>NZ_JARTVX010000004.1:0-5425014 GCF_031450875.1 Caballeronia sp. LZ001 | reverse complement strand
CGAGCGATGAACGAATCGGACGATGGGCGTGCGCAGTGGGTGACGTCGCGAGGTCGGGTGCTTCCCGGCCTCGTGAAGCGTCGCGCCGAAGAGCGTTCGCTTTGCGAGCAAGATTTGTGAGTTACGCACCGTACGTCATCGTATGCGTGGCTGGCATTGCAATCGGCGGTGCTGCGCTTCACATCTTCGATAGCAGCCAACTTGCCAAGGAACAGGCTGCTCACGCGCGCGACAACGAGGCGAGCGTACGAAAGCTTGCGACCCTCTCGGAGGCTGCGGCGAAGGCAGCAAGCGCCGCAATCACCGCTCACAACACGGCAGCCGCCCGTATCGCAGCGCTCGACGAACAGTTCCACCGTGAGAGGATTTCCCATGAAGCTGACAACGCCAAAAATCGCGCCGCTATTGCTGACGGCACTCGTCGGCTGCGCATCGCAATCGCCGACGCGGGCTCCACAGACCACAGCGGTGCCGCAAATCCAAGCCCCGCCGCCGGCCGCGTGGGCGATGGAGCCCGTCGCTACGCCGAGCTACCACCAGAGATTGGAAGAGATCTTTTCGGAATAGCCGATGACGCTGACAGCGATGCACGTGCGAAGGCAGAGTATTTACAGCGATACCTATGTACCCTGCAACGGCAAGGATTTATCGCGGGCTCGTGTGCTTTCGGTCACAGCGCATATCGATTAGCACGCAACCACGGAGCAATCTGATCCCCCTAGTTCCCCTGCACAGCAGATCAAGGAGCAATGGGCCCGACTTGTCCGACATCAGTCCGTCGTTTGCTGTCAGAAGCGATATCCAACTCCTGCCCCGCCTCCATAGGAACCGCGCGTATTGCCAGTGAAAGAGGCTTTAACGCTCCATCTTTTTGTGGCAGTTGATAAGCCCAGAGCAACTGATGATTGGCCGCCGAACGTGCCACCAGCTATTGAAAGCATGCTTTCCCCCTGATATGCCTGAGGCAAATTGGCTATCGCGATAGCGGACGCCGAGCCTCCCGACGCATCTTTGCGATCGCGTTCCATCTCCAGGCGAAGTCTCGCAACCTCTGTGTCGGTATGTGCGTAAGCGCTGTCAATCCCTACCTTTAATGCGGCATTAAGCTGCCCGAGATTGACCGCGTCGGTTTCAGCGACGCCAGCGACAACATGAGAAATAACACGATTGCCCCCGTCGACGGCGACGCTTGGCGTTGGACGTGGATCGTCGCGCACGCGTGTTCGATGAGGGGAATTTTTTTCGATATTATCGACTCGCGATGATAATGAAAAAAATTGGCTGCCGTTTACCGCGTCCGTGCTCTCGGCACTGATCCGACCTGCCGCAACGTTCGTCAAAGCGACTACCGAAGTGGCGCCTACGCCGCCAAGAGTAATTAACGATTTATTATATCCAGCGTCATAAACGACTGCGTCGAGACGATCTCCCTTCTTATCGATGAGCCCTGCCTTTCGGAGCTGCGCTACATTGACCGCATCGGTTTCATCCGTGCCGTCAGCGACGTTGGTAATTTGTCGCTTTGACTGTCGATTACCTACTGAAATCGTATTTGCGCGGTCCGCCACGGAATTGCTGCCCAGCGCAACTGCGTTATCGTAGTCTGTGCGCGCATAAAGACCCACCGCAATGGCGTTTCTGCCCGACGCGCTCGCCGCTGGTCCCATTGCCAGTGCGTCTGTACCTACTGCCTGCGCGGCCGAGCGTACCGAATTTGCACCGAAGTATTGTCCAGCGCCACCCTTGGCGATCGTGTCTACCGTCGCCTTGACATCGCGTATCCTGTCGCTTACCGCCTTAACGCTCTCGTTCGTTTCGAAAAGTTGAGCACCGATTACGGCATCAGAACTTTCGGGTTCCAGCACAGCGGCCGAAACATTTTTTAGCTGTGACCCGGCTGCGCCACGGAAGGTAACAGAACTAGCTTGCTTGTCATCGTAGGCAACGAATCCATTTGATGCGCCGCCGCTTGCGTTGAAGCTTGCTCCTAGATCCATCAGTTGTCTAAGATTCACAGCGTCTGTCTCCCGCGAGCCGGCCGCGACGTTCACTAGTTGTCGCTCCATGCTGATTCTGCCAACGGAAATCGTGTTGGACCGATCTGCTAACGAATTAGCTCCCAGCGCAACGGATCCGTTCGCCGCTGCTAGTGCCAACGTTCCTACCGCGAGAGAGCTCTCGGCTCGGGCTTCTGCGCCGCTACCTAGAGCTGCTCCATGATATTGGAGAGCGTTTGACTTCTCTCCAAGCGCAAGGGCACGGGCTCCTCGAGCAATTGCATGTGGGCCGACTGCGAGCGCTGAACCAGACAGTGTTGCGTCTATTGAGCCCGCAACTCGTGCTCCCTCCAACTGCCCTCCTGCCGATGCGCCATCGCCAAGCGCCACATCGCCGTGTGCTTGTGCCGAAGCTCCTCGTCCAATTGCCACCGCACCAGACGCGTGAGTTTCTGTGCGTGAAACAGCCCCAATAGCTAACGATTGGCTTCCCCGCGCTTGAGCCCCCTCAGAAAGCGCCAAAGAGTCGCCGCCAACAGCCTTCGCATTGATGCCGACGGCAATGTCACCGTCGTGTTCTGCGGCCGCCCCGTCCCCCCAATCAATTCTGCGTAGGCCGAAAAGGCTCCGGAAGTCGCGGGATACAGTTTCATTAACACCGCCTTTGGCGGCGCTGCGCTGTTGCCTCGGGGAATTGTTAAATTTTGCCTCATGCTCCAACCATAGCTGATGCAGTCTCCTACTCGTTCGTTGTTCACCGCTATTTTGAAGCCTATTTTTCGCGCGCACCGCAGCCGCTAAAGTCTCGGGAGTTTGAAGCCCTCCAATCTGTATAACTGAATCTTTGGAAGATTGCGGAACAACTTGTGTCGTGGCCGCGCTTGTCGAACTCGATATTGCAACCACTGCAAATGCCAATCTTTTGCCTATATTGATGACCATCAAAACGCTCAATGAAATGGATTGATGTTGGTTTAAGAATAGAGAAGCTGAAAAAGTCCGCAGTCGACTAATTGACATCGTCGGACATAGCTCATGTGATAGCTTTCGATAAGAGTGGGGTCATCACAAAGCCGGATGTTCGCGTGCTGTAGCAGCGGCGTCATGTCTGCACGCATTAGGCATACTAGAGTCGATGCTTAAGCGATCGATCAAGAAAGCTCGGCCCCTCATAATTCGTTGCCGGCGCACCGGAGGCCAGACGCTTCACGAACTTTCTGTCTGACGAGGAGCTCGCGAAACGAGCCGGAAACAATTGCGTTTACCCACGTCTTCCTTTGAGTGACCCTGTGCTTGATTTGCTTGAAATATTTGAGCTTGCACGATAACCAGCGTAGCGAGTGCCGAACTCTCCACCTAGATACGTAAGGTTTGTTAATTTTTTTGAAATAGAGGTTTTCCGAGTTAATTGAGTTTGAAGTTGAGGCTGTGAAAAACGCTGTTACTTCATTGCAATTTCCATCTTGGAGGATTTCTTGCTTCGAGAAAGATTCCGATCATATTTTTCTCGAACGTCACAGGGTCGACATGGTCAATGTCGAATCAGCGTTGCGGCTAGCGCATTAACGTTGCAGTCGTCTTGACTGGCAGCGGGTGGGATCAGTGCCCAGGTCGATAAAACGTTCATCGTAGCGAATGCGTATACCGACCGAAATTCGCGCATCAGCGTACCGCACGCTTCCGAACTTCCGGCGGAAGTTTAGTGCTGTCTTGTTGGTGGCTCAGTTGCCTCAGGCATGGAAGCCGCCGCATAAATTGAAGCCGCGACATAATTGGCTGCGATTTACGATCACTTTTACGACGACCGTTCCTTGCGAGGAGGCGACAGCACTTCACTGCGCCATACACGCCAAGCTACGATGACGCTCGGGATTCTTTGGGCGAGTACGTCATAATAAGAAGCCCGACCAGAAGAGGCGCGAGCAGAATCCATGATACGGCATTGAGTGATCGCCCTGTGATGAAACCGTCTAAGACAATAGCGAAAATCGGAAACGCGACGAATGTCAGGGAAGCGCTAAACGCTGTAGTTCGACGTTGTAGCCAGAAGAAGCACATTACGCCAATAACATTCGCTACAAGTCCGAGATAGCTTATAGCAGCAATAGACGCACCGGAGAAGCGATCGAAGCTCGGGCTTTCGGAAATCAAGCTAAGCACTAATAGGGAAATCCCCGCCATCGTGCACGGTAGAGCGTTAAAGGTGAGTATCGGGACGGAGCAGCAACGCTTTTTGATAGATACGTAGGCAAATCCGTGCATCAGTACCGCTAGTAGTAGTGCGGCCGGCGCCAAGTAGTCGTCAAAGCTCGACCAGTCCAACTCAATTCTAAGGATGAGCGAAAGCGCGACCCATGCGAGTACTAGCCCGGTCAATTTTGAAAAGTAGATTTTTTCTTTCAACAAGATCGCCGACAGTAGCAAGACGACCACAGGCATGTTTGCGAAAATTAAAGCAGCCAGCCCCGGGTTTACATGTTTCTCTCCGTACATGATTAAGGCAACCGGGACTGCAAAGTAGCCAATCGTAAGGAATACTTGAAACCCTCGCTGCCCTGGCGGGAACAACAGCGGTGCTTTCTTAACTTTGGCCATCACAATAAGTATCGGCGAAGCAATTAGAAATCTAAGAGCGGTGGCGGTGATTGGTGGAATCGTGTCGACCGCGATGCTCATAGCGGTCCATGTTGTACTCCACGTCACTACGACAATAGCAAAAAGGGCGAGATTCGCTATGTTACCCATTAGTGTCTCCGATGCGAATTTTCCAAGCGATTATCATCTAGGTTTTTAACTGTGAAATCAATCGGACGCTGATATTGGATGCCTCGAACAAATCCGACAACATGCTACCGAAACGGCCACCAAGATTCGCCCTGTACGGCATGTCCGTATCTGATGCGAGTGCGAAGTCTATTGATGCCGCAGCCAGAAGCCACGCTTGTTTGCACAAATAGTACGAGTCCCATTTTCTACCCCTGGCGAAAGCTGCTACTCTAGTCTCACCTCTTTGATAGTAAGCGTAGATGTACAAAGAAAATCAAGTGCGGTGTCTCTTGGTGTAGTTGCGGTGATAAGCCGGTATAAAGGCGGCAAGGCTAGCGGGACGCAGTCTGGTGCGCGCGGATAGCATGGACGTGGCTATTTGATATAGCGCCAAGATTGCGGGCTAAAAATCGTTTGAATACCGCCTCTAATTTTTTATCTTAGTTATGCGCTATATACTGTTTTCCCTGTTATTAACTATCAGTGCATGCAGTGCCGCACCGAAACTCAAGTACGCTTATAACTGTCGAGAATTTCAGTCTAAATCCTTAAAGGTACGAGCGGTTTTTCTAGGGGTGGATGGGAGTGATTCAAAGGCTATATCGGCAGTAGTAAAAACCGTTGACGACCCTGTGACATCGACTGGTACGATTTCTATTAAACCATACATTGATGTGCAGGCCGGCATGGCGCTCTACCGGTTGCTTCTCCTTGCTGAACTGACGCAAAATACGATTGTGGTCGAACTTTGTTCCGACGACAACCAGGTGCAAGGTATGCACATGGATCCATGGTGAATTATGACCGGTCTTAAGATGATGGCTCAAAACGCCCGAGTTATTGCTGGGGGTTTATTTTTGGTTGGAACAACTAATGTCAGTGCAACTGACTTTCTATATCGGGTCGACAGTAGGCCGCCCGAGCAGATATTCTCGAGTGGTTTTGAATCTCATGGCGACAATTGGGATCTTGTGCAGCACTTAAATGGTGACTCCTGCGTCTCAGGTTCGCGAGACAGCGCATACGTGGCAATGACAGGTGGTGTTGATGAAACACGCCGAATTGCACGACAGTATTACTCTTCTTCTGCGTTTCATGGCACGTTGTACCGTTATGAGATTAGGGCGGACGAAAATTATTATCGCTTGAGAGTTTCAGTGGATTATTTAATCAGTAGAGGGGTTTCCTTTACACCAATACAACGACTGATGTTGGACATGCAGGAGGAGTACGTAGCTCACAGAGTAGCGTCAGAAAATATCCGAAGTGCAGTTCCATTGATCTATGATGTCCGGACGTCCGAAGTGCGGGATGGTGAAGGATTGTCGAATCCAAATTTCTTGGACATCGAATCTAACTTTAATCGCGGTGTGATTGATCGACTACCCGAACCTGCGCCGCGTCTGCGACATCGAGTATTGGCTTTCGCCAACCTGATTAGCGCTTGTTTTGCAACGTCCGCGGTGCATCGGCCAGACGATCTAACGGATCGCGGCGCTCGTTTCGAGGTGCCTTTCTTTGATGCCGACGCCCTCTTTGGTGAACTGATTTAGCGATTCAAAATCTCCTTAGAGTAAAGCGGGAACGTTTGTTTATACGATTCTTTTAATAAAAGAAAGTAGTGCGAAATGGTTGTATTCTCTAACTCTGTTCGGAGGTGGTATGACGGTCGGATGTGAAGAAAATTTCCTCGTTGCGCAGCAGGCAATAGGGACGCCAGAGGTAAAGGTACTCGTCAAGGAACTAGCAAAATACAAGCTTGGCGTATATATGCCGCACATGCACAATGATTCGGGCTTAATGATCTCACTTCCGGAGGCACTCGTTCAGGTTGAGAGTGAGCTAGCAGTGTCGTTCGTGCCCGTTGAGCAAGTCGCTGACGCTGAACGGCACGAGTTCAGGCCGGTTGCTTGGCGATGGTCGCACGAGAAAAATGCATTGATCATAACGAGCTTTTGTCGAAACTGGTGTTCGGGAAGCGGATCGGGATTGGCACAAGGCTCACGGCCCACGGCAGACGCAACGATAGGCTAACGAGAAGGTTCGTTCCCGATCATCGCTAGCGGCGCTTTGTACGGAGGGAAATTACTGTCCTCATTGATATCGGCGCAACACTCAGCTGGCGGCCGTTTAAAGGTTTCGTATGGGTGCGATTGCGAAGGCAATCGCTCATGCTCGGAGATTTGCAGACGGCGGACCAATAGTTGATCGCATGGGCCAGCACAGCCGCCTAACTTCTCAGTCTGATGCGCATCACCGTTCACGACTAACTCTGCAAACCATAGCGGTGCCGCAAATCCAGGCTCCGCCGCCGGCGGCGCGGGCGATGGAGCCCGTCGCTACGCCGAGCTACCACCGGAGATTGGAAGAGGTCTTTTCAAAATAGTTGACGATGCCTATGGCGACGCCCGCGAGAAAGCCGAATACCTACAGCGGTACATCTGCGCGCTTCAAGAGCAGGGCGTGATCGCGGGCAATTGTTCGAATGGGAGCGGCGACCCATCAAGCCCGGTCAAACGGCAAGACTGATTGCCATTCGTACACTGGCCGCCTTAATTCGACTCGTGAATTGTACTTACTGGCTCGGACCAACTTCATACTCTCGTGCAAGGTCGGCGTTTTCGAAGCTTGGATACAGCTGTTCAATTTCTGCGATGCCACTTTGGTATATTTCTGCCAGCATTTTCCCGACAGCTATCTTGCATCGTGTTTGTTCGTGCTCGTCAAGATAGTCCCATACCTGCGCCACTGCGTCGCTTAAATCACGGCTCGCCTCAAGCAGGGCAATATATAGAATCTTTGCGGCTTCGGAATTTCGCATCATTTGCTAACCTCGCATTCTGGCCGTTGGTTGCACCTGCATGAAACTCACAAAAACAAAGAGTATTCGGTGATGGTAATGCGAGCCAACAACCTGTTAAACGGAGGATGGATCATAGATAGCCTTTCAACGATCAAACAGTGTCGCTTGGAAAAGAATGATTCTTGATATTCGTCAAGATCCTCCGCCAGCCACAGTAGTGTTCGAAATTTGTCCATGCTGAGGTCTTTGCAATCTTCGTCGTTTCGACTGAGCATAGTTCTGCGAGCCGAAACTCGAGGAGGATGCTGGGCAAGTCGGGCATACATAATGCAGCACTAGCATGGAACGTTAAGCCTCGGGACGGACGAGGCCTAGTTTCTGCATGAAGCTGGCGGGTGTCCGACTTAAAACCGCATAACAATGACGTTAGGCCGGTTTCCGCTGCGCCTGTATCATTCGTGTAGCATATTCGAAACGGTCGGCGCGAATGCGCTGCGTACCGCCGAAGGGATCGTCGCTATCAGCAACGAGCCATAACATCGCGCCAAGAAACGCGGCGTAAAACAGAAATATGGGCGTGTGCCTCCTCGATAGTTGCCGATAACTGAATATCGTGAGTGCAACGGTGGCGACGCTCGACGAGATCAACAGCAACCACAGTGCCCCTGTTACGCCGTCGCCAGCGAGAGCGAAGCGATGAGTTCGGTTGACGGTAAGCTCTTTAAGCTCGGCGACAACTGCGTCATTTAAGGTATGAGCCTGCGGGTCGTCGGTTGAAATTACAGTTTGCCAAAGCCTGTCAAGGGTTGCGTCGGCCAATGGCACTTGCTCGATCGGCCGTTTTCCCGTGCTAGCCAATATTGGCCAGTCGTCATCCCGTACTTGTTCGGAGTACGACTGAAGCAGCCCGAGGATCTGGTCGCGTCGTGGCTCCGGGAGTCTTTGCGTCTCGCGCATCAGACTGTGGATCGCCCCTGTCTCGTTTGCTACTGTGTCACGGATCGCATTGTATTTCTCCCAAACGACGACGATCACGAAGGCCAAAAGAAGCTCACTTAAGATAGCAATCGCACTGGCGATGGTATCGGCTACCGCGCTCTCGGCGTCGTCGACAGCGCGTGCTGCAGGATAACGGCGCGCAGACAATAAAATGCCAAATGTCACTACGAGCATGCCGCCGATGAATGCTACAAGGCTGGTCCAGCCACCGCCCACCATGAATCGCTCGCCTAAAAGCATTAGAAATTTCCCCCATAGCTGACGCCATGCGCTGACAGACATCGGGTTAGCTGACTGCTAACAAGCGTAAGCGATCCACGAACGACGCCGCTCAGAGTAAGGTGGTAGAGCGCGTGATGCGTGATAGCGAAGTAGGTCAGCGGAGATCTGCGGGCATCTTCCAGGGAAGCAGCGCGTCGTAGTCGTCAACGGTCCTCGCCAGAGGAAGACGTTGGAACAACCAGTGAAGGTAGCGATAGGGATCGATGCCCCCGGCTTTGCAGGTTTCGATCAGACTGTAGAGGTTTGCACTTGCGTTCGCCCCCGCTACGGTGTCGCTAAAAAGCCATGAGCGGCGCCCGACGACGAATGGGCGAATCGCATTCTCGCAAGGGTTATTCGAGATGGCCCAAGTGCCGTTCTCGACGTAGCGGATCAGCTTCGGCCACTGCTCGCGCAGATAGGTCAGTGCCTTTCCGAGCAAACTTTTTGGTACGACGCCGGGCGACTCCGCGAGGGCTAAAGCGTAGATGGCGTCGAGTATGCGCGTGCTGTATCGACGTCGCAATCGCTGTCGTCGCTCAGCTGCCCATTTCTTAGAGCGGGCCTCCGCAGCGAACAGCTTGCCGATCAGCGTGATGAAGCGTGTCGCGAGCAGATCGGGCGAACGCGCGGCTTTCGGCACGTTCTCCTCCGCTTTGATGAAGTACCGTCTTAGGTGGGACCAACATCCGAGGTGCACGAGGTCATAGCGTTGAGCGATGTCGTTGTAGGGCTCGTAGCCATCAGTCATCAGAACCGCGCCCTTGCGAATCCCCGTGAACAGCTTGTCGGCCAGCTTGGCGCCACGTCCGGGCGTATAGCTGAAGCAGCGGATGGGGATGCCTGAATTGGTCATCTGCGCCCAGAGGTAGCTCTTCGTTTGCGGCTTGCGCCCTTTCTCTTTCAGTACCTGGAAAGTTGTTTCGTCGCAGTAGATCAGCTCTGCCTCGAGCAACGCATCGCGCATCAAGTTGATCACGGGCTGGGTCGCGAGGCCAACGCGAACCATGCTGGCGGCGATCGTGTTTGACGAGATGTCGCCGCCGAAGCGACACAGCAAACCAGCCTGACGATACAGCGGCATGCCGAACTGATACTTGCCGGTCGCGATCCATGCAAGCGCCGATTCGCTCAACAGTCCGCGCGCGATGATGCGCGGCGGCGCCGGCGTGACCTTGATCCCGAGGTCACAGCAAGGGCACGCATATTTGACGCGCTGGTGTTGGATCACCCGAAGCTGCTCGGGGATCACATCAAGCTGCTCACTGATCTCCGCGCCTATCTCGACGAGCGCGTGCCCATCGTTCGTGCAGAAGCGTTCGGCTTCAGGCAGTTCGTGTCGAACGACCTCGCGCGGCAGATTCGGATCTAGCGGCTTGCGATGACCGCGCTTCTTGCGCTTGTGCGCGGCGACTGTCGTCTCCGGCGTGTCTTCCTGCGCGGGCGCGCTGTTCGCGCCGAGCGTCTCGGCTTCGTTGAACAGGCTAGGTTGATCAGAATCTCGTGCTTCACTCTTGGCGCCGAACAGTTCGCGACGATAAGCTCGGAGGCGCTCCTCGGCGAGATCGCGCTCGGCCGTCACGAGCCGCAAGGCGCCACGTAATGCCTCCTGTTCTTCTCGCAATGCACGCGCAGCATCGCGCTCGGCGAGCAACGCCTTCAGGTCCTCGGCGGTGATCGTGACGTTGATCGGCATGGCGGGTTAGACCCGCACGCCGTCTCACTGTTCAGCTCACGCGATGATATTCCTGCTTCGGATGCCGTCGAATCGCGGTGATGTCATCGCCGTCGAGTAGCGCGTGCAGCACGTTGGTGGTCATCGTCACGATCTCAGCCTTGTTGTCGGGCCAAATGAAGTGGCTTCTCTCCAATCGCTTTATGAGAAGCCAGAAACCACTGCCATCCCAGCCAAGGATTTTTATCCGATCGCGACGCCGGTTTCCGAAGATGTATAGCGAAGTGTCCATCGGATTCAGGCGCATCGACTGCTCGACGAGAATCGACAGGCTATTCATGCCGTAGCGGAAATCAACGGGATCGCGGTGCAGATAGACCTTCAGATCGTCGTCGAACCGGAACACGGCATCCTCCCCAGGATCTGAACCACGGTCGTCAATTCGTCGATGGTCGCGATTGCCCCGCCGAGTTCAAGCTCGACGCCGTTCGACAGACGCACATGCAAGGCAAGTGTCATCGATGGCGGTGTGGACGGTTGTGTCGGCGACGCTGAAACGACCGACACGAACGCAGACGGCTTTACCGCGACGGGGACGGGTTGGCGCGACCCTGGCAAATCGACGGCCACGTCATTAATCGACTCGTCGGGCTGAGGCGGGTTGTAATCGTCGTTGCCATGTTGCGACGCTGGCGAAATGCCTTTCTCGCGCTCCACCAGGTACTTCGCGATCCACTTGCGCAGCAGATTGGCGTTGATGCCGTGCTGCTGAGCCAGACCGGCGACTGATACTCCGGGACGGAGTGCTGCCTCAATCAAGGCGCGTTTACTTTTTTCGTCATAGCGGCGACGGCCATCGCTGCTGCGACGCACTACTGCCAACTCTGAGTTCATGCCAGTCATAGGTGTCCACCTCAAGATTGAAGTGACCCCCGAAAGTTGGACGGTGTGACAGCTATGCTGTTGCGAGCAGAGACCGGTATGCGACCGGGCTCACGCCTCCTAGCTTCATCTTGATACGTTTGTGATTGTAGTAGTGAATGTAGTTTTTCAGTCCGGCGTGGAGTTCATCAACGTCTCGAAACTTGTTTAGGTGGAAGAATTCTGACTTTAGTGTGCCAAAGAAGCTTTCCATCGCCGCGTTGTCGAGGCAATTGCCCCGGCGCGACATGCTTTGTTTGACAGAATGCTTGTCCAAAGCCTTCCGATAGACCGGCATTCGGTATTGCCAGCCTTGATCCGAGTGGAGTATGGGTCTGTCGTTCGGTCCGAGGCGCGCGAACGCTCTCTTGAGCATGGTCCCGACCATGTCGAACAGAGGTCGTCGGGCTATCTCGAAAGCGATAACCTCGGCGTTGTACAGGTCGAGAACGGGCGAGAGATACAGCTTCTCGCCACCGACATTGAACTCGGTGACGTCAGTTACCCATTTGTCGTTCGGACGCTTCGCATCGAATCGCCGTTCAAGAATGTTCGGTGCCGCAAGGCCCACCTCGCCTCTGAATGCACGGTACTTTTTCAACCGGACGTACGACTTCAGCCGAAGTTCACCCATCAGGCGCTGAATTGTCTTGTGGTTGATCTTGGTGCCTTCTTGCCGTATCACGGCAGTGATGCGGCGATAGCCATACCGCCCCTTATGCTCGTCAAAGATCGAGCGAATCCGGACCTTCAGGCTTGCATACTTGTCGGCAATCCCGAGCGCCTTCTTCTGATAGTAGAAGGTACTCCGTGCCAGGCCCGCCACCTTGAGCAAGCCAGCGAGTGGATATTGTTGCCTTAGTTCAAGCACGATTCGCGCTTTTACTGCTGCGCTTCTTGCTTCTTCGCTTGAACTAAGGCGTCGAGTTTTTTTAGGTATGCGTTCTCCATTCGAAGATGGTCCAGTTCTGCCAGCAACTCTTTGCGGCTAGGGGAGCTGCCATCATATGACTTCGGCTGAGGCTTTTTAGTTGACGGCTTTTTCATTCTTGGGCGGCGCACGGAAGCGTACGGCGACAAGCCGGCCATGCCGCCTTCGTCGTATGCGTGTTCCCAGTTGCCAATGATGTTGAAATTTCGGATGTCAAAGAGGGCTGCAACTTGGCGGTAGGACAATTCGTCATCTCGCATACGTTGCAAAACCGATAGCTTGAATTCTAAGCTATAGGTCGCTCTACGCTTCTCCTGCACACCTTCAGCGCCATGTACGCGGTAAAGCGCTGCCCATCTACGCAGCGATTCTACGTTGATGCCATGACGTCGCGCGACGACCTTGAGCCCGTGATGGCCAGCGCAATAATCCTTAACGGCAGCGAGCTTCGCTTGTTCTGTATATTTTCCCAAGACATTCCCCAAAGATAGGTGCAACCTTCGGGGGTCAGTTCAAGATAGGTGGACACCTATGGTCCTCGCTACTGTCGCTCACTGCCAGACGTCGAAGATGGACCGCTTACTAACAAGCGACGTATTGCACCGTCACGCGCTTCCGCAAATGCAGCCTTGCTAGGATAGGAGCTGTAAGTATGATGGGCCAGTAAATTCGTAATGTTCGTAAGCGTCAATCTGAGGCCGTCTTGACGATCAGAACTTGAGCTCTGAGAGCCGCTGATTCGTTAGCACGAGATCGAAGGCGGCGGGATCGAAACTGCCGCCACACCACTCGAGGAAGTGGTCGTGCTCCTCGTGCATCGGATCGGTGATCGCCTCGAGGAAGTCGGCATATCCTGGCACTCCACCGACGTCTTCCGGTGGACACGCATTCTGCCCGTCCAAGCACAGCGGCCGGCGCATGTCTGGATCAGGCACCAGCGCCTTCTCGACTTTGATCCGATGCTGCCAGTTGTCACCGTAGTCGTAGATGTAGGTAAATGACTTTAGGCCGCCCAGCGCCTTCGCCAGCGTGACCCGTGCTTCATTGAGCATCGGTAGATCGCTCTGGAATCCGAAGTCATCAGGTTCACCATAGTTGGTTTCGCCGAAGACGAACTCGTGCAGGTGACCGCCTTCCCAGCCCATGGCCAGTTGCAGCATGACATGCAGTTTGCCCAGCCGGATCGAGCCGGGAACGATGATTCGTCGCCAGATGGCCAGGCTTGATGTACTTCAGCTCAACGCGCAGTACGTAATCGGGCACTGGCGCCTTGACCAAGCGCACGGCAGGTTTGCGGGGCTGGACCATCGGATTGATTGTCAGGCGGCTTGCTGCTCGATGTGTGCAGCCGGCATCAGGCGCCACGGCAGCAACTCGTCGATGCGGTTGATGGGATGATCGGCGATGCGCTCAAACACCGTGCGCAGGTAGGCAAACGGCTCGATGCCGTTCAGGCGCGCCGTACCGATCAGACTATAGATCACCGCCGCGCTCTGGCCACCGCCGTCGGAGCCTGCGAACAGATAATTGCGCCTGCCGAGAACCAGCGGCCTGATCGCGCGTTCCGCCGTATTGTTGTCCACCTCGACGCGCCCGTCTTCGCAATAGCGTATGAGTGCATGCCAGTGCCCCAGCGAGTATCTAATCGCCTTCGCCAGCCCAGACTTCGCCGATACCTGTGACAGCGTGTGTTCAAACCAAGCCTTCAGTTCAGCGAGCAATGGAGCCGAGTGCAGCTGGCGCGCAGACAGGCGCACGTCCGGTGTCTGGCCGCGAACCTCGCGTTCAACGGCATATAGCGCCCCGATGCGGCGCAGTGCTTCCTCGGCAATTGGTGAGCTATCCAACTTGTACAGCTCGTAGAACTTGCGCCGCGCATGCGCCTTATGCCGAACTCGGCATAAGGCTCATTATCTCGAGTTGGGTTTTATGCGGCGAAACGGTTGTGCTGCAGCGAGCGGATTCAGTCAGAGCCGCGTAGCACTCGGCATAATATTCGTTGCGACGCGATGCGAACATGGCGTCCAAACGGAGGCGAGTGCAAGCATGCAAATTCCGCTGCGAACGCAATCCAGCGCCGAGAGATATATCGCCAGGCGTGAATGGGTCACGGCACGTCTGGAACGTTGTCCGTTACACCCCACAGGCGGATGCGGTTTTGCTCGCCATGGCACCTACCGCCGCGTGACGCCAGCGGGGATGCGCATTGCGCGGTGGTACTGTCCTCTGGTAGGCAAGACCTTTAGCCTTCTGCCCGATTTTCTCGCTGCAAGGTTTCCAGGGCTACTCGATTCAATCGATGCAGTCGTTGCAAGCGCGTCAAGCATGCGAAGTGTAGAGGCAGCAGCCGATGCGTTGCGATCGGACGACGTGAGTTTGTCAGCGGCCGCACGCTGGTTGCGCCGCCGTCTATGGGCAGTTCAAGCAGCGTTACGTGGGCTCGATCTCCTACCCCGGGCAACAACGCTCGGCACCAGGCGACAGAAGCCGGCCGGCGTATGTGATTCGCTGTTCGAACTGCGGCGTGCGCTTGCTCACCATACCCTCAACAATCTGCCGGCCCCGCTGGGCTTTCTGCCATCGCGGCGGAATGCTTCGTGCCTCAGCGCCGGCGTCCAACAAGAGATGGGGCATGACAGCAGCCGGGGACGAATTTACGCTGGATCGGGTAACAGCGAGGGTGCCGAATGCGACATCAATCTGCCGATCCGCCCCCATTCGACACATCTCCGACGACGACGGAGATCGTTCGCGTGTGGCACGACGACCGTTCTGTAGGCGACGGCGCTGGCAGACTGTACCTTTGGTGGATCCGGCGCTTCAGGGGATATTGCGAGCAGCGTGGGCTTGACGAGCGCGCTGAGCTGACTCGCGACGGTGCGCGTCGATTCTTTGACTGGTACGCTCGCAGGCACAGCGTCAGCCCTGACAGAGCCGCAATCTCCGGGACGGCTTTGTACGCGCTCAATCGGGTCTATTACGTGCTGGGAAGGGATCCGCCGCCGTGGCGTATCCAACCACCTTCTGCTCGACCGGCCACTGCGTTGCTACGCGCGTATGCGGACTATCTCATAGCGCATCGCGGTAACCCGATGGTGACCGTGCACAAGCGGCTGACGCACATAGGCTATTTTCTCCAACACCTGCGTGTCCTTGACCGAACCTGGCGTTCGATGACGCTTGTCGACGTTGACGCATTCCTGGTCGACTGTAGCCGTCGATATGCGCGTACCACTACGGCCGATATCGCCGGCAGTATTCGGTCCTTTTCCCGTTTTCTATTCGCCACCGGGCGCAGCTCGCGCAACCTCGCCGATTCGGTAATCGCTCCCGTCCAGCCACGATATGAGCGGCCACGCCGAGCCCTGCCATGGGAGGACGTCCAGCATTTACTGGCAGCGGTGGATCAATCAAATCCGCATGGCCTGCGCGACTACGCCATGCTGCTGATGATGGTGACCTATGGATTCGGAGCCGGTGAACTGATCCGGCTGCGACTGGACGATATCAACTGGACTTCGTCGTCGTTACAGGTTACGCGTCCCAAGACTGGCGCGGTCTTTACTCTGCCGCTTCTGCCGGTGGTCGCGAGGGCGCTGGTCCGCTATCTTCGCGGCGGAAGGCCCCCACATACCACAACCCGATATCTGTTCGTCCAGTTGAAGCTGCCGTTCGCGCCGCTCACGGGATCCTCAGCCGTCTGGCACGTCATCGCCAAACATGCGGCCGCAGCCGGGCTGACGGCGCAGTATCTCGGTAGTCACGTCCTGCGGTACTCTCACGCTGCTCGCCAGATCGACCTGGGAGCAGATCCGCGAATCATTTCAGAGATTCTCGGCCATCGCGACCCGGACTCCTTATCGGCATATGTGCGTATCGCAACGGAGACCTTGCGCGACGTCTCGCTTCCGGTCCCATCATGAGAACGCTCGTGACAGCAGCCGGTTTGGCACACGACGCTGCGAAGTTTCTGCGGTTTCGCCGGGCCATGGGCGTGCAATATTTGCGCGGCGAATTCGTGCTCAACGGTTTCGTCCAATTCGTCGCTGAACAATGGGGGTGGAGAGCCGACGTCGCCCTCGATGAGGCCATTGGGCGATGGCTCTCGCGTAAGACCGGGCGTAAGCCGGTCACGGTGGGGCTGGAATTCGGGGTAGTGCGCCAGCTATGTCTGTACCGACGTCGAGAGGATCCTTCCGGATATGTGCCCGAGCACGCGCTCGCGCCGGTCAAGGAATCGCACTATATCCCCTACATCTTCTCGCGCGATGAAGTGACGAGAATGTTGCAGGTGGCGAGCAGCCATCGTGGTCGATGGATCTGGGCACGGATGCTGCGCACGTTGATGCTGGTGCTGTACTGTACCGGCCTGCGACTGGGAGAAGCGGTACGCTTGCGTATGGAAGACGTAGATCTAAGGCGCGGTACATTCCTGATTCCACATAGCAAGGGACGATCGCGTATCGTTCCGTTTCGCCCCGACCTCGCGCAGGAGTTGCGTCAATACCTTCATGCGCGTCACGAGATTCTCGAGCGCCTCGGCGTTAGCGAGCCGCGAGCATTGTTTATTCGGCTCGACGGTACGCCACTCACCGTGAAGTCCGCGTCTGATGCGCTCCGCCGATTACTTCGTCAGTTGTCGATGAAGCCACCGGCAGGCAGAGTCGGCGCCAGACCTTACGAGTTTCGCCACGCCTTTGCCGTCCACCGTCTCACGGCATGGGCCGAAGCCAGAGTCGATATGCACGCGAAGCTCCCGTGGTTGTCGGCGTATCTCGGTCACCAAGATGTCCTCGGTACCGAGGTGTACCTGAAGGCGACGCCACAACTTCTCCAACTCGCCAGTCAACGATTCCGGCGTCATCTGCGCAGCGCGGGGCCAGTCGAATGAAGACCGTACCGTCAGCCGCGTTGTTCACGCGCGTCGAATCATTCTTTACCGACAACCTGCAGCACATGCGAGGCGCCAGCGAGCATACCGTGCATGCCTATCGCGACGCGCTGAAGCTGTTCTTTGAATTCGTCGCCGCGAACAAGCGATGCAGTCTTTCGGGAATTGCCCTTGACGACATGACCGCAGAGACCGTTAGCCAGTTCCTGCTTCATCTGGAGATGGATCGCTCGAACTCCGCAGCGACGCGCAATTGCCGGCGATCTGCTATTCGAAGCTTCTTCCGACACCTGCTGCGTACCGATATCGTGCACTCGCAACAGTATGCTCGAGCGCTTGCAATTCCGGCGAAGAAGGTGCGGCATCGCCCGGCGACCTATCTGGAAGCTGACGAGGTTCGCGCAATTCTCGCCAGACCCAACCCAGCAACGGTTGAGGGCGGTCGCGACTACGCGTTATTGCTGTTTCTCTACAATACCGGTGCGCGCGTTAGCGAAGCAGCGGACCTTTGCTGGAGCGACTTGCAACTGACTGCACCTCGGCTGGTTTGCTTGCATGGTAAAGGCCGAAAGGATCGACTCTTGCCGCTTTGGCGCGATACGGTCAATGCACTGCACCGTCTGCGGATGAACGCTCAACCAGATCGGCAGCAGCATGTCTTTCTCAACCGCCGGGGCGAAGCATTGAGTCGCGATGGAATCGCCTACATCCTGCGCCGACATGTACAAGGGGCTACGCAGGCTTTGCCCACGCTCGACCGGAAGCGCATTACACCGCATGTCCTGCGCCATAGCTGCGCCGTCGCGCTATTGCAATCCGGCACAGACATCACTGTAATTCGCGACTACCTTGGCCACGCGAGCATCGCAACGACAGGACGCTACGTTTCGACAAACCTCCAGATGAAACGTGACGCACTGGAAACCTTCTGGCAGCATGCCGGGATTCGGCCAGTCCGTGCAAAGGCATGGAAGCCTACACCGGACCTTCTGGCATTTCTGGACTCCCTTTGACTGACAGGATTTATGTAGTGTCCAGCGATGCACAGCCACTGTCGGTGCAACGTTCACGGCGTCAGAATCCACATAAAACTCGACTCGGGATAATGCGCCCAGCACCCGGCCTCGATGACTGTGCCGTCACGATACAGCGCGTAATACCCGCTGAAGGCATCCGCCTGCAGGATTCCTGTGTAGCCCGCCAGATGTTCCCGAGGTCGCTCACCTTTGCGGTCGGGTGAGTACCTGTACCAGACTGCTGGTGGCGCGCGGCTCCCTGCCGGGCGGTCATCCCGCACATAGGTCCACAGGCGCGCGGTGCGTGTCTTGCCACGCCCCGGCTCCAGCACCGGCACGGGCGTGTCGTCGGTATGGATCTTGTCTGCGGCGCGTACATAACCACCGAGTGCGTCGGACAGGGGTTGCAGCAGCGCCGCTGCTTCACGCACCCACGAAGCCAGTGTTGCCCGGTCCAGTTCGATGCCCGCGCGGCGATAGATACCGGCCTGCCGGTATAGCGGCATATGGTCAGCATACTTCGCGACGACGACCTGCGCGAGCAGCCCCGCACCCGCCATCGAGCGTGCTATCGGCCGCGAAGGTGCAGGCGCCTGTACTACTGCTGCACAGCGCGGGCAGCTCAGCTTCGGACGGACGTGACGCAGTACCTTGAAGTAGCCGGGCACATAGTCGAGCACCTCCGAGACGTCTTCACCGAGCGCACGCATCTGTTTGCCGCATTCCGGGCATCCGCAGTTTGACGGCGCATGCACAACCGTTTCGCGGGGAAGATGGAGGGGGAAGTGCCGTGACTTGCGGCGCAGCGGAACGACGTTCGTTGTGGCCGATGTATCCGCAGTCGCGTCGGCGTCAGGTACCTTCGCCGGTGCGGTCATATCTGGTTCATGAACAGGCAGCTCACCGAGCGCGAGCTGCAGCTGGTCCATCAGTTCTGTCATGCGCTCCGATGAGCGGCCATACTGCCATCGCTTCAGTCGCGAGATCTCGGCCAGCAACTGCGCGATGGTCTCGTCGCGCGAGGCGACGATGCGCTTGAGAGCGGCGATGTCATCGGGCAGATGGCTGGCTGGCATGCATGCCAGTGTAAATGAAGGCCACGCGCTTGTGGGCTCCCGCACCATGCCTTATGCCGCGTGTGTCGGCTGCCACGTCCGCTCGGGGTGCCGCCAGTCAATCCCTTCGAGCAGCATCGACAGTTGGGCGGCTGACAGATGGACTGTTCCCGAGTCCGCCTGCGGCCACACGAAGCGTCCACGCTCGAGTCGTTTCGCGTACAGGTTCATGCCGTCGCCGCTCCACCATAAAATCTTGATGAGGTCACCGCGACGCCCGCGAAACAGGAAGATGTGCCCCGAGAAGGGATCACGACCGAGTGCTGACTGCACCAGCGCGGCAAGTCCATCCATGCCGCGGCGCATATCGGTAACGCCCGCTGCCAGCCATACGCGGGTACCGCTGGGCGGAGCAATCATCCCGGCATCAGGCAGCGCAGCACGAGGCGCAACTGCACTGGATCGACCATACCCGTGACGCGCACACGGGCACCGTTCAGCTCGATCTCAATGCCCGACGCTGCCGGTACGCTCTCGCGATGTGGCTCGACAGGCTGTAGAGCGAGCGATGCCGGCTCTGCGGTCTCGCCGGTCGGTGCATCATGTAGCGCTACGGGCAGCAACACCGCTGTGCTGTGCGCCACTCCTTCAAACAGGCCCGCCCGCAGTTGCCGGCGCCACTTGAACACCATATTCGGATTCAGTCCGTGCGCCTGCGAGAGCTTGGCCACCGAAATACCCGGCTCGCACGCCGCGACGGCAACTTGCCGCCGGTACTCTGGTGTGTAATTCGGTCTGCCCTTGCGGTTCGATGATCGCGCATTCCGTGTGTCCAAAGTAGTCCCCATCACTTGAAGTAACGGACATTACTTTGGACACCGGCTTCAGCTCTGTCCATGCGGCCACGGAATGACGCTTACTAATGTTCAGCTTGTGTCGAATGTGCGATTTCAAACTTCTTCCATTATGCAGTCGCGAACCAGGCGGTTCCTGGCCGCTCGCAGATATGATGGTGACGTCGATACGCAGGGGAAACTAATTCCAATGCCGGAGTTGCACGCAAGAGCACGCCTATACGCCTCTAGGAGACTCTCAAGCGCGCTAGGCGACGCTGCTCGCACAGATCTACTCGCGCTGCTCACGACCCTCCATGCCGACAACCCGGTGCAGGCCAAGGAAGTGCCGGGACCGACCCGGGTCGTGGATAACTCCTGCCTGTATTTCAAGCCAGAGACGCCGACCGACGCTGATGTTCAGGCCATGTCCCGTGGCTTTTCTCGACCAGGTGAGCGCGAATTTGAAAATGGGAATCGCCCATTGCGGCTGGCAGATCGGTACATCATCGCGGTAGACAAAACTGGCTCGATCAAAGGCGCACGATCGACCTATATGCAGTCCAGCCGCCGGCGAAGAAGGACGCGAACGAACCGACGCCCAACGCGATCGACGCCCATTGAAGAGCCATTCCCCATTTCATCCAGTAAGGCGCAGGGTTTTGCTCGGCGGCATTTGCGTAGCAAGCCTGGGATAAATATCTGGCAGCCGTCGACACGCCCGACAATCCTGCACCAATCATGAAAATGAAAAGGGCGCCCCCGACTGATGTCAGAAGCGTCGTTCTCACTGGTTCGCGCAAGTTGGTAAGCGCGTTGCCAACGAATGCTAGCATCGCAACAGCGGCGCCTCCATTTAGCAAGGTAGCGGATTTAAGAGCTGTTTGGCCTGCCTCAACCACCGCTTTGAACATCTCTATAGTCATGCCCGACCGAGCGACTAGCTGGGTTTTCCAAATCTCCAACTGATGCTGCGCCTGCGCCTCCGAGATCGGGGCATTGCTAGACTCTCGTTCCTGAGTCGTTTTAAGCAAGCCGTCGAGATACATCTGCATACTTTGAACCGGCATTGCGGAGTTTCCGGTTTGCGCAAATTCATCAACAGCAGCCTTGATCTGTCCGACTACCTCAGAAGCTTTCATCGTCATGCTCTGAAAAGTTTTCTGTTCTTAACGGAGAAACTTGTGCGCCATCGTCATGCCCTGTCGCACGCGCCCAGAACGCACATCCGTATTCTAGCCGCGCAGTCACCTGCGTTCCTCTACCTCGCACGCAGACCGCGTGCTGTCCCTTCGCCACCTCACCGCCCCAGTGCTCGCACTTGCGGCAGTGACGGGTGTCCTTACCGCTCTTAAACAGGCCCGTGCGTCGCCGTCCAAATACTGTGTGGATGAACAGTATGGCACTCCGCAATCGGTTTGAGTATTAGGCGCGCCTAATAAATTGCCTAAAATTCACTGTATTTACGTACAGGTAGCAGACATGAAAAAAACCCGCGAAAGCCTAAGCTATCGCGGGTTTTAATCTGGTCGGGGCGAGAGGATTTGAACCTCCGACCACCTGCACCCCATGCAGGTACGCTACCAGGCTGCGCTACGCCCCGAAAGAGCGAAAGTATATCAGAGCGAAACGAATAGTAGAACTGCTTCGACGAAATTCGTGTTCGGACTCGTCGAATCTACTCGAAAATGCTCACAGCCTGAGTTCAGACTGCGTGTAAGGGGAAGTCTTGATCGAAACAGGCGCGTCATTGTTACGCAGCGTCGGCACGCGCCGCTTGCGCGCAAGCGCTGCGCGCTGACGCTTGCGAAAGCGCTGTGCCAACAACGCCGACACGACACAAGGAATCAGGTAACTCAGCACGCGTTCGCTCCACTTGCTCCGCGTTGCGATGCTTTCATACTGCGTGTGATCATGAAAACTCGCGGACGCAAAGACCATCGTCAGTACGAAGTCGAGAGCCATTGCCAGAAAGCAGAAGATGAAGAACACGAGTGCGCCATTCCACAGCAGCTTGCCGTGACTTGCGTTGATCGTGCGGCAGACGAACATCACCGCGCACAGAAGCAAGAGGTTGAACAACAAGGGGAGCCAGGGAAAGAAGTCCATGTGCGCTAAGCCAATGATGATGCGTGAAAGAGCCAGCCTCCGCAGCGGCGATCGTCACAATCCGTGATAACCAGATCGTGGAAGGCCAAACCGGGAATTGGGCGCGATATTCACACACGGCAAGCAGCGCTTGAATACGAGTATTCTTAATCTACGACTAATCCGAATTCTGTCGTGATTCGGTCACTTCCTTGGTTCTTGATCGCTCAGCGAGTCCGACAAGAAATCGATGAAGGTTCTGACCTTCGTCGTCATGTACTTGCGGCTCGTGTACACCGCATACACCGACGGCGCGAACGCTTCGTAGCCCGGCAGCACGCGCAGCAAGTTGCCCGCGCCCAGTTCGGGATCGACGATCCACGCCGGCAGATACGCCATGCCCATCCCGGCGCGCACGAGCTGGAGCGCCATCGACGTATCGTTGGTCTTCAGCACCGGCTGATTCCTGACCGTGAACGCGCCGTCCGCGCCCGTCAGCGTAACCGTCTCGATATTGGTGTAAGTCGGCAGCACGACGCGATGCCGCGCCATGTCGTTGGGATGCCGCACCGGCCCATGCCGTTCGATATACGCAGGCGATGCCGCCAGCACGAACGGCATCCGGCACAACGGCCGTACGATGAGCGAGGGCGACGGCTCGGACGTCGCGCGCAAGGCCATGTCGTAGCCTTCCTCGACCAGATCGACGAAGCGGTTCTCAAGACGCAGATCGACGAGCACATCCGGATAACGCGCCTGATAAGCCACCAGCAAATCCGCGAACTTACGATTGGCGAACCAGCCCGGCGCGGTCACCTTGAGCACGCCATGCGGCTGCGCCGTCTGCGTGCCGACCGCGGCTTCTGCCGCGCGCAGGATATCGAGCGCCTCGCTGCACTGTTCGTAATAAACGTTGCCGGCTTCGGTCAGGCTGAGATGCCGCGTCGTTCGATTCAGCAACCGCACGTTCAAATGGCGTTCGAGGTTGGCGACGTGTTTGCTCGTCATCGCGGTCGAGATGTCTAGCCGTTCGGCCGCCTTCACGAAACTCCCGGCTTCGACGACCTCGCGGAATACGCGAAGACTGGTGAGCGCATCCATCGATCATTTCCTTCGAGGAAACAAAACGCCAATGTTAGCCGGATTTATCCGCGGATGAGGGCCACTCGGACGCAAGCCGGAGCGGGCGTCTTAAACATCGCCGCACGTCGAGGAAAAGCTGCCCGTCACTTCGGCCATTCGTCGAGTGCGTCGTTGAAGAGCGAGGCGACGACGCCGCGCAGCCAGCTCGTGCGTGGATCGTTATGAAACTTGCGATGCCAATGCTGCCGCAGATCGAACCTCGGCAGCGCGAGCGGCGGCTCGGCGAGCGTGATCGACGCGTGTTCGGCCACATACGCGAAGCCGATCGCATGCGGCACCGTCGCGATGAGATCCGTGCGCGACAAAATGAACGGCAAGCTCATGAAGTGCGGCGTCTCCAGCACGGCGCGGCGCCGCACGCGTTCCTTGTCGAGATGATTTTCGAGGATCTCCTGACTGCGTCCCTCGGCGCGCACGACCGCATGGCCGCATGCGCAGAAGCGTTCGAGCGTGAGAGGCTCGTGCGCGAAGGGATGATCGCGCCGCATGAGACAGATGAACCGGTGCGAAAAGAGCCGCTGCTGGAAGAAGTTGTTGCCGCGCAGATCGGGAAAATAGCCGACCGCCAGATCGATCGAGCCGGCTTCGAGTCCGCGCTCGACATCGCCGTGTGAAGCCGACACAGACCGCAGATTCGCTTGCGGCGCCTCGGTTGCGAACGCCTGCAACAAGCGCGGCAGAAAGACGATCTCGCCGACATCCGACAGCGCTATCGAGAACGTGTCGGTGCTCGACGAGGGATCGAAGTGCTGCGTATCGAGCAAACCGCGTTCGATCCGCCCGAGCGCCTCGCGCGCCGCCGGCACGAGCGCCAGGGCGCGCGGCGTCGGTTCCATGCCGCGCGAGGTCCGCACGAACAGCGGGTCGTTGAAATATTCGCGCAACCGTCCGAGCGCCGTCGACACGCGCGGCTGACTCACGCCGAGCCGCTCGGCGGCGCGGCTCACGTTGCGCGTCTCCTCTATCGCGACGAGGAACGGGATCAGATTCAGGTCGAGGTCGGTCATGCGGCCGTCGTTATCGTCCGGCGATATAGTGCGTCATGCGGCATTCGCCTCGCGGATAATGGAGTGTCTCGCGGATCATCCACGCCGCGCAACCATGTCCGACACGCGCTGCGCCGCTTCCTGCAGCGGCGTCAGGAACGACTTCACCATTTGCTTCGCGCTCTTGCGCTGCGCGTTGCCGGAGAGGTTCAGCGCGGCGATCACGCGGCCTTGCCGGTCGCGAATGGGCGCCGATAGCGAGATCAATCCTTCTTCCAGTTCTTGATCGACGATAGCCCAGCCCTGGCGCCGCACGAGCGCGATCGATTCCCTGAGCGCAGTCTTGTCGACGATGGTGTGCGGCGTGCGCGCGACGAGTTCGCTGGCATCGAGTGCTTCGTCGAGTTGCGCGTCGTCGAGCGCGGCGAAAAGCACGCGGCCCATCGACGTGCAGAACGCGGGCAGACGGCTGCCGATCGACAGATTTTGCGTGATGATCTTGTGGGTCGGCACGCGCAGCACGTAGACGATCTCCGCGCCGTTCAACACCGCCGCCGAGCAGCTTTCGTGAACTTGCGCGACGAGTTCTTCCATGACCGGCTCGGCGAGATTCCAGAACGGCATCGACGTGAGATAGGCGAAGCCCAGGTCGAGTATCTTCGGTGTGAGCTGGAAGAGGCGGCCGTCGGCTTCGACATAACCGAGCGTCTGCAACGTAAGGAGAATGCGCCTTGCGCCCGCGCGCGTTAAGCCGGTCGCGGCGGCGACATCGGTGAGCGTTTGCGCCGGGCGGTTCGCGTCGAACGAGCGGATGACCGAGAGCCCGCGCGCGAACGATTGCACGTAGGCGTCGCCGGGACGCGCGGGGTTATCGGATGAATCCGCGTCGGCATTCGTTGGAGTGGACATATTGAAAGCGTGAAGACCCGTACAAACCCGCACTTCGCGCATGCTTCGTTGACACGACAAAGAACCGGGGACTAACATGCCAATGTTCGCTTAACGAATCCATGTTCGCATATCGAACATTTCGAAGCAAGCTTGTCGGCGCACAGGTAAACCCCGAGATGCGTTTGCTTCAAGCAGCCGCTGACACGCAAGTCGGTTCGACACAGGAGAAAGTACGGCAATGATCAACAAGATTTTCGACTCGCTCGCGTCGGCGGTGGCGGATGTGCAGGACGGCGCGACCATCATGATCGGCGGTTTCGGCACGGCGGGCATGCCCTCGGAACTGATCGACGCGCTCATCGAACAGGGCGCGCGCAATCTCACCATCGTCAACAACAACGCGGGCAATGGCGACACGGGTCTCGCCGCCTTGCTGAAGGCGAAGCGCGTCAGCAAGATCATCTGTTCGTTTCCGCGTCAGACCGACTCGCACGTCTTCGACGCGCTCTACCGCGCGGGCGAAATCGAACTCGAACTCGTGCCGCAGGGTAATCTCGCGGAGCGCATTCGAGCGGCGGGCGCGGGCATCGGCGGATTCTTCACGCCGACCGGCTACGGCACGAAGCTCGCCGAAGGCAAGGAAACTCGCGTGATCGACGGCAAGCACTACGTGCTCGAAGCGCCGCTACACGCCGACTTCGCGCTCGTGAAGGCCTATAAGGGCGACCGCTGGGGCAATCTGGTCTATCGTAAGACGGCGCGCAACTTCGGGCCGATCATGGCGAGCGCCGCGAAGACCGCCATCGTGCAGGTGTCGAAGGTCGTGCCGCTCGGCGAGCTTGACCCCGAGAACATCGTGACGCCGGGCATCTTCGTGCAACGTGTGGTCGAAGTGCCGCAGGCGGTGCATGCCGCCGAACTCGAAGCTGAACTTGCATCCTGAAGGATCGAAGCCATGAAGAAACTTTCCCGTGACGAAATGGCCCGCCGCGTGGCCGCGGACATTCCCGAAGGCGCGTATGTGAACCTCGGTATCGGCGTGCCGACGCTCGTCGCCAATCATCTCGCGGCGGATCGCGAAATCTTCCTCCATAGCGAAAACGGCCTGCTCGGCATGGGTCCCGCGCCCGCGAAGGGCGAAGAGGACGACGAACTCATCAACGCCGGCAAGCAGCACGTCACGCTCTTGACGGGCGGCGCGTTCTTCCATCACGCCGATTCCTTCGCGATGATGCGCGGCGGCCATCTCGACTTCTGCGTGCTCGGCGCGTTCCAGGTCTCGGCGACGGGCGACCTCGCCAATTGGCACACCGGCGCACCCGATGCGATTCCCGCCGTCGGCGGCGCAATGGACCTGGCCATCGGCGCCAAGCAGGTGTACGTGATGATGGAACTGCTCACGAAGCAAGGCGAGAGCAAGCTCGTGGCCGAGTGTTCTTATCCGGTGACGGGCGTACAGTGCGTGGATCGCGTGTATACGGACCTCGCCGTGTTCGACGTGACGCCGGAAGGCTTTGTCGTGCGCGAGATGGTGGAAGGTCTGTCGTTCGACGAACTGCAAAAGCTGGCCCAGGTGCCGCTGCAATACGTGCCGCTGTCCGAGGCTGCATAAACGCTTCGCCTGAGAGATAACTGGAGTTGACCGATGAAAGAAGCTTTCGTATGTGATGCCATCCGCACGCCGATCGGCCGTTACGGCGGTTCGCTGTCTTCCGTGCGTGCCGACGACCTGGGCGCCGTGCCGCTGCGCGCGCTCGTCGAACGCAACAAGGAAGTGGACTGGGAAGCCGTCGAGGAAGTGATCTACGGCTGCGCGAATCAGGCGGGCGAAGACAATCGCAACGTCGCGCGCATGTCGGCGTTGCTTGCGGGCTTGCCCGTGGGCACGCCCGGTTCGACGGTGAACCGCCTGTGCGGTTCGGGCATGGATGCGGTCGGCATCGCGGCGCGCGCCATCAAGTCGGGCGAGGCGAGCCTTTTGATCGCGGGCGGCGTCGAGAGCATGAGCCGTGCGCCGTTCGTGATGGGCAAGGCGACGAGCGCGTTCTCGCGTCAGGCCGAGATTCACGACACGACCATCGGCTGGCGCTTCGTCAATCCGCTGATGAAGAAGCTCTATGGCGTCGACTCGATGCCCGAAACCGCCGAGAACGTCGCCGACGACTACAAGGTGAGCCGCGCCGATCAGGACGCGTTCGCGCTGCGCAGTCAGCAGAGGGCATCGCACGCGCAGAAGGACGGCACGCTCGCGCAGGAAATCACGCCGGTCAGCATCGCGCAGAAGAAGGGCGACGCGCTCGTCGTGTCGCAGGACGAGCATCCGCGTGAGACGAGTCTCGAAACGCTCGCGAAGCTGAAGGGCGTGGTGCGTCCGGACGGCTCGGTGACGGCGGGCAACGCGTCGGGCGTGAACGATGGCGCCGTCGCCATGCTGATCGCCGACGAAGAAAGCGCGAAGCGTCATGGCCTCACGCCGCGCGCGCGCATTCTCGGCATCGCGACCGCGGGTGTCGAACCGCGCGTGATGGGTATCGGACCGGCGCCCGCATCGCAGAAGCTGTTGGCGCGCCTTGGCATGACGATCGACCAGTTCGATGTGATCGAACTGAACGAAGCCTTCGCCTCGCAAGGGCTCGCCGTGCTGCGCATGCTCGGCATTGCCGACGACGATCCTCGCGTCAACCCGAACGGCGGTGCGATCGCGCTTGGACATCCGCTCGGCGCGTCCGGCGCGCGGCTCGTGACGACCGCGAGCTATCAGTTGCAGCGCACGGGCGGGCGCTTCGCGCTCTGCACCATGTGCATCGGCGTGGGCCAGGGCATTGCGATGGTCATCGAGCGTGTCTAAGGACATGTTCGCCTCGACCGGTCGTCTCACGGATCTCATCTGCGGCAACGAGGCCGCCAACGCGCTATGGTCGGCGCGCGCGACGGTGCAGGCCATGCTCGATGTCGAAGCGGCGCTCGCGCGTGCGTCGGCGGAGCATGGCGTGATTCCGGCGAGCGCGGTCGATGCGATCGTCGCCGGGTGCAATGCCGACAACCTCGACGCCGGCGCGTTGATGACCGGCGCGGCCGCCGGCGGCAATCTCGCGATTCCGCTCGTCAAGCAATTGACCGCCGTGGTGAAGGCCGGCGACGCCGAGGCCGCGAAGTACGTGCATTGGGGCGCGACGAGTCAGGACATCATCGACACGGGCGTCATGCTGCAACTGCGCGCCGCATTCGAACTGATCGATGCCGATCTGCGCGAACTCGCGGCATCGCTCGCGCAGCAAGCGCAGAAGCATCACGCGACGCCGATGATCGGCCGCACATGGTTGCAACAGGCGCTGCCAATCACGCTCGGTCTCAAGTTCGCGCAATGGCTGGATGCGGTGACGCGTCATCGCGGGCGTCTGTACGAACTGAAATCGCGCGTGTTCGTGCTGCAATTCGGCGGCGCGGCGGGCACGCTGGCGAGTCTGCGCGACAAGGCCTTGCCGGTGGCGCAGTCGCTCGCCGATGAACTTCAGCTCGCCCTGCCCGCGCTGCCTTGGCATACGCAACGCGATCGCATCGCGGAGGCGGCGGCGTTTCTCGGCATGCTCACGGGCACGCTTGGCAAGATCGCGCGCGACATCTCGCTCATGATGCAGACCGAACTCGGCGAACTGGCCGAGCCGGCCGCGGCAGGCAAGGGCGGGTCGTCCACCATGCCGCACAAGCGCAATCCCGTGGGTTGCGCGGCGGTGCTGACTGCCGCGACGCGCGCGCCCAATCTCGTCGCGACGATTTTCGCGGGCATGGTGCAGGAACACGAACGCGCGCTCGGCGGCTGGCAGGCGGAATGGGAAGCGCTGCCCGATCTCGCGCGGCTTACGGCGGGCGCGTTGTCGAATATCAAGGGCATCGTGCCGGGTCTCGAAGTGAACGTCGCGCGGCTCGCGCGGAATCTCGACGCGACCAACGGTCTCGTGCTCGGCGAAGCGGTCATGCTCGCGCTCGGCGACGCCATCGGCCGGCTGGATGCGCACAAGCTCGTCGAGCAGTCGTCGAAGGCGGCGGTGGCAAGCGGCCAGTCTCTCTTCGAAGTGCTCGCCGCGAACGAAACCGTCACGCAGCATCTTTCGCAACAACAGTTGAAATCCTTGCTCGATCCGGCGAATTACGCCGGTCAGGCACAGGCCTTCGTCGACGCCGCGCTCGAGCTTCATCGCGCGAACGCGTGAGCGCACAAGATTCAGGAGCGATACAGCATGCCCCTTGCCGCTATCAACGGTACCCGGATTCACTATCGAGTCGATGCCCGCGCGGGCCATGACGCCCCGTGGCTCGTGCTGTCGAATTCGCTCGGCGCCGATGTCTCCATGTGGACGCCGCAAGTCGAAGCGTTCGCCGAGCACTACCGCGTGGTGCGTTACGACACGCGCGGCCACGGCCATTCGGACGCGCCAGCGGGGCCGTACACCGTCGATCAGTTGATCGGCGATGTCGTCGGGCTGCTCGATCATCTCGGTATCGAACGCGCGCATTACTGCGGTCTGTCGATGGGCGGACTCACGGGCATCGGGCTCGCCGCGCGTCATCCCGAACGTTTCTCGCGCGTGGTGCTGTCGAACACGGCGGCGCTCATCGGCTCGGATGCGGTGTGGACGCCGCGCGCCGCGAAAGCGCGTGAAGCAGGCGGCATGCCGTCGCTGACCGACGCCGTGATCGCGCGCTGGTTCACTGCGCCGTTCATCGAGCGCGAACAGCTCGTGCTCGCCAACATCCGCGATGTCTTCCGGCATACGGAGGGCGAAGGCTACGCGTCGAATTGCGAAGCGATCCGCGACGCCGACCTGCGCGCCGAAGCGAAGACCATCGCGCTGCCGGTGCTCGTGATCGCAGGCACGCACGATCTGTCGACGACAGCCGAGCAGGGCCGCGAACTGGCGGGTTATATCGAAGGCGCGCGCTACGTCGAACTGGACGCGGCGCATTTGTCGAACATCGAGAAGCGCGACGATTACACGCGCGCCGTGCTCGACTTTCTCGGAGAACAACCATGACTGATGACGAACGTTACGAAGCCGGCATGAAGGTGCGCCGCGCGGTGCTGTCCGATGCGCACGTGGACCGCTCGCTTGCCAACCGCACCGATCTCACCACGGATTTCCAGAACTTCATCACGCGCTATGCGTGGGGCGAAATCTGGACGCGCGATGGCTTGCCGCGTCATACGCGCAGCCTTCTCACCATCGCGATGATGGTCGCGCTCAATCGTGGCGAGGAACTCGCGTTGCATCTGCGCGCCGCGAAGAACAACGGCGTGACGCAGGACGAGATCAAGGAAGTGCTGTTGCAGACGGCCGTGTATTGCGGCGTGCCGGCCGCGAACTCAGCGTTCCATCTGGCGCAGAAGATCTTCGAGGAAGAGGCGCAGAAGAAGTAAGTAGCTTTCCGCCTGTTGCGGCATGTCAAGCCGAGGGCCGTTCATCGCGAACGGCCCTCGGCTTTTCAGAACGCGTAATACGGCCCGTTTCCTGCGGGCGTCGCGCGTCCTTCGAGCGCCGTGAACACGCGTCTCCCAAAGAAGAATGGCAAGCCCCAGTCGAAGTATCCGCTCGACGGTCCGGCGAGATTGCTGAACGCGAAATTGCCGCTTGCGATCAACGTGGTCGATTGCGCGACGCTGAACGAGACGTCGGTCGTGATGCCGCTCGTCGAACGCACGGTCGCGCTCAAGGCTTGCGTCGCCGCCGGGCAATACCACGCGCCGCATGTCGTGATGCTCGTCGAAGGGAAGAACAACCCATTCGATCCGCTGTCGATGAAGCTCGTCCCATACTGACTGCCGCCGAAGCTCGTCGACACATAGCCGGAAGACGAACTCGATTTCAACACCGTCGCCGAGCCAAGCAGATTGTTCGCCTGCGTACCGATGCCGAAGGTCATCGTCCCCGTGACCGCGGATGCGCCTGCGGCTGGAATGGCGGGGAGTTCGATCAGCACGCCGTTGTTGTCGGCGGCGAAATTGGCGACCGGATTGGTCACCTGCTGCGCAACCGGCAAGCTGCTCGCCGTGCAACCGCCGCCCGCGTTGCAGGTGTAGTACCAGCGTGGCATGGCGGAGGCGGCGCAGCCCGCGCCGCAATCGGCGGTGAACGGACCGACGCCGAGAATGCCGTTGCCGCGCAGCTTCGATGCGTCGAGCATCGGCAGGCCGGACTGTGCGCAATCGGCGGGCGCCGTGGGCGTCGATGCATCGGCGATCAACTGCACGGAGGTTGCCCCCGCGACTTGGCCGGCGAGCCGCACATCGGCGGTGCGCACGGCGCCCCATGTGTAGCCGGTGCCAAACACCGAGCATTCGGCGACGATCCCGTTCGAACCGCTTGCCGCGACGAGCGGCAGCGCGATTTGCGAGTTCAGTGCCGACGCCAGCACGCGCAGCCCGTGCGAGCCGGTATCGACCTGGATGTTGTCGATGGTCTGGCAAGTATTCGTGCCCGGCACGCAGATAGTGACGCTCGTCTGCAGCATGTTGCGCGTGCGAGTTGGCGTGCTGGTGACGGTGATGGTCTGCACGTTCGGCGTGGTCGATTGCACAACGGTGGTGGAGTCGGCGCTCGGTGCGGATGCCGCGCTGGCGCTGCTGGCGGCGCTTGCCGCGGCCGGGACGCTTGCCGTGCCCGGCGCGCTGGCCGTCGCGGGCGCGCTGGCTTGTGCAGGTGCCGCGGGTGCCGGCGTGGCGCTGTCGGAACCGCCGCCACCGCCGCATGCGGTCAAGGCCAGTGCGGTGACGATAAGAAGCGTGAGATGCGTGCGAATAGGCATGCGTGCCTCCAACGTCATTGAATATCGGCGGTGGATACGCCAACTGGAAGCGCGCTCACGAGCCATGCGCGGCCACTGAACTCACGCAGCCGCACGTGATTTTCGACGACGAGATCGCCATTCGCGATGCGCGTCGCGTGCAGACCGGCATCGCCCGACGAAGCGTTCGCGCCGTCCTTGAAGCGCTGAAAGTACGCGCCGAGCAGCGCTTCGGTGTCGGGCATGGCCGGTCCGCGCCAGGAGATTGCGTACACGGCGCCGCTGGCCGCGACGTATTCGCGCACGACGATGCCGTTCGCGTCCGTCGTTTCGACGTAATCGAGCAGGCCGTGCGTCGATCGATGCGCGACGACACCTGGCGAAAATACGGCGCTGCGCGCTATCGCGCCGAGTTGCGCTTGTGCAGGCGCGGCCATCGATCCGCCGAGCGCGATGCAGGCCGCCGCGAGGTAATGAGGATTTCTTAGCGTATGTCTTGGCGTAGTCACGTGTTCCTCTCTCAGTTTCACTCAGATAAGTCTTAATTTTGAGAGCGATTCTAGAGGGAAGAAGGGGATGGGCGATACCGTCGCCCGAGGCACTCGAAAGCCGCGAAAAGCCTTCGAAAGACGGGCGTGGTGCCTTGAAAATCAGTACGTTACGAAGCTCGAAAAGCCAAATCGCCTATTTTTGAGACTGTCATAAATTGTCATTTCGAGGCGAAGACGTTTTAATGGCTTGGGTGCATCCATGCCTTTTGACCGCAACAAAAGCGCATTCGCTGCCGATGGCGAATTGCCAACAAATCTCAGCGACAAAAGAGCAGCCAGTTTCCGTGGATCAATATCGCGACGAGCGTCGCAGAAAACGAAACCAGCCTCTTTTTGCCAGAGACACCGCCAGACCGGTAAAATGCTGGGTTGATCCACGGAAGAACCCGTGGCGTTGCGGAAGGACTTTCCAGACATGACAGATTTTCGTGTAACCAGGCGGGTTGCTGCGGTCGTCGCAGTGGCAGGAATCGTGGCGGGTTGCGGCACGTCTTCACCTAACGCGATCAACTACAAGAGCGATCAGCGCTCCAAGCAGGAAACCCTCGCGAATCCGCCGAACCTGCTCGACGAAGCCGTCGATCAGCGTTCGCTGCCGCCACAGGGCGGGCAGACATCCCTTTCCGATCTGCAGCAAGTCCAGAAGGTCGCACCCACCGCGCCCACGGTGGTGCCGCCGATCACGGGCATGCGCATTCAGCGCGATGGCGCCGAGCGCTGGCTCGTCGTCGACGACCGCGCGCCCGATCAGGTCTGGCCGCAGATCCGCCGGTTCTGGCAAGAGCAGGGCTTCTTGCTCGTCGTCGATCAACGCGATAAAGGCGTGATGGAAACCGACTGGAACGAAACGCATCCGCAAATTTCAGATGGCCTGATTCGCGACACGCTCTCCAAGGCCACGGGCAATTCCTATGTCACGGCCGAGCGCAACAAATACCGCACGCGTCTCGAAGCGGCGCCCAACGGCGGCACGTACGTGTTCATCAGCCAGAAGGGCATGCGTGAAGCGTTGACCGGCGTAAACAACGACACGAGCCAGTGGCAGGCGCGTCCGAACGACCCCGCGCTCGAAAACGAATACCTGCGCCGTTTGATGACTTCGCTTACCAACGCGGACACGCGTCAAGCGGGCGGCACGTCTTTGCCGGGCGCGACCGCCGCGGCGGCGAGCGCCAAGGCTGGCGACAAGAAGGCTGCATCGGTTGCCGCGCAGAACGCGGCCAACGCAGGCAACAGCCCCATTCGCAACGAAGCCGTACCCGAAGCCACGACATCGGAGCTGACCCTGCCCGAAGCTTACGACCGCGCGTGGCTGCGCGTGGGCATCGCGCTGGATCGGGCGAACTTCACCGTGGACGATCGCGACCGTGGGCGTGGCGTCTACTACGTGCGCTACGTCGATCCGAACGACAAGACATCGGCCGAGCAGGGCTTTTGGAGCCAAGTGTTCCACGGCCGCAAGGAAATGGTCGCGAAGCAATATCAGGTCAACGTGCGCGCGGTTACCGAACAGCAAACACGCGTAGCAATCGTCGACGACAAAGGTCAACTCGATTCGTCGCCGCAAGCGCGTCAGATCATGGCCTTGTTGGCCGGTCAGATCGGCTGATCATCGCGTTCGCAGCCTTCGGGCTGTCATCGTGTGCAAACCGCCTCGTTATCGAGGCGGTTTTTTTTCGTCAACCTTTCTCGGCGCGACAAGTTAAGCCGATAGCGAAAAAATCGGTCGTGCGATTGAACGCATATGCGAGCGTTCCGCGCTTATTGCGCAGAGGATTCTTTCTATCGCGCTATGTGCGCAAAAGCTTATAGAAAACGACCGAGTGGACAGTACATTACGTCATCGGCGAACACGGTACAGCGAAGCGCCGGTACAGGACAAACGAATAATGGTTCGCGTTCTCGCGAACCCCGATGGCCCCGTCGCCTATCCTCGTAGGGCGACGGTTTTTACCCGCGTTTCATTCGGAACGCGGGTTTTTTCTTTGTGGATCGAAAACGGCAAAGTGCGCCGCGCGCGGTTATGCTTCGCGTTCCATCCCAACATTGAAACGAGGAGAACACTTATGTCGGAAGTCGCAGTCGTCGCTATTTTTGTCGCGAAGCCAGGCAAGGAAGAGGAACTCAGGAAAGTGCTCGAAGCGAATGTGGAGCCGACTCGCAAGGAACGCGGCGCGTTGCAATACGACTTGCATCGCGATGTGAAGGAACCGCGCCGCTTCATCTTCGTCGAGCGTTGGGAAAGCGAAGAGGCACTCGCCGAGCACGGCAAGTCCGCGCATATCCAGGCGTTTCGCGCCAAGTCGCCGGAACTGGCCGAGCACGGCGAGGTTCACGTCGCAGGCAAGATTCTCTGAACTGCGGCGTGAATGAACGGCGCGGATGCCGTTGGGTCGTTAGTGCGTTTCGTGCGGGACGTCGAGGATCAGAATGATGGTCCAGTCCGCATCGCCGTCGTGATGATATTGACGCTCGGCCACGATAAACGGTTGCTGCTTGCCTGACGGCCCGAGGAAAAGCACATCGCCTTCCATCGGCAAACATTCGACCGGCGGCAGTGCCAGATAGGCGTCCTTGCTGGCGTTGCGCGGCATCAGTTTCTCGATTTTGCGCGATGCCGCCTCGGTCCATTCGATATCGAGCTGGATATTGCTCATGCTGTCGTTCGCACGGTCAGTGCGCTCCACGGTTGAATCGTTAAAAAGACGATGCGCAATGTAGCACACGCCATGCGCAATTCGTTCGCCACGTCTCAATGAACAAACGGCCCGCAGGCCGTTTGTTCGCAATGCACGTTTCGCGATGAACGACTCAACCTTCGCGGGTCAGATCGCCTCGTAAAGCGGCAGGGTCAAAAATTCGGTGAACTGCGCCGAAGTCGACATCTCTTCGAAGATCTTGGCCGCGCGTTCGTAAGGCTTGGTATCGCTGCCCGCGCCGCCGACCAACTGCTTCACCTTCTCGAGTTCATCGATGGTGATCTCCCGCACCATCGCTGCCGTGACCTTGCGGCCATCGTCGAGCTTGCCCTTCGGCGAACGAATCCACTGCCACACTTGCGAACGCGAAATCTCGGCGGTCGCGGCATCTTCCATCAGATTATGGATCGGCACGCAGCCATTGCCCGCGAGCCACGAACCGAGATAGTGAATGCCCACGTTCACGTTATTGCGCAAACCGGCTTCGGTGATTGGCTCTTCCGGACGGAAATCGAGCAGATCGTGTGAGCTCACCCGTACGTCGTCACGCTGCTTCGCGATCTGATTCGGCTTGTCGCCGAGCACTTTCACGAATTCTTCCATCGCAATGGGCACGAGTCCCGGATGCGCGACCCAGCCGCCGTCGTAACCGTCGGTGGCATCGCGCGCCTTGTCGGAACGTACGCCGCCCATCGCTTTTTCGTTCGCGGCGGGATCGTTCTTGATCGGAATCAGCGCCGCCATGCCGCCGATAGCCGGCGCATTGCGCTTGTGGCACGTCTTCAGCAATTCGAGCGCATATGCGCGCATGAAGGGCACGGTCATCGTGATCTTGGCGCGATCGGCGAGGCAGAAGTTTGGATCGTTCTTGAACTTCTTGATCGCGGAAAAGATGTAATCCCAGCGGCCTGCGTTCAGGCCGGAGCTATGTTCGCGCAGTTCGTACAGAATCTCGTCCATTTCAAAGGCGGCGAGAATGGTTTCGACCAGCACGGTCGCGCGAATCGTCCCGCGCGCAATGCCCACGCTTTCCTGCGCCGCGATGAAGATGTCGTTCCACAGACGCGCTTCGAGATGGCTCTCCATCTTCGGCAGATAGAAGTAGGGGCCGCTGCCGCGCGCGATCAGTTCCTTCGCGTTGTGATACAGGAACAGCGCGAAGTCGAAGATGCCGCCCGAGACGCGCTCGCCATCGACCGTCACGTGTTTCTCATCCAGATGCCAGCCGCGCGGACGCACGATCAACGTGGCGACCTGGTCGTTGAGCTTGTATGACTTGCCGTTCTGTTCGAGCGAGATGGTGCGGCGCACGGCCTCCATCAGATTGAGCTGGCCGGTGATCTGGTTGTCCCAACTCGGCGCGTTCGAATCCTCGAAGTCGGTCATGTACGAATCCGCGCCGGAGTTGAGCGCGTTGATGATCATCTTGCGCTCGACCGGACCGGTGATCTCCACACGACGGCATTGCAGGTCCTTCGGCAACGGCGCCACTTTCCAGTCGCCTGCGCGAATCGATTCGGTCGATGCGAGGAAGTCGGGACGCTCGCCTGCATCGAGCCGCCGGGTACGGTCGATACGCGCGGCGAGCAGTTCGCGGCGACGCGGCTCGAAACGGCGATGCAGCGATGCAACGAGCGCGAGCGCCTCGGGCGTGAGGACGGTTTCGAAGCCCGGCTTGATCTCGGCCGCGATGCGCATGCCTTCGGGCAACGAGAGCGGATGCGATTGCGATGTCTGCGTCATGTTCAAATCTCCTTGGTCGGTCAGACGGTTTTGCTTGTAGCGGTAAAGCGGTAAATCAGTTGCGCGGCGCCCGGCGCGCACCACGTAAGGGAATGTCCTGTGGCTTGCATCCACCTTCGATGAATTCGATCAGTTCGGCCATGCCGCGTCCCGTTGCACGTGGCGCGAGCCCGAGTTCTTCCACCGGCAAGCCGGCGCGATTGATCCAGAACGTTGTGTAGCCGAACCAGGTCGCGCCCGCGATATCCCAGCCGTTCGACGACACGAACACGATCTCGCGCGCCGCCACGCCGAAAGCGCGCGTGCCGAGTTCGTACGCGGCGGCGGCGGGCTTGTAGGCGCGCACCGCATCGACGGAAAGCACGTGGTCGAAGAGGCCCGTCATGCCCGCGCTTTTGATGGCGATATCGAGCATCGGCGGATTGCCGTTGGACAGGATCGCGAGGGGAATGCCTGCGCGCTCGCGCCATTGTTTGAGCGCGGTCACGGTATCGGGGAACGCGGACAGGCAGGCGTATTCGTCCATCAGACGCTTCTCGGCGGCGCTGGTGAGCGCATCGGCAAGACCGAGGCGGGCGGCGGCGTGGCGCAGGGCATCGATCGTGATGTCCCAGAACGGCGCGTAATGGCTACCCGACGGATCGGCGAGCGTGCGCAACTGCGTGTATTCGATCTGCTTTTGCCGCCAGAGCTGCGAGAGCGGCTCGCCCTTGCCGGGAAACAGTTGCTCGGCCACCGAGACGACCGAGTGAACGTCGAAGAGCGTGCCGTAGGCATCGAAAATCACTGCGCGGGGAGATGGGTGTGTCGTTATGGCCGACATAGCCGTGCGCTCCATGTAGAGGTCGGGTTGGATTGTATTGGTGATCGTAGTGAAGGAAAAAGCATCGCCGGATCACTTGATCTTTTACTTTTTAATACCTAATCTGAGCGCGAGTCCCGCATTTGACGAAAAAAACGCATGGATCGATTCAAGCAGATTGAGACGTTCGCGGCCGTTGCGGCAAAAGGCAGCTTGTCGGCGGCAGCGCAGGCGGAAGGCATCGCGCCCGCGGTAATAGGCAGGCGGCTCGACGCGCTGGAAGAACGGCTCGGCGTCAAGCTGCTCGTGCGCACGACGCGCAAGATCACGCTGACGTTCGAAGGCTCGGCGTTTCTCGAAGACTGCCAGCGCATCATCAACGACATGCAGAACGCGGAATCGAGCGTGTCGGCGGGCGGCGTGAAGGCGAGCGGGCATCTGCGCGTGTCGGCGCCGGCGGGCTTCGGGCGGCGTCACGTCGCGCCGCTCGTGCCGAAATTCACGTCGCTGCATCCGGACGTTTCCGTGAGCCTCGATCTCACCGACCGCATGGTCGATCTCGTCAACGAAGGCTTCGATTGCGCCGTGCGTCTCGGCGAGTTGCCGGATTCGTCGCTCGTGTCGCTCAAACTCGGCGAGAACCGGCGCGTGTGCGTGGCGTCGCCCGACTATCTCGCGAAATTCGGTGAACCCGCGGACCTCGCGGCGCTTGCGCATCACAACTGTCTCGCGCTTGGGGCATCGGCGAATCAGCAGCGCGGCTGGGTGTTTCAGCAAGATGGCAAGGTAGTGACGATCAAAGTCTCCGGCACGATGGAGTGCTCGGACGGCGCCGTGCTGCACGAGTGGTGCATGGAAGGGCGCGGGCTCGCGTGGCGGTCGTGGTGGGAGGTGGGCGAGGATATCGGCGCGGGACGCCTCGAGAGCGTGCTCGATGCGTTCGCCGCGCCGCCTATCGGCATCCACGCCGTTTTTCCGCAACGCCGGCACTTGCCGTTGCGTGTGCGTCTTTTTCTCGATCTGCTCAAGCATACGTATAACGCTTCGGGATACTGGGGATGAACCGCCCTTGATCGCGCGTTTGCGGCACTAGAATGAAAGCACGCACCGACGCCCGAAGGAGGACGCCATGTTCAAACACATCCTTGTGCCGACGGACGGTTCCGAACTGTCGCAAAAGGCCATCGACGGCGCGATCGACCTCGCGCAATCCGTTGGCGCACGCATCACGGCTTACGCGTGCCTGCCGCAATACCCTTATTCGCCTTTCGCCGATGTCGCCGTCGAACCACCCGACGACTTCCACACGCGCGCCGAACGCGAAGCCCGCGATCATCTGCGCGCCGTCGAACGCGCGGCGATCGCGGCAGGCGTGGCGTGCGACAGCGTGACGAGCATCGACGCGGCGCCGTATATCGGCATCATCGAGGCGGCGGAGGGCAACGGCTGCGACGTGATCCTGATGGCCTCGCACGGCAGACGCGGGCTTGGCAGTCTCCTGATCGGCAGCGAGACACAGCGCGTGCTCACGCATACCAAGATTCCGGTCATCGTCTATCGGTGACAGGTCACGGTGAAATGAAAAACGGCGGCCATGTCGCCATGGCCGCCGTCGGTTTCACTGCGCTCCCTGATTCAGCCTGCCGCTTTTACGCGACCTTTTTGTCGAAGAACTGCTCGTCTTCCGTCGATCCATGCAGCGCGGTCGTCGATGCGTCGCGTTCGACCGTTTGCGTGACGGCATCGAAATAGCCAGTGCCCACTTCGCGTTGATGCTTGACCGCCGTGAAACCCTTGTCAGCGGCAGCGAATTCGGCTTGCTGCAGTTCGACGAAGGCGCTCATCTGCGAGCGGGCGTAGCCGTGCGCGAGGTTGAACATCGAATAGTTCAGCGCGTGGAAACCCGCGAGCGTGATGAACTGGAACTTGTAGCCCATTGCGCCGAGTTCGCGCTGGAACTTGGCGATGGTCGCGTCGTCCAGATTCTTCTTCCAGTTGAACGACGGCGAGCAGTTGTACGAGAGCATCTTGCCCGGGAACTGCTTGTGGATGGCTTCGGCGAATTTCTTCGCGTATTCCAGGTCCGGCTTGCCGGTTTCGCACCATACGAGGTCCGCATACGGCGCGTAGGCGAGGCCGCGCGACACTGCCTGATCCAGCCCCGGACGCGTGCGATAGAAGCCCTCCACGGTGCGCTCGCCGGTCAGGAACGGCTTGTCGTTGTCGTCGATGTCGGACGTGACGAGATCGGCGGCTTCGGCATCCGTGCGCGCAATGACGAGCGTCGGCGTGCCGCAGACGTCGGCGGCAAGACGCGCGGCCGTCAGCTTCGCGACGTTCTCACGCGTGGGCACCAACACCTTGCCGCCCATGTGGCCGCACTTTTTCACCGACGCCAACTGGTCCTCGAAGTGCACGCCCGCTGCGCCGGCTTCGATCATCGCCTTCATCAGTTCGAAGGCGTTGAGCACGCCGCCGAAACCGGCTTCGGCATCCGCGACGATCGGCGCGAAGTAATCGACGTCAGCCGGCATCGCCCGGATTCTTGCCTTCGGACCATTGAATCTGATCGGCGCGCGTAAGCGTGTTGTTGATGCGCTTCACGACGAGGGGCACCGAGTTCGCCGGATACAACGACTGATCCGGATACATCTCGCCCGCGACATTAGCATCGCCCGCGACTTGCCAGCCGGACAGGTAGATGGCCTTGAGGCCGGCTTTCACCTGCTGCATCGCCTGATTGCCAGTCAATGCGCCAAGCGCGTTGACGAACGGCTCTTCATGAATCGACGCCCACAGCTTTTCAGCGCCACGCCGCGCGAGCGTGTGCTCGACCGGCACGGAGCCGCGCAGACGCACCACGTCCTCCGCCGAATAGCTGCGCTTGACACCTTTCCAGCGCGAATCCGTTTCCCATTCCTGATGGAGTTGTTGGGCTTGCTGTTGACGTGAGGTCATGGCGTTTCTCCTTGAGATTGAACTGAGTTCCTTGGCGATTTGAGCTTCGTGCGCCGACGTCGGCGGTTTCGTTTGCTCAACTCTTATATAAGAGTCTAGGCAAATTGCCGCCCGCAACACAGTCCCTGCAGAGAGATTTGCGTATAAATATTTTCGTTAAAATACAGGGAGATGGAATAATATTTCTACGATGCGAAATACGGTTTTCCATCTTGCAATGCCCGACGTTGTGCCGCGCAGCACGTCTTTTGCGACGCAAAAGATCATTGCACATCGTGAAATATGGCGAGCGGACGAAAAAAAACCGACGCGCGAGGCATCGGTTTTTTTTGTGCAATCGGGCAAAGGGCTTTTATAGCCGCTCTGCCCTTTAAGCGATCAAGGCTTAGCTGCCGCGGCGCGGGGCGCGCGGACCATCGCTGCGGCGGGCGAAACCGTCGCGCTGGCCACCGAAACCGCCATCGCGCGAACCGCCACGATAACCGCCTTCGCTGCCGCCGGCGTTGGTGCCGCGATAGCCGCCGCCTTCACCGCGATACCCGCCTTCGCGCGAACCGGTGCTCGGCTTGTTACCGTATCCGCTGGCGTTGGATGCGCCGTACCCACGGCCACCGCCGTTACCGCTGCCGCCATTGCCACCGCCGCTGCCGAAGCGACGACCGCCGCCATTGCCGCCGCCCGGACGACCACGGCCGCCAGCGCCGCCACCGAAACCACCCTTAGGCGGCGACTTGCGCGGCTCGAAGCCGACCACGACGTTCACCGGCAGCGGCGAACGCACGAAGCGCTCGATACGCTTCAGCGCGCCGATTTCAGCGTAATGCACGAGGCTCACCGCGATGCCGCTGCGGCCCGCGCGACCCGTGCGGCCGATACGGTGCACGTAGTCTTCCGCGAACTTCGGCAGATCGTAGTTGAACACGTGCGTGATGCCGGGAATGTCGATACCGCGTGCAGCCACGTCGGTCGCGACCAGCACGCGAACGCGCTTTTCGCGCAGCGCGCGGATCGTGCGATTGCGTGCACCTTGCGGCAGGTCGCCGTGCAATGCGGCGGAATCGAAGCCAGCGTCCGACAGACGGTTGGCGATCAGGTCCGCGTCGCTCTTGGTCGCCGTGAAGACGATTGCCTGATCGAGGCCTTCGTCGCGCAGCAGATGGTCGAGCAGACGATCCTTGTGATCGCGGTCATCGACGTAATGCACGTGTTGCGCGATGTTGTCGCGCGCTTCGAGCTTCTGAACGATCTCGATGCGCTCAGGGTCCTTCAACAGACGGCCGGTAAGTGAAGCGATCTTGCCGTCGATGGTGGCCGAGAACAGCAGCGTCTGACGCGAAGCTGGCGTGGCGGCAACGATCGTTTCGATGTCGTCGATGAAGCCCATGTCCAGCATGCGGTCGGCTTCGTCGAGCACGAGCATGTCGAGAGTCGACAGGTCGATACGGCCACGTTCGAGGTGATCGATCAAGCGACCCGGCGTGGCGACGAGAATCTCAGGGTTCTTCGCAAGCAGCATCAATTGCTGGCCGTAAGCCACGCCGCCGAGAATGCTGACCGTGCGCAGACGCTTCAGATGACGGCCATAGGTCGTCGCGGCAGCGGAAACCTGCATGGCGAGTTCGCGGGTCGGCGTGAGCACGAGCAGACGCGGGCGCGCGACGGGTTGCTGACGGCGCACCGGCTTGGCATTCGGGTCACGCGGGGCGCGCGGTTGCTGCGCCTGGAGCTTCTCCATTTGCGCGAATTTTTCGATGGCGGGCAGCATGAACGCGGCCGTCTTGCCCGAACCGGTCGGGCTGGAGACGAGCAGATCGCGGCCGGCGAGCGCTGCGGGAATCGCGCGCTGCTGAACCGGCGTCGGCGACTGATAGCCTGCGGCGGTCAGCGCGGAGACGATGTCGGCGGACAGGCCAAGCGACTCGAACGTCGGGCCTTCGGGTTGTGCCACGGCTTGTACTGCGGGTGCTGCGGGGAGGTCTAGTGCTTGTGCTGCGATGTTGTCCAACGGGCTGGGGGTAATGCTCGAAGTCATGTCGATCCTTGAAACGGGAAATGAGGCGTCGGCGCCAATCGGCATACCCAGGTCGTTGGATTCAGCGAGCGAAGAAACAGCGAGCAAATCGAAAAACGGGGGCCACTCGCACGCATAAGCGGCGAGAATCTTTTTAGAAGCTGTATAGGATACGGCAGACCCGAGGGGCGCTGACGTCAGCCTGATGCATGACGGGCCGATAGATGCGAACAACACAACGCGCGAATACAACACGCAGACGGCCTGGCAGGGAGGGGACAGTTTCTAAACTGGATTGGGGCAAAACGCTACGAAACGCTTTGTTGCTCGGAGGATCACCGATCTTGCTTGGGTCTTTCTCGGGTGATGCAACTTACAGTCAAGCGCTGACCGCTAGTATATCGTAGTTTGTTGCACCGCGCCACATGATGAAGCACCTGCGCGCCAATTTCGGGCATTAAAGCGCGCCGGCATACTTAGCTCGTGAATTAGTCAGCGTCGCCGCGTCTGAGCGAATCGACCAATTCCACGTAACGCCGCTTGGCGTCGTCGGCGGGTGTGCCTTTGAGCGCGGCCCAGGCTTCGTACTTGTACTTGCCGGCGATATCGGTGAAGCCTGGCTTGTCGCCTTGAACGTCGCCGAGACTGCCTTGCTTGAATAGCGCATACAGGCGCAGCAGCGTGAGATTGCCGGGGCGCTCGGTCAACTGCGTGACATCATTCTGCGCCTGGGCGAATTGCTGATCGATCTCGGTCATGCGCGTTTCTCCTGCGAGTCTTTGGGCTGCCGATCTTAGCAAGCGCATTCTCCCGAATGGGTCGAGGTTTTCTTCGAACCGAGCGAAGCCTCCAGAGCCCACGCATCGCCGAAAACGCGTCGCGCCGATTCAGATGGCGCGAAAGCGTCGCGGGTCCCGCATTACAATACCGGCTATGACACGCACCGTTCTGCTCGCCCTCGATACCTCGACGGAGTTCTGCTCCGTTGCGCTCTTGCTCGCCAATTCTTCTTCTCCTTCCGATACCGTCGCCCCGCAATACGTACACGACGACCTACGCGTCTGGTATCGCCACGAGGCGACGGGCGCGGTATCCAGCACGCGGCTGCTGCCCGCGGTGCGCGAGTTGTGCGAGGACGCTGGCGTCACGCTTGCAGAATGTTCGGCGATCGCGTTCGGCGCGGGTCCGGGCTCCTTCACGGGATTGCGCACCGCGACAGGCGTCGCGCAGGGTTTGGCGTTCGGCTTGAACGTGCCGGTCGTGCCCGTGAGCACGCTCTTCGCATGCGCACAAGCGGCGCGCCTGCACGACGCAGCGCTGCCAGCGCGCGTGCTCGTCGCACTCGATGCACGCATGGACGAAGTCTACTGGGCCGACTTCGAGTTCGACGATGCAACGGGCGCATGGCGCACGCTGCATCCCGCATCGCTCGATGCACCGGCGGCCGTACCGCTTCCCGATGTCCCCTTTGCGCTCGCGGGCAACGCTGCAACGGCTTTTGGCGAGCGTTTTCCCGCGCTTGCAGCCGCGACGGTCGTCGATCGTCATGCCTTGCCGCACGCGCTTCCCGTCGCGCTGATCGCGCTTCGCGAATGGCGCGCGGGACGGGCGATTGCACCTGAACTGGCCGCACCCGACTATATCCGCGACAAGGTGGCGCAAACGACGGCGGAGCGCATGCAGGCGCGCGCCGCATCGGGCGAGGGGGCGCTGCGGTGAGCGGCGTGCTGCTGGCGGACCGGTATCTGACGCCGATGACCGAGGCCGATCTCGACGAAGTCGCCGCCGTCGAAAAGATGGCGTACGAGTTTCCGTGGAGCCGCGGCAATTTTCAGGACTCGTTGCGCAATGGTTATTACGGCGTGTGCTTGCGGCATGTGACGGGCACGCTCATCGGCTATTGCGTGCTGATGCCGGTCGTCGATGAAATGCATCTGCTCAACCTGTGCGTCGCGCCGAGTGCGCAGCGCGCTGGAGCGGGGCTCACGCTGTTGCGCGAGGCGGTGCGCATCACGCGCACGGAAAAGCTCGAAGGCGTGTTGCTCGAAGTGCGGCCGTCGAACCCGCGTGCCATTCAGCTTTACGAGCGCTTTGGCTTCGTGGCCATCGGGCGCCGGAAGAATTATTATCCCGCGCGGCACCGTTCGCGCGAGGACGCAATCGTCATGCGTCTGTCGTTTCCGAAGGAGAGTGCGCATGGCGCTCGATGATCTGCTTGTGGAAGAACTCGGCTTCGGGCCGGTGTGGGTGCGGCGGCGGGTGAGCGACGCGGGTGGCGCGTCTTCGGCTTCCTTGACGTTGCCATCGGAAGTTGCAGTCGAGGCGCGGCTTTCGCGTTCGTCGCGTGGCGAAGTGGCAAGTCCGGATGCAGATAAGGCGGCATCGTTGGCTTCGAAAACATCGGAGGCGCGGTTGACGCCTCTTCCGGCGGCCAATCCACACGACGCATCGGCGACGCATCAGGGAAATGTGGCGAGCCCAACCTCGCGCGATTCGCTGCCGAATCAAGCGCCTGAGGGTCGTGCGCAAGACGCATCGCCTGATGCCTTGGCCCACCAACCGCGCTTACGCGAAGCCGAAGCCGTCACTCGCGCCGATCGCGAACCGGCACGCGCCGCACGCGAACCAAGCCCGCCTCAAGACCACGAAGCCCCTTTCGAAGCCTACGACGATCTCCCGTGGACCGACGATGCGCCGTTTTACGCACCGTCGCCCGCCGCAGCCGACGCCCCGAGCGACATCCATACGCTCGATTGGGACACGCTCGCCGCGCGCGTTGCCGGTTGCGAACGCTGCCGCCTGTGCGAGCGCCGCACCAACACGGTGTTCGGCGTCGGCGACCGCGAAGCGGATTGGCTGCTCATCGGCGAGGCGCCCGGCGAGAACGAGGACAAGGAAGGCGAACCGTTCGTCGGCCAGGCCGGCAAGCTGCTCGACAACATGCTGCGCGCGCTCGAACTGTCGCGCGAGTCGAACGTCTTCATCACCAACGTGTTGAAGTGCCGTCCGCCCGGCAATCGCAATCCGGAACCCGAGGAAGTCGCGCGCTGCGAGCCTTATCTGCAACGTCAGGTCGAGCTCGTGAAGCCGAAAATCATCGTCGCGCTCGGGCGCTTCGCGGCGCAGAGTCTTCTCAAGACGGACGGCAGCATCGCGTCGATGCGCGGCCGCGTGCATGAATATCGCGGCGTGCCGGTGGTGGTCACGTATCACCCCGCGTATCTGCTGCGCAGCCTGCCCGACAAGGCCAAGGCCTGGGCGGATCTGTGCCTCGCGCGCGGCACGTACCGGGATGCGCTCGCCGCGCTCGGCGTCGAGGCGGGCGCGCAGGAAGGACGAAAGGGCGGCCGCTGATGTCGGCGCCATCGCCGGATTTCGCGCGCATCGTCGATGGTTTCGGCGACACGACGGTGCGGGATCTGGCGTGGCTGCTACTCTCGCCGGACTTGCTCGACGAGCATCATGCGGGCGCGCGGCTCGCTCATCCCTTCGACTCGGAAGCAATGCGGCGAACGACGCTCGCGTGGCTCGCCGAACTCGATGCCGCGCCCGACGCGCTCCACGCCCACACGCGCAACCCAAAGAGCACTCGGCTCGGCATCTATGCGGAAAGCCTGCTGGAATTCTTCCTGGCGCACGGGCCGGCGGCGCGCCTGATCGCCGCGAACGTGCAGATACGGCGTCAGCGTCGCACCATCGGCGAATGCGATTTTCTGCTCGAAACGGCGGACGGCGCGCGGCTGCATTGGGAACTCGCGGTGAAGTTTTATCTGCATATCGGCGAACCTGTCGCGCAAGGCGGTGCCGATCTCGACGCGTCGTTAGGCGCGCGTCTGCCGGATCGCTTCGTCGGTGAACACGCCGCGCGAGGCGGTGTCGATATCGACGCGTCGTCCGGCGCGCGTCTGCCGGATCGCTTCGTCGGTGAACACGCCGCGCAAGGCGGTGGCGATCTCGACGCGCCGTCAGGCGCGCGTCTGCCAGGCCGCATTGTCGGTGAACGCGCCGCGCAAAGCGGTGGCGAGATCGACGCGCCGTCCGGTGCGCGTCTGCCGGATCGCTTCGCCGGTGAACGCGCCGCGCAAAACGGCGACGCTGACGCCGCGTCGCCAAGTTCACGACTCTCCGACTACGTGGGACCGAACTTGCAGGATCGCTTCGATCTGAAACATGCGCGCTTGCTGACGCATCAGTCCACGCTGACGGCGCGTCCTGAGTTCATCGCGCTGGGTTACGAAGGACCGTGGGAGCCGCGCTTGTTCATCAAGGGGCGGCTCTTCTATCGCGATGAAGGCGTCGCGAGCGCGCCTGAGATCGGCGAGCAGCATTTGCGCGGCTGGTGGATGACGGCATCCGACTGGCGCGAGAAGCGTGGCACGGCAAGCAATGCCCACTATGAGCGCGCGTGGATCGTGCAGCCACGACTCGCGTGGCTGGCTTCGCGGCGGCTCCGCGCAGACGATGCGAACGCGTTGTTGGCCGAGGCATCGGTGATTCATGCGCGTCTGCAAGAGATTGCCATGCCGACGATGATCGCGGCTTATCGACGCGATGATGCGGGCAACTGGAGCGAGGAATCGCGCGGCTTTATCGTGCCGGACGACTGGCCGGAGCGCGCGCGGATCTTTGCGGCGGCGCGGTTATAGAGCGTTCAGGCGCGCGCCGACCGCTACCACCAGCGATAAAAATGATGCACCGGCCCGACGCCGTGCCCGACATCGAGCCGCGCGCTCGCTTCGATCGCGCCCGTGAGATAGCGCTTCGCTTCAGCCGCCGCGCTCGCGAGATCGTCCGTTTGCGGAATCAGCGCCGCAATCGCCGACGACAACGTGCATCCCGTCCCGTGTGTATTCTTGAGCGGCACGCGCGCACCGTTAAGCCGCATCGAACCGCTTGCCTCGACGAGCCAGTCGGGACTATCGGCCGAAACAAGATGGCCGCCTTTCATCAGCACCGCGCGCGCGCCGAGCGAGCGCAACGCTTCGCCCTGACGGACCATTTCGTCTTCGTCGACGGCCGGCGTCGAGCCGAGCAGCGCCGCCGCCTCCGGCAGATTCGGCGTCACCAGCGTGGCAAGCGGAAGCAGTTCGTCGCGCAACGCCGCCACCGCTTCCGGCGCGAGGAGCGCGTGATTGCTCTTGGAAATCATCACGGTATCCAGCACGACATGCGTCGGCTTATGCCGCCTGAGCGCATCGGCGACAGCGCGCACGATATCCGCGTTCGCCAGCATGCCGATCTTCACCGCGTCGATGCGAATGTCGTCGAACACGGCATCGAGTTGCGCGGTGATGAACGCCGCTTCCGGCGCATGCACGGCCGTGACGCCGCACGTGTTCTGCGCCGTGAGCGCCGTGATGACGCTTGCGCCGTACGCGCCGAGCGCGGAGAACGCTTTCAGATCGGCCTGGATACCCGCGCCGCCGCCCGAGTCGGAACCGGCGATGGTGAGCACGTTGGGGATGGTTTTCGTATCGGCCATAAGGTGACGGTGAGGTTCAGGCGCGTTCGATGATCTCGCGCAAGACGCGCGACGCGTCGCGGGGATCGGCCGCCTTGCAGATTGCGGAGACGACGGCAAGACCCGCGGGTTTCGCGCGCCTGACATCCGCGGCATTGTGCGTCTGAATGCCGCCGATCGCCACCGTGGGCAAACGCGCATCGGCGACGAGCGCAGCCAGGCCATCGATACCGCATGGCGCCGATGCATCGGTCTTCGTCGGCGTGGCGTACACCGGTCCCGCGCCGAGGTAATCGACGGTTCCTCGTAGCGCGTTCGCCGCGTCGAGTTCGGCGCGATCGGCCACCGACAAACCGATGATCGCATCCGCGCCCAGCAAGCGCCGCACGGCGTCGGCCGGCAGATCGCGCTGCCCGACATGCACGCCATCGGCCCCGACTGCAAGCGCGACATCCACCTGATCGTTGATGATGAGCGGCACGCCATGCGCACGCGTGAGCGGCAGCAGATCGCGCGCGAGCTCGTACCACGCGCGCTTGTGCCACTCGGGCGCGCGTAATTGCAAGATGGTCGCGCCGCCTTCGAGCGCCGCGCGCGCCACGGCAAGCGCCGCAGCGTGTCCGCCGCACTGCGCGGGATCGAGCACGAGATAAAGCGAAAGATCGAAGGAAGGCCGCATTTGCCGAGCGATCAGGAAAGCGCGACGTCGCGCATGACGAGCGTCTGCCCGAACGCGTTCTCGTCGAGTGAGGCCAGCCGGTCGAGATACGCGACCGCGAAACTGCCGGGCAGGGCGGCATCGCGCGCGGCGAGTTCGCCCGCAATCGTCGTACAGGCGATGGCCGCGACCGTCGCCGCGAAGTGTTCATCGCGCGATGTCGCGGTGGCGATGAACGCCGCGACCGTCGCCGAGAGCGCGCAGCCCACGCCGGTTACGCGCGTCATCAGCGGCGAGCCGTTCGAAAGCGCGACGACCTGCCGGCCATCGGTGATGTAGTCGGTGGCACCCGTCACCGCGACGACTGCCTGCGTCCTGAGCGCGAGGATCTGGGCGGCGTCGAGCGCGGCGTCGGTGGCGGCGGTGCTGTCCACGCCGCGTCCGCTTGCAGCGCCGCCCGAGAGACTGATGATCTCGGATGCGTTGCCGCGTATGACCGCTGGCGTGAGATCGAGCAGTTCGAGCGCGAATTCCGTGCGGAACGTGAGCGGGCCGACCGCGACCGGGTCTAGCACCCACGGCTTGCCGGCGCCGTTGGCGGCATCGACGGCGGCACGAATCGCGCGGGACTGCGGGACATCGAGCGTGCCGAGATTGACGGAGAGCGCGCCCGCGATCGGCGCGAATTCACCGACTTCCTCGCGCGCGACGACCATGGCCGGCGCGGCGCCGATGGCAAGCAGCACGTTGGCCGTGAAGTTGGTGACGACGAGATTCGTCAGGCAATGCACGAGCGGCGCATGACCGCGCACGCGCGTGACGAAGGAATAGAGATCGGCGGAAAGCATGATGGAAGAAGATTAGCCGATGCTACGAGCAAAGCGTGCCGCGCGCCTTCAATGCCGCGCTTCGCCGATCAGCGCGACGGAATCGAACGCGCGCTGGTTCGCCTGATGCCGCCGCATGACGAAGTACATCATCAGGCACACGAAGGTGCCGAACAGCACGATCACGAACTGGATCGGCACGTCGAGCCACACCAGCACGGCGTAGAGGCACAGCATGACGAGCACGGAGAGATTCTCGTTGAAGTTCTGCACGGCGATCGAATGGCCCGCCGACAAGAGCACGTGCCCGCGATGCTGGAGCAGCGCGTTCATCGGCACGACGAAGAAGCCCGACAAGCCACCGACGATCATCAGGAACAAATAGGCGACGAGCAGATACCCCGGAAAGTGCATCTTGCCGAAGTAGATGCCCCAGTGCGCGGGAAAGAGGTGGCGCGTGTAGAACGCCATCAGCATGACGGCGATACCCATCATGATGCCCACCGGCAACACCGACAGCGAGCGCTTGAGCGGCACGCGCGCCGCCGCGAGCACCGCGCCGACCGCGACGCCCACCGCGATCACCGCCTGCAAGATGGCGGCCTGCGAGAGCGTCATGCCGAGCGACACTTCGGCCCATTTCAGCACGATGAACTGCAAGGTCGCGCCCGCGCCCCAGAAGAGCGTGGTGACCGCGAGCGAGATTTGTCCGAGCTTGTCGTGCCAGAGCGTCACGAAGCAACCGGCGAAATCGGTGATAAGCTTGATCGGCCGCGTTTCCTGCTTCGGATAACGCGCGCCAGTGTCGGGAATGCGCAGGTTGAAGATCGCGGCGATCACATACATCAGCACGATCACGAGCATGGCGGCTTCGGCGGGCGTATTGACTTTCGGAATGTGCAGACTGAGCAGATGCCCGGCGATATGCGGACTGATGAGCGCGCCGCCCATGACCGTGCCCAGGATGATCGACCCGACCGTGGTGCCTTCTATCCAGCCATTGGCGGCAACGAGCCGGTCGGCGGGCAGCAGTTCGGTGAGAATTCCGTACTTCGCGGGCGAGTAGGCCGCCGCGCCGAAGCCCACGATGCCGTAGGCCAGTAGCGGATGTGCGCCCACCAGCATGGTGATGCAGCCGACGACCTTGATGGAATTGGTGACGAACATCACCCGGCCCTTGGGCCGCGAGTCCGCGAAAGCGCCGACGAAAGCCGCGAGTACCACGTAGGAGAGCACGAAGAACAGCTTCAGGAGCGGCGTCATCCAGTTCGGGGCGTGAAGGTCTTTCAGCAGTGCAATGGCAGCAATCAGGAGAGCGTTGTCAGCCAGCGATGAGAAAAACTGCGCGGCCATGATGGTGTAAAAACCTTTTTTCATCTGATCCGAAGCTTTCCTCACTGCGGGTGATCCGCCCCGCCCGCCGGACATGCCGCTTGTCTTGCGATCGGGCTTATGCCTTTCGAAATGGGTTGTGCGCACGGCTTTATAACACGAAAATAGGCGCATTCTGACTAGCAGTAATCTCGATGACGCTCGAAAAACAGACGATCGTCCGCGAGTTTGTTCTTAAGATACTGATTCGCAAGGCGTCTTTGAGACCCGCAGCACGCAATGCCACGCTGGCGTATGCTCGCCCTTCCGACTGCCCGAACCGCAATTCCACACACGCTCATGCCGCGCCCCCTTTCCGCCACCATTCACACCGCCGCACTCGCCAACAATCTCTCCGTCGCACGAAAGCACGCGCCGAAATCCAAAATCTGGGCTGTCGTCAAGGCCAATGCTTATGGCCACGGACTTGCGCGAGCGTTCCCCGGACTTCGGGCAACGGACGGCTTCGGGCTTCTGGACCTCGAAGAAGCCGTAAAGTTGCGTGAATTGGGTTGGGCCGGGCCGATTCTTCTGCTCGAAGGCTTCTTCCGGCCGACCGATATCGACGTGATCGACCGCTACAGCCTGACCACGGCCGTGCATTGCGACGAGCAATTGCGCATGCTGGAAATGGCGCGGCTGTCCAAGCCTATCAATATCCAGTTGAAGATGAATAGCGGCATGAACCGGCTCGGCTACGTGCCCGAGCGGTTCCGCGCGGCGTGGGAGCGGGCGCGGGCGGTGCAGGGCATCGGGCAGATCACGCTCATGACCCATTTTTCCGATGCCGACAGCGAACGCGGCGTCGCGCATCAGCTGGCGGCGTTCGAACGCGGCGCGGAAGGCATTGCGGGGGCGCGCAGCCTGTCGAACTCGGCGGCGGTCCTGTGGCATCCGGCCGCGCACTTCGACTGGGTGCGGCCCGGCATCATTTTGTATGGCGCGTCGCCGTCGGGCGTGACGGCCGATGTCGCGAATCTCGGGCTGCGTCCGGCCATGACGCTTTCGTCCGAGCTGATCGCCGTGCAGACGGTCGAGGCGGGCAGCAGCATCGGTTACGGTTCCACTTACACGGCGGGACAGGCCATTCGCATCGGCGTGGTGGCGTGCGGTTATGCGGACGGTTATCCGCGCGTGGCGCCGGAAGGCACGCCCGTTATCGTCGATGGCGTGAGGACGAAACTCGTCGGCCGCGTGTCCATGGACATGCTCACGGTCGATCTCACGCCGGTTCCGCATGCGGGCATCGGCTCGCGCGTCGAACTGTGGGGCCCGAATCTGCCTATCGACGATGTCGCCTCTTCGTGCGGCACCATCGGCTATGAATTGATGTGCGCGATCGCGCAACGCGTGCCGGTACGCGCGGAATGACCCAGGCATCGAACTTCAACCGGACTTATAGCAAGGCAGCGCGTGGCAAAAGCAGCGAAAGCAAAGACGCTCTATATCTGTAGCGAATGCGGCGGACAAGCGCCGAAATGGACCGGCCAGTGTGCCGCGTGCGGGGCGTGGAATACGCTCGTGGAGTCGGTGGAGCAGGGCGCTTCGGCGCATCGCTTCCAGGCGCTCGCGAAGAGTTCGCCGGTGCAGCGGCTCGCCGACATCGAGGCCTCCGACGTGCCGCGTTTCACCACGGGCGTCGGCGAATTCGACCGGGTGCTCGGAGGCGGTCTCGTGCCCGGCGGCGTGGTGTTGATCGGCGGCGATCCGGGCATCGGCAAATCGACGTTGCTCTTGCAATCGCTTGCGGAAATCGCCCGCGAGCGGCGCGCGCTCTACGTGAGCGGCGAAGAATCCGGCGCGCAGATCGCGTTGCGCGCGGCGCGGCTCGGCCTGACGGGCGCGCGGGACAGCGCCGTCGGCGACCTCGGCTTGCTCGCGGAAATCCAGCTCGAAAAAATCCAGGCGACCATCGACGAGCAACGGCCGGAAGTCGCGGTCATCGATTCGATTCAGACCATTTATTCCGAAGCGCTCACCTCCGCGCCCGGCTCGGTCGCGCAGGTTCGCGAGTGCGCGGCGCAGTTGACGCGCATCGCCAAGCAGACCGGTACCGCGATCATCATGGTCGGCCACGTGACCAAGGAAGGCAGCCTCGCGGGGCCGCGCGTGCTGGAACATATCGTCGATACGGTGCTGTACTTCGAAGGCGATACGCACTCGTCGTTCAGGCTCGTGCGCGCCTTCAAGAACCGCTTTGGCGCGGTCAACGAACTCGGCGTGTTCGCCATGACCGAGCGCGGCTTGCGCGGCGTGGCGAATCCCTCGGCGCTCTTTTTGTCGCAGCACGAGCAGAGCGTGCCGGGGTCGTGCGTCCTGGTGACGCAGGAAGGCTCGCGGCCCTTGCTCGTCGAGGTACAGGCGCTCGTCGACACCGCGCACGTGCCCAATCCGCGACGCCTCGCGGTCGGGCTCGAACAGAACCGGCTCGCGCTCTTGCTCGCGGTGCTGCATCGGCACGCGGGCATCGCGTGTTTCGATCAGGACGTGTTCCTGAACGCCGTCGGCGGCGTGAAGATCACCGAACCCGCGGCCGATCTCGCCGTGCTGCTCGCCATCCATTCGTCGATGCGCAACAAGCCGCTGCCGAAGGGCCTCATCACGTTCGGCGAAGTGGGACTCGCCGGCGAGATCCGGCCTTCGCCGCGCGGACAAGACCGGCTCAAGGAAGCGGCCAAGCTGGGCTTTTCGGCCGCGCTGATTCCGAAGGCCAACGCGCCGAAGCAGCCTATCGACGGGCTGAACGTGATCGCGGTGGATCGGATCGAGGAAGCGATCGACCGCGTGCGCGACCTGGAGTGAGCTCCTGGCGCGCTTGGTCGGAGCTTCGTAATGCGGCGTAAAAATGTCGCGTCGATATGTAACCTGATTCGCGCGCGATCTTCTTATCCTTACAGGGCTACGGAACCGGCCGGCTTCGTCTGCTGTCTCGACACAGGCGAAGTGATTGCAAGGATCGAGAGGACCACGCTTTGAACCACATCAAATCAACGCGGCCCAAGCCCGCGTTTCATCTGCGCGGGTGCCGTGTCTCCGCGCCGCTGCAGCAGCCTTTCGGTGGCGGATGCCGGATCGTCGAATGGATCGACGGTGAAGGGCAGATTTCGCGCCGTGTCGTCGCGGCCGATGCCACCGAGGACGAAGTCGTCGCGACTATCCGCCGCCATGTGACGGGGCGCAAGCACGTGCTCGTCGATGACGAACGGCAACCAAGGCAGACCTTGCCGCGAAGGTGAAATTCGTGGCGGCGGCGTGGGTGAACGTGTTGCGTGTCGATCAGTGAAGGGTTCGCGCTTCCTACGAAGCACGGTGGCGTTCGAAGGCTTGCGGCGCGCCAGGCACGCGAAGCTACGTGAGTCCGGCCGCTCGATCAGCACGCCGCAAAGTCATCACCCGATCTGCTCAAGCTCTTCATGCGCTTCCAGCCACTCCATTTCGAGCGCCTCCAGCCGCGCGCCGACTTCGCCTTGCCGGCGAATGGTGTCGGTTAGCTTCGTTTTCATCGCGGCCTCGTAACTCGCGGGATCGGCCACGAACGCATCGAGCGTGGCTTTCTCCGCGTTCAGCGCATCCATTTCCTTTTCTATCTTCGCAATGCGCGACTGCAGCGGCTTCTTCAGATGCGCGAGCTTCTGCCGCTCCTGCGCCTCCAGACGGCGCTGTTCCTTGCGGTTCTGCGCGCTGTCCTGCGTGTCTGCGTTCGTGGACGACGCGCCATTCGCGTCCTTTGCCGCCGCGCGCGTTTCGGCGGCGTGTTGCAGCAGCCAGTCGCGATAATCGTCGAGATCGCCGTCGAACGGACTCAGACGATGCTTCGCCACCAGCATGAAGGTGTCGGTCGTCGCGCGCAGCAAGTGCCGGTCGTGCGACACGAGGATCAGCGTGCCTTCGAACTGCGCGAGCGCCATGGTCAGCGCGTGGCGGGTTTCGAGGTCGAGGTGATTGGTCGGCTCGTCCAGCAGCAGCAGATTCGGCTTCTGCCAAATGATGAGCGCCAGCGCGAGCCGCGCCTTTTCGCCACCGGAAAACGGCGCGATCTTCGCGGTCGCCATTTCGCCCGAAAAGTTGAAGCTGCCGAGAAAGTCGCGCAGTTCCTGCTCGCGCGTGCCGGGCGCAAGCCGCGCGAGATGCTGAAGGGCGGAGTCGTCGGGACGCAGCGTTTCGAGCTGATGCTGCGCGAAGTAGCCAATCTGCAAGCCCTTGCCTTGCCGCACGCTGCCCGACAGCGCGGCAAGCGTGCCGGCGAGCGTCTTGATGAGCGTCGATTTACCCTGCCCGTTCGCGCCGAGCAAGCCGATGCGCTGACCGTTTTGAATCGACAGCGTCACGCCTTCGACAATCGGAATCTCGATGTCCTCGGTGCGATAGCCGCAGCGCACGTCTTCCATGACCATCATCGGATTGGGCGCGGCGTCGGGCGCGCGGAACTCGAACGTGAACGGCGAGCTCGCATGCGCGGGCGCGATCAGCTCCATCTTCTCCAGCGCCTTGACACGGCTTTGCGCCTGCTTGGCCTTGGTCGCCTTGGCCTTGAAGCGGTCGATGAAACTCTGCAGATGCGCCACCGTTCTCTGCTGCTTTTCGTAGGCGTTCTGCTGCAAGGCGAGCTGCTGCGCGCGCAGCACTTCGAACTGGCTGTAGTTGCCGCCGTAGCGCTTGATCTGACGATTCTCAAGATGCAGCGTGACATTGCAGACCGCGTCGAGAAATTCGCGGTCGTGCGAAATCACGACGAGCGTGCCGGGATAACGGCCGAGCCAGTCTTCGAGCCAGATGATTGCATCGAGGTCCAGGTGATTCGTGGGTTCGTCGAGCAGCAAGAGGTCGGACGGACACATCAGCGCCTGCGCCAGATTCAGGCGCATGCGCCAACCGCCCGAGAAGCTCGTCACCGGTTCGCGTGTCTGCGCGAGCGTGAAGCCCAGGCCGAGCAACAGCGTTTCGGCGCGCGCGGGCGCGGTGTAGCCGTCGGCATCGGCGAAAGCGGCGTGGGCTTCGGCTTCGGCCGCGCCGTCATGCGCCGCCGAAGCCGCCGCGATGCGTGCCTCGATAGCCCGCAGTCGCGTGTCGCCGTCGAGCGTGTAGTCGAGCGCCGTGCGGTCCACGGCGGGCGTTTCTTGCGCGACATGCGCAATGCGCCACGAAGGCGGCAGCGCGAAATCGCCGCCGTCCGCGTGCAACTCGCCGCGCAACACGGAAAAGAGCGTGGATTTGCCCGCGCCGTTCGCGCCGACGAGACCGGCTTTCTCGCCCGGATTGAGCGTGAAACTGGTCTCTTCGAAAAGCGGCTTGGTGCCGCGGGAGAGGCTGAACTGGTTGAAGCGAATCACGGGAGATGGCGGCGCGGCATGAGGGAAACCGCTATTTTAGACTGCGGCCACGAAGCGCCGGGGGTCGTCCGTTCGGCCAATGGCGGTAAGTGGCGCGCGGTAGTAGCATCGCCTTTCTTCGAATCTTTCCAGCGGGAGCAACTCATGAGTGCAGCAAGCGACGACATTTACGCGTTCAAGGCCGAGACGCTGGGCGGCGAGACGGTGGGCATCGACCAGTATCGCGGCAAGGTGCTTTTGATCGTGAACACCGCGAGCGAATGCGGCTTCACGCCGCAATACAAGGGTTTGCAGGAAGTCTATGAGCGCTTCGCGGCGCGCGGTTTCGAAGTGCTCGGTTTTCCCTGCAACCAGTTCGGCGCGCAGGAACCGGGCGATGCCACGCAGATCGGCAGCTTCTGCGAAAAGAACTACGGCGTCACGTTCCCGATGTTCGCGAAGATCGACGTCAAGGGGCCGAATGCGCATCCGCTCTTCAAATATCTGACATCGAAGGAACCGGGCGTGCTCGGCACCGAGGTCATCAAGTGGAACTTCACGAAGTTTCTCGTGAACCGCAACGGCGACATCCTGAAGCGCTACGCGTCGCTGACGAAACCGGAGTCGATTGCCGAGGACATCGAAAAACTGCTGTAGCGCCTTAGAGGATAGGCGAGAAGAGGCGCGCGACATGCATGGCCATGCGTCGCCAGGACGCCGCGCCGCGATAGTCCTCGCGGTCGATCTCATACGAGAGCGCGAAGTCGGCGAGCAGCATGCTTTCGACTTCACGCGCGAAAGCGTTGTCGACGGTCAGCACCATGACCTCGAAGTTGAGGCGAAAGGAGCGGTTGTCGAGATTGGCGCTGCCTATGGCCGCGCCGACATCGTCGACGAGCACGACCTTTTGATGCAGAAAACCCGGCTTGTAGCGGAAGATGCGCACGCCCGCCTGCAACAAATCGTAGGCATACAGCTTCGATGCCGCGAACACCACGCGATGATCGCGCCGGCTCGGAATCAGGATGCGTACATCGACGCCACGCATCACGGCAAGGCGCAGCGCGGAGAACACGGCTTCGTCGGGAATCAGATAGGGCGAGGTGATCCAGACACGTTGGCGCGCCGCGTTGATCGCCTCGACGAAGAAGAGCGAACAGGTCTCCTGTTTGTCGGCCGGGCCGCTCGACAACACCATGCAGTGCATGTTTTCGTCCGAATGCGGCGCGGGGCCGAGCTCGGGCAGGCGTTGCGTGGCCCAGTACCAATCTTCCGTGAAAACGAACTGGATGCTCGCCACGGCAGGGCCGCGCACTTCGACGTGGGTATCGCGCCAGGGCGTGAGGCGTGGATTGCCGCCGAGATACTCGACGCCCACGTTATGTCCGCCGACGAACGCGCGCTTGCCGTCGACCACCACGATCTTCCGGTGATTGCGGAAGTTGATCTGGAAGCGGTGCACGAACTTGCGCTTGGCCGCGAACGGATGCGCCTGTACGCCGCTCGCACGCAGCGCATTCACGTAGCGATGCGGCAAGTCGAAGCTGCCGATGCTGTCGTAGAGAAAATAGACGCGCACGCCCGCTTTCGCCCGCGCGATGAGCATTTCCTTGAGCAACTCGCCGAGCGCATCGGCGCGCACGATGAAGAACTGCACGACGACATAGTGCTCGGCCGCTTCGATGGCGGAGAGAATCGCGGAGAACGTGGCGTCGCCGTTGACGAGCACGCGCACCGAGTTGCCGCGCAGGAACGGCATGCCCGAGAGGCGCTGCAAAGTGCGAATGGTCGGATTGCCGAGATAGCTCGCCGGTCCCGGCGCGATCTCGCCGCGCACGCCTGACGCGTCGAGCAGCGCGCCGGCTTCGTCGCGATGAATCGGGAGCGGCTGAGGCGCGTCGCTGCGATCCGTCGAGTCCCATTCGGCGGGTTTCGAGCGGCTGCGCAGAATCTCGATTTCGAGCCGACGCGCGTCGATATAACCCGCGAACTTGCTGCGGCCGAGAAACAGATAAGGAATGAGCGTGAAGTAAGGCATGGCCACGAGCGACACCGCCCACGCCACCGCGCCCTGCGAGGTGCGCGTATTGATGATGGCGTGAATCGCCGCGATCACGCCGAGCACATGCGCGGCTATCACGAGCGTGCCGAGGTGTAGCCAGTCTGCTGCTTGCATGGAATGCCGTTGGTCCGATGACGACGCGTGCAGCCTGCACGGCGCGACAGCAAATGCGCTGCCGCGAGGATGCGTCATATTACCGAACCTTGGGCGCAAGTCGCGGCCCGAAAAGGACCGCGCTTGCGTTGAAACAACGCCGCTGAAGGCTCAGGCCGGCAGGTCGGCGGCCTGGATCAGGAACACGTTGTCGTCGCCAGCGCTGGTCGAGAGCCAGATCAGATCGAGACCGCCGAGCGCCGCTTCGACATTGGCGCGTTCGTTGCCGATCTCGACGACGAGCACGCCGTCTTCGGTCAGCCACTTGCTCGCCTCGTGCACGATACGCCGCACCACGTCCATGCCGTCCGCGCCGCCCGCGAGCGCGAGTGCCGGCTCGTGGCGATATTCCTCGGGCAGCGACTGCATGGCGGTGGCGTTGACGTATGGCGGGTTCGTGATGATCACTTCGTAGCGCGCGTCTTGCGGCAGCGGCGCATACAGGTCGCCTTCGTAAAGCGAGATGCGTTCGTCGAGTTCGTAGTCGTCGACGTTGCGGCGCGCGACCGCGAGCGCATCGGCGGAGATGTCGACGGCATCGATATCGGCGTTTTCGAACGCCTGCGCCGCGAGCACCGCGAGGCAGCCCGAACCCGTGCAGAGTTCGAGCACGCGCGTGACCTGGTCGGGGTCGGCCACGTAAGGCTGCAAGCCGTCCTGCAGCAATTCGCCGATGAACGAACGCGGCACGATCACGCGCTCATCGACGTAGAAACGGTGTCCGTGCATCCACGCTTCCTGCGTGATGTAGGCGGCGGGCACGCGTTCCTTCGCGCGGCGCTCGATCACTTTCATGACGGCGTCGATTTCGGTGTCGAGCAGGCGCGCGTCGAGAAACGGGTCGAGCGTGTCGAGCGGCAGATGCAGCGTATGCAGAATCAGATACGCGGCTTCGTCATAGGCGTTGGTCGAACCGTGGCCGAACGAGAGTCCGGCCTGTGTGAAGCGCGTAACGCCAAAGCGCAGCAAGTCGCGCAGGGTGGTGAAGGGCAGCGCCATCGAATGGCTCCTTGTGTGACGGGTAGAGGCTTTAAGCGACGAGTTGTTCGAGCACGCGGCGGTAGATGTTCTTCAGCGGCTCGATGAATCGCACTTCGACATGTTCGTCGATCTTATGGATGGTGCCGTTCGGCGGACCGAATTCGATCACCTGTTTGCAGATGCGCGCGATGAAGCGCCCGTCCGACGTGCCGCCCGTGGTCGACAGTTCCGTCGCAACGCCGGTTTCGTCGCGGATCGCTTTTTCGAGCGCCTCGGAGAGTTCGCCGCGCGGTGTCAAGAAGGGCAGGCCGCTCACCGTCCAGGTCAGGTCGTAATCGAGGCCGTGCTTGTCGAGAATGGCTTGCACGCGGCTTTGCAGACCTTCGACCGTGCTCGCGGTCGAGAAGCGGAAGTTGAACATCAGGTCCGCGTGGCCGGGAATGATGTTGGTCGCGCCCGTGCCGGAATGCAGGTTCGAGACTTGCCATGTGGTCGGCGGAAAGTATTCGTTGCCGTCGTCCCAGCGCTCCGCCACGAGTTCGGCAAGCGCCGGTGCGAGCGCATGCACCGGATTTTTCGCGAGATGCGGATACGCGATATGCCCTTGCACGCCCTTGACGACGAGCTTGCCTGTCATCGAGCCGCGCCGGCCGTTCTTGACCATGTCGCCGAGCGTGGCGTTCGAAGTCGGCTCGCCGACGATGCAGTAATCGAGTCGCTCGCCGCGGGCCTTCAAGGCTTCGACGACCTTCACGGTGCCGTCGGTAGCGGGGCCTTCTTCGTCGCTCGTGATGAGAAAGGCGAGCGAGCCGCGATGCAGCGGATGGTTCGCGACGAACTCTTCGCTCGATACGACGAACGCCGCAAGCGAGGCCTTCATGTCCGCCGCGCCGCGCCCGTAGAGCTTGCCGTCGCGCTGCGCCGGGGCGAACGGCGGCGAGGTCCATTGTTCGAGCGGGCCGGTGGGCACGACATCGGTGTGGCCGGCGAAGGCAAGCAGCTTGCCTTGCGATCCGTCCGTGCCGCGCTTGACCGCCCACAAGTTCGTGACGCCGCCCGAGGCGATGGTTTCGCAGTGAAAGCCGATCGCGGCGAGGCGTTCGATCATCAGCGCCTGACAATGCTGGTCGTCGGGCGTGACGGACGCGCGTTCGATCAATGCTTCGGTGAGGGATAAGGTGCCGGACATGGTGTCTTGACGTTGATGCGATAAAAAATGCCGGCGCAGGGGGCCGGCACTCGTGGCGCGTCAGTGACTCGGAAGAGCGAAGTCACCGCACGCGATCATGCGAAGATCGTCTCGTACTGCTCGGCCGAAAAGCCGAGCGTCTTCACGCGCCCGTTCACGACGACGACCGGCCGCTTGATGATCGACGGCTTGTGGATCATGAGCGCAATGGCGCCCGAGGTGGTATCCGCTTCGGCCTTGTGCACGTCCGACAGCCCGCGCCAGGTCGTGCCGCGCTTGTTGATGAGCTGGTCGAGCGGCACGTCCTTCAGCCAGTCCTGCACCAGCGCGTTCGACACGCCGGCTTTCTTGAAGTCGTGAAACTCGAACGGCACGCCATGTTCCTCCAGCCACACGCGTGCTTTCTTCACCGTGTCGCAATTGGGAATGCCGTACACGACCGTTGTCTTCGCCACGATCAGTCGCCTCGCAGCAGTTCGTTCAGGCCAACCTTGGCGCGCGTCTTGGCGTCGACCTTCTTGACGATGACCGCGCAATACAGGCTGTGCGAACCGTCCTTCGAAGCCAGGTTGCCCGCAACCACCACCGAGCCCGCCGGAATGCGGCCGTAGCTCACCTGACCGGTTTCGCGGTCATAGATCTTGGTGCTCTGGCCGAGATACACGCCCATGGAAATGACCGAATTCTCCTCGACGATCACGCCTTCCACCACTTCCGAGCGCGCGCCGATGAAGCAGTTGTCTTCGATGATGACCGGATTCGCCTGTAACGGCTCCAGCACGCCGCCAATGCCCACGCCGCCCGACAGATGCACGTTCTTGCCGATCTGCGCGCACGAACCGACGGTGGCCCAGGTATCGACCATGGTGCCTTCATCGACATAAGCGCCAATGTTGGTGTACGAGGGCATCAGCACTACGTTCTTCGCGATGAACGAGCCGCGCCGCGCGATGGCCGGCGGCACCACGCGGAAACCGCCTGCCGCGAAGTCTTCGGGCGTGTAGTTCGCGAACTTCGAGGGCACCTTGTCGTAGAACTGCGAGTAGCCGCCGGCGGGCATCGGCGCGTTGTCTTCCAGACGGAACGACAGCAGCACCGCCTTCTTCAGCCATTGATTCACGACCCAGTCGCCGTCGCGCTTTTCGGCGACACGCAACGCGCCCTTGTCCAGTTGTTCGATGGCATGGGCAACGGCTTCGCGGACTTCCGCGGGCGCGGCCTTGGGCGACAGTTCAGCGCGGTTTTCCCAGGCTTGATCGATGATGCTCTGAAGTTGTTGCGACATAGTTGGTATCGAGGATGATGGAGAGATGGACTGGCCGCGCCCGTCACGGCGAGGCGGGTGCCGTGACCGGCGACAGCGTGCGGCAGAATTCGACGATACGGCGGGCGCCTTCGACACATTCCTCGACGCCGGCGACGAGCGCGATGCGCACGAAGCCTTCGCCCGGATTCGTGCCGTGCGCCGTGCGGGCGAGAAAGGACCCCGGCAGGACCGTCACATTATAGTCGGCGTACAGACGCGCGGCGAACTCGGTATCCGTGAGACCGGTCTTGGCGACGTTGGCCCACAAATAGAACGCGGCGTCGGGCAAACGTACGTCGAGCACCTCGGCGAGCATGGGCGTGACGGTTTCGAACTTCCGCAGATACTTCGCGCGATTGTCGCGAACGTGCGTTTCATCCTGCCACGCGACCACGCTCGCTTTCTGAAACACCGTCGAAAGCGCCGCGCCATGATAGGTGCGATACAGCAGGAAACTTTTGAGGATAGCGGCGTCGCCAGCGACGAAGCCCGAGCGCATGCCGGGCACGTTCGAGCGCTTCGACAAGCTCGACAGCATGACGAGACGCTCGAAACCGCGATTCAGCTTGTGCGCGGCTTCGAGGCCGCCGAGCGGCGGATTGGCTTCGTCGAAATAGATTTCCGAATAGCACTCGTCGGAGGCAATCACGAAGCCGTGCTTGTCCGACAGCGCGAAGAGTTCGCGCCAGTTGTCGAGCGTGAGCACGGCGCCTGTCGGATTGCCCGGCGAACACACGTAGAGCAGTTGCGTGCGCGCCCAAATTGCTTCGGGCACCGTCGAGTAATCGCACGCGAAGTTGCGCGACGGGTCGCTATTGACGAAGTAAGGCTCGGCGCCCGCGAGCAGCGCCGCGCCTTCGTAGATTTGATAGAACGGGTTCGGACAGAGTACGATGGGCGGCTCGCCCGATGCCGCCGCGTGACTCGCGCCGCGGCTGTCGACAACGGTCTGCGCCAGCGCGAACAAGGCTTCGCGCGAACCGGAAACGGGCAGCACTTCGGTGGCGGGATTGATCGAAGGCAGACCGTAGCGCGTCATTACCCACGTGGCGATGGCTTCGCGCAAGGGCGCGCTGCCGAGCGTTGCCGGATAGCTCGCCATGCCGTCGAGCGAATCGATGACGGCGTCGCGTATCAGCGCGGGCGTGGGATGCTTTGGCTCGCCAATACCGAAGCTGATCGGCGTGAATCCGGCGCGCGGCTCGATGCCCTGAAAAAGCAGACGCAGCTTTTCGAACGGATACGACTGAAGTTTCTGGAGTAGTGGATTCACGGCGTGACCGGTTTGCGGTTATGCGGTTAAGCGTCTGTACGTATGTATGAGCGAACGGCATCCGACGCATGCGTGCAGCGGGCTTGAAGAAGAGCTTCGTCGCGACACGACGAACACGCGAAATGCACACGCAAGAGCACGAGATTATAGCGCGCGGCCTTATGCCGGACGCGTTGCAGCAAAGGACAAACGAATAATGAGCCTCATGAAAGGCGCACTGGTACAGCCGGTTGATCACGATGAGATGCGCGCAATCGCGCAGCCGGCCGGAGTAACACGATGAGCAGCCGCTTCCACGACGCCGGCCCGACGCTCGCCATCATGATCGGCGCATCGGTCTGGGGCCTCGTGTGGTATCCCATGCGCATGCTCGCCGCCATGGGCCTTTCCGGCACCGCCGCCAGCGCAAGCACGAGCGCAGTCGCCTGTCTCTTCGTGCTGCTGTTCCGGCATCGCTCGATCAAGAGCCTTTCGTGGCATTGGCTGCTCGTCGCGCTTGGACTCGCGGCGGGCGTGACGAGCATCGGCTTCGTCTGGGGCGCTATTCACGGCCAGGTGATGCGCGTGCTGCTGCTGTTCTATCTCACGCCCGCCTGGACCGCGATCTTCGCGCACTTCATCCTGAAGGAACGCCTGACTCGCGTGGATGCCGCGCTGTCCTTGCTGTCGCTCGCGGGCGCGGTCACCATGCTGTGGTCGCCCGAACTCGGCCTGCCGTTGCCCGCCAATCTCGCGGAATGGGCGGGGCTCATGGGCGGCATGGGCTTTTCCATCAGCAACGTGCTGGTGGTGCGCATCACGCGCACGCTTCCGGCAATGAAGCCGGAGATGCGCACGGCGGTGATCTTCGGCGGCGCGGCTATCGTCGCTTCGCTCGTCACCGTGTTCGAGCCGATGCCCGCGCCGCCTTCAGCCGCGCAATTGGGCACGGTCGCGTCGATCGTGCTGGGCCTCGGCGTCGTGCTCGCGGTGAACAACATGATCGTGCAGATCGGCCTGGCGCGCGTGCCCGCCAATCGCGCGTCGATCATCATGCTGTTCGAACTCGTCGTCACCGCGCTCTCGTCGTGGCTCTTCGCGCATGAAGTGCCGGGCCCGCGCGAATGGGCCGGCGGCGCGTGCATCGTGGCGGCTTGCGTGCTGTCGGCATGGGTGCATCGGCAGCGAAAAGAAGCCGCTGAAAATACATCGCGCGATGAAGGCGCAGGCAAAAAGAAATCGAGACGGGCGATGGTATGATGGTGACCGCTCGCCGGGTAGGGCTTTAAGCTCATGCCCGGGCCTCGACTGCCCTCAAGGCGAGCATGATCGACGGGCCGCTGTGCGGCCTGTCTGCTATTTACCTCCGTATTCATCTCAAACAGCGAAATCGCCGTGCGTCTGACCTCGATCAAACTCGCTGGCTTCAAGTCCTTCGTCGATCCCACGCATTTCCAGGTCCCCGGCCAGTTAGTCGGCGTGGTCGGTCCGAATGGCTGCGGCAAGTCAAACATCATCGATGCCGTGCGCTGGGTGCTCGGCGAATCGCGCGCGTCCGAACTGCGCGGCGAATCGATGCAGGACGTCATCTTCAACGGCTCTACGGCGCGTAAGCCGGGCAGCCGGGCAAGCGTCGAACTGATCTTCGATAACGGCGACGGCCGCGCCGCCGGGCAATGGAGCGCATACGGCGAGATCGCGGTCAAGCGCGTGCTCACGCGCGACGGCACCTCCAGCTACTACATCAACAACCTGCCCGCGCGACGCCGCGACATCCAGGACATCTTCCTCGGCACGGGCTTAGGTCCGCGTGCTTACGCGATCATCGGCCAGGGCATGATCGCGCGCATCATCGAGGCCAAGCCTGAAGAACTGCGCGTGTTTCTGGAAGAAGCCGCGGGCGTGTCGAAGTACAAGGAGCGCCGCCGCGAGACGGAGAATCGTCTGCACGATACACGCGAGAATCTGACGCGCGTGGAAGACATCGTCCGCGAACTTGGCGCGAATCTCGAGAAGCTCGAAGCGCAGGCGGTCGTCGCGACGAAGTACAAGGATCTGCAGGCCGAAGGCGAGGAAAAGCAGCGCCTGTTGTGGCTTTTGCGCAAGAACGAAGCGGGCAACGAAGCCGAGCGGCAGCAACGCGCTATCCGCGACGCGCAGATTGAACTCGAAGCGCAGACCGCGCGTCTGCGCGAAGTGGAAGCGCAACTCGAGACGCTGCGTGTCGCGCACTACAGCGCGAGCGACGCCATGCAAGGCGCGCAAGGCGCGCTCTATGAAGCCAACGGCGAAGTGAGCCGGCTGGAAGCGGAGATTCGCTTCATCGTCGAATCGCGCAATCGCGTGCAGGCTCAGATCGCCGCGCTCAACGCGCAGCGCGAGCAATGGCAAATGCAGGCGCAAAAGGCGCGCGACGAAATCGAGACGGCATCGGAAGCGCTCGCGGAAGGCGAAGAGAAAGCAGTCATCGCGCGGGAAAACGCTGCCGCAAAGCATGACGAACTGCCGGCGCTCGAAGCCCGCTGGCGCGACGCGCAGACGCATCTGAACGAAGAACGCGCAGGCATCGCGCGCGCGGAGCAGGCGTTGAAGCTCGAAGCGGCGCATCAGCGCAACGCGGATCAGCAGCTTCAGCAGTTGCAGCAGCGCGAGGAGCGGCTCAGGACCGAATCGAAAGGACTCGACGCACCCGACGAAGCGCAACTCGAAGAACTGCGCATGCAGCTCGCCGAGCATGAGGAAGTACAGAGCGAAGCGCAGGCGCGTCTCGCCGATGCGCAGGAAACCGTGCCGCGTCTGGATGCCGAGCGCCGCGCGGCGCAGGAGCGTGTACAGGCCGAAAGCGCGCAGAACCACCAGCTCGAAGCGCGGCTTGCTGCCTTGCGGCAGCTTCAGGAAAGCGTTCAGACCGAAGGCAAGATCCAGCCGTGGCTCGACAAGCACGAGCTCGGCGCGCTGCCGCGCCTCTGGAAGAAGCTGCATGTCGAAGCGGGCTGGGAAGCGGCGCTCGAATCGGTGCTGCGTGAGCGGCTGGCGGCGCTCGAAGTATCGAATCTGGACTGGATCAAGGCTTTCGCCGCCGACGCGCCGCCCGCCAAGCTCGCGTTCTATTCGCCGCCCGTCGCCGGCAAGCCGCTCGACACGCCGCAAGGCTTGCGGCCGTTGCTGTCGCTCGTGCGCATCGACGACCCGGGCTTGCGCGCGGTGCTGAACGAGTGGCTCGCCACGACCTTCATCGCCGACGACATCGGCCAGGCGCTCGCGGCGCGCACGCAATTGCCGGAAGGCGGCGCGTTCATCGTGAAGGCAGGGCATGTGGTGACGCGTGTCGGCGTGCAGCTGTACGCCGCCGATTCCGAGCAGTCGGGCATGCTCGCGCGTTCGCAGGATATCGAAAATCTCACGCGGCAAGTGCGCGCGCAGGCATTGCTCGCCGACGAAGCAAAGGCCAACGCGGTACGCGCAGAAGCCGCGCATACCCAAGGCTCGCAAACTCTTGCCGATGCCCGCGCCGCCGCCGAACGCGCGACGCAACGCGTCCACGCGCTGCAACTCGATGTGCTGAAGCTCGCGCAGGCGCATGAGCGCTACACGCAGCGCAGCACGCAGATTGGCGAGGAACTCGAGGAAATCGTCGCGCAGATCGAGGAACAACGCGCGCTGCGGGCCGAATCCGAGGCGGCGTTCGAACATCACGATACGGAGCTCGCGCAATTGCAGGCGCGCTTCGAAGACAACCAGATGGCGTTCGAAGCGCTCGACGAAACGCTAACGGCCGCCCGTCAGGAACTGCGCGAACTGGAACGCGCCGCGAGCGACGCGGGTTTCGCCGCGCGCGGCCTTGCCGCGAAGATCGAGGAATACAAGCGCAATATCGACACGGCGCACGACCAAAGCGAACGCGTGGCGGCATCGCTCGAAGATGCGCGCGCCGAACTCGAAACCATCAACGAACAGACGGCGCAGACGGGCTTGCAGGACGCGCTCGAAGTCCGCGCGGCACGCGAGGAAGCGCTGCACGCCGCGCGCGTCGAACTGGACGATCTAACGGCGCGTCTGCGTGCCTCCGACGAACAGCGGCTACTCGCCGAACGCTCGCTGCAGCCGCTGCGCGACCGCATCAACGAATTGCAGTTGAAGGAGCAGGCCGCGCGCATCAGTGGCGAACAGTTCGTCGAACAGTTGCAGGCAGCGGGCGTCGACGAAGCCGAACTGCAGGCGAAGCTCACGCCGGACATGAAGCCTTCGTATCTGCAAGGCGAAGTCACGCGTCTGAACAACGCGATCACAGCGCTTGGGCCGGTCAACATGGCGGCGCTCGAAGAGCTCGTCGCGGCCACCGAGCGCAAGCAGTTCCTCGACGCGCAATCGGCGGATCTGAACGACGCCATCGGTACGCTGGAAGATGCAATCCAGCGAATCGACCAGGAAACGCGCGCGCTGTTGCAAGGTACGTTCGACGAAGTGAACCGACACTTCGGCGAACTGTTCCCGCGGCTGTTCGGCGGTGGCCAGGCCAAGCTCATCATGACGGGTGACGAAATCCTGGACGCTGGCGTACAGGTCATGGCGCAGCCGCCCGGCAAGAAGAATTCGACCATTCACTTGCTGTCAGGCGGCGAGAAAGCGCTTACCGCGACCGCGCTCGTGTTTGCGATGTTCCAGTTGAACCCGGCGCCGTTCTGTCTGCTCGACGAAGTGGACGCGCCGCTCGACGACGCCAACACGGAACGCTTCGCGAATCTCGTGCGCGCGATGTCGGTCAAGACGCAGTTCCTGTTCATCTCGCACAACAAGATCGCGATGGAAATGGCGCAGCAACTGATCGGCGTGACGATGCAGGAGCAGGGCGTATCGCGCATCGTCGCGGTGGACATGGAGTCGGCGGCGGGCTTCGCCCAAAACGGCTGAAGCGCGCGACGCAGCACCAGGATTTGAATGAGTGGCAGGCCGGACGCTGATCCGGCCAGGCGCGCAGGCGCGGAGTGGTGCGCAAAAGACCCGAGGCGTGATGCCGGAACGCGGTCCGATGCGTGCGACAGATCGCGCGGCGCTTCGTAACCCAAAAGAACGATGGAGCGTGCATGGACGAGTTGACACTCGGTTTGATCGGAGCAGGAGCCGTGGTGGTGGGCGGCGTGGTGGTGTACAACGCGTGGCAGAGCGCCAAGGTGCGCCGCAAGATGCCGCGTCCGATGCCCGACGAGGCAGCCGACGCGCTCGCGCGTCAGGAGACGGACGACGAGCAACCGTTTATCGAACCGGTGCGCCAGCCGCGTCGCGAGCCGGTTTCGAGCGAGAACGAAGCGCGCGTCGAGCCGAGCTTCGGCGGCGTGAGCCTTGCGGCCGAGCCGGCGCCCGTCGCGCCCGCGCCTATCGCTCCGGCTGATACCGCCGTCGATCTGCAGGCTGAAGCCACCGCCGCTGATGAAGCGGAACTCGCGAGCATTGACGAAGACGGACGCAACGAGCCGACCTTGCCCGCCACGAACACCATTTCGTCGGCGCCGCCGGCGCTGGTCGATCGCCGCATCGATTGCGTCGTGCCGATTCGCCTTGGTGGACCCGTTGCGGGAGACCGCGTGTTGCCGCTGGCGCAGCGTCTGCGTCGCGCGGGCACCAAGCCCGTGACGATAGAAGGCAAGCCCGAGGGCGATTCGACCTGGGAATTGCTTCGCAACGGCGCGCGTTATGAAGAGTTGCGTGCCGCCGCGCAACTGGCAAACCGCAGTGGCCCGCTCAACGAACTCGAGTTTTCCGAGTTCGTGACCGGCGTGCAGCGTCTGGCCGATGCCATCGACGGTTCGCCCGAGTTTCCGGACATGATGGAAACCGTGGGCATGGCGCGCGAGCTGGACGCCTTTGCCGCCCAGTGCGACGCGCAGCTCTCCATCAATATCCTGTCCGACGGCGCGCCGTGGTCGGCCAACTACGTGCAGGCGGTGGCCTCGCAAGACGGGCTTTTGCTCTCGCGCGACGGCACGCGTTTCGTGAAACTGGATGCGAAGCAGAACCCGGTTTTCATGCTCCTTTTCGGCGATACCAACTTTCTGCGTGACGACCTCACGTACAAGGGCGGCCAGATGATCACGCTGGTGCTCGACGTGCCGGTGGCGGACGAAGACATCCTGCCGTTCAGGCTCATGTGCGATTACGCCAAGTCGCTGTCCGAGCGTATCGGCGCGCGGGTCGTGGACGATCAGCGCCGGCCGTTGCCGGAATCCGCGTTGCTCAACATCGAAAAGCAATTGATGACGCTGTACGCCAAGCTTGAGCAGGCGGGCATGCCAGCAGGCTCGCCCGCCACGCGGCGGCTCTTCAGCCAATAAGCGCGAGGTCTCACGGCGCGCTCGTCTTTTAGCGTGCAGCGGGCTTCGAAATTGCGCCCCCGACCGGGGCGCTTTCTTTTGCGCGCGCGGCATCGCACGTTTCGTCACATCCTGGCCGTTTGGCCGATGCCACGATTTACCGATCTTCTGAGACAATCGAACGGTCGTTGGCAGACTTAATTCACTTTCCCAAGTATTTGTCGCATGTCCGCTAAAACGAAAGCCGAATCCGCCGCTGCCAGAAAGTCGGGCGCAGCCGTCCCCAGTGCCGATCGTCCGGCCGAGCGCGCGGCGTGGTTGCGCTCGGAACTTGAACGCGCGAATTACGCCTACTACGTGCTCGACCAGCCGGATCTGCCCGACGCCGAATACGACACGCTCTTCAAGGAATTGCAGGGAATCGAGACGGACCGTCCCGATCTCGTCACGCCCGATTCGCCGACGCAACGCGTGGGCGGCAAGGCGGCGGAAGGTTTTGAGCCCGTGGTGCACGACGTGCCAATGCTTTCGCTCAACAACGGTTTCGCCGACGAAGACATCGCCGCGTTCGACAAGCGTGTGTCGGACGCGCTCGCGCACGCGCCGGTGCAATATGCGTGCGAACTGAAATTCGATGGCCTGGCCATTTCCCTGCGTTACGAGGACGGCCGCTTCGTGCAGGCGTCCACGCGCGGCGACGGCGCGACCGGCGAAGATGTGACGGCCAACGTGCGCACCATCCGCTCCATTCCGCTCACGCTCAAGGGCAAGGACGTGCCGAAGCGGCTCGACGTGCGCGGCGAAGCACTGATGTTCAAGCGCGACTTCGAGCGGCTCAACGCACGTCAGCGCGATGCCGAGCAGCGCGAGTTCGCCAATCCGCGTAACGCCGCGGCGGGCAGTTTGCGTCAACTCGATCCGAAGATGACCGCGCAACGGCCGCTATCCTTTTTCGCGTATGGCATCGGCGTGCTTGAAGGCGCGGAGATGCCGGATACGCACGCCGGTCTGCTCGACTGGTACAAGGAAATGGGCTTGCCGGTGAACGCGGAACGCGGCGTGGTCGATGGCGCGGAGGGCCTGCTCGACTTTTTCCGCAAGACGGGCGAAAAGCGCGAGCAGCTGCCGTACGACATCGACGGCGTGGTCTACAAGGTCAACCGGCGCGACGAACAGGACAAGCTCGGCTTCGTTTCGCGCGCGCCGCGCTTTGCGCTCGCGCACAAGTTTCCGGCGCAGGAAGCGCTCACGCAGCTGCTGGCCATCGACGTGCAGGTGGGCCGCACGGGCGCCATCACGCCGGTTGCGCGCCTGGCGCCGGTCTTCGTCGGTGGCGCGACCGTCACGAATGCGACGCTGCATAACGAAGACGAAGTGCGCCGCAAGGACATCCGTATCGGCGACACGGTGACCGTGCGCCGTGCGGGCGACGTCATTCCCGAAGTGGTGGGCGCGATTCTCGACCGCCGTCCGGACGACGCGCGCGAGTTCGTCATGCCGACCGAGTGCCCGGTGTGCGGCTCGAGGATCGAACGTCTGCCCGACGAAGCCATTGCGCGGTGCACGGGCGGCCTTTTTTGTCCGGCGCAGCGCAAGCAGGCGCTGTGGCATTTCGCCCAGCGCCGTGCGCTCGATATCGACGGCCTCGGCGAGAAGATCATCGATCAACTGGTCGAAGAGAATCTCGTGCGCACGCCCGCCGATCTCTTCAGCCTCGGTTTCTCGACGCTCGCCGCGCTCGACCGGTTCGCCGACAAATCCGCGCAGAACCTGCTCGATTCGCTCGACAAGGCGCGCCACACGACGCTCGCGCGTTTCATTTACGCGCTCGGCATCCGCCACGTGGGCGAGTCGACGGCAAAAGATCTCGCGAAGCATTTCGGCTCGCTCGACCCAATCATCGCCGCTTCGGTCGAGGAATTGCTGGAAGTGAACGATGTCGGGCCGGTCGTCGCCGAAGCCATCCATAATTTCTTCAGCGAAGAGCACAACCAGCACGTCATCGAACAATTGCGCGTCAAGGTGTCGTGGCCGGAAGGTCCGCCCGCACCGAAAGCGCCGCTGGGCGTGCTGGCGGGCAAGACCGTGGTGCTGACGGGCACCTTGCCCACGCTCACGCGCGAAGATGCAAAGGAGATGCTGGAGGCGGCCGGAGCGAAAGTGGCCGGTTCGGTATCGAAAAAGACCGACTACGTGGTGGCGGGCGCGGAAGCAGGCAGCAAGCTTGCGAAAGCGGAGGAACTCGGGGTTCCCGTTCTCGACGAAGACGGCATGAAGAAGCTTTTGGAAGGAGTTACCCCATGATCCGAGAAATCCTGAAGATGGGCGATCCGCGGCTGTTGCGTATCGCCGAGCCGGTCGAGCATTTCGACACGCCGGAACTGCACACGCTGGTGCAGGACATGTTCGATACGACGCGCGACGCCAATGGCGCGGGCCTCGCCGCTCCGCAGATCGGCGTCGATCTGCAGGTGGTGATCTTCGGCTTCGGACAGAATCCGCGCTATCCCGACGCGCCGTCGGTGCCGGAGACGGTGCTCATCAACCCGATCATCACGCCGAACGGTCACGACATGGAGGAGGGCTGGGAAGGCTGCCTGTCCGTCCCCGGCCTGCGCGGCGCGGTACAGCGCTTTTCGATGATCCGCTACCAGGGCTTCGATCAGTACGGCAACGCCATCGAGCGGCTGGCGGAAGGTTTTCACGCGCGCGTCGTGCAGCACGAGTGCGACCATCTGATCGGCAAGCTTTATCCGATGCGTATTACCGACTTCTCGAAGTTCGGCTTCACGGACGTGCTGTTTCCTGGGCTCGATCCGGTTGGCGACGACTGAGAACGTGCGGACGCGCGAGGGCGCGTTCCGCATTTGCACACACTAAAAAGCCGCTCCTTGCGAGCGGCTTTTGTTCAGGCGAAGGACTTGGGCGTTCCGCTAACGGCCGGCTGGCGGAACAGCGCGACATGTTCAGGGTTCGCGGACGCTTGCAGACGTCCGTCCGGCAGGCGCGCAACCACGATTTCGCCGATGCCGGGGCTCATGACGACCACTTCATCTCGCAGGGCGAGCAAGGCGTCGAGCCGTCGACGGCCGCTGACGATTTCGAGGCCGCTTTTCGTTTCTCGGACAATGATCTCGACTGACATGGCGATTCTCCTTCGATCAGTTAAATGCTGAATCCTTGGTGCGCTGCAGGACGGTAAAAAAGTCTCTGCGTCACACTTGCCTAACGGAATAATGACTTATTTTCTTTAGGCGGTAATCAGCAAAAAAATAAAACTGGCGATCGATGTGGCGCCATCAGGGGTTGCAAGTCGAGACGTCGCTTTTTTGCGACGCAGCCGCGAAGCGGAGAGGATTGCGAGAACGGTCGTTCGTGGTTCGCTCCGAACGATGATCGTCCGGAGCGAAAACGCGCAATCAGAAGCTCTCGTCGGCGCCGAGATAGCGCCAGTGACCCGGCGGCAGCGCGCCCAGCGTGACGCGGCCCATGCGGATGCGTTTCAGACCGACGACTTCCAGTCCGACCAGTTCGCACATCCGGCGAATCTGGCGTTTTTTGCCTTCGTGCAGCACGAAGCGCAACTGCTCGCCGTTCTGCCAACTGACTTGTGCGGTCTTGAGCGGGACGTCGTCGAGCGACAGGCCGTGACGCAGCAGCGCGAGTTGTTCTTCCGGGAAGTGCTGATCCACATCGACTTCGTGTTCGCCGTAGCGCACGCGCACGAGGTACTCCTTGTCGACTTCGGAATGGTTGCCGATCAATTGCTTCGCGATGCGGCCATCCTGCGTAAGTACGAGCAGCCCGGTCGAATCGATATCGAGTCGGCCGGCCGGCGCGAGCGTGCGCAGATGACCCGGTGCGAAACGAATGCCGCTGCGGTCGTCTTGCCAGTGATTGGCCGGATTGATGAGCGTGACGGCGGGCTCGTAGCCGTCTTCTGCCTGACCCGATACGTAGCCGACCGGCTTGTGCAGCAAGATCGTGACGAGCAGCGACTGTGCGGAACGCGCGGCGGGCAGGACATCGATTTCCTGATCCGGGCGGATACGCGTGCCGAGCGTATCGGTGACTTCGCCATCGACGAGCACACAGCCTTTTTCGATCCACTCGTCCGCTTCGCGGCGCGAGCAGAGGCCGAGTTCGGACATCACCTTCGACAGGCGGACGAGGCCGTCGTCGTGAGCGCGGGGCTTGTGGGCGGGTTCGGTGGATGCCGGGATGACTTCGGCGTGCGGTGGGCGGTCGTCGCGTGATGCGGGACGACGGTCGCCCGCGCCGCGCTTGTCGAAGCTTGGGCGTGAATCGTCGCCACGCGGTTTGAACGTGCGTCGTTCATCGGTGCCGGGCGTGCGGTCGTCGCGCGTAAACGGACGGCGTTCGGAACGGTCGCTCGCGCCGCGCTTGTCGAAGCTCGGACGCGAATCGTCGCGCGGCTTGAAAGGGCGTCGTTCATCGCCACCGGGCGTGCGCTCATCGCGCGCAAACGGCCGCCGTTCGGAGCGATCGCCCGCGCCGCGCTTATCGAAGCTCGGACGCGAATCGTCGCGCGGCTTGAAAGGGCGTCGTTCATCGCTGCCGAGCGTGCGGTCGTCGCGCGCAAACGGACGGCGTTCGGAGCGATCGCTCGCGCCGCGTTTATCGGAGCTCGGACGCGAATCATCGCGCGGTTTGAAAGGGCGTCGTTCATCGCTGCCGGGGTTGCGGTCGTCGCGCGCAAACGGACGGCGTTCGGAGCGATCGCCCGCGCCGCGCTTATCAAAGCTCGGACGCGAATCGTCGCGCGGTTTGAAAGGGCGTCGTTCATCGCTGCCGGGCGTGCGGTCGTCGCGCGCAAACGGCCGGCGTTCCGAGCGATCGCTCGGGCCGCGCTTGTCGAAGCTCGGACGCGAATCATCGCGCGGTTTGAAAGGGCGTCGTTCATCGCTGCCGGGCGTACGGTCGTCGCGCGCAAACGGCCGGCGTTCCGAGCGATCGCTCGCGCCGCGCTTATCGAAGCTCGGACGCGAATCATCGCGCGGTTTGAAAGGGCGTCGTTCATCGCTGCCGGGCGTGCGCTCATCGCGCGCAAACGGCCGACGCTCCGACCGATCGCTCGGGCCGCGCTTATCGAAGCTCGGACGCGAATCATCACCACGCGGTTTAAACGCGCGTCGCTCGTCGCCGCCCGAAGAACCGGGCCGACGCTCCGACCGATCCCCCGCGCCACGCTTATCAAAGCTCGGCCGCGAATCATCACCACGCGGTTTAAACGCGCGCCGCTCATCGCCGCCCGAAGAACCGGGCCGACGTTCCGACCGATCCCCCGCGCCACGCTTGTCGAACCCCGCGCGCGAATCGCCCCCCGCACCGCGTGGTGTCGACGGCCGCTCGTGCGGCGTTTCAGGCCGCGTGGTCTTGCGGGCGGTGGAACTACCGGTGCGAACCGGCGACCGCGTCGACGATGTCGGACGCGGATGTTTGGCTGTCAGTTTGACGCGCATAAAGTTTCAGGCTGCGATCGCGCGCAGCAGTTCGGTCTCGATCTGGATCTGGGTGCGATTGTTCGACAAGCTCTTGCCGTCGAGCAAAAACACGTCCTCGACGCGTTCGCCAAGCGTGTTGATTCGCGCTGCCTGCACGCCGATCCGGTGTTGCGCCAGAACGCGCGCGATCGAATAAAGAAGGCCCTGCCGGTCGTTGGCCGACACGGAAAGGATGTAGTACTGGCCACGCTCGTCCGGGCGCAAATCCACACGCGGCGTGACAGGAAAGGTGCGCACGAGCCGCGATACGCGGCCCTTCGACGGCTCGGGCAAAATGCGCTCGTCCGCCAAAAGCGTGCTCAATTGTTGTTCGACGAGATTTGCGATGTCGCGATAACTCCCGTCGTGATCGGGATGCGCCACGAGAAAGTTATCGAGCGCGTAGCCATGTCGCGTCGTCGTCACGCGGGCATCCAGCACGGAAAGGCCATTGCGGTCGAAATACGCGCAGATGCCGGCGAACAGATCCGGCCGGTCCTTCACGTACACCAGCACCTGCAGCGCCGCGCCGATGGGCGACGGTCGCGCGCGCACGATCGGCGCGTCGCTTTCGACATGCCGGTACAGCACACGCGTTTGCCACGCAATATCCGCGGCATCGTGACGCAAGAAATAGCCGACATCCAGTTTGTCCCACAGCTCGCGCTGCGCATTCTCCGGCACGGTTTCGAGACGCAGGAGCGCGAGCGCCGCCTCCTGACGCGACTTGAGTTCCGAGTGCGCATCCGGCTGTGCGCCGCCGAGCACGGCGAGCGTCGCGCGAAACAGGTCTTCGAGCAGCTTGCCCTTCCAGTTGTTCCAGACCTTGGGCGACGTGCCGCGAATGTCCGCCACGGTCAGAAGATAAAGCGCGGTCAGCCGCCGCTCGGTCTTTACCACGGAGGCGAACTGCTTGATGACTTCAGGGTCGCTCGTGTCCTGCTTCTGCGCGACATGGCTCATCGTCAGATGCTGCTGCACGAGCCACACGACGAGGTCGGTGTCTTCCTGACACATGTCGTGTTCGCGGCAGAAGCGACGGGCATCGGCCATGCCGAGGGTCGAATGATCGCCGCCGCGACCTTTCGCGATGTCGTGGAAGAGCGCCGCGACGTAGAGCACCCACGGGCGCTCGAAATTGCCCATCAACTGACTGCAAAACGGATACTCGTGCGCATGTTCCGCTATTGCAAAGCGGCGCAGGTTGCGCAGCACCATCAGGATGTGTTGATCGACCGTATAGACATGGTAAAGATCATGCTGCATCTGTCCGACGATGCGCCGGAAGTTCAGCAGATAACGCCCGAGCACGCTCGTCTGGTTCATGAGACGCAGCGCGTGCGTGATGCCCTCGGGCTGCTTGAGAATCTCCATGAAGAGACGCCGGTTCTCCGGATCGCGCCGCCAGTCGCGGTCCATGAGTTCGCGCGCGTTGTAGATCGCGCGCAGCGTGCGCGCCGAGAGTCCCTTGATGCCGCGGGTCTGCTCGTAGAGCAGGAACGCTTCGAGAATGGCGTGCGGTTCGCGCTCGAAGACGTCGTCGCGGGCAATTTCCAGCATGCCCTGTTTCTCGACGAAGCGCCCCGAAATGACGCGCGTGATGCCGCTCGTCGACGGGAACAACTGCGCCTCGACGTTCTGAATCAGAATGGTCGCGAGCTGCGTGACGGCCTTTGCCGCCCAGTAGTAGCGGCGCATCAACTGCTCGCTCGCGCGCTTGGCGGTCGTCGGTTTGAAGCCGAAACTCTCGGCGAGCGGTGTCTGCAAATCGAAGACGAGAATGTCCTGGCGACGCTTCGCAATCACGTGCAACCGCGCACGCAAGGTCTTGAGAAACGCTTCGTTGCGGCGCAGTTCGCGCGCTTCGCGGTCGGTAATGAGACCGCGCAGGTCGAGTTCGCGCCAGCTACTGCCGAAACCGGCTGCGCGCGAAATCCAGAGAATGAGCTGAAGATCGCGCAGACCGCCCGGACTTTCCTTGATGTTCGGCTCGAGGCTGTACGGCGTGTCCTGAAACTTCGCGTGGCGCTGACGCATTTCCAGCACCTTCGCCTGGAAGAAGCCGCGCGGATCGAGCGTCTCCTTGTAGCGCGCGGAAAAGCGTTCGAACAGTTCCGCGCTGCCGAAGATGCGCCGCGCCTCCAGCAGCGACGTGAGGACGGTGACATCGCCGCTCGCTTCCGCGATGCATTGCTCGACCGAACGCACGCTGCTGCCGATATCGAGCCCGAGATCCCACGCCATGCCGATAAACCGCTCGACGCGCGCGTTGAGCGGGCCCACGTCTTCCTGATCGCCGCCGGCATCGGGCAGAAGCACGAGGATATCGACGTCCGAATACGGCGCGAGTTCGCCGCGCCCATAGCCGCCGACCGCGACCAGCGCCGCGTCCGCCGGCATCTCGCAGGCGGCCCAGGCGCCCTTAAGCGCGTCGTCGGTGGCGCGCCCGAGCGCGTGCATCAACGGTTCGACGTTCGAAGCCGTCTGAAAGCGTTCGATGAGCGCCGACTTCGCCGCCTTGTAGGCAGCGCGCAGCGTTTCACACGGCGTGGCGACAGGGACTGTGACGCTCATGGGCTCGGATTCAGGAAGGAAGAAGGCCGCGCACGCAAGCGCGGCCGGGGAGCGGCGGAGCTCAGGAAGCCGTGGCCGCGATCAAATGCGAGGGCGCCTGCGTGCCCGCGGACACGGTCAGGACTTCGTAACCGGTCGGCGTGACGAGAACGGTATGTTCCCACTGCGCGGAAAGGCTGCGATCACGCGTCTTGACGGTCCATTGATCCGGCATCGTGCGGATTTCGCGGCGACCGGCGTTGATCATCGGCTCGACGGTGAAGATCATGCCCGCTTCCAGTTCGATACCCGTACCCGCGCGCCCGTAATGCAGCACCTGCGGCTCTTCATGGAACACCTGGCCGATGCCGTGACCGCAATATTCGCGCACCACGCTGTAACCTTGCGCCTCGGCATGCTTCTGGATAGCCGCGCCGATGTCGCCGAGATGCGCGCCCGGACGCACCTGATCGATGCCGAGCCACATGCAATCGAAGGTGGTTTGCACCAGACGCTTCGCCAGAATGGACCCTTCGCCGACGATGAACATGCGGCTCGTGTCGCCGAAATAGCCGTTCTTGATGACGGTGACGTCGATATTGAGCGCGTCGCCGTTCTTGAGCACTTTTTCGCCGGGAATGCCGTGGCAGATTACGTCGTTGACGGAAATGCAGGTGGCTTTCGGGTAAGGCGGATAACCCGGCGGCTGATAGTTGAGCGGTGCGGGCACCGTGCCCTGTTCCTTCACCATGAGTTCGTGGCAAAGGCGGTCGAGTTCTTCGGTGGTCACGCCAGCAACGATATGCGGCGTGATGAAATCGAGCACTTCGCTGGCGAGCCGGCAGGCGACGCGCATTTGCGCGATATCGTGATCGTTTTTCAGCGTAATGGACATGACTAGGCTCAGAAATGCAAGTATGCGGCCGTGAGCCGCGAAATCGGCATTATCGCACCTTAGAGAGGGCGCCGCAGCCCGAATCAAAGGCACGCGGGGCATGGATCGGGCTTCCCAAGCGCTTTCGGGCACCTGCAAGCGGCTTGAGCTAGTCAATCCTCACATGCTATAGTTACGGGCTAAGTCCTATCCACACTTTTATTTAGGTGTAGTAGGGCTTGGAAAGTAGGTTGAAAGTTAAGGTGGCGGGACGTCTCGCTTCTCTTACAGACAATCGTTCGATTCGCAAGCCGGCGCACCCAGGGTGTCCGGCGTCCGGTTAGCTAGAAGCACCGGGCGCGGGATGCGGCAGCCGGCTTAAGACCCAACCCTCGCGGAGAATTTCATGGCAGTCACGATGCGTCAAATGCTGGAAGCAGGTGTCCACTTCGGTCACCAAACGCGCTTCTGGAACCCCAAGATGGCCCCGTTCATTTTCGGTCATCGCAACAAGATTCACATCATCAACCTCGAAAAGACGCTGCCGCTCTACAACGACGCGCTGAAGTACGTGCGTCAGTTGGCAGCGAACCGCGGCACGATCCTGTTCGTGGGGACGAAGCGTCAATCGCGCGACACCATCGCTCAGGAAGCCGCCCGCTCGGGTATGCCTTTCGTCAACGCCCGCTGGCTCGGCGGCATGCTGACCAACTTCAAGACCTTGAAGGTTTCGATCAAGCGCCTGAAGGACATGGAAGCATCCGTCGAATCGGGTGAAACCGAGCGCATGAGCAAGAAGGAAGCGCTTCTGTTCGAACGCGAAATGCAGAAGTTGCAGAAGTCGATCGGCGGCGTGAAGGACATGGGCGGCATTCCGGACGCGATCTTCGTGATCGACGTCGGCTACCACAAGATTGCCGTGACCGAAGCCAAGAAGCTTGGTATTCCGGTCATCGCCGTGGTCGACACGAACCACTCGCCGGAAGGCATCGACTACGTCATTCCGGGTAACGACGACGCCAGCAAGGCCGTCGCGCTGTACGCCGAAGGCGTGGCCGACGCGATCCTCGAAGGCCGTGCGAACGCGGTGAACGACGTGGTCCAGGCTGTCCGCGAAGGCGACGGCGACGAGTTCGTCGAGGTCAACGCAGAGGCGTAATCGAGCCCTGCGGCCGACATAAAAGGGGGCTTTGCGAAAGGCCCCTTTTTTTTAAGCCGCGGCACTCGGGAGCGCGGCATTGCGTTCCCGCACGTCCAGTACCCTTTCCCGTGGCGGATTCAAGCGGCGGGACGTATCAAACAGACTCAAGGAGCGAATGATGGCGGCAATTACCGCAAGCATGGTGGCAGAACTGCGCGCGAAGACCGACGCGCCGATGATGGAATGCAAGAAGGCGCTGACGGAAGCCGACGGCGACATGGCGCGCGCCGAAGAGCTGCTGCGCGTGAAGCTCGGCAACAAGGCGAGCAAGGCGGCATCGCGCGTGACGGCTGAAGGCATCGTCACGTCGTATATCGACGGCGGCGTGGGCGCGCTCGTCGAACTGAACTGCGAAACCGACTTCGTTGCCAAGAACGACGACTTCCTGGCCTTCGCCAAGACGATCGCCGAACTCGTGGCCAAGAACAATCCGGCTGACGTGGCCGCGCTCTCCGCGCTGCCGCTCGAAAGCTCGACGGTCGACGCCGTGCGCCTCGCGCTCGTCGGCAAGATCGGTGAAAACCTGTCGATTCGCCGTTTCGTGCGCTTTGAATCCGCGAACAAGCTGGCCTCGTATCTGCACGGAGCGCGTATCGGCGTTCTGGTCGAGTTCACCGGCGCGGACGAGCAAGTCGGCAAGGACGTCGCCATGCACGTCGCGGCCATGAAGCCGGTCTCGCTGTCGTCGGACGAAGTGCCGGCCGACCTGATCGCGAAGGAACGCAGCATCGCCGAGCAAAAGGCCGCTGAATCGGGCAAGCCGGCTGAAATCGTCGCCAAGATGGTCGAAGGCAGCGTCCAGAAGTACCTGAAGGAAGTGTCGCTCCTGAACCAGCCGTTCGTGAAGAACGACAAGCAGACGATCGAACAGATGCTGAAGGCTGCTAACGCGTCGGTGCAGAAGTTCGCGCTGTTCGTGGTGGGCGAGGGCATCGAGAAGCGTCAGGACGACTTCGCGGCGGAAGTGGCTGCGCAGGTTGCTGCCGCCAAGCAAGGCTGAGTTTTGAAGTGAAGGCGCTCGGCGGTATGGCGGCGCCGGGCATCGAAAGGCAGTAAGGCGGCAAGCATCGCGCGGGCGCGGCGAATTCGGGAAAACCCGTATACGTCGCGCCCGTCGCCCGATCCGGCCGCTTGCGGTAAATATTGTTTCACCCCTACAGTTCTACGTTGTTGCAACCCTCCTCGGCGCGATCGGAAACTCATATGCCCACAGCCTACAAACGCGTACTCCTCAAACTCTCCGGCGAAGCCCTCATGGGCGACGATGCCTTCGGCATCAATCGCGCAACAATCGAAAGGATGGTGGCGGATGTCGCTGAAGTAGTGCGGATGGGCACGCAAATGGCCGTCGTGATCGGCGGCGGCAACATCTTCCGTGGCGTGGCGGGCGGCGCGGCCGGCATGGACCGGGCGACGGCCGACTACATGGGCATGCTCGCGACCATGATGAACGCGCTGGCGCTGCAAGACGCCATGCGTCACGCCGGCATCGAAGCGCGCGTTCAGTCCGCGCTGCGCATGGACCAGGTGGTCGAGCCGTACATCCGCCCCCGCGCGATTCGCCAGCTCGAAGAAGGCAAGGTCGTGATCTTCGCGGCCGGCACGGGCAACCCGTTCTTCACAACCGACACCGCTGCCGCCTTGCGTGGCGCGGAAGTGGGCGCCGAAGTGGTGTTGAAAGCAACCAAGGTCGATGGCGTATACTCCGCCGACCCGAAGAAAGATCCGAGCGCCACGCGCTACAGCACGATCAGCTTCGACGAAGCGATCGGCCGCAATCTGCAAGTCATGGACGCCACGGCTTTCGCGCTGTGTCGCGACCAAAAGCTGCCGATCCGCGTGTTCTCGATCACGAAGCCGGGCGCGCTCAAGCGCATCGTGCAAGGCGACGACGAAGGTACGCTCGTCCACGTGTAAACTCTCGCGTTGAGAGTGGTCAACGAGAAGTTCAAGCGACGTTGAAAGGGCGCCGCGCCGCGGCCGGTGTGGAGCACGCCGGAAGATCGCGCGAAGGCGCCTAGATTGCCAGTAACCCAAGGTTTCGGAGGTTCAAATGAGTGTGGCTGACATTAAAAAAGGCGTCGACCAGAAGATGACGCGGTCGATCGAAGCGTTCAAGGCCGATCTCGCGAAGATCCGCACGGGCCGCGCCCACACGGGTCTGCTCGATCACATCCAGGTCGACTACTACGGCTCGAATGTGCCCATCTCCCAAGTGGCGAACATGACGCTCGTCGACGCCCGCACGATCGGCGTGCAGCCGTGGGAAAAGAAGATGGTCGGCGTCGTCGAAAAGGCGATCCGCGAGTCGGACCTCGGTCTGAACCCGGCAACGCAGGGCGATTTGATCCGCGTGCCAATGCCCGCGCTCACCGAAGAGCGCCGCCGCGAGCTGACCAAGGTCGTGAAGAGCGAAGGCGAATCGGCGAAGATCGCTGTGCGTAACCTGCGCCGCGACGCGAACGAGCAACTGAAGAAGCTCGTGAAGGACAAAGAGATTTCGGAAGACGACGAGCGCCGCGCAAGCGACGACGTGCAGAAATTCACCGACAAGTTCGTCGCCGAAATCGACAAGCTCGTCCAGACCAAAGAAGCCGAAATCATGACGGTGTGAGGCCGTAGATACGGTCTTGCCAGCCTCGACCATTTAGATTGAGGCTGGCTCTCACTTCTGTCGATTTCAAGATTCAACGGCCATGACCTATACCAGCTCTACCGTTCGCGTGCCCGATGTCGCGGCTGTCCCGCGCCACGTCGCGATCATCATGGACGGCAACGGCCGTTGGGCGACCGAGCGGCGCCTGCCGCGCGTCGCCGGTCACACCCGCGGCGTCGATGCGGTGCGCGCCACCGTCGAAAGCTGCGCGCGGCGCGGCGTCGAATTCGTCACGCTGTTCGCGTTCAGTTCCGAAAACTGGCGCCGGCCGACCGAGGAAGTGTCGTTTCTCATGCGCCTGTTCGTGACCGCGCTCGAGCGCGAGATCGGCAAGCTGCACGCCAACGGCATTCGTCTGCGCGTGGTCGGCGACACCGCCATGTTCGACGACCGCATCCGCGCGCTCATTCAGCGTGCCGAGACCAAGACGGCGCGCAATACGCGTTTGACGCTCACCATCGCCGCCAATTACGGCGGGCGCTGGGACATCATGCAGGCGACGAAGAAGCTCATCGCGCAATCGCTCGAACAGGGCGTGCCGGCGCGCGTGGACGACGAATCCTTCGCCGAGCATCTCGCCATGGCTTACGCGCCGGAGCCGGATCTCTTCATCCGTACGGGCGGCGAGCAGCGCATCAGCAATTTTCTGCTGTGGCAACTCGCCTACACCGAGTTCTATTTCACCGATACCTACTGGCCCGATTTCGACGCCGAAGCGCTGGATCGCGCCATCGCGTCTTATGGCGAGCGTGAACGCCGCTTCGGGCGCACCAGCGCACAAGTCGAAAACCAATCGCAGAAGGCCGACACCCTTTCATGCTAAGAACCCGTGTCATCACGGCAATCGTCCTGCTTGCGGTCCTCGTGCCGGTCACGTTGTTCGCGCCGATCGGCGTATTCGGGGCGTTGATCGGTTTTGTCGTCGTCTTCGCCGCATGGGAATGGGGACGGCTCCTCAAGCTCAACGGCGCGGGTCCGGTGGCCTACGCGCTCATTGCGGGACTCGCGCTCATTTTCAGCACGTTTCTCGGCGTCGCGCCCAAGGCGCTCTTCGAAATGGCCGCTATTTTCTGGGTGTTGGCCGGGCCATATGCGCTTTTGCGCAAGCCCGTGCTTTCGGCGGGTGCGTGGCGCGGCTTCCTGCTTTTTGCCGGAATCGTCGTGTTCGTGGCCTGCTGGCACGCGGTGGTCGCGGCCCGCACCGTGGGCGTGGCTTTCGTGCTATCGCTTCTTCTAGTAGTCTGGCTGGCCGATGTGGGCGCATACTTCGCCGGCAAAGCCCTTGGCCGCCACAAGCTGGCCCCGTCCATCAGTCCGGGCAAGACCTGGGAAGGCGCGATCGGCGGCTGGGTCGCGGTGATGGTCATCGGCACGATTGCCGCCGCCACCGGGTTCGAGGCGCCGACCGTATTCAGCGCGTTCGTCGAACATCTAGGCTGGGCGCGCGCGCTCCTCGCGCTGACCGTGCTGGTTGCGTTCAGCGTGGTCGGCGACTTGTTCGAATCGCTCCTTAAGCGCCAGGCGGGCGTCAAGGATTCGAGCGGTTTGCTGCCGGGTCACGGCGGCGTACTCGACCGGATCGACGCGTTGCTGCCCGTACTGCCGATTGCATTGCTGATGCTCGGCTAGAGAAGAATTCATGCAAAAACGTCTTACATTGCTCGGCTCCACGGGCTCGATCGGCGATAGCACGCTCGACGTCGTGGCACGGCACCCGGACCGTTTCTCGGTCTACGCGCTCACCGCGCATCGCAACGGCGACAAGCTCGTCGAACAGTGTCTGCGCTTCACGCCCGAAGTAGCCGTGGTCGGCGACGCGGAAACGGCTGCGCACGTGGCGGGCGCCTTGAACGCCGCGGGCTGCAAAACCGAGGTGACGCACGGCGAAGCCGCGCTGGTCGAGGTGGCGCGGGCGTCGCAATGCGACACGGTGGTCGCGGCCATCGTCGGCGCGGCGGGCCTTGCGCCTACGCTCGCGGCGGCGCGCGCGGGCAAGCGCATCCTGCTTGCCAACAAGGAAGCGCTCGTCATGTCCGGCCAGATTTTCATGGATGCGGTGCGTGACAACGGCGCCATCCTGCTGCCGGTGGACAGCGAACATAACGCCGTGTTTCAGTGCCTGCCGCCCTGCGCGGACAGCGAGGCAAAGCTGCACGGCGGCGTATCGAAGATCATCCTGACCGCATCGGGCGGCCCGTTTCGCACGCGCGAGCCGGCAACGCTCATCGACGTCACGCCGGACGAAGCCTGCAAGCACCCGAACTGGGCAATGGGCCGCAAGATTTCCGTCGATTCCGCGACCATGATGAACAAGGGCCTCGAAGTCATCGAGGCTCACTGGCTCTTCAATTTGCCCGGCTCGCGCATCGAGGTGCTGATTCATCCGCAAAGCGTGATCCATTCCATGGTCTCCTATGCGGATGGCTCCGTGCTCGCGCAACTCGGCAACCCGGACATGCGCACGCCGATCGCACATGCGCTGGCGTTTCCGGATCGCGTCGATTCGGGCGTCGCGCCGCTCGATCTCGCGCAGATCGCCACGCTCAGTTTCGAGAAGCCGGACTTCACGCGCTTTCCGTGTCTCGCGCTCGCAATCGGCGCGCTGGAAGCGGGCGGTCTGGCAAGCGCGGCGCTGAATGCCGCAAACGAGATCGCGGTGGAAGCGTTCCTCGCGCGCCGCATCGGTTTCATGGCGATCGGCGATGTCGTCGATCGCGTGCTGAACTCCTTGCCAAACGGCAGCGCTGCATCGCTCGACGACGTCCTCGCCGCCGATGCGAACGCGCGCCGTCTGGCGCATCGGTTTGTCGCGGAACTCACCGCCAGCGCGCCAGGCGCCGAGTCCATCGCCCATTGAGGCCGTCATGAACTTTCTGACCGAAATCGTCGCCTTCGTCGTTGCGATTGGCGTACTTGTCGTCGTCCACGAATTCGGTCACTACAGCGTCGCGCGCATGTGCGGCGTCAAGGTGCTGCGTTTTTCCGTGGGCTTCGGCAAGCCGCTCGTGAGCTGGGTCAGCAAGAAGACCGGCGTCGAGTGGACCATTGCCGCGTTGCCGCTCGGCGGTTACGTGAAGATGCTCGACGAGCGCGAAAGCGAAGAGAGCATCGCGCCCGAGGACCTGCCACGCGCCTTCAACCGGCAGCCGGTCGCCAAGCGCATTGCGATCGTCGCGGCGGGGCCTGTCGCGAACTTCATTCTTGCCATCGTGCTGTTCGCGGCGGTATTCGCGGGCGGCGTGTCGGAGCCCGAAGCAATCGTCGCGACCCCCGTGGCGAACACGGCAGCCGCGCGCGCGGGTTTCGAAGGCGGCGAAAAGATCGTTTCGATGCGCGACGCGGACAACGGCGGCGAAACGCACGCCATTCGCTCGTGGTCGGATCTGCGTTGGAAGATTCTCGATGCATCGTTCGATCATCGCCGCATCGTGCTTTCGGCGAAGACGCACGAAGGCACGTACGATTTTCCGCTGAGTGTCGGCACCATTTCGGATGCGGACGCCGAGCAGGACTTCATGGACAAGCTCGGCTTCACGCCGGGCGGTGGCACGCTTACGGTCGCGGGTGTGGAGGCGGGCAGCGCCGCGCAAAAGAGCGGTCTGCAGGCGGGCGACAAGCTGCGCGCAATAGACGGCCATAACGTCGATAACGCGACGAGCTTCATCGACTACGTGAAGGCGCACGGCGCGAAAGCGGTCACGCTCACGATCGAGCGTGCGGGCAAGCAGCAGACGGTGCAGGTGACGCCCGACGTCAAGCACGATGCGGCGAGCGGCAAGGATATCGGCCGTATAGGTGCTGCGCTCGCCAATCAGTTGCCTAGCGTCGACGTGCGTTACGGACCGGTGGAAAGTCTGCGTCTCGGCGTGAATCGCACGTGGGACATCAGCATGTATTCGCTGCGCATGTTCGGGCGGATGATCACCGGCGAGGCATCGCTCAAGAACCTTTCGGGACCGGTCACCATTGCGGACTATGCAGGAAAGAGCGCGCGTTTGGGTCTGACGGCTTTCGTTTCCTTTCTCGCGCTCGTGAGTATCAGCCTCGGTGTGTTGAACTTGTTACCGATTCCGGTTTTGGACGGTGGGCATCTGTTATATTATTTGGTTGAAGCCGTTACCGGCAAGGCGGTGTCCGATCGCTGGCAGCTGGTTCTGCAACGGGCGGGGCTGGTGTGCATCGTCGCTTTGTCGATGATCGCGTTGTTCAATGACCTGGCTCGCCTGATCCGTTTCTGATCCACTTTGACAATCTCTGGCGGCGTTGTTCGAGCGACCGCCGGAATGAATGCAGCTTTAAATACTGGGGAAGCACGTTGTTCAAACCTCATCGCTTTGTTCCTAAGACGGCTGTAGCCGCGGCGCTTGCCGCAACGGGTATCACGGCACACGCCGTTACGCCGTTCGTCGTGCAGGATATTCGGATCGAAGGTCTTCAGCGCATCGAACCGGGTTCCGTGTTCGCCTATCTGCCGATCAAGCAAGGCGACACGTTCACCGACGACAAGGCCTCCGAAGCGATTCGCGCCCTCTATGCAACGGGCTTCTTCAACGACGTTCAAATCGCAACCGAAGGCAATGTCGTGGTCGTGCAGGTGCAAGAACGGCCGGCCATTTCGAGCATCGATTTCGCGGGTCTGCACGAGTTCGACAAGGACACCATCACCAAGGCGCTGCGCTCGGTCGGCCTGTCGCAAGGCCGCTCCTACGACAAGGCGCTGCTCGACAAGGCCGAACAGGAACTGAAACGTCAGTACCTGACGCGCGGCTACTACGCGGCCGAAGTCACCACCACCGTCACGCCGGTCGACCGTAATCGCGTCACCATTCTGTTCTCGGTGGCCGAAGGTCCGAGCGCGAAGATTCGCCAGATCAACTTCGTCGGCAACAAGGCCGTGAGTTCCAGCACGCTGCTCGGCGAAATGCAGCTCTCCACGCCGAACTGGTTCTCCTGGTACACGAAGAGCGATCTCTACGCGAAAGAAAAGCTCACGGGCGACCTCGAAAATGTCCGCTCGTACTATCTGAATCACGGTTACCTCGAGTTCAGCATCGACTCCACGCAGGTGTCGATCTCGCCGGACAAGAAGGACATGTACCTGACCGTCGCCTTGCATGAAGGCGAGCCGTACAAGGTCAGCAGCGTCAAACTGTCGGGCAATCTGCTGAGTCGCGACGCCGAGTTGAGCAAGCTCATCAAGATCAAACCGGGCGAACTCTTTTCGGCCGAGAAGCTGCAGTCCTCGACCAAGGCCGTCGTCGACAAGCTCGGTGAATACGGCTACGCGTTCGCACAGGTCAACGCGCAGCCGGAAATCGATCAGGCGCATCACACGGTGGCGCTCACGCTGCAAGTCGATCCGAGCCGCCGCGTGTATGTGCGCCGCGTGAATATCGACGGCAACACGCGTACGCGGGACGAAGTCGTGCGTCGCGAAATGCGTCAGCTGGAAAGCTCGTGGTTCGATTCGAGCCGCCTCGCGCTCTCGAAAGACCGCATCAACCGTCTCGGTTACTTCACGGATGTCGATGTCACCACCACGCCGGTGGAAGGGACCAACGACCAGGTGGACGTGGACGTGAAGGTCGCGGAAAAGCCGACCGGCGCCATCACGCTGGGTGCGGGTTTCTCGTCGACGGACAAGGTGGTGCTCTCGGCGGGCGTCTCGCAGGACAACGTGTTCGGCTCCGGCACGAGTCTCTCGGTGAACGTGAACACCGCAAAGACCTACCGTACCTTGACGGTCACGCAGGTCGATCCGTACTTCACCATCGACGGTATCAAGCGGATCACGGACGCCTACTACCGCACTTATCAGCCGCTCTACTACTCGACTGATTCGAGCTTCAAGATCGTGACGATGGGCGCGGACACCAAGTTCGGCATTCCGTTCTCCGAGCAGGACACGGTCTTCTTCGGCGTCGGCGCCGAGCAGAACACCATGGACGTCGACTCGGCCACGCCGCAGTCGTACATCAACTACGTGAACGAATTCGGTCGCGTGGTGAACAACTATCCGCTGACGGTTGGCTGGTCGCGCGACAATCGCGACAGCGCGCTCGTGCCGAGCCGCGGTTACTACCTGCAATCGAACGCGGAGTACGGCACGCCTATCGGCAACACGACCTACGCTAAATTCGACGCGCAGTTCCAGTATTACTACTCGTTCGCGCGCGGCTTCGTGCTCGGCTTCAACCTGCAAGGCGGTTACGGCAAGGGCCTCGACGGCCAGACGTACCCGATCTTCAAGAACTACTACGCGGGCGGTATCGGCTCGGTGCGCGGTTACTCGCCGAGTTCGCTGGGTCCGCGTGACGCGAAAACGGGCGACCCGATCGGCGGTTCGCGCATGGCGGTGGGTAATATCGAACTCACGTTCCCGCTGCCGGGAACGGGTTATGACCGCACGCTGCGCGTCTTCACCTTCCTCGACGCCGGCAACGTCTGGGGCGACCCGAATCAGGGCGGCACGAGCGCCGGCGCGAACGGCTTGCGGTATGGCTATGGTGTCGGTCTTGCATGGATCTCGCCAATCGGCCCGCTCAAGCTGAGTCTGGGCTTCCCGCTGCAGAAACATGAAGGCGACCAGTATCAGAAGTTCCAGTTCCAGATCGGCACGGCGTTCTAAGCTGCGTCGCGACGAGAACAGAGGCTTCATTCATTTCGACGTAACGTGAGGAACACTTTGCGAACCGGTAAGCTTTCGAAACATATGGCGCTGGCGCTTGCGTTGTCGATGGTTCTCGGCCTGGGTGCGGCTGCGAGCGCGAGCGCTCAGGAAGCGCGCATCGCCGCGGTCAACTCCGACCGCATCCTGCGCGAGTCGGCGGCGGCGAAGGCTGCGCAGTCTAAGCTCGAGCAGGAGTTCTCCAAGCGCGACAAGGCGCTGCAGGACATGGCGCAGCGCATGAAGGCCATGTCCGACAACATGGACAAGAGTGGCGCCTCGCTCGCGCCAACCGACCGTGCCGCGCGCCAACGCGATCTGGCGCAGCTCGACGCCGACTTCCAGCGCAAGCAGCGCGAGTTTCGCGAAGACCTGAATCAGCGTCGTAACGAAGAACTCGCGGCGGTGCTGGATCGCGCGAACAAGGTCATCAAGCAGATCGCGGAACAGCAGCATTACGATCTGATCGTGCAGGAAGCGGTGTATGTGAGCCCGCGCATCGATATCACGGATCAAGTGCTGAAGGCGCTGGCTGCGAGCACGCAAAATGGTGCGAGCGGCGCGAGTGGCGCAAGCTCGAACTGACACGGAGTAATTGAACGCATGGCATCAGGCATGGCGATCACGCTCGACGAATTGGTCAGCCGCTTTGGCGGCGAGATAGTCGGCGCGGGCACGCAAAAGGTCGAGGCGCTTGCGCCGCTCGACAAAGCCGGCCCCGCGCAACTCGCGTTTCTCGCCAACCAGAAGTATCTGGCGCAAGTCGAGACGACGCGCGCCGGCGCGGTGTTGATCTCGCCCGCCGATCTGGAGAAGGTGGGCAATCGCGCGGGCACGAATTTCATCGTCACGGCGAACCCTTACGCTTATTTCGCTCGCGTCGCACAGGCGTTTATCGATCTTGCAACGCCCGTCTCGAAGCCCGGCGTGCATCCGAGCGCGTATGTCGATCCGGCTGCGCACGTCGCGGCGAGCGCGGTGATCGGGCCTCATGTGACGGTGGAAGCGGGCGCGGTCGTCGGTGAGCGCGTGAAACTGGATGCAGGCGTGGTCATCGGACGCGGCGTGAAGTTGGGCGACGACGTGCATCTGTATCCGAACGTCACCGTGTATCACGGCTGCAAACTGGGCGCGCGCGTGATCGTGCACGCCGGCGCGGTCATTGGCGCGGATGGCTTCGGCTTCGCGCCGGATTTCGTGGGCGAAGGCGATGCTCGCACCGGCACCTGGGTGAAGATTCCGCAGGTGGGCGCGGTGGACATCGGCGAGGACGTGGAAATTGGCGCGAACACCACGATCGATCGCGGCGCCATGGCGGATACCGTCATCGAAGAAAGCGTGAAGATCGACAATCTCGTGCAGATCGGGCACAACTGCCGCATCGGCGCGTACACGGTTATCGCCGGTTGCGCGGGTATCGCGGGCAGCACGAATATCGGGCGGCATTGCATGATCGGCGGCGCAGTGGGCATCGCAGGCCACGTCACATTGGCGGACTACGTGATCGTCACGGCGCAGTCGGGCGTCTCCAAGTCGCTGACGAAGCCTGGCATGTACACGAGCGCTTTCCCGGCGGTGAATCATGCCGACTGGAACAAGAGCGCGGCGCTGGTGCGCAATCTGGACAAGCTGCGTGATCGCATCAAGGCGCTCGAAACGGCGTTGGGCGAGAAAGCAGGTAAGGGCGACGCGGGCGGCGCGGAGTAAGCAAGCCAAGATCCGCTGGTTCAAAGCACTGGCCGGCAACCTTGATACGGGCAGTAAGCCGGCGACGTCAGCAATTTCAGCAGCGCAAGAGGTTGGTATTCTCACCGAGGCAGCGTCGAAACGTGCCGTGAGCAGGCCGAGTCAAGCAGTGTAAAAGCAGTGTAAAAGCGTCGAGGGTTCGTATCATCGCCGGCGCATAAACGAAACGCGCAGTAAGCAAGCCGGGTTCAACGGTTTCAAAAGGCGTCGACGGTCCATCCCATCATCGAGGCAGCAACAATACACGCAGCAAGCCGCATCGAAGATAAACACAAAGGCATTTCCGGCGGGCGCAAGATTCGTTCAACGCGTCCGCAGTCAATTTCCGCGCACAACACGCGCGCGAGCAGAACGACCATGAGCACAGAAAAAATCAACCTCGATATTCACAAGATCCTCACGCTGCTGCCGCATCGGTATCCGATCCTGCTCGTGGATCGCGTACTCGAACTCGAGCCGCACAAGAGCATCAAAGCGCTGAAGAACGTGACGATCAACGAGCCGTATTTTCAGGGTCACTTCCCGACGCGGCCCGTCATGCCCGGCGTGCTGATTCTCGAAGCGCTCGCGCAGACCGCGGCGCTCCTGACTTTCGCCGAGGAACCGCACGATCCGTCGACCACGCTGTATTACTTCGTGGGTATCGACGGCGCGCGCTTCAAGCGCGTGGTGGAACCGGGCGATCAACTGATCCTCAACGTCAACTTCGAGCGGTACATGCGAGGCATCTGGAAGTTCAAGGCGCGCGCCGAAGTGGACGGCGTGACCGCTGCCGAGGCCGAGCTCATGTGTACCGTGAAGAACACGGCCGCCTGAGGCCGCGTTCACCGTCAAGACACAGGCAGCACGAACAGCTTGAGGCGATAAGCGCATGAGCAAGATTCACCCTACCGCGATCATCGAGCCGGGCGCTCGACTCGACGATACCGTCGAAATCGGACCGTACGCGATCGTCGGCCCCCACGTCGTGATCGGCGCGGGCACGACGGTCGGTTCGCACAGCGTGCTCGAAGGGCACACGAGCATCGGACGCGACAACCGCATCGGCCACTATGCGTCGATCGGCGGGCGCCCGCAGGACATGAAATACCGCGACGAGCCCACGCGTCTCGTGATCGGCGACCGCAATACCATCCGTGAATTCACCACGCTGCATACCGGCACGGCGCAGGATCAGGGCGAGACGTCCATCGGCGACGATTGCTGGATCATGGCTTACGTGCACGTCGGCCATGATTGCCGGCTCGGCAACAACATCATCATGTCGAGCAACGCGCAACTGGCGGGCCATGTGACGGTCGGCGATCACGCTATCGTCGGCGGCATGTCGGGCGTGCATCAGTTCGTGCGTATCGGCGCGCATTCCATGCTGGGCGGGGCTTCCGCGCTCGTGCAGGACGTGCCGCCGTTCGTCATCGCGGCGGGCAACAAGGCCGAGCCGCACGGTATCAATGTCGAAGGGTTGCGCCGGCGCGGCTTCACGCCCGACGCCATTTCGGCGCTGCGCCAGGCGTATCGCATCGTCTACAAGAGCGGTTTGTCACTCGAAGAAGCGAAATTGCAACTGAAGGATCTGGGCAAGGCAGGCGGCGAGGGCGATGCTCCGGTCAAGGCGTTCTCCGATTTCATCGCGACGTCGCAGCGCGGCATCATCCGCTAAGCGCGCCCGATGACGCCAATCACCCACTCGCCACGCATTGCGATGGTCGCGGGCGAGCCTTCCGGCGACCTGCTCGCGGCGTCGCTGCTTCAAGGTTTGCAAGAAAGGTTGCCTGCCGATACGCGTTACAGCGGCATCGGCGGTCCGCGCATGACTGCGGCGGGCTTCGAAGCCCACTGGCCCATGGACAAGCTGTCCGTGCGCGGCTATGTCGAAGCGCTGCGCCATATTCCCGAAATTCTCGGCATTCGCAACGAACTGAAGCGGCAACTGCTCGCGGAGCCGCCGTCGGTGTTCATCGGCGTCGACGCGCCCGATTTCAATTTCGGTCTCGAAGAGCCATTGCGCGCAGCGGGCATTTCGACGGTGCACTTCGTCTGCCCGTCGATCTGGGCGTGGCGCGGTGGCCGCATCAAGAAGATCGTGAAAGCGGTCGATCACATGCTGTGCGTCTTTCCGTTCGAAATCGCGTTGATGGAAAAGGCGGGCGTGGCGGCGAGCTATGTCGGCCATCCGCTTGCCGACGAAATCCCGCTCGAACCGGATGTCGCCGGCGCGCGACGCGAACTCGGTATCGCACAAGGCGGTCCGGTGATTGCCGTGCTGCCGGGCAGCCGCCGCTCGGAGATCGCGCTGATCGGCCCGACCTTTTTCGACGCCATGGAACTCATGCAGTTGCGCGAGCCCGGCGTGCGCTTTCTGATGCCGGCCGCGAACCCCGCGTTGCGCGAGCTTCTGCAGCCGCTCGTCGATGCGCATCCGAATCTCTCGCTGACGATTACCGACGGCCGCGCGCAGACCGCCATGACCGCCGCGGACGCCATCCTCGTGAAAAGCGGCACGGTCACGCTCGAAGCCGCGCTGCTCAAGAAGCCGATGGTCATTTCCTACAAGGTGCCCTGGCTCACGGGCCAGATCATGAAGCGTCAGGGCTATCTGCCCTATGTCGGCTTGCCGAACATTCTCGCGGGGCGCTTCGTGGTGCCGGAGATCCTGCAGCACTTCGCCACGCCCGAAGCGCTCGCCGACGCCACGCTCAAACAGTTGAACGACGAAGCGAACCGCCGTACCCTGACGGAGATTTTCACGGACATGCATATCGCGCTGCGTCAGAACACGTCGCAGAAGGCGGCCGACGCGGTCGCGCGAGTGCTGCAAACGCGGAGAGCCGGATAATGGCGCGTGAGACAAAAGCGGTGCGGGCGACACTCCAAAGCGGGCTGGATTTCAGTTCGCCGTTCGACATCGTCTGTGGCGTGGATGAAGCAGGGCGCGGTCCGCTGGCGGGGCCGGTCGTGGCCGCCGCGGTGATCTTCGATCCCGCGAAGCCGCGCATCAACGGTCTCGACGATTCGAAGGCCTTGAGCGCGAAACGCCGCGAGGAGCTTTACGAGAAGATCGTCGATCGCGCGCTTGCTTTTTGCATCGCGTCGGCAAGCGTCGAGGAAATCGACACCATCAACATCCTGCATGCTTCCATGCTCGCCATGAAGCGCGCGGTCGAAGGGCTTGCGGTTGCGCCGACGCTCGTGAAAGTGGATGGCAACCGCTGCCCGACGCTGTCGATCCGCTCGGAAGCCGTGATTGGCGGCGACGCGCTCATCAAGCAGATTTCGGCGGCATCGATTCTGGCCAAGGTCACGCGCGACCGCATGCTGCTGGAATTGCACGACGTTCATCCTGTCTACGGATTCAATGCACACGCGGGCTACGGCACGCCGCAACATCTGAAAGCGCTTCATGAGCATGGGCCGTGCGAGCATCATCGGCGTTCGTTCGCGCCGGTGCGCGAGGCGCATATCCGTTTCGGCTCGATGCTGCCGGCCATTGCGCCCGAGGTGTTGCAAGCCGCCGCGACCATCAACGACGACCCCGATGCACGCGCGTTCTGAATCTTGAAATCGATCACCTCGCGGGACAACCCGCTCTACAAGCGTCTCAAGGCGCTCGCCGGTTCGACCGCGCAGCAGCGCCGCAGCGCTCACGCGCTCCTCGAAGGGCTCCACCTCGCTTCAGCCTATCTCGACGCCGCCGGTCAGCCGGAAACCTGCGTCGTGACCGAAGGCGCGCTCTCCCATGCCGAAGCGCGGGAGATCGTCGCGCGCATCGAGGAAAAACGTGTGATCGTGCTGCCGGATGCGCTCTTCGGCCAATTGTCGAGCGTCGTGCACGGCGTTGGCATGTTGTTGCTCGTTGAGAAGATCGATGCCGCGCTGCCCGACCGCGTCGAGGCAACCTGCGTGATTCTCGACGGCATTCAGGACGCGGGCAACGTCGGTTCCATTTTGCGCAGCGCGGCGGCGGCGGGTATCACGCGCGTTTTCTGCGCGCCGGGAACGGCTTACGCGTGGTCGTCGAAGGTCTTGCGCTCGGGCATGGGCGCACACTTTCTGCTCGATATCTTCGAGGATGTCGAACCGGCAAACCTGATTGCGCGCCTGGATGCGCCCGTGACCATCACCGACTCACATGGCGCGGTCGCGCTTTACGATTGCGATCTCGTGGGTCCGCTCGCATGGGTCTTCGGCAACGAAGGCGCGGGCGTGTCGCAGGTCTGGCGCGATGCAGTCACGCATCGCGTGACGATTCCACAGCCGGGCGGCATGGAATCGCTGAACGTGGCGGCTGCGGCGGCAATTTGTCTTTTCGAACAATGCCGCCAGCAGCGGCGCTGATCAGTAGTACGACGGCCGCTCCGGCTTGATCTCCTGCAGAATCGTGGTGGCGATTTCCTCGATCGACTTGTGTGTCGATGAAAGCCATTTCACGCCTTCGCGCTTCATCATCGATTCGGCTTCGTTGATCTCGTAACGGCAGTTTTCGAGCGCCGCGTACTTGCTGCCCGGCCGGCGCTCGTTGCGAATCTCCGAAAGCCGCTGCGGGTCGATGGAAAGACCGAACATCTTCTCGCGATGTTCCAGCAAGGGCGTCGGCAGTTTGCCGCGCTCGAAATCTTCCGGAATCAGCGGGTAGTTCGCCGCCTTCACCCCGTATTGCATTGCCAGATAGAGGCTCGTCGGCGTCTTGCCGCTGCGCGAGACGCCCACGAGAATCACGTCCGCTTCCGTGAGATTGCGGTTGGATTGACCGTCGTCGTGCGCGAGCGAGAAGTTGATGGCCTCGATGCGGTTCTTGTATTCCTCGGTATCCGCGTTCTGGTGGACGCGGCCCATGGCATGCGTCGACTTGATTTCCAGTTCGTGTTCGAGCGGCTCGATGAAGGTCTGGAACATGTCGAGCACGAGCGCATTGCAGCCCTTGACGATCTCGTTCGACGCGCTGTCGACGAGCGTCGTGAAGACGATGGGCCGCCGTCCGTCCAGTGACACCACTTCGTTGATCTTCTCGACGGTCGCATGCGCCTTGTCGATCGAGTCGACGAACGGCACGCGCACCAGCCGGAATTTCTGGTCGAACTGGGCGAGGATCGAATGCGCGAACGTCTCGGCGGTGATTCCTGTACCGTCGGAAACGATGAATACGGATGGCGGCATCGGCGATATGGGGAACGAGTTGGAAGGCACGTGCTCGAAGGTAACGCGCGAGCACGGGAGCGGAAAAGGCCTGTGTTAAGGTAACTGGATTCGGGGTGTGCGCCGCCGAACCATCGGGCGTCAAAGACCTCGATTTTGCCGTCTATTTGCTGATTATGCCGGGACAAAATTGAGAAATGGCACGGTAGAATAGCGGCAACCTGTTCGATAAGCAATTGCGTATGGATTGATTGGGATTTTCGTCAAAACGAGGTTGCTTCGCTTATTTTTGCTTCAAAGAAGCATGAATCCGAGCAGTTTCAGACGTCCCTATCCATACCGCGATGGCTTATCAAACAGGTTGTACGAGATGCGTCTCGCGCTTCCAATGAGCGCCGCCGCATATGAGCCCACTCGTGCGATCGTGAATTTCATCCACCTTAGGGGCTTGTATGACTAACGCAGTTAATGTTGCGAACGATGTCGCAAAGGATCAGGCGTATGTAGTTCCATTCGAGCAGTTGCGAATGACCGACGTGGAAATCGTCGGTGGCAAGAATGCGTCGCTCGGCGAGATGATCAGCCAGCTTTCCGAAGCCGGCGTTCGCGTGCCCACGGGCTTTGCCACAACTGCACTCGCGTTTCGCGATTTCCTGCATCACAACAATCTGACCGAACGCATTGCGAAGCGTTTGGAGACGCTCGACGTCGACGACGTGAAGTCGCTCGCCGAAGCCGGCAAGGAAATCCGCCAGTGGATCGTCGACGCGCCCATGCAGCCGCGTCTCGAAGACGAAATCCGTCGTGGGTTCGACGTCCTTCAGAACAGCTCGCCCGAAGAGCTTTCGTTCGCCGTGCGTTCCTCGGCGACCGCTGAGGATTTGCCCGACGCATCGTTCGCGGGTCAGCAGGAGAGCTATCTGAACGTCGTCGGCATCGAAGACGTGCTCGACCGCATGAAGCACGTGTTCGCGTCGCTGTACAACGACCGCGCCATTTCTTATCGCGTCCACAAGGGCTTCACCCACGCCGAAGTCGCGTTGTCGGCTGGCGTGCAGCGCATGGTCCGTTCGGACGTGGGCGCGGCGGGCGTCATGTTCACCATCGACACGGAATCGGGCTTCAAGGAAACTGTGTTCATCACGTCGAGCTACGGTCTCGGCGAAACGGTGGTGCAGGGCGCGGTGAATCCGGACGAGTTCCACGTCTTCAAGACCACGCTCGCGCAGAACAAGTATCCGATCATCCGCCGTTCCATCGGCTCGAAGCTCATCAAGATGGAGTTCACGAAGGCCGGCGAAGCGGGCCGCGTGAAGACGGTGGACGTGCCGCACGAGCAGCGCAACCGCTTCTCCATTTCCGATGAAGACGTGATCGAGCTCGCGAAGTACGCGGTGATCATCGAGAAGCACTATCAGCGTCCGATGGACATCGAGTGGGGCCGCGACGGTCGCGACGGCAAGATTTTCATTCTTCAGGCGCGTCCGGAAACGGTGAAGAGCCAGGCCGCGGGCAAGGCCGAGATGCGTTTCAAGCTGAAGGGCCAGTCGAACGTGCTGACCACGGGCCGCGCAATCGGCCAGAAGATCGGCGCGGGTCCGGTGCGCGTGATTCACGACCCGTCGGAAATGGAACGTGTGCAACCGGGCGACGTGCTCGTCGCCGACATGACCGACCCGAACTGGGAACCGGTGATGAAGCGCGCATCGGCCATCGTGACGAATCGCGGCGGGCGCACGTGCCACGCGGCAATCATCGCGCGTGAATTGGGCGTGCCGGCAGTGGTTGGCTGCGGCGACGCAACGGACTTGCTGAAGGACGGCGCGCTCGTCACGGTATCGTGCGCGGAAGGCGACGAAGGCAAGATCTACGACGGCCTGCTCGAAACCGAAGTGACCGAAGTGCAGCGCGGTGAACTGCCGAAGATTCCGGTCAAGATCATGATGAACGTCGGCAATCCGCAACTTGCGTTCGACTTCTCGCAGTTGCCGAACGCGGGTGTGGGCCTGGCGCGGCTCGAATTCATCATCAACAACAATATCGGCGTGCACCCGCGGGCTATTCTCGAGTACCCGAATATCGACGCCGATTTGAAGAAGGCCGTTGAAAGCGTTGCGCGCGGTCATGCGTCGCCGCGTGCGTTCTACGTCGACAAGCTGACCGAAGGCATCGCCACGATCGCGGCGGCGTTCTATCCGAAGCCCGTCATCGTGCGTCTGTCCGACTTCAAGTCGAACGAGTACAAGAAATTGATCGGCGGTTCGCGCTACGAGCCGGACGAAGAAAATCCGATGCTCGGTTTCCGCGGCGCATCGCGCTATATCTCGGACGACTTCGCCGAAGCGTTCCATATGGAATGCTTCGCGCTGAAGAAGGTGCGTGAAGACATGGGACTCGACAACGTCGAGATCATGGTGCCGTTCGTGCGCACGCTGAAGCAGGCGGAGCGCGTGGTCGGTCTGCTCGACAAGTTCGGGCTCAAGCGCGGCGTGAACGGCCTCAAGCTCGTGATGATGTGCGAGGTGCCGTCCAACGCGATTCTCGCCGAAGAATTCCTGCAGTTCTTCGACGGCTTCTCCATCGGTTCGAACGACTTGACGCAGCTTACGCTCGGCCTCGACCGCGACTCCGGCATGGAACTGCTCGCCGCCGACTTCGACGAACGCGACGAAGCCGTGAAGTTCATGCTGAAGCGCGCAATCGAGACGTGTCTGCGGCTCAACAAGTACGTCGGCATTTGCGGCCAGGGCCCGTCGGATCACCCGGACCTCGCCGAATGGCTGGCAAAGCAGGGCATCGAATCCATGTCGCTGAACCCGGACACCATCATTGACACCTGGCAGCAATTGGCGACTACTTTGTCAAAATAAGTAAGCCGTGCCTTTCCGTGTGCTGACGGAGAGGCGCATCATGCTATAAAAAACACCCCGGACCTTTCCGGGGTGTTTTCGTTTGGAGACGAGCATGGCGACGAATGGACTGATCTGGTGGATCGCAGCCGGTGCGTTGATCGTAACGGAGTTGTTTACCGGCACGTTCTATCTGCTGATGATCGCGCTCGGGTTGATCGCGGGCGGTCTTGCGCATGCAATGGGCGCGTTGCCGCACGTGCAGTTCGGCGTGGCGGCGGTCGTCGCGCTGGTCGCGGTCGCCGTGTTGCGGCGTTCGCGCTTCGGCAACTGGAAGCGGCGCGACGCCACGCGCGATGCGGCGGTGAATCTCGACATCGGCGCGACGCTCGAGGTCGACGAATGGCGCGATGGCCGCGCGCGGGCGATGTATCGCGGCGCGCAGTGGGACATCGTGCTGGCGCCGGGCGAGTCGGAAACGGCGCGCTGGTATCGCATCACCGCGCTCGACGGCAGCCGGCTCGTCGTTGCCGCAAAAGGCTCCTGAGCGCAAACCGGTCGAAACTCGATCAACAAGAACCCAAGGAGTAGAAAATGATTTTCGCGCTAGTCTTGCTCGTCATCGCAATCGTGATTGTGGTGAACACGGTCAAGATCGTTCCGCAGCAGCACGCATGGGTGCTGGAACGTCTCGGCCGCTATCACGCGACGTTGACGCCGGGCCTGAACATCGTGCTGCCGTTCATCGACCGCATTGCGTACAAGCACGTGCTCAAGGAGATTCCGCTCGAAGTGCCGAGCCAGGTCTGCATTACGCGCGACAACACGCAATTGCAGGTGGATGGCGTGCTGTACTTTCAGGTCACGGATGCCATGAAGGCGTCGTATGGATCGAGCAACTTCGTTTTTGCCATCACGCAGCTCTCGCAGACGACGTTGCGTTCGGTCATCGGCAAGCTGGAACTGGACAAGACTTTCGAGGAGCGCGATTACATCAACCAGAACATCGTCGCTTCGCTGGACGAAGCCGCGTCGAATTGGGGCGTGAAGGTGTTGCGCTACGAGATCAAGGACCTGACGCCGCCGAAGGACATCCTTCACGCGATGCAGGCGCAGATCACCGCCGAGCGCGAGAAGCGGGCGTTGATCGCGGCATCCGAAGGGCGCAAGCAGGAGCAGATCAACATCGCTTCCGGCGCGCGCGAGGCGGCGATTCAGAAGTCCGAGGGCGAGCGTCAGGCGGCGATCAATCAGGCGCAGGGCGAGGCAGCGGCCATTCTCGCGGTGGCCGAGGCGAACGCGCAAGCCATCGAGAAGATCGGCGCGGCGATTCAGACGGCGGGCGGCATGGAAGCGGTGAACCTCAAGGTCGCCGAGCAGTATGTCGGCGCGTTCGGCAATATCGCGAAGGCGGGCAACACGCTCATCGTGCCGGGCAACATGTCCGACATGGGCTCGATGATCGCATCGGCGCTCGCTATCGTGAAAGGCGAGGGCGGGGGCGGCATCATCAGGAAGAGCTAAAGCAGAAGGGGCGCTTTGGGGCGCCCCTTTTTGCATGCGGAATCAACGCGCGGCCGTTCGCATGAGACGCGCGCGTTCGCGGTCCCAGTCGCGCTTCTTCTCCGTCTCGCGCTTGTCATGCAGCTTCTTGCCCTTGGCAAGCCCGATCTCGCATTTCACGCGGCCTTCCTTGTAGTGGAAGTTGAGCGGCACGAGCGTATGCCCACGCTGCTCGACCTTGCCGATGAGCTTGTCGATCTGATCGCGATGCAAAAGCAGCTTGCGCGTGCGCACCGGGTCCGGGTTGATATGCGTCGAGGCTTCGGGCAGCGGGCTGATATGCGTGCCAATCAGGTACAGCTCGCCTTGCTTGATGACGACGTAGCCTTCCTTGATCTGCCCGCGGCCCGCGCGCAGCGCCTTGACTTCCCAGCCTTCGAGCACGAGACCCGCCTCGAAGCGTTCCTCGATGAAGTAATCGAAGAAGGCTTTTCTGTTGTCGATGATGCTCATGAATGGAAAGTGCCCAACTCGTTTAAAATCACAATTTTAGCAGCGCGCCGTCTGTGGGACGATCCCATGCGTGAAGCGCAGTTGCCGCCCAATCAAGCCACCCGCCGCGCCCTTTATGGCAGACGTCCAAAAAACAGTATTGATCCGCCATTCAGCGGAAGAAATGTTCGACCTCGTCACCGATGTCGCCGACTACCCCAATTTTCTGCCGTGGTGCGGCGGCGTGGAGATCGGGCGGCAGGACGAGAACGGCATGGAAGCGAAGATCGACATCAGCTTCAAAGGCATCAAGCAGCACTTTGCCACGCGCAACGTGCAAAAACGTCCGACCAGCATCGATATGGTGTTCTTAAGCGGCCCTTTCAAGAAGTTCACGGGTTACTGGCGCTTCACGCCCCTGCGCGCGGACGCCTGCAAGATCGAGTTCGCGCTCCACTACGAGTTCTCGAACCTCATTCTGGAGAAGCTGATCGGGCCGGTGTTCAGCCATATTGCCAATACGTTCGTCGATTCCTTCGTGAAGCGCGCGGATCAACGGTACGGCAAGAAATGAGCCTTCGTATCGACGTTTGCTACGGTCTTGCCGATGGCGCGAGCTTTCTCGCACACCTCGATCTGCGCGAAGGTGCGACGGTGCGAGAGGCCATTGAAGTGAGCGGGGTCTTGAAGCAGCATCCGGAAATCGATTTGTCGACACAAAAGGTCGGCGTGTTCGGCAAGGCCCAGCCGCTCGATACGGCGTTGTCGGACTTCGATCGCGTGGAGATTTATCGGCCGCTCAAGGTCGACCCAAAAACCGCGCGTTTGCGACGGGTGGCGAAGACACGCAAGGCCGGTTCGATCGAAGGCCGCAAGTGGCAGTCGAAGGATTCGCGTTAGCCGGCGCCTTTCAATGCGCAGGCGCTTCCTTGCTAACGCGAGGCGTCACGACGCTGTGCTGACGCACCGACCAACTCACGCCCGCAGTCAGCAAAGCGATGGCGCAGAGTTCCGGCACGCGCGGCCAGCGGCCGTCGTAGACAAAGGCATAGAGCAGCGCGAAGAGCGTTTCGAACGCAATCAGCTGACCGGACAGCGTTAGGGGCAAGCGCTTGGACGCCGCGTTCCACAAGATGTTGCCGACCCACGAACCGCCCGCCGCCAGGGCAAAACTCACGAGCCAGAACAACTGCCAGCGTTCGGGCGACACGGCGGCCTGCACGCTGCCTGCGGGCAACATCCACATGATCGCGCCGAGGATTGCGCCCAGCACGCCCGTCACGATTCCCCACAGCACCGACCATTCGTTGCCATCGAAACGATGGTTCGCCTGCACGTAGCGCGCGTTGACGACCGCATACCAGGTCCACGCGGCGAGCGCCCCGAGCGCGCATGCGAGGCCGGGCAAGCCGTGTCGGCACGCTGCTCGTCTCGACGCTGCCATGCTGCAAAAACACGTCGCGAAACACATCCAGATTGATGCACGCGATGCCCGCCAGGATCATCGACAACGGCCCGGCGAGGTGCCGCAATTCCACCGCGCCATGATCGCGCCGCCCCGCGAGCGTGACGGTGACGGGCAGGATGCCGACGATCAGCGATGTCGGCGCGACGCCGACCAGTTGCACCGCGCTTGCAAGCAGCATGTAGTAAAGAAGGTTGCCGACGAGCGCCAGTTTTACGAGCGCGAGGAGATCGGCGCGCGTGAGCTTGGTCATCAACCGCCGCGCGATAGGCAGCGCCACCGCGAGCGACACGGCGCCATACATCAGATACCGGCCGACGCTCAAAGCAAGCGGCGAGAAATCGGGCAACAGCCGCGGCGCCAGAAAAATGAAACCCCAGATTGCTCCGGCCGACATTCCGTACATCACACCGCGCTGCATCCCGACTCCCTGACCCACGTCCATTCGATGTAGGCGAGGGTAAAGGCGCGCGCCAGCCAGCGTCTTGTCTAATTCTGCATATGCCAGGAGCGGTCAGAACGCCCGCACGCCCGGCCCGTAACTTGCATGCGTTTGAGCTAAGCCGCTGTTCGGGCAGTGAAAACCCGAGGAACTATCGGTATAATCCGCTTTTGCGCCCATAGGATTTGCCATGCGTCTGATCCAGAAAGCACTCACGTTCGATGACGTGCTCCTCGTGCCTGCGTTCTCCAGCGTACTTCCGCGCGATACCAGTCTGAAATCCCAGCTGACTCGCAACATCTCCCTGAATATGCCCCTCGTGTCCGCCGCCATGGACACGGTCACCGAAGGCCGGCTTGCCATCGCCATGGCGCAGATGGGCGGCATCGGCATCGTTCACAAGAATCTCACTGCCAAAGAGCAGGCGCGCGAAGTCGCCAAGGTCAAGCGCTTCGAGTCGGGTGTGGTGCGCGACCCGATCACCGTGCCGCCGGAAATGCGCGTACGCGACGTCATCGCGCTCACGCAGCAGCATGGCATTTCGGGCTTTCCTGTCGTGGAAGGCGCGAAGCTCATCGGCATCGTCACCAACCGCGACCTGCGCTTCGAAGAGCGCATGGAAGAGCCCGTGCGCAACATCATGACGCCGCGCGAGCGCCTCGTGACGGTCAAGGAAGGCACGCCGCTCGCGCAAGCCAAGGCGCTGATGCATAGCCATCGCCTGGAACGCGTGCTCGTGGTCAATGACGCGTTCGAACTGCGCGGCCTGATGACCGTGAAAGACATCACGAAGCAGACCGAGAATCCGGACGCGTGTAAAGACGAAGACGGCAAGCTGCGGGTGGGCGCGGCAGTGGGCGTGGGCGCGGACAACGAGGAGCGCGTCGAGCTGCTCGCGGCGGCGGGCGTGGACGTGATCGTCGTCGATACCGCGCACGGCCACAGCCAGGGCGTGCTCGAACGCGTGCGCTGGGTGAAGCAGAACTACCCGAAGGTGCAGGTGATCGGCGGCAACATCGCTACGGCGGCTGCCGCCAAGGCGCTCGTCGAATACGGCGCGGACGCGGTGAAGGTCGGTATCGGTCCGGGCTCCATCTGCACGACGCGCATCGTCGCGGGCGTGGGCGTGCCGCAGATCACGGCAATCGCGAACGTCTCGGAAGGATTGCGCGGCAGCGGCGTGCCGGTGATCGCGGACGGCGGCGCGCGCTTCTCGGGCGATGTCGCCAAGGCGCTTGCGGCCGGCGCGAACGTCGTCATGATGGGCAGCATGCTCGCGGGCACGGAAGAGTCGCCCGGCGACGTGTTCCTGTTCCAGGGCCGCCAGTACAAGGCGTATCGCGGCATGGGTTCGGTCGGCGCGATGAAGGACGGCGCGGCGGACCGCTACTTCCAGGACAACTCGGCGAACATCGACAAGCTCGTGCCGGAAGGCATCGAAGGCCGCGTGGCCTACAAGGGCTCGGTCAACGCCATCCTGTTCCAGGTCATTGGCGGCGTGCGCGCGAGCATGGGTTATTGCGGCTGCAGCACCATTGCCGAGTTGCACGACAAGGCTGAGTTCGTGCAGATCACGGCGGCCGGCATGCGCGAGTCGCACGTGCACGACGTGCAGATCACGAAGGAAGCGCCGAATTACCACGTCGACTGAACATATTGACTAACCCGGGGATCGATCATGAAACCGTTGCTGCGGGCCGTGCTGATCGTCAATGCGCTGATCTTTCTGGCGTTCGGCGTATTGTTCCTGCTGACGCCGTGGACCGGCCTGTACGCCGCGCTGCAACTCGATCCCATCCTCGTTCAGCCCGCCTTCGCCGGGCAATTGCTCGGCGTGGCGTTGCTCGGACTGGCGTGGCTTTCACTGCACGCGGCTATCGACGGCGCGTTGACGGCGCGGGCCGCAAGAGTTTCGGGCCATGTGGAGTGGCTTTCCGGCGTCATCGTGCTGGTCTGGCTGCTTGGGTTGCGCACGCCGGAAGTGGCCGGCTTCGGGCAGGTGAGCGCAACGCTCGTTGGCATCGTGCTCATGGTGCTAGGTCTTGGCAGCGTGCGTTTGTCGTCGGCCGTGCGGCGGCGTGAGCGTCTGGCGGCGGCAGGCAAGGCTTCGGCCACGCGGGCAGAACAGAAGGCGGCGGACAAGCGCGAGCAAGGCATACCGTTGGACACCGCGACACGTCCGTTGGCGCGCGCGCCGGAAGCCACGGCCATCGATCCAGTTTCAGGCCGCACGGTCGATTCGTCCGGGCGTCCGCTTGATACCGCGACGCCGCTGTCTCGCACGCGTATGGACGGCGGCGCGGTCGATCCGGTCACGGGCCGCACGTTCGACCCCGTCGGTGGCCGCGAAATCGATCCGGTGACGGGCAAGCGCATCGAGCCTGTAATCAGCGGCGATATCGATCCGGTCACGGGCAGACGCGTCGATCCGCTGACCGGTGCAGATGTGCGCCAGACGCCGCTCTGATGGCGTGCAGACGGCAGATCATCGTCGGGCAGTACCGCAGTAAGACAAGCACGGTCGGCCTTTGCGCCGACCGTCGATTTATTGGCAGCCGGACTTCGCGCGAGATTCGCGCGCAGCCGGCACAAGACCCATTCGTTCACTTAGCCTTTGGCCGCAGCCATGCACGACAAAATCCTGATCCTCGATTTCGGCTCCCAAGTCACGCAACTGATCGCGCGGCGCATCCGCGAATCGCACGTCTACTCGGAAATCCATCCGTACGACGTCGATGAAACCTTCATCCGCGAGTTCGCGCCGAAGGGCATCATCCTGTCGGGCGGCCCGAACTCGGTCACCGAGGCGGGCTCGCCGCGCGCGCCGCAGGTTGTGTTCGATCTCGGCGTGCCGGTGCTCGGCATCTGCTACGGCATGCAGACGATGGCCGATCAGCTTGGCGGCAAGGTCGAACTCGGCAGCGTGCGCGAATTCGGCTATGCGGAAGTGGCTGCGCTCAACCACACGGGCTTTCTTGAAGGCATCGAAGACTTCAAGAGCGCCGAGGGCGAGGCGATGCTGAAGGTGTGGATGAGTCACGGCGACAAGGTCGCCGACTTGCCGGCCGGCTTCAAACTCATGGCCTCGACGCCTGCGTGTCCGATCGCCGCGATGGCCGACGACGACCGCCGCTTTTACGGCGTGCAATGGCATCCCGAAGTCACGCACACCGTGCAAGGCCGCGCGATGCTCGATCGCTTCGTGCTTAGACTGTGCGGCGCGAAAGCGGACTGGGAGATGGGCCATTACATCGACGAAGCGGTCGCGAAGATTCGCGAGCAGGTTGGCAGCGAGCATGTCATTCTGGGCTTGTCGGGCGGCGTGGATTCGTCTGTGGCGGCGGCGCTGTTGCATCGCGCGATCGGCGATCAGCTGACTTGCGTGTTCGTCGATCACGGCCTCTTGCGTCAGAACGAAGCCGAGCAGGTGATGTCCACGTTCGCCGATCACCTAGGGGTGAAGGTGATCCATGTCGATGCGAGCGCGGAGTTTCTCGCGAAGCTCGCGGGCGTGACGGACCCGGAGGCGAAGCGCAAGATCATCGGCGCCGAGTTCGTCGAAGTGTTCGATGCGGAATCCCAGAAGCTCACGGATGCCAAGTGGCTCGCGCAGGGCACCATTTATCCGGACGTGATCGAATCGGCGGGCAAGGGCAAGAAGGGCGCGCATACGATCAAGAGCCATCACAACGTCGGCGGCTTGCCGGAGACGCTGAACCTGAAGCTGCTCGAACCGTTGCGCGAGCTGTTCAAGGACGAAGTGCGCGAGTTGGGTGTGAAGCTTGGTTTGCCGCACGCGATGGTGTACCGCCATCCGTTCCCGGGACCGGGACTTGGCGTGCGTATTCTCGGCGAAGTAAAGCGCGAGTTCGCTGACCTTTTGCGTCAGGCGGACGCGATCTTTATCGAAACGTTGCGCAATACCATCGACAAGGAAACGGGCAAGTCGTGGTATGACCTCACGAGCCAGGCGTTCGCGGTGTTCTTGCCGGTGAAGAGCGTTGGTGTCATGGGCGACGGGCGGACTTATGAGTATGTCGTTGCGCTGCGCGCCGTGCAGACGCTGGACTTCATGACTGCGCATTGGGCGCATCTGCCGCATGAGTTGCTTGGGCATGTGTCCAATCGGATCATTAATGAAGTGCGGGGGATTAACCGGGTGGTTTATGACATCTCGGGGAAGCCGCCAGCGACGATCGAGTGGGAGTGAATCGACGTGTCTTTATGGGCCATCGCCGGGTAATTAACCCTTTACGAACCGGCGGACGATGCCCTGACAGCTGAACAATCTTGGGTGGCGCGGGATCAAAGCTTTTGGGAGGGGACGGGTTGACAAGCCCGTCGCTGCCTTGAGCTCTATGCTGGAGTGCCACCGCTAGAGCAGACGTGCAGCTTGCCCTTGCTTCGTCAGCAGTGATACCGCTTTTTTGTCGAAAGAAACGAAGGTCTCCGCCCCAAGCCAGCTACCATCGTAGGCGATGACCCCATCAGCAAAATCTCCGCCCGCATCCAGTAACGCAAGTCCTGCCTCGGCGCCCGGACGATTAACCACGACATTGCTTGTGCTCAACAGCGTGCGAATTGCGAAAGCGATATCCGCACGAGCAACGCCGTATTGGCCGCGCAGCACCCAAACAACCTCGCATAGCGTTTGCAGGCTAACCGCCACCATGTCGGCCGTATCCAAAAGTGCGACAGCGCGCGTTGTTTGAATTGCGTCATCGTCCACAATGGTGCGAAGCAGGACGTTCGTGTCAGCTGTCACCTTCATGCCTTGCCAGCCCCTCGGGCCGCGCCACAAGCGGCAATCGCGTCGTTAATTTCCTCGATAGTTAATCGAGCGCCGTTCGTCTTGCCCTTAAGAATGCCCCGCAGTTCCCGAAATGAACCCTTTGTTTGAGCGGCCGTCAATTCGGCCCGGCCGTCCGGCAGCAGGTTCAACTCGATTCTCTCGCCGGGCTTGATACCCAAGTGCTGCAGTACCTCTTTCCGAAACGTGACCTGGCCCCGCGCGGTGACCGTCAGTGTGCTCATGAGATACCTCCATCAGTTGATGATCGATTGTAATGCAAAACTGCATTACAATCGAGTTTAGGACAGCGTCAGCGCTGCCACTTCCACCGGCACAAACAAAACCGGCACCCCGAGGTGCCGTTTTTCGGCTTTACAGACTTTGCTTTCAAAACAACCTCAACAACCCATCCAGCCCAACGAAGTTAAACGCGAGACTAGCCGCCTCCCTCACCACCGGCTTCGCGCGAAACGCCACCGACAGACCCGCTTCCGCCATCATCTTCAAATCGTTGGACCCATCGCCCATGGCGATCGCGCGTTTCGGATCGATGCCGATCTCCAAGCAGGTCTCGCGCAGCGTGCGCGCCTTGACATCCGCGTTGACGATCTCGCCTAGCACCTTGCCCGTCAATTTGCCATCGACGATTTCGAGCGTATTCGCGCGCGTGTAGTCGAGGCCGAGTCGCGTTTTCAGCCGCTCGGTGAAGAACGTGAATCCGCCCGACACCAGCAGCGTTTTCAAGCCCGCTGCCCGCGCGCCGGCGAGCATGCGTTCCGCGCCCGGCGACAACTGCAGACGCTCGTCGAACACGCGTTGCAATGCGGTCGCCTCCAGTCCCTTCAACAGTGCGACGCGGCGCGTGAGACTCTCGTTGAAGTCCTTGATCTCGCCGCGCATCGAGGCTTCCGTGATCGCCGCGACTTCCGCCTTCAGCCCGCAGAAATCCGCGATCTCATCGATACATTCGATCGTGATGAGCGTCGAATCCATATCCATCGCGACGAGGCCGAAGTCGGTCAACTTCGCGTTTGCGTCGATGAACGCGTAGTCGAGCGCGTGCGTGCCGCAATAAGCGTCGACGTCGGCGCGTTGCAGCGGATCGGCATCGGTCAGGCGCAAGAGCGTGTCGTCGATACGCTGCGTTTCGCGCGAACGGGCGAGGGCGGCGAGCGGCTTCAGATGCGCATCGGAGATAAGACTGGGGCTTTGAATGACGAGGTTCATCGCAGGCGGATTGTGATAAGCGCGAAAACCGACATTGTACGGGCCCCACGCGGGTGAAGACCGGCTAGCCTGTCCCAAAGCCAAAGCCAAAGCCAAAGCCAAAGCCAAAGCCAAAGCCAAAGCCAAAGCCAAAGCCCAAGCCCAAGCCCAAGCCCAAGCCCAAGCCCAAGCCCAAGCCCAAGCCCAAGCCCAAGCCCAAGCCCAAGCCCAAGCCCAAGCCCAAGCCCAAGCCCAAGCCCAAGCCCAAGCCCAAGCCCAAGCCCAAGCCCAAGCCCAAGCCTACCGCTGCACGCTTGCCGGATCGACGTCCCAATACGGCGGCTCGCCGAAGCGCTCGGCCAGAAAATCGATGAAAGCCAGCGTCTTCGGCGGCACGAACGCGCGACTCGGATACACCGCCCAAATCGCGACCGTCTGCGCGCACGGATAATCATCGAGCAGCGTCACGAGTTCGCCGCTCGCGAGCAGCGGCGCCACGCTCCACGTCGACTTCAACGCGATACCGACGCCCGCCGCGATCGCGTCCCGGATCACTTCGCCGTTATCGGTCACGATGCGCCCCGACACGCGTACATCGATCACGCCCGTCGGCGTATGAAAGCTCCAGTCGCGCTGGTCGGATAGGATCACGCACTCGTGCTCCGCAAGCTCGGCCGGGTGCCGCGGCCGGCCATGCGCCTCGATATACGCAGGCGACGCGCACAGCACGCGCCGGTTGCTCGCCAGCTTGCGCGCGACGAGCGTCGAGTCCTTCAACGCGCCGATACGAATGGCGAGATCGATGCCCTCATCGACGAGATCGATGATCTGATCCGTCATGCGCAGCTCGATGCTCACACCCGGATACAAGCGCAGAAACGCCGGAATCAGCGGCGAAACATGCTGACGCCCAAGCGACGACGGCATGGTCACCCGCAGCCGTCCGTGAGGCCGTTCGCGTGCGCGGCCCACCGATGCGCGCGCGGCCTCGGCGGCATCGAGCAGTTCACGTGCGTGGGCCGCGAAAATCTCGCCTTCCTGCGTGACGCTCACGCGCCGCGTCGTCCGATGCAAAAGCCGCGCGCCGAGCATGCGCTCCAGCCCCGCGATGCGCGCGCTCGCCACCGCCGGGGAGAGGCCGAATTCACGCGCCGCCGCCGACAAACTGGCAAGCGCCGCCGCGCGCACGAACAAGCCGACGTCGAGCAGATCGAGACGTTCGCGCGCGTCGGAATCGGCATGGCTGGCAAGCGGTTCGCTACTCATTCGATGGATTTCCCAAAAAATGTTTCAACGATTATGACGGTTTTACGGAACGCCGACGGCGGCTAAGATGACTACACCTCATGCAATCAAACACGGAGCTCAAACATGAAAGCCATTGGACTGACTCGCTATCTGCCGATTTCGAATCCCGAATCGCTCGTCGATATCGAGCTCGACAAACCCGCGCCGTCCGGGCGCGACTTGCTCGTGAAAATCGAGGCGATCGCCGTCAACCCCGTCGACACGAAAGTGCGCGCGCCAAAGGACAAGACCGAGGCCACGCCGCGCGTGCTCGGTTGGGACGCGGCGGGCGTCGTCGAAGCGGTCGGCCCCGAGGTCACGCTCTTCAAGCCAGGCGATGCCGTCTATTACGCAGGCGACATCACGCGGCAAGGCGCGAACAGCGAGTTTCATCTGATCGATGAACGCATCGTCGGCGCGAAGCCGAAGTCGCTTGATTTCACGTGCGCGGCGGCGTTGCCGCTCACGACCATCACCGCATGGGAAGCGCTCTTCGACCGCCTGAACGTGTCCGCCGAAGGCAAGGACGCGGGCAAGACGGTGCTGATCATTGGCGGGGCGGGCGGAGTGGGGTCCATCGGCATTCAGTTGGCCAAGCAGGTTGCGAAGCTGAACGTGATCGCCACCGCATCGCGGCCGGAATCCGCGCAATGGGCGAAGGAGCTGGGCGCGGATCACATCGTCAATCACTTCGAGGACATCCCTAAGCAGCTGAAGGACGCGGGCTTCCCGCAAGTCGATTTCGTGCTGATCTTCAACGACACCGACAAGCATTTTCCGGCAGCGGCGGAAGTGATCAAGCCGCAAGGCGGCATCTGTACGATTGTCGAGAATGCGAAGCCGATCGCGGTCGAATTGCTGAAGGCGAAAAGCGCGGCGTTCCACTGGGAGTTCATGTTCACGCGCGCGATGTTCCATACTCCCGACATGATCGAACAGCACAAGCTGCTCACGGAAGTGGCGCGGCTGATCGACGCAGGCGCGATCCGCACGACGCTCGGCCGCGACCTCGGCAAGATCAATGCGACGAATCTGCGTGAGGCGCATCGCCTGCTGGAAGAAGGGCGCGCGATCGGCAAGCTCGTGCTAACCGGTTTTTGACGAACTTCAACGAAGCGGGCCATCGTTCAAGTGCACACGGGTTTTCCATTAGGAGACCCGGGCATGCTCGGCGCTAGACTGAATTCGCCTTCAGTCATCCGGCGAGTCGTTCGCGGCGCGCCGGAATTCCCCAAGCGTTTAAACGGAGGTGCCGGCATGAATCGTCGCCCGAATTTCAGTCGCATCGTTTCAGCGTTCGCGCTCGCGTTGGGCGTGACCGCGAGCGCGCATGCGACGCCAGGCATCAAGGTTCTCTCCGAAGCGCCCAATGACGGGCCGATCAAATACAGCGTGAAGATGGTGTCGAAGAGCTTCGGCAACGAACAGGAAACGCGCACCATCCGTTCGGGGCAAAGCGACGACTTTACCTGGCAGGGCGCGGCGCCTGCTGGCGCGCAGCCAGTGCCGGATGGCTGTCCGCAGGCTGCATCGGTGCCGCATAGCGCGGACGGCGCGGCGGTGCGCCAGGTGCAGATTCGCTTTGCGCCGGTCATCGCGGATAACGGCGCGGCCAATGTGCAGATCAGCTTTCGAGCTTATGCGCCGAAGGGTGTGAATAAGGTCACGGTCGGCGGCAAGAGCTTGCAGTGTCCCGTCGATAATCGCTTCAGCCAGGTCGTGCGCTTTTCCATGTCGACTTCGACCGGCTCCAAGAAGACCGTCACGCTCGATGATGGAACGCAACTGACGATTACGGCGAGTCGGAAGTAGGGCGCTGATGGCGCGGGCTTGTTTCGCGCTGATCGTGACTTGCTGCTTTGATCGGCATGCAGACGGCGGGGCGGTGGCTTAAGCATCGGCCCCGACGATAATCTCAGTGCAATCGGTCCGCGTGCGTCTCAGGCGAGGTCAACGAGGCTCTTGCCAGAGGCGATGTCGCGACCGCAATGCACAAGCGCACTCAAGCGCACTCAAGCGCACTCAAGCGGATTCAAGCGCATTCAAGCGCATTCAAGCGCATTCAAGCGCATTCAAGCGCATTCAAGCGCATTCAAGCGCATTCAAGCGCATTCAAGCGCATTCAAGCGCATTCAAGCGCATTCAAGCGCATTCAAGCGCATTCAAGCGCATTCAAGCGCATTCAAGCGCATTCAAGCGCATTCAAGCGCATTCAAGCGCATTCAAGCGCATTCAAGCGCATTCAAGCGCATTCAAGCGCATTCAAGCGCATTCAAGCGCATTCAAGCGCATTCAAGCGCATTCAAGCGCATTCAAGCGAAGCAACTAACCGTCTATTTCCTCGCCATCTAACTACTTCTATGTACACCGCTGTCACCAATTCATCTCCGTAAAGCTTACAGCCAGCAGCACCTTCCGCGGATCAGATCCAACAACGCAATCAACGCCCGCCGCCAATCTCCCTGATTTGGCACGCTTCCTGCGGTACACCCCGATGCCCGCTTCAAACGCAGCTTTCAACCGCGCGTGAAGCGCGTCCCATCGACGGTTCCGCCAGCGAGGTTTTCGCGATGCCGCACATGATCTGGAAGGGTGCGATCAGCTTCGGGCTGGTCCACGTGCCCGTGCAACTGTATCCCGCCACGCAGTCGGACAAGGTCGGCTTCAATCTGCTCGACAAACGCTCGATGGACCCCATCGGCTACAAGCAGATCAACAAGAACACCGGCAAGGACGTGACACGCGACAACATCGTGCGCGGCTTCGAGTACGAGAAGGGCAAATACGTCGTGATGACCGATGCCGAAATCCGCGCGGCCAATCCCGAGTCGACTCAAACGGTCGATATCCTCGCTTTCGTCGATGCCCCCGAAATCTCGTTCCTCTCGCTCGACACGCCGTACTATCTCGCGCCCGATCGGAAAGGCGAAAAGGTTTATGCGCTTCTGCGCGACGCCTTGAAAGACACAGGCAAGGTCGGCATCGCTAGCGTCGTGCTGCACAACAAGCAGCATCTGGCCGCATTGATTCCCGTCGGTCCCGCGCTTGCGCTCAACACCTTGCGCTGGGGCGACGAAGTACGCGATTTCACCGACTTCAAGTTCCCCGATGAAGACACGAAGAAAGCGGGCGTATCGCCGAAAGAACTCGACATGGCCAAGCGCCTGATCGACGACATGAGCGACTCGTGGGACCCGACGAAGTATCACGACACCTTCAAGGACGACATCATGGCGCTCGTCGACCGCAAGGTGAAGGAAGGCAAGGTCGCGGAAGTCATGAAGATCGACGAGGGTAGCGGCGGCGAAGGCAAGGCATCCGCCGATATTCTCGACCTTTCCGAACTGCTCAAGCGCAGCCTGAAGAAGGGCGGCGCGGCGCCGGCCAAGCGCGGCGCGGCTGCATCGAAAGACGACGATTCGGGCGAAGAACCCGCCGCGAAGCCCGCGCGCAAGACTACGCGGCGCAAACGTGCCTGAAGCGTGAGGCGTGCCTGGCCGCACCCATGAGCTGCGCGACGGCACGTTACGCGGTCTGATGAAGCAGACAGAGCGTGGCGACCAACCCCGCAACATCGGCGACGTTTGACGCGATCACACACAGCACCACGACTACCAAGCCTCCCATAAACGGAGCCACGAAAACGATGGCCGGCAAACTCGAAACCTATCAGCGCATGCGGCGTTTCAACGAGACGCCAGAGCCGTCCGGGACGCAGAAGGCTGCCGCGAAGAAACGCGCAGCCAAAAAAGCCGCCGCGGTCGAGACGCTCTCATTCGTGATCCAGGAACACGATGCGCGCCGCCTGCACTACGACTTTCGCCTGGAGCTCGACGGCACGCTCAAGTCGTGGGCCGTGCCGAAAGGCCCGAGTCTCGATCCGACGGTCAAGCGCCTTGCGGTTCATGTCGAAGATCATCCGATCGATTACGGTTCGTTCGAAGGCGATATCCCCGAAGGAAATTACGGCGCGGGCAGCGTGATCGTCTGGGATCGCGGTCGCTGGGCGCCGCAAGCCGGCAGCTTCGACGAAGCCCTGGCCGAATATGAAAAAGGCAAGCTCAAGTTCGTGCTCGATGGCGAAAAGCTGCAAGGCGGCTTCACGCTCGTGCGCAGCCACATGCGCGGTAGCGGCGACAAGGAACAGTGGCTACTCATCAAGGAACGCGACGACGAAGCGCGTCCCGAAAGCGAATACGACATCCTTCTGAAGCGGCCCGGCAGCGTCTTGTCGGAATCGCTCGGCGCGCGGGGGAAGGATGGCGCGGTCGTCGAGCGCATCGAGCGCAAGACCAAGCCTGCCGCCAAGAAAGCGGCCACCAGAAAAACCGTCAGCAAGACAGCGAATGGGCGCGAGCATCCGGATATCGTCGCGAACCGAAACGCGGAGTCGTTGCGCACGCTCTCGCATGACCCGGCGATAGAAGGCGCGGTCAAGGCCAAGCTGCCCGCGACCTTCAAGCCGCAACTGGCCACACTCGTCGATACCGCGCCGCCCGGCGAAGACTGGGCCTATGAGATCAAATTCGATGGCTATCGCGTGCTCGTGCGGATCGAGACGATCAAGGGCAAACGCGATATCCGCATTTTCACGCGCAACGGCAACGACTGGACGGCGAAGTTCAGCAAGCAGGTGAAGGCGCTCGAAGCACTCGACATAGAAGACGGCTGGCTCGATGGCGAAGCCGTCGTGCTCGACGATCGCGGCCTGCCGGACTTTCAGGGGCTGCAAAACGCGTTCGATGTCGGACGTCCGCAAGATATCGTCGTGTACTTCTTCGATCTGCCTTATCTGAACGGGTACGACTTGCGCGAGGTGCCTGTCGTGCAGCGCCGCGCCATTCTGAAGGCGATCGTCGAACCGCTCGCCGATCCCGTGCTGCGCTACTCGGAAGACTTCGCTTTTCACGCCGACGATCTCCTCAAAAGCGCCTGCGACATGGCGCTGGAAGGGATCATCGGCAAGCGGATCGACTCGACTTATGTCTCCGGACGCAGCGCGTCGTGGATCAAGCTCAAGTGCCGGCGCCGGCAGGAGTTCGTGATCGGCGGCTATTCGGAACCGGCGGGCACGCGCGGCGAGTTCGGCGCGTTGCTGCTCGGCGTGTACGACGCCAAGGGCAAGCTGCAATACGCGGGTCGCGTCGGCAGCGGCTTCGATCACGCCACGCTCACCGCCGTGAAGAAGGAACTCGACAAGCGCGAAACCAAAAGCATGCCGTTTGCGAGCGAGCCGCAGGAGCGCAGCCGCACGCCGGTGCATTGGGTGAAGCCCGAACTCGTGGCGGAATGCAATTTCGCGGAATGGACCAAGGAGCGCATCGTGCGACAAGCATCGTTCGTCAGTCTGCGCGACGACAAGCCGGCCAGGCAGATCGTCAAGGAAGAAGCGGTATCGGCGCGAAAGGTGGAAGACGAGGGCGCGCCGAAGAAGACGGCTGCCAGGAAAACCGCCGCGAAGAAAGCGCCCACGAAAACCGCGGCCAAAAGCAAATCGACCGCCGAGGTCGAAGGCGTCAAGATCAGCCATCCGGATCGCGTCATCGACAAGTCCACGGGGCTTCGGAAAATCGATGTCGTCGAGTATTACGCGTCGGTCGCTCAATGGATGCTGCCGCATCTGCACGACCGGCCCGTGTCCCTCGTGCGCGCCCCGGAAGATATCGGCGGCGAATTGTTCTTTCAGAAGCACAGCGCAAGGCTCGCGATTCCGCACATCACGCAGCATGCGGATATCGATCCGGGACATCCGCCGCTGCTCACCATCGAATCGGCGCAAGCGCTCGTCGGCACGGCGCAGATGGGGACGATCGAACTGCATACGTGGAACGCGCTGGCGTCGAACATAGAGAAACCGGATCGCATGGTGTTCGACCTCGACCCCGGCGAAGGCGTCGGCTGGAAGCGCATGGTCGAAGCCGCGAAGCTCACGAAGGAACTGCTGGCCGAACTCGGACTGACCTCGTTTTGCAAGACGAGCGGCGGCAAGGGCTTTCATGTGGTCGTGCCGCTCGCCAAACAGTCGGGATGGGACGAAATGAAGGGCTTCTCGCAAGCCGTCGCGCAGCATATGGCGAGTACCTTGCCCAAGTTCTTTTCCGCGAAGATGGGCATGCAGAATCGCAAGGACAAGATATTCATCGACTATCTGCGCAACAACCGCGGATCGAGCACGGTGGCGGCGTTCTCGTTGCGCTCGCGGCCGGGACTGGGCGCTTCGATGCCTATTGCCTGGGACGAAATCGACGAGGTCACGAGCGGCGATCAATGGAACATCGGCAACGTGGCCGAGCGCATGAATTCATTGCGCGCCGACCCGTGGGCCGACTACGCGAAGGGCCGCCAGCGTCTTACGGCGGCAATGAAGAAACAGCTTGGCATCGACGCTAAAAGCAAGACCAAGTGAACGCATCAAGGAGAGGGACCATGAAGCCAGTCAAGACAGCACCCGAAAGCGCGCCCGAACGCGGCCGCGAAATGTCGAGCAAGGACGAACAGACGCAAGTGGACGACGATTCATCGAACGCGGCGCTGCCGCACGAGGCGGATCAAAGTGTCGACTCGCAGGATGAGCACGAGCCGCGCGAAGTCGGCAAGCAGGCGCATGACGATGTAAAACGCGGTCTCGTCGATACCGACCGGCGCGGCGGCGGCGCGTATCAGGAAGCCACGCAGCGCGACGATCACGCGAACGAGAATAGCGGCGGCAGCAGCGGCGGCCGAGGCGCGAATTGAACCAGATGGTGAAACCACGAGTCTTGCACTGACATTGCGTGAGACGGTTGCGTAAAATGATTTTTGTTTCGAAAGCAGAACACGTCGATCATGCGTTTTCTACCGGATCATTCAGTGCCGCGCGCGTTTCATCCGGTAAGCGCTTCCGATGCAAGCCTCTTTGCTTGCTTGAACATCCATAGCGTCCTCAGCCAACCCGACAGAACATGTCCCAAGATCTATTGTCCCGGCTCAAGAACGAAACCGCCGTATGCCATACGCGGCTCGAGAACGCGCTCGACCTCATGCAGGACAGCCTGCAACGCGCCGAATACATTGCGCTGCTCGAACGCTTCTACGGCTATATCGCGCCGTGGGAAGACGTCGCGGGCGCGCAGATGCCCGAGTCGCTGCAAGTATTTTTCGATGAGCGCCGCAAGACGCCGCTCATCGCCGCCGATCTCGCCGTGCTCACGGGCGAGCGCGTGCCCGTGGGTTCGGTCCCGCGCGCTCACGCGCTTTACGATCTGCCACAGATCAAGAGCGTCGCGAGCGCGATCGGCTCCATGTACGTGATGGAAGGTTCGACCCTGGGCGGGCGTTTCATCGCGCCGCATGTTGCCAAGCTGCTCGATCTCGAACCCGGTTTCGGCAACGCTTATTTCGAAGGTTACGGTTCGCACACCGGCAGCATGTGGAACGCCTTCCGCACGACCGCCGCGGCGACGGTGCCCGAGGCGCAATACGACGAAGCCGTGCATGCCGCCATCGCGACCTTCGAGAGCATGCAGGCGTGGCTGTGCCCGGAATCCGCGGAGGTCGAAGACCTTCAGGCCGTGAGCGGAGTGGCCACATGAGCGAGGCGGCAAGCGGACCAGCCGGTTCTGCGTCCTTTCACGGCGACTCGCAAGGTCCGCCGGATGCCGTCGCGCGCCGCCTGACGCTCGACTCCGGCGTTGCGAGCAAGGACTGCGACGCCGAGCCCATCCATGCACCCGGTGGCATCCAGCCGCATGGCTATCTGCTGGTGCTGGACGACGCTCTGCGCATTCTGCAGGCAAGCGAGAATCTGGCTGCGCTCACGGGCCGCGACATCGAGACGCTGCCTGGCGAATCGCTCGAAACAGTGCTGGGCGATGTGGGCGCCAAGCGCATTGCGAAAGCCGCCGCGACGGCGGAGATCGACGACGCGCCGCTTTACGTCGGCCCGGTGGATGCCGCCAAAGCGGACCACGCTTCCGTGCGCCTGGATGTCACGGTGCATCGCCATGAAGGCGCGCTCATCGTCGAGATGGAAACGGCTGCAATCGGCGACGCCGCTTTCGCGTCCATGTATCCGCTCGTGCGCACGTTCGCACGCGGTTTGCAGGATGCCGGCACCGTGCAGGAACTCGCGGAACTCGCCGTGCAGGAAGTCCGCGCGATCACCGGCTTCGGTCGCGTCATGCTTTACAGCTTCGATGAGGAAGGCCGCAGTCATGTGCTCGCGGAAAATCGCGACGAAAGCTACGCGTCCTTTCTGCATCAGTTCTTTCCGGCTTCCGACATTCCGCGTCAGGCGCGCGCGCTGTATATGCGGCACCGGATTCGCCTCGTCGCCGATGTGAACTATCGCCCCGCGCGCCTCGTGCCGGCGCTCAATCCGCTGACCGGCCGCCCGACTGACCTCACTTACGCCACGCTGCGCAGCTTCTCGCCCGTGCATCTGGAATACATGCGCAACATGAACACGCATGCGTCGATGTCGGTATCGATTGTCGTGCGCGGGCGCTTGTGGGGCCTCATTTCCTGTCACGATCACGATCCGCGCATCGTGTCGTTCAATACGCGGCTGGCGGTCGAACATCTGGGGCACATGCTGTCGCTGCAGATCGAGGCAAAGGAAGAGCGCGCCGAGGGCGAATATCTCGCCGGGCTGCGTCGCACGATGGGCCGTCTCGTCAGCGCAATGGGCGAGCACACCAATTTCGTGGCCGGCTTGCAGGCGGCGCCGAACGACGTGCTGGGCTTCGCGCGTTCGGCGGGCGCGGCTATCGTCTTCGATGAAAACGTCACGCTCATGGGCGCGACGCCCGATGAAGACACGGTGCGCGCGCTCACGCACTGGCTCGCGGAAAACACCACGGGCGTGTGGGCAAGCGACTCGCTCGCGCGCGAATGGCCGCCCGCCAAGGCGCACGAGGACAAGGCGTGCGGCGTGCTCGCCGTGCCGGTATCGCAGATCTTCCGCAACTATTTGCTGTGGTTTCGCCCCGAGGTTATGCAGACCATCAAGTGGGCGGGCGAGCCGGTCAAGATTCGCGACGCGGAAGGCGCCAGCGCCCCACGCACGAGCTTCAGTCCCTGGCTCGAAACGGTGCGCGGGCATTCCGCCATGTGGCGTCAGGGCGAGATCGAAATCGCCAACGAATTGCGCGGCGCGCTTCTGAATATCGTGCTGCGCCGTGCCGAGGAACGCGCGGAACTCGCGACCGAACTCGCACGCGCGAACAAGGAACTCGAAGCGTTTTCGTATTCGGTATCGCACGACTTGCGCGCGCCGCTGCGCCATATCGCGGGTTACGGCGACCTGCTGCGCGAACTGGAAGGCGAGCGCATGTCGGAAAAGAGCCGGCGGTTTTTGAACAACATGCTGGATTCGGCGCGCTTCGCGGGCACGCTCGTCGACGATCTTCTGACCTTCTCGCAGATGGGCCGCGCGGCGCTCAGACCCGCTCCGGTCGACCTGAACCAGCTCGTCGGCGTGATCGTGCGGGAGTTCGAAATGGATGCCTCCGAGCGCCGGATCGAGTGGGTTATCGGCGATCTGCCGCGCATCACGGGCGACGCCGCCTTCCTGCAACTGGCGCTGCGCAACCTCATTTCGAACGCGGTGAAATATACGAGAACGCGAGAATCGGCGAAAATCGAGATATTCGCCCAGAAAAGCGGCGACGAGTACATCGTCGGCGTACGGGACAATGGCGTCGGCTTCGACATGAAATATGGAGCCAAGCTGTTCGGCGTGTTCCAGCGGCTGCACCGCGCGGAGGAGTTCGAGGGCACGGGTATCGGCCTCGCCAACGTGCGGCGGATCATCGAACGGCACGAGGGACGCACGTGGGCGGAAGGGCGGCTCGGAGAAGGCGCGGTATTCTATTTCTCCCTGCCGGTCGTGTTTCGACATGTCACGGGCCGCGAAGGCGTCCGCCTGGGTTCCGGCGCGCCGTCGGGAACCTGAATATCAGCGTCAATACCAGACCATGCTTAAACCGATTTTGCTTGTCGAAGACAATCCGAACGACCTCGAACTCACGCTCGTGGCGCTGGACAAAAGCCAGCTTGCGAACGAAGTGATCATCGCGCGCGACGGTCAGGAAGCTATCGACTATCTCACTTGCGAAGGCGACTGGAGGGAGCGCACGCCGGGCAATCCCGCCGTCATTTTGCTCGACTTGAAACTGCCGAAAATCGACGGGCTCGAAGTGCTCGACACGATCCGCTCGACCCCGGTTCTGAAAAGCGTGCCGGTCGTCATGCTCACGTCCTCGCGCGAAGAGCAGGACCTCGTGCGCAGCTATGAACTCGGCGTCAATGCTTATGTAGTCAAGCCCGTGGAGTTCGCGGAATTCGTCGAGGCGATCAGCGATCTCGGCGTGTTCTGGGCCGTGCTCAACGAGCCGCCGCCGGGTTCCACGCGCTTTCGCCGACCGCCGTCCGCGCAATGACCGACGTGAACCTCGTGAACTTCGTGACTGCCAATATCGACCGCATCGTGCGCCGCCGCGCGTTTTCTCGCGAGGCCGCCTAGACCATGCAGCCCCTGCATCTGCTTCTCGTGGAAGACAACGCACTCGATGCGGAGCTGACCATCGCTCAGCTCGAGCGCGCCGATTACGCGGTGGATGCGTCCATCGTCTACGACTCGGCGAACTTCATCGCGGAGCTCGCCGCCAAGCGCTTCGACGTGATTCTCGCGGACTTCGTCATGCCCACGTTCTCCGGCATCGAGGCGCTGAGCATCGCGAGCGAGCGCGCGCCGGATACCCCGTTCATCTTCGTGTCCGGGCTGCTCGGCGAAGAACACGCCGTCGACATGCTCAAACGCGGCGCGACCGACTATGTGCTGAAGCAGCGTCTGCAACGGCTGCCCGCGGTGGTGCGCCGCGCCATGCGCGAGAGCGACGAGCGTGCGCAACGCATTGCGGTGGAGCGCGCGCTGCGCGAGACGGAGACGCACTTTCGCATGCTGATCGACGCGCTGAAGGACTACGCCGTCATCACGCTCGACCCGGAAGGGCGCATTCGCACGTGGAACGCGGCGTCGGAGCGCATTCTCGGCTTTCCGGCGCAAGACGTGCTCGGCCAGAGCGCGAGCATCTTCTATAACCAGGAAGACCGCGAAACCGGCGTATTCGAGGACGAACTCGACATCGCGCGGCGCGAGGGCAGCGCCAGCGACGACCGCTGGCTGTGGCGCAAGGACGGCCACTCGTTCTTCGCCTCGGGCGTGACCACGGCCATCCGCACGGAAAACGACGAACTGATCGGCTTCTCGAAGATCGTGCGCGACGCCACCGACGCGCACATGGCCGCCGATGCCTTGCGGCTCGCCAAGGATCAGGCGGAATCCGCGAATCGCGCGAAAGACCATTTCCTGGCGGTGCTGTCGCATGAATTGCGCACGCCGCTCACGCCGATTCTCGCCGCCGTGCGTCTGCTCGAAATGAAGCATTCGCTGTCGCACGAGGCGCATCCCACGCTTGAACTGATTCGCCGCAATGTGGAACTGGAGGCGCGTCTGATCGACGATCTGCTCGATCTGACGAGCATCGCGCGCGGCAAGCTGAGTCTGAATTTCGCGAGCGTCGCGCTCGATACCTTGCTCACGAGCGCGCTCGACATGTCGGAAGCCGACATGCGCGCGAAGAATCTCACGCTCGACACGCGCTTCGACGCGCACCAGTTCGTCGTTTTCGGCGATGCCGCGCGCCTTCAGCAGATCGTCTGGAACCTGATGAAGAACGCGGTGAAGTTCACCCCGGCGGGCGGGCGGCTCGAAGTACGGACGTGGAATCCGGATCGCGCGACCATCGCGGTATCGGTGACGGATAGCGGCATCGGCATCAGCGCCGAAGCATTGCCGCGCATTTTTTCCGCGTTCGAACAGGCCGACGATTCCATCACGCGTTCCTTCGGCGGGCTGGGCTTGGGCCTGGCTATCGCCAGCACGCTCGCGCAGAAGCATGGCGGCACGCTCTCGGCCTACAGCGAAGGCCGCGATGCGGGCGCGCGTTTCACGCTCACGTTGCCGCTCGCGAAAATGGAGCCGCAGCACGAGGCCGAGCCGCTCGTCGAGGCAAAGCGGCACGAACACGGCCGTTCGCTGCGCGTATTGCTCGTCGAGGACAACGAGCAGACTTCATCGGCGATGGCGGAAGTGCTGGAGATGCTCGGTCACGTCGTTACTGTCGCCAGCACGGTGGCAGTTGCGCTCGAACGCGCGAAAGAGGCGTCGTTCGATCTTCTCGTGAGCGACATCGGCTTGCCGGATGGCACCGGTCTCGACATCGCGCGCGCGTGGCGCGAGCTGCAGCCCGACAAGCCCGCCGTGGCCATTACGGGCTACGGCATGGACGAAGACATTCGACGTTGCCGGGAAGCAGGTTTTCGGGATCATCTGACGAAGCCCGTCAACTTTTCGCGGCTCGAAGGGCTCATTCAGACGCTGGCCGAAACGCCGGACGCCTGAGCTGCAAAAAAATCCGGCCGAAGTCCGGATCGATGTCGATTGACGCCTGGCTTGCACGTTGTAGGGTAGGAGAGCGGCGCCGATTCCCGGCGCGTCTCGTCACTTCTACGGAGCCAGCCATGTCCACACCCGCCGTCAACCCCATTCCGCCTGGCATGCGTTCGCTGACCCCGCACCTCACGTGCGCGGGCGCGGCGGAGGCGATCGACTTCTACGTGCGCGCCTTCAACGCCGTCGAACTGGGCCGTCTGCCCGGACCGGACGGCAAGCTCATGCATGCCATGGTCAAGATCGGCGATTCGGTGCTGATGCTCGTCGACGAGAACCCGACCTTCGGCATGCTCGGCCCGAAGGCGATCAAAGGGTCGCCGGTGACCATCCACCTTTATGTCGAAGATGTCGATGCCACGTTCACGCAGGCCATCAATGCCGGCGCCGAAGTCACCATGCCGGTTGCCCAGATGTTCTGGGGCGACCGTTACGGCCGGCTCGTCGACCCGTTCGGGCATCAGTGGTCGTTGGCATCGCACGTACGCGACGTGAGCCCCGAGGACATGCAAAAGGCGATGACCGCGCCGCGCGAATAACGCGCCTTTCAAGGAGAGACTCATGAACAAGATATCGCCATGCCTATGGTTCGACGGCAACGCGCAGGAGGCCGTCGATTTCTATCTGAGCGTGTTCAAGGACGCACGCATGGTTGAAACCATGCTGCATAACGAGGCCAGTCCGGGCACGCCGGGCAGCGTGCTCGCCATTCTGTTCCAGTTGGAAGGCGAAGACATCATGGCGCTCAACGGCGGCCCAGAATTCAAGTTCACGCCCGCCCTGTCGTTGTTCGTCAAATGCGACAGTCAGACCGAGATCGACCGCTACTGGGACAAGCTTCTCGAAGGCGGCCAGGCGATGGCCTGCGGCTGGCTCACGGACCGTTTCGGCGTGACGTGGCAGATCGCGCCGAGAAAGCTGCTCAAGATGCTGCAGGACCCCGACCCGGACAAGGCCAACCGCACGATGACCTCGATGAGAACGATGGTGAAGCTCGACCTCGACGAACTGGAGCGGGCATACCGCGGAGCGTGACGCGAAAAGGAAGCGCTTCAGGCAGAGCGCTTCTTCGCCTTCCTCTCCACGAGCTTCGCGGCCATGAAGCGGTGATCCGGCGAGAACAGCCGCCGATACGTCAACACGACTGCGCCGACCACGCCGAGCGCCGAAGCCGCGGCGATCAGAAACATGATGACGATCTGATAGCGCACCGCCTGCAATGGCGATTGTCCCGCCAGCACCTGACCGGTCATCATCCCCGGCAGACTGACGAGGCCCACGACGGTCATCTGGTTGAGCGTAGGAATCATGCCCGCGCGCACGGCCTGCCGCGCGGGCCCTTGCGCGGCTTCCCAGCGCGTCGCGCCTAATGCGAGCGACATCTCCACGGCCGCGCGTCCGGCGGTCAGTTCCTCCGTCATGCGTTCGATGCCGAGCGACACGCCTGTGAGCGTATTGCCGAGAATCATGCCGAGAATGGGTATGGCGTATTGCGGCTCGTACCACGGATGAATGCGGATCACGACGAACAGCCCGAATGCGCAGATCAGCCACGAACTCGCCCAGATCGACACGATGCTGTCGGCGCGTTGTCCGGTGTAGGTGCGCCGTCCGCGATTCGAAGCGGACAATCCCGCGATGATGGTCATCAACGCCATGAGCGGCAGCACGACATACCACCGGCTGAAGGCAAACACCCAGCCGAGCACATAGCCTATCAGCAGCAATTGAACGACGGTGCGTATGGCCGCGATCGCGAGCTTGCGTTCGAGCCCGAGATTGAGCGCGACCGACAACGCGCCGTTCACCACGATCAGCGCCGCCGCAAGCGCGATATCGAGGAGACTGAGGTTTTGATAACCGTTCATGGCGCGCTCGCTTCGGTGAGGACGCCCGCGTTCATCGACAAATGACGCGTGGCCACGCGCGCAGCCTGTTCGGGGTCGTGCGATACCCAGATGCTCCCGCGCTTGTTGCCCGGTTTGTCATCCGCTTTGTCCGCCGATTCGAACCACGCGCTGACCAGCGCTTCGATCGAGCGCGCCGAAGCCGGATCGAGCGATGCCGTGGGCTCGTCGAGCAGCAGCACGTCGGGCGCGAGTTGCAGTACACGCACGAGCGCGGCGATCTGCGCCTCACCGCCGGACAACTCGCTTGCGGCCTTGTCGAGAAAGTCCGCGCCGCGTCCCGCCGCTTCCGCAAGTTGCGTGGCCATCGCGCGATCGAAACGGGCATCGCGATAAGCCTTGAGTGTGTACGGATAACGCAGGTTGTCCTCGACACTTCCGTCCAGCATCGCGGGCCGTTGAGCGATGTAGGCCACGCGTCGTCGATAAGCCGGAATGCCCGCGCGCGCGATACGCTCGCCGCGCCAAGTCACGTAACCCTCGTCGCAGGCATCGAGCAGCGCGAGGGTACGCAAAAAGACGCTCTTGCCCGATCCCGACGGTCCTGTGATCGCGGCGCGCTCGCCTTCGCTCAGCACGAAATCCGTGGGATGCAAAAGGACGGTGCCGCGCGCGGTATCGCGCCGTGCGACGCCAACGGTTGCGACGAGTGAAGAAGGCATCGGACCTCGTGGGGCATTTATCGAGCCGTCATCTTACGGAAAAGGCCGGGCGTTGCCCATGACATGCGGCGCTCATGACACACGTCGACCGTCACGCGGGCACACTCTGTGCTGCGCCACACACAATCAGAAAAAATGGATGGAGAGGTCATGGCGCAGGCCCGCACGAGCAGAAAAATCGGAAAGATCGTCGCATGGTTTTTTGCCGTTCTGGCGGTACTGATAGCGGTGATCGTGGTTATTTTCCTGACGTTCGACTGGAATCGCCTGAGGCCGTGGGTCGATGACAAAGTCTCGCAAGCTATTGGGCGGCAGTTTCATATTACCGGCGACCTGAAGGTGGGCTGGCGCCGTCCGCCTAACGAAACGGGCTGGAAACGCTGGGTGCCGTGGCCGCGCTTCTCGGCTGAAAAGATCACCGTCGCGAACCCGGACTGGGCGCGCAACCAGTATTTCGCCACGCTCGACGAAATCGACTTTCAGGTGGCCGTGCTGCCGCTGCTCGCGCACGACATCGTCATTCCCGCGATCAATCTGGTGAATCCTTCCATCGATGTCGAGCGGCTCAAGGACAACCGCAACAACTGGACGTTCAAGTTCAAGCAGTCCACCGAACCTTCGACGTGGAATCTCAAGCTCGGCGATATCTCGCTTGCAAAAGGCAAGGTCGGCGTGCACGACGAAGTGACCAAGGCCGAGATGCAGGTCGATATCGATACGCTCGGCCAGGCCGTGCCGATCGGCGAAGTGATGAAGCAGCAACAAGAGGCGTCGAGCAAATCGTCGGCGGAGATGGTCGGCAAAAGCGGCGCGGCCAAACTGGAAAAGCAGACGGATGCAGCGGCGGCTTCGGAGGCGTCCGCAGCTTCGGCTGCATCCGCGGCTGCGGCGGCGAATGCATCGGCGCCGAATCCGGCGAGTACGTCGGCCAATCAGAGCATCACGACGAAAGAAGGCGTGAAGCCGCCGATTCCGCCGTATGCCTTCGGCTGGACGGTCAAGGGCACCTACAACGGCGGCAGGGTTTCCGGCGACGGCAAACTCGGCGGCGTGCTCGCGGTGCAGGACGCGGCGCGCCCGTTCCCCGTTCAGGCCGATGTGCGCCTGGGTGACACGCATATCGCGTTCGTCGGCACCGTGACCGATCCCGCGCATCTCGCGGCGCTCGATCTGCGGCTGTGGATTCAGGCGGTCAGCATGGCGCATCTGTATCCGTTCACGGGCGTGACGCTGCCGGAAACGCCGCCTTTCGCCACGGAAGGGCGCCTCACCGGTCAGTTCAAGGAAGACGGCAACGTGTTCCACTACGAGAACTTCACGGGCCGCGTGGGTGGCAGCGACATCAACGGCTCGCTCGTCTATGCGGGCAGGAAGCCGCGACCGCTGCTTCAGGGCGAACTCGTGTCGCATCTGCTGCGTTTCGCGGACCTCGCGCCGATCATCGGTGCGGATTCGAACGCGAGCAAAGCCAAGCGCGGCGAGACGGAAAAGCAGCCGTCGGCGAAGGCGTTGCCGACCGAGGAGTTTAAAACCGATCGCTGGAAGGCCATCGATGCCGACGTGAAGTTCACCGGTCAGCGCATCATCAAGGACCCCGACCTGCCGATCACGGATCTCTATACGCACGTCGTGATGAAGGATGGCGTGCTGTCATTCGAACCGCTCAAGTTCGGCGTGGCGGGCGGCGCGTTCTCGTCGAACATTCATCTGGATGGCAGTGCGGCGCCTCTTAAGGGACGCGTGTCGGCGGAGGCGCGGCATCTAAAGCTCAAGCAGCTGTTCCCGACCGTGAAAACCATGCAATCCGCGCTCGGTGAAGTGAACGGCGACGCGGCGTTGTCCGCCACCGGCAATTCGCCCGCCGCGCTCGCTGCAACGTCCAACGGCGAGATCAAGGCGCTCGTGACGCAGGGCACCGTGAGCCCGGCTGTACATGGAAGCGGCGGGCCTGAACGTGGCGAACGTCGTCTACGAGAAGCTCTTCGGCAAGCGCGATGTGAACATCAACTGCGCCGCGACCGATTTCGTCGTCACGGATGGCGTGCTCGACTCGCGCGTATTCGCACTCGATACCGACGACGCGGTCATCAACGTCGACGGCAACATCAATCTGAAGAGCGAACAGATGGATCTGGGGATTCATCCGCATACGAAGGGCTTCCGCATCTTTTCGTTGCGTTCGCCGCTGTATGTGAAGGGCACGTTCAAGGACCCGAAGGTTGGCGTGAATGTCGGCGCGTTGGCGGTGCGCGGCGGTGCGATGGTCGGTCTTGGACTCATCAACCCGTTTGCCGCGTTGATCCCGCTGATCCAGCCGAGCAACAACAAGCCGTTGCCGTGCGCGCAGATGCTGGCCGACATGCGCAATGCGCCAACAGCGCCGCCTGCCGGACAGAAGCAAACGACCAAGGCGGCGCCGGCTTATATGTCGTCGGGTGCGGCCGCGGGCTCGGCTTCCAAGCCGCCGGCGAAGAAGGCCGTGCCGGCCGCGCCGGCCAGTGCGGCGCAGTATCGCGGAAGCTAAGAGCAACGTACTGCACAGGCTTGTCCACAGAATCTGTGGACAAGTCGGGCAAGGATCGAGCTATTCGTTTGACACGTAGAGCATGACCTGATCCGCGACGCACGGCGTTTTGCGAACAGAATCAAGAAATTAGCTGAGTCGCCAAGCGCTTTTCCACAGGCATTTCCCCGTTTGCGGGGGATAAGTTATGCAGAGGGCGCGGGCAGGTTGGCGCGACTTGAAGCGCAGGGTGTTTTTCGTTGCGCGTCAAATGCTTAGACGAGTTCACAGCGGGTTTTCAACAGGGTGGTCCCCAATTGCTGGGGACAACTTCGGCTCTTTGAGACGCCCTTCCTAGACCGAGATTCCCGGACCGCCATTGCTTCCGAGCAACTGCTCGACGGAATTCGCATCCTTATAGTCTTGCTCGGGCAGACCATCGAAAACAGCGATCACATCGTTGCTGACACCGGCTTCGCGCGCGGCATTCACTAGTGCGTCCTTGTTGGCTGGGAACGTGGCATAACGCAGGACTTCGGCGATTTCATCGTCGATGGGTTCGTCGTTCAGGCTCTGAGTTCCGGGTGTATCCGACATGGAATTCCTGTAGATGAAGAAGTGAGCGCTTCAGGTCTGTACCTGAATGGTCTGGCTTGCCATACCGTGACTCGGCGTACGCGATTTCGGCAGCGGCACATGACGCCAGTGCGCGTGGTCGAGACTATCTGCCGCGATTTCGGGCGCGGGCGGCGCGACCGGCCCGGCGTTCACACGCAAGGCAGCGCGCGTTGCGGCCACTACGGCCGAATCGTCAGTCGAACTCGTGTGCAGAGGCGCGGCGTAACACGACGCCGAAACCAATGCCATCGTCAACAACGTTGAGGTCTTCATCGGGCAACCCCTCCTCACGTAGGCAGCGAGAAGCATCAAGCAAAGCCTATGCCGATACGTCCCTCACGCACCGTTCGTGCGTGCATGCCAATGAAGCAGACCTCGCACGGGCGCAACGAGCGGTGCTCGCGCGCAAACACTTCGCGTGATTTCTAACTTATGAATAATCCGCTTCCACCCAGCGCTGCGGATCGGCATGCGCCGCGAAATTGCACAGCCGCGCACTTTCAGCGCTGGGTCGGATTCAGACGGAAGTATGCGTCGAGAAGAGAGGTTTTGTACACGACACCGAGCAGCAGCGGCTCGCTCTTTTTTTCGATGACAGGAAGCCGCTCGCCCTGAAACGCGAGGAAGTGCTGCAGTGCTTCGCCGAGCGACATGTCGGGTGTGAGCACGTCGAATTGCGGCTGGAGGTAATCGGCGGCGGTACGCGCGGATGTGTCTTGCTTGTCGAGAAGATCGGACGTGATGTCCTTGAGTGCGACCACACCGCGAAAGCGCCCCGCGTCATCCACGACATACAGATACTTCACGGGATATTCGAGGAACACGCGCGTCATGTCGTTCACGTTTGCATCGAGCGGGACGACGGTATCGGGCGGCTTGACGAGTTCGCGCATCTGCGTGGCCGCGAGGCGCAGACGCTCCTTCTCTTCGCGCGTGCGACGCAGGGTGACTTCGTACATCGACGTCTGCTCGGAGGTTCGGGCAATGAAATATGCCACCACGCACGAAAGCATGAGCGGCAACACCACCGAGTACGACAGCGTCATCTCGAAGATCATGAGGATCGCCATGAGCGGCGCGTGCGTGGCCGCGGCGAGAAACGCGCCCATGCCCACCATGGCGTAGGCGAATGGCTGTGAAGTCGTATGCGGCCAGATGGCGTGAACGCCGAGACCGAAGAGACAGCCGAGCACGGCGCCGACGAAAAGCGTGGGCGTGAAGATACCGCCTACCGCGCCCGAGCCGGCCGTCGCCGCGGTGGCGAGGAGCTTGAAGACGAGCACCAGCAAGAGCGCGGACCACGTCCACGGCTGATGCAGAAGCGAGTTCACCACTTCATAACCGTTGCCCCAGACTTCGGGCCACCAGATCGAAATGACGCCGACGATCAGTCCGCCGAGCGCGAGACGAATCGGCAAGGGCAGCGGCAACTTCGCAAAGCGCTTGCGCGACTCTGCGAGCAGCCGCAGGAAGTGTGGCGCGAGCGCGCCGCACAGCAAACCGAGCACGACGAAGAGCAGCACTTCGAGGCCCGCGATGGGCGGAAACACCGGCATCTGGTAAGGCGGCCGATACCCGGCGAACTCGCGCATCGTGATGTTGGCGACGACCGACGACACGACGATCGGCCCGAAGCTCTCCATGACGATGGAGCCCAGCACGATTTCGGTGACGAAGAACGCGCCCGCGATCGGCGCGTTGTATGCGGAGGTGATCCCGGCCGCCGCGCCGCACGCCACGAGCAGTCGCAGGCGCGGCGGATCGAAGTGGACCCAGCGTCCGATAAGCGATGAAGCGAGCGCGGCGAGCTGCACCATCGACCCTTCGCGGCCGATGGAGCCGCCGCTCGTGATCGTGAAAAGCGACGACAGGCTGCGCCAGATGCTTTGCCACACGGGCACGACGCCATCGCCGATGGTCACCGCTTCCATGTAATCCGTGTTCGCGTGCTTGTCTTGACGAACCCGTGCGACGATCAAACAGAAGCCCGCGATGAGCCCGCCCGCCGCTGGCAACACGATACGCAGCGGCCACGGCAGGCTTTCGGCCATCTTGACGAAGTTGCCGGGTTCGCCGCCGAACGCCCGTTGCAGCGAATCGATGCCTTCACGAAACGCCGATGTCGCGAACGCGCCCGCAACGCCGACGACGACTGCCCAGATGAGCATGGTGTGCGCATCCGACAAACGGAAGAGTTGTTGAGCGCGCGTGCGCAGCCGAAGCAGGAACGAAAGCACGGATTATCGTGGAAAGCTTAGAAGCAAATGGAATAAGGCCGACGCAAGGATAGCATTGCGCATCATCCGTCCACTTTCGAGCGCGCGAAAAAAAGCCCGGCTATCGAAGACAGCCAGGCTTTTCAAGTGATGCATCCAGCGCTTCGGTCTACGCGCTCACCACTTCGGCGCGAACGAAGGATTCGCGTTGCGCTTGCCTTCGTCGAGCTTGTCGATCTTCGCGATGTCGTCGGCGTCGAGCTCGAGCTTTTGCGCATCCCAGTTGATCTGTTGATGCTCCGGATTCGTCGATGCCGACAGCACCACGATATCGCGCGCCAAAAGCCATGCGAAGGTAACTTGCGCGGGCGTCGCGCCGTGCTTCTTCGCGATGGCCTTGATGGTCATGTCGTTATGCGCGCGGCCTTCGCCGAGCGGCATATAGGCGGTCACTTTCACGCCGAGCCGTTGGGTGGCTTCGACCAACGCGCGGTTCGCGAGGAACGGGCTCACTTCGATCTGGTTCGTCACGATCTCCTTGCCGCCCGGCGCCTCGAGTGCTTGTTCGAGCAGCGGCGCGGTGAAGTTCGACACGCCGTAATGACGGATGAGGCCGAGCTTCTGCGCTTCCTGAAACGCGCCAAGCGTTTCGGCGATAGGCACCGCGCCCTCGGGCGACGGCCAATGCACGAGCGCGAGATCGATCGTGCCGATATCGAGCTTTTCGTGACTGTCCTTGAGACTCGCGATCAGCTTGTCGTGCTGCAGCCGGTCCCACCAGACTTTCGTCGTCACCCAGACGTCTTCGCGCGGAATGCCTGACTCGCGCACGCCCGCGCCGACGGCGGCTTCGTTGTTGTAGAACTGCGCGGTGTCGATATGACGAAAGCCGATCTGCAATGCGCTTCTGACGGCTTCGGTGGTCTTCGCGGCATCGACACGGAATGTGCCGAGGCCGAAGGAGGGAATCGTTTCGATCATGCTGGCTCCTTGTTTCGTTGAGGCGATCAGTGAACTCAGTGACGCGTCTTACTTCGCGTCCTGATCGAGTTCGGGATAGTGCCTGAAAATGCCGGATTCGTTGAACGGGATGCGCCGTTCCGAATCGACATAAGCGGCGATATTGGACCGTTGCAGCACGGCGTCATGCAGCGCCGCGACACGCGGATAGTGCTTGCCGAAGGTCTTCATCGCGCGCGGGAAGGCGTAGTGCAGGCCATCGACGAGTTGAAAGACGGAGAGATCGACGTAGGTCGTCGTGTCGCCGACCATTTGTGTGTCGCCGTGCGGATTCTGCTTCAGCACGCGCTCGAAATAACCCATGAATTTGGGCACGCGCTGGTCCAGGAAATTTTTCGAGCGCGTTTTCGCGGCTTCTTTCTGGTCTTCGTAATAGAGATCGGTCGCGAGCGGATGATGCGTGTCATGCACTTCCGCGACGATATCCGCGATGGTCAACTGCAAGCCATGGGCTACGTAGCGCAAGCCTTCGTCCTTCGGCGCGAGCTTTAGCTTCGGGCCGAGATACAGCAGGATATTCGCGACATGCGGCACGATCAGATTGCCGTCCTTCAGAAACGGCGGCGCGAACGGAATGTGCGGCTCGGTCTTGCTGCCGAGGAGCTTCATCATCGCGTCCATGCCTTTCTTCGAACGCGCGACATCGATGTATTCGGCGCCCGCGTCTTCGAGCGCGAGGCGCACATATTCGCCCCGGCCTTGCAATCCGTCCCAGTAATAGAGTTCGTAAGCCATGCGTGGGCTCCTTGTCAAACGTGCCGTGCTTTTGACGCCATGCGCGGCGGATGCTTGGGTTGGCAAGTTAATCGCGTGCTGCTTGCCGCGCGGTCGAGCACGCGAACGAGTGTTCAGGCGAGCAACACGCGTACCCGCCTGGGGCCGTGGCGGCGCGGGCCGCGATGTAAAATGAAGCCTTTGCTCGAGGGCTGACTCGCGATGCCCGTCAGAGAGCGAACGACTTCGAAGCGGAGAGAAGATGGACAAGCAAGGCTTCACCACTGGCATCGTACACGGCGATCGTGACGCGGGCGTCGAGCATGGCGGCGTGCGTCAACCCATCCATACGTCGGTTCAGTATGGCTTCGAACGCGTGGAAGATCTCATCGGCGTGTTTCAAGGCACGAAGAAGGGCGGGTTCAACTATGCTCGTCAGGGCACGCCGACCACTGCGGCGCTCGAGCGCAAGATCACGAAGCTCGAAGGCGGCGCGGGTTCCATCTGCTTCAGCACCGGCATGGGCGCAATCTGCGCGGTGTTTCTCACGCTTCTGCGCGCGGGCGATCATCTCGTGTCGAGCCAGTTCGTCTTCGGCAATACCAATAGCGTGTTCGGCACGCTGCGCGCGCTCGGCATCGAAGTGACGGTGGTCGATGCAGGCGATGTCGCTAACGTCGCCAACGCGCTCAAGGCCAACACGCGCATGGTGTTCGTCGAGACCATCGCGAATCCGGGCACGCAGATCCCGGATTTGAAAGGTATCGGCGAACTGTGTCGCGAACGCGGGCTCGCTTATGTCGTCGATAACACCATCACGTCTGCGGCGCTTTTCAGGCCGAAGGATGTCGGCGCGAGCCTCGTCGTCAACTCGCTGACAAAGACGATTGCGGGACACGGCGCGGCGCTCGGCGGTGCGGTCACGGACACGGGCGTCTTCGACTGGAGCACGTACCCGAATATCGCCGATGACTACCGGCGCTCGCCCGCGAAGGAGCAAGGGCTTCTGCAAATTCGCAAGAAGGGTTTGCGCGACATGGGCGCGGCGTTGTCGTCCGAGCAGGCGCATCAGATTGCGCTAGGCGCGGAGACGTTGGCGTTGCGAGTCGGCAAGAGCAGCGATAACGCGCTCGCACTGGCGCAGTTCCTGGAGAAACACGAAGCGGTGGGTCGCGTGCTTTATCCGGGTTTGCCGAGTCATCCGCAATATGAAGTCGCGAAGAGTCTGTTCAAAAACGGCTCGTGGCTCTTGTCATTCGAGTTGCGCCATCCCGAACGCATGATCGACTTCGTCAACGCGCTGCAGATCCCGATCAAGGCGACCGGTCTCGGCGATACACGCACGCTCATCATCCCCGTTGCACCGACCATCTTCCACGAAGCCGGTCCGGACGTACGCCGCGCAATGGGCATTTCGGACGGCATGCTGCGCTTGTCGCTGGGTATCGAGGATATCGACGATCTCATCGCCGATTTCGAACAAGCGTTGAAGCACGCGTAAGCCGCGAAAGCGGGCTTCGAATGCAAAAAAGCCGTCGGTTCAGTCGACGGCTCTTTTGTGTCCAGCATCGATACGATCAGCCGAAAAGACGCTCCACACCATACGTGATCGCAAGTCCACCGCCGATCAACCATGCATACAGAATCGCGCCGGTTGCAATCGCACGCGGACCCGCTTCGCGAATCTGCGCGATGCGCGTTTCCATGCCGAGTGCGGTCATCGCCATGGTGAGCGCGAAGGTATCGAGCGTGTTGAGCGTGCTGGTCGCGCTGGCGGGCAACACGTGCAGCGAATTCACCACCACGAGCGCGAGGAAGCCGAAGGCGAACCAGGGCACCGCGAGCTTGCCCGTGCCGCTTTGTGCGCTTTGATCATGACGCTTGCGATTGATCCAGAAGCCGACCACGAGCAGGACCGGCACGAGCAACATGACGCGCGTCATCTTCACGATAGTCGCGATATGCGCCGCTTCCGGGCTCACGTTGCTTGCCGCGCCAACGACCTGCGCGACTTCGTGAATCGTGCCGCCGAAGAAAAGGCCCGTGCCGAGCGTGTCGAGATGCAACCAGCCTGCGTGAATCGCGAGCGGATAGAGGAACATGGAGAGCGTGCCGAACAGGACCACGCTGCCAACGGCCATCGCGCTCTTGTGGGGCTTCGATTGCAAGGTCGATTCGAACGCGAGCACGGCCGCGGCGCCGCAGATGGCGCTGCCGGCGGCCGTGAGCAAGGCGGTATCGCGGTCGAGCTTCATGACCTTCATGCCGAACCATGTGCCGATGGCAAGCGTACTCACGACCACCAGCACAGATACCGCGAAACCCGACAGCCCGACGTGCGCGATTTCTTGCAGACTCACGCGCAACCCGAAGAGCGCCACCGCGATGCGCAGCAATTTGCGCGCGGAGAAGTTCACGCCCGCCGCCCAGCTTTCGGGCATGCCGTGGCGCAGCGCGTTGCCGTAGATCGTCCCCGCGGCAATGCCGACGATCAACGGGCTGATGCCCAATCCAGCGATGAACGGCAGCGCGGACAGATGCGTCACGGCTGCCGCGAACAGCGCGACGAAAAGAATTCCGTTTAGCTGCCCACGCGCGGACGATGCTTCGGCGATTGACGGTGCGGCGGGTACGGCGGACATGGAGACGTCCTTTGACATTGCGTTGCGATGTGCTAATCCTAAATCACTCATATGCATATGAAAAATCGTGATTTAGGATGTAATGTATCGGTTGATCTGATATTTTTGCAAGATGACCCCGGATCAGCTGATAACCTTCGCCACCGTTGCCGAGCACGGCAACATCAGCCGCGCGGCTGTTGCGTTGCATTTGTCGCAGCCTGCCGTGTCGGGGCAGCTTCGGCTTTTGCAGGACGAATTCGGCGAATCGCTGTATTTGCGCGACGGCCGGGGCGTTCGCCTGACCGCAGCCGGCGAACAGCTGCTCGTCCACGCGGAGCGTGTGCGCGAGAGCTTCCGGCAAGCACACGCGCTGCGGGACGCGTTGCGCGGGCTCGAGCGCGGCACATTGCGTATCGGTGCGAGCACGACGCCCGCGAGCTACCTGCTGCCTTATCTGATCGCCGCATTCCACAAGCGCTATCCCGACGTGACGCTGACGACCATCGACGGGAACACGGCGGAAATCGTCGCTGCGCTCGGTTCGCTCGATATCGCGCTTATCGAAGGCCAGCCAAGTGGCGAGTTGCCGTCGGGCACTACGGTGACCGCTTGGCGCGACGACGAGATCGTGGCTATCGTTCCGCGCGGTCACCCGCTCGCCGAAAGGCAAGACGCCACGCTCGATGAAATCGGCGGCTATCCGCTCGTGCTGCGCGAAAGCGGCTCGGGCGTGCGGCAGATCGTCGAGCGCGCGTTCGCACAGGGCAAGGTGGCCGTGCGCGTCGCGCTCGAAATCGCGGGCGTCGAGGGCGTCAAGGAAGCGGTGCGGGCGGGCATGGGTATCGGCTTCGTCTCGGCAATGTCGATCCGGCATGAGGACGGCATGCTGCAACGCGTACACGTCGGCCCGGCGCCGCTCACGCGCCGCTTTTCGATCCTGCTTCCTCATGCCGACACGCCTTCGCGTGTCGCCGCGCGCTTTCTCGAACTCTGCCAGGACGCCTCGATTCTCGGCTAGGGAATTCCACTATGGCACAACGCGCACCGCCAAGAGCACTATTCGTCTTCATTGGGGCGCCACGGCGTCCTTTTCAAACAGCTGTAATGGAACCGGTTCCACCGCTAGTTTTTGTCAGTTTTCAATGGAAAAGAGGCGTGATTTCATCTGATGTTTCAAAAATCGGCATGCGCCCGGATGTCGTCGTAGTCGCCAGCGCCTTCGGCTCCGCCACGGTGCGCACCGATGGTCACGCAGTCTGCGCCGAAGCCGCCGCGCGCGCTGGCGCCCAGGGTTTCGAAGTGCGCCGCGAACTTTTCGCCGACGAATCCGATGCCAGTTTCGACGCGCTCTCGCGTCTCGGCGCGCGCATCCGCACACTCGGTTTGTGGGCCGTCCACTCGACGCCCGCAACCTTGTTTCGCGACGATGGCGCTCTCGATGACAGTGCGCTCGCCCAGACCATCGGCGAGGCGCATGCGCTGGGCGCGCGCATCGTGAAGCTGCAATTGGGCGGCACGGAACGCGGCGTGGCGACCGATGCGGCAACGCTCGATCGGTTGCTGAACGCGGTGGCGTCGTCGCCAGCGCGGGTGGTCGCCGAAAACGGCCAGTTGAAGGCGGGCGGCACGATCGGCGCGTTCGAGGCGTTGTTCGCGGCTTTGCCCGCGCAGGCGCAAAACGGGCTTGCGATGACCTTCGACACTGGCAACTGGCGCTGGCCGGATCAAGACCCGCTCGATGCCGCCGTGCGTCTCGCGCCGCACGTGGCCTATATCCATTGCAAGGCAGTGACAGGCGAGGGCGCGCGACGTTTCGCCATAGCCCCGTCGCAAGACGATGCGCACTTCGCCGCGCTCCTCGCGCAATTGCCGCGTGACGTGCCGCGCGGAATCGAATATCCCTTTCTCGACGCCGATGACGCCGCCGTTCAGGTCGCGCGTATCGCGGCATTTTGAATACAAGGTACCGCATGCAATCACAACGAAACGCCCTCGACATCGTTACGTACGGCGAGGCGATGACCATGTTCGTCGCCGCCGAAACCGGCGATCTGGCAAAGGTCGGCCAGTTCACCAAACGCGTCGCGGGCGCGGATCTGAACGTGGCTATCGGGTTGTCGCGGCTCGGCTTCAAGGTGGGCTGGATGAGCCGTGTCGGGCGAGATTCCTTCGGTCAATACGTGCTCGATGTGCTCGCGGCCGAAGGCATCGATGCGCGCCGCGTGAGTATCGACGAGCGCTATCCGACCGGCTTCCAGTTGAAGGGCAAGTGCGACGACGGCAGCGATCCGGCAGTCGAATACTTCCGCAAGGGCTCGGCCGCAAGCCATCTTTCGCTTGACGATTACGCCGCTGATTACGTGCTCAACGCGCGGCATCTGCACCTGACGGGCGTGGCGCCGGCCATTTCCGCGAGTTCGCGTGAACTGGCTTTCCACATGGCCCGCGAAATGCGTGCAGCAGGCAAGACTATTTCCTTCGATCCGAATTTGCGTCCGACACTCTGGCCGTCGCGCGACGCGATGGCGCAATCGCTCAACGCGCTCGCGGCGCTTGCCGATTGGGTGCTGCCGGGCGTGAGCGAAGGGTTGGCGCTGACGGGCTACGAGAAGCCCGAGGACATCGCGAAGTTTTATCTCGATCAGGGCGCGAAGGGCGTGGTCGTGAAACTGGGCGCATACGGCGCGTATTTTCGCACCGTCGATGGCGATGCCGGCATCGTGCCCGCGGTGCCCGTCGCGAAGGTCGTGGATACCGTCGGCGCGGGCGATGGCTTCGCGGTCGGCGTAGTGAGCGCGATGCTCGAAGGCCGCGACGTGCGGCATGCAATCGCGCGCGGCAACCGCATCGGCGCGCTGGCGATTCAGGTGATCGGCGACAGCGAGGGCCTGCCCACGCGCGCCGCGCTCGACGTGCTCGAAGCGCAGGATGTGGGCGCTGCCCTCGACGCCGCGTGATCCTCAGAGACTCAATCGAACTGTGTTCGGAGACAACCATGCAAGCATCTTCAACCCCGACTCTCGCCGTGCGCCGCTGGTGGATGATCATGCCGATCGTCTTCATCACGTATAGCCTTGCGTATCTGGATCGCGCGAACTATGGCTTTGCGTCGGCGGCGGGCATCAATCAGGATCTGGGCATCAGCAAGGGACTGTCGTCGCTGATCGGCGCGTTGTTCTTTCTCGGCTACTTCTTCTTTCAGATTCCGGGCGCGATCTACGCCGAACGCCGCAGCGTGAAGAAGCTCGTCTTCTGGAGCCTGATTTTATGGGGCGGTTGCGCCGCGCTGACGGGCATGGTGAGCAACATACCGTCGCTGATGGCGATCCGCTTCGTGCTCGGTGTCGTCGAAGCGGCGGTGATGCCCGCGATGCTCGTCTTCATCGCGAACTGGTTCACCAAGTCGGAGCGTTCACGCGCGAATACGTTTCTGATTCTCGGCAATCCGGTGACAGTGCTGTGGATGTCGGTCGTCTCGGGCTATCTCGTGAATTCGTTCGGCTGGCGGCACATGTTTATCGCCGAAGGTTTGCCCGCGGTGGTGTGGGCGGTGATCTGGTGGTTCATCGTGAAGGACAAACCCGCGCAGGTGACGTGGCTCACGGACGCGGAAAAGAGCGATCTCGATGCCACCTTGCGCGCCGAGCAAGCAGCGATCAAGCCGGTGAAGAACTATGGCGAGGCATTCAAGTCTCCCGCTGTCATCAAGCTGTGCGCGCAATACTTCTGCTGGAGCATCGGCGTGTATGGCTTCGTACTCTGGCTGCCGTCCATCCTCAAGAGCGGCTCCACGCTCGGCATGATCGAGACGGGCTGGCTTTCCGCAGTGCCTTATCTCGCCGCGACCATCGCCATGCTGCTCGCTTCCTGGGCCTCCGACAAACTGCAGGCGCGCAAGGCCTTCGTATGGCCATTCCTGCTGATCGGCGCGGTGGCGTTCGCGGGTTCGTATCTGCTTGGATCGAACCACTTCTGGGCTTCGTACGTCTTGCTCGTTATTGCAGGCGCGGCGATGTATGCGCCTTATGGGCCGTTCTTCGCGATCGTGCCTGAACTGCTGCCGAAGAACGTCGCGGGCGGTGCCATGGCGCTCATCAACAGCATGGGCGCGCTCGGTTCGTTCGTGGGTTCCTATGTCGTCGGATACCTGAACGGGGCCACTGGATCGCCGGCTGCGTCATACGTCTTCATGAGCGCGGCCTTGCTCGTGGCCGTGGCGTTGACGCTGGCCGTAAAGCCGCCAGCGGTGGTGAGTCCGCGCGTCGCCGTGGGGTCGTGATGTCCAGAGCTCCAGAGCGCTGCTGCTGTCTATGCTTTAATGGAAAGCATGAACGTAGCGGCCGTCATCCACTCTTACCATGAGCCTGCAAAGGTCTGAAAACTCCATGAGCCGAAAGAAAATCGTAGCCTACAAGTCCTTGCCATCCGATGTCGAAGCGTACCTTCGCGAGCATGCGGATGTCGTACATGTCGATCCGGCCGATCATGATGCATTCGTCGCGGCGCTCAAGGATGCCGACGGCGCCATCGGTGCGAGCGCGAAGATCACGCCCGCGATGATCGAAGGCGCGACGCGTTTGAAGGCGCTTTCGACGGTCTCGGTAGGCTTCGATGCATTCGATGTCGACGACCTGACCAAACGCGGCATCGTGCTCACGCATACGCCTGACGTGCTCACCGAATCGACCGCGGATACGGTCTTCGCGTTGATCCTCGCCAGCGCGCGCCGCGTGGTCGAACTCGCGGAATGGGTCAAGGAAGGGAACTGGAAAGCGAGCCTGGGCGAAGAAGGTTTTGGCGTGGATGTGCAGGGCAAGACGCTTGGTATCGTGGGGCTCGGTCGCATTGGTGGCGCGGTGGCAAGACGCGCGTCGCTGGGCTTTCGCATGAACGTGCTTTACACGAATCGCAGTTCCAACGAGCAAGCAGAGAAGGACTACGGCGCGAAGCGTGTCGAACTCGACGACCTCCTTGCGCAATCCGACTTCGTGCTTCTGCAAGTGCCGCTCACGGCTCAGACGCGTCATATCATCGGCGCGGCGCAGCTCAAGAAAATGAAGAAGAGCGCAATTCTCATCAACGCATCACGCGGACCGACCGTCGATGAAGCGGCGCTCATCGAAGCTCTCAAAGACGGCACGATTCGCGCGGCAGGCCTCGACGTGTTCGACAAGGAACCGCTGCCCGTCGATTCGCCCTTGCTCAAGCTGAAGAACGTCGTCGCGTTGCCGCACATCGGCTCGGCCACGCATGAAACGCGTCACGCGATGAACCTCAACGCCGCCGAGAACCTCATCGGCGCGCTCGATGGCACGCTCACGCAGAACATCGTGAATCGCGAAGTCCTCAAGCGCTGAACGCGGATCGGATCGCCGGGCAGCCACGATGCGCTAACATGCGCATGCCGAGGCCAACGACAACGATGTCGATACCGCTCGCCCGATGTCGGGCGTTCGTCAAGCCATCACGACCACCATGTCCGACGATCCCACTTCAAGCAACCGGCCGCGCGTTTTCGGGGCGCGCCGCGCGACCATCACCGATGTCGCGCGCGAAGCCGGCACCGGCAAGACCAGCATCTCGCGTTATCTGAACGGCGAGACGGGCGTGTTGTCGCCCGATTTGCGCGAGCGTATAGAGGCGGCTATCGCGCGGCTGGACTATCGACCGAATCAGATGGCGCGCGGCCTGAAGCGCGGGCGCAATCGACTGATCGGCATGTTGCTCGCCGACCTGACCAATCCGTACTCCGTCGAAGTGCTGCAAGGCGTGGAAGCCGCGTGCCATGCGCTCAACTACATGCCGCTCATCTGTCACGCGGCCAATGAAGTCGACATGGAGCGGCGTTATCTGCAACTGCTTACGACGTATCGCGTCGAAGGCGTGATCGTGAATGCGCTCGGCGTGAAGGAAGCGTTGCTGCAAGGCTTCACGCAAGGCGGTATTCCGGTCGTGCTGGTCGATCGTTCGGTGGAAGGCATCGTTACCGATATGGTCGGGCTCGACAATCCGGCGGCCGTTGCACTGGCAACCGGACATCTCATCGATGAAGGCTTCGACGAATTGCTCTTCATCGTGCAGCCCGTCACGCATGTCAGTTCGCGGCGTTTGCGCGAGGCCGCGTTTCGCGAAAGCGTGAGCGCGCGTGCTGCAAACGGCGCGACGCTCGTGATCGATCTCGCCGATGCGGCATCCACGCTCGAAGAAATCGATCGGCGCATCGAAGGTGCGCGCGCGGCAAACCGGCGCGTCGCTTTGTTCGCGGCGAACGGTCCGGTGGCTTTGCGCGTCGCGGTGCATCTCAAGGAACGATACGGCGCGGACTGGCAAGCGGGCGTCGCGTTGATGTCCATCGACGATTCCGAATGGGCGCAACTCGCCGGCATGACGACGGTGCGGCAGCCGACTTACGATATCGGCCGACGCGCGGTGGAGTTTCTGCATGAGCGGCTCGGCGGCGCGGTCATGCCGCCACGCGAATGTCTGTTGCCGGGAGAACTCGTCGTGCGCGCATCGACGACGAGAGCAAGACACGAAGCATCACAAGGAACCTGAATGGTCAGTCTATCGACGTTGCTGTGCGTGGGGTTCGCCACGTTCATCATCGCTGCATTGCCGGTTGTGTTGTATAAGCTCGCGAGGCCGCGTTTTCAGCTCGTGCCGCGCGAGGCGATACTCGGCATTGCCGTGTTTGCGCTTTTCGCCATGGTGATCGAGCGCGCGCTACATGGCTTCATGCTGGGCAATCCGGCCACGTCCGCGTGGCTGATGAATCCCGCGGTCTTCGTAGTCTATGGCGCCATCACTGCGGGCCTGTGCGAGGAAGTGGGCCGCTTCCTGGCGATGAAGTGGATCATCTCGCGCGAGCCCGGCGCGCTCGATCGTCCCGGTCCGGCGCTCGGTTACGGCATCGGACATGGTGGCGCGGAGGCGTGGATCGTCGGCGTGCTCGTACAGGCGCAATGGATCGTGTATGCGATCCTGGCCAACAACGGTACGCTCGATGCGCATTTCGAAAGCGCGCCGCTCGATGCAGTAGCGCGTATTCACTTGGTGCTGATGAGTCTCTCGCCTGTGTCGGCGGCTATCTTCGTGGTCGAGCGGGCGAGTGCGTTTGCCTTCCAACTCGGCTTCTCGGCACTGATGTGGCAGATGCTGCGCGAACGGTCGCGTCATGCGCTTGGCGTGCTGATTGCGGCCCACGCGCTCGTCGGCATGCCGGCCGCGCTCTTTCAAGCGCGCCTGATTCCGCTCGCCGCCGCCGATGCCGTGTATCTCGTGCTCGGCGTGATCGTCACCGTGGCGCTCGTGCGCTACTATCGCGCCGCAGTCACGCGCCAATCCTGATTCATCGAGTATCCATGGACGACTACCAATACGACTGCCCGAGCGCGGACATCGACATGCTTGCGCATGTCATCAGCGATCTCTTCCCCGAGCAGACGCAATTCGCCGAACGCCTCGACGACGAAGGCCGTACCTCGCTGACGATTCATTACATCGCGATGCGTTTCGGTTCGACGGCGCGGCGCATTGCCATCGACGTGCGTTTCGATGCTGCCGCGCTGGCACGATATCGAGCCATGCCGGTGAGGATGCATGCTCGAAGCTATGCAGTGTTACGTGCCTATGTGGAGGCGACGCTGGGTTCGCTGGAAGAAGCATACGCGAATGGCGAGGCGGTCCCGCGGCAGCTTGAAATCGAGATGGGAGAGGATTTCGCGTGAAGGGGCAGGTTGTATTCTGTATGCCGACAGGTTGCGTTTTGTATTCGAGATTTGAGCGAGGTGGGGCGGAACGGGTGATCGATTCAGATGCGAGTTGGCTGTTCGCTTTCGCATCTTGCACTCGGATGTGCGTGCGCTATGCGGCTGTCCGCGTCGGATGCGGCTATCTGAATTCTGTATGCCACGCCTTGGCATTTCGCATTCGAAGTCTGCGTGGATTTATTGAACCTGGTTGAGGCTGTCTTCGGCATACGTGCGATTTGAATTCCGCATGCCACGCTAATGCACTTCGCATTCGAATTCCGCGTGATCTGCACGCTCGTTGAGGCCATCCCCGTCGAAGGCAGCAACTTGAATCCTGCGTGCCGCGCCCCTGCATACCGCATTCAAACTTCGCGATAAACCTTCGCGAAGCGCGCCGCCTTCACGACGCCATAGTCGCCCGGCGCATACTGCATGACCCAATCGCCCGCGTCGCCGGTGAGCACGTCGCCATCGTCTGACCGCGCGATGGAAAAAGGCTCATGCATCTCCCGCGCAAGAACCACGCTCGGCTTGTTGCGGTAGGTTCCAGCCTCGCCATGCGCGATGCCGCCTTCCGGCACGTACTTGGGATCGAACCGGTCACGCGACACGACCCAGCGTTCACCCGTCGCGCCAGTGACGATAGCGTCGCCGGGCGCATAGCGATTCGGGCCTTCCAGGCTCATCAACTCGCCCGGCGCAGCGGCGAATTCCACGGTCACGGCTTCGTCCTTGACGACGCGGCGCGCGGCAGCATCTGTTGTGAGATCGAGGCGGGATAGATGGAGCATGATTAGTCGGCCAATGCGGTTGCGGTGCGGGATCGTAACGGCAATCGGATGATTTTGCATCCAGAATACGAAAAACCCGCTTCGTTCGCCATGATGACGCCCGATGCGGGTTTTGGCAAAGCCGCCGAATGCCAAGCATTCAAGCGCTTACGCGCTGCGGCTTAAGGCTTCGTCGTCGATGCCGGTTGTGCTGCGCCCGCGTGCGACGGATGACGAGCGCGTGCATTCTTTGCGCGATCATGATGCTCTTGACGGAAGCTCGTATCGGCAAGCTTCTTCTGCTCCGGCGAAAGGCTTGCGTAAAGCGGCTCGAAAGCCTCAACCAGACGTTTTGTGCCGTCTGCATTCGCCTGCGTGATCTGCTCGTATTGCTTCATGTCATCGAGCGCGGACATGGTGTCGCGTTGTGCAACGCGTTGGCGGTATAGATCGCCCACCGTGTGCGCGTTGTCGCGCATCACGTCGGCGAACTTCGACCACTGATCTTCCTGCTGCGATGTGATCTTGAGGCTTGCATGCAATTGGGCGATACGTTCTTCCACGCGAGCTTCGCGCTTCGTGGCGCCGGGCGCCGATGCCGCCGTCGTGGCGGAGGCAGATGCCGCGGAGGGCGCCGCGGTCTGTGCGAACGCGGCGCTAAGCATGCAAGATGCCGCCAGTGCTACGAATGTTTTTTTCATTCCGAAACCTTAGTCGAAGTAAGAGAAAGCGCGCTTGCTGGTTGATCTCAGTCAAGGCAGAAACGTCGTCGGCGGTTATTAGTAACACGCCTGCCTGACAATTCGCCTCGATTGCCACAACTGCTTACATCCGATACTTCTCTGGAAAATTCCGTAAAGGAAGCTCAAGCAAGATCGGGCGGTGACGTCGGCGATAATCCTGCTTGCGGCCGATTGCATACCGCATGCGGTACACAAAACGCATAACGCAACACAAACGCCAAACATCACAGCGAGAAGGACGACATGAGACCCCCGCGCCTCGACCAGCTCGACGACATCGACCGTAACCTCGTCGCGCTATTGCAGACGAACGCGCGTGAAAGCGTTGCCGATCTCGCGCGTCAGCTGGGCGTGGCGCGCACCACAGTCATCGCGCGCATGGCGCGGCTCGAAAAGAACAACGTGATAGCGGGCTACGGCGTACGGCTAGGCCAGGACGTGCTCGACGCCAGTATTCAGGCTTACGTCGGCATCAAGCTCGCGCCAAAGTTCGGCCGCGACGTGCAGAAACGCTTCGCGCGCATGCCGGAGATGCAACTGCTTTGCGCGGTAAGCGGTGAATTCGATTACGTCGCCTGGTTGCGTGCGGACTCGCCCGATCGCCTGAACGACTTGCTCGATGAAATCGGCACACTGGAAGGTGTGGAGCGCACCACCACCTCGATCATTCTGGCGCGCAAGATCGACCGTTCGAGTTAGGACGATACAAAACGCAGCGGGATATTGTCAAAACGTCGAAAATTATCGTCGATACGCATCATTTTGCGTCTAGGATCAATATTCGTCGGTCCCTAAACTGTATTCAGCATGCCTTCCCAGGCGACACAAAATGCAAAATACACTAGGAGAACAACGATGAAAGTAGCGTTAGTCGGCGCCGGATTGATCGGCAAGAGCATCGCCCACTTGCTTCGTGACACGGGAGACTTCGAAGTCGTTGCATTCGATCGCGACGAACAGGCGCTCACCGCGCTCGAAGCGGAGGGAATCGCGACTCGCCGCGTCGATTCCGCCGAGACGCCAGCGCTGCGTCAGGCGCTCCACGGCTTCGACGCACTCGTCAACGCCTTGCCGTATTACCTTGCCATCAGCGTTGCATCGGCGGCCAAGGCGGCGGGCGTCCATTATTTCGATCTGACCGAGGACGTGCGCGCAACGCATGCAATTCGCGCCATCGCGGAGGGTTCGGACGTGGCCTTCATGCCGCAGTGCGGGCTCGCGCCGGGTTTCATCGGCATCGTCGCGCATGATCTGGCCGAGCGGCTCGATAACGTGCGCGAAGTGAAAATGCGCGTCGGTGCGCTGCCCGAGTTTCCGACCAATGCGCTCAAATACAACCTGACATGGAGCATCGACGGACTCATCAACGAGTACTGTCAGCCATGCGAAGCGATCCGCGATGGCCGCACGCAATGGGTCCAGCCGCTCGAAGGCGTCGAACATTTCTCGCTGGATGGCATCGAGTACGAGGCCTTCAATACTTCGGGTGGGCTCGGCACGTTATGCGAGACGCTGGCGGGCAAGGTGGAATCGCTCGACTACAAGTCGGTTCGATACCCCGGCCATCGCGATCTGATGAAGTTCCTCCTCGACGATCTGCGCATGTCGACCGATCGCGACGGTCTCAAGGCAATGCTCAAGCGCGCGGTGCCATCGACTTCGCAGGACGTGGTGCTGATCTTCGTCACGGTAACGGGCATGCGCGGCGGCCCATCGGGACAACTTGTGCAGAACGTCTTCACGCGCAAGGTCTTTGCCAAGGAAGTCGGCGGCATGCCGATGAGCGCAATCCAGATCACGACGGCGGGCGCCATCTGTGCCGAGCTCGATCTGTTCCGCGAAGGCGTGCTGCCGCAAAGCGGGTTCGTGCGTCAGGAACAGGTGCCGCTCGCGGCGTTTTTGAATAACCGTTTTGGAAAGCTCTATCAAGGCGCGAATATGGTTTCGAGCGCGCCGCGGATGGCGACGCTCTGAACCAGCCACTTCAGATACGCCTCGTCGGTCTGCGAGGCAATAACGGACATGAGAGCGGACATGAAGACAGCACCACTTCGGCATTTTGCATGCACGCTGCCACACCTCAAGCCTGATCGATCACACGCTGATACCGCTTCATCAAGGGCGTCGCCGTGACGCCATGAATGATCACCGACGCCACGATCACCGCGATGACAAGCGGAACGAGCGGCTTGGCCACGTCCTTCGGCGCCTGCTCGATTGCATACAAAAGATAGTAGAACGAGCCGACACCGCGTATGCCGAACCAGCTCATCAGCCGCCGTTGCGCGCCATGTGCGCCCGATCCGATGAGCGATGCCTCCACCGACAGCGGCCGCGCCACGAAGAACAAGCAGCCGATCAGCAAGGCCGCTTGCCACGTGAATAGCTCACGCCAGATAGTGGCGAGCACGGCGCCGACCATCAGCATGATCGCGACTTCGGCGATACGTTCCAGTTCGATCGTGAAGCCATGCACGCGCTCGGCCATGAAGGCGTGCGCGCGGGCCGGATCGGATGCAGTGGCGCCGACATCGTCGGCGTCGATCGTGCCGACCGCTTCGCGCGCGGACTTGTCGCCGCTCGCTTTCTGTTCTACGCGTCGCATGGCGAGTCCCGCCGCGAACACGGCGAGAAACGCATACGTGTGCAGCAATTCGGCCACGCCATACGACAAGGCGATCAGTCCTAGCGCATAAAAACCTTCCGGACCGAGCGCCTGTCCGTGGCGCGTGCGCAGATAAGCCACGAGCCGCACAGCCAGTTCCCCGAGGAACCAGCCGCTGCCGAGCGCGCCGGCAATGCCCCACAAAGCCTGCAACGCGAAGCTCCAGTGCAGCACCGCCGCAGGCGACGCTTCGAAACGGCATACCGCGATGCCGAGCAGCGCGAAGGGCAACGCGATGCCATCGTTCAGTCCGCCTTCGCCCGTCAGCGAAAAGCGCAACAAGTCGATGTCGCCAGGCTTTTCGACCTGGACATCATGAGCGAGGACAGGGTCGGTCGGCGCGAGCATCGCGGCGAGCAGCAGCGAAGGCCCCCAGCTGAAGCCGAGCACATACACGCAAAAGACGGTGAGCAGGGCGACGGTCAAGACCATCGCGACCACGCCGAGCCGTAGCGGCAGTATCCAGATGCGGTCCGTGGGCGGCACGCGCAGACGCAAGCCGATGGCAAAGAGCGACGCGAGCATCGCGACTTCGGTGATGCGTCGCAAAACCGTGGCGTCGGTCGCGAGATCGAAATGCAGCATGTTCGCCGCGCCCGGCCCCAGCACGAAGCCAATGGCGAGGTAGCACATCGCGGTGCTGATCGGCAAATGCCGGAATGTCGAACTGGCGAGCCCCATGAAAATGAGCACGCCGCCGACGATGAGAAACCACATCGTCTCGGTCATGGAAGCCCTGTTCGATTGTTTCGAGGATGGCGGGAAGCCGTTTGGTCCTCGTTTGCATTCTGCATGCAGGATCAATGCAAGCGGCTGAGAAGACAACAGCAAGCACGTCACATGCCCATGCTTGCAGCAAACCTGCTTGCGCCCGACGATCCGCGTAATATTGGCTGGCTAATTTGCGTTTTGCATGCTGTATCCATTTGGTTCGGCGACACCGGTCCAGCGTGCGCATTTAGGAGATCAAGGCATGTCACAGCACTTCGATGCGGTCGTCATCGGTACAGGTCAGGGCGGCTCGCCGCTCGCCGTGCGGCTGGCACAGAGCGGAAAACGAACCGCCGTGATCGAGCGGCATCTTTTTGGCGGCACGTGCGTGAATGTCGGCTGCACGCCGACCAAGACCTATGTGGCGAGCGCGCGCGCCGCGCATGTGGCGCGCACGGCGGCAAAGTACGGCGTGATCGTCGGCGGCGACGTGAAAGTGGACATGGCGCGCGTCAAGGCGCGCAAGGACGAGGTCATCGCCGGATCGCGCAATGGCATCGAGGCGTGGCTGCGCGGCACGCACGACATCACCGTATTCGACGGACACGGGCGCTTCACCGGTCCGCATGCGCTGCAAATCGAAGCCGCCGATGGCTCGCAGCAGGACATCGACGCGGACATGATCTTCATCAACACGGGCACGCGAGCGTCGGTGCCGAAGATCGACGGGCTCGACGGCGTGCCGTATCTCACGAATTCATCGATTCTCGAACTCACCGAAGTGCCCGAGCATCTCGTCATCGTGGGCGGCAGTTATATCGCGCTCGAATTCGGGCAGATGTTCCGACGCTTCGGCAGCCGCGTCACGCTTCTGGTACGTGGCGAGCGCATCCTTGCGCGCGAAGACGAGGACGTCGCGCTTGCGATGCAGGACGTGCTCCAGCGCGAAGGCATCGAGTTTCGCTTCGGCACGGAACCGCGTCGCGTGGAAACGCAAAAGGGCTGCGTGCGAATCGTCACCGAGGGCGAAACGATCGATGCCTCGCATCTGCTGTTCGCCACCGGCCGCACGCCGAATACGGACGATCTCGGTCTGGAACATGCTGGCATCGTGCCGGACAAGCACGGCATCATCGAAGTGGATGGGCAATTGCGTACGCGCGTCGAGGGCGTATGGGCGCTGGGCGACGTGAACGGACGCGGCGCGTTCACGCACACGTCGTGGAACGATTACGAGATTATCGCGGCCAACTTGCTGGATGGCGAAACGCGCAGCGTCGATACCCGCATCATGGCTTACGCCGTGTTCGTCGATCCGCCGTTTGCGCGTGTCGGCATGAGCGAGGCGGAGGTCAGGAAGGACGGGCGTGAGGCGCTCATCGCCACGATGCCGATGTCGCGCGTAGGCCGCGCGAAGGAACGCGGTGAAACGGATGGCTTCATGAAGGCGCTCGTCGATGCCCGCACCGAGCGGATTCTAGGCGCGCAGATCTACGGCATCGAAGGCGACGAGGTCATTCATACGTTCATCGACATCATGAATGCCGACGCTTCCTACAAGACGCTGCAGCGCGCCATGCACATTCATCCGACGGTGAGCGAACTGGTGCCGACGCTTCTCGGCATGCTCAAGCCATTGAAGTGATTATCAAACCTTGACGGATGGTTCGGCGGTGCCGGCCTCGGCTTTCTCCGCTCCGCGCGTCTCCGGCATCGCGAGCCAGACGAGCAAGACGGCGAGCGCGCCCGCAGCGGCGAGGCCGAAAAAGCTCATCGACGTGCCGAAGCGATCGGCGGCAAAGCCTGCGGCCGCGGTCGACAAGGTTGCTCCGACGCCCGCTGCCAGCCCGAAGAAGCCGATGGTCAGGTTGTAATGCCCGCGCCCGCCGGCGACATCGGCGGCGATGAGCGGCAGCATCACGCCGAAGACGGCCGCGCTGATGCCATCGAGCATCTGGACCGGCACGAGCAGATAAGGGCTGCTGACGCCGGCGAAGAGAATCGCCCGCAGGGGCAAGGCGCAGAAGCCGATGATCAGAACCGGCCGGCGTCCCCAATGCTGCGCCTTGCGCCCGACCCACGGCGAGAGCGCCGCGACGATGAACTGCGGCACGATGATGCACGCGGCGATCACCAGTTGAACGTTGTCGCCCATGTGCGCGGTGACTTCGCCGGCGGCAAGATTCAGCATCGCCGCGTTCGAGAGATGGAACAGCACCACGCAAGCCGCGAAGATCAGCAGGCGCCGGTCTTTCAGAAGCTCGCGCAAGGACTCGCGCTCTTCGCCTTCCGGCGTCAGGTTCGGCTTGCCCGCAGGCATGCGCGGCACGACGGGCGGCGCATCGTAATGAATCATGCGCAAGGCGAAGATTGCCGGCAACGCGAGCGCCGCCGTGAGAAAGAACACCGAGCGCAAGGACAGATATTCTCCGAACGCGCCCATCAACGCGGCGGTCAGCGCGCTGCCTATGGACGCCCAGCGCGCGTTGCGGCCGAGCCGGTCGCCGAGATCGGCACGCGAGACGAGTGCGAGCGAAATCGCGGCCATCGCCGGGACCAGCATGCAGCTCGCGAAGCCGTGCAGCACTTCGGCGGCGAACACCGGAATGAAGGTCGGACTCGCTGCGAGCAACAACGCACTCGCGATGATCGCGACGATGGCCGAAAGCGCGGCGAACTTCTTGTTGCGCATGGCATCGACGAGCGCGCCCGCGGGCAGCTGGCTCGCCATCGCGCTGATGGTGCCGACCGACAGCATGAGGCCGATCTCACCCTGCGTCCATTTGTTGGCAGCGAGATAAGAGGCGATGAAAGGGCCGAAGCCCGTCTGCACGTTGGCGACGAAGAAGTTCAGCCAGTCGAGCGCGCGCAGACTTCGTGCAATTACCATGTTGTGATTCGGTTATCGATCTCGTGAATCTTCATGTGCGTCTTTTGCGTCATGTGCGTCGTCTGCGTCATTTGTTCGGGCGCGCGCCGGACGATGCCGACGACTGCGCCGCCACGGACCCGGATGCGGTCGTGCCGGTAGACGAGTTCGAAGGCCGGCGCGCCCGCCGATGCCGTGGCCGCCGGCGAAGAAACAGGCGCGGCGGGCGCGGCTACGACCGGCGAAACGATCTTGATCGGTTGCTCGGGCGAGTATGTCGGCGAGGCCTTCAGTTGCGCTTCGGTGAAGTCCATCTGCAAGCTCGCTTGCTTGTTGCGCGTCACGACATGCAGATCGCCCCAGTTCGCGGCCACATGGCGCTTGTCTTCCGCGAGCGAATTGCTCAGGTCGAGCACGAGCGCTTCGGGCTCGCCTTGCGAATCGACGAGCACGTCGACCACCCGTCCGATACGCGCGCCGGTCTTCTGGGTCACGGTCGAATCGACGAGTTGCAGGTAGCTCGGCGGCGCTTCCGCGACCGGTTGCGGCTTCGGCGCGGGGTCGGCGGGCTTGCCCTTGACGGCGGGCGCGGGCGGCACGAAGGTGATCGGCGCGGTCTTCGAGTTGGGCGCGAAGCGGAACGCGGTCCACGGGAAGTTGACTTTTCGGTCGCCTACGCCGAGGAAGCCGGCGAGGTTCACCATCATGAGCTTCGGCTTGGCGGCGGTATCGATATACAGGTCCACCGCGCGGCCCACGACCTTGCCATCGGCGCGCTGCACTTCGGCATCGAGCAGGCCGTGCAGCTGATCGTGCTGCAGGATACGCGTGGAGATGATCGGCGGGGGCGGAGGCGGCGGCTCGGGCGCCTCTTGCGGCTGCACGATCACCGGCTCCGGCGGTTTCGGTTTGACGATACGGCGTTTGGGCTTCGGCGCGGGCGCGGGCTTCGGCGTCGATGCGGGCTCGGGCACGGCGGCGACAGGCGCGGGTTCCTCGGGCTCGGTGCTCTCGGTTTCGTCCGGCGTCGGAATATACGAATGCTCGACGATGGGCGCGGGCGTCTGCACCGGCAAGAGTCCGCAGGCGGACAGGGCGAAGGCCGCGAAGATCACCGCGAGCGTTGCAAGCGGGAATCGCTCATGCCGCGCAGGGTGCCGCATCAGCGATGCGACAGCGCGCCAGGCGAGGCGCATAGCGAGCATCCCCGCTACGAGGCCGAGCGCGGCGAGGCCGGTCGTCGACGCATCGCTTCGATGCGAGAGTCCGCCTGTCATCACAAAAGCTCCATGGTTCCGTGTCACCTGTCGATCGGAGCGGGCACTGCGCGCCTCGCTCCAGTGCCATGCAAGAGGGCGGCTTCGTTACCGTGCATTCAGCGCGGCCTTGCCAGAGAGCGTGTCACGCGCGCCGTCACACATCAGACGGGCGTGTATGCGTGCTCGCCGCCTTCGCAAGACGCGCGGCAGTGTCCGGCGCGCCCATTTTTTCGGCGGCGTCGCGTGCGGAGAAACCGCCCTTGTCGCGCGCATCCGGATTGGCTCCACGCGCGATCAGATATTCGACGATCTCCACGCGATTGAACATGGCCGCGATCATCAACGCCGTGCGTCCGTCAGGCGATGCGCCTTCGACATCGGCGCCATGTTCGAGCAGCGTCTCGATTACAGGCTTGTAGCCCTTGAAGGCCGCGCCCGCGATTGGCGACTGGCCGTTATCGTTGCGCAGGTTCGGGTCGGCCTTGTGTTGCAGCAGCACGCGCACGGCATCGGCGTGGCCGTGATAGCTCGCGAGCATGACGAGGCTGTCGCCCTTGTCGTTGCGCAGGTTCGGCGGCAGGCCCTTGGCAAGCAGCGCGTCGAGCATGGCGGCGTCGCCTTTGCGCGCGACTTCGAAGACTTCGGTCGCGAAGGCGATCATTTCGTCGTCCGGGCCGTCGGCGGGGCCATTTGCCGGCGAAGCGTGCTGCGGGGCGTTGCCCGAAGGCGTATCCCTGGTTGGGTCGTGCGGCATGGTCAGCTCCATGGTTTCGCGTTATCTGAATGGCGCTGCGGGCAACCGGCTGCTCATCGGGTAAGCTTGAGCGCCGCGCGGAAATCTTCCGGGAGCATACACGGGGTTGCGTGCGCGCTTCATAACTCCGGCGCGCGGCGGGCTTGGCAACGCTCGTGCGACGGGGCGGGCAGCAGGAATCGCGCCAACTCTTTCAGCGTGTGCCACCGAAGCCCTGACGCTCAACGAATCCAAACTCAACCGCGCTCTTCGATGACGACCACTTCCCCCGATGACGATGCCCGCGTGCGCCGCCGCGCTCCCGCCGCCGAACGCAATGGCGATGCGATTCTATCGGTCTTGACGCGCGTGCTGCCGTCCGCTGGCGTCGTGCTGGAGATCGCGAGCGGCACCGGTCAGCATGCCGTGCATTGCGCGGCGGCGTTGCCCGGCATCGTGTGGCAGCCAAGCGATGCGGATGCCGCCGCGCGCGCATCCATCGACGCGTGGCGCGAGCATGCGGGCCTCGCGAATCTGAACGCGGCGCTTGCGCTCGATGTGCGTGAGGACGACTGGCGCATCGGCGAGGACGCGGGAATCGCGGCGGTCGTGTGCATCAACATGATCCACATCGCGCCGTGGGAGGCCGCCGAAGCGCTGTTTCGCGGCGCGTCGCGGCATCTTCCGGCGGGGGGCGTACTTTACCTGTATGGGCCGTATCGGCGCAATGGCGCGCATACCGCTCCGAGCAACGAAGCGTTCGACACGGAGTTGCGCGCACGCGATCCGCGCTGGGGCGTGCGCAATCTGGAGGCGGTGGAGGCGTTGGGTAGATCGGTGGGCTTTGCGCTCGAGGAAGTGGTGCCGATGCCGGCGAACAACTTCAGTCTGGTGTTTCGGCGCGGTAAGATCAGGTCGATCGGTTTGCGAGGCCCGACCGCGCCGCGAACCATCCGCGCCAGGGCACTGTCGCCATCAACGAGGCGAGGACGATCAGGCCGCCGCCGATCCATCCCGTTGCCGATACATGCTCGCCCAGCCAGACGCTTGCGAAGAGCGCGCCGAACGCGGGTTCGCTGCCCATCAAAAGCGATACGCGCGTCGGACTGCTGCGGCCAATCGCATAGTTTTGCGCGAAGAACGCGAAGAGCGTGCACGCGATCACGAGATACATCACCGAGCCCCAGAACGCGCCGTGTCCCGCGAACGACGGCAAGGGCTGCCATTGCGACGGCACGAAGAAGAACGCCAGCAGCGCGCTGCCGCTCGCGACGACGCCCGCCTGCACGGCCGTCACGGTGAGCGCCGGAAGCGGCGAGGCGCGCATCACGCGCTTGGTCACGCACACCGAGAGCGCGCGCAGCACGGCGGCGACCAGGATCAGCGCATCGCCGGGATTGAAGCTGAACGCGCCATCGCCGGCGAGCAACCACGCACCGCCGAGCGACACCGCGACCGCGAGCCACTCGGTCGCGCCGGGTTTGCGACGCAGCATCGCCCATTCGACGAGCGGCGTCATCACCACGCACAGACTGATAAGAAACGCGGCGTTCGCGGCGCGCGTGAGCATCACGCCAAAGGTCTCCGCGAGGAAGATGGCGAGCAGCAAGAGGCCGCAAGTCAGCACACCCATGAGCGTTTTCAGGTCGACACGGCGCAAGTGGCGCAGGTTCACGCTCAACAGCACGAAGGTAATGCCGAACCGCAACGCGATGAGCGCCAGCACCGGATAAAACCCGAGCGCGTTTTTGACGACGCCATAGCTGCTTCCCCAAACCATCGCCACCACGAAAAGCAGCAAATCGGAGACAGGAAGCAGGCGGCGAACAGGCGATGCGAAGGTCATGCGGCGGCTCCGGTAAGTGCTGACTGGCAGTGCCCAGCAGCGAGCCGTCATTGTCGAATGATGCGTTCATCGCGATAATTGGGTCTGGACGCACAGATTAATTGTCGCGGATGCACAAATGAACCCTTCGGATCTTTTCGACTTGCTGCCGGACATGGCGGTATTCGCACGCGTGGTCGATGCCGGCAACTTCTCGATCGCGGCGCGGCAATTGGGCAGCACGCCATCGACGGTGAGCCGGCAAATCAAGCGGCTCGAAGACGCGCTCGCCACGCGCCTGCTCGAACGTTCGACGCGCAAGGTGCGCGTGACGGAATCGGGATATCAGGTGTATCGGCATTGCCGCGACATGGCGACGGCCGCGTCCGGCGCGGTGGATGCCGCCGGGCAACTATCCGGCAAGCCACAGGGCAAGGTCTCGCTATCGGCGCCCACGGCATATGCGAAGTCGGTGATTCATCCGCTCGTGCCAGGCTTTCTCGCGGCTTATCCCGAAGTGGATTTGCAGCTCGTGTTCAGCGATCACGACATCGATCCGCTCGCGAGCGACGTCGATCTCGTCATTCGCGCCACCGACGATCCGCCGCAAGGTCTCGCGGCACGGCGCATCGGCCGCGTGCGATGGCTGCTGTGCGCGGCGCCTCGTTATCTTCAGACGCGCGGCGAGCCCGCGCATCCGCGTGATCTTGCGCGTCACGATTGCATTCCGCTCGGCGAGACCGTGGACGATCATCGCTGGCGGTTTGCGCGCGGCGGTGAGACGGCGACGGTCGCGGTGCACGGCCGGTACATCGCCAATCACGCGGGCGCGCGGCTCGACGCGGCGGAGAACGGCATGGGCATTGCGACTCTGCCGGAGTTCGCGGCGCGCGAAGCGCTTGCGAGCGGCCGCGTGCAAGCCGTGCTGGTGGATTGGGAGGTGCAGGCGCGCGCGTATCGGGGACCGGTGTGGCTGCTTTATCCGCCCAATCGCTTTTTGCCGCCGAAGGCGCGCGCGCTGATCGATTATCTGCACGCCCATCTCGGCGAGTCAGACTGACCGAACCGGCTTGACATGGCCCACATTGACGAAACGCAGGCTGCACGCGCACCGAATCGGGCCGCGCCGTGTAGACTGCCAAAGGTCGTTCATCGCGCCGCGCATCATGCGTGGCGCTCAATCCGATCTCCTTTTCCGGAGGCGTCGTACATGCACGCAGCGTTGCCGCAGGGCGAACAGGAAGCCGGTTCGGTCGATACAACAACAAGAGCGCCGCGCGATCTGCGCCGCGTCGATATTCATCCGGATCACTGGTATCCGCTTGCATGGTCGCGCGAGGTCAAACGCGGCAAGACGCACGCCGTGAAGTTCGCGGGCGATCCCATCGTGCTCGTGCGCAGTGAGTCGGACAAAGTGTTCGCGCTGGAGGACCGCTGCGCGCATCGGCAAGTGCCGTTGTCGGCGGGTGTCGTGGATGGCGAATCCATCCGCTGTTGCTATCACGGCTGGACTTACGACTGCACCGGCCGTTGCACCGACATTCCGTATCTCGGCCGCGAACGCTTGCCCAACGGCGTGCGTTCCTATCCGTGCCGCGAGGAAGCGGGGCTCATCTTCGTCTTCACCGGCGACCCGGCCAAGGCCGACGAAGCCAAGTTTCCCAACCTCGTCTCGGCGAGCGACAAAGCCTACAAGACACGCCGTTTCGGCAAGCCCGTGAAGTGCCATTACAGCTTCATGCATGAAAACCTGATGGATATGAACCATCAGTTTCTGCATCGGCGGCAAATGGGCAGCATGCGCGCGCGCTCGGTCGGACGACGTCGCGGCGACGACTGGATCGAAGTCGATTACACCTTCGCGCGCGAGGCGGGCAAGCAGCCTATCGGCGAGGCGCTCGTGTTCGGCCAGAAACGCGGCACCAAGGCCGACGATTCGCACAAGGACGTGATGACGATTCGCACCGAGTATCCGTACCAGACGCTCAAGATCCACACGAAGGACGAGACGATGGTAATGGACCTGTGGATCGCCTATGTCCCGCTCGATGCCGAACAGCGCACCAACCGCACCTTCGGCTTGCTGTCGATCCGCCGCCCGAAACTTCCCGGCGTGCTCGATGCCGCGTGGCCGTTGCTCGTGTGGTTCACCGAGCGCATCTTCAAGGAAGACCGGTGGATCGTCGAGCGCGAGCAGGAAGCGCATGACAGGCAGGGCGCGGATCACAACCACGAAGTGTTTCCGGTCATTCTCGAATTGCGCGCTTTGCTGACCGAGCATGGCGTGGCGCACCGCGCCGGTTATGGCGATGCCAAGCGCATCCATTTCATGCAGCCGGTGATGGACTTGCCGACGTCGTGATGCCACCGATTGCGGCGGCATCGCCACGGCGCTATACAAGAAGAAGGCCATTCGTCTGGAGGACCATCACATGAACGGCGACCCGACTGATCCGCGCAATCTGAACGATCCGCGCGCAACCGACCCGGCGGTTGGCGAAGCGCATCCTGGCGTCGAGCATTTCGATGCGGCGCTTTCACACGTCGATGAATCCGTCGCGGCAGGCAGGATGGCGGCCGGCGCGGCAAAGGGCATTCTTTACAGCATCATCGAGACGCTCGGCACGCTCGTCGGCGACCCGGATTTGCCTGCGCATGCGCGTTCGGGCTATGAAGGCTTGCTGGAAACAGCGCGCGAACTGCGCTCGAAGATCGACGACTGAGCCATCCGCGCGCAGTCTCATGAACCGCATGGTGACCATCCATGCGGCTTCCCAACAATCGATTAGTGATTTACATATTTCCTTCGGCACCGTAACGGCCTTCGTCGGGCCGTAAGCCGTGGTCAAACTCAGTCGCGCCGCGTGGCTGGCACTGTGCAAATCCTTTCAGTCGTGTCTTCGGCCCAGGCCGAGTCCTCGGGCACGCTTCCCTTCTCCGCGTATCAAATTTTCACATCGAGCCTTATCCAGTAGGGCTTTGAGGCGATCGCGCCGGCTTCGTCACAACTCTTCCCCGCTCTCGTCACATCTCGATATCCGTCCCGCAGTTGTCAGCTACCGGTCAGTTTCATGACCGGATGCCCAATATTTGCGCGCCAGAAAATACTGGTTAACCACACAGTGCAAAAAAAAGACACGAATCTGCCTGATTCTTTCGCATTGCATCCGTAAGCCATACACTTGCCAGCGATGAAATGTTACGAATTTATAAGGCGGTTCAGCGTTAAGCGGCATCCGTTACCGGCTCACTAAAGATCAGAAGATTCGCCATTCGCACACAGGAGAAGAAATGAAGGGTTTCCGCTTGACCAAGGCTGCCATCGTCGCCGCCACCGCCTTTGCCGCAGCAGTCCCGGCGTTCGCTCAAAGCAGCGTGACGCTTTACGGTATCGTCGATGACTCGATCGTCTACCAGAGCAGCCAGGGCGCACTTGGCTCCAACAGCGGCGGACGTTCGAACGTCAAGCTGGCATCGGGCATCTGGGCGGGTAGCCGCTTCGGCCTGAAGGGCGCCGAAGATCTCGGCGGCGGCAACAAGGCAATCTTCCAGTTGGAATCGGGCTTCAACATCAACAATGGCGGACAGCAATACGCCAACGCGATGTTCGGCCGCCAGGCTTGGGTCGGTCTCACGAACCCCACCTATGGTACGTTGACTCTCGGTCGCCAATACACGTCGTATTACACGCTGATGGCGCCGTATAGCCCGACGAACTGGCTGACCGGATACTTCGGCGCGCACCCGGGCGATCTGGACGAACTGGATACGATCTACCGCGCGAACAACTCGATCGTCTACACGTCGCCGAAACTCTTCGGCTTCACGGCAAGCGGCTCTTACTCTCTGGCTGGCACGCCGGATAGCGCCTATCGCGGATCGACGTGGTCGGGCGCCTTGCAGTACGCGCAAGGCCCGATCGGCGCGACGGTCGCGTTCACGCGTATCAACAACTCGACGATCGGCGGCGGCGTCTACGGCGCGGATTCGACGACCAACACAGGCGGCCAGTCGGGCATCTCGGCAGTCACGAACGGTTATCAGGGCGCGCAAGCTCAGAACCGCTTCGCGGTTGGCGGCGGCTACACGTTCAACAGCCAGTGGGATATTTCGGCGACGTACACGAACGTTCAGTACATCCCGGGTATCAACTCGAAGTTCACCGACACGGCGATCTTCAATACGGCTGGCACCGTGCTGCACTGGAAGGCAACGGCGGCATGGGACTTTGCCGCTGGCTACAGCTACACGTGGGCAAGCAAGGCGAACGGTATCGACGATGCAGCGTCCTACCATCAGTTCAACCTGAGCCAGTACTACTCGCTGTCCAAGCGCACGGGTCTGTATGCACTGGAAGCATTCCAGCGCGCCAACGGCCGCACGCTCGGCACGCCGACGTTCACCGCTGCGGGCGCGACGAATCGCCAGATCAACGCCACGGCTTCGATCGGCGACGGCTTCCAAAGCGCTCCGTCGACCTCGCGCAGCCAGTTCGCGGCAGGCGTGGGTATCATTCACCGCTTCTAAGCTTTCGGGCTGCCGAGCGGGTTGTACAAAGCTGCATGCAGAAAACCGGGCGCTTCGGCGTCCGGTTTTTTCGTTTACGTGGTCGATGCCGGGTTCATGTCGGGTTGCCGGGTTGCCATATTGCCGGGTTGCGGGCTTGCTGGCGCAGCCTTTGCTGCGAATGGTATTTCGCATGCAAACGTCGGCATTCAGTCTCGCTCAAGGGCCTGTAACGGAGATACGGACATGACCACCAAAGACGAATCACTCGATGAACAGTTGTTTCGCCTCTTCGCCGTCGAACAGCGCGTACTGGCACAAAATGTCGACGGCAAGGTTATCGACATCGGTGCGATCGAATCCAAAGACGGCGAGTATTGCGCGAGTCTCGATGTAGGCGAGATTTCAGTGGAGCCCAAGCGCAGCCCGGAACTGGCGCTCAAGGCTTTGGTGGAAGAGCTGTCGTTCGATTATCTCGATGGACTGTTCACCAGCGAAGGCGAGACGGAAGTGAGCGGGCGGTTGCAGGATTATCCGAACGTGGAATTTGCGCTCGATGAACCGCTGCCGCGTGGTTTGACCGATGGAACGCCACCACAGGTGTTCTGATGAGCGTTTGCATGCTGCATTCTTAATGCGGCATGCAGCATGCAAAATCACGCGTGCCCTCGCGGCGATTCACCACCTTCGACAGACCGGGCCGCGGCGCTGCCAGCCGAAATTCTGGTCTTACCGCCAGACAGCGTTCCGGAAGCATGCCCCCGGACCGGCGGTGCGTCGCGCGGGGGAAACATCGCGCCGACGAGGCGATCGACGAAATAGAAGAACTTGTCCGACGCGTACCCTGCAATGAACGCCAACGCAAGCGGCGATACGTCCTTGCCGCCCTCCAATAGCTTGCTGAAGAGTCCAATGGAAATGCCGACGATGATCGCGCTCGTCACATGTGCGCGATTCGCCACTTTCGAATGCTCGGGATGAAACGTGCTGGCAGACGACTCCGCGCTCAACTGCCGCAAGATCGCGGCGCACGCACCGAGCCATGCATACAGCACGGGCAGCAAGAAGCCGGTCACAGCACCCACAATGGAAAGAATGATGTCGTTTGCATACAGCGCCATCGCGCGGATGTCCTGATAGACGGCGATCTTCTGAAACCCTTGCTCGACAGCGTCGAGATCGGTCGGCGGATGCTCGTCCCCGGTCTGCGCGCGCGGTTTGGCCAGTAGCGGCAGTGTGATTTCGAGCACCTTCCGGGCGACGTCCGGATTGCATTGCCAGTCGCTGTCTACATTGCCGCCGGTGTATCGACGCGAATGCGAAGTGCGGTACGCGCTCTGAAAATTAAGCACGCTCTCTTGATCGTCGCAAGGCCGCTTATAAGGGCTGCGGATGACACCGAGTCCAAGGCCGGTGGTCAACGCACTAATGCGGGACACGTCCGCGAAAAGCTGCCGGTTATTGGTCGCGAAGTTCTGCAGTTCCTCCTTGATCTGCAGAGCGGGCTGCGAGTTCTGCAGCGCGATGAGAGCGGCATCGTCCTTCTTTTTGACAGCCTCGCCGATAGCCACCGCATGCGCCTGCAACTGGTTGTGCAGTGTGAGCGCGGCCGCGTCGTTGCTCTTCACGACGTTGGCGATATCGCTCGAAATCTGATTGCCCACGAAGAGCAGGCACGACAACGACACCACCAGCACGGTGAGCGCAATCGCCGAGCGCGTATAGATGCGGATTGCACGACGCGCGCCTTCGCGTGCTTCGTTGCCGGCAGTCGCGGCGACGACAGGCGTCACCGCATGCGCGATACGGCTCATCGCGGCATAGAAGGCGCTCTCCGTTTCCGCGTTCCACGTGCGGTTTTGCTGGGCGGCGCGTGCCCTCGACATGGCTTCGACATCGTGTTCATCGAGCGGTTTGCCGTTTTGTGCGCCATACGAGACCATGTCGCGGCAGTGATCGAGATCGGCGACGATGCTGCTGCCCGGATAATGCGACGCTGCCGCGATACGGCTCATCGCACCATAAAACGCACTGGCGGTAGCGCGGTTCCACACGCCGCGACCGAAGGCGCAGCGCGCGTTACGCACGGCGTCGACGTCGGCGTTGTCGAGGATCGTACCGGTTGCGGCAGCGCGCGAGATGAGTGCTTCGCATTTGGCAAGATCCTCGGCCGCGCGCGGCCCGGGATCGCCGTGCCCGGCTTCCGTATCGCTCGGCTCGATATCTTCGCGCTCGCCTGCGCGGAGTTGCGGTGTGGACGGTACGCTCATTACGGTCTCCCGTCGATCAAACCGAATAGGCGACAGCCCTGACGCTGGGATCGCCAATTGATCGGATTACTGATCGATCGACTGCTTGCTCATTGACCAACTGGCAGCCTGCGAAGCTGTGCGCAGAGTTGCGGATAGATGTCCAGAAAACCGGGCGTATCGAGCCGCTTGGAAAGGCTTGGATCGATCGTCTCGTTGAGCGCCGTACCTGCAACACGTGGTGCCTTTTCGCAAACATCCCTTAGCACGGCGCTTTTGCTAATGAACTCGGCGTATGAATCGATTGGTTCGCACGCGTAAGCGGCTAACGGAATATCGATTGGCTTGTCGAACACGAGGCCATGCGATGCCGCCTTCTCACGCAGCCATTCGGCGGGAATCAGCGGTAGCAGATCTTCGGGCGTGCGTGGTGGACTCAGGTAGCCGCCGCCGACATTGGCATGCGCGCCCATGAACCAGCGCTGCTCGAGCGGCAAGTTGCCACGATCCTCGGAACCTTGCGTCCACAACGTCGGCGCATAGAGCGAGCGATATTCGTTGGCCGCGATCGCGTGATACGCGGCCTTCGTCGTGTTGGACAGCGTCGTATCGTGGAACTTGTAGTAGCTCGAAAATCCCGGCACCGGCAATGTGCCGACTGGAATGCCCAGCTCGCCGACCGTATCCCAGACGCCAACGAATGCGATATCCACATCGCGCGAGAACTGCTTGCGATACGCGACGACTGCGTCATCCGTGGCGCTCGCATTCTGATCACGATAGATGCCGTATGCCTGATCGATCGAATCTTGTCCCGTGTCGGTGGCGAGCCCGCATTTGCGGATCAGCCCGGCAAGACTGCGCGCCGAATAGGCGCCGCGACTGAAGCCGAGAATGAAGATCGATGCGCCCGGTTTGTAGCGTTCGCAAAGCCACGCATAACCGGCCTTGATGTTTTCCGATAACCCGTCGCCGAACGCGCCGCCGAGGAACTTGCTGGCCAGCGCGAACAACCCGTTACCTTGTGTCCCGACGCCTTGAACGTAGAGCGTTTCCTGCTCGTCCGTCTCGGGTGCGAGCTTGTAGAGCAGATATGCGTTGGTGCGATCGTTGGGTTCGTTCCAGGTGCCGTCGAAAAAAATGGCGAGATTCATGATGAAGGGTCTCCTTACCAAATCTCGATACGCTCTCATACGTTGTCAGCGGTCTGACAAAAGCGCCTTGAGTAAGGGATAGGAAATCGCGGGGCAAGCTGCAAGCATCGGATACGCGAAAACGGCGCGCGGGCATGGAGCGGCTGTATTTTGGCGGATACGAGGGGGACCCATGCATCTTGCGCACGGACGGATCGACATGAATGTGCCATCCTTGATCCACGGCCGATGCGATAGGGCGTGATCGGGCCGTCGACTATTGCGGGGGTGAATCATGAAGAAAACGTTTCTTGCCATGATCGGTTTTGCATGCGCTGCAACACTCGGTGCACCGGCATTCGCACGCGACGATGGTCCGCGCTTCGCGCAGGACCATCTCGATCGGTTGGTCGCGCAGCATGCGGACGCGAATCGGCATATCCGCGGTGGGACGCATGGCGCGGCGGCATCGGGAACGGTGTCATCGCAAAGTTTTGGCAACGACGCTTCCAAGTGATCGCTCGCGGCTTTCGCGATGGCTTGTGTGCCGGCCGGGTGCAATAGGCACCAACGTGTACGGCGCCGGAAGAGAGACGCTTTCGTGCAAGGCGAGAGCGGAGAGGCATTACGCATTGGGTCGACCGCATGCAAAATGCAAATCGTTAGGGCGCGCCTGACAGCATCATGTGACGCTCCGAAGGAAAGCCACGTTCGTGCGACGCGAAGATGGCGCAGGTTCCAGGCATCCGGTCCACCGCATTCAACATGCAATCGGTTGGCAAAGGTATGAATTTTGCGACAACCGCCCGAATGTTCCGCGGCGACATGCCGACGATCCTCCCCGTCAATTCCCCTGAGAGCCATGACACGGAAAGCCCTATCGATAGCTGTACTCTCTGCATCTTTTCTGGCGGCAGGCTGCGCGGGCATCGGCCCGAGCCGTCTAAAAGCCGATCAGGTCGACTATTCACGCGCACTCGGCGATGCCAAGAAACGCGAAATTCTTGCCGCAATCGTCGGTTTGCGCTTCGCGGATTCGCCTTCATTCCTCACGGTGAGCAGCATCATTGCCGCCTACACGTTCGATACCACCGCTGGCGCCACGCTCAATGCGGGTTCTGGCAGCGTGCCGAACTACGCGGCAGCCACCGGAAGCGTGTCGTATTCGAACCATCCGACATTCACCTTCACCCCTACCACGGGCGACGCCTACGCGAGCGCATACATCCGCCCGCTCGCACCCGCGCTCGTGATGCCGCTTGCCGAAAGCGGCATTCCGGTCGATCTGCTCTTGCGCATCACGGCGCAATCCATCGGCGGCTTACAGAACGGCACGGCGCTCGGCGGCCCGAACGGATCAGGCGCGCCTGAATTCTTCATGCTGATTCAAGCGCTGCGACGTCTGCAACTGGCCGGCGAATTGAATATTGAATCACGTAATGGAAAGGATGGCGGCGTGTTCATCACGCTCGGCGCAACGCGCAGCGGCACTAATAAGCAGACCGTCGGCGATCTCACGCTTGTGCGTAAGCTGCTCAAGTTGTCCCCGAAGATGAAGACGTATGAACTCGTCTACGGCCAGGCGGCGGATCATGATCGCATTCCGATGGTCACGCGTTCCGTGCTTGGAATCCTGACCGATATCGGCGCGCAGATCACCGTGCCGGACGAGCAGGTGGGAACGGGAGCAACCAAGCCGACCATCGGGTTGATCGGCGGAGAGACGCGTCCGACCATCATCGTGCAAGTGGGCGAGAAGCCGCCGCAGGATGCGTATGTCAGCGTGCCCTACGACAAAACGAACTATTGGATCGACAGAAGGGATTTCGATTCGAAGTACGCATTTACCGTCGTGCAGAACCTGATGGCGCTAGCCGAAGTGACGGACACATCGAAAGCGCCGGTCGTGACGATCCCTGCCAACTGAGTTTGTCCGCGCGCTCGGCGTCTGCTCGTTATTGCTCTTCTGAAAGGCAGGTCGATTGGCGCCGCCGCTATGAACGTTCTCGTGTCGCAATGTCGCGAAGCGCGAAATGAGATTGCCAGCACGGCTCGGATAGGCCGCTTGCATTTGAATGCAAAGTACCTTGGCTTTGCATTCTGCATCAAATTACGCGCCAAGCAACACAAGCACACGCCAAGCGCAGACAACCCCAGCGCTTACTGCCCGAAGAACGTGCCGAACGCGCGAGGTTGAGTGCTCGCCGTGCGACCAGCTTGCGACGACCCAGCCGTGACCGAACCATAGTCATTCGACTGCGCTGACGCTTGCGCAATGGATTGCGTGCTCACACGCGCTTCGGCTGCCTGAATATTCGACGGATAGGTAGGATCGGCTGCGACCGGGTTGTAGCCGGCGTTCTCTAGTTGCGCGAGTTCGGCGCGAACCTGCGCGCGAGTAAGCGGCGCATTTGTTTGCGCGTAAGAAAGGGCGGGGACGGCAAAAGCAGCGGCGATGGCAATCGCAGAGAAGAACGGTTTCATGGATGTCGGCTCCGTGGTGGATAGGTCGTGCTCTTCGAATAGCTTTCGGGACAGCGTTTGCACGGAGTGTAGAGAGGGCTGAGTCGCCGATCATCTATCGATCCGTTGAAGGATCTTTCTAGGGATGGCAACAATCCATGGATGCGCTTGAATTAAAAATACCACTCACTGGCATACAAAATTAGGGTTTCACCTAGCCTATCGGCGTTCAAGACGTTCATCTTAAAATTAATCAACCGGACGGTCGGTTAATCGATATACTCGCTGCATCGCTTCTCAAAATAGAGCGGAGTCTCGCATGTACACGCAATCCCTCGATCTTCCGGGTCAGCCCGCGGTTTCGGACGCTACAGCCGAGGCGTCGTCGCAACAGCAGCATTTCGATGCGGTGATGCAGGCGGATGGCAAGATCGAACCGCAAGACTGGATGCCCGAGGCGTATCGCAAGACGTTGGTGCGGCAGATATCTCAGCACGCGCACTCGGAGATCATCGGCATGCAACCCGAGGGCAACTGGATCAGTCGTGCGCCTAGCCTGAAGCGCAAGGCGATCCTGCTCGCCAAGGTGCAGGACGAGGGCGGCCACGGCTTGTATCTCTACAGCGCGGCTGAAACGCTCGGCGTCTCGCGCGACCAACTGACCGACGCGCTGCATGCGGGCAAGGCCAAATATTCGAGCATCTTCAACTATCCGACGCCTACATGGGCCGACGTGGGCGTGATCGGCTGGCTCGTGGATGGCGCCGCGATCATGAATCAGATACCGCTGTGCCGCTGTACTTACGGCCCTTACGCGCGCGCGATGATCCGCATTTGCAAGGAAGAGTCGTTCCACCAACGGCAGGGCTTCGATGCCCTGCTCGCGATGATGAAAGGCACGCAAGCGCAGAAAGACCTCGTGCAGCAAGCCGTGAATCGCTGGTGGTGGCCCGTGCTGATGATGTTTGGACCGAGCGACAAGGATTCCATTCATAGCGGCCAGTCGTTCGCGTGGGGCATCAAGCGAATTTCGAACGACGACCTGCGGCAAAAGTTCGTCGATGCCACCGTCGAGCAAGCGAAGATTCTCGGCGTAACGTTGCCCGATCCCGATCTCAAATGGAACGAAGCGCGCGGTGCGCATGACTATGGCGAGATCGACTGGGACGAATTCTGGCGAGTGGTCAATGGTGACGGTCCGTGCAACAAGGAACGGCTTGCGACTCGCGTAAAGGCGAATGACGATGGCGCGTGGGTGCGCGAAGCGGCACTCGCTTATGCCGACAAACAAGCGCGCAAAGCGCAGGATCAGCAGAAACAGGCCGCATGAAGGAGACGACGATGAGCAAGGAATGGCCGATCTGGGAAGTGTTCGTGCGTAGCAAGCAGGGTCTAGATCACAAGCATTGCGGCAGCCTGCATGCGCCCGACGCGAGCGCTGCGTTGAGAATGGCGCGCGATGTCTATACGCGGCGTCAGGAAGGCGTGAGCATTTGGGTGGTGCCATCATCGGCTATCACGGCATCGGACCCGGCGGACAAGGGCGAATTATTCGAACCCGCGATCGACAAGATATATCGGCATCCTACGTTCTTCGTGCTGCCCGACGAAATCAATCACATGTAAGGGCGGGACATGACGACGCTCATTTCGACGCGCGAACATCTCGCTTACGTCCTGCGCCTCGCCGACAACGCGTTGATCCTCGGTCAGCGCAATGCCGAATGGTGCAGCCACGGTCCCGCGCTCGAAGAAGACATCGCGCTCGCTAACATGAGTCTCGATCTCATCGGACAGGCGCGCTTGCTTTATTCGCATGCGGCAACGCTCGAAGCCGAGATGACCGGCACGCAGAAAACCGAAGACGACTACGCGTACTTTCGTGGCGAGCGTGAGTTCGCCAACTATACGATTGCCGAGCTGCCGCACTATGGACCGCTCGCGGGCACGGTGCGAACCGAGCGCGATTACGCAGTGACCATCGTGCGCAACTTCCTCTATTCGGCGTTGATGGCTGAGTTATGGACGGCCTTGCAGGCATCGGCCGATGCGCAGCTTGCCGCCATTGCCGCGAAGTCGATCAAGGAAGTCCGTTACCACTTGCATCATGCACGCGACTGGCTCGTGCGCTTCGGCGACGGCACGGAGGAGTCGCATCGACGCGCACAGGCAGCACTCGACTATTTGATGCCTTACACACGCGAGTTTTTTGCGATCGAGGCAATCGAGCGCGCCGTTGCACAAGCAGGCATCGCGCCGCTTGCAAGCGATTTCGAAGCGGCATGGCGCGCACAACTCGGCGACGCTTTAGACGAAGCCACACTCACCGCGCCCGCCGATGTAAAGCATGTCAGCACAGGCAAACTCGGCGAACACTCCGAGCATATGGGTTATCTGCTCGCGGAGATGCAAAGCCTCGCACGTCAGCACCCGGGCGCAAGCTGGTGAACACCATGCACGCCGATACTGTCTTGCAACACGTATGGTCCGTGCTCGAAGCCGTGCCGGACCCGGAGATCCCCGTCGTATCCATACGCGAACTGGGCATCTTGCGCGACGTGCGTCATGGCGCGGACGGCGTGCTCGAGGTCGTGATTACGCCGACTTACTCGGGATGTCCCGCCATGTCGCAGATCGCCGAGGACATCGCGTATGCAATCCATACCGCGAAGCTCGGGGCGCATCGCATTGAGACGGTGCTCGCGCCGGCATGGACCACCGACTGGATCACCGATGAAGCGCGCGACAAGCTACGACGTTATGGCATCGCGCCGCCGACGGGGCAATGTGGAACTGCTGCGCCGAATCAGGAGCAACCGCTGCGTTTCGTGCCATATAAGTCTATGAAGCAGGAGCCGGTCGCGTGTCCTCGTTGCGGTTCGACGCATACGGAAAAGCTCGCGCAATTCGGCTCGACGGCGTGCAAGGCGCTGTACCGATGCGTCGATTGCCGCGAGCCGTTCGATTACTTCAAGCCGTACTGATCCGTTTCTTTTTTATCGATTCGACGCTCATGGCCACTCCGCAATTCCATCCGCTGCGCATTCGCGAGGTTCGTCCTGAAACGGCCGACGCGGTCACCGTCTCGTTCGATGTACCGCCACTGCTGCGCGACGCGTTCCGCTTCACGCAAGGGCAGTTCGTGACCTTGAAGGCGCATATCGACGGCGAAGAGACGCGCCGGTCCTATTCCATCTGCGTGGGTGTCACGGACTACGATCGCGATGGAGAATTGCGTATCGGCATCAAGCGCGTGCGCGGCGGGCGTTTTTCGAACTTCGCATTCGACACGCTGAAGCCCGGCCACGAGATCGAAGTCATGACGCCCGATGGCCGTTTCTTTACGCATCTGAATGCGGACCACGCCAAGCATTACGTGGCGTTTTCAGGTGGCTCGGGCATCACGCCAGTGCTCGCCATCGTCAAGACCACGCTCGATATGGAACCCACGAGCCGCTTCACGCTTGTGTATGGCAATCGCAGCGTGGATGCGATCATGTTTGCCGAAGAGCTCGAAGATCTCAAGAACCGTTATATGAGCCGCTTTTCGCTCTATCACGTGCTCTCGGACGACTTGCAGGATGTCGAGCTCTTCAACGGCGTGCTGGACGAAGCAAAGTGCCGTGCGTTCCTGCAAACGCTGGTGCCTCCGCAAGAAATCGATGAAGCCTTCATTTGCGGTCCTGGGCCGATGATGGATGCGGCTGAAGCCGCGCTCAAGAGTTCGGGCGTCGCACAGAAACAGATCCATGTGGAGCGTTTCGGTACACCCTTGCCGCAAGCGGGCGTTCCGGCCGTCGAAATTACCGAGAACACGCCTGCGGCCGACCTTGAACTCGTCATCGACGGAAAAAGGCGCAAACTGCGTTTGCCCTATGAAGGCGTGAGTGTGCTCGACGTCGGACTCAAAGCGGGTTTGGCGCTGCCTTATGCGTGCAAAGGCGGCGTGTGCTGCACGTGCCGCGCAAAAGTGCTTGAGGGAGAGGTAAAGATGGACCGGAATTTCACGCTCGAACAACACGAGATCGATGACGGTTTCGTGCTGACGTGCCAGTGTCATCCGGTTAGCGACCGCGTAGTCGTGAGCTTCGACGAACGCTAGACACGGCTTAGCGTGGCTTAAGAAAAACAATTCAGGAAATATCGGAAGAATTCTTTACGCATAAACCCTCGCAAGCGTTTGCACAAATTGTTTTGTAAGCTTTGTTTGTGTCATCGTACGGATGCTTTCAGCGCTTAGTTGGCGCTTAGTGAAAAGTATTCGAAATAGCGAACATCAAACGGGGCAAGCGAAACTTCGATGTGGATCGTCAGACTCGCGCTTAAGCGCCCGTACACGTTCATTGTCCTGTCGCTGCTGCTGCTTATCATCGGCCCGCTCGTGATCATGCGCACGCCGACCGATATCTTTCCGAACATCGACATTCCGGTCGTTAGCGTAATCTGGTCGTACACGGGCTTGCCTCCTGATCAAATGGAGCGCCGTATCACGCTCAATTACGAGCGTGGGCTTTCGGTGGCGGTCAACGATATCGAACATATCGAATCGGAATCGCTGCCAGGCATTGCGGTCATCCGCATATTTTTTCAGCCGAACGCAAACGTGGATGAAGCGATCGCGGAAATTACCGCGCTTTCGCAGACGCAGCTTCGTCAGTTGCCACAGGGCATCACGCCGCCGAACATCTTGCGCTTCAATGCGTCGACCGTGCCGATCTTGCGGCTTGCGTTGTCGTCGTCGGAACTCACCGAGCAGCAGCTCTACGACTTCGGCAATAGCTTTCTCAAGACGCAGCTTGCGACAGTGCAGGGTGCATCCGTGCCGTTGCCCTATGGCGGCAAGCAGCGGCAGATCATGGTCGACATCGACTCGCGCAGGCTGCAGGCAAAGAATCTTGCCCCCACCGATGTCGTGAATGCCATCAGCGCGCAAAACCTGATCTTGCCGACGGGCACGACCAAGATCGGACCGACCGAATATCAAGTGGGACTCAATGCGAGCCCGGATACGATCGAAGGTCTCAACGACATTCCGATCCGAACAGGGCCTGGCGGCACCATCTATATTCGCGACGTGGCGCACGTGCGCGATGGCTTTCAGCCGCAAACGAATATCGTGCGACTCGATGGCACGCGTGCGGCGCTTCTGACGATCAACAAGAGCGGCAATGCATCGACGCTCGATATCGTGTCGCGCGTGAAGAACCTGTTGCCGACGCTGCGTGGCATGGTGCCCGAATCTTTGAAGATAGAGCCGGTCGCCGACCAATCGCTGTTCGTGCGCGCATCGGTAGAGGGTGTGTTGCGCGAGGCCGTGATCGCGGCGGGTCTGACCGCGCTCATGGTGCTGCTGTTTTTAGGTAGCTGGCGCGCGACGCTTATCATCGCCATCTCCATTCCGTTGTCGATGCTCACGTCGATCGTCGCACTCTCGGCGATCGGGCAGACCATCAACATCATGACGCTCGGCGGACTGGCGCTCGCAGTCGGTATTCTCGTGGACGATGCGACCGTCGCTATCGAAAACATCAGCCAGAATCTCGAAGAAGGCAAGGAACTGGAGCAAGCGATTCTCGATGGCGCGCAACAAATTGCCGTGCCAACGCTCGTTTCCACGCTTTCCATCTGCATCGTTTTCATTCCGATGTTCCTGCTTACCGGCGTTGCGCACTACCTCTTCGTGCCGCTGGCCGAAGCAGTCGTTTTCGCCATGATTGCGTCGTACTTCTTCTCGCGCACGCTCGTTCCGACGCTTGCGAAGTATCTGCTGCGCAACCACGAACACATGGGTGGCGATGTCGAATCGATGAAGGGTTCGCGCAACCCCTTCGTGCGTATTCATCTCGGTTTCGAGAGGCGCTTCGAAGCGGTGCGCGGACGCTACCGCGCCTTTCTCGAAGCTCGGCTCGCGCATCCCGCGCGCTTCGCTTCGTTGTTCCTCGTCTGCTGTCTGCTCTCGCTCGCCCTCGCACCGTTTCTTGGCCGTGACTTCTTTCCTTCCGTCGATTCGGGCGTGATCGCACTGCACTTGCGCACGAAAACCGGCACACGTATCGAGGAAACAGCGGCATTGACCGATCGTGTCGACAAGCGCATTCGCCAACTCATCCCGTCGCGCGAGGTGCATTCGATCATCGACAACATGGGCTTGCCGGTATCGGGCATCAATCTTTCGTATAGCAACACCGGCACCATCAGTTCCGCCGATGCCGACGTGCTTATCACGCTCAACGAAGATCACGCGCCGACCGACGACTATATCCGCCAACTCCGCAAGCGCTTGCCGCAGGAGTTCCCCGGCGTGGCGTTCTCGTTCCTACCTGCGGATATCGTGAGTCAGATTCTCAACTTCGGTGTCCCGGCGCCGCTCGATATCGCCATCACGGGCCGCGATGTGCGTGGCAATCGCGCCTTCGCCAATCACTTGCTCGAGAAGATTCGTCGCGTGCCGGGTCTCGTCGATGCGCGCATTCAGCAGCCCTCCGATCTTCCATTCGTCAACGTCGAAGTAGATCGTACGAAGGCGCTTCAGGCAGGCTTTACGCAACGCGATGTCGCAAGCAATCTGCTCATCACGCTGTCGGGAAGTCAGCAGACGACGCCTACGTTCTGGCTCAATCCCGCGAATGGCGTGAGCTACAACGTCATTACGTCCGCGCCGCAATACGATATGAACTCGTTGCAATCAGTCGCGAATATTCCAGTGACATCGGCTAGCGGCAAGACGAATATTCTTGGCGCGCTTGCTTCATTGTCTCGCGGGTCGCGCGATGCCGTCGTGTATCACTACAACGCGCAGACCACCATCAATCTTTATGCAAGCACCGAGCGGCGCGATCTGGGCGCGGTGTCGGATGACGTTCAACGCATCATCGACGAAGCGCGCGGCCAATTGCCCAAAGGCTCGTCAATCGACATGCGTGGACAAGTCGAAACGATGAACGGGTCTTTCTCGGGCCTGGCGTTTGGATTGATTCTCGCCGTCGTGCTGGTGTATCTGCTTATCGTGGTCAATTTTCAGTCGTGGCTCGATCCGTTCATCATCATCACCGCGCTGCCGGGTGCGTTAGCGGGCATTGTCTGGATGCTCTTCCTCACGCATACGACGCTGTCCATTCCCGCATTGACCGGCGCGATCATGTGTATCGGCATCGCGACGGCCAACAGCATTCTCGTCGTGAGCTTTGCGCGTTCTGCATTGCAGGAACACGGCGATGCCATGCGCTCGGCGCTCGAACGCCGGCTACTCGCGTTTCAGGCCCGTGCTGATGACCGCACTCGCGATGATGATCGGCATGGTGCCCATGGCCATCGGTCTCGGCGAGGGCGGCGAACAGAATGCGCCGCTCGGCCGCGCGGTGATCGGCGGCCTGATGGTCGGCACCATCGCCACGCTCTTCTTCGTGCCCGTGGTGTTCTCGATGATCTATAAGCGTATCGAAGCGAAGCGCGGCGGCGCAAAGCACCTGGATGGCGAGCCGCAAGGCCAGTCGTGATGCCGATATATACGGAGTTCGAATGAACGAGCAGTCAAACGAACGATCGACACGCAAGCGCGGGCGCATGTGGCTCGTGATCGCGCTCGTGGTCGTCGTGTTGCTGGTGGCGCAGGGTATCTGGTCACGCCATTCCGCGCACGCGGAACTGGAACGCGATGCCGGCGAGCACAGCGTCCAGACCGTCGAAATCATCAAGCCGACGCGCATGAAGCCGACACAGGACCTCGTGCTCGCAGGCGATATCCGTGCCTTCTCCGATGCCCCGATTTTTGCGCGCACCAATGGCTATCTGAAACGCTGGACCGCGGATATCGGCACCAAGGTGCGCAAAGGACAGCTGCTTGCGGAGATCGATGCACCCGAGATCAATGATCAGCTGCGCCAGGCTCGCGCCGATGCGCAGACGGCGCGCGCCAATTATTTGTTGGCGAAGACCACCGCCGATCGTTGGGTGCAGATGGCGAAGAACAACTCGGTCTCGCGGCAGGAGACAGATGAAAAGACCGGCGACATGCTCGCCAAGGAAGCTGCGTTCAACGCCTCGCAGGCGAACGTGTCGCGACTGGAGCAGATGGTTTCGTTCCAGAAGATATATGCACCGTTCGATGGCGTCGTGACGGCCCGCAACACCGATGTCGGCCAGTTGATCGATGCGGGCAGCGCGGGGATCGGCCGCGAGCTCTTCCATATACAAGATGCCACTACGCTGCGCGTGTTCGTCGATGTGCCGCAAGCCTACGCGCGACTCGTGACACCCGGCTTGCCGGCGGAACTGATCCTCAACGAAGAGCGCAATCGCAAGTTCGAGGGCGTCACGGTGCGAACGGCGGGAGCGGTCGATCCGGTTGCACGCACCATGCGTGTCGAAGTCGGCGTGAAGAATCCGAGCGGGGAATTGCTGGCAGGCGCCTATGCGCAAGTGCGCTTTCATCTCACCAACGCTAGCGCGTCGTACACGCTACCCGGCAATGCGCTGCTGTTTCGTCCGGATGGCGTGCATGCGGCGAGCGTCGATGCGAACAATCGCGTGAAGCTGCTGCCGATCACGCTTGGAACCGATTACGGCACGCGCGTTTCGATCGCAGCCGGATTGTCGGGCGATGAGCGTGTGATCGTGAATCCCCCGGATTCGATCATTGATGGAGCGGCGGTCCGTATCGGACGCGCGAACGCCACGCCTGGTGCGAGTCAACCGAAGCAGGGCGGCGAAGCATCATGAGCATGCTGCATGCAAAATGCCGAATGCCAAGTTTGGCGGCGGTGCTGGCGCTAATGTTAAGCGGATGCGCGGTCGGGCCGGATTACAGCAAGCCCGACGTGGCGATGCCCGTTGCATACAAAACGGCAGAACCCGCCGATGCGCCCGTTCATGCGGACACACTGCCGCAAAACTGGAAAGCCGCGCAGCCCGCCGATGCCACCCAACGCGCTCCCTGGTGGGAAATCTACGGCGACCCGCAATTGAACGCTCTGGAGGAACGCGTCGCGAGCGCGAACCAAACGGTGGCGGCGGCATCCGCGCGTTTTCGCGGCGCGCGAGCGGCCGTCGCGCAGGCGCGTTCGGCATACTTTCCGACTGTCACGGCGAATGCTGCATTCAATCAGTCGCGGGCGTCGTCGAACATAATGTACAAGTCGAGCGCGGGCGTGACCGTGCCGGACTATCTGGTCGATGCGCAAATCTCGTGGGAACCCGACTTGTGGGGCCGCATTTCCCGCGCGGTCGAAGGTGGACGTGCGGGAGCGCAGGCAAGCGCAGCCGACTTGCAAAGTGCGATCCTGTCGATGCAGGCCGAGCTTGCAAGTAACTACTTCGAGTTGCGCGGCACGGTGGAGGAAGAGCGGCTTTTAAAGGAGACGCTGCAAGCCTACGACAAGGCGCTCGTGTTGACGCGTGACCGGTTTGCAGGCGGCATCGCGGCCGAGTCCGATGTTGCGCAGGCGGAGGAGCAGTTGCGCTCGACGCAGGCGCAGTTGATCGATCTCGAAACCGCGCGCGCGAGCCTCGTGAATGCAATCGCGATTCTCGTTGGCGAGCCGCCGTCGAGTTTCACGCTCGATGTCGAGCCGCTCGATGAAGGGCATGCGCCGCGCCCATCGGCGGCACTCGCTGCGCTGCCGCTTTCCGTGCCTTCCGCGTTGCTGGAGCGACGGCCCGATATCGCGGCGGCCGAGCGCCGCGTCGCTGAGGCCAACGCACGCGTCGGCGTGGCGACGGCCGCGTTCTTTCCGAATCTGCTGCTTGCCGCGACGGGTGGCCTCGAAGCCACCAATTTCAGTTCCTGGTTGATGGCGCCAAGCCGCTTCTGGTCGCTCGGGCCGCAACTCGCTTTCACCGCACTGGACTTCGGTGGCCGTGCCGCGGCACGCGATGCGGCACGCGCGACTTACGACGAGAGCGTCGCTGATTATCGTCAAACGGTGCTCACGGCTTTCGGGCAAGTGGAGGACAACCTCAACGCGCTGGAGGTTTTGCGCCGTGAGAGCGAAGCGCAACGCGACGCGGTCGATGCAGCGAAGCGCGCGTTATCGAAGGTTGGCAATCGCTACGAGAACGGCGCGATCACGTATCTGAACGTAGTGGTGACGCAGGCTATCGTGTTATCGGATCAACGCACGGAGGTGCGTATCGAGCGGCGGCGCATGGCGGCCAGCGTCGCGCTGATCAAGGCGCTCGGCGGCGGATGGACGACCGCCGCGTTACCAGATGCGGAAGAAGTATCGCGGCAAGAGTGAGAGGGCATTTTGCATTCGGTCTTTTGCATGCCGGAATTATGCATGCCGAATGCAATTGCCTGGCAGAAGCGCTCGCCATGTGAAACGCCGGGCCGCATTCGTCGCGTTCCCGGCGTATCGCCCAGCAGTCGAATACCTCAACCTTGCGCTTTCGGCCTGCAGATCATGAAGTATTGCGAACTCAACCACCAAGGCATATGCGGCACCGGGCTCATATGCACGGCATCGATATCGAAGCCCACGCTTACGAGATCGCGCAACTCACGGAAGTCGAAACCCTTATGCGTGATGCGCGGATTGATCGGCCGGCTCACGGACATGCCGACCATCGACTTGAGTACTTCGGAAGGCGTGTATTCCGATTTGAAGGAACGACTGCGGAGCATCCAGTTCGATACCTTCGGCGCGATTGCGAGGCCGTACATGATCGGCACCGAGATCACGAGCGCGCCGCTCGGCTTGAGAATGCGCGCGGCGTCATCGAGCAGCATGGCCAGTTCGTTGTCGTAGAGATGCTCGCAGACTTCGAAGGCGGTCAGCACGTCGACGCTTTGCGGCGTTACGTTGTTCAGCGACTCCGCGTATTTGACTTCGGGAAAGGTGGGCGCCATGTACGGATCGTGACCGACGAGCGTCACGTCCGGGCGCGCTTCGCCGAGCGTGTGCAAAAAGAGTCCAGGGCCAGCACCGAAATCGACCACCGTGCCGCGTTTCGCACATAGTCCGGTCACCAAATCGATCGCCATGTTCATGCGCGTTCGATGTGCATAACGCGCTAGCGGATTGCCGGATTTGACGGTTTGTTCTTCGTATGAAATTTCGCGCATCGGTGTGCTCCCCCTCGTTCGACTAGGCCATTTGTTCCTGGAATTTTCTGCGCCGCGTTCTTTTTTTTTATCGTTATGTCGGTTGATATTGCCGGGACTCACTGAGTCACGCAATCGACGACAGTAGGCCTTTAGCGCCTAACTTCTGCCGGCGTCCGCCACGTGCATCGGCCCTTGAGGCCTGTCTTGCAGCAGCGGAATCCAGACTACACGAAGAGCCACGCGCCGCATGCGATGAGGGCCACACTCCAGAGCCAATCGACGTTGACCCACCCCGTGCGTAGAAACCCGAGCCCCACACGCTCATGCACCGTCACGGCCAGCATGGAGATGACGGCAATGACGGCAAGCATCGACGCCGTGTGGATGGCGAGCGCGAGGGCGCCCGCTTCGAGCGCGCCGCCGGCAAGCTTGCCCGAGCACAGGGGCAAGAGCGCCGGCACGAGCATGAGGCCCGCGCCGTGGGCGCTCGACATCACGAACGACCACAACGCGAGGCCCGCGAGGCCCGTGCGCATGCCAACCGAAGGCCGTCCACGATGACCGCGCCACAGCCGCCATATGCCCCAGCCGATCAGCACCAGGCCTGCACCACGCGCGAGCATCTCATGTCCAAGCATGGTCCCGAGCGTAAGCGCGCCAACCAGCACGAGCCCTACCGATAAGGCATGACCGAGCGCAATCGGCACGAGCGAGATCAGAACGACGCGCCTGCTATGCGCATAGAGTCCGAGCGCGACGGCAAAGAGCCAGCCCATTGCGGGATTGAGTCCATGAAAGGCGCCCAATCCCGCAGCCGTGAGCCATAACGCCGACGAGGAGGTCACGGATAGCAGAACGAATCCGATGAGCAATCGCCGCCTTGCAGCCTGATCTGATGCGGCCTGTGCCCCTTCGGCCAGTCGATGAAGAAGTTCTTGTCGGTGCTAAGGCCGCCGTTCGGATCGGCGTCGAGCTTCACCATCCAGCCGTCGATGCCTTCGGGATAAAACTGCGCGTCCACCGCGCCATAAAGCGAGTTGGTGAAGTAGACGCGCCGACCATCGCGACTGACTTCGACCATTTGCGGTCCGCCATTCAGTGCACCGTTTTTAGCGCCGGGATGAGTGGCGCGCGACACGATCCCGCCGATGCGGACCTTACCCGTGAGCTTGGGCGAGAAGGGATCGGAGACGTCATACTGAAGCATGTCGCCCGTGCCCCAGCAGGACACGTAGAGGAAGCGATCATCCATCGAGAGATCGATGTCGGAGACGAGCGGCGGCACCGCGCCGAAGCCTTGAAGAAGCGGCGGCAGAACCGAGGCATCGGCAGGTTCCGCGGGAATGTCGATGATCTTCTTGACGGCCCACTTGTCCTTGTCGCGATACCAAGTCCATATCGACGAGGACAGATCCTTCAAGCTGATGACGCAATTCACGAAGCCGTATGCCTTAGTCGGATCGTGCGCGGGGCGCAGTTCGAACACGAGTTGATACTCATCGCCAAAGTCGATTTCCTGAATATGCTTGCGCTTGGTGAAGTCCCAGAAATGCAGTTTTCTGCCGTATTTCGCGCCTAAAAGAAGTTCGGGTACGAGGCCGCTCTCGAAGGTATCGGGCGTGCCCCATTCGCTCGTCACCATCGTGTCGTAACCGAGATGCCACCAGCCATCGTAGGCAAGCTGTTGCGGGCCGCGGTCCACTTCCCATCGGCCTAGTGGATCGAAGCTCTGTTGATCGAGCATCAGCACGCCACCAGGCGCTTTGCCTTCTGCATTGCCCAATGCCGTGATGTAGATGCCTCCCGGTCCGCAATGCACGGTATGCGGACGCGTATAGCCCGTTTTCTCGGCGAGTTCATCGGGCTCGATCGTGCGCACGATCTTGAGTTGCTTTGGATCGGGCTTCGTATCGACGATATGAATGCGCGACGAGCGCAGCCCCGGCACCACGAGATAACGCCTTTCCATATGCGGATGCGGCGCATTGGGGCAAAGACACGAAGAGCAGGCGTTCCAGCCGAAGTGATGCAGTTCGTCGCCGGTATCGGGCATGGCGAGTTCGCCGACGATCTTCGTGTAGTCCGGCGAATCGGGATCGACATCCACGACCGCCAGCTTGTCGGGCGTATTGCGCTCGGGGTCGAATGTCGCGACATAGGCGAGTGTTTCTCGCGGAGCCTTGGCTGCAAGGCGAGGCGAAGGATAGAAGCTCGGGTCGGGTTTCCATGTTGCCATGTTGCACGTCTCCGGTTAGCGGTCCTTGAGCGGCTCTTCTAAAGCGTTCTTGCGACTCTCTTACGTCTCTTGAAGTCTCTTCATCATAGGACAAGCGTGCGCGACTCGTTCCGTCAAGCTTCGAAGTATTTGCGCAATACAAAGCAACGTGCGCTTAAGGATCGCTCGGTCGCTCCAAGCTTTACCTCAGGCTGGCTTGAAAAATTCCATCGGCATGCACTGCGCCGTGAAGTTCGTTTAAGCGCATGATGCCTGGAAGCGCCGCACGCTCTCAAGCTGTGCAAGCGTCGCCCCTTGTTCCGCTAAGGAGGTTGCTTATGACCGAACCGATGATCAGCCTGATGGTGGGCATTGTCGTGCTGCTATGCGCCGCGGTGATTCTCGTGATGCATCATCGTCATCCGCATATCAACGTCCCCAAGGCACGATGGGTCGATACACATCCGCCGCGCGACTGGATGCGTCACAGACATTAAAGCTCGAAGTGTTTTAAGCACATGCGGCGCCGGCTGATTACCGGCGCTTTTTATTGCCTTGGCCTGGCTGCTATGAATCGCTTTAGCGTCTTGGCCCTTTCATCACTTCGGCTTCCATGGCGGCGTGCCATTCCTCGTTGTGCTCTATCGGCTCCATGTCTTCGTCGATGAACGCCGATGCACGCTCGGCCACGGAGCGCGTTTCCTCTTCATCGTCGATGTCGGCGGTATCGTCGTCATCGCCAGGAGGGTCGAGCATGTCCTTGATCATTGCGTTGAGTTCGGGTGTATCCCACGGCTCGTTCCGCTGCTTTTTCTTCTTGATGTAATGCCGCACTTCGGCGTCCTGCTCGGTGGTCAACGGCAGCCCGCGGAAGGTGCCTTGCGCGTCCAGGTTATCCATGATCGGTGCTCCTATTGCTGAGGCATTCAAGCGTTTTTGAGCCGTTCTAGTGTAACGCGCTTCGACCTCGTGCCACGTCGTATAAAATGGCGCGCTTTTCCCGAACGCATCGATACCTCGCCATGTGGTTCAAAAACCTCCAGCTTCACCGTCTGCCCGCACCGTGGAACATCACCCCTGAAAAGCTGCAGCAGTGGCTCGCGCCACTTGGCTTCAGTGCTGCATCGAGCGTCGAGAACGAACGGCGCGGCTGGGTTTCGCCGCACGGCGACGACTCGCTCGTCTATGCCGTCAACCGACAGATGCTCATTACGTATCGCGCCGAGAAGAAGCTCTTGCCCGCTTCGGTCGTGACGCAGTTCACCAAGGAACGCGCGCTCGAAGTGGAAGAACAGCAGGGCTTCAAACCCGGCCGCAAGCAGATGCGCGAGCTCAAGGAGCAGATCACCGACGAACTCTTGCCGCGCGCGTTCAGCATCCGGCGCGATACGCGCGTGTGGATCGACCCTGTAAATGGCTGGCTTGCAATCGACGCTGCGTCGGCGACGCTATGCGACGACATCATCGGTCTGCTCGTCAAGTCGGTGACCGATCTTCCGTTGATGAGTGTGCGCGTGGCACGGTCGCCCGTTTCCGCGATGACCGAGTGGCTCCTAACAGGCGAAGCGCCCGCGGGCTTTACGCTTGACCGCGATACCGAGCTGCGTTCTGCTGGCGAGGGCAATGCAACGGTCCGCTACGTGGGTCACGCGCTGGAAGCGGAAGACATGCGCCGTCATATCGAAGCGGGCAAGCAGTGCATGCGGCTTGCCATGACGTGGAACGACCGCGTTTCTTACGTCTTGACGCCATCGCTTACGTTGAAGCGGGTCAGCGCGCTCGACGTCATCAAGGAAGCCGCCGATCCCACCGCGACCAACGACGATGAACGCTTCGAATCCGACTTCACGCTGATGACAGGCGAACTCGCGCGCATGCTCGCCGACCTGACCGATGCGCTCGGTGGCGAGGAAGACCTTCGTGCAGCGGCCTAGATAGAAGCGGAAGCAGATGCAGCGGGTGCGAGAGAGGCGAAGGCGTAGTTGTTCTTGCCGTTACGCTTGACTGTGTACATGGTGTCGTCGGCGACCGCGACGAGGCGCCAATAGTCGCTCACCCGGTCCGGGTAGCTCGCGATGCCGATACTTGCTCGCACCAGCGAAAGACGCATCTGCATGTCGGTTTCGGTTACGCAATCGATAATCCGTTGCGCGATCGCGGCCAGCTCCTTGTCCCCGGAAAACTCGCGCACGAGCACGGCGAACTCGTCGCCGCCGATACGCGCGACGACGTCGCCACTACGCACGGTCTGGCGAAAGCGTCGCGATACCGCAATCAGGAACTCGTCGCCGATACGGTGACCGTGCGTATCGTTGACGCGCTTGAAGCCGTCGAGGTCGATATACAACACGGCGATGCGTGCCGGTTCGGTGCCGTTCGCAAGGCGCGCGGCCGACTCCTCCAGTGACGCGAACAGCTTGCGTCGATTGGGCAGGCCCGTCATCGCGTCGTGCAGTGAAGCGTGTTCGAACTCATGCGACATGCCGACCAATTGTCGATTGCGTTTTGCATACATTCCGATCGCCGTGATCAACACGCCGAACACGATCGCCGATAACGCGATGAGCGTATGCGACACGCTCACGATGCGCTCGCGCAGATCGGCGCTGGCGCGGTCGCGCTCGGTGCGCCAGTAGGCGTAGACGGAATCGAGCGCGCTGCTGGCCGCGCGAAAATCGGCAGCAGGCGAGAGGACGTCAGCGGGCATTGGCGGCGCGGGCACCGGGCTCGAACCGATGAGCGCGTGCAGGCTTCCGAGCCGCGCGGCAAACTCGATGCGCGCCTGGCGGTACGCAATGTGGTGCTGTGCATCGCTCGCCGGCGTGCCTAGCAGCACCACCGAGGCGCTACGCGCGGCATCGGCGCGCTCGACTGCTTCGAGCACGAGCCCGATGTATTCCTGATGCAATTGCACCGAGAAAATGGTGCGGACCTGAACCGCAAGAAAAAGCAGGCCGATGAGCAGCAGCGACAACGCCACGGCTGCAAGCGGAGCGGGCCCGCGAATGCCCGCACGCCGGGCGAGCGCCTGAACGGTATTCAAAATGCGATGCGGCAGCGGCCGATCCACGGCGTCTTCATCCGCGGGCATCGGTGGCGCTGCCGATGCTTCACGGACGGGAATATTCCTCTCGCTGACCGGCTGTTGCATTGCGTCGATAACTCACTCGATGGAAGAACGCGCCCACGCGCGCGAAGAGGCCGGTGTCCGTTCTGGCGCGCGCCGCGCGACGGCGTGCAGCCTGAGTCTGCCCGGCGCTCGCTTGGGCCGAAGCCGCACGGTTTCCGCGCGCCGAGGCAGTTTGCGACTGAGGTCGCGTTGCGGCCACCGCGCTCGGACGTTGCACGGTCGGCGCCGCTTGCGTTGGAGCGGCGGCGATAGCGGCGGCATCCACTGTGTCCGCGCCATAGACGGCGGGTGCAGTCGTGCTCACGGACGCATCGCGAACGGAGACGGGCGCCGCTTCCACTGTGCCAACGGCTTGCGTCTGCGTTTGCACCTGTGCAGGCACCTGAGCCGCGACAAAAGTCGGTTGATCGACACCTAACGTCTGGCGTGCGCTGGACATCGCTTCAGCATAGACGCGTTGATCGTGCGAGAACCACATGCTGTAGGCGATGGTTCCCAGCACGCCGACGGCCAACGCGCCCGCCGACGCGCTCCACAAGGCGAGACGCCCAAAGCGCAATGGTGCGCGCTGCGCCACGGGCTCATCCTCCAAATCGAGCGGCGGTGTTTCCATGGCAATGACAGTGGGATCATTCGCGGGTCGTGCGTGACCCGCGATGCTCTCCTGGGGTAGTTCAGCGTGGTGAGGCATGACAGCGCTCTCCGGAACGTGATCGTCGGGCGATGTCCAACTAGCGTTACACAACACGCTCGACACCGCCGTATAACAGTGGAATGGCGCGCACGCGATATGAAGGCCCGCGTGGCGCACCCATTCAAACGAATGGCCCAACTGATGATGAGTACAGCCTTGAAGATCGATGGCTATGCAGCGACAGCCGACTGATCCTTCTCGCCGCAATAAAGCATGCCGAACGCCCGCGTTACCTGGCGCTCAACGATGGATGCAATTCAGTTTGCTTCGCACGATGCCCGCGTAAGGAGGGCTGGCGCCGCATTTTATAGGCGAAGTGCTTGGAGCGGCACCATGCCATCGACATTTACAGGACGTGTTGCTCGCATTTTGAATACTACCGTAGCAGAGTTCACGCCCGCGCATCGAAATGGGGAATTTAGCGCTATTTGTCGGACGAGAAAGTCAAACTTATGTGCGATAGCGCACATAAAATGCAATCGGACCATCAGGCGGATAGGTTCAGCCCGTGCCAGTGTGGAACGGTTGCGGCTCGGTGGCCTGAGGCAGGCCGAAGCGCTCGAACTCGGAGATTACTTGCGCACCGAAGAGCAATAACGTGGCGAGTGCCTCCAGACTAAACAGCACGACAATCGACGTCGTCAGCGATCCGTACACCACGCTTACCTGCGAAAGCGTCGCGAAGTACCAGACGAGCACGTGGCGCGTGATTTCCCAAAGAATGGCAGCGGTCACGCTGCCTATCAACGCGAGCCGCAGTGACGGTCGTCCCACCGGCATCACGAGATAGATCGATGTCAGCACGAAAACCTCGCCCGCGAAGCCGAGCAAATACAGCAAAAGGCGCGACACGCCTTTGAGCGATATTTCGATGCCGAGGAAATAGAGGCTGTTCGTGCCCATCGCCTGAAGCCCGTTCGAGACGAAAGTCACGATCAGCATGCCGACGCCCAAGAACAGGATGTAGCAGTACGGCAGCAAGGCGGACAGGAGAAAGTGCCGACGGCGGATCGCCACGCGATGCACGAAGATCACCGACATCGCGTTCTCGAGCACGGTGAAGGCGAGCGAACTGAAGAAGATCATCGTGATGAGAAGAAGCCAACCGATGACCGCGCGATGCGTCAAAAAATTCGCGAGTTCACGCACGACTGCGCGTGCCTGTCCCGGCACGAGCCATTCGAGTAAATGGGAGAGCGTGTCGAGCAGTTCCTTCTGTCCGATGAATTTCGACAGCACGATCACGATGAGGATCAGAAGCGGCACGATCGACAAAAGCGCGTAATAAGCCACCGCGCCCGCGAGCAGCATGCCCTGATTGGCGCGAAATGCCTTGATCGTGCGCATGACGAAGCCGAACGGGTGACGTGCGACGTTCGCTACGTGCGGGCCCAGAATCGGGCCGAGTATCTTCGACATGGAGCCTCCGCGGCGCGTGGCCCACGGCGCCATGTCGTTCTGGAAAGCAAGTAATGCTCCCGTCCGTGAATACTCTTGCTCAGCCGGGACGGCGCGCCTCGCTACGGGCGGCCGCTTGCTGCGCGGCTTCTTCGAAGGCGAGGTCGAGCAGTGTATCCACGTCCTGGGCGGGCAAGTCGGCGGCATCCACGTTGCGCAGACGGCAAAAAAGGGCAAGCGCCTCGGCGGCTGCGGCGAAGGCGTTGTTCATATCGCGGGAGTGTAGGCGTTTCTTTCTCATGCACCGCATAACGGCATGCGGATCACCTGACTTTAGCGTGTGGTAAGCGTGTCGTTGCTTGTCGGTGCAATGATGCGCGCGGCGTTAGGCGACACGGGCGTGGCGGACATCGACCTCGCGCCGCCGATGAATCTACTCGGCTCAACGCAGCCACTTGCGCACGTCCTGCTCCCAGTCGGGCTGTCCGCAGTTCGGCGGGTTTTCCGGGCCTAGAACGGTGATGTAGCCTTTGCTCTTCATACAGGATTCGTAGGCGCGCACCTGTGTGCAGCGGTCCGCGCCTGCCTGTCGCGACTGCGTCTTGCAGGCGTTCATCGAGTTGTCCATGCCGCTGAAGTCGGCGGGACCGTCGTTGTCGGAAGCGGGTGGGTTGGCGCTCGCGGAGAATTCGACCGGGCCGGTCTGTGCGCAAGCCGAAAGGAATAGGGCGGTCGCGATTGAAAGCGCTCGGAACGGCAGACCCAGCGGGAAAGTTCTCATCTTCTCGATTCTCCAGGCGTTATCGATGTTTTGCGTGGTTGTTGTCGTGCACGTTCGAGGTGACATGGCCCGGTGCGCTGGCGTGCTTGATGGCTGTGGCGCAAAACGGGCAAAGTTGCCGGCGACGCTGGGCATTTTGTGTTTTGCATGCGGTGCACCTAATGCCAAGGGTGCTATTCGCAGTGCCGTTTGGGATGATGCCGTCGTGTCTATTATCCGCGCGGAGGTTACTGCGTGTCCCGAATCGTGACGTGATGGCTTTCTGCGTTTGACACGCGGCGGACTTGGCGCCCGCGCCTGTTTTGCCGCAGTCCCTCCTTGGTGGGATGCCGTCGGCTGCATTGTTCCTGTGTGTAGAGTTGATCGTGCTTTGCGTTTGGCATTTTGCATGTGGTGCTTTGCATGCCATCCGCATCATTCGCCATTCGCCATCCCTGCGCCAGGCACTGTATGCAAATCCACGGTCCAGAGACAGCCCATTTCGCCGATACCTCTCGTCTTTGAGACGATCGAGTAGTCAATCGAGACGCTGCGACATTCGCGCAACGGCCTGACGGACCTAAGCTTTCTCCATCGACGGACACAAGAGCGCAGCACGCGTTCTTACCCGCGCATTCACGGAGAAGGGCAATGGACACCAATGATCGTATGAACAAGCGTCAACCGATGCCGGTCGCTTTTTTCGGCATCGCGGTGGGCCTTCTGGCCTTGGCGGGCGCATGGCGAGCGGCGGCGCATGTCTGGGCGATTCCGGCCGTCGTGCCGCCGCTCTTGACCGCAGGCGCGCTGTCGGTTTGGCTCGCTTTGATGATCGCGTATGCACGCAAGTGGCTTATCGAGCGCGACGCGGCCATCGCCGAGATGGCGCATCCCGTGCAGTCGTCGTTCGCCGCGCTCGCGCCTGTATCGACGTTGCTCGCGGCGCAAGCGGTGCAGAACTATTCGCGGGAGTTGACGATCGCGTTGTTCGTCGCGGGTGTGGTGAGTCAGCTCGGCCTCGGCGCTTATCTTCATGGACGCTTCTGGCAAGGCGGCCGGAAGCCCGAACTGACGACGCCGGCCATCTATCTGCCAACCGTCGCGCCGAGTTTCGTCGCGGGAACAGCGGCAGCGAGTCTTGGCTGGACGCAGATCGGCGCGTTGTTCTTCGGGGCGGGTGTGTTCTCGTGGCTCGCGATCGAATCGATCGTGCTGCATCGCGCGGCTGTACACGATCCGCTTCCCGACGCGCTGCGTCCCACGCTCGGCATCCAGCTCGCGCCGCCGGTGGTGGGAGGCGTGTCGTATCTCGCGATTACGCATGGCGTGCCGGATCTCTTCGCTTACATGCTGCTCGGCTACGGTCTGTATCAGGCAATGATGCTCACGCGGCTCCTGCCGTGGATTCGTCAGCAATCGTTCACGCCTTCGTACTGGGCGTTCAGCTTCGGCGTGGCAGCGTTGCCGACGATGGCGATCCGCATGCTGGAACGCGGCGCAGCAGGTCCGCTGCTTTGGCTGGCTCCGGCATCTTTCATCGTGGCGAACGTGGTATTTGCGAGTCTCATCGTCGGGACCGCGCTGGCCCTGTTCAAGGGCAAGCTTTTTCCGATAGTGGCCACGCAAGTCAAGACAGTTTGAGACGACGAGCCTGCGAGGTGCAGGCTCGTTCAGCACGAACATGCAACTAATGGTCGGCTTTTTGAACATCCACATTCAACTGTCGATGTCGTACCGTTCTCCAAAACTAGCTTCCAGTTTGGCCTCGACGTAATCACGCAGAAACGCTACCCAAGTCTTGATCTTCGCATCGAGGTATTGGCGCGAAGCGTACATCGCATACACCGTCATCTTTTGCAGTTCCCAGTCCGGCAGCACGCGCACCAGCGCGCCATTCGAAAGCGAGGGCAGGGCAGACAACATCGGCAAAGGCGCAATACCCAGACCGTTGGCCACCGCGACGGCGAGTGCATCGGCGGAATTCACGCGAAGGCGGCCAGGCGGAAGTTCGACATCGACTTTTCCTTGCGCGCCTTCGAACGTCCATCGATCCACCGGAAAGAATGTCGTGACGAGTTGAAGGCACGCATGCTTCGAAAGATCTTCCACGGTCATCGGCATGCCGGCCCGCCGCAAATAGTTCGGCGATGCGCACAGCACGCTCGGCATCGTGCAAATACGCGTGGAGACGAGCGCGGAGTCGGGCAGCGTCGAACTCGTGACCTGCAGGAAGACGTCGTAGCCTTCGTCGAGCATGTCCGGAACCTGCTGCGACAAGGTCAACTCGACGCGCACGAGCGGATGCTCTTCCAAATACTGAGAAAGCGCCGGCACGACATAGTGATGACCGAAGGTGATCGGCGCGTGCATGCGCAACACGCCGCTTGGCGACACTTGCGCGTCGCTGGCTTCCGCTTCAGAGAGGTCGACCAGCGAGATCACTTCCTTGCAGCGCGCCAGATAGCGATTCCCAGCATCGGTCAATGCGACGCGGCGCGTCGTGCGATTCAAAAGACGCGTGCGCAGATGCGACTCGAGTTCGGTGATCGCGCGCGACGCTTGCGCGGTCGTAATGTCCATGTGCTGCGCGGCGACGGTAAAGCTTGCCGCCTCGGCTACCCGGACAAAGATTCGCATGCTGCGCAAGAGGTCCATTGGCAGGCATCCTTTTTATCGAGCCGGAAATATCCCATGCACGATACGAGCGCGCAACCCGCTGACGGGTTCAACAGGGCACTGCAAGCTTCATTTCAGTGTTCACATCTGTTACAGCGCTTGTAACTCAAGCCTGCAAAGGCGTCGCTAACATGGATTCATGGCTGCGATGCGCGGTCGCTTCGGACGAGGAAAACATGAACGTGAAGAGTCTCATCGGACTGGGTATCGCGTCTTGTGCGGGGCTTGCTTGTGGATCGGCGCTGGCGGGCGTGAGCGTCGGCGTCAATCTGGGTGTACCGGTGGCGGTCTATGCGCCGCCTCCGCCCGTATATGCGGCGCCCGCCGCGCCGGTTTATGCCGCGCCGCCTCCGCCGCCTCCGGTCGTGTATCAATCGCCGCCCGTGGTCGCTTATCAACCGGCGCCCGTTGTCGTCGCGCCGGGGCCTGCTGTCATCGTCGGATGGCATGGCGACCGGTATTGGGACGGCTATCGGTACTGGAACCGGCGTGACTGGTACGCGCATCACGGTGGATATGGATATCGCCGCTGGTAAGCGAGACGAACGGGGAGTCGCATCGATCATGAAAAACATTAATCGACAACACGGTAAGCGAGGTGCGGTTCGAACGCTCGCGACTGCAACTGCGATAGTCATCGCGGCGGGGCTTGGCGGCTGCATCTATGCGCCGCCTTACGGCTATGCGCCTGCGCCCGCTTACGGCTATGCACCGGCGTATGGCTATGCCTACGGCCCCGGTTATTACGCGGCGTCGGCGGTTTCAGTGGGGATCGGCGTGGGCGGTTATGGGCATTGGCACGGGCATTGATGCGTAATGGTTGTGAGGGCGGCAGGAGACGCCATGACTTCGTTGGAACACACGTTGCTCCTCCGTCCTCCGACCCGGAGGATCACGTCATGTCCCATGAAACCAAAACCTCACTTGCCGCCAACGCGCGCTGCGAATCTTTCATGCTGGCGCCAAACGGCTGGGTACCGAATAACACGCGTTTGCCGGTTCTCGTCTGGCGTAATGCAATCGACTCGCGCGAGTTCGACGTAGCCGGCCGCTTCGAATCTCTCTTTCAGCAAAACGGCTGGCCGCCGCAATGGCGCGACGGGGTCTTCGACTATCACCACTTTCATTCGACCGCGCACGAAGCGCTCGGCGTGATCTCTGGCGAGGCGGAATTGATCATCGGCGGGCCGAAAGGTCGAGTCATCGCGATCCGCGCGGGCGATGCCATCGTTCTTCCCGCCGGCACCGGGCACTGTCTTTTGACGAGTGGTCGTCGCTTTCAAGTGGTGGGCGCCTATCCGCCGGGACAGCAGTGGGACATCCGCCGCGAAGGCATCAGCGAGGCGGAGCGACAAGCGATAGAAGCGTTGCCGTTTCCCCATGACGATCCCGTGGCCGGCGAAGATGGCCCGCTCGTCCATCTCCGGCGGTAAAGCTACGCGCTCCTGGCGTCACTGCTTCGCTTCGGCTGCGCGTCGTGCGCGCGGCCACGCAACGCGCTTGACCACGCCCGTTGCAAGCCCTGTCCCGATCAGCACGATTCCGCACGCCACCGCCATCCCGACCGATACACGTTCCGCGAGAAATAGCGCGCCCCACAGAATTCCGAAGATTGGAATGACGAAGGTCACGGTAATCGCGCGAGCGGGCCCAGCCACGGCGATCAAATGGAAGAACAGCATGTAAGCGACGCCTGTGCATGCCACGCCCAATCCGAGCACCGCGCCCCATGCGTGCATCGACACGCTCGCTGTCGGCCACCAGAACAGCGCAAACGGTAGCAGGACGAGCGTCGCGGCGCTCATGGTGCCTGTCGCGACGATCAACGAATCGACACCCATGAGATGCCGCTTGGTGTAACTGGCGGCGATCCCATAGAACAATGTCGCGCCCAGTGCAGCCAGGGCGGCGAGCGCAGTGGCGAGCGGTGCAACGGGCGCGGCGCCGGCATCGTGGACGAACATCTGATCCCAAACTAGCGCGAGCACGCCCGCAAAGCCGATGGCGAGTCCCGCGATGCGTAGCTTGCTCAGGCGATCGTCGAGCCAGATGTAGGCGACGAGCGCGCCCCACAGCGGCGTGGTCGCGTTGATGACGGAAGTGACGCCAGCCGACAGCGTCAACTCCGCATAGGCGAAAAGGCAAAACGGCGCGGCCGAGTTGAGAATGCCGACCATCAGAAGCGGCCATGCGCGCTCGCGCATCGTGGTGAGTGCCTGACGCATGCGGCCGCGAAGCATGAGCACCGCAAACAAAAACACTGCGCCGATGCCGACGCGCAAGGCCATCAACGGCGCCACGCCGAAATCCGTTACGCCGATACGAATGAAAAGGAACGAACCGCCCCACAGCGCGGCAAGGATGAACAACTGGACGAGATTGACGGGATTCATGGCGGGCTTCGCAAGAGAGGGAAGAGCGAAGCCATGGTATCGGCGCTTGTTGAGCGGATGCTTCCGCGCGGCGTGAAACGAATCATGCAGCATCAAGCCCGCATCACCGATAAACGCTTCGTTCTTGTTCGCCGAATCGTAGGCTGGCCGTGTGGGCGTCGCAAACGAGCAATTCTCACGGATATGTGAGCCAGATTGCGATTGAGTCGATATCGCGTGGCGCCATATCGTCAGGAGCGAGTTGCCGCCGCGCCCATTCGGTGCGACTCTTGCGTAAGGGTGACATGGGCGTCACGACAGGCTTGATGACTTGGTGGGACGACGTAAAAAGGAGAGCGCCATGGACAATGCAAACGGCAACAAGAAGGGAGTTGCGGCATCGGGCGAATTGCTGCCGCTTCGGCAAAGGCGCGTGCAGGGCGCACTCGGGTCCGCGCTCACGCCCGGTCTCGAACAGCATCAGGGCGTGATTCCACTCTCGCCCGGCGCGCCGCACAAACCGGCGCACGCGGCGCATCCGTCGCATCCGTCGCGGCACGTGCATGGCAGCGTGCTGGAAGGCGGCGACAGTCCGGCCGTGCTCGCTCAGCCCGCAGCAGTCACGGCGCAGCATCTAGGTAGCCGGTTTCATCCGCAGGCGGCCAAGAACAAGTTCATCGAGCATGGGCGGCGCGCCAAGGACGCCGTTGCGATGCGCTATCGCGACGTCACCGAAGGCGCCGACGATTACGTGCACTACAACCCGTGGAAGTCGATAGCACTTGCGGCAATTGGTGGACTGATCGTCGGCTTGCTGGCCGCCCGCTGAACTTTTGTCGAAGTGCGGGCCTCGTCCTTGCTGAATCACGTAAATGGCGCGGTGCTTATCATTGCGTCATTCCAACATGAACCGACGACCCTTCAACATGCGCCCCGGGCGCAGCGAAATCTGGAATCAGCGTACCGCCGTGGAAAGCGATCCACGGCGCGTGATGCTCGTGCATTCCGAGTCCGATGTCGGCGAGTCTTTCGCGATGATGCTCGCCATGCGTGGCTTCGATGCCGTGCAGATCGCGGATGCGCAAAGTGCGCTTCATTTCGCTCACATGTGGCGGCCGCAGGTATTGTTCATCGATACACGCGTGAACGAGGCGCACGAGGTGCTGGCAAAGCACGACCATGCACTTGTACGCGCGTTGCGCGAATGTGGCAGGGAGGCATCGCTGGATCAGATGTTGATTGCGTTCGCGGCCGAGGAGAGCAGCGACCCACGCAACGTGTTGTTGAGCGCCGGCTATGACGGATTCTTCAGAATGCCGTGCCCCGTGTGGCGTCTTTTCGATGCGGTGACGCGTTTTTACGTGCACTGATAAGTGCATCGAGCGTCGATTCGTTCACCGAGGCGGCGCCGCCGCCCCGATGCAACGCGTACGCGTTTTGCTATTGCTTCGTACTGTTCCTGAAGTCGCCGGTTTCGAGTTCCACGGACTGGCCGTGATTGCGTTCGAGCGCTCGCCGCGCTGAATCTTCGATTTCGACGCGTCCGCCTTCGAACGCGCTGAGGATGGCATGGGAAGAGGTGCCGGTATTGCCGAAGTGATCGTTGAGCGCATCGAGAGAGACGCTGCACCAGACTTCACGTCCATCTACATTGGCTTCGAACGCAACTCGCGCTGCCGCCACGACGTGACGCCGCCCACTGAACTCTATCGTCATCCTTATTACCTCCGGTTGTTCGTTTGAGGCACGTGGACCGCAATGCTCGTGATCCACGCTTCAGGTCGCGCAACGGCAATGACGCTGGTACTCGACTCAAGCTGCACAACTACGCGCCTGTCCCGTGCATCATACGCCGCCCGCCACGGGTTCGTGCTTTTGCAATGGCCGTGCCCGAACGCATGTGGACACGCGTGCAACGATCAGCCACAACACGCACAACCGCCGCGATGGCGCATGCCGTAGCTCCCCGAATCTTCGCTCACGTTGGCGCCGCCGTTACCGCCGCGTCCAAGCGATGGCGCGCCGATGGTGACGCGCGCGCTGGTCTCACCGCAGCGTGGACAGGCTGCGGGTTCATCGCGTTCGGCGATACGGCGATTTGCTTCGAAAGTGCCGCAGTCGGCGCATTCGTAATCGTAGACAGGCATGGCTTCTATCGGGCAGAAGATGGAATGAACGACCAGTTTATCAAGTTCGAGCAAGCGACATTCCGCTTTACGCATTCTCGAATCTGCCAGAAAAACATTGAGTGGCACCTGCATTGCTGACAACAGGTAGCACCAATCGCCACAGGAGGCCACATGAAACGCAATATCGTTATGATCGTCACCGCGCTTGCAGCAGCCGCGCCAATCGCGAGCTTTGCACAGACCGAAGCTGCCAGCACCACGCTTGCCAACGACCTTACGCAACCGGACAAGGATTTCGTGCAGGGCGCGTCGTCTTCGGGATCGACGGAAATCGATGCCGCCAAGCTTGCTCAGACGCACTCGCAGGACAAAGACGTGAAGAGCTTCGCGCGTCATATGATCGTCGACCATACCAAGCTGACCGTGCAGCTAAAAATGGCGGCGCCCAAAGGCGTGACCGTGCCCAAGGACAATTCGGATACTTCCGCGATCGATTCGCTCAAGGCATTGCACGGCAAGGCATTCGATACCGCATATATCCAGAAGGTTGGCGTGCAGGGCCACCAGGAGGCAGTGGCGCTATTCCAGAAGGAAGCAGACGGCGGCCAGAACGCGAAGCTGAAGGAAGCGGCGCAAAAGGCGTTGCCGACGATCCAGGATCACTTGAAGATGGCTCAGGATCTCGCGTCGAAGAAGGGCGTGCAGTAGTCGTTCGTTGCGGCGTCAGCCCTATTGACGCCGCCATTCTCATGTATTTTCAACGCGCCTGTTCGCGTAACAGGCGCAAGCGCGCTTCAGCAATCGACTGGAAGCCGCCCCCGTGTTCGTCGAAGATCGATACCTTTCCCTGCCCGATGTCATATACCCAACCCTGCACTTGAAGCTGGCCAAGCGCGAGCCGTCCCGCGACTGCCGGATGCGTACGCAAATGCGTAAGTTGAAGGCGTATGTTTTCTTCGACCATCGCCTGAACCATGCGCTCGTGTTCGAGTTTTCGCGCCCGTACCACACTGCGCGCCGCTTCTGCGTTGCGTAACCACGCGTGCACGGTAGGCATTTCATCGGCGATGGTTGCGCCCGAGGCGAGGCCCTTCATCGCGCCGCAGTCGGAATGGCCGCAGATCACGATCTGCCGCACGTTCAATGCGAGCACCGCGTATTCGACTACCGCCGACACGCCGCCGAGCATCTCCCCATAAGCCGGCACGATATTGCCGATGTTGCGGCACACGAAGAGCTCGCCGGGCCGCGTCTGCGTGATCATCTCGGGCGACACACGCGAGTCCGCGCACGTGATGAAAAGCGTGTGCGGTGCTTGCCGTCGCGCAAGACTCTTGAAAAGCGCTTCGCTATCGGGGAAGACGAAGTGGCTGAAATCGTCCGCGCCTTGAAGCAGATAGAGGAGGTCGGGCGTGTCGGAGCCGTTGCGTTCTTCACTCATCGATTTATCGGACATGGGCGCCTCGGGTTCTGGACAATGCGCGGCGTTGGTTCGCGCTCAGGCGAGAGCTTGCGGGGTTTTGAGATAGACCGCAAGCGAAGGAGCGAGGGGCGGTGCACCAGGAGGGGGCGTGGGTCGGGGAATCGCTTTGCAAGCGAGGACGTTTCTTTATAGTTATTGACGAATTCGGACCGGTGGTTTGTTATCTTTGGGTCCGTTTTCTTTTGCGTGCCCGAAGCATGTCCGCCACATCCGATTCATACGGCGCAGCAGCGGCGTTTTACGCCAGCGAGCGGTTCGTTGAAGCGCTTGAAGCGCTGAGTTATCAAATAAATCAGCCGTACGCGGATATCGAAGCGCTGAATCTCGCCGCGGTGTGTTGCTATCGCCTGAGTCGACTCGACGAGGCCGAGTCGCATTGGCGTCGTGCGGTAGCGCAAGATCCTCAATACGCCGGTGGATATGCCAACCTCGGTAATTTGCTGATGCTGCGAGGCAGATTGGAAGATGCGGAAACTGTCTATCGCGAGGCGATTGCCATTCGTCCTGATTTCGCGGAGGCTCATTACAATCTCGGTAATCTGCTTGTCAAAAAGGGACGTCTTGTGGAGGCAGAGGCCGCGCTTCGTCAGGCGTGCGCCGCGCGCGCCGATTTTGCGGACGCACATTTCAATCTCGCGAATCTTTTGAAGAGTCAAAGTCGGTTGGCTGAGGCTGAAATTGCCTTTCAACGCGCAATTGCTGATAGAGGAAATTACGCGGACGCATTCAACAATCTGGGTAATTTATTGCGCGAAACAGGACGCCTCGTGGAAGCGGAGGCGGCTTTGCGGCAAGCCGTGGCGTGTCGCCCTGATTTTGCTGAAGCAAACTTTAATCTCGCTCAGGTTTTGAACGATCTGAAAGACTTTGCGCAAGCTGAGGCGTTTTACCGGCGCGCCGTCGAACTCCGACGAGACTACTCGGAGGCACACGTCGGTCTCGGCGCGGTTTTACATAAGCTGCAACGCGTGCGAGAAGCGCAAGCGGTATTTCTCGCGGAATTGTCGATTTGTCCGGACGACGCGAATGCGCTTATGGGGCTGGCCAATGCCTACCACGCACTCGATTCGTTGGAGGATGCGGAACGCATATATCGTCGAGTTCTCATTCTGGAGCCGGATAACATACAGGCAAGAACCACACTCGGTTATACGCTTCAAAAGCTGGAGCGCCTTTGCGATGCCGAGACTGAATACCGCAAGGCGTTGATTCTGGCGCCCGATGCTGCCGATATCCACTACAACCTCGGCATACTTTATGGTCATCAAGATCGCCTGAACGACGCTGAACGGACATATCGCCGGGCCATAGAATGCTGTTCGGATCACGTCGAAGCGCATAACAATCTTGGCCGGATTTTGCAAAGCCTCGGTCGCCTTGAAGAGGCTGAATCAATCCTGCGCCGGTCGATTGCAATCCGAGACGATATTCCCGAGGCTCATAATAACCTCGCCGGCGTACTCAAGGATATGGGCGCAATGGAAGAGGCAATCCAAAGCTTCCGTCGCGCCGTCGATTGCGGACCGAACGATGAATGTGTGCATCGAAATCTCAACTACGCGCTGACCTATCACGCAGAAACGCCACGCGAAATTCTCGAAGAATGTTTGCGCTTCGCCGCGCGACACGAAGCGCCGCTGCTTCGCCATGACATCGTCCATACCAACAATCGCGATTCTGAGCGACGGCTCAAAATTGGCTACGTCGCGCCAGACTTCGACGGACGCTGTCAGGCCATGTTCACCGCGCCGGTCTTCGCGCAACACGATCACGCGGCGTACCACATCTTTTGTTATTCCAGCGTTAAAACGCCCGACGCGATAACACACCTGATCCGTCCGATGGCCGACACTTGGCGCGACGTTCACGCGCTCGACGACGAGCAATTGGCGCAACTCGTTCGCGACGATGGCATCGACGTATTGGTCGATCTGACGATGCACATGTCGCGCGGCCGTCCATTATTGTTCGCACGCCGACCGGCGCCTGTGCAAGTGCAATGGCTCGCGTATCCGGGCACGACGGGTAGCAGCGCCATCCGCTATCGCCTGACCGACCCGTGGATCGATCCGCGCGACACGGCCGATCTCGCCGATCGTTATAGCGAAGAGACCGTGTGGTTGCCCGAGACGTTCTGGTGTTTCGATCCGCGCGTCACGTCGCCGAATGCACCGAACGTGAATGCGTTGCCAGCGTGGCGCAACGGTCACATTACATTCGGATGCCTGAATAATCCGTGCAAGGCGTCCGAGCGCACGTTGCGCATGTGGGCGGCAATACTCGCCGCCGTGCCCAATGCGCGCTTCATTCTGCTAGCCGGTCCCGGCCCGCGCGAACGTTTCAGTGAGCGTCTCGGCGCGTTGGGCGTCGATCTGTCGCGCGTTCGGTACGTGGGATATCAGTCGCGCGTCGATTATCTGCGGACCTATCAATCAATCGATATCGGCCTCGACACCTATCCGTACAACGGCCACACGACGAGCCTCGACGCCTTGTGGATGGGCGTGCCCGTGCCATCGCGCGCGGGCGAAACATCGGTCAGCCGCGCGGGTCTGAGCCTGCTGATGAATCTTGGCATCGGCGAACTCGTGGTTCATGACGACGCGGCGTACGTCGATGTCGTGACTTGCCTCGCCAACGATCTGCCGCGTTTGACCGAGTTGCGCTCGACGTTGCGCGCAAGGCTCGAACGCTCGCCGATGATGGATGCACCGCGCTTCACGCGCAATCTGGAAGCGGCGTATCGGCAGATGTGGCGCGCATGGTGCGCTTCGCCAGGCGCTTGAAAAAGAGCGTCACTTCGGTTTTTACGAACCGAAGCCTCTGAAAATTCACGTTTTTCAGTGTCGAATGCTGCGATAGGCTTGGGTCATCGTAAGCAAAAAGAAAGGATTCGACATGAAATGCCCCGTGTGTCCCGCGACGGATCTCCTGATGACCTCGCGCGAGAGCATTGAAATCGATTATTGCCCGTCCTGTCGCGGCGTGTGGCTCGATCGCGGCGAACTCGACCGGCTCATTCAGCGCGACGAACAGGTCTCGCCGCAGCAAACGGCAGGGCGCGAAGCGTGGCGCGACAAGGGCGACGATCGCGACCATCGCGACCATCGCGTGCGACCGCGCTATGACGACCATCGCTATGGCGACTCGCACTCGAACTATGGACATTCACGCAAGAAGAAGTCGTTTCTCGGCGATCTGTTCGACTTCGGCTGAACCCGTCGTTCCAACTTTTCAGGCAATCCGACCCAACCGCGCGCTGCGCGAAGGAGATCAAGCATGGCAACGGTAAAGCAAGTACTCAAGGCCAAGAGCGATGACATGGTGCATACCATCGACGTCGAAGCGAGCGTGTTCGATGCGGTCGTGCTGATGTCGAAGGCCGGCGTCGGTGCCGTCGTGGTCACGGTGGGAGGGCGCGCGGACGGCACGGTGTGCGGGATCGTCACGGAGCGCGACTACGCGCGCAAAGTCATCTTGCAGGACAAGGCATCACGCAATACGACCGTGTGCGAAATCATGAGCGCGCCCGTGTTGTCGGTGAGCCTGCGCACGAGCACCGACGAATGCATGGCGCTCATGACCACGCGCCATGTCCGTCATTTGCCGGTGATCGAATGCGGCCGGCTGATGGGGATCGTTTCCATCGGCGACATGGTGCGGCAGTTGATCGATGAGCAGCAGTTCGCGATCGAGCAGCTGGAAACGTACGTACGCGGAACCAGCGAAGAAATGCCCGCTTGCGCGCTTACCCGGCGCAGTCCCGTGCCGCAGACGTTGGCGCTGCGCTTCGCTTGATGCGCAAATCAGCGCGCATCCGCATTCAACAGACGCCCCAGGCTATCCGCCAAGCCACGCCATCCCCCCAACTCGTTCGCGCGTACGAGCCGCGTGGCCGGATACCACTTCGTTACCGCCGGATCGCGTTCGTACCGCCATTCAGCGACCTGATTGAGCAGCAAGTAATTGCGTTTGCCGAGGGCGCCCGCGATGTGCGCCAGGCTGCCATCGTTGCCGGCGAACGCATCGAGCCGGTCGAGCAGGGCGATGGATTGCGCGAAAGTCGTGTTGGAATCGAGCGTCGTGAAACGGTTGAGATTGCGTGAACGCGGGTCGTCCAGCCAACGCTTGCGCTCGAAGCCGCGCTGCATGATGACCCAGTAGATGTCGCCGGAGTGGTCGAACAGCGCGTCGAGATCGGGCAAACACAGGCTCCGATGACCAAAATTGTCTGGCGATTCGGACGACGACCAGAAGATGCCTACGCAGCGCCTGCCGCGCGCGCGATGCCAGATCGTGTCGAGAATGGCGTCGGCCGCATCCGGCTCTGCGGGCTCGATATAGCGCCCCAACGGCATATGGCCGAGCGCTGGGAAGAGGGACGTGAAGAGCGCGAAGGGATCGGTCCACATGTCGCCTTCCGCCGATGCGCGTGTGAAGCCGGCCGCGCGCATCGCGGCAGCAAGCGCCTCGTGTTCGGATTCGGGTATGACGAGCCTGAACCGGCTGTCTTCATACTCGACTTTCACTCCCATGACTTCCAGCGCGCCTAGATAGCGCACCCATTGAATAAGATCCCCGTAACCGGATGCAATCGACTTGACGGTGATACGCGCGGGCAATTCACGCTGGCCGCTCCAGTATCCGTCGAGATTCACATGTGGAAAGAGCACGCGCCGCGCTTCTGGCGACGACCACCATCGATGCATTGCCGCAACTCCATGCTCGATGCCGTGCAGCCGCATCTGGCTGCGTGCCTGGTGATGGCCGAGCACGTAGACTGAATGCTCGTCGACGCCATCCGCGCTCAAATCGAGCACGCGTTGATCCTCGCCGAGATAGTGCCAGCCGTAGACGCGCCACAAAAACGCGCCGATGGCCGGCGTCATCGGCTTTTTCCCGAAATAGTCGATTGCGGTGAGCGCCGTTTCCTTGAGCCCCAAATGGGAGCAGGCATCGGCGAGACAGTGAATCTGGTAGCCGAAGACATCCGACTCGCGCGTCAGATAAAAACAGATGTCGAGCGCCTTCTCGAATTGCTGCGCGCGCAAATGCGTTACCGCGCGCCAATGCCAATAATCGGCGCTGTTGCTGTCAGCGGCGCGGCGTGCATCGAGAAACTCGAAGCATTCGTCGATGTCGCCGGCATATAGTTTCGGCGAAAGGTCCTGGTAGTTTTCGATCATGCGATGACTCTTATCGTTTGACGCGGACGCGCTCAATTGGCGTAACCGGGTAGTCTGGCACTTCGATGTCACTGTGTTTCGAAGTTTCGATTAATCTTTGAGAAAGATGACAATTTTTGAATTAATCGGTGACGAACGGCTATTAAGTATAGGTGGATGTTGCATGCAAAAACACGGCATCTCCTTATAGTTTTGCCGTTGAATGGTGCTACTTCTAAGTCTTACCAAGTAATTGGCAACGGATTCGGTGTTGGCGCATTGCGTGATCATGGCCGCGAAGGGAGACTCGATGGATGGCCAGGATGGACGACGCTGCCCGCCAGCGGGTGCGAGCCGCCCCGTATGTTGTCGGGCTTGACGCCATCCGCGTAGCGCCTAAAAAACACGCAGAATCCCATCGCGCTACGAGATCGACTTGTCAGACTGCGACCTTCAACAGCGCACAACAGAATGGCTGCGAATGCGGATTCTGCGTCATCAACGCCAAGCAGCCCTTCACTCCGGGCCGCGTGGCGCGTAAATCTTTTGTGCAAGGTCCGAAAATCAACTCCGCTTCGACGACACGAAAGGCGGCGAGCATGTACTTCTAAATGCGGAGCGCAATCGGGATATTGCAGTCGAGACTCACTGGGACGGGCACGACACGAAGATTATCGGAACAACGAAACCACCGTCGTGAAGCACGACCGGACCGAGTCGGTTGGCCATGACGAAACGATCACCATCGGTTATTGATCGTAGCGAGCGGGGGAACAACAACGAGAAGATTCCCATCGGCGCGAACCGGACCGATACCGTAGGCGAGAAGAAGCCATCACCGTTGACGCCAAGCGCACAATCCTCGCCAAGCCCTGGAGACCGCGACCGTGCTCTTGCAACGCACGCGGTAGGCATCGATGAAACCGTTTCGGTGGCGCGATGCGGAGAGGTGACCATCGGCGCGTTTCAGGCGGTGCCGATGGTGCTTACGAAAGCGTGAAAGTCGGCGCGAAACAGACGATCGAACTGCAAGGAGATATTAACTGCGATCAAGTTATTTTCATTTCTAGCAGTAATCTATCTTTTGAAAATGCCCTATGGCAATTACGTAATTCAGCTTTTCCCGTATTTTGATCGAGTGCAAAGGACGTGAAATTACAGCTTCAATACTTCACCTCACGTGATAGGCTGCCAATCATTGATCTTTCCGCTTGTAACGGAGCAGGTAAAGTTTAGCGCGATTGGTTTTCCAACGACGAAAGAGATCATTTCCGAGATATCCATGTCCGGCGCCTTTAGGCCGCACCGCCAAGTACGCGACACGCGCCAGCAATCGACACCGTTGCTTTAGCAGTCTTAGCTTACTTTTTCTTCGGATTATCAGACATATTCGGCAGTGCTCGAAAATCACAACTAGAAATGTCCTAATCAACATCTATCGCTTCCCCCTATTAAAACCCTGTCCGTGCCGAATAAGAATTAAGCCGTCGAATTCAAATAAACGTGATTCGAGAGCAGGCGCGACTCGCCGACAACAGTGTAAGAACTGTAGTCCTCGCAAGTGACGCGATGGATTCCAGACGCTAAACAAAACGCGCATGGAAGGTCAATTTTTCTGAGCGCGCACGAGTCCATTCATCCGAACAGATCGCCGCTTAGCACGCGAGCATCCCAAATGAATCGACGTGCGCAACTAGAATCAGTCAAAGAGGAACAAGAAGAGATGAATTCCGGCTCGTTATTCGAAGTCTTCGTCCGCAATACAAACCGTGGAGTAGCAGCCTCTTACACCAGTCTACGGGACGGAGAAACCGTCGAACGCACATTGACTCACGTCGAACTACTCCAGCGTGCCAGAGCGTTGGCAGGGTGGATGAAGCAGAAGGGCTTCTCGGGTAAGCGCGCCATCATGGTGTTCCCAGTTGGCTTGGAGTTCGTGGAAGCGTTTCTGGCGTGTCTCATGGCGAATGTTATAGCGGTGCCGGTTGCACCGGTGCCGCTCACGGGCGACTCCAACAAGGTTCGGCGAATGCTCGCGATCATGGAGGATTGCCAGCCATCGCTAGTGCTGGGTGTCAGCAAGAGTATCGGCAATTCGGCGCTCTTCGTGGGACGGTATCCCCAATATGGAAACCTGACGTGGCTGGAAGTCGATCGATTCGACGAATGGGATTCGTTGTCCGACTTAAGCTTCGACATGCCGTCTCCCGAAGCAATTGCATTGCTGCAATACACGTCTGGCTCCACGGGCATGCCCAAGGGAGTCATGCTGTCGCACCGAAACATCCTCAGTAATTTGCAGCAATGGGATCAGGGACTGGGGCATGACGACGACAGCAAGCTCGTCTGCTGGGTGCCGCATTACCATGATCTCGGCTTACTGTACGGCATCCTGTTCCCGATGTATCGATGCATCTCGGCCTATCTGTTGCCGGGCGTTGCGGTCGCGCAGAAGCCATCGCGCTGGCTGCGCGCGATTTCGGATTTCAAAGGCACGCACAGCATGGGGCCCAACTTCATCTACGGGCATTGCTGTGAGCGCATGACAGAGCAGGAATGCGAAGGTCTCGATCTGTCTTCCTGGCGCATGGCGCTCAACGCCGCAGAGCCGATCCGCGCGGAAACCGTGGAGCGATTCACCCGAAAGTTCCGGCCGTTCGGCTTCGATCCTCTCGCCATGACGGCGGCCTACGGTCTGGCCGAAGCGACGTGCATCGTCACAGGCCAGAACTGGGATTCGCCATGTCGCATCCTGCGCTTGTCCGACAAGGAACTGCAGCGCAACAAGGTCCGGTTGGCGGGACCGGACGAGACGGTTGCGTCCCTGGTGGCCTGCGGTCAGCCGCTATCGGACACCATCGTGAAGATCGTCGATCCCGCAGGCTTGACCGAATGCGCGCCGGACGAGGCCGGGGAAATCTGGGTATCCGGCGACAACGTGGCGAGCGGCTACTGGATGCGGCCCGACGAATCGGCGGCGACGTTCGGCGCCACCCTGCCCAGCGTTCCCGGCAAGGTTTTTCTGCGCACGGGTGACCTCGGTTTCATTCACGAGGGCGAAGTCTTTACGACCGGGCGCATCAAGGATCTCATCATCGTGCGGGGGGCAAACTATTATCCGCAGGATGCTGAAAGCCTCCTCGAGCGCGCCCATCCTGGTTTCGTGCATGGCTCCTGCGCTGTTTTTTCGGTGCTAAAAGAGGGCGAGGAGCGCGTGGTCGTGGTCCAGGAACTCACGCGCGGACATCGCAACGGCCCTTATGAGGAGATGTTCGATGCGATCCGGCGCGCGGTGGGGGCGGCGTTCGATCTCCCGGTGGAATCCATCGCCCTGATACAGCCAGGCACCACGGCCAAGACCTCGAGCGGCAAGATTCAGCGCCGCCAGTCCAGGCAGGCTTTTCTCGACGGTAGTCTGCGGCTCAAACTGACGGGAGATTTTGGATTCGCGTCCAGAGATCTTGGTTCGCTGCTCAGCGGTCAACAGTTGTCGTTCGGCCCGCTGGCCATCTCCTTGCCGATTTTTGACGGCGGTAGGAACAAGGCAAACCTCGCGGCGGCGGATGCGCGCTACCAAGAGGCTGTGGCATCGCACAAGAGCAAGCTGTTGCTGGCGCTGAAAGAAGTCGACGATGCGCTGACTGAAATCGCGACGAATGAAACCGCTGTGACGGGACGACAGCAAGCGCTCGATGCTGCCAGACGAGCAATTGCAGTCGCCAAGGCCCGTCAGAAGAGTGGCTTGACCAACTACCTGGATGTGCTGGAGTCGGAGCGCACGATGCTGACCATCGAACGAGCCAGCCTGCAAAACCGCATGCGGGCGCTCGTCGCTAGCGTCGAACTAGTGCGTGCGGTAGGCGGGGGATGGGACGCAGGGAGTGCGGTAACTCCCGGCCAGTTGGAGTGATGGCGTCGCCAGGATGCGCGTTGAGGCGCCTCCTGGCGACGCGACGCTTCTACGACGATGCCAACGGCTTCGCCTTCTGGGCGGCGATCTTCTCCACAAGACCTGCGAGCCAGCACATGGGACACCCCTTGAGCAGGAAGAGGGCGGTGACAAAGCAAACCATGGAAAACAGCTTCACTGCCGAGGCGGAAAAAATCAGGAAATACATGCCCGCGCCGATGAGAAGGAGCGCTAGAACTCCCCTCAACAGATGAATGGTGATAGATCGACTGCAATACATGGATGCCTCCGAAATGAGTGTTGTCGATGCGTCTTCGGGAAGATTCGAACGGAGTTCGTTATCCCTTAAGTCTTCGGCCCACCATCGCGCACATTGGACAAAAACCGACGAAACCCATCACGACGAACGACACGCCCGCAACGACAAGCAGCCACTTGAGCCACGGCTCCATAGGGATGACGAACGCGACGATGGCGACAGCCACGCCAACGCTGGTTCGAAGGGCACGCTCCCACAGAGGCAGGTTTTTCTGAAAAAAAAGTGCAGACATATGCGTTTGTTCTCTTGTTCGATTAATGAGTTAAGACGGCAAGCTTTCTGTTTAGATGTGTGCGAAAAAGCTAAATTGAAGCTATCTTGAGCAGCTGATTCTGCGCCGATGGGAATACTTGCGCTCGCAATAAATACATTTTCCACTTGCCAGCAAATCCGCTTGAAATTCGTTATGCGAAGCAAATATTCAATGCTAAGGATATGCGTCATACATGAACGATGTCAATGAGTTGATCGTGATCTTATTATGAGATAAAAAATGATTAGGTATTCTTATATACGTCATTTTTATCGATAGGAAAGGGAGATTGCCAGGGCGCACGCAAAATCGGCGATTCGCGGATTTTCACCGCCTGTGTTGTCGCCGATGTTTGCTTTAGTCAAGGCAAGGCAACGCACGCGTCGCCGACGTTGCGCTTAACTCGAGAATTGCTCGTTAGCATCAGGCGGCAATCGGCCACCTAAACTCTTTGCCGAGATAAAAAACGTCAGGCAGGTCAAAGGACGATCTACCCTATAGCTTTTTCAATTCCCGGATTGTGTCGCAGCAAGTTCGGAAGAGGTCGGGTCGGCCTTAAGCCACGTCATCAACATTTCATCGATTGGCGGCTAACGGGCGGCGGCCGGTTCGGTCGTGTATTCATCGACAAAGTTCGCGGTCGAAGGCATCACGGAAGCCATGCATGCCGAGTTGAAGCCGCTGAACGTTCACGCGACGGTGGTTGAACCGGGCTGTTTCCGTACGGATTTTCTTGATGCGTTCTCGCTGCTCGCCGCGCCCGACGTGATCGATGAGTACGACGAAACCCCGGGCGCAGTTCGACGCACGACATTAGAATATGCGCGCTACATTCATGTCGAGGCCAATTTGAAATGTCCGATATCCGGCTAAATTGAAATGTCCGGTTTGGGGTCGGTTCCTGCTTCCAAAGAAGACAGTTTCCCCACCGAGGCTGCCCGCATTTCGGCACTTCTGAGCATCATCGCGTTCAGGTCGATCTGCTTGAGTTCGCGTTGCTTGCGCGTGTTGTTGGCGCGCATCTTCGGGCGCACCTCTTCGCCCCGATTGGTGCGTGAGGGCGCTGACTTGATAGGGCGATTGTCGCGCTCCATCTGCACCTGCCTCGACAGCGCAAGGACGTGTCCAAGACGCTTGTTGTCGACCTCAGCGCCCTGGTCGACATGGGACAGGCGATCATAACGCCGACAGGGCAACGCCGCGCCATTCGCCCAAATCTCGATGCGCCCGTCCGGGTACTCGTACACATCGAGATAGCGATGGATCAAGGCGCGCGTCGCCGGCGAATCTTCAAGCAGGTACATCACGCGATCGTATTGCACCGTCAGCGAGGCCGAGACGCAACGAGATTCGCGTGCCGTCAGAATCGAATCGAGATCCTCGTCGGCACGCACCGGACGATGCGCGTCAAAGTCGCTCTTCGCGCGCTTGCCGAAACGGTCGTTGAAGTCGGCGATGGAAGTGGGGCGCATAAGCATTCGCGGCCTCCCACGTGTCGATCTCGCGCAGCCGCAATTCCTTGACGAGCCGATCCTGCAAGGTCAAGTTGGCACGCTCCACGCGCCCCTTCGCCTGACTGCTGTTGGCGCACAGGGTCTCGACGTTGAGCTCGTACAAGGCCCGGCCAAACTGCGTGACCCCCTTGTCAGCCTTGCGCGAGCCCCGGTTGAGCGAGAACACACTGGCTTTATCGCTATGCAGCGCCAAGGGCTTGCCGTGCTGCTCGATGTAGCGGCGCGTTGCCTCGAAATAACTGAAGGTCGATTCGGTGGCCGTGAAGTGCAGGGTCATCAGACGGCTGGTGGCATCGTCGATGAACACCAGCAGCGTGCACGCCGGCGCGCGAGCTTCGAACCAGCGATGATCGCTGCCATCGATCTGGATCAGCTCGCCATAGCACGAGCGACGGTTGCGCGGCTGATGGATCCTTGGAGGACGCTGTCGACGTGGCGTCCAGAGTCCGGCGCCGATCATGAGCCGCCGAACGGTTTCCTTGGCCAGCCGAATGTCATGACACTCGCGCAGCTTCTCGCAGGCAAGCGTCGGGCCAAAATCGCTATAGCGCTCTTTGACGATGGCCACGGCCCGGACCGCCAAGCCCGCGTCGACACGATGATTGCCCGTTTGACCGCGCTTGCCGGAAACCAGGCCCGGCGCGCCTTGTTCGCGTAACCGCGCACTGAGACGCCGCACCTGTCGTGTACTCAGTCCAAGTCGCTCGGCGGTCCGCCACGGTTTGAGCAGTCCGTCGACCACTGACTGAATCACTTTGAATCGGTCCAACTCGCGCATCGACATGGTAATCGTGTCCGTTGCAGCCATCGCGGTCTCCTGCGCCGAAGCATCGGCGCGGGGTAAGCTTAGGCGGTTCGAAGCGGACATTTGAATCTGGCTAAAAGCGGACATTACAATCTAGCCGCTACAACGCAAATCTGCGCTAATTTATCTTATGTAAAGTTTTGCTAGCTGTGGTCGAAGGGTGAATCATTAGACAAAAAACGGCGCCTACGTTATTGTATCGCCCCCACTTAATCTCCCTGGGGAATCTAAGTGCCCACACAGGTACGACATGGCCGCATCGAGGATTTTCTCGCCCTAGCAGATGGGCTTTCGTGCAGGGACATCGCGCGTTTACTTCGCTGCTGCCTGCGTACAGTCAAAAATTATGTCGCTGGTCGCTCGCCGATTCCTTGGCATCGAATCGAAATTCTTCGCACATTGCTCGACGATTCCCGCGACGCACCGAAATGCAAGTGCATACGCGGAGATCCAAACGAAGATGGGAGCGTGGTCGCAAACCTTGAAGATGGCATAGCAACCGAAGACGTTCCGCCTGAAGAGCTGCTCGCTTGGGTTGGAACTCATGCCCCACACTACCTCTCTAGCAAACGCAGCTTCTCTCACTACGTTAAAGGCTGGAACGTCGTCGACAAGATTCGACGCGCTAAACGCGAAGGCACGTTTCGATCGGTGCAATCGAGATGGAGGAAACTTGCTCTCGATCTGGCCACGTCATGGCGTTGTTGCTTTTCGCCGTAAAGGGGCCGGGTGTTTTCGGCGCAATGGCGCCAGCGAAAGGCGCCTGATTCGGGGCTCGAACGGGGATCAAGAATCCTTGTTTTTACCTCCTTTCGCAAGTGCTGATTTGTTGCTCTCGGGCATCGGGCGTGGAACACGGTAGCTCTCGCCGTCGAGCACGACGCGGTATGCCGCGTGTCGCAAGCGATCAAGCGTTGCAGCGCCGAGCATTTTGTTGGTCGCGAACGCGTCGCCCCATTCCGTAAAATCCAAATTACTTGTTAAGACAGTCGATGTACGCTCGTACCTCTCGGCAATCAGATCGTGGAAGTCTTCGTCTTCGGGCGTGCGCATGGGTTTCAGTCCAAAGTCGTCAATGATGAGCAACGGCACCTTGGCAAGCGCCTGGAATCGCCGTTCGTAGGAGCCCACGGCTTGCGCGTTGCGTAGCGTGCTGAGAAGCCGAGTCTGAGTCATGAACAGGACATCGTGACCTTGCCGGGCGGCGGAGTGGCCCAGTGCCTGCGCCAGATGGCTTTTGCCTGTTCCGCAAGGACCGGCGATCAGCACGCTGACCTTCTCATCGATGAAGCGACAGGTCGCGAGATCATGGACGACGGCGCGATTAAGATTGGGTAGCCGGTCGAAGTCGAAACCTTCCAGTGTCTTCTGTCCACGGAAGTTCGCGCGGCGCATGCGGGCGTCGAGCTTTCGATGATCGCGCCGTGCGATCTCGTCCTGGATAAGCAACGTCAGGAAATCGGTATAGGCGAGCTTACGGTCGATGGCTTCACGGTTGCGTGCTTCGAGCGTGTCGAGGATGCCGGACAGTCGCAATTGCTTAAGAGAAGACGTGAGTTCGGGAATTGGATTCATGTTCAATGGATCAGGAGAGTCTGGGTATCGCGGCAGAAGCGGCCGCCGTGGGTGTAGGTGGTCGAGCCTGACTCAACAGGTTCAATCGACAGCCAGGTCTGATCGAGGCCTTTCTGCAAGATCAGCTTGACGGCTTTGTAGCTCGGCGTGCCGAAGTGATTCGCGCGACGGCAGGCCGCCTCCAGGCGCGATGCGCCGAACTGCTGAGCGAAGCGCAGCACGCCCTGGACGGCGCGCAGCTTGATGAGAACCTGATCGCCGAAGAGCGTGTGAACAAGCGCGTAGCATGACGGCCCGATACGTTGTGCTTCTCTCAGACACCATTGGGTGTCGTGCATTTGCCAGGCCTGTGCTGCTGGCGGCATGTGATCGGCCACAGTGATACGCGTTCCTGGCGTAGTCTGGCGGACATGCGATGCCGACAGTTCGTGCTCGTAGTAGAGCTGCACCATGGTGGCGGTCGCCTTGAGCCACAGATCTTTACCGGCAAGCCGGAACGGCACAGAATAGTAGGCGCGCTCGAATTGCACATGGGCGTCGCGATGAACCTTCACGCGCGCCCAGGTTGCCAGCTCGGGCGGCACATCGGGAAGCGGCTGCAACAGCGCCTGTTCGACATCCTCGAAACGCTTGAGCGGCACTTCGCGCGTCGTGCCATGCGTCCGGGTGCTGGCCTCGTGCATCACCCAGGCTCGCGCTTGCCGGTTGGCGTCGTCAAGGTCACGGAATTCGCGAAGAGGAAGGAAACTCGACTTCACGTATTTGACGCCCGACTCGACAATTCCTTTTTTAGCCGGGTCCCTCGGCGGACACGGATCGACCTTGAACGAATACCCTTCGGCGCATTGCGCGTAAGCGCGCTGGACTTCGGGTTCGTAGATGCAGGCCTTGACGATGGCACACTTGGGGTTATCGATGATGACGCGGCCCACTACGCCATTGAACCACTCGAAGGCGTGACGGTGACATAGCAACCATGTGTCGACGCTCTGATCGCGGACAAACTCAACGTATTGATGCCGCGACCAGCACAACGTCATCACGAAGAACCACGTCTTGTGGACCTCACCGGTGTGTGCATCGGTGATGGTCGGACCTGCGCCGAAATCAACTTGCGCGGCTTCTGCGGGTTTGAACTCAAGCCGCATCGGAACATCCGGCGTGAGCTCCGCCTTCAATTGCTGAAGTAGCCTGTAGACGGATGAGTAGCTTCCCGTGTAGCCGTGGTTGCGCACCAGCGCGCTGTGAATCGTCGTGCCGGGGACGCCCGCGTCGTGCCACTGGGCAATCTGTTCGCGCCACGGTTCGGCCGACGAGATACAGCTCGCGGGCAGGAACTCCTTGTGGCTGAACGCTGTAGCAAGCTGCGCGTCATCCGGCAGAGCGTTGTCCGGAGAAAGCCACCCGCGCTCGGTTGCGATCTCCCGCACGGCTGCCAGCTTCTTACGGCCCATGATCTTCGACCGGTCGATATCCCGGTCGGAGTCACCCTGGCGCATTCGCACCAGAACCTGTCGATATTGGTACATCTCGAACTTCCTCTTCAAGCCACCCTCCGGAGCAAATGCGTGCCGGCAGAGTAGCGGTTGGTGAAGTTCGAGCGCCCGACTCAGACGCCAGTGGCGCCTTTACGGCGAAAATCTACTGGCGCCTATATGCCGAAAAACTTGCGGCGCCTAAACGCCGAAAACTCCCTGGCGCCTTTATGCCGAAAACGGTTTGGCTCCTTAACGGCGAAAGTTCACAGGCGTTCCGGGAAACTATTCTCGGCCGCACCGGCGTACTTTCGCAATCGCAACTAGTGTAAAAATTTTGGACAGAAAGTATTGACAAGGCTGACCCGCTGAGTGCGCTGGCACACGCGCAAATTCGGCCGCTGCCGCCCATGCTTCCACTTCATTCGCGTAGTCTTCGGGTAGCACCTTCAGATTGCGATCGCTTTTGCCCCCGATCACAACGGACTGACGCTTGCCCGCGCGGTTGTGATGCCCGTGTGTACGCACCCCAGCGTAGCTTTCGCGCTGCGCGATATGATAGCGATGGCTGCCACCTTCGCGTCGCGTGAGATTGACTTGGGTAAGCGTGCAGTCGCTTGCCTTTTATTTCGGGCTGATTTGGGTGAACAACAAATGCAGATCCTTCACATTCATCATCGCGTCGAATCGTCCGGAAAGGCGAGTCACCGATGACATATCATGCGCTTGCAGCCTCAGCCGTCTTTTCGAAGACGAGGATCTGCGAGCGACCAAACATGAGTTTGTAGCCGTTCAGAAGTTTGGTCAGTGAGCTGACCCCCGGATATGTACCCGGCGGCGTCCCTTTGACAATGCGACTCGTCCAAAGATACGAAAACGGCTTCATCGTTAGGTAGAGCGGTATGAGCACCTTTCGTTTAGATCGGTCGACACGTATTTCAGTGAGTCTACATCCCATGGAACCAAAGAAGTAGATCAAGTGAAGAGGCGTATATGGACTGATATGGCCACGGTCGAGCAACGTCCCATTGCTTTGACGCATGTTGTTCGCGCCGAATTGAAAGAACGTACCTGTAAAAAGAAACTGAAAACGAGAATAAAGGTTAGCGATGTTTGGTGTCGAAATAATTATCCGGCCTTGCGGCGCTGTCACTCTAACCAATTCCCGCATCAGACCTATCGAGTTGACTACATGCTCGATCCCTTCGAGGCACGTCACGACATCGAACTCTCCGTTAGACCATGGCAGAGGAGCCTCCATGTTTGCGCGAGTAGATCCTGGCCAACCGTTGATGTCTGCTTTAACGACCTGATGTCCTAGCTCTTCGAGTGTGGATCCAAAGACGCCGCACCCGGCCGGAATATCAAGTATTCGCTCGTTTCCACGAGAGTGCTCTGCCAAGTAGGCAAGCACAATTTCCATATACCTCGTCATGTCTAAACGGTCAAAGCTGAAACCCGGTTCCATTTCGCCTCGTAATTCGGATGAGAAACGTATGAAGATACCATTTCAGCCTTGCTTTCAACAATATGACCTTGTCTGAAAAAAGCAAAAAATCGAAAGCAGCCGGGACGTCCGCGATATGAACGCACGCTGTAACCGCCGAAGGTCCCTGCAAGCGAACTTCCTCGCTCAAGAAGCGCGCTTGCGAAAATGAGATCGGTGCTTGGCTGTTGTAGGGTCATCTCGTACCTCTAACTCGAGTGCGCTCGTAAAGCCCGCGTCGCCCGTGAGCGTGTGCACCACCCTTTTGACAAGCCAAAGCGTGTCGTCAATTTCAGGTTTAAAGCCTTTGATCGTCACTGGCAGTTCAGGAAACACCTCCGCGCGGCCGTGCGCCAATGTGTAATCCATCGTGGCCTGACTGCGCTGCACCCGCGCATATTCCGCCTTCGCTGCTGCTCGTGCCTCGGCTTCGCTCGCGTAGTCTTCGGGCAGCACTTTCACATTGCGATTGTTTTCTCCGCCGATCACAACGGACCGCCGTTTACCTGCGCCGTTGGAATGCCAATGCGCCCGCACGGCAGAATAGCTCTCGCGCTGTGCGACGTGGTAGCGATGGCTATCGCCGTCCTTCCGCGTGAGTCTCACCTCGGCAAGCGCCCGCCCGCTCGCCGTCTTGCCGGTGCCGATCGGCATGAAGAGCAAATGCAGATCCTTGACGTTCATTACTGCGTCGAAGCGCCGGGCAAGCCGCGTGAGAAACGACATATCGCTCTCATGGGTCTGATCGATATGGGCAATCGCGACCGAGGCGAGCACCTCACTCACCGCGGCTTTTAGCGAATGTCGTGATGCAATGGTGCGCACGATCGCGCCGAGTGTCTGGCCATGCCAGCTTTGTTCGCGCCGCTCGTGCATGGCATGGGTCATCGAGGCTGATCGTGCGCGAATCGTGATGAGATCGGGTGCGCCGCTGTGCTCGATTTCATCGACCGTGAAGACTCCTTTGTCAACAAGCGACTCCCCAACCCACCCGATCGCCACGCGAATGTTTGCACCACGTTTCGGTATGGCAAATGTGTTTTTGGAATCGTCGATGACGAGATCAAGCGTGTCGGATTCTTCGGCGCGCGACTCCGAGAGCGTCAGACTGATGAGCTTGGGCGCGATCAGGCGCGACAGATCACGACCATCGAGCGTGATGCGATAGTCGGCTTGCGGTTGTAAGCGTGCGTGCACGGTCATGCTCAGGAACCTTGCGCATTCGCTAACGCATCGTCGTCGACACGCTTGATCAACAAATTGAACTCGATCTTGCGAGCAACACCATCACGCGTGTGATAGCTCGCGGTCTCATTCAAGCTCTCGATGATGAACGCGCCATACACGGTGCCCGCGCCGTCAACAAGCACATACGCCTCGCCCGTGTCCCCCATCTTCGCGAGCTCGCCCAGCGAGGCGATAGCGCCAATTGAATTGTCTTGCGCGATCATGCCATTGAGCGTGATCGTGTCGTCACCGACGCCCACGTACTGACTTGCATCACGCACGCCAATGCGCGAGCTGGTTCGATGCTTCCAGTTGCGCTGGCGTTGCAATTCCTTGAGCGGCGCGGTTTTGAGACTAAAGACGAACTGTCCCAGCGACATCATCATGGCGGCTCCCTCGTGCTTACGCTTTATCCCGCAGGCTTGAGCCCAAGCGCGACTGCTTCGCGCGTTCACGGCGATCGAGCTCAGCCGCAACGGCTCGCGCGATGGCTTGCGCGTCCATGCCCGGCTGCGGATAGATGTTGATCGTGACCGCATCGGTAGCGTTCCTTGCTGCACTACCCGCTGCCGTCGCCGCCAATGGTCCGCGCGTGTCGATTGGCACGCGCGGACGTGTCAGCGCGACGGTAGGCTCAATAGACTTGGTGAGCTGCGGCACTGCCGCGATCGCAGGCGCAGCGAACGAGCTTGCCGCGACTGCCGCCAGGCCGATGGCCGCGCGTGCGACACGCTCCTGAGCGCGGTCGATGCCGAGCGCCGCGCCCTCTCCGACGAAGTGGCCCAGTGCGCTGAAGACGCGACTTGGGCTGTGGATGCCGAGCTTTGCCTTGAACCAGCCGACGGTCGAGCTCGCCACGTTCATGATTGCATCCTTGACCGACCCCATACTGCTCGTAATGCCGCTCACCAGGCCAGAGATGATGTTCGTCCCGATCGTCGCCATCGAAGCGGGGAGTGCTTTGAGCCATGCCACGCCCCCGGCAAACGTCGATCGCATATGCTCCCAGAGCGATGACGCACCGGATTTGATCGTGTCCCAGTGCGTGTAGATGGCGTACGCAGCCAGGGCGATCACAGCGACGAGGGCCGTGATCGCAAGCCCGATCGGGCTCATCAGCAGCGCTCGCCCGGCGAACATGGCGGCAGAGCCAAACATCCGAAACGCGCCGACGGCAAGCCCCAGCCCTCGCGTCAAGAGACCGCCCTTCATGCCGAGCACCGCCATGCTAAAACGCAGCAACGCGAGCGGCCCAAGGATGGCCGCCAAAGCAATCGTCAACGTCCCGCACACGGCAAGTAGCGCGGCGAATACCGCTAACACGGTAATGACGGCCTTCGCCGCGCCCGGATGCGCTTTGACCACGGTGAGCAACCGTTCGGCTAGCGAGCGCGTTTTGTCGAGCCCCGCGTTATAGAGCGGCGTGACGCGCTGACCAATCTCATTTTTGAGGTCACGCAGCTTGGCCATTGCGGCAAGCTCTTTGCCGCTCGTTTGCTCCTGCGCAATGCCGCTCAGCGTATCAATGTCCGCCGCCACCTTGTTCTGGCGCTCGTTCTTTGCAATCTGATTGCGTTGCAAGAACATCGTGGTGAACAAGTTCGAGGCGGTCGAGTTCGTGAACATCGAGCCGATCGTGCTGACGATCGCTTTCTCGTCGGTGATCCCTTTCTTCGCAAGCGCTGGTAGCAACGTCTCCTTCATCCACTCATAGGGCGAGGACTTGAACTGTTCCGAATTGAGCAGCGCTCCATCGGCGAATGCCTTGACGTGGCCGTTCTTGTCGTATTCGACTTTTTTGGAATCGAGCAGTCCGAGATTCATCAGCTTGCGCGCGGCGCGTACGGTCGTGCGCCCCTCGATCAGGTTCTGGTAGCCCGACATGAGGCCCTTACCGGCGCTGCCGCGCATCTCCTGAATAAGCGGCTCCATCTGATAGAAGAACGCGTCTTTGGAAAGCGACTTGGCGGCCACGCCGCCGCGCTGAATGAACTCCATCCACTGATCACCGCCGACCCGGCCGCCGGTCGCCGATATCACTTTCTGAACGCGGTTGGCCTCATCCAGGAACGTCGCTTGGTCCTTCGTCCCGCCTCGCAGTTCGATCACCTTGAGCATGTTCATGAACTTGCGCTCATTGTCTTCGGCATGCTCTCCACCGTACACGGCGTCGTTCGCAAACTTCATCTTCGACAGGATTGGTGTTGCAACCTTTGCATGGTGTGAATCGGCAAAGACCGACATCGAGTCGCGCATCATGGTCATATTGTCGGAGGTGCTCGCGCCGTACACCTTCATGCCGCGTGCGAACTTTACGGCGTCCTGCGTGGCGTGCTCGCCCAAGCCCAGAGCCTGAATTCGTGCGATCTCATTCTGGACCTTCTTGGCCTCGCCGAGCGTCTCACCCAGGCCGCCCAGAATGTGCGTGCCGGTGCTCTTGGCCGCATAGCCGCCGATGGCCATGTTGGCCCCGACGCCCTGCATGGCTTGCATCTTTGTGCGGGCGGCCGCGATGCGCTTCTCGCGCTCCGCAAGCTGTTCGAGTTGCTTGTGCTGTTGCGCGATCGATTCCTTAGTCGCGTCGATGCTCGTCTTGAGTTCGCGCTCGTGCCGAGCCAGGCTCGATGTCGCGACACCCGCGTCCGATAGCTTCGTTCGCAACTCGCCCAACTTCGCGACCTGCTGACTATGCTTGGCGGTGAGCGTCACGGCGGCCTGCTTGGCCCGCTCGAAATCAGCAATCATGGCTTTCGACGGCGGCCCCGATGCATGCAGCGCGCGTGTGAGTTCTCCCACGGTGGCGTGAGCGGACTTCATTTCAGCCGTCGTCTTGGCAACGCTACCGGAAAGCTCGCGAAACGCGGCGATGTTCTTCTGCGTGTTGCTCAATTGGGTTAACTGCGCACGCGTTTCTTTGAGCGATGAGGCGAGCGCTTTGTTGCCTGCGAGCATGGTCTTCAAGGGCTTGGTGATCTTGTCCACCATGTCGAACATGACCCGAAGTTTCAATGCGTTGTCCACCGCTATTCGCTCCCGCTACGTTGCCGCGCCCGCTCGCGCCACGCCATCAGCTCCACTAGACCAAAGTCATCCATTACCGCAGGCGTCCAGCCAAAGACCACGGCGATGTCGGCCATCGCATCTTCTACCCTTTCAGGGATTCCAGTTTCGATTTGACGGCCTTCGACATCAAAAAACCCGCAAAGATGCCTCCTAACTCGACCAGATCAGCGGGATCGATGTTGGCGACATCGTGCTCGGTGAGCGTAGGCATGCTGATGCGCGGCAGCACCTTCGAGAGCGCGGCGACATCGAGGTTCACGAGGTCGGACAGCGACACGCCGCGCAACTCGCCCGACTTGGGTTTTCGCAGCGTGACAGTGGTGATGGTCTGCTCGCCGCGCACCAATGGCGTGTCGAGCGTGTGCGTGTTTGCATCGGCCTTCGGTTCGTTATCGATTTGATTGGTTTCCATATTCGTTTCTGTCAGTCAAAGTGGTGAAGGAATTGTGAGCGCTGCGCCCCAGCTCAAATGCCGATCGCTTTGCGAAGCGCGGCCAATAGATCCTTGCCGTTGATCTTTTCGATCGAGTTGATGAAGTCGATCTCGATGAGCTCTTGCCCGTTGATCGTCAGCTTGTAATAACTCGCGACGGTCGTGACCTTGAACGCGGTGTCGTCTTTGGCCTTCGCTGTGCCCATCTCGATCTCGCTATGCCGACCCTTGATGACAATTTCGACTGAATCGACACTGGTTGCGTCTTCGGACTGGTAGCCGCCAGAAAAGCGCAGCAACACGCCATCGTGCGTGGTCACGCCATACTGGGCGAGTACAGGACGCATCAAGCCGCCGCACGTCCATTCCATCTGGATGCCCTCTTGACCGAAATCAATCTTGATCGGCCCGCTCATGCCTGCGCCCTGATAGTCCTCCATCTTGCGGGTGAGCTTGGGCAGCGTAACCTCGGCAACTTGCCCGATAAAGCTTTCGCCGTTGTGAAACAGGTTGAATCCTTTGAGTTTGCGAGGCATACCCATGTTTTTAGCTCCTTGAAGGGGTCACGCAGCTGGTCACGGTGACGCCAACGGTTAAGGCAAATCGTTACGCGCTCACGCGCGAGGCGAAGTCTGCGAGATACCGGTCGGTGATGCGCTGACGCAGCACAAGGTTTTCAAGCGGCGGCACGGGCGTATAGTCGTAGTCGATGAACGACTGCCCAGACTTCAACGTGTCGGTTGTGTTGGGGGCAGGATCGAACCAGGCCGAGCCGCCGATCAGATAGCCTTGAGAAATCCACGCCCTGAATTTGCCGTTGATCGTCTCGATGATGTCGCGCGGCAACGACGGATGAAGCGGCCCGTCGACGACGGGCATTTGTGCTTCCGCGATCGAATCGGCGAGCACCTGTGCGGTGCGCGTCGAGTTCTCGAACGCAAAGAGCGGATCGCTGGAGCAGGTACGCGAGCCCCAGAACCGGAAGCCGTCCTTGTTGATGAGCGTCGTGACGCCTTTTTCATTGAGATAACCCGCGTCGGTAGCCGGATCTTGCAGACCCCACGAGACGTCAGCCGAGATGCCCACCACGCCATTGACGGCGACGTTCGAGAGCGTCTTGTGCCAACCGATTTGCTCGTCGATCTTCGCACGCAGACCTAATGCGTACGCCACTGACGGAACCTCGACGTTTTTCTTCGCATCGCTATCCCAGGCGATGAAGTTAGGCCAAAGGAGCATGATCTCGCGCTGGCCGAATTGGTCTCGATACGCGGCGACCTCCTCCTTGGTCTTGCACCCCCAAGCGAACGCATACGTCATCGCGCGCAACGATTGCGCAATCGGCAGCATGGCGGCGGCGACTTCCGGCCGGTCCAGTCCCGGCACACCGATAATGCGCGGCGTGACATGAAGCTTCGCGTTTGCGGCGAGAAAAGCTTTCATGCCGGTGTAGCGGCCGTCGCTCGTCACGGTCCCGATCACATTGCCGACCGTCTCGTCCTGGTCCTTACCTTCGGCCACCCGCACGACAACAGTAAGGGCCTTCGTCTGCGCGCCGATGGCGCGAAGCGTGGTAGAGAGCGTGCCCTTCTTTCCAGCTTTACCTAGCGCGTCGACGACGTTCGTGAGCAGAACCGGTGTATTCAAAGGAAAGGCGTTTTCGTCCGCATCGTCTGCCGTGCACACCACGCCGATCACAGCGGTGGCCACGGTGCGAATGGGTCGCGTGCCCTGATTGATTTCGATAACACGAACGCCGTGGTGATAGTAGGTTGGCATGGTGCGAAACTCCGATGATGAGGGTGAGTAAATACGGGAGATGAGGCTTACGGTACTGTGATGTCAGGCACCACATCGGCGTCGCTGAACACGAACCGATTGGGCGGGAGCGCGGACGGGTCGATGCGCTCGGGGGGCGGCTCGATCAGCACTCGCTCGGCAAACCGAGTCAGGTCTTCGCCCTTACCAGGCACGCCCTCCACCTGAACGGTAGCGATACCGATGGACTGCGCGCCTTGTTGCGCGACCTCGCGGTTGTAGAAGCTTGCGACCTCGACGATGCTCTGCTTCAACTGCAGATCAACAGTCACTCGGCGGACAACATGAAACGATGCGGGGACACCGATCGAGGCGATTTCAACGTTTTTTTTCAGCGGCATATGTGGATTCCAAATGAGAGATTTACAGGGGTGACACCGGCCACTCGATGTGCTTCGGGAAACCGGGTTGAGCGGTGACTGCGCGAAGCGCCTGGCGATAGACGACGAGCGCTTTGAAAGTGGAAGCATCCAACGTCGTCGGCACGCCCGCGTCTTGCTCGTCACGATGCCGATCGACTAGCCACTGTGTCGCGGCGAGCCGTTCGTTGCGTTGCTCGCGCGCTTGGGCTGCGATGACTTCCATATCCTCCACGTAACTCGCAATTGGACCGAACTCGCCCGCGACCAATCGGGCGAATAACGCCCGACCGTGCGCTTCAACATCAGTGGGCATAGCAAAGAAGACCTGTGGTTCCGTGATGCCCATCGGATGATTGGGGAACGTCACAGTGCAGCGGATGCATTGCTTTTGCTCGGGATCCATCCATTGAGGGTTCGTGACGGTGCCGATCTCATACGGATCGCGGATCACCGGCGCTTCGTGCAATATCGCGCTGGTGCTGCGAGCTGAATGCGCGGCATGACGGTTGGCATTGGTGTCGAAAAGGATTGGAATCTTCATGATTAGCTGATGCGTTGCCAGAGGTAGACATACAGCGAATGGTTGCCACCGACCTTGCACTGATCCTGCCGACGCCAGTTCCCCGAGTACGCGGCAAAGCCGCCATCAGAGGGTTGAGTCGGCGAGATATAGCCGGGACGCGAGGTGCGAAGGCAAAACGAGCCGACGCCGCCTGGATCAAGGATCGTGCGGGGCGCAGCCCAGTTGCCGAAATTAGTGTGCGTAAGGATCGCGCCGATGTAGGTGGTATCGACATACATGTCGACATTGGCGCCCCAGTTAAGCGTTACCTTGTGGGCGGTATCACTCACGACATAGCCATACCCGCCGTTGCCATTTCGGATCGGCGCGCGTGCGTTGATGCCGTTATCACGCGCAGCGAATTGAGTGTTCAGCCAGTTGGACAGCCATCCACCCCAAACACCGCCGGAGAGGTTGCCGTCGCTGGCGAGAGAGGCGTGCCCACCGCCTGCGTAGACATAGCCCAAAGACACAAGATCAGCGCCTTGCACACGCTGATTCGAATACAGTGGCCCGTTGATCGAGCCTCCGTTCGTCGTCAAGGGATTGGGCAGATTGCCAGTGTCCCAGGGCGTGACACCCGCCCATGTCGGGCGCGCGCGCGGCAAAGACAGCACGCCGCTGTCGGACAAGGTCGCGTTAATCGCGCGATTCGCGCTATTGACGAATTCGAGTTGCCGTTGCGTCGCGTTCGAACGTACAAAAGGCGAGAAGCCGTTCGCATCGAATAAGAGCGCCGGACTATAGGGAGAGCCCGCAGACTTCAGACGAACATCGCCGCCTACCGGTCCGCCCGTAGTCGAATATTTGCCGTCTAGCGCGGCCTGCAACCCGTCAATCTCGAGAATTGCGTGGTGGTGCCCACGATTGGATTTGTCAACGATGGCGTGACCGATCGCCGCTTGAACACCGGCCGGTGTCGCCGCGCGGCGAGTATCCGTGCCCGCGACGGTCTCAGCACTGGTGGCAAGCTCCACCACGCCTTGCCGTTCCGTGGTCGCCGGCGGATTGAGGAACGACGTTTCGCCAAAGACCAACTGCGTAGCATCGATCGCCGCGAACTGCATGTCACACGAGAGCAACAGCAAGGCAGCGGGCGACTTTTCCATGATCGGCGTGTCCTGCCCGTACGCGGCTAGCAGCGTGCCGTCTTCGAGATACAGCCCAAAACCGTAAAGCGAATATTGGTCTTCGCTATCGTCCGTAAGCGTCGCGTGAATCGTGTCGGGGGCCACGTTCGTGCCGCCGAAGGTGATGATGCGCTTGAGCTCGTTCGGCAGCGACTTAAGCGCCTTGCTCGACTCGAATGCCGCGGTCGCAAGACCGATCTCGACAATCTTGTGCGCATTCGTACCGTCCTTATTCGGTGCAACGAGCGCCGCGCGGCCAGCATCGGTTAGGGTGAGAAGATTTGCCATCGTCTGCTAGTCGATTCGTTATTCACATAAATTGAGTCGGCGGTACACTGCCACGCGCGCCGCAGCGCCGATCGGTTGCTGAACCTGCTTCGAAAATCCCTGCTTGAACGTGTAGTGCGCCCGCAGGGGCTTGGTGCGGTCGATCTCTGCACGGATGTCGGCTACATACTCGGCGCTCGGCACCTTGCCCTCATGACCGCTGACGGTCATCAGGATTTCGAACGTGCCTGGCCTGCCCTCCGGCTGGAGCTCGAACCACTCGCGCAGGATGAGGTTGCCACCGAAGGCTGCAACCACCTCGCGCACCGCGGCGGCCGTCCCCTTGCGACGCGCTACGGGTATAGCCTGCTTCACACGCGCGCGTTTCACGTGTTCGGGCCAATACCCTTTCCACGTATCAACGCCCAACTGCCACGCGAGCCACGGCAGGAGATCGAGACGAATCGCATCAGGATCGATGAGCGTGGCAAGCGGCGTCGGAATGTCGTCAATAGATGCGCTCGTATCGGCAAACCGGCGTTCGAGCCGAGTCGCATTGGGCGGAAGCAATCTATTCAAGGATGTACACCCCGTCGTCGATCAGTTCGATGCTGGTGCAATAAGGCGCTTGCGTCTTGGACGCTTTGATACTTTGGAGCGGCTGCTCAAGCACGACCTTCTGAACGCCCGGTGCGCGTGCGGCCGCATAGATTCCATCGAGCGTGACTTCCATCCCAAGCCGGTGCATCTGCTCGGCGTAGCCTTTCATGGCTTTGTTGGCCTCTTCAAGCGCGACCGCGCGATCGGGGCCGGAGAAGAAAGTCAACCTCGCGCGCACCTCATATTTGATGACTTCAGCTGACTTGACCGTGACCTTATCGGTGAGCGGTCGCACGTCGCTCGCACTCAACGCGGCGGCGACGGCATCAATCAAGCTCGCTTCGGCCGCGCCATCATCCAAGCGAGACAGGATCGTGACGAGCACCTCACACGGCGCGGGACTGATGGCGGTCGCGTCGAGCACATGAGCGTGCGCGTTGCGCGCAAGCGAGATATAAGCGCCTTCGGGACCTGCCACGGAGAAACGCTGTGGCGCGAGCTGCACCCGCGCACGCAGATCGGCATTGCCCTCCATCTTGGCCTTGGTCCCCTTCTCGGCGTTCGCCGGCGTGATCGTCTGCCGTTTAATGCCGACGAGCGCGGCCAGATGATCCAGGTCTGCATCGATCGCATACGCGAGCATGATTCGGCGCGCGGCATCGTTCACGCGCTGGCGCAGCGTCATTTCGCGATAGGCCAGCAGCTGCAACAAGCGCACAATCGGCTCCGATTCGAGCTTGAGTGTCTCCGATATCTCCGCCTGTTCCTCCTTGGCATGCAGCGAGACGAATTTCGCTTTCAAAGTCGACAACAAGGTGTCGAAATCGATCGTCTCGATGATGTCTGGCGACGGGAGCTTAGAAAGATCGATAGGTGTTGCGCTCATGCTACTTTTCCACTCAAGACGTCAACGCGCGCACGCACGGGCGTGCCGCTCACACCGGTCCAGCCCTCAATTTCAAGATAAAGCACCCCTTGCGCGGCCTCGTCGGCGACAAGCAGCACCCGAGTCAACGTGAGACGCGGCTCCCAGCGCATCAGCGCAGTCGCAACGGCCGCATACAGGCGAGTTCGCATCGCGCCGTTGGCCGGTGCGTCGATCAGATCGGTCAATTCGGAGCCGAAGTCGCGACGCTTGATGCACGAGGCAAGCGGCGTCGAAACGATCTTGCCGATCGACTGGTAGAGATGATCGAGGCCGGAGATCCAACGGCCGTTGAGTGCGTTCATGCCTTTCATACGGTCCTCCTCAGTCGGCTCGTTCGTCGGCTCGCCCGTCGGCGTATTGCCGACTTTCCGACCCTTCCTCCAGCGGCCGCATTCATGCCTCTGAAGTTCGCGCCCTTGATCGGCTTACTCGTCGGCGCATTAGAGCCTTGGGCACGATGCAGATGGCTTTCCACACTCACACCGGCCGCCGTCACGTCCTTCGAGAAGTGAGCACCGCCGTCAATGCGCATCGCATGGCCACCGCTCCCGCCTCCACCCTGTCCGCTCATACCGGACTGGAATGCAAATGCGCCTACGACCGTCATTGATCTGCTGACCACGACATCGCCGTCGAGCAAAATGTGCTTCGCGTCCAGCGTCGCATCATCGCTGCGAACGGTGACCGCTTTGCTTTCGACGACGACGGCGCCAGGCGCGCTCAGGTTCACCGATGCGCCGTCCGGAAGACGGACTGAGAGTGAATGCTTGGCGTGGTCGTATTGCACGAGCGCGCCATCGGGGTAGGCGATCGCGTGAACGTCGGGACTGCGACTCGGCGGCGTCACTGCATCACAGAAGACACCGCCCCAAGCCACACCTTGCGCAAGATCGCCCATTGGACAGAGCAGGATCACTTGCTCGCCGACGCTCGGTGGATTCCAGGCACGGGTCTTACCGGCGCGCAAGGTGACGAATGGCAACCAGTTCGTCATGAGCCCAGGCGCATGCTCATCATCGGGGTCGCCCACCGACACCCGCACGCTGGGCGGGTTCGTCGAGAGGTCAACCTCGGCCACTGATCCTCGGCGGATCAGGTTGATGAGAAGGCGGCGAAATTCATTGGCGTGCATGTCGCCAATCTTGCCAAGCAAGCGCGCGCGAGACGAGTAATCACCGATGTTTCGCGCCTGGACACAAAATTGTCCGCCGAGGAAAATGCTAATCGTGTGAGATATGTTTGAGCAGCATGTCGCGGATCAACTCGCGATCGTCGCGGGTGAAGCCAAGCAGCTCACGTGCGGGATAGCGATACTCCGGGCCACCGGGCGCGACATGATCCGTCTCACCGAATTGATGCACACGCGCGATCCGCGCCACGCGACCGATGAAGCCGATGGCGAGCCCGTTCGCATCGGCTTCAATGCGCATATAACGCGTCGTGCGAAGCTTGGAGAACATTGCCGAGCGCTTGATTCGGCCTCGCTTGCCGCGCAGCTTCTTTGTTCCAGACTTCAAGCGCGGCTTGCGGGGTTCATAAGCACTGCCGTCCGGATTGCGTTGCGCGGCGATGCGCGCTTGCTGGCTGCGGCGCAGCTCGCGGGCGATATCGCGCATCACCGCGCGCCGAGCAGCGGGATCAAGCTTGGCAAGCAGCGTGCTGGCCCACGTCTCCAGGCTATCGAGTTGAGATTGTGAGTCCATCGTCTGCTAACCATTCAAACAGCAACCTGTTCGCCCCCGGCATCGTCGACCTTGAGGCGCTTGCTGATAAGCTTTTCCGCCAAGCGCAACAGATAGTGCGTAAGCGGCCACCTCTGGCGGCGTCTCGCTCAGTAACCTTACCCACTCACCGTATGCGCTGATATCGCCTACATAGCCCACAGCTTGGCGACGGATCAGATTTGCGATCGCATCGCTTTGTTCCATGCGATTCATTGAGGTATTTGAGGACATGACTTGCTCCAACATCGAATGTTTCAACGAAGCGAGCGGACGGATTCAATTCAGCTTTCCCAAGGCTGCTGGGCGGATTGTGAATCATCAACATGTGTCACTGTTCGCGCGCCATTCTCAACCGTCACGACGACACTTTCGGTGAGTTGCAGCTTGATAGACACGTCGGCGGTGCTGTTGCCAAGAATGTCGATCTCGTAAGTGATGCCGCTTTCACGCTGATCCCAGTTCGTTACAAGGTCAGGCTGATGCGCGCGGACCCAATTAATCACCGCGATGAATATGTCGTCTGCCTGGCCCGCGTAATCAAGCACTAGCACATTGAGCACGTATCGGTATTCGAACGAGCTCGACTTCGCGCCGGTCGCGGCAATCGATCCTTGATCGATAAATACCGTCAGCTTGTCCGGGTTTTCAGCAAGCGTCGGAATAGCGGCTGCGAGCGCCCCGCGCAAACTGCCAGGTTTAATCATGCTTTGCATCCTTGCTCTGCGCGGCGTTCCGCGTCTGCGCGCGAGCCTGACACTCGACGATCAGATCGACTTTCGCGGCGCACGTGGCCCACGCGCCCTTCGCTGTTGTCAGTGCGTCCTGTAACTCGCCGTTAGTGCGTGGTGACATCGCCGGTAGACCGCACGGCGTGATCGTCTGGCACTGCTGCACTAAAATCTGCGGAGCCGGTGTAGGCTGGATTGGCTGACAAGCGCACAACATCATCAGGCAAAGCAGTGTCGGCCCAAGCGTGAACGGTCGGACTGTCATGGATGGCTTCCCTCATCGCTTGGCGTTGCGTCGAGATAGTCTTCTCGGCAGCGGCCGTCGCCCTGTCGAGCTGCGCTTGCTGCCGCGCTTTTTCAAGAGCGTCACGTTGAAGATCGCGAATGGTCCTATCGCGATCTTCAATGCGCTGGCTCGCGGCGCGCAGTAGTCCACTTTCCACCCCGAGCTGCGCACGCAACGCTCGGACATAAAGCACGGCGCTGACCGACGCTGCAATGAGCAGTGCGCAGACAGCGAGCTTAAATTTGATCGCGAGAAAGTTCATGCAGTCGCTTCGGCTGGCGTTGGCTTAGGCGCGAGCGTAGGCGTAGGCGCATAGCGCTCATACGCGCGCGCAAGCTTCACGTCATAGAGGTTCGCCTTGTACGCCTTGCCGTTATAGCCTTCAGCAAACGCCTCCCAGCGGCGCGATTTCAACGCCGCGAGCAGCTTGGCGTCAGCGGCAACGAAACGCACGAATGCATCGAGCTGCTCCCTTTCGCTCGCCTCCATACGCGACACGAACTCTTGCGGGCTTTGATAATCGAGTCGCTTCCAGTGTTCGCCCATGACCTGGAAGGCGCCCCAGCTCGTTGCCTCCCAGGCGGCGACTGGTGCGAGCATCTGAGCCCACGCGAGCCGCACATATTCCGCCGATCCGCCTTCATAGCCGCCACGGGTTTCCGACACAATGTTCGGGTAGCGAGCCGCGAGCGGATTGGGGTCGATCCCGTGGGTCACCAACCGCTCCCAGAATACGTGGCGCTCGAACAGGATGACGGGTCGGCCATCAGCAAGGAAGCCTTCGCCGCGAGACTCGACCTCGTTCACCGCACGCACGCACTCGACAGGAACATCGAGTGAGGCGGCCGCTTTAACGATATCCGCATCAGCAAGATGCTTGGCATCTCGCTTTCCGGTTGCAAGCGCAAGCATGGTCTTCGGCCCTGCAAGGCCGTCGATCACGAGACCCGCGTCGGCTTGTAACTTTTTGACGGCAGTCTCGGTAGACTCATCAAATACATGCGTCACCGCGAGCTCGAAACCTGCGCGAAGCAATCGGTGCTGCAAAAGCGCCACCTCATCGCCCATCGAGCCAAATCGAAGGATCCTCATTGTTCGCCACTCCATAAAAGGCGCGCCACGTTGCCGCGCGCGCAGAACACAAAAAACGCGAGCAAAACCGACCGCGCGGCTTCGAGGAAGTCCACGTGCCGGGGATGCAGCGCCAGCTCGATTGCCGAACATCCAAGTACGCTCACGAGCGACCAGGCAAGCCATGAGACGTGAGCTCGGTGCCGAGCGCCGTTGCGCCGGAAGAACACGATGCGCAGCGCCGCCACGACGTGCGCCATCAAGGCGATGCTGGCAAAAGAGAGGTTCATGTCACTTGCCCCGCTTGAGGAGCGCAAGCAGATCCACGCTCTTGACCCGCTCGATAAGCTGCAACGTCACGGTGATAACCAACGAAGCCGCGAAGAAAGCGGCGACACCGCTTGATCGCACCGGCGTCGAATCGATGATCTCCGGGGCAGTCATATAACCCATGATGAGCGAGATGATCATGTAGGCCGCGCGCTGGACGATACCGATATCTTTCGATGTCACGACAACGAGCGCTGCGCCCGCGAATGCTCCGATCAGCGCATTGCCGTCGATTCCCGGTGCAAGGCTCGCAAGTCCAATCACAGCGGACAGCGCCATCGCAGTGGTAGTGTTGGGCTCGGCCATGGGCCAGTTCCTCAATCAATCGAACAATTGCAATAAAGGCGTCGTGCTAGCGACTTCACCGAGTTCGGGCATGCTCACGAGCGTGCCAAGAGGAAGCATCAGACCCAGATCGGCAAGACCCGGGTTCGCTTCGAGCACCGCCTCGACCGTGCCGTTGGTGCGACCATAAAATCGCCAACACAACAAATCGACCGTATCGCCCTGCTGCGAGCGCACCTTCATCAAATCGCCTCGACCGTTAATCTGCGCCGCCCGACGATATCGCCCAAGGCCCAATAGGCATCCCGGCGCGCCTCGTCCGGCGACAACGCCACGGCATCGACGCGGCGCGTTCCGCTCTGTGATGTGTCGTAGCCCCGATATCGCTCCAACACCAACGCATGCGCCCAGCCGTACACGGCGCGCCGATAGCGGCGCACCTGGACGCTTTCGCCTGCGACCTGGCGAGGATGGGTCGCCGCCAGATCGGCCGCCCCGCTTGCCTCACATTTGACGCGCCACGCATGCAAGACGTCGGCCGCATGGGCGATGCCTTCGACTACCGCATCGAAAAGCCGCGCGTCCGTCACCGTGCCGTCCAGGCGCAAGACGACCCGCACGTCTCGTAGATCGATGTCCGGGTACCAACCGTCGCCCTTGAGGATCGGCTCGACGCGCGGCGGGTTCGGATCATGGGCCGCGTGCGCTGAAATCGGAGCGACCGATACGAAATCGTTCATCGCCGCCTCGTCGTGCAAGGGTGACGGTAGGGTGGGCGGTGGACGCGCGTCGTTCGGCCAAGTGCAATACCTGCCGCTCGGCGCGCGTGCCGCCCTGTCGCGAGGGACGCGTTACTCATCCGATTCGCTCCCCGCCGAATCGGATAATGGCGCTCGAGCCGCGAGCGCCGCCTCGATGCGAGCGATGTCGCGTTTCACGCCAATCCGGTTGTTCAGTTCGAACGCGACGCTCAACGCATCGAGTGCAGCCACCGGGTTGCTCGCCTCGATCGCCAGCCCGTATGCCTTGTTGAGCTTCGCCTTGATCTGGTCGACCATATCGAACGGCGCAACCAGCGCAATCACTTCGGCGAGCATGTCCGCGTCGACGCCCTGCGCGTCGGCGAATCCTTCGGCCACCGTCGCCGCAAGCGTGCGCTCGAACGTGGCGGGCATCTGCAACCCATGACGGATTGCATAGGCGGCAACGTCGAGTGCGCCGCGCCAGTCGCCGGCGTCGATCATCCAGACCATCACCGTCACCAGTACATCGTCTTGGCCGCCTTCGTCGCTCGACAGCGCTTGAGCGATGTATGGGGCGTAGTCCGGCAAGACTTCGCGCTTGATCTCGATCTTGCGTGCCATCGAGCGCGTATCCTTCAGGCGCATCTGATCGGCCGCGAGTTTCGCGCGCATCAGGTCTTGCGCGCGGGCCTGTTGCCGACCTGCGCTGACCGATACGTTCGACGTGCGCAGCGCCGCGATCTGCTTCAGATGACGGGAAATCGGCGTGTCTCGTTCCATGGCGCGCTTAATCCGCCTGATTCTGAGCGGGCTTGGTCTCGCTGCTCGCAAACTTCACGTTGTCGATCAGACAGCCCGCGCTGTAGTCCTCGACCACGTACGCTTCGTTGCTCGATTCGAAGAACTCGTAGCGGTCGCGCTTCGGATTGTCGATGATCGAGCGGCGTCGGCCGCCAATCTGCCAGTAAATCGACAGATTTTTCTGCGGCGTGATGAACAGCTTGCCGCTCGGCATGAACGGCGCACGCACGGCCTTAATGCCGCCCATGCGCTGCTGGCTCACAATCAGGTTGGCCGCGATCTGGTCAACCGGACGATTGTCCGCGTTGAGCGTGACGAAGTAGCGGTCGAGCATCGTTTCGCGGCCACACAACACCACCAGATCGGGGTTACTCGCATGCCACGGCGCGACCAGCGAATTCACCGCTTCGAAGACGAGCGCGTCGGGCGTGTGATAGTGCGCGTCCTTTCCGCCCACCACAATTTGGTCTTTCATGACCTGATGGGGCGCGTACAGACGGTATTTCTCAAGCCAGCCCACATTCACGTCCTCGCACACCGGATTTTTCGACCGGTCCGACGTGGCCGCACGCGACTTGCCGTTAAAGCCGATGCGAATGCGATCCAGCGCTTGCTGACGAATCAGCATGTCGCGCAGCTTCGCCTGAAAGCCGTTGAGGTGCGCCCACGCATCGAGCAGGTCGTAACGCATCTGCGTATCGAAATTCGTCTGCGTCGCAAAATATCCGTTCGGATCGAAGTCGTGCGGATCGATCGGCTCGCGCTCTTTCTGAGTGGTGTCCGTCGTGCTCGCGATCGTCGCGCCGATCAGCAGGCCCAACTTCTCGCCTTTCTGCGCGGTGACGCCGATCATGTTGATGCCCTTCAGAAAGTCATCCGACTCCTGAATGCGTTTTTCGATCGTTTGCTGGACGGACGGCGTAACGGCAAACTTCTTTGCCGCGTCAGCGACGCCGCTCAATCGTGCGACCTGCTGCGAATAAGCTTCGATCGCGGCGCGTGCAATCGGTGTCATATCGTTTCCTTGTGTGCGATGCGTGGGTTCTTCGGTAAGCGGCTGCCGCGATCAGCAGTCGGTCAATTCGCCAGTGCCGCCGGTGCCGCCACCACCGGTGACGGGCGGGCGCGGCGCACTGAACTGCACCGATTCCATCTTCTTCACGAAATCGGAGAACTGTTGTTCGAATCGGTCGAGGCGTTCCGTTACGGCTTTGTCTGCCGCTTCGCCCTGCGCCTCACGCTGAGCCTGATGGAACGCTTGGGCGAGTTGCTCGGCCGTGAACGTCTGCGGTGCGCCCTTCCCCGAGCCCGCTGCTGGCGAGTTGGCTGGAGAGTTGGATGGCGACACTGCGTCGCCCACCTGAGCGCCGCCGCTCGATTGCGCGCTGAAACCGAGCTTGGCGAGCACGTTGCCGAAGAACGTCACCGGATCAGGCGCACCGCTCGCACCGCTCGCATTACCCGCTTGGTCGGCCTCGCCGAAGTCCGTGTCGATCTCGACACTCGCCGAGAACACGTTTTCGGGACGCTGTTTCTTCGACCGAAAGTGATCGGGATGCTGCTGAGCGAACGTCAACACGTCGGTGCCGAAGCTGGCCGGACTGTCGGTCACGCCCAGACCCACCAGATATGCCTTGCCAGAGCCGCCAAAGTTCGTATCGATTTCGACGCTCGAATAGATTTTCTGACGGCTCTTCGCCATCGCTTTTAGATCGTCCGTCGGATCGATCTGCGCGAACAACGCCAACTTGCCGTCCTCTACCGCTTCGGCCTTCAACGCGCGCACATCGCCGAATGCACGGAATGGGCTATCGGGCGCCATGCCACGAATGTGCTCGCAGAACACGCGTGCGCCGATCTTCGTTTTCGGGTCGTACGTGCTCGCCATGTCTTCAATCTGCTGACGCGTGATTTCGCGCCCGTCCGTCGTCGCGCCTTGCGTCGCCACGCGCTTCCAATTCAACGGCATCGTGTTTCCTCCCTGATCCAGTCCGGTGTCGTTGCATGGTGCGTGAGCCGCGAGCGCACTTCAATGCGCCGCGTGGCGCGTGAGCCTCAGCACAAATTCAAGGGCTCACGCCTGCGCTCCCGCGCGCGATACGCTCGACACATGACCACCGCAAACCCGTTTTCCGCGTTCCCCGACCGATCACAAGTTGTCGAACTAGCCGTTCGCCGCGCCGCACGCGACCTGTTCTGGTCGGGCTGGACGATCACGGCCATTGCCGAACACATCGGGCACAAGCGCTCGACTGTCGAGACATGGAAGCAACGGGGGAAGTGGGATCAAGCGACGCCCGTCGACAAGATCAGCGACGCGCTTGACCAGCGCATGCGCGTGCTCATCACCAAGGAGAACAAGGACCCCAAAGACTTCAAGGAAATCGATCTGCTCGGCCGCGAGATCGAGCGAATGTGCAAGATTCAGGCACGCAGCGCACGCGCTTCTGCCCAGGTTGGACATGAAGAAACCGCCGCCCCGCGATCACCGACACGCAGGTCCAAACGCAACGCGATGAGCGACGAGCAGCGCCAAAAGCTCATCGATGCCGTGAAGGATTGGCTAATCGGCCATCAACGCATCTGGTACATGAACCGCGCGATGCGTCGCCGCAACATCCTGAAGTCGCGGCAGATCGGTGCGACATTTTATTTCGCGATGGAAGCGCTCGAGCGCGCGCTTGAGACGGGCTATAACCAGATTTTTCTGTCGGCCAGCCGCGCGCAGGCTCACGTGTTCAAAAGCTACATCCAGAAGTTCGCCTGGAAAGCGGCCGAAGTGGAATTGACGGGCGATCCGATCATTCTGCCCAACAGCGCGGAACTGATTTTTCTTGGTACGAGCTCGCGCACCGCACAGAGCTATAACGGCGATCTGTACTTCGACGAGTATTTTTGGGTCGGCAATTTCGCGACGCTTAACAAGGTGGCGCAAGGCATGGCAACGCACAAGCACTTGCGCATGACGCACTTCTCGACGCCATCGACGACGACACACGAGGCGTATTCATTCTGGACGGGCGCGCACTATAACAAGGGGCGCGCAGCCGATCAACGCGTTGAAATCGATGTCTCGCATACGTCGCTTGCACGTGGTCTGACATGTCCAGATGGCCAATGGAGGCAGATCGTTACGGTGGAGGACGCCGTCGCCGCAGGCTTTGACAAAATCGATATCGACGAGCAACGCAACAGCAATAGCCCAGCTGACTTCGCCAACCTGTATATGTGTGAATTCGTCGACGACACGGCCTCAGTGTTCCCGTTCGACGCAATGAAACGCTGCATGGTCGATAGCTGGGAAGCGTGGACCGATGTGAAGCCGCTTGAGGCGCGTCCGTTTGGCGTGCGACCCGTCTGGATCGGCTATGACCCCGCACTGTCGAGCGAAGGGGACGCCGCCGGATGCGTGGTGATCGCACCACCCACCCAACCGGGCGGCAAGTTCCGCGTGCTCGAACGTCACCGCTGGCGCGGCGAGGACTTCGAGACACAGGCGCAATACGTGCGCGAGATCACCCGGCGCTATAACGTCACCAAGATCACGGTCGACGCAACCGGCGTCGGTTACGGGCTATATCGTCTGGTTCAGCAGTTCTTCCCGCGCACCTACGCATTGCAATATTCGCCCGAACTCAAGACGCGACTGATTTTGAAGGCGCAGTCGGTCATCACAAACGCACGACTCGAATTCGACGCCAGCTACACGGACCTGGTGCAGTCATTCATGTCGATTCGCCGATCGATGACCCCAAGCGGCAGCAAACTCACCTACACCGCCGCACGCAGCCAGGAGATCGGCCATGCAGATTTGGCCTGGGCCTGCATGCATGCGCTCGACAACGAACCGCTTGAAGGCGCGACCCGCGCTCGCAGCACTGTGGAGTTCTATTAATGCTCGTCACCTCGATCAGCAGCGCCAGCGAAATTGCAGCGCGCGACACACTCAGCTCAATTACCACATTCGAGTTTGGCGACGCCGCCACCGCGCTTGAAGCGCCCGACATCTTCGACTATCGCGAACTGTGGACGATCAACGGCTTTTTCGAGCCGCCCATTTGTCGAACTGGACTGGCGAAATCGCTTCGCGCGGGCACCCATCACGCCTCCGCCCTGTACTTCAAGCGCAACGTACTCGCCTCGACGTTCATCCCGCATAAGAGGTTTTCGCGCGAATCGTTCAGCCGCTTGGCGCTGGATTATCTGACCTTTGGCGATGCCTACCTCGAACGCGAAACCAATTTGTTAGGCAAGGCACTCAACTACCGGCCGACCGTCGCGAAATACACGCGCCGGATGACGGATCTGGAGCACGTTGCGCTGATCGACGGATACCAGGTCGCCCATACCTTCGAGCGTGGTTCAGTGTTTCAGCTCGCCGAGCCCGATGTGAACCAGGAGGTGTACGGGCTGCCTGAGTACATCGCGTCACTTCAAGCGGCGTGGCTCAACGAGTCCGCGACGCTGTTCCGCCGTCGCTACTACGCCAATGGTTCACATGCCGGTTTCATCCTGTACCTGAATGATCCATCGGTCGATCCAGAGGATGTGGACGCAATTCGTCAGCAGTTGCGCGAGACGAAGAACCTTGGCAACTTCCGAAATTTGTTCGTGCATTCGGCCAGTCGCGACGGCAACGGGAACAAGGGCTCACTCGAGTTAATTCCGATATCGGAAGTGGCCGCCAAGGATGAATTCTTTAACATCAAAAATATCACGCGCGACGACAGTCTCGCCGCCCACCGCGTACCACCGCAACTGATCGGTATCGTGCCGAGCAACACCGGCGGATTCGGTGCGGCCGACACTGCTGCACGCGTGTTTGGCTACAACGAAATCCGACCGTTACAGCAAAAATTCTTGGCGATCAACGAATGGGCCGACGAGGAGATTGTGCGGTTCGAGGACTACGCTGTGCCACCCGCTGCATCACCTAGTCACGTCTAGGAGCAAAGACATGAGCAGTTTGAAAACGCAATTCGAATACGCCGAACCGGTCGCCATCGGCATGAACACGGCGGGACTGAACGAGTCCGCGACGCTGTTCCGCCGTCGCTACCACGCCAATGGTTCACATGCCGGTTTCATCCTGTACCTGGATGATCCATCGGTCGATCCAGAGGATGTGGACGCAATCTGTCAGCCGTTGCGCGAGAGCAAGAAGCTTGGCAACTTCCGTCATTTGTCCGTGCATTCGGCCAGTCGCGACAGCAACGGGAACAAGGGCTCGTTGGAGCTGATTCCGATATCGGAAGTGGCTCCGCGGATGACTTTCAGAGGCGGTTTAAAAAAGAAGTGAAGGACTCTGCTAACTTTACAGACATCCTGCCTCCATGACGACGAGACCAAGGGATAGACAAGCCAATCATTGACGACAGATTATGCGCCAACTCGAACCGTTACTGCTCCAGCCGAAAGCTCATCGCGAGAAGTACTCTGGTCGCAAGCCGGTACCCGGTCATGCAACGTGAACGACATTGTGTTTGTGTTGCGCACAGGGCTGAGTTGGCGCGATCCCCCGGAATGAGCCGCGGCTCTGCCGTGACTTGTTGGCGCCGCCGACGCGACTGGCAGGAAGCGGTGTTTAGGATCGACTGCGCGAAGTGCTGCTCGCCACGTTACGCGCAGCAGGCCAAATCGACTTGTCACGCAATTATCGATTCGTCTTTCGTGCGAGCTTGCGGGCCCCAAGACGGCTTGCGCTGCCGGATGCGTTTGACCTGCTCGCGCCTACTCACGCGGGAATGGCACAATTTGATCATACGAAAAATCAAGTTTCAACGTACCGTCGTTACCGTACTTGTCATATAAATATACCTTCCGAATACCTAAGTAGTTTTCCCATCCAAATTGTGTAAGACGCGATATTGGAATTGTTAATCTGCACACGTAGACGTCGAAACCATTCTTTTCGAGGGGGTAGGGGTCAACAACGCTTCGTTGGTCATTTTGATCAATTTCAACTTTATACAGTGACCCGATCAGAAAGATGGTAGATGCCAATAGAATCTCGCCCGACCGAAAACCACAGGATTGGCGGGGGCTGATGAACCAACTAACGACATCAAGTCGGTCTCCCCAATTATGCGCCGCGTACGCATTTACTCCTGCGCCCGTGGACATACCAGCAGATGCGTCGGTAGCTGCCACTCGCTGTTTTGAATCAGGGACCTCGTTAACGAAAATCTCAATATTCGGCGAAAGCAATAGCTCAATGCGTATTCGATTGAACGCAGTCTTACAGTGGAATTTTTTCGTCCAGCTATGTGCAGTCTGCATTTCATAACACGGTACATCATCCGCCATGGGCCTAAATTCATTGAAGGAATACATTTTCCAAATATAGGGATTAGAGTAGTCAATGATTTTTGCAGTGACCAACGCGCATTTAAAACCGTCGGCGAGTGACTCATCACGAGTCGATAGACGACTTCCGTCAGCAAGACTAACTTGCGCCGCAACCTGGACGCATCCCTCGATCAACGTTGTCAAATATAATCTCAAGTTCGCATTTGAACTCAAATCATGAACGTCGACAGCTGAAATTTCGTTATCTACTTTTTGAAGCAAAGGATACTCAGAGCAGGAACAGGAGCAAACCCATCCAGTGCTGCGATGTTGTCCCAATCTTTCCCCAGTTTCAGCATCGATAAGTTCTATCCAGCGAAAAAGCTCGTCAGGACTTATGTCAAGATATCGACCTTCAGCGTCGTACGATTCGAACACAATATCAATGGCGGCCTGGTGTTTTCCATTTGCAAAAACAAACGGACTCCCGCGGCCTGGCGTTCGAACTTGAAACTTCGCTACTTTTTTGACGCACTTCCACGTTCCTGGTTTCATAGAAATCCCTTCGTTGATTTCGAGCGCAGACCGATGCACTGAAGTGCGCTGATGTTCCGCGCGCATTCAAAACACACCTTTATGGTGCAGGCGCCCCCCCTGTATTTGCCCTTGCGAATGCTGACGGACGCGAAGGGGCAAAAAGCACGATTCAGGAGTGCGCGCCTGCATATGCGATCCGATTCCGAGTCTAGCGACATCTCGCTGAAATTTTCTTGACAAGGGAAGAACTCTTTCTCCATGGCGCTTTAATTTGTCCTTAAGGTTGAAACGTGCCTTACTAAGGACAAGTGTTAGCGGCACCGAGCAAGCGCCACAAGAAGGCGGCGCAAGGTTGGGTACTCTTGACATCAAAAATTGCGTGCGACGATAGCCTCGCCGCCGATTTCAGCGAAATGACGAGCGACGAGTCACCCGCCACTTGTCGCACTGACACCGGTCGAGCTTGGTTTTCCGAGCCTGCGTCTGGACCCGCACACCGCGCGTCAAAGTGCGTCTGGAAATATCCTCCAATAGTCGCCGAAACCCGCGTCGCGCCGGCTTGCGCCTGTCCAACCTTTTGCGTCTGGAAACGCCATTTTGTTTTGGAGGGCAGGCGCGGAGGGGACTGCGATTTTCGAGGTCGCAGCGCGCACGACGCGCCTAAAGGCGGCACCGTAAAAAGGTGCCTCACGACGCGCGTCTGACCTGCAACGGGCTTCGCGCGGCCTGCGACATCCTCGCGAGCATCGTGACGCCGAGCCCTCTACAGGGCTGCAATCAACCCACGCCGACGATCGATGCACACAGCTTTTGATAGCACTTTTTGATTGCATGCGCTTTCACTTTCTGCTATCATGAACACATGAAAGCCAAACATGCCCGTACCCTCGCCGCGATCTTCACCAAACCAACCCTCAGCGGGATCGTGTTTTCGGATATCGAGGCGCTTGTAAAATCGTTGGACGGCGACGTGATCGAGCGCGAAGGTTCGCGCGTGAAGATTCTGTTAAACGGGCAGGAATGGCGATGCCACCGACCGCACCCCGGCAAGGAAGCACGTCGGTATCAGATTGAGGAAGCGCGGGAGTTCTTTGAACGAGCAGGAGTCAAGCCATGAACACCATGCATTACAGCGGATATATCGCTCGCGTCGAGTTTGACGAGCGGGATAATATTTTTGTCGGGCGCGTGCTCGGCGTGAATTCGATCATCAGTTTTCACGGCGAGTCCGTGATCGAATTGCGCACGGCCTTTATTGAGGCGATTGATGATTATCTGGCGGATTGCAGAGAGCGCAATGTCTCGCCGGAGAAACCGGCATCGGGCCGGTTAATGCTGCGCATCAATCCGAATGTGCATGCGGCGGTCAGCATTGCGGCGTCGGCCGCTGGCGAGAGCATCAACCAATGGTCGGAAGAGGTTTTGGGGCGTGCAGCACGCGAAGCACTCGACCATGCCGCGCACGCCTGATGACCGGAAGAGTCGCCATTTAACTACGCTCGGTCTGTCGTCGGTGCACGATCCGCGCGACGACATTTATTTCGGTCGCGCCGACCTTCAAGGCGACACCGTGATTAGCTTTTATGGCAAGACTGCTTCCGAGCTCCTTACCGCCTTTGTTAAGGAGATCGATGATTATCTGGCACGACACAACGAGCGTAGAAACGACACAGCACACTTCAATTCGCGCGGCTGATTCCGCTTATTGAATAGGGCAGCACGGGCCCACGCACCTTAACGCTTTCGCACCCGCTATAGACTCACGCTGACTCGTATTACGAGGCGAGCACGTAGAGACGCCCGCGCCTTCGCATATGCCTTGACCGACTCGAAAGTTTTCTCGTTTTACGCGCTCGTTCTACACGATCGCGTCGAACGAGCGCGAAGTCTCTTACGATGCATCCCTCGACGCGTCACGCGCGGCATCTAGCGCGGCGCGAAGGTCCGCTCCCTTCCCGATACAAACATCATCGTGCACACGGATAATCTCAATGTGTTTCGGGAGTTGAGTGCCTCTTCCGGCGAATCGGATACGCACATCCCCGCATTGCGTGCCAAGCCAGTCCAATCGGGCGGCATCGGCTATCGATTCCACCGCCGACTCGATGGGATTTGACCGCTCGACCATACGAGGCATCACCTTTGACTTTCCAGCCTCGCTCGCCCTCTTCACGCCCTTCTCAAGCGCGGCCACAGCTCCAGTGCCATGCTGGCGCATTGTCTTGATGGCCGTCGTCGCCGACACCTTGCCGCTCGTCACCATGTCGCGTATCGGTTTAGGCGCTCCAACGAGCGATAGCACGTTCAATACTTTCGCCAGAGGGAAACCTGTACGGCGCGAGATTTCCTTCTCAGAAAGGCCGCGACCGATCAGCGTCTTGCAGACCAATCCCTCCCCGTACGGCGTCAATCGCTTGCCGCTGTTATTCGTGATCAGGCCGACAATCCGATCTTCGTCCGTCGTGCCCCTGGCTTCGTTCACAACCGGCACAGCCTCGATGTTCGCGCCCTCTTCGTTGGCCAACTGCAACGCCGCGAATCGAGAATGACCGTCCGACAAATACAGAAATCCATCCGCTGCGGCCAGGACGGTCAACGGCTTGTGTCGATAGAAGCCGTTCGCCTTGATTGAGTCCGCCAGTTCGCGGACGTGCTGCGCGTACTCTGGATCCGACGAGCGGGCATCGTTGAAGCCTGGCCGCAGTCGGATCGCATCGAGCGACACCATGTAGATGTCAACGGAGCCTTGTCGATACGGTGCCACTACCTGTTTGACGTTGCCAGCGACGAGCTCAAGCACGCCCTGCTCTGTAGACTGGATACTCACGGCTATTCTCCTTTTACATGTTGGCGCGTTACGCGCCTCCTGACAAAACCGTCTCTTCGCCCAGCTCGACATCGGCGAATAGGGGCAGCGACTGCCGTCGCCCGAGCTTGGGAATTGGGACGACGGGCGGAATCAAATCAATACGTGTGCGGCACGCGTGACCACACCGCACGTTGTCGCACTGAAAATCGATCAACCACGCTGTGTCAGAAAGCTTCTCCATAGCGCGTGCAATCGAGCGCGAACCACAGTGCGGGCACGCAATCGAAAATCTCACAGCACCCCCCGTACGCGTTTGGTTGTGCGCGAATTGACTGGCCCACGCAGCCCAGGAGCAACCCCGGCGTGAATCTCCAGCACGACATGTGGATTCGGAGCCTGCGCGGGCGACAGCGAGAACAGGATTTCGAAACTGGCCGGAGCACGGTATCCGCACGCCTCACAACAGAAGTACAGGCGACGCAATAGGACACCGAGTTGCTCGCTGTGCCGCACTTCCAATTCTTCGCTACACGATGGGCACTCCATGACCATCGTGCGCGGCTGATCGACGCATTCGCTCATGACGCCTCCCATCGCTTCTCGCGCGTGCAAATCGAGGGACGGCCTCTCGCTTCCGCAAGCGCGTAGTCCGCAAGCAAATCCCCTATGTCATCGGAACTCACGTGAATTTCCTCGACCGCACGTGCAACCGGCCGTGCGTGCAGATCAGAACGCGCATGCCGATCCGGGACATCGGCCGTGCGCCACGAATTCGTCGTCGCCGCACCCCTTCCCGCAGGCTCGCCGTTATCGGCGCGATCGTAGTCAGCGATCCAGTCGTCAAAGTCGCTCGAATCAGGCGTTTGGCTCTGCGTACAGTTATTGACACGAGTCCAAGGGCACGCTTCGCGCGCCAACCCCAATCCCAACTCCCAACTCATGCGGCTCGAATTACGAGTGAGGTCGATCTCGGCATCGCTCGGCACACGCGGCACGATCGTCCATGTATGTCGGTTTGTGCGCACCACCATGCTCACGAACTTCTCACGCAAAACGATCCCGTCTTGCTCATACCGAATGCCGCGAGCCTCCAGGCCCTTAACGCAATCGCCCACTGGCTCCCCGTATTGGCCGAGGCGCTCATCGTATTCACGATAGATCTGCACCGGGCGATCGTTGCGAGGACAGAACATGCCGCCGTTGGACTTCACGTACTTCGCCCAGGATGCGGACTCGACCTCACCATCGCTGTACTGGAATTTATTCACGGCCGCGTACATTTCATCGAGCACGCAAGGCGCGCCATCAGGCACCTTGTCGATTCGGCGCGCCTCGCGCCACACGGTCACGGGCGGACCACCGATCGGCTGGAACTGACGGATGCCCCACGTCGATGCCCACGCATCAACCCGCATCGCCGTCTCAAGACCAGCGTTGCCAAACATGTCGTCTTGCACGCCGTACCCGTCGATATTCTTCGCGACGTATTTCGCGATGTAGCCCGCCGCTGTTCCTCGCTTCCAATCGATCGGCCTGAAATCGACGCGGTGATGTTTCGCGCCTCGCTCATCAGGCGAATCCTCCAGCGCGTAACGTCGTATCCATGCGCACAAGCGCGGCAACAGCGCCGCACGCTCGTCTCGTACGAACACGTCTTTTACGCGCCCGCGCTGACCGGGTGCGCGCACGCCTTTGCGGCGACGGAACAAGGCGGGATCGAAGAAGACAAGAAAATGCCAATGCGGGGTGCCGTCATGATTAGGCTCGGCGATACGAAAGCCGTACCACTTCACGCCGTGATTGCCGAGGAACGCGCGCAGACGCGCGAACATGCTTGAAAGATAGGACTGCGCTTCGTTCGGTAGCGTGCCGTCATAGCGCGGGTTCTCGCGAACGTTCCTCACGTACCACCGCCCGTTCGATCGAACGGATCGTTTGCCCTTGGTGAACTTGTGCATGCGTGATGGACACGTCACCGTAAGGAACAAGCCGATGTGCCCGAGCTCGCGTGCGATTGCCTCGCACCCGTTGATGCGAGTCATCAGTTCGCCGCGCTTGATCGCAGGGTTCGAGACGGAGCGTTCTTTTAAATCAGCCAACGAAAAACACGCGCCTTCTTCATTCGTTGCCAGTGTCCGTTCAAGCAATCTTTGGGTCCGCTTGCGCTGCTGCACGCGCCTTTTGAGGGATTCATCGCTCACGTACGAACCCATCTTTGCGTTGATAAACCCAAGTTGCATCGCCGCGGCTTCGAAGAATTTACGATGCATGACGCGAATCGCCTTTCGCCACCACTTTGCGCAAGTCATACGCAAAATGGCGGGCTGATCCATCACGCCAGCGATGGCGCCATTGCGGGTGATGCGCATCGGCATCGGCGGTTCGCAATTGAACTGCCGCACGACGCGTTCGAGCGCCGCACGCCGTGCCTTCTTACCGGTGTAAGCGGGGGCAAGTCCAAGACATTCCGCCGCCTTCCGCGCAGCCGCTTCGCGGATCGTTGCGTCGTCAGCGTTTAGCGGGAGCTTTAATGCGTTCAGCCGGGACGTGATATCGAACAGGAACAGATTCGCGGTGCGGCGTGCGTCGATATTGCGCGCGGCGTGACGCTCGCGCCATTGTTGGTCGATCTGGTCGCGCCAGCGAGCCGGAAAGCCTTGAAGTCGCTGCGACGCCCATTGCTCATCCGTCGGTATACGTCTATAGCTCATGCGATTGCGGAAGAATTAATGAATATTAAATCGATCTCTCCTGTCTTTTCATCCATTCATAGCCTGGTTAAAGAAATATGGAATTTCAAGCTTCGAAAGGATTTATCCGACCGAGTGATTGCGCTCAATGAGCTAATCTTTTCCGCGCAATCGAACCTGTTCGTTCAGCAGGAGACGATAACGATGTTTCGCGCTAAAGCCGACGACGTTGTAGAAGAAATTGGTCGCCTTGCAAAATAAGAAGAGGAGAAGAAGAATTACGATATGTACGAGCCGATACCCGGCTCCTCTGTGTGGCACTACCGCGCGGATGATGGTGCGGATCAGACGATGGCCCAGCGGCCCAAGCCCTCGGACGATCTTTGTCCCCGCTGCTTCGACAAGAACGAGCGATTGGTACTTCAGGGTTTTGAATATCAGGGTCATCGCCTTTCTCCAAGAAATGCTTCTCGTATGGGTTAGTCGCGAATGTCGACAAACCGCCCAAATCAACAATCGACTTCTTCTAACATAGCGCGGCACGGCCGATGAAATGCGCCTCGCCATCGTTGCCTTGACTTGAGCGCCGCTATGTCCGCTGCGGCGCTTGAACTGACCATGACGGCTGCACGCCATCTTCATCTTCCGGATGCATGCCGCACCATGCGAGCACGCCGACTATTACGATCAGCCAGATCGCCCACAGTGGCATCGGCTTCTTTTCCGGTTTTAGATTCATAGATTTGAGTTTCTAATTTGCAACATAACGGCCGCGCTTTGACAGGTCGCGCAGCAATGGACGCAGTTCTCGCATTGCTGCGGCTTCGGCTTGATCGGATTCCACCGTACGCGGCGGGCTCGATAGCTTCGGAACCGTAGCAAGCACGCCTGCACCAATGCCGAGAACCGCTAGGTCCTCGATCAGCAGTTCGCGCGTCGAACACACCTCATCATCGCGGCGCTGATCCATGTCAGCCCCGCGACGTGCCAACCGCGAACAGGGGCATGTCGGCTGCATCGTCACCGACACACACTGACGTGCTCGGCTCGATGCCGGTTGCCGCGCAAGCCGCAGGTGAAACCCAAACCACTTCTTCGCGCGCTACGGTGCCGACCTGCCCGCTTGCACGTGCGCTACGGGTGAAGCGCGCCCACCCACCCAAGGCGCGGTCGTACATTCCCGACGCATAGCCGCTGACGACGGCCATACCACGCAGATTTGCGAGCATCGCCAGCAGATCGGCATGTTCGAGCGCCGACATTTCGCAGCGATAGTCGCGGCCAAGCCCACGCGACACGCTGATGCGCACTTCGGGTAGGTATGGCGGATCGACGTAGAAGAGGACACTCGGCGCGTCGTATTTCGCGATCAGCTCGACAGCGGGCATATGCTCGATCAAGGTTCCGCGCAAACGTGCGCCAATGGCCGCGAGGCGCCCGGGGTATCGAAGCCATTGCCCCGCCCCATCCGACCAGACGTCCGCAGCAAAGCCCGTCGGAGCTTGCAGCGGTCGAGTCGATCCACTGCTACCGAAACCCATCTGCGCCCGCACGCACAACCGCCGCGCACGCTCAACCGGTTCATTCGTCTCAAGCCATGCATCGTTAAATTCGGCACGCGCGTAAGGTGTCGCCTCCAATGCCGCGATCAGACGTGCGCGCATGGCATCGTCGCGGACCACGCGAAACAGATTCACAATCTCGCCGTCGAGATCGTTGTAAATCTCGACTTGGCTTCGCGGCTTCTGCAGTAGAACGGCGGCCGAGCCACCGAACGGCTCGACATAAGTTTCATGCGGCGGCAGGTGCGAGAGCACCCATGGCGCGACGCGAAACTTGCTACCAAAATAGCTGATCAGTGGCGCTGTAACGCTCACGCGGCCTCCGCGTTGATCATTCGAAGTGCTTCCCGCGCAGCGCGCAACGCGTCATCGCGCGACATGCAGCAAGCCGGGGCGGCCCCGCTTTGCTCGTACCAGTGGAATTCTGACCGGCGTACCGTGAAGTAGCCGCCGCGCGTGCGATGTTCGTAGAACGGGCCGGTTTCGGTAATGTCGCGCTCGATCTGGCGAGGCGCAGCGGCTCGAACGTCAGCATCTGTCATACGGACCTCGCGATGGACGATGCACGCTTCGCCGATGACGTACCCTGGCTATCGCTCGCGCGCTTGTAGGTGTCGATCGACGAATGCTCGCGACAGAGCCGCAGCACGCCCGATTCGATATCCGTCTCGATTTCGGGGCGTTCAACGTCAGCACACGCCAAAAGTACTCCCTCCTGACCGTGGTATAAATCCACCTCCCTGACCGGCCCCGTTTCGGTTTCTTGCAGTTGCGCGCGCACACGCGTAACCGTGATGACCTTCGCATCAACCAACGTGGTGTAGATAGACATGAAAACCTCTGAATTCATCGAACTCAATGCAGTCAAACCGCATCAGTTGCTTGACGAGAACCTCGACGCTCGGCCAGCTCCCGATGTGATCGAATCGTTTGTCGCGATCGTTGAGCACATCGATTACACGTATCCAGTCGGCCAAGATGTGAAACAGAACCTCGAAACCGCGCTGTCTGACTTCTACGGTGCCTATGCTCAACGTCTTTCGCCCGACACAATCACGACCCTGCGCAAGAAAATTCGTACCGGCGTTGCGCACATCGCGACGCTTTCGACGCGCTTGTAACTGCGGGGCGACTGACCCGACCTCACACATCGCACATGACGTCGAAAGGCCTCATGTCGTCGCACACCTCGTCGCGGTGCGCATACAAAACCGCTGCCTGCTGCACGTTTGTTACCGGCCCGAGATACGGATCGAAATAGCCAAGCAGCCGCCCTGCCATCGAGAAAAACAGGTGCACCACGCGCGGCGCATCGCCGACTCGAACGTCGCCAACCATGGCGCGCACGTGAATGAGAGGCATCACCTCCGGCACCGTCAGTTCCGTAACGCGCGGCGCAGTAGCACCAATACCCGTTGATCCGCTATTCATCTGGATCCCCTCACACGGAAACTCGTGACAGCGCGTATCTGCTGCGCGCGTGGTCCCTCCAGTGCTGCCAGCCGCTGCACTTCATCGCGCGCGCGATGGCGGGCCATGCTTTGCGCATTGCTCGCGCGGATCACGCGCTGAATTGCGATCCTCTCTTCGTTCTGCCAGTTAGTACTGCTATTGATGTTCATTGCTTGAATTTCCAAAGATACCAACGCCTTAAGGCGCCAGCGATGTCAGAATGGCGTCAAAACTAGGATTGGGGGTTATGCGTCGCGCCCTTGCTTCGGGATGTGCTTGATCGCGCGATCCAAATAAGCCGAACACCAGTCCAGCCGTGTACGGGCGGCGTTTGCTTCCCACTTCGCCGCGAGAGCAGCCGTGATCTGCTCGGGAGTCGCGCCTGCGCGCTCCGCACAGTCGAACCCGCGCGAAATCATGTCGATCCATTCACTCACGTCGTCAGGTGCCGGTCCGACCTCCCTCAATTCCACGCGGCTGTGATCGCAGATGCCAGCGGCACGACTACCGAGGCGGGACGTGTTAGCGCCGTTCACGACCGTATCCGGCAAAGAGGGCATTGCGGCGTAATCGTTCACGACTCGCGGACGCCTTTCCATGTCGAACGCGCGACGCAACACATCACTGCGCGCACGGAAGCGCACCGGATCCTCAGTCGAGGTTTCGGCGACGCCATCCTGATGATTTGTGATGTTCCAAAACGAAGTCTGATGCCATGACAACAATCGCGAAACGTTCGCGATCATGACGTGCGCCCGATGAAGTTCCCGGCATAGCGTTGAAGCGTCAGCGTCCTTAATCACTGCCCCGCGCGCTTGGGCGCGCACAACCCCGCCTCCTTCCTCGATCACAGCGGCGTGATAGTTCGCCGCTCCCCACATACGCTTCTGGTCGAAAGTCACAACACCGAGCGCATTGCGGATGATGATGTCCGCGGCGCGCAACTCGTCGCGCAGTTCATTGACGATCGGATTCACGCCTCACCTCTCGACTCATCTAGCTTTCGCCCCGGCGGGCGTTTCCGAGCATACTTTCGCGCATACATCCGCGCCCTTCGCGGAGGACGCAGGAAGATGCTCCATACTCTCCGCTCGCGAATCAACAGGAGCGACGCATAGAAAGCTGTCTTATATCGAACGTTGAACTGGCCTCGTTCGATTCTAAGATTGTCGACGGCCTCAACCTCAAAACGGTCACCAAGTTCACCCGCGGCTACCCCATGCAAATCGGAATCCACAATCGCGCCGGGACGCTGTACCGGAGTATGTGTCTGGAAGGCAGGATTGAATGGCTCGGAATCTTGCAATGATGTTTCGATAATGGATATAGTTCTCACCTGCCGATCGGTTGAGTGGTTATCGTCCTGCGTCATAATGTCGCTCCGTTTCATAGGGTAAGCGGTTGGAGGGAACGCAAAGCCAAGCGCCGACAGCCGCTAGTACACGTCCGATTCCCTAATTGCGCGGATCGTGTGACTATGGGTGTCAAAGAAGTTTCGGTAGCGTCCGACTACCGCATACGCCTGAAGCTCAAAAGCGCTCAAAAAGATTTTTATTCCGCTTACAGAGCTCTTCATTCCAAAGGCGCTTACTTCTTTCGGAACCGGTTGACTGCGGCAAACGGCAGCGAGCCGAGCCCTTGTATTTTGATGGCTTAGTAATTGGCTTCGTATGGCCTGTGACTTAGGACAGGCGATGTTTTGACGTTGATCAAAAGGAGGAAAAGCACCATGGAAAGTCGCTTGATAGCCGACTCGCTTGTGGCAGCATTTGATCCCTCGGTCGTCGCTGGCCTCGACCTTTACACAGTCCATCAGTGGAGCATCCAGCCAAAAATGCAGATTGCTCTTCGAAATGAGTCGAGAAGCATCTATCGAACAATCGGCGTTGACGGCATGGTCAGGTGGATGAACGCGCTTGATTGGTTCATCGAGAGGGGGTTCGTCGATGAGATCGGGCCCTATGGCGAGAGGTGGGGCAATTACGATGCTATCTTCACTCGAAGACGTTGATTTCTCAATAAATTCTCCGAGTTGCCCCTCTTCGCACGCATAGGCATGCGAGCAGGTTGACGAATTTTGGTAATCAACTGCACAATCTCGACTTTTACGCATCTACCGCTCTCCATGTGAGCTTGGCCTTCATCGCCAAAACCGAATTGGGTTGGCAAAGCTGCTTTGCGGCTAATGCCTGCCATCGCTCTGGCTCTAGCCGGTTCCGTTGAAATGCCAATCTATTCTCTAATCAAACAAGCGTCGAAGAACGCTAAATATGTTCTCGATAAATATCCTTATGGCGGGCCGAACCCAGATGCATTGAACGAACTTATAAACGCTGTAGAACCGTTGCGACAGATGTCGAACGGCGCATGGGATGCCGCCGAGTCGCTACTCTGCGAAGCGGAGTATTTCTACTCTGGTTACTGCGCCGAAGTCCGTCATCAGACTTACCGTAGCTGGGCGAGTAGACGATCCCGTGACGACATGTATCGAGATGTCATCCGGATGCGCCTTGAAGCCATCAAGTACTTGAGCATTCTTTGATCTGTGCATCGTCAAAACCTCCGCGTTGATAGCGATACTATCGAAGTGTTGACGCCCGTATGTTCGGACGTGGACCGCCCCGACCTCGCGCAGATTGGCGACATAAACTCGACTCTCACATACAGTTAGCTGTATTACCGATATTCCTTGTTCAATCTCAGAGTAGTATCGGCTTCTCAAAGCTACCGCGAATCGATAAAAAATGTTTATCGGAGACGAAGATGCCTACCTACACACTAATAAAACAGGCTTCGAAGAACGCCCAACATGTCCTTGAAAAATATCCAGACCCGGGGCCAAACTGCGCCGCATTGAAAGAACTTGAGACGGCGATCGAGCCGCTTCGGAAAATTCCGAGCTGTGCCTGGGACACTGCTGCGATGCTTTTAGCGGAAGCGCGCTTTTACTATTCGACCCACACCTCCGAAATTCGTAACAGGTCGTGGCGTGTCAGGATCTGTCATGAGTCTCACGACGAAATGTACCTTGCCGTTCTGCGAATTCGGCTGGAGGCCATCAAGCATCTGAGCGGATATTGAACTCACAGAGCGTCCGTGCTTATGACCTTCCAAGTGTGGTGTCGCACCACAGAAATGGAACCAAGCCATGCGGTTTTCAAAACGGTTTGCCGACGAGCGATCTCTCACAGCTGTCGCTGATGCTAAGCGCGACATTTTTTGTGAAGTGGCGCGCTCGGATTTCGATCGTCGGAAATCTGAAAGCGGTGCGCGAATGTCGACAAAAATTTCATGGGCAAGGCCGGACCCTTCTAATGCATGGTCGTGTAGAACTGCTGAGCACGTCATTTGATCCCCCTGCTAACCCCTATGTACCTTCGTCGCGAAGTCGCCCGGCGCGCTGGGTAATGATCCCAGGAACCGGCGGGGTTGAGGTCCGGTGCCGGGCGACATGCGAAGAATAGTTCGACCCAGTCGAACATGTCAAGCCCTATCGAACGTTCGACCATTGCGAACGTTGCCGGCGGTCGAGCGTTCGGATAGTCTTGACGCTGGGTTGAATTTCTTAGGGGTCTACTGATGAAAACTACGATTGAATGGCTCGACGATGTGAAAAGCGAGTTAAAACTACCGTCTGATTACGCAGCAGCCAAAGCACTCGGCGTAACTCGTTCAACTGTCAGCGCTTATCGAAACGGAAAATCGACTTTTGACGAAGATACCTGCTTCCGGGTCGCCGAGATCCTGGGCGTAAGAGCATTTGAAGTCGTTGCGTCAACCCATGTAGAGCGCGCGCGTGATGATCGCCATCGCGACTTCTGGATGGATGCCTTGGAAAAATTTTCCAGGGGTTTTCGGTGGCTGGCGGTACCCGCTAACGCTTGTCGGGCTTGGCCCCTACAGGTGTAACGCCAGCTTCAGTTAGCAAAACTCTTTATCTTATGTAAACTCAAAGATTAGACACAGCAACCACGACCCCAACATCACCCCATTTCCTCCGCCCGCCTCAAAAGAAACGCCTGCTCCCGAGCATTCCTGGTCAACGCGGCCGCACGCGCGAACTCCTCGCGCGCTTCGTCTTTGCGTCCCAACTTCGCCAGCAAATCCGCACGCACACTTGGCAACCAGGGATAAGTCCTGAGCGCTGGCTCGTTACGCAAATCATCAACGATATCGAGCGCAGCCTGCGGCCCATAAGCCATGCTCACCGCGACCGCGCGATTCAGTCCGACTACCGGCGTGGGCGCCGTTTGCATGAGCGCGTCGTATAACGCGACGATCATCAGCCAGTCAGTCGCGTCGGCGCTCGGTGCGCGCGCGTGACACGCGGCAAGCGCCGCCTGTAGCGCATACACGCCGCGCGCGCCGCCCAAGGTCTCCGAGCGCTGCAAGGCCGTCAGCCCGCGACGAATCAAAAGCGGGTCCCAGCGGCTGCGGTCCTGATCGGGCAGCAAAATCGGCCGTCCTTGGGCATCGACACGCGCCTTCGTGCGCGACGCCTGAATCTCCATCAACGCGACGAGGCCGTGAACTTCGCTCTCCGTGGGCATCAGCTCGGCGAGAATGCGTCCGAGACGCAGTGCGTCTTCACAGAGCGCGGGGCGCATCCAGTCGTCGCCGGCGGTCGCTGAATAACCTTCATTGAAAATTAAATAGATGACTTCGAGCACCGACGCAAGCCGCGCCGCCCGCGCGTCCGCCTGCGGCACCTCGAACGGCACGCGCGCCGCCGTCAGCGTGCGCTTCGCGCGCACGATCCGCTGCGCGATGGTCGGCTCCGGCACCAGAAACGCGCGCGCGATTTCATCGGTCGTCAAGCCGCCGAGCAGGCGCAACGTCAGCGCGGCGCGGGCATCGACGGAAAGAACGGGATGACACGCCGTGAAAATCAGCCGAAGAAGGTCGTCGCCGATGTCGTCTTCGCGGGCCGCGTCGAGGGCATCGACGAAATCGGGCGTGATGTGCATCTCCTGGGCGTCGAGATCGCGGCCCAGTTCCTCGTGCTTGCGCGCGTGCAGCGTGTGCTGCCGCAGCCGGTCGAGCGCCTTGTTCTTCGCTGTCGTCATGAGCCACGCTCCCGGCTTGTCCGGCACGCCCGCATCGGTCCAATGCTCGAGCGCCGCGACGAACGCGTCCTGCGCGAGTTCCTCGGCAAGCGCGACGTCGCGCACCACGCGGGCCACGCTCGCAATCACTTTCGCCGATTCCATTCGCCAGACCGCGTCGATAGTCTTGCGCGTCGCGATCGACTGCGCCGCCCGCCCGGCGTCCGAACGCTCGCTCACGCCGCTTCCGGATTCATATGCACGAGTTCCCAGATGTGACCGTCCAGATCCTCGAAGCCGTGGCCATACATGAAGCCGTGATCCTGCGGTTCGCGCGGCGCCCGCCCGCCCGCTTTCAACGCCTTCGCGACGAGCTCGTCCACTTCCGCCCTGCTCTCGCACGAAAGACACACGAGCGTTTCGGTGGCCTCGTGCGGATCGACGATCGCCTTTGCGGTGAAGGTCTGGAAGAACTTCTCGACGAGCAGCATCGCGAAGATGTTTTCGCCGATAACGAGGCACGCGGCGTCGTCATTGGTAAAAGCCGGGTTGAACGAGAGGCCGAGTTCCTTGAAGAAGGTCATCGAGCGCTTCAGATCGCGCACGGGCAAGTTGACGAAAATCTGTTGATGCATGGCGTAAGGCTCCGACGCGAATGGAAAGACGAGCGAAATTGCCGGCTTCATTGGGACGACGTTCGACGCGCCCGCCGATCGACAGGAAATCACCCGGGAGCAGCGAAACTCGCCTCAGAGATAGCACGGCCCGACTTTGCGGACCTCGATCGTGCACCACGCGGCCGCCGGGCACGTTGCGGCAATTTCAACTGCTTCGGCGTGCGTTTCGCAATCGAGCAGGAAAAATCCGCCGATCATTTCTTTTGCCTCGGCGAACGGTCCGTCGATGATTCTCGCGTCATCCGCCGATGCCCGCGAAACCCGCGACGCATCCTTGAGCGAAGTCAGCGACTCGCATGCGCGCAAAACGCCACGCGCTTTCAGGCCGTCGGCGAACTCTCCCATCTGCCGATACGCCTCGCGCCCCTCTTCTGGCGTGCGTTGGCTGCGTTGCTCCACGGGCTCGATCACAAGTAGCAGATAAACCACATCCACCTCCACGAAAAGTTTTTTAGCGTCGCTCAAGTTAAACCGTCGTGGCGCTATCGGCAAGGCTGGCGTGGGTTTGCCATGCGAAATCAAGCAAAAATCTATCCTCATACGTAACATTTTGTTACTCAGTATTACTCAACGCCATTCGATCCAGCGAGTAGTATTTGCTTCCGACGAGTCGGAAATGTCTTAGAAACGAGCAATAGTTACCTTTTATCGATTTCTTCTCATCATTAGTTCCAGCAGACCACCCGCTTTTCGTCACCCTTCTATCTCGCGATATCGAGCGATATAGCAAACGTTTGCGCGTTCAACCGTTCGTGTAGCAAAAGCGGGAAGCGTGCATGTCGAAGCCGGTCGGATGGCGTATCAGAACCCAGCCCGCCTGTCGAAAACCAGATGCTTTTTGCATCGCTGGGCGTAATCGAAATGAACGCCTGGTTTTATCTGCGCTTATGCGTTTTGAATCGATGACCAAAAGTCCTTTCCTGCTTTCGACGCTCGTTCTCGCTCTTGCCGGTTGCGGCGGCAGCGACGGCGGTTCTCCCGCCTCCACGAGCGCGGCTAGCGCCGGCCCCGCCGGCGTGGCAAACGCCTCCGCCGCCTCCGGCTCCGAAGCCGATGCCACCGAACAAGCGGTTGCCAAGGCTGCCTCGAATCTGCGTCTGACGTGTGCTTCGCCGGCGGTGTCGTCGGCATCGGCCGGCAACGGCAAGATTACCGTCGATACCCCCGGGGGCGACGGTTCGCGCATGTTCGCGATCAACGCCAAGTTCAAGGTCGCCGTCACCACGCGCGCCGGCAGCGCCGATACGCTCAAGTGGACTATCGCCGATGCGCTCGGCAAGACGGTCGCGAGCGGCAGTTTCGCGGTGCCTTCCGTTGCAACGACCACCCTCACCTGCTCGTCCACGCTCGCCGGCTACTTTGCCGTGTCCGCGACGCTCGCCAATGGCGGCGGTCAGGTGCAAACCTCAGGCACGCGTCCGAATGGCTTCGCGAGCTTCGGCGTGACGCCGGATCTGAGCGGCACGATTCCGGCCGTGACCTACACGAAGCAGGAACAACATCGCTTCGGCATGCAAGGCTTCAACGACAACGGCGTCATGCTGTCGGCGCTCGGCATTTCCTCGACTATCGACGATCGTCAGATGTCGGTGATGGAACCGAACGGCCGCAACACCTTCAACCCAAGCGCGAACAACCTCGATCCGTTCTACACGTCGGGCAAGGTCATGCGTCTCGTGCGGCTCGACGGCATTCCCGGCTGGGCAAGCGGTCACGGCCTGAGCCCGGACTACGGCTATGCGCCGGCCGATCTCGGCTACTTCTCGAACTACCTGTCGCGCGTCGGTCAGGAAACGGAGGCGATTCGCCAGAAGTACTATCCGACGATGTCGTCGAACTACTATCAGGTGACGTGGGAGCCGTACATCCTGTGGAAAGACACGGATGCCAACTTCGTCGCGCTCTACAAGGCCGCGTATCAGGGCCTGCATGCGAAAGATCCGCACGCCGTCGTGATGGGCCCGGCCGAGCCGTTCCCGTCGCTGACGACGGATCGCCTCAAGCGCCTCGCGCCCTTGGGTTACGCGCAATATATCGACGGCATCGCGACGCACGGTTATTACGATGCGGGCACGTCGCCCTCGCATCCGCCGGAGCGTCATCACACGGACCCGGACCCCGCCGATGCCGCGAATTCGCTGCTCAACGAGATGCGCAACCTGCGCGCGGAGATGGCGAAGGAATACAAGCCGAACATGAAGCTGTTCGTGACGGAAACGGGTATCAGCTATGACATCGGTTCGAGCTATGGCCCGAACTATCCGTCGCCGAACATTCTGTACGCACAGGGCGCGGTGGTGGCGCGTACGCATATCATCATGCTCGGCGAAGGCGCGGATCAAACCTATGTCTTCTTCGGCCCGGACTTCCCGGGCGAACCTGGCTACGGCACGTTCTTCGACCTCGACAATCCGCAAGCGGCATTCGGCACGACCAACATCAGCCCGAAGCCGGCCGCGATGCAAGTCGCCACGATGACCCGCGTGCTCGACGGCACGGTGACGCTCGGTCCGGTCAAGAACCTGCCGGCCGGCGTGTACGCCTATCAATTCCAGCAGCTTGGCAGCGGCAAGATCATCACCGCGTTGTGGACGCATAACAATGCAGTGTGGCCCGCGGCCGACGGCACCTTCAGTTCGAGCTACAACACCTCGTACAAGCTGCAGGTAGGTGTGCCGGGCACGGCGGGCACGGTGGCGTTGATCGATCCGATGGGCAACGTGTCGAGCGCGCCGTACAACAACGGCGGCATCACGCTCACGCTAACCGAGTCGCCGCGTTATATCGTGTCGACGCTGGCGGACATCGCGAAGAACAATACTACGAAGCCGCTGGGTTATAGCGGCAACTAAGCGCGATCGAGATACTCGAACGAAGACAACCCGTACCGTGGCAACGCGGTCCGGGTTTTTTATGACTTTGAAAATCCTGTCTCGATATTGACAGCGCGCCTGGTTCCAACTGATACTCCATTCCATGCACGCAGACCTCGTCCTCGCCATCGCCGCGATTAAAAACCCAATGAACGCCATTAAGCATGGCGGGTCATCGGGAGAACGTGTGCGCTAGCAGCCAAGGCTCAAGCAGACAAGTTGGTTCCGAAGGCCCCGCCGAAAGACGGGGCCTTTTGTTTGATGCGTGCTGGCCTTCCGTCTTCGGCTCACGACATGGAGAGCGAGATGGAAGAAGGTTCGGAAGTGCTACAACGCGGCGTGTTGCACGGCGTGGCAGCGGGCAAGCTGGATGCGAGCGGCGCACGCGTGGTGGTGTATGTCGAAGTCGCGCCGCATCAGACGGTGTCGTGGCGTCTTGCACGCGATGCCGACTTGCGTATCGCCGATGCATCCGTGTGGCTCACGCGTCATCAGGATCCCTACGATTACTGGATGAAGCCCGGCGATATCGTGCGCCTGAAGCGCGGCGAACGCGTATGGTTGTCGTCGGAGAGCGAGCACGCGGTCGAGGTATCGCTGACGTCGTATCGCAAGAATAAGGCGCGCACTTGGGCGCGGATTCTCGCGCGCTTCATGCCGCGCGCCGCGAACGCGACCAGCTTCTGAGCGTGCGCTCAAGACGGGCGCTCAAGGCAGGCATTCAAGGCAAGACACAGCGAAAGTTCGCCGCGACATTGATGCTGCCCTTACCCAGGTAACGCGGATAGCCGGGGTAACGGCAGATCGGCCGCGTGCGTCCGTTGGTGGCCGGCGCAATGTCGCTGCCGATGAGCGTCTCGGGCGCCGTGCCATTCGTGACCCACTCGTCGAGCGCGCCCAGTTCGTCCCATGCGGGAATGAACACGCCGTTGCCATGCTGAAAACCCGGCACCATGTAAAGCCGCATGAAGGAATCGACGCTGTCTTGGCCGTACTTTTCGATGAGCCCGTTGAAGAACGCGATGGTCTGGTTCGGGCTGATGACTTCGTCGGAGAGTCCGTGCATTGCAATCAGCTTGCCGCCGTGCGCGATGAATGCCGCGAAGTCCGGGTTCATCGCGCCGACCGTGTAGGCGAGCGTGATGAGCCGTTGCTTGTAGCGCGCGGGATCGTTCAGGTCGAAATTGAGCGAGTTGAACGAGAGATCGCGCGTGACGAAGTGGCGGATATACGCGTCGCCTTGCGCGAAGAGATAGCCATTGGCGCCGAAGGTTGGCGGCGAAAGCAGCGTGGGTGAATCGCCGAGACCGAGCGTGCCGGAGAAATCGACGCCCTGAAACACGTTGTAGCCCGGATAAGTATCGACGTTATACGCGAGCGGATACGGCAGCTTCAGGCCATCGCGCAGGAGTTCGAGCGTCTCGATCTGCACGTCGGAAAGACAACTGTCGCGCAGTGAAGGCCGCTGCCCGTTCGCGCAGCGCAACGACGCGATGATCTGCGGCTCGAGCTTCCGGCAAGCTTCCACATTGCCGACGATGCCATCGGCCGCGCCGTCGAGCTTGTCGCATTCATGCACGACCGTTTCGAACAACCGCCGCTGCTGCGCGAGGCCGACGAATCCGCCGGGCTTGGCATAGGACGCCTGCCCGACTTTCACGCCCATCAGCCGCACGCCCGAGAAGTTGATAGCCGGCGCATTGGCGATCACGCCGTCGTAATCGTTCGGAAAGCGTTCGATGACCGTGAAGCCTTCGCGTCCGCCGGTCGAGCCGCCCGCGAAGTACGTCTTCTCGGGCGAACGTCCATAGCCCATCTGGATGAGCGCGAGCGCGACATCGCGGGTCTTCTTGAGATGCGCGAAGCCGAAGTTGACGATGGCTTCGTCGTTCACGGCGAAGTCCGCGCGCCCCGCGTTGCCCGAGTGCCCCGAGTCGGAGCCGAAGGTCGCATAGCCGCGCGCGAGCGGCGTCGAGTCGGGCGCGAAAGGCATGGGTTCGGTGCCGGAGACGAGCGTGCCGTTATAGCCGCCGCCGCCCATCTGCAACGCGCGGCCGTTCCATCGGCTTGGCAGATTCACTTCGAAGCGGATGTCGGGCGTGTTGTCCTGGATTGCCCGGATGATGCCCGTGACGCGGCAATACTCGCCGTTGCGATTGCCCGGCGCGGCGGCCTTCGTCACGGACGCGCTCTCGATCAGCGCGCCGCGCGTCGGCAGACCGATGATCGATGCGGGCACCGTCTTGCCACCGAGGTCTTCGCAATGCTTCGTGAGATACGTGGCGGCATGCGCGCCCGCAAACGGCAAGGCGAGCGCCAAGAAGACGAGCAACTGCCGCCATGTCCTCATGGACCGGCCCGCGAGACAGCTAGATGAAAGACAGCGAAGACGTGACACGAGATGGGTTGGCCGCTTCGAACGCCGCTCAATATATAAGAAGCGATCGGCGAAGGCCAATCGCACCGGCTGCACGTTGTTGCGGCACAACCGCCGCACATCTCGCGCCTGCCCTCTTTCGCTTCTGGTCGAAGCGTTCATTCGCCGTCCCATTCGCCGCGCAGGTCGCTGCTTTCGAGCAACTGAAGCAGGGTCTCGGCGGGCCGGCTCAGATGTTTCGCGCCGAACGCGATGAACTCCACCTCCGGCAATCCCGGCAACGCTTCGCGATTCACAGGCGGCGCGAGTCCGCGTCCCGCCAGAAAATGCGAACGCACCGTGAGCCCGAGTCCGCCGCGCGCCGCCGCGATGCAGCCCGCATGGCTGCTGCTCGTGCAGACGGTTTGCCAGCTCGCGCCGGCCATGGCGAGCGCATCGAGTACCACAGCGCGCGTCACGCTCGGCTCGGCGACCAAGATGAGCGGCAAGGGCTGAGTCGTATCGACGATGGCGCCTGGCTTTGCAAGCCACTCCAGTCGGCCGCTGAACAGCCGCGTGCCGCGCGCATCGCCGATACGGCGCTTGCCGACGGCAAGATCGAGTTCGCCAGCATCGACGAGTTGATACAGCCGTCCCGTCATGCCGATGGTGATCTCCAGTTCGACATCCGGATGCGTGTCGCGAAAGGCGGCAAGCACGCTCGGCAGCGGCCCGAGCGCCAGATCGTCCGATGAACCGAGCCGCACGCGTCCGCGCAGCCGCGGCGAACTGAACTGCGATTGCGCATGCGCCATCGCTTCGAGAATCACGCGGGCGTGAACGAGCATGGCTTCTCCGTCGGCCGTGAGCGCGAGAGAATGGGTATCGCGCACGAGGAGCCTTCGTCCGACGCTTTCTTCGAGGCGTCGAATGTGCTCGGAGACGCTCGACTGGCGCAGACCGAGCTGACGGCCGGCGTCGGTAAAGCTGTGCGACGTGGCCACGGTCGCGAAGGTGGTCAGCCACACGGGATTCAGCATGCGGCATTGTGATCGGAAATCACGATCACAGTCAATGCGGTTAGCGGTCTTCCCGATAGCGCGCGGAGTCATTAACATTTCGCAATGCGCGCTGACGGGCTTTTCACTGGCCTTTCGTCAGGCTTTCGCGGCGCGCCGCTCCTGCCACTTCGCCCCTCAAATGAACAAACTGTCATCGCACACGGCTCTACTCTGGATCGTCGCCGTGGGCTTCTTCATGCAGGCGCTGGACACGACCATCGTCAATACGGCGCTGCCGTCCATCGCCCGCGATCTGCACGCGGCGCCGCTCGCGATGCAGTCCATCGTTGTCGCCTACACGCTCACGATGGCGCTTTTCACGCCCGCTTCGGGCTGGCTCGCCGACCGCTTCGGCACGCGGCGCGTGTACTTCGTCGCGATCACGTTGTTCGTGATCGGCTCGCTTGCCTGCGCGAGCGCCCACACGCTCGATCAACTCGTCATGGCGCGCGTGCTGCAAGGCATCGGCGGGTCGATGTTGCTGCCAATCGGCCGCCTTGCCATTCTTCGCACGATGACGGGCGAAGCCTACGTGTCCGCGCTCGCGATGATTTCGGTTGCCGGACAGGTCGGCCCTATTCTCGGTCCGACGCTCGGCGGCTGGTTCGTTCAGTCGTTCACGTGGCACTGGATCTTTCTGATCAACGTGCCGATCGGCGCGGTCGGCCTTTATGCCGTGCGGCGCTTTCTTCCCGACGACGCCATCAGGAACGCGCCGCCTTTCGATTTCGTCGGTTGCGGGCTCTTGTCCCTGTGCATGGTGGCGTTTTCGTTGGCGCTGGATAGTCCGGTGCAAACGCATCGCGGGCTCGTGTCGGCGGCGCTGTTCGTCGTGGCCGCCGTCTCGGCCTTCGCGTATATCCCGTATGCGCGCAGAAAGCGCAATCCGCTCTTTCATCTCGCGCTCTTTCGCGAGCCGAACTTCAGCGTCGGGCTGATCGGCAATCTGGTTTGCCGGATCGGGTCGAGCGCGGTGCCGTTCTTGTTGCCGCTTCTCATGCAGCTCGAACTCGGTTACGGCCCGCTGCATTCCGGCTTGATGATGCTGCCTATCGCGTTCGCGGGCACCTTGTCGAAGCGCTGGATCGCGGGCCTCGTCAAGCGCTACGGCTACGACAATTTTCTGCTGGTGAATACGGCGCTGGTGGGCGCGTCGATCATCGGCTTTGCGTTGTTTTCGCCGTCGCTGCCGCTCGTCGTGGAGATCGTCATTCTCGCGCTCTTCGGCGCCTGCAATTCGATGCAGTTCGCGGCGATGAACAGCGTCACGCTCAAGGGCCTTTCCATCAAGGATGCGGGCAGCGGCAACAGCCTCTTCTCGATGGTGCAGATGCTTGCGATCGGGCTTGGCGTGTCGATCGGCGGGTCGCTCGTGCAGGTGTTCGAGCATCAGTTCGGCTCGGGCGCGATCGGTTTCAGACTGAGCTTCCTGTGCATGGGCGTGGTGACGTTGCTATCGGGTCTCGTGTTCAGACGGCTCGACAACGCGCCGCGCGCCGCCGCGCCCGCGCCTGCCGCGCGCTGATATCGGCGTGCGTCCGGGTAGCCCCGAGCGCGCGGCACGCATAAAGACTATCCTGTCGATCGCTATTCAACCTCGGGAGCGCAATCGTGCAATATCGCAAATTCGGCAGCACCGGTCTCACCGTCTCGCGTCTCACCCTCGGCACGATGACCTTCGGTTTGCAGACGGAGGAAGACGCGTCGTTCGCCATCATGGATCGCGCGGCCGAGGCGGGCGTCAATTTCATCGACACCGCCAACGTTTATCCGCTTGGCGCGACGAACGACCTCGCGGGCCGCACCGAGGAAATCGTCGGACGCTGGTTGAAGGGCCGGCGGCATCAATACATTCTCGCCACCAAGGCCGTGCACGCGATGGGGCCGCTTACATGGGATCAGGGCGCATCGCGCAAGCATCTGCTCGATGCAATCGATGCGTCGTTGAAGCGTCTTGGCACCGACTACGTCGATCTCTATCAACTGCATAACGACGATCGCGACACGCCGCTCGACGAGATGCTCGAAGCGCTCGATACCATCGTGAAAAGCGGCAAGGCACGCTATGTCGGGGTATCGAATTTTCTGGCGTACAGGCTCGCACGTGCGCTAGGTCGCGCCGATGTACTGCGCACCGCCCGCTTCGTTTCCGTTCAGCCGCGTTATAACCTGCTGTTTCGCCAGATCGAGCGTGAACTGCTGCCGCTGACGGTGGAAGAGGGGCTCGCCGTGATTCCGTATAACCCGCTCGCGGGTGGCTTGCTGACTGGCAAGCACAAGCACGACGCCGCGCCTTCGGACGGACGCTTTACCGCGACGGTCGGCAAGGCGGGAGAAATGTATCAGCAGCGCTACTGGCATGAGCGCGAGTTCCAGACCATCGAAAAGCTGAAAGATGTGGCGAAGGAAAACGGCCGGTCGCTTGCGAGCACATCGCTTGCATGGGTGCTGGCGAATCCGGCGGTGACCTCGGCGATCATCGGTGCAAGCCGCGTCGAACAGCTCGACGAGACGCTCGCGACAGTGGAGCAGCCGATCGATACCGAACTCAAGGCGAAGCTCGACGATCTGACGGTGGAGTACCGATGGGGTGACGCGTTGCGTTGATCACCCTCGCCCCGGCCGCGCCCGATACAAGCCTTCGAGCGAATAAATCGCCAACGCCGCCCAGATCGCGCCATAGCCGATCAGACGGTCATGCCCGAACGCCTCCTGATAAATCACCACGCCGATGAGCAACTGCAGCGTCGGCGTGATGTACTGAATCAGGCCGAGCATCGACAAGGGAATGCGCCGCGCGCCGGCCGCGAACAACAGCAACGGCACGGCGGTGATCGGCCCGGCCGCCGCGAGAAGCACCTCGATGCCCACGGACGCATCCAGGAAACCGCTATGTCCGTTCGCGCCGAGCACGAATAAATAAAGCAGCGCGACAGGACACAGCAACATGGTTTCGAGCGTGAGCCCTTCGAGCGCGCCGAGCTTCGCCGTCTTGCGCAACAACCCGTAGCCGCCGAAAGTCAACGCGAGCGCGAGACTGATCCAGGGCGGCGCGCCGTTCACCCAGGTGAGCCACAGCACGCCGAGCGCGGCGATGACAACGGAGAACCATTGCATCGGCCGTAACCGCTCGTGCAGGAAGGCCATTCCGAACAGCACGTTGACGAGCGGATTGATGAAGTAGCCAAGACTTGCCTCGACGATTCGCCCGTCATTTACCGCCCAGATGTAAATGCCCCAGTTCGTCGATAGCAACACGGCGCTCGCCGCGAAGCGCGCAAGCAGACGTTTGTCGCGCAGCACCGGGCCGAGCCAGCGCCACTGACGCCGCACCGTCAGGACGATGAAGAGGAAGATCAGCGACCAGGCCATGCGGTGCGCAAGCATCTCTAGCGCGCTAATCGAATGCAACGCCTTGAAGTAGATCGGAAACAGGCCCCAAAGCGCGAAGGCCGCGAATGCGTAGACGACACCAGGATTCATTGTTGGATACGTAAAGCGCACCGTGCCACGCACGTGGAACGCGCATTGCTCTTGCATCCGGCTCGATTGAGACCGGAAGCGGTCCGCAAGGAATGAAAGCCGGATTTTAGTCGAGAGCGGTGTCAATGGTTGAACGCTGACCGAAGCGCCGGTCGAAACAGCGCTCCAACGCAGTGCACGAATGACGTCGGCAGCCGCGTGCTAGCATGCGCGAACTCGAGCGGCGCTGCCCGCTCCCCTTCCGCTTAACCGGTCCCAATGAATAATCAGTCCGTCCATCAAAGCTTCTTTCATATCCTGTTGTTCGTCGTCACGCTCGCGCTTGCGTGGGTGCTGCTGCCCTTCTTCGGCGCGATCTTCTGGGGCGCGATTCTCGCTATCCTGTTTCAGCCAATGCAGCGCTGGCTCACCGTGCGCTTCGGCAAGCGGCGCAACCTCGCCGCGCTGACGACGTTGGCTGCGGCGATTCTCATCGTCATCATCCCGTTGGCCGTGGTGGCCGTGACGCTCGTGCAGGAAATCGCGCTTGTCTACGCGCGCATCAAGAGCGGCGACCTGAATTTCGGAGTGTACTTTCAGCACGTGCTGCATGCGCTGCCGACTTCGGTGCAGCAGATGCTCGGGCGCTACGGTCTCGACGATATCCCTGGCATCCAGCGTCGACTCATGGAAGGCGCGGCGCAGATCAGCCAGTTCGCGGCGGCGCAGGCGTTGTCCATTGGCCAGAACACGTTCCAGTTCGTCGTGAGCTTCGGCGTCATGCTGTATCTGGTGTTTTTCCTGCTGCGCGATGGCGGCGAGATCGGCCGGCGCATCCGTCGCGCCTTGCCGCTCGATCCGGCGCCGAAGCAGCATCTGATCGCGAAGTTCACGACCGTCGTGCGTGCGACGGTCAAGGGCAATATCGCGGTCGCCGCCGCGCAGGGTTTGCTGGGCGGGCTCATCTTCTGGATTCTCGGCATCAACGGCTCGCTCTTGTGGGGCGTGCTGATGGCGTTTCTCTCGCTCCTGCCCGCGGTCGGCGCGGCGCTGGTCTGGGCGCCCGCGGCGATCTACTTCTTCGCGACCGGCCAGATCTGGCAAGGGCTCGTGCTGGTTGGATTCTGCGTGGTCGTGATCGGTCTCGTGGATAACGTCCTGCGCCCGATTCTCGTCGGCAAGGACACGAAGATGCCTGACTGGGTCGTGCTCATTTCGACGCTCGGCGGCATGGCGCTTTTCGGCATCAACGGCTTCGTGATCGGGCCGCTGGTTGCAGCGCTCTTCATGGCAAGCTGGGACATCTTCACGCAAGACGAGGAAGGCAAGGAAATCTGAAGCCTGCTTCGGACAAGAAAAAAAAAGGGCTCCGCGAGGAGCCGTTTTTCTTTAAAGCTACCGATCAGCGCGCGTGATTCGGCGGCGTGTACCGACAGTCGAAGCGCTTTCTCACCGTGCCATTTTCATCGACGCTCTCCAGATAAACGTCGAACTGCCACAAGCGCGCCATGTGCTTGAGCACTTCGTCGCTGTCGTTCGACAGATGCCGGTTGTCCGTCATGAAGTGGCGCAGCGTGAGACTGCGGTCGCCGCGCGTGTTCACCGAATAGACCTGAATGTTCGGCTCGCGATGATGTATGTCGTATTGGCGCGACAACGCCTGCCGCACATAGCGATAACCGCTGCCGTCGTGAATGGCCGAGACTTCGAGCGAATCGCGCATGTCGTCGTCGAGAATCGAGAAGAGGCGCATTTCCCGGATCAGATGCGGCGACAAATACTGCGCGATAAAGCTCTCGTCCTTGAAGTTGCGCATGGCGTAGTGCAGCGATTCGAGCCAGTCGCTGCCCGCGAGTTCGGGGAACCACTCGCGATCTTCATCCGTCGGGCTTTCGCAAATGCGGCGAATGTCGCTCATCATCGAAAAGCCGAGCGCGTACGGATTGATGCCGCTGTAATACGGCTTCGTCACGGGCGGCTGATACACCACGTTGCTGTGCGAATGCAGGAACTCCATCATGAAGCCGTCTTCGAGCCGGCCTTCGTTATAGAGCGTGTTGAGCAGCGTGTAGTGCCAGAACGTGGCCCAGCCTTCGTTCATCACCTGCGTCTGCCGCTGCGGATAAAAATACTGCCCGACCTTGCGAACGATACGAATGACTTCGCGCTCCCACGGTTCGAGCAGCGGCGCGTTCTTTTCCGCGAAGTACAGCAAGTTCTCCTGCGGCTCCGGCGGATAACGGCTTTCGATTTCCTCGGCGGACTGTGCCTTGCGATTCGGCAAGGTGCGCCAGAGTTCGTTGACTTGCGACTGCAGATATTGCTCGCGTTCACGCCGCATCGCGGCTTCCTTCGCAAGCGAAAGTTTCTGCGGGCGCTTGTAGCGATCAACGCCGTAATTCATCAGCGCATGGCAGGAATCGAGCAGTTCCTCGACGCGATCCAGCCCGAAGCGCTCCTCGCATTCGGCGATGTAATTCTTCGCATACACGAGATAGTCGATGATCGCGTGCGCGTCGGTCCACAGCCGAAAGAGGTAATTGCCCTTGAAGAAGGAGTTGTGCCCATAGGCCGCGTGCGCGATGACGAGCGCCTGCATCGTCATCGTGTTCTCTTCCATGAGGTACGCAATGCATGGGTTCGAATTGATGACGATCTCATACGCGAGACCCATCTGCCCGCGCCGATAGCTCTTCTCGGTCGACAAGAAGTGCTTGCCGAAGGACCAGTGCCGATAATTCACCGGCATGCCGACGGAGGCATAAGCATCCATCATCTGTTCGGCGCTGATGATTTCGAGCTGAATGGGATAGACGTCGAGCCCGTATCGGTTGGCGACGCGCGATATCTCGGCGTCATATTCCTCGATCATCTCGACGGTCCAGTCGGACGGGCACGGCAGCGGCCGCTTTTCTGCAACATTCATCCTGCCTTCCTTGTGCGTCTCCTCGGACGCCTTGTCTTCGACTACATCCTTGTCTGCTTCCTTCCCTTCTTCCAGTTCCAACGTCGATGCAACCGCACGATCGTCCGTGCCATCCGGTCGAGCCTTGCGCGCTTCCTTCTGCACATTCCGTTTCGTCATGCAGCCGCCTGTTGCTTTTCGAAGAGTTCGCGGAACACGGGGTAGATGTCCGCGGCGGAGTCCACCTTCTTCATGGCCAGTTCAGGCGCGCCGAGCGCAAGTTGCGCATATTCCACCCACAGATTTTGCTCTTCTGGCGCAACTTGAATATAGGCGAAATAACGTACCTTCGGCAGGATGTCGTCCGAAAGGAGCTTGCGGCACTTGGGGGAATCGTCGGTCCAGTTGTCGCCGTCCGATGCTTGCGCGCCGTAAATGTTCCATTCTGTCGGCGAATAACGCTCGTCCATGATTTTCTTCATGAGTTCGAGCGCGCTCGACACCACGGTGCCGCCGCTTTCGGTCGAATGGAAGAAAGTGTCTTCGTCCACTTCCTCGGCTCGCGTGTGATGGCGGATGAACACCACTTCGATTTTCTCGTAGTTCCGCTGCAGGAACAGGTAAAGGAGAATGAAGAAGCGCTTGGACAAGTCCTTGCGCTGCTCGTCCATGGAGCCGGAAACGTCCATCAGACAGAACATGACCGCCTTGCTCGACGGCGTGGGCTGCTTGACGCGATTCACATATCGCAGATCGAATGGGTCGATGAATGGGATACGCGTGATCCGGCCCTGCAGGATCACGATGTCCGCTTCCAATCGCGCGATGTCTTCGGGATCGGCGTTATCGCTCTTGAGTGCTTCGAGCTGACGTTCCATCTCGCGCAGTTGCGCGGTGAGCGGCATGCCGAGCGCGATACGCCGCCCGAGCGCGCTCCTCAGCGAACGCACCACGTCGATGTTATTCGGCGTACCTTCCGCCGCCCAGCCCGCACGCACGTTCTTCCACGTGGGCACCGCGAGCAGTTGCGTCTTCACGAGACGCGGCAGTTCGAGATCGTCGAAGAAGTACTGCATGAATTCTTCGCGCGACAGTTCGAACACGAAGTCGTCCTGGCCCTCGCCTTCGTTGCTCGCGCTTTTGCCGCCGCCGCCCGAACCGCCTTGCGGACGCGGAATCTTGTCGCCGCGAATATAGTCGGCGTTGCCCGGATGAACATACTCGCGCTTGCCGCCCGGTCCATGACGGAACGAGGGCTCGGCGATATCCTTCTTGGGGATGGTGATGCTCTGAGTGCTCTGAATATCCTTGATGCTGCGATCGCGCACCGCGTCCGAAACCGCGCGGCGAATGTAGTTCTTGACGCGTCGCAGAAAGCGCTCGCGATTGGCGATGCTCTTGTTCTTACCAGCTAACCTGCGGTCGATGATCTGGTGCAGCACATTCAGTCTCCCGCGTTGATGGCGAGGATGCGAGGCGCTGCGCGAGCCTTGGGCGTGCCGCGAAGGGCATGCCAGCGTCTCTCTCTCGCAAAGTGCCCGCTTTGCCGCTCAGGAAGTCACACCTTGCGGCGCAAACTTCGGTCCCGAGCGGCGCGGACCTACATTACAGCATGCGTCCTGCTTACGACGACTTGCGCACGCGCAGATACCAGTCGCAGAGCAGCCGGACCTGCTTCGGCGTATAGCCCTTCGCGACCATGCGATTGACGAAGTCTTCATGCTTGCGTTGCTCTTCGGCCGAACCTTTCGCATTGAACGATATGACCGGCAGAAGTTCTTCGGTGTTCGAGAACATTTTCTTCTCGATCACCACCCGCAGCTTCTCATAACTGATCCACGCCGGGTTTTTGCCGCCATTGGCCGCCCGCGCACGCAACACGAAGTTCACGATCTCGTTGCGGAAATCCTTCGGGTTGCTGATGCCTGCCGGCTTTTCGATCTTTTCCAGTTCCGCATTGAGCGAGGCACGGTCGAAACTCTCACCGGTATCGTGATCGCGGAACTCCTGGTCCTGAATCCAGAAGTCGGCATACGTCACGTAACGGTCGAAGATGTTCTGTCCATACTCCGAATACGATTCCAGATAAGCGGTCTGAATTTCCTTGCCGATGAATTCGGCGTAGCGCGAAGCCAGTACGTCCTTGATGAACGACAGATACTTCTGCTCCGTCTCCGGCGGAAACTGTTCGCGCTCGATCTGCTGTTCAAGCACGTACATGAGATGCACCGGATTCGCCGCGACTTCCGACGAGTCGAAGTTGAAGACGCGCGACAAGATCTTGAACGCGAAGCGCGTGGACACGCCTGTCATGCCTTCGTCCACACCGGCAAAGTCGCGGTACTCCTGATACGACTTCGCCTTCGGGTCCGTGTCCTTGAGGTTCTCGCCGTCGTACACCTGCATCTTCGAAAAGAGGCTGGAGTTTTCAGGTTCAGCCAAGCGCGTGAGCACGGCCATCTGCGCCATCATCTTGAGCGTGCCTGGCGCGCATACCGCCTCGGCCAGCGACGAGTTACGCAGAAGCTTTTCGTAGATCTTGACCTCTTCGCCGTAGCGCAGGCAATACGGCACCTTCACGACGAAAATACGATCGAGCAGTGCCTCGTTGTTCTTGTTGTTGCGGAACGCCTTCCATTCCGACTCGTTCGAGTGAGCGAGAATCACGCCGTCGAAAGGGATCGCGCCGAAGCCTTCCGTGCCCTTGAAGTTGCCTTCCTGCGTAGCCGTCAACAACGGGTGCAACACCTTGATCGGCGCCTTGAACATTTCGACGAATTCGAGCATGCCCTGATTGGCGAGGCACAGGCCACCCGAATAGCTGTATGCGTCCGCGTCGTCTTGCGAATAGGTTTCGAGTTTGCGGATATCCACCTTGCCGACGAGCGAGGAGATGTCCTGATTGTTCTCGTCGCCAGGCTCGGTCTTGGCAATGCCGATCTGACGAAGAATGGAAGGATAGCGACGCACCACGCGGAATTTGCGGATGTCGCCGTTGTACTCGTGCAGGCGCTTCACGGCCCACGGAGACAAAATGCTCTTGAGATAGCGGCGCGGAATGCCGTATTGCTCCTCGAGCACGGGACCATCTTCGTCGTAATCGAAGAGGCCAAGCGGTGATTCGTTGACGGGCGAGCCCTTGATCGAATAGAACGGGACGCGCTCGGCAAGCTGCTTCAAACGTTCGGCGATCGACGACTTGCCGCCGCCCACCGGACCCAGCAGATACAGGATCTGCTTCTTCTCTTCCAGACCCTGCGCCGCGTGCCGGAAATACGACACGACGTTCTCGATCACTTCCTCCATTCCGTAGAACTCACGGAATGCCGGATACACCTTGATGACCTTGTTCGCAAACACACGCGAAAGCCGCGGGTCGAGTCTCGTGTCGACGAACTCGGGTTCCCCGATGGCCGTCAACATACGTTCGCCCGCTGTTGCATATGTGGCAGGATCTTCCTTGCAGAGCGCGAGATACTCTTCGAGCGAGAATTCCTCCTCGCGGGTTTTTTCGAAGCGGGTCGCGAAACTGCTGTAGATATCCATGCTACCTCCTCGCCGAAGTCAGAAAGCTATGCCGTGCGCAACGCGCGTAATCGAAACGACATCGCTTGAATTCATCCTAAACCCTTTCGAATTTTTTTTCACGCACTTGCGAAGCTATCCATCTGAGAAGAAGTGCTAGCTACACGAATTATTTTCGGTGCCCTACAATCCTCATCCCAATCTCCTCTTTTGCACATGGTCTTGCGCGGCGTTCTCGCCGCCTGTACGCATGACCGCGCTTTTGTCACTCTCACCCTGCCTTCATCCGCCAGCATCGTTGGGCGCCGTACGCTGTTGTTTCCATCTCATGACTCATACGTGCGCGCATGCATGTCAGATGCAATAACGCGGGTTACGCGGCTGTCGTGACAATAACCGCGCGTGGCGTGTGGACTCTATGAACGCGTGGTGCGACGTGACATGAAGCGTCAGGTAAGAACGAGTTCGAGCTCGCCGATGCGGTCGATCGCGCCATGCACCATCGCGGGACCTTCCACGCGATAAGCGCCCGTATAAGAACCCGTGGTGATGGTCCAGAACGGTTCGACCGTCAGCCCCATGCGCGAACAATGATTGACGAGCCACGGCAGCACGACGCGGGGATCGCCCGCTGGATTGCCTTGCGCGGCCGGAGCAATCGGCAGGCCATCGAGCGTCAATTCGATACGCGGCGACAAGAAGTCGAAGCCCGCCGATACGACCTCATAAGGCTCCATGCCGCTCACGATGAGCGCGCCGTTGTTCTGCGAATCGGCAAGTTGCGCGAGTGGGTCGACGTTGGGCCATTGCGCGAGGCGGCTATCGACGATTTCGAGTGCGACGGCCATGCCGCCCAGTGCGTCGAGGACTTCGGCGTGGCTGTAAGGGTCGCTACGCGGCGGCAGCGGGTAGGCAAAGCGAAACGCTATTTCGAGTTCCACCAGTACGTGAAAAAACGAGTCGAACGCGAGCCGCGCAGGCGATACATGCACGAGGTCTGCATCGATGGGTGCGCCTGCGGCGAGGGCATCGGGCGCGCGGGCGCCGATCTTCCATGCGCCGATGCGCGCGTTTGCCGCACGCAGCGTCTCGTGCTGGATGGCATAGGCCGTGGGCGCGTCGGCGGGAATGTCGCGCGGCGCAAGCGTCTCGATGCTCCGATGCTGCCGGCGCGCGTCCACAAGCTGTGCGGCGAGTGTCGATCCGGTCATGTCGATAGTCCTCGTATGCAAGATGATGCGGTGGCATCAGTGTACGGGGACGCGCTCGATGATGGCGACAGGTGCGTCTTGCGTTCGCACCTCCGGCTTTAGACTTGGCGCCGCCATGCGCGCGACGGCGAAGTTCCGTTACCGCAGCGGGCTCAAAACGTCTCCCAATCCCCGCTTGCAGCCGCCGCTGCAACCGCCGGCGTGGCAGCCGGCTTTGCTGCCTGCGAAGGCTTGGCGGGGACGGGGCGCTTGCTTGCCGCCACAGCCGCTGGCTTGCGCGTAACGCGCCTGGCGGCGCTCACCGAAGCCGAAGCCAAAGGCGCATCCGCGCTGAAACCCTCATTTACCTGAAACACCGCAACCGCCTGACGCAAACGTCCCGCCTGATCTTCCAGCGATTGCGCCGCTGCTGCCGCTTCCTCGACGAGCGCGGCATTCTGCTGCGTCACTTCGTCCATCTGCGTGACCGCAAGCGACACCTGGTCGATACCACTCGACTGCTCCTCCGACGCCGCCGCGATCTCGCCCATGATGTCGGTCACGCGCTGCACCGCGCCGATGATCTCGTTCATCGTGCGGCCCGCTTCATCGACGAGCGTGGTGCCCGACTGCACACGCGCCACCGAGGTATCGATCAACTCCTTGATTTCCTTCGCCGCCGCCGACGAACGCTGTGCAAGCGAGCGCACTTCTCCCGCGACCACCGCGAAGCCGCGCCCTTCCTCGCCCGCGCGGGCCGCTTCCACGGCTGCGTTGAGCGCGAGAATGTTGGTCTGGAACGCAATGCCCTCGATGATCGTGATGATGTCCGCGATCTTCGACGAACTGCGGTTGATCTCGCCCATGGTATCGACGACCTGCCTGACGACCGTGTTGCCCTTGCCCGCGATCTCCGACGCGTTGGCCGCGAGCGCGCTTGCCTGACGCGCATTGTCGGCGTTCTGACGGACCGTGCCGGTCAGCTCTTCCATGCTCGACGCGGTTTCCTGCAACGCGGATGCTTGTTCCTCGGTACGCGACGACAAATCGGTATTGCCGGCGGCGATCTGCTGCGTGGCCGATGCGATCGATTCGCTGCCCGAGCGCACGGTGCGAACCGTCGTCAGAAGGCTTGCGCGCATCTTGGCGAGTCCTTCGAGCAATTGCCCCATTTCGTCGCGCGAAGTGACCACGACTTCACGGCGCAGGTCGCCCGCGGCAATCGCCTCGAAATGGCCGAGCGCGGCTTCGAGCGGGCGCGCGATGGCGCGTCGGAGCGAAACCCACGCGAACGCCGCCGCGGCCAGCCCGAGCGCGATGGCAGACATCGCGACCGCGCGGAACCACAGAAACTGGCTCTGCGCGTCTTCGTAGCTCTTGTGCGAGGACTCGGACAGGAACTTGCGCAGCGTTTCGTTGGCGTTGGCGTAATCGTTGTAGATCGCCTGCATCGACTTGGCGGAAGCGATGATCGCGTCGTGGTCGTTGGCGGCAACGGCCTTGAGGCCCTTGTCGAGCTCACGCTGCAGTTCGAGACGTTTGGCCTGCGCCGCTTCCGCGAGGCGCGCTTCGCCGGACTCTTGCGGCAGCGCCGTGTATTGCTTCCAGAAGCCATCGGCGCGCTCGCGCATGAGGCGTGAACGCTCGATGGTCGCCGCGACTTCTGCCGTGCCCGCGAGCAGCGCGCCGCGATCGAACACGAGCCGTTCGCGCATGGCGTACATCTCGGTGTTGCCGACGGCGATGGCGCTCGGCATCTGATTCGAGTAGGTATCGAGAAACGCGGTGTTCGAGTGATTCATGCCGCTGAGGCCGAGCGCCCCGATGGCGATCAGCAGCGCGCCGAGAAACGCCATCGAGATGCCGATGCGCGCCTTGATGGTCAAAGCCTTGTTCATGTGTCGTCCCATGCCGCTCGTCAATGCGGTCGTAGCCAGGTGAGGGCCGGCGCGCGCGGAGAGTCGCCGCAACCGATTCGCGTAGCGGCGCTCCTGCGCTCGCTTACTATGTAAACGGCGCGAAAGGGACTGGCTTGAGGATATTTATTTCATCAGACGAAAAGAACGGCGCAAGCTACGCGCCGGTTTTCAGTGAAAACTGAACACTTATGCGGAAATTTCGCTGCGATGCGGAATCGAAGGCTGCGCGCCCTCACGCGTGACCGCAAGCGCGGCGGCGCGCTGGCCGAAACCGATGGCGTCGAGCACCGCCGAGCCGCGCGCGAGTTCCGCGGCAAATCCGCCGATGAAGGTATCGCCCGCCGCGGTGGTATCGACAGCCTGCACTTTCGGCGAAGGCAAGTGCTGGCCGCCGTCGTCGCCATTACCGTCTGATACGAGCAGCGCGAAGACGCCCTGCCCACCGAGCGTCACGATCACGTTGCGCGCGCCTTTTTGCCGGAGCGCGTGCGCGGCGCGGCGCGCATCGTCGGGTGTGGAAATGGCAATGCCCGACAGCGTCGCGGCTTCGAGTTCGTTCGGAATCAGATAATCGACGAGGCCGAACCAGTCGGCCGGCAACTCGTTCGCGGCGGGCGCGGGGTTGAGGATGGTCGTGCGCTGCAGGCGCCGGGCGGCAAGCGCCGCGCGCACCGTATCCGGCGGCGTTTCCAGCTGGCAAACGATTACGTCGGCGCGCGCAAGAAGCGCCTCTTGAGACGCGATGCTCTCGGGCGTCACCTGCGCGTTGCTGCCCGCCACGATCACGATGGCGTTCTGGCTCGCATCGTCGACGATGATGAGCGCGACACCCGTTGGCGCGTCGGTGCTGAGAGCCACCGTGGCGCAGTCGATGCCTTCCGCCTCGAGACTCGTCTTGAGCGTCGCACCGTTGCTGTCGTCGCCAACGCAGCCGATCATCGCGACCTCCGCGCCCAGGCGCGCCGCCGCCACCGCCTGATTACCGCCCTTGCCGCCCGGCACTTGCGCGAACGCGTGGCCTGCGAGCGTCTCGCCGGGTTTCGGCAAACGCGGCGCGCGTGCGACCAGATCCATGTTCAGACTGCCGACCACGGTGACGCGGCCTTGCTTGGCTATTGACTTGTCGCTCATTACGCTCCTTGTGTTGCTTCCAACGTCTATCCGGCGCGTCGCGCCTCGTGCACGACCGCCGTCGATTCGCGCCGCACGAGACGCGGCGCCACGACGCGCCGCCGCGTATTGCCCGCGAGCTTGCCGGTGATCCGCTCGATCAGCGTTTGCGCGGCCATTTCGCCGAGCGCGCGCACCGACTGTCCGACGGTAGAAAGCGCGGGATACGTGTACCGCGAGAGTTCGACATCGTCGAAACCGATGATCGAGCAATCCGTCGGCACGTTGATATGGCGTTCCGCGGCCGCCCGCAATGCACCGATGCCCATCATGTCGTTGCACGCGAAAATGGCCGTCGGCTTCATCGAGTCGAACAGTTGCGATGCTGCCGCGTAACCGCCCGTCGCCGAGAAATCGCTCTGCACGATCGCGTTCGGCTCGATCTCGATACCGCGTTCGGCCATCGCGCGAATGAAGCCATGCAGACGCATAGCGCTCACCGCCGTCGCGACCGGCCCGGTAATGCAGCCGATCTCCGAATGCCCGAGTTGCAGCAGATGCCGCGTGGCGAGATACGCGCCCTTCTCGTGGTCGATCTGCACGAGATCGGCCGTGACGCCTTCGATATTCCGGTCGACGATCACGAGCGGTTCGCGCGATCCGGAAAGACTGTGCGCGAGCACCGAATCCTCCCCCGCCGATGCAATGACCAGCCCGTCGATGCGCTTTTCCTGCAGCACGCGCAGGTAGTGGCGCTGCTTCGCGGGATCGTCGTCCGAATTGCAGAAGAATACGCAATAGCCGTTCTTCGCGCAGCCGTCCTCGACGCCGCGCGCGAGTTCCGCGAAATAAGGGTTCGTCGCGTTCGGCACCAGGAGGCCGATGGTCGCGGTGGACTTCGCCTTCAGCGAACGCGCGACGGCCGAGGGCACGTAATCGAGTTCACGAATTGCCCGTTCTACTTTCGCCCTGACATCGGCCGATACCGGCCTCGAATTGTTGACCACATGGGACACCGTCGTAAACGACACCCCGGCAATGGCTGCCACGTCTTTTATCGTCGCCATACATCGTCCTTCGCTATCTTTGTGCTGCTGCTCTCTTATTTGAAATAGGCGTTCGGTGCGCACTGGCCTCGCGTGCGCTTTTTGGTTTCGCTGTTCCCGTCAGCTACGGCGTAATGCTGCCGCTTCCCCGATCGCCCTGGTCTTTGCTGCATGCTGCCTGTCATCCCGGCGCGCCCCGTGCGCGCCGTACTGCCTTACCCTTTGCTCCTTGGTCGAATTCGCCTGACGCTCCCCGTCAAGCCCGCTTACGCCGGCTGCGATACGTGTCGAGCACGACCGCCACCACGATCACCGCCCCGGTGATGATGCGCTTGGTCGGTTCGTTCGCGCCGATCTGCGCGAGCCCCGCCGCCAGCACGGAAATGATCAAGACCCCGAAGAACGTGCTGATGACCGAGCCGCGCCCGCCCATCAGACTCGTTCCGCCGATCACCACCGCCGCGATCACCTGCAACTCCAGCCCCGCGCCGCCGTTAGGGTCGGCAGCTTCGAGGCGCGAAATCTGAAATAGCGCGGCGAGCCCGGAGAGCGCGCCCATCAACGCGAAAACGATTACCTTGTAAGGACGCGGATTCACGCCCGCAAGCCGCACGGCTTCCTCGTTCGTGCCTATTCCTACGAGATATCGGCCAAAAACCGTCCGAGTCAAGACCAGGTGCGCAATTATCATCACGGCGACCGCGATCACGAACGACGGCGAGATGCCGAAAGCGATCGGATTCGACAGAAAATCGAAGGCGTCGCCGATATACGCGGTCCGCGAATTGGTCATCTGGTAGGCGACGCCGCGCGCCGCTTCCAGCACGCCGAGCGACACGATGAACGACGGAATGCGCCACGCCACCGTCACGAGCCCGGTCAGCGTGCCCGTCAGCGCGGCGGCGGCCATGCCCATCAGCGCGGACGGCAACGCGGGCCAATGCCACTTCAACGCGGCGACGCTCACGACCGATGCGCCGAGCGCCAGGACCGACCCCACCGACAAGTCGATTCCCGCGATGATCAGCACGAAGGTCATGCCCACCGACATCACGACCAAATCCGGAATCTGGTTGGCGATGGTGCTGAACGTCTCGTAGGTGAGGAAGTGCGAACTCAACACCGAAAACAGCGCGATCATCGCGGCGAGCGCGCCGACGAGACCGAGGTAATTCGAAAAGCCCAGCCGCGTGCCGATGCCCTTCGGACTCTTCGGCGCATCGGCTGGCAGATTGGCTTGAGTCTGACCGGTCATTCAGTGCTCCACTTTTTGGTCTTGTTCGGGCGGCTTCGCGTCCGGCGCGAGCGGCTCGTGCAGCATGGCTTCGCGTTTCGCATAGCCCGCGAAGGCTGCGGCAAGCAGCGCATCCTGCGTCCAGTTGGCGCGCTCGAACACGCCCGTCATCCGTCCCGCCGACATCACGCCGATACGGTCGCAAATCAGCATGAGTTCGCGCAGATCGCTCGACACGACCACGAGCGCGCGTCCTTCGCGCGCCAGTGCGCCCATGAGCCCATAGATATCGAACTTCGCGCCCACGTCGATCCCGCGCGTCGGTTCGTCGAACAGGAGCACGGTGCAGTCGCGGGCGAGCCAGCGGCCGATCACCACTTTCTGCTGATTGCCGCCCGACAGTTCCGAGACGGCCTGCGCCGGCCCGGATGTGCGAATACGCATGGCGTCGATCTGCGTCTGCGCGAGCGCGGCTTCGCGCTTCGTGTCGATCACGCCGTGACGCGACACCGCGTCGAGATTACCCAGTGAAACGTTCGCGGCGATAGGCAAGCCAAGCAGCAGGCCCTCGCCCTTGCGGTCCTCCGTGATGAGCGCGATGCCGTGCTTCACCGCATCCGACGGCGAATTCACGGCAACGGGCCGCAACGCCTGCCCGCCGTGCGCAATCGAGACCGTGCCGGAATCCGCGCGATCCGCGCCGTAAATCAGGCGCATGAGCTCGGTGCGGCCTGCGCCAATCAGCCCGCTCACCCCGAAAATCTCGCCCGCCTTCACTTCGAAGGAGACGTCGCGCACCACGCTGCCGCGCGTCATGCCGGCGACCTTCAGCGCCACGCCGCCGATTCTTCTTTCGCCCAGGTCGATACGCTCGCCGAGTTCGCGTCCGACCATCAGCGTCACGAGCCGATCGCTCGACAGTTCGGCCATTGGTCCGAGATGCACGAGACGCCCGTCGCGCAGGACGGCAGCGCGCTCGGCGACGCGGCGCAATTCCTCTAGCCGGTGCGAGATGTACACGAGCGCGACGCCGCGCGCTTTCAGGCGGTCGATCTGCTCGAACAGCAAATCGACTTCGCGCGCGGTGAGCATGGCGGTCGGTTCATCGAGGATCAGCACGCGGCAATCGCCGATCAGGTTGCGCGCGATCTCCACCATTTGCTGATGCCCGATGCCGAGCGCACCCACGAGCGTGTCCGGGTCGATGGCGTCGAGCCCGACTTGCGCCATTGCGTGGCGCGCATCTTCCGCGAGCTTCTTGCGGTCGATCCAGCCAAAGCCGCCTTTTTTCGGCAGGCGGTTGAGGAACAGGTTTTCCGCAATCGACAAAGTCGAAAGCAGATTCAGCTCCTGCATGACCATGCGCACGCCGAGCGCTTCGGCCTCGGTGCGGCTTTGCGGCGTGTACGGCTTGCCGGCGAGCGTCATCGTGCCGGCCGTGGAGTTCACCAGCCCGCCGATGATCTTCGACAAGGTGCTCTTGCCCGCGCCGTTCTCGCCCGTCAGCGCGAGCGCTTCGCCCGGCACGAGGTCGAGCGTGACGTCCGCGAGCACCGGCTCGACATAGGTCTTGCCGACGCCGCTGACTGTCAGCACGCTGGCATCGTTCACGTCGTTCGCTCCTCGAAAGGGGCGCCATGGAATTGGCTACGCATCCTCGCTGTGTGTTCCGCTTGGGGCCCGACGGCTTGGCGCAAAGCGTCGCGCAGGCAAGGGCCTACGTCGACGTTCAAACGCGCTCGTTCGTGCTTTATCGGCATGAAAGCCGCGAAACTTGAATGGACCGAGGCTCGCGCATTCATGCCGTAGTGAAGGTTTGCGCCCGCTCCGTGTTCCGGCGGGCGGAGCTGACTGCTGCATCGCCGCGTGCGACGACAGGCAGCAGCTCGTCATGTCATGCCTACTTCGTGATCAGTTCGACCGGCGTTTCCACGACCGTCGACAGCTCCGACTGCTTTTTCTTGCCGGAAATCGCCTTCAGCGCCACGTCGATCCCGAACACCGCCTGTTTTGCGGCGTATTGATCGGCGGTGGCGAGCACGCGGCCGTCCTTCAACATCGGCTTGATGGCCGTGATGTTGTCGAAGCCGACCACCTGCACCTTGCCCGCCTTGCCCGCTGCGCGCACCGCCGACACCGCGCCGATCGCCATGTTGTCGTTATCGCACAGGAGCGCCTTCACGTTCGGGTTCGCGTTCAGGATCTGCGAGGCGACCGCGTTGCCCTTGTCGATTTCCCAGTCGCCCGACTGCAGCGCGACGACCTTCATGCCGCCACCTTCCATCGCGTCCTTGAAGCCGGCGCTGCGCGCCTGCGAGTTGGTCGTCGTGGTCACGCCTTCGACGATCGCCACTTCATCGCCCTTCTTCAGATGCTTGGCCAGATAGTCGCCGACCTTCTTCGCGCCTTTGCGATTGTCCGGACCGACGAACGGCACGTTCAGATTCTTCGACTTCAACACGTCCGGGTCCAGCCGGTTGTCGATATTGACGACGATGATGCCCGCGTCCGCCGCCTTCTTGATCACCGGCACGAGCGCCTTCGAATCCGCTGGCGCGATGATGAGCGCGTCGACCTTGGAGACGATCATCTGCTCGACGATGCGAATCTGCGCGGCGGTATCGGTTTCGTCCTTGATGCCGTTGGTGATGAGATCGAACTGGCCGGAGTTGTGTTGCTGATAATCCTTCGCGCCGTTTTCCATGGTCAGGAAGAACTCGTTGGCGAGCGACTTCATGACGAGCGCGACCTTCGGCTTGGCCGGCGTCTGCGCAAAGACGGACGACGATGCGAACGGCAGCGCGGAGCACGCGATCAGCGCGACGGCGGCCGACAGCACGCGGCGGCGGATGTTTCGATTCATGGATCTCCTCCAGTACTTTCGTTTTGAGTTGTCTGGGCGAAACTGATTCTGGTCAATCTCATAGCCTGACGAGCGTTGGCAAACGCGAATGTCCAGTCGCTGCTTTCAACGCTGTTCAACGTTTGCCCGCCGTCGATTCTCGTTGCGAAGCGGCGTCGGGTCAATCGGGCTAACGTGTAGTGGGCGCTTTGAACATGCGCCGAAATGATGGCTCGACCGCATTCGCAAGAAGAAAGCTGCCAGCCGCGGCCGTTGGCGGATGCAATGTGCTTGCGGTCAAGGGTTTCAAAGGTCTTCCACCGACTCGCCTTCGATCTCGTTGTCGATGATCTTGCGCGCGTAGTCGATGCCCGCGCGCACCGCGTCGATCGGGCTTTCGAAAGGTTCCTGATCGGGCACGCCGAACATCGCGGTGCGGCCGCTGTCGCCGTGCGCGCTGCGGGATATCGTCGTGACGATATCGAAATGGCGCGGACCGTCGTCGGGTTCGTCACGCTCCTTCGCGCGCCGCAGAGCCTGCACCTTGATTTCGAAACCCTTGTAGTGGTCGGATAGCGGAGTGGACATGCGCGTGCTCCTTGTCGTTGGTGGCGGCCGTGGGTAGGACAGCCGCCTTTTCTGAATGCTGCACTAAAAACTCTCGAGGCGTCCATGAACATGCCGGTCTTACGGCGAGCTGCATACGCGAGCTCTTTTGCCTTGTAGCGAAAGCCGTTTGCAAGGCGTATTCCCTCTCGTCTCCCGATTTCACCCGATGCCACACATCAGTGATATTCGGTTTGCCATAATGCACGGGCGGATGGCGCATGCTTGTCAGGCGCATCCGGCATTCGTCGTCCAAAGAACAAACTTCATTCAAATCAGGGAGCGTCACATGATCATTCGAGCCACCGCCCTTGCAGCAGTCATCGCTGTTTCCAGCCTCACGATCAGCGCGAGCCCGGCGTTCGCCGCCAACACCCAGCAATCGAAGATGACCGACTGCAACAAGCAGGCAGCCGACAAGAAAGGCGATGAGCGCAAGGCGTTCATGAAGAGTTGTCTGTCGTCGTCGGCGCCCGCCGCCGCGCCCATGACCCAGCAAGAGAAGATGACCGCGTGCAATGGTCAGGCATCCGGCAAGAAGGGCGACGACCGCAAGGCGTTCATGAAGAGCTGCCTCAGCAACAAAGGCTGATTGCCGGCATTGCGTAATGCGCCGCGCGGCATCGTGCGGCGCCCATCCTTCGCCTCTTGCTGCTTGGGGATATTGCACTGCACCCAAGCAAATGATTCGCACCGTCGTCTTTTTCTCCTAAGATGGCGCGAAGGCGGCCCCCCAATATTCGAAGAAACACGCCATCGGCCGCCGCTCGTCTAGCGGGGCGTCATGCCTCGCACGGAGGCAATGGATGGCATGGAGACACAAGAACCGCTGGTTCAGGCGGTGGCTCGTCACGATCACCTTCTGGCTCGTGCCGGTGATGATCGTCGCGGTCAATGAAGTACGCGACGAAATGGCCTACAACACGGTCGATCTGCAAAAGTCGCTATCCACGTGGGAACTGACCGATGCCCAACGCGCATCGGGCGCCGCGGCCCGCTGTCATGGCGCGCCCGACGAAGCGCGGGCCGCCGGCTGTCCCGCCGACATCCTCAGCGCCAATGCGGGCAAGCATCAGGAAGCGCTCGACGAATACGATCATCGCAAATCCACGCTCGCGGGTTATCTCTGGCACGCGTTCGTCGGCTACTGGGTCGTTCCTGCTGCATTTTTGTTCGTGCTCGGCATGGTGATCGGCATCATTCGACGACTGCTACGGCGCACACCGGGCGAGCAAAACGCTTCGGCAGCCGCGCCCGCGTCCAAAGTAAAAACGACGAGTCACCCTTGAAGCCGGGTCGGGAACGGTCGTTGCTACTGATGACAGCGGCCGCAGCGTAACATCGACGGCCGTGCGGTGAAATTAATGCAAGCCATACGGAAACGGTTCGGGCGAAATCGCGCTGTCAGGTCTTTCCAATCGAGCGGTTTCCGGGTGAGCGTTGCGCTGTATCGCATGACGAAGGTTTTTGTCGTGTAGCTACGCAACAACGATATCAGTGACAGATTGGGCGTAAGCTTGCCAAGTCAAAGTTACCGAAGGGAGCGGCGGCACTGCGCGCGGGTTGGTTCGAAGCAATTTTTCGGGTCATCCGGCGGGGTCTGATGGTTGCACGGTGCTGTGCTATAACTTGGCGAACCTCACCCTCCCGATCTAATGGGGTTTCCCAAATTCCACGATGGAGAACAACGATGCAAAGACGAAACTTCATGCTCAAGTCGACGGCTGTGCTGGCACTTGGCGGCCTCACGCTGGCGGGATGTACGACCAATTCCAACACGGGTCAGGAAAAGGCTGCAGGCACTGCTGATGACCGCCGCTCCATCGACGCGGACGTCGACAGCGCAATCCAGCGCCTCTATTCGACCGTCGCCGGTTCGCGCGAACTGGTCGCCAAGTCGCGCGGCATTCTGGTGTTTCCGTCCGTCATTCAGGCTGGCTTCATCGTCGGCGCGCAATATGGCAAGGGTTCACTGCGCGTGGGCGGCGGCACGGTCGGCTACTACAGCACGACCTCCGGCTCGTTCGGCCTGCAGGCAGGCGCGCAGTCGAAGTCGCTGATCTTCCTGTTCATGACGCAAGACGCGCTCGACAAATTCCGCAATTCGGACGGCTGGTCTGCCGGCGCGGATGCATCCGTGGCACTCGTGAAGATGGGCGCAAACGGCGCGGTGGATACGAACACGGCCACCAGCCCGGTCGAGGCGTTCGTGCTGACCAACGCCGGCTTGATGGCCGACGTATCGCTGGCAGGCACGAAGGTGACGCGCCTGAAGATGTAAAAGCCGGCTCGCGCGGCCTGGCCGCGCGTTTTGCTGCTTTTGGCGTCGACAAAGCATGACCGCCGTGTGTCGCGACCTGATGGTCGCGGCACACGGCGGTTTTTTTGTGCTTTCGCGTTGCGGACTTAAGTCGTCGCGCGATCGATCAGCTTGAAGCGCGAGCGCTTCTGCGCGCGCACGACGGACTGATACGCATCGATATACTGCCGCGCCATCCGGTGCGCGGTGAAGCGCTCCTCGAAACGCTTGCGCACGCCTTCGCGCGACAGCGTATGCAGCCGATTCACGGCGGCGACCGCACCGATCTCGTCTTCGACGATGAACCCCGAGACGCCCTCGTCCACCACTTCCGGCACGGCGCCGCGATTGAACGCGATGACGGGCGTGCCGCACGCCATCGACTCGATCATCGCCAGACCGAATGGCTCCGGCCAGTCGATCGGAAAAAGCAAGGCATGTGCGCCCGATAAGAACTCGGCCTTCTGACTGTCGTTGATCTCGCCGATATATTCCACGTACGGCAACTTGAAAAGCGGCGCGATCTCACGTTCGAAGTATTCGTGGTCCGCCGCGTCCACCTTGGCGGCGATCTTGATCTTCAAGCCACAACGCCCGGCAATGCGAATGGCCGTATCCACGCGTTTTTCCGGCGAAATGCGCCCGAGAAATGCCAGATATTCCTGCTTGACCGGTTGCGGTTCGTAGAGCTTTTCCGGCAGCGCGTGATAAACCGTCGTCACCCACTTCGCCTGCGGCAGCGGATGACGCTGCGCATCGGAGATGGACACCACCGGCGCGGTGTTGAAAGTATCGAAAACCGGCTGCTGCTCGGGCAGATCGAGCCGGCCATGCATGGTCGTGAGAAACGGCGTGTCCTGGCGCTTGAACAGCGAGAACGAGTAGTAGTCCATGTGGAAGTGCAGGACATCGAAGTCTTCCGCGCGGCGGCGCACCATTTCCAGCAGCAGCATGTGCGGCGCGATGCGGTCGCGAATGGCCGGGTCCAGACGCAACGCGCGCGGCCAGACGGCTTCGAGATTCGCTTTGGTTTGCGAGTCGCCAGTGGCGAAAAGCGTGACTTCGTGACCGAGCTCGACGAGCGCCTCGGTCAGATACGAGACGACGCGCTCCGTTCCGCCATACAGCTTGGGCGGCACCGATTCCGTCAACGGGGCAATCTGGGCAATTCTCATCGTTCTCGTCTCCCTGTCGGCCGTGAACTTCGTGCCGGCCGGCGTCAGCGCTGCAATGCTCGTTCTCGCGTCATGCGAAAAGGTCGCGCCAAGTTCCCTAAACGTTCGGGCAAGTCGCCTGAACGTGTGTCGAGTATGACAGTAGGCCGTAAGGTCTGGATAACGAGGTTTGCCCTAGGCGACGGCGCGCTCGTTTTGCGCGCTGGTTTGGCACGTGATGTCATTATCGATGGCTCATGCGTCAGCACCGCCGCCTATTTCACTTTCATCGCTCTGTTACAGGTCCGAAACAATCGTTTCGGATGGCGGTTACGGGTTCTTTTTCATGGCCGGCGCGGGCTTCTTGCGCGGTTTGCCACGAAGATCGGCAAGGAAATTGTCCCGCCACACGCCCAGATCGTATTTGCGCAGCGAAGTCATGTTGGTTTCGTAGCGCTGGCGGCGTTCCGCGAGCGGCATGGCGAGTGCGCGCGAGATGGCGTCGCTGGTGCCGACGATGTCATGCGGATTCACCATCACCGCGCCCGTCATTTCCGCGGCCGCGCCGGCGAATTGCGACAGCACGAGCACGCCCGGATCGTCGGGATTCTGCGCGGCGATATATTCCTTGGCGACGAGATTCATACCGTCGCGCAAGGGCGTGACGAGCCCGACTTGCGATTCGCGAAACAGCGACATCAGCTTCCACCGGTCGTAACGCTGATTCAGATACCGGATAGGCGTGTAATCGAGGCCGGAATAGCGCCCGTTGATGCGCCCTGCTTCGTATTCCAGATTCTGGCGGATCTGTTGATACGTCTCTACGTCCGAACGCGTAGGCGGCGCAATCTGCACGAGCGTGACGTTGCCGCGCCATTCCGGCGACTTCTCCAGAAAATGCTCAAACGCGCGAAAGCGCTCGACGAGCCCTTTCGAATAATCGAGCCGATCGACGCTCATGATGAGCTTGCGCCCTTCCAGACTCTGCTTGAGGTCCATGACATCCTGACGCGCTTCGCCGCGCTCGGCCTGTTCGGCGATCTCGTCCGGAAACACGCCGATGCGGTAGACGCCCGTCGTGAGCTTGCGACCGAACGCTTCGACATGTCCGTCGGGCGTCGCCGTGCCGTGCGCGTGCCGCACGATGTAATCGTGGAACGCGGTCTGATCGCCCTCGGTCTGAAAGCCCACGACGTCATAACAGCACAGCGACTTGACGAGCTCCTCGTGAGGCGGAATGTTCAAGAGAATTTGCGGCGACGGAAACGGGATATGCAAAAAGAAGCCGATGCGATTCGTCACGCCCGCGCTGCGCAACGCCTCGGCGAACGGAATCAGGTGATAGTCGTGCACCCAGATCACGTCTTCCGGTTCGAGCAGCTTGATGAGTTTGTGCGCGAGCCACGAATTCACGCGCCGATACCCCGCGTATTCGTCACGATCGTAGACGGCAAGATCGTTGCGATAGTGGAAAACCGGCCACAGCATGGCGTTGGAAAAGCCGCGGTAGTACTGGTCGTAGTCCTTCTTCGGCAGGCCGACGGTGGCGAACGTCACCGCGCCGTCTTGCTGTAGCGTCGGCCCCTGGTTCGCGACGGTCTCGCTCACCACGTCCCCGCTCCAGCCGAACCACACGCCGCCGCTGTCTTTCAGCGCGCCGAACACGCCGACGGCGAGGCCGCCCGCAGAGCCCTTGGTTTCGGTCGGGGTAGCGACCCGGTTGGATACGACGACGAGACGGCTCATGAGTATTCCTTTTTCGTTTGCTGACTACGATGATTCGGTTGCGGTGCTTCGCTTGAGATTTCTGTCGCTTCTATCGCTTCAGCGCATCCACCGGCGCGGTCGATGCCGCCGAGTTCGCGCGCGGATCGGGACCCGTGCGCTCGCCCCGGCTCGCGACCGGGTCCGCCGCGGTATTCGCGGTGGTTGGCGATGCCGTGTTGGCGCGTTCCAGCGGCGGCGCGAAGTCTACGTGCTTGCTGTCGGTGGAGAGATCGGCCCGTGCGCGTGGCAGATACTGCGGATACGCCGCCTGCACGAAATTCAGCAAGCCTTCGCGCACCCGGCAGCGCAAATCCCAATTGAGCGCGGAGTCGAAGGAACTGACGAGCGCGCGCAATTGCATGGCGTGCTCGGTGGCATCGGTGACTTGCAGCACTTGCACGCGGCCGTCCCACTCCGGCGCGCTCGCCAGAATGCGTTCGAGTTCCGCGCGCAGCGGCGCGATCGGCATGCGGTAATCGACGAAAAGAAACACCGTGCCGATGATCTGCGAGCTATTGCGCGTCCAGTTGGTGAACGGATTCTCGATGAACCATTGCAACGGCACGATCAGCCGCCGCTGGTCCCAGATGCGGATCGACACATAGGTACCCGTGATCTCTTCGACGCGGCCCCACTCGCCCTGAATCACGACGACGTCATCGAGACGAATGGGTTGGGACAGCGCGATCTGCAAGCCGGCGATCAGATTACCGAGCACGGGCCGTGCGGCGATACCCGCGACCAAACCCGCCACGCCGGCGGAAGCCAGCAAGCTCGCGCCGATCTGCCGCACGCTCGGAAACGCCATGAGCGCCCCGCCAAAACCGATGATTACGATCACCACCATGACCGAGCGCGCCAGCACGCGCGCCTGCGTGTGGATGCGGCGCGCGTTGAGATTGTCGTCGGTATCGAGCGGATGCGCCTGCACGATCGCCTCGCCCACCGCGCTCGCCGAACGCGCGGCGAGGAACGTGAGCGCGCCGATCAACGCGACGGTTTCGATATCGCGCAATACGCCGATGAGCGGCAGCGTGTCCGGCGCCTCGAAGATCACGAAGCCGAACGCGAGCATGATGACGAGGACGAGCGCGGGCGCGTCGATGTAGCGCAACACCGTGCTCATCAGCGGATACGGCCGCGCGACGCGCGTCAAGACGCGCGCACCGATCCGATGCACCCCGATGGCGACGATCAGTGCGATGGCGGCGGCGCACAGCGCGCCGGGCCAGGTGCCGAGCGGGCGCTCGGCTAGATCGAGAAAGCGGTCGAAAGAAAGCATGAGCGTCGCGGGATCAGCCTCGCAGGAAGGTGGATACGGCGGCCGCGTGCACGAGCCTTGCCACTATGCGCCATGTCGGACGCATCGTGCGCGGTTCGTGCTGCCGGGGTGCGTCTTTAGTCGGCGTCCAGGTCGGCTTCTACGTCTTCAAGTGCAGCGGCGGGCGGCGTCGAGCATCAAGCAAATTCGCTGCCCGCCTCGCAGCCTTGCGATCAACGTTCCGCCTTGCAGGGAAACGCCTTGCCAAGTCCGAGCGACACCATGGTCGTCGCATTGAAGCCGGACTTGTCGGGATTGTCCGCGATGTACTTGCGCACTGCATCGGTCAGTTGTTGCGGCTTGACTTCAGCGGGCAGGCAAAAGTATTGGCCGACTTGCGGGCCGGAGGTTCCGCCAATTGCCTCGATGGTGTTATACACGCCGTCCGCGGCGCCTTCGATATAGGCCGCGCAGGCAGTACGGGAGTTCGGGTCGGTCTTGGTGCAAAGTTGATTCAAATCGCTGCCAGTGAATGCGAACGCGCTGACGGGCGTGGCGAGAACACAGGCGAAGACGAATTTCCGCAGCATGGTCTTCCTTTTATGTGGAGCGGCGGCTCGAAGGGGCGCGGCGGCCGCGCCTGGCCGCCCGCTCCCCGTGGTTACGTTATTTTGCACTGTTTGTGCTGCTTGCGGCGCCCGTCGAGGCCGCCGGCATGGCGTCGAGGCGTGCCTGCAGGCCTTCCGCGACGTCCTTCTCGTTGTACTTCTTCGCGAAATCCACAGCCGTCATGCCAAGCTGGTTCTTCACGCGCAAGTCCGCGCCTTCGTCGAGCAAAAGCTTGCAGGTGGACAGATGCCCGCCGCGTGCGGCCATCATGAGCGGCGTCGTGCCGTTCGGCGCGCCGGCATCGATATAGGCCGAATGGTCGAGCAGAATCTTCACGATATCGTCATGACCGTTGGTTGCCGCGTAGTGCAGCGGCGACCAACCCTTCTTGTTCACTTCGGCATCCTTGGCGATCAGGAGATTCACGAAAGTCGCGTCGCCGTTGAGCGCGGCGAGCATCATCGCGTTTTCACCGGCCGGGTCCTGCTTCTCCAGATCGGTCTTGGGATTGTCGGCAAGCGCCTGGCCTACCTTGTCCGACTTCTCGCGCGCGGCGATCACGATGAGCGGTGCGCCCGTGTTGTCGACGGTATTCGGGTCCGCGCCCTGCGAAAGCGCCTTCTTGACCGAGGAGATGTCGTCGAACTTGACGTCCTTGATGAGCGCGTCCACGGACTCGGCCAACGCGGGTTGCGCGAACGCGCACGCGGCGAGCAGCACGCCGATCAACATTTGCCGCGTGCTCGAACGTGTGCTCGTGCGCTTGCTTTGTCCCGCTTCACGCGAGGAAAACATCGGGGATTTATTCATAGTGAACCTTTGGATTGCCTTTGAAACAGTGGTTCTCGCCGAGCGTGCCGGTCAGACGGCCTGCGCGCCCGGCGGGATCTTGAACAGCCGGAAGAAGTTGTCGGTGGTGGCTTTCGCGACCGCTTCGTCCGTCTCTTCGCGCAACTGCGCGATGTGACGTCCGACATAGCTCACGTAAGCTGGTTCATTCGGCTTGCCGCGATACGGCACCGGCGCGAGATATGGCGAGTCGGTTTCGATCAGCAGACGTTCGAGCGGCACGCGCCGCGCCACGTCGTGCACGTCCTCGGCCTTCTTGAACGTGACGATGCCCGAAAGCGAAATATGAAAGTTCTGCGCGAGCGCGGCTTGCGCCACTTCCCACGTCTCGGTGAAGCAATGCATCACGCCGCCCGGCACGCTCGCGCGTTCTTCTTCCATGATACGCAGCGTGTCTTCCGGCGACGAACGCGTATGGATGATGAGCGGCTTGCCGGTCTCGTGCGCCGCGCGAATGTGGTTACGAAAGCGCTCGCGCTGCCATTCCATGTCGGCGATGCTGCGGCCTTCCAGCCGGTAATAGTCGAGCCCGGTCTCGCCGATTGCGCAGACTTTGGGATGCCGCGCCAGTTCCACTAGTTGCGCGACGCTCGGTTCCGTTGCGTCTTCGTGGTCCGGATGCACGCCAACCGATGCGAAGATGTGCTCGTGCCGCTCGGCGATATCGAGCACCGATGGCAGCGTCTCCAGATCCACCGACACGCAAAGCGCGTGCGTGACCTTCTGCTCGCGCATCTTGTCGAGCACTTCGGGCAGCCGGTCGGCGAGGCCTTCGAAATTGATGTGACAGTGGGAATCGACGAACATCCGCTACTCCTTTGCTCTCGCGCCAAGCCGCAAGCCGAGAATGACGAGATCGCGCTCGACGCCGTCCAGAACCGCGACGCGCGGCAGCGTGCCCCACGACTCGAAACCGAAGCTGCCGAAGAGCTTCATGCTCGGCTCGTTATGTCCGAAGACGAAGCCGAGCACGGTGTCCACATCAAGCGTCGGCGCGCGCTCCAGCGCCTCGTGCAACAACAGCTTGCCGAGCCCCTTGCCGCGCGCGCGTTCGTCGAGATAAATGCTCACTTCGACCGTGCGCGCGTAGGCCGGACGGCCGTAGAAATCGGAGAAACTCAGCCACGCGATGACTTCGCCGCCCTCTTCCACGACCCACAGCGGACGCTTGTCCGGTCCGTGCGCGTGAAACCAGGCAAGGCGGCTTTCGACTGGGACCGGATCGAGGTCGGCCGTGACGAGGCGCGAGGCGACCGTCGAATTGTAGATGGCGACGATGGCGGGCAGGTCGTCCAGCGTGGCGTCTCGATATTGAAGACTCATGGCGTGATTGCGTTCAGGTTCAGGCGAAGATGTCGCGATAGCCCATGAAGAGTTCCTCGAACACGAGACGCGCGTTCAACGGATGATTCTCCACGGCGCGTTGCCGCGTGACGGTTTTCATGTAGCGCGAAAGCGCAGCCGGGTCGGCGCTGGCGGCGCATCGCGCGAGCGCCTTGGCCGCGCCCGGAAAATAGCGCGGGCGGCCTGCCGTGCGCTCGGCGAGCACGTCGTAAAGCCAGCGTTGCAGCCAGCCGAGCACCAGCGGCACCGGCAGTTTCTGCAGGTTTTCGCCGCACGCGAAGGCGTCGCAGTTCGGGCCGGCCGCAAGTTGCGCCAACGTGAAATCGCGCAGCGCGCGGTTCTCGTCGCTCGCGAGCGCAAGCGCGTTGAGCGGCGCGCCGCCCGCTTGCGCGAGAAGCCCGGCGGCATCGTCGATACCTCGTGACGCAAGCCACGCGCGCGCTTCGTCGAAGGGCGGCACGCTCATCGGCCACTGTCGGCAGCGGCTGATGATGGTTGGCAACAAGCGGTCGATACGCGCCGACACCAGCAGGAACACGACGCCCGAAGGCGGTTCTTCCAGCGTTTTCAAGAGCGCGTTGGCCGCCGCGACATTGAGCGCTTCGGCGGGATAAAGCAGCACGACACGCAAGCCGCCGCGATGCGATCCGAGACTGCAGAAGTCGAGCAGCGCGCGTACCTGTTCGATCTTGATTTCCTTGCTCGGCGCGCGGCTCTTCTTGCCTTCGTCGCCATCGGCTTTCTCGGCGGATGCATCGGCGGAAGAATCCGCGCCTGCCGCCGCAAGCCCTGCAAGCGCCTCGGGCAACACCGCGCGGTAGTCGGGATGATTGCCCTGCGAGAACCACAGGCAAGCGGAACACGTGCCGCACGGCTCGCCGCTCGGCAGATGCGTTTCGCACAGCAACCCTTTCGCCAGATACTGCGCGAATTGCAGCTTGCCGATGCCCGCTTCGCCATGCAGCAAAAGCGCATGCGGCCAGTTCGCGCGTAGCTGCTGGAGACGCTGCCAGTCGTTGGCTTGCCAGGGATAAATCATCGGCGGTTCAGTGGGTTAGGCGTTGCTTGAGCGTGGATCAAAGGCTCGCGATGACATCTTCGAGCTGCGTGCGGATATCGTCGATGGGCCGGCTCGAATCGACGATGAAAAACCGCTGCGGCGATTCGGCCGCGCGCCGCAGATATTCGGCGCGCGTGCGCTTAAAAAATGCCTCCGATTCGCTCTCGAACTTGTCCGGCGCGCGCGCGGCCGAACGGCGTTCGCTCGCGGTCTCCGTCGGAATGTCGAACAGAACGGTAAGGTCCGGCTGAAAACCGCCCTGCACCCAGCGTTCCAGCGCTTCCAGCTTGTCGCGCGGCAGACCGCGTCCACCGCCCTGATAAGCAAAGGTGGCATCCGAAAAACGGTCCGACAGCACCCAGTCGCCATGCGCGAGCGCCGGTTCGATGACCTGCGCGAGATGCTCGCGGCGCGCGGCGAACATGAGGAGCGCCTCGGTTTCGAGGTCCATTGGCTGATTCAGCAGAATGCCGCGCAACGTTTCGCCGAGCGGTGTGCCGCCTGGCTCGCGCGTCATCACGACCGAGCGCGCGTGCGCGGCGAGTTTTTCGGCGAGCCGCTCGCGAAACCACTCCAGATGCGTGGTCTTGCCCGCTCCGTCGATACCCTCGAATGTAATGAACTTGCCCCGCGCCATTCACTGACCCCGGATGTATTTGTCGACGGCCTTGTTGTGGTCGCCCAGGTTGTCGGAAAAGATGCTGCTGCCGTCGCCGCGCGACACGAAATAGAGCGCATTGCTCGCGGCGGGATTGAGCGTCGCGGTGAGCGCGGCCACACCGGGCAGCGCGATCGGCGTGGGCGGCAAACCCATGCGCGTGTAGGTATTGTACGGAGTGTCGGTCTGCAGATCCTTTTTCTTCAGATGCCCGCCGTAAGCCGGACCGAGGCCGTAGATGACGGTCGGGTCGGTCTGTAGCGGCATGCCGATCCGCAGCCGGTTGGCAAACACCGCCGCCACCAGCGGCCGGTCGGTTGCGCGCCCCGTCTCCTTCTCGACGATCGACGCCATGACGAGCGCCTCGTAAGGCGTCTTGTAAGGCAAATTCGGCGAGCGCGTGTTCCAGGCTTCGGTGAGCCGCTGCTGCATGATCCGGTACGCGCGCTTGTAGACCGTGAGGTCGCTCGTGCCCTTGTCGAAAAGATAGGTATCCGGGAAAAACAGTCCTTCCGCCGATGCCTTGTCCACCTCGGGCGCGCCGATTGCACGCAAGAGGTCCGTGTCGGACATGCCGGCGGTGTCGTGCGCGAGCGCGGGGTTGGCGTCGAGTTCGGCGCGCATTTTTTGCAACGTCCAGCCCTCGATGACGGTGGCCACGTACTCGTTGACGTCGCCGCGCGCGATCTTTTGCAGCACTTCATACGGTGTCACGCCGCTTTTGAACGCGTAATTGCCGGATTTGAGCTGCGACGAAAGCCCGAGCACGCGCGTCATCAACACGAAAAGCTCGGATTCGACCGGCACGCCGCCGCGAATCAACTGGGCGCTGACGCTGCGCAAGCTGCTGTGAGGCTTGATGGTGACGTCGAGTTCGGCGGGCGTGAGGTTCATTGGCCGATTGGCCCAGTAATAAACGCCACCTGCGAGCGCCGCCGCGAGCACCGCGACGATCACCACCGCCACGACGCATTTCTTGAAAAGGGACATGCCAGACACACTAGGAATAAGACCAATATAATAACTTGCCCGCCTGCGCCCCGGTCAGTTTGACCGGCCGGACCGACTGACAGGATTGACCGCACTTGACGCCATGAATTCCCAAACCCAGCTTTCCCCCGGTTCTGCTCCAAGCGCCATTCCCGCCGACGACTTCGAAGCCGTGAAGACAGCGGGCGCTTTCGTGCCGCTCACGCAGTTCGGCGTGATCGACATCAAGGGCGAAGATGCCGCTTCGTTCCTGCACAACCAGGTCACCAACGACGTCCAGCATCTCGACGCATCCACGGCGCGCCTCGCGGGCTATTGCTCGCCGAAGGGACGCCTGCTGGGTTCGTTTCTCATGTGGCGTTCAGCCGATACCGTGCGTCTCTTGATCTCGCACGATGTCCAGGCGCCCGTGCAAAAGCGTCTGTCCATGTTCGTGCTGCGCGCAAAGGCGAAACTGAGTGACGCGACGCCGGAACTCGCGGCAGTCGGCTTTGCGGGCGATGTGCGCGCGGCACTCTCCGGCATCTTCGATGCGTTGCCCGACGGCGTGCATGTCAAGGTGGAAGGTCCGCATGGCGCGCTGATTCGTGTGCCGGATGCGGCGCATCGGCCGCGTTTCCTGTGGGTCGGCCCAAGGGCCGATATCGAAGCACGACTGCCCGAGCTCGGCGAGAAGTTGCGGCGCGCGGGACCGGCGCTGTGGGACTGGCTCGACATCCACGCGGGCGAGCCGCGCATCACGCAGGCGACGACCGAGCAGTTCGTCCCGCAGATGGTCAACTTCGACGTGCTGGGCGCGGTGAACTTCAAGAAGGGTTGCTATCCGGGACAGGAGATCGTCGCGCGCAGCCAATATCGCGGCACGATCAAGCGACGCACGGCGCTCGCGCACGGCGAATCGGCCACGCCGGGCGCCGAGCTGTTCCATTCGGCCGATCCCGGTCAGCCTTGCGGCATGGTGGTCAACGTGGCGCCGGCCGAAGGCGGCGGCGTGGATTGTCTTGTGGAGATCAAGCTGGCGTCGCTGGATAACGGCTCGGTGCACGTCGGCGCCGCCGATGGCCCCGCGCTCGAATTCGTGCCGCTGCCCTACGCCTTTCCTGCCGACGCCTGAACGCCATGTGCCTGATCGTCTTCGACTGGCAACCCCAGGCCGCGCCCGCCAACGGCCGCGCGCTGCTGACGCTGGCGGCGAATCGCGACGAGTTCTTCCGCCGCGAGACCGACCCGATGCATTGGTGGACCAACGCGCCCGGCGTGCTCGCGGGCCGGGATCTGACGGGCGGCGGCACGTGGCTTGGCGTAACGCGCGACGGGCGCTTTGCTGCGCTGACGAACTATCGCGCGCCGAGCGAGATGCGGCCGGATGCGCCCACGCGTGGCACGTTGGTCAGCGAATATTTGACGGGCGAGCGCGTCGAGCCTTTGAAGTATCTCAAGCGCGTTGCCCTGGAAGGTCATCGGTACAACGGCTTCAATTTACTGTGCGGGGATTTAACACGACGTGAGCTCGGCTGGTACGGCAATCGCGCCGATGCCGAGCCGGTTTTGCTCGAAGCGGGCGTGCATGGGTTGTCGAACAGCTTGCTGAATACGCCGTGGCCGAAGCTCGTCGCCCAGCGCGATGCTTTACGCGATTTGATTCACGCCGATGAGCGGCCATCGCTCGACGAGCTGATCGAAACCTTGCGTGACCCGCGTATCGCCGACGATCACGTCTTGCCATCCACTGGCCTTTCCATCGAGCGTGAACGCGTGTTGTCGGCGGCGTTTATCGAGAGCGATGGATACGGCACGCGCGGGACGACGGCGTTGCAAGTGTTGCCGCTGACGCATGGTATGGAGCTGCATGTCAAGGAACGCAGTGACGATGACGGTTCGCACAAGGTCGTGCGGCCGGGGGATTTTGTGCGGGCGTTCGGGTTTGAGGTGGCGTGACGCATGATCGCCGCGACCCACGTTTCAACAGTAAGAGCACTATCAAGGTAATCGCAATGGCGACAAATTTGCCATGTACTTTTCAGAATCTAATCAAGCCCTCACCCCAACGCCTTCCTCAACGCAGCCACCGCATCCGCATGCGCCCGCGCCACGTCGCGAACAAACCCGCCCATCTTGAAGAACTCGTGAATCATCCCTTCATACCGCATCAGTTCCACCGATACGCCCTGCGCTGAAAGCTTCTCCGCGTAAGCGACATCTTCATCGTAAAGCGGATCATGATCCGCAGCCGCGATCCACATCGGCGCCACGCCACGATAATCCGGCTGCCCGCCCGCCGCATCCAGCGGCGCAAAACGCCAGTCGTCCCGGTCGCGTTCATCGCGCACGTACTGCTCGAAGAACCATTGAATCGTCTCTGCGCTCAGCAAGTACCCTTCGGCAAGCCGCGCATGCGATTCGCTTCGCTGCCACGCGCTCGTCCCCGGATAAATCAGCATCTGCAATTGCAAGGCGATGCCTGCATCGCGCGCCAGCACCGAACACACCGTCGCGAGCGTGCCGCCCGCGCTGTCTCCACCAATCGCGATGCGAGCCGGATCGATCCCCAACGTGGACGCCTCTCGCGCGAGCCATTGCAAGGCGTCGAAGGCATCGTTCACGGCGACCGGAAACTTGTGTTCGGGCGCAAGCCGGTAATCGACAGATACCACCGCGCAGCACACGTCATGCGCGAACTTGCGGCACAGCGCGTCGTGCGTCTCGATGCTTCCCACCGTAAAGCCGCCGCCATGCAGATACATGAGCGCGCCAAGCGGCTCCGCCCAATTCGGCTCGATCGGATAATACGCACGCACACGAATGGACCCGCCATCGCGCATAGGAACGGGAAGATCTTCGACACGCGCCATGGGCAACGGCGCGACATCGAGAATGGGCGCGCTCATCGCATAGGCGGCGCGCGCTTCTTGCGGCGTGAGCGTGTGATAAGGCGTGCGCCTCGCGCGTGCGATCATCTGCAAGACTTGCGCGACCTGGGGATTGAGCTGCATTGTCATGCCGATGCCGAGGTCAACGCGACTTGAGCGACATGGGATCGCTCGGGTCGCGCAGCTGCGCGATGTCGTCCAGCCGCAGCTGCACCGAAGGCATGATGTTCGGATGCGTGACCACATAAAAACGATTCGCGCGGATAGCGTCGAAGGTCAGTTCGGCGACATCCCGCGCCGATAGCTTGCCGTGCTCCACCGCCTTTGCCAGTTGCCGCGCCGCGAGCTTCTGCGACGCCGTCATCTCTTCGTCGTTGACGAGCGCGCAGGGCCGCGCGCGTTCGGCATCGGCGATACCGGTCGGCACGAACGCCGGACACAACAAGGACACGCCGACCGACGCGCGCGCGAGCCGCAGATCGTGATGAAGCGTCTCGGTCATGGCCACGACCGCATGCTTCGACGCGTTATAGACGCCCATTGCGGGCGCGGCGAGCAGCCCCGCGACCGAAGCCGTGTTGACGATATGCGCCGGTTCGTTCTGGGCCAGCATGATCGGCGTGAACGCGCGAATGCCGTTGGCAACACCCATCACGTTGACGCCGAAGACCCATTGCCAGTCGTTCGCGCTGCTCTCCCAGATGAAGCCGCCAGCGCCCACGCCCGCGTTGTTGAAGAGCAGATGCGCGCCGCCGAAGGCATCGAGCGTAGCGCGGGCGAGTGCATCGACGTCCGCGGGATTCGAGACGTCCGTTCGCACGCCGCGCGCCTCGGCGCCTCGTTCGCGCAGCGATGTCACGGTGGCATCGAGCGCGGTGGCGTCGATATCGGCGAGTACGAGCTTCATGCCGAGCGCCGCGCCCTTTAGCGCAAACTCGCGGCCGAAGCCGCTCGCCGCGCCAGTGATCACGGCGACTTTTCCTTCGAAGCGGTCCAAGCGGGCTCCTTTCTCGCGTGGTGTGGTACTCGGCGCGTCAGATGAGCTTGACGAGCTGCTTGCCAAAGTTCTTTCCGCGCAAAAGACCGAGGAACGCTTCAGGCGCATTTTCCAGTCCCTGCGCAATGATCTCGCGGTAGATCAGCTTCTTGGTCGCGACGCGTTCGCCGAGTTCCTTCAACGCTTGCGGCCACAATTCCATGTGCTCGCTCACGATGAAACCCTGCAGCTTCAGACGCTGCGTGAGCAGAATGCGCGGCGCCTGCAGCGGCAATGGCTTGCCGTCGTAGCCCGAGATCATGCCGCACAACGCAATGCGCCCGTGTGCGTTCATGCGCGGCAACACGGCATCGAGCACTTCGCCGCCGACGTTTTCGAAATAGCCATCGATGTCATCGGGCGCTGCGGCTTTCAGCTCGTCGTACAAATGGCCCGCCTTGTAGTCGATGCATGCGTCGAAGCCCAGCGTCTCGACGACATAGCGGCACTTCTCGGCGCCGCCCGCAATGCCGATCACGCGGCAGCCCGCAGCCTTCGCCAGTTGCCCGACCACGCTGCCGACCGCGCCGCTTGCCGCGCTCACGGCGACCATATCGCCAGCCTTCGGTTCGATGATGCGATTCAGGCCATACCAGGCCGTCACGCCCGGCATGCCGACCGGGCCGAGATACGCGGACAGCGGAACGTGCGTGGTATCGACGGCATAAAGACCCGTGCCGTCCGATGTCCCGTATTCCTGCCAGCCGTACATGCCGACCACGTTGTCGCCGACCTTGAACTTCGGATTGCGCGACTCGACCACTTCACCGACCGTGCCGCCGATCATCACTTCGTTCAACGCCTGCGGCGCGGCGTATGACTTGGCATCGCTCATGCGCCCGCGCATGTACGGATCGAGCGACAGATAGTGATTGCGCACGCGCAGCTCGCCTTCCCGCAGCGGCGCAAGCGGTGTTTCGACGAGCCTGAAATTGTCGGTCGATGCCTCGCCTTCCGGTCGCGATACCAGCAAAACCTGGCGATTCTTCTGAGCGTCTGCCATTGCGAATCCTCCTGTTCGGAATGAATCAAGCGTCGCTCGGTCCCGGCGTGGCCTTGGGATCGGAACGCATTTTCTGTTTCACGATATCGCGGCCCACTGCGAGCCTGCGCATGTATTTGAACGTGCCTAGCGCCTTGGCGACGAAATGCCCTTCGCTGTCGCGCACTTCGCCTTCGCAATACGCCATGGTGGTGGAGCGATGCAGCACGCGCCCGATGCCGCGCAATTCACCGCGTCCCGGCTGCATGAAGTTCACCTTCATCTCGACGGTAACGACGCCGATGCCATTGCCCGCGAGACTGCGCGCGGCGAGTGCCAGCGCGGAATCGAGCAAGGTCATGGTGACGCCGCCGTGCGCGATGCCCCACGTGTTCAAATGCGCATCTTCGAGCGCGAGCCGCACTTCCGCTTCGCCGTCGGCGGCCTTGACCAATTCCACGCCGAGCGAGTCGATGAACGGGCTTTCGATGGCGACGTCATGTGGCTTGTCGGTCATGGTCGTCACACTTCGTAGTCGACGCATTGACGGTCTTCGCGCACCGCGGCAATGAAGTCTTTCAGCGCCACGTGCTTCGGATGCACCTGATAGGCAACGAGCGCCGCTTTGTCGTCGAAGTCGGAGACGAGCACGACATCGTAAGTGCAGTCGAAACCCGGTTGCGCCGTACCGACCTCGAAGTGTCCCTGCCCCTTAACGATGCTGCGGCAGGTTTCGAGCTTCTCCTTGAGCTTCTGCGCATTCTCCGCGCGGCTCGCGCCTTCCGCCGACTCCTTCAGCTTCCACATGACGATGTGACGTAACACGGCAACTCCTGGTCAAGAAAACGATTAAGGCAGAAGCGTAGCAAAGATTCGACGGTAGCTTCGGAGGCTCACGCGAGCAAATAATCGGAGCGTATGCGTTCGACACCCGCGTCGCGCATTTCGCGCCACGCTCGATCAAGCGAGCCGTCGAGATCGATCGCGCGGCACGCGTCTTCTATCACGCTCACTTCGAAGCCCGCGCGACGCGCATCCAACGCGGACCACGCAACGCAATAATCCGTCGCCAGCCCCGCGACCCATACGCGCTTCGCACCGACGTCGCGCAGATAGCCTGCAAGACCCGTGGGTGTCACGCGATCCGCTTCGAGAAACGCGGAGTAGCTGTCGACATGTTCGTGATGCCCCTTGCGGATCACGAGCCGCGCGTGCGGTAATTGCAGGCCGCGATGTAGCGCCGCGCCCTCGGTGCCCTGCACGCAATGCACCGGCCACAGCACCTGTTCGCCGTAAGGCATTGTCATCATGTCGAAGGGCGCCCGTCCTTCGTGATTCGCCGCGAACGAGACATGCGAGCGCGGATGCCAGTCCTGCGTCAGAACGACATGCGAGAACGCGCGCGCCAGGCGGTTGATGACGGGCACCACCTCATCGCCTTCCTTCACGGCGAGCGCGCCGCCGGGCATGAAATCGTACTGCACGTCCACGACGAGTAAAACGTCTTCTACGGGTTTCATCATGCTCATCTTCAAGGGTTGAACCGGCCGTTGACCGCCGCGAGTTGCGTCACGCGGGCGGCGGGCTGCCATGCGTCGCCGTTGGGCTGTTGCGCATAGCGGCGCATGGCGCGTTCCACGGCGGCGAGGCCGATGGTGTTGGCGTAGAACATCGGGCCGCCGCGCCAGAGCGGGAAACCGTAACCCGTCAAATAGACCATGTCGATATCCGAGGCCTTCGAAGCGATGCCGTCTTCGAGAATACGCGCGCCTTCGTTGACGAGCGCGAGCATGAGCCGCTCGACGATTTCATCGTCCGCGATATGCCGTCTTTCGATGCCTGCTTCCTTCGAATACGCGACGATCATGTCGTCGACCGCTTGTGATGGCAGCGCATCGCGCTTGCCTGGCTCGTAGTCGTACCATCCCGCACCGGTCTTTTGTCCGAAGCGGCCCGCTTCGCACAGCCGATCCGCGATTTTCGAATAGCGCAGCTCGGGCTGCTCGACATAACGGCGCTTGCGAATGGCCCAGCCGATGTCGTTGCCCGCAAGATCGCTCATGCGAAACGGCCCCATGGCGAAGCCGAAATCTTCGATTGCACGATCGATCTGCGCGGGCAGCGCGCCTTCCTCCAGCATGAAAAGCGCCTGCCGCAAGTACTGTTCGACCATGCGGTTGCCGATGAAGCCATCGCATACGCCCGAGACTACGGCCGTCTTCCTGATCTTCCGCGCGAGTTGCATGACGGAGGCGAGCACGTCCTTGTCCGTTTTCGCGCCGCGCACCACTTCGAGCAGCTTCATCACGTTGGCGGGACTGAAGAAGTGCGTGCCGATGACATCGCCCGGACGTTTCGTGAACGCGGCGATTTTGTCGAGATCGAGCGTCGATGTGTTCGATGCGAGAATCGCGCCGGGCTTCGCGACTTCATCGAGGCGGCGGAAGACTTGCTCCTTCACGCCCAGGTCTTCGAATACCGCTTCGATGATCAAGTCCGCGTGCGCGAGGTCCGCATAATGGAGCGTCGGTTGAATGAGGGCCATGCGTTCATCGACCTCATCTTGCGTGAGCTTGCCCTTCTTCACTTGCGCTTCGTAATTGCGGCGCACGTTCGCCAAACCCCGGTCGAGTGCGTCCTGTTTCGTTTCGAGCAGCACAACGGAAAACCCCGCGTTAATGAAGTTCATGGCGATGCCGCCACCCATCGTGCCCGCGCCGATCACGCCGATGCGCTCGATCTTTCTGACGGGCGTGTTCGACGGCACATCCGCGATCTTGGACGCCGCGCGTTCGGCGAAGAACGCGTGCCGCAGCGCGCGGCTTTCCGGTGTCTGCACGAGCGCGAGAAAGCATTCGCGCTCGAAGGCGAGCCCGCGTTCGAAGCCTTCTTTCAGGCCTTTTTCGATGGCATCGATGCACTTGTGCGGTGCCGGAAAATGCTTCGCCGTCGCGATGGCGTTCGCGCGCGCGGCCTGGACGATTCGATCGGCATCCGTGTGTTCGATGGGGCGTTCGCGCACTTGCGGGTGCATGCCGTCACGCTTGGCGACGTGCTGAGCGAAACGCACGGCGCCATCGAGCAAGTCGCCTTCGATCATTTGGTCGAAGAGCGCGGTATTCGCGAGTCGTTCGGCTAATACCGGCGTCCCCGACACGATCATGCCAAGTGCCCTTTCGAGGCCAACCACGCGCGGCAACCGTTGCGTGCCGCCCGCGCCGGGCAGGAGGCCGAGCTTCACTTCGGGCAGCGCGATCTGCGCGCCGGGCGACGCCACGCGGAAATGCGCGCCGAGCGCGAGTTCGAGGCCGCCGCCCATCGCCACGGCGTGAATCGCCGCGATCACCGGCTTCGCGCTGCCCTCGATTGCTTCGATGACCGTCTTGAGCGTCGGTTCTTGCGTCGCCTTCGGCGTATTGAATTCGGTGATGTCCGCGCCGCCCGAAAACGCCTTGCCGGCGCCGATCACGACGATGGCGCGCACGTTGTCTTCGTCACGCGCGCGCTCGATGCCTTCCACGATGCCAAGCCGTGTCGCGTGCCCGAGGCCGTTCACCGGCGGGTTGTCGAGTGTGATGACGGCGACGCCGTCGTGGATCGTGAAGTGCACAGCCATGAAGATGTCTCCCGTTCGCGCGTCTTTGGCGAGGTCATTGTGAGTGATCGACGCAGAATACACAAAGGAGAACGATCGTTCAAATGCGCGTCGTCCGGCGAATGAAAACGCCCCGGATCGACCGGGGCGCGAGGTCAGCCGGAAGCGCTGGTATCAAGATGTCTTCTCACCCTTCTCCGGCAGCACATGCTCACGATACAACGCGCGCAGCCGCACCTTCTGCAGCTTGCCCGTCGCCGTATGCGGCAACTCGTCGGCGAACACGACATCGTCCGGAATCCACCACTTCGCGACCTTGCCCTCGAAATGCGCGAGCAAATCCTCACGCGTGATGGTCGCGCCCGGACGCAGCACGGCGACGATCATCGGCCGCTCCGTCCACTTCGGATGCGAGCACGCAATGCACGCCGCCTCCGCCACCTGCGGATGCGACACCGCGATGTTCTCCAGATCGATCGAACTGATCCACTCGCCGCCCGACTTGATCACGTCCTTGCTGCGATCGGTGATGTTCATGAAGCCATCGGCGTCGATGGTCGCGACATCGCCCGTCGGGAACCAGCCGTCGATGAGCGGCGACTCGTCGCGCCGGAAATAGCGGTCGATGACCCACGGTCCGCGCACGTGCAGATCGCCGAACGACTGGCCGTCCCAAGGCAGTTCGTGGCCGTCGTCGCCGACCACTTTCATATCGACGCCAAAGAGCGCGCGCCCCTGCTTTTCGAGCGAGATGCGCTGTTCCTCGGCCGAACGCTGCTTCTGCCGGAAACTCAGCCGCGCGAGCGTGCCGAGCGGCGACATCTCCGTCATGCCCCACGCATGAATCACCTGCACGCCGTAGTCTTCCTCGAAGGTCTTCAGCATGGCGGGCGGACACGCCGAGCCGCCGATCACCGTGCGCTTCAAGGTCGAAAAGCGCAAATCGTTCTGCTTCATGTAGGCGAGGAGCGCCAGCCATACGGTCGGCACGCCCGCCGAATAGGTGACGCCTTCCGCTTCCATCAACTCGTAGAGCGACTTGCCGTCGAGGTCCTTGCCGGGGAACACCAGCTTCGCGCCGACGAGCGGCCCCGCATGCGGAATGCCCCACGCGTTGACGTGGAACATCGGCACGACGGGCAGGATGGAATCGCTCGATGAAGCGCCCATCGCATCGGGCAAGGCCGCGCCATAAGCATGCAGCACCGTCGAGCGATGCGAATACAGCGCGCCCTTCGGATTGCCCGTCGTTCCCGACGTGTAGCAAAGAAACGATGCCTGACGTTCATCGAGCATCGGCCATTCGTAGACGCCATCCTGTTCGCCGACGAGACTTTCGTAGCTCATCACCGGCACGCTCAGGTTCGAAAGATGCTGCTCGATGCAGGCGGCATCGCCGAGTGCGATCCAGCCTTTCACGTTCGGACACTGCGGCGCGATCATCTCGACGAGCGGCGCGAAGGTCATGTCGAACAAGACGTACGAATCGTCGGCATGATCGATGATGAACGCGACCTGATCCGGAAAGAGACGCGGATTGATGGTGTGGCACACGGCGCCCATGCCCGCCACGCCGTAATAGCACTCCAGATGCCGGTAGCCGTTCCAGGCCAGCGTGCCGATGCGCTCGCCCTGCTCCACGCCGAGCGCGATCAAGGCCTGCGCGAGTTGCTTCGCGCGCTTCTCGCAATCGCGGTAGGTGTAGCGATGGATATCGCCTTCGATACGCCGCGACACGATTTCCGTATCGCCGAAGTGGCGCGAGGCATGGGACAACAGGGACGACGCGAGCAACGGTATTTCCATCATCTGGCCGTAAAGCGGCGACGTCATGGGTGATTTCCTCGGTGAGTCGGTTGGCGAGTCTGGGCTCGAGTCATTGGATCGGTCATTGGCTTTGCGCCGCCCGATGCCCGGCCGGGCGCGGCCCTGCAGGCCCGCGGGCGCGGATTTACAATATCGTTTAACCAAAAGGCGCTCAATATGTCGTTTTCCCCAAGCAATGCCGTGCGTGCAGCGTCCGGCGAGAAGGCTTCCGGCGCTGATTCCATGGACGCCATCGCCGCCGCGATCAAGGTTGGCCAGCCCGGCTCGTTCGCGGCGCTCGGGGCCGCGTTTCTGACGCGCCTTCCCGCCACGCCGGTGCCCGATCCTTATCTCGTCGCGATCTCGCGCGAAACGGCGGACATGCTCGGCATCAATCCGGATGTCGCGGAAGGCAGCGAGCAAAAGCGCTTTGCCGAATACTTCGCCGGCAATCCCACGCGCGAATGGCCCGCCGGCGAACTGCCTTACGCAGCGGTCTATTCGGGGCATCAGTTCGGCGTGTGGGCAGGTCAATTGGGCGATGGCCGCGCACTTACACTCGGCGAGATCGAGCCAGACGCCGATCGGGACCATGACGGCACACGCTTCGAACTTCAGCTGAAGGGCGCGGGCCGCACACCGTATTCCCGCATGGGCGATGGCCGCGCCGTGTTGCGTTCGTCGATCCGCGAATTCCTGTGCTCCGAAGCCATGCACCATCTGGGCATTCCCACGACGCGCGCGCTCGCCATCGTCGGCTCCGATATGCCGGTGCGGCGCGAGAGCATGGAAACAGCGGCGATCGTCACGCGCGTCGCGCCGAGCTTCGTGCGCTTCGGGCATTTCGAACACTTCTATTCGAACGACCGCGTCGACGATCTCAAAGCGCTTGCCGATCACGTGATCGAGCGCTTCTATCCGCATTGCCGCGATGCCGACGATCCCTACCTCGCGCTCCTCGACGAAGCCGTGCGCAGCACCGCCGATCTGATGGCGGAGTGGCAAGCCGTCGGCTTCTGTCACGGCGTGATGAACACCGACAACATGTCCATTCTCGGTCTCACGATCGACTACGGCCCGTTCGGTTTCATGGATGGCTTCAACGCGCATCACATTTGCAACCACACGGACACGCAAGGGCGCTATTCGTACAGCCGTCAGCCGCAGGTCGGCTATTGGAACCTGTTTTGTCTGGCGCAGGCGCTGGTTCCGCTCGTCGGCGCGAACCTGCCGGAAGAAGACCGTGCGCAACGCGTGGTCGAGGAAGCGCAGAAGGTTCTCGAACGCTACAAGGCGCGCTTCGGCCCTGTGTTCGAAGCGAAGATGCGCGCCAAGCTCGGCCTCGAAATCGCGCGCGAAGGCGATGACAAACTCGCCAACGGTCTCCTCGAAATCATGCACGCGAACCGCGCGGACTTCACGCTCACGTTCCGGAACTTGTCGAAGCTCGCGAAATCCGATACCTCGAACGATTCGCCCGTGCGCGACCTCTTTCTCGACCGCGCCGCTTTCGACGCGTGGGCGGTGCAGTATCGCGAACGTCTCGCGCACGAAACGCGCGACGATACGGATCGCGCGGCCGCGATGAATCGCGTGAATCCGAAGTACGTGCTGCGTAATCACCTGGCCGAACAGGCGATTCGCCAGGCGAGCGAAAAGGATTACACCGAAGTGGCGCGGCTTCTCGACGTGCTGCGCCGTCCCTACGACGAACAACCCGAATACGAAGCCTACGCCGGCCTGCCACCCGACTGGGCGAGCGATCTGGAAGTGAGTTGTTCTTCTTAGGATCGCCCCAAAATAGCTGGCCTGATCCGTTTTTCCGACTTTCGGCCGATAAAAGGAATGATATGAGCAGAGACGACACCACCGACAACACTGGCGCCACGGCGTATCCGCTGCAAATGGACGATGCGGCGTATCGCAGCGAACTCAACGACATGCAGTATCAGGTCACGCGCCACGCGGCGACCGAGCGCCCGTTCTCCGGCGAATACTGGGACCACTTCGAGCGCGGCGTGTATGACTGCGTGTGTTGCGGCACGCCGCTTTTCGAATCCGCGACCAAGTTCGACGCGGGCTGCGGCTGGCCCAGCTACTTCAAGCCGATCAACGGCGAAGTGATCGAAGAGAAGACCGACCGCTCGCACGGCATGCTGCGCATCGAAGTGCAGTGCAAGAACTGCGGCGCGCACCTCGGCCACGTCTTCGAAGACGGCCCGGCGCCCACCGGTTTGCGGTATTGCATCAACTCGGCTGCGCTACAATTCGAATCCAAGTAAGCGCGGGCGGGTTGTGGCGGGCTAATCAATAAGCCCGTGCATAATTTTCTGCCGCATGGAACGCCCGCTTCTCGAGAGCGGGCGTTCGTTTCGCGCGCCGCAGCCTGCTCGCTGCCCACCTCATCGCCACGCCAATGAAATTTCTGTTCGATCTGTTTCCGATCATCCTGTTTTTTGTCGCATTCAAGATCTGGGGCATCTATACGGCAACTGCCGTGGCCATCGCGGCGACGCTCGTGCAGATCGCGTGGGTGGCGTTCCGCCATCGCAAGGTCGATCCAATGCTGTGGGTGAGTCTCGGCGTGGTCGTGGTGTTTGGCGGCGCGACGCTCGTGCTGCACAACGATACCTTCATCAAATGGAAGCCCACCGCGCTTTACTGGCTCTTCGCCGTGGCGCTGATCGTCGCGCAACTCGGCTTCAAAAAGAACCTCATCGAAGCGATGATGGGCAAGCAGATCGTCCTGCCGCATCGCGTGTGGGGACAATTGAACGTGGCGTGGGCGGTGTTTTTCGCGCTGCTCGGTATCGTCAATCTCGTGGTGGCGTTTCACTTCACCACGGACCAATGGGTCAACTTCAAACTCTTCGGCGCGACGGGGTGTCTCGTGGCGTTTATCGTCGCGCAAAGCTTCTGGCTCGCCAAATACATGAAGGAGGATGGTCAATGAACGCTTCCTTCGATTTTCCGAACGCGAGCGCGGCCGACAAGATCGCGCATCTCGAAGCGCGCCTCGAAGCGGCGCTCGAACCGCAAACCGTGCATATCGAAGACGACAGCGCGGCGCATGCCGGGCATGCCGGCGCGGCTTCGGGCAGTCATTACACGGTCACGGTCATCGCCGAATGCTTCGCGGGCCGCGCGCGAGTGGCGCGGCATCGACTGGTGTATGATGCGCTGGCCGCGGAAATGCAGCATGGCGTGCACGCGCTGGCCATTCGGGCTTATACGCCGCAAGAGTTCGCAGAACAATTCGAATAGACTCCGCGCGGGCTTTGGCGCCTGATTGCCGCGCTTTTGCCTCGCCTCTCCCGCGTGTCGAATCACTCAGCTTCTTCCAGATCAACCTCTCAATCAAGCGCCTTTCGAGGTCGCTCGTTGCTCAGTTAGGAACCTCCGATGACTTTGAAAAAAACCCGCGTCTGGGTCTTGCTGGCTGCGTTCGCCGCGGCTCCCGCGTTTGCGCAGAACATCGCCGTCGTCAATGGCACGCCGATTCCCACGTCGCGCGCCGATGCGCTCGTGAAGCAACTCGTCCAGCAGGGTCAGCAGGATTCGCCGCAATTGCAACAGGCGGTGCGCGAGGAACTCATCAACCGCGAAATCCTGATGCAGGAAGCGTCGCGCGAAGGCCTGCCCATGCGTCCCGACGTGAAGGCGCAGATCGCGGTCGCGCAACAGACGGTCGTGCTGCGCGCGATGATCGAAGACTTCGTCAAGAAGAACACGCCGACCGACGCCGAGATCCAGGCGCGCTACGAGCAACTCGTGAAGCAGACGGGCGGTGGCAAGGAACTGCATCTGCATCACATCCTCGTAGAAAGTGAAGCGCAGGCGAAGGACTTGATCGCGAAGATCAAGGGCGGCGCGAGCTTCGAGGACTTGGCGAAGCAATACTCGAAGGACCCGGGATCGGGCAAGAACGGCGGCGATCTAGACTGGTCCGCGCCGCAAGCCTACGTGCCGGAATTCGGCGCCGCCGCCGAGAAGCTCAAGAAGGGTGAAGTAACGCCGCAGCCGGTGAAGACGCAATTCGGCTGGCACATCATCCGTCTGGACGATACCCGCGACGTCGCCCCGCCGCCGCTGGAACAAGTGAAAGCGCAGATCGCGCAGCAGATTCAGCAAGAGAAGCTGCAGGCGTTCGAGGAAGGGTTGCGGAAGAAGGCAGTGGTGAAGTAAGAGCGCTGATCGCCCTTCGTCGCTGTCGGACAAAGCCGCCTTCGGGCGGCTTTGTCGTTTTCGGTGCGTGTCTGCAATCGGCAAAAAAACACCCCGAAAAACCACTTCGGGGTGCTCTCATCCCACCGATACAACCGAACCTCACCCCATGAACCGCCGCGCGTTCTGAAACACGCGCAGCCACGGACTGCCGTCAGTGGTCCAGTCATCCGGTGTCCAGCTCATTTGCACATTGCGATGCACGCGCTCCATATGCGGCATCAAAACGGTGAAGCGGCCGTCGGGCGTCGTGACCGACGTGATGCCTTGCGGCGAGCCGTTCGGGTTGAACGGATACTGCTCCGTCGCGCGGCCGTGATGATCGACGAAACGCATGGCGACGAGTGCCTTCGCGGCATCGCCCTGTTGCGAGAAATCGGCGAAACCTTCACCATGCGCGACCGCCACCGGAATGCGCGAGCCTTCCATGCCGCTAAAGAAGATCGACGGCGAACTCTCCACTTCCACGAGCGAGAAGCGCGCTTCGAACTGCTCGGACTTGTTGCGCGTGAACTTGGGCCACGCCTCGGCGCCGGGGATGATTGACGCCAGGTTCGACATCATCTGGCAGCCGTTGCAGATGCCGAGCGCGAAGGTATCGGCGCGGCTAAAGAAGGCGGCGAACATATCGGAAAGACGCGGGTTGAAGCGAATGGTCTTGGCCCAGCCTTCGCCCGCACCCAGCACGTCGCCATACGAGAAGCCGCCGCACGCCACCGCGCCCGCGAAGTCGGCGAGTGTCGCGCGGCCTTCGAGCAGATCGCTCATATGTACGTCATGCGCATCGAAGCCCGCGCGGTCGAATGCATACGCGGTTTCGAGATGCGAGTTCACGCCCTGCTCGCGCAGGATCGCCACGCGCGGACGCGTGTTCGTCGCGATGAACGGCGCGGCGACGTCTTCCGCCGGATCGAAGGTCAACACGGGCGACAAGCCGGGATCGGCGGCATCGAGCAATGCGTCGTATTCGGCGTCGGCACAAGCGGGGTTGTCGCGCAGACGCGCGATGCGCCAGCTCACCTCGCTCCATGCGCGCTGCAACTCGGTACGCGGCGCATCGAAAATCTTCTTCGCGTCGCGATAGATCTCGACCGTGTCGCGCTCGTTCGGCTTGCCGATGACATGCGCGCACGCCGACAAACCATGCCCGCGCAACGCGCCGAGCACGGCATCGCGATCCGCCGCGCGCACTTGCACCACCGCGCCGAGTTCTTCCGTGAACAGCGCGCGGATCGTGCGGTCGTCGCGCCGGCCGCTCGTCTGCTTGGTCCAGTCTTTCGCGTCGCCGTAATCGGATTCGTGGTCGGCATCGAGTGTCAGCATGTCGACGTTGAGCGACACGCCCACGTGCCCCGCGAACGCCATCTCGCAGACCGTCGCCCACAGGCCGCCGTCCGAGCGGTCGTGATAGGCAAGCAGCTTGCCGTCGGCGTTGAGCGCCTGAATGGACGCGAAGAAGCGCTTGAGGTCTTCGGGATCGTCGACGTCGGGCACGGCATCGCCCACTTGCTGCGTCACTTGCGCGAGGATGCTGCCGCCCATGCGATTGCGCCCGCGCCCCAGATCGATGGCGATCAGCACCGTATCGGCATCCGCGACGAGTTGCGGCGTGAGTTGACGGCGCACGTCCTCGACCGGCGCGAACGCCGAGATGATGAGCGACACCGGCGACACCACTTCCCGTGAGCCGCCGCGTGCGTCCTGCCACTTGGTGCGCATCGACAGCGAATCCTTGCCGACCGGAATGCTGATGCCGAGCGCCGGGCACAGTTCCATGCCGATGGCCTTCACCGTGTCGTAGAGCGCCGCGTCTTCGCCCGCGCTGCCGCACGCGGCCATCCAGTTGGCGGAGAGCTTGAGCTTGCTCAACGATTCGATCGGCGCGGCAGCGATATTCGTCACTGCTTCGCCCACTGCCATGCGGCCGGATGCGGGTGCGTCGATGATGGCGAGCGGCGTGCGCTCGGCCATCGTCATGGCTTCGCCGCGATAGCCCGCGTAGTCCATGGTCGTGATGGCGCAATCGGCCACCGGCACTTGCCACGGGCCCACGAACTGGTCGCGCGCCGTCGTGCCGCCCACCGAACGGTCGCCGATGGTGATGAGAAACGACTTGCTCGCGACGGTCGGGTGCTTGAGCACATCGACGGCGACTTCCGAAAGCTGCAGGCCGGTGACATCGACCGGCGTGAAGCTCGGATGTTCGCGCGCAACGTCGCGATGCATTTTCGGCGGCTTGCCGAGCAGCACATCCATCGGCATGTCGACGGGTTCCTGACCTTCGTTTTCATCGTCGATGAGTTCGAGGTCGCGCTCGTCCGTCGCCAAGCCGACCACTGCCACCGGGCAGCGTTCACGCTCGCAGATTGCCTCGAAGGCCGGCAGATCGGCGGGCGCGATGGCCAGCACATAGCGCTCTTGCGCTTCGTTCGACCAAATTTCGCGCGGCGACAGTCCGCTTTCCTCGAGTTGTACCTTACGCAGTTCGAAGCGCGCACCCTTGCCCGCGCCATCGACGAGTTCGGGGAACGCATTCGAAATGCCGCCCGCGCCGACGTCGTGAATCGACAGAATGGGGTTGTGCTCGCCCAGTTGCCAGCACGAGTTGATGACTTCCTGCGCGCGGCGTTGAATTTCAGGATTGCCGCGCTGCACGGAATCGAAGTCCAGCTCGGCGGTGTTCGCGCCCGTGGCCATCGAACTCGCCGCGCCGCCGCCCATGCCGATGCGCATGCCCGGTCCGCCGATCTGGATCAGCAGCGTGCCCGCCGGCAGATCGTTCTTGTGCGTGTGCTGGTCCGAGATATTGCCGATGCCGCCCGCGATCATGATCGGCTTGTGATAGCCGCGCACGCGGCCCGCGACGTTCTGCTCGAAGGTGCGGAAGTAGCCACCCAGGTTCGGACGGCCGAATTCGTTGTTGAATGCCGCCGCGCCGATGGGGCCGTCGATCATGATCTGCAACGGCGACGCAATGCGATCCGGCCGGCCATACGCCTCATGCGTTTCCGACGGATTGCGCGAGACGAGCGGCGTGGCGGCATCGCGGGCGTTTTCCCACTTCTGACGCGCATCGGGCAAATCGAGGTTCGATACCGTGAAGCCCGCGAGACCGGCTTTCGGACGCGCGCCGCGACCGGTCGCGCCTTCGTCGCGGATTTCGCCGCCCGAGCCCGTTGCCGCGCCCGCGAACGGCGAGATCGCGGTCGGGTGATTATGCGTTTCGACCTTCATCAGCGTGTGCGTCAACTCGACCTTGCGCTGATACTGCTCGCTCTCGCCGCGCGGAAACCAGCGCTCCGCGACGCCGCCCGCCATGATCGCCGAGTTGTCCGAGTACGCGACGATCGTGCCTTCGTGATTCAGCTTCTCGGTGTTGCGGATCATGGCGAAGAGCGACAGATCCTGCTTCTCGCCGTCGATGGTCCATTCGCCGTTGAAAATCTTGTGGCGGCAATGTTCGCTGTTGGCCTGCGCGAACATCATCAGTTCGACGTCGGTCGGATTGCGGTTGAGGCTTTTGAAGGCATCGACGAGATAGACGATCTCGTCTTCCGCGAGCGCGAGGCCCAGTTCCGCGTTGGCCGCTTCGAGCGCCGAACGCCCGGCGCCGATGATATCGACCGTCTGCAAAGGCTTGGCGGGCAGTTCGTCGAAGAGATGCAGCGCCTGATCGCGCGAGGCCGCGACGCTTTCGGTCATGCGGTCGTGCAACGCGTCGGCAACGGCGGCGCGCGCTTCGTCCGACAGGGTTTTCCTGCCGCCGAGCAGACCGCTCTTCAGGACGACCGTGTATTCGACGCCGCGCTCGATACGCCGCACTTGCGTGAGGCCGCAATGATGTGCGATGTCGGTCGCCTTGCTCGCCCACGGCGACACCGTGCCGAAACGCGGCACGACCAGAAACGTTTCGGCGTGGCCGCGTCCCTTGCCTTCTTCGAGCGGCGCACCGTAGTGCATCAGCGCGTGGATGCGGTTGCTGTCCTCATCGGAAAGCGGTTCGACCGAATTCACGAAGTGCAGAAACTGGCCGCGCACGCCGACGATGTTCGCGTCGATGCGCGCGAGCGTCTCGAGGAGGCGGGTCTGACGGAAATCGGAGAGGGCCGAAGCGCCGGGGAAACACGAGAAGTGGGCCATTGTGACGGTGCGTCGATGACGTCTGTGTGCCGCTAGGTGCCGCGCTCGAAACGCCGGAAACGGCCACGAGCGTGGATGAGCGACGTGAGGCGAAAGGAAGACCGCGATTATACCCCGGATGCGTCTCAAATTCGGCCGGCCCGACCGGCGCCATTGCCCGTCGCGCGTGCGCATCCCGCCGCAAACGTGACGCATGGCTTATCCTGAAATCGATCCTGCAGTGTACGCAGTGCAGAAACGTTCGCGACGGACATGCTGCGATCTGGCACCTATGGTCCCGGCGCGGCTCATTTGGCGCTATCATGGCGCGCTTTCTTCGGGTGTGGCGAGTCTGCCGCGCCCGCCGTCTCATCGTCGACATGCGCGGCGCGCCCGAGCTTGCGGCGCGGTATGCGGCGCAAGTTCGCGCCTTCGGGCAAAAAAGTCATGGATGTCATCGTTATCGGCGGAGGAATCGCCGGCATCGCCACCGCTTACCAGTTGCATGCGGCCGGGCATCGCGTCTGCGTGGTCGAGCGCTACGCGACCGTCGCCCAAGGCGCCACTTATGGCCAGGGCGGCGCGCTTCTGCCCTCTCCGCTCGATGTCTGGTTCGGACCGACCTTCATGTCGTCGAACCGCGCGAAGCAAAACGGCATGGTCGTGAAGACCGGCTTTCATAGCGCCGTGCGCGATTTTCTGAAACAACTCGCCATGCTGCGCGAGCCGGACGCGTTCGCGGCGCAATATGCGTTGCTGGAACCGCTCGTCGCGTTGTCGCGCCGTACCGTCGCGGAAATCGAGAGCGCACTGCAACTCGAATTCGAACAGCGGCGCGGCATGCTGCACGTGTTTCGTCACGCGCGCGAACTGGAGGAAGCGCAGCCGGCCATCGATCTGTTGCGGCAGTTCAAGGTGCCGCATCGCGTGCTGACGCCTGAGGAATGCGTCGCGGCGGAGCATTCGGTGCCCGAATATCCCGAATTCGCGGGCGGCGTTTTGCTGCCCGAGGAGCGCACGGCCAATTGCCCGCTCTTCACCAAGCAACTGAAGCAGGTGCTCGAAGACGGCGGCGTGCAGTTCCGCATGAATCGCACGGTAACGGCGCTGCGTCTGGACGATAAGCGCGCGGCCGTCGAACTCGCCGATCCGGACGCGAGCCGCAACAAGCGCAACGAAAATGTCGAGTTGATCACGGCGGACGCCGTCGTGGTCGCGGCGGGAGCCGAGACGCCCGCGCTCGTCAGGAAGTCCACGCCGTGGCTGTATCCGCTGCGCATGCATACGCTCACCGCGCCGATTGCCTACGAAGAGCGCGCGCCGCATCTGACGGTCGTCGATTCGATGAAGCGCATCACGATGACACGTGTGAACCAGCGTCTGCGCGTGGCGGGCGCGGGCGTATTCCAGAGCGCATCCAAGGCCGACAAGCCGCTCGATGCGAGCCTCGCCCGTCGTGCCCTCGACGTGCTCGGTCAGGGCACGCACGACTGGATTCCGGGCGCGGGACGCGTCTCGGCCGCGCGTCCGTGGGAAGGCCTGCGCCTCTTCTCCGCCGATGGCCTGCCGGCAGTCGGCGCGACACGGCATCCGCGTGTGTTCGTGAACGCGGCGCATGGTCCGGCGGGCTGGGGGCTCGCGTGCGGGTCGGCGAAGGTGGTGGCGGACCTCCTGTCCGATGTGACGCCCGAGGTTCCGGAACAGACACTTGCGGCATTGAGTATCGAGCGGTTTTGAAGAGCGCGCGTCCGTGCTCTCGCGTGCTGCGGTGCTAGTGGCTGCGTCGGCTTGGCATTCGGTTTGTGCGAGCCGCGCGCGTCTTTGAGCGACTCACGAAACTTGCGATCCTGGTCGAGCCGAATCGCCACCTGCTTCAGGCACGAACGGTGCGAATCGGCGCAATGTTCGCTGCACGCCTATCATCGTCGACATGACCGATCCCCGACCGCCCTACTTCACGCCCCGCGACGATGCCCTTGCGCTCCTGACGCTCACGGAGCTGCGTTCGCTCGAAGCGCGCGCCGCTGCCGCGCTGCCGCCTCACACGCTGATGGCCCGCGCAGGCGCCGCCGCCGCACAGCTTCTGCTCGATACGCGCGACCTTCATACGAAGAAGCCCGTCTGGATCGTCGCCGGCCCCGGCAACAACGGCGGCGATGCGCTCGTGATGGCTGAGCGGCTTCACCGCGCGGGAGTGACGGTGCGCGTTTGCATGCCGGTCGAGGTCAAGCCCGACGACGCCCGCTGGGCGCTCGAAGCAGCGCGTGCCGCAGGCGTGACGATCGACACCGAAGTCCCCGCATCGTTCGATGAATTCGGCTGGCTGATCGACGGCATGTTCGGCATCGGCCTGACACGGGTGCTGGACGGCGTGTTCGCCGACATCGCGACACGTCTGTCGCAAAGCGCGCGCGATGCCGACAGCCGCGACTATGGCCGAGTGCTCGCGCTCGACGTCCCGAGCGGTCTCGACAGCGACACCGGCGCACCCGTCGCGGGCGGCGCAAGCGTGCGCGCGAACGAGACGATCACGTTCATCGGCGCGAAGCCGGGCCATTTCACGGCGGAAGGCCGCGATCTGTGCGGCACGCTGCATGTCGCAACGCTCGACATCGAGCCGCCCGCCGCGCCTTCCATCGTGCTCAACGTGCCGGCCCTTTTCGCGGCCCACATGCCGCCGCGCGACAATGCGACCAACAAGGGCACATTCGGCACGCTTGCCGTGATTGGCGGCGATACCGGCATGTGCGGCGCGCCCATCCTCGCCGCGCGCATGGCGCTCTACGGTGGCGCGGGCAAGGTCAACGTGGCGTTTCTAGGCGAAGGTGCGCCGTCCTACGATCCGCCGCATCCCGAACTGATGCTGCATCACGTCGACGACTTCGCGCTCGAAAAGATGGACGCGCTTTCGATCGGCTGCGGCATGGGCAAGAGCGACCGCGCGAGAAAAGTGCTCGCCGATGTCCTGAAGCTCGACGTCGCCAAGCTGCTCGACGCCGATGCGCTAAATCTCGTCTCGAAAGACGACGCCCTCGCCGCAGAAGTCGCGGGACGCGGCGCCAGGGGCAATCCGTGCGTGCTCACGCCGCATCCGCTAGAAGCCGCGCGGCTCTTGCAAACCGATGCAAAGGCGGTTCAGGCGGACCGCATCGCGGCCGCGCGTCGGTTGGCAACGCGTTATTCGGCGGTCATCGTGCTGAAAGGCTCGGGCACGGTCATCGCGTCGCCGGATGGCCGCGTCGCCATCAATCCGACCGGAAACGCAGGACTCGCCACCGGCGGCACCGGCGACGTGCTCGGCGGATTGATCGGAGCATTGCTCGCCCAAAAGTTGCCTGCGTATGAGGCGGCGCTGGCAGGCGTGTACTTTCACGGGCAGGCCGCCGAGCATCTGGCGAGCGAAGGCACCGGGCCTGCGGGACTGACGGCGGGCGAACTTGCGCCTGCCGTGCGCAGTCTCATCAATCGGCGCTTCTATAAACGGCAGCAGCGCGCCTGATTCGCGCGAGGCTTGCACGGCGCCGCGATGACGCCTTGCAAGCATTCGTTCATGCATCGTCGCTATACTGCCTCTTGCTTCTTACATTCGAGCATCCGCGGCACCGCTGGTCGCGTTCACGAACTGACTGACGCCACCCGCCAAGCCGCCTTTGCACGAACGTTTCCTTTGTCACTCAGGACTATCGAACCGTTATGACGCTCAAATCGCTACCCGCCTGGTCGGCGCTCCAATCGCACTACGATGCCATGTCCGGCGAGCGCCTGCGCGACTGGTTCGCGCCGCAAAACGACACCGCGCCCACGCGCGCCGAGCGCTTCACGTTCGACGGCGGCGGTATCAGCATCGACTTCTCCAAGAACCGCATCACCGACGCCACGCTCAAGCTGCTCATTCAACTCGCCGAAGAGGCGAAGGTGATCGAGCGCCGCGACGCCATGTTCGCGGGCGATATCGTCAATATCACGGAACATCGCGCGGTGCTGCATACGGCGCTGCGCGCGCAAACCGACGACGCGCCCTTCGCCGAACAGGTCCGCGCCGAGCGCGCGAAAATGGCCGCGTTCGCCGACAAGGTCCGCGACGGCTCGTGGACCGGCTATACCGGCAAGCGTATCCGCCATGTGGTGAACATCGGCATCGGCGGCTCGGACCTCGGGCCGAAGATGGTCGTGCACGCGCTGCATCATCTGGCATCGAAAGAACTCGACACGCATTTCGTCTCCAATGTCGATGGCGCCGATCTCTGGAACGTGCTCCAGCAAGTCGATGCCGAAGAGACGCTCGCGATCATCGTCTCCAAGACCTTCACGACGCTCGAAACCATGACCAACGCGCACTCCATGCGCGATTGGTTCTTGAAGCAGGGCTGCCCGGAAAGCGAGCTTTCGAAGCACTTCGTCGGCGTCTCGGCGAACCCGGCGGAAGTGGTCAAGTTCGGCATCGCGAAAGAAAACGTCTTCGAGATGTGGGACTGGGTCGGCGGGCGCTATTCGCTGTGGTCGGCGGTGGGCCTGTCCATCGTGATCTCGGTCGGACCGAAGAACTTCGACGCGCTGCTGGAAGGCGCGTACGCGATGGATCAACACTTCCGCGAAGCGCCGCTCGACAAGAATCTGCCCGTGCTGATGGGCATGATCGGCATCTGGTATCGCAACTTCTTCGGCTCGCAGAGCGATCTGATCGCGCCTTATTCGCAGGCGCTGCACTATCTGCCTTCGTATCTTCAGCAACTGGAGATGGAAAGCAACGGCAAGTCGGCGACGCTAGCAGGCGGCATGGTCGATTACCCGACCGCTGCCGTGATCTGGGGCGAGCCCGGCACGAACGGCCAGCACGCGTTTTTCCAGATGCTGCATCAAGGGCCGACCATCATCCCGATCGATTTCATCGCCGTGCTCACGCCTGAGCATCCGCTCGTCGATCACCATGCGAAGCTGCTCGCCAACTGCTTCGCGCAAAGCGAAGCGCTGATGCTTGGCCGCACGCTCGAAGAGGCGAAGAAGGTCGCGGGCCCGGGCAAGGAAGAACTTGCCACGCATTTGAGCTTTCCGGGGAATCGGCCGACCACGACCATCATTCTCGATGCGCTCACGCCCGAGGCGCTCGGCGCGCTTATCGCGCTGTACGAACACAAGGTGCTCGTGCAGGGCGCGGTGTGGGACGTGAACTCGTTCGATCAGTGGGGCGTGGAACTCGGCAAGATTCTCGGCAAGGTGGTCGAGGCGGATATCATCGCCGCGAGCACCGATCCGAAGAAGCACGATGCCTCGACCTCCGCGTTGATCGAGCGCGCACGCAAGGCCTTGAAGTACTGACGGCTGGTTGCGTCGTTAAAGCCCGCATCGGCCCGCATCGGTCGATGCGGGCTTTTTTATACGCTCAGGCCATTGACGAGCCGCCCTGCTTCGATCGTCACGGTGGCATCGCAACGTTCGGCGAGTTCGACGTCGTGCGTGACGAGCACGAGCGTCGCGCCGTTGCGTTCGTTCATCGCGAACATGAGATCGATGATGGCATAGCCCGTGGCGGCGTCGAGGCTGCCGGTGGGTTCATCGGCGAACAGCACCGCCGGATGCGTGACGAAGGCGCGCGCCAACGCCACGCGTTGCTGTTCGCCACCGGACAGCAGCTTGGGATAATGCGCCGTGCGTTGCGCGAGACCGACCTGATCGAGCAGCGAGCGCGCGCGCGCGGCAATCTGATCGTGCGGCAACTCCGCGCGCAGTTCGAGCGGCAGCATGACGTTCTCGAGCGCGGTGAGATGCGGCATCAACTGGAACGACTGGAACACGAAACCGACCGCGCCGCTTCTGAGCGCGGCGCGCTGGTCTTCATCGAGCGTGGAAAGCTCCTTGCCCAATAAACGAACCGAGCCCGCGCTCGCGCTGTCCAAACCCGCGAGCAGGCCGAGCAGTGTCGACTTGCCCGAGCCCGATGCCCCGACGATCGCCACGCTGCTGCCCTTCGCGATGGACAGATCGATCTGATCGAGTATCGTGAGCTCGCCCGTTGCGTCCTTCACCCGCTTGCTTAAACCCCGAACTTCGATGACCGGCTCGATATTGTTTTGCATGGACACCCTGAAAAAGAACTGGAGCGCGCGTGCTTGCGTCGCCTTGACAATGCTTGCGGCAAGTTCCGCGCTGCATGCACAAGACGCAGCGACGAACAAGCCTGCAATCGTCGTGCTCGGCGACAGCCTTTCCGCCGAATACGGATTGCCTCGCGATACCGGCTGGGTCAATCTGCTGCGCCAAAGGCTTGCGAAAGAGCGTCTCGATTATAGCGTCGCCAATTCGAGCATCAGCGGCGACACCACGAGCGGCGGACGCGCGCGATTGACCGCCGTGCTCACGCGTATCAAGCCGGCGGTGGTAGTCGTGGAACTCGGCGCGAACGATGCCTTGCGCGGCGTGCCGCTTGCCACCACCGAGACAAATCTGCGTGGAATAGTCGAGGCATCGCAGGCGGCGCATGCGAAGGTTTTACTCATCGGCATGTACGTTCCGCCCAATTACGGCCCCGACTATTCGCAAAAGTTCCACGCCATCTATGAACGCATCGCCAAGGACAAGAACGTGGCGCTCGTCCCTTTCCTGCTTGCCGGGATCGAAAACAAGCCGACGATGTTCCAGTCGGACCAGATTCATCCGACGGTGCAGGCCCAGCCATTGCTATTAGAAAACGTCTGGCCAAGCTTGAAACCCTTGCTGGGCGCAAGTGCGTCGTAACAACGAAGACGCCAGCCGCGACAGCTTTTCCAACAAACGCGGAACACGGCCAAGATTCAGTTATCTGAGACTTTCGCGTAACTCTTATAACCCCGCTCGCAAGAGAGCGCTCTACAAGGAGGTCACGTGAAATACTTCCCTCTGGTTGCATTGACCATCGCGATTTCGGCATGTGCCGCTCAACCGCCCGCAGGCGTGCAGCAAGTCGGCATGAGCGACAAGCCGGTCAAGGCGGTCGCCGAATGCGTCTCGCATGCATGGGCTGACAAGACGCAACAACAAGTCGTGTCGCAAGATACGCTTGCCAACGATCAGGCCGTCGATGTCTATGTGCCGGGTCAGCAGCCGCCGAATGGCGCGGCTGCCGTGGTGCGTCCGAAGTGGTCCGGTCCGGGCTCGTGGGTGGGTTTCCGCGCATCGGGTGCCGCTGGCAGCCAGGCGACGGGCGACATTCAGGCTTGCCTGTAAGGACACTGTTGCTGGTTACATCGGGCAGCAATGAAAAAGCCCCGCGTCCTTTCGGACACGGGGCTTTTTTGTGCGACTGACGTTTTACTGCTTCTTATTGATTGGCCGCAGGCACCGGCGCCTGACTCAGCTTGACCTTCGAGCGCGCCTTCAACGAGTCGATATACGCTTCCATCTCGGCTTGAGCATAGACCTGCGCGATCTGCTGCTGCGCGCCGGCGAGACGATCCGCGGCCACCGCGTTGGCTTTCTCGATACCGTTGACGCGATAGATCGCATAGCCGTCCGTGCCGAGGTCGACGCCGACGTACGCGGGCAACTTCGAGGCATCCGCCTTGAAGATCGCGCTCAACGCGGCAGGCGGCAAGCCCTGCGCGTCGTTGCGCGAGACGATGATCGGTGACGTGAAGCCATCGGTCGACTTCGATTTCTGCAGATCGGCAAGCTTCGTCTGGCCTTCCTTGAGCGCCATCGCAGCTGCGTCTTGCGCGACGACCTTCGTGCGTACCGCGTCCTTCACGGCGTCGAACGCGGGAACGGTCGAAGCCTTGTAGTCGGTCACACGCGCGGCGATCAGCGTGTTGTTGCCTGCATCGACGGCTTGGGTGTTGTTGTGATCTTTCACCGAGTCCGGTGAGAACACGGCCGCCAGAAACTTCGCATTGTTGAGCGGATTGTCCTGCGGCAATTGCGTGTTGAGCTTCGGACCGACCGTAGCGGTCTGAACCGTGAGCTTGTATTTGTCGGCCGCGGGCTGCAGCGACTTCGCCTGTTCGTAGACGGTGTCGGTGAAGCCTTGCGCTGCTTCTGCAAAGCCTTTGCTGCCCTGTTGCGCGGCGTAGTCCTTGGCGAGCGCTTCCTTCACTTCGTCGAACGACTGCGTAACCGACGGCTTGACGTCCGTTGCCTGAATGATGTGGTAACCGAAGTCCGACTCGACGATATCGCTCACTTCGCCCTTTTTCAGGTTGAACGCGGCGTCGTCGAAAGCCTTGCCGCCCGCGATCTGACCGCGCGCGAAGTAACCGAGGTCACCGCCCTTCGACGCCGAGCCCGGATCTTCCGAATTCTTCTCCGCTACTTGCGCGAACTGATCGGGATGCGCCTTTACTTGCGCGAGCAATTGTTCGGCCTTCTGCTTCGCCTTCGCCTTGTCGGCCGCGCTGGCGTCCTTCGGCGCGTTCACGAGGATGTGACTCGCGCGCACCTGACCTTCCGTGCGGTAGCGCTGGATGTTGTCGTCGTAGAACTTCTTGAGATCGGCGTCGCTCGGCTTCGATGCCGCCGCGAGCGTGGACGGCGACAGCACGAGGTACTGAATGGTCGCGGTCTCGGGCGTGGCAAAGTCATTGCGATGCGCGTCGTAGTACGAATGCAGTTGCGCGTCGGTGGGTTGAACTTTCGCGGCGTAATCCGCCGCGCGCAGCGACATGCCCTGCACCGCGCGACGCTGCTCGGACAATTCGGTCAGGCTCTGCGCGAGCGACTTCGAGGTGAACGAAGACTCCTGAATGCTTGCCGGGATCTGCTGATTTGCGATTGTGTAGCGCATGCGCTCGTCGTACTGCGCGGGCGTCATGCCCTGCATGGCGAGCATTTCCTTGTAACGCTCGATGTCGACGGAGCCATCGGGCTTGCGCAGCGACGCGACGATCGGATCGGACAGCAGCGCGCGACGCACGGCGTCGTCGGATGCGGTCAGATGCAGGCGTTGCGTCTCGTCCGACAGCGCGCGCTGTTGCACGAGACTGTCGACCATGGCGGCGCGCGCTTCGGGCGTGTCGAACATGCGGGCGTCGAACTGAGCGCCCAGCATGGAGCGCGCGCGATCCACTTGCTGGCGGAAGGCGTTATCGAATTCGGGGCGCGTGATCTTGTGACCGTTCACGCTGGCGACGTAAGCGCTTTCGTCGAAAAAGTTGCTGAAACCCTGAATCCCGACAATGCCGAGACCCGGCACGATGATCAGGATCAGCAGGGCCATCATCAGGCGCTGGTGATTACGGAAGAAGTCGAGCATGCGTAGCGCTGCGTGGTTAGAACAAAACGCTCGATATTACAACAGCGCGAGGGGAAAAGGCGACAAGTCGGGGTGTAAGGCTTCCGGTGGGAGCCGCGTTTGGTGGTCCATCTATGTTCCAGGAAGCGGAAAATCCTTCGTACTCAAAGGCTTAACCGTTCATGCGGAAGATTCGGCGGCATTATCGCAATGCCTGCAAATTTGGCAATGCACGAGACGCGTCGACGCTGTAAATTGCTTCGGAATCTTAATCAAGAAGCGGAAAAGAGAAAGTCCCGCAAGCTTGTGACTTGCGGGACTCTTTCAGTCGATCCTGGCGGAGCGGACGGGACTCGAACCCGCGACCCCCGGCGTGACAGGCCGGTATTCTAACCAACTGAACTACCGCTCCTTGCTTGATGCTCAACCCTAACTGCTGTGAACCGGAAACTGGTGGGTGCTGAGAGGCTCGAACTCCCGACCTACGCCTTGTAAGGGCGCCGCTCTACCAACTGAGCTAAGCACCCGTTCCGCGATTCAAGCGTTGCTGCTTTTTGCTACTCCGCGCTGACTAGCAGCTCATGTAAGAGTTGCCGTATCCAGCGAGTCCGCTAGTTTAGCGCATCCTTCAGCGCTTTGCCAGGCCGAAATTTCGGCACCTTGGCCGCCTTGATCTTGATGGCCGCGCCCGTGCGCGGATTGCGTCCCGTACGCGCCACGCGCTTGCCCACGGCAAAGGTTCCGAACCCCACGAGCGTCACCGTTCCGCCCTTTTTCAAGGTCGCGCTCACGCCGCCGATCACGGCTTCGAGTGCACGCCCCGCTGCCGCCTTGGAAAGATCGGCTTGCTCCGCGATATGGTCGATCAGGTCAGTCTTGTTCATTGTGATCCCCGAATCTGTAATGGCACGATGTGGTCGATGTCGTTTCGCATCGAAACGAGCAGCATCGATTTTTCGATTCGATGCGCGGCCATTAAACGCAGCCGAAACGGGAGTGTCAACGAGGGTTGCGCCTGATTTCATCTGCTTTGGAAGCACTGCTCGAATTCGTCGACGCAAACAAAAAGACCCCGCAAGCGTGAACCTGCGGGGTCTTTTTTTACGACTTGGGCCGTAAGTGCGACAGCGTCAATGAAGCGTGCTCAGTGCTTCACGAACTCGCCGACAGCCGGACCATCTTTCTTCGCTTCAGCGGCCACTGGCGGCTTGGCTTCTTCTTCCGGCAACGGTGCCGGCGCGCGTTCGAGCGCCAGTTCCAATACGCGATCGATCCAGCGAACCGGAATGATCTCGATGGCGTTCTTCACGTTGTCCGGAATGTCGGCCAGATCCTTGGTGTTTTCTTCAGGGATCAGCACGAGCTTGATGCCGCCGCGATGCGCCGCCAGCAGCTTCTCCTTCAACCCGCCGATAGGCAGCACTTCGCCGCGCAGCGTGATTTCGCCCGTCATCGCGACATCCGCGCGAACCGGAATACCGGTCAGCACAGAAACCAGCGCCGTCGTCATGGCGATACCGGCGGACGGACCGTCCTTCGGCGTCGCACCTTCGGGCACGTGAATGTGGATGTCCTTCTTCTCGAAGGCCTCGTCCGACACACCGAGACGACGCGAACGCGAACGCACTACCGAGCGCGCCGCTTCGACAGATTCCTTCATCACGTCGCCGAGCGAACCCGTGCGGATCACACCGCCCTTGCCGGGCATGACCGCCGCTTCGATCGTCAGCAAATCGCCGCCGACTTCCGTCCACGCAAGACCCGTCACCTGACCGATCTGGTTTTCCTTCGCGGCCAGACCGAAGTCGTATTTGCGCACGCCGAGGAAGGTGTCGATGTTCGTGCCATCGACCTTCACCGCGCCTTCGGCCTTCTTCAGCAACAGCATCTTCACGACCTTGCGGCAGATCTTCGACACTTCACGTTCGAGCGAACGCACGCCCGCTTCACGCGTGTAGTAGCGAATGATGTCGCGGATGGCTTGTTCCGCCACTTCGATCTCGCCGTCCTTCAGACCGTTATTGCGCTTTTGCTTCGGCAACAGATAACGCTGCGCAATGCTGACCTTCTCGTCTTCCGTGTAACCCGAAAGGCGGATGACTTCCATCCGGTCGAGCAGCGGCGGCGGAATGTTCAGCGAGTTCGACGTCGCGACGAACATCACGTCCGACAGGTCGAAGTCCACTTCGATGTAATGGTCCGCGAACGTATGGTTCTGTTCCGGGTCCAGCACTTCGAGCAACGCCGATGCAGGATCGCCGCGGAAATCCATCCCCATCTTGTCGACTTCGTCGAGCAGGAAGAGCGGATTGCGCACGCCGACCTTGGTCAGGCTTTGCAGAATCTTGCCGGGCATGGAACCGATATACGTGCGACGGTGCCCGCGAATCTCGGACTCGTCATGCACGCCGCCAAGCGCCATGCGCACGAATTTGCGATTGGTCGCGCGAGCGATGGACTGCCCAAGCGACGTCTTGCCGACGCCCGGAGGCCCGACGAGGCACAGAATCGGCGCCTTCACTTTCTCCACGCGCTGTTGAACCGCGAGATATTCGAGAATGCGTTCCTTGACCTTTTCCAGACCGAAGTGGTCTTCGTCGAGCACGCGCTCGGCATTGGTCAGGTCGTTGTTGACCTTGCTCTTCTTGCGCCACGGCAGACCAATAAGCGTGTCGATGTAATTGCGCACGACAGTGGCTTCCGCCGACATCGGCGACATGAGCTTGAGCTTCTTGAGCTCGGCGTCCGCCTTCTTCTTGGCTTCCTTCGGCATGCGCGCGGCCGTGATGCGCTTCTCGAGTTCTTCGAGATCCGCACCCTCCTCGCCTTCGCCCAATTCCTTCTGGATGGCCTTGACCTGTTCGTTCAGGTAATACTCGCGCTGGCTCTTCTCCATCTGGCGCTTCACGCGGCCACGGATACGCTTCTCGACCTGAAGGATGTCGATTTCAGCTTCGAGTTGCGCGAGCAAATGCTCGAGGCGTTCGATCACAGGGAACATCTCGAGGATGTGCTGCTTTTGATCGAGCTTGAGCGGCAAATGCGCGGCGATGGTGTCCGCGAGACGACCCGCTTCGTCGATGCCCGACAGCGACGTCAGGATCTCGGGCGGAATCTTCTTGTTGAGCTTCACGTACTGATCGAACTGCGACACGATCGCGCGACGCAGCGCTTCAGTCTCGGCGCTGTCGGCGTGGTCGGGTTCGAGCGGCATCACATCGCAGGAAAACTGCGTTTCCTGTTCTTCGATGGACAGCGTCTTTGCGCGCTGCAAGCCTTCGACGAGCACCTTCACGGTACCGTCCGGCAGCTTGAGCATTTGCAGGATGTTGGCGACACACCCTACTTCGTACATGTCCTTTTCGGTCGGCTCGTCCTTCGCCGCCGTTTTCTGGGCGACGAGCATGATGTGCTTGCCACCTTCCATCGCGGCTTCGAGCGCCTTGATCGACTTGGGCCGCCCGACGAAGAGCGGAATCACCATATGCGGGAAAACGACTACGTCGCGCAGCGGGAGCAGCGGCAACGTGATGCGTTCCTGCGGGAGGAGTTGGGTTCCTGACATTTCATTTCCCCATTAATGGAATCGGTTCGTTCGTAAGTAAGGCCGTTAAGAGCTATTGCAAGCCTTTATCGGAAGGGAAAAGTCGTTAGTCGACGACCTGGTCAGTAACGTCCACAATAAACCGAAAAAATAAACAAAGGCCGTTCACGTTGCCATGAACGGCCTTTCGCCGGGACACAGCCTGCTTCAGTTCGACCCTGCTACTTTCGGTGCGTCTTCGTAGATGAGCAACGGCTTGCCGTCGCCGTCGATCGTGTTGTCGTCGACGATCACCTTCGAAACGCCCTTCATGGTCGGCAGCTCGTACATGACATCGAGCAACGCTTGTTCCAAGATCGAACGCAACCCGCGCGCACCCGTCTTGCGACGAATGGCCTTTTGCGCGATGGCCTGCAGTGCCGCCGGACGAATCTCCAGTTCCACGCGTTCCATGGCAAAAAGCTTGTGATATTGCTTTACCAGCGCATTTTTCGGCTCGATCAGAATCTTCACGAGCGCGGCTTCGTCAAGCTTGCCGAGCGTGGCCACAACCGGCAGACGGCCGATCAGTTCGGGAATAAGACCGAACTTGATCAGATCTTCCGGTTCCACATCCCGCAGTACTTCGCCGGCATCGCGATCCTGCTTGCTCTTCACGCTCGCGCCAAAGCCAATGCCGGTTTTTTCCGTACGATCGGTAATGACTTTCTCGAGCCCGTCGAACGCGCCGCCGCAAACGAACAGGATGTTGGTTGTGTCGACCTGAATGAAGTCCTGGTTCGGATGCTTGCGCCCGCCTTGCGGCGGCACCGAAGCCATCGTGCCTTCGACAAGTTTCAGCAGCGCCTGCTGGACGCCCTCGCCCGACACGTCGCGCGTGATGGACGGGTTATCCGACTTGCGGCTGATCTTGTCGATTTCGTCGATATAAACAATTCCGCGCTGCGCCTTGTCGACTTCGTAATTGCAGTTCTGCAGCAGCTTCTGGATGATGTTTTCGACGTCTTCACCGACATAACCGGCTTCGGTCAGCGTGGTGGCGTCGGCAATGACGAACGGCACGTTCAGCATGCGTGCAAGCGTCTGCGCGAGCAGCGTCTTGCCGGAGCCGGTCGGCCCGATCAGCAAGATGTTGCTCTTCGACAGCTCGATCTCGTCTTTCTTGTCGAGGTGCTTGAGACGCTTGTAGTGGTTGTACACGGCCACGGCGAGAATTTTCTTCGCGCGTTCCTGGCCGATGACGTACTGATTGAGGATGTCGCTGATTTCCTGCGGGCTCGGCAGGTCGGACTTGGTCAGCCCGGCCTCTTCTGCCGCGCCGGCCGCTTCGTCGCGAATGATCTCGTTGCACAAGTCGATGCATTCATCGCAGATGAACACGGACGGCCCAGCGATGAGCTTCTTCACCTCATGCTGGCTCTTGCCGCAAAACGAGCAATACAGCAGCTTTTCGCTGCTGGAACCTTTTTTGTCCGCCATAAATGTGTGAGCCTCCGGACACTCTTGTTACATGATACGCCCTTCGATCCGGCCACGCAGTTTCGCCTGTGTGGCCCGTCCGAAGCGCGTTTTGGCGCGTTTCGCGTGACGCCGCATGCGCCACTCGCAACAGCCGGCTTCGTGTTTCGTGGAAGCCGGCGCGGCGTCGTTCCGGACGCCTTAAGGACGCTTATGCAAAACCTGGTCAACGATGCCGTACGCTTGCGCGTCATCGCCCGACATGAAGTTGTCGCGGTCGGTGTCGCGTGCAATGCGCTCGACCGGCTGACCTGTGTGATGCGACAGCAATTGGTTCAGACGCTCCTTCAAGTACAGGATTTCCCGCGCTTGAATTTCGATGTCCGACGCCTGACCACGCGCGCCACCCAGCGGCTGGTGAATCATCACGCGCGCATTCGGCAACGCGACGCGCTTGCCCTTAGCGCCCGACGCCAGCAGGAACGCGCCCATGCTTGCGGCGAGCCCCATGCAAAGCGTGGTGACGTCGGGTTTGACGAATTGCATCGTATCGTAGATCGCCATGCCGGCTGAAACCGAGCCGCCCGGGCTATTGATGTAGAGGCTGATGTCCTTGTCCGGATTTTCGCTCTCGAGAAACAGCAACTGCGCGACGACAAGATTCGCCGACTGATCATTGACTTCGCCGACGAGAAACACCACGCGCTCTTTCAGGAGGCGCGAATAGATGTCATAGGCACGCTCGCCGCGGCCGCTGGTTTCCACGACCATCGGAACGAGGCCGAGCGCCTGGGCTTCGAAGTCCCGCGATGCGTGGGACGCCAGTGTGTCGAGCAATTCAGCGCGAAAGGTCATGCAATTTCCTTGTTCGGAATAGGGATACTGATCGACGAAGGAGCATCCGGTAGAACGGCATGCGTACGCACAAACTTTAATGCAAAAAAGGCGTGAGGGCCGTCAGTCCGACGACCCGCACGCCCCCGGGCTCTACGCGTCAGGCTTGCGCCGTTGCGCTGGCCAGTTCCTCGAAGCTGACTTCCTTGTCGGTCACCTTGGCCTTGCCGAGAACGAAATCGACGACGTTGCTTTCAACGACGTACGCTTCCATTTCGGAGAGGCGCTGCTGATTCGAATAATACCAGCGGACGACTTCCTTCGGGTCTTCGTAGCTCTTGGCGAATTCGTCCACTTCCGCGCGGATCTGCTCGGGCTTGGCCTGCAGTTCGTTGGCCTTCACCAGTTCTGCGAGCACGAGGCCCAGCTTCACGCGACGCTCGGCTTGTTCAGCGAACATTTCGGCGGGGATCGGTGCGTCGGCAGCGTTCGGCACGCCACGTTGTTGCAGATCCTGGCGCGCCATTTCGACGAGACGTTCCTGGTCCTGTTCGATCAGCGCCTTCGGCACGTCGAGTTCGGAAATCTTGAGCAACGCGTCCATGACCTGATTCTTCACGATCTGCTGCGTGCGGCGCTTTGCTTCGCGCTCGAGGTTGTCCTTGATCTCGCCGCGCATTTTCGTGAGATCGCCGTCTTCGATACCGAGCGACTTCGCGAATTCCGCGTCGATTTCCGGCAGATGCGGCCACTCGATCTTTTTCACGGTGACGGCGAACTGCGCGGTCTTGCCGGCGACGTCCTTGCCGTGATAGTCCTCGGGGAACGTAAGGTCGAACTCGCGCGTTTCGCCGACCTTCAGGCCGGTCGCTGCTTGTTCGAATTCCGGCAACATGCGGCCTTCGCCCAAGACGAACGCGAAGTCTTCCGCGCTGCCACCTTCGAACGGCACGCCGTCGAGCTTGCCGATGAAGTCCAGCGTGACGCGGTCGCCTTCCTTGGCCGCCGTGTCCGCGCCGCCGTCGCCATGCTCGCCGCCTTCGCCGCGCGCGTGGAAGTGCACGCGCTGCTTGCGAAGGATGTCGAGCGTACGGTCGACTTCGGCTTCGGAAATGGTCGTGACGGTGCGTTCGATTTCAGCGGTGGCGACGTCGCCGAGCTTCACTTCGGGATACACCTCGAAGGTCGCGTCGAATGCGTAGTCTTCCGCAGCGGCTTCGACCTTCGGCGCAAAGCTCGGCTGGCCCGCGACGCGCAGGTTTTCGGTGCGCGTGACGTCGAAGAATTCCTTGCCGACCTTGTCGCTCAGCACTTCGGCTTCGACCTGACCGCCGTATTGCTGCGTGACCATCTTGAGCGGCACCTTGCCCGGGCGGAAGCCCGGCATGCGCACGGTCTTGGCCAACTGGCGGATGCGCGAGTCCACTTCCTTCTGCACGGTGTCTTTCGGCAGCGAGATGGTGACGCGGCGTTCGAGCTTGCCGAGGTTTTCAACTACGTTAGCCATGGCTTCAATCGTCCTAGAGTATTCGGGTGTTCGGTGTTCGGTTCTTCCGCGGTTCTGGTTGCGCGGGTCCGGATGAGTTCTGCATGAGCCGCGCCGGGTGCGATGTCGGGCTTCGAAAACGCGCCGCCATGTCGAGACAAGGGAGCGCATCTCGCGACCGCCAGATGTTCGCCAACGCCGAGTCAGCCGGCAGAGCCAAGTATTCTAGCAAACAAATCGCGCGGCCTCTGACCACGAAACCCGCTTGGCCCGTTTCGAGCGATTTGCACGGTTTTTCAGCGCAATTCCACTCGAAATACACATTTTGAGTCCATCGGCGCGACACTGCGATGGCGGTTATCGCACCTTCGCTATTTTGCTGCGGGCGGAGCGCTGATAAGCTTGCCGGCGCGTGATTCACGAGAAGCGAAAGGAGCGCGCATTGCGTTGCGCGCTCGATTACCTCAACGCATGAAGCGCATGCGCCATACGCATGGCGACGCGCGATGCAATGCGCATACATCGGGCTTCGCTTCGGCTTTTCAACGTCCACTCACACAGAAAATATTCGAGACACCATGCCTAACGTCACGTCTGCCACGTCTGCCCCTGTCGTCGTCATCGCGCCCGATTCGTTCAAGGGTTCGCTTTCCGCCGAGGGCGTTGCCAACGCCATTGCAGAGGGCATTTTGCGCGCGCGTCCGGATGCCGAAATACGCATTCATCCAATGGCCGATGGCGGCGAAGGCACGCTCGACGCCATGCTCTCCGCAGGCGGCGAACGACGTCTGCTCAACGTGCGCGGCGCGGCTTCGGCCCGGCGCGACGCGGCGACCGGATTGCTGGCGGATGGCGGCGCGATCATCGAGACGGCCGAAGTAGTCGGCATCACGGACCCGGACGGCATGGCGACGCCCGTCACGGAGCGCAGCACGCTTGGCATGGGCGAGGCGATTCGCGCCCTGCTCGATTCGGGCGCGCGCACGTTCTACGTTGCGCTGGGCGGCAGCAGCACGAACGACGGCGGCGCGGGTCTGCTCGTCGGGCTCGGCTTGAAGCTTTTCGATGCGAACGGGCGCGAACTCGAGCCGGTGCCGTCGGCGTTGGCGAAGATCGCGCGTATCGATGCGTCGGGGCTCGATTCGCGCGTGAAGGAAGCGGAGTTCATCGGCATGTCGGACGTCGATAATCCGCTCACCGGCGAGCACGGCGCGACCGCGATCTTCGGTCCGCAGAAGGGCGTGACGCCGGAGCAAGTGGCGACCATCGATGCCGCCCTCGCGCATTTCGCGGATCAACTCGAACCGGCGATGGGAATCGTCAAGCGCGACGAGCCGGGCGCGGGCGCGGCGGGTGGTCTGGGTTTCGCGCTGCATATGCTGGGCGCGCGCTTCGAAACCGGCGCCGAAGTGGTTGCGCGCGAGATCGGACTGGATGCGGCACTCGAGGGCGCTGACTGGCTCATCACCGGCGAAGGCCGGTCGGACGTGCAGACGCTGCACGGCAAGGCGCCGTTCATCGCCTGCAGGCACGCGCGGGACGCAGGCGTGCCGGCGACGCTTTTGTCGGGCGCGGTGGATTCGGCGGCGCTGCCGCGTCTGTCGGAGTTTTTCAGCGGATGCTTTTCGCCCGCGCCCGGCCCGATCACGCTCGATGTCGCGATTCGCGATGCCGCGCGCTTGCTGGCGAACGAAGCGGAGCAGTTGACGCGGTTGAGGTTTGGAGCAAAGTGAAGGGTCGGTGCTTGCGAAATGGCAAGCGCCAACAAAAAACCCCTTTCAGAAACAAAGGGGTTTGTTTGGTGCGAGGAGCGGGACTCGAACCCGCACACCATTGCTGGCGTCAGGACCTAAACCTGGTGCGTCTACCAATTTCGCCATCCTCGCAGCACGACTTCGAGCGGGGTTTCGTTTTGCCGCGCAACCTTGGTTGCGTGGCGCCGCAAAGCGCCCGGCGCTGTTTCGCCGTGTTCGACACCGGTCCAGTGTGTCGAGCCCGAGATTCTAACGCATTCGTCTGGTGATGTCTGGGAAAATCCGTGACAGCTTTCTAGGGGCGTGATTTCGGCTCAGGGAAGGCATTGAATCTTCAGGAATCCTCGACGTCGATTGTTGCCAGGTTCAAGGATAGTCGCGTCTGTTGTGAGCCACCCGACAGCGAACGATTCAGGGCTCACGCATCCGTTCACGGTTCAAAGCGTCTCCTCCGGCGCGGCTCGTCAAATTGCGACGCGCGATCGAGTGCGAGAAGCCGCAGCGTGCATCGTCAGACGGACACGCCGCCCAACTCCACCATGACCACTTCGCCTTTGGCCTGCGAGCGTCCGGCGAAATCGATACCCGATTGCCCCATCAGCTTCCTGATCTCGTCAGGCATCCTTTCGCTTGCTTGCGCTGCCGCAATCGGCCTGTCGATATGCGACAGAAACTGCCGCACGCTAGATGGCGGCAGGAACACGAAAACGTTCAGCGGATAAGACAGCTTTGCATCGCTGGCGCGGTTGGCCGTGATGTGCAGTCCCATGGTCGGCGAGACGTGCATCTGACGCGGACACACTCGAAAATCGAAGCCGAAATCGCTTGCCACGCTTCTCAGGAGAAACGGCAGGCATCTGTCTCCAAACTGCTTGTTCTCGGTCTTGCTGAGGGCCATGGCAGCCTCCGGTGCGCGCGCGGTTCGTTCACGAGCGCCCAGTGTTGCGCGGCGCGAAAACGGCGTCGGTGGGTCGGCGCACATCCGCGTCGATCACCGTGCATCGGGAAGACGTTCGCCGCGCCTGGCAGCGGAGCCTTTCGCGGGCGGATAAAATAGGCGTCGCGTCACGTTCATGCGTCAGAACAATCAAAGCCGGACGCCCCGCCCCACTTGGCCTACCCCACAAGCTCAGTTCGTGAATTTCGACGATTATTGCCAGCAAAAAGCCGCGCCCGAAGGCTCGGGCACTTACTACGCGCTCCGTCGCGCGCCCACGGCGCGTCAGCCGCTTTTGAGCGCGCTCTATGCGTTGCGGCGCGAACTCGAAGAGACCGTGAAGGAAACGAGCGACCCGACCATCGGGCGGACCAAGCACGCGTGGTGGCAAAACGAACTAGGCAAGCTCGATGCCGGTGAACCCACGCATCCCGTGACGAAAGCCTTGCTGGCGCACGCACCGTCCGCGGCGCAACCCGTGCTCGAAGATGCGGGCCGCGCGCTGATCGATGGCTTCGGCATGGATCTCGATCAGGCGCGCTATCTGGACTGGCCAGGACTGCGTCGCTATCTGGAGCAGACTGGCGGCGCGTTCGGAACGGCGGTCGCGCGTGCGACCGCGCGCGATCCGGCGCAAGCCGCGTCGTGGGCGGCGCCGCTCGGTTCGGCGCTGTTGCTGGCCGAGCGCGTGCAGGAAATCGGCGACGACGCGCGACATGGACGCATCTACGTTCCTATCGACGAACTGCAGCGCTTCGGCGTGACGGCGGCGGACATCATCAATCGCAAATACAGCGATAGCTTCACGGAACTGATGCGCTTCCAGACCGAACGCGCCCGACGTGCGCTCGAAGATGCGCTTGCCGCAATACCGCCGGCCGAGCGTTCATCGCAACGTGTTTTGCGCTCGCAGGCGGCGCTGTCGCTTGCGCTGCTCGACGAGATCGAGCGCGAGGGTTTTCAGGTGCTGCACCAGCGGATAGCGCTAACGCCAATTCGGAAGCTCTGGATCACCTGGCGGACGCGATAGGTGCGTGGACAGCGCTTTTCATTGCTGTTGATTCTTCGGCGCGTCGATTGGACGCGGGGCGCAACGGGCTGACGTCGTCACCGCGATTCGAAGGCGCTCGTGAATACCGCCTCCGCCATTCGTGTCTGCAAACGGCCAATGCACGCGAATAAACCGCAGCGCTTGCGCAGCAGGCCCAATGCGGCTAGCGATCGGGTCGAACGCGTGAGCGGCGGCTCTTCAATGGCGCGAGCCGGAAACGGAAGACCGCTAGAACATAGCAATAACGTCTACGCACGAATCAATGGCAGCGCGTCCGAAGACGGCCCCAGGCTCGCCACCGATTCGAGCTCCGCGCACGCGCTCAGAACCGTCGCATAAACCCGCCTGAAGTCGATGCCGACGCTCACGCCGCCATCGACGTCCAAGTCATCCAAACGTGGCGCTGCCCCATACAGCCCGCCGCTCACGCTTCCACCCAACACAAATTGTGGTGCGGCCGCGCCGTGATCGGTGCCTCGCGCATCGTTTTCACGAGCGGAGCGCCCGAACTCCGAATGACTCATCACAAGCGTGCTGCGCCAGTCGCCCGACGCGATCAACGCGCGTCGCAACGAAGCGAGCCCGTCCGCAAGCTGCGCCAGCACACGCGCGTGCTTGGCCGCCTGATGCTCATGCGTATCGAACCCCGGTAGCGTAAGACGCACGAGCGCGACCTTGTCACGTTCAGCGCGCCCGACGATGAAACGCGACGCCGCATCGCATGAAGCGGCAAACGAAGCGCGTGCCTGCCCGATCCATTCGACCGCGCGGCTGGCATTTGCGAAAGGCCCCGCCTCCGCCGTGCCAACGACGCTCGCACGCGTTGCGTCCGAACGCGCAAGCCAGCCATCACGGCGATATTGGGCGGCGCTCGAAGCCGTATCCCAGATTTCGCGGGAGCGAAAATGCGAGCGGCTGGAGCTCGCATACCCCACGCCCTGGACGATGGCCAATTCGCGCGCTTCCCAAGCCGGCATCAACGCGAGCAAGGAAGGATGCAGCCCGGTTTGCTCATCAAGATGCAAGACATGCTCGCGCGGGATTGCAAGCGTCGGCCTGAGCGCGCGATAGCGATCATCGTTGAGCGGGATGACCGTGTTGAGGCCGTCATTGCCGCCGCTGAGTTCGACGAGCACGAACGTCTTGATCGAACGTCGCGCACGCGCCGTGGCGAATCCGTCCGCGCTCGCGCCACCTGCAAGCGCGCCGGCAATCTGCATGAAGCGGCGTCGGTTCATCGCGGCTCGCGCTCAACGCTTGTAGAGATCGCGCACGGCCTCTTCGATATGTTGACGCAAGAGGCGCCGCTCATCGGCGGTCATGACGGTATGGCGCGGAGGACGCGCGGGCGGTGCCTGATCGACCTGCTGAACAGGCTGCATCGTGGCGGCTTTGGTGTCGCGGTCGGGAAAATTGCCGTTCTTGGACGAGCGCTGCTGCGCGCGAATCATACGGCCGTCGAAGCGATTCGGCCGGGTGTCGGACGTGGTGTCGAAAGCGGTTGAGGGACGCGCGAAGCCCGGCGTCTGGGCGAAAACATGGTGCGTGCTCAGGATGGCGCAGAGCGCGCTGGCGAGAAGCGTTAGTTTGAAGATGCGCTCGACGCGCACGGGTCCGCGTTGCCGCGCTCCCAACATGTTTTTCCCTTCGTTGCTCGACAACCGGACAGCCTCATTCTTTTAGCGCACGTCTCAAAAGGCTTGGTCCGGCCAAATGACGCGCTGGTCTAATGGAGTATCTACCGAATGGCGGGCTTAGGTAAGGGAGTGTACGCATAGAACCTTTTGGGCGTGCCACAGTCGCCGTAAATTTTGTAACGGACTGTTACACTCGCTTTTGTTACAAACTCGACGATTGAACAAACGCGCTAAGATGCCGCCATGGAAACCAAGAACCCATCCAAAATTCTCGTCGTCGACGACGACCCGCGCCTGCGCGATTTGCTGCGCCGTTATCTGGGCGAGCAAGGCTTCAACGTGTATGTCGCGGAAAACGCGCCGTCGATGAACAAACTCTGGGTGCGCGAGCGCTTCGATCTGCTCGTGCTCGACCTCATGCTGCCCGGCGAAGACGGTCTTTCCATCTGCCGCCGGCTGCGCGGAAGCAACGACCGCACGCCGATAATCATGTTGACGGCGAAGGGCGAGGACGTGGACCGCATCGTCGGTCTGGAAATGGGCGCGGACGACTACTTGCCGAAGCCGTTCAATCCGCGCGAGCTCGTCGCGCGCATTCACGCGGTGCTGCGCCGCCAGACGCCGTCGGAGTTGCCGGGCGCGCCGTCCGAAACCACCGAGGTATTCGAGTTCGGTGAATTCGCGCTGAATCTCGCCACGCGCACGCTTACCAAGAACGGCCAGGAGATTCCGCTGACCACGGGCGAATTCTCGGTGCTGAAGGTGTTTGCACGGCATCCGCGTCAGCCGCTCTCGCGCGAAAAGCTGATGGAACTCGCGCGCGGCCGTGAATACGAAGTGTTCGACCGCAGTCTCGACGTACAGATTTCCCGCCTGCGCAAGCTGATCGAGCCGGACCCGAGCAGCCCGCGTTTCATCCAAACGGTGTGGGGCCTGGGCTACGTGTTCATTCCCGACGGCGCGGCCTGATGCCTCATGCTTTGACGCGAGTCCGCCACGCTTTTTTTTCCTCCATCGAGCCGAACCCGATAGACCCATGCGCATCGACAGGCGGCTACTGGCGCTTGCGTTCGGCGGCCTGTTCTGGCGAACCTTCGCGCTGATCGCGCTGCTCATCGCGGTCAGTCTCACGGCATGGTTCCAGAGCTTTCGAGTGATCGAGCGGGAGCCGCGCGCGCAGCGCGTGGCGCTTCAGCTCGTCGCCGTGGTCAAGCTCACGCGCACGGCCCTGCTCTATTCCGATCCCGATCTTCGTCGCGCGCTCCTGCAGGATCTGGAGAGCAACGAAGGCGTGCGCGTGTATCCGCGTGAGACCACCGACAAATACCGCCTGCAGCCGGATGAATCGCTCAACCGTCTGATCGAGCGCGACGTGCGCGGACGCCTTGGCAACGACACGATCATCGCGCAATCCGTGAACGAGATTCCCGGCGTGTGGATCAGCTTCAAGATCGACGACGACGACTATTGGGTTGCGCTCGACCGCGATCAACTGGATACCGTCACCGGTCTGCAATGGGCCGGCTGGGGGGTTTTCGCGCTCGCGCTGTCGCTCTTCGGCGCGGCGTTCATCACGAGTCTCGTGAACCGGCCGTTCGCGCGACTGGCGCTCGCCGCGCGCAAGGTCGGTTCGGGACAATCGCCCGAGCCCTTGCCGGAGCGCGGCATGGGCGTCGCCGCGGAAACCAATCGAAGCTTCAACCAGATGGTGCAAGACCTCGAACAGCTCGAAGCGGACCGCGCGCTGATGCTCGCGGGCATTTCGCACGATCTGCGCACGCCGCTCGCGCGTTTGCGGCTCGAAACCGAAATGAGCCCTTCGGACGAAGCCACCAAGCTCGCGATGATCGACGACATCGAACAGATGGACATGATCATCGGGCGCTTCCTCGACTACGCGCGGCCGATGCAGCGCATGCCCGAGGCCGTCGATCTCTCGATGATCGCGAGCGAACTCGTCGCGCGCTTCCAGGCCGACGAAGGCGTCGTGATGCGCACCGACCTCGCGCCCGGCGCGGTGATCGAAGGCGACCCGACGGATGCGCGCCGCGTGGTCGGCAATCTGCTCGAAAACGCGCGCAAGTACGGGCGCAGCGAGCAGGACGACATCGCGCGGATCACCGTGCTTACGCGCGTCACGCACGGCAAGGTCGAACTCTCGGTGATGGACGAAGGCCGCGGCATCCCCGACGATCAGGTCGCGCTCATCACACGGCCCTTCTATCGTGTCGACGCCGCGCGCACGCAGGCGAACGGCACGGGTCTCGGCATGGCGATCGTGCAGCGGCTCGTCTCGCGTCAGCGCGGCACGTTGCGCCTGCGCAATCGCACGCCGCTTGCGGGCTTCGAAGTCACCATCGATTTCCCGGTGATGAAAGGCGCACGTTTCGACGGCGTCTGACACCTCCCGCGTTTCCTGGAAATTCGTCAAAAACTATTTGAAGTTATAGTCAAATACTATTGCTTCGATTTAGTGATACGCTTAATATGGATTTGTGCAGCGCGATGGCATGACGATTGTTTTCATGTCCGCGTTACGAAGATTCAGTAGCCTCATTTTGCGTTTGTCCTTTCAACGAACACAGGAGTCACTGCATGAAGACCGTTGGCGATAAAGTCGAAGCATTCACCGTCACCGCTGCCAAGCCGGGTTTCAATCACCACGAAGAAAACGGCCAGTCGGCATTCGAAGAAATCACCGAGCAGTCGTTTCCGGGCAAGTGGAAAATCATCTACTTCTACCCGAAGGACTTCACGTTCGTCTGCCCGACTGAGATCGTCGAGTTCGGCAAGCTGGCAAAGGACTTTGAAGACCGCGACGCCATTTTGCTCGGCGGCAGCGTCGACAACGAGTTCGTCAAGCTCGCATGGCGTCGTGAGCACAAGGACCTGAACAAGCTGAACCACTACTCGTTCGGCGACGTGAAGGGCGAACTCATCGACCAGCTCGGCGTGCGCGACAAGGAAGCCGGCGTGGCGCTGCGCGCGACGTTCATCGTCGATCCCGACAACGTCATTCAGCACGTCTCGGTCAATAACCTGAACGTCGGCCGCAATCCGGAAGAAGTGCTGCGTATTCTCGACGGCCTGCAAACGGACGAACTCTGCCCGTGCAATCGCGCGGTCGGCGGCTCGACGCTCTGATCGCACGAGCCTTTAAGCGCCTCAGGCAACGCCCGTAGCCCGCCCTCTTTCGAGCGCCCGCTCGGAAGCCGGCGGGCTTTATTGACGCCATCGAATAAGGAGAACGCATGGAATTCCTGTCATCGATCAAGGAGCTGGTGCCGGACTACGCGAAAGACATTCGCCTGAATGTCGACGGGACGATCGCCCGTTCGTCGCTGGAAGGCAACGACGCGGTCGGCGTCGCGCTCGCCGCCGCGTATGCCGCGAAGGCGACGAAGATCGTGAATATCATCCGCGAGTCGGGTGTCATGGCGCCGGAAGAAGTCAATGCCGCGCTCACGGCGTCCGCGCTGATGGGCATGAACAACGTCTGGTATCCGTACCTGGAGATGGCCGACAACGCCGATCTCAAGACGCAGCCGGCTGGACTGCGCATGAACGCGTATGCATCGCACGGCGGCGTCGACAAGCGGCGCTTCGAGATGTACGCGCTCGCGGCGTCGATCATCGGCAAGTGTCACTTCTGCGTGAAGTCGCACTACCAGAATCTCGTCACCGAAGGCATGTCGACGACCCAGTTGCGCGATGTCGGGCGCATCGCGGCCGTGATCAACGCGGTGGCGCTCGCCATCGAGGCCGAGGCGAAGTAAGCCCTTGACGCCACGCGCGCGTGGCGTTCGATTTCAACTATCGATCGACGTGCGCCGCAACAGCACCGCGGCCTGCGCCTCGATACCTTCCTTGCGGCCGAGATAGCCGAGCTTTTCGTTGGTCTTCGCTTTCACGTTGACGCGATCGACGGCCAAGTCCAAGTCTTCCGCGATATTCGCGCGCATCGCCTCGATGTGCGGCGCGAGCTTCGGCGCCTGCGCGATGATCGTGCTGTCGATATTGGCGATGGCGAAACCCGCTTCCGACACGCGCTTGAACGCTTCGCGCAGCAGCACGCGGCTGTCGGCGCCGGCGAATTCCGTCGCGGTATCCGGAAAGTGCCGGCCGATATCGCCGAGCGATGCCGCGCCGAAGAGCGCGTCGGTGATGGCGTGCAGCAGCACGTCCGCGTCCGAATGGCCGAGCAGGCCGCGTTCGTAGGGAATCGTCACGCCGCCAATGATGAGCGGGCGGCCCTCGACGAGTTGATGTACGTCGTATCCCTGTCCGATTCTGAAATCCATCGATGCAACCTTGCTGTAGAAAGTGTGTGTCGGAGCCGTCAGGCCTTCGTGGCGAGCATCGCGCCCGCGAGCGCGAAGTCTTCCGGATAGGTCACCTTGAAGTTGCGCAGGCTGCCCTGAACTAATCGCGGCGAATGGCCGAGCCATTCGATTGCGCTCGCTTCGTCCGTGAGATCGTGACCGTCGTGACGCGCACGTTCGATCGCTTCGCGCAACATGCCGAGGCGGAACATCTGCGGCGTTTGCGCCTGCCAGAGCCCGTCGCGCGATTCCGTGCGGGCGACGCGCGGGTGGTCATCCGCTGCATCGGGCATGCTCGGTGCGACCCGTTTCAGCGTATCCGCGACCGGCAATGCGAGAATGCCGCCCACGGCGTCGTGACGCAGGGCGCCGACGAGCTTGCGAATCAGTTCCGGCGTGATGCCGGGACGCGCGGCGTCGTGGACGAGCACCCAGTCGTCGTCGCGTGCGCCGAAATCGGCCAGCGCGACGAGACCGTTATACACCGATGCCTGTCGTGAAGCCCCGCCGCAGCGCTGCACCGCGAAGCGCAGGCCGGCAAAGCGGCGCGCATCGAAATGATGATCGTCGGGAGCAAGTACGACGAGGGTCTGCGAGAATTCGGAACACGCGTCGAAGGCGGATAACGTGTAACCAAGCATCGGGCGGCCCGCGACGGTCTGATATTGCTTCGGCATGGGTGCGCCGGAGCGGCTGCCGTTGCCGGCGCACGGAATCAGCGCGAACAGGCGCGACGTAGTGGCGGGTGAAATCGATGGCGCAGTAGACGGCGCATTTGACGAATTTGCAGTCGTAGTCACGGGCAGATCACTGAGCCAGGTCAAAGTGGAGCCCGGATTTTATAATAGGTCTTTAGCGACCACGTCCGGCCCGTCCTCGAAGAGGGCGAAAGAGCCGACGGTTAATTGCATATATATGTCCTCGAAAGCCGTCAACGCGCAGTCCAGTTCTCCCATCCCGCTCGTGAAGGCGGGTCAGCGCTTTGTCTTCGACGGCGCGCCCGGTTCATCCGATGCCCTCGCCATCGCGCGTTATTACACGGCAAATCGCGAGTCCGTGCGGCTCTTGACGGTGCTCTGCGCAAGCGCGGTCGATGCGCAACGCCTCGCAACCGAAATCCCCTATTTCGCGCCGGATGCCCGCGTGCGTCTCTTGCCGGACTGGGAAACGCTGCCGTACGACACGTTCTCGCCGCATCAGGACCTCGTATCCGAGCGTCTCGCGACGCTGCACGATCTGGGCGAAGGACGTTGCGACATCCTGCTCGTGCCGGCGACCACGGCGCTTTATCGCATGCCGCCCGCGTCGTTTCTCGCGGCTTACACGTTTTCATTTACGCAGGGCGAGCGCCTCGACGAAAGCAAGCTCAAGGCGCAGTTGACGCTCGCGGGTTACGAGCACGTGAGTCAGGTCGTGCGTCCCGGCGAATATTGCGTGCGCGGCTCGCTGATCGACCTTTATCCAATGGGCTCGCCGCTGCCGTATCGCCTCGACTTGTTCGACGATCAGGTCGATTCCATCCGCGCCTTCGATCCCGACACGCAACGCAGCCTGTATCCCGTGCGCGACGTGCGCCTGTTGCCGGGCCGCGAATTTCCGTTCGACGAAGCCGCGCGCACCGCGTTTCGCAGCCGCTGGCGCGAAGTGTTCGAGGGCGATCCGAGCCGCTCGCAGATTTACAAGGACATCGGCAGCGGCGTGCCGTCGGCGGGCATCGAATATTACTTGCCGCTCTTCTTTGACGACACCGCAACCCTCTTTCACTATCTGCCGGAGAACTCGCAACTCGCGTTCGTCGGCGACATGGATGCCGCGATCAAACGCTTCACGGCCGACACGAAGCAGCGCTACAACTTTCTTTCGCATGATCGCGAGCGGCCTTTGCTCGAACCGCGCCGCCTCTTTCTAAGCGACGACGACTTCTTCACGTTCGCCAAGCCGTTCGCGCAACTGAAGTTCCCGGCGTCGCCCGAAGGCGGCTGGGCCGTGCCGCTGCCAGGGCTTGCTATCGACCGCCACGCGGACGAACCGTTGCTCGCGCTGCGCCATTATCTGGAGCAGACCGAAAACCGCGTGATGCTGGTCGCGGAATCGGCGGGACGGCGCGAAGCCATCCAGCAATTGCTCGTCGATAACGGCCTGCGCGGCGAACTGCGCGACACGTTCCAGGAATGGCTCGGCGCGGATGCCAAATTCACGCTCGGCATAGCGCCGCTGGCGAACGGTTTTTCGTTGCCGGAAGCGAAGCTGTCTATCGTCACCGAGACCGAGCTCTACGGGCCGCTCGCGCGCCGCGCAGGACGCCGCCGCCAGGAACAGGCGAGCAATGTCGATTCGATGGTGCGCGATCTCGCCGAATTGAAAATCGGCGATCCGGTGGTGCACGCGCAGCATGGCATCGGCCGATACATGGGTCTCGTGTCCATGGACCTCGGCGAAGGCGAAACCGAGTTTCTGCACCTCGAATACCAGAACGACGCCAAGCTCTACGTGCCCGTCGCGTTGTTGCATGTGATCTCGCGCTATAGCGGCGCCGATCCCGAAAGCGCCCCGCTCCACACGCTCGGTTCGGGCCAATGGGAAAAAGCCAAACGCAAGGCCGCGCAGCAGATTCGCGATACCGCAGCCGAACTGCTCAACCTCTACGCCCGCCGCGCCGCGCGCGAAGGCTACGCGTTCAAGCTCGATCCACGCGACTACGTGAAGTTCGCCGAGAGCTTCGGCTTCGAGGAAACGCCCGACCAGGGCGCCGCGATTGCCGCGGTCATCGGCGACATGACGAGCGGCAAGCCGATGGATCGGCTCGTGTGCGGCGATGTCGGCTTCGGCAAGACGGAAGTGGCCTTGCGCGCGGCGTTCATCGCGGTGATGGCGGGCAAGCAAGTGGCGATACTTTCCCCCACCACGCTGCTCGCCGAACAGCATACGCAGACTTTCACCGACCGCTTTTCCGACTGGCCCGTGCGGATTGCCGAACTGTCGCGCTTCAAGAGTTCGAAGGAAGTCACGCAGTCGATCGCGCAGATCAACGAAGGCAGTGTGGACATCGTCATCGGCACGCACAAGCTGTTGTCGTCGGATGTGAAGTTCAAGCGGCTCGGGCTCGTGATCATCGACGAGGAACATCGCTTCGGTGTGCGGCAGAAGGAAGCGCTCAAGGCGTTGCGTGCGGAAGTGGATGTACTCACGCTCACCGCGACGCCCATTCCACGCACGCTCGGCATGGCGCTCGAAGGCCTGCGCGACTTCTCCGTGATCGCGACCGCGCCGCAGAAGCGCCTTGCCATCAAGACCTTCGTGCGGCGCGAGGAAGACGGCGTCATTCGCGAAGCCATGCTGCGCGAGCTGAAACGCGGCGGGCAAGTCTACTTCCTGCATAACGAAGTGGAAACCATCGAGAATCGCCGTTCCATGCTCGAAGCACTCGTGCCCGAAGCGCGCATTGCCGTGGCGCACGGCCAGATGCACGAGCGCGAACTCGAACGCGTGATGCGCGATTTCGTCGGCCAGCTCGCGAACGTGCTGCTGTGCACGACCATCATCGAAACGGGTATCGACGTGCCGAGCGCGAACACCATCATCATGCATCGCTCGGACAAGTTTGGACTCGCGCAGCTGCACCAACTGCGCGGGCGTGTCGGGCGTTCGCACCATCAGGCTTATGCGTATCTGCTCGTGCACGACCCGCAGTCGCTGACCAAGCAGGCGCAGCGCCGGCTCGAAGCCATTCAGCAGATGGAGGAACTCGGCTCGGGCTTCTATCTGGCCATGCACGACCTCGAGATTCGCGGCACGGGCGAAGTGCTCGGCGACAAGCAATCGGGCGAGATTCACGAGATCGGTTTTCAGCTTTACACCGACATGCTCAACGACGCCGTGCGCGCACTGAAGGAAGGCCGCGAGCCGGATCTCAACGCGCCGCTCGCCGCCACGACCGAGATCAATCTGCACGCACCGGCCATCTTGCCCGCCGACTATTGCGCGGACGTACAAGAGCGTCTTTCGCTCTACAAGCGGCTTGCGAACTGCGAATCGAGCGATGCCATCGACGGCATTCTCGAAGAGCTCGTCGACCGCTTCGGCAAGTTGCCGCCGCAAGCGCATGCGCTCGTGGAGACGCATCGGTTGCGGCTTGCGGCGAAGCCGCTCGGTATCTCGAAGATCGACGCCAACGAGAGTTCCATCGGCTTGCAGTTCGTGCCGAATCCGCCTGTCGATGCCATGAAGATCATCGAGATGGTGCAGAAGAACAAGCACATCAAGCTCGCGGGACAGGACAAGTTGCGCATCGAAACGCGCAGCCCCGATCTCGCGGTGCGCATTGCCACGGTGAAGGAAACGTTGCGAGCGCTCGGCGCGCCGGTGCGGCAGTCGGCGGCCGTGGCGCGCTAGGTTCATCCGGCGCGTGGGTATCGACGGGAGGCACGGCGCGCGCATCGATCGGAAGACGGATCAAGCGCCGCGCCCGGCGCACCCCGTCATGGCCGCTCTCTGCAAGGCAGTGACGGGAGCCATGCCGCAGCGCATATATTGACCAGAAGGTCAGCAAGCGTGGTTTCGGCTATGATCGGCTTCTACCCCGCAGGAGCGAAAAATGTCCCAAATCGCCGCTGAGGCGCAACAAGCCACGACCTCCGCCACGCCTCAATCCTTACCCTGGATCGAACGTCTCGTTTCCTTCGATACAGTCAGCCGCAATCCCAACCTCGGCCTCATCGAAACCGTGCGCGACGAACTGCGCAAGGCGGGTGTCGAAGCCAGCATCACGACCGATTCACGCGGCCAGTGGGCCAATCTCTTCGCCACGGTGCCCGCGCACGACGGTCAGACGAACGGCGGCATCGTGCTGTCGGGACACACCGACGTGGTGCCGGTCGACGGTCAAAATTGGAAAAGCGATCCTTTCAAGCCCGAAATCCGCGATGGTCTGCTCTACGGTCGCGGCACCTGCGACATGAAGGGGTTTATCGGCGCGGCGCTCACAATGCTGCCGAAGATGCAGGCGACAAAGCTCGCCAAGCCGATCCACTTCGCGCTTTCGTTCGATGAAGAAGTAGGCTGCGCGGGCGCGCCGCTCATGATCGCCGACTTGCAAAAGCGCGGCGTCAATCCGGATGGCTGTATCGTCGGCGAACCGACTTCCATGCGCCCGGTCATCGCGCACAAGGGCATCAACGCGTTCCGCTGCTGCGTGCGTGGCTTTGCGGCGCATTCGTCGCTTACGCCGAAGGGGCTGAATTCGATCGAGTACGCCGCGCGCCTCATCTGCTTCATTCGCGACGTCGCCGATGAATTCCGCGCCAAGGGCCCGTTCGACGAGTTCTACGACGTACCCTTCACCACCGCGCAGACGAGCACGATCAAGGGCGGCAACGCGCTCAACACCGTGCCCGCGGAATGCACTTTCGACTTTGAATTCCGCAACCTGCCGACCATCGACCCGGACCCTATCTTCAAGCGCATCGAAGCGTTCGCGCGCGACACGCTCTTGCCGAAAATGCAGAAGGAGCACGAGAACGCGGCCATCGAATTTTCGAAGATCGCCGCCGCGCCCGGACTCGACGCCACCGAGCAGGCCGCCATCACGCAACTCGTGCGCGCGCTCACCGAGAATCAGGAGAAGCGCAAGGTCGCTTACGGCACCGAAGCGGGACTTTTCGCGATTGCGGGCGTGCCGAGCATCGTGTGCGGACCGGGCAACATCGAACAGGCGCACAAGGCGAACGAATACGTGTCGCTCGACCAACTCGTCGCTTGCGAAGCGTTTCTCGGCAAGTTCATCCATAGCATGTCGGTCGAAGCCCAGGCGCGCTAATCATCGACCGTCGTACGATCCATCGAGCCATGTCCACAGCAACGCATTCCGACCATACGATCGACGGCACGCCCATTCCAACCCTCGACGAGATTGCCGAGCAGCATATGGCGCTCACGCCCTGGGTAGCGCGCACGCCGATCTTCGAGCGGCACGATTTTCCGACGCTCGAAGGCACGCCCGTCACGTTCAAGTTCGAGCTGCTGCAGGCAAGCGGCACGTTCAAGGCGCGTGGCGCGTTCTCGAACATCCTCGCGCTCACCGACAGCGAACGCGCGGCAGGCGTGACGTGCGTGTCGGCGGGCAATCATGCGGTCGCGGTGGCTTACGCGGCGCAGCGCATGGAAGTGGGCGCGAAGGTGGTCATCACGAAGAACGCCAGTCCGACGCGCATCGCGCTTTGCCGGCGCTTCGGCGCGGAAGTCGTGCTGGCGGAAAATGTGATCGAGGCCTTCGAGATCGTGCGGCGCATCGAGGCCGAGGAAGGACGCTTCTTCGTGCATCCGTTCAATGGTTATCGAACGGTGCTGGGCACGGCGACGCTCGGTTACGAGTGGACGTCGCAGGCGCCGGATCTCGATGCGGTCATCCTGCCAATCGGCGGTGGCGGGCTGTCCGCCGGCGTTTCGACCGCCATGCGTCTCGCCAACCCTTCGCTGCATGTCTATGGCGTGGAACCGGAAGGCGCGGATGCGATGAGCCGAAGCTTCGCCGCCAATCACACGATCAAGCTGAGTTCCCTGCACAGCATCGCCGATTCATTGATGGCGCCGCATACCGAGCAATACAGCTATGAACTGTGCAGGCGACATATCGACGAGATCGTCACCGTATCGGACGACGCGTTGCGGCACGGCATGCGGCAGTTGTTCAACGAACTGAAGCTGGCTGTGGAACCGGCGTGCGCGGCAGCGACCGCCGCGCTGCTCGGACCGTTGCGCGAGCGTCTGCAAGGCAAGCGCGTGGGCGTGTTGCTGTGCGGAACCAACACGGACCCGGCGACGTTCGCGACGCATTTGGCGAGTACGTGAAGTGCCATTGCAGGCGCTGCGTGGAACCGAAGCATCTGGCAATTGCTGGCAATTGCTCGATGCTCACAGTGACATCGTAGGTAAAAAGCGGCTTTAAGCGGCGCTTGCCGTGTTCAGGCGAACACGCGGAAAAGCGCCACTCTCGCGGTTCCTCGTCAACGAGAGCAGACTAACGCGCCTGCGTTCACAGCACCTCGGCCAGCCTTCTGCGCTCATTGCGCTGCATGAAGTAATTCGCGGCGATCACCCCGACCGTCACCAGCGCGATGAACAACGTCGCGAGCGCATTCATTTCCGGATTCAGCCCCAGCCGCACGCGCGAAAACACGACGAGTGGCAGCGTGGTCGATCCCGGTCCCGACAGAAACGCGGAGAGCACGAGATCGTCAATCGACAAGGTGAACGACAGCAGCCAACCCGCCACGAGCGCCTGCGATATCAGCGGCAGCGTGATCGCGAAGAACACGCGCAGCGGTGTCGCGCCGAGATCGAGCGCGGCCTCTTCCAGCGACGGATTCAGCTCCCGCACGCGTGACTCCACGATGATCGCCACATACGAGATGCACAGCATCACGTGGCCGATCCAGATGGTGAAGAGCCCGCGCCCCGCCGGCCAGCCGATCAGCTTGGCCATCTCCACGAAAAGCAGCAGCAACGAGATGCCCTGAATGACCTCGGGAATCACGAGCGGCGCGTTGATCATGCCCGTGTAGAGCGTGAAGCCGCGAAAGCGTCCCATGCGCGCGAGCACGAACCCCGCCCACGTGCCGATCACGACCGACGCGCACGCCGTCAGAAACGCGATGCGCAACGACAGCCATGCCGCCGCGATAAGCTCGTCGTCGTACCAGAGCGCCTTGTACCAGCGCAGCGAAAACTCCGTCCACACGGTGACAAGCTGCGACTCGTTGAACGAATAGACGATCAGGCTGAGGATGGGGATATACAGAAACGCGAACCCGATTCCGAGCGCGGTGATCTGCAGCGGACGGCTCGGCTTGATCATCGTTTCTCCTCCAGTTGCTTCGCCTGGAAGTGCTGGAAAAGCGCCATCGGCACGAGCAGGAGGAGCACCATCGCGCAGGTGACTGAGGATGCCATCGGCCAGTCGGCGTTATCGAAGAACTCGTTCCACATGACGCGGCCGATCATCAAGGTATCCGCGCCGCCGAGCAACTCGGGAATGACGTATTCGCCCACCGCCGGGATGAACACGAGCAGACATCCGGCGATAATCCCGTTCTTCGACAGCGGCAAGGTAATCTGCAGGAACGCCTTCCAGGGCTTGGCGCCGAGATCGTAAGCGGCTTCGAGCAAGGTGAGATCCATCTTCACGAGATGCGCGTAAAGCGGCATGACGAGAAACGGCAAGTACGAATACACCATGCCGATATAAACCGCGACATTCGTGTGATAAAGCTCGATTGGCGAATGGATGAGGCCGATCGACATCAGGAAGTTGTTGAGCAAGCCGTTGTTCTTGAGAATGCCGATCCACGCGTAGACGCGTATCAGGAACGACGTCCAGAACGGCAGCATGACGGCCATCATCAGCAGATTGCGCGAGGCCGGATTCGCCCGCGCGATGTAATACGCCATCGGATAGCCGATCACGAGGCACAGCAAGGTCGAAACCGCCGCGACCAGCAGCGAATTCATGTAGGTCGCGAAGTACAGGCTGTCGGTGACGAGAAACGCGTAGTGCGAGAAATCGAGCGCGATATTCAGCACGCCCTCTTTCAACGCCACGATATCCGTGTACGGGGGAATGCCGAGCTGGCTGTCCGCGAAGCTGATCTTCACGACGAGCAGGAACGGCACGAAAAATAGCAGCAACAGCCACAGGAACGGCCCGGCGATGACCGCGGTGCGGCCGCTCACGCCCATCCGGTCGAGCAGTTTCATCATCATGCCGTCAGCACCACGCCCGCCGACGCGCTCCAGCGCACGTAGACTTCATCGTCGAAAGTGGGGGAATCGATTTCGCCGAGCGCGAGGCTCGATACGTTCGCGACCACCGTCTTGCCGCTTTCGAGCGTCACGTGATAGAGCGTGTAGCCGCCCATGTAAGCGATATTCGTCACACGTCCGCGGCCCCAGTTGAACGCGCCCTCGGGCGGCTTTCTCATGAGCGCGATACGTTCCGGGCGCACCGAGATGGTCACCGGCATGCCGAGCGGCCCGGTAATGCCGTGGTTCACATAGAGCCTGACCGGCAGTTCCGGCGACTCCACGAAGATATGGTCTGGCTCGTCCTCGACCACGTTGCCGTCGAAGAGATTGGTCGAACCGATGAACTGCGCCGAGAAGCGGCTGTTTGGATACTCGTAGACCTCGTGCGGCGTGCCGATCTGCACGATACGCCCTTCGCTCATCACGGCGAGGCGCCCGGCCATGGTCATCGCCTCTTCCTGATCGTGCGTGACCATGATGCAGGTGACGCCCACCTGATCGAGGATGTTGACGAGTTCCATCTGCGTGCGCTGGCGAATCTGCTTGTCGAGCGCGGACATGGGTTCGTCGAGCAAGAGTAGCTTGGGACGCTTGACGAGGCTGCGCGCGAGCGCCACGCGCTGCTGCTGGCCGCCCGACAACTGATGCGGTTTGCGCTTCGCATACTGGCCCATCTGCACGAGTTCGAGCGCGGCTTGCACGCGCTCCTTGAGTTCGCCACCGCGCACGCCTTCCTGCTTCAAACCGAATGCGACGTTCGATTCCACGCTCATGTGCGGAAAGAGCGCGTAGGACTGAAACATCATGTTCACCGGCCGGCGATACGGCGGCATCTGCGCGAGGTCTTCGCCTTCGATCAGAATCTGCCCTTCGGTGACGGTCTCGAGCCCGGCGAGCATGCGCAACAGCGTGGACTTGCCGCAGCCGGAACTGCCGAGCAGCGCAAACAGTTCGCCCTTCGCAACCGACAGGTCGACGCCCCTCACGGCCACCGTCTCGCCGAACTTCTTCACGACGCCGACGACCTGCACGAAGTTGTCGTCCGACACGAGTCCGGTGGACGGAAAATTGTCCGGCGCTTGTCTGCCGGAATTAGGCGCTGCCTTCAACGCGCTCGACTGCTCACTCATGATTGCCTGTTCGACTCCTGCAACTTGTCCTTCATCGATGACTTCGTCTGCCCGGCTACGCGACGATCACGAACAAAGCCCCCGGAGGTCCAGGGGCTTCGTCGGTTCAAAGCATAACCCGCTTTTGCTAACTAGCGGCCGGATTTGAGTTCGGTCCACAAGCGCGTCTGCAGACGCTGGATTTCGGGCGGCAACGGCTTGAGCAGGAACAGCGTCTTGATGACATCCTGCGGCGGATAGACAGCCGGATCGTTCGCCACGTCCTTGTCGACGTACTTGCGCGCTTCGAGGTTCGCGCTCGGGTAATACACCGCATTCGTGATCGCGGCGTGCACCTGCGGCGTCTCGATGTAGTTGATCCACTCGTGCGCGGCGTCCTTGTCCTTCGCGTCCTTCGGAATGGCCATCACGTCGAACCACACCGGCGCGCCGCCCTTCGGAATGTAGTACTCGATCTTGTAAGCCTTCTTCGCGTCCACGGCGCGATGCTTGGCAATGACGACATCGCCCGACCAGCCGTAGGTGAAGCACACGTCGCCGCCGACCAGGTCGTTGATATAGCCCGACGAGTTGAATTGCGTGATGTACGGGCGAATCTTCTTGAGCATCGCGAGCGCCTCGCGATAATCGGCGGGATTCGTGCTCATCGGGTCCTTTCCGATGTAATGCAGCGCGGCGGCGAACATCTGGTCGGGCGCATCCAGCACGGACACGCCGCACGCCTTCAGCTTCGAAATGTTCTCGGGCTTGAAGAGAATGTCCCAGTTATTGAGTTCGACGTTCGCGCCGAGTATTTTCTTTACCTTGTCGACGTTATAGCCGAGGCCGGTCGTGCCGTACGCCCAGGGCACCGTGTACTTGTTGCCGGGGTCCGCGCCTTCCACGAGCTTCATCAATTCGGGATCGAGATACTTGAGGTTCGGCAGCTTGGACTTGTCGAGCGGCGCGAAAATGTTTGCCGCGATCTGCTTGCCGGCGTAGTTGCTCGTCGGCACGACGATGTCATAGCCCGAATTGCCCGTCAGCAGTTTGGCCTGCAGCGTGTCGTCGCTGTCGTAGTTGTCGTACTTCACCTTGACGCCGGTTTGCTTGGTGAAGTTGGGGATCGTGTCCTTGGCGATGTAATCCGACCAGTTGTACACGTTGAGCTGCGTGTCTTTGGCCGATGCCGTGAGGGACATCAGCGGCAACAGCGTCGCCGCGCACGCCAGCGCGCCCGCGAATTTGGCCAGCTTGGCCACGGGGGCCGCCAGTTTCTCGTTCATCTCGTTTCTCCCTTGTTCCGACTGTCGACGGCGTCGTGTCGGGCCCGGCTCTCAAGGAACGGCCCGCGAACCCCATAAAAACCCGAAAACTACCATTAAACCGAAGCACGACAAAAATAATGTCCGGCTTGTCGCGCGAATCTCACGTGCGTCGAGGGCAGCCGCCTGGTCATAAGGCCTGCCCGTGCCACGGTTCATCGATCTGCTGTACCGAAAGTGCGCGCATTTTAGCGTCTAATGACGCCGTGCGACACCTGATAAAACCACACTCGTCAAAGGGAACCACGCCGCGAAAGCATCGCGAAATGTCATTATCGATGGAAGGGACTTAAGCATCCACGTGCGACCGTCGCTCGTAAAGACACAAGAGCGGCGCGACGGCACGGTTTGAGCCCAATTCCTTGCCTGACGAATAGCCAGCGGAACACTCGTTGCTAGCCAATTCGGATGTGCGTTGATTTTTCCCACGCATTCTCAACCGGCAACGCGTGCGCTCGTGCCGCGGCTTCAGAAGCCGTGACACGACAGCGCTGTTGCAACGCTATTCAAGGCAACCGACCGCATGAACACCAATCCGTCCGCGCTTGCGCAGCTTTCGGCTACCGAGCCCGACGTACCGCCTCAATCCGGCAATCGTCAAGACCGGCCCCGCGCGCCACGCGGCCGCTGGTACACGTTCGTCGGCGCGGGTTCGCTCGTCGCGGTCGGCTACATGGACCCGGGCAACTGGGCGACGGCGCTGGCGGGTGGCGCGCGTTACGGCTATCAGTTGCTCTTCGTCGTGCTGCTCGCGAGTCTCATGGGCATGCTGCTGCAATGGGTGGCGTCGCGCGTGGGCGTCGTCACCGGCCGCGATCTCGCGCAGTTGTGCCGCGAGCGCTATAGCCGCCGCACGACGCTCGTGCTGTGGCTCGCATGCGAAATCGCCATCATCGCGTGCGACGTGGCCGAAGTCGTCGGCAGCGCGGTCGCCTTGCAGATGCTCTTCGGCGTCTCGCTGACCGCAGGCGTGTTGTTCTCGGCGGTCGGCACTTTCATCATGCTCGCGTTGCAAAGCCGTGGGCAGCGGCCGCTCCAGCGTGCCATCACGGCGATGATCCTTTTCGTCGGCTTCTGTTTCGTCGTCGAACTGGCGCTGGCGCATCCCGTCTGGAGCGATGCCTTGCGTGGCTTCGCGCCCCCGCGCGAGCTTCTGCGCGATGCCGGCATGCTCTGGCTCGCCGCCGGCGTGTTGGGCGCGACTGTCATGCCGCACAACCTTTATCTGCACTCGGCGCTGGTGAAGGAACACGCCCCTCACCACGACGACGCAACCATCGGCCGCGCGCTCAAGGGCGTGAATATCGATACGTTCGCATCGCTCGGGCTGGCGTTTATCGTCAATGCGTCGTTACTGGTGGTGGCCGCGTCGGTGTTTCATGCAAGCGGCCACTTCGATGTCGATGATCTTGCGGACGCGCATCGGCTCATCGCACCGCTCGTGGGAAGCCACTGGGCGGGCATTGCGTTCGCCGCCGCCCTGCTCGCGTGCGGCTTGAACGCGACGGTCACGGGCACGCTCGCCGGTCAGGCAGTGATGGAGGGCTTCCTGCAGCTAAAAATGGCGCGCTGGGCGCGGGCGCTTTTGACGCGTTCGCTTGCCATCGGCCCGGCGCTTTTCGCCGTCGCGAGCTTCGGGCAGCATGGTTCGAATACACTGCTCGTCGCGACTCAGGTCGTGCTGAGTCTGCAATTACCGCTGGCAGTGATTCCGCTCGTGCGCTTCGCTTCCGATGCCGGTCTCATGGGCCGCTGGCGCGTCGCCCGCGTGCCGCTTGCACTTGCCTGGGCTTGTGCAGGACTGATTCTTGCACTGAACGGCGCGCTGTTGTGGCAGATGGTGGGTTCGGTCTGAGCGAAAGGCGTTGGTATCGGCGTCGGCGCCTGGGCAACCTCCCGCGGGCTTGAGCAAGAAATGCCTGCAAGCGCGATAGTGCGAGTGCCCGACCAATGACTCGGCACAGCGCGCCGCGTCAGCAGCCCTGCCGCACACCCCGACAACAAAACGCCAAACTACCCGATGCATCGTCCAAATTCGTTTGTTTTGCCGACACTCCTTCGTGCGGCTCATGCCCAAACCGGCGCTCGGCGCCGTCTTCGCGCCGCGACGTTCGCACTTGCCACGCTCAGTGCAGCGAGCACGGCGCATGCCACTGTCTCCGTGCTGCAACCGGCACGCGAAGCGGCGGCGTCGCAGCCGCTCGAAATCACGCTGCTTTATACCGATGACGGTAGCAAACCGCTTTCCATCGATGTGCCGAAGCAACTGACGGTGAATCTCACCAATGGCGATCTGCCGCCTGCACCACTCACGCTCGCCCGCGATCCGAAGGTGCCGGACCATGTGCGCCTCGCGCCTGGGCAGTATCGCCGGGTGCGCTTTACGGCTGCGTGGCCCGAAAGCGCGCGCGGCACGATGAAGATCGATCCGGTCGGCTTCGATGCTTCACCTATGCTCGTCACGCTCAACCGCGGCAATACGCAGACGCAGGTGGTCGCCGCCGAGAAACGCGAAGCGCAGGCGACGACGCCCGCGCAAATGGCCACCGCCACCGCCGCCGCGAACACGACGGCCGTGCCGACGACGACCATCGACACCATGCTGTCCGGCCGCCTTTCGACCTTCGAGCCGATGTACTTCGCCGATGGCGAGAACGGCGACAACCTCGCCAAGTTTCAGTTCAGCTTCAAATACCGGCTGCATCTGCCGGACGACCCGCGCTCGCGCGGCTTCCTCGACAATCTCTACTTTGCGTACACGCAGACGACCATCTGGAACCTCTCCGCGCCGTCCGTCCCGTTTCGCGATACGAGCTATCAGCCGCAGCTTTTCTACTACGTGGAAGACACGGGCGTGAAGAGTCCGTTGTTCACGCGCATGGGCGTGGCGGCGGGTATCGGGCATGAATCGAACGGCAAGAGCGGCGATGAATCGCGCGCAATCAACATCATGTTCGTGCGGCCGACGTGGGATTTTGGCGACCTGAACGGCGAGCATCTGACCATCTCGCCAAAGATCTATTACTACTTGTCGAGAAGCGGGAATCACGACATCGCGGATTATCGCGGCTACACCGACTTCCTGGTCAAATACGGCAGCCCGGATGGCTGGCAGCTCGCGACGACCTTGCGCAAGGGCACGAAGCACTGGTATGGCAGCGTGGATTCGCAGCTCACCTACCCGCTGGCGAAGCTGATCGGCAGCGCATGGGGCGGTTATGTGTTTGCAAGCTACTTCAACGGTTACGGCGAAGATATCCTCGATTACAACCAGCGGCGTCACTGGATCGCGCGAATAGGCTACAGTATTGCCCGCTAATGTCTTTCAATGCGCGCGTCATGGCTTTGGTCGTGGCGCGCGGCAATCAACGAATCCATGTCTTCGAATCTCCACGATCTTCCTGATAGTCCCTGCATCGGCGTGTGCTCCACGCTTTTCGACGACATTTGCAAAGGCTGCGGCCGCACGGCGGGTGAAGTGTCGAATTGGGTGTTTCTTTCCGATGCCGAGAAGCAGGCCGTGTGGGAGCGGATCAAACGTGAAGGGACGGCGATGCGGTTCAGGAAGCCAACGTGAACCGGCTCGGCTAAAATGGTTTTGGCGGACCCGGACGAGCAGCATCCGCCTCAGTCATGGCGAAACCCGGGATGGGCTGCCGATGCGGGGTTGCTGGTTTCCCGACACAACAAAACCAGCGCCATAACCAATGAAAAAGCCGCGCATACGTCTGTATGCGCGGCTTTTGTTTGCAATGCCGACTGCGGCTTTACTGAATGCCCTGACTCGACAAGAAGTCCTCGTAATTCCCACCGAAGTCGCGCAATGTGCCATCCGTCTTCACTTCGATGATCCGGTTCGCCAGCCCGCTCACGAACTCGCGGTCATGCGACACGAAGATCAGCGTGCCTTCGAACTTGTCGAGTGCAATCTGCAGCGATTCGATGGACTCCATGTCCATGTGGTTGGTCGGCTCGTCCATGAGCAGCACGTTATGGCGGCCGAGCATGAGCTTGCCCCAGATCATGCGGCCCTTCTCGCCGCCCGACAGCACCTTGACGTTCTTCTTGATGTCGTCTGCGTTGAAGAGCAGGCGCCCGAGCGTGCCGCGCACCATCTGGTCGTCATCGCCTTCCTGACGATACTGGTCGACCCAGTCGGACAGCGTCTCGTCCTTCGGAAACTCTTCGTAAGTGTCCTGCGGCATGTAGCCGACGTTCGCGTTCTCCGCCCACTTCACGCGGCCGCCGTCCAGGTCGAGCGCGCCCCTGAGCGACTTCAGAAGCGTGGTCTTGCCCGCACCGTTTTCGCCGATGATGGCGATCCGCTCGCCCGGCTGCACGCTCAGGCTGAAGTTCTGAAAGATCGGGCGGTCGTACTTCTTCGTGATGCCCTCGGCCACCACCGCGATGTTGTGCAGCTTCTTCTCGAACTCGAAGCGGATAAACGGATTCTGCCGCGACGACGGCTTGAATTCCTCGATCTTGATCTTGTCGATCATCTTGAGACGGCTGGTCGCCTGACGCGCCTTCGACTTGTTCGCCGAGAAGCGGCGCACGAAGTCCTGCAGGTCGGCCACGCGTTCCTTCGCCTTCGCGTTCGCGTTCTGCTGACGCTCGCGCGCCTGCGTGCTCGCCAGCATGTAGTCGTCGTAGTTGCCCGGCCAGAGCTTGAGCGTGCCGTAATCCATGTCCGCCATGTGCGTGCAGACCTGGTTCAGGAAGTGTCGATCGTGCGAGATGATGATCATCGTCGAGTTGTACTGGTTGAGCACGTCTTCCAGCCAACGGATCGAGTTGATGTCCAGGTTGTTGGTCGGCTCGTCCAGCAACAGCACGTCCGGTTTCGAGAACAGCGCCTGCGCCAGCAGCACGCGCAGTTTCCAGCCTGGCGCAACGTTGCTCATCGGGCCATTGTGATCGGCGATATCGATGCCGATGCCAAGCAACAATTCGCCCGCGCGCGCTTCGGCCGTATAGCCGTCGTACTCGGCGAACTTCGCTTCGAGGTCGGCGGCGCGCATGTAGTCGTCGTCGGTGGCGTCGGGGTTCGCGTAGATCGCGTCGCGCTCGGTCATCGCGGCCCACATTTCGGTGTGACCCATCATGACCACATCGAGCACGCGCATGTCTTCATACGCGAACTGGTCCTGACGCAGCTTGCCCAAACGCACGTTCGGCTCGAGCATGACGTTGCCCGAACTCGGCTCCAGATCGCCACCCAGGATCTTCATGAAGGTCGACTTGCCGCAGCCGTTCGCGCCGATCAAGCCATAGCGGTTTCCCTCGCCGAACTTGACCGAGATGTTCTCGAAGAGGGGCTTGGGCCCGAATTGCATGGTGATATTGGCGGTAGACAGCACGGCGCGTCCTTTGAATGATGTACGGCGAAAAACCTATGATTTTAGCAGATTTTGGTGGCGATTCTGGCCGGGAGCGGCATGAGCCTTGGCATTCCGGCAGATTACGCGGATCAAAAAACATCGGGGCGCCGGCCGAACCGGCCGCGCCCCGCGCTCAACCGCTCTCGATCCGCGCGCGGCGGATGCGCTTCAAGTCCGTTCAGCGATAAACGCCTTCACCACGGCTGCATCCGCAGGAACGATATCGAACCTTTGTGGCAGTTTTTCAAGTCCCACGAACGCGACGGGACGCTCCGGCTCGCGGTTCAACGCCTCGCGGATGGTCTCGCCGAATTTGATCGGCTGCGCGGTCTCGAGCACGATCATCGGCACACCGGGTTTGAGGTTCTCGCGCGCAACCTTCACGCCGTCGGCGGTGTGCGTGTCGATCATCGTGCCGTAACGCTCGAACACATCGCGAATGGTTTTCACGCGGTCGTCGTGATCGCTCTTGCCCGACACGAAGCCGAATTGCTTCACCCGCGCAAAGTCGCCGCTCGCCGCGAGATCGAAGCCGCCCTTCTCGTCGACGTCGCGGAACAGTTGCAGCACGCGCGCCGGGTCGCGGCCGAGCAGGTCGTACACAAAACGCTCGAAGTTCGACGCCTTCGAAATATCCATGCTCGGGCTGGTCGTGTGATACGTTTCGTCCGCGCCGCGCACGCGATAGATGCCCGTGCGGAAGAACTCGTCGAGCACGTCGTTTTCGTTGGTGGCGACCACGAGCTGATCGATCGGCAGACCCATCATGCGCGCGATATGCCCCGCGCAGACGTTGCCGAAGTTGCCCGACGGCACCGTGAACGACACGCGCTCGTCGTTGCTCTTCGTCGCGGCAAAATAACCCTTGAAGTAGTACACGACTTGCGCGACCACGCGCGCCCAGTTGATCGAATTGACCGTGCCGATCTTGTGCTTCGCCTTGTAGGCGTGATCGTTCGATACGGCCTTCACGATGTCCTGGCAATGGTCGAAATTGCCTTCGACCGCGAGGTTGAAGATGTTCGGGTCTTGCAGCGAGAACATCTGCGCCGTCTGAAACGCACTCATCTTTTTATGCGGCGAAAGCATGAACACACGCACGCCGGTCTTGCCGCGCATGGCATATTCGGCGGCGCTGCCGGTATCGCCCGACGTTGCACCGAGAATGTTGAGCGTTTCGCCGTGCTTTTCCAATGCGTACTCGAAGAGATTGCCGAGTAGTTGCATTGCCATGTCTTTGAAGGCGAGCGTCGGACCATTCGACAGTTCGAGCAACGACAGCGGCGTGCCGTCCTCCACGCCGAGCGTCTTCAGCGGCGTGATCTGCGCGGCGCTTTCTTCGTGGCGCACGTTGCTGTAGACCTGCGCGACGTAAGTCTTGCGCGTAAGCGAACGCAGGTCGTCGGCGGGAATGTCATCGCTGAATTTCGACAGCACTTCGAAGGCGAGATCCGCATACGACAGCGTGCGCCAGCGCGCGAGCTCATCGGCCGATACGCGCGGATATTCCGCCGGCAAATACAGACCGCCGTCCTTTGCGAGACCGCCGAGCAAGATGTCCGAGAACGTGTGGCGCTCGTTCGAGCCGGCGCCGCGCGTCGAGATGTAGTTCATGTCGCGTTCCTGTGCTTAATTCAGCGTTGCCATGCGCAGTTTCGTCACCTTGGAGACGACCGTGGAGAGCGCTTCGATCTGGGCGATCGCCGCGTTCGCGTTCTTTTCCACCGTCTCGTGCGTGATGAGGATGATGTCCGTCTCGCCCTTGTGCTCGCCGCCGACGTCTTCCGATTCCTTCTGCAGCAACGCGTCGATGGAGATGCCCTTGTCCGCGAGAATGCGCGTGATGTTGGCAAGCACGCCCGTCACGTCGGCGACACGCAAACGCAAGTAATAGCCGCTCGTCACTTCGTCGATTGGCAAGATGGGCGTGTTCGCCAGACTGCCCGGCTGGAAGGCCAGATGCGGCACGCGATGCTCCGGGTCGGCCGTATGCAGACGCGTGACATCCACGAGATCGGCGACCACGGCCGACGCCGTCGGCTCCGCGCCCGCGCCCTTGCCGTAGTAGAGCGTCGTGCCGACCGCATCGCCATGCACGACGACCGCGTTCATCGCGCCTTCGACGTTGGCGAGCAGACGCTTGGCCGGCACCAGCGTGGGGTGCGTGCGCAACTCGATGCCCTTCTCCGTGCGCCGCGCGATGCCGAGCAGCTTGATGCGATAGCCGAGATCCTCCGCGTAACGAATGTCGATGGCCGCGAGCTTGCTGATGCCTTCCACGTACGCGCGGTCGAACTGCACCGGCACGCCGAACGCGATCGCGCTCATGATCGTGACCTTGTGCGCGGCGTCGACGCCTTCGATGTCGAAAGTGGGATCGGCCTCCGCGTAACCCAGATCCTGCGCGCCCTTCAACGCGGTCGCGAAGTCCAGCCCGCGGTCACGCATCTCCGAAAGAATGTAGTTCGTCGTGCCGTTGATGATGCCCGCGATGTATTCGATACGGTTCGCGCTCAGGCCCTCGCGAAGCGCCTTGATGATTGGAATGCCGCCCGCCACCGCTGCTTCGAACGCAACCATCACGCCCTTCGCGTGCGCGGCTTCGAAAATCTCCGTGCCGTGCACCGCGAGCAGTGCCTTGTTCGCCGTGACCACGTGCTTGCCGTTGGCGATGGCGCGCAGCACCAATTCGCGCGCGAATCCCGTGCCGCCGATCATTTCGCAAACGATGGATATCGCCGGGTCGTCGACGACGGCGAGGAAGTCGTCGGTGACCGCCACGTTCGCTGCCGCTTGCACCTTCGACGGTGTACGCACGGCAATGCGCGTGATCTCGATACCCCGTCCCGCGCGGCGCCTGATTTCTTCCTGATTGCGGCGCAGCACCGTGAAGGTGCCGCTGCCAACCGTGCCGAAGCCCAACAGTCCTACTTTGATCGGTTCCATACAGCGTGAGTCTTCTAAGAAAAGTTAAGCGGAGTGACGTTTGCGATAGCCGTCGAGAAAGCGCGCGATGCGGTTGATCGAGTCGGCCAGATCGTCGAGGTTCGGCAGGAAGACCACGCGGAAGTGATCCGGCGTCGGCCAGTTGAAGCCCGTGCCTTGCACGAGCAGCACGCGTTCTTCGAGCAGCAGGTCGGTGATGAATTGCTGATCGTTTTCGATCGGGTACATCTTGGGATCGAGCTTCGGGAACATATACAGCGCGGCCTGCGGTTTCACGCACGTGACGCCCGGAATGGCCGTGAGCATGTCATAGGCGAGCTCGCGCTGTTTGAACAGCCGCCCGCCCGGCACGATCAGGTCGTTGATGCTCTGATAACCGCCGAGCGCCGTCTGGATGGCGTATTGGCCGGGCACGTTCGGGCACAAGCGCATGGACGCGAGAATGCCCAGACCTTCGAGATAGTCTTTCGCGCGACGGCGATTTTCCTCGATGAGGCCCGACACGGCCATCCAGCCCGCGCGATAACCGCACGAACGGTAGCTCTTCGAGAGACTGTTGAACGTGACGGTGAGCACGTCCTCGGAGAGCGCGGCCATGGACGTGTGCGTCATGCCGTCGTAGACGATCTTGTCGTAGACCTCGTCCGCGAAAATGATCAGGCCGTGTTCGCGCGCAATGTCGATCAGTTCGAGCAGCAGTTCGTCCGAATACAGCGCGCCCGTCGGATTGTTTGGGTTGATGACGACGAGCGCCTTGGTGTTGGCGGTGATCTTCGAGCGGATGTCGTCGAGATCGGGCATCCAGCCATTGCCTTCGTCGCACATGTAGTGACGCGGCGTGCCGGCCGAAAGACTTACCGCGGCCGTCCAGAGCGGATAGTCGGGCGCGGGCAGCAACACCTCGTCGCCATCGTTCAGAAGCGCCTGCATGGCCATGACGATAAGTTCCGACGCGCCGTTGCCGATGAAAATGTCGTCGAGCGTCACGCCCGTCACGCCCTTTTGCTGCGTGTAATGCATGATCGCCTTGCGCGCGGCGAATACGCCCTTCGAATCCGAATAGCCCGACGAACCCGGCAAATTGCGGATCATGTCCTGAATGATCTCGTCCGGCGCTTCGAAACCGAACGGCGCCAGATTGCCGATATTGAGCTTGATGATGCGATGCCCTTCTTCTTCGAGACGCTTCGCGTGTTCGAGCACGGGCCCGCGAATGTCGTAGCAGACGTTTTGCAGCTTGTTGGATTTGAGAATCGGTTTCACGGGCGCGGCTCTTGTGTTTGGGCTGTCTGGTGGATTCGTTTTTAAGGATTCGTTCTGGCGTTCTGTCGTTTCGGCGTTTCGATGCAGCAGGTGCCTCGGTCGATGCTCCGGCGGTTCGTGTCCGCTTCCGGAACGCGCACGCGAAGCGGGATGACACGAAGTGACGCGGGATGGCGACGAGCTGCGGCAGACTACGGCATGTTACTGGACTGCCGCCGCTTCTCGGGATTTCGAACCCTGGGCGAGGAACACCGCGCCGGATAGGGGCGCAGGCGTAACGCTACGGATTGCGTGTCGAAGGCGGCTTGTGGCGGCACGCGAGCGCAACGGGGGCCGCACGAGCGGTCCGCGCGGCTGGAAAGTTATAATTTACTGATTATGGCCCGGTTCCGCAATGCACCAAACACTGGCGCGAAGCGCCTTTTGGTGCGTTTTCCGCCGCCTTCTCGCGCTTTTTTCAGCCGCGTTCGGCGGATGCCGGGTTTCACTCCTTTCCTTGCCGGACCATCGTTTTGAAACTTCATCAAGACTCCAGCGGCGCGCTCAACACCATCACGAGCTACGGAGACGACTTCGTCGCAATCAATCTCGAACGCCATGAGGGCAGCGTGATCGTCATGCCCGAGGTGCCCGTCGTCAAATGGCCGGTGGCATCGTTCGACGCGCTCGCGCCCGAGCATTTCGAGGAACTCGTGAAAGCCGCGCCCGAAGTGGTCATCTTCGGCAGCGGTTCCAGATTGCGCTTTCCGCATCCGCGGCTCACGGCGGCGTTGACCAAGCATCGTATTGGCGTGGAAACGATGGATATCGGCGCTGCCTGCCGCACCTACAACATATTGATGTCCGAAGGCCGGCGCGTGGCCGCCGCACTGCTGATCGAGGAATGAGCGGAAACTAAGGCTCGGCTAAGGATGCGCCGCAATACTTCGGCGACAGGCGCCTCTTTGGCGCACGCGCTGGCGTCTCGGCGCCCGGCGTGCGCCAATTTGACGAATCCGGCCTGGCAGTGCGATACACTCCCGCCCGGCGAACGTTGCGCCGAGCCTGAAAGGCGGTAATACAGCGTGCGCCACGGCCAGTCCGGCGCTCATGCGAGCCTGCACGCAAGCGATGGCTTCGCGCCCCGCGCGGCCGGTTGCGCCACTCATTCACAAGCGCCGCGCATGGCGGCATCGAACAGGTCGACTTCATGAACGATACGCCTTCGCGGCTACCGCTCACGCGTCTCTCACTCATTCTTCTCGTCGTCGCGCTGGCCGTCATCTGGTTCGGGCCGCTCGGGCTCAGGCATCTCGTGCCGAGCGACGAGGGCCGCTACGCCGAAATGGCGCGCGAAATGTTCGTCACCGGCGACTGGATCACGCCGCGCTACAACGGCTACAAATACTTCGAGAAACCGCCGCTACAGACCTGGGCGAACGCGCTGACCTTTGCGTGGTTCGGCGTCGGCGAATGGCAGGCGCGGTTCTATACGGCGCTTTGCGGCTTCGCGGGCGTGCTGATGGTCGGCTACACGGGCGCGCGGGTCTTCAACGCGATGACGGGCTTTGCGGCCGCCGTGATTCTCGCGACCTGCCCGTACTGGAACCTGATGGGCCACTTCAACACACTCGACATGGGCCTGTCGTTCTGGATGGGGCTCACGCTCTGCGCGCTTTTGCTCGCGCAACGCCCAGGGCTGGCCGGGCGCGAAGTGCGGCTCTGGATGTGGCTTTGCTGGGCGGCGATGGGCGCGGCCATGCTTTCCAAGGGGCTCGTCGGCGTAATCCTGCCGGGCGCGGTGCTGATCATCTACTCGCTCGTGGCGCGCGACTGGGCGCTCTGGAAGCGGCTTTATATCGGCAGCGGGCTGATCGTGTTCCTGATCGTCGTCGCGCCGTGGTTCGTGCTCGTGCAGATGAAGAACCCCGAGTTCTTCGATTTCTTCTTCATCGTGCAGCAGTTCAAGCGCTATCTGACGCCCGAGCAGAACCGTCCCGGACCGTTCTATTACTTCGTGCCGGTGCTCATCGTCGGCTTTCTGCCGTGGCTGTCGATCGCGTTCCAGAGCATGCGCCACGGTCTCAAGACGCCGCGCCAGCCCAACGGCTTCGCGCCCGTGACCATGCTGCTCGTCTGGTCCGCGTTCATTTTTCTGTTCTTCAGCGCCTCGCATTCGAAGCTGCTGTCCTATGTCTTGCCGATTGCACCGGCGCTCGCGCTCGTCTTCGGGCTTTATCTGCCGTCGCTGACGAAGCCGCGTTATCGCATGCATCTGATCGGCTATGCGGTGTTCCTGATCGCCGCGGCGTTCGGCGCGATCTTCATCGGCCGGGCGGGCAGCGCGAATACGCCCAATGCGCTGTATCGCGCGTTCCAGATGTGGGTTTATGCGGGACTGGCGGTGGCGTTCGTCGTGACGCTCGCGGCGCTCTGGCTCAATCGCCGGAACGTGCTTGCGGGCGCGGCAGGACTGGGCGCGGCGTGGCTGCTGCTCGGTACCATCGCGGGAACGGGTCACGACGTTTTCGGCACCGACAGCTCGGGCGTCAAGCTCGTGCCGGCCGTGAAAGCCGCGATGGCGAAACTCCCGCCCGGCACGCCCTTTTACTCGATCGCCAAGCTCGATCACACCATGCCGTTCTATCTCGATCAGCCGATGATCATGGTGCAGGAAGCCGACGAACTCACCTTCGGCGTGCAGACGGAGCCGCGGAAGTGGGTGCCGAGCATCGACCAATGGGTCAAGCTTTGGGACTCGCAACCGTATGCGCTCGCGCTGATGCCGCCTGGCCGCTACGACGACCTCGCCGCCCGCCATGTGCCGATGCAGGTCATCGCCCGCGACGCGCGCCGTGTGATCGTCGAGAAACCGCAACCGTGATGGCGCACTCTGCCACCTCGCGCGGCATCACGTCTGACACAGTGCGTGCCACGCGCGCAAGCGGATTGCACGACCGTTCGGCCAACCCCGTTGTGGCGGCCCGGCTTTTTCCTTATCGTGTGAGACCAGCAAGACCGTCGGCACGATCAACCAGGCGCCAACCCGCGACTAATCCGCAATGAATCCGATTTCCTTCGCTTGTATCCTCATCGGCGTATTGTTGAACGCGTGCGCGCAGTTGCTGCTGAAGGCGGGCGTCAACGCCGTCGGGCATTTCGAACTCACGGCAAGCAACATTCTGCCGGTCGGTTTCAGGATCGCGACGCAATGGCCGATCATCGGCGGCCTTGCCTGCTATGTGCTGAGCGTGGGCGTGTGGATCGTCGGCCTGTCGCGCGTGGATGTGTCGATCGCCTATCCGATGCTCTCGCTCGGCTATGTCGTCAACGCCTTCGCGGCGTGGTATTTGTTCGGCGAGGTGCTGTCGCTGCAGCGGCTGATCGGCATCGGCATCATTCTGCTCGGCGTGGTCGTGCTGGCGCGCGGTTAGGCGCCGCGACCGGCGTTGAATTCACTCGTGCCGCCAATACATCAGATCAACTCCATTTTCTTAAGCAAATAGTCCATGACTCAGACATCGCGGCCGTTCCTGCCCTTCGTCAAGCCCGACATCGATGAAGAAACCATTCAGGGCGTCGCCGACGTGCTGCGTTCCGGCTGGATCACGACGGGCCCGCAGAACCAGCAGTTCGAGGCGGAATTGTCGGCGTTCGTCGGCGGCAGGCCGGTGCGCGCGTTCAACTCAGGCACCTGCACGATGGAAATCGGCCTGCGAATTGCAGGCGTCGGCGCGGGCGACGAAGTCATCACGACGGCGATGACTTGGGTATCGACGGCGAACGTCATCATCGAAGTCGGCGCCACGCCGGTTTTGGTCGATATCGACCCGGCCACGCGCAACATGGACCTGAACTTGCTGGAACGCGCCATCACGCCGCGCACGAAAGCGATCATGCCGGTGTTTTTGGGCGGCCTGCCGGTGGATATGGACCGGCTTTACGCCATCGCGCGCGCCCACAAGCTGCGCGTGATCGAAGACGCGGCGCAGGCGTTCGGTTCGAGCTGGAACGGCAAGCGCATCGGCGCGTTCGGCGATCTCGTTTCGTTCAGCTTTCACGCGAACAAGAACGTGACGTCGATCGAAGGCGGCGCGCTCGTCTTGAACGACGAGGACGAAGCCGAACTCGCGCGGAAGTATCGCCTGCAGGGCATCACGCGCACGGGTTTCGACGGCATGGACTGCGACGTGCTCGGCGGCAAGTACAACCTGACGGATGTGGCGGCGCGCGTGGGTCTCGGGTCGCTGCGCAAGGTGGAAAGCATCACGCAACGGCGGCGCGAACTGGCGCAGCTTTACTTCGATGCGTTCGACGGCGGCGCGGCCGTGAAACTCGGTCTAGGCTTGCCGCCGCGCAACTTTACGGACAGTAACTGGCACATGTTTCAGGTCACGCTGCCGCTCGATCAACTGAATCTCACGCGCGCGCAGTTCATGGGCGAGCTGAAGGAGCGCGGCATCGGCACGGGCGTGCACTATCCGGCCCTGCATCTGTTCACGCTGTATCGCGAGCGCGGCTTCAAGGAAGGCATGTTCCCGCACGCGGAGCACTTCGGCGCATCCAACGTGACGTTGCCGCTTTTCCCGCAAATGAGCGCGGAGGACATCGCGCACGTGGTCACTTCCATCGACGAGATCTGTGCGCAGCACGCCAGACTGCATGCCTAACAAGGACACCCAGCGCAACATGAGTCATACGGATTTCGCGGCGACGGCACCCGAGGTAACGGTCGTCATTCCGGTCTACAACGAGGAAGCCGGCCTCGCCGCCCTCTTTGAGCGCCTTTATCCGGCGCTCGATGCGCTCGACGCATCGTACGAGGTGATCTTCATCAACGACGGCAGCCGCGACAAGTCGGCCGCGCTGCTCGCGCAGCAGTTCCACGTGCGTCCGGACACCACGCGCGTGATCCTGCTCAACGGCAACTATGGTCAGCACATGGCGATTCTCGCGGGCTTCGAGCAATCGCGCGGCGAGATCGTTGTCACGCTCGACGCCGACTTGCAGAATCCGCCCGAGGAAATCGCCAAGCTCGTCGAAAAGATGCGTGAAGGCTACGATTACGTCGGCACCATTCGCGAACAACGGCAAGACAGCCTGTGGCGCAAGAAGGCATCGCTTGCCATGAACCGTCTGCGCGAGCGCATCACCAAGATTCGCATGACGGATCAGGGCTGCATGTTGCGCGCGTACAGCCGGCATATCATCGACACGATCAACCGCTGCGGCGAAATCAACACGTTCATTCCGGCGCTTGCCTACACCTTCGCGCAGAACCCGATCGAAGTGGGCGTGGCGCACGAAGAGCGCTTCGCGGGCGAATCCAAGTACTCGCTTTATAGCCTCATCCGGCTGAACTTCGACCTCGTGACGGGCTTTTCGGTCGTGCCGTTGCAATGGCTGTCGTTCATCGGTGTGATTCTTTCGGTCGGATCGGCGGGACTGTTCCTGCTGCTGTTGATACGCCGCTTTATGTTCGGCGCGGAAGTTCAGGGCGTGTTCACGCTCTTCGCCATCACGTTTTTCATGCTCGGCGTGATCATCTTCGCGCTCGGCCTGCTCGGCGAATATATCGGCCGGATCTATCAGCAAGTGCGCGCGCGTCCGCGCTATCTCGTGCAGACCATCCTCGAGCAGCGCGACGGCCTGCCCACGGCCAGCCAGCCGCGCCAGCAAGTGATCCATCTGGCGGTCGCCGATCGCGAGGACGAAGGCCGATGAAGCCGCGCGCCGTCGTATTCGCTTATCACAATGTCGGCGTGCGCTGCCTGCAGGTGCTGCTCGCGCGCGGCGTCGACGTGCGGCTCGTCGTGACGCACGAGGACAGCGCAAGCGAGAACATCTGGTTCGGCAGCGTGGCGCAGGTCGCGGCGGAACATGGCATCGACGTGATCACGCCCGCCGATCCCAAAGCGCCCGACGTGCACGACGCAGTCGCCCGCGCCGCGCCGGAATTCATCTTCTCGTTCTACTACCGGCACATGCTGCCCGTGACGCTGCTCGCGTTGGCCAGGCGCGGCGCGTACAACATGCATGGCTCGCTGTTGCCGAAATATCGCGGCCGCGTGCCGACCAACTGGGCGGTGCTCAACGGCGAAACCGAAAGTGGCGCGACGCTGCACGAAATGGCCGAAAAGCCCGACGCCGGCGCGATCCTCGCGCAGACGTCCGTGCCTATCCTGCCGGATGACACCGCCGCTCAGGTCTTCGACAAAACCGTGGTCGCCGCCGAGCAAACGCTCTGGCGCGTACTGCCCGCCCTGCTTGCCGGCGAAGCGCCGCGTCTGCCGAACGATCTCGCCGCCGGCAGCTACTACGGCGGGCGCAAACCGGAAGATGGCCGCATCGACTGGACGGCGAACGCACAACGCGTCTACAACCTGATTCGCGCGGTGGCGCCGCCCTATCCCGGCGCGTTCACGGACATGGGCGGCGAGCGCTTCATCGTCGCGCGGGCGCGCCTCGTTCCTGAAACCGGTGCGCCCGGCGTTACGCGCGAGCGGCTCGCCGCGCTCAGGGATTTGCCCTGCGGCCTGACGCTGGCGGATAATGCGCTGTTTGGCGTCTGCGGCGATGGCCGCGTCGTCGCCGTGCACGAGTTGCGTCATCGGCCATTGAATGCCGAAGCGCAGCCCGTGGGCGAGGAGCGCACCGTCGAACCCGCCGAATTCGGCCGAATCATTCAATCCTCTCGTCATTCATGAAAAAAGTTCTCATCCTGGGTGTCAATGGCTTCATCGGCCATCACCTTTCCAAGCGCATCCTCGAAACGACCGACTGGGAAGTCTTCGGGATGGACATGCAAACCGATCGCCTGGGCGACCTCGCGAATCACGAGCGGATGCATTTCTTCGAAGGCGACATCACCATCAACAAGGAGTGGGTCGAGTATCACGTCAAGAAGTGCGACGTGATTCTGCCGCTCGTCGCCATTGCCACGCCCGCGACCTACGTGAAGCAGCCGCTGCGCGTGTTCGAACTGGACTTCGAGGCCAACCTGCCGATCGTGCGGTCGGCGGTCAAGTACGGCAAGCACCTCGTGTTTCCGTCGACCTCCGAGGTGTACGGCATGTGCGCCGACGAGCAGTTCGATCCGGAGAACTCCACGCTTTCCTACGGCCCCATCAACAAGCCGCGCTGGATCTACGCCTGCTCGAAGCAGTTGATGGACCGCGTGATCTGGGGTTACGGCATGGAAGGCCTCAACTTCACGCTGTTCCGCCCGTTCAACTGGATCGGCCCGGGCCTCGACTCCATCTACACCGCGAAGGAAGGTTCGTCGCGCGTGGTTACGCAGTTCCTGGGACACATCGTGCGCGGCGAGAACATCAGCCTCGTCGATGGCGGCGCGCAAAAGCGTGCGTTCACGGATATCGACGACGGCATCGGCGCGCTGATGAAGATCATCGAGAACAAGGACGGCATGGCGTCGGGCAAGATCTACAACATCGGCAATCCGGTCAACAACTTCTCGGTGCGCGAACTCGCGCACAAGATGCTCGCGCTCGCCGCCGAGTATCCCGAGTACGCGGAGACCGCGAAGAAGGTGCAGCTCGTCGAGACTTCGTCGGGCGCGTACTACGGCGCGGGCTATCAGGACGTGCAGAACCGCGTGCCGAAGATCGACAACACCATGCAGGAACTGGACTGGAAGCCGGAAGCGAGCATGGACGACGCGCTGCGCAAGATTTTCGAAGCGTATCGCACGCTCGTCGGCGAAGCTCGCGCGCTCGTCGAGCAGTCTTAAGGAACGGCGCGTGGCCCGTATCGTTCTCAAGATCGACGTCGACACCCTGCGCGGCACGCGCGAAGGCGTGCCCAATCTCGGCAGATTGCTCGACAAATACAGCGCCCGCGCGACGTTTCTGTTCAGCCTCGGGCCGGATCACACCGGCTGGGCGCTGCGCCGCGTGTTCCGGCCGGGATTTCTCAAGAAGGTGTCGCGCACGTCTGTCGTCGAGCATTACGGTGTGAAGACGCTGATGTACGGCGTACTGCTGCCAGGGCCGGATATCGGCCGCGAGGCGAAGGCCGAAATGCGCGCCATCCACGAAGCCGGGTTCGAATGCGGCATCCATACGTGGGATCACGTCTACTGGCAGGACAACGTGCGCGCGCGCGATCAGGCGTGGACCGTGTCGCAGATGCAGCAAAGCCATGCGCGCTTCATCGAGATTTTCGGCGCGCCGCCCGTCACGCATGGCGCGGCGGGCTGGCAGATGAACGGCTACGCGTTCAAACAGATCGACGCCTGGGGCATGCGCTACGCATCCGACGGGCGCGGCCATACGCCGTATATTCCAGTGCTCAATGGCCGCACGCTCGATCACATTCAGATGCCGACCACCCTGCCGACGCTCGACGAAATCCTCGGCGTCGATGGTGTCGACACGACCAACGTCGCCGCGCATCTCTTGCGTCACACGCAGAACAATCCGCGCGACCAGGTTTTCACGCTGCACGCCGAACTCGAAGGCCAGAAGCTCGCGCCGGTGTTCGAGCAACTGCTGGCGGGCTGGCGCGCGCAGGGACACAGCTTCGCCACGATGGGCGACTATCATGCGACGCTGGACCGCGCTTCCCTGCCCACGTACCCTGTCACGTGGGGCGAGATCCCTGGCCGCGCCGGCGAATTGATCGTTCAGCCGGGCTGATCCGCTTCTGCTTACTAGTCCCTCTGCTTCAAATAAACAACATCTGGCCAAGGTTGGGCTACGCGCCCGACCCTGGCCGACAAAGGAGAAACTTCGTGTCAGTCGCAGTCGATCAGCCCGTTCCCGACTTCACCGCACCCGCCACCGGCGGCGAGTTCACGCTCTCGAACCTGCGCGGCAAGAAAGTCGTGCTGTTCTTTTATCCCAAGGACAACACGCCCGGCTGCACGACGGAAAGCCTGCAATTTCGCGACCACTACGATCAATTCCAGGCCGCTGGCGCGGAAGTGGTTGGCATCTCGCGCGACAGCGTGAGATCGCACGACAACTTCAAGGCCAAACTGGAGCTGCCGTACACGCTGGTATCGGACGCCGACGAAGCCATCTGCTCGCTTTTCGATGTCATCAAAATGAAGAAGATGTATGGCAAGGAAGTGCGCGGCGTCGAGCGTTCCACGTTTCTGCTCGATGCAAAAGGCGTGCTGCGCCGCGAGTTTCGAGGCATCAAGGTGCCGGGGCACGTCGAGGCCATCGTCGAGGCTGTACAAGCAATTTGAGGCGCGCTATATTGGTCCGCAATGAGCGCCTGTCCACCCCATGACCTTCTACCGAGCGAAAGCTGCCGTACGCCATTAGGCGCAACGGCAGGAGCCCGGGCTATGCGAGGCATCTACGGCGGTACAGCGCACCAGACTCGAAGTCAGCCGCTGGTTCCGGTAGTCGGGACGGCGGCTTTTTTATTGGCGTCGCGCGAATGCCACAGTCGGCCACGAAGTTTTCCGGACCTTCGCACAACACCAGTGGACGCACACTCAAGGAGCAGATCGAAACTTAGGCGAACCGGCGTTTTCGACAAACGAAGCGCGCCGCCGGACGCAGACTGCGAACCACGATTCGCTGCGAGGGCGAACGAGCAGAATGCGACAGGCGGCGCGCAATATACGACCCGATTCCTTTCGAGGGAACACCATGCCTTTGCCTACCGCCCCGGCCAAGCTCGGCCATCTCCTCCCGGCTGAGGAATACAAAGCCAAAGCCCGGCCGTCGAAGCAGAAGAAACAGACGTCGTCATCCGGCGACGAGGAAAACGGCGCGGTCCAGACCGTCGCCGCCGAGCGTCCCGCGGCGAATGCCGCGCATACGCTGCGTTCCATCGCGAGCGAGGTGCTGACCCAGATTCCGCTCGAAGCGCCGAGCGAAGCCGTCATGCCCGCCGCGCCCGCACCTGCAACGCGCGCACGCCGCACTAAACAGACTGCCGCGCTCCTGCAGCCGGCGCCGAACGCGCGTCAGGCAGCCGATGAAGCCGCGCCCGCAACGCCTGTCGAACCCGCCGCGCGCGAAGCCCGTACCGGCCGCGCGGATGCACCCGTCGCGCCCGCGGCCACGACCGCCGCGCGCGCCGCGAAAGAGCCGGCCGCGCAGAACAAACGCCGTCAGCGCGGCGTGCAGGAAGCCGAATTGCACAAGCTTTTCGTGCTCGATACCAACGTGCTGATGCACGATCCGAGCTCGCTCTTCCGCTTCGAGGAGCACGACGTCTATCTGCCGATGATGACGCTCGAAGAACTCGACAATCACAAGAAGGGCATGTCGGAAGTCGCGCGCAATGCGCGTCAGGTGAGTCGCACGCTCGACGCGCTCGTCGCGCACGCGGGCGAGATGTCGGCGGGGCTGCCGCTCGCCGCGCAGGGTAATCGCGACGCGCTCGGACGGCTCTACTTCCAGACGACGCTCACCGATATCGAACCGGTCGAAGGCTTGCCTGTCGGCAAGGCGGACAACCAGATTCTCGGCGTCGTGCGCGCGTTGCAGAAAGAGCGCCCGGACCGGCAGGTCGTGCTGGTGTCGAAAGACATCAACATGCGTATCAAGGCGCATGCGCTCGGCCTGCCCGCCGAAGACTACTTCAACGATCAGGTTCTCGAAGACAAGGACCTGCTCTATTCGGGCGTACGCGCGCTGCCGCAGGACTTCTGGACCAAGCACGCCAAGGGCATGGAGAGCTGGCAGGACACGAAAACCGGCACCACGTATTACCGCGTGACCGGTCCGCTGTGTTCGTCGATGCTCGTCAACGAGTTCGTCTATCTGGAGCCGCAGAACGGCGAGCCGTCGTTCCATGCGGTGGTGCGCGAGTTGAACGGCAAGACGGCGCTCTTGCAGACGCTGCGCGACTACGGCCATCACAAGAACAACGTGTGGGGCATCACGGCGCGCAATCGCGAGCAGAACTTCGCGCTCAACTTGCTGATGAACCCGGAGGTCGATTTCGTCACCCTGCTCGGTCAGGCCGGCACCGGCAAGACGCTCATGGCGCTTGCCGCCGGCTTGGCGCAAGTGCTCGACGACAAGCGCTACAACGAGATCATCGTGACGCGCGCGACCGTGCCCGTGGGCGAGGACATCGGCTTTTTGCCGGGCACCGAGGAAGAGAAGATGCAGCCGTGGATGGGCGCATTCGACGACAACCTCGAAGTCCTGCAGAAAACCGACGATGCCGCCGGCGAATGGGGCCGCGCGGCGACGCAAGAACTGATTCGCTCGCGTCTCAAGGTGAAGAGCATGAACTTCATGCGCGGCCGGACGTTCGTGGATAAGTACGTGATCATCGACGAGGCGCAAAATCTCACGCCCAAGCAGATGAAGACGCTCGTCACGCGCGCGGGTCCGGGCACGAAGATCATTTGCCTGGGCAATATCGCGCAGATCGACACGCCTTATCTGACTGAAGGCAGTTCCGGCCTGACCTACGTGGTGGATCGCTTCAAGGGATGGACGCATAGCGGCCATGTGACGCTTGCGCGCGGCGAGCGCTCGCGTCTGGCGGATTACGCGTCGGATATTTTGTAAGCGCTTTTGACTTGACGAAACGGCCCGGTGAAGCGATTCGCTGGGCCGTTTCTATTCGTCCGATCGTTTCGCCACTGCAACACTTACGACGCAAACTTCATGTCATGTCTCAGGAAAACTTGCCGCACGTCCGTTCGGCGGTCTAGTATCGACAGACTGCCCTCTTTTGGCGAGATGCTGCTCGCCGTCTGCAATGCGTCGAATCTGGCTGCCGCTTCTTGTCTCCGTTCTGCTCGCCGCGTGTGGAAGCGTGCCGCAGGAGAGCGCGCGCAAGCCGGCGGCATCGTCGACAGCCGCGAATCGCACGTACAAGCCGCCTCCTGGTTTCCCGACTTTCGTCGACCATAGCGTCGGGCGCGAGGAAATCTCGATTCAGGCGATGGCGCTCGTTGGTGTGCCGTATCGATGGGGTGGGAATACGCCGGAAGCGGGCTTCGATTGCAGCGGACTCGTACGCTATGTGGTGGATCGCGCGGCGTCGGTGAATCTGCCGCGAACGACCGCCGAGATGAGCGGGCGCGGGGAATCGATCGAGCCGGACGGCGTTGCGCCCGGCGATCTGATTTTCTTCAACACGACGGGGCGGGCGCATTCGCATGTCGGGATTTATGTCGGCAAGTTGCGGTTCGTGAATGCGCCATCGACGGGCGGGACGGTCCGGCTCGATTATTTGACCAATCCTTATTGGGCAAAGCGTTTCGACGGAATCAGGCGCGTTGCGCCGCCGAAGAGCGGGCCCGCGCCTTTCGATGCGCCGACGTACTTGGCGTCGCCTGCTGGATCTGACGTGCCGACGGCGGCGGGTGCGAGCGCTCAGGTTTCGGCTAATGGACGGTTATCTTCGACGCCTGCCGATTCATATGCTCGGGAAAGCGCGGCGGGGACGAGTAACGAGGCATATCAACCGCCTGTATCGGCATTGAATGCGGGGGAACGGCGAAGCACGGTGACCAATGCCGCACGATCCAACGCCGATGCGTTCGAGCCGCCGCCATCCAGTTTGAGTGCGGCGCAGCGGCAGGCGCTTGCGGCCGGCGCGACGGCCAGTTCCGCGCGATCGAATGCCGATGTTTCCGAGCCGCTCCCATCGACCTTGACCGCAGCGCAGCGACAGGCACTCGCGGCTACCGGTACTGCACAATCCAGTACCGATGCCTTCGAGCCGCCGCCACCTACTTTGAGCGCGGCGCAGCGTCAAGCGCTTGCGGCAGGTGCAACCACCAATACCGCACGATCCAGCGCCGACGCCTTCGAACCTCCGCCGCCCGCCTTGAGCGCCGCACAACGCCAAGCCCGCCTTGCCGGTGCAATCGCGCCATCCGCGGTGGCAGGCTCGGCAAACGCTTCCCCCGATCCCATCCAAGCCGCCGCTGACGCCTTCGAACCGCCGCCGCCGACATCGAACGCCGCACGCAAGCAAGCGCGCGCGGCGCAGGCAACGAGCGATCCCGCCGATCCGCCCGCGCACGTCATCCGCGCATCGACCGGCTCGCTTACCGCGCCGCGTCCGAACCAAGCTGACGATCCCATCGCGCGCTTCGCCACCGGCAGCAACTGAGACTTACACGAGATTCAAGGCGCGCGGCCGCGTCCCGAACACCGACTTTGAGGCCGGAATCTCTTCGTCGCGCTGTTCGCGTCTGCCGTTTTGTTCTGTCCGCGTTGCCCTATATCGCCGGATTTAGGCTTTATGGATAGAAATAGCGCTTCGGTTACGGCAACGCCGCGCGCGGCTAAAGCGCATCCGATACATATCGAACCGAGCGAAACGCAACTCCATCGCCATCCACAGTCGTCGCCCCTCTCTGCTATCGTGACTAGATCCCGCCGCGACAGGCGGCGCAATCAGAAGGAGCCAATCACCATGGACTTGGGTCTTGCCGGGAAAGTCGTCCTGATCACGGGCGGCAGCAAGGGAATCGGTTTTGCATGCGCAAAAGCCTTTGCAAGCGAAGGCGCAAAAGTCGCGATCGTCTCGCGCGATGCCGCCAACCTCGCGCGCGCCCGCGAACAACTCGCGAAAGAAGGTCATCACGTGCATCTCGCCCGCGCCGATCTGCACGAAGCGCACAGCGCCGAAGATGTCGTCGAGGAAGCGAGCGCCGCGCTCGGCCCCATCGACATCCTGATCAACAGCGCCGGCGCCGCGCGCCGCTACGATCCCGACACGCTTGACGCTGCCGCGTATAAAGCCGCGATGGACGCGAAATACTTCTCCTACGTCTATCCGCAGCAAGTGGTGCTAAAGCGCATGGCCGAACGCTTGCGCGGCGATCCGAACATCGAGCCGGGCGCGATCGTGAATATCGTCGGCATGGGCGGCAAAATCGCGTCGGACATTCATATCGCGGGCGGCGCGGCCAATGCGGCGCTCATGCTCAATACCGTCGGCCTTGCGCATCACTATGCCAAGCTCGGCATTCGCATCAACGCGATCAATCCGGGATCGACGCTCACCGAACGCGTCGAGGAAGCCCTCGCGCTCGAAGCCGAACGGCAAGGGACGACACGCGACGCCGTGCTCGCCGAGAGCCAGTCGAAGGTGCCGCTAGGCCGCTATGCGAAACCCGAGGAAATCGCCGACGTCGCGCTGTTCCTGGCGAGCCGTCGCGCGAGTTATGTATCGGGCGCAATCATTCCGATGGACGGAGTGTCGTCGCCGATCATCTGAGAGCGACGCCGCCGAGCGCGGCAATCGATTTGCAACAGATGCAAAACGGCCCCGTCGTGAACGGGGCCGCTGAAGAAACCGACTACAAGATTCGGTGGCCGATCCACCAACCGACCGCCGCGAGCACCGCGGATGCCGGAATAGTCAAGATCCACGCCCACACGATATTTCCCGCGACGCCCCAGCGCACCGCGCTGAATTTCTGCGTCGCGCCCACACCGACGATGGCGCCCGTGATCGTATGCGTGGTGGACACCGGAATGCCGAGGAACGATGCGACGAAGAGCGTGATCGCCCCGCCCGTTTCCGCGCAAAAACCACCGACGGGCTTAAGCTTGGTGATCTTCTGACCCATGGTGCGCACGATGCGCCAGCCGCCGAACAAGGTGCCAAGACCCATCGACAGGTAACACAATCCGATGACCCAGATGGGCGGCGCGTCTGCCGCGGAAGAAGCGTAGCCAGTCGCGATCAGCAGCATCCAGATGATGCCGATGGTCTTCTGCGCGTCATTCCCACCGTGGCCGAGCGAATAGAGCCCGGCGGAAATGAGCTGCAAGCGCCGGAAGCGCCTATCTACCTTCGATGGTGGCGTGCGGAAATACAGCCACGACACGAGCAGCATGAAAAACGAGCCGAGCACGAAGCCGAGCAGCGGCGAAATGAAAATGAACGCGACAGTCTTCAGAAGACCGTCCATGTTGAGCGATCCCCAGCCCGACTTGGCGAGCGCGGCACCGACGAGTCCGCCGATCAGCGCGTGCGACGAGCTAGACGGAATGCCGTAGTGCCATGTGACGATATTCCAGCCGATCGCGCCGACGAGTGCGCCGAAGATCACGTAGTGGTCGACGATATCGGGATCGATCGTTCCCTTGCCGACGGTCGCCGCGACCTTCAGGTGGAAGATGAAATACGCGATGACGTTGAACGCCGCCGCGAAAGCGACCGCTTGTTGTGGCTTGAGCACGCCGGTGGAGACCACCGTGGCGATGGAGTTGGCCGCGTCGTGAAAGCCGTTCATGAAGTCGAACGCGAGCGCGACTATGACGAGCAAGGCGACTGCCCAGATGGCGAGTTGAATCGAATGCATCGGTTGCTTTTGTTTTGACCAGCTGTGAAAAGCGCCGGTTTTGTCCTCTTGACCCGCCGCACGGAGCTTTGATCACGCGCTGGCGGGCATGGCCGGCGTGGTCAGGCGTTTTCCAGAACGATGCCTTCGATGATGTTCGCGACGTCTTCGCACTTGTCGGTGATCGTCTCCAGCAACTCGTAGATGGCCTTCAGCTTGATCAGCGTCTTGACGTCGTCTTCCTCGCGGAAAAGTTTCGACATGGCGGAGCGCAAGACGCGGTCGGCGTCGGATTCCAGGCGGTCGATTTCTTCGCAGATCTTCAGGATTTCGCTCGCGCGCTTCATGTCCGCGAGCAATTCCACAGCCTTCTGCACACGCAGGCACGTCGCCGTGCAGATGTGCGCGAGCTGGCTCGCCTCGGAAGTCACCGCGCGTACGTCGTAGAGCGAAATGGCCGTGGCGACGTCCTCCATCAAGTCGAGGATGTCGTCCATCGTCGTGATGAGCTTGTGGATTTCGTCGCGATCGAGCGGCGTGATGAAAGTCTTGTGCAGCAGATCGATGGTTTCGTGCGTGAGCTTGTCGGCGCGCTTTTCGGCCGTCTGGACGTTCTGCTTGTGGACCTCGGCTTCGTCGAGGTTATCGATCAGCAATTCGAGCTCGCGGCTTGCATCGATGATGCATTTCGCGTGCGCGTTGAAAATCTCGAAGAATTTGCCCTCGGTGGGCATGAAACGACCGAACATGAAAATCCCGAAAAATGGGTCAATGAGACAGACATCAAACCGACATATTGTACCTTTGCCCGGCAGCCCACGCACCGCGCGCGAAGCGCCGCGCGGCGCGTGTCGACACGAAGTCTTGACATCGAGCAGAAGGGATGCGCGCGGCTTCGGGCGTTATTCGCCGTAAAAACTCTGCGCGCCGGCGAAATTGTCGAACTTCGTGTATTGGCCGTGAAAAGTCAGCCGCACGGGCCCGATCGGACCATTACGCTGCTTGCCGATGATGATTTCCGCCGTGCCCTTGTCCGGGCTGTCGGGGTTATAAACTTCGTCGCGGTAGATGAAGAGAATCACGTCCGCGTCCTGCTCGATAGCGCCGGATTCCCGCAAATCCGACATGATCGGACGCTTGTTGGGGCGCTGTTCCAGACCGCGATTCAACTGCGAAAGCGCGATCACCGGCACGTCGAGTTCTTTCGCGAGCCCCTTGAGCGAGCGCGAGATTTCCGAGATTTCGGTCGCGCGGTTTTCGCCGCCGCCGGAGCCGGACATCAGCTGCAAATAATCGACGATGATGAGCCCGAGCTTGCCGCACTGCCGCGACAAGCGCCGCGCGCGCGAGCGCAGTTCCATGGGGTTCAGGCCGCCCGTTTCATCGATGAAAAGCTGCGCCTCGCTCATTTTTTGGACCGCGTGCGTAAGCTTCGGCCAGTCTTCGTCGGTGAGGCGGCCGGTACGCATTCTGTGTTGATCCAGCCGGCCGACCGAGCCGAGCATACGCATGGTCAGTTGCGTGCCAGGCATCTCCATCGAGAAAACGGCGACGGGCAGACCATACTCCACCGCCACGTATTCGCCGATGTTCATCGAGAACGCCGTCTTCCCCATCGACGGACGTCCGGCCACGATGATCAGCTCGCCGCCGTGCATGCCCGACGTCATGCGGTCGAGGTCGACGAAACCGGTTGGCGTGCCCGTGACATCGCTCGGATTGGCCGTGTGGTAAAGCGTGTCGATGCGCTCGACAACTTGCGTAAGCAGCGGTCCGATTTCCAGAAAGCCCTGCGTGCCGCGCGCCCCGTCCTCGGCGATGGAAAACACACGCGATTCCGCCTCGTCCAGAATCTGGCGCACTTCCTTGCCTTGCGGATTAAAGGCATCGGCGGAAATTTCATCGGCGACGGAGACCAGGCGGCGCAGCACCGCGCGATCGCGCACGATTTCCGCGTAACGGCGAATGTTCGCTGCGCTAGGCGTGTTCTGAGCAAGCGCATTCAGATACGCGAGCCCGCCCACTTCCTCGGCCTTGCCGGCCATGTTGAGCGCTTCGTAGACGGTAATGACGTCGGCGGGCCGGGTGGTCGAGATCAGCTTGCCGATGTGCTCGTAGATGATCCGATGGTCATAGCGATAAAAATCGCCTTGCGACATCACGTCGGCGATTCGGTCCCACGCCGCGTTGTCCAGCAGCAAACCGCCGATCACCGATTGCTCGGCTTCGATCGAGTGCGGCGGAACCTTCAGCGCGTCGAGTTGCGGGTCTTTGGACGGAGCGTTCATGGGGTGGAATTATCGATGAAATAGACGCAAGCGGACAATAAAAAAGGCAGGAACCTGAAACGGTTCCTGCCCTTCTTTTCTGCCGGACTCGGCTGGCTGGGCGTGAAGCCTTACCAGCGGTCCGCAGCGACCTTAGGCGTGCTCGCCCAGCACCGACACCGTGACGTCGACCAGCACGTCCGTATGCAGCGCCACTTGAACAGCGTGGTCGCCCACCAGCTTCAGCGGGCCTTGCGGCAGACGCACTTGCGCCTTTTCCACTTCTGCGAAGCCTTGAGCCTTCAGTGCTTCGGCGATGTCGGCGTTCGTGACCGAGCCGAACAGACGGCCGTCCACACCTGCCTTCTGCGAGATCTGAACCGTGAAGCCGTTCAGCTTTTCGCCTTGCTTTTGCGCGGAAGCCAGCTTTTCAGCGGCAACCTTTTCGAGATCGGCGCGGCGCACTTCGAATTCGGCGATTGCGTCTTTCGTTGCGCGGCGAGCCTTCTTGCCGGGGATCAGGAAGTTACGTGCGTAGCCGTCCTTGACCTTGACGATGTCGCCCAGGTTGCCCAGGTTGACGACTTTTTCCAAAAGAATGATTTGCATTTTGGCTTGTTCCTTATGCGTCGTCTGATTAGGCCTTGTGCAGGTCGGTGTACGGCAGGAGCGCGAGGAAACGCGCGCGCTTGATTGCCGTGTCGAGCTGGCGCTGATAGTGCGCCTTCGTGCCCGTCAGACGAGCCGGCGTGATCTTGCCGTTTTCGCCGACGAAGTCCTTCAGCGTTTCCGTGTCTTTGTAGTCGATGTACTCGACACCGGCTGCCGTGAAACGGCAGAACTTCTTGCGCTTGAAGAGCGGGTTTTGTTGCTGACGACGCTTGTCGAATTTCTTACCAGTCGGGCGGGGCATGTTCAGTCCTTTCCAATGTCCTGCAATTCTGTGATGTGAAACACCAGGGTTCGTGCGTTGCGGCTTTTTTTAGCCAGAAAGCCGGTGAAGCGTGTTTCCACGCCCATCTGACAGCTTTCCAGTCTGCCGCTCACCTCGCCGGCGGCTACGGCCGGCATTGTCAGTTCGACTTGACGGGCAATGCCCGCTTCGACGACTTCCGTTCGGTGATGCAACGTGCAGCTTGCGATTGGTACGCCGGCGGGCGTGTATCGCACCGGTTCGCGTTCCACGACGCTCGCTGTCAGTTGCAGCCTGTTCACTTAATTCCTGGTGGCTGACGAAAATCTTCGCCTTAAGCCTGCGCTTCGGACGGCTGCGAGGCCGCCTTCTTGGCTTCTTCGCGCTGCACTTCCTTCATCATCGGCGACGGGCCGGTTTCGGCCTTCTTCATCTTGACGATGAGGTGACGCAAAACGGCGTCGTTGAACTTGAATGCGTGCTCGAGTTCTTCGAGCGTAGCTTGATCGCATTCGATGTTCATGCAGACGTAGTGAGCCTTCGCGAGTTTCTCGATCATGTAGGCCAGTTGGCGACGGCCCCAGTCTTCGATACGGTGGATCTGGCCACCGTGCGAGGTGATCGTGCTCTTGTAGCGCTCGATCATGGCGGGCACTTGCTCGCTCTGATCGGGATGCACGATAAATACGATTTCGTAATGACGCATATTCACTCCTTGTACTGAACTTTTGGATTAAAGCCACCCGGGCGTCGGACCGGTGCGGCAAGTGAGAAGCCCAAGACTATAACGCGATGCCTTCCCCAAGGCAAGCCAAATCGGCGGTTTCCGAAAGACTTTGGCCATGATTTCAAGCAGTTACAACGTGGCCACACAAAGCCGCACGAGCCGTACAAAGCCGCGCGAGCGACGCTTAAGCTGAGTGCGTCCCGGCGGGCAATGGTTCGCCGGGAAGCGCGAGCGGATGGCTCCAATAACCGTCCTGCGCGTAAATTTCCTTCAAATAATCAATAAAGTAGCGCACGCGCGCCGGAACGTAGCGCTGCTGCGGATAAACCGCGAGGATGTCGTAGTCGGGCAGCTCGAAGTCGTCCAGCACGGTTTCGAGTTCGCCCGACGCCAACTGACGCTGAATCTCCCAGGTCGAACGCCAGCCGAGCCCGAGCCCCTCCGATGCCCAGCGATGCAGCAACTCGCCGTCGTTGCAGTCGAGATTGCCGGTCACGCGCACCGTCACGAGCTTGCCGTTACGGCGAAAGTACCAGCCGCGGTTCTGTCCGCCTTGCAGATTGAACGCAAGACAGTTGTGATTCGGCAAGTCTTCGAGCGTCTTCGGCCGGCCGTGCTTCCTGAAATACGCGGGCGTGCCGCAAACCACGCGGCGGTTGCTCGCGAGCTTCACGGCGACGAAGTTCGGGTCCACCGCCCCGCCGATGCGGATCGACAAGTCATAACCTTCGCGCACCAGATCGACGACGCGGTCGGTCAGATTGAACGACATCTGCAATTCCGGTTTGTCGACGAGGAAAAGCGGCGCGTGCGGCGCGACATGCATGCGCCCAAACGCCGCCGGCGCCGACACGATCAGATGCCCGCCCACCGCGCGCCGGCCGGCCGCGAGTTCGTTCTCGGCCTGATCCCACTCCGCGAGCAGATTCTTGCAGCGGTCGAGAAACGCCGCGCCCTCCTCGCTCACGACGAGCCTGCGCGTCGAGCGATACATCAGTTTGACGCCTAGGCGCTTTTCGAGCGCGTCGATGCGCCGGCCCAGGATCACCGGCGACACGCCCTCTTCCAGTGCCGCCGCCGCGAGACTGCCGGCTTCGGCCACGCGCACGAAGGTTTCGATCTGCTTGAAGCGGTCCATCTCTTTGTCTCCGGCCTCATTCGATACTTTTTGTTTGGTAAAAAACGACTCCGGTTGATCTTATCAAACCTTTTGCACGCGCCTAAAGTGCATCGGAAGCCTGCTGCCATGCGCACGACCAAGACAGCAACCCCGAATAGAGACCCCTGGAAGGAGACAACCATGCCCAAGATGAGAGCCGTCGACGCAGCCGTCCTCGTGCTGGAGAAGGAAGGCATCGACACCGCGTTCGGTGTGCCCGGCGCCGCCATCAACCCGTTTTACTCGGCGCTCAGAAAAGCCGGCAGCATCAGCCACGTGCTGGCGCGCCACGTCGAGGGCGCCTCGCACATGGCCGAAGGTTATACGCGCGCGGCTCCCGGCAATATCGGCGTTTGTATCGGTACGTCGGGGCCGGCGGGCACGGACATGATCACGGGCCTCTACTCGGCTCAGGCGGATTCGATCCCCATTCTCGCGATCACGGGCCAGGCGCCGCGTGCGCGTCTGTACAAGGAAGACTTCCAGGCCGTCGATATCGAATCGATCGCCAAGCCCGTCACCAAGTGGGCCGTCACCGTGCGCGAACCAGCGCTCGTGCCGCGCGTGTTCCAGCAGGCGTTCCATCTGATGCGCTCGGGCCGTCCGGGTCCGGTGCTGGTCGACCTGCCGATCGACGTGCAGCTCGCCGAGATCGAATTCGATATCGACACCTACGAGCCGCTGCCGATCTACAAGCCGAAAGCCACGCGCGCTCAGGTCGAAAAGGCGCTCTCGATGCTCAACGACGCCGAGAAGCCCTTGATCGTTTCCGGCGGCGGCGTGCTGAACGCAGCGGCGGAAGATCTGCTCGTCGAGTTCGCCGAAACGCTCGGCGTGCCAGTGATCCCGACTTTGATGTCGTGGGGCGCGATTCCCGACGATCATCCGCTGATGGCAGGCATGTGCGGTCTGCAGACGTCGCACCGCTACGGCAACGCGACCATGCTCGCGTCGGACTTCGTGCTTGGCATCGGCAATCGCTGGGCGAATCGCCATACGGGCAGCGTCGAGGTCTACACCAAGGGCCGTAAGTTCGTGCACGTGGATATCGAGCCGACGCAGATCGGCCGCGTGTTCGGACCGGACCTCGGCATCGTGTCGGATGCGAAGTTCGCGCTCGAACTCTTCGTCGAAGTGGCGAAGGAATGGAAGGCCGCGGGCAAGCTTGCGGACCGTTCGCAATGGGTCAAGGACTGCCAGCAACGCAAGAGCACGATGCTGCGCAAGACCCACTTCGACAACGTGCCGATGAAGCCGCAGCGCGTCTACGAAGAGATGAATCTCGCGTTCGATCGCGACACCTGCTTCGTCTCGACGATCGGTCTTTCGCAGATCGCGGGCGCGCAGTTCCTGCACGTGTTCAAGGCGCGTAACTGGATCAACTGCGGCCAGGCCGGCCCGCTCGGCTGGACCATTCCCGCCGCGCTCGGCGTGCGCGCCGCGGACCCGCAACGCAAGATCGTCGCGCTCTCGGGCGACTACGACTTCCAATTCATGATCGAGGAACTCGCTGTCGGCGCGCAGTTCAAGCTGCCTTACGTGCACGTGGTCGTGAACAACTCGTATCTCGGTCTGATTCGTCAGGCGCAGCGCGGCTTCGACATGGACTACTGCGTGCAGCTCGCGTTCGACAACATCAACGCGCCGGAGCTCGAAGGATACGGCGTGGATCACGTCGCGGTCGCCGAGGGTCTTGGCTGCAAGGCGCTGCGCGTGCACAAGCCCGAAGACATCGCGCCGGCGTTGAAACAGGCGCAGGCGCTCGCGGCGCAACATCAGGTGCCGGTCGTGGTCGAGATGATTCTCGAACGCGTGACCAACATCGCGATGGGCACCGAGATCGACGCGATCAACGAGTTCGAAGAGCTCGCCGAAACGCGCGCCGATGCGCCGACCGCCGTGACCGTGACGCCGCTCGACTGAGCGTCCTAGAACTGACCGACCATCAGGAATAAAGACATGCCGAAATTTGCCGCGAACCTGACCATGCTGTTCAACGAAGTCCCTTTCCTCGACCGCTTCGCGGCGGCGTCGAAGGCGGGCTTCAAGGCGGTCGAGTTCCTGTTTCCGTATGCGTACTCGACCGGCGATTTGCAAGCACGCATCGAGGAACACGACCTGCGGATCGTGCTGCACAACCTGCCCGCGGGCAACTGGGAAGCGGGCGAACGCGGCATCGCCTGCCTGCCGGATCGCGTGAGCGAGTTCCGTGAAGGCGTGCCCCGCGCAATCGAATACGCGAAGGCGCTGAAGGTGCCGCAAGTGAACTGCCTCGTTGGCATTCCGACGGCGGGGGTATCGAAGGAACAGGCGCGCACGACGATCATCGAAAACCTGCGCTTCGCCGCCGATGCATTGAAGAAGGAAGGCATCCGCCTGCTCGTCGAGCCGTGCAATGCCTACGATATTCCGGGCTTCGCGCTGAACCGTTCGTCCGAAGGGCTCGACGTGATCCGTGCGGTCGGCTCGGACAATCTGTTCCTGCAATACGACATCTATCACATGCAGCGCATGGAAGGCGAACTGGCCGCGACGATCAAGAAGAACCTGCCGTCGATCGCGCATATCCAGCTCGCCGACAATCCGGGGCGCAACGAACCGGGCACGGGCGAGATCAACTACGCGTTCCTGTTCGATCTGCTCGATTCGATCGGCTACGAAGGATGGATCGGCTGCGAATACAAGCCGCTTGCAAGCACCGAAGCGGGCCTTGGCTGGCTTCGCACGATCGCCGCCGCAAAGCCGCGCGCCGCCGCTTAAAACCCGAGACACAAGGAGAGCAAGAGAGTATGGCAACCATTGGATTCATCGGCCTTGGCATCATGGGCGCGCACATGGCGCGCAACCTTTTGAAGGGCGGTCACAAGGTCGTCGTGAACGGCAAGTTTCCGGTGCCCGACGACATCCGCGCACAGACGCAAGTCGCGGCCGATTCCACCGGCGTGGCGCAAGCGAGCGAGATCGTCATCACGATGGTGCCCGACACGCCCGATGTCGCCAACGTCCTCTTCGCCGATGACGGCGTGGCCAACGGCCTCACGAAGGGCAAGCTCGTGATCGACATGAGCTCGATCAACCCGCTCGATACGCAGGACTTCGCGAAGAAGATCAACGCGCTCGGCTGCGACTATCTCGATGCGCCCGTGTCCGGCGGCGAAGTCGGCGCGCGCGAGGCATCGCTCACGATCATGGTGGGTGGCCCGCAGAAATCGTTCGATATCGCGAAGCCTCTGTTCGATCTCATGGGCAAGAACATCTCGCTCATCGGCGACAACGGCGCGGGTCAGACCTGCAAGGTGGCGAATCAGATCATCGTCGCGCTCAACATCGAAGCCGTCGCCGAAGCCTTGTTGTTTGCCTCGCGTTCGGGCGCCGATCCGGAACGCGTGCGCCGGGCATTAATGGGCGGGTTCGCCGCGTCGCGCATTCTCGAAGTGCACGGCGAGCGCATGACGAAGCGCACGTTCGACCCGGGCTTCCGTATCGAACTGCATCAGAAGGACTTGAATCTTGCGCTCGAAGGCGCGCGCAAGATGGGTCTCGCCCTGCCCCACACCGCGAGCGCGCAGCAGTTGTTCAGCGTGTGCGCGGCCAATGGCGGCAAAGCCTGGGATCACTCGGGACTCGTGCGGGCGCTTGAAATCATGTCGAACTTCCAGGTTGCTCAAGAACCGCAGAAGGCGAAAGCCGCGGCTTGAACGACCGGTACCGTGGGGCGTCCCGCGTATGGGCACGCGGGACAAATGCCGCTCTGGGCTGAGGGCGGCAAGTGGGGTCCGAGAGCGGCACCCGTCGGTCGAGCCGGGTAAGCCTTGGTCGGTCAGACGGTTTTCCGTCGGGTGTCCGCGTCGGATTGTTGGATCGCGCATGAACCAGCCATTGTCACAATCTCCGAACTATCCTTGAAGTGATGCGACTAACGAAGCCTTGCCCTGGCGCAAGCGCTCACCATCGACACTTAAGGAGTTCAGCAATGGGAATCCTCAGCTTTATCAAGGAAGCAGGCGAGAAGCTCTTTGGTGCAACCTCGCAAACCGCGCAGGCCGCGCCCGCGGCCGTGGATGTCGCGGAGCTCAATCTCAAGGCCGGCGAAGCCATCGCGACGTACATTCGTTCGCAAGGGCTCGAAGCGCAGGATCTGCAAGTGAAGTACGACGGCGCGTCGCACACGGTCAGCGTATCGGGCGAAGCCGCGGATCAGGCCACGAAGGAGAAGATCCTCGTCGCGGCGGGCAACGTGCAGCACGTGGACAAGGTGGATGACCAACTGACCGTGCCGTCGCCCGCTCCGGAGTCGCAATTTCATACGGTCGTGGCCGGCGACAATCTCTGGAAAATCGCGGAGAAGTATTACGGCAGCGGCGCGAAGAACGATGTCATCTTCGAAGCCAACAAACCCATGCTCAAGAGCCCGGACAAGATCTATCCGGGACAGGTGCTACGCATTCCGGCTGCAAGCTGAAGCAACGAAAAACGCGAACTCCGGTTCGCGTTTTTCGTTTCAGTTTTAGTACGTCTCGAAGATGCGCTGAAGGCCGGGCGCATCGCTCACGCCTCTCGCAAGCGCCAGTTGCAACAGCACGCGCGCCTTGTACGGATTGAGCGTGCCCGCGCTGACGGTGCCGAGCGCATCGTCGGGTGCGGCGCCGTTGCGCATCACATGACCCGAGCCGACGCGCGATGAACGCACCACCGCCACGCCTCGCCCAATGGCATCGGCGAAGGCTTGCGCGAGCGTCGAACTCATGGAGCCGTTGCCGGTACCCGCAAGCACGATGCCCTTCACGCCAGCGCCGACGAGCGCATCGACCGGAACGCGCGATACGCCCGCATAACTCGCGACGATTTCGACCATCGGCCAGTCTTGCGGCACGGTGAACTCGCTCGCGAGCGTATGCGGCCGCACGACTGTGCGTTGAAACTCGACGCGTCCGTCCTGCACGAAACCGAGCGCGCCCGCTTCGGGCGAACGGAAGGCATCGACGGCATAGGTGCTCGTCTTCGTGACTTCGCGTGCGCTGTGGATCAAATTATTGAACGCGATCAGCACGCCCTGCCCCGCCGCCTGCCTCGAAGCGGCGACCGTGAGCGCGTTGAGCAGATTCAACGGACCATCGGCGGACAGCGCACTGGAGGGCCGCATCGCCGCGGTCAGGACGACCGGCTTCGCGCTCTTCACCGTCAGATGCAGCAAGTAAGCGGTCTCTTCGAGCGTGTCCGTGCCGTGCGTGACGACCACGCCATCGATATCGTCTTGCGCGAGCAGTGCATCGATCCGCCGCGAAAGCGTCGTCCACAGCGCGGGCGTCATGTCCTTGCTGTCGATGCTCGCAATCTGTTCCGCGTGAATGCGCGCGACCGAGCCGAGCGCGGGCACGGCTTCGAGCAGCTTGTCGACGCCGACCACGCCTGCTTTGTAACCCGCTGTCCTGGATGCATCGCCAGCTTGTCCGGCGATAGTGCCGCCCGTCGCGAGAACGGCGAGGCGCGGCAAGGTATCGAGAGAAGTGTTCATGCCGGCGATTGTAAATCAGCCGGGATGAACCTGAACTCGCTCAAGCCGCTTCGCGCAGTTGCGCCGCGATCTGCGCTTCGTCGAGTTGCGGCGCGAACATCTCGATCAGCCGGTAAGCGTAAGCCCGCAAGAACGCGCCCTTGCGCAAGCCGACGCGCGTCGTGCTCGCCTCGAACAGATGCTGCGTATCGAGCGCGACGAGTTCGCTGTCGCGCTTCGGGTCATACGCCATCGCCGCGACGATGCCGATACCCATGCCAAGCTCGACATACGTCTTGATCACGTCGGCATCGATGGCGGTGAGGACGATATCGGGAATGGCACCCGCGCTCGCGAAGGCCTGGTCGATATGCGAGCGTCCCGTGAAATCCTGATCGTAAGTGACGACCGGATACTCGGCGATCTGTTCCAGCGTGATGTTCTCAAGTCCGACGAGCGGATGGCCCTTCGGCACGACGACCGTGTGATGCCACGAGTAGCACGGGAACGTGACGATGTCGGGATAGCGGTCGAGCGCTTCCGTCGAGATGCCGATATCCGCTTCGCCGTTGATGATCATCTGCGCGATTTGCTGCGGACTGCCCTGACGCAGCGCGAGATGCACCTTCGGGAACACTTCCGTGAACTGGCGGATCACCTTCGGCAGCGCGTAACGCGCTTGCGTGTGCGTCGTCGCCACGACGAGATGGCCGTTGTCCTGATCCGCGAACTGGCGCGCGACGCGGCGCAGGTTTTCAGCGTCGAGCAACATGCGCTCGATCAGCTGATGCACCTGTTTGCCAGGCTCGGTAAGACCGGTCAGACGCTTGCCGCGTCGGATGAAGATATCGACGCCGAGTTCGTCCTCGAGGTCCTTGATCTGCTTCGACACGCCAGACTGCGACGTATATAGCACGTTCGCGACCTCGGTCAGATTCATGTTCTGACGCACTGCTTCGCGCACGAAGCGCAATTGCTGGAAGTTCATTTCAGCCTCTCTTTATGCCGTTGCTTTTGTTTGTTGTGCCCCGTTCGCATCGCCTGCCGGGAACACGCGCAACGCGCGCGGCACGGCGGTCGCGCCGTCGCCTACGTCGAGTCGCAGCGTGCGCCACGACTCGCGGTCGAGTTCCGCTTCGAGGATGCGCCCCGAGTTGCCTTCGAGTTCCACGCGCACCGAGCCGCCGAGCGTCACCACGCGCCGCACGCCGACCACGATGCCGTCGCGATGCGTGCCATCGACGGGATAGATCGCCAGATCGTGCGGACGCACGTAGGCCAGCGCGCGGCCGCTGAAATGCGCGGGCACGGCAATGGCCTGCGTGGCGCCATCGGCGACGAAGCCGTTGGCATCGACATGACCTTGCAGGCGATTGGCCGCACCGAGGAACTCGTAGACGAACGAGGTCTGCGGATGGTCATACACGTCTTGCGGGCTGCCCACCTGCTCCACGCGCCCATGATTCATCACGACGATGCGGTCCGCCACTTCGAGCGCCTCTTCCTGGTCGTGCGTGACGAAGAGCGTCGAGATATGCAGATCGTCGTGCAGACGGCGCAGCCAGCTACGCAATTCCTTGCGCACCTTGGCGTCGAGCGCGCCGAAGGGTTCGTCGAGCAGCAGCACTTTAGGTTCGACGGCAAGCGCTCGCGCCAACGCGATACGTTGACGCTGACCGCCCGACAGTTCGGACGGAAAGCGCTCCGCGAGCCAGTCGAGTTGCACGAGCTTCAACAATTCATGCACCTTCTCGCGGATGACGGCCTCCGTTGGCCGCTCGCGACGCGGCTTCACGCGCAAGCCGAAGGCGACGTTCTCGAACACGGTCATGTGGCGGAACAGCGCGTAATGCTGGAACACGAAGCCGACTTGCCGCTCACGCGCGCCCACTTCGGCAACGTCCTCGCCGTTGAGCACGACCTGACCGGCATCGGCATATTCGAGGCCGGCGATCACGCGCAAGAGCGTGGTCTTGCCGCAGCCGGAAGGTCCGAGCAGCGCGACGAGTTCGCCCGACGGAAAATCCAGCGTGACGTTGTCGAGCGCGGTGAAGGTGCCGAAGCGCTTCTGCAGATTGCGAACGATGATGCTCATGATTGATCCACGCCTTCCATTTATACGGTTGCCTTCACGTCGCTCAGCGTGGCCGTCATGCGGCGCTCCGCGATCAGCTTCAGCCCGAGCGTGACGAGCGCGAGCAATGCAAGCAGCGACGCCACCGCGAAGGCGGCCGAGAAGTTGTATTCGTTGTAGAGAATCTCGACGTGCAGCGGCATGGTGTCGGTCTGGCCGCGAATGTGGCCCGAGACCACCGAGACCGCGCCGAACTCGCCCATCGCGCGCGCGTTACAGAGAATCACGCCGTAGAGCAGGCCCCACTTCACGTTGGGCAACGTCACGCGCCGGAAGATCTGCCAGCCCGACGCGCCGAGCACGTGCGCGGCCTCTTCCTCGTCGTTGCCTTGCGCCTGCATCAACGGAATCAGTTCGCGCGCGACGAACGGGAACGTCACGAAGATAGTCGCGAGCACGATTCCCGGCACCGCGAAGATGATCTGCACATCGTGCGAAATCAGCCACGGTCCGAACCAGCCCTGCGCGCCGAACATGAGCACGTAGATGAGGCCGGAGATCACGGGCGACACCGAGAACGGCAAGTCGATGAGCGTCGTCAGAAGCGCCTTGCCGCGAAACTCGAACTTGGCGATGGCCCACGATGCCGCGAGCCCGAACACCACGTTGAGCGGCACGGCAATCGCGGCGGTCAAGAGCGTGAGCTTGATGGCCGACCACGCGTCCGGGTCCTTGAGCGAATCGAAGTAATAGTCGATGCCCTTCGCGAAGGCCTGCACGAACACGGCGACGAGCGGCACGACCAGAAACAGCGCAAGAAACACGAGCGCGATACCCGTGAGTATCCAGCGCACGGCGCGCGGTTCGGTGACGGGATTGAGCCGGTTGGTCTCGCCGCGCGCGGCGGTGTTCACTGGAAGCGCCTTGCTGTTTGGCGTGCTCATGCGTGACCTCCGCCCGGAGTTCCGGCATGCAGCGAGGGCCCCGCGGCCACCACGGGCGCCGCGCCCGTCTTGCTCGTGCGGCGTTGCAGGAACCATTGCAGCGTGTTGATGAGGAGCAGCATGAGAAAGGACACGCACAGCATCACGACGGCGATGGCCGTCGCGCCGGCATAGTCGTACTGTTCGAGCTTGGTGATGATGAGCAGCGACGTGATCTCCGATTTCATCGGTACATTGCCCGCGATGAAGATGACCGAACCGTATTCGCCGAGCGCGCGCGCGAACGCAAGCGCGAAACCGGTCAGAAGCGCGGGAAAGAGCGCCGGCAACACGACGCGGCGAAACGTCAGCCAGCGCGTGGCGCCGAGACATGCGGCGGCTTCTTCCTGCTCGCGCTCGAAGTCTTCGAGCACCGGCTGCACCGTGCGCACGACGAACGGCAAGCCGATGAACGTCAGCGCCACGAGCACGCCGAGCGGCGTGAACGCCACCTTGATGCCGAGCGGCGCGAGATACTGCCCGATCCAGCCGTTGCTCGCGTACACGGCGGCAAGCGAAATGCCGGCGACGGAGGTCGGCAGCGCAAACGGCAGATCGACGATGGCATCGACGACACGCTTGAACGGGAACGTGTAGCGCACGAGCACCCATGCGACCAGGAAGCCGAAGATCGCGTTGATGACCGCCCCGCCGAGCGCCGCCGTGAACGTGAGTCGATACGACGCCAGCACACGCGGCCCGGTGACGGCGCGAACGAACTGCGCCCAGTCGAGCGTCGCGGTCTTGGCGAAGGTCGCCGCAAGCGGAATCAGCACCACGAGGCTCAGGTAAGCCACCGTGATGCCGATCGTCAGCCCGAAGCCGGGTAACGCACTCGGCTTTCGGAAAGTGAACGTTGTCATCTTTGCTTCATCCTTGATCGTCCTGCCTTCGGCGCCCGGGGGATAAGCGCACTGTTTTTTAGTCTCGTCATGCGCGGCCGTCTTTGCGGCCGCTTTCATTGCGACTCGAGCGCCTCGCGGCGCCCGGTCTCTTGTCTGCTTACTGCGGCTGATAGATCGAATCGAACACGCCGCCGTCCGCGAAGTGCGTCTTCTGCGCTTTGGTCCAGCCACCGAAGGTGTCGTCGATGGTGTAGAGCTTGAGCTTGGGGAACTGCTTGGTCAGCTCGGTGGGCACCTTGTCCGAACGCGGACGATAGAAATTGCGCGCCGCGATCTGCTGGCCTTCGTCGCTATACAGATACTTCAGATACGCTTCGGCCAGCTTGCGCGTGCCGTGTTTGTCGACGACCTTGTCCACCACCGCCACCGGCGGCTCGGCCAGAATGCTCACCGAAGGAACCACGATCTGAAACTTCTCCGGACCGAATTCCTTGAGTGACAGGAACGCCTCGTTTTCCCATGCGATCAGCACGTCGCCCTGACCGCGCTGCACGAAGCTGGTGGTCGCGCCGCGTGCGCCGGAATCGAGCACGCCTGCGTTCTTGTAGAGCTTGGTCACGAACTCCTTCGCGGTCTCTTCGTTGCCGCCGGGCTTGTGTTGCGCATACGCCCACGCCGCCAGATAGTTCCAGCGCGCGCCGCCCGAGGTCTTCGGGTTCGGCGTGACGATCGACACGCCCGGCTTGGTGAGATCGTCCCAGTCCTTGATGCCCTTCGGGTTGCCCTTGCGCACTAGAAACACAATGGTCGACGTGTACGGCGATGCATTGTCCGGCAGACGCTTCTGCCAGTCCGTCCCGACGATGCCCTTGGAGGCGAGCGCGTCGATGTCGTAAGCAAGCGCAAGCGTCACGACGTCTGCCTGAAGCCCGTCTAGAACCGCGCGCGCTTGGCCGCCGGAACCGCCATGAGATTGCTTGAAGGTGACCGTTTCGCCGGTGTCCGCCTTCCACTTCTTCGCAAAGGCCTGGTTGAAGTCCTGATACAACTCGCGCGTCGGATCGTACGAGACGTTCAGAAACGACGTGTCCGCGTGCGCGGTGGCCGAGATTCCGAAACTCGCCGCCGTGATCGCCAGCGCGGCAAAGAGTTGTTTCGCGCCGCCCTTCAATCCAGCCCTGATGCTATGCATTCCCCGTTCTCCGTCTTATCGAATTGACGGAATCAGTCTAAAGGCGAGCTTATATGATTAGAAATAATTGTTTCTCACTTTTTTAGATGCAAAAGTGCTAAAGCGAGAGTTTTCGCAGTCCGAGGGAGAAATAGCGACTGTTTGAGCGCGCTGCAGCCTTGTCAGTAAAGGATCTCGCGACGAACTTCAAGTAAAGCTTGAAAAGCGCGAAATACTGTATAAAAATACAGTCATCTGTCCATCCATACAGTGCGCCGAGGCTCCAGCAAGTGACCAAACCCTCAAAACTTACCGCGCGACAGCAGCAAGTGTTCGAGCTCATCCAGCGAGCCATCGACCGCACGGGCTTTCCGCCCACGCGTGCCGAGATCGCCGCCGAGCTTGGCTTCAGTTCCGCGAACTCCGCCGAGGAACATCTGCGGGCACTGGCGCGCAAGGGCGTGATCGAACTCGCGGCGGGTTCGTCGCGTGGCATCCGCCTGTTGGGAGGCTCCGCGCGCATCGACCGTTCGGACGACCTTCCGCATCAGTTCACCTTGCCGCATCAGAGCATCATGCAGTTGTCGCTTCCGCTGGTCGGGCGCGTTGCGGCAGGCAGTCCCATCCTTGCGCAGGAGCATATTTCGCAACACTACGCGTGCGACCCTGCGTTCTTTTCGGGCAAGCCCGACTATTTGCTGAAGGTGCGCGGCTTGTCCATGCGCGACGCGGGCATTCTCGACGGCGACCTGCTTGCCGTACAGAAGCGCAATGAAGCGAAAGACGGGCAGATCGTGGTCGCGCGTATTGGCGACGATGTCACGGTGAAACGCTGGAAGCGCCGGCCAGATGGCGTGGAATTGGTCGCGGAGAATCCCGACTACGAAAACATCTTCGTGCGCTCCGGCAGCGGCGACTTCGCGCTGGAAGGAATCGCGGTCGGGCTCATCCGCTCCGGCGAGTTCTAACGCACGACTCGAGCGCGCGGCGCGTCAACATCGCCGCCCGCTTCGCCTCCTCGCCCTCGCGCGACGCGGCACGTTTCAAAAATTACAAGCATGACGGCCACCGCTCGCGGCGTGCCGCGGTGCGTCCTATCGTCTGTCGTCTGTCGTCCGCCGTCTGGAGAGTCATCATGGAACGTTTCGCCCGTTTGCTGCCCTTTCGTCAGTTTGGCCGTCTGCGTCATTTGCGCTCGCTGATCTCATGTGCCGTGGCGCGGCCTGAAGCGGCGCCCGATCTCTTCGACGAGATGCCCGCGTTGCCGTCGCGTCAACCCGCCTTCGCCCGTGTGTCGCTCAAAAGCGCGGTGCATGCGGAATCGGAACAGCGCGCGCCGGTACGGGTGTATCGCAGTGAGTCGCGGGTAATCATGGTCGGCAATATCGGCGAGGTGTCGCGCATGATCGACCGGTGTATCGACGAGGAACGCGCCGGCGTTAGCAGCGGCATTCTGGCCTGAGCGCGGTCGAGCGTTTGCCGAGTGAATTTGAGTTATGTGCAATGCAGGCAGTCCGCAATCTATCGGCTGCAAGGAATGAAGCTCGGGATATATCCGGCGTGAACATGGTCAATCGTTCTTTCATGTCACCCATGTCACGCCGGGGGTCGTTCCTTCGCATGTCCCGCACTACGCGTTATTTCGTCGCCGCGCTCGTCATTCTCTTCATCGTTGCAGGGTTAAGCCTTGTCTATGCGTCGCCCTATATCGCGCTGAACCGCGTCAAGCACGCGGCCGATGCACGCGATGCACAGACCGTCAACGAATACGTCGACTTCCCCGCACTGCGTGAAAGTCTCAAAGAGCAAGTCGGCGCACTGCTGACGCGGCGCGTCGATATCCAGAAGAGCGGCAATCCGCTCGCGATCATCGGTGCAATGATCGGCGCGGCGCTCGTAGGGCCGCTGGTGGATTCCTACGCTACGCCCGAAGGCGTCGCCGCGATTTTGAATGGCATTCCGCCGCGGGGAGATCCAGGCGAGCATCCACCGGATGTCGTGCCACCGGTTCGAGACGGTCAGGCGGCGGCGAGTTCACCGCCGTCGGAAGCGGCATCGAGCATGGTTGCGACTCAAGAACCGCCGCGACAACCACCGCAGACCACGGCCGGATATCGCAGCTTCGATACGTTCGTGGTGACCTACCAGCACGGTGCCGGCGATGCGCGGTACTCCGCGATCTTTCATCGGTACGGGTTGATAACGTGGAAGCTGGTTGCGGTTGATTTGAACGGGTGAGTTCGTTGTTGGACAACCATTAAAGTGCCGGTAAGCGCTTCATGGCATTTTTTGCGGCGTTAAGCGTGCGCGGCCGTCACGCAAGGAGACGGCAGCTGGCGCTGATAGCGCAAAAGAGCACTGGCCGACGCAGGCCAGCCTCATCGCGCAAACCTATCCTCAAACACTTACTTCGGCCCGGTCCGGCTTCGCCGCATAAGCCGCCTCATCTTCCGCTTCGGCCGACTCACCTGCCTGACAAACCGCAACCAATATGCTGCATGACACGCGATCGAGCAGCGGTGTGTTGCCCGCGCCCATCCACCAGCGCGCGAGACCGCTGCGGCATCGATGGCCGACCACGACCAGATCGACCTTAAGACTTTCCGCCAGCGTGGCGATTTCATCGATCGGATGCCCGAATGCGAAATGGCCCTGCGCCTGCAAGCCGCGTTCGCGCAGCCACTCCACGCCTTCTTGCAGGATATCGCGTGCGGCATCCTCGAACCGTCCGCATGCCATGTCGGTCAGAAGACCGGCGCTTTGCGCAATGCTCGAACGCATATCCACCACCGCCAGCACGTGCGTCTCCGCGTTCAAGGCAAGCGCGAGATTCGCGCCCTGACGCAACGCCTTGCGGCCCTCTCTGGAGCCGTCGTAGCACAACAGGATTTTTCGATAGCCTGACATCATGATCTCCCTGCCGCGTAGCCGATGGTGTCGGCAAATCGAGTGCGGCGCATCTTCATCATGGTAGGTCGCCTCATGCGTGGCAACGATGGAAAACGCTTACATGGCAACAAGCGCTAGCGCACACCGTGCCAGAGGCCTGAGCGCCTTGCCAGACAAGCGCGCGGCGCCATTTGCCAAAACAACAGGAAGACGCGATGCACGCTTCGATCACAGGAACGATGCATGCGCTTGCATGCAAAGCGCCGCGCTGGTGCATTGGATTACACTAGCCGGCTGAGTTTTCTCCTCGCAGGACGGCCGCATGACCGACATAAATCACCGAGCTGGCGCGAACCCGAACGCGGCGCCAGCGATCGAATTCAGCGAAGTCAGAAAACATTACGGCGAGCGAAGTGTCGTCGATGGCTTGTCGTTCGACGTTCAGCCTGGCGAGTGTTTCGGCCTGCTTGGCCCGAACGGCGCGGGCAAGACGACGACGCTCAAGATGCTGCTCGGCATTACATCGCCCGACAGCGGCACGATCCGTCTCGTCGGCGAACCCGTGCCAGCGCGCGCACGCTTCGCGCGGCAACGCGTGGGCGTCGTGCCGCAATTCGACAACCTCGATCCCGACTTCACCGTGCGCGAAAACCTGCTCGTCTTCGGCCGCTATTTCGGCTTGGCAGGCGCGCGCATGGAAGCCATCGTGCCTTCGTTGCTCGAATTCGCGCGCCTCGAAAGCAAGGCCCAAGCGCGCGTCGGCGAACTGTCGGGCGGCATGCGGCGGCGGTTGACGCTGGCGCGCGCCCTCGTCAACGATCCCGACGTGCTCGTGATGGACGAACCCACCACCGGCCTCGATCCGCAAGCGCGCCATCTGATCTGGGAACGCCTGCGCTCGTTGCTTTCGCGCGGTAAAACCATTCTGCTCACGACGCACTTCATGGAAGAGGCCGAACGCCTGTGCGACCGGCTTTGCGTGATCGAGGAAGGCCGCAAGCTCGCGGAAGGAAGGCCGCGCGAGTTGATCGAATCGGTGATCGGTTCGGACGTCATCGAAATCTACGGACCCGATCCGCAGGCGCTGGCCGCCGAACTGGAACCGTTCGTCGCGCGCACGGAGATCAGCGGCGAAACGCTTTTCTGCTATGTCGACGACCCGCAGCCCGTGCATGCGCGCGTGAAGGGCCGGACGGACGTGCGCTATCTGCATCGTCCGGCGAATCTCGAAGATGTTTTTCTGCGCCTGACCGGGCGCGAGATGGTGGACTAATCAAGCGATGGACACTTTCGATCGATCAGGCGCAAGCATCGAGAAAACACGCGTGCGAGCCAAACACGCCGATACGCTCTCGCCCATGAGCAACGCGCTTCCCGCCAACGCGAGCAACTGGATGTCGGTATGGCGGCGCAATTATCTGGTGTGGAAGAAGCTCGCCATTGCATCGATGATCGGCAATCTCGCCGATCCGATGATCTATCTCTTCGGGCTAGGCCTCGGTCTCGGCTTGATGGTCGGACATGTCGACGGCGTGTCGTATATCGCGTTTCTCGCGGCGGGCACGGTGGCGTCGAGTGTGATGATGTCCGCGAGTTTCGAGGCCATGTATTCCGGTTTCTCGCGCATGCACGTGCAGCGTACGTGGGAAGCGATTATGCATACGCCGCTGACGCTCGGCGATATCGTTCTCGGCGAAGTGATCTGGTCCGCGAGCAAATCGGTCTTGTCGGGCGTGGCGATCATGCTGGTGGCGGGCGCGCTTGGCTATGCGAGTTTTCCGTCGATGCTGCTCGCGCTGCCCATCATCGTGCTTACGGGACTCGCATTCGCGAGCACGGCGATGATCGTCACAGCCATTGCGCCGAGCTACGACTTCTTCATGTTCTATCAGACGCTCGCGCTCACGCCCATGCTCTTGCTCTCCGGCGTGTTCTTTCCGGTCGCGCAATTGCCTGCTTTTGCGCAGCATGTGACGCAGGCGCTGCCGCTTTATCAGGCGGTCGAGTTGATCCGCGCCGCCATGCTCGGCCGGCCCGTGCACGGACTCGCGTTGCATCTCGCGGTACTCGCGGCGTATTCGGTTGTGCCGTTCTTCCTGTGCGCGTGGCTGTTTCACCGCCGCATGATGAAATAAAGGGCGATGAATCATCGCCCTTTATTCCGACAGACAACCACGGATTTACTTCACGCCGAACTCTTTGTGGCCGCCGAAGCCGAAGCGCATTGCCGAAAGCATGCGCTCCGGGAAGGCTTCGGCATCGCGCGACCGGAAGCGCGTATAAAGCGCCGCTGACAACACTTGCGCCGGCACCGCTTCCTCGATGGCCGCTTCGATCGTCCAGCGCCCTTCGCCGCTATCGGCCACTTCGGTCGAGTAGCGTTCGAGCGAACCATCGCCCGCAAGCGCGCCCGCGGTCAGATCGAGCAGCCACGACGACACCACGCTGCCACGCCGCCAGACTTCCGCGACATCGGCCAGATCGAGCGTGTAGCGCTCGTTTTCCGGCAATTCGGTCGATTCCTTGTGCTTCAGAATATGGAAGCCCTCGGCATACGCCTGCATCAATCCGTACTCGATGCCGTTGTGCACCATCTTCACGAAATGTCCCGAACCCACCGGTCCGCAATGCATGTAGCCGTTCTCGACACGCGCATCGCGTCCGTCGCGGCCGGGCGTCAAGGGAATGTCGCCGCGTCCCGGCGCAAGGGTCGCGAGAATCGGATCGATACGGTTCACCACCGCGTCATCGCCGCCGATCATCATGCAGTAACCGCGCTCCAAGCCCCAGATGCCGCCTGACGTGCCGACATCGACGTAATGCAGGCCCTGCGCTTTCAGCTCGGCGGCGCGGCGGATATCGTCCTTGTAGAAGCTGTTGCCGCCGTCGATGATCACGTCGTCCGGGCTCAGAATCTGCCGGAGATCGTTAAGCGTGTCCTCCGTGATCTTGCCGGCGGGCAGCATGAGCCAGACGACGCGCGGCGTGGCAAGTTTTGCGACCAGATCGCCGAGATCCTTCGCGCCGGTCGCGCCTTCGCTCGCGAGTGCGTCGGTTGCTTGCGGACTGTGGTCGTAGACGACGCATTGATGCCCGTCGCGCATCAGGCGGCGTCCGATGTTGCCGCCCATGCGCCCCAGTCCGACGATGCCAATCTGCATGTCCGTTACTCCTTGCCGTTGTGTTTGACGCGTTCGATCTGCTTTTTCGCTTCTTCGTAGACGCGTTCCGGCGTGAAGCCGAATTTGGCCTGAAGCGCCTTCAACGGTGCGGACGCACCGAACGTATGCATGGCGAGCACGGTGCCGAGCCGGCCGACGTAGCGGTCCCAGCCGAGCGTGCCGGCCTGTTCGACCGCAACGCGAGCATTCACGGCATTCGGCAACACCGATTCCTTGTAGGCTTCGTCCTGTTTCTCGAAGAGGTCCCACGAAGGCATCGATACGACGCGCGCCGCGATGCCTTCGGCCTTCAGCGTCTCGTAGACGCCCACGCACAGCGCGACTTCGCTGCCGGTGGCAAGCAACAGCACTTCGGGCGTCTTGCCGCCTTCGGTGTCGGCAAGCACGTAAGCGCCGCGCCGCACGCCTTCAGCCGACGCGTATTTCTTGCGATCGAAGGTCGGCAGCGGTTGACGCGTCAGCACGATGCACGACGGCTCCTTGTGATACGACAGCGCGACGCGCCATGCTTCGCCGACTTCGTTGGCATCGGCGGGACGCAGCGTGGTGAGGCCCGGCACGCCACGCAACGAAGCGAGTTGCTCGATCGGCTGGTGCGTCGGTCCGTCCTCGCCCACGCCGATGGAATCGTGCGTGAACACGTAGACCACCGGCAGTTCCATGATCGCGGAGAGGCGGATCGGCGGCTTCATGTAGTCGCTGAAAATTAGGAACGTCGACGCATACGGCCGCATGTTGGACAGCGCGAGTCCATTGGCAACCGAGCCCATGCCGTGCTCGCGAATGCCGAAGTGCAGATTGCGGCCGTCGTAGCTCGTTGCCTCGAAACTGCCCGCGCCGTCGAACTTCAGATTCGTTTTCGTTGATGGCGACAAGTCCGCCGCGCCGCCGATCAGCCAGGGAATGGACTGCGCGATGGCGTTCAGCACCTTGCCCGACGACTCGCGCGTGGCGATTCCCTTTTCGTCCGGCTCGAAGGTCGGAATGCTCTTTTCCCAGCCTTCCGGCAGCTTCGCTTCGAGCATCAGCGTGAGTTGCTTCGCGAGATCCGGATAGTCCTTGCCGTAGGAATCGAACTGCTTCTTCCAGGCTTCGTGCGCCGCCTTGCCGCGCGCGCCCATGCCGTCGGCGAAATGTTGCACTACGCCGTCGGGCACGAGGAACTGCGCGTCTTCCGGCCAGCCGTACGCGCGCTTCGCCGCCTTGATCTCATCGGCGCCGAGCGGTTCGCCGTGCGCGGCCGCCGTGTCCTGCTTGTTCGGCGCGCCCCAGCCGATGATGCTCTTCACCACGATCAGGGTCGGCTTGTCGGTGGTCGCCTTCGCCTTGTTGATGGCCGCTTCGAGCGCGGCGGCGTCGTTGGCGTCGTCGACGTGCAGCGTGTTCCAGTTGTAGCCGTGAAAGCGCGCTTCGACGTCGTCGCTATACGCAAGGTCGGTGTGTCCTTCGATCGTGATGCGGTTGCTGTCGTAGATCCAGATGAGATTCGACAGCTTCAGGTGCCCCGCGATCGATGCCGCTTCGTGCGAGATTCCTTCCATCATGTCGCCGTCGCCGCAAAGCGCGTAGACACGGTAATCGAATAGCGGCGAATCGCTTTTGTTGAAGTGCGCTTCTTTCCAGCGCGCGGCCATCGCCATGCCGACGCTGTTGCCGAGACCCTGACCGAGCGGACCTGTCGTGGTTTCGACACCGGTCGTCATGCGGTATTCCGGGTGGCCCGGCGTCTTGCTGTCGAGCTGACGAAAATTCTTGATATCGTCGATCGAGATGGCCGGCTTGCCGGTTGGCTTGCCGAACTCGTCGACTTCCTTCACGCCGGACAGATGCAGCAGCGAATAGAGCAGCATCGACGCGTGCCCGACCGACAGCACGAAGCGGTCGCGATTCGGCCAGAGCGGCGCGTCGGGATCGTAGCGAAGATGGTTCTGCCAAAGATGGAACGCGACTGGCGCGAGCGCCATCGGCGTGCCGGGGTGACCCGAATTGGCTTTCTGCACGGCGTCCATCGACAGCGTGCGAATGGTATTGATCGTGAGCGTGTCAAGATCGGCGGAAGACTTCGGCGTTGCTTGAGACATGAGCGACGACTCCTTTGCTAAGGGCGCGCTGTGGCTGAGGGCGCCGCAGCGGGCAACCAGGACCATCGAGCAAGTGTAGTGCCTTACAGCCGGCACTGCATCGCAAGTGACACATGGGGCGCGCCGTCGCCCTTATCTGGCGGTGATTCCGGGGCGCGGACAAGCGGCGGCGTTACGGCAGGATACGGACGCAATGCATCCTTGAAGCTTTGCAAAAGTAAGGCAAGGTCTAAGTAAGCGAAGCGCGCATCGCCGATATTGCGTGCGCGCGAACGGTCAATCGTGACACATCCGCGCGCAGGCCATCAGGTTTCGCGCCAAGGCCTTGTTCGCAAACGGTTTAAGGCGCGGCAAAGGCGTGACCGGAAGGACGGTTCAAGGCGCCGGGTTAGGCTGACGTTCATGAAGCGCTTCGATCTCGGCGATGATTTCCTCGGAAAGTTCGACGTTCACGCTGTCGATGTTTTCCTTCAGCTGTGCCATCGACGTCGCACCGATCAGCGTGCTCGTCGTGAACGGACGGCTGTTGACGAACGCCAGCGACAACTGCGCGGGCGTCAAACCGTGGCGCTTCGCCAGTTCGACATAGGAAGTGACGGCAGCGATTGCCTGCGGCTTGCTGTAACGCTGAAAGCGCTCGAATAGCGTGATGCGCGCGCCGGCCGGGCGCGCACCGCCTTCGTATTTGCCCGAGAGCCAGCCGAAGGCCATCGGCGAATAAGCAAGCAGGCCCACGCCTTCCTTGTGCGTGAATTCGGAGAGCCCAAGTTCGTACACGCGGTTCACGAGACTGTACGGATTCTGAATGCTGACGACGCGCGGCAAGCCCGCCTTTTCCGACGCGCGCAAGAATTGCGCGACGCCCCACGGCGTTTCGTTGGACAGCCCGATATGACGAATCTTGCCGGCCTTTGACGAGTTCGCCGAGCGCGGCGAGCGTTTCCTCGATCGGCACCGTGTATTCATCGTCGATGTACGGATAGTTCGGGCGGCCGAAGGTCATCGTGCTGCGGTCGGGCCAATGCAGCTGATACAAATCGATGTAATCCGTTTGCAGGCGCGCGAGGCTGCTGTCGACGGCTTCGACGATATTCTTGCGGTCGAACTGGTTGCCCGCGCCGCGGATGTGCCGCGGATTGTGCGGCTGGCGCGCGGGCCCGGCGATCTTGGTGGCAAGCACGATATCGGCGCGCTTGCCGCCGTTCCTCGCGAGCCACGTACCGATGTACTCCTCGGTGCGGCCTTGCGTTTCAGGGCGCGGCGGGACCGGATACATTTCGGCGGCATCGATCAGATTCACGCCTTGAGCGAGCGCGTAGTCGATCTGTTCATGCGCCTCGCTCTCGGTGTTCTGCTCGCCCCAGGTCATGGTGCCAAGCCCGATCAGACTCACGTCGACACCCGAATCTCCCAGCTTCCGATACTTCATTGCGTTCCCTCTTGTTGCCATTGTGTTGGCGTTGCGTTGGCGTCCTGTCGGCCTTTCGTCGGCGATGCAGTCGAACGGCGGGCCGCAACCGCAAAAATTACCATAGCCGTGCGAGATCTGCTGTCGTGGCTAAAATAGCGGGCCGCGTCACGGCTTTGCAGCGCATCCGAACCTACCCATTTTGCACAAGGAAGTCTCAGCCGATGCCCTCTCCCGCTGCTCCAACTGACAACGAACGCGCGCAGCGAGGCTCATCGCTCATCATTACGCTGGTCGCGGCCACGTTCTTCATGGAGAACCTCGACGGCACGATCATCGCGACCGCGCTGCCGCAGATGGCGCATTCGTTCAACGTGCATCCGGCCGAGATGAGTCTCGGCATCACCGCGTATCTGCTGACGCTCGCGGTGTTCATCCCGATTTCCGGCTGGGCCGCCGACCGCTTCGGTTTGCGCACGGTGTTCGGCAGCGCGATCGCCGTTTTCACGGCCGCTTCCGTGCTGTGCGCGACGACTTCGACCCTGCCCGCGTTCGCGGCGGCGCGCGTCTTGCAGGGCATCGGCGGCGCGATGATGGTGCCGGTCGGGCGCCTGGCCGTGCTGCGCGCCACGCCGAAGAACGACCTCATGCGCGCCATCGCCATCATCACCTGGCCGGGGCTCGTCGCGCCGGTGATGGGACCGCCGCTCGGCGGCTTCATCACCACGTATTCGTCGTGGCGCTGGATCTTCTATCTCAATGTGCCGCTCGGCATCATCGGTTTCTTGCTCACGTTGCGCTTCATCGACAACGTGCGCGCGGATGCGAAGCGCCGCTTCGACCTCGTCGGCTTCGCGCTGTGCGGAATCGCCTGCACGACGCTGCTCTATGCGATGGAGCTGATCGGCCGCAACGAGACGTCGTGGCGCTACGCCGGCGTGCTCGTGATCGTCGGCGTGGTGGCGAGCGTCGCGTCGTGGTGGCATTTGCGGCGCGCGGCGCATCCGGTCGTCGATCTGTCGGCGCTCAAGGTAAGGACCTTTGCCGTGGCGATGGGCGGCGGGTCGCTGTTTCGCATCGCCATCAGCGCGGCGCCGTTTTTACTACCGCTGATGTTTCAGGTCGGCTTCGGGCTGAACGCCTTCGAATCCGGCCTGCTCACGCTCGCGGTGTTCGCGGGCAATCTTTCGATGAAGCTCATCACCACGCCCGTAATGCGGCGCTTCGGCTTCCGGCCGGTGCTGATCGTCAACGGCGTGATCGCCGCGCTTTCGCTTGCCGTGATGAGCTTGCTCACGGCATCGACGCCGACGTTCGTGATCGTCGCCTTGCTGTTCGCGAGCGGCTTGTCGCGCTCCTTGCAGTTCACGGCGCTCAATACGCTGAGTTTCGCGGATGTGCCGAAATCGCAGATGAGCGCGGCATCGGCGTTATCGAGCACGCTCTTTCAGATGACGATGGGCGTGGGCGTCGCGGTCGGCGCCATCGCCCTGCGCTTTGCCGAATGGCTGCATGGACACGACGCGCAGTCCATCGCGACGGAAGATTTCAGCGTGGCATTTTTGATCGTCGGGCTGGTGGGATTGATCGGCGTGGTGGATCTGTTCAGCCTCAAGCGCGATGCGGGAGCGCTCGTGTCGGGGCATAAGGGGAAGGTTTGACGGATTCGTCGTGTGTTGGGTTTCGGAGCGACACTGTCGAAATGAAGGCCGCGTTTTTGCGGTGATCTCCTGAGCGGCCTTTGCCTGGCCTCAAGTTTCGCTCCGACGCGCCGTAATCCGCGTTATGAACACGCACAGTCTCGACTCCATCGCCGCTCTCAGCGAAGCTGTAGCCGTCATCCGTCACGCGCGCGGGCTGAAGAATCCGAACGACCTGCCCACCGGCACGCCTGAATGGAAAGCCGCGAGCGATGCCTTCGCCGACGACTTCGTGCGCGCACTCGACGGCGAACCGAGCGTGCGCGCCTGGTGGTGTTTCTGATCTTCCGATCGTCGATGCAAGCCGATGCGTTGAACGCCGTTTCCCGCGCGAACCCGGCAATTCCTACGAGTCTCATTCCCGAAATTCCGGTTTCCCGAGTCAGGTCTTCCTAAATCGCTCAACGTTTGCGCCTGGCTATCAAGACCACCGGCCCCCACGCCGAAAACTTGCATATCACCATGATCCTTTCGGGAGCCGCCTGTGAAGTGGGCCGTTTCTTTTCTATCTATCGTCGTTGTCAGTTCCCTGACCGGCTGCGCGCCGCTGCCGGCCGCCAATCCGGTCGCGCAGACCGATAAGCCGCCGGTCGCCACGGGCATCATCAGTTTCGAGATTCCCGCCGATGCCCTCGGCGCCCGCGATGCGCAACTCAGCGCAATTCTCACCAAAGCCGGCTCGCTTGCAGCCGCGCAGAAGCAGCCGACCACCATTCTCGTCACCGCGCTCGCGCAGGATTTGCCCTATATCAATCAGGCAATCTGGAGAGGCGTGCCGGCGAAACGCACCGTCCGGCTGAGCCTCGAGAACCGCACCGCCGGCGCGCGCGAGCCGTACAGCGTGTCGATCAAACCAACGCAAGGAGGCTGACATCATGCGACGCACTCTCTTGGTCATCGGCGGCTTGCTGGTTTTTTCGACCGCATCCGCTGGTCCGCTCGATGTCAGCGCGCCCGGCGTGCAAACCTTGGCCGCGCTCATGCCCGGCTCGCCGCGTGTGTATCCGCCGCTGCCGACGCTCGCCATGCTGCCGCCTTCGACCGGCGACGACGAACTTCCCGCCAAGCCATCCGCGAAAAAGAGCAGAAAGGCGCGCCCGGTCGCGGATTGCCGATGCGACGGTCCCGAACCGCGTCTCGTGGTATCAGGCGAATCGCGCAGTTATATGAAAGACATCGAACAGCGGCTGGACGCCGCGTTGATCCGCTGAACGCCAGATGGGCGGACAACAAACGCCTATCGACCGCTTCGTATAAGACCAACACGGGAGCCACGATTCATGTTTCCACCAGCGATAGCCGCCACGCGGCTTGCCCTCGCCGCCTGCGCGGCGCTCGGATTGTCGCTTGCATCCGGCGCGGTGCACGCCGATGACTGTTTCGAACTGGCGGGCGCGTATCAGGGCGTCAATCCGCTCGTGCTGCGCGCGGTTGCCTGGCGCGAGTCGAAAGGCGACGCCAGCGCAGTCAACCGCAACGCCAACGGTTCCATCGATGTCGGCCAGTTGCAGATCAATTCGATTCATTTTCCCGACCTGGCGCGCCAGGGCATTCCGCATCGCGCGCTCGCCGATCCGTGCGTAAACGTGTTCGTCGCGGCGTGGCTGCTCAAGCAAAAGATGGTCAAGTACGGCAACACGTGGCGCGCGATTGGCGCTTATCACTCGGAATCGCCGAAACATCGCGATGCCTATGCGCGAAGCATCCAAAGCATTCTCGTGAGCTGGGGCGAATTGCAGCCGGCGATGCCCTAAGCTTCGGCATCGACGATTCAGCGCCTTCGCGCCTTCGCGCCTTAGCGCCTTAGCGTTTGAGCCAGTCGAGCCAGCCAAGCGCGATCGCCGCGTTGACGATCACACCGGCGGTGGCCGCGATTGCCGCGATCATCGTCCAGAAGGCCGAACGGCGCGATGCCTGCGCGGATTCGCGGGCGAGTTGCGCGGCGTCGTTGGCCGAATTGACGGATGCGAACATCGCGCGAAACTGCTCGTCCTGATGCGCGACCTCCTTGCCGTGCAACCACGCGCGTTTGGATGCGGCTTCGGGGTCGCTCGTGGCGGCTTCGTCGAGATCGGCGCGGACGGACGCTTCGCCCGCGGCGTCGTAGCGGCGAAAGCGTGCTTCGCGGGTGCTGCCGTGGTCTTCTTCGGGTGGATGGCTCATGTGACGCTGATTTTGATCGTGGCTTCGAGAACAGTCGATTCTGCCAGCAGTCCGAGGCGCGTCGTGTCCCGGTTCGCAGGCAGCAGACACGACCGCGCAACCACGCGCGGCCGTCGATCACCGCACCGGCTTCAAAGCTGACTCATCCCGCCATCGATCACCACTTCAGAGCCCACGATGAACCCCGCCTCCGCCGACGCCAGCAGCAGCACCGTCGCCGCCACTTCGCTCGACTTGCCGAAGCGCCCGAGCGGAATCTGGCTTTGCAGTTGCGCGGCGGCTTCATCGGCGAGGCCGAGCTTGTCGTGCAAAGGCGTCGCGATGGGACCGGGGCTCACCACGTTCACACGCACGCCGCGCGGCAGCAATTCCGCCGAGAGCGTCTTCGCAAGCGAGATGAGCGCTGCCTTGCTCGCGGCATAGATCGACGAAGCGAGCATGCCGATATGCGCGTTGATCGAACCGTTCAGCACGATGGATGCGCCTTCGTTCAGTAGCGGCACGAGCGCCTGAATCTGAAAATACGGACCCTTCACGTTGATCGCGAAGGTTTCGTCCCACGCTTTCTCGTCGATATCTACGAACGGAGCGAACGTGGCGACGCCTGCATTGACGAACACAGCGTCGAGCCGGATGTGCGCGTCACCGAGATGCCGCGCGAGTTCCTGCGCGGCGGCGATGGTGCCCGTGACATTGCGTATGGCGACGGCGTTAGCGCCGAGCGTCTCGCGCGCCTTGGCGAGAGAGACTCCATCGCGACCCGTGATGACGACGCGCGCGCCTTCCGCGGCGAATGCCTGCGCCGCCGCCAGACCAATGCCGCTGTTGCCGCCCGTAACCAGAACTGTCTTGCCTTCGAAGCGATTCATGACGTTCTCCTTTGAACGTTGATCAGTGTGAAGGCAGTATGGCGGGCTTTGCGAGCAATGCCGTACGGGTAAATCGAGGAAAACGTGCGGAATTGTCGAACGAGTTGAGCGGCGCACGGCTGCGAACCGTGCGTATTGCCAATGCTAGCCTCAGCGATCGTTGCTCATGCCTTTTAGCTGATCGTTGCCGGCGTCGCGCGCGGCATCGGCGGTAGCAAAGTTCTCTTCCGATACGAGCGCGCGTCTCACTTCGCGCGCTTCGAAATCGACTAGCACGAGTACCCAGACGAATCCGCCCGCTTGCTCGGCCGTCTGCACGAACGCGCGGACGTTGCCTTCTTTTGACGATGTCATCCTGACCTCCTCCTTGGTGGAACCACGACACGCGCGGTGACGACGAACGTCGCTTAGGCTTCGAAATCCAGACCGCCAAGCAGCACGGAAGTCTCGGCCTGCGAGCGCGTGACCATATCGACATCGCGTGCGCCTTGCCAGGCCGCGAACTTGATGTCGAGTGCGTCCAGATAGCGCATAAAGCGCGCCTCCCCGTGAGGATGCATGAGACGCTCGATCTCCTCGTCGTCCCACGTGAGAAAGATGTTGAGCGGCAACGGATAACCACGCGCGCGCTCGTCGTCCGCATGCGGTGGGGTTTGAGCGCCGAGGTGCAATTTGGCAGGCTGGTGCGGATATTCGCCGGGAACGATATCGACGCGCACGCCGTGAAGCAGCGCCGCCACTCGCTCGGCGATACGCGGCATGAATTCGCTTTCGAAGCGAAGCGCCTGCTCCAGGTTCAACGCCCTTCTCCGTGTGCTTTCAATGCGTGCGGCGCGCCGTCAGACTGGCGGCAAATCCTCGAGCGATTTTTCGATCTGCCCGTCTTGCACGCGCGCTTCGATGCCGATATGGCCGTTCGCGTAGGGCAGCGAGCTGACTTTCGGACCGAGAAAAGTGCGACCGCCGAGGGTAAAGAGCGTGCGGACCTCCTTGCCGCTCTTGATGGCGTCCACGACCTCCTGCACTTCCACGATGGTGGTGGGCGCGGCCCAGTCGTTGGTCGCGGAATCGAAGCTGCCCCAGCGCACGTTGGTCACGCGATCGTTGACCCAGCGCACGCCGTCTATCGCCAAGGTAGTCATGGCTGCCTCCGTTGCCGTGTTCGGAATGGTGGTTTGATGATGCTAGCACGGGGGAGGTGTGGGGGTTGGCTGGTTCGAGTGTCTGTCGAAACGTGCCTTTCGACAAAGCGCTTCGCCGCACTGCGGTAAAATCACACCTTCGCCTTAAACCGATGCAGACCGCGCCACGGTCAGTCGCTCCACATGTCCGCCGTTCAAAAAATCAGCCCCCGCCGCGTGTCCGTCGCTCCGATGATGGACTGGACCGACAGGCATTGCCGCTCGTTGCATCGGCTCGTGTCGCGGCACGCTTACCTCTACACAGAGATGGTGACCACGGGCGCCCTGCTTTACGGCGATGTCGCGCGTCACCTTGCGTTCACGCCCGCCGAAGCGCCGGTTGCGTTGCAGCTCGGAGGCAGCGAGCCGGCCGATCTGGCAAAGAGCGCGAAGCTCGGCGAGCAGTGGGGCTATGACGAAATCAATCTGAATTGCGGCTGCCCGTCCGAGCGCGTGCAGCGCGGCGCGTTCGGTGCATGTCTGATGAAAGAGCCGCAACTAGTAGCAGACGGCGTGAAAGCCATGCGCGATGCCGTGTCGATTCCCGTGACGGTCAAGCACCGTATCGGCGTCGATTCCGTCGAGGACTACGCGTTCGTGCGCGATTTTGTCGGCACCGTCGCCGATGCGGGTTGCGAAGTGTTCATCGTCCATGCGCGCAACGCTATCCTGAAAGGCCTGAGCCCGAAGGAGAACCGCGAGATTCCGCCGCTCAAATACGAATATGCGTATCAACTGAAGCGGGATTTTCCGCATCTGGAGATTTCGATCAACGGCGGCATCAAGACGCTCGACGAGGTCGAGGAACATCTGAAACACGTCGATGGCGTCATGTTGGGCCGTGAGGCTTATCACAACCCGTATGTGCTCGCGGGCGTCGATACACGCTTTTATGGCGCGACGACGGCGATTCCTTCACGCGAGGAAATCGAAGCCGGACTCATTGGCTATGCACGCAACGAACTTGCGCGCGGCACGTATCTCGGCGCGGTGACACGTCACGCGCTTGGGCTGTATCGCGGCACTGCCGGTGCGCGTGGATGGCGGCGCGTGCTTTCCGATAGCCGGCGGCTAGCAACCGGCGATCTTGCGATTTTCGACGAAGCGCGTGCTCATTTGCGCGAAGGTGCGGAAGCTATCGAATCTTGAAGCCGTCTAGCGAACGAAGATGCGTGAAAGGGCTAGGCAAGCGCAATTTTAGTTCGTATAATCTCGCTTCTTGATTGCTGAGCAACTTTCGGCAAGATGGAATCAGGTAGTTCAGTGGTGGCTGTAGCTCAGTTGGTAGAGTCCAGGATTGTGATTCCTGTCGTCGTGGGTTCGAGTCCCATCAGCCACCCCACGGAATTAAAGCAAAAAGCCCGGTCAATTGACCGGGCTTTTTGCTTTTCCGAAAGACGAAATCTTCCGCGAATTTTCAGCCGACGCGCCTGTCTCATCAAAGACCGCGGCGCTCCCGTCGCGGCTTCGCTCGTGGAGACTCGACATGAAAAAAACGACCCTCGCGCTTCTCCTCATCTGCTCGGCCGTAGTGGCGCAAGCCCAAACCGCGCGCCCCGACGACAACGCCTCGATGGTCAAGCCGCCGAGCGCACCCGGCTCGCCTTCCGCCGAGACCACGCGCCCGAACAATCCCGACAACATGCCGGTGAAGCGCCCCAACCCGCCGCCCAACAGCGACCGCATGCTGCATCACAGTCCGGCGAGCGACGCCATTGCAAAGTAAGCGCGTCCGCGTCATATCTGCTTAGGCATCGCTTCGACACCGGCTCGCGCGCCCCTATAATGGCGCGTCACGACAACCAACGAGAGCCGCGGTTCGCCGCAAGCGGTCCTGCCAATGCATAAAGTCATTCTGCCGTTCGTTTCTGGTTTTCTTGCCGCACTCTTCTTTCGGGAATCGACGCTCGCGCTGCTGCATGCAGCAGGTCTCATCGATCAAGCCGGCTTTTCCATCACCCCTTTTCTGCCGCTCGGCATTCCAACTTTTATCGCGAATGCGTTATGGAGCGCGGTGTTCGGCGTGCTGCTCTCGTGGCTCTTGCGCGTTGCGCCGGAGAACCGCGCGCCGTGGATTGGCTCGCTCGTATTCGGCGGGATCGTGCTAACTGCGGTCGGCGCATTCGTGATCGATCCCGCGCGCGGCATCTGGCCAAGCGGCAACATGCTGCCGCGACTCGCGCCCAACTTCATCGCCAACGCAATCTGGGGCTGGGGCGCGCTCGTCTTCATGCGCGCTTTCACGGCCGGCAACGAGTCGCGTTGATCGCGCGTTCTCGCTAAGAACGCTCAGTCCTTGAGCAAACGCAGCGGATGCGTCGCCGGCGTCCAGGCGCTCTCGAACATACGTTCGACATCCTTGACGCCCACCTCCTCCGCCCGCGCGATCTTCCAGCTCGGCTGATTGTCCTTGTCGACGATACGGGCCCGAATGCCCTCGATCACATCGCCGCGTTCGAACGTCGTGCGCGTGAGATCGAGGTCACGGCGCAAGGTCTCCGCCATCGACGAATACCGCGCGCGATCCACCTGCTGCAGCGAAACATCCACCGACAAAGGCGAACGTTCGCGCAGTTCCGCCGCCACGCGCTCGGCCCATTCGCGCGCGGCGCCATCCGTCTCACGCGCGAGCGATGCGAGAATCGCCGCGCCATTGCCCGTGGCGAAATGCTTGTCGATGAGCGTGCGTCCCTCGGCAAGCGCGCTGCGGTCGAGCGTCGGGCTCACCTTGTATTTCGTCGTCTCGTTTTCGACGAAGCGAACGATCGCCACGCCATCGAGAAAGCGCTGATGCCGTAGCGATTCGATCAAGCCCGGCAACGCGCCATCGTCGAGATAAGCGTCGGCCATGCGCGCATAGAGCGCGTCTGCCGCGCCCATGCTCGCGCCCGTCGCGGCCAGATAACGCCCGATCGCGCCAGGCGCGCGCGCGAGAAACCAGCTCACGCCGACATCGGGAAAGAGTCCAATACGCGTCTCGGGCATCGCCATCTTGGTCGACTGCGTGACGATTCGCAGCCCGCCCGTATGATGCGCGCCTTGCGAGATACCCATGCCGCCGCCCATCACGACGCCGTTCATCACCGCGATATACGGCTTCGGGAAGGTGAAGATCGCGTGGTTGAGCTTGTACTCGTCGGTGAAAAACGCGTCGATCGAATCGCGGTCGCCCGCCTGCGCCGACTCGTAGAGAAAGCGGATATCGCCGCCCGCGCAAAACGCCCGCACGTGCGGGCTATACACCACGACGGTGCGGATTGCCTGGTCGTGACGCCAGGCGCGCAAGGCCTCGCTGATCGCGCGCAACATGGGCGCGGACAGCGCATTCAGAGCCTTCGGGCGATCGAGTGCAATGAAGCCGATGCCGTTGGCGGAGTCGATACGGATATCTTCGGTGGTCATCGTGTTGGAGTGTCGGGTCGGTTCGTTCTGTCAGTCAGTTTGGCAGGCCAGATGCCAGCCAGTACTCAACCTGCGGTCAACCTGTTGTTCACTACGCGAGCCACGCGTCGAGCGATAACTCGAGTATCTCGGCCGCAGGCATTGCCCGCGATACGCCGCACAGCGCCAGCGCGACGATGCCATGCAAAGTCGCCCACAACGCCTGAGCGCAATCGGCCGGCAGTGTCTCCGGCGGCAGGCGCTTGAGCCGCCCCGCGGCGCGTAGTTCGACGAAGGCATCGGTCATCGACGAAAGCGCAGCCATGCCGTCATCGGTGCCATGGGTTCCATCGCCGCGGCGGTCCGCGTCCATGAACATCAGCCGATACGTCTCCGGCTCGGCCAGGCCGAATTCGACATAGACGCGCGCCATTGCTCTAAGACGCGCGGCGGGATTGGCAATGCTCGCTTGCGGCGCAAATGCCGCGCGCAATGTCGCATGTCCTTCTACGCACAAAGCGTGCGCGATGTCCGCGCGGCTCCGAAAATGCAAGTACAAAGCGGCAGGCGAATAGTCGATTGCCTGCGCGAGCCGGCGCATCGAAAGTGCTGCAAAGCCTTCACGCTTCACGATAGCTCGCGATACGTCGAGTATGCGCCCGCGCAAGGCATCCCGCTGCTCTTGCCGCAGCGAACGCGCCTTGCCCGATGGTGTCGATATGTGTCGCGGCAGATCCATGCGGGATATTGTCGACATCGCCTGTCGGCTAGTCAAACCCGAATTTGCATGACGCGAACGGTCACCGCGCAAGCAGCGCGGCTAGCCAGCAAAACGATCAGACGATCATCTTGCCGCTGTCGCTATCGCGAGGCGCGGCTCGATAAAGCGGCTCGTCGGATTCGCCCAGCAGCACGGAGGCGAAGACGATGCATAGACCCAGAAAAACGACACCGACGGCTGCCCAGATGAGCCATAGTGCGTTCGACTCAATAAGCGAGTGGAAAAAGGAGAGAAACATGACGACCCCACGCGACTTTTTATAATGGTTGCTCGTTGTGGCTTGCACGATGAAGCGCAGATGCCCGAGCAAATGTCGTGCCGCACGAAATCGCCATGCGTGCGGCCGTAGCGAGATAGTACCCGCAAAGCGGAGATACGCAGTCGAATTGACGGAACGCTAGCGTGCGCCGCTTTCAGGCGAGCACGCGTCCTGGCGGAAAATGACCGCTCTTGAGAAGCACGGGCATGCCATTCGTGACTTCCAGATGCTCGCGCGCCACGGCTTCGATGCGCGCACGGCCTGCATCGAAAGCGCTGATCCAGCCGCGGCTATCGTAAGTCTCGGCGCCGAAATGATCCTCCAGCGCTTCCACCGATATGGCGCACGGTACGCGTCGTCCGTCGACGAGCGCGGCGAATTCGATGGTGAGGTTGGAGTCGCAATAACCGGGCGCGTCCGGAAGGAAACGGATGTCCATGATGTTCTCGTGGCTCAGGCGCGGTTGCTGTCCGAAGAAACCGGCCCCGGAGTGTTACAGCACCGACGCAAAGTCGTTCAGGCATTCCCTGCAGGATTGGTTTCGAGCAAAGGACCGAGGCGCTTATGGTAACTGCGTCGATGCAGCGCGGTCCAGCGGCGCGCAGTGTAGAGCGTTAGGCTGCGAGCACGTCCTCGTTCACATCGACGACGAGCAGCGAGCTCGCCAGCGGATCGGCGTAATTGAAATCGAGCAGGCGGCTCATGTCGCGCACCCGCTCGCATACGCGCTCACGCGCCTCCTCCGACAGATGCGGATAGTCCCGCAGTACCTGCGGCTCGAACCGATAATGCACACCCCAGGCGATGTTGCCCGGATGATTCGCCACCCCGCTCGTGCGCCAGCTCACGAACAACGCGGGCGTGGCTTCGAGGCCGATCTCCGCGATGTCCGCGCCGCTCGGAAAGAGGTCGATCAGGCAGTTGGCGATGTCATAAAGCACCGCGTGCCGGAGATGAACGGGGCGCATCACGTCATCGGTTTCAACAAGCGGTCGATATACTCGCGCCCCGCCTGTTCGACGTGCGCAAGCGCGGCATCCTCGGTGGCGAAGCGCCGTTCCGGGCCGAGATCGACGAGCGCCTCGAAGCGATGCACATCGTCCGGACCACCACGCGCCAGGCTCACTGAGCCGACATAGATCGGCTTGAGCGCCTGCCCGGCGTTGTCTTCGTTGCGATCGCCATCGTGCGCCTGCACGAGCCGGGCGGACGCGCTGATGTAATACCCTCGGTAAGGACCGGTCACTCTTTCGGCCATCGTGTTGACCTCCTTTTTATGTTGGTGACGAATCACACGTCATGCGGCAATTACAACCGGCGTTTGCCATCTATCAGGCGCGCGATCCGGAAAATAGTTCACGCGAACCTGTCTTTACCGCTTAACGCCGTTCGTTCGATGATTCGCAAGCCTCGCGCCCGGTTCGAGCCATCGTGCTTTTTCACGGCGCGCGTAGCGTATGGGACAATGCGTATCCCAAAAAGCCGCCGAAAAAACGTCCTGCGGCGAAGTCATTGCAATCACGAGGAAAAGATGAAGGAATTCGATCGGCGCTCACGCCGGCTCATCGCGCGCGCGGCGGCGCCTGGCATCGCCCTGATCGCGGTTTTTGCCATCGCCGGAACGAGCGGATGTGCTTCGTCCAACGATGCATCGCTCATCAATCTTCCCGATGGCCAGACGGGCTACGCAGTGAACTGCAGCGGCGCCGATGCCGGATCGAGCTGGGCGAGCTGCTACGTGCTCGCGGGCAAGGCATGCGGCGCGACGGGTTACGACATCGTGTCGAAGGACAACGAGGAAGGCGGTCCGAGCGGCGGCGGCTTGAACAACGTCGTGACGGCAAACGTCAAGAATCGCTCGATGATCGTACGCTGCAAGTAGCGGTGCCGCGCCGCGTCAATGCGCGCTCATCTTCGAAAACACGTTCAGCACAATGACGCCCGCGACGATCAGCCCCATGCCCAACATGGCGGGAATATCGGGCGTCTGCTTGAAGAAGAACGTGGCGACGAGCGTAATCAACACGATGCCCGCGCCCGACCACACGGCATAGACGAGGCCGACCGGCAAGGTCCGCAAGGTCAGCGACAGCAGATAAAACGACAACCCATAGCCGATCACGACGATGGTCGCGGGTAACGCGCGCGTGAAGCCATCGGAGGCGCGTAGCGCGGAGGTCGCGACGACTTCCGCGACGATCGCAATCGCAAGCAACACATAAGCGGTGGAACGCATCGGCTGGTTGGGTCTCCGTTGAGTCTTTGGAATGCGTGACGACGCTCAGACGCGGCCGAGCGACAATGCGGCGAAGTCATGGCCGAGCACCGCGCATAGCGCTTCGACCACCATCTGATGATCTTCGCGCTGAGGCAGCCCCGACACCGTCACGGAGCCGATCACGCCGACATTCGCGACGCGCAGCGGAAAGCCGCCGCCGTGCGCCGAGTAATCGGCGGCATTGAGGCCGTACTTGTCGGCGAGCGTGGTGCCCGCCTGTTGCAGCGAGAGACCGAGCCCGTACGAACTGCGGCGAAAGTGTTCGACAGTCTTCGCCTTGCGTTCTGCCCAGCGCGCGTTGTCGGGCGTGGCGCCATCGAGCGAAGCGAAGAACATGCGCTGACCGAACGTGCGCACATCGATGACCACGACCGCGCCGCGCGCCATCGCCATCTCGCGCAGTTGCGTGCCGGTTTGCCAGGCTTCATCGGCATGAAACTGCGGGAACACAAGCGCGCGTTCCTGATGCGCGATGATCTGCAGATCGTGAGGAATATCCATGATGGCGTGCGTCCTTTGAAAAGGTTCGATGTGCGTTAGCGCTGACGAGCTTTAGGGGATTTTGACACGAGGGATACGCAGGCGTTGCGCCGCGTCTGGTCATGAAGTGGAGGTATTGCGACTTGCCTTACTTCCAGTACTGCGCCCATACATGTATGCAACTGCGTGCTGGAAAAGCAAAAGCCCGGCTTTAACCGGGCTTTTGCTTGAATGCTTGGTTGCGGGGGTAGGATTTGAACCTACGACCTTCGGGTTATGAGCCCGACGAGCTGCCAGACTGCTCCACCCCGCGTCCGTCGAAGAAAAGATTATAAGTCATCACTTACTCAAGCGCAATGGTCTTCGTGCGTTCTTCTACGTAAGCTCATCTTCCACGCGGGCAGCAAAACTTCATTGGTTTAGTCGAAAGGCCATCGCGGGACGCATGGCATAATCGATCGGTCATCGAGCATTGAAAAAAGATTCGGGCACGGCATGCATTACTTGCGTCGCGGCATGATCAGAAAGTTAAGCGGGTTCGCTGCGCTATGCGCGATCCTGCTGCTTTCGTTCGCGCCGCTCGTAGCGCAAACGCTGGATGGCAAGCGCGTCGAAGCGCTCTTCTCGTCCATATGCGCGTCGAGCTCGAATGGCATCGCGCATACGGTCGATACCGCATCGCACGCGAACCATGACGCTTTTTCGCATCTGCAAGCGTGCGGATATTGCGACCTGCTTGCGCATGCGCCTACGCCGCCATCGATGCCGCATGGCTTCACGGCATCGACTTTGGCCGACGACACTTTCGTCGCCAAGCAAAACAGCACCGCGCCGCATCGCATGCCGCCAGGCGTGGCGCTGCCTCGCGCGCCGCCTGCTCTCGCCTGATACGCGTTCCCCTCTTCCGACATGCCATACCTCGCGTTTGCACGCTTCGCGCGGCAAGCGTGAAAATCACAAGGATGCATCATGAGTACCCTATCCGCCTTGCGCGGCGCGCTGGCTTGCGCATTCTTCGCATCGGCGTCGTTTGCGTTCGCGCACGCGCTGCCGAAGCTGCAACAGCCTGGGCCCGGCGCGACCGTCAACGCGCCGCACGAAGTATCGATCGACTTCGGCGAAGCGCTCGAACCGACCTTCAGCAAACTGACCGTGACCAATGGTCAGGGCAAGCAGGTCAACACCGAAAAGTCCGTCGTCGATACGAAAGACAAAAAGCACATGAGCGTCGCACTCCACGACTTGCAGCCGGGCGTCTACAAAGTGCAATGGACAGCTGTCGCCGCCGATGGTCATCGCACGCAGGGCAACTATAACTTCACGGTCAAGTGAGAAAGCAATGAAGAAAATCGCTGTATTGTTCGGCGCGCTGACGTGCGCATCTTTCGCGACGCTGTCTCATGCCGCGCCGCTCGAAGCGCGCGATTGCTGGGTTCGCGCAATGCCGCCGAACCTGCCTTCGTCGGGCTACTTCACGCTGGCCAACAATGGCGACAAAGCCGTCACGCTCACGGGCGTCGATACCCCCGCGTTCGGCATGGCGATGATGCACAAGTCGGATACCAAAAGCGGCACCGCGACGATGGCCCCCGTCGATTCCGTCGATGTCCCCGCGCATGGCACGCTACAGTTCGCACCGAAGGGTTATCACGTGATGCTCGAACAGCCGGGCAAGCCACTCAAGATCGGCTCGACGATTCCGCTCACGTTCAGCTTCGCGGACAAGAGCACGCTCGATGTGAGTTGCGCGGTGAAGTCCGCGGCGACGGTCGGTAACTGAAGCACCGTCACCAATAGAAAACGCGCCGGGTTCGTTTAGAACCACGGCGCGTTTTTTTATCCTGCCTTACCCATCACGGCTTATTAAACATATCCATGATCTGCTTGCGCTCATCGGTGGTGACTTGCGGCGCGGGCGGCGCCTGCATGCCCGCCGGGCCGACGCCGCCGGTAGTGTTGGTATCGCCCGCTGTCGGATTGACGTTGTCCATGCCGATGCTCGCAACGAAGCCCGCACCCGGCGTGCGATCGGCATAGAACAGTTCGCCGTCCACGGTGGTCACGCCGTCGGGCCGCTGCATCTGTTCCTGCGGGATGCCGCGCAACGCGCGTCCCATGAAGTCGACCCAGATCGGCAACGCAAGCTGCGCGCCGAACTCGCGGCTGCCCAGCGTCTTCGGCTGGTCGTAGCCCATCCACGCCACCGCGACGAGCTGATGCTGATAGCCCGCGAACCAGCCGTCCTTGGCGTCGTTGGTCGTACCCGTCTTGCCTTGCAGGTCGCTGCGCTTGAGCACGTTGGTGCCCGAACCCGTGCCCGCCGTCGCCACCGTATGCAACAGGCTATTCATGACGTAAGCGTTGCGCGGTTCGAGCGTCTGCGGCGCGTTCTTGCTGGCCGTGAGCGGATCGGCGCGCGAAATGACGCTGCCGCGCGCATCGGCGACTTCGCCGATCAGATACGGGTTGATGCGATAGCCGCCATTCGCGAACACCGAGTACGCGCCGCTCAACTGCAACGGCGTGACGAGTCCCGCGCCCAGCGCGAGCGGCAGATACGGCGGCGTCTTGTCCTTGTCGAAGCCGAACTTCTGCGTGACGAAGTCCTGCGCGTAGCTCGTGCCGATATACGACAGGATACGAATCGACACCAGGTTCTTCGACTTCTGCAAGCCGGTGCGCATGGACATCGGGCCGTCGGGTTGATCGTCGTCCTTCGGTTCCCAGGCGTCGCCACCGGGCGATGCGGGCGGAAAGTACAGCGGCGCGTCGTTGATGATGGTCGCCGGTCCCAAGCCCTTGTCGAGCGCGGCCGAATAGATGAACGGCTTGAAGCTTGAACCCGGCTGACGCCACGCTTGCGTCACGTGGTTGAACTTGTTCTTGTTGAAGTCGAAGCCGCCGACGAGCGCGCGGATCGCGCCGTCCTGCGGCACCATCGAAACGAGCGCGCCTTCCACTTGCGGCAATTGCGTGATCTGCCACGTGTCCTTCGCGTCCTTCGCCAGCCGGATGATCGAACCCGGCTTGATGGCAAGCGCCTTCGATGCATTGTTGCGCAGCGCGGCCGCGACGAAACGCAGGCCCTCGCCGGAAATGGTGGCCGTATCGCCGCCGACGAATTGCGCGACCACTTGCTTCGCGTTCGCCACGGTCACCACGGCAGCGACGAGTTCGCCGTTGTCCGGATGATCGACGAGCGCATCCTCGATGGCTTCGGCGCGATCGTCCGCGTTGCCCGGCAGAGCGATGCTGCCTTCCGGCCCGCGATAACCGTGACGCCGCTCGTAATCCATGATGCCCTTGCGCACGGCGCGATAGGCCGCGTCCTGATCGGCGGAATCGATGGTCGTCGTGACCGTCAGGCCGCGCGTGTACGCTTCTTCCTTGTACTGCGCGTACATCATCTGCCGCACCATTTCCGCGACGTACTCCGCATGCACGCCGTATTCGGTGCCACCCGACTTCGTGCGAAGTTCTTCGGCGACCGCCTGATCGTATTGCTCGCGCGAGATGAAGTGCAGATCGAACATGCGCTTCAGAATGTACTGCTGACGCACCTTCGCGCGCTTCGGATTGACCACCGGGTTATATGCCGACGGCGCCTTTGGCAAGCCGGCGAGCATGGCGGCTTCGGCAAGCGTGATGTCCTTCAGGTCCTTGCCGAAATACACGCGCGCCGCGGCGGAAAAACCATAGGCGCGTTCGCCGAGATAGATCTGATTCATATACAACTCGAGAATCTGGTCTTTCGTCAACGCGCGCTCGATTTTGTAGGCGAGCAGCATCTCGTAGATCTTGCGCGTATAAGTTTTTTCGCTCGACAGAAAGAAGTTGCGCGCGACCTGCATGGTGATCGTACTTGCGCCTTGCGACGCGCCGCCGTGCGTGATGTCGCTCACGCCAGCACGCAGAATGCCGATGAAATCGACGCCACCGTGATCGTAGAAGCGGTAATCTTCAATGGCGAGCACCGCCTTCTTCATCTGGTCGGGAATGTCCTGAAAACGCACGAGGCTGCGGCGCTCTTCGCCGAATTCGCCGATCAGCACGTGATCCGACGTGTAGACCCTAAGCGGCACTTTCGGGCGATAGTCGATCAGCGCATCGAGCGAAGGCAGGTTCGGCTCCATCACGACGAGCGCATAGCCGACGATCAGCCCGCCCACCACCACGCCGATAGCCGCGAGCCCCGCGAACCACAGCGCGACGCGCGCGAGCGGCGAGCGTCGGGAATCGCGCCCGTCGCGGCCATTCTTTCCATTGCGGCCGCCATTGCCGCCATTGCCGCCATCGCGTCCGTTGCCGCCGTTGCGTCCATTGCCGCCGCCGGCATCGTTGGATGAGTCGTTCCAGCGAGGTTCGCGATTCAGTCGCGATGAATTCGTAGAGTCGGGTCGTTTGATGATAGGCATGACTGGGATCGTTCCGCGCGCTTCGAAGCGCGCGCTCTGTGGCGCCTTGGGTATGTCAGCGCCTGAGCACTTTCAGAAAGACGGGACCAAGCGAATGGGCAGGCCGGCTTCGACCGTGTGGGACGGGTAACCGTGAATAACAGCGCATTTTAAAGAATTCGCAGGCGACACTACAAAACCCGTCGCGATTTTTTGTAAGTAATTGCCGATGTGGCGCCCGAAACCCGGTCTTCGGCGGAAAGGGTCGGGGTTGCACCGGGGTTATCCCCCGAAAGTGTTGAGAGCCTTGTGGACAACCGTATGAGAAAATAGCCAAGTGGTTGATCGCAGAGCAGTTTTGCGAAATGCCCGAGGATCGTCGCCATGCGGTCGCGGCCGCACGCGCGAGCCCGCGAAACCGATATGATTGGTTTTAAGCCACTCAGGTTTCAAGTGGCGCCAGAAGTTGCGGTAAAGAAGTCGTGCCGTTTGATGATAGGGAACGCGGTTCAAGCGCCCACTCGTGCGTACGCGCTTACGCGCTTACAACCGCCCTACTGTTTGCGAGCTGCTCATGACGACCAAGCCTACCGAACGCATCGTTGTTTTCGTGACCCCGGCGCAGAAACTCGCCATCAGCAACACGGCGGATCAGCTCGGCATCAGCGTGAGCGAGCTGATGCGGCGTGCAGTGCTCAACTTCAACGCGACGAGCGAGCAGATCAAGGCAGCGGGTATCGTCGATCGCCTGCGCGCGCCCAAGGCGCCCGATCCACTGACCGTGGCCTTGCGCAGCGTCGCCGCTAAGGCCGCGGCCCGCGAGGCGCGGGAAGCAGCGGCAAGCGCCACGAAGCGCGCGGCCGCGAAGCTTGCGCACCTTCCTGTGCCCGACGAATCCGCAAGTCCCGACGAACCTCTGGACGACGATGCCTCTCTAACCGACGATGGCCGCGCGGACAACTGAAGCACGCGCTGTATTCCGCTTCGTTCGTTTGCACGACGTTACACTCCTTCACCTTGCTTAAGCCCCGATTAAGGCGCGGCATGCTCTAATAAGCGGGGTAAACCCGGTCGTCATCGGCTGGTCAACGACGCTTGCAATCCTGCGCCATGCGCCTCACATTCGAGCCGCGCGGGCTTGCATGCCGCGGTCTTCATCAAGGAGAAATACATGTCGCTTCTGGATTCCATCACGCGCACGGTCAAAGGTCTGCTCAACGACGCAGCCGACACCATGCAGGACCCATCGCGCGATGCGCGGCAGATCGTGCGCGAGCTCGACGACAGCATCGCCAAGGCTGAGAACTCGCTGATCGAAATCGAGGCGCAGGTCGCCACGCAGCAGAGCAAGCGCGACGTCGCGGCCGAGAAAGCGAAGAAGTACGAAGACGGCGCGAAGCGCGCGCTGCAAACCGGCGATGAAAGCCTCGCGCGCGAAGCTCTCGCCGCGCAAGCCAACGCCGAGACGGAACGCGATGCCCTCGCCGGCGAATTGCAGACACTCGTGCCTTCGGTGGAGCATTTGAAGCAGCAAATCGCCGACATGCGTCAACGTCGCAACGACTTGAACGCGCGCTCGAACATTCTGCAGGCCAAGCAGCAGATCGCCACCGCGAAAGACACGGCGGCGACCGCGCTGGGCGGCATCGGCGGAAAGAATCTGTCCGAAGACTTCCAGAAGCTCGAAGACAAGGTGCAGTTGGCCAACGCGCGCTCGGACGCGCGTCTGAATTCGGCGGATCAGAAGTCGGGCAAGGCGCTCGACGACAAACTCGCGGCGCTCAATCGCGGTCCGTCCGTGGAAGACCGTCTCGAAGCGCTGAAGAAGCAGTTGAATACGCCGGCGCAGTAATATGTTCGTCGGTGCGCGGCGCGGCCCTGGCGGCTCGCGCGCGCCGGACGAATCAGCGGGAATCGCGCTTGCATGCAAGCATTCGCTTTCCCCGATTGCAGCTCAGAAAGGAGACGGGTGCTTATCGCGCCCGGCCTGCAACATGAAAAAGACTCTGTCGGCTCTTGCGCTCTCGCTATCCCTGGCCCTTTGCCTGTCGGTTGCGTCTCCGCTCGCCTTCGCCGTGCCAACCGCGCAGCAAGTCGAGCAGTCGATGACGCAAGGCAACTGGCCAAAGGCCGATTCGCAGTTGAGCGAAGTGCTCGACGCGCATCCGAAGAATGCTCATGCGCATTATCTCTATGCGCAGGTGCTCGATCGCGAAGGCCGCTATAGCGACGCGCTTTCGCATCTTCAACAGGCGCAGTCCATCGATCCCGCGCTTGGCTTCACGACGCCCGCGCGCTTCAACGAAACGCAGGCGCGCATTCAGGCCGATGCGAATCGCGCGAGCATCAGCCCAAACACCGGTAACGAGACACGCAGTTCGACCGGCGCGGTCGCGACCAATCCGTTCAATCAGGGCGCACAGGTCGCGCCGCAGAAACATGGACCGTCGATCGGCATGTGGATCGGCTTGATCGTGCTGATCGGTGCGATTGCGCTCGTGCTGCGCTGGGGAATGAAGCGCGCCCGCGTCCGTGACGATGGCCGCGCCGACGACGATCGTCGCACGCAACTCAAGCGCGCGACCGAACTGCTGAACGAAGTGCGTTCGCTCAAGCTCGACGTCCGGCTTTCCACGACGCCTGGGCATGAGGCATTGCTAAAGGAAGTGGAAGGCGCCGAGACGCAATTGCGTGAGATGGTCGAGGCGTTGTCGGATGCCAAAAACCCCGTGCCGCCGTATGCGATTCAGGATTTGGAAAATCAGGTGGCGAGTTTGAGGGCGCGCGCCGAAGGCCGTCCCGACCCGAACGCTGCCCAGGCCGCGGCGCAGGGACAGTCGGCGTATGCGCAAGAAGCGGAGCGCTTCGGGCGCGGGCAGCAGCAGCCTTACGGGCCGCAGGGGCCTTATCCTCAACAGGGTCCGTATCCGCAGCAAGGGCAACAGCCACCGGTCGTCATTCAGCAAGGCGGCGGTGGATTCGGCGGCGGCATGGGCGGTTTGTTGACTGGCGTTCTGCTTGGCGAAGCGCTGTCGAACGGACGAGAACGCGTAATCGAGCGTGACGTGCCGGTGGAACGTCGCAACGACAACGGCGGCGGCCTGGACTTCGGTAACGGCGGCGGCGGCGGCGGCGGTCTCGACTTCGGCAACGGCTCGAACGATTGGAGCGATGGCGGTGGCGGCGTAGACCTCGGCAGCACGGACGATAGCTGGCGCGATACGTGATTCGCGCGGTTGGAAACTGGCGTTATGAGCCCCGCTTCGTGCGGGGTTTTTTTTGGGGGCGCTCGCTTGGCTTTTCGGCCGTAACGTTCAGCATGTGGAGCGTGCGCTAAAGCTCGATATTTCGAGCATTAGCAGCTATGGAGACCGACCCAGTCCGGCACATCGACGTGTGTTGCTGCCATAAGCCCGCGCAAAAGCTCAATACATCAGGGACGCGAAAGGCTCACCCCCCGCCACCCAAAAACCGCAACAACGCCCACAAGAACTTGAAGAACCCAACCACGAATTCCCAAATGCGTTCGAGCTGATCCCAGGTTGCAACGCGCATCAACGCTTGCAGCATCATGCGCCAGGCGCCGCGCGAAGTCTTTCATGCAACCGCACAGGGAAAAAGAAGCGAAATGGCATGGTTAAAAAAAGAGGCGGCTCGCCGCCGCCTCGTCGTCATCGAGGGAACTGCATGATAACCGCTTGCGTCCGGTCACTACGCAAGGGTCATCTCATTCCTCACGCGGCCGGCTTGTCTTCCGGCGCATCGGGCGGCACGTCATCCGTCAGCGCTTCTTCCAGTCGCTTGAAGATTCGCCGCGTCGCGCCGCGCGCATGCAAGGCCAACAGCAGCAGCGAACGCCCCGTCACCTGATACACGTTCCCCGAGTCGAAATCTTCCAGTTCCTCGCGAATCGGCGCGTTCGTATCGATGAGGCAACTCCACTGATCCGAGCCCGGGATATCAGGCAGCTTGAAATCCACGACATCGTGATATGAATTGACGATCAACAGCAACGTCGCATCGGATGCCGGCTTGCGAATGCCCGTCGCCTGCGCGCGACCGTCGAGCACCATGCCGAAGCAGCGCATGTTCGGGTCGCCCCATTGCTCGTCCGACAGTTCCTGGCCGTCCGGACTAAGCCACTTAACGTCCGCGACTTCGAGATCCTGGCGATACTCGCCCGTCAGGAAGCGCTGACGCCGCAGCACGGGCAGCGTATGACGCAAGGTCGTCAATTTGCGGACGAACTCGGTAAGCGCGCGACCTTCGTCGTCGATATCCCAGTTCACCCAGCTGATATCGTCGTCCTGACAATACGCGTTGTTGTTACCCTCTTGCGTGCGGCCGAATTCGTCGCCGGCCAGGATCATCGGCGTGCCTTGCGAGAACAGGAGCGTCGCGAGCAGATTGCGCTTCTGGCGCTCGCGCAGCGCGCGAATCTCGGGATCGTCGGTCGGACCTTCCACGCCGCAGTTCCACGACTTATTGTCCGAATGGCCGTCCTTGTTGTCTTCGCCGTTCGCGTCGTTATGCTTGTCGTTATAGGAGACGAGATCGTTGAGCGTAAAGCCGTCGTGCGCCGTGATGAAGTTCACGCTCGCCCACGGACGGCGTCCGCGCTTGTTGAACTTGTCGCCCGACGCGGTCATGCGCGTGGCGAGTTCTGGCGCTTCGCCTTCGTCGCCCTTCCAGAAACCGCGCACGGTATCGCGATAACGGTCGTTCCATTCCGCCCAGCCCGGCGGGAAACCGCCGACCTGATAGCCGCCCGGACCGCAATCCCACGGCTCCGCGATCAGCTTCACGGTCGCGAGGATAGGGTCCTGACGGCAGCTGTCGAGAAACCCGCCGCCTTCGTCGAATCCATAGGTCTCGCGTCCGAGAATGGTGGCGAGGTCGAAGCGGAAGCCATCGACGTTCATTTCCGTCACCCAGTAACGCAGGCTGTCGGTGACCATCTGCAAGACGCGCGGATGCGAAAGATTGAGCGTGTTGCCCGTGCCCGTATCGTTGATGTAGTAACGCGGCTCGTCCGGCATCAGCCGATAGTACGACGCGTTGTCGATACCCCGGAACGACAGCGTCGGCCCGCGTTCGTTGCCTTCGGCGGTGTGGTTGTAAACCACGTCGAGGATCACTTCTAGGCCGGCTTCGTGCAGGCGGTCGACCATCTCCTTGAACTCCGCGATCGCACCCGAACCGCGCGCAAAGAAGCGCGGATCGGCAGCGAAAAAGCCGATGGTGTTGTAGCCCCAGTAGTTCGTGAGTCCCTTGTCGAGCAGGTAGCTGTCGTTGACGAACGCCTGGATCGGCATCAGTTCGACGGACGTTACGCCCAGACTCTTGATGTAATCGACGATTTCCTTCTGGCCGAGCCCTTCGAACGTGCCGCGCATATGCTCGGGAATCGCCGGATGGCGTTTCGTGAAGCCGCGCACGTGGGTCTCGTAGAAGATCGTGTGTTCCCAAGGCACGCGGCCACGTGTCGGGTGCGTCCACGAGAACGTCTGATCGACGACCTGGCACTTCTGCATGAAGGGCGCGCTGTCGCGTTCGTCGAAGGTGAGATCGTCGCCTTCCGCGTTGAGCGTATAGCCGAACACGGCGGGGTCCCACTTTAGTTCGCCAACGTGCGCCTTGGCATACGGGTCGAGCAGCAGCTTGTTCGGATTGAAGCGATGTCCGGCTTCGGGCTCGTACGGTCCGTGCACGCGATAACCATAGACCGCGCCGGGCGCCAGGTCGTTGATGTAGACATGCCATACTTCGTCGGTATATTCGGGCAATTCGATGCGATGCGTCTCCTGCTCGCCCTTTTCGTCGAAGAGGCACAGCTCGACTTTGGTGGCGTGGGCGGAAAACAGCGCGAAGTTGACGCCTTTTCCGTCCCAAGTCGCGCCGAGCGGAAAGGGAGAGCCCTCGGCAATGCGGAGTTCGTTCGGCATGAGATGATGAGTTCGAATAGAGTGACGCGTAAAGCGTCGGGATGATGTGTCGCATTGGGCGATTCCAGCGGACATGAGTGAGCACATCGCGTGCCCACGCGCACGCAGGCTCCTCCGGCGTGATGCTTGCTTCGGCGCAAGATTAGATCGACACGCCGACCGAGTGAGTGGGCGTGCCTTGTAAAAACTATCGGCGCGTAAGCGTCTGAAGGAGAATTCGCTTGCCCACGCGCCCGAACTCCTTGGCATCGACATCATCCGATACGCTTGGCACGGCCGAGGAAAGCCGCGCCAAGGGCCGCGCGCTACGCGACGCCGTGCCCTTCGAAGCCCACGCGGGCTGGCAGCCCGAAGCCAACCGGCCGAACCCTGTCGAGCGCGTGCTCGCCGTCAACGCCGGCCGTCAAGAGCGGCTCATCCCGCTGCGCATGGCGCGCATGGCCGAGTCGCCGTTCGCGTTCCTGCGCGGGTCGGCCACGGTCATGGCCTGGGATCTGGCGAAGTCGCCCTCGATCGGGCACAACGTGATCATCGACGGCGACGCGCACATCAATAACTTCGGACTCTTTCGCACGCCGCGTCAGGACGTGGTGTTCGACCTCAACGATTTCGACGAAACACTCGTCGGTCCGTGGGAGTGGGACCTGAAGCGCCTCACCGCGAGCATCAACGTGGCCGCGCGCGAAAATGGCGTCGATGCGAGCGGTCGCGAGCGCGCGGTGCGTTCGGCATGCGCGGCGTATCGCACGTCCATGGCTTCGCTCTGGCAGGTGAGCCCCTACGATCTCTGGCAAATGCGTTCATACGCGAGCGCCCTCCACATCGACGCGCCGACCAGGCTCGATGCCAGCGAAAAGGAAACCATCACGAAAACGGTCGAGCGCGCAATGAAGCGGTCGCACGCGACCATGCTCGCCAAGGTCGCCGAACCCGCTGGCAAAAGCTGGCGCTTCAAGGTCGATCCGCCGATTCTCACGCGCCTCGACGCCGCCGAGAAGAATCATGTGGTCGATGGCCTGAAGCCGTATCTGCAAACCATCGCGGGCGAATGGCGCATCATGCTGGAACGCTACGAAGTCGCCGATGTGGCGCATCGCGTGGTGGGCGTCGGCAGTGTCGGCACACGCGCCTATCTCGTGCTCATGCTCGGCCGGGCGCTCGGCGACCCGCTGTTCATCCAGGTGAAGGAAGGCATCGTGCCGGCCGCCGCGCCCTTCGTCGCGCCGCTTGACGAGACGCAGCAGCATCAGGGGCGTCGCGTCGTGCAAGGGCAAAGGCTCATGCAGAGTTCGTCGGATGCGCTGCTTGGCTGGACGACCATCGCCGGGCGCGATTTCTACGTACGCCAGATGAAGCAGATTCGCGGCTCCATTCCGGTCGACTGGCTGCATGGCGCGACCTTCGATTTCTACGCGTGGTGTCTCGGCCTTCTGCTCGCTCGCGCGCACGCCCGCACGGGCGACGCCGCGCTGATCACGGGCTATTGCGGCACCTCCGACAAGTTCGACGCCGCCTATGCAAGCTGGGCCGAACGCTACGGCGCACAGACTGTCGCGGATCACGCGGCATTCTGCGCGGCTATCAGCGTGGGTCACGTGAGCACGACCTGAAAGGCATGTCCCGCGCGCCGCGCGCACGTTCATCGAGCGAATTGACTATCATGCTCGTGTCTCTAGACGAAGCGCGCGCCTTATGGCGTTTCGTCTGTGGATCAATGGCATAGCCCTTGCTGCCGCTTTTAGCTCGCAAAAAATGTCTCACACCAACCGGAGGAAGCCGCGCATGAGCATGATCGACGAATTCAAGAACTTCGCCCTCAAAGGCAACGTGATGGACCTCGCCGTTGGTGTGATCATCGGCGGCGCTTTCTCGACGATAGTCAACTCCGTCGTGAAGGATCTGATCATGCCGGTGGTCGGTCTGGCCACGGGCGGGCTCGACTTCTCGAACCTTTTCATACGTCTGGGGCAGATACCGCCCAGCTATAAAGGCAATCCCGATTCGTATAAAGACTTGCAGACCGCGGGTGTCGCGGTGTTCGGCTACGGTTCGTTCATTACCGTGCTGATCAACTTCATCATCCTTGCGTTCATCATCTTTCTGATGGTCAAGTTCATCAACAATTTGCGCAAGCCCACCGAAGCGCCGCCGCCGCCCGCCGCCACGCCGGAAGACGTGTTGCTGCTGCGCGAGATCCGCGACGAGCTGAAACGGCCGCGCGTCTGATTCGATCACGGCCGCAAGCCGGGTTTGTCGAGCGCGTGAGCGCATTGCATTCGGGCGCACCCACCCGTCAATTGGTGCGCCCCCCCGCTTTTTTCTTTCTTTAGGCTGTTCGACAGGGCAGCAGCGGGACTATTATTGAGATAGATGCTCAGAGGGATGCCAGCGGGCCGCCAAACGGTCATCGGCATGATTCGTGCGCCACGGGTGTGCACCGGTAGCAGAACCCGGCGTGCATTCAAGTTTGCGAATCACCGTGACCGGATCACATCGATGCGCTATAAAAGATCGACGTGCGGCACGCAAGACGGGAGTGGCCGCATGAGGACGCTGCGTTTCTTGCAAATCTTTTTCAGGCGAGTTTTTATGTCCTTCCCGAAAAAGCGTAAACGTGTGAAAGCTGATGGCGACGAGTCTTTCCTCGCCGTGGTGCGGCATTTCAAGCCGTTCGGTCAGCTCGATACGAAAATTGCACGCGCTCGCGCGCAGGACGAGCCTGTGCTCTACGCGCATGTGCTGCCAGGGCTCGATGTCCTGCTATGCAGCGTGCGCGGCGCTCAACCGCCCTATCCCGCCATCGACGAACTGCACAGGCGCTGCGTGGAGTCGATCACAAACGCGCTCGAACAGCCGCTCGACGGTCTGGAGAACGGCGGCTACTGGTACGAAGCGAACGGCTTCGGCTTCCTCGTGTTTGCGAGCCGCGCTCGCACGCAGATCTTAAGCGAATTCGGCGCGACCGTTTCGGCGCGCAGGCGGCGCGGCGCGCGTCGTCAGGATGCGGGCGACGCCGCATCGCGTCCGCTGCGCTGATTTCCGGCTGAATTCCTTCGATGTTTTCCCCCGCGCCTCGCTCTTTCGCGAGGCGCGCGTCTTTCATGCGTCGGCTGTGTGTTGGCGCACGCCTTGCTGCATCGACACCGCGAGTATTTCGCATTGCACCCGTTCGCCCCGAGCGATCGCCATGCTTTTCACAAGGAGAACATCATGACGGAACACGTCTACAAGCAGATCGAACTCACCGGCTCGTCGCAGGAATCGAGCGATGACGCCGTGCGCGTCGCACTGTCGAAGGCATCGAAGACGCTGCGCAACATTCACTGGTTCGAAGTGACGGAAACGCGCGGACATGTCGAAGACGGCAAGATCCAGCACTGGCAGGTGACGATCAAGGTCGGCTTGCGTATCGAAGACTGATTGCTTCAATTAAAAACCGCGCGTCGTGGCAGCACGACGCGCGGTTTTTCGTTTCGCAGCCTGCTCGCGAGGCTTACTTCGGCAGCGAGCCGTCCACACCTTCCACGTACCAGTTGATACGCTGCATTTCCGGGTCGGTCAGCGTCTTGCCGGCCGGCACCTTTTCCGCGCCCGACTGATCCTTGATCGGACCCGTGAACACATCCCACTTGCCCGAGTGCAGATCGTCACGCTTCGCCGACACGGCTTGCATGGCCTTCGGCGGAATCGCGCTGCTGTTCAGGTCTTCGAGGTCCACGGCCTTCTGCGGCATACCGAGCCACACCGGGTCGTTCTTCCACTTGCCATCGAGCACTTGCTGAATGACCGCGTTGTAGTACACGCCCCAGTGCGCGACCACCGAACCCAAATGCGCGTTCGGGCCGAACTTCTTCATGTTCGAATCCCAGCCGAAGGCGAACACGTGCTTCTCGTTCGCGGTGTTGAGCGTGGCGTTCGAGTCGGTGTTCTGCAAGAGCACGTCCGCGCCCTGACCGATCAGCGTTTCGGCAGCCTGCTTTTCCTTGCCCGGATCGAACCAGCTGTTGATCCAGATGACCTTCGTGTGGACCTTCGGATTCACCGAACGCGCGCCCATCGTGAACGCGTTGATGTTGCGGACCACTTCGGGAATCGGCACCGATGCCACGAAGCCCAACGTATTGCTCTTCGTCACATAACCGGCGGCGACGCCTGCCAAGTACGCGCCTTGATACATCCGCACGTCATACGTGCCGAAGTTTTTGGCCTTCTTGAAGCCCGTGGCCGTGAGGAAAATCGTGTCCGGGAAATCCTTCGCCACCTTCAACTGGAAGTCCTGATAGCCGAAGCTCGTGCCGAAGATGACCTTGTTGCCCTTGTTCGCCAGATCGCGGAACACGCGCTCCGAGTCGGCGGATTCCGGCACGTTTTCCACGCGCGTGATCTTGATCTTGTCGCCGAACTTCGCTTCGGCTTCCTTGCTGCCCGCGTCGTGCGCGAAGGTCCAGCCTGCATCGCCCGGATTGCCGAGATAGACGAACGCGACGCCCGGTGCATCCGCCGCTTGCGCGCTCGCCGTCGCGAGCGTAGCGGACAAAGCGACGGTTGCCGCGATTGCCTTCAGCCATGGTTTATTCATTGTGTTTCTCCTGGTCGATGTTGTTTGATGAGCCACGAAATGGAAAACGACGTGCGCCAGTTTCGTCGGAAAAAAATCGCAACGGAACCGTCTGACGGCGCGCGTGCTGCCTCCCTGCAACAGCGGAGAACCGCGCGCGCGTTGCCAAATCCACGTTCAGCTTGCCGCGAAGAACGGCTTGCCAAGCGATGCGGGCGCGTTCAGCTTGATGGTGTTCGGATTGCGCGAGATCAGCACCAGCACGACGATGGTCGCGATATACGGCAGCATCGCGAGAAACTGTGTCGGCACCGGCACGCCGATGGCCTGCGCGTAGAACTGCAGCGCCATCACGGCGCCGAACAAGAGCGCGCCGATCAAAAGACGCCCTGGCCGCCACGTGGCGAACACGACGAGCGCGAGTGCAATCCAGCCGCGTCCGGACGTGAGCTGCTCCTGCCAGACGTGCAAATAGACGATGGAGTAATAGCCGCCCGCGATACCGGCCATCGCGCCGCCGAAGAGCGTTGCGCCGTAGCGCACGCCGACCACGGGAAAGCCCACCGAGTGCGCGACCGAAGGCGATTCGCCGACCGAGCGCAGCACGAGCCCCGCACGCGTCTTGTAAAGAAACCAGCCGATCACGCCAAACATGATGAACGCAAGATAGCCGAGCGGCGTAAGCGAGAAGATAGCCGGGCCGAGCACGGGAATGCTGGCAAGACCCGGAATCGGCATCACGTCGATGCTCGCGCGCACTGCCGCCGACGTGTACGGCTTGCCCACGTAGGCCGAAAAGCCGATGCCGAAGATCGTCAGCGAAAGGCCGGTGGCGACTTGATTCGCAAGCATGGTGATGGTGAGAAAGCCGAACAGCAGCGCCATCGCGATGCCCGCGAAAATCGACGCGACGATGCCGAGCCACGGATTACCCGTGATCGATGTCACCGCGTAGCCGGTGACGGCGCCCATCAGCATCATTCCCTCGACGCCCAGATTGAGCACGCCGGACTTTTCCGCGACGAGTTCGCCCGCGCCCGCGAACATCAGCGGAATGGCCGCGACGACCGCGCTCGAGGCGAGATTGCTGGCTTGATTGATATCCATGTCGTAGGTCTCGTCAGGAAGCGTGATGCGCGATCGCGCGGCGCCGGATGCGGTAATTGACGAACAGGTCGCAACCGAGGAGGCAAAAGAGCAGCAAGCCCTGGAAGACGCCCGCAAGCGCCTGCGGCAGTTGCAGCGAGGTCTGCACCGCTTCGCCGCCGAGGTAGAGCAGCGCCATCAGGAGACTTGCGAGCACGATGCCCACCGGATGCAGCCGTCCCACGAACACGACGATGATCGCCGTGAAGCCGTATCCCGGCGACCAGCCCGCCTGCAATTGCCCGATAGGCCCGGCCACTTCGCCCATGCCCGCGAGCCCGGCGAGGCCGCCCGAGAGCAGGAGCGAGGTCCAGATGGTCTTCTTGTCCGAGAAACCGGCGTAGCGCGCGGCGAGCGGCGCAAGACCGCCCACGTTCATGCGAAAGCCCGCGAAACTCTTGCGCATGAAAACCCACACGAGCGGCACCGCGATGGCCGTGAGAAACACCGACGCGTTGATACGCGTGCCCTTGAGCCACGTCCAGTGCCAGTCGCCGTAGAGACGCGGGAAGAGCGCGTCGTCGCCGAACATCGCCGAGATGGGGAAGTTCATGCCTTCGGGGTCGCGCCACGGGCCGCTCACGAGATAGATCAGCAACTGCGTGGCGACGTAGGTGAGCATGAGGCTCGTCAGAATCTCGTTGGTGTTGAAGCGGCTCTTGAGCAGCGCGGGAATCGCCGCCCAGAGCATGCCGCCCACGACGCCGCCGAGCATCATCAAGGGCAGCGTCCACCAGCCGGAGGTATCGCCGACATGGATGGCGATGCCGCCCGCGACGATGCCGCCGAGAAGCATCTGCCCTTCCGCGCCGATATTCCACACGTTCGCGCGATAACCGACCGCAAGCCCGAGCCCGATCAGGCACAAGGGCGACGCCTTCAGCAGGAGCTCCGACCAGCCGTTCACGTTCGAGAGCGGTTCGACGAAGAACGCGTGCATCGCGCGCAGCGGGTCCTGCCCGACGAGACTGAAAATCAGGAAGCCGATGACGAGCGTCGCCACCGCGGCGACCACGGGCACGGCGAGCTGCATGGCGCGCGACGGTGTCGGGCGCGCTTCGAGTCGATAAGGGAAGATCATCTTTACTTGCTCAATGAGTCGAGTTCGGCTGCGGGCGCGCGCTTTCCGTCGAAGAGTCCGGCCATGAACAGGCCGACTTCCTCCGCGTTGGTTTCGCGCGTCTTGCGCACCGGCGACAGCTTGCCGCGCGCGATCACGGCGAGCCGGTCGCAAATGTCGAACAGTTCTTCCAGTTCCTCGGAGATCACGAGAATGGCGACGCCGCGCGCCGCGAGATCGAGCAACTGCTGGCGGATGAAGCCCGCCGCGCCGACATCGACGCCCCAGGTCGGCTGGGCGACGACGAGCACCTTCGGCTCCTGAAGAATCTCGCGGCCGACGATGAACTTCTGCAAATTGCCGCCCGACAGACTTTGCGCGAACGCGCCGCTGCCGCCGCAACGCACGTCGAAGGCCTTGATGCAGCGATCGGCAAAGCTCTTGACCGCGCGCGAGTTGACCCAGCCGCCGCGCACCATGCTCTGCCGATGCGCGGTGAGCAAGCCATTCTCGGCAAGCGACATGGCCGGAACCGCGCCGCGCCCGAGCCGCTCTTCCGGCACGAACGCAAAGCCCAGACGCCGCCGCGCGCCCGCGGACAGCCGCGCGGCTGGCGTGCCGCAGATCGACACGGCGTCCGTTGCGACATGGGAATCGCGAATCTCGCCCGAGAGCGACGCGAGCAATTCCGCCTGACCGTTCCCCGACACGCCCGCGATCCCGAAAATCTCGCCCGCCTGCACGACAAAGGAGACGTTTTCGAGCGACGTGCCGAACGGATCGGGACTCGCCACCGAAAGGTTCTTCACCGCGAGCCGGACATCGCCCGGCGTGTGTTGGCGACGCTGATAATCCGGCAGCGAATGGCCGACCATCAATTGCGCGAGCGAGGCATCCGTTTCGTTGCGCGGATCGACATTGCCGGTCACGCGGCCGCCGCGCATCACGGTGGCGTTCTCGCAGAGCGCGCGAATTTCGTCGAGCTTGTGACTGATGTAGAGAATGCTGCACCCTTCCGCCGCGAGCCGTCGCAACACGGTGAAGAGCTTCTTGACCGCTTGCGGCGTCAGCACCGAAGTCGGCTCGTCCATGATGAGCAAGCGCGGGTTCTGCAGAAGACAGCGCACGATCTCCACGCGCTGACGTTCGCCGACGGTGAGACTGTGAACGTGACGTTGCGGATCGACATCGAGCCCGTAGTCCGCCGACACATCGCGAATACGCTTGGACAGCGCTTTCATGTCGAACTTGTCGTCGAGCGCGAGCGCGATGTTTTCGCCAACGGTCAGCGTCTCGAACAGCGAGAAGTGCTGGAACACCATGCCGATGCCGAGCTTGCGCGCCGCCGCCGGACTGCCGATTTCGACGACTTCGCCCTGCCAGCGAATCTCGCCTTCATCCGGACGCACCGCGCCATAGATGATTTTCATCAGCGTGGACTTGCCCGCGCCGTTCTCGCCGAGCACCGCGTGAATCTCGCCTGGCTTCACGATGAGGTTCACGCCGTCGTTGGCCTTGACGGACGGGTACTGCTTGCTGATGCCGGATAGCGCCAGGCGCGGTGGCGTATCCGTAGGGGTGATGGCGTTGCCCATGAGTTCACGGAGTGCGCCCGGCCACCGGCAGGCCGAGCTGGAAGAAAAGGACCGCAGACGGGTCTTGTGACACAAAGGTGTCGCATCAAACCATACCGCGGGCAGAATTTACAGAATTCGCGACACGAAGTCGATCTCTCAAAATTCGATGCAATGCGCCGCTCTCCCAGTCTTTGCGGGTAAGCCACACCTTGACGTAATCTCTCCGTCATATTAAAAATGATATGCAACACCCTACGAACGATCAGCCAGAACATATACTGGCTATAGCGGAGATAACATGAGTCAGCAGCGCGAGGCGATCGATACATACTTATTGCGCGTCTTGCACACTTTGCTGATGGAACGCAGCGTCACCCGTGCGGCCGTCAAGCTTAATCAGTCGCAACCTGCCATCAGCGCAGCGCTCAGGCGTCTGCGCGACATCACCGGAGATCCGCTGCTCGTGCGCGGCAAGTCCGGGATGGTGCCCACCGAATACGGTCTACGCTTGCTCGAACCCACGCAGAATGCCTTGCGCGAGATCGAGCGAATCAAGGTGCAGCAGCATAATTTCGACCCTTCCACGTCGGTGCGGTGTTATCGCATCGGCTGTCCCGACTATCTGAACGTTCTGTTCGTGCCGACAGTTGTCGAGCGCTTCCGGCAGGCCGCGCCCAATGCAACGCTCGAATTCCATTCGCTCGGGCCCGCGTTCGATTACGAACTCGCGCTGGAAGACGGCAAGCTCGATATCGTCGTCGGCAACTGGCCCGAACCGCCGGAGCAATTGCATCTGTCGAATCTGTTCGTCGACAAGATCGTGTGTCTCGTCAGCAATCAACATCCGTTCGCCAAGCGCGGCGGTCTCACGCTCGATCAATATCTCAACGCGCCGCATCTTGCGCCCACGCCTTATTCGGTCGGGCAGCGCGGGGCGATCGACGTGCATCTGGCGCGCGAGCGGCTCAAGCGTCATGTCGTGGTCACGCTGCCTTACTTCAATCTCGCGCCTTACGTGCTGATCAAGTCGGATCTCGTCTTCACGACTACCCGCCTCTTCGCCGATCATTACGCGAGGTTCCTGCCGCTTGCCGTCGTGCCGGCGCCGCTCGACTTTCCGCCCATGCAGTACTACCAGTTGTGGCACGAGCGCTGTCATTACTCCGATGAGGTTCGGTGGCTGCGCGGTCTCGTCGCGGAAGCAACGCGCTCGCTTATCGATCAGCCTTGAAAGCGGTTCTTGCGGCTTGGAACGCGCCATCCCGGCGCATTCCGGAGCCGCCTTCCCGCGTTTCTAACGCCTACCCGTGACTCGCCAGTTCACCCGCGAGCCGGTTATGCCGCTCTACCACGGCGCCCAGATCCAGCGTCGTCAGGCGCCCTTCCTTCACTACGATTTTCCCGTCGATCACGCTCGTCGATACCTGCGACGGCGCGCAGAACACGAGCGCCGCCACCGGATCGTGCAGCGCGCCCGCGAACGCCGGCTGCGACAGGTCGAACGATACGAAATCGGCCGCCATGCCCGGCGCCAGCGCGCCGATGTCGTCGCGATTGAGCACCTTCGCGCCGCCGAGCGTGGCGATTTCCAGCGCTTCGCGCGCGGTCATCGCGTCAGGGCCGAAGCCGACGCGTTGCAGCAGCAACGCCTGCCGCACTTCGCCGACCATCTGCGCGCCATCGTTCGATGCCGAGCCATCCACGCCCAAACCCACGGGCACGCCCGCGTCACGCATCGCGCGAATGGGCGCAATGCCCGACGCGAGACGCATATTCGAGCACGGACAGTGCGCGACGCCCGTTCCCGTGCGCGCAAAGAGCTCGATGCCCGGCTTGTCGAGCTGAACGCAGTGCGCATGCCATACGTCGTGACCGACCCAGCCCAGGTCTTCCGCGTATTCGGCGGGCGTCATGCCGAACTTCTCGCGGCTGTACGCCACGTCGTTCACGTTCTCCGCGAGATGCGTGTGCAACGACACGCCGTATTCGCGCGCGAGCAGCGCCGAATCGCGCATCAACTCGCGGCTCACCGAAAACGGCGAGCAAGGCGCGACGACCACCCGCAGCATCGCGTAGCGGCCTTCATCGTGATACGTTTCGATCAGGCGCTGCGAGTCCTTCAGAATGGCATCTTCCTTTTCGACGACCGAATCCGGCGGCAAACCGCCGTCTTTCTGACCGACGCTCATGCTGCCGCGCGCCGCATGAAAACGCATGCCGATTTCGCGCGCCGCCTCGATGCTGTCGTCGAGCCGGCTGCCATTCGGATAGATATACAGATGATCGCTCGATGTGGTGCAACCCGAGAGCATGAGTTCGGCCATCGCCGTCTGCGTCGACACGCCGATCATCTCGGGCGTGAGATGCGCCCAGATCTTGTACAGATTCGTGAGCCAGCCGAACAGCTCGGCGTTCTGCGCGGCGGGAATGGCGCGCGTCAGGCTCTGATACATGTGGTGATGCGTATTGACGAGGCCGGGAATCACGAGATGACCGCGCATGTCGAGCACGTCGTCGGCGGTTTGCGGCAATTCGCTCGTCGGGCCAACCGCGACGATGCGATTGCCTTCGATATACAAACCGCCATCGGCGATCTCGCGGCGCGTCTCGTCCATCGTGACGAGCATTCGCGCGTTCTTCACCAGCAGACTGCGGGTTTTCGCTTGCATCTGTTTGCCTCCGAAGTTGGAATCGAAAAAGTAACTGGACCGTGTGTAAAGCCCCGGTTACCCAGCTTCGACGCCGTCTTCGGGACGCGGCATGATAAGCGCGCATCGCCACTTTCCGCAGCCAAAAATATCGCGGCAATGGCACAGCCGGCATAGTCGTCTTCAGGCCCGCAATATATTCGCGAATTTTGGCGCGGTTAGCATCGCCCGATAGCCGTGTGGAAGCGCGGCGCGGGCGTCTCGTGAAGAAGAACCAAGCTTACGCGCCGCTGTCATGCGCCGGGCATTATCTTTCCTATCGGGGCCGCACAGCGCGTCTCAAATTTCTACAATGCTGATCACGGCGCGCATCTGAAACGCCGACGGGTATGTAGCCACTGACGTGGAGCCTCGATCCGCCGCCGCCGCACCTCGGACTGAGTCCACGGTGCGGGTTTTTCGGATCGATGCGCGAGCCGGTCATCGCACAACTCAAGGAACATGCGAATGGGCAAGCTCACTACCCACGTCCTCGACACCGCGCACGGACGTCCCGGCGCGAACATCAAAGTCGAGCTCTTCGCGCTCACGAACGACACGCGGCGCGCCATCAAAACCACCCTCACCAACGACGACGGCCGCTGCGACGCCCCGCTGCTCGAAGGCGCCGAACTCGTCACGGGCGAATACGAACTCGTCTTTCACGCAGGCGATTACTTCGCCGCGTTCGGCGTCACGGTGCCCGAACCGCGCTTCGTCGATCGCGTGGTGCTGCGCTTCGGTATCGCGGATGCAGACTCGCACTATCACGTGCCGCTGCTCGTCTCGCCGTGGGCCTACAGCACGTATCGCGGCAGCTGAGCGCGAAGCCGAGCCCCAAGCGAGCGTTGAACAGAACACAACGGAACACACCAGCACATCGCGTTCGTCCCCAGACACGCTGACGATGTGCGCATAACGATTCGGTAGTGGAGGAGTAAATGGAAGGCTTTGTCACCGACTGGCTCAATCTGGCGTTGCGTTGTCTGCACGTCATCGTCGCGATCGCGTGGATCGGCGAGTCGTTCTACTTCGTGGCGCTCGACAACAGTCTCAAACCGCCGCAAGACCCCAACGCCCGCCGACGCGGCGTGTTCGGCGACTTCTGGCACGTGCACGGCGGCGGTTTCTACCACATGCAGAAGTACTCGGTCGCGCCGCAAGACATGCCGGAGAATCTGCATTGGTCGTTCTGGCCGTCCTACACCACGTGGATGTCCGGCTTCGGCTTGTTCTTCGTCTTGTACCTGCTTTCGCCGAGCACGTATCTCATCGACAAGAACGTGCTCGAAATGGGACCGGTCGTGGCAGTCTCGGCCGCGCTCGGTTTCCTGATGGCCGGTTGGATCGTCTATGACACGCTGTGCCGCGTCTTCGGCAACAACGATCGGCTGCTCGGTATCTGCGTCGGCATCTATGTGCTGGTTGCCGCGTTCGTCGCGTGTCACGTGTTCGCGGGGCGCGCCGCGTATCTGATCACGGGAGCGATGCTCGCGACGATCATGTCGGCGAACGTGTTCTTCGTCATCATTCCGGGCCAGCGCAAGATGGTCGCCGCGATGCTCAAGGGCGAAACGCCCAACGCCATTTACGGCAAGCGCGGCAAGCAGCGCTCGGTGCACAACACATATTTCACGTTGCCCGTGGTGTTCGCGATGCTGTCGAATCACTACGCGATGACCTACACGCACAAGTTCAACTGGGTTCTGCTCGTGCTCATCATGCTGGCGGGCGCGTTGATCCGTCAGTTCTTCGTGATGCGTCACCGTGGTCAGGTGCTCTGGTACATGCCGGTCGCGGGTCTCGTGCTGGTGCTCGGCGCGTTTGCGTGGACCATGCCTTCGCCGACGATTCCCGTGGCGCAAGCCGCAGGCGCACCAACGCTCAAGGTCGCCGATATCCAGCCGATCATCCAGCAGCGCTGCGCGACGTGCCACTCCGCGCATCCAACCATGATGGGCAGCGCGCCCGCCGGCGTCCTGCTCGATACATCGGCGGAGATCAAGCAGAACGCGCAGCGCGTGCATCAGCAGGCGGTCACGCTAAAGGCGATGCCGCTTGGCAACGTCACGCAGATGACGGACGCGGAACGGCAGAAGATCGCTGCGTGGTTCGACGGAGGCGCGGTGCAGTAACGCTATCGCCCCGCTCTTCGTTGTCGAGAAATAGCCCGATCGATTCGCTTCGATCGGGCTATTTGTTTTGGTGACGACTTGCCGCGGGCGCTCGAACATATCCACTCCCCTCGCGCGACCCAAGAGATGCCTTTCGTCGAAAGAGTTTTTCTAACTCGGACCGGCATTTAATCTGCTTTGCCATAGCTTCGGCGCGTGGTTAATCTTGCGTCTGTTTTCGCGGTCGCGATCGTGCCGCAATCGTCTTTGGTCCGAGTCCACCACCACTTTGAAGGTTCGCTAAATGGCTGACATCACCCAGGCGCCTGTGATTTTGATTACGGGTGGAAGCCGTGGCGTAGGCGCGGCGACTGCGCGTCTCGCTGCCGCGCACGGCTACGATGTGGCGATTAGCTTCGTGTCGAACGAATCCGCCGCGCTCGCGGTCGCGGCCGATGTCGAAGCGCTCGGCCGCGGAGCGTTGGCCGTGCGCGCCGATAGCGCGGACCCCGAGCAGGTCGCTCGGCTCTTTGCGGCGCTCGACCGCGAGTTCGGCCGCATCGATGTGCTGGTCAACAACGCCGCAATGCTCGCGCGCCAGTCGCGCCTGGAAGACCTGGACTTCGAGCGGATGCAGCGCATCTTCGCGGTCAACTCCATCGGCCCTATTCTCTGCGCGCAGCAGGCGGTGAAGCGCATGTCCTACCGGCACAATGGACGCGGCGGCGTGGTGATCAACATCTCGTCGGCTTCGGCCCGGCTCGGCAGCCCGAATGAGTACGTCGACTATGCGGCGTCGAAGGGCGCCATCGAAACCTTCACGACCGGTTTTGCCAAGGAAGTCGCGCGCGATGGCATACGCGTCAACTGCATCCGCCCTGGGCACATTTACACGGACATGCATGCCAGCGGTGGCGAACCAGGACGAGTGGACCGCGTGAAAGACTCGATTCCGATGGGACGCGGCGGTCAGCCCGATGAGGTCGCGCGGGCGATTCTATGGCTGGCAAGCGCCGAGGCTTCGTTCATCACCGGCACGTTTCTCGATGTCACCGGCGGCAAGTGAGCGGTGCTCTTCGTCGCATGCGTGTCGCTCGTCTCACGCGCACCGCGCGGCCGGCGCCTGACCCACTTGCCCCGCCGCGCGATCTCACGCTCAATGCGCCGCGAAGTAATCCTTCACCGCGCCGATGAACGTGTCGATGTCCTCGCGCGACACATCCCGATGCGTCACGAAGCGCGACGCATAGAGCATCTGCGTAAGGATGCCGCGTTCCTTGAGATACGCCTCCAGCGGCGCGCAATGCGCCTCCGGGATGCGTGCGAACACCATGTTCGTGGCATGCGACTGAATGCCGATGCCATCGATCTGCTTCAACCCTTCAGCGAGACGTGCGGCGTTGTCGTGATCTTCGGCGAGCGCTTCGACATGATGATCGAGCGCATAAAGACATGCCGCCGCGATCACGCCCGCCTGCCGCATGCCGCCGCCCAGCACCTTGCGCCAGCGATGCGCCACTTCGATCAACGCACGGCTTCCCACCAGCACGGAGCCGACCGGCGCGCCAAGTCCCTTCGAGCAGCAGATGGACACGGAATCGAACGGTGCCGCAAGTTCGCCCACCGGCTTGCCCGATGCCACCGCTGCATTGAAGACGCGCGCGCCATCGAGATGCGTGGCGAGTCCGCGTTCGCGCACGAGCCGGGTCGCGGCCAGCACGTATTCCGCCGGCAGCACTTTTCCGCCGATGGTGTTTTCGAGCGCGAAGAGACGCGAGCGAGCAAAGTGATCGTCGATGGGTTTGATCGCGGCGATGATCTTTTCGAGCGGCAACGAACCATCGGGCGCGTTCTCGATAGGCTGCGGCTGAATGCTGCCGAGCACGGCCGCGCCACCGCCTTCGTACTTGTACGTGTGCGCCATCTGGCCGACGATGTATTCGTCGCCGCGCGCGCAATGCGCCATTAGCGCGGCGAGGTTGCTTTGCGTGCCGCTGGGAAAGAACAGGCCCGCTTCCTTGCCGGTGCGCGCGGCGAGCGTGGCCTGAAGCTTGAGCACGGTGGGATCGTCGCCCCAGACGTCGTCGCCGGTTTCGGCGGCGGCCATGGCGGCGAGCATCGGCAGGCTCGGACGGGTGACGGTGTCGCTACGTAGATCGATCATGCGTGGTTCTCGCTTTTCGTGCGTGTCGGTGTCGGGGCGTATATCTTAGTCCCGCCGGGCGCCGCGCGAAAAAAAAAGACCGGTCAAGGGCACCGGTCTTCTTGCTCCGACTGAACGCACGAATGCGTTACCGCATGGCCTCAGCGGTCAGCCAGAGCGATTCCTTCAGGTCCTGCTCGTTGAGATTGCGCCCTTCCCCGCCGCGATCGACGACGATGAAATCGCTGACCTTGTCGAGCGCGAGCAGCGGATGATGCCAGACGCCCTTCGCATAGTTCACGCCTTGCCAGCCCTTCGTGACGAACGCGCGAATCTTCGATTCGTCCAGCTCGCCCGCCGGCGCGACGACGACGAGATACGTGCGGTCGTCGAGCGGCAGAAATGCCTGGCTGCCCAGCGGATGCCGTTCCATCATCTTCACTTCGAAAGGCAGCGTGCGCGGCTGCCCGCGAAACAGATTGACGAGCGTATGGCCGCCTTCATCCGTCACATCGACGCGGCACAGATCGTGAAACCGGATCGTCGTGCCGAGGTTGATCGGAATCTCTTTCGCGCCATCGAGTTCGATGACATCGCCGAAAGGCTCGAACGCAGCGCGCGTCAACGGTTCGATAGCGAGCTTCTTCATCATGCAAGCGTTCCGAAAAGACGCAGACGCGATACGCCGCCGTCCGGGAAAATATTGAAGCGCACGTGCGTCACGGGGCCGAGCGCCGCGAGCTCCGATTCGAAGAAATGCTGCTTGTCCATCGCAAGCTTTTGCTCGCCGAGAAGGACCGGCCAGAACATCGCTTGCGTGACGAGCGAGCTGTCCGTGCCGCCCTTCACGTTGGCTGCCTGCAGCGAGCAGCGATCCGGAAAATTGCCCTTGAAGTGCGCGGTATCCACTTCGACTTTCTTGATGATGCCAGGCTGCGCCAGCGCGACGATACACCAGTCGTTGCCAGGTTCGCGGCGGCGGCGCGTTTCCCAGCCGTCGCCCATGTTGACGCCGCGGCCGGGCATCAGCAACGTGGAAGCGAGCCCGAAATGCTGGTTGTTCGTGCCGACGAGATACGCGCCGTTTTCCATCGCGGCCAGATCGAACAACTGATTGCGATCCGCGTTGCGCCAGTCGAGTTGCGGCTGACCATAAACACGCAATCGCGCGATGCCGCCATCCGGATAGACATTCACGCGCAAATGCGTGAACGGCTGCTCGACGGCCACATCCAGATAGTGATGGCTATTGCCCTGCAAGGTCGTCGACGGCACGATTTCGGTCCATTGGGTCGACTGATTCGGCGCACCGTCCGTGACATGCGCGCCTTCAATCGATGCCGCCGGCGGGAAGTTGCCCGTAAAGTGGCTCGTATCCAGATCGATGCCCTTGATCACGCCCGGACGCGCGAGCTTGACCACGCACCAGTCGTAGCCGGTCGTGCGCTTGCGGCGCGTTTCCCAGCCGTCCATCCACTTGCCGTGATCGTCGAACTTGCCGGGGATGAACACGGCGGGCTCGGGGTTTAGCATGCGTTCTTTCGGCGCGAAGAAATCGTCGCTCGCCTCCAGTGCCTGCGCGCCCAGACGCGGGTCCGCGAGATTCACATAACGGCGCGTGAATTCGGGCGCGTTGGGATCGAGTGTCGGAATTGCCATTGTCTTCGTCCTTGTCTTTACGGTGAAATGCGGATCAGTGCTGGATCAGGTCGTCTAGCCTGAAACGCGCGATCCGGTAAATCTGATCGAGACTCGCGCGAAGCTCCTCGGCGCGCTCGTGCCGCACACGCTTTTCGAAGTTCGCGATGATGCCGTGGCGGTCGTAACCCCTCACGGCGAGAATGAACGGAAAGCCGAACTTCTGACCGTACTGCTGGTTCAGCGACTGCAGGCGGTCGAACTCTTCCTGCGTGCAGAGATCGAGGCCCGCGCCGCTTTGCTCGCGCGTGGATTCTGCGGTCAGTTCGCCGCGCACCGCCGCCTTGCCCGCGAGTTCCGGGTGAGCGTTGATGAGCGCGAGCTGCTTCTCCTCGCCCGCCGTTTCGACGGCTTGCGACATGGTCGCGTGCAGGCTGTCGATGTCCGCGAACGGGCGCTTTGCCGCCGCGATTTCCGCGACCCACGGCGAATGTTCGAAGATGCCTGCGAGCACCGTCACGAAAGTGTCGGCGGGCATGGAGTTGAGTTGGTCGAGTGTGTATTGCATCGCCTTCATGCCGCCGTCCCGTTTGCTTGTTGATGAGGATGATGCTCGCGCCAGTGCTTCGCGATATCGACCCGCCGCGAGACCCACACGCGGTCGTGTTTCTCGATGTGATCGAGAAACTTCTGCAGGCCGCGGAAGCGCCCCGGGCGTCCGAGCAGCCGGCAGTGCATGCCGATGGAAAGCATCTTCGGCGCTTCGTCGCCCTCTTCGTACAGAACGTCGAAGGCATCGCGCAGATACGTGAAAAAGTGTTCGCCCGTATTGAAGCCTTGCGGCGTGGCGAAGCGCATGTCGTTGGTGTCGAGCGTGTACGGCACGATCAGATGCGGCTTCTTCTCGCCGCCCGTGACTTCGACTTCGGTCCAGAACGGGAGGTCGTCGCCGTAATAGTCCGAGTCGTAGAGAAAGCCGCCGTATTCCGCCACCAGCCGATGCGTGTTCGGGCTATCGCGGCCCGTGTACCAGCCGAGCGGACGCACGCCGGTGACACGCTCGATGGCTTCCATGCCGAGGCGCATGTGCTCGGCTTCGCGCTCGGGCGACATGTCCTGATAGTGAATCCAGCGATAGCCGTGGCAGGCAATCTCATGCCCCAGTTCGACGAAAGCCCTGGAAAGCTCCGGATGCCGCTCCATGGCCATGCCGACGCCGAAGATGGTGAGCGGCAACCCGCGCTTTTCGAATTCGCGCAGAATGCGCCACACGCCTGCGCGCGAGCCGTATTCGTAGATTGACTCCATGCTCATGTGACGCGACGGATACGCTGCCGCGCCCACGATTTCCGACAGAAACTGCTCCGAGCCCGGATCGCCATGCAACACGCAGTTTTCGCCGCCTTCCTCGTAATTGAGCACGAACTGCACGGCGACGCGCGCGCGCCCCGGCCAGTTCGCCTGCACGGGATGGCGGCCGTAGCCGATCAGGTCGCGGGGGTAGTTCGGATCGTGTGACATGGCGAGGGATAGTGTCGATGGGCAAAAAATGCGTCGAATCAACGATTCTGCGGTGTTTCAGTGTAACGAAAAGCCCCGGACGCGCCCATACAGCGGCGCAGATAATCCGGGTCACGGCAGGTGTATGTAGATCGGCGTTTTTGCCATCAGCGCGGGCTGAAATCCGACAACACGCCGTCGTAGCGCTTGGTGAGCGGGCGGGCGAAGTCGCCGCGTTTGGCCGTATGGAGCTTGAGCGCGACGAGCGCTTCCGCCCATTTCACGGCCGCCGTCACGCCTTCGACGACCGGTGCGCCGATCGCATCCTCGACTTCGCGGCAGAACTCGGCCATGCCCGCGCAGCCGAGAACGATGGCGTCCGCGCCGTCTTCGTCGAGTGCGCGCCGGCATTCTTCGATGATCGTCTGGCGCGCGGCCGAACCGGGCTCGTCGAGTTCGAGCACGGCGACATCGGTGGCGCGCACGTTCTTGCAGAAGCGTGTCATGCCGTATCGCTCCGCGAGATGCCAGGCCATGCCGCAGGTGCGCTGCAACGTCGTCACGACCGAGAAGCCCGGTGCGATCACGCTCGCGGCATGCATGGCGGCTTCCGCGATACCGATCACCGGGCCGCGCGCAAGTTCGCGTGCTGCATACAGCGCGGGGTCGCCGAAGCAGGCGATCACGTAGCCGTCGATACCCTGCCGCTCACCCGCTTCCACTTCGGCGAGAAGTCCGAGCGAGGCGACGGCTTCGTCGTAATAGCCTTCGATGGAAGGCGGGCCCATCGTCGGACTGACCGCGATGATCTCCGTGCCGGGCGCGGCGACTTCGCGGGCGCAGCGGCCCATGGCGTCGGTCATGCGCTGGGTGGTGTTGGGGTTGATCAGTTTGATGCGCATTGCGGTTCTCCTTGCTGCTTCTGGCTTGCTGCGGTTCTAAGGCTTTGCATCTTGCATCTTGCATCTTGCATGCCTTCGGATGGGATGCGGTCTTTTGCATGCCATCCGAAGGCGTATGGTCTTTTGCATGCTTCGATTGCTTCGATTGCTTCGCTCGCGGTTTCGACGCTTTGCATCTCGCGTTTCGCATGCCTTCGGTTAGGGTGCGGTATTTGCATGCCGCCCGCTGGCATCCGGCATTTGGTCCTTTAGATGCAGTCGGCCGGCGTACAGTCCTCTGCATGCTTCGCTTGCTGCGCTCGCGGTTCTAAGGCTCTGGCGTCTTGCGTCTTGCGTTCTGCAGGCCTTCGGATGGCATACGGTCTTTTGCATGCCACCCGCTGACATCTTGTCTTTTGCATGCAGCCGGCCGACATACAGTCATTTGCATGCCAGCCGGCCGACATCGCAATACGCGTCAAACCCGCTTCCGATCTGCCAACACGTAATAAAACACCGCCGCCAATCCCGCGCCGATGAACCACGAAAAGTTCGCGGAGCTTTCCAGCGACGGCAGCATCACACAAAGAATCGCGATCACCGCAGCGGGCAACAACGCCATCACCGCGCGACGATTCACGCCCTTCGTGTACCAGTATCGACCGCTCTCTGAAGTCGTGTAGAGGTCATCGACCACGAGTTTGCCGCGCTTCATCAAATAGAAATCCACGATCAGGACGCCATAAAGCGGCCCGATGAAGCTGCCGAGAATATCCAGCGTGTAATGAATCACGGCCGGATTGTTGAACAGGTTCCAGGGCGTGATGAAAATCGATGCCGTCGCGGCCATCATCCCGCCTGCGCGCCAGCTAATCAGACGCGGCGCCACGTTCGAAAAGTCGAACGCCGGCGACACGAAGTTCGCCACGATATTGATGCCGATGGTCGCAATCGTGAACGTCAGCGCGCCGAGAATCACAGCCGTCGGATGATCGATACGGCCAACCGTTTCCACCGGATCGGTGATCAATTGTCCGAACACCGGCAGCGTCGCGGCAGTCGTGACGACGGTCACGAGCGAGAACGCCAGGAAGTTGACCGGCAAGCCCCAGAAATTGCCGCGCTTCACGCTGCGAAAGCTCTTGCAATAGCGCGAGAAGTCGCCGAAGTTCAGCATCGGACCGGAGAAGTAGGAGACCACCAGCGAGATCGCGGTGATCATCACCGGCACCACTTCCATGCCGTGATACTTCACGCCGCCCAGATTCAGCCCGATGTTCTGAATGCCCGCACGCCACACCATGTAGCCCGCAAGAATAAACATCACGACATACACAGCCGGGCCGGCGAAGTCGATGAACTTCTTGATCATCTCCATGCCGCGCCAGAACACGATAGCCTGCAGCACCCACAGCAACATGAAGCCCGCCCAGCCGAGCGCGGACAGCCCGACGAAGCCATACCGATGCACATCCGCGTAAGGCATGAGCGAGGGCACGAATTTCAGCACGACGATAACCAGCGCGCTCGATGCCAGATAAGTTTGGATGCCGTACCACGCCACCGCAATCAGCCCGCGAATGACCGCCGGAATATTCGCGCCGAGCACTCCGAAGGTCGCGCGGCACGCAACCGGATACGGCACGCCCGCGACCTGACTCGGTTTCGCGATGAGATTGCACAACACGTTGACGAGCCCGATGCCGATCAACAACGACACGAGCACTTGCCAGCTCGTGAGGCCGAGCGCGAACAGACTGCCCGCGAAAACATAACCGCCGACGCTATGCACGTCCGACATCCAGAAAGCGAAGATGTTGTACGCGCCCCAGGTCTGATTTTTAAGCGGAGCGAGGTCTTCGTTACAGAGCCGGTCGCTATAACCGGCAGGCATACCAGAATGGTCGCGGTCTCCTTGAAACTCGCTTTCGTACGGCGGCAGAGCTGAGCTGCCGGATGCACTGAACTGGCCCATGACGTCTCCTTCGATAGGCTGCTTGCGTGATGAAAAAAGGCAAATGCTCGTGCGTGACTGGGATCAGTCGGATACCTTCGCCGGCCTTCGGATTTCACTCGGGCTCTGACGCGGTACTCTTGGGATTTGCTGGTTCGCCGGGAGCGTAATGACAAAAACGCGCGGGCACTTGCCTTCGCGCCTGCCGCCACGGCGATTGTCATTGCGCGCTCTTCTATTTCCCGAGCGGTCATTCAGTGCAGCGCATGACGCGCGTTGGATGGCGCGCGCATTGCAGACTTAAGGCGTTGCTTGCTACCGGTCGACCGGGTCGACAGCGTCGAGAATCGGCGCACTTTCGGCCGGCCGCGCAAAGACTTCTTTCAGATCGACCGCGCCGCGCGCTGGCCGCTCCAACATTTTCAATTCGACATCGCGCAGATGCTGCGCCATCAGATTCGCGGCCTTCGCGGCATCGCCGGCGTCGAGTGCGGCGAGAATCGCTTCGTGATCTTCGAACGAGCAAGAACTCCTGCCGAGCGATTCATACAGCGCCGAGATCAGCGTCGAGCGTGCAACGAGTCCGGACAGACATTCGCACAGCACGGTGTTGCCGGTGAGTGCGGCGAGCTCCGTGTGAAACTCGCCAGAAAGACGAATCCACTGCGAGAAGTCCCGGCTCTCGAACGCACGCCGCTCCCGCCCGATAGTCATGCTGATCGACTTGAGCCGACGCATGCCGTGCCCCTTGCCGATGCGCTCCACCACCGCCAGTTCGATGATGCGTCGCATCTCGAACACCTCATGCACTTCCTGCAGCGACGGACTCGCGACGAAGGCGCCGCGGTTCGGCTCCAGATCGACCAGTCGCTCGTTCGCCAGTTGCGCGAGCGCCTGACGTACCGTGCCGCGTTTCACATCGAACACTTCGCATAACTGCGCTTCGGTCAGCTTGGCCCCAGGCGCAAGCCGATGCTCGAGGATCGCGGCGCGGATGTTCTCGGCGATCGACTCGGCATTCGCTCCGCCATTCAGGCTCGAAGCGATCGATGCTGCACTCGGTTTGGGTTCGGACATGATGTGCTCGCTTGCATGTTGACCATCTTAGAATCGACATAAAGATTGTCAACAATTTGTTGTAAAAAGCTGCGATGAATCGGGCGTACAGGGACGACCCATTGTTCGCACAGCCATTTCCCACGGGCATAAGCGAGGATTCATCGACGTTTTGTCAGCATTGTTCGCACTTTTTTGTCGACAATTGAGCACGGGAAGTAAGCCGATATCAACTCGCGTGGAAATATAAGAAAGACAGTTAGTTGCGATGCGAGAATAAAAGAAAGGCGCTATGAAAAGCGCCCACGTTCCCCGATCAAACCAGATGCGGATAATCGGACATCGTCAACTTGAACCCGCGCTCGTTCGATACGAGATGCGCCGACGCGCCGAACGGCAACGTAAGCAGGTTATCGACGTGTCCGAACTGCAAGCCGGTGACGACGGGAATTCCCGTTACTGCCCTCACCTGATCGATCATCGCGTCGAGTGAGTAGCCGTTGTCGTATTCGGACAAGCGTCCACCCGAGAACTCGCCCATCACGATAGCCTGCTGCCGCCCAAGCACGCCCGACTGATGCAGCTGATAAATCATCCGTTCAATGCGAAACGGATGTTCGTTCACATCCTCGATGAACAGAATGCCGCCCTCGACCGGCGGCAAATACGGCGTACCGACCAGCGACGCAAGTATGGCCAGATTGCCGCCCCACAACATGCCGCTGACATCGACGGATTGATGCTGCGGCTCATGACTCGTCACCGTCAGCGTGGGATGCGAGATCGCCTGCCAGAAATGCGTCATCGTGAAGATGCTCAGATGCTCCGCGCCGAAGTCGCCCGCGAACATGGGGCCGCCGAAGGTCTTGACGCCCGCTTGCGCAAAAAGCGCGCATTGGATGGCCGTGAAATCGCTATGGCCGACGAGCGCGACAGGTTGATCGCGCAGCCTGTCGCGCAAGCCGTCGTAATCGAGACCATGAAGAATGCGCGACGCGCCATAGCCGCCGCGCACGGCAAGCACCACGTCCGGCAAACGACGCGACGGATCGGCGAGCCGGTTCAAATCGGCCGCGCGCTCGCTGTCGGTGCCGCCAAAACGCTGGAAACGGCGCCGCGTGGCATCGACGTTCTCAAGCTTGTGCCCTTGAGCTTTCAACCTGCCGATGCCGCGCTCGACAGCCGCCGGATCGTTCGGATAGCCCGAAGGCGCGATCAGATCGATGGTGCGTGATTTCACGTTTATCAGTTCGTTTTGTTGGTGGAAACAGCGAACTCGCCGCCCTGCCCGGCTTCGCGCGCGCGCCGCAAATCGCGTTCTTCGCGCGCCAGACGCCTTCGTTCCGCAAAGAAGTTCTTGAGCGACCGGCCGCATTCGTCCGCAAGCACGCCGCCTGTCACGCTGGTGTGATGATTGAGCCGCTCGTTGGCGAACACGTCGACCACGCTGCCGCATGCGCCCGTTTTCGGATCGGCCGCACCGAACACCACGCGCGCGATCCGAGCATGCATGATAGCGCCCGCGCACATGAGGCACGGTTCGAGCGTGACATAAAGCTCGCAGCCCGGCAGCCGGTAGTTTTCGAGCGATTGCGCCGCCGCCCGCAAAGCGGCCATTTCGGCGTGCGCGGACGGGTCATGTCCGCCAATGGGATGATTGAAGCCCGTCGCGATGACTTCATCGCCACGAACGATCACCGCACCCACGGGCACTTCGCCCGCGCGGCGCGCTTCGTCGGCGGCTTGTTGCGCGAGCGCCATGAAGCGGCGATCGCGTTCGTCGGAGGAATCGACGGATGCGGTGGAAAAGGAAGCGTCGGAAAGGTTGGGGAGGTCGGGCGACAAGATCAGCCCATCTCGCTGCGGCCCTGAGCGCGCTCGGACAGCCGCTCGGCAATGCGCCGCCTGTATTCATGCGGCACGCAACCGCCGCCGCGCAAGGATTCGAGCGCCATGTCGAGCGCGAGCATCTTCACCTGAATACGGCAGCGCGCGGCCGGGTCGGTCACGCGGTCCAGCTCGTCCTGAAGCCCGCGCAGTGCGCGCAGCTGTTCGACGGCTGGCGGGACGAAACCCGCGTTCTTGAGAATACGATTGGCGACGCGCACTTCCTCCGGCACGAGGAGATCGTCGTCCAAGGCGAGGGGCGCGCCTGCGCCGGGAAGATCGTTGAATTCGCCGCGCGAGGCGGCTTCGTTGATCCGCTGTTCGACCAAAGCATCTAGCAATTTCATCGGGGGATTCGACCGGCTCTCACTGGTTGGCGGGCGCGGTCTGTCGCGATTTCCGTGGGTTAGCCTGAAGTCGGATGGCAGCCGGAATACCACGCTTGAAGCGCTGTTCGGCAGATCCCGACAATCCAATTCCTATTCTAACAGCGGCTGGCACGCTGTTTTCATCGCGCGGCCAGAGCGCGATCGGGCTGCATTGTATACCGGCTTTATGCGTGATTTTCGCCACATTCGATGGCGTCGTTTCGACGAATGTGCTTTCGCGTATAGCCTTCGGTCGCCCGCATGAGGCTGCGCGTGTATTCGTGCTTCACGTCGCGCGCGCGGACGGCTTCCACATCGAGTTGCTCGACGATCTCGCCATTTTTCATCACCGCGACGCGCTGACACAGAAAACCGACCACGGCGAGGTTGTGACTCACGAGCATCATCGTGAGCTTGCGCTCCGTGTGCAAGCGACGCAGCAAGTTGAGGATTTCGGCTTGCACGGAGACATCCAGCGCGGACGTCGGTTCATCGAGCAAGAGCACGCGCGGACCCACGATCAACGCGCGCGCAATCGACACGCGCTGCCGCTGCCCGCCCGACAATTGATGCGGATACCGAAATCTGAACGCCGGTCCGAGCCCGACCTCGGCAAGCGCGGCCAAAATGCGCGCGTCTTCATCGCCGATACCGTTGATCGCGAGCGGCTCGCGCAAGGTCTTGTCGACCGTGAAGCGCGGATGCAGCGCCGCGTACGGGTCCTGAAACACCATCTGCGGACGGCTATCGCTGACTCGCAGGCTTCCGCTCGACAGTGGCACGAGGCCGGCAAGTGCGCGCAGCAAGGTCGACTTGCCGCTGCCCGATTCGCCGACGAGCCCGAACACCTCGCCCTCCTCCACGCGAAAAGTCACGTCGCGCACGGCATCGACGTGACCGGTCTTCGTGCGGAAACGAATGCTCGCGCGGTCGATATCGATCATCGTGCGCTGTCTCCTTCGAACGATTCCGTGAGCCACGCCGGATCGCGCCGCAAGGTCGGCAACTCGGCGGGTGGATCGACGAGCGGCGGATTGGCGGCCAGCAGCCCGCGCGTGTACGGATGCTTTGCGTGCGCGAGATCCGCCGCCGCGCATGTCTCGACGATCCGCCCGCCGTACATCACTGCCACGCGGTCGCAAAACGACATCACGAGCGGCAGGTCGTGGCTGATAAAAACGAGTCCTGTGTCGTGACGCTCGATCATCTCGTCGAGCACGGCAAGCACTTGCATGGAGACGAGCACGTCGAGCGCGCTGGTGGGTTCGTCGGCGATCAAGAGGCGCGGGCCGGCGAAGACCATCATTGCGATCATCACGCGCTGGCCCATGCCGCCCGACAGCTCTTGCGGATACGCATCCGCCACGCGCTCCGGGTCGCGGATATGCACCGCCGACAACGCCTCGACGATACGCGCGCGCATGGCCTTGCGGCCGAGGCGTTCGCCTTGCCGCGCGAAGGTTTCGCGCATTTGCTGCGCGACGGTCATGACCGGGTTCAACGAGAATTTCGGGTCTTGCAGAATCATGCTCATCTGCGTGCCGCATAAACGCCGGCGCTCGTTCGGCTTCATCGCGAGCAAGTCCTGGCCGTCGAAACGCAGGGCTTTCGCGGCCCAGTTCGCCCCTTGCGGCAAGAGACCGAGCAGCGCGCGGCCGGTAAGCGACTTGCCCGAACCGGATTCCCCGACGATACCCAACCGTTCGCCGCGCTCGACCGACAACGAGACGCCGCGCACGGCGGGCATCGGCACGCCGTCGTGGCTGGCGAAAGAAATATCGAGTCCATCGATCTCGCACAAGGACATCTCAGCCTCCGTGACGCGGATCGAAGACATCGCGCAAACCGTCGCCGAGCAGATTGAACGCCAGGCTCACGGCGAGAATGGCGAGGCCGGGAATAGTTGCAACCCACCATGCATCGAGCAGCACATTGCGGCCAGAGGCAACCATGTAACCCCATTCGGGACTCGGCGGCTGCGCGCCCAGTCCCAGAAATCCGAGCCCCGCGACGGCGAGGATGATGCCCGCCATGTCGAGCGTCGCGCGCACGATCACCGACGACGAACACAGCGGCACGATATAGCGCAACAGAATGCGCGCGGGCGACGCGCCCTGCAGACGCGCCGCGTGGATGAAGTCGGCCTGCGCGAGCCGCAGCGATTCGGCACGCGCGAGCCGCGCATACGGCGGCCACGCCGTGATCGAAATGGCGATGACCGCGTTGAGCACGCCCGGCCCGAGCGCCGCCGCAAACGCGAGCGCGAGCACGATCTTTGGAAACGCGAGCGCGACATCGGTAATGCGCATGAGCACGGTATCGACGAAACCGCCGCAATAACCCGCCACCGTGCCCATGAGCAAACCCACGGGCACGACGAGCACCACGACCAGCATGGCGATACTCAACGTGAGCCGCGAGCCGTGCACGAGCCTCGACAGGATGTCGCGGCCGAGCTGATCGGTGCCGAACCAGTGCGCTGAGTTGGGCGGCGTAAGGCGTTCGGCGAGCACTTGCTGCAACGGGTCGCGCGTGACGACGAGCGGCCCGAAGATCGCCACCACGACGAGCAGCACGAGTATCGCGAGACCGAACATGCTGAGCGGATTCGCCGAGAACGCGCGCCAGCGCCGGTATGCGCGCCCGAGCGCCGCCTGACGCGGCGACGCGGGCGTGTCGGTGAGCAACCACGCGCGCCAGTGCGCCCGCGCGGGTTTCATCGGCGTGCGCTCGACGGGCGAATGCATCGACAAGCGTCCTCCATGTCAGCGTGCGCGCGGATCGAACACGCGGTAAAGCGCGTCGGTCAGCAAATTGAGCGCAATGAACGTCGCGCCGATCACGAGCGTGCTGCCGAGCACCGCGTTCATGTCCGCGTTCAAAAGCGCGCCCGTCAGATACGAGCCGATGCCCGGCCACGCGAACACGATTTCTGTCAGCACCGAGCCTTCGAGCAGATAGCTGTACGCCAAAGCGATCACCGTCAGCAACGGCACCGCGATATTGCCGAACGCGTGCCGCCAGATCACGCGCCGCTCGGACAAGCCCTTCGCGCGCGCGGTCGTCACGTATTCCTGGCTCAGTTGTTCGAGCATGAACGAGCGCGTCATGCGGCTCAGATAAGCGATGGAATAAAACGCCAGCACGCCCGCCGGCAACGCGATATGCGAGAACGCGTTTCTAAAGACGTCCCACTCGCCCGCGAGGAGCGAATCGATTAGTAGACTGCCGGTGCGCGTATCGACCATGCCGTCGTACATCGGGTCGATGCGGCCCGGACCCGAAACCCAATGAAGGCGCGCATAGAACAGCAACAGACCCATCAGCGCGAGCCAGAATACGGGCACCGAACTGCCCGCCAGCCCGATGAAGCGCGCGATGTGATCGACCATGCGGTTGTGCTTCACGGCCGCAATCACGCCGAGCGGCACGCCGATGCAAACGCCGATGAAAGTGGAGAGCGTCGCCAGTTCGAGCGTCGCGGGAAACACGCGTTTGATGTCGTCGATGACGGGATTCGCCGTCAAGAGCGACACGCCTAGATTGCCGTGCAGGACATCGCGCGCGTAGATCATGAATTGCTCAATGAGCGGCTTGTCGAGCCCGAGCTGCAAACGCGCCGCCGCATACGCCGCCGCCGATGCGCGGTCGCCGAGAATGGCAAGCACGGGATCGATGGGAATCTTGCGGCCGATGAAGAACGTGATCGCAAGCAGCCCGGTGAACGTCACCGCGAGCATGATGATCCAGCGCACGAGTGCAAGCACGAAGCGCACGCCCCTTCGCCGGCCGCTCGCGGCGCGCATTCGGTCGAAAAACGTGGGCGTGACGGACATTCGCAGGCTGCTTCGCTGGTTATTGTTTTTTGATGTCTTTGTAAGAGACGAGATCGTTGATCGGCCCGACTTCCAGCCCGCTCACGCCCGGCCGCGCCGCCACCTGCGACACCTTCTGGAACATGATGACGAAGGGCGACTTCGCGAGCACTTCGCGCTGCATGGTCTCGTAGCTCTGCGCGCGCTTTTTCGTATCGCTTTCGGCGAGCGCGGCGTTCGTTTCCTTCGTCAGTTGCGCAATGTCCCAGGCGTTGCGCCACGCAAGCATTTTGTAGCTCGACGCATCCGAGTTGTCCGGATTCCACACGAAGCCCTGCGCGTTGCTATGCGGATCGATATAGTCCGCCGACCATTCGCCGATATAGATGTCATGCGCGCGCGCCCGGTAGCGCCCGAGCGTCTGCTTGTTGTCGCTCGGCATGAGTTGAACCTTGATGTTGGCAAGCGCGAGGTTCGCCTGCACCGCCTGCGCAATCTCGCTGTATGGATAGTCGTTGCGCACGTCCATCTTCACGGTGAAGCCATTCGCAAGACCGGCCTTGGCCAGCAACGCCTTGGCCTTCGCGACATCCTGGTGATACGGATTGTCATTGAGCGCGCCCAGGAATCCCTCGGGCAGGAAGGTTTCGTGCACCTTGTACGTCGTGCGGATGACGTTCTTCTGAATGCCCTGATAGTCGATCAGCCACTTCATCGCCTCCCAGACTTCGGGCTTCGCCAGATTCGGATTCTTGTTGTTGAGGCCGAGATACATGAGCGTTGCCTGCGGCACGGCGTTCACCTTGATCTTGCCGGCCTTGGCAAGCGTGTCGAGGTCGTCGGGGCTCAGATCGCGTGCCACGTCGATGTCGCCGTTCTCGATCATCAGACGCTGGCTCGCCGCTTCGGTCACATGGCGCAGCACGATGCGCTTCATGGCAAGCGGCGCGCGATACCCGTCGAAACGTTGCAATACGATGCTGTCGTTGGCCGTCCACTTCACGAGCTTGTACGCGCCCGAACCGGCCTCGTTCGTCTTGAGCCATTCGTTGCCGTAGTCGCTGCCCTTCTGATGCGATTCGAGCAGCTTGCGATCCTCCACCGACGCCGGCCACGAGCCGAGCACGTTCAACACGAAAGTCGGCGCGTAGCGTTGATCGGTGGTTATGGCGACGGTCGTATCGTCGATCTTCTTCACGTTCTGCAGCGCGTTGGCCTTCGTGAGCCCGATGCCCGCAAGCACGGCGGCCGCGCCCTTGTCCAGCAACGCGGTGCGCTGGATGGACCAGGCGACGTCGTCGGCGGAAAGCGGATTTCCCGAATGGAACTTGAGGCCGGGGCGAATCTTGAACGTGAACGTCAGACCGTCCTGACTGACCGACCACGACTGCGCGACGTCGCCGTTGAACTTCGACGGGTCTTTCAGATCGACGCGCACCAGCCGGTCGTACGTGTTCGCGACGTATTCCTCGGGCACGAGTTCGTAGATTTCGCCGGGATCGAGCGAGGTGAACTCGTCGAGCAGCGTTGCCATGACGAACATGTCCTTTGGCGTGGCGGCCTGCGCGAGTGTCAGTGTTCCCGCGCCCGCCAAAACCAGAGCCATTGCCAGTGCCGCCGCGACTGCCTTGCGCAAGACCATGTGCTTTTCCGTTCGAAGTGAGGTTGGGTTCACATCAGCCGCAACGGGCCGCTTTCTTCGTTGTCGATGAGAGCAAGTTCGCGCGAGCCCGGCAATTCGTAATGCCACCACTCGCTGGGTATATGCGCGAAGCCCGCGCCGTGCATTACGCCGAGCAGCAGCGTGCGGTTGTGCTGTACGTGCCTTGGCAAACCCGCGTGAAAGTGCGCGGACTCGGGGACCATTGCGTCGAAGCCCGTGCCCATGTCGAGCTCGCTGCCGTTTTCATCGACGAGCGTGAGGTCTACTGCCGTGCCGCGGCTGTGATTCGAGCCGCGCTTGAGATCGGCGATGAAGGTCGGGTCGGGCAGAAAGTCCCAGAGCACCTGCTGCGCTTGCGGCGGCCGATAGGCGTCGAAAATCTTGAGCGTCATGCCGAAGCTTTGCGCAATGGCGACCGCGCGGCGCAAGGCCGCCTCGGCGGGTTCGAGCAGCAGACAATGCTGCGCTTTGTAGATGGGTTTGCCGGTGAGATTGCGATCGGTCGCGTAGACGAGATCGATCTCCACCTGATGCGTCCGTGGCGTGATGTGCAGCAAGGAGAATCGAGTCATGTTTCTGGATGCGGAAGCTGCGGTTCGTTTCATTCCGATAGACGAACCTTAACCCGATAGAAAAATCCGCGAAACTGTTTGTTTGGGTGGTTTTGTTTCGGCCGACGGGTTGGGTCGGGCGAGCAAGCGCCACCGGGCGAGCATCTCACCCCAACGCCTTCTCCAACGCCCTTTCCACGTCCGCCCTCAAATCGCTCTCGCTCTCCAGCCCGATATAAAGCCGCACCAGCACGCCCTCATGCGGCCACTTCGACGCCGTGCGCATCGACCGGATGTCGTAGGGCATCGCGAGGCTGTGCGCCCCGCCCCAGCTCCAGCCGATGGAAAACAGCTCGAGCGCCTCGACGAACGCATCGACTTGCGCCGCGCCATGGCGCGCGTCGAACACGAACGAAAACAAGCCGCCCGCGCCGCCCGAAAAGTCCCGCTTAAAGAACTCGTGGCCAGGACAATCGTCCAGCGCCGGATGCAGCACCGCCGCGACTTCCGGGCGCGTCTTCAGCCATTTTGCCAAAGCAAGCGCGGAACGGTCATGGGCCTCGTAGCGCAGTTGCATCGTCGGCAAGCTGCGCAACACGAGCGATGCGTCGTCGGACGACACACCCACGCCCAGCCGCATGCGCGCGCGCTTGAGCTTCTTATGCAGCTCGAAATCGCGAACGATGGTCGCGCCCATCAGAATGTCGCTGCCGCCCGACTGATATTTCGTCAGCGCCTGCACCGAGATATCGACGCCATGTTCGAACGGCTTGAACGCGAGCCCCGCCGAATACGTGTTGTCGATCGCCGTCACGATGCCGCGCGCGCGCGCCACGGCAACCATGGCCGGCACGTCCTGAACTTCCATCGTCACCGAGCCGGGCGCTTCGAGCCAGATGAGCTTCGTGTTGTCACGGATGTCATCGGCAATGCCCGCGCCCTTCATCGGATCGTAGTAGGTCACCTCCACGCCGAAGTCGCTCGCGAGCCAGTCTGCGTGATCGCGATTCGGTCCATACACGTTGTCCGGCACGAGCACGTGATCGCCCGACTTCACCAACGCAAAGTACACGTTCGAAATGGCCGCGAGCCCGGACGGTTGCAACAGTGCGTGCTCGCCGCCTTCGATCGTCGCAAGCCGCTGCGCAAGCGCGACCGTCGTAGGCGTGCCGTGCAGCCCGTAGCGCCATTTCGAATCGTCGCTCCAGACGAGTTCGCGCAAGGTGGCGAGGTCCGGAAACACCACGGTCGAGGCGCGCGTAACCGGCACTGAAAAGGACTCGAAGCCCGGCGTGATGCGGTCATCTGGCTGGACGATACGGGTTTGCAGGTCGCGTTCGGAGTTGCTTGAATCGGTCATGTCGAAGCAGAGTTGAGTGGTTGATGCGCGGGAGTGTCGCCAACGCTCGGCCGAGGAATAGAAGTGGGAAGGTTCGCAATGGGCGTCGTGTCGAGCACTGACGCCCGCTTCGAACGACCATCACTCACCGATGATCACGTTGCTCGTCCCGCCCACCGCATTACGCGGCGGCGCAGGTTCGAGCGAAGGCGCGGGCGGCGCACTGCGCGTGAGAGGCGCACCCTGCACAGCGGGCAGCGTCGCTCCCGCCACCGCTGGACGAAGATCGAATGGCCTGGAATTGGAATCGTCCGGGTCCATGCGCTCGCCCGACACGCTGCCATCCGCCGCGAACTTTCCCACCCAGTTGCCAGTGATATGCGTGCCGTCGTTCGATTCCTCGATCTCCAGCGTATCGCCATCGCGATCGCCAGCAACGAGAATCACCGACGGGCTGCCCGCGAACCGATATTCGCCATGCACGCCCGAGGGATCGTCGGTCTTCGCGCCGAGCCTCATTTCGATTTGCCGGTCGCCGAGCGTGCCGACATAACGCGGAAAGCGCGCGTATTCCGGGTTCGGCGTGAGCGGCTTTTGCGGTGGCAAGGCAAGCGTTTCGATAGCCTGCTGCGCGCCATGCGACTCGCCCTTCGCGCTGACAGGCGCATTCGCCGCGGCCGTCGACGCATCCGGCGGCATTGGAGAATTACAGCCGGCAAACGCGAATGCGGCGCCTGCGATCGTCGCCCAGTGCAAGCGCTTCATTGTTTCGATCATCCTTCGTTCCTTGACCCAAGCTCCGAGCGTCAGATGCGCTCGAAAATCGCCGCGATACCCTGACCGCCGCCGATGCACATCGTCACGAGCGCATACCGCCCGCCAATGCGCTGCAACTCGTACAGCGCCTTCACGGTGATGAGCGCGCCCGTCGCGCCGATCGGATGCCCAAGCGAAATGCCCGAACCGTTCGGATTGACCTTCGCCGGATCGAGCTTCAGTTCCTGCGTGACCGCGCAGGCTTGCGCGGCGAAGGCTTCGTTCGCTTCGATCACGTCGAGATCGGCGACGCTCAGTCCCGCGCGCTCCAGCGCCTTTTGCGTAGCGGGAACGGGGCCAATGCCCATGATTTTCGGATCGACGCCCGCATGCGCGTAAGCGACAAGGCGCGCGAGCGGCTTCACGCCGCGCTTCTCGGCGACGCCGCGCTCCATCAGCACGACAGCCGCGGCCGCGTCGTTGATGCCCGATGCATTGCCCGCCGTGACCGTGCCGTTTTCCTTCGCGAACACGGGACGCAGCTTCGAAAAATCTTCGGCCGTCGCGTTCATGCGCACATGCTCGTCGCGATCGAAAACGGTGTCGCCCTTCTTCGATGCCAGCGTGATCGGCAGAATCTGTTCCTTGAAGTAACCGGCTTCGATAGCCCGCGCCGCGCGCCGGTGCGATTCGAGCGCGAGCGCGTCCTGCGCCTCGCGCGTGATGCCGTACTTGTTCGCGACGTTCTCGGCCGTCACGCCCATGTGGATCTTGTCGAACGGGTCGTTCAACGCGCCGAGCATCATGTCGACGACGCGTGCATCGCCCATGCGCTGACCGAAGCGCGCGGCGGGCATGACGTAGGGCGCGCGGCTCATGCTTTCCGCGCCACCGCCGATGGCGATCTCGGCGTCGCCCAGCAAGATGGATTGCGACGCGGACACGATGGCCTGCAAGCCCGAGCCGCACAGACGGTTTACCGTGAGCGCGGGCGCGTGTTGCGTCACGCCGCCGTCCAGCGCGGCCACGCGCGCGAGATACATGTCACGCGGCTCGGTCTGGATCACGTTGCCGAACACGACATGGCCGACCTCGTCGCCCTGCACGTTTGCACGCGACAACACTTCGCGCACCACGCGCGCGCCGAGATCGGTCGGCGTGAAATCCTTGAGCGCGCCGCCGAAGTCGCCGATTGCCGTGCGTACACCGCTTACCACCACTACTTCTCGCATCATGTTCTTGTCTCCTGAGTTTGCGTGGGTCTTTTACTCCGCGAGCGCAGACTCCACTGTCTTTCTGGTCGGAATGGGGGCTACCGCGCCGAAGCCTTGCGTCGATAACGCCGCCGCCACGTTGGCATAACGCGCCGCCATAAAAGGGTCGTCACCCGCGACGATACGCGCGATGAACGCGCCGCCGAAGCAATCTCCGGCGCCGGTGGCATCGACCGCGTTCACGACGCGGCCCGGCACCACGCGCCGCTCATTGGGTGTCGCGATATACGCGCCTTCCCGGCCGAGCTTGAGCGCGACGACTTTCGAGCCGAGCGCGAGCAGGAAGTCGACGATGGCGTCCTTGTCTTCATGGCCCGTGATGACGGTCACGTCGTCCCAGCTCGGCAGGCAGATGTCCGTCATGCGCAGCGCTTCGAGCATCACCGCGCGGGCGCGCGCAAGCGGCCACAGCTTCAGGCGCAGGTTCGTGTCGAAACTCACCTTTGCGCCGTGCGAGCGCGCGTGATCCATCGCGGTAAAAGCGGCATCGCACGCGGATACGCCGATTGCGAGACTGATTCCCGACAGATGCACGACCTTCGCCGCCGCGATCGCGTCGAGCGGCAGATGCGCGCTCGCATAACGGCTCGCCGCCGAACCCGCGCGCAAGTAATCGAAGCGATGCCCGCTCTCGCCGTGCGACACGAAATAAACGCCCGTGGGCGCGGTATCGTCGATACGCACCGTCGATGTATCGACATTCTCCGTGCGCCAGAGATCGAGCAGCAGTTGCCCGAACTGGTCGTTGCCGACGGCGGACACGAAGCCCGTCGACGCGCCTTGCCGCGACGCCGCGATCAGAAAGTTCGAGACATCGCCGCCGAAGCCTTGCAGATAGTTCGGCTGATTTCGCGTCGACTGGTTGAACTCGATCATCGCCTCGCCGAGCGCGAGCACCGAAGGCATGGAATGCGCCATGACTTATACCTCGCCCCAGAGATCGTGGCCGTCCGCGCCGGTGATCTTGACGGAGACGAAGTCGCCGGCCTTGTAGCGCTTCGACGCCTTCGTCGCCGGCGCGATATACACCACGCCGTCGATTTCCGGCGCATCCGCCGCCGTGCGGCCAACGCCGCCGTCCGTGCTCACTTCATCGACGAGCACGCGCAGCGTCTTGCCGACTTTCCTTTTCATGCGCGCGGCCGACAGTTCCTCGGCCAGTTCCATGAAGCGCGCGCGGCGTTCCTCGCGGACTTCGTCGGGCAGCGCGCCATCGAGTTCGTTGGCCGTTGCGCCTTCGACCGGCGAATACGCGAAGCAGCCGACGCGGTCGAGATCCGCCTCGCGGATAAAGTCGAGCAGCGTTTGAAACTGCTCCTCGGTTTCGCCCGGAAAGCCCGCGATAAAGGTGCTGCGGATGGTCAGATCGGGGCAAATCTCGCGCCACGTCTTCACGCGTTCGAGCACTTTCTCCGCATTGGCCGGGCGCTTCATGCGCTTCAGGACTTCGGGATGCGCATGCTGGAACGGCACATCGAGATACGGCAGAACGTGGCCGCGCAGCGGGCCTTCGGCCATCATCGGGATGACTTCGTCGACGCTCGGATACGGATACACGTAATGCAGACGCACCCACGCGCCGTATTGCGACGCGAGCTCGCCAAGCGCGCCGACGAGTTCGGTCATGCGCGTCTTGATAGGCTTGCCGTCCCAGAAGCCGGTGCGGTATTTGACATCGACACCGTACGCGCTCGTGTCCTGCGAGATGACGAGCAGTTCCTTCACGCCGGACTTGAACAGATTTTCGGCTTCGAGCATGACTTCGGCGATGGGGCGCGAAACGAGATCGCCGCGCATCGAGGGAATGATGCAGAACGTGCAGCGATGATTGCAGCCTTCGGAAATCTTGAGATACGCGTAATGACGCGGCGTGAGCTTGATGCCCGCGGGCGGCACGAGATCGGTGAACGGATCGTGCGGCTTGGGCAGATACGAGTGCACGGCGTTCATCACTTCGCTGGTCGCATGCGGACCGGTGACGGCGAGCACTTTCGGATGCACTTCTTCGATGAGCCCCGTGCCGCTCGCGCTCTTTTTCGCGCCCAGGCAGCCCGTCACGATGACCTTGCCGTTCTCGGCAAGCGCTTCGCCGATGGCGTCGAGGCTTTCCTGCACGGCTTCGTCGATGAAGCCGCAGGTGTTGACCACGACGAGGTCGGCGCCATCATAGGTGCCGGAGATTTCGTAACCTTCGGCGCGCAGCTGGGTCATGATCTGCTCGGAATCGACAAGGGCTTTCGGGCAGCCGAGACTGACCATGCCGATGCGCGGCGCGGGCGTGCTAGTGCTTGATTTCAAAGAAGTATTCACGGGGACATCCGGAGAAAGACGCGCGCGGGCGACAGCGCGTGCCTCGGTCGAGGCGAATCTCGTATTTTAACCGGTTGTGGCGTGGAGAATCACTGACGGCCGGCCGCATACATCTTCACAGACGATTTCTCCCACGCGCGTATTAACTGGACGGGCGAGATTCCTGCCTGCGTCGAGAAGGGCGATTTCCTTAAGCGCGCGTTGCGCTGTCCGGTCAATGACGCACGATGGCACCAGCACGCAGTCACCCGCGGCGGCTTCATGGCATTCAGCGAAGTCTCGACGGATTTTCAAGCGCATCCGCCGCTCGGCGCGGCGGTGGCTGAGTCGGCCCGTGCGCTCGGGCCATGAGCGCCTATTTCTTCTCGGTCGTCGGCGGCACGACAGGCGTCGGAAACGGAAACGTGTTAAACATCGTTTTCGCCTGGGTCTGCATCTGCTCCTGCATCTGCACGAACATGTTCTTCGACTGCTCAATGTAGCTCGTCATCATGCCCTGCATCATTGGCGCCTGCATGTTCATGAATTGCGACCAGACTTCCGGATTGAGCGCGTTGCCGTCGTAGATGCCCTTGCTCTGTTCGGACAGCTTCTGCTGGATGTCGATGAACGCCTGGATATTCTTCTCCAGATACGTGCCCATCATGCCCTGCATGGCATGGCCGTAGAAGCGGATGATCTGCGAGAGCATCACCGATGAAAACATCGGCAAGCCGCCGCTCTCTTCCTCGAGAATGATCTGCAGGAGAATGCTGCGCGTGAGGTCGTCGCTCGACTTCGCGTCCAGCACTTTGAATTCTTCCTGATCGAGCACGAGCTGCTTCACATCCGACAACGTGATGTAGGTGCTCGTTTCCGTGTCGTAGAGCCGCCGGTTAGGATATTTTTTGATGAGTCGTTCGGCGGATTTCTTTGTAGTAGTGGTGGTCATTTAACGCCTTTAAACGCAGGACTTTACTGCGGTGCTAGCCGCCACGGCTTGCATTGTCGCAATAAAGCGTTGCCGCCAGTTCGCCGCGTCGTTGATCTATCCGGCAAGCAGCAGCGTCCCTCTTCACGCCTTCACGCCTTCGCGCCTTCCGTGAGGGACGCCGCCACCCGTCAGCCCATGTGCAAGCCGCCGTTCAGCGAGAAATCCGCGCCGGTGGAGAATCCCGATTCATCGGAAGCGAGCCACGCGACGATGGAGCCGATTTCATCCGGCGTGCCGAGCCGGCGCACGGGAATGGTCGCCACGATCTTCTCCAGCACTTCGGGGCGAATGGACTTCACCATCTCCGTGCCGATATAACCCGGCGACACCGTGTTGACCGTCACGCCCTTGGTCGCCACTTCTTGCGCCAGCGCCATCGTGAAGCCGTGAATACCGGCCTTCGCGGTGGAGTAGTTCGTCTGGCCGAACTGCCCTTTTTGACCGTTCACCGACGAAATATTGATGATGCGCCCGAAGCCGCGCTCGACCATGCCGTCGATCACCTGCTTCGTCACGTTGAAAAGACTCGTCAGGTTGGTGTCGATGACCGCGGTCCAGTCTTCATGCGTCATCTTCCGGAACACGACATCGCGCGTGATGCCCGCGTTGTTCACCAGCACGTCGACTTCGCCGACTTCCGCCTTGACCTTGTCGAACGCGTTCTTGGAAGACTCCCAGTCGCCCACATTGCCTTCCGACGCGATGAAATCGAAGCCGAGCGTCTTCTGGTCTTCCAACCATTTCACCCGGCGCGGCGAGTTCGGGCCGCAGCCCGCGACGACCGTGAAGCCATCTTTATGGAGCCGCTGGCAAATGCTCGTGCCAATTCCGCCCATCCCGCCGGTTACATACGCTACGCGCTTTGTCATTCCTCACTCCATTTTCGTTATGCGGAACGGCGTTCGAACGACGCCTTCCGCTTGGCCCTTCCCATGCCTTCGGGTGTTGCGCTCAGTCACGCTCGAGCGCAAGCGCCACGCCCATGCCGCCGCCGATACACAGCGACGCCAGACCCTTCTTCGCATCGCGCTTCTGCATTTCGTGCAAGAGCGTCACGAGAATGCGGCAGCCCGATGCACCGATCGGATGGCCAATGGCAATTGCGCCGCCGTTCACGTTGATCTTCGACTGATCCCAGCCCATTTGCTTATGCACGGCAAGCGCCTGCGCGGCGAAGGCTTCGTTGATCTCCATCAGGTCGAGGTCGTTCACCGACCAGCCCGCGCGCTCGAGACAACGCTTCGATGCAGGCACGGGACCCATGCCCATGACCTTGGGATCGACGCCCGCATTCGCATAAGCCTTGATGCGCGCAAGCGGCGTGAGACCGAGCGCCTCGGCCTTCTTCGCCGACATCACGACGACCGCGGCCGCGCCGTCGTTGATGCCCGATGCGTTCGCCGCCGTCACCGTGCCTTCCTTCGAAAACGCGGGCTTGAGCGTGGAAAGCGCTTCGGCCGTGACGCCGTGGCGCACGAATTCGTCGGTGGCAAACCGCAGCGGCTCGCCCTTGCGCTGCGGAATGGACACCGGCACGATCTCGTCGTCGAAGCGCCCTTCCTTCTGCGCCTTCTCGGCCTTGTTCTGCGACAGCGCCGCGAACTTGTCCTGGTCTTCGCGCGAGATGCCGTATTCCTTCGCGACGTTCTCGGCGGTCGTGCCCATGTGGTAGTTGTTATAGACGTCCCACAGGCCATCGACGATCATGGAGTCGATCAGCTTGGCGTCGCCCATGCGAAAGCCGTCGCGCGAGCCCGGCAGCACGTGCGGCGCCGCGCTCATGTTTTCCTGACCGCCGGCGATGACGATATCCGCATCGCCCGCGATGATCGCGTTGGCCGCGAGCATCACGGCCTTCAAACCCGAGCCGCAGACCTTGTTGATCGTCATGCCCGGAACCATGTCGGGCAACCCTGCCTTGATGAGCGACTGGCGCGCCGGATTCTGTCCCGAACCCGCGGTCAGCACCTGACCCAGAATGACTTCGCTCACCTGATCCGGCTTCAGTCCCGCACGCTCCAGCACCGCGCGAATCACCGTTGCCCCCAGTTCCGGCGCCGCGATCTTCGCGAGCGAACCACCGAACTTGCCGACCCCTGTACGCGCGGCCGATACGATCACTACGTCAGTCATTTCAGTTTCCTTTGGCATCAAATGAATTCGGTTATGCGTGCGACTTCGCGCCGTGTCAGAAGTCGCGTTCCAGCACGTAGCGTCCGGGCGCGGGCTCGATCACCGGATAAGTCTTCGAGCCTTGCGACGTGCCCGCCTTCACTTCCTCGCCCGCGTTTTGCGCGAGCCATGCGGACCACGTCGGCCACCAGCTTCCCGGATGTTCCGTGGCTGCCTCGAACCACGCGTCGGCGGTTTCGGGCAGGCGCTCCTCATGGCTGTCGAGCATCCAGAAACTGCGCTTGTTCTTCGACGGCGGATTGATGACGCCCGCGATGTGCCCCGACGCGCCAAGCACGAACTTTTGCGGGCCCGTGAGAATGGGCGCGGATGCATACGCGGACTTCCACGGCACGATATGGTCTTCGCGCGAACCGTAGATGAAAGTGGGCAACGAGAGCGTCGACAGATCGATCGCCTCGCCGCACACCGTCAGCGCGCCCGGTTCGCGCAGCTTGTTCTCCAGATACGTGTTGCGCAAATACCAGACGCACATCGGACCGGGCAAGTTGGTCGAGTCGCTGTTCCAGAACAGCAGGTCGAAGGCTTGCGGCGTGCGTCCCTTGAGATAGTTGTCGACGACGTAATTCCACACGAGATCGTTCGGCCGCAGATACGAGAACGTATTGGCGAATTCGATCCCGCGCATGAGCCCGGCGGGCGCGCCGTTCTTGCCGCCGATCGACTGCTCGCGCATCTGCACGTGTGCTTCGTCGACGAAGACGTCGAGCACGCCGGTGTCGGAAAAATCGAGCATCGAGGTGAGCAGGGTCATCGACGCGGCCGGCTCTTCGCCGCGCGCCTTCGCTACCGCGAGCGCCGTCGCCAGAATGGTTCCGCCGATGCAGAAGCCGAGCGTGTTGATCTGCTCCTCGCCCGTGATGTCCTTGATGACGCCGATGGTTTCGAGCACGCCCTGTTCGACGTAATCGTCCCATTCCTTCGCGGCGAGCGATTGATCCGCATTGCGCCACGACAGGATAAAGACTTGCTGCCCTTGTTCGAGCGCATAACGCACGAGCGAGCTTTCAGGCTGAAGATCGAGGATATAAAACTTGTTGATGCAAGGCGGCACGATCAGCAAAGGCCGCGCATAAACCTTCGGCGTGAGCGGCTTGTACTGGATCAGTTGCACGAGTTCGTTCTCGTACACGACCGAGCCTTCCGTCGAACCGATGTTCTTGCCAACCGCGAAGCGCGACTCGTCCGACTGCGAGATCTTGCCGCGCTGCAAGTCGTTGAGCAGGTTGAGCATGCCCTGGCGCAAGCTCTCGCCCTTGCTTTCGATGACCGTCTTCTGCGCTTCGGGATTGAGCGCGAGATAGTTGCTCGGCGAAGCCGCAGCCGCCCATTGCTGCACCGTGAAGCGGATGCGTTCGCGCGTCTTGGGATCGCTCTGCACGGCGTCCGCGAGTTCTTGCAGATAACGCGCGTTCAGCAGATACCACGCGGCCGTGAAGGCATATGCCGGCGTGTTCTGCCACGTGGTGTCGGTGAAGCGGCGGTCCTTGAGCGATGCAGGGTCGATGCTCTGCTCGCCCGCCTGCTTGAGCAATGCGGCGGCATCGCGCGAATAATTGCTTTGCAGTTGTTGCAGACGCTCGGGCGCGATGGCTGCCGTCGGAATCTTCGGCAACGTAGGCAAGCCCTGCATCGACGCGCCGAAGCCCGGCATGCTGCTCGCGAGCTTGGCGAATTCGGCCAGGCCGTTCATCTTCGCGAAGTCGGGCATTTGCGGCATGACGGTTGGAACCGCGCCGAATGCATTCGGAAATGCACCGGGCAAACCCGCACCGGACAAACCCGGAAACGCGCCCAAGCCGGGAAACGAACCAAACGAACCGAACGCTCCGAACGGCGGCGCGCTCGCGCTATTCGCAGCGGCTCCGTCATTCGTCTGCGCGTTGGTTTGCGCGTTGGTCTGGGGATTGAATTTCGCCCATTGCGCGGGATCGGCGACCGAGCGCCACGCGTTGAGCCATTGATCGAACGCTTGCTGTACGCCTGTCGGATCAGCGGGAACTTCAGCCGTCGAACTGCTGGCAGTACGGGAGCGGGCGGAGGACGCAGAGGAGGAACTAGATTTGGAAGCCATACCCGCTTTTGACCTGTAAGTCTCGCAAGACTGATTGCTGATGCAGGCATCGCCGGGCTTGTCTCAACCAGCGCGCAAGTGTCGATGCGCACTATGCGCGCCACAAGAGTCACCTAGCTACGCCGTGCCCGATTGAATGAATTCCGGGAACATTCTTGCTCTTAGGACTCAGGCATGTCAATGCTTCACCTGATTTTGCCGCAGTGCGATATTTTTTTAATTATCGTTTTCCCCATGCGAGATATTGCATTCGCATGGGCTTACGCAAGTTCCTGCGACTTAAAGCTGGCAGTTGTCGCTGAATGCAGATGACGAGCAGTTAATCGCCAAGCCAGATCATGGCGGCCATGCGTCCCGTCACGCGATCGCGACGATACGAATACAAGCGCTCTCGCTCGCTCACCGTGCAGTGCGTACCGCCATGAACGCGCTTCGCTTCCACGCCGATATCGGCTAAACGCAAGCGCGCAAGCGTATAGATGTCGGCGAAGTATTTGCCTTGTGCGCCGGTCGGCTTGAACGCTGCCGCGGTGAGGTCGCGTTGATCCGCATTCGCGATCGACACGAAGGCATCGAGCACGTCCTCGCCCACTTCGAATGCAGCGGGACCAATGGCCGGACCGAGGTAAGCATTGAGGCGCGATGTCGGCACGCCCGCGAGTTGCGCCACCCGCGCGCCCGTCTTCTCGACGATACCGCCCGCAAGACCTCGCCAGCCCGCATGCGCGGCGCCGACCGCGCGGCCTTCGTCGTCGCAGAAGAGGACCGGCAAACAGTCCGCCGTCATCACCACGCAGACGACGCCCGGCCGGTCGGTCACGCTCGCATCGGCGCGCGTCGGACCGGCTGCACGGCGCTCGATGACCGCGTGCGCATCTTCAACCGTCGTGCCGTGAATCTGTTCGAGCCACGCGGCTTGTCCGATGCCCGTCAACGCCAGCGCGCGACGGCGATTTTCAGCGACGGCATCCGGCGCATCGCCGCTCGACAAGCCAAGATTGAGACCGCCCGCGCCCGGCGTGCCGCCACTGAAAGGCGCCGCGCTCACGCCGCCCGCGCGAGTCGTCACGAGCGCATGCACACGCGGCGAGACGCGCCATTGCGGCCACACGCAATCATCCGCGCTCAATGTGACGTCAGTGCGATGGGTCATGCTTCGTCGTCCTCGGCATCGGCATCGTGTTCGCCTTCTTCGTCGTCGTATTCGTCGTCCCAGTCTTCGCCGTCGTCCATTTCATAGACTTGCGAGAAGTCGTCGTCTTCGTCGAGTTCGAGTTCGTCGTCGCGCCCGAAGCCGAGTTCCGTGGCGAGCTTGACGAGATCCTCGGGCACGTCCGCGCGCCAGTGCACCTGCTTTCCCGTTGCCGGATGAACCAGACCGAGCCGCCACGCGTGCAGCGCCTGACGCGCAAAGCCGTCGGGCAGCGGCGTCACCGAACGCCGGCCGCGTATGTGACCGTAGACCGGATCGCCAAGAAGCGGATGGCCGCTCGCCGCGCAGTGCACGCGAATCTGGTGTGTGCGTCCGGTTTCGAGATCGCAATGGATCGCGCTCACGGGCTGCCCGTTCCACTGCGTCCGGTCGATGGTGCGAAAGTGCGTGCGCGCCGGTTTCCCCGATGCGCCTTGAACCACGGCCATGCGCGTCCTGTCGCGCGAATCGCGGCCGATGGGCGCGTCGATGGTGCCGTCGTCCGGCATCCTGCCCCACACGAACGCGACATAACGGCGCTTCACCGTGCGCGCCTGCAACTGCCGCACGAGGTCGGTCTGGGCTTCGAGCGTGCGCGCGACGACCATCAGCCCCGAGGTCTCCTTGTCCAGCCGATGTACGATGCCCGCGCGCGGCAGCCCCGCCGCCGCATCGCCATAACGATGTAGGAGACCGTTGAGCAAGGTGCCGCTCCAGTTCCCCGCGGCGGGATGCACGACCATGCCGGCGGGCTTGTTGATGACGACGAGCGTTTCGTCTTCGTACACGATGTGAAGCGGCACCGGCTCGGGCGTGAACGCGAGTTGCTCGGGCAACAGGTCGGGCACGAGCGCGATGGTCGCGCCAAGCGGCACGGGCTGGCGCACCTTGGCGCTGGCGCCATCGACGAGCACGCGCCCTTCCTCGATCCAGCCTTGCAGACGGCTGCGCGAAAACTCGGGGAAGATCTTGGCCAGCACCTTGTCGAGCCGCTCGCCTGCGAGTTCGTCCGGCACGCGCGCCTCGCGCGGCGCTTCCTCGTTGCGATGCCGCGCTTCCTTGCCGCGATGCGGCGTGCCGGCATCGGGCGCATGCGCGTCCGAATCGGTAGAAGCTGCGTCGTCGGGCTTGGCGCTTCGGCTATAATCTTTGAGTTGGTCTTTGGTACGGCGTGTACTTGAGCGGGTCATTTGAACGGGATATCGGGTTGTACCCGGTGAGTCAGTCTTCATCTCGGGCTGCAGTTCGGGACATTGCGCAAGACGTTCTTTACAGCGCGCGACACTGCCGGGCAAACTTCAATGCAGGCAATGCAAGGAAGCCGCGCCAGACCGTTGCGGACCGGGAAACCGGGCGGAATTCGAAGGATTTCCAAACGGAAAATCCCGAGCGAAAACCGCACCGGACACACAGCTAGACATAGCGAGATTCAGCCAGGAACAGCAAGCACTAATGCGAGCCTTCAACACCATTCATCAATCGATGCAGCAATCGATCAAGTATCTGGCGCTGGGCGCGAGCGTCGCCATTGTCACGGCCTGCCACGGCTTGCCGGAGAAGACCGACGAAACGGCTACGTGGAACAACAACAAATTATATACGGAGGCCCAGGACGCGCTTTCAGGCCGCGACTGGGGCAAGTGCTCCAAGTATTTCGAAGCGCTCGAAGGCCGCGATCCGTTCGGTCACTTCGCGCAGCAGGCGCAGATCAACGTGGCTTACTGCAACTGGAAAGACGGCGAGACCGCATCGGCGGATCAGGCAATCGACCGGTTCATCAAGCTGCACCCGGATCACCCGGACATCTCGTATGCCTACTACCTGAAAGGCATGATTCACTTCAACGACGACCTCGGACTCTTCGGCCGCTTCTCCGGCCAGGACATGAGCGAGCGCGACCCGAAGTCGCTGCGCGAGTCGTATGACGCGTTCAAGGTCGTGGTCGATAAATATCCGCAAAGCAAGTATGCGCCCGACGCCGCGCAACGCATGCGCTATATCGTGAACGCGCTCGCTTCGCACGAAGTCCACGCGGCGGATTACTACTATCGTCGCGGCGCGTATGTCGCGTCCATTAACCGGGCGCAGCTCGCCATTCGCGAATACAAGAACGCGCCGGCCACCGAAGAAGCGCTGCATCTCATGATGCTCTCATACGAGAAGCTCGATCAGCCGCAACTCGCCGACGACACCAAGCGCGTGCTTGCCGCCACGTTCCCCGACAGCCCGTATGTCACGGGCAAGCGTCGCGCGAGCGCGGAAAAGGCGTGGTATCAGATCTGGTAAGCAGAACGCGAGATCGTTCGGCTGGTCAGGCAAAAATGGGCGCTTCGGCGCCCATTTTGTTTGTCGATCAACCGCTCCCGCGCCCTGCTGCAAGCCTTACTCGGCAAGCTCCGCCGACGCGTCCGCCGCTTCGCTGAAAAACGCCCGCGCGACTTCCAGTTCACGCGTGCGCTTGAACGGCGGCAGGCTTTGCCAGATGCGTCGGCCGTATGGTTTATCGACGAGCCGCGTGTCACAGATCATGAGCACGCCGCGATCCGTCTCCGCGCGAATCAGCCGCCCCGCGCCCTGCTTGAGCGTGATGACGGCCTGCGGCAACTGATGCACGGCGAACGGGCTCAAGCCTTTCTTCGTGAGCGCGTCGAGGCGCGCGGCAAGCACGGGATCGTCGGGCGGCGCGAACGGTAGTTTGTCGATGACCACGAGCGAAAGCGCATCGCCACGCACGTCGACACCTTCCCAGAAGCTCTGGCTGCCGACGAGAATCGCATTGCCATACGCGCGGAAGCGGTCGAGCAACTCGGTACGGCTCGCGTCGCCCTGCACGAGCAGCGGATTGTCCCAGCCGCGCCGCTCGATCACGTCGCGCAGACGCTGGGAGATGCGATCGACCGCGCGCAGCGTCGTGCACAGCATGAACACGCCGCCACCCGATGCCTCGATCACCGGCAACGCGGCGTCGAAGACGGCGTCGGTGAACTGCGGCGAGGACGGCTGCGGCAGATTGCGCGGCACGTACAAAAGGCCCTGCGACGGGTAATCGAAGGGACTCGGCAAGGTCATCGAGCGGCGCGCGTTCAAACCCATTTGCGCCGCGTAATGCGTGAAATCGCCACGCACCGAAAGCGTCGCGGAGGTGAAGATCCAGGCACGCGGCACGCCCGCGCGCTGCTTCGCGAAGATCGGCGCGACCGACAGCGGCGTCTCGTGCAGTTGCACCGTGTGCGAGAACACTTCGATCCAGCGCACCATCTCGTTGGGCTCGTCGCGCGCGGCTTCGGCGGCGGTATCCGCGTCTTCGACCACTGCACGTTCGAGCGCGGTCGGCGGCTTGGTCCAGCCCGACAAAAGCCCTTGCAATTCGCGCGCGCGCCGCACCAGCGCCTGCAGCGATTCCGCGCGCTCGCCGTGTGCGCCGAGCGCGGCCGTGAGTGCATCGAGATGGGTTTGTAGCGTGTCGAGCGCTTCGAAAAGCGGATGTCCATCGGCCAGCTGGCCGAGCGAGAGGCGAATCGAATCTTCCCGGAATGCGAGCCGCAGGTCGCGCGCCGCGCGTTCGAGCGCCGCGCCGAGCTTGGTCCAGTCGGCGGCGTCGCGAGCGTGGGACAAACCTTCGGCCACCGCATCGCGGGCGAGTTCGAGCAGTTGCGTGGTCGAAAGCGTCTCGCCGAAAAAGAGCGTCGCCGTCTCGGGCAACTGATGCGCCTCGTCGAAGATGATGGTGTTCGCCATCGGCAAGAGTTCGGCCATGCCGGTGTCGCGCAGCATTACATCGGCGAAGAACAGGTGATGGTTCACCACCACGATGTCCGCCTGTTGCGCTTCGCGGCGCGCCTGCATCACGAAGCAATCCTTGTAATGCGGGCAATCTTGTCCGAGGCAATTGTCGCGCGTGGACGTGACCATCGGCCAGACGGGCGAGTTCTCGGGGACACTCGCAAGTTCGGCCTTGTCGCCCGTGCGCGTGATCTTGGCGAAGCGCACGATCTCCTGCAGATGCGACGTGTCCTGACGCGTCGGCAGCCGCCCGTTGTCGGCGGTGCGTTCGAGATAGTAGTGGCAGAGATAGTTGGCGCGGCCCTTCAGCATCGCGGAGGTGACCGGCACGGCGAGCGCGTCGCGCACGGTCGGGATATCGCGCTGAAAGAGCTGATCCTGCAAGTGTTTGGTCCCGGTCGAAACGATGACCTTGCCGCCCCACAACATGGCCGGAACGAGATAAGCGTAGGTCTTGCCCGTGCCCGTTCCCGCCTCGACGATCAGCGTGTTCTCGCCGCCATCGACGGCGCTCGTCGCGGTGGCGATACCCACGTCGTCGGCGGATGCCTCGTCTACCGCATGCGGCTTGTCCGATGGCCCGAGCTTGCGCGCCGGGCGGCGCTGCAATTCGAACATCGCGGGTTCGGGCATGGCGCGGCCGGACGCTTCCATCGCGGCGGCGACGGAGCGCGCCATGTCGATCTGCGACGCGCGCGGCCGATAGCCGTCGATCGCGCGCGCGAGAAGGCCTTCGGCGGAGAAGATGGCGTCGAGTTCCGTGCGGCGCTTGTCCGTGAGTTCGAGCGCAGCGCTTGCGCTGTCGCGGGGTTGTGCGGGTAAGTTCAAGGCGGGGCTAGATCCTGCGGTTGCGGTCACGGCGCATGGCGGCGCTTTGCTGCCTCAAGCGCCTCGACCCGCGTCGATGCGCTTCAATGCGCGTCGCCGTCGAGCTGCAGTTGCAGCAGAAGTATGGTGTCTTTCACCTTGAGCTTGCGCTTTTTCAAGCGCCTGAGCTCGAGGTCGTCGATACCGCCCATCTTGTCGATGAGCGTGGACAAGCCGTGATGCTCTTCCTGCAATTGCGTGATGCGATCGCGGAGCACGGTGGCATCCACGGCGGGTTGTCGGGGTGCGTTCAAGCGCTGCTGCATGCTCGCCTCCTTTCATCCTCATCGCCCGGGCGGTGCCTTGGGCGTCACTTACCTGGTTGCTGCTGTTGCTGCTGTTGCTGCTGTTGCTGCTGTTGCTGCTGTTGCTGCTGTTGCTGCTGTTGCTGCTGTTGCTGCTGTTGCGCCTGCTGGGCTTGCTGTGCCTTTTCCTGCTGCTTGCGCGCGGCTTCTTTCTGACGCGCCTCGACTTCCGCGCGATGCTGCGCGGCATCGCGTTGTTTCTGTTCGTAACGGTCCGCCTTCTGCTCGCGGTCCTGCGCGTCCTGCACGCCGCGGGCGCGCGCTTCCTCGAGTTGCCGCTGATAGTCCGCCTGCTTGCGGTCGTACGCGGCCTGATTGGCCGCGCGCTGCGGCGCCTCGGCCTGACGTTGCGCGGCGGACAGCGCGTTCTGACGCTGCTTTTCCTCGTAGGACTGCTGGCTCGACTTTTCGCTGGCGGCGCGTTGCGGCGCTTCCGCATCGTATTGTGCCTGCTTGAGCGCGGTCTGTTCGTCGCGCTGCTTCGTGCGCTCGGCGCGTTGTTCGTCGTCGAGAGCGAGCTGCTGCTGGCGAATCTGCTTGCGCTCTTCACGCATGGCCGTGCGCGCGTTGTCGAGACAGTGGTTCACGAAGAATTTGCCGTAGCAGTCGTGTTCCTTGACGCCGTATGCGTAGTCGTTCTGCGCGGTGCGTTTGTCGAGCGCCTTTTGCCGGCGCGCATTGTCGGCCTTGAGCGCGTCTTCGGCGCTCGGCTCGGCACTGACCATGGCGGATGAGGCATCGCCGAGCGGCGTGGCGCGCACCGACGTGGTGGGGTCGATGCCCTTGGGCGTCTGCGCAATGGCATTCGGCGCGAGAACGAGCGTGCACAGAAACGCGCACGCGGCGCAGATGGACGCGAGCGGGGAAAGGCGAAGTTTGGGCAAATGAATGGACGGCAACGTGATAAAGACCCGATGCATTAAGCGATGCAACGACAGACGCAATGCAGCCTGCGCGATGCCGAAATTCTATCACCGTGAACCGGAGCCCTTCTCCATTTATGGCAAAATCCCCCGCTCAAGCAACCCGGCCGCAACCGGCAGCACGCCCGCTTTGCGAGGCGCAAGAAGTAGTCAGCGCGCACCAAGCGGGACACAGGGCGTAAAGCGCGCAACGCGTCGCACGGGATGCGCGCCCTGCGTCTTGCCGTTGCACAAGGCCAGCAGAGAGCAGACAGCGCAGACCATGACGCAAACCGTAGCACTCAAGATCGTACAGCGCATTGCCACCGAGCTTACCGTGCAGCCGCGCCAGGTGGCCGCCGCCGTGCAGCTTCTGGATGAAGGCTCGACTGTCCCGTTCATCGCCCGGTATCGCAAGGAAGTGACCGGCAATCTCGACGACACGCAACTGCGCACGCTCGAAGAACGCCTCCTGTATTTGCGCGAACTCGAAGACCGGCGCGCCACGATTCTTTCGAGCATCGACGAGCAAGGCAAGCTCACCGACGAACTGCGTACATCGATCGAAGGCGCGGACAGCAAGCAGGTGCTGGAAGACCTGTATCTGCCGTATAAGCCGAAGCGCCGCACGCGCGCGCAGATTGCTCGCGAAGCCGGCCTGGAACCGCTTGCACAGGCGCTCCTCGCCGACCCGACGCTCGATCCGCAGAGCGAAGCCGCGAAGTTCGTCGATACCGAAAAAGGCGTCGCCGATACCAAGGCCGCGCTCGACGGCGCACGCGATATCCTTTCCGAGCAGTTCGGCGAAACGGCCGAGATTCTCGGCAAGCTGCGCGAGCACCTGTTCAACCAGGGGCTTGTCATGTCGACCGTGGTCGAGGGCAAGCAAGGCGAGGAAGGCGAAAAATTCCGCGACTACTACGACTACAGCGAAACCATCCGCACGGTGCCGTCGCATCGCGCGCTCGCGCTGTTCCGTGGCCGTAACGCGGGCGTCCTGAGCGTGAAACTCGGGCTCGGCGAGGAACTCGACGCACAAACGCCGCATCCGGGCGAAGTGATGATCGCGCAGCACGTGGGCATCGCCAATCGCGGCCGCGCGGGCGACAAATGGCTCGCCGACGTGTGCCGCTGGTGCTGGCGTGTCAAGGTGCAGCCGCATATCGAAAACGAACTGCTCACCAAGTTGCGCGAGGAAGCCGAGCACGAAGCCATTCGCGTGTTCGCGCGCAATCTGAAGGACTTGCTGCTCGCCGCGCCCGCTGGCCCGAAAGCCGTGATTGGCCTCGATCCGGGTCTGCGCACCGGCGTGAAAGTCGCCGTCGTCGATCGCACGGGCAAGGTGCTGGCCACCGACACCATCTATCCGCACGAGCCGCGCCGCGACTGGGACGGTTCGCTCGCGAAGCTCGCGCGCATTGCCAAGGCGACGCAGGCAGAGCTCATTTCCATCGGCAATGGCACGGCATCGCGCGAAACCGACAAGCTCGCGAGCGAGCTCATCGCGAAGCATCCCGAACTCAAGCTGCAGAAGATCGTCGTGTCCGAAGCGGGCGCGTCGGTATATTCGGCTTCCGAACTCGCGGCGAAGGAATTTCCGGACCTCGATGTTTCACTGCGCGGCGCGGTTTCCATTGCGCGCCGTCTGCAGGACCCGCTCGCGGAACTCGTCAAGATCGACCCGAAAGCGATCGGCGTCGGCCAGTACCAGCATGACGTGAATCAGCGCGAACTCGCACGCTCGCTCGATGCGGTCGTCGAAGATTGCGTGAACGCCGTCGGCGTCGATGCCAACACGGCTTCGGTCGCGCTGCTTGCGCGCGTATCCGGTTTGAACGCGACGCTTGCACGTAATATCGTCGATTATCGCGATGCCAACGGGCCGTTTGCGTCGCGCGAGAATCTGAAGAAGGTGCCACGTCTCGGCGACAAGACGTTCGAGCAGGCCGCGGGTTTTCTGCGTATTAACAACGGCGAGAATCCGCTGGATCGCTCGTCGGTGCACCCGGAAGCGTATCCGGTCGTCGAGCGCATTCTCGCGAAAATCAAGAAGCATGTCGGCGATGTGCTCGGCAAGCGTGAAGCGCTCACGGGCCTCTCGCCCACCGAATTCGTCGATGACCGCTTCGGTCTGCCGACCGTGCGCGACATCCTCGCCGAACTGGAAAAGCCGGGCCGCGATCCGCGTCCGGAGTTCAAGACGGCGACGTTCCGCGAAGGCATCGAGAAGATCGCGGATCTCGAACCGGGCATGGTGCTCGAAGGCGTGGTGACGAACGTCGCGGCGTTCGGCGCGTTTGTCGATATCGGCGTGCATCAGGACGGACTCGTGCACGTTTCCGCGCTGTCGACGAAGTTCATCAAGGACCCGCATGAAGTCGTGAAGGCAGGCCAGGTCGTCAAGGTGAAGGTGCTCGAAACGGATGTGAAGCGGCAGCGCATCTCGCTGACCATGCGTCTCGACGATGACTTCGCGCCGGCAGCGGCAGGCAGCGGCGCGCCTTCGCAACCGCGTGCAGGCCAGCAGGACCGGCGCGCGGGCGGCGGGCGCGATGCGCGTTCGAATAATCAGCGCCGCGAGCCGGAACCGGGTGGCGCGATGGCCGCTGCTTTCGCCAAGCTCAAACGCTGACAGCCGGCACGCTTCAAACAAAAAACCCACGCTTTGCGGCGTGGGTTTTTTGTTTCCAGAAGCAAGCGCTCGTCAGATTTCGATCTTCGTGCCCAACTCCACGACGCGATTGGCCGGAATGCTGAAGAAGTCCGTCGGCTTCGCGGCGTTCTGATGCATCCACGCGAACACGCGCTCGCGCCACACCGACATGCCCGGCAACTCGGTCGGCACCACCGTTTCACGCGCCATGAAGAACGACGTGTCCATGAGTTCAAACGTCATTGCGTGCGTGCGCGTGATTTGTTCGAGCACGGCTTTCACGTCCGGCGTTTCATTGAAGCCATACGCTGCCTTCACGAGAAAGAGCCCGCCGCCAACGTCCTTCACTTCCATGCGATGCGCGCCATCCACATACGGAATATCGCGCGTGATGAAGTTCAGGAAAATGGTGCGCTCGTGCAGCACCTTGTTGTGCTTCAGGTTATGCAGAAGACTCACGGGCACGAGCGAATCGCTGCCGGTCAGGTAGATCGCCGTACCCGACACGCGATGCGGCGGATGCGCGAGCAGCCCTTGCAGGAACGGCATGAGCGGAATACCGTCGGCGGCCGTGCGATCCTTCACGATCATGCGGCCTTTGTACCAGGTCATTAGCAGGAAGAAGAGTATTCCGCCGATGCACAGCGGCAGCCAGCCGCCCTGCCCGATCTTCAACAGACTCGCGCCGAAGAAGCCGATGTCGATCGTGAGCAGCACCGCGATCAGCGCGCCGACGAGCCAGCGGTTCCAGCCCCAGAGATTGACCATCACCACCGAGAGCAGGATGGTCGTGACGAGCATGGTCGCGGTCACGGCCAGTCCATAAGCCGCCGCCAGATTCTCCGAACTCTTGAAGCCCACCACGATGCACAGGATGATGAAGAGCAGCATCCAGTTGACGAGCGGAATATAGATCTGCCCGATCGCCAGTTCCGACGTATGCAGGATCTTCATGCGCGGCACGTAACCGAGCTGAATAGCCTGACTCGTCAGCGAATACGCGCCCGAAATCACTGCCTGCGATGCAATCACCGTGGCGACGGTGGAAAGGATCACGAGCGGGAGCAAGGCCCAGTCTGGCGCCAGCAAGAAGAACGGACTTTCGATGGCCGACGGCGTATGCATGAGCAACGCGCCCTGCCCGAAGTAATTCAGCAGAAGCGACGGCATGACGAGCGCGTACCAGCCGCAGCGAATGGGCTTCGCGCCGAAGTGGCCCATATCGGCATAGAGCGCTTCCGCTCCGGTCAGCACCAGCACGACCGAGCCGAGCACGATGTAAGCCTGCAACACGTGCGAGGCCATGAAGGAGATTGCATAGTACGGGTTGAGCGCGACCAGCACGCCCGGTGCGAGCACGATGTGATAAGCGCCCAGCACGGCGAGCGTGATGAACCACACCAGCATGATCGGGCCGAACAGCTTGCCGACCACTGCCGTGCCATGGCGCTGAATCCAGAACAGCAGGACCAGGATGACCATGGTGATCGGCAGCACGTAAGGCGACAGCTTCGGTGCGGCGAGTTCCAGCCCTTCCACCGCCGAGATGACCGACATGGCGGGCGTGATGACCGCATCGCCATAGAACATGCAGGCGCCGAAGATGCCTAGCATCAGCAGCACGCCCGACATGCGGCCCGGCTCCTTCACGCTGCGCAGCGCGAGCGTCATCATGGCGAACACGCCGCCTTCGCCGTTATTGTCGGCGCGCATGACGAAGAGCACGTACTTGACCGCGACCACCATGACGATGGCCCAGAAGAGCAAGGAGATGACGCCGAGAATGGACGCCTCGGAAAGCGCGATGCCGTGCGACGGGCTGAACGCTTCCTTCAGGGAATAGAGCGGACTCGTACCGATGTCGCCAAAGACGACGCCAATGGCGGCGAGCGCAAGAGATGGCAAAGGCTGTTTATGCTCTTGCGCGTGAGTCATGTTAGTCATAAAAGCGAGATGTCCGTCCAGGGCGGAAAGAAACGAACGCCATTCTATCTAACGTCGCGTGCAAAAACGCTGCCTCTCGTATTGCCCGATTGCCCGGCAACACGCGTGTGTGAGTTTAGCATCGCGTTTCGTGCGCGTCGGCTGAACGATTCAGGGCGCTTGGCTGCATCTGTGAAATTAGGTGACCCAAAGCAAAAACGCCGTTGCGCCCGGCATGAAGCGGGACGAACGGCGTCTTGCCCGTTATCGGGCAGCAAGAACGAGGCGACGAAGTGGCGCTCACTCGCGGCTGTTCTGCAGGCCCCGCTTGATCCAGGCGCCGAGATTGTGCGGCCGTACCGTGTCCCACTCCTCGAACGGTTGATGAATCCACGGATTGGTTTCGAGAAACTGCACGTGATAGTCGGGCGTAACCTTCGAGCACGCCTTGTACCAGAGCACGGCCGAGCGCACCGCCGTAATGGCCGGATAGCGCTCCTTCAGATGCTCCTGCACGCGCGCGAGCGTAACGCCTGAGTCGACCAGATCGTCCACCAGCAAGACGTTGCCGGACAACTCGCCGCGCGTCATGGTGATGTACTGCGCGATGTCGAGATCGCCCTGCTCCGTGCCCGCGGCTTCGCGATACGAACTCGTTGCGAGAATGGCGAGCGGCAAGTCGTAAATGCGCGAAAGTTGGTCGCCGACGCGCAGCCCGCCGCGCGCCAGACACAGGATCTTGTCGAACTTCCAGCCTGAGTCGTGTACTTTGAGCGCGAGGACTTCGATCAACCGGTGATATTCATCCCAGTTGACCCAAAGATTTTTGTCGTCGTTGCGCGGGTCCGTCATCGCGATCATGGTAAGACTCTTTCAAATACGTACTAAGGGTTATATATGAAATGTGGCCGCAAGGTAGCGGCCACATTCTTTACAGCGTCCGGCTCAGGTTGAAACGCTCGCGCTCAGACCTTGAACGGATGACGCAACAGGATGGTTTCATCGCGGTCCGGTCCGGTCGACACCATGTCGATGGGCACGCCGGCAACTTCCTGCACGCGCACGAGATAAGCACGCGCGTTCTCGGGCAGACTGTCCCATTGCGTAATGCCGATGGTGCTTTCCTTCCAGCCGCCGAAGGTCTCGTAGACCGGTTCGCAACGCGCCACTTCCGAGGCGCCGCGCGGCAGGATATCGACCTCTTTGCCGTCGAGTTTATAGCCTACGCACAGTTTCACTTCCTCGAGACCGTCGAGCACGTCGAGCTTGGTGATGCACAGCCCCGAAATACCGTTGATCTGAATGGAGCGGCGCAGCGCGGCGGCGTCGAGCCAGCCCGTGCGACGCGGACGACCCGTGACCGAACCGAATTCCTTGCCGACGGTCGCCAGGTTCAAGCCCACCTGGTCCTGACGTTGCGCGTTGTCGGCATCGTACAGTTCGCTCGGAAACGGGCCCGAACCGACGCGCGTGCAATACGCCTTGGTGATGCCGAGAATGTAGTTGAGCCGTTGCGGACCGATACCCGCGCCCGAAGTCGCCGCACCCGCGACGCAGTTGCTCGACGTGACGAACGGGTAAGTGCCGTGATCGACATCGAGCAGCGTGCCTTGCGCACCTTCGAACAACAGATTGCGGCCAGCGTGGTTTTCGTCGTACAGACGGCGCGAGACGTCCGTGACCATGGGTTCGAGACGCGGCGCGTAACCGAGCATGGTGTCGAGCGTTTGCTGGTAGTCCACTTCGGCCGCGCCCAGATACTTGCTCAGCACGAAGTTGTGGAAGTCCAGCACTTCGCGCAGACGTTCGGAAAACACCGGCACGTCGAAGAGGTCCTGCACGCGCAGCCCGCGACGGCCGACCTTGTCTTCGTATGCCGGACCGATACCGCGCCCCGTGGTGCCGATCTTGCCCGCGCCGCGACGCGCTTCGCGCGCCTGATCGATCGCGACGTGATATGGAAGAATGAGCGTGGCGGCTTCGGAAATGAACAGGCGTTTCTGAACGTCGATGCCCGCGGCTTCGAGCTCGTCGATTTCCTTGAACAAAGCTTCCGGGGACAACACGACGCCATTGCCGATATAGCAGGCCGTGCCCGCGCGCATGATGCCCGAAGGGATGAGGCGCAGAATGGTTTTCTTGCCGCCGATGATGAGCGTGTGGCCGGCGTTATGACCGCCCTGGAAGCGCACGACGCCCTGGGCGTGGTCCGTCAGCCAGTCGACGATCTTGCCCTTGCCCTCATCACCCCACTGGGTGCCCACCACGACGACGTTGCGCCCCGGGTTCACATTCACTGCACTGGCAGACATGTTGATTCGTTAGCTGGTTAAAAACGTATTTTACCTATGTTCGCCACAGGTTCCGAATTTTTCGGGATACGTCGGGGTTAGGAAATCGGCATCCATTCGTATGACGCGCGTCTCACTTCATGCGCCGCGCTCAGGCGCCGCGTTCAGGCGCGCGCTTCGACGATCCATTGGCCGTCGCGCTCGATAAGTACGCGGTCGAAGGCGAATTCGTCGAGATCGTGCTCGTGACCCGGCAGCGCCTGAATGACCACTTCGCCGGCATCGCGCAATGCGGCGACGGCGGCGCGTAGCGTGTCTTCGTGCTTCCACGGTGCAAGGATCGCGCTGCCGCGGGCATCGACGGGAGAAATACGCGCGACTTCACGCAGGTCCAGCGAAAAGCCCGTTGCCGGACGCGCACGTCCGTAGGCGAGCCCGACATCGTCGTAGCGGCCGCCATGCGCGACCGCGTTGGGCACGCCGTCGACATAGGCGGAGAACATCACGCCGCTGTGATATGCGTAGCCGCGCAAATCGGCGAGATCGATCATGAGTTCGGCGCCGTCGACCTGGCTTGCGAGAAACGCGAGATCGTCGAGCGCACGCGCGATGACCGGCAGATTCGGCAGACGGCCGCGCGCGGTTTCGAGCACCGAGGCGTCGCCGTAGAGCGTAGGCAGCGCGCGCAACGCTTCGCGCGGCACCTGGCCGAGATGCGCCGTGAGTTCGTTGATACGCGGCACGTCCTTGCTCGCGAGCGCCTCATAGAGCGCTTCGCCAAGCGATGCAGCCGCCGGTTCCAGTTCCAGCAACGCGGCGAGCACGCCCGCGTGGCACAGATCCAGACGCACTTTCGTGAGACCCGCGAGATGCAGCGAATCGAGCATCAGTTGCTGGATTTCGAGGTCCGCTTCGAGCCCCGCGTGACCGTAGATTTCCGCGCCGATTTGAATCTGCTCGCGCGTCGCGTGCAGGCCGCGCGGACGCGTGTGCAGCACGTTGCCCGCATAGCACAGACGCGTCACGCCATGCCGGTTCAGGAGATGCGCGTCGATGCGCGAGACCTGCGGCGTGATGTCCGCGCGCAAGCCGAGCGTGCGCCCGGACATCTGATCGACGAGTTTGAAGGTGCGCAGGTTCAGATCGCTGCCGCCGCTCGTCAGAAGCGATTCGAGATATTCGAGCATCGGCGGCATCACGAGCTCGTAACCGTACGAACGGAAACGATCGAGCAGACGGCGTCGCAACTCTTCGATCTTGCGGGCTTCCGACGGCAAGACGTCGGCGATATTCTCGGGAAGTAACCAGGTGGACATCGATACGTTTCCTACGGGGCGCGCGGCGCGTGACGCGGCGCGCTTTGACGAACGGATTTAAACAAGATAGGCCAATTGGCGCATCACGGTGTGCTCATGTTGCGATGAGCAGCAGGATGAGCCCGAGCACCATCGCGATCAGTCCGCCAATGCGGATGTGATGCGTCGGGCGCTCCGCGATGCGGCGAAAGGTATCGCGCCACGCGGTCGGAAAAACGAAGGGAAACATTCCTTCGATGATCAGCATCAACGCAAGTGCGAGCAGTAACGTCTCGGCCATGTTCCAAGGGAGAAAGGCGAAAGCGCGAACGGATCGCGCTTTCGCGGGGCACGATCAGCGCTTGGCCGTGGCAGCCGCGGAAGAAACATCCGCGCTGCCGCCGTTCGGGCCGCGCATGAAGCGGAAGAAATCGCTGCTCGGGTCGACCACCATCACGTCGCCCGGTTTGAAGGTCTTCTTATACGCTTCGAGGCTCTGATAGAACTGGTAGAACTGCGGATCGCGTCCGTAGGCGTCCGCCGCTATGGCTGCCGCCTTGCTGTCTCCTTCGCCCTTGATGGACTGTGCCTGACTGTATGCATCGGCGAGAATCGCCTGTTGTTCGCGCTGAGCGTCCGCCTTGATCTTGTCGGCATCCGCCGTGCCCTTCGCGCGCTCGATGGCGGCGGCCTGCTGACGCGCCGCGATCATGCGTTTGTAGACGGAGTCGGCTACCACGGACGGAAAGTCGATACGCGTCATCTGTAAATCCACGAGCTGCACGCCGAAGGCCGCCGCCGCGTCTTCCACCGACTTCTGCGCTTCGCTTGCGAGCGTTTGCTGGCTGCCGAGCGCGTCCGTGAGCGAACGCTTCGCGAACGCACTGGCGAGCGACGTGCGCGCGAGCCCGACGATGCGCTCCTGCGCGGTCTGCGTGTTCTTCTCGTTGCTCTCGAACAGTTTGAGCGGATCGGCCACGCGATACTTGATGACGGTATTCACCAGCACGTCGTTCTTGTCCGACGTGGCGAAGCGGTCCGCGCCCGCTTCGTCGATGGTGAGCGTGCGGGTATCGACGAGCGTGAGCGTCTGGAACGGCGCGGGCAGCTTGAAATGCAGGCCCGGGCCGTCGAGTTTCGGTTCGCCGTCACCGTGGGAAGCCACGACGGCAGCATGCCGTTCGTCGACCGTGAAGATCATCGATGAACCGATGAACAGCACGATCACGACAGCGACCACAAGCGCAATGATTCGATTCATGTTCTCGCGCTCCTTATTGCAGGTCGTCTTGACGATTGCGCGAGCGGAAAGCATCGCGGGAGCGCAGCGGGTCGCTTGCACTGCTTGCGGCACTGGCCGCGCTGGCCGCACTGGCTGCAGTCGTCGCGCTGGCCGCGCCGTTGATCGCACCGTTGGCCGGCGCGTTCACCACGGCCGGCGACGACGCCACGCCCGGCGCACGCGCCTGTGCGCCATCGCCAGCGGGCGCGCTAGCGGCTGCGGCGGCACTGGCGGTATCGGCTTCTTTCACCTGCTGACGATTCGCCTCGACGAGCTTATCCAGCGGCAGATACACCACGTTACTGCCTGCCTTGCTGTCCACGAAGACCTTCGTGGTACGCGAATAGATTTGCTGCATCGTGTCCAGGTACATGCGTTGACGAATGACCGCGGGCGCTTTCGAGTATTGCTCGTAGACCTGCTTGAAGCGCTCGGCGTCGCCCTGTGCTTCGGTGACCTGGCGATTGCCGTAGGCCGTGGCTTCGTCGACGAGACGCGCCGCGTCGGCTTTCGCACGCGGCAGCAGCTGATCGGCATAGGCTTGCGCGGTGTCGCGAGCGCGCTCGTTGTCCTGACGCACGCGCGATGCTTCCTCGAATGCCGCCTGCACTTGCGTCGGCACCTGCACGCTTTGCACGGTCACGCCCGTCACCTGCAAACCGGTGCGGTAGAGATCGAGCGAGCGCTGGATGGATTCAGTTAGACGCGCGCGCAACGCCTCGCGATCCTTGTAGAGCATGTCGTCCGTGCTGATAGACCCGGCGATCTCGCGGACTGCCGCCTGCGACGCCTGCGTAACGCTCTGGTCGGGATCGAGATTACGGAACAGGAAGTCGGTCGGCGACTTGATCTGATATTGCACGGCGAAGCGCACGTCGACGATATCGGCGTCGTTCGTCAGAACCGAGGCATCGCGCACGTTGCCTTGCGCGAGCGCGGTGCCGCGACCCACTTCGACCGAGCGGACCTGCGAGATGTCGACTATATCGTGCGACTGAAACGGATACGGCAGGCGCCAGTGAATGCCTTGCGCCACCGTTTGCCGATATTTGCCGAACTGCGATACCACGCCGACGTGACCGTCCTGTACGACGAACACGCCGCTGCCGAGATAGATGGCGATCAGCACGCCAATGACGATGCCAAGCCCGATGCGCGTGCCGCGGCCGTTCTCGCGCGGCGCGCCGCCGTTGGGCTTGCGTCCGAACAGACCGGCGATGCGACGGTTGAAGTCGCGCCACATCTCGTCGAGATCGGGCGGGCCTTCGTCCTTGCCGTTCGGGCGCTTGCCGTCTTGCGGACGCTTCGAGTCGTTCTTCACGCCGTTGCCTTCGCCCCGCCCCCAGCGCGGATCGTTGATCGAAAAGGCGGCATGCATGCGCTGCCTGTTAGTCCGCTCGTTGTAGTCGTTCACTCGGTGATTCACCATTAGACAGCCGGGGGTAGACATCCAGACAGATAAGCCCGGGCGATGCAATCCGGAGTTCCGCGAGCCGATCAGTGACCGTGCTCGGAAACCTTGTGGTCACGTTGTTCGGTCAGCCGGTGGTCTTCCGGCTGCGCGTTCGTGTCGTGTGTTTCGTTTGACCCGGACAGCGGGGATTGCGTTGCATCGGACTCGAGTTGCGGCGCTTCGATTTCAGCGAGCACGCTCGGTAAGGCCTCTTCGCTTTCGTCCGTTTCCGCAGCAGCGATTTCGGCGATGGCGGCGCGCAGCGCATCGAGCCCCTGGCCCGAGCGTGCACTCAAAAAGACGCGCGAAATATTACCATACTCGTCCCTTTCAACCGCTTCGCCACGGGCCGCCAGCTCAGGCACCGCGTCGATCTTGTTGAAGACGAGAACCTGCCGGATGGAATCCGCGCCGATGCCGCGCAATACCTCGTTCACCTGATCGATTTGATCGAGGCGCACGGCGCTCGATGCATCGACCACATGCAGCAGCAAGTCTGCGTGGATGGTTTCCTCGAGCGTGGCGCGAAACGCCGCGACGAGCTGGTGAGGCAATTCGCGGATGAACCCGACCGTGTCCGATACCACCACGTGCCCCGCTTCCTCGCCGAGATAGACGCGACGCGAGGTTGTGTCGAGCGTGGCGAAAAGCTGGTCGGCGGCGTACGCTTGCGCCTTCGTGAGCGCATTGAACAGCGTGGACTTGCCTGCGTTCGTATAGCCGACGAGGGACACCGACATCGTGCGATTACGCGTGCGCTGACGACGCTGCGTACCATGCTGACGGCGCAACTTCTCGAGCCGGGTCTTGAGCGCCTTGATACGCTCACCGATCAGCCGGCGGTCCGTTTCGAGCTGCGTTTCGCCCGGACCGCGCAGGCCAATACCGCCCTTTTGCCGTTCCAGGTGAGTCCACGCGCGAATGAGCCGTGTCGACAGATACTGCAGCTGTGCGAGTTCGACCTGCAATTTGCCTTCGTGGCTGCGGGCGCGCTGCGCAAAAATGTCGAGGATGAGGCTCGTGCGGTCCACCACGCGACGGTCGAGCGCGAGTTCGAGATTGCGCTGCTGCGCGGGCGCGAGTGCGTGATTGAAGATGACGAGCTCGACGTCGTTCGCTTCGCAAGAAAGGCGCAGTTCTTCAACCTTGCCGCTGCCAATGAACATCTTGGCGTCCGGAGCCGAACGGCGGCCGGTTAGCGTGACGGCGGGATGGGCGCCTGCACTTTGTGCGAGCAGGCTGAGTTCTTCCAGACTGGCTTCGAAATCGATCTTGCCGAAGTCGATGCCGACGAGCGCTGCATTGATCAAATTGATATTTTTCGGTTTTTGAAGCGACCGGCGAATTGTTTGATGTTCGCTTTTTGTGAAAACAGCGCCGGTCGCGACGAGGTTTAGGACGATTCAGCGTCCGGGTGGAAATTCACCGGACGGGCCGGCACGACGGTGGAAATGGCGTGCTTGTAGACCATCTGTGTGACCGTATTTCGGAGCAACACGACATACTGGTCGAACGATTCGATGTTTCCTTGAAGCTTGATGCCGTTGACCAAATAGATCGACACCGGCACGTGCTCTTTACGCAGCGCGTTCAAAAACGGGTCTTGTAACAATTGCCCTTTGTTGCTCATAGCAAACTCCGAGTTTTTTTGCAGGTTGGATGTATTGTCGGCGAAGAAAAAGAGATCCGCCGACAATCGCTACACTATAGCTGATTTTCGTTTCCGCACCAGCCTGGCCAAATGGCCGACCGGCCTGAAACGCTTGACTCACGCGGCTTTCAGCCTTTGTCCGCGTATGGGTTATGGCTCGACCGGAACTCTATGCGCAGTGGCGTCCCGACCAATCCGAAAGTTTCTCGGAAGCGCCCTTCCAGATAGCGTTTATAAGTCTCGGTAATGGCGTCGAGCGCATTGCCGTGCACCACGATGATCGGCGGATTTTGTCCACCCTGGTGTGCATAACGCAGCTTCGGACGAACCGGACCGCGACGGCGCGGCTGCTGAAACTCCACCGCGTCGATGAGCGCGCGCGTGAGCTTCGGTGTTGGCAACTTGGCCATGGCGGCGGCGTAGGCTTCATCGACAGACTTCATCAATGGGCTGATGCCGCTCTTCTCCAGCGCCGAGACGTAGTGAAATTTAGCAAAGTCCAAAAACTTGAGCTTGCGGGTGAGATCCGCCTTCGTGCGCTCGCGCACATGCGAATCCAGACCGTCCCACTTGTTCACGCCGACCACGAGCGCGCGGCCCTGTTCGACCACGAAGCCCGCGATGTGCGCGTCCTGATCCGAGATGTCCTGCTGGGCGTCGAGCAAAAGGATCACGACGTTGGCATCGGAAATGGACTGCAAGGTCTTCACCACCGAAAACTTCTCGATGGCCTCGAACACCTTGCCGCGACGACGCAAGCCCGCCGTGTCGATAAGCGTGTATTTGCGGCCTTGTCGCTCGAAATCAATATAAATCGAATCGCGCGTGGTGCCGGGCATGTCGAACGCGATCACGCGCTCCTCGCCGAGCAATGCGTTCACGAGCGTCGACTTGCCAACGTTCGGACGTCCGACGATGGCAATCTTCACGCCGTGCTGCGCCTTCTCTTCTTCGCTCTCCTCGGGCTGACCGGCATAAGCGATGTCGAGCGCGTCGTTGATCATCTCGGTGACGCCGTCGCCGTGCGCAGCCGAGATCGCGCGCGGATCGCCGAGACCGAGTTCGTAGAAGTCGGACGCGACGGCCGAATACTTCATGCCCTCAGCCTTGTTCACGACGAGAAAAAGCGGCCGGCCGGTCTTGCGCAGATAGTCGGCAATCGCCTTGTCTTGCGGCGCGAGCCCGTTGCGTCCATCGACGATGAACACGACGATGTCTGCCTCTTCCACCGCCTGACGCGTCTGCCGCGCCATTGCGTGCAGGATGCCGTCTTTCGCGACCGGCTCGAAGCCGCCGGTATCCACGACGAGATACGGCCGCTCGCCGCCCACGCGGCCTTCGCCGTAGTGGCGGTCGCGGGTGAGGCCGGGCAGATCGGCGACGAGTGCATCGCGCGAACGCGTCAGCCGGTTGAATAAGGTGGATTTCCCCACATTGGGGCGCCCGACGAGGGCAATCACGGGTTTCATCAGATGTTGTTCAAGGTTGAACGCAAGACGGCACACGAGGCGTGCGAACGAGACCTCTCGTTCCGCTCATGCCGCGCCACGGCTGCGCTTGTCGAAAATTAGCATGGATTCGGCTTGCGGCACGCGCGACGCGTCACGGCGTCAGTGTGTCAAGCCTGCGGCGCTGGGACGCCGCTGCGCCTCGTCAGAGGCAGTTTTGGCGCGCCGCCTTCGCGCGACGCGCTTTGATTCTTGCAGCCCACCGCGCGTTTTGCGTTCCGCTGGCAGGCTCTCGGGAGTGCGCGCGATTGCCGCGCCTCCTGCTTTCTCTTGCGGCCCGGTTCTGGCCGGACCTGCCGCGCGATCGGCTTCGAGCGCGCAATACCGCTCGATCAGACGATCACGCGCGTGTTAGTTGCTGGGACGAAAGCCGTAGATGCCGCCGTCGTGCGTCAGGACCACGAGCGTGTTGCCGGCGAGCACGGGCGGCGCGGTGATCGCGCTGCCGTCGGTCTTGGCGCGGCCGACGAGTTCGCCGTTATCCGCGCTCAGGAAGTGGACGTAACCTTCGAAGTCGCCAACAACGACCGCGCGACCGAGAATATACGGCACGCTGACCTGGCGGTTCTTCAGCTTGTCCGTTTTCCAGAGCTGCGAGCCGTCCGAGGTGCGGAATGCATTTACGACCGACCAGTCATCGCCGGCTGCGACCAAGTCCGAATCCTGCGCAAGACCGCTGTCGGACGAGAAGCTCTTTTCCCAGTCCGGACGGCCGGAATTTGCATTGAAGCAGCCGATGCGGCCCTGGAACGTCACCGCGCAACTCTGCGCGCCGACGAGTCCCGGTGCGCCGGTCACGTCGTTGATGCGCTCGACTTCGGTCACGCCCTTCGGATACGAAACCGGTGTTTGCCAGAAGGCATCGCCCGTTTGCAGGTTGATTGCAGCGAACGTGCCGCCCGGGAATCCAGCAAGCACGGCCTGATTGCCGGCGAAGGTCATGCCCGCCGCGACGCGCAGATTCAGCGGCACCGCGCGCAATTGGAAGACCCACTTTTGTTCGCCGGTCTGCGCGCTGAAGGCCACGACCTTGCCGTCGATGGTACGCACGATCACGAGGTCGTTGCCGACGAGCGGCGGCGAGATCAGTTCGCCCGGCGCGACTGCCGTCCACAACTGCTTGCCGTCCGGTCCGAGCACGTAGACCGAACCCTTCAGACCGCCGACCGCAGTCAGATTGCCGTCGCTGCCGACGCCCGCCGACAGATCGTCCTTGAGCTTGATGCGCCAGACATCCTGACCCGTTTTCGCGTCGATCTTCACGACCGAGCCGTTCTCGCCTGCGGCAAAAATTGCGTCGCCCACGGCAACCGGCGCGAACAGATAGCGGCCTGCCTTGCCGACGCTCGCCTTCCACGCCTGGGAGACGTTGAGCACCGGCTTGAACTCGACGAGCGGTGTCGGCACGCGGCGTTCATCCTTGGTGGATGAGCAAGCCGCGAGCAAGGCGGTCATCGCGCAGGCAAACGGCACGGCGTAGCGTTTCAAAAAAGTCATCGGTGGACGCAACATGAATTATCGGATTCGGTTGATCGGCGCCCGGCCGCGCCTTCGCCTTCAAGGCGTTGCGCGGCCGGGCGGCCTGATTGTTATATGGCTCGGTCGATTGCGGCGGCGCGCGCTCTTCAGCCGCCGAGCGCGTCGAGCTTGAACTGGACCAGTTGCCGCGCGGAGGTATCGTTCGCGGGCAGCGCGCCGAGCGCCAGCTTGTAGGATGCGCGGGCGTCGTCGCGCTTGCCTTGCGCCGCAAGCAGATCGCCGCGACGGTCCGCGATCACACCCTTGTAGGCGTCGAGCGGCGCATCCGCGAGCAGCTTCAGACCCGCGTCGTAATTTTTCTCGTCGAGCAGCACCAGCGCGAGGCGCAGCTTCGCGACTTGCTTGTACTCGTCGTCCTTCGCGTGATCGATGGCCCATTGCAGTTGCGCTTTCGTGCCGGCGGTATCGCCCGCCGTGTATAGCGACTTGGCCGCCGTGAGCGCGCTCATCTGAGCGTAGGCCGTGCTGCCGAACTTGTCTTCCATATCCGTCGCAATACGGCTCACCATTTTCTGATCATTGCCGGTGACGGCCTGCTGAAGCTGGTCGTACAGCACGGAAGCTTCGGCCGCCTGATGACGCTGCCAGTAATTCCAGCCGTTGTATCCGGCTGCGATTACAAGCGCCACGAGGATGATCCACGTCGTGGAATTACCCCACTTGGCCCACCAGGCTTTCAAACTTTCCAGTGATTCTTCTTCGTCGTGATAGCTCATCGTCCAGCTATTCCTTCCTGCGTTTCATTGCACTTCGAGTGCCGTGCGCGATGCCGGACGGTTCACTCATCCAGCGCGATGCCCACGGCCATTGCCCGCGTGTCGGGCCGCCTAGTCTTCGGCGGATGCCACCATCGCATTGATTAGGTATTCGGTCAAGTCTTCCGCCGGAACGTTGACCTGCTCGTTCTTTTGCGCGTCCGACGTTTCGGCGCCCGTGCGGCGCAGCGGCTTTACGCCGATCGTGCCCTGCGCGAGTTCGTCTTCGCCCAGCACGACGGCAAAAGCCGCGCCGCTCGCATCGGCTTTCTTCATCTGTGACTTGAAGCTGGCAGGCGCGCCGTCCGGACTGCAATGCAGGATCACGTCGAGGCCCGTGTCGCGCAGACGCTCCGCCACGATGAACGCCTGCTCGGCGGCAGCTTCTCCCTGATGCACTACGTAGACGTCCGTACCTTCCGCTTCCGGCACGAGATTCTCTTCCTTCAGCAACTCGAGGATACGCTCGACGCCCATCGCCCAGCCGCACGCGGCCGTGGGCTTGCCGCCAAGTTGCTCGATGAGCGGGTCGTACCGGCCGCCGCCCGCCACCGTGCCTTGCGCGCCGAGCTTGTCGGTCACCCACTCGAACACGGTGAGGTTGTAATAGTCGAGACCGCGCACGAGACGCGGATTGATCTTGAACGGAATGTTGTTGGCCTTCAGCAGCCTTTGCACGCCCTCGAAATGCTTGCGCGATTCTTCGCCCAGGAAGTCGGTGAGCTTTGGCGCGTTCTGCGCGATTTCCTGCAGCGCGGGATTCTTCGTGTCGAGCACGCGCAGCGGGTTGGTGTAGAGACGTCGTTTGGCTTCTTCGTCGAGCGCGTCGACGTGCTGCTCCAGATACGCGATCAGTTCCTTGCGGTGCGCCGCGCGCTCGTCAGGCTGGCCAAGTGAATTCAGTTCCAGGCGAATGCCGGTCAACCCAAGGTCGTCCCACAGGCGCTGACACATCATGATGATTTCGGCGTCCGTGTCCGGTCCCGCGAAACCGAGTGCTTCCACGCCGACCTGATGGAACTGGCGATACCGCCCGCGCTGCGGACGTTCGTGACGGAACATCGGGCCGATGTACCACAGGCGCTTCGGACCGTCGTAAAGCAGGTTGTGTTCGATGCTCGCGCGCACCACCGCCGCCGTGTTTTCGGGCCGCATGGTGAGATGTTCGCCGTTGAGCGAATCGGTGAAGCTGTACATCTCTTTTTCGACAATATCCGTCACTTCGCCGATCCCGCGCGTGAACAACTGCGTATGCTCGATGATCGGCGTGCGGATGTTCTGATAACCGTATGCGCGCAGCATCGACTTCACCGTGGATTCGAAAAAGTCCCACAACGCGGCATCCTGCGGGAGGATGTCGTTCATGCCCTTGACGCCGGTCAGCTTGCCGAGCCGTTTCTTCTGTTCAGTCATCTGTCTTTAAAGTGTTGCCGCGGACGTTTCTTCGCGCTTGCCGGTTTCTTGCCCGTAGGTGCGCTCGACGTAGTCGCTGACGATTTGCTGGAATTCCTCGGCGATACGCTCGCCACGCAAGGTCTTCACCTTCACGCCGTCGATAAACACGGGCGCGGCGGGATTTTCGCCCGAACCCGGCAAACTAATGCCGATGTTCGCGTGTTTCGATTCACCCGGCCCGTTGACGATGCAGCCCATCACCGCGACGTGCATCTTCTCGACGCCGGGAAACTGGTCGCGCCACACGGGCATGGAGTTGCGCAAATAGCTTTGGATCTGCGACGCGAGTTCCTGGAACAGCGTGCTGGTCGTGCGCCCGCAGCCGGGACATGCAATGACCATTGGCGTAAAGGAACGCAGGCCCATGGTCTGGAGGATTTCCTGACCGACGACCACTTCGCCCGTGCGCGCGCCGCCTGGCTCGGGCGTCAGCGAAATACGGATGGTGTCGCCGATGCCTTCCTGCAGCAGCAACGACAGCGCCGCCGTCGAAGCGACGATACCCTTCGAGCCCATGCCTGCCTCGGTCAGGCCGAGATGCAGCGCGAAGCTGCAACGTTTAGCGAGTTCGCGATAAACGGCGACCAGATCCTGCACGCCGCTCACCTTGCACGACAGGATGATCTTGTCGCGACCGAGGCCGAGTTCGACCGCGCGTTCCGCCGAGCCGACCGCCGACTGGATCAGCGCTTCATACATCACGCTTTGCAGTTCCCACGGCGCCGAGCGCGCGGCGTTTTCGTCCATCATGCGCGCGAGCAGGTCCTGGTCGAGGCTGCCCCAGTTCACGCCGATGCGCACCGGTTTGTCGTACTTGATCGCGGCTTCGATCATCTGCGCGAATTGCGTGTCGCGCTTTGCGCCCTGTCCGACGTTGCCGGGATTGATGCGGTACTTCGACAGCGCTTCGGCGCACGCCGGATGATCGCGCAGCAGCAGATGCCCGTTGTAATGGAAGTCGCCGACGAGCGGCACGGACACGCCCATGCGGTCGAGTTGATCGCGGATGTGCGGCACTTCCGCCGCCGCTTCCGGCGTATTCACCGTGATGCGCACGAGTTCGGAACCCGCCTGCGCCAGTTCCTTGATCTGGATGGCGGTTCCGATGGCGTCGGCGGTGTCGGTGTTGGTCATCGACTGCACGCGCACCGGTGAGTCACCGCCGATGGTGACGAGCTGACCGCCCCAGCGCACGTCCACCGCATGCGATGCACGACGCTTCGACGAGCCGCCGAACACCGGTTCGGTCGAACAGATCTTGCTGCTAATCAGGGATTGAGCTTCGGATTGCATCGAAAAACCCTTTGGCCACCAGGCGCCGCGTGCAAGCGGCGCGACGGTGCGAATATGGAACCTTGAACGGGCATCACGGAAAAAGCCGGAATGCCCATGACTTGCACGCGCGCTGAACCTCCGACTCCGACACCGCTACGCGCCGCCCGTTCAGGGCAGCGTGAAGCGCGCGACGTTGCCGCGTGCGGAAACGTATTTCTTGGCGTCGACCGGCTGATCGTCAAACGAGATGGAATCGACGCTCTTCGCGTTGCCGACGGTCACCTTGAACGGCGCTTCGCCCTGCACGCGTTGCGTGCTTCCCGCGTGGACGAGACCGGAGAAAACCTCCTTGCCGTCCTTGCCGCGCACGCTGAACCAGCTATCTTCCTTCACTTTCAATTCGACTGCGCTCGCGCCCGTGCCGGCGACGACCGGCGCGGATGCGGCGGCGCCAGCGGCCGGCGCCTGCTTGGCTGCGGCCGACGCGCTTGCGCCCTGCAACGCCGCAATGGTCGACGACGAGGCCGGCAACGCGTTCGTGCCGAGCGGACGTGGCATTGGCTGTTCGCCGGGCGCGGCGGCCACTTCGGGCAGCGAGGCGGCTTCGCCGGTGTTCGCCGCGGCGGCTTCATCAGGCGTGGAGACGACGGAAGCGGACACCGTGTCGCCCGGCGCAGCCGTGCCAGCGCCCGTGCTCGACTTGAGGCGCGCGAGCCACGCCGACGAATCGCCGCCGGTATGCCACATCACGAGCGCGGCCAACACCACGACGACCGCCGCGATGCCCCAGAGCCACGAGCGTTTCTTGCCCGACGAACCACCGAGTGGCACCGACACGCGCTGTCGCGGCAGACCCGCACCCGCCGAAGCCGGCACCTTCAGATTTTGCCCGACCGCCGCGCCCTCGCGACGAAACGCCTGCGTGAAAGGCGCGGGATCGGTACCAAGAACCTTGGCGTAGCTACGCACAATACCCGCTGCGAACGTGCGATCGGGCAATTGACTGATGTCGCCCGCTTCGAGCGCGAGCAGCTTGTTCGGCGAAACCTTGAGACGCGCTGAAATGTCGTCGATCGACCATGACTTCGCGTGACGAAGCTGCGCGAGCCGCGCGCCGACAGCGGCAATCGAATCCAGAGGCCCCGTCTGGCTCGCGTTCGATGCCGCCCCGCCAGTGCCCGCCTGACCGTCATGCTCATTGACAGGAAGACCCCCGGTATGACTGCCAAAAGGCGTCGGGTGCTGCGGCTCACTCATCCCAATTTCCTCGCATCGATTCTTTTATATAGCGCGGCTAAGCCGGCGGATTGCATCAAAACGTGAACGATACAGCCCCGGCAATGTTGCAGACCGCTTTATAACAAAATGTTCGGCTTTGCGCGCCGGCCTGGCGCGACTTCCGTCTTTTCGGACTTGTTTTTCTTCGCTGTACGGCGGCAATGCGTCAGACCGCGCGCACCTCGATCACCTTGCCTGGCGCGCGACCCATGCGTTCCACGAGGCGCGTGCGATCCTTCACTTCGCCCGCAAGCTGCCCGCAAGCTGCGTCGATGTCGTCGCCGCGCGTCTTGCGCACGGTGGTGACGATGCCCGCGTCCATCAGAACCTGCGCGAAGCGCTTGATCTGCTCGTTCTTCGAACGAGTCAGACCTGATTCCGGGAACGGATTGAACGGAATGAGGTTGAATTTGCACGGCACGTCGCGCGTGACGGCCAGCAGTTCGCGCGCATGGGCTTCGGTGTCGTTGACGCCGTCGAGCATGCAGTATTCGAACGTGATGAAATCGCGCGGCGCAACCTTCAGATAGCGCTGGCACGCAGCCATCAATTCACGCAGCGGATACTTCTTGTTGAGCGGCACCAGCATGTCGCGCAGCGGATCGTTCGGCGCGTGTAGCGACACGGCGAGCGCCACTGGCAGATCCGCGGCGAGGCGGTCCATCATGGGCACGACGCCGGAAGTGGATAGCGTCACGCGACGGCGCGACAGGCCATAGGCGTTGTCGTCGAGCATCAGACGCATGGCGGGCACGACGGCGTCGTAATTCAGCATGGGCTCGCCCATGCCCATCATCACGACATTGGTGATGACGCGCTCGCCCTTTCCCGGGCCGCCGACTTCGCGCCCGAGCGACTTGCGCAGCGCGAATTCGGCCATGCGCAACTGGCCGACGATCTCGCCAGTGGTCAGATTGCGGGAGAATCCCTGCTTGCCCGTGGAACAAAACCGGCAGTTCACCGCGCAGCCGGCCTGCGAGGACACGCACAACGTGCCGCGCGTTTCCTCGGGAATGAACACGGTTTCGACAGCGTTACCGTTGCCTACGTCGATCAGCCACTTGCGCGTGCCGTCGGTGGAAACGTGATCGCGAGAGATTTCGGGCATCGCCAAACTGGCGCGACCCTTGAGTTTTTCGCGCAGCGATTTCGCGAGGTCCGTCATGCCGTCGAAGTCGTCGACGCCATATTGGTGGATCCAGCGCTGCAATTGCTTGGCGCGAAACGGCTTTTCGCCCAGGCTGCCGCAATAAGCGACGAGCCCGGCGGCGTCGAGATCGAGAAGATTGACGGTGCTGCTGTTCGTCATGTCGAGTCCTGCCATTTCAGATTGCGAAGCTCGGGAGCTTTTGCCCGAGACCGTTCGCGCCAATTCCTGCATGTTCCAGCTTTTCAAGCGATGCCGGCGCGACAGCCGCATGATCCGGCGCACTGCCTCGAGGCACGGACCGATGCGGCAACCAACGCGCGACTTAGCGCGAGTAGACGTTCACTTGCGAGAAGAAGAACGCGATTTCCTGCGCTGCCGTTTCCGGAGCGTCGGAACCGTGCACGGCGTTTGCATCGATGCTGTCCGCGAAATCAGCGCGGATCGTGCCCTTGTCTGCCTTCTTCGGATCGGTCGCGCCCATCAGGTCGCGGTTCTTGATGATCGCGCCTTCGCCTTCCAGCACTTGAATCTGCACCGGACCGGAGATCATGAATTCCACGAGGTCCTTGAAGAACGGGCGTGCAGCGTGCACTGCGTAGAACTTTTCCGCGTCCGCGCGCGACAGATGCACCATGCGCGAAGCAATGATCTTGAGTCCAGCACTCTCGAAACGGCTGTAGATTTGGCCGATAACATTCTTTGCCACTGCGTCCGGCTTGATAATCGACAGGGTGCGCTCGATTGCCATGAAAAACTCCAAAAAATTAACGGTTTACGGATTAAAAGGAATCGACAATTGTAGCATGAAGCAGGGTATGATTGCGATTGAAACCTTACGGCGCCGTAAGGGTCGAACCGTCATACATCAGCGTGCCTTAAGCGTCTATCGCGCCGAGAAACGTTGGCGCCATTGATTTCGGACCGTGCGGCAGTCATATTGGAGTCGAGCCGCGCTTTGCAACCGCCCCGCGACATCAGGCACTGCACGAAATCGGAATGGCGCGGGCAACGGCCTCATAATCGCTTAAGTATTCCTACCGTATCATTCGTGTATGACGGATGTAGCGCGGGTCGACGACAGACAATTTGAAGCAAGGAGAAACCATGAACGAATCACCCTACAGTTTTGGACGCAACGGCAGCGTCACTTCGGTCGAGGTGCGCAACCGCGTGCTACGCAACACTTACTGGCTGCTCGCGCTCTCCATGGTGCCGACGGTGCTCGGCGCGTGGGTCGGCGTAGCGACGGGCTTTTCCCTCTTCGCGGCCACCAGCCCGGCAATGAGCTTCATCGCGTTCATGGCGATTGCGTTCGGCTTCATGTTCGCCATCGAGAAAACGAAGAACAGCAGCATGGGCGTGATCGTCCTGCTCGGCTTCACGTTCTTCATGGGCCTGATGCTCTCGCGTCTTCTGAGCTTCATCCTCGGTTTCTCGAACGGGCCGCAGCTCATCATGATGGCCTTTGGCGGCACGGGCGTGATTTTCGCGGCCATGGCGACCATCGCCACGGTCAGCAAGCGTGACTTTTCGGGCCTCGGCAAGTGGCTGTTCATGGGCGTGATGGTCATTCTGCTGGCTGCAGTCGCGAACATTTTCCTGCAACTGCCGGCGCTCGTGCTGACGATTTCCGTGCTCGCCATCGTGATCTTCTCGGCTTACATGCTGTTCGACGTGCAGCGCGTTGTGAATGGCGGCGAGACGAACTACATCAGCGCGACGCTCGCCATCTACCTCGATCTGTACAACGTCTTCACGAATTTGCTGGCACTGCTTGGCATCTTCGGCGGCAACCGGAACTGATCGAACCGGTGCTTCAAACGAAAAACCGGCCTTCGGGCCGGTTTTTTTGCGCCTTCTTAAATAAAAGCGCTTCAGTCGCGTTCGAACAATGCAATGGATTCGACGTGCGACGTATGCGGGAACATGTTGACGACGCCCGCGCCCTTCATCCGATACCCCGCCTCGTGGACGAGCAGGCCGGCGTCGCGCGCGAGCGTCGCCGGGTTGCACGACACATAAACGATGCGCTTCGGCAGCGAACCCTCGCCGCTTTGAGCGATGTCCGCAAGCGCCTTCGCCACTGCGAGCGCGCCCTCGCGCGGCGGATCGATCAGATATTTGTCGAAGTGCCCGAGCGCGCGCAGATCGTCGGCAGTCACTTCGAACAAATTGCGGCAGGCAAACGACGTATGGCCGTCCACGCCATTGGCCTGCGCGTTTTCCAGCGCGCGCGCGGTCAGCGCTTCGCTTCCTTCGATACCCACCACTTCGCGCGACACGCGCGCAAGCGGCAGCGTGAAGTTGCCGATGCCGCAAAACAGATCGAGCACACGATCGTTCTCTTCCGGCGCGAGCAGGCTCAACGCGCGCGCCACGAGCACGCGGTTGATCTGATGGTTCACCTGCGTGAAATCAGTCGGCTTGAATGGCATGCGGATGTGAAACTCCGGCAGCGTATAAGCCAGTTCGCTCTCGAGCGGATAAAACGGATAAACCGTGTCGGGACCTTTCGGCTGCAGCCAGAATTGCACGCCGGCGTGTTCGTCCGCGAAGGCGCGCAAAAGCGCTTCGTCGGCGTCGTTGAGCGGTTCGAGAATGCGCAACACCAGCGCCGTCACGTCCGCGCCAACCGCAAGCTCGATCTGCGGCATGCGGTCACGAATGGACAAACCGGCTACCAGATGCCGCAGTGGCACGAGCATGGCGGAAACGTGCCGCGGCAGCACCTCGCAGCTCGTCATATCGGCGACGTAGCTGCTCTTGCGTTCATGAAAGCCGACGAGCACGCCGCCCTTTTTCTCAACGTGCCGCACCGTCAGGCGCGCGCGATAGCGATAACCCCACGACGGCCCGTGAATCGGCCGGAACATGGTTTCCGCGCGCAGTTTCGACAAATGCTGGAGATTGTCCTCGAGCACCCGCTGCTTCACGGCAATCTGCGCGCGCACGTCGAGATGCTGCATGGAACAACCGCCGCACGTGCCGAAGAACTGACACTTCGGCTTCGTGCGGATGACCGCCTCGCGCAACACGTTCACCACTTGCGCCTGCTCGAAACTCGGCTTCTTGCGATAGCTCGAATAGCTCACTCGTTCGCCGGGCAGCGCGCCTTCGACGAAGATCACCTTGCCCGGCTCGCCGTTCTCGTTGACCGTGCGGCCGACGCCGCGCGCGTCCATGTCGAGTGACTCGATTTCGATTTCGGGCGCGACGAATGACGGATCGGGCGTAACGGTTTTGGCCGGCGCGGCGCGGCGGCGATGCGAATTTTTTCGAGCGGCTTCAGACACCTGCGTACTTCCTGACTGACGTGTTGGCAAAGGCGAGATTGTAGACGAACGTCACGGCCTCGCACTCACCGGCCGAATGCGGCGAGATATTCGGCCCAATGCGGCGACGCTTCCAGCGCGAGCGCGTTCTTCACGAAGTTGATCTCGTCCGCGTACTCGTCCGGCGTGAGTCCGCCACGCATCATCTGAAAGCGGCAATACATAAGGTAAGTGTTGACGACATCCGTTTCGCAATAGTTGCGGATCTCGTCGATCTGACCATCGCAATAGGCGTCCCACACCTTGCCGCCGTCCATGCCCAGCTTGCCGGGAAAGCCGCACAGTTTGGCGAGTGCATCGAGCGGCGCGTTGGCGCGCGCCTGATACATCGCGAGCACGTCCATCAGGTCGAGATGCCGCATGTGATAGCGGCTGATGTAGTTGTTGAACCTGAACTCGCGATCGTCCTGGCCCAAGTCCCAGTAACGCGGCGCGGCGATGCCATGCACGAGCGCACGATAATGGAGCACGGGCAGATCGAAACCGCCGCCGTTCCACGAAACGAGTTGCGGCGTGTATTTTTCGATCACGCGATAAAACGACTGGATCAACGATGCCTCGCCATCCGTCTTCGTGCCAAGCGAGCGCACGCGAAAACCGCTGTCGTCGCGAAAGACGCAGGAGATGGCGGCAATGCGTTGCAGATGATGCGGCAGGAAGTCGTTGCCTACGCGCTCGCGGCGCGCGGCGAACGCGTGTTCGGCGACTTCGCGCGCGGACAAATCGTCGGGTAAGTCTTCGAGACGGCGAATGCCGTCGACATCGGGAATGGTCTCGATGTCGAATACGAGAATCGGTGTCATTGAATTCTGGAAACGCGGCGCTCTTTCGAACGCCGCTTTGGAGCGTTAAAGCACGGCGTCCTTGCGCACGCCGTTCGAGGCGAAGAAGCGTTTGAGCCGCAAGAGCGCCTCTTGCTGGATTTGCCGTACGCGTTCGCGCGTGAGGCCCATTTCATCGGCCAGTTCTTCGAGCGTGGCGGGTTCGATATGGTTCAGCCCGAAACGCCGTTCGATCACATGCCGATGTTTATCCGACAGACGCGAAAGCCAGAGCCGCGTGAGCGTTTCCAGTTCGCGGTGCTGAACTTCGGCATCCGGCGACTGGCTTTGATCGTCCGAAAGGAGATCGAGCAGGCTGCTGCCGGGGTCGAGGTCGAGCGGGGCATCGAGCGAAGCCGTGTGTTCGTTGAGCGCGAGGATATCGGTGACTTCCTCCGGCGTCTTGCCGGTGAGATACGCAATATCCTCGATGCTCGCGTCGCGGCGCTCGGGCGCGACGGGATCGGTGGAATTCGCCGAGTTCTTTTCCAGATGACGCTTCGCGCGCAACACTTGATTCAGTTCGCGAATCACATGCACCGGAAGGCGCACCGTGCGCGCCTGATTCATGATTGCGCGCTCGATGCTCTGGCGAATCCACCACGTGGCGTAAGTCGAAAAACGAAAACCGCGCGTGGGATCGAATTTCTCGATTGCGTGCATGAGACCGAGGTTGCCTTCCTCGATCAGATCGAGCAAAGGCACGCCGCGATTGAGATAACCCTTAGCGATACTCACCACCAGCCGCAAATTGCGCTCGATCATGACCTGGCGCGCCTCGAACTCGCCCGCCTTGGCAAGACGCGAATAACGCTGCTCTTCCTCGACGGTGAGCAGCGGTTTCACGCTGATGCGATTGAGGTAATGCTGAATGGTGTCGGCCGTCAGTTCGGCCTGCAAAAGAGAGCGAAAGTCGTCGGGTTCGGGCGCGGAATCGTTTGCGCCTTCTCCCGACTCGTCGCCACCCTTTTTACGGTTTTCGCCTTCTTCGTCGGAATCGATATCGACGTCGATGTTTTCGGCATCGTCGTCTCGGGTCGAAGCACCGTCTTCCACCGACACTTGCAACGGTCGGCTGATGGTCTCAGTCTCGGCTTGCGGCTGGCGGCGCTTCGTTTTTTGCATGATGGCTCGCTTTATTGCGGCGGCAAATACTTCAGTGGGTCAACAGGTTTTCCCTGCCGGCGAACTTCGAAATGCAACATCACACGGTCTGAATCGCTGTTGCCCATTTCGGCGATTTTTTGACCTTTGGTCACCGCGTCTCCTTCTTTTACCATCAAAGCGCGGTTGTGTGCGTACGCAGTGAGAAAAGTCGCGTCGTGCTTGATGATGATGAGATTCCCGTAGCCGCGCAAGCCATTTCCGGAGTAGACGACCCTGCCATCCGCCGATGCATTGACTGCATCTCCCGGTGCACCGCCAATGTTCAAACCTTTGTTCTTCGCGTCGTCGAATGTGCCGAGAATCGGACCACGCGCCGGCCAGATGAAAGCCGGTTGAGCCGTTGCCGCGCTGTCCACGCCCGGCGCCGGCGTGGTGCCCGCGAGCGCACCCGATGCAGCGCCCGGCGCCGCGCCCATGCCCGACGACGGACCGTAGTACGGCGGCTGCGTCGTTGCACCCGACTGCGGCGTGCCATAGACGCCCGCGCCGCCGTTAAGCGGTTGCGTAGCCACCGCGCCACCCGCGATCGGTGCGGTCGACACGCCCGGCGTCGCCGCTGCCAGATTCGCACCCGGAGGCGCCACACGCACCAGTTGACCGACTTCGATCTGGTTCGGGTTCGTCAGGTTATTCCACGTTGCGATGTCGTGATAATTCTGACCGTTTTCCAATGCGATCCGATATAGGGTGTCGCCCGGTTTCACGCGAATATAGCCAGGCGGCGGCGGCTGGTTGGCAAGCGCGGCGGCATCCGTGGCGATAGGCGCGCCCGTTCTGTCGACCACCGGCGCTGAATCCATCCGCGACGCACAGGCCGCCAGCATGGACAGCGCAAGGACGCACACACCGCGCTGCGCCGCCGTTAGGCGAACGTCCGCACGCGTTTCTCGCAAAGCACGCAAGATACTCATCGGTTTCAAATCACTCCGGATTTTAAAGGTACAAAAAAAACGCGATCGAGCTGCGACTCCCGCCATTGCGTGGCCGACACGCGCGTGACGAGCGTGAGCACCTGCGACTGCGCGGCCTGCGAGCCCACCGGCGCGACGAGCCTGCCGCCTATCGCCAGTTGTTCGAGCAAGGCCTGCGGCACGTCGAGTCCCGCGCACGCGATCACGATGGCATCGAACGGCGCCGCGGCAGCCAGTCCGAGCCGCCCGTCGCCGTAATGCAGCCGGATATTCGGCACACGCAGCGGCCGAAGATTGAGCTTGGCGCGTTCGGACAACGGCCGCACGCGCTCGATCGAATAAACCTCGGTCGCGACCTGCGACAGCACCGCTGCCTGATAGCCGCAACCGGTGCCGATTTCCAGCACCTTGTCCAACGTGCGCCCGGCCGCGACCAGTTCGATCATGCGCGCGACGACCGACGGCTTCGAGATGGTCTGATGGTGACCGATCGGCAGCGCAGCATCTTCGTAAGCCTGCGCGGCGAGGCCGGGGTCGACGAACATATGGCGCGGCACGACCGACATGGCGTTCAACACGCGCGGGTCGGTCACGCCGTTCGTGCACAGGCGTTCGACCATGCGCTCGCGCACCCGTTCCGAGGTGAGCGTCTGCGTGCTGGCGAATGCCACGTTGGGCGCGCCCTTTTTCGTGGCCGTCGATGCCGCGTTCAGATCGCGTCCGGCGGGACGCTGCGCGGTGCGCAATGCACTCGTTCGGGGATGCGGCGCCTGGGCCGGACTGCGATTCGCGCCCGGAACCGGTTTCGCAGTTCCACTTGCCGGTTTGGTAGCGGCCTTGGCGACGGAATTGACGACAGGCTGAGCCACCGAGCGCACCGGAAAAACCGTGGTCGCGGACTTGGCGGATGCCGCCGCGCTCGCCGGATTCTTGAGCGCTGAAGCCGCGCCGCGCACACTGCCCGGCTTCGCGGCAGCGGCTTTCGTGGTCGATACCGCCACTGACTTGGCGCGCGCGTCCTGCGTGCGGCCGGCCGGCTTGCGCGGCTCGCGCACGAGGTCCGCGAGCGCCAGCGGGAAGCGCTTGGCGCGCTCGTCGCTCATGAGCGACGGCTCCCGGCTTGCGCCCATTCGCGGGTCTCGGCCATGAGTTTCGTGTGAGTCAGGTCGAGCTGCAGCGGCGTGATCGAAACGAAGCCGTTCGCGACTGCGTGAAAGTCGGTGCCTTCGCTGGCGTCGAGCGCGTTGCCCGACGGGCCGATCCAGTAGATCGGGTTGCCGCGCGGGTCGGTCTGGCGAACTACCGGCTGCGACGGATGCCGCTTGCCCAGACGCGTGACCTTCCACTCGCGCAGTTGGTCGTACGGCAGGCTCGGAATATTGACGTTCAGAAGCGGATGACCCGGCATGGGGTGATCCAGAAAATGCGCGACGATTTCGGCGGCCACGCGCGCCGCATCTTCTAGATGCAGCCAGTCACGCCCGACGAGCGAAAACGCGATAGCCGGAATGCCGAACATGAAGCCTTCGGTGGCGGCCGCGACCGTGCCGGAATAGAGCGTGTCCTCGCCGACATTCTGGCCGTTGTTGATCCCTGACACGACGAGATCGGGCCGCGCTTCGAGCATGCCGGTGAGCGCGATATGCACCGAGTCGGTTGGCGTGCCGTTCACGAAGTTGAAACCGTTAGCCGACTGATGCACGCTCAATGGCCGCGACAACGTGAGCGAGTTGGACGAGCCGCTGCAGTTCTGCTCCGGCGCCATCACCGTTACTTCGCCGAGCGGCTGCAAGGCGTCGTGCAGCGCGTTGATGCCGCGCGCCAGGTAGCCGTCGTCGTTGCTGAGTAGGATTCGCATCCGGCGATTGTAACCGAGGAAACATGACGCGCCCACGCTTTGCGGGGTCGCGCACAGACAGCCGTCTGCCCTACACTTGGCGTCGGCCCATCAAGGAGGACACATGCGCGCCGTTCGATGCAACCAACACGGATTACCCGATACGCTCACCGTCGAAACGCTGCCGGATTTGCACCCCGAAGCCGGGGAAATCGTCATCGATGTGAAGGCCGCGAGCGTGAATTTTCCCGATGTACTGATCATCCAGAACAAGTACCAGTTCAAACCGCCGCTGCCATTTACGCCGGGTGCGGAACTCGCGGGAATCGTGCGTGAGGTGGGTGCGGACGTCACGCGCGTGAAACCTGGCATGCGCGTCGCGGCTTACACCGCGCAAGGGGCATTCGCGCAACAGGCGCGTGCTCGGGAAACGGATTGCGTCGTGCTGCCCGACGACGTCGACCTCGCGCTCGCCGCAGCCTTCACGCTTGCCTACGGCACGTCCTATCACGCGCTCGTGGATCGCGGCGCGCTCAAGTCGGGCGAGACGCTCCTCGTGCTCGGCGCGGCGGGCGGCGTGGGCGTCGCGGCAATTCAGATCGGCAAGATTCTCGGCGCGCGCGTGATCGCGGCGGCATCGAGCGCGGAAAAGCTCGCGTTCTGTCGCGAGCAAGGCGCGGATGAAATCATCGACTATCGAAACGAAGACTTGCGCGAGCGCGTCAAGGCGCTCACCCATGGCCAAGGTCCCGATGTCATATTCGATCCGGTGGGCGGCGCCTATGCCGAACCGGCGTTTCGCAGCATCGGCTGGCGCGGGCGCTATCTCGTGGTCGGCTTCGCCAACGGCGAGATCCCGAAGCTGCCTCTCAACCTCGCGTTGTTGAAGGGCGCGAGCATCGTCGGCGTGTTCTGGGGCGATCACATGCGCCGCGAACACGCGATCGCCGATACCGAATTTGCCACCATGGTCGACTGGATCAAGGCCGGCAAGTTGCTGCCGGTGGTGACCAAACGCTATCCGCTCGATGCAACCGCGCAAGCCCTCGATGACATGATGAACCGGCGCGTGACGGGGAAGATCGTGATCGAGCCTTGAGGCGCTTCGAAGGTTGGTCGTGGGCCACGGTGCATGCGCGACGCCCTGCCCCATGCGCAAGCCGGCACCGGTGTCGCGGCCATCTTCGGGCCGCCGCGAGAGTTCGCGTTTTTTACGCGTAACGACTTCCTCAGATCACGTTCGCCGCACGCAACCGCGCGATGTCGTCCTCGGCATACCCAAGCGACCGAAGCACTTCGTCCGTATGTTCGCCGAGTTGCGGTCCGAGCCAGCGCGTCTCGCCAGGCGTCTCGGACAGCTTCGGCGTCACGTTCGGCAGCGTGATCTCGCGGCCGTCCTGCCACGGAAAACGCTGCAGCATTTGACGCGCGATGTACTGCGGATCGGTGAACATGTCGGCCACGCTGTAGATACGGCCGGCGGGCACATCGGCGGCGTTGAGGACGGCGAGTGCCTCGTCGATACTGCGCGTCGACAACCACGCGGCGATGGCATCGTCGATTTCCTGCGTGCGCGGCACGCGGCCATCGTTCGAAGCGAGCGCGGGATCGTCGGCGAGATCGGCACGGTCGATTGCCGTCATCAACCGCTTGAAAATGGGATCGCTATTGCCGCCAATGACAATGCTGCCGTCGCGGCACGGATAGGTATTCGACGGCACGATGCCCGGCAGCGACGCGCCGGTGCGCTCGCGCACCATGCCATAGACGCCGTACTCGGGCACCACGCTTTCCATCATGTTGAAGACGGCTTCGTAGAGCGCGACATCGACCACCTGCCCTTTGCCGCCATTCACCTGCCGATGATGCAGCGCCATCAACGCGCCGATCACGCCGTGCAGCGCGGCAATGGAGTCGCCAATGGAAATGCCGATGCGCGGCGGCGGTAACTCGGGATAGCCCGTGATATGACGCAAGCCGCCCATCGATTCGGCGATCGCGCCAAAGCCCGGTCTGTCGCGATACGGCCCGGTCTGGCCGTATCCCGAGAGCCGCACCATCACGAGACCGGGGTTTTCGGCAGAAAGCACCTCATAGCCGAGCCCAAGTTTTTCGAGCAAGCCCGGCCGAAAATTTTCGACGACGATATCCGCTTCTTTCGCCAGCCGCCGCACGATCTCCTTGCCCTCTTCGGCCTTCAGATTGATCGTCACGGACTTCTTGTTGCGCGCCTGTACCGCCCACCAGAGCGACGTTCCGCCCACTTCAGGGTAAAGCTTGCGCCACTTGCGCAGCGGATCGCCGCCCTTCGGATCTTCGATCTTGATGACATCCGCGCCGAATTCGCCCATGAAGCGCGCCGCGAACGGTCCCGCGATGAGCGTGCCGAGTTCCAGCACCTTGACGCCGGCAAGCGGGCCCGTCGATGCGGTCATGTCGTTCGTCTCCGCCAATTTTTAAAGTGGGATGTCGAGTGGCTTGAAGCGCGGCGTGCCGTCGGCGAGCGTCTCGTTGAACATCGCGGCGGGCCGCACCCACAAACCGCGATCATGCGGCCAGAGATGCTCGTAGACGATCATGGCTTCCTCGGTTTCCGAGTGCCGCGCGACGCCGATCACGCGATACAGCCCGCCCTTGTAATGTCGATGCGTCGCGAGCGCGAGTGCTTCGGTTTCTGTCATCGATGCAGTCCTTGATCTTTTCTCACACCGAGCGGCGGTCGAGCATCGCGCGGGCGATGGTGCCGGCATCGACGTATTCGAGTTCGCCGCCCACCGGTACGCCGCGCGCGAGCCGCGTGACCTTCAGCCCTTTCGACTTGAGCGTCTGTGCCAGATAGTGCGCGGTCGCCTCGCCTTCGTTGGTGAAGTTGGTGGCAAGCACCACTTCATTCACGGTGCCGTCGAGCGCGCGGTTGATGAGCCGCTCGAAGTGAATTTCCTTCGGCCCGATGCCGTCGAGCGGACTCAGCCGGCCCATCAACACGAAGTAGAGCCCGCGATACGTGAGCGTCTGCTCCAGCATGATCTGATCGGCCGGCGTCTCGACGACGCATAGAAGCGCGGAATCGCGTTCTTCGTCGCTGCATACTTCGCAGATGTCGGCTTCGGTGAAGGTATTGCACTTCTCGCAGTGCTTCAGATGCCCGGTCGCGAACAGCAGCGCGTTGCCGAGTTTGTCGGCGCCCGCGCGGTCGTGCTGCATCAGGTGATACGCCATGCGCTGCGCCGACTTCGGGCCGACGCCGGGCAGCGCACGCAGCGCTTCGACGAGCGCCGACAAGGCGGATGGTTGTTTCATGTGTCCTCATGGGCGGGCCGAAAGCGCGGCAAACGCCGCGTGCGCCTTCGGCCACGCGCTTAAAACGGCAGCTTGAAGCCGGGCGGCATGGGCATGCCGGCCGTCATGCCGCCCATCTTTTCCTGCGTGGTGGCTTCGGCCTTGCGCACGGCGTCGTTGAACGCGGCGGCAACCAAGTCTTCGAGCATGTCCTTGTCGTCGGCGAGCAGGCTCGGGTCGATCTGCACGCGGCGCACGTCGTTCTTGCAGGTCATCGTCACCTTGACGAGACCGGCGCCGGACTGGCCTTCGACCTCGATCAGCGCGAGCTGATCCTGCATCTTCTTCATGTTTTCCTGCATTTGCTGAGCTTGCTTCATCAGCCCGGCGAGTTGGTTCTTCATCATGATTCGGCTCCTTGAAACGGATAGTGCGTATGACGGGCAGACGCTCAGGCGAAAATGCCCGTGCGCCCGGTTGATTCGTTCGCGGCGCGGCTTCTGACGGCGCGCCTCGCGGGATGGCTTATCTTACAGAAGACGCGCCCGAAGGATTCGCGCCCGTTGCGGCAACCGGCTTGATCGATCCCTGCACGATGCTCGCGCCGAAATCGCGAATGAGCGATTGCACGAACGGGTCTTGCCTGATTTCCTGCTCGGCTTGCTGCTGGCGTTTCGCGCGTTCGGCGGCGTCGAGCGCGGCGGCGGTGCGGCGTGCGGGCGCAACCGACACATTGACCTCGAGCGCGCGGCCGAGTTTCTCCGTGAGCGCGGTCTTGAGCTTGGCGACTTGCGCGGCGTCCGCGTATTGCGGCACGGGAACGACGAGTGTGAGCGAACTGGCGTCGCAGGCGGTCAGTTCGCTGTTGAACGCGAGCTGGTATGCGATGCCCTTGAGCGGCAGATCGACCGCGAGCGTCGCCCATTCTCCCGCGATGCCTATAGCGTCGAGCGGCACGGCGGGCGGCAGCGGCGTGGCGTCGATCTTCGGCGCGGGCTTCGCTGCGGGCGCGGGTTCGTTGCCGAAGCGCATGTCGTCCGGTGCGTTATCGAACGCGGGCATGTAGCCGTCGTCGGGAGCGGCGGAGAAGTATTCATCCTCCGATCCGGGCGGCGGGTAGTCGTCGGGCGGCATGTCTTCCCAAGGAGGGATGACCTTGGGGCTTGCTTTCGCGTTGGCGTCATTGCCGGCGCGAGCGGCATTGTCGACGCTGGCGTTCGTGTTGGTGTTGATGTGGGCGCTACCGTTGCCCTTGCTGTCGACGCCCACGCCGGTGCTGCGCCCGCGAACGCCATTGTCGAGGCCGACGTTGCTCCCGCCAATGGCATCAGCACCCGCGTTGTCTGCCGCAGGCGTCGCCTGTACGTCAGAGCCCGCGCTGGCGCGCGGCGCGACGCGGCGCGGCGTCGGCACGGGAACCGAGGGCTTCGGCACGGCAGGTTTCGTTGCAGCAGGAGCGCCCGCTGGCGCTGCCGCCGCGCCTCTTCCACCACGATCCGATGAAAGTCGCATTCCCGCACTACGCAATACTTCGAGCGCGTCCCTCGCGCCACCTGCGGCGCTGCGCGGCGCGACAGATCCGGCAGACGGCGACACGGTTTCGGACGCGCCATTATTAGAAGCCTCGTCTACAGCTTGCCGAGCCGCGGCAGAAAGCGGCGCCGATGCGACTGGCACTTCGTCAAACACAACGTCTCGTGCATTCCCGACAGCAGACGGCGTATTGGCCTGAACGATCTCTCCTGTGCCTTGCGCGAGCGGCGATTCGGCGGCCTCGGCTACAGAAGGCGACTCGGCAGAGTCGGCCTTCCGCACATCTGAAGATGCGGCGCTCGGCGTGGCCGAATCGAAGTCTTTCCGCGCCACTGGTGCATCGCTTGAAGATGCGATGGTGTTCAGAGGCGCGGCCGAATCGGCAGCGGCCGCGGCAATATCCCGTGCGCCTGGAGGCGTGGCGCTATCTGCAACAGGAGCGGGATTGGCAGTGGCCGTCTGCGCGCCTGAAGATGCGGCGCTGTCCGACACTAAAGCTGAATGACCGACGTCCGCTCTCGATGCGCTTGACAAGCCAGCCGTGTTTGCAAGCGCAGTCGAATCGCCAGAGGTCGCGTTCTTCGCGCCCGAAGGAGCGGCACTTCCTCCAGCGTCCGGCAAGTCCGCGGAACCGGCGTAAGCCGCACGCGATGCCGCATCCGCCATCGCCGAATCTCGTGCATCGGACGCTCCGACTGGCTTCGCGACTGATTCAGCCGATTCGACACTGCGCTTCGCTTCAGCGCCCGCAAGCTCGTCGGATGCGTCACGTGGCCCGACTTTCGCCGAGGTCGCAGACCGTGCGCCATGCATGTCCAAATCGGAAGCAGCCGCTTCACCCGACTCAGCCAACTTTTCAAAAGAACGGTCGCTAATCTGGTGCCGCGCGCCCGCTCGATCCGCCAGAACGCCATCGCGAGCCACCGGTGCCGGCGCCACGGCCCGCTCCGCCATAGCTCCCGCGAGCGCCGCATTGCGCGCGCCCTTCACGCTTTGCGGCGCGCTCACCACGAGCCCGCCACCGCCACCTCCGCCCGGACCGCCAGCGGGTTCGAACGCGAGCATGCGCAGAAGCGTCATGGTGAAGCCCGCGTATTCATCAGGCGCGAGCCCCAGTTCGCTGCGTCCGACGGTCGCGATCTGGTAGAACAACTGAACCTGTTCGGCCGACAAGCCCTCGGCGAATCGACGAATATCTCCCGCCTCCGGCCACTCGTCCAGCACCGATGCCGGCGCGAACTGCGCCCACGCAATCCGATGCAGCAAGCTCGCCAGATCCTGCAACGCGGTCGAGAACGATAGACTGCGCAAAGCCATTTCATCGGCGATGGCAAGCACGCCCGCGCCATCGCTTGCGGCGAGGGCATCGAGCAGACGGATCAGATAGCTTTGATCCAGCGCGCCGAGCATGCCGCGCACGGCTTCCTCGGTCACCTGATTGGCCGAATAGGCGATAGCCTGATCGGTCAGCGAAAGCGCGTCGCGCATGCTGCCGTCCGCCGCGCGCGACAACAACCGCAGCGCCTGCACTTCGAACGCAATGCTCTCTTGCTGGAGGATGTTCTCCAGATGCGACACGATATGCCCCGCGGGCATCTGCTTCAGATTGAACTGGAGGCAGCGCGACAGCACGGTGACCGGAATCTTCTGCGGATCGGTCGTGGCGAGAATGAACTTCACATGCGGAGGCGGCTCTTCCAACGTCTTCAACATGGCGTTGAACGCGTGGTTCGTGAGCATGTGCACTTCGTCGATCATGTAGACCTTGAAGCGCGCGTCGACCGGTGCATAAACCGCGCGCTCGAGCAGCGCCGCCATTTCGTCGACACCGCGATTGCTCGCCGCATCCATTTCAACGTAATCGACAAAACGGCCTTCGTCGATTTCCCGGCAAGCGCGGCACACGCCGCACGGCTTCGAGGTCACGCCGGTTTCACAGTTGAGCGCTTTTGCAAAGATGCGCGAAAGCGTGGTCTTGCCGACGCCGCGCGTACCGGTGAAAAGATACGCGTGATGCAGGCGTCCACCGTCGAGCGCGTGCGTGAGCGCACGAACGACGTGCTCCTGGCCGACGAGCGACTCGAACGATTTCGGCCGCCATTTGCGTGCGAGAACTTGATAGGTCATGCGCGAAATTGTATCAGCAACGACTAGCGGCAAACGCCGCCGAAAGCGGCTGTCCGGCGCATCTGGAGCACGCGTGAAGATGCGGATTCAAGTCGCGTAGATGCGAGCGAATCGACTAAAAACCAGAGGAGAGTGAAGCAGGAAACCGCGGAGACTGAAGCCGGAAAAACGCAAATAAAGCGGAAGGTGACGAGCCCGACCCTCGGCACTGGTGGAAAGCGGCTGTGGCTGCTTCGTTCCCGACCTGACCAGGTTGACCGCGCCACCATGCGAGGAGGCCCGTCACGTCGAATCATATCACGCCGATAGCCGCGCCCGATAGACCTCGCGAGCACGCCGCCGACGCCATGCAGCTCCGCTCTTGCATTGCCCGAATGCGCCTCCAGCTGAGCAATGAAGGGCTGCGCGACGGCGCCTATCGGCATCGGCGACAGATAGCAAATTAAGCTAAGATGAGCGTTGAATCACGTGCGGCGCATGCTTCATCGTCCATGCGGCCAGTCCGCAAGGCTCGTCAGACGTGGTAAGCCGGCTTCGTCTCGCCCAAGCGGCGACGAAAATCTTTTACTGTTTTGGTGTATCGTGGCGAGCATTCAAACGCGGGCCTCGAATCAATAGAGGTATTCAGACAATGAGCGAATCAATCAAGCACATCAGCGACGCATCTTTCGAACAAGACGTCGTCAAGTCGGACAAACCTGTTCTGCTCGATTTCTGGGCCGAGTGGTGCGGTCCGTGCAAGATGATTGCCCCGATCCTCGATGAAGTCGCAAAGGATTACGGCGATCGCCTGCAAATCGCGAAGATCAACGTCGACGAGCATCAGTCGACGCCGGTAAAGTTCGGCGTGCGCGGTATCCCCACGCTGATCCTGTTCAAGAACGGCGCAGTGGCCGCGCAGAAGGTCGGCGCGCTGTCGAAGTCGCAGTTGACCGCGTTCCTGGACAGCAACCTGTAATAGCTCGACCGGTTCGGAGCCAGCATCGTCGGCCTTTGAACCGCGCTTGAACCACGGCGCCGATGTTGTCCACCGACAACATCGGCGCCAAAGCCCCGCCCCCGGCCAACCTAAGGCCCGCGTCGCGTGTGCTATGCTACAATTACAAGAGTTCAAGAAGTACTAAGTCCTAGAGCGGTTCCGCTCACCTCTTCTCCCAAATCTTTCTGTCGTACCTCTTCTCCCTGGCGGGAAATCCGTATGCATTTATCCGAGCTCAAGTCTCAGCACGTGTCTGCACTGATCGAGATGGCCAATGGCCTCGAGATCGAAAATGCGAACCGCCTGCGCAAGCAGGAACTCATGTTCGCCATACTTAAAAAGCGCGCCAAGGGTGGCGACACGATTTTCGGCGACGGCACGCTCGAAGTGCTGCCCGACGGCTTCGGCTTCTTGCGTTCACCCGAGACTTCGTATCTCGCGAGTACGGACGACATCTATATCAGCCCGTCGCAGATTCGCCGCTTCAACCTGCACACCGGCGACACCATCGAAGGCGAAGTGCGCACGCCGAAAGACGGCGAGCGCTATTTCGCGCTGGTGAAGGTCGACAAAGTCAACGGGCAGCCGCCCGAGGCCTCGAAACATAAGATCATGTTCGAGAACCTCACGCCGCTGCATCCGAATAAGCCGTTGCCGCTCGAGCGCGAAATGCGCGGCGAGGAAAACGTCACTGGCCGGATCATCGACATGATCTCGCCTATCGGCAAGGGCCAGCGCGGTCTGCTCGTGGCGTCGCCGAAGTCGGGCAAGACGGTGATGCTTCAGCACATCGCGCATGCCATCAAGTCGAACCACCCGGATATCGTGCTGTTCGTGCTGCTCATCGACGAGCGTCCGGAAGAAGTCACGGAAATGCAGCGTTCGGTCAAGGGCGAAGTAATCGCTTCCACCTTCGACGAACCTGCCGCGCGCCACGTCCAAGTCGCGGAAATGGTGATCGAAAAGGCCAAGCGCCTGGTCGAAATGAAGCACGATGTCGTGATTCTGCTCGACTCCATCACGCGTCTCGCGCGCGCCTACAACACGGTCGTGCCTGGCCTCGGGCAAGGTGCTGACGGGCGGTGTCGACGCCAACGCGCTGCAACGTCCGAAGCGCTTCTTCGGCGCCGCGCGCAATATCGAGGAAGGCGGGTCGCTCACGATCATCGGCACCGCGCTGATCGAAACCGGCAGCCGCATGGACGACGTGATCTACGAAGAGTTCAAGGGCACCGGCAACATGGAAGTGCACCTGGAACGGCGTCTCGCGGAAAAGCGCGTGTATCCGTCGATCAATCTGAACAAGTCGGGCACGCGCCGCGAGGAACTGCTGATCAAGCCGGACCTGCTGCAAAAGGTTTGGGTGCTGCGCAAGTTCATTCACGACATGGACGAAGTCGAAGCCATGGAATTCCTGCTCGACAAGATCCGTCAGACGAAGAGCAATTCCGAGTTCTTCGACTTGATGCGGCGTGGTGGCAGCTGATTTGCCATTCGCTTCTGCGTCGAGAAAAAACCGCCTGCCTTTGGTCAGGCGGTTTTTTTATGTCGTCGCTGTCGGCTGATGTCGATTCGCGTTTGCCGGCCACTCTATCCGCGTGGCGACAGCTCCAGCCGATCCCGCAAGCAGCGCATTCTGCCCACGATCGTCCCCCATCCGTACAATCCGGTCTATCGCGCTTCCAACGCCTCAATCGATGACCAATCCCTTCACCCGCTGGTTCGGCGCGCAACGCCGCGAGCGCACGCTGCGCAAATACGCGATCGACGAAAGCCTGTGGCGGCGCACCCTCGATGCCTATCCGTGCTTCGGCCACCTGAATCCGGCCGACCTCGAACGTCTGCGCGAGACCGCGAGTCTCTTCATCGCGCAAAAGGAATTTTCGACCGCGCACGATCTCGAACTGACCGACGCAATGATCGTCTCCATCGCCGCGCAAGCCTGTCTGCCCGTCCTCAACCTCAGTCTCGACCTTTATCGCGGCTGGGTCGGCGTGATTGTCTATCCGGGCGAGTTCGTCATCAAAAAGACAGTGGAAGATCAGGACGGCGTCGTGCACGAAGTGGAACACGATGCCAGCGGCGAAGCATGGGAAGGCGGCCCGGTCGTGCTCTCGTGGGAAGATGCCCAGATGGCCGATGGCGCTGACGCCTACAACGTGGTGATCCACGAATTCGCCCACAAGATCGACATGGTGAACGGCGAGGCCGATGGTCATCCGCCGCTCTATCGACGCTGGCACGCGCCGCTCGACTCGACCGCATGGGCCGATGTCTTCGATAACGCCTATGACCAATTCTGCGCCCGCGTCGACGCGGTGCCGCAGCGCCGTTTCGGCCGCTTCGAGCGCGAATCGCTGATCGATCCCTACGCGACGGATCATCCGTCCGAGTTTTTCGCGGTCTGCAGCGAGGCGCTGTTCGTTACGCCGAAACCCTTCGAAGCGGAGTATCCCGAGTTGTATCGCCTGCTTGCGCGCTATTACCGGCAGGACCCGGCGGGCGTCGGCGCCCTCTTCTAAAGCTTCCCAAAAAGATGTCAAGGGTCTGATTTTCTGGCATAATCGCCGTTTTTCGACCCTAGGCAAGTGACTCGCACGAGCGCCTTGAACTCAAGACGCAACGGGTTGGCTACCGCCAGATACCAGGAAAGACCATGAAAGAAGGCATTCACCCGAATTATCGCGAAGTTCTGTTCGTCGACATGTCGAACGACTTCCGTTTCGTGACCCGCTCGACCATCCAGACGCGCGAAACCGCCGAATTCAACGGCAAGTCGTACCCGCTCGCGAAGATCGAAGTGTCGTCGGAATCGCATCCGTTCTACACCGGTCAGCAAAAGATCATGGACACGGCAGGCCGCGTCGAGAAGTTCAACAACAAGTTCGCTCGCTTCTCCACCAAGAAGTAAGACGGACCACCGTTTCAGCAAAAAGGGCAGCTCTGGCTGCCCTTTTTTGTCTCTGCCGTTTCCATGATGCTGCACGGCAAAACGGTAAGGGTTGTTGCACGGCGTTACCGCGAGCCCGTCGACACTGACGCACTCCGAGGCGCGCGTCTACAATGCCGGATGCTCTGGCCCCCGCCGCGCTTGCACGCACCTGGCAACCTACCCGCACGCACCAACGCACGGCGCACTGCCCGTTTCTCTCGATAAGCCCTCACGCATGCGATCTGTCGTTCGTCTGACCGCCTCCGCCACCAGCGCCCTGCCGCGCTGGCTGCTGCTCGCCATCTGTATCGTCTACGCGTCGTTCGGGCTGTTCGGCCGCGACCCGTGGAAGAACGAGGACGCGGCGGGCTTCGGCGTGATGTGGACGATGGCCAACGGCGACGCGCGCGACTGGCTGCTGCCCAATCTCGTCGGCAAGGCGCTCACGGGCGACGGCCCGCTGATGTACTGGCTCGGGGCATCGTCGATCCGGATCCTGAGTCCGTGGGTCGATGCCAGCAACGCCTCGCGCGTGGTCACGGGCCTGCTCTTCACCATCGCGTGCGCGTTCGTCTGGTACACGGCCTATCTGCTTGGCCGGCGCGACGAAGCCCAGCCATTCAAATACGCGTTCGGCGGCGAACCCGAGCCGCGCGACTACGGCCGCACGCTCGCCGACGGCGCCTTGCTGATTCTCCTCGCCTGCTTCGGGCTCGCCGAGCGCGGTCACGAAACCACGCCGCAGCTCGCGCAGTTCGCCGGCACCGCGATGCTCATTTACGGCCTCGTTCGCAGCATCGACAAGCCGATTCACGGTGCGCTCGTGTGGGGCGCGGCAATCGGCGTGGTCGGCTTGTCGAGCTCGCCCGTGCTGGTGTTCGCGCTTTTGCTATGCACGCTTGCAATGACCATCATCGTGCGTCAGGTGCGCGCCGCGCCGCTGCTGATCTACGGCCTGCCCGTCGCCGTCGTGCTGATCGCCGTGTGGGTGCTGCCGACGCTGCATTTCTTCCCCGACGACGGCGAATGGTGGCTGCGTCAATGGTGGCGCAACAGCTTCGATACTTTCTCCGGGCCGCCATCGCTCGTGTTCGGCTACGCGATGAAGAACCTGCCGCTCTTCACCTGGCCCGCCTGGCCGCTTGCAATCTGGGCCTTCGTGAGCTGGGGCGGCATGCGCCGCTCGCCGCACGTCGCCGTGCCCTTGTCCGTGATCGGACCGCTGCTCGTGCTCGTCGTGCTGCAGGCGCGCGAAACCAATCGCCTCTTCTTGCTGCTGCTGCCGCCGCTGTCCGTGCTCGCGACTTTCGCGCTGCCGACCTTGAAACGCGGCGCGATCAACGCGATCGACTGGTTCGCCATGCTCAGTTTCACGATCATCGGCACGCTCGTCTGGCTCGTGTGGACGGCCGGCATGTTCGGCTTTCCCGCGCCCATGGCCCGCAATCTCGCGCGCCTCGCGCCCGGTTTTCATCCTGAATTCAAACTCATTTCGTTCGTCTGCGCGGTCGCGGTGACGGCGTGCTGGTTCCTGCTCGCGCGCTGGCGGCTTGCACGCCATCCGAAGGTGCTGTGGCGCAGTGTCGTGCTATCGAGCGCGGGCACCACGCTGATGTGGGTCTTGCTCATGACTTTATGGCTGCCGGTCGTCAACTACAGCCGGACGTATCGCGATGTCGCGGAGCAGATCGCCGATCATCTTCCGCCCGACTACAACTGCATCTCGCCCGCACGTCTAGGCGACGCGCAGATCGCCACCTTCGCGTACTTCGGCGGCATGCACTTCGCGTTCGACGAAGATTGCGACGTGGTGCTGCGTCAGGATCGCGCGGATTACGGCGATCCGCCGTCCATCTCGGCGTTCGAATGGAAGCTCGTCTGGGAAGGCCGGCGCGTGGCCGACCGCGACGAGCGCTTCCGCCTCTACGTGCGCATTGCGCGCCCCACGCCGCCGGTCAAGAAGCCGCTGCGTCCGAAAAGCCTGCGCCGGGTGCAATAGCGCATGGGCGCCGCCGTGTCTTCCAAAGCCGCCACGGGCATGCTGAGCGATGTCCGCAAGATCGGCGCGCTTGCTTGGCCCGTGCTGATCGGCCAGCTTGCGGTGATCGCGTTCGGCGTGATCGATACCGCGATGGTCGGCCGCTTCTCCGCCACCGATCTCGCGGCGCTCGGGCTCGGTTCGTCCGTCTATATCTCGGTGTATATCGGCTTGACGGGCATTCTCGTCGCGCTCCAGCCGATTGCCGGGCAACTCTTCGGTGCGGGCCGCGAGGCGGAAATCGGCGAGGAAACGCGGCAGGCGCTGTGGCTCGCTTCGGTACTCATGGTGATCGGCTTCGTTCTGCTCTACTTTCCCGAACCGCTGCTGAGTCTCGCGAAAGCGCCGCCCGCGCTACATGACCGCACGGTGGACTACTTGCGCATTCTCTCGTTCGGGCTGCCCGCGAGTCTCGTGTTTCGCGTGTATAGCTCGCTGGCGAACGCGGTCGGCAAACCGCGGCTCGTGATGTTTCTACAAGTCGGCGGGCTCGTGCTCAAGTTTCCGCTCAATACCTGGTTCATCTTCGGCGGTTTCGGCGTGCCCGCGCTCGGCGGTCCCGGCTGCGCGCTTGCGAGCACGCTCATCAATTGGGCGCTCGCCATCGTCGGAATCACGGTGCTGCTGCGCGTGGAATTCTTCCGGCCGTTCGGCATCTTCGCGCGCTTTTGCTGGCCCGTGTGGAAGCGGCAGATGGCGCTGCTGCGTCTCGGCATTCCGATGGGGCTTTCGTATCTCATCGAAGTGACGTCGTACACGTTCATGGCGCTCTTCATCTCGCGCTTCGGCACGACCACGCTCGCGGGACATCAGATCGCGGGCAACCTCGGCGCGGTGCTCTACATGACGCCGCTTGCCATCGGGATCGCGTCGTCGACGCTGGTGTCGCAGGCGCTCGGCGCAAAGCGTCTGGACGACGCGGCCTCGATCTCGCGGCACGGCATCGGCATGGCGTGCGTGCTGGCGCTGGTGTACGGCGTGATCCTGCTTGCCGCGCGGCCGCAGATCATCGCCGCCTACACGCCCGACGCCCACGTAATCGCCGCCGCGATGCCGCTCGTCTTCATCATCTTCTTCTATCACCTCTGCGACGCGCTGCAGATCACCACGGCGTTCATCCTGCGGGCGTACAAGGTCACGCTCGTGCCGACCGTCATCTACGCCATCGCGCTGTGGGGCATCGGCCTCGGCGGCGGCTATCTGCTCGGCTTCGATGTCGGCGGCATGGTGCCCGAGTGGCTGCAAGGCGCGCGCGGCTTCTGGATAGCCAATACGGTGAGTCTCGGCGTGGCGGGCGTCGGCCTCTTTCTGTACTGGCGGCGCGTGAGTACGCGGCATCGCAACGTGGCGACGCGCTGAGAATCGCCGAAATGCGTCAACGCAACCGATTCGTCGCAAGAATGGCGTAGGGCTCCAGTAAAATCGCGCGGACAAGAATTACTCGGAACGAGTGGATGAGCCGCGTCATGAAAAAACAAAAATGGATTCTGGCCGCAACCACCCTCATCGCCGCTTTCGGCATGAGCGTCGCGATGTATCGGGCCGATGCCGCGCGCGTCGTGACCGTGTCGCCACAAGGCAAGGTCGTGCAAGTGCGTCAGGTCGTCGTGAAGTTCGACGAAGCCATGATCGCGTTCGGCAGTCCGAGCGCCGCGGCGCCCGGCAAGCTCGCCTGTAGCGGCGCGCCCGCCGCGGCCACCGCCGGCGGCGCGCGCTGGATCGACGAAAAAACCTGGGCCTACGATTTCAACGCGGACTTGCCGCCAGGAGTGCGCTGCGGCATCGACCTCAACAGCGGCTTGAAATCGAGCGCGGGCAACGCGCTGTCCGGTCCCAGCCACTTCGCGTTTCAGACGGGCGGGCCATTCGTTACGCGCGTCGAGCCGAGTTACGGCGATATCGAGGAAGACCAGACCTTCGTGCTGCGGTTGAACGGCCCGGCCACGCAAGCGTCGGTGCTCGATCACGTCTGGTGCGAATCGAGCGCACTCGGCAACCGCATTCCCGTAAGGACGGCCGACGACGCCACGCGCGGCGCGCTTCTCAAACACTTCGGACTCGCTAAGGAAAGCGACCGCGTGCTCACGCTCGCATGCGGGCAAACGTTGCCGTCCGGCTCGAAAATGCAGTTCGTCTACGGCGCGGGCGTCACCGGGCCGAGCGGCATGCCCAACGATGTCGAGAAGCGCTTCGACTACAAGGTGCGCGATCCGTTTTCCGCGAGCTTCACGTGCGAACGGGAGAACGCGAACGCGCCCTGCACGCCGCTGCGCCCGCTCAGGCTCATGTTCACCGCGCCGATCAGCCGCGCCGACGCCCAGAAGTTCGCGTTGCGTGGTCCCAAAGGCACGGTCGCGCCGCACTTCGATGAAGACAGCAAGGACGCGGAAGTCGAAGCAGTAGAATTCGCCGCGCCGCTGCCGGAGCGCACCGATCTCACCATCGAGGCGCCCGCCAATCTCAAGGACGTGAGCGGCCGCACGCTCGCCAACGCCGACTTCTTCCCGCTCAAGACCGCGACCGCGCCCATGCCGCCGCTCGCGAAGTTCTCGTCGGGCACGTTCGGCATCATCGAGCGCTTTGCAGAGCCGGACATGCCCGCCATGTTGCCGGTCACGCTGCGCCATGTGGAAGCCGACCTGCACGTGCAAGGGCTCGACTCGGGCACCTCGCAGATCACCAAGCTCAGACTCGACGCCGACACCGACATCCGCCAATGGATGCGCAACGTCGATTTGTTCGACGGCATCGGCATGTCGCGCTCGTCGATCGAAGCGCGCATGCCCTCGCTTTTGAAGAACGGTATCGCGCCCGTCATCGTGCCGGAATCGGACGGCACCGTGAGCCGCAATCCGACCATCGACATTCGCTCGCTTTCGCTCTTGAGAAAGCGCGCGGGCGTCGAAACGCTCACGCTGCCCGCCGCCGATCCCAAGGCGCTGCGTCCCTTCGAAGTCGTCGGCATTCCGCTCGCGAAGCCGGGCTTCTATGTCGTCGAACTGGCGTCGCCGGCGCTCGGCGCGTCGTTGATGGGTCAGAACAAGTCGATGTTCGTGCGCACGTCGGTGCTCGTCACGAACCTCGGCGTGCACTTCAAGCAAGGGCGCGAGAACAGTCTCGTCTGGGTGACGACGCTCGACAAGGGCAAGCCCGTCGCCAATGCGGATGTACGCGTGACCGACTGCAACGGCGATCAAGTGGCCACCGGCAAGACCGATGCGCAAGGGCTCGCGACCATCGGCAAACCGCTCGCGGCCATCCGCGAATGCAACGAGAACAGCTTGTCGTACGGCGGCTTCTTCGTCTCGGCGCGCGTTACCGATCCGGTCACCGGACCCGACATGGCCTTCGTGACCTCGGACTGGAATCGCGGCATCGAATCGTGGCGCTTCAACGTGCCGACCGACATGAGCACGAGCCGCACGGTACGCGCGCACACCATTTTCGATCGCACCTTGCTGCGCGCGGGCGAAACGGTGTCGATGAAGCACCTGATGCGCGTCGAAACGCTCAAGGGTTTCGGCTTCCCGCCGAAGTATCCGACGCGCGTGACGATTCGTCATATCGGCAGCGGACAGACGTGGCACATGCCGCTCGCGTGGAGCGCCGATCACAGCGCCGACTCGAGCTTTGCCATTCCCGCCGCGGCCAAACTCGGCGAATACAGCGTGACGCTCGATAACGGCGCGGCCAGCGACACCAACGACGCGAGCGACGACGACGGCGAAGGCAGCAATGTCACGCAGTCGTACGAGACAGGCAGCTTCCGTGTCGAGGAATTCCGTCTGCCGGTGTTCAAGGGCACGGTCTCGGCGGGCGACAGCAAATCGGCCGGTCTGATCGCCGCGCAAGAAGCGCCGGTCGATGTCCACCTCGAATATGTGCAAGGCGGCCCGGCATCGAACCAGCGGGTGCAAGTGTCGGCGCTCGTGCGCGACACGTCGCCGCCCTTCGCTTCAGACTACGATGCATTCAGCTTCTCGCCGTATCGCAAACCCGCGGACGATGGCGCGAGCGCGCCCGCCGAGGACGAGGACAGCGAGCAGCAGACGGAGACCACGACGAAACTCGTCGCCGACAAGCTGCGCGTGACGCTCGATCGCAATGGCGACGGCACGCTGATCGTGAAGCCGCTGCCCGCCGTCGATTCGCCCAAGCGTCTCGCGCTCGAAGCGAGCTTCGCCGACCCGAACGGCGAGATCCAGACCATCAGCGGCAGCGCCACGCTCTGGCCCGCCGCGGTCGCCGTGGGCGTGAAGGCGGTGCATTGGGCGTCGGTCGGCGGTTCGGTGCCGGTGCAAGCGCTTGCGCTCGATTTGCAGGGCAAGCCGCGCGCGGGCGTATCGGTCGAAATCAAGGGCATGGCGCGCGTGACGTCGAGTTCGCGCAAGCGCATGGTCGGCGGCTTCTACGCCTACGACAACCATTCCGAAACGAACGACCTGGGCACGCTTTGCAGCGGCAAGAGCGACGATCACGGCATCGTCTCGTGCGATGCCAAGCTCAAGACCGCCGGCAATATCGATCTGATCGCCGTCGCGAAAGACGGCGATGGCCGCACGGCCAACGCGAGCACGTCGGTCTGGGTCACGCGCGAAGACGAACTCTGGTTCGGCGGCGAGAACACGGACCGTATCGACGTGCTGCCGGAAAAGAACAGCTACGAGCCCAGCGAGACCGCGCGCTTCCAGGTGCGCATGCCCTTCCGCTCGGCCACTGCGCTCGTCGCGGTGGAGCGTGAAGGCATCATCGAAACCCATGTGGTCGAACTGAACGGCAAGGACCCGACCGTCGAACTGAAGGTCGAGCAAGCGTGGGGGCCGAACGTCTATGTGTCGGTGCTCGCGTTGCGCGGACGTATCCATGAAGTGCCGTGGTATTCGTTCTTCACGTGGGGCTGGAAAGCGCCGGTCGAATGGGCGCACGCGTTCTGGTATGAAGGCCGTCAGTATCAGGCGCCGACGCCGCTCGTCGATCTCTCGAAGCCCGCGTTTCGTTACGGGCTGGCATCGATCAAGGTGGGCACGGCATCGCACAAACTGGCGGTGAGCGTCACGCCGGACGCGAAGTCGTACACGGTGCGCGCCAAGGCGCATGTGAAGGTCAAGGTCGCGTTGCCTGACGGCAAGCCCGCGCCCGCAGGCACGCAGATCGCGGTCGCGGCCGTCGATGAAGCCCTGCTCGAACTCATGCCCAACCAAAGCTGGAACGTGCTCGACGCGATGTTGCAGCAGCGCGCCTACGGCGTGGAAACATCGACCGCGCAGATGGAGATCATCGGGCGGCGGCACTTCGGGCGCAAGGCAGTGCCAGCGGGCGGCGGCGGCGGACATAGCGCCACGCGCGAACTCTTCGATACGCTCCTGCTGTGGAATCCGCGCGTTACGCTCGATGCAAACGGAGAAGCATCCGTCGATGTGCCCTTGAACGACGCGCTCACGCGCTTTCGCATCGTCGCCATCGCGGCGGTGGGCGCGGGACGCTTCGGCACGGGCAGCGCATCGATTCAAAGCACGCAGGACTTGCAACTCATCTCCGGGTTGCCGCCGCTCGTTCGTGTGGGCGACGCATTCCATGCGCAGTTCACGCTGCGCAACACGACGCGGCGCACCATGCGCGTCGTCGTCACGCCGCACGCCGGTTCGCTCGCGCTCGATGCACGCACGGTGGAACTCGCGCCGGAATCGTCGCGGGAAGTTGCTTGGGACGTGACCACGCCCGACGTGCTCGGCATGAACGCATCGGCGAGTCTCGCCTGGGACGTGAGCGCGGTGGAGCAAGGCAGCGCTTCGGCCACGAAGCCCGCGAGCGATGCCGTCAAGCTGCAGCAGCGCGTCGTCGCGGCCATTCCGGTCACGACGCAGCAAGCGACCATCGCGCAGGTGGACGGCACGTTCAGCGTGCCCGTCGCGCCGCCCGCCGATGCCAGCACGTCGAGCAACGGCGCCGTGCGCGGCGGTATCGCGGTGTCCTTGCAGCCGAAGCTCGCGGACGGCTTGCCCGGCGTGCGACGCTGGTTCGAACGCTATCCGTATAACTGCCTCGAACAGCAGACTTCGCGCGCGCTCGGCCTCATGGACGCAGCGCAATGGCAAGCCGTGCTCACGCGCATGCCGTCGTATCTGGATCGCGACGGTCTCGCGAACTACTTCCCGCCCTACGACGACGAACGTCCGACCGGCAGCCCGACGCTCAGCGCGTACTTGCTCGCGGTATCGGACGAAGCGTCGAAGCTCGACCGCCGTTTTGCGATGCCCGCGGAATTGCGCGATCAGCTCGCCGCCGGTCTCGCGAATTTCGTCGACGGCAAGCTCGAACGCAAGTTCTGGGCGCCGCGCAACGACCTCGACTTCGAAAAGCTCGCCGCCATCGAAGCGCTTTCGCGCTACGGTCTCGCGCAGCCGCGCATGCTCGGTTCGATCACCGTCGCGCCGGATCAATGGCCGACCTCGGCCGTGCTCGACTACTACGCGATACTTTCGCGCGTGGACGGTATCGCCGATCGCGAAGCGAAGCGCGCGCAGGCCGAGCAGATCATCCGTGCGCGGCTCACGTATCAGGGCACGCGTCTCACGTTCTCGACCGAACGCGACGACGATCTCTGGTGGCTCATGACTGGCAATGAGACCAACGCCGCGCGCACCGCACTCATCTTCGCAAACGCGCCCGCGTGGAAGGACGAGATGCCGCGCCTCGTGGCCGGCCTCCTCGCGCTGCAGAAAAACGGCGCATGGCAGACCACGACCGCCAATCTGTGGGGCTCGCTCGCGGTGGGACGCTTCTCGCAAATTTTCGAAAGCACGCCGGTCACGGGACGCACGAACATTGCGCTGGGCGCGGCGACGCAGAGCGTGGACTGGAGCGCTGCCGCGCCTGCATCGGCGTCGTCGTCGGCGACCCCGATCACTAAGAGTGTCAACACGCGCAGCAGCTTGCTGCCGTGGTCAACCGGCTCGCTCACGTTGACGCAAGACGGCACGGGCAAACCTTGGGCGACCATCGAAAGCCTTGCGGCCGTCGCGTTGAAGGCGCCGTTCGCGGCGGGCTATCGCATCGTGAAGACGGTGACGCCGGTCGATCCCGCCGTGAAGGGCGTGCTCTCGCGTGGCGACATCGTGCGCGTGCATCTCGACATCGACGCGCAAAGCGACATGACCTGGGTCGTCGTCAACGATCCGATTCCCGCTGGCGCGACCATTCTCGGCTCCGGTCTCGGACGCGACTCGGAAGCGGCGACTTCCGGCGAGAAGCCGGATCGCGGTTCGTGGCCTGCCTTCGTGGAACGTGGTTTCGAAGGGTATCGCGCGTATTACGACTATCTGCCGAAGGGCAAGCTGCAAGTCGAATACACGATGCGGCTGAATAACGCCGGTTCGTTCGGCCTGCCGCCGACGCGTGTGGAAGCGCTCTACGCACCGTCATCGTTCGGCGCATTGCCAAACGCGACGGTCGTCGTGAAGCCGCTCGCCGCCAGCGCGAAGTGACGCCGTGAAGCGCGCCCTGTGCTTTCTGATCGGCTGCGTCGTGGCAACGGCGGCGTGCGCGTCGCCGAGCTTCGACGAGGTGCGCGCGAACTGGCGCAGTTCCGACTGGGTGCTGTTGTCGCGCGATGGCGAACCGCTGCAACGCACGCGTGTCGATACGCACGCGCGGCGCGGCGACTGGGTTGCGCTTGCGGATGTCTCGCCCGCGTTGCGTGAGGCCATCGTGGTTTCGGAAGACAAGCGCTTCTACGACCACGCGGGCGTCGACTGGCGCGGCGCGGCGGCGGCGGCATGGGCGAATCTGTGGAACACGCGCACGCGTGGCGCATCGACGGTGACGATGCAGCTCACCGGACTCATCGACGACGATAACGGCAAGCCGAACGGCCGCCGCAATATCGGCGAAAAGGCGCAGCAGACAGTAGGCGCGCTATGGCTCGAACGGAGCTGGCGCAAGGACCAGATTCTCGAGGCGTATCTGAATCTCGTGCCGTTTCGCGGCGAGATCGTGGGTTTATCGGCGTTGTCGCAGACGCTTTTCAACAAGGCGCCGTCCGGGCTCGATGAACGCGAGGCCGCGCTCGCCGCCGCGCTCGTGCGCGCGCCGAATGCGCGTTATGACAAGGTCGCGTCGCGCGCCTGCGTCATCTTGCGCGACATGCAGGCTTTGCATACGAGCGACAAGACGCACGCGAACGACCCGTGCGTCAACCTGGACAGCTATGTGCAACTGACGCTCACACGCACCGCGTCGGCGCCGGGCTTCGCACAAGGCGACGACGCGCTCGCGCCGCATTTCGCGCGGCGCGTTGCAGGCGAAACGCATCCCAAGGCGGGCGATCGCGTGCGCTCGACGCTCGATGCGCATGTGCAGCGCTTCGCGCGCGACACGCTCGCGCGCACGCTTGCCGAACTCAACGCGCGGGCTCATCCGCGCAATGTGCACGACGCGGCGGCGGTGGTGATCGACAACGCATCCGGCGATGTGCTCGCTTGGGTCGGTTCGGCGGGCGGCTTGTCGAACGCGCCCGAAGTCGATGCGGTGCTCGCCGCGCGGCAGGCCGGTTCGACGCTCAAGCCGTTTTTGTATGCGCAGGCCATCGACGAAAAACGCCTGACCGCGGCCACGCTGCTCGACGACGCGCCGCTCGATCTCGCCACCGGCGGCGGCCTCTATATTCCACAAAACTACGATCACGACTTCAAGGGCTGGGTGAGCGTGCGTACGGCGCTCGGGTCGTCGCTCAACGTACCGGCAGTGCGCGCGCTCGTGCTCGTCACGCCGCATCGCTTTGCAAAGACGCTGGTCGCGCTCGGTCTGCCGCTCACGCAAGCGGGCGATTATTACGGCTTCAGCCTCGCGCTCGGCAGCGCGGATGTCACGCTGGCCACGCTTACCAATGCGTATCGCGCGCTGGCCGACGGCGGTGTCGCGCGGCCGTCGTTCGATCTTGCGAGCCACGCTGCCGCGCCTGCGGGAAAGCGCGTGTTCAGCCCGGAGGCGAGTTTCATCGTCACGGACATGCTCGCCGACAACAACGCGCGCACGCGCACCTTCGGTTTCGACAGCGTGCTCGCCATGCGCACTTTCAGCGCGGTCAAGACCGGCACCAGCAAGGACATGCGCGATAACTGGGCCGTCGGTTTCACTTCGCGATACACCGTCGGCGTGTGGGTCGGCAATGCCGATGGCGCGCCTATGTGGGACGTCTCCGGCGTCACCGGCGCGGCGCCCGCGTGGAATGCGCTCGTCGGCTATCTGCATCGGCGAGCCGCCAGCCACGCGCCGACTGCGCCGTCGGGCGTGATCGAAACGCAGGTCGCGTATCAGAACGATATCGAACCGAAGCGCGGGGAATGGTTCGTGCGCGGCACGCAGATGAGCGCTATCGGCATCACGGCGAACGCGGCGGGCTCAAGCAGAGCGAGCGGCAAAGGGGACAGCCAGGCGGCGCGCATTGGAGCGCCGACCAATGGCACCATCTTCGCGCTCGATCCCGACATTCCGCCCGCGCGCCAGCGCGTGTGGTTCGAACGCTCGGGCAATGGCGCGCTCGCGTGGCGCCTCGACGGCAAGCCGTTCGGCCGCGATGCGCGCGTCGCCTGGCTGCCATGGCCGGGACATCACGTCCTCGAACTCGTCGATGCGCGCGGCAACGCGGTCGATTCAATCGCCTTCGAAGTGCGCGGCGCGTTTCTCAAGACTGCTCAAAGGCCGTCGCGGTAAGGCCGAAGCATGCCTTGCAGCATGCAAAATATTGATGCGTCATCCAATCTGCATTGCGCGACGTTAAAGATTGTGCGCTCGTGTGGTGCGCGCGGCGGGGTCGTGCACAATGCGAGCCGTCATCGTTCGGGACTTGTTTTTGCCCTATGCTTAACGGCAAAGTCGTTATTCTGTCGTAAGCCCGGACGCATCGATTCATCATTCTTTTCCATTGCCTGGAGTGCCGTCATGCTGAAAAAGCTGCTGATGCTGTGCTTTGCGTTGATGCTGTCCGTCGGAACCGCGTTTGCCGCGGTCGATGTCAATACGGCCGATCAAGCCGCGCTCGATTCCGTGAAGGGCTTGGGTCCGGTGAAGTCGAAAGCGATCGTCGACGAGCGCGCGAAGAACGGCCCGTTCAAGGACGCCGACGATCTCGCGACGCGCGTGAAGGGTCTTGGAACGAAGTCCGTGGCCAAGCTCGAGGAGAACGGTCTGACCATCGGCGGATCGTCGCAGCCGCCCACGGGCAAGACCACGAAGCCCGCCGTGAGCAGCACGCAAGGCGCCGCGCCGTCCAACTCGACGGTCAAATCGTCGACAGCCGCCACGGCGGCAACCTCGCCCGCGGCCACCACCGCGCAAACGCCAGCCGCCACGCCGCAAGCGCCGGCTACCGCCACACCTGCTTCGGCTACGAAAAAGAGTTCGCGCAAGTCCAAGGCCGCAAGCGCGGCGGCGGCTGCAAGCGCGGCGCCGGCAGCGACGACGGCACCCGCCGCGGCAAGCGATGCGAAGCCTTCGAAGCGCAAGAGCAAGAAAGACAAGGCCGCGAGCGCCGCGGCTGCCAGTCAATAAAAGTTAGAAAAGATCGAGGCGAGCAGGCGACGGCCAACCGCATCATGCCATCGCCCTTCAACCTCAAGTACTTCGTCTCAAAGCTCGCGTTTCGCTCTCTTCGCACGATGCAAGCGCGTCACGCGAGCCACCCCACCCCGCAACTTCTCGTAGTGAGACTGCCATGAGCCTAATCGATATCCTCGCCTCCACCCTCGGCAACTCGTCGCAACAAGGCGGCCAACCCGGTCAATCCGGCCAGGCTGCGCTGATCACGGCGGCGCTCGAATTCGTCAACAATCAGCCGGGCGGTATCGCGGGGCTGATCCAGCGCTTTCATCAGGCGGGCGCGGGCGACATCGTGTCGTCATGGATCGGCACGGGCGAAAACAAGCCCATCAGCCCGGACACGCTGAACAACGCGCTCGGCTCGGACAACGTCGGTGCGCTCGCGCAGAAAGCCGGCGTGTCGAGCGATCAGTTGTCGGGCATGCTCGCGGCGGTGCTTCCGCATATCGTCGACCGCGCGACGCCGAACGGCGAAGTGCCCGCCAATGGCCAGATGGATCTGTCGAGTGTGCTCGGATCGCTAGGCGGCCTGGCGGGTCTCTTCGGCAAGAACGAAGCGCCGAAACAAGGCTGAGTCTGATTCATCGCGTTTGTGTTGGACCCTGCAAGCGGTCGCCTTGCGGGGTTTTTGTTTTGCGGGCCGCGGCGTTGGCGTCATCGATCGTTCCCGCTGCCGCCAAACAAAAAGGGCGATGGATCACCCATCGCCCTTTAGAAATCGCCGCCGAAGAACAAGCAGCGATCAACCGCCTTTAGTGCACTACGCGGTCGAACACGAACTTCCCGTCCTTGATATCGACCGGAATGACGTCCTTGGGTCCGAACCTGCCAGCCAGAATCAGCTTGGCGACCGGATTCTCGATCTCCTGCTGAATCGCGCGCTTCAACGGCCGCGCGCCGAACACCGGGTCGTAGCCGACCTTGCCGATCTGTTCGAGCGCCGCATCCGACACGTCGAACTGCATGTCGAGCTTGGCCAGGCGGTCGTGCAGACGCTGCAACTGAATCATCGCGATCGATTCGATATTCGCGCGATCCAGCGAGTGGAACACCACCACGTCGTCGATCCGGTTCAGGAATTCCGGCCGGAAATGCAGCTTCACCTCTTCCCAGACGGCGTCCTTCACCGCTTCGTGCGGTTCGCCGACCATGCTCTGGATGACATGCGAACCGAGGTTCGACGTCATCACGATCACCGTGTTCTTGAAGTCGACGGTGCGGCCTTGTCCATCGGTCATGCGGCCATCGTCGAGCACTTGCAGGAGCACGTTGAAGACGTCCGGATGCGCCTTCTCGATCTCATCGAGCAGGATCACGCTGTACGGCTTTCTACGCACGGCTTCGGTGAGATAACCGCCTTCTTCATAGCCGACGTATCCCGGCGGCGCACCGATCAGACGCGCGACGCTGTGTTTCTCCATGAACTCGCTCATGTCGATACGAATGAGATGATCTTCCGAATCGAACAGGAACGCGGCCAGCGCCTTGCACAGTTCCGTCTTGCCGACGCCCGTCGGCCCCAGGAACAGGAACGAGCCATACGGACGGTTCGGATCGGACAGACCCGCGCGCGAACGGCGAATCGCGTCGGCCACCGCGCCGATGGCTTCGTCCTGACCGACCACACGCTCGTGCAGCTTGCCCTCGATCTGCAACAACTTCTCGCGCTCGCCCTGCATCATGCGCGAGACCGGAATGCCCGTGGAACGCGACACCACTTCCGCGATTTCCTCGGCGCCCACTTGCGTGCGCAAAAGACGCGGACGCGTCGGGTTGTTCTGCTCCTGCGACTCGGCCTGCGTCACTTGCTTGAGACGCGCTTCGAGTTCGGGCAGCTTGCCGTATTGCAGTTCGGCCACTTTCTCGAGCTTGCCTTCGCGCTGCAAACGCGCGATGTCCGCACGCGCCTTCTCGATCTCTTCCTTGAGCTGCGCGCTGCCCTGCACGGCGGCCTTTTCGGCGGTCCAGATTTCTTCGAGATCCGAATATTCGCGATTGAGCCGGTCGATTTCTTCCTCGATGAGTTGCAGACGCTTCTGCGATGCCTCGTCCTTCTCCTTCTTCACGGCCTCGCGTTCGATCTTCAACTGGATGAGACGGCGGTCGAGCTTGTCCATCTCTTCGGGCTTCGAATCGATTTCCATCTTGATGCGCGACGCCGCTTCGTCGATCAGATCGATCGCCTTGTCCGGCAGAAAACGGTCCGTGATATAGCGATGCGACAACTCCGCCGCCGCGACGATAGCCGGGTCCGTGATCTCCACGCCGTGATGCAACTCGTACTTTTCCTGCAAGCCGCGCAGGATCGCGATGGTCGCTTCCACCGAAGGTTCGTCGACCAGCACTTTCTGGAAACGCCGCTCGAGCGCCGCGTCCTTCTCGATGTATTTGCGATATTCGTCGAGCGTGGTCGCGCCGATGCAATGCAATTCGCCGCGCGAAAGCGCCGGCTTGAGCATGTTGCCCGCGTCCATTGCGCCTTCGGCCTTGCCCGCGCCGACCATCGTATGAATTTCGTCGATGAAGACGATGGTCATGCCTTCGTCCTTGGCGATATCGCTCAGCACGGCCTTCAGGCGCTCCTCGAACTCGCCGCGGTACTTCGCGCCCGCGAGCAGCGCCGCCATGTCGAGCGACAGCACGCGCTTGCCCTTGAGCGTTTCGGGCACTTCGCCGTTGACGATACGCTGCGCCAGTCCTTCGACGATAGCCGTCTTGCCGACGCCCGGTTCGCCGATCAGCACCGGATTATTCTTGGTGCGGCGTTGCAGAATCTGGATCGAACGGCGGATTTCGTCATCGCGGCCGATCACCGGATCGAGCTTGCCTGCGCGGGCGCGCTCGGTCAGGTCGACGGTGTACTTCTTGAGCGCCTCGCGCTGACTTTCGGCGTCCTGGCTATCGACCTGCGCGCCGCCGCGAACCGCGTTGATCGCGGCTTCGAGCGCCTTGCGCGTAAGACCATGCTGGCGGGCCACGCGGCCCACTTCGCCTTTGTCGTCCGCGACCGCGAGCAGATACATTTCGCTCGCGATGTAGGTGTCGTTGAGTTTCTGTGCTTCTTTATCGGCGTTGTTGAGCAGGCCCGCGAGATCGCGGCTGACCTGCACGTTGCCGTCCGTGCCTTGCACTTGCGGCAAACGATTCATCGCGTCGTTGAGCGCGTTTTGCAGTGCCTGAACCTGCACGCCCGCGTGCGACATGAGCGAGCGCGCGGAACCGTCCTGCTGCGCGATCAGCGCGGCAAGCAAGTGAACCGGTTCGATATACTGGTTGTCGTGACCGACCGCCAGACTTTGCGCGTCTGACAGCGCTTCCTGAAATTTGGTGGTGAGTTTGTCGATTCTCATTATTGAAAGCTCCAATTCGAATACGACCGAAATGAGGCGCTTTTGGCCGGTTTCAAGCCTCGTTTAGCCGTTTGCGCGCACTTTTTCGCTTGATTTCGAGAAAGCCCGCGCGAGGGTCGACGCATGAGAATGACCTGTCCGTCCGGTTTCCGTTCACCGTCCGGCCGCGTGCAGGACTTAACCGCGCGTCAGGCAGACGAGCTTTGCATGCGCTCGACCGATACCGGAATCACGCTCACGATGCCAAGCAACTGCGAGAGCTCATCCGCCGGACGCGCGAGTTCGCCGACCGTATGCTTGTCGAGTTCCGCAAGGAAGGCATCGCGCGCCGTCGCGAAGACGCCGCGCAACAAGCAGGCCGACTGAATCACGCATTGCCGGTGTGCCTTGTCGCGCGAAAAACAACCGACGATGTCGAAGTCGCTTTCCATTGTTCGCACGATCTCGCCGATCGTCAGATAAGGCGTGCGCTCGCCAAGCCGCAGTCCGCCATGACGCCCTCGCACCGTTTCCACCCAGCCGAGTTCGCCCAATTGTTGGACTATTTTCATCAGATGATTTCGCGAGATGCCATACGCCTCGGATATCTCGCCGATGGTCGAAAGGCGGGACGGGCGCACGGCAAGATAAAGCAGGACGCGCAGGGTGTAGTCGGTGTAGTCGGTCAGTCGCATGATGTCACGATGATTTTGTGCGCGGAACACGCGCATCGAGAACAACGGAGCCAGAGGCACGCGGGCAAACGAAGAGCAGACGGCGAAAGCGGCGCGACGCGGGATGCGCGGAAAAACACCGTGCGCGCGCCAGCGACAATGACCTCAACGCGCACATAAGGTCTAACATCCTGACGCGGCCTGCCACGAAAAATTGAACGACCGGTCGGATTATCGCTGTTCAAGACGCGACATTTTGCGACAAAACAGCGCCTATCGTCAGCATAATGTGCTGACGCTTGCGTGTAAGCATCCGCATAACATTTATTTGCCATGACCCTTCACGAATCATCTGCCCGCCCGGCTCGCTTTGCGGAACCGGACGAAGCCAACATCCGGACGCTCGTGGAGACGTTTTATCGCCGTGTCGATGACGATCCCCTGCTCGGCCCGATCTTTTCGCGCGAACTGACGGGCCGCTGGGACGAGCATCTCGCTAAAATGACGACCTTCTGGTCGAGCCTCGTGTTGGGAACGAAGCAGTATCGCGGGAATGTGCAAGAGGCGCATCGGCCGCTCGAAGGTATCGCGCCCGAGCATTTCGCACGCTGGCTTACGCTCTTTCTCGACACCGTGGACGCGCGTTACGAGCCGGCCGCCGCCGTGCAGTTCATGGAACCGGCACTGCGGATCGCGCACAGTTTGCAATTGAGCAAGTTCGGCTGGGATTACAAGATTCCCGACGCGCAGCAGGAACTTCTCGCGGCGCTCAAACGGCAGCGCACCGGCGGCCGGGAAGAGCCGCGTTTCGCGGCGCAGCCATCGGCGGAAGCGTTTCCAGCGAGATTCGTGGGACGTTCGGCGGATACGGAGTGACGCTCGCGGCGTTCTTCCTCGCCGATCACGCTTGTCTTGCCGCCCAAGGTTTTTGGCTTTTACCCGTTTGCGAGCGCTCTTAGCGCGATTTCGCGTGCCGCTTTTGTCTCGCTAGTCACGCGGTAAGCGGTTTGACTTGTCCGCGGATCGTCGCCTTTTCCTAAGACCATCGCCGCGCTTTAGCTTTTCGGCTTTTGCCAGCGAGCCAGCGCCGTATCATCCGATTCGCGCGCATCGACCCAGCGCTCGCCCGCGTCGGTTTTTTCCTTCTTCCAGAACGGCGCCTGCGTTTTCAAGTAGTCCATGACGAAGGCGCACGATTCGAACGCCTCGCCGCGATGCATCGCCGTGGTTGCGACCAGCACGATCTGATCGAGCGGCCTCAGTTTTCCCACGCGATGTACGATCAGCACGTCCGACCCAGGCCAGCGCGCACGCGCCGACTCGGCAATCTCGTGCAGCGATTTCTCCGTCATGCCGGGATAGTGCTCGAGCTCCATCGTCTCGACCGCGCTGCCTTCGTTCAAGTCGCGCACCGTGCCGACGAAGCACGCCACCGCGCCCACTTTCGGATTGCCCGCTCGCAGCGCGGCGACTTCCGCGCCGAGATCGAAATCCGCCTCCTGTACGCGCACGATCGTCATGTCAACCGCCCGTGACCGGCGGGAAAAACGCCACTTCGCAGCCATCCGTGATGCGCTGCGACGGGTCCGTCATGACGTGATTGCAGGCCATGCGCAACGCACGGCCTTCGGCGAGCGTTTCGGCCCACGCGCCGCCGCGCATGCGCAGCCAGGCGCGTACATCGCCGACATTCACGACGGTGTCCGGCACGCTGACCGTCTCGTTCGCGACACCCAGCGCTTCGCGCACGCTCGCAAAAAATCTCAGTTCGATATGCATTTGATGGCCTTCTACCGCATCAACTCTGAAAAGGGAATGAAGCGCACCGTCTCGCCCGCGCGGATGGCGTGATCCGGCGGATTGTCGATGAGGCCGTCGCCCCACACGGTCGAAGTCAGCACGGCGCTGCTTTGATTGGGAAAGAGATCGAGGCCGCCCGCGTCGTTCACGCGCGCGCGCAGGAACTCGTTGCGGCGGTCGCCCTTCTTTTGGCTGAAGTCGGCACGCATCGAGTAGACGCGCGGCGCGACGTCGCTCGCGCCTGCCAGCCGCAGCAGGAACGGCCGCACGAACAGCAAGAAGGTGCAAAAGCTCGACACCGGATTTCCCGGCAGGCCGATGAAATATGCTTCGCCGAGTGCGGCATCCGAACGTCGCACGTTGCCGAACGCGAGCGGCTTGCCGGGCTTCATCGCGATCTGCCACATGGCGATGCGTCCTTCGGCTTCCACCGCCGGTTTCACGTGATCTTCCTCGCCGACCGATACCCCGCCGCACGTCAGAATCAGATCGTGTTCCCCGGCCGCGCGGCGCAGGGTTTCGCGCGTTGCGTCGAGACGATCCGGCACGATCCCGAGGTCGGTCACGTCGCAACCGAGTTTCGCAAGCAGCGAGCGCAGCACGAAGCGATTCGAGTTGTAGATGGCGCCGGGCGCGAGCGGCTCGCCGGGCATGCGCAGTTCGTCGCCGGTAAAGAAGATGGCGACGCGCACGCGCCGCACGACATCGAGCGCGCCGCAACCGACCGATGCCGCGAGACCCAACGCTTGCGGCGTGAGGCGCGTGCCCGCAGGCAGGATCGCCGAACCGCCGCGGATGTCCGCGCCTTGTTGCGTGATCCATTCGCCAGCTGCGGGCGCGTGCGCGAACGCGACGCTGCCGTCGTCCGCCGCACGCGCCATTTCCTGCATGACGACGGTATCGGCGCCCGGAGGCACCGTCGCGCCGGTGAAGATGCGCGCGGCCGTGCCTGCCGTGAGCGGCGTGGCGGCGTGGCCAGCCGGAATGCGTTGCGACACCGGCAGCGCGCGCGGCGCGGCCTCGCTTGCGCCGGCGAGATCGGCGGCGCGGACGGCGTAACCGTCCATCGAGCTGGTGTGCATTGGCGGAACGTCTAGCGGCGACGTGACATCGGCGGCGAGAACGCGGCCGAGCGACGCCGCGGCATCGAGCGTATCGATGCGCTCGGTGCCATCGACCCGATGCGCGGCGTCGAGGAGAAGGCCGAGCGCTTGCGCGGTCGCGAGCATCGGGGGACGAGGAGAAGTGGACATGGAGTTCGTACGGAGCGATGCGCCCGTCAATCGTGAATGGGGAGTAGCTGGCAACGTCAGTCAACCATTGTAGCGAGATGGGCGGTGAGGCGAAGCGCTCTGGCGTTTGCGGTCGTTCGCGTCGTTCGCGGTCGTTCGCGTCGTTCGCGGTCGTTCGTGTTGTTCGTGTTGTTCGCTTCGTTCGCTTCGTTCGCTTCGTTCGCTTCGTTCGCTTCGTTCGCTTCGTTCGCTTCGTTCGCTTCGTTCGCTTCGTTCGCTTCGTTCGCTTCGTTCGCTTCGTTCGCTTCGTTCGCTTCGTTCGCTTCGTTCGCTTCGTTCGCTTCGTTCACTTCGTTCACTTCGTTCGCTTCGTTCACTTCGTTCGCGTCGCCTGCGCGAGTTCCGCCCGACCAACCGATCACGCCCCCGCTTTCCGCCTCACCCGCCCTTCATGACGACCCCCAAGCCGGTGATACACTCGCACCACACTTCCCACGTCCATTTCCATGAAATTCTGTTCCGTCTGCGGCCACGAGGTCGCCCTTTCGGTCCCGCCTGGCGACAACCGCGAGCGCTTCGTCTGCGGCAGTTGCGGCACCGTTCACTACCAGAATCCGCGCAACGTCGTCGGCACGGTGCCGGTGTGGGACGACAAGGTGCTCTTGTGCCGCCGGGCAATCGAGCCGCGCTACGGCTACTGGACCTTGCCGGCAGGCTTCATGGAAATGGACGAGACCACGAGCGAAGGCGCATCGCGCGAAACGCTCGAGGAAGCAGGCGCGCGCGTCGAGATTCAAAGTCTTTTCACGCTGCTCAACGTGCCGCACGTGCATCAGGTGCATCTGTTCTATCTCGCGCGTCTGCTCGATATCGAAATCGACGCCGGCGAGGAAAGTCTCGAAGTGCGTCTCTTCGAGGAAAGCGAGATTCCGTGGGACGAGATCGCCTTTCCGACCGTCGGCCAGACGCTGCGTTTCTTCTTCGCCGACCGCGCCGCGGGCAACTTCACGCTGCACACGGGCGACATCTTCCGCACGCTGCGCGAAGGCTGAGCGCCTCGCGCATCGACCGCTTCGACCATGGTTCCCTGGCTCGCCGACGACGATCCGTTCCCGCCCGTCGAGCGCGCGCTCGGCGCATTGAGCGGCGCGCCGGGTTTGCTCGCCGCGAGCGCGGAGCTCTTGCCCGCGCGTCTCGTCGATGCCTACCGGCGCGGCATCTTTCCGTGGTATTCGGACGGTCAGCCCGTGCTGTGGTGGAGTCCCGATCCACGCATGGTGCTGGTTCCGGACGAGTTCAAGGTCTCCGATTCGCTGCGCAAGACGCTCAAACGCGTGTCGCGCGAGCCGCTCTGGGAAGTGCGCGTGGACGACGACTTCGCCGCCGTGATGCACGCGTGCGCCGACACGCCGCGCGACGGTCAGCGCGGCACGTGGATCACTTCCGAAATCGTTGAGGCGTACTCGACGCTGCATCGCGCGGGCAAGGCGCACAGCGTCGAAACGTGGTTCGACGGGCGGCGCGTCGGCGGGCTTTATGGCGTGTCGTTCGGCAAGATGTTCTTCGGCGAATCGATGTTCGCGCACAAGACCGATGCCTCGAAAATCGCCCTCGCCGCGCTCGTCGCGCACTTGCGCCGCCATAAAATTGGGATGATAGACTGTCAGCAGAATACGGCGCATCTGGCGTCGCTGGGCGGCCGCGAGATCGGCCGCCGCGCGTTTGTCACGCATCTGCGTCACGCGGTCGAAGATGCGCCGATTCCCTGGCGTTTCGATAAATCGGTTCTCGCGGAACTGATCGAGCGCTAGACGACGACGCAAGGACACCGGAACGGAACCAGGCACCGGACAGGCATCAACCAGGCAACCAGAAACCAGCAACGACGAGACGCCCGCGAGACGAGAGCCGCCAACGTGACACATCCGAACGAGCTGCCGCTGTCACCGCTTTCCGCGCTGCAATTCTATGCAACAGCGCCCTATCCTTGCAGTTATCTGGAAGGACGCGTGGCACGCTCGCAAGTCGCGACGCCCAGCCATCTCATCAATTCCGACGTCTACACCGAACTCGTCAAAGCCGGCTTCCGGCGTTCGGGCGTGTTCACGTATCGCCCGTATTGCGACGGTTGCCGTGCCTGCGTGCCGGTGCGCGTGCCGGTGGCGCGCTTCGCCCCGAACCGCACGCAACGGCGCGTCTGGAAGCAGCACGGCAATCTCGTCGCGAGCGTCGCGCCGCTGCATTACGACGAAGAGCACTACGCGCTTTATATGCGCTATCAATCGGCGCGGCACGCGGGTGGCGGCATGGATCGCGACAGCCGCGACCAGTACGAACAGTTTTTGCTGCAAAGCAGGATCAACTCGAGGCTCGTCGAATTCCGCGAGCCGGGCAACGCGGACACGCCCGGCGCATTGCGCATGATCAGCATGATCGACATTCTCGGCGACGGGCTTTCGTCCGTGTACACGTTCTTCGAGCCGGGCCTGCCGCACACGAGCTTCGGCACGTTCAACATCCTCTGGCAGATCGAGCAGGCGAAGAGCCTCGACTTGCCGCACGTGTATCTCGGCTACTGGATTCGCGAAAGCGAAAAGATGGCGTACAAGGCCAACTTCCGGCCGCTGGAAGGGCTGATCGATGGCCGCTGGTCACCGCTCGATCCCGCAACGACGCTTTCCGCCGGAACCTTGCCGATGCCGGGCCGCATCCACAACGTGAGTCAGCCGAAGTAGCAAGCGCCTCGCGCGCGGCAACCTTGCGCTTGACGCTCGGAAAGCCCCATCGGCAGGAAACAACCGCTTCCCCGAATCGCCGCACCTTGCCGACAAAACTCGCGCCGCAACCATCCACTCCGGCGCCCTCTGCAAAGCCGCTAAAATAGCGGGTCTTAAAAAAACTCGCCGTCGCAGGCGTTCACTTCGTGTTCAGCTCCCTTTACCCGCTCGCGCGCTCGCATCTGTTCAAGATGGACGCGGAAGACGCTCATCACCTCACCCTGCGCATGCTGGGCGCGGCCGGCCGCACCGGACTCGCCGGCATGCTTGCCAAACGCGGCCCCGACTCGCCGCGCAACGTGATGGGCCTCGCGTTCCGCAATCCCGTCGGTCTCGCGGCGGGACTGGACAAGGACGGCGCGTGCATCGACGGACTGGCGGCGCTCGGCTTCGGCTTCATCGAAGTGGGCACGGTCACGCCGCGCGCGCAGTCGGGCAACCCGCGGCCGCGCATTTTCCGGCTGCCGGAAGCGGGCGCGTTGATCAACCGCATGGGCTTCAACAACGGCGGCGTCGAACAGTTCGTCGCCAACGTGCAGGCGGCGCGCTATCGCGGCGTCCTGGGGCTCAATATCGGCAAGAACGCCGATACCCCGATCGAACGCGCCGCCGATGACTATCTGTACTGCCTCGAACGCGTCTATCCGTTCGCGAGCTACGTGACGATCAATATCTCGTCGCCGAACACGAAGAATCTGCGGCAGCTACAGGGCGCGGGCGAACTGGATTCGCTGCTCGGCGCGCTCAAGGACAAGCAGCAGCGTCTGTCCGATCTTCACGGCAAGCTCGTGCCGCTCGCGCTCAAGATCGCGCCCGATCTCGACGACGAGCAGATCAAGTCGATCGCCGGAACCGTCCTTACGCACGGTATCGACGGCGTGATCGCCACCAACACCACGCTCTCGCGCACCGCCGTCAGCGGCATGCGGCACGGCGAGGAAACCGGAGGCCTGTCGGGCCGCCCCGTCTTCGATGCGTCCAACGAGGTGATCCGCAAGCTGCGCGCCGAACTGGGCGCGGATGTGCCGATCATCGGCGTGGGCGGGATTTTCTCGGGCGAGGACGCGCGCGCAAAGCTCGCGGCGGGAGCATCGCTCGTGCAGATTTATACGGGGCTGATCTACAAGGGACCGGCGCTCGTGCGCGAGTGCGTCGAAGCCCTTGCGTAGGAATATGGAAATAAGCAAACGATCTTACGCATCGCTTGCCTTTTATCTATGATGCCGCACCTGCAAAGCACGGCTCGCCGTCGCGATGCCATTCAAGAGGAATAAAACACGATGAAACTGTCCACGCTCAAGAAAGTGCTCGTCGCCGGTCTGATCGGCGCGTCCCTGTCGGCTGCGGCGCATGCCGAAGACCTGCTCGATTCCGTCAAGCAACGCGGCACGCTGCGCGTCGGTCTGGAAGGCACCTTCCCCCCGTTCAACTCGAAGTCGCCGCAAGGCGAGCTGGTCGGTTACGACGTGGATATCGCCAAGGCGGTTGCCGCCAAGCTCGGCGTGAAACCCGAGTTCGTGACGACGGAGTGGAGCGGCATCATCGCGGGCCTGCAGGCTGGCAAGTTCGACGTGATCGTAAATCAAGTCGGTATCACCGATGCGCGCAAGGCCACGCTCGACTTCTCGCCCGCCTACACGTACTCGAACGCGCAGCTGATCCAGCGCGCGGATGACAAGCGCGAATTCAAGTCGCTCGACGAACTGAAGGGCAAGAAGCTCGGCGTCGGTCTCGGCACGAACTACATGGACATGGCGAAGTCGGTGCCGGGTATCGATGTGAAGACGTATCCGGGCGCGCCCGAATATTTGCGCGATCTGGCAGCCGGCCGTCTGGACGCCGCGCTCAACGACCGTCTGATGCTCGCCTATCTGCTGAAGAACTCGCAACTGCCGCTGCGCACGGGCACGAATCTCGACAAGGGCAGCCCGTCCGGCATTCCGTTCAAGAAGGGCAACCCGAAGTTCGCGAAGGCGATCGACGACGCCATGACCCAGCTCGAACAGGACGGCACGTTCACGAAGATCTCGCAGAAGTGGTTCGGTATCGACGTGACCAAGCCCGCGAAGTAAGCCTCGTTCCCGCGCGCCGAAAGGCGTTGCGGACGTTACGAGCGTAACGCGCGGCTCGAGGGCGGCATCGTCTGACGGTGTCGCCCTTGTCTTTTTCGCGCGCGGTTTATGATGTGCGCTTTGCGCGGCAACCTGCCCGCTCTCCTTCCTGCTTCCCCGTTCATGTCCACGACCTCCCTGCTCGTTCAATCGGCCCCGGTGCTGGCGCAAGGCGCGCTACTGACGATCAAGTTCGCGCTCTATTCGATGTTCTTCGGACTCATCGCGGGCGTCGTCCTGGCGTTGATGGGCATCAGCCGCAGCCGCGCGCTCGTCGCCATCGGCCGCTGCTATGTGAGCGTGATGCGCGGCACGCCGCTGCTCGTGCAGATCTTCGTGATTTACTACGGCCTGCCGAGCCTCGGCATCTCGCTCGACCCGACGCCCGCGGGCGTGATCGCGCTGTCGGCGAACGTGGCGGCGTATCTTTCGGAAAGCATGCGCGGCGCGATTCTCGGCATCCCCAACGGGCAATGGCTCGCCGCCTACAGTCTCGGTTTGTCGCGCGCCCAGACGCTGCGTTACGTGGTCGGGCCGCAAGCCTTGCGCATTGCGGTGCCGAGTTTGTCGAACAGTCTCATCAGCCTGATCAAGGATACGTCGCTCGTCTCGGTCATCACCGTGACGGAGTTGCTGCGCAGCGCGCAGGAAGTGATCGCGGCGACGTATCAGCCGTTGCCGCTTTATCTCGCGGCGGCGTTCGTCTATTGGGTGCTCTGCAGCGTGCTGGAATTCGTGCAGCGCAGGTTCGAAAGACGCCTCGCGCTGCCGGGCCGGCATTGAGCTGCACGGGCGACGAACGCTAATCTGCCTCGAACGGGAAGCGCACGTTCAGATCGCGCCGCGCGGCATCGATGATGGCGATCATGCGCATCGACATGGCGTGCGGCATGATCGGGCTTTCGATGGCGCCCGCGCGCAGCAGCTCGCAGAAGTGCGCGGTCTCGTAGTTCAGGCCGCCGCCGCTGAAAGGCTCGTCGAGTTCGACGCGGCGTCCGTCCGTATAAACGATGCTCGCGCGCGCCGGGTTCCACCAGTTCTCGTGGATCGTCACCGTGCCTTGAGTGCCGCCGATGAGTGCATCGCCACGACCTTGCAGATCGAGCCCGCAGAATATCTGCGCGATGCCGCGCTCGTGGCGCACGTTGAGGCTCGCGAAGACATCCACGCCCGTTTCGCCCACGCGGCCGATCGTCTGCACGTCGAGCGCCTCGCCGAGCCAGTCGACCGCCAGAAACGCTTCGTAGACGCCGATATCGAGCAACGCGCCGCCGCCCGCTTCGAGTGAGAACGACGGATGATCGAGCGGCACGCCGGCTATCGAACAGCCCGCGCGCACGAGTCCGATCTCGCCGATGGGATCGCGCGCAAGATGCTCGCGCAAACGGCGATAAAGCGGATAGAACGGCGGCTTCATCGCTTCCATGAAAAGCAGCTTGGACGCGCGCGCGGCGTCGATCATGGTCTGCAAGGTGCGCGCGTTCACGGCGGCCGGTTTCTCGCAGAGCACGGCCTTGCCCGCCGCGAAGGCACGCAGCGCGTATTCGGGATGACTGTCCTGCATGGTCGCGATATAGACCGCGTCGATCTCGCCGAACATGGCGTCGAGGTCGTCGAAGGCGCGCGCGCCATGCGGTGCCGCCAGCGCGCGAGCGGGTTCGGCGCGTCGTGACCAGACGCCCGCGAGTGCCGTGCCATCGACATGCCCCAGGCTTTCGGCAAAGCGCCGTGCAATGCGTCCCGCACCCACGATGCCCCAGCGGATCGCGTTCGTCTTTCCCGTGTTCGTCGTCGTGTTCGTTTCGGTATTGCTCAAAGCCGGTCTCCCGCGAGATGTTCATCGTGGGAGGCATTGTGCCTCAAGGAACCGCGCGGCCAAATGCAAAAAGCCGGGACAGGTCCCGGCTTTTCGCGCGATACGGACGCCGTTACGCGCCTGCCGGAGCATTCACGCTCGGCGGCTGCGCCGGATACTGCGGGCTCGAGCGCTCGAGCGAGAACGCGCGGCCCACTTCTTCCGCCGCGAGGTCGACGAGTGCGCGCGTCGCGCGTTCGGCTGCATCGGTATCTTTCGATTCGATGGCTTCGACCACGAGCCGCTGCGCCGCGAGCGTCGCTTCACGCACCGACTCGATGCCGTCGACGATCGGATTCACCGTGACGAGCGCACCGCGCACGATCGCCGTCATCTGGCGAAAGAACTGATTGCCGCTCGCCGCCACGATACGCGTATGCAGCACTTCGTCGGCGGCCTGATATTCCGGCTCGCCAACCTGCAATTGCGAAAGCGCGTCGAAGGCATCGCGAATGCCGGCGATCTCGTCGGGCGTCGCGCGGGCTGCTGCCAGCGCGGCGGCACGGGGCTCGATCAGCATGCGGAATTCGATTACATCGCGCAGAAACGTCTGATCGGGCTTCGCGCGAAAACGCCAGCTTACGACATCTTCGTCGATCAGGCGCCAGTCGCTCATCGGCCGGATGCGCGTGCCGGTTTTCGGCCGCACGTCCAGCATATGCCGCGCGAGCAGCATGGAGAGCGCCTCACGCATGACGGTCCGACTTACGTCGAACTCCTTCGAGAGGATGTCCTGCGGCGGCAATATCGCCCCATATTTCTGCTCGACGATCCCTGAGACGAGTCCGTCCATGACCTTCGCCACCAGCGATCGCTCTTTGTTTTCATCCATCTCGCTTCTCCCCTTTGTCGCCTGTCCGTAGCCATGTGTGTTCGTCGTGAACACGCTGTTTGCTCAGAGGCGCCGAGGCACGGCGACAACCGACTGGTCCGGTCGTCGTGCCTGATACGTTGCGTCTTCGTTGCACCGAAAACCAGTTGGGAATTTCCTGACAGGGTATTCCCTCTGACGGGGTGCAATCGCCACGTCGCCGCCCTTCTTGCTGCATGCCCTGAGTGCTGCACTCGCGCCGCGCGCGCGCCGGCATTCGTCAGGGAAACTGAAGAATGGCGACGTCGCAGCGCGGCGCGAGCGTTTTTTTGCGGTCCGTCCGAAATGCGAACCGGTCATGCAAGCATTTGAGCAAGCATCTCGTATGCGTTCTGTGCGACCGCGAACGCTCGCCCGATTCGATACCCCTTTTGTATGACACTCGCGCGCTTTATGCGGTACGTATGCGCGTTTTCGTCGTGCACCACTTAGTTCATTCGTCGGTCTATTCGCTCATACGGCGCCATCGGGCGCGCGCGTGCGACGCGGGCCGACCGGCATCGCACGCGGCCGTTGCGAAGCGCGTTCCGCGAGCGTTTCCTGATAGATCGTCAGGTATTCGTTGCTTACGCGCTCGACTGAAAGCTGATGCAGATTCTGTCGCGCGCGCGCCGACAGTTGGCCGCGCGCCTGCGAGTCGAGCAGCAGCCAGCGCAGTTTCGCCGCCGCCTCGGCCGGATTTCCATCGGGCACGAGCACGCCCGCCGCGCCGCCATCGAGTAATTCGGGGATACCGCCGATACGCGTGGCAACGATCGCGCACCCTGCCTCGCGCGCCTCGGCGATCACGAGCGGACTCGGGTCCTGAAGCGACAGCAACGCGAAGACATCGGCTTCGGCGAGATACGGACGCGGGTCCGCGACGAAGCCGGTGAAATGCACCGTCGCGCCCAGATCTAGCTCGGCGGCGAGCGTTTCCATCGCGCTGCGATCGGGCCCGTCGCCTACCAGGTACAAATGCGGCTCCGGTATGAATTCCCGGTCGTGCATCGATTGCTCGCGCAACAGCGCGAATGCATGCAGCAAATCGGTAATACCCTTTCTTCGATACATCCCCGCCACGCAAACTACGTTCGGATGCTTCAAACGCAGGGGTTTCGGCGCGGGACGGCACACGAGCCGCGGCGCGCCTATCGCACCATTGCGCACGACCGAAAGCCGCTCGGCCCCGATACCGCGGGCGACGAGATCCTTCGCGACCGCATCGCTCACGGCGACCATGCGATCGCCCGAGCGCACTAGCGACGCGCTCTTCTGCAATTCATGGTGCACGGTCGTGACGAGCGCGAAGCGGCGGCGCATGCTGCCAAACCGCGAGATCAATGCGCCCGTCATCATGTGCGCGTGCACGATATCGGGATCGAATCGGTCGATAAGGCGATTGAAGCCCGCGATCATCGAAGGGACGCGCCAAGGCTGGCGCGACTGTTGCAACGGAATATGCGTGATGCCGTGACGTCGCAAGAGCGGCTCGAATCCGCCGCCGGATGACGCCACGATTACCTCCTGCCCCATGCGCGCCTGCATGCAGGCGAGATCCACCATCATGTTGACGGTGCCGTTGCCAATCGTCTGTGCGTGGTTGGCTAGATGGACTATTCGCATGTGGGTTCGGCACGCGCGACCTTGGTCGGCGCGCGTGTCCTGGATTGCCTTTCGTTTTTACAGCGTGGAATTCGTTGGAGCGCGCGCCGCCTGAACGGCCGAGCAGCGCGCGCAAAGCTGCTTACAGCAACTCGTAGGTGTTGGCGTGCAGTTGCGCCTTGCTGGCGCTCGCCGTTTCGCGCGCCGTCTGACGGCTCTTTCGCGTCAGGCCGATGTACGGCATGCCGTGTTCGAGGAACGGACCTTCGGTCTTGCGAAAGCCGAACGCTTCGTAAAAGCCGCGCAGACTCACAGGCGCCGTGAGACGCACGCCGCGTCCGGGCCAACGTTCCGCGGTCACTTCGAGCACGCGTTCGATGAGCGCATGCGCGGTGCCATCGCCGCGACGCAGCGGGCTCGTCAAGATCTTGTCGACGACGACTTCCGGGTCTTCGGCGTCGCCTTCGTGAATGCGCGCATAGGCGAGCACGGGCATCGAACGAGTCATGTCTTCGGCTGCGAAGACATGCACGCCGCTTTCATCGCGGCCATCGGGATCGAGGTGCACATGCGACTGTTCGACGACGAACACCGCACTGCGTGCGCGCAGAATCAGATAAAGCTCTCGCGCAGTGAGCTGTTCGAAATCAAGGGCTTTCCAGTTCATCGTTTTATTCTCCATGCTCGGGCCGGATAAAACCGGCGTGGCGACCATCACACGTTACGTCCCGGTGAGCCAACATTCCGTGCGGCGGCGCACCGACGATAGCCCTTGCAGCCCCGTCAAATAAGGCCAACCGCACGCAAGGCGTCTCGGGGAAAAAGACGCCTTCGAACCTAAAACCGCATACACGGGCCGCGATGCACCGTTCGCCGCCCATAAGTGCATGCAACCGTGCACCCGGCGCGATTTCGTGCATTCGCATGCACCGATAGCGCTCGCTTCATGCGGCACCTTCATGGGAAAATCGAGATGCTTACCGCCGTCGACCGCGACCCGGGCGCGCAAAAAAACGAAAGCAAAAATGACTGCATGCCCGGCCGCACGGGCGGTATCGGACGCCGTCCTTACTGCTCAGAGGTCAACGCATGAGCGCGTTCCACACCGGCGGTGTGACGGGTTCCGACGCAGGCCGTTCGCGCGTCGTGCAACTCGACCCCTTGCGCCTGCGCGCGCGGCGGCATCACGCGCATGCGTTGCATCGTGGCGAGCGCATCTGGCGCGACGGCGCGGGACCCGTCGATCTCTGGATCGAGCTTCTGCACGGCAATGGTCTCGAACCGCGCGCGGCACTCGCGTATAGCGTCGCGCAAGACTTCGAGGACGACCAGTTCACGCTCGGCCGCATGACACCGGAAGACATCGAAAAGCTTTACGGCCTGCAAGTGCAGGAGCTTTCGATCTTCCATTCGCTCGAAGAACGCGCGCTCGTGCAGACGCGCCGCGCAAACACCGTGCTGATCGAAACGGATGCGTTCTTCTTGCCCGACACGCGGTCGGCTTCTTACCATCGCGAGCATGCGAAGACGACTATCGGCATCGATGTGATCGATCCCAATGCGCGGCGTCTCGGCTACTTTCATCACACGGGCTACCATCTGCTCGATGGCGATGACTACAACGGCGTGCTGGGCTTGCCCGCCAGCGACGCAAGCACGTTGGCCGCGACACTTTTCCCGCATGTCGAGTTCGTCAAGCGTGTACGTGAACCGCTTACCGGAACGGCCCTGGCGGAAGCATCGGCCGATCTGTTGTGCGCGCATTTGCTGCGACGTCCTTTGCACAATCCGATCACGCGCTGGCGTGCTGCCTTTCCCGAACATGTCGATGCCATGCTCGCGCGCGGTGACGCTTACACGCAGCTCTACTTCGCAAACGTAATGCGACAGCTCGGCGCGAACTTCGAACTGCTTGCGCACTACCTGCAATGGATGCGCGAGCAAGGCTTCGACATACCCGTGCAAACGCATACCAGCGCCCGCAAGATCGCAAGCGAGACCATGGTCATGCAATGCCGTCTCGCTCGCTCGCTTTCACGACAACATCGCGAGCTTTGCGAAGCCTCTTTCGATGTTCTCGAAGATGCATATTCGCGCGTAGTGCCGCCTCTCGCCGCTATAGTCTGTTGAACATTTCATAGCATGAATCATGAGATGCGCCCTTTGCGGCGCCCTCATTTCGAGCCTTATTTCAAGGGGTTTTCTGCTTGCTCCAATCTCTCGGCGACATGGCACGCCAAGTGTGTTAGTCAAATCTCACGCTGCTTTGCGCTGTGTTCAAGGCTTCACGCGACACACAAGCGCTCGAAGTTGTCCTCGATGAAACATTTCTGAATTCTTCCCTCCGCGTAATTCGGCGTTGTCGCAAAGCACCAAACCATCAAATGTCACGCAAACGTTTTACGCTGAATCATCGTGATGATGTTCGTTGAAGCATGCTGTGCAAGCCTCGTATGGGCCGATGTAAGCCATCACGGCCGACATGAAGATCGTTCACCATGATGCTTATCGCGTGAGGATTCCACATCGCGCAAGAGCCGCAACGTTTTGCCCTTGAACGCGAATCACGACCATGCACGACTTGCATGTCGCAAAGACATACGCAGCAAGGCTTTGCGGATAAGCAAGCGAATCATCCACGAATGCACGTTCGCTTGCCCACGAAGCCGATGGAACACGGATGAATCAATTTTCAAACTCCCTACGAAAGAAGGAAGGTTTGCAACCTGATGTCTCCCCAAGAGCCCTGTCGCGCGGTAATGCGATATGACCAATCCTTCATTCGGGGGGATCGCAACAATGCTACGTATTGGGTCGCATACGTATTCCTAAGACCAGCAATGTTCAAAACTGAAACAAAAACGCTTCGCTGCACTGCATCACAAACGGCGGATTTGCACTGAGGCCCCGCCCACATTGACGCTCGCCGCATTGGCACAGTCCTCGCTAAAAGAGTGTCGCCACCCGATCCACGCAATCAACCAAATCAACTCATGCGCGACACAGGAGCTACGGGGCTGATGTGAAGGACGGAATGTGTTGGAAAACGTTCACATCAGTAAATAAAAGAGTGAAGCGCACTGCGCGAGCTACGAGAGAACAACCATGCTTACCCTCCAGTCCGACCTGCACGGCAACCATTTGCTTGGCGCGCTTCCGGCGCACGAATGGCAAGCACTGACTCCGCATCTCGAGCTCGTTCAACTGCGCACCGAACAACTGCTGTGCGATTCCGGCCAGCGCATTCATCACGTCTATTTCCCGACGACGGCCATCATCTCGTTGCTGCATACCATGGAAGATGGCGGTTCCGTCGAAATCGCGGCGGTCGGCCGCGAAGGCATGACGGGCGTGCCGGTGCTCACGGGCGGCGAAACCATGCCGACGCGCGTGCAAGTGCAGTGCCCCGGCTTCGCGTATCGCATGAGCGCGCAAGCGCTGCGCGACCAGTTCGCGCGTTCCGACTTCCTGCGCCGCCTGATGCTTCTCTATATGCAAGCGCTGCTCACGCAAGTCGCGCAGACGGCCGCATGCAACCGCCATCATTCGCTCAATAAGCAACTTTGCCGCTGGCTTCTGATCGAAATCGATCGTACGGCGTCCAACGAACTACAAGTGACGCAACAATTAATTGCCGATATGCTGGGCGTACGCCGTGAAGGCGTGACCGAAGCAGCCGGGCAAGCTGCACGATGCGGGCCTCATCCATCACAGCCGCGGCTGTATCAAGGTGGTGGACCGCGAAGGGCTCGAAGCCCGCGCCTGCGAGTGCTACGGCCTCGTGAAGCGTGAATTCGACCGCCTGCTGCCGCGCATGCGCGTGCAGGAAAACGTCTCCGTTCCCAGCGCCTGATAATGCAGATGCAAACTAAAAATCGCGATATGTTCGCCCGCTCGGCACGTTGTCTCGACGTGTTCCTGATCATCGCAGGCGGGGTGATTGCGCACTTCATGCGCTTCTCCTCGCTCGATTTCAGCGATGTCGAAAAGTTGCTGATCGCGTTCAATTGCGTGCTCGCCCTCTTGCTGTTTCCGGCGTTCGGCGTGTACGAAGCCTGGCGCGGCAAGCCGTTGCCGGTGATGCTCGCACGCGTGACGCTCGCCTGGGTCGCGGTGGCGGCGGCGGCGCTTTTGCTGGCGTTCACGCTGCATCGGATGGATCTGGTCTCGCGTCTGTGGTTCGCTTATTCCACGCTGATTTCCGGCGCGTTGATCGTCGTCGCGAAGTGCGCGGTCTATCTGAGCCTTAGAGCCATGCGTGGCCGCGGCTTCAACCAGCGCACCGTGGCTATCGTCGGCGCGCAGGGTTTCGCGCGCACCTTGCTCGCGCACCTCAGCAGCACGCCCGAACAGGGTTTTACGCCGGTTTGCCTGCTCGATACGACCGGCGACGAGGAATTGCACGCGAGCGGCGTAGGCAGCACGCTGGGCGCTTCCATGCGCATGCCGGTGCTCAACGACTTCGACGAACTCGTCGAGAAAGTGCGCCGTGAAGAGATCAACGAAGTGTGGCTCGCGCTGCCGCTTTCGCAAGAGCACACCATCTACCGCTTCGTGCACGCGCTGCGCCATGACTTCGTGAATCTGCGTTTGATTCCAGACACCCGCAGCATCTCGCTCTTCAATCATTCGATGACGGATGTCGCCGGGCTCGCCACCATCAACCTGACGACCTCGCCGGTCAGCACGCTGCAAATGTGGCCGAAGATGCTGTTCGACCGCCTGTTCGCGGCCGCCGCGCTCTTGGCGCTGTCGCCGCTCATGATCGGCATATCGATCGCGGTGAAGGCTACCTCGAAGGGACCGGTTTTCTTCACGCAGAACCGCAAGGGCGCTGACGGACGGCCGTTCCGCATCTACAAGTTCCGTTCGATGGCCGTGCACAAGGAAACGAGCGGCCACGTGACCCAGGCAACGCGCAACGACCCGCGTGTGACGAAGATCGGTGCATTCCTGCGCCGCACGAGTCTGGACGAGCTGCCGCAGTTCCTGAACGTACTGTTCGGAAATATGTCGGTGGTGGGCCCGCGCCCGCACGCGCTCGAACACGACGACTTGTACAAGGATCTCGTCTACGGTTATATGTTCCGTTACCGCATCAAACCGGGCATTACGGGTTGGGCGCAGGTGAACGGCTATCGTGGCGCGACCGAAAAAGTCGAGAAGATGCAGAGCCGCGTGAAGTTCGACCTGTTCTATATCCACAACTGGTCGTTCTGGTTCGACATCAAGATTGTCGCGATGACCATGTTCAAGGGCTTTATCGGACGTAACGCGTTCTGATTTTGCCTTTGGATAAAAAATGGCCCGGACATTCCGGGCCATTTTTAGTTTGAGCGTGCTGCCTTCGAGCGGTTTTTTATGCCGCGTAGTCGATACGTTCGACGCCCTTCTCCGTGCCCAGCAAACACACATTCGCGCCGCGCGCCGCGAACAGTCCGACGGTCACGACGCCCGGCCACGCGTTGATCTGCGCTTCGAGCGCGCGCGGGTCGGTGATGGAAAGCCCTTTCACGTCGATGATCTCGTTGCCGTTGTCCGTGATGAAGGGTGAACCGTCCAGCGTCACGCGCACGATCGGCACGCCCCCGAGCGTCACGAGCTTGCGGCCGATAGCCGTGCGCGCCATCGGCACGACTTCGACGGGCAGCGCGAACTTGCCCATTACGTCGACGCGCTTGCTTGCATCGGCGATGCACACGAACACGTCCGACACCGACGCGACGATTTTCTCGCGCGTGAGCGCGCCGCCGCCGCCCTTGATCATCGCGCCGCTGCCGTCGATTTCATCGGCGCCGTCCACGTACACGGGCAAGTTTTCGATTTCGTTGAGATCGAACACCTTGAAGCCATGCGCTTCGAGGCGCGCCGTGGTCGCGAGCGAACTCGATACCGCGCCGCGATAACGCGCTTTCGACTTTGCGAGCGCATCGATGAAGCAATTGGCGGTCGACCCCGTGCCAACGCCGATGATGCAGCCTTCGGGCGCCTGCGCGTCGACATAATCGGCGGCGGCCTGGCCGACCAGTTGCTTGAGTTCGTCCTGAGTCATGATGGTGTTGCTGCTTTCGAGGTGAGAATTCGAGTCCAAGGGAGCATCTTGCTCCGCTAAGCGAACGCGTGCAGGAAACCGAGCGGATCGTGCGTGCGCGCCACCGAAGCGATGAACGCGAAGACGACGATGGCGAGCACGCCGAAGATTGCCCGCGAGGTTTTGGTGCGGCCGCGTTTGAGCGCAAACGTCCCGAGCACGATATAGACGACGAGGCCCGCGATCTTCGCTGCGAGCCATGCGGCATTCGCGTCGAAGCCGATGATGACGACGAGCGCGATGGCCGAGACGAGCAGCACGGTATCGACGATGTGCGGGACGATTTTTACCGCGCGCTTTTGCAAGAGACGCGAATCCGCGAGCATCCAGATCCAGCGCAGCAAGAAACCGGCGATGCTCAGTCCCGCGCAGGTCATATGGAGCGCGCGAAGCGGCAGAAAGTAGTCGCTCATGTCAGGGCAGATATTTGTCGATGAGCGCGGACGCGATGGCGTCGCTTTCGGCATCCGCGTCACCCGCGTAGTCCGACGGGCGGAAGTGCATCTGGAACGCGCCGAAGACGCGGCGCGTTTTCTCATCGAGGACACCGTCGGTGGCGACATCGTAGCCGTAACGTTTGAGCTTTTCCTGAAGCGCGCGGACATCCGTAGGCGCCTTCGGCGCACGGCCGGCGAGATGCGCGGCGACCGTGGCATCGTCGGGCCATGCGCCGATGCCCGCCTGGTAAAGCGTGTGCCACGGAAAAAGCGGACCGGGATCGATCTTGCGTTGCGGTGCGATATCGCTATGGCCGACGACGCGCGTCGGCGGAATGCGATAGCGCGTGACGATATCGCGCGACAGCTCGATGAGCGCGTCGATCTGCGCGGGCGGATAAGGTTGCCATCCGCGGCCGGACGGCGTGTCGATGGGCCCGAGATTCACGTTCTCGATTCCGATGGACGAAGCGTTGAGTTCCGTCGCGCCTTGCCAGTAACTCAGCCCGGCGTGCCACGCGCGCTGGTCTTCCGGCACGAGTTGATAGACGACCGGCTCGCCTCGTTCGATACGCGGGGCATCGGGGACGACGTAATGCACGCTCACCTGATCGCCGGTCAGGACCGAGAGAGACTTCGCTTCGTCGATCTCGGTGTAGTGCATGACGAGAAAGCGCACGCGGGAGTCGGCGCCTTTTGCGTGGTGCTGAGTGTCGGCGAGGTAGGTGCCGCGGTCGATCATGGTGGTGGTGCAGGCGGTGAGCGCACAGGCGCAGATCAGGGCGGTCAGGCGGGACAACATTGGCACGTTACTTCTTCACACTTCTCTGCCGCACGGCCTCGAATAAACAAACCCCGCTCGCCACGGACACATTGAGACTTTCCACCGCGCCGGCCATCGGGATATTCATGATCTCGTCGCACGTCTCGCGCGTGAGACGGCGCATGCCTTCGCCTTCCGCGCCCACCACGATAGCCAACGGGCCGTCCAGCTTCGTTTCAAAGAGACTCGCTGACGCTTCGCCCGCCGTGCCGATCACCCACACGCCCGCATCCTTCAATTCGCGCAGCGCGCGCGCCAGATTCGTCACGGTGATGTACGGCACGCTGTCCGCCGCGCCGCTCGCCACCTTCGCCGCCGTTGCGTTCAGCCCGGCGGAACGGTCGCGCGGCGCGATCACGGCATGCGCGCCCGCCGCATCGGCGACACGCAGACACGCGCCGAGATTATGCGGATCGGTGACGCCATCGAGCACCAGCAGAAGCGGCGTGCCGGTCACGCCATCGAGCAATTCGGCCAGATTCTGCGCGAGCGGCAAGTCTTGCCCGCGCGCCACCACGCCCTGATGCTGAATGGTGCCCGCGAGCCCGAACAAGCGCGATTCCTCGGCTGAGATCAGGCGAACGCCCGCTTCCTTCGCGGTCCGCAGAAAATCCTGCATGCGCCGGTCCTTGCGCGAAGGGTCGTACAAGACCTCTTCGATCGACGATGCATCCGCACGCAAACGCGCGGTCACTGCGTGAAAACCGTATAGAACCTTGAGACGTGACATGACTGATCCAAACCTTCGTGAAATCCATAAAAGCATGACGCGGTCCGAAGCTCGTGGCGTCGGACCGCGCGATTGCCAGCTAGCGCCCTGAAGCGCGTCTTATCGTTTCTTGCGCGCCTGGCCTGCCCTGCGCGGATGACTTCGACGCCACGCCACGCTTTCTGGCCGCGCCACCGCGCGTGGCCGACGCCACCGCCGCGCCCTTCTTCGTGCCGCCACGCGCACGCGTGCCGGTGACGTCGTCGTCGAAAGCGCGGATGCGCGGACCGCCCGCATCGCCGCCCGATGCATGCTCGGCGCCCGCATTCGCGGACGGACGCGGCGCCGGCGGTTTCACCGGCGTGTCGCGCACGAGACGGAAGTCGATCTTGCGCGCATCGAGATCGACGCGGCCCACCTGCACGCGCACACGATCCGACATGCGATACCGGATACCCGTGCGTTCGCCGCGCAGTTCGTTCTTGATCTCGTCGTACTGGAAGTAATCCGAGCCCAGTTCGGTGATATGCACGAGCCCTTCGATGAACAGCGAATCGAGTTGCACGAAGATGCCGAACGACGTCACGCCGTTCACCATGCCGCCGTATTCCTCGCCGAGCTTGTCGCGCATGAAATAGCACTTGAGCCAGGCTTCGACATCGCGAGAGGCTTCATCGGCGCGACGTTCGTTCGACGAACAATGCAGCCCGAGTTCTTCCCAAATCGCGACGTTGTTGCGCGAACGGCCGCGCGACTGATCGTCGTTCTTCTGCATCTCGCGCGCGGCTTTCGTGAGGCCGGTGCTAAGCGATGTGTCGTGACCCACTTCGGGCAGATACTTCTTGCCCTGCAAAATGGCGTAAATGGCGCGATGCGTGAGCAAGTCGGGATAGCGGCGAATCGGGCTCGTGAAGTGCGCATACGCCTCGTAAGCCAACCCGAAGTGACCGATGTTGTCCGGGCTATACACCGCTTGCTGCATGGAGCGCAGCACCATCGACTGGAGCATCTGCGCGTCGGGCCGGTCGCGAATCTGCGCGATCAGCGCGGCGTAATCGCTCGCGTGAGGCTTCGCGCCGCCCGTCAACGTGAGACCGACGCCACGCAGGAACGTGCGCAGGTTTTCGAGCTTCTCCTCGGTCGGTCCCGCATGCACGCGGTAGAGGCCCGGATGCTTGTTGCGCTTCAAAAAGTCCGCCGCGCAGACGTTGGCCGCCAGCATGCATTCCTCGATCAGCCGATGCGCGTCGTTACGATGACGCGGCACGATCTGCTCGATCTTGCCCTGCGAGTTGACGACGATATACGTCTCGGTGGTGTCGAAATCGATTGCGCCGCGCTTCTGACGCGCGGCGTGCAGCGCCTTGTAGACGCCGTAGAGATCCTGCAATTGCGGCAGGATGTCGGCGCGGCGCGCGGCTTCCGGTCCCTTGGTGTTCGTGAGCACCGCGGCGACTTCGGTGTAGGTGAGACGCGCGGCCGAATGCATCACGCCAGGATAAAACTGATATGCCTTGATTTCGCCGCGCGCGGTGATGACCATGTCGCACACGAGCACGCAACGGTCGACGTTCGGGTTCAGCGAACACAAACCGTTCGAGAGCTTCTCCGGCAGCATCGGGATCACGCGACGCGGAAAGTACACCGACGTGCTGCGGTCGAGCGCGTCGACATCGAGTGCTTCGTTCGGGCGCACGTAATGCGACACGTCCGCAATCGCCACGAGCAGCCGGAAGCCCGAACCGCGGCCCACGGAGATGGGCTCGCAATACACGGCATCGTCGAAGTCGCGGGCGTCTTCGCCGTCGATCGTGACGAGCGGCACATCGCGCAAGTCCACGCGATGGCGAATGTCCACCGGACGCACTTCGTCGGGCAGCTTCGCGGCGGCGGCAAGCGCGGCATCGCTGAATTCGTGCGGCACACCGTACTTGCGCACGGCGATCTCGATCTCCATGCCGGGATCGTCGATATCGCCGATCACCTCGGCCACGCGGCCGAGCGGCTGCGAATGACGGCTCGGGAAATCGGTAAGATCGACGGACACCACTTGCCCGACCTTCGCCTTCTTCGGGTTCTGCGTGATGAGAATGTCGTGACCGATGCGCTTGTCTTCCGGCACGAGAATCAACGCGCCATTCTCGTTGATGAGCCTACCGATGATGCGCTTGTTCGCGCGGTCCGTGACCTCGACGATATGCCCTTCCGGCCGGCCGCGCCGGTCGAAGCCGACGATGCGCGCAAGCACGCGGTCGTTGTGCATGACCTTCTGCATTTCGCCATTGGGAAGGAAGAGATCGTCCTGGCCGTCGTCGCGGATCAGGAAGCCGAAGCCATCGCGATGACCTTGCACGCGGCCTGCAACGAAGTTCGAAGGATGCGTGAGCTGGTAGTGACCGCGCTTGTCGAGGCGGATTTGCCCGTCGCGTTCCATGGCCGCCAGTCGCTTGAAAAATCCTTCGCGCTCCTGGCGCTTGATCGACAATGCCTCGGCGATGTCGTTCGCGGCATGCGGAGTCTCGCTCGTGCGCAGCACGCCGAGAATCTCTTCGCGGCTGGGAATCGGATACGGATATTTGCTCAAGGGCTTGATCGTCTTTCTTCTCGTTTAGATGGACTTTCGCGGAACTTTGCAGCCTTCAATGGCGGGCATCGTTGCGGATCATTCTAACACCCGTATTCGGGCCCTCATGAGGCGTGCAGGCGCTTGAGCGTGCCGCGGCGAGGATCACGCTCGCGCTGCGAATCGTCGAATGGAAATGCTTGACAGACGCAATCCGGTCGATATAATGGCGTTCTTTGCTGCTCACGAAGCACAAAACGCAGTACACGCACCCTTGCCCAGGTGGCGGAATTGGTAGACGCACTAGGTTCAGGTCCTAGCGGTGGCAACACCGTGGAGGTTCGAGTCCTCTCTTGGGCACCAAGATGTTTGAAAAAGCCACCTTCGGGTGGCTTTTTCTTTTTATGCGGAAGTCCTGCTTCCGGCGGCGCTCCATAAAAGCGCAGTTGGTTGACACGGCGACCGTTACCGCTAGAATAGCGGGCTCGCTGTACCCCTTGGCCCAGGTGGCGGAATTGGTAGACGCACTAGGTTCAGGTCCTAGCGGTGGCAACACCGTGGAGGTTCGAGTCCTCTCCTGGGCACCATAAAGCTGTTTAGAGTAGTACAATGCAGTCCAGCAGAACCCCGCAAAGCCTTGTCGCAGCGGGGCTTTGTGTTTTTCAGGGTCCATCGTTGTCCAGCTGAAGCGCGTGTCAAAGTAGTACACTGGCCAGTACATCGAAAGTTCGAGCTGACTGGATGTACTACCATGCTTCTGACTGCCCGACAGGTCCAGTTGGCCAAACCAGCCAGCCGCGACTACACCATGAAGGACGGCCGCGGCCTGTTCCTTTTCGTGCCCGCCGAGGGCCCTAAATGCTGGCACTTCCGGTACAGCTTCGCCGGGAAACAGCGGCGTATCTCCTTCGGCACGTACCCCGCCCTCTCCCTTCAGGATGCCCGTGAGCTCACGTCTGTGGCCCGGTCCCAACTGGCACACGGCACGGATCCCGGTCATCACCGGCGCACCGCAAGAAAGCTCTCGAAGGAAACGGAAGAGAAACTCTTTCGTTCGGCCGCAGAGCGATGGTACAAGCGGAAGGAAGTCGCTGGCCGTGCCAGCTCGACGCTGGGCAAGATACGCACCTACCTCGACAAGAACATCCTGCCCGAGATCGGGTCGATGATGCTGCAGGACATCACCCGCGCTGACTGCGCCCGCGTCCAGGAGCGCTTCGAGAAACGGGATGCCTTGAACGTGTCGAAGAAAGCCCGGGGGTGGCTGCGTGAGATCTTTAGCCAGGCGATCGCGGAGGGACGCTGTGAATTTAATCCCGCCTCCGAACTCAAGACCATCGCGAAGGCTGCGCCGAAGTCCAGACCGTACCCTCACCTTCTCGAACCCGAACTGCCCGATTTCCTTCGCGCGCTCGGGAAATCGACGAGTCGTCTCATCGCCTTCACCGCTGCCTGGATGACGATCTGGACGGCCAGTCGGCCCGGCATGGTGCGCTACGCGGAATGGACCGAGGTGGACCTGGATGGCGCCCTGTGGACAATATCTGCGGAGAAGATGAAGATGCGGCGCCTGTACGTCGCACCCCTTCCGTCACAACTCGTCAGCGCGCTGCGCGAACTCAGGAGGCTGACCGGGCGCCACCGCTATCTTTTTCCGGGTATCGGAACCAAACACGAGGTCATCAGCGAAAACACGATCAATCTCGTGTTCTCGAAGATCGGCTACAAGGGCCGTATGGTTGGCCACGGCACGCGTCATACCGCGAGCACCCTCCTTCGCGATCACGGCTGGGAAAAAGACCATGTCGAGACGCAGCTATCGCACCTTGAAGCAGGCATCGCAGGCGACTATAACCACGCGAAATATCTCCGGCAACGTCGCTCGATGATGCAGTGGTATGCCGATTATCTCGACGCGCTAGGAATCGGGATGTCGCCTGCCCAGCAGGCAAGCTTCGCCCGCCGGGTTAATGCCACGCGTCCTCAGTTGATGTCGCCGCCGCAGCAACCCAACGGAGCTGAGGGAATAGCGGCATGAAGCGTGCGTCGCCGAAGCACGGGCGCTCAACTGCGCGACTCCGCGTCGGCGCACGGACGCACTGACGCCTCCATCAATTCGATGTTCCATTTTGCAGTCTCGTAGCCATGAAGCGCGAGTAGATCGAATCCTGCCGTTGGCATTTTCGATAGAGTCGTATCGTACCCAGCGGCTTCCCTTGCCTGCTCTGCCTGCAGCCACTTTCCAGCCAGAAGCGATGCGGCGACCGCCTCTTTCCCGCTGCGAAATCGGCGAATAGACGACTGCGCATCGGCACCGATGCCAAGATAAGCGCCAGAATCAGGTTGCTGCTGAAGGAAGCTGACGAATGCTCTCACACGGAGCGCGCGGCTCTGGTCGAGCGCAATGTCGGCAATCCGCTTGAAGCGGAAAGGGTTGAGCGGATGAGGGATGGTTTGACGGGGAAGAGGCGCACCGCCGTCTGAGACCAGAAGATAGGTTAACTGATCACGCAGCGTGTCGTCCTTCTTGATACATTGTTTTCCGATATCAAACAGGGGCTCGATGCCGAGGTTGTCGTACACTCCACCGTCATACAGGTGCAAGCGGCTAAACGCGAGGTTGTACGCCTCGGGTTCACCGACATCCCAACCTCTAAGTTTTTTCCAGACATAGTCGCCGGATCTGATGGTCAGTGGTCCAATACCTCCGGGAAAGGCTGCCGAGATAGCCATGGCCTTGGCCAGACTGAATCCGTTGGACGGCGTCAAGCAGCACGGCCGGTTTACCGACAAATGGAATGAACGCCCCCACCTACCGGATGAGAGAAGCTGAAGGAGGTGGACCCTCACGGGCCGACGGCATCAAAGTGCCCAAATGGGAAGATCATTGAGATCTTCAAGGCAAACCGGAGGGTCCGAAATGAAGTATACGACGGTCGGTGTGGATATCGCCAAGAACGTCTTCCAGCTTCATTGGGTCGATGCTAGCACAGGAGAGATCGTGAACAGGCAACTGAAACGTGCCGTGTTCCTCGAGCATTTTGCGAATCGCGAGCCCTGTCTGGTCGGCATGGAAGCCTGCGGCGGTGCCCAGCACTGGGCACGACGATTGATCGAGATGGGCCATCAGGTCAAGCTGATGCCGGCGAAGTTCGTCAAGGCGTTCGTGATCGGCAACAAGAATGACCCGGCAGATGCCCGTGCGATCTGGATGGCTACGCAGATGCCCAGCAAGGCTGTCGCGGTCAAGACAGAAGCGCAGCAGGCCGTACTGGCACTGCACCGGTTGCGGCAACAGAAGATCAAGTTTCGAACGGCGCAGATGAACTGTCTGCGCGGGTTGTTGACCGAATACGGCGAGGTAATCGCCAGGAGCCGCGCCGCGCTCGACAAGGCGATTCCCGGAGTGCTGGCGAAGCTGTCCGAGCGTCTGCCGGCGATGCTGATCGAGTCGTTACGCGAACTTTGGAGCGACCTTGACCGGCTTGACAAACAGATCGCTGACATTGAACGGCGTCTGCAGACGTGGATGAAAGAAGATAAGGCATGCAAGGCAATTGCGGCGATCCCGGGCGTTGGCCTGCTGACAGCGACCGCTACCGTTGCGGCCATGGGCGACGCGAAAGCCTTCAAATCCGGGCGGGAGTTTGCCGCCTGGCTCGGTCTGGTTCCCAAGCAGGTCGGTACCGGTGGAAAGGTCCAGTTATTAGGTATTAGCCGGCGTGGCGACACTTATGTACGTACGCTGCTTATCCACGGCGCTCGCAGCGTTCTCTTCCACGCGAAGCACGCTGGAACGTGGGCCGAAAAGATGCAAATGCGACGACCGTCAAACGTGGTAACCGTAGCATTGGCCAACAAGATGGCCCGAACGATCTGGGCAGTTCTCGCGCATGACAGACCATACAGGTCCGATCACGTTAGTGAGCGGGCGGCTTGCATCTGAAAAGGCAAGTCCAATAAGCGAAGATTACAGGATGACGTCGAAAGGTTGCGTTGGCAATCGAGTGTGATGACAAGACAGGTCGGACCGGGATTCGCTAAACCTGAAAGATAGTTTGAGCATTCAGCTCGCGCGACAAATGAGGAGCGAATCAGCGGATTTCATCGGGGCCCGCAGCAGATGACGCTGCAAAAAGGCCGCATATAAAGCTGCAACCTATCCTGTCGAATCAGAGCACAAGAAAACCTGGCGCATCGGGGGCGTTCATATAAACCATCTTGGCCGGTCGACCGGGATGATTGTCGGTAGTTATCCGGTCATGGTTGTCGCTCCTTGTTGTTGATTGTCGCCGGATGATTGTCGGCGCCGGCTGTTCTGTTTGTCGCTGGCGGTGCGTCGACGGTAGCTTTCGACATTCATCTCGAAGATCGTCGAATGATGGACAAGCCGGTCGATTGCAGCGACGGTCATGCCGGGATCAGGAAACACGTCATTCCAGCCCGAGAACGGCTGGTTGGCGGTGATCAGGAGGCTACGGCGCTCGTACCTTTCGGCAATGAGCTCGAACAGCACGCTGGTTTCGGCCTGATCCTTCCGGGCATATGACAGATCGTCCAGGATGATCAGGTCGAAGCGGTCGAGCTTGGCAAGAGCTGAGGGCAATTGCAGGCTCTGACGCGCAGCCTGCAGCTTCTGCACGAGCTCGCTGGTACGCGTGAACAGCACCCGGTAGCCGGCGTCAATCAACGCGTGTCCGATGGCCGAACCTAGGGTCTGTTTACATTCTCACTAGCGGTCCAAAGGCACAGGCAAGCGAAGCAAAGGCGAGATAGTTGCCGGCGAGCTTGTCGTAACGCGTGGCGACGCGACGAAAATGTTTGATACGGCAGAAAAAGCGCTCGACGATATTCCGAGTTCGATACAGCACTCGACTGTAACGGCGCTGGATCTTGCGATTCGAACGCGGCGGGATGACGGCCTTCGCGCCCGTCGCGCAGACGTTCTCGACAAACGTATTCGAGTCATAGCCCTTGTCGGCAATGACTGCTCCGGTACGCAGATGCTCTACCAGGGCATTCGCGTACGCGTGATCAGAGGCTTGCCCTTCGGTGACGATTAATCTCAGTGGACGTCCACCGTGATCGACGGCCACGTGCAATTTGGTCGTCAACCCGCCTCGCGAGCGGCCGATCGCTTGCGGACCGTTTCTTTTTCGAGCGCCTGATGAGTGCTGGTGCGCGCGTACGATGGTCGAATCGATCAACACATGTTTGATCTCGGAATCGTCGGCTACCGCGTGTATCACACTCTCCCACACGCCCTTGCGGCGCCATCTGGAGAAACGCATGTACACCGTATGCCATTTCCCGAACGCCTTGGGCAAGTCGCGCCACGGACAACCCGTGCGGCCGATCCAGAGAACGGCCTCGATAAACCATCGGTTGTCGGCCGCTGTTCGCCCAGGATCGCCTTCCTTGCCCGGCAACACCGACTCGATTCGTGCCCATATCTCGTCACTTAGTAACGTTCGGATCATCTTGCCCCGCTCGTGCAAAAGACAAGACGTAAAACATTTCATCGAATGTATACCGGCCCTAGCTTCTCTGACATTCGAACCTCCGTACAAACAGAAATTAGCAAATTTTCTGCTGTACGTGAAATCGAGGCATGGTAACTGTCAGGTTGCGTTTTAGGGCAGTATAGGTCAGACTAATGCCCCTCAAATCTGAATCACTGCCCCCTTTTTTGGTACGGCTGCGACTCAATCAAGAGAAGCCTATGAAACGTAAATATTCTGCTGCCATCCTCCCATCGAGCGGTCATCAATTCTGGTTCGCGCGACCAAGCGGCCAACGTTTGAACAGTCGGTGCGCTATCAATCATCGGTCTGAGGCCTCAGAAGGGCATGCTCTTCAAAAGTGCCTCGGTTCTGTCCTGTTTACGCGCGACTCTTCTCCTCGACGCTCTGAGCTTAAAGACGCTTTGCTTTCGCGGTGCGCGTCGCACGCAAGCTTTTGCTGATGTTTTGGCCCGATCCCACAGCACTTCGCGCTTCGTCGTCGGGCCTATTACGGTGAAAGTGCGCGATCGACCGTAATTGGGCTTGAAATTCCATTGGATTCTTGCCGCCGGACGCGACCAAGTCATCTCTGGGCAGTAGCAGCGCTGCCCTGGCTGATTCTACTGAGCTTCTTGACGGGCAACATGGACGGAGCGTTGCGCTTGCTGCGGGACGATGAAGCCGCAGTTTGTCGGCTAACGTGATGAGACGGTGGAAAGATTTCTCTAACCCAACAGCGCTATCGCGAGAGAACCTCTTTCACTATCATGTTTAAAAAGTTTGATTTATTTCTATGCGGACAGGTCAAATTCCGATTCATAAAATTCCAGTGTCTTACGCACTTGAACACACCATGTCGCATAGCCTTGAACGGTATGTAGAGCAAAAACTTCCCGCCGACTTACTGGAGCATGTTGCCGCGAATCGCATCCGCCTCGTAGTGGAGAACCAAGGAAGCGATAGATTTTTGCCGAACCAAATTGACTTTAGTTACAGGAAGACCCACAGAGTGGTTAATAGCTTAAGGCCCACTTGGCATACTCATGTTGATGATGATCAACATGAGTCCGTCATCCTTCGCATTCCATCCGGCTATGATTATATTCGTCATTTCTCATCACTGGTACTGCATTACCTTAAAGCCCGAATATCAAGTCCGCAGGATCTGATTACGATTAGATATGATATTCTCAACGATCGTCGTTATCCGGCCATGACTGGTCTAAATAAACTCGATATCGCGCGGGGTAGCCAAATTGTCATCGGTTGCTGTGATTTGTTAATTGCCGATATGCATGACAAGATCATTTCGTTTGAAGAAAACGATTTTTACATGTGCTGGAAAGCGAAGAATAATGTGGTTTTCCTCGGCTGTAAGTTCAGTTTCTGGGGCCGACTTTCTGGGAGCATCGCGCGTTCTATTTGCGAGAATTTTCGACCTGCTGAAATCATTTACTTCGGTAAACTGGGCGCACTTACAGTGCCTTCCGATATCTACGATAAAATTTTCACACCGTCGCAGTTCCACACGTACAGTTGTTTGACAAGGCTCGGCCCCTCCATCACGTTAAAAAACAGCATGGCACAGTTTAATGACAACGGTTTGATTGGTGTCCACGCGTCAGTTCCTACGATCATAGAAGAAACATTTCAACAGCGTCAGCATTTGGCGCAGTGCGGTGTAGAGTCAATTGACAACGAAATCGCCTTTATTGCCCGCGAGATCCATCGCTACAACGTTCGGACGTGCTCGCAGGTTACCTATTCCCCGATTCACTACGCCACCGATTACCTGAGAAGCCGTAGCGACTGGTCGCTACATGTACACCACGATCTTGCACGAGGGCGTTCCCCCTCATCCCTGCACAAGAAAAAAATCATCATCAGCAAAATTACACGTATCATGAAAAACTACTTGTGGTGATTCATGTATTGTCAGCTTATTTCCGTCCTTCTGAATGCACTCTCTGTGCTGTTGGCTAAGCTCGCCCTTAACCAGGTCAGTGAAAACGCGTTTCTCGCGATCTACGCCCTGACATTTATTTCTCTCGCGTTAATGTATGCTCGCGTAAGCGAATTGGCCCAATATCTCTGCTCCCGGAATGGTTTGGCTTCGGCTCTATTCAATTCGCTCGGTACTTGGTGTTTCTATAAAGGGCTGGAAAAATTGACGCCAGGAACGCACTCCTTTGTTGCGCGCAGCTACATCATTTTCGGCACGCTTATATCAGTGCTATGGTTCCGCGAAAAACTGACAACGACAAAGCTTTTCGTGTTGCTGGCTTGCATCACAGGGGTAGTACTTTCGTCGCTGCCTGCCGCCGCAGGGAGCGTCACCTTCGAGGCGGTGATGCTTACGCTGCTTTCTTCACTACTTTTTGCACTTAATTACGCCGTTTTGAAAAAGAAACCGACAGATATCCATCCCTGTGTACCTCTGGGAACCAACGGTTTTTGTCTTCTGATACTGCTTGGTTGCTTATCCGTTAGTCAAAAGGGATGGCCCTTCAGCGAGATTGCGATTCATGGGATAATTTACATCGTATTGAGTGCCGCATTTATATTCTACTCAATGTTTGCCTACATCAAATCAGCAGGAACCATTGATTTTCATGTTGCTACCGCGCTACGTGCGCTGTCGCCCGTGGTCGTAACGCTGATATCGCTGCCCTTCTTCGGCTATTCAGGGAGTCCGATTCAGATGAATGGTGAGGTACTAATCGTCGTTTCAATTGTTGCTATGGGAATTACACAAAAAATGAACACGGGAAGGTCAGTTAAATGACTATCGAACGCGAACGCCCCTATCTGGCGATTTACTGCATCGTCCGCAATGGCAATCATGTGCTTATGCTCCGGCGGGCAAACACCGGCTATGCTGATGGAAAATGGTCGTTCCCAGCCGGGCACGTTGATGAAAAAGAATCTTTAACCACGGCAGCCAGTCGCGAGTTAAAAGAAGAGACTGGTCTGTCCGTCTTGGAAACGGACTGGATATTTCATTCTATGATGCACCGAAGAACCGCAGATCGTCGGGTCATCGACGTGTTTATGGAAGCGACCAACTGGCAGGGGCAACCCGTCAATACCGAACCACATAAATGCAGTGCAATAAGATTCATGTCTCCGATGGGCCCTGATATTGACCTAATGGATTATATCGTTCCCGTGTTTCTTTCTTTGGCAGGTGATGGAACAGAGCCCTACCTTGAGTGGGGATGGAGCACTCATAATGATTAAGTCGACTGGCCCTCAACTCATCACTGACCAGACAGCAGAGGCATACAGGAGCAGTCTGCTGACATACCGCGACTATTCTGGCACTTCCACTGTGGTGCGTGAATACGAGAAAATGCTGGAAACGTATTTCCAGGTCAATCACGTTATCGCCGTCTCGTCAGGGACTGCGGCGATTCATGCCGGATTGGTAGCTATGGGCATCGGTAAAGGTTGTCGTGTCGCCGTACCAGCGATATGTGCCGTGATGACAGTAGTGCCGGTCGTTCAGCTAGGTGCTATACCCGTTGTTATTGATTCCGATGGCGATAGCTTTTGTATGGATCCGAAGCAACTGGAACGCGAGATGGAAAAGGGTCTGAAAGTGGTCATCGCCTGTGGAATGTGGGGAAATCCCGGTACGTCAAAAGCAATGCTGTCACTTTCTGAAAGGTTTAACGTTCCGATTTTGGAAGATGCCGCACAGTCTCTGGGCGCGTCAACGCCCTGTGGACGGGAAGGATTAAAAGGTCGAATTGGTTGCTTTAGCACTCACGAGTACAAGCTGCTATCAACGGGCGAAGGTGGTTTTATTACAACCAACGATGCTGATATCGCCGAACGCCTGCGGGCATTTATTAGACTCGGTTTTGACGGTAAGGCGTACGGTAATCAGTTTGGTGTGAATTACAAACTGTCTGGATTCCAGGCTATTGCGGGGATGAACGCCATCCGTAACCTTGCCAGCTATCTATCACGGCGCCAGGAGTTATGCGTGGCGTGGGAAGAACATCTATCTGGTGTAAAACATCTCGCACCGATTCAGGTCGCTGATAGCGGTACGAGTGCCCCTTATGCCTGCATCATGCTTTTTGATGACGATACGGATGGGGTGCGGTTTGCGGAGGAACTCGCTGCTAGAGAATTCCTGACTGATCCATACCGATATGAACTGAAACCAATTACGTGTTATCCGGTTTTCTCGGATTATCACCCCGGGAATGGACGGTTACCTAACGCAATATCCTTCCTTCACCGGCTATTGGTTTTACCAGTACATGACAATATCAGCTTGCAGGATATAACCAATGGCGCCCGGATAATAAAGAAAATACGAAGCATATAAGCCATCACAGGTAAATGCCGCTTTGACGCCAGTCCCGATAAGTGGCAACGCCGTAACCAAGCATTCCCACACAAGCATTCCGTGCCGCAGACAATAGGCGCTGTCAAGTTGAAGGCTGGGAATCAACTTGACAAATCCATTAATCGATAATTAGGGTCTGTTTTCATTCGATGAAATGTTTTACGTCTTGTCTTTTGCACGAGCGGGGCAAGATGATCCGAACGTTACTAAGTGACGAGATATGGGCACGAATCGAGTCGGTGTTGCCGGGCAAGGAAGGCGATCCTGGGCGAACAGCGGCCGACAACCGATGGTTTATCGAGGCCGTTCTCTGGATCGGCCGCACGGGTTGTCCGTGGCGCGACTTGCCCAAGGCGTTCGGGAAATGGCATACGGTGTACATGCGTTTCTCCAGATGGCGCCGCAAGGGCGTGTGGGAGAGTGTGATACACGCGGTAGCCGACGATTCCGAGATCAAACATGTGTTGATCGATTCGACCATCGTACGCGCGCACCAGCACTCATCAGGCGCTCGAAAAAGAAACGGTCCGCAAGCGATCGGCCGCTCGCGAGGCGGGTTGACGACCAAATTGCACGTGGCCGTCGATCACGGTGGACGTCCACTGAGATTAATCGTCACCGAAGGGCAAGCCTCTGATCACGCGTACGCGAATGCCCTGGTAGAGCATCTGCGTACCGGAGCAGTCATTGCCGACAAGGGCTATGACTCGAATACGTTTGTCGAGAACGTCTGCGCGACGGGCGCGAAGGCCGTCATCCCGCCGCGTTCGAATCGCAAGATCCAGCGCCGTTACAGTCGAGTGCTGTATCGAACTCGGAATATCGTCGAGCGCTTTTTCTGCCGTATCAAACATTTTCGTCGCGTCGCCACGCGTTACGACAAGCTCGCCGGCAACTATCTCGCCTTTGCTTCGCTTGCCTGTGCCTTTGGACCGCTAGTGAGAATGTAAACAGACCCTAGATGACTTTTGCCGGCTCCGGGCGGGCCGAACAGGAGCGCCGTGGCGCCTTTCTCAAGCCACGAATCGCCGGTCGCGAGCGCCATGACGTGTGCCTTTGAAACCATCGGCACCATGCTGAAGTCGAAGGTCGCAAGCGTCTTGGTCGGGTCCAGATGCGACTCGGCACGGTGTCGTTCGATGCGCCGTTTGGCCCGCTCGGCCAGTTCGTGTTCGAGCAATGCGCCGATCAGCCGCGTGGCCTGCCAGCCTTCCTTGTCGGAGCGCTCCGCAAACTCGGGCCACAGGCGGGCGATGGTCGGCAGGCGCAGTTCATTTAGCATCAAGGCAAGACGGCCGGCATCGTAAGCGGGCGTGCTCATGCGACCTCCTTACCGAGCAGGTCGTCATAGCTGCTTGCGGGTGGCATCTCGACATTGACGACTGGGCAATCGGCGTGACGCGGCGCGAACTCCTCGCGCAGAGCCTTCAGATCAGGCAGCTTGCCGTCAACCAGCAACGCGTTGAGGCGCGCGGCCAGCACGGCCTCGACGCCATCGAGCGCGGCGAGTTCAAGCAATGCAACGATGACTTTGCACGCCTCGCGTTGCGTCAGTCTTGCCTCCAGCTGTTCCCACGTCCGGCGATACGCCTCACGCGGAAACAGCTCGTCTCGAAACGCAAGCCCCTTGAAGGCCTGCGGCTTGCGTTTGAGGCTCTCAATAAAGTGTCGGTAATCCAGCGCGCGGCGGTTGTCGCCGGCACGCGAGCCGCGCGAGGTGCTATGCACCAGCGCGCCCGACAGATAGCAGTCAAGCCTGTCACCATACACGCGCACCTTCAGGCGATGACCGATCAGGCGCGACGGCGCGCTGTACAGAATGCCGCGTACGGTGAAGGTGCTGCAGCGTGTAACGCGCGCTTCTTCCTCGACGAAGTCGGTGGTGCGCCTTAACGGCAGATCCATGAGCTGTTCGCGCTCAAGGCGGAACGCTGCTGCGTTGCGCCGGTTGCGACGCATGACGACCTCGCGCAGAAACTCATCGTAGGCCGCACGATCGACGAAGTCCCGGTGACCGCGCAAAATCAACGCCTGGTCGACGGCTTCCTTCAGATAGCGATGCGATGACTCAACGCTACCGTTCTCGTGACCGAGGCCGCGATTGTTGCGTGTCCCGGTCATGCCATAGTGCTCGAGCAGCGCCGCATAGCGCATCGTGAAGTCGTCTTCATCCGCGAGGTTTCTGAACGCCGCCGACAGACTGTCGGTGCGATGCTCGCGCGGACATCCCCCGGCCTGCCACAGTGCATTCTGCAATCCCATGGACAGTGCTTCGAAGCTCTCGCCACCTTCAACGACATTGGCGTATTCCCAGCGCGAGAACGCGAGCACGAAGTGGTACAGCCGGTGTTCGAATGGCACGCCAGCGATCGTCACTCGCAGTTCGGCCATGTCGGTAAAGTCGGACAGGCCGCGTGCGGCGGGCTCATGCAACTGCGGGAAGAAGACTTCCTTCGGTGGGCCGGACGTCGCCCGCCAGTGCCGCACGCGGCGCTCGAGTGTGCGGCGTGTGCTGTCCGGATACTCGCCGGGATGATCGTCCTGCAGCTTGCGCAGGATCGTGACCGCCTGAAGTTGCGGCGCGTTCGCGAGCATCGGAACGACTTCAGTATCCCAGACGTCAGCGAAGGGATCGGGACGGGAACGCCAGTAACGACGAGGTTTCTGGGATGGCAGTAAGGCATCTCGTTCTATGCGGCGCGCGCTGCGCACACTGATGCCAGCCTTGGCGGCGGCGATCTCCTGAGAGTGATGTTTGCGTTTGGACATGTAGAGGCGAACCTGTTGGTCGGTAATGCGGGTTCCAGACATGTAGCTGATCGCTTTTTTATTCGATCAGCCATCGTAGAGCCCGGCCGACTCGGCGCCGCCGGTGGGGAGGAGTCTCCGGCGGCTACGCCGCCTGCGACTCCTCCCCACCGGCCAAAACCTTCGCCGCTACACCGGCCAACATGATTGTCGCGGTCCAATCCGTCGACGTTGGCATACCCAAGCTCATAGTCGCCCATCGCCTTGTTCTTGAAGCGGAAGCGCCGACCTGTCTCCCCTGTGGTGCAGTTGATCGACCATACCGGGGACGCCTGCAGTTTCTGCAGGGGCGCATCGACTCCCCACAGGGCCTCTATCGCCTGAGCGAGGACATTCGCCCGAGAGAGAGCAAACCGCCAGTTCATCGGATTAAGCGTAAGCCGCGCGATTGCAGAAAGCTGCAACGACTTTCCGGTCAGCATCGCGCGAACGTGCGGGAACACGTCATTCAGATAGCTCGGGGAATCGGGCCAGCGATAGCCCGAAACCTTGAAGATCAGGCCAGTGAACAGACTACCTCCCGAGACCGACGATATATGTATGACATCCTCCAGTGCAGCCCGCTCTGCGAGATACCGCAATACGCCTGCGTGGAAGGCTGCGGCGCGTACCCCGCCGCCGGACAGTGCAAGCCCTATTCGCCGCGCAGACGAGTCTCCGGTCATGTTCATGTTTCCTCGGCCTGCCGCAACGATATCGAGATGTCGCGCTCGCCTGCGATCACCATTACTGCAGGCACCCAGTCTGCCGCCAGACTCTCGGCGAGATATGAAAGAAGCCCGTTGTCTGTGGTGCTCGGCACGGACGACGCGTGTGCTGGATGGGAGTGCCACTCGCCGACATAGCCAACGATGTTCGCCGTGAGTGCCGCGGCCCGTTCGACAGACTCCGACGTGCTCGCAGCACCCCGGACGAATGCCGTTTCGCTCCCGGTGCTATCTGGGGGTTCAGGAAGAACATCCACGAGATAGACGCTCCTGCGCTTCTGATCAATGGTGCCGAGAACGATGCCACCGGTTTCGCGCGGAAGTAAGCCCGTTCGCAACGCGTGCAATTTCTTTTCGAGCCCCTCATCCCACACGACGGACCAGTTGCCCTGACGGCACGCGTGGGAACGTTCGACAGGCACAATGTCTGCCGTCAGGCCACCGTTTTGTTCATCGAGCGTCCAGATACGGATCTGCGCTGCGGACCCCGATGACAACAGGCGGATCTGGCGGGCCAGTGTGGCACCGTGCAAATGCACTACGTCCTGCGACAGCACGCCGGAAAGGTCCCGACAACCTGCCCCGACGTAATACGAGCCGAGATGGCCGGTGAGATGGTCATCGCCCCATCCGGAGTTTAGTATCGCCCGGTAATACTGCGCCTCAAGCGAGTCTAGGCGAATGCTCCGCTCAGCGTCCTCAAGCAGAGTGACCGAAGCACGCCCTGACGGAGTAAGAAACGCGGATACGGAACGCGGAACGCTTTCGCTGGTCGAGAGGTCCCGCGGTACCTCAAGCGTCGTGGTGGCGTCGACAAGCAGTGCTGCCATACCCAATGCCTGTGCGACTGGCGCATTCATGCTGTCGTTTACCTTCGCTAGCAGCGCGAGCGGTGGACACTCCCTTGGCCGGACCCTCATCGCCACGTCGCGTACCGCATCGACCTTTGCCCAACCGATATGCTCGTCTTCGCCTGCATGCCGGACAAGATTGTGCGCAAAGAGCGTGTCGTCATCGATGTACGTCCAATGTCCCCAACCCTGCCGGCACCAAAGCTCAGCAAGGCAACTGCCCAACGCGCCAACGCCCGCCAGCACGCCTTCGAACTCGCTATCTTCGGCCGACAGGCCAGAGGCCCGCCGGGCGTCCGGTACCGAAAATGCGATCCTGACGTCGACCGGTTCGATGCGCAACGCGCGCCAGCTTTCTACTACATGCGTGGCGGTGCCGTCGTTCCCGCCGGGGTTCACCAGCACGTCGCGGTAAGCGTTCCCATCCTTGCCGTCGATGTAGGCTCCGCAAGCCACGCCCAGTTGCGCGAGAGTCGACCCGCGAACGATAAAGCCGAGGACGTCGACGCGCGTGGGTGCGCTATGGATGTCGGGTGCAACGGGTACCTGGATGACGAGCAGCGTATTGCGGCAGCCCGTGTTGTAAAGGGGAAGGCCGCTGGCCGGAAGCGCTGTTCCCGTCGACCCGATCAGAGGTTCCAGAAACGTCGATCCATATCTGGCCAGTTGGTCATGCAACTCACCGAGCGAGTCGGGATCACGTTCGATGCGTACCGACACCATCGGCGGTACCTTCACAACCAGCGTGTCCAGCCCGAGATCATTGCCCGCTGTCTTTGCTGCGGTCCGTGGTTGGAAGAAGCCGCGCAACACCTTTGAATTGTCACGCCTTGACGTCGCCACCAGACCCAAACATTCGTCCGGTGCAGCGACGTGATGTCGAAAATCAGCTGGCAGAACGATCTGGTATGGCGAGACGAAGTGCAACCGTTCCAGGGGCTCGTCGCTACGATGCAAAGTTTCCCGCGCTGTTTCCCGAAGCCACCACAGAACCCGCTCAAGATGCTTGACAGGCGTCCACGTCAGCTCAACAGCGCTCCACGGTTCGAAGTAAAGGCAAAGGGACGCCGGTTGCCCAAGAGACACGCCGTTCTGATGCCCCGTCGCAGGAAAATCGACGCGCAGGGCGCGCGCCTCATGCGGAGTGTGCCTGGCCGGGTTCATGTAGAAGCGCGAGACGCTCCCGCGGCTTGATGCCGGTTGGATTCCTTGAGGGCACCGTCCCATCACAGCATTCAACCACAATGCCATCGATGATATGGCGAGATCCCTGCGCATCGACCGTCTCGATGCGCAACAGCCCCGTCACTTCGAACGCATGGTGTTTCAGACAGGCTTTGAGCAGGCGCCTGCTGTCTTCATGCTCAAGCCGTGCCCCGTCTAGATCCGGCAGCAATCCTCCGAGCGTATGGAACCCGGTGCCCACTCAGCCCGCCCGCGGTGCCGGTTTGGACGTGACAATCGCCGCCGCGCTGGCGGCCGCGCGCGTGACCGATAGACCCGCATTGTCGATTGTGAACTCGATCGGCTCCGGCTTGCTGGCGTTAGGCTCCTCCATGGTCACCATGAATTTCGCGCCATCAACCTTCTTGAGATAACGCTCGTAACACTTTCTGGCCTGAAGGTGCGGTGGTTGCGTCTGTTCCCTCGCGTCGCGGGTATCTGGGATCGGACAGCTTGAGCTGACGATGTACCCGCCAGCCTTCCCTGATAGAAGAATCGTTTCTACGAGGGGATTCGGCGTCGTTTCGAATTCTCCCTTTTCGTCGCTGAGCGCCAGATAGCTGCAGTGATGCGGGATGTTGTAGAGATCCCACGCGAGCCGGTCCATGTTGTTGTGCGCCTGCGTCGCCTCGACGATCTCCTCGAGCACGCACCAGTCCGAATCGCCGACCGCGAGGTAGTCGTAATCCTCGCCGTTCTTCCGGAACCGGACGTTGAAGATCAGCGACGCGCCATTGCGGAGGTCGTCGCCCTCGTCGACATGCTTAATGAAGGGCGAGTGGCAAAAAAACTCCACGCCGTCGGTGGCAAGCGAGAACTCCGGCGCGAGCTGCCCTGCGTCGGTAATCAGATGTCGGCGCTCGTCGAGCGACAGTCCATTTTCCTCAAGCCAGCCCTTGAGCTTTTCCGGCTTCGAGAAAACGCGGATCCCTTTTCCTTCCCTCAGGCGATGCCGGGCCTCCTGACGCCAGAGAACATATTCCTGCGATTGCTGGTCGTTCGTTCCCGTTTGCAGAACCATGCACGCAGGCACCCACAAGGTCTCGATCTTGATCCGACCGTTGCCCTGATATTTCTCCGCGTGCCGAAGTTCGAAGAACTCCGTGCTATTTTCGATGTGATCGTTGTCTCCATGGGTAAAGGCGACGACGTCGAACGAGTCGCGACCAGCGTCGTCGAGCTCCTTTGTCAACCGTGCCTTCAGGTTGATCTCGGGCCCTTCCCCAAGTTCGGTCTTCTTCCGTTGGCGATAGTCCATGAGAATCCGCTTGCCGTTCTCGAGGACGATCTGGCAAGTATCGCCGTTGCCTACGGGATAAAACAGAATGCGCTGCGCCATTCGTAATCTCTCAATTGGTCTCACAACAACGCCCTCGGTCTCAGAATCCGACCGTCCCGTTCGCGGCAGCATGTCAAACACGGCACGATCCGTGACGTCTGACGAGCCCCATCCATGAACGCATAGTTATTATACGCATAATTTTTGTTCGTCTAATTTTTATTCTTATGGTATGGTCTCACCATGACTGACCAAGCCAACCCCGCTTCTCCCAATGAGCCCCAACCGAAGGTCAGCACCCGATGGGGGCAAGATCGTCGACTGGCGTTCATCGACTACCGGCTCCAGTGGGACGGGCGGATCAACCGAAGCAACCTGACGGATTTCTTCAACATTTCAATCCCTCAGGCGTCCCTTGATCTGGCACGCTACATGGACATGGCGCCCGGCAATCTCGTCTATGACCGAAGTTCGAGGACATACCTCGTAACGCCAGAGTTTCGGCCCTTGGTTACATCGACGCATTCCCAGCGATATCTTGACGACTTGGGCGCGCTAGCTGCCGGGCGTCTTGAACCGGAATCTGCCTTTGTTGGTTGGCGGCCACCTACAGCAAGCGTGCCGCTGGTCGGCCGTGTGGTTCCCGCTACGATTCTTGCAAGCCTGATTTCAGCGATGCGTGACGTGTCAGGCATTCGAGTGCTGTATCAATCCATGTCCTCGCCTGAGCCGACATCGCGGGTAATCACCCCTCACGCGCTGGCTCACGACGGATTTCGCTGGCATGTCCGGGCGTACTGTCATTCCCGTTCGAGGTTCCTTGATTTCGTGCTCGGACGGATATTGGCCATTCAGGATCATGAAAAAGCGGGCCCCACCGTCAGCGATGACCACGAATGGAACACGATTCTGGGGCTTGTTCTTGCAGCCAATCCCGCACTTCCGGATGCCCAGCAACGAGCCATCGAGCTGGACTACGGAATGGTAGATGGCGAAATCAGGCTTGAATGTCGGCAGGCCCTTCTTTTCTACACGATCAAGCGATATGGGCTGCAGCATTGGGGCACCGAACCGGCACCCTTAAGCCAGCACGTGGTTCTCAAAAATAATCAGGAAATATTGCCGTTAGTGGCATCGGCAGCGGTCCAGCGTTGACCATATGCTCTGCGGAGCAAGAAACGGCCAGACATCGTCCTGCCAGATGCGCCTGCTACCAAGCCATTGGGGCTTAGCTTACAGCGATCGAAGGCTTCACTGCGCGACGACGGCCAGCTGGATTTCCGATGTGCAGTAAATAAAAAAGCCAAACCGACACTTTGTGGAGCACTGAATGAGCGTAAATCCTTGGACCGACAGAGCGCGTGGGGACGTAGGGCTTAAAGGCGTGCGCACGAGGTTTCGTGCATATCAGATTGGCGAAGCAGGTTCTTCTTATTCATATTGGGCAGACGGGCATTTTACGCTGATAGAAGCGCGACGCACGCAAGAATACAGCTACAAAACGTTGACTCACGAACTGGCGTTATGCAATAAAGATACGATCGACACGCTCCATATCACGAGCTGGGACGTTGACCACTGCAATCCGGGAGATCTAGAGTGGATTCTGGACAATTTGAAGCCGCGAAAGATCGAGTTTCCCGGCTACGAACCGCATACTGAAAGCGCAAGAACCAGCCTGAAGCTGATCAACGATTATCGATGGAAGAAGAAGACGATCAGGCCCATCTCGACGATTCAGGTCACGCCTTCCTACATCGAATCGTTGGGGAAAGCCAAGAATCTTGGCTATCAAGATCTCTTTTATCACCCTAAGAAAATCTACGAGAACAACTCAAACAACAATTCTACAGTCAAGGTTTTCCGTACCGGCGCCTTCAATGTTGCGAGCCTTGGAGATGTGGAGCACAGCAACATTGGCGCGTATCTTCGGAGTTGCCGGATATTTCGTAGCGAAGTAGACGTCCTGGTGCTACCCCACCATGGAGCACCCAGTGAAATAACAACGAAAAAATTTCTGGAAGAAGTCCGCCCGTCAATCGCGATCTGCACATCAAATTACGACAACCAATACAATCACCCATGCGATGAGATCCGCTCGATCCTCCACGAGCTAAACATACCAATCTTTACCACGAAGACCGGCGACGTGATTGTCGAATCAATCCGAAGTCACACGACACAGTATCGCCTGACGAACCTGATATCGAACTCACAAAAGGTGTCGTCGGACTATGAATTCACTGCAAAAAAGGCCAAGCTATTGAATCAAAATGCGGACACAATAAGCAACCGCTATCATCCCGGCTTCAAAGGTCTTCGATGATATCTATGAATCGCACAGATGAGGAGCAGGCCGAAGTGCCACGCAGAAAGGCCTATGTGCCACTCGCGTTCGAGCCCGGCGAAGCGTTCCAGTTCGACTGAAGCTGCGAATACGCCTTCATCGGTGGCGTGCGGCGCCTGGAGGTCGCCCACGTCAAACTCAACGCTAGTCGTGCGTTCTGGCTCGTCGCCTATCCTACCCAGAGTCACGAGATGCTGCCGCAGGCACGTCGTCGGCGTGCAGATAACCCTCACCGCGAATCGCTTCGAACATGAACCGTGCGATGCGCCGGTCGCGCTTTGGGCGACGACTGTCCGCCCGCGGCCAGCCCGTTAGTTGTGCGGCCCACTCGTCAACGACGCTCAGGCTGACGCGCTTTGGATACTTCGGTTCGACCGCATCGGTCTGCCGCAGCCAGCTGCGCACCGTGTTGCGAGATAAGCCCGTACGCCTCGTGCAGAATCGTGACCATAAGCTCTTCCGTGAACCGGCTCTTCTTCATGACTTCCTTTCTCCGTTGGAAGCCATTCTCTCAAGTTTCAACTGGTCCGAAAATCGCCCGGCAGGTCATAACCTCGAACGTGACTCAGTCATTGAGATGGCGTCGATCGGCGCAAATAAACAGCCTCTGGCTGCATGAATGAGGTGACAACTTGCTTGACACACGCCGGCATCGCGAAACGGAAGAGAAGCAGCGCATCGGCTGGTAGCTATAGGCGCGATTTTAATCGGGCCGCAGCCGGCTGTCAGTCCTCGAGAAAAAGGCTCTCGACGATGTCTTTCCTTACGTTCGCAGTGATATAGGCATCCACATTCAGGCAGTTAACCAACAGCCTTGTCATCTGGATATAGACTTTGATGGTCTGGCCGGAAGACGACGATGCGTCCAGAATGCTTTTCACCACAGCATCGACGCTGTCCCGACCAGACTGAAGACCAATCTCGAGCGATTTGATTGTCTCCATGTCGACATTCGAGATTTTCCCGAATTCCTTTTGAATATCAGCGAGCATTTCCTGGGCCGCGCTGTATGCCGGCTTGAATTCGATATCCTTCTCGCGAAGCCGGTCCATCACAAATCTGACCGCCAGGGCTCTTCGCACAGGAAGCGGCACACCGGCGCGCGCCCTGACAACCAGCGACGAAATATCATTCAGGGTACGGGATAGCCGGGCACTGCGCGCGAATTCGCCCATTCTCTGGCGAATTCGCCTGACAAAGTCATCGGCCTCCGCAAGGAGGCCCGTTGTCAGGATAAAGACTTCACGCCATCGAGGATCCACCAAGTGCTTGTCCACCAGCGTCATTGGCGATTCCCGGTTTGTGTTTTCTGTGATGTTTCTCGCGGTGAAAAATTCCTGAAACGTCAAATGCGAAAATGAATAAACATGGAATGCACGCTCTACAAGAAGTCCATGCTGCGCTTCGATTTCCTTCAAAACCTCGGTCGCATCATAGTCGAACTCCTCCCTCTCCCTGGGAGCCCTGAGATTCTTCATGAAGGAGGAAATCTCTGCTTCCAGCTCAGCCTGGCGAAAAAAATATCGACCCTCGGAAAACGTCTTTGCTGCTATCCGACTGAGCAACAGTTCTTTTTTTGCGAGCGACAAATTTCGATAAGCAGTATTTCTGCGAATCGCACGAGAGGAATCCCATTTTTTTAGCAGGGCATCGAGGGCTTCCTTGTATAGCTCCGCGCGATTCGCCGGGAACGTCATTGCTTCGTCGAACGCGAGACACATCAGCGTCAGTAGCAGGGGCGTTGCACACAGCCTGGCGATAGACTGGTTCTTGTCGAGCTTGAGTTCAGAGAGAAACATCGTCGCCTTGCGTGGATCATCGGAAAACCAGTTCGATACGAAGTTCTCAACCTCCAGGGTGCTAAAATCTGCCAGCTCTACATCCACGAAGTCCTGAAAGACATAGGTATAAGCTGCCGTCCTGCAACTCATGACAATCTTGATATTCGGGTACTTCTCAGCGATATTCCGGATCTGCTTTGTGGCCTCATCGAGTTTCCCACTGATCTCGTCATAGCCGTCGAGCAACAAGAGAATTCGCCCGTCCGTAAGCAGTTGTTGAACGAACTTTGCGGGCTCCTCAAACGCACAAATCCTGAATTCTTCGTTGATGAATTCAAGCATCGAGACGTTGGAATCGTTCCAGTCTTTTAGCGAGATGAAGACTGGCACACGCGGTACGGAGAATTTCGTGGGATCCCACGAGGAGAGCGCCAACCATTTCAGGAAAGTCGTTTTCCCACCACCCGGCTTACCGAGGACAATGAGGCGGTCTTCCCTCTGCGCGACATCTACACCTGGTTCAGTTTTCTGGACAACGCCAAAACTGTTCTGGTCCCGGTTAAAAAAATGCTCTAGCTCCTCTGTGGTGAGTCGATGGGATGAGCTTATTTTCTTGAGAACGTTCACCCGCACATAGATGTCGCGAATCGACACCGGGCGCGCCATACCAATAATGCGCATCGAACTGTAGCGACGCTCTACAGTTTCGACGTAGCTCTGCGCTTCCAGTCCGAATGGATCGTGTTGCTCATACTTCCCCTGGATCCAGGCGGGGACCTTTCTGGAAGCGGACCAAAGCCCCTTGAATATGTCGGTGACAACCGCCTTTCCAATCGCGATCGCCGTTTCATCGAGTTTCTGATCGCCCGTGGTGATCATGTTCCTGCCCGTCGGGAAATAGTTTCAAATTGAACCGTACACATCAACGATGTTTCGCGACTTGCCGGCAAGTCTTTGAAATTCGTTGAGATCAGTGTCCCGCCCGATGACCGATCCATGCCACCAGTTATGGGCTTGCGCGGCGCGTGCATTCAAAAAAGGAAGCGTAGCGAGCGTCGTTCGGGGGCACAGACGCAGTGGCGCGGCCTCGTGCCCGACGTCGTGTCGCGCCGGCTTGACCGGCGAGCGCAGCAAGTACACCGGACAGTTGACGGTCCACTTTCGACCGGTCTGTCACTCCGGATGCCACCGCCATTTGTGGAAGCCTGACCGCCAGCTGGTCAAGCAGGATACAGAGTTGTGCGGCCGCAGCCACACGCCGGACATCGTGAAGATCCAATCTTTCCTCCCTGGGCGGAGCTGATCTACCCTAGCACGCGTTTCCGTCAGTATCGTCCGCGAAGGCAAGTGCAAGCTGGGCCTCTCGAGCCCGCGCTGCCGGTGGAACCTGGTTGCCCGCCATTGGTACGGCATGGGGCGGCACGCAGCGCATCACAAGGGAAAACGACATCGGCCGTTATCCGCAGCAACCCACCGACCTGTGCGAGGCAACTGGTCATCGATTCGTTCGGCATTCTCGATCAGGCGATAACGGTAGATCAAATAATGCTTCCTTGCTGGCGCGGAGGCCGTGGCTAATCGTGAGATTCCAGCGGCCGCGCATGTGATGATACTCCCCGCCACGGGGCGGACGGAGCGACGATTCGTGCATTCCACCCGGCTTGCTCCCAAACGCGCCGTCTCGGGCAATGCTGACGATCCGGCCGATGAACCGTCCCAAGGATCCGTCTTCACCTCAGGCGGAACCCGGTTGAGTCCTAGGGACCTTCGGCACGAATGTTGCCGACCGACTTCGACTCGTATCGTCACTACTCGCGGCTCTTCAAGGCAGCGGTCGCGACGTTCACGACACAGATCCAAGATCGAGGGATTGACGAAATCTACATCGACCTGACCGACGTGCGCGGCGAGTCACGCGAGCTCGGTGCGGCAATCAAGCAGGCCGTGCGAGATGCGACCGACCTTACGTGCTCGATCTGCATCGCGCCCAACAAGCTGCTAGCGAAGATCGGCTCCGAGCTTGGCAAACCGGATGGACTGACGATCCTGACGCCGACCGACGTTTCGTCGCGCATCTGGTCGCTGGGCACGCGCAAAGTGAACGGCATCGGACCGAAGGCCAGCGACAAGCTCGCTTTACTCGGCATTCATACCGTCGGTGACCTTGCTGGCGCAGCACCGGAATTTCTGCAGATGCACTTCGGGCAGCGCTACGCCACGTGGCTGAAGGAAGTTGCACGGGGTATCGACGAGCGGCCAGTCGTGGTGTCGCCGGAACCAAAGTCGATGAGCCGTTAGACCACGTTCGAGCGCGATCTTCACCCACGCCGAGATCGCCCCTTACTCTCAGAGACCTTCAAACGACTCTGCGTCCGCGTCGCAGAGGACCTGCAACGTAAGGCATATACCGGACGCACCATCGGGATCAAGTTGCGCTTCGATACCTTTGAAACGGTCACACGTGACCTGAGTATCCCGGTAGCAACGGCCGACGCAACCACAATTCGCCGTGCGGCGACTGAATGTCTGAAGCGCATTCCCCTGAAGCGCCTCTTGCGGCTACTCGGCGTGCGCGTGAGTGCACTGAAGCGCGCCCCAGAGCCTCGCGCCGTTCAACCCTATCAACCGGATCTGTTCGAGACGTCCTTGAACGCGAGCCCGATCCTGCGCCCCGCTCAGCAAAGCGGTAACAAAGTGTAAATTCGAACTGTCACACCGCACTGCTGATACGGCCAATAGGCTCATTGTTCCACCTGTTCCATCACGATGTCGATCCCCTGCGTCCATTGCGGCGAAGCAGACTCCATGGATAATCGAACATAACCAGGGCATCCCGGAGTCGTGCGAAATGGACCAGGTAATGCGCATGAAGGACGTCGTCAAGAAAATCGGCCTCTGCCGGGCTACCATCTATTCGATGATCAGCCGCGGAGAATTCCCGCGCCCCATCCGCATCGGTGAACGTGCAACTGGATGGCGTGAGTCAGAACTGGAGGCCTGGCTTGCCAGGCGCTCAGCGGCGAGGGAGAGCACGACCCGACCCGTTGCCTCAGGTCGCTGACCTCCGTCGCCCGTATCACGAGTCACTCGCTGCCAGCATGGTTCCCCTGCACCCGGGAGCGCCGCACCGGCACGCATAGCCCAGCCTGATCTCGTCGTCGGCCGGTTCGTCGGTGATCAGCTGGTAGTCGAGAAATAGTTCTTCGCCGGGTGCAATCGCGGCCAACGCGTGAATAAAAACGCGATCGTCGATCTCGATTGCCTCGCAATTTGCTTCGCACGAGTGATTGAGCCAGCGGGCGCTGTTTCCCCGTTGGCCACCATCGATGACGCGTCCGTCAGTCAACCCGAAGAACCAGGTGTGGCCGGACACGCCCTGCTTGCGGTGTTGCCTGACCGCTACTTTCCACGCGATCAGCTCACCCTTATATTCGAGAATCCTTTCGCCAGCCTCAAGCGCCTTTAGCGCGAATACGCCCCGTCCATGTACGGGTGAATGCCTGACCACCACACGTTGCCGCATGACCTGCTGCTCCCCTCTCGTTCATTGTCGAAGTAAAGTATAGGGCCACCGATTGCGGCCTACGTGTATTTCTTGAAGTATTTGGCCATGTTCCATACCGCGATCAGCATCATCACGGAGACCGGCCAGAAGAGGAGATAGACCGGCAGGCACAGCGGTGCAACGAGCCAAACGATGGCCGTCAGCGGTATCACCCCAAATGCAAGCGCACGCTTTGCATGGTGATAGCGGGTCGCAGATTCGTGGCCGCCCTGCGCCCGCCTGACGTGACGCGCCACCAGTCCATCCGTGAGCGCGACCGCAATGGCCAGCAGAAACTGCGGGATCGTCATCAGCAACATCGAGACGCGAACGCCGAACAGCTTCACTCCCACCATCGCCACGATCAAAACCTCGCGTGTCGATCCGGTAAATGCGGGCCGCAGCATGGAGCCGAGCCCCTGGGCCGGCAATGTCCCCGCATGCCACGCGCGCGCAGAGGCATCGACGCCCGTCCAACCAAACCAGCTCCAGTACGCGAGGTTTGCGGCACGCCTTGCAAGTTCGTGATCCGATGTCTGTTCCAGGTAATAGCGAAGCAGCGTCTCCATCCCGCCCACGGGATCGTCCCGCCAGAAAAAGTGGGCTGCCGCGATGTCGGCCAGCACCGACAGGAGCGATGCCAGCACCAGCCATAGCACCGCATGGATCGCCAGATCGACGATCCAGAAAAACGACTTCACACCGTCCGCGTTGCCATCCCGGCGCGTCGCGCTCATGCCCGCTACTCTCAGAACCCGGCGCCCTTGCCTTCGACCGCCCAGGGTTCGCTGGACGACGGCAGGGTGTGAGTGCCGGCCGGCAGGAAACTACCCACCGCGCCTCCGATAACATCCGGCGCCACGCCGCCCGCCTCGTCGAACGGCGAGACTGCCTGTACATAGGACGCGTATTTCGCCCGCATATCGGCCACCACTTCATCCAGCCCGGGCAGCATGATGGGATCGTTCTCCTCCAGCAGCGGTAGCCGAACCTTGACCAGCTGACCGCCCTCAATCAGCGCAAAGGCCTGCCCCTTCGGCAACTGCGTGAGGTCGGAGGGCTGCAGCATCGGCACAGGGCGTACCGAAATCTGGTCGTGCGTCTGCGCCGTGAAATGCACACCCTCTCCGCGTCGCACCGCATCCGTCGCCGAAGAGGCGAGTGTCAGCGTCTTCACGTCGACCATCGGCAACTGGTCGGTGAGGATCTTCGCGGTCGTGACGTACTTCACCCGCAGCATCACGAGCGTGTTGAAGTTGCCGAAGATCTGTTCAGCCTTGGCCCGCGAACCGATCTTCGCTTCCACGTCGGCGCTCGTCTGCGTGTAGGCCGTCACCTGATAACCGGCCCCGCCGGCCTTGTTGACCATCGGCACGAATTCGTCGCCGACCAGTTCGTTGAATTCGTCCGCGTGGATCGATACGCGACGCCTGCCGCCAGCGGTGCTCTGGCCGTAACCATGCCCATACTTGTAGATCCGGCCGGCAGTTGACGTGAGATCCGCAAACATCGCGTTGCCGACCACGCCCGCGACTTCGAAGTCGGACAACGCATCCAGCCCGACGTATACTGAGTTAGGCTGAAAGAATTGGAGATCAATGTCTCGTAGAATGAGCGAAACGGAGATCAAATGAATCGAGTACTGAAGGGCACCTACACGAAGGAATTTCGCGAGCAGGCGGTGAGGCTCGTGGTTGTTGAAGGGCTCACGCAGCGCGAAGCGGCCAGCCGTTTATCTTTGTCGGTCAAGACACTGGGTGCCTGGGTTGTTGCTGAGCGCAAAGGTACGTTGGCCAAAGTCGGTGAAGCGCAAAAGCCGCAAAGCGAGCTCGAAGCGGAGTTGGCGCGGGTGAAGCGAGAGCTTGCAACAGTCACGATGGAGCGAGATGTTCTAAAAAAAGCGACGGTCTATTTCGCGAAGGAGTCGCGGTGAAATACGACCGGATCGAAGCGATGCGACATGACTATCCGATCGCAGTGCTATGTCGAGTGTTCGAGGTGGGAGCCAGCAGCTATTACGCTTGGCGTCGACGTGCTGAGTCGCCACGTGCACAGGAGAACGCAAGGCTTGAAGTCCAAATTGCTGCAGCCCATGAACGAACTCGGCACACTTATGGACGCGAGCGGCTGCAAGCCGATTTGCGAGATCACGGCGTGCGCGTTGGTCTTCATCGCATCAGGCGCATTCGCTCTAAACTGGGACTTCGCTGCAAGCAGAAGCGCAAGTTTAGAAATACAACCGATTCCAAGCACGATCTGCCAGTCGCACCGAATTTGCTAGAACGCAAATTTGACATGAGCGCTCCGAACCAGGCTTGGGTAAGTGATATCACTTACTTATGGACCGATGAGGGGTGGTTGTATCTTGCTGGCATTAAGGACCTCTTCAACGGCGAATTGGTCGGCTACGCCATGAGCGAACGGATGACTCGCAGCTTGGTGATGCAAGCGCTTTTCAGCGCGGTGTCGCTCAAACGGCCACAGGCGGGACTGATTGTTCATTCCGATCGCGGCGCTCAATACTGCTCCCACGATTATCGGGATCTGACAAAACAGTTCAGCATGACGATGTCGATGAGCCGCAAGGGCGATTGCTACGACAACGCACCAATGGAAAGTTTCTGGGGGTCGCTCAAAAACGAACTCGTGCATCACTGCCGGTTCGCGACACGCGCTGAGGCTCGACAGGCCGTGACCGAATACATTGAGATCTTTTACAACCGGCAGCGAAAGCAGGCCCGTCTTGGTTATCTGTCTCCTGCCGCCTTCACCCAACGATTTTATAAGATGCAACTCGCAGCCTAGGCCATTGCTCTCCACGATTGACGACCGACCTCATACGATCCCGCCGCGGTCCATCACCCGGTTCCAGTCGAACACCGGGCGCGGGTCGTCCGGGTCGCTGTAGTCGGGCGACAGCAACTCCGACGTCCGTCCCGTGCTGAGCTTTTCCAGGAGGGGATAGAGCGATGAGATCAGCTTGTCGAAGTAAGAACGCTCGTTGCTGATCACCGACAGCAGACCGTTCGCGATCGGATCGGTCCAGCCCTGCTGACGGATCAGATTCGCGACCTGCAGGACTTCCTGGTTGCGCTGCAGGCGCATCGCCTGCTTCGCTTCCTCCTTCTCAAGCGGCTCCAGCCCATCTTCCCAACCAGCGTGGTCACGATCGAGCCAGAAGCGGAAATACCGCAGCGCCAGCCCGTCGATATTCACCGCATTCTGGTAGATCATCTCGTAGGTTGGGCGAATACCGAGCGCGCTCATCGCGCGGGCCATCACGTTCACGAAGCGCCAGACGAAATCGCGGAACGCGGCCGACTGGCCTTCCTTCGGCAGGTTGCCCGCGATTCGGGTCGCGACCTCCGTGATCCGCGAGTAGGTGCCGACCGGGCTGTAACGTGCGGAGCGGTCCGGGTGGCCCAGATGGAAGAAGGTGAATTCGCCCTCGCGACCGCAACGTTTCGCCTCCGCATACATGCGCAGCAGCAGGTCGACGTCGCCCTTCGGATCGAACACGATGACGATATCGCCGCGACGGATATCCTGGGCGACCAGGACCTCGCACAGCCGGGTCTTGCCCACACGCGTCGTGCCGAGCACCGCCATGTGACCGACACGCTCGCCGAGGTCAAACCAGACATCGCGCTCCTCCGGTTCGACACCGTGCAGGGCTGGATCGCCGCCAACCGGTGGCAGTGGTGCCACGGGATTCCACCATCCGTGCCGCCGCGTGATACGCGCGAGCCGGCCGGCGGGATAGCGCCGCTCGTGATCCCGTGCGTGGTCGTAGAGATCGCTTCGGGCGAGCAGTCGCCGGTTCTCGGGAAGACGGGCCTGATACAGGCGCTGCGTGTGGATACCGCTCCACCGGAAACCGCGGCCGAGAAATACCTCCCTGCTGGAGCACGGGATGACCGCGGCCGGGATCACGTACTGCGGCAGGCGTCGCAGGTTGCGCTGGAAACGGATCAGTTGCCACGCCTGCCTGGCACGCACCCAGGCCAGGGTGAGTAACCCCAAGGTCGTGGCCCCGCCCGTCGCAGGGGTCAGCAGAAACAGCGCGGGGTGGGACCACAGCACGCCCGTTGCGGCAAGCGCGGCCATCGATGACAGCAGTTCGACGGGTCTGCGAAAGCGGTTTTCGACTGGATAGCCCATCGCCTGTCCGCTCGAACGTCTATGGCTGCGACGAATGCGGCATGCCGTCACCGCCGCCATCCTGCACCGGCTTATGCTTCGACTGGATCATCGCGTTCGGCGGCGGAACGGGATTGAAGAACCGCTCAGGCCCGGGCACGAGCATCACGGACAGTTGCCGTCCACCCGCACCCTTGATCGTGTAATGAAGCAGGTAGGATCGCGCGGCACCGCCCGAATCCGCCGCCGCCGGATAGCCCGATTTCTGGAAATCGCGCTGCACCTGTTTCCATGGCTCAGGCGTTCTGCCGTCTTCTGACGGTGTCTGTTCGATCGCTTCCGGGTGCGCCTGCGCGAAGTCGCGGAAGACTGCGGGTGTCACGAGCAGCATGCCTTCCGGCACGAAGTGGACCCGCGCCATCGATTCGTTGTACGGCAGAGCGCCGGTTGCAATCCCTTCCTGGACCCAGGCCATGAAACGCTCGGCATTCGGTCGCGGCTGCCGCCCGCCCTCGCGTGCAGCCACGGACCGTGCCGGCGCCTTCGCTTTCTGCTTCGGGCGCATCGGAGAGGCAACCTGGTCGGGCACAGGTCGGTCTGCGGTATGCGCCTTCCCCTCGCGAACTGCTTCGGCCTGCAACGTCGATGCGCTCTCGACGTCAGGCAGAAAAACTGGCGAGTCGACATGGGAAACCGGCTGCGGGACAGTTGCAGTCGACATCGGGATGGGCTTATCGACTGCTGCGCCAGGCAGATCAGGCATCACGAGCAGCATGGGTACCGCAGCGTCGGGCTGTGCACTAGGCGCTCCGCCGCGAACAACCGTTGCCTCAGCAACTGCCGAATGATCCGACTCGGCCGCCGACGGCGAAGCCGACTGGATATTTACCGCATCGCCTGGCGGAGACGGCGACGCATTGGCGACCGGCGGCGACGCCGCGTCCATTCCAGCCTCGACGGCTTCGACTACCTGAACCGCGTCAGGTGGGAGTGCACGGGGATACTGGCCCGGATCAGCGTACAGCCGGTCGAGCGGAAAGCGCAGCACGGTAAAAGTCTGCTTCCAGGTTCCCACCGTCACCTCGACGGTCCAGATCGCGCCGCCCTCCGGCGTGGGAACGAGCGCGCCGTACTCCTGCCAGGTGTCGAAGAGCCGGTTGTTGTCAGCCGGGATACCGGCCGCACCAGGCTGCTGCCGTTCGTTTCGGGCCAGCCACGCCCGCACGGCTTCAGCGAGCGTCTTCGCGACACACCACAGGGATTCGCCGTCGCAGTAACCGGTGGCGCCCGCACGGTTCATCGGCAGCTCGCCTTCGGCGAGCAACCGCCGCAACCCGCCCATCAACCGCTCGATCAGCGGAACCGCGCGCGCTGTCGCAAAGCGGGTGCGAGGGCCCGAGAGCAGGTTCTGCGCAACTGACCGCCGGTCCGCCTCACCCACGATCTTCGCGAGTGCCCCGCCCTTTGCATTGGCGTCGCCGGAGAGATACGATGCCAGTTCATCGATGACTGGCGGATATTGAGCGAGCCAGGCGAGCGATGCGGAGGGAACGAGGCGCTGGAGCAGCACGATGGACAGCCGCGCGTGCGCGCCGTAGTCGCGCTGTGCTGGCTCAGGAAAATCCACCCGGTACCACTCGCCACCCTGCCCGTTCATGCTGCCCGCCAGCGGCACCCAGGGCCGCGCAGTCGTGCCAATCACGATTTCAATGTTCAGGTCTGCCAGGGGTTTGCCGATGTCGTGCAGCAGCGCGGCGACCAGCACGGCATAACTGCAGCGCGCGCCGTGCTGCATCTGGTCCTCGGGACTGGCGCCGAGTGGCAGCCGGTAGCCTTCGCGGAAATGCAGCGCAGACCGTGCCACCTCGAGCAGATGGATCAGCAGGCCACCGGGCTGTGCATGATGATGGGATTCCGATGCGGGCAATAGCTGCACGAATTCGGCGAGTTGCTGGATCAGCGGCTCGACGTCCCTCTGCTGGCTTTCCGCCGACAGGCCCAGGCTGCTTCCGATACTGCGCACTGTGCCCTGCATGCCAGTTCGCACAAGGAGCTCACCTGACGCGAGCACTGGCAGATGCTGCGCAGACGGCTGCGAGCGCCGCAGTGTCGGAACAGCGACGGATGCAGCAGGCAACGCTGGCTGGGAGACCCTCGTGGACGCCGCTGAAGCGCGTCCCAGCCAGGTCAGGGCGGTACTGAGTGCCATGTGGGTTCGCAGGCGGTGAGTGCAATCGGCTAGTTCAATCGGCTTACGCGGCGTGCGCAATGCCTCATTCGACTGTCCCCACAGTACGCAGTCGCCCTCACTTCCGGTCCGGAATAACTGCACGGCGTGCGGACATCGCATGCAGTCACGTCGAACGCGCCGGGACCGGATGTCGCGGTCAGGCGGGCGGTCCTTTCCCTCGCCCTTTCCGACGTTTCCCGGCGTGCGCCGCGGCGTTTTTCTCCCTTGCCGCAGCGGCCTTTTTTTACCCTTCACCCTTTGTGCCTTTCAGCGGGTGAAGCGACTCATCCAAAGCTTCACCCGCGGCCTTTGGATAAGGCCCTTCCCTTTTGATCACCATTTGTTCCCCTTGCCTTTGCAGCCTTCCGCCAACGCCTTTGTATCGCGCTGGACAGTCTGTCCTGGCAACGACCTGGCGACCAGGCAGTCCGCAAAAACCTGCCGGCCCGGACGCACACACGGGCAGGTATCCGGCCCCTCCGCGCGCCATCGCTGCCTACAGTGAACCCGTCGGTCCGCTCCCCCTGGGCCGACGCGCGCTGTTGGCCTGCCGGAATGCTCCCCGCGTCCGGCAGGCTCTTTTTCTGGTCACAGGCAGCGTGGGGTTGACGGCAAACGGATGAGGTCTAGCGTGAAGCGTGGGTGGATCGTTCTGGCGGGTGCAGTGATGTCCGGACTGGCGTTCAGTTGCCGGGCCGACTGCATCGATGACGCCGCGCGCTTTCACCATGTGAACGTGAGGCTCGTCCACGCGATTGCCACCGTCGAGTCCGGACAGCACGCGAACGTCATCCATCTGAATGCCGACGGCAGCACCGATATCGGACTGATGCAGATCAACAGCCGGTGGCTGGCGACGCTCTCGCGCTTTGGCATCTCGCGTGCCGATCTTCACGACGGCTGCACCAACGCCTATGTCGGCGCGTGGATCCTGTCACTGAACCTTCACCGACTCGGCGTGAACTGGGACGCCGTGGGCGCCTACAACGCCGGGGCGCACGAGAAGCGCATCGCGTACGCACGCCACGTGTATCGGGCACTCAACACGGCAGCCTCACACCTGCCTTCTGCATCGTCCGATCCCATGGTCGTTCAGCAAGGTGCGCCGGCTTCCGGGCTGATCACGAAGCTCTTCCAGCCTCTCACATGGGGAGGCATTCGATGAGCCGGCTCACGTACGAATACGCGATCGAGGTACTGAACGACTATCTCGGTCCGCTGCAACCGATGCTCGCGGACCCCGACGTGCAGGAAATCATGGTCAACCGCGCCGACGCGATCTTCGTCGAGCGCAACGGGAGCGTCACACACGTCGCCGGCTGCGAACTCGACCCCGATGCGCTCGACCGCGCCATCACGATCCTCGCGAACGTCAATGCGAAGGAGCAGACGCCGCTGCTCGACGCGCGCCTGCCGGGCCTGCGCCTCGCCGCCGCCCGGCATCCGGTTGCCGTACACGGCGACATGATGTCGATCAGAAAGCATTCGCGTCGACGCATTGGACTTGCCGACTATGAGCGCAGCGGCGCGTTCGAGGTGCTTCGAGGTGCGTCACCGCTCACCGCGCGCCGCCGCCACGCCGCGCTGCTGGAGCGTCTGGCTGCGGGTGGCGCTGCGCTGCGCGAGTTCTTCGAATGGGTCATGCGCGAGCGCATCAATGTCGCGTTCTCAGGCGGAACCTCTTCCGGCAAGACCACACTGCTCAACGCGATGATCGATGCCGTGCCGCAGGAAGATCGCGTCGTCACGATCGAGGACACGGCTGAGCTGCAGGTGCATACGCCCAATCACGTTGCGTTCGAGACCAATCTCGGCATCACGATCCGCGACCTCGTGCGCTTTTCGCTGCGCGTGCGCCCAGACCGGATCATCGTCGGTGAGGTCCGTGGTGCCGAGGCTTTCGACCTGATGGAAGCGTTGAACACCGGACATCCCGGCTCCATCGTCTCGTTCCATGCCGACTCGTCCGACACCGCGCCCGCCCGGCTGGAATCGCTGCTCCGGATGAGCGACGAAAGGCCGGCTCCTGTCGATCGATGACCTGCGCCAGAAAATCGCCTCCACATTCCGGTTCTTCGTGCACGCCGAGCGCCAGGGTGCAGTGCGTGGCCCGGTCGAAATCCGCGAAGTGCTCGGCGCCGGGAATGGGCGCTACCAGACCCGTTGTCTCTTCTCCCGTTTCGCCTCGCCTGAGGAGATGGTCCATGCATGATCAGCGTCATCGCACCCGCACGCTCCGCAGCGCGAGCCGAGTCATCTCCGCATTCCGCCAGCACGGCGCGGATCTGCACGATGCATGGCGAACCGTGGTCGTCCGGCACCACCGGGCGCTGCGCCTGATTTTCACTGCTCTCTGGCTCGGCACGATTCCCGCCATCGCGCATGCCGGCATCTGGAACGGCGGCCTGTGCACGGTCTACCAGGACGTGCTCGATAACGAACTGCTGGAGGTCGTCTCGCTCTCCGCACTCGTCGGCTCGATCGTGCTGTGGCTGCTCGACGACGGGCGCAGCAACTGAGGTCGGTCGTCAATCGTGGAGAGCAATGGCCTAGGCTGCGAGTTGCATCTTATAAAATCGTTGGGTGAAGGCGGCAGGAGACAGATAACCAAGACGGGCCTGCTTTCGCTGCCGGTTGTAAAAGATCTCAATGTATTCGGTCACGGCCTGTCGAGCCTCAGCGCGTGTCGCGAACCGGCAGTGATGCACGAGTTCGTTTTTGAGCGACCCCCAGAAACTTTCCATTGGTGCGTTGTCGTAGCAATCGCCCTTGCGGCTCATCGACATCGTCATGCTGAACTGTTTTGTCAGATCCCGATAATCGTGGGAGCAGTATTGAGCGCCGCGATCGGAATGAACAATCAGTCCCGCCTGTGGCCGTTTGAGCGACACCGCGCTGAAAAGCGCTTGCATCACCAAGCTGCGAGTCATCCGTTCGCTCATGGCGTAGCCGACCAATTCGCCGTTGAAGAGGTCCTTAATGCCAGCAAGATACAACCACCCCTCATCGGTCCATAAGTAAGTGATATCACTTACCCAAGCCTGGTTCGGAGCGCTCATGTCAAATTTGCGTTCTAGCAAATTCGGTGCGACTGGCAGATCGTGCTTGGAATCGGTTGTATTTCTAAACTTGCGCTTCTGCTTGCAGCGAAGTCCCAGTTTAGAGCGAATGCGCCTGATGCGATGAAGACCAACGCGCACGCCGTGATCTCGCAAATCGGCTTGCAGCCGCTCGCGTCCATAAGTGTGCCGAGTTCGTTCATGGGCTGCAGCAATTTGGACTTCAAGCCTTGCGTTCTCCTGTGCACGTGGCGACTCAGCACGTCGACGCCAAGCGTAATAGCTGCTGGCTCCCACCTCGAACACTCGACATAGCACTGCGATCGGATAGTCATGTCGCATCGCTTCGATCCGGTCGTATTTCACCGCGACTCCTTCGCGAAATAGACCGTCGCTTTTTTTAGAACATCTCGCTCCATCGTGACTGTTGCAAGCTCTCGCTTCACCCGCGCCAACTCCGCTTCGAGCTCGCTTTGCGGCTTTTGCGCTTCACCGACTTTGGCCAACGTACCTTTGCGCTCAGCAACAACCCAGGCACCCAGTGTCTTGACCGACAAAGATAAACGGCTGGCCGCTTCGCGCTGCGTGAGCCCTTCAACAACCACGAGCCTCACCGCCTGCTCGCGAAATTCCTTCGTGTAGGTGCCCTTCAGTACTCGATTCATTTGATCTCCGTTTCGCTCATTCTACGAGACATTGATCTCCAATTCTTTCAGCCTAACTCAAACATCAAGACGCATGTGCTACGCGGCGTGCTCGGCACGCTGGCGATCCTGAACATGCCGCTGCTCTGGGCGCAGGTGTTCAACCATGGTGCCGCATGCACGGGCAGCATCTGAGGGGCTGATATGGAAACGCTTCGTTCCTCCGCGCACGACGCATCCGGCGAACCACCCGATCCGCAGGATCCGGCGGACCCGCTTGCGACACGCGTCCGCAAGACCATGCTTGAACCCTTCCTGCTGCTCGGGATCGACCGCAAATGGTGCATTGCCGAATGCGCCATCGTCATCACGTTCGCAGCAGGTCTGCGTAACGGCTGGGTGCTGCTCGCGGTACTGGTCACGCATCCGGTGCTATGGCTCGCTGTACGGCGCGACCCTGACCAGATCCGCTGCTATACGAAATACAGCCGTCAGGGCGACTACTACGAGCCCCGCCAGTTGCTGCGCCAGAAGATCAATGCCCGTCCCAAAGGCTTCGCCCGGGGGATGCCGTGCTGAAACCGTCTGTCACGCTCTCGCCAATACCCCTCTCTCCGTACGATGCGGAATCGCTTGCGCGGGTCGCGCAGCGCACCGACGGTGACCGCCGCTCGACCGCCGAGATGGTGAGTTAGGCTGAAAGAATTGGAGATCAATGTCTCGTAGAATGAGCGAAACGGAGATCAAATGAATCGAGTACTGAAGGGCACCTACACGAAGGAATTTCGCGAGCAGGCGGTGAGGCTCGTGGTTGTTGAAGGGCTCACGCAGCGCGAAGCGGCCAGCCGTTTATCTTTGTCGGTCAAGACACTGGGTGCCTGGGTTGTTGCTGAGCGCAAAGGTACGTTGGCCAAAGTCGGTGAAGCGCAAAAGCCGCAAAGCGAGCTCGAAGCGGAGTTGGCGCGGGTGAAGCGAGAGCTTGCAACAGTCACGATGGAGCGAGATGTTCTAAAAAAAGCGACGGTCTATTTCGCGAAGGAGTCGCGGTGAAATACGACCGGATCGAAGCGATGCGACATGACTATCCGATCGCAGTGCTATGTCGAGTGTTCGAGGTGGGAGCCAGCAGCTATTACGCTTGGCGTCGACGTGCTGAGTCGCCACGTGCACAGGAGAACGCAAGGCTTGAAGTCCAAATTGCTGCAGCCCATGAACGAACTCGGCACACTTATGGACGCGAGCGGCTGCAAGCCGATTTGCGAGATCACGGCGTGCGCGTTGGTCTTCATCGCATCAGGCGCATTCGCTCTAAACTGGGACTTCGCTGCAAGCAGAAGCGCAAGTTTAGAAATACAACCGATTCCAAGCACGATCTGCCAGTCGCACCGAATTTGCTAGAACGCAAATTTGACATGAGCGCTCCGAACCAGGCTTGGGTAAGTGATATCACTTACTTATGGACCGATGAGGGGTGGTTGTATCTTGCTGGCATTAAGGACCTCTTCAACGGCGAATTGGTCGGCTACGCCATGAGCGAACGGATGACTCGCAGCTTGGTGATGCAAGCGCTTTTCAGCGCGGTGTCGCTCAAACGGCCACAGGCGGGACTGATTGTTCATTCCGATCGCGGCGCTCAATACTGCTCCCACGATTATCGGGATCTGACAAAACAGTTCAGCATGACGATGTCGATGAGCCGCAAGGGCGATTGCTACGACAACGCACCAATGGAAAGTTTCTGGGGGTCGCTCAAAAACGAACTCGTGCATCACTGCCGGTTCGCGACACGCGCTGAGGCTCGACAGGCCGTGACCGAATACATTGAGATCTTTTACAACCGGCAGCGAAAGCAGGCCCGTCTTGGTTATCTGTCTCCTGCCGCCTTCACCCAACGATTTTATAAGATGCAACTCGCAGCCTAGGCCATTGCTCTCCACGATTGACGACCGACCTCACACAGCTATTTCGTCGACAACATGCAGACGATGGCGTCACGTGTGTCCGGTGGCGAGGGCAATCCCGGTGACCTGCTGCGCGCGCTCGTCAATGCCGCTTCGACCATCATGCAGGGTGTGCGCACGGAAGCCGCGCAGGTGTGCGAGCAGGTGCCCGACATCACGCCCGATGGTGTCGTGATCCCGAACACTGGCCATCAGGTCTGCGGGGCCGCGAACGATGCCGGGGCGAACTCCGCGGGCCTGAACTCCATCTGGACCCTGGTCAAAAACCTGCCGCTGATCCTGCTCGCATTTCTCGCGAAGGCGCTCGCGGTCATCGCGATCGCGCTGATGACGATGATCTTTGTGGTGGTCGTGCAGTTCGGCTCGTTTCTGCTCGACATTGCCTTCTGTCTTGGGCCGGTGCTGATTCCGTGGTATGTCCTGCCCGCCAGCGATTTCCTCTTTGATGGCTGGCTTCGTTTCACGATTTCCGCAGGACTCTTCAAGGTCGTCGCGTGGCTCATGATGGCGATCGTCGACAGCGGTGTATTGCCGGGTATCCAGAGCCTCGTGCAGCAGGCTGCAGCACAAAACGGCACGAACAGCGACGCCTATTACGCGACGAACTACCTCGCGATGCTCGCGCTCGCGCTGGTCTGCGGCGTCGGGGCCTTCATGATGTGGCAGGTGCCTGACATAGCTAAAGGACTTGTGTCCGGCGGCGGGGGTGCGGGATTGGGCAATTTTGGCAAGGGCGCGATTGGGCGTCGCGTAACGCCCAATGCCTTTAAATGATATCGGGATCAGCGATGGTGACGATGCTTATTCGCTTGCTGAATCGAATAGAACGTGTTCCAGTCGTCAGTCGATCTACGTCGCTGCAAATCGTCCGCGAGCCACGACTCTTCCCGCTCTTTCGGTGTGGTACTGATCCACGACCAGGCGATGAATGCGATTGCGCCCGCGAGCATCATCGCGACGCCAAAATGCTGTGCGCCGACCTGATACAGGACGAACGCCGCGAAAAGCAGGATCGGCAGCACGAAATACAGCAGGATGATCTTGAACTTTGCCATGGCTGCCCCTTCGCAGCAGGTGAACTGGATCCCAGTGTAGCACTGCGGGCACGCCCGTGCCGGAGGGACTAGGCGATGCGCAAACGCGTGCAGCCCTCTTCGGGCACCGGGATATCGGGTACCGATCTCCCGCCTCCACCGAATACGGGTGAGGCGGTCTCAGCCTGGTTTGCGGCATTCCAGCGTCCCATCTGGGAAAAGCGGCTCGCGATCAAGGTAGCTGTCGCGTTCGCGCTGATTGCCGCCGGCGAATCTGCCGCGCTGATCGTGCAGAGCGCACATAGCGGTCCCCGCCCCTATTTTGTTGAGCACGACGAGAAAAGCGGCGCAGTGTGGGTGTCGGACCGCTATGCGGAAACGTATTCGGTCACCGCGGCGAACAAGCGTTATTTCCTCGTGAAGTGGGCCTCGCGCGTGTTCACGATCGAGGCGGACAGCCAGGACACCCTCACCCGTCAGATACCGGCAGCGTTTGGCTGGACGTCGGGTGCCGCGACGCAGGAACTCGAAACGTACATCACCGCAACCGATCCGGTCGCGCAGCGCGTCGTGCAGACGCCGGGGCTCACGCGCGAATTCGTAGAGAACTCGACGTCGTTCTCGCCGGACGGTCAGGTCGCTTACCTGATCTTCACGCTGATCGAGAGCGTGAACGGCAAACCATCCCGACCGAAACAGATGCTGCTCACGGCCAGCTTCCTGCTCGCGCCCGAGACGCTGAAACCCGGCGAAGAAAAGGACAACCCGATCGGGCTACGCATCACCCACTTCAGCCTCACGCCCTATGTGGGCGTCAATCCGGGAGCCACGCAATGAATCCTGTTGTCTATGCTGCGTGCGCCGCAGCGTTGTTCACCGCAGGTATCTGCCCAGCCTCGGCGCAGGTCGCAGCGTCAGAATCAACACCCCCCGCGCCGCTTCCCGCGAGTGCGGCGCCAGCGATTGCACCGCAGCCGACGTTGGATACGGGGCACGCGTCCGCGCCGCGTCTACGAGCCCCGAGCCCGTCGACATCCCGCTCATCTGCGTCCCGGGCCCATATCAATGGCCCGTACCCTGCCCCCGACGATTCGTCGCTGGTGGTCTATGACTATGATCCGGACTACCGGTATCCGGTCCTCGTACGAACGAACGAAGAGACCCATCTGGTTTTCGGTCCCGACGAAGAAATCGTTGGCGTCTACCTGTCCGACACTGGCAAGCGCTGGCTCGAACATACCGCCCTCACGAAGCGCGACGTATTCATCGAAGCGCGCCTGCCCTCACTCGACAATGCAGCGACGGTCATCACGACGCGGCGGCGCTACGAACTGGACCTCCGTTCGTCGGACCATGACGCCGCGTATCAGCGCGTCTCCTGGCACTATCTGGATACCGACGCGCAGATGACCGCGGGACAGGTCTCGCCCTTCGGCATCGAATACCCGGCCAACGTTCCCGGCGCGAATACCATAACGCAGGCAGATGGCGGCGCACCGGCGGACTCACCCGTGTCAGGTGACGTGCGCGCGGCCGGTCCACGTATCCCCCTCGATCACGCAAACTTCGACTATCGAGTCGAGGGCAGTGCGCCGTTTGCTCCGGTGACCGTGTTCGACGACGGGCGCTTCACCTACCTGCAGTTTCCTCACCACGCCGAGCTGCCCGCCATCCTCGTTATGGATGAAAAAGGCCAGGCCGAAATCGCGAGCTTCATCCCGCTCGGGGACGACTTCTTTGAAGTGCAGCAGATCACAACGTACGGTCTGCTGCTCAAACGCGGCAAGGAGGAAGTCCGGGTCTTCAACGGTCGCGGTCACGGCTGTGGCCTGTTCGGCTGTGACTCGGCCCGCATGAAGAACGTCTACGGGAAGTCGTGACCATGGCCGCTCCCGAAAACAGCAGCGCCCCGCTGACGCAGGAGCCGGCGAAGCTCACGCGTATTCGCCGCAATCTCGCGAAAACGCTGCTGGTTGTCCTGTGCTCGGCGCTGCTCGCGATCGTGCTCGTCCATGCGCTGTCCCATCCCCACGAGACCGCGGCCGAACGGCGCGAGCGTGAACAGATCGAGGCGGACGCCCGGCAGCCCAAGGCTTCGCCCGATGCGATCCGCAAGCGCCTCGAGGACCAGCGCAACCTGGCACTGGCTCGTGCGGGTGATGCGGCATCGGGCGCGAGCGCCCCGCTGGGCGGCACGCCACTCGACGGCATCCCCAAAGGCGCGCCCGGAGACGATAGCGGCCCACTCCCCCGCAACTACCGGAATGGTGGGGAAGCATCGGGAACGGGCGACGCCGATCGTCTCGCCTTGCAGCGGCAGATCGAAGCCATGCAGAGCCAGTCGCTCGTCGCCTACGAAGACACTGGCGGCGGCTCCGCCAACGCGCCCGCCGGCAACGTCTCGCCGCTCGATCGCGTCGCGGACAACCTGTCGCAACACCTGGACCAGCAGACGGCGGCGGCCCGCGCCGCTACGAGCGGCGGCGAATCGCCCTCATCGGGACCGTCCTCCGTGAGCGTATCCAGTGCGACCGATCATCGGAACGCCGACTGGATCAGGCAGCAGGGCGAAGGAAACGACGACAGTGCCCCGCTGGTCCCGGTCCCTGTCGGTTCACCCTACATGGTGATGGGCGGTACACCGATTCCCACCGTGATCCTGCAGGGCGCGAAGAGCGATATGCCCGGTACTTTCCGCGCGATGGTCGATCGCGACATCTACGACAGCATCGACGGAAGCTGCCTGCTGATTCCGAAGGGCACCCGGATCCTGGGTCGCACGAATAACGATGTGGCGATCGGTCAGGACCTGATGCTGATGGCCGCCACGCGGATGATCTTCCGCCACGCCTCGATGCGGCTCGACGGCCTGACCGGCAACGACCCCGATGGTGAAGCCGGTGTCAGCGCCGACGTCAACAATCACTTCTTCAGGATCTTCGGATCGACGTTCCTGATTGCAGGCGTCGCGGCCTGGATCGGCCACAACCAGAGCCAGTCGAACGGCACGACGATCAACATCAACGGCGGCGTGTCGACCGATCTGTCGGAGGCAGCCGCGCAATCGCTGTCCCAGACCACGCAGACGATCCTTCAACGCAACATGAACATCCAGCCAACGCTGCGGCTGGAACCGGGTCAGCACATCACGTTCATCACGCAGCGCGACATGCTGCTGCCGCCCGGCACCACCGACGGGAGTTGTCACCAATGAAACCGTTCACTGCCCTGTGTTCTGCAACCGTGCTGCTCACGGCCTGTCTGCTTCAGTCAGCCTGCGCTGAACCACCGACCGCAGCGGGTCTGGTCTACCATTTCGACTGGGATCTGGGCGGTGACACCGCAGTCCGGCCATATCAGGTATTCGACGACGGCCAGCGGATCTACCTGCAGTTTGACGATCCGAAGCGCGTGCCCGCCATCCTGGCGGATACGCCGGGCGGACCAGTGCTTCTGCGTTGGCGCCCTGACCCGCCCTACGTTGTGGTCGACCACATGGAACCCGCACTCCTGTTCCGGGAAGAAAACCGGACAGCGCATGCTGTGTGCGCAATGTCCAATGGACCGCCTGCCAGCGCGCATTTCGGCGCAGCGTTACCTGCGTCGGCAACAACGTCGGGTTCGCCCCGCCGCCTCCACGATTCACCGGACAAGTGATACCGATGTCGGCCGGATACGCAGGGCGAAATTTTTGGCGCGAGAGAAAGAGACTGCGTCCTGCCCGACGATCGTGATATTCAGCCGAGCGTGGCCAGCGCAGACTTCAGGACGGCACTTTTGAATTCCCTGGGGCGCCGCGTCAACGATGAGAAGGGCCTCAGTACATGGCTATAGGCGACGGTTTTGCTGATGCCGTTTGCCAGCAACATGAACATGATCTCAGGATCCTGTTGCGGAACCTCGCCTGCATCAATGGCATCGATGAGCAAGGGTACAAACACGTCATGAAACGGCCGGACCACCCGTTCGATCAACAGGTCGAGGCGCTCCCCGGTTTCGGTAGCGGCGGTCGAAAAAAACATGCCGACGTCGGGCGTCAAAAACACCTGGTCAATCAGGATCGATACCGCGGTCTCCACTCGCGCGCGCGGTCCGAGCCCGGCTGTCTGACGCAGGTCTGCGGTCTTCGCGATCATGGGCGCCGCCTCATCAGCGATCTGATCCACCACCGCAATCCACAATGCGGCCTTCGAGCCAAAATGATGCGCGACAAGTGCAGGATCGACACCGGATTCCCTCGCAATTTCGCGCACGCTGGTCGCGTCGTACCCGCTCCTTGCGAACGCGCTGCGAGCACTCCGAAGCAATGCCTCCGCGCCGCCCGCGTCGCTATACGCAGGTCGACCACGCGCGCGGCGCGGGGCGATGAATGCAGTAGCAGGGGCAGCGTTGTCGGTCGGATGTTTCATCAGCAGCGACGGATTTCAGTGAGAGTGAGTTGAAAGTTTAACCGGTACCCTCGCGCACGTGCCACCCAGTGCCACGTTTGACATGTTTCTGACAGCGCCGTAGTATCGCTCTAATTCATCACTCGTAGAATATTTGATAATGGGTCAAGTCCCCCGGATCGTCATCGTGGGTGGCGGCATCGCCGGTCTCCTGCTGGCAACACGCCTGGGCGATACGCTCGGCCACGACGGCCGCGCCCGCATCACCCTGATCGACAGGAGCGCGACGCACGTCTGGAAGCCCATGTTGCACACCATCGCGGCTGGCACGCGCGACGTCCGGCAACAGCAGGTCATCTACCTTGCGCACGCCCGGGAGCATGATTTCGACTATGAGCCTGGCGAGATGCATGACCTGGATCGGGACACCCGCGAGGTGAAGCTGGCCGAACTCAGGGCGCCCTCGGGCGAAGTCGTGATCGGTCCACGCGCGGTCGGCTACGACGTGCTGATTCTCGCCTTGGGCAGCCGCGCCAACGATTTCGGCACACCCGGCGTACTGGACCATTGCCATTTCATCGACAGCCAGGCGCAGGCCGAAGCCTTCAACGAAAACCTGCGCGTCCGCGTCTTCCAGAGCGTGGTGGCCAATCGCGCGCTTCGCGTATCGATTGTGGGGCCGGCGCGACCGGTGTCGAACTCGCGGCGGAGCTGAGTCGCCTGCTCGAAGTTGCTGCAGGTTATGGCGATCCTGATATTCGCTCGCGGCTCGATCTCACGCTTTACGAAAGCGCGCCTCGGATACTGGCGGCATTTCCACCGGCCGTCTCCGAATCCAGCGAGGCACAGCTGCGCGATATCGGCTTCACCGTGCGAACCGGCACACGCGTCACCTCCGCGGAGGCGGATGGACTCCAGCTTGAGGACGGCAGCAGGCAGCCGACCGATCTGATGGTATGGGCGGCAGGCGTCAAGGCGCCAGATTTTCTTGGCAGGCTGAAGGGAGTCACAGTGAACCGTTCAAACCAGATCAGCGTCCGGCCTACGCTGCAGGCACTGGACGACGACCGCATTTTTGTTCTTGGCGACTGTTCAACGCTGACGCCCGCAGGTCACGAACGACCTCTTGCCCCAACCGCACAGGTCGCGACACAGCAGGCGGAATTTCTTGTGAAACACTTGCCGGAATGGCTGGCGGCCCGGGCAGCACTGCCAGACTTTGCGTTCAGGGACCTGGGTGCACTCGTGTCACTGAGCGATTACAACGCTTTCGGCACGCTCGGCCAGTTCGGATTCTTTCGTGGCGGATTCATCAAGGGACGGTTCGCACAACTGAGCCATGCCATGCTCTACCGCCGGCATCAACAGGCGCTGCACGGTTTTCGTAAGGCCTCACTGCTGTGGACAGCAGAACGGCTCAACGGCATGGTGCAGCCCAAAATACGATTGAGTTGAAGATTCATGTCGTCGTTGACAGGAGTACACATTTGGACCGGAACACGACGGAGGGAACCGCATGGCAGCGCGCCATTGGTCAACTTGATGCCGGACACGTGCATCAACTCGCGAATAGCGTGGCGCATTCAATCGATTCGCATGTAAGTCAGGTGTCGAACACCAACAGAGCCATTGCGATCGCCTTGCTCGATCGGATCAGTCCGCGAACGGCGACGGTCTCATGGAGCGATCCGCAGGGCTGTAAGTACGGCGAGCAGGTATGGCGGCTCGCCACCGCCAGACGAACGGGCGTATGCGCACTATGTGGACAACGAATCACCGCAGGCGATGCGATCTATCGTCCCGCGAAGACGAAGCCGCCTCCCGCTAACGCCGCAGCGATGATGCTTGCGATCGCGGTCGATCTCGCCCTGGCTGAACCATGTGGCTAACACTTGTGGACACGAAATAGTCCGGGTTCATCCGTTGAAATGATGCGCCATGTGCGGGCTTGCACTGTCGTCCTGCGCCGCGTGCGATAGGCCGGCATCTGTAGCAAAGCCGTGCTCCCGTCTGCATCGGGCAAACACCCGGTAACAGAAACGCCGTCGCTGAACTCCACCAGCATTTCATCGCCCGACGACAGCGGTGCATAACCTGGCGATTCCAGGCTGTGCAGAAGTGCCCCAGGGTAGAGGTGCGTGTGACGGGGTAGTGAAACGCCAGAGCATAAGCAAGTCTCCGTTGTGCCCAGCGATGATTGGGACGGATCGGGCCATCTGGAGCCTACGTCAGCGACTTTCATGAAGTTATAACCGTAAGCGCGGATCAGACGCTCACGCGGGCAATGACCGTCGGCCATAGGGCTGCCAATGGGACTTCTGATGGCAGCTTCCCGATCCACGTCCTTTGCATGCTCCTGCCTGTTGGGATAGTCCGGTCACACGGTATAGCTTCCACGCGACGATTTTACCTGGGAGGCCGCACGATGCACACGCCAGTGAGCTGGCGCGACGTCTGAAGACGCTAGAAGGCTGGACCCTCGGGCGGCTGTTCCCGTACCGCAACGGCTATTGAGCTGGCAACAATCAGCACGACCCCGATGAGGGCAAACATCCCCAGCGTCTCACCCCATACGATATACCCGAACAGCGTCGCCCAGATGATGCTGGTGTATGTGTACGGAGCAAGGGTTGCCGCGGCAGCCTGACGTACAGCTACGGTGAATAGCAGTTGCCCTGCCGTCGCAAAGACGCCAAGCAATGCCATGACGGCCAGGTCCGTCGCGGACGGCGTGCGCCATGCAACAACCAGCGTAACCCCGGTTATCAGGGTGCCGAGGCACGTGAAGAAGAGAACTGTCGTGCCCGAGTCATCGCTCTTGCGAATGCGTCGTATCTGGATCATCGACAGCGCACCGAATACGGCGCTGGACACCAAAAACAGCGGACCGATCCAGCTTGCCTGACTGCTGTCAGGTCGGACGACCAGCAACACTCCGACAAAGCCAACCAGCGCAGCAATAGCATTTGTGGCAGACAGCCGCTCCTTGAGCAGGACAGGCGCCAGAACGATGACAAACAGCGCCTCCGAATAGACGATAGCCACCGCTTCGCTCAACGGGACATACGGCAAACCGGCGAAGAACAGTCCGGATGCGCCGAGCAGCGTCAACGCTCGAACCGTCTGGCCGCGAACGTCCATAGACCTCAGGCGCGCAAGGACGGATCCGGACCGTAGATATACGGCAAGCGCGGGCACGATACCGAAGAGCATGCGGAAGAACGTGACCTCGTTCGGAGGATATCGCAGCGCGACAGCCTTGCCGAGCGCATCGACAACCGCAAAGCAGAACATCGATATCACTACGAGGCCGATGCTGTGAATTGCTGTCTGTCTTTTTTCCTTGATCGAGACAAAGCACATACGCCCTCTTCTGTTTCTACATCAAAATGCAAAAAGGGGATTTTCGCATACGCGCATATGTGTCGGCGCGAGGACACCGCAGTGCTGTACCACGGCAGGCTCCGCCGCGTACGGAAATCGCTCCCGCGCTTCAGGCAGGTACCGGATCGCATCCTGTTGCTCTGCTACAGATCGGCTGAATACAATATTCCCTTGCTGGCAGTCTTGAACTTCAGTTAAAAACCCCGCGGACTACAAATATGCTTCCCTCGCTCGAAGACAGGACAGGAACCTCACGAAAGCCGCGGATTCTCGTTCTGGAGGTTCGGGCACGAGAAAAGCCTGATGGTCCAGTTATCGTCCGTCTCCTCGTCGAACGCCTGGAACAGTACGAACGATATCCAGACGGCACGCTACGCCAGGCGGATCTAGAGATCGCATACCGGGCGCTCGACAGGCAGGTCCATACGGCGAATGGGCGTGGAGAATTTCGGGCGAGCTTTTCAACGTTCGACGCGCGTGCGTCTGTCACGCGCCACGGCGTCTGGGAGCATGGTTTCGTTACGCTCGATTTGCCGGGCCTTGAGGGAAACCGGATCGGGTCCTACCTGATGGATGAAATTGTTGCCTGGCTCGGGCAGTGGCCTGACGCAGACGTCAACGATATCGAGTTGCTTAAGGCGCAGGGATCCGGGACCAACAGGGCCCGCCGCAACCGGTTCTACGAGCGATACGGCTTCGTCTTCGATTACGATGATCCCGAGCAAAGGAGCGGCCGTTCCCAGCCACTGAAAGTCCGTGACCTGCACGCTGTCGAAAGCTGGAAGAAGAACATCAGGGAACGACAGCTTCCCGAGTATATAAGCGAGCTGATGCAATCAGAGAATCAGGCCAGGGCAGAAATACGAAGGCTCTCCCGCGCCCTACGGGAAGAACTGGACCTGCGCAGAAACGCGGAAACCCATCCGATCCTCAGGGTCACGAAGCTGATCTGCCTTCGGCTCTTTCATGGCGGTCTGGGCTGGGTCCTTGGCGCATTGATTGCCTTCATCGCGCTGGCGGCTTATCGTTTTCGTGCCTGAAAATCGAGTCGGATACTGGCGCTATGGGCAGATTGAATGTCCATCAACGCAACGGCTCTTAAGTGTCATCGCCGAGCCTACCTGGAATATCCATCTGCTGATGCAGGATGCGGACTATATCGATCAACGCAGACGATTCCCGGAAAAACACGACATGCATTCCAACCAGTGCTTTCCTGTAGCCTTCGCGCACGTCTGCGGCGGACAGACTTGGCTGGCTGCCGTCGGCCAGAGCGACAATGGTGCTTTCGATGCTCAGGATGTAACGCTCCGCCTGCACCTCTCCCCATCGGGCGACCGTGTAATCCCAGATTTCATCAAGGTCGCGTTCGGCCGCCGGTGAGAGAACAAACGGCCTCATGCTGCCCGGTTCCGCTTACCCGCGACGAATTTGCGAAAATCAAACGGACGCGACGGCCCGGACTGCTCGCCCTCGATAAGGGCTTCTCGCAGCGCCTCCAGCCTTGTCTCCTCGGTCTCGAGCAGGCGCAAGCCGGCACGGACCACGTCGCTGGCTGTGCTGTAACGACCGCTGCGCACGCGGTCATCTACGAACTCCGAAAAATGCTCACCCAGCGTGAACGATGTGCTTTTGCTCATGACGCGCACCTCCTGCCCTCAAGAATACCAATTTCTGGTAGTCGCTACCAGCAATTCGGCCTTGCGAAGGCGGGTTCCTATAGTTCACGTATGATCAGACCCTTTTATCGTGTCTGCCCCATCTAAAAAGCACACGCTGAGAGGCTGCAAACCACACACTAAAGGACTGAGGTCCAAAGTTGCGGTTCAACCTGTCGCATCGTGCAGTGCACGGGCCTGAAGTCCAGCCAGTTGAGCAAGCGCATCATCAGCCCGGTCTGCTGGTACGAAAAGATGATCGTGAAAGGCCGCAGCAACGACGTTGCAACTGATCCTCGCCCTGGTCAGTGCCTCGGCCACTGCGGCAGTCAGTCCTACCGCCTGCAGGTCGGAGTGGACCGTCAACGTGATCCACGCCGCTCTGAATAGCACGGGCAATCCTTCGCGCAGCGCCGTAGGCTCATCGATGATGACCGTCAGACCCTCGCGCTCACGAAACGTTGCGATGGGCGCAAGGCTCGGGACATCCCTACCGGGCTGAACCGACGAAAAGACATAGGTACCTTCGTTCAGCTCTGGCTGCATCGAAGCCAGCAGCAATGCAAGATCCGAAACCGGTTGGCTCACGGGGTTTCCTGTCGGACAAGGTCAATCGGGGGACGTCAACCGGCGCCCAAGGCAAAGTAGTAGTCGAGCTATTGTGACTGACTCAGGAAATTGTCACTCATAGTACGTGCAATCATAGAGCGTGGCCTCAAACAGGTCAAATCCGTAGGCTTCGATATCTTCCTCACTGAGATGTCGATGCAGTACGACCCCCTTGCCCTGTTTGGGAAACGCCTGATTGCACTGCGCAAGGCGCGCGGCTGGTCACAGGAGCGTCTCGCGCTCGAAAGTGGCCTGGCCCGATCGTACATTGGTGGCATTGAGCGCGGTCAGCGCAACATCGCTCTGTATAACATCTGTGTGCTTGCCTCCACACTCGGCATCTCGCCTGCTTCCATGCTCGATTTTGATGAGAGTGCGTGACATCGCATTGTTGCCCTTTTCAGTTCACAGCGAACCGTCGACGCGGCGCACGTGTAACCGGCAGATGAGCGCCGGCGCGGGGTTGGCATTGAAGGTCTTCCCGAAGCGCTCTTCCGCAATGAAGCGTTCGGTCGCGTCCTGGACCACCCAGCACCAGGGACTGCGGTTCATCGGCCGCGTCCGTCAGCACGAGACTGCGAACCTGATGCACGCGCCGGAAATCCGCCTCCACGATCACGTCCTGGAAGGTTTCGCCTGCCAATACCCGTTCGGCCGGGTATTGCTCCGGAAGAAGCAGATGTGGATAGCGCCAAGCGGCATCGCCGGTCGGTTTACCGACCATCTTGGCCGGTCGAGCGGGTAATTGTCGTTCGCTATCGCTACCTGAAGGAACCCTCAACGGCGGCGCTCCCATCATTGATAATCGGTTGCAGACCCGACTGCCGGTTGTCGGCCACGCCAGTGGAGTGCCAGGTATCCATCCCACGACATCTACGCTACGATCAGGATGGCCTCACCGGTGTGCTGCACCGAGCGGTCAATTGCGGTCCTTCCCGCTCATGACAGTCTGCCGGTTTGTCGAGCGACGGGAGCAACGTGCGGTCTCGCCCTCTGTATCCCAAACTTATACTGTCCGGAAAGATAGCCTTGGCCATGAGTGCATGGCAGGAACAATGTGGATGAGTTGCCGATGGACAGCATGCTGATGGCCCCCAATCTTTCCGATGACGGGTCCGTGCTCACCTTCACTATCGTTTTCCGGGGGCGCGTTGTTCAGTGTGGCATTACCCGGGACGCACTGGTGCAGTACTTCCGGGTTCCGGCTGATGCCGTGGAACAGCGGTTTCTGCGGGCATATGAGAATGGCCGCCAACGGATCCATGCTATCGCCGAACGTAAAATCCGTGCGTCAATGCACGAGCCGGTAATCGTCTCGGTGTCGGATTTCGCGCACAGATAAGAAAAACCAGCTGCGGGCGGCGCTACCGTTGCCGAAGCCGCCCTCCGGATCGACGACATGACGGTCTCCGTACGCCGCTCCACTGGCGGCCGAGCCAACGCATGCGCATCTTTCGTGAAGCGAGCGGTGAAAGCGTCACCACTATCAGATGCGGCGGCGTGTCGAACGAGCGACAGCGCGCCGTCGCGTTCTGAAGCCACAAGCAAAAATGTCGACCTGGACAGCAGGAAACCGAAGGCGACATTGCCGACCTTTTTGCCGCGCGGGCCTACACGAGACCGCAACGCTCAGGCGCATCCGCCTGTCGAACTCACCAACTGACCGCTCGAACCCGCCACTTGAATTCACTCATGACCGTTACTATCTTGGCATCGTGGTCGACCTGGTCATCCCGGGTCGTGTTCTGTCCATACGCAGGCGACGGCTCGGCAGTCGCTCGCGTGCAGGGCTTCGCCTGCCTTTTAATGAGGTGAAAAAATGGACTTCAGGAATCTGATTCCCTGGAACCGCGATCGCAACGTACCGGTCGTGCGTCAACGCGAAGACGATCATCCGGTGTTCGCACTGCATCGCGAAATGAACCGTCTGTTCGACGACTTTTTCCGCGGATTCGATCTACCCGCCCGCTTCGGCTCGTCGTTCGGCGCATCGTCTGGCTGGCCGAACATCGAACTCAACGAAAGCGACAAGGAGATCAGGGTCGTTGCTGAACTGCCCGGTCTCGAACAGAAAGATGTCGACGTGTCACTCGATAATGACGTCCTTACCATTCGTGGCGAAAAGAAGGGATCGTCGACGGGCGCGGTCTACAGCGAGCGGTGGCAAGGTACCTTCCAGCGCTCCGTGCAATTGAGCCCCGACGCCGATCCAGAGAAGATCACAGCTGATTTTCGCAATGGTGTGCTAACCGTGACCATCGCGAAGCGACCCGATGCGCAGACCCGCGTGCGTCGCATTCCCGTCAACGGGTAAGCGGTAGGTGGCCGGCTCGGTCCCGCATTTACCGGGGCATGTGCCGGCCGCCCTGCACGTTGTCAAATTGCAGCATCGACGCAGTATGTCGGACGCGACAATTTGCGATGCGGACCCAGGCTGTGATGAAGCAGCCTGCAAAGCGCTGCGAGGGTGTTCTTTTGCTATCGGAGGCACTATGCAAACGGAAGACGTCATTTACCGCGGCTGCGTGATCCGTCCGCTCGTCACGACAGCGGAAAACGGCCGCTATACAGCCGCAGCGGCTGTCACGGACCGGGAGGGCGAAACGCGGACGCTTGGCGTCGAGGGCGATTTCGCCGAGCCGCAGGAAGCCAGGGACCAGGCAATGGAACTGGCAATTGCCTGGATCCATCGCCGTAATGTTGTCTCCGACCATTATGTCCGCCGCGGATAATATTCACGCGTCGTTCGGTAACGGCGAACCGAACGACGCATCTCCCGGCTTCCTTTCAGGCAACGGGTAATTTCACGCGGACGTCTGCCGTGAACACTTCTCCGGATGAAATGCATCGAGAAGCGACCGCCCCCGATCTGTCAGCTTCGCGCGACGATACCCTTCAGCGCAGCGCTCCAGCATGACAAGTTGTCGTTCGAGCAGTGCGTCAAGCTTTGCACGGTTCATGTCGATCTGGTCCGGCGCATGCCGGACCAGCATGAGGGTTGCAAATTCGTGTGGACTAAGCATTGTTGTCTCCCAGTAACAATCAGGCCGTAACCAGGGGCACGGTATTGAACGAAGGCCAGTCACGCCCGTATCGACTGGCCGAACCATCAGGCTGCAAGACCAACGACCGGGCCTGCCTCGCCAAGGCGCCCCGAATCGATCGCATGGACCGCATAGTCGAGTGACTCGCGGTGCGCTTCGTCGGCACTCGACCAGCGCTGTGCATTTTGCGGCAGATGCCAGTCAGCGACCGGCTCGCTTTCCCGTCCGATTCGCACGAGCGCAATGTACGTGGCGGGCAGGGCTCCCGGCATGCCACAGTGCCATACCGGGAACGCCCGCGTTTCGATCGTGAAGCCCTTCCAGCTTTGCTGCCGTATGTCACTCATTGCCATTCTCCGGAAACATGCGGGGCCGCCCGGTGTATAGCGCACCGATGTACGGTCCCGCAGAACCCGATACGTTTTCCCGGACGTCTTAACCGGTCGTCACCTCGATACGACGCGGCTTTGCTTCGTCTCGACGCGGAATCGTCAGCTTCAGCACACCGTCGCGCAACTGCGCATCGATGCGCGACGCGTCGAAGTCCGGGCTCAGCGTAAAGGCGCGTGCAAAGCGCGGTGCACGGATCTCCGCATGGTGTACGCGAAGCGCGTCCGGCATCGGCACGACGGCTTCACCTTCGATGTAAAGGCTGCCGTCCTGCACGCGCACGTCGAGCTTCTCGCGCGGCACACCGGGCAGGTCCGCATACAGTGTGATCTCCTGACGATTTTCGAATACGTCCACAGCTGGGGTGATGCGCGGCTGGCGGGCGTCGCCGTCGCCGCTGCGCGCAGCCTGCGGCGCGGTGACGGCAGTGCCCGATGCCGGAGCACGTTCGGCCAGTTCGGTACGGTCGCTCATGATGTTCTCCTTGATGGTGGTTGCCGGTTAGCGGAATGTCGCATCGCATCGCCGGTTACTGGATGGTGATCGCGCGCGGCTTCGATGCCTCGGAGCGGCCAACGCTGACCGTCAGGCAGCCGTTCACATAGCGGGCCTGCACCTTGTCCGGGGCCGCGTGACGTGGCAGCTCGATCACGCGACGGAACGCACCGGTAAAACGCTCCTGCGCATAGACGCGTGTGTCCTCGGCCGGGCCGGCATCCACTGCCTTGCGCTCGCCGCTGATCGTAAGCAGCCCCTTGTCGATCGATACATCGATCTTCGATGGATCGAGTCCCGGCGCGAATGCGACGATCTCGACCGAGTCGTCGGTGCTGCCGATGTTGATGGGTGGAAAAGCGCCGATGCGCGCGGCACGCAGGCTCGACGGTGAGCCGGTGAACAGGTTTGCCATCTGCCGTTGCAGACGGTCGATTTCGCCGAACAGGTCGGCATTGAAGAATGGATCGCTCATGATGGGCTCCTTGTGGGGCCCGCCCGAACGGCAAACCGGACTACGCGCTCCAGCCCGCCTGCCCGGGACGCACCCCTCGACAGACAAATCGAAACACGCAGCGCGCTTGCGAAGACAACTCGCGCGACTGCTCAGCGAAACCTAAAATAGGTCAGGCCAAAAGAATTTCAAGACCCCTGCTACACATCTTTCCGCATTCGACGAAAAGGAGGCTTCATGGATCTTTTCGACACGCTGCAACGGCAGATCGATGGGATGCGTCTACCGCTTTATGCGGTCACGGTGACTACGGTCGCGCGCGTCAACACCCCGCTCGTGGCAATCCTTCACTGGCATGGTTTCCGCCGCTCAACACCCTTGCGCTACCCCGCATCGAGTTGCCGCGACGCCCCGTGCCAGGCAGCGCGCTTCAGATCGACGAGCCGTGGTTCACGTTCGATCACGTCGAGTGGGCGCTACTCGACGCCGCGTGGCGCCTCGGCGCGTGGGATCTCGAACGGCTCGAACACCGCGCATGCAATCAGATCGGCGCATCGGTGCGCGAGGCCCTGGCGTGTCGCCAGGCCTTCGGCGACTACGGCGATCGCAATGAGCATGACCTGCACCTCGTCGATGGTGCGCCCGAGCGCGACGCACTGATGCGGCTTGCAGCCGACCGCGGTTATGTTCGCTGGCAGTTCCGTCCGGTCAAGGGCGGACTGTGGCGCACGCTCGAAGAGCCAGACGACACGCTCGACGCAGACGGCGGCCGCCGCCAGCCCTGCCCGGTTGGGCCCTTGCCGCGCCGGGCGGGACGTCACGGCCGCACCGTCTACCAGCTCGGCCGCGTCGGGCGAATTCTGCTCCCGTGAGTCCGGCTTCCGGCAAGCGTATTCGCGAAGAAGCGCAAGAAACAATTTGTTACAAGGTCAGTCCGGGATGGCTCTTGAAGCATTTTCAGGCCGCCACTATTTCGCTTTCCGCCAGTCATTGGCCCGGCTGTGCACGGGGCGATTCCCGTTGCCCGCAGACCTCCGCAGCCGGATTCCTTTTTGGTGATCTGTTATCGCTCAGGAGATGGAAATGCAGATTCGTCCCCTCGACGACCGGGTTATCGTCAAGCGGATCGAGCAGCAACGCACGACGGCGTCCGGCATCGTGATTCCCGACTCGGCTGCCGAGAAGCCCGAACAGGGTGAAGTCATTGCGGTCGGCAGTGGCCGCCTGCTCCAGGATGGCACGCAGCGACCGCTACAACTGAAAGTCGGTGACCAGGTTCTCTTCGGCAAATACTCAGGCCAGACCGTCAAGGTGGACGGCGAAGAACTGCTCGTGATGCGTGAAGAGGACGTGATGGGGGTGCTTGAGCCCGAAGCGGCCGCTACGAAGAAAGCAGCCTGATTCCGCTGGATCCCTGGTTCGTCCGCGAATCGCCAGTCGCGTTCTGGCGTTCGCGACGTCCCGTTCAACGACTTTTCCCGCAGCAACAACATGAGTGCGAAAGACGTAAAGTTTCATGACAGCGCCCGCAGCCGGATCGTCAAGGGCGTGAACGTGCTGGCCGATGCCGTGAAGGTGACGCTCGGCCCGAAGGGCCGCAACGTGCTGATCGAGCGCAGCTTTGGCGCGCCGACCATTACGAAGGATGGTGTGTCGGTCGCGAAGGAAATCGAGCTGAAGGACCGCTTCGAAAACATGGGGGCGCAGGTGGTCAAGCAGGTCGCGTCGAAGACGGCTGATGTCGCCGGCGATGGCACCACGACCGCTACCGTGCTCGCGCAGGCAATCGTGCAGGAAGGCATGAAGCATGTCGCGGCTGGCATGAATCCGATGGACCTCAAGCGCGGCATCGACAAGGCGGTGACCGCCGTGCTTGACGAACTGCGCGGCCTGTCAAAGCCGATCTCGACTAACAGGGAAATTGCGCAGGTCGCGTCGATTTCGGCGAACGCCGACGAGTCGATCGGCAGGATCATCGCCGAAGCAATGGAGAAGGTCGGCAAGGAAGGCGTGATCACGGTCGAGGACGGCAAGTCGCTCGACAACGAACTGGGCGTGGTCGAAGGCATGCAGTTCGACCGCGGCTACGTGAGTCCGTATTTCATCAACGATCCCGATAAGCAGGCCGCGTATCTGGACGACGCGTTGATTCTGCTGCACGACAAAAAGATTTCGGCGATCCGCGATCTGCTGCCGGTACTCGAAGCGACGTCCAAGGCCGGCAAGCCGCTGCTGATCGTGGCCGAGGATATCGAGGGAGAAGCGCTTGCGACGCTCGTCGTCAACGCAATGCGCGGCATCCTGAAAGTGGCCGCCGTGAAGGCACCGGGCTTCGGCGACCGTCGCAAGGCGATGCTCGAAGACATTGCGATCCTTACGGGCGCGACCGTTATTTCCGAGGAAACCGGCAAGCAGCTCGAGAAGGCCACGCTTGAAGATCTCGGCCGCGCGAAGCGCATTGAGGTGCGCAAGGACGACACCATCATCATCGACGGCGCGGGCGACGCCGAACGCATCAAGGCGCGCGTCAAGGCGATCCGCACGCAGATCGAGGAAGCGACGAGCGACTACGACCGCGAGAAGCTGCAGGAACGCGTGGCGAAGCTCGCCGGCGGTGTCGCGGTGATCAGGGTCGGCGCGGCGACCGAGGTCGAGATGAAGGAAAAGAAAGACCGTGTGGACGATGCGTTGCACGCGACGCGCGCGGCCGTGGAGGAAGGCATCGTCGCTGGCGGCGGCGTCGCGTTGCTGCGCGCGCGGGCCGCGGTGTCGAATCTCAAGGTCGTGAACGGCGACCAGGACGCGGGCATCCGCATTGCACTGCGCGCGCTCGAAGCGCCACTGCGGGTGATCGCGGCGAACGCGGGCGACGAGCCGTCGGTCGTAATTGCGAAGGTGCTCGAAGGCAAAGGCAACTTCGGCTACAACGCAGCCACAGGCGAGTATGGCGATCTGGTCGAAAACGGCGTCGTCGATCCGACCAAGGTGACGCGTACCGCGCTGCAGAACGCGGCCTCGATCGCCGGCCTGATCCTGACGACCGATGCGACCGTCGCCGAGGCTCCGAAGGAAGAGAAGACCGCGCCCGCGACGGCACCTGAACTTGAGTATTGACGGACGTTGCTTCCGGATACGCTCACGCGCCGGCTTCGGCAGGCGTGGTTCCGGTCCGGTCGCATGTATCGCGGGACCGGACCGGCCAGAAGCCCCAAACAAATTTGATCGGCAATGGACCTGACACTGACGATTGATGGACGCAAGCTGAGCATCGAACTCGACGATGTCGTCGTGGGCCTGCTGGCTGCACGCCTGGATTTGCCGGCGGGCACCGACCAGCGCGAAGCCGTCATGCGCTATCTCGGCGAAGTCGGAAGCCCGTGGATGCTCGACGAAAGCCATATGCGCAAGCGGATCCTGCGCCGTCTGATTCTGGACATCGCGGATCCCGCGCTGATCGTGCGCCACCTGATGGCCGATCAGCCACAGCGGTGAGCACCGCGCTGAGCCTGGTCTTGAAAAAATATGTTGTTTTACTAATGTGTTATCCAAAAGGTGGTGCATGGCTGCGTGGTGCGCCATGCGCCGTGTGATCTGACAGACTTGTACCTGTAGCGGGAGTGACGGACGAACCCGAACCGCTCGAATCTCGCCCTCGCTCCGAAGGAGGAAATGATGAACGGTCTGCGTTTTGACTCGAATCAACCCGGCATGCTGGATCGTATTCTTGGCAAGGCAGTATCGCGGTACGGCAACTGGGGGCCCGCATTACGGAGCCGATACCAGACGCTGCGCGAGAGGGTTGCGAACGCGTGGTCGGCGGTCCGCGCATGGGTCGATGACATGCGGCCTTTCTGAGGAACGACGGACGGAGGCGTCAATGGACAGCACGAGGACAGAACGTTCGATGGCTATGACATTCACGTCAAGGCAGTGATGTGGTTCATCAGGGCCGCGGCACCCTCGCCCCGGGGGGATTCAGGACGATCGGTACGTGCCTCTTGTCCCGATCCAAAGGACGGTAAGGCATACGTCGAGTGGCATCGACCGAAGCAGTGCAGGCTGCGCGCTACCCGGCAGCACGACGAAGAAGACGCGCTCGCGTACGCATCGCGGCTCGCCGGCCGACCGCCATTTGACGGGCCGATCGTGGCGTGAGACTGCACGCGACGACCGTCCCCGTCGTAAATGCCGGCAATCATTACCGAGGATAGCCGCCGTCGGGAGCCACGCTGGCGGCTGTCTGTAGATTGGCCCGTCGTGCCTTGTGCAGGCTGCACGACGGGCTGCACGCAGCAGGAATACCCTCCTCGTCCTGATCGACAATTCCTTCGGCCGCCCGACCGACCCGCCGTCGTGCGCATGGCATCGGCACCGTCTGTTTCCGCAGCCCGTCGGCCACGCCTGCGGCCATGACATCGTGAGGCAGCGTGATATAGCCTCCTCGTTCGTGATATTGATCAGGAGTACAGATAATTTCCTTCCTGGAAATGCTTGATTTTTCCATATTCCTGCCTATGATTCCGGACTGAAGTCGCCCGCTGGAGCCTGTCCAGCATCTTTTGCAGTACCGTCGCGCGTGCGACACCTTTTGCGGTTGTGCTTCGTCCCGCCGTCTGGACCGCCGCAGGTCATCCGACCGGAAGCTTCCTTGCTGACCCGTCTGGGGAATTGTCATTCCCCGACCCGGGTATTGGCGATTCCCTTTTTTCGTTCTGGAGAATCGTCATGAACCAGTCTGTCGAACCCCGCAAGTATTTCGATCTTCATCTGCGCGGCCTCGGGTATCTCTCCCGCGTCCGCGATGTCACCTCGCGTGGCAATGGCCGCAGCAAGGCCAAACCCTTTCTTGCATGCTCGATCTCCGCGTTTCATGGCGATCCAAACGTTGATAACGGCATCGTCTATCTTCCCCTCGACCTGATCGTCTCCGGCGAAAAGGCAAAAGAAGCAGTTCGCTCCGTCATGGACGACGCCAATGATCGGGACGTGAAGGTGCTCGTCGCCTTCCGGTCCGGTGATCACTATATCCGTACATTCGAACGCACAGGCAACCGTGCGGGCGAAACGGGCTCTGTCCTCAAAGGGCGTCTCCTCAAGCTCTTCTGGATTAAGGTCGACGGCCAGGAAGTCTGGCGCGACGAAGGCGACGACGCTGACGCTGGCGTCGATACGTCGCGGGAAGTTGTCGACGCACACGAGCCGTCCCCGGAACATCGTGACGGCCATGACACGCCTGCGGCCGGAGAACCTGTCGACGGCGGCAATAGTGGAGAGGTCAGCAACGACGCATCTGCACCTGGACGCGCCTCGCCGCGCACCAACCGCCATCCACCGCTGCGCCGTCAGGGCGGCGGCAATGTCCGTCAACCTGCTGCCGGCGACCGGTAGCCGGTAACCTCCCCCCGTTCCGCTCGGGGAACTCCCTCTTCACGCCGGGTCGTCACCCCGGCTTTCCGGAGCGACTCGTGACGTGTCGCTCCGGAAAGCCGGCCTCGCTCCGCAGATCACCTGACCGGATCCACGGTGATCCTACGCGCCGTGCCGTTTGCCGCGGACCGACTGTCCTGTGGCAAACATGAGCCTGGCAGCTCTGCCGCTGCCAGGCGTCATGCGTCATTCGCCCGAAGGCCAATGACGCATGACGGTTTCACTGCCGGCCTGCCAGTTGCGGCCCCGTCCATCGCGACGTCACAGCGATACCCTTGCAGCCCATTCCGGTGTCATCGTCTGCACGGCTGCGCCCGGTTCGTTACGACACCGGGTACGGAAAATCTCTTTTCCCCTTGGGGCGTTCTCGCCCCTGGGCCCGGATGCCCCTTTTTTTCATCAAGGACGCAACCGATGAAACATCCAATACCACCCGGCAAATCCATTCCGGACCGCCGCAATGAAATCCAGCAGGAACTCGCCCGATACGGTTACCGGGTGGAGTACGACGCCGGTGCCATTCCGGGCGAAGGCCACAACCTGGTCAGCCTCGACACGGGAGAAGCCGTCGATGACGTGCCCGAATTGATCCTTGCTCTGGCCGAAGAATGGTCGCGGCTCACCGACGATATCGAAAGCTCCCGATAGCGGCCACGTGCCTCGGTGGTTTTCACCTCAGGAGATCATCGACTACCGACCATTGCACTACTGGAATCGCGCTGTTCAACCCACGCGGGGAATGCTTTCCCCGCCCGGGAAACCGTCCTCCGCATTTTTTCTGGAGGATGTTATGAACCAGGCTGCTCAAACCCGTTCCATCGTCGCCACCCTCGTGCCCGAGGAACGCCGTATGGAAATCCTGCCGCGTTACCTTGGCAGGCACATGATCCGCGGTGAAATTGCCGTCTACACAGCAATGGAATCGCTTTGCGACACGTACCACGGCGGGTTCTGGGACTATGTCGAGCTGTCCAACGGCGCGTTCTACATGGCGCCCCGCATGGATGGTCCTCTTAACATCAGTTGTGACGGCAACGGCTACGCGGGTGAGATGAGTTGCGATGCGGCCGGTATTGTCGCGACGCTCTTCGCGCTGAACGCGATGGCGTGGTCGACCGAAAACGAGACATTCACCGATCTCTATCACAGGCTCATCGCATTCGTGCCATCTCACTCCGAAGCACGCGAGATCTTCGCTGCCATCGACTGACACCTGATTATCCCTCACTCCTTGCGGAACGCAGCCCGCAGGGGTGCGTCTCCGCGTTCCCCCGGAGACAACCATGCCAACCTGTGCACTCCTGATCACCCGACCACGCCACACGCAACCCGTTCTCCGCGGCCACAGCACACTGGCCCATGCGGTGAACTGGCCTGACGACAACAGCGATTCACCACAGCGGGCCTTTGAGTGCCGCGACGGTCGAACGCTACCGCGCTACGCCGAACAGAACGCCGATCTTCGCGACGGCCTTTATCTTGGCCTCTTCAACGGCCGCGACGAACCGTTCGCCGCATCTCCTGCGCCCGGATTTGATGGCCCGCTGATCGGCCGGCTGCGTCACTGCCACACGGTCGAGGCGCGCGAAATGAAACTCGAATTTCTCGATCCGTTCGAAGGTCGCCTGTTCTTTCCCGAGATGGAGATGATCGCGGGTCCTGACGGCTACGTCCCCACAGGCAGGATCGCGCTACCGATCCAGTTCGGGCTGAGCACGGGCGCGATCGTATTCGATGGCCGGTACTTCGCCGACTGGACCGTTTTCATCATCAGCTCGGTGCGCACCGTCATCGGTCGCGACCTTCGCTCACAACAGAGAATGTGACGGCGGCACCTGCCGCTATCTCACAACACGCCTTTACCAGCACCGGCTCAACGGTGCGTTCCCCGCGGGGCATCGTCCCCGCCCCGGGGTGATGCTCTGCTTCACTTCACGAGGTGCATCATGGGATGGCTTTTTGGACATGGGCAGACCCGCTCGCAACTGATCGGACACCTGACCCGCGATGAGGAAAACAACGGAACCACACGGCATTGCCTGCGTCATTGTTCGAGCGGAAACGTGCTCTGGACGGTGTGGGAGATTCGTCGCCCGAATGAGGCTCCGTTCCGTTATATCGGCTGCGACCTGATGGCCTACGACAAAAGCTGCGCCGGTTGGGGCTACAAGGATCTTTGCGAGGAGATGGAGCCGCTCTACTACTCGTGCCCCCTTGCCTATCTCGATATGGTGCCGCCTGCGGCACCCGCCTGGAGCGATCAGGTTCGTGCGTGGCATGCGGCGCGCTCGCGACCGCTGGCCATCGGTGACACGCTGACATTCAGTGGTCTTTCCATCATCGAGGCGGTGGTCGTCGGAAAACGCGGCCGGACCTGGATCATGGCATGCGACGGCGCCCTCTACGCACTACCGCCGAGAATGCTTCGGCACATCGTTGACCAGCGCCCGGCTTCCGGCCCGCAGCCCCTGACTTCGAACTGAAACACGCTCATGTGCGCCTGGCCAACGGTCCAGGCGCCATTCCGAAGCCACTCAGACTGGAGACGCTTCGGAATGGCATTACCGCTGGCCTGCCGGATGCAGGTCCGCCTGTCGCCGCGTAGCGCGACTCCCTTGCAGCCATCTTCCGGCGCCTTGTCTGCGCGGCTGCATGTCCGGCACGCGACATCCGGAATCTCTCCCATCCCCAACCGGCGGGTCATCGTGCCCGCCAGGGGCAGGACCTGCCTCTTTCCGTGGAGGCATCATGATCACGATCCCCGGCACGCTCGACGTGCGCACCATCAAGGGCAGCAACGGTCCGTTCCAGGTCGGCGAACTAACTACATCCGTCGGCGAGTTCAAGGTCAAGGACAAGCTGCTCGAACAGTTCGAGGCGGGCGCCTACACGGGCACCTTCCTCATCGACAAGATCTATCCGCACAGCTATGTCTGGTACGGCAAGGTGACAGTCGAAATCCGCGCCCGCCTCGCCGACGTGCAACTCGACAACGACGAACCGCTCGGCGATGCCGACGCTGCGCAGCCCTCGATTGAGCCCGATCCGGCGGACGAGGAACGTCGGGCCGCGGCGGATGCGGCGATGGGCACCGCGTCACCCGCAGAGGACGTCGTCGAACAGCCCACATCGCAAGCGTCTGGCGACCTGTACCTGCCCGATCTCTTCGGCGTGGAGCTGGCCGACGCGATCCTGGCCGGCGAGCCCGTCAAGCTCGACTCCACTGTCGAACGCAGCCTGCTGCGCCGTCAAAGCGAGGAACTCGACGCGTACGGCTACGCATTCCAGGCGTCGACCCAGACGTGGTTCAAGTCCTGATTCATTTCAACGTCGGGGATGGGCGCACGGCATCGCGCATCCCTGATTCCCGTTTTCGGAGGCTTGCATGGCCCTCATCTTTCCCCGTCTCGCGAGAAATTTCGTGAAGAACGGATATTTTCCGACCGACGCCGTCACGCTCGACCGCATTGTTCACGCCCTGGCGCTGGCCGACCCTGACAGCCCTGTCCGGCTTCTCGATCCCTGCTGCGGCGAAGGTGCGGCATTGCACGACCTGAAGCAGGCGTTTTGCGTACAGAGCACATCGCCCGAGTCCGTGCGCGCGTATGGAGTCGAGTACGACCAGGAGCGGGCATGGCATGCGAAGGGCGTGCTGGATACCGTAGCTCACACGGATGTTCACGATATGTTCGTCACGGCCCGCAGCATGGGGTTGCTCTTTCTCAACCCGCCTTATGGAGATGTCGTTTCCGACAAGGCACAGACCGCTGGGCGCCAGTTAAACCGGCTCGAGAAGGTCTTCTACCAGAAGTCTGTCCCGTGGCTCGCTTTCGGCGGCGTGCTCGTGCTCATCGTCCCGTACTACGTGATCGATCGCGAATTCGCGACCATGATCGCGCGCAACTTCTCGCACGTCGAGGTGTTTCTCGCCCCGGACCAGACGTTCAAGCAGCTCGTGCTGTTCGGCATCAAACGACGTGCGGACGGTGTCGACGCGGCAGTCATGGCGATGCTCACGAAAATCTCCGACGGGGAACTTCCGCCGGTGCTTCCTGAACACTGGGCCACCTCAAGCTATGCCATCCGGTGCGCGACTGGCGAATGTGCATTCGTTGCCACCCGTATTGACGCTCCCCAGCTCGAACGGGAAGTCGAACGGCTTGAACATGCCACGCTCTGGCCGCAGTTCGCATCGATGTTTGTTCCGGAGCCCGTCGCGCCGCGACGGCCGTTGCGCGACCTGTCCGACTGGCATCTCGCGCTTGCGCTTGCCGCCGGTCAGATCACCGGCGTCGTCACCGGACTGGACGGTACGCGTCTGCTCATTCGTGGCGACACGATCAAGCGCAAGGAGCAGGAAGTGCAGATCGAGGAAACGGACAAGGGCGATATCCGCACCACGATCCTGATGCGGGACCGGTTCGTACCGACCATCGCCGGCATTGACTTTACCCCCGGCCCGAACCTGGGCCGGATCGTGACGATCCGCTAACGCGGCGTCGATTTTCTTCACCCCGCGGGGCCGCGCCCCGCAGGGGCAGGCTCCGCCCTCGACAGGAGAACACCATGAACACCCTGCCCGATAGCGCCGGGGCAAACCTCACCACATTCATGGTCGGCTACACGCTTGACCAGACGCATCGTGTCGTCGTTGGTATGCACGCAGCCAGCGCCGAAGCGGCATGCGCCATCGCACGCGCAGCATTCAACGCCGGAACGCTGTGGGATAACCCGCCTGACCTTCCACTGCTATATGACGACCATGAGGAACTCGATGGACAGACCCTGCGGTTCGATGCGACCGCCGTTCCTTCGTGGCCCGCGGCACATACCTCGGTACGTGCCGCCAGACTGCGCACGACGGCAGACCTCCTGCTCGAATTTGCGCGGCTCGTCGATAACCGTGCTCCGGGCGCTGACGTCATCGCATCGTGGCATCCGGAAACGCTAGTCGGCATGTCCCTTACCGCTCGCCAGTTGCACGAGCTACGCAGGCTGCTCGCCACCCTGGCGGATCTCTGAACTTTCACCGGCAAGACCGGCCACGGGCACCCCATGCGGGGTGCTTTCCAGATACATCGTGCTGATGAGCGTCATCGTGTATCTGGAAAGCACACTGTAAAAACATTCGCAGAATTACCGCTGGTTTGCCGGTCGCAAACCCGCCGTCGCACGTCACGCGACGCCCCGATGCAGCCCTTTCCGGCGCCTTCGTCTGCGCGGCTGCAGTCCACCTGGACACGGAACGCCATCAACCCCTCCGGGATCGCACCCGGTGGGTGCGCCCGGAGTCCTCCGAGGAGCCCGCCATGCTGTACCCCATCCTGGAACTGCAGGACATCTTCGTCGATGCCTGCGTACGAACCTCCACTGGCGAACTGATGTTTCTCTCGGCCTTCGGTCGCGACGGTTCGCTGCAACAACTCTATGCCTCACTGCACCTCGGTGCGCAGGAAGGAGGCATCCAGCAGGTCACGATACTCGACCCGACGACCCGCCAGCCCATTGCCTCCGCGTCCGTCGGCGACTCCAGGCGGCTCGACAAGTTCAGTGGTCGCCTGCCGAAAGAGAACCTGTTCGGCAACCTCGTGCATACGTGGATCTTCGACGCATCCCTGACGACATCGGCGAAGTCCACAGGCATAGCCTGGCTGCTGATAGACCGGCACTTGCAGGCCGACGATGCCAGCTCCATTGCCACCCGTGCGTGGTCGCTCATCGCGCAACTGAGTCCTGTTCCCCTGCTGCCGCACTGGCGCGATCGCGTACTCAGCACCCTGGGCAGTGAAACCGTAACCGACCTTGCACAGACCGCCTGCGCACCCGTCGGCCGGCTCCATGCGTCGCAGATTGCGCTGCCCGAAGCATTCAGCGAAACGCTCTCCGAACTCGTGCGCAACGGCGATCTTCTCCTCGAGGACGACGTCAGCGCGGACTGATGCTTTCGCCTTTTCCCAACCGGCGGGCATCGTCTGTCCCGCTGGGACGGCCGCCCGCTCATTCAGGAGGCTGTCATGGCCAACAACTATTACGACGCCACCGGTGTCCTCGTTCTGGACCGTGTCACCCCGGTCATTGCTGCACTGTTCGGTGCATTCCTGCTCGACGCCGACTGGCCAGGCAACGGCCACGCCTACATCGCACGGATCTCCGAAACGAATGATCCGCACTGGACCGATATCCGCGACGGACTGATGCGCCTCGCGGCACAACTCGACCTGCCCTGTCCCGGGGAGGAGGACATCACCATCGATACCCTTTTCGGACTGCTCGCGGACCACTTCGATGTCAACGACGATAATCGTTTGAACACGCTGGTCGACGCCCATCCCCTTGAGGATGCCGCCAGTCTTGAGGCGTTGTTCATGATCGCACTTTGCTTCAACGATGGCCACGGCCTGCGTGCCATCCAGTTCGAAGGCTGCTGGAATTGCAGCCAGCCACGCCTGTTCGAATTCGGAGGCGACGGTGCCTTCATCAGCCGGGAAGTCATCCATTACGGCGACAGTCGCCAGCCAGTCGAATTCGGCGTCGGCCTGCGCGAAGCCCTGATAAAAAACGATCTCGATAGCGCAACGGCAATGCTTGCAACGATGGTGAGACAAACGCTCGCCGGAATCAGCGACACCGGAGCGCGCCAATCGCTCGCCGTCCGGCTGGCCGCTTTGCTTCATCAAATGGGCACCAGCGCCCGAACCACGCCGCTCTCAAGCGGCCAGTAAACGTTCCTTCTCAACCCACGTGGGGATACACCGTCCCTGCCCGGGTTTTGGTGTCTCCCTACGTCTATCCATCAGACGAGGTACACCATGCAAACCCTTCAACCATCACTGGAAACCAGCGGCAACATTGCAGAAGCCGATGTCACTGTCGCCGTCGCTGATGACGACACATCCGTCATCGCCCTGCCCGACTTCATTGCAAACTTCGGTACCGGTCTGCTTGAAGCCGTGCGCGAACAGAATCCCTCCGTCTATGACGGACGGCGTGACCCACGCTGGGACGCACTGCTCGACACCCTCTCGCGTCAACCGTTCCCCGCGCAACGCGAAGTCATTCACGCAATCACCACCCTGCTCACACAGCACGCGCCGGGCGGCATCATCAATGCAGAGATGGGGACCGGCAAAACGCTGATGGGAATTGGCGCCGCCGTACTGCTCCATCATCTCGGGTTTCCGCGCACCCTCGTCATTGCGCCGCCGCATCTGGTGTACAAGTGGCGTCGCGAGATCAAGACAACGGTACCCGGCGCACGCGTGTGGATTCTCAACGGGCCCGACACGCTGCGCAAGCTACTCCAGTTGCGCGCGATGCACACGCGGCCATCCGTGCCGGAATTTTTCATTCTGGGTCGCGTGCGTATGCGCATGGGCTTTGACTGGAAGCCTGCCTTCGCGCGACGCGTCGCCACCCTCGACATGGAAACCGACGCGATCACGCGCGTCTTCGCCTGCTGCCCCTCATGTGGCGAATTCGTCTGCGACGAGGACGGCAATCCGCTGACACCCACGCAGGCCCGCTCAGCGCTCAACGAGAAGCGACGCGCTTGCAATTGCGGTGAACGCCTGTGGACACTTGCCCCGAAGGGCCAGGGTATGCGATCCATGCGTGAGCTTGTGAAGACCGCGCTGCTCCAGATGCCGACCGTTGGCGACAAGACTGCCGAACGGCTGTTGTCCCGGTTCGGCGAATCAATGCTTGCCGACATGCTCCAGGACAATGTCTATGAGTTCATCAACCTCATGGACGACAAAGGTCAGCTCGTCTTCTCTGACCGGCAGGCGAAGCGCATGGAACGTGCTCTTGCCCACACGGAAATCTCCTTTGGGCAAGGCGGCTATCAAGCCTCCGAGTTCATCAAGCGGTATCTTCCACAAGGCTACTTCGGTCTGCTGATCGCAGACGAAGGTCACGAATACAAGAACGAAAACTCCGCCCAGGGCCAGGCAATGGGCGTACTGGCCCGCAAGGCGTCCCGGACACTGCTACTCACCGGCACCTTGATGGGTGGCTACGCGGACGACCTCTATCACCTGCTCTATCGTCTCAATCCGTCGATGCTGATCGAGGACGGCTTCAACTACAGCGCGAGCGGCTCGATGGGCAGCGCAACGACGGCATTCATGCGTGAGCATGGCGTGCTGATCGACATTCACAAACAGACCGACGAAGGTTCGCATCGCACAGCAAAGGGCGAAAAACGGACCGTCTCGACCGTCAAAGGTCCTGGCTTTGGTCCCAAGGGGATCATGCGGTACGTGGTGCCGTACACCGCATTCCTCAAGTTATCGCAGATCGGCCAGAACGTTCTGCCTCCCTATGACGAATCGTTGCTTCCGGTATCGATGACGGACGACATGGCAGCCGCGTACCGGACGCTGGAATTCAGTCTGACGTCCGAACTGCGGGCAGCGTTGAGGCGCGGTGACAAGAGCCTGCTCGGCGTCGTCCTCAACGCGCTGCTCGCGTGGCCGGAATGCTGTTTCCGTCCCGAGATCGTGCGGCACCCGCGCACGAAACAGATTCTCGCTTCAGTCCCGGCCCTACTGCGCGAGGACGAACCCGGTCCCAAGGAGGCCGCATTGCTCGGCATGGTTCGCGGCGAACTGCTCAACCGCCGGCGCACGCTCGTCTACACCACTTACACCGGAACGCGCGACACCTCGGTGCGACTAAAGAATCTTCTCGATGCAGTCTGCGTGAAGGCGTCGGTGCTGCGCGCCAGCGTCGCTGCGGAAAAGCGTGAGGACTGGGTCGCCGACCAGCTCGAACGTGGTGCGGAGGTCATCATCACCAACCCCGAACTGGTCAAGACCGGACTCGACCTGCTCGAATTTCCGACCATCGCGTTTCTTCAGTCCGGGTACAACACATACACACTCCAGCAGGCCGCACGCCGCAGCTGGCGCATCGGCCAGACGCTTGACGTCACCGTACGATTTCTTGCCTATGAGGGCACGGCGCAGATGCGCTGCCTGAAGCTGATGGGTCAAAAAATCGCGGTTTCGCAATCCACTTCCGGCGACATGCCGGAATCCGGCCTCGACATCCTCAATCAGGGTGGCGAGAGCATCGAAGTCGCGCTGGCAAGACAGCTCATCAGTCAGGCGTAACGCCCCGCGCGCCCTTCACTGCTATTGCCATTGATCCAACCGCCAGGCACAGGATCGCCCAGGCGTTCACGTTGTCTTTACAACGGCCATCCCCTGCCTGGCATTCACATCGAACATGAGGTACCCGAAATGATCCGATTTCTCGCTGCAGATTTACATCCCGTCATCACCGAAGCTCGCAACCACGACTGCGACATTCTCCTTGTCAAGGATCAGGGCGTCTACATGATGTCCCAGAAAACCGATGACCAGAAAGAAGGCCAGTCGCGCCTCGTTGCCTATGCGGTGGAATGCAACCCTGACTTCCTTCCGTTCGATGATTGGTGGGACCGGGCCAAGCAGGAATTTGGCGGAGACGATTTCGTCGAGCATCTCAGCCACGACGATGGCGTCTTTACCCGCGTGCTGAAGGATGGATACGATCTTCAAATGAGCGCTGACGAGAAGCATCTTTATATCAACGCAGTACCACCGACGCGGAGATAACGCCTTCCCCGAAGATGGTACCAGCACCTTTATCGGGATTCTTTCTCCGGTAGAGGTGCTGCATCGGATTCAAGAATGGTCGGCACGCGGCCTGACGAGTGCCTTGTAGTACGCAAAAGGAGCATTGCAATGGAAATTATCCCGCACCGTAAAGATTCCGGTGGAAGCCCGCCGGAATACAGGACGGAGACACGAACTGACGCCGACCACGATGACATCCCGCCGTGCGTCGCCTTCCAGATCGATCGTGATACGGCGTTCGAAATAGTACGTCTTGCCGAAATAGTGAAAGCTCGCGGCCTCTACAAGGTCGAGAAATTCGATTACCGCGCCCGATGGACCGATGAGAATGACGAGCAGATCAGCATGGATGCGGAAACGCTCAACGTGACCGGCAAGGATTTCTGGTTCTCGGGGTACATCAAGCATACGAACGTCGAGGTGCTCAGTGCCCGTCAGCGCATTGCTGACCTTGCGCAGCACTTCAACCTCCAGACCAGCCCGGATCAAGACAGTCCGAAGCCTTGATTGCATGCTAACCGGTTCAATCCGCCCGCCACTTGACCGGGCGGGCTTTTTTTTCGACGGTCGAGCGATGACATCACTCGAACGGTGCAAAAGGTACACCCCTGCCGGTTACCAACGATGTGCAGTCGTCGTAGCGATCAGCACGAATGCAGAGCACACACACTATTGAGGTCGGTCGTCAATCGTGGAGAGCAATGGCCTAGGCTGCGAGTTGCATCTTATAAAATCGTTGGGTGAAGGCGGCAGGAGACAGATAACCAAGACGGGCCTGCTTTCGCTGCCGGTTGTAAAAGATCTCAATGTATTCGGTCACGGCCTGTCGAGCCTCAGCGCGTGTCGCGAACCGGCAGTGATGCACGAGTTCGTTTTTGAGCGACCCCCAGAAACTTTCCATTGGTGCGTTGTCGTAGCAATCGCCCTTGCGGCTCATCGACATCGTCATGCTGAACTGTTTTGTCAGATCCCGATAATCGTGGGAGCAGTATTGAGCGCCGCGATCGGAATGAACAATCAGTCCCGCCTGTGGCCGTTTGAGCGACACCGCGCTGAAAAGCGCTTGCATCACCAAGCTGCGAGTCATCCGTTCGCTCATGGCGTAGCCGACCAATTCGCCGTTGAAGAGGTCCTTAATGCCAGCAAGATACAACCACCCCTCATCGGTCCATAAGTAAGTGATATCACTTACCCAAGCCTGGTTCGGAGCGCTCATGTCAAATTTGCGTTCTAGCAAATTCGGTGCGACTGGCAGATCGTGCTTGGAATCGGTTGTATTTCTAAACTTGCGCTTCTGCTTGCAGCGAAGTCCCAGTTTAGAGCGAATGCGCCTGATGCGATGAAGACCAACGCGCACGCCGTGATCTCGCAAATCGGCTTGCAGCCGCTCGCGTCCATAAGTGTGCCGAGTTCGTTCATGGGCTGCAGCAATTTGGACTTCAAGCCTTGCGTTCTCCTGTGCACGTGGCGACTCAGCACGTCGACGCCAAGCGTAATAGCTGCTGGCTCCCACCTCGAACACTCGACATAGCACTGCGATCGGATAGTCATGTCGCATCGCTTCGATCCGGTCGTATTTCACCGCGACTCCTTCGCGAAATAGACCGTCGCTTTTTTTAGAACATCTCGCTCCATCGTGACTGTTGCAAGCTCTCGCTTCACCCGCGCCAACTCCGCTTCGAGCTCGCTTTGCGGCTTTTGCGCTTCACCGACTTTGGCCAACGTACCTTTGCGCTCAGCAACAACCCAGGCACCCAGTGTCTTGACCGACAAAGATAAACGGCTGGCCGCTTCGCGCTGCGTGAGCCCTTCAACAACCACGAGCCTCACCGCCTGCTCGCGAAATTCCTTCGTGTAGGTGCCCTTCAGTACTCGATTCATTTGATCTCCGTTTCGCTCATTCTACGAGACATTGATCTCCAATTCTTTCAGCCTAACTCATATCGCCTCTACAGATAGGGCAGTTCATCCTTCTTTCCGGGAAGTCCTCAGCTTTGCAAGTACTTCGCTGTATGTCTGATGAAGCTCCGGGCCATTCCGGTGTGCGTCAAGGCTTTGGGCATCCAGCCTCCCTTCCATGATCGCCAGCCGCACATTGGGATGCGCATGCCCAACCGACGCGAGCCAGCCCGCACACGGAATCTCGCGTCCCTCAACCGACTGATGACAGGCAAACCACGGGGCACCATACGACGGCCCCACGTTATTCTCATCAGGACACGTCGCCGCGAGGTTTTCAGCCTTTTCGAGACTGAAACCTGGAATGTCGTGGGCATCCTGATCCAGCCGCCAAGGGCAGGACGGACACGGTGATGCCAGGGCCTTGATCTTTTCTCTCTGATTCATCGTCGTTTTCTATACGATACGGCGCGCGTCGCGTGCTGCCGAACGGATCCGCCTTGCAGCGTCTTTCAAGGTGTCGGAGACACAGTTCCAGTCGTGATGCCACCATGCATGATACCGGCAGCTTCATTGAGCGTACGCGCTGCAACGACATCCTTCATTTCGCTCGCCACCGCATCCCACCAGGCGGCACCCTCTCCATCTCCTACGCGCGGATCGATCGCCTCGCGATAGATCGCTTTCGCAACCTCGAACGTGATAGCCATACCTGTCCTCGTCACAGTCAGACCCAGCTCCGGGTCCCACACCCTCTCACCGGCTGGATTCACGCATCGATCCACAGCAGCTCTTCGATCGCATCAGCCTGTCGAAAAACTCCCGGCCATCTTCTCCAGCGCCTCATCAACTGCCATCTGAACCTCGTTGTCATCGCCCGGCCGGTACCGATCCCTCGCCTGCCCGGAGGGCAGCACCACGACCGGCGGCCAGCCAAACTGAGTTAGGCTGAAAGAATTGGAGATCAATGTCTCGTAGAATGAGCGAAACGGAGATCAAATGAATCGAGTACTGAAGGGCACCTACACGAAGGAATTTCGCGAGCAGGCGGTGAGGCTCGTGGTTGTTGAAGGGCTCACGCAGCGCGAAGCGGCCAGCCGTTTATCTTTGTCGGTCAAGACACTGGGTGCCTGGGTTGTTGCTGAGCGCAAAGGTACGTTGGCCAAAGTCGGTGAAGCGCAAAAGCCGCAAAGCGAGCTCGAAGCGGAGTTGGCGCGGGTGAAGCGAGAGCTTGCAACAGTCACGATGGAGCGAGATGTTCTAAAAAAAGCGACGGTCTATTTCGCGAAGGAGTCGCGGTGAAATACGACCGGATCGAAGCGATGCGACATGACTATCCGATCGCAGTGCTATGTCGAGTGTTCGAGGTGGGAGCCAGCAGCTATTACGCTTGGCGTCGACGTGCTGAGTCGCCACGTGCACAGGAGAACGCAAGGCTTGAAGTCCAAATTGCTGCAGCCCATGAACGAACTCGGCACACTTATGGACGCGAGCGGCTGCAAGCCGATTTGCGAGATCACGGCGTGCGCGTTGGTCTTCATCGCATCAGGCGCATTCGCTCTAAACTGGGACTTCGCTGCAAGCAGAAGCGCAAGTTTAGAAATACAACCGATTCCAAGCACGATCTGCCAGTCGCACCGAATTTGCTAGAACGCAAATTTGACATGAGCGCTCCGAACCAGGCTTGGGTAAGTGATATCACTTACTTATGGACCGATGAGGGGTGGTTGTATCTTGCTGGCATTAAGGACCTCTTCAACGGCGAATTGGTCGGCTACGCCATGAGCGAACGGATGACTCGCAGCTTGGTGATGCAAGCGCTTTTCAGCGCGGTGTCGCTCAAACGGCCACAGGCGGGACTGATTGTTCATTCCGATCGCGGCGCTCAATACTGCTCCCACGATTATCGGGATCTGACAAAACAGTTCAGCATGACGATGTCGATGAGCCGCAAGGGCGATTGCTACGACAACGCACCAATGGAAAGTTTCTGGGGGTCGCTCAAAAACGAACTCGTGCATCACTGCCGGTTCGCGACACGCGCTGAGGCTCGACAGGCCGTGACCGAATACATTGAGATCTTTTACAACCGGCAGCGAAAGCAGGCCCGTCTTGGTTATCTGTCTCCTGCCGCCTTCACCCAACGATTTTATAAGATGCAACTCGCAGCCTAGGCCATTGCTCTCCACGATTGACGACCGACCTCAAACTGGTCCGCAGTGATGTCTGCGACAAACATGGTGCCGCTACCGGAAAGACCCTCGACCCAGTAGTGTCCGAACCAGTTGCCTGAAGGATCAGCGGCCCCGCCGTCCAGATCTCCGTCGCCGCCCCGGATGACGGTTTCGCAGCCGCCAAACTTGTCCAGCGACTGCTGCAGCAGAATCGAGGCGTACAGACAGGAGCCCGAAACGTCATCGAGATCACTCGCCTGAAGGATACGCATGAATATCCCCCGCAGGCTCGTGCAAAGCGCGATCACCTGATCCAGATCTTCCATTGCCGTCCTCGCAACCTACGCAACGCCCTGTTCCTGCGGATCATCTTCCTGCGTCCAGTACGCAAGCTCCGGCCAGGCAGGACGCTCTCGCCCCGCGCGGACTGCGCAGAATCCTGCGTGTGCCAGACCGTGAATTCCGATATACGCATGCAACTGAAGCGCGAGGCGAATGCCTGCTCCTTCACCGTCGTATTCGTCATCCTGGATAATTGCTTCGTGGGCCACCCCTAGCGCAATGCCCGCGGACCAGGCCCAGGCCGTGGCCTCCGGATCCGAGCACTGAATGACCGTCCTGTAGAGAGGTGCATCGGGATGCAGGTTCATCTCGTCCACTGCCCTGAGCATTGCGCGTTGTCCCGCAAAGAGGTTTCCGTCCATCCACGACCGGAAGCACACCGGCGTGATCGCAGATGGCCCGCATCGTGCAACAACGTCGAAATGCGGCACGCTGGATCCACTGCCAGCTTGCCCTGATCGATCCTCACGCCGGGTGAAAAACCGTTTGCACCGTGCTCAAAATGGGCTGGAATGCCAATCCGATTGAGAAACGCCACCGTGCGCGCAAGCAGCTCGACAGCGTCGTCCCGCATACCGCCCTGCCCATCCGAAAGCACCGTCACTGTTCCCCCGTCACTGGATATCCGACCGGTCTCCACATGTCCATGACCCACCCTGTGACGTCAGTGCCAAAGGTGGTCCAGACGCAGCATTATAGGGCTCCGGCTCACCAGGCTTTCCGCAAAAAACATCCGTGGCGCCCGTGGATTCAGAACGGTAAAGACTGGCATTTCTGGTCAGGCCAACGACAATGAACCTGTTGCGTCGATCGTGAATACGTACCCGACAGGTCAACATGAACCAGGCCATCCGCCGACTGTCCTCGAGCTACGCACCGCGCATGTGGAGGTTCTGCCGGCACCTGCCGGTTCCCGCGGCTGTAACCGGCACAGCCGTGGCATGCATCGCCTGGTATCCGGGCAACCACCTGATCGGCCTTCTGGCGTTACCTGCAGCGTGGGCGATCAGCGGGAGCAGACAGGACGCGCTCGCGCTATTTGCGTTCTACTATCTCGCCGGTGCACGCGACATTCCCGTCGTGACCCAGCGGTTCTTTACCGGATACGGTGAACTCGGTCATGACGTTGCGCTGGCGCTCGGGGTCGGTTTCTGGCTTCTGCAGGCATTCGCGCTGGCGCTGCCCTGGGTTATCCTGAAACCACCGTTGCGGGCTACCGCGTACGACCGCGCGTGCCGGTCAATACTCGCCACGCTACTGGTTTCTGGGCCTCCGCTCGGCATCGTCGGCTGGCTCTCGCCGGCGCATATAGCCAGCGCGCTGTATCCAGGCTGGCAATGGGCCGGCATGGTACTCGGTCTGATCGCCCTCGGTGTCGCCGCAACCATTCGTTCTGCGGCGAAGACCTGGCCTGTCAGCCTGCTGATGATTGTATTGTCGCTGTACGCACGTGGATCGAATACCCAGCGTCAACCACCGGCAGGGTGGATAGCCGTCAATACCGCGTTCGGGCGCTTCGACCAGTCGAACTACCTGTCGCTGTACGAACGAACTATTCGAATCCAGATAGCAGTAAAACGGGCAATTGATGACGGCGCCCAGGTCGTGATTCTCCCCGAGGAAATTGTGGGGCTTTGGCGACCTGCGATGAGCCTGTGGTGGCACGACGATATCGAACGCATGCGAGCGACCGGGCGGACGCTGGTTATCGGAGCCGATCTGGTCGTCTCTTCAGCGCCGTTCCACTACACCGACAGTGCAGTCGTGACGGGCGCGGGGTACGGCCGGTTTGACAGCCGGCAACCCGTACCCGCCGCCCTCTGGCGCCCCTGGGCTGAAGTCAGTGCCATACGGGGCAACATTCAGCAGCCCGACATCGTCGTAGCCGGTCGGCATGCCGCTTTCTCGCTGTGCTACGAGGACCTGCTCTGGTGGCCGCACTGGCGGACGCTTTTCATACAACCAGATGTCATTATCAGTATGTCCAACGACTGGTTCGGCCCGGATCTGGCGCTCCCCCGTATCCAGCAGCAATCTATCGAGTCCGTGGCGCGTCTCGCGGGCACGCCGCTGCTGCGTGCCACGAACCGCTAGCTGTCAGCTTATCGAACCGGGCCGTTGACAGCATCCTTGAACGCCTTGCCCGCTGTGAACTTCACCGTCCTCGCAGCAGCAATATTGATGACTTCGCCCGTCGACGGGTTACGCCCGGTACGTGCTGCACGCGCACCCTGGCTGAATGACCCGAAGCCAACCAGTTGAAGGTTATCGCCCTTTGCAACAGCCTTCGTAATCGCCTCGATCACGGCATCGATCGCCTCGCCCGTCACCGCTTTGGTCGACCCCGTGGCCGCCGCTACCGTATCAATCAGTTCCTGCTTGTTCATTCAGTTCTTCCTCTGTCAAAGTTGGACAATGCTGGATATTCACGTCCGATCGACTGGCCAGCCATGAAAACAGCATGGCGTACCGTACAGCATGGACTGCCGCGCGCACAAGCCCCCGGATCCGGGACAGGACGTCTGACTGTCGGTATTCCACCGGCCACTATCGTAAAATCCGCAACAAAACTCCGGTCTTCAATCTGTCCGTTTCCGATGTCCCGCTCATCATCTTCAAGAAAAAGCCGCAAGGTGCACCATCCCCGAGCGATGCTCCTGCCGTTGCCCAGTGCATCGGTGGACAGACGCTCACTCAAATTCCACGCATGTCTTGCAACCGTTCGTGCTGGCTGCGGTACGGCCGAACATCTGGTTCAACTCGCCAGCCTCATGTACATCGCCTACTTTCTGGAACGCGATGGATACGGCGATCCAGCCTTGGACCAATTCCACGATGCCGAGCAGTTCATGGAATTGGCCAACCGTCGGGGCGCTGAAACTGACACCTGGTCCCTCGACGAGGATGCATATCCACTTTTCCAGCGCATACTGGCACTACACGACGAGCAGATGCTCGAGGCCCCAGCGCATGCGATTATCGAAGCCGAGGACGAATTGATGCGGTTCATTGCTGGCGACCGCCCGTCTCCCCTACCACCCCGCTTCCCCTGACGCACATTCACACGGTACCTGCGCCGTCGCGACGCCACTTCCCGGAACGGCCGTGTCGATCAGACAAGGCGTCGCCTACGCCTGCCCGTGGCCTGCCGTCAACGTCTGCAAACGTGGCCCGGCATCCGTCCCGAAACGCCGTGCAACCCCAGAAGTAGCCTCGCACTCCCTTGATCCGGCGCATGGGTGCGCCGCAGGCAGGACAGGCCACACCTGGGGTCGATGTTCCGACCGGAAAGCCATCGACGACGGTGCCGCGCTGGTCGCGAATGCGCCCAACGAGTTGCCTGACCCAGGTCCCAAGGTCCGCTTCGAACTGCACGAGCTCAAGCTGCCCTGACTCAATCTGCATCAGACGGTCCTCCCACTCGGCAGTCAGGACCGGGTCGGCCAGTTCCGGTGCCACGCGCTCGAGCAGCGCGATCAACGCATCGCCGCGTTCAAGCGGCACGATCTGCTTTTTCTGCTTCGGATGGTTGCCGATGTAGGTCCGGTGAAACAGGTTTTCGATGATGCCGGCACGCGTCGCGTCGGTGCCAATACCCGCCTTCTCTTTCGTGCGCATGATCTTCTTCAGCCGCTCATCGACGATTTCGCGGTCGATCGACTCCATCGCAGCGAGCAGCGTACCCTCCGTGTAGCGCTTCAGCGGCTTCGTCTGTCGTCGCTCCACTTCGCACGAGACATTTGGGGCGGACTGGCCCTCCGTGACGACGGGCAACGCAGACGTTTCCGTTTTCTGCGTGTCCTGCGCTTCATCATCGGGAGCTGGCTTGCCCTTTCCGGCATCGAGTGCCTGCCGCCATCCCTGGATCGTCGGCGTCGCACCCGTCACCCGGAAAAGCTCACCTTCGCAGGTCACCTCGATCACGGTTTTCAGATATTCGTAGTCGCCCAGGTACTGCGCGAGATACCGGCGGCATATCAGGTCGTAGACGATGCGCTCGGTCCGGCTGAGCGCCGCGAGCCTGACCGTGCTGTTAGCCGTCGGAATGATCGCATGATGTGCCGTGACCTTCGCGTCATTGAACGCGCGGCCGGGGCTGTCGAGCGTCGCGTGGTCCGCGAGCGGCCGCAGCGTTGCGTCGATTGACGTGATAGCCGACAGCGTCGCCTGGGCGCCGGTGAACATCGATACGGGAAGATATTCGCAGTCAGTACGCGGATAGGTCGCCGCCTTGTGCGTTTCGTAGAGTGCCTGGCAGGCATCGAGCACGGCGGCAGCCTTCAGACCGTAGCGGGCTGACGCTTCGCGCTGGAGGCTGCCGAGGCTGAATGGCAGCGGTGCAAGCTCGCGCTCCGGCGTGGTCTCGACGCGTTCGACCCGCCCCGTACGTTCCCGCACACGCGAAGCGACTGCCTTCACCTTCGTTTCGTCCGTCGCGTGCCCTGCGTCGTCCGCCAGCGTCTGTGGGACGACCCATTGCATTGGCACCTGCATGCCCGCGAGACTGAAAACCGTACGAAGATCGTAAAAGGTCTCTGGGACGAATGCCCGGATCGCGCGCTCGCGACGCACGACCAGCGCGAGTACCGGCGTCTGGACACGACCGACGTGCCACGTACCCTCGCGCCCGCCCGCACCGAACGCCGTCGTGAGCGCCATCGTGAGATTCATGCCCGGCAAGCCAGTCTGCTCGCGCGCGACCCTGCCCCGAGTAATACAGCGACACCGTCTTTGCGCCGGGTATCAACCGGGCGAGCGCCTTGCGTACAGAGGCGGCATCCATCGCCGAGAGCCACAATCGGGAAACTGGTCCCTGGTAGCCGGCAATCTGCATCATCTCCCGCGCAATCACCTCGCCCTCGCGATCCGCGTCGGTGGCAATGACGATTTCCTGCGCCTCCTGGATCAGCCGCACGACAATGTCGAACTGTGCCCTGACCGACGGCTTGACCTGCACGGCCCACTGCCGCGGAATGACCGGCAGCAGATTGAGATTCCATCTCGCCAGTGCAGGCACATACTGCTCCGGCTTCGCCAGCTCGACGAGGTGTCCGATGCACCAGGTGACCGTCACGCCGTTCCCGGTGAACGCCCCGATGATGCGCCCGCGCGCGCCGACGTGCGGCGCCAGGTCCTTCGCCTGGGACGGTTTTTCGCAGATGAACAGCTTCATGCAGACCTCCGGATGGACAAGGCCTGCTCCCCTGGTCGCGCGCGCCGCTCTGAATGGTCGTTATCGTTCTTATAATTAACCGGACCGGCTGGTTCATTCCGCTACGTCACTACCCGATATGGAATCCTTATGATTTATATGTCTCGTCCATATCGCTCTGCATCAGCGCGTCGTCCGCGGCTTCGATGAAGGTGGCGGCCGCCGTGGCGACGATCCCGTTCCCGTAGGCGCGCAGTCGTCCCATTCGCGCGGTAGCGCCATGAGCCAGCGGGAATGTGCCGGGTTCAACTGGCCGGAACCGGCCGTCCCGGCATCCGATCCAGTCAGCATCGCGCCAGAAGCCGTTAGCCGGACCGGGAGCATGGCAAGCGCCTGTTCGCGGATCGCCACCAGTCCTGCGGAATTGCCGGCCGCGCTGTGGCCGTCGCGCGCAGGCGCAAGACTCGTCGGTGTGGCCCACCCTGCCGGCATCAGGCCCATGGCGTTGGGCTGTCCGCCCACTGCGAGCATCGCCGCCGCGCACAGGTCGTGAGGGGCGCCCCGTCGCGCCACTTCGGCCAGCGCGCCCGCGAGTGTCCGGACGTTCTTCGCGGCAAGCGCGGCGGTCGGTGTCGGCCACGCCGCAAGCATGGCGAAGTCGTTCAGGTTCGAGCCGTGGCGCGTCGCGCCCGTGCCTCCCATCGCCCGTTTGGGCTGCCCGCCGCCGCTTGCATCGCTCGTCTGCGGAGTGGGCCACGAGGCCAGCTTCGCGATCCACGCGAGATCGACCTGGCGCTTGCGTCCGTCCGGCGTTTTCCCGGTGGGTGACATCTGCCCGCCCTTCGGCATGCGTCCGCCGTTCGGACAGGTGGGTGTCGGCCAGTACCCGGGCCGGACCGCGGCGAGCTGCGCGACCATCTGCAGGTCGGTCAGCGAGACCCCTATGCGCGTGCCGCGGGCGACTGCGCGCCGCTTGCGCGCGAGGAACGCCTCCGGCGTGCCGTTCGCGTGCTGTGCGAGCGGCGTGGGCCACGAACCACAGCCGTTGCCGGATGTGCGGCGCACCGACGCCCGCAGCGCAGAGATCGACCGCCCCGACGGCGTAACCCTCTCCTTCCAGGTCAGCGTGAACAAGGTCGAGCCACTGAAGGCCGTCGCGGCTTGCAACCTGCTCGCCAAACACGACGCCAGGGCGGCACTGCGCGATGAGACGAAACCACACGGGCCAGAGATGCCGCTCGTCCGCGAATCCGAGTCCGCGTCCGGCCGCGCTGAATGGCTGGCACGGACAACTGCCGGTCCAGACCGGACGACCGTCCGGCCAGCCGGCGAGACGAAGTGCGTACGACCACGTCCCGATGCCGGCGAAGAAGTGGCACTGATCATAGCGGGCAAGTTCCTGCGGCGTGACATCTCGGATATCCCTTTCATCGACGTCGCCAGGCGCGATCAGACGCTCGGCGATCAGATTGCGCAGCCACTGCGCCGCGTACGGATCGCGCTCGTTGTACCAGGCGCTCATGGTTGGTCATCGGCAGGACCCGGCCGTGAAAGACGCTCGCGCTGCAACGGGTCATAGGCAGGATTCAGTTCGCACCCGACGAAATGGCGCCCGAGGTCCACTGCCACCTCCGCCGTCGTGCCACTACCCATGAACGGGTCGAGCACTACATCGCCGGGCCGGCTACCGGCCAACACACAACGTCGCGCGATCTCAGGCGGCATCACCGCGAAATGCGCGCCACGGTATCCGGCCGACGCGACAAACCAGACGTCGCGCATCATCACGGGTTGCATCGCCGCCTGCGGGTCTGCGGCCCATCGTTCGTTGAACCCGGCGTGCCGGCGCGAATGCCCGCGCTGTTTGTCGGCAACCACTTCCCTGCGGTCGTCACGGGTGGTCCAGTGCTGCCCGCTACGGCTCCCGCCGACGGCACGCATCGGGCGCGATGCGCGCGTGCCACCGTTTGCCCGATGGCTGCCAGCCTGCGCCTGCACGTCCTGGGCAAGGCGTAGGAGCGTCGATTCTCGCGGTGGCGTGCGGATCGCATCGAAGTCGCTGTAATACCGCGCACGGCGGGATAGCAGGAACACGTACTCGTACGAAGAGGTCGGTCGATCCGACTGGCTGCCCGGCATGCCGTTGGGCTTCGCCCAGACGATCGCCGAGCGCAGATACCACCCGTCGTCTCGCAGCGCAAAGGCAAGCATCCACGGAATGCCGATCAGATCTTTGGCCTTCAGGCCAGGCGGAACCGCACTGGCGCGACCCGCGATACCCTGAGCCGGACCATGCTTGCGACCGCCGGGCGTGCTGGAGACCTGCCAGGAACGGTTAGCCGCATAGCTGTCGCCAATTGACAGCCAGACCGTACCATCGTCGGCGAGCAACGCGCGGACATGCCGGAAGACATCTACCATCCGGGTCACATATTCGCGCGGCGTGCGTTCGAGCCCGAGCTCGTAATGCCGCGCGGGCGCATCCTCAGGCAAATATGACCGCAGTCCGTAGTATGGGGGACTTGTCACCACCGTCTGCACGCGGATTCCGTCCGCCGCCATGCGTGCCATCAGCATGCGGCAGTCGCCGAAGTGACAGGCATCGATCCAGCACGCGCCGTTCATCGCGCCACCTCGTCGTCGGCAGGACATGCAATCTTCCAGGTGAAACGTGCCCACACCTCGCCTGCATCGGAACGAATGTCGACGTGCGTCGTATTCCGGAATGCGCCGTCATGCCAGACCCGTACGCGCCAGCCACGAAAGTGAACCGCATACACCCCGTACTGGATCGCGGCCATACGGGCGACGCCCTCGCGCACCAGCGCCCGCAACATCCTGAGTTCCTGCGCGTCCGGCCAGACCGGCCACGCCACGTTCGTGTGCTCCACGTCATCCTCCTGCGGGTAGCCGCGCACGCAGCGTTTAGCTGCCGTGTGCGCAATGACAACGAATTGCCACGTGGACTACCGCGTCGAGGCACTGGATGCGCGACGCGACCGCCGGCCAGCAGACTGGCCCGATGCGTTCGCCTCTTCGCGTGTTGCATCGCCCTGTGAAGGATCGGATTCCGGGGGGTGGGCGTTTTCGGCGGAATCGTCGTCCTGGTTGCCCGATGCATCACCATCCTGGGACTGCTCGCCAGTCTCCCGGGGTTGACGCGCCCGGTACACCACCTGATCGATGCGTACGAGGTTCAGCGAGATGGATTCCGCGTCGATGTGGGCACCGGCATCGGCCTCATTCTCGCGGTTGACCCACGGGCTCACATAGAAGTCGCCACGCACGACGACACTGGCACCAGTGCGAATATGCTGCAGTACACGCTCGGTGAGACGTTCGTTCCAGATTGTCACGTCGACGGGAAAGGTGCGCCCATCGCGCTGTTCCAGCGTGCCATCGTCGAGGCGCCGATAGCTCGCAGACATGACGCGCAATTCGACGATGCGTCGCGCACCGCCAGCGGTGTTAACCTGTTTCATCGTCGGCGATGCGAGTACGTTGCCGACCAGTTCTGCGTAGATGCCCATTGCGGACTCCGTTCATCAAGGGTGGCCCTAGTGAATCGAACGCGCTGTCCACTGCCTGCTATTGTCAACGGCTGCTCTGCGTCAGCCTGAACGTCCTGCCGCTATTCCATCGGCGAATGTCGCCGTACGGGTCAGGTGTCGTCCATCCTGCGAACCTTGACGGTGCCGTGCTCCAGATACATTGCGAGCTGGCTGGCCGCATAACGGAACACTGATTCGAGCGCATTGAGTTCTTTCGCGCGCGAATGGCACTGCTGCAGGTAAGCTTGCAACGGTGCCGGTATCCGGCTGAAACAGGACTGCACCTGCGAGTACGGCACCGCGTGCGGCTCGCCTCGCATGAACCAGTCGAGACGATGACGCGTCGCGCCGCTCGCGAGCGCTACGCGCACGCAGCGCAGCGACACATCGAGCCCCGCGGTCGCGCTCTCCTGCGCGAGCGCATCCATCGCGGTCACCGTCTCGTCGAGCCAGTGTTCGTACGAGCGCAGCAGCACACGGAAGCCGGATCGCCCGGCCACGCGCGAGACGTCTAGCGTGGGCAATGCGGGCAGCTCGACCAGAGGCTCCCCCTTACCCTTAAAGGCCTTTGAACGTCGATCCAGATGGGAAGGCCGGTCTGTCATTGCCGCAGTCCTCCTGTCATTGCACCAGGGTATCTGCCGCAGCTTTCGCGTCGGCACCGTCACCGTCACCGGACAGCGGCACGCTGTCGAGCAGGCGCAGCTCCGCTTCCGACAGCCGGCTGACACGCCGGCGGCTGTGGCGGGGTTCGCGCCCGCCAGTGAAGATATCCCGGGGCATCGCACCGAGCAGTGCCCGCGCGGCTTCGACCCGCCGGGTTGCGGCAGCATCCGCATTAGGCAGGAAATCGACGCGCGAAAGCGGCAGCAGCTCGGGGCGCGTGAGCACGCGCTGGCAGTGCACTGCGAAATGGAACACCGACAGGCACCGGTGTTTCGCGGAGCCGATCCGCCGCACGCCTTCACTGGAGGCCATCAGGTCCCGCAGCACGGCCGACCGCACGAGCCGCACGAGCCAGTCGATCTCGACCAGCAGCATCACGATCATGTAGCCATAGGGGGAGCCAAACCCCAGCGACACCTCGGCGGGCTCGCGCGACTGCAACACCGCGAAATCGAGCCCCTTCTCGCGCGCGGCATCCAGCAGTTGCCGTGCGTGCTGCTGCTCCAGCTCGTTGGCGCGCCGGATGCCGGTGATCCGTTCGGCAATCTCGACGAGCTTCCAGTCGGCATAGGGATTGTCGTTGCCCGAGAGAGACCAGAGCGCGCGCAGCGCCGCCGCCACGCGCCGCCCGCCTGCCATGGCATGACCGGACTCACCCGGAGCGACGGCGCGCCCCAGGAACAGGCGCATCGCATCGCGCGTATGCAGCCGCATCCGGTCGCCGCCCTCGCTCGTGAGCTGACCGATCCGGTTGATCTCGCTGGCCTCGTGTGGCCTCACAAGGGGATCGCCACCTTGACGCAGCGCATGCACCTGCTGCTGGTGATCGAGCGACTCTTCGCGTTCGAGAAAGAGCTGGTAGCGCCCGAAGAGCGGATCGGCCGGGTCGGGGTCATCCGAAGCGATCAGATGGGCGAGCGCGGCGCGCTCGGATTCCAGGTCGTAGCCATCAGCAAAGGGCGACGACGGTGAACGGGCAAAGGCGTCAACGGACGGATCGACTGACGGGTCGACGCCGGCTGGCTGCGTGTCCATAAACAGACTCCTCATGAGCAGAATCAGAATCGACGGAAAGGGTTCGCCACCGGGCTGTTACCCCGGGTAACAGACACTCATGCCGAACGGGAATCGCGAATTGCCCAACGACTGTTACCCGGGGTAACAGCGTCAATTGCCGGGCTGCGCGGAGAACGATGGGGCGATGCGTGCGCCTTGCACATCCCGGCCGCAAACCAGCTTTCGCACGATCGGCGGATAAAGGCCGCGACTGCGGAGTGTTACCCGGGGTAACAGGAGCACTGGAGGCTGTTCGCGACAGTCGCGAAAGACACACGTCACGCATGGCCGGCTCCAGCCTGCGTGAACCGCCCCTGCTTCAGCCCGGCGCGGATGGCGGCAAGGTGCAGTCGCGCCGTCTCGGGCGTCGAGGCATGTGGCCGTCCAGGCCCGCTCCCGGAACTGTCATGGTCGAAGCCGGCAGTCACCGCGCCCTCATCTGCGCGTGCACGCTCCCGCGCGGCGCGTTCGAGATGGGCCCGCGCCGGCACGAAGTCGCCTGCGAGACAGCGACGTGCAAGCCCGGCAACGTACGCCACCGGCGACTGCACAGGTCGGTGCCGGTGGCAGGCAGCCATTTCGTCGAGCAGCACCTGACGGTCCCGGAGAGGAACGCGTTCAAGGTGTGCTGCAACCAGCGGGCGCTCCGCCGCGTGCAGCATGGCGGGCCAAACGAGGCCGTCGCCGCTGCCATCGCCGGCACCGACCCCGGCATATCGCTCCATCCCTACAACGACCGGACATGCACTGCGGCTCCCCATAGCAGAGCCGGTGGTTGTCGTAGTCGAATATGTAATCCTGGTATACGCGCGCGCGTTGGAACCGTACGTTTGTCGCCATCGGTAACGCATCAAACTCTCCGACGGTAACGGCATTCCCGATTCATAACCCGGTTGGAGACTTCCAGTTGGCGGGTTTCGAAACGCGACGACGGGGCCGACGCCAGGCATGTGCACCGCCTCCGACGGGCTGTTACCCGGGGTAACAGCGATGAGTGCCTCCGCGCCTGGCATCGCGCTCTCTTCGCGTCTACTGCCCGCGATCAGCGCCTTGCGGGTTGCGAGCCGGTCACGAACATCGATGCGGGAGACCAGCCGCTCGAGCTGGTACCGCAACTCCGTCGCGTTGATCTGCGTGAACACCCGTTTGCCGGTGTTAGGGCGCGTCAGCTCGCGAATCAGGCCCTGCCGGACCAGCCGGCGCCGGGCATTCTCCTGCTGCACGCGGTTCAGCCCGAGCGAGCGTTGCCATTCCAGCCCGCTCTGTGTGAACCACGTAGCCTGCTGGTCTGCTTCCCGACGCTGAAGCTGCACCATACGCGAGAGCAGCAGCGCGGCGTTGACGTTCCCGACGAGATCGACGAAGACCCGCCGGAAGGCCACCGTCGGCCCGAGCAGTTCCTGCATCGCCCCCTCGTCCGTACGGATCGCCTCGATCGATGCGGGCAGTGGTCCAACCATCCGGCAACTGGTCCGCACCGCCATCGACATCGCCTGGACATCCAGGCGGTAATGCAGGCACGCCGGGCGCCCGCCCCGCCATTCCATGACCAGGTTCCTCTCGCGCAGACGGCGCCGCGCATTCTCCTGCTCCTCGCGCGAGAGCCCCGTTTCGGCGAACCAGTGTTCCCGGGTCTTGTGGACCCAGCCTCCGTTGCTACCGACGTCGCGCCCACGGCGCGTCCAGTAGACGAGCTGCGAGAGCAGCATGGCATCTTTCGGATGGCCCGTGATACGCGCAAGACGTGTCCCGAACGCAATGGGCCGGTACGGCTTGAGAGCAAACCACAGGTCCTCGAAGTCCTCCAGATAGGGCGGCGATCCCTGCATCATGGCTGCACTCCTTCCGGCCGCCGTGGCGGCCATGCGATGTGCGCCGTGCGCTCGGCGGCCTTCTGCCGCAACTGGGCCATGATCGCCGGCCAGAGCAGACGGTACTCATCTGCAGGCCCGGGCCCTGTTCTCCGGTGTCCAATCAGGCCCTTCACGCGCAGTATGCGACGGGCAGCCCGCTGTTGCTGCCCGGACAGCGCGAGACGTCGCTCCAGTTCCCCGGGCGTGACCGTCAGCCACTGGTCGCGACGGCCAGTCTCGCTCTCGATCGTCGACAGCTCGGTCAATACCGCTGCTGCCGGCATGTCCCCACAGATCTCAACGAAGCAGCGGTCGATGGTGACGGGCATGTCGAGCATCGACAGCATCAGTTCCGTTTCCGCGGGTGGCGGTCCGGGCGGATCATCCCAGCTTTTGCCCGGCAACAGGTTGCCCTCCGGGTCGAGGCGCATGTCATACATGATGAGACTCCCTTGAGTTCGGGGAAGGATGGATGCGGACTGGTAAGGTCGCGTCCGGGTTTGTCGCGCTGTCCAGTGCAGCAAAGAGCGAGGCAAGCGACCACGTGCCGCCGCACTCGCGATGCAACGCCAGATAACGCTCACGGACATCGGCGATGTCCCGCAGGCTGTGCCAGCGCGACAACAAAGTGTCCGTCTCGCGGGCTGCCGGTACGCGCGGTTTGGCAGGTGCAGGTACATTCATCTGCGTGCGCAGGCGGGAGATGGAGGACCGCGTCGCGGTGCGAAAGAACCGCCGGATCATCGGAGCACTCGCCTGTGCCCTGACAAACGCATGGAGCAGGCGCTCGTCATGCCACTGTCGGGTAATCAGTTCGCAGCGTCGCTGCAGAACATCAAGATCGACCAGCACGCGTAACGCGCCTGAACCAACCAGCGCATCGATCAGTGTCCCGGCACGTGCATCGGCGAGGACATGCTGCACGGCCAGGGGAAGACCTGTTTGTTCGTCGCTCCGCACACCATCCGATGTTTCACATGAAACTTCGGAATCCATATCAGTACAGTGAAATCCATTGCCGTCCATGCGTGACAGCCGGATCAGTTCCAGCAGCACGATGTGCCCGATCGCTGTGCCCGGTACCGGGAAGAAGCCCGGCCTCACGATTCCTCTCCACGCAGTAGCCGCTCGACCGCATCGAGTTCGTTCCAGCGCGGCGGGCGGAAGCGCTCGGGACAGGCAACCCGGTAGGCGCGCGCAGCGTGCATGAGCCCCGACCACCACAGGCCAATGGGTCTGTCGGGATTGAGCATGGCAGCAAACATCACGTCCATGCGGTCTGCTAGCAGAGGCTCGCCAACACAGGCATCACAGATTCGTGCCCAGTAGTCTTCATCGCGCGCCATGCGTGCGTAAACACTTTGCTTCGGTACGTGATCGAGGCCGGATGCCGTGTTCTGTCGCGACAGGCTGACCAGCCACCACCAGCCGAGATACCGGTCCAGCCCGTCGATTCCGACACGCGCCTGATCATCGAGCGACGCTTGCGCAGGTTCGGGTGCCGGTGGTTCGACCATGAAACCATAAGGCAGGCCCGGCGCTTCGCGTACACATCCTTCGAGCCCGCACATGCTCGCGAACTCGTTCAGGGCGTTGCGAAATGCCAAAGCGGCCACATCGGCGCCCGCCGACGAAACAGCCGGCAAGGACAACGACCGGCCGCCAGATCCGCTGACCAAGGGTTCATCGTTCAGCGAAGCACGCTGCTCACTGTCCTGAACAACGGCACGCGGCTCAACTGGAATGCGCGGCGAGAGCACGGGTCCCGGCTTCGCATCTGCGGGCGGCAGCTGTTGGGTCGACCGCTCCGTTTCGCCTTTCATCTCGCCAGCTTCAATTGCATGCTGTTCGCCGGCTCTCCGCAACTGGTCCGCGTCCACGTCGGGGGTATGCTCCAGGAGATGGCTCATGCGGTCCAGTCCTTTCATGGAAACTCCCAGCGCATTCGCGCAGCGTGACCGAAGGCTGGCAACGAGATTCCCGGCGTCCAGCGACGTGGCAGGGCGATCCTGAGGCGTCTCAGGCATAAAACCAGCTGCCACGCGCGACAGTTCCGGATCAATCACATGATGCTGGAGCCAGGCATCATCGAATCCCAGGCGGCGCACGATCCGTATCAGCGCGCCCATGCCGGGCTGGATCACGTCGACGAGCCCACGCCGGCTCAGGTATTCCGTAGCGGGGCCCAGTGCGGAAAGTCGATCGACGGCAAACTGGAACAGGGAAAGCAGAACGTGACTGACGGGGGCGCCCTCATCCTCTAGCAGTCGCGAAAACTCGCGCAGCGACAGCGCCGCACCCCGCTCCTTTTCCATATCGGCCTTGAGCTCGAGATAACCGTTCGCCTTGTCCCAGAAACACAGGTCTGCGCGCTGGTCGTTCTCGCGCAGGTGAGCGGCGAGCAGTCTGGCCTCTCCGGGATACGCAACGTAGACAAAATCGTAGTAGAGGAACCTCTCGTCGCCAGTCTCGTCGTAGAGCGCCGTTGCCGCCGTCACGCGCGAATTGCCGCCCTTCGCGACGACGTACAGCGTCTCACCCGGACGACGCGTCACGGTCACGATCTGCTCGATGCCATTTGCGCGAATCGACTCCTTCAGTTCAATGATGCGCTCATGGGAAACCCGCCGCGGGTTGCGTTCATAGACCATCACCTCCGTGATTTTCAGACGGATGACCGAAGCAAGTTCCGGTTCGCGTGTCAGGGGTCCGGGCGCGGGAACGTCCAGCCGTCGCGCAGCCGCGAGTTTCCGTGCCGGACCGACCGCAGCACCTGACGCGCTCATGCGACTGCCCCTCGCCGGCGGTTCGGCAGTTCCCCCGCAATGTCGACGCCATCCGCCATCGGTCCTGGAGAGCCCGCATAGACATTCGCCAGCGACGGGAACAGTTCCCAGGTCAGGCGATGCATGACGTTCCAGGCAGAATTGCTGAACCGCCGGCGACGGTCGAAATCATGAACGGGCACGCGCGCCGTCGCCGCTGCAGCATACGCAGCAGCCGAGGGCACAACCGTGTCCAGCACCCTGACTCTCCGATGGTCCGAGAAGCGCTCCCTCAGCACGCTCGCCAGCACCCTGGCATTGACGGTCCGCTCATGCGCATTGATCAGCGCGAGCAGATCGCCCGATCGGAATGTTTCACCGAAATCACTCAGCCGGTTCAGCTCATCGAGCATGGCGAGCGTGCCGGTGGCGAACTCGCCCGCACTCAGCGCGTCCGGCTTCACCGGAGACACCATGAAGTCAGCCGCCATTGCGGCGGACTTCTGCAGCTCACCCACGGCTCCTTGTGTATCGATCAGCACAACGTCATAAGTTTCCAGGAGCGGACTTCGTATCGCGCGGCGCATGATCATCAGCCGATCCTCCCGGCGGTTGAGCCATGACTGAAGTTCGGCGTCCGGCGTGTCCGAGTAAACGAGATCGAGATTCGAAAAGATGGTCCGGCTGATGCAGTCGGCAGAGGGACTGCCGCCCGAGGTAATGACAGCACTCAGGCCACGTGGTGAACGGTAATGGACGGGAAAGAACTTGCTTAGACTCGGCTGGACATCTGCATCGATCGCGAGAACCTTCATGCCGAAGGCTGCGAGCAGGCCGCCCAGATTGGCGGCGACGGTCGTCTTACCGACGCCGCCCTTGGTGGAAACGAAGGAGATGACAACCGGCACGGTATAGATTCCAGTGCAACATCATGACGTGAACTCAGGATTCGCGTGTTGAAGTACAGCGTGATACGGAAATGTCCGGCAGAGGTGCCCCGTCCACCAGCGACGTTTCATCGGCATCGGACCGCGTCATCTGCGACGCAATCCACCTCTCGAATTCGTCGACCGGGAAAAGGCGCCGCCGTCCGATGCGGATTGATGGAGGCATCGGTTGCCTGAGCGTGAGCCGGTTGCGCACGGTAGCTGGCGCGATGTGCAACTCGCGTGCGATCTCCTCCAGCGTATAGAAGCGCGTCACCGTCAATGCCTCCTGGCAGTACATCAGATGCACAACCTGTCCATTGCTTACGTTGCTGTTCCAGGCACGTCCAGACTTGTCCATTACTCAATGGTGCCTATAATCAAGGCACGGATTCACTCTAGAAACGCAGGGCAGACATGTCAAGCGCCGTTGATCCAGTTGACTACCATCGACGCCTCGCGCACGTGCGCGAATACCTCGAACTGTCGCAGGAAAAGATGGCCACCCGTCTCGGTACATCACTGCGTGCCTACGCGAATTACGAGCGGGGTGAGCGCGCCATTCCTATCGACGTTATGCGTGCCCTGTTTGACAAGTGCGCAGTGGATCCGGTCTGGCTGCTTACTGGCGAAGGCGGCATGATCCTCGATCGTGACGTTCGATTCCGCCTTGATCCGCGGACACTGGAGGCCGTCGTCGCGACCGTGGAACAGATCGAGAAAAAGCTCGGATCATCGCTTTCAACAAAAAAGAAGGCACGGCTCATCGGGCTCCTGTATGAGCAATGTCAGCTTCTCGGCGAGAATGCCGGCGACATCCTCAGCAATGCGCGGGTCGACCGTCTGGTCCGGTCGTCACGTTGACGTGAGCGGCGCGCAAAAATGTTAAACACGGGTTACTTACCCTATTTAGGCGCTAATCTTCAGACGTGGTGGTTGTATCGAACACGCGGTGTCTTGTGCCACACCGCAGATGCCGACTTGGGGAGAATCATGAGCCGTCTGGACGAGGTGCGAAAGGAAATCGAACAGCTTTGCGAAGAAATTGAGCAAGACGCTCTGCGTTCGCGCCAATCTCCTTCCGCCGGCGACAAAGCCACTGCTGCACCACCCGTCTGTATCGACGTAATCCTGTCGAGAGACGTACCGTGTGTTCGTCTCAATATCGCACTTCAACAAACCGAGGATAACGAACGCCACTAATGTGCCTGCCTCAACTCTGCGCGCAAGCTCTCTCAAAGAAAAGAGATTCGACCTCGACAATCTCGTGACTCGTTCCGTAACACATCGAGGCCTGTGCAACGATCCGCCAGTTCCCCCGACCCACAGCCGCGTCGCAGAGTGCCAGACGATCTCGGGGCTGGATTCAATACCGGCCGAACCACAGCGCCAGGCGACGCGTCGATGCGCGTCTGTTCACAGATTTCTAGCCCTCGTGAATCGATCGGGCGTCGCCAAAGGTCGGCCTGACGTTTGTTGTTTGCACGCATCCCTCCTGATCGCACCAAATCGCCCTGAGGACCACTTTGCAGGCAATGACCCATCCTGCATTGCGATTTCAATTCTTGAACATCGTGCAAATTTCATGAACGCACGACATCAGCGCCTCCTTGTTTTCTAAGATGAAAATCCGTCTGCTGCCAGCGGTGTGCGTCAAGCGACGACCGTTGTTGCCGCAACTATCTAGATCAACGTTTCAGACGGAGGCCGCACATGACGAATCGTGCCATTGTCCGGGACCAGGATCTCATTCGCTCGGCGTTCCAGAACTGGAACGCCGTACATGAAGAGATGACCGCCCCCAACGCATTGCGTGTGGTCGCAGACATCACGTTCGACTGGCTCAGCATCGCAGGCGCGATGCTGCTCTTCCATCGTGCCGGATGGTATTCGGCACCGGCGGTGATCGCGTGGATCGGCAACCGGCAACGTGCGCTAGGCAATCTCCTGCACGATGCCGCTCACCGTAACCTCGCGACCTCGCGTCAGCTCAATGATGCATTGGGCCGGCTCCTCATCGCGCCGCCGCTACTTAACAGCCTGGCCATTTACCGTGAATCTCATGCTCACCATCACGCATGGCTCGGTGACCCGCAAGCCGACCCGGACTACATTCACGTCGGTCCAGCGCCCGGTGACGGCTGGTGGAGGCCATATATGACGGTACTGGTTACGCCACGCACATGGGCAGCCTCGATCTTCGGACACCTTCATTCTCCGAAGGCGCCGCTTGCGCGAAAGGCCCGCATCGTCACCTGGTGGATCGCCGTGCTGGGTGCCGTGACCCTTCTCGCGGGGATTCACGTTGCGGCAGCATTCATCAGCCTGTGGATACTGGCCAGGGCGACCACGTTCCATCTGATTACCACGTTCCGCGAGTTCTGCGATCACTTTGGCAGACAACCAGGCGGGATCTTCAACTATACACGCGACATCTCGGCGCGCAGTATCTGGCGCCGGATCATCCACCCGCGCAACAACGGATATCATCTCACCCATCATCTGATGCCCTCGGTGCCGTACCATCGTCTGCCCAAGGCGCAGCGAAGACTGTTCGAGGCGCCGTGCTTTTCCGGAACCGCGAAGGTGTGCGATTCTTACTTTGCCGGTCCCGACGCTGTGATACGCGAATGGGAACTTCGGCGGGGAGAACCGGTGTGATCGATCAACGCCCAGGCGCCGTTCGCGTCGCGGCGCTGCTCGTATCGGCAAGCTGTGGAATCGCATTCCTGCTCGGTTCCGGTGAGACGGCCGTTCACTCCGGTATGGCAGGCAGCCTTTATGCGATCGTGACGGCATTGGGCATGTTCGCGCTCGGCGTCATCGCGAGAAAGCTCTGGCATATCGGCGTACCAATCTGGGAGGCCCTCGGAAACCAGTACGGCCCAGTTGTCCGCAAAGCTGTCGCGCTTCTTTCGCTTGTATGGATGTCCGGTGTACTCGCAGCGCAAATCCATGGCAGCGTCGCGGTACTCTCGACTGCAGGACTCCTGACATGCCCAGCAGTGCTAGTCACCGCCGTTGTCTTGCTGGCGGTCTCCTCTGTTAATCTTGGCGTCGCTGCCTGGATTTTCACGGCATGCCTGCTCTGCAGCAATCTGGCGCTGCTGCGTGCTCTCGTCATATCGGACGGCTTGTCGGTCTACATCCATGCGTGGCCATCGTTCATCCACGAAGTACAGACTGGCCCTCCGATTGAAACAGTCGCCACCGTTATCGCCATTGGATTCCTGGTCATCACCGGATCCGACTATCAGCAGTTTGTCATTTCGGCACGTCGTCCGGCAGATGCGTGGCTTGGCTGCATCCTCGCAGGCATCTTTCTCGGCGTTGTCGGATTTCTGCCCGCCGCGACCGTCGTAGCGGCATTGCATAGCGGAGGACTAGCTGGCCTGACTGACTACGCTGGCGCAATTCCCTGGATCATGCTCCGCGCGGGAGGACGTGTCGGCGCACTATGTCTCGGCGTGATCGTGCTGGCGGCACTCGGATCGGGCGCGGCTCTGACACGTGCGATGACAAGTGCCCTGGCGGATCTGCACCCCGTCATCGATCGGCACGCCATCATCTCGCGGTTTCTCATCGTGGCGACCTGCTCTGTCATCGCCGTGGACGGCCGGTCAATTATCTCAACCATCATCTCCCTGAACACGATCTATATATCCGCAGTCGCACTCCTGTTTATTCTTGATCAGACAGAATACCGGGTCACACCGCAGTGCGCATGCGCAACGATGCTTTCGGGCACCGCATCAGCCGTGATCACTGCAATGCTGCCCTGGGCCCACATCGCCGACGTGCCAGCCTGGACTCCACTCGCGGCAGGGCTACTCGCGTCGTCCCTGCCGCCGCTAGCGCGGTATGTCACGTCCAGTCGGCATGGCGTCCGGCCCTAGGCGATGCCTCAGGTACTTTCGCCGGAGGTCGGGATCTCCTGGACAAGGGTACGGCGTGCGTGAGCCATCACCATTGCCGTGATCTTCGCAAGCGGTTCGGGCTCCGATTCCCAGTGGTGCCAGTAAAGCTCGAGTAGAAGGCTGTGCCCTGGCGTAAGATCCACGAGCGCACCCGATTCCAGCAGCGATTCAATCTGCATCTCTGGCACCAGCCCATAACCGAGCCCGTTCAGGATCGCGTTGAGCAATGCCACTGGTGACGGGAAATAATGCTTCCGGTACCGGCCTACGTCTACCTCAAAAAAGGTGGACAGAAATTTATCGTGGATCGCATCCTTGCGATCAAACAGTATTGCTGGAGCGTCCAGTACGGTTGGCAGCGTCATGCCCTTCGGCAGATGGGTCGCAACGAATTCAGGAGTGGCGACACAGCGGTAGCGCATTCCACCAGCGTAATCGGCTTCGAATCCGGTACGCGGCTCTCGCTGGGTAGAGATACAGCCTTTGACGTCACCGCGCACCAATGCGGTTACCGTGTGGTCCTGATCGTCGGCGATAATTTCCAGTCCGATGTGCTGCGCAGCAAGTTGCCACGAAACCGGCTCAAACCACGTTGCAAGCGAGTCTGCATTGACGGCGACAGCAATATTGACTGGCGGAAACCTACCCGGCTTGATCACCTGGAACGCTTCCTCCTCGAGCAGGCGCACTGCCATGATATAGCGGAGAATCGCTTCGCCGGCCTGAGTCGGAATAATAGCTGGTTCGCGTAGTAACAGCGTCGCTCCGATTGCGTTTTCCAGGCTCTTGACCCGTTGGGACACCGCACCGGGGGAGATGTGGAGTATCGACGCCGCCTTTCTGAAATTGTGGCACTCCAGTACTGCGGCAAATGTTTCCAGTTGCTGCCGATCGAGCATGCCGGGGCTCCTTCAAAACCTTCAATCTCGAGAGCCCATATGCCCGTCTTTGGCCTCTGAGCGTTAGCAGCAGACGACCGCTGCACTCCACTTCCTGACGCTCCAGCCAGGTCGAACCAGCCTGAAAGGGCTCATCTGACTGCGCGGCCAAGCGAACTATCATGAGCTTCACTCATTTATCTGATGATAGTACGAGAGCGATCAGGATTGGGACGGGGCAAAGAATTTTTTCTTAAAAGCAATTGATACAGTCGTAGCTTGGGATGGGTGCTTTTGCATCCATGCATTCAATAGCTTCACGTGCGAGCCGTTGGTATGCACGACATGCCGCAGTTGGGCTGCGCGCCCGATTAACTTGCCAAATTGGCTGGTAAATGTTTGGCCGGCTCAAGATCCAGCCGTTGATTTCGCGTGATCGCATGTCGCGCCAGCGCCCTCGCAGCTACCGGAAAGTCGTGGTGTTGTTTGCACTGGCATTCAGAAGGAGGTATGCGCTCTCCGGGCCGGATCAGAGAGACAGTCCTTCCGCGGCGTTCGCGAACGAAATGTACCGCTCCAGATGATGGTCCTGATCACCAAGCTGATGATCGATCATCACTAGGCGCTTTGCGCAGTGCGATAACGGTAGTTCCCACGTCATTCCGATGCCGCCGTGCAGCTGGATCGACTCTTCGGCTACCCGTGCGCCGGTGCGCCCGACTGTGTATTTGGCTGCAGAAAGCCCGCGCTCGCGTTCGATTCGCGGCGCCATGATCATCGCTGCCGCGTTGATAACCGCCGAACGAGCCTGCTCGATCTCAAGCAGCACGTCGGCCATGCGGTGCTGCAGCGCCTGAAAGCTGCCGATGGGTGCACCAAACTGCCTGCGTGTACGGAGATATTCAAGCGTGTAGTCGCGCGTGACGTCCATTGCTCCCACGGCCTCCGCTGCGAGCGCGAGCACCCCGTATCCAGTCGCATGCTCAAGGGTCGGAAATCCGCGGCCCTCCTCACCGACGAGCGCATCCATGCTTATCTGCACATTCTCGAACGTGACATCGGCCGCCCGGCCGCCGTCTATCAAAGGATATCCGCGCACATGGACACCAGGCGCGTCACGGGGTACCAGGAAGAGCGAGATGCCTGCCTCGTCGAAGCTCTTGCCGCTGGTACGCGCGGACACGAGCAGTACATCGGCGTGCTCCGCGTGATGCACGACGCCCTTCGCTCCGTTCAGCACCCAGCCGTTATCGCGCTTTTCAGCGCGCGTCATCACGTGCGACACCTCGTAATGTGAGCCCGGCTCATCGTGCGCGAATGCGGCGAACTGTGAGCCATCGATAAGCGTCGCGATTTGCGCCCGCTGCGCGGCGCTGCCCTGCTGCGAGAGCGCCCGTCCGACGATCAGCGTATCGAGGAAAGGTTCAACCACGAGCCCGCGCCCGAGCGATTCGAACACGACGGCAATATCGAAACCATGGCCACCAAATCCTCCATCCGCTTCGTCAAACAGTGCGCCGATCACGCCAAGTTCCGCAAATTGCAGCCACAGGTCGCGGCTCAGGCCTTTTTCGGACCGCGCAATACGGTCTCGCACCGTGAAGCCGTACTGTTCCGCGATGAAGCGATTCAGCGTATCGACAAGCATCCGGCGGTCTTCAGTGTGCTGGAAGTCCATACGACGTTTTTCCTTACAGACCGAGAATCATCTTGGAAATGATGTTCTTCTGGATTTCGTTGGAGCCACCGAAAATCGACAGCTTGCGGTTATTGAAGTACTGCGCCGCAGCACTTACGGCCCCGTCCGGGCCGACCGCCTCGCCCTCGTAGCCGTCCTCGAGCGCCTCTTCCACGAAGGGCGCTGCGTACGGCCCCATCGCACGACGCAGAAGCGATGAGATTTCCTGCCGGATTTCGGTGCCTCGAATCTTCAGCATCGAACTCTCCGCGCCCGGTGCGCCACCGCCCGCCACGGTCGCGATCACACGCAGGTTCGTGGTCTTCATGTTTTCCAGATCGATCTCGACTCTCGCCAGTCTGGTGGCAAACTGCGGGTCTTCCGTAAGCGGTCGCCCGTTGCGTTGTACCTTCTGCGCGACCCGCTTCAGGCGGGCGAGCGCTGCCACCGAAAAGCCGACGCCAGCGAGATTCGTACGCTCGTAGGTGAGCAGATACTTTGCGTAGGTCCAGCCCTTGTTCTCTTCACCTATCAGGTTATCGAGGGGCACGCGCACGTCGGTGAAGAAAACTTCGTTGACCTCGTGCTCGCCATCGAGCGTGATGATCGGCCGAACCTCGACGCCAGGGGTCCGCATGTCGATCAGCAGGAAGCTGATTCCTTCCTGTTTGCGCACATCGACATTGGTGCGCACAAGACAGAAAATCATATTTGCGTAGTGACCAAGTGTGGTCCACGTCTTCTGGCCGTTCACAACATAATGCTCGCCGTCTCGCACCGCGCGCGTTTTCACGGATGCGAGGTCTGAACCGGCGCCCGGCTCAGAGTAGCCCTGGCACCACCAGTCAGAACCGTCAAGGATGCGTGGCAACCAGTAGCGTCTCTGAGCCTCGCTTCCGTATTTGATCAGGACCGGCCCGAGCATGTTGACGCCGTAAGGCACGATGCGAGGTGCGCCTGCAATTGCGCATTCGTTCTCGAAAATGAACTTCTGTACCGGAGTCCAGCCAGGTCCGCCATACTCCACTGGCCAATGGTTCGCGAGCCAGCCGCGCTCGTTGAGAATCGCATGCCATGTTGCCATGTCTTCACGCGAGACCCGGCGACCACTTTGCACCTTGCTGGCGATGCGCTGAGGCAAGCGTTCGTTTAGAAAATGGAGGACATCGCTGCGGAACGCCTCCTCTTCATCGGTGAATCTGAGATCCATCTTCCATGTTCCTTGCGAGCTTAAGCACCTTCTTCGAGCGGACGTATCCGTTCCTGCGGCCGGCGAACTGGGCAGAGCTATCCGTGCAGGCGTCCCTCACGTCTGGTTTGAGAGATATGACAGCCGCGCAAAATCAATCCATCCCGTTAAGACTGCCGAACTCCGCACCGCGCTCCACCAGTTCCTCAAGCAACGGCGAAGGGCGCCAGAACAGCGGGTCGGCCTTCGCGAACTCCTGGATATCGGCGAGCACGTTAGCGAGGCCGACCGTATCGGCATACTTCATCGGACCGCCGCGGTAGCGCGGAAAGCCATATCCGTAAAGGAAGGTCACGTCCACGTCGAGGGGGCGCAGCGCGATCTTTTCGTACACCACGTTCGCGCCTTCGTTGATCATCGCAGCCATATAGCGACGGATGATTTCCTCGTCGCTGAAGTTGCGCGCCGTGATACCCACGCGCTCGCGCTCGGCCGCGATGATCGCTTCGACTTCGGGGTCGGGCGTGCCTGTCCGTGCGCCTTCTGCGTAGCGATAGAAGCCGCGGCCCGTCTTCTGGCCAAACCAGCCGCGCTCGCAGAGGCGATCGGCAATCTGCACATAGCGCGCCTTCGGATCGCGCGTGGCGGCGCGGCGCTTGCGTGTCGCCCAGCCGATATCGCCGCCCGCTAGGTCGACCACCTGGTAAGGGCCCATCGGAAAGCCGAAGTCGCGCACGGCCTGGTCGATCTGGTACGGCGAAGCGCCGTCTTCCATCATGTGATCGGCGGCTGTGCGATAGACCCCGAGGATGCGGTTGCCGATGAAGCCGTCGCAAACGCCCGCGCGCACTGGCACCTTGCGCAGCTTCTTCGCCAGCCCGAACGCCGTGGCGACAACGTCGGCCGAAACCTGCTTCGGAACCACTATCTCGAGCAGCTTCATGATGTTCGCAGGCGAGAAAAAGTGCAGGCCAACTACGTCCTGCGCTCGCGTGATGCTGGCCGCGATCGCGTCAATGTCGAGATAGGAGGTGTTGGTTGCGAGCACGGCACCCGGCTTGCAGACGCGATCCAGTTCGGCGAACACGGCCTGCTTCACGGCCATATCCTCAAACACCGCCTCGACCACGAGATCGACCTGCGCAAGCGCGTCGTAGGACGTGCTGCCGGAAAAGCGCGCGAGCGTCTTCGCCTTGGCCTCTGGTGTCACGCGACCCTTCGCAATCAGGCTGTCATAGACCTTCTCGACATGCGCGCGGCCGCGCGCGAGCGAAGCATCATCGCGCTCGATCATCGTGACAGGCAGGCCCGAGTCGAGCATCGCGACGGCGATGCCAGCGCCCATTGTGCCGCCGCCGACCACTCCCACGGTCCCGACAGGACGCGGCACCGCGTTCTTTGTCTCCGGTGCTTTCTGCACTTCACGCTCTGCGAAGAATGCGTGAACAAGCCCTGCACATTGAACACTATCGAGACATTCGAGGAACTGGCTGCGTTCAAAACGCATGCCGGTTTCAAACGGCTCATTCACCGCGGCCTCAACGCAATCGACGATCTTCAGCGGCGACAGCAGACCGCGACTTTTCTTCTCGGTATCGGCTCGCGCCGCAGCAACGGCCGCTAGCGCAGCATCGCGATCGGCAAGCCCTTGCGCGTTGCGTGTACGACGCACCGGCGCGCGGCAGGCGAGCAATTCCTGTGCGTAGGCGAGACCCTCGGCAAGCACGTCGTCACTCTGGCCCACACGATCCACTAGCGAGAGTTTTAGCGCTTCCTGCACGTCGACATGACGGCCGCTTAGCATCAACGATAGAGCCGCCTCGGCACCCATTAAACGTGCCGCGCGCTGCGTGCCTCCTGCGCCGGGCAGCAGGCCGAGAGTCACTTCGGGCAGGCCCAGCCTGGCACCTGCGACAGCGAGCCGGTAATGCGCAGCGAGCGCGACCTCCAGCCCGCCGCCGAGCGCCGCACCATGAATGGCTACGATGACAGGCTTGGCACATGCCTCGATACGATTGCATACATCCGGCAGAGCAGGTGGCAACGGCGGTTTTCCGAATTCGCGCATGTCTGCCCCGCCGATAAAGGCGCGGCCCGCACCAACGACAAGAACCGCGTGTGCTGCGTCGTTCGTTCTCGCATGGTCGATTGCAGCAGCAAGGCCACGCCGCACATCCACTCCCAACGCATTTACAGGTGGGTTGTCGATCGTGACCACGAGCACTTTCCCGTGCAGTTGATACGTCACCGTTGGCGCTGCAACATCAAATCCCATTGTCTCCTGCCTCCAGATGTCCCGCTTGCCGGCTGGCCAGGGCCACGTTGCGACGCGCGAGCCCTCGCTTCCCATTGTGAGAATCATCGGGCTGTCCGACCGGTCTTTCTTAAAATCCCGCAGCGAATCCGTTTGGCTGCGGGCAATGTTCATGCACAGCATCGCCCGGCACTGGATCAGTCGTCCATTTCGGCGGTGCGTTTGCGCAGGATGTCCGTGCATTGCGAAACCATGCGCGCCAGCAGTTCTTCACACGTCGGGATGTCGTCGATCAGCCCGACTACCTGACTCGCCCAGACAAGCCCCGCGTCCGGATCACCGCTTTCCAGACCCGCGCGTCCCCTCGCACCCGCGACGAGATGATGGATGTCCTTGAACTCGCAGCCGCCCGGTCGCGTCTCGATCTGCACCACTTCTTCGGATACCGTATTTTTCAGCACGCGCCCCGTATTACGCAGCGTACGGAAGATCAGTTTGGTATCGCGCTCGGAGGCGCGCAGCAGTGCCTGTTTGATGTTCTCGTGGATCGGTGCTTCCCGGGTCGCGCAAAAGCGCGTGCCCATGTTCACCCCTTCCGCTCCCAGAACGAGCGCAGCGGCAAGACCGCGGCCGTCCGCAATACCCCCGGAAGCAATCAGCGGAACCTTGACCTTGCTCGCCGCAGCCGGAAATAGCACAAGTCCGCCGACGTCATCCTCACCAGGGTGTCCGGCGCACTCGAAGCCGTCAATGGAAATGATGTCGACACCATGCCGCTCTGCCGACAGGGCATGACGCACGGACGTGCATTTGTGGATGATGCGGATACCCGCCGCCTTTGCTCGCGCGACAAAACGTTCCGGACTGCTGCCCGCTGTTTCCAGGATGGTCACCTTGCCTTCGATGACGGCGTCCAGAAAGGCATCGTAGGGCGGCGGCGATGCAGTCGGAAGAACCGTAAGATTGACGCCGAAAGGACGGTCGGTCATCGTTCTACAACGATGGATTTCTTTTAGCAATGCTTCAGGCGACGGCTGTGTCAAAGCAGTCAGAATGCCGAGCCCCCCAGCGTTGGAGACCGCCGACGCCAGTTCGGCACGGCCCACCCATTGCATGCCACCCTGAACGATCGGATAGCGGATCCCCAGCAACTCAGTAACCCGGGTTTTCATGACTGCACTCCCATTTTTCGAACAATCTAATACGAGGATCAATCTTCCAATGCAGCGACCAGTTCCGGTATTGCCTGGAAGAGATCTGCCTCCAGGCCATAATCGGCGACGCCGAAGATGGGTGCTTCCGGGTCCTTGTTGATCGCGACGATTACCTTCGAATCCTTCATGCCCGCCAGGTGCTGGATCGCACCAGAGATGCCGACTGCCACATACAGTTGCGGCGCGACGATCTTCCCGGTCTGGCCGACCTGATAGTCGTTCGGAACGAAGCCAGCATCGACTGCCGCCCGAGAGGCGCCGAGCGCAGCACCGAGCTTGTCCGCGAGTGGCTCGAGTACCTTCGTGTAATTCTCGCCGCTACCGAGCCCACGGCCGCCCGAGACGATGATCTGCGCGCTCGTCAACTCCGGTCGGTCAAGCTTCGTCACTTCGCGGCTCACAAACTGCGACAGGCAGCTGTCCGCCGCTGCGTCGATCTTCTCGACAACCGCGCTGCCGCCTTCGGCCGCCACCGCATCGAAGCCGGTCGTGCGCACTGTGATCACCTTGACAGGGTCTGCCGACTGCACCGTTGCAATCGCATTGCCCGCGTAGATCGGGCGCTCGAACGTGTCGGCACTATCGACGGCCGTGATGTCGCTGATCTGCGCGACGTCGAGCCTTGCGGCGATGCGCGGCGTGACGTTCTTGCCCGACGCGGTCGCCGGTGCAAGGATATGCGTGTAGGTTTTGGCGATCTTGAGAACCGTCGCCTCGACATTTTCCGCGAGGCCAGCTTCGAGTTGCGGCGCGTCGGCCAGCAGCACCTTCGCGACGCCCGCGAACTTCGCCGCCTGCTCCGCAGCGCCCTTTGCGTTGTGCCCCGCGATCAGTACATGGACGTCGCCGCCAATCTTTTGCGCGGCGGCGACCGTGTTCAGCGTCGCAGCCTTCACCGAAGCATTGTCGTGTTCGGCAATTACCAGAATCGTCATTTCCAATCGCTCCTTACAGCACCTTGGCTTCGGTTTTCAGCTTCTCGACCAGCGTCTTCACGTCCGGCACCTTCACGCCGGCGCCGCGCTTCGGCGGCTCCGCAACCTTAAGCGTCTTCAGACGCGGAGTCACATCTACACCGAGGTCCTCCGGCTTGATAGTTTCAAGCGGCTTCTTCTTCGCCTTCATGATGTTCGGCAGCGTCACGTAGCGCGGCTCGTTCAGACGCAGATCGGTGGTCACCACCGCCGGCAGCATCAGCGACAGTGTTTCCGCACCGCCGTCGACCTCACGCGCGACCGTCGCCCTGCCGTCCGCAATCGTCACCTTCGAGGCGAACGTTGCCTGCGGCAGATTTGCGAGCGCCGCGAGCATCTGGCCAGTCTGGTTCGAATCGTCGTCGATCGCCTGCTTGCCGAGGATTACGAGCTGCGGCTGCTCCTTGTCGATCAGCGCTTTCAGCAGCTTGGCCACTGCGAGCGGCTGGAGGTCTTCGCCCGTTTCGATCAGGATGGCGCGGTCCGCGCCGATCGCGAGCGCCGTGCGCAGCGTTTCCTGCGATTGCGTGACACCGCAGGAAACGACGATCACTTCCGTCGCGATGCCCGCTTCCTTCAGGCGTACCGCCTCTTCGGTAGCGATTTCGTCGAACGGATTCATCGACATCTTCACATTGGCGAGATCAACGCCCGTGCCGTCTGACTTCACGCGAACCTTGACGTTGTAATCCACGACCCGCTTTACGGGAACAATGATTTTCATAACGAATGCAACAGAAATGTCTGGTCAACCGTACCCGCGCCCTTACCGGCCGCGGAAAACGGGCTTACGCTTTTCCATGAACGCCGCCATGCCCTCTTTCTGGTCTTCAAGGCCGAAGGTGGAATGGAACAGCCGGCGCTCAAAGCGGATACCTTCCGCCAATGTTGTCTCGTACGCTCGCGCCACAGCCTCCTTTGCCATCATGACGACGGGGCGGGAGAACGCCGTTATTCGCGTTGCGGTTGCCACAGCCTCTTCGAGCAACTTCTCCGCAGGAATGACCCGCGAAACGAGGCCGCAGCGTTCCGCCTCGGCGGCATCCATTGTGCGTCCGGAGATAATCATCTCCATGGCCTTCGACTTTCCCACCAGGCGCGTGAGACGTTGAGTGCCGCCCGCTCCTGGTATCGTGCCAATCGTGATTTCCGGCTGTCCGAATTTCGCGTTGTCGGCCGCAAGAATGAAGTCGCACATCATCGCGAGTTCGCAGCCGCCTCCCAGGGCATAGCCAGCCACCGCTGCAATGACCGGCTTGCGAAAGGTAGACAGCCTCTCCCACGTCGTGGTGATGAAGTCCGACGTATAGACGTCCGCGTAGGACCAGTCCTTCATCACGCCGATATCAGCGCCCGCCGCAAATGCTTTTTCGTTCCCGGTGAGAACGACAGCGCCGACAGATGCATCGGCCTCGAGTTCGTCAAGCACATGCTGGAGCTCAGATGTCAACTCCGGCGAAAGCGCATTCAGAACCTCGGGCCGGTTAAGCCTCACGACAACGACCGGGCCCCGGGCTTCCAGCAATAGATGCTTCAGAGTCATCGCACGCCTCACTCCGGACGGAAGCGGGGCTTGCGCTTCTGCATGAATGCCTGCACCCCTTCGTGCGACTCCTCGCTCTCGTAGAACAGCGCGAGCGTCTGCATACCCAGACTGCCGATACCTCGAATCGACTCCGAATCAGCGTTGAATGAACGCTTGGCAATGGCAAGAGCCGTAGGGCTCAGGGCAAGCATCTCCTCGCACCAGCGGTGCACTTCGGCGTCCAGCTCTGCTGCGGGAACTACCGCGTTCACAAGACCCCATTCAAGCGCCTCCCTAGCCGTATACCGCCGGCAAAGGAACCAGATCTCGCGCGCACGCTTTTCACCGATGATGCGAGCCAGATAGGCGGTTCCGAAGCCAGGGTCGACCGATCCCACCTTCGGCCCGACCTGGCCGAACTGGGCGGTTTCAGATGCGATTGCCAGGTCGCAGCATGTGACAAGAACGTTTCCGCCACCGATCGCGTATCCGTTCACGCGGGCGACCACTGGCTTCGGTACATCGCGAATGGTCGTCTGCAACTCTTCGACCGGCAGGCCGATCACGCCTCTCCCGCCGTAGCCGCCGTCGTGCGACGACTGGTCTCCGCCAGTGCAGAAAGCCTTCTCGCCGGCACCCGTCAGCACGATAACCCCGACCGACTTGTTCCAGCCAGCCTCGTTGAGCGCGTGGATCAGTTCCTCACAGGTCTGCGCCCGGAAGGCGTTGTATTTCTCCGGACGATTAATCGTGATGCGGGCAACGCCGCCCGTAACTTCATACAGAATGTCTGAGTATTGACTGGTCATACTGGCTCCTTAGCCATGCATCGTCAGGCCACCGGAGATGCTGATCACCTGTCCGGTTGCAAACACGGAATCGTCGCTCGCGAGGAAGGCGACGATACCTTCCAGGTCCTCGGGGCGCCCGAGGCGCTTGAGAGGGATGGCGCGCTTGAGGCCCTCGTATACCTTTTGACCGTACTCTCCCTCGCCGACGAAAGATTGAAGCAACGGCGTATCGGTCGGACCAGGACAAACCACGTTGAGCCGGATATTGTTTCGCGCACACTCGCGTGCCATCGTTTTGGTGAACGCGATCACTCCACCCTTGCACGCGGAATACACGGCTTCTCCTGACGAACCTACCCGACCGGCATCGGACGCGATATTGACCACGGACCCGCCATCGGCCGCGACCATGTGGGGTAACACCGCCTTATGCAGGTTCAGCGGTCCCTTCAGGTTGATTGCAATAAGCTTGTCCCAAAGCTCGGGGGAAGTCTCCAGGAAGGGCTTGGCAACATCCCAGCCGGCGTTGTTGACCAATGCATCGATCCTGCCGAAGCGCTCAACTGCCCTGGCGACGGACGCCTCGACGACCGACAGGTCCGTGATGTCAGTGACCAGATGCAGAATCGGCCGACCAAGCGGCGCGAGTTCTTCGGAAAGACGGGTGAGCCGGTCCGCATCCAGGTCCAGCGCCACGACCTGGGCGTCCTCTTCCACGAACCGCCTGCACAGTGCACGTCCAATGCCACCCGCCGCGCCCGTTACGATGACAACCTTCTCCTTCAAGCCACGCATGATCCTCTCTCCTCTGTGATTCCATCCTGGTACCTCTCTCGCCCGAACCCCACTAGACGGATATCCCGGTCACAACCGCATGCACATATCAATTCCGGGAGCAGCCCATCGACCTTCCACGCCAGTCTGGCTGCTCATCAGGCGCTTATTCGCAAGTCAGCTCGTCGTTGACGTCGCAGTCCCCGCGATACGCGCAGCCTCTTCAGGTTCGTAACCGACCTCGGACAGGATTTGCTCGGTATGCTCTCCTAACCGGGGCGGAGGCAGCCTATAGGTGCCCGGCGAAGCTGAGAAATGAACCGGAATAGCGGTCATCACGAGCTCGCCTTCGCTGGGATGCTGATATTTCCGGAAGAAACCCGTCTCCTCGAGATACGGATCGGACAACAGGTCCTTCAACGAATTCACCGGACCATGCGGCACGTCAGCTTCGACGAATCGCGCCTCCCAGTACGCCGTCGTTTCGTGCTGCAAGGCATCCGCGAGAACACCGTACAGTTCGTTGATGTGGCGCATACGCACAGTCATGTCCGAGAACTTCGGGTCGTTGAGCAACGCCTCCTGCCCAACGACCCGAAGGAGCTTGCGCCACTGCACATCATTAACTGCGAGTACGCAGATGTACCCATCCTTCGTCGGATAGGGCCTGCGGTGAGGCGAGAACATCCGGCTATAGCCAATACCCTCGTCCTTGCTACCCAGGGCTCCCTCCCAGAGATGCTCGAAGAGGTTAAATTGAAGGAGCGTTTCCAGCATGGGAACCTGGACGTGCTGACCTTGCCCGGTGCGCTCCCGATGCAACAGCGCCATGCTGATCGACGACGCCAGCACATAGCCGCAGAACTTGTCGGCGATCACGGTCGGAAAATAGCGCGGTACTCCGTCCGCACCGGCGTTGACGGAGGCCAGCCCGCTTGCCCCCTGAATCACGTCGTCAAATGCGGGATCGTCACTTTTCGGCCCGGCGGGGTTATAGCCTGGTGCATTGGCGTACACGATGCGCGGATTACGGGCACGAATCTGTTCGTAACCGATTCCGAGTCTCTGTGCTGCCGTGTCGCGCATGCTATGAACGAATACGTCAGCGGTTTCGACGATCCGCAGCAACGCTTCGAGACATTCCGGCCGTTTCAGGTCCAGCACAATGCTGCGCTTGTTGCGATTCATGATAAGGAAGAAGACGGACATTGCCGGATTACGGCTCGGTCCATTACGCCGGTTCTGGTCTCCTATCGGCGCTTCAATTTTTATCACGTCTGCACCCATGTCCCCCAGGATCTGTGTCGCAATGGGGCCAAGCACGTTGATACTGAGATCGACCACCTTCAGCCCGTGCAGAGGGCCGTTGCAGGACGACTGCGCGTTCAGCTCCCGATCGCTCATCATTCGGCCTTATAGTTCTTGCCTTTCACGAGGCGTACAGGCTTGTAGATCTGGACCACCGTCCCGTCCTGCTTGATGATCTTGTTAAGCGAGCGCACCAGGCCCAGGCCGGGCTTGCTCTTGCTCTCGCGACACTCAAGCACTTCACATTCGACGTGAATTGTGTCGCCAGCAAAGACCGGCGCCTTGACTTCCTGCTCCATCGACAGGAACGCAAACCCTACGCCCTGCATGACATACTGCGTCAAAATCCCTTCGGCGAAAGTGTAGACAAGCGCTCCAGGTGCAAGCCGACCCTTGATCCTGGACTCGTGCTTCTGAAACTCGACGTTGGTAAAAAGCACTTCAACCATGCCAGTGCAGTTGACGAAGTTGATGATGTCGGTCTCCGTTACCGTTCGGCCGATCGTCCGGAACTTGCGTCCGACGGGCAGGTCCTCCCAGTGGATGCCGATGCCAACCGTCTCGATCTCTTCCATGGTCACTTCCTGTGGTTTCTGTTGTTTGAATTACTAACGGCGCGCGACGCGCCCGAGCAGGCTGTCGGCAATGATATTGCGCTGGATCTGGTTGGTTCCCTCGATAATCTGGACGACCTTCGCGTCACGGAAGTAGCGATTGATCGGATATTCAGCCGAAATGCCGGCTGCGCCGAACAGTTGGACAGCGTCGGTCGCAACCTGCATGGCGACATCCGAGGCGTGACACTTCGCCATCGCCGCCATAGGAGCCAGTGTTTTGCCGGACACCCCGGCGTCGGCCATGGCGGCCGTTCGGTAGACGAGCTGCCGGGCGGCCTCGGTCTTCATAGCCATGTCGGCTAGCATCCACCGCACGCCTTGGAAATCGGAGACCATTTGACCGAAGGCCATGCGCTCGCGAACAAACTCGATGGAATGATCGATCGCGCCTTGAGCAATGCCTATGGCTCGTGCAGCAATGATCGGCCTGCTGCTGTTCAGCGCTTCCATTGCGACCTTGAATCCCGCCCCGCCTTCGACGCCAAGGCGAGCCGACCCCGGCAAACGGACCGAATCGAAGAACAACGGACATGACGGCACGCCGCGCGCACCCATCTTGTCCTCTTCCTTTCCGATCGTCAGCCCCGGAGTGCCCTTCTCCACGATGAACAGGTTGATCCCGAGCGGCTGACCCGTTTGATCGAGCGTTTTCGCTGCGACCAGAATGAAATCGGCAAGCGGAGAATTCGAGCACCAGATTTTGGAGCCATTCAGGATGTATCCGTCGCCGTCCTTGCGAGCATTCGTCTTGATGCCTGACACATCGGAGCCGCTCTGCGACTCCGTGAGCGCCAGCGCACCGCGTAACTCCCCTTGCGCGAGGCCAGGCAACCAGCGCTGCTTTTGATCCGCAGTTCCTCCGGCAAGAATAGCGCCGAAGGGGACCCACTGCACGACAAGAAGGTAGGCGGTGTTGTAGCAAACACGACCGAATTCCTCGACGGCGATGCACGCCGAAAGCAGGCTACCTGTTCCGCCGTACTCCTCGGGAAACGGCAGTGTGAACATTCCGAGTCCCTTGAGCAACTCGAACATGTCGTGGGGATAAGCCGCCTCGCGGTCAATCTGGGCCGCGCGGGTCGCCACCTTTTCGCGTGCGACCCGGCGCACGAGTTCCTGGATCTGTCGCTGATCTTCGTTGAGTTCGTAAGTCACGGCGCTATCTTTATGTGAACGATGTTCTAAATCATAAACGAGAGGCCGGTTTATGGTCAAGGCAATCAGGGCGGTCACGTATCGGCTGATTCCCTAGGATTCAACGCTACCATCGTTTTAGGTAGAGTGGATCCCGCAGATTGACTACGGCGCCAATGCGTGTTTATTATTCGAACGGAGTTCAGATTGGAAATGAAAGCAATCAACGAAACCAACGATCACGCGGCCAGTACCCGCGGCGGACCGCTGCGCGGGGTGCGGGTCATCGAAATGGCCGGTATCGGCCCCGGCCCGATGTGCGCGATGCTGCTGGCCGATCTGGGCGCGGACGTATTGCGCATTGAAAGGCCCGGTGGACTGAACGTGGGCATCGAAAGACCGTTACAGTACGACCTTCTACGCAGAGGCAGGCCGGCCATAACGGTTGATCTGAAAGACCCTGCAGGAGTCGAAAAGGTATTGCGGCTCGTGGAAAATGCAGACGCGCTGATCGAAGGTTTTCGTCCCGGAGTGATGGAGAAAATCGGACTAGGCCCGGAGGTCTGCGTGGCACGCAATCGCAGGCTGGTCTACGGCCGCATGACGGGTTGGGGCCAGGACGGTCCTCTCTCCAGAGCCGCGGGCCACGACATCAACTACCTTGCAGTGACGGGCATTCTGAATGCGATAGGTCGCGAAAACGATGCACCCGTTGCGCCCTTGAACATCGTCGGCGATTACGCAGGCGGAGCCCTCTACCTCGCTGTTGGTCTGCTCGCAGCGATTCTGCATGCCCGCCGCACCGGCCAGGGCCAAACAGTGGATGCCGCCATTGTGGACGGGGCAGCGCATCTGTCAACGATGTTTCACGGAATGGTAGCTGCGGGGCTCTGGCAAAAGGAGCGAGGCACGAATGTTCTTGATTCTGGCGCCCCCTTTTACGATGTGTATCGCTGCAGCGACGGACTCTGGGTCGCGGTGGGACCTATAGAGCCGAAGTTCTTTGGGCAACTCCTGTTGGGGCTCGGCCTTGATTCAACCTCCGGTATTGGCCAGAGCCCGGAGGACTGGCAGACCACACGGGAGCGCATCGCCGCTCGATTTGCCACCAGGACCCGCGAAGAATTCTGTCGACAGTTCGAGAACACTGACGCCTGCGTTTCGCCGGTGCTTGATTGGCACGAAGCAACCGAACATCCTCACATGCGCGAGCGTGGTACGTATGTCGACGTTGCTGGGGTGCTTCAGCCTGCGGCAGCGCCCCGTTTTTCAGCGACGCCCTGTTCCGTTCCAACGCCTCCACAACCAGTCGATACGGACCACGAAGCCGTGCTTTCTGCATGGCTATCTAGGATTCTTTGAAAGAGGCCATCATGCTGAACTACGAAGCGGTCAAGAACTATGAATTTCCAGAAGTCACCCAGAGTTACACTGAGCGCGACACGATCCTGTATGCGCTCGGCATCGGATTCGGTGACGATCCAGTGCACCCTGGACACCTCCGGCATGTGGTCGAGGGCGAGCTGCGCACTGTCCCGTCAATGGCTACCGTCCTGGCTAAGCCGGATCGCTGGGCGACGGATCCGCGCACCGGCATCGACTTCGTCAAGCTCGTCCACGGCGAACAGGAGATCGTGATGCATCGGCCCATTCCGGCGGCAGGTACGCTGCGGGCGCGCAGCCAGATCGGAGCGATTTGCGACAAGGGCGCTGGAAAAGGAGCCGTAGTGGAGGTGAGCCGCGAACTTCGCGACACCGACGGCGTGCTGTATGCAAACGTACGGCAGACGGTATTCCTGCGCGGCGATGGCGGTTATAGCCAGCACGGCGGCACGAGCGATGAACCGCCGGCGCCACTGCCTGCCGCGCCGACAGCGCCTCCCGATTTAGAGGTCGATCTTGCCACCCTTGAGCAGTCTGCCCTCATCTACCGCCTGTCCGGCGACCTCAATCCGCTGCACAGCAACCCGGAGACGGCACGCAAGGCCGGCTTCCCGCGCCCGATCCTGCACGGCCTGTGCACTTACGGAATGGCTGCGCGCGCCGCAATGCAGGTACTTTGTGAATATGATGGCGCACGCATTCGCCGGCTCGCCGCGCGGTTCAGTAGCCCTGTGTTTCCCGGCGAAACCATCCGCTTCCGGCTCTGGCGTCACACCGACGGTACATTTCAACTCGACGCTTCGGTTCCGGAGCGAAACACCACTGTACTGAGCCACGGTGTTATCGAGCTTGCCTGAGAAAACAGTATTCCCCGATACGGCCGCCCACCATGAATACAAGTCCACTGCTCGTCACGCTGCAGAAGCAGGAACGCATTGCGATCATCGAACTCAATAATCCAGCAAAGCGAAATGCGCTGGGCGCGCAAGTGCGCGAGTTGCTTCATGCCGCAGTTCGAACTGCGGTCGACGACACTGAGGTCAGGGCCATCGTGCTAACTGGAGCGGGCGGTCATTTCAGTGCCGGCGGCGACATCAGCGAAATGCGCGAGCGAAGCATTCTTGAGCACCGTACCCGATGGGATCTACTAAACAGCCTGACTCGCATGATTGCACGCGGCCCCAAGCCCGTCGTCAGCGCAGTCGAAGGAAGCGCTATGGGCGCCGGCTTGTCCTTGGCGGCACTTGCTGACTACGCCATCGCTGCCGAGGGAGCTAAGCTGGGCGCCGCGTTCGTGCGAATGGGACTGGTGCCCGATCTCGGCGCCCTTTGGAGCGTGCAGCGACGGGTTGGCCCCGCGCGAGCGCGGGAAATGCTAGGGCTCGGTCGGATCCTGAGTGCGGAACAAGCGGAGCGTATCGGGCTGGTCAACGAACGATGTGAAACAGGCCACGCCCTGGAAAGGGCGATCGAGGTGGCACGCGAGTATGCCCAGTTGCCTCCACTGGCAGCTGCATTGCTGAAAGCGGCCTTGGCGGAGGGCGCCGACACGCTTGACGCCGCGTTGCGCACCGAGATGGAATGCCAGAGCGTTGCCATGACGACGGCTGACCACCGCGAAGCCGTCACAGCCTTCCTTGAGAAGCGACAAGCGGTGTTCAAAGGTAACTGAGGTCTCCCCGCCGATGCAGTCAGCAGGCTCCTCTCCTTTAGCAGACTGCGCGGCGGCGAAAAATAAGGTGACGCGGGGAGCGGACAATATAGCCGCTAGTACAGATGATTCCACAGGGACACAGTTGCGCAGGATGGTTATCGCTGCCGCGGTACGTACCATGCGGTGACGAGCCCCGCGCCCAGCAGGCCTGGCGCTGCATTTTCGAAGAATATTTCCAGGTCGCACATCAGGCGGCGCCGCGACGTAACCTTTTCCTTCACGCCCCGGTGTACCTCGCCGGCCGCTTCTCGACAAACGCTCGCACCCCTTCCTGCGCGTCAGCGCTGTTGTACAACACCTTCTGTGTGGACTCTACGTGGGCAAGTGCCGCCGTCAAACCGTTCGTCTGAGCGATCCGCGCATTCTCGAGTATGGCACGCACGGCAAGCGGCGCCTGCACGGAGATCACCTGAGCCCATTCCAACGCACGTGCAAATTCAGTCCCGGCCGGTACAACCTCCTGGGCGAAGTTCAGTCTGTATGCTTCTGCTGCACCGAATTCCGTACCGGTCAATAGCAACTTCATCGCATTACCCCACCCAGCGCGCTCCACCATCCGAAACGTTGCTCCGCAACCTGGCATGATCCCGCGCATTGCTTCCAGTTGCGCAAACCTGCAATCCTCGGCACAGATGGCGATATCGACACTCAGCATCAACTCGACCGCCAGTGTAAAACTGATGCCCTTGAATGCTGCCACCACAGGCTTCTTTCTAAAAGGCTCGCGAAGATTGAACGGGTCGACTTCGCCCGGAGGAATCAAGAGCTCGCCGCGCTTGCGCATCTCGGCAACGCTTGGCAGATCCAGCCCCGCAGAAAAGTGATCACCGAAAGCATGGACGAGCCCCGCGCGCAAGTTATCGTCGCACTCAAGACGCGTAAATGCCGTTGCCAGCTCACGAAACATCTTCGGGGTGAAGCCGTTTCGTTTCTCCGGTCGGTCCACGCCGATAAGGAGGACGTGGCCGTTCTCTTCCACCACGATACGTCCGGCCGGGTCGCGACCTGATTCCACCATAAAGCACCTCAAACAGGAACCGGGACACCCCCGCGCAACAAAAACCTCTCCCGGTTTATTTAAAAGAGACTCAGACTCCCCACCATTCCCGACGCCTTGGATGCCACTTCCTTCACTACCGACTTCAGGAAGTCGAACTCCGCACGGAAGCGGTCGGTGGGACCCGCAACGTTGAGCGAAGCAATGCACTTTCCGTTTGCATCGAAAACAGGCGCGGCGACCGAAGCAAGACCCTTCATGTACACATCGAAGGAGGACGCCACACCTTCACCGCGAATGGTTGCGATCTCCCTGGTCAGCATGGGGCGGGTGTACGTCACAGCCATGTTCTGTTTGAAGACCACTGTCGCGAGATATCGCCGGACCCAATCGCGATCCGCATACGCCAGCAGCAGCCGTCCCGCCGAACTGGCGTAAAGCGGCCGCGAAGTGCCGACCGGCACCTGGTAACGTATTGGATGTGGGCTTTCCAGTATCTCCACATAAGTGATGACCTCCGCCTCAGGTACCATCACGCCCAGCATGATCGTCTCTTCAGTTCGTTGTGATAGGTCTTCCATGAACGGCCGGATCTGCTTCGGGAAGTTCCACGCCGTCATGACCCCAGCTGCGAGGCGAAAAATGGACGGACCGAGCCGGTACATCCCTCCCGAGTGCGACAGATAGCCTTCCGCGACTAGTGGCCGAAGCAGGTTAAGCAGACTGCTCTTCGGTGACTCAAGGGCAATGCTCAGTTCAGCTAGGGATAGGCCCTCGCGCGCCTGGGAAAGGACATCGAACATACCGAGGAGACGCGTCAGCGACCGCGGCCCCGAGTTCTCCGTGACGGCAGCGTCGGGGGGGCTTTTTTCAATGGAGGCGGTCCTGGCCATAACGAGGATTTCAGACGTTCGAATAGATTACGGGTAGTGGTCGCTTGCGGCACCGGGATAAACCGGCGTCGGCCGCCAAGCATACCAGAACCCGTCGTCTGTTGCGGGTTTTTGAACGCTGTTCGAAAGGCTCCCGCTGCCATGTATCATTCCCTACCCCGTTATCCCACTCACACTATCGCAGCACAAGCAGATTGTCGACTGCGACACAACCTGCCGGTGACGCTAGCACGGGATTGAGGTCCAGCTCACCCAGCCGCGCGCCCGCCGCCGCACCGAACCGCGATACCGCCGCAATAAAGCCACACAGCGCCTGACGGTCTACGGGCTTTTTGCCGCGCACCCCCGCCAGCACCGCCGCCCCGCGCAGTTCGTCAAGCATGCGTCCCGCTTCGGCCTCGCTCACGGGCGCACGGCGGAACGCCACGTCGCGGAGTACCTCGATCAGGACGCCGCCAAGGCCAACCATCACCACGGGGCCAAAGACCGGATCCTGGTTTAGGCCGACGACAAGTTCTACGGCATCCGGCTGCGAGATCATCTTCTGCACGATGACCCCGTCAACTTGCGCTTTCTGGTCGTATTCGCGAACGTTATCCATGATCCGTCCGAAGGCCGCACGCACCGCATCTGCGTCGCGCAGGTTCAGTTCAACGCCCTTGGCCTCCGTCTTGTGCAGGATTTGCGGTGACTCGATCTTCAGCACGACGGGATACCCGAGTTTCTCGGCGGCCACGGCAGCTTCGTCCGCCGTGGTCGAGAGCGCGAGCGGTGCGACAGACACGCCAGCGGACTCCAGCAATGTAGCAGACGCCTGAGTGCCAACCACGCCGGTAGTTGCAGGCAGTGGGAGGGACAGACGGGCAACTTCCGTGCGGGTCACTTCCCGGGCGGCCTGGTCGGCTTGCCAATGACGACGCATTTCGGCATACCTAACAAGTGCGGCCACCGCATCGACAGCCGGTTCCGGACCGCGGAGCACTGCAACATTCTCGGCCGCAAGGCGCTCTACCGCGTGGTCTTCCGCGCCTACCCATGCGAGCACGAACGGCTTTTGGACGCGCGCCCGAAGGTCTGCAAATGCCTTGACCATAAAATCGACGTCCCGCGTCGATCCCATCCACGCGATCCCGATATCAATGTTCGGATCGTTCAGCACAAGTTCAAAGGCGTCGCATATGAGCCCCGGACTGAACATGCCGACAGCTGTGACATCGACCGGGTTGGCGAACGAGCCAAATTCCGGAAGGATGGCCTTGAGTGCAGCAGTGGTCTCCCCGGTGAGCGAAGAAATCTGCAGCCCCGTTTCCGCGGCGCGATCGACCATAAGAGCGCCCGCCCCTCCTGAACGCGTCAAGATCCCCACCCTGTTTCCGGCGGGCAGCGGACAGTTAGAAAACGCGTTAGCAAAATCGAGAAGTTGCTCGTCACTTCGCGCCCGGATCACCCCGTACTGCCGCGACACTCCGTCGAATATCGCGTCAGAGCCTGCCAACGAACCGGTATGTGATGCGATCGCCCTGGCTCCTGCATCGGTGCGGCCCAGCTTGGTCAGGACGAGCGGCTTCCCTTCCTGCTGCGCCTGCTCGGTCAGTTCGACAAAGCCGGCACCGTCCCGCACGCCCTCTACAAATCCCGCGCAAACCCGGATCCGGGAATCAGCCATGACTTCCTTCATCGCCTCCACGAAGCCAATATCAGCTTCATTTCCGATAGTCACCAGATAACCTACATGGAGGCCGCGCTTTTTCCCAACGCCGATAGTGGAAGAGCCAAGCGCACCCGACTGTGTGACCATACCAATCGGGCCACCCGGTGTTGGCTCCAGCGCGAACTTTGCGAACGATGCCATCACCTTTTCGAAGGCGTTCACCATGCCAAGGCAGTTCGGACCCAACACCCGGACGCCGGTCTCCCGCGCCACTTCGCTCAATTCGCGTTGCAGCGCGATACCTTCCCCGCCCACCTCCGCAAACCCCGATGCGAAAACAACCGCCGCACCCACCCCTTTACGCCCGAGTGCGCGAATGCTCTCAATGACACGCGTATGCGAAACGGTGATGACTGCAAGATCTACCTCTCCAGGAATCGCTTCCACCGTCGGATAGCACTTCAATCCCGCGATTTCCTTGTACTTCGGGTTAACCGGGTAAATCGGCCCGGCGTAGCCCTTGTCAAGGAGCGCCTTCAGCGGTATGCCATTAAGCTTCCTGAAATCCTCAGAGGCTCCCAGGATAGCAATTGAGCGCGGCTTCAAGAGCGCCGCCAGGTTCGCTCGCTTCGTCATCGTTTATCTTTCGCTCCTCTACGTTCCATCGTTCGACAATACAAACTTCGTTCATAATCCTATTCTGCGCCGAACAAAAGGTCAACTGCGAAACGGGCTTCATCCCGGTGCCCACGGGAGCGCACTCTATTGACAGTGATGGGTGCAGCGCCTAGTATCGAACTCGGTCTTCAGAAAACCAACGTTGTTCACATATTCGAACTATGGAAGCACAGCAAAGCAACTCGTCGGACCCAAGCGTCGGTCTCGCAGATACCTCGAATGGAAGTGATGATGTCTCGCGCCTTTTGTTGGAAGCTGGTGAGCGTGCGTTCGGCGGTCTTTGCACGAAGGATCTTCTTGACCGCGCCGAGGCGGGTGAGTGGCCCGTCGCGCTTTGGGAGCAGCTCGATCAGCTTGGATTTTCGAGAGCGGTATTGCCTGAAGATGACGGTGGCGCGGGGCTCAGCCTGGCCGACTCCATGCGGCTCGCTCGCCTTGCGGCGCACTACGCCGTGCCGCTGCCACTTGGGGAAACCTTGGTCGCGGCGTGGTGCCTGCAACAGTCGGGGCTCAGTGTGCCGGAGGGCCCGCTCGCCTTTGGCCCGCTTGGATCAGAGAGCGTACAGTTGGAAGCGGATGGCGAACACTGGCGCCTTGGGGGCACCATTCGGCGCATTCCTTGGGGTGATCGTCTGGCGGCAGTCGTGCTGCTCCTGCCCGCAAAGAATGGCATTAATGTAGCACGGGTAATCCGTGAAAATTACAGCGTGAGAGACCACCGCAACATCGCCGGAGAACCACGATGTGACCTGCACTTCGAGGGGGTACGGCTGACGCATGCCGATGTGCGCCAATGGTATGCAACAGCATTGCCGGTCCGGGACTCGGAGCCTGGAATTGTACTGGGTGCCATGCTGCGTGCTCAGCAGATGGCGGGAGCGCTCGAACGCGTGCGGGATCTTTCCGTCCAGTATGCGTCGGAGCGAGTGCAGTTCGGCAAGCCTCTGAACAGATTGCCGGCCGTACAGCAGAATCTCGCGATCATCGCCGGACAGGCAGCGGCGGCCAAGGTCGCCGCCGACCTGGCGTTGGATGCCCTTGCCTCCCCTGATCGCGACCTCACTGATTCTATTGCCGCCTCGAAGACGCGGACCGGAGAGGCCGTCGGAATTGCCGCCCGGCTCGCACACCAGGTACATGGCGCCATGGGCTTTACCTACGAGCATCAGTTGCATCATTACACCCGGCGACTATGGGCCTGGAGAGATGAATGCGGCAACGAACGTCACTGGGCCGCGTTGCTTGGACGCCATATCATCGCCGCCGGCGCTGATGCCCTTTGGAGCTACGTCACGCGGATCGCCAGGCTCTGACTTGAAAACTACAAAATGATCTCCTGAGGATTTCGCATGACTTATTCCTTCGAGCTTCCACCTCGTTCTGCAAAACTCGACTCCCTGCGCGAGGAGGTTCGTGAATTCCTGAAAAAAAATCTGTCCGGTATCCCAATGCCCATGCGTGCGCATTCGTGGCACGGTTTCGATGCCGAGTTCAGCCGGAAAGTCGGGGAGCGTGGCTGGATCGGTATGACGTGGCCGAAAAAATACGGTGGCCAGGACCGCACCATGCTTGAGCGCTACGTGGTACTCGAAGAAATGGTGGCCGCAGGCGCGCCTGTGAACGCACACTGGACCGGCGACCGACAAAGTGGACATCTTCTGCTGCGATACGGAACCGAGCAGCAGAAAGAATCCATCCTGCCCAAAGTCGCGCGCGGAGAGGCGTTCTTCTGCATCGGAATGAGCGAGCCCGACGCTGGGTCGGATCTCGCAAATATTCGAACTCGCGCTACCCCGACACCCGGCGGGTGGACCGTGAACGGGACCAAGATCTGGACTTCGGGCGCGCACCAGAAGCACTACATGATCATGCTGGCTCGTACTCGCCCCGCCGGCGATGATCGACATGCAGGTATGAGCCAGTTTCTCGTGGATCTGAGTCGGCCAGGCATCGAGATTCGACCTATCCGTAACATGGCTGGCGAACTGCACTTCAATGAAGTTGTTTTCACCGACTGCTTCCTTCCAGACGACTGCCTGCTCGGAACGGAAGGCGAAGGCTGGAAACAGGTAATGAGCGAGCTGTCATTCGAACGAAGCGGACCGGAACGGTTTCTGACCGCGCAGGTCCTGCTCCGCGAGTTCCTGCGAGTCGCTGGTGAGCAGCCCAGTCACGAAGTTGCAGCGGCAATCGGATCACTTGTTAGTCAGCTTGCCACCTTGCGTCGCATGTCGTTTTCGGTCGCGAGCGCGCTGCAGGCTAATCGTGAGGTGGGAACCATCGCTTCGATCGTCAAAGATCTGGGCTCTGTATTCGAGCAGTCAATTCCGGACACTGTCCGGCAGGCACTTCCGATGGAGGAGATCGACGACGACGAGTTCCAAGGCGTGTTCCGCTATGTAATGCTGGCATCTTCCTCCTTTTCCATCTACGGCGGTACACGCGAAATCCTGCGCAGCATCATCGGAAAATCCCTGCAGGCGGCATAACATGAGCACAGACAGCGAATCACCCACCATTCTTTACACCGAGCATGAGCAGGTCGCGCTGCTGACACTTAATCGCCCGGATCGACTGAACGCGTTCACTACGCCTATGGTGCAACTCTGGGCCGCACTACTCGAACGCGCCGAATCTGACCCGAACATTCGCGCAGTGATAATTACCGGAGCCGGACGTGCTTTCTGCAGCGGCGGTGATACTCAGGAGATGGGCACGTCTGATTCCAATACTCCGCTGGCAATCAAGCGGCGATTAACCGACGGCGTACAGAGGATTCCCCTCCAGCTTGAGCGGATGGCCAAGCCTGTCATTGCCGCGGTGAACGGCCTGGCAGTTGGTGCAGGGATGGATCTCGCGCTGATGTGTGACGTCAGATTTGCCGCCGAGAGTGCGAAGATGGCTGAGACATATGCACGCATCGGCCTCGTACCTGGTGCCGGTGGCGCATGGTTTTTGCCGCGCCTCGTTGGCACCGCCAAGGCGTTGGAGCTGTTCTGGAGCGCGGAAAGTATCGAAGCCCCCGAAGCGCTGCGCCTAGGACTCGTCAACAAGGTTTGTCCTGACGATGAGCTGCTGGATCAAACCATGAGCTTCGCGCGGCGTGTGGCCTCCGCACCACCGTTGGCGGTACAACTGATCAAGCGGACCGTATATGAAAGCGGCCGCCTCGAGCTGAAAGCCAGTCTGGATCTGGTGTCGTCGCACATGACAATCGTGCGAAACAGCGAAGACCACGCCGAAGCCTTATCCGCATTGAGGGAAAAGCGTCCTGGTATTTATCACGGCAAGTAATGCGCAGCACCGCGGGTCATAGAGCATGAGGAACCACAAGTCTTGCGGACAATGGGGCGGACCACCTCTTCACGGTGTCAGTATTCCGCGCTTCCTGATATCCGGCCGGCGCAAAAGCCATCGTCAATCAGACGGTTAGTCGGTTCTCAGTATCTGGTCGGCCGTCATTGATAAGGCGCAATTCCCATGCTCGCGACGTCGCGCGCGCGTGCTCCCGCTTTCAAGCGACGCTGCTGGCAATCCCCCGGCATCCCGCACGAGAATTTCCGCTGGCTTACGTAACCCGCCTTGCATCCCGACATATCGTTGACTCGCCCTTTTCGGCAAATCCGATGCGCGGCGCACGCAATGAAGCTGCTCCGCCGCCTCAGGAACATCGGGCAGGAAAGGGCGAACCCGGCTGTTTCGCACTAATGCTCTCCTGTAGCTTGAGATCGGTCCCGTCCGGGTCGCGGCCGCAGGTTGCTATGACAGATCGAAGCGACTGGGGTGGACAACGAATTCGACGCTGGCAGCCTTCAGCTGCTCATACTCGGCATTGATGTCCGTCACGTCTATGCAGATGCGGGCGAGGCGCCCGGCTCACCACCTTCGATGACTGCTCTTTCGTCGATGGTCGCGCCGAAATTGCTACCGTCCAAGCCGAGCAATGGATCACGCAGTCCGGTTTTACAATATTCCGCCTTTTCATGTCTACTGCCCGCCTTCCCTGCCCCCGTCGATGCGAGGTTCGGGATTGCACAATCAGCAGGCATATCACATCATCGCCCTGTCCGCATTCCATGTCAGACCGGCCCGCTGCTATAAGCGCGGGTGGAAAAGCACACGGGAACGAAATAATACGCATCGCGATATAGCGCAAATTGCACTAAACGTTCATAGAGTGACTTACTCGTTTTTCTCCGATAAGTGTGCCTTATCGGAACCTTTGAATTGGCCCTTCCCGGACAGTCAGGATTAAAGCACTTGACAATAGCGGTCCAGCCGCGAGCGATATGAATGACAAGAAAAATGACGACGTCTCGTGGAAAACAATCCCAACAGCCACTGGCATGATTACCGCTGAAATCTGCGTAATAGCGGTACTCAGGCCAACGGCACTCGCAGCGAATTCGACACCAACAAGTTCAGTCATGATGGTCACGATGAGTGCAATCCACCCGAACGAGGTGAAACCAAGTATTGCGGCCACCACCCACATCGGGGGCAACGCCGCAAGCCCACCAAACACCGCCAGACCTAGGGTCATCACAAGAAACACGCCGCCAGCTAACCATTTTCGGGGACGACCAAGCCAATCCGAGCATGTTCCGACCACCGGTGGACCAGCGATTGCCGCAACTCCATAAACCGCTGCTACCGTTCCCGCTTGAACAAGCGTGAAGCCAAGCTGCTTGTGCAACAAAGCGTTAGTCCAAAACAGAAATCCGACGAGTGCCCAGTTCCCACCAAATCCCGCTAGCGATACGATCCAGAAATTGCGATCTCTGAGAAATGCAATGAAAGCTTGAGCCCCACATCCGGCATCCGTCGCCACCAGCTTACTTGGCGCATCGCGAACGAGAAGAAGACAGACCAGCGAAAAAATGACTGTCGCTCCTCCCACCACCCGATAAAGGCTATCCCACTCAAGGTGCAAAAGCATCTCGGGAAACAACATGTTAGCCACTACGATACCGGTCGGCGAGCCCGTACTCACGATACCAACGGCACGACCACGGTTCTCGGGTGGAAACCATGCCGAAACTATCTTGATGGCAGTGGAAAAATCGATTCCCGCCGCAAGTCCCATCAGACACTGGATAACCATACCCGATGGTACAGACTTGACTGCACCGAACATGTACGTCAACACCCCAAGTGAGAACACCGCCCCAGGCAGGATGAAACGTACCCCGAACCGGTCCGCTGCGAAACCGTTGATTGCATTTGCCAAAACGTAGCCAACAAAAAACGCAGTAACGAATCCTCCCAGCGCCGCAATTGGCAAATGAAACGCCTCGCTGGCAACAGACGCAACGTTGGCCCATGCGAGCCTGCACAGGTACGTCATGAACATCGCGACCCATGCAAGCGCCAGGACTACCCATCGATACGGACTGAGCGAGAGGACCACATCCTGTCGGTCGATTGTAGCCATATCCTGTTGCCTCGAAATATTAAGTTTCTCACTTCACATATAACAACGCCATTCACTTAATTGTCTTGCTTGAGTATATATTGCATATTTGACACGGAAGATCGAGGAGTCAACGCCGGACAACACCAATTGACAGACATCCAGCCGGATGGTTACAAAGAACGACATTCATATATACGCACGCGTTTGATGCGGCATCCGGGACGTTCTTCCTTCCCAGAGTCTGGCGCCAGCGTGCATTGCCGGCAACGATCACCTACTGCGCAGCGATAGCACGTCAGCGTCTCGGCAAGGTTGTCTTCCACCCAATCCACGAGCTTCGGATATTTGCCCTGCCACTTGATAATCCACGCCGTGAGATCTGGCAGCGCCTCCTGTAGATCGCGCCGGTCATACGTCCAGAGCAATTCCCGCAGGCAGTCGTCATCGGCCTTCCGGACATTGCTTTTCCAACACCGATTGCGGTTATTTATTCGAGCGCCATGGCCGACAGCTGTCACCCGTGGCTTCAGACCAAACCAAGACGTGCGGCGGCGCGGCAGTATCCGCGCGGCGGAAGAATCACGGCGTGGGCTGCGGCCCGACAACGGGCTCAGAATACCCAACGGTCAATGTGCAGCCGCAAGCGACGGAGAGCTCCAGCAATTAGCAGCCAGCCAGTACGCCCGCTGAAGGCATCATTCCGCTGCTGAACATGAACCGCGTTCAGCTTCAAAAGGGAAATACGCAAAAAATTAACAGCGCCAGGAGGTACGCACGAAGATCCCGCCTGGTACACGATCGTGTCCATGCGACTCAAGCGACCCAACTGAGTCTGGCTTGCGCAAAGTCTGTCGTAGAGACGGGTCGACGAACACTATTGCCTTTTTCCAATGACAATCCGTATTGACAACCTCGGATTTCGAGTCAGTATACGAACATCATTCTAAAAATCGAACCTCGGTATGCGCTCGACGCGACCGGCCAAACGCGCACTATGGGCGGGTCTTGCGCTGGCCGGCTTGCCGACGGACAGCAAAGCTAGCCGGGGCGGTTCTGGTCGTGAAAAGTCAACGTCTGTAGCAGAGCAGTAGACCGTATCAGGGAGGAGACATAGATGAGTTTGAATCTGGCGTCCGGAGCCGATCGCCATGTGCTCATAGTGGGAGCGGGACATGCTGGCGTAAGTGTCGCATCGCTGTTACGTCAATACGGCCATACGGGCAGGATTACAGTAGTCGACGCGGAGGCTGGCCTACCGGTGCAACGACCGCCGCTCTCGAAGGCATATTTGAAGGGCAACGCTGAACCGGCTGCCATACTCATCAAGCCAGCTTCCTTCTTCGACGCCCAGCGCATCGACTTTCGCCCTTCAACGTGCGTTACACGGCTATATCCGGAGCGCAACTCGGTCGCGCTCGGCGCCGAACTCGTCCGATACGACGCTCTGGTGCTAGCCATGGGCGTCACTCCGCGGCGACTGCCAAGCGGTTGTGCATCCGCGGCGAATGTCTTCGAACTCAGGACAATGGCCGATGCCGATACATTGAAGACCGCAATCGGCCCGAACCAGCACATCGTCATAGTGGGCGGCGGTTACGTCGGGCTGGAAGTCGCGGCCTCTGCGCGGGCGATGGGCACACAGGTCACGCTCGTCGAGCGAGAGTCCCGGCTGCTACCCCGTGTCGCGAGCGAGCAACTATCTGCCTACTTTCTCAACGTACACCACCAGCATGGCGTCCACGTACTCCTCAACAGCGAAATCGAGCACGTCGATACGGGGTCGTTGGGCACTGTATGTGGCATATCGTTGCGCAGCGGCCAACATGTGGCGTGCGACGCTGTGTTGGTAGGAATCGGAGCCATTCCAAACGACAAGCTCGCCCGTTCAGTCGGGATAGTTTGCAACAACCGTGGAATCGTGGTCGACAGCCAGGCACACACCTCAGTTTCCAACATCTATGCCGTGGGTGACGTGACCTGTCGTCCGGTCAACCTGTACGGGGGTCTTCAGATGAGACTCGAAAGCATTCAAAGCGCCACGGAACAAGCGCGTCAAGTGGTTCACTCGCTGATGGGTAAACCACCGGCCGAACCGGAAGTACCCTGGTTCTGGTCCGACCAGTACGACCTGAAGCTGCAGATCGCCGGAATCGTTGCGGAGTCCGACACGACAATAGTGCGCGGAGACACGCACGGCGGTCGTGCAGCCTTTTTCCATCTGCGCGACTCCCGCGTTGTTGCGGTGGAGGCAATTAATAGCGCATCGGAATTCATGGCGGCCAAGCAAATGATCAAGGCTTCCTGCCCCGTGGACCCCATAGCACTGGCAGATTCTGGCGTGTCTCTCAAAAACCTCATTTCTGTATCAACGCCGAACAAATGACAACGATCATCTTCAAGTCCCACGGTGGCATGGAATTTCTCGTTAAAGCGGCAAACGGTGCGTCGGTAATGGAAGCCGCAGTGAGCAGCAACGTACCCGGAATTGACGCGGAGTGTGGCGGCGTCTGCGCCTGCGCAACCTGCCATGTGTACGTAGACCCCGAATGGAAGGACAAGCTTGATGCGCCCGGAGAAGCCGAAAAAGCCATGCTTGAGTTTGCCGAAGAGGCCAGAGAAAATTCTCGCCTCACTTGTCAGTTGACCACAAGCGACGCACTCGATGGGCTGGTCCTTTGGTTGCCGGACAGACCGTAGGTATCCAGAACAAGGAAAGAGAGAGACAAGGTCGAAGCAGACGTCCGCTGTCGCCCGTGCACTAGGAACGCGATCGTCGAATCCACCGCGACGCCCGGATCCCGAGAAATCACGAGATGCCGAACCAGAGCCTCTGATAAGCCCCACGTGCAGTGATCATGCAGCGCCATACGCAAGAAGAAGTTGCGTAACCCCCAATCAGGAGATAGACATGAGCAGTCCCGACACCACCGAAAGCAAGTCGACTGAACGCACACGTCGCGGCATCACCATTTTCCGGGAGAAAGAAGCGCCGTTGGTTCACGAGACGGGAATAATGGTCCATCACAGTCCTCCCAATGGGCTAGCGGGAATTCAGAGAATGAGGGCGGCCGGCCTTGACGATGGCAACGTACTGAAGTGCCTGTACAGATCGCCGGACCCCAACGGCTTCACGCTCGTCTACGTGTGGTTCAAGGGAAACTTTCCGCTTCCGGTGCACACCCACGACACGGACTGCCTTTACTACATTATCTCCGGCGAAATTCACCTGGGCAAGAATGTGCTGACGTCAGGCGACGGCTTCTTCCTTCCAGCCGCGACCGCCTATACGTATCAGGTGGGACCACAAGGCGTCGAACTGCTGGAGTTTCGCGGTGCGAATGCGTTCGACATCGTGATCCGTGATGCGCCGGAACGTGCCTGGGAGCGCATGGTGGCCGCATGTACAGAGAATCGTGAAAGTTGGAAGGATCAGCGCCCTCCGATGCGTGAACCAAAAGTCTGACGACCCGAATGGAAGTCGCCAGACTTTCGATCTTTAGAAATTCGCAACTATCGGAAGGAGGCAGCCGACGGAGACGAGGAGACGGAGACATATCGATGATCGAAAAAGGAGACGCACCGCCTGCACTCGAAAGGTGACGGACTCACGCGTGACGAAAGGTGCAGTCCTTCGGCACGTCGTTATCTGGATCAACGGATCGGACTGTCAGTATCATTGCCAACGTCCGTTTCTTGGCCATGCACCCGGACGTCACACGGAAGGGTGACCTCGAGCGTAGTTGACGCATAACAGCATTGGCTGAATTCCCTTCAGTTATGACTGTATTCACCTATTCGTCAGGCGACTGCCATATTAACGGATTCCATTAAATACGATTCGTACTGCAAATTATGTATAAATATATCAATGCGAGATCGGTCGGTGTGCTATTTCTTGGCGCGCTTTCTTCAATAGCCCGTGCTCAAAGCAGCGTTACGATTTATGGCATCATTGATCAAGCGGTCCAGTACACTTCGAACGTGGCCGGAGGCAAGAAAATCGCTTTGGATTCCCTCGCCGGTCAGTTTGGCAGCCGGCTGGGGCTGACTGGAAGCGAAGATCTCGGCAACGGGCTTCACGCGATATTTACGCTTGAAAATGGCTTGAACATCGACAGCGGCTCCATACCTCAAGGTGGAACGCTTTGGGGACGCCAGGCATTCGTCGGGCTTTCGAGCGACCGTTATGGTGCGGTGACGTTCGGCCGACAGTACGACACGATACTGTACTTCGTCTGCCCCCTAACTGCGGCATGCAATGTTGGCGGTGCCGTTTCCGGCCCGCCCGGCGATATCAATAATGTCTATATCGATCTTCGCTGGAACAACTCAGTTCGTTATATGAGCCCGTCGTATCATGGATTTACATTTGGCGCAGAGTATGCCTTCGGAGGAACGCCGGGCGATTTTACCAAAAGCAGCGGTTACTCGCTAGGTGCCGGATACACGATGGGCCCGGTGAAACTCGGCGCAGCATTCGCTTATTTCAAGAATCCCGCGTCGACGCCCGGCTCGGGGCTTTTCACTGGAAATGCAAATGGTTCATCTCCCGTCACCTGGGCATTGAATAAGGCATACGCCAACGCGGGAGCATGGCAATCTGCGAACCTGGCTGCTACCTATACGCTCGGTGCAGTAACATTCGCGGGCTCCTATTCGAATGTTCAATACGCAAACCTAGGGCCAACTTTCTCGACGCAGACTGCGATCTTCAACAACTTTGATGTCGGCGCGAAGTATCAGGTAACACCAGCCTTCTACGTCGCGCTCGCGTACGACTACTTGATCGCAGACGGCGTCGAAACCGCAGGCGGGCACACCGTCGGTAACCAGCACATCAATCAACTCGCGCTCCTCGGAAGCTACTCCTTGACCAAAAGGACTTCCCTGTATCTCGGAGGAAGCTACCAGCGCGCGTCGGGAACATCGTCGCTTGGTACAGCAGCGGTAGCAAATATCGACAACCTTGGCGATTCGTCCAATAATCATCAGTTTCTCGTGCGCGCTGCAATCATGCACAAGTTCTGACGTGCGGCACGGCCCCTTCCGGGCGTGTCCTTTACTTATATGTACTCCACTAAAGATCTGTACTTGTTCACACTCCGACGATGGCTTTCCGTCGACCGCCGTCACTGGAGGACGGCCATGCCGCAGGAACGGGGGACGCTGGCCTCTAGCGACCGGAGTGCGACGCAGTACAGAACGAACAGGCAGATATATATTCACTACTGGAGAAACGGAATGAAATGCGGATTTATTGGCCTTGGTGATCAGGGCGGTGCAATGGCAACCATGATGTTGCGGGCCGGACTGCCGCTGACTGTTTGGACACGCCGTCCGGAGGCCGCAGCACCGTTCGTTTCAGAGGGAGCGAAAGTCGCGAAAAACCCGTCGGCCCTCGCAGCACAGTGCGACCTTCTGAGCCTGTGTGTCACTGACGGCGATGCAGTCCGGCAGATCGTCCACGATATGGGCGTGTTACGGGCACTGCGCCCGGGCGCCGTATTGGCGATTCACTCCACGGTTCTGCCCTCCCTGTCTGAAGAGATCGCCGCAGAAGCACTTCCACTCGGCGTGGAAGTGCTCGATGCACCTGTCTCAGGTTCGTCGCGCGCGGCCTTGAACGGGACATTGCTCGTGATGGTCGGCGGAAGTACCACTGCACTAGACAAGGCTCGACCGGCATTCGAGACCTATGCGGACCCGATCCTTCATGTTGGTAAGCCGGGGACGGCGATGCGGGCCAAATTGATCAATAACCTTGTCTGGGCAGCAAATCTGGGCGCGGCCGTCCGTTCGCTGAATGCAGCTGGAGATGCCGGGCTCGATCACGACGGTGTACGGCGCGTTCTTTTATCGGGTACCGGTCGAAGTGCCGCCCTCGAATTCACCAACGCTCTTACCTCTTCGCGGGCCCACCACGCAGCGCCTCTCGTACTCAAGGATATGGTGCTGGCCCGCGAGGCACTCGCCTCGGAGGAGCTTTTGCCGTTGTTCGACCTCGCAGACGGGGCGATCAGCTGGATGGAAGGACTGACCGATTAAGTGACGCGGTCGAAGAGTTAGCGCAGACCCAATCGGTGATGCGCCCATGCATCTGTGCAGCGGGAGCAGCATGACTGCGTAGCAAATGGCGCTACGCCGAACGACGACAGTAAGTACGCCGGCTGTTCATGATAAGCGTTTCCATACTGGGAACGCTTACCTCTTCACGACCAAAGACGAATGGCACTATTAGAGCATTCCGAGGACACCCAGAAGGCAGCCCGGGAGTGACCTCTACGAACCGAGTGGCTCCATTCATACTTTCTCCGTCTCCGCTGACGCGAAAGAAGCCGCCGAAGGCTTTTTCATAGTTCACGGCGCCAATGTCACCTTCGACCAAGGACAGTATAAAGGCATGCTCGACGCTGGTGCCGTCAAAAAGGTGATCCCGGGTGCGGCGCGATATGGCAGATGTCATTCCGCAATACATTCGCCCTGGCGAATCGTCTCTATCCAACAACCAAATGGAACACGTGAGGCCGTCGTACTAGCGAATTTTGCATGATCTTCCCAACGCCGCCAAGCCGGCGGTCTTCCGCATATCCGCTCTCCGGAATGCGACGTCGAAGCGTCCGCGAGCCCAGCGCCGCCGACCGGCGGCAGGGCCTCGGCTGCACGCAGCAGCGCCAGCCCACGCTACGGACTCGAAAACGACTCGTTGCAAGCACTCGTTCCATCGCAAAACTGGTCGGTTCCGCCGCCGTCAGGCACCTCTTGGACGTATGACACGAAACGTACCTGAAGCGCGAGCGATGATTGTGCCGCTATCGTTGCCTACAGTCGCTTCGGCGATTGCAATCGTCGCGCCCGCTCGGACAACTGAACCGGCTCCTTCTAATGTACCGGTCCCAGGTTCGAGATAGGTAAGATTGAGGCCGATTGTCGCGATGCTGACATCTTCGGGTAATACCGATCGTATTGCCCTCGATAGTGCGATATCGACGATCGACGCAATCGCCCCTCCGTGCACGTTGCCGCGCCGATTTGCCAGAAAATCGCTCCAAATGAGTCTCACCCTTGACTTTCCATCACTGGCCTCCACCACTTGCACCCCGAGATGTTGCTGGTACGCCGTTTCTGGCATTTCGATCATCGTCCCTCCGTTAGAGTCGCGCAGAGATCTCTCACTCGCTGAATGGCGTCCTTCACCAACCGCGTCGTCAGCCGCTTCGAACGCGCCGAACTCGACCTCGTGTCTCGTGTTCGCGACGTCACCGAAGGACATTGCATACGAGCACGGTCACTGCTTCAATATCAAATAGCCGCAGGGCGGAATACTGTTAGCACACGCCACCATCAGCAGGCTAGATGACACCTCCGCAACCGTGCACAAGGGACAACGACTCTGCGTCGATCCACTTAGCTCCATAGCGCAACCTCAGAATAGCTGTCAGCGTACTCTCGTATCGTTCCTCTGCGCGTAGCGGCCCGCTGGCAGCTGCCGCACATAGCTATCCCGCCGAGCGGCCGAGCAGGATTTCAGAACGAACTCAATGCCGCAGACGCTAAACAGGTGCCACTAAACGCCGGCCGACACACTAACGACCTCGAGATTCGACTCGGGGCCGCTCGCCAGTTCACCAGGCTCTTCGACAAGTTTGACAAGGACAGGGGCGCTTCGGCGGTCAGCGCCTTGTCCGCCGCGGAAGCTACGCGATGTCGCCTCCGCCGAAATCCATTTTAGCAATGTCCCGCCAGTGCGAAGGACATACAGTCTCGCGGCAAGTTCGCTTAGACGGAAAGTTCCGACCTCACTGTTCATTACGACCTTCGCAGCCACTCCATACTTCACCGGTCTTGCTCGCTCAGTGCCCGATGCAGTGAGCTATTGACCATATCGATGCGTAAGGCAAGATTCCGACACAACGCCGAATCCTGTGCTCCTAGAACCGATGACGATGTCAAGCCGCGACGATGTCAAGCCGCGGTCAGCCCCCCGTCAATCGTGTAACAGCCCCCATTGCAAAAAGCTGCAACATCCGATGCCAGAAAAGTGACCATCTCTGCGACCTCGGCCGGACGTCCGAAACGTCCCGCTGGAATGCGGGCCTCGATTCGCCGGAGTTCCGCACCTGGATCCTGGCTACGCTGTTCGAGGATGGAAAGCATCATCCGCCCTTCGATTGGCCCGGGGTTGATACAGTTGACCCGCACTCCGTACGAAGCTGCCTCAAGCGCAGCTACGCGAGTGAGGCCCACGACACCGTGCTTGGATGCACAATAAGCGACCATGCCAGCACCTCCGACCAGGCCCGCAGTACTCGATGCGTTAATCACGGCCCCGGACGATTGTCGATACATTACGGGCAGGATGCTCTTAAGGCCAAGGAAACAACCAATGAGATTCACGTCCAGAACGCGTCGAAATTCAGACAGTGAATAGGTGTGTAACGCTCGAACTTCGCCTTCAATTCCCGCATTATTGAAAAACACATCGATTCGTCCCAATGCTGCCTGCGCTTCCTGCACATATTGCGCGACGCCTGCCTCGTCGACTACGTCAGCAACGTAACAGATCAAATCGGCAGCTTGCCGGCCGCGCAACAGCTTCAATCGTGACCAGTCTGCCTGCTCTCGGTCCACTGCAAAAACGCGCGCCCCCTCGGAGAGAAACTTTATGACAGTCGCACAACCAATGGTCCCTGCGGCACCTGTGACAACTGCGGTCTTCCCTGCGAGTGTTCCCCGCTTGGATATCGATTCGGTCATGTCCGTGTCCTCGATACTCGGCTATATCAGTCAGCGCCGACTGCAAGACCAACTGATACCCGCCCTATGCAAATTCCAGGCGCGATTTTTCCTATTCGCGACCCTCAGCACTCGGCTGAGGATTTGAGGGATACCAATAGTCCGGTTCCGGGCGTGTCCAGTCACTTGGGAGATAACAGACTTCTATCGTCGTGGCTAGCGAAGCCTCTGTTCCGTAGTACTCGAATTGCGCACCCAAAAATTTCCCTTCCATAATCGAATGCCATCCCCGCTCCAAAAATTCCTTTGTCACATCGCCGCGAGTCCTTCCTGTGTCGACCATGACATGGTGAATACCTTCACCATGTTCGCGGAGAAATTCCGCATAGATTGAAGGGCCGTCCAGTGGCTGGATCAGCTCCCACATGGTGTCCTGGGTCACTGCAAGTGCGAGCTTCATGCTGAAGGGGACAGGGACTCCGCGCACTTTGGTATCAGTCAGCTTCGGCGGAGCATAGGTATACACCCGCCACGGGCCGATCCCAAGCTTGTCTGCGTACTCGCGGAGGGCCGCATCCAGGTCTCGAACGACTAGTCCAACCTGCGTCACTCTCTTTACCAGCTGCGTGGATTTCATCTGAACTCCTGTAGACGTTTTACCGCTATTCCAAAAGACAACGGCCGCGAGGGAGAGACTCAATGGTCGCGAGCAGATTCAGTACATGGGCCGCCCTTGGCGAACGGCGGATCGGGTGCAATCAGTACTGCTTTCTTGTTAGTATTCCTGATTTATAATCGGTTACCCTATCGCCCCCCACGCCCCATTGTTGGTTCAAGGGCGATATACAACCATTACGGGATGAGCTTATGGGCAGTCTGCACAGCACACCGCCCCCTTGCCTACTGGCTCGCGGCACCCGGTTTCGCTGCTCTTTTCTCAGCGCTCTGCAGATCGTGCGGATAATTTTCGTCGTTCCCAGCGGGCGGGTTGTAGCCAGCGCCTTTCAGCTTCTCCAGTTCAGTATCCCGTTTCGCATGCGCTTGCTTCCGCGCGGCCTTACGTTGCGCCTTGCGCTGTGCCTTGTTTATGCTCGCTGCTGAAGGTACCGACGTCGAAGCGGTGTCCTCCTGCGATTGCACAGCGGATGAAGCCGCGATTGAAACTGAAGTTATTGCGACCACAAGCAGCCCACGTGAGGTGTTTCGCATGATTATTCCCTGTCGTTGCTAATGTCGGCCTCAAACTCGCTTGAATAGCCCGCATCTCTTTCGGCCGCTGGTCCGTGATCGAACGAACGCAACAGAGACTACCCCCAGTGGCCGCACAAGTCACACGGGCAGTCCTAATAAAACAAGGTCTCAGGGAAGATGAACGCCGAGTCGCGCGGCGCGCACCATGATGAAAGGGCGTGCATCAGCGGGTTTCTTCGATGCGTGCTTCCCATGGTATCGCCTTTCTGACGGAACCTTACCGCCTTGACGACATTCCATTGCCAACGGCTTGTCGACCTCGACAGCAAACGACGGGTTCGCAGATGCGAACAACAAGGATGGCGCAATCGTGCCAGACCAACCGAACATCGTCCTTGACGCGGAAACACCGTTCGAACTATGTAGCGTTGCAAACGGTAGATGCGTCGGCGCACATAACCCGTGTTGAGAAACATGCCGATCTCCAACTATGTAGCGTGTTATCCGGAAAACGTCCGCTTCTTCCATTGTGAGCAGTGACAGCCCGTCGATGTACGACTGATCTCACACAAGATGAAATCGGACCTACGCCCGGGTAGCAAATGACTCCCCTCAACGACCCCTCCTAAACACGATGTTTGGTATAAGCATCACCCGTGACGTCACAAAGAAAGCGCCAGGCGGGTTGCCTGTTCGATGGCGCGGCTCGCATCCAACTCGTCTGCAATGTCCGCACCGCCAATTAGCCGCGGCCGCATTCCGCGTACTAGCAATTGGCCGTAGAGGTCGCGGTTGGATTCGTGCCCAGCGCAGATCACCACGTGGTCCACCTGGAGCGTATGAGGCTGTCCACTTATGCTGTAGTGAAGTCCTCCGTCGTCGATTGCATCGTAGGTCACTCCAGCGGTCATCGTAATGTTCGCCCGGCGAAGCTTTGCCTTTGCGATCCAACCAGTCGACTTGCCTAGATGCTTTCCAAACGGTTCATCGCTGCGTTGAAACATATGGACGACGCGTGCGGCCGTGATCTGCTCGTATTCCTTCTCCAGGCCTCCGCGCCGCTTGCTGATGGGATCGACACCCCAAAATCGGAAAAATGCACTCGCGTCGAGCGACTGGTTTGGATCGCCGACGAGGAACTCTGCCACGTCGAATCCGATCCCTCCGGCGCCGATAATCGCGACGCGTGGACCGGCTACCAATCTTCCCGACAGTATGTCGACGTAGGAGACAGTCTTCGGATGTTCGATACCGGGAATTGAAGGCACCCGAGGCCTAACGCCTGTTGCCAGTATGATTTCATCAAATCGGCCTTCACCGAGCCGTTCGGCCGTCACAGCTTCACCCAGACGCAACGTCACCTCCAGCTTTTTGAGCCGTGCATCAAAATAGCGCAACATTTCCTGAAACTCGGCCTTACCAGGCACAATCCTGGCGAGATTGATCTGCCCGCCCAGTCGGCAGTCGGCTTCGAACAAGGTGACTTCATGACCGCGCTCCGCCGCGTTGACTGCGAAAGACATCCCGGCTGGTCCTCCGCCCACAACTGCAATGCGCCTGCTCAGATCGCTCCTCTTCGAACGAGAAAACTCGATTTCCCTTCCCGCCCGCGGATTGACAAGGCATGTCGTCGTCCGTCCGGTGAAAATCCGGTCCAGACATGACTGGTTGCACGCTATGCATGTGTTGATTTCGTCGGCGATACCCAGGCGTGTCTTCCTCGCGAATTCGGGATCTGCCAGCAGAGGCCGCGCCATTGAGACCATATCTGCTACCCCATCCGCTATCAGTTCATCCGCGAGTTGAGGTGTGTTGATCCGGTTGGATACAATGACCGGAATGCCGACGGCACGCTTGACGCGCAAAACCGAATCGCGCCACACTGCGCGGGGTACCGAAGCGGCGATCGTTGGGACTCTGGCTTCATGCCACCCAACGCCAGTGTTGATTGCGTCCGCGCCCGCGCTCTCGATCCATCTGGCGAGCGTCGTAATCTCGTCTCCGGTCAGTCCTCCCTCGACCAGGTCGATCGCTGAGATCCGATAGATCAGTATTGAAGGTGCACCAAGACGTGTTCGTATTGCGCGCACTATTTCCAGCGGGAACCGTACGCGCCCCTCAAAGTCTCCGCCGAACTCGTCGTCGCGCTGGTTTGTGCGCTCTGCGGTAAATTCATTTATGAGATACCCCTCCGATCCCATGACCTCGACTCCGTCGTATCCGGCTTCTATGGCGAGTTCGGCGGTTCTGACAAAGTCAGCAATAGTGGCCCAGACCTGCTCTGTAGTGAGAACCCTGGGAGAAAATGAATTCACTCTCGACATACCGGCAGATGGAGCGACACAGGTCGACACCTTGGCGTATCGCCCGGCATGTAGTATCTGCATTATGATCTTGCCGCCGCATTCGTGGACAGCTCGTGTAATGACGCGATGCCCCTCAAGTTGCGACGTGCTGTTAAGCAGCGGCCCACCCTGCTCCATCACGCCCTCGGCGTTCGGCGAAAAACCACCACTGACAATTAACCCTACCTCTCCCGCCGCTCGCTCCGCGTAGAACGCTGCAAGGCGTTCGTCCGGGCGTGTCAGCGTCTCGATCCGCGTGTGCATCGCACCCATTACCATCCGGTTGCGCAATGGGACTGAACCGACCTTGAGGGGCGCGAGCAGGTGCTCCATCATTGCAGACCGGAGACTACATCAGCAGCCTTCGCCAGAGGCGCCGGTCGACCGGACCGGATAATGCCCAAGAGGAAAAGCGAGCCTGTCGCGATGATCGCGGGTACGGTCAATGTCAGTATGATTTCGCGCAGATGCATACCGATTCCCATTAGTGCACCGCCGGCCATGGACCCTAGGGTCGCACCAATCCTTCCGATCGCATTGGCCCACGAAACGCCGGTCGAACGACTGCTCGTCGGATAGTAATTGGCGACAAGCGCGTATCCTCCGATCTGCCCGCCACTGACGAGAAATCCGAGGGCAAACACAGCCAGCACCAACAGCACCTTGACACTCCCCGAATATGCACACACCACAATCACCGGAACAGCGGTCAGATAGGACCATGCCAGAACGCGCTGAGGGTTGAATCTGTCCATTTTTCGCCCCAGCCAGATACTGCCAAGCGCCGCGCCTACCTGATGCATCATCGATATCAATGCTGCCGCCTGCAACGGAACGCCGGCACCGGCTAGCATCACGGGCATCCAGCTCGTCAGGAGATATATGATCAGCAAGCTCATGAAAAACAATGCCCAAATCAGCAACGTACCCGGCAGTACACCCTGATCGAAGAGGGTTTTGACAGGCGATCTCCTCACCGTTTCGTCTGCACGCAGTGCGGGAACAGGTTCCCCAAGCAAAACTAACTTCGACACGATTTCGCTTGCCCGAAAATCCGCATTGCTCTTTCCAAGCAATAATAGGAACCGGATCGATTCGGGAAGGTAAAGAACAAGAACTGGCAAGAGCACCAGTGGCAGCACACCTCCTGCCGCAAACACGCCCTGCCATCCAATCGTTCCAACCAGTTGCGCCGTCAGCATTCCTCCGGCGGAAGCGCCGATCGTAAAACCACAAAACATCAAGGTCACATATCCGGAGCGTCTTTTGGCCGGGCAGTATTCGGAGGTCAGGGTAATCGAATTCGGCATCGCACCGCCCAAACCGATCCCTGTCAGGAATCGCATCGCGACAAGGAAGCCAACGCCCGGCGACACCGCTGACGCAAGGCTTGCGAGTCCAAAGAGAAGCACCGACGCCACAAGAACGGTTTTGCGTCCGTACCTGTCGGCCACCGGACCCAGCATGATTCCACCCACCATGGTTCCAAACAACCCCGCACCAAAGACCGGCGAAAGCGCCGCGGCAGTTAATTGCCAGTGCGCTCGAATCGCAGGTCCAATGAAACCGACACAGGCCGTATCGAGCCCGTCAAGAGCGGCTACGAGGAAACAGAGGAAAACTATCCTTTTCTGAAATCCCGACATTGGCCTTGAATCTATGAAGTCGTCGATTCGTTGACATTCAGTTTCTAGCGCCATTCTTTCCTCGTTCTGAGTTCCAATACTGCTCGCCAGCCCGTGTATCATTCGCGGCCCAGAGACGTGCGCAGCTTCAAATGCAGCTCGCGCCATGCTTTGTTGGCCCATCGATTCGGCCACCGTCGCGCTCCGAAGATTGGCGCCGAAATCCCGACATTTGACCGCACGAGTTAAACGGTCACATTAAGGCGCCCGCTTCCAGGATGACAAAATAAGCAATCGGACTCATCTTCCACTGTTTTCGATCAGCCCTTCACGTACTGTCATGACCAGGACGGTTGACACGAGAGGCCCCGCTGCGAGCGTCACAAATGCCCAAAAAAACGACGACGTCTCGCGGAACACAATCCCAACCGCGAGTGGCATGATTACGCCGGCGAGTTGTGCGAAGGCATTGTTTATTCCCACAGCACTGGCAGCAAGATCAACTTCGATCAGTTCGGTCAACATCGTTACGACAAGGGTGAAGCACCCAACTGAGCAGAAACCGAGAACACCGGCCACGATCCACATGGAATGCAAATCGGTAAGCCTGCCGAAGACCATCAAACACCCTGTAATCGCCAGGAACACTACGGCGGTGAGCCACTTTCTTGGACGACCAAGCCAGTCCGAACATGCACCGAGTACGGGCGGACCGACAATTGCGACGGCTCCATATACAGCAGCCACCAGTCCCGTCTGCACGGCGGTGTATCCAAGGTGCTTCTGCATAAGCGCATTTGTCCAGAACATAAATCCGGTAAGCGCCCACACTCCTCCGAATCCGGATAGACATACGAGCCAGAAATTCCGGTTGCGGAGGAATGGAACAAACGCTCGGAGCCCGCGTCGCTGCAGTAGAGGTGCGGACGACGTTTGGGGCGCATCCCGCACCACGAGAAAACAGATCAGCGACACGGCCAGGGTTGCGACACCGAAGATGTGGTAGACGTGCTGCCACGTGAAATGGAGAAGCAACGCAGGAACCAGCATGTTTGCAGCAACGATCCCCGCTGGCAGGCCGGTTATCACAATGCCGATCGCACGGGCGCGGTACTTCGGCGAGAACCACCCCGAGACCATCTTGATACCGGTGGCGAAATCGACACCCGCAGCCAGGCCGAGAAGCGCCTGAACCGCCATACCGGTGGGCACAGTCCTTACCTCGCCGAAGAGGTAAGTGAAAATGCCGAGACAAAAGACAGAGCCGGGCAGAATGAATCGCACACCAAAGCGGTCAGTCGCTATACCGTTGACGGCGTTCGCTACGACGTAGCCGATATAGAACGCGGTAACGAAGCCGCCCAGCGCAGCAATTGGTAAATGGAAGTCTCCGGTGGCGGTGGCCGCGACGTTAGCCCAGATCAGCCGGTTCAGTACACTAAGAAACAGAACGCTCCAACCCACGGCCAGCACAATCCAGCGATAGCGTCGCGCAGGAGTGACACTCTGATCTTCCATCAATGTTGACGCGTGCCTTTCTAACATGTCGTCTCCAGAATTTATCTCTTTTAAGTAATACAGTCGTTGAACCGCAACTGAAATCTGTGTGGCGCGAATTGCCACAGCGCCGGCGTCGTGACGACCAGCCAAAGCTTCCCGCCATCGGCCTCTCGCGCTAGGGCAGGGGCACAAACCTTCCGTACCGATGTTAAGAAATTAAGGCAGTCATGTTCCGGGAATCAGTGCTCGTCATATTCTGACCCTCTAGCGATCACCGTACCGGCGGCGGCGTCCCTGGCAGGCAGCGGATGGAATGAAGGCGCGCGCCGTTCGCGCAGGCTGGCTGCACCTTCCGGAAAGTCGGCGCGGTGACCAGGCAAATGCCCAAGTGCCTTCGCCCTGTCCTCCGACTCGACACGAGTCGCAAACCAGTCGGCATGGACCTGTACCTTAGCGTCCGCCATCGCGATGGGCGAACAGTGTGTCGCAAGTTCCCTGGCGTAACTGATTGCGTGGTCCAGTAGTTCCGCATCTGGCAACACACGAGCAACGAGCCCGATCTGAAACGCCTCATTGGCATCGAAGCGGCGACCGGACAAAAGAAGGTCCATTGCGCGTGCATGGCCGACAATGCGCGGCAACAACCATGAGGAGCCGTATTCCGCGTTTAATCCGCGACGAACAAAAGCCGTGGTGAAGATTGCGCTCGCGGCCGCAAATCGCACGTCGAAATGCAGTGCCTGCACGAACCCGAACCCGGCGCAACCCCCATTGATTGCACCGATCAGGGGTTTCCGAAAATTGGCGGCATGCGACATTCGACGCCCTTTGGCGGGCTTTCTCTTTACCCCCGACGCGGAACTGGCAAGCGATTCCGCGTCCAGGCCGGCGCAAAAGCCCCGTCCGGCTCCGGTCACGACAACAGCGCGAACCTGCGGATCCGCGTCGGCCTCATCGAGCAGATCGAAATAGACGTCGCCGAGCGGATATGTCCATGCATTCAGCCTTTCGGGCCTGTTGAGGGTGAGAATCGACACCGGGCCTTCTCGCCGCAGCAAGACCAAATCCTGTTCCATCTAGAACTCCGTGTGTGCAAGGCGCACGGCCGTGAAAGGCGCGCACCGTTAAAATTTTTCAAGGCTAGCTGCCGCGATCATTGGCCAGTCCAGTTTGGCGCCCGCCCTTCCGACTTGGCGCGGATGCCTTCCACGCGGTCTGAGCTTGTATAAGGACTCGGACCGGGATCCAAGGCCAGCGCAGCCTCAGCAGGCAAAGCCGCACCATGTTTCGCAAGCGCCTTGACCCGTCGTACCGACAGCGGCGCGTTAGCGGCGATGGTTCGTGCCAGACAGAGCGTGGTTTCGAGCACTTGATCTGCCTGCACCAGATGGTTAAGGAGCCCGATCTGCGCGGCCCTCTGCGCGTCAACGAGCTCGCCAGTCATCACCATCTCCAACGCAACTGCCGGTGGCACGATGCGAGGCAGTATCACCGACCCGAAATGGGCACCAAGACCTATCCTCGCCTCTGGCAAGCCAAATTTCGCGCCCGGATGCGAAACGCGGACATCGCACGCAAGTGCGAGTTCAAGACCGCCACCCACGGCACTACCATTGAGAGCCGCAAGGACTGGTTTGCGCAACGCGTGCACGATCTCGAACACGCTGCGTTCAATCCTTGCGCGTGGGGGACGAAATCTTTTGCCTTCCTCGTCACCCTCGCGCATCTCCTTGAGATCGGCCCCCGCACAAAACACGCGTGTGCCGGTTGCCGTCAGGACCACCACATCGACCGATGAGTCTTCATCGGCTTCCAGTGCGCGCTGACCGAGTTCGATCATCAACCCGCTGGATAGCGCATTGCTACGTTCCGGGCGATTGATACAGACAATTCGTACCCGCCCGTCGTCGCGAACCTGTAATCCAGACGAAGCGGCCGAATCCGCAGCACTCTGCGTGGGCATCACTGCCACCAGGTCCGCAGAAAGGACAGGTCCCGACTCGGCAAGCTCTTGAACTCCGGCGCACGCTTCTGCACGAAGGACTGCGCCCCCTCGCGCGGATCGCCTAGCTGCATCAGGCCAGTGAGGCCACGCGCTTCAAGCGCAGCAGCCTGCGCGGGATGGTCAGCCGACAGCATGCGCCACATAAGCCGCCGACTGATTGCGACTGCGCTCGCGGAGGTGCTTGATGCGATCTCGTGTCCGAGCGCCAAGGCCCGCGGTAGCAATTCATCTGGCGTGCAGACCGCCGACGTAAATCCTGCTTCCTGCAATTCAGCGGCAGTCAGCATCCGGGCACTCGCCACCCATTCGACCGCGCGGGAAATACCGACAACCCGGGGCAGAAAAAAGCTCGAGCAGCACTCGTTACAAATGCCGCGCCGGGCGTAGATGAAGCCAACCTTCGCACTGTCGGAAATCAGACGGACGTCCATCGCAGCAAGAAAAGAGGCACCAAACCCCACCGCTGCACCGTTGATTGCACCGATTACTGGCTTGTTCATGTCGAACAGCCTGAAGGGAATTTTCGAGGAGTGGTCCAGAGGAACATTCTCACCGCTGGCGGGGTCCCCTTCCCGCGTGGCCCACTTGCTGGATCCGCTGAGGTCGGCCCCCGCGCAAAATGCCCGGCCCGCTCCTGTGACGACGATGGCGCGGACCTGGTCGTCCTCGTCGAGACGCACCAGGACATCATGGATCGCGTCTATCGTATCCCGCGTCACCGCGTTGAGAACCTCTGGCCGGTTCAGGGTGACGAGGGCCACGCCTCGATCAACCGCGACGAGCACCTGCTGGCTTGAAGTATTGGCTTCCATTTTTCCAAAATATGAACGCAGTTCTATAAACCTGAAGCGGACGTCTACCTTATAGCTAAGATACTTGTCGACTTGTCCCGCTGAGTCAACGGCTGAGAACCCGTATTGACAGCTATGACATTCGATGTATTATCCGAATGTCATTCATATACCTGCACCGACAATGTACGAAAACTATCGCAATCTGACAGTGACGCTGGAAGGCAAGGTGGCCACCGTCACACTCAACAGACCGGACGCATATAACGCGGTGGATATTGCGCTGCATGACGAGCTGGAACGGGTGTGGCTTGACCTAGACCGGGACGAACGGGTCGGTGCAATCATCCTGACTGGCGCGGGAAAGGCTTTCTCTGCGGGAGGCGACCTGAAGGGTATGGCGAAACGTGCGGGGACACCGGAAAACTTCCGGCGCTCGCTGGGCATACCTGCGCAGACCCGCCGCCTTTGGCAAAACATGTTGGAGGTGACGCCCCCCATCATCGCCGCAGTCAACGGTGACGCGATGGGCCTCGGCGCGACGCTGGCATTGATGTGCGACATAACAGTGATGTCCGAGACGGCCCGCATCGCGGATTCGCACGTCAAGGTCGGGTTGGTAGCTGGCGACGGAGGTGCAGTGATATGGCCCCTGCTCGTCGGCGCATCCTGCGCCAAGGAAATGCTCATGCGTGGGCGCGCTGTCAATGGCAAGGAAGCCAGGGAAATGCGGCTCGTGAACCACGCCGTTCCAGCCGAGCAGGTGCTTAAAGAAGCGCGTGCGATAGCAGAGGAACTGGTGGCGCTACCCCGCTGGGCTGTAGCCTGGACCAAGCTGGCGGTCAACAAACAGATCAAGGCCCAGTTGAACCAGGTGCTCGACACGTCCATCGCGCTGGAAGTATTGACCCTGGCGACGGACGATCACCGGGAGGCAGCCGCGGCCTTCCTGGAAAAAAGGCGCCCCGACTTCAAGGGCCACTGAAGGCCCGTTCCACCAACTTATCGGATCAAGCCATTCTCATGAAACAACTCGTTGATTTCTCCAGTCGCACCGTCATCGTAACTGGCGCCGGTCAAGGTATTGGCCGCTGCGCAGCACAGCTCTTTCACGATCTCGGCGCCAATCTCGCGCTCATTGAGCGCAACGCGGAGACGGCTGAAGAGCTTCGCGGCAGTTTCGCAAAGGAACGCACCCTGGTCCTCGTTGGCAGTGTTACTGATCGCGAGTTCGTCGAGAAGTCGGTCGCGACGGTCGCGGGTCAGTTCGGAGGGGTGCATGGGCTTCTCAACAACGCCGGAATCACGCGCACAGCGATGACCGACAAGATGACCGCTGACCAGTGGCAGCAGGTGATCGACGTCAATCTCACGGGCGTGTTCAATTGTCTGCAGGCTGTCGGCAAGGAAATGATAGAGCGCAACAAGGCTGGCGACGCCAATCCGGGAGCGATCGTAAACATCTCCTCGGACGCCGGTCGCCGTGGCACGATCGGGCAAATCAACTATGGCGCAGCGAAGGCGGGCGTCCTTGGCCTCACGATGAGTGCCGCCCGCGAGTGGGGTCGTTACGGGATCCGGGTCAACACGGTGAGCTACGGTGTGGTGGAAACCGAAATGACGGAAGTCATCCGCGGCGAGAAATTCCGCGAACGCTCCCTCTCCTCCATCCCTCTCGGCCGTTTCCTGAAACCGGAAGAAGCAGTCAATTCCGTCGCTTTCCTGCTGTCAGAGGCCGCCGTTCACATCACGGGGCAACATCTGTCAGTGAACGGCGGTTCGCACATCGGCTTCTGACTTTCGGAGTACGACTTGAGCATTCGAGGAAAAGCATACATAGCGGGCGCATGGGAACATCCTCTGCGCAAGGCGGATGACAAAACGGTCGCGCAATTACATATGGAGTGTGCGCGTGGCGCCCTCGATGATGCCGGCCTCACGTTCGCAGACGTAGACGGGTACTTCTGCGGCGGTGACGCCGTCGGAATGGGTCCTCTCTCGATGGTGGACTACATGGGGCTCAAAGTGCGCCATGTCGATTCCACCGAAACAGGTGGCTCTTCGTATCTCATTCACGTGTCCCACGCGGCCCAGGCGATTGCGTCGGGCAAGTGCGAGGTCGCCCTGATCACATTGGCCGGGAAGCCGCGTACGGAGAAGCCGAGACCGTCAGCTCCGACGCCCGAGGGGTCTTTCGAACTGCCCTACGGCCCTGTTACCGCCAACATGTACGCGTTAGCTGCCATGCGCTACATGCACGAGTACGGTGTTACGGCGGAGCAACTGGCGTGGGTAAAGGTTGCCGCGTCGCATCATGCGCAGTACAACGAGCACGCGATGCTTCGCGAGGTCGTGACGGTGGAGGATGTCGTCAATTCGCCCCTGATTTCAGACCCGCTTCATCGGCTTGACTGCTGCGTGGTGAGTGACGGTGGTGGCGCGCTGGTAGTAACTCGGCCCGAAATCGCGCGCAACCTGCGTCGACCGCTCGTCAAGGTCATTGGTGCCGGGGAGTCACCACGGGGACAGAATGGAGGTCAAGTCGACCTCACCACCACCGGTGCCGCATGGTCCGGCCCGCGCGCTTTTGAAGAAGCAGCCGTACGGCCCGACGATATCGACTATGCGTCCATCTATGACAGTTTCACGATTACCGTACTCCTGCAACTGGAGGACCTGGGCTTCTGCCCGCGTGGTCAGGCCGGACGCTTCGTCGCCGACGGCGGGCTGATTTCGGGGTCCGGCAGACTTCCATTCAACACCGATGGCGGCGGTCTTTGCAATAACCACCCAGCCAACCGCGGCGGAATTACCAAGGTCATTGAAGCCGTCCGGCAGTTGCGCGGCGAAGCTCATCCGAAGGTGCAGGTTCCAGGTTGCCGACTCGCGCTGGCACAGGGGACCGGCGGTTCACTCGGAACGCGTCACGGAAGCGCTACCCTCATCATGGAGCGGGAATAGCCATGTCTACCCTTTATCAGGATCGGCCCCTTTCGGCACCGCTGCAAACACCCGAGAACCGTCCGTATTTCGAGGCAGCCAGCGCCGGGAAACTGCTCGTCAGGTTCTGTCTTGACTGCGGGAAAGCACATCATTATCCGCGCAGCTTCTGTCCACTCTGCCACTCCTCGCGCGTCGAGTGGAAGGAGACGTCGGGACGCGGAACCATTTATACGTACACAGTGACCCGGCGTGTTGGCCCTGTGCCGTACGCGCTTGCGTATGTGACCCTCGATGAGGGCCCAACGATGATGACCAACATCGTTGACTGCGACCTCGACAGCCTTTCTGTCGGGCAGCCAGTCAAGGTCACATTCAAGGCTTCGGAAGACGGCACCGCCATTCCCATGTTCACCCCTATTCTTTCCTGATACCGGCATGACAAACTGGAATGAGATGAGCGACGAGGATTTTGCGCAGGCTGCCGCAAGCTTCGTCGAACGGGCATGTCCAGCGGAACTCCGCTACCTGCCCCACCGGCCACGTTGGGACAAGTCCAGTGTCTGGTATATCGCCATGTCCCGCGAGGGCTGGCTCGCGCCCGGTTGGCCAGTCGAGTTCGGGGGCATGGGGCTAGATCCGTCCAAGCACCTGACATATCTGGAAGTCTTCGAGCGGCTTGGGACACCTATGGTGGCACCACAAGGCGTCGTCAATGTGGGACCTGCTCTCATCGGCTTCGGCACAGACGAGCAGCGGCAAGAATTTCTGCCGAAAATTCTGTCGGGCGAACGACGCTGGGCTCAGGGTTTTTCAGAGCCCAATGCGGGATCCGATCTTGCCAGCGTGCGCACCGAAGCGAAACCGGATGGCGACGAATATGTCATCAACGGACAGAAGATCTGGTCGACTGGGGCCCTCGACGCGAACTGGATGTATGCATTGGTGCGCACCGACAAGAGCGTCCGGAAACAGGCCGGCCTGAGCTTTGTCATGTTTCCGATGGACCAGCGAGGAGTGACGGTCCGTCCTATCCGCACCATTTCGGGCGGTGAGGAATTTTGCGAAGTGTTTCTGGACAATGTCCGGGCTAAGGCGGAACACGTCGTCGGAGGCGTCAATAACGGCTGGAAGGTCGCTAACGGGCTGTTGGGATTCGAGCGACTGTGGTCCGGCTCCGCGCATCAATGCAAGCAGGCACTCGTCCGCCTCAAGGATGTGGCGCGGATCGCGGGAAAGATGGACGACCCCTCTTTCCGACAACGCTATACGCGGCTTGAGCTCGACGTACTGGATCTCGCGGCGTGCTATACGCGTTCAACGCGCAACCTGCAGGTGACCCGACGCGTGGGTTTCGAGGCATCCATGCTAAAGATCTGGGCGACCGAGACGTGTCAGCGCATCGGGGAACTCATGATGGAGATTGGGGGAGACGCTGCGCTTGTGCAAGGGGGAATGGAAATCGATGACCGCCACCTTGACGCGCTGACACCTTTCCTCGAAGCGCGAGCGCCCACCATATATGGCGGCACGGTGCAGATTCACCGCAACATTCTCGCCAAGAACGTATTGAACCTGCCCACTTGAAGTAATCAGGAAAGTCTATGTCCATGGGTGCGACCCAGTATATTCAAGATCTGGAAAACGACGAGATCCGGATGGTCCGCGACAGCGCGCAGAAATTCACTGCGAGCCGCACGGACCATCTGCGAACGCGCGCACTGCGCGAGTTGACGCCCGGTTATGACGCCCGCCTGCTGGCGGAAATGGCGGAACTTGGCTGGCTGGCGATTACAATTCCAGAAGAACATGGTGGCCTGAATCTGGGCTTTGGTGCGCTCGGCACCGTCCTCGAAGAGACCTCGCGTGGCTTGCTCTCCGAGCCGCTCACACGCGCCGCCCTTGCCGCGCGACTAGTGGCTCTGGGACAAAACGAGGAAGCGGCGGCGGAAATGTTGCCGGCCATCGCGTCTGGCGAGGCGATCGCCTCGCTTGCATGGCAGGAAAGCGCCAGCGGCGACGACCTGCTTCGCATCGGCGATTGCCTGACCCGTGCCGAAGATACCGGAAGCGCCTATCGGCTGAGCGGGTGCAAGCGTTTCGTGGACTTTCCGGCGGACGGCGGATTCATCGTGACCGCGAGCGATGGTGTCGGAATTGGGCTGTTCGCCGTGGACGCAAATGCCCCCGGAGTGGTGGTGGAATCCCATCGGCGCGCAGACGGCGTGACCCAATGCACCCTGGTATTGAATCAGGCGCCGGCTCGTCATTTCCTCGCACGGGGCGAAACGGCAATGTCGTCATTGGAGCAAGCTCTTGACGAAGCGGCCGTCATGACCTGTGCAGAACTCTGCGGCATCATGGGATTCGTTCTTGAAACCACGCTGGAGTTCATGCGCACCCGAGTGCAGTTCGATCGGCCAATTGGTAGCTTTCAGGCGTTGCAGCACCGCGCCGTTGACCTTTATATCCAGCGCGAACTCGCCGTTGCCGCCTACGGCGATGCACTCGAGGCAATTGCAACGACCGCGTCTGTTGCGGAACGCCGGCTTGCAGTTAGTCGAGCAAAAAGCCGCTGCGCAAGTGCCGCAACGCGGATTGCGCTCGACGCTATCCAGTTGCACGGTGCTATCGGCTTCACGGACGAACATGACCTTGGGTTGTATCTAAAGCGCACCATTACGCTGGCCGCACAGTTCGGAACCGCGGACGCGCACCAACAGCGTTGCCAGCAGGCGCTGTTCTCGCAGAACTGAAGAGTTCTTCGCCTTACCGACCGGACATTCACAACAGCATGAATAAAGTACACGAAAGGGTTGTCGTCGCTCAGCCTCCGACTCTCGACGATCGAGGCGTCTATCGCTACAGCGATCTCAGGCGCGTTCTTGCCCCGGGCAGCGTTGCCGTGCTCGGAGCCTCCCCGCGTGCAGGCTCTTTCGGCGAGCGGACACTAAAAAACCTGGCGGCCTTCCAGAAGCCCATCTATGCCGTCAACGCCAAGTATGACGAAATTCTTGGCCAGCGATGCTACGCGTCAGTGGCTGACCTCCCGGAGGTACCGGATTGCGCATTCATCGCGGCCAATCGGGATGTCGTGGAATCACTGGTGCTCGAATGTGCGAACGCTGGAGTAGGCGGTGTCGTCGTCTATGCAGCGGGATATGCGGAAACAGGAAAGGCAGAGCGACAGGCCCAGCAGCAGCGCCTTCGGCTGATAGCGCGCGAACACAACATACGTATCATCGGCCCCAATTGCATCGGAATCTTTAATTTCTTCGATGGGATGATTGGCAGCTTCGCGCCCGGAATCGAACTCGCCGTCCGTCCAGCGGGACACGCAGTCGGGATTGCAAGTCAGTCGGGTGCGATGGGCATCGCCATGCTGCAAGCGGCGCAGACGGGCACTTCGTTCAGTCATATCCTTACATCCGGGAACTCGGTCGATGTCGACGTCGCCGATTACGTCGCGTATCTTGCGGAAGCTCCAGAGTGCCGTGCCATCGGATGCCTCTTTGAAGGCATGGCACAGCCCGCCCGCATGCTGGAAGCCGCACAGATTGCGTGGGAAAACGACAAACCGTTGGTGATATTCAAGATCGCTACGGGCGAGCAGGGAGCGCAAGCCGCGCTGTCTCATACCGGCTCACTCGCGGGTTCGCAGGCAGCCTACAAGGCAGCGTTTGAACGGTCTGGCGTTATCATGGTGGACAATTATGAAGCGCTGGTCGAAACGACCACCTTCTTTGCAAAGGCGCCGCGGCCGCGCGCGCACGGTGTCGCCGTCGCGTCCACCTCGGGTGGCGCTTCCATCATGGCAGCAGACAAGGCGGAAATCCATGGCGTCGCCCTTCCCCAACCTCATGAAGAGAACCGGGCGATCCTCGATGAACACATTCCTGAATTCGGTTCTTCGCGCAACCCATGCGACGTCACCGCACAGGTCGTCAATAATCCATCTTCACTTGGTGCAGTGGGAAACGCGCTGTTGCAGGACGATCACTTTGGCGCACTGATTCACCCGAGCGCCTTCGCTGCGGACTTTAGCGCACAGCGCATGTCCCTCTTCAACGAGATGGCATTGCGACACCGCAAGCCTGTCTGCATTGTCTGGCTACCGCTGTGGCAAGACGGCCCCGGTGCGCTGGATGCAGAACAGCTGCCCGGCACTGCCCTCTTCCGCTCGATGGACCGATGCTTCGCGGCGCTCGCAGCCTGGCACAAACGTGAAGATCTGCGTAATTCCGGTGGCGCAGATGTCGTTCCTTCCTGGGTAGACGAAAACGTCCGACGGGCCGCCGCCGGCAAGCTGGGGGCAAGCGATAACACGGTATTGACCGAACGGGAAACCAAGGAAATTCTGGCAGCTTACGGAGTTCCCGTGGTCGAGGAAGCGTTGGTTCAAAGCGCAGACGACGCTGCCGAGCAAGCCGCGCGGGTTGGCCTACCTGTGGTACTGAAGGTTGAGTCCCCGGATCTTCCGCACAAGACGGAGGCCGGGGTTATCCGGCTTCACCTGAAGACGCAAGACGACGTAAGGACCGCTTACGAAGAAGTCGTCGCCAACGCGATGAAGGTCGTGCCGACGCCACGCATCGGCGGCGTTCTGGTACAACCCATGATTCCCCCTGGCCTGGAAATCATGGTCGGCGCGAAAATCGATCCGCAGTTCGGTCCACTGATCGTGGTCGGGCTTGGCGGTGTATTCGTCGAGCTGATGCGGGACACCGTCGTCGACGTGGCACCCGTGTCGCCCGCCCGAGCCGAGGCAATGCTGGGACGGCTTAAGGGCCAAGCCGCACTGAATGGATTTCGTGGCAGCGAGCCCGTTGATCGGCAACGCCTGGCGGAGATCATCTCTCGGCTCTCAGTGTTCGCGACCAACCACAGTGACATTGTCGCCGAACTGGATGTCAATCCGCTCATCTGTGCAGGTTCCCGCGTCATCGTGGTGGACGGTCTGATAGCACGGAAGAGTTAGCCACAAGTGCACATCGTCGCCCTTCGAATGATGCCGTTCACTGCGCGCCGGGCAGGAGTACGATACGCCCGAAAGTGGTATATGGAGTTCGGGCGCCATGACGCGCGTCGCAGCCTCGACAGCGAGAGATCGAGCACTGAACATCCACTGATGCAGAGTTCAGTGCACGGTTTTGCTGCCGGCGATTCTCGCACTCCATTTACCGCCAGGGAAAGTATGCCGAGAGCTTCGACGGGGCAACTCCGTGCTGACATCCGGTCTCCGCTCAAGGCCGAGGTCCCGATCCGCCAGTGTGGCAATCCATGTAGGTCCTGAGACGAGAAATTCGACCATCATTTGCAACCTGAAAAATCTCGATAACGGACTTGGCGACAACGTTACCGTCGGGTTGAAAAATCCGAACACTCATATACACCGCGGCTTCATTGCCGTTAACGATGATGCGCAGCGGTTTAAGTGCAAGGCGCCGGCCCGATGCCCGAAGGTCATCAAAGATGCCCGCGAAGATCGAGCGCCCCCTGCGGGGCGCGGAGTCGGCAGGTTCAATGACTTCGACACAATCCGTGAATCCTTTCAGCCAGCCTTCACGGTCTCCCGCACTCAAGGTCTGAGCGTAACGATGCGCTGCTTCGGCTACCTGCTCACATGTTGGCATCGCTGCCCCCTTTTATATCCAGTGTGGCGTCTGCTAGCCGTAGTAACCATAATGTGCGGTTCGACGAATTCAAGAAGCGATCGCGGAACGAAAAAGCCCGCACCAGGCTTATTCTTTCGCGAAGACGAAGGACAAGGGTCCAGCCACGCGGACGGGACAGGATATTGAATCTGGATCATAGATGCCTCCTCTGTTACGACTCAGGCTGCCATGTTTTCGCGCAGCAATTGAGAGCCACCATCGATGAAGGGAATCTGCCCGACCATGAAACGATTCTCCGAGCTGGCGAGAAATGCCAGTATCGGTGCGATGTCATCCGGTTCGGCATAATCCGTCACAGCTATCGGCGCTGCGCGGGCAAGCTTCTGCCGCCCTTCGACGGTTGATAGTAGCGGCAGGGCCATCGCCGTTTTAACCGTGCCTGGAGCTATACCGTTCAGAAGTACACCTCGATCTGCCCAGCCAGGCAAGACGGCATTTCTCCGCAACCAGTGTGCCAGCGCCTGTTTTGACGATGCATACGCGAGTGACCCATCCGTCCTCCCAGCTCGCCCAATAGCCTCCAACTCTTGCCCAGCGAGACATAACCGCACTAAGTCGTTATCGGTTGGATACACAGAAGCGATCGAGCCCACCACGACTGCCCGGGGAGACCCGGACGTTTGCAGAAGGGGAAGAAGTTTCGGTAACAACTCCGTCACACCAAAGAAGTTGACGCCGACGATCTTCGCCGGATCTCCAGGAGGTGCCAGCCCAGCACAACACACCACTGCGTCAAGCGTTTGGCAACGGCCCGAAATAGTCTGCGCCAAGGTAGCACGTTCGCCCGGGTCTCCTAAGTCGGCAGACCAGTCGGCGTCGTGCAGGTCAACGGTGAATACCTGCCAACCCAGTGCCTTCGCGCGTCGCACCAAGGCCGCGCCAATGCCACTCGATGCTCCCGTTATCAGGATTTTCCGCGCTTCTTGATTTGTCACGAACGGCTCCCAGTTTCCAGTTAATTGAGGGCACTCCGGCGAGGTAAGCGAACTGGCATAGCCAACGATTTCCGACCCGGCTAGCTCATTTGCAAACCGCGCATACAGTAGTCGATGGAATGCGGGCCGCGGCCGGAGGCCATTCGGGAATTCGCCTGTCTGCAGGTTGGCAAAGGGGTACCCGACGACTTTCTATTAAATCTGGATCTCTCTGGACCGCGGCCGGCATTGCTTTCAAGTCACAAAGATCACGTCTGCGAACGTGGCAACCGGACGATCAGCCCGTCAAGCGCGTCGGTCATCGCAATCTGACAGGTTAGGCGGCTGCTTTCGTCCGAGTCGACGGCGCATTCCAGCATGTCACGTTCGCTCGCATCAGGGGCTGGCACCCGATCTAGCCATACAGGGTCAACATAGGCGTGGCAGGTCGCACAGGCACAACTGCCCCCGCAATCTCCGAGGATACCGCTAACGCCATTTGCAACGGCTACCTGCATCACGGTCTCGCCCGGCGAACAGGAAAGCCTGTGCTCGCGGCCGGAATATTCAATAATAGTTAGTATCAACATTCCTTATCCAAAAATAAAAACCAAGATAGGTTGGTCAAGAGGGTCTTGTTTCGACGACCTAGGCGTCACGAAGCAAACGTGCGCGGCCATGGGAACCGACGTACGCTTTCCGATCGCAGGATGCCAGCAGATACGCGGCGGTGCGTCGCGGCTTGTTGAGTCCCCGCCTTGATGGACCAGCCCAGCCCATTTTCGCTGCCTCCAGCACTGAACGCTCGGCATAGCGGCGTGGCGGCATGGCCGCTGCAGGCTCTACATGGGCGTATGCATCACTGCCGCTTTTCCATGTCGCCTTGACGCCTTTGGCTAGGGGTGAAGTTCACGTGCAGATGACTCATCCCACGGTTCAGACTCGAGAAGCGCGTCACCCCCCCTGGAACAAGTTGATAATCGGGCAGACGTTCGAGCACCTGCTCGATCATGACCTTTAGCTCAACCAGCGCAAGATAACTGCCAAGGCATCGGTGTGGCCCATGTCCGAACCCCAGATGCCGGTCTGCAGCGCGCTCAGGAATGAACCGATGTGGGTCTTCGAACACGGAGGGATCGTGGTTAGCTGCCAACCAGTTAAGCAGGACGACGTCGCCCTTTCGGAATTGCTGCCCTCCCAGCTCGACATCCTCCTTGACTCCCCGTGCATGCTGAGGCACGGGGCTGATTAGCCGGATGAACTCCTTGACTACGCCCGCTATGCGCGACCGGTCGTCGAGAAGAAACTGGCGCAAGTCAGGCTGCTGCCCGATCAATTCAAAAATGTATCCACCAGCGTTCGCCGTCGTATCCAGGCCACCCAGAATGAGCAGCAGCACGAGCCCTCGCCATTCCTGCCTTGTGATTGGCCGCCCCTCGATGGAAAATTCGAGCATCTTGCTGGGAATGTCTTCACCAGGATGCTGACTGCGCAGGGTGTACAAATGCTCCGTCAGCCGGATCAGGTTTTGCATGGCCTCGGGGTCAGCCCTGGCGACCAGTGCGCTGGCCCAGCGCTGGCATTCGCGCCGTTGCTCGCGGGGCAGATCCAGAAGCTCGCCGATCAGCACCGAGGGCAATTCAATGCTGAACTCATCGGATAGATCGGCGGTGCCTCTTTCGATAAATCGATCAATCAGATCGTCGCAGATACCCCGGACTTTCTCTTCCATCGATGCTGCGAATCTCGGCGAAAACAGCTTCTGTAACGGCATCCGGAAATCACGATGCCGTTGCCCATCATCATTGATCATAGGGACCGGCAGTATTTCATGAAGCGTGCCCATGTTCGGGAACCCGACACCCGGGCCGTGAGCCCTAGATGAAGAGAATCGCGAATCCAAGGCTGCGGCCACGCAGTCCTCATAGCGGGTGAGGACGTAAAAGCCGCCAAATTCCTCACTTCGTCCGACCGGGCACTGCTCCCTTAGTGAGGCGAGGACCTGCGGCGCGTCCGGGCTAGCAGAAAGCTTGAGGTGGTCGTATGTCCGCCAGGAAACAGGACACTGCGTCTTCGTCATACAACTCTCCTTTGAATTTTTAGATTGCATCGGTAGCCAATTATTTCGTAGTGCTGATCTATAACAAACATCAACACCAACGAGAAACATCACTACAACGGGCTAAAATGCAGTATTTGCTGCAAGTCAATGACTCAGAACTCGACGAGTGGTCGCCCACATCGGGCGACCGTGCATCTGCAGTTAGATACTACATGATATCTAGCCATATTCAAGCTTCACTTCCTTCATTTGATATCCAGAGAAACCCGCATGCTAATTTCAAGACGACGTTGCTTCCTGCTATCGTCTTATATCCGCGGGGCAAAGCCGCGCCCATCAGACGCAATCATCACCAGATCAACCATGACCAAGCGAGAAACGCGGGCAAAGATTCCTCTTACCGAGGGGGACACAACGCCACACAAGCGGAAAAGGCGCAGCACAGCAGCGGTCCGCGATCTTATTATGGAGAGCGCGCGCGAACTGTTCGCGACCGTCGGATACGGACGCGCCAGCATCCGCGCCATAGCTGAACACGCGGGCGTGCTGCCGCACCTCGTCCATCGTAATATCGGCGGCGGCAAGGCAATGCTCTTCGAGCAGGCCGTCTTTCTACCGTTCGAGGAAATGCTCGAACAACATTACAAAAATACCTGGGTCGTGCGGCGGCGTGACATGGAAGGGGCCGTCGAACGCACGCGCAGCTATATCGAAGCCCTCTACGATCAGCTGCGCGCCGACCGGCAACTCTGGCGGGCACTCGTGCTAGCGATCCAGACACATCAGAACGAACTCGATCATTTGCTGGGTGACGCCTCTCCACTGCTTCGCTACTTCGAACGTCTCGTGGAAACGGCTCGCCCGTCAATGGACGAAATGGGTTGGGAACTTAATACCGATATCGCTGTGCGGATCACCTTCGGCTCCCTCTTCACGATGGCACTATTCGATGATCTTCTGTTTGGCAGAAGACGGCCAGACAAGAAGCTGCTGATCGAGGAGATGACACACTACGCCTTGTTCGGGGTAGCAGGCAGGCGCACTTCCGACAATATGACGGGACGCCTGCAATCAGGTCACGGTCACAATGTTCCGGCAGATCAGTGCGAGGCCGCAGCAGGCAAAAGAAAGCGCCCGGGATGCCGTCGTTGATACTGCGTGACGGTACACCTCCGGCACTCACCAGAGGTGGGTTAAGACTGCGTGAAAATCAACACTCCCGCACCATCCCCAGTTTTTGCTCCGCCGTCCAGCGCCGCCGACGCTCCGGGCCCGTCAACACATCCATCACTTCCTGCCTGGTGTTAGTCAAAAACACAGTCTTATGCCTACCCGCTAGTTTAGGTGTGAGGCTGTGTCCGGTGTTTCAGGGGGCTGCTCCATTACAACGAGCGCCCCCCGCATAGGGCATTGAAATACCGTTCGCCTCGGGAGTTCCGGCGAGCCACAGCATCATTAACTTAACGGTGCTCGCGTGTCCTGAGTTATGGGGTCAACTCCAAAGCGCCTGCCCCCTCAAAGCCAACAATCGCAACGTCGGCACTATCGTCCCAGTTAAACGACTCAGCCGCGTCGACGCAAAGTGGCGCATCGGAGTCAAGTCTTGTGCCTTCACTCATTTTTTCGTCTTGTCTGGCGGAACACCAAATGACGTTTCCCGACCACACTCGTGCAAAATTGAGCAACCCCGGGATCTTCAAAGAGCATCAGCGATCGACTCGAAAATCAATGCCGTGAATGTCAGCCGGATTTCCAACAAGTTTCTCAAGCGCGGCGCCGACGATAGGGACAGAGCTGTCGGGATGGACAGACCCGTGCGCGATCCGGTCCGTGAACGCACCTAGCGCACAGGATTCGTGAGTACTCCAAGGCCCTCAATATTGATCTCGACTTCGTCACCGGGATGCAACGGTGCGGTTCCAGGAGGCGATCCTGTGGCGACAACATCGCCCGGTTCCAGGGTCATCACGGAAGTAATATAAACCAGCAGCTCACGGCAACTCCAGATCATGTCGGAAGACCGATGGTCCTGCCGCGGTTCACCGTTCACGCGGCACTGAATGCGCACATCGGTAGGGTCGAAGTCCGTGTTGATCCACGGGCCCAGCGGGGCGAACGTATCAAAAATCTTGCCGTCTACAAAGGCAGCGGAGGCGCGAAAAGCCGGTTTATCACTCATCGTCCCGCCAGTGACATCGTTGATACAGGTGTAACCATAGATGTACTCAGCGGCATCATCGATTGTTACATTCCTGGCCTGTCGACCAATCACAATCGCAATTTCGCTTTCGTGATTAAACGGCACGGCGTCCGGCCATTCACGTGGCAACACGATTGGATCGCCTGGATTTGCACAAGTAGACGGTGGCTTGATCCAGAGGAAGGGCCGAGCCGGTAACGGACGACCGGCAAGGTGCGCACGATAGTTTGGACCAACTGCGACAATCTTCGAGGGCTGCACCGGGGCAAGCAACCTCTCATCGCTCAGAGAGAGCTGCCCGGCATTGGGCACTGGGCGGAGGTCAGGAAATGCGCCCTCAAGCGGCACGATCCAGTCTCCCGTGAGTTCGCCGAAGCGAGGTCCTTGCGGAGATTGATACCGAACTAGTTTCAAATTATCCTCTTCCTAAAAAAAGTCATGCTCGAACGCATCGCGGCAGCGAAATCTCGACGGTGCGACCCGCAACCCTCACGTCTTAGAAAACCTGACGAAATGACAACGGGGTGCTGACGCTCGACGCATGCTGTCAACCTTTTCGTTCTTTCGACGACGAAAAGACCATGACGAAACCGATACGACCACGACAAACATCGACGTCCGTTGCATGCAGCAGGCATCGCCAAAGAAATTGCTCGGCGCGGTTAGCCTCACGGCAGAGCATAGACACGAAGGGGCGCGGAGCGCGACCATTTCATGGCTTCACAACTTCCGCCGACTGCGGACTGCGCATTCGCTTCAAACGGTGTGCGCTCACCCACGAGGACTTCATGAAAGTTGCCTGCTGCATCATATGCTGGCGATAATTGCGAGCGTCATTTTGTAGACGTCTCTGAGTCGACGGCGCCGTCATAACCGGGTTGCCCATTGCAATGGTGAGCTTCGCCGTTTGGCCCAGATCCGTCGATACCGATCAGCTCGCAACCGGGCCGAAAATAGCCACAGGTGGATCGAAGTGCAGCCCGTTCGTTGCGCACCCCCTTTCGCTATACGGCGACTGACGCTCAAACCGCAAGTCTTATCGACCTCCTATGTGGCCAGTGCCCGCCTCAACGCGCACCGGGCCACCTACGTGGTACGTCCTTCGATTGATACAGGGGCAGCCCTGAGCGACCGCAGCTAACCTGGCCGACCTTGCGATCCCGCTGCAGCTGCATGCCCTTTTAGAACAGGAACGTAAGGTTTGCAGTTACGACAAGCGCACTTCCGGTGTCCGGCGCATAGGTGATAGGCGTCGGATTGTTGGTATAACGAACCCCGACGCCCGCATAAACCCCACGATACACCTTCGCCTTATACGCTAAAGTGAATGTCGTGCTGCTCGAATGCGTCAGGGAACCGGCACGGCTTGATGCTGCCTGTGCATACGGGCTGAATGAGTTTCTGTCGATGATGAACGAGTAGGTATCCTGCGGTCTGCTCGCAAACGGTCCAACCGCGTAGAATCTCAACTCATAAGTGCTGTCGATAGCCGAAAATTGCGAATTACCCCTCTGGACCGAGAATCCGGCAAACAGACCTCGATAAGGCGAGGAAGCAGAGAAGCGATACAACTGCTGGTCTCCCATGAGGTACCAGGCGTATTCTCCGGTTCCACGACCGCCGTTCTTGTAGTCGATAAACGCGCTGTTGTTATGTATATATCCTGCCCGGTACCAGCTTTGCAGAGCGCTGGCTGTTGGTTCAGTCTTATAGCCCAGCTCGTTGATTAACAGCGTCCTGGCATTTTTAACGTTCCATTTGAGCGATGAGGGATTCTCCACATTTTCCTGTCCATATCCGTCGGGACTGGAAGAGGCTTGCACCCCAAACTTGTTGTAGATCGCGTCAGTCAAATGAAACGTGAAATTGGCCCCCGGACGAGATGCCAATGAGCTTGACAAGCCAGCCTCCGCCGGCACTGTCCCCGAAGCCCCGAAAATTACGTTTGTGATATTTCCCGCGATATAGGGGCCGTAGAATTCGAAGTCGTTGCCAAGGTAGCCGAGCTTGGCTTCTACGCGCCGATTGAAGAGGGTCTGGTAATAGTAGAGCTGCCCCATCGTCAGTACGTCTGGGGTCCCCGCGGTCCAGTTTGTCCGGATCCATACCCCATCGACCACAATCTGCCCATCCGGAATACCGTATCGCGAGAGATCGGCAATGATGGCGAGATTAGCTGTCGAGATATACGTGTTTCTCTGGCCATCGTATCGCTGCTTTCCCGCCGGGGGACCACTTCCTGCTGATCCACCGAGTACGTTATCCTCAACATGACCTACCCAGAACCCCTGGTAGCCGATGCCGTGCTCCGCGAGCATCCGGCGGAAGCTGTTGTCCCCCGTCAATGTTCCAGACGGTGGCGGGAAATCGACAAAGATACTTTTGATACCTACGTTCTTGTAGACGTCATCGTTTCCGGCCGTCGGGGCGACAGGAACGGCCGGTACAGGTGCAGGCGAGGTTTCGGCCATCAATGCCGGGCCGGAAGAAGCCGTTGCCGGTGCTGCGTCCGTCGGCACCGTTCGGACAATTCCCACAGGATTTCCGGACGCACTTTCTGCCGGGTCAGGACTCGCCGCCATGGCACCTTGGACACCTAAAACCGCTAAAGTCATTACCGTCAGATTGCTGCCAAATCTCTTATTTTCTTTCGTAATCCTAACTAACATCTAACGTCTCCGTTTTGTAATATTTTAGATTTATAGGTTCATGACCAGGCCGATATTTCCCTAGTCGTCCGTTGCGCAAGCAACGTCTCGCCTACAAACAAGGCCGAGAGCTGAATGCATCGTCGACCCATGGATCGGGTCGACGAAATGCCCGACGCTGCTCGACCGAACGCTATGAGAAGTCTGGCCCTGGCCTTCAGTCGTTGATGTTCGTGGCAGGAACAAAATCTTCTGTCTGCGTGGCGAAATATCGCCCACTCCGGAGCGAACCAGCCAGGGTCGTACGCAAACCTGTCCGGTGGTACTGTGGATCAAAACCCATCGCAGCATGCAGGAAGCGACGGTTGTCCCACAGCATCACGTCATTCGGCGTCCAGCGATGCGCGTAGACGTTCGCGGGATCAGCAAGGTAGCCCGCCAGCTCGGCGAGCAACGCGTCGCTTTCCACCTGGTCCATACCGATGAAGCAATCCACATACGTCGGACTGATGTAGATGCATTTCCGGCCTGTTTCAGGATGCTGGATCACGACCGGATGGACGACGGAGGGATACCGATTGATAATCTCTTTCCCCGCCCACAGCTGCGTGGGGCCCGAAAACTCCCCTGAAGTCGGCGGACGCACACTATGCCAGGTAGAACCCGGCCGGGACTGCTGGAAAGGCCCCATGCGCAGCGTTGCCTTGTACTCCAGTTTTTCGATCCGCTGCTTCGTCGCTTCGGGTAACTGCTCGTAAGCCTTCTGGCTGTCCGCGAAAAGCGTCTCGCCGTCCTTTGGTGGCACCTCCACCAGACGCAGCAGCGCACCCTTGCAGACCTCCACTGTGTATGCAGTGTCGCGATGCCAAGGCAGTCGGCCCTCGCGGAGCTGGTCACCATCGTATACATAGGCACTTGCCGAAGTTCGCCGCGAACCACCGAGTTCAATCAGGTAAGGCTCGTCCTTCGACCTGATTTCGGGCATCGGGTGCATCTCCAGTTCGCCGAAGCAACGACTGAGCGCTAGATGCTGGGCGTTGGTCTTTACCGCCTCACGAAATAGCAGAATGCCGTGTTCAAGCCAGGCCGCATACAGTGCTGCGCGCGTGGCGTCCGGAACCGGCTTCTCGAGGTCCAGCCCGGTTACCTCGGCACCTACTGGCATAGGCTTCACCGTGAATCCTACAGAAGTCATACTGTTAGTCATGCTTTCCCCTTCACAGGTCTAAACTGATCCGCTGCGGCACACTCGCAGCGTCAAAACGCGTTGACAAAAACGACTGCTGTTACGGAGCTTCGATCCCGCCAGACGCGGCACTCGTGGGACTACATGCCGAAATAGAAACGACCGATGGGAATTGAATGTGTTTTGGCTACGACAGCCTGCCCTCCCGGCAGCATTGGAGACCAGAAACGCCATTGGGAGTAGCGCGACCACTGTGCGCCCCTCACTTTCGCACTGGAAATATGCTGACCTGTTTGGGACCCGGCGCTTCGAGTGATCTGACGCCGAAAAACGACCGGCAGCGAGCAGCAAGCGCAGCGATTGCGCTTAGTCTCCATCATCGTTGTCTCCCGATTCCGGCGCATTGTGGTTAAAAACCAGTGAATGCGCATACTCAGGGGTCTCTCGATCAGTTTGATCGAGAGACCATTATGTATCCAACGATGTGTATATTAGATAACTGCGTTTTCTTGTCAACAAGGGTTGTCCCGCAACGCCCCTCTCATGCGTGACCGACCTGCACACGTCGCAATAAACACCCGTCAACGTTTCGCTGCTTTCCTTGACCGTTTCGTTCGGCACGAGCCGTGCCCGCCAGCGCAAACCGGCGAGCGGCTCAGCAACACGCTCGGTAATTTCATAAATGCAGAGCGTTTGTCGCAACGTCCCGGTGGATCAGGAGAAATCGATGGACCAGGCTGTGTCCGATCTATTGCGCTGCCCGTTGAATTGCGGTTTGTATGCGCACCCGTCGGGCAAAAGGAGAAGTCAGCTAATAGGTCTCAATGTGTAGCCGCGCGCTGCTGTGCAACCGGTCGAACGTCAACTCCCAGTCAACTCCGCGTTCGACGCAGATGTCGCGGAAAGCGTCCAGGACGCCGCGCTCCATGCCCTTTCGGCCGCACATGTAGAAGTGACATGCTTCATCGGCCAAAGCACTCGCAACGTCCTCCGAACGACGGAGCAACAGGTCTTGTATATAAGCCTTGGGTTGGCCGTGGACCCGCGAAAAAGCCACGTTGACCTCGATGAAGCTTGCCGGCAACGCGCGCAGCTCACCCAGATAGGGAAGTTCTCCCGGAGTTCGCCCGCCATAAAACAAACTCATGGTTTTGGAGCCGACGCCAACCCGTTTCCGCCGTTCGACAAACGCTCGCATCGGAGCAATGCCGGTACCGGTACACATCATGACGATTCTGGCGTCTGGGTCCTCCGGCATGAGCAAGCTCGCACCCAAAGGACCAACCACCTTCACCTCCGCATCTACCTCAAGGTCGCAGAGGTAGTTGGAGCAGATGCCAGGCCGCGGCCCATTCGGCCCGTCTTCCATTACGCGTTTGACAGTCAGCGCAATGGTATTACTTACACCGTCTTCTCCGTCACGGGAACTTGCTATCGAGTACGCGCGCATCGTATGCGGTTTACCGCCTGCGTCTGTGCCGGGTGGAAGGACGCCCACCGATTGACCTTCGACGGCCGGATAGCGGTATCGACCAAAATCGATGACGATATGGTGTATGTTGCTGGTGACACCCGGGGCAGTCACCCGGACGTTCCGAACAACCTTCCCGATGGCCGGAGCACGAGAGGAATAGATACTGACCTCCGGCATGCCAGTGGCCGCCGGCGCGTCGCCAGCGCCTGAATCTTCCGCCCGCCTCGTTTCGGCGGGCAGCGCCGTCCAGGCAAACTGTTCTTCCACTGAATAACGCTGGTTATCGCCTACGAAACGCCACGAATCCACCGCCCCGGTCGGACAGTTCGAAATGCACTCGCCGCAACTGTCGCAGACGTCCGCCTTCACCACGTAGTTCTTCGCGTCATGGAGGATCGCGCCCTGCGGGCAACTCTCCTCGCAGGTATTGCAGCGAATGCAAAATTCCGGGTCAATCAGATGCTGTCGTATCACTTTGGTATCACTCAAGGGAGCAGGCTCATTCATCGGTCAAGTGGCAGGAGGCCGCGGGCATCGCCCTCGAACCGCCTCGACGCTACCAGCATGGTTCCACGGGCAAGAGAGTTCAGTCCCAACGTACGGGCAGGCTGACGGCGCCGCGCAAAAACGGCAGTACCCGGAACTGCGGCTTACCGTTCAGGCGCAGCTTTGGCAAACGGTTAAGCACCACTTGCAGCGCGACACGAGCATCGAGCCGAGCCAGATGACTGCCAAGGCAATGGTGGATGCCGAAGCCGAACGCCATATGGCGTTTAATCGTTGACAGAGGTCGGTCAAGACGGAAGGTGTCCGGATCGTCAAAGATGGCAGGATCCCGGTTCGCGCAGGCGTAATAGCCCGCGATTTTGACCCCGGCCGGGATATCGACGCCGGCAATTGTCAATGGCTTCGCGGTCGTTCGCCACGTCGCCATGACGGGCGGATCAAAGCGCAGACTTTCCTCAAGGGCGATTTCCCCCAATTCCGGTTGATTGCGCGCCGCCTGCAACAGATCGGGCTCTTGCAACAGGCGGGTCATGCAGCCGCCGAGCAAACCCGCCGTCGTATCCGTGGCACCGATCAGAAGCAGCAACAGCAGTTGTAGCAATTCGTCGTCATGGAATGGCCGGCCTTCCGGGTGAACCGCCAGCACCAGATGCGCGAGAAGATCCTCGCGTTCATTGTCGGTCGCATCGGCCAGTCGCTGACGCCGAACGGCCAGCAGCGTGCGAAAGTAGTCGAAAATCTGGCTCTTTGCGGCTTCTACCCGTGCCATGTCAAACGTCGAGTTGCCGTTGCTGATTTCGGAGGCCCACGAGTGAAAATCGTCGTACCTCGATGCATCCACGCCGAGGGTGCCCGCTGCAACACTGATTGGATACTGCGCGCAAAAATCTGCGCAGAAATCAGCCTCGCTCCGGTCAGCCGTCATCTTGTCGATAAGACGGTTTGCCGTCGTCTCGTAGACGCCGGTCATCCTTTTGACGGCCGCGATGCTGAAGTACGGGTTGACCAGGTTACGGAAGATTGTGTGTTCAGGCGGATCATTGCGCAGACCGGGCTCTTGCGTAAACTCAGGCATCTGACCGTAATTGGCCGTCGCCGACGTTGGGTCCTGCCATAGCGCGCGAATGTCCGCGTGTCGGGTGAGAGCATATAGCGGATGCTTATGGCCGCGATAAACCAGTACTTCGCCGGCCTGGCGCATCCAGCGTTGATAGGCGATGGGGTCACTGATCGCCTCTTCGCAGAAAGGGTTGAATTCGACCGGCTCTACGGCTGAAGGTGTTTGCGCCGAACAATTAGTGCCCATGCTGTCTCGCTCCTATCGCAGGAATTCACGCCCTAACAAGGAAGGCGTTGCGTCTCAAATTATGGAATTTCCGCTTTCCGGCTCGGAAAACTCGTCCCTTCGGTAGCTCCATTAATAACTGCCCCCACTCGCGCGGACAGAGGATCTAGCGAAGTCGCCCTTATACGGACGCCAGTCACCGCTGCATCGGAAGGCGCTACATGGAACCTATCAACCGGGCCACCCCGCATAAGCACAATGCTTAGCTATGCAAATTGTCCGTATGTCGCGAAACCGGTAATTCCATCGCCTGACATCGTTGATCCGGATATCCGAAAGAAGTCCATTAGATAGATTCTCCTATCCAGCAACTAGAGTGTACTGCCTATCTAACTAGTTTGACCTACCGAAAAACCCGGATACGTGGCTTGACTCCAAGCTCTTGCAGGAAGCCTGCCGCAGTACAGTAAAATCTGGGTTATATGACATTTACCGCCTATGATGAGCTCCAAAAATCCGGCAGGAAGCGCCACAACGAAAGAAACAGCCCCCCTCACAAAACGAAAGAGGCGCAGCACCGCGGAGATCCGTCGCTTAATATTGGAGAGCGCCCGTGAAATGTTCGCGAGCGTCGGATACGGGCGCACTAGCATTCGTGCGATCGCAGAGCACGCGGGCGTGCTTGAGCATCTCGTCTACCGCAACTTCGCTGGCGGCAAAGCAGCACTGTTTGAACATGCTGTGTTTTTGCCGCTGGAGGAAATGTTGGACGACCAATACCAGCACACTTGGGTGCTGCGGCAACCGGACATGGAAGGCGCGTTGGAACGAGCCCGCCGTTTCTTAGAAACGCTGTATGACCGGCTTCATGCGGACCGCAAGCTCTGGAAAGCGCTGGTTCTGGCTCTCCAGACGCATGAAACGGAGCTGGACCATCTGCTCAAGGTGGAAACTTCTCCCGTCTTGCGATATTTTCGACGACTGGAGCAAACAGCGGGCCCTTCAATGGACGCCATGGGCTGGAAAGCCGATACGCAAATCGCAGTGCGAATCACCTTTGGATACGTGTTTGCGGTAGCACTCTTCGAAGACTTGTTATTCGGGCCTACCCAACCGGACCGGGAAGCGCTGATCTCAGAAATGACGTCATACGCACTATTTGGCGTAGCGTCCCGGCCAGAGCCAAAAACAGCGATTCGCACACACGTGCGCCAGAATGCCCGCCGCTCGAGGTCGGAGCGATAGCGCCCGGGCAAACGCCCTGTGAATCACGCAGGGGTAACACTTATTTGCCGTACGCAGCAAGTGCATTTCAGTGCAGACGCTAGAGTCGAAAAGATCAGGCGGTCGTCGCAACGCGCGCTCCGCCGCCGCCTGAATGACATCGTCAATGCGCAGAGCAGTCTGCGGAGCCGGCCCGACAACGAAAGAGATCCTCGCTATTAAGCCGGTCAGCCACGAACCGAAGGAAGCGTGCCGCATCGGCCCCATTGATTACGCGATGATCGTAGCTGAGGGATAGCGGTAACATCTGACGCCAGACGACACGCCCATCGGTGTCCGGAACAGCCGTCGTACGGACGCGTGTCACTCCCAGGATAGCCACCTCCGGCGCATTGATGATTGGCGTAAAACCCGTACCACCAATATGACCAAGCGAAGTAAGAGTCATGCAGCCGCCGGACATTTGCTCCATCGGCAACCCCTTTGTCCGTGCTTTGTCCGACAGTTCGGTAAGCTCGGTAGCGATCTCGCTTACCGATTTCGTGTCGCAATCGCGAACGACCGGAACAAGAAGACCGCCCGGGGTATCGACCGCAACACCAATATTGACATATGACTTCAGAACGAGGTCGCCAGAGGCGTCCAGCGACGCGTTGAAATGCGGAAATTCGCGCAAAGCGGCTGCTAACGCTTTCACCAACAGCGGAACCAACGTCAGACGGACGCCGCCTGCAGCATTGCTTGCGCTGCGCCTTTGCTCAATCACCGTAACGTCCGCCTCATCGTGATGCGTCACATGCGGAATCATGACCCAGTTCCGGGCAAGAAAGCTCGCCACTAAGCGCTGCATCTTCGATAGCGGCTTGCGATCAACCTTACCGAATCGGGCAGGATCGCTCTTCGGCCACGGAGCTAAGCCGCGTACCCATTCCTCTGACATGTTATGCATTCTCCTTTTAGAATACTTCGTGATTTCCTCGGTTATTCCCTCGCTCCGCGCCGGGCTCCATCACCTGTTTTGCGCCCACGCCCCGCTGTTGATCCACAGCCCGAGATCCACAAATATTTAATCGATGATTCCGATCACGGCGCCTACCGCGTATGTTTCGCCGAGACGGCCGATGATCTTCAGAGTTCCGGTCGCGGGGCTTTCAATCTCATTCGTCGACTTGTCCGCCTCGATGGCATAAAGCGGGTCGCCCTCTTTTACATGAGCACCATCTTCCGCCAGCCATTCTGCGAGAATCGCCTCGCTCATTTCAAAACCGATTTGAGGAATAATAATTTCTGTTGCCATTGCATGTTTCCCGTGCACTGAAGTTAAACGCTGAAAGTCTTTTATATCTGCCGCTCGGCTCGCAATCAGATCCGCAAAACGCTCATGCCGATCAATTACTGCGGATACGAAATCAGGACGGCTGTTAGGACTGCTTGCGCCAAACGGAAGCCTCCGCGACTGCCTTTCGCATCGGCGCACAGCTCAACCAAAAGAGCAATGCCGCTATAGGGGACAGGACCAGCATTGAAACGGTAAGGCTATCGGCCAAGCGTGCTTCGTTGTGAAAAACGAGGTCGGTGCATCCCGCAACAAGGGATGGTCCCAGCCCGTATCCCATTCCCGAAGAAACGAGAAGATATATGCTCGAAACGATTCCCCGATATTCGCTTGGTGTAGTCAGCGGAATAGCCGCTCCAACGCCCGCGACACCTAGGCACAAAAATGTTGCAGCGACAGCAATCAGAAACGCTGGATAAGTGGACGCATGGACAGCAAGAATAACGAAGCTTCCCAGTAGCACCGAAACTACCATAAGGACGCGCATATGCGCGTCTGCGACACCGCGGCGATGACCAAGGTAGTCGATGATGTGGCCGATCAAAAGCATGGAAAGACAGACTGCGAATATCGCAAATATCGCGAAGGTAAAGCTGACTTGCGCCATCGGACGATGAAAGCTTCTAACAGCGTACGTTGGGGCCCACGAAAGCCACCCTAACGCACACATGAGGAATACTCCGTAGGCGACGAACATTGGCAAGTAAAACCCGCGCCTTTTCGCTATGAAACCAAACGCTCCCTTCAAAGAGGGTCGCGATTCTGACGCTAGGCGCTCTCGCCGCTCGGGTTCGCGGAAAGTGAGGACAAGCGGCAACACAAGCATCGATGGTATTGCCGCAGCCATGAAAACAAGCTGCCAAGTCGCGAAGTGCCGACCAAGCAAAGCTAGGCCACCCGGAGGAATCATCGTCAGAAGAAGGCCACCAAGTGCGAATCCAACACCGTTCCCGAGCGTGGCACCCATTCCGAAAATCGAGAATGCGAGCCCCATCCGCCGATGCGGGACCACATCGCCCATCAGAGAGTATGCTGCCGGCGACAGCGTCGCCTCTCCCGCACCAACTGCGAGTCGCGCCAGCATCAATGATCCAAGCTGGAGTGTTAAGCCACAGGAGAAAGTGGCGATCGACCATGTGAAAACGCCGGCCACGATGAGCATACGACGAGACCACCGATCGACCAAATATCCAAGGGGAAGCCCCAGCACGGAGAAAAACGCCGCAAACGCCAGTCCCTGCACCAGGCTGATCTGAAAATCAGAGATGTGTAGGTCAGCCTTAATCATAGGAATCAGCAGCCCGATGATCATGCGGTCAAGCTGTGAGGTCAGGTACAGCAACACCAGGATTCCTACCAAATACCAAGGCCGCTTGGCCGACATTTCAGCCGGTCGTGACAACGGACCAATTTTTCCGGTACGACCCGTGACTGCTTCTTCGCCTTCGACACCCATCAACATGATCCTCCTCCTGTAAGGCGCAAAATTCACCGCGCCCGTCTCCGTTTTCAACTGATTATCATGCGTTCGAGCTGCTCTTCATTATCGCGTGCGTGGGATTTGATGGGTCAACAACTGGATCGCCGCGCGCGCGCAGTCTCCCAGTACTTGCCGCCCGCCCCGCACGCCTGCCCGAAAAGACGCAATCCGCCAACGACATCCCGTTGATATACCCAGCAGCGCAAAGACCGGCAGCTGAGTGTCCGGCCGCGTATAGCCCCGTGATTCGGCTGCCCGAATCGTCAACGACCGCACCGGTATCCTCGTCGACTTGCAGACCACCTAGCGTAAATGTCTTCGCAAACGACAACCTGTGTGTCACCGCCAGATTGATCGCGACGTAGGGGCCACCTTGGATTGCGCACAGGATATCGGCACTTTTTCCCAGCGGATCGGCTCGGAGCGCGACCGCCGCGTTGTTTGCATCGATGGTCTTGGCGAGTGCATGGGGAGGCACGCTGATCTTTCGCGCCAACCCGAGTATGGTCGTCGAATAGCGCGTCCCTCCGCGCAAGATGTTGAGCAACGCGGGTGCGTAGCCAAACTTAAATTCGTTGCGTTTTGCCCGTGAGCATTGATAAAGGGCTTTGAAGCATGTCGAACGATCGACTATCAACCAAGCCTTACCCTCTGGCTGGCGCGCGATTGCAACACCAAGCTCGCCAGGATTTGCGCCCTCATTGACAAAGCGCTCCCCGCTGCCGTTTACCGCAACGCCGCCTAGCAGAGCACGAGGTGGCGCAATTGACCGGCTCAGAAAGGAGTTTTCCATTTTACGGACCGCACCACCAGCCGACTGACCAAGGTCGATGCCGCTTCCGTCATCTCCGATTGAACCCATGCGCACAAGCGCGAGATGATTCAACCCCAACAACGGCTGCGTTTCACGCAGCTTCTCCACGTTGAAGACATAACCGCCGGTGAAAGGATGACGCCGCGACGAGCACGAATTCGCACTGGCACTTGCTGTTGGGACAGTTCGAGCCGACGGCATTCGTCAATCGCCTCGTCCTGCGCCGTAGGGTTAAGCGGCTTGAGAGGCGTTACGGAAGCAAATAACTCCCTGTGTCGTTCAATATCGACGGGGGCAATGGGTCTTGCCTCTACACCAATCACGGCATCCGTCGCATCGATAATCAGACGGCTTACGAGCGTGTGAGTCAGACAAGGGATCTTCGCCCGCTCGACGGCATTCTTGAGCGCATCAAAGAACACTCGCCCCGTGAAACCCTCGCCAAGCGGACGATGGCCACGAGGTGAAGCGCGTGTGCCAGTCTTCTGCTCGAACTGGGCTTCGTTCCCCGAGTAAAAGAGCGAACTCGACGCCGGTGGGTAAGGGACCTTCGGGGAAAACAGTTCGCCGCTGTAAGGCACACCCAGGCGGACTAGCCAGTCAACGTCGTTTCGGCTGCCCTCACAGAAACGCCGTAACGTCGCGGGGCTCACTGCGTCGCCTAGTTCGGATTCAAGATACCGATACATCGCTTCGACACTATCTGGCACGCCGACGCGATCCTGCACTGCCGTCGCGCCCGCATAGAGAATACCGCCACTCCGAGCGGTCGCCCCACCGCCGTCGAAACGATCCACGAGGAGTACCTCCGCACCCGCCTCATGGGCCTCCAGGGCCGCGCATGCGCCAGCGCCGCCAAACCCAACGACGATGACGTCTGTTTCGCGGTCCCACCTCACGTCTGGCGCATCGGAAACCCGCAACGGCCCCAGTGCGACCGATATCTTAGGATCGGTCATGACGCGACCATTGCCTTGGCGACCTCAACAATCCGGCCCTGTGAAGGCGCAAAAGCTGTTTCAAGAGGCTTTGAGAAAGGTACTGGGCAGTAAGCGGATCCGATCCGTTCAATGGGAGCCTTGAGCGAGCCAAATAGAGCATGCCCGACCGTCGCTGCAATTTCAGCGCCGACTCCAAAGGGCGTAACTGCTTCATGCACAATCATCAACCGGCGAGTCTGTTGAACAGACGCGACCACCAGTTCACGGTCCCACGGCGAGACCGTACGCAGGTCGATCACTTCCGCCTCGACGCCCTGACTAACCAATGTCTCTGCCGCAGCTAGTGCCTCCACAACCATGCGCGAGTAGGAGACGATAGTCAGATCGCGTCCTTCTCTCACAACCAGACCTTTTCCAAGTGGCACGCGCTCGCCCGGCGCGATCGACCTGCCCCAAGCCGCAGCGCGATACGACGGCATGTTTTCGATAAACAGCACGGGATCTGGATCGTCAATGGCCGACCGCAAAAGGCCATAGGCATCGGCTGGATTCGATGGCGCGACCACCTTCATGCCTGCGGTATGAGCGAACCAAGCCTCGAGATAGTCGCAATGTTGGCCGCCGCTGCCGCGCCCGGCGCCGGTCATTGTCCGAATAGTAATCGGTACGCTGGTCTGTCCACCCGACATGAACCTCAGCTTGGCCGCATGGTTGACTATCATATCCATGGCGACAGTCGTAAAGTTCATCAGCATGATCTCTGCCACCGGTCGCCAGCCACGAATCGCTGCCCCAATCGCCGCTCCGACAATGGCCTGTTCTGAGATCGGCGTAGATCGCACCCGGTTGCCAAAGCGCGTCTCGAGGCCCTTGGTTATGCCAACTATTCCGCCGCCTTCGGGATCACCCACGTCTTCGCCGAGAACGAGCACCCTTGAGTCGTCCGACATCGCGTCGGTGAGCGCCAGGTTTATGGCCTGAAGGATATTCGGGCTCTTCTCCTGAACCTTGACGCTTTCGTTAAGTGCGGTCGCCATTATGCCAACTCCTGTTCAAACACGTCGCGCTTCAGTTCCGCGAGTTCTGGCCACGGACTCGCAAGTGCGAAGTCAACGGCCTCATCCAGTTGCGCCTCGAAATTCGCCTCGATTGCAGCGAGATCGCCTTCTGTCGCCACGCCGTTCTCAACCAGTTGCGCGCGGAAAACACGATAAGGATCGCCTTCGATAGCCGCCGCCTTCTCGGCCTTGTCCATATAGCTATCGTCGTCGCCAAAGATATGACCGTGGAACCGGAACGTCATCGCTTCGATGAGCGTTGGTCCCCCGCCGGAACGGGCCCGCTCCACTGCCTCCCTGGCGAACCCGTACAGGTGAAACGGATCGTTCCCGTCAACACGGGCCGCTGGCATCGAATAGGCGACTCCTCGATCTGCGATGCGGTCCGCGGAGGTCCCCTTTTCGTAAGCAGTGTGTTCGGCGTAGCGATTGTTCTGGCATACAAAGATAACCGGAAGCTTCCACACAGAAGCCAGATTCAGGCTCTCGTGAAAGGCGCCGATGTTAGAAGCACCGTCGCCAAAATAGGCAACCGTCACTCGACCATCGCCGGAGAGTTGAGAGGACCAGGCGAGGCCGTTCGCGATCGGTAACGATGACCCAACAATCCCTGTCGTGACCATAATGCCTTTGGCGGGATACGTGAGATGCATCGGGCCGCCCTTGCCTTTGCAGGTGCCGTCAACACGGCCTGCAAGTTCCGCCCAGAGATCCTTGAGCGGCAAACCCTTCGCCAGCATGTCGTGGATGCCACGGTATATCGTGCAGATGTTATCGTCGTCAGTGAGGCAGGCTGAAATCGCCGAAGGAATCGCTTCCTGACCACGATAGCTGTAGTAGGGCATAACCAATCGCCCCGAACGGATCACCTTGCGCGCACGGTCGTCGTTGGCCTTCAACAAGGCCATCCGACGGAAAATGTCCAGCTGCGTAGCGGCCGGAATCGTAAAGTTGTTTGTATTCATACCGGTTCCGATTTCCTATTGTTTCGACCAGAAAGCACGTGTCCATCACACCTTAGGAAGACGTCAGTAAATCAGCGAATCGAATTGGGGGAGACGCCGATCACTGAGCGTTCTCCTAGAGGAGACAACTGCAAGATAAGAACGAAGATAACGATAAGATGCCAGCGATCTGCTTTTGCGACGGGGATAACCCGAGCGGCGAAGCGACTATCTGAATGTCTTACGTTGCACTGTCCCGCTTGATCCGCCGCGAGAGAAACAATGTCGCTCAGGCCCGCCCACCCGCGAGATAGGCTTCGATCCCCCGGTGCATGTTATAAATTTGTCGCTCTTGCACCGGGTTGAGCCGCGGCCCTTTGAACGACGCGCCGTGCATACCCGACTGGACTCGCTCCATGTTGCTGAGATCCTGATAGAGAAGCGGAGGAATCTCAGCGCGATGCTGCCTGTAATCTTCGTAGTATTCGCGTTTGAACGTGGGAGCTTCCCCGGGTGCAACGCGCAACATCGCCCACATATCAAGCAGGCATTGCTCAGGGTTCTTGGCATTCGGCCGCGCGCGCATCACGAGGCTTGAATCGACGCCGAAGACGAGAACCATGTTCGGGAACACATTCCAGTCAACACCCAACTCTGCCATATCCTGTGCCGTAAGCTCATGCCAGCCGGCCCCTCGTCGATCGCCTGCTGTCGCAGCCGAACCGCGTATGCCTTCATGACCGCAAATGGATCCGCGTCCAGCCCAAATTCGGCAATGGCATCCTGAACGATCGATGCCCCCCGGCTGCTCACGGTGCCGGCTCCGCCGGTTTCCTTGGCGATTCGCTGAACCGCACTCGAGAATGCGGCGGCGAAGTTTTCGGGCTCAGGACGGCCCGTTTCCACAGCCGGCATGCCGAATGGCCGACCGCCCCGGTTCGTGTGGCTACCGTGCTTCCCACGCTCCTTGCTTGTGGTGACCGCGTCGAGGAAAGGCTGTGTCTGAAAATGCGTTGCCGGGACGTGATAACTTTCCATGAACGATTCGATCGCAACCTTCCAGTTGCATTTCATCTCCATGGTCTTGTACCAGGTGAACCGCATTTTTTCGAACTGTAGACGACCTACGGTTTCCGGCACCGGCGCGATGAAGTCCTCGAACGATTCACTTTCTGCGTCAAAATTGACAAAGACGAAGCCACCCCACCGCCCCACCTTAAGCTGGCCGAGACTCACCTCCTCGGGCTGCAGTCCGCCTCGGCAGTTCCAGTCCTCAGGAGTTCGAATATATGTGTTCTTACCCTGCAGGTCCCAGCGCCAGCCATGAAACTGACAATAGAAACGGGTGACGGTACCGCAATTGTGGTCGACTAGTTGACGCCCACGATGTGGGCAGGAGTTCTGGAACGCCTTGATCTCATCGTCGCCTGTCCGGACGATGATCACCGATTGCCCGACGATCTCATAGGTTATGAACGCGCCGACGGCAGGTAATTCCTCTTCGCGACATACCATCTGCCATGTACGCATCCAGAGCTTCTCAGCTTCCTGCCCGGCAATCTCTGAGGAAAAGTAAACATCCTTGGGAAGAAAATCGTCGCGCACGGCGCCATTCGCACGTAACTTTACCGAGCTTCCCGGTCCCTCTGCAAGCACCTTCTCCGTAAGCACAATCGTCTCCTAGATTGACTGGCTCGGCCCATACCGGATCGAAGCGCCGAGTGAATGCGTATACTTAGGGCTAATTCGACCAACACGACCTAACCATCGTTATGTATCCATCTGTGTGTATATTAGTTAATTGCTGTTCCTTGTCAAGAAGGGTTGTTCCTCGGCGTGCCAGCATCCTTCCGGGGGACCACGGTCAGTCATTTAACTCCCCACGCCGTCCGGGAGCCAGTGGACCGCAGTCTCGCCGCAATACCACTGCAGAGCGACAGGAGTCACTCGATGAACAAAAATAGAAGCAACGCCAAAACGCAGAATTCCGATGCGGACACGATGAAGCGCAGAGCGAACGGTATCCGGACTCATGCCAGGCTGCTCGAATGCGCGGTTTCGCTCTGGGCCGAACTTGGCCTGACGGGCGTAACGATCAGTGCACTGGCCGACCGGGCAGGAATGACCCGTCGGGCGATCTACCAGCACTTCGAAACCCGTGAGGCCCTGATAGACGAGATGAGGAATCACCTTGACGAAGAACTCATCAAGCTGGCCGCCGGGCATGCTTCTGCATTTCCGGATCCTTACGGCGTGATAGCCGGCCTCGCAGCCGACAGTCTGGACCTGGTACGCTCACGGATTCTCGACTTGATTTCCACTGACGCGAATGACAGCCCGCTTGTCGTTGACACCATCAAGTGGTTTCACATGCTGGACGCACGCGGTCAGCTGAGGGATGGCGTCGATCCTTCGCATGCCGCAATCATCTGCCTGTCGATGTGGTTCGCAGCTACCCTGGCCGTGTCGCTCGGCGCTAGCCCAGCCGAGCGGCGAGAGCAGGCGCGGCGATTCGCCAAGAGCTTCGCCGATTTCATGGGCCGCGGAGCGTTTATCGAAGGTTACCGGCCCGGTTCCCACGAGCCGCCCATGCCGTCCCGACCGCGCGCAGGCAGCAGGCTTCGCGCACAAGAACTCCCACAGGACGACACCCCCTGAACGGCGCGGACCGACCACGCCACGACATGGCGCAACTCGTTGTTAACCTGCCAACTGCCACCCCTTGCGATTTTCGCACCGGTGAAAAAACGAGCACGGCGGCACTATCGGCGCAGGAACCATGCGACGGCTTCGCCCGGCGTGTTTGGCTGCTCAAGGCTATCATATTCGTATAATTGAACACCGTTGCCTTTATTTTAAACAGGAGGTCAGGCGTCGCAGACATGCAAAAGCGCTAAAAAACACCCTTCGACACTCTCGGCGGGAGATCGGCGCATTTGCTCATAAGTCAGCGAGTCTTGCAACGGAGGCCACCAATCGCTGGGAGATACCAGACTGTTACGCTGCACGCTCGCCCGAGCGCTCGTCAGAGTCAGCGATCGGGTTGCCGGCAATGACAGGCGCCGTACTGATTCCAAATCATTGCCACCCTACTCAAGACTTGTACGTTCATTCATATTGTTATACACTGTTCACATTTTTAATGTCATCCATTTTTATGTTGCATCGGCAGAAGCTGCCGTTGACGTTACTTAAAGTTTGAGCCTCATTAGTGACTGCGTCAGACCTCGCAGGAACGTCCACCCATGATCTGCATGGGTCGATCGAAACGAGCGCAGGTTACCGTTCTAGCACCGATACACGGAGTAGCAAATGGACACTCGAGAGAGATCGTTGCGTATGCTGGTCGATAAATGGTTCGGAGCCGGGGCGGTGAACTTCGCACGCGTGACACGGTTCAGTCGTTCTCGGCCGACCCGGTTGCGCTATGTCTGTGTCGAAGTCGTCAGAGCATCGGGACCCGTCAGCATCCTATTCTTTCGTCATCCCGACCGGTCGTGGCGCGTCTTTCCGCCAGATCATGACCGACCTTCGATCGGTCGAGCGGCCGAGAGCAGCGTCCTTGGTGAGTATGTTCGCGAGAGCATGTATCAAATGAGCAACGCGTAGAGCAAGCCAAACCAAACTATTAGCAAAAAAGTGGAGACGGAGCCTGGTGTCAATTCCAACTATCTTCGAAGGTGATTTCGCTGACGAACGCGAATCGACAGAATATGACGTGGTGATTGTCGGCGGCGGCCCTGCGGGTTTGTCAGCGGCCATTCACCTAAAGCAGCGCGCGGCAGAAAGTGGCGTTGAAATCGGGGTTTGTGTGCTCGAAAAGGGCTCAGAGATCGGGGCGCATATCATGTCGGGGGCTGTGATGGACCCGCGTGCATTGAATGAGCTGATCCCGGACTGGAGGGAAAAAGGCGCGCCTTTGGACGTCGAGGTGACCGAAGACCGGTTTCTGTTTCTTACGGAAACTGGCTCGAAAGCAGTGCCGAACTGGGCGTTGCCGGACAACTTCAAGAATCATGGCAACTACGTGATCAGCCTCGCGAACGTCACGCGCTGGCTGGGCCAGCAAGCCGAAGCGTTGGGCGTCGAAATTTTCCCAGGCTTTGCTGCCGCAGAAGTGTTGTACGACAAGAACGGGAACGTCAAAGGCGTGGCGACCGGCAACCTCGGCGTCGGTAAGGACGGTAAGCCGACAGAGAATTTCCAGCTCGGCATGGAACTGCACGCAAAATACACGCTTTTCTGCGAGGGCGCGCGCGGTAATCTAGGTAGGCAGCTTTCCGATAGGTACGAGCTGCGCAATGATTCGGACCCACAAGTATATGGTATCGGCATCAAGGAACTGTGGGAAATTGACCCTGCGAAGCACAAGCCGGGCCTCGTGATCCACACGGCCGGTTGGCCGCTCGATTCGCGGACCTACGGCGGCTCCTTCCTGTATCACATCGATAATAATCAGGTGATGGTGGGCTTCGTCGTTGGCCTCGGGTATTCAAATCCGTATCTATCGCCGTTCGACGAATTTCAGCGCTACAAGACGCACCGGGACATCCGCAAGTTCCTCGAGGGCGGCAAACGCCTGTCGTATGGCGCACGCGCGATTACTGCGGGTGGTCTGATGTCCTTGCCGAAGCTCGTCTTCCCGGGCGGCGCGCTGGTCGGCGATGATGCGGGCTTTCTTAACGCATCGCGGATCAAAGGCTCGCATGCAGCGATCAAAACGGGCATCCTTGCAGCCGATGCCGCATTCGACGCTGTGCATACCGGCCGTCGTAACGACACGTTGAAGGCATATCCTGAATCGTTCAAGACCTCCTGGTTGCACACTGAACTGTACAAGGCGCGCAACTTCAAGCAGTGGATGAACAAGGGGCTCTACCTTGGCACGCTGATGGTCGGTCTCGAGCAGAAGTTACTGGGTGGCAACATGCCGTGGACGCTGCATCACGACCACTGGGACCACGAGATGCTTAGGCCCGCTTCAGAGTTCAAGCCGATCAAGTATCCGAAGCCAGACGGTAAGCTCACGTTCGATCGCCTCTCGTCGGTGTTTATTTCGAACACCAATCATGAAGAAAATCAGCCTGCTCATTTGACACTGAAAGATGCACGCGTACCTGTCGAGGTCAACCTGCGGACCTACGCAGGTCCTGAGGCCCGCTTCTGCCCGGCCGGCGTCTATGAATTCGTGAAGACGTGCGAAAAGGAAGACCGTTTGCAGATTAACGCGCAGAACTGCGTGCATTGCAAAACTTGCGATATCAAGGACCCCACGCAAAACATTATATGGGTCACACCTGAAGGCGGCGGCGGTCCAAACTATCCCAACATGTAATGTTCAGCTTGAGGCACCGGAAAATCGTTATGCAAATCATTCGGTCTATTTTGGAATTGCGTGGACAATTGCGAGAAAAAAATCGCACGGAATTCGTGCCTACAACGGGCGATCCGCACGACGGTTACCGCTCCCTGATACGGCTCGCGCTCCAGCATGGTGGCCCGGTTATAGCGAGTCTCATCACTAACCCCCTGCAGCGCGGGCCGAACGAGGATTTTGGGAGTACTCGAGGACGCTTGAGGGGGGCTTCGAGAAGCTGCGCGGACGGGAAACGTTGACTTTGTGTTCGCGCCGACCAAGAGTCATTCGTTTTCCCGTCCCGGCAATACGCTGTTCAGCCAGCGAGTGAGCTGGGTGACAGTTCTCAAGGCGAGTTCCAACGGGAATTCTTTCGCTGGAGGTGGCCCGATTGCAACGATATCCAGTACCGGATCCCCGCCCCGGCATATTGACGACGAGCGCCACCCGGAACTAGTAAAAAGGCGGCCGGCGCCCGGACTGGCCATAGACGCGTGAATTCGGAGTCTTGCACTATGCATCCGCCCGTTTCACGGAAGCGTCCGCGCAGCGTCACCGAGGCTCGGGACATTAGCCGAAGAACAGCAAGCACACACGAGTGATCGCAAGGAGTACGCCAGAATGGACTTCAGCTTTACGGAAGAGCAGACCTCGTTCCGGATGAAACTGCGTGCATGGCTCAAGGATAACCTGCCTTCGCGCAAGACCCTCCGTTACGACAGCCCCGGAAGCATGGAACGAACAGAGGACTTTCGCAAAGACTGGGAACGAAAGCTGTTCGAGGCAGGCTACGCGGTTGTTCACTGGCCCAAAGAGCACGGTGGCCAAGGCCTCTCAGCGACTTATAACCTGATTGTCAGCGAAGAACTCGGCCGGATTGCCGCTCCGGAACCGTTCAACACGGCCGGCACCGAGACCGCAGGTCCGCTTCTAATGGCAGCCGGCACCGAGGCTCAGCAGTCAGCGCTGCTCAGAAAGATCGCAGGCGCCGAAGATATCTGGTGCCAGGGCTTTACCGAGCCAGAGGCTGGTTCAGATTTGGCCTCCCTTAAAACGCGCGCCGTGCAGGACGCGGACGGATGGATCATAAACGGCAGAAAAATCTGGACAAGCCATGCTCATGTGGCGAATTGGTGCTGCCTGCTTGCGCGGACCGATCCCGAAGCTCCCACGAAGCGCGCGATGACCGTGTTCATCGTGCCGATGTCTGCGCCCGGGATCATGGTAAGGCCGCTGAACCAGTTGAATGGTCGCGCAGAGTTCAATGAGATTCTTTTCGAGAACGTGAGGGTTCCAGCCGATAACCACATCGGGGCGGTACATGATGGCTGGCGGGTCGCAACAGAGGCCGTTGCGCGCGAACGAGCCCTCATCCGCCTTTACCGCCAGGCACGCTTCCAGAACGAGTTCGAACATATCTTTCGCGCGGCGCTTGTCCGGCGAACGCGCACGGGGCGCTTCGCCGACGACGGGCATTTCAGGCAGCAGGCCGCCGATATCTATGGGATGTTACGCATCTTCCGCGTGCAAAACCTCAGACTGCTGAGCCGGCTTGAGGCCGGCGAGCAGATCGGTGCTGAAGCCAGTTTCCTGCGCCTGCTCTGGAGTGAAGCACGGCAGAAGATCGGACACCTGGGGCTCGACGTACTCGGTGATGACTGCGGCACCGAAGACGAGGAAAGCATAGGAGCGGGGCGCTTCCAGGACATTTATTTCATGTCTCGCGCGGACACCATCTTCGCGGGTACCGCCCAGATTCAGCGCAATATTGTCGCCGAGCGTATTCTCGGACTGCCGAGGTAGCAAGATGGATCACACCCTGACACATGAACAGCGCCTCGTTGGCGATACAGCTCAAGAACTCTTTTTGCAACACTTTCCCGTTTCGGCGCTCCGGCAGCTCATCGATGGCGAAGGGGTATCGAAGTCGGCTGTCGAAACGCTGGGTGCAAGCGGACTGATTGGAGTATGTGCCCCGGCGACGATTGACGGTGGAGAACTCGGCGCCCTCGGTGCATTGCAAATCGTTATCGCTGCCGCCAACTGTCTGGTTCCGTTTCCGGTGTCCGAAAGTATCGTGGCTGCAGCACTGCTTGGCACCACCCATCCGGATATCGCCCGGGAAACAATCACGGCGCAGACAACTGTCGTCTTCGGCGCTTCTCAAGCGGCGCCGATTGAGGGCGGCAATGGACGGCTCTGCGGAACCCTGCGCAACGTTCCCTCGGCTTTGACGGCAAACTGCGCGATCGCACAGGCGAATCTGCCTTCGGGACCCGCTCACGTCCTTGTGGATCTGGGCAAGCCGGGGGTGTCGCGAGTCGCCCGCAAGAGTATTGATCCCGGCTATCCGCTGGGAGAAATCGTACTCGAAGAGGTCGCGATCGATGAGAACGACATCATCGGTCCCATCGTTCCTGAGTGGGAACGGCTGCGGATGATTTTGGCAGCAGGTGAACTCCTCGGCGCCGCACGGGCCTGCCTGAGCATGGCAGTGGATTATATGAAGGTTCGCAAGCAGTTTGGCCAGGAAATCGGACGGTTCCAGGCACTGAAACACATCGCCGCAAACGGCGCGTTGTCGATCGACTGTATGCACACCGCGACAGAATACGCGGCCTGGGCCCACGACGCCCGGGACGACGAAGCCGAGATGTTCGCGTCGATTGCAAAGACTTACGCATCGGACCATGCCCGTCGGGTCGCAGAAGACGCTCTGCAGTGCCATGGGGCCATCGGATTCACCTGGGACTACGATCTGCATCTTTATCTTCGGCGCATCCTGCGCCTCGGCGCCAGTGCCGGTACCGCGGCGGAGCACCGTGAATCGATTGCAGAGATGCTCGGCAAACGCTTGGCTGCAGAGGAGATTTGAATGAATGGCGTGCTAAAAGGGTTACGGGTAATTGATTTCGGCCAGTACATCGCTGGCCCGCTCGCAGCAATGCTGCTTGCCGATCACGGAGCAGATGTCATCCACGTCGACCCGCCAGGTGGTCCCCTCTGGGACAAGCCTGCGAACGCGATGTGGAATCGGGGCAAGCGTGCCATCTCACTCGACCTGAAGAAAGCCGAAGATGTCGAGATTGCGCTCAGGCTGATTGCGTCTGCCGACATCGTGATCGAGAACTTCCGTCCGGGTGTCATGCGCCGACTAGGTCTCGACAGCGAAGTGCTGTGCACCCAGCATCCCCATTTAATCTGGTGCTCGCTCCCCGGGTTCGGCTCCGATGATCCGCGTGCCGGATTGCCCGCATGGGAAGGTGTGCTAGGTGCCGCAACCGGCAACTTCATGCTTAAAGTCCAGGCGGAGCGCGATGATGCGGGACGACGCCTGCCACGCGAGAATGAAGACCGACCGATCTATACCGCTACCCCGCTCTCCTCAATGTTCGGGGGATGCTTTGGCGCACTCAGCGTCGCCATGGCATTAGTAGCCCGCCAGCGGGACGGGCGCGGACAGCACATCGAGGTGCCGCTTTACGATGCCACGTTCGCAGCGATCGGCATGCCTCACTGGGTAGGCAAACCCGGCACGCCCTGGACGCGCAGCTACGAGTGCGCAGACGGACGCTGGATCGATATCATCGGCTTCCATGCGAAATTCATTCGCGCCACGCTCAAGGAAGCCGGCGTTGAGCATTGGCTTGATGAACCGTTCGTTGGCGACATCAGACGACCGTTCAAGACAACCCCTGAGCAAGCCACGGCATTGCTGGCAAAGATGGACCCGCTGTTTCGCACAAGAACCGCACTCGAGTGGGAAACTGCGCTGAATGCGGTTGGCGTTCCGGCAGCCGTCTGCCGTACTACGGCCGACTGGCTCGCTACGCCGCAGGCGCGCGTGTCGGGCGCCATTGTTGAGCAAAACGACCCGCGTCTTGGAACGATACTTCAGCCAGGCATACTGGTGAACCTGAGCCAGACTCCCGGCGACATCTGCCTGCCGCACCCTTGCCCGATCAGCACCGTGCAGAAATCCTCGCCGAGCTCAAGGCACCGCTGCGTCCAGCATTGCCGCTGAAGACGCCGGATAACCGGCCTCCACTCGCAGGACTGCGTGTCGTTGACCTTGGGACCGTCCTTGTTGGCCCCACCTGCGGCCGCACGCTCGCGGAGTTCGGCGCGGACGTGATCAAGATCGACAACCCGCGCGGGCAACCGCCCGACCCCGACGTGAGCCGTGGCAAGCGAAGTATGCTGATCGATCTGACCAGCGAGGCCGGACTGGATGCCCTGCGACGTCTGTCGGACTCGGCCGACGTTTTTGTTCAGAACTTCCGCTTCGGCATCGCGGAGAAAATGGGATTCGGCTACGAGCAGCTGCGGCAGCGAAATCCGGATCTCGTGTATATGTCGTTCAACCTCTATGGGCGCACAGGCCCGTGGGTTGAGCGGCCAGGCTTCGAGAATCAGGCCCAGGCGGCCACAGGGATGCAAGAGCGGTTTGGAGGCGCGAGTCATCCAGCGAAGGAGGCGCTCCCTGTCAACGATTATGGCACCTCCCTGCTGGGCGCCTACGGCATTGCACTCGCGCTCTACCATCGAAACCAGGCGGGCAACGGTTCGGGTCAGCACGTCCACACCGCACTGACATTCTCGGCCTCGATGATGCAATCGGCGATTTTTGTCGACCGTCGAGACACCATCACCAACGAACCACGCGGGCAGAATGCGCTCGGTTCGGCGGCTCTTCATCGAGCATATCAGGCTTCCGATGGCTGGCTCTTTGTCGGTGCCCTCCCCGAGCAGACCGAAAAGCTGGAGAGCGTCGCCGGGCTTTCTGGAGCCACCACCGTGCCACCCACCCGGCTCGCAATGTTCCTTGAGGAGCGTATACGCACTGCCAGCGTCGAGGACTGGGTACAGCGACTGGGTCCGGTGGGCGTCGGAGTGCACAGGATCGTTACCATTCCCGAGGTTATGGCGCTTCCATACGTCAGAGCGCGGAGCCTCTATCTCGAACGCCCACATCCAGATGGCGGCACCGTCGCAACGATAGGCCCTATTCCACGCCTGTCCCGCACTCCCGTGCAGCCAGGACGTCCGCTGCGGCCATCGCTGGAAGCCAGGGACATTCTTGGCGAGATTGGTCTGGACGACCGATTTGAGCAGTACTTGGCGGACGGTATCATCACTATGCGGCAGCCGCGCAGAGCGAGAACAGGTTGAGTTCCCTGCCTTCATCGCCTTGGAAGTAACACCGGGCCGGCGGATTCTTTCGTACCGCGCCGCCTTGCAAATAGCCGCGGCGGTTCAGAACCTATGACTACCCCGGCTGAATGCCCTGAGCTCCGCGCGCCGTCCGCCACATGGAACGAATAATCGTAAGCGGTCGAGTAATGACGCCCTACCGAAGCTGTCGTAAACGTAGGAGTCTAAGTGTCCGCGTGGACACTTAGACACTTACATGATTACAGAGCAACGGGACTTAAAAAGCAGGTTGGAGATCGGCCGAAAGCGGGACGGTCGGCGGGAATTTGACGAAGAAGCGGTAGAGGAACTAGTTCAGCTATGTCTGAAACCGGGCGTGTCGATCGCACGCACTGCGATGGACCACAACGTTAATCCGAACCAGCTCCGCAGGTGGATCACGCGCTATCAGCAACGCGAGGGCATGCAGAAATCTGCCATGCGGGGGACTGAAGTGGTGGAAGGGATGTCTATCGACATGGTATCGACTGCAACGGAACGACCGGCTTTCGTGCCAATCGTAGCGGCCGCGTCTGTGACAGTTCCTCCATCGCCACAGCTCTCGATGACCCTCGCGTTGCAAGTACGGCTGTCGAATGGTGTCGTGCTTGAGCTCGGGCAGGCCATTGCGAGCATCGAAGAACTGACAACGCTGATCCAGATCATGGGGAGGTTGCCGTGTTCCGGTTCGACGACAACCTGAGGGTATATCTGCACCGCGATCCCGTCGACTTCCGGTACGGCATGAACAGCCTGTCGATTCTTGTTGAGCAGGCGATGCACCTGAATCCGATGGACTCGTCGCTTTACATCTTCGGCAACCGTCGCCGTGACAGAATCAAGATCCTTTGTTGGGATGGTAGCGGCTTCTGGCTTATGACGAAACGCCTTGAGGCAAGCCATTTCATATGGCCCGACATCAAAGCCGAGGTAGTGACACTGACGACCAGCGTGTTGCACGCGTTGCTCGATGGCGATGACGTCACCGCGATCCGACGGCATCCGAAGCAAGAATATCTACGCGTAAGCTGAACACGGAATTGGCATGTCAGTCTAACCTGCATGCCAATTCCAGTCACCATCACCGCGGACGAACTTGCTGCGTTGCTCGCGATGCGCGAAGAGCACGCAGCACTTCAGCACGAGCGTGATGAGCTGCGTAGCATGGTGCGTCTCGTGACGGCAGAGCGCGATCTCGCCGAAGAGCGGTTGCGTGCTTATCGCCGTGAACTGTTCGGCGCAAAGGTAAGCGCGCGATTTCGCACACCTAGCTTCTGTTGTTGAGAAGGCTCACGATTGCGTCCGCAATCCTACTTGCGGACGCAATCCATGACAGAAGATGACTTGGGCTTTTTGCCGTTACGTGTGACGCGCGTTGGCGTCGGAGGCAAACGAAGCTTTGACCCGGTGGACAAGCGACGGCTGGTTGAAGCCTGTTTGCGCCCTGGGGCCTCGCTATCTGGCCTCGCTCTCAAGGCAGGTGTAAATGCCAACCAGTTGCATAAGTGGGTTCGCGCGCGTCAACAAGGCCTCGCCCCGATCATGCATGACGCGCCGGCCGCGCTGTCGGCGTTTGTACCGGTGGTCACAATCGAGGAGCAAGCGCCGGTAATGGCCTGTGCGCCCACGCCCCGCCGGATCACCGGTCCCGAATCTTCCTGTGCCCCACCATCGTCAACGCGAACGCGACCTGCACGCCTGACGGCTCACCTGCCCAACGGAGTGAACATTGAACTCGAATGTTCGGCAGGCGACGTTGCAGTAATCAATGCGGTGGTCGTTGCATTGGGAACACGCTGATGTTCCGCTTCGAGGCGGACCTGGCGGTCTTCCTGCATCGCGAACCGATCGACTTTCGGGCCGGCATCAATAGCCTAGTGGCGCTCGTCGAGCAGTCCATGGAACTCGATCCGTTTGCTCGCGCCGTCTTTGCCTTCCACAACCGCAAACGCAACCGGGTCAAGCTGTTGTTCTACGATCGCAACGGCTTCTGGATGATGTTGCGGCGCCTCGAGGAAGACCACTTTGTATGGCCACGCCGACAGCAGACCGTTATCAAGCTGACGAGCGAGCAGTTGCACTGGCTCCTGGAGGGCATCGACATTGATGCTGTGCGGCGTCACCCGGCGCGAACGTACCATCACGCCAGTTGAGGATCGCGCGTCACTTTGAAAGTACTAGTCGACTTGTTACACATTTCCGTAAACCCACCGCGCGCAACACTTCGCTATCGTGGGGCTATGGACGAGGACGACTTCTCTCGATTGCCGCCAGCTGCTCAAGCCTATATTCGTGAACTCGAAACACGAAACCGGCAATTGGGCGAACGGGTCACTCAGCTCGAGGAGCAGTTTCGCCTCGCGCAGAGCAGACGCTTCGCCCCGAGTAGCGAGAAGATAAAGGATCGCGTCTTCGACGAAGCCGAACAGTTCGCCAGCGCCGAGGCAGACGAGATCGACAACGACGGCATTGACGACGCGTTTGTGCTCCCCGACACGGGTCTGCCGGATGCGACGAAACCCGCGAGAAGCAAACCGGGACGTAAGCCATTACCGGCGCACCTGCCGCGCCAGCGCATTGAATACGATCTACCCGAAAGCGAGAAGATATGTCCGTGCTGCGCGCACGCTCTGCATCGTTTGGGCGAAGAGACCAGCGAACAATTGCATATTGAAGTAAAGGCCTCGGTGCTTCAGCACGTTCGCTTTAAATACGCATGTCGCCACTGCGAGCGTCACGCGGAGCGTACGCCGGTGATCACAGCGCCGATGCCGGCGCAGCCGTTGCCGGGCAGCAATGCCAGTGCGGCGATGATCGCCACCGTCACTGCGGGCAAATATGTCGACGGTACGCCTCTATACCGGATGGCCCATGCGCTGGCACGCGCGGACATCGAGGTCGGGCGTGGCACGCTGGCGAACTGGATCATTCGGCCCGCCGAGTTGCACTACAGTCGGCTGTACGAGGCGCTGCGCAAGACACTCCTGTCGCAACAGCTGGTTCACGGCGACGAAACAACGGTACAGGTGCTCAAAGAGCCGGGCAAAGCCGCCCAGAGCACCTCGTACATGTGGGTCTACCGCAGCGCCGAAGGCTGCCCTGAGCCCGTCGTGCTGTTCGACTATCAGCCAGGGCGCGCCCAGCAATATCCTCAGGCCTTCCTTGCCGGCTACAAGGGCCTGCTTATGACCGACGGATATTCCGCCTGGCGTACGCTCGAAGGTCCGACGCACTTTGGTTGCATGGCGCACGCACGGCGCGCCTTCGTGGAGGCCCTCAAGGGCATGAAGAAACCCGGTGGTCGTGCTGCACAAGCGTTGGAATACTTCAAGGCGCTCTACCAGGTCGAAACGCTCGCGAAGGGCGATCTGCCTGCAGGCGAGACCCGGGTCGACTACACCTTCCGGTTGCGTCAGCAGCACAGCGTGCCGCTGCTCGAGTCGTTGCGGAAATGGCTCGATGAACAGGCGCCGCAGACTCTCCCCGAAAGCCTGCTGGGCAAAGCGATCTCCTATACGCGCAACCAGTGGACGTATCTCAGCCGCTATGTGAGCGACGGACGCGCTCCAGTTGACAATAACGTGATCGAACGGGACATTCGGCCATTCTGTACGGGAAGGTCTTCATGGCTATTTAGCGACACTGCTGCCGGCGCGAAGGCGAGTGCAATGGTTTATAGCCTCATGCTGACGTGTCGGGCTTGCGATGTTGAGCCCTATGCATATCTCCTGCATGTGCTCACCGAATTGCCGCAGCGCGCGCCGCAGGACGATGTCACTGACCTCCTGCCATTCAACTTCGCGAAACGATCCGCTGTTGACGTTAAGTCAGTCTGATCAAGCGCGGTACGGCTTGCTGAAACGATGCGGAACACCGGCCGCTACCTCTGGACTTCTGGGTGTATCCTCGGAAGGCAACCACAGCGATGCCCCTGCTGCGACTCGAGACCGGCGGTCACCATGCCTCTCCTGACGAACGAAGAATCCGCGCTAGTGCTTGCGGATCGTCATATCACGGAAGCGCTGCAGCGAATCGCGCTGCAAGAAAAGCGCGTTACCGACCAGAAGGAATGCGGAAGAGATTCGTCGCAATCAGAACAGCTCCTGTGCATCATGCGGGACATCCTCTGCTCCTTTACGGAGCATCGGCGCCAACTTGAGGAAGAGCTTGAAAGAGAGCGGCGCTATCTAAAAACCCTCGACCCCTGAGCAACATCTCGACGACGCGTTGATAGACATCCGCATCCGGTGTGCTCAAACGAGCGCTTACGCGCAAAGAGTGAAGCGCAAGATTCAGATCAACCCGGCCTGTTCAACGAAGCCGAGGCGCTCAGCGCAAACGCAACCCCGGCACAGGAAGACTCGCCTGAGTCGATGGTTTCGGCACACACGCGCAAGAGACGCGGTCATCGCAAGCCGCTCGATCCTAACCTGCCGCGCGAAGTTGTGCGGCACGAATTGCCCGAAGCCGAGCGCTTCTGCATGAACGACGGACATGCGCTCGTCGAGTTCGGGGTGGAAATCAGCGAGCAGCTCGACGTGATTCCGGAGCAGCTTCGCGTGATCCAACACCAGCGCGTTAAGTATGCCTGCCCGTGCTGTGACCTCGGTATTAGGGTCACGCCAGCACCTGCGCGAATCATCCCGCGTGGACTGTTGACTGAGTCGGCGCTGGCGTGGATCGCTACGGGCAAGTACCAGTTCGGCATGCCTCTGTATCGCCAAGCTGGCCTGCTACGTCGCTTTGGCGGCGATATCTCGTCGAACACGATTGCGGCGAGCATGGTCCGCGTAGGTCTTGCGGCGCAGCCCGTGATCAACCTGCTGCGCGACGCGCTGCTTGACGCCGGAATGATCTATTGCGACGAGACGACGCTCCAAGTGCTCAAAGAGGAAGGTCGCCGAGCACAAACGACGAGCTATCTGTGGGCGCAGATGAGCGGGTCGGGTGTGCCCGTTCGCTGCTTCACCTATACGCCGGGACGTGGCACGAAATTGGGCGAGAAGCTGTTCACCGGCATCCGACCGGGCGCGGTCATGATGACGGATGGATACGAACCGTACAACGATATCGCCAAGCGCTATGGGCTCGTGCACCTTGGATGCTGGGTTCATGTAAGGCGGTACTTCGTCAAAGCAGAGGACAGTGTGCCCAAGGCGGCACGAACTCCCAACCTGCTTGCCACACGCTTCATCAAATTGATCGGCCAACTGTTCGTCGCCGAAGCGCGGAGCGAAACGTGGTCTGCGCAGCGACGGCAGCGGCTGCGACGACGGTACAGCGCGCGCGTATTCGAAGCGATACACGCGCTGATGCTCGAGCAGTCGCACGCCGTCGTACCCAAAAGCCTCCTCGGCAAAGGGCTAACCTATCTACGTGCGCAATGGCCAAAGTTAATCCGTTACATCGAGAACGGCGATTGGTGTGGCGCGACAATCCGGATGAGAGACGCGCGACGATCAAGTTGAGAATGTCGCGGCAGAAATGATGATGCCGATGTTGATTGACGCTGGCAAGCGTTTGTTGATTGACGCGGGCGTTTGGGTGTCGCGCGACAATCAAGTTGAAGCGACCAGTCAATGAGGATTGCTGTGTGATGGGGACGCCGCGGCTATTCTGGCTGCGCGACAATCAGGATGAGAATGTGGTGGCGTGGAGGGTGATGACGGGGTTGATTGACGCGGGCTAGCTTTGCCTGCGAGCCGCGCGTCAATCAGGATGAGAGCAGCGGGTTATTCGGTGAGGTCGATGCCGTGCTGATGCTCTTGGGTAGCTGGCACGCCGACGTTCTTTGGTGTTGCTCGACTGGCCGGGCGTCCTGGTCCGTGCTGCTTGCGCTGCAGGGCCGTACGGCGACGGTAGCTTTCGACGTTCAACTCAAAGATGGTCGAGTGGTGGACCAACCGGTCGACAGCGGCCACCGTCATGGCCCGGTCGGGGAAGACCTTGTCCCATTCGCCAAACGGTTGGTTGGCCGTTATGCAAAGGGAACGGCGCTCATACCTGGCGCTGATGAGTTCGAACAGCACCGACGTCTCCGCCTGATCTTTGCTGACATAGGCGAAATCGTCCAGGATGACCAGGTCGAAGCGATCCAGCCGGTTGATGGCTGACTCAAGCGCGAGCTCGCGGCGCGCAACCTGCAACCGTTGCACGAGGTCGGTAGTGCGAGCGAAGAAGACCTTCCAGCCCTTCTCCAGCAGGCTTAGTCCGATCGCCGACGACAAGTGCGATTTGCCGCCTCCGCTCGGCCCTAGAAGAATCAGGTTGGTGCCGTTACGCAACCAGCCGTCGCCCGCGCAAAGCGCCGAGACGTGCGCGCGCGACACCATCGGCACCGCGTCGAAATCGAAGTTCTCCAGTGTCTTGCCTGGTAACAGCTTCGCGTCCCTGAGGTGACGTTCGACTCGGCGTCGATCGCGCTCGGCGATCTCGTGTTCGGCTAGGGCCATCAGCAGGCGCGCTGCCGGCCATCCTTCCGTGTCGGAACGCTCGGCAAAGCTGGACCAGATCTGCTTGATGGCGGGCAGCCGCAAATCGTTGAGCAGCAGCGACAGGCGGGGGGCGTCAATGTCGAAGCTCATTGCGTCACCCCCGTTTCCATATCAAGCAGGGCTTCGTAGTCGCTCAGCGGTGCCAGTTGGACGTTCACCTCCGGCATGCTGTTCGTACGCTTCGCTTCGAAACGCGAACACAGTGCGTCCAGCTCGGGAAACTGTCCATCGTCCAAGCACTGCTGCAGTGTTGCTTTTCGCCGTAAAGGGGCCGGGTGTTTTCGGCGCAATGGCGCCAGCGAAAGGCGCCTGATTCGGGGCTCGAACGGGGATCAAGAATCCTTGTTTTTACCTCCTTTCGCAAGTGCTGATTTGTTGCTCTCGGGCATCGGGCGTGGAACACGGTAGCTCTCGCCGTCGAGCACGACGCGGTATGCCGCGTGTCGCAAGCGATCAAGCGTTGCAGCGCCGAGCATTTTGTTGGTCGCGAACGCGTCGCCCCATTCCGTAAAATCCAAATTACTTGTTAAGACAGTCGATGTACGCTCGTACCTCTCGGCAATCAGATCGTGGAAGTCTTCGTCTTCGGGCGTGCGCATGGGTTTCAGTCCAAAGTCGTCAATGATGAGCAACGGCACCTTGGCAAGCGCCTGGAATCGCCGTTCGTAGGAGCCCACGGCTTGCGCGTTGCGTAGCGTGCTGAGAAGCCGAGTCTGAGTCATGAACAGGACATCGTGACCTTGCCGGGCGGCGGAGTGGCCCAGTGCCTGCGCCAGATGGCTTTTGCCTGTTCCGCAAGGACCGGCGATCAGCACGCTGACCTTCTCATCGATGAAGCGACAGGTCGCGAGATCATGGACGACGGCGCGATTAAGATTGGGTAGCCGGTCGAAGTCGAAACCTTCCATTGTCTTCTGTCCACGGAAGTTCGCGCGGCGCATGCGGGCGTCGAGCTTTCGATGATCGCGCCGTGCGATCTCGTCCTGGATAAGCAACGTCAGGAAATCGGTATAGGCGAGCTTACGGTCGATGGCTTCACGGTTGCGTGCTTCGAGCGTGTCGAGGATGCCGGACAGTCGCAATTGCTTAAGAGAAGACGTGAGTTCGGGAATTGGATTCATGTTCAATGGATCAGGAGAGTCTGGGTATCGCGGCAGAAGCGGCCGCCGTGGGTGTAGGTGGTCGAGCCTGACTCAACAGGTTCAATCGACAGCCAGGTCTGATCGAGGCCTTTCTGCAAGATCAGCTTGACGGCTTTGTAGCTCGGCGTGCCGAAGTGATTCGCGCGACGGCAGGCCGCCTCCAGGCGCGATGCGCCGAACTGCTGAGCGAAGCGCAGCACGCCCTGGACGGCGCGCAGCTTGATGAGAACCTGATCGCCGAAGAGCGTGTGAACAAGCGCGTAGCATGACGGCCCGATACGTTGTGCTTCTCTCAGACACCATTGGGTGTCGTGCATTTGCCAGGCCTGTGCTGCTGGCGGCATGTGATCGGCCACAGTGATACGCGTTCCTGGCGTAGTCTGGCGGACATGCGATGCCGACAGTTCGTGCTCGTAGTAGAGCTGCACCATGGTGGCGGTCGCCTTGAGCCACAGATCTTTACCGGCAAGCCGGAACGGCACAGAATAGTAGGCGCGCTCGAATTGCACATGGGCGTCGCGATGAACCTTCACGCGCGCCCAGGTTGCCAGCTCGGGCGGCACATCGGGAAGCGGCTGCAACAGCGCCTGTTCGACATCCTCGAAACGCTTGAGCGGCACTTCGCGCGTCGTGCCATGCGTCCGGGTGCTGGCCTCGTGCATCACCCAGGCTCGCGCTTGCCGGTTGGCGTCGTCAAGGTCACGGAATTCGCGAAGAGGAAGGAAACTCGACTTCACGTATTTGACGCCCGACTCGACAATTCCTTTTTTAGCCGGGTCCCTCGGCGGACACGGATCGACCTTGAACGAATACCCTTCGGCGCATTGCGCGTAAGCGCGCTGGACTTCGGGTTCGTAGATGCAGGCCTTGACGATGGCACACTTGGGGTTATCGATGATGACGCGGCCCACTACGCCATTGAACCACTCGAAGGCGTGACGGTGACATAGCAACCATGTGTCGACGCTCTGATCGCGGACAAACTCAACGTATTGATGCCGCGACCAGCACAACGTCATCACGAAGAACCACGTCTTGTGGACCTCGCCGGTGTGTGCATCGGTGATGGTCGGACCTGCGCCGAAATCAACTTGCGCGGCTTCTGCGGGTTTGAACTCAAGCCGCATCGGAACATCCGGCGTGAGCTCCGCCTTCAATTGCTGAAGTAGCCTGTAGACGGATGAGTAGCTTCCCGTGTAGCCGTGGTTGCGCACCAGCGCGCTGTGAATCGTCGTGCCGGGGACGCCCGCGTCGTGCCACTGGGCAATCTGTTCGCGCCACGGTTCGGCCGACGAGATACAGCTCGCGGGCAGGAACTCCTTGTGGCTGAACGCTGTAGCAAGCTGCGCGTCATCCGGCAGAGCGTTGTCCGGAGAAAGCCACCCGCGCTCGGTTGCGATCTCCCGCACGGCTGCCAGCTTCTTACGGCCCATGATCTTCGACCGGTCGATATCCCGGTCGGAGTCACCCTGGCGCATTCGCACCAGAACCTGTCGATATTGGTACATCTCGAACTTCCTCTTCAAGCCACCCTCCGGAGCAAATGCGTGCCGGCAGAGTAGCGGTTGGTGAAGTTCGAGCGCCCGACTCAGACGCCAGTGGCGCCTTTACGGCGAAAATCTACTGGCGCCTATATGCCGAAAAACTTGCGGCGCCTAAACGCCGAAAACTCCCTGGCGCCTTTATGCCGAAAACGGTTTGGCTCCTTAACGGCGAAAGTTCACATGCAGCGCCTGGGCCAGTTGCGCTTCGCAGTTGTGCTCGTGGGCCAGGCCGAGCAGTTCAACCATGGTCCTACATGCTTGGCGCTGCGAAAGCTGCTCAAGCAGGCGATCGAAGGTCAGTCGATATGCCTCGCGCGGAAAGATCTGATCGCGGTAGACCAGGTTGAGCAGCGCCATGGGCTTGCGGCGCAGCGCGTGGATGACGTGCCGGTAGTTGATGACGTGGCCGTGCTTGCCATTGGGACCCGCGCGGCCGCGCTGCAGTGTCATGAGGGCTGTGCCGCCCAGAAACAGTTCCAGCCGGTCGTCGTACAGCCGTACGCGCAGGTGATGGCCGATCAACCGTGACGGGACGGTGTAAAACACCTTGCGCAGGACGAAGCCGCAGGTGGCCGTGACGTACACGCGCGTTTCCTCGTAATCAGACGTACGCTGGACCGGAAGCGGCTGAAGAAGTGCCCGCTCGAGTTCGATGCGTTTGCCGTTGCGCGCGTTGATTCGACCGACAATCTCGTCGATGAAGCGGCGATAAGAACCGAGATTCTCGAAGTCGTGACTGCCGCGCAGAAGCAACGCATCACGCACCGCGCTCTTGAGGTGGCCATGAGGGCTCTCGATAGAGCCGTTCTCGTGGGCAACGCCACGGTTGTTGCGTGTGGGCTGCATGCCGTAGTGGGCGCACAGCGCATCGTAACGCGTGGTCAGATCCTTGCGCGCGTCGGCATCGAGATTGCGGAACGCCGCCGACAGGCTGTCGCTGCGGTGTTCGCGCGGCGCGCCCCCAAGTGCCCAAATGGCGTTCTGCAGCCCTTCAGCCAGCGCGACATAGCTCTCGCCGCCGAGAATGACGTGAGCGTGCTCGAAGCCCGAGCACGCCAGCCGGAAGTGATAGAGGCGGTGGTCAAGCGCGAGACCCGCCACGGTAATGCTTAGGCTGTCCATTTCGGTGAAGTCGGACAATCCGAGATGACCGGGTTCGTGTACTTGACGGAACATAACGTCATGCTCCTCGCCATGGAGTGCACGCCAGTCGCGAATACGGCGCTCCAGAGTGCGGCGCACGTTGCCCGGGAGGTCGGGATGGCGCCGAAGCATCTCGTCCAGCACGGCTATCGGTCGAATGCCGGGAGCGGACTGGAGCAGCGGCACGATCTCGGTGTCGAAGATTGCCGCCAAGGGATCGGGACGACGACGCGCACGTGGCGCCTTCTTCTGTGATGGCAGTCGCCGGTCCTGATCGATGCGATACCCCGTGGCGGCGCTGAACCCGGCGCGCGCAGCCGCTTGAGCCGGTCCTTCCTTGAGTCTGTACTTCATGTAGAGCCTCATCTGATGGTCGTTGATGTGTCGGCCGGGCAACGCAGCCTCCGTTCGCTACACGAAAGAGCTGTTCATACCCGATTTACCGCGACCACCAATAAGGCACCCCAGCAGCGGGGCAGACTCCTTTGGCGCGGCGTCGCGACAGCGGTTCCGGGCTATGCCCTTCACCGCTGCCGCAACGCCATTACTCTCATCCTGATTGACGCACGGCTCTCATCTTGTTTGACGCGCGGCAGATTGGCCCGTCAGCAACAATGCTTGTGAAAATGCGATTCGTCCATTCTGTCTGGGACGCCGCTCGTGGCTGTTCAGCGACACAGTCGACGGCGCGAACGCAAGTGCCAATCTTTATACCTTGGTCGAAACGGCAAAGGCCAACGGCATCGATCCCTACCGCTACCTCACGTGGCTGTTCCAGCGTCTGCCTCTAGCGAAGACCGCTGACGACTACGACGCGTTGCTGCCTTGGCGCATGCCTGTCGATCTCCGCTGATCCATATCAACTCCTGCCGAGCCGATCAATCGCCTTACTCTGACGGGCGTCGCTCGTGGACCGCTTACGAATAATCGTACCTCGATTTCACGTACGGCAGGCCGATGCCGACACCTCGGATGAGCATGCGCAAATTGAAGGCAGTCCTGCGGCTGAAGCGGGCGCGTGGCCTGACCACCGGCAGATCAGCAGGGCCATCGGCATCAGCGTCGGCGCGGTGTCGAAGATTGCTTCTCAGGCGACGCAGGCAGGACTTGATTGAGCAGCGACCGAAGCGCTGTCAGACGACGAGCTGGACGCGCGCCTCAGCCTGCGGCGACCACTCCCTAGGTAGCAGCATCCCGGCGCATCGAGCCCGATTACCCCGCACTGCACCGAGATCTGCGCCGCAACTGCGTCACGCTGCAACTGCTCTGGGAGGAATACGTCCAAGGCAATCCCGGCCTGCGGACCTATCGCTGCACGCAGTTCTCCCAGAAGTACAAGGACTGGTCGGCCTCGCTCACGCGCTCGATGCGACAGAAGCATTGCGCCGGCGAGAATCTGTTCGCCGACTTCGCCGGGCCCAGCGCGCCGATCCTCGCGCGCAACGGCGTCGCATTCCAGACCCACGTGTTCGTCGCCGTGCTCGGTGCTCGAACAACACGTTCGCGTGCGCGACGCAATCTGAGGCGATGGCCGACTGGATCGGCGATCTGTGCGACGCGCTGGCGTTCATCGGCGGCGTCCCCGAACTGCTGGTGCCCGCTACCGGCTGCCGGACATCGTGAACACCGATAGCAGCCAGTCACGGCGGGCGTGTCCACCGAGGCGGTGCTCGGCCGCAACATCCGCCTGTCGATGGACGCCAAGAAGCCGGGCGCGACAACGTCTTTGTCGAAAGGGGTGGCGAAGCATCAAGTACAATTAGGTTTATTTGAGGGCTTATGAATCGGCCCGCCATGCCCGGCACTCCATCGACGACTACATCGTCTGTACAACCGGAAACAGCCTTATTCGAGCCCGGTGTTACCGCACACCGGATAAGGCATATGTTCCACTTAAAAATCTCAAACGACCGTTCGAACGAGTGAGGCCACCTCTCACAGCTTGACTTCCGCAAGGCATTACTTGTGCGATTGACATGAATACGCTACGTCAATTAAAATGTAATTCATCATCCGGAGAATTAATTCTCACAACTACGATGCGTCAGCAGCGCCTCCTTTGTCGGACACATGGATCGGTCTCGTGGATAAACTCGACAGCATGCGGATATTTGCCCTCGTTGCGGAAGCTCGTGGATTCGCTAACGCCGCGCGACGAGCCAACTTGAGCACTGCTGCAGTCTCGCGTGCCATCATGATGATGGAAAAGCGTCTGCAAACCCGCCTGGTCAACCGGACAACCCGGCAGATATCGCTCACCGAGCCGGGAAGACGCTATTTACGTCACTGTGAACAGATCCTGAATCTAGTCGACCGCGCCGATGCGGAAGCGGCCAATGCCAGGGTCCAGCCATCCGGGAAACTGCGCGTTCATGCTACGACCGGTATCGGTCAGCACTATCTCACGCCCGCCGTTGTGCAGTACACGCAGAACTACCCCGACGTTGAAGTAGAAATGGTTCTCGCGCAACGCAGTCCCGACCTCATCGAAGAAGATTTTGATGTGTCGATCGTAGCCGCATCTGGCCTGAAAGATTCATCATTGGTCTCGCAACGCATCGGCATCATTCGGGGGATCATTTGCGCTGCGCCGCGATATCTGTCCAAGCACGGAAAGCCAACATCCTTTTCGGATCTTGCATGCCATACCTGCGTGCAGCTCATTGCACAAGATGGCTCTTGCATCCCCTGGATATTTGGTGGGCTAGAGACGTTGGTGTTTCATCCACATCGTATTGCTCCAATCAAAGTGAACGTTGCTGAAGCTCTCACTGAAGCGGTCAAAGCCGGAGCGGGCGTCGGCGTGCTGTCAGCCTCCGCCGCACTGCAGGGTATTCGTGACGGGTCGCTCATTCAGCTGCTGCCAGACGTGTTACTGCAAGCCCAAAACCTCTACGCACTGTACGCATCGCGGGAACATCTGGATGCAAAGATCAGGAGCTTCGTCAGGCTCCTGCAGGAAACCATACCGAAAAAGCTTTTGGCAGAAGAACAGGAACTGAGATCAGCAGACTATCGACGGATCGAATCTTGCGCTGGAGTCCGAACGGCGTGAGAACCCGATGGTCGAGAAAGAAAAGGAAACGATTTTCGCCCAGCATCGGCAGGTGCCATACCAAGTGCGCAAAAATCGGTCGCTTGACTACACTGACTCACCGTTCCCGGCGTGTGGTTCAGAGAACCATCACGAACCGTCGTTGCATGCTCTCTGTGGACTGGCTCATCTTCCCTCGCCACGGAGCGCCGGGGTTCAACGCGATTCACAGCAGTGGCGATTCAATGGCCTCGCCAATCCACTGCAGCAAACGGCGATCGCGTACAAAGCGTTCCAACGGGAGTTTCGACGCGTTGAGCGAACAGCCCGCCCTGTGCCGGCCTTCCCGACATGCCAAGCTGATCGATGCTGCAAGTGGTTCTTGCTGCAGTCTCGCTCAGCCGGAGATTGGGTGAATTGCTTGACGTCACAGAGACATGTCACATAGCATGAACAATTCATCATTCGCTGAATATATTATGTATTCGTACCAGATACCCCGCCGCCGCACGCTCGGTACCCATGTATATGCTGCGCCAGCGAGGAACGCTGTATGACCTCGACACCGGAGGACAATGTTCCCGTCGAGCCCACGCCTCCCTATCCGCCCCTAGCCGGCGCCCAGCTCGTCATCGCGACCTTCGTGGTCGCGCTCGCTACGTTTATGACAGTGCTGGACACGTCAATTGCGAACGTGGCCGTGCCGGATCTGTCGGGAAACCTCGGCGTTTCTGTAGATGAAGGGACCTGGGTTATCACGATCTTCGCGGCAGCCAATGCAATCTCAATCCCGCTAACAGGCTGGTTCACTGAACGCTTCGGGCAGGTCCGTCTGTTCGTTGGCGCGATACTGATGTTCGTACTCGCCTCCTGGCTCTGCGGAATCGCCCCGAGTTTGCCGTTCCTGCTCGCCGCACGTATCCTGCAGGGTGTGGTGGCGGGGCCGCTTATCCCACTATCGCAAGCGATCTTGCTCGGCTCATATCCGAAGCACAAAGCCAATATGGCGCTCGCGCTATGGGCCATGACTGCTACGGTGGGTCCGATCGCAGGGCCGCTTCTCGGTGGCTGGATCACCGACAACTATAGCTGGTCATGGATCTTCTACGTGAACATCCCCGTTGGCATGTTCGCAGCATTCGTCATCTGGTCGATCTACCGAAAACGCGAAACCACCACGCGCAAGCTACCAATCGACACCGTCGGCCTGCTTCTGCTAATTATTTGGGTCGGCGCGCTGCAGATCATGCTGGACAAAGGTCGCGATCTGGACTGGTTCTCCTCGTCTCTGATAGTCACGTTGTGCGTCGTCGCCCTTGTGAGCTTTGCGTTCTTTATGATCTGGGAACTGACCGAGGAACACCCCGTGGTAGACCTCCGTCTGTTTGCGCGACGAAATTTCACAGGCGGCACTATAGCGATCTCAGTGTCATACGCCCTCTATTTCGGGAACCTCGTGCTGCTGCCGCAGTGGATGCAGGAGTATCTTGGTTACAAAGCCTTCGACGCTGGCCTCGCCACGGCGCCCGTCGGAATTTTTGCGGTGATTCTGTCACCGTTCATGGGCCGCGCGATGCGCCACGTCGATGCACGCGTATTGAGCACACTTGCATTCGCAGGCTTTAGTGCGATCTTTTTCATGCGCTCTAAGTATGTAACTAATGTAGATTTCTTGCATCTGGCGCTACCGACATTGCTACAGGGAATCCCAACTGTACTCTGGTTCGTACCACTCGCCTCCATCATTCTTTCCGGACTTCCGCCTGAACGCATCGCTGCCGCGGCTGGACTATCGAACTTCGCGCGAATCTTCTGTGGCGCAGCAGGCACATCGATCGCCGGTACCGTTTGGAATAACCGGATTGCACTTCATCACGTACGCCTCACTGAGCAGGCAAGCATCTACAATCCCGTCTTCATGCAATCGGCTGGAACAACCGAGTCGTTGTTGGGTCTCGACCCTCAAGCCGCGCATGCGTTGTTCGACGCCGGAGTTAATAGCCAGGCGGCCGTGATGGGACTCGACGACTTTTTCTTCTTGTCCTCACTCATATTCGTGGCGATCATTCCGCTGATCTGGATCACACGGCCGGTCAGGGGGGCGGGCGATGCATCCGCAGCCGCCCACTGAGCTATACAGCGCGCTGCCCACGATTTGTGGTTCGTCAGCCCACGCATCCGAACTACCTCTGCATTTCTCGTGACGGCGCGGAGCATGCGCCCGCGTGAAAGATTTTGCCGAAGCCGTTGGTCGTTCCGCGCTTTCCGCCGCTGGCGGCGCATACACCGGTGTACCCGAAGGGTTGCTTACCGCCTTATCGCGATCGGTCGGCGGTGTGTGGAAACCATGGCGACGATCAGCACCGGCATAGCGCGCTTCGCGCTTTAGCTCCGATGAAAAAACGCTCGCCGGTCTGCTCGCCGCCGTAGCCCACGCCCTGTACAAAACGATGTCGCGCGGCGGGAAGCACGCTCGAGTTTGCGTGATCAGCGGCTTCGCACAGCGCGCTCAATGATACGGCATTACGCCGCACGGCTGCGATGTGACCGTTCGCCTATCGGGCGTCCATCGAGGGACTCAGCCGATGCGTTGTCTTCGGTGCTTGCGCCGCCGATGCTGCCGCGTCCGCGACTCCCACTGCGCCAGATGGCATATCGATCGGCCGGGTCGTCGTTCCTGCCGCATGCGGGTACATCACCATCAGCGTGCGCAACACGCCATTGGTCCAGCCAAAGCCGTCCTGGAGGGGATATTCGCCGCCGCCGGCCGACGATGAACCCGCTTTCGCATCGACATCGTACTTTTCGACGAGCTTGCCGGTGTGCCGATAGTAGGCCACATCGTTCTGGATCCAGCGCTCCGCGATCTGCTTCGCCAGCGCGTCCTGACCGTAGCGGCGTAGTCCCATCACGGCGAGAAACTGCAGCGGTGCCCAGCCATTCGGCTCATCCCATTGCTGCCCGGAGCGGACCGTCGTCGTCGCGAGGCCGCCCGCGCGCAACAAACGGCTGCGAACGGTCGACGCCACGGCCACCGCCTGCGCCTTCGTCGCGATGCCCATGTACAGCGGATAGACCGTCGCCGCGCTCAACCGATGCGTCAACAGACGGGAGACGAACTGATAGTCGCCGAAGGCGTTCAGTTGCGGGTCCCACAAATGCGCGCAAATGGCATCCGCGCGCTGGCGGGCGTGCTGCTCCATCGCTTCCGCATTCGTGGCATCGCCCTTGATGCGATACCCGTGCGCAAGCGTGCGCTCCAGGTCGTACAGGAGACTGTTGAGATCGACCGGCACGATGGACGTCACTTCGATGCTCGACAGCGACTCGCCATCCGCGAACCAGCGCGAGCTGAAGTCCCAGCCTGTTTCGCCGCCCGCGCGCAGATTGCGCCACAGGTCCTGCGCATTGCGGCCGGGCATCTGTTGCGCCGTCTCCATGTCTTCACGATACGACTCGTCGCGCGGCGCGGCGCGGTCGTCCCAGTAGCGGTTCAGCAGCGCGCCGTCTTCCAGACGCACGGCATGTCGGACCGACTGGCCCGGCGCAAGCTTGTCAGCACCGTCCATCCAGTATGCATATTCCCTCTCCAGTTCGGGAAGATAGCGGACGAACGTTGCGGCGCCCTCCGTGTCGGCGGCGAGCTGGACCATCTGCGCGAAAAACGGCGGCTGCGAGCGGCTCAGGTAATAACTGCGATTGCCATTCGGAATGTGACCGTATCGGTCGATCAACGTCGCGAAGTTGTCCAGTTCGTTTCTCATCAGTTCGCGCTGACCGCTCTGTTTCAGGCCCAGCATGATGAAGTACGAGTCCCAGTAGTAGATCTCGTCAAAACGGTCGCCCGGCACGACATACGAATACGGAAGCGGCAGCAATGACGACCACGGACTCGCCTGTGCATCGGGGTTGCGGCGCAGGACCGTCCACAAGGTGTCGATATGTCCGGTCACGCTTTGCCGGGGATCGGATGCATAGCCTTTCACGTCGCGCGACGGCAGCGTGAAGTGCGATGCGATAAACGTCCCGAGATCGGATGACTGCGTACGCTTTGCGTAGTCGGACATCACCTGTTGCGGCGACATCTTCGGCACCATGTCGGCGAACGTCTTGCTGTCGGGATAGAGATGCGCGAGCTCGACTTCGCGATACAGCGCGCCATATAACTCTGAAGGCGGCAAGGGTGACGTCTGTGGTGCAATTTGTGCAATGGCATGTGACGTCGTCATCGCGCTTGCCATGACATAGAGTAAGGCGATGATCTTCCTCGGCATCATCATTCGCGACATTCAGTTTCTCCTGCTTCGACAGAAATGGGGTTGATGAAAGGTCGCGCCGGTAATAGGGTGGTGACAAGACACAGGTCGGACCGGGATTCACTAAACCTGAAAGATAATCAGGGTGCTCAGCTCGCGCCTGAACACGTACGGGAGACGGTGCCGTCACGCAAGGTCGTTCTTCGCATGCACGTTCAACATCAATCCAGCCGGATCGGAGCGCGCAGACGGGTATTCAATCGATCAACGAACCAGACCAAGCCCCCTCGCCAAAATCCATACAGTCGAGCCTGGTGCTGGCGATACAGCATTGCGTGACTCAACTGTGCGAGGCGACCATGAATTGTCGCTCCCTTGAACAGGCCGAACTTACCCAATGAGCCATAGGCATCGTAGTCAGCCAGCGACACAAGAGAGCCGAAATCCCGATATAAAAAATCTGGAACTCGGTATCCACGCAGACCGGCGGAAGGTAAGTACTGAATCAGATGTTGCGCCTGCTGATGAGCGACCTGGGCAGTCGGCGGCAATGGACGCTGAGCGCCGGGCAACGTCAGGCTCGCACAGTCTCCAATTGCGTACACATTCGCGTCCCGTGTTGTTTGAAGGGACGGCAGCACTGCAAGCTGATTGCCCCGCGTCGTTTCGAGGCCATCCATGTTCGAGAGGAACTCTGGCGCCTTTACGCCCGCAGCCCACACCTTCAACGATGCAGACAGTCGCCCGCCGTCCCCCAGAGTAAAACCATCCTCCGTAGCCGCAGTGACCTTTGTCGAAGTCAATATCCTGATCCCGAGAGCCGCGAGCTTCTGCTGCGTCGCTGCTGAGATGTCCGTCGGGAATGCTGCGAGTAGCCGTGGCCCGCTTTCGATGAGGGAAATGTCGATGCGCGACGCCAACGACTTTGCCCCGTATGCTGCCGCAATTTGAGTGAGTTGCACCAGCTCGGCCGCGAGTTCGACACCGGTCGCCCCTCCGCCCACGATCGCAATCGACAAGTCCTCGTCCTGCGCAAGGCACTGGAGCATGCGGATTCGAACTTCATGATTGAACGCATCCGCCTGCAAACGGGAATCGATTTTGAAGCAGTGGTCGCGTACACCTGGTGTACCAAAATCATTGGCTTCGCTGCCCACAGACATGATTAATATGTCATAGGCGAGCCGCCGCGCTGGGACGAGCAAACGGCCATAGGGCGCGTGCAACGCCGCGATTAAAATCTCGCGCCGGGACCGATCCAGACCACACATTTCCCCTGGCTGATACTCAAATCCGGCGTCGCGAGCCTGTGCAGCATATGGTGTCTGCTGCTGCGAGATATCACGGGTTCCCGCCGCAATAGTGTGCAGCATTGGTTTCCATACGTGGGCCGAATCACGGTCGATCAGCATTACCGACGGTCCACAGCGCCGGTGAGCCCGGCTCCTTCCCAGCGCAGTGGCAATCTCCAGACCTGCAACCCCACCACCTACAATCACAATTCGCTTTTCTAGCTGGTCACGCTTCATTATGTTCAGCCCTACCTGAAGATCAGCAATACCGTTAGTCGGTGTCGGCCCACAGTCGATCACTGTCGGTATTGCAAACGTTCTCTTTCGGCCCGAGACCCGGCACCTGAATCGCTGATGCGCTCCGCTCTTCACCACAGGCCGCGTGGCAACATCCCCTTCCGCTAACGCACGATGACATCGGGTTTTTTAATAAGATGGAAATCGGTCGAGGTCTCCTGAACCTGCAATCGTTTCAGCGATTCGCCCGGATCCTTGCGAGCAAGGACGTTCATCGCGTGTTCGTATCCGCGCGCCTGGTTAAGCTGAATCGCGACATCAGAGAAGTCATAATCCCGCGAAGACGGCTCACCTGGTGGTCCCTCACGCACAAATCGCACGACGCTCGTCTGTACACCATCGCCCATCAGTTGAATGTATCTGGGCCGTTGCGTAATTTTTTCCCTGACAGCCGGCTCAAGCTGGTCAAGAATGGTCCGGATCAAGCCACGATAAGCATCCGTCAATTCGCGCGTGCGCAGATCGTTACGCACCCTCTCCGAATAGACGATCTCGTCGCGGCGTGCCATCACTTCCATCATGTTCTTCGGTAACGCTTTTTCCCCAGCGAACAGATCTACGATGAAAACGCGTTTCCCATCCGGACCGCAGCGATCGATCACGAGATCAAGCGGGGAGTTGCTGACAACGCCTCCGTCCCAATACGGTTTGCCATTCACGAACGTCCAGGAAAATCCTGGCGGCAAACTTCCGCTGGCAAGGATATGGTCTGGTGTCAGTTCGTCAACGTAACTGTCGAATACCTCAAGCTCTGCGTTCAGCACATTGACTGCGCCCACCAGCAGCCGTACCGGGCTCGTCCCGAGCGCCTGGAAATCCACGTATTTCGTCAGCAGCCGTTTCATCGGCGTCGTATCGTAGAAACTTGTCCAGTTCCAGGGCGCTACCCAAGGCCTGTCGAACGAAAACATCCAACGCGGCCGGAAGAATTCGGGCACACCGAATTGCAGGATCTGCATGGCAGTCGTCGCACGCCTTAGCTCTTCCGAAGGCATCTGTGGTGATGCGACCTGAAGTTCGGACCAGAACGATTCGAGTGCGGCGGTTGCATTGCGCGGATTGCTGGCAATGATTGCGCCATTAAGCGCACCAATAGATATACCCGCCACTATTTGCGGGTATATCTGGTGTTGCTCGAGCGCCCGAACAACGCCACACTCGAACGCCCCAAGTGCTCCACCGCCCTGAAGAATCAGGACCGTCTGGCTGGCCAACTGATCGAGCACGAAATCGGGGTCGTGCAGCCTCTCCTTTTCATCATGCACATTCGTTCGGTAGCGAATGAGCCCCTCGACCAGGCGGGTTTCGCTGGGCGGACGGCCGAACGAGAAAACAGCACGAGGTACGTCGTTTTTCAGATAAAATTGTGCAAAGGAACGTTGGTCTAACGCTCCTCGGCCAATCCGCTCGTCCGTATCTAAGGGATCTCCAAGTACATCGAAGCTGATATCGCCGACTTCGCAGAAAAAATAAGACACCTGGTCGTATCGCATGCGCTTGTCAAGCATGTTCATGGCGGCCAGGCGTCCCTGCTTCACAGCGTTATCCCAGTGCTCGATATGCCGACGGCGTTGAAATACCGGATCAAAAAAACTCACTGCATCCCCAGCTGCAAAAACGTTAGCGACACTGGTTCTCAATTGCTCATCGACGACGATCCGTCGCGCCTCCAGAGCAATCCCACTACCGCCCAGGAATTCCGTAGCAGGCTCGACGCCGACACAGGCAACCACGAAGTCACAGGCTATACGTGCACCGGAAAAGGTTTCGACTTCCTTCACGTCACGGTCACCATAAAGTGCCACGATTCCGTCGCCGAGGCGAACCGAGACTCCGTATGCTTGCGCATGCCGCCTGAAAAACTCCGCCAGCTTGTCCGATTCGAGATGCCTGAGCAAGCGGTCGTCCCTCTCGATCACCGTTACATTCAGGCCAAGTTCACGTAGCGACATGGCAAGCTCCATGCCCAGAAAACTGCCGCCGACAATAGCCACGCTTTCGGCATCTGATGCTGCTTGCCTGATTGCCCAGCCATCCTCTACCGAACGGAGCGTATAAACCCTGCCGAGACTGGCACCCCGCCCAACGAATCGCTTCGGCCGAACACCAGTTGCTATTAGAAGTTTCCCGTACCCGATTTCCTGGCCGTCACTTGTCTCAATGTGTTGCTCAGCAGGATTGACAGATACCACCCGAGTGTCCAGCGCAAGACCGATTTCATGCTCCCGGTAAAATTGTTCGGAATGCACAAAGATCTGCACGTCATCCGCCTCGCCTAGCAGGTAACGTTTCGACAGGGCGGGTCGGTGGTAAGGCAACCGTTGTTCGGCCGAAACCAGCAGGACGGAACCCGTCGCACCCTCCCGCCTTAACGTCTCAGCCGCCATTGCATTTGCCAGCCCGCCTCCGATGAGAAGAAAATCAGCATGCTGATTCGCCACTGATAGCGCCTCCTGCCGTTAGTCGGCCCGCCTTTCGGGGCCGTCAAGTCCACTTCGTGCGCACAAGCCAGCGGCGCGCGCGCCCTCAGTCATTGCATGAACCAGCCGTGGCTGACAATAAACGACTGTCCTGTGAATGCCGCCGTGGGAAAGGACGAAAGAAACAGCACCGTCTGCGCTACGTCCTCCACTGTCGTGAATACCCCGTCCACCGTGCCACCCAGCATCACATTTCTGACTACTTCGGCTTCGCTGATTCCCAGCTCTTTGGCCTGTTCAGGTATTTGCTTGTCCACCAGGGGTGTGCGCACGAATCCCGGACAGACCACATGCGATCGAACGTTGTGCTTCGCGCCTTCCTTCGCCAGTACTCGCGCCAGTCCCAATAACGCGTGCTTGGCCGCTACATACGCCGACTTCAGCGGCGACGCCTCATGTGAGTGTACGGAGCCCATGTATATCACCACCCCGCCGCGATCGTCTCGATACATATGCCTAAGCGCCGCTTTCGTGGTCAGGAACGCTCCATCCACGTGAATTGCCTGCATCTTTTTCCAGTCAGAAAACGCATAGCTCTCGATCGTGTTCACAATCTGGATGCCCGCGTTAGACACCAGAATGTCCACCGATCCCAATTCAGACACCGCTCGGTCAATTCCGTGATTCACCGCGTCCTCGCTGGTGACGTCCATCGCCAGCCCGATCGCCTTACCCCCCCGCCCGATGATCTCTTCAGCCACCATATTTGCACCGTGCTCGTTCAGGTCCGCAATGACCACCGCCGCGCCCGCCTGTGACAGCGTCAGCGCAATCTCTTTGCCGATTCCACTTGCCGCGCCTGTGATAACTGCAACCTTACCGCTCAAGTCGTTCAACATATTTGCGCTCCACAACGTCATCCGGAAATACCACTCAGGTCAGGTAGTCGTGAACCACTTCGCCAAGACCGAGCGTGAGATCGGCGATGAGATGCCGGGCCTCCACGATTTCGAGAACAGGTAAATGCGCAACTGGCGCCAGCGCGTGGGACGCCAGTGTCAACGCGGCAGGGCCGCCCCACGCGCCCTTCATCGTGATGTCTTCGAGGTAGTAACGAACAAGCTCACAGATGCGCGGTGAGCCATCGACATGCGGAACAATCTTCAACAGAAAGTTGGGCATGGCCAGGCGCTTCGCCTGCTCGACAACGTCGAGTTCCCGATGCTTGTAGCCCATCGTCCCGGTCGCAACCCTCACGGGACCATAATCCAGTGTACCGACGAGAGTGTCGATGTGTGTTTCAAGCGTCGGCGACGCCAACTTCTTTGGGAATCCCCACAGCTCTCAACCGCCGGCGATGGGCGGATGGTCGTTCAGGTACATGGCATGCGTGTAGCTCCCGGGAACCCCGTCGTGTTCCACCGGAATCACCTGACCACTCTCTGTGTAATCGCCGAAACCCGTCGAATCGGCCATTCGGATAAATTCGTACTGAACGAGTGGCTCGGTAATCGTGAGTGGTTCGGGCACCACTTCGCGCAAACGGTCAGGGTCCGTTCGATAGGTAATGATGAAAAACTCGCGATTGACGAAACGATACGGTCCCATGGGGAATGCGGGACTCGTGAGTGGCATCGCAAAGGCGTTTGATACAACGGCATCGATTTTCATCTGCTTCCCTTTCCCTGCCAGTGTGGCTACTGAACGGATGAATTCTGACTTATACCAAGCCTCTGTCAGCGGCCGCCGGCAATTCGGCAGGGTATGGACAGCAGCGACTGGTTCGTCCGAGTGTTGAGATTGCCTGCAAATAATTCAGCAGTCAATGAATTTAATAGAGACGACGGCAAACAGGCACGGTGCCAGAGGATGCGACCGGGACTACGTCCTGCCTAGGCAAAGCGGCCGTCGAGCACCGCTTGCGTGAAACTACGGATCATCGGACGCGCCTCGAACGCTGGACCTTCCGGAGGAACCAGTCGGTCACCACTGCGAATTCAGACCGAGCATGCTTAGCACCACCCCGAGTACCGCGCGCTTGAATGCCCGAGGCCGGGCAGGGAGCGACGAGAATGACTCGAGCACGTGGCTGTAGGAAACGGTCTTGCTGATCGCGTTGACTATCATCCAGTACACAACTTCTGGATCGCTTTTCGGTAATTCCCCAGATCTCATGGCATCGTCAAGCAGCGGAATCATCGCATCGTGGTGGGGACGCACCAGTCGCTCTACAAGAAATGTCAGCCGCTCGCCCTGCTCCGTTGCGGCGGTCGAGAAGAACAGTCCGATATCTGGCTCAAGGAAGACGCGGTCGACAAGTATCGTCAGCGCATGCATGACCCTTTCGCAACGTGACAACCCTGTCTTTCGGAGATTGGCAATCGCCTCTATCATTGGCACGGCTTCGGTGGCGATCTGGTCAACCACAGCCGCCCACAAATCATCCTTCGAGCCAAAATAATGGGCCATCAGTGCAGGATCGACTCCCGCGTCGCGCGCAATCTCTCGTACGCTCGTCGCCTCAAATCCGCGTCTTGCGAAAACTTTCCGTGCATGCTTGAGCAAAGCCGCGGCATCAACGGTCGCGCTCCGCGCTGGACGGCCACGTGAACGACGCCCATTGACTGCTGGTGTTACAGACTGTCGCAGCGAAATGCTCATCTTTGTTCTGGCTCAGGTCAATGTGATTGAGGCAAGTTTACCTCACTCGCGCCGGCCATCTTCGCGGACCAACGTTTTTGCCAGTTGACGTTGACACGTCCCTTCCCATACCATACCCCATAATTCATCACACGAAGAAATTACCTGAGAATTCACGCATACGTTCTGAACCGAGGCCGGCGCGTCGTTTCCGGCGTCTGCTGTCCGACAGATTTGGTTCGCCCGGAAAAAGGACTTCATCGCGGCGTTGTGCAAGAGGAGTCCCCAGGCTGCTACCGGTGAAGCCCTCCACTTGTCTCGGGGGCGAACGTATCGTGATCGCTCTGACGAAATTCGCCATCTTTCCCGAGACCTCGTATGACTTTCTTTCTGTTGACGTGACGAATGCTGCCGGCCATGTTCTGCTGACACGAGCAGCCGGGTCTATTCAGGACAGGCCCGAGCCTCCAAGGGAAAATTCAACTGTCCGTCAAACAGATGATTCCCGATCGCGAGCAGTGCTTTATCAGTGTTCTCATTACGACTATGTACGACGACGACACCATCACTCTCGTTACAGACGCGCCTGTAGCTTGGGGAAGTCGACGGCTCGTGTATATCCATCCGGCGAAACCGAGTCTGCTTCTCAAGGTTGCCCACAGAATGAAGCCTGCACACGGTGGTCTGGGTAGACTGGCCGGAACTGGACGTCGGCTCCTCGCGATCTATGACCAAATGGTCATGCTGAGGCGTGAAGTTACCGAGTACCAACGGGTCGACCAGCTCAACGGAGGTTTTCTTCAGATCTGCCATGGCACTCTTCGAACTGATATCGGCATAGCACTCATTGTCGAGGCTATTCGAACACCATCGGGATCACTCGCTCCTACGCTCCATGAGCTTATCACTACAGGCCGCTTCAGAGGTCGGGTGCGATTGGCTCTTGAACCCTTTATAGGACAACTACTTCCAGTCCCGCCGTGCTGGTCGACATTCATACCCGGAACGTCGTTTACGATGAACTCGTGAACCGGTTCGTCCTCATTGACGGAATCGGGGATAAAACGCTTTTGCCGTTGCGTTCCTGGAGCCGTATGATCAATCGACGTTCCAAGCTCAAATATGTCGACCGATTTCTCAGAGAGATCGAAGTTATTAGCGCGTCCATCGCAGATTTCTCTAGGTCTCCGTATTCGCCTCCGGCTAACAAACGGCAAACTGTATTCGATCCCCGCCTCGTTAAATAAGTATGCCGGTCCGTCGCAGGACCGCTGGCCCCGACGACCGCGTAACAGTACGCGCCCGCCTGCAGATCCGCCGTTCGACGCGTGGCCCGTACACTATGTGGAGTTCGAAGCCGGCGGCAGCGCCGCTACACAGCAGAAAGCGGGCAATACATGCCATGCACAACTGCAATGCGCGACTGATGGCAACTATCGGGAGATGGTTCAGGCACAGCAACAGCTGGTCGCCCTTCCGGCAGCACAAATCGCAGCAGCGGCGAGCAGTATCGTTGAATTCGGAGCACGGTATGCCCGCAGACGGGGTCAATACTCGGCGGAAGAGTGTTACACAGGCGCACGGCACGCTGGCCGAAACAGTGGAAGCTGCCTAGCATGCCGCGCGCGGTGACGTTGTCCTGCGGCACACCATAGCGGCTCACGCGACACCGTTGGTTCTCTTTACGGTCCGTCCTGGTGCCCGATAAACATCGATCCCTGAACGGCGGATTGCAGAAAGCGGATTGACCATCCGGAAGCCCGTGATACCGCACTGCGTCGGTGCGGATTCGAGGATAAGATGCCGCGAAACGCCCCTTGGTCTGAGGCGTTCTCACTTGACTGCGTCGCTACAACTGGGAATCTCGATAGTCTCCAGATTGATTTGCTCGCTGCCTGAAAACTTGCGTCGCACAATTCATCATTCAATGAAATAATGATCGACGTTAGGTGCGATTTCTCAAGATAGTTCAAGCATTCAATGACCACAACGGACGTGCGCGTTAGCGGTGCGATAGCGAACAGTGCCCACCGATTTTGGAAGAACAATTTTCAGCTGTCGAACCCCATGCGATCTACGTGCAATCTCGCCCTTTCCGGCTTTCTATTGTGTGTCTGCTTACTACTCCCCCCCTTCGCTAGGGCGGCTGATGCTTCCGATACGAAGGCGGCGTCAACAGTGCCCGCATCCCTGACGGCCCCCGATGTCGACGCCCTTTTGGAGGAACTGCAAGCTGGTCAGAACAAGCTCAGGCAGCGCGCTGCGGAGGCGACCAGAGATGCGGAACTCGCCGAATCGGATGCACTCGCCCGGGAAATGACCGACAAGGTCCAGCTCTTGCTGGCCACTTCGCTAATGCCCTGGCATGCAAAACTGCAGGAGCAACTTGATGTGCTGGCTCCTGTGCCCACCCCCGGCGCAGAGCCGGAAACGCCAGCTGTTGCGTTACAACGCCGTACGCTGGGCGGCCGGCTATCGCAGCTGGACGTTCAAATCCGGCAGGCCCAGTCCATTCGAGATAACCTGGCAAAGCTGCATAAACAGATCAGCCGTCTCCAGCATGACAGGCTAAGCGACCTACTCGCGTTGCGCTCCAGCAGCATTCTGCAACCCAGGTTCTGGGCACCACTGGTTAAGCCCGATCCCGGGGACTCGGAAGCGTTTTGGTCCTTCAATGCCCTGTTGCTCAAGCAATTTCGGTTTGCGTGGCAAACCGCCCGGTGGCCGACCACCGCGCTGCTTCTTCTGTCTGCGTTTGCCTTCTGGGCCGTCGGACCACGTGCATTCGAATCGGCCATTGCCTCGCTATGCCTGCGTCGACTGCCAGAGGGTAGGTTAAGGCGAAGCGCACTGGCGATCGCAACCACGATCGCCAGCGTCGTATCGACCGCCTGTGTGGTGGAGATCACTTATGTCGCCATGACCCGGCGGCATCCTCTGGTGCCACCGCTCGACCAGGTGGCAGAAAATGTGATGCGCCTGTCGCTGATCTGCGCCTCCGTCTCCGGCCTCGGACGGGCGCTGCTGAGCGCGAAACGTCCGTCCTGGCGCCTGCCGGTAATTGCTGACGAAGTGGTCCTCGCGATAAGTCCAATTCCCCGCCTACTGGCCGTACTCCTCATTGTTTTCGGCACCGTAGAGCAGATCAACAGGGTCATCGACAGCAGTCTCGAGGTTACGCTGTTCGCTCGCGGCCTGGTCTCGCTGGTTGTGGTATTGGTCATCGGCGCTGCGCTGATCCGGGTCAATCGCGTCCGCAACACGATGGCAGCGGCGGGCAAACCTCCCGAAGCCCGGTCGACGCTTGCCGGAATGCTCCACGCCGGCATCACGGTCACGGTCGTAGTAGCACTGTTCGCATTGCTAGCTGGCTACATCACATTATCCCGCTTCCTTACCTATGAGTTGGTGTGGGTCAGTCTCGTTCTTTGCAGTTTCTATCTGCTCACGCGGCTCACACAGGATGTTTTCGAAAACCTGTTCTCGGTTCAGCATGCCAGCGGAAAGACGTTCAGGAACCTCTTTGGCGTCGAGGAAGCGCATCTCGACCAGACGTCAACGGTGCTGTCCGGATTGGCGACGAGTCTTTTACTCTTTGTCGCGGTCGTCGCGCTCTTGACGGGTGGATTCGGCACGACTCCGGCAGATCTTTTCAACGACATCGTCGAAGTTTTCGGGGGCGACCGGCTACGCAGCCTGAACATCGTTCCCTCTCGCGTGCTCAATGCGGGACTGACGCTCGCTGTCGGACTGTATCTGCTGCGCTCGGTGCATCGCTGGCTGGACCGCAAGTTTCTGCCCAAGACCGGCATGGGTGTCGGCATGCGGGCGTCGCTGCTGGCATTATTCACCAATATCGGCTATGTCGCCATCGCGCTGCTCACGCTGTCAGCGCTCGGCGTACGATGGGATAACCTTGCCTGGGTGGTCAGTGCCCTGTCGGTAGGCATCGGGTTCGGCCTGCAGGAAATCGTGAAGAATTTTGTATCCGGACTGATCCTGCTAACCGAGCGACCAGTCAAGGTCGGTGACATGGTCAGCATCAGCGGCGTCGAAGGCGACATCCGACGTATTAACGTCCGCGCGACCGAAATCCAGCTTGCCGATCGGTCAACGGTGATCGTGCCAAACTCGCAGTTGATCTCCCAGAACCTGCGCAATGTGACGATGGGCAACACCAGCCTGGGGGTCGCCACACTCATCCTGATTTTCCCGCTTGACATCGATCCGGAGCGGGTTCGGGATCTTCTCTTGCAGACATTCCTGGACCACCCCGCCATCCTGGAGCAGCCGGGACCGTCGGTTCTTTTTAGCGACCTGACGCCTGCGGGTATTACGCTAAGCGTTACCGGCTACGTGCGTAGTCCCCGGATTACGGGCAGTGCCAAAAGCGATCTTCTCTTCGAGGTGCTCAGACGACTGCGCGACGCCGGCATACCGTTGTCCAACCCGCAAACACTCGTGGTCCGCCGCTCGCAGCATGATAATCTTGAGCAGCAGCCTTCCGAAACGCGTGCCTTCGCAGAATCGGAGGCGAAAAACTGCACACCGGATGTGTCTCCGCAGAATTAGTTATGCCGCCTTCCATCAAGCGACGATGTTGATTAAACACTACAAGCATCATGGGTCGGGCAGTGTGTCTTGCGACTGCGCCCTGATGACGGGCGAGGTAAATGCACGTTGGGACCGCTTCGTCGAGAAACGAAGATGATCCTTTCTTGCGGCGTTTCGACCTGCATGCGTTGTATGTCCTGGCGTTATCTAAATGCGACGCCAGGTGAAAGGCCGTCCTGGCGACGCGAAAATTTTCGTGCAACAGCGGTTGAACTGATGGCATTGAGACACAAACTTCACATTTCATGTCGTGAGCAATGTTGGCCAGCTTCGGCCTGCGTCCGCAAATCACGCGAAGAACCTCCGCCACCTCTGTCTAAGACGCCTGACACGCCCGGTCATTCGCAGCGCGGCAGCTAAGCAGACAGATTGCTTGCGGTCGGGTGATGACGCCCGACCGGGCATCTGTCTGCTCGGCTCTGGCAGTGCCTGCGTCCAAGGTTCACGAGGAAGGTGATCGATCGCATTTCTACCGTTGATTGCACACCAATCTTTCTCAATGCCAGGATCCGGGCACTCGTGACTATTTCGGTCATGCCCAGGGAAAAGCACGCGCGGGCGATGACTATCTGGGGCATGGGCGTGACGATTGGACCAATTCTCGGCCCTATACTCGGGGGCTGGCTTACAGACAGTTATAACTGGCGCTGGGTGTTCTACGTGAATGTGCCTACCGGCATCGTTGCCTTCCTCGGCATCCTGATCTTTATGAATGAGACTCCGGTATCCGCTCGGCGGCTCGACCTGTTTGGCCTCGCGACCTTAAGCATTGCCATCGGATCGCTCCAGCTCTTCCTCGATCGCGGAGGAGTGCAGGACTGGTACGGCTCAGTCGAGATCTGGATCGAGTCATTGACCGCGCTCATCATCTTTGCATTCTTTCTCGTGCACACGCTAACGGTCGAAACGACCTTTAATCGTGCCCCGGCGCACGACCGCAACTTTGTCACCGGCTGTTCCATATACTTCATCGTCGGTGCTGTATTGTATGCAACCCGTGCGCTTCTTCCACCGTTGTTGCAGAACCTGATGCTGTATTCCGTCGTCGCATGGGTTTGGCGACCGCACCCAGCGGAGCAGGCTCAATGATCGCGATGACGCTCGCGGGACGTCTCGTCGGTCCGCTCAAGGCGCGCAACCTTATCGCAATCGGTTTCGCCGTCGCGGCGTTTTCGCTCTGGCAGATGGCTGGCTACAACCTGTTCGTGAGCGAAAGCACGGTGATCTGGTCGGGCTTTCTGCAGGGGCTCAGTATCGGCCTGACCTCCGTACCACTGACAACCGCCACCTTTTCGACGCTCGATCCGCAGTTGCGTGGAGATGGCACCTCAATCTACAGCCTGAGCCGCGACATCGGCAGCAGTATCGGCATTTCCTTTGTGCAAACCGAACTGACGCGCAATACGCAGATTGCCTACGTTGACGATTTCAAGCTGCTGTTCGTCCTTAGTCTTGCGGTCATACCTTTCGTGGCCCTCATGCGACCACGTCCCGCCCAGCCCGACACTTCGTCAATGGTGGAACATTGAGAGCACGGCCATTGTCGTTCGCGTCGAAGCGTGTTCGTTCAGGCTAACAAAACGAATGGATTCGGAGAACACTTCCTGACGTAGCGGCATCATCAGAACCGGCAGGCCAAGAGACAGGCTAAGCGCTTGCTATCTGCCAGTGGCCCTACCGTTAGGGCTGTTTAATTCGCTGAATGAAGTTCAAGCAGACCAAACAATAGCCGAATCCGAAAGATTTTTTGCGAGTACCAAACTTTTGGCCTCGCCATGCGCCCGGAAGCTCATACACTGATGACGCTTTAGACGAGCGCGTTGCCGACGTTCTATCGTTCGCGCTCCTGCCGCCCTTGGCCGGCATCACAACGATTGACTTCCACGAAGGCTTGGCGACCGTGCGCACGAGACGTTGTAAATCGGGGCGTGGCCTGCACAATCGGTCGATCCGATGCCAATCACGTCGAAGACACTATGCGCATCAGCGAAGTTCAGATCGATCGGCTTGGAAACTGCGAACATCTCAGCGTGACGTCGAGCTTGCGCCGGAACATGAGGCCGATATCGGTGCCGACACGGCACACGCGGCAGTCCTCGTTTCCAGCCCACACGCAGGAGGCCCCATCAAGATTGATGTCCACGGTGCAGCGCACGCGCTGGATGTCAACTACGCGCCCCCCGAATACCCTGCACCTTACTGCGGAGCTTGGGCATGCCGTTCCCTGCAAACGACCGAAGGCGGCCCATCTCCAGTGGGCCCCGCGTGCTGCTGCGAGCTGCGTCGCTGGTGTCGACATGTTACGCCTTGTCGAAACTATCCTTCGAATGCCTGTTCAGCCACCGCATCGACCACTGTACCGCGTCTTTGATCGCAGCTTCCGGAGAGTCAAACCGTTCCGCGGGAAAGCGCCGGCTGGTTACCACCGCCCGCTTCGAAGGTCGCGTGATCACCGCCGTCGCGCAAAAGCGTCCGTCAGGCATGCGTAGCGGCTCGCAATGGACGCTGTACTCGCCGCGCGACAACATCACCTTGGTCATTTCGATGTTCAGATCAATACCCTGACGGCCGTGGCTATCCGTTCGACCAGCCCGGCCCGCCATGGCAGTGGGCATGCCCGTCGCAGCTATTTTGCAGTCGGCACCCATATCTGGATCGCTAACGTAATTCATCAACCGATTAATATTACAGCAGCATGATCTGTATTGCCAGCAGGTGCCTGAGGAGCGACAGAACCCATGAGGAACTTTCGCAGACGCGATCGCGTACGGTCGGTGTACTTCGTCGGGGGCCGGCAATCGGATGGCTGAACAAGTCGCCCGGATCGACCGCCAGCCGCGGAATGGCAGTTTCATTCAGGGCTGCAAGAGGATCCGGGTGATTGAGCGATCCGTCCCCGAACTGTTCCTATCTGGTGCGTGACGCCATTGCGGAGACAGCAAAATCCCGTTTCCGGCCGCATCGTCAACGGAATGCCAAATTCTTCATATAATGAATTACTCGTTGGTAGCGTGACCGTGCCCATCACGGCGAAGGTTGGGGCTCAGCGGGACTGAGACCTCAATAGTTCGCTCCTGGCCACCGACATCCACGCTGACGCTCCAGTAGGCAGGCTAAAAGGGCTTACGATGAAAGCTGCGAGCGGGTGGTGCTGATCGAGGGGCTGAAGAGGAACTCTCACGCCCCTTCTAGTGGAGTCGCCGGATCTGAAGATAGATCAAGATTGTCCTATGTACGCAGCCTGCGGCGGGAATTTCCAGGCTTCATCGTCGCGGACGGGCGTGGTTCCATCTTGCCGGGGCTATGGTCCATCCAAAGATTCTCACCTCCCGGGAGAGCACATGCGCTGGGTGATTCTGTTGATCTTCATCGCTTGCACCGCCTACGCGCACTGGCGGGGCAAGGTTCGGCATGGGTTCTTTCGCCAGCTTTCTGATCATTCGACATTCATGTCGCCGCTGAACAGCTTTGTCTACCTGTTTTCGCGCGTGCCTTCCACGCCCTATCTTCAACCGTCGCTGTTTCCCGAACTGGCGCCGATCAAGGCGCAATGGGAAGCGATTCGCGCCGAAGCCGTGGCACTTCATGACGCAAGCAAAATCCAAGCGTCCGGTAAATACAACGACATCGGTTTTAATTCCTTCTTTCGGCGCGGCTGGCAGCGTTTCTACCTGAAATGGTATGACCATCCGCATCCGTCCGCCGTCGCGACGTGTCCGAATACGCTGGCAGTCTTGCGGAACATTCCGACCGTCAAGGCCGCCATGTTCGCGACGCTGCCGCCTGGCGGCACGCTCACGCTGCATCGCGATCCGTACGCTGGCGCGCTGCGCTATCACCTCGGACTCGTAACGCCGAACGACGACGGCTGCGCGATCATCGTCGACGGCGAACGCTATTCGTGGCGCGATGGAGAGGAGGTCGTATTCGACGAAACATATCTGCACTGGGCCGAAAACAAGACAGAAAGGCACCGCATCATTCTGTTCTGCGATATCGAGCGGCCCATGAAATACCGCTGGGCGCAGGCCTTCAATCGCGCCATTGGTGGCTTTGTTATGCGCGCCGCCGCATCGCCGAATGCGATCGGTGACCGCACTGGCTGGCTGAATCGGGCATTCAAATACCTCTATTTGATCCGACTCGCCGGCAAGCATCTGAAGGCGTGGAACCGGACTGCGTACTACATCGTAAAGTGGTTATTGTTTGGCGGAATCGCAGTGGCGATCTTTTGGCGCTACTGAATGCGAGACGGCGGTGCACAAGCACATCTACTACCGCAAGAATTACAGCCCTTCCGCTCTGAGCACTCGCGCGATATCGGCGGTTGGCGGTTCAGTTCCATTCGGCCTGACCAGTGTGCCTGGTGAGGCAAGGCGATCCTCGCCCGAAGAGCACCGCTTTCATAGGCCTCCCATAGGCACTCGACGGTCATCAGTCGCTTGGGACACGCGTGGAACGAGCTACGGAAAATCTCATTGAAACCCTTTGTCCTCCCCGTTTGAAATCGAATGTCGTAGGGCAAAGCCGCTAAGCGGGATCGGCCAGTCCAGTCGCGAGGGAACTCAACGAAACACCCCCTCGCCGGTCTGCTCGAACGCATCGGCCGCACGAAGGACTGTGCATTCGTCGAAATGGGCGCCAACCAGCATCAAGCCGACCGGCCGCCCGTCGATGCCACCGCAGGGCAGCGACAACGCCGGGTGGTGGGTGAAATCGAACGGCGCCGTGTTGAGCGCCATCGGATGCGACGTCTTCAATTCCACCTCGACGCTCGTCGATGCGTCCGGCAAGCGCGTCGCGGCCATCGGCGTCGTCGGCATCAGCAAAAGGTCGACCTCGTGCAGCGCGGCGTCGTACTGTCGCCGTAGCACGCGACCCGCATTAATGCCGCTTCCGTAACCGGCATAACCGATATGACGCCTGACATGCTCCGAGATGACGAAGAAGAGCTTGACACTGGCCGGCGCCTGTTCGACGTCCGCCGCGTGGTCGTGCGCCCATTGCATCAGCGAGACCGGGTACTGGTCGTGGCGGCCGATGCCGAACCCGTTTCCCCTCAACGCGGTTTCGCTCATGCCCGTCCAGCCGATCGCGCTCCAGATGTCGAAGCCGTTCAGGTGCAGGGGAATCGATACGTCGACCACCCGCGCGCCCAGTTTCCTGAGGACCGATGCCGCGTAGCGCACGCGCCGGCCTACCGCCGGATCGCTGCCGGGCACATCGAACCCCTCCTTCAGCACGCCGATCGTCAGACCCTCCACGCCCGCCCCGATCGCCGCTTCGTAAGCGTCGGACCGCTGGTCGCCCCGCTGGCGCGGATCGACGTCGTCCGGCCCGGCGATCACGCTCAACAGCAGCGCCGCGTCGGCGACCGTCGCGGTCATCGGGCCCACGTGATCGAACGATGCATCGAGCGACGGTATCCCGGTGTACGGCACGAGTCCATAGGTCGGCTTGATGCCCACGATGCCGCTGAACGAGGCCGGTAACCGGATCGAACCGCCCTGATCGGCACCGATCGCCATGTCGACCTCGCCGGTCGCGACCAGCACGGCCGAACCGGACGACGAGCCGCCCGACGAAAATCCTTCGGCCCACGGATTCAGGATCGGTCCCGCGCTGCACGTGTGGCTGTTGCCCGAAAAGCATAGATACTCGCAATGCGCCTTGCCCGCGATAATCCCGCCCTCCGCCAGGATCCGCTTGACCACCTCGGCATCGGTCTCGGGAATATAGCCATCGAAAATGTTCGCGCCGATCATCATCGGCAGGCCCGCCACCGGAACGCTATCCTTGATCGCGATGCGGCGGCCCGCGAGACGGCCGCCCGCCGCCTCGACGATATGGGACTTCACGTGCCACGCGTTGTGTATGTTGTCCGCGCCACCGGGCTTCGCATATTCGCGGCCGGCGGGCACCGGCCGCGCCCCCTGCGCCGCGATCTCGAAGACGTTGCCGTAATTGCGCACGCTGTTTGCTACGACGTCGGCGTAAAACCCGGCGTCGCTCGCGCCGATGCCGAGCCCGAGTTGGGCGGAAATCCGCAGGACATCGTCCGCAGACGGGGCGGGAATGTTCGCGACGCGCGCCGCATGGCCCGGCTGTATGCTATTCAAGTCATCCTCTCTATCGGTCAATATGTGAAAGGCTCGACGCGCGCAAGCCCGCGTTCTCTTCCGGTTGCGCGGAACGCGCCTCGAGCGGGTGATTGGACATCAGTGCAACGAGCGCCGCCTCGCCGATTCCATCGGGATTGACGTCGGCCACGACCTTGCCCTCGTACATCACAAGGCACCGGTCCGCGATGCGCCTGAGTTCCGCGAGTTCGGTCGAATACAGGAGCACCGCGCCGCCCGCCGCGCAGAAGTCCTCGATCGCGCGGTACAGAACCTCCTTCGTGCCGACGTCGACGCCACGCGTCGGGTCGTACAGCAGCAGGGTCCTCGCGCCGGTCATCAGCGCCCTGGCCAGCAAGGCTTTCTGCTGGTTGCCGCCCGACAGGTCCTCGATACGAAACCGGAGATACCGCTCCTGCAGTTCGACCTGCGACGCCGCCGCTTTCGCCGCTCGGATCTCCTTCCAGATCGACACGATCCCCAGCCGTCCCAGACGCCCCGAAATCGGCAGCGTGATGTTCGCCGCCGTCGAGAGGTTCGGAAAAATGCCTTCCGTCTTGCGGTCCTCTGCGACGTAGGCGATCCCCTGTTGCGTACGCAACGCATGACGCGGACTGCGCAGACGAATCGCGCGCCCGTTTAGCACGATCTGGCCGCCAGTGGGCTCTGCCTGGCCGCTCAGCGTCTGGAAGAGCTCGCGCTGCCCCTGCCCCTCGAAGGCGGCGACCCCAAGAATCTCGCCGCCCGCCACTTCAAGTGACACGCCGTGCAGGCCCCGACCGGTCAAGTCGTTCAGCACTAGCGACCTCGCACGTCCCGGCGCGGCGGCGCGCGCCCGCAGCCCGCGTTGCGACAAGCCGGAGCGGCCGACCATCATCCCGAAGATATCGCCGTCGCTGACTTCGGCGAGCGACACAGTCGCCACGCTCTTGCCGCTTCGCAGCACCGTGGCCGTGGACGCGAGTTCGCGGATTTCCGACAGGCGGTGCGAAATATAGAGCACCGCAGTGCCGCGCGCGGTCGCCTTGCGTACCAGCGAGAAAAGCCAGTCGACGTTGGCGAGCGCGGCAGTCGGCTCGTCGAGGATCAGCAGAAGCGGATTGCCGTGCATCGCGCGCACGATTTCGAGCCGCTGTCGGGATGCGAGCGACAGGTCGCCGGCGAGACTGCAACTCGAAATGTCGTCGATGCCGTGGTCCAAGAGAATCGCGGCGACGCGCTCCTCCATCAGCCGGGTCGCGACCGTGCCGCCCATGCGACGCAGCGAGCGCGGCAGAAAGAAATTCTGCGCGACCGTCAGATTGGGAATCAGGCTCAGCTCCTGAAAAGCGGTATGCACGCCTGCCTGCCGCGCGCCGACCGGATCCCGGGGTGCATACGGGCGCCGCATGATGCTCAGCGATCCTGCATCGGGGGCGACGACCCCAGACAGTACCTTAACGATCGTCGACTTTCCCGCGCCGTTCTCGCCCAGCAGCGCCTGGATTTCGCCTGCTGCAATCCGAAACGACACGCTCTCGAGCGCGACCGTCGGGCCGTACGCCTTCGATATCGACCGCAAATCAACGGAAATTTCGCTTTTGCTCATCGCACACTCCGAAACGGCAAACACGAGATCACGGCTGGACTGTGGCCTTGACCTTCGTCAGCTTGTACCGGTCGGCGGCCGGCGCGCAGTCGCCGCAATTGATGCCGGGCTCGTTCGGCGCGACAACGATCTGCGCGGGCAGCGGCTGGATCGTCGCGCCCGCGACTGGCTTGCCCGTCAGCGCGGAGTCCAGATCGATCTCGGGCAGCAGCGTCTTGTCGTAGATCTCGTCCGCGAAACCGTCGGGGACGAGATTCGCGGCGAACGTGTTGCAGCCGTCTGCGATGGTCTTGCCGTTGCATAGCTTCACCTTGTCGGCAGTCACCCACGGCAACGGATACTGAATGTTGGTCGGCTTGAGATCACGCTTGCCGGTCAACACTTCCATCATCAGCTTGAATGCGTAGCCGGAGGTGGCCGGCGGCGCGCCGGACGAAACGCCTGTGAGCCCGTTCGACGTGTAGTTCTTGTTGAGCAGCCCGAGCCGAAAGCCGTTCATGTTTTCGCCGGTGACCGGAATCAGCTTGTGTCGGGAATCGACAAGCGCTTTCAATACGCCGGCCTCGCCGCTTTCGGACCAGATGCCCTCCACGTCCGGATGAGCCGCGAGCGCCTTCAACGTCTCCTTCTGGCTGATCCGGTCGTCCCACATTCCATAGTACTCAGTTAGCACCTTGATGCCAGGATATTTCGAGAAGACCGATTCCGCACCATCCGCGTGTCGCTTGTCGAGCGACGTGCCGGGCACGCCGCGGTTCATGAAGATCTTGCCTTTGCCGCCCAGCATGTTGACCAGCGCCTGGGCCGTATTCTCGCCGAAGCCCGCGGACACGTAACTGACGTTGTAGACACAGGGCTCGGTCACCGTGGCGTCGGCCATGAAAAACTTCACGCCCTTTTCGCAACCGCGCTTGATCGTGCGGTTTAGAGCCGTCGGCGAAATCGGAAAACTGATGATGCCGTCGGCCTTCGCGTCGATCATGCTTTCATACGCGGCGATCTGCGCCTGCGGATCGGTGCCGGAGATCACGACCTTCAGATCGACCATCTTGTCGTAAGGCGGCGTGCTGGCGAGCGCCTTGACGATATTCGCGTACTCGCTCATGAAGCTGTTCCCCGTATAGCTCAGGCTGAGGAATATCTTGTATTTACCGGTGTGCGGCGCCGGGGTTTGCGCGTCCGATACCCCGGTCGCCAGCGCGAGCGCGCTGGCCAGCAGCGCAGTCAACAGAACAATTTTCATTTTTCCCGCTTTCATGAGTTTATGAGCCTTTAAAAAGGGTTGTTCGTGCAACCGGATCGGTCATCGGGACGACGGCTGCGCGAGCAGCGCCAGCGCGATGACGCCCCCCGAAATGACCAGCCGCCAACCTTGTTCGAGCCCGGTCGCGCCAATCAGCGAATCGATCGTGCCGAGAAAGCAGATGCCGACAATCGTTCCGACGAAATTTCCGCGTCCGCCGAGGATTGAAGAGCCGCCCACGACCACCGCGGCGATTGACGGCAGCAGATAGGGGTCGCCCATCGTCAACGTGGCGCCGCCCGAATAGCCGCACAGCAGGATCCCGCTGATCGCGGCCAGCATCGCGCTGCACGCATAGACGCCGATCAGCGTCCCCGCGACCGGCACGCCGGCGACGCGCGCGGCTTGCGCGCTTCCTCCTATCGCATACAGATGCCGGCCGAATACCGAACGACTCTGCAACGCAATGCCGATCAGGCAAACCAGCGCGAATATCAGTACGATGTTCTGGACGCCGGCCGTGCGGCCCTTGACGATCGACACCACCAGCGCCGGCGCGTCGCCGACCGGGCTCGCGTTTGTATAGCCGAGCGCGACCGATGCCACGATGATCCCGATGCTCATCGTCATCATGAAAGCCGGAATCCTGAACGCGGCGATGCCGATGCCGTTCAGGCAGCCGATCACGCCGGCCATCAATACGATCAGCACGAGGAACTGCCATTGATCCGCGTGGGCGCCGCTCAGCAATGACGTGGTCATCACGCCGCCAAACATGAAATTGGCCGAGACCGACAGGTCCAGCCCGCCCGACAGGATGACGAGCCCCTGCCCGAGCGCGACGGGCAGCAAGAACGTCCCGAGGATCAATACTGTCTCGGCTTGATTCCACGAACCGAGAGCGGGTGAAATCAACCGGGACGCGAAGATGCAGACGACCGTCAGCACGGCCAGCACGACCGTGGCCACGGTTTCGGGCGTCGTGCGGCGAGCGCGCCGCCCGTCCCGGCCCGCTTCGATGGGGTCGGAAACGTCGACTCTCGCACTCATGCTTCCGCTCCGCTATGGCGCGCCTGCGTCAGGCCCCGCTCGCAAAGGATCGCGGCAATCAGCAGCAAGCCCTGGCACAGCCCCGTGTAGAACGACGAAATCCCCATCGCCAGCAACATCTTCTGCATCAGAAGCAGCACGCCGGCGCCGATCATCGACCCGATCACGCCCCCCTGCCCTCCGGTCAGGCTGGTCCCGCCCAACGCGACGGCCGCGAACGACAGCAGCAGAAACGGTATGCCGGAGTTCGGATCGCCGGTCGCGGTCTGCGCGCTGAGCAGGAAGCCCGATGCGCCATAGCAGACGCCCGCCACGACGAACGCCAGGCAACGCGCCCTTCTGGTCGGGACGCCGGACAACGTGGCGGCCACTTCGTCCGCACCGGTCGCGTAAATCCATACGCCCACATCCGTATGCTTGAGGAACAGCCATAGCGCGGCGAATACGCAGACGACCATCGCGGTAATCGGCATGCCGAACAAGGTGTCGGTCATGGTCATGCTGATGAAGTCGGCGACCGAGCCGCCCGGAACCGGCATGATCAGCAACGCAATGCCCTGCGTGACAATCATTGTCGCCAGCGTGGCGGCAATGGGCTGGATACGGCGGTATGCGACCAGGTAGCCGTTCACTAGACCGACGGCCGCGCCAACAACTGCACACAGCAGAAACGACGCGACAGCACCGCCCGGCCCCGGCAACGGATAAGTGGCGACCAGCACGTTCGCGACCGCGATCGTTCCCGCCAGCGATAGGTCGAATCCGCGCGACAGAATCACGACGGTTTGTCCCGCCGCCGCGAGCGCCAAGGGCGCCGAGTTGTTCGCCAGATTCATCACCGACGAAACGTCGAGCGCGTCCGGATCGAAGACCGCGTATACCGCGAGCATCGCCATGTAGATGAGCGCGGCGAGCGACACGCCGCGGGTACCCCATTCCCTTAGCATTCCTACTGGACCTGCGTTGGTGCCGTGATTTCGATGGATGGTCATTGGGTGCTTCCGAACAATGATTGCGAGTGATTCAAGGACGCCCCGCGACTGCGTTGCAGCGGCTGCCGTCGGAATACGCCCGCCAGAAAATCAGTAACTGCGATGGTATGAATGCAAAAGTCGCTCTGCTTTGCCACGACAGCCATTGCAAATGGTCTGGGCAAGACACGATCGGCAATCGAGCCTGCTTTCGACGGAAAGCGGGCCAACACAGGTCGCGCATCCGGGCGGCGCGCGCCGAAGCGGTGCGCGAGGCCGCTAGGCTTTCCCCTATTGGTGCAGGACGGGGTCCGCGAAAGAGAATCGAGCGGCGCGCCTCGTGTCACGACGTTCGGCATGGATCTTGCTTTGTTATGACCGTAGTCCCGCCCGCTAAAAGGACGCCTTCAGTGGAATTCAATTTCTCTACGGCCACGGTCGACGATAGCCAGCGCTTTGACTATTGGCAGGATTCGATCTGCGCGCATTTCGCGCCCGCGCAAAGCAAGGCGCTCAAGGCCAGCGACTTCCACGGTCATGTGCGCGGTCAATCGCTCGGCAATCTGCTGGTCGGTCATTACACCGCGAGCCCACACTCGTGGCATCGAACAGCCCAGGACGTGCGCCGTCGACCGGACGAAGACATCATCGCGTTCTACGTCGAATCCGGATCGGTGAAGATGTCGCAATCCGGCCGGTATCTGGAGCTCGGCTGCGGGCAGATCGCGCTTTACGACGCTTCGCAACCGTTCGATCATGAGGTGGCCGTCGAATCGCTCTTTCTGATGCGGATGCCACGCTCGATTATCCTCGGCCGATTTCCCGAGATCGAACGGCTGATCAACGCGACAATCACCAGCAGCCCGTCGATCAGCGGACTGCTCGGCAGTTTCATGAAAGAAGCGCTGCTGTTTCCGGCGCAAGCGCCCGAGCTCGCCAAGCGTCGGCTCGGCGGCGCATTCGTTGACGCGCTCACCGCAGTCCTCGAGGTTCATCACTCGACGCTGTCCGAACGCTGGTCGAAGAAGCACGCGGCGCTGCGCGCGAACACTCTGCGCTTCATCGACGACAACCTCGAGGACGACAGCCTTTCGGTCGGCGCGATGGCCCGCTGTCTGAACGTGTCGGAACGCACGCTTGCACGCGCGTTCGCCGCCGTGGGATCAACCCCGACCCAAGCATTATGGCGAGCGCGCATTCAGAAGAGTTTCGACCTGCTGCAAAGCGGCAGTGTATCGAATGTCACGCAAGCCGCCTATCAGTGCGGCTTCAGCGACCTGTCGCATTTCTGCCGCTTCTTCAAGAGGACGTTCGACGTTACGCCGAGAGCCGTTCTCGCTCGTCAGCTCCAGTAAGCAAGTCTTGCCAGGCGCCGAACAGCCCGTCCGTGGGCCTCCAGCGCCCGTGCCTGTATGCCTGTGCATTTTTGCAGAAACCATCTGCACGCCCGGGAAATTGCGCATGCCACCGGCTGGCAGCAACATTAAGTCCAGTGCACCTTGCGCCACCGCGATGCAAAGTCAAATCACGCACCGGTGCGTATGCATCAATCAAATAATCAAGCCGGAGACACGCATGACTGCGTATTTCGGCGAACGTGACCGCCGATTTCGGGAACGTGACCGATTCGGCAAGGTCGGGCGTTGCGCGGTGTCGATTGTAGATTTCCTTGCTAGTTCTGGTCGAGTTCTGGTTCGAGCACGCTTGGTTTCGGAGGTGGTTTTCTAAGAGATTCGCCCGTCAGTTTGATGCGGTGATGTCGCTGCATAAGGCGATCGAGCATTGCGTCGGCGATCGTCTCGTCGCCTATCCAGCCATGCCAGTGTTCGATTGGTAGCTGGCTGGTCACGATCGTGGCTTTACCGGCAGAGCGGTCATCAATCATCTCGAGCAAATCGTTTCGGACCATCGCGTCGAGCGGAGCCATTCCCCAATCGTCCAACAGAAGAACATCAACGCGAGCGACCTGCAGCAGCCATTTGGTGAAGCCGCCATTGCCGTGGAGGACGCGCAGTTCCTCGCCGAGGCGCGGCACACGTAGGTACAACGCGGAATGCCCGCGTCGGCAGGCATACTGCGCGAGGGCGCAAGCGAGCCATGATTTACCTGCGCCGGTTGGGCCGCTAATGAGCAGGCTGTATCCAGATTCGACCCAGTCGCCGAGAGCCAGGCTTGTGAGCGATCGCGGGTCCACGCCTCGACCAGCGCGGGTGTCGAGATCTTCGATGGCGGCCTGCGGATACTTCAGGCGCGCTTGCTTGAGCAGTCGAGTGCGGCGACGATCATCGCGCCAACTTGCATCCCGGTCGACCAGCAACGACAGGCGTTCCTCGAAGCTCAGAGCCGCAGTGCCGGGCTGCGTCAGCTGCTCTTCCAATCCGTCAGCGAACCCATCCAACTTCAGGGTGCGTAGTTGCGTCAAGGTTTGGTGCATCATCATGGCGGGTTCTCTTTACTGGTAGTAGCTGGGGCCACGGACATGCGCGTGACTCGGACTGACCCATTCGACAGGCGTGGTCGCTGCCGCGCGGTCGCGGTTGTTGATGAGGATGTCGCGCACGTGGCGGTAACGATGTACACCCAATTCAAGCGCCAACGCGCACGCCGCTTCGAGACGGTCGCGACCATAGCGACGTGAGAGCGAGAGCAAGCCAAGGCACGCCCGATAGCCGTGCTCGGGATGGCGCTGTTCCTGCAGAAGTCGCGCGACGAGCGCACCGGTGGCGCCGCCGATCTGCTGACCCCAGTGGATAAGCCGCTGTGGAGTCCATTCGAGATGGGCGCGATGTGCTGCCGGCATGTGCTCGACGGCGGTGGTGTAGCCTCCTACGCGATCATTGCGAGCATGGCTGGCCACACGGCGACCGCGATGCAACAACTCGACAGCGCCCGCAGTGATGCGCGCATCGAGCTACCTTCGGCTTATCCTGCGGGCGATAAACGCGTGCAGGCAGAAATGAGGTGCCGTAGTGACGCGCGAAGTCCAGCACGGTGTCGCCGGCGCGAGGCTCATAGCGATCGGGATCGGCGATCATCGCGCGCGGGTTGTCCGGCACGATCAGTTGGGGAACGCCGCCGTAGAAGGTCAGCGCGCGGGCGATACCACTCAGCCAGTCCTCCATCGTCTCGGCCGGCGTGGCGCATGCGAATGTATAGCTCGATGCGCCCATGGCGGCCACGAAGATGTGCGCGCGGCGCCCTGTGGTCAACGGCAACGTGGGACCGGCAAAGTCGACGAATAGCTTCTCGCCAGCACGGTGGATTTGCCGCATGGAGCGCTTCAGCCGTTTCGCGAACGCCTTATAGTGCTCGCAGAACTGCGTGTAACGGTAAGTCTTCCGATTCGCGAACTCCGCCTGATATTCCTCCCACAACAACGTCAGCGTCACGCCCTTGCGGCGCAGCTCTTGATGAATGCGACCGTAGTCGGGCTGGGCATAGGCCGCGGGTCCGGTGGGCTTGCCAAGAAGCCGTCGCTCAAGCTCGCCTTCGTCCATATCACAGGCGATCGCCCAATCCAGCCCGGCGGCACCCGCCAGTCCGACGTACTTCGTGACCACGCCCTTGGAAATGCCCAGCGACGCGGCGATTCGATCATGCGAGAAACGTAAGCGACTCGGCACGACCGTATCTCAGTGCTGAATATTTCGACGCATGATGGGCGCGTTCAGCTTGACGAGGACAGTCAGCCATGTCGAACGCAGCGGGCCGTACCCATCCCCATCGCACGTATGCGCAAGAATTTAAGCAGCAGGTGATCCGGGAGACATTGGAACCCGGCATGTCGGTGTCGATCGTTGCGCGACGGCACGACATCAACGCCAATGTGGTGTTCGCATGGCGCAAACAATACCGTGAAGGCAAGCTGGTCATTCCTGCACTCGAAGCTGCGCCGAGCGTGCCCAGCACGAAGCTGCTGAGCGTCGACGTGATCGACTCGGCATTGGTACTGCGGCCGCCTGAGTCGTCAATGGCCTCGCAAGCGACGAGCGGCGTACCGATGCCGGCGCCCGTGTGCGAAATCGAGGTGGAGATCGGCAAACGGTGTGTGAGGATTCGCGGTCTGTCTGCCGAGCGCGCTGAAGCGTTCCTGCAGGAATGCCTGAAGTGATCGGGCTGCCGGCAGGTACGCGCGTCTGGCTCGTGGCCGGCGTGACAGATATGCGCTGCGGCTTCCAGGGGCTGGCCGCGAAAGTGCAGACCGCTCTTGAAGAAAATCCGCTGGGTGGCAACGTATTCATCTTCCGCGGCCGCCGCGGCGATCTCGTGAAGCTGCTTTGGGCGACCGACGATGGGCTCTGGCTGCTCGCAAAACGATTGGAGCGAGGCAGGTTTATCTGGCCTCAGGCCGACGGTGGAAAAATCCATCTGACGAGCGCACAGCTGTCGATGCTCCTCGAAGGCATCGACTGGCGACGCCCGCAACGCACCGCTGCTCTGTCGATGTTGTTAACCACATCGAAGGCTCGTAAACTGCGACGCATGTCCCAATCTGCGCCGCTTCCCACCACCGTCGCGGAGCTCCAGGCTCTGGTGCTCGAGCAGCGGGCGTCGATCGAGAACATGGTGCGGGAGCTCGCCGCACGGGACGACCAAATCGAACGCCTGAAGGCGCAGATCGACAAGCTCAGGCGGATGTACTTCGGGAGCAAGTCCGAGAAACTGGCCCGGCAGATCGATAAACTCGAGGCGCAGCTGGAAGACCTGACGGCCGGTCAGGGCGCTGCCGAGACGCGCGGGCGCCGAGACAAGACGTCGACGGCGCCGCCCGGTCGAGCGCCCACGCGAGAGCCGCTGCCGCCGCACTTGCCACGCGATGAAATCGAACTTACACCGAATCCGGCTTGCCCCAAGTGTGCGACAACGATGCAGCGACTCGGCGAGGATGTTTCCGAGCAGCTCGCGCGCGTAGCGGCTGCGTTCAAAGTAATCCGCACGATCCGTCACAAGCTGTGCTGTCCTGACTGCGGCCACATCGAACAGCCCGCGATGCCCAGCCTGCCCATCGAGCACAGCATCGCGCATCCGAGCCTGCTGGCCGACATTGCGGTATCGAAGTTCGCCGATCACCAACCGCTGTACCGCCAATCGGAGATTGCGGCACGCGACGGCGTGACGTTGGATCGCGCCAGTATGGGCCGCTGGATCGGACAGATCGCCGAGCTCTGCGGACCGCTTGTTGAAGCAATCCAGCGCTACGCGCTGGTCCCCGGCAAGGTACACGTTGACGACACGCCGGTTGCGGTGCTCGCGCCAGGCAACGGAAAGACGGTGACCGGTCGCTTCTGGGTCTACGTGCGTGACGATCACCGCTCGGGCTCGACTGAGCCGGCTGCGGTATGGTTCGACTTCTCCTCGAATCGCAAAGGCGTCCATCCTCAGACCCGACTCGCCGCATTCCGCGGCATCCTGCAGGCCGATGCATACGCCGGTTTCGATCAACTTTATGCGAGCGGCGAGATCCACGAAGCGGCATGCTGGGATCACGCGAGGAGGTACATTTACGATGTTCACGCGCGCACACCGACTTCAGATACCCAGCAACTGCTCGAGATGATCGGCGAGCTCTACAGCATCGAAGCCGACATCCGCGGCAAGGCGCCTGACGAGCGTCTGCGCTTCAGGCAGGAAAAGAGCAAGCCGTTGCTCGCGAAGCTCGAAGCGACGATCAGGGTGAAACTCGCGACGCTATCGACGAAGTCCGCGCTCGCAAAAGCAATCAACTACTCGCTGAACCACTGGGCGGCGCTGGTGTTCTACTGCGAGGACGGTCGAGTCGAGATCAGCAACGTGCTTGCCGAGAACGCGCTGCGCTGTGTCGCGCTCGGACGGAAGAACTATTTGTTCGTCGGCTCCGACAGCGGGGGCGAGCGAGCCGCCGCGATGTATAGCTTGATCGGGTCGGCAAAGCTCAACGGGATCAACCCGCGCGCCTATCTGGAGTACGTCCTGACCCATATCGCTGATCACAAGATCTCACGCATCGACGAATTGCTGCCTTGGAACGTGGCCGACAAACTGAAGCCGGCCACTCCGCCTACACCCTTAACCGGGTAGATCTGGATAGATTTGCGTGGATCGTGTCCACGATTGCCGATCATGGGCGCGATCCCCCGTGATCTATACGAATTCCACCACGACAGCACCATCATGCCTCACGCGCGCGCGAATCAGGAACTGGCCCAGCCGAGTCGCTTACCCTGAAGCGGCTGTAGAACGCGCCGATGCTGCCCTTGTTCGGCCCGCTCACGAAACGCAGTGACAGGTCCGCCGACACGGCCTTCCTTCTGCGCATCCGGATTACCGATCAGGTACTGACCGGTTGCGTCGTGCGGTCCGTTGGCGAAGAGTTCGTAGAGCGCCGGCGCGCGCTCCGTATAAGCGACGTTGCCCGCCACCGACCACACGGGCGTCAGCTTGTACAGCGCCCCGAGCGAGGCGCTGACCGCGTTGAAGTCGCGATCGGCAGCGCCCGCGAACTTGTCGTTGCCCGCTGCGGTGGGCTCCTGCTTGACGTGTTCGTAGCGTGCGCCCGCGCTCAGCTTGAGCGCATCGGTGACGTTCCACTCCTCCAGCCCGAACAGCGCCAGGTTGGTCGTCTGCGTGGTCGGCACGAGCGCCTCGTCGCCGAGCGCCGAGAACGTGTTCTGGCTGATCTGCACGCCGATCGCGCCTTCCAGCGGACCGATCTTGCGGTGCCGCGCCTCCAGCCGCGCTTCATAGCCGTGATTGCGGAACGTCGTGCTCGTCTCGCCGTCGTCGATTTCCCTGTGCTCGTAGTCCGTGTAGCCGAAATCGAATTTCAGTTGCGAGAACGGCCCTTGCAGATTGCGTATTTCGGACGCCAACGCCACATGGTCCTGATGCATGCGCAGTCGAACATCATCTTCCGCGACGGAGCCATAGTTCGCTTCATAGCCGTTGTACGGCAAGCCCGCGTAACCGTCGGCCCATGTGTACGACGTGCCGACCGCGCCCCCGTGCCAGCGCCCATCGCTGTTCGGGATGCTGCCGTAGGCCTCGTCGGCGTCGGGGCCGTCGAGCGCGCGCTGGCGGTCCGAATGCGCGAAGCCGGGAATGCGCTCCTTGCTGGTATCCCGGTCGAAGGCGTCGACGTGAAAGGCGAAACGCCCGTTACCGAGAAACCGCCGTCGAACTTAAGTCGTAAAACGTCCTTGATCATGCGCATGTTCATCCGATGCGCGGGCATGCTCTCTCCGGCAAAAGCCGGCGAGCATAGCTCGCGTGGTTGATGTCATGCGCAACGCCATTCCTGTCGTCCGGTCCGCTCGGTCACGTTCCCGAAACGGCCGGTCACGTTGCCGAAAACGCCGGTCACGATCCCGAAACAGCCGGTCACCTTCGTCCGAAATACGCAATGACTATTGACGTCGTATTCGTCGGCCTCGGCAATATGGGCCTGCCGATGGCAAAGAATCTCGCACGCGCTGGGCTGTCGGTCGCCGGGTTCGACCTGCAAACCGATCGCGTCGGCGAACTAGCGCAGTGCGGAGGGGTGGACGGACGCAGTCTTGATGAGGCGGTAGCGCATGCACGTTTCGTCATTACGATGTTGCCCGGCTCGAAGCAGGTGTCAGCGCTGCTCGACGGCGACCATGCGCTTTTCTCGAAGGCGCGGACGTCGACTGTGTTCATCGACTGTTCGACGATCTCGGCGGTTCACGCACGACAGCTCGGACAGGCCGCAAAGCGCTACGGCGTCGAGTTCGTGGATGCTCCGGTGTCTGGCGGCGCGCACGGCGCGGCGGCCGCGACGCTGACCTTCATGGCCGGCGCTAGCGCGTCGGCCTTCGAAGCGGTCAAGCCGCTTTTTTCAAAGACTGTAGCGAATGGAGTTTCATCTTCGACTTTAGGCTTTGCCGACTATTTGCGCTGTCGCGGGAAGTCACGGTTTGAACTCCGATCCGTGCCCAGTGCTCAGCCACTGATTTGATACATCGGTCGGACCAAGCACGGGGTTACTTTCGGGGTTGTTGCTCGAGTGCCGGTCCATCGAGTCCCGAAGGAGTAGTGGCCGCCGACCGGCACGTTGAGTGCCCAGAGGCTTCGCCGTGTCAGCCGATGATAGACAGCACCCAACTCGTTAAATGCGGCCCAACGAGAACCATCGCGATTCCGGAAAATACCATGGTCAGGCTAGCGACAACACCCTCTTCCGTCCCGCGTTCTCGTGCCCGCGCTGTTCCAAACCCATGGGCTGAGACACCGAACGAGGCGCCGTGCGCGACGGTCGAGCGGAGTTTCAGAACCGCGAGGACGATGTCACCAGCAATCATCCCAATCAGACCTGTGATGACCGTGAACAGAGAAACCAACTCTACAGACCCACCTGTGTCCGTCACAACTTCAACCGCAAATGGCGTAGAAACGGACCGCGCCATCAAGCTGAGTGAAACCTCTCTGTCGAAATCAAACAGCCTTGCGAGAAACGCTGCGCTGAATAACGCCACAGCCATGCCAACGAAGATACCCAGCGACAGTGCAAGCCAATGGCGTTTCGCAACGTCTCGATGGTTGTAAATCGGAACAGCGAAAGCGACTGTTGCTGGTCCTAACAGCCAAGTCAGCCATCGCGTGTCTCCGATGTATTGCGCGTAGTGGATATGAAAGGCCAGCAACGGCAACAGGATAGCGAGCGGCGCTACGATAGCGGGCGAGAGAAACACGACTTTTCGGCGTTGGTATACCCACTTCGACACGCCGTAAGCCACCAGCGTCCATGCGAAGCAGAGAATAGATATCCAGGACATGTCAGCCTCGCTTCGACGTTGCCGCTTCTTGCGAGATGAATTTCCCAGTAAGGCGCCCTACTAAGAAGACGGTTGCTGCAGTTGCCATCATGACCAGTACTGTACCCGCAGAAATCGAAATTAAGAGTTGCAGCCCGAACTCTCGAAACAGATGCGCGTACTTGGTCAGTGCCACAACACTCGGGATGAAGAACAAGACCAGCTCCCCCAATATCCAAGCTGCCCCAGTTTCCACATGCTTCGATTTGATAGAGCCAGTGAGTAGCAGCCCGAGCACGCAGAACAATCCGAGCACTCCGCCGGAAACAGGGAGGTCGAAACGCGTCACGACCTCTGACGCTGCTAGAAACACGAAAACGAAGATAGCTGCTTGATAAACTCGCTTCGCTAAGCGGCAAAAAGGAGCTGCTGAAAATGCCCACTTGACGGGCGGCAATCGCATCGATGACATGACTAAGCTAACGTAGGGTTTCCCCTATGTTAGCCGCGTTGCTAGTGAAGCGTTGTGGGTTTCGTGTTCAACGATTGTGCAGAATCCGCCTAACCTTGCTTAACGAGGTCGACTGGTTCGGCGAGTTGGAAGCGATTGAGCCGCTATTGGACGGCGTGCCAAGACGAAGCCCGTCAACGCGAGGAAGCTCGCTCGCCTCTTACGCTTCAAGCCGTTCGAGATACTCCTGCGGCAGGCTCATCACAACCTTGACGCCATATTCCGCGTCTGCCCACAATTCGCTAGCTTCGAACTCCACATGGAAGGTCGGGACGTATCCAGAGGGTAGACCGTTACCGACTGCGTCCGGATAGTGGATGTCGCGGTCGCGTTCTATGACCACTCCGGTCTTCCCGCGCACATAAGCCGGCATGCGAACATGACCCGGAACGAAGATATTGCGCGCACGGACGCGGTCGCCTAGTTGCAGCAGTTCCGTAGGTGGTGGTGGAGCCGCCCTCCCAGGTCCCATCGGACGCCCCATCGGCCAACGTCCGCCCGCTCTCGTTTCCAGCTCGCTATGCGAAAGGACGCCTGTTTCTACATAAAGGGTAGCCAAACCTGTGAGCGAGCGCTCGTAGTAGTTCTCCGAGAGATACTGGAGTGGAACAATCCTTTCGACCGCATGCCGATATTGGTCGACGTTGAATTTTTTAAGTTTTCCCGCGCCGAGCGACAAGAGAGCCTTCGGCACGATTTCCCAATCGGCATGGTCGTGGGCTTCCTTCGAGACCGGCCCGAAGCCCTGCATGCCACCAAGGTCGTGAATACCGTCCATATATGCCTCTGCCTGACAAAATCAATATAGTTGTATTGCGCCTCAACGCGCAACGGTAGGATTCGCAACTCCAATCATGCAGTCTTGCGTGACGATTGCTGCCAGTTCATTTTCGCTCCATCCTTCCGTGCCCTCTGGGCGGACCGGAATCACGAAATATCTCGAGTCGGCAGTCGTGTCCCACATCCGAATGCTGACCGACTTAGATAGTTCGAGCCCCAGTTCCGAAAGAACCCGCCTTGACTCGCGCACCGCACGAGCCCGGTACTCTGGGTCTTTGTACCAGTCAGGCGGGAAGCCGAGCACTGCCCACGCAGTGCACGAGCATTGGGTGCAGACCACCACGTTCTGCTCTGTCGGCGTGTTGAAAAGCGCTTTGATACGAGTTTGCTGCGGCGGACCAACGTAGCCCATCTCTGCGAGGGTCGCAGTAGCATCCTCATCGAGGCGAGCCCGGAATTCCGAGTCGAGCCAAGCTTTCGCCACGGCCTTCGCCCCGTTGTCTGACGTCCATTTCTGTGAAGCGTGCGCGGCGTATTCCGGGACAAACTCGTCCGAGAGCAGGCCTTTATCCTTCAGCGCGCCGACGATAGCTTCAGCGCGCTTCTCAGCAGAAGCTAAGGGGCGAGCATCTTGATTTGCATTGTGGGTCATGGTTGACACCTCCCTAATGATTGTGTTCATCCGGCTATCTCTGAAGGTTCTTGGCTTGCTGCCTCTCGACCGTCAGCCTCCGCAGAAGGTCGCAGTTCGACGCTCCGAAAAAGCACGAAGCCCTTCTTCGAAATCGACGCTTTCGCAAGCCTGCTTTCGGAGCTCTGCAATTCGCTCCATCGCGCTGACCGGCACAGGCACTGCGTCCTCAAGAATTCGTAGCTGTTCTTTCACTGCACGAATGGCAAGCGGAGCTTTAGCAGCAATCGTGCGAGCGTAATCAAGAGCGGCATCGTTCAGATGTCCCTTGTCCACTACGTGGTTGACGACACCATGCTGTACCGCTTGCTCGATTCCAAGTGGCTTTGCGCAGAAGAACATCTCCTTCAAGACATGCACCGGAAGATTGTTGAAAAAGCGAAGCAAGCCACTTGTTGAGTATGGCAATCCGATATTCGACGGTGTGATGGAAAACTGCGCGTTACGCTCGGCGATTACCAAGTCGCAGCTCATCACAAGGTCAACCGCTCCGCCCCATACCGAACCCGAGACTGCTGCGATGACAACGCCCGGGTAAGCCCTGACGGCGCGGAGCGCGACCTCGAGAGGCTTTCCATACGCGAGCGGGTCCCGGTCCTCTTGCAATTCTTTAAGGTCGTGCCCGGAACTCCATACCTTATCGCCCGAGGGATTTCTCACGATGACAACGGGAGCGTTCGGTGCGCTGGCGAGCAGCGTTAAATGCTCCGCGAACTGCGCAAGGATTTCCGTGTCGAGTGCGTGTCGAGCGGATGGATTAGAGAAGTCCAAGCACACGACCCTGTCTGCAAGGGTGGTGACGTGGACCTTTTCTCTTTCCACTGCGCCGTTGTATGTTTCCATTGAGTTGCTCGTCACTTCTCGTCTCCAGTGTTCTCGTGCTGTCTCGTCGCGCATGTTTCCGAGCTTCGCGCTGCTCAGTCACATCGAGGTTGCGCCGCCGTCCGCGTCAATTACTGTTCCGTTGACGTAGGCCGACCGGCTCGATGAGAGGAAAACAACGAGCGAAGCGATTTCATTGGGCGTTGCGGGGCGTCCGAATGGCATGTTTGAGAGCATTTCGCGCCATCTCTCTTCGTCCCCAAATCGCTCAGCGGCTCGGGACCTATAGAGCGTCACCAAACGGTCTGTCTCGGTCGGGCCAGGATTGACGCCAAGAACACGAACGCCGTGCCGGGAAGCATGCGCGCCGGTTGCCTTTGTGAAAGCAACCAACGCTGCGTTTGCAGTCGAGCCAGCGACGTAGTCATAGCGAGGGGCTACGCCTGCGATACCTATGACGTTGACGATTGCTCCAGACCCACGCTCACACATTGCCGGCAAAGCCGCACGTGTCAGATTGACGTACCCGTATAGCTTGAGGTCCCATGCGGCTCGCCATGCCTCGTCGGAGACCGACTCAAGGCCGCCACCTGGAATTGCACCTGCGTTGTTGACAAGAATGTCCGCGCTTGCCACCTGTTCGAGCAGTGCTTCAGGCAACGCGTGAGCTGACAAGTCTGCGCAGAGCCCTTTGACAACAGCTTCTGGCGTCTTCCTGAGTGTCTCCACGGCCGATGCGACGCGATTTTCGTCCGAGGCGACCATAGTAACGTCGCATCCTTCTTCAACGAACAGACGGCAGCATTCCAGGCCGATTCCACGCGACCCACCAGTGATAACTACACGCTTTCCTTCGAGATTCAGTTTCATGACAACTCCGTCGACAACGTCGTATCAGGCAGAAGCAAACATCGGTCTGTAAAATCGCCACTCAGTATTCATCTCGTAACGATGCGCAAAGTTGAGGACTGTGGCCTCGTCGAAATGCTTCCCGGCAATTTGAAAAGAAAGAGGAAGCCCATCAGATGTAAAGCCCATCCTAGCTGCGAGAGCCGGATGGCCGGTACAACAGAAAGGAGTCAAATAGCCACGGCCAGAGAGGAAATCCTCGGCTACGGGAGGCTTCAAAATAGGTGCAGGCTCACACGTCGGGAGCAAGATGACGTCCACCTTATCGAGCGCGGCCGTCACCGCCAACGTTAGTTCTCGTCGCAGACGGTGCGCGCGCATGTAGGACCCTCCGGACACCAACGCCCCTCCCATTACACGAACTCGGAAGACCTCCCCAAGGTCATCCGGAACGGTACGAATGAGGTCGGCGTGAGCCGCGAAGAGCTCGACCGCCGCGATGAGCTTCTTCGAGTCCTCAAATAGCTTCAAATGCGGGAGTTCAATCGACACCACCTTCGCACCCATCGCCTCGAAAACCTTCAAGGTAGCGTCGAATGCTTGCCGTACCGCCGAAGAAGCTGGCACCTCTTCGTCAAACCATCGATATGGCACTCCGATGACCGCGCCTGAAAGGTCGTTGCTGAGTCCAACGGTGTAGTCGCTGACTGGAGCCTGCGACGAGTCTGGGTCAGCTGGGTCATGGCCTGAGATGCACTGAAGAACTTCCGCTACGTCTGCGGCGCTCCAAGCAATCGGTCCTACGTGGTCATGCGAGAACGAATTGCTCATCACACCGCGGCGACTCACGCGGCCGAAGGTTGGCTTCAAACCTGTGACACCGCAATACGCTGACGGACCTCGTATAGAGCCGCCCGTGTCTGAACCGATGCTCATCAGCGCAAAGCCAGCAGCGACACCAGCAGCCGACCCGGAAGACGAGCCAGCCGGGTCGTGTGTGAGCTTCCAGGGATTGCGACACGGCTCACCTAGGATGTCCCATGACGGTCCGCCGTGAGCGAACTCCCAAGTCGCCGCTTTTCCCATAAGAACGCCGCCGGCGCTCTGTATGCGCAAGGACACCTCAGCATCTTTCTCTGGAACGCGCGAAGCAAATGCTCTCGACTGCCCCGTGGTTTTAGTTCCCGCTGTATCAATGATGTCCTTAAGTGTGTACGGAATTCCAGCCAGTGAACCGAGTGGTTGACCTGCGGCCACTTTCTGGTCGACGTCAGTTGCGGTCTGCAAGGCCGATTCGTACGTCTGCGTGACGAAGGTGTTGACCCTGCGCTCGTTCGCGTTGATACGCTCTCGGGTTTGGGCAAGCAGGTCAACGGAGGAAAGCGTACCTTCACGAATTTGTCGTTTCGCTTCAACCAGTGTTGGAATTTCGGAGGATTTCTGCATTCCTAGTACTCTACTCAGCGAGTCGGGTCAAAAATGAAAGCGGGTGTCGCCGTGAGGTCGACCTCCTCCAGCCTCTGCGACATTTCCGCTAACCGTCGGTATCCGCGAAGAATCTCGGAGCCAAACGGGGCGTTCGTCGGCAAACCTAGGACCGCCGCGCGCGCCAGAATCGCTTCATCCGACTCATCTGCGAAATTTGTCTTAGGTGTATCAGTCATAAGCCTTCTCTATGTTCGTTGCCCTATTACGGACATTGCTTCAGTGTCCCTTCACTACAAACGGCGTGCTGGGCATGTCGGTGTCGTCTTGAAGCTGCAACGCATCGAATTTTGCTTCTGAGGTTGCCTCTCTCGCCATGAGTGACACAGTCACACTTACAGCAAACGCAAGCGGGACGGTAATCAACGCAGGCGTGCTCAGCGGAAAAAACCACCAATGCGCACGCATGGCTGCCAGATTATTGTGAAGCACGGCTACCTGCACGGTCGGAGAGACAACAATAAGAACGACCGATGAGATAGCGCCCACAGCCATTCCCCATACCGCGCCATTTGTCGTCAGCCTTCGCCACAACAAGCTCAACACAAGGATAGGAAAGTTTGTAGCCGCGGCAATCGCCATCGAAAGACCGATAAGGAAGGCGACGTTCGTGTTTTCGAAAGCAAGAGCAAGGATGGCCGCAATAGCGGTCACAGCCACGGAGCTTGCCCGTGCCACCTTAACTGATGGCTCTGTGTTCTCTGTACCGGACTTCGAGAGGCTTCCCCAGACGTCATGTGCTAGCGTCGTCGCAGACGTCAGGGTGATTCCCGAAACGACCGCGAGAATCGTCGCGAAAGACACGCCGCAGATGAATCCAAACAGCGAACTCCCACCTAACTTCTCGGCGAGAAGGGGTACTGCCATGTTGCCCCCACCCCCCGCGTGCAGGATAGTTTCACGACCAAGCATTGCGAGCGCTCCGAAGCCGAGCACCAGGACCATAAGATGGAACAGGCCCACAATGACCGTTGAATACAGTGCCGATTTGCGAGCCGCGCCCACATTCGGAACTGTCAGAAAGCGCGTCAAAATCTGAGGCAGCCCCATAGCGCCACACAGCAGACCGATTGACAGTGAGATGGAATCCCAGCGAGAAATGCCGCCAAGAGAAGGTGCACCCAAGTAGTCCGCTCCACGAGTCTCCGCTACGGCCCGGAAGACGTTTCCTGGATTGAAGCCGAAGTGCTGCAGCAGCAGAAATGTCAAAAGCGCGACGCCAGTACATTGAAGGACAGCTTTGATAATCTGCACCCATGTCGTAGCCAGCATGCCGCCAAAGAGAACATATGACAGTGTGATAAGCGAGACGGCAATGACCGAGACCGCATACGGCAAGCCGAACAACAGCTTTATGAGTACCCCTCCGGCTACGAGCTGGCCAATTAAATAGAAAAGCGTAATCGGGATGTTCGATGTCGCTGTGGCAATTCTCATCGGCTTCTGCCTGAGCCGATGCGAGAGCACATCGGCGAGGGTGAACTTGCCAAGTCTGCGAATAGGTCCGGCAAAGAGAAACAACATCATTGGCCAACTGATGGCTGCTGAGATGGAGTAGACGTACCCTCCGAAGCCGCTTGTAGCGAGCAAACCGGTCATCCCCAGCAATGCACTGGCGCTGAGATATTCGCCGGACATCGCAAATCCGTTTTGCCACGCAGAAATACCGCCGGATGCAATGAGAAATGCCTTCGATGACTTGCTACGTTTCGTGGCCCAGACTGTGATAAGCACCGTTGCTGCTAAGAAAAGAAGAAAGAAGGCGACCGCGACGATGTGGTGACTGCTCATGGCTATCTCCTCTCAAGACCCGCGGTTGGCTAGAAAACTCGTGGCGGTCGCTAGCACGATGCCGAGGAGAATGATTGCCGGACCAATCACGAGGGAAGTCGGAATGTCTCCTAGGGTGTTACTCGAGAGAGCATCGGGAAAGAAAGCGAGCAATAGCGCAAAGATGCCGTAAAAGACCAGCATGACAGCTGCAAATTTTCTTTCCCTTACCGTCGAGGGCAGTGCGGTAGCTTTCAAAATACGACTCCTTTAGTGTTTATTAGAACGTTGGTGTCCGATAAAAAGAAGCTGCTTCCTTGGCGAGTCGTACCCGTCAGCCCACGTCTGCGTCGACATGCGCTGCGCACCGTGCTCAAGCTCACGAACTACTGCATTAGCTCTTCCGTAGATGCTGTGTCTTTCTCGGTCGCACTTGCTTGAAACAGCACCTTGTCTTGCACGAGTGTTTCGAGTTCCTCTGGCGAGAATCCGGCCTCTAATAGAACGCTGAATGTGTGCTCACCCAACTCGGGCGGCGCATATCGTGTCGCGTCGCGCGAGTCACTCGTCGTACCCGGTTCATTCGTGAATATCGGCGTGGGAACTTGGCGAATGGCTCCGAGTTGGCGGTGAGCGACCGACTCAACGAGTTCGGCGTGTTGCACCTGCGCGTCGGCGAAGACTTCATCGAGTGTGTGAATTGGTCCTGCAGGCACTCCAGCGCTCACGAGTAACTCGGTCCACTCACGCTTGCCCTTGTCCTTAAGCCGGGTCTCGAGCACCGTTCGAAGCAAATCGCGATTGGTGACACGGTCTTCATTAGTCAGGAATAGTGGGTCCGACGGAAGATTGGGCAGGTCCAGCAAACGGCACAACTTGTTCCACATGTCCGTCGTGATAGGCGCCAGATTGAGGGGGCCGTCTGCTGTTTGGAAAACTCCATATGGAGCAATGACCGAATGAGCGTTGCCCGTGCGTTGCGGAACCTGTCCGACGCTCAAGTAGCGTTGGCCATGGACGCTTAGCAAACCGACCAACCCAGCCAGGAGCGATGTCGTTACATGCTGTCCTTGCCCCGTGCGTTCACGCTCATAAAGCGCCGAGACAATCGCAATCGAAAGCCACATTCCGGAACTCAAATCGCCGATGGCAGTACCTGTGCGGGTAGGGTCGCTATCGGGAAAACCGGTAAGGCTCATCATGCCGGAGTAGCCCTGTGCAATCTGGTCGAAGCCTGGCCACTCGCGCAGCGGCCCGTCAGTCCCGAAGGCGTTGATACTTCCCATGACAAGCTGCGGATTCCGCACGCGCAGGGATTCAAAGTCAAGACCCATATCTTTGGCGGTGCCCGGCTTGAAGTTTTCGACGACGACGTCAGCGTCATCGATGAGACGACGAACCACGTCCAATCCCCGTGAACTACGGAAGTCGACGCAAATTCCCCGTTTGTTGCGGTTGCACGAAAGGTAATAAGTGCTCACGCCACGGTCAAAGGGACCCCAGACACGGCTCATATCGCCGTTTGGTCCGGCCTCCACCTTAATGACATCTGCGCCGAGGTCGGCGAGCACCATCGAGCAAAACGGACCCGACAGCGCACGGGTTAAGTCGACAACCTTCAGTCCTTGCAGCGAGCGCATACAGTGCCTCCTTCTTCGAGGCTAGCGGAAAATCCGGCCTCAGTTTTTGTCATCGATGCAGACGCAGGGCTTTGCGTCAACACCCCAAATCCATGTCTCTGAGGCCGAGTATAGAAATTTCAAAAATAAGTCGAAAATATGATATTTGTCTTGGTCGAGAAGATTTACTTATGGCGACGGGAGTTCTGAATGGACCTGAGACAGCTTCGATATTTCGTCCGAGTCGTGGAGATGGGCAACGTAACGCGGGCCAGCGAGTCGCTACACGTCGCCCAACCAGCCGTTAGCCAGCAAATTCGAAATCTGGAGCGCGAACTTGACTTTCAACTGCTTGAGCGCAGCCAGCAGGGCGTAACTCCGACCGCTGCGGGCAAGAGCCTTTATAGACACGCGCTGGAACTGATTCGGCTCGCGGACCGGACCCGCGAGCTTCTCCTACAAGACGCGGAGATGCCTCAGGGCAAAATTTCTGTCGGCCTTCCAACCAGCACGGCACGCTTTCTTGCAATGCCGCTTGCACAAACCATCCGAGAGCGATTTCCTACCATCTCTCTGGAACTCATCGAGGTGCCGACAGCCGACATGGCGTCCCTAGTCGCGTCTGACCGAGTGGACTTGGCGGTGATACCGGATGTGGCCCAACTGCATGGCGTGCGCACCGAGCATCTGTTGTCCGAGATTCTCTACGTGATTGCGTGGCCTGAGTTCGAGTTACCCAATGAGCCAGTTAGCCTCGCGGCGTTGGCTCGCATGCCAATGGTCCTGCCCAGCAACCCGAATACAATTCGAAGCAGAGTCGACTGGGCTCTTCGTGAGAAAGGGCTTGCATGCAACGTGCTGTTCGAGGCGGGAACCACTTCATTGTTGTTCGCTGCGGTACTCGCAAAAATAGGCGTAACGGTGCTACCTTGGACTGCTGCCTACCAGGAAGTTGAGGATGGCAAGCTCAAGATTGCGAGAGTCGACCATCGATTGTTCAAGCGCGACCTGTCGCTCTGTTGGAAGGATTCAGGAACGCTTAGCAATGCCGTGATAAAGGTGAAAGAGGTCGTCCATGAACTATTCGACAACTTCGGACAACGTCCTGAATGGGCGGCGACTTCTCAGCGAGCAACTTCGCAGAAGCGGAAACGCGACTTGAGCTAAGCGGAGGACTCAAAAGACGTCTTATCAGCAATAGTAACGTGCGAGCGATACCCACGCTCGCACGAGCCTGACCGGACCGTAATTGTTGAGGTCCTTGTTGTAGGCTATGACGTCTCAAATCTTCTCAAGATAGTTGTGAAATAGACCTACATGCACGAAGGCATCCTCGCAACCATCGGGCCACAAGTCGGTGCTCTTAAATCTCACATCGAACGTTCTCTGCGCGGGCGAGTCAAGAGAGTGAGCATGGGCGTCTGGAAATGCATAAGCCGGTGACACGCTGGCAATCGTTCCTACCTTGCCACGCACATAGGCTGGCATACGGATATGTCCAGCAAAGAAATCGTTAAGAACGCGAACGGAATCCCCTACCTGAAGTTCCGGTAGCACAGAGCGCCCCACTCGTCCGTCTCCAATCTTCACAGCAGGAATTTCGGCGCGACCAGACAGCGCTTGGAACTCTTCGAGACTTATGAGACCTTTCTCATGAGACAACACAAGTAGACCCAAAAACGCCCGCTCGAAATAGCTGACAGAGACATAGGTCGCGGGATTGAGACGCTCAACTGCATGACGGAACTCGTCCATGTTGAATGCCCGTGCCGTGACGAGCTTCGACATCAAGCCCGCGACCTTGATTTCCCACGGGTCCTTGAACGGCGTAGTCTTCCCTACTTTCGTGACGGGGCCGAAACCCTGCATGCCCCCCAAGTCGTGAATTCCATCCATTGTTACGCCCCGAGGTGCTGATAGTTGCTGGTAGGCATTTCAAACGGAGGCTCAAGCCGTCGGACTCCAATGAGACTATCCTGGTCGACAAGCTGCGCCAATTGCTCTTCACTCCATCCATCCGTGCCCGGCGGACGCATCGGGAGCACCATGTATCGGGTGTCAGCAGTTGTGTCCCACACGAAGAGCTTCATTTCTTCCGGTAGCGACAGTCCCATTTCAGCGAGCACGCTTCGCCCGTCACGAACAACTCGAGCCCGATAGTCAAGGTCTTTGTACCACCCTGGAGCGAGGCCCACGATGGTAATCGCGGTGCAGGAGCACAAAGTGCAAACGATAACGTTGTGTACGGCTTCTGTGTTTTCTTTCACCATCAAGCACCCGTGATGGGGTGGCATGGGAAATCCTTGCGAAGCCGCAGCGGCTTTACCATCCGTCAGCAAGAACTGTTTGAATTCAGGGTCAGTCCATGCTTTCGCACAAAGTCTCGCTCCGTTTGATGGCAGCCAGTCCTCTTCGACGTGCTTCTTATAGTCCGCTGCATCCGTCGCTTGCAAGACCTTGTTGTTGACAAGAAGAGTTTCAAATGCGTCGACGCGCGCATCGATTGGAGAAGTGGTCATATCGATTTTCTGAAAAATGGAGCGACTTTCGATTAGCCATGGCCCTATTCGCCATGGCATCAAACTTTCTACTTTAAAATTAGCATTAACACTCTTTAGCTATTATCAGACGCTCGCCTCTAAATCAGAGGATGAGCGCGAGCGCGCAAAGCCAGTAGGTTCTTCAGGAACGGCGAGCCACTTCTTGGTTTGAAAAGAAACCGCTATGAATGTAAACACTGCACTAATCATGATGGTGCCAGTCATTGCCGCCTCGAGACCGTATGTGGTCGTGAAGACGGCAATCAGGAACGGTGCAACGGCGCCAAGGGAATTGAACCCGCTTGCGATACCAAGACCCAAACCACGCTCCTCAGCCGTAAAGCGGCGCGAAAGGTAGGTCGGGACGATGCCGTAGATGCTGTTAGATATCAATCCAATCAAGATAGCGCCAACCATCATTGCCCAATGCGCCGGATTGAATGTGTAGAGCAAGGTAATAGGCACGGTCAGCGCCATATAAACCAATAGAACTGGTCGCTCGCCGAATCGACGTCCCAGCAAACCGGCAACAGGTTTTCCGACGATGGAGGCGACCGAATACATAGCGACGAACGGAAACACATCTGCCGGGCTCAGCCCGCGAATCTGAATGAGGAAGGTGGGATACAGCGCGAAGATTCCATAAAAAAGAAAGTTCGCACCCACAACGAATGCAAAACCTTGAAAGACCGCCGGGTTGAGAGTGAGGCCCACCTTCGCTTTGCCCTTCTGCTTTCGACGGCTCTCGAGCCACTCCGGCGACTCTGGGATGGCTTTTCGAATAAAAATAGCCAGTAGAGCCGGCAAAACGCCGATGAAAAACATCCATCTCCATCCAAGAACCGGATACAAGGTCTTGAAGCAAAATGCGGACAGAAGAAATCCCATCTCATAGCCAGCCATCATGAGGCCCGAAGCTAACGCTCGAGCCTCTTTCGGCAAGCTCTCCATCAGCAATGATGTAGCAGTGCCCCACTCGCCACCGTAACCAATACCAAAAAGAATGCGCAGCAGCAGCAACGACGCGTAGCTCCACGCAAGACCGCTCAACCCACTAAACAGACAAAACCAGAGAATCGAAATCATCAGTGGCAGCTTCCGGCCCCACTTGTCGGCAGCGGCCCCAAACCCGATGGTTCCAACCAAACGCGCTCCACCCATCGCAAGCGGAATAAGCGCCATCGTTTTCAGGTCGACGTGGAATGTCTTTGCGAGGTCGGGAATCAGGAAAAAGAAGATGGTCATGTCGAACGCATCGAGAGCCCACCCCATCGTTGCGGCGGTGAGAATCTTCCAGTTCGTTCGCATGAGGGCGAGCGGGTTTGTTTGCATGGGGCAATTCCGAAAACTGTCTGTGACCAGGTCACGTGAGCCACTCGTCAATCACCTATGGTGAACTGTGAGCGGCGCGAAGGAGACTTTATCAATAGCTCTCGGATTCATCGTATTCAGAAACAAATCCGGCTGTTAGCACGTGTGGGTCATTCAGATTTGCTACGAGAGCCACCCTCATCGCGTGTAATTCGCAGAGAGGGGTAGCCCGCTCGCAATCGTTTCACCGAACGAGCACCTCGCATGGAAACTTGCCCCGCTACGGATAACGGCAGCGGTATTCACTTCTTTCGGAGCCGGGGGTCAAGACATCGGGAGCCTAGAGACACGTCGAACGACGTGTCGGTGGTCGCACAAAGCAAACGGTGATAGATGCGTTGGAAATAATTTTTCACATCACCGAGCGTCGTGGCCGACCAACACTACTTCAGGCGTAGCGTTAATAGCCGCGGATTCGGTCAAAGAGATGCGGAATTCGCTCGCCAGATTGCTCGGCCCGGATTGCCATCGCGGCTTGTTTCGCCTTTGAGCGGCGCGAAATAATCGATGCGAGATGCCCCGTGACAATTACGCCTGGATGCTCCCAAATGGCATCTCCGCTTGGAAGCGGCTCTTCGTCGAATACGTCGAGAATCGCGCCCCCAAGCGTTCCAGAGTCAATGGCGGTAGTCAGTGCCGCGATGTCAAGCTGGCTACCTCTTCCCACGTTCACCACTCCTGCCCCCCGTGGGAGCATGTTGAGGACCTTACTGCTCAGAAGACCCCTCGTCTCCGTAGTCTCCGGCAGCAAATTCACCAGAACGTTTGTGCCAGCGAGAAATTCCGCAAACTCGCTCGCGCCTGCAAAGCAGGCGACGTCTCGAATCTGTTTCAATGTCCGAGACCAACCACGCACGGCAAAGCCATTTGCAATCAATCGATTGCAGGATGCAACTCCGAGATTCCCCAGTCCCATGATGCCGACTGTGGTCTCACTTGCAAGTCCGCCAATCAATGACGTGTCCCAGCGCTTCTCTCGCTGCGCCGTGACGATGCGGGGAAGATTCCGCGTTAGTGCGTAAGCCGCCATGGTCACGTAGTCGGCCATTCGCTCGCTGGTTTCCGCCGTAACCATCCTCACAATAGGAAGGTAACCCGGCAAATTCTGGTCTGCCAAGAGGTGGTCGACCCCCGCTGCTTGACTGAGGACTAGACGAAGATTCTTGTATTTTGCGGTACGTCCTGCCTCCGGCTTCCACAAAAGGACATACAGCACATCATCGGGATTGACAGAAGTGTCTTCCCAATGTCGTACCGGTAAACCTGGCAGGTGTTCTTCGAAGAGTGCTTGCCACTCTTGGAGCCCCTCGTTATCGCAAAAATTTACAAGCAACGTCACAATGCCTCACAACACAAAAAGAGCCACCGCCACAACCCACCTGCAACATGTCGATTCGGCAACGGCATACCCAAGCTTGCGCCTGCGAAATGCGACTCAGAGAACTGGCCGGCGTGTCCGATGTCCACTCATTTTTTCAAAGAAATGCCCAAGCTTGAGGACTACTGCGTCGCTGAATGGTTTTCCGGCAATCTGTAGCGATAGCGGGAGACCTTCGGTCGAGAATCCCGAACAGACAGACAGTGCCGGGAAGCCGAGCAGATTGAACGGCCGGGTGTAGACCTGGCGATTGGTAACGACGTCATGCTTTCCGAGGGGTGGTGCCGTATTCCCTCTCGTGGGCATGAGCACCGCGTCGTAAGATTTCAATGCTGTTCGAGCGTGGTTGATTAGGAGACGTCGGCGCCGTTGCGCATTGATGTAGTCGGCCGCGCTGATGAATGCGCCTGAGCCAATTCGTGCGCGAGCTATCTCTCCGTAAAGTTCGGGCCTTTCCGTAAGAGTGGACTGATGAATCGCGAACGACTCGGCGCGCTCAATCAAGTTACTAATATCGGAGTAGTGTTGAAGCGGAGCGAGCGACACATCAGATACCTTACAGCCGCCCTCTTCAAACGTTCGAACAGCCGATTCCAGCGCCTCAACCACGTTTGCGTCAGCGGGAGCATCGGACTCGTAGAAGTGCCTAACGATGCCGATTCGCATACCCGCGACGCTATTGTTCAAATCGGAGATAAAGTCAATCTTCGAGTGCCGCGCACTCGACGGGTCCGCCTTGTCGTATCCGGCTAAAGATTGCATCACCAATGCGCAATCCTCCGCTGACCAGCACATCGGACCGACATGGTCTTGCGAAAATGAGAGCGGCGTAACTCCTGCACGGCTGACAAGTCCGTAGGTCGGCTTAAATCCCGCGATTCCGGTCCAAGCTGCAGGTCCACGGATAGACCCGCCAGTATCGGTACCTAATGCTCCGAGGCCCATTCCAGCTGCGATAGCGGACGCGGACCCGGAGGATGAGCCTGCAGGGTCACGTTCGAGGTCCCAAGGATTGCGAGCTGGTGGCCAAGGAAGGTCAAACGATGTGCCACCGACCGCAAACTCCCAAGTAGCCGTTTTACCAAGGATAACCGCCCCCGCAGCCCGGAGCCGTCGGACAGCCGTTGAATCTGTTACTGCAGCTGCTTGGTCGCTGCAGACAGCGGAATGACACGTGGTCGTGCTCCCCTCGATATCGATGATGTCTTTGATTGCCACTGGTATGCCGTGGAGAGGGCCCTTGAAAACCCCCTTAGCAATCTCAGAATCGGCGTGCTCAGCGTCAGCAAGTGCCTGTTCCTTGCATACTGCCAGGTAGGCATTTGTTCGCGAATCTAACGCGTCGATACGGTCGAGTAAATGACGGGTCAGCTCCGTCGACTGAAGAGTCCCTTCCCTGATAGACGCTGACGCTTGAGCAAGCGTCAAGTGATGCAGTCCGCGGTCAGCCATCGAGTTCATCCGGGTGCAAGAAACAGAGGATGGGTTCGACATTGAATTTGATTGGGTCACGAACGTTCCTTGCCGCGACCGTGACCAATTCAACATGCCGCTCGAGCTCCGCGACGCTCTCTTGCGGATACCGCTCGAGGCCGTGCAACTGTAGAAGGGCCTTGAAACTTTTTTCCATACTAGGTTTTCTATCAGGGATTGATTTGACGTTACCGCTCACCGCATGGCCGTACAGAATCAAATGAAAGCCGCGCTTTGCTGTTCGCATGGGCTAAATTTAAGTGGGATTGCCGCCTCTACGTTAGCCTGACAAAGCCAAATCCTTGATTGTGGGAGCCAGTTCAGTCGTGCGACGCCTACCTCTGCATCCCCGGTTGTTCACGAACCGGCTACTTGTCTTCGACCCGTTGCTCAGACGTGCCCGACGTTGTAGACGCTCGCGATTGCGGAGAATTTCTTCGTTTCCCTTGCTCGCCCCGGCCAGCCAGTGTGATGTGCAGCAACTTCACAGAAAGCAGCGTCCCTGCCAGTGCGGCTACTAGCGTTATACCGACGGCAATATGAACCGAATGAACCATCACTTCGCGAGCGACACTCAAAACGCCGTGTCCATCATACGAAGCTAATTTGAAAAGCTCGAATACTTTGCGCTGGCTTGTCTCATCAACAAGCAGTTGCGGGTCGAGAAGCGTGCTTTCTACCTGAGATAGCGAATTCGGAACAAGACCGATATCAATCTTGGCCCTCATCGCGTAAATGTACGAGTGCGTGACAACCAGTCCCATCAGGGTCGTTCCAAGCATTCCACCAATCATTCGCGAGGACTGAAGAAGCGCCGTGGCTATGCCAAATCGCTCTCGTCCTACGATGTTGTGACCGAACACGTTCATGTTGTTCAAGCAAAATCCGATGCCAATGCCCGCCAGCACTACCGAGGTGGTCAGAACCAGGTGCGATGTAGACGCGTTGACCGTCAGAACACCCAACGCGGCGAGCAACATCAAGCTGAAACCAAAGGTAAGCGTTAGCACTGGCCGTTTAAGCTTCACGACGATTCTTGTATTGATTACGCTTCCGAGCGCGCTGCAAGCCGCCAGGGGTGTAGCGAGAATTCCGGCCTGTTCGGGGGGAAGTCCAAATCCAGCCTGGAGCAAAAGGGGAATGAAAAAAAGAAGGGAAAAGAGCCCCATTCCCGCGAGAATCGACAGTACAAGCAGCTTCACAAAGTCTGCTTCCTTGAACAGGTCAAGGGGCATGATTGCATTTGGATGCCGGCTCTCGACAAAGAGGAAGGCGGGGATACATACCAGAAGCAAGAACCCCAACAAGGCGTTTGCTTCCGTTAGACCGGATGAGGGAAATCGCTCGAGGCATAACTGCATCAGTATCAACATCGCCGCAATCAGCGTCGCCCCCCAGAGGTCGAGCTGAACCTTCTGGCCGCTTTGCATGTCTCGGTGCGTCATGCGAGGAAGAAATTTGAGAACAAGCGCCAGACCGACCAAACCGACGGGAAGGTTGATAAGGAACGTCGAGCGCCACCCCAAGTGTTCCGTCAAGAACCCACCGAGCGTCGGTCCTATGGATGTGCCCACGCCATACATTGTCGAAAGTACAACCTGCCAACGTACGCGAGAGCGTGCGTCTGGAAATAGGTCCGGCACGGAGGCGTAAGCCGTACCTACCATCATGCCACCACCGATTCCCTGTAGCGCTCTCGCGGCCACGAGAAACAGCATGCTATTAGCGATTCCGCATAGAGTGGACGCTATTGTGAATGTGGCGATTGCCGTCAAAAGGAAAGGCTTACGTCCAAAAAAGTCTCCAAGCCGCCCGAAAATCGGAACCGACACGATGGATGCCAGGAGATAGGCGTTGGCAATCCACGCATAGTATTCAAATCCACTAAGGTCAGAGACGATTGAAGGAAGCGCAGTACTTACAACAGTCTGGTCGAGTGCCACCAGCATGTTCACGGTGCCGATTCCGAGCATCGCGAAGAGGGACTGTTTAAAGGCGCGATTTGCCGGCGCAAGGCTGTCCCGCGCAAGCGTATGCGCTGATGACCCATCTTCGAAATTCATACTTAGAAGATTCTTCGACTGGTTTGACTATTACGAATTGGTTGCCAATGCGACCGAGGGATTTTTGCAAAAACTGTCAGCAAGAGGCGACTTAAGGTGCCACTCCGTAGTCAATTGAAACGCGTGAGCCGCATTAAGAATGGTCCCTTCCGAAAATGGCCGCCCAACGATTTGCATTCCGACGGGAAGTCCTCTCGAGTCAAAACCACATGGAACGCTTACTGCCGGCAAACCCAAATAGTTGAATGGGCGCGTGTTGTCCGAGATATTTGCCGCAAACTGTCCGGCATCGTTTCCGTTCAATTCGACGTCACTTTCCTCGCGTGTCGGAAGCTCAAATTTGACCGTCGGAGCCACGAGTACGTCTACCTTTGAGAACACTTCGCGTGAGAAGGTCTTTAGAATCGGCCCTCGCCGTCGTAGAGCTTCTATATAGTAGGTAGCAGGTATCGCGAGGTTCGCAAAAAGCTTCGCATTTGTATGCGCTGTCATCGCACCGGCGCTTAAGCGCATATTTTCGGCGTGGACTGATGCTCCTTCGGACCGTATGACCAACGAACCATACGTATGAATTGCATCCATCAACGGCACATCGACCGCCCGAACGGACGCACCGCGCGATTTGAGCACAGCGATAAAGTCCTCACTAGCCGCCAGAATCGCAGCGCTAGCGCCGTCGAAGAAGAAACTCCGGGGAACGCCTATTTTGAGCCCTCTTACATCGCCTGAGAGCATTGCCTCATAATCCGAAACCGGCATGTTCGAACTGCTCTTGTCTGCCTCGTCGACGCCTGCAATTACGCTCAGCATGAGCGCGCAGTCTCGCGCGCTTCTGGCTAGCGGTCCAACGTTATCCATCGAGAATGACAGAGGCATCACACCATGCCGGCTCACTCTAGTTTGTGTTGGCTTGATTCCAGTCACGCCATTGGCCGACGCCGGCAGACGGATGGACCCACCAGTATCGGTTCCCAACGAAGCAAAGGTTAGATTTGATGCAACGGCCGCACCTGACCCACTTGACGAGCCACCGCTGATATAACGCGCGCCCCACGCATTATGGACATCGCCTGTATGGCTATTGTGACCAGTGCCGTTTTGGGCGAACTCCGCCATGTTCAAGCCTGCAAAGGAATACGCTCCTTGCTGCGATAGCAGGCTTATTGCGGTTGCGTCGAAGGCGAAGCGTTGCGAACTATAGAGAGCTGACCCGAATGCGCAGGGCCGGCCCCGCTGCGCGAATATGTCTTTATGAGCCAGCGGAACTCCATGCAAGCGACCAAGCGGAGTTCTTTTTTCGGCGATTGCGTCGCATCGACGTGCCGCTTCCCATGCATGCTCTGTGTCGACCCAAGCGAAAGCATTCAGGCTGGCTCCCACCCTCTGCTGAAGACTTAAACATGCATCCAGGACCTCCGACGACTTTATGTCTCGTCGCTGAAGCGCATCGGCAACCTGCGTAAGGGTCATGCTTGTGATTTGCTCGTGGCTCATACTTGTTCGTCCACTCGCATCGCTGCCGCATAAACCAAAGCATCTTCAAAGGACGCTGGCTCATCCATGACTTCCAGCTGTCCGCGCAACGACTCGAAGTCTGTAATCACACATCTGAGTCCATCTGCAGCCTGTTGTGCCAAGCCAGTTGGCGCTTTCACGTCATGCCACTCCGAGACATAGCGCTCAACCAATATTCCAAAAGACCTATCGACGACGTCGCCATCAACGAAGCTTTTTGAATTCGGGTGACTACCGGCGCTTTCTGACGACATCTTGCGGTCCCTTACTGAAGAGTATGAATTCGAGCGCTGATGGATGAGCGTCACATGCTCTGCATGAAGAGCTGTGACAGGCTTCCCCCGCGTCAAAACCAATCTTACCGACGCGATTGAGGTGCCAGTTAGGATTGGATGGTCACGGCAGTTGACTCTTGAGGCCACCTGCGCGCTCGTGTCCTGGAGCATGGCGCAGCCAACCCGCTGCATATTGGTGCGTCTGTCACACATTTCGGTTCTCCTGCGCACCATGAAGCGGCGTGGGCCGTCACCATGCCTTATTTCCGGCGTATTCCGGGCAGTTGGTGTAGAGCTTGCTTTCCAGTAGGGAGTTGCCTATTGGCCATCATCATGCAATTTGATTACTCCACCGAAAACATTGAAGCCGCACAACGGTCCGAATACTGGACTGAGGTTGTTTGTCGACATCTCATCCCGTCCAAAGGGTGGATGTCCAACGACACCCACATGCAGGGTCGGTATCGTGGCCATTCGCTGGGGGCTCTTACGATTGCCAGCAGTTCAGCGCCTCACCGAGTTTGGAACCGCACAGAGGAACACGTCCGAACCTTGCCAGACGACGACATCATCGCAATACAGATTGCCTCGGGTTCGGCAGCAATGCAGCAAGCGAACAGAGAGGTTCTTCTGCAGGCCGGTGACATCGCTCTCTATGATGCGGGCAGGCCGTTTCGGCACGAGTTCTTCGGGGGTGACGCATATGCGTTGCGCATCCCTCGCAAACTGTTGCTTTCACGTTTGCCGAACGCCGAGTCTCTAACGAACATTAAGATTGGCGACAGAACTGGAATGCCGCTCATCATCGGGGGCATGCTCCGCGAAGCGAGTGAACGCCTTTCTTCGGCGAATCCAGCGACTCAGGGGCGGTTCGCAAGTGCAATTCTAGACACCATCAGTTCCGCGCTCCAAATTCAGTTCGAAGAGTCAGATTCAAGAGTGAGCAGAGGCGAGGACATTCTTTATAGAAAGGCGCTCGCGTTCATTGATGCAAACCTTGATAACTCATCGTTGTCAGCAACGGATATCGCTGACGCACTGCATGTCTCGCGTCGAACGCTGTCGCGCGCGTTCGCGAGGCAAGACAGTACATTGATGCAGTGTCTTTGGAATCGTCGCTTAGAGATGAGTCACCAACTGCTTCAAGAGGGAAAGGTCAAACAAATCTCGCAAGCAGCTTACCAATGCGGATTTGGCGACCTTTCGCATTTCTGCCGGTCATTTAAGAAAATGTATGGCTCGTCGCCGGGCCAAGTTCTTCCGACCGGAAACTGAGTCAAAGGAGCCAACGCTTTCGTTTGCGGCTAAAGCGTTGCTTTTATGAGTTCGGCGCTTTGAGTTCAATTAAGAGGTCTCTTGCGGCAACTTGGTCGCCCGGTTTGACATGCACGGCCGCGACTTCACAGTCTCGCTCGGCTGTAATGTTTGTCTCCATTTTCATCGCTTCGAGCGCAACGAGCGTCGCTCCAGCAACCACGCGCTGACCCGGCGTGACTGACACTGCCAGAACCGAACCGGGCATGGGCGCTGCCACATGAAGTCGGTTTGAGGTGTCTGCAACAGGCCGTCTCTGTCGCGAAGCGACTGCGGCACTTTGTGTTCTCTCTTCGACCGTCGTCGAACGAGGCTGACCGTTGAGTTCGAAATGGACTCTTACCAGCCCCGTTTCTCTGTCTCTGTGCTGGTCGAGTAAGCACACCTGAAGCGTCTTTCCTGGCTCAATAGAGACAGCGACCTCTTCCTGCGGCCGCACGCCGAAGAAGTACGCGGGTGTCGGCAGCACCGAGGTATCGCTGAACGCACGCACATGCGCAAAATATTCGCTGGTCTGCTTTGGGTACATTAAGTAGGACGCGAGCTGACGGTCGTCCAAACGTTGCTCGCATGCGGATTCGCCCTCTCTGCGCGCCTCATCAAGGTCCACATCGGGAATCGTGTCGCCGGGTCTGTAAGGTTTTGGCGGCTCGCCTTTCAACACCTTCCGCGACAGCTCTTGCGGGAAGCCATCCGGCGGGAAACCGAGTTCGCCGCGGAACAGAGACACTACGGATTCCGGAAACGTCATCTCCTTGGTAGGCTCGCAAACGTCCGCAGCGCTCAGGTCGTTCGCCACCATCATCAGTGCCATGTCCCCTACCACCTTCGAGGTCGGCGTCACCTTGACGATGTCGCCGAACATGCGATTGACCTCCGCATAGGCTTGGGACACCGTAAGCGTCAATCTGAGGCCGTCTTGACGATCAGAACTTGACCTCTGAGAGCCGCTGATTCGTTAGCACGAGATCGAAGGCGGCGGGATCGAAGCTGCCGCCACACCACTCGAGGAAGTGGTCGTGCTCCTCGTGCATCGGATCGGTGATCGCCTCGAGGAAGTCGGCATATCCTGGCACTCCACCGACGTCTTCCGGTGGACACGCATTCTGCCCGTCCAGGCACAGCGGCCGGCGCATGTCTGGATCAGGCACCAGCGCCTTCTCGACTTTGATCCGATGCTGCCAGTTGTCGCCGTAGTCGTAGATGTAGGTGAATGACTTTAGCCCGCCCAGCGCCTTCGCCAGCGTGACCCGTGCTTCATTGAGCATCGGTGGATCGCTCTGGAATCCGAAGTCATCAGGTTCACCATAGTTGGTTTCGCCGAAGACGAACTCGTGCAGGTGACCGCCTTCCCAGCCCATGGCCAGTTGCAGCACGACATGCAGTTTGCCCAGCCGGATCGAGCCGGGAACGATGATTCGTCGCCAGATCGCCGGCTTGATGTACTTCAGTTCAACGCGCAGTACGTAATCGGGCACTGGCGCCTTGACCAGGCGCAGGGCAGGTTTGCGGGGCTGGACCATCGGATTGATTGTCAGGCGGCTTGCTGCTCGATGTGTGCAGCCGGCATCAGGCGCCACGGCAGCAACTCGTCGATGCGGTTGATGGGATGATCGGCGATGCGCTCAAACACCGTGCGCAGGTAGGCAAACGGCTCGATGCCGTTCAGGCGCGCCGTACCGATCAGACTATAGATCACCGCCGCGCTCTGGCCACCTCCGTCGGAGCCCGCGAACAGATAATTGCGCCTGCCGAGGACCAGCGGCCTGATCGCGCTCTGCCGTATTGTTGTCCACCTCGATGCGCCCGTCTTCGCAATAGCATGTGAGTGCGTGCCAGTGCCCCAGCGAGTATCTGATCGCCTTCGCCAGCCCGGACTTCGCCGGTACCTGTGACAGCGTGTGTTCGAACCAGGCCTTCAGTTCAGCGAGCAATGGGGCCGAGCGCAGCTGGCGCGCAGACAGGCGCACGTCCGGCGTCTGGCCGCGAACCTCGCGTTCAACGGTATATAGCGCCCCAATGCGGCGCAGCGCTTCCTCGGCAATTGGTGAGCTATCCAGCTTGTACAGGTCGTAGAACTTGCGCCGCGCATGAGCCTTATGCCGAGTTCGGCATAAGGCGCATTATCCCGAGTCGAGTTTTATGTGGATTCTGACGCCGTGAACGTTGCACCGACAGTGGCTGTGCATCGCTGGACACTACATAAATCCTGTCAGTCAAAGGGAGTCCAGAAATGCCAGAAGGTCCGGTGTAGGCTTCCATGCCTTTGCACGGACTGGCCGAATCCCGGCATGCTGCCAGAAGGTTTCCAGTGCGTCACGTTTCATCTGGAGGTTTGTCGAAACGTAGCGTCCTGTCGTTGCGATGCTCGCGTGGCCAAGGTAGTCGCGAATTACAGTGATGTCTGTGCCGGATTGCAATAGCGCGACGGCGCAGCTATGGCGCAGGACATGCGGTGTAATGCGCTTCCGGTCGAGCGTGGGCAAAGCCTGCGTAGCCCCTTGTACATGTCGGCGCAGGATGTAGGCGATTCCATCGCGACTCAATGCTTCGCCCCGGCGGTTGAGAAAGACATGCTGCTGCCGATCTGGTTGAGCGTTCATCCGCAGACGGTGCAGTGCATTGACCGTATCGCGCCAAAGCGGCAAGAGTCGATCCTTTCGGCCTTTACCATGCAAGCAAACCAGCCGAGGTGCAGTCAGTTGCAAGTCGCTCCAGCAAAGGTCCGCTGCTTCGCTAACGCGCGCACCGGTATTGTAGAGAAACAGCAATAACGCGTAGTCGCGACCGCCCTCAACCGTTGCTGGGTTGGGTCTGGCGAGAATTGCGCGAACCTCGTCAGCTTCCAGATAGGTCGCCGGGCGATGCCGCACCTTCTTCGCCGGAATTGCAAGCGCTCGAGCATACTGTTGCGAGTGCACGATATCGGTACGCAGCAGGTGTCGGAAGAAGCTTCGAATAGCAGATCGCCGGCAATTGCGCGTCGCTGCGGAGTTCGAGCGATCCATCTCCAGATGAAGCAGGAACTGGCTAACGGTCTCTGCGGTCATGTCGTCAAGGGCAATTCCCGAAAGACTGCATCGCTTGTTCGCGGCGACGAATTCAAAGAACAGCTTCAGCGCGTCGCGATAGGCATGCACGGTATGCTCGCTGGCGCCTCGCATGTGCTGCAGGTTGTCGGTAAAGAATGATTCGACGCGCGTGAACAACGCGGCTGACGGTACGGTCTTCATTCGACTGGCCCCGCGCTGCGCAGATGACGCCGGAATCGTTGACTGGCGAGTTGGAGAAGTTGTGGCGTCGCCTTCAGGTACACCTCGGTACCGAGGACATCTTGGTGACCGAGATACGCCGACAACCACGGGAGCTTCGCGTGCATATCGACTCTGGCTTCGGCCCATGCCGTGAGACGGTGGACGGCAAAGGCGTGGCGAAACTCGTAAGGTCTGGCGCCGACTCTGCCTGCCGGTGGCTTCATCGACAACTGACGAAGTAATCGGCGGAGCGCATCAGACGCGGACTTCACGGTGAGTGGCGTACCGTCGAGCCGAATAAACAATGCTCGCGGCTCGCTAACGCCGAGGCGCTCGAGAATCTCGTGACGCGCATGAAGGTATTGACGCAACTCCTGCGCGAGGTCGGGGCGAAACGGAACGATACGCGATCGTCCCTTGCTATGTGGAATCAGGAATGTACCGCGCCTTAGATCTACGTCTTCCATACGCAAGCGTACCGCTTCTCCCAGTCGCAGGCCGGTACAGTACAGCACCAGCATCAACGTGCGCAGCATCCGTGCCCAGATCCATCGACCACGATGGCTGCTCGCCACCTGCAACATTCTCGTCACTTCATCGCGCGAGAAGATGTAGGGGATATAGTGCGATTCCTTGACCGGCGCGAGCGCGTGCTCGGGCACATATCCGGAAGGATCCTCTCGACGTCGGTACAGACATAGCTGGCGCACTACCCCGAATTCCAGCCCCACCGTGACCGGCTTACGCCCGGTCTTACGCGAGAGCCATCGCCCAATGGCCTCATCGAGGGCGACGTCGGCTCTCCACCCCCATTGTTCAGCGACGAATTGGACGAAACCGTTGAGCACGAATTCGCCGCGCAAATATTGCACGCCCATGGCCCGGCGAAACCGCAGAAACTTCGCAGCGTCGTGTGCCAAACCGGCTGCTGTCACGAGCGTTCTCATGATGGGACCGGAAGCGAGACGTCGCGCAAGGTCTCCGTTGCGATACGCACATATGCCGATAAGGAGTCCGGGTCGCGATGGCCGAGAATCTCTGAAATGATTCGCGGATCTGCTCCCAGGTCGATCTGGCGAGCAGCGTGAGAGTACCGCAGGACGTGACTACCGAGATACTGCGCCGTCAGCCCGGCTGCGGCCGCATGTTTGGCGATGACGTGCCAGACGGCTGAGGATCCCGTGAGCGGCGCGAACGGCAGCTTCAACTGGACGAACAGATATCGGGTTGTGGTATGTGGGGGCCTTCCGCCGCGAAGATAGCGGACCAGCGCCCTCGCGACCACCGGCAGAAGCGGCAGAGTAAAGACCGCGCCAGTCTTGGGACGCGTAACCTGTAACGACGACGAAGTCCAGTTGATATCGTCCAGTCGCAGCCGGATCAGTTCACCGGCTCCGAATCCATAGGTCACCATCATCAGCAGCATGGCGTAGTCGCGCAGGCCATGCGGATTTGATTGATCCACCGCTGCCAGTAAATGCTGGACGTCCTCCCATGGCAGGGCTCGGCGTGGCCGCTCATATCGTGGCTGGACGGGAGCGATTACCGAATCGGCGAGGTTGCGCGAGCTGCGCCCGGTGGCGAATAGAAAACGGGAAAAGGACCGAATACTGCCGGCGATATCGGCCGTAGTGGTACGCGCATATCGACGGCTACAGTCGACCAGGAATGCGTCAACGTCGACAAGCGTCATCGAACGCCAGGTTCGGTCAAGGACACGCAGGTGTTGGAGAAAATAGCCTATGTGCGTCAGCCGCTTGTGCACGGTCACCATCGGGTTACCGCGATGCGCTATGAGATAGTCCGCATACGCGCGTAGCAACGCAGTGGCCGGTCGAGCAGAAGGTGGTTGGATACGCCACGGCGGCGGATCCCTTCCCAGCACGTAATAGACCCGATTGAGCGCGTACAAAGCCGTCCCGGAGATTGCGGCTCTGTCAGGGCTGACGCTGTGCCTGCGAGCGTACCAGTCAAAGAATCGACGCGCACCGTCGCGAGTCAGCTCAGCGCGCTCGTCAAGCCCACGCTGCTCGCAATATCCCCTGAAGCGCCGGATCCACCAAAGGTACAGTCTGCCAGCGCCGTCGCCTACAGAACGGTCGTCGTGCCACACGCGAACGATCTCCGTCGTCGTCGGAGATGTGTCGAATGGGGGCGGATCGGCAGATTGATGTCGCATTCGGCACCCTCGCTGTTACCCGATCCAGCGTAAATTCGTCCCCGGCTGCTGTCATGCCCCATCTCTTGTTGGACGCCGGCGCTGAGGCACGAAGCATTCCGCCGCGATGGCAGAAAGCCCAGCGGGGCCGGCAGATTGTTGAGGGTATGGTGAGCAAGCGCACGCCGCAGTTCGAACAGCGAATCACATACGCCGGCCGGCTTCTGTCGCCTGGTGCCGAGCGTTGTTGCCCGGGGTAGGAGATCGAGCCCACGTAACGCTGCTTGAACTGCCCATAGACGGCGGCGCAACCAGCGTGCGGCCGCTGACAAACTCACGTCGTCCGATCGCAACGCATCGGCTGCTGCCTCTACACTTCGCATGCTTGACGCGCTTGCAACGACTGCATCGATTGAATCGAGTAGCCCTGGAAACCTTGCAGCGAGAAAATCGGGCAGAAGGCTAAAGGTCTTGCCTACCAGAGGACAGTACCACCGCGCAATGCGCATCCCCGCTGGCGTCACGCGGCGGTAGGTGCCATGGCGAGCAAAACCGCATCCGCCTGTGGGGTGTAACGGACAACGTTCCAGACGTGCCGTGACCCATTCACGCCTGGCGATATATCTCTCGGCGCTGGATTGCGTTCGCAGCGGAATTTGCATGCTTGCACTCGCCTCCGTTTGGACGCCATGTTCGCATCGCGTCGCAACGAATATTATGCCGAGTGCTACGCGGCTCTGACTGAATCCGCTCGCTGCAGCACAACCGTTTCGCCGCATAAAACCCAACTCGAGATAATGGGCCCAGCACCCGGCCTCGATGACCGTGCCGTCACGATACAGCGCGTCATACCCGCTGAAGGCATCTGCCTGCAGGATTCCCGTATAACCCGACAGATGTTCCCGAGGCCGCTCACCTTTGCGGTCGGGTGAGTACCTGTACCAGACTGCTGGTGGAGCGCGGCTGCCTGCCGGGCGGTCATCCCGAACGTAGGTCCACAGGCGCGCCGTGCGTGTCTTGCCACGCCCCGGCTCCAGCACCGGCACGGGCGTGTCGTCGGTATGGATCTTGTCTGCGGCGCGTACATAACCGCCGAGTGCGTCGGACAGGGGTTGCAGCAGCGCTGCCGCTTCACGCACCCACGAAGCCAGCGTTGCCCGGTCCAGTTCGATGCCCGCGCGGCGATAGATACCGGCTTGCCGATATAGCGGCATATGGTCAGCGTACTTCGCGACGACGACCTGTGCGAGCAGCCCGGCACCCGCCATCGAGCGTGCTATCGGCCGCGAAGGTGCAGGCTCCTGTACTACTGCTGCACAGCGCGGGCAGCTCAGCTTCGGACGTACGTGACGCAGCACCTTAAAGTAGCCGGGCACGTAGTCGAGTACCTCCGAGACGTCTTCGCCGAGCACACGCATCTGTTTGCCGCATTCCAGGCATCCGCAGTTTGACGGTGCATGCACAACCGTTTCGCGGGGAAGATGGGCGGGGAAGTGCCGTGACCTGCGGCGCGGCGGAACGACGTTCGTTGTGGCCGATGTATCCGCAGTCGCGTCGGCGTCAGGTACCTTCGCCGGTGCGGTCATATCTGGTTCATGAACAGGCAGCTCACCGAGCGCGAGCTGCAGCTGGTCCATCAGTTCTGTCATGCGCTCCGATGAGCGGCCATACTGCCATCGCTTCAGTCGCGAGATCTCGGCCAGCAACTGCGCGATGGTCTCGTCGCGCGAGGCGACGATGCGCTTGAGAGCGGCGATGTCATCGGGCAGATGGCTGGCTGGCATGCATGCCAGTGTAAATGAAGGCCACGCGCTTGTGGGCTCCCGCACCATGCCTTATGCCGCGTGCGTCGGCTGCCACGTCCGCTCGGGGTGCCGCCAGTCAATCCCTTCGAGCAGCATCGACAGTTGGGCGGCTGACAGATGGACTGTTCCCGAGTCCGCCTGCGGCCACACGAAGCGTCCACGCTCGAGTCGCTTCGCGTACAGGTTCATGCCGTCGCCGCTCCACCATAAAATCTTGATGAGGTCACCGCGACGCCCGCGAAACAGGAAGATGTGCCCCGAGAAGGGATCACGACCGAGTGCTGACTGCACCAGCGCGGCAAGTCCATCCATGCCGCGGCGCATATCGGTAACGCCCGCTGCCAGCCATACGCGGGTACCGCCTGGCGGCGCAATCATGCTGGCATCAGGCAGCGCAGCACGAGGCGCAACTGCACGGGGTCAACCATGCCCGTGACGCGTACACGGGCACCGTTCAGTTCGATCTCGATGCGCGACGCGGCCGGCACGCTCTCGCGATGTGACTCGACAGGCTGCACAGCGAGCGACGCCGGTTCTTCGGTCTCGCCGGTCGGTGCACCAGGTAGCGCTACGGGCAGCAACACCGCTGTGCTGTGCGCCACTCCTTCAAACAGGCCCGCCCGCAGTTGCCGGCGCCACTTGAACACCATATTCGGATTCAGTCCGTGCGCCTGCGAGAGCTTGGCCACCGAAACACCCGGCTCGCACGCCGCGACGGCAACTTGCCGCCGGTACTCTGGTGTGTAATTCGGTCTGCCTTTGCGGTTCGATGATCGCGCATTCCGTGTGTCCAAAGTAGTCCCCATCACTCGAAGTAACGGACATTACTTTGAACACCGGCTTAAGCTCTGTCCATGCGGCCGCGGAATGACGCTTACGGGACACCTCAGTCCATCGGTGGTCGATACCGAGCGACCGAGCTTGTTCCCGCAGATTGGTGTACTGGCCGCCGGGCATTTCGTGTCGATAGACGTCAGCTGTTCCCGCCCGCACTTCCGATTCGAATGGCGCGTAGTAGCGGCGAACACCCTCCCAGTACATCGAAGCTTCATGAAGCTTCGTCGGAGCGAGTCCCGGGTCGCATTCTGTTCCGGCGAGCGCTACCGCAATGCTGGAAAGGTTGGGCTGGGAGGTTTGACCGCTCATCGCATCAAGAGCACCATCGACCACGTCGCAACCGGCGCCGATAGCCGCAAGGACCGACGCAGCGGAGATACCGCTCGTGTCATGCGTGTGAAAATGGACTGGCAGGCCCGTTTCTTCCTTGAGCGCTTTCACCAACGCCGTCACCGAACGCGGTCTGCAAATGCCTGCCATGTCCTTAATGGCCAAGATGTTCACGCCGGCGCTCTTCAACTCCCTTGCAATGCCCACGTAGTAGCGTAAGTCGTATTTTGGCCGACTCTTGTCGAAAATGTCGCCGGTATAGCAGATGGCTCCCTCGCAAAGCGCGCCAGTGTCTCGCACGGCGTCAATAGCGACGCGCATGTTGCGGACCCAGTTGAGTGAGTCAAAGACCCGGAAAATGTCGACCCCGGCGCTCGCGGCTTGCCTCACGAAAAAGCGCACGACATTGTCGGCGTAGTTGGTATAACCCACCGCATTTGAGCCACGGAGCAACATCTGGAAGAGAATGTTCGGCACCCGTTCTCTCAGCTGAGCGAGCCGCTCCCACGGGTCTTCTTTGAGAAACCGCAATGCAACATCAAACGTAGCCCCGCCCCAGCACTCCATCGAGAATAAATTCGAGAGCTCGCGCGCGTAGAACGGCGCGATGGGAAGCATGTCAGCCGTTCGCATCCGTGTCGCGAACAGCGATTGGTGGGCGTCACGCATGGTCGTGTCAGTCACGAGCACTTGCTTCTGTGCGAGAATCCAATCTGAGAATTTGTCCGCGCCCAATTCCAGAAAACAGTCCCGCGAGCCGCTGGGGATGGGTGCGGCCGCATTGAAACGCGGTAGAACAGGTTTGGCGATTGGTAGCGCAGGAAGCGCGCGGCCCTTCATCTCTGCGCTACCATTTACGCTGACCTCACCCAGGTAGCGAAGCAGCTTCGTTGCCCGGTCACGGCGTTTGGTGAAGTTCAGCAACTCGGGCGTGAGGTCGATGAACCGTGTTGTTACGTCACCCCGAGCAAACGCCGGGTGATTGATGACGTTTTCTAGGAACTGAAGATTCGAGGCGACTCCCCGAATGCGAAACTCGCGCAGCGCGCGGTCCATCCTGACAATCGATTCGCCGGATGACGTCGCCCACGTCGTCACTTTGACCAGCAGCGAATCGTAGTACGGCGTAATGACAGCACCGCCGTATGCGGTACCGGCGTCGAGTCGAACACCGAAGCCTGTCGCGCTGCGATACGCGCTCAATTTCCCGTAGTCAGGAAGGAAGCCGTTCTCGGGGTCCTCGGTCGTAATCCGACATTGCAAGGCGTATCCGTTGAGTGGAATCAGGTCCTGGGCAGGGACGCAGGCCGCCCGAACAGCTAATTCACCGCGTGCATCGAAGTCATCCTCGGTAACGCCAATGCGCCCACCTTCAGTGATACGTAGCTGCGCCTTTACGATGTCGACGCCGGTTATCATTTCTGTAACCGTATGCTCAACCTGGATACGCGGATTGACTTCGATGAAGAAAAACTTGCCGCTGTCGGCGTCCATCAAGAACTCAACCGTGCCCGCATGGCTATAACCGACGGCATCCATGAGCCGAAGGGCAGACGCACATAATTCGGCTCTTGCTGTCTTGTCAAGATATGGAGCCGGTGCTCGCTCAACGACTTTTTGGTTGCGCCGCTGGACCGTGCAGTCCCGCTCGTACAAGTGAACAAGGTTGCCGTGCATATCACCGAGCACTTGAACCTCGACGTGACGGGCTCGTCGAACCAGCTTTTCAAAATAAACTTCGTCGTTGCCAAAAGCGGCGAGTGCCTCGCGGCGCGCAGCGATAAGGGCCGACTCAAGGTCTCCTTCGCTTTCCAACACTCGCATGCCTCGACCTCCGCCGCCCCAGCTAGCTTTGAGCATGATTGGGTATCCAACTTCCTCGGCGAGCGCTCGGCATTGCGCAAGGTCATGAGGCAGAGGGGCAGTGGCCGGCATCACCGGCACTCCCGCAGACATCGCCGCGTTTCTCGCAGATACCTTGTTCCCGAGAGTGCGCATGACTTCAGGCGTTGGGCCAACCCATCGAATACCGGCATCGATGACAGCCTGAGCGAAATCCGGATTCTCGGAAAGGAATCCATATCCCGGATGTATCGCGTCTACATTCGCTTGCTTCGCGACCCGCAGAATGTCGTCGATATCGAGATAGGCAGCCAGTGGCTTCTTCCCTTCGCCCACCAGGTAACTCTCGTCGGCTTTGAATCGATGCAACGCAAGTCGGTCCTCGTTCGAGTAAATGGCGACCGTCCTGATATTCAACTCTGAGGCCGCTCGCATCACTCGAATGGAGATTTCTGAGCGGTTGGCGACCAGGAGCGGCTTGATGGGGGCGATATTCGTCATGCTTTGTACCTACTTTGAGGACGTGCCGGCCTTGTGTCGGAAAGGCGAGTCCGCTTGTTGCAGCCGTAACGCTCGATGTCCTTGCAAACGCGAGGTGGCACGGAGCGGGTGACAGCTATATTGCGGCTGTGAGGAAGCTCGACAGTCGGGTCTAGGTGTCCAAGAGGACGCGAAGAGGCTTAAGTCGTTCCGTCAAGCGTATCGCGCATGAGAGCGCCTTCTCTTTGGTCACATACAGCGCTTCTGTTCTTGTAATGGCATCGCCTTGTTCGGACGCGCTTCTCGCTTCCAGATACCAAAGGTCCGCCTGCTCATCGAGGCGTGCGGTTATGACCGCATACAGACCGCGCGTTGTTGCGACTTTATCGCGACGCGGACAAATGCCTGCAACCGTTTGGCAAACAACGTCCTCGACGACGTCACCGTGGCTCATTCTTTTTCCCAGCTCAATTTTCTGACTTCAACCTACTCGAGACCGATGCGCGCGACGGTGTGACCGTCCATCCAATCCTAGTGGTCTCCGGTTTCAACCCACGCCCATCTGAAACCGTATGCTCTCCCAACGCTCGGGTCCTGTGTGTCGGCAATATCACTTGGTTGGTCCCGCATCGTCGTTGGGGCGCCGAGACTACCGCAGCCAGCACGTCCAGCAAGCACAGACATGTTCAATCTCCAGCATTTTGGGTCGCCTTTGGTGGGCGACCGACCTAAAAACTCGTGAGGACCACGCGGGACTCGCGAGTCATCACCGGACTTCTTCCATCCACGGCGCGTAAAATCTCTGTATCGAAGAAAGGTCCAGCTTTGCGACCTCTGCACTCTGACCTTGAAACAGCAACAACAGACTTCGCACCAAAGACCCGAGCGGTACCGATGAGCCGTGCAGCTGCGCATTGCATATGGCCAGGCCAAGGTCCTTACACATGAGCGCGACCTGAAAGCCGCCTTGATACCCATGACTTGACGGCACGTCCGGCAGCACGCCCGGCCACGGGTTCCATTTCTCTGTCATGAAATTTCGGCCGGTGCTGTGATTGATAATCTCGGTGAGCGCGTTCGCGTCAAGACCGTTCCTCGAACCCAGCGCCAATGCCTCTGCAGTTCCAGCCATCAGAATTGCGGCAAGCATGTTGTTGCACATCTTGGCCGTTTGCCCTGCTCCGCTTGGGCCTGCATGGAAGATGCGACTGCCCATTGAGTAGAGCATCGGGGAAGCATCATCCACAGCCGACTTATCGCCGCCAACCATGAAACTCAACGTCCCGGCGCGTGCGCCCATCACGCCGCCCGAGACTGGCGCGTCCATAAACGCGATGCCACCCTCAAGCGCCGCTGCATAGATGCGCCGTACGATTTCAGCAGAGACGGTGGAGCAATCGATAAGGAGCGGCTTTGAGCGTAACTGGGCCAGTAGACCGTTCTCACCAAGATACAACTCTCCAACAATCTTGTCGTTCGGCAACATCGTAATTACCGCGTCGACGTCTCTCGCGGCTTCCAAGGCCGAACCAGCAGTCTTGGCACCGGCATCAGTCAGCGGAGCATATGCGGCCTCATTGACATCGAAGACGGTGACCTGATGTCCCGTTTCGAGCAGGTTGAGCACCATCGGTGAACCCATGTTGCCAAGTCCAATGAACGCCACGCTTTTCATCGTTTTCCTCTAGACATTTGCAAGACAGGCACGGGATGCTGTTCTAGTTGGTCCCGAATAACCTTCTGCATCGGCGCGCATCGGAGCTCCGCTCCAGCGCGCCGACACCTCTATCATGCGGAGCGCTACACGATGTCAATCGACATCGGTGCCCTTAGTTTCTTTGACGAGGAAGAAGCAGACGATAGCGGCCACGCCTGCCACAACGATGGGATACCAAAGGCCGGAATAGATGTTGCCGCTAGCTGCGACCATGGCGAACGCACTCGCGGGCAGGAAGCCACCGAACCATCCGTTGCCAATGTGATAGGGCACTGACAGGCAGGTATATCGAATCTGCGTTGGGAAATATTCGACGAGCATTGCCGCCATCGGCCCATAGACCATCGTCCCGTACAGCATGAGCACGATGAGTACCACAACGGCCATGAACTTGTTTACCCGGTTAGGGTCTGCTTGCGCCGGGTAACCACTGTCAGTCAACGCGCCCTTAAGACTGTGGTCGAATCTCTCTGCCTCAATCTTTGCTGCGGGCCCTGCCGCGTTATACGAGGGGACGTTAATGCCGCCGACCTCAATCCGTGCTGGCTGTCCACTGGGTGCTACGCGGTTCTCATAGCTTACCCCTGCTTTTGACAAGGCAGCTTTCGCGACATCACAGGAGCTTGTGAACTTAGCCGTGCCGACGGGATTGAACTGAAACGAACACTCTTTCGGGTCGGCGATGACGACGATGGGCGCTCGAGCCTGAGCCTCCTCCAACGCTGGATTCACGTAGTGCGTGAGGGCTTTGAACATCGGGATGTATGTCAGCGCGGCCAGGAGGCAACCAATAAGCATGATTGGCTTTCGCCCAACCTTGTCCGACCATGCACCGAATATCACATAAAACGGCGACGTAATCAGCAGGGCAGCAACGAGAATCGTGTTCGTCGTCGCCGAGTCGAGTTTCAGCGTCTGATTAAGGAAGAGCAGCGAATAGAATTGGCCGGTGTACCAGACCACCGCCTCGCCCGCAGTCACGCCAAACAGAGCGATAAGCATCAGTCGAACGTTCTTCCATTTGCCGAAAGCTTCCTTGATTGGCGCTTTCGACACTTTCCCTTCGTCGTGCATGCGTTGAAACGCAGGCGACTCGCTCAACTGCAATCGAATCCAGACGGACACGCCCAGCAGAACAACCGACAGCAGGAACGGGACGCGCCACCCCCACGCGCCGAATGTGTCCTCGCCAACAACGAGGCGAATTGCAAGGATGACCACGAGCGACAGGAGCAAACCCAAGGTTGCGGTCATTTGAATCCAAGAGGTCCATCCGCCGCGTTTGTGCGCAGGCGCATGCTCCGCCACGTAAGTCGCCGCTCCGCCGTACTCACCGCCAAGCGCGAGACCTTGCAGCATTCGCATCGCGACAAAAATGATAGGCGACGCAATTCCAATCGACGCATAGCCAGGCAGCAAGCCGACGAAGAATGTCGATGCGCCCATCAGCAAAATGGTCACCATGAAGGTGTACTTGCGGCCCAGCATGTCGCCAAGTCGGCCGAAAAACACAGCGCCCAACGGACGCACGGCAAATCCTGCGGCGAAGCTCAGCAGCGTGAAGATAAAAGCCGCCGTCGGGTTGACGCCGGAAAATATGTGCTTGCTGATGTACGGTGCGAGCGCGCCTGCAAGGAAGAAGTCGTACCACTCGAACACGGTTCCGAGCGAGGATGCAAAGACTATCAGTCGGTCTTTGCTGCTCATTTTCTCTTGGCGCGTTTGTCCCACTACTGCCGACATGGCTGTCTCCAATTTGATTGGTCTGCGCTCCGAACGTGGCGTCGGAAACTAGCTGACTTGGCCGGCTGTGTGGCCGGCTCTAGTAATCAATATTGGATGTAAGCGGTACGCCTGCAAATGGCAGAATATCCACACTGATTGTGCGCGGATTGCGCAACGGGCCCCGGAGCAAGGCGCTCGAGACGGCGAGAGTGGGGTATCAGGGCGGCCCGCAGTGCGGATTTGCACGCTTTCGCCGAACGTCTTCGAGGGCAACTGCGACGACCCAAACGCATCAGCCGCGCGAACGGCGACCGCTGCGACAGATGTTTAGGCCGAACCTCAACCGGTTTTTTGGCCGGGGCGTAAAAATCAGATGACGAATCCGTCCCACGCTGTCCGCATGTAGTTGATGAACGGTGGACTGAGTCCTTCCTGACGCAGGTAGTCAGCATGAACCGGCAGTTCCGGCGCGCGGAAGTCGGGAGTTTGGCGAACACGGTTGGGAAAATCCGAATTCAAAATCGCTGCGCGACCTATCAGGACGAAGTCCGCTCCCTCCTCAAGCACCTCCAAAGCACGCCTAGCACTGCGAATCTTACCAGCGACGCCTAGACGAGCTTGTCCTCGAGCGAGATTAGCGAAAACACTCAACATGCTTCGGCCGGCAAATGGGCCGTCCATCACGACCTGCTTCGAATCCCAGAGTGCCAGGTCTAGATAATCAATCTTAGACTGCTGGAATGCCGCGGCGACAACATCGCGCAACTCTTCAACCCGCAACCCATATCTCTCCACGGACAAGCGCAAGCCAATCTGAAAGTCTGGCTTACAAGCCTGGCGGATTCCATCCAGTATCTCGAAGAGAAACCGTGACCTATTCTCAAGGCTTCCACCATAACGGTCCTGACGACGGTTCAAAGTCGGAGACAAGAACTCTGAAACCACGAATCCGAAAGCACCGTGCACTGCAACTCCGTCGAATCCGGCTTGTTGAGCGCGCCGAGCAGCACGGATGAAGTCGTCGCGTATCTCCACTATCTGGTCGATGTTCATCGCCCTCAGTCCGGCGACTGCGTCCTCTGACGCTGGCGCTGGAACGCCGCCGAGCGCGGGCTGCGCGCGATGACCTGCATGATGCAACTGCACACCTGACAGTGCTCCGCCAGCTCGAATGACGGTCGCCATACGCTTCAAACCCTCGAGCTGAGTGTCACTATGGATGCCAAGCTGCCCCTTGAAAGCTCGCCCTGTCGACTGCACCGTTGCCGCGCAGGTCTGGACGAGCCCATATCCTCCTTGAGCACAACGCTCGACCCACTCCACGTCGAACCGCGTTGCCGACCCGTCAGGAGCGCTTTGTTGATTTGTCAAAGGCGCGAGCATGAACCGGTTCTTCATAGGCTGCCCGTGCGCGAGGACTAGAGGTTCAAACAAGTTCGATTGCATCATTCGTTACTCGCCTAACTGCGTTGCTCGGTCGACGCTGGTCGGTGGTGTTCTTCCAACGCGCGTGAGTTAGCAGCATAGAAGTTGACAACACCCATTGTCAAATGAGAAAGTAGCAATATTGTCTTGTTTGGCGAGCTGCAGGGGTGCTTGATAGAACTGTGGCAACAACGATTTTCTAATTCGTGGGCGTTTTTATGAGGCAGTATCGCGGGAACACCGCCGAGTCGAGGCGGCTTGAACGAAGAGAAAGGCTTCTCGCTGCGGCCAGAAAGGTCTTCGGAGAACAGGGCTTTCACAGTGCAAAGGTGCGGGCCATTTGCGAAGAAGCTGGGCTCACAGAGCGCTATTTCTACGAAAGTTTCGCGAACAGCGAAGCGCTGTTCATCGCCATGCATAAGGCAACAAGCGAACGAATCATCAGCATCATCGCCAACGCCGCAGACACTTGCACTGACAAACCGGAGGCGAAGGTTCGGGCAATGCTGCTCGCCTACTTCGAAGACATCGTCGCCGACCCCGTGGCTGCACGGCTATTTGCTATCGACGCCGGCTACATCAGCGCCGCGGCCAAAGAAGTGTGCTCAAACTGGCGCCAGCGATTTGGTTCGTTGGTCGCTCAGACACTTAACGGACGAGCGAGCGCTGGAAGCCCGCTCGTCAGAAGCGGCGCCGTTCTCGCAGTGCTGTCAATCGGCGTGGAATGGATGGAAAGCGGGTTCTCTACGCCCATCGGCGCCATCGTCGACGCCGCGTCGCTCTTCACAAGCGTGCTTAAAGGCCACTGATGTAATTGCTGACCGCGGATGCGGTCACACCCCCTTTTCTTTCAAGGAGCCAACATGTTGAGCTACGTCATGCTGGGAGCCGATGACATCTCCGCATCGGAAAGATTTTTCACGGCCCTTCTGAGTCCACTCGGATATGAGATAACTCGCTTTGGGTCAGACAAGGTCGTCTACTCATTGCCCAATATGCGCGACCCTCACAACGGTCCAGGTGCCGTCTACGTGACGAAGCCATACGACGGCAAACAGGCAAGCGTCGGCAATGGCTCAATGACCGCTTTCCGAGTGAATAGCGCGCAGATGGTCGAGGAATTGCATAGCGCAGGGGTAGAAGCAGGCGGGACTGACGAAGGCGCCCCTGGTTTCCGGGCGGAGTACAGCGACGACTTCTACGTAGCCTACCTCCGAGACCCGTTAGGCAACAAAGTGGCGCTCTTCTTTACGCTGAATCGTTAGCATTCCCCCAATGTAACGTGCAAACGAAAAGTTTCTCGCAGCGTCTTGCTCTTCGTAGACCCGATGACCCCAATTTGGTGAGGCTTCGTCCACACCGGTGCAAGCTGGCACCGCCGTCTTCGGTGTAAGTCCGAATAGCAGCCACTTTCGCCTAGGCCTACTGTGCATAAATGCAGTAACACGGCTCCAACAGATTGGCGTAGAGCTTGCTTTAGAAAAGGACTTTCCACGTCAATCACTTGGTTGACGGGTGCTTCGAGCAAAGACGCAATGGAATTTCACTATTCAACCGATGGAATCGCTGCCCGCAAGCGTCCGGAGTTCTGGAACGACGCGGTTGCCGCTCAGTTTATGCCGGCGGACGGGCAATTTTCCGCAGGCGAGGAGTTTTCGGGCAGCCTGGACGGCCACACTGTCGGTAACGTGAGTGTCGGGAGGTTCAGCGCGCTTCATCATTGCTTCGAACGGACCGAACAACGGATTCGCCGAGATTCTATCGACGACTTTGTGTTGCTCTTTTGTGAGTCAGGTACAACGCTGTCGACGCAACAAGGAAGGACAGTCACGCTACAGTCAGGCGATATCGCACTCAACGATTCGGCACGCCCCTTCCTGCACGACCTCGATACAGACTCTCTTCTGCTTCTGCGGATGCCAAGGACAATGGTTTTGTCCCGCTTCGCGAGAGCCGAGTCGATGGTCAACGTAAGATTGGACCAGAGTCAGCCGATGGTGCGATTGCTCTCTGAGATGCTGAGAGAATCGTTCCGTATCGATGAGAATGCGCCGAGTTCAGCGAAAGCTCGGTTCGCGAGCGCGATGGTTGACACCTTCACATCGGTATTGGAAATCCAGTCCCAAAGTGACAGCACGATGCTAGGTGGTCGACACGAGCAGTTGTATAAGTTGGCGATGGACTATATCGAAGCTCATCTCGACGACTACGAACTCTCGATAGATTCATTGGCCAATATGTTGCATGTGTCCGAGCGGACACTTTCTCGCATTTTTGCGGTTCGTGGCACGACGGTCATGCAGCAAATCTGGAGGCGTCGGCTCGATGCGAGCTATGCGGTCCTCAAGGAGGGCAAAGTCAAGCAGGTCACCCAGGCGGCCTACCAGTGCGGGTTTGCAGATTTGTCGCACTTCTGTCGACTGTTCAAAAAGGTTTATGGAGAATCACCGAGCACGATTCTTCGGGCACGCTAACAGTCGCTGACTCCTTGTCGAGCAAAACTAGAAAAGCGCCTCGCGGCGCTTTTCTCTTTGACATTCAGTATTCAGACCGTAAGAACTACGGAGCCGGTCGTTTTCCCGCCTTGAATGTCCCTGTGCGCCGTGACGACCTCGTTCAGCGAATAGGTCGTCGGGGAATCGACCTTCAATATGCGTTGCTCCAATGCCTTGAAGACAGAATCCGCGGCCGCCTCGAACTCAGCGCGCTGAGCCGTGTAATTTGCGATTGAAGCCCGCGTCATGTATAGGGAACCGCGCGCCCCAAGCATTCCCAGGTCGATTGGGGGAGTTGGGCCAGATGCTGTTCCGAAGCTCACGAGAATGCCTCGCGGACGAAGACAGTCCAACGACTTCATGATGGTGTCCTTCCCGACGGAGTCGTAGACTGCCGACGTGAGCTTGCCGCTTGTGATTTCTTTAACGCGAGCGACGAAGTCTTCCTTCCGGTAGTTGATGGTGTGCGCGCACCCATTCTCCTTCGCACGTTGTGCTTTCTCGTCAGAGCCCACGGTTCCAATGACCGTTACGCCCATGTGGCTCATCCACTGGCACGCCAATGAGCCGACCCCGCCAGCAGCAGCATGCCAGAGGACTACGTCGCCCTCTTTCACCTCGTGGCACCGGTGGATGAGGTACTCCGCCGTCAGCCCCTTGAAGAAAACGCTAGCCGCAACCTCGTCAGTGACGCTGTCCGGCAGTTTCGCCGCGCGTGCAGCCGGAAGCAAGCGCTCCGTCGCGTAGGCGCCTGGAGGTCCGCCCGCGTAGACCACTCGGTCACCGACCTTGAACCCTACTACCTCCGGGCCTACTGCTTCGACAACGCCCGCAGCTTCGACACCCAGTCCGGTCGGCAACTGCAGCGGGTAAGAACCTTCGCGGTGGTAGACGTCGATATAGTTCAGTCCAACAACCGTATGGCGAATTTTCAGCTGCCCCTTTTCGGGCGCGCCGACATTAACTTCCTCCCAGCGCAGCACTTCTGGGCCGCCAGTCTCGTTCAATCGAATCGCTTTCGCCATGGTCATCTCTCCAGATTCTGGTGCCAAATGCAAATGGCAAGCGCATTTGGTTTGCCTTAAACAACCGAGTATTCACAACTGCGGCCGTGCCGCGTAATGCAACTGACGAACATCCGTTGTGCATTTATTGAGCAACGACCGGTCGGCTGCTTACTTTGCCGCCGGGTCGTCGAGAAACAGTCGGCTGTTGCGATGAACAGAGTCGGCAACGAAATTCGCCACTTCACGGATGTGTGCAGCCTTACGATGGTCCTGATGCACGTGCATGTGGAAGGAGCGTGTCAGCGCTATCTTGTCCGGCAGGACCTTAACCAGCGTTGGGAAAAACGCCGCAATGTAGGCGGGCAGAATGCCGAGACTCTCACCACCTAACGTCGCAAAAACCTGCGGTAAGAGCGCGGAACTGCGGATATGGGGAGTAATCGAATCGCTCACGGCACTCAAATAATTGAGCTCAGGCGCGAACAGCCCCTCTTCCACATACCCGACGAATGGGTGCCGTGCGAGGTCCTCCACCGTGCGAATCGGGTCTGCTCCACCGATGTAGTTGCGGGAGCCATAGATATACATCCGATAGTCCGTCAAGCGACGGGAAGCCACGCGCATGTGCTCTGCGCCCGACAGGCTAATTGCGATATCGACCTCCCCTTTCCACAGACTAAAGGCACGGGGGGCCGCAAAAACCTCAATTTCAAGCGCAGGATGAATGTCAGTGAGCTCGTGCAGCTTTGGTGTGAGGAAAATGCTCCCAAATCCGTCTGGCGCACCAATTCGAACGATACCTTCGAGCTTTTGTTCGTCTGGATTGGTTGAAGCCTTTGACAAAAGCCAAGCACTTTCGATTGTCTCGGCGGTTTGCATCACTCGTTCACCGGCCGGGGTCAAAACATAGCCCGCGTTGCTCTTGTGGAAGAGCCGATTCTTGAGTTCAGCTTCCAGTGATTGGATATGCCGCGAGACGGTCGTGTGCTCCGTGCCGAGGCGTTCCGCCGCTGCCGACAACGTGCCAGTCCGCGCCACTGCCAGGAAATAGCGGAAATCATCCCAATTCTCACCCTGCTTGCGTGCCGGCATCTTGCGTCTCGTCCCTTTACCTGCTGTTTTCCATATTTTATCCCGCTTGAGCCGCGCCGCGGACGCGGTCGCGCAATACATGCACAGCCGTTGGCAAGGTATGCGCTGTTGCGAATGAGAGCGCCCTCCTACCATTCACTCGTCCTGTGGTGTTCCCTGTAACGGAGACGCAGAAGCCACAAAGAAGGACTCTTCCTAAATCAAATTGCAATAGGAGCATCACCATGCCTACCCTCGCTTGGCTCGGCCTCGGACTCATGGGCAACCCCATGTCCAAACATCTCATCAACGCTGGCTATACCGTTCGAGGCTACGACATCGATGCTGATGCCTGCGACCGCGCTTCGGCTATCGGCGTAAAGGTCGCTAAGACCATTGCTGAAGCCGTCGCCGACGCAGACGTTGTCTACTCGATGTTGCCGTCGGGCACTGACGTGCATGATGTCATGACCGGTGCGAACGGCGTGTTCGCAAGTGCCCGCAAGGGAACCATGGTCATCGACTGCTCGACCATCGGCATCGACTATGCGAAGAAGATTCACACAGCCGCTGATGCCAAGGGCATTGTGTTCGTCGAGGCTCCGGTTTCCGGCGGCACCGAAGGTGCCCGCGACGGCACCTTGACGTTCATGCTCGGCTGCGACCCGAAGCATTCCAGCAAAGCGAAGGAAATGCTGCAGCCGCTGGGCGAGTACATTGCATACGTGGGCGGCCCCGGTACCGGCCAGGCTGCGAAGGTGGTGAACAACCTCATCATGGGCGTGAGCGTCACCGTCAACTGCGAAGCGACCGCATTGGGTCAGCGTCTTGGCCTTGACATGAAAGAGTTCTTCGAAATCGCCATCCGTTCCTCGGCGGACAATTGGTCGCTGCGTTTGTGGAATCCCGCTCCCAATGTCGTGCCTGAAGCTCCGTCGTCGCGTGGCTACGCCGCCGGCTTCAAGACGTGGCTGCTCGCGAAGGACTTGCACCTCGCGATTGAGGCTGGCGCCGAGGTCGGTGCAGACCTCAAGACCGCGGAAACTGCATACAAACTGATGACCGAGCACTCCGAAAGCGGCGGGAAGGACCTGGATGCGACGTCGCTCGTTCTGCATCTCAATGGCGAGAAGAAGAAGTAATCGAACGTCGTTCGTGTAATGACTTGAAGCCCCGGTTAGCGCTGAGCATTCCGGGGCTTCTTATTTCTTTGAGCGTCGATATGTGCGTATGCGGCTCTGGAGCTCTACTGACGCGAACGAACGGGTCGATGCGCGTACGGTACGTCTACCGGAGCCCCAAGCGTTACACGTGGCCGGGTCTAAATTGGAACGTCACCGCTGACTGCTCAACAGACGCTTTAGCCTTGAGTCGCTTGGCGGCAAGGCACCAATTCAGCGCAATGACCGAGAAGGCCAAACAGGCTTAGGATTGAATTCTGGAAGTTGGACTATTGCGGCGAAAAAGGCTAATGCTGACCCTCGTCCATTGCGACGAGAGAACGGCGATGAGATGTGACGCCGCTCAAACTGGAGAGCCCCACTCAATCTTTGGGCTCGGGGGATTTGCACTTACTGGGCCGCTCACATCCGGCGGGCAGCGCCGCGGATACTTTGCGTGGCTGCGTACCCGGGTGGCACTGACAGACGAGCTATTTTCAGTTATAGCCGAGAACGACCGCATCTCCGACATCTGGGCGCTCGTCCGTGCTGCGAGCCAGCGCGGCTACCGGATAACCCAGATGTTGTTGATAGCAATTAGGGCTCGGAAACGCTTCGAGCGAGAACGTAGCCGACGTGTCCCAGTCGACATTTGCGTCGACGGTGGTGAACGGCTCTCCCATGATGTCTTCCTCCATGCTGCTACTCGCTGACTGAGAGGCAGCTATCTGTAGTTTACTGGCTGAGATTGACCCGGGAAAACGGACACCTATTCTTTGTATAAGGAGGTGCTAAAAATGGGTAGGCATCGAGCACCGTACCCGGCGGAGTTCCGGGCTCGTATCGTTGACCTGGTGAAGGCCGGGCGAACACCTGAGGAGCTGGCGCGAGAGTTCGAGCCTAGCGTACAGACGATAATTAACTGGGTCGCGCAAGCGGATATTGACGCCGGTGTGCGTCAGGAGGGTTTAACCACCGCTGAGCGCCAGGAACTCACCCGTTTGCGCCGCGAGAATCGGCAACTAAAAACGGAGCGCGACATTCTCTCTCACGCCGCGGCCTGGTTCGCCCGCGAGACAGGAGCCGTATCTTCGAAGGATACGGATTCATGAGAGCGAACCGGGCCCGTTGGCCCATTGCCACGATGGCGCGGCTGTTGGGAGTCTCGACCAGCGGTTACTACGCGTGGCTGGTGCGTGAGCCGTCTAGGCAATCACGTAGCGATGCTCAATTACTCGCACGCATTCGTACGCTGCATGCGAGTTCGCACGGTACGTATGGGGCGCCGCGCATCCATGTGCAACTCGCGCGCGAAGGTGTGCACGTGGGACGCAAGCGAGTCGCACGCCTAATGCGCATTGCGGACCTAAGGGGAGCAAGCCGACGGCGCTGGCCACATACGACGCGTCAGCGTGCGGGAGCACGGCGCGCGCCGGATTTGGTGCGCCGGCACTTCAATGCTGGAGGGCCGAACATACTGTGGGTCGCAGATGCCACCTACATTCCGACGGCGGAAGGCTTTCTATATCTGGCCGTGGTGCTCGATGTATTCAGTCGGCGCATTGTCGGCTGGGCGATGTCGAACCACTTGTACACTGAACTTATGTTACGCGCGCTCGACATGGCGCTCCAGCAGCGGCGCCACGAGGGCGTCATCCTGCATACCGACCAGGGATCCCAATACACGTCAATTGCATTTGGGCGACGCTGCCGCGAAGCGGGTGTACAGCCGTCGACGGGTACAGCCGGTGACGCCTACGACAACGCAATGTGCGAATCCTTTTTTGGCACGCTTGAGGCAGAACTGCTGCTGCGCGAACACTTCGCGACCCACGAACAAGCACGGCGGTGCATCTTCTCATTCTTGGAAGGTTGGTACAACGTACGCCGCCTGCATAGCAGCATCGGATATTGTTCGCCGCTCGAATTCGAAAACCTGAGCGCGAAGACAAAAGCCGCATCACCCTGCGAGTTGCCCACCGACGGGCAGCGTCGTGGTCGTGAAAAGCGACCCGCTGCCCGTCCGTGGACAACTCGCGATTCAACACTCAACGGAGGCTAGATAACGTTGAACCCTTGACTGCAAATCCGTCCGTCAGAGCGGGTCAATCTCAGGCCGGGGTTTCCCGGAGCTATCAAGCGCAACGAACGTGAAGGTGGCTTTCGTTACTCGCTTGGTCTGTTCGCCATTTCGGTCTCGCTGCCAGGCCTCCACTGCCACGCGCATCGAGCTGCGTCCCACCGACAGCAACGACACGTAAACAGAAACTTCGTCCCCGACCTTGACTGGTTGAATGAACGAGATTGCCTCGATTGCTGCAGTCACTGTTCGTCCACGACTGTGGCGCGATGCGAACGCAGAAGCTGCGAGGTCCATTTGACTTACCAACCAACCGCCAAAGATGTCACCGTAAGGATTAGTGTCGGCTGGCATGGCTGTCACTCGAATTGCCGGCTCGCCTGTCGGAACATGTTCACCATCCAAGTTCACGTATGCTTCCCTTTTTTCAATAAATACTTCTTCACTTGTCTCAACAACATATCGGAGGCGCCAGATGTCACCGCGGCCCCCCGATATGTTCTCTCTCCACAGGTCGTGCCTTGCTTTTTACCGGCTAGCAACTCACCGTCGACGACGTGTTCGACTCCTCGGGTCGCGGCGTTGGTCGACGGCGTTACCCTCCTGAGCTACCCGTAGCTCTTCCATCAGGTCCACACCTTCTTTGAGCAAACCGAAGGGAGCCTCTGCAAGCTGGGCTTCGTACATGCTCATTACATTCGAGAGCTCTAAGAACAAGCCCTCATCAAGCAAGAAGGTGCCTGTCTCGTTTGCATGAGCTCTCGTAGAGCGTATTGCCCGCTCAATTTTGACGATGCGGTCTCTGCTCAAAGCACCACATCCTCGATGCGCGAGCCATGCGCTCTGGAAGAGCAACTCGCCCATTGAGGATGCTGCGCGCTCCCAACTGGTTCCTACGCGCGCTGCCTCCAGAAAGATTCGAAATCGCAGTGCGATTTCGTCACGCAGCCGCTGAGGAGACGGCTGACTGACATCGAACACAGCGGTCGTGACGCACGTTCTGAACGACTCGATTGTCACGGCGGTAGATGAAGCATCCTTTGACAAAGACAATTCCGTGCCCGCATAAGAAACTTGACAGTCCGCCTTGACGGCGGACTGTCCCTGACCAAAGCAGCAACTCGCTCGTTCACGATTGGCGATTTACGAGCGAGACCTACTCAACTCATCGATTGTCAGTTGATTTAATATACGGATGAATCTGAACGTTGTTCCAGACGCGGTTGACGAAGAAAGGGTCGCGCTGCGCGAAATCCCTGACCGCTTCAATACTGTCCGCTTCCACGACCAGCATGCTTCCGATTTTCTTATCGCTGTTCACTTCCGTGTACGGGCCAGCAACCAGCAGCTTGACAGTTGCAGCTGCCAGATGGGCTCGATGGGCCGGATAATTCTCTTCCCGCGCATTCGGCGTTGCGGGGTCATCCTGGCAATAAATTACGAAGTGCATTGCTGCCCCCTTCATTGAATCAGGTATGGTCGATTCCCTAGGTTGAATGGCCGCGCATACTAAGCATCCTTCTCCTCACGTACGCGCGGCAGCTCTTACTTCAACGAAATCGTTGTGTTCACTCCGTCGTTCACCGTGGCGTCGTCGAACCAACGCGCAGTGACCGTCTTCGTCTGCGTATAGAACTGAATGACTTGCTTACCGTACGGACCGAGGTCGCCAAGCTTGGAGCCGCGGGAACCCGTGAAACTGAAGTACGGGACCGGCACCGGAATCGGAATATTGATACCGACTTGGCCTACATCGATTTCGCTCTGGAAATGCCGTGCAGCAGCACCACTCTGAGTGAACAGTCCTACACCGTTGCCCATCGGATTGCTGTTGACCAGTGCGATAGCGTCATCAAGCGTCGGAACCGTCAATACGACGAGCACGGGGCCGAAAATCTCTTCACGGTAAATTCGCATGTCTGTCGTGACATCCGAGAAAATCGTGGGTGCGATGAAGTTACCGGATTCATAGCCCTTGACTTGCACATCTCGGCCGTCCAACAACAGGGTTGCTCCTTCATCCACGCCGCTTTGAATCAGCTCGAGGACACGGTTCTTTGCAGCTTTCGAAACCAACGGGCCCAAGTCGGCGCCAGCCTCATGACCCGCGTTGACCTTCAGCGTTTTCGCACGTTCGACGAGGTCCGGCAGCCATTCCTGCGTCTTCCCGACAAGCACGATGACCGAAGTAGCCATGCATCGCTGACCGGCAGCACCGAAACCGGCGCCGGCCAGCGCGTTGAGCGTGTGTTCGCGGTTAGCGTCCGGAAGGACCACAGCGTGGTTCTTCGCGCCCATCATGGACTGCACACGCTTGCCGTGCTCGCTTCCCAGACGATAGACGTGCGTACCCACAGCAGTGGAGCCGACAAACGAGATGGCCTTGATGTGCTCGTGCGTACAAAGCGCGTCAACGACGTCCTTACCACCGTGAACTACGTTCAGGACGCCCTTCGGCACACCAGCTTCAATAGCGAGTTCGACCAGCGCCATCGTGGACAGCGGGTCTTGCTCTGACGGCTTGAGAACGAAGGTGTTGCCGGTCACAATCGCCATGGGGAACATCCACAGCGGAATCATTGCTGGAAAATTGAACGGGGTGATACCGGCACACACACCGATTGGCTGCCGAAGCGTGTACGTGTCGACCTTGCCTGCCACGTTCTCAAGGAAGTCACCCTGTTGAAGCGTCCCAATCGATGCGGCATGCTCCACAACCTCGAGCCCGCGAAAGATGTCGCCCTCTGCATCAGGAACGGTCTTGCCCTGCTCCGCGCTGAGCAGCTTCGCAATGCGCGAAGAATCTTCGCGGATGAGTGCTTGATACTTGAGCATGATGCGCATGCGGGCGCCGACCGACGTGTTTCGCCAGGTCTGGAAGGCCTCGTGCGCCGAGTTAATAGCGGCGTTGACTTCTTGGGCAGTCGCGAAAGGAACGCGGCCAATGACTTCCTGCGTTGCCGGGTTGATGATGTCGCGCCACTCGTTCGTCTTCGATTCGACGAACTCGCCGTTAATCAGAAGCTTCGCGGTGGACACAACGTTCTGCACAGCGTCTTTCGGGTTGTTCATAGTTCAAGCCTGATTTGGATGGTTGAAACTGTCTACGCTGAGCACCGCGCAGGCATAAGATTCAGTCAGCCCGGTGTCTCCTCCGGTCTTCCGTCTTTGAGATGCTTGGTGTGCGTCGACCTCCGCAACACCTCAATGCGTCGATAAGACCGCTCCGGTTGCCTTGACTCCAGCGCTTCGCCGGCAAACTACTACTGCGCTACCAAACCTCTTTGGCTTCTGCATCTGGTTCGCCAGTCAGCGTGAAACCATTATTTGCCGCATACCTGCAAAAAAAAAGTGCCTATCTCTGCAATGGTTGTGCGCAAATCGCACAAGCGCACTCCGCGGCATGTGCGTAAGGTGTCGGATAGGGAAGGACAGGCCTGGGACCAGCCAGGCGGATGGATTGAGCAAACCAGATGAGGTGGGGCTAGTGGGAAAAGGTGCGGCGGCTTTCTAGCGAGCGCCCCGGGGCAGACGAGTCTTGTCTCGCGCCCTCAGACGAGCCGCGTGTCGGCTGGGTCAGACCAGGTTTTCCAGCGCCGGCAGTCACCCTACGGCTGGCGTACGCCGCGGGTGACTCAAATGAATGCTTGGACGACGACGCTTGACTCGTTAGCGGAGCGAAAATCGGCTATGCGTGAACGCCGGCGTATTGACTGACGATGTCAAGGTCCGTGAGATGCTCTCGAGGAATCTCACCAACAAACTGTCCTCGTCGGATAACCAGTACCTTCTCAGAAACAGCCGCGATGAAGTCGAGATTCTGCTCGACCAGCACGATGGCAAGCCCCCGCTCGGACCTCAATGCAACGAGCGTTTCCGCAATTTCCTCAATGATAGAAGGCTGAATACCTTCGGTTGGCTCATCGAGCAGCAGAATGGTTGGGTTGCCGATAAGCGCCCGCGCCAGCGCAAGTAGTTGCTGCTCTCCACCAGACAGCGAGCCACCCTGACGGTCCATCAACCTTTCTAACCGCGGGAAGTATTTAAGAGTGTCATCGATGGCGCTAGCCGCGTTCTCTCCGGTCTTATAAGCACCAAGACGCAGGTTCTCGTAGGACGTAAGCGTTGAGAATAAGCCTCGACCTTGCGGAACATATGCGAGGCCGCGACGCGCTCGTTCGTGCGGCTTCAAATGAGTGATGTCCTCCCCCGCCAAGGTGATTTCGCCTGCAGTCGCTTTCAGGGCGCCAATCAACGTTTTCAGGAAAGTCGTTTTCCCCATCCCGTTATGCCCGAGGATACCGACCGATGCCCCCTCTGGAACGGAGAAATCCATGTTGAAGAGCACGGGAATGGAACCGTAGCCCGCGCGCAAACCCTTCACTTCGAGCAAATTAGTCATGTCGCTCATTGCGGTTTCTTCCCGAGGTAGATTTGCTGGACGAAGGGGTCGCTCATAATGCTTTCAGGCGTGCCCTCCCGGATGATTGCGCCCTGGTGGAGAACCGTCACCTTCTTGGCAATCTTTCGGATGAAGCTCATGTCATGCTCGACCACAACCAGCGCGTGCCGCTGATTGATTTCCAAAATAAGTTGTGCCGTCCGCTCGACCTCCGCGTCACTCATTCCAGCCGCGGGCTCGTCCAGCAGAATCAGAGGTGGGTCACCCGCGATAACGACGGCGAGTTCAACCCACTGCCGTTGACCGTGAGCCAACAGGCCAACAATCGCATCGGAGAATTCGAGCATCCCGACTCGCTCGAGCGTTTCGGCTGTAATGCGGTCGGTCTCGTGCGGGGTGTTCGTCCTCCTCGCAGCTATCCAGACGTTCTCCCATACGGTCATCCCATTGCAGAGGCTCGGGACTTGAGTCTTGATGCCAATGCCGAGTCGCCCGGGCTCATGGGGTTGCATGGCCGAGATATCACGGCCGCGGAAGCGGATTTCTCCGGAGGTCGGCTTGACCTGACCTGTGAGCAGCTTGAAGAACGTGCTCTTCCCGGCACCATTTGGTCCGATAACGCAACGAAGCTCCTGCTCTTCGAGCTTGAAGTTCACGTCTTTCGTCGCATGGACACCGCCAAAACGAACGTTGAGACCCTTGGTTTCAATAAGTGGCGTCATCTCTTCATCCTCTAGAGGTCCACATTTGCCACGTCCGACGTGGCGGGACCATTTTGCTTCTCAAGGTCGGTTCGCGCACTACCCGCTCGCCGCTTGAACGGAATCAGCGCCAAGTCAACCAACTTACCGACGCTTGGAACGATGCCTCTAGGCACCAGAAGGACAAAGCAAACTAGGACCGCGCCCAATACGAGGTTTGAATTTACTACCTGTTGGGCACCAATCTGTGTTGTCAACCATTGAATCGCGATGCACCCGATGATTGGACCAACAAGGGTTTCGAGACCGCCAACGATGACCCAGATGATTATCTGGGCCGACTGCGACAGCCCGAAAATCGTGGGGCTGGTGAATGCTCCCCAGTTGGCAAAAAGACATCCAGCCAGCCCAGCAATGGCCGCCCCGATTACGAACGTTCCGAGCTTGTAAGCCCGCGAGTCGTACCCAAGCAGAAGCACGCGCTGTTCATTTTCTTTCGCGGCAACGATGACGCGCCCGACTTTGCTTGCGATGAGCCAACGCAAGAGAAAGTAAACAAGGAGGAGCGAGCCCATCGAAATGTAGAAGATGCCCTGCGGTCCAATGATGTCGTCAGGATTGCCCGGGACATTGAGTGTCGAGATTCCAGGAATTCCGTTGAATCCACCCAGCGACGCCTTGCCAACATTCCACTCGGGACCGGCGGTCGAATTCATCACGTTGAACAGGATGAGGGTCACCGTCAACGTGATGACGCCCATATAGACATCGGATAATCGCCCGTAGAACATCAGATATCCGAGTATTGCCGCGAAGACTGCTGGTACAAGTATGGAGAGTGCTAGCGGGATAGTACTGTCGCCAATGTTCGTGACTGCAACGGCATAGGTGTATGCGCCGATGCCGAAGAACGCTGACTGACCGAAACAAAGAATTCCGCCGAATCCCCAGATAAATCCAAGACTAACAGCAAGTATTGCCATCACCACATACACCGTCATCTGGACCAAGGCGAAATCGTCGAGAAGATGGGGCAGTGCGAACATGAGGACACCGCCGGCACACAACGTAAGCGCTGCACTCTTCCACGACTTGGAAAACCTTTCAACCGTGGTTGCCGTTGGGATTAGGCGGCTCTTCGCCTTCAGTACTGAGTTCATAACGCCCCCTTGAAAAACCGACCGGTAATGCCCTGCGGGAGAAGACGCAGCATCACAATGGCGCCCACAAGCAAGGCAACTTCACCGAAAACTGGTGTGGTCCAGAACGTCGCAAGTTGGTTCACCGTGCCGAACAAGGCAGAAGAACTGACCAGTCCCAGCACAATGGAGGCGCCACCGCCAATCACCGTGATAAACGCCTTTGCTACGAAAGCGCCACCCATTGTCGGAACAACGCCTGTGAGCGGCGCCAGAAGTCCACCGGCTAGGCCGGACAACGCTGCTCCGAGGGCGAAGGTTCCGGAATACACGATGCCCGGGTTGATACCCAAGGCACCAGCCATCTCGGGATTTAGCATCGTTCCCCGCGCAATCAGTCCGACCGACGTCCGCACAAGCAACAGCCTCAGCGCGACGGCGATGCAGACTGCGACAGCGATGATAACGAGCGAGTAGTTGCTGACCGAGTAAGAGCCTACGGAGAAACTCCCGAGCGGCGCTGATATGCCCTCGGTAGTATTGCCTACGAGAGCCGTAACGACTCCGATGAGAAGAAGAGATAGTCCCCAGGTGACTAGCATCGTGTCAACCATGCGACCGTATAGCCGACGGATGAAAAGGCGCTCGAGAACGACACCAATGACCGCGACGCAAATCGGCGCAACGATGAAAATGCTGACCCAGATGTTGATGCCAAGCCGCATCGCAGCGATGACGGCGTAGGCGCCCAACATCATGAATTCGCCATGAGCTAGGTTGATGACTTTCATCATGCCGAAGACGACCGCAAGACCAGCGGAAACAATCACTAGGCTTGCAATCGCAAATAGCACCTGTATGAAAACGACAGCTACAAGGTCCATCTCATGCCTCTCTATCGGAAGTCAAAACTCACATCAGAACTTAATCGTGTATTGACGATTGTCTTGTGGATTCTTGATAAGGTTGCAAACAGCACTTGTGTCACTCGGAGGCTGTGCCGGGAACGACTCAAGCACCTTGAATTGATGTTCTTTCACTTCGGCGATGCTCACATTCTGAATACAGTGATGCGTACCCGGGTCAATGGAAATCTTGCCGCTGGGTGCGTCGAAGGTGATGCCCGTTTCGAGTGATTCGATGACCTTCATACGGTCTACTGTCCCGGCTTTCACCACACCTAAGGCCCAAAGATTGAAGCCCTGATAGGCACTCATCGCGAGTTCGGTGACGTTGGGATAATTAGCCCCAAAGCGCTTCCTGAAGTTGGTTTTGAAGGCCTTGTTAACTGGATTTTCGGCAGACTCAAAATAGTTGTACGCGAGAAGGAACCCATCACACTCGGCGGGTGAGAGCACAAGCTGTTCGTTGCCGATACCAAACGTAGTCGAGGCCAACGGAATCTTCTTCTGCATGCCTGCAGCAGCCCACTGCCGATAAAACGACATGTGCGACCCACCAACCAAACACGAGACGACCATATCTGGCTTGGCAGATTCAATCTTCGAAATCGTGGATGCGAAGTTCGTCACATCAAGTGGGAAGAAATCCACGGCGACGACCGAGCCACCGTTCTCTTGCGCGTACTTCTTAATCCACTGCGAGGTGATTTGCCCGTAGTTATAATCGGCAGCAATGACGTAAATCTTTTTGCCCCACTTCTTCATTGCGTACGGAACGAGCTTGGCGACAGTCTGTGCGGGCGTCACTCCGGTGGCGAAAATGTTTCGGTCGCAGACCCCACCTTCGTATTCCTGGTTGTAGAAGTAAAGTGTTCGATATCGGTCTAGCACAGGCCGTACGACCTCGCGCGACGCCGATGTAATGCCGCCCTGCACGACCGCGACCTTGTCCTTCAGAGCCAGCTGTTGCGCATACTGCGCATACAACTGCATGTTCGACTGCGTGTCATAGTTGATAAATCGAATCTTTTTGCCGAGAAGGCCGCCTTTAGCGTTCCACTCTTCGATGGCAAAGGTCAAACAGTCGACCATCGGCTTACCATAGATATCAATCCCGCCCGACATGTCGTGCAAGCCCCCGACAAGAATCTCATCGGCTGCGCTAACAACCAGTGGAAACCCCGAACCAGCTGCAGCCAGCGAGACTGCCGACGTCTTCAGAAACGAACGACGATTCATCTTCTTCTCTCCAGAAATAGCGCCAATTTTCAGCCGTCGCTGAGGTCAAGCGACTCAGCATTGAGTGCAGCTTAAGGTTCAGAAATTGGCGTTTCTTGGCAAACAACGTCACGTGCATTGACTGTGACGGACAACGCGTCATATTCCCGTGAGATTTTTCACAAAGAACAGCGCTGTCGCTCACGTGCTAGTAGATTGTCTGCGACGGTCAACAGCCCGAATTTTGGCCAGTCTAGATTGGGGAGGCGCTACCACTGTCAGGCGGGAGACCGCTTGACGGTTCCCTAATCGCTAATTCGACGAGGTCAGACAATGTCGCAAGGTCCAGAACTTCCTACGGTCGGTCAACTGCAGGCGATTGCAAAAGATTGCGGTCTCGAATTGAGCGTAGAGCTCGCGACCGACTACGTTGGCATGATGGCTACAACCTTCAATTCCTACCGTCGCATCGACCAACTTGTTGAGCGAACACTCCCAGTCAAGTACGCTCGCACACCAGGCTTTCGTCCCTCCGAAGAAGAGAATCCGCTCAACGCGTGGTACTGGCGATGCGAGATTACTGGTGCTAAGGAAGGACTTCTGGCGGGCGAACGGGTGGCCGTAAAGGACACCGTATGCGTCGCGGGGGTGCCGATGATGAACGGCTCGAAGCTGCTGGAGGGGTATGTTCCAGAAGTGGATGCGACCATCGTCACACGAATGTTAGATGCAGGTGCAGTCATTGCGGGCAAAGCAAACTGCGAAGATTTTTCTTTCTCGGCGGGAGGCATGACGTGCAGCTACGGGCCGGTCGGGAACCCATGGAAGCCTGACCACAACCCCGGTGCCTCGTCGAACGGGAGCGCTGTCCTTATTAGCCAGGGACAGGTCGACCTCGCGATTGGAGGTGACCAAGGCGGCTCCATCAGATTGCCTGCCGCACTGTCTGGTTGCTACGGATTGAAGCCGACCTTTGGCCTCGTTCCTTATACCGGCTGCGCGATGATTGAAGCCACGCTAGACCACGTTGGGCCAATGGCAAGCTCCACCCGAGGAATCGCAAAGCTGTTGAGCGCTATTGCCGGCTACGATGGAGAAGACCCGCGGCAACAAGGTCGAATCGCTCCGGGCTTTGATACCAACTACTTACCTGCTTTAAAACGCGGTGTGGACGGATTGAGGATTGCCGTATTGAAGGAGGGGTTCGGTCAGGACAACAGTCACTATGGGCTCATCTCCTCGGAAAAGGAAGTCGACGAGTGTGTTCGCGCGGCCATCGAGAAGCTGCGCTCATTGGGAGCTAAAGTTGAAGAAGTCTCCATACCGCAGCATCTCGACGGATTCCCAATATGGACCGCTATTGCCATAGAAGGGTCGTGTGCATTCATGTTAAACGGTCACGGGTTGGGTACGAATTGGCATGGGTGGTACAACACATCGATGGGCGAACACCTCGCTCGTGCCCTACACTCGCGCCCGCATGACCTTCCGCCCACAGTCCTAAGCGTTCTTCTGAGCGGGGAATACATGCGCAAGTACTATTTCAACCGCTACTACGCAAAGGCTCAGAACACCAGGCACATCGTCACAAATGCGTACAACGCAATGCTTGCCGAATACGACATCATCGCCTGTCCAACTACGCCGCATCGCGCCACTCCCATGGCTCACCGTGATGATTTGCCGAGTACAGTTGTTGCGAACGCACTTGACCAGCTCCGAAACACGGTTGTTGCTGACGTTACTGGTCATCCGGCTATTAGCGTGCCTTGCGGCGTACGCGACGGCCTGCCCGTTGGCATGATGCTAACCGCACGGCATTTTGATGAGCACACTCTCATTGCCGCCTCGGCAGCTTTCGAGTCACTCGGAGACTGGAAGGAAGCCTGACTTCGTGTCTTCGACAGGATTCGAAACCGACAAAGTAACCTTTGGACTTTAGCGCGGCGCCTAAAACAAACGCCATCTGGCCGTTCAGTCAGATGGCGTTCGCAAGCTCGCACATGACGGGTCATCGACATCTGACAGAGGGTGCCGTTCGCGGGAAACTAGCTGATTTTCACCGGCATATCGTCGTATTTTCCCATTTTATAGACAACGACGGACACAAGCCAGCTGACCACGAATAGTCCGATTACCAAGTAACCAACAACTCCGAAATTGTCAGCGACTCGTCCAATGAAGTCCCAGAACGGACCCTTGAGTTGGAATTGCTGAGCTGAAAGCGAGAGCACTTCGATACCGCCAATTAAGACCGCTGCAACCACCGACACGAAGGTTATTGTGATGTTGTAGAAGAGCTTGCGCGCCGGGCGCCGGAAGGCCCAGCCATAAGCGCCCAGCATAAGAAGGCCGTCCGCCGTATCGACCAGGGTCATTCCGGCCATAAAAAGTGCAGGGAAAACCAAAATCGTTTCCATCGACATGCCTTTCGCTGCCTGAGCCGCCGATATGCCAAACAGAGCCACCTCAGTGGCGGTGTCAAAGCTCAGACCGAACAAGAATCCAATGGGAAACATGTGCCAGCTTCGCGTGACAAGTCTGAAAAGCGGTCGAAACACTCGGCTCAGCATTCCACTCTTATTCATCAAAATATCGAGGTCGTCCTCGACGAGCGTCTCTCCACGCTTCACCCGTCTGAACGTTTGGATAACCGAGTAAAGAATCTGGACATTCACAATTGCCAAGACGAGAAGAAATGTCGCAGAGACCGACGTCGCTATCACCGCGCCAACCGCTTTGAGTTGGTCGAAATGCCCTTCAATCGACGACGCTGCAAACCCCACGCCCACTGAGAGCAGGATAACTATCGTCGAGTGTCCCACGGCAAAGAAGAATCCCGCCGAAACAGGCCGCCGACCAGCCTGCATAAGCTTTCTCGTCGTATTGTCGATTGCCGCGATATGGTCCGCATCGACTGCATGCCTCAATCCGAAGGTGTACGCAAGAAGCGCTGTCCCAAGCAGCAATGGATGAGAATGCAGTGCTAGTGCTGCATATATCCAGGCAATAATGTTAATGGCAACGATTAAGCAAATCATCGCCACGACCCGTGCACGTAGGCCGTCACCACTCACGGCATGCAAACTCGAGAAAGATTGTTTGAACACTTAGACCTCTTGTTTTTTTCAAGTCGGCATGCCCGATGACAACACTGAGCAGCCGAGAGGATGACATCCCCTCGGCCTCAAGTTAGCCACGCAGAAGATACTTCGGGCCTGTCGAAGTGACGCTCGGTGAAAGGTAGTGACTGTGGGTTCTAAAACACTTCGTCGCGTGTGCCGTCGCGAAACTCATCCTCTCGCGCATGAAGAGCGTCCTGGTCGATAAGCGCGCTGCGCGCCATCGATTTCTCAAGCGCATCGAGCCAACGATGGTAATACTCGTCCACGCCGTTTTGCCCATGCTCCTGTATGGCGCGGGCAAGCTCTCCACGGAACGTTTCCCAGGTGAAATAACCCGCTTTCGATAAGCTCACAGCCATTCCAAAGGCCCTGCTTTGCCACGGTGCGTCAAATACCAGTTCACCGTTCGCTCGCGGCATCGCAATCTCGCCCGTCATTGCAGTGACATTACGGTCGAGTTCCGCACCGGCGGTATCAGTCGCGCATGAAACAAAATTTGCTTCCATATTCCCGCTCCTAAGCAACCGCCGGCAGGACAGTCACGCCTACCATCGAATCGCGAGTGACCAACTTCGCAAGCGCTTCCTCCGAGAGGCTCTCGCTGCCTTGCGGTCGTTGGGGGATGATGAAATATCTCACCTCGACGTTGCTATCGAGGACTTTGACAGGCTTTGAGTCCGCCACGGTCGTGCCAAATTCCGCCAATACTTTGCGCGGCTCACGGACAACGCGCGCTCTATACGGCGCGTCCTTGTACCAACGCGGCGGAAGACCGAGCACCGGCCACGGATAGCACGAGCAAAGCGTGCACACAATGACGTGATGGACATCCTCGGTATTTTCAACGGCAACGAGGTTTTCGCCTTCCATGCCGCTGATGCCAAGTTCGGCGACGGCCTTCGTCGCGTTTTCAAGCAGGCGTTTCTTGAACTCCGGGTCGACCCATGCTTTTGCCACAGCCCGAGCGCCGTTCATCGGGCCAATGTCGTTCGTGTAAGTGTCGATGATTTCATCGATGACCGGACCCTGCAGAACGCCTTTCTCGCGAAGCAGAGACTCGAGCGCGCGTGCTCTTACCTCGCCTTCAGTCGGCGAGTGTGGATGGTGATGATGGTGGTCGTGTTCGCTCATTTCATTCTCCGGTTATGCAGCAGCAGCGGGCGCGGTTTCCCGGTCCATGTAGCATTCGTAAAGGTCCATGGTCACGCTCGTATTGGGCTCCGCGTCATCGCCCCACAAGTCTTTGCCCTCGAACCGCACCGCGTATGTGGGCTGCGCGTTTTCGCCTTTACGATGTGCCATGGTGTCGGCCAGCGGATAGGTGCCGCTATACGCGACGACGGTGCCCGGCTTGTGCCAGATGAAGCGGGGTAGTCGGGTGTGACCTGGCACAGGCGCCATTCGCGCCCGAATCCGGTCACCAACTGAGAAGTTCTGGGGCTGGTCGTCGCGGCGTGCGCCAAGGCCCACGTAAGCGATTTTTTTGGCACCTTCCCTCAACTTCTCGACGACTGCAGGGTCGATTTTCAGGCCACTTAGGTCAGGCAAAGGCTTCCCTTCTCTGACCAACGATTGCCTCGCATTGATTTCGTCGCGCGTCACAAATCCATCCCTGACACACAATTCCTCGATTGCCTCAAGCCAATGCACGTAGTACGGCGTCTGCAGATAGTCAGCCGTCGGCATCTGCTCGATAATGTGCCGGAACTCGTCCAGAGCCCAACTGCCTTGCGTCCCCGCCACCAGGAGCAACCCAAACGTTAGTCCTTCCCAGGGTTCGTGAAAAACCACGTCATCTTTTGTCTGGATTGGGTTACGGAAGTGGTGACCGCCGATGTCATGGATTCCAATCATGCTTTTCTCCAGTCGTGGATGGCCTCTGGCTAGAGGTCCTGTTGGTCCAACGATTTACCGAAACGCACCTTCGCCGGTGGCCTCATACGCTTTCGCTGCCCGAAAAATGCTGCTCTCGTCATAGTGCCTGCCGACAAGCATGAGACCAGCAGGCATACCGTTCACGCCTCCGCAGGGAAGCGTCAGCGCAGGGTGGTGTGTGAAATCGAACGGCGACGTATTGAGCGCCATTGGATGAGACGTCTTGAGTTCGGTCTCAATCGATGTGGATTCGTCCGGCAGCGGCAGTGCGGTCATTGGAGTCGTCGGCATGAGGAGCAGGTCTACGTCCTTAAGCAACTCATCATATTTGCGACGAAGTACACGGCCCGCATTGATGCCATTCGCATAGCCGAGGTATCCAATGTGACGCTTAGCGTATTCGGAGATGACGAAGAAGAGCTTGACACTTGGCGGGGCTTGGTCGATGCCGCCTGCATGGTCACGCGCCCACTCCATCATCGAAAGCGGATATTGGTCGTTTCTGGAAATGCCAAAGCCGTTTCCTTTGAGGACAGTCTCCGTCATGCCAGTCCAACCGATGGACGTCCAGATATCGAAGCCGTGAACGTGAAGTGGGACGGAGACGTCGACCAATTTCGCACCAAGTTTTTCCAAGACCTTCGCGGCACTAAGGACACGCTGGCCTACCGCAGGGTCACTGCCAGGAACTTCGAAACCTTCTTTCAATACCCCAATTCGCAGGCCCTTGACCCCTTGCGCCATCGCGGCTTCATAGTCAGCAGGTTCAACGCCATGCTGTCGGGCATCGCTCCCGTCCGGTCCAGCGATGACGCTCAAGAGAAGCGCTGCATCACCAACGGTTGCCGTCATCGGGCCGACGTGGTCGAAGGAGGCATCGAGCGGAGCAATGCCAGTATATGGAACCAAACCATAAGTCGGTTTCAGTCCGACAATGCCGCTGAAGGACGCCGGCATGCGAATTGAGCCCGCCTGGTCCGCTCCTAAGGCCATATCCACCTCGCCGGTTGCGACCAGCGCAGCGGAGCCCGATGACGAACCGCCGGACGAGAAGCCTTCTGCCCACGGATTGTGAATACGACCAGCTACGCTCGTATGGCTACTGCCAGAAAAACACAAATACTCGCAATGAGCTTTTCCTGCAATTTCACCGCCTTCGGCAAGAATGCGCCGCACAACTTCCGCATCAAACTCCGGGACATAGCCCTCGAAGATGTTCGAGCCTGCCAACATCGGCAGCCCAGCAACGGGGATGCTGTCCTTAATTGCAATGCGCCGGCCGCTCAGCTTGCCCTTACCTTCGACGATGCTTGAACGCACATACCAGGCGTTGTTCCTGTTTTCCGCTGCGGGCGGTGTCGTGAAGTCACGTCCGGCAGGCGGCATGGGAGCGCCTTCCGCGGCAATCGCAAACACGGTGTCGTAACTCTTCACACTATTTGCGACAACATCTGCGTAAAAGCCGGCGTCTGCTTCACTCACGCCCAAGCCTAGGTCACGGGAAATCTTGAGAACATCCTCTCGGCTCGGAGCCGGGATGTTTGCCGCACTGGACTGCTTGAGGTCGGCACTTTTGGAGCTTCGGGCGTTCACTTGAACCTCGCAAAACGTAGTAAATGATGAAAGCGGAAGCGGTGGAGAACCTTTGCTCACCATCCTTATCACCATGCTACGAAGCCAATTTTGGAAGTGCTTGCCCCCTAACGCCATAAGAATTTGACTGGGAAAGCCAGAATCAGCGCTTCGTGTCCGTCGTGGTCAAAACCTTCTCCGTTGACGAATCTTCTCCGTTGGCGAATCGTAAGAAATCTTCACCCTCGAACCTTGTTGTGGGGTTCTACCGCGTGCGCGTCCCGCATGGCTCGAACAAACACTTGAAGCTTTGCTGGCATGCGGGAACGATGCGGGTAATAGAGATAAAACGCCTCACCCCGGGAGCAGTGCTCCTCCAAAACCGGGACCACGCGCCCGTCTCTGAGGGCGTTGTCGGCGAATTGTTGGTACACGTATCCGAGTCCTAAACCGTCCTCAACAGCCTCCACGACACTGCGCATCTCGCTGAACACCAAATTGCCAGCGACTTGCATCGAGAAGGACGATTCACGTGGGCCAAACCGCCACTCGAAGAACCGTCGGCTTGTGCCATAGCGTTGACGGATGCAGCGATGACTGAAGAGTTCTTTGGGGGTTCGAGGTGTGCCGTGCTTTTCGAGATAGGAAGGTGAAGCTATGACAATCGTCCTTTGTTCCAAGCCTAAGGGCAACGCAACCATGTCTTGCTGAACAGAATGACCCAACCGAATGCCAGCATCAAATCCGGAGCCCACGATGTCGATGAGTCGGTCGTCCATCGAGACGTCGAACGTGACGTCTGGATATTGTTCGACGAACCTCACTTGGATTGGTCGGATGAAACACTCGTATGCGACGTATGACGTGTTGATGCGTAAGACGCCCTTCGGGATATCGATGGTCTCGCCAATGTGCTGAATCGTCTCCGAAATGCTCCCCAACGCTGGGGCAAGCGACTCAAGAAGTTCGGTTCCTGACTCGGTCAACGCAACGCTTCGAGTTGTGCGGTTGAACAGCCGCACATTCAACTGCGTCTCGAGCGTCTTGATTGTGCGCGAGACGGCGGTTGGTGTGACCCCTAGTTCCGCTGCTGCTTGCCGAAAATTTCGATGGCGAGCAACTGCTTCGAAGGCTATCAAAGCACTCAAGCTGGGGTGCGGGATTGGCGGCACGACGGTGCTCACATGGCCTCCTGGCGTCATTGTGAACTTTATGTTCACAATGAGTGTACGCCTTTGCTGATTCCCCTAAGGCCCACCGAGCCCTACTTTAGGTACACGTTTGCAGCAAGGCGAACGCAACATATGCAGCTGCCAGGACCAGAAAATGAACACCTACCTCATTATCGGTGCCGGTCCGGGAATTGGACTCGCAAGCGCTCAGAAGTTTGCAGCACAAGGTTACAAAGTCGTATCAGCTGCGCGGTCGGGAAAGCGTCTTAATGAAGCAATCGGCTCATTGCGCGAAACCGGCGCGAAAGTTGTGTTTGAGGAGGTCGACGCAAGCAACTCAGCAGCGGTCGAGAAGCTGATTCAGAAGTACCGCGATGACCTCAAAGTTGTGCATTACAACGCCGGAGTGCTTCACTATGATGCCAATGGCTCGCTGCAAGCGGCGCCCGTCGACTCGATTACGGTCGAAAGCCTCAGCAACGAAATGACGGTCAACCTCACGAGTGCCCTTGTTGCCGTCAAGGCGGCAGAGGACGCTTTCGGGAAACGCGGCGGTTCGATTCTCCTGACGGGCGGTGGTTTCGGGGTCGAGCCTAACGCTGACTTCATTAACATCAGCGTTGCAAAGGCAGGGATTCGGGCTGCTACCAAAGCGTTGTTTGAGCCGCTCCGCGCCCAGAACATCCACCTCGCGACCGTAACGGTATCTACGCTGGTCAGTGCGTACTCTGACAAGTCGAAGGAAATCGCCGAGAAATTCTGGTCCCTGCACAACCAGAGCGATTCGAGCGCATGGGAGTGGGAATCGGTCGTGGTCTAACAGCCGTAAAAGCATGCCTCGCGCACGCGGGGCATGCAAGACGGGTCAACAGGATGTTTGGCCGCAGCTAAACCATGCGCTTACGGTCTGACCAATACCTTTCCCTGCCGGTTGCGGTCGGCAAGCACATTGAACGCTTCCTGCGACTTGTCGAGGGAGTGCTGAAGGTACGCAACGGGTTGCAATGCTCCATCTGCAAATCGCTGAAACAATTCCCTAGCTGCGGCGAGCGCTTCCGATTGATGCGCACCCACAAAATGACGAACATCGACACCGACAAGGCTCGCTGATTTAAGCAATGCGAGATTCGTCGGCAACTTGGGTATGGTTCCCGATGCAAACCCGATAACCAAATGTCGGCCGCCTTTGGCAAGAGAGCGAAACGACGACTCGGAGTCGGCTCCCCCGACTGGGTCGACGACGATGTCAATCGCTCCATCTGCCGCTAGTGCGCGAAGCTGGTCCCGTAACGCCGGCCCGCTGGATGCGAGAACAAGTGTCTTTGAGGCACCGAGCGCACGGACCTTCGCTGCCTTGCTATGCGACGAGACAGCAGCCAATACCCGAGCGCCGTTTGAAACAGCAAGTTGCACCGCGGCCTGACCAACCCCACCCGCAGCCCCCAGCACCAGTACTGTCTCCCCCGAGCGCAACGACCCCCGATTGCCCAACGCGTAGTGGGCAGTCAAATAGTCTACGAGAGCACTAGCGGCGACGTTTTCGTCGACACCGTCAGGCAAGGTTATCAAGTCATCTGCCTTCGCGACCGCGTACTCGGCGAGGCCACCGCCAAACTGCCAAACGGCTACCTTACGACCCACCCATTGTCCGTCCACGCCGTCACCCACGTCCTCAACGACACCGACAATCTCACCCCCGGGAACGTATGGCAGTTCAGGCTTCATCTGATACTTTCCCTGAACGATGAGCCCGTCCACAAACCCAAGTGCCGTGGCTACCACTCGGAGAAGCACTTCGCCTCTAGCCGGTACCGGCCTTTCGCCGACATCAAGAGTGAGGATTGGTGAGTCAACAAGTTCTTTAACAACTGCTCGGCGCATCGAACGCCTCCTAATGGTCATGGGATGAGCACATTCTTATGCTGAAGGCGGCACCTCAACATTGTGAGACCGCCACATCGTTCCGTAAGAGTAGCTGATTGCGACATTCTGGTTGGGCGCAAACGCATGAACGGGTGTGCGTAGAGAGGATGGTCCTCCCCGGTCGTGATATTGCAAAGTGCAGAGTGTCTTTTGGAGGCGAATATGACTTCACACAACCAATCCGGACAATCGGCGGGCTTACGTTTCCGCGATGCTGTCCGAGAAGAATCCCCTTTGCAAGTCGTCGGCGCAATCACCGCTTATGCCGCGAAGATGGCCGAAGCGGTCGGCTTTAAAGCGCTCTACCTCTCGGGCGGTGGCGTTTCGGCGAACTCTCTCGGCATGCCGGACCTCGGCATCAGCACAATGGAAGATGTCTTGATTGATGCGCGTCGCATTACCGATGCGTCGTGCCTTCCGCTCATGGTCGACATCGACACCGGCTGGGGCGGTGCATTCAACATTGCTCGCACCATTCGCTCATTTATCAAAGCTGGCGTTGCTGCAGTACATATCGAAGACCAGGTTGGTCAAAAGCGCTGCGGTCATCGCCCCGGCAAAGAATTGGTGTCTAGTGCTGAGATGGTCGACCGGGTAAAGGCTGCCGTCGACGCCCGCACAGACGATTCATTTGTCATCATGGCGCGCACAGATGCCGCAGCATCTGAAGGCATTGACGCAGCCATCGAACGAGCTGTCGCGTACGTCGAAGCCGGTGCAGACATGATTTTCCCGGAAGCGATGAAGACGCTTGACGACTACCGTCGTTTCAAGGAAGCGGTGCGTGTTCCAATTCTCGCCAACTTGACCGAGTTCGGCTCTACTCCGTTCTTCACAGTTGATGAGTTGAAGACCGCGAACGTCGACATCGCTCTCTACTGCTGCGGCGCATACCGCGCAATGAATGCCGCCGCACTCAACTTCTACGAGACGCTCAAGCGGGACGGCACACAAAAGGCGGCGGTGGAAACGATGCAGACTCGCGCTGACCTGTACAAGTATCTCGGTTACCACGCCTACGAAGACAAGCTTGACGAGCTCTTCGCAGCGAACAAATAAAAGCATTAGGAGACAAACATGAGCGAGGCTCAAAGTAGCACTGCAGCGGGCGGCTTCAAGCCGAAGAAGTCCGTCGCCCTCTCCGGCGTCACGGCGGGAAACACTGCGCTTTGTACGGTTGGGCGCACCGGAAACGATTTGCACTATCGCGGCTACGACATCCTCGACATCGCGACGACAAGCGAATTCGAAGAGGTTGCCTATCTCCTCGTGCACGGCAAACTACCGAACATCGCGGAGCTAAAAGCCTATAAGACGAAGCTCAAGTCGCTGCGCGGGCTGCCCGCGAATGTTCGAGCAGCACTCGAATGGGTGCCGGCGTCGGCGCATCCGATGGATGTCCTGCGCACCGGCGTGTCAGTGCTCGGCACAGTTCTTCCCGAGAAGGACGGCCACAATATTGCTGGCTCAAAGGACATCGCTGACCGTTTGATGGCGTCACTGGGCTCGATGCTGCTGTATTGGTACCACTATTCGCACAACGGAAAGCGCATCGAAGTCGAGACCGATGACGACTCCATCGGCGGACATTTTCTGCATCTGTTGCATGGCAAGGAACCGTCGAAGTCGTGGGTCGACGCGATGCACATTTCGCTTAACTTATACGCCGAACACGAGTTCAATGCGTCGACTTTCACGGCGCGTGTAATCGCCGGCACGGGTGCCGACATGTACTCGGCTATCACCGGTGCTATCGGCGCTCTGCGTGGCCCGAAGCACGGCGGTGCCAACGAAGCTGCGTTCGAAATTCAGAGTCGCTATGAAAACGCAGACGAGGCAGAAGCCGACATCAAACGCCGCGTTGAGAATAAGGAAGTCGTGATTGGCTTCGGCCACCCGGTGTACACCATCTCGGACCCGCGTAACAAGGTCATCAAGGAAGTCGCGGGCAAACTGTCCAAGGAAGCGGGAGACACGAAGCTCTTCAGCATCGCCCACCGACTCGAGTCGGTGATGTGGGAATCGAAGAAGATGTTCCCCAATCTCGACTGGTTCAGCGCCGTGTCGTATCACATGATGGGCGTGCCGACCGCGATGTTCACGCCGCTCTTCGTCATCTCGCGTACGTCGGGTTGGAGCGCTCACATCATCGAGCAGCGCATCGACAACAAGATTATTCGACCAAGTGCCAATTACACGGGACCGGATAATCTCACGTTCATTCCGATTGCCGACCGCAAATAACAGAGCAACGTCGTCCCTTCACGTCCTGAGAGCACGTGGAGATTCGGCCCCACTGCTCACCCGGCGGTAGGGCCTTTTTGATATATGGCAGGGTTTTTTGCGGCACGTTGCATCAATTCCAGCTCGCCCTGTGCGAGACGTCGACGCGTCGCAATAGACTTGCCGTGGTGATTAACCGTAGGGGTCTCCCCACAATACCTTTGAGCATGGCGATTTCTCATAGACCATGCGATAAGCGAGATACGGCCATGAATACTGCATACCGAAAACCCCTCTCCGGCAAAACTTGCGACTTCTTCGATGCGCGCGCGGCCGTTGACGCTATCAAACCCGGCGCGTATGACACGCTGCCGTATACCTCCCGAGTGCTTGCGGAGAATTTGGTTCGCCGTTGCGACCCCTCTATTCTGGAGATTTCGCTGCTCCAGTTGATTGAGAGAAAAAGAGAAAGGGATTTCCCCTGGTTCCCTGCACGCGTCGTGTGTCATGACATCCTGGGTCAAACAGCCCTCGTTGACCTCGCTGGCCTACGAGACGCCATCGCCGACCAAGGTGGTGACCCTGCGAAGGTGAACCCGGTCGTCCCGGTCCAACTCATCGTGGACCACTCGCTCGCTGTTGAATGCGGCGGTTACGACCCTGATGCGTTCAAGAAGAATCGCGCAATTGAAGACCGACGAAACGAAGACCGTTTCGACTTCATCAATTGGACCAAGAGGGCGTTCAAAAACGTCGATGTAATTCCGCCGGGCAACGGCATCATGCATCAAATCAACCTGGAACGGATGTCGCCCGTCATCCATTCCAACGACGGCGTAGCTTATCCAGACACGCTTGTCGGAACCGACAGCCACACACCGCACGTTGATGCGCTAGGCGTCATCGCAATCGGCGTTGGTGGGTTGGAAGCAGAAAATGTGATGCTTGGTCGTGCGTCTTGGATGCGCCTACCGGACATCGTCGGTGTCGAGCTTACCGGCAAGCGCCAGCCCGGCATCACCGCGACGGATATTGTGCTCGCTCTTACTGAGTTCCTTCGGAAGGAAAAAGTCGTCGGTGCCTACCTTGAGTTTTATGGCGAAGGTGCATCAAGCCTGACTCTTGGTGACCGTGCCACCATTTCGAACATGGCGCCGGAATATGGTGCGACGGCAGCGATGTTCTACATCGACGAGCAGACTATCGAGTATCTCCGTCTCACCGGTCGCGAAGAGGAACAAGTGCGCCTCGTCGAGACGTATGCCAAGACTGCCGGGTTGTGGGCAGATACTCTGAGCGGTGCGCAATACGAGCGCGTGCTCCATTTTGATTTGTCGAGCGTCGAGCGCAATATGGCTGGCCCCTCGAATCCGCACAAGCGCCTTCCGACCTCTCAACTTGTGGAACGCGGAATTGCAGGCGAGTGGGATGAGACCCCGGGCAAGATGCCGGACGGCGCAGTAATCATCGCAGCCATCACGAGTTGCACGAACACCAGCAATCCGCGCAACGTGATTGCAGCCGCACTCCTTGCCCGTAACGCCAATGCGCAAGGCCTTACGCGCAAACCGTGGGTCAAATCATCCCTCGCCCCCGGTTCCAAGGCAGTCGAATTGTATTTGGAGGAAGCAGACCTCCTGACCGACCTCGAGAAGCTTGGCTTCGGCATCGTTGCATTCGCCTGCACGACGTGTAACGGCATGTCCGGAGCGCTTGACCCGGTCATCCAGCAAGAAATCATCGACCGCGAGCTTTACACGACTGCGGTCCTTTCTGGAAACCGCAACTTCGATGGCCGCATCCATCCGTACGCGAAGCAAGCGTTTCTCGCATCGCCTCCGCTGGTGGTTGCCTACGCGATTGCCGGTACGATTCACTTCGACATCGAGAGGAACTCACTCGGCCTCGGGAAGGATGGTCAACCGGTCTACCTTAGGGATATCTGGCCGACCGATGAAGAAATCGACGCGATTGTCGCTAAGAGCGTGAAGCCCGAGCACTTCCGCAAGGTCTATGAGCCGATGTTCGCCGTCACAGCGGCGAGCGGCGATGCAATCAGTCCCCTTTATGACTGGCGGGAACAGAGCACGTATATTCGCCGGCCCCCGTATTGGGAGGGCGCACTTGCCGGTGAGCGGACTCTTAAGGGTATGCGACCGCTAGCTGTTCTCGGTGACAACATCACTACCGACCACTTGTCGCCGTCCAACGCTATCTTGGCGAATAGCGCCGCCGGCGAATATCTGGCCAAGATGGGTCTGCCAGAGGAAGATTTCAACTCGTACGCTACCCATCGCGGCGACCATCTCACGGCTCAACGGGCGACCTTTGCCAATCCGACGCTCATCAATGAAATGGCGGTCGTCGACGGACAGGTAAAGAAGGGCTCGCTTACCCGCGTAGAACCTGAAGGAAAGGTGACCCGCATGTGGGAGGCAATCGAGACCTATATGGACCGAAAACAACCGCTCATCATCGTTGCAGGCGCAGACTACGGCCAAGGCTCTTCGCGCGACTGGGCGGCAAAAGGTGTGCGTCTCGCTGGCGTCGAGGCTATCGTTGCTGAAGGATTCGAGCGCATCCATCGCACCAACCTCATTGGCATGGGCGTTTTGCCGCTTGAATTCAAGTCGGGCGTCAATCGAAACACTCTGGGTATCGATGGAACCGAGACGTATGATGTGCGCGGCGACCGTAGGCCTCGCGCAGACTTGACCTTGGTCATCCATCGCAAGAACGGTGAACAGCTTGAGGTTCCTGTGACCTGTCGCCTCGAGACGGCCGAAGAGGTCTCCATCTACGAAGCCGGGGGGGTGCTGCAACGCTTTGCGCAGGACTTTTTGGAGTCGTCGAAGGCTGCGGCCTAACGTCGACGGCGATTGCAAAGGCGGCGCCAAGCGCGCCGTCTAATCTACCCACGGAAATCAAATCGCATGGCACAAGCACCTCAAATCAAGATTGCTGCAACCTACATGCGGGGCGGCACAAGTAAAGGCGTTTTCTTTCGTCTCAACGACCTTCCGAAATCCGCTCGGGCTCCGGGCACGGCCCGCGACGCACTGCTTCTGCGCGTCATTGGAAGCCCTGACCCTTACGGTAAGCAAATTGATGGAATGGGCGGCGCAACGTCAAGCACCAGCAAGACGGTCATCGTGTCGAAAAGCACGCGACCTGACCATGACGTCGACTATCTCTTCGGTCAGGTGTCAATTGACAAGCCTTTCGTGGACTGGAGCGGCAACTGCGGAAATCTGTCGGCAGCGGTTGGCCCCTTCGCGATTAGCGGCGGGCTAATCGACCCCGAGCGTGTGCCTGACAACGGCCTTGCAGTTGTCAGGATTTGGCAGGCAAACATTGGCAAAACCATTATTGCTCACGTCCCAATGACCAGTGGGTCGGTGCAAGAGACGGGCGATTTCGAATTGGATGGCGTGACCTTCCCCGCAGCCGAAGTCCAGCTCGAATTCCTCGACCCCGCCGCGGACGAAGAAGGCGCAGAGGGGTCAATGTTCCCCACTGGCAACCTCGTCGACGACCTCGAGGTACCGGGTGTCGGCACGCTGAAAGCAACCATGATTAACGCCGGCATTCCCACCATCTTCGTCAATGCTGACGCTATTGGCTATACGGGCACCGAACTGCAGAACGCTATCAACGGTGACGAAGAAGCCCTCAAGCGGTTTGAGACGATTAGAGCGTACGGCGCGCTGCGCATGGGACTTATTAAGAACCTCGATGAAATCGCAAAGCGTCAGCACACGCCCAAGATTGCGTTTGTTGCCCGCCCTGCCGAATATGTCGCCTCAAGCGGAAAGAAAGTTAGTACAGAAGAGGTCGACGTGTTGGTCCGTGCGATGTCCATGGGTAAGCTGCACCATGCAATGATGGGAACAGCCGCAGTTGCTATCGGCACTGCCGCGGCCATCCCGGGCACCCTGGTCAATCTCGCTGCTGGAGGCGGCGAACGCCACGCCGTTCGCTTTGGACATCCGTCAGGCACCTTGCGTGTCGGAGCCGAAGCGGTCGAATCGAACGGTGATTGGCAGGTCAAAAAGGCAATCATGAGCCGAAGCGCGCGCGTCCTCATGGAGGGTAACATTCGCGTTCCGAGCGACGGAAACTAGCGCTTCCCATTTCATCGAATGTCGCCACCGGGGAACTTGCTTCCCTGGTGGCAGAGATGAGCCTCGCAAAACTGAACCGATTCAGAGCCTGTCCGACGCTGTGCCCAGCGGTCTTCGACTCGCTCGAAACGAGAGTTCTCGTGGCTGCGTTGTCCTAGCCGCCGCGACTACCTACCAGATGTCGAAACCGTGCATATGCAGGGGCACCGACACATCAACACGCGTAGCACCGAGCTTCATCAGCACCTTGGCGGCCGCGCGCACGCGCTCGACTGCAGCCGGGTTGCGGATTTCGGAAGGCGAACGCTCGTTTCGGTGAAGTCGAACAAGCTGGCGGGCGGTGCTGCGAGGTGCATGGATTGTAGCGTGAGTGTTCGGGATCAGGCTACGCGGTCATCGGGCTTATTCTTTCGGCGCATCGAGTCGCCCTTCGGCGGAAGCTTGTGGGCCTGATGCACGAGGCGATTGAGAATGGCGTCGGCAAGTGTCGGATCCTGTAGCCATGCATGCCAGTGTTCGAGTGGCAACTGGCTGGTGATGATTGTCGAGCGTGTGCTGACGCGATCGTCGAGCACCTCGAGCAAATCGTTGCGCGCGCCCGAATCGAGATCCTGCAGGCCCCAATCATCAAGTAATAAAACGTCCATTTTTGCGAGCTGCGCGAGGCGTCGGGTGAAGCTGCCGTCACCGTGCGTGATCTTCAGTTCCTCGAACAGGCGGGCCACACGCACATACAGTACCGAGAAGCCTTGCCGGCAGGCTTGCTGCGCGAACGCGCAGGCGATCCATGTCTTGCCCGCGCCGGTCGGCCCGCTGAGGATGATGTTCTGGGCGTTGCGAATCCAGTCACAGCCGGCGAGCGTGGCGACGACGCGCTGATTAAGTCCGCGGCTCTGCCGGTATTCGATATCTTCGATGCATGCCTGCCGGTTCTTCAACCTTGCAGCCTTCATCAGGCGTTCGAGCCGTCGCGTGTCGCGCCACGCCAGTTCACGATCGACGACGATGCCAAAGCGCTCTTCGAATGATCGTCCCGAGGCCGACACCGAGCGCGCCCTGTACCTGTCGGTGCGTGAGATTGCATGCCCACTTCAGGCGGAGCACTTCTTTGATTCTGCGCATGGTCGTCCGGTGAGCCGGCATCGTCGATAACTCCCAAGTATCCGTCAGCGCAACCCGTCTTGATTGTCCGCGTGCATGATGCGAAGGTTTGGCCATTGTAATGGTTGGAGTGATGCGATGGACGACGACGCGGTGGGCCGAGCTGCTGCGCGAACGCGCGCGCGACGCCCTCGCCAGGGCGAAGCGTTCTGGCGAGAGATGGTTGCAGCATGGAAGATGAGCGGCGTTGGCACTCGACGTTTTTGTCGCGAACAAGGCCTTGCCGTAAGCACTTTCGGATTGTGGCGCAAGAAGTTTGCGGGCGAAACGGCAGCAATGAGTCCGCTGGCGTGACGGCCGACGCCGCGTTTGTCATTGCTCGCCTCGAAGGTGAGCCTGCAGCGACACCATCATCTGCGTCAGTCGATACGCCAGCATCGTCGACGCGTGATCGCGTGACGTTATCGATCGTCGGCGTTCACATCGAAATGAGTGGCGTGCATGCCGAGCGCATCGTGCGCTTCGTGCTTGGCCAGCTTGGCGGTGCACGGTGCTGATCGCCGCTGATGTTCGAGCCTACATCTGCCGCGAGCCGGTCGACATGCGCAAGTCGATCGACACTCTGTCGTATCTGGTCGAACCGCTGCTTGAGCAGAAGCCGGCTTCGGGCAACTTGTTCGTGTTCGTCGGGCGTGACAGCACGAAGGTGAAGTGCCTCTATTGGGACCGTACCGGATTCGCGCTTTGGTACAAACGACTTGAACACGGACATTTCCCATCACCGGCCTCGCTCGCACAACGCGGCTTCACGCTTGCGGAACTCAATGCGTGGCTCGAAGGTATTGAGATTCCAGCGCGCGAGCCTCATCGCGCCGTCGCGGTGACGCGCGTGGCTTAAACGCTGCCCTGAATCGCGCACAGCGCTCACCGAAGCTTGTAAACGTCGCGCGAGTTGGGCATCATGCTTGACATGCTGCCCGCCGCCGTCACTGCCGAGGATCTGCCACTAGAGCTGGAGGCTCTGCAAGCCTTTGCACTCGAACAGAACCGGCTCGCGTGCGTGTTGTGGAAGCAACTGGAGAGCCTTCAGCATCAGATTGCACAACTCAATCGCGCATGCTTCGGCGCGAGCTCTGAGCGCCTGGCCGGTCAGGCCGAGCTGTTTGACGCCGCCATAGATATTCCCGTTCCTCCCGAGCCAGCGAAGTTTCAAGTCACAGGGCACGCCCGCCGGGGACGCCCTGCGCTGCCAAAGGACTTACCACGCACGCGCATCGAATATGACCTGAGCGACGAACAGAAGGCCGCATTCGACGCGCTTGAGCGCATCGGCGAAGAGCGTAGCGAGACGCTGCATTACGAGCCGTCAAGGCTCACAGTCATCGAACATATCCGCTTCAAGTATGCAGCGAAGAAGGATGGCGAGTCGACCATCGTGACGGCGAGCGCTCAGCCCTCGCCGCTGCCCAAGAGTAACGCGAGCGCGAGTCTGCTCGCAAACATCCTAGTGAGCAACTACGTCGATCATCTGCCGTTGAATCGGCAAGAGATGCGCTATGCGCGCCGTGATATTCACCTGCCGCGGGCCACGCTGTGCGAATGGAAGCTGGCCGCAGCAGAATTGCTCGCTGCGCTTCTGCCACCGCTGCGTGCGCACCAGTTGCAGGCGCCGCGCATGCACGTCGACGACACGACGCTGCCTTTGCTTGAGAAGGGCCGCAAGACCACCCGCACTGCTCGATTATGGTATCCGTCAGCGGAACCCGTTAGGGCGGTTGCGCGGCTAAATGTCGACGATCTTTCGCAGTAGAGAGTAGGAAACGCGCCAGTGACCATCAGTATCATTGACGGCAATCGAGGCGGTCTTCGCATTTAGTCGAACGATGATGCCGACGCGCTCGCTCAGGTGCTTGTCGGTGAAGCCAACCGTGTCACCGATGAAGAATTCTTCACGCTGCGTTCTCGGCGGTGGTGTCGGTTCGACGTGAGGCTGAGCATTCGAAGTTTCTGGATAATCGCTGCATACAGCACGCCCCAACGGCGTCGAGTTGCGCTGTCTTGAACAACGGCCTGTGTTTGGCGAAGTTCAACTATGGTGCCTTGCGCAGGCGGTCAGAGCGGGTTGTCGCCGATGTAGTTTACGGCCATCCCCAGATGCAGGCGTTGACGTATTTCGAGAATACGTCGGGGGTCATCAAGCATTTTACCGATAGCAAGATAGAGGCGATATAGCTCGGCGCTGGGCGCCTGCCGAAGCGAGTCGAGAATGTCCATGGTGTAGAGGTGTTTTAACGGGCGAGCGGCAACAGTTCGTGCACGCGATTGACGGGATACGATGGCAGTTTCTCAAGCGTTCGTTCGAGCCACGAATAGGGTTCGATTCCGTTAAGGCGAGCCGTCCCGATGAGGGAATACATCGTTGCGGCCGCCCGGGCGCCTCGTGGAGAACCCGCGAACATCCAGTTCGATCTTCCGACGGCAATAGGCCTGATCTGGCGTTCTAGAGCATTGTTGTCTGGCAATAGGACGCCGTTCTCCGTGTACCGGATCAGCGCCTGCCAATGCCGTAACGCATAACCAAATGCCTTGGCAAGCGGCGCTCGTGGGAGCAAACCGATGCTATTTGCCTCGAGCCATCGACGAAACTGCGCAAGCATGGGCAACGCCTCAGTTTGTCGTGCCGCAAGTTTGATGTCCGGAGCTTGGTCTTTAACCCGGGATTCAATCGCATATAGCTTGGCGATCCACTGAAGGGCTTGCGCTGCGAGCCCCGGCTCCTTCTGATCCTTCGCAATTTCAAAGAACCGTCGACGGCAATGCGCCCAACATCCAACCTCGATAATATCGCCTCGCTCGTATAGCGCACCATGGCCGCTATACGCGTCAGCCTGCAGATACCCTTTGTATCCGTTTAGGTACAGCAGCGGATGTGCTCCCGCACGCGACTCCGCGAACTCGAACACGACTGCCGGCGGATGGTCGATCCAGACACCGTTCTCGTTGCGCTGGCCCGCGCCCAGATAACCCCATAGTCGTGCTGTGCGCGTTGATGGGTGCCCTCGCTCAAGCAGAGGTAGCGTCGTGTCGTCCACGTGCATGCGCGGCGCCTTCAACTGGTGAGCGCGCAAGCTAGGCAGCAGTACCGAGAGTAGCTCAGCAGATGCCAGCTTCCATTCGCACAACGTGGCGCGTGGTAAGTACACGCCCCGGCGCGCGTAGCGCATTTCCTGTCGATTCAACGGCAGATGATCGACATAGGTATTGACCAGGACATTGGCAAGCAGGCTGGCGCTTGCATTGCTCTTGGGCAGCGGCGACGGCTGAGCGCTTGCGGCCACGATGGTCGATTCGCCATCCTTCTTCGCCACGTATTTGAAGCGGATGTGCTCAATGACGGTCAGCTTGGACGGCTCGTAATGCAGTGTCTCGCTACGCTCTTCGCCAATGCGTTCGAGCGTATCGAACGCCATCTTCTGTTCGTCGCTCAGATCGTATTCGATGCGTGTACGTGGCAGGTCCTTGGGTAGCGCCGGACGCCCTTTACGGGTGTGACTCTCTACAGGAACGGCGTCGACTGCTGGCGGTGCCGGGATATCCGTGGCGGCGTCAAACAGCTCGGCTTGGCCTGCCAGGCGCTCGGAGCTCACGCCAAAGCGCGCACGGTTCAACTGTGCAATCTGATGCTGGAGGATTTCCAACTGCTCCCACAACACTCGTGCAAGCCGGTTCTGTTCGAGCGCGAACGCTTGCAGTGCATCGGGCTCGACGGGAAGATCCGCGACAGTGACGGCGTTGGGTGGCATATGTTCCATGATGCCTAACTCAGGCCACGTTTACAAGCTCGGCGCTGCGCTGGAGCACCTCACGTCACGCGCGTGACTGCCACGGTGCGGTGCGGCTCTCGCGCCGGGATCTCGATGCCCTCGAGCCATGCGTTGAGCTCGGCGAGCGTGAAGCCGCGCTGGGCGAGTAACGAGGGTGCCGGGAAACGGCCTCTTTCGAGACGCTTATACCAAAGCGCGAAGCAGGTCCGGTCCCAATAAAGAATCTTCACTTTGGAGCGGTCGCGCGCCACGAAGACGAACAGGTTGCCCGATGCAGGCTTCTGAGCAAGTAACGGCTCGACGAGATAAGACAACCCATCGATCGCCTTGCGCATATCGACCGGGTCGCGACAGATGTAAGCGCGAACGTCCGAGGCAATAAGCACCGGCCACCTCCAAGCTGGCCAAGCACAAAGCGCACGATGCGCTCGGCATGTACGCCGCTTAGTTCGACACGAACGCCAGCGAGCGAGAGCGTCACCCCGTCACGCGAGGGCGACACATCAGCCGCTTGCGTTGCAACAGGCGGCCTTGAGGGAGCCAGTTCACCATCCACATTGGAAACGATGAATGCCGCATCCGCAGTAACCGCGAGTGGCTGTTTAATCTCTCTAACCGGGCTTGCGAGCTTCTTGCGCCACAGGCTGAAGGTGCTTACCGCGAGACCCTGTTCTCGGCAAAACCGCCGAGCGCCCACACCACTCGCCTTCCAGGTGGCAACCATTTCGCCCCAGAACGCTTCCCCTTGCCGTGGGCGACGTGTACCCATCGCCGTTGCAGCCTTAATGATCTCGTCTTCCATCGCATTGCCCTCGGTCTCACGAAAGCATCACCTTCACATTCGGGACGTCGCGATTCAAGACGGGATCCGCTGACGCTTACCGATTATGGGGCTATCTGGGTGCGGGCCAACGCGAGGAGAACGACGTTTGGGTCGATCACCCTCCGGCGGTCGTGTTCCAGTTCGCTGAATCGCGCGCGGGCTCGCATCCGCAAGGTTACCTAAAAACTTACAAGGGCTACTTGCAGGCCGACGCATACAGCGGGCACGAGGCCCTTTATGAGACCGGCGACATCATCGCGGTCGGTTGTTGGGCGCATTGCCGCCGTCGGTTCTTTGAAATCGCCAAGACTCAAAGCAAGCCGGGACTTGCGGCCCAGGCGCTGCAGTGGATCGCCCAGCTATACGCCATTGAGTCGCGAATCAACCACCAGACCCCTGACCGCAAATATGCGGCGCGGCAAGCGGAGACCTTGCCGGTATTAGCGCAGTTCCGGCAATGGTTGGAAGGAAACGTCATCGGTTTGCCGACTCAGGCACCGCTCGCCAAAGCGTTCGGCTACGCGTTACGTCATTGGCAAGCGCTGATACGCTACACAGAGAGCGGTGTTCTGTTACCCGACAACGACGCGTTGGAACGGCAAATCCGGCCGATCGCGCTTGGAAGAGTCACTGGACGTTCGCGGGCTCACCGCGAGGCGCTCGTGCGACGGCCACCATGTATTCATTGCTCGGGACGGCTCGCTTAAACGGTTTCGAACCGTATGCATGGCTGAAGGAAACACTAGAGAAGTTGCCGTCGTATCCCGTCAATCGCGTGCACGAACTGCTGCCGCTTGCCCGCTAACTACCCCGACATTCATGGACATCCTGGACTCCCTTCGGCAGGCGCCTAGCGCTGAGTTATATCGCCTCTATCTGACCATCGGTAAAATGCTAGATGATCCGCGACGCATTCTCGAAGTCCGTCAACGACTGCACATTGGGATGACCGTCAGATACATCGGTGACAATCCGTTGGGACCGCCTTTGGAAGGCACTATCAACGAGCTGCGACATACGCAAGCGGTCGTACAGGACAACGTGACTCGACGCCGATGGGCAGTGTTGTATGCGGCGATTATCCTTGATGCCACCGCAGCCCCAATTCAAAAAGGAAGCGCCGCCACCGCGCCCGCGTCCCGAAGAGTTCTTCATCGGCGACACGGTCGGATTCACCGACAAGCATCTGAACGAGCGTGTTGGCACCGTCGTCAGGCTGAACTCCAAAACGGCGTCGATCGCCGTGACAGACTCCGAAGGACACTGGCGCGTCTCGTACGGTCTCTTACGGAAAATCCTCGATATCTGACTGAAGTCCTGTCAACACGGGATGTGCTGACGGATACACTCCCAAAGGGAGCTACCTTAATGCCGGCAGATTGGTCCATACGCAGCACCGCCATGATGAAGCCGACGATCCGTTTCGGTTTGCCGAACACTCATTCCGGGAATCTGAACACGCGTTTCGGCAAATCGAACAACCGGTTCGGAGCACCAGCGTCCTTGTTCGACTTCAACCGAAACGCGTGTTCATCTTCCAGCGAAAACCCTGTTCGACATCAACCGAAATCTCTGTTCGGCTTCGCCGAAATACGCAGCCGGGTCGCTGCCAGGGACCTCAAACCCTTCCTTGAGCACCCTAATGCGCAGGCCTTTGATGTCATAGGCCATAGCGGCCTCATAGTCCGAAGACTTGACCCCGTGCTGGCGTGCGTCGCTGACATCCGGGCCAGCGATAACGCTCAACGGAAGCGCAGAGTCGGAGACTGTTGACGTCATAGGCCCTACATGGTCAAACGACGCGTCGAGCGGCGCAATGCCCGTGTACGGGACGAGGCCGTACGTCTGCTTCAGACCAACAATGCCGCTGAACGACGCAGGCAGACGAATCGAGCCCGCCTGGTCAGCTCCGAGTGCCATATCGACTTCGCCGGACGCGACGAACACCGCAGAGCCGGACGATCAACCGCCGGACGAAAAGCCATCGCGCGACGGATTCTGGATACGACCCGCATTTAATAGGAGTGCCCGGAACACTCAACCCATCTGGCCTAGGTTGGCACAGCCAGTTGAACGCCAATGCGCCGGATCTGATGGAAGTCCGCCGCATCGTCGAGCCAGCAGTGGCAGCACTCGTCGCGAACCGCTTCCCGAAAAACGACACAATGGGGCTCCCGACGCCGTATGAATACGTGGGGAGCGCGGCGAAACCGACAGATCAGCTCGAATTTGGCTTCGCGATCTTCCTACGACCCACAATCATTTCCCGCAACGCTCGCGCAGTTCAATGCGCAACCATATTGGCATCACTGCATCCGACACGTTCAAGGCCGGACGAAAACCGTTCAATACCTCTTCCGCTGCATATGAGGTGCTCGACGCAATCGTCGGGTGACGCCATTCTCGCGACTAGTGCGATGCTGGAACTTTAGATCGACACCGAATCACGTCGTCAGCGATCTGCAAGAAGTCAACAGTCCGGTGGCACCAACGGCTGGTCTTATTCACCGCTTCCCCGTGCGATAGCGGACGCGGCCGTCACCGTGCTGTCGAGGCGAGATAACATGCTCGCCGTGGGTTCATAGCTACAGCGCATATCGCGGACGGTAGCGCCCCGCCCTGCGAGAATCGTTGCCGGAATGCAACACTTCACCATATTATCCACTGCGGCCACCCAAAATTTCAACGCGGACGAGATGATCTCATTCCCGGTTGCAAGTTAGTACATCACTTAGTACGTCCGCACCCGCGCCAAAGTTTAAACCCTCGTGTTTTCAATAGGTTAGAAATGAAGTGCGGCGCCTCTCCTGGGCACCAAGGTCTCTTTCAGCGTTTTGCAAACGACCCCACGAATCGACGCGTGGGGTTTTTTGTTTCCGCGCCTTTTCTTTTCAAATCCTATTCAATTTTCTTACGTCGTCTATTCGATCTTCTGTTGATTCGAATCGATTCGAATCATTCGCGCTTACGATCACGATTTAATCGCGCTTATTCGTGCCACGCGCTTTCTTGACCTCCTGCAGCTAATTAAACACGGGCGTACACTCAGCGTGCCTGCGGCCCTGCCTGTCCGGCCTCGCCGCTCGCCAGGCAAGCCAATCAATTAATCGAACGGAGACCACGGCAATGAGTTGGACGCGCGAACAACGAAACGTAACGATTGCGGCTTACCTGGGCTGGACACTCGACGCATTCGACTTCTTTCTGATGGTCTTCATATTGAAGGACATCGCCGCCGAATTTAATACCGGCATTCCCAAGGTGGCCTTTGCCATTACGCTTACGCTGGCGGCGCGTCCGCTTGGCGCGTTGATCTTCGGGCGGCTCGCGGATAAATTCGGCCGCCGTCCGACATTGATGATCAACATCGCGATTTATTCGCTGCTCGAATTGCTCTCGGGTTTATCGCCGAATCTCACGACTTTGCTGATCTTGCGCTTTCTCTTCGGCGTCGCGATGGGTGGCGAATGGGGCGTCGGCTCCGCGCTGACGATGGAAACCGTGCCGCCTTCCTCGCGCGGCTTCGTCTCGGGCTTGCTGCAGGCGGGATATCCGAGCGGCTACTTGCTCGCGTCGATCGTATTCGGCGTGCTTTATCAGTTCGTCGGCTGGCGCGGGATGTTCTTTGTCGGCGTCGCGCCCGCGCTGCTCGTGCTCTATGTGCGCGCGCACGTGCCGGAATCGCCCGCGTGGCGCGCGCTCGAAAAGCGCAAGCGGCCGGGTCTGCTCGCCACGCTCAAGCAGAACTGGAAGCTCTCGCTTTACGCGATCGTCCTGATGACCGCGTTCAACTTTTTCTCGCATGGCACGCAGGATCTGTATCCGACCTTCCTGCGCGAACAGCATCATTTCGACCCGCACACGGTTTCGCTGATTACCATCGTGCTCAATATCGGCGCGATTGTCGGCGGACTCTTTTTCGGGTCGCTTTCCGAGAAGATAGGACGGCGCGTGGCGATTTTCATCGCCGCGCTGATCGCGTTGCCGGTTCTGTATCTATGGGCGTTCTCGACAGGCCCGGTGATGCTCGCCCTCGGCGCGTTCCTCATGCAGATTTCCGTGCAGGGCGCGTGGGGCGTAATTCCAGTGCATCTGAACGAGATTTCGCCGGATGAGATTCGCGCGACGTTTCCGGGGCTCGTTTATCAACTCGGCAATCTGCTGGCGGCCGTCAATGCGACGATGCAGGCATCGATCGCCGAGGCCCACGGCAAGGACTACGGCACGGCAATGGCGATCGTTGCGGGAACCGTCGCTGTCGTGATCGCCGCGTTGATCTTCTTCAGCCGCGAGCGAAGGGGTATCGATATGACGCGCTCGGCGGAGGAAGTGGCGGCGCAAACTTAAGCGAACCATCGGGCGCCACAAGCTATTTTAGAGGGCGATGCCGACGCATTCGGCACGCCCCGTGCTGCTCCTCCGAACCAACGCCGCTTCGGAGACCCGTGATGCTCGCCCTCTTCGTCATCGCTTTCCTCCTTGTCGCTGGCGCGTTGACCTTCGTGCAAGCGCCCGCCGTCGCCTGGCTCGCGGCGCTCACGATCTGGGTCGCGGCGGGCGCATTCACCGGCATCGTCGGGCCGATAGTCACCGCGCTGCTGGCCATCGTCTTCGTGCTTCCGGCGCTTCTCCTCTCCATCAAGCCGTTGCGCCGCGTGCTCATCAGCCGGCGGGTGCTGGGCGTATTTCAAAAGATCCTGCCGCAGATGTCGGCCACCGAACGCGACGCCATCGAAGCGGGCACGGTCTGGTGGGACGCCGAACTCTTTTCCGGCCGCCCGCACTGGGACTCGCTCCTCGCTCACGGCGCGCCAAGACTCACGCCGGAAGAACAAAGCTTCATCGACAACGAATGCGCCCATCTCTGTGACATCGCCAACGACTGGGACACCACGACGATCTGGCAGGATCTGTCGCCGCAAGCCTGGGCCTTTATCAAGGAGAAGGGCTTTCTCGGCATGATCATTCCGAAGCAGTACGGCGGAAAGGCGTTCTCCGCTTACGCGCACTCGCAAGTCATCATGAAGCTGTCGACGCATTCGTCGGCGGCGGCGGTCTCGGTGATGGTGCCCAACTCGCTCGGACCCGCCGAATTGCTGCTGCATTACGGCACCGAAGAACAGAAGAACTACTACTTGCCACGCCTCGCGCGCGGCGATGAAATCCCCTGCTTCGCGCTGACGAGTCCGTATGCCGGCTCCGACGCCGCTGCGATTCCCGATGTCGGCGTCGTCTGCCGCGCGATGCACGAAGGCCGCGAGACGCTCGGCTTTCGCGTCACCTGGAACAAGCGCTACATCACGCTCGGACCGATTGCCACCGTGCTCGGCCTTGCCTTTCGCGCGCTCGATCCCGAACGTCTGCTCGGCGGCAACGAAGCGCCCGGCATCACCTGCGCGCTCATTCCGACGACGCATCCCGGCGTGCATATCGGCAGACGTCACTGGCCGCTCAACGCCGTGTTCCAGAACGGCCCGAACTGGGGAACAGACGTTTTCATCCCGATGGAATGGGTTATCGGCGGACGCGAACAGGTCGGACGCGGCTGGCGCATGCTGATGGAATGTCTCGCGGCGGGCCGCGCGATCTCGCTGCCGTCGTCGAATGTCGGCATGGCCAAACTCGCCGTGCGCGGCACCGGCGCCTATGCCGCCGCGCGCCGCCAGTTCCGGACGTCGATCGGACGCTTCGAGGGCATTCAGGAAGCGCTCGGCCGCATGGGCGGCAATCTGTACGTGATGGATGCGGCGCGCCGCCTGTCGGCACAGGCCGTCGATCTCGGCGAAAAGCCCTCGGTGATTTCGGCGATCGCGAAATATCACATCACCGAGCGCGCGCGCAAAGTGATCAACGACGGCATGGACGTGGTCGCGGGCAAGGGCATCTGCATGGGGCCGTCGAATTTTCTGGCGCGCGCGTATCAGCAGATGCCGATCTCGATCACCGTCGAAGGCGCGAACATTTTGACGCGCTGCCTGATCATCTTCGGACAGGGCGCGATTCGCTGTCATCCGTATGTGCTCAAGGAGATGGCGGCCACGCGCGAGCCCGACGCAAAACGCGCACTCACCGACTTCGACGCGGCCTTCTTTGGTCATGCGAGCTTTCTCGCGTCCAACGCGATCCGCAGCCTCGTCTACGCGCTCGGCGGCGGCGTGTCGATCCGCAAACCCGCACAGGCCGACGCGCGCCTCGTCCTGTACTATCGCGCCGCGACACGACTGTCGAGCGCGTTCGCCCTCTTCGCCGATATCTCGATGCTCGCGCTCGGCGGCGAGCTCAAGCGTCGCGAGCGCCTGTCCGCGCGCCTGGGCGACATCCTCGCGCAGCTATATCTGATCTCCGCGACGCTCAAGCGCTTCGAGGACGACGGCCGCCCGGAAAGCGACCTGCCGCTCGTGCGCTGGGGCGTGGAGGACGCGCTGTATCAGGCGCGGCTCGCCTTCGACGGCTTGCTCGCCAACTATCCGAACCGTGCCGCCGCGGCCTTCTTGCGCGTCTTCGCGTTCCCGTTCGGCCTGCCGCACACACCCAGCACGGACGCGCTCGGCAACGACGTCGCGCTTCTGATGCAGACGCCCGGCGATGCCCGCAGCCGCCTCGTCGAAGGCTCGCACGTGTCCGCGCTCGAGGACGATCCGATCGCGGTCGGCGAGAAATTGCTCGCGCTCACGCCCGCCGTCGTCGCACTCGAAGCGCGCCTGCGCGATGCCGTGAAATCCGGCAAGACCGCTCCTTTGCCGCAAAGCCCGGACGAGATCGAAGCCTGGGCGCGGCAAGCGACCGCGCTCGGATTGATCGATGCGAGCGAGGCGGCTCTGCTCGAAGAATGGGCATCGCTCGCGCGCGAAGCCGTGAAAGTCGATGATTTTTCCGCAGACTTCGGTATCCTCGAAGCATTGCAAAAGCGCAGCGCCGAGATCGAGCAACAAATGCCCGAAACGGTCGCCTGATTTCGAAGCACACCACGCTGCCGACGACCGCTCGCCAATCGATGAAAGACCGCTACCTCGACTTCGTCAATTCGCCCTTCGGCACGAGCATCGCCCGCTCGCTCGGGCTGCCGCGCCCCGAAGTGTTGCGCCGCCTGCGCGCAGGCGAAGCCGAGTTCGGCGGTATGGCGGCCATCGGCGCGGGACCGTCCCCGGCACTGTTCGACGACCTCCTCGCGGTGTTGTCCGGCATCGGCATGACGGGCATCGCGCATGACAGCGCGTCCGGATGGCTCGCCGTGGCAAGCCGTCATGGCGCGATGAGCGGGCGTTTCGAGGCGCGCGCCACCGATTCCAGCCCCGCCAACCGCGTCCAAGCGCTGATCTTCGATGCCACCGGCATTGTCGAAAGCAGCGAGCTGCATGCGCTCTACGCCTTCTTCCACGACGCGCTGCGCTCGCTTGCCAGAAGCGGCCGAATCGTCGTGCTCGGCCGCCCGCCCGGCGCTTTGAGCGATCCGCGTGCGGCGACCGCGCAGCGCGCGCTCGAAGGTCTCACGCGCTCGCTCGGCAAGGAAGCGCGCAACGGCAGCACGGCGAATCTGCTGCGCGTGAGTCCGCAGGCTTCCATCGAAGGCACGCTGCGCTTCTTTTTGTCGCCGCGTTCGGCGTATGTGTCGGGGCAAGTCGTGCATCTCGAAGGCGCGGCGCCCTCGCCCGCGAACTGGGCCGCGCCGCTCGCCGGAAAGCGCGCGCTCGTGACGGGCGCGGCGCGCGGCATCGGAGCATCGATTGCGGCGGTGCTCGCGGCGCACGGCGCCATCGTCACCGGGCTCGACGTGGCCGCCGCGCGCGACGCGCTCGATCAGACCATGCTCGGCATAGAAGACGCGTCGCCTTCTAACGGCGCGCATACCGCGCTCTATGCCGATATCGCATCGCCAGAAGCGCCCGCCGAACTCGCGGCCGCGCTTGCGGCGTCGGGCGGCATCGATATCGTCGTGCATAACGCGGGCATCACGCGCGACAAGACCATCGCGCGCATGAGCGCAGAGATGTGGGACAGCGTGATCGACATCAATCTGCTCGCGCAGGAACGCATGGACGAAGCCCTGCTCGCGCAGAACGTGATCGGCGCGGGCGGGCGCATCGTCGCGGTGTCGTCGATCAGCGGCATTGCGGGCAATCGCGGCCAGACCAATTACGCCACCTCGAAAGCCGGCGTGATCGGGCGCGTGCAGAGCATGGCGCCGATACTGCGGGCACGCGGCATTACCATCAACGCGGTGGCGCCGGGCTTCATCGAAACGCAAATGACCGCGCGCATGCCATTCGGCGTGCGCGAGGCCGGACGAAGGCTCAACTCGATGGGCCAGGGCGGCTTGCCGGTCGATGTCGCCGAAACCGTGGCATGGCTCGCGAGTCCCGGCAGCGCGGGCGTGACCGGCCAGGTGGTGCGCGTCTGCGGCCAGAGCCTCGTCGGAGCCTGACGGATGCACGTCTCCACGATGCCCCGCCCGCGCACCGTCGTCGTCGATACGCTGCCGTCGCCCGCAAAGCTCTATGGCCGCTTGCTGCCGGGCCTGTTCTGGCGCGGCCACGCAACCGATCTGCCCGCGCTGCGCCTGATTCGCCCCGACGTGCGGCTCGACCCCGAACATATCGGCCGGTATGCGCGCGTATGCGCTTCATCCCCGAGCACGGCGTGCCGCTCACGTTCCCGCATGTGCTCGCGTTTCCGCTGCATCTGATGATGCTTACCGATCCGTCGTTTCCCTGGTCGGCGCTCGGCGTCGTGCATCTGTCGAACAGCGTGCATTTGCGCCGGCCGCTGCTCGCGGGTCAGGGCTTGCGGATCGAAGTGGAATGCGGACCGCTCGTGCCGCATCCGAAAGGCCAGGCGTTCACGCTGCATACGCGCATCTACCGGCGCGGCGAGGCCGTGTGGGATGGCGACAGCGTCTATCTGAAACGCGGCGTGAAGACCGAAGCCACCGCGCCCGTCGCCGATGCCATCGAGACCAGTACGCCGCTCCTCGTACGCGAAGCGCGCTGGCAGCTTCCCGCGCAACTGGGCCGCGACTACGCGAAGGCTTCCGGCGACTTCAATCCCATTCACCTGCATGCGTTGAGCGCGAAGGCGTTCGGCTTCCAGCGCGCCATCGCGCACGGCATGTGGACGCTTGCGCGCACGCTCGCGGCGCTGCATCCGGTGAAGACGCTCGCATCCGGTCACGCGCACAGCGACTTCAAGCTGCCGCTCTTTCTTCCGGGCGACGCGACGCTGTGGAGCGCGGCGCCCTCGTCCACCGCGCGCGCCTTCGAAGTGCGCGATCTCGCCGGCGACCGGCCGCATTTGCGCGGCGAGTTCGAATGGGAACTGCCATGAGCACGTCTTCGAACCTCGGGCGCAGAGTCGCGATCATCGGCAGCAACCGGATTCCGTTCGCGCGTTCGAATACGGCTTACGCGACGGCATCGAATCAGGACATGCTGGCCTTCACGCTGCAAGGTCTCGTCGATCGCTACGATCTGCACGGCCTGCGTCTCGGCGAGATCGCGGCGGGCGCGGTCGTCAAGCATTCGCGCGATTTCAATCTCACGCGCGAAGCCGCGCTCTCGACCACGCTGGCGAAGGAAACGCCCGCTTACGATGTTCAGCAGGCCTGCGCCACCGGCCTCGAAACGGTGATTCTGGTCGCCAACAAGATTGCGCTCGGACAGATCGACGTGGGTATCGCAGGGGGCGTGGATACGGCGTCGGACGCGCCCATCGGCGTGAACGAGCGCATGCGCAAGATTTTGCTCGAAGCCAATCGCAGCCGGACGGCGGGCCAGCGCGTGGGCGCGCTCGCGAAACTGCGGCCCGGCATGTTCTTCAGGCCGACGCTGCCGCGTAACGCCGAGCCGCGCACCGGTCTTTCGATGGGCGAGCATTGCGAACTGATGGCCAAGCGCTGGAAGATTTCGCGCGAAGCGCAGGACGCGCTCGCGCGGGAAAGTCATCTAAAACTCGCGGCGGCGTACGAGCGCGGCTTCTTCAACGACCTGATGACGCCGTACAAAGGCCAGACGCGCGACAACACGCTGCGGCCCGAGCTTTCGCTCGATCAGCTCGCGCAACTGAAGCCTGTCTTCGATCGCGATGCGGGCACGCTCACCGCCGGCAACTCGACGCCGCTCACCGATGGCGCGTCGGCCGTGCTGCTCGCATCGGAACAATGGGCCGCCGAACGCGGCTTGCCGGTGCAGGCGTACTTGAGTTTGTCGGCATCGGCGGCAGTCGATTTCTTCGACAAGCGCGAAGGTCTCTTGATGGCGCCCGTCCACGCCGTCCCGCCGCTGCTTTTGCGCGCCGGCCTCGCCTTGCAGGACTTCGACTTTTACGAGATTCACGAAGCCTTCGCCGCGCAGGTGCTATGCACGCTCGCCGCATGGGAAGACCAAGAGTATTGCGAAACCGTGCTCGGACTCGGGCAGGCGCCAGGCGGCATCGACCGCGCGCGTCTGAACGTGAACGGCAGTTCGCTCGCGACCGGGCATCCGTTCGCGGCGACAGGCGGACGCATCGTCGGCACGCTCGCGAAGATGTTGAGCCATGCGCCCGCTCGCGGCGATGGCCGTCCCACGCGCGGGCTGATCTCGATTTGCGCGGCGGGCGGACAAGGCATCGTCGCGATACTGGAACGCTGAAGCCGCGAGACGCTCGCGGCCCTCAACGCACGTAGCCGACGCAACGCGAGCACGAAGCACGAAGCACGAAGCACAGCAGAACACAAAGCAGCATGACAAACATAAGGCGCATACAACCCGCGCCAACGGAGACAAACCATGAGTCCGGCACCGGCATCGCCGCGCGGGGCTGTCGAGCCGCATTGCACGGATGGCATTTGGCATGCCTCGTATCCGGCGGGCGTGCCGCGCGATATCGATCCGTCGCGTTACCGTTCGCTCACGCATTTCTTCGATCAAGCCGTCGAGCGCTTTCGCGATCGCGTCGCTTACGTGAGCCTCGGCTCCGAACTCACGTTCGGCGCGCTGCGCGATAAGGCGCTGGCGTTCGCTTCGTATTTGCAAGAGCTCGGCGTCAAACCCGGCGATCGCGTCGCGCTCATGATGCCCAATTCGCTGCCCTATCCCGTGACGCTCTTCGGCGCGCTTGCGGCGGGCGCGATCGTCGTCAACGTGAATCCGCTCTATACGGCGCGCGAACTCGCGTATCAGTTGAAGGATTGCGGCGCGCAGACCATCGTCGTCGCGGAGCCTTTCGCGAAAACATTGCAGGACGCGCAGCACGGCACGCGCATCCGCCATGTGATCGTGAGCACGCTCGGCGACTTGCTCGGCGACGGCCTCAACCTCAAGGGTCAGGCAATCGACTTTTTTCTGCGTCACGTCAAGAAGAGCGTGCCCGCGTACTCGCTACCCGAGGCGGTCGGCTTGCGGCAGGCACTCGCGCGCGGCGCCAGGCGCAAGTTCGAACCGGTGCGCATCGGGCACGGCGATATCGCCTTCATCCAATATACCGGCGGTACCACGGGCGTGGCGAAGGGCGCGATGCTCACGCACCGCAATGTCGTCGCCAACGTGATGCAGGCGCTTGCGTGGGCGCGCGCGAGGCTCGTCGATGGCGCCGAAACGGTGGTCACGCCGCTGCCGCTCTATCACATCTATTCGCTGACGATGAATGCGCTCGTGTTCCTCGGCATCGGCGCGCGCAATGTGCTGATCGCCAATCCACGCGATCTCAGCACGTTCATGCGCGCGCTGCGCCGTGAGAACTTCACCGCGATCAGCGCGCTCAACACGCTCTACAACGCGCTGCTCGACAACGACGAATTCCGCGCGCGCGACTTCTCCGCGCTCAAGCTTGCGATGTCGGGCGGCATGGCCACGCAACGCGGCGTCGCCGAACGCTTCGCGAAGCTCACGGGCTTGTCGATCACCGAGGGTTACGGGCTCACCGAATGCTCACCGCTCGTGTGCGCGAGTCCCATCGGTGTCGAAGACAACATGGCTTTCGATGGCAGCATCGGCCTGCCCGTGCCTTCCACGCTCGTGCGCATGCGCCGCGAAGACGGCGTATGGGCCGACATCGGCGAACGCGGCGAGCTTTGCGTGTGGGGCCCGCAAGTGATGAAAGGCTACTGGAATCGGCCTATCGAGACCGCGCGGATTATCGGCGCGGACGGCTGGCTCGCCACCGGCGACATCGGCGTAATGGACGCGCGCGGGTTCGTTCGTATCGTCGATCGCAAGAAGGACATGATGATAGTGTCCGGGTTCAACGTGTATCCGAACGAGATCGAGGACGTGCTCGCGGCGCATCCGAAAGTACATTCGGCGGCGGCTATCGGCGTGCCCGACGCGGTGACGGGCGAACGCGTGAAGGTGTTCGTCGTGCGGCGCGACGCCACGCTCACCGTGGAAGAAGTCCTCGCCTTCGCCCGTTTACATCTGACCGGCTACAAGATGCCGGCGTTCGTGGAGTTTCGGGATTCGCTGCCGCTTTCGACCATCGGCAAGGTTTTGCGACGCGAATTACGCGATGCTGAACGCGCGAAGCTTAAGGAGTAGCATCACTGGTCCAATCGGAGAACTCATGCCGCCAGTGCCGCCAGTGCCGTCAGTGCAATTGCGCCGCATCACGAACTGGCGGCTCGCCTGTGCGAGCCTGTGTTTTCTGCTGCTCGCGATGTTCGCGCTGTTCGAATCGCACGCGTACGCACAGGTTGGCGCGGACCGCATCGCCACGCTCGATGCCGATCAGCAGGTTGCGTGGCTGACCGGCGCGGCGGCGAGCGGCGAGCTTGCGGCGCTCGACGACGAGCAACTCGTCACCCTCTTCCAGTCGCTCGATCCTCACACGCTGCCGCGTTACTTGAGCGCGGGCACGCACCGCTTTGCATCGTGCGAATTCACCATGTGGCGGCGCGAACGCGTGAAGGGAAAATGGCCGAAGCGCGCCGACCACATGCTCGTGCGCGTGACGCGCGAACCGCTGCGCATCTACGCCAAATGGTTGCCCGACGGCGCGCATGCGGGCCAGGAGATCATCTACGACGATTCGACGCGTCCCCGTGAGCTATACGGGCATCTGGGCGGGCTGTTCGGCGTGGTGCCGATGTGGACGAAGATCGACGGCGCCTTTGCGCGCGCGCAGTCGAATCATTCGATCCGCGAACTCAGCATCGACGCCATCACGCAGCGTTTCATCGACGAAAGCCGCCGCTTCATCGAAGCGGGCATCACGCGGCCGGCCAGCGTCGATGTGCGGACTATCGACGGTGTGCGCGTCGTCGCCCTCACCTACGATACGCCGAGCGGCCAGCCCGACTTCTACGCCAAGCGCGAAGTGCTCGGTCTCGATCTGACGCGTCCGCTTTTGCGCAGCATCGAATCGTTCGATAACGACGGCGAGCAGTTCGAAAGCATCGTGCTCGAACGCATCGATCCCAAGCCCTTCGACGACCTGACGTTCGACCCGAAAAATCCCGACTATCGCTTCTGATGGCGGCGCTCTGAAGTGCTCGCTGACTTGACGACACACGCTGTAACAAGCGCGATTTCCCGGCATCGGTTAATTTTAAGTTTCGCCTAAGAATCGGCTTCTAACCTTGCCGGACTTCATCGACATCAACGTCGGCTGCCGGATGTCACCGGCGCCCAGAATCGTCATGTAACAACCAAGGAGTTCGGTCCATGAACCTCCGTTTAGCTTCCGCTTCGGCGCCCGTGCGGGCCATCAAACGGCTGCTCAGCCATCACGAAATCGCCACGCTGCTTTTGCTTTTGCACGCGCCGATCGACGCCATGGCCGCGACGCCGGATGTCGCTTCGTTGCAGGAATATGGCTACGTCGAAATCGTGTCTCCCGAAGCGGGCGCACCGAAAGTCCGGCTGACCGAAGACGGCAATGCCGTATTGCGCGGGTTGGGCGTTCGCTAAAGACGCGCGCTTGGCACGTGCTCGACACTCATTCGGCGTCGCGATCTCTGTAATAATCGGTTGATCCCATTCACAACCGACCAAGGAGTGATTCGCGATGTCCGCTACTGAACCCATCGTTCAACGTGTGTTGCTCACCAACGACGACGGCATCGACGCCCCCGGCCTTGCCGTGCTCGAAGCCGTCGCCCGCGAAATCGCGCACGAAGTCTGGGTGATCGCACCCGAGCACGATCAGAGCGGCACGTCGCACTCCATCAGTCTTCATTCGCCGTTGCGCGTGTCGCGTCAGGGCGAACGGCGCTTCGGCGTGCAAGGCACACCCGGCGACTGCGTCGTGATGGCCGCGCGCCATCTCATGAAAGATGCGCCGCCCGATCTCGTGCTTTCTGGCATCAATCGCGGTGCGAATCTTGGCGTCGAGACCATGTTTTCCGGCACGGTCGGCGCAGCCATGACAGGCTTGCTGCTCGGCTTGCCGTCCATCGCGTTGAGCCAGACATTTTCAGATCGCGACAACGTGCGCTGGGACACGGCGAGCGCGCTCGCGCCCGGCGTGATCCGTCAGTTGCTCGCCATCTCGCACGACGCGCCGACGTGTCTCAACGTCAATTTCCCCGATTGCGATGCAGAAGCCGCCGGTCCGCTTACCGTGACGCGGCAAGGCGCCGGGCTCGTGGAAGGTATCGACGTCATCGCGGAAGTCGACCCGCGCGGTCTCGATTACTATTGGCTACGCTTTCAACGCGGCGCACGTGAGAATGCGCCCGACACCGAGACGGCGAACGTGGCGGCCCGACGCATTGCGGTGACGCCGCTCAATTTCGATCGCACCGACGCCCGCACCTTCGCCACGCTCGAAGCCGGCTTGCGCGGCGCACGGTAGCGCGTTGTTGGCTAGAACGTTTCCTCTCAGACGCAGATACGGCTTTCTCGTATGCTGACGCGACCCGCCGTACCAGCGCGCGGGATGACGATTAGAAAAAGGAGACACCCTATGAAGCGTGCGATCAGCCGCGCATGCGCCGCTGCGCTCTTGGCGCTGTCGGCGGCAAGCGCGTTTGCGCAAGCGCCTACGCCCGTTGGCACATGGCAGACTATCGACGATGCCACGGGCAAGCCGAAGGCGATCATTCAGATCGTCGACGACGGCAGCGGCCAGTTGTCGGGACGCGTGGTGCGCGGCATCGGCGAATTCGATCATCCGGAGCGGCGCTGCACGGCCTGCACCGACGAGCGGCGCGATCAACTAGTGAAAGGCATGACCATCATCACCGGTCTCAGGCAGAACGGCGACGCCTGGGAAGACGGGCAGATTCTCGACCCTGAAAACGGCAAGCTCTACAAGTGCAAGATGAAGCTCGAGGACGGCGGACAGAAACTCGTGGTGCGCGGGTATATCGGCGTGTCACTCTTGGGGCGCTCGCAGACATGGTTGCGTCAGTGATCTCGCTCAAATGAAAAAACCGGCCAAGGCCGGTTTTCGTTTTGCATCCTCTTTGCAGACGCTTTGCAGACGCTTCGCACGTGGCCGATGTCACGCAGCGCGGCGTTCCGCTTCGACGCTTTCTTCCATGAGCGATGGAAGCTCCGCCGGAACGCGCATGCGAGAAGTCATCAACGCGTAAAGGGACTCGCCTGCCGGGCCGAACAACTGCGTCATCACGCGCAGCAGCACGCCCGATTCGTGCCACGCCTTGAAGCGCCGGTGACAGGTCTGATACGACGGGTATTTGCGCGGCATGGTGGACCACGACGCGCCGCTATACATGACCCAGAGCACGCCATTTAGCACGGCGCGGGTGTTGGCGAGCGGCCGACCGCGCAGTTCGGAACGCGGCCTCAGCTCGGGGAGCAACGGCGCCACCATTTGCCATTCTTCGTCGGACATGTCGCGGTAGGGCTTCACGTTAATTTCTCCAATTTACTGTACCCGGCAACGATACCGAGCGCACCAAAGCGGGGAAATAAGAGTCCTCCTAATCTTGAAAAAGCCCGACAAGCCTTACGCCAATTGGCTGAACGGCTATTTTTGGTTTCTCGGTATTAGGTCAGTGAGATATCCGATAGACGGCGCGGCGACTCCAGATATTCCTTCGACTGCATTTCCACGATGCGCGATACCGTGCGCGCGAATTCATTGGCCATCGGTCCTTCCACGTACAGGTCTTCGGCGGGCACCGCCGCCGACATCAGCAGCTTGACCTTGTGGTCGTAGAACACGTCGATGAGCCACGTAAAGCGACGCGCTTCCGATGCCATGCGCGGCGACATCTGCGGCACGTCCGACAGAATCACGGCGTGAAAGCGGCTCGCGAGTTCGAGGTAATCGTTTTGCGAACGCGGTCCGCCGCACAAGGTCGCGAAATCGAACCAGACGACGCCGTCCGCGCGACGCAGTGCCTTGAGCTCGCGCTTCTCGATATGCAGCAGCGGGCTTTCGTCCGGCACGGCGGCGAGCTTCGCGAAGTCGTCGCGCAAGGCTTTATCCGCGGCCGCGCCGAGCGGCGTGTGATAGGCCTGCACGGTCGAAAGCGTCAGTCTGCGATAGTCGGTGCCGGCATCGACATTCAGGACGTCGAGATGCTTCTTGATGAGTTCGATAGCCGGCAGCAGCCTGTCGCGATGCAGGCCTTCCGGGTACAACGTGTTCGGCTCGTAATTGGACGTCATCACGAACTGCACGCCGTTGGTGAAGAGGCGATCGAGCAGGCGATAAAGAATCATCGCGTCGGCGATATCGGAGACGTGGAATTCGTCGAAGCAGATCAGCCGGTAACGCTTCGCGATGCGCCGCGCGAGTTCGTCGAGCGGATCGGCCTGGCCCTTAAGGTCTTCCAGTTCGCGATGCACCTCGCGCATGAACTCGTGAAAATGCAAACGCGTCTTGCGCTGCACCGGCACGACCGCATAGAAGCTGTCCATCAGAAAGCTCTTGCCGCGCCCGACGCCGCCCCATAGATACACGCCGCGCGGCAGCTCCGGATGCACGAGAAACTTCATGATCGCGTTCGAGCGGCGCGACTTGTAGGAGATCCATTCGTCGTAACAGCGCTGCAGCCGCGCGACCGCCGCGAGCTGCGCCTCGTCCGATCGATAGCCCCGCGTGCGCAGCTCGTTTTCGTAGTATTCGGTGACGTTCATGATGCGGCTTGTAGCGCTGATGCCGTTGAATGTGACGAAGGCGAACGGTTTGATCCGCTCGCCTTCGTTGCGATGCCGGCCGAGCCGGGCCGAGTCCGGCCGGGTCCGACCGGGTCCTTTAAGACCCGGCGAACTTACATGTTCAGCGCGCGTTTATCGACTGCGAGCGCCGCTTCGCGCATGACTTCGGAAAGCGACGGATGCGGATGGCAAATGCGGCCGATGTCTTCGGCGGCCGCCTTGAACTCCATCGCCACCACGGCTTCCGCGATCAGGTCCGACGCGTCGGCCGCGATGATATGCACGCCGAGAATCTCGTCGGTCTTCGCGTCCGCGATCATCTTGACGAAGCCATCCGCACGGCCTATACCCAATGCGCGGCCATTGGCCATCATCGGGAACTGGCCGAACTTGAACTCGCGCCCTTCCGCCTTGAGCTGCTGCTCGGTCTTGCCGACCCACGCGATTTCCGGTTCCGTGTAGATGACCCACGGAATGCAGTTGTAGTCGATATGCGGCTTCTGACCGTCGATGATCTCGGCCACCGCCACGCCTTCGTCTTCCGCCTTGTGCGCGAGCATCGGGCCGCGCACCACGTCGCCGATTGCGTACACGTTCGGCACGGCGGTCGCGCAGTGTTCGTCCACGTCGATGAAACCGCGCTCGTTGGCCTTCAGGCCGATTGCTTCCAGACCGAGATTGTCCGTGTTCGGCACGCGGCCGATGGACACGATCAGGCGGTCCGCTTCCAGCGTCTTTGCATTACCCGTGCTGTCCGTGTACGCGATGGAAACGCCGCTCTCCGTGGTCTTCACTTCGCCGATCTTCACGCCGAGGTGAATGTCGAGGCCCTGCTTCTTGAACTGCTTCGCGGCTTCACGCGCGAGCGCTTCGTCCGCTGCGCCGAGGAACTGCGGCAGCGCTTCGAGCACGGTCACGTCCGCGCCGAGACGGCGCCACACAGAACCCAGTTCCAGACCGATCACGCCCGCGCCGATCACGGCGAGCTTCTTCGGCACGGCGTCGAAGGACAACGCGCCTTCGTTGTCGGCGACGATCTTGTTGTCGACCGGGATATTCGGCAGATGACGCGCCTTCGAACCCGTGGCGATGATCACGTTCTTCGCCGTGACCGTTTCCGTTTCGCCTTCGCCCGACACTTCGATCTGCACGCCGGCCTCGGTCTTGCCGGCGAACTTGCCGTGACCCTTGAGCCACGTGATCTTGTTCTTGCGGAACAGGAACTCGATGCCCTTCGTCATCTTCTCGACGATGCCGTCCTTGCGCGCGAGCATCTTCGAGACATCGAGCTTCACGTCCGACACGCTGATGCCGTGATCGCCCAGATGCTTCGCCGTGTTCTCGAACTCTTCCGACGACGCGAGCAGCGCCTTCGACGGAATGCAGCCCACGTTCAGGCACGTACCGCCGAGCTTGAGCGTGCCCGCCGGATTTTTCCACTTCTCGATACACGCAACCGACTTGCCGAGCTGCGCTGCGCGAATGGCCGCGATATAGCCACCGGGGCCCGCGCCGATCACGACGACATCAAATTCCTTGGACATGACTTTCCCTTGATATGACTCCGCTCATGCGGAGACGCCCTTCACGGTGCGCGCGAGCCTATCGCGCGCACCAGGGCAACATGCGTTCTACGCTTACAGGTCGAGCAGCAGACGAGCCGGATCTTCCAGCGCGTCCTTCATGGCGACGAGCGACAGCACGGCCTCGCGGCCGTCGATGATGCGGTGATCGTAAGACAGCGCCAGATAGTTCATCGGGCGGATCACGATCTGGCCGTTTTCCACCACGGCGCGTTCCTTGGTGGCGTGCACGCCAAGAATCGCGGACTGCGGCGGGTTGATGATAGGCGTCGACAGCATGGAGCCGAACACGCCACCATTCGAGATGGAGAACGTGCCGCCCGTCATTTCGTCGATGGACAGTTTGCCGTCCTTCGCCTTCTGACCGAATTCGGCGATCTTCTTTTCGATGTCGGCGAGGCTCATCTGATCTGCATTACGCAGAATGGGCACGACGAGACCACGCGGCGAACCGACCGCGATACCGATGTCGAAGTAACCGTGATAGACGATATCGTTACCGTCGATCGACGCGTTCACGAGCGGGAACTTTTTCAGCGCGTGCACGGCGGCCTTCACGAAGAACGACATGAAGCCGAGCTTCACGCCATGTTCCTTCTCGAAGCGGTCCTTGTACTTGTTGCGCAGATCCATGACCGGCGCCATGTTGACTTCGTTGAACGTCGTCAGGATGGCGTTGGTCTGCTGCGATTCGAGCAGACGCTCGGCGATACGCGCACGCAGACGCGACATGGGCACCCGTTGTTCCGGGCGATCCTTGAGCCACTGATCCGCCGATGCGGGCGCCTTCACGTCCGGCAGCGACGGCTTCGCGGCGCGTGCGGCAGCCGGAGCCGGTGCGGCGGCGGGCGCCGGAGCAGCAGCCTTGGCGGGCGCGGCAGCGGCGGATGCCGAAGCGCTGAGTGCATCGCCCTTCGTGATGCGGCCGTCGCGGCCGGAGCCTGCAACCTGGTCCGCGGATACGCCCTTCTCGGCCAGAATCTTCGTGGCCGAAGGCGATGCGGCACCGCCCGTGGCTTGCGCCGAACCTTGCGCGGCCGCCGGAGCAGCAGCCGATGCGGCGGCAGGCTCGGCTTCGGGCGCCGGTTTCACTTCCGCGTCGCCAGCGGCGGCGGCGGCCGGTGCTTCACCGGCCTTGGCTTCGGTGTCGATCTTCGCGATGATTTCATCGGCGGCGACGATATCGCCGTCATGCTTGATGACTTGCGCCAGCACGCCGGCGGACGGTGCGGGCACTTCGAGCACGACTTTGTCGGTCTCGATTTCGATGAGGATTTCGTCCCGGGCGACAGCCTCGCCCGGCTTCTTCTTCCACTGCAGCATGGTCGCTTCTGAAACCGACTCCGAAAGCTGGGGAACCTTGACTTCTACGATAGCCATTTCTGTTTTGTCCTGATACGTGTCTGTATGAATGCGAGCGACGCGATGCACGGCGACCTGACGCCGCATTCGATGCGCGTTTCGCGTACGGGACCGGCGAGCCTCGCCCGCGCGGTCCCGTCAAGCCGTGTTACTTCGCGATCACCTGCGCGCCCTTGAGGCGGCCGAACGCGCCTTCCACGAGCGCCTTTTGTTGCTCGTAGTGCTTCGCGTAGTAACCGACCGCGGGCGAAGCCGAAGCCGGACGGCCGCTATATGCGAGCTTCATGCCGTCCTTCATGCCTTCACGCAGATGGTGCTCGATGTAGAACCAGGCGCCCTGGTTCTGCGGCTCGTCCTGCACCCAGACCACTTCGGTCGCGTTCTCGTATTTCTTGAGTTCCGCGTCGAACTGCTTGTGCGCGAACGGATAGAGCTGCTCGATACGCACGATGGCGACGTCGTTGCTCTTCGCTTCGCGGCGATGCGCGACGATGTCGTAATACACGCGGCCCGAGCAGACGACCACGCGCTTGACCTTCTTCGCGTCGATGGCCTCGTCCACTTCGCCGATGACCGGCTGGAACGAACCCTTCGCCAGTTCCGACAGGTCCGACACGGCTTCCTTGTGACGCAGAAGCGACTTCGGCGTGGCGATGATCAGCGGCTTTCTGAACAAGCGGATCATCTGGCGGCGCAACAGATGGAAGATTTGCGCCGGCGTGGTGGGCTGCACCACTTGCATGTTGTGATCCGCGCACAACTGCAGGAAACGTTCGATACGTGCCGACGAGTGCTCCGGACCTTGGCCTTCGTAGCCGTGCGGCAGCAGCATGGTGAGACCCGAGACGCGGCCCCATTTCACTTCGCCCGACGAGATGAACTGGTCGATCACGACTTGCGCGCCGTTCACGAAGTCGCCGAACTGCGCTTCCCACGCGACGAACGTGTTCGGCTCGGCGGTCGAATAACCGTATTCGAAACCGAGCACCGCTTCTTCGGACAACACGGAGTCGATCACCGAGAACTTGGCCTGACCTTCGGCAATGTTCTGCAGCGGAATGTACGTGCCGTCGTTCCAGCGCTCGCGGTTTTGATCGTGCAACACCGCGTGACGGTGCGTGAACGTGCCGCGGCCCGAGTCCTGACCCGTCAGACGCACCGCATAACCCGAAGCGACCAGCGACGCGAACGCGAGATGCTCGCCCATGCCCCAGTCGAGCTTGGCTTCGCCACGGCCCATGGCGCGGCGATCGTTGATCACGCGCTCGACGAGCGGATGCACCTTGAAGTTTTCCGGGATCGTCGTGATGCGCTCGGCCAGCCGCTTGAGTTCGGCGAGCGGCACGGCGGTGTCGGCCGCGTCGGTCCACTTGCGATTCAGGAACGGCACCCAGTCGACCGCGTACTTGCTCTTATAGTTCGAGAGCACCGGGTCGATGGTGTGGTGACCTTCGTCCATTGCCGTGCGGTACGCCTTGACGTATTCGTCCGCGACTTCGGGCGTGATGACGCCTTGCTGCACGAGCTTTTCGGCATACAGCGCGCGCGTGCCCGGATGCTTGGCAATAGTCTTGTACATCAGCGGCTGCGTGACCGCCGGCGTGTCCTGCTCGTTGTGACCGAGCTTGCGGAAGCAGACGATATCGACGACCACGTCCTTATGGAACTTCGTGCGGAAGTCGATGGCGAGCTGCGTGGCGAGCACCACGGCTTCGGGATCGTCGCCGTTCACGTGCAGCACCGGCGCTTCGATCATCTTGACGACGTCCGAGCAGTACAGCGTCGAGCGAGAGTCGCGCGGGTCCGAGGTCGTGAAGCCGATCTGATTGTTGATGACGATATGCAGCGTGCCGTGCGTGCCGTAGCCGCGCGTCTGCGCGAGGTTCAGCGTTTCCATCACGACGCCCTGGCCCGCGAAAGCGGCGTCGCCGTGAATCTGCACCGGCAGCACTTGCAGGCCTTCTTCGTCGCCACGGCGATCCATCCGCGCCTTGGCCGACCCTTCGACCACCGGGTTCACGATTTCCAGATGCGACGGGTTGAACGCGAGCGACAGGTGAACCGGGCCGCCATCGGTCGAGACGTCCGACGAGAAACCCTTGTGATACTTGACGTCGCCAGCCGGCAGGTCATCGACGTGCTTGCCTTCGAATTCGGCGAAGAGGTCGGCGGGCATCTTGCCGAGCGTATTGACCAGCACGTTCAGACGCCCGCGGTGCGCCATGCCGATGACGATTTCCTGCACGCCGTTCGCGCCTGCGTGACGGACGACTTCGTCCATCGACGCGATGAAGCTCTCGCCGCCTTCCAGCGAGAAGCGCTTCTGACCGACGTACTTGGTGTGCAGGAAACGCTCGAGGCCTTCGGCGGCCGTCAGGCGATTCAGGATGTGCTTCTTCTTGTCGTTCGAGAAGTTGGGCGTCGAGCGCGTCGACTCGAGCTTCTCTTTCCACCAGCGCTTTTGTTCGGGGTCGCTGATGTACATGTATTCGGCGCCGATCTTGCCGCAATACGTGTCACGCAATGCCTTGACGATCTCGCGCAGGCTCGCGCGCTCGAAACCGAAATACAGGTTCGTGGCGCTGAACGTCTGGTCCATGTCGGCTTCGGTGAAGTCGTAGAACGCAGGTTCGAGTTCAGGAATATGCGGACGCTCGCGGCGCTTGAGCGGATCGAGGTCGGCCAGTTGCGAGCCGAGGAAGCGATATGCGCCGATCAGTGACTGGACGTAGACCTGCTTGCGCGCGGTGGCGAGATCTTCGCCGCCGCCTTCACGAGGAACGAAGGCGTTGGACTTCGCGCGCTGCGCAAAGGATTCGACGATAGGGCCGTGAGCCACGTCGCTCTGAGCCGTGCCGTCGGATGCTGGCACGTTCTGAAGCGCGTCGAAATAGGTGCGCCAGGTCTCGGGGACCGACGCCGGGTTGTCTAGATATTGCTCGTACAGTTCTTCTACGTACGGAGCGTTACCGCCGAACAAATAGGAGTTCGACTGGAATTGCTTCATCATTTTACGCTCACCTTTCTTCGAGTTTCTCGAGGAAGTGCGGGTTAAGAAACCTTCCGCGCCACGGCCTGACCGTTTAGCGGATTGCGCGAATCAAGTCTGCTTGGAAGGACCTAAAAAGCGACAGCTAATCCGATTAGCATAGCACAGAACCAATCGTCATATGACAGGTGGTCGCACCTTGGAGCCTCGGCTTCGCCCTTCTGCAACGCAGATGTGCGGGCATTCGCGCGATAAGCAAGCGATGTTATTGCGCGCGCGTCGGCAGCGCTTTCGGAAGCTTTAGCGATGAGATAAAAAAAGCCGCCCGAAGGCGGCTTTGTCACTTGCATGCGAACGAACGCGTTAGTCGGCTGCACCTTCACGGCTCGCGCGACGACGCTCGTGTTCCTTCAGATGACGCTTGCGCAGGCGGATGGACTGCGGCGTCACCTCGACGAGTTCGTCGTCGTCGATGAACTCGACCGCGTATTCCAGCGACAGCTGAACCGGCGGCACGAGACGCACGGCTTCGTCCGTACCCGATGCGCGCACGTTGGTAAGCTGCTTACCCTTGATCGGGTTCACGACCAGGTCGTTGTCGCGGCTATGGATACCGATGATCATGCCTTCGTACAGCGCGTCGCCCGGCGTCACGAACATGCGGCCGCGATCCTGCAGCTTCCACAGTGCGTAGGCGACAGCGGCGCCATCGTCTTGCGAGATCAGCACGCCATTGCGACGTTCGCCGACCGAACCTTCCTTCACCGGCGAGTACGAGTCGAACGTATGGCTCATCAGACCCGTCCCGCGCGTAAGCGTCAGGAATTCGCTCTGGAAACCGATCAGACCGCGCGCCGAAATCTTGTATTCGAGACGCGTACGGCCACGGCCGTCGGACGTCATGTCGAGCATTTCGCCCTTGCGACGGCCGAGTTCTTCCATCACGCCGCCCTGATGCTGGTCTTCGATATCCACCGTCAGGTTTTCATACGGCTCGTGCTTCACGCCGTCGATTTCTTGCAGCACCACGCGCGGGCGCGACACGGCGAGTTCGTAACCTTCACGGCGCATGTTCTCGACCAGAATGGTCAGATGCAGTTCGCCGCGACCCGACACTTCGAACGTGGTTTCGTCGCCCGTGTCTTTCACGCGCAGCGCCACGTTGTGGTTCAGTTCCTTCGTGAGACGGTCGCGAATCTGGCGGCTCGTCACGAACTTGCCTTCCTTTCCCGCGAGCGGCGACGAGTTCACGAGGAAGTTCATCGTGAGCGTGGGTTCGTCGACGGTGATCATGGGCAGCGCTTCGGGATTTTCCGGCGCGCAGATGGTCACGCCGATACCGATTTCCTCGATACCGTTGATCAGCACGATGTCGCCCGCCTGCGCTTCCTCGACCTGCACGCGCTCGAGGCCGTGGAACGACAGCACCTGATTGATCTTGCGATTGATGATCGCGCCGTCCGGACCCGAACGCACGGCCACTTGCATGCCCGGGCGAATACGGCCGCGCGCCACGCGACCCACGCCGATACGGCCGACATACGAGTTGTAGTCGAGCGAAGTGATCTGCAGTTGCAGGGGACCATCGGGGTCCGACGGGCGCACCGGCACGTGTTCCAGAATGGCTTCGAAGAGCGGACGCATGGTGCCTTCGCGCACTTCCGGGTCGAGACCGGCATAGCCGTTCAGGCCCGACGCGTAGACGATCGGGAAGTCGAGCTGCTCTTCGGTCGCGCCCAGCTTGTCGAACAGATCGAACGTCTGGTTGATCACCCAGTCGATACGCGCGCCCGGACGGTCCACCTTGTTGATGACGACGATGGGCTTGAGACCGAGCGCGAGCGCCTTCTTGGTCACGAAGCGCGTTTGCGGCATCGGGCCTTCGACGGCGTCGACGAGCAACAGCACGGAATCGACCATGGAGAGCACACGCTCCACTTCACCGCCGAAGTCGGCGTGTCCCGGCGTGTCGACGATATTGATGTGCGTGCCTTCGTATTCGACCGCGCAATTCTTCGCCAGGATCGTGATGCCACGTTCTTTTTCGATGTCGTTCGAGTCCATGACCCGTTCGGCGACCTGTTGGTTTTCCCGGAACGTGCCCGATTGACGGAGCAACTGGTCGACGAGCGTGGTCTTGCCGTGGTCGACGTGGGCGATGATTGCGATATTGCGTAGGGCGCGAGTCATAGAAGGTATCTTGGTTATGCGCCGTCGAAGCAGGCCTGAGTCCATCCAGAACATTCTGGATAAGGAGGCGTCGTGGCTCGGCAGGCCGTCTTTGACGCAATGCTGTTCCGACTGAGCTTGTCCGGCAGCGCGCAAGTTCCTTGTGCGCTGCATTCCGTCCGGCTTATGTCTTTCGGACGTAGTTCTTGTACTTCGCGGGTACTTCGTCTTGTACTTCGCGGGTACTTGGCTCGTTACTTCGCTTGTTACTTCGGACGGCTCGTCAGTCGGCGCAGTTGCATGTGAATCACGGTCCCGGCGCGGTGAGAACCGTAAATTATAGCACGCACGGAAGTCACTTTCTGACAATAGGCCGCGACCCGTAATTGCGATGTTGCGCCGCCGCCGCGTCATCTATGTGATAAACGCGCTTGGCTTAGTGCGGCGGGCCGCCCCGGCCGATTATTAAGCGTTCTTGGAAAAGATTCTTGCAGCGACATGTTGCCCTACCTATAATACTGCCTAGTCAATTATTGCGACCGCACAAGAATTTACAATGAGTGAGGCTCCAAAACCCGCTGGCATCGGCGATTACGTCCTGAGCGAAAGCGTGGGCTACCTCATCAGCCGGGTGCGCTCCACCATGTGGAACATGGTGACGCAGCACACCTCCTCCGAGCTCGGCATTACCGGAACGCAGGCGAGCATTATGTTCATGCTGGCGGTGGGCAAATGCGCGACGGCGGCGGATATTGCACGTGAGTACGGTATCGACGCAAGCGCGGTCACGCGTCTGATCGACCGGCTGGAGAAGCGCGGCCTGCTGTCGCGCGTGCGCAGCGAGGCGGACCGGCGCGTGGTTCGACTGGCGCTCACCGAAGACGGCCGCGTGATGGCCGAACAAGTGCCCGCCATCTTTACAAGCGTCCTGGACAATCTTCTTGCAGGCTTCACGCCCGAGGAAGTCGGATTTCTCAAGAGCATGCTGCGACGCGTACTGGCAAACTCGTGCGACTCCGCCGCGGCCCTCGCGCTGAACGCGAACGACAAGCCCGCGACGTCATTGCGATGACAAGCAAATCCGCCGCTACGGCGCAAAAAAATGATTGCAACGTCCATCTTTAATTCTCATCTCAAGAGACGAGCGATGAAACACCTATCCTTGCCAGCGCTCCGAGGCATCGGGCTGCCGGGAAGCGCGAAGACCGCGTTGGCGGCCGCCGCTGCCGCGCTGACCATCGCCGGATGCGCGAACTATTCGGGCATTTCGAGCGACAAGACAATCGCCACGCCCGACGACTACAGCGCGACGCAAAGCGTGCCGGGACAAGGCGGCCAGTGGCCGTCGCTCGACTGGGCTAAGCAGTTCGGCGACCCGCAATTGCCGCAACTCATCGACGAAGCGCTTGCGGACAATCCGAGCATTGCGCAGGCCCAATCGCGAATTGCAAAGGCATCGTCGTATATCGAAACCTCGCGTTCGGCGCTGTCGCCTAAGGTCAACGGTTCGTATTCGTGGACTCGCGAGCTCTACTCCGCCAACGCGCTTTTCCCGCCGCCCTACGGTGGAACGTGGTTCAGCGAGAACAACGTGCTTGCCAGCGCGTCTTGGGATCTCGACCTCTGGGGCAAGAATCGCGCGCGTCTGAATCAAGCGGTCTCGCTGGAAAAGGCGGCCGAGGCCGACATGCAGCAGGCGCGCGTCACGCTCGCGGCGTCGGTGGCGCGCACGTATAACCAGCTTGCGTTGCTTTACGCACTGCGCGATGTCACCCAGCGCGAGATTTCGAATCGCGAGAACGTGGGCCGCATCACCAACGGACGCGTGACCGCCGGTCTCGATACCAACGTGGAACGCCGCACCGCCGAAGGCAACACCGCGACGAGCCAGACCAACCTCAGCGAACTCGACGGCCAAATCGAGTCGGTGCGCTATCAGCTCGCGGCGCTGCTGGGCAAGGGTCCGGACCGCGGCCTGCAGATCGCCAATCCGGTGATCAATTCGAACATCACCGTCGCGCTGCCCGACAACGTGCCCGCCGACCTCGTCGCGCGCCGTCCGGACATCGTCGCGGCACGCTGGCAGGTCGAGTCGGCAACGCACAACATCAAGGAAGCGAAGGCCGAGTTCTTCCCGGACATCAACCTCGCCGCGGGCTTCGGTTTCGACGCGTTCGGCTGGGGCCGCTTCCTCACTTCGAGCAGCCGTCAGGTCCAGGCCGGTCCGGCCATCCATCTGCCGATCTTCGATGCCGGCGCACTGCGCGCCCAGTTGAAGGGCCGTTATGCCGACTTCGAAGGCGACGTCGCCAACTACAATCAGACGCTCATCAACGCGATGAACGACGTGGCGACCAATATCTCGGCCATCCGCTCGCTCGACCGTCAGATGGGCGACGCCCAACGCGCGCTCGCGGCGGCGTCGAACGCCTACGAGCTCGCGGTGATCCGCTACAAGGCCGGGCTGTCGCCGCAACTGCAAGTGCTGACGGCCGACCAGAACCGCCTCGCCAACGAGCAGACCGTGACCAATCTGCGCTTGAGGCGCAGCGACCTGCAGATCGCGCTGATCAAATCGCTCGGCGGCGGATTCGACGCGACCGATTCGAATCTCGCGATCGACGGCAGCGGACAGCCCAAGGGCACGCAACAGACGGCAAGCCAACCGGCGCAGTCGAACTGAGCCGCGCCCAAGTACAAGAACACGCATCAAGATAAATACGAAACATTCGGAGCCTTCAATGAGCGACCCTCAACAAAACGCCGCCGCAGCCGCCGCCGCTCCCGCGCCCAAGCAGCGCAACGGCAAACGCCGCGTGCTCATGACGCTGATCGTGCTCGTCGTCATCATCGCCGCCGTGGCGTACGGCCTTTACTACTTCCTCGTCGCGCGCTTTCACGAGTCCACCGACGACGCCTACGTGAACGGCAACGTCGTGCAAATCACGCCGCAAGTGGTTGGCACGGTCATTTCGGTGAACGCGGACGATACCCAGACGGTGAAGGTCGGCGACCCGCTCGTCGCGCTCGATCCCGCCGACTCGAAGGTCGCGCTCGATCAGGCGGAAGCGAATCTCGCGCAGACCGTGCGTCAGGTACGCACCTTCTTCGTCAACAACAACCAGTACGAAGCGCAGATCGCGCTGCGTCGCTCCGACCTCTCGCGTGCCCAGGACGATTTGCGCCGCCGCATGACGGTCGCGCAAACGGGCGCGGTATCGCTGGAAGAAATCTCGCACGCTCGCGACGCCGTGCGCGGCGCGCAGGCGGCGCTCGATTCGGCCCAGCAGGAACTCGCGTCGAACCGTTCGCTGACCTCGAACACGACGATCGCCGATCACCCGAACGTGCTCGCCGCCGCCGCCAAGGTGCGCGACGCGTACATCAACTACGCGCGCAACACGCTGCCCGCGCCGGTGACGGGCTATGTCGCGAAGCGTTCGGTGCAGGTCGGCCAGCGCGTGGCGCCGGGCAATCCGCTGATGGCCATCGTGCCGCTCAACGGCGTGTGGGTCGATGCCAACTTCAAGGAAGTGCAGCTCAAGCACATGCGCATTGGCCAGCCGGTCGATCTGACGGCCGACCTGTACGGTTCGAGCGTGGTCTATCACGGCAAGGTCGTCGGCTTCTCGGCCGGCACGGGTTCGGCCTTCTCGCTTTTGCCCGCCCAGAACGCGACCGGCAACTGGATCAAGGTGGTGCAACGGCTGCCGGTGCGTATCGCGCTCGATCCGAAGGAACTGGAGCAGCATCCGTTGCGTATCGGCCTGTCGATGGATGTCGACGTGACCATCAAGGATGAACAAGGCGGCCAGCTCGGCCAGGCGCCGAACACGGTTTATCAGACCAACGTGTTCGACAAGTACGGCGATCAGGCCGATCAGGAAATCGCGCGCATCATCCAGCAGAACGCGGGCAATGGTCCGCAGGCTTCGTCGGGCGCTTCGTCCTCGCGCGGCAACGGCGCGGCGGCGAAGTCCGCCTCGGCCGCCAAGCTGATGTAAGCGGACACGGACCTCATCGATGTCTCAAGCCAACGTCGTTCATCCGCCGTTGACGGGCGGGAAGCTCGTCATCGGGACGATCGCCGTGTCGCTCGCCGTATTCATGAACGTGCTCGACACGTCGATCGCGAACGTCTCGATTCCGTCGATCTCGGGCGATCTCGGCGTCTCGTCCGATCAGGGCACGTGGGTCATCACGTCGTTCGCGGTCGCCAACGCCATCTCGGTGCCGCTCACCGGCTGGCTCACGCAGCGCATCGGGCAAGTGAAGCTGTTTCTCGGCTCGATCATTCTCTTCGTGATCGCTTCATGGCTGTGCGGACTCGCGCCGACGCTGCCCTTCCTGCTCGCCGCGCGCGTGCTGCAAGGCGCGGTCGCCGGCCCGATGATCCCGCTGTCGCAAACGCTCCTGCTCGCGAGCTACCCGCGCGAGAAAGCGCCCATCGCGTTATCCATGTGGTCGATGACCACGCTCATTGCGCCTGTCGCCGGGCCGATTCTCGGCGGCTGGATCTCGGACAACATCTCATGGCCGTGGATCTTCTACGTGAACATTCCGGTCGGCTTCATTGCGGCCATCGCGACGTTCATGATTTTCCGCGACCGCGATTCCGCCATCCGTAAAGCGCCCATCGATTCGGTCGGGCTCGGCTTGCTCGTAGTCTGGGTCGGCTCGCTGCAGATCATGCTCGACAAGGGCAAGGATCTCGACTGGTTCAATTCGACGACCATCGTCGTGCTCGCACTGGTCGCGGTGATCGCGTTCGCGTTCTTCATCGTGTGGGAGCTGACGGCGGAGCATCCGGTCGTCGATCTGTCGTTGTTCGCGCTGCGCAACTTCTCGGGCGGGACCATTGCGCTCTCGGTCGGCTATGGACTCTACTTCGGCAATCTCGTGTTGTTGCCGCTGTGGCTGCAAACGGTGATCGGCTACACGGCCACCGACGCCGGGCTCGTGATGGCGCCCGTCGGATTGTTCGCGGTGCTGCTCTCGCCGATCACGGGCAAATTCCTGCCGCGCACCGACCCGCGCCGGATTGCAACCGCCGCGTTTCTCGTGTTCGCGCTGTGCTTCTGGATGCGTTCGCGCTACACCACGGGCGTCGATACCTGGTCGCTCACGCTGCCCACGCTGATTCAGGGTATCGCGATGGCGGGCTTCTTCATTCCGCTGGTGTCGATCACGCTGTCGGGTTTGCCGGGGCATCGCATTCCGGCGGCGTCGGGCTTGTCGAACTTCGTGCGGATCATGTGCGGCGGTATCGGCACGTCGATTTTTTCGACGGCCTGGGAGCATCGGTCGATCGTTCATCACGTGCAACTGGTGGAGCAGGCGAATTCGTTCAATCCGAACTTCACCAATTCGATGCAGCAGATGGGCGCAATCGGCTATTCGCACGATCAGACTTACGGTCTATTCAACAGCATGGCGACGCAGCAGGCCGCGCAGCTCGGCGTGAACGACATGTTCTATATCTCGGCGGGGATTTTCGTCGCGCTGATCGCATTGATCTGGATCACGAAGCCCGAACGCTCCGGCGGCGGAGATTCAGCGGCGGCGGCATCGGCGGCGCATTGATCGTTGCGGTTCGTTTGGCACGGACGTAAAAAAGCCCAGACTTCTCGTCTGGGCTTTTTTTCGTTGCGCAGGTTGCAAGTCTGGCGTCGCTGACTCGCTCAGCCCGCCGTGACGATCAACCGTTCCGGCGCAAGCACGCCCTCGCCCGCTTTCGCCACGCCAAGCAGCCGTCCGCCTTCTTGCGTGTACACGCGCACGCGGCCCGCTTCGAGCATGTCCGTCGATACATCCGACAGCTTGAGGCGCTGGCCATGCAAAAAACGCCGGGTGGCATCGTCGTCCAGACGCACTTCCGGGAACGTCGATAGCAGCGCATCCACCGGCTGAAGCCACGCATCGCGCGCGATTTCGTCGATGTTCGCCAATGCATCGAGCGTCACCGCATGGTCGAGCGTCAACGCGCCCACGCCCGTCCGCCGCAACGCCGTCAGATGCGCGCCGCATCCCAACGTCTCGCCGATATCCTCAGCCAGGGTGCGTACATACGTGCCCTTGCTGCAGGTCACGCGAAACGTGACGAGCGGCAACGCACACGCGATCATCTCCAACGCGTGGATGGTGACGTTGCGCCCTTCGCGCTCCACGGTCTGTCCCGCGCGCGCGTATTCGTAGAGCGGCTTGCCGTCACGTTTGAGCGCGGAATACATCGGTGGAATTTGCACGATCTCGCCGAGAAAGCGCGTCATGGCATCTCGCACAGCCGCTTCGTCGCACGTCACCGCGCGCTCGTCGATGGCTTCGCCTTCCGCGTCGCCGGTCGTCGTGCGCATACCGAGGCGCATCGTCGCTTCGTAGGTCTTGTCGGCTTCGAGCAAATCCTGCGAAAACTTGGTTGCTTCACCGAAACAAAGCGGCAGCAAGCCTGTCGCGAGGGGATCGAGCGTACCCGTGTGTCCCGCCTTCTTCGCGAGAAAAAGCCGCTTCGCCTTGATGAGCGCGTCGTTGCTGGACAAACCGAGCGGCTTGTCCAGCAGCAACACGCCATCTAGCGCGCGCCGGGCAATCTTCGGGCGCGGCGAGTCCTTCGTTGCACCGCTCATCGCTCAGGCGCCTTCTTCGTCGTCTTTGGCGCGCGAGGCGTTCGCTTCGTCGATCAGACGCGACATCTCCACGGCTTTCTCGATCGTCTGGTCGTAGTGAAAGTGCAGCGTCGGCACCGTATGAATGTGCAGGCGCTTGAACAATTGGTTATGAAGATGCCCGGCCGCGTGGTTCAACGCTTCCTCGGTTTCCTTCGGGTCGCCGGTGAGCGTCGTGAAATAGACCTTCGCATGCGCGTAATCGGGCGTGAGTTCGACGCTCTGCATCGTCACCATGCCGATGCGCGGATCTTTCACCTCGCGCATCAACTCGGAGAGATCGCGCTGAATCTGATCGGCGATCTGCACGTTGCGATTCGGGGAAGTACGTTTTTTAGCCATGATGTTTTCCGTATTCGTCGCGCGCCGCACAAAAGAAAAAGGGCGGAGCGAGCCGCGCGGCCCGCTCCGCCCTCTCGCCTTGGCGGCTCGCTGCAAGTTACCGCTTTACAGCGTACGAGCCACTTCGGTCACTTCGAAGACTTCCAGCTGGTCGCCTTCGACGATGTCGTTGAAGTTCTTCATCGAGATACCGCACTCGAAGCCCTGACGCACTTCCTTGACGTCGTCCTTGAAACGCTTGAGCGAGTCGAGTTCGCCGGTGTGGATCACGACGTTGTTGCGAATCACGCGCACCGAAGAGGAACGCTTGACCACGCCGTCCGTGACCATACAACCTGCGATAAGGCCGATCTTCGGCACGCGGATGACCTGGCGCACCTCGACCATACCCGTAACCGTTTCGCGCTTTTCCGGCGAGAGCATGCCGGACATTGCCGCCTTCACTTCATCCACAGCGTCATAGATGATGTTGTAGTAGCGAATGTCGATGCCGTTGGATTCCGCCAGCTTGCGGGCTTGCGCATCCGCACGCGTGTTGAAGCCGATGATGACCGCCTTTGAAGCCGTCGCCAAATTGACGTCCGACTCGCTGATCGCGCCGACCGCGCTGTGCACGATCTGCACGCGCACTTCGTTGGTCGAAAGCTTTTGCAGCGATTGCACCAGCGCTTCCTGCGAACCCTGCACGTCGGCCTTGACGATGAGCGGCAGATTCTGCACTTCGCCTTCGCCCATTTGCTCCAGCATGTTCTCGAGCTTCGCGGCCTGTTGCTTGGCGAGCTTGACGTCGCGGAACTTGCCTTGACGGAACAGCGCGATTTCGCGCGCCTTGCGCTCGTCCGGCAGCACGATGACTTCTTCGCCCGCAGCCGGCACTTCCGACAGACCCTGGATTTCCACCGGGATCGACGGACCCGCCGTCTTGGTCGGCTTGCCGGTTTCGTCCAGCATGGCGCGAACGCGACCGTACGCGCTGCCCGCCAGAACCACGTCGCCGCGATTCAGCGTGCCCGACTGCACCAGGATGGTTGCGACCGGACCCTTGCCCTTGTCGAGCTTGGCTTCGATCACGAGACCCTTGGCCGGTGCGTCGATCGGTGCCTTCAGTTCCAGCACTTCGGCCTGCAGCGACACGTTTTCCAGAAGGTCGTCGATACCCTTGCCGGTTTTCGCCGACACTTCGATGAACGGGGAATCGCCGCCGTACTCCTCCGGCACCACGCCTTCCGCGACGAGTTCCTGCTTCACGCGGTCGGAATTGGCTTCCGGCTTGTCGATCTTGTTGATCGCCACCACGATAGGCACGCCACCCGCCTTCGCGTGGGCGATGGCTTCCTTCGTTTGCGGCATCACGCCGTCGTCGGCCGCGACGACCAGAATGACGATGTCGGTTGCCTTCGCACCGCGCGCACGCATGGCCGTGAAGGCCTCGTGACCCGGCGTGTCGAGGAAGGTGATGACGCCACGCGGCGTTTCGACGTGATATGCGCCGATATGCTGCGTGATGCCGCCCGCTTCGCCCGCCGCCACCTTGGCGCGACGGATGTAGTCCAGGAGCGAGGTCTTGCCGTGGTCGACGTGACCCATGACGGTGACGACCGGCGGACGCGGCAGACGCTCTGCCGTTTCTTCCGTGGTTTCGCCTTCGACCAGCAGCGCTTCCGGATCGTCCAGCTTCGCCGCGACCGCGCGATGGCCCAGTTCCTCGACGATGATCATCGCCGTTTCCTGATCCAGCACTTGGTTGATCGTGACCATCTGGCCGAGCTTCATCATGATCTTGATGACTTCGGACGCCTTCACCGCCATCTTGTGCGCGAGATCGGCCACCGAGATGGTTTCCGGCACGTGCACTTCACGGATGATCGGCTCGGTCGGCGCCTGAAACGTGGTCTGTTCCTGATGCTTGCCGCGACCTTTCGGGCCACCGCGCCAGCCGCGATCTACGCCGCCGCTCGTGTCACCGCGCGTCTTGATGCCACGCCGCTTGGACGCGTCGTCCTGCCAGCCGCCCTTGCCGCCGGCCTTCTTCTTGTCGCCCGCGGGTGCGGTCGTGGCGTGTGCCGCCGTGCCGCCCGCTGCCGGCTTCTTCGCCACGGCAGGACGTGCCGCCGTCGCGCCTTCCGGACGCGCCGGCTTGTGCAGCGTGCCCTTCGCTTCCGCAGCCTTGGCTGCTTCGGCCGGCTTGGCGACCACGGGCGCCGGCTCCGGCGCCTTTACCTGCGCCTTGCGCGGCGTGTTCATCATCTCGCGGATGGCGCGTGCCTCGGCTTCCGCTGCCGCGCGACGCTTCGCGATCTGTTCCTGTTCGACACGCGTTTTTTCAGCAGCGGCGCGCGCGGCGTCCTCCGCCTTCTTGGCGGCTTCGCGTTGCGCGGCGCGCTCGCTGGCAGCCTTCTCTTCCGCAGCCTTTTCGGCGGCTTCGCGTTGCGCGGTGTCGTCGACCTTCGGCTCGGGCTTCACTTCAGCCTTTGCATCGACCGTCGGCGGCGTGCGCGCTTCCTGACGCGCAGCCGATGCCGCGCGCGAGATTTCCGCTGCCTGCGCGGCAGCAGCCGCACGGCGCGCCGCTTCGTCTTCCTGACGACGACGCTCGGCTTCAGCCGCTTCCTCACGCTGACGACGCTCGCTTTCCTCGCGTTCGAGCTGAGCCTGACGCTCCTTCAGCTCGCGCTCTTCGCGCTCGAGCTGCTCGGCGGCGCGACGCGCTTCTTCCTCGCGGCGCTGCAATTCGGCTTCGTCGACTTCTTCCTCGACCGGAGCGGGCGCCTCGGCGGCTTGTTCCACGCCGGCCTCGTCGCGCTTCATGAATACACGCTTCTTGCGCACCTCGACCTGAATGGTGCGAGCTTTACCCGTTGCGTCAGATTGCTTGATCTCCGACGTATGCCGGCGGGTCAAAGTGATCTTGCGCTTGTCGGCGTCGGCGGAACCGTGCGACTTGCGCAAATGATCGAGCAGACGCGCCTTGTCCGTCTCGGACAGGTCGTCGTTCGCGCTTGCTTTCTGGACGCCAGCCGCCTGCAACTGCTCGAGCAGGACGCCCGCAGGCATTTTGAGTTCCGCGGCAAATTGGGCTACGTTGTTACTCGCCATTCATTCCTCTTGATGCAAGGACATATCCTTGCGGTTAGATCGGGGTCACGCGGCCAAACCGGCCGCCAAATATCAGTGCGCCATGGTCATTTCTCACTGGAACCAGTGTTCACGTGCTTTCATGATCAACGCCTTAGCGGCATCCTCTTCCACACCGGTCATTTCGACCAGTTCATCCACAGCCAGCTCCGCGAGTTCGTCGCGGGTCTGGATCTGGTGTTCAGCGAGCTTCGCGAGAAGCTCGTTGTCCATTCCTTCGAGACTCTTCAGATCGAGCGCGACGCCTTCGACCTTCTCTTCATTGGCGATCGCCATGGTCAGCAACGCGTCGCGCGAACGGTTACGCAGTTCGTGCACCGTGTCTTCGTCGAAGGCTTCGATCTCGAGCATTTCGTTGAGCGGCACGTACGCGATTTCTTCGAGGCTCGTAAAGCCTTCGTCGATCAGGATGTCGGCGACTTCCTCGTCCACATCCAGACGCGCCATGAACAGATCGCGCAACTTGCCACGTTCTTCGTTCTGCTTCAGCGCCGATTCGTCCGGCGTCATGATGTTGATCTGCCAGCCGGTGAGCTCGCTGGCGAGTCGAACGTTCTGGCCGCTTCGGCCGATGGCAACCGCGAGTTCGTTTTCGTCTACGACGACGTCCATCGAATGCTTTTCTTCATCCACGACAATCGACTGGACGGCTGCCGGCGCGAGAGCGCCGATCACGAACTGGGCGGGGTCTTCCGACCATAGCACGATGTCCACGTTCTCGCCACCAAGCTCGTTGCGTACGGCCTGCACGCGCGAACCGCGGATGCCGACGCAAGTGCCGATCGGGTCGATACGCTTGTCATAGGCGATCACCCCGATTTTCGCACGCACGCCAGGATCGCGCGCGGCCGCCTTGATCTCCAGCAGGCCTTGCTCGATTTCCGGCACTTCCAGCTCGAACAGTTTCATCAGAAACTCGGGCGCAGTGCGCGAAAGCTCGATTTGCGGGCCGCGCGCCGTGCGGTCGACCTTGGCGATGTACGCGCGCACACGGTCGCCCACCCGCAAGTTTTCCTTCGGAATCAATTGGTCACGGCGCAGCAGCGCTTCCACGCGACCGGATTCGACGATGAAATTACCCTTGTCCAAACGCTTGACCGAGCCGGTCATAATCTTTTCGCCGCGCTCGAGGAAGTCGTTCAAAATTTGCTCGCGCTCGGCATCGCGCACTTTCTGCAGGATGACTTGCTTCGCTGCCTGGGCGCCGATACGGCCGAACTCGATGGACGGAATCGGTTCTTCGATGAAGTCGTCCACCTGCGCGTCGGGCTGTTGCTCCTTCGCTTCGAACAGCAGGATTTCCTGATCCGGCTCTTGCAGGCCGGCCTCGTCCGGCACCACGCGCCAGCGGCGGAAGGTTTCGTGCTCGCCGCTTTCACGGTCGATCGCCACGCGAATGTCGACGTCTTCCTCGAACAGCTTTTTCGTTGCCGATGCAAGCGCAGCCTCCAGGGCTGCATACACCACGTCCTTGTTGACGTTCTTTTCGCGCGCCAGCGCATCCGCCAGCATCAAAACTTCGCGACTCATTGTTTGCGGCTCCTAAAGTCAACTTTGGGGACGAGACGTGCTTTGTCGAGGTCCGCGAGCGTGAAATCGAGCATCGCGGCGCCGTCCTTCCCTTCAAATTCCAAACCGATCGTGTCGCCGTCGGGGGCATGCAAAATGCCACGGTACGACTTGCGCCCGTCCAACGGCTTTTTCAATGTGATGACGACTTCGCTCCCCGCGAAGCGTTCGAAATCCGCCAGCTTCTTGAGCGGACGGTCGAGACCCGGCGACGAGACTTCGAGCCGGTCGTAATCGATATTCTCGACTTCGAGCACATACTGGAGCTGGCGTGTGACTTTCTCGCAGTCCTCGATGGCGATACCGCCCGGATGGTCGATATATATACGCAGCATGCCGCCTCCCGAACGCTCGAGATCGACAAGCTCGTAGCCTAAGCCCGAGACCGTGGTTTCAATCAGTTCCGTCAGTTGCACAGTCACTCCAAGGTGTTCGCGCGCTCCACGCCGACAACACCTGCGGGCATGCGCCATAAGCGGGCGCGCACCCTTCTTCCCCGAGATGCCGAACCGAAAAGCCAAAAAAAAATGGGCGCAACGCCCATCTTCTTCAACCGAGATCGCACTCAGGGCAGAGAGAAAAACTACGTGCCCAGCGACTTTGTGATTTTAGCCATTTTTCGGGATAAACGCAAACGTAGACGGCCCGTTCAGGCTCGTTTCGTGCCGAAAGACAGACTTTTTGGCTTGCATTTGCAAAAAACGGTCGACGCCATGAAGCCTGTCGACCGTTACTTGCGAATCCCGCAATGACGCGGATTCAATGACGGCTAGCGCCCGCGCGTCCGATTTCGCGGACCGCCGCGCGCCGGACCGCCCGGCTTGCCTTGTCCCGCGTTTTGCTGGCCGCCCGGACGATTGCCGCGCGGACCGTTGCCATTCGCGGCTCGCTTGGCCGGACCCGCCGCGCCCGGCGCACCACTTTGAGGACGCGCGCCGCGAGGACCGCCACGGCCGCCCGGTGCGCGATTGCCGTTAGCCTCGCCGCCGCCCGCGCGGTTGCCGTTAGCCTCGGCGCCGTTGCGTCGGCCTGTGCCATTGCCGCTCCGGTTGCCCGGGCCGCCGCCAAAACCAGCACCCGCGCCGCCCATGCCGAAGCCGCCCGACATGCCGCCCGCCGCGCCGCGCCGACCGCCGCCGTTGCGTCCCGGCGTTTGCGACTGCGCGATGCGCGCATGCGACATCAGCACCGGCTCACGCGTGATGATGCCCATCGACGTCTGCATCGGATCGGGCTGCACGCGCGGTGCGGAACTACGGCCACCCTTTTCTTCGGTCGGCAGCTTGAGACCCACCGCCGCGAGCAGGCTGCGCACCTGGTTATCTTCGAGCTCTTCCCAGCGGCCACGCTTGAGACCGCGCGGCAACGCGATCGGACCGTGACGCGTGCGGATCAGGCGGCTGACCATCAAGCCCGCGGCTTCGAACATGCGGCGCACTTCGCGATTGCGGCCTTCGGCCAGCGCGACGTGATACCAGTGATTCGTGCCTTCGCCGCCACCATCTTGAATGCGCAGGAAGTTCGCGGGACCGTCGTCGAGTTCGACGCCCTTTAAAAGCTTCTGCTTCATCCCTTCCGACAACTGGCCGACCACGCGCACCGCGTATTCGCGCTCGACGCTATAGCGCGGATGCATGAAGCGGTTCGCCAGATCGCCCGAGGTGGTAAGCAGCAGCAAGCCTTCGGTATTGAAGTCGAGGCGGCCGACCGCGAGCCACTTGGCGGTTTTCATCGACGGCAGCTTGTCGAACACGGACGCGCGGCCTTCCGGGTCGGCGTGACTGACGATTTCGCCTGTCGGCTTGTGATAGAGCAAGACGCGCGGCGGTTTGCTCGCCAGCTTGCGCTTGAGCGGCTTGCCGTTGATACGCACCTGATCGGTCGGCATGATGCGCTGGCCGATATGCGCCGGCTCGCCGTTCACCGATACACGGCCCGCGATGATCAATTCTTCCATGTCGCGCCGCGAACCCATGCCGGCATCTGCAAGAACCTTGTGCAGCTTGGGCGCGTCGTCGTCCGGTTCGAGCACGCGCTTTTGCTGGGGCGCGTTGCGGCCACGGCGGAGCATCGGCGCGCGCACGCCGCTCGCGCCGTTGTCGGCGTCGAAGGCGGGGGACGTGACGTAGGCGAAAACGTCGTCGACATTGGCGGCTGCGGCGCGCTCGCCCGTTGCCGGTGCGGCTTCGGCACGCTTGCCGCGCGCTTGCTGCGGATTCTTGCGCCGGCCGCCTTCGCGCGGCGCGGCTTGAGGCGCGGCATCGGCGGCGACGGGCGCCTCGGTTGCATCGACCGGTTCGCTTGCGCCGGCTTCCGCCGATTCACGGCGCGGATTCCTGCGGCCGCCCTTTGCCGCGTTGGCGCGCGGCGCGCGGTTGCCCGCTTCCTTGCGCGGCTTTGCGACCGGTTCCGCGACGACGCCATCCGGCGTCGCCTCGGTCGCGGTGTCGGGTGAACCCGGCGCGCCTTCGGCGCCCTTGGTCTTGGCGACAGCGCGGCGCCGCGCGATCAGACTGCGTGGCCCGCGGCGCAGGCCGCGGCGCGGACGATCGTCGCCTTCGCCATTCTCGTCGCTGCGCGTGCGTTCGCCGGCGTCGGCCGGTTCATGGGCGTCCGCGGCGTGCACGGGGCGCGCGGAATCAGGCGAATCGCTGTCGTGGGAATGTGTCAAAACAACCTCAAATGTCGAATCGCGCGTCTCGTGAGGCGCGTCAAAAATTTCCGCTGATCGGTTCGGCCGGTCGTCTCGAAATGATCATTTTGGCGAGCCGAAGCGGATCAGGGGCCATGCAAAATTGCGTCAGGCGCGGCGCGCCGTAGGTTCTTCGGAGTCGTCGTCATCCGAAGCGAAGTCGTTCAATGCACGCGTGTCCCGTTCATGGCCGTCTTGCGCGCCATCGGGCGGAGCGGGAACGGCTGAATCGTCGACTTCGTGCGCTTGCGTGCCGTCGGGATGCGCGTGCAGTTCAGGCGCGGCTCTCAGTGGCTGCGCGTGAATTGCGGCGTCCGGACCGGCATCGCGGGAGTCACTCGCGTCGGCGCTTTCGGGTGTTGCTTCAGGCTGTGCCGCGGTTACGTCCGCGGGCTGCACCGGCTCGGTGAGCGCGATGACGGACTCGGACACTTCATTCGGGTTGACTGGCGCACTTGCGGGATGTTCCCCGGCGGCAGTCGATTCATCCGCAATGCTGGCTGTGGGCGGTGTATCGCCGGCAACGCGATCCGGAAACTCGATCGAATGCTGCGACAACAACGACGCTTCCAGTTGCGCCGACGGATTATCCAGCGCGGGCAATTCATCGAGCGCGGTCAGCCCGAGGTCATCCAGAAACTGCTTCGTCGTGGCGTAGAGCGCCGGACGTCCGGGCACGTCGCGATGGCCGATCACTTCGATCCAGCTCCGATCCTCTAGCTGCTTTACCACTTGCGTGTTGACGGTCACGCCGCGAATCTCTTCGATATCGCCACGCGTTACTGGCTGCCGGTAAGCAATGATCGCAAGCGTTTCAAGCACGGCGCGCGAATACTTCGGCGGCTTTTCCGGATGCAAGCGGTCGAGATAAGTCCGCATCGCCGGCTTGCTTTGAAAGCGCCAGCCCGTTGCGAGCGCGACCAATTCGACGCCGCGGCCCGACCAGTCGGCCTGAAGGCCTTCGAGCAGCGTGCGAAGGGTATCCGCCGATACGTCGTCGGCGAACAGCTTGCGCAATTCACTCAGTCGCAGCGGTTCCTGCGCGCAAATCAATGCAGTCTCGAGGACGATCTTCGCCTCTTGAGTATTCATGCAGCTTGGGTCAACCCTAAATGGTCAATGAGTGGTCAATGAACGGCCAATGATTCGATTCAAACCGGACTTGCGCAGGTTCGAACGCCACCGAAACGGTGCGGACGATAAAGCTGGACGCTGAGTTTCAAGACGCGCTCGCCCGATTTTGGTCGGTCATATTGACTGGGAGCACGCACCGGGGAGAGGCGATATCGGGCGTTCGATCGAGCGAAGCGCCGGGCCATCCAGCCGGACGAGGTGGCGCTTTCCTGGATGAAAGCGCATGACTGAGCGCCATATTACGCAAAAAGAACCGGTGCGTAAAGATGAATACAGGCGAACACGCAATCGGCGCGCTCCTTACTTCGCGCGCCGCCGAGATCCTCGACCTCAGACGCGCGTCGAAAGAAAGACGCGCAAACGCTCGACGCCCTTGTCGAGCCGCGCGGGATCGCACGCGTAGCACCAGCGCACGAAGCCTTCGCCCTCTTCACCAAACGCGCTGCCGGGCGCAAGCCCGAGACCGGCGTCGCGCACCAGCGACTTGCAAAGCTCGAGACTGCGCGACGCGCCGGGCAGCGAGAAGAACAGGTACATCGCACCGTCCGGCGCGCGCACGTCGACGCCGTCGATGGTCTGCAGCGCCTTGACCAGATGATCGCGACTCGCGTGCAGGTCCGCGACGAGCGATTGCGTGAAACGCTCGCCCTCCTCGACTGCGACGATGCCCGCCTGCTGCACGAACGACGGCGCACACGACGTGTTGTATTCCACGAGCTTGCCGAGGTCGTCCATGAGACGCTCGGGCGCGACGATCCAGCCGAGCCGCCAGCCCGTCATGAGCCAGGCCTTCGAAAACGAATTCACGGCGATCACGCGTTCATCGCGCGATGCGAGGTCGAGGAACGACGGCGCAACCTTGCCGTTTCCGCCGTAATACAGGCGCTCGTAGACTTCATCCGCGACGATCCAGATGCCGTGGCGGCGGCAATGCTCGAGAACGGTGCGCTGCTGATCGCGCGTCATCGTCCAGCCGGTCGGGTTGTTCGGCGAGTTGATCATCAGCATGCGCGTCGACGGCGTGAGCGCGGCGAGCAGCCGGTCAAGATCGAGCGTCCAGCCGTTTTCGCCGTAACCGAGCGAAACCGTTTCGACGCTCGCGCCGAGAATCTTCGGAATCTCGACGAGATTCGGCCACAACGGCGTCACCGCGACCACGCGATCGCCCGCGCCGACGACGAGTTGCGCCGCCAGCATCAGCGCGTTCACGCCAGCGCTCGTCACCGCGACGTGCGCGGCCGACGTATCGCCATGCAAGGCCGTGACGTAGCGCGCGAGCGCCTCGCGCAAAGACGCGACGCCCAGGTTATGGGTGTAGAACGTTGCGCCATCGGCGAGTGCGCGACTCGCGGCATCGCGAATGAACGGCGGCGTCACGCGATCCGATTCACCGAACCAGAACGGCAGCACGTCCGGCACGCCGAAGCCGGCATTCGCCACTTCGCGAATTTGCGACGGACGCAACGCCCGCACGGCATCGCGTGCGTTGGGCGCATGAGGCGCAGGCGACGCACCGCTGTGGCGCGCGCCCGTCAATTCGCTCAGTTCTGCGCTCACCGCGCCTTCCGATTCACTCATTGCACGCCTCGTCGAATAAAGAACGCAGTCTAACGCTCCCGGCACATTTTCGAGACAAACGGCCCGTCAGGTCAGTTGCTCGGCGCGCGGAGGCAGCGCGGCGATCAGCGACCAGACCGACTCCGCCGCCGGAGACAGCGAGCGGTCGCGCCGTCGTACGAGTTCCACGGTGCGCTCGGCGCGCGGTTCCAGCGGCAGCGCGATCAACGAGGAATTCGCGGGCAAAGGCAGCGCGAGCCAGGGCAACACGCTCACGCCGACACCCGCCTCGACCAGTCCGAACACCGTCGCCGGATGGCCGAGCTCCTGCACCACCTGCGCCTGAACGCCGTGCCGCTGCATGACGGCATCGATGATTGGCCGGCTTCCCGAAGCCTGATCGAGCATCACGAGCCGCTCTCCCGCGAGCGCTTCCCATGGCGCCGCAGACTCGTGCGCGAGCGGGTGATCGCGGCGTGCGACGAGACAAAACGAATCGGTCATCACGGGCTGGCCGTGAAGGGCGTCGTCGGCCAAAGGTCCGATCACGACGCCGAAATCCGCTTCGCCCGACTTGACCTGGCGGAGCACGTCGGATTGGACATCGTCTCGCAGAATCAATGTGACGAGCGGAAATTCTCGCAGACACGACGCAATCACGCGCGGCATCAGCCGGCACGCGACTGTCGGGCTCGCCGCGACGATCACCCGGCCGCGCTTTTGTTGCCCCAATTCGCGCACTTCGTGGAGCGCGGAGTCGAGGTCGGCAATCAGCCGGGACACCGTGCCGACGAGATTGACGCCGACATCCGTCAACTGCACTTCGCGCGTCGTCCGGTCGATGAGCTTCAGCCCGATTTCCCCTTCCAGCTCGCGCACGCATCGGCTGACCGCCGACTGCGTCAGGCCGATTTCATCGCCCGCGCGGCTGAAACTACGCAACCGCGACACCTCGATAAAGACGCGCAACTGGCGCAGCGTCACGTTCAGCGATCCGTTCATTCCCGACGTTCATCAATAAGCCCGTTTCATACGGATTATAGCGGCGGCAATCACGCCGAATCCTCCGAACGTACGTTTCGCTGCGGTGCAGCATAATTGCGAAAACGCACGCTGGATGGGCTCTCTGCACAGGATTGGTGATTGTCCCGATTTCTTATCCGGCTCGTTTCGGGTCTGATACGGGCCATGCTGGCGTTGCGTCAGCCTACTGCCATGCGGGTTTCCCGGATTTTGCGACGCGCATGGCACGGTTCTCGCATTTCATTGCGCACAGAGGTCGGGCGACGAGGCATTCAGAAACAATCGTCTGCCGCACCGTTCCGACTCTCTCCTGGTAATTCGTTCATCGGATTCCGACCAGAGTGCGCGGCGCGGGGCAGCGCACCGGGGTTAGCTTCGCTGAGGTGAGATATGGTGCTGTTCGACGATTTGAGAGATAACGAGTGGGCGCTGGTTGAGGCTTTGTTCTGTTCCGAGCCAGCGCGCAGTGAGCGGCGCGGCCGTCCGCGCGTCGAAGCGCGTTCGGTGGTCAACGCCGTGCTGTGGGTGCTCTCGACGGGTGAAGGCTGGTCGAAGCTGCCCGGGCGTTATCCTTCGCCCCCTACTTGCCGCCGCCGTTTCGACGAATGGCAGGCGGACGGCACGCTTGCCGAAATCGTGAAGCGTTTGTCGAGCAATGGCCGCGAAGTCTCGCTGCGCGGACGCATTGGTTCGAGCGCAGCCAAGCCGCCCGCGCCGCCGAGCCGCGATCGTCTGCGCGGTGCATTCTGGACCAACCCGGAATCGTGGCGCGCCCCGGCCAAGATGGCCTGATCTATCTGCTCCGCTCGAAGCAGGCTGATTTCCATACATTCCCTGTTTCGGCTCAGTTTCGCTTCATTCCCTGCACGCGGGCGTTCGGCCCGCGAGGCATCACCTTCCGCCAATGTTCGCCGCGCACGCCCTTCTTTGCGTGCCGGCCTTTCTCGCCGGTCATAGTATGGCTCGCCAAAAAAACTGGCGAGGCTCAGCTAAAACGGCGGAGAAACAACTCTTTACCATTGCTTACAGCGTGTTGGCTGCGCAAAGCATAGTTTGGTGAGTGGACTAACAGGCCCGGTTTGGGTTTGAGGGGACTCGCCATGAAGGTATCGATACTGCTCGCTTGCGGTGCGCTCGGCGCGCTGACGAGCGCGGCGGCATCTGGGCAAGCCCGGCCGCCGCCGGGGTCGGATTTGCATCTGAATACGAGAGCGGCCATGAGCGCGCCGCAGGATATCGCCCGGACGCGCGATGTGACGCCGCCCGCTCCGCGTGGCGATCTGCGCGGCGATATCGCGAGCAATGTGCGCGCGCGTCCCGATTCCGAAAGGGAGAGCCAGGGACGGCATCATTGACGGACGCGCGTTTGCGTAACAAAGTGCTGGACCATTCCCGTGCGAAACGGGATTTTTTTCGTCCGCGCCAGTGTGAAGCCACGGGAAAGACCGGACGCCCGAGAAGAAGCCCGGCGGACAAGACTGACGACGACGATCCCTCGGCTCGTCAGCCGATCAGTCTCAGCTCCAAGCACTCGCCGTTCAGGCTCTCGCCTCGACTACGACTTCCTGGCCGCCGAACGAATAAGGTTCGCTGCGTCTCAAGTCCCAGTCGATCGAACGTTCGTCGCGGCAAAGCCGGTTGAATTCGTTTTTCCCGCGCTCGGTTACAACAGCGATATCCACGGGTGCATGAAAGCCCGGCGCTGGCGCAACGGTGCGCTGTCTCGTGAGTTCGAGCAGCCCGAGGGCGCGCAGAAGGTCGAAACCTTTGGGACGTTTTGCCCAGGGAACCTGACGATACTGCGCTCGGCGAAGTGCTTCGAGTACGGCTTCGTTAGAATACGTGGTCATCTCGTTCTGTCTTCCTGTGCAGCCATGACGACGCTCGTGACGGTCGCAAGACGGTCCGCGACGTCGACTAAACGCGGCGCGCCGAATTTCGCGTTGCCAAGCATGATCAGCTTGCTGGCGAATGTTTGGCCGCCGCTTGCGTTAGGTGCTGCTTTCTATTACAAGCCCCCGTTGAGAGCGCGCTAATCACGCGCTTTACTGCGACACCCGCCGATGCGTTCCCGAAGTCCGCGATGACGGAACGAATTGTCCTCAAACCAATACGTTACCCCAATCAAATTGGTTCTATTTACTTTATTGCTGCTTTTTTTTGCATTATTTGCGCTTTGGCGACGCCGCCGCGTCCAGATTGCCGTTCTCACCGTCATTTTGGCGTGGGCGTGCGGTAGCGGATGGTTCGCCGGGCCTTTGCTCAATCTGGCGCAACAGGGCTTTGATCAGACGATCACGCCGGACTTCGCACCCAAGACCGACATCGTTCTGATGGGCGGCGGAACGGACAGGGAAGGCACGGGGCTCATCCCGAAAGCGGATTCGATCCCGCGCATTGCGGCGGCGGCGAAGTTGTACCGGGAGTGCCGCGCGTCCGGTGCGTCGTGTCGATTGATCCTGAGCGGCGGCGACCCGCAAAACCACGGTCAGGCCGAAGCGGACAATTACGCGCCTTACGTGCTTGCGCAGGGCGTCGCGCCCGGCGATCTCATCCGCGAAAATCAAAGCCTCAACACTTATCAGAACGCGCGTAATGTCGCCGCCATTCTGGGTGATGCACATGACAGCGATTTGATCGTCATTACGTCGGCGTACCACATGCGACGCTCGCTGGCCGCGTTCGACGCATTCGGTTATCGTCCGCAGGCCTACGTTTCAGATGTGCGACATAACTCCGTCACACTTCTGCCCCGCTTCCGCAGCTTCGAGAACAGCGAGCTTGCGGCGCACGAACTCGTGGGCATGGCGCGCTTCGAGGTGTATCGCTGGCTGCGTCTTTATTGAAGGCGCTGGCCGAATGCGTGAATCGATTGCGCGAGGTTTAGTCAGGACTAGCTAGCAACGAGCCGCACCTGTAAGATCGCGCACCGGCTTTTCGAGGGCCGGCCAGGAATCGTGATTCGACACGTCGTTGCCCGAATCGGGGTCTACGATGGGTACGGTCCGAAGCGCATTGCCGAAGACGTTCGGGTAGCGAAGCACCTCCGTGCGATGCGGGACTGGATTTTGCTCCGAACTATGCGGCAATACCCGGATCGGACAGGCGATTCCCGGATTCAACTGTCACCAGGAGGTTAAAATGAAGAAAGTGTCCGTGGCTGTTCTGTTGTCGTTGAGCGCGCTTGCATCGGTGGCCTATGCTCAAAGCGAGCAAGGCGTGACGATGAGCACCGATCCCGCGAAGATCGCGGACGTCGAATCGCGCGCACAAGCTCTGCAATCGTCGCAGCAAGACAGTATGCAAGGCATGCATTCGCAGCCTATGCATAAGTCGGGTAGTCATCACAAGAAGTCGCACGGCAAGTCGACGACCGGTTCGAGCCAGTAAGTTCGCTTCCGGCCGCACGGCTAGTTCTGTCGCGCTGCGCTCTGGTGCGTGAGCACCTCGGGCGCAGCGTAATCAGCGAACGAGCCAATCGCCGCTTGATATCTTCGGTAGTCCTGCAACTGATTGCGCCGAGACGGGGTACATCAGGCAATCGATGCGCGTTCTCGTGCCATCCAGTTCCACTTCGACATGCATCCGGTGCGAGCGAAACAGTCCTTCCACACCGGGATACACCTCTTCGATTTCATCGAGCACAGGCACAAGCGATTCTTCGATTCGAAAGATATCGCCACGAATCGGCGCACCGGTATCGTCATCGAGCACTAGTCCGGGATAAGCGCCGAAATCGAAAAGATGACCGCGCACGTGCGCCGCGCCCAGATATTCCGGTGTCGCCAGATCATGGCGCTCTGCCGCGCGATTGATATCATTGGCTTCGCCCGCGCGCAGGGTGCCGTACACAAAGACGTATTGCATCGGAGAATGCCGCTCCATTCGTGGCGTTGAACGATCCGCGCATTATGCCCCGCGAAAATGCGCTGCCGGCGGGCCGTCCAAGCTTCCGCCCGAAAGGCGATCCATGACTACGTTCGTCGACACGAATCCATCCAGCGAGAATGTCGAGCACCTCGACATTCCAGTCGAACATTCGCCGACCCGCGATCATCCGATCCGCGTGCGCTCGCGGCCCGTGCCGTATGGCGTGCGAATCGCGCTGCATACACATCCGTGGGCGCAGGTTGCGTACACGTCACGCGGCGTGCTGCGCGTGGCAACCGCCGATTCGACGTGGATGGTGCCGCCTTCCCGTGCGATCTGGGTGCCGCCGAACGTGACGCATGAAGTCGTGATCGTCGAGGACGCGTATCTACGCACCCTTTACGTCGACGCCAGCGTCGTGCCGCCTGGCCTCGGCGCGTGCCGCGTGGTGGAAGTGTCGCCGCTGCTGCGCGAGGTGATCGCCGCACTCGACGAAGACGCGATTTCCCGCCAGCGTGAGCGGCTGCTCGGCACGCTTGCGCTCGATGAAATCATCCGCTCGCAGCCACTTCCGCTTTCCGTGCCGATGCCCAATGACAAGCGCCTGCGCGCGCTCTGCGACGCCGTGCTGAGCGACCCGTCGCATTCGGATCTCGAACGATGGTCGTCGGAAGCCGGGGCGAGCACGCGCACCATCGCGCGGCTCTTCAGGCGCGAGCTCGGCGTGAGCTTTTCGCAATGGCGCCAGCAGGCCGTGCTCGCACGCGCCATTCCGCTTCTGAGCCAGGGACGACCGCTAGCGCAAGTCGCACGGGAATTGGGTTATCAAAGTCAGAGCGCGTTTTCGGCGATGTTTCGCCGCGCTTTCGGGCAAAGTCCTCGCGCGTTTTTTTCGCGTGATGCGGGAACGGGCCACGACGAACGCCCGATGGACGACGCCTAAACGCGGCGCACCATGTGCCGGATCGAACCGAGCAAGGCGAGTCGCGGTCCCGCCGGACGATAGCCCAGACGCACGTACAGGCGCGCGGCGGGGTTGTCGACGAATACGCGCAACTGGCATTCGGCGAGCCCTCGCGCACGCGCCCAGCGATGCGCCGTGTTCAGCAGGAAGGTGCCTGCGCCGCGTCCGCGAAAGCCCTGCGCGATCTGCACGTCACGAATATGCAGCGAGTCGTCTTCCTCCGTCACGCGCATGACACCAATAGGCACGCCGTCCGCCTGCAGGATGAAGTTCTCCGACTCGCGCCAGCTCGACAGAAACAGGTCGCCCCGCCACACGAGATTGTGACGACGATAGTAGCCGACCATGTTGTCGTGCGTGAGCGCTTCGGCGAAAGCGAAATCCGCCATCGACGCCTGGCGCAACTGGAACAGAGAGAGGTCTTCGGTCGGGTCGAGCATCGCACGCGGGACGGGCACGAGGAGGTGCCCTAAACACTATGACAGTGCGCGCCTGCTGGCAATCGACAAATCGATGTTTGCGCAGGATTCGGTGCGCGGGACCTGACGCAAGCGAAAAAACGAGCCCAAAAAAAATCCAGCCCGAAGGCTGGATTTTCTCAACTAGCTGGCGGAGCGGACGGGACTCGAACCCGCGACCCCCGGCGTGACAGGCCGGTATTCTAACCAACTGAACTACCGCTCCAACTCGTTCACCGATTGCAGCGCTTTTACAGCAGCCGCCGATGTTCTGGCGTCCCCTAGGGGATTCGAACCCCTGTACTCACCGTGAAAGGGTGATGTCCTAGGCCTCTAGACGAAGGGGACTTCAACCTACTAAAACTAAACTATCGACACAGCGCAGCGAAAAAAAATCCGGCTTATCAGCCGGAGTCTTCCTGCTTGCAATGCGTTGGCGGAGCGGACGGGACTCGAACCCGCGACCCCCGGCGTGACAGGCCGGTATTCTAACCAACTGAACTACCGCTCCAGCGCTTACTTCCAGGCAGCGCTTCTTACTAGCAGCCGCCGATGTGCTGGCGTCCCCTAGGGGATTCGAACCCCTGTACTCACCGTGAAAGGGTGATGTCCTAGGCCTCTAGACGAAGGGGACAGAAACTTGTGTATCTGTCTTTGCTACTTAATCATTCGCTCTGGGCTTAACAACTTGCCGCAAGCAGCGAAGACCGAAATTCTATACAACCTGATGTTACTTGTGAAGTATTTTTTGCGACTTCCGAAACGCTGGAAACCATACAAACAATACCACCTGCCCTGCAAAACCATTCTTGGTGGAGGTAAGCGGGATCGAACCGCTGACCTCTTGCATGCCATGCAAGCGCTCTCCCAGCTGAGCTATACCCCCTTGCAGAACAGAAACGAGATTCTATAGGCCATTTTTGAAGTTGTAAATACCCTTTGACGCTCGTAGCGAAATTTTTTACCTCTCTTCATGCATTTGCGCGCAATGCATGCATCGCTGGCATTCATCGCGCGCGGCTTTGCGTCTTCAGTCAGCTTGCGGCCAGTTCCAGCCGACGCAAAACGGCTTCGCGGCCGAAGAGCGCAAGCACGGCGTCGAGGGACGGCGTGTGCGTCGTGCCTGCAACCAGCAAGCGAACCGGCATCGCGAGTTGCGGCATCTTGAGCTTGTGCGCGGCAAGCGTAGCCTTCACGGCCGCGGCGATCGCTTCCTTGCTCCACTCCGCTTCGGCGAGCGCCGCGCGCAAATCGGCGATGGCCGGCCGCACTGCATCGGTGACGTGCTGCTTGCGCGCTTCGGGATCGATCGTGGGCTCGCGATAGAACATCACGGCGTTATCGGCGATTTCCTTCACCGTCGATGCGCGGTCCTTCAAAAGCCCGATCGCCAGCTCCAGCGGCGCGCCGTTCTCGATCGCGCTCGCTTCGATACCCGCCTCGCGCAAGAACGGCCGCGTGAGTTCCGCGAGGCGACCGTTGTCCGCTTCCTTGATGTAATGCGCATTGAGCCAGTTGAGCTTGTCGTGGTCGTATTGCGCCGGCGACTTGCCCAGATGCTCTAGGTCGAACCATTCGACGAACTGTTCGCGCGAGAAGATTTCCGCATCGCCATGCGACCAGCCGAGGCGTGCGAGATAGTTCACGACCGCCTCGGGCAGATACCCGTTGTCGCGATAACCGGTCACGGCCATGGCGCCATGACGCTTGCTCATCTTCTCGCCCTGCTCGTTCAGCACCGTCGGCAAATGCGCGTAAACCGGCACTTCACCGCCGAGCGCGCGCAGGATGTTGATCTGACGCGGCGTGTTGTTCACGTGATCGTCGCCGCGAATGACGTGCGTGATCTGCATGTCGAGGTCGTCGACGACCACGCAGAAGTTGTAGGTCGGCGTACCGTCGGGACGCGCGATGACGAGATCGTCGAGTTCTTCGTTCGAGATCTCGACCGTGCCCTTCACGGCGTCGTCCCACGCGACCACGCCCGTCAGCGGATTGCGAAAGCGCACCACCGGCTCCACGCCTTCGGGAACCGGCGGCAACTCCTTGTCCGGCTCGGGACGCCACGTGCCGTCGTAACGCGGCTTTTCGCCCGCAGCGCGCTGACGCTCGCGCAGGGCATCGAGCTCCTCGGTCGACATATAGCAGTGATACGCGAGCCCCTTCTCCAGCATCTGCGCGACCACTTCGCGATAACGCTCCATGCGCTGCATCTGATAGAACGGACCTTCGTCGAAATCGAGGCCGAGCCAGGCCATGCCTTCGAGAATCGCATCGACCGAGGCTTCGGTGGAGCGCTCGACATCGGTGTCCTCGATGCGCAGCACGAAGGTGCCCTTCATCTTGCGCGCGAACGCCCAGGGATAGAGCGCGGAGCGGATGTTGCCGAGATGGATGAAACCGGTCGGGCTCGGTGCGAAGCGGGTACGGACTTGGGTGGTCATTGCGGTTTTACTCGATGGATGGCGTCTGTCTCGCTCGAAGCCGATGCGCGCTCTACGCGCCTCAAAGCAGACGAGAAGTGTCCAATGACGGCTGATTCGGAAGCGTTCGTGCGGCTGGATCACGCGGCCGGCGCTTCGTCAAAGTGAACCGGAATTATACTCGCGGCCTGCTTTGTGCCGGTCCGTGCGCCTTTGTTTTATGATGTCCGCGCCTTTTTGCCGATACCGGCCAAGGCACGTTCAAAGCAGCAAGGCGCGCCCGGAGTTCAACTTGAAGCCATCGTCATCCCGTCTTTCGCTTTCGCGCCGCGCGTTTTCGCTCGCGGCGCTGTCATCCGTCGTGACCGCGTGCACGACCGCCACGGGCGGCAACGCCACGTCGACCACGACCACGAGCACGCCGCCGCCCAAAACGGATATCCAGCGGCAAGCGCCCGTTCGCATCGGGCTTGCGCTCGGTGGCGGCGCGGCGCGCGGCTTCGCGCATATCGGCGTGATCAAGGCGCTCGAAGCGCGCAACGTGCCGGTCGATCTCGTGGCGGGCACGAGCGCGGGCTCGGTCATCGCGGCACTGTATGCGTCGGGCATGAACGGCATCGCCATCAACAAGCTCGCGCTCACCATGGACGAAGCCTCGATCAGCGACTGGGCCATGCCTTTTCGCACGCGCGGCATCTTGCAAGGCGTGGCGCTGCAGAACTACCTCAACAAGACGCTCGACAATCGTCCGATCGAGAAGATGGCGAAGCCGCTTGGCATCGTCGCGACCGACCTTCGGAATGGTCAGCCGATCCTCTTTCAGCGCGGCAACACGGGCATCGCGGTGCGCGCGTCGTGCAGCGTGCCGTCGATCTTCGAGCCGGTGAAGATCGGCGACCACGAATATGTCGATGGCGGGCTGGTGAGTCCCGTACCCGCCGCATTCGCGCACAAGATGGGCGCGGACTTCGTGATCGCCGTGGATATTTCGGCGCGTCCCGAAAGCGGCCTCACGCAAAGCTCGTTCGACGTGCTCATGCAGACCTTCACGATCATGGGCCAGACCATCAAGGCTTATGAACTCGACAAGTACGCGGACGCGGTCATCCGGCCGAATCTCAATGCCATGAGCAGCAGCGACTTCAGCCAGCGCAACGCATCGATTTTGGCGGGCGAGGAAGCGGTCGCGAAGATGTGGCCAGCGTTGCAGCGGCAGCTCGTCGAACGCGGCGTGCGCGTTTGAGAAGTCTTCTGCCTGGGTAATGCAGCGCGGAGCATGAGCGCGCCGGCGCTCGGATACCACGGCGGTTCCTGTGCTCGGGTGCGCGGCGAGCGTTTGAAACCCAACGCGAAGAATCGATCGAGCGACACACTGTCGCCCAACGACGTCACGGCGACTTGGGTGCTCGAATGCGCGGCAAACCCCAAGCAAAAGAGGCCACGCTCGCCGAGCCGTGGCCTCTTTCGTTCGCGCTGCGGAAGACCGCGACTACCTCAGCGACTTCACCTTGTCTGCAGTGATCTCGGCAGGCTGTCCGCCCCACGTTGCGCGAAGATAATTCGCCAGTTCGGCGATCTGCTCGTCGCTATACGTGCCCGCGAATCCAGGCATGTCCTGCATGGCCTCGCCGTGCGGGAACGGCTGCGCCTTTATGCCATCGAGCATCGACACGATCAGGTTGCGCGGATCGGCCAGACGCAAGGTCGAGTTGCCGTTCATCGCTACCGTGACGTGCGGCTTGCCCTCGCCCTCGTGCCCGTGACAACCCGCGCAAGAATCCAGATAGAGCGAGCGGCCCGCAGCGAGCCGCGTGGCGTCGCCCGACTGAATGGCGGCGAGCGGCGCGGCTGCCTGCGGCTTGTCGCCGAGCAGATACGTGGCGAGCGCGCGCAGATCGTTGGAATCCAGATGCTGCGTGCTCAGATAGATCACGGGATGCATCTCGCCATAAGCCGAGCCTTGCCGCGCGACGCCCGTCGCGAAGAAAGTCTGCAGATCGGCGGCATTCCAGCCACGCGCGGCAAGCGCTTGCGGCGTGATGTCGGGCGCGCCGACACGGCCGAGGGCTTCGCCTTGCAGCGTTTTCGCATCCTGCAACTGGCCGAAGGCACCACGCGGCGTGTGGCACTCGGCGCAATGGCCGAGCGCGTTGGCCAGATAGCGCCCGCGCGTCCAGTCCGCCGATTGTCCCTGCGACGCATCCGGCAAGGTGTCGTTCAAGAACAGCATGTCCCAGAAACGCACGGCGAAGCGCACGTTGTAGGGAAACGAGAGGACCGGCTTGACACTCGGCACGGCTGCCGGCTTTTGCGCCATCAGATACGCGTAAAGGGCGTCACTGTCCTCGCGCGTGATCTGTCGATACGACGTATAAGGCATCGCCGGATACAGCTTGCCATTCGGCGACTTGCCTTCATGCAGCACGGCGTAGAAGTCGTCGGCGCTATAAGAGCCGATGCCGTACTTCGTATCGGGCGTGATGTTGGTGCCGTAGAACGTGCCGAACTGCGATTGCAGCTTCACGCCGCCCGCGAACGGCGCGCCGCCGTTCGCCGTGTGGCATGCGGCGCAATCCGCCGCATGCGCGAGATAGCGTCCACGCGCGATCTGCTCGGGCGAGCTCGCGATGTGAACGGGCGCGTCCCGACGGTCGCCGCACGCGCTCAACGCGAAAGCGGCAAGCGCGAGTGGAATCAGCCGCACGACGCAGCGCGACACGAAGCGAGTTACATTCAGTCTCGTCATGCTGTGTCCTTCACCAGGCCGGGCGTCGTGAGCACCAGTTCCTTCACGGCTTCGTAGTAGCGCACGTAACCTGTGCAACGGCAGATGTGGCTGTCGAGCGCCGACATGATGGTCGCTTCGATCTGATCCTTCGCGATGGGATCGCGCTTCAGGTTGTCGAGCAGGACCATCGTCGCGTTGACGAAACCCGGCGTGCAATAGCCGCACTGGAAGCTGAAATGTTCCAGGAACTTCTGCTGCACGGGCGCCAGTTCGACGACTTCGCCCTGCTCGTTGCGCTTCGCGTGTCCCTCGACGGTCCGCACGTTCTTGCCGTCGAAGAAATGCGCGCCGTTGATGCACGAACGCACTTCCTCGCTCGTGCCATCGGCCCGGTCGACGATCACGACGCACGCGTGGCAGATGCCCTGCCCGCAGCCGAGACGCGAACCGGTCAGGCCGAGATACTCGTGCAGGAAATCGATCATCGGCAAGCCGGATGGCACCTGCATCGGGCCGACCTTATTGCCGTTGATCGTCATGGAGAGCGAGCGCGATTCGACGCCCGCGGCGGATGGGATGGCCGTCATGCGAGCACCTCCTGAATGTTTTGCGGGCTCACCGGCAGATCGGTGAATCGATGTCCGATCGCATGCGCGATCGCGTTGACGATGGCTCCGACCACCGGAATCATCACCACTTCGGCGATGCCTTTAGGCGGATCGGTTTCGGAAAGCGGCGGCAACACTTCGCTGGTTTGCTTCCAGACGGCGACATCGCTTGCGAGCGGCAAGTGATAGCGGTTGAAGTTCCACGTGCCGTTGCCGGGACCGTCTTCGTAAAGCGGCAGATACTCGTGCAGCGCGTGGCCGATGCCCATCGCGAGGCCGCCTTGCAACTGCCCGGAGACGAGTTGCGGCGCGATCTGATTGCCGCATTCCATGATCGAATGATGCGAGAGCAGATCGACCTTGCCGCTGGCCGAGTCGATAGCAAGTTCGACGAGCGTGCCGACCGCGCTGTAATACGTGACCGCGGCGTTGTTGCGCTGCACGGGCGGGATGAACACGCGTTTGCGATCGAGCACGGTATAGCCGTTGGCCGTGGCCTTGCCGCGTTGCTTGCCGTTGGCGGCATCGGCGCTGCCGAAGCGCACCGAGAGTCCGTCGAGCGGTACCTGATCGACGGTGCCCGCGATATCGAACTGCGCCTCGCTCCACTGCCAGCGATTGAAGGTATGCACCGCAGCGCCCGTGACGAGCCCGAGTTCATGCGCCTTCTTCGCGAGCACGTCGAAGGCAAGCGGCTCCATGCCGTCGGCCGCCAGCTTGCCGTCGACCCAGCGCGCATCTTCCACACGCACGACGTACGAGGTCGCCTGACCGCCGCCGATACCCTGCCCCCAGAGCGCGAGCGCGGCGGGCCAGATGCCGTGACGGAACACGACGCGCGCCGCTTCATGCGTGGCGTGCGTGAAGTAGAAGGCGGAATTCGTCGCGCTGGCCGGCGACATGTACGCGGGCGACCAGCGCGGATTCGCGCTCAAGCGATCCTGCTCGGCTTGCGACATGATGTACGGATCGCCGCTCGTCACGACCGGCAGATCCGTCCAGTCGATGATCGCCATATGCACCTCGACGGCGGGCTTGCCGAGCCACTTCGCGACCGCGAGGGCCTGCGAGGTCGACGTGCCGGTGCCGATCTCCGCGCCCGAGTGACTCAACGCGATGCGCCCGTCGGCCGTGAACTCCACTTTCGCGAAGGCGCTTTCCGCGCCCGTACCGAAGTCCTTCTGCGTACACGCGAAGCCGATGCCATAGCGCATTCCCGGATGCGCCGCCTCGAAATCGCTCTTGCGCCGCATGCGTTCGGTCCACAGCGGCAGTTCCTTCGCGCGACGCAGCACTTCCTCGGCGCGCAACGCGCCGGCGGGAATGGCGCCTTGCGTGTTCTTCATGCCGGTGCGGAACACGTTCTTCAGGCGAAAATCGATCGGGTCGATATCGAGCTTCTGCGCGATCTCGTCGATCATCATCTCGGTCGCGGCCATGCTTTGCAGCGTGCCGTAACCGCGCGCCGAACCGGCATCGACCGCGCGCGAGGCAATCGCGATCGCGGTCAGATCGCTCTGCGGAATGTAGTAGATCGACTGCGCCGCGGTCGCGCCGACCATCGCGACCGATGGCGAGAAGTTGCAGCGTCCGCCACCGTTCGCTTCGAAGTCGCCCTTGAAGGCTTGAATGAGGCCGGTGTTCTTGTCGATCGCCATGCGATAGCGCATGTCGAACGCGTGACGCTTGAGCGAGCTCTGGAACTGTTCGAAGCGGTCGAAAGCCAGGCGCACGGGACGGCCCTCGCCATACATGGCCGCGACGAGACCGTAGAACGGCACGTTGAAGTGATCCTTCGAACCGTAGCCCACCGTGTAGCACGGATGCAGGAACAGGTTCTTCACTGGAAAATGCGACTTGGCCGCCATCTCAACAGCGCTTTCCGCGACTTCGTGCGGACCTTGCGTCGGGACGACCATGTGCAGCGACTGAGTCGCCGCGTCGTACCAGCAATTCGCGTTGTCGGGCTCGAGCGCGGCCGTATCGACCGATTGCGTCTTGTATTCGCGATCCACGACGAGCCAGTCCGCCGGCGGATGATCGAGCTGGTCGGCAATACTTTGCGCGTGGAACATGCCCTGCTCGTCGAGCTTGCCGTGTTCATGAGCGTCGGCCCAGACGGGCGCGCGCTTCTTCATCATGTGCGGAAAGAGCGGCGTGTTCTTCAGGCTCGAAAACGTGTCTTCGTCGAAAGGCGTCTTGCCGCCGACGCGCACGAAGCGAAACGACGCCCACGGATCGCGCTCGAGCGGACCCGTCGTTGCGCCGTAACGGATCACGCCATCGCGGAACTGGAGCTTTTCCTTCGCGAAACGGAAGCGCGCGAAGTCGTGATAAATCAGCATCGCAACGGCCTGGCCGAGATACGCGGGCGTCTTCCCGGCCGGCAGGAACATGTCGTCGCCATAGAACGCGGGGAAGGCGAGCTTGTCGCGCGCGAGATCTTCCGCGGTGACTACGCGATCGGGCTTCAGCGCATCGCCGAGCACCGACAGATCGAAGCCTTCGTACAGACAGTCGGCCCGCGTCACGCGCAGGATCAGCGCGTGCGATTGTTGCTGCGGCCAATGCGGCATGTCGGCCGCGCGGATGTCGCGCGCGAAGACCTTCGCGCCCGTTACTTTTGCCATGCCGTCGATACGAAACTTTGCGCTTCCGTTCGTGGCATCCCATTGAACGGGCGTGAGTATCTTCTCTTCGAACAACGCGGCGAACGCACGGCTGCCTAAGGGCGCGACGAATACCGAAACGCCCGCGAGTGCAGCCGCTTTCAGAAAACCACGACGCGACAGGTCGAGTTTCCCCATGTACTTCTCCTCAAGTGATCGCCACAGGCCGTCCAGCATGGAGACGGCCACACGCCGCCTTCACGCGGGCATGTAAAATTTGTTTGCAATACGAAACGTCGCTGGGCGATGAATCGAATCCGGCATTGACTGACAGAAGGCAGTGGGCGCGATTTTAAGTGCGGGAAAGACCGTCAACAACGCGCACAACGTCAAGTTCTGTCAAGATTAAAGCGGCAAGGGAATGAGGAAAATCAATATGGTGAAATGCCGCGCGCTCAAAATAAAACGGCGACCTCTTTCGAGAGTCGCCGTCTTTTAGACGATACCAACGCGATCAATAATCCGCGTCTTCGATCCACGCAGCCTGAATGGCTTCGAGAATCTTTTCATTGGAGCTCTGCGGATCGTCGTCGAAACCAACCAGCTCCGTCACCCAGCGATGCAAGTCCGTGAAACGCACATACTGGGGATCGATATCTTGATGCGCATCGGTCAAGGCCATTGCGATCTCTTGAGTATCTGTCCACTTCATGAGCGAGCCTCCGTCAGTGATTTTCTTTGGCGTGGTTAATGGTGTAGCGCGGGATCTCGACCACCAGATCCTCGTCGGCCGGCACCATTGCCTGACATGATAACCGCGATGTCGGTTCGAGGCCCCACGCCTTGTCGAGGAGATCGTCCTCGTCTTCCTCCGACGGTTCGAGCGCGTTGAAGCCCTCGCGGATGATGACGTGGCAGGTCGTGCACGCGCACGACTTCTCGCAGGCGTGCTCGATCTCGATACCGTGTTCCAGCAGATTGTCGCAGATGCTCTTGCCGATATCGGCGTCGATGACCGCGCCGTCCGGGCAAAGCTCCACGTGAGGAAGCACAACGATTTGAGGCATGGACTTAAGTTTTCCGTGAATTTCCGAATGGATCAGACATCGTCGAGCTTGCGGCCGGCGAGTGCGCGGCGAATGCTCTTGTTCATGCGGCGCGCGGCGAATTCGTCGGTTGCAACGGAAAGCGCCTTGGTCGCGTCTTCGATACGTTGCGCCGAATCGCCCTTCGCGATGGTCGCGAGTTCTTCCGCCAGCGTTTCGATCTGCGCGCGTTCGCTCTCGTCGAGCAACTCGGCGTCTGCCGCGAGCGCCGCGTGCGTGGCTTCGACCAGCCGTTCTGCATCGACCTGTGCCTCGCGCAGCGCGCGAGCCTGCATGTCGGTCTCGGCGGTCTTGAAACTTTCCTCGAGCATGCGCGCGACGTCGTCATCGGCGAGACCGTAGGACGGCTTTACCACCACCGACGCTTCCACGCCCGAAATCTGCTCGCGCGCGAAAACGGACAGCAAGCCGTCGGCATCGACCTGATACGTCACGCGGATGCGCGCGGCGCCCGCCGCCATCGGCGGAATGCCACGCAATTCGAAACGCGCGAGCGAGCGGCAGTCGGACACGAGTTCGCGTTCGCCCTGGACCACGTGGATCGCCATTGCGGTCTGGCCGTCCTTGAACGTGGTGAAGTCTTGCGCGCGCGCGGTCGGGATCGTCGAATTGCGCGGAATAATCTTTTCGGTGAGACCGCCCATGGTTTCGACGCCGAGCGACAGCGGAATCACGTCGAGCAAGAGCCAGTCGTCGCCTTCGCCGCGACGGTTGCCGGCGAGCAGATCGGCCTGAATCGCGGCGCCGAGCGCCACGACCTGATCCGGGTCGAGATTGACGAGCGGCGGCTGGCCGAAATACGTCTGCACCGCGCGGCGGATCACCGGCATGCGCGTCGCGCCGCCGACCAGCACCACGCCCTTGATCTCGGCGGGCGCGACCTTGGCATCGCGCAGCGCCTTTCTCGTGGGTCCGAGCGTGCGCGCGACGAGCGCTTCGGTGAGCGTGTCGAACTGCGCTTCGGTCACGGCGACATCGATCACGCGGCCGTCCGAAAGCGTGGCCTGGACGCGCGTTTCATCGGCCGACGAAAGCGCTTCCTTCGCGACTCGCACATGGTCCAGCAAGAGCCGCACGTCTTCGGGCGAAGTGACTTCGACGCCCGCCTGCGCAATCACATGCCGATACAGCACGTGGTCGAAATCGTCGCCGCCGAGCGCGGAATCGCCGCCGGCCGCGAGTACTTCGAAGACACCCTTGGTGAGCTTGAGAATGGACAGATCGAAGGTACCGCCGCCGAGATCGTAGACCGCGTACAGACCTTCCGATGCGTTGTCGAGACCGTAAGCGATGGCCGCCGCGGTCGGTTCGTTCAGCAGTCGAAGCACGTTGAGTCCGGCGAGCTTCGCGGCGTCCTTGGTGGCCTGGCGCTGGGCCTCATCGAAATAAGCGGGCACGGTGATGACCGCGCCGACCAGATCTTCGCCAAGCGAATCTTCCGCGCGATAACGCAGCGTGGCGAGAATCTCGGCCGACACCTCGACCGGGCTCTTCACGCCGTCGATCGTACGAATCTGCACCATGCCGGGCGCGTCGATGAAATCGTACGGCGCGTTCTCCGCGCCCTCCACCTCACTCTTGCCTCGGCCCATGAAGCGCTTGACGGACACGATCGTATTGCGCGGATCGATGGCCGCTTCTTCCTTCGCGACGCGGCCGATGCGCCGTCCGCCCTTCTCCAGATAGCGCACCACCGACGGCAGCAGCACATGGCCGTCCTCGTCGGGAAGCGCTTCGGGCACGCTGTTGCGCACGGCCGCCACGAGCGAGTTCGTCGTGCCGAGATCGATGCCGACCGCCACGCGCCGCTGATGCGGTGCGGGCGCCATGCCGGGTTCTGAGATTTGCAGTAAAGCCATCGTTGATCTTATGGGGTTGTGTGCGGCGCCTGAGGCTCTTGTACGTCAGGCGGTTTCGAGCCGCTCGATCTGCGTGCCGATTTCATGCGCCACGCGTTCGATGAACATCAGTTGCCGCACCGCCTCGCTTGCCGCCTGATCCGACTTGCTGTCGATCAGCGCTTCGAGCTTGGTGAAGCGCACGCGTTCTTCATCGCGCAATTCGTCGAGCAAGGATTCGAGCGCGCCGATATTCTTCGCGCCGGCCGCATCCTCGATATTCTCGCGCCATTCCATTTGCTGCATGAGGAACGCGGGTTCCATCGCCGTATTGTTTTCCGCGCCGACATCGATACCGCGCAGCGACAGCATGTAGCGCGCGCGCTTCAACGGATCGCGCAGCGTTTGGTAAGCCTCGTTGGCGCGCGTCGCCCATTGCATCGCGATACGGCGTTGCGCGTCGCCCGCCGAGGCGAAGCGGTCCGGATGCACTTGCGCCTGCACGGTGCGATATGCGTCGTCGAGCGCTTGGTGATCGACCGCGAAGACCGGCGGCAAGTCGAAGAGATCGAAGTGACTGTCGTTGAGCGATGCCATTGAGGATTACCGGTTACTCGGAAGATGTCTCGAAGGATGCAGCAAAGTCGAAGCGCGAATGAAAAAGGCGGCACGCGCCGCCTCTTTTGCCGATACCGTCGGCGTCATGCCCGGTTATACGCGGAACGACTCGCCGCAGCCGCACTCGTCCTTCGCGTTCGGGTTGTTGAAGCGAAAGCCTTCGTTCAGCCCTTCACGCGCGAAATCCAGTTCGGTGCCGTCGAGATAGGCGAGGCTTTTCGGATCGATCACGACCTTCACGCCCGCCGACTCGAACACCATGTCTTCCGGTGCGAGTTCATCGACATATTCGAGCTTGTACGCGAGACCCGAACAGCCCGTCGTACGCACGCCCAGGCGCAGGCCGACGCCCTTGCCGCGTCGCGCCAGATACTTATGCACGTGCTGTGCTGCCTTCTCCGTCAACGTGATTGCCATAGTCTTTGCGTCGCGCTCTTTACTTGCTGCGTTACTTCGAAATCCGAGGCGCCGATCTTGCCGGCGCCATTCCAGGGTCGTTGCCTACGCCACCTTCTTGCCGCATTCAGGCCGCGTGTTGCTTGGCTTCCGTCTGCTCGGCCTGGGGAGCCGCCACGCCGTGACGTTCCTTGTAGTCGGCGACCGCTGCCTTGATTGCGTCTTCGGCGAGAATCGAGCAGTGAATCTTCACGGGCGGCAGTGCGAGTTCCTCGGCGATCTGCGTGTTCTTGATCGTCAGCGCCTGATCCAGCGTCTTGCCCTTCACCCATTCGGTCACGAGCGAGCTCGACGCGATGGCCGAGCCGCAGCCGTACGTCTTGAACTTCGCGTCTTCGATCACGCCGTCCGCGCCCACGCGGATCTGCAGTTTCATCACGTCGCCGCAAGCCGGTGCGCCGACCATGCCGGTGCCGACCGTGTCGTCGTCCTTCGAGAAGGAGCCGACGTTGCGCGGGTTTTCGTAGTGGTCCAGAACCTTGTCGCTATAAGCCATGATTCGAATTCTCCGGTGATCTATCTCCGCGAGAGGCGGAGCAACATTCTTTCGACCGGCACGCGGCCAGTCGCCAAACCATTCGTGATGCGCTCAGTGCGCCGCCCACTGGATGCTCGAGATATCGATGCCATCCTTGTGCATTTCCCACAGCGGCGACAGGTCGCGCAGCTTTGCAATCTTGTTCTTCAGCAGGTTGATGACGTAATCGACGTCCTGCTCGGTCGTAAAGCGGCCGACCGTGAAGCGGATCGAGCTATGCGCCAGCTCGTCGTTGCGGCCGAGCGCACGCAGCACATACGACGGTTCCAGCGACGCCGACGTGCACGCCGAACCCGACGACACCGCGACATCCTTGACCGCCATGATGAGCGATTCGCCTTCGACGAAATTGAAGCTGATGTTGAGGTTGTGCGGCACGCGGCGTTCCATGTCGCCGTTCACGTACACCTCTTCCATGTCTTGCAGGCCCTTGAGCAGACGGTCGCGCAACATGCGGATACGTTCGTTCTCGGTGGCCATTTCCTCGCGCGCGATACGGAAAGCCTCGCCCATGCCGACGATCTGATGCGTTGCGAGCGTGCCCGAACGCATGCCGCGCTCGTGACCGCCGCCGTGCATCTGCGCCTCGATACGCACGCGCGGCTTGCGACGCACGTACAGCGCGCCGATGCCCTTCGGCCCATACGTCTTGTGCGCCGAGAACGACATCAGATCGACCTTCAGCTTCTGCAGATCGATCGCGATCTTGCCGGTGGCTTGCGCTGCATCGACGTGAAAAATGATGCCCTTTTCACGCGTGATCTCGCCGATCGCCTCGATGTCCTGAATCACGCCGATCTCGTTGTTCACGCTCATCACCGATACGAGGATCGTGTCGGGACGAATGGCGGCCTTGAACTTGTCCAGGTCGATGAGACCGTCGTCCTTGACATCCAGATACGTGACTTCGAAGCCTTCTCGCTCGAGATCGCGCGTGGTGTCGAGCACGGCCTTGTGCTCGGTTTTCACCGTGATGATGTGCTTGCCCTTGCTCTTGTAGAAGTGCGCGGCGCCCTTGATCGCGAGGTTGTCCGACTCCGTCGCGCCCGACGTCCAGATGATTTCGCGCGGATCGGCATTGACGAGCGCCGCGACGTTTTCGCGCGCTTCCTCGACCGCCCGCTCCGCGTCCCAGCCGTACTGATGGCTGCGCGAAGCCGGATTGCCGAACTGCTCGCGAAGATACGGAATCATCTTGTCCACCACGCGCGGATCGACGGGGGTCGTCGCGCTGTAATCCATATAAATGGGCAGGTGGGGAATGTCGTTATTCATCTGTCGCTCCGGGAAAATCGTTCAATACACGTGGCCGGGATGCTCGTACTCGCGCTTCATGAGACGCGCCGCGCGGCTTCAACCAGCCAGGTTGAAAATGGAATTCGGCCCCTTGGGCACCACACGCGCGGCTTCGACGCCCGCCGGTTCGGCGCGGCGGTCGCGCAACACCGACGACGAACCTTCGCGAGCGCGCTGCTGATCGACCAGATCTTTCAGCGAGACGGAATCGAGATACTCGACCATCTTCTGATTGAGCGTCGCCCACAGTTCGTGCGTCATGCAGTGGCCGTCGTGCTGCTTTGTGCCTTCGCACGTGCCCTTGCCGCCGCATTGCGTGGCGTCGATCGGTTCATCGACCGCGATGATGATGTCGGCCACCGTGACGTTCTCGGCGCGGCGCGCGAGGTTGTACCCGCCGCCCGGCCCGCGTACGGACTCGACGATCTCGTGGCGACGCAGCTTGCCGAACAACTGTTCGAGATAGGAAAGCGAGATGCGCTGGCGCTGGCTGATGCCTGCCAACGTCACCGGGCCCTGCTCCTGGCGCAATGCCAGGTCGATCATCGCCGTGACGGCGAAACGGCCTTTCGTGGTGAGTCTCATAATTGGGGGCTACCGCTAATACTCGATGATTTCTGTCAAGTATAAATATCCCACAGTTTTAGTCAAGTATCCGAGACCAGATAAGTAGCTGTTTAATTCTATTTCTTGCCGCGCGCAAGGCCGCCGCGTCGTGCCCATTTCAACTGACGAGTTGTGTCCGCAAGGCCGCCAATAGCCCCTCACAAGCGTCTTCGCATTGATCGAGCACGCGCTCGAAACCGTCGTCACCGCCGAAATAGGGGTCGATGACCACGCGGCTGTCGTCACGCGTCGCGAACTCCATCAACAGGCGAATCTTGTCGCGATGCTCCGGCGGACAGACCGCCGTAAGCGCCGCGACGTTCTTGTCGTCCATCACGATCAACAGGTCGAAGCGAGCGAAGTCTTCGGCCGTGATCTGCCTCCCCCGCAACGGTGAGAGGTCGTAGCCGCGCTTCTTTGCGGCACGTTGAGCGCGCTCGTCGGGCGGATGTCCGATATGCCAGTCGCCCGTTCCCGCCGAGTCGATAATGATCCGTTCCGAAAGCTTCGCCTCCTCGACGAGATCGCGCATCACCGCTTCGGCGCTGGGCGACCGGCAGATGTTGCCGAGACAGACGAAGCAAACGGCGATGGAATTCATCTCAAGGCTGGATAGAAGGTTATCGGCTGCCACCATCGGCAACGCGTGTTCGATAGGCCCGAATTATACAAAGGGTCACAAAAACGCGCGCGCACGAGTCACTCAAGCAAATCCGCCGAGCACGATCAGCTCCCGTCGCGATGAATGTCATGCGTGATGAAGCCGGAGTCGCCGTTCGGCATTTTCAGCCAGTCGCGATGCGCGAGCGTGCGGCGAATGTCGTCGAGCCCGCTACTCCAATGCTCGCGCATGGTCGAAAGGCCGAATTGATAGTCCTTGTAATGCCCTTCGTATTCCTTGTGGCGGTAAATCAGGTGGATCACGTTGTAGCGCTTCGAGCACGCGAGTTCGGCCGCGCGCCGGCACCATTCGTCGTTGTTGCGCAGTTCCTCGGGCACGAGATCCAGCACATGCTGCAATACGTTGCGATACCGCTGTGAGCGCTGCATCTGATCCGTCACGAGACGCGTGCGGCTGGAATATTGAACGTCCTTCACGCGACCCATGACGTCGACGATGCTGTCCGGCACCGGCCCGCGCGCGCTCCAGAGATCGACCTGAAATGCGAGTGTGTCGCGACGCGGCGTGGCCTGCGCAATCTCGTAGAGCGGCGTGTTGGACATGAGGCCGCCGTCCCAGTAGAACTGGCCGTCGACCTCGACTGCCGCAAAGCCCGGCGGCAGAGCGCCCGACGCGATGAAATGCTCGGCGCGCAGCTTGATCTTCGTATTGTCGAAGTAAGCGAAGTTACCGGTTGCCACGTTGACCGCACCGACCGACACGCGCTTTTCGCCCGAGTTGATGCGATCGAAGTCGCACAGGCCTTCCAGCGTGGCCCGAAGCGGCGTCGTGTCGTAATAACTTGCGGTCTGCGGCGAGCCCGGCCGCGAGCGGCGAAGGGGGCGGAAAGCGCGGCACGAAAAAACCCTTTTGCCCTTCCACGATCGCGCCGAACGCCTGCCACGCGGTGAACGCCTTGCGAATCTCGTCGGGCGATTCGAACAGCGCATGCTCGATGAACGCCGGCAATGGAAACCCAAATGCCGGCTGACAAATGGTTTCCCAGAACTGGAGCAGACGCGGCACGCGATCCTTAGGCGCATTGCCCGCGATGATCGCCGTATTCAGCGCGCCGATGGAGATGCCGGCGATCCAGTTCGGCTCGATGCCCGCTTCGTAGAGCCCTTGATAGACGCCCGCCTGATACGCGCCGAGCGCACCGCCGCCCTGCAGCATGAGCGCGATGGTCTCGTAAGGCGGCAAGTCGATGCGCTTGTCGCCTTCGTTCTGAGTCTCCGGTTGCAGCGCTTCGCTGTCGTCGATTTCCGCCATGCCGATGCCTCCGCTTTCTCGCGTGCGTGTCTTTCGCTTATTGCATGAACCAGCCGTGGCTCACCACGAACGATTGCCCCGTGAGCGCCGCTGTCTCGAACTCGGACAGGAACCGCACCATCTGCGCGACGTCTTCCACCGTGGTGAACACGCCGTCGACCGTGCCGCCCAGCATCACGCGCTTCACGACTTCTTCCTCGCTAATGCCGAGTTCCTTCGCTTGTTCGGGAATCTGCTTGTCGACGAGCGGCGTGCGCACGAAGCCCGGACACACCACGTGCGAGCGCACGTTATGCTTTGCGCCTTCCTTTGCCAGGACGCGCGCAAGCCCGAGCAAACCATGCTTGGCGGTCACATAAGCGGACTTGAGCGGCGACGCTTCATGCGAATGCACCGAGCCCATGTAGATGACGACGCCGCCGCGATCGTCCTTGTACATGTGCTTCAACGCGGCTTTGGTCGTGAGGAAGGCGCCATCGACGTGAATGGCCATCATCTTCTTCCAGTCCGAGTAGGCGTAATTTTCGATGGGATTGACGATCTGAATGCCCGCGTTCGACACGAGGATATCCACCGATCCAAAATCCGCCGCGACCCGGTCGATACCCTGATTGACCGCGTTCTCGTCCGTCACGTCCATCGCGATGCCGATAGCCTTGCCGCCCTTTTCGCGAATCTCGGCGGCGACGGTATCCGCGCCTGACTGATTTAGGTCCGCGATAGCGACTGCCGCGCCCGCTTGTGCAAGCGTGATTGCGATTGCGCGGCCAATGCCGCTCGCCGCGCCCGTGACGACCGCGGTTTTACCATCGAGCTTGCCGTTCTGTGACATGCGAACCTCCTCTCTGACAGTTGAATGACAACATGCGACGCCATTGGCCGCAATATGGCCGTTCGGCATAGGACGAGTCACGCCGCGCATGAGAACACCTAGACCGTTCGGCCGACTAGTCATGGACGACCGGAAGCGGCTATTGTGCATGAACGGCGTGTCGCACTGCAGCGAATACGAAGCGACGCTCGGCTACAATGAGTGCCCTTCGCGCATGCCGGACGTGCCGCGCCGTTTGCCCTGAACTCGTTTTTTGTTGCCCTCCGCGGGCCTTTCGCCATGCTCAGTTACCGCCACGCCTTCCATGCGGGAAATCACGCCGACGTACTGAAGCACGCACTCGTCGTCCGGATGCTTCGCCATCTCGCCCAGAAAGACAAATCGTATTGGTATATCGACACGCATGCGGGCGCCGGCGTCTACTCGCTGACGGAGGGCTTCGCCGCGAAGAATGCCGAGTATGAAAACGGCATCGCGCGGCTGTGGGAGCGCACGGATTTGCCGCCGCTCATCGCCGATTATGTCGATGAAGTCACGGCCCTGAACGCCGATGGTGAATTGCGCTTCTATCCTGGCTCGCCGTATCTCGCGTGGCGGCTCATGCGCGAACAGGACCGCATGCGTTTGTACGAGTTGCACAGCACGGAAATCGACGTGCTGCGTCATAACTTCCGCGATGCAGGCCGCCGCGCGATGATCTACGAAGGCGATGGCTTCGACGGCATCAAGGCCATTTTGCCGCCGCCGCCGCGCCGCGCGCTCGTGCTGATCGACCCGTCATACGAAGACAAGCGCGACTATGCGCGCACGCTTGCTTGTCTTGAGGAATCGCTCAAGCGGTTCGCGACGGGCACTTACGCGGTGTGGTATCCGATCGTCGCGCGACCGGAGTCGCAACGCTTCGCGGAGCAATTGAAGGCCATTCAACCCAATGGCTGGCTGCATGCGGCATTGATCGTGAGGCAGCCGCCCGAAGACGGCTTCGGGCTATACGGCAGCGGCATGTTCATTTTGAATCCGCCCTATACGCTCGCCGCCGAACTCAAGCAGGCGCTGCCATATCTCGTCGATACGCTCGGCGAAGACAAGAACGCATCGTTCAAGCTGGAGCACCGCGCGGCCTGAACTTGCTCGACTCAGGGATAAGGCGTGCGGGAATTGCCGTGCCGCCTGCTGTTGGATTGCGCAGGCGCAGTCGCTTGCCCCGACGAATAGTCGATGTACGGAGAAACGACGATAGGCGGCTGGTCCTGCTGCGGCGGTCCGGGCAGCGTGGCCATGGGCACCATGCCGGGCCCGCCGAGCGGCCCCGTCTGAAGCACGGTCCCCGGCACGCCGCTGTGGATGCCCGTTTGCGTGTCCAGCACCAGCGGCTCGCCGCCCGGCGTGCCGAACGCCAGTGGCGCGATGACGCAAAGGCATGCGCCGAGTGCCGCGCGAACGCGTCGTGCCGTATTGCTTTGCGTGCTTCGGAAAGCCTTCGTCGCGTCGTGGATATGGCTGCGCATCGCTCGCTCTTTTATGTAGACGAAACCGCTTTACCTTACCCCGGTGGCAAGCTTTAGGCTAGGTGTTTTGCCTCACAACCGGCCCTTCTCAGGAGATACGATGCAATCGACCAGAACGCTGCTTGCCCTTCTCATCTCGCTTTGCAGCGCCACCGCCATGGCGCAGACGGCCGCGCCCGCTCACGACTCCATGCACGGCATGCATATGTCCGAAGCCACGCCGAACGCGGCGGGATCGTCATCGACAGCGGACTTTCAGGCCGCCGACAAGTCGATGATGTCGGGCATGGCCGACATACAGTACAGCGGCGACGCCGACCGCGATTTCGTCGCGCACATGATCCCGCATCACGAAGGCGCGGTGGAAATGGCGAAAGTCGAGCTGAAGTACGGCAAGGACGCGAAGCTGCGCAAGCTGGCGAAGGACATCGTTGCGGCACAGGAAAAGGAAATCCGCTTCATGAAGCAGTGGCTCGCGGCGCATCCGCAAACGAAGTAAGCGGAACAAGCAGCGCGCCAAAAACGACAAAGCCCCGCGTTGCGGGGCTTTTTGCATGGCCGTGGCGCCCTGTGCGGCGCTACTGCGCCTTAAGCGTTGTAGCCGTTCGATTCGAGCGAGCGGATGCGCATTTCGAGCTGAACGATATCCGCTGATTGCGCCAGATACTCTTCACGGCGACGTTGTTCGGCGGTTTCAAACCAGATGCTGAGTTTTTCAAGCAGGACTGCAAACATGATGTTTCTCCAAGGATTTCGACGATCCCTGGCATTTCGGGTCAGGGATTACCCGTATAAGGGATAACCCGGATTATAGCGCTTGAATCTCAAAAAGTGTAGCTATATGCATGAACACTGTGCATTTCGTCACGCAGTGGTGCGTCTTTTTTGTCTTACTCAACCGACTGATTTCAAGCAGCTTTTTCTACAGCGTCCGTGAGCGAAAGCACACTGTTGGTGCATTACTCCGCAAGCTGATCCAAAATGGGGCAATCAGGACGCTCGTCGCCATGACAGTGGTTCGCAAGATGAACGAGCGTATCGCGCATGCTCGTCAGTTCATCGATCCGACGGTCCAGTTCGGCGACGTGCTCAGTTGCAATCGCCTTCACTTCGGCGCTTGCACGCGAGCGGTCTTGCCATAGCGCCAGTAATTTGCGTATGTCTTCCACCAGGAAACCAAGCCGGCGCGCCTGCCGGACGAACCGCAATGCATGAACCTCCTGCGCTCCATACACGCGATAACCCGACGACGTTCGTCCCACCGGATTGAGCAAGCCGACGCTCTCGTAGTAGCGGATCATCTTCGCCGTCACGCCCGAGGCCTTAGCCGCTTCACCTATGTTCATTTCTCGCTCCGCATAAAATCTTGAAATCGACTCTACACCTTCCCATCATGGCAAGGTATACGATGTTGTCATCGATCCAATTTTCAAGCGAGGAAACCGGAATGACCGAGTTCGAAGTTCAGGGCATGAGTTGCCAGCATTGCGTCGCCGCCGTGACGCGCTCGATTCATGAAATCGATCCGCAAGCGCAAGTGCGCGTCGATCTCGAACATGGCCGCGTGACAGTCGAGTCATCGCAGACGAATGAGGCGTTGATCGACGCAATCGACGACGCCGGCTACACCGTCAAAGGCGCCGCGTCCGCATGAGTGCCAGCGAACGCTTTACCGTTGCGCTCATCGGCGCGTCGGGTTTGCTGGGGCGCGCGGTCGGCGCCGAGCTGAAAAACGCGGTCGAGGCGCATGACTGGCGCGTCGTGCGCACGACGCATCGGCATGGCGATGCGGGCAGCGTGTCGCTCGATATTCGCGATCACGACGCCGTGCGCGCCTTTCTGCGGAGCGAGAAGCCGAATGCCGTCGTGGTCGCCGCGGCCGAGCGCCGTCCGGATGTGTGCGAGAACGATCCCGCTCTCGCCCGCGCGCTCAACGTCGATGCCTTGCAGACAATCGCGACCGAAGCCCGCGCGCTCGGCGCCTGGGTATTGTCGATCTCGACTGACTACGTGTTCGACGGCACCTCGCCGCCCTACTTTCCCGACGACGCGCCTGCGCCGCTCAACGCCTACGGCCATAGCAAGCTGGACGGCGAGCGCGCGCTACTCGCGTGCGATCCGGCTTCATGCGTGCTGCGGCTGCCGTTGCTCTACGGTCCGGTTGTCGACTGGAGTGAATCGGCGGTGACGAGCCTCACGCCCGCCATCGTCCGATCGGCCGATGCCGCGAACGCGCCCGCGCCAATGGACGCCTGGGCGACCCGCTATCCGACCTACACGCCCGATGTCGCCGTGGTAATCCGCGGCATGCTCGAACAGCACGCGCAAGGCGAGACGATCTCGGGCATCGCGCAATGGTCCGGCGACGAGCCGATGACCAAGTTCGATATCGCCGAGCGCATCGCGCGAGTACTGCAACTCGACGCGAAGCTCGTCGCGCAAACCACGCCCATGGACGCGACACCGCGCCCGCGCGACTGTCATCTCGATTCGGGGCGGCTCGAAGCGCTCGGCATTGGACGGCGCACGCCTTTCGATACCGCGATCGCGCATCTGCTCGCTCGATATCCCGAGCAAGCTCAGTGAAAGTCGCGGCTCGGCGCGGCGAGCCCGGCCAAGCAGCGCGCTATGGTCTTCGAGCCGCTGCGCCACCAGATGCCGCACATCGCCTTCTTTTTGCCAGACGCCTTGCACGCCGAGCAGCGACGCGCCCAGCAACACCTTGCGCTGTTTCTCGACGAGCCCCGGCCAGACGATCACGTTGATCGAGCCGGTTTCGTCCTCGAGCGACAGGAAGATCGTGCCGTTCGCCGTGCCCGGCCGCTGCCGCACCGTGACGATGCCGCACGCCCGCACGAAGCGGCCGTTGCGAGTCTCGCCGAGTTCAGCGGCGCTTTTGAAACGCTGGCGCGCGAGCCGCTCGCGCAGCAAGGCGAGCGGATGACGATTGAGCGTGAGCCCGAGACTCGCGTAGTCGTCGACGATCTCGCGGCCTTCCGATGCTTCCGGCAACGCGAGCGGCGCTTCGGTCATCGGCGCATCGCGCAGCAATTCCGGCGCGCGCTGCTGCGCGCTCACCGCCCACCAAGCCTGACGCCGATGCCCCGCGATGCTTTGCAGCGCATTGCCCGCCGCGAGCGCTTCGAGTTCGCGACGCGACAGGGCCGCGCGACGCGTGAGATCGTCGACATCGACGAATGGTGCTTGAGCGCGCTCCGCCATGATCCGCTCGGCCGCCGCTTGTGAAAAACCCTTGATCAGTTGCAGCCCGATGCGCACGCCCGGACCGCCCGCGCCGTACGCCTGGGCATCGAGCCTGACGCGCTTTTTGAGCTTGCGCGCGCCGCGTCGCATGGTCTTGCGAAAAACCTGATCCGGGCAAGGTGTGCCGTAGAACTGCTGACGCCGCCGCTGCTTTTCGGCATCCTGCAAGACGCGCACGCCATCGCCGGGCGGCATTTCCAGCACCGATTCCCAGTCGCTCAGCGACACATCCGGCGCGAACACCTGCACGCCATGACGCCGCGCGTCCTGCACGAGCTGCGATGGCGAATAAAAGCCGAGCGGCTGGCTATTCAGCAAGCCGGCCAGAAACGCCGCCGGTTCGTAGCGCTTGATCCACGCGCTGACATAGACGAGCAGCGCGAAACTCGCCGAATGACTCTCGGGAAAACCGTATTCGCCGAAACCCTCGATCTGCTTGCACACGCGCGCCGCGAACTCTTCCTCGTAGCCGCGCGCGAGCATCTTCGTCATCAGATCGGCCTGATACTTTTCCAGATGACCGCCGCGTCGCCATGCGGCCATCGCGCGGCGTAGCTGATCGGCCTGTTCCGCGCTATAGCCTGCGGCGACCATCGCGAGCTTCATCACCTGTTCCTGGAAAATCGGCACGCCGAGTGTACGCTCGAGCACCGGCCGCAGTTCTTCCTTCGGATACTCCGCTTCCTCGAGCCCTTGCTTGCGGCGCAGATATGGATGCACCATGCCGCCCTGAATTGGACCGGGCCGCACGATCGCCACTTCGATCACGAGGTCGTAGTACTTGTTGGGCCGAAGACGCGGCAGCATGCTCTGCTGCGCGCGCGATTCGATCTGGAACACGCCGACCGTGTCCGCGCGGCAGCACATCTCGTAGACGGCCTTGTCCTCGCGACGCACATGCGTCATGCCGAAATCCGGCACGCCACGCCGCAGCGCGATGAATTCGAGCGCGCGCCGGATCGCGGAGAGCATGCCGAGCGCGAGCACATCGACCTTCAACAGCTTGAGCTGATCGATGTCGTCCTTGTCCCACTGAATCACGCAGCGATCCTTCATTGCGGCGTTTTCAATCGGCACGAGGCGCGACAAGCGTTCGCGCGCGATCACGAAACCGCCGACGTGCTGGGACAAGTGACGCGGAAAGCCGCGCAACTCGCGCGTAAGCCGGATCAGATGCTTCGTCACGTGCGAGTCTTCGTTGAAACCCGCTTCTTTCAGATAACCGGCCACCGCGGACGGACCATCCCACCACTGCTGCGACTTGCCGATCCGTTCGATGAGCGACGCATCCAGTCCCAGCGCCTTGCCGACATCCTTGAGCGCACTCCTCGTGTGATACGTGGTGAGCGACGCCGCGAGCGACGCGCGATGCCGCCCGTACTTCTGATAGATGTACTGGATGACTTCCTCGCGCCGCTGATGTTCGAAATCGACATCGATATCCGGCGGTTCGTTACGCGCGCGCGAAATGAAGCGCTCGACCAGCATGCTCATCTCGACCGGATTGATCTCCGTGATGTAGAGGCAATAACAGATGATCGAATTGGCCGCCGAGCCGCGCCCCTGACACAAGATTTTCCGGCTGCGCGCGAACGCGACGATGTCGTAGACCGTCAGAAAATACTTCTCGTACTTCAGGTCCGCGACGAGTTCCAGCTCCTTTTCGATCTGCCCGATGGTCTCCACGCTCAATCCGTTCGGCCAGCGTTTGAGCGCGCCCGCGATCACGTTTTTGCGCAGATAACTGCCTGGCGTTTCGCCGGGCGGCACGAGTTCCTCGGGATATTCGTAGCGCAATTCATCGAGCTCGAAGGTGCAGCGCTTCGCGACCTTCAAGGTCTCGGCAATCGCTTCTTTCGGATACAACGCGCCGATGCGCAAGCGTGTACGCAGATGCCGCTCCGCGTTCGCTTCGAGCGCGTAACCGCATTCGGCCAGCGGACGATTGAGGCGGATTGCCGTCAACGTGTCCTGCAAGGGCTTGCGCGAACGCGCGTGCATTAGCGCGCCGCTTGCCGCAACGAGAGGCAAACCGCTCGCCTTCGAAATCACGCGGCACGAAGCGAGACGTTCATCGTCGCTGCCGTCCTGCCACAACTCCAGCGCAAGCCACGCGCGGCCAGCGGCGAAACTTCCGAGCCAATGAGCGCGATCGAGCGTATCGGCAAGCGTGGCCGAGCGTTGCGGAACCAGAATCAAGAGACAGTGCGGCAGATGCTTCAGATGCGCGATATCGCCGCGTAAATCGGTGGCATCGAACGAGTCGGACGGAGTGGCGGCGGGATTCGTGAAATCCTCCGGACCGATCCGATACGTTCCCTTCGGCGAACGCGAGCGCGCAAGCGAAATCAGCTCCGACAAATTGCCGTATCCCTCGCGATTGGTCGCCAGCGCAATGAGCGTGCAAAACGGCTCGCCGTTGGCATCGGTGAGATGCAATTCACTGCCGATTATCAGCTTCAACGTTGCCTGCTTGGGCGATGGCTCGCCGGCCTTTCGCGCCGCGTCGGCTGCGGCTTGCGCCCGCGTCTCGATCTCCTTGATCGCGCCGTACGCGCGCACGACGCCTGCAAGCGAACATTCGTCCGTGATTGCTAGCGCGGTATAGCCGTGTTCGAGCGCGGCGGCCGCCAGTTCCTGCGGATGCGAAGCGCCGCGCAGGAACGAGAAGTTGCTCAGGCAATGCAGTTCCGCGTAGCCGGGCAAGAACGCCGAGGCGGACATCGCGCCGGAGAACTTGCCTTTGCCGTCGCCACCGCCCAGGCCGATGAGGTCGCTCAAATCTTCCATGGCGGCGTCATCCGAAAAAACCGTGGAGAAACCAGTCGCCCGTCAGACGCTCGCGATACACCCAGAACATGCGGCCGCGATCGTCGGAGGCGACGTAGTAATCGCGTTGAACGCCGTTGCCGTCCCACCAGCCCGCTTCGATACGCTCGGTCCGGCTGATGAGCTTCAACGCGCGACGATAGAACGGCCGCTCGTTGCGCAACATCAGCTTTTGCGGCGTTTCGAGAATCCACGATGGCCGCGGCTGCGAAGGCACGGCTTGGTCGGGAAGCTCGAACGATTCCGCGCTTTCTTCTTCCGTGTCGTCTGGCGTCGGCGCTTCGACGCCCTCTTTCGCGCGCGACTTTTTTCCGCGCTTGGGCTTGGCCTTACGTTCAGGCTGATACGTTTCGACCGTCACCGCCGCTTCCGGCCGATGATCCTCCCGCTCGCTCAATTGCACGACATTTTCCGCGCCGAGTCGCGCGCTCAGACGCTCCAGCAACTGCGCCATCGAGTCGGCATCGGAACCCGGCATGGGGAAAAGCGTATCGGCGGGCGGCTCGTGCTTGCTGACCTTGTCGGCCAAAAGCTTCATCTCGATCACCGGCGCGATCAAGGTTGCCTGATTCAGCTTTTCGCGCAGCAGCCAGAGAATGTGCTCGGCATCGCGCGTCGGCACAGCCCATGCAATCTTGAGCGTCGATGTCTTGGGTGCGTTGCGCGCCGCCAATTCATGTTCGAGCAAAAGCGAAAACTCGCTGACCGCCGAGTGATGCGCGCTCAACCAACCGGCGAGTTGCAACACGAGCCGGCGTGCCGCAAACAACAGCGCATCGGCGTTTTCGACGCGCGCCTGCAACTCGAGTTTTGCCTCGAACGATGCCGGCGAAGCGCAAAACGCTTCGCGTGGATCGGGCGCCTGCCCGTAAGCTTGCGCGAGCCATTGCAGAATGCCCTGCCCGAAACGCCGCGCCACGCCTTTGCGCGGCAAGCGACGCAAGTCGGCGAGCGTCACGCAACCAATCTGCTCGAACGCATTGCCATGCGATGCCGCCGACGGCACGAGAGACACCGGCAATGCATCGAGCGCGCGCACGAGTGTTGCCTCTTTCACAATACGAACGCGTTTCGCCACTCGTCGCGTGCGCGCGTGCGCAAAGAGCCACGCGCCCCACGCGGTCGGCGCACAGCCCATCCGGGACGTGAAGCCACAATCTTTCACCGTGGAGCGCACCTTTGCAAAGAGGCTGCGCAAGCCGCCGAAAAGCCGCATGCTCGCGCCGACTTCCAGCAACACGGTATTCGCATGTGCAAGCACGACCTTCGGCGTGAACGCGAGCAAGGACAACGCCACTGCTTCGAGCGCGCGCTGCTCTTCGCTGATATCGACGGCAAGCAAAGTGAGCCGCGGCGCGAGCGCGAACGCATGCGAGCGCGTGCTGCCCGGGCGCACGCCGAGGCGGAACGCGACGAGATCGGGCAGCAGAATGCGCGCGTGATCCGCGAGCGCAAAACATGGCTGACCGGAATCGTCCGCGTTCGCAACCGAATTGCCGACGGGCGCTTTACCGGGCGTCGAGTCCATTCCAGGCGAGGTCGAATTCGTCGAGATCGACGGCATCGATGGCGGCCTGACTGCTTCGAGCGATAAAAGCGGCAATGTCACCGCTATCCACAACATGATTGACCTCTCGTGCTCTCCTGGCTTGATCCGCGCGACGAATGTGCTCAGGCAATGCCGGCATTTGCAGCGGCAAACGCAACTGCAGCGGTTTTTCCAGCAACGGACCACGCCGCTTGATGATGTCGATTTCGAGCATGACCACCTGCATCCATTCGCGACGATTCATTGTCTGCGCGTGCGCAGGCAGCACCGGTTTGCAGACGATGCGCAATGGTGCCGCGGAGGATTGCTTCGCGGCATCGAGCGGGCGGAACAGAAACACCAGCGACTGCGATTCCTGAGCGGCCACTTGCAAACGACGCAGCGCATCGGGCCGCGCCTTGGGCAGCCAGATCAAGACCGCGCCGCTGCCATCCTGTTTGAGCGATTGCTCGGCCGCCCATAGCACCTGATCCTCGGGCGCTTTGACCCAGACCAGCTTGCCCGGCGCGATGTTCATCGACCGGAACGCTGCTGGATTGGGCATCCAGGGAGGCGCTACGAAGATGACGGTGCGGCCTCTTTTCGTCACCAACTCACGAAGCGAACGCGCGAGCAGCCTGACCTCGCCGACCCCGCATTCTTCGATAAGCAATTCAGTGACGGCGCCAGCCATCCAGCCGGTATTTGGCAAGACCAGATCGAGCGCCCGATAGCCACTCGAAACGACACCCGCGTCCGACACGCCGACCTGCTCGCCTTGCCAAAGCTGCTGCTGCAGGCGCGATGTCAGCCCGATATCGAGCAGTGAAAGTGCTGCACCCATGAGTCTTCCCCGTCCACCCGAATGCAAGAGCCTGCTCATGCCCAGAGCATTCGGCAACCCTTTTGTACTGTATATTTATACAGTATTTCGAGGCGACGAGGTAAACGGTCGATGTGGGTTTTAGACGGGCTTGAGACGGACGACTGGAGGGGATTTGAATGTTTCTGGATGGAGATTTGGTGCTTGCGTCCGTGATGTAAGCAAGACTCTTTCTCGCACGCCCAACGCCGCAGAAACGCAAAAACCCCACCTGGTTTGGGGGTGGGGTTTTTGTTGCTGCATGAGGAGCCTGACGATTACCTACTTTCACACGGGAGATCCGCACTATCATCGGCGTGGAGTCGTTTCACGGTCCTGTTCGGGATGGGAAGGGGTGGTACCAACTCGCTGTGGTCATCAGGCATGACTTGTTGTCGTGCGCCGGGTGGGCACACAACCAATCCGGGAAGAAGCAGTAAATGTTGGGTGGCGATTGTCGCACACGCATAACTCGCCAGTGGTTCAAACACACTGGTTATAGGATCAAGCCTTACGGGCAATTAGTATCAGTTAGCTCAATGCATTACTGCACTTACACACCTGACCTATCAACGTCCTGGTCTAGAACGACCCTTCAAGGGGCTCGAAGCCCCGGGGATATCTCATCTTAAGGCGAGTTTCCCGCTTAGATGCTTTCAGCGGTTATCTCTTCCGAACATAGCTACCCGGCGATGCCACTGGCGTGACAACCGGTACACCAGAGGTTCGTCCACTCCGGTCCTCTCGTACTAGGAGCAGCCCCCTTCAAATATCCAACGCCCACGGCAGATAGGGACCAAACTGTCTCACGACGTTTTAAACCCAGCTCACGTACCTCTTTAAATGGCGAACAGCCATACCCTTGGGACCGGCTACAGCCCCAGGATGAGATGAGCCGACATCGAGGTGCCAAACACCGCCGTCGATATGAACTCTTGGGCGGTATCAGCCTGTTATCCCCAGAGTACCTTTTATCCGTTGAGCGATGGCCCTTCCATACAGAACCACCGGATCACTATGACCTGCTTTCGCACCTGCTCGACTTGTCGGTCTCGCAGTTAAGCACGCTTATGCCATTGCACTATCAGCACGATTTCCGACCGTACCTAGCGTACCTTCGTACTCCTCCGTTACACTTTGGGAGGAGACCGCCCCAGTCAAACTGCCTACCATGCACTGTCCCCGATCCAGATCATGGACCAAGGTTAGAACCTCAAACAAACCAGGGTGGTATTTCAAGGACGGCTCCACCGAAACTAGCGTTCCGGTTTCATAGCCTCCCACCTATCCTACACAGATCGGTTCAAAGTCCAATGCAAAGCTACAGTAAAGGTTCATGGGGTCTTTCCGTCTAGCCGCGGGGAGATTGCATCATCACAAACACTTCAACTTCGCTGAGTCTCGGGAGGAGACAGTGTGGCCATCGTTACGCCATTCGTGCAGGTCGGAACTTACCCGACAAGGAATTTCGCTACCTTAGGACCGTTATAGTTACGGCCGCCGTTTACCGGGACTTCAATCAAGAGCTTGCACCCCATCATTTAATCTTCCGGCACCGGGCAGGCGTCACACCCTATACGTCCACTTTCGTGTTTGCAGAGTGCTGTGTTTTTATTAAACAGTCGCAGCCACCAGTTTATTGCAACCTCTTCACCCTTCCAGCGCAGGCTGGTTAAGCTACAGAGGCGTACCTTATCCCGAAGTTACGGTACCAATTTGCCGAGTTCCTTCTCCCGAGTTCTCTCAAGCGCCTTAGAATACTCATCTCGCCCACCTGTGTCGGTTTGCGGTACGGTCACTATTAGACTGAAGCTTAGAGGCTTTTCTTGGAACCACTTCCAATTGCTTCGCTTCCGAGGAAGCTCGCGCCACACCCTTGAATCCTGTGCCCGGATTTGCCTGAGCACCTTCTCCAATGCAGCGACCGGGACGTCCAACACCCGGACAACCTTCCGCGATCCGTCCCCCCATCGCATCTAACAATGGTGCAGGAATATTGACCTGCTTCCCATCAGCTACGCATTTCTGCCTCGCCTTAGGGGCCGACTCACCCTACGCCGATGAACGTTGCGTAGGAAACCTTGGGCTTACGGCGAGGGGGCTTTTCACCCCCTTTATCGCTACTCATGTCAGCATTCGCACTTCCGATACCTCCAGCACGCTTTTCAACGCACCTTCGCAGGCTTACGGAACGCTCTCCTACCATGCATATAAATATGCATCCGCAGCTTCGGTGACTGGCTTGAGCCCCGTTACATCTTCCGCGCAGGACGACTCGATCAGTGAGCTATTACGCTTTCTTTAAAGGGTGGCTGCTTCTAAGCCAACCTCCTGACTGTTTTTGCCTTCCCACTTCGTTTCCCACTTAGCCAATCTTTGGGACCTTAGCTGGCGGTCTGGGTTGTTTCCCTCTTGACACCGGACGTTAGCACCCGATGTCTGTCTCCCGTGATTGCACTCTTCGGTATTCGGAGTTTGCTATGGCGTAGTAATCCGCAATGGACCCCACAACCATGACAGTGCTCTACCCCCGAAGGTGATACACGAGGCACTACCTAAATAGTTTTCGGAGAGAACCAGCTATTTCCAAGTTTGTTTAGCCTTTCACCCCTATCCACAGCTCATCCCCTAACTTTTCAACGTTAGTGGGTTCGGTCCTCCAGTACGTGTTACCGCACCTTCAACCTGGCCATGGATAGATCACTTGGTTTCGGGTCTACGCCCAGCAACTGATCGCCCTATTCGGACTCGCTTTCGCTACGCCTGCCTTAATCAGTTAAGCTCGCTACTGAACGTAAGTCGCTGACCCATTATACAAAAGGTACGCCGTCACCCCTTGCGAGGCTCCGACTGTTTGTATGCATGCGGTTTCAGGATCTATTTCACTCCCCTCCCGGGGTTCTTTTCGCCTTTCCCTCACGGTACTGGTTCACTATCGGTCGATCACGAGTATTTAGCCTTGGAGGATGGTCCCCCCATCTTCAGACAGGATTTCACGTGTCCCGCCCTACTTGTCGTACCCCTAGTTCTTCCACGCTGTTTTCGCTTACAGGGCTATCACCTGCTATGGCCGCACTTTCCAGAGCGTTCAGCTAACAACACAGATAAAGAGTACAGGCTGATCCCATTTCGCTCGCCACTACTCTGGGAATCTCGGTTGATTTCTTTTCCTGCGGTTACTTAGATGTTTCAGTTCACCGCGTTCGCTTCACTAAGCCTATGGATTCAGCTTAGGATGACCCATTCGGGCCGGGTTTCCCCATTCGGATATCGGTGGATCAAAGCTCGTTTGCCAGCTCCCCACCGCTTTTCGCAGGCTACCGCGTCCTTCATCGCCTGTGATCGCCAAGGCATCCACCACATGCACTTGTTCGCTTGACCCTATAACGAGTGTGTCTGCCAGCATTGCTGCCTTTAAGCCCACCGTCATAGGTTGAGTATTCGCGTTGTGCCGTATTCCAAAGCAATCTTTCGATCACCTTTTCATACTTGATACAATCACAACCCTGATTACCCTACTCACACCCATCTCTAAGTGCTTTCGAATAATCTCTTTACTACTTCTTCCAGATTGTTAAAGAACGACAGCCGATAGCGTGATCAAATTCAATCACCTACCCGTGCTGACTGGCTCAATCGCCAATGCGCAACGTTGAACCCCGCGTTCAGCGCTGTGCATTGAGGATTGGTGGAGGATGACGGGATCGAACCGACGACCCCCTGCTTGCAAAGCAGGTGCTCTCCCAGCTGAGCTAATCCCCCCGTGTGTGCCTGACTCAGTCTGCTCGCTTGGTCGTTTTAAGCACCGCTTGCCCGGGTGGTGGGTCTGGTTGGATTCGAACCAACGACCCCCGCCTTATCAAGACGGTGCTCTAACCGACTGAGCTACAGACCCTTAGCCTGTCTTTCTGACAGCCGATAAGCGTGAACACTTGAGTGGGCGAGCGTTTAAGCTCGAGAAAGGAGGTGATCCAGCCGCACCTTCCGATACGGCTACCTTGTTACGACTTCACCCCAGTCATGAATCCTACCGTGGTGACCGTCCTCCTTGCGGTTAGACTAGCCACTTCTGGTAAAACCCACTCCCATGGTGTGACGGGCGGTGTGTACAAGACCCGGGAACGTATTCACCGCGGCATGCTGATCCGCGATTACTAGCGATTCCAGCTTCACGCAGTCGAGTTGCAGACTGCGATCCGGACTACGATCGGTTTTCTGGGATTGGCTCCACCTCGCGGCTTGGCAACCCTCTGTTCCGACCATTGTATGACGTGTGAAGCCCTACCCATAAGGGCCATGAGGACTTGACGTCATCCCCACCTTCCTCCGGTTTGTCACCGGCAGTCTCCCTAGAGTGCTCTTGCGTAGCAACTAAGGACAAGGGTTGCGCTCGTTGCGGGACTTAACCCAACATCTCACGACACGAGCTGACGACAGCCATGCAGCACCTGTGCGACGATTCTCTTTCGAGCACCCCAAGCTCTCACCCGGGTTTCGTCCATGTCAAGGGTAGGTAAGGTTTTTCGCGTTGCATCGAATTAATCCACATCATCCACCGCTTGTGCGGGTCCCCGTCAATTCCTTTGAGTTTTAATCTTGCGACCGTACTCCCCAGGCGGTCAACTTCACGCGTTAGCTACGTTACTAAGGAAATGAATCCCCAACAACTAGTTGACATCGTTTAGGGCGTGGACTACCAGGGTATCTAATCCTGTTTGCTCCCCACGCTTTCGTGCATGAGCGTCAGTATTGGCCCAGGGGGCTGCCTTCGCCATCGGTATTCCTCCACATCTCTACGCATTTCACTGCTACACGTGGAATTCTACCCCCCTCTGCCATACTCTAGCCTGCCAGTCACCAATGCAGTTCCCAGGTTAAGCCCGGGGATTTCACATCGGTCTTAACAGACCGCCTGCGCACGCTTTACGCCCAGTAATTCCGATTAACGCTCGCACCCTACGTATTACCGCGGCTGCTGGCACGTAGTTAGCCGGTGCTTATTCTTCCGGTACCGTCATCCCCACCCGGTATTAACAGGCAGGTTTTCTTTCCGGACAAAAGTGCTTTACAACCCGAAGGCCTTCTTCACACACGCGGCATTGCTGGATCAGGGTTGCCCCCATTGTCCAAAATTCCCCACTGCTGCCTCCCGTAGGAGTCTGGGCCGTGTCTCAGTCCCAGTGTGGCTGGTCGTCCTCTCAGACCAGCTACAGATCGTCGCCTTGGTAGGCCTTTACCCCACCAACTAGCTAATCTGCCATCGGCCGCCCCTATAGCGCGAGGTCCCGAAGGATCCCCCGCTTTCTTCCGTAGATCGTATGCGGTATTAATCCGGCTTTCGCCGGGCTATCCCCCACTACAGGACACGTTCCGATGTATTACTCACCCGTTCGCCACTCGCCACCAGGGTTGCCCCCGTGCTGCCGTTCGACTTGCATGTGTAAGGCATGCCGCCAGCGTTCAATCTGAGCCAGGATCAAACTCTTCAGTTCAATGCCTGTTACTGTTTTCGGTTGTTTTACCAACCGGTCGCTCACTCAACGTACTGACGATGATCAATCCGTCTTTCGACAGATAAACCTTCCTCTAATACTGTGTGAGACTTGATAACTTTCGCTAAACGTCCCAACCCCGAAAGGTCAGAACCGCTCGCGCCATCAAGTGCCCACACTTATCGGCTGTTAGTTTTTAAAGAGCACATTCGCCAAGACTTCCTGCCAAGCGCACCAAGCATTTTGCTCAGCACCGCTTCGTCTTGCGTCGCTGCATCTGCAGCAGAGAAACGAGATTATGTACGTCGTTTCAGTTACTGTCAACAAGAATTTGAAGCTTTCTTTTCTTGCCCACCGCGCTTCGGAGCGAATACCACCTTTGTCCGCCTCGCCTACTGAAACCACCTCCCGCTTCCTTCGCGTTCATCGAATCGCGAAGGAACGGAATTTTAGTTGCGCGGCGTGCAATCCGCAAGTAGCCGAAACGAAAAAATTGACGGGCGAAGATCCACCGCCCAAACGATCCACTTCAAAGCCCGTGTTCAACGTTTCGAACGTCACTCTAGCTACCATTCAGATGAGCAGTAACGGCGCCACCTAAGCGACTACAATTAAAGGTTTTCTGCCCCAACTAACTCGTATCCCTATGCGCTCGCGAATTGCAAAACGTATTCCTCCGGACGCTGACAAGCTCGTCAGTCTCTCGCTCGCGCTGTTCGCGTCGGGCAGCCGCGTCGAAGACCGCTTCTGGGAAGTGCGTCTCGATGCCCTTATCGCCAAACTCGTGCGTAACGGCAATCAAACAACGCTCGACGCTGCCTTAGATCATCTCCAGCAGAATCATCCCGATGCCTACGGTGCGCTTGCCGATATGGCCGAGACGCATAGCGAGTCTTTTGCCATCGACATCGACGGCGTCGCGCACGAAGCGCTCCTGATTGCCGCGCCGGTGCTCGCCTGGACGCGCTATTCCATCCCGTCGGGTGCGCTCAAGTCCGAGACGATCGACGCCATGCGTACGCAGCTGCAGGCGCACGTGCTTGCGGCGGGTGCGCGCGTCGCATTCGCGCCGTATCTGTACAGCATCGATCAATTGCCGCGTCATCACGTGGATACGGCTCGGCTAGCCCAGCAATTGACGCAGACCGCCTTGGGCGCGGCGGCAGTCCGGCTGAATCTAGCTGATCTGCCGGAGACCTCGCCAATTCTCGCCGACCCGCGCTTCCTGTTGGCCATCGCGATTGTTCCTGCAGGCGCGGCTTTCTTCCGCTGGCAAGAAGACGAAACGGGCGGTCGTACCGAACGCGGTCAGTGCCTGGAGCAATGGATGGCGCAAGGTGGGCCAAACTTCGCTGCCATCCTGCCGGGTTGTGAGATCGAATGCCTGCTTCCAGACGCCTATTACTCAGCCTGCCGCGATGCAGACGAGCAAGTCCGCCCTCACACGGTGCGCACGGCGGTGCGTTATCTGTTCGATACGCTCGGCACCGCGCCGCAGGAATTGCGCGCAGTCATCGCGGGCTTTGGCGAGCGCCGAATCGACGAGTATCGAGTCGGCTTCACGCGTCGCGGCAGTAACGATGTGATCTACGGTGTCGTATGGCCGTTATACGGCCGCGAGAACGGCGAGCTGGACATGGAAGAGGACATCGTCGAACTGGAAGGCGCAAACGGTCCGGTCGAAGAAATCGTCGAGCTATTGAAGAAAGCTGGAGTGTCCGACGTGCGCCGCCACGCAGGCCGCTTCGAACCCGAATTTTGCGACGACTGCGGCGTGCCGCTTTACGCAGATCCGCTCGGTGAGATCGTACATGCCGAGATGCCTGAAGACGCCGAACCTGCGCAACCCCACTTTCATTGACTGGCGTCATAAGACTAAGTGCCTAAGGCAATTAAAAAACCCCGCTTTTGCGGGGTTTTTTGTGCAATTCTGCCTATGCCGTTTGGCTAGGGGGAAAAATCGGCCGAAGTTTGTCAATATGGACCCGTGCCGACGCGCTTGTCGGCAGCAAGTCCCGGCGCGCAGGCGTCGGCGTATTGATTCGAGGTATAAGCATGAAAATTACGATCATGGGTGCTGACGGCGAACGTCGTGCAGGCCTTAAAACATTGCTGCGCCGTATCGCGCGTCACGCGCAGTTCAACGAAGTAATCGACTGGCGACAGGCCGGGGTGGCCTTGAGACAAGCCAGATCCAGCCTGATTGTCGTCGACTGGGAGCCTCATCTGCGAGCGGGCGATCTGCAGACGCTGCTCGAAGAGGCACGAGGCATTCCCACCGCCGTAGTGGTCGACCGACCCACGGTCGCTCAGGTTTATATGCTGATGGGCATCGGCGCGATGGGCGTCATTCCACGCACGCTCGATCCCGTTCTAATCGTCAGCGCGCTCGACATGGTGCTCATCGGCGGTCATTACGTGCCGCCTGATGTGATCGATCCGGCGCTGAGTCAGGAGTCGCTAATCATTCGTACGCCGCTCAGCGCGGCCATTCGGCGGCGGCTACGTCATCTGCCCGCGCTGTCGCCGCGGCAGCAGCAGATCATGCGTTGCGTACACATGGGCAGCACCAACAAGATGATCGCGAAGACGCTGGGTATCAGCGAAGGCACTGTCAAGATCCACCTTGCGAGCATCTTTCAGCAACTAGGCGCCACGAACCGCGCCGCTGCCGTTGCCATCTATAACGGCGTGCAAACCGCGCATCTCGAGATTCTTCGCAGCAGCGAATGCGAAGCGCCGGAGCGCGCAGTGCCGGGACAAGCGAACGTGGTGCCATTGCGCCGAAGACGCGCGCTGTATCCGTCACTCACGGAAAGCGACGCGTCGTCGCTGCCAATGGCCGCCCAGCCCGAGGCGACGTTCTAGCAACAAAGGACGCGTTTGGGTTCGTCGTTTGCACGCACGAATCACGCGCAACGAGTAATATGCAAGGCATGGGGTTCTTTTACACACCGCTCCCGCTTTGGCTTACCGTCGGCGGCTGGATAGTCGCCGCGGGATTGCTCGCGCTCGTACTGTTGCAGCGTCCTTTCAGCAGATTGCAGGACGCCACGCTACAGCACGTGTGGCTTGGCATCATCGTCGCGGTGACGGTGTTGTGGGCGTGCAATGCATGGTTCGACGACGGACCCGTCATCCACTTGCTGGGCGCGACCTTGATGGTCACCTTGTTCGACTGGCGGCTGGCGCTCATCGGCACGGCTGCCACCACCGGTCTCGCGGCCGTCGTGCTCGAGGCATCCTGGCTCTCGGTCGCGGTCACCTATATGTTGTTCGGCGCGCTGCCTGTTGCGGTATCAACGTTCCTGCAACGGCTATCCAATGCGTGGCTGCCGCGCAATCTGTTTACGTTCATCATCGGGCACGGCTTCGTGAGTTCCGCGGCAGCGGTTGCCGCGGCATGCGGCGCGACGGTGCTCTTCGAGATGGCGCTCACCGGCGGACCGGTCACCGTGCCCGCTGCATTCATGCGCGGCTCGCTATTACTGGTTGTCGGCGAAGCGCTCTTTACCGGCCTACTCACCATTTTAATCTCGGTGTATAAGCCAGCCTGGATCACCACTTACGACGTGCGCCGCTATCGCCTTGATCGCGGACCTCGCGTCTGAGGCATTCCGCAAGCCGAATTGCACGCGAGCAAAAACGCAATCAAAGTGCGATAAGATGGAACTCCTTCCCCGCACGCGGCATCTTACTTGCCCGTGTCTTCTTAGCACCAGACTTGATGGAAAGTAACCACGCACCGCGCCGGCTTTTGCGGCTCGTCGGCCGGTTGGCGGTATGCGCATCGATTGCATGCGCGGCAGTATCCGCCTTAGCCGACTCGCTCGACGAGCGCAACGAATTGATTCACCACTTCGTCACCGACTTCCACGCCAATCCGCTCGTCGCGGATTGCGCGGCACACGGCAACTTCATCGCTAGCACTTCGGCGGCGTTCGATCACGTAGAGTTTCCGCCTGCTGTCTTCGACCCATCGCGCTCGACCATCGAACCGTGGAACGATTCGTTCGACGAGAAGAAGCAGCGTATCAAGGTGGACAACGTCGTGACAGTCGAGGGCGAAGGCGTCTCGAAGAGCGGTGAGAGCGATGTCACGCCGCTCAAGTTTCGTTGTGGCTACGTAGGCAGTCAAATGCTCGCCTTCGGCTGGAACGATCCGGTTCCGCCACTACGCCCCCGCGCCGAACCGTCGTCCGCACGCGGCACGAAGGGCAAGCATGGCGCGAAAACAAAAGGTGCGTCTGCGGGCAAAAGCAAGAGCTCGGGCAAGTCGACGAAGAAGTCGGCCAAGAAGCACTAGCTAGCCAGCCAGGAAGCACGGCAAACAAAAAAGGCGCGGCACCTGAAGGTGTCGCGCCTTTTTGCGTCATCGGAAACGCTCTGGGATAGATCAGGCCGGATACGTCTGCAACTGCCAAAGAATCGCCTGCAACATCGCCGCACCAAGCGCCGAACTCCGCTCGCCACTCCAGCCCACACGCTCATCCGGCAAATTCGCGTTGTCCTTGAACGGCATCTCCAGCGTCAGCGAGAGACACTTGTACTCGTTGCCGATGTACTTCGACGCGAGCTTGAGCGCATCCGTCTGATACTTGCTCGACTCGTAGCCGTGCACGTCCTGAAAGTCCGGGCTTGCCTGCTTGAAGAACTCGATGAACGCCTTCTGTTCTTCCGCCTGCTTGCCGGTGAAGCCCGGAAGCATCTCCGAGCCCGCGACGAACACGTAAGGAATGGCTTCGTCGCCATGGATGTCGAAGAACATGTCGCAGCCGATATCGCGGATGGCATCACGCACCACGAGCACCTCGGGACTGCGCGCGGCATCCGGCTCCATCCATTCGCGGTTCAGGTTCGCGCCGGCCGCGTTGGTGCGCAGATTGCCGAGCACGCTGCCATCCGGATTCATGTTCGGGACGATATGAAACACCGCGCGATCCAGTACCGCGCGCGCGGTCGGGTCACCCGCCCAGTCGCCCCAGCCCGCGAGCCGCTTGACGAGGCCCTCGACGAACCATTCCGCCATCGTTTCGCCCGGATGCTGGCGCGCGATGATCCACACGTTCTTCTTGGGCTTGGCACTCATGCCATCGGCGAGACCGAGCGAAAGCAAGGACATTGGTCGGCCTTGCACCGTGCTGCCAAGTTCGGTCAACGTGGCGTGCGGCATCTGCTGCACGGCGCCAAGGAATTCCGCGTGACGCTCGTCGCTATACGGCTCGAAATACGCGTAATGGATGCGATCGAAATCGGGCGTATGGTCGATCTTCAACACGCCGCCCACGTATTCCGTCGCCACGCGAAACCAGTTCACGCGATCGTAGCTCGCCACCGCCTGATAGTCGCGCCAGCCTTCCGGAAACGCGCATTGCGCCGCATTCTCGAAGCTCATCACGAGACGCTCGCCACGCGCACCCGAGACGCGGAAATAAAACCACTGCGCGAAATCGGCGTGAGAATCCGGACGCACGCGCAAACGAATATCGGACGGGTTGGTCGCGTCGACGACTTCGATTGCGCCCGCATCGAAATGACTTGAAATTGAAATGCTCATGATGAATTCCTTGATGCAGACACTTTAATCCGCGACGCGGCGGCGAAAAATATAAGTCGTATCGTTCGATGCCTTCGCGTCGAACGCATACCCGTCACTGTCGAAGTCCTTGAGCCCTTCCGGCTCGTCGATGCGGTTCTTCACCGCATAGCGCGCCATCAAACCGCGCGCGCGTTTCGCATGAAAACTGATGATCTTGTAGCGTCCGCCCTTCCAGTCCTCGAACACGGGCGCGACCACCGGCACGTCGAGAAGCCGCGGCTTCACCGACTTGAAGTATTCCCCCGACGCACAATTCACGAGCACGCGCGCGCCGCGCTGCTTCCTGAATTGCTCGTTGAGCGCGGCCGTGATGCGCTCGCCCCAGAACGCGTAAAGATCTTTGCCGCGTGCGTTCGGAAACTTGGTGCCCATTTCAAGGCGATAAGGCTGCAATAGGTCGAGTGGTCGCAAGAGCCCATAAAGCCCGGACAAAACACGCACATGATTCTGCGCGTAGTCGAGATCGGCCGAAGACAGCGTCTTCGCGGCGAAGCCTTCGTAGACGTCGCCATCGAAGGCGAGCACGGCCTGCTTCGAATTCGTCTCGTCGAAACGCTTCGACCATTCGGCATAACGCTGGAAGTTGAGCGTCGCGAGCTGGTCCGAGATGCCCATCATTCCGCCGATCTGTTGCGGCGAAAGATGACGCAGACCCTTGATGAGCTCGGCGGCGTCATCGACGAACTCGGGCAGCGTGTGCTTGCGGATATGCGGCGGCGTCTCGTAGTCGAGCGATTTGGCAGGCGATAGAACGATTATCATGGAGGCTCGCCGTCAAACGAGCGGCGATCATAGGCATAAACCCCCAATTGTATCGAATGGAAAATTCCGCCGCGCTGCCCGTGCAAGCGCCCACGCCCGCCTCCGCCTTACGCGTGGTGCTCGATTCCAACGTGTGGATCGACATCCTCGTATTCGACGATCCCGCCACGCGCCCGATTCGCGCCGCGCTCGAAGCAGGCACGCTCGAAGCGCTGATCGATCCGCGGTGTCTCACCGAACTCACGCGTGTGCTCGACTATCCGCAGTTCGTGCGCTTGAACGTCGACAAGGAAGCGGCGCTTGCCATCGTCGCGCGGCTTTCGACCTTGATCGCGCCGCGCACGCAGGAAGGCGAACGGCCGCTGCCCAAGTGCCGCGACCGCGACGACCAGAAATTCCTCGAACTCGCGCAGGCTTCTCGCGCGGACTGGCTCGTCTCGAAGGATCGCGCGGTGCTGAAGCTCGCGAAGCGCATCGCGCGGGATTTTGCGTTTCGTATCGGCGAACCCAAACCTTTCGTCACCGCATTCGAGGCACGATTCGAGGCACCGCAGGCCACGTCCGCGCACATTGCAAGCGCTGTTTAGAATAGCAACCCTACCCGTCAGCACACGTCCACGCCATGAACGCCACGCACGAACTGCCACAGACCCCGCCCGAGCTGTCCTTTCCGTCGCGTCTGCCCAATGTCGGCACGACCATCTTCACGGTGATGAGCGCGCTCGCCGCACAGAAGGGCGCGGTGAATCTCGGTCAGGGTTTCCCCGATTTCAACTGCGACCCGCGCGTCGTGGATGCCGTCGCCAACGCCATGCGCGACGGCCACAACCAATATCCGCCGATGGCGGGCGCCGCGCCCTTGCGTCAGGCCATCGCGCGCAAGATCGACGCGCTCTACGGCCGCGCCTACGACGCCGACCGCGAGATCACCGTGACCGCCGGCGCGACGCAGGCCCTGCTCACGGCGGTGCTGTGCTGCGTGCATCCGGGCGATGAAGTCATCGTCATCGAGCCGACGTACGACAGCTACGTGCCGTCCATCGAGCTCGCGGGCGGCAAGCCCGTGTTCGTCGCGCTCGAAGCGCCCGACTACGCGCTGCCCTTCGACAAGATCGCCGCCGCGATCACGCCGAAGACGCGCCTTCTGATGATCAACACGCCGCACAATCCGACCGGGCGCGTCTGGCGGGCGGCGGACATGAAGAAGCTCGAAGAGATCGTGCGCGATACCAACGTGCTGATCCTCTCCGACGAAGTCTACGAACACATGGTCTACGACGGCGCGCCGCACGAAAGCGTCTCGCGCTACCCGGAACTGGCCAAGCGCAGCTTCGTCGTGTCGAGCTTCGGCAAGACCTTCCATGTGACAGGCTGGAAAGTGGGCTACGTCGCCGCGCCCGCCGCGCTGACCGCCGAATTCCGCAAGGTGCACCAGTTCAACGTGTTCACGGTGAACACACCCATGCAGGTCGGCCTCGCGCATTATCTCGAAGATCCGAAGCCGTATCTCGAACTGCCCGCGTTCTATCAGAAGAAGCGCGACTTTTTCCGCGCGGGTCTCGCCGATACCCGCTTCAAGCTCCTGCCTTGCGACGGCACCTATTTTCAGTGCGTCGATTATTCGGCGATCAGCGACATGCCCGAAGCCGACTTCTCGCAATGGCTCACGAGCGAGATCGGCGTCGCGGCCATTCCGGTGTCGGCGTTTTATCACGAGAGTCACGAATCCGGCGTCGTGCGGTTCTGCTTCGCCAAGAAGGAAGAAACGCTGGCGCTCGCCTTGCAAAGGCTCTCGAAACTCTGAGCGGGGCGCGGCGAATTCAATCACGTAGAGGAGACATCCGCATCATGAGTTCGCAGGAATACGCAATCGGAACGCTTGGAATCGTCGGCAGCGGCGCGATGGGTCGCGGTATCGCGCAGATCGCGGCGCTCGCCGGACTCACCGTGCGTCTCTTCGATGCCAATCCCGTCGCGCTTGCCGCCGCGCGCGAGTATCTGTCCGAAACGCTATCGAAGCTCGCCGCCAAGGGCAAGATCAGAGAAGCCGATGCGCACGCCGCGCTCGCCAACGTGCACGACGCACAGGACGCGAGCGAACTCGCGGATTGCGACGTCATCGTGGAAGCGATCGTCGAAAATCTCGACATCAAGCGCGAACTGTTCCGTGAACTCGAAGCCGTGGTGAGCGAGCGCTGCATTCTCGCGTCGAACACTTCGTCACTGTCGATCACCGCAATCGCGGCGGGCTGCTCGAAACCGGAACGCGTCGCGGGCTTCCACTTTTTCAATCCCGTGCCGTTGATGCGCGTGGTCGAAGTCATCGACGGACTGCGTGGCGATCCGCGCGCGGGCGATTCACTCATGGAACTCGCGCGCCGCATGGGTCACACGCCGGTGCGCGCGAAGGACATGCCGGGCTTCATCGTGAATCACGCGGGACGCGGCATGAACACCGAAGGCCTGCGCGTGGCGAGCGAAGGCGTGGCGAGTTTCGCGGACATCGACCGCATCATGCGCGAGCAGGCGGGCTTTCGCCTCGGGCCATTCGAATTGCTCGATCTCACCGCGCTGGATGTCTCGCATCCGGTGATGGAGTCGATCTATCACCAGTTCTATGAAGAGCCGCGCTTCAGGCCTTCGCCGATCACGGGCACGCGGCTCGCGGGCGGGCTGATCGGGCGCAAGACGGGCGAAGGTTTCTATCGATATGCCGATGGCAAACACATCGCGCCGCCCGAAGCCGAAGCGCCTACCCGCTTGCCCAAGCGCGTGTGGGTGAGTCGGGCGTCGCAAAGCGCTTATGAAGCGGTGCGCGCGTTGCTTCCCGCATCGGTCGAACTCGATACCGACGCAACGCCCGCTTCGGATTCCTTGATCATGGTCACGCCGCTCGGCTTCGATGCGACCACCGCCGCCGTCGCTGAAACGCTCGACGCCACGCGCGTCGTCGCCATCGACACACTCTTTCCCTTCGATACCGCCGCGCGCCGCACCATCATGACGACGCCCGCGACCACGCCCGCCATGCGCGACGCGGCGCACGCGCTCTTCGCCGCCGATGGCGTGCCCGTCAGCGTGATCCGCGACTCGACCGGCTTTGTCGCGCAACGCGTGGTGGCAACCATCGTGAACATTGGCTGCGATATCGCGCAGCAAGGCATTGCGACGCCGTCCGACATCGATCTCGCCGTCATGCTCGGCCTCGGCTATCCGCGCGGACCGCTCGCACTCGGCGACGCGTTCGGCGCCGCGACCATCCTCACGATCTTGCAGAACATCCACGGCGTGCTCGGCGACCCACGCTACCGGCCTTCGCCCTGGCTCGCACGCCGCGCGAGGCTCGGACTTTCTCTTACCCATATCGAGGAGCTCAGATGAGCGCCGAACTGCTGACCTACCGCCCTGCCGGGAGCGACACCACGCTCGTGCTCAAGCTGTCGAATCCGGGCGCGCGCAACGCCCTGCATCCGGATATGTATGCGGCCGGCATCGAGGCGCTCAGCACGGCCGAGCGCGACACGTCGGTGCGCGCCATCGTGCTGACGGGCGCGGACAACTTCTTCTGCTCGGGCGGCAACCTGAACAGGCTGCTCGAAAACCGCGCGAAGGATGAATCGGTGCAGGCCGAGAGCATCGACTTGCTGGGCGAATGGATCAGCGCGTTGCGGGCATCGACCAAGCCGATCATCGCGGCCGTGGAGGGTGCCGCGGCCGGCGCGGGATTTTCGCTTGCGCTCGCGTGCGATCTGATCGTCTCCGCCGACGACGCGCGCTTCGTCATGTCGTATGCGCGCGTCGGCCTCACGCCCGATGGCGGCGCTTCGTGGTTCCTCGCGCGCGCCTTGCCGCGCACGCTCGCCAGCGAAGTCCTGCTCGAAGCGAAGCCGATCGGCGCGGCGCGTCTGTATGAAGTGGGCGTGGTCAACCGGCTGACGAAGAAAGGCATTGCGCTCGATGCCGCCATCGCCTGGGCCGACGATCTCGGCAGCGTGTCGCCGAAAGCACTCGCACGCATCAAGTCGCTCATCAACGCGGCGGACGTGCAGCCGCTCGCCGCGCATCTCGACATGGAACGCGACAGTTTCGTCGACGCCCTGCATCACGGTGACGCGCTCGAAGGCATTACCGCGTTCCTCGAAAAGCGTCAGCCGACTTACCGCTGAGATGGCTCAATACCAGTTGCCCAAACGCCGCCGCATCTATCTGATGCGCCATGGCGACGTCACGTATTTCGACGACAGCGGCCGCGCAATCGACCCGGAAAGCGTGCCGCTCAACGAACGCGGCCGCGAGGAAGCAAGCGCGGCTGGACGCGTGTTTGCCGCGCAGAACATTCGCTTCGACCGCGTGATCGTGAGCGGCTTGCCGCGCACGCGCGAAACGGCGCAGCGCGTGCTCGCCGAAACGCATCAGCCAATCGAGCCGGAAGTTTGGCCGGAGTGGCAGGAGATACGCGGCGGGCGGCTCGCGAGTCTCACGACGCAGGATATCGAGCGCGCTTTTCTTTCCGTGTTCGATGGCGTGGTGCCCGAAGAGACGCGCTTTCTGGGCGGCGAAAGCATTGGCGAGCTGCTCGATCGCGCGCTGCCCGCCATGACGAAGCTGCGCGGCGATGCCTCATGGGACACGGTGCTGCTCGTGCTGCACGGCGGCGTGAATCGCGCGTTGCTGTCGCATGCGATCACGGCCGGCGGGCGCGCGTTCTTCGGGCATCTGTCGCAGGCGACGGGCTGCATCAACGCGCTCGATGTCGGCGACAAACCCGGCGACTGGGTCGTGCATGCAATCAATCATTCGCCGCCCTCGCCGCTTCATGCCGACGTGCGTCACACGACGATGGAACTGCTGTACGCGCAGTTTCTGCGCTTCAAGGCCGACGAGATGGACTGAAGCGCGACGTCCTGGCGCACCACAAAAATATGGGAGGAGACGATGCCAGACAACGAAACCGATTTCGCAGCGTTCGAAGGAACGCGTCCGGTGCACGAGAGCCAGCGCTTCGATAGCGACGCGCTCGCCGCGTGGCTTGCCGCGCACGTCGAAGGATTCAGCGGCCCACTCAAGCTGGAGCAGTTCGCGGGCGGCCAGTCGAATCCGACCTTCAAACTCGTCACGCCCACGCGCGCTTATGTCATGCGCTCGAAGCCCGGGCCGGCCGCGAAGCTCTTGCCATCGGCGCATGCAATCGAGCGTGAATATCGCGTGATGCATGCACTCGCCGCCACGGATGTCCCCGTCGCGCGCATGCTCGCGCTGTGCGAGGACGAGAGCGTGATCGGCCGGGCGTTCTATGTCATGGATTTCGTCGAAGGCCGCGTCTTGTGGGACCCGTCGCTGCCCGGCATGTCGGCCGACGAACGCGCCGCGATCTACGGCGAGACCAACCGCGTGATCGCCGCGCTTCATACCGTCGATGTAGCAGCGGTCGGACTCGCCACCTACGGCAAGCCTGGCAACTACTTCGAGCGGCAAATCGGACGCTGGAGCAAGCAGTACGTCGCGTCGCAAACCGAATCCATCGACGCAATGGACCGCCTGATCGAATGGTTGCCGCGGCATATCCCGCAAGTCGAGGCGCGCGTCAGCATCGTGCATGGCGACTTCCGGCTCGACAACCTGATCTTTCATCCGAACGAGCCGCGCGTGCTTGCCGTGCTCGACTGGGAACTCTCCACGCTCGGCGATCCGCTCGCCGACTTCGCGTATCACTGCATGGCTTGGCATGTCGATCCATCGCAGTTTCGCGGTATCGCGGGACTCGACTGGACCGCGCTCGGCATTCCCGACGAAGCCGCCTACGTCGCACGCTATTGCGAACGCACGGGCTTTGCGATCGAAGGCGACTGGAACTTTTACCTTGCCTACAACATGTTCCGCATTGCCGCGATTCTGCAAGGCATCATGAAGCGTGTGGTCGATGGCACCGCCGCGAGCGCACAAGCCGCCGATGCGGGCCGGCGCGCGCGGCCGATGGCCGAACTTGCCTGGCACTACGCCCAGAAAGTCGGCCACTGAAGACGGAAAAGAGGAGACGAGCGATGAATTTCGACTACACAGAGAAGGTGCACGCGCTGCGCGAGAAGCTGCTCGCCTTCTTCGACGCGCATATCTATCCGAACGAACACGCCTTCGCCGAGGAGATCGCAGCCAATGGCGCGGCGGGCAACGCATGGGTGCCGACGCGGCTGATCGAAAACCTCAAGGACCACGCACGTCGCGAAGGACTGTGGAATCTGTTTCTGCCGGCATCGGCGCGTGGCGCGGGTCTCACGAATCTCGAATACGCGCCGCTCTGCGAAATCATGGGTCGCGTACCGTGGGCGCCCGAAGTCTTCAACTGCAATGCGCCCGATACCGGCAACATGGAGACCATCGAACGCTATGGCACCGAAGCGCAAAAGGCGCAGTGGCTCGAACCGCTTCTGCGCGGCGAGATTCGTTCGGCGTTTCTGATGACCGAGCCGGAAGTGGCGTCGTCGGATGCGACGAACATCCGTTGCAGCATCACGCGCGATGGCGACGATTACGTCGTCGATGGCCACAAGTGGTGGTCATCCGGTGCGGGCGATCCGCGCTGCAAGGTGTATATCGTGATGGGCAAGACCGATCCCGATGCGCCACGCCACGCGCAACAATCGATGATCCTCGTGCCTGCCGATGCAGCGGGCATCACGGTGCGTCGGCCGCTCAATGTTTTCGGCTACGACGACGCGCCGCACGGCCACATGGAGATTACGCTCGAGCAAGTGCGCGTGCCGGCCGCCAACCTATTGCTCGGCGCCGGACGCGGCTTCGAGATCGCGCAAGGGCGGCTCGGGCCGGGGCGCATTCATCATTGCATGCGGCTCATCGGTCTCGCCGAACGCGCGCTCGAACTGATGACGAAGCGCACGCTGTCGCGCGTGGCGTTCGGCAAGCCGATTGCGCGGCAAGGCGTGACGCAAGAGCGCATCGCCGAGGCGCGCATCATGATCGAACAGGCGCGTCTGCTCACGCTCAAAGCTGCCTACATGATGGACACCGTCGGCAACAAGGGCGCGCGCGGCGAGATCGCGATGATCAAGGTCGTGGCGCCGAACATCGCGTGTCAGGTCATCGACTGGGCGATACAGGCGCACGGCGCGGCCGGCATCTGCGACGACTTTCCGCTCGCTTATGCGTATGCTTCGGCGCGCACGCTGCGGCTCGCGGATGGGCCGGACGAAGTGCATCGCAATGCCATCGCGAAGCTCGAGTTCGGGCGGTATTCGGAAGCGCGCGATTGAGCGAGGAAGACGGCCTCGCCGCGCCCTTTAGCTCGCTTGCGAACCCGCGTCGCGCAACCCGAACAGCGCCGCCGAATCCACCGTCAGCACCAGTTCGCCATCCTGGTTATGCGCTTCCCAGCGCGTGGCGACGATACCGCGATCCGGCTTGCTCTTCGACACGCGCTTGTCCAGCACGCGCACCGTAAGCCGCACCGAATCGTCGACGCGCACCGGCTTGATCCAGCGGATATTGTCGAGACCGGGCGAACCCATCGAGGTCGAATCGGCGAGCATGTCGCGCACGAGAATGCCCATCATCGCGGAACAGGTGTTCCAGCCGCTCGCAACGAGACCGCCGAAATGCGACGCCTTGCCCGCTTCCTCCGACAGATGGAACGGCTGCGGATCGTAACGCTTCGCGAACTCGATGATCTCATCGCGCGTGAACGTGTGGGCGGAGAGTGTCACCGCATCACCGACTTCGAAATCTTCATAGGCGTAGGTCATTCAAGCTCCTTCCAGGTCATGAAACGCGGGTTGAGACGCAAAACGCGCGAGGTGGTAGTCCACGTCGCCGAGCGTCGTCTCGATGATCGACAGCCGTTTGAACCAGTGCGCGGCGGGCATCTCGTTGGTCACGCCCATGCCGCCGTGCAACTGCACCGCCTGTTGCCCGACGAAGCGCGCCGCCTGACCGACACGCGCCTTCGCAGCGGAAATGGCCTGCGTGCGCGTGGCCGCGTCGCCGCTGGCGTAACGCGCAGCGGCGAGATACGTGATGGAGCGTGCCTGCTCGGTGTGGATCAGCATGTCCACCATGCGATGCTGCAGCACTTGAAACCGCGCGATGGGCGCACCGAACTGCTTGCGCTCCTTCGTGTAGTCGACGGTCGCGCGATCGAGCGCATCGAGCGCGCCGAGGGCTTCGGCGCAAAGCAAAAGCGTGGCGTAATCGGCGATCTTCGCGAACGTGGCCGCACCGCCGTTCAAACGCGTGGCTTGCGTGTTCCTGAAGACGAGCGTCGCGGCGCGCTGACCGTCGATCGTGCGGTAGTCGGTGACATCGACGTTGGCGGCATCGCGCGGCACCAAAAAGAGCGCGACTTCATCGGCGAGACGCGCGGGCACGATCCAGTAATCGGCCTGCGCGCCGTGCTGCACGACCGACTTCCTGCCGTCGAGCGTATGGCGTTCGCCTTGCTTGCTCGCCGTAGTGCGAAGATCGAAGAGATCGTAGCGCGCGTGCGGCTCGTTGAACGCCACCGCCATCCTGAGTTCGCCACGTCCGGCGCGCTCGAGCAATTCGCCCTGTTCCGCCGATGCCGCGAGCCGCAACGCTTCGATGCCGACCGCCGTCGCCCAATAAGGCTCGACGACGAGCGCGCGCCCGAGCTCTTGCATCACGACGAGCATATCGACGGGCCCACCATCGAAACCGCCTTGCGCTTCGGGAACGGGCAGCGCCAGCAAGCCGAGCTCGGCGAACGCGTTCCAGTGCCGTGCATCGACGCCCGCTTGCGACATGACGATCTTCTGCCGCGCGTCGAACGAATATTCGCGGTCGAGATAGCGGCGCAGTGCATCGCGAAACTGCTGCTGTTCATCGGTGAAATCGAAGTCCATGCGCGCTCCTCAAAGGCCCAGAATCATCTGCGCGATGATATTCTTTTGAATCTCGTTCGAGCCGCCATAGATCGACGTCTTGCGAAAGTTGAAGTAGTACGCGGCAAGCGGCGCGGCATCGTCGTCGCCGGTCTGGCTCGCGTCGCGCTCGCCTTCGAGGTACGCGGGATCGAAGCAGGCCGCTTGCGGTCCGGCCGCTTCGAACATGAGTTCGGTCAGCGCCTGCTGCACTTCCGTGCCTTTGATCTTCAGCATCGATGCTTCGGGCCCCGGACCTTTTGCATCCGACTCGCTTGCGATCACGCGCTGCACCGTTGCTTCGAGGGCCATCAGTTCTATCTCGAGCGCGGCGACTTTCGCGGCGAACAAGGGATCGTGCAAAAGCGGCTGGCCGCGGCTCGTGCGTTCGAGTGCAAGCCGCTTGAGAAAGCGCAGTTCACGCTTCGATTGCCCCACGCGCGCAATGCCCGTTCGCTCGTGCCCCAGCAAATACTTCGCATACGTCCAGCCGCGATTCTCCTCGCCGACGAGATTGGGGACCGGTACCTTCACGTCGTCGAAAAAGACTTCGTTGACTTCGTGATCTTCGTCGAGCGTGATGATCGGCCGCACGGTGATGCCCGGCGTTTTCATATCGATCAGAAGGAACGAAATGCCCTCCTGTTTCTTGGCCTCGGGATCGGTACGCACGAGGCAGAACATCATGTCGGCATGTTGCGCGAGCGTGGTCCACGTTTTCTGACCATTGACGATGTAGTGATCGCCCTGTCGCTCGGCGCGCGTGCGCAACGAAGCGAGATCGGAACCGGAGCCGGGCTCGGAATAGCCCTGACACCACCAGTCGGAGCCATCGAGAATGCGCGGCAGATAGCGAGCCTTTTGCGCGTCGCTGCCATATTTCATGAGTACGGGACCGACCATCGATACGCCGAATGGCAGGACCATCGGTGCGCCCGCGCGCGCGGATTCTTCGTCCCAGATATGACGCTGCGTGGCGTTCCAGCCGGGACCGCCATACTGCTTCGGCCACGCGACCGCCGACCAGCCGCGCTCGCCGAGCAGCTTGTGCCAGTTCGCAAAGTCTTCGCGAGTCAGACGCTTATGATTGAGAACCTTGTCGCGCAATGCGCGCGGCAAGCTGGCTTCGAGCCAGTTACGGATGTCGGCGCGAAAGGCTTCGTCCGCAGGGGAATGATCGAGATTCATGCGCTGTGTCTCCTGTGTAGCCGACCACACGAGACACCGCTGATTTACTGCAGCGGCTCTTTCAGTGCGGCCAGAACGGGCAACGGCAATACGTCGATCCCTTCTTCCAGCAAGGCATGCGTTTCTTCGGGCGTCGTCACGCCGCGGATATTGCGCGCGGGCGCTTCATCGTAATGAATGCGCCGTGCTTCCTCGGCAAAACGATCGCCCACGTTCTCGGTCTTCTCGATCAACTCGCGCATGAAATGAAGCGCGCGCGCCTGAACGCCCGCCGCATCCGGCGATGGTTCCGTCGGTACCGCGCGGTCGTTGCGCGCCGTCGAAAGATTCAGACGCGGCGCCGATGGCATGCGGCTCACATCCGTCTCCGAACAGACCGGACACGCAACCAGCTTGCGCAACAGTTGCGATTCGAACTCTTCGGTAGAAGCGAACCAGCCTTCAAACCGATGTTCTTGCGAGCACTTTAAATCGAGGACCTTCATGCTGATGGGGACTTCCGGGAAGTTTATCTCAAAAACTATCGATTGTGAACGGTCGTTCGTAAAGACTAATCTTTTGATTGCTCGACCGGTGATCGATTCTAGCGGTTCGAGGGTACGGGCGCTTGGCTCACCCATAACGCGAAATGTGGCAGTCTGGCACTGCGCCGAAAATGAACAAGCCCCAAGATCGAATGATCTTGGGGCAAGCGATACGTCTTCAGCGGTTCAACGGATGACGACTACGCCTTCGATTCTCCCAACGCCCACTCTCCCGAGCGCACCTTCTCCAGCCAGAACGCGCCGATGATCGTCTTAACATCGCTGATCGTGCCGTCCTTCACCCACTGCATGAGCTGCGCCGGCTCCGCGATAAACGTCTCGAGAAATTCGCCTTCATCGAGCCGGGCATCGCCAGCGGTGAGACCGCGCGCGAGATAGAGATCGATGAACTCGGTCGAATAGGAGATCACGGGGTGGATACGCGTCAGAAAAATCCACTCGCTCGCGGTATAGCCCGTCTCTTCCAGCAGTTCACGCTTCGCGCATGTCAGCTCGTCTTCGTTGGGATCGAGCTTGCCGGCGGGAAATTCGAGCAGCACCTTTCCCACCGGATACCGATACTGCCGTTCCAGCAAGACGCGACCATCGTCGAATTCCGGCAGGATCATCATCGCGCCCGGATGCTCGACGAATTCGCGCGTGGCGTGCTTGCCGTCGGGCAATTCCACGGTATCGCGCTTGAGCGTCAAAAATTTGCCTTCGTGAAGCGTGACGCTTTCGACCTTCTTCTCGATTAGGCCGTCGTCGTTACCGAAGTTCGCGGTGGAAGAAGCGTTGTGATCTGCCATCTTGAGCCCTATGCCAAATGGCCAAAAGCCGCCGACAGCAACCAGCCGTCAGCGGCGTTTGACAAGATACTGATACGTGAAGCCCGGAAACGCGAACACCACGAAGAGACTGAAGGTAATGGCATAAAACTGCCATTCCTGATCGAAGCGGTTGCCGGCGCGCGCTTCGAGCATGAAGCCGAGCGCGCCGACCGCGAAGTAAAGAACGAGCAACTCGCCGATCCGAATCCAGACGCCCTTCTTCGCCGTCTTGCTCCCATCCGCATGAAGCTTGAGCGGCACGACGGCAAAAAGGCGCTGATTCAGGAACGGCAAGTTGGCGCCGACGAGCGCCAACAGCACGATAAACCATCCCGCTGCCGACATTACAGCGGCAGCGTATGCGTGATCGCTTGCAGGCAAGCCGTCATCAGCGGGCCGGGCACGAGACCGAGCACGAGCACGGCCAGACCGTTGAACGCCAGCAAGGAGCGATTGAGGCTGCCGGCAACGATCGGCGACGCATCTTGCGGCGCGTCGAAGTACATCAGCTTCACGATGCGCAGGTAGTAGAACGCACCGACCAGCGATGTCAGGACGGCCAGCACGGCGAGCCACGTCAGACCGGCGTTCATCGTCGCTTCGAGCACGGCGAGCTTCGCATAGAAACCGACGGTCGGCGGAATGCCCGCGAGCGAGAACATCATGATCATCATGACGAACGCGAACACCGGGCTGCGCTGATTCAATCCCTTGAAGTCGTCGATCATCTCGGCTTCGAAGTCGCGGCGCGCAAGCAGCATGACCACGCCGAAGGTGCCAAGCGTCGTGACGAGGTAGATGATGCTGTAGAACATTGCCGAGCTGTAGGCGCCCGCCGCGCCCGTTACCTTGCCGTCCACCACGCCAGCCAGCAGGCCGAGAAGCACGAAGCCCATGTTGGAGATGGCCGAGTACGCGAGCATCCGCTTGATGTTCTTCTGCACGATACCGGTGACGTTGCCGACGATTAGCGACAGCGCGGCGAGAATCACGAGCATCTCTTGCCAGTCGACCGCGAAAGGCAGCAGACCCATCACCAAGAAGCGCAAGCCCCACGCAAAGGCCGCGACCTTCGGGCCGCCGCCGGTGAGCAAGGTCATTGCGGTCGGTGCGCCTTGATAGACGTCCGGCACCCACATATGGAACGGCACCGCGCCCATCTTGAACGCCACGCCCGCCACGACGAAGATGATGCCGAACAACAGCACCGCGTCGTTGATGCGGCCCGAAGCCACCGCCTTGAAGACTTCACCCAGTTCCAGCGAGCCGGTCGCGCCATAAAGCATGGATATGCCGTAGAGCAGGAAGCCGGAAGCGAGCGCGCCGAGGACGTAGTACTTCATCGCCGATTCGTTCGCCTGCGGCGAATCCTTGCGCAGCGCGATGACCGCATACAGCGACAGCGACATCAGTTCGAGGCCGAGGTACAGCGTGAGGAAGTTGTTGCCCGAAATCATCACGCACTGGCCGAGCAGCGAAAAGAGGCCAAGCAGGAAGAAGTCGCCGCGAAACAGACCGCGGTCTTCCAGATAGCGCCGCGAATAGATGACCGACACCGCGTAGCCCAGACACACCACCGCTTTCATGGCGCTCGCGAACGGATCGACGACATACATGCGCGTGAAGAAGTAATGCGGCGTCGGATCAAGTGCCGTGAACGCGAACCACACGCCGACCACGAGGGTCGACACGAGCGCGATCAGATACGTGACACGACGGCTTGGCACGCCGAAGATCGTGTCGTTCAGCCAGGCGATGACGACTGCGGCCATCAGGACCGCGTCGGGCAACAGCACACTCATAGGGGCGTTTTGCATGATCTTTTAATTCCTCCGCACGGCGTTACTGATCCAGCGGCAGCTTGGACTGCGCGACGTGGGAGAGCAGGTTTGCCACCGATTCGTGCATGACGTCGGTGAAGGGCTTCGGATGCAGGCCCATGTACAGCGTGAACGCTGCGAGCACCACCAGCATGAACATTTCGCGCTTGTTGATGTCCTTCAGCTTCGCGACATGGTCGTTCGCCACGGCGCCGAAGTACACGCGCTTGTACATCCACAGCGTATAGGCCGCGCCGAGAATCAGCGTGAACGTGGCCAGGAAACCGATCCAGAAGTTGAACTTCACGGCGGCCAGAATCACCATGAACTCGCCGACGAAACCCGAGGTGCCCGGCAGGCCGCAGTTGGCCATGGCGAACAACATGGAGAACGCCGCGAACTTCGGCATGGTATTGACGACACCGCCGTAATCCGCGATCTGGCGCGAGTGGACGCGGTCGTACAGCACGCCGATGGAAAGGAACATCGCGCCCGAGACGAAGCCGTGCGAGATCATCTGGATGATCGCGCCTTCCACGCCAAGCTGGCTGAAGATGAAGAAGCCAAGCGTGACGAAGCCCATGTGCGCAATCGACGAATACGCCACCAGCTTCTTCATGTCCGCCTGAACGAGCGCGACGAGACCGATGTAGATCACCGCGATCAGCGACAGCGTGATGACCACGGGCGCGAGAAAGTGGCTTGCGTCCGGCGCGATGGGCAGCGAAAAGCGCAGAAAACCGTACGCGCCGAGCTTCAGCATGATCGCGGCAAGCACGACCGAGCCGCCCGTCGGTGCTTCCACGTGAGCGTCGGGCAGCCAGGTGTGGACGGGCCACATCGGCACCTTGACGGCGAACGCGAGGAAGAACGCTATGAACAGCAGCACCTGCGGCGTCATGCCGATCTTCGCGGCTTGCCACGTGGCGAGGTCGAACGTGTGCGTCTGCGTGTACAGGTACAGCAGCGCGATCAGCATCAGAAGCGAGCCGGCCAGCGTGTACAGGAAGAACTTGAACGCCGCATACACACGGTTCGGACCGCCCCACACGCCGATGATGATGTACATCGGGATGAGCGTGGCCTCGAAGAACACGTAGAACAACAGGCCGTCGGCGGTCGAGAACACGCCGATCATGATGCCCGAGAGAATCAGGAACGCGGCCAGGTACTGCGAGACGCGCTCGGTGATCACTTCCCATGCGGCGATCACCACGATCACCGTGATGAGCGCGGTCAGCACGACAAACCACATCGAGATGCCGTCCACGCCCAGGTGATACGTGATGTTGAAGCGTTCGATCCAGCTCGCCTGCTCGACGAACTGCAACGCGGCCGTCGACGTATCGAAGCCGGTGATGAGGGGGATCGTCACGATCAGCCCGAGCACCGAGCCGATCAATGCGACCCAGCGCGCGGGCGCCGGGTTGTGGTCGTTACCTATAGCCAGGACCAGGACGCCGAATACGATCGGCAGCCAGATCGCGACACTGAGAATCGGAAAAGAGTGCATAGGGTCCCTCGCCTTATTTGCCGCCGAGCGTTACAAACAGGGTCAAGAGCCCCAACATGCCGATAATCATGGCGAACGCGTAGTGATAGATGTAACCGGATTGAAGGAAGCGGATCACACCGGCGAACCAGCCGACGAACCGCGCACTGCCGTTGACGATGCCGTCGATGACGACCACATCGCCCTCTTTCCACAGCCCCCGGCCAATGGCGACCGCGCCCTTGGCGAAGACCACTTCGTTGATCTTGTCGAAGTAGTACTTGTTGTCGAGGAGCGTATAGATCGGGCCGGACGCCTTCTTGATGACAGCGGGCAGATCCGGACGCTTGATATACAGGAACCACGCGACGATCACGCCGAAAGCCGCGATCCACACCGGTCCCGGCGTGATGATGCCGTGCAGCGCCATGGCCATCCAGCCGTGGAACTCCGTGGCCATTTCCTTCAGGCCTTCGTGGTTTTCGGCAATGTAGATCACCTTGTCGAAGATCACGCCGTGCGAGAAGAAGTCGCCGTAGACCATCGGACCGATGCCGATCGCGCCGATGATGATCGACGGAATAGCCAGCAGCACGAGCGGCAGCCACACCACCCACGGGGTTTCGTGCGGCACGTGCGCGTGGCCGTGGTCATCATGGCCGTGCCCGTGGTCGTCGTGACCATGGCCGTGCGAATCGTGACCGTGGCCATGTGCTTCAGCTTGACCCATCGGCGAATCGGGATGCTTCGGACCGCGGAAACGCTCCGGACCGTGGAACACCATGAAGTACATGCGGAACGAGTACAGCGACGTGACGAACACGCTTGCGACCACCGCGAAGTACGCAAAGCCGGAGCCCGCCAGGTGCGAGGCCTTGGCCGCTTCGATGATCGAATCTTTCGAGTAGAAGCCGGAGAAGAACGGCGTGCCGATCAGCGCGAGCGAACCGATCAGCGACGTGATCCAGGTGATCGGCATGTACTTGCGCAGACCGCCCATGTTGCGCATGTCCTGGTCGTGGTGCATGCCGATGATGACCGAACCCGCGCCGAGGAACAGCAACGCCTTGAAGAACGCATGCGTGGCAAGGTGGAACACGGCGACCGGATAAGCCGACACGCCGAGCGCGACCGTCATGTAACCGAGCTGCGATAGCGTGGAGTAAGCCACCACGCGCTTGATGTCGTTCTGCACGACGCCGAGAAAGCCCATGAACAACGCGGTGATCGCACCGATGACCGTGACGAACGACAGCGCCGCATCCGAATGCTCGAAGAGCGGCGACATGCGCGTCACCATGAAGATACCGGCCGTTACCATGGTTGCCGCGTGGATCAGCGCGGAGATCGGCGTCGGGCCTTCCATCGAGTCGGGCAGCCACACGTGCAGCGGAAACTGCGCGGACTTACCCATCGCGCCGATGAAGAGGCAAATGCACGATACCGTCAGCAAGCCCCATTGCGTGCCGGGGAAGGTCATGGTCGCGAGCTTGTCGCTTTGCGCGAACACGTCGCCGTAGTTCAACGAGCCGCCGAACGCCAGCAACAGGCCGATGCCCAGCAGAAAACCGAAGTCGCCCACGCGGTTCACGATAAACGCCTTCATGTTGGCGTAGATCGCGGTTTCACGCGTGAAGTAGAAGCCGATCAGCAAGTACGACACAAGACCCACGGCTTCCCAGCCGAAGAACAGCTGCAGGAAGTTGTTCGCCATGACGAGCATCAGCATGGAAAACGTGAAGAGCGAGATGTATGAGAAGAACCGCTCGTAACCGACTTCTTCATCCGCCATGTAGCCGATGGTGTAGATGTGCACCATCAGCGAGACGAAGGTCACGATGACCATCATCATCGCGGTGAGCGAGTCGACCAGGAAGCCGACTTCCATCTTGAGCGAACCGACCGTCATCCATTCGTAGACGGTGGCGTTGTAGCTCGCGCCGTTCAGCACGTCGAAGAAGACCATCGCGGACAGCACGAAGGAGATCGCGACGCCGAGAATCGTCACGCTGTGCGCGCCCTTGCGCCCTATCGTCTTTCCCAGCAGCCCCGCGATCAGCGAACCGGCAAGCGGCGCCAGCGGAACCGCAAGCAGGACGTTTTCATTGAGTGTCATGGACATAACAGCCTAGCCTGAAATTAACCTTTGAGCTGATCGAGGTCCTCGACGTTGATCGTGTCGAGGCTGCGGAACAGGGTCACGAGAATCGCGAGACCGATTGCCGCTTCAGCAGCAGCCACGGTCAGCACGAAGAACACGAAGATCTGGCCGTGTATGTCGCCCAGATAATGCGAGAACGCGACGAAATTGGTGTTCACCGCGAGCAGCATCAGCTCGATGGCCATCAAAATGATGATGACGTTACGGCGATTCAGGAAGATGCCGACGATGCTGATCGCAAAGAGGATCGCACCGAGCACGAGGTAATGGGCAAGACTCAACATTTCGATATTCTCCTTCGCGCTCAGCCCTTGTTGTCGACCGTTCCCGCACCGATGTTGCCGGTCACGGGCGGTTCCGTCGCGGCGTCGGGCGCCTCTGTCTCGGACTTCATCTTGACGATACGCACGCGGTCCTGAGCACGCACCTTGACCTGCTGGCTAACGGTCTGCGTCTTCTTGTCCTTCTTGTCGCGAATGGTGAGCGAGATCGCCGCGATGATGGCGACCAGCAGCACGAGACCGGCGATTTCGAACGCGAAGATGTAGTCCGTGTAGATGATCTTGCCGATGAGCTGCGTGTTCGGCATCACCGCCGCGCCGCTGACAGCCGCGCCGACCACCGGCGTGGTCGTCGCGCCGAAACCGTGCCACAGGATCAGCGCCGTTTCCACCACGATGATCGCGCCCACGATGCTCGCGAGCGGCACGAAGCGTCTGAAGTCGCGTCGCAGTACGTCGATGTTGATGTCGAGCATCATCACGACGAAGAGGAACAGCACCATCACGGCGCCCACGTAGACGAGAACCAGCAGGATCGCGAGGAATTCGGCCTGCAGCAGCATCCAGATCGCGGCCGCGTTGAAGAACGCGAGCACGAGGAAGAGCGCGGATGACACCGGGTTGCGCGAAGTGATCACCTTCAGCGCCGACACGGTCAGGAGCAGCGCGAAGATATAGAACAGTACGGTTGTGAATTCCATGATTACCGGTTCATCGTTAGGCCATCAAGAGGCATGGTGTATCGGCGCTTCGGCTCGCTCTCTCCGTGCGACGGACAAAGCGCGGCCGGGGAAGATCAGCCACGAAGCACGGTCACTAAGCGCGCCGCATTGTGCCAGACAGCAACAACAAAAACGCAACGACATGTCGAGGACGGGAGCGCGCGAACGTGGTTTCTGTTTCTCTCGCGCGGCGCTCCAGGCTCGGCTTCGCATCAACGATAAGGCGCGTCTGCCGCCTTCGATGCGGCGATTTCTGTCTCGTAACGGTCGCCCACCGCAAGCAGCATGTCCTTCGTGAAGTACAGGTCGCCGCGCTTCTCGCCGTGATATTCGAGGATGTGCGTCTCGACGATCGAGTCGACCGGGCAGCTTTCTTCGCAGAAGCCGCAGAAGATGCACTTGGTCAGGTCGATGTCATAACGCGTCGTGCGGCGCGTATTGTCAGCACGCGTTTCCGATTCGATCGTAATGGCGAGCGCCGGGCATACTGCCTCGCACAGCTTGCAGGCAATGCAGCGCTCTTCACCGTTTTCATAGCGGCGCAGTGCATGCAGGCCACGAAAACGCGGAGAAATAGGCGTCTTCTCTTCCGGGAACTGCACCGTGATCTTGCGCTGAAACGTGTAGCGTCCCGTCAGCGCCAGACCCTTGAGCAGTTCGGTCAGGAAGAAGGTCTTAAAAAAGCTCTGTATTGCGTTCATGATATTTGTCCGCTCTTGTCTCTTTGCGCGCCGTTACTTCCAGATGTTGAGCGGCGACATGATCCAGAAGCCGACCACGACGACCCACACCACCGACACCGGCAGGAACACTTTCCAGCCAAGACGCATGATCTGGTCGTAGCGGTAACGCGGGAAAGTCGCGCGCGCCCAGATGAAGACCGACAGCAGGAGGAAGACCTTGAAAACGAACCAGAACACGCCCGGGATGAACGACAGGAAGCCGAACGGTGCGTCCCAGCCGCCGAGGAACAGCGTCGTGGCGATCGCCGAGATCACGATCATGTTGATGTACTCGGCGAGGAAGAACAGCGCGAACGCCATGCCGGAGTAATCGATCATGTGACCGGCGACGATTTCCGATTCGCCTTCCACCACGTCGAACGGATGGCGGTTCGTTTCGGCGATGCCCGAGATGAAGTACACGACGAACATTGGCAGAAGCGGCAGCCAGTTCCACGACAGGAAGTTGACGCCGAAGCCCGCGAAAATGCCGCGTTGCTGCGACGTGACGATATCCGACATGTTCAACGTGCCCGCGACCATCAGGACGACGACCAGCGCGAAGCCCATCGAGATTTCGTAGGACACCATCTGCGCCGCCGCGCGCATGGCGCCTAGGAACGCGTACTTCGAGTTCGACGCCCAGCCCGCGAGAATCACGCCGTACACGCCGATGGACGAGATCGCCATGACATACAGCAGACCGGCGTTGATGTCGCCGAGCACAGCCTTGGCCTGGAACGGAATGACCGCCCACACGGCGAACGCCGGGACCACCGTCATGATCGGCGCGATCACGTAAATCCACTTGCTTGCTTGCGTCGGCTGAATGACTTCCTTGAGCAACAGCTTCAGCACGTCCGCAATTGGCTGCAAGAGACCTGCCGGGCCGACGCGGTTCGGGCCGAGACGCACGTGCATCCAGCCGATGAGCTTGCGTTCCCAGAGAATCAGGTACGCGACGCACAGCAGGATCACTACCGCGACCACGACAATGCGCACCAGCGCCCACACCGTTGGCCATGCGACGCCCAGAATCTGCGTGCCGCCCGCGTTGATCGTATCGAACAAGCCCATTTACGCCTTCTCCACTACCAGTTCGCCGAACAGGCCGCCAAGCGCGGCGCCGGCTGACGTGCCCGCCGATACGCGGACCACCGATTCCGCCAGATTCGCATCGCGAACCGCGGGCAGCACCACCGACAGATTGCCTTGCTTGACGCGCACTGCTTCGCCGTCTTTCAGGCCGAGCTGGTCGAAAAGCGCGGTCGGCAGACCCGCCATGTTCGCGTCGCGGGCCGCGGCCGTCAGATGCAGCGACGGGGCGCGGCGCACCAGTGCGTCGGCGTGATAGATCGGCACGTCGGCAAGACGCTGGAAGCCGCCGTTCGCCGTGACATTCGACGCCGCGCGCTTGGCCGCGACCGTCGTCTCGTTCGACAAACGCGCGCTCAACTCACCCGTGCCGAGTGCGGCGATACGCACTTCTTCGGCCGTGTCGTAATCGAAGCCCGACAGACCGAGCAACGTGCCGAGCACCCGCAGAACCTTCCAGCCCGGACGCGTGTCGCCCAGCGCGCGCACGACGCCGTTGAACGACTGAGCCGTGCCTTCCGCGTTGACGAAGGTGCCCGACGTTTCCGTGAACGGCGCGATGGGCAGCAACACGTCCGCGTAGTCGAGGCCGTGCTTGAACGACGACATCACCACGACCATTTCCGCCTGCTTCAATGCGGCGATGGCTTGTGCGGGGTTGGCCGTATCGAATTCCGGTTCTGCATTGAGCAGCACGTAGCCCTTGCGCGGCTGTTCGAACACTTCGCGCGCGTTGAGACCGCCTTCGCCCGGCAGGACGTCGACCAGATGCGCGCCCACTGAATTCGCGCCTTCGGTCAGGAAGCCGAGCGTGGCGCCCGTGCTGTTCGCGATCCATTGCGCCGCCGCGTGAATCTGCGCGAAATCGGGATGCTGAACCGCGAGGTTGCCGAGCAGCACGACGCGCTTGTCGCCCGCCGAGAGCGATGCCGCGACATCTTTCGCCGCCGCCGATACTTCGCGTCCGGCAAACGCTTCCGGCAGTTCCGAGCCACGCGCTTCGGCCACCGCGGCTGCGATGCCCGCGAGCTGGTCGAGCCAGGCCGACGGCGCCGCCACCAGGCGATGCGCGGTCGGGATCAGCGAGTCGTCGTTGCTTGCGTTGAGAAGCGTGAGCATGGCGCCATTCTTCGCCGCCTGACGCAGACGCGCGGCCAGCAACGGATGATCGCGACGCAGGAACGAACCGATGACGAACGCGGTATCGACATTCGACAGATCCGCGATAGGCACGCCGAGCCACGGTGCGCCGACGCCCACGGGCGCCGAGAAGTCGTTCTGACGCAGACGGAAATCGACGTTGGGCGTACCCACGCCTTCAGCGAATTGCTTCAGCAGGAAAAGTTCTTCGACCGTTGCATGCGGCGTGGTCAGCGCAGCGATGGCGTTCGCGCCGTGGTCCGCCTTGATACCCTTGATGCCCTTGGCCACGTATTCGAGCGCGGTCTGCCAGTCGGTTTCGATCCAGTTGCCGCCTTGCTTGAGCATGGGCGTGCTCAGGCGCTCGTCGCCGTTCAGACCTTCATAGGAGAAGCGATCCTTGTCTGAAATCCAGCATTCGTTGATGGCTTCGTTTTCCATCGGCAGAACGCGCATGACGCGATTGTTCTTCACCTGGACGACGAGGTTCGCGCCAACGGAATCGTGCGGGCTCACCGATTTGCGGCGCGACAGTTCCCACGTACGCGCGCTATAGCGGAACGGCTTGCTCGTGAGCGCGCCGACCGGGCACAGATCGATCATGTTGCCGGACAGTTCGGAGTCGACCGTCTTGCCGACGAACGAGGTGATTTCCGAATGCTCGCCACGGCCCAGCATGCCGAGCTCCATCACACCGGCCACTTCCTGGCCAAAGCGCACGCAACGCGTACAGTGGATGCAGCGCGTCATCTCTTCCATGGAGATGAGCGGGCCGACGTTCTTGTGGAACACCACGCGCTTTTCTTCGCTATAGCGCGATTGCGACTTGCCGTAACCGACGGCCAGATCCTGCAACTGGCACTCGCCGCCCTGATCGCAAATAGGGCAATCCAGCGGGTGGTTGATCAGCAGGAACTCCATCACCGACTGCTGCGCCTTCACGGCCTTGTCGGAGGTGGTACGCACGATCATGCCGTTGGATACGGGCGTGGCGCACGCGGGAACGGCCTTCGGCATCTTTTCGACTTCGACGAGGCACATCCGGCAGTTCGCCGCGATCGACAGCTTCTTGTGATAGCAGAAGTGAGGAATGTACGTATCGACCTTATGCGCAGCCTGGATCACCATGCTGCCTTCAGGAACCTCGACCGTCTTGCCGTCAATTTCTAGTTCAACCATGATGGATAAAGATCCTCAACCTCTGTCGCGCATCTGATTGCGCGTCTGATTACGCGGTAAGCGCTTCGGACGCCGCATGATGCGCGTGCCCGCCGACGAGACAATGCTTGTGCTCGACGTGATATTCGAATTCGTTCCAGAAGTGCTTGAGCATGCCGCGCACGGGCATGGCCGCCGCATCGCCGAGCGCGCAAATCGTGCGGCCCATGATGTTTTCGGCAACCGAGTTCAAGAGATCCAGATCTTCCTTGCGGCCAAGTCCGTGCTCGATACGATGCACCACGCGATACAGCCAGCCCGTGCCTTCGCGGCAAGGCGTGCACTGACCGCACGACTCTTCGTAATAGAAGTACGACAGACGCAGCAGCGAACGCACCATGCAACGCGTTTCGTTCATGACGATGACCGCGCCCGAGCCGAGCATGGAGCCCGCCTTGGCGATGGAATCGTAGTCCATGTCCGTTGCGAGCATCATCTCGCCCGGCACGACCGGCGCCGACGAACCGCCTGGAATGACCGCCTTGATCGACTCGCCGCGTACACCGCCGGCCAGTTCCATCAGCGTGGCGAACGGCGTGCCGAGCGGCACTTCATAGTTGCCAGGACGATTCACGTCACCCGACACCGAGAAGATCTTCGTGCCGCCGTTATTCGGCTTGCCGATCTCGAGGTAATTCTGCGGGCCGATTTCCAGCAGGAACGGCACGGCCGCGAACGTCTCGGTGTTGTTGATGGTGGTCGGCTTGCCGTACACGCCGAAGCTCGCCGGGAACGGCGGCTTGAAGCGCGGCTGGCCCTTCTTGCCTTCCAGCGATTCCAGCAGCGCGGTTTCTTCACCGCAGATATACGCGCCATAGCCATGATGCGCGTACAACTCGAACGAAAAGCCCGTGCCCAGGATGTTCGCGCCGAGATAACCGGCCGCGCGCGCCTCTTCGAGCGCCGCTTCGAACACGCGATAGACCTCGAAGATCTCGCCGTGAATGTAGTTGTAGCCCACGGTGATGCCCATTGCGTACGCGCCGATGGCCATGCCTTCGATCAGCGAATGCGGGTTCCAGCGCAGGATGTCGCGATCCTTGAACGTGCCCGGTTCGCCTTCGTCCGAATTGCAGACGAGATACTTCTGCCCCGGGAACTGACGCGGCATGAAGCTCCACTTGAGGCCGGTCGGAAAACCCGCGCCGCCGCGGCCGCGCAGACCCGACGCCTTGACGTCGGCGATCACTTGCTCGGGCGGAATCTTTTCTTCGAGAATGCGCCGCAACTGCTTGTAGCCGCCGCGCGCAACGTAATCTTCGAGATGCCAGTTCTCGCCGTTGAGGCCAGCGAGGATCAGCGGCTTGATGTGACGATCGTGGAGTGACGTCATTTCGAAAGTTCCTCGATCAACTGGTCGATCTTCTCGTGGCTCAGGAAGCTGCACATGCGGTGATTGTTCACCAGCACGACGGGTGCGTCGCCGCACGCGCCAAAGCATTCGCCTTCTTTCAGTGTGAACTTGCCGTCCGGCGTGGTTTCGCCGAAGTCGATGCCAAGCTTCTGCTTGAGGTACTGAGCAGCACTATCCGAGCCACCGTCCGGGCCGAGCTGGCAAGGCAGGTTCGTGCAAAGCGTGATCTTGTGCTTGCCGACCGGCGCGAGGTTATACATGGTGTAGAACGTCGCGACTTCCTGCACGGCGACCGGCGGCATGCTGAGATAGCTCGCCACGAACTGCATGAGTTCCGGCGAGAGCCACCCGTGCTCTTCCTGAGCGACAGCCAGTGCTGCCATCACCGCGGATTGCTTTTGCTCCGCGGGATATTTCGCGACCGCGCGATCGATTTCTTTCAGGCCTTCAGCTGAGATCATTTTCAGACACGACTCTTTCAATTCCTACCGAACGAAAACCTGCCGCGCCCTTCTTGTTGCGGCAGACCTGGCGTCCTGCGGTTTGCTGTTATTGCTGCTGCGCTGTTCGCTTGGGCGTCGAGCGAGAACCAATACGAACGGCTATCAGCGATCGATTTCGCCGAACACGATGTCTTGCGTGCCGATGATCGTCACGGCATCCGCGATCATGTGGCCGCGCGCCATTTCGTCGAGCGACGCGAGATGCGCGTAGCCCGGAGCGCGAATCTTGAGGCGATAAGGCTTGTTTGCGCCGTCCGAAATCAGATAGATGCCGAACTCGCCCTTCGGATGCTCGACGGCGGCATACGTCTCGCCTTCGGGCACGTGGAAGCCTTCGGTGAAGAGCTTGAAGTGGTGAATCAGCTCTTCCATGTTGCTCTTCATGCCGACGCGCGAAGGCGGCGCAACCTTGTGATTATCGACCATCACCGGGCCCGGATTCTTGCGCAGCCAGGCAATGCACTGTTTGGCGATACGCACGGACTGACGCATTTCCTCGACGCGCACCAGATAGCGGTCGTAGCAGTCGCCGTTCACGCCAACCGGAATGTCGAAGTCGAGTTGGTCATAGACTTCGTACGGCTGCTTCTTGCGCAGATCCCATTCGATGCCCGAGCCACGCAGCATTGCACCGGAAAGACCCATCTGCAACGCGCGCTCAGGACTCACCACGCCGATGCCGACAAGCCGCTGCTTCCAGATACGGTTGTCGGTGAGCAGCGTTTCGTACTCGTCGACACAGTGCGGGAAGCGATTGAAGAAGTCTTCGATGAAGTCGAGCAGCGAACCTTGACGGTTCTCGTTCATCCGGTCAAGCGCCTTCGCATTGCGAATTTTGGACGCCTTGTATTGCGGCATTGCGTCAGGCAGATCGCGATAAACGCCGCCCGGACGATAGTAAGCCGCGTGCATGCGCGCGCCCGACACCGCCTCGTAGACGTCCATCAGATCTTCGCGCTCGCGAAACGCATAGAGGAACACCGCCATGGCGCCGACGTCGAGCGCGTGCGATCCGATCCACATCAGGTGGTTCAGCACGCGCGTGATTTCGTCGAACAGCACGCGGATGTACTTCGCGCGGATCGGCACGTCGATACCGAGCAGCTTTTCGATGGCGAGCACATAGCCGTGCTCGTTGACCATCATCGACACGTAGTCCAGGCGGTCCATGTACGGAACCGACTGAATGAAGGTCTTGGTTTCCGCCAACTTTTCGGTCGCGCGATGCAAGAGGCCGATGTGCGGATCTGCGCGCTGGATGACTTCGCCGTCGAGTTCCAGCACAAGACGCAGCACACCGTGCGCTGCAGGGTGTTGCGGGCCGAAGTTCAGCGTGTAGTTCTTGATCTCTGCCATGGCGTTCTCTTAATGTTTCAGACCGCCGTAGCGATCTTCGCGAATCACGCGCGGCGTGATCTCGCGCGGTTCGATCGTCACAGGCTGATACACGACGCGCTTCTCTTCCGGGTCGTAGCGCATTTCCACGTAGCCGGAGATCGGGAAGTCCTTGCGGAACGGATGGCCGATGAAGCCATAATCCGTGAGAATGCGGCGCAGGTCGGGATGGCCTTCGAACACGATGCCGTACAGGTCGAACGCTTCGCGCTCGTACCAATTTGTCGACGACCAGATGTCGACCACCGACGGCACGATGGGCACTTCGTCGTCCGGTGCGAACACGCGCACGCGCACGCGCCAGTTGTTCGCGATGGACAGAAGATGCAGCACAGCGGCAAAACGCGGGCCGTCGTAGACGCCGTCGCCGAAGGTCGAATAGTCGACGCCGCACAGGTCCATGCACTGCTCGAAGCCGAGCGAGCGATCGTCACGCAGCCGGGTCGCGACTTCGATGTAGTCGGCCGCTTTCACGACCACCGTTACCTGACCCAGCGACTCGGTGACTTGGAGACGGTCGCCAAACGCCGCCTCGAGGTTCGCTTTGAGGGTCTCGAGTTTGCTTGCCATAATTGGGGAGGTTCAGGCCTTTATTGACGCGCGATGGTGTTGGTCCGGCGAATCTTCGCCTGCAACTGGATCACGCCGTAGACCAGCGCTTCGGCGGTCGGAGGACAGCCGGGCACGTAGACGTCGACCGGAACGATACGGTCGCAGCCGCGCACGACGGAATACGAATAGTGATAGTACCCGCCGCCGTTCGCGCACGAACCCATGGAGATGACCCAGCGCGGCTCGGCCATCTGGTCGTACACCTTACGAAGCGCGGGCGCCATCTTGTTGCACAGCGTGCCTGCCACGATCATGACGTCGGACTGACGCGGGCTCGGGCGAAACACCACCCCGAAGCGATCCAGGTCGTAGCGCGCCGCGCCCGCATGCATCATCTCGACCGCACAGCAGGCGAGACCGAACGTCATCGGCCAAAGAGAGCCGGTGCGCGTCCAATTGATCAGCTTGTCAGCCGTGGTGGTGACAAAGCCTTCCTTCAAGACCCCTTCGATACTCATTTGTTTTCCACTCCAGATGAGCTGCCAGCCATAGCCGCCCATGAATCCGGTGATCTAACTTTCATTCCCAGTCGAGTCCGCCCTTTCTCCAGATGTAGGCGAAGCCGAGCAAAAATTCGAGCAGAAAAATCATCATGGCCATGAAGCCCGGCCACCCGATATCGCGCAGGGCAACACCCCACGGAAACAGGAACGCCGTCTCAAGGTCGAAGATGATGAAAAGAATCGCGACGAGATAGTAACGCACATCGAACTTCATACGCGCGTCTTCGAAGGCTTCGAAGCCGCATTCGTACGGTGCGTTCTTTTCGGTGTCGGGTCTGTTGGGACCGAGAACTTTGCCGATGCTGACCAACGCTATACCCAGACCGAGGCCGACTACGATAAACAAGAAGACGGGGTAATAGGGTGCGAGGTTCAAGGCTATCCTCAGATCGGTAGATGTGGTCTGTGACTGTCTGGGTGCTGCTGCCGGCGCAAATGCACGGCGGAGAATTCACTTCGGACCGCTTGGTAACTCTTCGGCACCATGCTTATCACAACGATAAGTCAATGTGAAACCGTAAGGGTACTCCAGAAGTGACAATGCCAGCCGAAGCGATGCATGCGGCTGGCATTTGGATAACTTTTTGGTGCCGACGGCGAGACTCGAACTCGCACAGCTTTCGCCACTACCCCCTCAAGATAGCGTGTCTACCAATTTCACCACGTCGGCACTGTACTGCAATCCGGGAAAACAACTTCTTAATTGCCGCGAATCGCTACAAGACTTGAATTATAACTAGGTCTCACGAATTGTTCAACGCACAAAACACGAATAACGCGAAAATTTGTTCTGGGCGTTTCTTGGACAACCCGGCCAAGGAGTTCGGCGATTTACTTCGGCACGTCGGAACCCGGCGCGCTCGACGCAGGCGCGGCGGATGCCGGCGCAGTCGCAGCGGCAGGCGCCGAACCCGACTTTGCCGCAGCAGGCGCGGAAGCCGTGGGCGCAGGCATTGCACCGCCAAGAACGCCCGCGGAAACCTGCGGCTTGTAGCTGCCGATGTATGTCAGCGCCAGCGTCGTCACGAAGAAGACCGCGGCAAGCACGGCGGTCGTGCGTGATAGGAAGTTAGCGGAACCGGTCGCGCCAAACAGACTGCCCGATGCCCCACTTCCGAACGCCGCACCCATGTCCGCACCCTTGCCATGCTGCAACAGCACAAGCCCGATTACGCCAAGCGCCGACAACAACTGGACGACGATAATCAAAGTCTTCAAATACAGCATTTCAACTCACCTGGATCTTGATGTTTCCGTGACACTCATGTGCCGCGATTTGCTTCTTCGTCTGCCTGACGCTTCGGCCGTTTACTGAACCTCGGCCAACGCCGCCTGGCAAATCGCAAGAAAATCTTCCGACTTCAAGGACGCGCCGCCAATCAGCCCGCCGTCGATGTCCTGTTGCCCGAACAATTCCTGCGCGTTTTCGGGCTTCACGCTGCCGCCATACAACAGCGGCACGTTCGCCACCGACGCACCCTTCTCCGCCAGCTTCGCACGCACGAACGCGTGAACATCCTGCGCTTGCTGCGCCGTGGCGCTCTTGCCCGTGCCGATGGCCCACACCGGCTCGTACGCCACCACGATGCTCGCTGCCTGTTCCTCGGTCAACGCGAGCAACACGGCTTCGAGCTGCGTGCCGACGACTTCTTCAGTCGAGCCTGCTTCGCGCTGTTCGAGCGTCTCGCCGACGCACACAATGGGCGTCAGGCCTGCGTCGATTGCACGCAGCGCCTTGGCCGCCACGAGTTCCGGGCTTTCGCGATGATACGCGCGCCGCTCGGAATGCCCGACGATTGCATATGTCACACCGAAATCGGCGGCCATTTCCGCCGCGACTTCTCCGGTGAACGCGCCCTTCTCATGCGCGGACACATCCTGAACGCCCCAGCGCACGACCGAGCCGCTCAAAAGCGCCTGCGATTGCGCGAGGTACGGACATGGAACGCATACGCCCACACCCACGCTCTTCTGCAAGGCCGACGCCCCAACGGCGACCTCGCTCAGCAAAGCCGCGTTCTCTTTGATGCGGCCATGCATCTTCCAGTTGCCCACCACCAGTTTCGCTCGTTGTCTGGACATTGTCTCGTCACTCGACGGCGGTGGAATGACACCGCCATGCGTGGCGGCCTTTGAAGATCACCGGGGCGAACCCGATCGTTCATCAATCGTTCACCCGGAGGTTCAAAGACCACTCTGTTATAGGAATGTTTGAACCCTCTGCGCGTATTTCGAAAAAGCGAACTGCCAACTGCTTGCAAAACAGGCGATTTTACTGTGATACGGCGAAACCGGTCAAACCGCCAGAACCGCAACGCGCAACAATCAAGGGCAATCAGGCGTCCTCGCGCCAGTCGAGCATGATTTTGCCGACGTGCGTGCTGCTTTCCATCAACGTGTGTGCGGCTGCGGCTTCGCTTGCCGGGAACACCTGATGAATCACCGGCTTGATACGCCCCGCCTCGATCTCCGGCCAGACTTGCTCTTTCAGCTTAGCGGCAATCTTCGCCTTGAACGCCACCGGACGCGGCCGCAGGGTCGATCCGGTGATGACCAGCCGACGCCGCAGCACGTCATTGAGATTGATCTCCGCTTTTGCGCCGCCAAGCAGCGCGATCACGCAGATACGCCCGCCATCCGCAAGCGACTTCAGTTCGCGCGGGAGATAATCGCCCGCGACCATGTCGAGAATGACGTCGACTCCACGATCGTTCGTGAGCGAACGCACCACTTCGACGAAATCTTCCGTCTTGTAGTTGATTGCGCGCTCCGCGCCGAGTGCTTCGCAGGCGCGGCACTTTTCGTCGCTGCCGGCCGTGGCGAACACGCGAAAGCCGAGCGCCTTCGCAATCTGTATGGCCGTCACGCCGATACCGCTCGATCCGCCCTGCACGAGCAGCGTCTCCTCGTCGCCGTTTTCGCCCGAACCGAGATGCGCGCGCTCGAAGACATTGCTCCACACGGTGAAGAACGTTTCCGGCAGCGAAGCCGCTTCGATGTCCGTCAATCCAGCCGGAACCGGCAAACATTGTTCGAGCGGCGCAACCGCGTATTCCGCGTAACCGCCGCCCGCGAGCAGCGCGCAGACGCGATCGCCCTTCTTGAGGCCAAACGGATTATGTTTAGGATCGAAGTCGCCATCGACGATCTCGCCCGCCACTTCGAGCCCCGGCAAATCCGACGCGCCCGGCGGCGGCGCATACGCGCCCTTGCGCTGAAAAACATCGGGCCGGTTGACGCCGGAAGCGCTCACCTTGATGAGCACTTCGCACTTGCCCGGCTCGGGCTTCGGGCGCTCGCCCAGCTTCAGCACTTCGGGTGCACCAAACTCAGTGATTTCGATGGCCTTCATTGCTTCTCCCAGACAGTCAGTCGTGTGGCAAGCGCGTTGACTTGGCGAACCAGATGGCACTGTGCCGCGCGGGCAACACGCGCTCCACAGTGCCATCGGGTCCGGCGATGCATCGGACAAAGCGTCGCCCGCTGCACCTCATACAAGAAAACGGCCGGCTCGCAGATGCGGCCGGCCGTCGACACATTACCGCATTACTGCTGCGGCTGCGTCGGTTCGGCTTGTTGCGCGGCTTCGTTCAGAAGCGCCTTGGCCGACAGACGCACGCGACCCTTCTCGTCCGTCTGGATGACCTTGACCTTCACGATCTGGCCTTCCTTCAGGTAGTCGTTGATGTCCTTCACACGCTCGTTGACGATTTCCGAGATGTGCAGGAGACCATCCTTGCCCGGCAGGATATTCACGATCGCGCCGAAGTCCAGCAGCTTGAGCACCGGACCTTCGTACACTTGGCCCACTTCCACTTCGGCCGTGATGTTCTCGATACGCTTCTTCGCCTCGGCCATGCCTTCCGAGCTCGTGCTCGCAATGGTCACGACGCCGTCGTCGGAAATGTCGATGGTCGTGCCGGTCTCTTCCGTCAGCGCGCGGATCACCGAACCGCCCTTGCCGATCACGTCGCGAATCTTCTCCGGATTGATCTTGATGGTGATCATGCGCGGCGCGTAGTCCGACAGCTCCGTGTTCGTGGTCGGCACCGCGGCGGTCATCTTGCCGAGGATATGCATGCGGCCTTCCTTCGCCTGCGCGAGCGCGACCTGCATGATTTCCTTGGTGATGCCCTGAATCTTGATGTCCATTTGCAGCGCCGTCACGCCTTGCGCGGTGCCGGCCACCTTGAAGTCCATGTCGCCGAGGTGATCTTCGTCGCCGAGAATGTCGGTCAGAACCGCGAACTTGTTGTCTTCGAGGATGAGACCCATGGCAATGCCGGCCACGTGCGCCTTCATCGGCACGCCGGCGTCCATCAGCGCGAGGCAACCGCCGCAGACCGAAGCCATCGACGAAGAGCCGTTCGATTCCGTGATTTCCGACACGACGCGGATGGAATAGCCGAATTCGTCGGCGTTCGGCAGGCACGCGACCAGCGCGCGCTTGGCGAGACGGCCGTGACCGATTTCACGGCGCTTCGGCGAACCGACGCGGCCCGTTTCGCCCGTCGCGAACGGCGGCATGTTGTAGTGAAGCATGAAGCGCTCGCGGTATTCGCCTTCGAGCGCGTCGATGTTCTGCTCGTCGCCCTTCGTGCCGAGCGTGGCGACGACCAGCGCCTGCGTCTCGCCGCGCGTGAAGAGCGCCGAGCCGTGGGTGCGCGGCAGAACGCCGGTGCGGATTTCGATCGGACGCACGGTGCGCGTGTCGCGACCGTCGATACGCGGTTCGCCGTTCAAAATCTGCGAACGGACGATCTTCGCTTCGATGTCGAACAACACGTTGCCGATGGTCGCCGCATCCGCCGCTGCCGTGCCCGAAGCAGCCGCGTCCGCTGCGAGCTTCGCCGAGGTCGCCGCGAAAACTTCCTTCAGCTTGGCCGAACGCGCTTGCTTGTTGCGCAGTTGATAAGCCGCTTCCAGTTCCGGCTTGGCGATTTCCGTGACGCGCGAGATGAGCGCTTCGTTCTTCGGGGCCGGCTGCCAGTCCCATTCCGGCTTGCCGCCGTCGCGCACCAGTTCATGGATTGCGTCGATGGCGATTTGCATCTGCTCGTGGCCGAACACGACCGCGCCGAGCATGACTTCCTCGGACAACTGCTGCGCTTCCGATTCCACCATCAGCACCGCGCGTTCCGTACCGGCGACCACGAGGTCGAGCGCCGATTCCTTCATTTGCGGACGCGTCGGGTTCAGCACATATTCGTTGTTTATGTAGGCGACGCGCGCGGCGCCGACCGGGCCGTTGAACGGCAGACCGGACACGGCGAGCGCTGCCGACGCGCCGATCAGCGCGGGAATGTCGGCGGGAACGTCCGGGTTCAGCGACAGGACGTGGATCACGACCTGCACTTCGTTATAGAAGCCTTCCGGGAAGAGCGGGCGCAGCGGACGGTCGATCAGGCGCGAGATGAGCGTTTCGCCTTCGGACGGACGGCCTTCGCGGCGGAAGAAGCCACCCGGGATCTTGCCGGCGGCGTAGGTCTTTTCGAGGTAATCGACGGTCAGCGGGAAGAAATCCTGACCCGGCTTGGCGGTCTTTGCGCCGACGACAGTGGCGAGCACGACGGTATCTTCGACATCGACGATCACCGCGCCGCTTGCCTGACGAGCGATTTCACCCGTTTCCAGGCGGACGTTATGCTGTCCCCACTTGAATTCCTTGACGATCTTATTGAACATTGCGACTCCTTCTACGTTGCGCCACGCCGGATCGGTGGACGTTTGCCCACCGGACGGCGCTGGCTAGGCGGTACCGAGCCGCGCTTGAGAGGTGTGTTATGCCATTCCAGCGCGACGCGCGCATTGAGTGTTCGTACCGCGCTGGAATGACACAAAGCTCCGCCGCGAGGCTGCACCGAGTGTCTGTCCGGATGAAGCATCCGGGGTAAAGCATGTGAACTACTTGCCGATTATCAGCATTCGACGAACCCAATGATGAGAGATCGACCGAGCGCTGACCGGGCAAATGATCAGGCGAGCGGATCGCGCAAAAACAAAATGCCTGTATCAGCGAACTGACACAGGCACTTCGTTAGAACGCTGGCCGCAAAGCCACGTTTGGGCGCAATTACTTACGCAGACCCAGTTTTTCGATCAGCGAGCGGTAACGGTCCGCGTCCTTGCCCTTCAGGTAGTCGAGCAGCTTGCGGCGACGGCTCACCATGCGCAGCAAACCGCGGCGGCTGTGGTGGTCCTTCGTGTGGGCCTTGAAGTGGACGGTCAGTTCGTTGATGCGGCTCGTGAGCAGTGCGACTTGCACTTCGGGGGAGCCAGTGTCGTTGGCGCCGCGCGCGTATTCGGCGACGACGTCGGACTTCTTGATTTCTGCTGCGGACATTTGCTTTTCCTTTAAAACAGACAGGCGGTCACGGAAGAAAGGCCGTGCCGTGGTTTGTTCACGATAAATTCGCTTCTTCCAGACTCTTGGTTTCAGACTGTTTTCGACAGCCGGATCGAGTCAAAAAAGCGAAGCGCAGAGTATAGCATAGGGCGAAGTCCGAAAGACGGGCGACTAGCGCGCCGGACGCGCCATCTGGCATGTCGACGGCTGAACGGTCTTTTCCGCCGGCACCGCGAGCAGCGTCCGAAAGCCATAGTCCGAGCCTTCGTTATCGAACCGGATGCCCGCCGTGCCCGCCTTGTCCATCTCCATGACATACAGGGGCTGGATCAATTGATGATCTTCCGCGCGCATGGTCGATGCGTGGAATCCTTCGCCATCGAACTTCATGCCTTCGAGCGCGCGGGCCACGGCGTAAGGGTCCGCGCTGCCGGCGCGCGTCATCGCGGCGGCGAGCATCTCGATCATCAGCGGCATGCGCAGCACGAGGTAATCGTCCGATGCCGCCGGATAGCGCGCGCGGAAATCGCGGTAATACGCGTCCGATAACGCGCCGCCCGCATTCGGATGCCAGTCGGCGACCGCGATCACGCGCTTTACGCCGGCGTCACCCAGCGCGGCCGGTGCGCCGAGACTGTTGCCGTAGAACGTGTAGAACTTCGTGTCGAGCCCCTGCTCGCGCGCCGCCTTGACGAGCAACGTGAGATCGTTGCCCCAATTTCCGGTGATGACCGCGTCGGCCCCGCTCGCGCGAATCTTCGCGATATACGGCGCGAAATCCTTCACGCGGCCGATCGGATGAAACTCGTCGCCCGCAATCGCGATATCCGGCCTGCGTTCCTTCAGCGCACGCTGCGCTTCGCGGCTGACGTCGTGGCCGAAGCTGTAATCCTGATTCAGCAGATAGACCTTTTTGACCGCGCGATCGTTCTTCAGCGCGTCCGCGAGCGCGTCCATGCGCATGCCGGCGTGGGCATCGAAGCGAAAATGCCAGAAACTACACGCGGCGTTGGTCAGGGCGGGATCGTCGGCGGAGTAGTTGAGGAACACCACGCGATGCTCGGGCTCGCGCCCGTTCTGCTTGTCGATGGCCGTCACCAGCGCACCCGCCACCGCCGAACTGTTGCCCTGCATGACGAAGCCGATCCTGTCGTCGATCGCCGCGCGCAACTGTACGAGGCTCGCCTCGCTGCTGCCTTTACCATCGAGCACGACGAGCCGCAGCGGGTGCATGCCGTCTGCGAGCTTCACGCCGCCCTTCGCATTCACGCGCTCCACGCCGAAGCGCAAGTTGCGCTCGACCGCCGCGCCTGCGTTGGCGAAAGGTCCGGACATGCCCTCGATCATCGCGAGCTCGATGGGCGGCAAGTCAGCGGCGCTTACGTGCGCCATGAAAGACGACATCGCGCAGGCCAGCGCGGCCCGTTGCAGCCATCGCGCGGCTCGTTTGCTTGCGGATTCGCTCACCGTCAGCCCTTCCAGTCGAAGAAAGGGCGGATCATAGGACGGCTATGGCTCGCGGTGCAAGTGCGGCGATTCCGCGAGCGCCCTCTTCGCGTCGATGAGAGGCATCGCGCTTTTGTCCCGATGGCGTGTCAAAATCGAACGCGAACGATCCAGGCTTTGGCGACGATCGTCAAAACGATGAATGCGACAACGCGCGGCGCGCTGGAATCCTCGAGGCGCCAAGAACGTTAACACTGTCGCGACACAAGAATATGTGGAGGCCTTCATGCTGAACTCTTTCAACCGGCTGCGCGGCACGCTCGCTTGCGTGGGTGCCGCGCTCATGCTCACGGCTTGCGCGCAGCCCTGGCAAAACTTTCAGACGGGCGCGGATTCATCCACGCTCACCGCGCGCTTGGGCCCGCCACGCGAAGTCTACGATTTGCCCAACGGCGGCAAGCGCCTGATGTGGCCGACTCAACCGCTCGGTGAAGTCACGACCGCCGCCGATGTCGATGCTTCCGGCAAGATCGTCAGCGTGCGGCAAGTGCTCGACGAGAACGAGTTCTACAAGGCGCAGATCGGCACATGGACCAAGACGGACGTGCTCGTGAATTTCGGCCGTCCGGTGGAGACGTCGTACTTCCCGCTGATGAAGCGCGAAGTCTGGACGTATCGCTATATGGAGGCGAACGTCTGGTACATGATGTACAACTTCTATTTCGATGAACAAGGCATCGTGCGTCTCACGCAAAAAACGCCAGACCCGCTGCACGATCCCGACCGCCGCAACGCCTTTTGAAGTATTCAAAATGACGGAGGCCTCGCTAATCGCGAGGCCTTTGGTTTCGAGCTACATCAAGCCGCGATCAAAGCTGCGGGTTGAGCTTTTCGACCTTCGAATGCAGCTTGTTCAACGCGGCGATATAAGCCTTCGCCGACGCCGCGATGATGTCCGGGTCCGTGCCCACGCCATTCACGATCCGCCCGCTCTTCGAAAGACGCACCGTGACTTCGCCCTGTGCCTGCGTGCCGGTCGTGATTGCGTTGACCGAATACAGCACCAGTTCCGCGCCGCTATCCACCTTCGATTCGATCGCGTGCAACGTCGCATCGACCGGACCGTTGCCGCGCGCTTCGCCCGTCACTTCCGCGCCTTCGACCGCGAACACCACTTGTGCTTGCGGTTGCTCGCCGGTCTCCGAATGCTGCTTCATCGACACGAAGCGGAAGTGTTCCTTCGCCTGCGCTTCCGCCGATTCCTCCGAAACGATCTGCATGATGTCTTCGTCGAAAATTTCGGCCTTGCGGTCGGCGAGTTCCTTGAAGCGCGCGAACGCGGCGTTCACGTCGGCCTCGGATTCGAGTTGCACGCCGAGTTCTTCCAGACGCTGCTTGAACGCGTTACGGCCTGACAACTTGCCGAGCACGATCTTGTTCGCCGCCCAGCCCACGTCTTCCGCGCGCATGATTTCGTACGTGTCGCGCGCCTTCAGGACGCCGTCCTGGTGGATGCCCGACGCGTGTGCAAACGCGTTTGCGCCGACCACTGCCTTGTTCGGCTGCACGACGAAGCCGGTGATCTGCGAAACGAGCTTCGACGTGGGCACGATCTGCGTCGTATCGATGCCGACGTCGAGCCCGAAGTAGTCCTTGCGCGTCTTGATCGCCATCACGATTTCTTCGAGCGACGTATTGCCCGCGCGTTCGCCGAGTCCGTTCATCGTGCACTCGACCTGACGCGCGCCGCCGATCTGCACGCCCGCCAGCGAATTGGCGACGGCCATGCCGAGGTCATCGTGACAATGCACGGAGAAGACCGCCTTGTCCGAATTCGGGATGCGCTCGCGCAGCGTCTTCACGAGATTGCCGTACAACTCGGGCACGCCGTAACCGACCGTATCCGCGATATTGATGGTGCGCGCGCCTTCGTCGATCACCGCTTCGAGCACGCGGCAAAGAAAGTCGATGTCCGAACGGCTGCCGTCTTCCGGCGAGAACTCGACGTCGTCCGTGAACTTGCGCGCAAAACGCACCGCAAGACGCGACTGCTCGTACACCTGTTCCGGCGTCATGCGCAGCTTCTTTTCCATATGCAGCGCGGACGTTGCGATGAACGTATGGATGCGAAACTGGCTCGCGGGTTTCAAGGCGTCAGCGGCGCGCTGGATGTCCTTGTCGTTCGCGCGGGCGAGCGAGCAGACCGTGCTGTCCTTGATCATCGAGGCGATCGTGTGGATGGCGTCGAAGTCTCCGTTCGAGCTGGCCGCGAAGCCCGCTTCGATCACATCGACCTTCATGCGCTCCAGTTGCCGCGCGATACGGATTTTTTCTTCCTTCGTCATGGACGCGCCGGGGGACTGCTCGCCATCGCGCAAGGTCGTATCGAAGATGATCAACTTGTCTGCTGCCATGTTGGACTCCAGTGGGGAGAATTATCGACTGTTGGAATTATCGCGTTGAAGCGAAAGACAAAAGGGAATTCGGGTGTTCGCGCCACCGCTGGCGTCGAAAACCTTGAACGAGCAGACGGGAGGCGAGAAGAATCAGCGCGGTAGACGCGCTAGTAGCGATAGTGCGCGTAGCGACGCACCAGCCGAATAAAGCGAGAGGGAGAACGAGAAAAAGTTCATTCGAAAACTATAACGGCTTTTAGGAACGCGTGCAATCGGGCTTTCCGATCGAACCGATTGACTTTTACCTGCCGCTTGTCATGCAAAACAGCGCGTAGGAAAACAAAAAGCCTGCATTCCGTTGGGAAGCAGGCTTTCGTAGATTCAGACGGCTTACAACTTACGGCTTAGTAACCGCCGATACTCGCGCTCACGCGCTGACGCAATTCGCTACCGTCGGTGAACTGCACGTTGTCGATGCGGCGCGCGCCCTGGAAGCGCTGCTCCCAGTAACCGCTTTCCATGTCGTCAACGCGGATCGTGCTGCCGGTGGACGGCGAATGCACGAACTTGTTGTCGCCAATATAGATGCCGACATGCGAAAACGAACGGCGCATGGTGTTGAAGAACACGAGATCGCCTGGCTTGAGATCCGACACGCGGACCTTCTCGCCGACACGGCTCATTTCCTCGGCGCGGCGCGGCAAGGTCATGCCGAGCGTGTCCTGAAAGACGTATCGCACGAAGCCGCTGCAATCGAGGCCGGAATCCGGTGTATTGCCACCCCAGCGATAACGCACGCCAATCATATTGAGTGCGCCGACGACCACATCGCCCGCCTTGCTGGCAACGCCAGAAAGAAACGAGCGTGCGCCGCCAGGAGCGCTGGCGGTGTCTGCCGTGGCGGCGACTGGGCTGATCTGGGAGGAGTTCGAAGCGTTGCCGTTGCTGGCAACTTGGCTACTTTGGCTATTACTGCTGACTTCGTCGGCGAACGCGCCGGAAGTTGTTGTCATCAGAAGGCCGATCAACATGCCTGCGGCTGCCCGCGCGCATGTCTGAGTCAATGTCAATGGCTGCATCGGTCGGTAGGTTTTACAATTAAAGACTGAAAAATCAGGGAGATACGAGAAAGTTTGGAAGGATACTAGCCACAAATTATTTAACTGTCAAAAGAAATAGGAAAATACAATTGAGACGAGCACCCAATTGATGAAAAAGAAAGATTTTTAGGATTCCAGCGCTGCCCTCAGTAGCTTTCGTGTGTATTCCTCTGAAGGGTTCGAAAAAATCTTCTCTACTTCTCCCGCTTCCACGACAATTCCGTTTCTCATCACGGCCACGCGATGCGCCATTGCGCCGATCACTTCGAGGTCGTGGCTAATGAAAACATAACCGAGATTGTGCTTCTTCTGAATATCGGCGAGCAGCGTCAGAACTTGTTGCTGAATCGAAACGTCTAGTGCACTCGTCGGTTCGTCGAGAATCAGAATGCTGGGTTCAAGCACCAATGCTCGCGCAATTGCGATGCGTTGCCGTTGTCCGCCGGAAAACTCGTGCGGATAACGCGTAAGCGCCGTCCGATCCATCCCCACCTCACGCAGCACGGCAATGACCTTGTCGCGCCGCGCCGGCGCCTTCAGTTCCGGCCGATGCAACGCAAGCCCCTCCCCGACGATTCGTTCCACCGTCTGACGAGGCGAAAGCGAGCTGAACGGGTCCTGAAACACCACTTGCAGATTCGACCGCAGCACGGTTTTTTCGCGTCCGCGAAAATCGCCGAGCGCGCGCCCCTGGAACTGCACCGCGCCGTTCGAGACACGCTGCAAGCCGAGCAACGCCATGGCCAGCGTGGATTTGCCCGATCCTGATTCCCCGACGATGCCAAGCGTCTCGCCTTGCCGCACGGAAACGCTCACGTCGTCGACGGCTTTGAAGCGGCCGCGCTTGAACCAGCCGTTGATGCCTGGCAGTTTCGTCGCATAGTCGACCGAGAGGTTTTTCGCGTCGAGCAAGACCGGCGCGATGGGCAGCACGGGCAGGACGTGGCGCTTCGGTTTGCTTTCGAGCAATCGCTGCGTGTACGGGTGCTGCGGCGAGGTGAAAATCTGCTCCACCGGCCCGCTTTCCACCAGAAGACCCTTCTCCATCACCGCGACGCGCTCCGCGAAGCGCCGCACGAGATTCAGATCGTGGGTGATCAGCAGCACGGCCATGCCGCGCTTCTCGGCTTCGTCACGCTGCAGTTCCAGCAGGAGATCGACGATCTGCGCGCGGATGGTCACGTCGAGCGCGGTGGTCGGCTCATCCGCGAGCAGAAGGCGCGGCAGGCACGCGAGCGCCATCGCGATCATCACGCGCTGACGCTGCCCGCCCGACAACTGATGCGGATAGCTGTCCACACGCCGCTCGGGCTCGGTGATGCCGGTACGCGCCAGCAACGCGATGGCACGCTGACGCGCCTCGCGCGGCGTCGCGCCGTCGTGCAACTGAATGGTCTCGCCGATCTGGTCGCCGACCGTGTAGAGCGGATTGAGCGCGGTCATCGGCTCCTGAAAGATCATCGCGATGTCGGAGCCGCGCAGGCCGCGCATCGCGTGCTCGCTCTTCGACAGCAACTCCTCGCCGTTAAAGCGAATGGAGCCGCTGAGTTCGGCATCGCGCACGAGGCGCAGGATCGCCAGTGCGGTCACGCTCTTGCCCGATCCCGATTCGCCGACGAGCGCCACGCGTTCGCCCGCGCGAATGTCAAGGCTCACGCCGTCGACCGCGACGGTATCGCCGAAACGCACGCGCAGGTCGTCGATCGCCAATAACGGTTCGCTCATGCTCGCGCTCACTTCGCGCCTCCGGCCTTCACCGCATCCGCAATCCGCGTGTCGAGCGCGTTGCGCAAGGCGTCGCCCATGAAAGTCAGAAGCAACAGGGTCGCCACCAGCACGCCGAAGGTGGACAGCGAAATCCACCACGCGTCGAGATTGGCCTTGCCTTGCGCGAGCAATTCACCGAGCGACGGCGTCGGCGACGGCACGCCCAGCCCGAGAAAATCGAGACTCGTGAGCGCGAGAATCGCTCCGCTCATGCGAAATGGCAGGAATGTGATGACGGGCGTCAGGCTATTGGGCAGCACATGCCGCCAGATGATCTGCCAGTTGGACAAACCCATCGCGCGCGCGGCGCGTACGTAGTCTTGCGTGCGGTTGCGCAGAAACTCCGCGCGCACGTAGTCCGACAGCCCGATCCAGCCGAACAGCGACAGCAGGATGACCAGCAAGACGAGGCTCGGCTCGAAGATCGACGCGAAGATGATCAGCAGATAAAGCTCCGGCAACGCACTCCAGATTTCGATCAGCCGTTGCCCGGCGATGTCGGTCCGGCCGCCGAAGTAGCCCTGCACCGCGCCCGCCACCACGCCGAGCACCGTGCCGATGGCCGTCAGCACGAGCGCGAACAGCACCGATACGCGAAAGCCGTAGACGAGCCGTGCGAACACATCGCGCCCGCGGTCGTCGGTGCCGAGCCAGTTCTCGCGCGACGGCGGCGCGGGATTCGAGCCCTTCGAGAAGTAATTGAGCGTGTCGTAGTAATAGTGATTCGGCGGATAAACCGCGAAATTGCCCGGCGCGCTGAAGCGGTCGCGCACGAACGGGTCGAGATAATCGGCGGGCGTCGGATAGTCGCCGCCGAACGTCGTTTCCGCGTAGGTCTGCACGATCGGAAAATACAAGTGTCCCTGGTAGCGCACGACGAGCGGCTTGTCGTTCGACCAAAGCGGGCCGGCCAGGCTGATCGCGAACGCCACGACAAACACGATCAGACTCCAGTAGCCGAGCTTGTGCTGCCTGAAACGCATCCACACCCGCCGCGAAGGCGATGGCGAAACCGGCTCGCGCAAGGGCTGCGCATCGGCGGCGCCGCGTGAGGATCGTGAAGAAGCGGCTCGGTTCATCAGCGCTCCAGTTGCTCGAATTGAATGCGCGGATCGACCCAGACGTAGCAGAGATCGGAGATGAGCTTGGTCGCAAGCCCGATCAGCGTGAAGAGATAGAGCGTGCCTAGCACGACGGGATAGTCGCGCCGCACCACGGATTCGTACGAGAGCAGTCCGAGTCCGTCGAGCGAGAACAGCGTTTCGATCAGCAGACTGCCCGTGAAGAATGCGCCGATAAACGCTGCGGGAAAGCCGACGATCAGCGGCAGGAGCGCATTGCGGAACACGTGCTTCCAGAGCACGCGTCTTTCGGAAAGGCCCTTCGCGCGCGCGGTGAGCACGTATTGCTTGCGGATTTCGTCGAGAAACGCGTTCTTGGTCAGCATGGTGACGATGGCGAAGCTGCCGACCACCGACGCCACCACCGGCAAGGTGATGTGCCACAGATAATCGACGATCTTGCCGCCGAGCGAGAGCGTGGCCCAGTTATCCGAAGTGAGATTGCGCAACGGGAAAAGCTGCCAGAACGAGCCGCCGCCGAACAGCACGAGCAGCAGCACGCCGAGCACGAAGCCGGGAATCGCGAAACCGATCAGCACGATGAGACTCGTCGCCACGTCGAAGCGCGAGCCGTTTCTCACCGCCTTCGCTATCCCGAGCGGCACCGATATCAGATAAGTGATGAAAAACGTCCATACGCCGATGCTGATCGACACCGGCAGTTTCGACACGATCAGCGACCAGACGCTTTGATGCCGGAAGTAACTGTCGCCGAGATCGAAGCGCGCGAACTTGCCGAGCATCAGCCAGTAACGCTGCAAAGGCGGCTTGTCGAAGCCGTAGAGCGCCTTGAGTTGCGCGACCTGCTGGGCATCCACGCCAGTATGCGTGCGCAGCCCGAAGCCGCCGCCGCCTTCCGCGTTGCCGCGCCGCAGATCGTGCACCGCCTGCTCGACAGGCCCGCCCGGCACGAACTGAATCACGACGAAGGTCAGCGTGAGCACGCCGATGAGCGTCGGGATCATCAACAGAATGCGTTTGAGTATGTAGCTCCACATGGCGCGCGGTCCTGTTATTTCGACGCGGCGGCTTTCGCCCACCACGCCGACACTACCCACTCTTCCGCCGTGTAGTAGAGCGGCAAGGTCGCGGGGTACTGAAGCGTATTGCGATACGCCACCCGATGCGTCGCCGAATACCAATGCGGCACCACGTAATAGCCATTCATCAGCACGCGATCGAGCGCGTGAGTAGCATCGACGAGTTGTTCGCGCGTCTGCGCGCCCACCACTTTTTGCAGAATCGCGTCGACCGCCTTCGACTTCACGCCGGCGAGATTGTCGGAGCCTTGCTCGTCGGCGGACTTGCTGCCGAAGCGCGAGACTTGCTCCGTGCCGGGAATCTGCACGTCGGGCATGCGCACGCTCGTGACGTCGAAATCGAACGCGTCGAGCCGTTTTTGGATCAGCGCGTAGTCGACGGTGCGAAAGTTCATCGTGATGCCGAGCTTTTGCAAATTGCGCCCGAACGCGGCGGCGACCGGTTCCATGGAGGCGCCGCCGCCCGTATCGTCGAGAATCTCGAACACGAAGGGCTCGCCCTTCGCATTGCGCAGCGCGCCATCGCGATACGTCCAGCCCGCCTCGGCGAGCAATCCGCGCGCCTTGATGAGGTTGGCGCGCAGCGATCCGGGCGGGTCGGTGTCGGGCTGACGCGGCATCTCGCCGAACACGGACGCATCGAGGTCCTTTTTGAGCGGATCGAGAATGGCGAGTTCGCCGTCGCTCGGCTTGCCCTTCGCCTGCAAGTCCGTATTGACGAAGAAGCTGTCGATGCGCCTGTACTGATTAAAGAACAGTTGCCGGTTGAGCCACTCGAAGTCGAGCGCGAGATCGAGCGCCTGACGCACGCGCACATCCTTGAAGAGCGGCCGGCGCGTGTTCATGAAAAAGCCCTGCATGCCGGTGCCGTTATGCTGCGGGAATTCGCGCTTGATGAGTTCGCCGCTGTCGAAGCGCTTGCCGATATCGCGCCGCACCCAGCTTCGCGCAACGTATTCGACGAGCACGTCGTACTCGCCCGCCTTGAAGGCTTCGAGCCGCGCGACCGGGTCCGAATACAGCTTGTAGTGAATCTGCGCGAAATTGAACAAGCCCACGCGCACCGGCAACGCCGCGCCCCAGTAGTTCGGGTTGCGCTTGTACGAGATGGTGCGGCCGTTGTCGTATTGGTCGATCAAATACGCGCCGCTGCCGATCGGCTTCTGAAACGCGAGTTGATCGAACGGAATACGCGTGCCGTCGGGCTTCACTCCCCATTTGCGCGAAAACACGGGAATGCCGCCCGCGAGCAACGGCATCTCGCGCGTCGCGGTCTTGAATTCGAAGCGAATGGTCGATGCGTCCACCACGACCGCGCGCGCGATCTGCCCGAAGTACACGGAGAACTGCGGCGCGGCGAGCGGGCTTTTCAGCGTCTCGAACGAGAACTTGACGTCCTCGGCGGTAACGGGATCGCCATTCGAGAAATGCGCTTTCGGGTTGATGTGGAACGTGGTGGACAGGCCATCGGGTGCGACGGCGATGTCGTCGGCAAGCAAGCCATAACCGGTCGATACTTCATCGAGACTGCCGGTGGTCAGGCTTTCGAACATCAGCGAGAGCCCCGGCGCGGGATTACCGCGCAAGGTGAACGGATTGAATTTGTCGAAGCTCGTCAGGCGGTTCGGATTGGCGAGTACGAGCGTGCCGTCGCGCGGCGCGTCGGGATTGACGTAATCGAAGTGACTGAAGCCGGCCGGATATTTCGGCTCGCCGTACTGTGCGTAAGCGTGCGCCGCCTCGGCCTGGTTCGCGCCCGAGACGATCGATCCGGCCAGCGCGAGCGCAATGGCCATGCGCCATGCGCGGGTTGGGCGGATCGTCGTGCGAGTCGTCATAAGCTCCTTGGGCGCCGGGTATCGCGCAATCGACGTTCGGGTCGGGCAGGCCATTGCGATGTGAGAGAATTCTACCCAAATCAAAAGCCGTGCGACCGTGGGTCAATTGCGCCGCACGCGCTTGAGGCTCACGCGGCGCGGGCAGATGCGGCTCGTTCGCCAACGTGCGCGACATTGACTTCAAAGGAGCATTCATGGGCTTTCTCGCTGGAAAACGAATTCTGCTGACGGGCTTGCTGTCGAACCGTTCGATTGCCTACGGCATCGCACAGGCCTGCAAGCGCGAAGGCGCGGAGCTGGCGTTCACCTATGTCGGCGAGCGTTTCAAGGATCGCATCACCGAATTCGCAACCGAATTCGAAAGCGATCTGATCTTTCCGTGCGATGTCGCGAACGACGCCGACATCGACGCACTCTTCGCGTCGCTCAAGGAACGCTGGGATTCGCTCGACGGTCTCGTGCATTCCATCGGCTTCGCGCCGCGTGAAGCGATCGCGGGCGACTTCCTCGACGGCATGACGCGCGAAAACTTCCGTATCGCGCACGACATTTCGGCGTACAGCTTTCCGGCGCTCGCCAAGGCGGCCAAGTCGATGCTGTCGGACAGTTCGTCGCTGCTCACGTTGAGCTACCTCGGCGCCGAGCGCGCGATTCCCAACTACAACACGATGGGTCTTGCCAAGGCATCGCTCGAAGCAAGCGTGCGCTATCTCGCGGCTTCGATGGGCAACAACGGCGTGCGCGTGAACGGCATCTCGGCCGGTCCCATCAAGACGCTCGCGGCCAGCGGCATCAAGGGCTTCGGCAAGATTCTCGATTTCGTCGAAAACAACGCGCCGCTCAAGCGCAACGTGACGATCGAACAGGTGGGTAACGTGGCGGCGTTCCTGCTGTCGGATCTCGCGGCCGGCGTGAGCGCGGAAATCGTGCACGTCGATGCGGGATTCAATGCGGTGGTCGGCGGTATGGCGGGCGTGACGGAATAACGCCTGCGGCGCTCGGTCATGTGCAAAGGGCGGCTCTCTTGCGAGAGCGGCCCTTTTGCTTTTGTGCTCAGGTTTTTGCGAATGGCGGCGTCGTGACAGCCGCTAATACAGCGCCATTCATACGGGCGTGATCTTCGTGACCCTCGCCTTCGGGAACGTTGGCTTTGTGAAGAACGCCTTTGATAGCGTCGTCTAAAGGCTCGCTATGTCTGCCGACTCGGCAGCCACACTGGACCAGTGCGTTCAATGCCTGCCATGCGAACCACCATGTCCGTTGCCATGACCATTGCCGTGTCCGTACCCGTTACCGTGTCCGTGTTGCGGCCCGCGATTGTAGCCATGCCCGTAACCGTGGCCGTGATAACGGTTCCAGTCGTTCCGGTTCCAGTAACGGCGCCCATCCCAATACCGGTTACCGTACCAGCCGATGATCACGGGCGGACGCGCATAAACTGGAGCCGGCTGATAAATCACAGGCGGCGGAGGCGGCGCGTACACAGGCGCGGGTGCAACGTACACCGGCGCGGGGATGCCGACGTTCACGCCTACGTGTACATCGGCGTGCGCGGTGCCACTTATCGCTGACGCGGTCACGATCAACATGCCGCCCAGCACTAGCCCCATGACATTCACTTTCATCGCGTGGTCCTCGTTTTGTTTTGATTGGCTTGCGACAAAATATAACGGACGCCTTTCAGCGCAATATTTCAGCTTTGTAAGTTCTTCCCATGACGTGGCTCTCGTCAGGAGAAACCTTACCTTTTGTTACACGCTGCCGCGCGGCGACAAATAAAAAGCCACCCTTCGACAGGGTGGCTTTCTCTGAGCGCGACGTTCGCTCAATGGTCGTGATGACCGTGATCGTGATGATCGTAGTCGCGGCCGCCGTATCCGTGACCGCCGTGACCGTGGTTCCACTCGTCGCGGTTCCAGTAGCGATGGCCATCCCAGTACTGGTCGCCATGCCATCCGATCACGATAGCCGGTTGCGCATAAACCGGCGGAGGCGGCGGCGCATAGACCACGGGCGGAGGCGGAGGCGCATAGACCGGCGCCGGCGCAACGTACACGGGCGCGGGCACGCCGAGATTGATGCCGACGGAAACGCCCGCCATGGCCGCGCCGGACAGCGTCATACCACCGATGACGAACGCTCCTGCGAGCGCGGATGTCCTCAATACCTTGTTCATGTGAAGCCCACCTCGATGGGATGTTTGTTGTGTTGAGTGGACTATATCGAACGAACGCCTTTGCTTGTGTGCCACTTGGTAACGTCCCATTACCAATGCCTACCAGGCAAATGATTACGGAGAGTAAGGATCATGCACGCCGCGCGCCAATGAGAAACGGCGGCTCGTGAAAGCCGCCGTCAGGGACCGTGCAACGGGCACTAATTGGGCAGTTCCTGTCCGCGCGTTTCAGGCGCGAGCGGAATCACCGCGAGGCCGATGAGAAACGCGATACCCGTGAGCGCGATCGGCACGCCGAGCGTCTTCATATGCAGCACCATCGCGCCGATGCCGAAGTTCACGATCGCGCCGAAGAAGCGTCCCACCGACGTGCAGAATGCGAACGCCGTCGCCCGGACGCGCGTTTCGAACTGTTCCGGCAGCCACAGGCTGAAGAGCGCGAAGTTGCCGCCGAAGAAGCCGAGCACGACGAGCAGCGCAATGAACGGCACGAGCCCGTTCGGCAGATAGAACGCCCAGCCGAACGACAGCGCAATGGAAGCCGCCATACCGACGAAATACACCGCGAGCGTCTTGCGCCGGCCGATGCGCTCGGCCATCGGCGGCAAGGCGAGACAGCCGATGATCGTGCCGATGGACAGCAAGCCCGTCGCGATCGACGCCATGCGCGCGGCTTCCGGCTTGCTCATGCCGGCCTTCGTCGCAAGCTGAATGACTGCCGACGGTTCATACACCGCGCCCGCCCACAGACCGATGATCGCCACGGTCAGCAGCACCGCCGCGACGATCGTGCGCTTGCGATACTGCGGCGAGAAGATCGTGCGCAACGAACCGTGCTGCTTGACGGCAGGCGCGCTCGTCGCTTCGGCGCGCTGCCACTTGTCGGTTTCCTTCACGCGCAAGAGCACGAGAATCGATACGACGACCGGGAACAGTCCAACCAGAAACATCGCGCGCCAGCCGAATGCCGCGCCGATCGTGTAGTTGAGCGCGGCCGCCAGAAAGAAGCCCGCGTAATACCCGGTTTGCAGATAACCCGCGCCCATCTTGCGACGATCTTCCGGCCATGCCTCGGCGACGTAGGTTCCGGCAAGCGCCCACTCCCCGCCTATGCCGACGCCCGCAAAGAAGCGATAAATGCCCAACTCCCAAACCGAATGCGATGTCGCGGCCAGCCCCGTGAAAATCGCGAACGTGAAAATGGTCGCGGCGAGCACCTTGGTGCGCCCGAAGCGATCGGCGAGCGGTCCCCAGATGAACGACAGTCCCCATCCGACCAGAAAGAGCGCGAAGAGTATGGAGCCTGCAAGACCGACGTTCGCGGGCGTGGCCGCGTAGCCCGAACGCGGCAGCAGTTCGGTGAGCGCGGGCGCAAGCACGAGCGCGTAGATGAAAGAATCCATTCCGTCGAGCGTCCAGCCGGCCCACGCACCCCAGAAGCCGGTGATCTGCGAGCGGTTGAGCGGGGTTTTGATCGGGCGCGAGGCGCGTAACTCTCGGTCCACCGTGGTTGGCATGGCCATGTCTCCGGAAAGGGGAATATAGATACACGCGCGCTCTCGATTCTTGTCAGCCGCTCCCAGCTTAGGGAAAGCACCTTCTGTGAAGTCGCGCATCGTTTTATATATAATATTTGAACATTGACACGCGGCAAGTCCGCACTTACACCTAGCCATGCCGACAGATCTCTCCACTTCCGATGCAGCGCAGCCACTTGCATCGTTTCGTCACGCACAGTTCGAACCGCGCCAGAGCACGTCGCGCTTCATCGCGGATGCGTTGCGCACGGCTATCGTCGAAGGTGCGTTGTTGCCGGGCGAACCGCTGCGCCAGGACGCCATCGCACGGCAGTTTTCGGTGAGCGCGATTCCGGTGCGCGAAGCGTTCCGGCAGCTCGAAAGCGAAGGCTGGGTGACCATCGAGCCGAATCGTGGCGCGGCCGTCAGCCTGCAATCGGCCGACGAGGCGCGCGAGATCTACGAGATACGCGCGTCGCTCGAAAGCTTGGCGATCGGCATCGCGCTCGAACATCACACGGCGCAAACGCTCGCCGAATCGCAACGTCTGCTCGAAGCGGCGGAAAGCGAGCCGGACCCGGCGCTCTACGTCGTGCGCAACGAGCAGTTCCATATGAGCCTTTACGCGCCCGCGGACCGGCCGCGTCTGATGGAGCTGATCGGCCAGATGCATCGGCGCGGCGAACGTTATTTGCGGCTGAAGCTCGGCTTGCCGATTCACAAGGATTCGTCGGATGCGGAGCATCGCGCGATTCTTGCCGCGCTCGTCGCCCGCGATATCGAACAGGCGCAAACGCTCGTCGCGCGTCATCTGCTTGCGACAGGCGATTTGATCCACCGCTTTCTCGCCGATGCGCAAGCGCTTGCCGCGGCGAGCCATGTCAAGAAGAAGCGCCGCCCGCGCGCCGCGCCCGCAACGGCTTCTGCAACCTCTTTGAAGGAGGATCGATGAACTCGTCCCCGACGCCTGCCACGTCGCCCGCGCGCGACACGAGCCCGCAAACCCGGCAGTGGAACACGCGCGCGCAGGAAAAAGCGCGCCGCCTCAAGCTGATCGAACCGTGGCTCGACGGCTCGGTGCTCGCGACCGACCGTATCGTCGATGCCTTGCACGCGCTGATCGTCACGGGCGACCGCGTGGCGCTCGAAGGCAACAATCAGAAACAGGCCGACTTCCTCTCGCGCGCCTTCGCCAGACTCGATCCCGAACGCGTGCACGACGTTCATCTGCTGATTTCGAGCATCAGCCGCCCGGACCATCTCGCGCTGTTCGAACAGGGCATCGCGCGCAAGGTCGATTTCGCGTTCGCCGGTCCGCAAAGTCTGCGCGTCGCGCAACTGCTCGAAGACGGACAACTCGAGATCGGCGCGATCTATACGTATATCGAACTGTATGCGCGCATGTTCATCGACCTCACGCCGCAGGTGGCGCTCGTGTGCGCGGTGCAGGCAGACCGGCACGGCAATCTCTACACGGGCGCGAACACCGAAGACACGCCTACCATCGTCGAGGCCACCGCGTTCAGACATGGCATCGTGATCGCGCAGGTCAACGAGATCGTCGATGAACTGCCGCGCGTCGATATCCCCGGTTCGTGGATCGATGTCGTCGTGAAGGCAGACCGCCCGTTCGCCGTCGAGCCGCTCTTCACGCGCGATCCGCGGCATATCGGCGAGTTGCAGATTCTCATGGCGATGATGACCATTCGCGGCATCTACGACCGCTACGGCGTGACTTCGCTGAATCACGGCATCGGTTTCGATACGGCGGCCATCGAACTTCTGCTGCCGACATATGGCGAATCGCTCGGGCTGAAGGGAAAGATCTGCACGCACTGGGCGCTCAATCCGCATCCGACCTTGATCCCCGCGATCGAAAGCGGCTGGGTGCAGAGCGTGCACTGCTTCGGCAGCGAGGTCGGCATGGAGGACTACATCACGGCGCGGCCGGACGTGTTCTTCACCGGCCGCGATGGCAGCCTGCGTTCTAACCGCGTGTTCTGCCAGTTGGCAGGGCAATACGGCGTCGATCTCTTCATCGGTTCGACCCTGCAGATGGACGCCGACGCCAACTCGTCCACCGTCACGCTCGGGCGGCTGGCGGGCTTCGGCGGCGCGCCCAACATGGGCCACGATCCACGCGGGCGCCGTCATTCGAGCGAGGCGTGGCTCAAGCTGCTGAAAAACGACGGCCCGAACCCGGCCATCGCGCGCGGTCACAAACTCGTCGTGCAGACCGCCGAGACGTACAAGAAAGGCGGCGAGCCGACCATCGTCGATGCATTGGATGCCATCGCCGTCGGTGAAAAAAGCAACATGCCGATCGCGCCTGTCATGATCTACGGCGACGATGTCACGCACGTCGTGACGGAAGAAGGCATCGCGTATCTGCATGCGGCCGAAGGTGTCGATGAGCGCCGCGCCGCGCTTGCCGCCGTGGCGGGCGTCACGCCCATCGGCATGCGCGCGGATGCGAAGAAGACGGCGGAGTTGAGAAGGCGCGGCATCGTCGCGTTGCCGGAAGACCTCGGCGTGCGGCGCGGCGAAGCAAAGCGTTCGCTGCTCGCGGCACGCAGTATCGACGACCTGGTGGCGTGGTCGGGCGGTCTGTATGCGCCGCCTGCGCGCTTCAGAAGCTGGTGAGCGCGATGGGTTCGTGTATGTCTGACCGTGAAGACAAAGCGTCGAGCCTTTGCGTGGTTGCCGACATTCCCGCTGGCGTGTGTTCGTGGAACGCAGAGGCGCGGCTCGATGACGCCACGCATGCGAACCCGTCGAATTCGCGTGCCGTCGCAACGCACGCCAATACCGGAGCCGCTGCCCGCCCGAGCATGGGCCATGCGATGCAAACGGCGCTAGCGTCGCGCGAAGCCACTCGGTTCGCCCACTTGCAGCCGATCGCGCCCGATGCCATCGCGACCCGCGCCGTGGCCGCGCTCATCGACGAAGCGTGCCTCACACCGAAACCCGCATTGGTGGACCGGCGCGGCAGCGGCGCGCATCGCGATTTGTCGCTCGACATCATGTTGCGCTCGGCAAAAGCGTTGCACCCCACGTTTGTCGCCATCGCTCGCGCGTCGGCCGATCTCGACCCGTCGCAGACGTTACGCGAACAGCTTGCACGCATTGGCCGCGAAGGCGAGATTGCGATGATGCACGCGACCGCCGGCAGCAACGCGCATCGCGGTGCGATCTGGATCGTCGGCTTGCTGTGCGCCGGCGCGGCAATGCATGCGCCCGACGACAGCGCGGCGATCTGCGCAAGCGCGGCACGCATCGCACGCTTCAAGGATCGTTACGCGCCCGCGTCGGCACAAACGAGTCACGGCGCGCGCGTGTCGGCGCGATACCGTGTGGCAGGCGCGCGCGGCGAAGCGTGCGATGGCTTTCCGCATGCGCTCGAAATTGGGCTGCCCGCGCTCGGTGCAGCCCGTTGCCGCAATCTCGATGAAAACGACGCGCGCCTCGAAGCGCTCGTCGCGATCATGGCGTCGCTCGACGATACCTGTCTCCTGCATCGCGGCGGCATGACGGCGCTGCGAGTCGCGCAATACGGCGCGCGTCGTGTGCTTGACGCAGGCGGCGTTGCATCGGCGAGCGGCAAGACAGCGCTTCACGAACTCGACCGCGAACTGCTCGCGCTCGATGCATCGCCTGGCGGCGCCGCCGACTTGCTTGCGGCGACGCTCTTTCTCGACAGTCTCAGGCGCTTGCATTGATTCGCAACGCGCGCATCGAAGAGGAACGATGATGGAAAACATCCGATACGAATACCCCGCCACCCGCCCTGTGCCGCGTCGCGCGCACGTCGGCGTGGTCGGCTCGGGCGATCTCGAAGTGCTGCTCTCGCCATCGGCGACAGCGAATGCGGAAGTGGTGATCCGCACGAGCGTCGACGGCTACGAGCATGTCTGGAAGAGTGTGCTCGACCGTTTTTTTCAGCGATACGACGGCGCCGCGAAACTCGAACTCAACGACTTCGGCGCGACGCCCGGCGTGGTCATGCTGCGCCTGAATGAAGCCGTCGAAGCCAGCGAGGGCACGCCATGAACGCTCACGACACCTTTCTCGCGCGTCACAGCTTCATCGAGATGACCGCGCGCGAACGCGCCCGCGCCCTGCTCGATGCCGGCACCTTTCGCGAACTGCTCGGCCCCTTCGACCGGCTCGAATCGCCGTGGCTTGCCATGCAGAACGTCGTCTGCCAGTCCGACGACGGCGCGGTGATCGCGCGCGGCATGCTCGATGGCGAACCCGCCGTGATCGCGGCGATCGAACCCGCGTTTCAGGGCGGCAGCATCGGCGAAGTCTCGGGCGCGAAGATCGCGGCCGCGCTCGAAATGGCGCTCGGCGAGTTCGAAGCGGGCCGCGCAATCCGTCCCGTCGTACTGTTCGAAACGGGCGGCGTGCGCCTGCAGGAGGCGAACCTCGGGCTTGCAGCCATCGCCGAGATTCAGGCGGCGATCGTCGCGTTGCGGCGGCACGTGCCGGTGGTCGGCGTGATCGGCGGCATGGTCGGCTGCTTCGGCGGCATGTCGCTCGCGGCGGCGCTCTGCACCGAACTCGTGATGACGCGGCAGGCGCGCCTTGGCATGAACGGGCCGGAGGTGATCGAACAGGAAGCGGGCATCGAGGAGCTCGATTCGGGCGACCGGCGCCTCATCTGGTCGATGATTGGCGGAGAAGAACGCGCGGCGGTCGGCCTCGTCGATGCGCTCGTCGAAGACGATACCGCGCAAGTACGCGACGCGGTGCTGGCGGCGTTCGCGCGCGGCGTGCCGACGCGTCATCGCACCGAGGACGTGGACGGTTTCATCGAGCGTCTGGCGCGCGTGAACCCGGACGCCATCGATCCCGAAACGCTGCGCACGCTCTGGAGTGCATCACGATGAACACGACAACTCTCTCGCGCGGCGAACGCTGGATCGACGCGCTGACTTCGCCTGCGTCCGGCGCGCAAGCCGGTCCGATTCGCGCGCGTGGCGGGCTTTTGAACGGCGAGCACGCGCATTTTCTCGCCGTCGTGCCCGATCCGGACAACCGCTTTCCACGCGCCCGCGACAACGTCGTCGGCCTCGAACAGGGATGGCTGTTGGCGCGCGCGGTGCGCGAGGTTATCGACGCGGATCGCGAGCGTGACGTGAAGCGTCCGATCGTCGCCGTCGTCGATGTCAAAAGTCAGGCTTATGGCCGGCGCGAGGAACTGCTCGGCGTGCATCTTGCCTGCGCCGCTGCCGTCGATGCTTATGCGAGCGCGCGTCTTGCGGGTCATCCGGTGATTGCGTTGATCGTCGGGCCGGCCATGTCGGGCGCGTATTTGGCGCACGGGTATCAGGCGAACCGGATCGTCGCGCTCGATTCACCCGGCACCGCCGTGCACGCAATGGGTCGCGAAGCAGCCGCGCGCGTCACGCGGCGCAGCGTGGAAAGTCTGGATGCGCTCGGCGACACCGTCTTGCCGATGTCGTACAAGATGAGCGCTTATGCAAAGCTCGGATTGCTGCATGAACTGATCGAAGGCGTCGATGCGGATGCGCCCTCGGCGGCCGAGATCGAGCGCGTGAAGGCATCGCTTGCGGCGGCCGTGAACGATGCGCGCGGTGCTTTGCGTGATCTGTCGAGCCGGCTTGGTTCTGCCGATGCGAAGCGCACGCGGGCTGCGTCGGTGGAAGTGCGCAAGCGAATGCGTGAGCAGTGGGATGAAGCTTGAGTCGGGGCGGTGCTCCATGCGGCTTGGCGCATCGAGAATGGCTTGTCACGCACCAATGAAGCAGCTGTCACCGACGATGAGCTCCGCTTCGACGCAACATGCAAGAGGCCTTTGTGCGGCCCGTTTGCCGCGCATCGTTCGACACGGTCGCGCGATTCGTGACTGCGCGTGCCCAGCAAGCGTCACCGATGAGAACAATGATGAACGCAAGGCAGTATGAGATACGGCCACATGACCTGCTGAAGATCGACACGCTGTCGTCATCGGCCGGAGGCGGCGCGGATGTCGCGGCCTCGCTGCTCTTCGCGCCCAACGTGCCGTCCTGGGTCGCCACCTCGCTCGCGCGCTCACCTTTCGTCGTCGTCCGCCGTGCGCCGCGCCTGGGCGACGCAATTCCCATCGGCGTACGCGGTTCGACGCGCGGCGAGCGCTTCGGCGCGTGGATCGATCAACGGTCGATCGCGTCTGCGTTGTCTCCCGAAGCCTTGCTCGAACGCACGCCCGATTCGGACCGCGCACACTTGCCCGCGTTCGCGCTTCTGCGGGCAATCTCGTCTTCGATCCAGGCAACGGGACTCGCCTGGGGCCCCGCCGGCAGCACAGGCTTCGAACTCGCGAGCGGTACACCCACGGTCACACCCGAAAGCGATCTCGACATCGTGATTCGCGCGCCCTCGCCGCTTTCGCGCGATGCAGCCGCCGCGCTTCTCGACACACTGTCGCGAACCGCGCGGGAGATCGGCACGCGCATCGACGTGCAGATCGAAACGCCGGAAGCCGCCTTCTCGCTCGCGGAATTCGCGCGCGCGAATCTACGCGTGATGCTGCGTCACGCCGACGGGCCGCGACTCGTCGCCGATCCGTGGGCAGCCGCATGATCGCGTATCTCTTTCCGGGACAGGGTGCGCAGACGCCAGGCTTTTTGCATCGGCTGGGCGGCGAGCAACCGCATCCGGTCATCGGGCAGACGCTCGCCGAAGCATCCGACATCCTCGGCGAAAACATCCTGCAACTCGATGACGCCACCGCGCTTGAGTCGACCGTCGCGGTGCAAGTCACGTTGCTGGCGGCAGCCGTGGCGGCGGCGCGCGCGCTCGCGGCCGAAGGTATCGAGCCGGAAGCCGTCGCGGGTTTGTCGGTCGGCGCGTATGGCGCGGCGGTGGCGAGCGGCGCCGTTGCGTTCGACGATGCCCTGCGCCTCGTTCGCCTGCGCGCGACGCTCATGCAGAACGCGTATCCGCACGGCTACGGCATGCTGGCGGTGCTCGGCCTGAACGAACGAGAGATTGCACGCGTGATCGCCGACGGTCACGCCGATGCCTATGTCGGCAATCTGAACGCGCCGCGTCAAATCGTCGTATCCGGCAGCGATGATGCGCTCGAAGCCGTGAGCCGCCTCGCGCTCGAACGCGGCGCGCGCAAGGCCGAACGGTTAGCGGTGAGCGTGCCTTCGCATTGCGTGCTGCTCGAAGACGCGGCCACGCAATTGATCGAAGCTGCCGCGAAAGTCCGCTTCGATGCACCACGCGTTCCATATGTCGGCAATCGCGGCGCACGCGTGCTGCGTCGCGCCGATGCCGTGCGCGAAGACCTCGCGACCAACTTGCGCTATCCGGTGCGCTGGCACGAATCGACCATCGCGCTGTTCGAACTCGGCGCAAATGTCTTCGTCGAAATGCCGCCCGGCCACACGCTGACGCAACTCGCAAGCGACGCCCTGCCCGATGCGCAGGCGCTATCCATGGACGCCGCGTCCACTCATCCGACCGCCGTTCGCGTACGCGCGGCAAACCAGCGCGCCGCAGATTAATCCGCTTTTTCCGCACTTTTCCGACAGCGAATTGTCAACGTCCGTAAGCAAAATCGGAATGTTCCGCTAGCTTTTTGTTCGACGGACATCGACGATGCCGCTCCGTGCGCGAAGCATCGCGTCACGGACGCCCCAAAAACAATTCTAGGAAGACCGAAACATGAAATTCATCCGCTTGGCGCTCGCGGCGCCTGCTCTGTGCGCGCTCATCTCCTGCAGCAGCATGAATGCACTCAATCCCGACACGCTGTTGCAGTCTGGCCAGCTCGCATCGCAAGCCTTCACACTGAGTGACGCCGATGTGCGCACGCTCTCCGACAAATCGTGCGCGGACCTGGACAAGGAAAACAAGATTGCGCCGGCGTCGAGTCAATACACGCAGCGTCTGAACCGCATCTCGAAGCAACTGGGCGACAACATCAATGGCGTGCCGGTCAACTACAAGGTCTACGTCACGAAGGATGTCAACGCCTGGGCGATGGCCAACGGTTGCGTGCGCGTGTACAGCGGCCTCATGGACGCAATGAACGACGACGAAGTGCGCGGCGTGGTGGGCCACGAAATGGGTCACGTGGCGCTCGGCCACACCAAGAAAGCGATGCAGCTCGCCTATGCGACCTCGGCCGTGCGCTCGGCGGCGGCATCGACGGGCGGCGCGGTGGCGAATCTGTCGGCATCGCAACTGGGCGACTTGTCCGAGAAGTTCGTCCAGGCGCAATTCTCGCAATCGCAAGAAAGCGCCGCCGACGATTACTCGTTCGACATGCAGAAAAAGAAGGGATACAGCCCGGCCGGCCTCGTGACGGCGTTCCAGAAGCTCGCGACGATCGACGGCGGCAAGTCGAGCATGATGGATTCGCACCCGTCGTCGCCTTCGCGCGCGAAGCACATTCAGGATCGGATTGCGTCGGGCAAGTAAGGACGGGGCAAAAAAAAAGCGCGAGCAGCGGTTGCTCGCGCTTTCCATTCCGATTCGTGACGATCAGAAGTAGTAATGCACGCCGACGGTCAGGCTGTCGTTACGACGATGGCCGCCGTCGCAGTGTGCCGTGTCGGCCGTGTATTCGCCAGCGACACTCCATTGCTTCGCGAACTTATACTCGACGCCCGCGCCGTAGTGCAAGCGCGTGTCCGGCCAGGTGCCAGTGAAGCCCACGCGCGCGTAGGGCATGATGTTGCCGTCGATAGGCATGCCGACTTTTACGTCGATGCCGCCGTCCTTCTTGGTCGTGGAACCGGCATGAAGATCAGCGAATCCTTCGACGCCGACTACGAACTGGTTGACATCGACGTTATAACCTGCCGTCAGGCCCGGAAAGAACGTCGTGTGCGTCGATTTCTCGAAATCGTGTCCGGTTGCATCGGAGAAATTCAAGCCGAGCTTCGCGCCGACGAATGGGCCGGAGAATTCGCTAGCGTGCGCGCTAGCGATACCGAGCAGCGAGACGAAAAGCGGCGCCGCTACCTTTTTGATACTTACCATGAGTGAGCCAACCGTGAGAAAGGCGTCGCCAGAACACGCAAATCGAATTCAGGCAAGAAAATAATCGAGACAGCGCAGGCTGTCTTGCAATTGACTGCTTCCAAACAATCAACGCGCAAGGTTAGTTTCCGATTGTTAACTCGGATAGCGGACTTGTCTTAAAGGTTGGGCTCGGCGGCGTAGGGTGTGACATGCGTCATGTGTTGCCTGGCCGATGACGCCGATGAGACCGGCACGCCTCATGGGAAAGTGGCGGCGATTGATGGTAGTACCGGCGGATGAGTGAACTTGCCGCCTACTTCCCGCGCAGAATGTCCCAAATTGCGATACTTCCCAAAAGCAAAACGACGATCAGCGCCGCCGTTCCAAGCACGTTAAAAATCACATTCACGATCAACTTCGTCGCCTCCAGACACTGCCTGTTTTTTTGAATGGTTCGAGTAAGTATTCGCTATTTTTGCACGCCAGCCGTTTGAACCATCGAAGATGGGAGCCGACTCTCGTACATGATCGTGCGTCGCTCGTTCTTTATTGCGTGTGGAAGACCTCGACCGGGCAGAGAGTTTCTCCTGAACCATCCTGATATTGCAATCTGCCATTCGGTCGGTGTGTGACGCGTGGCACGTCCGAGACATGGCTGGCGTGCTCCGCAAAGTTTCTAAGCTCGGACCCTGAGCACGCCATCTCCACAAAGTTGCATTCCAAAAGACATCGATAGACTCGCTCCGATGATAAGATCGTTAGTCTTCTTTAGCTTTCGAACGCGCCGTTTTCGTCAGAGCCGATTTTCTTCAACTTGGCTCGCTCGTGTCGTTCATCGTGCGAAACCATCCGCCATTACGCGAACGCGATTACATAGCCCACAAGCGTGACTTCAGACTGCATACCTATGCGATCGTCTTGATGTCCCGTGGTCAAACTCGCAGCGTCCTTAAAGACTCGTAACTTCTCTGATCGTCAACAGTGCGACATCCCCTCGTTAGCTCATCCAATTGGAGCATCACTTAAATGAAAATCACGCTATTGGTGAGTTCCATGGGAAGCGGCGGCGCGGAAAGGGTCGCGGCCACGCTCGTGAATGCCTGGAGTGAGCGCGGTGACGATGTCACGCTGATCGCTACATATAGCGGTAAGGGTGATTGCTTTTACAAGATCTCCGAGAACGTTCGCTTCATCTATCTGACTGACCGTGCAGGGAGTCAAGGCGGCAAGTTATCGAGCTTCGTTCAGCGGCAGCGGGCTTTGCGCTCGCTCATCCGGGAGAACCGTCCCGACGTCGTGATTTCCTTTTTAACCAATGTCAACGTAGCCGCAATTCTTGCAACATTAGGCTTGGGCATTCCGGTTATCGCTTGTGAGCATAACGATCCATCTCGCGACGGACGATCCGCGTTATGGAAACTGCTTACTCGTCTGACTTACCCGCATGCCAGCGCGATAACGGTGCTCACCGAAAATGTCGTCGCGCCGTTCAAGACAATGGTGCCCGGCATGCGACATATTGCTGTCGTCCCAAATCCGCTGCCTGACGAATTATTCCAGCAGTCGGCGCCGTCTATCGAAACCGGCGCGCACATGCGCCTCGTTTCGCTCGGACGATTGCATCCGCAAAAGAACTATCGCCTTTTGATCGACGCATTCTCGTCCATTGCGAATGCGTGCCCAGAATGGGATCTGTGGATATGGGGTGAAGGCGCCGAACGCGCATCGCTCGAAGCGGAGATCGAAAGGCGAGGTATGACCCAGCGCATCTTTCTTCCGGGTGTCACCGAAAATCCATGGACGGAGATTCTGCGCTCGCAGGCATTCGTCATGTCATCCCGCTTCGAAGGATTCGGCCTCGCGCTCGCCGAGAGTATGGCTTTAGGCGTTCCCGCCGTAGCTGTCGATTGTCTCAGTGGTCCGCGCTACATCACGCGCGACGGGCAGGACGCGCTGCTTGTGCCAGTCGCCAATCCGCAAGCGTTAGCCGCTGCAATTCAAAGGATGCTCACCGATGACACGCTGCGTGCCGAACTGAGTCGCAAAGGTGCAAAGTCCGTTCGCGAGCGATATTCAACGAATACGATTCTTCGCGTGTGGGACGAGTTGTTCACGCGCGTTGGCGTGGACACCGACGATGCCGCCGCGCGCCGACCCATCCATGAAAACGACATGACAGATTACGACTCACACGAATTGCAAGGCGCCTACGACTCGACGCGCCGTTGATATCGCCTAATGAAGAAAATAGCTGTAGACATCAGCCTGATAATTCTTGAGGGCATCTGCCGTCAGGGCAAGAAGAATCAGCGCAGTCCACCATATCAAGAACGCGTTCTTGAATCGTATTTGCGAGATCACGTACGGCAGCAGTAACGCTATGCAATACCACACGCGTCCCTTCCCAAACGGAAACAGCACATACGCAAAGACCAAATAAGCCATGAGCGCAACGTGCATCGTGCATAGCTCCGTCCATACCTTGTCCTTCGCTGTGCCCTTCTCTTTCCATTGCGTATAAAGCACAATGACAGAAGCCGTTGCATAGACGATCAACAGGATGAGCAGCCGGATAGTGAAATCGTCCTGGTAGTCCGCATATTCCTCGACTCGCCTGCCGCCGAAATTATTGAAAAGATAGCCCGCCGCGGCGGCGAGTACGAACGCCGTCAAACTCGAAACGATCAACGCTGGCCATTTTCGATCTCCGCACGCTCGAATGGAGAGCAATAGCAACGCGGGTATCGCGAAGGTCGTATGAACGAAGCTCGCGAGCACCCATCCGAGGACGGGCCGCTGATAGCGCAGCGTGATAAGCATCGCTATGCCGAATGCCAAACCTTGACGGATTTGAAACAGTCCGACCGTAGCCAAGGCTACCGGAACGACCGCCCAAAGAAGCAGCCCTAGTAGCGGTCGCCGGACTTCTAAAAGCGCCGCAATGACAAGTGCGTTCGCCAATACGACGGTCAGTCTTACACCAATATCGGGTGTTACGCCGAACGCATTCAATACGATCAACCAGGTACGCCAGCCGAATTCCTCCGTCACCGTGCTGATGACAAAACTGAGCGTTGAAGTGCGTGTCTGATAAAGATTGACGAACCAGTCCCACGTTGTCTGGCTGAAGTACTCCAGGTAATTGTCCTGATCGAGCAGCATCGTACGATCACCTACCGCAACCACCACCAGCAACAGAATCGCTATGAGGATGAATAGCCAGCCGCCAGGAGTAGTCAGGTAGGCGCGCGCCTGAGTTTTGCGACGGGGAACTGCTGGACTCGGCGCTTGAGTCATTCTGGCTTTCATCGAAATTCTTTTAGGTCGGATTATGCGCTCGGCGCCGGCTTGCTGCCTTGCGAGGTTGTCGTCGGCGAAGTGCGCCGATTATCGAATAGTCTTCAAGTCCGTTACTACGATCTGCGGTCCGCGCTTGTCGTAATCGTGGCTTTCGACGGAAAGAAGCTTTGGCTTGATCCAGGTCGCCGATCGATTGACGATTCGTCCTTTCACAATTGAACCTTTGGTATCGAGACCTGAAACGCTAAAGGCGGCGATCTTCGCGGATTCATCGCGCTGACCGCTGATATCGATCTGCACGTCCTTGGACTCGACACCGGCAATCTTCAAGAGATAGACGAGGATGCCGATCTTGCAGTTTCGCGTGACAGGGTTGACGATCCTGATGTTTTCCAGCACGTCCCGATTCGAATTGGGCTCGATATCCAGACCCGCCGACGGCGCCGTTCCACCGATGTTCTCCCACAGACCGCCTTCAATGAAAACGTTCCTTCCGCTAATGATGGAGATTCCCTGTCGACGACAGTTATTCGCGTGATGGTCAATCACGTGAATATACTGAGGCGGCATGCTGGTCGGCTGATAACTGTTCGCCAGGTAGATACCGTCGCCCCAGCAACCCACCGTGGTTGCCGATTTGATCGTGATTTTTGAACTACCTGCTATCGAAATGCCCATGCCGTAGCCTTCCGAATGCGTTTTGGGCTGCGCCGAGTTCAACTCACGACTGCCGTCTAGCGTCGCGTTCTCCAGCACAACGTCGCTCACGTCCCACATGCGCAACATTTGATACGAAGGCGTGTCATGCGCAAGCAACTTGATCGAGGCGCCCGGTTCGAAGCGAACGCGCGAGCCGCTTCGCAGACTCAGTCCTTGCGTGTCGATGCGGCATTGTCCGCCAATGAGTAACGTCTTGCCAACTGAGCGATCGATCGCATCCTGAAGACGCGACGTGTCATTGCTCACGCCATCGCTCACGACGCCGAAGACACTCGCATGCACGACGTCGTCTTCATTCAATATCTTAGCCGCCGCCGACCGACACGCAAGCCCATGCGCCAGAGGCATCGACGCTATGACTTTGAGCGCAACTCTTCTGCTTATCATGATCGTTCTCAAGCGTTCTGCGTTGTTCCATACACCGCAACGGTCCGCTCGATCACGATCCTTTCGTCGAACTCTGCGAGCGCGCGAACGCGCGCATTGGCACCGATCGTTTCGCGCGACACCGGGTCGTCATGCAGACGCGCGATTGCATCTGTCAGCGCGACGCTGTCCTTCACCGGAACGCGCAAGCCATCGACGCCATCTTGACTCACGACCTCGCGACAACCCGGCGCGTCCGTCGTCACCAGCGCGATGCCGCATGCTGCGGCTTCGATCATCGCCTTTGGCAATCCTTCTCTATAACTGGGCAACACCATGATGTCGATGTCGCGTAGCAACGCCGGCATGTCACCGACATGACCGAGCCAAGTCAGCGTGCCCTCCTCGACCCAGGCCTCAACCGTTTTTGTCGGCACCGAAGCAGGATTGCCCTCGTCGGGATCGCCGGCGAGCAGGAATTCGAACGAGCGCTGGCTGTTTCGCAGCGCGCGCGCCGCTTCCACGTATTCCGCGATGCCTTTGTCCCACAGCAGGCGCGCAGCCAGCAAAACGCGAATCGGTCGCGGCGTGCCGCTCGTGTCCTTCGCGCGTTGGGCGAACTTCTGTACGTTCACGCCCGATCCGGGAATGAGGTGGATGCAAGACTTGTCGACGATACCGGCGTTGATGAACATCGCGACATCGTCCGGATTCTGGAGAATCAGCGATGCGCCGCGGCCATTCAACGTCGCGCGCATCAATATTTTGACCAGCGGTCGTAAGACGCGCGCCTTCAACGAATCGTTCGTAAACACGAAGCCGAGACCTGCCACAGCGTTGACGCGCTGCCTGACGCGCGCGAGACGCGCCGCAAGCGAACCGTACACCGCGCATTTAATGGTGAACCCATGCACGACATCTGGCCGCTCTTTGCGGAACAGGCGGCATAGGTGCAAGACCAGCAAGAGTTCCCGCAAGGGGTTCAGACTGCGTCGTTGCATCGGCACGGGAAGCCAGCGGAATCCGGCGTCCTCTAACCCCGCGACATAAGGCCCCGGCGGCGACATGAGCAACACCGACCAGCCATTGTCCCGAAGATACTTCGCGAGCGACAAACGAAAATTGAAAAGGTACCAATCCGTATTGGCAAAGAGAACGACTTTTTTCATGACCTACCGACCTAACTCACGTCGAAACTTGAACCGCCAGTACAAATAAAGCGCTGATCCGAATGGCAGATTCAACAGCACCTGCAAGCGATGCCCGGACGCCATCGCGATCTGGTACACGGAACGTCGCGCCAAAAACTCGTAAGCAATGAGCCGCCACGTCATCACGATCCGCGTGCGCATGTTGACCGGCGGCGCGATTGCCCAGCGAATGCCGTGTGCGGACCCGACCGGGCACAGGACCGTCAGCGCCGCGCCGCCTCGCGTCAGACCATCGGACAGATACTCGCAAACATAGAAGCCGATGTTCACGTGCAGCATCCGATACCGCCGCCCGATCATTCCCCATACGGCGGACTCCATCATGAAGCGCTCGCCTTCGACTTCCGGAAAAGGAAACTGCTTCAAGATGTCTGCGCGCCAGACTTCGGCCTTGTCGCCACGCACCCCGCGATTGATGCGCATATCGATGTATGTCGCCAACTCGCGGTCCGGCTCGAAGCGGTCCCCGATCACGCGTCCATCCGCGCGCAGTCTGAGAAAGCTCATGCCGCATACGTCGGGAATGGTTCGACACGACGACCAGTTTTCGCGAATCGTCGCGATGGCATCGAGCGTGAGCGTGTCATCGCTATCGACCGTGATGATCAATTCGCCTTTCGCAAGTGCGAAGCCCCGATTCAGCGCGGTATGCTTCCCGCCGTTCGGTTTCTGAATGTAGCGCAGCGGCCAATCGACCTGGTCAGCCCAGCGCTCGCAAAGCGCGCGCGTGTTGTCGACGCTGCCATCATCGACGACTATCCATTCGAAATCTCTGTCGCTTTGTTTTTCGAGGCTGGCGAACAAGCTTGGCAACTGAGCCGCACGGTTATAGCTGGCGGTAATAACAGAGATGAACGTCATCGAGAAAACTTGACAATGCGTGGCATGCGGGTGAGGCGATTCCAAGTCGGCGATCGCGTCAGACAAGGCATCGGCGAGAAATCAGGCTCCATGCTCTTGCTCCATGTCCTCTTCCTCGTTCTCGTGGATGGAGAAAAGATAGAGAACGAACACGACGCCGGCCATGACAGCAGTGCCTACAGGAAGCGCGGCCAAACCGAGCATTGGTGTGAAGGCGAAGTTGGCCGCGACCTTGGCGACGAAGCCTGCGCATGTGATGAACGCGATCGACCGATAGCGCCCTTCGCTGGCTGCCATCTGCATCAACACTAATGTGGCAAATGCTGGCGCTAATTGCAGCGTGAACCAGCGAAGCAAGACCGCGACATGTTCAGTATCGACCGCCGTGAAGGCGCCTCGTTGAAACAGCACACGCACGATCAAAGGCGCGGCGAACGAAGCGACACATGCCGCCACGGCGCCGATTCCGAACATGACGTAGGCCCATTTGATCGCCATGGATCGAGCGCGCTCGCGTTCGCCATTGCGGATTGTCTGCGTCAACACGGGCAACGTCGCCCTTCCGATTGCCGATGCACCGAGACCCATTAGCAACGCAATCAGCCGATTGGCATAACCAAGCGTGGCGACCGCTCCAGCGCCTTCACGGGTCGCCATGTATTGATCGATAGGCACGATACAAGCAAGGATGGCCTGACTGATGAGCATGACGCCGATCGAATGCGCCATGGCCCGCCACTGCGGCGAACTGAATCCGAAGCGAATGGGAGCGCGGACCTTATCCGCACGCCTTGCGAACATCGACAACAAATAAACTTGCAGCGCGAGTCCGAGCGTAACGGCCATGTAAAGCGGCTTGATCGACGAACCGGTACTGACGATCACCACGAAAAAGAGCACTGCAGCCGGCACGGCTTCGAGCAACGTGTTGATATGCCGCTCGCGTGCCTGCAAGCGCGCGGCATCGATACACATGAGCAAGGTAAGCGGCACGAGCGGCGACATACCGACGATAAATTGCATCGCAAGCGATCTCGTATGCTCGGGCAGCGGTCCGCCCACATAGGCGATCACCACGGGCGATGCAAAAACGAGCACGTTGGCGATGGCAAGACCGACGAGCCACGCCAAGCCACGCAATTCGCCGATGAAGTTGGCGAGCGTGTCGGTGTCGTCATTGCGCATGCGCACGAGCACGGGAATCAGCACGGTACTGAGCACCGTGACGAGCATGGAAGGTATCCATGTGGCGAGCGTGAAGGACAACTGGTAGGCATCGACGATACCGCTCACGCCATAGCGATACGCGATCGCCATTTCCTTGAAGGCGCCGGCACTCTTGCCCATCAGCACGAAGAGTGACACCCATGCGGCGCCTTTCGCTATCCTGCGATGATCCGGATGCGCGTTCGCAAGCTTGGCCCGAAGCTTGGAGGCCAGTCCGAAGCTCATGTCCGCTTCTCTCTGCGATGCCGCGGAACGACCTTGCCCGCGCGCGCGGCGACTTCGCGCCAGGTCGACTCATACGCTTTCTGCATCCGCTCGAGACCGAAGTTACTCACGATGCGAGTGCGCGCACGTTCCCTGCGCGCTTTACCTTCAGTCGTGCGGATCATTGCAATTGCTGCACCAAGCGCCTTTGAAAGCGCGACCGAATGACCAGGCGGGACGACCCATCCTTCGCTACCGACTATCGTGGCAACGTCGCCTACATCGGTATTCACGCTCAACGTGCCGCAAGCCATCGCCTCGGCGACCACGTTCGGGAACGCTTCCCCAGCGCTCGGCAGCACGTGGATATCGAGCGCGTTCATGACGCCTGGGATATCGTCCGACGGTCCCGCCAGAAGCACGCGTTCGCGCAAACCGACAGCATCGAGCGATGCGAGAAGATCGGCGTTCGCGCATGTCATGTCGGCGCCGACGAGCACCAGCTTGAAAGCGACGCCATTATCGGCGAGCATCGCCGCGGCGCGAAACAGGTTCGGATGGTCTTTCTGAGGATTCCAACGCGCGACGCATCCGATAAGCGGTATATCGTCCGAGACTTGCCAGAGCTGTCGTTGCGCGGCCCTCACATGAGGATCCGGCGAGAAGCGTTCGATGTCGTAGCCGTTCGGGATCCACGAGAACTTGCTGCCGTCATAGCCGATCTGTTGATGCGCGGCCTGGCCTCGTTTCGAGCAGCACACAATGCGGTCCGGCACGAAGCGCGAGAGCAATCCGCACATCTTCGCGATCCGGACCGTCATGCGTGTGTTTTTGTCGGAGTCGAGATTCGCGTGATGAACTGCCCAGCAAATCGGCTTGAAGCGCGTCAGATAGGCAAGCACGCCGCCGATGAGATCGGCGTGATACATCCAGGTCTGCACGACGTCCGGGCCGAATGCGCGCATGACCGACCAGAGACGAAGCAACGCGCGCGGCGTGATTCGGCCTTTCGAACAATTCAGCGCTTCGACTTCGATGCCTTGTTCGAGCAACTTCGCAGTGTAGTACCCTTCTCCGCGCATACAGACCACGCGATGCTCGATGCCGCTCGTGCACCCGTGCGACACAACCTGGAACAACACCGCCTCTGCGCCACCGCGATCGAGGCTGCTGATGATATGCAGAACCTTCATCGCGATGTATTACCGTTGCTCGCATCGGAAGATTGGACGTGGTTTCGCTGCGTCTTCGTCGACGCGATATACCACGGCACGGCGGTCCGAATGCCTTCGTCGAGCCGCACGCCGTCGGCATATTCAAGCATCGACTTCGCCTTCTCTATACTGGCCTGCGAATGACGTACGTCCCCTGCGCGAAACGCGCGGTATGTCGGCGGCCGATCGTATCGAATGCCGTGTTCTTCAAGCGTGTCACGCAGCAAGCCGAACAACTCGTTCAACGTCGTGCGATCTCCGAGTGCGACGTTGAAGACCTGTCCGCGCACATCATCGCTCGCCGTTGCTGCGAGCAGATTGACCTGTACCGCGTTATCGACGAAGCAGAAGTCGCGGCTCGTCTCGCCGTCGCCATTGATCTGCACGTCTTCGCCGCTCATCATCGTGGCGATCCAACGCGGAATGACCGCCGCATACGCGCCGTTCGGGTCCTGGCGTTTGCCAAAGACGTTGAAGTAGCGCAAGCCTGTCGCCTTGAAGCCGTAGCAACGCGCGAAGACTTCTGCATAGAGCTCATTCACGTACTTCGTGACGGCGTAAGGCGAAAGCGGACGTCCGATATTCGCTTCCTCTTTGGGAAGCGCCGGATGATCGCCGTATGTTGAACTGGACGCCGCATAGGTGAAGCTGGATACGCCTGCATCGCGCGCGGCGACCAGCATGTTGAGGAAGCCACCGATGTTCACCTGATCGGTCGCGACCGGATCGTTCAGCGAACGCGGCACCGATCCCAAGGCGGCCTGATGCAGCACATGCTTCACGCCAGCGACAGCGGTCTCGCAATCTCGCGCATTGCGGATATCGCCTTCTATCAGCGTGAAGCGTGACCATTGCTCCGGCAACACCGAGGACGCCACTTCGTCGAGATTGCGCCGATGACCGGTCGCGAAGTTATCGAGCCCGACGACCTCCTGATTCAGCCTGAGCAGCGTCTCGACGAGATTCGAACCGATGAATCCCGCCGCGCCCGTGACCAGCCATCGCACTGGATTCGCTCGCAACGCTTCGCAGATAACCTGATAGCGATTCATCGTGAGTATCCTTACAGGCGCAGATCCGAACCATCGGCCGGCAAGACGTATTTGAGGTCATAAAGAAGGTGCTCCTTCTTGCCGAAATCGCGCATGCCCTTTCCGAGCGTGACGAACTGCTCGTGAGCGACCGCGATAACGATCGCGTCATAAGCACCCGCCTCAGGCGACTCGACGAGATCGATGCCGTATTCGTCCTTGACCTCGTGCACAAGCGCCCACGGATCGCAGACATCGACATGCGCCTGATACTCTGCAAGCTCGCTGACGATGTCGATGACACGCGTGTTGCGAATATCCGGGCAGTTTTCCTTGAACGTGAGACCGAGAATGAGCACGCGCGCATCGGCGATAGCAATGCGCTTCTGCGCCAGCGCCTTGACGAGTTGCGCGACGACATACTGCCCCATGTTGTCGTTGAGGCGACGACCCGCGAGGATGATCTCCGGGTGATATCCAATCTCTTCGGCCTTATGCGTCAGATAGTAAGGATCGACGCCGATGCAGTGACCACCGACCAAACCCGGCTTGAACGGCAGGAAGTTCCACTTTGTACCCGCCGCGCGCAGCACGGACTCGGTATCGATATTCATGCGATTGAAGATGATCGCGAGTTCGTTGATCAACGCGATATTCACGTCACGCTGCGTGTTCTCGATGACCTTCGCGGCTTCGGCCACGCGGATGCTCTCGGCCATGTGCGTTCCCGCCGTGATGATCTCGCGATAAACGGCATCGACCTTGCGCGCGGTTTGCGGCGTCGAACCGGACGTCACCTTGCGAATGTCCACTACGCGATGCGTCTTGTCGCCGGGATTGATGCGCTCGGGACTGTAGCCGACGAAGAAGTCGACGTTCATCTTGAGACCAGAGACGCGCTCGAGCACGGGCACGCAGACTTCTTCGGTGGCGCCCGGATAGACCGTCGATTCGAACACGACGATGTCGTTTTTCTTCAGCACCTTGCCGACGGTCTGGCTTGCCGAAATGAGCGCGCCGAGGTCGGGCCGGTTGTACGCGTCGATTGGCGTCGGCACCGTGACGATGAAGAAGTTGCACTTGGCAAGATCCGCCGCATCGGCGCTGAAACTTAGCTGACTTGCGCGGGCGAGTTCCTTGGTACTTACTTCGAGCGTCGAATCGATACCCTGCTTCAGCGCATCGATACGCGTCGTGTTGATATCGAAGCCGACTACGGGACGCCCGCGACCAAACTCGACGGCAAGAGGCAAACCTACATAGCCCAGACCGATGATTGCAATACGGAGATTTTCTAACATTTCGTTTAACCAACCTTCAGTGTTTCTCGATGCTTCGCTTGAAACATCGACGCCGAATTCGTCACGGCGTGCTTTTAGCGAGTGCTGCGATCAGGAGCGGTCCTGGTAGTAACCGTCTCCGGTATAGCGATAGTTTTGGTATCGGCCGCCGTAGCCATAGATCCTTCCGCGCGGCTTGATTGCGTTGAACAGCAAGCCGGTGACTTGCGTGCCGGTCTGCGTCAGACGCTTGATGGATTCGCTGACCTCTCCGCCGCGCGTCACGCCAGAGCGCGTGACGAGGAAGACGCTGCCCGCCGAGCCAACGATGGTTTCCGCGTCGGAAACGACGAGTACTGGCGGCGCGTCGACGATGACGACGTCATAGGCACGGGATGCCGCCGAGATGAAATCGCCCCAGTTTTTATGCGAGAGCACTTCCGCAGGGTTCTGCGGATAATTGCCCGACGAGACGAAATCGAGATTGGGAAGAACGTCCCGATGCACGACAGAATCGACCGACCTGGCTTCGGATATCGCGTCGGACAGCCCGGTATCGCGCCCCAGACCGAAGTACCGGTTGAGATAACCCTTGCGCATGTCCGCATCGATGAGCAACACGCGGGCGCCGCTCGACGCCAGCACCGTCGCGAAGTTGACGGACACGAACGACTTGCCGATTCCCGGTGTCGGACCCGCGATCAACACGACGTTATTTTTTCCGCCCGATGCGACGAACTTGAACGCGGTCCGAAGACTGCGCAGGCTCTCCACGGCTGGATCGTTCGGATACAGATTCGCGAGCACCAGCGGGCGCGAACCGTCGCTTCGCAGGTTACGGATGAGTTCGGCCTGCTTGTCGCTAACGGGAATCGTGGCGTAGACGCTGAGACCGGTGTGCTCTTCCAGCGAAATCGGATCGGTGACGCCCGTGAACAAGCGGTCCTTCACGAGAGCGAGTAAGGTTCCGAGGAACAGACCGACGATCGCCGCAGCGGCCATGACGATCAGCTTGCGCGGCTTGACCGGGCGCTCGGGAATATCGGCGGTATCGACGATCCGCACATTGCCGATCTTGCCCGCCTTCACCAGACGCAACTGCTCGACGTTGCTGCGCATGGCGACATACAGGTCCGTCGAAACACGCACATCCCGCTGAAGCTTGAGCATGTCCTGCTCGGTCAGCGGCATCTGGCGAATCTGCGCGGCGATGCTATCGATCTGCTTCTGGTTCGTCGCAATCTGTTCGTCGATAGCGAGCAACGACGGATGCATCGGACCGAAACGCGTCGCCAAGTCCTGGCGCTTTTGCTTCATCGCGATGAGGCGTGTCTCCGCGTCGGCCGATTGCTGCAAGCTGACCTTGCCGGCCTCGGACAAGTCCACGATCGTGTGACTGTTTTGATATTCGCTCAACTTCGCTTCAGCGTCTTCGAGTTGCTGCTTCATGACGGGAAGCTGAGCGTCGAGGAACGAGATGGAATGTTCCGCCTGAGCCGCTTTGCGGTCGGCATTTTGCTTGACGTATTGGCGGCCGAGTTCATTCAGCGTGTCGCTCAAAAGCACGGGGTCCGTGCTTTCGAGCGTCGCGGAAATCACGCCCGAGTGCTTGCCCTGCTCGATGATCTGCAACGACTTGATGAGGTCATCGGTCGTGAGTTGGCTCGAACGAGATTTCAGGACGAAGCTGGCGCCCGGTCTTCCGGACAGCTTGGTGACCTTCAGGGTGAGCGCGCCGAAGCTCGAGTTGAACTTCTCTTCGGTGCCGATAGAACCCGTCACTGGAGATTCCAGTCCGTAACCGCTCAGGCTGTACCGGTTGTCCTTCAGCACTGTCAGGTCGTAGCTGCGTCCCTGAAGCTTGCGGGGAACCTCGAAGGCGGCAAGCTCGATCGATTCGCTGCCCCAATCGAAACCGCCCCAACCGAATACCCCAGGATTCGACAGTCCGTCGTTGTGAGATGCCATCCATTTACCGAACACGGGAAAATAGCGTGGCTTCGCTTCGACATTGAGTTTCAGCGCGTCGACCGTTCCGGACGCGACGAGCCGCGAACCAAGAATCTGGATTTCGCCATCCGCTGACGATTTGACATCGAACATGGCGGAAACATCGCTAAGTAAGTTCTTAGCGCTGGCCGCATCGGAAGAATCTTCGACGGCTACCAGAATGCGCGAGCTATAAACCGGCGTCGCGAGAAACGCATACATTGCGCCGACGATCACGAACAGCGCAGCGACGATGGCAATCAGCTTTCTGTGATCCAACAGGGCGTCCAGCAACTCGACGATACTTAGTTGATCGCTGCTCTCGCCATGCGACATAACCGGTAGATTCTCTTGTTTCATAACTTCCAACGCGTTGATTCAATTCGCCCGACCCAGTCCGAAAGTCCTCTTTCGATCAAGTCAAAACAGTCTTCGAAAACATTCCGTTCTTTTCGGTACGGGTCCGGTACTTCAAAGTTACTGAATTGACCTAGCCTGAAGACGCGACCTTTTACAAACGGATATCGCTTCTCCAGATAGCGCTTTTGCTGTTCCTGCATTACGAGGATCAACTCGGCGCGCTTGCAGTCGAAGCCGCTCAACTGCGCGCCACGATGAGACGAGATGTCGATGCCGTGATCCATCATCACGCCTTGTGCGTATGGATCGGCAGGCTGTCCGGCAAGCGCGCTGATTCCGGCGGACCAGACTTCCAGCGACGGCACTTTCGACTGCAACCAACCCGCTGCCATCGGACTGCGGCAGATATTTCCCTCGCACACGAGGAGAACGGAGTCGATCATCCCGAGACTCCTGTGCGATCGTTCATGCGAGTCGTGCGTGAGGACATGATCAATAGCCCGCGACCTGGCGCCCGATGTTCGCGCCTTGCGCGCTCGGCAAGAGCAGATTGACAATGCGGTTCCAGCGAGCAAGACCAGTGGCGTCCACATAGACGACATCCTTTGGCTGCAGCTCGAAGTGCTCCGCGAGCGCCAGTGCCACCGGCGATGTGCTGTCGAGATGAAAGACCTGCGGCGCGGCCGGGTCTTCGGTCGGACGTACGACGTAAACTCCTGCCGCTTCGGCCGTCGAAGGATTCACGCCGGCAGCCGAGGCCAGTGCGTCATTCAAGGTAAGCCGACCGTCGTGCATCGACAGCGTCATCGGGCGCATTACTTCGCCGGTGACGAACACCTGGTTATAGGTCTGCGGCAAGACACGGACGACATCGCGGTCTTTCAGGAAGATCATCGATGCATCGAGTTTCTGTTCCGCGAGTTGCGGCAAGCTAATCTGGAAGGTCCGGCCGTTACGCAAGATCTGAATCTGGCTCGTGTCGCCCACGCCGGCGGTGACGCCATTGGCCTCGCTGAGCGCTTCCGACAGGGACATCGGGACATTCGTGATCGGCTTGATGCCAGGCTGATTGACTTGGCCCTCCACGAACACGCGCTGACTGCGATAGGCGACTACGCTTACCGTCAGTTGCGGATTTCTCAGATAAGGCGTGAGAAGGCGCTTCAACGTCGCTTGTAATTGAGCGACGGTTCCGCCAGAAGCCTTCACTTTTCCAACATATGGAAACTGAATGTCGCCGTTATCCCCGACGACGAAGCCGGGGACCGTCTGTGTGCTGAGACCCGGCCCATTGGGCAGCGTGCCGGCTGTATCGCCGATGCTGTAGGTCAGATTTGGAACGACCAGTTCGGGGTGATCCCAAACGATGATGGAAAGCACATCGGCCGGCCCAATGACGTAATGACTGGGATAGCCGATGAGCTGGCGATAATCGCCTTGGGACGTGGCATCGCGCTCAGCCTTTTGCTGCCTGACCAGTTGCGGCGTGATAGTCGCCATGTCGGGTGTTGAGGCTGGGTCGGAAGAGTCGACTGGTGCTTTGGGATCGAGTCGCATGCCGGGGGCAAGCGCGCATGCGTTAAGCAGGGCGGGCAGCATTGCGATAGCGAGAGCCAACTTGAGACGGCCGGAAAATTTCAAATCAACCATTGCTTGCGGGTGTTCAATTCAATTCGGTTCAAACACTGGCTTGACGCTGAATCGGCGTCGGCCTTAGTCCGTGTTCTCAATCAAAATTTCAGGGTTAAAAACAGAGACGGTTTTATTGTTCAGCGTGCACGACAATAGGTTGCTCCTTGACAGGCGTTGGCCGAAGCCAAGCCGGCACGTGAAATCTCACGATTGCGGCATACAACCAGACATAGGTGGCAATAAAGAGGAGTGCCGACGCGCCGAGAAGAACTGGAGATTCTGAAAACAAGGTTGCCGGAACGACCGCGCAAAGCGTCAGCGTCCACAGATAAGGAGATGCCCGGGAATTTCTGAGACTCAAGGCGCGTGAATCGCATCGATTCAATTCTCCGCCAAGCACGCGACGATAAACCAGTGTATGCAAATGAACCGCATCAGGCGCACCGGCAGGCAAACCACGCACGAGTTTTCTTCGGTAGATCGAGAAGACGGTTTCGAAGACTGGGTAGATCGTTACCAGTATTGCGTAAAGCGGCGAAATGCTGGGATTGCGCATGGTGAGCAAGATCAGCAACTCGGCGATTAGAAAACCGATGAAATACGCGCCGCCGTCTCCGAGAAAGACTCGGGAGATCGGAAAATTCCAGGCAAGAAAACCGGTAATCGCACCAATCAGCGTCAACGAGACAATAACAATTGTCGAGTCGCCCACATGAAACGCCACTAGGCCGATCGACGCTAAAATGATGATCGCAACAACGGATGCAAGCCCATTCAAACCGTCGATGATGTTAATTGCATGCACCACGCCAGATACTGAAAATACTGTCAGAGCAATCGCGATGGGCGAAAAAACAAGCACTGCATCGACATAAGAAAAATTCACCCGTGTAACCACCGCCCTCAGTGCGAAGCAAGCAAGCAGTGCCGCAATCATGGACGCGATCAAACGCGTTCTCGGGCTGATTTTCTTGGTCAGATCCTCCGCGAAACCTGACAGGAACGCAGGCAAGGAACAGCCAAGCAAAATTAGAGCTTCGCTACTGTTACGCGAAGGATTCAGAAAGGCATTCAAGAGTAACGAAGCAGCGACTGCGACGATGACGCCCGCGCCACCGATTCGTGGCACCGCAACCGCATGGACTTTTTGAATCCCATCCAGATCGCGGTCCATTGAGAAGGAACCATGCCAGCGCTCGAAGCGAACAATGAACAGTACCGAAACAAAGGAAACCAGAAGCGCGATCAACACAACCAACATCGAAATCACCACCAAGTCCTCAACCTAAAAATCGAAAGCCTTTCTGCGCAAGATCAAAATAAGCGTGAATATTGGCTTCTTCTTTCCTGCCAAACATGCGAGATAGTCCGCTTGTTTATGCTTTTCATTATCACCGCTTTCAGGCCCTAATGACCTATCAACTTCTAAAGCACTTTGTTTCACGCTGACCTTTCAAGGCGCTCCGCCATTTCCAGTAACGGCCTTTGAATCTATATCAACGGACGAGCCGCAAGCGTTATTGGGAAATGTCTTAAGAGGATGAACCATAGGGTGGCGGCTGCCCAATCGCCGTTACTAAAATTCACGGGCTTTGATGTAAATGCTAACAACGAGCAAGTGTACTAGCAGTTGTAAAAAGTCTGGCAGCGATCAGGACATAAACTGTGCAATTTCATCGCATTCTTAGGCTTAATCGACGTACGCGTAAGCTCTTTTACAGACATGTCTTAGTCTTCCAAGAAATTCCGAGACAAAATGTGTAAACCGTTAGGATAATTCCGTTTGTATCGAGGGATAACCATCGATTTTCGGAGAGACGTGTGAAAGAAAGCGAGACGGCTCGATCCGGATGAGAGGTCCGGCTTCACGCGTTTTAGAGGTTAGATTTCTGCGCGGCGGACGTTTCGCGCGCTTACTGTTCGTGCGCGGCGGCTAAGGGTTCCGACAGCGCCGCCGGAGCATACTGCGATCAACGTGTGGATCGAATGGAGCGTGTGCGTGTGCGCGTTTTCGATGTTTGACTACGCGATCTCATCATGCCAGACGCGCGATTGCTCGAATTCAAGACGCGAACAACCCCGCGCTTGAAAAACAGGGAGACAGTTCCGCGCGAGCACTGCTCTGGCAAGCGACATAGCGAATCGCCATGCATGGCTGCTAGAAGTTGTCAACGCAAGCCAAGATTGAATCTCACGCGACCGGGCCCGATCACCGCCCAAAAACAAAAAGCCCCGCAAGTTTTTAACCTTGCGGGGCTTTTCTACTACTACTGGCGGAGACGGAGGGATTCGAACCCTCGATCCAGTTTTTAGCCAGATGCTCCCTTAGCAGGGGAGTGCCTTCGACCACTCGGCCACGTCTCCCAAACTGTTCGTCGCACCGGGAGTGCAGTGCAACGAGATCGAGATAATAGCGTGTTCGCTCGCGCCGGTCAAATTCGCATAACGATTTTTTCCAATCGATTACGCATCGGCTCATGGCTTACGCGAACCGCAACAGTGCATGAGCACTCGAACCCGTCGCAACGCTCAACGCCAAACTCAAACAAGACTCAAGCAACACTCAAGCGCGGTCGAGCTCGAACGCCTTATGCAGCGCGCGCACCGCGAGTTCGGTGTACTTCTCGTCGATCAGCACGGAGATCTTGATTTCGGAGGTCGAGATCATCTGGATGTTGATGCCTTCTTCCGACAACGTGCGGAACATGGTGCTCGCGATACCCACGTGCGAACGCATGCCGACACCCACCACCGACACCTTCGACACCTTCGGGTCGCCCAGCACGGTCTCGGCCTGCACGTGGCCCTTCACCTGGCCGTTCAGGATCTCGAGCGCGCGCTGATAGTCGCCGCGGCCCACCGTGAACGTGAAGTCAGTCTTGCCGTTCACGCTCTGGTTCTGAATGATCATGTCGATGTCGATGTTCGCATCGGCGACCGGTCCGAGAATCTGATACGCGACGCCCGGCTTGTCCGGCACGCCCATCACGGCGATGCGCGCTTCGTCGCGCTGAAACGCGATGCCAGAAATCACTGCTTTTTCCATGTTCTCGTCTTCTTCAAAAGTAATCAGGGTGCCCGAGTGCATTTCCTTTTCGAGCGGCATAAGCGGGTCGGTCAGGCTCGAGAGCACACGCGTCTTCACCTGATACTTGCCAGCAAATTCCACCGAACGGATCTGCAGCACCTTCGAGCCCAGGCTCGCCATCTCCAGCATCTCTTCGAAGGTCACGCGGTCGAGCCGGCGCGCTTCTTCGACGACGCGCGGATCGGTCGTATAGACGCCGTCGACATCGGTATAGATCAGGCACTCGTCAGCCTTAAGCGCCGCGGCGATCGCGACCGCCGAGGTGTCCGAGCCGCCGCGCCCGAGCGTGGCAATGTGACCTTCCGGATCGACGCCCTGAAAGCCCGTGATGACCACGACCTTGCCCGCATCGAGATCCTTGAGCACGCGCTCGCCGTCGATTTCGCTGATGCGCGCCTTGGTGAACGCGCTGTCCGTCTTGATCGGAACTTGCCAGCCGGCGTAGCTCACGGCTTCGAGGCCTTCGGCGTGCAGCGCGATGGCGAGCAAGCCCACGCTGACCTGTTCGCCGGTGGAGGCGATCATGTCGAGTTCGCGCGGGTCCGGATTGGGCGTGATGTCTTTCGCGAGGCCGAGCAGGCGGTTGGTTTCGCCGGACATCGCCGAGGGCACGACGACCAGCTTGTGGCCTGCCTTGTGCCATTTGGCGACGCGCTTGGCGACGTTCTTGATGCGCTCGACCGAGCCCATCGAAGTGCCGCCGTATTTGTGTACGATGAGTGCCATTGTCGTTTTGAACTGGAAGGAAAACCGCGCTTCATGCGCTCGTTGCAATGCGCTTTAAGCGTTGTGGCCGATCACTTCGGGGATGATTTGAAGCTGGCGACGCGACGCGTTGGCGCATATGCCGCCGCGTGCTTGGGGTACCGGATTGCAATACCAGGCAGCAGTTGCGTTAGCCAATCGCGCATGAAAGTCGCGCAGTTGGTACGCAGCGAATTCGCGCGATGGCTGGCGATTTAACGTTGAATATCACGTCTTTTGGACGGAGATGACGAGCAAAACGCCAAGCGGACAAACGAGCTACGGTACCGGATCGAAGCCGAAATTACAAGATGAAGCGGCTGGGCGTCTATTTTAACGGGTTTGCAGCGGAGCATCCCGAAAAGAGGTGTGCGCAAGTTGCTGCCCTCCTGTATTAGAAACTCGTTGCCAGGCGGACACCGCACCCCTCAGGCGATCAACAAATCCGGCCGCCAGATCAACCGCCGCCACGGCCCCTTCGCGTTTTCGACTTCGCGATTCACGCCGACGAGCGGCACGAACATCAGCAACGCGCCGATGAAGATGAGCGGCACATCGCGCTTCCACGCTGGCACGCCGCGCTCCTGGAAGAGATTCTTGAGCGTGCGGCTAGGTGCATCGGATGCAACGCGCAAACGCTCGCCGCCCGCGCGTGAACGCGCGCTCAACGGCGCGGCGCGCAACACGCTTTCGGCGATGACGTCATCGCCCGGTTCGGCGGCAGGCTCGAACACCAGCGACCCGCGCCACTGCGGCAAGCGCCAGACTTCCTCGCCCTGCCAGCGCAGTTCGACCAATGCTCTCGCTTGACTCGGACCGTCGTCGAGATCGGGTGCATCGGCGCTGTCGGCCTTCTCCCAGAACAACGCATTGCGATAAACCCGCAGCGCGTGTCCCACATGATCGATACGAAGCGCGTGCCCGTCGCGCGCGTCGGCGGCTGCGTGCAGTTGACGCAGAATGTCCGCGACACGCGCGGTGGATGCCGCCTGCAAGCCGCGATCTCGCATCCAATAACGCAGCAGATTGGTCGCGCGTTCGTCGTCGAGTGCGAGCAGCGCATTGAGCGCGAGCGCGCCTTCTTCCGCGTGCCGCGCCTTTTCCATGTCGATGCCCGCCAGCTCGTCGAGCAAGCGTTGCGCCGAAGCGGCATGCGACGCCGTGCGCGCGAGCGCATCGCGAAAGCCGGGGAAATGCACGGCGAGCACCGGCAGCACGTCATGCCGCAGCGCGTTGCGCGCATAACGCGTATCGGCGTTGGATTCGTCCTCGATCCAGCTCAGGTCGCGCTCATGCGCGTATTGCTCGAGTTGCGCGCGCAGCAGCCGCAACAACGGACGCAGACGCAGCACCTCGCTTGCGTGAAGACGCTGCGGCGCCATCGCCGCGAGGCCCGCGACGCCCGCGCCGCGCAGCAATTGCAGCAGCACGGTTTCGGCCTGATCGTCGGCGTGATGCGCGATCAGAAGCGCCGCCGCGCCTTGCTCGTCGCAGAGATCGTCGAGCGCGCGATAACGCGCATCGCGCGCGGCCGCTTCGAGACTCTCGCCGCCCATGCGGACGACATCGACATGACGCGACGCATAACGTACATCGAGCGAGGCAGCCAGCGCCTCGCAATGCGATACCCACGCATCCGCGTTAGGGCTCAGGCCGTGATGGATATGCAGCGCGATCACGCGCGATGCGCCGAAGCAGCGCACGGCGGCATCGAGGAGAACCGTGGAGTCGAGACCGCCGCTGAGCGCGACGGCCAGCAGCGAGTCGGCGGGCAGCGCCGCCTCCGACAAAGCGCCGCGCAACGCCTCGATGACGAGGCGGCCGGCCGGGGTTTCAGTGTCGAAGTTCGCCATGAGGAACGCGGATCACGCGCCCGGCAGCGTTTCCTTGAACTTGCCGTACGCCATCAGCTTGTCGAAGCGGCGCTCGCGCAGATCCTGCACGCTCATGCCCTGGAACTGGCGCAGGGAATCGGCAAGCGCGCGACGCAAAAGCGCCGCCATGCCCTTGGGGTCGCGATGCGCGCCGCCGAGCGGTTCGTTCACGATCTTGTCGATGAGACCCAGCGCCTTCAACCGATGCGCCGTGAGCCCGAGCGCTTCCGCGGCTTCCGGCGCCTTGGCCGCGCTCTTCCACAAGATCGACGCGCAGCCTTCCGGCGAGATGACCGAGTACGTGGAGAATTGCAGCATCATGACGGTGTCGGCCACGGCGATGGCAAGCGCGCCGCCCGAACCGCCCTCGCCGATGATCGTCGTGATGATCGGCGTCTTCAACTCCGCCATGACGTAGAGATTGCGCCCGATGGCTTCCGACTGCCCGCGTTCCTCCGCGCCGATGCCGGGATACGCGCCGGGTGTATCGACGAAAGTGAAGATGGGCAGATTGAACTTCTCGGCGAGACGCATGAGGCGCTCGGCCTTGCGATACCCTTCCGGGCGCGGCATGCCGAAGTTGCGCAACGCGCGCTCCTTGGTGTCGCGACCCTTCTGATGGCCGATCACCATGCACGGCTGGCCATTGAAACGCGCAAAACCGCCGACGATGGCGAGATCGTCCGCATAGGAACGATCGCCATGCAATTCATGGAAGTCCGTGAACAGCTCGTTCACGTAGTCGAGCGTGTACGGACGCTGCGGGTGCCGCGCGATTTGCGATACCTGCCACGGCGACAGATTCGCGTACAGATCTTTGGTGAGCTGCTGGCTCTTTTTCGACAGCCGCTCGATTTCTTCCGAAATATCGACAGCGGAATCGTCCTGAACGAAGCGGAGTTCTTCGATCTTCGCTTCGAGTTCAGCGATCGGCTGCTCGAAATCCAGAAACGTGGTCTTCATGTGTTCGAGTCCTAGAACATCGGGCAGGGCGTATTTTAACCGCGTCCGTCCCTGATAAATGCGCGCGGGAACTATCGATTATAAATCAACGATAGTTCGCCAATCTTTTAGTCGGTTCTTAATGGTCCGCGGGAATCGGATTGAGACTGCGCCACATGTACCACGTTGCAACCGTGCGCCACGGCTCCCAGTTAGCAGCCACTTCGCGCGCTTCACTGCGCGTGACAGGTTCGCCGCTGAAGTAGTTGACGCTGATCGCCTGAATCAGACCGAGGTCGTCGAGCGGCAAAACGTCCGGGCGTGCCAGGTTGAAGATGAGGAACATCTCCGCCGTCCACCGGCCGATACCGCGAATCTGCGTGAGTTCGGCGATCACGGCTTCGTCGTCCATCGACGCCCAGGTATCCACGTGCAACGCGCCCGATACGAAGTGCTGCGCGAGATCGAGAATGTACTCCGTCTTGCGTTTGGACAAGCCGCACGCCTGAAGCTTCTCCGGGCCGAGCTTGATGAAACGCGCCGGCACGACATCCGGACAAGCGCCCTTCACGCGCTCCCAAATGGCTTGCGCGGCCTTCACCGAAATCTGCTGGCCAGCAACCGAACGCGCGAGCGTCGAGAAGGGATCGCCCAGATTCACGAGATGCATCTGGCCGAACTTCGGAATGAGTTTCTTGAGGATGCGGTCGCGCTTCATCAGGTCGGCGCACGCTTTGTCCCAGTAATCGGGACGCACGACTTCGCGCGTGAGTCCGCCGATCTGCACGGGCACCTCGGCATCCGCCGTGACGACGCGCGACTTGCGCACGACTTCACCGCGCTCCTTGTCGGCGACGAGCGCTTGCGCGTTCGTGGCATCGCCGGCATGCGCGCGTCCGTTCGCCTTGACGGGCGACGCTTCCGCTTCCTCGCTGCGCGTTTTCGTCACGCGCGCGGCTGCGCGGATCGCTTTCGTGTCCGTCTTTGCATCCGCTTTTACGTCCTCACGGCTTACGCCGTTCAGACGCGTGCCGTCGCTACGTTTGAGTGCCGCGCGCTTGACTGCCTTCTGAGCCGAAGCTCGTGCACCATCACTCTTGAGCGTGCTTGTCGTCGCTTGCTCGCCGCGCGTTCGCTTCGTCGCGGGCGATGCATTCCTGACAGACGCGGGTCGCTTGACCGGCGTCTTCCTGGCCGTTGCCATCGTGCCTCCTGCCTGGTGAGTCGATCAGAGGGTATGAAGGGCTGCGTTCACACGCGGCGCCATTCGGTCGACCCACCCGGTTTGTCTTCAAGCGCAATACCGGCTTCGAGCAATTCGGCCCGAATACGGTCTGCTTCGGCATAGTTCCTTGCCTGCTTCGCGGCAACGCGTTCGGCGATCTTCGCTTCGATCTCTTGCGGCGCGAGGCCTTCGGTCGAAGCCGCGCCGCCTGCTTGCTGCAGGAAAGCGCGCGGCTCACGGCCGAGCAGACCCAGCACGCCGGCGAGACCCTTGAGCTGGCGCGCGAGAGAAGTGTCGCGTGTGCGGTTCACTTCGCTCGCGAGATCGAACAGCACCGAGACCGCCACGGGCGTGTTGAAGTCGTCGTTCATCGCAGACTGGAAACGCTGCGCGTTCGCCTCGTTCCAGTCAAGTTGCCGATTGTCCGGCTCGACATCTTTCAACGCCGTATAGAGGCGAGTCAATGCGTTCTTGGCATCGTCGATATGCACGTCGCTGTAGTTCAGCGGCGACCGATAGTGTGCCCGTGCAATAAAGAAACGCACCACTTCGGCATCAAATTTTTCAAGGACTTCGCGAATGGTGAAGAAGTTGCCAAGCGACTTCGACATCTTCTCGTTGTCGATCTGCACATAGCCGTTGTGCATCCAGTAGTTCACGAACGTCTGCCCGGTCGCGCCTTCGCTCTGCGCGATCTCGTTCTCGTGGTGCGGGAACTGCAAGTCCTGGCCGCCGCCATGAATGTCGAACCGGTCGCCAAGCAAGCTGCAGCCCATGGCCGAACACTCGATGTGCCAGCCTGGACGCCCGCGTCCCCACTTCGAGTCCCAGCCCGAGTCCTGTGGCTCGCCGGCCTTTGCCTGCTTCCACAACACGAAGTCGAGCGGATCTTCCTTCGCGTCGTTGGTGGCGACGCGCTCGCCCGCGCGCAAGTCTTCGATGGACTTGCCCGACAGCTTGCCGTAGTCAGCGAACTTGCGCACGGCGTAGTTCACGTCGCCGTCTTTCGCGTGATAGGCATAGCCGTTCGCCTGCAATGCATCGATCATGCCGAGCATCTGCGCAATGAAGTCGGTTGCGCGCGGCTCGAGGTCCGGACGCGCGACGCCGAGCGCATCGGCATCTTCGTGCATGGCCGCGATGAAGCGCGTGGTGAGCGCCTTGATGGGCTCGCCGTTGTCCACCGCGCGACGAATGATCTTGTCGTCGATGTCCGTGATGTTGCGCACGTACGTGACTTTATAGCCGAGCGTGCGCAGCCAGCGCTGCACGATGTCGAACACCACCATCACGCGCGCATGGCCGATGTGACAATAGTCATACACCGTCATTCCGCAGACGTACATGCGTACCTCGCCAGCGCGAAGCGGCGTGAAGGATTGCTTGTCACGCGCGAGCGTGTTGTAGATGCGCAGCGAATTCATAAAGAGACAGTGCGTGAACCCGGAACATTCGTGCATGGCATTGCATGCGGCGTGTCGATGCGGGCTTTACGGCCAAGGCGCACTCGCGAAAGCGACACGACGGTCATGCGACCAGAACGAAGACGGCCACGAGTGGCTGAAAAGGAAAGTCCAACAAGAAAGTCCAACGAGTCCGATGCCTCGCAACGCTGCTTAGATACACCGGGCAACACATGCACTTGCAAAGGATAGCTGCAAGCAGCCGGCGCGTGCGCGAAACGTACGGACCTTTTGTTAGAATGGGTCGGAGTATAACACCGGGGCCTGTGCCCATGAAGTGCCCGGCGTGCCGCGCGACGGACTTCGCGCGTGACGCTCGAGCCATGCCCGAGGCCTTTTGCGGCGGGCTTGTCGGCCAAGTTGCCGCATGCTTCGCTGACTTGCTTCGACACCTGGTTGTCCGCTTGCCGGCCGCTTGCCGGCCGCTCATCCATCAAGCCCGGTTATGATCCCTTCGCTGCCTCATTCCTTGAATCGATTCCAAGTGACTCACGCTCGCGCGCGCATGCCTTCGCACCTCTTCTCTCTTTCCCGCAACATCGCGAGGAACACGCTCATGCGTGCCGGCGCGATCGCGGTCATCGGCATGGCGGCTTCGGTCGGCATCTCGACCACGGCGTTCGCGCAGCTCGCGAAATCCACCACCGACGGCACGCCGCAGATCGACTCGACCATCGCCGGACAAGACTGGAACGCCGCGCTCAAGCAACTCGATGCGCGCATCGCCACCAATCCGACCGACGTGCAGGCGAAGTTCAAGCGCGGCACCGTGCTTGCGCGCCTGAATCGCGACGACGACGCCATCGTGGCCTTCACCGAGCTCACGCAGGCGTATCCCGAACTGCCCGAGCCGTATAACAACCTCGCCGCGCTCTACGCCAAGAAAGGCCGCTACGAAGAAGCGCGCGCCGCGCTCGAAACGGCGGTCAAGGCGAACCCGGGCTACGCGCTCGCATACGACAATCTCGGCGATCTTTATCTGCGGCTCGCGAGCGAATCGTACAAACGCGCGCAATCGCTCGGCTCGACGAGTCCGCTCACGCGTCAGCGCGTGACGGCCATTCAGAACATCATCACGCCGCCACCGGTTCGTCGCGGCGTTGCGGCGAATGGCGCCTCGGGCACGCGCGCCACGACGGCGCCGCAATCGCCATCGGGTGAATGGGCGCCCGCGCAAGGCTCGGGCAGCACCGACAGCGGCACCGGCCTGTCGACCATGCCCTCACCCGATTCTTACTCGCCGTACGGCGGCGCAACCGGGCCGTTCCCGACCGCGCCTTACGTCGCGCCGCAGACGCAGCCTTGAGACACGCGACCACGGCGCGGCGTCGGACAAGGCTAATTGGCGCACTCGCGCGTGCAGGCGGTAAGCTGTCGGTCGGCCGCGATTGCGGCTGCTTATCTGCATTCGTTTGCATTCATCACCCGAGGACCGATCCTTCATGAAATTGCTGATGCTGGGGCTTACCAGCGCTGCCCTGATCGCTACCGCGCCCGCCTACGCACAGGCGGCGCAATCCGCAACGGGCGCGCATCCGACCGTGCTGTTCCATACCTCGCAAGGTGACTTCAAGGTCGAGCTGTATCCGGAGAAGGCGCCGAAGACGGTCGCGAACTTCCTGGACTATGTGAAGTCCGGTCAATACTCGGGCACGATCTTTCATCGCGTGATTCCGGGTTTCATGATCCAGGGCGGCGGCTATAGCACGAGTTTCGCCGAGAAGCCCACGCGCGCGCCCATCGCGCTCGAAAGCAAGAACGGCCTGAAGAACACGACGGGCACGCTCGCCATGGCGCGCACCAGCGACCCGAATTCCGCCACGGCGCAGTTCTTCATCAATACGGTCGATAATGCAGGACTCGACTTCCCGAATCCCGACGGCAACGGTTATGCCGTGTTCGGCAAGATCGTCTCGGGCATGGATGTCGTGAAGAAGATCGAAGCGAGCCCGACCACCACGCGCGGCCCAATGCAGGACGTGCCGCAAAAGCCGACCGTGATCGAGTCGGCTACCGTGGTCTCGCAATAAACGCACAACCCGGCAGCGTTCGTTCGGTGAACGCTGCCCATCGTCAATCATCAACATACCGGAGAAATCATCATGGTCGAACTGCATACGAACCACGGCGTCATCAAGATCGAACTGGACGCTGAAAAGGCGCCGAAGTCGGTTGAGAACTTCCTCAACTACGTGAAGAAGGGTCATTACGACAACACCGTGTTCCACCGTGTAATCGACGGCTTCATGATTCAGGGCGGCGGCTTCGAGCCGGGCATGAAGCAAAAGCCGACCGATGCCCCCATCGACAACGAAGCCAACAACGGCCTCACGAACGACAACGGCACGGTTGCCATGGCGCGCACGAACGACCCGCATTCGGCAACCGCGCAGTTCTTCATCAACGTGAAGGACAACGACTTCCTGAACCATTCGTCGCCGACGCCGCAGGGCTGGGGCTACACCGTGTTCGGCCGCGTGGTCGAAGGTCTCGACGTGGTGGAGAAGATCAAGAAGGTCAAGACCGGCTCGAAGGGCTTTCATCAGGACGTGCCGGTGGACGACGTCGTGATCGAAAAGGCCGTGGTGGTCTGAACACGGCACGCATGATCGACACGAAGTCTTTCAGGCAAGAGGTCGCGCAAAAAGCAGCGGGCGCAGCGCACAACGCGCGCCCGCTGTTTTTCATTTCCGACCTGCACTTGAGCGAGGCGATTCCAAAGACGGTCGCCGCGTTCGAGCATTTCATCGAAGTCACGGCGAGCGGCGCGGACTCGGTTTTCATCCTCGGCGACTTGTTCGAATTTTGGGTCGGCGACGATATCCTGGATGACGCCGTCGCCGACGAGCGCGCCCGCTTCGCGCGCCGCATGACGAAGCTTTTGCATACGCTCACCGAGCGCGGCATCGCGTTATATGTCATGCATGGCAATCGCGACTTTCTGCTCGGCAAGCGCTTCATGAAGGAAGCCGGCGCACTTCCGTTGCCCGATCCGTTCACCATGACCGCGTTCGGCACGCGCATCGTCCTCGCGCATGGCGACGCGCTCTGCACCGCCGATCCCGGTTATCAGCGCTTTCGGCGCTTTGCGCGCAATCCGTTCGCGCAGCGCGCGTTTCTCGCGTTGCCGCTGAAGACGCGGCTCGGCATCGGGCAGCGCATGCGCACGAACAGCGAGGGCGCGCGCATGCAGGGCGAATCGCCGAAATACGACGTGACGCGCAAGGCGGTGTCGGAGCTTTTCATCCGCAGCCGCACGCATACGATGATCCACGGACATACGCATCGTCCGGCGATGCATCGGGAAGTGGAAGGCGCGCGCTGGGTGTTGCCGGATTGGGAACTGGATATGGATGAACCGCGCGGCGGGTATCTGCGGATCGACGAGGAAGGGATTCGCGCGCTGCCGTTGTAGTTCTGGTGCATGACTCTTGGGTTCGCCGCAACCGTTGCCGTGCGAGCGCGAATTTCGTACTGCACTCACGGTTTCACGCGCCGCAACGGCACAAAAAATTACCGCTGCGCGAGTTCGCTTTCCACCTTCCCTTCCATCGACGCGCACAAGCGCTTCAAGTCCACGAGCCCCGCTCCGCCGGCACCATTGAGCGCTTCCACGCGCGCGCCCAGACGTTCGAGCGCGGCGACGATTTCATCGACACGCTGCGTTTGCGTCGATGCGTGATCGATCAAACCGTGAATGGCCAGCGACACCGGATCGTCCGCGTTCGGCGTGATGCCGTAAGCGCAAAAGCCTTCACGCGCGGTTTCCTTTGGCCGCTGCACCGCCGGCATCACGATGCGCGCCGGATTGCCCACCGCCGTGCCGCCCGCCGGAACCGGCTTCACGACGACCGCGTTCGAACCGATCTTCGCCCCCGCGCCGACCGTAAAGCCGCCGAGCACCTTCGCGCCCGCGCCGACGATCACGCCGCGCCCCAGCGTGGGATGCCGTTTCGCGCCGCGCGTGAGCGACGTACCGCCAAGCGTCACGCCCTGATAGATCGTGCAGTCGTCGCCAATCTCGGCCGTCTCGCCGATCACCACGCCCATGCCGTGATCGATGAACACGCGCCTGCCGAGCGTCGCGCCCGGATGAATCTCGATGCCAGTGAGAAAGCGCGCCATCTGCGAGACGAAACGCGCGAGCCAGCGCCACTGCGCGCGCCAGCAAGCATGCGCGAAACGATGCAGCACGATGGCATGCAGGCCGGGATAGCACGTCACGACTTCAACGGCGCTGCGAGCGGCGGGATCGCGCTCGCGGATGGCGGCGATATCTTCGCGAAGTCGTTGGAACATGTCGTGATCTCGATGGGGTCAGGCGCGAAGCCCAAATGACCGCGCGCGCAAAGCTTATATTTTTGGCGATTGTAGAGTCACTCGGACGAACTCTGCACGATTGTCCCCGCTGCAAGCACGGTTGCTTGCAGCCACATCGCGTTCAGGGTTTTTTGACGCGCGCGAGAATATGTTTGGCGATGCCGCGCAGGATATTCACTTCCTCGTGCTCGAGTCCCGAGCGCGCGAAGAGCCGCCGCACGCGCGACATCAGCTTCTTCGGATTGGCGGGATCCAGAAAGTCGAGCGCGACGAGCGCTTCTTCGAAATGCGCGTACATGCCTTCGATCTCATCGCTCGATGCACCCGCGACGTGCGCGGCCGGCTCGACGAGCGTGAGTTCGGACGCGGGCTCCTGAAACGCGACGCGCAATTCGTAGGCGAGGACCTGCACCGCCTGCGCCAGATTGAGCGAGCTATACGCCGGATTCGCCGGGATATGGGCAAGCGCGCTGCAACGCTCGACATCCGCGTTGGACAAGCCCGTGCGCTCGTTGCCGAACACGAGCGCGATGTCGCCATGCCGCACGAGTTCGTGCGCGCGTTCGGCGAGTGCGCGTGGCGGCATCTGCGGCGGACCGTACTCGCGCATGCGCGCCGTGAGCGCGACGGACCAGCGCACGCCGACGAGCGCATCGGCGAGCGTATCGACGACATGGGCGCTCGCAAGCACGTCGTCGGCGCCGCTTGCCATCGCGATGGCTTCGGGTTCGTTCTTGACGTCGGCCACTCGCGGCGCGACCAGCACGAGGCGCGCGAAGCCCATGGTCTTGAGCGCGCGCGCCGCCGCGCCGACATTGCCAGGATGACTCGGCTCGACGAGGATGAAACGGGTCGACGTGAAGCCGCCCGCGGGCGCGATGAATTGGTTGGTGTCCAAGGATGAATGGTGCTTTGCGTGTTGCTGAATGGTTCGTGCGCGTCGGTATTGCGTCTCGTCGCGCATCGATGGCGAACGGGTGCACACAGTCCGCTATGTTAGCGATTGTCGGCGATGTTGGCGGCTTTTTGGTTCGCGCGCGCGGCCAAAAGGCGCGTTTCGGGTAAAATAGCGCGCTTGCGTTTCGCCTCTTCAACTTTGCCTGGCGCCGCGCCCCGCTCTTATCCAATTCGTCTTTCGTCGACAAAGTCGTTGTCGCTCATTTAATTCGCCTGCTCGCGGTTCTTGCCCGTGCACGGCGGTCAAAGGATTTCGCTCATGCATCCGATGCTCAATATCGCTGTCAAGGCCGCGCGCCGCGCCGGACAGATCATCAACCGCGCATCGCTGGACCTGGACCGTATCCAGATCAGCAAGAAGCAGCACAACGACTTCGTGACGGAAGTCGACAAGGCGTCCGAAGCCGCCATCATCGAGACGCTGCACACCGCTTATCCCGATCACTCCATTCTTGCCGAAGAATCCGGCAAGGACGATCGCGACTCCGAGTTCCAGTGGATCATCGACCCGCTCGACGGCACCACGAACTTTATCCACGGTTTCCAGTATTACTGCGTGTCGATCGCGCTCGTGCACAAGGGCATCGTGACGCAGTCCGTGATCTACGACCCGACGCGTAACGACCTCTTCACGGCATCGCGCGGCCGTGGCGCGTATCTGAACGAGCGTCGCATTCGCGTGGGCAAGCTGGATCGTCTTTCGGATGCGCTCATCGGCACGGGCTTTCCGTTCCGTGACGGCCAGGGCCTGAACGGCTATATGCGCCTTTTCAGCGAAATGACCTTGTCGTGCGCGGGCCTGCGTCGTCCGGGCGCGGCGGCGCTCGATCTCGCCAATGTCGCGGCGGGCCGTCTCGACGGCTTCTTCGAGCAAGGCATTCATCCGTGGGACGTGGCTGCCGGCAGTCTGCTCGTCACGGAGGCGGGCGGTCTCGTCGGCAACTACACGGGCGAATCGGATTTCCTGTTCCAGAACGAGATCGTCGCGGCCAATCCGAAGGTGTACGCGCAGATGATCAAGGTGCTCGATCCGCATTCGCGCACGCGGTTGACGGGAGAGTAAGGGGCGTTTGGGTCGGCGGGCACGCGCGAGCGTGCCCGCCTAGCGTTTTCCTCGTTCTTCGATCGCCACGCTGCATCACTTCCTGCATCGAATCCGCCGCTCCGATACAGTGCAATCTTTCGCACACGCGGCAAGGTTCAAGCGCCACAGCACGCTCCTTGGCTGTCCGTTTCCCCCGAACACACCCCGGCGCGCGCCGCACGACGCGCGCCAACTCTCGTTTTGCCATGAAAAAAGGCTTCTACACGATCATTGCCGCGCAGTTCGTCTCGTCGCTGGCGGACAACGCGCTTTTGATCGCCGCGATCGCCATGCTTGCCGTCGTGCAATCGGCGCCGTGGGTCACGCCGCTGCTTCAGATCTTTTTCACGGTGTCGTATGTGGTGCTCGCGCCTTTCGTCGGTGCATTCGCCGATGCCCTGCAAAAGCGCCACGTGATGTTCATCTCCAATGCGCTCAAAGCCGCGGGCTGCGCGCTGATGATCGCGGGCGTGCATCCGATGATTGCATACGGCGTGGTCGGCCTCGGCGCGGCCGCTTATTCGCCCGCGAAGTACGGCATCCTGACCGAACTGCTGCCGCCGCAAAAGCTCATCGCGGCGAACGCGTGGCTCGAATCGGCGACGGTCGGATCGACCATCCTCGGCACGGTGATCGGCGGCGCGCTCGTGAGCCAAGTCGTGGCGCGCTGGGTCGAGAACGCGCACGTGCCGTTGATGCACACCGCCGCGCACGCCGCGATGTTCACGGTCATGCTGATCTACGCGTCGGCGGCCGCGATCAACGCGTTCATTCCCGATACCGGCGCGCGCTACCCGAATTCGCTGAACCAGCCGACGCGTCTCGTCGGCGACTTCTCGCACAGTTTCAACGTGCTCTGGACCGACAAGCTCGCGCAGATCGCGCTCTGGGTCACGACGCTCCTGTGGGGCGCGGCCGTTACGCTGCAACTGCTCGTGCTCAAGTGGGCCGACGCCAATCTCGGCCTCTCGCTTTCCAAAGCGGCCGTGTTGCAGGGCGTGACGGGCGTGGGCATTGCGCTAGGCGCGGCGGCGGCATCGGCATGGATCGTCTTGCGGCAGTCGCTCAAGGTTCTGCCGGTGGGCGTGCTGATCGGCGCGGTATCGGTGGCCATGGCCTTCTACAACAAGGACATGTTCCCCGCCAATGCAGGCGTGCATATCGGGCCGCTCTTCGCGCCCGCTTATATTCTGATGGCGTATCCGCTGATGATCGCGCTCGGCGGCCTCGCGGGCTTTTTCATCGTGCCGATGAACGCGATTCTTCAGCACCGGGGCGCCACGCTTTTGTCCGCCGGCGCGTCCATCGCCGTGCAGAACTTCAATCAGAACATCGCCGTGCTAGCCATGCTCGGCTCCTACGCGCTGCTCCTCACGATCAAGGTTCCGGTGCAATGGATCATCGTGATATTCGGCGTGTTCGTCGGCGTGATGATGGCGCTCGCCATGCGCCGCCATTCGCAAAACGAACGCGATGTGGATCTCGGCGCGCTCGTCGAGGAATGAAGCTTGCTACCGAGTGTATCCTGGGTTCGTACCAGGCCGCGAAGCCCAGTGGCCTGTGCAATCGGTCGCGGGCAACCGCGAAAAACCTGGTAGACAGAGCATCAGACGCGGCACGCTGCAATACATGCGGGTTCGCGTCGTGCGACTCTTTTCGGCACGTCAATAAGGAGCAAGGAAATGGGATTGTTCACACGTTCGACGCTCGACAGCAAAATCAATGGCGCAGCCAACGTGGGCCAGCGCGCCGTGCGCGGTGCGAGCGATGCGGTCGATTCGGCCAGCAGCCAGTTGCGCAGTTTGCTCGATGACCTCGAAAGCTCGATCCAGAGCGGCAAGGATATCGACGGCGACAAGCTGCGCCGTGACTTGCAATCGAAGCTCAAGACCGCTCGTTCGCAAATCGACGGCGCGAGTACGGCACTGACAGGCAAGCTCGGCGATGCCGCAGGCTACGCCGACGAATTCGTGCACGACAAGCCGTGGCATACGCTGGGCGCGGTGGCGGGTCTCGCGCTGCTGGTCGGATTTCTGGCCGGACGCGCATAAGGATCAGCGCTTTTAGCGTTGCGTGGGTCTGACGAAGGCGCCGGCGAGTCCGGCGCCTTCGTTATTTCATCGGCTGCTGGAGCACGTACTCGACCCTAGCCCGTTCGGCCGACTCCTCTCGTACGTGCCCGACAGGTTAAACTCATGCCCTATCAGTTGGCGCGCGGCTGAACGCACGCTGCGCCCGGCGTCTTTGCACTTACCGCACGCAAGATGGGCAATCAAACGGCAACTCCCGAACCTTCTTCCAATGCAGCGGCCGCGCTTCCGGCGGATATCGCGCAGCACACTCCCATGATGCAGCAGTACTTGCGCATCAAGTCGGAGCATCCCGGCACGCTCGTCTTTTATCGTATGGGCGACTTCTACGAGCTCTTTTTCGACGATGCCGAGAAAGCCGCGCGCCTGCTCGACCTCACGCTCACGCAACGCGGCACGTCGAACGGCAATCCAATCCGCATGGCGGGCGTGCCGCATCACGCATGCGAGCAATATCTCGCCAAGCTGGTGAAGCTCGGCGAATCGGTGGCGATCTGCGAGCAAATCGGCGACCCGGCGACATCGAAAGGACCGGTCGAACGCAAGGTCATGCGCGTGGTCACGCCCGGCACGCTGACCGACGCGGCGCTCCTCGCCGATAAAAGCGACGTCTATCTGCTTGCGCTCTGCCCCATGCACAACCGGCGCGGCGTGGTGACGAGCGTCGGCCTCGCGTGGCTCAATCTCGCGAGCGGCGCGCTGCGGCTCGCGGAAGTCGCGCCCGAGCAAGTGAGCACGGCGCTCGAACGCATCCGTCCGGCGGAAACGCTTATCGCGGATACCGTCACCGACACGCGCGCTTCCTTCGGCGTGACGAATCTCACGGCGACCACGCGCGTGCCCGCATGGCATTTCGACGTTAGCTCCGGCACCAAGCGTCTCGGCGAACAACTAGATGTAGCGAGCCTCGACGGCTTCGGCGCGCAGACCCTCACCTGCGCGTGCGGCGCGGCGGGTGCGCTGCTCATCTACGCGGCCGCCACGCAAGGCCAGCAGTTGCGCCACGTGCGCAGCCTGAAGGTGGAATACGAGTCGGAGTACATCGGGCTCGATCCTTCCACGCGCCGCAATCTCGAACTCACCGAGACGTTGCGCGGCACGGAATCGCCCACACTGTTCTCGCTTCTCGATACCTGCTGCACGACCATGGGCAGCCGTCTGTTGCGTCATTGGCTGCATCATCCGCCGCGCGATACGTCGATTGCGCAGGCGCGTCAGCATGCCATCGGCGCATTGCTCGATGCTCCCGCCGCGAGCGGTCTCGACGCGTTGCGAAGCGCGTTGCGCAAGATCTCGGACATCGAACGCATCACGGGGCGTCTTGCGCTGTTGTCGGCGCGTCCGCGCGATCTGTCGAGCCTGCGCGATACCTTCGCCGCCCTGCCCGATCTGCGCGCCTTGGTGGCAGCCGTGCCCGCGCAGACGACGGCGCTCGTGCGCATTGGCGAAGCGCTCGAACCGCCGCGCGAGTGTCTCGATTTGCTCACGGCCGCGATCGCGCCCGAGCCTGCCGCACTGATCCGGGACGGCGGCGTAATCGCGCGCGGCCACGACACGGAGCTCGACGAGTTGCGCGACATTTCGGAGAACTGCGATCAATTCCTGATCGATCTCGAAACCCGCGAACGCGCGCGTACCGGCATCACCAATTTGCGCGTCGAGTTCAACAAGGTGCATGGCTTCTATATTGAAGTCACGCGCGGACAGACTGACAAGGTGCCCGACGACTACCGGCGCCGGCAGACGCTCAAGAACGCCGAGCGCTACATCACGCCCGAACTCAAGACTTTCGAGGACAAAGCGCTTTCGGCGCAAGAGCGGGCGCTCGCGCGTGAACGCTTGCTTTACGACGCGCTCTTGCAAAATCTGCTGCCATTCATTGCAGATTGTCAGCGCGTCGCGGCAGCGCTCGCCGAACTGGATCTGCTCGGCGCTTTCGCCGAACGCGCGCATGCGCTCGACTGGGTCGCGCCCGAGTTCGCCGCGGGTGCGGGCATCGATATCGAACAAGGGCGGCATCCCGTGGTCGAGGCGCAGGTCGAGCAATTCATCGCCAACGACTGTTGCCTGTCGCAAGAGCGCAAGCTCTTGCTCATCACCGGTCCGAACATGGGCGGCAAGTCCACCTTCATGCGGCAAACGGCGTTGATCGCGCTCATGGCTCACGTCGGCAGCTACGTGCCGGCGAAGCGAGCACGCTTCGGCGCGCTGGACCGCATCTTCACGCGAATCGGTGCGGCGGACGATCTCGCGGGCGGGCGCTCGACGTTCATGGTGGAGATGACCGAAGCAGCCGCCATTCTCAACGACGCGAGCGCGTCCAGCCTCGTGCTGATGGATGAAATCGGGCGCGGCACGTCCACGTTCGATGGCCTCGCGCTGGCATGGGCCATCGCGCGCCATCTGCTCACGCATAACGGCTGCTACACGCTCTTCGCCACGCACTACTTCGAGCTCACGCAACTGCCCACGGAGTTTACGCAGGCGGCCAACGTGCATCTTTTGGCCGTCGAGCACGATCATGGCATCGTGTTCCTGCATTCGGTCAATGAAGGTCCGGCCAATCAGAGTTATGGTCTGCAAGTCGCGCAACTGGCTGGCGTGCCGTCCGCGGTGATCCGCGCGGCGCGCAAGCATCTCGCGCATCTGGAGCAGCAGTCCATCGGCCAGCCGACACCGCAATACGATCTCTTCGCGAGCCCGGCTTACCATTATGAAGACGAGCCGGAAGCATCGCCGGTTCACGCGCCGCCCGAGCATCCCGCACTCGATAAGCTGCGTTCACTCGATCCGAACGGGTTGCGTCCGCGCGATGCGCTCGAACTGCTGTTCGAATTGCACGACATGGCGAAGTCCGCGGCGGATGACGCGCGTTGAGCGCCTCTCGGCGGGCAATCTAATGCGCGCGTTCTGCGCGGCGGCACTGCTTGGTGCCGCGCTCACGCACGCCCACGCTCAAGGCGAAGACAACGGGCCGCTGACCTTCGCCGTCATTGCCGATTCTCTTTCGCGTCCCGCCGACGAAGCGCCCGTGCGGCAAATGCTCGATGCCATCGGCCGCGATCGGAATCTGGCGTTCATCGTCTATGACGGAAATCTGAAGGGACCGGCCGAAGCATGCCGCGACAGCGTGTATCAGTCGCGCCACGATCTTCTCGATGCATCGCGCGCGCCGCTCATCATGCTGCTCGGCGAACACGACTGGGCCGATTGCGGCTCGGCGCGCTCAGGCTCATACGATCCGGTCGAACGGCTCGATTTCGTCCGTCAGCAATTTTTCGGCGATGCAGGCTCACTTGGACAGAACCCGCTCACGCTCGCACGCGAAAGCGATGTCGCGCGCTTTCGCTCATTCCGCGAGATCGTGCGTTGGCAAGCGAACGGCGTCGCGTTCATCGGACTCAATGCGCCGAGCCCGAACAATCACTACCTGACGGCCGGCGGGCGCAACGGCGAGTTCGAGGATCGCGCGGTGGCGACCACGTTCTGGCTCGAACATGCGGCGGAATCGGCGCGACGTTCGGGCATGCGCGCGCTCGTCGTGCTCATGCAGGGCGATCCGGATTTCGCGCGCTATGAAAAGCGCGATCGTTTTGCATGGCTGCGCTTTTCGCGCACAAACCCGGTACGCGACGGCTTTCTCGAACTGAAGCGCAGCCTCGTGAAAGCGGCGGAGACGTTTCGCGGACCGGTGATCGTCATTCATGGCGGCGACGCCAGCGAGCCGAGCGGCTTTCATATCGATCAGCCCTTGCACAACGACAAGGGATTGGTGGTGACGAATCTCACGCGGGTTGCCATTGCGTTGAAGAAACCGCAGACGCAGTGGCTCGAAGTTCAGAGCGATGCTTCTTGGCATCCGCCATTCCGGCTGCGCGTGCGCAACGTGAGCGATGTCCGCAAGCGCGACAGCAACGATCAGCAAAACGAAGCACCTGCGCAATCGAGCGGTTCGTCTGCACCACTGGGTGCGTCTTCTTATGCGGCGCCCATCGTGCCGCCAACCACGCCGCCCGCCTTGCCGCGCGATGACCTCCCCGCTCCGTTGCCCGCGCCACCTTCCTTACCGCAGCCGCCTGCATCGGACCTGCCACCGGTCTTCACGCCGCAATCCATGCCGCCATTGTTTCCATTGCCGGCATCGGGCGTACAGAACGGTGCAGCGCCTCAAGGCTCGAACGAAAGCAATCGATATTAAAAAAAAAGCGCAGCAAGCGCTGCGCTTTTCGGACTGCATCAAACAAGATGATCAGTGCAGCGTGGGGCCCGCGTCTTTCGGCGGCTCTTCGTCATCGTCTTCGTCGTCGGCCACTTGAAGGCCGTCCGCGCCATGCGCGTGCTGATGCACGATTTCGTCTTCCGTGGCCGTGCGCACTTCCTGCACCGACAATGCGAAGCGCAGCGCCATGCCTGCGAGCGGATGATTGCCGTCGAGCACGACCTTGTCTTCGGCAACGTCGGTCACCGTATAAATGAGCGAGTCGAGTTCGTCGTCGGCGTCTTCGGGCGTGCCTTCGAACTGCATGCCCACTTCGAGCGGCTCGGGGAAACGGCTGCGTTCCTCGATCTTCACGAGTTCAGGGTCGTACTCGCCGAATGCATCTTGCGGCTCCAGTTGAATGGACGTTTCATAGCCGGGTTCGCGACCATCGAGCGCTTCCTCGATCTTGGGGAACGTGCCATCATAGCCGCCGTGCAGATAGACCATCGGCTCGTCGCTTTCCTCGATCAGATTGCCTTGTGCATCCGATAGCTTGTAAGCGACCAGAACGACAGTGTCTTTCGCAATTTTCATTGGATCCTCCAAGATACAAGCCTCGATTATACGATGCCCAAGCGGCCACCTGAAGCAACACCCATCCCCGATTCCAGCCTGCGTCCCAACATGCACAAGCCTGGCGCACCGTTACCCGACGAGCCTACGCCTCTGTTGGGCAACCGCACGCCGCGACAGTTCATGCGGCGTTACTGGCAGAAGAAGCCGCTCCTGATTCGCCAGGCGTTCCCCGGCATGAAGGCGCCGCTGTCGCGCGACGAACTCTTCGAACTCGCCGATCTCGACGACGTCGAATCGCGCCTCATCACGCATTTTCGCAATACGTGGAACATGGAGCACGGACCGTTCGCATCCGACGAACTGCCGGCCGTCAAGAAGCGCGAATGGACGCTGCTCGTGCAAGGCGTGAACCTGCATGACGATCGCGCCGCCGCGTTGATGAACTGCTTTCGCTTCATCCCCGATGCGCGTCTGGACGATCTCATGATCTCCTATGCGACGGATGGCGGCGGCGTTGGCCCGCACTTCGACTCTTACGATGTGTTCCTGCTTCAAGTGCATGGCAAGCGCCGCTGGCGCTTCGGCGCACAGCGCGATCTCTCGCTAAAACCCGACATGCCGTTGAAAGTTTTACAGCACTTCGAGCCCGAGGAAGAATGGGTGCTGGAGCCGGGAGATATGCTGTATCTGCCACCTCATATCGCGCATGACGGCATCGCCGAAGGCGAGTGCATGACTTGCTCTATCGGCTTTCGCGCGCCTTCCACGCGAGAACTCACGGCGCAGTTCCTCTATCACCTAGCCGAACGCATGGGCGATACACCGGCGAACGCAAAAGCGCAGGCGCGCTATCGCGATCCGCAACAGGAGCCGGTTACGAAACCCGCGCTTTTGCCGCAGCTTCTGCTCGACCGGGTTGGCTCGATCCTTGCGCATATCAAATGGACCGAAAAGGATATCGCGGCGTTTTTAGGCAGTTATTTGAGTGAGCCGAAAGCGAATGTCGTTTTTGATCCGCCGGAGCGTGCGCTTAATCAGCAAAAGTTTGTAGAGCGCGCGAAGAAGGCAGGTTTAACGCTCGACCGTAAGACTATTCTGCTCTATGACAAGACGTCTTATTTTGTTAATGGCGAGGCCGAAGCGTTAACTGCAAGGGCTAAAAAGTGGCTTCCCGAACTGGCCGATGCACGCTGCCTTGAAGGGAAACGCTTTGTAACACTTACAGATGATTCTTCAATGACATCGCTGCTGCACGAATGGTATTGTGCGGGCTGGATTAAGCTGGACTCTTTGATCTGAATTGCTTGACAGCCAATGCGCCGCCAAGTATTTGCGGAACTAATTGTTTTGCTGTCCCGCAATATGAAAATTTGTATGAGAAAGACAACGTATCGGCCCCCGATTTATCGACGGTCGCGTCGAAAGTGCCTATAATTTCCGGCCAAGCCGTAGGATGTCTCACAACAAAAAAATATTGTGGGGCTCCACAGCGGCCCAGGTCGGTGTTGGAGCACACATTACCGGTACTTTGCGCTGTTGCTTACCTTTAACCATAAAAGGACGTGATCATGAAGAAATCCCTCCTCGTAGCATCCCTGTTGGCTGCTGTTGCTCTTGCTGCATGCAACAAGTCTAGCGATTCGGCTGCTCCGAGCGCTGCAAGCGATACGTCGGCTGCTTCGGCACCGGCGGCTGCTGCTTCGGACGCAAACGCTGCAGCATCGAGCGCTTCGGCCGCTGCAAGCGACGCAGCTTCGGCTGCTGGCGCAGCATCGGACGCTGCCGCTTCGTCGGCTGCCCCGGCTTCGGGCGCAAGCCAGTAAGGTTGAGTCCTTACTTAGTGCGGGCTGCTTCATCGCAGCTTGCATGCAAAAAAACCGGCTTTTGGGCCGGTTTTTTTGTGTCTGCGTTTTCTGTGCGAGTTGCTTAGATAATCAAAGCGCGAGCCAATCGAACCCTTCGGTCTGCGTTGCAACGACGACATCCACCGCCGACGCACCCACTACGCCAGCGAGCGCAGCCTGCGCCAGATGCGGCAGATTGTTTTGCTGACTGAGATGCGCGGCAACCAGATGACGCAACTTCGAACGGTCGAGCGCCGCGAGAATCGCAGCAGCGGCGTCATTATTCAGGTGTCCGTGCGTTCCGCCGATGCGCGCCTTCAACGAAGCCGGATAGCGGCTTCCCGCGAGCATTTCGATATCGTGATTGGACTCGAGCACAAGCGCATCGCACCCGCTCAACACGTTCAGAATGTGCGGCGTCGACACACCCACGTCGGTTAGCACGCCGAGACGGCTTGCGCCGTCCGAAAACACGTACTGCAAGGGCTCTCGTGCGTCGTGCGGCACCGTGTAAGGCAAGAGGCTGATATCGCCGATGGCGACGCTCTCATCGCCCCACAACACGTTGAGCTGAACGTTCGCTTCGTCGGCGCCGCATGCGCGAGCCGTGCCCCAACTCATATGCAATGGAATGGACCACTTGCGCGCAAGCGTCAGCGCGCTGCCGATATGATCCGTGTGTTCATGCGTGATGACGATGGCATCGAGCTCGTCCGCGCGGCAGCCGAGCCGCGCGAGCCGGCGCTCGGCTTCCTTCGCGGAGAACCCGCAGTCGAGCAGCACGCGCGTGGTGGTCGTGCCGCTCGTCGCCTCGACGAGCAATGCATTGCCTTCGCTACCGCTGCCGAGGCTCGCAAATCTCACAATGTGTCCATGTCGATGCGCGAATATTCAGTTCAACTGCGCGTGCAGCAAGGACACGATACGCTGCGCATCCGACGAATTGTCCGGCTGGCCGTTGGCGTCTACCACGGCGATCTGCGTAAGCGCATCCGCCTTCGGCTTCACGTTGACGAAGAACTGGCGTGTAGGCATGGGCGTGTTGCTCGAAAACAGCTTGCCGAAGAAACCTTCCTTCTTCAGCTCCGCCATGGAGTCCGAATAATGCACGTAGTAGAGACCCTTCGCGCGGTCGCGATTGTCCACCGTGAAGTTGGTGCGATCGAGCGCGAGGCCCACGCGCAGCCACGCGCGATCGAACGGTTCCGCCAGATCGAGTGTCGAGCCGCCCGCGGCTGAATCGACCGCGACTTTCGCGCCCGCCGGACGCGCCTGCGTCACGAGCTTCTTGCCCTGGTCTTCGGTCAGGCCGAACTTCTGCATGATCTTCACGAGAATCGCGGCTTCGAGCGCCGGATTGCGCGGACGCGTTTCCCAGCGCGACGAAGTCTTGTCCTGACCCGTCAGCACTTCTTCCATCGCGCTATGCGTGACGTTGATGTCGGTCGAGCCGTCCGCCGCGCGATCCACTTGCGTGCGGAACATGTCGCGCGTACCCGACGAATATGCGAAGTCGATCAGCTTGCCGACGCTCTTTCTGAACCAGTCGTCCGGAATGTTCGCGCGATTCTCGGCCCAGTCGGTCGCCATGATGCCGGTCTGCGGCGAGTCGGTCTTGAGCGTAAAGCCGTTCTCCGTCCAGAACTCCTGCAGTTGCGGCCAGACTTGGTCGGGCACACGGCCGTCGACGACGAGCCAGCGGCGGTCGCCATCGCTTTCCACGTGCATGCCGTACGGATCTTGCGCTGTCGGCACGCCGAGCGTGGTGTTGCCGGCCGGCGTGACCGAACGCGCGGCGGTGCCGCCGAGCGTGTTTTCCTTGGGCGGCGCGGCGTAACGCTGGCTGATGTCGGCGGTGGAAAGATCGGACGGCACGGCCAACGCGGGCGCGGTCTCAGCAGCCTTGTAGTTGACGCGGTCCGGCGCGAGCCAGTCGTTGAGCGTATCGCAGCCGGCAAGCGCGAAGACGGCGCTGACGCCGAGTGACAACACGCTCAGGCGTTTGGCTTGAGTAAGAAGAGCGGAACGGTTCATGAGGTCCTTCTTTGCTGCTGATGACGCATTGCCTCGCGTCGTTCCCGCGTTATTCGTGCGGGCCGACGGGGCCAATGAACGGCGGTTGATGACTGATGAAGTGGCTCATTTCGATCACTTGCGGCGGTGCTGGCGTCTCGATGATTTCGATAAGGTCGCCCGCCGCGCCTGATCAGGCGAGCAGCCCGGTTTCGCGCAACGCGTCGCGCACCACGTCGTGGTAGCGCTCGTCGAGCGGCGTGAGCGGCAGACGAATGCCGCCTTCCATGCGGCCGAGCGCTTGCAGCGCCCACTTGGCCGGAATCGGATTCGCTTCGCAGAAGAGTTGCTTGTGCAGCGACAGCAAGCCGAGATGGATACGGCGTGCGGTGATGGCGTCGCCTTCGAGCGCGGCGCGGCACAACTGTCTCATGGCCTTCGGCGCGACGTTGGCCGTCACCGAGATGTTACCGTGGCCGCCGAGCAGCATGAGCGCGATGGCGGTGGGATCGTCGCCGCTATAGATCGAGAAATGCGCCGGCGCGTGCTTGATGAGATGCGCCGCACGATCGATATTGCCGGTGGCTTCCTTCACGCCGATGATGCCCGGCACTTCGGCAAGACGCAGGATGGTCTCGTTGCTCATGTCGGCCACGGTGCGGCCCGGCACGTTGTAGAGAATCACCGGCAGGTCGACGGCTTCCGCAATCGCGCGGAAGTGGCGGTACATGCCCTCTTGCGTCGGCTTGTTGTAATACGGAACGACTTGTAGCGTGGCATCGGCGCCGACCTTTCTGGCCTGCTTCGACAGCTCGATGGCCTCTGCCGTCGAATTGCCGCCCGCGCCCGCGATGATCGGGAAGCGCTTGGCCGTATGCTCGACGGCCGTCTGCACCATCAGCACGTGTTCTTCCACCGACAAGGTGGCGGACTCGCCGCTCGTTCCGACTACGACCAGTCCATTCGAGCCTTCCGCGACGTGCCAGTCGATCAGCTTTCGAAACGCCGGCAAATCGAGACTACCGTCCTCGTGCATCGGTGTGACGATGGCAGGAATGCTGCCGCGGATCTGGATGCCGCCAAGTGTTCCGTTTGTCATGAAACTCTATGAATTTAATCGAAAATTTAGTCGCAAAAAGCGCGATACCGCGATTGTAGCGGATTAGCCGGTCAATTCGTAACGTGGCCAACCCGAGGGTGTGTTACCGGTTGTGTCCTCAATCGCGCCGGCTTTTGCGGGCTCTGGAACGAGTACAGCGCAGATTCGTTGCACGAAGGCAGGATGCGGAGCATCGACGAAACCGTCTTCATACGCGATCACGCGCAGACGGCCGCGCACGGCTTCGAGCAACTCGCCAGGTTCGAGCAGAAACGCAGGATTGGACGGTTTACCGACGGTTTGGTTGCCGGCCGCGAAGGTTTCGTAGATAAGCGCGCCGCCCGGCGCGAGCGCATGAATCAGATGCGTGAAAAGCGGACGATGCAGGTAGCGCGTAACGACGACCGCCCCGAACGTCCGGCCGCCAGCCAGCGGCCACGGCGCGCCTTCGAGATCGGCGCACAACGTCGCGATGTCGGGCAGCGCGGACATGGAGGCGAGCGCATCGGCGTCACGGTCGACGGCCAGTACCGCGTGCCCGCGCGCCGCGAGCCAGCGCGCGTGGCGGCCGCTTCCGGATGCGACATCGAGTACCGAAGCGCCGGGCGCAATGAGATGCGTCCAGCGCGTGACCCACCCGCTCGGCGTGCCAGCGTCCATCAGTTGTAGGACAGGCCCATTGCCTCGCGTACGTCGCGCATGGTTTCGACGGCGAACTTGCGTGCCTTGTCGCAACCGTCCGCGACGATGGCGCGCAACAGCGAAGGATCGTCCATGTACTTCTGCGCGCGTTCGAGCATGGGCTGCTGCTCGCGCAAGATGCCTTCGATCACCGGTTGCTTGCAGTCGAGGCAACCGATTCCCGCGCTGCGGCAGCCCTTTTGCACCCACTCGTGCGTGGCTTCGTCGGTATACACCTGATGCAGTTGCCAGACCGGGCACTTGTCCGGATCGCCCGGATCGGTGCGTCGCACGCGAGCCGGATCGGTCGGCATGGTGCGCACTTTCTTCGCGATGGTCTCGGCGTCCTCACGCAAGCCGATGGTGTTGCCATACGACTTCGACATCTTCTGGCCGTCGAGACCCGGCATGCGCGACGCTTCCGTCAACATCACTTGCGGCTCGACGAGAATCAGCTTGCGCGCGCCTTCCAGATAGCCGAACAGGCGCTCGCGATCGCTCATCGACAGGCTCTGCGATTCCTGCAGCATCGCGCGGGCTTGTTCGAGCGCTTCGTCATCGCCTTCCTGTTGATACGCCACGCGCAATTCGTGATACAGCTTCGCGCGCTTGCCGCCCAGCTTCTTCGCGGCTTCGAGCGCCTTCTCCTCGAAATCCGGTTCCTTGCCGTACAGATAGTTGAAGCGGCGCGCGATCTCGCGCGTCATCTCCACATGCGGCACCTGATCTTCGCCGACCGGCACGAGCGAGGCGCGATACAGCAGAATGTCCGCCGCCATCAGCACCGGATAGCCGAGAAAGCCGTAAGTGGAGAGATCTTTCTCGCGCAGCTTTTCAATCTGTTCCTTATAGGTCGGCACGCGTTCCAGCCAGCCGAGCGGCGTGCCCATGCCGAGCAGGAGCGACAGTTCCGCATGCTCCGGCACGCGGCTCTGAATGAAGAGCGTGGCCTGCGCCGGGTCGATACCCGACGCGAGCCAGTCGATCAGCACTTCCCAGACGTTTTTCTCGATGACCTCGGGCGTCTCGTAGTGCGTCGTGAGCGCGTGCCAGTCGACCACGGCGAAGAAACACGGGTATTCGGACTGCAGCCGCACCCAGTTTTTCAGCACGCCGTGATAGTGGCCGAGATGCAGCGAGCCGGTCGGCCGCATGCCGGAGAAGATACGGTCAGGGAACATGGTTTTATGGGAATAGTGAAGCGAAGGGATTCAGTATGGCCGATACCGCCGCGTAACCGACGCCGACGAGCGGACTCAGCCAGTAGCGTGTGAGCACGCCCGTCACGACCAGCGCCATCACGATGAAGAAACCGTAAGGTTCGAGCTTCGAAAACGCGATCGACGCGCGTACCGGCAATAGCGCCATGAGCACGCGGCCGCCATCGAGCGGCGGCAGCGGAAAGAGATTGAGCACGCCGAGCACGAGATTCACGCCAACGCCAGCGGCCGCCATGCGCGTGAAGAACGGTTCGTCGACATTGAAAGCCGCGAGCAGCACCGCGATCACGCCCCACAGGAGCGCCTGCACGAAGTTGCTACCGGGACCCGCCGCTGCGACCCAGAGGCTGCCCCAGCGCGGATTGCGCAGATTGCCGAAGGCCACCGGCACCGGTTTCGCGTAGCCGAACATGAACGCGCCGCTCGTCACGAAATAAAGCACGATGGGAATCACGATAGTGCCGATGGGATCGATATGCCGCATCGGGTTCATCGAGACACGGCCGAGCACGTAGGCCGTGTTGTCGCCGAGCAGACGCGCGGCGTAGCCATGCGCGGCCTCGTGCAGGGTGATCGCGAAGATCACCGGGAGCGCGTAGACCGCGATGGTTTGTATCAGGGAAGCATCCATAGGGCGGTATTGTATCAAGCAGGCAGGCGAGAGCAGACGAAGGCGGGGCGATGCCAAGCGCCGCGCCGGCGGTTTGTGCAGGATTTAAGCGCGTGGACGAAAACTTACGCGGCGAGACCGAACGGTTCCAGACTACCGCGTCCCGCGCGCACGAGCACGGGTTCGCCGCCGGAAAGATCGATGACCGTCGAGGGTTCGGCCGGGCAAGCGCCTGCATCGATCACGAGTTCGATCTGCTTTTCGAGCCGTTCGCGGATCTCCTCCGCGTCGTTGAGCGGTTCCGTGTCGGGCGGCAGGATCAGCGTAGAGCCAAGCAGCGGCTGCCCCAGCGCTTCGAGCAGCGCCAGCGTGATGGCGTGATCCGGCACGCGCAGCCCGATTGTCTTGCGCGACGGATGCGACAGCCTGCGCGGCACTTCCTTGGTCGCCTGCAGCACGAACACATAAGGGCCTGGCGTCACGGACTTGATGAGCCGGTACTGCGTGTTGTCGACCATCGCGAAATTCGACAGCTCCGAGAGATCGCGCACGAGCAGCGACAGCAACTGCTTGTCGTCGATCCCACGAATCCGGCGCAGACGCTCGACCGCCGTCTTGTCGTCGAGATGGCAGGCGAGCGCGTAGCTCGAATCGGTCGGCAGCGCGACGATCCCGCCATCGCGAATGATCTGCACAGCCTGATTGATGAGCCGCGGCTGCGGATTGTCGGGGTGAATCCGAAAAAATTGAGACATGACGATGCCTTCTTGTTCGCTCGTGCCCGCAACGCCACGCGAGCGCCCAGGCGTGCCGCGCGTACGGAAAATTCGGATGACGCAGGGAGCACGAGCCGTGCGGACGCCTTACAGCCAACGCTCCCAAACCGGCGTGAGATCGTCCGGCAACGGCGGCAACTGACCGAGATCGACGCGCCCTTCCCCCGCGCCGTGGAAGTCGGAACCGCGCGAGGCTTCGAAGCCGTAACGACGCGCGACATCCGCATATTCGCGATACTGATCCGGCGTGTGGCTGCCGGTGACGACCTCGATGGCGCGGCCGCCGAGCTGGATGAATTCGTCGAAGAGCGCGGCGAATTCGAGCGGGCTGTAATCGTAACGCCCCGGATGCGCGATGATCGGCTCGCCGCCCGCGTTGCGAATCCATTTCACCGTGTCGGCGAGTTTCGCCCAGCAGTGGCCGACGTAACCCGGCTTGCCCTCGCCGAGATAGCGCGCGAACACGTCGGACGTGGTCTTGGCGTAGCCTTCTTCCACCAGGAAGCGCGCGAAATGTACGCGCGAAATCATGTCGGGGTCCTCGGCATGGCGCAGCGCGCCTTCGTGCGCGTTCGGAATACCGACTGCCGCCAACGCTTCGCCAATCGCCACGCCGCGCGCCGCGCGGCCGTTACGCGTGGCTTCGAGCCCGCGCTGCAGTTCCGCGTTGTCCGGATCGACATTCATGCCGACGATGTGAACCGTGCGCCCCGCCCACGTCACCGAAATCTCGACGCCCGGCAAATAGCCCATGCCGAGCGCCTCGGCCGTCTCGCGCGCTTCGCGCTGGCCGCCGAGCTGATCGTGATCGGTGAGCGACCATAATCCGACGCCGCCGGCGTGCGCGCGCGCCGCGACCTGCGCAGGCGCGTACTGGCCGTCGGAGACGGTGGAATGGCAGTGCAAATCGGCGTTGATCGTCGGCTTCATGATTTTTAACATTTTACTGTAACGGCATGACGTGCTGGTGATGCCGTTGCGCCTGGCCGCGCGTTAGCGTGCACATTCACGCGCAGAACGCTTCGATGAGCGCCGCGACTCGCTCGGGTTGATCGTGATGAACCATATGCCCCGCTTCATCGATGATTTCCTCGCGCCAGTCGGCAAACGCCTCGAAGCGCGTCTTGAACTCGGCAATCGGCATTTTTCCGGCAAAACCCGCAAGTGTGGGCGAATCCTTCGCCTCGACGTGCAGCACGGGCGCCTGGACCCGCTTCCAGACCGCCGACACCTCATCGAGCCGATACAACGTAGGACCACGCAGCTTGTGTGCCGGGTCGGCGAGCAAATGAAATTGCCCGTCGGCTTCCTGCCGTGACCAGTGCTGCGCGAGAAACCGCGCGCGCGCAGGCGCCAAGCGCGGATTGGTGCGGATCAGCCGATCGGCGACTTCATCGAGCGTCGCATAGCTGCGCAGTTGTGGCGGCGCGCGCAGGTCGTCGAGCCATGTAGCGATACGTCCGGGCGCCTGCGCCGGATGCGCCGCGGGCAGCCCAAAGCCTTCGAGATCGACGACGCGGCGTACCCGCTCCGGCCGCACGCCCGCATAGAGCAGCGCGAAATTCGCGCCCATGCTGTGGCCGATCAGGTTCACTTTGCCGACGGGATCGAAATGGTCGATGAGCGCTTCGAGGTCCGCGAGATAGTCCGGAAAATAGTAATGGCCGCCGCCCTTCTCGGCCACCGGCCAATCCGACAGCCCGAAGCCGCGTGCGTCGGGCGCGAGCACTTGCCAGTGGCCCTTGAGCGCATCGACGACGAACTGGAACGATGCCGCGACGTCCATCCAGCCGTGCAGCATGAAAAGCATGGGCGCGTCGGGCGAGCCCCAGCGGCGCACGTGCAGACGCACGCCGCGCGCATCGACGAATTCGGAGCGCGATTCTTTCATGGTCGGTGTCGCATTCGAAAAAGATGATCGTTCGATTATAGCGACGGGTTCTCGTCCAGCCCGGCGAGCGCGCGCAGTTCGGCCTCGTCGAAGCCCGCGTCGCGACGCGCCTCGAAGTTGAACGGGCCACGCAATTTCGGCGCGTGATACTGCTTCGCAAGACGCTCGTAAGTGGGATGCGGTTCGAGACTCGCCGCGTCGCAGAGAAAACGGAACCAGTGGTTGCCAATCAGCACATGACCGATTTCATCGCGCAGGATTACATCGAGAATTGCTGCCGACGCTTCGTCGCCCGCCTGCGCGAGACGCTTGCGAATGGGCGGCGAGGCATCGAGACCGCGCGCTTCGAGCGTGCGCGGCACGAGCGCCATGCGCGCCAGCACGTCGGCGCGGGTGCGCTCGGCCATTTCCCACAAGCCGTCGTGAGCGGGAAAATCGCCGTAGACGTGGCCGAATTGCGCAAGACGCGCGGTTAGCAGCGAGAAGTGATGCGCCTCCTCCGCCGCGACCTTCAGCCAGTCGATGTAGAACGCCGTGGGCATCGAAGGAAAGCGCCACACGGCATCGAGCGCCAGATTGATCGCGTTGAATTCGATGTGCGCAAGCGCGTGCAGCAGCACCGCGCGCCCCGCGTCGGATTGCATGCTGCGGCGCTTGAGCGATGACGGCTCGACGAGTTCCGGCGCCTCGGGACGGCCGGGCAAGTCGTCCGGTTCGTCGAGCGCGACCTCCGGGTCGATGCGCGCCGCACCGCTCAGCGCGCGCTCGTACAGCGTGCGGGCGTCGCGCGCTTTCGTCACCGGATCGCGCTCGCGGAGAATGGCGAGCGCCGCGCGGCGCATGCAGGCATCGTCGGTGAAGGAAGTCGGAACGTTTTGCATGATGCTCGGTTAAGCGAAAGACGCCAGGAAGCGAATGCGGCCGGCGCGAAGGACGTTTCAGCGCAACCGGCTAAAATGGTAATCCCGGCGCACGCACGACACGCCGAAAGCAATAATCCGCGCGGTCAACCAATTGGACAAGGCGCGAAACGACATACGACAAAGGCGCGCATTGTAGCCCTCGCGCAACCCGACGCGGCAACGAGCGCATCCCACCCTTCGAAGACAACGCCCAGGAGACACAGTGGCCATCTACAAACTCGGCGACGACGCCCCCACCATCCACGAAAGCGTCTTTCTCGCGGATACCGCGACGATCATCGGTCAGGTGACGCTCGAGGAAAATGCCAGCGTGTGGTTCGGCGCGACGCTGCGCGGCGACAACGAACCGATCGTCGTCGGTCACGGCAGCAACGTGCAGGAAGGCGCGGTGCTGCACGCGGACCCGGGCTTTCCTCTGACGATCGAAAACGACGTGACCGTCGGACATCAGGCCATGCTGCACGGCTGCACCGTAAAGGAAGGCTCGCTGATCGGAATTCAGGCGGTGGTCTTGAATGGTGCGGTAATCGGCCGCAACTGTCTGGTTGGCGCGGGCGCCATCGTCACCGAAGGCAAGGTTTTTCCGGATAACACTCTGATTCTCGGCGCACCCGCCAAAGCGGTGCGGGAGATCGGCGAAGCGGATATCGCCCGCATGCGCGGAGCCACGGCAAGCTACGCGGACCGGCGCGAATTCTACAAGGCGCAGCTCGTGCGCATCGGTTGAGCGGCTCATCCGCTTATCGAAGACGGCGCGTCTCGCCTCATCACCCAAGGAAGAGTTGTGAACGACCAGTTGCAAAAATTCATGTTCAATGCGGCGCCCGTGCGCGGCGAGATCGTCTCGCTGCGCAATACGTGGCAAGAAGTGCTCGCGCGCCGTTCGTATCCGCAAGCGGTGCGCAATGTGCTCGGCGAGATGATGGCCGCGTGCGCGCTTCTGTCGGCGAACCTCAAGTTCGACGGCACGCTAATCATGCAGATATATGGCGACGGCCCCGTGAAAATGCTGGTCGTGCAGTGCAATTCGAATCTGTCGCTGCGCGCCACGGCCAAGCTTTCCGATGACGCGAACGAACAGCAGCTCGACGGCGACATGTCGCTTGCCGATTTGCTCAACCGCAATGGCCAGGGGCGCTGCGTCATCACGCTCGACCCGAACGACAAGAGGCCGGGACAGCAGCCGTATCAGGGCATCGTGCCGTTGTCGGGCGAGCACGGGCCGCTCACGTCGATGTCGGAAGTGCTCGAACACTACATGCATCACTCCGAGCAGCTGGACACGCGTATCTGGCTCGCGGCCAACACCGACCGCGCCGTCGGCGTGCTGCTGCAGAAGCTGCCGGGCGATGGCGGAATCGTGCCGCATCCGGGCGAACACGACGCCGATACTTGGCAGCGCGTGTGTCATCTCGGCAGCACGCTTTCCGCCGAGGAATTGCTGAAGGAAGAGCCCGAGACGGTGTTCCGGCGACTTTTCTGGCAAGAGAACGTGCAGCACTTCGAGCCTGCGCCCGCGCGCTTCCAGTGCAGCTGCTCGCGCGAAAAGGTCGGCGGCATGCTGAAGATGCTCGGCCGCGAAGAGGTGGACAGCGTTATTAAGGAGCGCGGCAGCGTCGAGGTTCACTGCGAGTTCTGCAATCAACGCTACGAGTTCGACCCGGTGGACGTTGCGCAACTTTTTGTCGCAAAAGAGCTCTCACAAGGGGTGAGCCCGGCGCCCGGTCAGCGGCACTGAGCCTTGCGGTGCCTGGGTTTGCGCGGGATTGGCGAGGGCATCTGCCGATCCGGCGCGGCTTTTGCATCGGTTGATGCATCAAGCTTGCCGCACGGTATGATTTTCACCCCGCAGAACTCAGTACCGGCCCGCTGGAGGTCGCAAATGAAAACCGCAACGCTCAACTGGAAACTTTCGTCGTGCCTCTTGGGCTTGGCGCTCGTCGCTGGCTGCACGATGGACCCGCCCGGCCCTTCGCCAATCTACAGCCGCTTGCCCAACACGCCGCTGCCCCCGCAAGAGACGCTCACGCCCGAGCAGCAGATGGCGCGCTATAACGCCATCGACAAACAGGCGCTGAACGAATCGCAGAAGGCTGCGAGCATAGGCAACGACGCCAAGATGATGTCCAATTACTACACGCCCCCCGTCACGGTCTACGGCGGCTATTCCAGCGGCGGCTGGGGTGGCGGTCCTTACTGGGGCTCGGGAATAGGCATCGGCACCGGCTATTCCTGGTAACGGCGAATCCCGCGCAAACCAGGCGCACATGAAAAATGGCGCGGTCGAAATATCGACTGCGCCATTTTTTTATCCTGCCGGGAAAAACGAAAAGCCGCTCAGTTAGCCGCGCCCTGCTTCTTCTTCGCCTCGGCGGCCTTTTCCTTCTGCAATTTCTTGTCCGCGTCGCGCATTTCCTGCTTCGAGCGCGAAACCGGATTCGGCACCACACGCAACGGCGCCGCCGAAACTTGCCCGCGCGTCGAACCGTTCATGCCGGGCACGTTGGCCGAGTTGACAGGCGCGTTGGAGTTCGGCGCCACGAATTGCACGAACACCTCGCTGTCCTTCACCATGCCCATCTCATAGCGCGCGCGCTCTTCGACAGCCGCGGTGCCGCTTTGCAGATCCTGCACTTCACCCTGAACGCGCTCGTTGCGCAGCTTCAGATTCGTGTTCTTGTCGCTTTGCTGCGCGAGCTGCTGCTGCAATTCATGCACGCGAAGCCAGCCGCCGTGTCCCCACCACAACGGGTATTGGATCAGCGCCAGTAACAAGACCAGAACGACAGTTACGAGCCGCATTCGAGTAGCCGAAATAAGCGCCGCCCGGCAACCTCTATTGACGTCGAGGCCGTGGCGGCGGGCTGAAAATAAGACTAACGTTCTTATCGACTAAAGCGGCAAAAGCTTTAGCGGAGGTTATAGAACGCCGACTTGCCGGGGTAGCTTGCGATATCGCCGAGGTCTTCCTCGATACGCAGCAACTGGTTGTACTTCGAGATGCGATCGCTGCGCGACAGCGAGCCGGTCTTGATCTGGCCGGCGTTCAGACCGACGGCGATATCCGCGATGGTCGAATCTTCCGTCTCGCCCGAACGGTGCGAGATGACCGCCGTGTACGACGCGCGCTTCGCCATTTCGATCGCCGCGAAGGTTTCGGTGAGCGTGCCGATCTGGTTGATCTTGATGAGGATCGAGTTGGCGATACCCTTGTCGATGCCTTCCTTCAGGATGCGCGTGTTGGTGACGAAGAGGTCGTCGCCGACGAGCTGAATCTTCTTGCCGAGGCGATCGGTCAGCGTCTTCCAGCCGTCCCAGTCGCTTTCGTGCATGCCGTCTTCAATGGAGACGATCGGAAACTTGTCGGCGAGCGTCGCCAGATAGTCCGAAAATTCGCCGGACGACAGTTGCAGACCTTCGCCGGCCAACTGGTACTTGCCGTCGTGGTAGAACTCACTTGCCGCGCAATCGAGCGCGAGCAGCACGTCTTCACCGGCGCGATACCCCGCTTTCTCGATAGCCTGCAGGACGGTCGAGAGACACTCGTCGTTGCTGCCGAAGTTCGGCGCGAAGCCGCCTTCGTCGCCCACTGCCGTGCTCATGCCGCGATCGGCCAAAATCTTCTTCAACGCGTGGAACACTTCGGCGCCGCAACGCAGGGCTTCGCGAAAGGTCGGCTGGCTTACCGGCACGATCATGAATTCCTGGATGTCCAGGCTGTTGTTCGCGTGCGCGCCGCCGTTGACGATGTTCATCATCGGCACCGGCAGTTGCATGGCGCCCGAGCCGCCGAAGTAGCGATACAGCGGCAGTCCCGCTTCCTCGGCTGCGGCCTTCGCAACCGCCATGGAAACGGCGAGCATTGCGTTCGCGCCGAGTCGCGACTTGTTTTCGGTGCCGTCGAGTTCGAGCAGCGTCTTGTCGAGGAATGCCTGCTCCGAGGCGTCGAGACCCATGATGGCTTCGGAGATCTCGGTGTTGATGTGTTCGACTGCCTTCAGGACGCCCTTGCCGCCATAGCGGCCGGCTTCGCCGTCGCGTAGTTCGATGGCTTCGCGCGAGCCCGTCGATGCACCCGACGGCACCGCTGCGCGGCCCATCGTGCCCGATTCGAGCAATACGTCGCATTCGACGGTCGGATTGCCTCGCGAATCGAGAATCTCGCGGCCGATGATATCTACGATAGCACTCATGGTTTCCTCAAATTGACGATGAATTCTGTCAGTCACAGCGATGCTTCGCGCGTCCAGGTTCGCGCGCGACGGCTTCGCTTGAGACACCTTCCACGGCCATCAGGTTCATTCCGTGGCGCTTGCCCGCGTGTTGCCGCGCGAGCCTGGCGCCAGCGACGATCGAACCGTCTGGCACTGTCGAAATCGATGGTCCGCACATGAAACCGGCTGCATGCGTTTTGCTGCGGCCGCGGCGCGTTTGACAAGCCCTCGTGCCGCCAGGCCTTGCACGCCCATCTCCTCTTATGTTGTCACTCCGCGTGACTATTTTTAAGACACGGACGCCGTGAAGGCGACGCCCGCTTTACTGCCTGAAACGATTTGACGATCAGCTGAAGTCGTTTTCGAGAAAAGGACCGCTCTTGACCGCGCGATCCAGCGCGACGAGCGTTTCGAGCAACGCTTCCATGCGATGCAGCGGCACCGCGTTCGGGCCGTCCGACTTTGCGCACGCGGGATCGGGATGCGTCTCCATGAAAAGCCCGGACACGCCCACGGCCACCGCCGCGCGCGCCAACACCGGCACGAACTCACGCTGGCCGCCCGAACTCGTGCCTTGCCCGCCCGGCAACTGCACCGAATGAGTTGCGTCGAACACGATAGGCGCGTTGGTCTCGCGCATGATGGCGAGCGAGCGCATATCGGACACGAGGTTGTTATAGCCGAACGACACGCCGCGCTCGCACGCCATGAAGCGGTCTTCGGAAAGACCGGCTTCACGCGCCGCGTCGCGCGCCTTGTCGATCACGTTCTTCATGTCGTGCGGCGCGAGGAACTGGCCTTTCTTGATGTTGACCGGTTTGCCCGAACGCGCGCACGCATGAATGAAGTCGGTCTGACGGCACAGGAACGCAGGCGTCTGCAGCACGTCCACGACCGATGCCACCGCTTCGATCTCGTGCTCGGCGTGCACGTCCGTCAGGACCGGCAAGCCGAGTTGCTTCTTCACTTCGCCGAGAATACGCAAGCCTTCGTCCATGCCGAGGCCGCGAAACGACTTGCCCGAGCTGCGGTTCGCCTTGTCGTAGGACGACTTGTAGATGAACGGCACGCCAAGCTTGTCGGTGATTTCCTTGAGACGCCCGGCGACGTCGATAGTCATCTGCTCCGACTCCACCACGCAGGTTCCTGCGATAAGGAAGAACGGCTTGTCGAGTCCCGCTTCGAAGTGACACAGCTTCATGCTTGCGCTCCTGCCGTGGCCGCGGTCTGCGTGGTGTTCGCGCCGCCAGCCGTGAGACTATGCGCGCGCGCCGCTTCGACGAATGCCTTGAAGAGCGGATGCCCGTCGCGCGGCGTGGACGTGAATTCCGGGTGGAACTGGACGCCGACGAACCACGGATGCTGTGCTTGCGGCAACTCCATCATTTCGGGCAGATCCTCGCTCGGCGTACGGGCGCTGATGATAAGCCCGCCGGCTTCGAGCTGGGGCACGAAACGGTTATTGACCTCATAACGGTGACGATGACGCTCGTTCACATCCGTGCCGTAAATACGCTCGGCCATCGTACCGGGCTTGATCGGGCACTTTTGTGAACCAAGACGCATGGTGCCGCCGAGATCCGATTCCTCGCTGCGCTTTTCGACGCGGCCCGCACGGTCGTACCACTCGGTGATGAGCGCGACGACAGGATTGGTCGTGTCGGCATTGAACTCGGTGCTGTTGGCATCGGCGAGACCGGCGACGTCGCGCGCGAACTCGATGACTGCGAGCTGCATGCCGAGACAGATGCCGAGATACGGCGTCTTCGACTCGCGCGCATAGCGGATTGCCTTGATCTTGCCTTCCGTGCCGCGACGCCCGAAACCGCCCGGCACCAGCACGGCGTCGAGATGCTTGAGACCGTCCGCGCCTTCGGCTTCGATCTGCTCGGAGTCGATATATTCGATGTTGACCTTGGTCGACGTATGAATGGCGGCGTGACGCAGCGCTTCGATCAGCGACTTGTACGACTCCGTCAGTTCGACGTACTTGCCCACCATGCCGATGGTCACTTCGTTCTTTGGATGCTCGAGTTTTTCGACGAGATCCGACCACATTTTCAGGTTGGCTGGCGGCGGCGAGAGCTTCAACTCGTTGCAGACGATTTCGTCGAGGCCCTGATCGTTCAGCATCTGCGGAATCTTGTAGATGCTGTCGACGTCCCACACCGAGATGACCGCTTCCTCATGCACGTTCGAGAAGAGCGAGATCTTCTGGCGCTCGTCGTCCGGGATCGGGCGGTCGGCGCGGCAAAGAAGCACGTTCGGATAGATACCGATTTCACGCAGCTTCTGCACGCTGTGCTGCGTGGGCTTGGTCTTCAGCTCGCCCGCGGTGGCGATGAACGGAACCAGCGTGAGGTGGATGAAGCACGCGCTGTTGCGGCCCATGCGCAGGCTCATCTGACGCGCGGCTTCGAGGAACGGCAGCGATTCGATGTCGCCCACCGTGCCGCCCACTTCGACGATTGCCACGTCAGGCTGCCCGCACGTCGCCGCGGCGGCGCCGCGTTCGACGAAAGCCTGAATCTCGTTGGTGATGTGCGGAATGACCTGCACCGTCTTGCCGAGATACTCGCCGCGACGTTCCTTGCGGATCACCGATTCGTAGATCTGGCCCGTGGTGAAGTTGTTGGCCTTGCGCATCTTCGTGCTGATGAAGCGCTCGTAATGGCCGAGGTCGAGATCGGTCTCGGCGCCGTCTTCGGTCACGAACACTTCCCCGTGCTGGAACGGGCTCATCGTGCCGGGGTCGACGTTGATGTAGGGATCGAGCTTGAGGAGGGTGACTTTCAGACCGCGCGATTCGAGGATCGCGGCGAGGGAGGCGGCGGCAATACCCTTGCCAAGGGAAGAAACTACGCCGCCGGTGACGAATACATATTTGGTCATCGCTAGATGCTCGCGGGAAAAACGGATTATACCGTAAAGGCACGCGCCCACCCAGAGGATCGGCGGCGCAAATGCCCTGCATCGGTGCGCGCCTCGGCGATGCTCGCGATGTCTGTCGCGGGCGGTGCGAACGCCCGTTTCAGCACAAACATACGATCATGCGCCGCACCGCGCGATACGTGCATGCGCGCGGACGATGTCCGGCGAACGGCGCCTCGTTCAGCGATTCATCCAGTAGCGCAAGTGAGTGTGCCGGAAGCGTTCGAGCACGATCTCTTGCCCGAAGTCGATCCGCGCCGCGCCGTCTTCATCGCTTCGCGACAGCGCGATCTCGCGCAACTGATAGCGCGCATAAACGGTCGGGTTCGGATGATGAAAACGGTTGAGATAGCCCATCTGAAATATCGCGGCGAGCGGCTTCACGGAGTCGAGAAACGGTTCGGTCGATGACGTGCGGCTGCCGTGATGCGGCGCGATCAGCACGTCCGCGTGCAACGCCGCGCGATCTCGCGCGATGAGCGTGCGTTCGTCGCCTGCCTCGATATCGGCGGTGAAAAGCGCGCTGCGGCCTTCCGCGTTCGTCACCTTCATCACGCAACCTTGATGATTCGGCTTGCCGGTAAGCGGCCCGGCATCCGGCCAGAGCATGCTGAAGTCCACGCCGTCCCACGTCCAGTGCTGACCTGCCGCGCAGCGCAGCCTCTCGGCGCCGCGCGCGCGTGCAAGCGACCAGAGCAGGTCGCTTGCGGGCAGCGACGCGAGCAGTTGCTCGACCGCGATGCCTTGCAGCACCGCGGGCGCGCCGCCTGCGTGGTCCGAATCGGAGTGACTGATGACGAGCGTATCGAGCGAGCGGATGCCCGCCGCGAGCAGATACGGCGCGACGATACGTTCGCCCGCGTGCGTCGATTCGGGGCCGGGACCGGCATCGAAAACGAGCGTATGACGACGGGTTTCGACGACGAGCGACGAGCCTTGCCCGATGTCGAGCGCGGTCACGCGAAACTCGCCATGCGGCGTCACGTGATTCGCGGATGCGAGAAGCGGCAGCCACGTGAGCGGCGCGGCAAAGCGCAACGGCCAGCCGCGCGGCGCGAGCGCCCACGCGACGCCCACGCATGCGGCGGCGAGCGCAAACGCGCCGGGTTGCGGCAAGTGCCAGAGCGGTGAATTCGTCGTGGCCGCGAGGCGGGCGAGCGCATCGATCATCATGCTCAACGATGCGTGCGCGAAATGGAGCGCGGGGGCGTCGAACGGCGCGGGAAGGATCAGTCCCGCGAGCGTCGCGGGCGTCACGAGCACGCTGACCCAGGGAATCGCGAACAAGTTGGCCAACGGGCCGATGAGCGGTATCTGCGAGAACCAGTAGATGGTCAGAGGCGCGAGCGCGAGTGTCACGGCGTATTGCACGCGCAGGCTCGACAAGGCGTGACGACGTCCATTCGATGCGGCACGGCGGCAAGCTCCGGTGAGCTTTTGGAAAGCACCGGGGCTTGGGTTGATCACGCGTCGCGCCTGTTCGAGCGGCGTGGTATGTGCCGGGGACGCGATCGGCACACGAGCGCTGTCGTTACTCTCGTCACGCACGAGCGCGGCGGGCTGGCCTCGCGCCGCTTTCGAACCCGTCCTTACATTCGCTCGCTGCCGGCCAGCGTCGGGATCAGGCGGCTCCCGCGCCTCCATCTCCCGCGCGATCGTCTCTGCATCTTCCACCACCCTCACCGCTTGCCGCCCCACCGACGCGATGCCATGCAGAATCGCCGCGACCGCGCCGAACGAAAGCCAAAATCCGGGTGACGTCACGGCCCACGGATCGGCAAGCAGCACGAACGCGAGCGCCCAGCAGAACACCAGCGAAGAAGCCGGCCTTCGCCCGCCGATAAATCCGATGCCGAACACGACCAGCATCCACAGCACGCGTTGCGCGGGCACGTTGAAACCGGCGAGCGCCGCATAGCAGGAAGCGAAGATTGCCGCGCCCAAGGCCGCGATTTTCGGCGCGGATACCCACAGCGGCGCCGCCATGCCACGCAGCCGCATGCGCTTCCATGCGAAGCCGCACAACAACGCCGCGAGCCCCGCCACGAAGCCGATATGCAGCCCCGAAATCGCAACGAGATGGCTCGTGCCGGTCGCGCGCATGATGGCCCAGTCGCTATCGCTTACCGATGACTGCGCGCCCACCGCCAACGCCACGATGATTCCCCGATGGGGCGCATCCGCGAGCACGGTCTCGATGCGTCCGCGCAAACGTGCACGCATGCGCTCTATCGCGAGCAGCGGCCCGCGCGCATCGACACGCAAACGCCGTGGCGCCCGCACGTTCGACACCGCGCCCGTTGCGCGAATATTGCGTTCGAGCAAAGCGACTTCGCTGTCGCGCAGCCCGAAGTTCGCGTTGCCGTGCGCACGCTTCAAACGCGCGTAAAGCGTCCAGCGCTGACCCGGCACGAGCGTCGGCGGCGCGTTGGCGTGGCCTCGCTCGGCGGGCATCCACAGCAATCTGACGATGCGCGGAAAGTCTCGCAACCCCGCGCCATTCGATTCGACTTCGAACAGGAACCGCACGCCGTCCGTCTGAGCCTCGGGCAGACCGCGCACGAAGCCGGTCAACGCGATATCGCGTTGTTCGTAAGCAACCGGCAGATGCGCCTGCAGTCGCACGTCGGCGCGCAACGCGGCATAGGCAAAACCGAATGCGAACGCGGCCAGGATGAATGCCGAACGCCGCCGGGCCCCACGCGCACCGATGCCGCAAAGGCACAGCGAAGCGCAGAACCACGCCAACCACGACGGCAATTGCGCCTGCTGTTGTAACCACCAGACGCCCGCCGCGAAACCGAGCAATATCGCGCGCACCTATCCTCACCCACACGTTCGATCAAAGCGAACGCATCCGCATCGGAAAACCAAGTCATCCGAAGCAATGCGAAACCTGCGAACGATTATGCAGAGGCAAGCGCGAGCCGGGGCAATGCACGATGCGCGTTAGCCGTTGTGCCGATGGCAAGCGCGTTTTCATCGATGCCGCGCAACTCGGCCAGCACCTTCGCGATACCCGGAACCTGGTCCGGCGAATTGCGCCCCTTGTAGCGCCAGGAAGGCGCGATATCGGGCGAATCGGTTTCGAGAACGATGGCTTCGAGCGGCAAGTCGCTGGCCAGACGGCGGATCTGTCGCGCGCGCTCGAACGTCAGATTGCCGCCGAAACCGAGACGCATGCCTTGCGCGATGAACGCCTCGGCCTGCTGAAAACTGCCGTTGAACGCATGCGCGATTCCGCATCGGATGGCATGCACGCGCAAGCCCTTCAGCACCTTGTCCTGCGACTTGCGTACATGGCAGATCACCGCGAGATCGAACTCGCGCGCGAGCTTGAGTTGCTCGTTGTAGAAGAACTGCTGGCGCGCGTCGTCGAGCGTGGGCACGAAGTAATCCAGCCCGATTTCGCCGATGCCGACGAACAACGGATCGTCGAGACTCGCCTCGATCTTCTCGCGCAGAACGCGCAGATCGTCCTCCCGCGCGCCCGGCGTGAAAAGCGGATGGATGCCGAGCGCGTACGCCCCGCCCGCGATGCCATGCGCCAGATCGCGCACGGTGTCGAAGTTGCCGCGATCCACACCCGGAATCACGATGCGCGACACGCCCGCGCCGAGCGCGGCATCCGCGACGGCGGCGCGGTCCGCGTCGAACTCCGAGGCATCGAGATGGCAGTGCGTATCGATCCACATGGCGTCCTCCGCGGCGCGCGTGATTACACCGGCACGGACGGCTCTTCGTGCAGCACGCCGTCGCGCAGGCGCATGATGCGGTCGCATCGCGCGGCCAGATCGGGGTCGTGCGTGACGATCACGAAGCTCGTCGAAAGCGTCTGCGACAGTTCCAGCATCAGATTGAAGACCGTGTCGGCGGTGCCGCCGTCGAGATTGCCGGTCGGTTCATCGGCGAGCACGCACGCCGGATGCGTGACGAGCGCCCGCGCAATGGCCACGCGCTGGCGCTCACCGCCCGACAGTTCGCCCGGCCGATGCTTCGCGCGATGCCCGATGCCCACGCGCTCCAGCATGACCATCGCTTCGCGGCGCGCCTCGTCTTCCGGCATGCGGCGAATGCGCAGCGGCATCGCCACGTTATCGAGCGCGGTGAATTCCGGCAGCAGATGATGGAACTGATACACGAAGCCAAGCGCGCGATTGCGCAACTCGTTGCGCTCCTTTTCCTTCAACTGCGTGAACGGCTTGCCGAGCAGCGAGACCTTGCCCGCGCTCGGTTCGTCGAGGCCGCCGAGCACATGCAGCAAGGTGCTCTTGCCCGATCCCGACGCGCCCACGATGGCGAGCTTCTCGCCGCGCCGCACTTCCAGTTGCGCGTTGTCGAGCACCTGCACGTTGAAGCCGCCCTGCACGAAAGTCTTCGAGATGGAAGACGCGTGCAACACGATCTCGTTCTGGTTCAAGTCACTCATAGCGCAGCGCCTCCGCCGGACGAACCTTGGAACCGCGCCAGCTCGGATACAGCGTAGCCAGCGACGACAACAGGAACGCAATGACGCCGATCTTCATGACATCGCCCGGGACGAGTTCGGACGGCAGTTCGCTGATGAAATAAACCGAAGGCGGCAGAAACTGCACGTTGAAGAGATGCTCGATCATCGGCACGAGCCACGGAATGCTCCATGCGACGAGACATCCGAACGTCACGCCGAGCGCCGTACCGATGAAGCCGATCGTCACGCCCTGCACCACGAAGATCTTCATGATCGATCCTGGCTGCGCGCCGAGCGTGCGCAGGATGGCGATATCGGCTTGCTTGTCGGTGACGGTCATCACGAGCGACGAGACAAGATTGAACGCCGCCACCGCGATGATCAGCGTGAGGATGATGAACATCATCCGCTTTTCGATCTGCACGGCGGAGAACCACGTCTTGTTCTGCTGCGTCCAGTCGCGAATATACAAGTCGCCCGAGAGCGTGTGCGCGAGTTGCCGCGCGACTTCGGGCGCGCGCTGCATGTCCTTCAGCCGCAGCCGCACGCCGGTTGGCGCAGGCAGGCGGAATAGCGCCTCGGCATCGCGAATGGAGATGAGCGCGAGCGTCGAATCGTATTCGTAGTGGCCCGACTCGAAGATGCCGACCACCGTGAATTGCTTGAGTCGAGGCATCATGCCGGCCGGCGTGATCGTGCCTTCGGGCGCGACGAGCGTGATCTTGTCGCCGGTCATCACGCCGAGATTGGTCGCGAGATCGCGCCCGAGCACGATGCCGAATTCGCCCGGCCTCAAGTCCGCGAGCGCGCCCGAGCGCATTTCCTTGCCGATGTCCGACACTTCCGGTTCCAGCGACGGCTCCACGCCACGCAACGCCACGCCGCTCACCGCGCCTTGACGCGTGAGCAGCGCCTGGGCTTCGACATAGGGCGCCGCGCCAAGCACTTCCGGATTGCGGCGCGCTTCCTGCGCGGTCACTTGCCAGTTGGGCATGGAACCGGTCGGCGAGAAGATCTCCACGTGCGCGAGCACGGAGAGCATGCGGTCGCGCACCTCTTTCTGGAAGCCGTTCATGACCGAGAGCACGACGATCAGCGCGGCGACACCGAGCGCGATGCCCGCCATCGACACGAGCGCGATGAAGGAGATGAAGCCGTTGCCTGTGGTGCGTTTGCTGGCGCGCGTGTAGCGCCAGCCTATCTGCCATTCATACGGGAGTTTCAAGCGAATCCTTTCTTCTACGGTTGCTGCGTTGCCGTCGTTGCTTGCGGCTTCGGTTTTGCGCTTCTCTCTTGATTACGCACATGCGCGACTAGCGGATGCAGCGCGACGCGAGCGCGAAATTGGCGAAAGTTTGCCATATTAGGACAATTCAAAGGCGCGGCGCAGGTCCGATCGATGTCCGGCGACGAAGAAATCGCTTCTTCCAGGGCGATGGCGAGCACCGATGCCGCGTGCGCCTTTGCCCTACAATGCCGACCATCATGCCCGTTTCCGACCTCCATCTTCTGCTCCCCTTCGCGCTGCCTGCCGCAGCAGACGCCGCCACCGCGCTACACGGGCTGCAAAGCGCGGCGCTCGACAAACTCCTCGCGCGCGCGACGTTGGAAGAGCGGGTGCTCGGCGAAGACTTTCAGCGCACGCTGCCGCACGAGCGCTGGATTGCGCAACGTTTCGATGCCGCCGCGCCAAACTCCGACGAAGCGCCGCTCGCACCCTACATGCTGCTCGCCGATGGCGGCACGCCCGGCGATGCGCTCTGGGCGTGTATCGAGCCGGTTCACGTGCGTATCGCGCACGACCATCTCGTGCTCATCGATCCGGCCACGCTCGGCGTGCGCACGGAAGAAGCCCGCACGCTCTTCGATACGGCGCGGCCCGTGATCGAAGACCTCGGCATCACGCTGCAAGCGCCCACGCCGTTGCGCTGGTATGTGTCGGGCGGCGCGCTGGGCGCGCTCGCGGGCGCGTCGCCGTTGCGCGCGACGGGACGCAACATCGAAATCTGGTTGCCGCACGAAGCCCGCACGGGCGAACGTTCGCGCGCTTGGATGAAGTTGCAGAACGAAATCCAGATGGCGTGGTTCGAACATCCGGTCAACGAAGAACGCGAGTCGCGCGGCCTGCCTGCGATCAACTCCATCTGGCTGCACGGACAAGGCACGCTGCGTCCGGTCAAGAGCCCGTTCGCCCGCATCATGTCCGACGCCGCCGCCACGCGCGGTCTCGCGCTCGCCTCGAACATCGCGCCGGAAGCGCCAGCCGACTCTTTCGCCGCGCTCGCCAACGGGCGAGAAGCGCAAGAAGGCACGACGCTCGTCGAACTCGATCCGTTCTCGGCGCCGTTCATCGAACAGGACTGGGCGCGCTGGAACGACTCGTTGCAGGCGCTCGAAACCGCGTGGTTCGCGCCCGCGCTCGACGCGCTCGCGAACGGCACGCTCAAGAAACTCGGTATCACGCTCTGCGGCGATACAGGCTCGGTGACGCTCGGCGTCACGCGCTCGGACTTGCGCAAGTTCTGGCGACGCCGGCCGATCGCGGCGCTTTTCATCGAATAGGTCACTGACAGCATGACGCGTATCGTTACCCGCGCCGCCTCCCCCGCCGATGCCGAAGCCCTCGCGCGCCACGGCCTGCATCCCGTCATCGCGAGGCTGTATGCGTCGCGCGGCGTCACGTCGCCCGACGAAATCGAAACCGAGTTCAAGCGCCTGCACGCGCCCGTCGGCCTGAAGGGTTGCGATGCCGCCGCCGTCGTTCTCGCCGATGCGCTCGCAGCGAACAAGCGCATGCTCGTCGTCGCCGATTACGACTGCGACGGCGCGACCGCCTGCGCCGTCGCCGTGCGCGGGCTGCGCATGTTCGGCGCGGACATCGACTATCTGGTTCCGAACCGCTTCGAATATGGCTACGGGCTCACGCCGGAGATCGTCGAACTGGCGGCGCGTTCGCCACGCGGCGTACCCGATCTTCTGATCACGGTCGATAACGGCATTGCCAGCGTGGATGGCGTCGCGGCCGCCAATGCGCTCGGCATGGAAGTCGTCGTCACCGACCATCACTTGCCCGGCGACGAGTTGCCCGCCGCGCGCGCGATCGTCAATCCGAATCAGCCGGGCTGCGCGTTTCCGAGCAAATGCATCGCGGGCGTGGGCGTGATGTTCTACGTGCTGCTCGCGCTGCGCGCCGAACTGCGGCGTCGCGACACCTATGGCGATGGCCGCCCCGAACCGCGTCTCGACGGCCTGCTCGATCTGGTCGCGCTCGGCACCGTCGCGGATGTCGTGAAGCTCGACGCCAACAATCGCATTCTCGTCGCGCAGGGTTTGAAGCGGATTCGCTCGGGCCGCATGCAGCCAGGCATCGCCGCGCTTTTCCGGGCCGCGAGCCGCGATGCGCGCACCGCTTCCGGCTTCGATCTGGGCTTCGCGCTCGGACCGCGTCTGAACGCGGCGGGACGGCTGTCGGACATGTCGCTCGGCATCGAATGCCTGACGACCGACGATATCGGCCGCGCGTGGGAACTCGCGCAACAACTCGACGGCATGAACCGCGAGCGCCGCGAGATCGAAGCGGGCATGCAGCAGCAGGCGCTCGCCGAATTGCAGACGCTCGACCCCGGCGAGCGCGCCACGCTCACGCTCTACGACGCGAGCTGGCATCAGGGCGTGATCGGCATCGTCGCGGGGCGGCTGAAGGAGCGGTTTCATCGGCCGTCGTTCACCTTCGCGCACGCCGACGACAGCGGCGTGCTCTGCAAAGGCTCCGGCCGCTCGATTCCGGGCTTTCATCTGCGCGACGCCGTCGATCTCATTTCGAAGCGCGAACCCGGTCTCATCCACAAATTTGGCGGTCACGCGATGGCGGCGGGCCTCACGCTCGCCACCGCAGACATTCCGCGCTTCACGGCCGCGTTCGAGGCCATCGGACGCGAATGGCTGACGGCCGACGCGCTTTCACGCACCATCGAAACCGATGGCGAACTGGAGGACGCGTATTTCACGCCGCAATTCGTCGAATTGATCGATGCAGCCGTGTGGGGACAAGGCTTTCCGGCGCCCACGTTCTCCGGCGAGTTCGAGGTCGCGTCGCAGGCGCTCGTCAAGGACAAGCATCTGAAGCTACAACTTCTGCGCGGGCGCCAGCGCTTCAACGCGATCTGGTTCAACCATGTCGACCCGCTCCCGGCGCGCGCGACGGTCGCTTACCGGCTCGTCAGCGATTCATGGAACGGCGTGGCGCGCGTGCAGCTGATCGTCGAACACGCGGGCTGAAAACCCGCCGGAACGGCCCGCTCGAAGCGGGAAAACCCGGTCGATCGGCTATAATTGCACCTTTTTACGAAGCCGAAGATCGACAATGGAAGCGGAACGTCTCAACGCGATCGAAAGCCTTCTGGCCGACCTGCGCCGTCGCGCGGGCGAGCTACGGGGGTATCTTTGACTACGACGCCAAGTCAGCGCGTCTAGCCGAAGTCAACAAAGAACTCGAAGACCCGAACGTCTGGAACGACTCGAAGAACGCGCAGGCGCTCGGTCGTGAGAAGAAGCTGCTGGACGGCGTGGTGTCGAAACTCACCGCGCTCGACAACGACCTGCGCGACGCCAGCGATCTCTTCGAGATGGCGCACGAGGAAGGCGACGAAGAAACGCTCGTCGCCTGCGAAACCGACGCGGAAGCACTGCGAGTGCGCGTCGAAGACACGGAATTTCGCCGGATGTTCTCGAACCCGGCCGACCCGAACAATTGCTTCATCGACATCCAGGCGGGCGCGGGCGGCACCGAGGCGTGCGACTGGGCGTCCATGCTGCTGCGCCAGTATCTTCGCTATTGCGAGCGCAAGGGCTTCAAGACCGAAGTGCTCGAGGAATCCGAAGGCGACGTCGCCGGCATCAAGAGCGCGACCATCAAGGTGGAAGGCGAATACGCCTACGGCTATCTGCGTACCGAGACGGGCATTCACCGCCTCGTGCGCAAATCGCCGTTCGACTCGTCGGGCGGGCGGCATACGTCGTTCTCGTCGGTGTTCGTGTATCCGGAAATCGACGATTCGATCGAGATCGAAATCAATCCCGCCGATATCCGCACGGACACGTATCGCGCTTCGGGCGCGGGTGGCCAGCACATCAACAAGACCGACTCCGCGGTGCGTCTCACGCACGCGCCGACTGGCATCGTCGTGCAGTGCCAGAACGACCGCTCGCAGCACCGCAACCGCGCGGAAGCCATGCAGATGCTGAAGGCGCGTCTCTACGAATTCGAGATGCGCAAGCGCCAGGCCGAACAGGACAAGCTCGAATCGAGCAAGACCGATGTGGGCTGGGGCCATCAGATCCGCTCCTACGTGCTCGACCAGAGCCGCGTGAAGGACCTGCGCACCAGCGTGGAAATGAGCAACACGCGCGCCGTGCTCGACGGCGACCTCGACGACTTCATCAGCGCGAGCCTGAAACAGGGCGTTTGAGTTTCGCGGCGCGGATCCCGGCTTTCGGTATCCGCGCTTTCGTTTGGCCCTCGCCGCGCCGCATCCCACCGTATCGAAAGCTACACATCATGACCGAACCGACTCAAGCGGGCGCCGCGCCCGAACTGGAAGAAAACCAGATCATCGGCGAGCGTCGCGACAAATTGCGCGCGCTGCGCGAGCAAGGCGTCGCTTATCCGAACGACTTTCGTCCGACGCATCAGGCCGCCGCGCTGCAAGGCGAATTCGCCAATACCGACAAGGAAGCACTCGAAGCCAATCCCCTGCCCGTGGCGCTTGCCGGCCGCATGATGCTCAAGCGCGTGATGGGCAAGGCCAGCTTCGCGACGGTCCAGGACGGCAGCGGCCAGATCCAGTTCTTCATCACGCCCGCCGACGTCGGCGCCGAGACTTACGACGCCTTCAAGAAGTGGGACCTGGGCGATATCGTCGCCGCGCGCGGCGTCCTGTTTCGCACGAACAAGGGCGAACTGTCGGTGCGCTGCACGGAACTGCGCCTGCTTTCGAAGGCGCTGCGTCCGCTGCCCGACAAGTTTCACGGCCTTGCCGATCAGGAAATGCGCTATCGCCAGCGTTATGTCGATCTGATCGTCACGCCGGAGTCGCGCAAGACCTTCATGGCGCGGACCAAGGCGGTCACGTCCATTCGCAATTTCATGGCGCAGGCGAGCTTCATGGAAGTCGAAACGCCAATGCTGCACCCCATTCCGGGCGGCGCGGCGGCCAAGCCTTTCGTTACGCACCACAACGCGCTCGACATGCAGATGTTTCTGCGCATCGCGCCGGAGCTGTATCTGAAGCGGCTGATCGTCGGCGGCTTCGAGCGTGTGTTCGAGATCAATCGTAATTTCCGGAACGAAGGCGTGTCGCCGCGACACAACCCGGAATTCACGATGATGGAGTTCTACGCCGCATACACGGATTATCACTGGCTCATGGACTTCGTCGAGCAACTGATCCGCCAGGCGGCAATCGACTCGCTCGGCACCGCGAGCATCACGTATCAGGGCCGCGAACTCGATTTTTCGAAGCCGTTTCATCGGCTGACGATCAATCAGGCTATTCAAAAATACGCGCCGCAATACACCGACGCGCAACTCGGCGACGCCGCGTTCCTGCGCACGGAATTGAAAAAGTTCGGCGTGGATACGACGCAACCGGCGTTTTTGAATGCGGGCATTGGCGCATTGCAATTGGCGCTTTTCGAAGAGACGGCCGAATCGCAACTGTGGGAGCCGACATATATCGTCAATTATCCAATCGAAGTGTCGCCGCTCGCGCGTGAGTCGGACAGCGTGGCGGGCATCACGGAGCGCTTCGAGTTGTTCATCACGGGCCGCGAGATCGCCAACGGCTTTTCCGAATTGAACGATCCGGAAGATCAGGCCGCGCGCTTTCAGAAGCAAGTCGATCAGAAAGACGCTGGCGACGAAGAAGCCATGTTTTTCGATGCCGACTATATTCGCGCGCTCGAATACGGCATGCCGCCGACAGGCGGCTGCGGAATCGGCATTGACCGGCTGGTGATGTTGCTGACCGACAGCCCGAGCATCCGCGACGTCATTTTGTTCCCGCATCTGCGTCGCGAGGACTGAACTGAGTGGCGCTGACAGTGATGTCAGCGCTGTCTTGCAGCGCTTCTGATCAATGCCCCATCAACACGGCGGCAATCTGCGCGAACAGAATTTTCAGAATGGTCATCGACGGGAAAATCATGGCATAGCCGATATCCGGTTTATCGGTTGGCGTCACGCGATTGGCAAACGCGAGAATGGCGGGATTTCCCGTAGCACCGCTGAGAACGCCAATGGTGGTATCGAACGGCAGCTTGAAAATCACCAAGCAGAAAAACGCCGTCACGAGCACTAACGCAATCAGAATCACCGCGCCGTAAAGCAGGAGCGAAGCACCCGTCGCCCCTACTTCGGCAAAGAATTTCGGTCCGGAAGCAATCCCGACTTGTGCCAGAAAAATGGTCAACCCGAAGTTCCGCAGAACCAGATTCGCCGACAATGGCACGCTCCAGATAAATGGCCCCGAGCGACGAATCTTCCCGAGATAAAGCGCGGTCAGCAGCAGCGCCGCAAGCCCGAGCGTCAGTTTCCCCACGCCGGGCACGGGAATCGGAATCATGCCAATGAGCAAGCCAATCGCGGCGCCAACGCCAATCGAGATGAAGCTGAGTTCGGCCGTCCCTTTGATCGAGTCGCCGAACAGTTTGCGAACCGCTTTGGCATGCGTCCGATTCACCAGCAACCCGACCCTGTCTCCGGATTCCAAAATCAGATCGACGTGAGGCAACATATCGGCGTCGCCTCTGCGCACATGAGCAATCGAGCAGACGACGCCATCGGGAAATCGAATGTCCCCAATGCGCTGCCCGGTCATGACCCGGCTCGATACGAACACGCGCAGGTAATCCAGATCTTCCCGATGCCGCGTGATTCTGCCCGGCTGAACCTCGCCGATGAGTGTGGCCGCCTCCTCCAGCGCGGCCGGCTCCAATGCCGTTGCCAGCAGGACATCGCCGGTTTGCAGAACGAAATCCGCGGTCGGCAGCCGGTTGCGATGCGCGCGGCGAACGGCGGCAATGGTCACGCCATCCGGCAACTCCGCATGAAGTTCGACTGCGCTGAGACCGACGAGCGCGGGATTTTGCAGGGCGATCTCCGCCGTCTCGATGTTGCTTTCGGGCGGCGCCTCGATCTTCACTTTGAGCAACGCGCCGAGGGCGTAGATCATCAGTATCGGACCGGCGACGCCGAATGGATAAGTCACGCTGTAGCCCACGGCGGCGCCATCGCTATGCAAGGTTGAGATCACGGCTTGCAACGTCGCCGTACTGGTTCCCGAGCCCGCGAACAAGCCGAGCGTTTCGTCGAGCCTGAGACCGAACGCCGGCACCAGCGAAAGCGACACGAAACCCGCCGCGACGACGCCAAGCGCCGCTGCCGCGTTGGCCCGCAATCCTTCCGCGCTCGTCAGTCCCTTGAAGAAATGCGCGCCGTATTGAATGCCGATGCCGTACAGAAACAGCAACAAGCCGAGCGTGCCGAGCAGCGCGGGCGGCAAGGCTTTCGGCGCGAATCCGCCGATTGCCAAGCCGACGAAAAGCACGGCCCCCGATCCGAGCGAGACGCCTTTGAGGCTAATCTCGCCAATCACGTAGCCGAGCGCGATCGTGAGGAACAACGTGAAGAGCGGCTGAGCTTCGAGCAGCGTCCTGATTGCGTTCATAACGTCCTCTTGTCGATGTCAGCCGCGCCACGCATCGTCTTTCCGCTGGCAATGCGCCCGCCGACGTTCAGCCTCCCAGCAGCCTTAACGCGTGACGGGCAATCATCAATTCTTCGTTCGTCGGGATGACACAGACATCGACTGCGCTCGTCGAATCGTCGATGCGCCGTTCGTGGCGTGCATTGGCCTCGTCGTCGAGCGATACGCCGAGCCATGCCGCCGCGCGCCCCACGCGCTCGCGCACGGGCGCCGCACGTTCGCCGATGCCGCCGGTAAACACGAGCGCATCGAGCCCGCCGAGCGCGGCCGCAAGCGAGCCGAGTTCGCGCGAGATTCGATAGCAAAACAGATCGACCGCTTCGGCGGCAGCGGGTGCATCGCTCGCGAGCAGCGTGCGCATATCGCTGGAAATACCCGACACGCCGAGCAGACCGGAGCGCTTGTAGAGCAGCGTCTCGATGGCATGGGCGTCCATGCGCGCTTCCTGCATCATCCATAGCAGCACGCCGGGATCGATGCTCCCGCAGCGCGTGCCCATGACGAGCCCTTCGACGGCCGTGAAGCCCATCGTATTGGCGACGCTCTTGCCTCGATCGAGCGCCGTCATGCTCGCGCCATTGCCAAGATGAAGCACCACGCTCTTGCCATTGGCGGCCTTCGCGCTGTATTGCGGCAGAACGCTCGCGATGTACTCGTACGACAGCCCGTGAAACCCGTAGCGCCGCACGCCGCGTTGCGTGATCTCGGGCGGCAGCGCGAAGCGCGTTGCCGATGCGGGCTGCGTATGGTGGAAGGCCGTATCGAAACATGCGATTTGTGGCACCTGCGGATTGCGCGCTCGTATCGCGCGGATCGCTGCGAGGTTATGCGGCTGATGAAGCGGTGCGAGCGGAACGAGCGCTTCCAGTTGCGCGAGCACGTCCGTATCGACGCGCACCGGCGCTGCAAATCGTTCACCGCCATGCACCACACGATGACCCACGGCAAGCAGTTTCGCGCCGGAAGAGCGTTCACGCAGCCAGTTCAGCAAGAACGTGATCGCATTGTCGTGCCCGAGTTGTTCGCCTTCGGGCCAAAGCTTTTCGTCGATGAGTTCGCCGTTCGGCCGCCTGGCCTCGAAGTACGGCTTGCCGTAGATCTCTTCGAGCTTGCCGCCGGCGACAGGATCGAGGCTGCCTTCCGTCTCGACGTATGCATGAAACTTGATGCTGGACGACCCCGCGTTGATGACCAGAACGACGTCCATACATCCCTCTAGACGATCGCGGCTGAAGGATTCTCGCGCCGCGCGAGCGCTACGAGCGAGGCCACCGCGCATGACGCGAGCCGCGTCATGATCGAATCCGCACGGCTCGTCAGGATGATCGGCACCTTCGCGCCCAGCACGATGCCCGCTGCATCCGCGCCAGCGAGAAACGACAGGCTTTTTGCCAGCAGGTTTCCGGATTCGAGGTCCGGCACGACGAGCACGTTCGCGCGCCCCGCCACCGGTGATTCGATCCCCTTGATCCTTGCGGCTTCCTCGCTGATTGCGTTGTCGAGCGCGAGCGGGCCGTCGAGAATGCCGCCCGTGATCTGCTGGCGATCGGCCATCTTGCAGAGCGCGGCGGCATCTAGCGTCGAGGGCACCTTCGAATTCACGGTTTCCATCGCGGAAAGAATCGCTACCCGCGTCTCGGCAATGCGCAATGCGTGAGCGAGATCGATGGCGTTCTGCACGATGTCGCGCTTCTGGTCGAGCGTCGGTGAGATGTTGACGGCGGCGTCGGTGATGATCAGGGCGTTTTCGCGGCCGGGAACATCCATCACGAAACAGTGGCTCACGCGCCGCCCGGTGCGCAAGCCGTTACGCGTGACCACCGCGCCCATCAGTTCGTCGGTGTGCAGCGAGCCTTTCATCAGCGCTTCCGCGCGCCCTTCATGCACGAGCTGCACCGCGACTTCCGCCGCCGCGTGGCTGTGCGGAACGTCGATGATGGGTAGATCGCCGAGATCGAGATTGCACTCGCTGGCGACCGCTTCGAGTTTGCTGCGCGAGGCCACGAGAATCGGCGCGACGAGCCCGAGCCGCGCCGCTTCGATGATGGAAGACAGAGAGTCGTGATCGCATGGATGAGCGACCGCGGTCGGCAGCGGCGGCAAAGTGCTGGCGAAAGCGAGCAGCCGCTCGTATTTTTCGCGTTTGAATTCCATTTCATGCCCTCGATTGGCGTGAACTGCTGGCGCTTGGCGATGCACGATGAGTCGAGCACCGGCATCGATGTGCGTCGTGTGACTGCTTCGCGCCGCTGCCACGTTCGATCGTGCTGCCGCTTCTCGCCGTGCCGGATCGTGGCCACGGAGCGTCTCTCTGTGCGGGTCTCGTAATCGACGGGAGGCATCGATCCTCGCGTCTACCTTCGCGCGGCTGGGTCAGCATACGCTGCGCGAATTCGCCGGAACACACTCGGTTAGAGAACGGCCGACGCGCATCTCTGAAACGATCAGCATGGCGAATAAACGCGAAACGGCATCGACGATTGGTTATGTCGATGGGGCTTCTTGCGTCGTTATGTTGCGAGCGATTTAGCGTTTTGCCGGGCGGTTACGGCAATGGCATTCCACGCGTTACGCGAAGACTTTCTCTTTGTGTGATGCGCAACGCGGGAACAAGAAACCGTTCAAGAAGTGGCGGCGCCTACGCGCGAGGAGCGCCCCGCTGACGATCAGCTTATTTCCAGCCGTTTTTGCCCGAGGCATCATCTTTTTGTAACTCCTGGTAAAGGTCGAGCGGGTCTTCGTCGCGTCAAATCGCCTTCGGACAGGGCGGATCACGTTTGGCATTATTTGTGCTTTCCACTTTGTGCCTAGCGGTCGAGCATTTGTTACAACCGCTTAAGCACGAAATCCGGGTTTCCCCGAAAATCGTATTGCACAGACGGCATCGGCAGTATGCCGCTTATATTCAGCGCATCCGCGCTCCCAAAGCCTCGGTACGGAGGTCCAAAAAATGGATAACGGGAACAGTAAATTTACGCCGGCCACTTCGCCCTCGACAGGCAGTGGTCAACCGCCACAACGGCGTCTGCATCCGCTCATCGCCACGGCGGCGGGCGCGGTGATCGTCGCGAGTCTCGTGGCCACGGCTGCGATGACGGGAATCTTCCCGCGCGCATCGAGCAATTCGGCGGATACAGCGCAGACACAGGCGGCAGCCGTCGGACAGCAGCAACCCAGCGCTGCGCAACAAGCCGCACAGCAGCAAGCGGCGCAACAAGCACAACAGCAGGCAGCGCAGCAACAAGCCGCTCAACAGCAAGCCGCGGAACAAGCCGCGCAGCAACGGGCGGCCCAGCAGCAAGCTCAGCAACAGCCGCCTGTTCAGCAACCGTCGTATGCACAACAGCCTCCCGCGCATCCGGCTTATTGCTCGACCTGCGGGACGGTTGAAGCGATCTCCGCCGTTCGTCAGGAAGGACACGGTACCGGCATCGGTGCGGTGGGCGGCGCGGTGGCGGGTGGCGTCGTCGGCAACCAGTTCGGCCGTGGTGGCGGACGTACCGCAATGACGCTCCTTGGCGCGCTCGGCGGCGGTCTGGCAGGGAATTCGGTCGAGAAACACGTTCGCAGCGAGACGGACTATTTGGTGCGCGTGCGGATGGAAAACGGCAAGACGCGCTACTTCACGTATAAGCAGCAACCGCCGTTCGGCGAAGGTCAACGCGTACGTGTGCAGAACGGCACGTTAGTGGCAGGTTGAGCCGTTCGCGAACACCGGCACTAGTCGCGTCGACTCGCGACAATATCCGCGCGCGCTGTTTGTCCTTGGACACTGTCGGTAAGCAAAAAGGCGGCGATCTTTCAAATCGCCGCCTTTTCTTTTTCTCACGATGACAGTGATGCCCCTTAACCATCCCGCTGCGAGCTACGCGCCGGGTTCGGCCGCCCGCGTATCGCCATATAGCCCCACCAGACGTAGCCCGAAAAGCCGTACAGAACGAAGAGGCAAAACAGCATGACCGGCGGATCGGACGACACCAACACGAACGCCACCACGACGAGCAACACGCCCGCGAATGGCACGCGATACCGCACATCCAGCGCCTTGCCGCTGTAGAACGGCGCGTTCGATACCATCGTCACGCCCGCATAGACAGTAAGTGCAAAGGCCACCCACGGCAGCCACACGAGCTTGAGCGGCACGCGGTTATCGGTCGCGAGCCACACGAAGCCCGCGATCAACGCAGCCGCGGCCGGACTCGGCAAGCCCTGGAAATAGCGCTTGTCGACCACGCCCACGTTCGTATTGAAGCGCGCAAGCCGCAACGCCGCGCCGGAGCAATACACGAAGGCCGCGAGCCAGCCCCAGCGGCCGAGATCCTTCAAAACCCATTCGTACATGACGAGCGCCGGCGCGACCCCGAACGACACCATGTCCGAAAGACTGTCGAACTGCTCGCCGAACGCGCTCTGCGTGTGCGTCATGCGCGCGACGCGTCCGTCCATGCCATCGAGCACCATCGCGACGAAAATGGCGATGGCCGCGATCTCGAAGCGAACGTTCATCGCCTGGACGACAGCGAAGAAGCCGCAAAAAAGCGCCGCCGTGGTGAACGCGTTAGGCAGGAGATAAATGCCGCGTTTGCGCAGGAACTGCTGCCGTTTGGCGCGCCGCGTTTCCACGGCACCGACGTCCTGCGCGGCCTTGTTGCGCCGGAAGGCGCGCGGAGTCGCGCCGTTCATACGGTTACGGCGCGGTTTGAATGCCGCCATCGAAACCCCCGGCGTTATTCCGCGAACTCGGCGAGGATCGTCGACGATGCGGACACTTTCTCGCCAATCGAGACACGCGGACGGCTACCAATCGGCAGATACACGTCGACGCGCGAACCGAAACGAATGAAGCCATAGCGCTGACCGCGCGTGAGCGGCTCGCCCACATGCACGTAGCAGAGAATACGTCGTGCGATGAGGCCCGCGATCTGCACCGACGTCACGGTATGACCGCTCGCCGTCTGCAAGACGATGGCATTGCGCTCGTTCTCCGTCGATGCCTTCTCGACCGCCGCATTCAGATACGCGCCCGGGAAGTACTGAACCTTGCTGATGGCGCCATCGACCGGCGAACGCTGCGAATGCACGTTGAAAACGTTCATGAACACGCTGATCTTGAGCGCCTCACGGCCCGCATACGGATCATGCGCAGTTTCGACCGCGACAATGCGCCCGTCGGCCGGACACAGCACGGCGTTGGCCTGCGCGGGAATGGGACGCGGCGGGTCGCGAAAAAACTGGACGACGAAGATCACGATCAGCCAGAAAATCCAGGCGAAGCCGAAGCCGCCGAGCGCCTGCACGAGAATCGCAACGACGGCCGCGATGGCGATGAACGGCCAGCCTTCGCGGGCAATGATCGGATGAGGATAGTTCATGAACGAGTTCGATGTTTTATTAAAACCGTAGGATAGCAAAAGCCGCCCGGAGCACAGGGCATCCGGACGGCTTTAGTTTCAGCAAGAAACGTGCTGCAAACATCGATCTCCACGCATGCGAAGAAAATGGCGCAAGCAGCAGGCCCCTCGGAAACGCGGTCTATCTCCACGCAAACGGAGAAGGGGCAAGTTACGAACCCCTCGAAGCGAGACTTAGTTCTTCGACTGATCGACCAGCTTGTTCTTCGCGATCCACGGCATCATGGCGCGCAGCTTCTCGCCGACCTGCTCGATCTGATGCTCGGCCGTCAGACGGCGACGCGATTGCAGCGTCGGCGCGCCAGCGCGGTTTTCGATGATGAAGCTCTTCGCGTATTCGCCGGTCTGGATGTCTTTCAGCACGGCCTTCATCGCCTTCTTCGTTTCTTCCGTGACGATGCGCGGACCCGTCACGTACTCGCCGTACTCGGCGTTGTTCGAGATCGAGTAGTTCATGTTGGCGATACCGCCTTCATAGATCAAGTCGACGATCAGCTTCAGCTCGTGCAGGCACTCGAAGTACGCCATTTCCGGCGCGTAGCCCGCTTCCACCAGCGTTTCGAAGCCAGCCTTGATCAGGTCCACCGTGCCGCCGCACAGCACGGCCTGCTCGCCGAACAGGTCGGTTTCGGTTTCTTCGCGGAAGTTCGTTTCGATGATGCCGGCACGTCCGCCGCCGTTGGCCGCCGCATACGACAGCGCCACGTCGCGGGCCGAACCCGACTTGTCTTGTGCCACCGCGATCAGGTGCGGCACACCGCCGCCTTGCTGATACGTGTTGCGCACGGTGTGGCCCGGCGCCTTCGGCGCGATCATGATGACGTCCAGATCCGCGCGCGGGATCACCTGGCCGTAATGCACGTTGAAGCCGTGCGCGAACGCCAGCGCCGCGCCTTCCTTGGCATTGGCGTGGACTTCGTTCTTGTAGACTTCGGCGATCTGCTCGTCGGGCAGCAGCATCATGACGACATCCGCGCCCTTCACGGCTTCGGCCACTTCCTTGACCTTGAGGCCCGCGTTCTCGGCCTTGCTCCACGAAGCACCGCCTTTACGCAGGCCGACCGTCACGTTCACGCCGCTTTCCTTCAGGTTCAGCGCGTGCGCATGGCCTTGCGAGCCATAACCGATGATGGTGACTTGCTTGCCCTTGATGAGGGAGAGGTCGGCGTCTTTGTCGTAGAAAACTTTCATGGTGGTTCCTTGAGGTCTGTCTCCGCGCAGGCAGAGAAAACTAGTCGAAATGAGTGTAGGTTTAAACCTTCAGAATGCGCTCGCCCCGGCCGATGCCGGAACTGCCCGTGCGAACCGTTTCCAGAATGGCCGTGGCGTCGAGCCCCTGAATGAACGCGTCGAGTTTGTCGGATGCGCCCGTCAGTTCCATCGTGTAGGTCTTTTCGGTCACGTCGATGATGCGGCCGCGGAAGATATCCGCCATGCGCTTCATCTCTTCGCGTTCCTTGCCGACCGCTCTTACCTTGATGAGCATCAGCTCGCGCTCGATGTGGGCGCCCTCTGTCAGGTCGACCACTTTCACCACCTCGATCAGGCGGTTCAGGTGCTTCGTGATCTGTTCGATCACGTCGTCCGAGCCAATCGAGACGATGGTCAGCCGCGACAGCGAACTGTCTTCGGTCGGCGCCACCGTCAGCGTTTCAATGTTGTAGCCGCGCGCGGAAAAGAGCCCGACGACACGCGATAACGCGCCCGGCTCGTTTTCCAGCAGTACGGAGATGATGTGTTTCATGTCTTTTCCCGAGGTTTATCCAGTTGGCGTCTGCTTCGAAAAACCCGTGCGCGGCGCTCGTCCTTTGTGAAGACGGGTGCGCCCGGGCCTCGCGAGTCAAAGCCGCGTTATAGATCTTCCGAGCCGAGCAGCATTTCCGTGATGCCCTTGCCTGCTTGCACCATGGGAAATACGTTTTCGGTGGGATCGGTCTGGAAGTCGAGAAATACGGTGCGATCTTTCAGGCGCAGCGCTTCCTTCAGCGCCGGCTCGACGTCCGCAGTCTTTTCGACGCGAATGCCGACATGCCCATACGCTTCGGCGAGCTTCACGAAGTCAGGCAGCGCGTCCATGTAGGAACTGGAATAGCGCTTCTTGTATTCGATCTGCTGCCACTGGCGCACCATGCCGAGATAGCGGTTGTTGAGCGAGATGATCTTGACGGGCGTGTTGTACTGCTTGCACGTCGAGAGCTCCTGAATGCACATCTGGATGGAGCCTTCGCCCGTGATGCAGACCACTTCCTCGTCGGGAAAAGCCATCTTCACGCCCATGGCTGCCGGCAAGCCGAAACCCATGGTGCCGAGACCGCCCGAGTTGATCCAGCGGCGCGGCTTGTTGAACGGATAGAACTGCGCGGCCCACATCTGATGCTGGCCGACATCCGAACAGACGAAGGCGTTGCCGTCGGTCAGTTCATGCAGCTTCTGGACGACATATTGCGGCTTGATGATCTCGCTTTTGCGGTCGTAAGCGAGGCAGTCTTTCGAGCGCCAGCCTTCGATCTGGTCCCACCACGACTTGAGCGCCTGCGTGTCCGGGCCGTGTTCCGCCGTCTGCAACTGCTCGATCAACTCCTTCAGCACTTCCTTCACGTCGCCGACGATGGGAATGTCCACCTTCACGCGCTTGGAAATGGACGAAGGATCGATGTCGATGTGGATGATCTTGCGCGGCGACGATGCGAAGTGCGCCGGGTCGCCGATCACGCGGTCGTCGAAGCGCGCGCCAATGGCGATCAGCACGTCGCAGTTCTGCATGGCCATGTTGGCTTCGTACGTGCCATGCATGCCGAGCATGCCGAGGAATTTCTTGTCGCTCGCGCGGTAACCGCCCAGACCCATCAGCGTGTTGGTGACCGGATAGCCCAGCAAATCGGCGAATTGGTTCAGCTCGCGCGATGCATCCGCGAGAATGATGCCGCCGCCGGTATAGATATACGGGCGCTTGGCCGAAAGCAGCAGTTGCACCGCCTTGCGGATCTGGCCGGAGTGGCCCTTCGTCACCGGGTTATACGAACGCAGCGACACGCTCTTCAGCGGTTCGTACTTGCACGACGCCTTCGACACGTCCTTCGGAATGTCGATCAGCACCGGACCGGGGCGACCCGTGCGAGCAATGTAGAACGCTTTCTTGACGGTGGCGGCGAGATCGCGCACGTCCTTCACGAGGAAGTTGTGCTTGACGCAGGGCCGCGTGATGCCGACGGTGTCGCACTCCTGGAACGCGTCGAGGCCGATGGCCGCGGTCGGAACCTGCCCGCTGATGATGACGAGCGGAATGGAGTCCATATAGGCCGTGGCAATACCCGTCACCGCATTGGTGACGCCGGGGCCGGAAGTCACGAGGCACACGCCCACGTTGCCGGTCGAGCGCGCATAGGCGTCGGCGGCGTGTACGGCGGCCTGTTCGTGGCGCACGAGAATGTGCTGGATCTGGTCCTGCTTGTACAGCTCGTCGTAGATGTAGAGTACCGAGCCGCCGGGATAGCCCCAAATGAACTCGACCTTCTCGTCAGCGAGCGCGCGCATGAGCACGGTGCCGCCGATGGAGTCAGCTTCGTGAGGGGGAGTCGTATCCGACGTGGAGAATTCCGCGCTGGGCATGTTCATTCATCACCTTTCGAATTTTCGGCAAAAAATTGATCGGGTGCTCTCTGCCGGGCTTGTGGCTCGGGTTCAAGCGGCGCGTCTTGAATTGACTGGCGTGCTTCTTGGGCTCGCCTCAAAGCAGACATTTCACTTTATGATGCGAGTCGGAAAATGTAGCCCGGCGCGCGCAACGGGTCAAGAAAAAAGTTTCGGAAATCTCCGATCCGACGCTTTTCGGAAAAAGCTCAGATTTAGCACAACGTTTGACGCTTGGAGCAGCGAGTACGTAAATCGGGCAACAAATCGTCCCAAATCCTCCCGGCGTGGCGAAAATTTGCTAGCATCCGCAGGTTTTCCTAGAACCCACGATCCCTTTCGACGCAAATTCGTTGCGCCGGGCTCCCAACGGATGGCATCAGACAAGGAACTTGCCGATTTCCTGGCGGGCGTCGAACGACGCGCGTTCAAACAGACCGTGTACACCGTCCGCGACGACGACGCGGCGCTGGACATCGTGCAGGACGCCATGATCAAACTGGCGGAAAAATACGGTGACAAGCCGCCTTCCGAGCTTCCGCTGCTTTTCCAGCGTATCCTCCAGAATGCGACGCACGACTATTTCCGTCGCCAGAAGGTGCGGAACACGTGGGTCAGCCTCTTTTCGTCCTTCGGAAACGCGGACGACGACGAGTTCGACCCGCTCGAATCCTTCGAATCACAAGACGGCGCACTTGGCAGCGAGAGCAGCGAGAACAAACTGGAACGCGAACAGGTACTCAACCTGATCGACGCGGAAATCCAGAAATTGCCGGCACGTCAACGAGAAGCCTTTCTCATGCGTTACTGGGAAGATATGGATGTCGCAGAGACGGCCGCCGCCATGGGCTGCTCCGAGGGCAGCGTCAAAACGCATTGTTCACGCGCCACGCACGCCCTCGCGCACGCCCTGAAAGCCAAAGGGATCACGCTATGAGTTCCGTTCTTGATTCAAAGGAAAACGAGTTCGCGCTGAAGGTAGTTCGCGCGCTGGACGAAAGTACATCGACTATTCCGGCCGCCGCGGTCGACCGGCTCGCCGAGGCGCGCCGGGCTGCTATCGCGCGCAAGAAGCCGGAGAAGGTCGCCCTTGTCGCGCCCGCGTTCACGCCGGCTTTGGCCGGAGCAGGCGCGAGCCTCTCGGCGGGCGGCGCGGGTCACGACGGCTCCGAGACGCGAGGGCCGAAGGGCCCGTTCGCGCGGCTCGGCGGCTTCGGCCTCGTGTGGCCGGTGTGCGCGCTGGCTATTGGTCTGGCTGGCATCGCTTACTGGGAAGATCAGGAGCGCCGTGCCGAACTTGCCGACATCGACGCGGCCATGCTCTCCGACAGCTTGCCGCTCGACGCCTATCTCGACCACGGCTTCAACGCATATTTGACGCGTAATCACTGACGCGTATTATCGAATCTTTCAACTGACATCAAACCTGGCGGGGAGTTTTCGGGTGAGTTACAAGCGCGGTCTCGCGATTGTCTTTAGTTGCGCGATTGCGAGTCTGGTCGCATTCGCCGCGACTTATCCGCGCTTTTACCCGGCCACCGCCGCCTTGCTCTCGACCGCCGCCGCGCCCAACGGCGCAAGTTCGGGCGCCGATTCCGGCCTTTCGCTTTCGGCGCTCTCTTCCGGCAGTCCGCTCTCGTGGAATCGTCTCACCGAAGCGCAGCACGTCGCGCTCGCGCCGTTCTCCACGCAATGGGATTCCTTCAGCGAAGAGCGCAAGCAAAAGTGGCTGAAGATCGCATCGCGCTATCACCGCATGTCGCCCGAGGCGCAAAAGCGTCTGCATCAGCGCATGGAGGAATGGACGCGCATGACGCCGGACCAGCGCAAAGTCGCGCGCGAGAACTATCAGGTTTCAAAGTCCGTCGCGCCGGAGAATCGCGAAAAGGCGTGGGATGCTTACCAGAAGCTTTCCGAAGAGCAGAAGAAAAAGCTCGCCGCCACCGAGCGCACGCGCCGTCCCACGGTCGTCAGCGCGCCGCCGACCGGCAAGAGCGAAGTGAAGGACATCAACCGGCTCGTGGCCGCACGCGAGCAAGGCCACGGCGCGGGACATGCCGAAGGCGGCTCCGGTGCGCCGGCTGCATCGCCTTCTTCCACCTCAACCGCCACGCCCGCGATTCCCAACGCCACGAGCGTCGTGCCGGCAACGCCGATTCCCGTCTCCCCGCAGCAAGCGCCTTCCATGTACAACGGCTCATGAGCGCGTCCGCTTCCACCACCACGCCTCTCTCGCCGCTCCACGCGCCCACGCTGCGCCGCCGGCTCGCGACGATGGTCTACGAAGGCGTCATCCTGTTCGGCGTGGTGTTCATCTCCGGATATTTGTTCAGCACGCTCACTCAGCAGAAAAACGGCCTTACGCATCACAACTGGCTGATGACGTGGATCGGTCTCGTGCTCGCCGCGTATTTCGTGTGGTTCTGGACCCACGGCGGCCAGACGCTGCCAATGAAAACCTGGCGCCTCAAATTGGTCGATGCCCACGGTGAGCCCGTCACGCCTGGCCGGGCTCTCGCGCGCTACGCGCTCGCGTGGCTGTGGTTCCTGCCGCCGCTCGCGCTGCATCCGCTGCTCGGGCTCGCCGTGCCGCAGACGCTCGCCGTGTTCGCGGCCTGGATCGCGCTGTGGGCGGCCGCCGTCCGGCTCGATCCGGCGCGGCAGTTTCTGCACGATCGCCTGGCTGGCACGCGCATCATCATGGCGCCGGCTCCCTACAAGTAATAAGAACTTCTCGTGACTGTCACGGCTCGGTCACGGCCGCATGGCGCAATGCGCATATCGAAACCCGATACGCGAGCCCATGACCTTCCACTCGACCGTCACGCAGGCAATCGAAGCGTCTTCCGCTTATCGTTTTCGGAGCGCCGATCTGCGCGGCGCGACGCATGAAGCCGCCCTGCCGCTGCCGGCGAACCCGGGCGTCGACGACGACAGCGAATCCTCCAGTGCGCCTCAACGCTATCGCGCGATCTGGCTGTCGGACATCCATTTGGGCTCCGGCGGCTGCCAGGCGCCCTATCTGCTCGATTTTCTGCGCCACAACGAGTCGGAGTATCTGTATCTCGTCGGCGACATCATCGATGGCTGGCAACTGAAGAAAGGCTGGTTCTGGCCGCAGGCGCACAACGACGTCATTCAGAAAATCCTGCGCAAGGCGCGCAAGGGCACGCAAGTCGTCTATATCCCCGGCAATCACGACGAAGCCGCGCGCCAGTACTGCGATCTCGCGTTCGGCGACATCCACGTGCGCGGCGAAGCCTTCCATACGACGCTCGCGGGCAAGCGTCTTTGGATCGTGCACGGCGATCTCTTCGACGGCGTGATCCAGCATGCGAAATGGCTCGCCTATCTCGGCGACACCGCCTACACGATGATCCTGCTGCTCAACCGCTGGTTCAATCGCGTACGCACGAAGCTCGGCTTCGACTACTGGTCGCTCTCGCAGTATCTCAAGCATCAGGTCAAAAACGCGGTCAACTTCATTTCGCAGTTCGAACGGGTCATGACCGACGAAGCTCGCCGCCGCGGCTGCGATGGCGTGGTGTGCGGGCATATCCACAAGGCCGAGATACGCGATATCGACGGCATTCTCTATTGCAACGACGGCGACTGGGTGGAGAGCCTCTCCGCGCTCGTCGAGACCCAAGACGGCGAACTGAAGATCGTCTACTGGACCGTCATGCACTCCCCGGAAGCGCAACCGAACCGCGTGCGCGCCACCGTCTGAACCGCATCCTCACCCGAGCCGAAATCCGATGAAAATCATGATCGTCACCGATGCATGGGAGCCGCAGGTCAATGGCGTCGTGCGCACGCTCACGCAGACGAGCCGCGAACTCACGGGCCTCGGGCATCGCGTGGAATTGCTCACGCCGCTCGAGTTCAGAACCATTCCGTGTCCGACTTATCCCGAGATTCGCCTATCATTGATGCCGGGCCGGCACGTGGCGAAGCGTATCGACGAATTCGCGCCGGACGCACTGCATATCGCGACCGAAGGCCCGCTCGGCATGTCGGCGCGTGCCTATGCGCTGCGTCACAAACTGCCGTTCACGACCGCTTATCACACGCGTTTTCCCGAGTACGTGAAAGCGCGCTTCGGCATTCCACTCGCCATGACTTATCGGTTTCTGCACTGGTTTCATCGGCATTCGCAGGCGGTGATGGCGCCTACTCCGGTCGTCAAGCACGACCTGGAACAGTACGGCTTCACCAACGTCGTGCTGTGGACGCGTGGCGTCGATCTGGACATCTTTCATCCGATGGACTCTAAGGTGCTCAACACCGCGCGGCCCATCTTTCTGTATGTCGGGCGCGTGGCCGTGGAAAAGAACGTGGAAGCGTTTCTGAAGCTCGATCTGCCCGGCTCGAAGTGGGTCGCGGGCGAAGGACCGGCGCTCGCGGAACTGAAGTCGCGCTATACGAACGTCAACTATCTCGGCGTGCTCTCGCAGACGGAACTGGCGAAGGTCTACGCCGCCGCCGATGTCTTCGTGTTCCCGAGCCGCACCGATACCTTCGGCCTCGTGCTGCTCGAAGCGATGGCCTGCGGCACGCCGGTCGCCGCGTATCCGGTCACGGGTCCCATCGACGTGCTAGGTGAACACGGTCCCGGCGCGCTCCATGAAGATCTGCACGAAGCCTGTCTGCAAGCGCTCAAGATCGAACGCGCCGATGCCCGCGCGTGGGCCGAGCGCTTCTCGTGGCGCGCGGCCTCCGAACAGTTCGCCTCGCATTTGCGCCAGGTCGAACCACGCGCGCCGAGCACCGACCGGGCGGCCGCATGACGCGAAAGAGGCTCGCCGAGCAACGCGCCGAAGCTCACGCCCGTGCGGCGCCTCGTCCGCTCGAGTCCAAGCGCGATGGCGACGTCGAAGCCAATGCGGAAAACGAACCGCTAGGTCCCGACGATCCGCTCGCGCCGCTGCCCTTCAACCCGTATAAGGGGAATCGCGGTTTCACGCGCGCCTGGCACGCGATGAAGAACTCGCTCAACGGTTTTCGCGTCGCCATTCGCGAGGAAAGCGCGTTTCGTCAGGAACTCACGCTCGCCGCGATTCTTCTGCCATGCAGTCTTTTCGTGCCGGTGGCGCCCGTCGAGCGCGCGGCGCTGATCGCATCCGTGCTGCTCGTGCTCATCGTCGAATTGCTCAATTCGAGCGTGGAAGCGGCTATCGACCGCATCTCGCTCGAACGTCACGAACTCTCGAAGCGCGCGAAGGATTTCGGCAGCGCGGCCGTGATGGTCGCGCTCGGCGTTTGCCTAATTACGTGGGCGTTGATTCTCTGGCCGGTCGTGTCGAATTGGCTCGCTCGTATCCCATAAAAGATGAATGTCACCTGAAACGCAGCACTGTCGCGCCGAACGACCGGTTTATAATCGTCCGACATTCTCAAAAATAGCAACGGAAACCGGTCGCGCGAACGTTTTGGAGTTTCGAGCGCCGCCACCGGAAGCCAAGGTCGGACGACATGGAAGCCAAACCTCCCCGCCGTACCCGCGAACGGATTCTCGAGCTGTCGCTGAAGTTGTTCAACGATATCGGCGAGCCGAACGTCACCACCACGACGATCGCCGAGGAAATGGAAATTAGTCCAGGTAATCTGTACTACCATTTCCGGAACAAAGACGACATCATCAACAGCATCTTCGCGCAGTTCGAGCAGCAGATTCAGAAGCGCCTGAAGTTCCCGGACGATCATCGTCCGACCATAGATGAAATGTGGTCGTACTTACAGTACATGGCCGATTTCCTGTGGGCGTATCGCTTTCTCTATCGCGATCTGAACGATCTGCTCGCGCGCAATCGCACGCTCGAAACGCACTTCAAGCAGATCATCACGCACAAGGTGCGCTTTGCCAGCCAGCTATGCGAAGCGCTCGTCGCCGATCAGGAAATGGTCGCGACGCCGGCGGAGATCGAAGTCATCGCGACCAACATGGGCGTGATCTCGACCTACTGGCTTTCGTACCAGTACGTGATGAACCCGCGCAAGTACAACGATCAGGAAGCGATCCGCACGGAGTTGCATCAGGCGAGTCTGCATATCATTTCGATCATGGCGCCGTATCTTCGCGGACGATCGCGCCAGCTCTTCGACGACCTCGTGTCCGGTAAACTGCCGAAGCGCCAGTACGCCGACTTCCTGCCGCCGCGCGAGGAAGCGCCGTCGGGCGCGCCGAAGAACGTAACACCGAGGGATTCCCGATAATGAAGGCTGTTTGTGTCTATTGCGGCTCCGCCAGCGGAGCCCGCCCTGTGTATGCCGAAGCGGCCAAGGCGTTCGGCCGCGCGCTCGTCGAGGCCGACCTCTCGCTCGTGTATGGCGGCGGCCGCGTCGGTTTGATGGGCCTGATCGCCGATGAAGTGCTCGCCGCCGGCGGACGCGCAATCGGCGTCATTCCAGAGTTGCTGCTTGCGAAGGAAGTGGGCCATACGGACCTCACGGAACTGATCGTCGTGCCCGACATGCACGAGCGCAAGAAGCGCATGGCCGATCTCGCGGACGCGTTCGTCGCGATGCCCGGTGGTGTCGGCACTTTCGAGGAATTTTTCGAAGTGTTCACGTGGGCGCAGCTTGGTTATCATCAGAAGCCTGTTGGCCTGCTGGACGTGAACGGCTATTACGACCCGCTCATGGCCATGTTGCGCCATACCGTCGACGAAGGCTTCATGCGCGAGCAGTATCTGGAACTCATACAGATTGCGCGCGAGCCCGGCGAGATGATCACGAAGCTGCAGCACTACACGCCCCGCACGCTCGACAAGTGGAACGAAAAGCGCGACGCGGTTTGATCCATTCCTAACGGTCGACACGATGTCCAAAGTCATCCTGATTACGGGCGCGAGCCGCGGCATCGGCCGCTCGGCAGCGCTGCTCGCGGGCGCGCGCGGCTGGTCGGTCGGCGTGAACTATGCGAATAACGCCAGTGCCGCCGATGAAACCGTCGCCGCGGTGCAAGCCGCTGGCGGCAAGGCGATCGCCATTCAGGGCGACGTGTGCGACGAGGCGGCGATCATCGCGATGTTCGATGCCACCGAGAAGGCGTTCGGCAAGCTCGATGGCGTGGTGAATAACGCGGGCATCGTCGCGCCTGGCTCCATGCTCGCGGACATGGATAGCGAGCGCATGAAACGTATTTTCGATACCAATGTGCTCGGCGCGTTTCTTTGCGCTCGTGAAGCGGCGCGGCGGCTTTCCACTTCGCGTGGTGGCAAGGGCGGGTCGCTCGTGAATGTTTCTTCGGCGGCCGCCAGATTGGGCGGCCCGGGGGAGTATGTCGATTATGCGGCTTCCAAAGGGGCTATCGATACACTCACCATCGGGCTTTCCAAAGAGCTCGGGCGCGAAGGGGTGAGGGTCAATGCCATTCGGCCCGGTCTCATCGAGACCGAGATTCACGCTAGTGGTGGTAAGCCCGATCGGGCTCAGGTGCTGGGTGGGCAGACGCCTATCGGGCGCGCCGGGTCCGCCGATGAAGTCGGCGAGGCTATCGTCTGGCTGCTCTCCGATGCCGCTTCTTATGTCACCGGGGCTTTGATCGATGTCGCCGGTGGGCGGTGAGGTGCTTTCTTTTTTTCTTTTGCTGCGTTTTGTTCAGTAGCCGCCTCCCCGGCGGAGGGGTAACTTTCTTTGCTGCTGCAAAGAAAGTTACCAAAGAAAGCAGCTTAGGAACCGGCTCCTGAAGCACAGCTGGTTCCCCGCTATTTACCACAAACCCTTTGAGCACTTCCCCTTTCTCACGCTCGTAGTCGTTCGCAGCTCATGATTCTCTTCGAACGCTTGCCCTGCAATGGGCCGTTGTCTGCGAATTTTTTTGTCACCTCTCCGCAGTTGATGACCTTCTTTGCGGCCCGCTGATCGAAGCCTTGTCTTTGCGCAGTTCTACTCGAGCACTCACGTTGATTACCGGTCTTAGTGCTCTTCGGACCTCCAAGCCACGCCTTTCTGACTCGCTGCGCGCAATCATCGGGTTCGCCTCCCTCTAAAAGCCGCCGCGTGTCATCAGCCACGTTTCTTCGTCCTTCGTCGTCGGCCTGCCCAAAATTCGGTTGCGATGCGGAAAGCGCCCGAATCGTTCGATGACTTCCGCATGCTTCATCGCCGATTCATGGAAGCTCGTCACGCCCTCTTCTTGCTCTAATTTCCCAAACAATTCAACCGCGCGAAGCTGGCTCTCCATCGTCTCGTCATGCTCGAATGGCATATACGCAAACGCACGATGGTATGCATCGGCCAAGCGCAAATCATCGCCGGAATCGACCAGCGCTTTCGCCAACGCCAACGCACGCTCGTCGCCCGCAAACGCGCGCGGCGTATGCCGATAACAATTGCGCGAAAACTGGTCGAGCAGCACGATCAGCGCAAGCGCACCCGAAGGCGTGCGCTCCCATTCACGCAAACCGCCCGACAGCGCTTCTTCGAGCACCGCGCCGAAGCGCTCGCTGATCTGCGCATCGAAGGCAGGCTTCTTTTTCCACCACAGCTTGCGTTCCGTCCCGGCCTCAGGCGAGCCGACCGCGCCGAACCAGAATTCGAGTATCGCGCTCGCGCGCGAATCGAGTGCTTCCGCTCGCGCGTTCAAACCAGCTCCAGCACCAGTCGCCGCGTGCGCGCGCTCTTCTTCTCCAGCTTTGCAATCCGCAAGCCGCCGATCTCGCCCGTATTACGCACATGTGTGCCGCCGCATGGCTGCAAATCCACGTTTTCGATGCGCAAAAGGCGCACGCGGCCAAGGCCCATCGGTGGCTTTACGCTCATCGTGCGGACGAGTTCAGGGCGCGCGGTCATCTCGTCGTCGGTGATCCATTCGGTATTCACGTCGTGCGCGCCGCCGATCAGTTCCGCCAGACGCGCTTCCACGCGCTCACGTTCGATAGGCTCGACCGTCGCGAAGTCGAGGCGCGCATAGTCTCTCGTGATGCTGCATCCATCCACCGGATACGGCAGTACCGCGCACATCAAATGACTCGCCGTATGCAGCCGCATATGCCGATACCGCCGCTCCCAGTCGATCTCCGCGCTCACTCTGTCGCCAACCTTCAAAAGCGAAAGCGCTTCTTCCTGGCCGGGCGCGGGCACATGCACGGCGTCGTCGGGCGTGGCGCCTTCAAACTTCGCCTTGCGCGTGTCGGCAATGACGATCTTCGTGCCGTCGGCAAGCGTCAGCGTGCCCGCATCGCCGGCCTGGCCGCCGCCGAGCGGATAAAACACGGTTTGATCGAGGTGCATGCCCATTTCGTCGATAGCCGTGACGCTCGCCTCGCACTGTGTGCGATAAGCGTCCTCGCGAAAGAGTGCGCGTGTGCTCATGTCTTGTCCTTGCAATGTTTCGTGGGGCGGCAAAAAGCCGTTCCGCAGATCATGCCGCACGCGCCGCTGCCTTGGACCGATACAAAAGCGCGCGAATCAGCCGGGCCGGTTGCGCATCCAGTCGGCGGTATCGAAGAAAGAGGTGAGAAGGCGCTCGCGCAAAGGCTCGTCGAGGCCGATGTCCTGCATCGCCCACGCCATGCAGCGCAACCATTGATCGCGCTCGGCCGTTGCAATGGCGAACGGCATATGCCGCGCCCGCAAACGCGGATGGCCGAAGCGGCTGATGTAGTGATCCGGTCCGCCCATCCAGCCGCACAGAAACCAGAAGGTCTTGTCGCGGGAGTTGTCGAGTGTCGGCGGATGCAGCGCGCGCAAGCCCGCGAATTCAGGTTCGAGGTCCATCAGATCGTAAAAGCGATCGACCATCGCGCGCAGACGTTCCTCGCCGCCGATCAGTTCGAACGGCGTGGGCTTTTGGACTTCATCGTCGGAAGGTTGGGAATTGACTTCGCTCATTGCTTTTGGACAACAGAAAACTCAGGCGTCGCGCAGCGATTGCAAGGCCGGACGCGCCAGCACGCGCCGCAGGCTCATCCAGCCGCCGAGCGCCGCGCAAGCAACGCCCGCGACGATGCCAACCGGCACGAGCCACGGGTTGAACTCGATATGAAACTCGAACACGCGCGATGCAAGCACGTAACCGATGCCCTGCGCACCGAGCGCCGCCATCAGGCCGGACAACGCGCCGACCGCGACAAACTCGGCGACCTGCACCGAACGAATCTGCCGATGCGATGCGCCCAAAGCCCGCAATAGCGCCGACTCGCGCATGCGTTCGTCGCGCGTGCCGGCAAGCGCCGCGTAGAGCACCAGCACGCCGGCCGCGAGCGTGAAGATGAACAGGAACTGCACCGCGCCGATCACCTGGTCGAGCGTGCGCTGAATCTGCGCGAGGATCGGCGCGGTATCGATGGCGGTCACGTTCGGATAGGCGGCGACGAGGCCGTCGATGGTGCGCGCCTGTTCCGGCGGCAGATGAAAACTCGTGATGAACGTCGCGGGAAGGTCGGCCAGCGTCTCGGGCGGCATCAGCACGAAAAAGTTGACCTTGAACGAATTCCAGTCGACCTTGCGCACGCTCGTCACCGGCGCCTCGACCGGCATGCCGGCGACATCGAAACGCAGCGTGTCGCCCATCTTCACGCGAATGGTCTTCGCGATGCCCTCTTCTATCGACACCGCCGGCTGCGCGTTCTTGCCGAACCACGTGCCCTGCGTCACGCGGTTATCGCCCGGCAATTCGGTGGTGTAAGAAAGATTGAATTCGCGATCGACGAGCCGTTTTGCATCCGGCTTGTCGTAGCTGTCCGGATTTACCGCCTTGCCATTGATGGCGACGAGACGCGCGCGCACCATCGGCGAGAGCGTGGCATCGGGTTGGCCATGCCCATGCAGATACGCGAGCACGCCTTCGCGCTGATCCGGCTGGATGTCGATGAGAAACTCGTTGGGCGCATCCGGCGGCGTGGCGGCGCGCCAGCCCTTGATGAGGTCGTCGCGCGTCATCGCTATCAGCAACAAACACATGAGGCCGATGCCAAGCGCCGTGATCTGCAACGCGCTCGCGCCGCTGCGCCGTTCGAGCGACGCCAGCGCATAACGCCAGCCCACGCCCGCGCGGCTCTTTTCCCGCCGCACGAAGCGCGCCGCCGCCCACAACGCCGCGCGCGCGATCACGCCGAAGATCAGGAGGCCGGCCGCGAATCCGCCCGCGACGATGCCGCCGAGCTTCAACTCGCCCGCCGCGACGATGAGCAACGCCGCGAACAGCACGACGCCGACGCCGTAGGCCGCATAAGCGACGCGCTTTGCATCGCCGAGTTCACGGCGGATCACATGCACAGGCGGCACGCGCGTGAGCGGCAAAAGCGGCGGCAGGGCGAAGCCGAGCAGCAGCACGAGGCCCATCGCAATGCCTTGCAGCGCGGGCCAGACGGAGGGCTGCGGCAAATCGACATCGACGAGCGAGCCCAGCCAGTTCAGCAGCACGAGATGGCCGCCGAAACCGAGCACGACGCCAAGCGCGCTGCCGATCACGCCGATCGCCAGGAATTCGTTCAGAAACAACGCGCGCAGCGTGCGCTGACTGACGCCCAGGCAACGCATGGTGGCGCAGCCGTCGAGATGCCGCCGCGCAAAACGATGCGCGGCCATGGCGATGGCTACCGCCGCGAGCATCGCCGTCAGCAGCGAAACGAGCGTGAGAAAGTGGCTCGCGCGATCGATGGTCTGCCGCACTTGCGGCTGCCCGTCCGACAGCGATTCGAGTCCGACGCCGCGCAATTTGCCGCCGTCGGTCTTATCGCGGGCGAATTGCGCGAAGCGCTCGATCTGCGCATCCGGTCCCGCGACCAGCAAGCGGTAAGTCACGCGGCTGCCGTAGCCGAGCAATCCCGTGGCGGCGATTTCATCGGCGCGCATCATGAGGCGCGGCGAGAAGTTGACGAAGGAAAAGCCGCGATCCATCTCGCGCGTGATGATGCCCGCCACCTTGAACGTGCGCGTGCCGACCTTCATCGTGCCGCCGGGCTGCGTTTTCAGCGCATCGAGCAGGGAGGCATCGACCCAGACGGTGCCGGGCGCGGGAATGCCGTTGACGGGCGCGTCGGGCTTGCCGGGCGCGGACGCGATACGCAGCGCGCCACGCAGCGGATAACCTTGCGTCACGCCCTTGATCGCCGCGAGCCGCGAGGCGGGCTGCGCCGCGGTCGAGCTGATCATGCTCGGGAAGATCGTGGTCCCGGCGGTTTCGAGGCCGAGCGACCTGGCTTGGTCGGTGAACATCGCATCGACGGGATGATCCGAGCGCACGACGAAGTCCGCCGCGATCATCTGACGGCCGTCGCGCACGAGCCCTTGACGCATGCGGTCGGAGAGAAAACCGACGCTCGACAGCGCCGCCACCGCCAGCACCAGCGCGAGCAGCAGCATGGTGAGTTCGCCCGCGCGCCAGTCGCGCGCGGTCATGCGCCACGCCTGACGCGCGGTCTGCAGAAAATCGAGCCGGACGGGAGGATGCGTGCGGTCGGCTTTGAGCGCGGCCTTGGAGGGAGTGGAGTCGTTGCGCGCCGCGGTGCTCAATCGTGCTTGCTCCGCAGGCTCGTGATCGACGTTTGCGGCGCGCCGCTGCCGGGCAGCATGTGCTTGGCCATGCGCGATATGCCGCCGTGCACGCCGCGCACGAGGCGCGGCAGCGCCCAACCGGCGATGACCAGGAACGCAATCAGCATGACGAGGAACAGCACCGGCACGAAGAGCGCGAGCGTGATGCCGAGCAGCACGCCGATGTCTTCCGTCGCGGATGCCGCCCAGTTCGACACCGGTTCGGGCGAGAGATTGATCAGCGCGCGCGTGCCCGCCTTGGCGAAATGCGAGGCGCCGGCAAGCGTTCCGCCCGCCAGCGCCGCGATGGTGAGCATGGCCGGATCGGCATGACCGAGCGTGCCGGCGGCGAGCACGGCGCCCGCCGGAATGCGGATGAACGTGTGAATGGCGTCCCACAGCGAATCGAGCGCGGGAATCTTGTCGGCGAGAAATTCGACGACGGCGAGCACCGCCGCCACGCCGATCACCCACGGCGAACCGAGCACCGCGAGCGAATCAGGAAGATGGATGAGACCGATGCGTTCGAACAGACCCGCGATAAAGACCGTGAGATACAGGCGCAACCCGCTCGCCCATGACAGGCCCGCAGCGAGCGAAAGTGACTCAAGCATTGCCGCCTCCTTGGTGCGCCAGCAACCCGGCCAACCGTGTGCGCCGGTCTGAACGTCGCTTCTTTCCAGCCCGGATGCCGGAAGAAGCCGCCCATATCAACGAGGATATCGAAAAAAGCCTCGTGACGCAGGCGGAAAGATAAAACGGTGCGGCTCGCCGAGTGATGTTATCTGCAATCGGAGATTGCTGAAAATCGGAAATGCCTTCAGACCATTATATCCATGCAAAAGGAAGCGGTGCAGCAAGGCATCCGGCGAATGCCGCCCGAAGTGCGCTGCCGCTCGCACCGGCGACCATTGCGGTGGCGCCGGTGCAACAGCGCGTCAATGCCCGGACGAGAGCTTGAGTCCGACAAGCCCCGCGACGATCAGCGCCGCGCTGCCGATACGCGCCGCCGTCAACGCCTCGCCCAGAAACACGATGCCGAAAATAAACGCGCCGACCGCGCCGATTCCCGTCCAAACAGCGTAAGCGGTGCCGAGCGGCAACTGGCGCATGGCCATGGCAAGCAAGACGAAGCTGCCGATGGCCGTCACCAGCGTGAACACCGACGGCCAAAGCCGCGTAAAGCCTTCCGATGACTTGAGCCCGGCGGCCCATGCCACTTCGAGCAAACCGGCGATAAAAAGAAGAATCCAGGACATGGTGACTTCCTCGAAGGAACGGGGCCGTCCCCGGTAACAAGAAGCGCGCGCGGTCGTCCACGCGGCGAAAGCAGACCGTAATTATACCGATTTGGTGCAGCAAGGCTTTTCGCTCCTCGTGCCGAGCGATGTAAAACCGTGTATTAATGGAGCGCGCGCCACCAGTGTGCGACCGTGCACCCTTCGCCCCGCCCTTTACAGAAACACAAAAGGAGCGCTCATGGATGTCGATTCGGTCCTGCTTTCACGTTTCCAGTTCGCCTGGGTCGTCGCGTTCCACATACTGCTGCCCGCGTTCACGGTCGGCCTGTCGTGCTTCATCGCGACGCTCGAATTCAACTGGTGGATCACCAAGCGCGATGTCTACCGGCGCCTGTCCGCGTTCTGGCTGAAAATTTTCGCGGTGTCGTTCGGCATGGGCGTGGTGTCGGGCATCGTCATGCCGTTTCAGTTCGGCACCAACTGGAGCCGTTTCTCCGATGCCACCGCCAATGTCGTCGGCCCGCTGATGGGCTACGAAGTGCTGACGGCGTTCTTCCTCGAATCGGCGTTTCTCGGCGTGCTCCTGTTCGGACGCAAGCTCGTGCCGCAATGGGCGCACGTCATGTCCGCGATTTTCGTCGCGGCGGGCACGGTCATCTCGTCGTTCTGGATTCTCGCCGTCAATAGCTGGATGCAGACGCCGCAAGGGCATCGCATGTTGCCGGACGGCCGCTTCGAAGTGGTGAGCTTCTTCGACGTGATCTTCACGCCGTCGTTTCCGTACCGGCTCGGGCATACGGTGAGCGCGTTCCTCGTCACGACGGGCTTCGTCATTCTCGGCGTCGGCGCCATGTATCTGCGGCAAAAACGCGCTGTCGAGGAAAGTCGCGTGATGCTCAAGATGTCGCTGATCTTTCTTATCATCATGGTGCCGATCCAGATGGTGATCGGCGATTCGCACGGTCTGAACACGCTCAAATATCAGCCCGCCAAGCTCGCGGCGATGGAAGGTCTGTGGGAAACCGGCTCGCGCGTGCCCGCGAATCTCTTCTCCATTCCCGACGAAAAGGAAGAGCGCAACCGCTTCGAGATTTCGATTCCCGTGCTCGGCAGCCTTTACCTCACGCACGATCCGAACGGAGTCGTGCGCGGGCTGAAGGACTTTCCGCGCGAAGACCGCCCGCCTGTCGCCGTGGTGTTTTTCGCTTTTCACATCATGGTCGGGATCGCGCTTCTGATGTTCGCGCTCGTGCTGTCGGGCATCGTGCTGTTCGCGCGCGGCAAGCTGGAACAAAGCACGCGCTGGCTGCGTTGCGCGACGTTCGCCATGCCGCTCGGCTTCATCGCGGTGATCGCGGGCTGGACCACCACCGAAGCGGGCCGTCAGCCGTGGACCGTGTATGGCATCCTGCGCACGCGCGATTCCGTCACGCCCTCGCTCACCACCGCCGACGTCGGCCTGTCCTGGGCGCTCTACATGCTGGCTTATCTCGTGATCTTCGGCGCGGGCTTCGTGCTGTTGCGGCGGCTCGTGCGCATCGGCCCGACCGACGCGTCGCGTGACCATGAGAACGAATCGCTCGATACGAAGACGCGCGCGGCGCGGCCGCTGTCGGCGGTATCCGCGGTCACGGCAGGCGGCGACGGCGGCGCGCGCACGGCGAATCGCGACGACGTCGTCCCGCCGCATCGCCCATAACAAGTCAACAGGAGACCGCGATGCTCGATCTCGTGCCTTTGTGGGCCGCCATCCTCGCGCTGGCCGTGTTCATGTACGTGCTGCTCGACGGCTTCGATCTGGGCGTCGGCATGCTGTTCCTGCTGCGCCGCGATCCCGACGAACGCAACTTGATGATCCACTCCGTCGCGCCGGTGTGGGACTTCAACGAAACCTGGCTGATCCTCGGCGGCGGCGGCTTGTTCGCGGTGTTCCCGCTGGCCTTCGCGATCATCGTGCCGGCGGTCTACTTTCCGATTCTCTTCATGCTGCTCGGGCTGATCTTTCGCGGCGTCGCGTTCGAATTCCGCGAGGTCGAGGGCGCGCGCCGATGGCTGTGGGATGGCGCGTTCGGCTACGGCTCGCTCGTCGCGACCTTCGCGCAAGGCACGGTGCTCGGCATGTTCATCCAGGGCTTTCCGATCCACGGCCGGCAGTACGCCGGCACGAGCTGGAACTGGGTGGCGCCGTTTCCGCTACTCGTCGGCGTCGGGCTGATCTTCGGCTATGCGTTGCAGGGCTCGACCTGGCTCGTGCTCAAGACCGAAGGCGAGTTGCAAGCGTGGGGTCGCAAGATGGCGCGTCATGCGCTGCTCGGCGTGATCGCGTTCATCTTGCTGATCAGCCTGTGGACACCGCTGAAAGATGCGCGCATCGCGGCGCGCTGGTTCGGCTTTCCGCAGAGCTTAGCGTTCACGCCCGTGCCGGTGTTGACCGCGCTCCTTGCGTGGACGTTGTGGTCGAGCTTGCAAAAAGGCCGCGAAGTGCTGCCCTTTCTGTGCTCCGTGGGCCTCTTCTTTCTCGCGTTCACCGGGCTCGTGATCAGCTTGTGGCCGTTCATTGCGCCGCCTTCGGTGACGCTGTGGGACGCATCGGCCGCACCGTTATCGCATCAGTTTCTGCTGATCGGCACGATGTTCCTGCTGCCGGTCATCATCATCTACGTGATCTGGTCTTACTGGGTGTTTCGCGGCAAGGTGCGCGGCGATCTCGGCTATCACACGCAATAGCCGCTTGGTCATGACTAAAGCTTTTGGCGCGTGGCGAGCGTGAGGATGCGCGTCCACTTGCGAGCATCGGCCGGATCGCTGATGGGCAGACGCCATTCGGGATGTTTCGAATCCGCGACGGTGAGGACGACCGCGTTGCCCTGCTCCTCGCGCGCGCCGCGCAGATCGGCAAAGATATAGCTGCCCGTCGCTTCGCCCACGCGCACTTCCAGGAGCCGCTTGCCCGCGGCAAGCCGCAAGCCGCCCCAGTCGCGTTTGAGTTCGTGAGTCCAGTCGCCACCAGCCGAGCGCGGAATGTTCGCCGCGACCTCACGGCGCCGCGCGAGCCAGTAAGCGACGCCCGCCGCGATTGCCGCGGTCGCCACCACCGCCACGCCGACTGCGACAGCAAGCCCGAAGTGCGCGTGCAGCGCGTTGAACGACCAGACCGCGCCATAGATGAGCGCGACGAGAACCGCGAGTGCGACAACGATCGGCATCTGACTTCACACCTTGTTCTTTGAACGACGAATACGGAACGACAAGCTCATTGCGCCTTGTGTTTTGCGTTCCAGTCACGCAAGGCCTGCAAGGTATTCGCGACATGCTGATCCGGCGAAAGGCTCGTGTATTCGTAGATCACCTTGCCGTCCGGCGCGATCACGTAGGACACGCGATTGGCCATCGAACTCTTCATGGGCAGCGAGGCGTCGTAGGAGCGGATGATCTTCGAATCTTCATCCGCCGCGACCGGGAACTTGCTGCGGCACTCGCTCACGGAAAACTTCTTGAGCGTGTCGATGTTGTCGTGCGACACACCGATCACGGTGGCGCCCTGCGCCTTGTATTGATCGACCGCCTCGGCGAATTCGTGCGCTTCGATCGTGCAGCCCTTGGTGAACGCCGCCGGATAGAAGTACAGGACGACGGGGCCTTTCTTGAGCGCGTCGGCGAGCGAATACTGATACACATCGCCGCCAAGCGATGCCTGGGCGACGAACGACGGCGCGGCGTCGCCCGGTTTGAGCGTGGCGCTCGCGGCAGTCGAATACACCACGGCCACGCAAGCCGCGGTTGCGGCGGCCAGGCCGGCGACGGTCGCCAGAATCTTTTTCTTCATATGCACTCCGCTTGAGGGCAGCAAAAATGTCGCGAGACGAGCGGCAAGCGCCTCAGCCTTGCGCCTCGTCCTGATCCAGCCGGCTCTCGGTGAACCACGCCGCCGCTTCGACCTGCATTTGCGAGAGCGTGGCGGGCGTGAGTTCCGCGAGCGCGGGATCGGCCAGCCGGCTTGCATCGATCGCGGCGGCATCGCCCTGTTCGGCCGCTTTCGCGATGGCCAGCAGCGCACCGAGCGCGCCCTCGCCTTCGAGGATCGCCGAGCGGATCTCCGCCGTGAGGTGAAGCTTATCGACAATTTCTTCCGGCTGCATGCCGAGCACGACATGCACGAGCGAAAAGATGCCCGTCATGAAGGCGGCATCGGCAAAAGGCTCGTCATCCGGGCGCAGCACGCCGGCCGCAAGTTCCATGAAGCGCGCGCGCGTGCCCACGAGTTGGAGGAGCGGGTCCGAGCGCCACGGCAGACCGCTGCCGTCCGCGTAGAGCAGCAGTTGGGTCCAGCGCATCAACTGACGTGTGCCTGTCGACGCGATGGCCTCGCGCAACGACGACACGCGCCGTCCGCGCGCATGCGCGCTGGAATTGGCCAGACGCAGCAGTTGCACGACGATGTCCGGATTGCGCTTGAGTTCGGTCTCGAGCTCGCGCAAGGCCGGGTCGCCGCCGAGCACGGCGAGCAACCGCAGCAGCGCACCGCGCGCCGGACTCGCGCGCCTTGCCGAGAGCACTTGCGGCCGTGCGAAGAAATAGCCCTGAAAGAAGTCGAAACCCAGGCGCTTGGCTTCCTTGAAGTCGTCGAGCGTCTCGACCTTCTCGGCGACCAGCAACTTGCCGCGCGTCTTGAGCGTCGTGGCGAGCTTCGGCAAGTGCGCGCGGTCGGTGGACAGAAGATCGATCTTGACGATATCCACGGATGGCAGCGCGGCAAGGAGCGCGTCGTCCAGACGGATGACATCGTCGAGAGCCAGGCGAAAGCCTGCGTTACGCAACTGGCCGCAGCGCCGGAAGATGGACTCGTCGAACTCGATGCTCTCCAGCAATTCGAGCACGAAGCGCTCGGGCTGCATGATGTGGACAATGTCGTCGAAGAGCAATTCGCGGCTCATGTTGACGTAGCCGGGATGATCGCCCAGCACGGCCGACACGCCGATCTCGCCGACCGTGCGCGCCACCACGTGCGCGGTGGCCTGCACGTCGTCCGCTATGCGGGCGCGATTGTCGGGGCTGTCGCGAAACAGCAATTCGTAGGCAGCCAGCGCGCCGTCGCCGTCGAGAATGGGTTGACGGCCGACATAGACACTGTGTTCGCGCCGGGAGGGCGCGGGCTTTAGCGGGGAATCGGCCATGACGGGAAGCTCGGAAGTGCCCAGCACGCTGCCTCGCAAACGAGGCGAGCCGGCAATCTATGGTGGGTCATGGGATTGAACAACTCAAGCGAATTTTCCGGTCGACGGTCAACGGTCTTGCAAGCGGACATCGCCGCCGGCACTGCAGGTGCCATCGAAGGTGCCATCGAAGGTGGCATGATACGCAAGTTTTGTACGACAAATAACCTCGACGCGTTAGGCCATACAGCGCGGCACCGTCGCTCCAGCTAAAGAAACCGTCCCATGGGCCGATAACTCGCCTGATAGAACGTGTCGCGCGTGTGCCGGCACGTACCCGACGAGAGCGTCCGCAAGACGTTTTCGAGCGCCGCAGTGTCCCCTCGCCGTTGCTTATTCGGCTGCGGAACACCGGCGCCACGCACCACTCGACCACAACATGCAAGCGAATCGGATCACCGCCTCCCGCCGCGCACCGTGGCGCATCGTTCGCGATGCGCTCGGCCGCGCATGGCGAAGCGCTATGGCGAGCCGCCGCGAAGCCGTGAGCGCCGCGCCCGGCGTCGCCGCCGTGCAAGCGCAGGCAAAAGAGCCGGTACAGCCGGAAGCACAAACGCAAGCACGCGCGCCCGCTTCTTCGAGCGCAGTCGCGGCGCATGGCTTCGACAAGGATCAGTCGGTGCTCATGCTGGCGCTCGGCGCGGTCGATTTCCTCGCGCAACTCGACGATGCCCTGCGCTTCCGGCAGGTGTCGGACGCGAGCATCGAGTTCATCGGGTATCACCGCGACTATCTGAGCATGCTGACGCTGCACGATCTCGTGCCGTCCGAGGAAGCCGACGAACTGCACGCGCTCATTGCTCGCGCGCGAGCGAGCGGCAAGCTCGAATCGGCGACGCTCAACGTGGTGAAGTCGTTGACCATTCCGATCTGCGTCGAGTTGCGGCTCATGTCCACCGCCGCGCTCGGCACGCCGGGCTTCGCGCTCGCCGCGTTCGATGTATCGCACTGGCGCGAGCGTGAGGATTCGCTGCAACACGCGCTGCATCACGATGCGCTCACCGGACTCGACAACGCCGCCGCGCTCGATACCGCCATGAGCGCAGCGCAAGCCGAAGCCGAACTCACGCGCACGCAGGCGGCGCTGCTCGTGCTCGATATCGACGATTATCAGCGGATCAACCGCGCGCTCGGTTACGACACCGGCGACGACATGTTGCGCGAGACGGCGCGGCGCATTCAGCACACCGTCGCGCCGGGCGAGCGCGTGGCGCGCATTGCGAGCGACGAGTTCGCCGTGCTGCTGCCCGCCGGCACCACGCTCGAAGCCGCCGAAAGCCACGGCAAGCGTCTGCTCAACGCGATTGCGCAGCCGTATCGGCATCGCGGGCAGCATACGCATTTGTCGGCGAGCGTGGGTATTGCGATGTACCCGGATCACGCCGCGCTCGCGGACAAGCCCGTCGAGCGCAACGGCAAGCACGGCGTTCAGGCGAGCCTGTTGCGCATGGCCGATCACGCGCTCGCGCAGGCGAAGGCCGCGGGCGGCAACACGCTCGTGTTCCACGCACCCGACGACGACCCCGCCGACGCCGAACGCCTCAAGCTGGAAGCCGAGCTCTACGAAGCGGTGCGCAACGGCGAATTCTCGCTGTACTTCCAGCCGATCACGAAGATCCGCACGGGCGCGGTGGTCGGCGTGGAAGCGCTGATGCGCTGGAATCATCCGCTGCACGGGCTCGTGCCGCCGACGGTGTTCATTCCGCTCGCGGAGTCCATCGGTCTCATCAACTATCTGGGCAACTGGGTGTTGAAGGCGGCGTGCATGCAGCTCGCGCAGTGGGACGCCATCGGCATCCGGCTGGATTACGTGGCGATCAACGTGTCGCCGCAGCAGTTCCGGGACAAGCGTTTTGCCTCGGCGGTCAAGGAAGCGCTGGCGCTGACGGGCATCGACGCGCGCCGCATCGTGCTCGAAATCACCGAGAGCGTTCTGATGCGCGATCCCGAGGAAGCGACTTGCCTGCTTGAAGCGCTGACTTCGGTGGGCATTCGCTTCGCCGTCGACGACTTCGGCACCGGCTATTCGAGCCTCGCCTATCTGCAGCGGTTTCCCTTGTCGAAGCTCAAGATCGACCGGAGCTTTGTCGAGAACCTGATTACGTCGCGCAACAATCGTGCGATCGTGAGCGCCGTGGTCGGGCTCGCACAATCGCTCGGGCTGGAACTCGTCGCCGAGGGCGTCGAAACCGAGGAGCAGCGCGACCTGCTCGCCGAGATGGGCTGCGACCATATTCAAGGCTGGCTGATCAGCCGCGCGCTGCCGTCCGACGAGCTGGCGTCGTCGTTCCAGTCGCATTCGCTGGTGCTGCACGAGACATTATGAGAGAAGGCGTGTTCGTGTTCTAATCGAACGACACGTCATGAGAAAGAAGGCTGCGAGGGCCGATTGGAATCGATCCTCGCGCAACGAAGGGTTCTTATCACGGATGGCAGTCAAGGCCGAAATTATGGACAAGCTGTGGGCGCGCATGAGCGAGCGCGGGGATTTCCCCATGCTGTCTCAGGCGCTGCGCACGACCGTGTCCGCGATGAGCGATAACGACCTCGACTTCACGTCCCTCGTGCAAGTGGTGCTGTCGGACTTCGGCCTCACGCAGAAGGTGCTGCGTCTCGCCAATTCCGCGATGTACGTGGCCTTCGGCGGCAACATCACCACCGTCACGCGCGCGCTGATGGTGCTCGGCATGGACGCCGTCGGGCATCTCGTGGTCGGGCTCAAACTCGTCGATCACTTTCATCACAGTGCGCCACGCCGTATCGACGCCAAGCTGGAACTCAACCGCACCTTGCTCTCCGGCGCGGTCGCGCGGCAGATCACCGAGCGCACTGATCTGCGTTCGGCGGAAGAAGCCGTGGTCTGCACGCTGATGCGGCAGATCGGCAAGCTGCTCGTCGCGTTCTATCTCGAACACGAGTGGGATCAGTTGCGGCGCAAGGCGGCGGCGGACAACATCAGCGACAGTCACGCGTGCGCCGCGCTGCTCGGCGTGACCTTCGACGAAATCGGCATGGAAGCGGCCGACCGCTGGCGCCTGCCCGAGACGATCCGCGCCGGCATGCAGGCGAGCGACCCTGAAGCGCCGCCCGACGAAAACGTGCCGAAGCACGTGCGCTGGCTGCAGGCCGTCACCAACTATTCGACCGAAGTCGCCGACGCGCTCACCGCGCAGCATGTCGAAGCGAGCGGCCGCGAGTCCTTGCTCGTCGATATCGCCAATCGCTATAGCGACGCGCTCAGCACCGACGCCGCGACGCTCGCCTCGATGAGCCTCGCGCTTGCCAGCGAAGAAGGCGGCGACTCGGTCATGCGGGAGATCAGCGAACTGCAGGCCAATGCGGATGCCATCGCGCGGGCGGGAATATCGGCGGAAGCGCGCATTGGCGCGAGCCTCGAAGACTTGCGCTCGTTGCCATCGAAGAATGCACTCGCGCCCGTGCTTGCGCTTGCCTCCGAAGCCGTGCTCGCGGGGCTCGGCTTGTCGCGCGCGGTGGTATTCGTGCGCCAGGCCGACAACGAATTCCAAGCGCGGCTGGGACTTGGCGCCGGCGTCGAAGCGATCCTGCCCGAGCTGCACTTTTCCGCCGACTTCAAGCCCGACGTGTTCCATCTGGCGATCACGAATCCGGTGGGCATCTTTATCGAGAACGCGCACGATCCGCGTATCGACGCACGCTTGCCGCGCTGGTACAAGGAGACGCTCGGCGAGGCGCAGGCGTTCGTGCTGCTGCCGGTGAAGTCGGATGCATCGACGGTCGCGCTCGTCTACGGCGACTGGACGCATCCGCAACACGTGCGCAAGATCGCGCCATCGGAAATGAGCGCGCTGAACGAACTCACGCGCGAACTCAGCCGCTTCTTTTCCAGCGCGAACTGGAAAGAAGTCGAGCTGATCTGATTCCTCCTTCCTATTCGCGCTTCAGAATAGCCACGACCTGCTCGCCATATGGGACGAGATAGCCGCCGTTGGCGCGCTGCCAGGCGAGCGCGTCGGCTTCGTTGGCGAACCAGTTGCGCTCGAAGTCGTTGAACGCGCCGGCATCGAGCCGGTATCGGTCGATGCGCGCGGCGGGTTCTGTGTCGATATCGTTCTTGCAGGCGTCCCAGCTTGAATAACCGAGTTCGTTGGCGAGCATGGCGAGCACGTGCTTGAGTTGCAGCGCGTCGCGCTTCGCGTGGAGATCGGTGAGGCGCGAGGCGCGCGTGATGTCGGCGGATTGCAGCCGTCGCAACACGGGCAGCGCGGCGCTCGAATCGCCATCGCGCGCCTGACGCAAGAGCCGCCGCGCGTGTTCGCGCAGATAGTCGCTATTCGAAGCGGGAGGGGAAATTGGACAGGATGTGGACCACATGACGTTGTTCCTTTGTTTGCGCCGTTCTCGCGTGCGGCTGAAAAGGTTCGACGTTGCGGTTCGTGACTCGGGCGCGTTGACTGCGCTTTGGACTGCAAGGCGTGGCAGGTGTGGATGACTTTCGCGAGAATGGGCGCCCTGCCGGCGCCCGAGTTCGCGGATTTTAGCTTGAGGTTGCGACTTTGAGCAAGCGCGAAGAGTACGCGTACTCAACGATTGCGCTTGCCGTGCAAATCGGGTCGAGGGGCTTCTTCACCGTCACCCGACGCCACGCGAATCAGGCAAGTTGGAACTTCCCGACCAGCGCATTCAAGCCCTTCGCCTGATCGTCGAGCGATTGCGCCGCCGCGGCCGCCTCTTCCACCAGCGCCGCGTTCTGCTGCGTGCCCGCATCCATCTGCGCGACGGCGTGGCTGATCAGTTCGATGCCCGTCTTTTGTTCCGCCGATGCCGCCGAAATCTCGGCCATGATGTCGGTCACGCGCCGCACCGCGCGCACGACTTCTTCCATCGTCGCGCCCGCTTCCTGCGCGAACGACGAGCCGTCCGACACGCGCGCCACCGATGTATCGATCAGGCTCTTGATCTCCTTCGCCGCCGCCGACGAACGCTGTGCAAGACTGCGCACCTCGCCCGCCACGACCGCGAAACCGCGCCCTTCCTCGCCCGCGCGCGCCGCTTCGACCGCTGCGTTCAACGCCAGAATGTTGGTCTGAAACGCGATGCCCTCGATCACGCCGATGATGTCGCCAATACTTTTCGCGCTCGCATCGATCCGCTGCATGGTTTCGACCACGCGGCTCACTACCGCGCCGCCCTTCTCCGCAATCGCCGACGCGTTGTTGGCAAGCGTGCTCGCCTGCATCGCGTTATCGGCGTTCTGGCGCACGGTCGACGTGAGTTGCTCCATGCTCGAAGCGGTCTTCTCGAGCGCCACCGCCTGTTCCTCGGTGCGGCGCGACAAGTCGACATTGCCCGTCGAAATCTCGCTCGATGCCGACGCGATAGCCTGCGCGCTCACCGCGATCTCGCCAACCGTCGACGACAGGCCCGCCTGCATCTCCGACAAAGCCGCCAGCATGCTCGCGTCATCGCGACGCGCAAGCACGATGCGATTGGCCAGATCGCCCGAGGCAATGCGCCGCGCGATATCCATCGCGTAAGCCGGCTCGCCGCCGAGTTGTTTCGCGAGCCGCCGCACGACCCATTCGCTCACGGCGATAGCCAGCCCGAGCAGCGCGAGCGTCAGCACGGAGACCATCACGAACGAAGAATGAAAGATGAACGCGGCGGCATCGATGGTCGCCTTTGCGGCCGCGCCGCGCCGCGCGACGAGTTCATCGACCATCTTTTCGAGCTTGCCGGTCTCGACCAGCAGCGAAATGTCCTGCGTGCCCACTTGCCAGTTCATCTGCGAAAGATCGAGCGGCTGCTCCTTCACGAGTTTCACGAAGCCGCGCACGTTGCCACTCCACGCGGCAAGCGCCGTGTCGAAACGCTTTTGCTGCGCGAGTGCGTCTTGGTCCGCGTGATCGACGTATTGCGCGAGTTGTCCCTGTTCCTTGCCGATGGCCGCGAGCGCCTCTTCGATCTGCGCGCCGAGATCGTCGCGCTCTTTGGCGGTCGTCGCGGTGAGCAGCATCTTTTGGGAACGGCTCGCGCGCAGCAGATAGCCACGCGTTTCTTCCGCCGCGCGGCTCGCGACGACGCCCTGCGTGTAAATGGATTCGGTCGCGCCGTTTAGACGGCTGATCTGCATCAGCGATATCGCGCCGATGGCAAGCGTTCCTGCAAGCACGAGTCCGAAGGCAAGACGCAGCGTCGCCTTGACGCTCAACCCTCGCCTGGCGGAATCGGCCGCGCGTGGATGGTTGCTGGCGGCGTCCGGCAGGAAGGCCGCGTCGCTCGTTGCGCGTACGCCGCGTAGCGAGAACAGTTTCATGGTTGATCCCCGAAGTGTTTGCTAGACGGCCGCGTCTATCGCGCGGCACGTCTGTATCGCTGGTCTACGGCAAACATTTGGCTTTCTTTAATCCGATTGTGTACGGGCGTTCGTCTCTCGCGTGGCCGCCGAGAACACACCGACGATGTCCGATTCGCGACGAACCTTGGCAGGACAACGACTCGCGGACAGCCTACACTTGTCAGAAATTCAGCTTGCGCATAAATGTCGCAGGCGAATACAAGAATTGGGACAACCGTTTTTTCCACGCGTTTTACGCCATCCACCATGCAAACAAGTATCGATAAAGGCGCGTTTCCGCCTTCGGGCAGCGCGTCGGTCGCCAGTACCGCGACTGCGGGCGCGTCACCGGCCACCACGCCTGCCGTTCAGCGCACCGTGTATTCGGTGCTGGGCGCGGTCAGCTTCGCGCATCTGCTGAACGACATGATCCAGTCGCTGATCCTGGCGATCTATCCCATGTTCAAGAGCGAGTTCTCGCTCTCGTTCGGGCAGATCGGCCTGATTACGCTGACTTATCAGATCACCGCATCGCTTCTGCAGCCGCTCGTCGGGCTCTACACCGACAAGCATCCGAAACCGTGGTCGTTGCCGGTCGGCATGGGTTTCACGCTGTCTGGTCTCTTGCTGATGTCGGTGGCGGGCAACTTCGGCACTTTGCTGATCGCGGCGGCGCTGGTTGGCTGCGGATCGTCGGTGTTTCATCCGGAATCGTCACGCGTTGCGCGCATGGCGTCGGGCGGCAGGCACGGCCTTGCGCAATCGCTCTTTCAGGTGGGCGGCAATGCGGGTTCGTCGCTCGGGCCGTTGCTTGCGGCGCTGATCGTGATTCCGCACGGACAACGCAGCATTGCGTGGTTTTCGGTCGCGGCGCTCGTTGCCATGTTCGTGCTGGCGAATATCGGCCGCTGGTACAAGCGTCATCCCGCGACGAAGAAGGGTCGCGGACAGGCTGCGCATCATTCCTTGCCGCGTCAAAAAGTCATGATGGCGATGAGCGTGCTCGTCCTGCTCGTGTTCTCGAAGTACTTTTACCTGGCGAGCATCACGAGTTACTTCACGTTTTATCTGATCAGCAAGTTCGGCGTGTCGGTGCAGAGCGCGCAGATTCACCTGTTCGTGTTTCTGGCGGCGGTGGCGGCGGGGACGATCATCGGCGGGCCGGTTGGCGACAAGGTCGGGCGCAAGGCGGTGATCTGGGTATCGATTCTCGGTGTCGCGCCGTTCACGCTGCTCATGCCTTACGTGAATCTGTTCTGGACGGGCGTGTTGTCGGTGATCATCGGGCTCGTGCTGGCATCCGCGTTTTCGGCCATCCTGGTCTATGCACAAGAGTTGATTCCCGGCAAGGTCGGGATGGTGGCGGGCCTCTTCTTCGGCTTTGCGTTCGGCATGGGCGGCGTGGGCGCGGCAGTGCTCGGCCATCTCGCGGATGTGACGAGCATCGACTTCGTTTATAAGCTCTGCGCGTTCTTGCCGTTGATCGGCGTGCTGACGGTGATGTTGCCTAAGATGAGCGAGGAGCGGGTGAGGGCTTGAGGTTTAACAGGCCGTAATTCCCTTTAACGGGCGCGTCGATGCTTCGAGAGATCACGCCCCCGGTGTGCTTTAAGTGGCGATGCAGCTTGGTTCGTTCCGGTGAAGGTGCAAGCGCCCTTGCGTATTCAAAGCCCGCTGCTCGCGCTCACGATTCCAACGCCGCCTTCACCAACCCCAACGCACTCGGGTCCTCGATAGTCGGCAATTCCCCCGGATCGCGCCCTTCGGCCAGCGCCGCGATCGCTCGGCGCAAGAGCTTGCCCGAACGCGTCTTCGGCAGCATCGACACGAAAAGCACGCGCGCCGGACGCGCAATCGCGCCCAGTTGCGCATCCACCGCGTGACACAGCTCCGCCTCCAGCCCGGCGCGCGCACCGGGCGCATCGAGACGGCTTGCATCGCGCAGCACGACGAACGCAGCGGCGGCCTGGCCCTTCACGGCATCCGTCACGCCGACGACCGCGACTTCCGCCACCGCCGGATGCGCGGACAACGCCTCCTCGATCTCGCGCGTGCCCAGCCGATGCCCCGCCACGTTGATCACGTCATCGGTGCGGCCGAGAATCGACACATAGCCGTCCTCGTCCTGCACGCCCCAGTCGAAGGTCGAATAGACCAACTGGTTCGGCACGCTAGTCCAATAGGTGTCGATGAAACGCTGATCGTCGCCCCACACGGTCTGCATGCAGCCCGGCGGCAACGGATAACCCAACGCGACCACGCCCTTCTCGCCCGGCGCGCAAATCTCGCCGGTCGCCTCGTTGCGCAAGGTAAGGTTGAAGCCCATCGACGGCACGCCCGGCGAGCCGAGCTTCGAGGGCAACGCCTCGATGCCGCGTGGAATCGCGATCATCGGCCAGCCGGTTTCCGTCTGCCAGTAATTGTCGATGACGGGCTTTCTCAGCGCGCTCTGAATCCATTGCGCGGTCGGTTCGTCGAGCGGCTCGCCCGCCAGAAACAGCGTGCGCAGGCTGGACAGATCGGCGTCTTGCATCAGCGCCGGGTCCTGCTTCTTGAGCACGCGGATCGCGGTGGGCGCGGTGAACATCAGGTTGATGCGATGCTGCTCCACGAGCCGCCACCAGATGCCGCCGTCCGGACGGACCGGGGTGCCTTCGTACATGACCGTGGTCAGGCCCGCGATCAGCGGCGCATAGATGATGTAGCTGTGCCCCACGACCCAGCCGATGTCGGACGCGGTGAACATGGTGTCGCCCGGCGCGCCCTGAAAGATATGCTCCATCGATGCCGCGAGCGCGACCGCATAACCGCCGACATCGCGCTGCACGCCCTTCGGCCTGCCGGTCGTGCCGGACGTGTACAGCACGTACGAAGGCTCGTTCGATTCGAGCCATTCGCACGGCACGTGAGCATCGAAAAATTTTTCGCGCAAGGGTTCGTAGGAGACGAGATAGCTCGCCTGCAGCCGCTCGGGCGCCAGTTGCCGGTCGATCAAAAGCACTTGCGGCACCTTGAATTCAGCGCGCGAAAGCGCCTCGTCGACGAGCGGCGTGTAGTCGATCACCTTGCCCGCGCGCGCGCCAGCATCGGCGGTGACAATGAGCGCGGGCTCCGCATCGTCGATGCGCGCCGCCAGATTCGGCGCCGCGAAGCCGCCGAACACCACCGAATGCACCGCGCCGAGACGCGCGCACGCGAGCATCGCGAAGAGCGCTTCAGGGATCATCGGCATATAGATGAGCACGCGGTCGCCCTTCTTCACGTGCAGCGAGCGCATGACGGCAGCCATGCGGTTCACTTCCGCGTGCAGTTCGGCGTAGGTATAACGGCGCTCGATGCCCGTTTCCGTCGATACATACACGAGCGCGTTTTGCTGCGCGCGCGAGGCGAGATGGCGATCGACCGCGTTATGACAGAGATTGGTCTTGCCGCCGACGAACCAGCGCGCGAACGGCGGGTTGCTCGCATCGAGCACCTGCGTGAAAGGCGTATGCCAATGGATGCGGCGCGCCTCATCGGCCCAGAACGCCTCGGGTTCCTCGATCGACCGGCGATACGCTTCTCGGTAAGTCGGCATGCGCGTCCTCTTTGAGCGAAGTGCGTGGCTGTGCTTGTCTCTGTGCGTCCGCCAACGCCGCATGCGCCCACGTCGGGCGGCCGCGTTGACATCTCTTCATCACGAAGACAGAGCATAGAGCAGCCCGCAAACCCTTGCTAGACAGGGCGCGCCCTGATCGGTGTCATCGATTCAGGCGCGCTTCGCCTCTCCGAACGCTTCGTACGTTTCAGACCGCGCGACTCTTCGACACCGGCGCTGCCGCTTCGCCCGAATGCTTGAGCAACACGGGCGCGAGTTCGCCGGCCACGCGCATGCTCGATACCACGACCGTGCGCACGCCGCTGCCCTCGGTCGAATGACGGAGCGCTTCACGCGTGGTCGCGCGCGCCTCGATACGCGGCTCGATCACGACGATGCCCCGGCAATACGCCGCGAGTTGCACGCGCTGATTGCGCAGCCACGCGGTGCGCAGGCGAATGTCGTCGGCGGTTTCATCGGCGTCGTGCTCGGCGACGATCACGAAGGGCGTGTTGAGCGCAAGCAGGCGGCGCATCTGCGCGCACCATGCAAACGCGTAGCCCGGCTTGACGGCGCGTCGGCGCAGGCGCACGAGCGGAAAGCGGCTGGCGTCGAACATGCGGGCATCGAGACCGAGATCGGGAAGCGGGACGGACGATGAAAGCGACTCGCGCGTTGAATAGAGATTGGCGGCATTCACAGAGGTTTCGGACTCCAGTAATTCAGCGCGGCAACCAGGCTCGGCCAGCGCGACTGTCGCGGCACGGCCCGCTTTTTCGGTTTCGTGGCGCGCGGCAACCGGCGCGCGGCTTCTTTCGGTGCTTCCGATGCCTGGCTCCACGCGTGACGCGTGGTTTCGAGCACTTTTGCGGCGTTGGCCGCGACCGCGCATTCGTTGCGCGCCTCGTGAATTTCGCCTGCCTCGGATACGCCGCCCCGCTCGCGCGTCAAGCCGATGGCAGTGGGAATGGAATCGTTGGTCATGTATGTTCGGGCCTCGTTGGTCGGACGAAGCCGGCGGTTTCGCGCCGGCTTCGGCTCCGATGCAAAGCTACGGATAAGCGCTGACGGCAGCGCTGTGTCTCGGATCAGGCCGGGATGGCGGTCGTCGAAGCAGCGGTTCGCGCTTCTTTGCGGCACGCCGATATCCGCGCTTGTGATGCATTGTATTGAGAATCATTCTCAATTACAAGCGGCAAATTGTCTGGCGGCAGAAGGGGAAACCCCGAGAGTTGGAGCTAATGCACAGACCGAAGAAACCGCACCAGAATCCCCGACGAATACGCACCCGCGATCGCCACGAGAAACTCCGCGAACGATTCAGGCGCGGCGGCATCGGCGCTATCCGAGATGGTGCGCACGACGGCGCACGGCACCGCGTGTTCGAAACAAACCTGCGCGAGCGCCGCGCCTTCCATTTCGACGGCGAGCGCATCGGGCAAGGCGTCGCGCAGCGCCAGCACGCCTTCGTTGCTCGCGACGAAGCGATCGCCACTTACGATCAACCCGCGATGCACACGCGGCGCATGCACCGCGAAGCGCTCGGCAAGCGCGCGGCCCTCATCGACGATGAAACTCGCGGCGGCCAGCGCGAGCGCATCGGAAAAGCTGGGATCGGCGGCGAAATGAGAGCGGGCCAGAAGCGGCACTTCATAGCGCGGAAAAAGCGGCGAGGCATCGAGATCGTGCTGCAGGAGCGTGTCGCCGATGACGATGTCGCCCACCCGGACATTTGCATGCACGCCGCCCGCGACGCCCGTGAAAACGATCGCATCGACCTTGAACACGTGAATGAGCGCGCTCGCCGTCGCCGCCGCCGCGACCTTGCCGATGCGCGCGAGCGTCGCCACCACGCGCACGCCATGCGCGTGGCCGACGTGATACTCGCGCTGACCGAGCGTCACCGTCTCGACTGCGCCCGCCGCATGCATCTGCGCGACGAGATCGCCCAGTTCCTGCGGCAGCGCCGCCATGATGCCGAGCATCGTCATTCGACCGCTTGCAGTTTCGCCACCGCGAGCGCGAGCCATTTCTCGCCGTGCCGCTTGAAGCGAACCTGCGCGCGCGCATCGCCGCCGGAACCTTCGAGCCCGATCACCGTGCCCTCGCCGAACTTCGTGTGGAACACCGCTTGTCCGACCTTGAAGCCGCTTTCCGCCGCGCGCTGCTCGTTGGCGAACGACGGCAACGCCGGTGCGGACGCGGCGGAACCGCCGTAAGCCGAACCGCCGCGCTCCTGGCCTGGGCGCGCGAACCAGTCGCGGCCCCAGCCGGCGTTATCCGCGCGCCCGCCCCAACGCGCGCCCGGCTCGATCTTCGGCGTGAGCCACTTGAGCGAGCCTTCGGGCAATTCGTCGAAAAAGCGCGAGCGAATGTTGTAGCGCGTCTGTCCATGCAGCATCCGGCTCTGCGCGAACGACAAATAAAGCCGCTCTTTCGCCCGCGTGATCGCCACGTAAGCGAGCCGCCGCTCTTCTTCGAGGCCGTCGGTTTCCTGCGCGCTGTTCTCGTGCGGAAAGAGCCCTTCTTCCAGTCCGGTGATGAACACCGCCGTGAATTCCAGCCCTTTCGCCGCGTGTACGGTCATGAGTTGCACGGCATCCTGGCCGGCCTGCGCCTGGTTGTCGCCCGCTTCGAGCGATGCATGCGAGAGAAACCCCGCGAGCGGCGTCATGGTGTCGGGGTTCTGCGCGGGATCGGCAATGCCGGGCGCGTCCAGCACTTCGATCTCGCCGTCCTCGCTCACGATTTCCGGCGCCGCCGTCGCGCCGGGGCGCAGCGGCACGGACCGCGCGGGGGTATCGAGCCCGTAGCCTTCCTCGCTCACGAACGCCGCCGCCGCGTTGACCACTTCCTGCAAGTTCTCCAGACGGTCCTGGCCTTCGCGCTCGGTCTCGTAGAACGCGGCGAGACCGCTCGCGCGCACGACGTATTCGACCGTTTCCGGCAGACTCATCTGCTGCGTTTCGGCGCGCATCTTCGCGACGAGCGTGGCGAAAGCGCCGAGGCTCGAACCTGCCTTTCCCGTGACGTAGGGCACGGCGGCGGCCATCGAACAGTTGTAGAGACGCGCGGCGTCGGCGAGTTGCTCGATGGAGCGCGCACCGATGCCGCGCGTCGGGAAATTGACCACGCGCGCAAACGCCGTGTCGTCGTTCGGGTTGTCGATCAGACGCAGATACGCGAGCGCATGCTTCACTTCCTGACGCTCGAAGAAGCGCAAGCCGCCATACACGCGATACGCAATGCCCGCGTTCACGAGCGTGTGCTCGATGGTCCGCGACTGCGCATTGCTCCGGTACAGCACCGCAATCTCCCCGCGCGCGAGACCCGTATTGATGAGCGCCTTGATCTCCTCGACGATCCAGCCCGCTTCCTGCGAATCCGTCGCGGCTTCGTAGACGCGCACCGGTTCGCCGTGCCCCGCATCCGTGCGCAGGTTCTTGCCGAGCCGCCGCGAGTTGTTGGCGATCAGGAAGTTCGCGGTATCGAGAATATGGCCGTGCGAGCGATAGTTCTGCTCCAGCTTGATGAGATTGCGCACGCGGAATTCGCGCTCGAAGTCGTGCATGTTGCCGACGTTCGCGCCGCGAAACGCGTAGATGGACTGGTCGTCGTCACCGACCGCGAAGATGGCGTTGCTCTCGCCCGCGAGCTGCTTGAGCCACGCGTACTGCAGCTTGTTGGTGTCCTGAAACTCGTCGACGAGGATATTGCGAAAGCGCGCCTGATAATGTGCGCGCAGCGGCGCATTGAACGCGAGCAGTTCGTGGCAGCGCAACAGCAGTTCGGGGAAATCCACGACGCCTTCGCGCTGGCATTGCTGATCGTAGGCTTCGTACAGTTCGACGAACTTGCGGTTGAAGGCGTCCGTGGCGTCCACGTCTTTCGGACGCAAGCCCTGCTCTTTCGCGTTGTTGATGAAGTACTGAAGGTTCTTCGCCGGATATTTTTCGTCGTCGACATTGAGCCCTTTCATCAGCCGCTTGATGGCGGAGAGCTGATCGGCGGTATCGAGAATCTGGAAAGTCTGCGGCAGCCCCGCGTCGCGATAATGCGCGCGCAGCATGCGGTTGCACAGGCCGTGGAAGGTGCCGATCCACATGCCGCGCGTGTCTATGGGCAAGAGCGCCGAGAGCCGCGACATCATTTCGCGCGCGGCCTTGTTCGTGAAGGTCACGGCGAGAATGGTCGGCGGCGACGCGTAGCCCTGCTGGATCAGCCACGCGATTCGCGTGATGAGCACGCGCGTCTTGCCGCTGCCCGCGCCGGCGAGAATCAGCGCGGGCTCGTTGGGCAGCGTCACGGCGGCGAGTTGTTCGGGGTTGAGGTTCGCGAGCAGGTCGGGCATGGGAGCAGGTGGACGGCGAAAAGCGGGCCAAAGTCTCTGGCGGCGGGCCGACCATTATAAGACCGCGCCGATGGCGTCGCCGGCGCCTGGCATCCGCGCCTGGCCGCAAGCCACCCCGAATTCGTCCGATTGACTCGCTCGAACCTTATAATCAGGGATTACCCCGCACTTTTCACGCATTTTTCGGCAGATTTCACGATGAGCGACAACACGCTTGCGAAGAGCTTCGAGCCTCAGAACATCGAGTCCCAATGGGGCCCGGAATGGGAAAAACGCGGCTACTCCGCCCCGACCTTCCAGGAAGGCGCGAAGAATTTCTCCATTCAACTGCCGCCGCCGAATGTCACCGGCACGCTGCACATGGGTCACGCGTTCAACCAGACCATCATGGACGGCCTGACGCGCTATCACCGCATGCTCGGCGAAAACACGCTGTGGGTGCCGGGCACGGACCACGCGGGCATTGCCACGCAGATCGTCGTCGAACGCCAGCTCGACGCCAAAAAAATCTCCCGCCATGACCTCGGCCGCGAGGAATTCCTGAAGCGCGTCTGGGCGTGGAAGCAGGAATCCGGCTCGACCATCACGAATCAGGTACGGCGTCTGGGCGCTTCCATCGACTGGTCGCGCGAATACTTCACGATGGACGACAAGATGTCCGCCGCCGTGCGCGACGTCTTCGTGACCTTGTACAAGCAAGGGCTCATCTATCGCGGCAAGCGGCTCGTGAACTGGGACCCGGTGCTGGGCACGGCCGTGTCCGACCTCGAAGTCATCAGCGAGGAAGAAAACGGCAGCCTTTGGCATATCAAGTACCCGCTGCCCGACGGCTCGGGCCATCTGACGGTCGCGACCACGCGGCCCGAAACCATGCTCGGCGACGTTGCGGTGATGGTGCATCCGGAAGACGAGCGGTATCGGCATCTGATCGGCAAGACGGTCGTGCTGCCGCTTGGCGACCGCGAGATTCCGGTGATCGCGGACGACTACGTGGACCGCGAGTTCGGCACGGGCGTCGTGAAGGTTACGCCCGCGCACGACTTCAACGACTACGCGGTCGGCCAGCGCCACAAGCTGCCGCAGATCGAAATCCTCACGCTCGACGCGAAGATCAACGACAACGCGCCCGCGAAATATCGCGGCATGGATCGCTTCGACGCGCGCAAGGAAGTGGTGAAAGATCTCGAAGCGCTCGGCCTGCTCGAGTCCGTGAAGCCGCACAAGCTCATGGTGCCGCGCGGCGACCGCACCAACGTGGTCATCGAGCCGATGCTGACCGACCAGTGGTTCGTCGCAATGACCAAGGCCGCGCCGGAAGGCACGTTCAATCCGGGCAAGTCGATCACGGAAACGTCGCTGGACGTGGTTCGCGGCGGGCAGATCAAGTTCGTGCCCGAGAACTGGACCACGACTTACTACCAATGGCTCGAAAACATCCAGGACTGGTGCATCTCGCGCCAGTTGTGGTGGGGCCATCAGATTCCCGCGTGGTATGGCGAAAACGGCGAGATCTTCGTCGCGAAGACGGAAGACGAAGCGCGCGCCGAAGCCGACGCCAAGGGCTACGAAGGTGCGCTGCGCCGCGACGAAGACGTGCTCGATACGTGGTTCTCGTCCGCGCTCGTGCCCTTCTCGTCGCTCGGCTGGCCGGACGAAACCAGGGAACTGAACGCATTCCTGCCGTCCACCGTGCTCGTGACGGGCTTCGACATCATTTTCTTCTGGGTTGCCCGGATGGTGATGATGACCACGCACTTCACCGGCAAGGTGCCGTTCCACACGGTCTACGTGCACGGCCTCGTGCGCGACGCGGAAGGCCAGAAGATGTCGAAGAGCAAGGGCAATACGCTCGATCCCATCGATATCGTGGATGGCATCGAGCTCGAACCGCTCGTCGCCAAGCGCACCGCCGGCCTCATGAATCCGAAGGCCGCCGCGCAGATCGAAAAGAAAACGCGTAAGGAATTTCCGGAAGGCATCCCGGCCTTCGGCACCGACGCGCTGCGCTTCACGATGGCTTCCATGGCCACGCTGGGTCGCAATGTGAATTTTGATCTGGCACGCTGTGAGGGTTATCGCAATTTCTGCAACAAGCTCTGGAACGCCACGCGTTTCGTGTTGATGAATTGCGAAGGCCACGATTGCGGCTTTGCGAACCCCGGCGACTGCAAGCCGGGCGATTGCGGCCCCGGCGGCTACACGGATTATTCGCAGGCGGACCGCTGGATCGTGTCGCTCCTGCAGCGCGTCGAAGCGGAAGTCGAAAAGGGTTTCGCGGACTATCGCTTCGACAACGTTGCGAGCGCAATTTACAAGTTCGTCTGGGACGAATACTGCGACTGGTATCTCGAACTCGCGAAGGTGCAGATCCAGGCCGGTACGCCCGAGCAGCAGCGCGCCACGCGCCGCACGCTGTTGCGCGTGCTGGAGACGGTGCTGCGGCTCGCGCATCCGATCATCCCGTTCATCACGGAAGCGCTGTGGCAGAAGGTGGCGCCGCTGACCGACGTTTTGCCCGAAGGCACGAAGGAAGGCGAGTTGTCGATCATGACGCAGGCCTATCCGCGCGCCGAGACGAAGAAGATCGACGAAACGGCGGAACAGTGGGCGTCCGAACTCAAGGCTGTCATCGACGCATGCCGTAATCTGCGCGGCGAAATGAACCTGTCGCCCGCGGTGAAGGTGCCGCTGCTCGCACATGGCGACGCCGCGCGTCTCCATACGTTTGCGCCGTACGTCGCCGCACTGTCGCGTCTTGCCGAAGTGAAGATCATCGACGACGAAGCCGCGCTCGACGCCGAAGCGGAAGGTGCGCCGGTGGCGATCGTCGGCGCGAACAAACTCGTGCTGAAGGTGGAGATCGATGTCGCCGCCGAACGCGAGCGTCTCACGAAGGAAGTAGACCGCCTGACTGTCGAAGCAGGCAAATGTAACGCGAAGCTCGGAAATGAAAGCTTTGTTTCAAAAGCGCCGCCCGCCGTCGTTGAACAGGAGCGAAAAAGGCTGGCAGAATACGAAACCACTATCGAGAAGCTTCGGGCGCAAATTTTGCGGCTGCCTGTCTGATTGGGCTGTCGTGAAGTAGCATCGCCGCGTGATCGGGGATGTTCGTCCGTTCGCCCAACTGCTCGACGTTCCAAATGATTAAGAGGATCAGGGTTATCACATGCTAAAAGTTACCAAAGCGGTTTTCCCCGTCGCGGGTCTCGGCACTCGGTTCCTCCCCGCGACCAAGGCGAGCCCGAAAGAAATGCTGCCCGTCGTCGACAAGCCGCTGATTCAATATGCGGTGGAAGAGGCAATGGCCGCCGGCATCACCGAAATGATCTTCGTGACCGGGCGCAGCAAGCGCGCGATCGAAGACCACTTCGACAAGTCTTATGAGATCGAAGCCGAACTGGAAGCGCGCGGCAAGGACAAGCTGCTCGAACTCGTGCGCAGCATCAAGCCGAGCCATGTCGATTGCTTCTACGTGCGTCAGGCCGAAGCGCTCGGTCTCGGCCACGCGGTGTTGTGTGCCGAAAAGCTCGTCGGCGACAACCCGTTCGCCGTGATCCTCGCGGACGACTTGCTGTACGGCAAGCCGCCCGTGATGTCGCAGATGATCGAAGTCTTCGACCACTATCACAGCTCGGTGATCGGCGTCGAGGAAATCCCGGCGGAAGATTCGAAGTCCTACGGCATCATCGACGGCAAGGAGTGGGAAGACAACATCTTCAAGCTCTCGGGTATCGTCGAAAAGCCGGAACCGGCCGTTGCGCCGTCGAACCTCGGCGTCGTCGGCCGCTATGTGCTGAAGCCCCGCATTTTCGATCACATCCGCTCGATCAAGCCCGGCGCGGGCGGCGAACTGCAACTGACGGACGCCATCATGTCGCTCCTGTCGGACGAACAAGTGCTCGCGTACAAGTACCACGGCACGCGCTTCGACTGCGGCAGCAAGCTCGGCTATCTGAAGGCGACGGTGGAATTCGCGCTGCGCCATCCGGAAGTGTCGAAAGACTTCGACGAGTATTTGCGCACGCGCTCGCCGAACCTGGCTAGCTGAGTTGAAGTAAGTTGAATTCGCCCGCGTCGGCAGGCGAAAAAAAAAGCCCATCGCGTCATGTGATGGGCTTTTTCCTTTTCAGCGGCGTCGCATTAGAAAGGTGAACACTTTGTCCTGCGTGGTTACTTCGACGATCTCGTTGCCGGTCTGCCTTGCAAACGCCGCGAAATCGCGCTGCGATCCGGGGTCGGTGGCGAGCACCTTCAGAATCTGGCCGCTCGTCATGTCGGCGAGTGCTTTCTTTGCCCGCAGGATCGGCAACGGGCAGTTGAGCCCGCGCGCGTCGACTTCCTTGTGAACTTCCATCGCGATTTGAATTCCGTTAAGCCTTGCGTGTTGCGAAACATCGAAGGCCCGATTCTAACGCAGCGTTCACAAGTCCACCGGGCGCCCGGTCTCATATGCCTGCCGCATGGCGATGCCGATCCTCGTTGCCTCGCGCGCATCGTCGAGCGTGAGGCCGGTCGGCGTGCCATCTCGCACGAGCGCGACGAAGGCTTGCGCTTCGCGTAAAAACGCATCTTCGAAGCGCTCGAAGAAAGTCGGCGTGCAAACGTTTCGCATGCCGTGTGCATCGGCGATCTCGACGCGGTTCGCACGCGGATTGCGCCCAACGGCAAGCGCGCCCGCCGTGCCGATGACTTCTGTCTGCGTGTCGTGGCCATGAGCCATCGTGCGGGAAGCGAATAGCACGGCAAGCCGGCCATCGTCGAATTCGATCGTGCCCACGCCATTGTCGATATCGCCACATTCGCGCAAGCCTTCGTGGATTGCTATCGTGCCGCTCGCGAACACGCGTTTGGGCTTCGGATTACCGAGCATCCAGCGCGCGAGGTCGATGTCGTGCACGCTGCAATCGAGAAAGAGTCCGCCCGATGTCGGCGCGAAGCGCACGAAAAAACCATCCGGATCATTCTTGTCGCAGGTCTGCGAGCGCACCATGAACGGCCGGCCGATCGCGCCTTCGCCAATGCGCTCGAAGGCATCTCGATAACTCGCATCGAAACGGCGCACGAAGCCGATCATTACATGCAGATGCGCATGCCGCGCGTGTTCCTCGATCACGCTGTCGCATTCGGCGAGATCGAGCGACAGCGGCTTCTCGCAGAACACATGTTTGCCCGCGCGCAACGCGGCGATGATCTGCCGCGCGTGCAGCGAAGTCGGCGTGACGAGCCACACGGCGTCGATGGACGGATCGGTCAGCAAGTCGGCGTAATCGGCATGGAGCGCGATTTCCGGCAGGTTGTCGCGAGCCCATTCGCGCTCTTGCTCAACCGGGCTGCACGCCGCGACGAGCCGCGCGCCCGGCACATGCCACGCGAGGTTTTCCGCGTGTCTGCGGCCGAGCCGCCCCAGCCCGACAATGCCCACCCGCACCGCGCTCATGCCGCGTTCTCCCCGAGCTTCACGATGCGCTTTTCGCGCCACGAAAGCGTCGCGGCCTCGGCGAGTTCGAGCGCCTTGAGGCCGTCGGCAACAGTGGTGCGCACGGGCTTCCCATTGGTCACGGCATCGAAGAAATGCGCGATTTCCGCGGCATACGCCGCGCGATACCGTTCGAGAAAGAACGCCTCGGGCACGTCGCTCGACACGTCCTTGGTCGAATATGCCGTCACTTCGGTCGGACGCACGTTGCCCGCTTGCAGCATGCCGAGACTGCCGAGCACCTCGAAGCGCTGATCGTAGCTGTAGCCCGAGCGCCGCGCCGTGTTGATCTGGCACAGGCGTCCGCGTTTCGTGCGGATGGTGACGGCTGTCGAATCGATATCGCCGGCATCCGCGATGGCGGGATCGGACAAACAACTGCCCGTGGCGTGCAGCGTGTCGGCTTCGTCGTCGAGCATCCAGCGGAAGATGTCGAAGTCGTGGATCAGCATGTCCTTGAAGATGCCGCCCGAATGCTTGATGTATTCCACGGGCGGCGCGCCCGGATCGCGGCTCGTCACGATCAGCATTTCCGGTTCGCCGATCTCGCCCGCTTCCACGCGCGCCCTCAATGCCGAGAAAGTTGGGTCGAAGCGCCGCTGAAAGCCGATCATGCAGACCACGCCCGCTTTCTGCACGGCATCGGCGCAGGCGCGCGCGCGTTCGAGCGTGAGGTCCACGGGCTTCTCGCAGAACACGTGCTTCTTTTGCGCCGCCGATGCGAGGATCAGGTCCGCATGCGTGTCCGTGCTCGAACAGACGACCGTCGCGCCCACCGAGGCGTCGCCCATGGCGGCATCCACATCGGCGACTTGCGCGCCGTATTGCGCAGCGAGCGCCGACGCGGCCTCGCGGTTCACATCGACGACATACTTGAGGCGCACGCCAGGCTGCCGCGCGAGATTGGCCGCGTGAATCTTGCCAATGCGCCCTGCTCCGAATACCGCCACGTCAATCGTCATAGCCGCCTGTCTCCTTGGATTCTTCTACGTTGAGTTCGAGCCGGTACGCGAGCGCGATGAACAGCGCCTGGCACAAGCAAATGGTGCTCGTGAGCGAGCGGAACGCGAACGCGCTGCCCTCCTTCACGAGCAGACTCGCGCTCGCGTGACGCGCGAGCGGCGAAAGCTGGCTGTCGGTGATCACGAGCGTCTTCGCGCCGTGATGCTGCGCGGCGCGCACGCAATACTGCGTTTCCTTGCCATAAGGCGCGAAGCTGATGGCCACGACCACGTCGCCCTTTCTCACGCTCTTGACCTGTTCGCGGAACATGCCGCCGATGCCGGAGATCAAATGCACGCGCTTTCTCGTGTGCTGCAACGCGTAGACGATATAGCTCGCCACCGCGAACGAGCGCCGCACGCCGATCACATAGATGTTCTCCGCGTGTTCGAGCATTTCCACGGCGGCGTCGAACTGTTCGTCGTCGAGACCGGCTTCGAGTTCGTCGAGTCCCGTGCGGCTCGCCGCGATGAATTCGCGCGCCACGGAGACACCGGAGGCATCGCCCGCCTTTTCGTCGATGAGTTTGCGAATGCGCTGCTGATAACTCTGCTGCGAGCCATTGCCGCCCGCGAACGCCTGCCTGAACACGGCCTGCAAGTCCGAGAAGCCCGAAAAACCGAAGCGCTGCGCAAAGCGCACCACGGCCGACGGATGCACGCCGCACGCGGTGGCGATATCGCTCGTACGATCCATCATCACGCTCGACCGATGCTGCTCGATATACGTCGCGACGTTCTTCAACTGACGCGGCAACGTGTCGTAAGCGTCGGTGATGCGCTGCATCAGATCGTCGACGCTCTGCACGTCGGTGCTGGTCTCATCCTGCATGGATAGCTCATGTCGATGGCGCCGCGAAGGCAGACGCCGTGGAAGCGATTATAGGAAGGCCGCAAGGAAAATGGAACGTATTTTCCATTTATGGCATCGGTGCAATTCCTATTGCAGACCGGGAAAACTTGGCCTACTCTTGGTGCTGAGTTCGAAGCGGCCCCAAGCAACGGCCGCATCGGCTCGCGGAAAAGTCAGATCAAACAACAAACCGAGATAGGTGGAGACAATGACCATTCGCAATGGCCGAGCCGCGTTGCGCGCGCTCGCGGCAGCCGCAATCCTGAGCAGCACAGCCTTGTTGACGGCGTCCCCCGCTCACGCGGCGCCCGACGCCAAGTTCGTCCTCATCAGCCACGCGCCCGACTCGGACTCGTGGTGGAACGTCATCAAGAATTCGATCAAGCAAGCCGACGAGGACTTCAACGTCCAGACCGACTATCGCAATCCGCCCAACGGCGACATTGCCGATATGTCGCGTCTCATCGAGCAGGCCGCCGCGCGTAATTACGACGGCGTGATCACCACCATCGCGGACTTCGACGTATTGAAGAGCGCGCTCAACAAGGTGACGGCGAAGAAGATTCCGCTCGTCACGATCAACTCGGGCACCGAAGAGCAAAGCGAGCAACTCAATGCGATCATGCATATCGGCCAGCCGGAATACGTCGCGGGCAAGGCCGCAGGCGAAAAGGCGAAGGCCGCGGGCGTCAAGTCGTTCCTGTGCGTGAACCATATCGCGACCAACACGGTGTCATTCGACCGCTGCCGTGGCTTCGCGGAAGCCATCGGCGTCGACTACAAGGCGTCCACCATCGACTCCGGTCAGGACCCGACGGAGATTCAGTCGAAGGTGTCGGCTTACCTGCGCAATCATCCCGATACGCAGGCTGTACTCACGCTCGGACCCACGCCCGCCTCGGCGACGCTCAAGGCCGTCACGCAAATGGGCCTGCAAAACAAGCTCTATTTCGTGACCTTCGACTTTTCCGATGACATCGCGAAGGGCATCAAGGACGGCACGATCAAGTTCGCAATCGATCAGCAACCGTACTTGCAGGGCTATATCCCCGTGGCCGTGCTCGCTATCGTCAAGAAGGATCACACCACGGACCCGGTGAAGATTCGCCAGATTCTCGAAGCGAATCCGAAGTTCAAGGCGCGTCTCGAAACGTATGGCCTCGCGCCGTCGTATGGACCGAAGAACATTCGTTCGGGTCCGGGCTTCATCACCAAAGAGAATCTCGACAAGGTCGTGAAATACGCCGGTCAATATCGTTGACCGTTCAGGGCGGCCGTCTTTTCAGCGCCGCCCGCTATCACTGCATTTCCGCGGAACGTCGTGTGTCTGCTGCGTCTATTCCCGACGCGGCAGGAGCGCGCGCATCGGTATCAGTCAAGGAGCCATCATGGGCGTAGCCGGCAAGCATTACCCTCCACATGCGAATCCACAGCCAGAGTCGGCCGAGACGCAGGAGGCAGCAAAGCCCTCGGACGAACGCGTGCGCCGGCAATCGTGGTTCGGCCATCTGCTGAACCGGCCGGAGTTCGCCGCGATCTCGGGCACCGTGCTCGTGTTCATCGTGTTCGGCTTCGCGGCGGGTTCGTCGGGCATGTTCAACCTCGACGGCGTGATGAACTGGTCGCAGGTCGCGGCCTACCTCGGCTTGCTCGCGGTCGGCGCGTGTCTTCTCATGATCGCGGGCGAGTTCGATCTGTCCATCGGCTCGATGATCGGCTTCGCGGGCATGATGGTCGCGCTGCCCTCGGTTTATCTGCACTGGCCGTTCTCGCTGTCGATTCTCTTCGCGTTCGTCGCTTCCATGCTGCTCGGCGCGTTGAACGGCTACCTCGTGATGAAGACGCGGCTGCCTTCGTTCATCGTCACGCTCGCGTTTCTGTTCATCCTGCGCGGCCTCACGCTCGCGCTCTCGATCATGTTCGCGGATCGCACCATCATTTCCGGTGTCGGCGATCTCGCTCAACAAGACTGGCTCGCCGACACGCTCTTTCGCGGCGTCGCGCTGCACGGCCTCTTCGCGTGGCTCGCGCACATGGGGATCGGTCAGTTGCTCGATAACGGCCAGCCGCTCGTGCCGGGCATTCCGAAGGTCATCATCTGGTGGCTCGCGCTCGCCGCCGTCTGCGCCTTCGTGCTCGCCAAGACGCGCTACGGCAACTGGATTCTCGCGGTCGGCGGCGACGCCAACGCGGCCAAGAACGTCGGCGTGCCGGTACGGCGCGTGAAGATTTCGCTGTTCGTGCTCACCGCCTTCTGCTCGTGTCTCTTCGCCGTGCTGCAGGTGTGCGATATCGGCTCGGCAGCGGCCGATCGCGGCTTGCAGAAGGAATTCGAGGCGATCATCGCGGCGGTCATCGGCGGGACGCTTTTGACGGGCGGTTATGGCTCGGTCGTCGGCGCGTGCTTCGGCGCGCTCATCTTCGGCGTCGTGCAGATCGGCATCACTTATACGAACGTGAGTTCCGACTGGTTCCGCGTCTTTCTCGGCGTGATGCTGCTGCTCGCCGTGCTGTTCAATCACTACGTGCGCCGTCGCGTATCGCAAGCTCAGTGAGGCCAACGCCATGAACGACGACAACATTCTCGCGCTGGAAAACGTCAGCAAGTTTTTCGGCAAGGTCATCGCATTGAACGGCGTGACCTTGCGCCTGCGACGCGGCGAAGTGCATTGCCTGCTGGGCGATAACGGCGCGGGCAAGTCCACGCTCATCAAGACGCTGGCGGGCGTGCATACGCCGTCCGCCGGCGACTATCTCGTCGATGGCAAGCCAGTGCGCTTCGAGTCGCCGAAGGAAGCGCTGGATTTGGGCATCGCCACGGTTTATCAGGATCTCGCGCTCGTGCCGCTCTTGTCCGTTGCGCGCAATTTCTTCATGGGCCGCGAGCCGCAGAAGAAACGCTTCGGTCTCTTCAGCGTGATGGATCTCGATCTTGCCGCGGAGACTTCGCAGGCAAAGCTCGCGGAAATGGGCATCAACGTACGCGATCCGCATCAGCCTATCGGCACCATGTCCGGTGGCGAGAAGCAATGTCTCGCGATTGCGCGCGCCATTCACTTCGGCGCACGCGTGCTGATTCTCGACGAACCGACCGCCGCGCTCGGGGTGAAGCAGAGCTTCAACGTGCTGAAGCTGATTCACAAGGCGCGCGAAAAAGGCATTTCCGTGATCTTCATCACGCACAACGTGCACCACGCTTATCCGATCGGCGACTCCTTCACGCTGCTCAATCGCGGCCGCTCGATGGGCACCTACACCAAGGACACCATCTCGAAGAACGAAGTGCTCGACATGATGGCGGGCGGCGCCGAGATGCAGACGATGATCAACGAACTCGAAGGCGCGACGATCTGAGGATCGAGGACAACAAGCCATGCCAGAACAACACACCTCACGTTTTGCAGCGGACCGTGCGCACGATATCGTGTGCCTCGGCCGCCTCGCGGTCGATCTCTACGCGCAACAGGTCGGCGCGCGGCTCGAAGACGTCGCGACGTTTGCGAAGTATCTCGGCGGGTCGTCGGCGAATATCGCGTTCGGTTGCGCGCGGTTGGGGCTCAAGTCGTCGATGCTCGCGCGCGTCGGCAACGATCACATGGGACGCTTTCTCGTCGAAACACTCGCGGGCGAAGGCTGCGACGTGAGCCACGTGCGCACGGACTTCGAGCGTCTCACCGCGCTCGTGCTGCTCGGCATAAAAGATCGCGATACCTTTCCGCTCGTGTTCTATCGCGAGAATTGCGCCGACATGGCCGTGGACGAAAACGATTTCGACGAAGCGTATATCGCCTCGTCGAAGGCATTGCTCATCACGGGCACGCACTTCTCCACGGAACAGGTGAATCGCACGAGCCGCCGCGCGCTCGAATACGCGCGCCGAAACAACGTGCGCACGATTCTCGACATCGATTATCGGCCGGTGCTGTGGGGTCTGACAGGCAAGGCCGACGGCGAAACGCGCTTCGTCGCCGATGAAAGCGTCACCGCGCATTTGCTGCATATCCTGCCGCTGATCGATCTCGCGATCGGGACGGAAGAAGAGTTCCGGATTGCGGGCGGCAAGGACGATCTGATCGATGCGCTCGCCATGGTTCGTACCGTTACTCATGCCACGCTCGTCGTGAAGCGCGGGCCGCTCGGCTGCTCGATCATCGAAGGCGCGGTGCCCGCTTCCATCGACGATGCGCCCATTCATGGCGGCGTCGAAGTCGAAGTGCTCAACGTGCTCGGCGCGGGCGATGCGTTCGCGTCCGGCTTCCTCTCGGGCTGGCTGCGCGACGAATCGCTCGAAGCGTGCGCGCGCGCGGCAAATGCGTGCGGCGCGCTCGTCGTTTCGCGTCACGGCTGCGCGCCCGCCATGCCCACGCCCGAGGAACTCGTGTACTTCCTCGCGGCCGCAAAAGAAGACCCGGCACGCATGCGCCGTCCGGATCGCGATGCGGGCCTCGCGCGTCTGCATCGCGTGAGCCCCAGGCGCAAGCAATGGGACGAAGTGCTCGGCTTCGCGTTCGATCATCGCAACCAGTTTTTCGAGCTTGCGCAGCAGACCGGCGCAAACGAAACGCGCATTGCGAAGCTGAAGGGTCTTTTCGTCGATGCCGTCGCGAAGACGGAAGAAGAACGCGGACTGGCCGGCCGTATCGGCGTATTGATCGACGACCGCTACGGACAGGATGCGCTCAATGCCGCGACTGGCCGCGGCTGGTGGATCGGCCGTCCGGTCGAGTTGCCGGGCTCGATGCCGCTCGTGTTCGATCACGGCCGCGACGTCGGCACGACGCTCATCGAATGGCCGCGCGAGCATATCGCGAAGTGTCTCGTGCACTATCACCCCGATCATCCGCATGACGTGCGCCTCGAACAGGAAGCGCAACTGCGCACGCTCTACGATGCGACACAGGCGAGCGGCAATGAACTGCTGCTCGAAGTGATCGTGCCGAAGAACGGACCGCCCGTGGAGGACGACACGGCGTATCGCGCATTGAAGCGCCTCTACAACCTCGGCATCTATCCCGAATGGTGGAAGCTCGAACCGATGAGCGCACAGCAATGGCAGGCCGTCGATGCGCTGATTGCCGAGCGCGATCCGTATTGCCGCGGCGTCGTGCTGCTCGGGCTCTCGGCGGCGGTCGATCAGTTGCGCGATGGCTTCAAGGCGGCGGCATCGTCCAAAACGTGCAAGGGCTTCACGGTCGGACGCACCATCTTTCACGAGCCGAGCCGCGCATGGCTCGCGGGTGAAATCGGCGACAACGAGTTGATCGCGCGCGTTCGCCACACGTTCGAAACGCTGATTTCCGCATGGCGCGAGGCGCGCGCGTCGCTGAATGCCGTGCAGCCAAGACAGGAGCAAGCAGCATGAATCAGCACGCTACCATCCGGCTGACCACCGCGCAGGCGCTCGTGCGCTATCTCGCCGCGCTGCGCACGGAAAGCGGCGAGGCGCTCTTCGGCGGCGTCTTCGCAATTTTCGGGCACGGCAATGTCGCGGGCATCGGCGAGGCGTTGTATCGGCATCGCGAGGAATTGCCGACGTATCGCGCGCACAACGAGCAAGCCATGGCGCATAGCGCGATCGCGTTTGCGAAGGCGCGTATGCGGCGCCGCATGATGGCTGTCACGACGTCCATCGGGCCGGGCGCCACCAATCTCGTGACGGCGGCCGCGCTCGCGCATGTGAACCGGCTGCCGGTGCTGCTTCTGCCGGGCGACATCTTCGTGTCGCGCGCGCCCGATCCGGTTCTGCAACAAGTCGAGGACGCACACGACGGCGGCGTTTCCGCGAACGATGCCTTGAAGGCCGTATCGCGTTATTTCGATCGCATCGTGCATCCGGCGCAGTTGTTGAGCGCGTTGCCGCGCGCGATCCGCGTGCTTACCGATGCCGCGCTCTGCGGTCCCGTCACGCTCGCGCTGCCGCAGGACGTGCAGGCGATGGCCTACGACTATCCCGCTTCGTTCTTCGAGCCGCGTGTGGTCGAGTTCCATGCGAGCGCGCCGTCACCGCATGAAATCGCGCGCGCCGCAGCGGCCTTGCGCGAGTCGCGCGAACCGCTGATCGTCTCGGGCGGCGGCGTGCTGTACGGCCTCGCCACCGACGCGTTGCGCGCCTTCGCGCACAAGCATGGCGTGCCCGTCGCAGAAACGCAGGCAGGCAAAGGCGCGCTCGCTTGGGACGACGCCCTAAACGCGGGCGGAATCGGCGTGACGGGCGCGGCATCGGCGAATGAACTCGCGCAATCGAGCGATTGCGTGCTCGCGGTCGGCACGCGCTTGCAGGACTTCACCACGGGATCGAACACGCTCTTTGCGCATGCGCAACTCGTTTCGATCAACGCCAATCCTTTCGATGCCCTGAAGCAAGACGCGCTGAGCGTCGAAGCCGATGCACGCCTCGCACTCGATGCGCTTTCCGAAGCGCTCGGCGACTGGCGCGCGTCGTCGCAGTGGACCACGCGCGCCAAACGTCTCGCCGACGACTGGCGCGAGACTGTCGCGCACGTGACGAACACGCCCGTCGCCGACAACGCCTTGCCGCGCGAAGCGGATGTCATCGGCGCGGTGCAGCGCTCGAAAGCCGATTCGCCGGCTGACGATATCGTCGTGTGCGCGGCGGGCACCTTGCCGGCCGACCTGCAGAAGCTGTGGCGCACGAGCGCGCCGGGCGGCTATCACGTCGAATACGGTTATTCATGCATGGGCTACGAGATCGCGGGCGGTCTGGGCGCGAAGCTCGCGCGGCCGGAGCGCGAGGTGATCGTGATCGTCGGCGACGGCAGCTATCTCATGATGAACAGCGAGTTGGCGAGCTCCGTCATGCTCGGCGCGAAGCTGATCGTCGTGTTGCTCGACAATCGCGGCTATGGCTGCATCAACCGTTTGCAACAGGCATGCGGCGGCGCGCCCTTCAACAACCTGATCGACGACTGCAAGCAAGGCTCGCTCGGCGCACCGACCATCGATTTCGCGATGCACGCGCGTGCGCTCGGCGCGTTGTCGGAGCATGTGGCGAGCATCGACGACTTGCAGGCCGCGATGCAACGCGCGCGCGCCGCCGAGCGCAGCTACCTCATCTCCATCGACACCGACCCCGCGCGCACGACCGACGAAGGCGGATGGTGGTGGGAAGTCGCGGTGCCCGAGGTATCGGATCGCGATGCGGTCTTGTCGGCGCGCGAGCGTTACGAGCGCGCGTTGAAAGCACGCAGCGAAGGCAACTCTATCTAGGACCGCGCACATGTCTTTGCACGTACGGATCGGAATCAATCCCTTGTCGTGGATGAACGACGATTTGCCATCGCTCGGCGGCGAGACGCCCTTGTCCGTCGCGCTGACCGAAGGCCGGCGGATCGGTTACGAAGGCTTCGAACTCGGCAACAAGTTTCCGCGCGAGCCGCAGGCGCTCAAGACGCTGCTGGCGCAATACGACCTCGCGCTGGTGTCGGGCTGGTACTCGGGCAGACTCGCCGAGCGCAGCGCGGAAGAAGAGATCGAAGCCGTGGGTGCCCATCTCGACTTGCTCGCGCAAAACGGCGCGAAGGTGATGGTCTATGGCGAAGTGGCGAATTCCATTCAAGGCGCGCCGCGCCCGCTCTATCAGCGCCCGCGTTTCTTTGCGGATGCGCAGTGGCAACAGTATGCCGAGCGGCTGAATCGTTTCGCGGAATACACGCTGTCACGAGGCGTTCGGGTCGCCTATCATCATCACATGGGCGCGTATGTGGAGACGCCCGCGGACGTCGACCGTCTGATGGCGGAGACCAGCGACGCGGTGGGCCTTCTTTTCGATGCGGGCCACATCACCTTCGCGGGCGGCGACGCATTGACCACGCTGCGCAAGCATATTGCGCGCGTGTGCCATGTGCATTGCAAGGACGTGCGCCCGGAGATCGTGAAGCTGGCGCGCAATCGCAACTGGAGTTTTCTCGATGCGGTCATCAATGGCGCCTTCACCGTGCCGGGCGATGGCGCGGTGGATTATCCCGGCATCGTCGCGTGTCTGGCCGAGCACGATTACGACGGCTGGCTCGTCGTGGAAGCGGAGCAGGACCCGGTGATCGCGCGGAGTTTCGAGTATGCCGACAAGGGTTATCGCACGTTGCGCACACTTGTCGATGCCACATTCAAGGAGACGGCATGAGCCTGTTAGTGAAGGCATCGCGCGAAGGCCAGACGATCGCGCGTGTGACACCGGAATCCGCTGGCTGGAAGCATGTCGGCTTCGCGGCGTACCGGCTGGAAGAAGGTGAAGTGCTGCATGTCTACGACGCCGGGCGCGAAAGCTGCATCGTCGTGCTGACGGGCACGGTGAGCGTCGAGGCGGGCGACGAGCACTGGCAGTCCATCGGCTCGCGCGACAGTGTGTTCGAAGACGCCGCGCCCTATGCCGTCTACGTACCGCCGAAGCTCGCGGCAATCGTGCGGGCGGAGCGCGAAACGGAACTCGGTGTGGCGAGCGCGCCGGCGACGGGCGTGTATCCGCCGCGACTCATCGAGCCCTCGCAAATGAAGCGTTCGACGCGCGGCAAGAACGCGAATACGCGACACGTGTGCGATATTCTTCCGCAGACCGAGGCCGCAGAGTCGTTACTCGTGGTCGAAGTGCGTACGCCGAGCGGCCATGCGTCGAGCTATCCGCCGCACAAGCACGATCAGGACAACGTGCCTGTCGAAAGTTCGCTGGAGGAGACTTATTACCATCGGCTGAATCCGCCGCAGGGCTTTGCGTTTCAGCGTGTTTATACCGACGAGCGCGATCTCGACGAAACCCTGGCGGTGGAGAACCGCGACGTGGTGATGGTGCCGCGTGGGTATCATCCGGTCGTCGTGCCTTATGGCTACGATAATTATTATCTCAACGTGATGGCGGGCGATAAGCGCACGTGGCACTTTAAAAACGATCCGAAGCATGAGTGGATTGTGGATCGGGATAGCAAGGAGTGAGTTAACCCACCGACAGCCATTCTCGCTGCACATCGGCGCGTGTTTCCAGCTCTCCCAACGCCCCGTCGAACTGAACCGCGCCGTGCCCCATCACCGCGACGCGCGCATCGAGCATGCGCGCGATCGTCAGGCGCTCTTCGATCAGCAGTATGGCCACGCCGCGTTCGCGCAGACCCGCGAGGCACGCCGCCACTTGCGTCAGCATTTGCGGCGCGAGCCCTTCGCCGGGTTCGTCGATGACCACCAACGACGGATCGCCCGCCAGCGTTCTCGCCAGCGCCAGCATTTGCTGTTCGCCGCCCGACAACGCGCCGGCCTTCACTCGCGCGCGCTCCCGCAACACGGGGAAGAGGCGATAAGCATCGTCCACACTGAAGCGCGTGCCCGGACGCTCGCCGAGCACGAGATTGTCGCGCACGCTCAAGCCCGGAAACACATCGCGCGTTTCAGGCACGTAGCCAATTCCCATGCGCGCGATGCGAAACGGCCGCAGCCCGACGAGCGATGCATCGCGAAACCGCATCTCGCCCTCGCAGCGCACGAGGCCCATGATGGACTTCGCGAGCGTCGAGCGCCCCGAACCATTGCGGCCCACGAGCGCGACGATCTCGCCTTCGGCTATCGACAGGTTCACGCCGTGCAGTACCTGTGCCGCGCCATGCCACGCGCGCAGATCGTGGATACGCAACCCGGCGCTCATCGCGATTCCCCCAGATACGCCTCGCGCACCGCGCGATCGTCGCGAATCGCCGCAGGCGTGCCGGTGGCGATCACGCGCCCTTGAACCAGCACGGAGATGCGATCCGCGAGGCCGAACACCGCGTCCATGTCGTGCTCGATGACGACGAGCGTGCGCCCTTGCGTCGTCGCCCGAATCAGCGCCAGCGCGCGCGATGCCTCCGCGCGGTTCATCCCCGCCGTGGGTTCGTCGAGGAGAATGAGCGGCGCATCGGTGGCGAGCGCGATGCCAAGATCGAGCGCGCGCTGTTCGGCATACGTGAGCCGTGCGGCGGGTACGTCGGCGTGAGCGGCCAGGCCGATGGCATCGAGCATGGCGCGGGCGCGGTCTTCGAGCGCGCGCGACGGCAGCCAGCGATCGATCATGCGCGACGAAGCCGAGCCCAACGCCGCACAACGCAAATTGTCGAGCACGCTCAAGCCGGTGAAGACGCTCGTCGTCTGGAAGCTGCGCGCAAGCATTCGGCTAATGCGTTGCGGCGCGCGACCGGTGATGTCGATACCGATTGCCACGATGCGCCCTTCGTCGGGTTTGGTGCGCCCGGAAATGGTGTCGAAGAGCGTGGACTTGCCTGCGCCGTTCGGGCCGATGAGCGCATGACGTTCGCCGCTTTGCACTTGCAGATCGATACCGCGCAGAACGCGCGTCGGACCGAACCGTTTCGCGATGCCGCGCAATTCGAGGGCGATGGTCATGGCGTGTACCCTTTGCGGCCGGCGGCAAAGATCGCCCTGAAGCGCTCACCGAACTTACGCGGTTCAAGACCCATGTTCATAGCACGCCCCGCGCCCGTCGATCGATCCACGCGAGCCCAACGCCGAGCGCCAAGCAAGGCAACGCGATCCACCAAACGCCGTGCGGCAACGCGCTTGCATCCGCTTGTCGCGCATAGAGCGTCTCCACCGCGACGACCACGGCCGCACCGAACGCCAGCGTGCTCGACATGGCATACATGGTTGAACGAAGCGGGCGCGTGCGCATGCGCGTGAAGAAGCCAGCGACGCCATCGGGCGCCGCGACGATCACCCACGCGAAGCACAGTCCGAGATACATCGGCCAGGCAGCGGACACGCTCGCCACCGCCACGCTGAAAAACGTGAGCAGCACCGCCCCGGCAATCGGCCCAAAGAAGCTTCCGGTCCCGCCGATGACCGTCGCCACCAGCACGCTCGTCGATCTCGCAAGCCCGACGCTTTCCGCCGATGCCAGTTCGACATTCACGAGCGACAACACGCCTGCAATGCCCGCGAAGAACGCGGATACGACGAGCATCGTGAAGCGCACGCGCCGTGGCGACGCGCCTATCGCCGCCGCGCGCACGGGATTGTCGCGCACGGCGTTGGCGAGGCGACAAAGCGGCGTGCGCGAGAACGCGAACATCGCGCAAGCCGACACGACACACCAGCACGCGATCAACGCATACGCCTGCCGCAACGGGCCGAATGTCCATCCGAAGAGCGCAGCGCCGCTCGCGCGATCGATCGCCACGCCACCCTCGCCGCCGAACCAGCCCGGCACGAGCCAGACGCTTGCCGCAACCAATTCGCCGATGCCTAGCGTGATCATCGCGAAAGCCGTGCCGCCGCGTTGCGTCGAGATCGCGCCGAAGACGATGGCCGCGAGCACCGCAAAGCATCCGCCGATCAATGGCAGCAATGGCAACGGCACGCCAAAGCGATTGAACACGTGCGCGGCGGCGAAAGCGCCGAACCCCGCATAAACCGCGTGACCGAAGGAAAGCAAGCCCGTCTGCCCGAGCAGCAAGTTGTAGGAGAGCGCGAAGACGATGAGCGTCGCCGTCTGCGCGAGATACGCAAGCAGCCAGGATCGATCGAAGCAAAGCGGCGGTAGCGCAAGCGCCGCGACGAGTGCGAGCCACGGCGCGAGGGACTTAAGCATCGCCCGTCTCTTCACCGAAAAGTCCGCGTGGACGCGCCGCCAGCATCGCGACGAGCAACAGGTACGGCAGCACGGGCGCGAGTTGCGCGACGCTGAGCGCGGCCCAAGCGTCCGGCAAACGCACGCCGAACCAGGCAGCAATGCTCCCCGCCGATGCCGTCGTGCCCACGGCGAATGTCTGCACGCAGCCGATCAAGAGCGACGCGACGAGCGCCCCCGAAAGCGAGCCCAGCCCGCCGATGACCACGACGACGAACACGATGGGACCGACGGCATCGGCCATCGACGGTTCGAGCACGGCAAGCGGCGCGCCGATCACACCCGCGAGCGCCGCCAGCGCCGTGCCGGCGGCGAACACCGTCGTGAAGACGCGCGGGACATCGTGGCCGAGCGTTTCGACCGTCGCGGAATGCGTGAGCGCCGCGCGCACCACGAGCCCCGTCTTCGATACGCGCAACACGACATGCAACGCGCCGAGCATGAGGATGGCAAGCAGCATCATGAACACGCGATAGCGTGGAAATGCGGCGCCGTACCAGGTGAAGAGCGGCCCGTCGAGCACGGAGGGAATCGTCGCGGGCAACGGTCCGAGCCCCCATACGAGCTTCACGCCCTCGCCTATCACCATGGCCGCGCCGAACGTGAGCAGCAACTCGGCGAGCGCGCCGCGCGCATGCACGCGCTTGAGCAGAAAGCGCTCGAATAACGCCCCCGCGCAGCCGACGATCAAAGGCGCCACGACGAGTGCCAGCCAGAATCCGCCATACGAAGCCAGCGCCTGACCGACATACGCGCCGAGCATATAGAAGCTCGCGTGCGCGAAGTTGAGCACGCCGAGCATCGAGAAGATGAGCGTGAGGCCCGCACAGAGCATGAAGAGCAGCAGCCCGACGCTCACGCCGTTGAGCAGGCTCACGCTGAACCACTGAAGCACGGAACAATCCTCAAGCGTTGACGAGCGGCTTCAAGGCATCGACGAGACGCTCGGGCAAAGGCACCGGCCGGCGCGTCATGCGGTTCACATAGACATGCACGAAATGGCCCTGCGCCGCCGCGCTCTTTGCGCCTTGCGTGAAGATGCCGACCTCGTAGCGCACGCTCGTCGTGCCGAGCTTTTCCACGCGCAAGCCCGCATCGATCAGATCGGGAAACGAAACCGACTCGAAGAAATTGCAGCGCGTTTCCACGACGAGCCCGATCGTCTCGCCGCCCGCGAAGTCGAGCACGCCCGAGCGCAGCAGATACTCGTTCACGACGGTATCGAAGTAGCTGTAGTAGACGACGTTGTTGATATGACCATAGACATCGTTGTCGGACCAGCGCGTGCTGATGGTGAGGAAGTGCGGATAGTCCGCGCGGCGCGTGGGTTGCGGTTTGCTCATCGTCGGCAGCGGCTGCATCAGCGGTTGATCGCTGCGAGTGCGCGGACTTCGTCGGCGAAGCGCTCGACGGTGTCCTCGCGCGTGTCCCATGCGCACATCAGGCGGCAGCCGCCCGACCCGATGAACTGATAGAACTTCCAGCCTTTCGCGCGCAAGGCGGTGGCGACGTGCGGCGGCAATTCCGCGAACACCGCGTTCGATTCCGGCTTGAAGAGCACCTGTACGCCGGGAATATTCGCGAGACGCTCGGCCATCAATTGCGCCATTGAGTTGGCGTGACGCGCGTTGCGCAGCCAGACATCGTTATCGAGCAAGCCGAGCCACGGCGCGGAGATGAAGCGCATTTTCGATGCAAGCTGCCCCGCCTGTTTCAGCCGATAAGCAAAATCCACGGCAAGCGCCTTGTCGAAAAACACGACCGCTTCGCCGACCGGCAAGCCGTTCTTGGTGCCGCCGAAGCACAGCACGTCGACGCCCGCGCGCCAAGTAATCTCCGACGGATGCACGCCGAGCGTGGCGACCGCGTTGGCGAAACGCGCGCCATCCATATGCACGGTCAGATGCCGCCGCTTGGCGATGGCCGCAATCGCGCGCACTTCCTCGACGGTATAGACCGTGCCCACTTCCGTCGATTGCGTGAGCGAGACGACTTTCGGCTTCGGATAATGGATATCAGCGCGTCGGGTGACGAGTTCCTCGATCGCATCGGGCGTGAGCTTGCCGTTCTCGCCCTTGGCGGTCAGAAGCTTGGAGCCGCCGGAGAAGAATTCGGGGCCGCCGCACTCGTCGGTTTCGATATGCGCGAGCTCGTGGCAAATGACCGAGTGATACGACTGGCACAGCGACGCCAGCGCAAGCGAATTGGCCGCCGTGCCATTGAAGACGAAGAAGACTTCGCAGTCGGTCTGGAACAGGTCGCGAATGCGGTCGCACACGCGCGCGGTCCAGGAATCGTCGCCGTAAGCCGGTTCGTGGCCGCTGGTGTTGGCCTTGACGAGCGCATCGAGCGCTTCGGGGCAGATACCCGCGTAATTGTCGGAGGCGAAATGCTGGATGGATTCGTTCGGCGCGGTCATGGAGTTCGCTGGAAGACTGGTAGAAGGCGCTGCACGAGCTTCGGGACCCGGGACGAGTGAAGATTGCGTGGTCGCCATCGTTGCGTGCCGTGCAAGCAGTCCGCTCATTTTATCCGCATCGCGCCGTGCATGATTCGAATGCGATTGAGCGATAGATCGTGTGCCGCGCCCGTTCTAATCGCGCGACACTTAGGATACCGACGGGCAGCGTCGAACGATTGCGCTATCGGTCTTGATTGCGCGTTGCCGCTACGAGCATCGACGACGCGGTGCCGTCAGCGCGCCGCTCCAATTCAACATGTCATCTGACGATAAAGCGCGCCACCGAAGCCGGCGGCGCGCTTTATGGCGCAAACAATAACTTGGGTCGAGGCTGCGCTTACTTCGCTGTCGTGCCGCTGGCGGCGTTGGCTTGCTGCGCGGCCTTGTCCTTCTTGTTCGCTTCGTGATGGCCGATCGCGCAGCCACCCGCCGCGCCCACCACGCCGTGCTTGCCCGCGACGTGCCCCGCCACGCCGCCGACTGCCGCGCCTTCGAGACATCCCTTGGCCTGTGCTGCGCCCGTGGCGGCGATCATTGCGCCAGCCAGCACGATCGATGCAATCTTGTGGTTCATGTTTGTTCTCCCCTTTTGGTTGAAAGTACCGGAGAAGATGCACGAGATGTGCCTGACAGGCTGTAATGAAAAACGGCCCGGTGACTTTCGCCAACCGGACCGTTTTAAGCACTTCCACCGCGCTTTAAAGCTGCTGCTGCACCCAGCCTGTCACGCCTGCGAGTGCGGCCGGCAGCTTGGCCGGTTCCGTGCCGCCCGCCTGCGCCATGTCGGGACGGCCGCCGCCCTTTCCGCCCACTTGCTGCGCGACGAAGTTGACGAGCTCGCCCGCCTTGACCTTCTTCGATGCATCCGCCGTCACGCCCGCGATGAGGCTGACCTTGCCGCCTTCGACGGAAGCCAGCACGATAGCCGCGCTCTTGAGCTTGTCCTTCAGCTTGTCGACGGTTTCGCGCAGCGTCTTCACGTCCGCGCCTTCGAGTTGCGCGGCCAGCACTTGAACGCCCGCGACATCGACGGCTTGCGAAACGAGTTCATCGCCCTGGCTCGATGCGAGCTTCGACTTGAGCGCGCCCAGTTCCTTCTCCAGCGACTTCAAGTGCTCCTGAACCTGCGCGATACGCTGCGTGAGTTCGGACGGTTGTGCCTTGAGGGCGCCCGCCGCCGCGTTGATACGCTGATCCAGCTCCTGCACATAGCGCACGGCATTGTCGCCCGTGATGGCTTCGACACGGCGAATGCCCGCCGCCACGCCGCCTTCCATCACGATCTTGAAGAGGCCGATGTCGCCCGTGCGCTGCACATGTGTGCCGCCGCAGAGTTCGCGCGAAAAGCCCAGGTCCAGCACGCGCACCGTGTCGCCGTACTTCTCGCCGAAGAGCGCCATAGCGCCGCCCTTCACCGCTTCGTCGTAAGACATGACGCGCACGACGCCCGGCGCGTTCGCAAGCACTTCCTGATTGACGATCTGCTCGACGCGGCGGATCTCGTCGTCCGTCATCGGCGCGTTGTGTGCGAAGTCGAAGCGCGTCTTGTCGGCGTCGACGAGCGAGCCTTTCTGCTGCACATGACCGCCGAGCACTTCGCGCAACGCCTTGTGCATCAAGTGCGTGGACGAGTGATTGCGTGCGGTGCGCGCGCGGCGGATGGCGTCGATCTGCGCCTTCACCACGTCGCCGACCTTGAGCGTGCCCTGCTCCACCGTGCCGTGGTGGCCGACGACATCGGCCTGAACCTTGAGCGTGTCTGCCACCGCGAAGCGCGCAGAGGCATTCGCGAGCACGCCCTGATCGCCCACCTGACCGCCGGATTCCGCATAGAACGGCGTGTGATCGAGCACGACGACCGCTTGCTGGCCCGCTTGCGCCTCGCTCACCGACGCGCCCTCCACATACAGCGCGACGATTTTCGCGTCGTCGAAGATTTCCTTCTCGTAGCCGTGGAACGTGGTCTTGGCGCCCGAGTATTCGAGGCCGGCCGCGAGCTTGAACTTGCCCGCCGCGCGCGCCTGATCGCGCTGACGCGCCATGGCGTCGTCGAAGGCGGGTTCGTCCACCGTCACGCCGCGTTCGCGGCATACGTCGGCCGTGAGATCGAGCGGGAAGCCGTAGGTATCGTGCAGCTTGAACGCGAGTTCGCCGTCCAGTTGCTTCACGCCCTTCTTGTCGAGTTCGGCCAGTTCGCCTTCGAGAATCGACATGCCGTGCTCGATGGTCTCGAAGAAGCGCTCTTCTTCCTGCCGCAGCACATCGGTGACGCGCTGTTGAGCATCGACAAGTTCGGGGTAAGCCGCGCCCATTTCCGCGACGAGGTCCGGCACGAGCTTGTGGAAGAACGAGCCGCGCCGGCCGAGTTTGTAGCCATGACGAATGGCGCGGCGCACGATACGGCGCAGCACGTAACCGCGGCCTTCGTTGCCGGGAATCACGCCATCGACGATCAGGAACGAGCACGCGCGGATATGGTCGGCAATGACCTTCAGCGAGTTGTTTTCCAGATCGGCCGTATGGGTCTCGCGGCCCGCGGCCTTGATGAGCGTCTGGAAGAGGTCGATCTCGTAGTTGCTGTGCACGTGCTGCAGCACGGCGGCGAGACGTTCGAGGCCCATGCCGGTATCGACGCACTGCTTGGGCAGCGGCGTCATGTTGCCTTGCGCGTCGCGGTTGAACTGCATGAACACGAGATTCCAGATCTCGATGAAGCGGTCGCCGTCTTCCTCCGGCGACCCCGGCGGGCCGCCCCAGATTTCCGGACCGTGGTCGTAGAACACTTCGGAGCACGGACCGCACGGGCCGGTGTCGGCCATTTGCCAGAAGTTGTCGGATGCGTAGCGCGCGCCCTTGTTGTCGCCGATGCGGATGATGCGTTCCGCCGGCACGCCGATTTCCTTTTCCCAGATGGCGTACGCTTCGTCGTCTTCCTGATAGACCGTGACGGTGAGCTTCTCCGGCGGCAGCATGTAGACCTTCGTCAACAGCTCCCAGCAGTAGTGGATGGCGTCGCGCTTGAAGTAGTCGCCGAACGAGAAGTTGCCGAGCATCTCGAAGAACGTGTGATGCCGCGCCGTATAGCCGACGTTCTCCAGATCGTTATGCTTGCCGCCCGCGCGCACGCTGCGCTGCGCTGTGGTTGCGCGCGAGTACGGCCGCGCTTCGGCGCCGAGGAACACGTCCTTGAACTGGACCATGCCCGAGTTGGTGAAGAGCAGCGTCGGGTCATTGCCCGGCACGAGGCTCGACGAACGGACGATCGTATGTCCCTTCGATTCGAAAAACTTCAGGAATTTCTCGCGTATTTCGGCGGCTTTCATGGCGTACGGGGCGTTTTGCGTGTTCTGCTGGTTTTCTGACGAAGCCTTGGTAAAGCCCGTTTGAAGCCCTTCTGATGCGGGTTTCGGCAAGACTTAAGGCTATTCCGAGTAATTTTTGATTATACGGGATTCGCGGTGCCGAACCGGGGCGCGGCAGGCGTCTGCAACGGATAAAGCGCCCTCGCGCGCCCGTCCGTTCTATGCGACAGTCGCGTGGTCAGAAACCAAACCCGAGACGAGAGACACGACGCATGGGAGCACTCAGCCATATCCGCGTACTCGACCTGACCCGCGTGCTCGCGGGACCGTGGTGCGCGCAGACGCTCGCCGACCTGGGCGCGGAGGTCATCAAGATCGAGCGGCCCGAAACCGGCGACGACACCCGTCACTGGGGCCCGCCCTATCTCAAGAAGCCCGATGGCGAAGACACGCGCGAGGCCGCCTACTATCTCGCGGCGAATCGCAACAAGCGCTCGGTAACGGTCGATATCGCGAGCGACGAAGGTCAGCGGATCGTGCGCGCGCTGGCCGCTCGAAGCGATGTCGTGCTGGAGAACTACAAGGTCGGTCAGTTGAAGAAGTACGGGCTCGACTATGAATCGCTGAAAGAAGTGAAGCCGGATATCGTCTATTGCTCGGTAACAGGCTTCGGGCAGACCGGGCCATATGCGGAGCGCGCGGGCTACGATTTCATCATTCAGGGCATTGGCGGCTTCATGAGCATCACCGGCGAGCGCGACGGACAACCCGGCGGCGGTCCGCAAAAGGCAGGCGTCGCCATCGCCGACCTCATGACCGGCATGTACGCGACAGTCGGCGTGCTGGCGGCGCTCTCGCACCGGGATCGCACGGGCGAAGGGCAATATATCGACATGGCGCTGCTCGACGTGCAGGTCGCCATGCTCGCCAACATGAACACCAACTATCTCGCGAGCGGCAAGCCGCCGGTGCGCTGGGGCAACGCGCATCCGAACATCGTGCCGTACCAGACGTTTCAGACGAGCGATGGCTGGATCATCGTCGCGGTCGGCAACGACGGGCAGTTTCGCAAGTTCGTCGAGGCAGGCGCATGCGCGCATCTCGCCGACGATCCGCGCTTCGCAAAAAACCCGTCACGCGTGCGCAATCGCGACGTGCTCGTGCCGCTTCTCGCCGACATGGTCGCCACGCGCGGCAAGCACGAATGGCTCGCCGCGCTGGAAGCGGCGGGCGTGCCGTGCGGCCCGATCAACGATCTCGGTGAAGTGTTCGACGACCCGCAAGTGCTGGCGCGCAGGATGCGTATCGATCTGCCGCATCCGGAAGGCGGCGACGTGAAGCTCGTGGCAAGCCCCATCAAGATGAGCGCGACGCCGCCCGAAGCACGCACGCATCCGCCGATGCTCGGTGAACACACCACGAGCGTGCTCAAGGACGTGCTCGGTTACGACGATGCGCGCATTACGCAGTTGCGAAAGGGCAAGGTGATCTGAGCGCGATACGCCGGTATCAACGCGTTCCCGCGCCGATCAGCCCGCCCGCCGCCGCCCCGGCGATGGTCCCGAGCGGCCCGCCCGTGAGCACGTAGCCGAGCGCCCCACCCGCGCCCGCGCCGATGGCCGCGTGAGCCTGCTGACGCGACACGCCCGCGCAGGCTGTGAGGCTCGTCACGAGCGCGGCCACCGCCGCGAGCTTGATGATCTTGTTCATGGTCGAATTCCCTGTGTTCTCGTTGTGTTGTCGTTGTGATGTCTTGTAGTCGCACCGCTTGCCGGCTTGCAACCCGACCGGCGAGCCGATCATAAAAGCCCGCGCGCCCCGCCCACAACGCGATTTACCTTCCGTTACCCTCGTTACGGTGACCGAATAAGTGCTTCACAGGTGTAACGCGGGAGCCGGAATATGCAGGCCGATCCGCAGCGCATGGAAAGGCGGCATCGGCGAAACCCGCGAGCGCCTGCCCGCGCGGGTTGCGTAAGGTAGAATCATCCCGATATACCTAGCATTCGAACGCGTTCCGAGCCGCGAGGAACGTTTCCCGAACCGATCACACGCGAGCGCATCCGTTGGCACTTCTTTTCGCATGAACACCGATCGCAACGACGCCCCGGCGCCATCCAATTTCATTCGCAACATCATCGAAGACGACAACCGTTCAGGTAAGTGGTCGCAGCGTGTCGAGACCCGCTTCCCACCCGAGCCGAACGGTTATCTGCATATCGGTCACGCGAAAAGCATCTGCGTGAATTTCGGGCTGGCCGCGGATTACGGCGGCGTATGCCATCTGCGTTTCGACGACACGAACCCCGAGAAGGAAAGCGTCGAGTACGTGGATTCGATCATCGACGCGGTCGAGTGGCTCGGCTTCGAGTGGAACAAGGACGGCCGCGAACACAAATACTTCGCGAGCGACTACTACGACAAGCTGTACGAATGCGCCGAGCTGCTCATCAAGAAAGGCCAGGCCTACGTCGATAGTCAGACCGCCGAGGAAATGCGCGCCACGCGCGGCTCGGCAACCGAAGCGGGCATCAACTCGCCGTATCGCGACCGCACGCCCGCTGAAAACCTCGAACTCTTCCGCCGCATGAAGGCGGGCGAGTTCAAGGAAGGCGAGCACGTGCTGCGCGCGAAGATCGACATGGCGGCGCCGAACTTCAACATGCGCGATCCGGTCATCTACCGCATCCGCTTCGCGCACCACTACCGCACGGGCGACAAGTGGTGCATCTATCCGATGTACGACTACGCGCATTGTGTGTCGGACGCGCTCGAAAACATCACGCACTCGCTGTGCACGCTGGAGTTCGAGGATCACCGGCCACTCTACGACTGGTTCCTGGCGCAACTCGCCGACGATGGCGTGTTCGCGCGTCCCCTGCCGCAGCAGATCGAATTCTCGCGCCTGAACCTGACGTATGCCATCACGAGCAAGCGCAAGCTCCTGCAACTCGTGCAGGAGAATCACGTGGACGGCTGGGACGACCCGCGCATGCCGACCATCGTGGGCGTGCGCCGCCGTGGCTTCACGCCGGAAAGCATCCGCTTGATGGTGGAACGCGTGGGCGTGACCAAGGTGGATTCGTGGATCGACATGAGCGTGCTCGAAGGCGCGCTGCGCGACGATCTCGACGAGAAAGCCCCGCGCGCAATCGCGGTGCTCGATCCGCTCAAGCTCATCATCGACAATTATCCGGAAGGACAAAGCGAGGAATGCAGCGCGCCCGTGCATCCGCATCATGCTGAACGCGGCACGCGCAAATTTCCGTTCTCGCGCGAATTGTGGATAGAACGCGAAGACTTTCAGGAAACGCCGCAGAAGGGCTATTTCCGCCTTTTCCCCGGCAACAAAGTGCGGCTCAAGTACGGCTTCGTGGTGGAGTGCACGGGCGCGGACAAGGACGAGAACGGCAAGGTGATCGCCGTGCATTGCAACTACTTCCCGGACAGCAAGTCGGGTACGGACGGCGCGAACGCGTACAAGGTCAAGGGCACGATCCACTGGGTCAGCGCCGCGACGGCCTACGCGGCCGAAGTGCGTATCTACGACCGCCTGTTCAAGGAGCCGCAACCGGGCGCGGGTGGCGCGGAGTTTCTGGATGCGTTGAATCCGGATTCGAAGCGCATCGTCAATGCGTTCCTGGAACCCAGCGCGCGCGAAGCCAACGCCGAAGACCGCTTCCAGTTCGAGCGCCACGGCTATTTCGTCGCGGACCGTCTGGATTCGCAACCAGGCAAGCCGGTGTTCAACCGTATCGTCAGCTTGCGCGATAGCTGGGGCAAGCCTGCCTGAGCGTCGCAATTTTAGTTGCAGAGTAACGGGCGCCGCACGCAAGAGGCGGCGTCCGGTCCCGCATCCGCGGTGCGAACAAGACAAACAGAGGGCCAGCAACACGCGCTTCCAGCGAGGACATCCATGAAGCAGTACTCAAGCGCGCCGCGAGCGGGCGCGTTCCGGGTCATTGTCGGAAACGTTTGCATCGCGACGTCCGCCGCGCTGTCTTTCTGCTCTCCGGCATGGGCCGCCACGGCGAAAGAGCTCGCTTCCGCGCAGGCCGCCGTCGATCAGCTTCCGCCTTCGGCCACGCTGCGCAAGATCGCCGAGAACGGCGCGATCGTCCTGGGCGCGCGTGAATCGTCGGTGCCGTTTTCTTATCTGAACAAGCAGCAGCCGGTCGGCTACTCCTACGACATCGCGCTCAAAGTCGTCGATGAAGTGAAGCGCCGGCTCAACATGCCGAATCTCACGGTGAAGAACGTGGTCGTGACCTCGTCGAACCGCATCTCCTACGTGGTGAACAATCAGGTCGATCTGGAATGCGGCAGCACCGCGCATCTGGCCGAGCGCGATCCGCTGGTCGCGTTTTCCAACAGTTTCTTTTTGTACGGCATTCGCATGGTCGTGAAGCGCAAATCGGGCATTCGCGATTACGACGATCTCGCGGGCAAGACCGTCTCCACCACGGCGGGCACGTCGGACGAACGGCTGCTGCGGGAGATGAGCATCGAGCGCAAGCTGAATCTGCGTATCATCAGTGCGCGCGATCATGCCGAGGCATTTCAGGCGCTCAAGAGCGACCGCGCAGTCGCCTTCGTGATGGACGACCCGCTGCTCTACGGCAAGATCGCGCAGGAAGGCGCGGCGCGCCGCGACTACATGGTGACGGGCGAATCGCTTTCCAATGAATCGTACGGCTGCATGATGCGCAAGGGCGATCCCGAGTTCAAACGCATCGTCGACGATGTGATCGCCGGCATGCAGCGCTCGGGCGAAGCGAAGAAGCTCTACGACACCTGGTTCATGCAGCCCATACCGCCGGACGGCATCAATCTGCAGTTTCCGTTATCGGCGGACATGAAAGCGCTGTTCGCCAATCCGACCGACCATCTCGCCGAATGAATTCAGAGTGTGTCGTGCAGTTCGGCCAATGACAGCGTGGTTTGAAAGAGCTTCGCGAGGCTGCGGCTCGCGAAGCTGTCCACGTCGGCGGGACTGACCCAGCGATAGCCGTCCATCTCGGGAATCATGGTGCCGTCGCTGTAGCGCGGAAAATACGACTCGCACACGCAGTCTTCGAGCTTCACTTCGTCGTTGCTCACGCGCACGGCGAAGAGATGCAAGTCCTTGTCGCGACGATACACAAAACGTCCGAGGTCTTTGAGACGCGCGGCCGGCAGCACGATGCCCGTTTCCTCGCGCAACTCGCGCAAGGCCGCGTCGATAGGCGCCTCGCCGGGATCGCCCTGTCCTTTCGGCACGTCCCAATGCGTGGTTTCGGTCGCGTGGCACAGGAGCACGTCGCCCCGCGGGTTCAGGATCACCACGCCGCACGATACGGTACGGGCGGTCATCGCGCGACGGCTCCGTTCAACATGCAAACCCGCACGTCATTGCTTCTTGAGTTGCCACTTGCCGCTCGCCTGCTTGCAGGCAGACGGCGTCCAGGTCTGCGTTTGCCCCTTCGCAATGGCCACGATCTCGACCTTGCGGCACTTGAGACCGGCGTCTTCGAAGGTCTCGCGCGGCGTGATGGTGCCGTGGACCGGCACGGTATTGCCCGCGTCCTTGTTGTCCCAGTCGAGCGATTCGCCGTCTTTCTTGGTTTCGAGCGCGGTCTGCGCGGCGCGGTTGAGCGCCTGCAAGTCGCGCTGCTTCATGTAGGTGATGGGCGTGTTGTTCAGAAAACCCAGATTGGCCGCAAACGCCGAAGCGCTCGCGGCGACGAGCACGGTGGCCGTCAATGTCCGGATGCAGGCGCGCGCCAGCGGTCGATATTCGATCGGCATAGATTCTCCTCGTTGCAATGCGTTCGATACGGCGCCGTAGACGAGGCGCGTATGACGAGCGGCGGCGAAACCGCGCGCTCGGGCCTTTGAGGGCCGCAACGAGGATAGCATGACACAAGGCGATCGGCCGCCTTGCGGGCTATATCGCGGGCTTTAGTTCGATGCCGCCTTCATGTCCTGGATCGCCGTGCCCTTTTGCGAATTCTTGTCGGTGGCGGGATCGTAGCCGTCGGTGAGCGTGCCGAGGAAGGCGACCACGTCCTTGATCTCGGCTTCGTCGAGTGCGGGCTTGTCGCCGCGCTTGCGATCGAACGGCGCCTCGGTATTCACGTTCTCCCAGTACTTGCGCGGCAAATCGTCGAACTTTTGCACCGCGCCCTTCTTCGAGACCGGATAGAACTTCTCCGGGTTCGTATCGCGCTCGACATAGAAGCGCACGACTTCATCGAGCGAATGATAGATGCCGTTGTGGAAGAAGGTCTTGCGCGTCGCCACGTTGCGCAGCGACGGCGTGCGAAAGAGTCCGCAGAACTCGTCGCGGCCCTTCAGATCGGTGCGCTCGGGTCCGCATGCGCCCAGATCGTGAAAGTTCGGATTCTTGTTGATCGGCAATGCGCGATTGCGCGGCACGCCGATGGCGATCAGGCCGAAGTCGCTGAACTGCGGCGGTGTGCCGTCCTTCGCGCGCTGGCTGATATGACACGCCGCGCAATTGCCCTTGCTCTCGTCGTTGAAGAGCTGCAGGCCGTGCATCTCGGCGTCGTTGAGCTTTGCGCGGCCGGCAAGGAATGCGTCGAACTTGCTCGTGTAGGGGAAGAACTTCTGCGGCGTCTGCTCGAACGCTTCCAGCGAACTCAGCACGGAGGCGAACAGACGGTCGTCGCTATCGAATACGCTCGCACCGAACGCGCGGCGGACATCGTCCGCATAAGGCGCCGCCCGGACCGCCGCCGCGACCTTGGCGGGCGTGCTGCCCATCTCGAACGACGACAGCAGCGGAATGCGCGCCTGGTCCGCGCCATGGTCCACGCGGCCGTCCCACGTCAGCCCGCCGGTCGGGCCGGCATCGACACTTTCGTCGCCTTCGTCGTCGGAATCGTGGAAGTGCTCGGCGAATTGCGGCACGGACTGCAAGTACTTGAGCGACGGCACCGCCCGAAAGCCAGGCCGATGCATATCGCTGCCGCCCAGCTGCACGGAGAACGCGTTAGGCGGACCGAAAGCATGACTCGGACTATGACAGGACGCACACGCGAGCTTGCCGGAGCCTGACAGCGACGGGTCCATGAAGAGCTTCTCGCCGACCGTCTGCATTGCCTTCACTTGCGCGAAAACCTCCGCGCGCGACTGCCCTTTCGATGGCGCGGCTTGTGCCGGAGCCGTTGCCAGATCGGCTGCGTGGGAATCGCATCCGCTCAACGCGACGGATGAGGCGGCCAGCAACAGGGAACATAAAACGAACGGCAGACACATCGAAGGCATGGATTGCGGACGCATGAAATTGAAAGATGCCGCAGGGTATGACGCTCATGTGTCTCTCATGTGACAAGCGCCGACGCCGTCATATGGATGGCCACGCATGATGGTTATTTCACCAACCTTACGCATTCGAAAGCGTTATTACATGTTCGCGTAATTGATCGTGGTCACACTTCGCACGCCGGCACTAAAAGGCACTTGAAGGCGTTTGCCGAAGTCGCCTGCATTCGGCGCCGGCTCCCCAACACAAGAGAGACCTCGATGAACAAGAAACTCGTTTGCGCAGTGCCGCTCGCATCGGCGCTGGCAATCGGCTTATACGCATGCGGCGGCGACGACCACCACGACAACGACATCTCGTCGGTGAAAAACGTCGTGGTCATCTACGCGGAAAACCGCAGCTTCGATAACCTCTACGGCAGCTTCCCCGGCGCGAACGGCTTGCAGAGCGTGACGGCGGCAAGCGCGCAGCAGCTCGACCGCGACGGCAGCGTGCTGCCGACCCTGCCGAAGATCTGGACGGGTCTGACGGCAACGGGCGTGACGCCTGCCGTCACCGAGGCGATGACGGCGAATCTGCCGAACGCGCCTTTCGCCATCGACGATCCGGCGGGCTTCAACACGCCGCTCTCGCTCACGACGCGCGACCTGTATCACCGCTTCTATGAAAACCAGATGCAGATCGACGGCGGCAAGAACGACAAGTTCGCCGCATGGGCGGATTCGGGCGGCATGGTGATGGGTCACTACAGCACGCCGCCGCAAAAGCTGCCGCTGTGGAAAGTCGCGCAGCAATACACGCTCGCCGACAACTTCTTCATGGGCGCGTTCGGCGGTTCGTTCCTGAATCACCAGTGGCTGGTTTGCGCGTGTACGCCGGTTTATCCGAACGCCGACAAGAGCGTGGCGAAGGCGTCGATCTCGGCGGTGAACGCGGATGGCGTGTCGCTCACGCTGGCGTCGAACTCGCCGGCTTCGGCGCTCACGGGCATTCCGAAGTTCGTCAACTCGGGCAACCTGACGCCCGACTTCTACGCGATCAACACGATGCAGCCGCCGTATCAGCCGAGCGGCAACACGCCGCCGACGGGTGGCGATCCGACGCTTGCCGACCCGAACGCCGCGACGACGCTGCCGCCGCAGACGCAGCAGCATATCGGCGACCTGCTGAACAACGCGGGCATCAGCTGGGCATGGTATGGCGGTTCGTGGGGCGCGGCGCTGGCGAGCCGTTCGGTGATCGGCGGCTCGGTGAATTCGGTGCCTAACTTCCAGACGCACCATCAGCCGTTCAACTACTTCGCCGATCTCGCGCCGGGTTCGACCAACCGCGCGCAGCATTTGCTCGACGGCGGCACGAACGGAACGGAGTTCATCAAGGCGATCGACGCGGGCACCTTGCCGCAAGTCTCGTTCTACAAGCCGCAGGGCAACCTGAACGAGCACGCGGGTTATACGGACGTGGCCTCGGGCGATCAACACATCGCCGACCTGATCACGCATCTGCAGAACAGTCCGCAGTGGAAGAACATGGTCGTGGTCGTGACGTACGACGAAAACGGCGGCTTCTGGGATCACGTCGCGCCGCCGAAGGGTGACCGCTGGGGTCCGGGCACGCGCATTCCGGCGCTCATCGTCTCGCCGTATGCGAAGAAGGGTTTCGTCGATCACACGCAGTACGACACGACGTCGATCCTGCGCTTCATCACGAAGCGTTTCTCGCTGCCGACGTTGCCGGGTCTGGCTTCGCGCGATGCCGCGTTGAAGGCGAACGGCGCGCCCGCAATGGGCGACCTGACGAACGCGATGAACTTCTCGCAGTGATAAGTCTCCGAGCTTGACCGACGGGCCGCCTCTTGCGGCCCGTTTTTTCATGCGCCCGCGAAAAGCGACGCCAGATCGCTGCTACGCTGGCCGCCCGCCTCGGTCAGCACGCGCGCCTCGAGTTCATCGATATGCTCGCGCATGACGGCAAGCGCGGTGTGCAGATCGCCGGCTTCGAGCGCATCGACGAGACGCCCGTGTTCGTCGGATGCGCAATTCGACACCTTCGACGGATCGAACAACGCTTTATACAGCTCCGTCCTGGCGACGAGCCGCGCGAGAAACGCCTCGACTTCCGGCGTGCCCGCAAGCTGCGCAAGCAGCAGATGGAACTGTCCCGCGAGCCGCACGCATTCTTCCACGACGCCGGTTTTGAGCGCACGCTGCTCGCTCTTCACATGCGCACGCAACGCACGCTTTTGCGGCGTTTTGAGCGCGCCGCACAGGCTCGCCACGATGCCCGCCTCCACCACTTGCCGCGCGCGATAGACCTCGCGAATATCATCGACGGAAGGCGACGGCACGAACGCGCCGCGATTGACTTCGAGCGTGAGCTTGCCTTCCGCGCCAAGCCGCGCGAGCGCCTTGCGAACGGCGCCGCGCGTGCAGTCGAACGCCGCCGCGAGTTCGCGCTCGACGAGTTGCGCGCCCGGCGCGAGCTTGCCCTGCAAGAGCGCGGAAGCGACCGCGCCGTAGACGCGCTCTTCCGGTGAAATGTCCTTTTGCGATGCCATGAATGCGTGCGGTGCTTGTTGTTGATCCGCATTGTAGCGAGTGCCCGGCAAATACGGGTTATCAGCGATGCCGCGATTTTGGTTGACCAATATTTGCTAATATGGTCAACCAAAAAGGAGGCTCTCGGGTATGGAACCGGCAATCTGGATTATCGGCGCACGGCCGTTCGGCGGCGATTCCGTGGACGTCTGCGTGCGCGCGCGCACCATCGACTCCATCGCGCCGCATGGCGAGAAGACGCCTGCCGCGAGCGATACGGTCGTCGACGGCGCGGGCATGTTGCTGCTGCCTGGCTTCGTCGAAGGCCACACGCATCTCGACAAGACCACGTGGGGCATGCCGTGGTATCGCAATGCGGTGGGGCCGCGTCTTGTCGATCGCATCGAGAACGAGCGGCGCTGGCGCGCCGAAAGCGGTCACGATGCGGCCGAAGCGTCGCGCGCGCTCGCGCTGGCATTTCTGCGTCAGGGCACGACGCGCATTCGCACCCACGTCGATATCGATACCGACGCCGGCCTGCGTCATCTGGAAGGCGTCGCCGCCACGCGCGCCGCGCTCGCCGATGTGCTCGACATGCAGATCGTCGCGTTCCCGCAATCCGGCGTGACGACGCGCGCGGGCACGCGCGAGCTGCTCGATACCGCATTGCGAAGCGGCGCGGACGTGCTCGGCGCGCTCGACCCGGCAGCCATCGACGGCGATCCCGCTCTCTCGCTCGACATCACCTTCGCGCTCGCCACGAAGCACGACAAGCCGATCGACATTCACCTGCACGAACCCGGCGATCTCGGCGCCTTCACCTTCGATCTGCTGCTCGATCGCGTAAAGGCGCTCGGCTTCGAGGGACGCGTCGTCGTGAGTCACGCGTTTTGTCTGGGCCAGTTGCCCGATGCGCGGCGCCACGCGTTGCTCGAACGCATCGCGCGCCTGAATGTGGCGCTGCTCACCACAGCGCCCGCATCCGTGGCCGTTCCGCCGTTTCGCGAGGCGCGCGCGGCGGGCGTGACGCTCTTCGGCGGCAACGACGGCATCCGCGATACATGGACGCCCTTCGGCTCGCCCGACATGCTCGAACGCGCGATGCTCATCGCGATGCGTTTCGACCTGCGCCGCGACGACGATCTCGCCGCAGCCTTCGCATGCGTATCGAGCGAAGCGGCACGCGGTTGCGGCTTCGCGGATTATGGCCTTGCCGCGGGCATGCGCGCGGACCTCGTGCTCGTCGATGCCGAAACGGTCGCGCAAGCCGTCGCCATGCGCCCCGCTCGCCGCTTCGTGATGTCGAACGGCACGATCATTCCCGCGGACTTCACGCGATGAAAGCACGCGCATCGAACCTTGTATGGCTGGCGGTGATTGTCGCAATCGGTTTGAATCTGCGGCCGCTGCTCACGTCGATCAGTCCGCTGATGAACGTGATCCTGCCCGCCACCGGCTTGTCGTTTCGTGGCGCTTCACTGCTCACCGGCCTGCCCGTGGTCGCCATGGGCGTCTGCGCATTCGGGGCGAGCGCGCTGACCCGGGCTATCGGCAATGCGCGTGGCGTGGCTATCGGGCTCGTGGCGATCGTCGCGGCGTGCGCGGCGCGTGTTTTCGCGGGCGAAGCGGCGGCGTTGATCGCAAGCGCGGCGGTCGCGGGCACGGGCGTCGCGGTCATTCAGGCGCTTCTGCCCGGTGTCATGAAAACGCGCTTCGCCGCGCGCCTGCCCTTTGCGATGGGCCTCTACTCCGCATCGATCATGGCGGGCGGCGGACTCGGCGCGAGCATCACGCCCAACGTGGCCGCGCTCGCAAGCTGGCAAACAGGTCTCGCTGTCTGGGCGATACCCGCGCTCATCGCGCTCGCGTTGTGGCTGCTTCTGATGCGCGCGGATGCCTTGCCTCGTCCCGCCGTCACACGCGATACGACTTCTAAGCCTTCGCTCTTTTCGAATCGTCGCGCGTGGGCGCTCGGGGTGTTTTTCGGGCTCGTCAACGGCGGCTATACGAGTCTTGTCGCGTGGTTGCCCGCGTACTATCAACAACTCGGTCAGAGCGTCCGCGAAAGCGGCACGCTGCTCGCGTTGCTCACGGTGTTTCAGGCGTCGTCCGCGCTGCTCTTGCCGATGGCGGCCGCTCGCTTCGGGCGCGCTCGTGACCGGCGCGCGTGGATCGCAGCCGGCCTTGCCGCTCAACTCGCGGGATTCGGCTTGCTGCTGTACGCGCCGCTCGCGTGGCCCGTTCTGGTCGTGGCGTTGCTCGGCGCGGGACTCGGCGGCGTGTTTTCGCTCACGCTCGTATTGACGCTCGATCACGCCGACGACCCCGAACTCGCCGCGCGTCTCGTCGCGTTCGTGCAGGGCGTGGGTTTCGTGATCGCGGCGGCAGCGCCGGTGATTGCCGGCATCGTGCGCGACGCAAGCGGCGGCTTCGCGATGTCGTGGGCCATGCTCGCGGCGAGCCTCATCGCGATGATCGCGCTCAATGCCGTGTTCGGCCCGCGGAGCTATGCGCGCGCGATGCAGCGTCAGCGTGCGGACTTCAACGCACCGCGTGGCACGCGAAGTATTCGTCGAGCAGATCCGTCATCTGCCACACGGGGCACGGGCGGCGGCAATGCCCGTCGTAGCCCGCTTCCTTGAGACGCCCGAGCGGCTCTTCGGGAAGAAAGCTGCTCATCGCGATGATCAGGCGGCCCGCGTCGTCGTCCTGACGGCGCACTTCGCGCACGAGTGCATAGTTGGCGCAGCCGCCGATGCGCGTATCCAAGAAAACCAAATGCGGCCGCCACTCCTCGACAACGCCCTTGAGCGATGTCGCATCGATGGCAAGCTGCGTCGGAAATCCTTTCAGCTCGAACAACGACACGAGCGATATGCCGAGCGCCCGCTCCGCGTACGCGACGAGCACGCGCCGCGCATCCGGCCGCACCCGCAGCTTCTTGCGATTCCAAAGCGAGCACTGAGCTGGACTGGTTTCGTATGCTCGATTATTCACGTCATCCTCTGGCGACACAGGTTTGCCAGCCGCACACGCGGTGCATCCAATGCGCCATGTTGGGGCGCAAATGCATCCTGGGTGTGCAGCGCAAGTGTTGTACGAACCGGTTAATCCAGCCAAGGCCAGCCAATTTCAGCCGGAGCCTTGGCCCGTGGGGCGTTCGTCGGCGCGGTGAAGCAACGTGAGAAAACATAGGGCAGGAAGCGGGCCAGAACGAATGCCGACCCCGCGCGCAAAACCGCTGAAATGTCTGACTAATTCGCGCTAATCGGACGAAAAAGCACATATCGTTTTTTCTTGACGTGCTCTCGAAACCAGCCTATAACCCTCCATATGGATGGTCAACGGATGGAAGAAACGAACTCATGGCGAGGCAAATCTTGGATGCCGCACGTTCCAAAGGCGGCGAAACGGAAAAAATCACGATCAATCTTGGCCCGGTGGATCTCGGCCAAATCGATCTGCTCGTGGAAGAAGGTTTCTATTCGAACCGCACGGATCTGATCCGTACGGCTATCCGCAATCAGCTCTCGGTGCATGCCGTGGTCGTCAAGGAAACGGCGACGCGGCGCGCCCTCGTGCTGGGACTTCAATACTTCTCGAAGCAGGATCTGGAAGCGGTGCGCGCGGCCAATGAAAGGCTCAAAATTCAGGTACTGGGTCTTGCCAGCATTGCCGCCGACGTCTCCCCGGAACTTGCCCTTGCCACCATCGAATCGATACTGGTTCGCGGTGCGCTGCACGCATCGCCGGCTGTGAAAGCGGCGCTTGCAGATCGAATCCGCTGACCTGCCGATGCAGGCCGGAAACGACTACGGAAACCATGATGAAACTGAACGAAGGATTTCTCGACTCCATGAAAGAGGCGTTCGAACGCTTTCGCAATAGCGACAGCAGCGGCGCCGTCGAGGTCGTCAAGCGCGCGATGCGCGGCGCCACGCACGCAACGCACGCGTCTGACGCATCGGATGCTTTCGTCAAGGCACCGCCGCAACCAGCGCCCGCCTCTGCACCGGACGCCGAAGATCGCGGACACTTCAGCAAGCGGCGCTTCACGGGCGCGGCCGGTCAGCGCGACTACAAACTTTACGTGCCGGCCGGTTATCGCGATGAGCCGTTGCCGCTCATCGTCATGCTGCACGGCTGTACGCAAAACGCCGACGACTTCGCGGCCGGCACGCAAATGAACGCGCTTGCCGACGCGCACGACTGCATCGTCGTCTATCCGGTTCAGCCGCAAAGCGCGAATCCGTCGAAGTGCTGGAACTGGTTCAAGTCGTCGGATCAGCAACGCGACTGCGGCGAACCGTCGATCATCGCGGGAATCACGCGTGAAGTCATGGCGAGTCATCGCGTGGACCCGAAACGCGTCTACGTCGCGGGCTTGTCCGCCGGCGGCGCAATGGCGGCGATCATGGCGCAGCGCTATCCGGATCTCTATGCAGCGGCGGGCGTGCACTCCGGCCTTCCCGTGGGTGCCGCGCACGATCTGCCGTCCGCGCTCGCAGCAATGCGCGGCGGTCAGGGCAACGCCGCGAACCAGCGCGCGGGAGGCGAAGCGCAGTGCTCGTTGATCGTCTTTCACGGCGATGCCGACGCCACGGTGAATTACGCCAACGCCCGCAAGCTCGTCGACGACTTCACCGCAAGCGGTTCCGACCGCGAGATGCACGACGGCATTTCCGGCGCACGCAAATACACGGTCCAGCGCTTGAAGTCGGCCAACGGGAAAATCGCGGAGTTATGGACCATTCACGGCGCGCCGCACGCATGGTCAGGCGGCAGCACGCGCGGAACCTACACCGATCCGGCCGGACCTGACGCTAGCGCCGAGATGCTGCGTTTCTTCCTCGCGCATCCGAGGAGTTGATCGCCGCGCAACGGTTCGGGCGGCGCAGTCCGCGCGGTTCGGATTCGGGTCTTTGCCGCGACGAGAGTCATGACGTCGCTGGCGGGGCTTGAACCAATCGCTTTGCCTCGACACATGTCCCTGACGTTTCAGAGGTCGAGAAACGAGCGCAGCTTGTCGGCGCGGCGGGGATGCATCAGCTTGCGTATGGCCTGGCTTTCTATCTGGCGAACGCGCTCGCGCGATACGCCCAGATGCGAGCCCAGTTCGCCCAGCGTGAATTCGGATACCGTGTCTATTCCAAAGCGCATGCGCAGCACGCGCGCCTCGCGTGGCGAAAGCGCGTTGAGCGCGTCGTCGATGGCGGCGCGCATGTCCGCGTGCACGGCGGCATCGAGCGGCGATTGCGCGTTCGTGTCCTCGATCATGTCGCCGAGCGTGGCGTCGGCGTCTTCGCTTGCAGGCGTTTCCAGCGAGATGAGATGCAGCGCGATCTTCTGGATACCGCTGATTCTCTCCTTCGGCAACTCCATGCGTTCGGCGAGCACCGCAGGCTGCGCGGGCCGTCCGGTCTGCTGCATGATCTCGCGTGAAATGCGATTGAGCCTGTTGATGGTTTCGACCATGTGCACCGGAACGCGAATGGTGCGCGCCTGATCCGCGAGCGCGCGCGTGACCGACTGCCGAACCCACCACGTCGCATAAGTCGAAAACTTCCAGCCACGCCGATATTCGAACTTGTCGACGGCTTTCATCAGACCGATATTGCCTTCCTGAATCAAGTCCAGAAAGTGCACGCCCCGGTTCACGTATTTCTTGGCAATCGAAATGACGAGGCGCAGATTGGCCTCGATCATCTCGGCCTTCGCGCGTCTCATGCGCGACTCGGCCGCGAGCATCTGACGGCTGGTTTGCTTGAGCCTTTGCAACGGCATCGCGGCGCTCGATTCAAGCTCGATCAGCTTGTACTGCTCGGTCTGGATGGCCGGAAGACTGCGGTAGAGCGACGCGCCGTACTCATGCGAGTTCGCTGCCGCAGCCGTACTAGCGGTCCACTCGAGATCGGTTTCATGACCGGGAAACGACGCCACGAATTGCTCGCGCGGCATGCCGCAATAATCGATCGCAATGGACGAAATGCGCCGCTCGACCATGCGAACTTGCGCGACTCGCTGCTGCATGTCGGCACAAAGACGATCCACGGTCCGATTGGTAAAGCGAATGCGCGCGAGTTCGGTGCGAATGCTCGTATCTGCAAGCGGGCTTTGGATTGCATCGACAGCCATGCGGTCGAAGGATTTTTCGACACGCGCAAAGATGGCCAGGCTGTCGTTCGTGAGCCGACTCAGCCTTTCCTGCTCGGCGCGGTCGGAGTCTTCGAGACTGGTTTCTTCGTCGGCATCGCTCGGTGCGTTGGGCTCACTGGACTCATTGGGCGCATTGGACGCATTGGACGCATTGGACGCATTGGACGCATTGGACGCATTGGACTCATTGGGCGCCTGCGCGAACGGCATTGCGTCCGCATCGTCCTTGTCGTCGATGCCATCGACGAATTCATCGATCGACAGCGTGCCCGCCTCGACCTGCGCCGCGCTGGCAAGGATCAGCGAGATGGTCGCGGGGCACGCTGCAATTGCCTGGATCATCTCGTGAAGACTGTCTTCGATACGCCGCGCAATCTCGATCTCCGCCGCGCGCGTCAGCAATTGCTTCGCGCCCATCTCGCGCATATACATGCGCACGGGATCGGTCGTGCGGCCGAACTCGGAATCCACCGTCGACAAGGCGACTTCGACATCCTCGTCGGAGTGGTCCTCGAGCATGGCGACGGCGGTCGCGTCGTTCAGAAGCAGGGGTTCGGTGTCGGGCGCCTGTTCAAAGACCGCGACGCCCATGTCGTTGAAGGTTCGAGCAATGGCTTCTCGCGCGGCTTTCTGCGCGAAGTCGCCGGGAAGATGGTCGTTGATCTGCGCATGCGTGACGAAGCCCTGATCCTTGCCCATCTGGATGAGCGCGCGTATTTCACGCTGCCGCGTGTCGTCTTGTGCGGCTTCGGCGTAGGCAGCCGCCGAAACGACGGCAAGCGCCGGCTTGCCCTTGCGCACGCGTGAGGCGCGCGCTTTCCGCATCGTGCTGATGGGATTTTCAGGCAGGTCTTTCGTCGCGTCTTCTTGATTGAAACTGGCCATTCTTTCTCCGCTGCAAGCATGCTTGGCGATGTGAGACGTTAGCCAGAGGCACGAAGGCCTGCGCAGACGGAATCACGGGGTTTCGATAGACCCGATGCGGACACTAGCCGAAGCGAGCGTCAAGCCAGTCTTGCGCCCACTTTTTAGCGAAGGCGACTGCATCGTCACGCGAGTCGAAGCCGGCGAGATCGCCGCTCGACAGGACATCGGATTCGCTGCCGTCCGCGTTGGTGGTGATGATTCGCGCATGCGCCATATATTCTCCGTCGGCCCTGCGCGGTGTTGGGTCGATGCGAAAGCGGGCTCGCGTGATCTCCATGGCGTCTCCTGGTTGATTGCCGTGAGGCGCCCTGGCATCACAGCTCTTAGCTAAAGCACATTCAGGCTTGCGGAAAAATCATGCAGGCGCGACGTCTCTCGATCTGCTCGATCGATCATTCAGTCGAAAAACGTTCTGTCTTGCGGACATTGATCGATCATCTGTTCCGCATAAGCAGTCGATGCGCGGCGCGCGTCACCCGCGCTTTGAAAAGGCTCGTCCATGCTAAGCCTGAAAACACGACTGCGCGCCACGCCAGTCTCGACTTGCGGTTCCTGGATGCGCACGGCGGCGTCGAATCCCTCGTCGTAGTTATGACCATGACCGGAATCTGCGGGCCTATGCGAGAAGACGAGCGGATAAATTTCAAGGCCGCGATATAGGCGGAATTCAACTGTCATGGGATGACCTCGCGCCGCCGTGGGCGGCATATCAATGATGGAGCGTGGAGCAATATCGGCGCTGTTCGCGATGTCGGCGACGTCTATGCAACTGACCGCAACGACTGACCGCATTGCACGGTCTCCGATAATAGGCCGATCCCGTCAGGGCCCACCGTGAGAGCAACGTATGCGGTTTTCACACAAAGTCGCGACTCAATCGGCCAAGCCAATCCTACGCGCTTTAGTGATTTTGTACAGCGAAAGTTTCAGTACCGGCGTTCAATGATCTTATCTGTCTATCATCGCGCGACCTGCATCGCGCACCCCGCCAAAAAGCGCGCGAACTCACCCGACCGAAAGCGCGTCATGTTCCGCATCTTCCGGTGTCGCGGCTTCGAAATACATATGGCGCTGACGTCGTTCGCGAAAGACTTGTATGACGTGAGTTTGCGGATCAAGCACAGCGGCAACTCGAGTGTGCCCGAGCAGTGCGGCAGCGATCACGCGCGGCTCGTCTTGTCTCATCGCCGAAAGCGCGGGACAAGCCGCTATCGATTTTTTGCCCCGGCCAATAGCCGCGAAGCAGCCGCCCGAAATGTCTTGACCCTACCGAATTGACTGCGTATCGTCGGCTGGACACGCTTCGAAGTTATCTTTTGCCCGCGCGCCTTTGCAGCTTTCTGCCCTCCCCTTGAATGCGCTTCTCTTTCTCGGCTTGAACGGTCGACAGGATAATCGGGGAGTACTGATGAATATCGACGCGGTATTTCGACTTGTCCCGAGTTCACATCGCTGATGCGTGGCGCCGATGTTTTCTTCACGCTTGCTTGCAAACGCGCGGCAAGAAACGCAAAGCGCCATTCGATCACATCACGCCGTCCCGACTCTGATGAACACCGACTCCATCGAACTCTATGTAAGCCCGAACGGCGATAAATGGCTGTTGCATACCGGCGCGGACAAAATGCCCGTGGTTCGACATGTGCCGAATGCCGCATCGGGAGGACGCGTATCCGAGTTATCGCTGGATGCGTTTTTGTCTTCGGGTGAAGCCGCGCCGCAGCGTGACGCTTTGCTTGAACTCGTCGGGAGAATGATTCCGCGCGAGCAACCCGATAAGCCCGCCACGTTCAAGCCCGCGGCCGAAGCGCTGCTCCTTACTGCGGCCCGGGTCCGCACGTTCGTGCAAGAGCGTCATCTAACGAATGCGAGTGGCTTTTTCTTTGCTCGCGATCAGCGCCTGTTTCTCGTCACGAGCCGTCACGTCGTCACCGATAAACCGAGCCAGCATTTTCCCGATCGTATCGAGATCGAATTGCACACAGACCGCGACAACCTCGGTGCATCGACGTGGTTCAACCTGCCGTTGTATGCACAGAGCGTGAGTCTCTGGCGCGATGGGTCGGACGACGGCGGCGCGATCGACGTCGCCGTGCTGGAGATTCGTCGCGACCGGTTGCCCGTAACGGCGGTGTTCGAGGCGTTCGGGCCGGAGCATCTTCCCTCGCCCGAAGATGTCATGCCAACGGGCGCGTCCGTGCTGATCGTCGGCTTCCCGCTTGGTTTTCACGACTCGCTGCATCATTTGCCGGTGGTGCGGCAAGGCATTATCGCGTCGGCATTCGGCCTGCGCTTTCAGGGCAAGGGATGCTTCATCACGGATGCACGCACGCATCGCGGAACGAGCGGCGCGCCTGTGGTCATGAGCAATCCGTCGATGGCGAACACGAGCACGGGTGCGAGCTTGCCGTGGGTGTTGCTCGGCATTCATTCATCGACCATCGACATGGGAACAAGAGACGTCCACGCCGATGAAAGCCTCGGTCTCAACAGCGCGTGGTACTCGGACATTCTGATGACACTGACGAGCGATCATCCGCGCGTGGCGAAGGAACCAGCCGAAAAGACATGACTCGATTCGGATCGCCAAGTAATCATTCCGCTCGCAGCGGATGACGAAATTCACGCTTGGCGAGTGCGACGAACACAGCGAATGGTCGTCGAAAATACGGCGGGACGATTTGCAAAAAGATGCGCCTGAACGCGCTTCGGAACAACCGCTGATTCTGGCCCGCCCTACACGACTCGAACGTGTGACCTACGGCTTAGAAGGCCGTTGCTCTATCCAGCTGAGCTAAGGGCGGTTACGAGGAACCACTTGAGACATGGGCGCGTGGCAGGCCAAGCGAGACCGGCCGCACCCAAGAGAGCGAGGATTTTACCTCAATCCGCAAGCGGCGCGGCCAGACTTGATTACAACGGCTGCGGATGCATCATGAACCATCCGAAGAAGAAGATGCCGGCGATCACGCAATACACGCCGAACGATGCCAGCTTGCCGTGACCTTCGAAATAACGCATCAGGAAACGCACGCTCAGATAAGCCGCGATACCCGTCAGCACGCCGCCGAGCAACGCATCGAAAAGCTGACCGGGCGCGTGAAAGAGCTTCGGCAATTCGAGCACGCCGGCCGCGAAGATGATCGGCGTGCCAAGCAGAAACGAAAACTCCGCCGCCGCTTCAGCCGTCAGGCCCGCGCCGACACCCGCGATGATCGTGAGACCGCTGCGCGAGAAGCCGGGAATCAGCGCGCCGATCTGCGCAAGACCCACCAGAAACGCCTGCTTGAACGTGAGCTTTTCAGGCGCGCGTGCTGCACGGGCGCGTTGCAGCTTGTCGCCGAACCACAGCAACACGCCATTGACGATCAACGCGGCCGCCACGATACGCAGATCGTGAAACAGCGCTTCGAGCCGCTTTTCGAGCAACAGCCCGACGATGCCCGTCGGAATGGTACCGATGATGAGCGCCCACATCATGTGACCGTCGTCATTGCGGCGACCGCCGAGCGAAGCGAACCAGCCGCCGATCAGCGCGACCCAGCGCTTGCGGAAGTACCACAGCAGCGCGAGCGCGGTGCCGAGATGCAAGGCGACGAGAAACGGCAGCAGTTGCGGCGCGTGCTTGTCGATATGCATGCCGATCAAGCCGGGAACGAGCAGCGTATGTCCAAGGCTACTGACCGGAAAGAGTTCGGTCACGCCCTGTAGCACGCTCAGAAAAATAAGAAACCAGAGAGTCACGCGTCGGTCCTTTTCGTGAAAGAGGAAGGAAGACGCGCCGCGGAGTGCTTTCCTCGCTCCAAAGCGCAAGGCCGAAGGCGGCGAGACGAAGATCGAAGGGGATGAGGAAATGGTGCGGCGCGCAAGTCGGGACCGATTATGCACAGCCGTAGTTGGACCGCCAAGCGGAAAACGTACAAACGCGTGCGACAGGCGTCACCGATCGATAAACGTCAGCGAACCGAATCAATCAGTAATTTATAAGAAAGCGATATCGAAGCAAGCCGAAAGAACCTCGACGAGCAGCGGCACGCTGCTCAGCCCTTCAGCTTATAAAGAAATATTGCCGTGCTCGCACCGAAGAGGCCGAACATCGCGACGCCCATTGCCATCGCCAGATCCATGGTGACTCCCTGTCCGTCTGATTTCCAACATTCGGTTGCTATAACAACACATCGTCAGATGAGACGGCAGTCGCAATTTCCCGCAAAGGGTTTCTCCGTAGGACAAAGCAAGGCAGAATCGTCGGGGTTTCAAGGCCCGTTTTCAGCGCGATCATCATTTCACCGGAGCGTCTTCGCACCATGTCATCTCAACCAGACGTGATTCATATCGAGCGCGATGGCGCCGAAATCCTGCTCGCGCCGAGCGCCGGCGGCCGCCTCATGACGTGGCGAGTGAACGGCGAGCCCGTCATCCACTGGCCCGATGCGCCCGACTGGAGCAATCCGCCCAAGATTCGCGGCGGAAATCCGCTGCTGTTTCCGTTTCTCGGCCGGCATTTCGTCGACGGCGAGATCAACAAGTGGCGCGATCAGGACGGCGTCGTCCACACGCTCTCGACACACGGCTTCGCGCGCGACCTGCCGTTCTCCTGTACGCGCGATGCCGACGGTCACGGCCTGCGCATGACGCTCGTCGACAGCGACGCCACGCGCGCAGGCTATCCGTTCGCGTTCCGCTTTGAGGCAGCGTACCGGCTCGTCGATGCCACGACTCTCGAAGTCGAACTCACGACATCGAATCCCGGCGAAGTGGCGCTGCCCTATTACGCCGGACATCACTTCTATTTCCATCTGCCGCACGATCAACGGGCACAAAGCAGCGTGGAGCTGCCGCGCACCGAGCGCCGGCATCAGTTGGCCGGCGGCGCGATCAGCGAGGCGACGCCTGGCTCGCCGCGCTACTCGTTGGGCGACGCGAGCATCATCGACAACTTTCATTGCTTCACGGGTCCTTCCGATCAGCCCGTGCGCCTGAACATGCCGGGCCTGAAGCGCACCGTGAGTTTCGAGCTGCATCAGCCCGATTCGGTGCCGTGGTTTGCCGTCACGACCTGGACCGAGGCGGATACATCGGACTTCTATTGCGTCGAGCCGTGGATCGGCTTGCCCGATGCCATCCATAACGGTCTTGGCCTGCGCTGGCTCGCGCCGGGCAAAACGGAGACCGCGTTGCTCAGGCTCGCCGTCACGCGCGCCGACTAAACGTTGCAAACGGCTTTCTGTCAGGGGAAACCCGAAACGGTAAAATCCTGCCTTCGATCCGCCGCGCAAAATTTCAAACGCCCGTCGCGCGGCGGCGCCTTACGAGGTCAGGTTTGCATAAAAGAATCCGCCAGTTCGTTTTTACATCGCTCGTCGCGGCGGTCGTGACGCTTTCCGCTTGCGGCTCAGGTCCGGTTGCGCCCGGTTACTATCGCGTCGAGCGCGGCGATACGGTCACGAAGATCGCGCGCGCCAACCGCACCACCGTCGCCAATCTCAAGCGCTGGAACAGCTTGTCGAATCCCGATGCAATCGAAGTCGGACAAGTGCTGCGCGTGGTGCCGCCGGAAGGCTCGGCGACGGCTTCATCGAACGTGGCGAGCACGAGCACACCGAAGAGCGCGGACACCGCACCGGCGACGAAGCCCGGACCCGGCATCACGCTCGTCTGGCCCGCACAAGGCGACGTCATCCGCAACTTCAACGGCAGCAACTCGAAGGGCATCGACATTGCCAATTCTGCGGGAACGCCGATCGTGGCCGCGGCGACGGGCAGCGTCGTCTATGCGGGCAACGGCTTGCGCGGCTACGGCAACATGTTGATCGTCAAGCATAACGAGGACTACCTCACCGCCTACGCACACAACAGGACGCTCTTCGTCAAGGAAGGCCAGACCGTGCAACAGGGCCAGAAAATCGCCGAGATGGGCGATACCGACAGCGACCGCACCATGCTGCATTTCGAGGTGCGTTATATGGGCCGCTCGACGGACCCGGCGCGTTACTTGCCGTCGCGTTGAACGCAGACGGACCATAAGAGGAAGATCGATGATTTCGATGAAGAGAATCCACCCGGGCGCAGTCGTTGCCGCTCTCGCGCTTACCGGCGCGCTCGGCGGATGCGCCCACGGCCCGACCATGACCTACTTGCCATCCGGCGACACGGGCTTCGCCATCAACTGCAGCGGCGGCGATGCGAGCACGAGCTGGGCGGCCTGCTACAAGCAAGCGGGCGAAGTGTGCGGTGCATATGGATACGACGTGGTGTCGAAGGACAATGACAACGGCGCGACTTCCGGCGGCACGGTCGCGGGTATCTTCGGCGCGAACATCAAGAATCGTTCGATGGTGATCCGCTGCAAGCAGTGACGCTTGCATGCGTGCCTGCGTGAGCGCTCAAGGGAACATCACGCGCTCGCGGGCTTGGTCCGATCGCGCTTCGGCGCTTTCTTTCGCCAGCGGCCGGACAATGGATCGATACGCGCGGCAAACGCAAAGAGGAATGCAAGCGCGAGCGGAGCAACGATAGCGAAAACCGACAGCAGATTCATGGCGAAACCAGAATGCACTAAGTCGTCGGATATTAACCTTGCGGCAAATGTTTCGCTTAAATGTCAGTTAGAAGTTAAGGTCAGTATGGATGACCGACGCGTCGTTCCTACCGCGCAAACGTGTGGCGCCGGCGTATTGAAATTTGCACGCCGTTACGCTCTAAAACAAGCGCACACAGTTGCCGAGGCCAAGCCTCCATAAAATGTCTGCAGCCCGCGCTTCTCTCTGCGCGAACAGTCCGCGCGGGTTAGAAGCGCCGGCGCTCATGCGTCGGCGCTTCGCCTTCTTTCACTTTGGATCGGCCGACGTCGGCGCGATGAGCATCGACGGCGGGGTGTCGTCGGTCGGTACGCCCTTATAGTCGGGCGGGTCTTGCGGCGGATGCTTTTGATTGGCGGGTTCGGTGCATGCAGCCAGCATGAGTGCAAGCGTGGCGGCACCTAGAACGGACATGAAGTTACGCAGCATGAAGTCCCCAAGAAGACGTCAAACCCGACGTCATAAAGACAAAGGGGTTACAAGCCGTGACTTGTAACCCCTTCGTGTATGGTGGTCGGAGCGAAAGGATTCGAACCTTCGACCCTCTGATCCCAAATCAGATGCGCTACCAGGCTGCGCTACGCTCCGACAAGCCGCAGATTATAGCTTGCTTGCCGCGACGCCGCAAACACTTCCGGCAGAGGGAACGAATGTTGCCACTTTAGCGAGTGACGGCCGCCGCCCGGTCATGCAAGTTATTGCCATTTCGAATTCGCGGAGACAACGATGAACCTCATTCTCTGGCGTCACGCCGAAGCCGAAGATCAGGCCGCAAGCGATCTCGCGCGTCAACTCACCTCGCGCGGACGCAAGCAGGCGCAAGGCACCGCAAAGTGGCTGAAGGCGCGTATCGACGACGATGCGGTCTTCATCGCAAGCCCGGCCACGCGCACCATTCAGACCGTCGAAGCCTTCGGCGATCAGTATCGCGTGATCGATCAACTTGCGCCCGGCCGACATGCACAGGACGTGCTCGATGCCGCCGGCTGGCCCGATGGCATCGCGGAAACGGTGGTCGTCGTGGGCCATCAGCCTACGCTCGGACACGTTGCCGCGTGGCTCATGACCGGCGACGAAGCGGACTGGTCGATCAAGAAATCAGGCGTCTGGTGGTTCCAGTCGCGCTCGCGTCACGGCGACGGCCAGGTCGTTCTGCGCGCGGTGACGAACCCCGATCTGCTCTAGCCGAAAGGCCGTGTAATCGCAGGTTCAACAGAATGTCGTTTCATCGAAACGTCACTGCGATGCCATGCGAGCGTCATTGCGCGTTACTACATTGGCGAGGACCGAAACCCTCAAGCTTTCGTCCTGCCGAGGAACGCCAATGCTCGATATGCCGACGCCCTTCCTGCCAACCGGAGCGTCATCGTCGCTCTCGCTCGATTCGCGCCGCCAGCTTCCGCGTACCGCGGAAACCATCACCGGCCAGCATCGGCTGCAAGTGTCGTGGGCGCGTTCCAGCGACGCCGTGCGTGAAGCCCAGCGGCTGCGTTACCGCGTGTTCTCCGAGGAGATGGGCGCGCACCTCTCGGGGCCTGCGGGCCTCGACGTCGATGTCTTCGACGCCTACTGCGATCATCTGCTCGTGCGCGATCTCGATACGTTGAAAGTGGTCGGCACGTATCGCGTGCTGCCGCCGCATGAGGCCGCGCGGATTGGGCGGCTGTATGCGGAAGGCGAGTTCGACGTGTCGCGGCTTGCGCATCTGCGGCCGAAGCTCGTCGAGGTGGGCCGCTCGTGCGTGCATCCCGACTACCGCAACGGCGCGGTGATCATGTCGCTATGGGGCGGGCTCGCGGCCTACATGAAGCACAACGGCTACGAAACGATGCTTGGCTGCGCGAGCGTCGGCATGGTCGACGGCGGGCACTACGCGGCGAACCTTTACACGTCGCTCGCCGCCGATGCCCTCGCCGCCCCCGAATATCACGCGTTCCCGCATACGCCGCTGCCGGTGGAGGAATTGCGCACGGGCGTGGAAGTGAGCCCGCCGCCGCTCGTGAAGGGTTATCTGCGTCTAGGCGCGAAGATATGCGGCGTGCCTGCGTGGGACCCGGATTTCAACACGGCGGACTTTCTTACCCTCTTCCGCCTGTCGGATATCAACGCGCGTTATGCGCGGCACTTCATCGGTTGATTCAAGGCGCGGCGTTCGTCAATCGCCGGTATAGACCACGCGATACGGGCGCCCGATCTTTTCCCACTCCATGGCTTCCTGAACGAGGCTGTAGTCCGTGAGCGGATTGCTCGCGACCCACTCGTTGGACAGCCGCACTTCGAAGCCTCCCGCCGCGCTCTTCACCTCGATGCCGGGCAGCCCGACATCCGCGCGCCGGCGCGACAGCAATACGGCAAGACGCAGGCAAAACAGCAATGTCCAGTCGACATCGCGCGCTTGCGCGAGCTTGCCGAGCTTGCCCGCGTGACCCAGCACGAGCGTCGCGAGCCGCGCCTGGTCCGTGCGCGAAAAGCCCGGCATGTCCGCGTTGCTCGCGATATACGCTGAATGCTTGTGATACGCGCTATGCGCAATCGACAAGCCGATCTCGTGAAGCGACGAAGCCCACGCGAGGAACATGCGTTCTTCCTCGCGACGTTCCGCATCGGGTTCGCCGAGCTGATCGTAGAAGCTGATCGCGAGCGAGCCGATGCGTTCGGCCTGCGCGGCATCGACGCCATAACGGCGCTTGAAGCCTTCCACGGTGACGGTGCGCATGTCCTGATGCTGCGAACGCCCGAGCAGGTCGTAGAGCACGCCGAGACGCAAGGCGCCGTCGGTGGTATCCACATAATCGATACCCAGTTCCTCGAACACGCCGAGCATGATCGAAAGGCCGCCCGCGAGCACTGGAATGCGGTCCGGCTTGAGCGCGACGAGCTTCAGCCGATTGACGTTCTCCGCCTTGATAACCGCGCGCTTCAGACGCTCCAGCCCGCCGCGCGAAATGCCGTGCGTGATGCCAGGGTCGTTGAAATCGTTCGCTTCGACGAGTTCCGCGAGCGCGCGCGCCGTGCCTGAAGAACCAATGGCCTGATCCCAGCCGGTCTGCTTGTATTCGCGCGAGATGATCTGGATTTCGCGCTTGGCCGCGAGTTCGGCCTGGCGCATGGTGTATTCGTCGACGTTGCCGGCCGGAAAGAACGTGCGGCTGTGGCTCACGCAGCCGATATACAAACTCTCCATATGAATCGGCGTGTAATGCGAGCCGATGATGAACTCCGTCGAGCCGCCGCCGATATCCACCACGAGGCGCTTGCCCGCGCTCGCCGGCACCGAATGCGCGGCGCCCGCGTAGATGAGCCGTGCTTCTTCCCTACCGGCGATCACTTCGATCGGAAAACCCAGCGCGCTTTCCGCCTCGCCGATGAATTCGTGCGCGTTCTTCGCCACCCTGAGCGTGTTGGTGGCCACCGCGCGCACCTGATCCGGATGAAAGTCGCGCAGACGTTCGCCGAAGCGCTTCAACGCTTCGAGCCCGCGCAACTGCGACGCACGGTCGAGCATTTTGTCCTTCGATAGACCCGCGCCAAGGCGCACGGCCTCGCGCAAGGCATCGACCTGGTAAATCTGGCTGCCTGCGGGCGTTTCTTCCACCCGCCCCACGATCAGCCGGAAACTGTTCGATCCGAGGTCGACCGCAGCAAGAAGATGAGGATGAGTGACCATCGGATGTCCAGGGATCGTGGGAGGAGGCGCGCTTTGCTGCAGCGCAGGATTCTATTCTACGTCGACTACTTATGCGCCGATGTCAATTGGTGAATCACGCTCGACCGCGGTATCACGCGCCCTGCGCTAGCGACGCTAACCACAATGTGAGTAGAATTTGTGACAATCGTTCTGTCACAATAAAGCCATCTTACTGTGAGACTATCCGAACGTTTCCTTGCCCTTCCGATCGAGACACCATTCTCCCAGCCGATGTCCATACGCTATCCGCTCTTCAACCGCGAACTGGGCATTCTAGGTTTCAACGAGCGAGTTCTGGCGCAGGCCGCCGATATCTCGGTTCCCTTGTTGGAACGCCTGCGCTTCATCTGCATCACGAGCAGCAATCTCGACGAATTCTTCGAAGTCCGCATGGCCGGGCTTCAGGAGCAGATGCGCGACAACCCCGGCTCGCTCTCGCCGGACGGCATGTCGCTGCAGCATGTCTACGATCTCGTCTCGGAACGCGCGCAGCGCCTCGTGCATCAGCAATACGTGATGCTGCATGAAATCGTCTTGCCCGCGCTCGAGATGGAAGGCATCTATTTTCATGGCGCGGAAAGCTGGAGCGAGCAGCAAAACGCCTGGGCGCGCGAATATTTCCTGAACGAACTGCTGCCGGTGCTGACGCCGATCGGCCTCGACCCGGCGCATCCGTTTCCACGCGTGCTAAACAAGAGCCTGAACTTCGTCGTCGAACTGGAAGGGACGGATGCTTTCGGCCGTCAGGCCATGATGGGCATCGTGCAGGCGCCGCGCGCGCTGCCGCGGCTCGTGCGCATGCCCGAGGCGCTGTCGGGTTATCCGCATGGCTTCGTGCTGCTGAGCACGTTCATGCAGCACTTCGTGAGCGAGCTGTTTCCGCATCTCATCGTGCGCAATTGCAACCAGTTTCGCATCACGCGCAATAGCGAACTTTTCGTCGATGAAGACGAGATCACGAATCTGCGCGTCGCCTTGCAGGGTGAGTTGCCCGCGCGGCATCTGGGCAATGCGGTGCGGCTCGAAGTATCGGCGGAGACGCCACCGCATCTCGTGCGGCGTCTGCTCGACGAAAGCCAGTTGAGCGAGCGCGATTGTTATCGCGTGAACGGGCCGGTGAATCTCGTGCGGCTCATGCAACTGCCTGAAATGGTGGACAGGCCGGACCTCAAGTTCGTGCCGCACATTCCTTCGGTGCCGAAATCGATCGCCAACACGACCAATCTCTTCGATGCGATCGATCAGGGCGATATCCTGCTGCATCATCCTTACGAGAGTTTTCAGCCGGTGCTCGAACTGCTGTTGCAGGCGGCGAAAGATCCGCAAGTGATGGCGATCAAGCAGACCATCTACCGGACCGGCACCGATTCGCCCTTGATGGATGCGCTCATGCAGGCCGCGCGCAATGGCAAGGAAGTGACGGTAGTGGTCGAGTTGCTGGCGCGTTTCGATGAAGAGACGAACATCAACTGGGCGTCGCAACTCGAAGCGGTGGGCGCGCATGTGGTGTATGGCGTGGTTGGCCACAAGTGTCACGCGAAGATGATGTTGATCGTGCGGCGCGTGTCGCAGGGCGGCAAGATGGTGCTCAAGCGTTACGCGCATCTGGGCACGGGAAATTACCATCCGCGCACGGCGCGTCTTTATACCGACTTCGGTCTCATGACCGCTGATCAGCAGATGTGCGAGGACGTGCATCATGTCTTTCAGCAGCTGACTGGAATTGGCGGAGAGATTCCGCTGCATCTTTTGTGGCAATCGCCTTTTACCTTGCACGCGAAATTGATCGATGCGATTCGCGCCGAGGCGGAGCATGCGCGCGCGGGCCGGCGAGCGCGGATCGTCGCGAAGATGAATGCGTTGCTCGAGCCTACCGTGATTGCTGCCTTGTACGAGGCATCGCATGCGGGCGTGAAAATCGATTTGATCGTGCGTGGGGTTTGTTCGCTCAAGCCTGGTGTGGAGGACCTTTCGGAGAATATTACCGTTCGGTCTATTGTCGGGCGCTTCCTCGAACATCATCGCATCTTCTATTTTTATGCGAACGGGCAAGAGGATGTGTATCTGTCGTCGGCGGACTGGATGGATCGGAACTTCTTTCGACGCGTCGAGGTGGCGTTTCCGATTCGCGATCGGCGGCTTAAGCGTCGGGTGATTGCTGAAGGGTTATCCGTCTGTCTTGGGGATAATCAGTCTGCCTGGGTCATGCAGAGCGATGGGCATTATCGTAAGCGGCGGTCGGGGAAGTCTATTCGCAATGCGCAGTTGGGGTTGCTGGCTAAGTTTTGTTCTTAGGGTGTTGGTTTTGTGGTCGGTTTTTTCCTGGGAACTTGAGCCGTTGTCTCGCGGTTTGTTTCAGTAGCCGCCTCCCCGGCGGAGGGGTAACTTTCTTTGCGGCTGCAAAGAAAGTCACCAAAGAAAGCAGCTTTGGAACCGCCTTCTGAAGCACAACTGGTTCCTCGCTATTTACCACAAGCCCTTTGAGCGCTTCTCATCGCTCATGCTCGTGGTGGATTCTTCATCACACACAGGCGCCCTCTCGGGAAATTTGAGCCGTCGTCTCGCGTTTCGTTTCAGTAGCCGCCTCCCCAGCGGAGGGGTAACTTTCTTTGCGGCTGCAAAGAAAGTCACCAAAGAAAGCAGCTTTGGAACCGGCTTCTGAAGCACAACTGGTTCCTCGCTATTTACTACAAGCCCTTTGAGCGCTTCTCATTGCTCATGCTCGTGGTGAATGCTTTATCTAGCACCGGCGTCTTCTGGGAACTTGAGCCGTTGTCTGGCGGTTTGTTTCAGTAGCCGCCTCCCCGGCGGAGGGGTGACTTTCTTTGCTGCTGCAAAGAAAGTCACCAAAGAAAGCATCTGTAGAACCGCCTTCTGAAGCACAACTGGTTCCCCGCTATTTACCACAAACCCCTTGACCACACCCCCTTGCTGATGCTGGCGGTAAATCTACGTTAAGCACAGACTTGTCAGTAGACAGCGTTAAGGAAGACTATTGTCTCGTTGTTCTTTGCTTGGGGTGCAGGTGAAAAGTTTAACCAATAGGACGTCGTAATTTTTTTGCGTTTCGGTCGGCCACCGTATGTGTGTTCTACTCCTGGCACATGTAAAACACGCATGCGCATTTTCGTTAGGCGGCGCGAAGGCTCTACTCGCTTGTGCGTGCTAACGATTTACCACGAGCGTGAGCGACGGGGAGTGCCCAAAGGGCTTGTGGTAAATAGCGAGGAACCAGTTGTGCTTCAGAAGCCGGTCCCTAAGCTGCTTTCTTTGGTGACTTTCTTTGCAGCAGCAAAGAAAGTTACCCCTCCGCCGGGGAGGCGGCTACTGCAACAAACCGCGAGACAACGGCTCAACTTCCTAGCAAGCGCTAAACAAAGATCTCTAAGCGGCCAAAGGCTTCCTCGAAGCAGCCTAAAAGAGAAGCGTGCGCCTGGAAATTGACCTACGACGAACGTTAGCAATGGGAAGTGCCACAAAGGGTTTGTGGTAAATAGCGAGGAACCAGTTGTGCTCCAGAAGCCGGTTCCTAAGCTGCTTTCTTTGGTGACTTTCTTTGCAGCAGGAAAGAAAATTACCCCTCCGCCGGGAAGGCGGCTACTGAAACAAACCGCGAGACAACGGCTCAACTTCCCAGGAAGCTAAACAAAAACCCCTAAGCCGCCAAAGACTTCCTCAAAGCAGTCCTTGAAGAAGGAAACCGAACAACAAACGTACTTCCCTTCCCGACTTCACTTTTGACATCGAGCTCCGCATGATGCCGCTGCAGCACATGCTTGACGATAGCAAGCCCGAGCCCGGTGCCACCCGTATCCCGCGACCGACTCCGATCCACGCGATAAAACCGCTCGGTAAGCCGCGGAATATGCTCTGCGGGAATCCCATACCCGCTATCACGCACCGTGAAAACCGCCCGATCCGCCACACGTTGCCAAGAGACTTCAATCGCCCCGCCATCCGGCGTATAACGCACCGCATTGGTAACGAGATTCCCCAGCGCACTGACGACCTCGGTCTCCGCGCCTGCGATAGTCAACGAATCATCGATATGAAAGGCAATCCGATGACGCCCGCCAGAAAGATTCACCGCGTCGTCTTCGAGATGCCGCATCACCGCGCGCATATCCAGCAACTCGTCGCCAGGCGGACGCACATCGCCTTCCAGATTCGCAAGCACCAAAAGATCACGCACGATGTTCTGCATGCGCGAAGCCTGCTGTTCCATCATGTCCAGATAACGCATGCGGTCCGCCTCGCTGAGCGGCAACTCACGCATGGTCTCAAGAAAGCCCGATAACACCGTCAGCGGCGTCTTCAATTCATGCGAGACGTTGGCGACGAAATCGCGTCGCATCGAATCGGTACGCTCGAGTTCGGTAATGTCCTGCGTGAGTATCAGCTTGCGATGATCGCCATAAGGAAATACCTGCACCGATACCGTGTGCTGCCGGTTCACGCCCATTCCGCGCATCACGAGCATTTCCTCATAATGATGCGAGTTCAGATAGCGAATGAAGTCCGGGTGCCGCACGAGATGCGTGATGTGCTGGCGCAAATCGCGTTTGGCATCGAGCCCGAAATGCTTCTCGGCGATAGCGTTGCACCACTCGATCTGATCGTGATCGTCGAGCATCGCCACGCCATTGGGCGAAGCCTGGATCGCCTGAATGAAGCGCGAATGCTGTTGCTCGACCTGCCGCACTTGCGCATGCCAGCGCTTCGCCAGCTTGTGCAAGCGGTAATAGATTTCGCCCCAGATGCCGAGCGCGCTAGGCACTTCGCCATACACCGGCGCTTCGAGCAGACGCCAAAGACGCTGCGTGTGATAGGTGGCGAAAAAGCCCTGCAGAACCAGCATGACGACGGCGACAGCCAGCGCCACGCGCACGCCGGCAAACGCGCCGATCGCCGCACACAGCGCGGCGAGCAGTACGAGGGACACGACTGACCGCGTCCAGATGATATTCATGTTGTCGGCGAGTCCAAGCGACGAACGCGCGGTTCGTCATAAACATGCGGCAGAGACTAGAGCACGCTTATCAGGCGCTCTTCGCGAGCCGATATCCGCTGCCGCGCACCGTTTCGATCATAGCATCGCAGCCCGCGGGCTTGAGCGCGGCGCGCAGGCGCTTGATGTGAACATCGACCGTGCGCTCTTCGACGAATACGTGATCGCCCCACACCTGATCCAGCAACTGCGTGCGGCTATGCACGCGCTCCGGATGCGTCATGAAAAAATGCAGCAAGCGGAATTCGGTCGGGCCGAGATCGAGCTTGATGTCGTTGCCGGAATGGCTCGCCGCCACGCGATGCGTCGCCGGATCGAGCCGCAAACCATTGATGGCAACCACATCTTCCGTCAGCTGCGGGGCACGCCGGCGCAACACCGCCTTGATGCGCGCCATCAGTTCTTTCGGCGAAAACGGCTTGGTGACGTAGTCGTCCGCGCCGATCTCGAGCCCGAGCACCTTGTCCTGCTCGTCGCCGCGCGCGGTCAGCATGATGATCGGAATATGCTTCGTGCGCTCGTTGTTGCGCAAGTCGCGCGCGAACGCAATGCCGGACTTGCCGGGCAGCATCCAGTCGAGCAGCACGAGATCGGGCAGCACGTCGCTGATCAGGTTTTGCGCCTGCTCAGCGTTATACGCGCGAATCGGGCAATGTCCCGCGTGTTGCAGATTCACCGAGATCAGTTCGGAGATCGCGGGTTCGTCTTCGATGACGAGGATACTGCTGGGCATCGGCACCTCTTGACCTTTTGCTTTGAGAGAAGATTAACTGAGCGCTTCGCGTTCGAGCTGGTCGCGCGAGATATGCCGCACGTCCGTACCCTTCACGATGTAGATGATGAACTCGGCGATGTTCTTAGCGTGATCGCCGATACGCTCCACCGCCTTCGCAATGAACAGATAGTCGAGGCCGGCGGAAATGGTGCGCGGGTCTTCCATCATGTAGGTGACGAGCTTGCGCACGAAGGCGCGGAATTCGTCGTCGATGGCTTTGTCGTCGCGCACGATCTGCGCGGCGGCCACGGTGTCCAGACGCGCGAACGCGTCGAGCGCGCGGCGCAGAATCGACACGGCCATCTCGCCCGAGAGCTTGATCTCCGCGATATTCACCGCGCGGCCCGCGCCGTCTTCGTTGATGCGTTTCACGCGCTTCGCAATCTTTTCCGCTTCGTCGCCGGCGCGTTCGAGGTTCGTGATGGTCTTCGAGATCGCCATGAGCAGACGCAGGTCGCGCGCGGCCGGCTGGCGGCGCGCGATGATGTTGCTGCACTCTTCGTCGATCTCGACTTCCATCGTGTTCAGACGCACTTCGGCGGCAATCACCTGATCGGCGATCGCCATGTCGAATTCGTTGAGTGCCTGCATGGCCGCGATGATCTGCGACTCCACGAGACCGCCCATTTGCAGCACTTTCGACGACACCGCGTTGAGATCGGCGTCGAACTGGCTCGACAGGTGTTTATCGGACATATGTGCTCCTTAAGTCCTTTTATGTTTCAGTTCGCCTCATCTGGCCGGATCAGCCGAAACGGCCCGTGATGTAGTCTTCCGTTTCCTTGCGCGTGGGCTTGATGAAGATCTTCTCCGTATCGCCGAATTCGATCAGCTCGCCAAGGTACATGTATGCAGTGTAGTCCGAGCAACGGGCTGCCTGCTGCATGTTGTGCGTGACGATCACAACCGTATAGTCACTTTTCAGTTCCGCGATAAGTTCCTCGATACGGCCCGTGGAAATCGGGTCGAGCGCCGAGCAGGGCTCGTCGAGCAACAGCACTTCCGGACGAATGGCGATGCCGCGCGCAATGCAAAGGCGCTGCTGCTGGCCGCCCGACAATCCGTAGCCGCTTTGCTGCAGCTTGTCCTTCACTTCGTTCCAGAGCGCGGCCTTGGTAAGCGCCCATTCGACGCGGTCGTCCATCTCCGAGCGCGACAGTTGTTCGAACATCTTCACGCCGAACGCGATGTTGTCGTAGATCGACATGGGAAACGGCGTAGGCTTCTGGAACACCATGCCCACGCGCGCGCGTAAAAGCGAGATGTCGCGCGTCGTGTCGAGCAGGTTGACGCCGTCCATCAGAATCTCACCTTCGCCGCGCTGCTCGGGATAAAGCGCGTACATTTTGTTGAAGGTGCGCAGGAGCGTGGACTTGCCGCAGCCCGAAGGTCCGATGAACGCCGTCACCTTCTTCTCGGGAATGCGCAGGTTGATGTTCTTCAGCGCGTGATACTTGTTGTAGAAGAAATTGAGGTTCTTCACTTCGATCTTCGGCTTGATCGAATCGGCGGCTTGCGAGCCGTGCTTCGGACGCACGCTGCCAGGAATGGGACCACGCTCGACGGGCGCCGCATCCGCTTTCGAATCAAGGTGGTTGACACCACTTTCGACCATGTTCATGGAATCACTCCGCCTTTATTTCTTCGAGATAATCGTGCGCGCGAGGATATTCAAACCCAGCACGCCGAGCGTAATAAGGAACACACCGGCCCACGCGAGCGTCTGCCATTGCGGGAACGGGCTCATCGCGAACTTGTAGATCGTGACCGGAAGGTTCGCCACCGGCTGATTCATGTCCCACGAGAAAAACTGATTCGACAGCGACGTGAAGAGCAGCGGCGCGGTTTCGCCGGCAATCCGCGCGACCGCCAGCAACACGCCCGTGACGATGCCGCCAATCGACGCCTTCAGCGTGATCGACATCACCATCTTCCACTTGGGCGTGCCGAGCGCGAAAGCCGCTTCGCGCAGCGCGTTCGGCACGAGCTTCAGCATGTTTTCAGTGGTGCGGATGACGATCGGAATCTGCAGCAAGGCGAGCGCGATCACGCCGGCCCATCCCGAGAAGCGACCCATCTTCGCGACGACGAGCGCATACACGAACAAGCCCACGACGATGGAAGGCGCCGACAACAGAATGTCGTTGATGAAGCGCGTGACGCTCGCGAGCCAACGCTTCTGGCCATATTCCGCGAGATAGACGCCCGCCAGAATGCCGAGCGGCGTGCCGATGAACGTGGCGATGATGACGAGCATCAGACTGCCGACGATAGCGTTGGCAAGACCGCCGCCATCGGTGTTCGGCGGCGGCGTCGACTGCGTGAAGAGTTCGAGCGACAGGCCAGCGACGCCGAGCTTAAGCGTCGTGAAGAGAATCCACACGAGCCACAGAAGGCCGAAAGCCATCGCGGCCAGCGAGAGCGTCAGCGCGATCGCATTGGTGCCGCGTCGACGGCTCTGCAGCTTCTTGCGCGTGGCGTCCACGCGGTCGGGGTCCTGATTGAAGGTGGCGGGACGGCTCACTTGACTCCCTCCCCGCGTTCCATGCGCAGCAGCATCAGCTTGGACAACGCGAGCACGACGAACGTGATCACGAACAGGATGAGCCCGAGTTCCATCAGCGCCGACGTATGCAGGCCGGGGCTTGCTTCGGCGAATTCGTTGGCGAGCGCCGAGGTGATGCTGTTGCCCGGCGAAAACAGCGACACGTTGTCGAGCAGATTGGTGTTGCCGATCACGAACGTCACCGCCATGGTCTCGCCGAGCGCGCGGCCGAGGCCGAGCATCACGCCGCCGATCACACCGGCGCGCGTGTACGGCAACACGATCTTCCACATCACTTCCCAGGTCGTGCAGCCGATGCCGTATGCCGATTCCTTGAGAAGCACGGGCGTGACTTCGAAGACGTCGCGCATCACCGAGGCAATGTACGGAATGATCATGATGGCGAGGATCACGCCCGCGCACAGAATGCCGATGCCGATAGGCGCGCCCTTGAAGAACATGCCGATGACGGGCACGTCGCCGAGCAGATGGCCGAGCGGCTTTTCGAAGTATTCCGCGAAGATCGGCGCGAACACGAGCAGACCCCACATGCCATAGACGATCGAGGGAATCGCCGCGAGCAATTCGATGGCGACACCGAGCGGCCGGCGCAGCCACGCTGGCGAGAGTTCCGTGAGGAAGAGCGCGATGCCGAAGCTCACCGGCACGGCGATGATGAGCGCGATGATCGACGTGGCAATGGTGCCGTAGATCGGCACGAGCGCGCCGAAGCTATCGGTCTGTGGGTCCCACTCCGCGCGCCAGAGAAAGCTGAGTCCGAACTTTTCGATGGTCGGCATCGACGCAATGACGAGCGAAACGATGATGCCGCCAAGCAGAAGCAACGTCACCACGGCCGCGAGCCGCGTGATGCCGCCGAATATGATGTCGCCGAAACGGCTCGGCGCGCGCTGGGTATGCGCGGCCGGCGGCGCCGACGCTAAGTTGATGTCCGACATGGGAGCCTTGGTTGTGCTGCTTGTCAGAGCGCGCGGCACGTCATTCGACGTGCCGCGCGGCATTGCCTGCACTGCATTTCCGTCCTGACTTCAAGAGCTTAGGACAGTTTCAGACCATGGTACCGCTTACTGCGCAACCGCCTTGCCCGACGCGTCCTTGACCTTCGCCTTCCATTGCGTGCGGATTTCGGCGACGACCGAATCCGGCAGCGAGATATAGTCGAGATCGTTCGCGGCTTGGTTGCCGTTCTTGAACGCCCAGTCGAAGAACTTCAGCGTTTCCGTGCCTTGCGGCGCCTTGTCCTGCGTGGCGTGCAGCAGAACGAACGTTGCACCGACGATCGGCCATGCGTTCTGGCCCGACTCGTTCGTGAGGATCTGGTAGAACGACTTCGACCAGTCCGCGCCGGCAGCCGCCGCCTTGAAGGTCTCCGTCTTCGGCTCGACGACCGTGCCAGCCGCGTTCTTGAGACCCACGTAGGTCATCTTGTTCTGCTTGGCATACGCCCACTCCACGTAGCCGATCGCGCCCGGCAGACGCTGCACGAACGCCGCGACGCCGTCGTTACCCTTGCCGCCCGTGCCCGTCGGCCAGTTGACCGTCGAACCTTCGCCGACCTTCGACTTCCACTCGGAATTCACTTTCGACAGATAGTTCGTCCAGATGAAGCTCGTGCCCGATCCGTCGGCGCGGCGCACCACGGCGATGTCGGTATCCGGCAGCTTGACCTTCGGGTTCAGCGCGGCGATAGCCGGGTCGTTCCACTTCTTGATCTTGCCCAGGTAGATGTCGCCGAGCACTTCGCCCGACAGCGTCACTTCACCGGCCTTCACGCCCGGCACGTTGATGACCGGCACCACGCCGCCGACGACCGTCGGGAACTGGAACAGGCCTTCCTTCGTGAGTTCTTCATCTTTCAGCGGTGCGTCCGAGCCTGCGAAATCCACCGTCTTCGCGATGATCTGTTTGACGCCGCCCGACGAGCCGATGCCTTGATAGTTCACCTTGCCGCCGCCCGTTTTTTGGTAGGCGTCAGCCCACTTGGTGTAGATGGGAGCTGCGAAGGTGCTGCCCGCGCCGGTGATATCCGTGGCGAATGCGGAGACGGCGAACATTGCGCCGATGACGCCGGCCAGCGCGGATTGCATCAATTTCATGAGACCTCCAGAGTGTGTGAGCGTGTAGCGAGAGAACCGACACGGCGAAATATAGGCACTCTTCGTGACAGTACCGTGACGTTTGATGAACGCCGCGTGTCATTGCGCTTACGCACTGAAAGTCGAACGTGCGTTGGCTTGTAACCAAAGAAAAAGCGGACCGTAGTCCGCTTTTGGTGAGACGTGACGCGCTTTAGGGACCGTCTAGGAAGTCGCGTCCTTCACGACCTGAGCAATCGTTTCCGCGTGTCTAACCGCATCCTGATGTGCCGCCGCTTCCACCATGACCCGCAGTACCGGTTCGGTTCCCGAGGCGCGAATCAGTACCCGCCCGTGCGATTCGAGGGCCCGCTCGGCATCTTCGATCGCGCGGCGAATGGCCGCGTTATTTTTCCAGTCCGCGTTCGGACTCATGCGCACGTTGATCAGTTTCTGCGGAAACAGGCTGACGCCGTCGAGCATGTCCGCGAGGGATTTGCCACCGCGCTTGATGGCGGCGAGCACAAGCAGCGCGGACACGATGCCGTCGCCCGTGGAATGCCGGTCGAGCGAAAGAATGTGGCCCGAGCCTTCCGCACCGAGTTGCCAGCCGTTTTCGCGCAGCTTTTCGAGCACGTAACGGTCGCCGACGGCCGCGCGCACGAACTTCACGCCCGCCTCTTTCAACGCCACTTCCACGGCCATGTTGGTCATCAGCGTGCCGACCGCGCCATCCACCTTGCCGTCCGTCGCAATGCGGTCCTTGACCAGCACGTAGAGCAGTTCGTCGCCGTTGAAAAGCCGGCCGGTGGAATCGACGACTTGCAGGCGGTCAGCGTCGCCATCGAGCGCGATGCCGATATCCGCCTTGTGTTCGAGCACCGTGCGCACGAGCGCATCGGGCGCGGTGGCGCCGACTTTATCGTTGATATTGAAGCCGTTCGGCGACACGCCAATAGGCACGACTTCCGCGCCCAGTTCGTGGAACACGTGCGGCGCGACGTCATAGGCGGCGCCGTGCGCGCAATCGAGCACGATCTTGAGGCCGCGCAGATCGAAGCTCGCCGGGAAAGTGCTCTTGCAGAACTCGATATAGCGCCCGCCCGCGTCGTCAAGACGCTTCGCCTTGCCAAGACGCTCGGAGGGCGCGCAGGCCATCGGCTGGTCGAGCTGCGCTTCGATTTGCAGTTCGACTTCGTCCGGCAGCTTGTTGCCGTCGGCGGAGAAGAATTTGATGCCGTTGTCGTCGTACGGATTGTGCGATGCGCTGATCACCACGCCCGCCGAAAGCCGCAGCGCGCGCGTGAGATACGCGACGCCGGGCGTGGGCATCGGGCCGGCGAGCATCACGTCGACGCCCGCGGCGGAAAAGCCCGACTCCAGCGCGGCTTCGAGCATGTAGCCGGAAACCCGCGTGTCCTTGCCGATAAGCACCGTCGGACGGTTGCCCTTTTGCGGCGAACGGTCCGCTCCCGCGAGCACCTTGCCGGCCGCGTACCCCAGCCTGAGAACGAAATCCGGTGTGATCGGCGCCTCGCCGACGCGCCCGCGAATTCCATCAGTTCCAAAATATCGACGTGCCATTGTTGCTGACCCTCCTCGCGGACATATGGCGCCTGTTCTTGGCCCGCGACATGTGTTGATCGATTCGGCGCGTGCGCCTTCGCCGAAGTTCTTTCAATGCTTTTCGTGATGCGTGGCGTCTCTCGTGGCTCGCCAGACTTTCAGCGCATCCACGGTTTCCGCGACGTCGTGCACGCGGATGATCGCCGCACCGCGCTCCGCCGCGCAAACCGCCCCGCTCACGCTCGCCGCAAGCCGTTCGTTCGCCGCGCGCCCGGTGACTGCGCCGAGCATCGACTTGCGCGACATTCCCGCGAGCAGCGGATACCGCTTGCCTGCCGGCAGCGTCGCGGCGAGGTTCGCCAGCAGCGCGTAATTATGCTCGACGGTCTTGCCGAAGCCGAAGCCCGGATCGAGACTTACGCGCTCCAGCGCGATCCCCGCCTGCGCCAGCGCCGCGATTCGTTCGGCGAAAAACGCACGGACGTCCGCGATGACGTCGGCGTACACCGGCTCGCGAAGTTGCATCGTGCGCGGTTCGCCGAGCATATGCATCACGCACAAGCCGCAGTTACTGTCTTTAACGGCATCGAGCGCGCTTTCCTGACGTAAACCCCAAATGTCGTTGATCATGTCCGCGCCTGCATCGAGCGCGGCGCGCATCACGGCGGGCTTGTAGGTATCGACCGAAAGCGGGACGTTCATGTCCCGTAACGCTTCGACGATCGGCACCACGCGCTCCAGTTCTTCAGCCAGCGGAACCGGCGGCGCGCCCGGACGAGTCGATTCGCCGCCAATATCGATGATGTCCGCGCCGTCGGCAAGCATGCGCTCGGCGCGCGCCAGAGCGGCATCGCGCAGAAGGAAGCGGCCGCCATCGGAGAACGAGTCAGGCGTGACGTTGAGAATGCCCATCACGAGCGGACGTTCGAACGTCAGCGTGAACCGACCGCATTGCAGCGGCTGCGCTGAAAACTGGGAGGGAGATGGAGTGATCAAGCGTGTCGGAAAAAAGCTGGATTGCTGCAAGGGGCGTAACGCACGGGCGAAGTGTGATCCGATGTGTGCGCCGTCGTGAGCCATAAAGCAAAAATGGGCCGGAGTGCGATGCACACCGGCCCATGATCGGACTAGAAGAGCTTAGGCCGGCGCGGTTGCGCTGCCCGGCTTGACTTCCGTACCGCTGTTGCCGCCCGGAGGCGTATCACCCGAAGGCGGCGGCAGGTTCTTCGGCGGACGCGGCGGACGATCCTCCATGATGTCCGTGATCTGGTCTGCGTCTATGGTTTCCCATTCGAGCAGCGCCTTCGTCATGGCTTCCACGCGCGCGCGGTTGTCTTCCAGCAGCTTGCGGGCGAGCTGATACTGCTCGTCCAGGATGCGGCGGATTTCCGAATCGACCTTTTGCAGCGTGGCTTCCGAAACCGTCTTCGCGCCCAGCTTGCCGAACATGCCTTCAGGTTCGGTGTCGACGTAGACCATCGTACCAAGCGTGTCCGACATACCATAACGCGTCACCATGTCGCGGGCCATCTTGGTCGCGCGCTCAAAGTCGTTGGACGCGCCGGTGGACATGGAATTCAGGAACACTTCTTCCGCTGCACGGCCGCCAAACAGAATCGCGATTTCTTCCAGCATCTTGTCGCGATACAAATTCACGCGGTCGTGTTCAGGCAATTGCCAGGTGACACCCAATGCCCATCCGCGCGGCATGATCGTAACCTTGTGCACCGGATCGGCATGCGGCAACAACTTCGCCACGACGGCGTGACCGGACTCGTGGAAGGCCGTGTTGCGACGTTCTTCCTCGCGCATGACAGCCGACTTGCGCTCCGGACCCATGAAAATCTTGTCTTTCGCGTCTTCAAAGTCCTGCATCTCGACGATCCGCTTGCCGCGACGCGCCGCAAAAAGCGCAGCTTCATTGACGAGGTTTGCGAGATCGGCACCCGAGAAGCCCGGCGTACCACGCGCGATGACCGAAGCGTCGACGTCGTTCGCAATCGGCACCTTGCGCAGATGCACCTTCATGATGTGTTCGCGACCGCGAATGTCCGGCAGACCGACATATACCTGACGGTCGAAACGACCCGGACGCAGGAGCGCCTTGTCGAGCACGTCGGAACGGTTCGTCGCAGCGATCACGATAACGCCGGAATTCGCTTCGAAGCCGTCCATTTCCACGAGCATCTGATTGAGTGTCTGCTCGCGTTCGTCGTTACCGCCGCCCATGCCGGCGCCGCGATGACGACCGACCGCGTCGATTTCGTCGATGAACACGATGCAAGGCGCGTGCTTCTTTGCTTGCTCGAACATGTCGCGAACGCGAGCCGCGCCCACGCCGACGAACATTTCCACGAAGTCGGAACCCGAGATGCTGAAGAACGGCACCTTCGCTTCACCCGCGATAGCGCGAGCCAGCAGCGTCTTACCCGTGCCAGGAGGTCCGACCAGCAACACTCCTCGTGGAATGCGGCCGCCCAGCTTCTGGAATTTCTGCGGGTCGCGCAGGAAGTCGACGAGCTCGGACACTTCTTCTTTCGCTTCGTCGCAACCCGCGACATCGGTGAAATTGATAGCGTTATTGTTTTCGTCGATCAGCCGCGCTCGCGACTTGCCGAACGAGAAGGCCCCGCCTTTGCCGCCCCCCTGCATCTGCCGCATCATGTAGAACCAGAAACCGATGATGAGAATGGTCGGTCCAAGGTAGTACAGCGCGGAAACCAGCGCGTTGGGTTCATCGTCAGCCTTGCCGCTAACCTGAACGCCGTATTTCATCAGATCGCCGACCATCCAGATGTCGCCAGGCGACACGATTTGGTATTTCTGGCCGTCTGCCGGAGTGACCGTCAGATTCCGCCCTTGAACGGTGACATTCTTCACCTTGCCGTTCTTCGCGTCGTCCATGAACTGCGAATAGGACACACCTTCCTGGACGCGGGGCTTATCGAACTGCTTGAACACCGTAAACAGCACCAGTGCGATCACGAGCCACACTGCCGCTTTAGAGAACATATTGTTGTTCAAAGCACCACTCCTCACTCATAGACGGGCGCCTACATAAACCTTGCGGCGCCACCAAAGCATTCTAATCCAGACCGCAAACCCCTGCCATAAGGTTTATCTACCGCGCAAATAGCGGAAGACAGGGGTTTTTCGACATATTCGGCGAAAATATCGCTATTTTTCGCCGAAATGATTTACTCGTGTTCCACAGTCGGATGTTTGAGCCGCCGCCCGAGTACAAAAGTCTCCGACGATTTGTCGCGAGACGCCTTGGGCTTGCGCGGCGCCACCACTTTGAACTGGTGCTTAAACTTCTCGACGATTTGGCTGTAACCGCTGCCGTGAAAACATTTGACCAGCAACGCACCATCCGGTTTCAGATGGTTCTGCGAGAACTCCAGCGCCAGATCGCAAAGATGTTCGATACGCGCTGCATCCGCGCTCGCCACGCCAGACAGGTTTGGGGCCATGTCGGAAATAACAAGGTCTACCTGACGCTCGCCAACAATTTCCGCGAGTTGCGCAAGCACGGCGTCTTCGCGGAAGTCGCCCTGAATGAAGGTGACATCGGCAATGGGGTCCATCGGCAGAAGATCGAGCGCGATGATCGTGCCGTCTATACCGCCTTCGCGCTGCGCATCGCGCTTCGCGCCCTGAGCGAGTTTGTTACGCGCGTACTGACTCCACGAGCCGGGCGTCGAGCCGAGGTCGACGATCACCTGCCCTGGCTTGATGAGCTTGTCCTGCTCGTCGATCTCCTTGAGCTTGTACGCCGCGCGCGCGCGATAGCCCTCGCGCTGCGCCATCTTCACGTAAGGGTCGTTGATGTGGTCATGCAACCACGAATGATTAAACCGGTTCTTTGCCATTCAAACTGAGCCCATGCTGCGCGCCGGGGACTAACCTCTTGCGCGCGTGCTTATTCTTGCTGTATCGCGCAATGCTTTTAGCGGATAATACGCGTCTTGTCGGCCGGACCGGTTCCCGTGCGCTGCAAAGCGCTCGAAATTTGCGTTTCCGGCCTATTTGTTTATTCGGGCGGCTTGCCCAGCACTTCAGGTGCTTTTCATCTGATCGGTCCATGACGGCGCCGCGTGTCCATACCGCCCGCGCTTCGTGCGTCCGACAGCGCTGCAACGCCCAGCCGACGCCAAACCCGCCGCCCACATTTTAGTCGAGTCCCTTATTCCACATGCCAGCTCTTAAACTTTCCCCGGCCCAGCGCGCCGATCTGCGCTCCCAGGCTCACGCCCTCAATCCGGTCGTGCTCGTCGGCGCCGAAGGCCTGACCGAGGCCGTGCTGAAAGAAATCGGCGTGCACCTCGAAGCGCATCAGCTCATCAAGATTCGCGTGTTCGGCGACGAGCGTGAAGCACGCGTTGGCATCTACGACGAAATCTGCGATCGCCTGGATGCCGCACCTGTTCAGCATATCGGCAAGCTGCTCGTGATCTGGAGACCGGAAGGCGCCGCGCCCGCCAAGACCCGCACCGCCCGCACCCGCAGCACCATGCCGCCGAGCGCTGGTGAAATTGCCGAGGAGCGTTCGACCAAGGGTCGCGCGCCGCGCATCGTCAAGGCCGTCAAGATCACGCGCGATGCACCCGCCGTCAAGAAGCCGCGCAAACAAACGCTCAAAGTGCTAGGTAACGAACGCGTCACCGCGGGCGGCAACGTCAAGCGCGCGAAGAAGCGTCAGGCTGGCTCGAAGCGTCAACATCAGGCCGTCAAATGATGAAACGGCGCGGACGATGATTCAAAACGTCCGCGCCGTCTCTCGCAGCATCTTCTTCAGCTACGCGCGCGCTTGGCCGCGACCTTCGCGGACTTGCCCTTCGGCACGATCTTGACAGGCGCCGCACCGGGCAAACGCCACACGAGCGCAATACCGCACAGGCATTCGATCAAATAAATCGCGCTCGAAATGCCATGCAGAACGCCGAACTCCTTCGCATAAGGCGAATTCGCGAGTTCCATCCCTGCTTCCTGCGCCGAGATGCGCAGCGAATTCATGAACGGCTGCAACGCGAAGTATCCGACGAGCACGCACACCAGCATGACCGCGACAAGCCACCGCACGCGCTTGTAGTCGACGATGCCGCTCTTCACGAAGCGATTGCCGATCAGGATCAGAATCAGCGCGCTGACCACGCCGATATACGCTTCGATGCGAAAGAGCTGCGCCGCCACCGAACCCGCCGACGTACGGTCGAGCACCGAAAAGAGCACGGGCGCGGCGACGAGACCGAGGGTCAGCAAGCTGCCGACCCAAATCATCGTTACCGTGCGAAAGAGTCGATGCTCCATCAGACGTATCGAACAGCGATGATTTCGTACTCACGCGCGCCGCTCGGGGCCTGCACCGAGGCGACGTCGCCCTGCGTCTTGCCGATCAGCGCGCGCGCAATGGGCGAGCTGACGGAGATGAGACCGTGGTCGATGTCGGCTTCGTCGTCGCCGACGATCTGATACGTCACCTTATGACTCGACTCGAGATCTTCCAGTTCGACCGTCGCGCCGAACACCACGCGGCCTTCCGCTTCGACCGTTTTCGGGTCGATCACTTGCGCGGCGGCAAGCTTCGATTCGAGATCCGCAATGCGGCCCTCGATAAAGCCCTGCTTTTCTTTCGCGGCATCGTACTCCGCGTTTTCCGACAGATCGCCCTGCGCGCGTGCTTCCGCGATCGAGTTGATGACCGCGGGACGCTCGACAGCCTTCAGGCGTTGCAATTCGTCGCGCAGCAACTCCGCGCCGCGCTTCGTCAAGGGAATCGTGCTCATAGACAATCCACAAACAAAAACAGCCGTAAAAAAATTACCGCGGTTAAGCGCATCTCCCCAGAACGAGAAGACGCCGCTTAACCGCGGCTCGTGATACTTGGACCGGTAATCGAAGCCTTAGTTTAGGCGAGCGTGGAGGCCTTGTAAATCATAGACTTCCAAATCGCGCAGATAACGCAGACCTTCGACCGCCGCGCGCGCGCCGGACATCGTCGTGTAGTACGTGACCTTGTTGGCCTGCGCGCTCATACGGATGGAACGCGAATCGGCGATGGCCGCGCGCGTTTCATCGACGGTGGTGAAGACCAGCGCGATTTCGCCGTTCTTGATCATGTCGACGATATGCGGACGCCCGTCCTTCACCTTGTTCACGACCTTCACGGGCACACCCGCCGCCGCGATGGCCGCGGCCGTCCCCTTGGTCGCGACGATCGGGTAGCCGAGTTCGTGCAGCATGCGCGCGACTTCGACGGCCTTTGGCTTGTCGGCATCCATCACGGTGAGAAGCACGGTGCCGGATTCCGGCAGACGCGAACCCGCCGCGAGTTGCGACTTGAAAAGCGCTTCGCCGAAGGTACGGCCCACGCCCATCACCTCGCCCGTCGAACGCATCTCGGGCCCGAGCACGGGATCGACCGCCGGGAACTTGACGAACGGGAACACCGCTTCCTTCACGCTGAAGTACGGCGGAATCACTTCCTTCGTCACGCCTTGTTGCTTGAGCTTCTGCCCGACCATTGCGCGCGCCGCGATTTTCGCGAGCGGCAGGCCCGTCGCCTTCGACACATACGGCACCGTGCGCGATGCACGCGGGTTCACTTCCAGCACGTAGATGACATCCTTCTTCGAGCCATCTTCTTGCGGAACTTGCTGGATGGCGAACTGCACGTTCATCAGGCCGACCACGTTCAGCGCCTTCGCCATGGCGGCGGTTTGCCGCTTCAGTTCGTCGATGGTGTCTTGCGCGAGCGAATAAGGCGGCAGCGAGCAAGCCGAGTCGCCGGAATGCACGCCCGCCTGTTCGATATGCTCCATCACGCCGCCAATGAAGACGTCGTCGCCATCGGAGATACAGTCCACATCGCATTCGATCGCGTCGTTCAGGAAGCGGTCGAGCAACACCGGCGAGTCGTTCGATACCTTCACGGCCTCGCGCATGTAGCGTTCGAGATCGCGCGGCTCGTGGACGATCTCCATTGCGCGGCCACCCAGCACATAAGACGGACGCACGACCAGCGGGTAACCGATTTCTTCCGCGAGCCTGAGTGCTTCGTCTTCGGCGCGCGCGGTGCGATTCGGCGGCTGGCGCAGATTCAGATCTTTCAGCAATTGCTGGAACCGCTCGCGATCCTCGGCGGCATCGATCATGTCCGGCGACGTACCGATGATCGGCACGCCGTTCGCTTCGAGGTCGAGCGCGAGTTTGAGCGGCGTCTGGCCGCCATACTGCACGATCACGCCGACCGGCTTTTCCAGCTCGACGATTTCGAGCACGTCTTCGAGCGTCAGCGATTCGAAGTACAGACGATCCGACGTGTCGTAGTCGGTCGAAACCGTTTCAGGATTGCAGTTGACCATGATGGTTTCGTAACCATCTTCGCGCATGGCGAGCGCGGCGTGCACGCAGCAATAGTCGAATTCGATGCCCTGCCCGATCCGGTTCGGGCCGCCGCCGAGAACCATGATCTTCTTCTTGTCGGTCGGATTCGCTTCGCACTCGTCCTCATAGGTCGAATACATGTACGCCGTCTTGGTCGCGAACTCGGCCGCGCAAGTATCGACGCGCTTATAAACCGGCCGCACCTTCAACTCGTGACGACGGCGGCGCACGTCTTCCTGCTTCGAACCGGTGAGCTTCGCAAGCCGCCGGTCGGAAAAACCGCTCTTCTTCAGATACAGCAGTTCGTCCTTGCCGAGGCTTTCGATCGTGCGGCCTTCGAGCGCCTTCTCCTTCAGGATGATCTGCTCGATCTGCGCAAGGAACCACGGGTCGATCGACGTTTCCTCGAAGATTTCCCGAGCCGTCAGACCAAGGCGGAACGCGTCGCCGAGATACCAGATACGGTCCGGTCCCGGCTCGCCGATTTCGCGGATGGCTTCGTCGCGGCTCGTGGTCTTTTCGTCCAGACCGTCGACGCCCACTTCGAGACCGCGCAGCGCTTTCTGGAACGATTCCTGAAACGTGCGGCCCATTGCCATGACTTCGCCGACGGACTTCATCTGCGTGGTCAGGCGCGAGTCGGCTTCGCGGAATTTCTCGAACGCGAAACGCGGCACCTTCGTCACGACATAGTCGATGGTCGGCTCGAACGACGCCGGCGTCTGACCGCCTGTGATCTCGTTCTTCAACTCGTCGAGCGTATAGCCGCACGCGAGCTTGGCCGCGACCTTGGCGATAGGAAAGCCCGTTGCCTTCGATGCCAGCGCGGACGAGCGCGACACGCGCGGGTTCATCTCGATCACGACCATGCGGCCGTCGTCGGGGTTGATCGCGAACTGCACGTTCGAGCCGCCTGTGTCGACGCCGATTTCGCGCAACACGGCAAGCGACGCGTTACGCAGAACCTGATACTCCTTGTCGGTCAGCGTCTGCGCGGGCGCGACGGTGATCGAGTCGCCGGTATGCACGCCCATGGGATCGAGGTTTTCGATCGAACACACGATGATGCAGTTGTCCTTCTTGTCGCGGACAACTTCCATCTCGTACTCTTTCCAGCCGAGAAGCGATTCTTCGATCAGCAGTTCGCGCGTCGGCGAGAGATCGAGACCGCGCCGGCAAATTTCCTCGAACTCTTCCTTGTTATACGCGATGCCGCCGCCCGAACCGCCCAGCGTGAACGACGGGCGAATCACGGTCGGATAGCCGCCGCTGCCAGTGGCCTCGGCGATTTGCGCCTGCACGGTCAGCGCTTCTTCCATGGAATGCGCAATTCCAGACTTGGCTGAACCGAGACCGATCTTGGTCATCGCGTCCTTGAACTTCTGGCGGTCTTCGGCCTTGTCGATGGCTTCCGGCGATGCGCCGATCAGCTCGACGTCGTACTTTTCCAGCACGCCGTGATGGAAAAGATCGAGCGCGCAATTGAGCGCGGTCTGTCCGCCCATGGTCGGCAAGATCGCATCCGGCCGCTCCTTCGCGATGATGCGCTCGACCACTTCCCACGAGATCGGCTCGATGTAAGTGACGTCGGCCGTGTTCGGGTCGGTCATGATCGTCGCGGGATTGCTGTTGACGAGGATGACCTTGTAGCCTTCCTCACGCAACGCCTTGCAAGCCTGCGCGCCCGAATAATCGAACTCGCACGCCTGGCCGATGATGATCGGACCCGCGCCGATAATGAGGATGCTCTTGATGTCTGTGCGCTTCGGCATAACTGCTCTCGATGTTTTGTGTTGCGGTGTTCCGTTCTGTGCTCTCGACTGTCAGGCAGTGACCTTCTGCGTTTCCATCAGCTTGATGAAGCGGTCGAACAGATATGCAATGTCGTGCGGGCCGGGCGACGCTTCCGGATGACCCTGGAAGCAGAACGCGGGCTTGTCGGTGAGCGCGAAGCCCTGCAGCGTGCCGTCGAAAAGCGATACGTGCGTGACCTTTGCGTTGGCGGGCAGCGTGTCGGCATCGACCGCGAAACCGTGGTTCTGCGACGTGATGACCACGCGGCCGTCTTCCAGGTCTTTCACCGGATGATTCGCGCCGTGGTGGCCGGTCTTCATCTTCATGGTTTTCGCGCCGACCGCGAGGCCCATGATCTGGTGTCCTAGACAGATGCCGAAGGTCGGGATGCCGCGCGCGATGAATTCACGCGTGGCCGCGATGGCGTAGTCGCACGGTTCCGGGTCGCCGGGGCCGTTCGAGAGGAAGACGCCATCCGGATTGAGCGCGAGTGCGTCAGCCGCGCTCGCTTGCGCCGGCAGCACGGTGACCTGGCAACCGCGCTCGGCGAGCATGCGCAGAATGTTGTACTTCACGCCGTAATCGAACGCGACGACGCGAAACTTCGGGGCTTCCTGCGTGCCGTAGCCGCTGCCGAGGCGCCATTCGGTCTGCGTCCAATCATAGGACTTGTCGGTCGACACGACTTTTGCCAGATCCATGCCCGCGAGGCCGGGAAACGAGCGCGCGAGTTCGAGCGCCTTTGCTTCGTCGTCGCTGCCCGCGAGAATGCAGCCGTTCTGCGCACCCTTGTCGCGCAGAATTCGCGTGAGCTTGCGCGTGTCGATGTCCGAAATCGCGACGACGCCTTGCGCCTTCAAATAGTCGGAAAGCGACTGCTCAGAACGGAAGTTGGATGCGAGCACCGGCAGGTCGCGAATGATGAGACCGGCGGCATGGACTTTGGTGGCTTCGACATCTTCGGCGTTCACGCCGACGTTGCCGATGTGCGGATAGGTCAGCGTGACGATCTGGCGGGCGTAGCTCGGATCGGTCAGGATTTCCTGATAACCGGTGATGGCGGTGTTGAATACGACTTCGCCGATCGTCGAACCGGTTGCACCGATCGATTGACCACGAAAGACCGTGCCGTCGGCAAGTGCGAGTAGTGCTGGGGAGAATGACGGCAACACGGAAGGCTCCTTGGGGGACACCCTGTTACCGACCTGTCTGTCCGAAATTCAGGCTTGGTTCCCGGCGTTCATTGCGATGAACGGGGATATCCTTTGCGCTTTTGTCAGCGGCGGCTCGTCAGGCGCGCGTCGCGGCTTGGATCAACGCGCTGGGTGGACCCAACGGGATAACGAAGCAGGCGATCGGCGGCGTGCGGCGCGCACTGCAAGGCGCAGCGAACGACGGTGAATGGGGGTAGGCGCTAGGGTGCGGGTTGATATGCTCAAACCTTCGAATTATAGCTTGAAAGCGGTCTTTTAGCCAAATTTGGGAATGGTCTGCTTGTTGTCACGTGCCTTTCGCACGCCGCGGCGCGCCCGACTTCAGTGCACGGCCTGCTTGCCCTTATCGAGCGCGGCGCTCGGCCACGCATACCATACGGCGCTTGCCACCTGCAGCGCGATGAGCGAAATCCATACGGTGAGATGCGCCGACACGGGATAACGCCCGCCCACGGACGGCCAAAACGACAGCGCGGCGCCGACCCCGACCTGAAAACCAAAGATGAGCAAGAAAATGACGAGCGTGAGAGTCGTATTGGTGCGGCCAATCATGTGCGACGGGAAGTATTCCGCCATGATCGCGTAACTCAGAATGCCCGTGCCGCCGAAAATGCCATACGCCGCGAGCAGCACCGCCGGCGGCAGCGGCGCGCGCAGCACCATGAGGATTTGCGTGATGACGAACAACACCATGCCGCCGCCGCAGAACGCATAAACCGATATGCCGCGCCGCTCGATACCGCGCGCCGCCGCGCCGAAGCCGACGCTGCCGAACATCATCGCGAGGCCGAGCACCGAGACGAGCGCGGAGGCGTGGGCAGGCGTGAGGTCCATCACGTCGAGGAGATAGGGCTTGATCCACAGGGATTGCATCGCGTAAAACACGCCCTGCGTGACGACGGAAAACGACGCGATCTTCCAGAACGCGCCGCTCTTCAAGATGTGCCAGGTGCCTTTGAACTGCGTGACGATGTCGGCCTGATGGCGCGCGTCGCTCTTGCGCGGTGCAAACAGCAGGATGGTCGCGGACACGATCAGCGTGAACACGCCGAGTCCGACGCAAACTTGCCGCCAGTTGGCAACCTGCAGAAGCGATGCGAGCGGCGAGCCGACCGCGACGCCGCCGAGACCGCCAACGGCCATCGTGAAGCCATTGACGAGCGGCAGTCGCGCGACAGGGAAATGCTGCGCCGACGCCTTGAACGCTGCGCTCAGACAGACCGAAACACCGACGCCGATCAAAAGCCGCCCCACCATCAGCCCGGCCAATCCTTGCGACGCCCCGAAAACCCAGATTCCAACCGCCGCGAAAACCAGCATGCCGGCCGTCACCGTGCGCGGCCCGAAGTGATCGAGCAGCACGCCGACCGGAATCTGCGCGAGCGCAAAGCCTATGAAGTAAAGCGAAGTCAGCAGACCCAGGTCTGCCGCCGACAAACCGAGGTCGTGCGTGATCAGCGGCGCGAAGCCGAGATTCACGCCCCGGAATAAGTACGAGACGAAATAGCCGGCGGCGAACAGGAAAAAGACGCGAAGACGAACTGAGGACGACATGCGATGCGAGCGCTTCATTGTTTTTTTGAAATGCCAGTTTAACTGGCGCACCAAAAGAAAACGCCGTCACCTTGGTGACGGCGTGGAATAAACCAAGAAGCACGATGCTTAGTGTTTCGTGGTCTTCTTCGTGGTAGCCCGTTTGGCGGGTGTGGCCGTTTTGGCGACGGCCGGCTTCGCTGCGTAGGACTTGCTGGAACTCGAAACCTTCGTGTATTTCGTCGCCGAATGCGTCGTGGCCTTCGCCGATGCGCTCTTGGCAACCGGAGCGCGCGTACCGATCTTCGTTACGCCGCCCGACGAACGGCTCGACGCCGAAACGGTTTCCAGACGAACCGGACCCGGCTCGGCCGGCACTGCCTTGCCGTACGGCACGTGTAGAACAACGACTTGCCCCGGCATGAAGACTTCGCGATGCGTGCGGTTCCAGGCCCTGATCTGCCCGACCGACACGTTGTAGCGATCCGCCAGCGTCTCGATGGACTGTTTGCGGCGCACGCGGATGGCCATCTTGCGCGTGTCGGGCACGTCGCGTTCGACGGCCAGCATGGCGTTCGAGGCGACATCGGCGCTGATGTCCTCGTCGTCGTCATCATTACGCGGCACGACGATGGTCGAGCCCGGCTTCAGACGCATGCCAGCCGGAATATGGTTCACCGACATGAGCGTGTCCGCATCCACGCCGATCTTCTCGGCAATAGCGGCCGGACGCGCACGCTCGGACACCGTGTAGGTCGTCCAGGACGACAGCGCGCCCGTGTACGAACTCAGATTGCGCTGGAACGTCGCTGCGTTGTCGAACGGCAGCAAGATCTGCGGATTGGTCGCGCCGAGAATGACCGGCTTCGAGAACGACGGATTCAGCGAGCGGAATTCCTCGACACTCATGCTGGCCAACTTCGCGGCCATGGTCACGTCGATGTCGCGCGCGGTCGTGACCGTCACGAAATACGGGTGATTCGGAATGTCGGGCAGCGCAAGGCCATATTGCTGCGGGTTGCTGACGATATTCTTGACCGCCTGCAGCTTCGGCACGTAATTGCGCGTCTCGTTGGGCATGCGCAGGCTTTCGTAGTCCGTCGGTAAACCTGCGGCTTCGTTGCGCGCGATGGCGCGCTGCACATTGCCCTCACCCCAGTTGTATGCGGCGAGCGCGAGATGCCAGTCGCCGAACATGTCATGCAAACGCGAGAGATAGTCGAGCGCGGCGCTGGTCGATGCCAGCACGTCACGGCGCTCGTCCTGCCACATGTTTTGCTTGAGGTTGTAGTCGCGGCCAGTACCCGGCACGAACTGCCACATGCCAGCGGCCTTCGCGACCGACAGCGCCTGCGGGTTATACGCCGACTCGATGAACGGCAGAAGCGCCAGTTCCGTCGGCATATGACGTGCTTCGAGTTCTTCGACGATGTGATACAGGTACTTCTGCGAACGCGCAGTCATGCGCTCCACATACTCTGGGCGCTGCGCGTACCAGTTGACCTGCATGTCGACCAGGTCCGTTTGCAGATCCGGAATCTGGAAGCCCGCGCGAATGCGGTTCCACAGGTCCGACGACCCGACGAGCGAAGTGACAGGCGTCTTGTCGACGTCAATGGTTTCCTTGGCTGCGGCAGTGCGGCGAATGGTGTCCGCGACCTTTTGCTGCGAGGCTTCGGTGGGTGTTGCTGTGGTATTGGAGGTGAGCGCTGTCGGACCTTGACTGGCACACGCGGCCAGTGTCAGGACGGATAGCGCACTAAGTGTTAGTCGCATGAACGTTCCGGCTTCCAAAGAAGACGCTTGGAAATTTGAAGCCGATGGTACGGAACCGCACTTGCAACGTCAATAAGAATGCACGTAATTCCCCTGCAAAATCCTGCATCTATCGGCGTTTCCAAAGTTTCGGATTAAGTTCGCCCTAATTATGAGACATCAGCGGAACTTATCTTTCCAGCCGCGCATCACGCGAAATGCGTCGAGGCGGTCGGAAATCGGCTGTCCGAACTGAGTGGAAAGTGTTGCCTGAATGGCCTTGTCGTCCACGCGCAGAAAGGGGTTGACGCACTTCTCGTGGCCGATGGTCGTCGGCAGCGTGGGCTTGCCGGCCGCTCGCAACGCGACGGCGTCGTCATTCCAGCGCGCGAGCGCCGCGTTATCCGGTTCGCATGCGCGCGCAAAGCGGATGTTCGAAAGCGTGTATTCGTGGGCGCAGTGCACTAGCGTATCGTCAGGCAGCGAGGCGAGCGAATCGAGCGAGGCAAGCATCTGCTGCGGCGTGCCCTCGAAAAGCCGGCCACAGCCGCTTGCAAAAAGCGTGTCGCCGCAAAAGAGATGCGGTGTGCCGCGCGGGTCATGTGCCTGAAAGTACGCGATGTGACCGGCCGTATGGCCAGGTACATCGAGGACGCGAAACTCCAGGGCAGGCTGGTCCACGCGCACGATATCGCCTTCGGATAAGCGCGCAGTCAAATGCTCGATGCGCTCGCCGGCCGGTCCGTAGACCGGCACGCCACCCTCTGCCGTTCGGCTATCGAGCAGTGCTTTGACGCCGCCGACGTGGTCTTGATGATGGTGCGTGAGTAAAATAGCGGTCAGCCGCCAACCGCGTTCGGCGAGATACGCCTCGACGGGCGCGGCGTCGCCCGGATCGATCACGACCGCGTCGCGCGAGTCCGACACGAGCCAGATGTAGTTGTCCTCGAACGCCGGAACCGGAACGTATTCGAGCGAACCCTTAGCATGCGAATCCATAGCGATCATCTAGCGGCAACCCGAACATGTCAGACCGAGTGATTATAGACTGGCCCGCCTGGACAAGCTCCGCACCCGGACGCTATGTGCTCGAGTGGGAACAAGCGCAGCTCGATCGCGTGGTATCCGACATCTTCGGCTATCACGCGCTTCAGCTTGGCATGCCGCAACTCGACGCGCTGCGCGAAAATCGCATGACCGGCCGCGGGCTCGTGCTCGACGCGGAAAGCGGCGCGAGCGCGCCCTACACGATGCCGCAAGCGGCCTCGCGCAGCGTGAGTCCGTTGCCTGCCGCGAGCGCGCCGGAAGGCCGCGCCACGGTCTGGTGCGATTTGCTCGACTTGCCTTTCGAAGCGCAGAGCGTCGATTTGCTCGTGCTGCCGCATACGCTCGAATTTTCGCGCGATCCGCACAGGCTTCTGCGTGAAGCCGAGCGCGTGCTCGTGCCTGAAGGCCAGCTCATCATCCTTGGCTTCAACTCCTTGAGTCTGTGGGGCGCGCGCCAGTCGTTCGGCAAGGTCACGGGACGGCCGTTCGTGCCGGCGGCGCACGAGATGATCGCGTTCACGCGCATCAAGGACTGGATCAAATTGCTTGGATTCGACCTTGAACGCGGACGCTTCGGCTGCTATCGTCCCCCGCTCGTCACGGACAAGTGGCTGCAACGCTATCAATTCATGGAACCCGCCGGCGACCGCTGGTGGCCCATCTTCGGCGCGGCGTACATGATCACGGCGGTGAAACGCGTGCGCGGCATGCGGCTCATCGGCCCGCGCAAATTGAAGAAACCCGCGCTCGCGCCTGGCCTTGCACCAGTCGCCGCACCGCACACTCGCAACGAGCATTGATGACTGACGAATCCGCATCGACGAACGCATCGAACAAAATCATCGACATTTACACGGACGGCGCGTGCAAGGGCAATCCGGGCCCCGGCGGCTGGGGCGCCCTGCTCCGCTTCGGCTCGCTCGAAAAGGAACTGTTCGGCGGCGAAGCCGCGACCACCAACAACCGCATGGAACTGATGGCGGTGATCGCCGCGCTCGAAGCCTTGAAGCGGCCCTGTCAGGCCGTGATCCATACCGACTCGCAATACGTGCAGAAAGGCATCAGCGAATGGATTCACGGCTGGAAGAAGAAGAACTGGATGACGGCAGCGAAGACGCCCGTCAAGAACGCCGATTTGTGGAAGCGGCTGGATGCCCTCGTCGCGCAACATCAGATTGAATGGCGCTGGGTCAAGGGGCACGCCGGGCATCCCGAAAACGAACGCGCCGATGCGCTCGCCAATCGCGGCGTGAGCTCGCTCGCCGATAGCTGAAACATGCACGAACCAACGACACACATCTCATGCGCCAACTGATACTGGACACTGAAACCACCGGCCTGAACGCTCGCACAGGCGACCGGATCATCGAAATCGGCTGCGTCGAACTGGTCAATCGCAGGCTTACGGGTAACAACCTGCATTTGTACGTGAACCCCGAACGTGACAGCGACCCGGGCGCGCTCGCGGTGCACGGCCTGACGACGGAGTTCCTGCGCGACAAGCCGAAGTTCACTGAGATTGCCGCGCAGTTGCGCGACTTCATTAGCGGCGCGGAGTTGATCATTCATAACGCGCCGTTCGACGTCGGCTTTCTCGACATGGAGTTCGCGCTACTCGGCTTGCCAAAAGTGTCGACGATGTGCGCCGGCGTGATCGACTCGCTCGCGCAAGCAAAGCAGATGTTCCCCGGCAAACGGAACTCGCTCGATGCGCTCTGCGACCGCTTCGGCATCAGCAACGCGCACCGCACGCTGCATGGCGCGTTGCTCGACTCGGAGTTGCTCGCGGAAGTCTATTTAGCGATGACGCGCGGTCAGGAAAGCCTCGTCATCGACATGCTCGGCGACCAGCCCGCGCAAGGCACGACAGGCACACCGCGTATCGCGCTCGACGACCTCGATCTCACGGTCATCGCGGCAAGCGCGGACGAGCTCGCGGCGCATGAAGCCGTGCTCTCCGATCTCGACCGAGCGATCAAAGGCACGAGCGTGTGGCGCACGGAACCCGCGCCCGCGGTTAGCGATACGCTCGCCGCGTGACTTTTTCGAATTTGTTCAAAGAAGAGCTTTACGAATCGAGAACGTCCTGACATAATCTCAATCTCTTTGGGTGGTTAGCTCAGCGGTAGAGCACTGCCTTCACACGGCAGGGGTCACTGGTTCGATCCCAGTACTACCCACCAGCATCTAGGGTCCGTCGTCGTTGTCTTCGAGACGTTTTGGAGACACTGACGATGGGCACTATCCAAGTCCGACCCAACGGCGCATACACGGCCAAGGTCAGGCGCAAGGGCTACCCGGCCCAATCCCGAACGTTCATTACCAAGACCGACGCGCAACGGTGGATTACTGAAACCGAGGCGGCAATGTCGCGGTCCTGTTTCGTTGATACATCCGCCGCACGCCAGATGTTGCTTGGCGATGCGTTCGCCCGTTATGCCGCTGAGGTATCCCCGACGAAGCGCGGGGCAGCAGAGGAGCGCGTGCGGCTCGCAGCAATGCAGCGCGACCCACTGGCCGCGTACTCGCTCGCTACACTCAAGCCGTCCGTTATCTCGGCGTGGCGCGACCGGAGACTCCTGACTGTCTCAGGGTCCACGGTCAACCGGGAAATGAACCTCATCCACCATGTGATCGAGGTAGCGCGCAAGGATTGGGACGTTGCACTCCCCTCGAATCCTGTATCAGACGTGCGCCGCCCACGGTCAAACCCCGGTCGCACGCGGCGGCTATCGCCCGCCGAGCAATCGCTTCTGCTGCACGCATGCCGACAGGCCCGCTCATGGTGGCTCGCGCCCCTCGTGGAGTTAGCAATCCATACCGGGATGCGCCAGTCCGAAGTGCGTACGCTGATGTGGGAGAACATAGACCTGCAAAAGCGAGTAGCGATCCTACCCGCTGCGGCAACCAAGACATTAACGATGCGGGGCGTGCCGCTGTCGAGTCGATGCGTTGTCGTCTTCGAATCACTGAAAGGGGCGCGGATCGGGCCGCTGTCCGGGCCAGTGTTTCTCGGCGTGACTCGCGAAGCCGTCAAGCTGGCATTCAAGCGGGCGAGGAACCGGGCCGGGTTATCCGACTTCCGGTTCCACGATACGCGGCATGAGGCCACGTCACGTCTATTCGAACTCGGACTCAATCCTGTAGAGGTGGCGTCCGTGACCGGGCACAAAACGCAGGCCATGCTCGCACGATACACCCACCTACAAGCATCCGAACTGGCAAAGAAACTAGGCTGAGGCGAGGGCGCGGGCCTCGTCAATGTCGGCGTCCGCGCTCAACACCTGCAACGCACGAGCCAATGCCGAAATCCAGCGCGCCCGGTCACGATGCGGGGGCGCGCATACCAAGCGCAAGGTCCGCTCGATCCCGGCCCCATGCGCAAGCTCCGAGACTTCGGCGGAAATGCACCGAAAGCCGCGCTCTACAATCGTGGCAATCACATAGAGCGCGCCGTTATCAGGCTTGCCGTCGATGCGGGAAAGGGGAATAGTGAGGGCGATACGCTGCGTCATGGTGCGGTCCTTAGTGGTTCTGCTCTCGCCGACAATCGGCCAAGCTCGCGTCGCGGTTGTTTGCGCGACATGGGAAGTTTACGAGCGGCTGTATACGCGGGTCAACAAATTTCGCTGTACCCAAAACGGCAGTGATCGCACCTTAGCGGAGTTGATAGTCCGCGATCTTGCTGCTCGATCCCGTCGAGAAGAACCCGTTGGTGCCGCCGCCGAGGCCAGTGGTAAAGCCGTAGGTATTTCCGCCTCCGCTGTAGCCGGTCGGTGCCTTGTACTGGAAAGTGCTCGGGCCGAACAGCGTTGCAGCCGACGAGTAACCCGGCGTGTTGCCGATGCCGCCCGTGATCCCCGTGCCGGTATCCGACTTCGGGCCGGTATTCGATGCGAGGTTCAACTGCCCCATCGCACCGTTCGCAGCGCCGAGCCACGCCTGCGACATGACGCTGAGACTGAACTGCCCTGCACGCAGCGGCGACTGCACGAGCGGCGCGACGTTGATGTTGTAGTCGATGGGTGCGAAGGTCTGCCCTTCGTCCAGCGACATGATCTTGTTCGACACGAGACCCGCACGTTGCTGAAGCATGTCGTACGTCTGGTACTGCGTGTTCTGGTCCGTCGTCGTCTGCGCACGCGCCGCCGTGAGTTGCATGGCGTTTTGAAGCATCCGCGCCGTCGAGCCGCCCACGCCCGCCGCAGCGGCCTGTGCGCGCACTGCGCCAAGCTGCTCGGCAGAGCGAAGCTGGTTCTCCAACGTGCCGTGTACGGCCTGATCCTGAAGCCGCAGGATGTTCGTCGTGATCGCGTCCTCGGCCTTGCCACCCGCTTCCAGCTTCGACTGGTTGCTGATGCTGCGAGTGAGGTTCGACAACGACGCCTGCGCGACAGCAAAGCCGTTGTTGGCTGCGCGCACCGCATTGGCTGCGTCGGCGTTCGCTTGGTTGATCGTGTTCTGCGAATACGTGTTCGCGTTGTCGATCATCCCCTGCGCGTCGTCCGCAGCCTTCTGCGCATACGCAGACAGCCACGTATTCATGAAGCCAGCGATACCGCCAGCCAGTGCTGCCCAACCATTAGCACCCATCTTTCCTCCTTACCTCCTTGTGCTTCAGGGTCAACAGGTCAGCGGACACGGCCATCGCGTTCATCCGGCGCGGGGCTTCGTAGGCCATCGCCTCGGCCAGTGCGAGAATCGTCTCGCTCGGCGGCGTTTCAACCTGATGCCCCTCACGTTGCAGACACCATTCAAGCCGCAGCACGGGATCGACGCGCAGCGCGTGGATTGCGACCAATTTCCGCTGCCACGGCTCAAGCGGGCCGTCCCACGCCTCCATGACTCCCTCGCATGTCATACCCTTGATGGCGTCCGCGTATGCGATCCTGCTGCGCATGAGCGCGTCAGCGTCGCGCAGGTCAGCACGAAGCTCCCGCAGGGCGCGGGCCTTAGCTAGGCGATCCATCAAAGCACCTTGATAGCGGATGCGTCCGTGGACAGGAAGCCACGGCGGCGAGCGAGACACCACCTCTCGAATGCCGCCTGCGGCGTGTCGGCCAATGCGAGGATGTACGCGGGCAGTTTCTCCGGTGCGCGCAGGATAGCTTGCTCCAGCGAGCGGTCGCAATTGTCGAGGGGCTGGATAACCTCGCGGCTATCACGCCGATTCCATGCCGTCACCCGATGCGCCGCCGTCACCTTGCTTCCCTGCTCCCGTCCGCCGTGCGTCAGTCCGATGCTGCGCACTTCCCACTGGGCTATGGCGGCCTCGGCTGCTGCCGCCCCTGCCTGCGCAGCGGCAGCGGCGCGGGCCTGCTGCTCGATCTGCAATTCGGCCAGCCGGTTCTTTGCTGCCTTCAATCGCTCGTACACTGCCACATCCTGCTCCGCTTGTCGGATGGCGTCGCGCAGTTGATCTCCGTTCATGCTCTTTACGTTCGTGCTCATAGCTGTTCCTTTGAATTGGTGATGCCGCTGCGGCCTGCGTAGAGGCTCTACAGCGGTTTGCGTTGGTCGAGGCTAACGAGCCGTTATCGCTCGATTACGTTGCCCGTGGTGGCGTTCTCTGCTGCTCGCTCACGGCCCCATGCCTGCGCGGCGGCGTCACGCTGCTGTAATTCCGCCTTGGCCGCTGCCAGCCCGCCAAAGCCCCGCGACATGCCGGTAACGCCATAGCCCCGCCCCGCGTCGTGAATGTGGTCCTGCCCGTAGCCGAGGTGTACTGCGCCCGCATTGAACGCGTCACTGTTCCCCTGCCCGGTTGCGTCGATACCGACCCGCGCCCCGTCCGTCACGATGTCCGTGAAGCCGCCAAGCGGCGACAGGTCGCCCGTGGCGTTCGCGTACCGGATGGACGGGTCAATGTGGGTCATGGTGATTCGTACCGTACGAGAGGCGGGCGGCGCGTTCCCGTCCGTCACGCTGAATGACGACGCCGTGTTGTATTGCGCCGAGGGGCTGTTAGCCCGAGACATGGCCGAGATCATTTCATGCACGGCCAAGCGTGCCTGCTCAACGGTCACGGGACCGGATGCACGCAGACCGATGGTTGCGAGGTACGCGTTAGGATCGGCGTACAGGTTCACCACCGTCCCGTCCGTTTTGATTGCATACGGCGGCACGTCACGCGTTGCGCCACTGGCGACTCGGAAATTGCGATTCATAGTTTGTAGTCCTTTATTTATTGGTTGTGATTGCACCGGATCGGGTACTGCCTCAGTCAGTCCATCCCGCCCACCGCATAATCTCTAGCACCTCGGGGTACTGCTCGCACAGGCGGTATACCTGCGAGCCATCCAGACGGCTTAGGTCGGGTTGGTTGATGTGATGGGCTACCGAGACAAGGGCAAGCCTGCCCGAGGGGAACTGCGAGGCTGTGAACGCGCCGCAGGTATACGTCTCGCACTCGCCTGCCCGCTCCCGCTTCGCTCGCTCCAGCCGGTCGAGATAGCCAGCCCGCGAGTGTTTCGCAGGAGGGCCGATACCGGAGAGGATCAGGGACCAATCATTGCGATTGGTGGACAGCAGGCAGTCGTAACAATCGTTGCTGCGGACGCGCCGCCGCTGACTACCGCACCGGGCACAGACGCGGCCCATGTACCACGCCCGCCGAGCAATGAACGCTTCCCACCGGTCGGGGTTCGCGACACGCTGGCGAAGTGCCTCGGCAAAGGCTGGATCGCGCTCGCATAGGTCGCGCTGCTGTCGCGTCAGATACTTACCTCGGGGTTGCCTGCCGTGCAAGGTGAAACGGGGATCGTAGTGCGGACCGAGGTGCCGCTCAGTCATACTTGGTCCCCCACTCGCGCAGGTTCTCATCATGTACGGCCTCGGCTTCCCGCCGTCGCTTATACGCCGCCTCGGCATTCTTCTCCCATAGGTCGAGCGTAGCCCGAGTAACGCCAGCGCGCTCCAAAGCCTTAACGATGTTGACGAGCTTCCCACCAGCCTTGACGTACCGCGTCCCGCTTGCGCCCTTGCGTTGAATCGTTAGCTCGTTACCGAACCAGCACACCGTGCCGTCGCCATTGAAATGAAACCGGCCCATCGGGAGATCGTCCCCGGTTACAGCGTCGGCATTGCCTTTCGGCTTCCGGCCTGCTCGAATCAGGGCTCGCACCTTGGAAAGGCTGCTGCACTCGTCTGTAGCACCGTACTCGTCAAGTAGCTTGTTGATTCTCTTCTGTAGGGACGGGCTGAACTCGTTATACCAAGCACTATCCGGGATGTGTTCCTTATAGCCAGCACGTCGCGCAGCCTCGGGGAATAGTTCAGCTATCGTGCCCTTGACCGTCCTGTCGAGTAGGTACGAATCATTCTTCATGAGCGCCGCCGCCTCGAAGATCGCGTCGTAGTATGCCTTCGGCTTCTTCAACGCAACGAACACCTTGGACGGCTGGAGATCGGCACCGTACCGGTCCCGAAGGTACTGGCAGTGTTCCTTGGCAAAGGCATTGATGGCCTTCGCAGCCATGCGCCGACACTCCTCCGTCATTGCGGCTTTCGCTCGCGCTTCGCGCTCGGCGGCCGCTGCGGAAATTTTCTTTAGCTGCTCGGGGGACAGCAGAGAATTCTGGTTCGTATCGGTCAATGAAAAGTTCCCCTCGCTCGATTCCGCGAAACCCTTGTCAGTATTGGGTTCCAGCGATTTGTTATGGAAATTGTTCCCCTTTCCTTGCTTACTCTTTAGAGGAAGTAGAGTAAGCCGAATGTTCCCGAAAGGGTGCCTACGAGTGTGCCGTGCAGGGACGCAGGGCGAACGCGTGGGCATACGCTCGCCTGCAATCGCAGGCCGTTGCCAGAAGCTGACGGCTGTTACAGGTCGAGTGCTCCGGCCTCCAGCGCCGCGTCCTCGTTGAATCGCTTCTTGCGGCCCGCCCTGCTGCGCTTGGCCCATGTGGGAAGGTGGCCCGTGGTTGCCTCGACGGCACGGCGGTACGCCGCTGCGCCGTTGCTGCTCTGCCGCGCAAGGTATTCCGCCTCGGCTGTGTTGTGCTCCAGTGGGTGAACTGCGTTCCGCATGCGTCCTCCGTTCGATGGTTGTGTCGGTAAGGCAACCGAAATAGCTATGTGCCTCATCGGCTTACTCTCCGATAGCCAGACGGGCGCGGCTGAAATAGCTACATGGTTGTGTCAGCTAGTGTCTAAAAGGGCCAGCCGGATCGCTCCAGACTGGCCCCGCGTGCTGACGTGTTACCTGCGGACTACGCCGCCTGTGCCGCCTTCAAGATGGTTACGTGCGTGGTGCCGTACTCCTTGGCTAGACCCCGCGCCGTAGCCCCGGCCTCCAGCCGTGCCCGTATCTCCTGCTTTTGCGCGGGCGTGAATCGCTCGGGTCTGCCGCCGACCCGGCCCTCGGCGCGTGCCCGCTCCAGCCCCGCGTGCGTCCGCTCTACCAACAGATCACGCTCTAACTGCGAGACGGCTGCCAGCACGGTAAGCGTGAACTTCCCCGCAGGACTCGTCAGGTCGGTTCCCGGAATGGCGAGGCAATGCAAGCGCACACCTTTGGCATGCAGGCGCTCGACCGTCGCCAGCACGTCCGCCGTATTCCGGCCCAGACGGTCGAGCTTCGTCACCACCAGCGTGTCACCCTCCTCTAGCTTGTGCTCGACCAGCGCAGCGAAGCCTGCGCGCCCCATCGCGGGCACGGTGCCGCTCACGGTCTCCTCGACAATGCGTCCCTTGGCAATAGCGAACCCGGCCCGCTCTGCTTCTAGTACCTGATTCGTGGTGTCCTGATCCTGCGTGGATACTCGGCTGTAAAGGAAGATGCGTGACATGATCGCCCCGGATAGATAACGTGGTAAGAATAATGACATGGATAGAAACCCGATGCAAGGTGTTTCTTACCGCGTATGCGGCCCCGTTGAGCGTGGGTGTATAACGAACGTTTTCTATCCGCCTGCTAGATAGCCCTGCGGCTCGCGCACAGCTTTGCTGAGGGCCTTGTGCTGCTCGCCGCAACCAAGCGACCAGCAATGCACCCTGCCCGTCATAGCGCCTCTCAGCGCGCTCGCCTCCCACTCCCCGCACTTCCTGGTGAGCAATCGAAGGAGGGCCACACGGGGGAATCCGGGGCGGCACGCGGCGGCGCGCACCTCACGGATTAGCAGGGCAAAATTCGGTCCGGTCTGTTATCCTGCGGCTTCGCGGCGTCAAGCCGTAACCGTCCCGATTGGGGACACTCCGGAGACACGGAGACAGATTCAAGCTGGTTAGCTCAGCGGTAGAGCACTGGAAGGGACGCGCAGCAAAGCGAAGCGGCCCGCCAAGACCCCTTCACACGGCAGGGGTCACTGGTTCGATCCCAGTACTACCCACCACGACAGAGGCAAGCAGTTGCAGTCTGAACTGAATGCCATAAAAAACGGCGCCTTCGGGCGCCGTTTTTTCTTCGTCCACGCGCTTCTCCAGCCGAAGCTAAGACGCCCACACGCCGCGCGCCATTCCGCTTGCGGCAATCGCCATCACGATCACTAGCGCCGCTTCCAGATCGCTCATCCACGCAAAGCGCCGGGCGCGCGTGAGATCGATCGGTCCGCCCTGCGCGAGCGTCACGCGCCAGCGAATCAACGCGAGCATCGGTGAAACTTCGATCAGCAAGATCAGCACGAGCGCGGTCATCTTCAGATGAAAAAGCGGCTCGTGCAAATAGTACGAGCCGCCTTTCTCGAAGCCGCCAAACGCGCGCATCAGCCCGGTGACGATCAGCACAATTGCAGTGATGCCCCACACGGAATCGGAGCGGAACACATCGCGCAGACGCACATCGTTCGCCTGCACCGACTGCGCGACATCAAGCCGCCGCAAGGCGCGCGCACGCGCAAGCACGGCGCCCAAGGCGAAACCGAAACCAAGCAAGTGAAGCGCAGCGAGCAACCAGCGTATCAGCATCCTTCCCTCCATCGAAAACGAGAAGCAAATTCTGCGTTGCCGGCGACCTCGTCAGACTTGCCGCAAGGTCGTGTCGAGTGCGCGCGCCGCGTTGCGGTCGCCGACGCTCGCCAACGGCGCGCGAAATACCGTCTTGCGATTGTGCCCCGCCGCTGCCGGCGAATCCCACAACAGCTCGACCTTCGGACGGCGCGCGAACCAACCCTTCCTGAGTGCGCCATTGCGATGGATCGTCGATGCCGGCGCGGCCGGTTCCGTCGATGGCGCAAGAATCGAGATTTGCGCGGCTTCGTCGGCGACGGGCGCGGGCCACTTCACCGACAACTCCCGCGCATCGTACTGACCGAGCTTGCGGCTTTCCGCCCAGACCATTGCGGTGCGCGTGACGGGATCGAGTGAGATTGCAAAGCGGCCGATGGCAAAGCGCCGCGCCGCGATATTGGTACGCCAGAGCGCACGCGGACGGCATATCCACATCACGACTGCGTAGAGCGCCGGGCCGACCGCTAGCCAGCCGTTGGTCTCGGCGAGCGTGTGTACGAAACGGCGCCAGCCCGAAGCCCAGACGAACGCGCCCACGGAGAACATCGCGAAGGCAAACGCGAGGAGCGCAAGGAAGCGCAGCGCCTGCCGCAGCCATTGTGGCAGCGGATGCAGCGGCCGCTCGATGCGCGCCTTCGCACCCGGCAGCGCGATCAGCAAAAAGATCAGCACGAGATTCAGACACGCCCACGGCGACGATGTCATGGCGCGCAGCGAGGACAGATAGCCCATTTGCGACATCGACAACGCCCAGCGCGCCGCGAGTATGAGTCCGATGGCCCGCAGCGCGAATACCGTGCCGGCGCCGGGCGCCGGGCTCGCGCTGATTTGCTTGGGTATCGCCAAAAGTTGCGCTCCTGTCTTTCATTCGATGCACGCCGTCGCGCACTATCCACGCTAACGGCAATTTCGCTTCGCACTTGACGAAGCCCGGACATTATAGGGAGATTACGATTTTCCTCAGAGGTTTCGCGGACGAAAGCGGCTTAGCGCTCAGATGCGCCATTCAAGTGTGCCATTGCGACAACGCCCCGCGAGCTTGCGGCGCGCGGGGCGTTGTTCGATACGAAAACAGCGTGCGAAAACTTAGCCTGCGTTCACTTCGCGCAGCACCGTGCGACGCTTTTGACGCAGCAGTTCCTCGTAGTTTTCGACATAGCGCGCGGCCATGACCTTCGACGAGAAGCGCGTTTCGAACGCCTCACGCACCTTCGCGCGCGACAGCGTGTCGAGACGCTTCACTGCGGCGATCGCCGAGAGTTCGTCTTCGACAACGAAGCCCGACACACCGTTCTCGATCACTTCCGGCACCGAGCCGCGGTTGAACGCGATCACCGGCGTGCCACACGCCATGGCCTCGATCATGACGAGACCGAAGGGCTCCGGCCAGTCGATCGGGAACAGCAGCGCGTGCGCATTGCCGAGGAACTCGGTCTTTTCCGCTTCGCTGATTTCACCGATGTATTCGACATGCGGCAGCGCGAAGAGCGGCTTGATTTCTTCCTCGTAGTAAGCGCGGTCGGCCTTGTCCAGCTTCGCGGCGATCTTGATCTTCATGCCGGCGGCCTGTGCGATACGGATTGCACGGTCCACGCGCTTTTCCGGCGAGATGCGGCCGAGAAACGCCAGGTAGCCGGGCTTGACGTTCGGGATCGGCGTGAGCAGATTTTCCGGCAGGCCGTGATACACCGTCGACAGCCAGTTCGCTTGCGGCAGCGGCTGACGCTGATTGTCGGAAATCGAGACAACCGGCACGTCGTTGAACGTCGAGAAGATCGGCTGCAGTTCCGGCAGATCGAGTCGACCGTGCATGGTCGTCACGAACGGCACCGGCTGACGTGCGAACAGCGAGAACGGGTAATAATCGATATGGAAATGCAGCACGTCGAATTCGTCAGCGCGGCGGCGAACTTCTTCGAGCAGCAGCATGTGCGGCGCCATCGTGTCGCGAATGGTCGGGTCCAGACGCAGCGCTTGCGGCCAGAACGCTTCGAGCTTCGCGGACGTTTGCGAATCACCGCTCGCGAAGAGCGTGACGTCGTGTCCGGCCTCGACGAGAGCCTCGGTCAGATAAGACACCACGCGTTCCGTGCCACCGTAGAGCTTCGGCGGAACAGCCTCGTGGAGGGGCGCGATTTGAGCGATTCGCATGTCGGAAACTCCAAATAAAAAATCAGGCTAAGTACTTCAGTCGTGGACAAGGGGCGAATCGCTCGGCTCGGGCGGGAGCTGCTGCGGTGGATTCACCGCGTTGCAAAGCTGATGCACGAGAAAGAAAAGCGTGGTCGCCGGTCACTTGGGTTTTGCGCGAGACCTTCGAACGGATCGCATCAAAGCAAAAGCGATTCCATGTCTCAAAATAATCCGCACACCAGCAATAAACGCGTAACGGCTTTCGAGGTTGACGACATCCTACAAAAAGCTGTCAAAAAAACTTAGTGAAAACCCGGAGCGAATTATGGAGCTTTTTACAGAGCACGCAGGCAGGCATTTCAACTTATTTACCTTGTTACACGGGGGAAACATTTTGCAAACCCCTGTTTATTAAGGCTGTTCTACATTGGACCCACGCGCTTGAACGATGCACGGGCGACGCCACGCTCTCGATGCTGCGAAGTCGATTTCGACCACCCATCAACCTACGCTGGCGCGACACGTGCTTTGGCATGGCGGTGCCACCGGTCTGAAATCGAACCCGTATAGCGTGGCTGCGGCAGGCGAGCTTAATTTGAGCGCTTGCTCCATCGCAAAAAGTTTCGCAAAGTGCTTACAATGCGCGCCGATGCCGCAAGGCGCTCGGATCGCGGTGGCGCTCGGCCTAGGGTTCGGTCCACTGCGGACGATGTCGAGGCGGCAAAACTGCCGCGCAGCATTAAACGCCCGATTGACGCCTGAGGCTTGAGCGATAGTGGCTACAATTCAGGCAATGGAGACGGCGCCGCGTCGCCGAAACGCTTTTCGCCCGCAAATCCGAAAGCGCAACACACGCTCAACCGCTCTACGACGAAAAAAGACCATTGGACCAACTTACCGTCTCTCAACGTAACGCACACAACGCCAAGCTCGCGAGCTATGCACATCGCCCGCTGGCGTTCCTTCTGCGTTACATACGCCGGCATCCGGTAGCGCATGCCATCGTCCTCTTCAGCGTGTTTGCCGCAGTTGGCTGCGCGCTCGCTTCCCAGTACGCGATCAAACATCTGATCGATGTGCTCGGTCAGGGCCGGGGTCATCCCGGTCCGCTCTGGGGCGCGTTCATGATCCTGGTGGGACTGATCGCCGCCGACAACCTGCTTTGGCGGGTCGGCGGCTGGGCCGGCGCGCACGTGTTCGTGATCGTGACGGGCGACCTGCGCAAGGACTTGTTCTCGTACTTGAGCGGCCATTCGCCGACTTACTTCTCCGAGAAACAGCCCGGCATGCTCGCGAGCCGGATCACGGCGACCTCGAACGCGATCTACACCTCCGAAAACGTGATGGCCTGGAACGTCCTGCCGCCGTGCATCGCGGTGCTGGGCGCGATCATCATGATCGTCGCGGTGAATCCGTTGATGGCGTGCTGCCTCATGGGCGCGTCGCTGATCCTCGCGTTCATTTTGTATCGGCTGGCCAAGCGCGGTTCGGCGCGGCATCACAGCTTCGCGTCGAAGGCCGCTTCGGTGGATGGCGAACTGGTCGACGTGATCGGCAACATGGCGCTCGTGCGCGCGTTCGGCATGACCTTCAACGAGCAAAAGCGTTTCGGCTCGACGGTGAAGGCCGAGATGGTCGCGCGTCAGCAAAGCCTCTTGTACCTGGAAAAGCTGCGCCTCTTCCACGCGGTCGTGACGGCGATTCTCTCCGCCGGGCTGCTCGGCTGGGCACTATGGCTTTGGTCGAAAGGCCAGGCGACGTCGGGCGATATCGTGCTCGTCAGCTCGCTCGGTTTCACGATCCTGCACGGCACGCGCGACCTCGCCGTGGCGCTCGTGGATGTCACGCAGCACGTCGCGCGTCTGGCCGAAGCCGTGCAGACGCTGCTCGAACCGCATGGCATGCCCGACCGTTCCGACGCCACCGAACTCGTGCCACAGGGCGGCCGCGTCGATTTCGATGGCGTCACGTTCGCGTATCCGCGCCGTCGTCCGATTCTCGACAATTTCCATCTGCATATCGAACCGGGCCAGCGAGTCGGTCTGATCGGCAAGTCGGGCGCGGGCAAGTCAACCGTGCTCGCGCTTCTGCAGCGCTTCTACGAGACGCAGAAGGGCAGCATCAAGGTCGATGGCCAGGATATCAACGGCATCACGCAGGACAGCCTGCGACATTCGATTGCGCTCGTGCCGCAGGATATTTCGCTGTTCCATCGCACGGTGTTCGAGAACATTGCGTATGGCCGGCCCGAAGCGACGCGTGAGGAAGTCATGGCGGCCGCACGCGAAGCCCGCTGCACGGACTTCATCGAAGCGATGCCAGAAGGCTTCGATACCATCGTCGGCGATCGCGGCGTGAAGCTGTCGGGCGGTCAGCGTCAACGCATCGCGATCGCGCGCGCGATCCTTAAAAACGCGCCAATTCTCTTGCTCGATGAGGCGACGTCCGCGCTCGACAGTTCATCGGAAGAAGCCATTCAGCAGGCGCTCGACCGGTTGATGGTCGGCCGCACGGTGGTTGCCATTGCGCACCGTTTGTCGACGTTGCAGAACTTCGACCGCATCATCGTGATGAGCGCCGGCAAGGTGATCGACGATGGCTCGCCGCAAGAACTGCGCGACCGGCCGGGGTTGTATCGCGAGTTGCTGTCGAAGCAGCACGGCAAGTTGCCATCCATCGTTGCCACGCCGCATAAGCAGCCGGCCTAAGTTTCGACGACGACGTAAAAAAGCCGCGCTTCCCGGAAGGGAACGCGGCTTATTTCATCTGCTTTGCTTTGGCGTAATCGGTCGCCGCTCTACCCCGCCTTCAAATCCCGCAAAAAGTTATCCCGCCACACGGAAACGTTGTTGTCGCGCAGTTGCGCCATCATCTCCGTATAACGCGCCCGGCGCTCGTCGAGCGGCATTGCAAGCGCGGTGGCGAGTGAATCGGCCATATCGTCGATATCGAGCGGATTCACGATTAGCGCGGCAGTCAGCTCACGCGCAGCGCCAGCGAATTGCGACAACACAAGCACGCCGGGATCGTCCGGGTCTTGCGCCGATACATATTCCTTTGCCACCAGATTCATGCCGTCGCGCAATGGCGTGACGAGGCCGACATGCGCCTCGCGGAACAGCGCCGCGAGCACCGGCCGTTCGTATTGCCGATGGATATAGCGAATGGGCGTCCAGTCCAGCTCGGCGTAACGCCCGTTGATGCGCCCCGACTCCGCTTCGAGTTGCAGGCGAATGTCGCGATAAGCATCGACGTCCGAGCGCGTCGGCGGCGCGATCTGCAAAAACGAAACGTTGTTTCGCTGCTGCGGCCGATGCTCGATCAGACGCTCGAAAGCCCGAAATCGCTCGACCAGACCCTTCGAATAATCGAGCCGATCCACGCTCATCACGAGCTTGCGCTGATGCAGCGTCGCTTTGACGATCTGCACGTCGCGGCCGCTCTCGCCGTGTTTCGCGAGCGCCGCGACTTCGTCGGGATAGACGCCAATCGGATAAGCCGCCGCGCGCGCCGTCTTGCCAAACGCGCTGACCACGACCGGCTTCGCGCCGTCTTTCGCGAGCGTGCCGCCCGCCTCGGTTTCGATGTAATCGCAAAACGCGCGCAGATCGGGCTCAGTTTGGAAACCCAGCAGATCGAAGTCGCACAACGCTTCCACCAGGTTCCGATGACGCGGCACGCTCAATAGAATCTGCGACGCTGGAAACGGTATATGCAGAAAGAACCCGATGCGATTTCGAACGCCCTGCCCCCGCAACGCCTGCGCAAACGGAATGAGGTGATAGTCGTGCACCCAGATCACGTCGTCGGGCTTGAGCAGCGGCGCGAGTTGCGTGGCCAGCCAGCGATTGACGCGGCAATAGCCTTCGTATTCGTTGCGGTCGAACTCGATCAGATCCGGCCGATAGTGAAACGCCGGCCACAACGTCGCGTTGGAAAACCCGCGATAGTACTGATCGTAGTCTTGCCGCGAAAGTCCGATGGTCGCGAACGTCACCGGCCCGTGCTCTTCCAGCTTGATGCTTTCCGGCGGCGCGTCCAGCACGTCGCCGCTCCAGCCGAACCACATGCCGCCGGTTTCCTTGAGTGCGTCGTAGACGCCGACCGCGAGGCCACCCGCGGCCGGGCCGCCTTCGGAGATCGGCGCCACCCGGTTCGAAACGATGATCAGCCGGCTCACGCGTGCTTCCCCGCCGTGCCCGCGATCACTTGCAGCCAGTCGAGCAGCAGTTCGACGGATTCGATTCGCGCGCGCGCCACGGTGTCGCCGGGACCGACTTTGATCGACAGACCGTCGAATTCGTTAACGACCGCGAAGCCTTTCTCGTCCGTAAGATCGTCGCCGATGAAGACGGGCTTGCGTCCCGGGAACGGCGGCTCGCTCATGTACGCGCGCACGGCGCGGCCCTTGTCGACGTCCTTCGGCTTGATCTCGTAGACCATCTTGCCGGGCTGAAGCACGTAGGCATCGGCGTATTGTGCGACGAGCCGCTCGGTGGCCGCACGCGCGGCCGGTTCGCGATCCGGCGCATTGCGATAATGCAGCGCGAGCGCGGCGCCCTTGATTTCGAGCAGCATGCCGGGATTCGCGCTGACGACGCCTTCGAGCGCGTGCTCCATGCGCAAAAGCCGCTCGTCGTTGAAACCAATGCGCTGCACGTCGCCATTCGAATCGCGCCGCTCGGCGCCGTGCATGCCGGCGACGGGCAGATCGGGCATCTGCAAGAACGAATCGATGTTGTCGATACCGCGCCCCGACACAACCGCGACCGCGTTATTGGTGGCGCGTCGCAAGGCGGCGAGAATGTCGGGCACCGAACGCGGCACGAAAATACCATCCGGCGTGGAGGCGAGTTCGACCAGCGTGCCGTCGAAGTCGAAGAAGAAAGCGGTCTCGGCAAGAGACAGGGAATCGGGAAGAATTTGCATCGATCGTTGACCTGTGGTTTGCCTGTGATGGGCGCGTGCGTATCGCATGTTACTGCCGCAGGCTTTCCGTCTGGAAAGGAGCGGATTGACGATCGCATGGCGTCTTGCTTACGGAAGAGCAGGCGCGCGCGGCAAATTGTCTCAAAAATGTGCTTGAAGCTAAATCATGCGCCTCACGCCCATGAAAAGGCGTGTATTTTGCGGGCTTGATACAGCCGTTACAGTCCAAAGCAACCTTTCGATGCCCGCACCCTTCCGCCGCCTGCTTGTGTCCGTTCTGCTCACCGCGCTTGCTGCCTGCTCGCGTCCCGCCGAGCCGTGGCATCTGACCGATGTTTCCGGCCATCTGCCCGATCTCGATTTTTCACTCGTCGATGACAGCGGCGCGCATGTGTCGGGCCAATCGTTGAAAGGCCGCGCGACGCTCGTCTATTTCGGCTATACGCATTGTCCGGATGTGTGCCCGGAAACCATGGCGCGTCTCATGCAGGTTCTGGCGCGCGTGGGGCCTGACGCGGACCAGACGCGCATCGTATTCGTTTCGGTTGATCCCGCGCGCGACACGCCCGCGTTGCTGCGGACTTACGTGCGCGCTTTCGACGGCAAACACGCCGTGGGCATGACGGGCTCGGATCGGCAAATCGAAGCCATCGCGCAGCGGTACCGCGTGGCGTATCAGATGGAGAAGCGCGATCCGAGCGGCGCTTACGAGGTCACGCACAGCTCGGCCGTGTACATCTTCGATCGCGATGGTCACGCGCGCCTGCTTGCCACCGACCGCGATTCCATCGACGCCATTGCAGCCGATCTCAAGCGCGTGATCCACGGGAAGAGTACGTAGGAACGCGCTCGCAGGCGTTATGCGCCGAAGCCGGGACGGCGCATCCACACGTGCGGAATGCCGTCTTCGTCATGTACGCCCGACGACGCGACGAAACCGAACGCGCCATAAAACTTCTGCAGATGGGCTTGCGCGTGCAGACTGATCGGCTGATCCGGCCATTGCGCGATGATGTGATCGAGCGCGCGTTCGAGCATCGCGTTACCGAGTTTGAAGCCGCGAAATTTGACGGTCGTCAGCACGCGGCCAATGCGGACATCGGTTTCGCTTTCTTTCGGGAACCCTGGCAGCAACACACGGAGATAGCCTGCGAGTTGCTCGTCTTCGCCGTAGGCGAGCAAATGCCAGGCATCGACATCGTAGCCGTCGATATCGCCATAAACGCAGTTTTGCTCGACGACGAAGACCGCGCTGCGTGCCGCGAGCATGTCGTAGACCTCGGTCGTCGTGAGATCGTCGAAGCGCTTCCAGCGCCACTGAATGTCGGAGAGTCTGTCGGTCATGGATTTGGCATGCGGCGCGGCGGATGCCGCGCCAATGGAAAGTGCCGCAATTATGCCGCGCCGGCGCCACCCGGCGTATCGGGAGCTTCCTTGCGGCAATCGAGAATCGGCAGAAGCGCCGAAGATCCGACGTTGTAAAAAGAAAAAGCCCTGACGAATCAGGGCTTTTTTTTGGAGGCGCGAACCGGAGTCGAACCGGTCTAAACGGCTTTGCAGGCCGCTGCATAACCGCTTTGCTATCGCGCCATAAGCGGTGTGGTGGTCCCGGCCGAAACGCCGGCAAGTCCACCAAACAAAAAGGGAAGCGTTGCTTCCCCTTTGATTGGAGCGGGAGACGAGGCTCGAACTCGCGACCTCAACCTTGGCAAGGTTGCGCTCTACCAACTGAGCTACTCCCGCATTGATCTTTCCGTGCTGCGTTACTGCTTACACTTGCTTGCTGCTTTTTTCGTTGCCGCTTCGCTTGATACCGCTGCGCTGCATGCCTCGAAACTTGAATCTGGAGCGGGAGACGAGGCTCGAACTCGCGACCTCAACCTTGGCAAGGTTGCGCTCTACCAACTGAGCTACTCCCGCGTTGCTGATGCTTTCTGCCGTCTTCGCGGTGCCTTCAGCTCTTTACTTCCTTGCTGCTGGCGCTGCGTGTTCGACAGAAACGAGATTATGTAGAAGCGAAGAAAAGGTGTCAACTGTTTTTGCGCGCCCTTTTCGTGTTTCGACGCAATTTTTAGCAAACTGAGGAACGGCTGCAAGGAAGGCTCAACTCACAGCATGCCGCCCCGCTCACGAATCTGCGGCCACGCGAGTTTCATGTAGTACAGCATCGACCAAACGGTGAGGAACGCGGCGACATCGATGAGCCACAAGCCCCACACGCGCGTATCGATCACCCATTGCACGCCGGGGATGCGCAACTGCCCATAGAACAGCAGCATAGGAATGGCGACCATCTGACATACGGTCTTGAACTTGCCCAGCGAATTCACCGCGACGCTCTTCGATGCGCCGATCTGCGCCATCCATTCGCGCAGCGCCGAGATCGTGATCTCCCGCCCGACGATCACGAGCGCGATCACCGCGTTCAAGCGCATGAGCTGCACGAGCACGAGCAAAGCGGCCGTCACCATGAGTTTGTCCGCGACCGGGTCGAGAAACGCGCCGAACGCGGACGTCTGATTAAGCTTGCGCGCAAGAAAGCCGTCGAACCAGTCGGTGAGCGCGGCCAGAACGAAGATGACCATGGCGAGCAGATTGCGATGCTCGAGGCTCAACATCATGTCCGGCAAATAGAACACGCCCACGACGAGCGGAATCAGCACGATTCGCAGCCACGTCAGGAAAATTGGTAAGTTGAACGGCATGGACGAGAGCGAGAGCCACATGAAAGGGAGGTGCCATTGTGCCGCGTCGACCCGCCGCTCACAAGGCGGCGGGCCACGCGGCGCGGCCATTGCGAGCCGCGCCGCGCCATGCGTCCGGCTCAATGCAACTGTCGATAAATCTGCTGCGCGAGTGCCAGCGAAATGCCTTCGACGCTCGCCAGATCTTCCACGCTCGCCGCCTGCACGCCGCGCAAACCGCCGAAACGCGACAAGAGCCGCTGACGCCGTTTCGCGCCGACGCCTTCGAGTTCTTCCAGGCGCGACGTTTGCCGCGTCTTGGCCCGCTTGGCGCGCATGCCGGTGATCGCGAAGCGATGCGCTTCGTCGCGAATCTGCGCGACGAGCATCAGCGCGGCGCTTTCCTTGCCGAGTTCGAGCGCGGAACGGCCATCGGCGAAGATCAGCGTTTCGAGCCCGACCTTGCGCCCTTCGCCCTTCGCGACACCCACCAGCATGCCATGATCGAGCCCGAGCTCCGAAAACACCTGGCGCGCGATCTCGACTTGTCCCTTGCCGCCATCGATCAGCACGATATTCGGCAGCGTCCCGCCAGCGGATACGGGCGATGCGGCATCCGGCGTGACGTTGGGATCGGCGGCGTCTTCGGTTTGCAGCGTCGCGGCTTCGTCGCTGGCGTTGGCGGCGGCAAGCGCGACCATTTTCTCGTAGCGGCGCGTGAGCACTTGACGCATGGCGGCGTAATCGTCGCCGGGCGTGATGCCGGTGATGTTGTAGCGCCGATACTCGCCCGACTGCATCTTGTGATGGTGATACACCACGCACGATGCCTGCGTCGCCTCGCCCATGGTGTGACTGATGTCGAAGCACTCGATGCGCAGTTGCGCCAGGTCTTCCATGTCGAGGCTGAGCGTCTCGGCGAGCGAGCGCGTGCGCGCTTGCTGCGAACCTTGTTCCGATAGCAGACGCGCGAGCGCGAGCTTCGCGTTTTGCTCGGCCATGGAGAGCCACACGCGTTTCTGGCCTTGCGGCTGACGCAGTAGCGTGACTTTGTGTCCCGCCTGTTCGTTGAGCAGATCGATGAGCTCGCGGCTCGCGGGCGCGTGGCTCACGACCAGCACCGGCGGGATGCGATTGCCGATGTAGTGCTGTGCCATGAACGCTTCGAGCACTTCGGCTTCGAGGGCGCCTTCGCGGGATGTTGCGGTGGCTTCGATGGCGTCTTCCGAGTCGAGCTCTTCGTTGGCATCGAGTGCGTCGTTGGCTTGCGTTTCGTCGTTGGCCTCGGTTGCATCGGCGGCGGGCGTCATGTTGTCGGCTGTGCGCGCGTCGTTGGCTTCGAGCACACCGCCGCCGTCCATTGCATCGTCCGCTCCGGCGACACGCGCAAGCACCGCGACACTCGCACGAGCGGCACCCGATTCGCTCAATGCTTCCGTCGCTCCGACCGCGTCCGGCGCCTGCTCTTCCAGGTCATCCCCAAGCGCATCCTCATCGCCCAGCGCGATCGCGCTTTCGACATGCGCCGGAAAATACGCCTTGTCGCCGAGATGCCGGCCGCCGCGCACCATCGCCAGATTCACGCACACCTTGCCGCCGAGCGCCACGACCGCGAGGATATCGACGTCGCTCTCGCCGCCGACTTCGATCGCCTGCTGATGCAGCACCGTCGACAGCGAACTCATCTGATTGCGCACGGCCGCCGCCTGCTCGAAGCGCAGATCGGCGGCGAAGGCGTGCATCTTCTGCTCGAGTTCCTTCATCACTTCGCCCTGCCGGCCGAGCAAAAAACGCGACGCGTTCGATACATCGCGCGCGTAGTCCTCTTCGTTGATGAGTCCCGTGCACGGCGCCGTGCAGCGCCCGATCTGATGCAACAGACACGGCCGCGTGCGATTGCTGAAGACCGAGTCTTCGCACGTGCGCAGCTGAAAGACGCGCTGCAGAATCTGGATGCTCTCGCGCACGGCCCACGCGCTCGGGAACGGCCCGAAATACTGGTTCTTCTTGTCAACCGAGCCGCGGTAGTACGCCATGCGCGGAAACTTGTGCCCGGTCAGCTTGAGGAACGGATAGGACTTGTCGTCGCGAAAAAGAATGTTGTAGCGCGGCGCCAGCGCCTTGATCAGATTGTTTTCGAGCAGCAACGCTTCCGCTTCCGAGCGCGTCACGGTTGTCTCGATCTTGCGGATGCGCGTCACCATCATCGCGATGCGCGGCGAGTGCAGCGTCTTCGTGAAGTAGCTCGACACGCGCTTCTTCAGATTGCGCGCCTTGCCGACGTAGAGCACCTTGCCGTCGCCGTCGTAATAGCGGTAGACGCCCGGCAGATTCGGCAATTGCCTGAGCGTTTTCTTCGGGTCGAAATCAGGTGCGGGAGCGTCGTTGTCAGTCATGCAGCGAGTAAGCGTGGAGCGCGAGGAGGCATCGGCACGGCGCGAGGACGCTTTACGTCCGGGCGCGACCGGTATCTTAGAATCGCCAGTTTAGAACATTACGCCGCCGTCCCGCCGGCCGCCTTCAACGCCCATGTCAACGACACATCATCGGCAGCAAGCCGGCCACGAGCCCCACGGCCAGCTCGCTTGCGACATCTTCTGCGCGGTCGTCGACAATTTCGGCGACGTCGGCGTGTGCTGGCGGCTCGCGCGCCAGTTGCGCCGCGAGCACGGCTGGCGTGTGCGGCTGCTGGTCGATGATCTCAAGGTTTTCCACGCACTGTGCCCGGAAATCGATGTCGCGCTCGCGCGGCAGGAAGCGGCGGGCGTCGTCGTCGAACACTGGCGCGATCCGGCGCACGCGGGCGATACGCTTCAGATCGCCGATGTCGTGATCGAAGCGTTCGCCTGCGAAATCCCGCACGCGTATATCGCCGCGATGGCGCGTCGCGCGCGCAAACCCGTGTGGATCAACCTCGAATACCTGAGCGGCGAAGACTGGGTCGCGGACTTTCATATGCGGCCGTCGCCTCATCCGCGCTATCCGCTCGACAAGAGCTTCTTCTTTCCCGGACTCGGCGCGGGAACCGGCGGCGTCATCAAGGAACGCGATCTGGACCAAGCGCGCCAGCGTTTCGACGCGTCCGCCTGGTGGCGCGAGCGCGTGGGCATCGAAAAGCCCGCGCCCGATCGGACGGTCGTCTCGCTCTTCGCCTACGAAAATCCCGCCGTCGATACCCTCCTCGCTCAATGGCGCGACGGCGACGCGCCCGTCACCTTGCTCGTGCCCGAGGGCCGCATCTCCGGCGCGCTTGCGCGTTTTTTTGGACTGACGGGCTTTGCGGCGGGCGCATCGGCGCGGGCGGGCGCGCTGGAAGCACACGCGCTCGGCTTCGTCGAACAACCGCGCTTCGACGAGCTTTTATGGGCCGCGGACATCAACTTCGTGCGCGGCGAAGACTCGTTCGTGCGCGCGCAATGGGCGCAAAAGCCGTTCGTATGGCACATCTATCCGCAATCCGACGACGCCCATCTGCCCAAACTCGACGCGGCGCTCGACCATTACACGCAGCAGCTTTGCGCCGACGCGCGCGGCGCGGCGCATCGCTTCTGGCATGCCTGGAACGGCGTTGGCACGGTGGACTGGGCGGACTTCTGGGCGCATCGGCGCGAATTCGAGGCGCGCGCGCGGCAATGGGCGGCCGAACTCGCTCAAGTCGGCGATCTCGCCAGCAATCTCGTCGCGCACGCCACTGAGCGGATGGCGAAATAACGTCTACCGAAGGCGTCGCGCTGCCTCCAATCCAGTGGCCAAATCGGCAAAAACTCAGTTAAAATAAGCGGTTATCCGAGGGACGGCATTGTTCAGCCAAAAGATTTCGCACCCTACGCCTTACGCTTGGGTTCGGAAACCGAAGCCCTGAACGCCGATCAGAAAAAAGCCGGAACCTCGTAGCACAGAATTCTCGCGCGGTGGCCCGCGTTCGGACCTTACGGTCGAACACGCGACGCAACACAAAGACACCGCTGCCGATTTATTCATTCCGCAGCAATTCAAGCCAAACATTCGTACAGGACTAGTTTTTTATGAAGACCGCACAAGAACTCCGCGTCGGCAACGTCGTCATGATCGGCAGCGATGCCATGGTCGTTCAACGCGCCGAGTACAACAAATCGGGCCGTAACTCCGCGGTCGTGAAGATGAAGTTCAAGAACCTGCTGACGGCCGCAGGCATGGAAACCGTCTACAAGGCGGACGACAAGTTCGACGTCGTCGTGCTGGATCGCAAGGAAGTGACGTACTCGTACTTCGCTGATCCCATGTACGTTTTCATGGACGCCGACTACAACCAGTTCGAAGTCGAAGCCGAAATGATGGGCGACGCGCTCAACTACCTCGAAGACGGCATGACTTGCGAAGTCGTGTTCTACAACGAGAAGGCCATCTCGGTTGAACTGCCGACCACGCTGGTTCGTGAAATCATCTACACGGAACCGGCCGTCAAGGGCGACACGTCGTCGGGCAAGGTGCTCAAGACCGCCAAGCTCAACACCGGATTCGAACTGCAAGTGCCGCTCTTCTGCAACATCGGCGACAAGATCGAAATCGACACCCGCACCAATGAATACCGCAGCCGCGCGTAAGCCACGCCCGGAACTGCTCGCGGCAATGACGTTTTAAGCGTCGTTTTACACCGCACAAGAAAGCGCCCCTTCGCGGGCGCTTTTTCTTTTGCGTGAAGTTTTTGACAAATTCAGGCAAACTTTACCGGTCGCGACCTAATTAAGCGATTAGCGACCGGCCGCAGAGGCTCATCGGCGCTTGATTCGTAAGGATGTAGTCCAAAACTTACGTGGTGGCACGCTTTCTGCTCCGTCCGCTTAATACGGACTTAACAATAACGACATGCGTAAAAAGCCCATCATCAGCAGTCATCTGCTGCTCGCCGCGATGCTCGCGCTGCCCGTTTTCGCACTCACGGCGGGTTGCCAGTCGACATCGTCGCGCGAAGCGGCAGGCGACTATGCATCCGACGCTTCGGTGACGGCTCGCGTGAAGGCCGCATTGATCGCGGAGCCGGGGTTCAGATCGCTCGTGGTAAGCGTGGCGACGTATCGCGGCGTCGTGCTGTTGTCCGGGTATGTCAATTCGGAGGATCAGATCCAGAAGGCAATCTCGATCACCCGCAGCGTGTCGGGCGTGCAATCCGTCAATAACGATCTGCGCGTCAAGACGCAACAGTCGCAATAGCCGCAACAGTCGCAATAACGAGAACCAAGAAGAAAGCGCAGGACGAACAAACGCAGCGGGACCTGTACGCAGCACGCCGGAAAAGGGCGCGCATATCCCGCCCATGACGTGCCGGAGCCCTCGCATCGCTTCGAAGGCCATGCTTGCGGCGACGGCGAATCACAGTCCATTTAATACGTTGTGTCCGCCATGCCACACGCACTGATTGTCGAAGACGATCCCAATAGCTTGTCCGGCCTGTCCGCGATCCTGACGGCCGACGACTTCACCGTCGACACCGCGACGACGCTTGCAGAAGCGCGCGCTGCCTTGTCGCGTTCCATTCCCGATGTCGTGCTCATCGACTTGAATCTGCCGGACGGAAGCGGTCTCGACCTGCTGCCGAGCCTGCCTTCTCATGCGCCCGACGGCGCGCTGCCCGTGATCGTGATGACCGGCAACGCAACCGTCGAAAGCGCGATCGAAGGCCTGCGCCACGGCATCTGGGACTATCTGCTCAAGCCGGTCAACATTCCACGCTTGCGCAGCCTTCTCGCGCGCATTCCGCGTCCATACGAGCTGACCGAGGAAGTGCAGGCCCTGCGTTCGACACTGCGCGAACTCGGCCACTTCGGCGAGATGCTCGGGCGCAGCGCGGCCATGCAGCATGTCTACGATCTCATCGAACATACCGCGCCAACCGAAGCCGCCGTGCTGATTTGCGGCGAAGCGGGCACGGGCAAGAAGATCGCGGCGCGCACGATTCACGAACTGAGCCGCCGTCGCAAGGGGCCGTTCGTCACGTTCGATTGCTCGGCGGCGCGCGATGGCGCGCATCGTTCGATGGAAAGCGTGCTGTTCGGCCACGAGCGCAACGCGTTCGCGGGCGCGGAGAATCGCGAGCCGGGGCTGCTCGAGCAATCGGGTGGCGGCACGCTGTTCCTCGATCAGATCGATTCCCTTCCCGCCGCCCAACAAGAAGCGCTGTTACGCGCGCTCGACTCGCAGACCTTCATGCGCGTGGGCGGCAGCAACCGCATCATGACGGACTTCCGCTTGATCGCGGCGTCGCGCACGCCGATCCGCGATGCCGTTGCGAACGGCGCGTTGCGCGAAGATCTGTTCCAGCGTCTTGCGGGTTCGTCGATCAATCTGCCGCCGCTGCGCGAACGCGACGACGACATCGCGCTGGTCGCCGAGCAATTCGTCGACGAGCTGAATCGCGAGAACCATATCGCGGGCATCACGAGCGGGTCGCCTAAACGCATCAGCCCTGCGTTCCTGCGGGAATGTATCGCGAACGAATGGCCGGGCAACGTGCGCGAGTTGCGCGAACGCGTGCGCCGGGCATATCACGCGTCGGGCGAAACGATCGAAACCTTGCGCGCCGATGAACAAGGCGGCAGCGGTCGCGGTCTGAACGGCAGCAGCGTGCAGGTGACGGTTGGCACCGCGCTCGCCGATGTCGAAGACATGCTGATTCGCGCGACGCTCGAAGCGGTTGGTGGCACGCGGCATCGGGCAGCGACGCTGCTTGGCATCAGCCCGAAGACGCTTTACAACAAGTTGCAAAGGATGAAGCTGGAATCGTCCTAATGGTGGGCGCCGCCGGGCAACGCTCGGCGCGCTCCAATCACACAACCAAAAGGCCACGGTTTGTCTGCCGTGGCCTTTTGCTTGGCGCTCCGCCGTGGCGGACGTTCATCTTGCTTTCGCCGATCGCCTCAACCCAACGCGCTCTTCACCAACTCCCGTGCCGCCCGATATTCCGCCTGCCCCTGCAACTTGCTCCAGCGCGGCGCCTTGCCACGCGGACGCATCTGCTTGAGACGCTGCTCGGATGCTTTCGTAGGCGTATAGCGCAACTGGTTCAGCACCTTGCCCGCCTCTTTTGGCTGATTGCAGATGAGCACCATGTCGCAGCCCGCGGTGAGCGCGGCGCTCGCCGCTTCGGTGAGCGTGCCGCCCGCGCGCGCGGCTTCCATCGAAAGATCGTCGCTGAAGATCGCGCCATTGAAGCCCAGCTTGCCGCGCAAAATGTCCTGCAGCCAAATACGCGAGAAGCCCGCGGGTTTGTCGTCGACTTGCGTGTAGATCACGTGCGCCGGAATGACAGACGCCAGCGACAAGCCGAGCCAGTCGTAAGGACGGATATCGGCGGCAAGGATCTCTTCGAGCGAGCGATCGTCCGTGGGCAACGCGACGTGAGAATCCGCCGAGGCGAACCCGTGTCCAGGAAAGTGCTTGCCGCAATTGGCCATGCCGGCAAGCGCAAGCCCATGATTCAGGCTCTTGGCAAGCAGCGTCACCACACGCGGATCGCCATGCAACGCACGGTCGCCAATGACCTGCGACTGACCGTAGTTCAGGTCGAGCACCGGCGTAAAACTCATGTCGATGCCGCACGCGCGCAACTCCGAAGCGAGCACGTAGCCGAACGCCGTCGCCACCTTGGTGGCCGCGAGCACGTCCTTGTCCCACAGCGCGCCGAGCTTGCCAGGCGCGGGCAGCACCGTGAAGCCATCGGTGCGAAAGCGCTGCACGCGTCCGCCTTCGTGATCGACTGCGATAAGAATGTCTTCGCGTACCGCGCGAATCGCATCGGTCAATGCGACGAGTTGCGCGCGATCCTTGAAGTGCCGCGCAAACAGAATGATGCCGCCCGTCATCGGATTCGAGATGCGCTCGATATCCGCGTCGTTGAGCGTCGTGCCCTCGACATCGAGCATGACTGGGCCGGGAGTGCGTTTCATCGAATTCAATTGGATCGTTACCGTCGTTGTTGGAGTGATGCCCTGCCCTGAAGCGCGCATGTCCCCGCGCTATCACGCATCCGGCGTTTCGGCGATGACGAACGACACCGCGTAATCGCGCTCGTCGCTGACCGTCACCTGCGCCGTGATATTGCGCTCGGCAAGCCATGTGGCCAGTTCGCCCGATGCCTTGACGACCGGTTTGCCGCTCGCCTCGTTGAGCGTCTGAAGCGCGCGCCAGGTCATCGGCCAGCGCATGCCGAGGCCGATCGCCTTCGAGAATGCTTCCTTGGCGGAAAAGCGCGTCGCGAGAAACGCGAGGCCGCGCACTTCGGACCGCGCGCGCCGCGCATGATAGATGCGCAACTCGTCCGGCCCGAGCACTTTTTCGGCAAAGCGCCCCTTGGTGCGCTCCATCACCGCCGCCACGCGGCTCACCTGCACGATGTCCGTGCCGATTCCGTAGATCGCCATGATGTGCTCAGCGCTTCGTCTGCGCGGCGAGGCGCGACGCGACCATGATCGCTTTCATCTCGCGCACCGCGTTGTCCCAGCCCGCGAAGATCGCGTGCGCGACGATCGCGTGGCCGATGTTCAATTCGACGATGCCATCGAGCGCGGCGATTGGCTGGACGTTGGTGTAATGCAGACCGTGGCCCGCGTTCACCTTGAGCCCGAGCGAGTTGCCGAAATCGACGCTCGTCGCGACGCGCTCGAATTCGCGGCGCTGTGCGGCTTCATCGTGCGCTTCGGCATAGCTGCCCGTGTGCAGTTCGATGACTGGCGCGAGCGCTTCCTTGGCCGCGCGAATCTGCGTCTCGTCAGGATCGATGAATAGCGATACGCGGATGCCCGCATCGGCCAACTGCCTGCACGCGGCCTTCACGGCTTCGAACTGGCCGGCGACATCGAGACCGCCTTCGGTCGTCAGTTCCGAGCGCTTTTCGGGCACGAGGCAAACGTCTTGCGGCTTGATCTCGCACGCGATGTCGAGCATCTCGCGCGTCACGGCGCATTCGAGATTCATGCGCGTGCCGAGCAGCGGTCGAAGCGTGCGCACGTCGGCATCGACGATATGACGGCGATCTTCGCGCAGATGCAGCGTAATGCCGTCCGCGCCCGCTTCTTCGGCGGCGAGCGCGGCGCGGATAGGATCGGGATAGGTCGTGCCGCGCGCCTGGCGCAGCGTGGCCACGTGATCGATGTTCACGCCGAGATCGATCACGCTGGCAGGCGATGTGAGAAAGAAGCTCATAGATTTTGCAGGTCTAACAGGATCTGACGAGTGGCGAGCGGCGTGCCGCCCAGATAGACGTTGAGCAAAAAGCGCATCAGCGTCTTGCTTTGCGCGGCGGTTTGCGCGCTGGTGTAATCGTCGCGCTCCATGTCGATGAGTGTCTGACCGAAGATGACCGGCCATTGCGCGGGCAAGTCGTCGGAGGCTTCGCGTACGCCACGCTCGGGATCGAACATGTAGCGGCCTTCGGGCACGACGCTCTGACGCGTCACGGTGCGCGTGAGCGCCATGGCGTAGCCGGTTTCCTTGAGCAAGACGCGCTCGAAGGAACGCAGCACCTGCACGGCGGGTTCGTCGTGCGCGAGGCGCGAAAGCGTGAGCACATAATGATTGAAAAGCGCCGGATGCGCGTCTTCACGCGCGCAGAATTTGACCAGCAACTCGTTGACGTAGAAGCCGCAGAGAAGCGCGTCGCCGGTCAGGGGCAGCATGCCGCCGACCCATTCCGCCGTGGTCAGCGTGCGGACTTCGCCCTTGCCCGTCCATGAAAGACCAAGCGGCTGGAAGGTTTGCAGCACACCGCGCAGCGCGGAATGCGGACGCTTTGCGCCCTTCGCGACCAGCGCAATACGGCCATGATCGCGCGAGAAGACATCGATGATGAGACTGGTCTCGCGATACGGATAGCTATGCAGCACGAAGCCCGGCTGCTCACTGACGCGAAAGTCGGAACGCGGACGCGGCGACGGCTTGTCTTGCGAGGAGTTAGACGAAGAAGAAGCGGGCGCGCGTTTGCGTTTGGGCGCGGCGCGCGTCGGGCGTTCGGTTGCGTCGAAATCATCCTCGCGTGCCGGACGGCTGCTTGCTTCGGATTGGCTCGCGCGCGCGGGACGCTCGCTCGCCTCGAACTCGTCCCTGGCGGGATCATCGGCGGGCGCGGATATCCGGGCGTCGTTCGTGCCGTCGTCCATGGATCATTCGCAAAAGGTCATTCGTAGCCGTAAGCGCGCAGGCCCGCTTCGTTGTCGGCCCAGCCGCTCTTGACCTTGACGAAGGTTTCCAGATACACGGGTCCGTCGAAGAGCTTTTCCATGTCGAGCCGCGCCTCGGTGCTGATCGTTTTGAGCTTCGCGCCCTTCTGGCCGATGATCATTGCCTTGTGGCCGTCGCGATCGACGAGAATGGTCGCGAAGATACGGCGCAGGCGCCCTTCCGTCTCGAACTTGTCGATCAGCACCGTGCTCGTGTAGGGCAACTCGTCGCCGGTCCAGCGGAACACTTTCTCGCGCAGAATTTCCGCCGCAAGAAAGCGCTCGCTGCGATCCGTCAGATCGTCTTCGCCGTAGATAGGCTCGCCTTCAGGCAGATACGGCTTGATGACCGCCATGAGTCGCGTGATGTCGTCGGTATTCTTCGCCGACAACGGCACGATCTCGCGGAAGTCGCGCAGCGCGGACATCTGCTGCATGAACGGGAACAACGACGCCTTGTCGCCCACGCGGTCGAGCTTGTTCGCAATCAGAATGGTGGGCGTGCCGGTCGGGATCAGGTCGAGCACGCGCTGGTCGTCCGGGCCGAAGCGGCCTGCCTCGATCACGAAGAGAATGGCATCGACCGAGGAAAGGGTGGACGTCACCGCGCGATTCAGCGAGCGGTTGAGCGCGCCGCTATGGCGCGTCTGGAAGCCGGGGGTATCGACGAAAATATACTGCGCGTCGTCGAGCGTGTGAATGCCGGTGATTCGGTGCCGCGTCGTCTGCGCCTTGCGCGAGGTGATGCTCACCTTCTGGCCGACGAGCGCGTTCATCAGCGTGGATTTGCCGACGTTGGGGCGGCCGACGATCGCGACCATGCCGCAGCGGAAACCGGAAGATGTGGGAGCGTTCATAAGATGTGTTCGTTATGCGCAGATGCGCGTGGCGCCTGGTGATGCGCTTTAGTGACCGGCGTCGGCGGCGCGCACGACGCGGGGCGCGGGCGCTTCCGGGCTCGCGCTGCTACGGCTTTCGTTGCTGCTTTTGTCCGCGGGCGAATCTGCCTCGCTCGTGACCGCGTGACTGCCCTCGGCAACCGGCGGCGCTTCGCTCTTGCTCGAACGTTCCGGCCGATGGATCACCACGCGCTCCGGCTTGTCCGACGCCGCGAACGACGCCGCCGATGGCTCGACATGCGTTGCGCGGATCACGGCGAGTGGCGCGGTGGACGGCTTGTCTTCAGCGTGTGCATGCGAGCCGTGATGTACTCGGTCGCGATCCCGCTCGCGCCGGTCCGGCGAGCGCAGATCGAGCGCAGCCTGCACGCCTGTCACGCCCGGAACGACTTCGGCTTCCGCCAGCTTCGCGGCCCGCGCGCCCTTGCGTTTAGGCTTGACGGCGAGCGTCGGAGCGGCGGCCATGACGTCGTCGAGCGCTTTCTTCGCCGCGGCCTGCTCCGCCGCACGACGGCTCGCGCCCGAACCGGACACTTTCACGTCCAGTTTCGGCACCGAGCATTCCACTTCGAATTGCTGATTGTGGGCCGCGCCGTGCGTGGCGACGACGGTGTAAGTCGGCAGCGCGATCTTGTGGCCCTGAAGATATTCCTGCAGCAGCGTTTTTGCGTCCTTGCCGATGGTGCGCGGATCGATGTGATCCAGCACCGCCGTATAAAGCCGCTTGATGACGGTGTACGCGGCGTCGAAACCGCCGTCGAGAAAGATCGCCCCGAAGATGGCTTCGAGCGTATCCGCGAGAATCGACGGCCGGCGAAAACCGCCGCTGCGCAATTCGCCTTCGCCGAGACGAAGACATTCGGACACGTTCAGCGCCTGCGCGATTTCATACAACGACTGCTGTTTGACGAGATTCGCTCGCACGCGCGAAAGATCGCCTTCGTCGAGCTTGCCGAATCGCTGGAACAAAAGCGCGGCCACCACGCAATTTAGAACGGAATCGCCGAGAAATTCGAGCCGTTCATTGTGCGTGGCGCTGTGACTACGGTGTGTCATGGCCTGGCGCAGCAATTCCGCATTGCGAAATTCGTACCGCAACCGGCTTTCCAACGGAGAAGAGGGCATGGACAGAGTATAACGCGCCCGCGCGGACGGTCGATTCCGCCCGGCGGGCCAGGAAAACACGTGGCGAGACGGTGTTAGCCGCGCTTCTTCACGCCGTTTCGAAGCATTGTCGGGGCGCGTTGCGCGCGAACTCGCGCCCGATCAATCGAACGAACCGATACGCTTCAGATTGCTGAAGTTCATCCAGATGAAAAAGGCGCGACCGACGATATTCGCGTCTGGCACGAAGCCCCAGTAGCGGCTGTCGGCACTGTTGTCGCGGTTGTCGCCCATCATGAAGTAATGGCCCGGCGGCACCTTGCACGTCACGCCTTGCGCGTTGTAGTTGCAGTTGTCGCGAAACGGGTAGTCGTCTGCGCCCATGACGAACGGCGGCACTTGCGGATTGTTCAGGATGGCGTTCTTGCGGCCGTCGAGGTCTTCGACGAACTGCTTCGCGTAACCAACCCGCTCTTCGTCGAAGTAATCGGGCAGCGGCGTTTCGGGCACCGGTTTGCCGTTGATCGTGAGCTTCTTGTCTTCATACGCGATGGTGTCGCCCGGCAGGCCGATCACGCGCTTGATGTAGTCGACCGACTCGTCCTTCGGATAGCGGAACACGACCACATCGCCGCGCGACAGCGGCTTGCCGCTGGTCAGCTTGGTATTGCTGATCGGCAGACGCAGGCCGTATTCGTACTTGTTCACGAGGATGAAGTCGCCGACGAGCAAGGTTGGCACCATGGAGCCCGACGGAATCTTGAACGGCTCGACGACGAACGAGCGCACCACGAACACCGCAAGGATCACGGGGAAAAAGCTCGCCGTGTATTCGAGCCACCACGGCTGACGCAGCTTGTCGTCATGCAGACGGGCGCGCGTCTGCGCGGCATTTTCATCGGCGAAACGCTCGCCCACGCGTTCCTGTTGACGGTCGAACTTGGCGACCGCGGCATCCGCCGAACGGCGGCGCTGCGGCTGGAACACCAGCTTGTCCAGCACCCATGCAATGCCCGTCAACACGACGAGAATCAGGAGAATCAGTGCGAAATTCATTCAATCGCTTCCGGTTGTTATCTTCAGTTCTTGTTATTGGCGTTCAGGCGCACCAGGCGGGACTTAGTCGTCCACACGCAGGATCGCGAGGAAAGCCTCCTGCGGGATTTCGACCGAGCCGACCTGCTTCATGCGCTTCTTGCCCGCCTTCTGCTTTTCAAGCAGCTTCTTCTTACGTGAAATGTCGCCGCCGTAACACTTGGCGAGCACGTTCTTGCGCAAGGCCTTGATGTTCTCGCGCGCGATGATATTCGAGCCGATGGTCGCTTGAATTGCCACGTCGTACATCTGGCGCGGGATGAGTTCGCGCATCTTCGACGCCACTTCGCGCCCGCGATGCTGGCTTTGCGAACGATGCACGATGACCGAGAGCGCATCGACCTTGTCGCCGTTGATGAGCATGTCGACCTTCACGACATCCGCCGCGCGATATTCCTTGAACTCGTAATCCATCGACGCATAGCCGCGCGAAGTGGACTTCAGCCGGTCGAAAAAGTCGAGCACGATTTCGGCCATGGGAATTTCATAGGTGAGCTGCACCTGCCGGCCGTGATACTGCATGTTGGTTTGCTGGCCGCGCTTGTTCGTACAGAGCGTGATGACCGAGCCGACATATTCCTGCGGCATATAGAGGTTCACGGTGACGATAGGCTCGCGCACTTCCTCGATCTTCGGCGGCTCAGGCATCTTGGCCGGATTCTCGACCGAGATGGTGGTGCCGTCGCGTTGCAGAACCTGATAAATCACCGTGGGCGCGGTGGTGATGAGGTCCATGTCGAATTCGCGCTCGAGCCGCTCCTGCACGATTTCCATGTGCAGAAGGCCGAGAAAGCCGCAACGAAAACCGAAGCCCAGCGCTTGCGAGACTTCCGGCTCGTACTGCAACGACGCGTCGTTCAGCTTCAACTTTTCGAGCGATTCGCGCAGCGCGTCGTACTGGTTCGCTTCGACCGGATAAAGACCCGCGAACACCTGCGGCTTCACTTCCTTGAAGCCCGGCAGCGGCTCGGCGGCGGGACGGTTCGTGAGCGTGACGGTATCGCCCACTTTTGCCGCCGTCAGTTCCTTGATGCCCGCGATGACGAAGCCCACCTGCCCCGCCGACAACTGCGAGAGGTTGGTCGACTTCGGCGCGAACACGCCGAGATGCTCGACCGGATACTGCGCGCCGGTCGCCATCATCTTGATCTTGTCACGCGGACGCAGCGTGCCGTTGACGATACGCACCAGCATGACCACGCCGACGTAATTGTCGAACCACGAGTCGATGATGAGCGCCTGCAACGGTGCTTCCGTGTCGCCCTTCGGCGGCGGCACTTTGAGAATGAGCGATTCGAGCACGTCTTCCACGCCCAGACCGGTCTTCGCGCTGCAATGCACGGCGTCCGTCGCGTCGATACCGATCACGTCTTCGATCTCGGTGATTGCGTTCTCGGGGTTGGCGGCCGGCAAGTCGATCTTGTTCAGCACCGGCACGACTTCGACGCCGAGCTCGATGGCGGTGTAGCAGTTCGCGACTGTCTGCGCCTCGACGCCCTGGCTGGCATCGACGACGAGGAGCGCGCCTTCGCATGCGGAAAGCGAGCGGCTGACTTCATAGGAGAAGTCGACGTGTCCGGGGGTATCGATCAGATTGAGGTTGTAGACCTTACCGTCGCGCGCCTTGTAGGTCAGCGCGGCCGTCTGCGCCTTGATGGTAATGCCACGCTCGCGTTCCAGGTCCATTGAATCGAGCACCTGCGCTTCCATCTCCCGGTCGGACAGACCGCCGCACAACTGGATGATGCGGTCAGCGAGCGTGGACTTGCCGTGATCGATGTGCGCAATGATCGAAAAGTTACGAATATGATTCATTCAGTGCCGATCAAGCGAAAAAGGCGCGCCCTCGAATAACGCGGAGCACGCCTTGAAAATTTGGGGAAAACTTCAGCATTTTAGCCGAAATAGGGATGGGCCGGCGCTTTTCGCCTTTAGCCCTGATCGAGCGCCGCCCTGACCGCGTTTGCGTCGAGCCGATACTGGCATAGTTCGACGCCTGCCAGCATCAGCACCGGCACGCGCTCGTCGTAACGCGCTTCGAGCGCCGGATCCTCGTCGATATCGATCCAAAGAATTGCTCGGCCAAACTGCTCTGCGATGGGTTCGAGCTCGGCGCGCATGTCCTCGCAGAGATGACACCAGGCGCGACCATACAGGATAAATGGCGCGCCCGGTGACTGGCTCATGTCGATTACTTTTGCGCCGGCACGCGCGGGCGCAACGGCACGAACTGTGTGTTGTCGCCGCGCCGCACGAGCACCGCGATCATCTTGCTGGCGTCGAGATTCTGCGCCACGGCCTCGAACTGCTTGGAGCTCGTGATGTCGGTATCGCCGACGCGCAGGATGATGTCGCCCTTCTGGAAGCCCGCGCGCGCGGCCGGACCTTCCACTGCATCGACCTGCACGCCGCTCGTCAGCTTGAGCGACTTCTTCTGATCAGCCGTGAGGTCGCTGACCGCGAGTCCCAGGGAATTGCTGGCGCGTTCCTTCGGCTGCGTCGGCTTCTTCTGCTCGGTCTTCGCAACCTTGTCCGGCTGCATCTCGGCAATCGTAATAGGCAAATCGCGCGACTGGCCTTTGCGCCAGACCGTGATGGTGGCCTTGGCGCCCGGCTTCGTGTCGCCCACCATGCGCGGCAGATCGGTGGCCGTCTCCACGTTCACGCCATTGAACTTGAGAATGATGTCGCCCGGCTGCACGCCCGCCTTGTCCGCGGGACCGCCCGATTCCACGCTCGACACGAGCGCACCCTGCGCCTTCGGCAGACCGAGCGAGTCGGCGACGTCCTTCGTCACTTCGCCGATCGCCACCGCGATACGTCCGCGCGTGACCTTGCCCGTCGTCTTCAACTGGTCCGCGACGCGGATGGCTTCGTCGATCGGAATGGCGAACGAGATGCCCATGAAGCCGCCGGTGCGGCTGTAGATCTGCGAATTGATGCCGATCACCTCGCCCGCCATGTTGATGAGCGGACCGCCCGAGTTGCCCGGATTGACCGCCACATCGGTCTGGATGAACGGCAGATAGTCGCCGGTGTCGCGGCCCTTCGCGCTGACGATGCCCGCCGTCACCGTGTTGTCGAGGCCGAACGGCGAGCCGATGGCGAGTACCCATTCGCCTACGCGCACCTTGTTCGAGTCGCCGATGGTGATCGCCGGCAGATTCGCCGCGCTGATCTTCACGACGGCCACATCCGTGCGCTCGTCCACGCCCACGAGACGCGCCTTGAACTCGCGCTTGTCGGTGAGCGTGACGTAGATGGTGTCCGCGTCGTCCACGACGTGGGCATTGGTCATCACATAGCCGTCCGTGGACAGGATGAAGCCCGAGCCTACGCCGCTGCTTTGTTCCGAGTTGTCCTGGCTGTCGTCGGGGGTGCGGCTGCCGCCCTTGCCCTGATCGCCGCCGCTGCCGCCACCGCCTTGTCCGCCGCCACCCTGGCCACCGCCACCGCCGCCACCGTTTCCGCGCGGCGAGCCGGGCTGACCGGGCATCGGGATACCGAAAAAGCGCCGGAAGAATTCGGACATGTCGCCTTCATCGAGGCCAGGCGGCAAACCGCGCAGGTCGCTGCTCGACCCGACACGCGACGTCGTGCGGATATTGACGACCGAAGGCCCCACCTTGTCGACCAGCGTGGTGAAGTCGGGCAGATTCACCGTTGGCACTGCCGCTGCTGTCTGCGAGAGGAACGGCAGGCACACGGCGAGCGCCGCGGCCGCGAAGAACTTGCGCAGCGAGTAGTTGCTCATATGTCTAAGGCCGAGGGATTACTTGGAAGGCTTGTATTCTATGGCAGAAGCAAATTGCTGCAACGTGGATTGCGGCACCTCACCTAGCAAGGTAATCCAGAAATCGCCGCGGCGCTTGACGAGTACATGAGTCGCGCCGCTATTACCGGCGCCTTCCTTGCGCGCGCTTTTCTCCACCGGTTCGATAAAAACCGAGATGGCGGCGAGGCCGTCGGAGAACACGGCCTGATCGACCGGGATGGCCGGCTGGCCTGGCTGGCTCGACGCCATCGGACGGCGCAACTCGCGAATCTTGCGAAAGCCCGCGATATTCGGCGTGAGTTGCCAGCCTTGCGCTTCGATATCCACCGGCTGCACGGGAGGCCGCACCGTGGTCCAGCCCGCCGTGCTGCGCATGCCGCTTGCAATCGACGCCTTGTCGATCGCCCCGCCTATACGCACCTGAGAGAACGAAAGCTGTTCCAGCACCTGGCCGTCCGGATCGAGCGTCTGGGCGCGCAATAGCAAACCAGTCTTGGCATCTGCCCAAAGCTTGTACGCGAACCGGTAAGAATCTTTTGGATCGAGTTCGAGCACTTGGCTTTCGAGCCCCGCCACGCGGTCGGTGCCCAAGAGCTTGGGTTCGTAGACGGACAGAACCTGATCGCCGCTCGTCGATAACAAAGCGGGAAAAGAATCCTTGCTCTGCCGATGTTCGACCACGAGCAGATGGCGCTCCGGGACGAACGTGTACATGTCGTCGTCGTGACGAAGCATGCGGCGCGGGGCGCCGTCGAGACTTTCGAGCGATTCGTATTCGCCGTCGCCGCGCGTGGCGACATGCGTGATGCGCGACGACTGCACCGTCGCACCGCGCTGATAAACGAAAGTACCCTCGTAATTCTGCTGCTGGGCCGCTTCGTGAATGCGGTTGAGCAGAGTGGCGGCTGTCTTGCGCTGGGCGGCGGGGTTGTCCCCCTGAGCGAAACTGCTCGATGCCGCCGCGAACAACGCGGCTGCGCAAAGCATCAACGCCGGCAGCCGCCCCCAATATCTAGTTTTATTCAACCGCACACTCGCCATCAGGTTATTGGCCCTGCGTCGTCACCGCCGCGCGAATCAAAGGCATGGAGCCGGGCATGGCCGGCTGCTGAGAGAACTGTTGATGCGCTTCGAGGTATTGATCGAGGCTCGCGTCGCGGATGATGTTCGCCTCCACCACCGGCGCGCGCGTGCTGACCGCCGGCACGGACGCCATGGCGACGCGCTGAACCGAGTCGCCCTGCGTGCTTGCCACTGGCGCGCCCAGACGGCTGTCGACGCCCTGCAACTGCGGCACGACGATCCACGTGAGCGTGGCAGCCGCCGCGGCAACGGCGAAAGCCGGCACGACACGACGGCGCAACATGCCGCCACGCGCCTTCTGTGTCTGTGCCACCGCAGCTGGCGCCAGCACATGCGCCTCGGCCTCGAAACGCGCTGCAAACGCTGTCATGAACGCGCTGCTCTTCGCCGGGCTTTCTGCCAGATCGTCGGAACGCAGCGCGTCGCCGATCAGGTGATAGTCCGACCATGACGCGCGGTCACGGTTATTGAGTTCAGCAAGAAACTGGCTGATATTTCCGAGTTCGTCGAGCGACTCGCCGTCCACGAACGCGGAAAGGCGCTCACCGCGCGAACTGTTATTCGATTGCACCGGAACCGACCCCATGATGCTCCCCATCTCTGACACCACCCCGTAGTGACACCACCTAACCCAGATATTGCGTCCCTGCCCCGGGGCGACGCGCTGCCTACCAGCGCTTGCCTTCAGGAGTGTCCAACAACGGACGCAATTTTGCCGCAATGGCTTCGCGAGCACGGAAAATTCTTGATCTGACGGTGCCGATAGGGCATGCCATCATTTCGGCGATTTCTTCGTAACTTAAACCCTCGATTTCCCGGAGCGTGATGGCGGTGCGTAATTCCTCGGGCAGCAGCGCCATCGCAGCATTGACCGTCTGGGCAATCTGCTTGCTCATCAACATCGACTCGGGCGTGTTGATATCCCTTAGTTGGTCTGCATCGGAGAAAGTTTCCGCTTCTTCTGCATCGGCTTCGGTAGAAGTTGGAGCGCGGCGTCCTTGAGTGGCAAGGTAATTCTTTGCCGTGTTGACCGCAATCCGGTAGAGCCAGGTGTAGAACGCCGATTCGCCGCGAAACTGCGGCAGCGCACGATAAGCCTTGATGAAGGCGTCCTGGGCGACGTCCTCGACCTCGGCGGGGTCGCGCACGAGGCGCGAGATCAGTCGAATGATCTTGCGGTGGTATTTGGCGACCAGCAGTTCGAACGCGGCCTTGTCACCTTTTTGGACACGCTCGACCAGCAATTGGTCGATTTCTTTTTCGCTCACCTGGGAAATCCGTTTCACTTTGGGGAGTTGCGCGGACGGCTATTGTAGCCTCCCGGCCTTCGCGTTATCCCGGATGCTCATCGACCGTTACAGTCTTTACAGGAAAGAGCTGGCCGCGCGGCGGGCGCTGACTGAAAGCTGGCGGAAAGTATCGGCGTCGAGGGAATCGGCGGCGATGAGCAGTGCTTCGCGGCGTTTTTCTTCCGTCGACACGTCGAGCGCGAGCAAGCGCCCGCTCCACTGCGCGCAGCCGATGATGCGCCAGTAGCGCGCGTTCCCGGCACGGTCCCAGACGGTCAAGCCCTCCGCATGCAGACCGACGGCCGCCGGTTGCCGACGCGCCCAGCGCCGCGCAGTCAAACAGAGCGTAGCGACGCATACCGCAGAGGCGGCGAAGGCATCGAACACGCCGGCGTGCCCGTGTACGCACTGGAACACCGCGAAACCGGCGACGACGATGAACCCGAGCAGCGCGGCCTGCAGAAAACGCGACGGCCGCAGCGCGATGCGCGGCGGCGTGCCGGCATCCCGTTGCGGCCGATCGACAGACGCGTTCGTCATTCCGTTCCCGTCCCGACGAGCGCGCGTGCTCAGTGACGCTTGAAGACGAGCGAACCGTTCGTTCCGCCGAAGCCGAACGAATTCTTCACCGCGACGTCGATCTTCATTTCCCGCGCGGTGTTCGCACAGTAGTCCAGGTCGCACTGCGGGTCCTGGTTGGAGATGTTGATGGTCGGCGGCGAAATCTGGTTATGGATCGCGAGCACGGTGAAGACCGACTCCAGCCCGCCCGCGCCGCCCAGCAAGTGGCCGGTCATCGACTTAGTGGAATTGACGACGACGCTCTTCGCGTGATCGCCGAGCGCGCGCTTGATGCCCGTGGTTTCCGCGATATCGCCGAGCGGCGTGGACGTGCCGTGCGCGTTCACGTAGTTCACTTCGTCGACATTGACCTTCGCGTTCTTCAACGCGTTGACCATGGCGCGGCGGCCGCCGTCGCCGTCTTCGGGCGGCGCGGTCATGTGATAGGCGTCGCCGCTCATTCCGTAGCCGAGCACTTCCGCATAGATCTTCGCGCCGCGCGCCTTCGCGTGTTCGTACTCTTCGAGCACCATCACGCCCGCGCCTTCGCCAAGCACGAAGCCGTCGCGGTCGGTGTCCCACGGGCGGCTGGCCGTGGCGGGGTCGTCGTTACGCTGCGAGAGCGCGCGCGCCGCCGCAAAGCCGCCGATACCGAGCGGAGAAACCGTGGCTTCCGCGCCGCCCGCGATCATCACGTCCGCGTCGCCGTATTCGATCAAACGCGATGCTTCGCCGATGCAGTGCAAACCGGTCGTGCAAGCCGTGACGATGGCCAGATTCGGACCCTTGAGACCGAAGCGGATGGACAGATGACCGGAGATCATGTTGATGATCGACGCCGGCACGAAGAACGGCGAAATACGGCGCGGACCGCGGTTGAGCAGCTCGGTCTGGGTGACTTCGATCATCGGCAAGCCGCCGATGCCCGAACCCACCACCACGCCCACGCGCTCCGCGTTTTCCTCGGTGATTTCGAGGCCGCTGTCCTGCATGGCCTGCACGCCGGCCGCAAAGCCGTAATGGATGAAGGTATCCATGTGGCGCGCTTCCTTGGCGGGCATGTAGTCTTCGATGTTGAAGCCCTTCACTTCGCCCGCGAAACGCGTGGAGAAGTTCGTGGCATCGAACTTGGTGATGTTGGCGATGCCCGACTTGCCCGCGACCAGATTCGCCCAGCCGTCGGCAACGGTATTGCCGACAGGCGAAACGAGCCCAAGGCCTGTAACAACAACTCGACGACGGCTCACGATAACCCCTTATCCATAGAATGACGAAAAACAAAAGCCACAGCGGCCACAGGAAACCGCCCTGTGTGCCCTGTGGCTGTTAAATCGGTCTGAGCAGCGACAAAACATCTGGCTCGATGAGCGATGAGTCGCTGGCGCGTCCGGCCTTAGGCCTTGACGTTGGCGCGAGCGTAGTCGATTGCTTGCTGAACCGTGGTGATCTTTTCTGCCTCTTCATCGGGAATTTCCATGCCGAACTCGTCTTCCAGTGCCATCACCAGTTCGACGGTATCGAGCGAGTCAGCGCCGAGATCGTTGACGAACGAAGCTTCGTTCTTGATTTCAGCTTCGGCCACGCCAAGTTGTTCGGCGACGATCTTCTTCACGCGCTGTTCGATGTTGTCCATGCAGCCCTCCGAGGGATAAAAAGTTCAAAAATACGAGTGCGCGCATTTTATCAGGTTTGGACCCGCAAAATACGGCGCGTCAGTTCCATGCTGCGCTGCCCGACGCGCTCCTACAAGAGGGCTTGCCGGGCTTCACAGCGATTTTTTCTGCCACCGAGTCCGGCGGTGCGCGCCATGCCTTGAGCATTTTGCGCGCCCGTCTCGGCGCGGATATTAAGCGAAAAACGGCGAAATGCCTATTGCGCCCTTTCCTCGCCTTTACAGCTTCACATGTACATGCCGCCGTTCACGTGCAAGGTCGTGCCGGTGATGTATCCAGCGAACGGCGACGCCAGGAACGACACAGCATGCGCGATATCTTCCGGGCTGCCCAGTCGGCCAAGTGGTATCTGCGCGGTGAGCGCGGTGCGCTGCTCTTCGGGCAAAACCTTGGTCATGTCGGTATCGATGAAACCCGGCGCGATGCAGTTCACCGTAATGCCGCGGCTGCCGATCTCGCGTGCGAGCGCCCGCGTCATGCCCGCCACGCCCGCCTTCGCCGCCGCATAGTTGGCCTGGCCGGGATTGCCCGACGAGCCGACCACCGACGTGATGTTGATGATGCGCCCGCCACGCGCCTTCATCATCGGGCGCAGGACGGCGCGTGATAGACGAAACACGGCGCGCAGATTGGTGTCGATGACGGCGTCGAATTCGTCATCTTTCATGCGCATGGCGAGCTGATCTTTGGTGATGCCCGCGTTGTTCACGAGAATGTTCAGGCCACCGAACTCCTTGACCGTGGACTCGATGAACGAGTCCGCGGCGGCTGCGTCGTTGACGTCGAGCACCGCGCCGCGACCCTTGCCGCCCGCTTGCTGCAACGCTTCGCCGATGCCGGCCGCGCCGCTTTCGCTCGTCGCCGTGCCGATGACCGTCGCGCCCTGCCGCGCGAGTTCCAGCGCGATTGCCCGGCCAATGCCGCGCGACGCGCCCGTGACGATAGCTACCTGATTGTCCAGATTCATTGTTCCACTCCGACTATGCAGCGATCAGTTTGCGCGTTTCTTCGAGCGATGCCGGATCGAAAATCGATCCGCCGACGAGGTTGCCGTCGATCCGCTTCGTGAGACCCGCGAGCACCTTGCCCGGACCGCATTCAATCACGTGCGTGACGCCTTCGCGCGCAATCGCCTGCACGCATTCGACCCAGCGCACCGGGCCTGCTGCCTGACGCACGAGCGCGTCCTTGATAGCGGCGGGATCGGAGACGTTTGCCACGTCGATGTTATTGATCAGCGGAATCCGCGGCGCCTCGATGTCGACCTTCGCGAGGTAATCGCGCAACTGGTTCGAAGCGGGCTTGAGCAGCGACGAATGAAACGGCGCGGAAACCGGCAGCGGCAGCGCGCGCTTCGCGCCCTTCGCCTTCGCGACTTCGCATGCCTTTTCGACGGCCGCCTTGGAGCCCGCGATCACGACTTGCGCCGGCGCGTTGAAGTTGACGGCTTCGACCACGCCCGCCGACGACGCTTCGGCGCAGACGGCGCGCACGGTGTCGTCGTCGAGACCCAGGATCGCGGCCATGCCGCCGACGCCCACCGGAACCGCGCTCTGCATTGCTTGCGCGCGGAATCGCACGAGCGGCACGGCATCCGCGAAAGCCAGCGCGCCGGCCGCGACGAGCGCGGTGTATTCGCCGAGGCTATGGCCTGCAACGATCGCCGGCTTCAGACCGGTTTGTGCTTCCCACACGCGGTAAATGGCATAAGCCGCCGTCAGCATGACGGGCTGTGTGTTGGTCGTGAGATTCAGCTCTTCGGCCGGACCTTCGGCGATCAGCTTGCCTAGATCCTGGCCGAGCGCATCGGATGCCTGCTGCACGGTGTCGCGCACGACGGCGTGATCGGCGAATGCATTGAGCATGCCGATCGACTGCGAACCCTGGCCGGGGAAAACGAACGCAAATTTCATATCGTCCTCGTTGGATTGGAACGATCCGCCTCTCTGCGCCGGCTGGCAAATGGCCGACGCCGGCTGTGCTTGCGCCGCGCGCGCATGGTGTGGTCGCGGCGGCCTTTTCAGCGGATCGAATTCAGATTGATGGGATCGAGAAGATTGAGAAAGCAAGCGAGTGGCTTGAGCGATCAATGGCGGAAGACCGACGCGCCCCACGTGAAGCCGCCGCCCACGCCTTCGATCAGCACGTTCTGGCCACGCTTGATACGCCCGTCGCGCACGGCGACATCGAGCGCAAGCGGAATCGACGCCGCCGACGTATTGCCATGCTCGCCCACCGTCACGACCATGCGCTCCTGCGGCAGATGCAGCTTGCGGCAAGTGCTCTGCATGATGCGGATATTGGCTTGATGGGGGATCAGCCAGTCGATGTCGTTCGGCGTGAGCTTCGCTTTCTCCAGCGCTTCGATAGCCACTTTTTCGAGCACGTTGACGGCGAGCTTGAACACCGCCTGGCCATCCATGTGCAGGAACGCGCTGCCTGAAATCACGCCGCCGTTCACGTTGCCCGGCGTGCAGAGAATGTCGGAATAGCTGCCGTCCGCATGCAGCGCGCTCGACAGCACGCCCGCTTCCTCGGACGCCTGCAGCACGACCGCGCCCGCGCCGTCGCCGAACAGCACGCAGGTCGTGCGGTCCTTGAAGTCGAGAATGCGCGAGAACGTTTCCGCGCCGACGACGAGCGCCGTGCGATTCAGACCGCTGCGAATGAAACTGTCCGCCGTCGCGACGCCATAAGCGAAACCGGAACAGACGGCCTGCACGTCGAACGCCGCGCCGTTGTTTTTGATGCCGAGCTTGTTCTGCAAGAGACACGCCGTGCTCGGAAACACGAAGTCCGGCGTGGAGGTTGCCACGATGATGAGATCGATGGATTGCGGGTCGATGCCCGCCGCCTCGATGGCTCGTTGCGATGCGACCAGCGCGAGATCGCTCGTGGTTTGATCGGGAGCCGCAAAGTGCCGTGCGTGAATGCCGGTACGCGCGACGATCCATTCGTCGCTCGTCTCGACGCCTTCTTTAGCGAGACGGTCCGCCAATGCCTGATTCGTAACGCGCTCGGCCGGCAGATAGCTGCCTGTGCCGAGCACTCGAGCGTAAAGATTGGATTGAGCCATTATGCCTTCGAGTGTAGCGCAGTCCCCGAGGCGTCCGGCGGATTCGGACGCGAGTTCGGCTGCGGGTTCAGTTCCGTCGCGACGCCGCTTGCGGCATCGGTGGCGGAAGTGCTCGCGGCGCCTTCGCGCGCGGCAGGCGCATTCTCCTCCATTGCGCGCACGAGACGTTCGAGCACACCATTTTTGACGGCATCATACCCGCGTTTGATGGCCCACTCAAACCCGAAGGCTTCGGCCGATCCGTGGCTCTTGATCACGAGGCCGCGCAATCCCAGCAAGGCGGCGCCGTTATATTGCGCGGGATCGACGCGCTTCTTGAAACGCTTGAGAACGGGCAGCGCCACGAGCGCCATCAGCTTGCTCGGCAGGTTGCGGCTGAACTCTTCCTTGATGATGTCGGCGAGCATTTTCGCGAGACCTTCGGAAGTCTTCAACGCGACATTGCCGACGAAGCCGTCGCAGACCACGACATCGGTCGTGCCTTTATAGATGTCGTTGCCTTCCACGTTGCCGTAGAAGTTGAGCGTGCTCGCACGCAGCAGTTCGCCCGCGCGCTTGATCGTTTCGTTGCCCTTGATGACTTCTTCGCCGATATTGAGCAAGCCGATGGTCGGCCGCTCGCGCCCTTCGATCGCCGAAACGAGCGCATGGCCCATTTCCGCGAACTGCAGCAGATGCTCGGGTTCGCAGTCGACATTGGCGCCGAGATCGAGCACGGTGGTGTAGCCCTTCTGGCTCGGCATGGCGAACGCGATGGCCGGCCGCTCGATACCGGCGAGCGTTTTCAACACATAGCGGGAGACCGCCATGAGCGCGCCGGTGTTGCCGGCGGAGATGCAGGTTTGCGCCTCGCCCTCTTTGACGAGGTTGAGCGCGACGCGCATCGACGAATCTTTCTTCTTGCGCAGCGCGACTTCGACGGGGTCGTCCATGGCGACGACTTCGGTCGCGGGAACGACGGTCAGGCGTGGTTCGTCCAGCGCCTTCAATTTTTTCAATTGCGCGCGAATGGACTGCTCGATGCCGACGAGCATCAGATGCGCGTCGGGATGCGCGCGCACGAAATTGACGGCAGCGGGAACGGTCACGGCCGGACCGTGATCGCCTCCCATGCAGTCAATGGTTATCTTTACGGTCATGGGAAGCGACGAATTTCAGGCACAAAAAAGCGGCAGTGAAATGCCGCCTTCTTGTCGTACCGGGAAAGTGTCAAAAGCGTAGCAGGCGCGAGCGTCCGCTGTGCGGTGACGCATCAGGCCAAGCGCGAAACGCTTAGTCGTTCTTCGTCTTGACGACTTTCTTGCCACGATAGTAGCCATTCGGGCTCACGTGGTGACGCAGATGCACTTCACCCGTGCTCGGCTCAACTGCCAGCGGCGCTGCGTTGAGGAAGTCGTGGGAACGGTGCATGCCGCGCTTCGACGGCGACTTCTTGTTTTGCTGAACTGCCATGATTACTCCAGAAAAATTTTGCGAATTCTAACACAGCCCGAACCGCCGACAGCCCTCGACCTGCAGGCCATCGGGTTGATCGTGAGCGCTTCGCGCCACCAGTTTGTTGCGTGCTGCCGATGCTGCTAGAGCTTTGCCCCGGCTCATTGCCAACATTGCCAAGGCTCAAGCTTCGAGTCCGTTCAATGCTTCTTGTCGTCCTTGAGCTTCTGCAGAACGGCAAACGGATTGGGCTTGTCCGATTTTCCGGAAGCGCCCGGTTCGCCGTCCGCTTCGCCTGCTTCGTCACCGTCTTCGCCCTGGAGCAGACTTTCATGCACCTTCGGGCAGACGTTGTGCTTCGGCACGAGCGGCAAGGCCAACAACAACTCTTCTTCGATCAAGTCGATCAGATCGAACTGATGCGAGCCTACGATCACATCGACTTCATCGTCATCGAGCGGATACTCGTCCGCTTCTTCTTCCGTCGCCACGATCCGATCAGTCGCATCGACATCGAGATGCTGCGAATACGGCAAAAGACAGCGCTGGCACATTAGATAGACCGAGCCGTGCACCGCAAGGCGCAAATAAGGCTGCGGCGCTTCCGTGCCGTTGTCCTGCAATTCCGGCTGGGTCGATCCCTCGGCCTGCCAGGTGAACACCGTGTCGCGGTCTGGCGCATCTGCCGGCACTTCGGCTAACATGCGCGGCAGTTGCGAAACGCGGACCGCGCCCGCTGCCTGCCTGCCGCTCTTGGCAAAATCGTAAAGATCGAGCGCGCGCGGATTGGCGGGGCTCGCAGGTTTGCCAGGATTCTGAGTCATGTGCGCTCCTGCTATGTGCCGTGCGTTGTTCGTACGTGTTTCGTTCGGGTGCGGTCGGCGCTTCGGTTAGCGCTTGAGTCTGCACTAGGCTACGCGCCCGCTGCTACAGTCCGGTACTGCTACGAGTCAGTATGCACCGCCCGGTGCCAAAAGGCAGGCGTGGCTTGCCCGGATTTGCAGCACGACGTCAAACGTGCTTTGTTTGCGTCACCTTGGTTTGCGTCACCGCTGTTAATTCCGCGGTACTAGTTATCTCTTCCCTATTGACCGGCTAGAGCGCCCAAGCACCATACCGATGAAAAGCCCAAAACTATAACGGATTTGTTCTTTCGAGTCAAACACTTAAGGACTCGTTCGCAACCCGTCGTTTTTCACCCATTTTTGCTGATTTCCGTTTATGTCCGACGTTTTTGCTTCGTCTTCGCCCACGCGGCGCCTGGTTCTGGCGTCGGGTTCGCCATATCGGCGCGAGTTATTGGCGCGTTTGCGCATACCTTTCGATGTCATCGTGTCCGATGTCGATGAAACGCCGCTTGCCGGCGAATCGCCCGAGGCAACGGCCGTGCGTCTTTCCATCGCCAAGGCGCGCGCGGCGGCAGTCGAGGCGCCGGGCGCGCTCATAATCGGCTCCGATCAGGTCGCGACCTTCGACGGACGTCAGATCGGCAAGCCCGGCACGCACGACAACGCCGTCGCGCAACTGCGCGCGATGCGCGGCCGCGGCGTCGACTTCCACAGCGCGCTGTGCGTGTTCGACAGCACCACGGAAAACGTGCAATCGGCCGATATCGTCACCCGCGTGCAGTTTCGCGATTACACAAACGCCGAAATCGAAGCCTACCTTCGCGCCGAAACGCCCTACGACTGCGCGGGCAGCGCCAAGTCCGAAGGGCTCGGCATTGCATTGCTCGATGCGATCGACTCCGACGATCCCACCGCGCTCATCGGCCTGCCGCTCATCGCGCTGAGCAAGATGTTGCGCGCGGCCGGTTTCCCCCTTCTCGGAGCGGCAGCATGAGCGGCGTCCTTTATCTGATCCCCAATACGCTTGGCGAAGGCGATGCCGAAGCACTCGCGCAAGTGCTGCCCGAGCCGGTGCGCGCGCAGGCAGCCGCGCTGGGCTATTACATCGGCGAGAACGCCAAGACGACGCGCGCATTCCTCAAGAAAGTAGGCACGACGCGGCCGATTCAGGAAATCGAGGTTCGGGAGCTGAACGTCAATACGCCGCCCGGCGAAATCGACAAACTGCTCGCGCCGATTCTCGCCGGCGCCGACGCGGGACTCGTCTCGGAAGCCGGCTGCCCCGCCGTCGCCGATCCGGGCGCGCTGCTCGTGCGGCGCGCGCATCAGCGAGGCGTGAAGGTCGTGCCGTTCGTCGGACCGAGTTCAATTCTGCTCGCGCTCATGGCGTCGGGCATGAACGGCCAGAGCTTCGCGTTCAACGGCTATCTTCCCGTGGATGCCGCCGAGCGCGGCAAGCGCCTGCGCGAGCTGGAACAACTGTCGCGCAAGGCGAACCAGACGCAGATTTTCATTGAGACACCGTATCGCAATCGGGCGATGCTGGACACGCTCATCGCGACCTGCGCGCCATCGACGCTGATCTGCGTCGCGGTGGATTTGACGCTGCCGGGCGAAACCATCGTGACGCGCACGGCAGCGGACTGGAAGAAGCAAGCCGCGCCGGAATTGCACAAACGGCCGGCGATTTTTCTGTTGCTGGGGGCTTGAGGTCGGTGCGGTCAGGCGTGGGTTTGTGCGCTGCTCGCCCTCACGCCCTCACCGCACCTGCACCTTCCCGCCAAGCGTCAACGCCCGCACCGCCGCATCGCCGACAGAAGCGCCAAAGCGCTTCACCACCTTCTCGCCGATGCTTTCCTTCTGCGTGTAATCGACGATATCCGGCTGCTTGATGATCTCGCGCGCGACGTAGCTGGCGTCGCCGAAACCATCCGCGAGTCCAAGCTGGACGCTCTTCTCGCCTGTCCAGAACTCTCCCGAAAACAAGTCAGGATCGTCCTTCAGACGCGTGCCGCGCCCCTGTTTCACCGCGTCGATGAACTGCGCGTGGATCTGATCGAGCATGTCCTGGGCGTGCGCGGTCATCTGCGGCGTCTCGGGCGAAAACGGATCGAACGAACCCTTGTTCGCGCCCGCCGTATGCATGCGGCGCTGGATGCCGAGCTTGTCCATCAGCCCGGTGAAGCCGAAACCGTCCATCAGCACGCCAATCGAGCCGACGATGCTCGCCTTGTCCACGTAGATCTTGTCCGCCGCCGCCGCGACGTAATAGCCGCCCGACGCGCACATGTCATCGACGACGACGTAAAGCGGCGTCTTCGGATACTTCGCCCGCAAACGCTTGATTTCGCGATAAATAATGCCCGCCTGCACCGGCGAGCCGCCCGGACTGTTGATGCGCAAAATCACGCCCGCCGTGCCGTCGTCCTCGAACGCGCTTTCGAGCGCGCCGCCGATGTTGTCGGCGCTGGCATCGCCATTACTCGAAATCTCGCCCTGCAAGTCGATGAGCGCGGTATGGCGCGTACTCTTGGCGACGTGGTCGCCGGTCAGATCGAACACGCGCCAGGCGATCACGGCAATCACCGCGAGAAATACGAAGCGAAAGAAAATGCGCCAGCGCCGCGCCGCACGCTGCTCGCGAACGGATGCCAGCGCGATGCGTTCGAGCGCCTCGCGCTCCCAATTGTCATTGCCGCGATCGTTACCGCGCGGGTTTCGAGGAAAGTTGTCGGACATGCGTTTGCCTTCTGGTCGTCAAACCAGCTCAAGGAAAAATGGGGATTCAGGCCGGGCGCAGCGTGTCGTCGGGCAGCCAGAAGACCGCGCGGCCTTCGGGCGTGTCGCGTTCCTCGACGGCGAGTGCGCGCAGACGCGCCCCGCGGCACGGACCGCCGACGCACTTGCCCGTGTCGGGCTCGTAGATCGCGCCGTGCGTTGCGCACATCAAGTATAGGCCCGAGCTTTCGAAGAACTGGCCTTCGACCCAGTCCAGTTCCATCGGGACATGCGCGCAGCGGTTGAGGTAGCCGAAAGGTTTGCCGTCGTAGCGCACGAAGAACACCACCGCTTCGCCGCTCGCGTCCGCCGCGTTCAGGCGCCGGCCCGCGCCGCCGTCGACGAGTTCATCGGCGGCGCACACGCGCACGGCGTTCGCGGCTTGCGTCGGCTCGCTCATGCGTGCTCCCGCAGCCAGCCCGCCAGAGACGCGATGCTATCCGCGCAGAACTTCGGTTCCAGCTTCGTCAGCGAATCTGCCGGATGCGCGCCGTAGCCCACGCCGATGCCCGCCGCGCCCGCGTTGATCGCCATCTGCAGGTCGTGCGTGGTGTCGCCGATCATCACCGTGCGCGACAAATCCTGGCCGAGTTCGCGCGTGAGTTCGTGGAGCATGGCCGGATGCGGCTTCGAAAAGGTTTCGTCGGCGCAGCGCGTGGCGTCGAAATGGCTCGTGAGGCGCGACTCGTCGAGCGCGCGGTTCAGTCCGACACGGCTCTTGCCCGTCGCCACCGCGAGAAAATAGCCCTCTTCGCGCAGTTCCCGAAGCAACTCGCGCACGCCAGTGAAAAGTTCGGTCGTCTGGCCGGTCGTCAAAAAGTGATAGCGATAACGCTCGGCCAGACGCGGATACTCGGAAGGATCGAGCGTGGGCGCGCAAATCTGCAGCGCGTCCCTGAGGCCGAGGCCGATCACGTAGCTCGCGGATTCATCGGCCGGAACTGGCAGCCCGAGATCGCGGCATGCCGCCTGAATGCTGCGCGTGATGTCCGCGGTCGAATCCATCAAGGTGCCGTCCCAGTCGAAGACGATCAAATCGAATTGCTGCCGCGCCATGTAACGTGTCTCACTGTTGATCTTGGTTTAAGAGCTTGAGCTGGTCGATGCAGCGCCGGCATTCCGCCGGCAGCGGCGCTTCGAGCTGCAGCGGCTCGCCGGTCGCCGGATGCGTGATTTTCATTCGATAAGCGTGCAAAAACATGCGTTTGAGCGACGGTTTCGCGTTCGGACGCGCGAGCTCCTTGTTGAGCGCGAAATCGCCGTATTTGGCATCGCCCGCAATAGGCAGGCCGAGACTCGCCATATGCACGCGAATCTGGTGCGTGCGGCCCGTTTTAAGTTCGGCCTCGACCCAAGCGTAGTCGTCCCAGCGCTCGATCAGATTGAAAACCGTATGCGACGGCAGACCGTTCTCCTGAATCCGCACGCGCCGCTCGCCGTCCGCCGCCACGTACTTGTGCAGCGGCTCCTTGACGATACGCCGCCGTCCCCAGTCGCTTGGCCAGTCGCCATGTCCGAGCGCGTAGTAACGTTTGTCGACGCGATTCTCACGAATCTGCTCGTGCAGATTGACGAGCGCCGCACGCTTTTTGGCAAGCATGAGCACACCGGACGTCTCGCGATCCAGCCGATGCACGAGTTCGAGAAATTTCGCGTGCGGGCGCGCGTTGCGCAATTGTTCGATGACGCCGAACGCCACGCCGCTTCCGCCGTGTACCGCGACGCCCGACGGTTTGTCGATGACGATCAAATGGTCGTCCTCGAAAATGATGGGGAATTCAGCGGCCGGCGCGTTCGACGACAGCGGTTTTTCATCTGGCTGCGCGACACGAATGGGCGGCACGCGCACGAGATCGCCGATTTCGAGCCGGTACGCGGAATCGATTCGGCCTTTGTTCACGCGCACTTCGCCGCTGCGCAGAATTCGGTAAATATGGCTTTTGGGCACGCCCTTGCAGACGCGCAAGAGAAAATTGTCGATGCGCTGACCGGCAGCGGTTTCGTCGATTTCGATCATCGACACCTGCTCGCTTGCGACCTGTTTATGGGATGTTTTGCCTAACTCATTCATTCTGAATATAATTTGCGAGCAGTCTGAAAAACAGCGTGGCACGAAAACCGTGGCTGCGAACTATCAGACTGTACAGGTGCAAGCAATAAACCATCATTTTACTTGCGCCCAGGGCCGGTTGCTCGCCCGGAAAATCGAGCAACAAGTTGCACGCACGGCGATATCACCGGCAGGGACGGGGCCCACAGGCGCGTTCGGTCGAGTGATCGTCGATCGGTAACGGATTTTTGGTCAAAAAGAATTTTTATCGGCGAGAAGCGATGGCGCCCGGTCGTTGAAGCCGGTCGCCCGCCCAGATTTTCCCCTGCCATCGAGCAACGGGACGAACGGCAAATCGAAGCTCGCCGATTGCGAACAACTCGCGACGACATCGCGGCTGCGCTGATTCCGGCGAAGCGCGATAGCAGTTAAAAAACGTCGCAGTGAGGCGAGACATGCGGCACGCCAGCGGAGCTTTCGGGTCTGCGGCCGTGCCAGCGCGGTCAGGCAAGGGTCGAGGTCGGCGAAGAAGCATCGCGCGAAATTACGCGAGGCCGCCCTCCTGCATTGCCGCCGTCGGAGGAGAAGGCTCTGTTCGAAGAGCGCAGCGGGTTTGGCGCGTCTAATTTGAGACGCGAAACCCCCGGCGCCGCCGTTTTTCCTCGACGCGTTTTACCGCGCAGCGCACCGTATCGGCGCGCCTCCCAGTTGTCGCAAGGTGCCCCACGGCCCGGCCCGCTCATGCGCCCGTGCCCGCTTTCGGCAATTCTCCCGCCAGAAGTCCCGCTCCAGCGTGCTTTGTGACAACACACAAAAAGCGCGGCACGCTCGCCCTCCCGCTTCGCCCGCCGATGTTCGACCACGGGTTCGAACTCCGCGCCGATTCGCAAGATGAGGGACGGCAGAGCCGCTCTGGAGCCGTTCAATGAAACGCATGCTGTTTAATGCGACGCAGCAGGAAGAACTCCGCGTCGCCATCGTCGATGGGCAGAAGCTCATCGATATCGACATCGAAACCGCCGGGCGCGAACAGCGCAAAGGCAACATCTACAAGGGAGTCGTCACCCGCATCGAGCCGTCGCTCGAAGCCTGTTTCGTCAACTACGGCGAGGACCGCCACGGTTTTCTGCCGTTCAAGGAAGTCGCCCGCCAATATTTTCGCGACGGCATCGAGATGCGCTCCGCGCGCATTCAGGACGCGCTGCGCGAAGGCCAGGAACTGATCGTTCAGGTCGAAAAGGAAGAGCGCGGCAACAAGGGCGCGGCGCTGACCACGTTCATTTCGCTCGCCGGACGCTATCTCGTCCTGATGCCGAACAACCCGCGCGGCGGCGGCGTGTCGCGCCGGATCGAAGGCGACGAGCGGCAGGAACTGCGCGAAACCATGGCGCAGCTCGAACTGCCGGAAGGCATGAGCATCATCGCGCGCACAGCGGGGATCGGACGCTCGGCCGAAGAACTCCAGTGGGACCTGAATTACCTGATGCAACTGTGGCGGGCGATCGAAGCCGCGTCGCAGAGCGGCGTCGCCGGCCAGCCCATGCTGATTTATCTCGAATCGAGCCTCGTCATTCGCGCGATTCGCGACTATTTCCAGCCGGATATCGGCGAAATTCTCATCGACACGACCGAAATTCATGATCAGGCGCGCGCCTTCATGGACATCGTGATGCCCGACAACCTGCAAAAGGTGAAGCGCTATCACGACGACGTGCCGCTGTTCTCGCGTTTCCAGATCGAGCATCAGATTGAAACCGCGTACTCGCGCACGGTGCCGCTGCCTTCGGGCGGCGCGATCGTGATCGATCACACCGAGGCGCTCGTCGCCATCGACGTGAACTCGGCGCGCGCGACCAAGGGCGCCGACATCGAGGAAACCGCCACGCGCACCAATCTGGAAGCCGCCGACGAAGTCGCGCGCCAGTTGCGTCTGCGCGATCTGGGTGGGCTGATCGTGATCGACTTCATCGACATGGAGTCGGCAAAAAGCCAGCGCGAGGTCGAACAGCGCCTGAAAGACGCGCTCAAGCACGACCGTGCGCGCGTACAAATGGGCAAGATTTCGCGCTTCGGGTTGATGGAACTGTCGCGTCAGCGGCTGCGTCCGGCACTCTCCGAAGGCAGCCACGTCACCTGCCCGCGTTGTAACGGCACGGGCCATATCCGCGATACCGAGTCGTCCGCGCTGCAAGTGCTGCGGATCATTCAGGAAGAAGCGATGAAGGAAAACACCGCGGCGATTCATTGCCAGGTGCCGGTCGAAGTGACCGCTTTCTTGTTGAACGAAAAGCGCTCGGAAATCAACAAGATCGAGTCGCGCTTCAAGGTCAACGTCGTTCTGATTCCGAACAAGCATCTGGAGACGCCGCATTACAAGCTGGAGCGTCTGCGTCACGACGATGCCCGTCTCGACGAACCGCGCGCCTCGTGGAAGATGGCAGTGGAAGCGGCAACCGAGATGGAATCGGAAACCGGCTACAGCAAACGCACCGAGGAAGTAAAGCCGAAGCAGGAAGCGGCGGTCAAGGGCATCACGCCCGAGAAGCCCGCGCCGAGCGCGCCGGTCAAACCGGCGCCGGTCGAGGCCGCGCCCGTTGCAGCGACGCCGGAGCCGGCGAGCGGCGGGTTCATCGCGTGGATCAAGAACCTGTTCGGCATTCAGCCTGAAGTCAAACCGGCGCCCGCGCCGGTCGAAGCGCAACCCGCCACGCGCGCGCCACGCGAGCGCCCGGAGCGCGGCGAACGCACGGGCGGCGGCGATCGCAACCGTAATCGCCGTGGCGGTGCGAATCGCGATGGCGCGGCCGTGGGTGCCGCTGCCGGCGCAAACGGCGTGAATGGCGCGGTTGGCGGCGGCAATGGCACGGGCCGTCAAGGCGCGCGCCGTGAAGACCGCGAGGCGCGTCCGGGTCGCGAAGGCCGTGAATTGCGCGAAGTTCGCGAGCCGCGTGAAGCACGCGAAGGACGTGAAGGACGCGAACCCCGCGAGGCGCGCGAGCCCCGCGAGCCGCGTGAGGCACGTGAGCCGCGCGAACGCAATCAGGACCGAAACGCCGAACGCGCACCGCGCGCCGAGGCTGCGGAGCGTCCGGAACGACGCGAGCGTGCGGATCGCGGCGAGCGTGGTGAACGTGGCGATCGTCCGGAACGCACCGAGCGTCCGGAACGTGGCGAGCGTCGCAAGCCGCAGGTCGAAACCGTCGTCGAAGCACTGACGCCAAGCGAAGCGGTGCCGTCGGAGATCGTCGAAACGGCGCAAACCGACGACGACTTCGCGCAGCAAAACGGTCTCGACGCGGTGTCGGCGGAACAAGCCGCGCGTGATGGCGAAGAGCGTCGTCGCCGCCGTCGCGGTCGTCGTGGCGGTCGTCGCGAACGTGAAGATGACGGCACGACGGTGAATCACGCCGCCGATGTCGCCGAAGCGGAAGGCGCAGCCGAAAGCATGTCGGCGCAAGCTGGCGTATTCGATGCCGAAGCCGCGCAAGAAGCCGCCGCGCGTCGCGAACCGCGTCCGGCCGTTGCCGCGCCGCAGCCTGTCGCCGAACGCAGCGTGGAGAAGGCGCCCGAGCAAGCCGTCGCTGCACCGGTGCAAGCGCCTGTGCGCGTCGAGCAGCCGTCGCAGACCGAGGCTATCGAAGCGAACGCGCAGTTGAAGGCGACGACGCCCGAACCGGCGCCGGAGTTTTTCGCGAAGCCGGATGCGTCGCTCGCGGTCGATAACCCGTTCGGCCCGACGCCGAAACTCGCGGAAACGAAGCCCGCCGATCCTTTCGCGCCTGCCACGTCTGCTGCTCCCGCAGCCGTGGAAGAAGCGAAGCCTGTCGAAGTGGCCGCGCCTGTCGAAACCGCGAAGCCAGTCGAAACGGCCAAGCCGGCCGAAGCTCCGGCTGAGGCAATCGCGGAAACGCCGTCCGCCGAAGCCGCGCCGGTACGGGCCGAACCCGCCGAACCCGTCAAGGTCGCCGCGGTTGCAGCGACGCCTGAGGCGACTTCGGTTCCGCCCGTGCAGGTCCAGGCCGTGGAAACGGTGACGACTGAAAGCGTGATCGAAACGGCAGTGGCTTCGCAGCCCGTCGCAGTGGAAGCAGAGCCGGTGAAAGCCGCCGCGCCCGCGGCTGCACCGGCCGCGACGCCGGTATCGACGGAAGCGTTGCAGCCGATGCTCGAATCCGCCGGCCTCGTCTGGGTCAACACGGACGCCAGCAAGCTGCGCGACGCCAACGCCGCAGCCGAGCGCGAAGCCGCGCCGGCACGCGTGCCGCGCGAGCGCAAGCCGCTGCCGCCTGTGAGCGCCGCGCCGATGCAGCAAGTGGAAACCGGCAAAGACGCGCAGTAAGCGTAGTGCCGCCGCCGGGCGTTCCACGGAACGCCCGGTTGCGCAGGAAAAACGCCATCGGCTAACGTCGATGGCGTTTTTTTTTGACGCCTAGGTATGGAAAGCCTGTACCAAAGGGTAAGACGACTGGTTCGCCGCGTTCCGCTAAAATGACTGCGTGCTTCTACTATTCGAACAAGCCTCCGAGCCGAGCAAGACCGCCGCCATGTCCCGACGCATCATCCCCTTAGCCGATGTCAGCGCCATTCCGGATTTTTCCGGCGCGGTGGCATTGCCATCCGGGTTGCTGACGGACACGCTCGCGCGTCCGCTGCGCGATCTGCGCATCTCGGTCACGGATCGCTGCAACTTCCGCTGCGTCTACTGCATGCCGCGCGACGTGTTCGACAAGGACTACCCGTTTCTGCCGCATTCCGCCCTGCTCTCGTTCGAGGAAATCGAGCGGCTGGCGCGCGTCTTCGTGGCCCACGGCGTCGAAAAAATCCGTTTGACGGGCGGTGAGCCGCTACTGCGCAAGAACATCGAATTTCTGATCGAACGACTCGCGCTTCTGCGCACGCCCGAAGGCCGTCCGCTCGATCTCACGCTGACCACCAACGGATCGCTGCTCGCGCGCAAGGCACGTTCGCTCAAGGATGCGGGGCTGTCGCGCGTCACGGTCAGTCTGGATGCGCTCGACGACACGCTCTTTCGCCGCATGAACGACGCCGATTTCGCCGTGGCCGACGTGCTCGACGGCATCGAAGCCGCGCAGTCGGCGGGCCTTTTGCCGATCAAGGTCAACATGGTCGTCAAGCGCGGCACGAACGATCAGGAAGTCGTGCCGATGGCGCGTCACTTCAAGGGCAGCGGCGTGGTGCTGCGCTTCATCGAATACATGGATGTCGGTGCGTCGAACGGCTGGAACATGAGCGAGGTGTTGCCGTCCGCGCAAGTCGTCGAGCGGATCGCCGAGCACTTCGCGCTCGCGCCGCTCGAAGCGCATACGGCCGCCGAAACCGCGCAACGCTGGGGCTATCTCGACGGCAGCGGAGAGATCGGCGTGATTTCGAGCGTCACGCGCGCGTTCTGCGGCACTTGCACGCGCGCGCGGCTCTCGACCGAAGGCAAGCTGTACCTCTGCCTTTTCGCCACGTCCGGCCACGATCTGCGCGCGCTCATTCGCGGCGGCGCGAGCGATGCCGACGTCGCCAACGCCGTTGCGCACATCTGGCACGCGCGCGGCGATCGCTACTCGCAATTGCGCGGCAGCGCGGCGGGAAACGCGCGCCGTGAAGCGCCGCGCGTCGAGATGTCGTACATCGGCGGTTGATGCCCGTGGCTCCGGAAAATCAGACTACCGGACTCGTGCTCGCGGGCGGACGCGGCTCGCGCATGGGCGGCGTCGACAAGGGACTACAGCTCCTGCGCGACGAACCGCTCGCGTTGCATGTGCTGCGCCGCCTCGCGCCGCAGACGGACGCCATGCTCATCAGCGCGAATCGTTCGGGCGACGACTACGCTCGGCTCGCTATGCGTTTCGATGCACGCGTCATCGCCGATTCGCTCGCCGATTATCCCGGCCCGCTTGCCGGCATCGCCACTGCATTGCGCGCGGCGCACACCGAGTTCGTGCTGACCGCGCCTTGCGACGCGCCTTTCGTCGATCCGCAACTCGGCACCACGTTGCGACGCGCGCTCGACGAACATGGCGCGGACATCGCTTATGCCGCGACCGTCGATACGGACGAAACGCGCATCGCGCATCCGGTATTCGCGCTGATTCGAACCTCGCTCGCCGACGATCTCGACGCCTGGCTCGCCGCCGGCGAACGCAAGGTCCGTGCGTGGTACGCGCGCCACAAGGCGGTGCAAGTGCCATTTCACGATGATCGCGCGTTTTACAATATCAATGATTTGTATCAGCTAGCTGAACTGGCGCGTCGTTAGCCACGCGCATTCGTTCAGGTTCAGCCGGTTCCAGCATCGCTGTCCTTCCCGACTTCGGTCGCGACCATTCCGATTCATGACCACGTCCAGGCCCTTCTCCGCTTGCGTCACTTACTACGATCCGAACGCGCTGCCGGTTGCGGCCGCGCAGGAAATCGTTCGTCAGTGGGCCATGCCGCGTGGAAATGCCGGGCGTGTCGGACGCGTAAGTCTTTATGAAGCGCTCGGCCGCGTGCTCGCCGAAGACGTGATCTCGCCCATCGATGTCCCGGCATTCGACAACTCCGCAATGGACGGCTACGCGTTCAAAAGCGCCGCGCTCAATGCCGCGCGCGATGCCGTCGAACTGAACGTCGCGGGTATCGCGCTCGCCGGACGTCCTTTCAGCGCCGAACCCAACTCGGCTCAATGCGTGCGCATCATGACGGGCGCGCTGATTCCGCCGGGCTGCGACACCGTCGTGCCGCAAGAACTCGTCACGCGCGATGACGACGTCATTCGCTTCCCATCAACCGTCGTAAGCGAAGGCCAGAACCGGCGGCTCGCTGGCGAAGACTTGGCTCGCGGCAAGGCCGCTTTGCAAGCAGGCCGTATCGTGCGGGCGTCCGACCTCGGTTTGCTCGCGTCGCTCGGAATCGCCGAAGTCGCGGTGCGGAAGCGTCTCGTCGTCGCGTTCTTTTCCACGGGCGACGAATTGCGCTCCGTCGGCGAACCGCTTGCGCCCGGCAGCCTTTACGACAGCAACCGCTACACCCTTTTCGCGATGCTGCGCCGCCTCGACGTCGAGACGGTCGATCTGGGCATCGTGCGCGACGACCGGGCATCGCTGGAGAAGGCGTTGCGCGAAGCGGCGCAAGCAGCGGATGTCGTCATCAGCTCGGGAGGCGTTTCCGTTGGCGACGCCGATTTCACGCGCGAACTGATGAACTCGCTCGGCGACGTCGCGTTCTGGAAGATCGCCATGCGTCCCGGCCGCCCGCTCGCATTCGGCCGCTTGTGGTCGGGACCGCGCGCGGGCACGGGCGAATCGGCGCTCTTCTTCGGCTTGCCGGGGAACCCCGTTGCCGTGATGGCCACGTTCTACTTCATCGTCCGTGAAGCCTTGCTGGCCATGTCGGGCGCCGCACGTCAGCCGCTCATCGAGATTCGCGCGACCTGCGCCGAGCCGATCAAAAAGCGCGCGGGCCGCACGGAATTTCAGCGCGGCATTGCAAGCCGCCGCGCCGACGGACAATGGAGCGTCGTGACCACCGGGCCGCAAGGTTCAGGCGTGCTGAGTTCCATGAGCCGGGCCAATTGCTTCATCGTGCTCGAACACGATCGCGGCAATGTCGAAACGGGCGATTCCGTAAATATCGTGCCGTTCGACGGCCTCGTTTGAGCGCGCCAAAAAGCACGGCGACGCGATCACCACCATTTTTTATCGATAGACGGGTTTTTAGTCCATGAAAAAGCAGATCTCATCCATTGCACCCGGACAGACGGCCAAGGCCCTGATCCTCGTGTATCTGACTTTCAGCGTGCCGATCGTGCTGCTTGGCGTGGTGGTCGCGTTCGTGCGATACGGCTCGGTGGAAGTGAGCACGGTCACGAGCGCGCTGCTGCTCAACGCAATCCTTGGCTTCGTGCTGTTGTGGATTGCGTGCCATGCTTATAACTGGGTGGCGTCGCGTTTCGGCGGCATAGAAATCGTGTTGTCCGACGCACCGGAGGAAGCGTGAGCGGCGCGTCGATTCGCCCCGCCACGCCCGCCGATATCGGCGCGATCCACGCGCTGATGTACGAACTCGCGGAATTCGAGAAGCTCACGCATTTGTTTATCGCGACCGAAGACGGCGTGCGCGATGCGCTCTTCGGCGCGCGTCCGTCAGCCGAAGCGCTGGTCGCGGAACAGGCGGGCGAAGTGGTCGGCTATGCGCTCTTCTTCCATAACTTCTCCACGTTTCTCGGCAAGCGCGGGCTGTATCTGGAAGATCTCTACGTGCGCCCGACGTTGCGCGGCAGCGGCCTCGGCACGCAGATGCTCAAGCGGCTTGCGGCACTTGCGGTCGAGCGTCAGTGCGGCCGCTTCGAATGGTCGGTGCTGGACTGGAATCAGAACGCCATCGACTTCTATGAAAAGATGGGCGCAACCGTATTGCCGGACTGGCGCATCGTGCGTATCACCGGTGAGTCGCTGGAGCGGTTGGCTTCGTAGACGCGGTTGCATCGCTGACGCGCAGGCCGCTTTTCATCTGAAGCTCGTCAAAGCTCGTCGTCCCCATCTCGCGGCAGCGCGGCCTCGTCATCCCCGAGCAGACCGCGCGCTTCCTCACCCGGAAGCGCTTCCACGTCGCGCAGGCGCTTGCCCATTTGACGCGTGCGCGTCTGCGCCGCTTCAATCGAGCGCGTGACGGTTTCGAGCTGCGACTTCGTCTTCGCGAGTACATCGCCGAACTTGTTGAACTCGGTTTTCACCGCGCCGAGCACCTGCCACACCTCGCTCGACCGCTTTTCGATAGCGAGCGTCCTGAAGCCCATTTGCAGACTGTTGAGCAGCGCCGTGAGTGTAGTCGGACCGGCCACGCTCACGCGATGCTCGCGCTGTAGATAGTCGGTCAGACCCGGACGCCGCAGCACTTCGGCATACAAACCCTCGGTCGGCAAAAACAGCAACGCGAAGTCGGTCGTATGCGGCGGCGACACGTACTTCTGCGCGATGGAACGCGCCTCCGCGCGCAAGCGTCCTTCGAGCGCACGCGCGGCCTCTTCCACACCGACGGGATCTGCGCGATCTTGCGCATCGACGAGACGCTCGTAGTCCTCGCGCGGAAACTTGGCGTCGATAGGCAGCCACACCGGCGTCGCGGCATCGCCCGGCGCGCCCGGCGTGTCGTGACGGCCCGGCAATTTGACTGCAAACTCCACGCGTTCGTTGCTCTTGGGCACGGTCGCGACGTTCTTCGCGTATTGATCCGGCGTGAGCAACTGTTCAAGCAACGACTCCAGTTGCACTTCGCCCCAAATGCCGCGCGTCTTGACGTTGGTCAGCACCTTCTTCAGATCGCCGACGCCCGCCGCGAGCGTCTGCATCTCGCCCAAGCCCCGATGCACTTGTTCGAGCCGGTCCGACACCAGCTTGAACGATTCGCCGAGCCGCTGCTCCAGCGTGGAATGCAGCTTTTCATCGACGGTGCGGCGCATTTCATCGAGCTTCGCCGAGTTGTTCGCCTCGATGTCCTTGAGGCGCGCTTCGAGCGTCGCGCGCACTTCGCCGAGCCGCCGTTCGTTCGCTTCCGATAGCTGGCCGAGATGCAAAGTCATGGAGTCGGCGAAGCGCTTGAGCGCGTTGCCCTGATCGTCGCGCGCCTGCTGACTCTGCTGCGCGAGTTGCTGCGCAAGCGCGTCGAACTGCGCGTTCTGCACGCTCGACGTGCTCGCCAACTGCGTCGCGAGCGTCTGATGAAACTGCGTGAAGCCGCTTTGCGATTCCATGCGCGAGACGCGCGCGCTCTCCGCGATATCGCCACGCAAGCCGCGTTCGAGCCGCTCCTGCGCGCGCGCCTGCGCCTCGCCCATGTCGTTCACGCGGTCGGTGAGCGCGACGAATTCCTCTTCGATATCGACGCGGGACGTGCGCCGCATCGTCGCAAACAGGACGACGAGCGCAACCAGAAGCGCAATCGCCAGGAGCGCGATCGCGCCGTACAACAGTTCGATCATTTTTTCAGCACGTCCGGGTTGATCGGATTCGGCGGATTGCCGGCGCGCGGTCCCTCACCCAAACCGGCGATGAGATTGTCCGCGGCGAGATTCGCCATCGCGCGGCGCGTCGACTCGGTGGCGCTCGCGATATGCGGCGTCAACGCGACGTTGTCGAGCAACAGGAAATCGGGATTGAAGTCGGGTTCGCCTTCGAACACGTCGATCCCCGCAGCCGCGATACGCTTCTCGCGCAGCGCGGCGATCAACGCCGAATCGTCGACGATTCCGCCGCGCGCGATGTTGGTAAGCGTGGCCGTCGGCTTCATCAACGCGAGTTCGGCCGCGCCGATGGTGTGATGGTTCTCCTTGGTGTAAGGCAGCACGAGCACGACGTGATCCGCGCGCTTCAACAAGTCTTCCTTCGACGCGTACTCCGCGTTGAGTTGCGACTCGATCTCCGGCGCGACGCGCGAACGGTTGTGATAGATCACGCGCATGTCGAAGCCCACCGCGCGGCGCGCCAGCGCTTGCCCGATCCGGCCCATGCCGATCACGCCGAGCGTCGAGCCGTACACGTCGGTGCCGAGGAACGAATCGAAACTCCACTTCTGCCATTTGCCCGCGCGCAGAAAGTGCTCGGATTCGGTCACGCGCCGGGCCGCTGCCATCATGAGCGCCCAGCCGAAGTCGGCAGTGGTTTCGTTCAGCACGTTGGGCGTGTTGGTGCCGAGCACCTTGTGCGCGTCGAATGCGTGCATGTCGAAGTTGTTGTAGCCGACCGCCATGTTCGCGACGACTTTCAGGTTCGGCGAGCCCGCCAGTTCCGTTTCGCCGACCATCTCGCCGGCAGTGAACGCGCCGTCCTTGTCGGCCAGACGCGCGCGAAACTCCTCCTGGCCAAGCACGTCGCCCGGATTCAGATCGACTTCGAAATACTGTTTCAGACGTTCGACCACATCGGGAAAAGTGGGACGCGCAACAAGCACCTTCTTCATCGAATTGCTCCTAGAAAAATAGCCAGCCCAAGACGGCGAATAACGGCAACAGGACGATGCCAGACCATCCCATATAACCGAAGAAGCCCGGCATGCGAATGCCGCGCGATTCGGCGATTGCCTTCACCATGAAATTCGGCGCATTGCCGATATACGTGTTCGCGCCCATGAAGACCGCGCCCGCCGAGATTGCCGCGAGTGTGGACGCGCCCGTGGTCATGAGCGTGGGAGCGTCGCCGCCCGCGAGATTGAAGAACACGAGATACGTCGGCGCGTTATCGAGGAACGAAGACAGGATGCCCGTGGCCCAGAAATAGGCGAGATCGTGCGGCTTGCCTTGGTCGGACACCGCGTGCACGATGCCCGCGAACGCGCCCGACTCGCCCGCGCGCAGAATCGTGATGACCGGCGCGATGGTGATGAAAATGGCCGCGAAAAGCTTCGCCACTTCTTCGATAGGCGCCCAGCCGAACGCGTTGCCCTCGCGCGCGCTTTTCGGCGTGAGGACGAGCGATGCGAGCAGCACGATCACCAAAGCCGCGTCGCGCACGACGTTCTGCAAATGCAGATGCGTGCCGTACACATCGAACACGACGCCCGGCTTCCAGATGCCGCTCATCAGCACCAACGCGACGACCGCCGCGAGCAGCAAAAAGTTGATCCTGCCGTCGATGCGAACTGCAATCGTCCCGACCAAGCCGGGTTGCGTTTTTTCTTCCTTGCGCCAGAAATACGTATCCAGCGCGTAGAAGAGCGCGAGGAGAACGACGGAGACGAGGAGCATCGGCAGAAAGAGATGCGTGGTCGTCCAGAAGAAACCGACGCCGTTCAGAAAGCCGAGGAACAAAGGTGGATCGCCGAGCGGCGACAACGAGCCGCCCACGTTTGCCACGAGAAAGATGAAGAACACGACCACATGCACGACATGCCTGCGGTTTTCGTTGGCGCGCAAGAGCGGGCGGATCAGCAGCATGGCCGCGCCGGTCGTGCCCATGAGGCTTGCCAGCACGGTTCCCAGTGCGAGCAACGAGGCATTCAGACGCGGCGAGCCGCGAAGATCGCCGTGCACGCAAATGCCGCCCGCGACCGTGTACAAGGAAGCCAGCAAAACGATGAACGGTATGTACTCTTCGAGCATCGCGTGAACGAATACGCCGAGCGCCGTGCCGCCGCCGAACGCAGCCGCGAAGGGTACGAGAAACGCGAGCGCCCAGAGCAACGCGATCTTGCCGAAGTGGTGATGCCAGAGCTTCGCCGCGACGAGCGGAAACACCGCGATGGAAAGCAGCATGCCGAAGAACGGAACGCCCCACGCCGCCGACAAGCTCGCGCCATCGACCGTGGCCGCCGACGCGTTCGACATCGCGCCGAGCAATGCCATGCAGCCGAGGAGAAGAGACCGCACTGCGCTCACGCTTCGGTCACGACGATTACATGCACGCGATACGGCCCATGCGCGCCCAGCACGATGGTCTGCTCGATATCGCCGGTGCGCGACGGCCCGGAAACGAAGTTCACCGCACGCGGCAGTTCGCCCCGTTCGGCGCGAATCAGTGCGAAGGCGTCTTCATGCGCCGCGACGATGCGCGAAGCCGGCACGACCGCGATATGCGTCTGCGGCAAGAGCGCGCCGGACGCGGGCGTATCCGGGCCGGACAGCAACACGAGCGACCCGGTTTCAGCCGTCGCGCAAAAGCAGCCCGTGATGCCGACGAGATCCGCGTCTTCCGGCTTGCGTAACGACGCCTGAATGCCCGCCTGGGCCCACGGCAACTCAGCCAACGCAGGCCATGCGACGGCATCGGTGGCAAGATTCAACGAGCGGAGGTAGCGCGCGGCTTCGGCGGGAGCATCGCCGAGCGCGGCGACTTCGGCGACGGTGGTCGAGAGCCGTTCGGCTTCGAGCCGGAACCGCGCGATGAGCGCGTCGCGGGTGTCGGGCAACGGCGGGCGCGGACCTTCGGGATGACGCGTCAGATAGTCGTTCGCGGTGGCACGCTCGGCTTCGGTCGGCTCATCGCGTCTGCCCTGCGCGCTGCGTATGCGCGCGAGAATATTGCGGCGCGCCGCCGATGTGTCCATGGTGCCGTCCTTACGAGTGCGAGAGTGTTCCGGATGCGTGCGCACCACGAGTCCTGGCGGCACGATCGAATTATATCGAGCGGTCTTGAGCGCGCGCACCTCGGCCGAAAGGCATAGGCCGCGCGCGGGAACAAAGCACGAACCAAGCGTCAGTCGGTCTCGCCCGCTTGCTTCTCGATGCCGAACACTTGCCTCAGATAAGCCAGATAGGCCTTGTCGTCGCACATGTTCTTGCCGGGGGAATCGGAGAGTTTCGCCACCGGCTGACCATTGCAGCGAACCATCTTGATGACGATCTGCAACGGCTGATAGCCCAGGTCATTCGTGAGATTCGTGCCGACGCCGAACGCGAGCTGACAGCGCCCGCGGAAACGCTCATACAGTTGCAGCACCTTCGGAATATCCAGCGCGTCCGAGAACACGAGCACCTTGGTGCGCGGATCGCAGCGGTTTTCCTCGTAATGCCGGATGAGGCGTTCGCCCCAGTCGAAGGGATCGCCGGAATCGTGGCGCGCGCCGTCGAAGAGCTTGCAGAAGTACATGTCGAAGTCGCGCAGGAACGCCTTCATGCCGTAGACATCCGACAGCGCGATACCCAGGTCGCCGCGATATTCCTTCGCCCACATCTCGAAGCCGAAGATCTGCGAGTCGCGCAGACGCGGGCCGAGCGCCTGACACGCTTGCAGGTACTCATGCGCCATGGTGCCGAGCGGACGCAAACCATGCTTCATCGCGTAGAACACGTTGCTCGTGCCCGCGAACTGTTCGCCGAGCCGCTCCTTGAGCGTTAGCACGACTTCCTCGTGCCATTGGCCCGAAAAGCGGCGGCGCGTGCCGTAATCGGCAATCTTGCAGTCCGAATATTCGGGCGGTGTGGCGAGCAGTTTGATCTTGTCGCGCAGACGTTCGCGCCCGGTTTCGTACTCGGGCTTTTTCTGCGTATTGCGGAAATACACTTCGTTGACAATGGCCAGCACCGGAATCTCGAAGAGAATGGTGTGCAGCCAAGGCCCTTCTATTTCGATGTCGATCTCGCCGTTGCCCTTCTTCGACGGCGCGATGCGAATGGACTTCTCGTTCAGATGAAAGAGCGCGAGAAAGTCGATGAAGTCGCTCTTGATGAAGCGCATTCGCCGCAGATAGTCGAGCTCTTCTTCCTTGAAGCGCAGGTTGCAGAGTTGACGCACCTCGTCCCGAATCTCGTCGATGAACGGCACCAGATCCACTTCCGGCGTGCGGCAGCGAAAGCGATACTCGACGTGCGCCGCCGGGAAATGATGCAGGACCACCTGCATCATGGTGAATTTGTAGAGATCGGTATCGAGCAGCGAATTGATGATCATGGTTCTGGCTTGTACATCGATGCAAGGATGCCCGCGCGCTGTATCGGCCGCTACCGACCGCTATTGACGAGACGCGCCGCGCGCTGTCCGTTCATGTTACCCGAATGCGTGCACGGCATCCTGCCGCCCCGGCCCTTTTAGGAAAGCCGCATACATTAATCACGAATCGATATAAGGCGCATGGCGCGGCGCTCGCGTCGCCTTTTACCGTTACGCTACAATATGCGTTTTGGCGAGCGAGCCGCGCACGGCCCTGTGCCGCTGCCCATATGGTCATCTAAAAACGCCGCCCTCCCCCGAATTGCGCATGCAGGAGCCTGAATGACTCACGTTGTGACCGAAAGCTGCATCAAGTGCCGCTACACCGATTGTGTGGACGTGTGCCCGGTGGATTGCTTCCGCGAAGGTCCCAACTTTCTCGCGATCGATCCGGACGAATGCATCGACTGCGCCGTGTGCGTGGCCGAATGCCCGGTGAATGCAATCTATGCCGAAGAAGACGTTCCCGGCGACCAGCAGCACTTCACCGAACTGAACGCGGAACTCGCGCGCAACTGGCCGAGCATCACGAAGACCAAGGCGCCGCTGCCGGAAGCCGACGAATTCAAGGACGTGAAGGAAAAGCTGGATTTGCTGGAGCGCTAACCGGCTGTATTTGCCGCCCTGTCATTTGTCGGACGCGCAGGATCAATCAATTTCGATGCAAAAAACCGTTATTGAATGAAGATTGAGCGTTGACAGCGCAGAAAGCGCTCCCTATAATTTCGTTTCTCTGCAGTAGATGTTCCCCGATAGCTCAGTTGGTAGAGCGCCGGACTGTTAATCCGTAGGTCCCTGGTTCGAGCCCAGGTCGGGGAGCCACTCAGTATCGAGCAGGTTCCAGACAGAATCAAAGGAAAACCCAGCCGAGTTGTGAGCTGGGTTTTTTGTCTCATCAGAGACTCGTTTCAAGCGTAGTAGCTGTTCCCCGATAGCTCAGTCGGTAGAGCGCCGGACTGTTAATCCGTAGGTCCCTGGTTCGAGCCCAGGTCGGGGAGCCACCCAGTTTCATACAAAAAGCCCAGTCATTCGACTGGGCTTTTTTGCTTGCGCAAATAGCAGTAACGCTCTTCTAAAGCATCTAAGCAGCAAGCCAGACAACCGTCAGCGATCGCACGCCCTGTGCGCCGCGAATCAGCACGCCCTCGATATCCGCCGTGGCCGAAGGCCCCGTTACCAGCACCGCATAACGGGCCGACTGAAAATCGGGTCGTCGATAAACCTGCTGCAAGCCTTCGAGGAGTTGCGAAGGATCGAGCAGCACGACGAGATGCTGCACGATATAGCCGATTGAATTGACGACGTACTCCTTTTCGCTGAACCACACGGAGCCAGTCTCCGCCACGCCGAAGCGCCCTCTCACGACGCCCACATCGACATCCTGAAGCGACGACGGAACGGTATCGACCGTAATCGGCCGCGTGCCTTCGATTCCCGCCACCGCCGACGCCACTGCTGCGCCATCGCCGAAACGTTGCGCGATCATCGCGCCGACTTCGTCGAGGCTCTGCGCTTCCACGCATGTTCCACCCATGGCGATGAGCGCGGTTTCGAAGCGCGTGCGCAGATCGCCCTCGGGCGTCGCGAAAACGGGCACATCGGGAAGCGGGCGTGAAGCGGGCTGCGCCGCGCGGATCTTCGACAGAAAAGCTTCGCGAGTCGTCATTTGGCGATCTTCCGGTTTTTCTTGTACCACTCGTGGAAGGTCTCGGCGGGCGCTTCGGGCAAGTCACGCTGCCGGCCCCAGATGTTGAGCGGGTTGTACAGCACGAAGTTCGGCAGCCGCTTGAGCGCGCCGCCAAGCGATGCCACCGTCGCGCGATAAAGCGTCGGACTCGCGAGCAGCCGTCCCGCCATCTTCAGCACTTCCTGTTTCACGAACGGCACTTCGTGGCGTTCGGCGATTACCTCGCGCCACTTGTAAATCTGTTCATGAATATTCACCTTTACCGGGCAGACGTTGGTGCAACTGCCGTTCATCGTCGAGGCAAACGGCAGGCTGCTGTAGCGCTTGAGATCGTGCGTCGGATTGATGATCGCGCCGATCGGCCCCGAATACGTGCCGCCGTACGATAGCCCGCCGCTTCGCCGATACACCGGACACGTATTCATGCACGCGCCGCAGCGAATGCACTTGAGCGAGAACCAGAAGTCGTCGAGCGCGAGGCGTTCGGAACGGCCGTTATCGACGAGGATGTAATGCATCTCCGTGCCCGGCCGAGGCGCGCGAAAGTGCGACGTGTACTGCGTGATCGGCGAGCCGAGCGCGCTGCGCGAAAGCATGCGCACGAACACGCCGAGATCGGCAATACGCGGAATGATCTTCTCGATGCCGATGGACGCGATATGCAGCGGCGGCACGTTCGCCGAGAGATCCGCGTTGCCTTCGTTCGTGCAGACGACGACCGTGCCCGTTTCCGCCACCGCGAAATTGCAGCCCGTCATGCCGGCCGTCTTCTCGCGCACGAAGTACGGCCGCGTGTCCATGCGCTGGCTTTCGGCGAGATAGTGGATGTCGCTGTTGTCAGGATCGGTGCCGATCGTGCGTCCAAAAAGCTCCGCCACATCCGCGCGCAGCTTGTGCACGGCTGGTACGACCATATGGCTCGGGTCCTGGTGATCCAACTGCTGAATGCGTTCGCCAAGATCGGTTTCCATCACCGTGATGCCGCGCGGTTCGAGATAGTCGCGCATGTAGCATTCGTCGGTGAGCATGGATTTGCTCTTGACGAGCGTGGTCATGCCGCGTTCGCTCATCAGCTTGTGGACGAGCGCGTTGTGCTCTTCCGCGTTGGCCGCGAAGTGCACCACGACGCCGTTCTTCTCCGCCTGATCCGCGAACTGCGCGAGGTATTCGGAGAGATTGGACAGCGTATGTTCCTTGATGCCCGACGCGAGATTGCGCATCTCCTCCCATTCGGGAATACCGTGCGCCTGCGCGTCGCGCTTGCTGCGCAAGTCCCACAGCCGCTTGTCGTGGAACGCGACGTGATCCGACTTCTGCAGAAACGCGCCCGCCGCCTTCGCGTGATCGATTCTCACCGACTTGCCCGAGGTCTTGCTCATGCGCGCGCTCCGTTGAGAACCTGCGCGATATGGATGAAACGCGCATCGAGTTTGAGACGCTCGGCGCATCCCTGCTGATGCATGAGACACGACATGTCGCCCGACACGATGTACTGCGCGCCCGCGCCGACGTGATCGCGTACTTTGTCCTGACCCATGCGCACGGACACGGCTTCCTCGGTCACGGAGAACGTGCCGCCGAAGCCGCAGCATTCGTCGGGTCGCGCGGGCGTGACGAATTCGATGCCCTTCACGCCTTCGAGCAGCGCGCGCGGCTTGGAAAACGGCGCCGCCGCCACTTCCGAATTCGAGGTTTCGCGCAAGTGCCGCACCGCGCTGCAACTGTTGTGCAGCCCGACGCGATGCGGGAATTCGGCCCACGGAAACTCGCGCACCTGCAAGACGTCGTGCAGGAATTCGACGAGCTCGTAGGTGTTTTTTCTGACCTTCGATACCGCGCTCGTCTGTTCGATGGCCGTGAAGTGCTCGCGCACGTGATGCACGCAACTCGCCGACGGTCCGACGACGTAGTCGTAATCCGCGAAGTTGCGCGTAAACACGCGCTCGGCGCCTGCGGCTTCCTTGTGAGCGCCGCTATTGGCCATCGGCTGGCCGCAGCAGGTTTGATCCTGCGGGTAATCGACATCGAGTCCGAGGCGTTCGAGCAGTTCCAGCGTGGCGACGCCGATCTGCGGATAGAAGGCGTCGATGAAACAGGGCACAAACAGGGCGACTTTCATGGGATCCGAAACGGCGACTTGAGGATTGGGGGCCGGATTTTGGTAAGCTTGGTCTGACCAAGACTTTAAAGAGATGGCCCTTTCGTGTCAAACTCCGAAAGTCCCGATTTACCTCCACTGCTCGAACGATGCCTTTTCAGCCCGTCCACTCGCATTCCTACGCCCGCGTGCGCTTGTCGGACGTGGTGTCGGGGCAGATACGCGAGTTGATCTCGAACGGCACGCTCCTGCCTGGCCAGCGCCTCCCCGCCGAGCGCGATCTGGCGGAACAACTCAACGTTTCGCGGCCGTCGCTGCGCGAGGCGCTTATTCGGCTGGAGTCGGACGGCTTCATCCGCGCGGTGGCGCGCGGCGGCTTCGTCGTGTCGGATGTGACGGCGCCGCTCGTGTCGCATCCACTCGCCGCACTCCTCGAACAGCAACCCAACGCCAGCGCCGATGTCCTCGAATTGCGTCATGGCCTTGAAACGCTGTCCGCTGCCTACGCCGCCGAGCGCGCCTCCGAGGCGGATCTGACGCGCATCGCCGATGCATTCCAGGCGCTCGAAGCCGCGGTGGCCGACAAGAGCACGCGCATTGCCGAAAAAGACGCCGCGTTTCATCTGGCTATCGCCGACGCCACGCACAACGTCGCGCTGGCGCACGTCATGCACGGTCTCAACGAATTGGTGCGCGAGTCCATGCTGACATCGCACCGTCTGGTCGATTACGACGATGGAGTCGAAGCGAACCTGCTCGCCCAGCATCGCGCCATGTTCGATGCCATCGCCGCCCGCGACCCCGCCCGCGCCCGCGAATGCGCCGGAGCGCATCTCGATTACGTGCGCACGCTGTATCGGGATCAGCCAGCGCGCAGGATTCGCGTGATGGAATGACCAATCGTAACGTGCCGGTAAGAGAGCATAGGACTGCGCCTACACGTATTTAGGACACACGCGGCTAACGCCGCGCGCGCTTCCTCGCGATACTGGAATCGTCAAAAACAACACGCGAAGGAGGACGACATGCCTTACCTACTCGGATGGCTGCTCGGTGTGCCGGTCGTGGTTCTGGTGATCCTGTATTTGATCTTCCATTGAATCGCCGATTGGCCGAATGCTTGCGGGAAAACAGCAAGGGCGTCGATACAATACGACGCCCTTTCTCTTTTTCCGAAGGATCACGATGAACCGCACTCTCCTCACCGCTACCGCTGCGGCGCTCGTTACCTCGTTCGGCGCGGCCACAGCGCAGGCCGAGGAAATCGCGAGCGTCAACACCAATTTCCGTTTCACCGGTTCCGACCGCGTGACCGTCGAAGCCTATGACGATCCGCTCGTCGCGGGCGTCACCTGCTACGTGTCGCGGGCGCGCACGGGCGGCGTGAAAGGCACGCTCGGCATCGCGGAAGATCCGACGGAATCGTCTATCGCCTGCCGTCAGGTCGGGCCGATCAAATTCACTCAGCCGCTCAAGCAGAAGACCGATGTCTTCTCCGACCGCATGTCGTTCATCTTCAAGACGCTGCACGTGGTGCGCGTGGTCGACGCCAAACGCAATACGCTCGTCTACTTGACCTACAGCGACCGCATTGCGACCGGCAGCCCGAAGAACAGCGTGACGGCGGTGCCGGTTCCCGAAGGCACGACCATTCCCGTGAAGTGAAGGAAGTGAAGCGATGCGCGCGCCCCGCCGCGCCCACAATGAAGTTGTAAACTGTACGACTTGCCGGCAGGCTGGTTGAAACCATCACGCGAGCCACGAGCGCCGCACGATCGTACAAGCCCGATGCTTACTGCATGCCTTATCCTCCCGGCGACCGATATGAATGCCCAAGCGCTCATATTGGCTTATAACGGAGGCACGATTTGAAAGCAGTATCCAGCCCCGCGCTGCGGGAATTCGCCGCCGGCGCGCGCGACACCATTCCAATGATGGTCGGCGCCGCGCCCTTCGGCGTCATCTTCGGCACGCTCGTCACGGCGAGCCCGCTCACGCTCTGGCACGGCCAGCTGATGTCGCTCGCGGTGTTCGCGGGCTCGGCGCAGTTCATCGCCATCGGCATGATCGCGGGACACGCGAGCTTCATCGTGATCTGGGCGACGACCTTCGTCATCAACTTGCGGCACGTCCTTTATTCGGCGACGCTCGCGCCTTATGTCGCGCATCTGCCCGCGCGCTGGCGCTGGACGCTGTCGGGTCTGCTCACCGACGAAGTGTTCGCCGTCGCTTACGCGCATTACCAGAAGCGCGCGCCGGGCGAAATCGGCCCGCACTACTTCTTCGGCTCCGGCCTCTCGATGTATCTGAACTGGCAACTGTGGACGCTCGTCGGCTTGCTCTTCGGCGCCGCATTCCCAGGGCTCAAGTCGCTCGGGCTGGACTTCGCGATGGTCGCGACGTTCATCGCCATCATCGTGCCGCAACTGGTGGCCGTGCGCTTTGTCGCGGCGGCGATGGCATCGGGCGTGCTGTCGTTCGCGTGGCAGGACTGGCCGTACAAGCTCGGCCTGCTTGCGGCGGTGCTGGTGGGAATCGGAGTCGGCATGGCGATCACGCTGATGGAACGACGCGAGCGTGAATCGAACGGCGATAACCGCAAGGAGCGCGCACGATGACCACATCGAACTATGTGCTGCTGATTCTCGGCATGGCGCTCGTCACGTATCTGATCCGCGCGGCCGTCTTCGTGCTGGGCGAGCGGTTGCCGTTTCCGCCCATCGTGCGCACGGCGCTCGGCTTCGTGCCGGTGACGGTGCTGACCGCGATCATCGTGCCGATGACCGTCTCGCCGCATGGCAACGGCGCGGAAATCACGTGGCGCAACCCGCAACTCGTGGCCGCCGTGGTTGCGGTGGCCGTGTGCGCGTGGACCAGGCGGCCCTTACTTACCATCGGGGTGTCGCTCGCGGTTTTCTTCGTTTGGCAGTTCGTCGTCTTGCGTTAAAGGCTTCTTCGCGCAACGGCTTTCAGAACACCCTCAAGTTCCCGGCTGTAACGCCGTTATCAGAAACGAATGGACTCCGCCGTCGAAGCGGACGCCAAAGGCATTTCCCGCCATCGGGCCATCCGAGCGCGGAACCGGGAACCAACATGCGTCAAATAACCCTATCGTTTCGCGACGAGACCATCGCTTCATTGCATCGCGACTATGAGGCGTTCATGCGCCTGTCGCTCAAGCTCGACCCGCAGTTCGTCACGCCGACGTTCGAGGACTTTCTGCGCGCCAAGCTGCTCGACAATCCGACGCCGCTGACCGAGCAGGCGGTGCAGCGCATGCTGTCGCAAGGCCAGTACGCGTGGGCCAAGCGCGCGCTCGACAAGGAATTTCCGGATGTCGTCGAGATTTTGATCCGACAGGCGGCCGAACACGGTTTCGCGTTCGCGATCCGCTCGGACTGGAACGCCGAGGATCTCGTGAAGGCATCGCGCGAATGGGCGACGGCCATCGTCACCGAGGCGAAGGGCGATGCTTCGCAAGTCGATGTGCTCGCCTCGCAGATCAAGTCAGCCGCGATGGATATCCGCGAAGTCGAGGAGAAGATGCAGACGCCCGCATGGCGCCTCGCCGATTCGCTGCGTCAGCGCACCTATGAGACGAAGATCGCGGTGGAAAACAGCGTTGGCTCGAATGCGCGCGAGAAGCTCGGTGAATTGCGCTGTCTGCTGCGGCTCGGCATTTTTTATGGGTCGATTCAGAAGCAGGAAGCGCAGCAGGTACTCGAATACATTCGCTCGCTGCGGCCGGAGTTGTTTGTCGATGAACCTTATGATGGGTTCACGCGGTTTGCCGCATGGCTACGGAGCATCTTTGCGCCGGCGCCGCGCGTGCCGAAGACTTCGCGGGCGCAGCGTTAGGCGTGGACCGGGCGCCGCTTACCGCTAATCCCACATCCCCTTCAAGCGCGCCGCGATATCGATCTTCGCCTTAGCCGCGGCCGCGAGTCCCGCCGCCGTCGGCGCGGCGGCGACCGGAACCGGCGGCCACGCGGTGGCTTCGAAGTTCTGCATCAGATGCTGCGGAATGAAGCGCGTGCGTTGCGCCCACACGTGCCGGTCGCCCAGATGCGTCTGGTTGTGCACGTAAAAGCGCTGCGGCGTGACGATATGCAGATCTTCCTTCGCGCGCGTCATCGCTACATAAAGCAGCCGCCGCTCTTCGTCGATTTCCTCGTCGCTACCCGTGCCCAGATCGGATGGAATGCAGCCGTCCACGCCGTTCAGCACGAAAACATTGCGCCATTCCTGCCCCTTCGCCGAATGGATTGTCGAGAGAATCAAATAATCTTCGTCGATGAGAGGCACGCCGGACTCGTCGCTGGTCGCATCGGGCGGATCGAGCGTGAGTTCGGTGAGAAACCGCTCGCGCGTGGGATAGGTCGACGCGATGCTCTCCATCTGCAATACGTCGCCAATACGAATGGCCGCGTCTTCGTGATTGCGTTCGAGATGCGGCTCGTACCATCGGCGGATCATTTCGAACTCCGCCGGCCAGCCGCTCTCGCGGCCGCAGAGTTTCGCCATCAGGCCGACGAAACGCGGCCAGTCTTCGCTGGCGCGGGCGGGCGCATGGAAGGCGGCAATCGCATTCGATGAACGTTCGGCTTGCGCCACGCTGTCCAGCAGCCGCCCGGCGATGGCCGGCCCGACGCCCGGCAGCAATTGCGCCACGCGAAAGCCGGCGACACGATCGCGCGGATTTTCCGCCCAGCGCAATACGGCGAGCACGTCCTTGACGTGCACGGAGTCGAGAAACTTGAGCCCGCCGAACTTCACGAACGGAATGTTCTTGCGCGTGAGTTCGATTTCGAGCGTCGCGCTGTGATGCGCCGCGCGAAACAGCACGGCCTGCGACTTGAGCTTCATGCCGCCCTCGCGCGCCTCCAGCACTTGCTCGACGATATAGCGCGCCTGATCGGCTTCATCGGCGACACTCACCACGCGCGGTTTTTGCGCGGATGCCTTGTCGGTCCAGAGGTTCTTCGTATAGCGCTCGGTGGCCATGCCGATCACCGCGTTGGACGCTTCGAGAATGGGCTGCGTCGAACGATAGTTGCGATCGAGCGTGACGGTCGCGGCGGGCGGGTCGAAGTGCCGCGGAAAATCGAGGATATTGCGCACCGTCGCGCCGCGAAACGAGTAGATGGACTGCGCATCGTCGCCGACGACGGTAAGGCCGCGGCCGTCCGGTTTCATCGCCAGAAGAATGGTGGCCTGAAGGCGGTTGGTGTCCTGATATTCGTCGACGAGCACGTGATCGAAGCGGCTCGACAGATCGGCGGCGATCGTCGGCTCGGCCGCGAGATGCGACCAGTAAAGCAAGAGGTCGTCGTAATCGAGCACGCTTTGCGTCTGTTTGGCCGCGACGTAGGCGGCGAAGAGACGCTTCAAGTCCGCCTCCCACTCGCGGCACCACGGATACGACTGATCCAGCACGGCGGCAAGCGAGGCGCCCGTGTTGACCACCCGCGAATAAATGCTGAAGCACGTGGACTTGGCGGGAAAGCGCTTCTCTTTCGACGATAACCCGAGTTCGTGGCGCACGAGGTTCATGAGATCGGCGGAGTCTTCGCGGTCGTTGATGGTGAACGACGGCGCGAGCCCGACGAGATCGGCGTAATCGCGCAGCAAACGCGCGCCAACGCTATGGAACGTGCCCGACCACGTGAGACCTTGCGCGATGGCGGCCTTGGTGCCCAGCGCGTTCATGGCGATGCGCGTGACGCGACGCGTCATCTCGACGGCGGCGCGGCGCGAGAAAGTAAGCAAAAGGATGCGATGCGGGTCGGCGCCTTTCACCAGCAGATGCGCGACGCGGTGCGCCAGCGTGTTGGTCTTGCCAGACCCCGCGCCCGCGATGACGAGAAGCGGCCCGCCGCAGCGGTTGGGTTCATCGACGCCGAATTCGACGGCGTGGCGCTGCGCCTCGTTGAGCTTGGCGAGATAGGCGGCGACCTGGGCTTCGGCTGCGTCGGCGGTGGCGGTTTCTTCAGGGAGCGTCAGCACGGGAAGTGGCGCAAAAAAGTGTGACGTGTACTGTATATCCATACAGACTGGAGACGCAAGGGTTTGCGCTCACCGGTTGGTTGGGCAAAAAAAACGGCCCAGCGGGTTGCACCCGAATGGACCATTCGCACTACCCGAACAACCGTCCTGCTAATCCGCCTTCTTCGCGTTCTTGAGCTTCGCATCCGCAGCCGCTTCGTTCGCTTCCGACTGCGCTTCGGTTTTCTTCTTGTCGGCCTTGGCCTGAGCGACGGCCGCGTCCTTGTTGGCCTCGGCCTGCTTCTTCAATGCCTTCTTGTCCGCGCTGCTCGGCTGCTGATCGCTCGTCGTCTGCGCGAACGAAACCACTGAGACACTCGCAAGCGTCCCGGCAATCACGGCGGCCAACACTGCATTCTTCGATCGAGTCATGGTGTGTCCTCCCTTTCTCAAGCCTCATGAAGCGCGCGCCACGGCACTGCGGCGCGCGTCCAACGCATCGAAATCAATGCTGCAAGCCCGTGTCCTTCGGCGTGTTGGATTCCGTCGCGTTCAACTCATCCTTGGCGGCGTCCTTATCCGCCTTGCGATTGATCTTCGCGTTACGCACCTGCTCCTTGTACTGCGCCTTCGCCTGCTTGTTCGCGGCCTTCAGGTCGGCCTGCGAAGCCTTCTTCGATGCCTTGTACTCCGCGTTCGCCTCGGCGTTCGCGTTGCGGCGCTGGACCAGCGGATCGGTCGGCGCGGGCGCGACGAGATTTTGCGGCGCAGGTGTCGCCGGTTGTGCCGGCACGGCGTCCGTAGTTTGGGCGAAAGCGCCCGAAGCGGCGGTCAGGGCGGCGAATGCGGTGCCGATCATCAGATTTCGAGTCTTAATCATGAGCGAGGTCCTCTCTTGGTTTAAGCGTCGGCGGCCATGAACTGCGATGACGCACGACTTTTGTCGATTGGAAAGATGACCGAAGCTGTATCGATCAAACTATCGGACTCAGCGATGCGCGTCCAAGTTCGACGAACCGAGTCGTTGTTACCGACCGTTTCATCTGGCTACAATTGCCATCGCGCCTGCTTTCAATACGATGACAGCGCACGCCGAAGTCCGTCATGCACCAGCACGGCGCGTGCCCAGCTATTGAGGGCGGCCACTGGTTTATCATTGACGCCTTCGCCCCGAATCCATCTCGAATCCACCTCGAATCAACCCGAGTAATCTCCGCGCCCGTCATGCCACCGCTTCAATTCACCCTTACGGGCGACTACGTCGAACTTCATAACTTGCTCAAGCTGATGGGGCTCGCCGACAGCGGCGGCTCCGCGAAAGCGCGCGTTGCCATGGGCGATGTCCGCGTCGACGGCAAAGTCGAGATGCGCAAGACCTGCAAGATTCGCGCGGGTCAGGTCGTCGCGCTCGATGGTCAGAAGATCCAAGTCCGCGCGCCGGAATAAACCGTCGCCACGAATGGCCGCTCAAGACATGCAATCCCATTTCACGCGCGCGGCGGCGCATCCGCCGAGTTTTTCGCGCCATGCCGTCGATACGGCGCGGCTCGCGGCGCCGCTCGCCATCGCGCAACTCTCGCAAATGGCGATGGGCGTCACCGACACCATCCTGCTCGGCTCGTTAGGCCCCGATGCGCTCGCCGCCGGCGGCCTGGGCGCGAACGTGTTCTTCGTGATCGTGACGCTGCTGCAGGGCGTGCTTACGTCCGTCAGCGTATCGGTGGCGCATGCGCGTGGCGCGAACGCCGAACATCAAGTGCCGGGCATCTACTGGACGGGGCTCGTGTTGTCGGTGCTGCTTGCGGTGCCCGCGTTCGTGCTCCTGAGCTACGCCGAGCCGATTCTGCTCGCGTTCCATGAACCGGCTACGCTCGCCCGGAATGTCGGTGAGTATTGCGCCGTGCTGCGCTGGGGCACGCCGGGCAGCCTCATCGGCATTGGATTGATGCGCGCGTTTCTGCCTGCTATCGGCGCGGCGCGCAGGCTTTTGTGGGTGTCGATCGGCGGTGTGTTCGTCAACGGTTTCCTCAACTACGGGTTGATTCACGGCGCCTGGGGCCTGCCGCGCGAAGGGTTTCTCGGCTCGGCTGCGGCGACCACGATCACCATTTGGGGCATTGCGCTCGCGCTCGTCGCGCTGTTGCATCTGCGGCCGCGCTATCGACATTTCGTCGTCGCGGCGCGGCCGCGCATGCCGCTCATGGGCGAACTCTTCGGCATCGGCTGGCCGGTCGCCATCACGTATGGCGTCGAATCCACGCTGTTTCTCGCCACCGGCCTCATGGTCGGCTTGCTTGGCGAAGCACCGCTCGCCGCGCACCAAATCGCGATCAACGTGGCGTCGGTGGCCTTCATGGTGCCGCTTGCCATCGGACAGGCGGCGAATGTGCGCGTGAGCTATTGGGTCGGCGCGGGCGCGCCGCTCGCGGCGCGCCATGCGGGCTTCGTCGCGCTCGCCCTCGGCGTCGGCTTCATGGTGCTGTCGGGACTCGTGCTGATTACCGTGCCGCGCGCGATCGTCGGGCTGTATCTGCATCTCGGCGATCCGAAAAACGCGCAGACGGTTGCGCTCGCGGCCTCGCTGCTAGGTGTCGCCGCCGTGTTCCAGATCGTCGATGGCATGCAGACGGTCGGTTCCGGCTGCCTGCGCGGCCTCAAGGACACTCGCGTGCCGATGCTCGCCGCCGCGTTCGGTTACTGGGGCGTCGGTTTTCCGACGGGTTATGTGCTCGCGTTCCACTTCGAACTGGGCGCGAAGGGCTTGTGGTGGGGCCTCGCGGCGGGGCTCGCGAGCGTCGCCATGCTGATGACGCTGCGTTTTCATCGAATCAGCCGGCGGATGGTCGAGACGGGAAGCGTGAAGGTTGCGGATGGCGCGACCGCGCCGGTTCACGGCCCGACGTGAGCGCGTAGTTCGAGCAAATAAGCATCACAACCGCTTTCCCACATACAAAGCACGAATCCTTGGTTGGCCAGACCAGCAGGCATTGTTAGGATGAACCCGTCTCCTCCTTGAGACTCCAGTGACAGGGGTTCAAGCCCGCTCCACCCGAGCGGGCTTTTTTTCGTCCGCGCTCCGGCGCCGATACGCGGGTCGCGTACTGCCTTTTCGGGCGAATCGTCCAATTTCCCATAGAATATTTTCGAGACCAGCACCGGCGAGAACGGTAATTGCTACGTCGCGAAACCGAGCATCGGCATCGTCATGAATGCCGGGCCGTATCGAGACCACGAAAAAGAGGAATGACAGTGTCGCGAAACCGGGGAATGGATGAAGCTGCCATCGGTGCAAGTGCAAGTGCAAGTGCAAGTGCAAGAACGAGCAGCACGAGGAAGATTTCGAGTCGCACCGCGCGCCTCTTCGCAACGCTCGCGCTGACGGCACTTTGCGCCGCTTGCGCGACGCGCCCGCCCGCCACGGCGTTCGATCGCCCGGTGAGCCAGGCATTGCCGGCCAGCGAAAGCACGCCGCTCGGCGACGCGCTCGCGCCGCTCGAACGCAAGCACCCGGACCAGTCCGCCGTGCGTCTCCTGCCAAGCGGCACTGAAGCGCTGCAGGCGCGCATTGCGCTCGCGCGCGCGGCGACGAAAACGCTCGACATGCAGTACTACATCGCCGAGGAAGACAACACCGGCAAGCTGCTGCTCGCCGCCGCGCTCTACGTGGCGGACCACGGCGTGCGCGTGCGCATGCTCGTCGACGACCTGAACTTCAAGGACATCGACCGCATCATGGCGGCGCTGAACACGCATCAGAACATCGAGATTCGCGTGTTCAACCCATACGGCAGCGCGCGCGAGAGCTTCACCGAACGCACGCAGAACTTCTTCTCCAATGTCGATGGCTTCACGCGCCGCATGCATAACAAGGCGATGATCGCGGATAACCAGATCGCCATCGTCGGCGGCCGCAATCTCGGCGACGAATACTTCAGCGCGAGTCCGACGCTGCAGTTCCGCGATCTCGATGTCTTCACCGCCGGACCCATCGCGCAAAAAGTCTCCGCGAGTTTCGACGACTACTGGAACAGCGCGCTGTCGTATCCGCTGCGCGTGTTGAACAAGCAGAAATTCGACGCGTCCGAGCTAGACAAGACGCGCGACGATCTGCGCGCACACTGGCGCGCGCAAGCCGAACCGCTCAATGCCAAGCCGCTGAACGCGACGCCGCTCGCGCAGCAGATCGCGCAGGAAGATCTGGAACTCGTGTGGGCAGAGACCGAGTTCTGGGCCGATTCGCCGTCGAAGATCGAGAACCCGAGCGAGGACTACAAGAGTCCGCCGATGGCGCGTCTCGCCGATCTGCTGAAGAGCGCGCAAAGCGAATTCCTGATTCTGTCGCCCTACTTCGTGCCGCACGATGCAGGCGTGAAGGCGCTCGCCGATGTCACGCGGCGCCACGTGCGCGTCGCCGTGCTGACCAACTCCCTCGCCGCCACCGATGCCGTCGCGGTCCAGGCGGGCTACGCGCCGTATCGCATTCCTCTGCTGCAAAACGGCGTGGAACTGTACGAATTCAAGCCGATTCAGATCCAGGGCGAAGGCCGTCCGCGCGCCGGGCTCTTCGGCTCGCAATCGCGCGCGAGTCTGCATGCAAAGGCGTATGTCATCGATCGGAGTATCCTCGTGATCGGCTCGATGAATCTCGATCCGCGCTCGGCGCTGCTCAACACCGAACTCGCGCTCGTGATTCATAGCCAGCCTATCGCCGATCAGACCGCGAAGCTGTTCGATCGAGGCATCACGCCCGAGGTGAGCTATCGCGTGGAACTGGCGAGCGCGGCGGTCATTGCGAGTCTGCAGCGCACCGGTTCGCCGCAATCCGGCCTCGTCTGGACGACGAAGGGCAAGGACGGCATGGTCACCTATAACTTCGATCCCGAAGCGGGCTTGTATCGAAACGTGATGACGGGCCTCTTCATGCTGCTGCCAGTCGACAAGCAGTTGTGAAGCGGGCGGCTCGCATCGGCACCGAATCTGACTCTCGTAAGGAGCTTCAAGCAATGACACAGAACGCAAAGGGCGATGTACGCATGGAGAAGGACACGTTCGGCGAGATTGCCGTGCCGAACGACAAGCTTTGGGGCGCGCAAACGCAGCGCTCCTTGCAGAACTTCAAGATATCGACTGAAAAGCAGTCGCCCGAGCTGATCACGGCGCTCGCTATCGTCAAGCACGCAGCCGCCGACGTGAACGAAGAGCTGAAGGTGCTCGACGCCAAGAAAGCCAAGGCGATCAAGGAAGCCGCGCAGGAGATCATCGACGGCAAGCATCCGGACGAGTTTCCGCTCGCCGTGTGGCAGACGGGCTCCGGCACGCAGACCAACATGAATCTCAACGAGGTGATCGCGAATCGCGCAAGCGAGCTGCTCGGCGGTGAGCGCGGCGAAGAGCGCCTCGTGCATCCGAACGACGACGTGAATCGCGGACAGTCGTCCAACGACGTATTTCCGACGGCCATGCATGTCGCCGCCGCATTTGCCATCGTCAAGCATCTCGTGCCGGCGCTCAAGACGCTGCGGGACACGCTCGACAAAAAATCGAAGGCCTTCGCGGATATCGTGAAAATTGGCCGCACGCACTTGCAGGACGCAACGCCGCTCACGCTCGGCCAGGAATTCTCAGGCTATGTCGCGCAACTCGATCAGGGCATTCGTCACGTCGAGGCAACCCTGCCGCATCTGTATCAGCTCGCGCAAGGCGGCACGGCCGTCGGCACGGGGCTCAATGCGCATCCGCAGTTCGCGGTGAAAGTCGCGGCGGCCATCGGCAAGCTGACCGGCCTGCCGTTCGAAACCGCGCCCAACAAATTCGAAGTGATGGCCGCCGCCGACGCGCTCGTCGCCGCGCACGGTGCGTTGAAGACAGTCGCCGCCGGGCTCATGAAGATTGCCAACGACATCCGCTGGCTCGCGAGCGGTCCGCGCTGCGGCCTGGGCGAACTTTCGATTCCGGAAAACGAGCCGGGCAGTTCGATCATGCCGGGCAAGGTCAATCCCACGCAGTCCGAAGCCGTGACCATGCTCTGTTGTCAGGTTTTCGGCAACGACGTGGCGGTGAACTTCGGCGGCGCGAGCGGCAACTTCGAACTGAACGTGTTCCGGCCGATGATCGCGCATAACGTGCTGCAGTCCGTGCGTCTGCTCGCGGATGGCGCGCTCAGTTTCAACGACAACTGCGCGGTCGGTATCGAGCCGAACGAGAAGCGTATCGAGAGTCTCCTGAACGAATCGCTGATGCTCGTGACGGCGCTCAATCCGCATATCGGCTACGACAAAGCCGCGCAGATCGCAAAGAAGGCGCACAAGGAAGGCACGACGCTGAAGGAATCGGCGTTGGCGCTCGGACACGTGACCGAGCAGCAGTTCGATGAATGGGTCAAGCCGCAGGACATGGTCGGCAACAAGTAGCTTGTCGATCGATCACGAAGCCCGCGTGCGCATGCGCGGGCTTCACCGGTCAATGCGCTTCAAACCTTCCCCGCCGCGACCTCTTCCGGCTTCAGTTCGACGATAGCGTCGAGCGCATCTTTCACGTCCATCGCGTAGCGCGCGAGACGCTTCTCTTCGTCCGATTCCGGCACGAACGCGGGCACGGGCGTCGGTTGACCTTTTTCATCGACGGCGACGAAAACCATCAGGCAATCGGTGGTCTGTTCGAGCTCGCCGACTTTCGGATCGCCCGCGTGCACGGAGATGTGGATATGCATGCTGGTGCGCCCGGTCGCCACCACGCGCGCGCGTAGCTCCACGAGATTGCCGACGAGAATCGGCCTGCGAAAGCGGATATTGCCGACGCTCACCGTTACGGCATACCGCCCGGACCACATCGCCGCGCATGCGTACGCGGTTTCGTCGATCCACTTCATCAACGCGCCGCCGTGCACTTTGCCGCCGAAGTTCACCGAAGTCGGTTCGGCGAGAAAACGAAACGTGGTTTCGGCGCGGCCCGCGCGAAGGGCGCCGGGTTCGGCGGGAGCGAAAGTGGAAATGGGCGTATTCATGGGCGTTCCGTTTTATCGAAGTTGCACGCGCTCTTCAAGGCGCATACGCCCAATTATAGGGTCGGCAAAAAGCTCGGCTAATTGTGCACGGTCACGCCTTCATCGATGGTGCCGTACATCGTGATGCTGCCGCCGCCCGCGCCCGCCGAAGACGGCCCGCCCGCGCATCCGGCGACAAGCGCGATCAACCCGGCGACGACGGTGACTGTGATAAATCTGATCATGCGAACTCCTTGCTGCCGCGAATACCGATACGAAGGGCCATTCTAGCGCCGGCTGCGGATGCATCGACGTTTCACCGTGCAGTGAAACATCGCGTGCGATTGCGCGCTAGAGTATCTGAAACGGTTCCGGAGAAGCGCCATGAACTCAAGCCCCGAAGACTCTCGTTCCCGCCACTTTCCCGGCCTTTCGCGCATTGGGGCGTTGCTCGCCGATCCGGGCCGCGCGGCCATGCTCTGGTCGCTGATGGACGGCACCGCGCGCCCCGCCGGCGAACTCACGATGATCGCGGGACTCTCGCCTTCCGCGGCGAGCGGACATCTCGCGCGTCTGACCGAAGGCGGGTTGCTGGCGCTGGAAGTGAGCGGGCGGCATCGCTATTACCGGATCGCAACCGCTGATATCGCCGCCGCGATCGAAGCGCTCGCCAATCTCGCGCGCGCGAGCGCGCCGGAGCGCGAGCCGCAGCGGCCGCCGAGCGCGGTGCCACTCGACATGCGCTACGCGCGCACGTGCTACGACCATCTGGCGGGCGAACTGGCGGTGCGTGTCTTCGATACGATGATCGCTCGCGACTGGCTCGCCGCAGACGGCGCCACCGAACTCGAAGCCACGAAAGACGGCGCGCAGGCCTTCGCGCAGCTGGGTATCGACCTGACGGCACAGCGGGCGGGCCGCAGACGTTTTGCGTGTACGTGCATCGACTGGAGCGAGCGGCGGCCGCACTTAGGCGGCGCGCTTGGCGCGGCGTTTCTCGACACTTGCGAAGCGCATGGCTGGATCGAACCGACATCGAAACGCCGTGTGCTGCGCGTAACGCCCTCAGGACAGCAACACTTCCAGCAATTTCTGTCGATGCGCTGAGCCAAACAAAAACGCACGGTTTTGAGCCGTGCGTCTTTGCGTCCTGCATGAGAAAGCGATAATCAAACCGCCATCGGCGCCTTCAAAGCTTCATGGTGTTTATAACCTTCGAGCGCAAAGTCTTTCGGCTCGATTTGTTCCAGCCATTCCGGTTCATAGCGTTTCGTGACAGCGTAATCCGGCACGCGATCCGAAATGATGAGCTGGGGACTCGGAAAAGGCTCGCGCTTCAATTGCTCGTTCAGCATATCGAGTTGATTCTCGTAAATATGCGCGTCACCGATGAAATACGTGAACCAGCGCGGCTTGAAACCGGTCAGCCGTCCGACGAGATGCAGCAGCGCCGCGCCTTCGGTCAGATTGAACGGCGTGCCGAGCCCGACATCGTTACTGCGGATATAAAGACACAGCGAAATCTCGCGCGTCGTTACGTTCGGGATGAATTGATACAGCAGATGACACGCGGGCAAAGCAATCTCGTCGAGCTTGGCCGGATTCCACGCATGAAAAAGAATGCGCCGGTCGGTGGGACGCTCGATAATCGTATCGAGACATTGCCTCAACTGGTCGATCGCCTTATACAGCAGCACCTGCTCGCGGCCGTTTTCGACGAAGCTCGTCACCAATTGATAGCCGCGATTGGTGGCGTCGGCGATCTGGTCGCCCGCGCAGGCATCCACGAGCTTGTAGGCGGGCCATTTACGCCATTGCACGCCATACACGTCGCCGAGATCGTCCTCGCCCTGGCGATACGGATTCTCGAGCCACTGCGGATTTTCATTGGCGTTCGCGTCCCAGACCTTGCAACCGAGCGCGCGGAAGTCAGCGGCGCTCTTCGAGGCACGCAGAAAGCCGACCATTTCGCCGATCGCCGACTTGAACGCGAGCTTCTTCGTCGTAACGGCAGGGAAGCCTTGTTGCAAGTCGAAGCGCAACATCGCGCCCGGAATGCCGATGGTGCGGATGCCCGTGCGGTTTTCCTGCCACGTGCCGGTATCGAGAATCGTCTGGACGAGCTCGAGATACTGTTTCATTCGATGATCCTTGGAGGCGCGACGCGCCTGAGCGAATGCCGGCGCAAAGAAGCAATTTTACCAAGCGCAGCGCGCGGACGCTCTTCGTGACGCAAAAGAAACGGGCGCTTGAAGCGCCCGTTCGAATGTCCTGCCAAGCCTGAGCCTTAGCCGCGCGTGGCGTGCTCCGGCGGCGCATCCACCTCGATATGGCGCATGCCATGCGCACTCAGCAACCGATACAGCGTCACGCGCGAGATGCCGAGTTCGTGCGCGGCATCGCCAAGACGCCCGCGATGACGCAGCAATGCGAGTTCGATGGCCTGACGCTCCGCCGCCTCGCGCGCTTGCGCAAGCGACACCGGCGCCACTTCGACGTATTCGCCCAATTCGAGATCGCGCGCGGTGATCTGCCGCCCTTCCGACATGACGATGGCACGCCGCACGCGGTTGATGAGTTCGCGCACGTTGCCCGGCCAGCCGTAGTTGTGGATCGCGGCGATGGCGCACGGCGAAAAGCCGCGCAGACGCCGGCTTGCGTCCTTCTTGAAGCGATCGAGCATGTGCTTCGCGAGCAATTCGATATCTTTACCGCGCGCGCGCAGCGGCGGCTCGTCGATCTGCAACACGCACAGGCGGTGATACAAGTCGGCGCGAAAACGCCCTTCGATCATCGCGGTTTGCATATCGACGTGAGTCGCCGAGATGATGCGGACATCGACGGGCGTCGAACCGTGACCGCCCAGACGCTCCACCTTGCGCTCCTGCAGGAAGCGCAACAGGCTGGCCTGGCTTTCGAGCGGCAGATCGCCGATTTCATCGAGGAACAGCGTGCCGCCGTTGGCCGCTTCAACGCGCCCGATCTTGCGCTGATTTGCGCCCGTGAACGCACCGCGCTCGTAGCCGAACAGCTCCGATTGCAGGAGATGCGCCGGAATCGCGCCGCAGTTGATGGCCACAAACGGTTGATCGCGACGCGCGGAGCGCTCGTGAATGGCAACCGCCGTCAGTTCCTTGCCTGTGCCCGATTCGCCCGAGATGAACACGGGCGCGTCCGTCATGGCGACTTTGCGAATGGAGCGAAACAGCGCCAGCATGGCGTCGCACGATCCGACCATTTCGCCTTCGGCGCGGCCTTCGCTGCGCGAATCGTTCGTTGCCGCGTCATGCAGCGCGACCATGCCGTAGGCGTGTCCCACGGAATCGACGATGCGATCGTTCGAAGTCGGCATCGTGACGTAGTCGAAACAATAGTCGCGAATCAGCCGGCGCACGGCGGCGTCTTCCAGTTGTCCGGAAACGGTGGCGGCGACCCAGCCGACGTTCGTCATGGTCAACGACGACTCGAACGCCGCCAATTCGTGAGACTCGAAGTGACTCGACAAGTCCAGCAGACCACCGATTGCCATATCGCTACGCAGGGCTTTCTTCGTGTCGCGCGCGCTCGCCACGATTTCGATCTGCCAGCCGCGTTCTTCGAAGCGCGCGCATAGCATCTCGCTGGGATCGCGAGTCACATAGATAAGTTGCCGCCGAGCGACGTCCATTATTCAGATCCTTTCTTCAACATTCGTTGAAAAGGTCGCGTAGTTCAGGCTCTCGCTGCATGCAGAAATCAATGTCCTCGCGCTGTGTGGCGAGCGGACTCGCGTTTCGATTCGTTGCCTCCGGGAACGACGCATCTGGCGCCGTGAACCCTTCCACGAATCCCTATTGACCGATTCTGCGCCATTTTCGAGAGACTACTATAACCCATAAACCCCGCAAACAAATATCGTCAAGGCCCATTGGACTGGTCACAAAACCCTGACAGGACGGGGCTGGCAAGAATTTCTCAATGAATTATTAAAAGCAAATGAGACGTTTTAATAAGACAAAATCTTATACCTGATTCACAGGAAATTCATGTTTTTCTCCCTTCGCGTTTCACGTGTGAAACGTTTTCGTCCATTCGGCCACGATGATTTTCTGCCGTTTTCATCATGATCTTTGCACGGTAACGGATTGCGACTGTTGGCATGTATCTGGCTATATTCGACGCATGCGGACAGGTAAGAAATGCAAGCCGCATTTCGTTTCGTCAGCAGATTTTTAGCCTGGTCGCATCTCAACTCGATATACCAGCCGCCTGACTGTTTTATTCCCGAAACACTTCCGGGAATACTTACTCGGATATGTCGCCACGATGGCTTTCGATCATTCTTTACCGGATTGCGCGCCGACTTCCCGTTCGTCGGACGTCGAGGAGCGACGCGCCTTGTCGTGGACAAATGCGCGGGACGCAGCGAACACGAGCGACGCCGAATCGCACCAAGGGCAGTCTTCGAACTACGGCGTGAGCGTCACGCTATGGGACGAGTTCACGCCCGAGCGGCCGGGCTTCGATCGGACCAAAGGCTGAGTCGAGGCAAGACAGCGGCGGGCGTCGGTTAAAATCGCGGCACGGTCGCGCCTCCTGCGCGCCTCACTCCTGCACGACTTTCCGACTACATGACGACGCTGACCCTGATCGTCGCCCGCGCGCGCAATGGCGTGATCGGACGCGACAACGACCTGCCCTGGCGCCTCCCCGAGGATCTCGCTTTCTTCAAGCGCACGACGATGGGCGCGCCGATCATCATGGGACGCAAGACGCATGAATCGATTGGCCGACCGCTGCCCGGGCGGCGGAATATCGTCGTGTCGCGCGACGCCACGCGTCGCTATACCGGCTGCGATACCGTCACGAGCTTGGCCGATGCCCTCTCGCTCGCCATCGCCGACCACGCAAGCGAGGCCTTCGTGATCGGCGGCGCGCAGTTGTACGGCGACGCCATCGCGCAGGCGGACAAGCTGATCGTCACCGAGATCGATGCCGATTTCGAAGGCAACACGCATTTTCCGGCGCCGGACGCCGCGCACTGGCAGGAAGTCGCGCGCGATTCGCGCCGCGCCGCGCCGCCGAACGCGTTCGACTTCGCGTTCGTCACGTATCGACGCCGGGCGGACGCATGAACGAAGGCCCCGGATAGCTCGCGCCATCCGGGGCCTTTTTCTTGAACCACGTCTGAGTTTTACTGCCCCGCGATGGTCATCCGTTCGATCAGCACCGAGCCGATTTCCTTCGTGCCGCGCACGACCGTATCCGCGCCGATCGCCTCGATGTGGCGGAACATTTCCTGAAGCGTGCTCGCGACCGTGATTTCCTCGACCGCGTGCTGAATCTTGCCGTTCTCCACCCAAAAGCCCGACGCACCGCGCGAATAGTCGCCCGTCACGTAGTTCACGCCCTGCCCCATCAGTTCGGTAAGCAAAAGGCCGGTGTCGAGCTTCTTCAGCATGGCCTCGAAGTCGTCTTCCGGCTTCGTATTCGAGCTTGTCATCGTCAAATTATGCGAGCCGCCCGCGTTGCCGGTGGTCTTCATGCCGAGCTTGCGCGCCGAATACGTGGACAGGAAATAGCCCTGCACGACGCCGTCATCCACCACATTACGACGCTCGGTACGCACGCCTTCCTCGTCGAACGGCGCGCTGCCCATGCCGCCCTTCACGTGCGGATCTTCGACGATCTGAACGTGCGGCGCGAACACCGGCTTGCCGAGGCTGTCGACGAGAAACGTCGTCTTGCGATACAACGCCCCGCCACTCACCGCTTGCACGAACGAGCCGAGGATGCCAGCAGCCAGCGGCGCTTCGAACAACACGCGGCACTTGCGCGTGTCGAGGCTCTTCGCGTTCAGACGCGCGAGCGCGCGTTCGGCGGCGTAGCGTCCGACGGCTTCCGGCGCGGCGAGTTCGGTGGCATTGCGGCGCGATGTGTACCAGTCGTCGCGCTGCATGTCGCGTCCGCTCGCGGCAATGGGCGCGCACGCGATGTAATGCCGCGAGTACGGATAGCCCGCGAGGAAGCCGCGCGAGGTCGCGAGCACGAACTGCGAATGCTGCGCCGATACGCTCGCACCCTCGGAATTGGTCACGCGCTTATCCACCGCGAACGCGGCGGCTTCGGCGCGGCGTGCGAGCTCGGCGGCCTCTTCGGCGTCGATGACCCACGGATGATAAAGATCGAGGTCCTGAGGCGACTTCTCCAGCAAGTCTTCTTCCGCGAGCCCGGCGGCGCTGTCTTCCGCCGTGAAACGCGCGATGTTGTAGGCGGCCGCAACCGTATCGCGCAGTGCTTCGCGCGTGAAGTCCGCGGTGCTCGCATTGCCGCGCTTCTTGCCGATGAAGACGGTCACGCCCACCATCTTGTCCCGGTTGTGCTCGATGGTCTCCACTTCGCCGCGCCGCACGCTTACCGAAAGGCCATCGCCTTCGGAGATTTCGGTGGCGGCATCGGTCGCGCCGAGTTCCTTCGCGTGACGCAGGATGTCGGAGGCAATCTCCTTGAGTTCGTCTTGCGTATGCGGGAAAAAGCGTTGCTTGACGTCCATGTCTGCTGCCATTTTGTGTGTGCCTTAGGAGGTCGGGGGCGCCGCGCGCCCGCGCGTGTCGTTGCAAGAGGATTCCCGCTTTCGTCCGGCCTTTCGATGAAGCAGACGGCGGGGTCGATTCGATCGACGCATGCTGCGATCATAGCAAGGACCGCGCACCCGCACCGCATGCACGATGCATCGCTTGGCGGGCGCGAGCCGAGCGCTGCGACGCGCAAGCTACAATATCGCCATGAACCGTAAAACCCGCATTCAACCGATCGAAGCCGAGCCGGAAGTCGACGAAAACGGCTACGATCGCCCGAGCAAATCCCAGCTCAAGCGCGACATGCACGCGCTGCAGGAACTGGGCGAGGCGCTGATCGCGCTGCCGAAAGACGCGCTCAAGCGCATGCCCATGCCTGAGAAGCTGAACGACGCCGTGCGCGAAGCGCGTCGTATCACCGATCACGAAGGCAAGCGCCGTCAGGTGCAATACGTCGGGCGCGTCATGCGCACGCTGCTCGAAGACGAAGTCGCCGCGCTGCGCACCGCGCTCGACACGCATCGTGGCGTGAACAAGGCGGAGACCGCGCGCCTGCACTGGATCGAACGCTCGCGCGACAAGCTGCTCGCAAATGACGCCGCGCTGACCGATTTCATCCGCGAGCATCCAGGTGTGGACGCGCAGGAAGGCCGCACGCTGATCCGCAATACGCGCAAGGAGCGCGAGCTGCAAAAGCCGCCGCGCTATTACCGCGAATTGTTCCAGTGGATCAAGAACGCAGCGGGCGTGGAGCAGGAAGACGAGAGCGACAGCGACGAGGAAAACCGTGACGACGACGAAGCGTAATCATCCGGACGAGTTGCTCGTCGGACTCGTTTCGATCAGCGATCGCGCCTCGCAAGGCGTGTACGAGGACAAAGGCGTGCCGTCGCTCGAAGCATGGCTCGGAGAAGCGCTGAGCTCACCCTGGCGCGCGCAAACGCGGCTGATTCACGACGATGCCGCCACCATCTCGGCCACGCTCATCGAACTGGTCGACACACACGGTTGCGATCTCGTGCTGACCACGGGCGGCACCGGCCCCTCGCGCCGCGACGTGACGCCGGAAGCGACGCTCGCCGTCGCCACCAAGCCGATGCCAGGCTTTGGCGAACAGATGCGCCAGATCAGCCTGAACTTCGTGCCGACCGCCATTCTCTCGCGTCAGGTTGCCGTGATTCGTGAGACGGAGGATCACGCCGCGCTCATCATCAATTTGCCGGGGCAGCCGAAGTCGATCAGGGAAACGCTCGAAGGCCTGAAGGACGCCGACGGCAAGACGCGCGTGCCGGGTATCTTCGCGGCAGTGCCGTATTGCATCGATCTGATCGGCGGGCCTTACATCGAAACTAAACCGGAAGCGGTTGCCGCGTTCCGGCCTAAGAGCGCCATTCGAAAGTCAGGCGCTTCCAAACCTCAAACCTGAGCCGACGATGCCGACGCCGCGGGAATCAGGAAGTGCTCGCGGTAGTACTTGAGTTCGTCGATGGACTCGTGGATATCGGCGAGCGCCGTGTGCATCGCGCGCTTCTGAAAGCCCTTGTAGATGGCTGGCTGCCAGCGGCGGCACAGTTCCTTGAGCGTGCTCACGTCCAGATTGCGATAGTGAAAGAACGTCTCCAGTTCCGGCATCCAGCGCGCCATGAAGCGGCGGTCCTGGCAAATGGAATTGCCGCACATCGGCGACTTGCCGGGCGGCACGTACTGACCGAGGAATTCACGAATCTGACGGGTGGCTTCCGCTTCATCCACCGTCGATGCCTTCACGCGTTCCGTCAGCCCCGAGCGGCCATGCGTATTGCGATTCCACTCGTCCATGCGGCCAAGTGCTTCTTCCGACTGATGGATCGCGAACACCGGCCCCTCCACCAGCTTGTCGAGCGTCGAATTCGTCACGACCACCGCGATCTCGATGATGCGATCATTGTCGGGATCGAGCCCGGTCATCTCCATGTCGAGCCACACGAGATTCATGTCGCTGCGCGCGAGGACGGGTTCGGGTTGGTCGAGAGAATCGGTCATGGAAAGTACCTGGAAGAGGTTCGAGTAACGCTGATGTTAGTGTCTTGAGGCGCATGAAGCCCAGTCGCCGCGCGGGCTTTTCGGCAACCACGCGTTGTGGCAACGCGAGCACGGCCTGGAACCTATAATTCTCGCATAGTTCAATCGGAAGCCCTGCATGGCCAACCTCACACTCGCTTTTTCGACGATCTTCGTCGTCGCCCTCGTTGCGATGGTTTCAACGAAGCTCTGGCTGGCCTCGCGCCAGATTCGCTACGTCGCGGCGCATCGCAACGGCGTGCCGCCGCAGTTCACCGGCACGATCCCGTTGACGGCGCACCAGCGCGCGGCGGACTACACCGTTGAGCGCACGCGCCTCACGATGATCGAAGTCGTCACCAGCGCCATCGTGCTGGTCGCGCTGACCTTGCTCGGTGGCTTGCAGGCACTCGATATCGCCATTACGGAGTCGCTCGGGCGCGGCTATCTCGGACAGATCGCGCTGGTCGCGGCGGTCATCGCAATCACGAGTCTCATCGACCTGCCGTTCGACTATATCCGCCATTTCGTGATCGAGGAAAAGTTCGGCTTCAATCGTATGTCGAAGAAACTGTTTTTTCTCGATCTCGTGAAGGGCACGGTGCTGGGCGCGATCATCGGTGCGCCGCTTCTGCTGCTCGTGCTCTGGATGATGGATCGCGCCGGCACCTACTGGTGGCTCTACACGTGGATCGTCTGGGTTGCGTTCCAATTGCTCGCGATGATCATCTATCCCACTTTCATCGCGCCGCTTTTCAACAAGTTCGAGCCGCTCAAGGATGAGGCGCTGCGGGCTCGTATCGAGAATCTGATGTCGCGCACCGGCTTTGCGGCAAAGGGCTTGTTCGTCATGGACGGCAGCCGCCGTTCCGCGCACGGCAACGCGTATTTCACGGGCTTCGGCGCGGCGAAGCGCATCGTCTTCTTCGATACCCTGCTTGCGCGCCTTTCCGGCAGCGAGATCGAAGCCGTGCTTGCGCACGAACTCGGCCACTTCAAGCGCCGTCACGTGCTCAAGCTGTTGGTCGTGATGTTCGCCATCAGCCTCGCCATGCTCGCGCTCCTCGGCTGGCTCGTGCAGACCGTGTGGTTTTACGAAGGCCTCGGCGTGCATCCGTCGCTCGTCGGCGGCAACAACGGACTTGCGCTCGTCCTGTTCATGCTCGTGCTGCCGGTGTTCATGTTCTTCATCACGCCGCTCGGCAGCCTGAGCTCGCGCAAACACGAATTCGAGGCCGATGCCTTCGCGGCCAGCCAGACCGATCCGAAGGATCTCGTCAACGCGCTCGTCAAACTGTACGAAGACAACGCGTCCACGCTCACGCCCGATCCGCTCTACACCGCGTTTTATTACTCGCATCCGCCCGCTTCGCAGCGCATCGACCGCTTGATGCAACACGCCGCATGACGGCGCGTGGCGTGTCATCGGGCCGCGGCGCGCGTCAAGGCGGCGCGGCTTCCGCGGAGGCCCGACTGGAAGGCACCGTGATCGCCGCGCACGGCCGGCACTATCTCGTCGCGCCGCACGACGGCGGCGCGAAGCTGCAATGCTTCCCGCGCGGCAAAAAGAGCGAAGTCGCCGTTGGCGATCGCGTGATCTACGAGCAGTCTTCGGCGGATCAGGGCGTGATCGTCGAAATCGGCGAGCGGCGCAACCTGCTTTACCGGTCCGATCAGTTCAAGTCGAAGCTCTTCGCGGCGAACCTCGATCAACTGCTGATCGTGCTCGCCACCGAGCCGCATTTCAGCGAAGACCTGCTCGGGCGCGCGCTGATCGCCGCCGAGGCGCACGGGCTCGAAGCGCTCATCGTGCTCAACAAGATCGACGTGGAAAGCGCGTTGCCCCTGGCGCGCGAGCGACTTGCGCCCTATCGCGCGCTGGGCTACACGCTGATCGAACTGTCCGCGAAGATGGCGCCCGGCGAAGTGCATCCGCAACTGGATGAGCGCCTGAAAGATCGCTCGACGATCTTGCTCGGCCAGTCGGGCATGGGCAAATCGACGCTCGTGAATCTGCTCATCCCCGACGCCGACGCCGCCACGCGCGAGATTTCGTCGGCGCTCAACAGCGGCCGGCATACCACCACCTTCACGCGTCTGTACGAATTGCCAGGCGGCGGCTCGCTCATCGATTCGCCTGGCTTCCAGGAGTTCGGCCTGCATCACTTGTCCGAAGGTCAACTGGAACGCGCCTTCGCTGACTTTCGGCCGTATCTAGGGCATTGCCGCTTCTACAACTGCCATCACCTGCAGGAGCCGGGCTGCGCTGTACTCGAAGCGGTCGAAACCGGCAAAATTCGGCCGGCGCGGCATGCGCTTTATGCGCAGCTCGTCCACGAAGCAAGCCAGATCGTTCGATGAAACGGCTCACGCGCGCACCGAACCTCATCACGGCGCAACACTGGATGAACGTGCTCGCGACCGCAGGTGTGCCTTGCGAGTTACACAATCGGTATTTAAACGGCGCGCTGGGTGACATTCCGGCGGATCAATGCGCGCCGGAAATCTGGATCGTCGATGAACGCGACGAAGCGCTGGCCACTCGCCTTCTGGAGCGTGCAAAGCGCGGACCGGAAGCGAATGCCCGGCCCTGGCGATGCCGTCAGTGCGGCGAATGGCTCGAAGCGCAGTTCACCGTGTGCTGGCAGTGCCAGACGGACCGCGATCCGCTGGACGATTGATGCCTTGCTATGCCAGCCAGACGGCAATGGTCAGCATGAGCAGGATCAACATCCACAAGATCACCGCGCGCCACACCAAGCCAACCGCCGATTGGAGCGTGCGTGGCGTGCAGTCGTCACCGACGGGCAGCGGGCTTGCATCGCCCACGGCGAGCGCCTCGACGCTCAGCGGTTCGGCGAGCGGTCCTGCGAGACGCGCGCCCAACGCGCCGCTGCCGGCCGCGAGCAACACGCCTTCGTTCGGGTCCGGCCACTGACGCGCGTGATTGCGCCACGCGTAGATTGCATCCTCGAAATTGCCGACGATTGCGAAGCCGAGCGCGGTAAGCCGCGTAGGAATCCAGTCGATCACGAAAAACGCACGCTGCGCGAACGATGAGAACGCTGCGGTCCGCTCGGGATTCGGCTCCGTCCACGCACGCGCCAGATACTCAGCGATCCGATAAAACACCGCGCCAGCCGGCCCGATGGGAATCAGAAACCAGAAGAACACGCCGAACACATGCCGATGCGACGCGATCACCGCATGTACGAGCGTGTGGCGCACGATCTCGCTTACCGGCATGTCGACGGTATCGAGACCGGTCCACTCCGTGAGCACCTCGCGGGCGCGCGGCACGTCGTCGTTATTGAGCGCGAGATGGATATCGGTGAAATAGTGGCTGAACTGACGAAAGCCGAGCGTGAAGTACACGATCACCACGTTCCAGAAAAACGCCAGAACGAAGTTGATCCGATACAGCACGTAATAGATGAGCCCGACCACGAGCGTCCACGGCAACACAACCACCAGCCACGCGACGATGCCGTGCTTTTCCTTGCCCGCGTCGAAACCATGGGCGGTGCTTTCCGCATGATACTGAAGCAACGCCGAGATCGGATTGTGCGGCGATAACGCACGCACCTGCTCGAGGATAAGAGCCAGCAATACAGAGAAAAAAGTCATGCGGTGCGCCGAAACGGTCGGAGTAGTTCGAGTTTCGCGTAACGATAGCACAGCGTTCGATGCGTTTAGACGCGCTGACCAATCGCAAGGTCGCGTAACGTCGCACGTCGACGCGTCAGGCGGCGAGGAAGCGGTAGAAATTGCGCAACATGCCAGCCGTTGCACCCCAGATGAAATACGGAGCCGTCTTTTCATCGGGTTTGTAAGGCATGGCAAAAAAACGACGCTCGCCACCTTCCCATTGGAAAACGCGCACTTCGTGGTTTGCCGAGTCCATCAGAAACGCGAGCGGCACTTCGAAGATATCGGCGACTTCGCTCGTATCGGCTTTGAGCGCAAACGGCGGATAGACCAAGGCAACGACAGGCGTCACGCGAAATCCGGTTCCCGTTAGATAGTCCGGCAGCGCGCCGACCACTTCGCAATGCTCCGCGCCCAAGCCGACTTCCTCGCGTGCTTCGCGTAGCGCGGTGGCGGCGGCATCGGCGTCCTCGGGTTCCTGACGGCCGCCGGGAAAGCTGATTTGTCCCGCGTGGTCGGAAAGATGGTCGGCCCGCTGAGTCAGGAGCACGGTCAGACCGCCTTCACGCACGACGAGCGGCACGAGAACAGAAGCCACGCGCGGATCGCCGCCGATGGCCTTGATGCGCTGTTCGGGCGCTTCCTGCGTCCATTCGAGCGTCTGTGCGAAACGCGCTCGCAGTCCTTCGGGCGTGAGGCGCTCGGGTGGTATGGCGGGAAGCGCGGCGCCCGTCGAGAGGACGGGCATTCGTTCAGGTTCGAGAATGCGGGGAGTCGAGGTCTTGCCGGTGGACACGGGTCGAAAGCCAGGATGTCGAAGATTCAATTTGAACACACCAAAGAAAAAAGCACCCGCGAGGGTGCTTTTTCAGTACGGCGCCTGGACGCTGAGTCTTTACTCTGCAGCGGCTGCGGCGGTACGGTCCTTCGTAAACAGCTTTTCCTTGATACGTGCCGACTTCCCCGAGCGCTCGCGCAGGTAGTACAGCTTCGCACGACGGACGTCGCCGCGACGCTTCACGACGATGCTCGCCAGCAGCGGCGAGTAGGTCTGGAACGTACGCTCAACGCCTTCGCCCGAGGAAATCTTGCGGACGATGAAGTTCGAGTTCAGGCCACGATTACGCTTGGCGATCACGACGCCTTCGTAAGCCTGCACGCGCTTGCGCGTACCTTCGACGACGTTCACGTTGACGATGACCGTGTCGCCCGGACCGAAGTCGGGGATCGATTTCTCGCCCAAAACGCGCGCGATCTCTTCCTTCTCGAGTTGCTCAATCAGATTCATTACTGACTCCTTGTGCCATCTTGCCGGAGTTGTGTGCCTAGATTTCGCTTGCGCGATTTCGTTGATAAGGCCCCGGTAGAGGATGGGTTCACTTCTGGCGCCGAGGTTGAATTCAGCGCCCCCATTTGCCCCGCTCGTCGGCTCGAAGTCTATTCGGACTTCGACGCCGTCTTCGCGAGATCTGCGAGCCATGCCTCGTCGGCACGGCTCAACATCTTGCTTTTGCGCGCCCGGTGAATCAGATCGGGCCGCTTCGTGAATGTGTTGCGTAATGCTTCGCGCCTGCGCCAGGCGTCGATTTCCTTGTGATGGCCGCCGAGCAGCACATCGGGAACGCGCGCGCCTTCGTATTCTTCCGGACGCGTGTAATGCGGACAATCCAGAAGTACGTCGACGAAACTGTCTTGCACCGCCGATTGCGCGTCGTTCAGCACGCCGGGCAACTGGCGCACGACAGCGTCCATCAACGCCATGGCGGGCAATTCGCCGCCTGACAGCACGAAGTCGCCGAGGCTTATTTCTTCGTCTACTTCACGATCGATCAGACGCTGGTCGATTGCTTCGTAACGACCGCACAACAGCACGAGGCCCGGCTCGGCGGCCATGCGCATCACGCGTTCGTGATCGAGCTTGGCGCCTTGCGGCGACATCATCACGACGCGCGTCGTCGCGATGCCTTGCTCGCGCTGCGCGGTTTTCGCGGCCGCGATCGCGTCTTCTAGCGGACGTGCCAGCATGACCATGCCGGGGCCGCCGCCGTACGGGCGATCGTCGACGGTGCGGTAATTGTCCGTGGTGAAGTCGCGCGGATTCCACGTACGCAAATCGAACCGCTCCTGCTTCACTGCCCGGCTGGTAATGCCCCAGTCGGTCAGCGCGCGGAACATTTCGGGAAAGAGCGTTACGACATCGAACTGCATCGCTCTCTCCGTAACTTGCCGATGACGAGCACCGGGTTAATAGTCGGCGTCCCAGTCGACGATGATGCGTTTCGCCGCCCGATCCACCGTCTTCACATACACACCGACGAACGGAATGAGCCGCTCTTCGGTGACGGGCTTGCCATCCTTGTCGGTACTCGGATACTCGATCCGCAGAATGGAATGCGCGCCGTTGTCGATCATGTCGGCGACACGGCCAAGCGCCACGCCCGCTTCGTTTTCGACATCGAGGCCGATCAGATCGACCCAGTAGAACTCGTCTTCGTCGTCGAGCTTCGGGAAGTCGCTGCGAGCGATGTAGACCGCGTGACCCTTCAGCAACAACGCGGCGTCGCGATCGTCACAGCCCGACAGGCGCGCGACGATGGTATCCGCGTGCACTTTAGACTGAACACAACGTGCGGACTTGAGCTCGCGGCCTTTGACGAGCCACCAGTTCTTCGCACCGAGCAGCGCGTCGCCGCCCAGCTTGCCGTTGGCGTGCGGAACGATCTTTATCCAGCCCTTCAGACCGTAGGCATCGGCGATAAAACCGATTTCCACCGCGTCTTCCGGAAGACCATCTACCGACTCGACCCCCGCCGATGCTTCCTGCGCTTTGCCTTCGCCCGAAGCGTCCGCCGTCACGCGACGCGCGCCGGGTTTCCGGACGAACGCGCCAAACGTGCTGGCATTTTCTTCTTGCTTCGGCTTCGGCCGACTGACATTGCCAGCGACGTTGCCGGATTCGGAATTACGCGCGGGCATCAGCAGACCTTGAAGCGGAATACCTTGAACGACTGAACTTCAGTCGACAAACTAACCAGCACTTAAGCAGCCGGTTGAGCTTGCTGAGCTTGCTTGACCAGACGCTCGACGGTCGGCGACAGTTGCGCGCCAACGCCTTGCCAGTAGGTCAGACGATCTTGAGCGATACGCAGCGATTCGCCCTTGGTCGCGACCGGGTTGTAGAAACCAACGCGCTCGATGAAGCGGCCGTCACGGCGGCTACGCGAATCGGTTGCGACGATGTTGTAAAACGGGCGCTTCTTCGAGCCGCCACGAGCCAAGCGGATGATGACCATGCTGAAATCCTTGAAAACCGGGGTTCGGAACTACCAGAACACGCGATTATAGCGGAAACCGACGCTCCAACAAACACTTAACGTGATTATCGCGCGCAGTTCGGGTTTGGAACGCTTCAAACGGCGCGCCGCAAGGACAAAAGCCCCGCGGCGGCCAGTGCAGCATTGTGCCAGTGTGTGACCGCCGAAGCGAGCAGCGTAAGATGTCGGATTCTCGCCTGGCGCAATCAGAGCAATCCGCGATAAGACGGCGCGCGCGCCACTATTTTCACCACCGATATCACCGCTTTCGCTGATGACTTCTTCGTCCGTCGCTACCGAGACCGGCCCGAAACCGGCCGGCAACCAGAACTGCCCGTACTTCCGCTCGAAGACGCTCACGGCGGCGCTCGCGTTTTTCTTTGGCAGTATCGGACTGCACCGTTTCTATCTGTATGGAATGCGCGACAAATGGGGCTGGGCGCATATCGTCGGCATCGTGTTGGGCGCGGTGGGTTATCTGTTGCTCGCGGCGACGGAGCGGACTTCGATTCTAGGCTGGGTGCTGGCGTTTCCCGGCGCGGTGTCGCTGCTGGCGGCGTTTCTTTCCGCGATCGTCTATGGTCTTCGACCCGACGCCAAGTGGGACGCGCAATTCAACGCGCATACCAACCGGCAAAGCAATTCGGGCTGGACGGTCATCTTCATCGTCATTTTTTCATTGCTGTTCGGCGCGTTCTTGCTGATGACCGGCCTCGCGCTGACGTTCCAGACTTATTTCGAAAGCCAGGTGGAAGCTGCGAAGACACTGTCGCAGTAGGCGATAGACGACGATCGCAGGCGTTAGAACAAGTCGAGCTGGCCTTTGTCTGGCACCGGTTTGACGAACGCCGGCGGCTTGAAGTCCGACATGTCGAGAATGCCGCGCTGCCGGGCGTTCAATCCCAGACGCTTGGTTGCTTGTTGAAAGCGCTGCTTCAGCATGTCCGCCCATAATCCTTCGCCCTTCATGCGTTTGGCAAAGTCCGCGTCGTAGTCCTTGCCGCCGCGCATGTCGCGTACGCGGCTCATCACGCGGTCGGCACGATCGGGAAAATGCGCCGCGAGCCAATCCTTGAAAAGCGGCGCCACTTCCCATGGCAGGCGCAACACGATGTAGCTGGCGGTCTTCGCGCCCGCTTCCGCACACGCTTCGAGCACCCGCTCCAGATCCGGCTCCGTGACGAACGGAATTACCGGCGCGATACTCACACCCACCGGAATGCCCGCCTCGGCGAGCGTGCGGATCGTGCGCAGACGCCGCGCGGGGGTGGCCGCGCGCGGTTCGAGCGTGCGGGCGATGTCTGCATCGAGCGTAGTCACGGTGATGGCCGCCATGACCTGCCCGCGCTCCGCCATGGGCGCCAGCAAATCGATATCGCGTTCGATCAGCGACGACTTCGTGATCGCCGCGAACGGATGACCGCAATCGTGCAGCACCTGGATGACGCTGCGCGTGATCTTGAGATCGCGCTCGACGGGCTGATAGGCGTCCGTATTCACGCCGAGCGCAATGGATTCCGGCTCGTACTTCGGCTTGCCGATCTCGCGCCTGAGAAGTTCGGCGGCGTTGATCTTGGCGTAAATGCGGCTTTCGAAATCGAGTCCCGGCGACAGGCCAAGGTAACTATGCGTCGGACGTGCGAAGCAATAGATACAGCCGTGCTCGCACCCGCGATACGGATTGAGCGACACGCTAAACGGTATGTCGGGCGAATTGTTGTTCGTCAAAATGCTCTTTGCGCGTTCTTCGAACACTTGTGTGCGAAGCGGCGGCGCGCCCTCGTCGTCACCGTCCGTTTCGTGTAGCCAGCCGTCGTCCACGCGTTCGCGCGCGTCTTTCTCGTAGCGTCCCTGCATGTTCGTCACCGCGCCGCGCCCTTTCAGCGGCGCGGGCGGCGCGACAGGAAATTCACGGTCGGGTGTCGGCATTACGATGAGCGCAGCAGAAAATGTACTGTACAAATATACAGTATCGACACGTCATCGCAAGCAAAAAATCACACGTCCACCGGGATCATCAGCGTTTCCTTGATCTCCTCCATTACCACATAACTTTTCGACTGCACCGCGCCCGGCAGTTGTAGAAGGATGTCGCCAAGAAGCTTGCGGTAGTCGGCTATTTCGCCGATCCGCGCCTTGATCAGATAGTCGAAATCGCCGGAAACGAGGTGGCATTCGAGCACTTCCGGAATGCGCTGCACCTCGCGGCGAAACTGCTCGAACATATTGCCGCTCTTGTGATCCAGCGTGATCTCGACGAACACCAGCAGCGCCGCACCGAGCTGAGTCGGATTAACACGCGCGTAATAGCCCGTGATCACGGCGTCCCGTTCCATGCGCTTCACCCTTTCGATACAAGGCGTGACGGACAGCCCGACACGCTCCGCAAGGTCCTTCATCGCGATGCGGCCATCCGCTTGAAGAATATTCAGGATCTTGTGATCGAGCTTATCGAGCGCACGCACCGGATTTCGCTGTGTTCTCATGCGTTTTTCCTGAAAATCCGCCAAATACATTAACTAAAACTATATCGACATCAATAGTATAGGCGATAACACTACACAAACTTCCGTCCGCGGCTCAGTTCCACTTCTTGCGCGCAAACGGGCAGTTTCATCGAATCCTGATGGAGAACTCATGCGTATCGTTATTCTCGGAAGCGGCGTCGTCGGCGTGACCAGTGCTTATTATCTGGCGCGGGCGGGTCACGAAGTCACGGTCATCGACCGCGAAGCCGGCCCCGCGCTCGAAACGAGTTTCGCCAACGCCGGGCAAATTTCGCCGGGCTACGCGTCGCCGTGGGCCGCGCCGGGCGTGCCGCTCAAGGCCGTCAAATGGATGTTCGAAAAGCACGCGCCGCTTGCCATTCGTCTCGACGGCACGATGACTCAACTTCAATGGATGTGGCAAATGCTGCGTAACTGCACGCAAGATCGCTACATGGTCAACAAGGGCCGCATGGTGCGCCTTGCCGAATACAGCCGCGATTGCCTGCAAGCCTTGCGCGCGGATACAGGCATTCACTACGAAGGCCGCACCGGCGGCACGCTGCAACTCTTCCGCACGCAGGCGCAACTGGACGGCGCGGCGAAAGACATCGCGGTGTTGAAAGACGCGAACGTTCCGTTCGAATTGCTCTCGTCGGCCGAACTCGCGAAGGCAGAACCGGCGCTCGCAGCGGTATCGCACAAACTGACGGGCGGCTTGCGCCTGCCGAACGACGAAACCGGCGATTGCCAGATGTTCACCACGCGCCTCGCCGCCATGGCTGAAGCGTTGGGCGTCAAGTTCCGCTACAACACGCCAATCGACGCACTTGCAATGAGCCAGGGCCGGATTGCCGGCGTGCAATGCGGCAAGGAACTCGTGACAGGTGACTCCTACGTCGTCGCGCTCGGTTCATATTCGCCGAAGTTGCTCGGCGATCTCGTCAAGATTCCGGTTTATCCGCTCAAGGGTTATTCGCTCACCGCGCCTATCGTCGATGCGGCCCGCGCGCCCATTTCGACCGTGCTCGACGAGACGTACAAGATCGCGATCACGCGTTTCGACGACCGCATTCGCGTGGGCGGCATGGCGGAGATCGTCGGCTACGACAAGTCGTTGAAGCAGGCGCGCCGCGAGACGCTGGAAATGTGCGTGAACGACCTGTTCCCCGGCGGTGGCGATACGGCCAGCGCCAAGTTCTGGACTGGCCTGCGCCCGATGACGCCGGACGGCACGCCGATCGTTGGCCGCACGCCGGTGCCGAATTTGTATCTGAATACCGGACACGGCACGCTCGGCTGGACGATGTCGTGCGGTTCCGGCCAACTGCTCGCCGACCTGATGTCCGGCAAGCAACCCGCGATTCGGGCCGACGATTTGTCGGTGCATCGTTATATGGGCGAAGTCGGTGTGAAGACGCGTCCCGCTTATGCTTGAGAAGGCGCCCGCGCACGAAGAAAACCCCACGTTGCGAACGACGTGGGGTTTTTTCATGCGCGGGCGTCGGCTCGCGTTCGATGAGCTTCGTCGCTCACATCAAAACTGATCCTCGCTCAACGCGAGCACGCCTTCGCTCCCATTCGCGCTGACAATCGATGCCTCGATGCCCGGCGCCTGCGACAGAATGTGTTCCGCGAAAAACTGAGCCGTCGCGATTTTCGCCGCATAAAAGCGCTCGTCCTCGCCGCGCTTTTTTTGCGCGGTAAGCATTGCGCGCGCCATCTGCCAGCCGCACAGCACGATTCCCGCGAGCCGCAAATACGGCACGCTGCCCGCGAAAACCGCGTTCGGATCGCTTCTGAACTTCGCGACGATAAACTCGACCGAGCGCGCGAGCGACAAGCTCCCCGCGCTCAAGTGCCGATGCATCGACACGAACGCCTGGCCCTCCGTATCCGCAAGAGCAGCGATGGTCTGATCGATCTGCGCGAGCAACGCCTGCGCCGTCGCGCCGCCGTCGCGCACCGTCTTGCGGCCGATCAGGTCGTTGGCCTGAATGGCCGTCGTGCCTTCGTAAATCGGCAGAATGCGTGCATCGCGATAATGCTGCGCGGCGCCCGTTTCCTCGATGAATCCCATGCCGCCATGCACCTGCACGCCGAGGCTCGCCACGTCCACCGACATCTCCGTGCTGAATCCCTTGATGATCGGCACGAGATATTCGTAGATCGACTGATGGCTCTTGCGCGTTTTTTCATCGGGATGACCATGCGCGAGATCGCTGTGCGACGCGGCGACATACGCCAGCGCGCGGGCGCCTTCGGTATAAGCGCGCATGGTGGAGAGCATGCGGCGCACGTCGGGATGATGAATGATGGTCACTGGCTCTTTCGATGAGCCATCGACCGGACGGCTTTGCACGCGGTCCTTCGCATACGCGACCGCCTGCTGATACGCCCGCTCCGCAACCGCGATGCCCTGCATGCCAACGGCAAAGCGCGCGGCGTTCATCATGATGAACATGTATTCGAGCCCGCGATTCTCTTCGCCGATCAGATGCCCGACCGCGCCGCCGTGATCGCCGAATTGCAGCACGGCCGTGGGACTCGCCTTGATGCCGAGCTTGTGCTCGATCGACACGCAATGCACGTCGTTGCGCGCGCCCGTCGAGCCGTCCTCGTTGACGAGGAACTTCGGCACGATGAATAGCGAGATGCCCTTCACGCCTTCGGGCGCGTCAGGCGTGCGCGCCAACACGAGATGGACGATGTTCTTCGCCATGTCGTGCTCGCCGTAGGTGATGAAAATCTTCGTGCCGAACAGCTTGAAGGAACCGTCGCCCTGCGGCTCGGCGCGCGTGCGTACCAGCGCGAGATCGGAGCCGGCTTGCGGCTCGGTGAGGTTCATCGTGCCGGTCCATTCTCCGGAAATGAACTTCGGCAGATAGCGGGCTTTTTGTGCGTCGTTGCCTGCGGTGAGCAGCGCTTCGATTGCGCCATCGGTCAGCAAGGGACACAGCGCGAACGAAAGGCTCGCTGAGTTGAGCATCTCGATGCACGGCGTGGCGATGAGCTTCGGCAGGTTCTGTCCGCCGAACTCCTCGGGATGCACGACGCCTTGCCAGCCGCCCTCGCCGAATTGACGGAACGCTTCCTTGAAACCGGGCGTGGTCGTGACTTCGCCATTTGCCCACGCGCTCGGATTGCGGTCGCCTTCGACGTTGAGCGGCGCGACGACCTCGCCGCAAAAGCGCGCGGCTTCATCGACGACGGCTTGCGCGGTATCGAAGCTGCCGTCTTCGTGGCCTGGCAAAGCGGCGATGCCGTCGATACCGGCCAGTTCCTTGATGACGAACAGCATGTCCTTGACGGGGGCGTGATAGCTCATCGTTCTTGTCTCCTCATTCATCCGATACAAAAAGGGCGCAACAATTGTCGCGCCCTTTCGGTTCTAAGTCGGCGAGCGACGCGCGCTCAGCCGATTTCCTTCACCAGTTCCGGCACGAGCGAAAACAGGTCGCCGACGACGCCGTAATCCGCGACGCTGAAAATAGGCGCTTCCGGATCTTTGTTGATGGCGACGATGACCTTACTGTCCTTCATCCCGGCCAGATGCTGAATGGCGCCCGAAATACCAACGGCCACGTACAACTGCGGCGCGACGATCTTGCCCGTCTGACCCACTTGATAGTCGTTCGGCACGTAACCGGCATCCACCGCCGCGCGTGATGCGCCCATTGCCGCGCCAAGCTTGTCGGCCAACGGTTCGAGCACCTTCGTGTAGTTCTCGCCGCTGCCGAGACCACGTCCACCCGACACGATGATCGAAGCCGAAGTCAGTTCCGGCCGATCCAGCTTCGTGACTTCGCGGCTGACGAATGACGAGATGCCAGCGTCGGCTGCCGCTTCGATCTTCTCGATCGATGCACTGCCGCCTTCCACAGCCACCGGATCGAAGCCCGTTGCACGCACCGTGATGACCTTGATCGGATCGCTCGATTGCACCGTCGCGATGGCGTTGCCCGCGTAGATCGGACGCTCGAAGGTATCGGCGCTGTCGACGGCGGTGATGTCGCTGATCTGTGCGACATCCAGATGCGCTGCGATACGCGGGGCGATGTTCTTGCCGTAGGCAGTAGCAGGCGCGAGGATGTGCGAATAGTCCTTCGCGATATTCAGCACCGTGCCCTCGACATTCTCGGCCAGACCTTCGGCGAGTTGAGGCGCATCCGCAAGCAGCACTTTCGAAACGCCTGCGATCTTGGCTGCCGCATCGGCCGCGCCCTGCGCGTTCGCACCCGCGACCAGCACGTGGATATCGCCGCCGATTTTCGATGCCGCCGCTACCGTGTTCAACGTCGCGGCCTTGATGGACGCGTTGTCGTGTTCCGCAATTACCAGAATCGTCATTTCGTGCGTCTCCGTTACAGGACCTTGGCTTCGGTCTTGAGCTTCTCGACCAGCGTCTTCACGTCCGGCACCGTAATGCCTGCGCTGCGCTTAGGCGGCTCGACGACCTTCAGCGTCTTCAGTCGCGGCGCGACATCCACGCCAAGGTCGGCCGGCTTCACGACCGTCAGCGGCTTCTTCTTTGCCTTCATGATGTTGGGCAGCGTCACATAACGCGGCTCGTTCAGGCGCAGGTCGGTGGTGATGACAGCGGGCAGCTTCAACGACAGCGTTTCCGCGCCCCCATCGACTTCGCGCGACACGGTGGCTTTGCCGTCGGCCACGACGACCTTCGATGCAAACGTCGCTTGCGGCAAGCCTGCCAGCGCGGCGAGCATCTGTCCGGTCTGGTTCGAGTCGTCGTCGATTGCTTGTTTGCCGAGGATGACGAGTTCGGGCTTTTCCTGATCGACCAATGCCTTGAGCAGTTTGGCGACGGCAAGCGGCTGCAACTCATCCGCGGACTCGACGAGAATGGCGCGATCCGCGCCGATTGCAAGCGCCGTGCGTAGCGTTTCCTGGCATTGCGTGACGCCGCACGACACGGCGATCACTTCGGTTGCCACGCCCGCTTCCTTCAGACGCACCGCCTCTTCCACGGCGATCTCGTCGAACGGGTTCATGGACATCTTCACGTTGGCGATATCGACACCCGTGTTGTCCGACTTCACCCGGACCTTCACGTTGTAGTCGACCACGCGCTTGACTGGCACCAGAATTTTCATCCACACGCTCCAAAAGGGTCTCTCCGCGCTAACGGAGGAAGCTTGTTCTTCCGATTCCTTGCGGATTCGGCGATCGATTGAGTCAACCCAGTCTCACATTATACGAGCGCTGCGTGTGCGCTTCCCCCGCCGAAACGGGTGGGCGAGGCGACGCACGATCGGCATACGCCGAATAATATCGAACGACCGTTCTATTCACTATCCCAAAAAACCCGCAGTCCGCTTTTCGCTGGATTACCAGGCGGCAATCACCGCGCCCGAGTATTTGCCGGCGATGAACTGCTTCACTTCCGGCGAGTGATACGCGGCCACCAGCTTCGCGACCCAAGGCTTGTCCTTGTCCACCGCGCGAATGGCGATGATGTTGGCGTACGGACCATGCGGATCTTCGATCGCGATGGCATCCGCGTTCGGCTTGAGACCCGCTTCCATCGCGAAGTTCGTGTTGATCGCGGCGGCGTCCACGTCGGCGAGCGAGCGCGGAATCTGCGCGGCATCGAGTTCGACGATCTTCAGCTTCTTCGGATTTTCGACGATATCGATAGGCGTCGCCTTCAATCCGGCATCGGCGCGCAGCTTGAGCAAGCCTTGCTTTTGCAGCAGCAGCAATGCGCGGCCGCCGTTGGTAGGATCGTTCGGAACCGCAACGCGCGCGCCGTTCTGCAACTCGCCAAGCGACTTGATCTTCTTCGAATAGATGCCCATGGGGAACGTCACCGTGTCGGCGACCTTGATGAGCTTGTAGCCGCGATCCTTCACCTGTGCATCGAGATACGGCAAGTGTTGATAGCTGTTCGCGTCGAGGTCGCCCGCGGACAACGCGGCGTTCGGCTGCACATAGTCCGAGAATTCGATGACCGTGATCTTCAGGCCGTTCTTCGCCGCGACCTGCTTCACGACATCCAAGATCTGCGCGTGCGGCCCGCCCGTCACACCGACCTTGATCGCGTCTTCGGCATGCGCGACGCCGCTGACCAGCATGACCGCGGACAACGCGGCGGCGAACTTCAGAATGAATCGACGTTGCATGAACTGACCTTTCGTTATGAGGTTGATGCGAACTTCACTTGTGACTGAGACGGCGCACGAGCCAGTCGCCGAACGACTGCACGAGCTGCACGAACACGATGAGGATGATGACCACCGTGAGCATCACTTCGGGCAAGAAGCGCTGATAACCGTAGCGGATGCCGAGGTCGCCGAGCCCGCCGCCGCCGATTGCACCGGCCATCGCCGAATAACCGACAAGCGAAACGAACGTGATGGTCAGCCCCGCCACCACGCCCGGCAACGATTCCGGCAGCAGCACCTTGAAGACGATCTGTCGCGTGGTCGCGCCCATGGCCTGAGCGGCTTCGATGAGCCCGCGATCTACCTCGCGCAACGCGGTTTCGACGAGCCGCGCGATGAACGGCGCGGCCGCGATGGTCAGCGGCACGACAGCCGCCGCCGTACCGATGGACGAGCCCACGACGAGCCGCGTAAAGGGAATGACCGCGACGAGCAGAATGATGAACGGCGTCGAGCGCACGGCATTGACGAAGCCGCCGAGCACGCGATTCACGGCGAGATTGGGCAGCACGCCGTCGCGATCCGTCAGATACAGGAGCACGCCGAGCGGAAGCCCAAGCGCCGCGCCGATCAGCCCGGAGATGCCGACCATGATCAGCGTCTCCCAGAACGACTGCACGAACATGTCGAACATTTCACTCAACATGGGAAAGCTCCTCCACCACGACGCCTTGCGAGCGCAAATAAGTAATCGCCTCGGCGACCTTCACCGGCTGACCGCCCGCGAGCACCGCGAGCGAGCCGAACGCCTGGCCCTGAATCTCGTCGATCTGGCCATGCAGGATATTGAAGTCGAGCTCGTAGCGGCGGATGGTCTCGGAGAGAATCGGCTGATCGACGCCCGAGCCCGTGAACGCGAGCCGCAGCAAATGGCCGCTGCCGGTCTTGAGACGCTCGGCCACGCGCACCTTGAGCGCGGGCGGCAACTCGTGCGCGATGACATCGCCGATCAGCGCGCGCGTGACTTCGTGATGCGGTTGCATGAAGACATCGACCACCTTGCCCTCTTCGACCACGCGCCCGGCATCGAGCACGGCGACGCGATCGCACACTTGCTTGATGACGTCCATCTGATGCGTGATAAGCACGATCGTGAGCCCGAGCTCGCGATTGATTTTGCGCAGCAGGTCGAGAATGGAACGCGTGGTTTCGGGATCGAGCGCGGAGGTGGCTTCATCGGAGAGCAGCACTTTCGGCTTGCTCGCAAGCGCGCGCGCGATGCCCACGCGCTGCTTCTGCCCGCCGCTGATCTGCGCGGGATATTTGTCCTTGTGCGTGGTGAGGCCGACGAGTTCGAGCAGCGGCAACACCACGGCCTCGATCTCCGCGCGCTTGTTGCCCGCGAGTTCGAGCGGCAGCGCGACGTTGTCGAACACCGTGCGCGACGACAGCAGGTTGAAATGCTGAAAGATCATGCCGATGTCACGGCGCGCGGCGCGCAAGTCGTGCTTGCCGAGCGTCATGAGATCGCGGCCATCGACCACGACGCTGCCTTCGCTCGGTCGCGTCAGCAGGTTGATGGTGCGCACCAGCGTGCTCTTACCCGCGCCGCTGCGCCCGATGATGCCGAACACTTCGCCGGCGGGAATCGTCAGATTGACGTTGTGTAGCGCTTCGACCCAGCCTCGTGGGCTCGCGAAACGCTGTGAGAGATTGCGGATTTCGATCATTCGACCAGGACGTGATTCATGCGTGGTCCGGAAAATACAAACGGCGGGAGGCTTTCGCGGACACTGTAGCGTCCGCGCAGCCAGCCGCCGCTCGTTCTAACTTCGTTGCTGTTCAGCCGCAGGATTTTACCGGAGCATCAACATTCTGTTTAATAATGAATTTCGATGATTTAATTACTGAATCGAATTTGCTTGATGCCTGGCCGCAGCCGATCACTTCGAAGCTCACCGCATGCCAACCAACGTCTACTCGACCAGCACCGTCACCACACGCCAGGGCGTCGAACTCTTTCTGCACCGCTGGCAGCCGAAGCCTCCACTAGAGCCGACAGCGCGCATCGCGCTCGTGCATGGCCTTGCCGAACACGCCGGCCGCTACGACGCGCTGGCGCTAGCGCTCAACGCGGCGGGCATCGAACTGTTCGCAATCGATCTGCGAGGTCACGGCAAGTCGTCGGGCGAGCGTGCGTGGGTGCGCGTCTTCACCGACTATCTGCTCGATGCCCAAGTTCTTCTCGAAGCCTGCGCCACGACACCGCCCGCCGACACGCCGCTCTTTCTGATGGGCCACAGCATGGGCGGTGCGATTGCCGCGCTCCATGCCGCCGAGCGCGGGAGCGAGAAGAAGCTGGCTGGATTGATTTTGTCGAGCCCGGCATTGCGCATTGGCAGCGGCACGCCGCGCTGGAAGACGACGCTCAACCGCATCGTCGGCACGCTGATGCCGCGCTGGCCCGCGTTCTCGATCGATCCCGCGCTGCTCTCGCGCGCGCCCGGCGTCGTCGAGGCGAACCGGCGCGATCCGCTCGTGCATCACGGTCCGGTTCCAGCTCGCACGGGCGCGCAGATTCTCGCGGCGATGGAGCGCATCGCGGCAAAGCGCGATCTCATCAAGTTGCCGCTTCTGGTGTTTCATGGCACGGCGGATGTCATCTGCGATCCGGCCGGCAGCCGTGAATTCGAAGCCAATGCGGGCTCGACCGACAGCACGCTCGAAATGGTCGACGGCAGCTATCACGAGACGCTCAACGACCTGGACCGCGATCGCGTGATTCGCGCGCTCATCGACTGGACGCTCGTGCGCGCCGACTATGCGCGCACGCATCCGTGACAGGCTAGATTTCGGCCAGCGCTCGAAGATGCGCGACGACGCTGCGCCCGAGCGCCGAGAGGTTGTAGCCGCCTTCGAGACAACTGACGATGCGCCCTTGTGCATGACGCTCGGCCACCGCGCGAATCTTTTCGGTGATCCACGCGTAATCGTCCTCGACGAGTCCCATGTTGCCGAGATCGTCTTCGCGGTGCGCATCGAAGCCCGCCGAGACGAACAGCATCTGCGGCTTGAATTCCTCGAGGCGCGGCAGCCACATCAGGTCGACCACTTCGCGTACTGCCATGCCCTTGGTGCGCGCGGGCAGCGGCACGTTGACCATGTTCGACGCGTGATTGTCCGCGCCTGTGAACGGATAGAACGGATGCTGGAAGAAGCTGCACATCATGACGCGCGAGTCGCCCGTGAACGCAGCTTCGGTGCCGTTGCCGTGATGCACGTCGAAATCGATCACGGCGACGCGCTGCAGACCGTGCACTTCGAGCGCGTGCCGCGCCGCAATGGCCACGTTATTGAAGAGACAAAAGCCCATCGCGCGCGCGGGCTCGGCATGATGACCCGGCGGACGCACGCTGCAAAACGCGTTTTCGTATCGGCCCTCGATGACGGCATCGGTCGCCGCGATCGCCGCGCCCGCCGCACGCAAGGCCGCGCGATACGACTGCGGACACATCGACGTATCCGGGTCGAGTTCGCTTCTGCCATGCTCGGGCGTGCGGCTCTTGATGTAATCGATATGCGACTGCGTGTGCACGCGCGCTAGGTCGGCTTCCCCGGCGAGCGGTGCTTCCTCGCGCTCGACGAGCATGTCGATGCGGCTTGCGATCAGTTGATCTTCAATCGCCTGCAAACGCGCCGCGCATTCGGGATGCCACTCGCCGTTGTCATGCTTGAGGCAGTCGGGGTGGGAGTAAAAGCCGGTGGCCATGATGTCTCGCAGTGCCGTCGGGGTCGGCTCTCGTCTCGTGTTTTTTCGTCATACGCGTATCCCGCGCCGCGCATTTGACGTTAAGTTACCACACCGTTCGAAACGGCCGCCTTCTCGCTCTCCACGGCAGTCCGGGCTCCATGCGTCGGTTATACTGCCCCGAGCCGAAGGCAGCCTTGCATGCGTGCACGGCATGTCGCCGGCCGCTGCGTTCCGTTGAGAAACGTTGCGGATCGTTGCACCGTTCAGCAGGCGTCTGACCGTTCGAACATCCGGCTACGCCCCTTATCGCACAACCACGCAGACTATGACTTTTCAGTTCGCCCCGTTCGTCTCTCCTGTCTCGCTCAAGCGCGCCCTTCTCGCCTCGTTCGTTTGCGCGATCGCCACGTTTGGCGGCAACAGCGCGTGGGCGCAGTCGCAGCAACCGCAAACCGCAACGCCGCAAGGACAGGATTTCGAGGAAGAGATCGTTCCGCAGCGCTACGCGAACAACCCGAATGTCGATGCGTTCATCAACGACATGGTCGCGCGCTACGATTTCGACTCCGCCGCGCTGCACGACCTCTTCAATCACGTCAGTTATTCGGCGACGGCAGTCAAGCTAGTGCTGCCTTCGCCCACGCCGTCCGCCAAGAACTGGCGCGCGTATCAGGCGCGCTTCATCGAGCCGGTGCGCATCAACGCGGGCGTGAAATTCTGGCGCGCGAATCAGGCGACGCTGCAGCGCGCCTCCGAGCAGTTCGGAGTGCCGCCGGAAGTGATCGTCGGGATCATCGGCGTGGAGACGATCTACGGCAAATACATGGGCAACTTCCGCGCGCTGGACGCGCTGACCACGCTCACGTTCGACTACCCCAATGTGCCGAATCGCGTGGACCGTCAGGCGACCTTCCGCAAGAATCTCGAAGACCTGCTGGTCTGGACGCGCGACGCGCAAATCGACCCGACCACCGTGCTCGGCTCGTACACGGGCGCGATCGGCATTCCGCAGTTTCTGCCAAGCAGCATCGTGCAATATGCGGTGGATTACGACGGCAACAGCCGTATCGATCTGCGCACGAGTCCGGCGGATGCCATCGGCAGTGTCGCGAATTATCTGAAGCAGAACGGTTGGGAACCCGGGCGACCGGTGGTGTGGAAAATCGCGGGCGATGTCGGCAGTCAGGGTATCGCGGAAGCGGCCGCGAACGGTCAGCCGGAGCCGCGCTGGTCGCTCGCGCAACTGACGAAAGCGGGCATGATAATCGACCAGCCGGGCCTTAATGTCGATGCCGAAGCCGGCACGCCGCTTACGGTTGTCGATCTGCCCACGCCGGGCCGCGCCACCGAATACACGCTCGGGCTCAGGAACTTCTATGCATTGACGCGCTATAACCGCAGCTTCTTTTATGCGCTCGCGGTGTATCAGCTTGGCGAGGCCGTGAAGGCGCGCATGGCAACAGGCGCGCAGTAAGCGCTTCTTTGGCACCAAGCAAAAACCCCGGCGCGCCGGGGTTTTTTTCATTGCAGCCGCGGAAGGACTCACGCGGGAAACACGCCTGTAGACAAATAGCGGTCGCCGCGATCGCACACCACGAACACGATGGTCGCGTTCTCGACCTGACGCGCCACGCGCAGCGCAACTTCGCACGCGCCGCCCGACGAAATGCCCGCGAAGATGCCTTCGACCGATGCCAGCCGGCGCGCCATCGCTTCCGACGCTGCCTGACTCACGTTCTCGACGCGATCCACGCGGCTACGATCGAAAATTTTCGGCAGATACGCTTCCGGCCATTTGCGGATGCCCGGAATGCGCGAGCCTTCCTCCGGCTGCGCTCCGACGATCTCGATCTGCTCGTTCTTCTCTTTCAGAAACTGCGACACGCCCATGATCGTGCCCGTGGTGCCCATCGACGAGACGAAGTGCGTGATGCGTCCTTCCGTCTGCTTCCACAGTTCCGGCCCAGTGGTTTCGTAGTGCGCGAGCGGATTGTCCGGATTGGCGAATTGATCGAGGATGATGCCGCGGCCATCGCGCTGCATCTGGTCGGCCAAATCGCGTGCGTATTCCATGCCGCCCGTGACCGGCGTGAGGATGATCTGCGCGCCATACGCGCCCATGCTCTGCCGGCGCTCGATGGATAAGTCCTCCGGCATGATCAGCACCATCTTGTAGCCGCGCACTGCCGCAGCCATGGCAAGCGCGATACCAGTGTTGCCGCTCGTCGATTCGATCAGCGTGTCGCCGGGCTTGATGCGGCCGCGTTCCTCAGCTTTCCTGATCATCGACAGTGCCGGACGGTCTTTCACCGATCCCGCCGGGTTATTGCCTTCCAGCTTGCCGAGAACGACGTTGTTGCGGCTGCGGATTTCATCGTCCACGACGCGGACGAGTTGCACGAGCGGCGTGTTGCCGATCGTGTCTTCGATAGTCATGTAAGCCATAAGCGGACCGGATTCATATCCCGCCGAAAAGGTCACACCGCGTGCGATCTTCGTGGGGATTTGGTATGGGAATCCGTCGATTGTAGCCCAGCGGTCCTTTCCATGTTCTTCACCCCTCTTGCACGGATGGAATGCCGGGCGCATCGGCGTTCATGCAAAAACCCCGCGACGAGACAGACCGCGGGGAGCCCAAACCATCCGAGGCTGAAGGAGCTTTTTTGATGCGAGGAAAGAGCCGCCGGCTGATTTCTTGACGACCACGGGCTTCGCCGCCGTCGATGCCGAGACCGGCGTCGCGTTCACGGAATTGGGCGCTGCCGCTTTCGGCGCCGCGCCGATGCTCAGTCCTTCGGCCTCCAGGCGCGATACGGTCTTGCCGCCCATGCCCTTCACGCGCGAGCCGAGATCGGACGCGTCCTTGAAGGGGCCGTGCGCCTGACGTTCATCGAGGATGGCTTTCGCCATGGCCGGGCCGATGCCCTTGATGCCGCGCAGGGCGTCGGCGTTGGCGGTGTTGACATCGACCGCCGCGAGCGCGGAACCGATGGAAAAGGTGAGCGCGAGCGCGACGATCGTTGAGAATGCTTGCTTGAACATGACTGAGTCTCCAGAAGAACCGGCCGGCGAACAGTGCCGACCGCGAGACCCAGTGTAGAGAGACTTCGATTGCCTTTATAGCTGGCCGAATAGCCAACGCACGTAGCGATCGACACCCTCTTGCACCGTCAGAAACGGCGCGTCGTAACCGGCCGCGCGCAGATGCGACTGGTCCGCCTGCGTGAAGCATTGATACTTGCCGCGCAGCGCATCCGGGAACGGTACGTATTCGATCAAGCCGCGCTGCACGAGCTCCGCCAGCGAGAGCGCGGCCTCGCCATTCAGTGCGCGCAACGAGTTGACGACCGTCGAGGCGATGTCGTTGAACGGCTGCGCGCGGCCCGTGCCGAGATTGAAGATGCCCGACTTCTCCGGATGATCGAGAAAGTACAGATTCACCTTGACCACGTCCTCGACGGAGACGAAATCGCGCGTCTGCTCGCCTGCGGCATAACCGTTGTATTCGCCGAAGAGCTTGACCTTGCCTTCCGAGCGGAACTGATTGAAATTGTGGAACGCCACGGACGCCATGCGCCCCTTATGCGTTTCGCGCTGACCGTAGACGTTGAAGTAGCGAAAGCCGACGATCTGGCTGCCCGCCTTCGGCAACACCTGACGCACGATCTGGTCGAACAGCAGCTTCGAATAACCGTAGACGTTGAGCGGCTTTTCGTATTCGCGCTCTTCGACGAAGCGGCTCGAACCGCCATACGTCGCAGCCGAGGACGCGTAGAGAAACTGCGCGCCCTGTGCGAGACAGATATCCATCACGTCGCGGCTGTAACGGAAGTTGTTCTCCATCATGTAGCGGCCGTCGGTTTCCATCGTGTCCGAACAGGCGCCTTGATGAAACACCGCGCGCACCTGACCGAAGTCGCCGCGCCTGAAGCGCTCGACGAATTCGGTCTTGTCGAGGTAATCGTCTATCTCGCAATCGACGAGATTCTTGAACTTGTCGGCACGCGTGAGGTTGTCCACTGCGATCACGCGATGCTCGCCGCGCTCGTTGAGCGCCTTGACGATATTGCTGCCGATGAAGCCAGCCGCTCCGGTAACGATAAAGGTCATGATGGAGTTGCCCGAGTTGCCCGAAGAGTCAGGCGAAGAGTTCGTTGTAATCGACGGTCGCGGTGCCGAGCTTGCCAACCACGATACCCGCCGCGCGGTTCGCATAAGCCACGGAATCGACGAGCGGCACACCCGCGCCGAGCATGGTCGCGACGGTCGCGATGACGGTGTCGCCCGCGCCCGAGACATCATACACTTCGCGTGCTTCGGCCGAAGTGTGCAGCACCTGGTTCTCGGTGAAGAGTGTCATGCCCTCTTCCGAACGCGTGAGCAAGAGCGCGCTCAGGTCGAGTTCCGCGCGCAGCTTGCTCACGCGCTCGTGCAAATCTTCTTCCGACTTCCACTGCCCGATCACCTCGCGCAACTCCGCGCGATTCGGCGTGATGAGTGTCGCGCCGCGATAGCGGTCCCAGTCGTCGCCTTTTGGGTCGACCAGCACCGGCTTGCCTGCTTGCCGCGCTTCGCTGATCATCTGCGTGACGTGCGTGAGCCCGCCCTTCGCATAGTCCGACATGAGGATGACGTCGTGCTGCGGCAGCAGTTCCGCGAAGCGCGCGAGGCACGCGGCCAGCACTTCGTGATTCGGCGTGTTTTCGAAATCGACACGCAGCAGTTGCTGCTGCCGCGACAGCACGCGCAGCTTGATGGTCGTCAGCAGTTCGGGATCGCGTTCGAGATGGCCCGCGACCCGGCTCTCGCCCAGCAATTCGACGATGCGCTCGCCCGGTTCGTCATGCCCGACCACACACAAGAGGCCAGCCTGCGCGCCGAGCGCCGCCGCATTGCGCGCGACGTTGGCCGCGCCGCCCAAGCGGTCTTCCTTGCGCTGCACGTGCACGACAGGCACGGGCGCTTCCGGCGAGATGCGATTCACGTCGCCGAACCAGTAGCGGTCGAGCATCACGTCGCCCACTACGAGCACGCGCGCCGCCGAAATGCGCGCGCGCGGCACCACCGGAATGTCGGCGGAATCAGCTGCGCTTGCCGTTACTGTCGAGAGCGACATGAGGACGTCCTATTGCGTAGTAATCGATGCCCATCTCGGACATCGCTTCCGGTTCATACAGATTGCGGCCGTCGAAGATCACCGGCATTTTCAACGCGCTCTTCAGATGCGCGAAGTCCGGGCTCTTGAACTCCTTCCATTCGGTCACGATGACGAGCGCATCCGCATCCGTCAGCGCTTCCTGCTGCGAGCGCACGAAGTGCAGACGCTTGATGTCGTCGGGCCGCTCGGCCAGATCGAGCGCGAGTACGCGTTCGGCTTCCTGCAATGCGACGGGATCGTAAGCGCGCACGGTCGCGCCGCGCGAGAGCAGCGCCTCGACGATGCGCCGGCTCGACGCCTCGCGCATGTCGTCGGTATTGGGCTTGAACGCGAGCCCCCACACGGCGAACGTGCGCCCGCGCAGATCCTCGCCCATGCGCCTGACGATCTTGTTGACGAGCACTTCCTTTTGCGCGTCGTTGACTTCCTCGACCGCTTCGAGAATGCGCAGCCGATGGCCGTTTTCACGCGCGGTCTGAACGAGCGCCTGCACATCCTTCGGGAAACACGAGCCGCCGTAGCCGCAGCCCGCATACAAAAAGTGATAGCCGATGCGCGGGTCCGAACCGATCCCGCGTCGCACCGCTTCGATATCCGCGCCGACCATGTCCGCGAGATTCGACAGGTCGTTCATGAACGAGATGCGCGTGGCCAGCATGGCGTTGGCCGCGTACTTGGTGAACTCGGCGGAATGCACGTCCATGTAAAGCGTGCGCTCGTGATTCCGGTTGAACGGCGCGTAGAGCCGCTTCATCTTCTCGCGCGCAAGCTTGCCGTTCTCGTCGTCGTCGATCCCGATCACGATGCGATCCGGCCGCATGAAGTCGTCCACGGCGGCGCCTTCCTTGAGGAACTCCGGATTCGACACGACCGAGAAGCCGTGTTCGTCCGAACCTTCCAGTCCGCGCGCCTTTAGTTCGGCTTCGACCACGTTGCTGACCTGCAGCGCCGTGCCGACTGGCACCGTGGATTTATCGACGATCACCTTGAAGCCGTTCGAATAGCGGCCGATATTGCGCGCCGCCGCGAGCACGTACTGCAAGTCGGCGGAACCATCCTCGTCGGGCGGCGTGCCGACCGCGATGAACTGGATCTCGCCATGCTCGACGCTTGCCTGCACGTCGGTGGAGAACTGAATACGACCCGCCGCGCGCGTGCGCCGGAGCATTTCCTGCAAGCCCGGCTCGTGGATCGGCACGCCGCCGTTGTTGAGAATATCGATCTTGCGCGGATCGACATCCACGCAAAACACGTCATTGCCGATTTCGGCGAGACACGCGCCGGTAACCAGACCGACGTAACCCGTGCCGACGATGGTGATTTTCATACGCTTTTAACTGATTCCTGAAATGCCGGTGGCGGAGACGACGCCTCGCGCTCTCGAGCGCGTCCGCCCTCAGGCGGAACTGGTGATCGGCTCCACGCGGCGCGGCGCGTAGGTTTCCCAGCCGCTGCAGCCGGGGCATTGCCAATAGAATAGACGCGCGCGGAAGCCGCAGGTCTGACATGTATAGCGCGGCAGATTCTTCGTGCGCTGTTTGACGAGCGTGCGCATGAGTTCGAGCTCGCCGCGGCGCGGCTCCTCGGCGGTCGCTTCCTGCGCTTCGAGCAGACGCGTCATGCCCGCGAGGTTCGGCGCGCTTTCCATTTGCTTCCTCGCAAGCGCGTGCGCCGCGTCGAGTCCGCGCAACTCCTGGACGTGCTTGTACGCGACATCGAGCAAATCGTTCGATGGATAACGGCTCGCGTAATCGATCAACAAATCGACGCCCTCTTCCTTGCGGCCAAGCGTGCTGTACGCCTTCATCAGCTTCTCGGCGACGAGCGGCAGATACGCTTCGTTCTGCGCCTCCACGCGCTTCCAGCTTTCGATCGCCGTTTCGACATTGCCGGCGGCGGCTTCGACATCGCCCGAGAGAATGGTTGCGCGCACGTTATCCGGATTCGACGCCAGCGCGAGCTTCAACTCGTCGCGCGCGCCTTCCGGATTCTTGCGCTGCAAAGCCTCCTGCGCAAGCTCGCAATGGAAATGCGCGATCTCCATATGCAGCGACGGCGCGCCCATCTTTTCGATGCGCTCGGCGGTCGAGATCGACTTCGGCCAATCTTTTTCGATTTCGTAGATGGTCAGAAGCGCACGTTGCGCGCCGAGCGAGTATTCGCCGGCTTCGAGCGAGCGGAAAGTTTCCTCGGCGCGATCGAGCAGCCCAGCCTTCAGAAAGTCCTGACCGAGTTCATAGAGCGCGTGATCGCGCTCGGCTACGGGAAGATCGGCACGGCTCAAGAGGTTCTGATGCACGCGGATCGCGCGATCGGTTTCGCCGCGCCGCCGAAAAAGGTTGCCGAGCGCAAAGTGCAGTTCGATGGTTTCGGGATCGAGCTTGGCCACCTCGATGAACGCGTCGATCGCCTTGTCGTGTTGCTCGTTGAGCAGGAAATTCAGGCCGCGAAAATACGAGCGCGGCAGGTTCGCATTTTCGGATAGCAGCGTTTTCAGGTCATAGCGGGACGCCATCCAGCCGAGAGCGAAGGCAACGGGAATGACGAGCAGCCACCAGAAGTCTAGATCCATGCGCTTTTGTCGAAGAGTCGGTTAGGTGTCTGCTTTTTAACAACCCTCACGGCGCTCGCCGGGACAGTTGCGAATGATTTCTTTAGATGAGCGGCGGCATGGGCGGCTCTTCCTTCACCACCGGCGTCTCGCGTGCGACACGCAACTCGCGCTTGAGGCGCCCGTTTTCCATGCGCAAACGCAGCATCTTCGGCACAGCCGAAACCAGTCCCGCCAGCAAGCCCACGAGGAAGAATGCAAGGCCGATCAGGATCAACGGCGCTTGCCATTGAAATCCTCCGGGCGCGTTCAGCGTGACGGGGTCGCGATTCGCGAGCGCCAGCACGAGCAGAAGCACGAATACCAGGACACGGATCAGCCAGACGATGAATTTCATGTACGGTTTTCCAGGAGCGGTCGCGCGTGTCAGTGGTTGGCATGATGCCAAGCCCGCGCGGATGATAACCAGGTCAAAGTGACCGGTATTGTAATGGATGCCTTCGCGCGCCAGCACCTGCGGCGCGCCGACCTCAATTGGAACGCATCGGGCGCGAAAGGGCTATCACCAATCGTTGAAATTGATCAGCAGGCGATGGCTGAGCAAATGCCGCACCCGTAACGTGCCGCTTTAAGGCCGCGCAACTTGGGCCGGCAATAAAAAAAGCACCCCGCAGGGTGCTTTTCTGGTCGATTGCCTCGTGGCCGGACGCCGCGAACCTGAGATCAAGTTGATCACGGGGACGATGGGCGCCGATCAGAGATCGTCCGCATCGTCGTCATTCGACTCCTTCAGCGGCTCACCCGCACGACCATCCACGCGTTCACGCAACTCCTTGCCCGGCTTGAAGTGCGGCACGAATTTCTCCGGTACCAGCACTTTCTCACCCGACTTTGGATTGCGCCCGACGCGCGACGGACGGCGATTGAGCCCGAAGCTGCCGAAGCCGCGAATCTCGATACGATGACCGTTGGCCAAAGCCTCCGACATCGCATCGAGCATCGTCTTCACCGCGAAATCCGCATCCTTAAGGACAAGTTGCGGAAATCGCGACGCCAACTGGGCGACCAATTCCGATTTGGTCATACTGCAGCAGTACCGTTAAGGCTTAGCTGTTCTGGCCGTCAAGCTTGGCCTTGAGCAGCGCGCCGAGGTTGGTCGTGCCGGTGGCGGCGGCGTTCGAGTCCGAAGTCTGCAGACCACGAATGGCTTCCTGCTGTTCGGCCGAATCCTTCGCCTTGATCGACAGGTTGATGCCACGCGACTTGCGATCGATGTTGATGATCATCGCGTTGACCTTGTCGCCTTCCTTCAGCACGTTGCGAGCATCTTCCACGCGATCTTGCGCGATTTCCGAAGCACGCAAATAACCTTCGACGTCCGCCGTCAGGGTGATAACCGCACCCTTCGCGTCCACCGACTTCACCGTACCGTCGACGATAGCGCCCTTGTCGTTGATCGCGACGAAGTTGTTGAACGGATCGCCTTCGAGCTGCTTGATGCCGAGCGAAATGCGTTCCTTGTCCACGTCGATGCCCAGAACAACGGCTTCGACTTCGTCGCCCTTCTTGTACTTGCGCACGGCTTCTTCGCCGGTTTCGCTCCACGACAAGTCGGAGAGGTGAACCAGGCCGTCGATGCCGCCCGGCAAACCGATGAACACGCCGAAGTCGGTGATCGACTTGATGGCGCCGCTGATCTTGTCGCCCTTCTTGAAGTTGCGGCTGAAGTCATCCCACGGATTCGGCTTGCATTGCTTCATGCCGAGCGAGATACGGCGGCGGTCTTCGTCGATTTCCAGAACCATGACTTCGACTTCGTCGCCCAGCTGCACGACCTTCGACGGTGCAACGTTCTTGTTCGTCCAGTCCATTTCCGACACGTGAACCAGGCCTTCGATGCCCGATTCCACTTCGACGAATGCGCCGTAGTCGGTGATGTTGGTGACCTTGCCGAACAGGCGCGTGCCCGACGGGTAACGGCGCGAGATGCCTTCCCACGGATCGTCGCCCAGTTGCTTGATGCCGAGCGAAACGCGGTTCTTCTCTTGGTCGAACTTGAGGATCTTGGCGGTGACTTCCTGGCCAACCGACAGAACTTCGCTCGGGTGACGCACACGACGCCATGCGATGTCGGTGATGTGCAGCAGGCCGTCGATACCGCCGAGGTCAACGAACGCGCCGTAGTCGGTGATGTTCTTGACCACGCCTTCCACGATCGCGCCTTCCTTCAGCGTTTCGAGCAGCTTTGCGCGCTCTTCGCCTTGCGTCGCTTCGATGACAGCGCGGCGCGACAGCACGACGTTGTTACGCTTGCGGTCGAGCTTAATGACGCGGAATTCGAGCGTCTTGCCTTCGTACGGCGTCGTGTCCTTGACCGGACGCGTGTCGACCAGCGAACCCGGCAGGAATGCGCGGATGCCGTTGACCATCACGGTCATGCCGCCCTTGACCTTGCCCGTGATCGTGCCGGTCACGAGTTCGTTGTTGTCGAGGGCCTTTTCCAGCGACAGCCACGAAGCCAGACGCTTCGCCTTGTCGCGCGACAGGATGGTGTCGCCATAGCCGTTTTCCAGCGCGTCGATTGCGACGGAAACGAAGTCGCCCGCCTGCACTTCAACCTCGCCCGCGTCGTTCAGGAATTCTTCGAGCGGAATGTAGGCTTCGGACTTGAGACCAGCGTTCACGACCACGAAGTTGTGGTCGACGCGCACGACTTCGGCGGAGATCACTTCGCCGGCGCGCATGTCCTGCTTGGTCAGCGACTCTTCGAACAGAGCCGCGAAAGATTCGGTATTCGGGGTAGAGGTTTGCAGGTCGGACATAAAAATCGATATTTGCACGGCTTTTGCGCGATGGCCTTTGAAGTTTCCGAAGAGCCGGAATATGGCCGGGTAAGTGCGCGAGGCGATGCGGGGTTAAGGGGTTGAAACACGCTCCGCCACATGGAAGAGCACCTTGCGTCTACAACTGACTACTGTTCTTCACAACTCGCTAAAAACGAACCGCTATACACGAACCGCGCTGTACCAACCGATGATTTGTTCCACCGTCTGATCGACCGACAAACCGGAGGTGTCCAGCGTCTTCGCGTCCACCGCGGCTTTGAGCGGTGCGGTGGCCCGGTTGGAGTCCCGGGCGTCGCGCTCACGCAAATCTCGCAGCAAGTCATCCATATTAGCAGAAAAACCTTTTTGCATCAATTGCTTATGCCGGCGCGTCGCGCGTGCTTCGACGCTTGCGGTCAGAAACACTTTCAACGTGGCATCGGGAAAGATGACGGTGCCCATGTCGCGGCCATCGGCGACCAAACCCGGACGCTTGCGGAACGCCCGCTGCCGCGCGACGAGCGCCTGCCGCACTTGCGGATGCACGGCGATCGCCGACGCGCGGTTGCCGACTTCCTCGGCGCGAATCTCGCTCGATACATCCACGCCGTCGAGCTGCGCGCAGCCCTCGCGGAAGGTGATGTGAAGCGCGCCGATGAGCTTTGCGAGCGCGGCTGCGTCGTCCGTGTCGATGTCGTAGCTCAGGCTTGCCAAGGCCGTTAGCCGATAAAGCGCGCCGCTGTCGAGCAGGTGGAAGCCGAGCGTGGCCGCGACGAGCGCCGCGACCGTGCCCTTGCCCGAAGCGGTCGGCCCGTCGATGGTGATTACTGGTGTGGGGTCGAATGGACGGGTCGGTTTCATTGCTCTCGGCCTTTCTGGCCCGTTATTACTGCTTTCGTTGAAGTCGAAATGGTCGCGTTTCATGTTGCGGCGTTCGTTGGCGTTTGAGTCTTGAGCGTCTCTTTCAGGCGTGGGCGAGCGTCGCAAAGCGATCGAAATAATCGGGGAACGTCTTGTTCACGCACTTCGGATCGTTGATGCGCACCGGCACGCCGCCCAGACTCACGAGCGAAAAACACATGGCCATGCGGTGATCGTCGTAAGTATCGATCGCGGCGTTCGGCGTGAGTTCGGCGCGTGGCGTGACGACGAGATAATCCGCGCCCTCTTCCACCGTCGCGCCGACCTTGCGCAACTCGGTTGCCATCGCGGCGATGCGGTCCGTTTCCTTCACGCGCCAGCTAGCGATATTGCGCAGCGTGGTCGTGCCGTTGGCAAAGAGCGCGGCCACGGCGATGGTCATCGCCGCGTCGGGAATCAGGTTGAAGTCCATGTCGATGGGCGCGAGTTTGCCGTCGTCGGACTCGACGCCGCGCACTTCGATCCAGTCTTCGCCCATCATCACGTTCGCGCCCATGCGATTGAGCGCGTCGGCGAAACCGACATCGCCCTGGATGCTCGCCCGGCCCACGCCTTCCACGCGCACCGGACCGCCGCCGATCGCGCCCGCCGCTAGGAAATACGACGCGGACGATGCATCGCCTTCGACCATGATCGCGCCTGGCGACCGGTAGCCCGCGCCGGCCGGCACGGTAAAGCGCGCCCAGCCGTCGCGCTCGACCTGCACGCCGAAACGCTCCATCAGCCGGATGGTGATGTCGATGTACGGCTTCGAAATCAGCTCGCCTTCGACTTCGATGGTCACCGGCGCGTCACGCCCCTCGATCACCGGAAGGCTCATCAAAAGCGCGGTCAGAAACTGACTCGATACATCGCCGCGTACGCGGATGGGTTTGTCGATGGCGATTTTCGCCGCATGAATCTTGAGCGGCGGGAAGCCGTCGTTGAGCTCGTAGTCGATTTTCGCGCCGATCTGACGCAAGCCATCGACCAGATCGCCGATTGGCCGTTCGTGCATGCGCGGCACGCCATGCACGCGATATTCGCCGCCGTTGACCGCGAGCGCCGCCGTGAGCGGCCGCACCGCCGTGCCCGCGTTGCCGAGAAACAGCTCCGCCTTCTTCGACGGAAACGCGCCGCCCGTGCCGTTCACGATGACGCGTTCGCCGTCGTTTAGAAGCGTAACGCCGAGCGTTTGCAGCGCGGCGAGCATCACGCGTGTGTCGTCGGAATCGAGCAGATTCGTGATCTGCGTTTCGCCGCTCGCGAGCGCGGCGAGCAAAAGCACGCGGTTCGAGATGCTCTTCGAGCCGGGCAGCCGCACCGTGCCGGACGCGCGGGAGAAGGGTCCGAGATCGAGATGTTCCATGGTCTTTCCTTATTTCGCGGCGGGATCGCCGGACGTCTTGATGCTGCCGCGTTCCTGCCATTCTTTTCTGGCGACACGCGAACGCGCGAACGCCGCTTCGAGCGCCGCGCCGTCCGACGCATCGATGGCCGCGCGAAACCGTGCGAGCACGGCGGCGTAATCGTCGAGTTCGGCGAGCAGCGCGGCGCGATTCGCCACGCAGATGTCGCGCCACATTTCCGGACTCGATGCCGCGATGCGCGTGAAATCGCGAAATCCGCCCGCGGCGAAAGAAAACTTCAGCTCGGCGTCGGGCGCTTCCAAAATCTGCTCGACGAGCGCGAACGAGAGCACGTGCGGCAGATGGCTCACCGACGCGAACACGCGATCATGCTGCGTCTCGCTCATGCGATGCACCGCCGCGCCGGTCGCGCGCCACATCGCGGCGATGCGGTCGACATCGGCCGGCGCGTTTTCGGCGAGCGGACAAAGCACGACGTTGCGATCCACGTAAAGGTCGGGCAAGGCGGCATCGACGCCGCTCGATTCGCGCCCGGCGATCGGATGCCCGGGCACGAACTGCGCAAGCTTTACGCCGAGCGCCGCGCGCGCCGCCGCGACGACGTCGCTCTTGGTGCTGCCTGCGTCCGTAACGATGGTCCGCGCTTCGAGCAAGGGCGCGATGCGCGCGAGCAGCGGTTCGGTCTGCGCGACGGGCGCCGCGATCAAGACGAGATCCGCGCCGTGCAACGCGCGCGCGAGCGCCGCGTCGTCGTCGAGCGCGACGGCTTCGTCGATCACGCCGAGTTCGAGCGCGCGTTCGACCGAGCGCAGCGAGCGTCCGACGCCGACCACGCGCCCTTCGATTCCCGCGCGCTCGCGCAACGCGCGCGCAAGCGATCCGCCGATCAGGCCGACGCCGAAAATAATCAGTTTATTGAAAGAGAATGCGTCCACGGAACATCGATAAGTGCGCGCCGTTCGACGCTGGAAAAATCGGCCGCTGCCCGAATCGAGCGGCGGCCCGCGAAAACTCGGGTCAACGCGCGCGCGGATAGGACCCAAGAATCTTCAGAAACGCGGCCTTGCGCCCAAGTTCATCGAGCGCGGCGGCGACGAACGCATCGTCGCGATGCCCTTCGATATCGATATAGAAGTAATACTCCCACGTGCCGGCGCGCGCGGGCCGCGATTCGAAGCGCGTCATGGAAACGCCGTGCTTTGCGAGCGGCTCCAGGAGCTTGAACATTGCGCCCGATTCATTGGTCACCGTCACGATGAGCGAAGTTTGATCGTGACCGCTCGGCCCCGTCGGTTCGCGACCGATTATCACGAAGCGCGTGCGGTTGTGCGGGTCGTCCTGAATCTGCGAATAAACGACGCCCAAGCCGTAATGCGTGGCCGCGCGGTCGCCAGCGATGGCCGCGACGGCCGGGTCGCCCACCGCGATACGCGCCGCTTCCGCGTTGCTCGACACCGCCTGCCGTTCGAGCTGCGGCGCGTTCGCGGTCAGCCAGTGCTGGCACTGCGCGAGCGCTTGCGGATGCGCATAGACGCGCTTCACGCCTTCGAGCGTGCCGGACGCGGTCAAAAGATTGTGGTGAATCGGCAGCGCGAGTTCGCCGCCAATCAAGAGCGACGTTTCCAGCAGCAAGTCCAGCGTGCGCGACACCGCGCCTTCCGCCGAATTCTCGACCGGCACGACGCCATATTGCGCGGCGCCCGCTTCGACCGAGCGAAACACTTCGTCGATGGACGGACACGCGAGGCCCTCGATCGAATGACCGAAGTATTCGAACATCGCCTGTTCGCTATACGTGCCGACCGGGCCCAGGAACGCTGAACGGATAGTCTGTTCGAGCGCGCGGCTCGCGGCCATGATCTCGCGCCAGATCGCGGCGATGTGCGCGTCGGCGAGCGGGCCGTCGCTCATTTCCTGCAGACGCGCGATGACTTGCAGTTCGCGCTCCGGCCGAAACACGGGCGCGTTGAAATGCTTCTTCACTTCGCCGACTTCGAGCGCGACGGAAGCGCGCTGATTCAAAAGCGCGATGAGTTGCGCGTCGAGCGCGTCGATGCGTTCACGCAGCGGTTTGAGTCTTGAATTGAGATCGTCGTCCATGCGGTGCTTGGGGCAGAGGCAGTTAAAGGAGCGATGAGGCTTACGCGCTGGTCCGCTCGAATTCCTTCATGTACTCGACGAGCGCTTTCACGCCCTCGACCGGCACCGCGTTGTAGATCGATGCCCGCATGCCGCCGACGGACTTGTGGCCCTTCAGTTGCAACAGACCGCGCGCCTTGGCGCCGGTCAGGAAATCGGTATTGCGCGATTCGTCGGCGAGGAAGAACGGCACGTTCATGCGCGAGCGCGCGTTCCGGTCGACCTTGTTGACGTAGAAATCGCTGGAATCGATGGTGTCGTAAAGCAACGTCGCCTTTTCGAGATTGCGCGCTTCCATGGCTTCCAGGCCGCCCTGTTTCTTCAGCCACTTGAAGACGAGGCCAGCGACGTAAATCGCGTAAGTGGGCGGCGTGTTGTACATCGAATTGTTCTCCGCGACGATCTTCCACTCAAATGCGGATGGGCAGATAGACAGCGCGCGGTCGAGCAGATCCTCGCGCACGATCACGACCGTCACGCCCGCCATGCCGATGTTCTTCTGCGCGCCGCCGAAGAGCACGCCGTATTTGGCGACGTCCATGGGACGCGAAAGAATGTGCGACGACGCGTCCGCCACGAGCGGAATGTCGCCGAGATCGGGAATTTCGAAGGCCTCGACGCCGTCGATGGTTTCGTTCGTGCACAGATGCACGTAAGCGGGATCGTCCGAAAGCTGCCACTCGCTCAACGCAGGCACGCGCGTGAAGCCCTGCTCGGTCTTGCCAGTCGCCGCGAGATGCGGCGTGCAGTACTTCTGCGCTTCCTTGAACGACTTGGTCGACCATGAACCGGTGACGACGAAATCGGCGGTCTTCTTCGTACCGAGCATGTTCATCGGCACGATGGCGTTTTCGCCAATGCCACCGCCCTGCAGAAACAATATGCGATGCGACGCCGGCACCTTAAGCAATTCTCGCAGATCGGTCAGCGCCGCTTCATGGATCGACGTGAACTCCGCGCCGCGGTGACTCATCTCCATCACGCTCATGCCGCTGCCTTGCCAATCGAGCATTTCATCGGCGGCTTGCTTCAACACTTCTTCTGGCAAGGCGGCCGGGCCGGCGGAGAAATTGAACACGCGCATCTGGAGATCCCGATTTGTCTCGTTCGACAGACGCGGAGCCTGAAACGATGAGCTGAAAAGCTCGTTGTCCGCGCCTAAAAAAGAAATGGCTGCTTGCGCTTGCGCGCAAACAGCCATTATCGCACTGTCCTGAAAACCCGCCAATGCGCGAGCCTTCCAGACTATGCCACCGTGCTTACTTGCCCGGCTTGACGCTTGCCACTTCCTGGTCGGCTTGCGTGCGCGTTGCCTTGATGGCTTGCGGCATGTACTTCTGCATCAAACCATTGACCACGTCGCGACCAACTTGGTCTTGAACCTGAATGAACTTGCGGCCCGTCGTGCTCTTGTAGAACGAGGTCAGGTCCTTGATTTCATCGGTCGTGTAGTACTTCGCGTATGCGTCGTACTGAGCTTTCATTGCGTCCTGACGGAAGCTGTCAGTTGCGAACACCTGACCTGCCGAGTCAACCAGCTTCGGCACTGCATTCTTTTGCAGCGTCGGAACGGCAGCTTGCTTCTGCTTGTCGTTCAGCGACTTGTTTTCCGACAGCGCGTCCGACAGGATTGCCGGGACGAGTTGCTTCGACTGCATTTGCGCGCTGTTGCCGATCGCGCCGACCAGCTTCTGCGCGTCGATCGCGTCGAGCAGGTCCTTGATCGCGGCTTGCTTGGCCGGATCAACCGGGGCTGCTGCGGCCGGTGCCGGAGCTGCCGCCTGGTTCGGCGCCTGGTTCTGAAGCGACTGAGCCATCGCGAAAGTCGGCACGAAAGCGGCCAGCAACATCCACTGCTTGAAACGTCCTTGCATCATTACTCCCTGTAAAAAATATCCAGTTCTGCACCGGCGACGAGCCTTCAGATTTTCGACGCTGGCTTCGCACATAACGAAGCACAGCGCCGACAACAGGCCCGAGTCGCGCAGCTTAACCAATTCAGGCTTTCAAAAGCGAATACGAGAAGCTTGCGTCACAAAAAATATCAGGCGTCTTCGCCGTTTTCATCATTTTCTGAGTCGCCCGGCGCGGCGGCGAAGCCGTTCGTGCCGGTGTCGCCCTCGTCGAGTGCTTCAGCTTCTGCTTCCACTTCGGCTTCCGCCTCCGCGATATGCTGCAGTCCCGACAACTTGGTGCCCTCGTCAAGGCTGATGAGTGTAACACCTTGAGTTGCACGCCCCATTTCGCGGATTTCGGACACGCGCGTGCGGATGAGCACGCCCGATGTCGTAATGAGCATGATCTCGCTTTCCGGCTCGACGAGCGTCGCGGCGACCACGCGGCCGTTGCGCTCGGAAGTCTGGATCGCGATCATGCCCTTCGTGCCGCGGCCATGGCGTGTGTATTCGTTGATCGGCGTGCGCTTGCCGTAGCCGTTTTCCGTCGCGGTGAGCACCGACTGGATTTCGTCGCCGGCCACGAGCATGGCGATGACCTGCTGACCGTCTTCCAGTTGCATGCCACGCACGCCGCGCGCTTCGCGGCCCATGGCGCGCACGTCGTTCTCGTCGAAACGTACCGCCTTGCCTGAATCGGAGAACAGCATGACGTCATGCGCGCCGTCGGTAATGGCCGCGCCGATGAGAAAGTCGCCGTCATCCAGACCGACCGCGATGATGCCCTTCTTGAGCGGACGGCTGAACGCTTCGAGCGGCGTCTTCTTGACGGTGCCGAGCGAAGTGGCCATGAAGACGAACTTGTCGGCCGAGAAGTCCTTGATAGGCAGCACGACGTTGATCTTCTCGCCTTCCTGCAGCGGGAACATGTTGACGATTGGCCGGCCGCGCGAATTGCGCGAGCCTTGCGGCACTTCGTAGACCTTGATCCAGTACACGCGACCGCGGTTCGAGAAGCACAGCATGTGATCGTGCGTGTTCGCGATGAAAAGCGTGTCGATCCAGTCGTCTTCCTTCATTTGCGTGGCCTGCTTGCCACGCCCGCCACGCTTTTGCGCGCGGTACTCGGAAAGCGGCTGCGACTTCACGTAGCCGGTATGCGACATGGTCACGACCATTTCCTGCGGCGTGATCAGGTCTTCGGTGTTCAGCTCGGTTGCATTCAACTCGATACGCGAACGACGCTCGTCACCGAACTCGGCGCGTACCTGGCCCAGTTCTTCGACGATGATCTGACGGATACGGTCCGGCCGCGCAAGGATGTCGAGCAAGTCGGCGATCTGCGCCATCACGTCACGATACTCGGCGACGATCTTGTCTTGTTCGAGACCCGTCAGGCGTTGCAGGCGCATCTGCAGAATTTCCTGCGCCTGAACGTCCGACAGCTTGTAGAGCCCATCTTCCTGCAGCCCGTAGGCCGGATTCAGTCCTTCCGGACGATACGCAATACGCCCGCCCGTCGCCTCAGTCTCGGTGCGCGTGAGCATTTCGCGCACGAGCGACGAATCCCACGGACGGTTCATCAACTCTTGCTTCGCCACAGGCGGAGTCGGCGCGGCCTTGATGATCGCGATGAATTCGTCGATATTCGCGAGCGCCACCGCGAGGCCTTCGAGCACGTGTCCGCGATCGCGCGCCTTGCGCAGTTCGTAGACCGTGCGCCGCGTGAGCACTTCCCGCCGATGCGACAGGAAGCATTCCAGCATTTCCTTCAGGTTCAGCAGCTTGGGCTGGCCGTCGACGAGCGCGACCAGATTCATGCCGAAAGTGTCCTGAAGCTGCGTCTGCTTATACAGATTGTTCAGAATGACTTCCGGCACTTCTCCGCGCTTGAGTTCGATCACGACACGCATGCCGCTCTTGTCGGACTCGTCGCGAATGTCGGAGATGCCCTCGATCTTTTTCTCGTTGACGAGTTCGGCGATGCGCTCGAGCAGCGTGCGCTTGTTCACCTGATACGGAATCTCGTCGACGATGATGGCCATGCGCTGGCCGCGATCGATCTCTTCGAAGTGCGTGGTCGCACGCATGACGACGCGACCGCGCCCCGTGCGATAACCGTCGCGCACGCCCGCGACGCCGTAGATGATGCCGGCCGTCGGGAAATCCGGCGCCGGCACGATCTCGATGAGTTCGTCGACCGTCGCCTCAGGCGTGGTGAGCAGATGCAGACAGGCGTCGACGATTTCGCGCAAATTGTGCGGCGGAATGTTCGTCGCCATGCCGACCGCGATACCGGCCGAGCCGTTGATCAGCAGATTCGGGATGCGCGCCGGAAGTACGAGCGGCTCGCTTTCGCTGCCGTCGTAGTTCGGGCCAAAGTCGACGGTTTCCTTGTCGATGTCGGCCAGCAGTTCGTGACCGATCTTCGCCATGCGGATTTCGGTGTAACGCATGGCGGCGGCGTTGTCGCCGTCGACCGAACCGAAGTTGCCCTGGCCGTCCACCAGCATGTAGCGCAGCGAAAACGGCTGAGCCATGCGAACGATCGTCTCGTACACCGATGCGTCGCCGTGCGGATGGTACTTACCGATCACGTCGCCGACGATACGCGCCGACTTTTTATACGCGCGATTCCAGTCGTTGTTCAGCTCGTGCATGGAATACAGCGCGCGACGGTGTACGGGCTTCAGTCCATCGCGGACATCGGGAAGCGCTCGCCCGACGATCACGCTCATCGCGTAATCGAGATATGAGCGGCGCATTTCCTCCTCTAGGGAGATTGGCAGAGTCTCTTTGGCGAATTGATCCATTATCCGTGTCTTGAACTGTGCAGCAGCGACACAGCAGCGCGATCCGACGATTCGAAAACATTACCTCGAGTTTCGCCCTCGCCCGCCGGCCGCGCGACCCGCGCCGGCCAGGCGCGTAAGCCATACGCTGCGGCGCTGCGAACGCAGCGCATCCAAAGATTCTAACATGCGCGACATCCGCGTCCGGAGGCTCGGCGTATACATAGTGTATGGGACGCTCAACCGCCGTTCCCGACCTTGAGGAACGAGGGATAGATGCACTTGTTCCAATTACTTACAAAAACCAGGGAACGTTTCACTGATTTCGTCACTTAGGCGGGCTATGATGCCGCCTCGTCGTTTTGCCAAAGCAGTACAAACCCGACGATAAAGATACGCAGATATTGGCTCGCGGGCACATAAAGTGCGCACGTTTCGCGCCTTCCGCGGCCAAGACCGGCTCCTGTCCCTTTCTTGTTGCGCATGCACCACATAAGGTTGCGGGCGCAGAGGGTGCGGGGATATTTTTATCGTTGCAAGGGAACGATATGGCAAAATGCCAACGCACAAAGTTAGACACTGCTCGAAGTCTACACAGCCGCGTTTTGTTCCGTAGGGAATGTTATACTCCGAGCAATGTATGACTTGTCTTTGTCTACAGGCTCGCAGTAAACCTGCGGTAATCTCAATTTCGAGAGGAGAAATATGAATAAACTTTCAAAGCTCGCGTTCATTGCAGCTACCGCAGTTATGGCTGCATCGGCCTCGGCGCAATCGGTGCCGGCCTCGCGACAAGCCGTGAACGACAACTGGGTGAACGGCACGGGCGAGTATGTGTGGATGAACGGCACGAACGAACTCTGCTGGCGCGACGCATTCTGGACCCCGGCCACGGCCAACGCGAAGTGCGATGGCGCTCTGGTCGCAGTCGCGCCGACGCCGCCCGCACCGGTCGCTCCGCCGCCCCCGGTTATCCAAAGCCAGAAGGTCACCTATCAAGCTGACGCTCTGTTCGACTTCGACAAGGCAGTTTTGAAGCCGGCTGGCAAGACCGCGCTTGACGATCTCGCATCGAAGATCGGCGCGCTGAACCTGGAAGTCGTGGTCGCTACCGGCTACACCGACCGCATTGGTTCGGACAAGTACAACGACCGTCTGTCGCTGCGCCGTGCGCAAGCTGTCAAGGCTTACCTGGTCAGCAAGGGCATCGAAGCCAACCGTATCTATACGGAAGGCAAGGGCAAGCGCAACCCGGTCACCACGGGCTGCAACCAGAAGAACCGCAAGCAACTCATCGCCTGCCTCGCACCGGATCGTCGCGTGGAAGTCGAAGTTGTCGGCACGACGCGTCAGCCGCAGTAATTGCGCTGATTGCCGCAGGATCGAACCCCCGCTTCGGCGGGGGTTTTTTTATGCCTGCGATTTTCGTGAATCTCCGTGAGATGCGCGCATCGAATAAAGCGCAATGACCGTGGCCCCGGCGCAGGCGGCCTCGAAGGCTGTGGCACGGAACGAGCGAGTTGTCGGCGACGCGTCACTTCAGCTTTTTGCCGCCCTTTTCCCGCGCCTATATACTCGATCCTTAACGATTCACGACTTAGAAGGGCAATTGAGAATATGACCAACGTCGATCCCCACGAACTGCAGAAATTTAGCGAGCTTGCGCATCGCTGGTGGGACCCGAACGCCGAGTTCAAACCGCTTCACGAATTGAACCCGGTGCGGCTCGACTGGATCGATGCGCACGCGCATCTGATGAGCAAGCAGGTGCTCGACATCGGCTGCGGCGGCGGCATTTTGTCGGAATCGATGGCGGCGCGTGGCGCGAAGGTCAAGGGCATCGACTTGTCGTCGAGTGCGCTTGGCGTCGCGGATCTGCATAGTCTGGAAAGCGGCGTGGAGGTGGCGTACGAGGAGATCGCAGCCGAAGCGCTGGCCGCGCGCGAACCCGCTTCCTACGACGTCGTGACCTGCATGGAAATGCTCGAGCACGTGCCGAATCCGGCGGGCACCGTTGCCGCGTGCGCCGCGCTGGTCAAGCCAGGCGGCTGGGTCTTCTTCTCTACGCTGAATCGCAACGCGAAGGCGTATATGTTCGCCGTGATCGGCGCGGAGTACATCGCGCGCATGTTGCCACGCGGCACGCATGACTACGCGCGCTTCATCAAGCCGTCCGAACTCGCTACCTTCGCGCGCACGGCGTCGCTCTTGCCGGTCGACATCAAAGGCATCACCTACCGTCCGTTCTCGCGCCACTTCGGGCTGTCTACTGACACGAGCATCAACTACATGATGGCCTGCCGCCGGGAAGCCTGACGCCATGACCCAAGAAGACCAGAACGGTGTTGTCCAGACGACGCCCCTGCCTGACGATCCCACCCCGCTGCCCCAGCGCGCCGCCGAGGGCGATTCGCTCGGGCTTTGCCAGGCCGTACTGTTCGATCTCGACGGCACCATCGCCGATACTGCGCCCGATCTCGTCGCGGCCGTCAACAAGATGCGGCACGATCGCGGACTCGAAATGCGCCCCCTCGAAACCCTGCGGCCTTACGCATCGGCGGGTGCGCGCGGGTTGTTGGGCGGCGCGTTCGAGATCAGCCCCGAGCATCCCGATTTCGCGGCGATGCGCGATGAGTTTCTCGCCAACTACGAAGCGGATTTGTGTATCGAAACGACGCTGTTTCCCGGCATCACCGAGTTGCTCGATCAGCTCGATGCACGCGGCGTGCGCTGGGGCATCGTGACAAACAAGGTGACGCGCTTCGCCGAACCGCTCGTCGCCCTGCTCGGACTGGATAAGCGGGCCGGTTGTCTCGTTTGTGGCGATACGACGGCGCATTCGAAGCCGCATCCCGCGCCGCTTCTGCACGCGGCCGAATTACTGGATGTGGCGCCGGAGCGAATCGTCTATGTCGGCGACGACTTGCGCGACGTTCAGGCAGGCTTTGCAGCCGGCATGATCACCGTGGCGGCGGCCTATGGCTATTGCGGCGACGACATTCCGCCGCACCGCTGGCACGCGACTCACGTAGTGGACACGCCAGAAGAACTGCAGCAATTGCTGCGCGATATCGCTTGAAAGTGGCCGCGGTTCGCCTCACATGGCTTTTCATGGGATAATCCCCGTTCTGCTTGGGGGCGACCTGGTTTCGACAGGGGTTGCGAAGCGGTCAGGGCATACCGAGGACCCGTCACCTCGTTAATCAATGGGAAAAACGTAACTGCAAACGACGAAACGTTCGCACTGGCAGCCTAAGGGCCGCCGTCCTCTCACTAACTTACTGACGGGTTAGGGTAGCAATACCACGAGAGGTCATATACGTCAGTTAAGCTTTGTCGGCGTCACGACGCCAAAGTCGAAAATTTAGTGAATCGCTGTAGCGAAGCGTGTTCGTCCGCGTTGCTACGGTTAAATCAAAAGATAGAACTAAGTATGTAGAACTGTTCGTAGAGTGCTTCTGGACGCGGGTTCGATTCCCGCCGCCTCCACCACCCCATTTGAAACCCGCGCATGCGAAAGCACCGCGGGTTTTTTCTTGCCACGGCTCGCCAACCCGCGCGAATAAGCGCATCCGCGAAACCAGTAGCCAAAAAAAAGCCCCGCGCGGGGCGGGGCAAACATCCTTGAGAGACGTAGCTCTGGCAGAGACAACCTCGGCTACGGACGAGAGAATAGTCGGCGGCCAGTACTGTTCGAATCAGAGCGGTCCTAAAACGCTGCCTTACGGCAGTTATCTTGATGCACGTAAGCCCGGCGCAAGGCGATGCCCTTCTGTGCCGCGAGATTGGACGCGTCAGCCCCATTCATGTTCGCTCGGCCACTGACCGATTTCTCGTTCGCACGGCAATCTTCTGCTTTATTCTGTCGACGATCGGCGCGTCGATAAGCGCTTACGGGGAAAGCATGCGCAGAAGCATAGCGAGACGGTGGATCGGCAATCTGATTCTTTCTTTGATGTGGGCGCTATGCGGCGCGCTCCTCCCGGCTGGCGCCCGCGCGGCCCCGCCCGTCGCCGATTGCCACGCGGGCACTCTCATTACGGTAGTCGCCCACCTGGACGACGATCTCCTCTTCGTGAATCCCGGCATCAGCGACAAGCTCGACGCCGGCTGGTGCGTGACGACGGTTCACCTGATCGGCGGCGCAAACGGTGCGAAGTTCGATTACGTCGTGCTTCGCGAGACCGGCACGAAGCTCGCCTATGCGCGCATGGCAGGCGTGCCGGACAAATGGCAAGAATCGACAGTGATGCTCGCGGGGAAGCCCGTGCATCAGCTCGTGCTTACGCAGCAGCCGCGCGTGAAGCTGCTCGAATTGCGGTTGCCCGGCGGCGGTGTGCGCGGCGGCAAGGTGCCGCTCGGTCTGCTGTGGGATCGCGGGCAGACGCTCAATACCTATCCGCTGCAAGCGGACGGCACCGGTTCGACCACTTACGACCGCGCCGCCCTTTCCGCGACGTTGCGCGCGATCCTCTCGCAAGCTACGGAAATCTACACGCTCAATCCGGATACGGTCGCCTTCATGGAGCATCCGGATCACATTCTCGCGGCGCGCATCACGCGTGTGGTTGCGCAGAGCCTGAAGCGCGATGTGCCGATCGGCTATCACGTCACCTATCCGACGGGCGGCTTGCCGAAGAATCTCGACGCCGCGCAGACGCTGCGAAAGCGCGATGTCGTCGGCAGCTATTTCGCGATCGATGGCAACGACGCCGGTCACGTCTTCGGCGAGTACATGTGGGACGGCAACTGGGTCGCGCGCCGCTACTGGAGCATGGCCCATGCGAACGACGCCGGTCCGGAGTTCCAGTTGCGCCCGTTCCAGCTCGTCAACGAATACTCGAGCCGCTGCCTGACATCGGCCGGTGCGGGTAAGGCACCGACGCTCGCCGCATGCACAGGCGCCGCGACGCAAAACTGGTTCTGGCAACAGTTGCCCGCCGCGCCGGGCGCTAAAAACGATGCGCTCTTCGTGAGCGCGGCGACGCGCGGGTGTATCGCGGAACGGGAAAACGGGCTTGTCGAGGAAAGCTGCAAGCCGGAAAGCGCGGTACAGCACTGGACGCCGTGGGACTTCGGCTTCGTGTACACACCGCTCGATCACTGTCTCGGCGAGAAAAACGACTTACTGACGGCAAGCCGCTGTTCGATGCTGACGGCGCAGTATCGTTGGTCGCCGTCATCGCAAACGGTGTGGACGGACACGCGGCAGGAAGGCGCCCTCTTCGGCGACGTTCGTGGCGAAGGCCGCGACAGCACCGTGTATGTGCAGCGGCGCAAGGACGGGCCCGGCTTCAACGTCTGGGTGGCGGAAATGTCGCGCTTCGACCGGGCGTCGCCGTGGTTTCTGAACGCCGTGCCGTTCGACCCGCAAGCCACCGCGCCGACCTGCAATGCCGATTCGCTTTGCTTCGACAGCGCGCGCTTTCTGTTGGGCGATTTCGATGGCGACGGCCGCGCCGATCTGATGGCGATCACGCCGCGCAACGGCGGCACCGCGTTCTGGCTTTTAAAAAGCGCCGGCACGCATTTCGAGGCGCCCCGTTTGTGGTTTCAGACGAGCGCGGCATGGACGCCCGAAATCGCGCAGCAATACGTGGCAGGCGATTTCAACGGCGACGGCCGCGCCGACGTGATGATCGCGCAGAAAAGCAAGGACGCGGGGCTCGACCTCTGGGTGCTGACGTCGGGCGGCGCGACGGCGAACGCGCCTGCGCTGTGGTTAAAGGCGAGCCAGTTGAGTCAGAGCGCGCGTTTCATGCCGGCTCGCGTCGCGCAATCGAAGCACGTGGGGCTTCTCGCGATCGAGAATATCGACGGCGCGCTCGCGCTCTCGCAATTCGCGAGTGACGGAAGCGCCTTCGCGCCGAGCTATCGCACGAACGTCTATGCGCAGTTGCGCGCGCCGTTCGCCAAGGTCGTGGCGGGCGATATCGATGGCGACGGCATCGACGATCTGGCCGTGCTCGAACCGCGTGGGGACAGCGCGAGCACGCGCGTCTTCACGATGAAAGGCGGCAAGGCGTTCGGCCCGGCCATCGAGACGACGACGCTCGCCGATACGTCCTACGCGGATTCAATGCCCGCAATCGCGCGCGTCGCCGAACACGACGATCACGCCACGCTGGTGCTGTTCAAGCGCGCGAACGCGTTGCTCGGCGAGTTCTATTACACGGGCGGCGCGCCGAGTCTCTACGGCTACGAATTCGATACGGCGTTCAAGCTCGGGCCGGTGAAAATTTGGGGCGAATTGCCAGGGCTGTTTTCCGAGTCGCTGTGGCTCAAGACGCTGGCTTACTGGGGGCAGTGAAAGCGCGTTCGTCGTCACCAAATCAAACGCGCCGACCGGGCAACCGATGCGGCGCGTACTTGTTCAACAAGCCGACGCTCAACTAAGGCCCACGCGCAAGTTCAGAACGTCCCGCGCGATCGCCAGATACTTGTCCGCCGTGCTCTGCAGGGTCAGGCCGTTGAGCGGGCGCGTCGCGCGCGGCTGATTGAGCGCATCGAGCAAGGCGTGGCCGTAGGCGTCGCTGTCGGCGGTATCGAGTAATTGCACGCCGGGAAAACCACCCGCGAAGGCGAACGATGCAATCGCGCTCGCGACCACCGGAATGCCCGACGCCAGCGCCTCCAGAAAGCCGATGCTATGCGCCTCGAAGCTCGAGGGCATGGCGAACACGCTCGACGCCTTCAGAATCTGCGCGACGTTCATCTGCGGCCCTTCGATCTTCACGCGATCGCCAAGCCCGAGTTTCGCGACCAGATCGACGACCGCCTTGTGATAGTCGAGATTTTCGATGACACCGCACAGCAGCAGTCGCGCATCCGGCTCGGCGCGCGCGACGCGCGCGAACGCTTCGACCGTCTGCAACTGATTCTTCTCGGGAATGTAGCGGCCCACCTGCACGATCTGCTTGGCGGCCACGGGAATGGACGGTTGCGCGTCGTCGGCGAAACGGGAGACATCGACGCCGTTGGGCACGACGATCATCGAAGGATGCAGCCCGATTTCTTGCACGTAGTTGTCGATATTCTTCTGCGACACGCCAATCACCGCCTTCGCCCGGCTCGACAGCAATCGCTCGGCGCGCAAAAGCGCCCGGTTCGCGAAATCGTTCGCGCCGGAGTGCATGACCCAGACGATCGGCACCCGCGTCGGCAAGGCGCGAACGTAGAGCGCGGGAATGGTGGCGTGCGCGAAGATGATGTCGGGCTTGAACTGACGGATCGCGCGATGCAAGAACAGCAAGCGTCCGAGCTTGCCGGGGTTTTTCGTCGGGAAAAGGCAGATCACGCCGTGCGAACCGAGTTCCGCGCTGATGTGTTTGAAGTCGTCGTGTTCCGGCATCAGCGATGCGATGCAGACGTCGTGGCCCGATCGCTGATGCCCGATCGCGACGCCTTTGGCAAGCACTTCGGCCCCGGATAGTCGGGGCGCCAGTATGACCTGGAGAATACGCATTTTGCAGTCCCTCGGCTGATCCGAAGTGCGCTCAGTGGCCACACGCTTTGCCCAAAGTATCGTGGTCCCCGTCGCCGCCCGCCGGTTCGCATCATCCGGCGGCCAGCGCACTTCCTGTTTTTTGTGTTTTATGACTAATGAGCCATGCCCACGCAAAACAGCACACGGGAGCACGCCGTCATAAGGTACTCCGGAGGTCATACCAAACGCCCGCCATCACATAGCGTTTTTCAGTCGATGCGTAAGACGTTGAAAGTGCATGTGTGACTGCGCGCACACGTCCTGCCGCGTCGCGTCAGTGCAAAGCGGTTATGGCACGAAGGTAAGGGGAAGATTTTGCTGCAACCGCACACGCTGTCCGGCATTCGGCAATGCGGTCGCAGAAGTGAGAATGGCGATCAGTTGGTGCCGTCCTTCGGGCACTTCAGATTGCAGCCGTCCGGGTCGCCGAGGTCGCCGCGACGGCGCATGGGCGAGCTGCCCTTTTGATACTTATCGGTTGGCGCGGAAGCCGCAAACTGCATTTGCGGATGCTCGTTGAGGCGGAATTGGTCTTGCAGCACGCCGCCCGGCACGCCAGGCGAATTCTGGGCAAACGCAACGGGAATCAGATAGAACGCACCGGCGACGAGCGCAGCGGTGGTGGAAGCGAGCAACGTAAGTTTCATGGCGGAATTTCGCGCGGGACAGCCGCGTCTGGAACAGGGTTGAGTCGACAGCAAAGCGTTAGGTTAACCCAATTCACCGCCGCCAGCAGTTTCTTCCGAGCCGGCTTCTTCTTACCGTTCGTTTCTCCCGCGCGCGGCGGCGAGTGTCTCAGCCGCGCAAACCTTCTTCGATATCGACGAGCGAGCCGCAACGCGCCGGGTCGTAACCTTCCAGATGCGCCACGCTGTCGTTGAACGCGTCGCTGCGTAGCACGCGCAATACGGTGGCAAGCCGCGCCTCGTTGAGCCGCGCGCGTTCGCATGCGAAGAAGTAGTCCTCGTCGATGATCGGAATGAAGTCGAGCGCGAAGTGCTGCGCGGCGGGCTGCACGCCAAAGCCCAAGTCGGCCATGCCGCTTGCGACGAACGCGGCGATGGCCGAATGCGTGAGTTCGGTGGTCGCGTAACCGTTGATCTGATCGGGATCGACACCGACGCCGCGCAAGGACAAATCGAGCAGCATGCGCGTGCCCGAGCCCGGCTGACGATTCACGAAGCGCACGTCGCTGCGCGCGAGATCGCGCAGTCCCGTCACCCGCTTTGGGTTGCCCTTCGGCACGAAGAGGCCCTGCGTGCGCCGCGTGAGCCGAATGAGTTGATGCTTGCCCGCATCGAGATAAGGACGATAGCTCTCCGCACACGTCGCGCGAAACGGGCCGATCGGCAGATGAAATCCCGCCAGTTCGCACTCGCCGCGAGCCAGCGCACTCACGGCTTCGTAACTTTCGCGGTATTTGATGTCCACCGGCACGCGCTGTTCGCCGAGCGCGTGCACGAGCGTCGCGACCGCGTAGCCGTGCGATGCATGAATGCGCACTTGCGCGAGACCACTGGCGAGTTTGCGATTGAGTTCATTGGCGACATCGCTTGCGACGGACTGCAACGGCGTTTCGAGCCGGTCGCCGCAAACGCGCTGCGCACGCAACACGGACTCGCCAAGTTCCGACAAGACCGACCCGCGTCCGCGCGATTTTTGGATCAGCGCGCCGCCCAGCCGCGCCTCGATTTCGCGCAACAAACCCCACGCATGCCGATAGGACAAACCCTTAGCGCTCGCGGCATTCGCGATGCTGCCAGTCTGAGAGACGAGCTTCAAAAGCGGCACAACCGCGCTCAGGCTGGTCTCCCGGCCATCGGCGTCGCGGAGGATGAGTTCGGCGCGGCATTCGACATCGACCATATGCATTGCCCCTTCCTATTGCCAAGATATATCACGACGCCTATTGTTCTTTTACCTGCTCGGTGCTTACGATTATATGATCGAAATATGCACTAATAAAACATATACCGAGCGTTGGAGGAGCCCCATGACACACACGCAGCCGTTGTCCGCCGCTGCCGCTGAAGACCTCGTGCGCCGCCATGCGGTACACGACGCCACCTTGATGACCATCCTGCATGCCATCCAGGACGAAACCGGCTTCGTGCCGGAAGAAGTCGTCGCGCCGCTGGCGCGCGTCCTGTCGCTGTCGCGTGCGGAGGTTCACGGCACGATCACGTACTACCATCACTTTCGAAGCGCGCCGCCCGCGCGCGTGACCGTGCAGTTGTGCCGCGCGGAAGCCTGCCGCAGCATGGGCACCGAAGCGCTGAAGGATCACATCGAAGGGCATACCGGATGCCGCTTCGACAGCGGTCATGCCGAAGGCACCGAGCTCGAATCGGTGTATTGCCTCGGCCAATGCGCGCTGTCGCCGTCGATGATGATCAACGGCGAGATTCACGCGCGCGTCACGCCGCAGAAGTTCGACCGCCTATACAAGGCCGCGAGCGAACAAAGCCAGAAGACAGAGGTGACGGCATGACGCGCATCTACGTTCCCTGCGATTCCGCCGCGCTGGCATTGGGCGCGGAAGGTATTGCGAAGGCCATCGAAAGCGAAGCGGACAAGCGCGGCATCGACGTGCAGATCGTGCGCAACGGTTCGCGCGGCCTCTTCTATCTCGAACCGCTCGTCGAAGTGGAAACGCCGCAAGGGCGCATCGGTTATTCGAATGTCGAAGAAGACGGTATCGCCGCCCTCTTCGATGCCTCTTTCCACGAAGGCGGCGTCCACGCGAAGAACGTCGGCCTGGTCGACGACATTCCGTACCTCAAGAAGCAGCAGCGGCTGACGTTCGCGCGCATCGGTATCACGGACCCGCTTTCCATCGACGATTACACCGCGCTCGGCGGACTTGCGGGCCTGCGCCAAGTGCTCGACATGAACGGCGACGCGGTGTGCGAAGCGCTCGTCGATTCCGGCCTGCGCGGACGCGGCGGCGCGGCATTCCCCGCCGGCATCAAATGGAAAACCGTGCGCGGCGCGTATGCGGACCAGAAGTACATCGTCTGCAATGCGGATGAAGGCGACTCCGGCACCTTCTCCGACCGCCTCGTCATGGAGAGCGATCCGTTCATGCTGATCGAAGGCATGATCATCGCGGGCGTGGCGACGGGCGCGACCAAGGGCTACATCTACGTGCGCAGCGAGTATCCGCATGCCATCGCCACCCTGAATCGGGCGATCGAGCGCGCGCGCGATGCCGGCTGGCTGAGGCGCGAGCGTGCTCGGCACCTCGCATGCGTTCGACCTGTACGTGGCGAAAGGCGCGGGCGCGTATGTCTGCGGCGAGGAAACGGCGTTGCTCGAATCGCTCGAAGGCAAGCGCGGCATCGTGCGCGCGAAGCCGCCGGTGCCCGCGCTCGTCGGTTTGTACGGCAGGCCAACTGTCATCAACAACGTCATCACGCTCGCCACCGTGCCGATCATCTTTGCGAAAGGCGCGGCGTTTTATCGCGACTTCGGCATGGGACGCTCGCGCGGCACGCTACCCTTCCAGCTCGCGGGCAACGTCAAGCAAGGCGGACTCGTCGAACTCGCGTTCGGTGTGAGCCTGCGCGAACTGATACATGAATACGGCGGCGGCACGGCGAGCGGCCGTCCGGCGCGCGCGGTGCAGGTGGGCGGTCCGCTCGGCACGTATCTGCCGGAAAGCCAGTGGGATATTCCGCTCGACTACGAGGAATACGCAAAGGTCGGCGCAGTGGTTGGCCACGGCGGTCTCGTGATCCACGACGACACCTCGAACCTCGCCGAACTGGCGCAATACGCGATGCACTTCTGCGCGCTCGAATCGTGCGGCAAGTGCACGCCGTGCCGCATCGGCTCGACGCGCGGTGAAGAGGTCATCGGCAAGATTCGCGACGGCGATACGTCGGTGAAACAGATCACGCTGCTGCGCGAACTGTGCGACACCATGGTCGCCGGGCTCGCTCTGCGCAATGGGCGGCATGACGCCGTTCCCGGTGCTGTCCGCGCTCGATCACTTTCCCGAAGATTTCGGGCTGCCCCGCACGCCCGCCCGAAAAGCGGCCTAAAGCAAGGGAGACAAGAACATGTCCAACACCATCAACGGCTGCGGCTCGGGCAATTGCGCATGCAAGAGCGCGGCCTCGGTTCAGCGCCGCGACCCGTTCGACGAAACCGATTACGGCACGCCGCTGCGTCACGCGGATATCGACGTGACGCTGGAAATCGATGGCCAGGCGGTCACGGTGCCGGCGGGAACGTCGGTGATGCGCGCGTCCATCGAAGCGGGCATCAACGTGCCCAAGCTCTGCGCCACGGATTCGCTCGAACCGTGGGGTTCGTGCCGCCTGTGTCTCGTCGAGATCGAGGGCAAGCGAGGCTATCCGGCTTCGTGCACGACGCCCGTGGAAGCGGGCATGAAGGTCCGCACGCAGACCGACCGGCTACAGTCGCTGCGCCGCAACGTGATGGAACTCTACATTTCCGATCACCCGCTCGATTGCCTCACCTGTCCCGCCAACGGCGATTGCGAACTGCAGGACATGGCGGGCGTGGTCGGCTTGCGCGAAGTGCGTTATGGCTACGAAGGCGCGAACCATCTGAAGGACAAGAAGGACGAATCGAATCCGTACTTCACTTACGATCCGTCGAAGTGCATTGTCTGCAATCGCTGCGTGCGCGCGTGCGAGGAAACGCAAGGGACGTTCGCGCTGACCATCGCCGGGCGCGGTTTCGAATCGCGCGTGGCGGCAAGCGAAAACGTGCCGTTCATGGAGTCGGAGTGCGTGTCGTGCGGCGCATGCGTCGCCGCGTGCCCGACCGCGACCTTGCAGGAAAAGACCGTCGTCATGCTCGGTCAGGCGGAGCATTCGGCCATCACGACGTGTGCGTATTGCGGCGTCGGCTGCTCGCTCAAGGCCGAGATGAAAGGCAACACCGTCGTGCGCATGACGCCGAATAAGAACGGCCAGGCCAACGAAGGCCACGCGTGCGTGAAGGGCCGCTTCGCGTGGGGTTACGCCACGCACAAGGATCGCATCAAGAAGCCGATGATCCGCGCGAAGATCACCGACCCGTGGCGTGAAGTGTCGTGGGACGAAGCGATCAACTACGCGGCAAGCGAATTCCGCCGCATTCAGGACAAGTACGGGCGCGATTCCATCGGCGGCATCACCTCGTCGCGCTGTACCAACGAGGAAACCTATCTCGTGCAGAAGCTCGTGCGCGCGGCGTTCGGCAACAACAACGTCGATACCTGCGCGCGCGTCTGCCATTCGCCGACCGGCTACGGCCTCAAGTCCACGCTCGGCGAATCGGCGGGTACGCAGACGTTCGCGTCGGTCGAGAAATCCGATGTCATCATCGTGATCGGCGCGAATCCCACGGACGGCCATCCGGTCTTCGGCTCGCGGCTGAAGCGGCGCGTGCGTGAAGGCGCGCAACTCATCGTGATCGACCCGCGCCGCATCGATATCGTCGATACGCCGCACGTGAAGGCATCGCATCATCTGCAATTGCGGCCGGGCACCAACGTCGCGATGGTCAACTCGCTCGCACATACCATCGTGACCGAAGGACTGGTCGATGAACCCTTCGTCGCCGCACGCTGCGAAACGCGCGCGTTCCAGCAATGGCGCGATTTCGTCTCGCTCGAAGAGAACTCGCCCGAAGCGATGGAAGCCGTCACGGGCGTGCCCGCGAAGCTCGTGCGCGAAGCCGCGCGCGCCTACGCGAACTGCGGCAACGGCGCGATCTATTACGGTCTCGGCGTGACCGAACACGCGCAAGGCTCGACCACGGTCATGGGCATCGCCAACTTGGCGATGGTCACGGGCAACGTGGGCCGCGAAGGCGTCGGCGTGAATCCGTTGCGCGGACAGAACAACGTGCAGGGTTCGTGCGACATGGGCTCGTTCCCGCACGAGTTGCCGGGCTATCGGCATATCAGCGATGCCGCGACGCGCGCCCTCTTCGAGGAAGCCTGGGATGTGAAGCTGCAGCCGGAACCGGGTCTGCGCATTCCGAACATGTTCGATGCCGCCGCGCACGGCACCTTCATGGGCCTCTATTGTCAGGGCGAGGATATCGTCCAGTCGGACCCGAACACGCAGCACGTCGCCGACGCGCTCTCGGCGATGGAATGCATCGTCGTGCAGGACATCTTCCTGAACGAAACCGCGAAGTACGCGCACGTTCTGCTGCCAGGCTCGACCTTCCTCGAAAAGGACGGCACGTTCACCAACGCCGAACGCCGCATCTCGCGCGTGCGCAAGGTCATGCCGCCGTTGCCCGGCCTTGGCGATTGGGAAGTGACCATCAAGCTCGCGCGCGCACTTGGCTACGAGATGAACTACACGCATCCGTCCGAGATCATGGACGAGATCGCGCGACTCACGCCCACGTTTCACGGCGTGTCCTACGAGAAGCTCGACGAGCTCGGCAGCATTCAGTGGCCGTGCAACGAGCGTGCGCCGGAAGGCACGCCGACCATGCATATCGACGAATTCGTGCGCGGCAAGGGACGCTTCGTCATCACCAAGTTCGTGGCGACGCCGGAAAAGGTCACGCGCAGATATCCGTTGCTGCTGACGACCGGGCGCATTTTGTCGCAGTACAACGTCGGCGCGCAGACGCGTCGCACCGAAAACTCGCAGTGGCACGACGAGGACCGTCTGGAGATTCATCCGGTCGATGCGGAAGATCGCGGCATCAAGACGGGCGACTGGGTTGGTATCGAGTCGCGTGCGGGACAAACCGTGCTGCGCGCGAAGATCACCGAGCGCATGCAGCCGGGCGTCGTCTACACGACCTTCCACTTCCCGGAATCCGGCGCGAACGTGATCACCACGGACTCGTCGGACTGGGCCACCAACTGTCCTGAATACAAGGTCACGGCGGTGCAGGTCATGCCGGTGGAACAACCGTCGCAATGGCAAAAGGAATATTCGCGCTTCAACACGCAGCAGCTCGAACTGCTCAACATGCGCGATGTCGCGGCGACTACGGGGAAATGACGCATGGACGTGGATAACCTGATCGACATGGCGAACCGCATCGGCGAGTTTTTCGATTCGATGCCGGATCGCCCCGAGGCCGTCGATGGCGTGGCGGATCACATACGCCGCTTCTGGGAACCGCGCATGCGGCTCGCGATTCTTGCCGCACTCGACAATCCGGAGGCGAGCGCGTCGATGCTGCCAATTTTGCGCGAGGCATTGACCGCGCATAAGGACGATCTTCAGCCGAAGGTGGCGGCTTAACCTTAGCGATGGCGTCGGGCCGACGCCCTGCCCGCTTTCACGAGCGGCAGGGCGTTTTTCGTTTTACTCGCGTTACTCGTGCGCGGGCGGCTCGTTGTTATCCGCGCCCTGTGCGCTGAACCACGTCTCGCAGTGGCGCAGCAACGAGTGGACGTCCGAAGGCGCCCGCCCGCGCGCCGCGATATAACCATCCGGCCGCACGAGATAGAACGCGGGACGCGTGCGCCCGTAATTGTCGGTGAGCGAAGTCGCACCTTCGCCTTGCGTATCGGTGATACGCCATACGCGCACGGCATTCGGCATGAGCGCTTCGATGGAGCGCACGAGGCCGTCGAGGTCGGGATCGCGCATCGCGTGCGCCACGGTGATGGTCGCCGGCGCCAGCGCGATGTCGTCCTCGCCCGACGGGTTCAGCAGCAGGAACAGCGAGAAGCAGCCCGGATCGTGCAGGTCGTAGAGACAGCCGACGGCCGGCAAGCGGCCGAGCGGGCCATCGACGACATGCACGCGTGCATCGGGCGCGCGTTCGCCGGCGCGCGGACCGCCATCGAGTAGACGTTCCAGCGTGAGCGGGCTCTTGCGATAGTTGATCGAAAGCTCGCTCACCGTGCGCCGCATGGCATCGCGCAACGGGCCGATAGCGGCGAGCATCGGCATGACGTGATCGCGCATGAGCTTCATCGGGCCGTGTTCCGCGCCCGCCATCTGCAACAGCATGTTCGACTGACGCAGCACGTCGCGCTCGATCGGATGCCGTTCCGCGTGATAGCTGTCAAGCAGGCGTTCGGGTGCACCGCCCGCGAGCATGCGCGCGAGTTTCCAGCCGAGATTGAACGCTTCCTGAATGCCCGTGTTCATGCCTTGCGCGCCTGCGGGGCTATGAGCGTGAGCGGCGTCGCCCGCGAGGAAAATGCGCTCCACGCGCAGACGATCCACCATGCGGCTATTGACATGAAAGTACGCCGACCACGTGAGATCCGACAGCGTGACGCGATGATGCACGCGCCGCTCGACGATCGCGCGGCATTCCTCGATGGTGGGCCCTGCCTTCTCCTTGTCGTCGACGGGCGCGGGCAAGTCGGCGATGAGACGCGCGCGGCCATCGCTCATCGGAAAGAGCGCGGCGAGGCCTTCGCCCGACGCGAAGATATGGAGTTCGTCGTCGGGCCAGTCGGAATCGGCCTGCAGGTCGGCGAGCAGGAAGGTCTGGTCGAACGTCTTGCCGTCGAAACCGATATCCAGCCGATGCCTCACGAAGCTATGCGAGCCATCGGCAGCGATCATGTAGGACGGGCGCAGGATCTCATCGCGGCCATTGGCGTGTCGCAAGGTGGCTTGCACGCCCGCCGCGCCCTGATTGAAATCGACGAGTTCGACGCCGCGCTCGATCGTCACGCCCTGGCTTTCGAGATGCCCGGCAAGCAGGCGTTCGGTTTCGGATTGATCGAGAAACAGCAGATAGGGATAGCGCGTCTGCAGCGGATCGAAGTCGAGCCGCGCGAGGCGCTGACCGTTCGAATAGAGGTTCGCCACCCGCGAGCGGTGCCCGAGTTCGAGAAACGGCTCGACGACGCGATGCTGTTCCAGCAGTTCGAGCGTGCGCGCCTGAATGCCGATGGCGCGTGAATACGGCGAGCGCTCGTGCGCGCGGTCGATGAGCCGCACGGGGATATGCGCGCGCGAAAGGCTCATGGCGGCGGCGAGTCCCGTGGGACCGGCGCCGACGATCAGAACGGGCGCGACATCCAGCTTGTCGTTCGGATTCAGCTTTGGCGCAAACATGCGGTCCTCCCTGAAACGTCACGTTGTCGAGTGTACGCCGTGGCCGCGCCTCGGTGGACCTGGGCGCCGACCTCGGCGCACGCGCGCGGCCGTGCCTTCAATGCGCGTGCGCGCGTTCCTGCTGCAGTACGCACTCGTGGCAGCTCATGCCGAGTTCCACTTGCAAGGTCGAATGATGCATCGAGTAGTCGCTTCGCAAGGTGGTCACGACGCCCTGCACGAAGGCATCGCCGGGATGGCCTTGCGGCATCACGAGATGCACGGTGAGCGCGTTCTCCGTGGTGGACAGCGCCCACACGTGCAGGTCGTGCACGTTACGCACGCCGGGCAAGCGCGTCAGATAGCCTTCGATACGCGCCAGATCCACGCTCGGCGGCACGGCTGCCATGGCAAGGCGCATCGCGTCGCGCCCGAGGCCCCACGTGCCATAGACGATCACCGCGACCACGACGATGCTCATCACCGGATCGAGCCAGCTCATGCCCGTGAAGAGGATGACGAGGCCGCTCACGGCGACGGCGGCGGAGATCGCGGCATCGGCGGCCATGTGCAGGAAGGCGCCGCGCACGTTGAGGTCCTCCTTGCTGCCGCGCATGAAGAGCCACGCCGAGAAGCCGTTGACGACCATGCCGAGCGTCGCGACGATGAATACGTCGAGTCCCGCGACGGGCGCCGGATTCAACAGACGCTGGACGGCTTCGAGCACGATCGCGCCGCACGCGAAAAGCAGAAGCGCGGCATTGGCAAGCGAGGCAAGTATCGACGAACTTCCGAGGCCGAAGGTATAGCGCGCGCTCGGCCGGCGCGTGCCGAGCCATACCGCGCCCCACGCAAGCAAGAGACCGAGCACGTCGGAGAGATTGTGACCGGCGTCGGCGAGCAGCGCGGTGGAATGCGCGAGAAAGCCGTAGACGGCCTGCACGATCACGATCAGCACGTTCAGGCCGACTGCCAGCGCGAACGTGCGCCCTTGTCCGGCCTGCGGCGCGTGATGGTGATGATGTCCTCCCGCGCCGTGGTCGTGACCTTTGTGGTCGTGACCTTTGTGGTCGTGACCGGCGTGGTCGTCGCCGGCATGCTCGTGACCGGCGTGGTCATGTCCCGCGTGATCGTGGTCTTCGTGGTCGTGCTGCATTTGCTTGTTCATCGTGGTGCCCGTGATTCGTTCGATCAGTCGATATCCGTCGCGTCCTGCGGCTGCGGCTCGGCAATGTGTTCCAGCAATTCGCCGAGCATCCCGCTGATATGGCGATCCGCCGCCACGTAAAAAACCTGCTTGCCCTGCCGCTCGGCCCGCACGATCCGCGCCGCGCGCAGGAGCCGCAAGTGATGGCTCACGAGCGAACCCGACAACCCGAGCCCCTCCGCGATCGCGCCCACCGCGCGCCTTTCAGCGACACACGCGAGCACGATGCGCAAGCGCGTCGGGTCGCCAAGCAAGCGAAACAGGTCGGCAAGCGGTACGACGCGGTCATCCGAAGTGATGCCGCCAGCAGGATTCAGTGGAGTCGAAGCCACGACTTGATCGTCAACATATGAATAGGTGTTCACATGTTAAGGACCATCGACGCGACATGTCAACCGTACAGGCGGAAATCGCTCGGGCCAGTGTGGGAAAATACGTGTGTTTTGCACAAACTTCCCGTCATGGACACCGTATTTGCCCGCGGCTTCGCGGCCCATCGTGACGGCCGCCTGACCGAGGCGGAGCGCGACTATCAGGCCGCGCTCGCCGCCGAACCCCTTCACGTCGACGCGCTCCACTACCTCGGCGTGCTGCGCCATCAACAAGGCCAGCACGAGGAAGCGGCTTCTCTCGTGCGCCGCGCGGTAGACCTGCGTCCGACCGATGCCGGTCTGCAACTCAACTTGGGCAACGCGCTCAAGGCGCTCGGCCGTATCGACGACGCCATCGAGCGTTTTCGTAACGCGCTCACGCTCGAACCGGGCTTTCCACTCGCGCAGTACAACCTCGGCAACGCGTACACGGCGGTCGGCCGCCATGAAGACGCCGCCGATGCCTTCGAGAAAGCGCTGCGTCTGCAGCCACGAGACGCCGCCGCGTGGAACAACTTCGGCAACGCGCTGGCGTCGCTTGATCGTCATGCGGATGCCGCGCGCGCGTTTCGCCGCGCGCTCGATTTACGGCCGCGCCACGCGGGCGCGCACAACAATCTCGGCATGGCGCTCAACGCACTCGGCGACTCGGTCGGCGCGGTCGCGCATTTTCGCGCGGCCATCGACGCGGAGCCGAATTATGTCGCCGCGCATTTCAACCTGGGCAATCTGCTCGACAAGACCGGGCACCCAGAAGAAGCGCTTCCCGCGCTGCACAAGACGCTCAGCTTGCAGCCGCGCTTTGCCCCGGCGCACTTCGGACTTGGCCACGTGCTTGCCAAGCTCAATCGCCACCACGAAGCGGTCGTGAGCTATGAGCGCGCGGTCGGGCTGGACCCGAAGTACGGCGTGGCGTGGCTGTGTCTCGGTAATTCGCAGCTCGCGCTCGCATCGCCCGCCGCGGCGATCCGCGCATTCGATCAGGCGTTGCGGCTCGACCCGCACATGCCCGCCGCGCATCTGAACCGTGGTCTCGCGCTACTCGCGCTCGGCGATTACGAGCGCGGCCTGCCCGCTTACGAATGGCGGCTCAAGACGCCGGGCGCCGACGACGCCCCGCCGCTGCCGCGCTGGAACGGCGAGCCGCTGCCGCAGCAGACCCTGCTCGTGCGCTCCGAACAAGGCTTCGGCGACACCCTGCAATTCGTGCGCCTCGCGGCGTTTGCGGCCAAGCGCGTCGGCAAGCTCGTGCTCGAAGTACAAGCGTCGCTGGTGCCGCTGATCGCGCCGGCGGCACACGCGGCGCGCATCGAGCTCGTCGGCAGGACGGAAGGCGTGCGCATCGTCGCCGATGCATTCTGTCCGCTCCTCAGCCTGCCGCTCGCGCTCGGCATGACGACGCCCGAGGCGATCCCGGCGCGCACGCCCTATCTCGTGATTCCGGCCGACTATCGCCGGAAGTGGCGCGGGTCGATCGGCGGGCAGGCGAAGCGCAAGATCGGCATCGCGTGGTCGGGACGGCTGCAGCCGGGCGAAACGCGCTCCATGCCGGTCGAAGCGCTCGCGCCGCTGTTGGCGCTCGAAGGCATCGACTGGGTCGTGCTGCAGCCGTTTCTCACCGAACACGAGCGCGACACATTGCAAAAGCATCCGAACGCAAAGTCGGCGCATCGCTTCGAAGGCAAGCTGGAAAATTTCGCGGATACCGCCGCCATCGTCGACCGACTCGACGCCGTGGTGTCGATCGATACCTCGATCGCGCATCTGGCCGGCGCACTGGGCAAACCGGTCATCGTCATGCTGCCGTTCGCGGCCGACTGGCGCTGGGGTATCAGCGGCGCGACATGCGTGTGGTATCCGCGCGCGCGGCTCGTGCGGCAGCACGTGCCCGGCGACTGGCACGGCGTGGTCGAAAAGGTCGTGGCGGCACTGCGCGAGTGATGCCCGCAGGTATCGTCGATGCAAAAAAATCCCTCGCCGCGACGAGGGATTTTTATTTCAGCCAGCTACGGACGTCAGGCTGTCTTGTACTGATTGCGCGCTTCCGGCGAGCGATACAGCACGAGCGTGGCGATCAGACCGCAGATGGCCGCGAGACCCATCCACAAGCCCGGCGCGGCCTTGTTGCCGGTCGAGTGAATCAGATAGGTCGAGATGGCAGGCGTAAAGCCGCCGATGGTCGTCGCGAGACTGTAGGCCATCGAGAAGCCGGTGGTGCGCACGTCGACCGGCATGACTTCCGTGAGCGCCACGACCATCGCGCCGTTGTAGCTACCGTAGAGGAACGACAACCACAGTTCGACGATCAGAAGCCGCCCGAACGATGGATCGGCGACGAGCCATTGCACGGCCGGATACGACGTGAGAATGGTCAGAATGGTGAAGAACAGCAACACCGGACGACGCCCGATGCGGTCCGACAACGCGCCCATGACAGGCAGCCAGACGAGGTTGGAGAGCCCGACGCATACGGTGACGACGAGTGCATCGATGGAAGACAGCTTCAGCACTTCCTTGCCGAAGGTCGGCGTGTAGGCGGTGATCATGTAAAACGACACGGTCGTCATGATGACCATGCCCATGCCCGCGAGCACGATCGGCCAGCTTGTTGCGATCGAGCGCGCGATCTCGGCCATGCCGGGACGATGCTTGCGCGCCAGGAACTCGTCCGTCTCACGCAGCGAACGGCGGATGATGAAGAGGAACGGCACGATCAGGCAGCCGATCAAAAACGGCACGCGCCAGCCCCACGCGGTCATCTGGTCGGCCGGCAGCAACTGGTTCATGACCACGCCGATGAGCGCGGCGAACACGACGGCCACTTGCTGGCTGCCCGACTGCCATGAACAATAGAAGCCCTTGTTGCCCTTGGTCGCGATCTCGGACAGATACACCGACACGCCGCCGAGCTCGACGCCCGCCGAGAAGCCCTGCAGAAGCCGCCCGAGAAGCACGATGATCGGTGCGATCGCGCCGATGGTGGCGTAGCCCGGCACGAGCGCGACGCAGGCGGTGCCGATAGCCATCAGCATCAGCGTGAGGATGAGGCCCTTGCGCCGCCCGTGATGGTCGATGTACGCGCCGAGTACGATCGCCCCGACCGGACGCATGAGGAAGCCTGCGCCGAATACGGACAGCGCGAGCATCAGCGAGGCGAGCTCGTTGCCGCTCGGGAAGTAGGTTTTGGCGATGGCGGAGGCGTAATAGCCGTAAACCATGAAGTCGTACATTTCAAGGAAGTTGCCGCTGACGACGCGGAAAACCGTCTTGAACTTCGATTCATTGGCGGGTGCAACGTGAGTCGTGGACATGGACTTTCTCGAATCAGGCTGAACGACGCATCGCGGTTCGCGAACCGCTTCTGGCCGGTGGCGAAGGGTTTTCGCTTGATTAGGGTTTACCCGTAATTCTTTTGTAAATTCACGAGTGCCTCAATCTTAACGCCTGCGGACGTTTCTCTGCACGCAACTTCGGTCAACATCACTCAAAAGAAGATTAACAATAGCTTACATATGCCTATCTCCAAGCCTACAAATTCAGCTATCGTTTTCAGGACCGCAACGCCGGCCGACACCGCTCTGATCGTGTCGATGCACACGCGCAGTTGGGTGGCCACCTATCGCGGCATCGTGCCGGATGTCTATCTCGATCGGGATATTCACGCCGAGCGCGCCGCGCACTGGCAAACCCGTATGCGGGAAATCGAGGCCGGCGCGGGTCGCGTGCTGATCGCCGAACATGCGGGTGAGCCGGTGGGTTTCGTATGTCTCGTCGAACCGGACGACACGGGCAGCGTGCTCGTCGACAATCTGCATGCGCTGCCGGGGCACAAAGGCCTTGGCGCCGGGACCGCGATGCTCGCCGAAGCCGCACGCTGGGCGCGCACACGTGGCGCGCGCGAACTGCATCTTTACGTGCTGGAAGACAACGCGGCGGCTATCGGCTTTTACGAGTCGCGCGGATGGAGGCTCACTTCGCGTCAAGCCGACAACATGGCGGGCCTCGATTTGTTCTCGTTGCGCTACACGCTCTCTCTAGATTAAATGCGGCTCGCAAGCAATGCTTCCGACATAGAAGCGGCCTTCTGTCAATAAGCATTCCTTTTAAGATCGAATCATTAGGATAAGTCTGGTCGTTTAGTTCAGTGCTGTTTCGTATGATCGCGAGTCAATCTAGCTGACCTCGGGCCGATGCCCGCACGTCCCAATCGTGCGCGCATCGGCGCATCCACCTGGAACACTCATGAACGAGCCTCTGATCGTCGTGGAAGGCAATCTACGCCTGCCAACGGTGCGCCCGCTCGCCGATCCATCGCTGAAATTCGGCCGCGAGTGGTCGCCCGCGCGCGCTCGGCCGAGTACGTCGCGCTCCGAGATTCCGCTCTACGGCGCACGGTTCAATACCAAGTACTCGCGCATGTCCGACTCGTCGGACTCGTTGCATGCGCGTTCTCCGTATCAAGCAACGAGTATCTGGGGAAAGCTCGCCAAGGGCGCCACGCGTCCTTCTACGTCGCGTATGAAAGAGCCTGCCGCACCGGTCGATGCGGCTGCGGAAAGAAAGCCCATGCGTATCGATCTGCGCAGTCCGTCGCCGTTACGCAAGCGGCCTTACCGCATCGGCAGCTTTGAAAAATCCGCTATTGCCATCGCGGTTTCGGCGTTGTTCGTCTGGGTGCTGTTCGCGCATGAACAGTGGCTGGAACGAAGCGGGTCGAAGCCTGCGGTTGATGACGCAGAACAGATGCAGATTGGACAAGCGGTGTCGCGCGACAGACCGGCGGATGCGACACGCGTGCCCACGGTAAGTCAACCGGCGGACCCGCGTCCGGTCGACCCAACGCAGCCTGTCGCGGCGCGCGTTCTCATGGCAAGTCGGCCCGCGCATGCGCGTGAGACAAAACCAGCGCCAGTTTCCGTACATGCCGAAGCGTCCCACACACGAACTCCTCGATACGTGAACGCGGGCGCACATCGCGCGAAGCGGGCAGCCACGAAACCGGTTATTCGATACGCGGCATCGACACATCGCGGCGCGAGCACGAAGCCCACGCAACTCACTGCGGCGCCGCGCACCACTGAGCCGCTGAACGTCGCCGCCCTCTACTCCATGCTCCAGCATTCGCCCACGCTCGACAGCAATGTCGCTTCACGTCCCGACAATGCATCGGCCAATCAGGCCCGGTGATGAATCGCTTAACTTTATCGGCATGAAGCCAACATGATGCACTTACGTTTCATTCGTCACGCAGTACTTGTCCTCGCTTTGTTCTTCTCCGGATTGCTAGCTTTTTTCGCCGATGCATCGGCTGTCACGAGCCCGGCTCCGGCTTCAAAAGCCGATCGAACAAACAGCGCACCGGCGCTATCGCCTGAAGACCTCTCCGATCTTCAGAGCGATGGCGCGTCGCCCTCCGCGAGCAACCTCGCCGAACTGCAGGACATGGTGCAGGCGGGCCGACTGACCGAGCTGCGCGTCACGCGCAATGGCAGCTACGGCGCGAGGCTCTATTTTCTGCCGCAAGAGATGCTCTATTACGTGGCGTTGTCGCAGGACTCGCATTCGTGGCGCGTCGTGAAGACGCAAGAGGAGAATCGCGCCGAATCGGTCTACGCGCAGTTCGCGCGCAAGACACATGATCTTGCCGATGGCGAGATTCGCCGTGTGCAGTTGCAGGCGCAAAAAGCGCTGCTCGACCGCGTGATCGCCGTGTCGGCGAATCGCGCGAACCGGTTATCCGCCGATCTCGCGCTCGCGCAGCAGCAGGACACGCAGGTGTCGGAACGTCAGCAGCAATTGCAGGCGGAATCGGCGGCGCTGCAGAGCGACAAGCTCGAATCGGAACGCAAGCTGCGCGCATTGCAGATGCAGGTCGATCAGTTGCAGCGTGCGAGCGAAGCCGGGCTGGCTCCGGTGGGTTCGGCGCGGTGACTTTTGATTCGGTGAGTTTGCGCGCGTGAGCGTATTTCACGGCCGCGGTACATCATCCCGACGTGCATTCTCGGTTTCGCTTAGAACCAAAGCCGGCTCGTCGACGACTATCACCCAAATCCGCGCTTCAACCCCAATCATGCAAAACAAAAAGGCCCGCTCATTACGAAGCGGGCCTCGATGCCAACGCACGTCCAAACCAACGCCCTAGAACCGCGTTTCCCGCGCCACGCGCAAAAACGTATCGAGCAGCGGCGTGCAATCGAGCAATTCCGATCCGCCCGCGCGATGAAACTCCGGGTGCCACTGCACGCCCACCACGAACGGCGCCTTGCGATACCGCACCGCTTCGATGATCCCATCCTGCGCCGAGACCGCCTCGACGTTGAGATCCCGCCCAAGCGACTTCACCGCTTGATGGTGAATCGAGTTGACGATTGCATCGCGCTGATTCGGAAACATGTTGGCGAGCGTCGAGCCATCGGGAAAGCGCAGCGAGTGCCGATGCTGATCGTAGTGCTCGTTCACGTGGATGCCCGCAGTCGGCACTTCGGTGGCGATATCGCCGTAGAGCGTGCCGCCGAATGCCACGTTGATGAGCTGACAGCCGCGACACACGCCGAGCACCGGCTTGCCTGACTCGATGAATTCGTGCAGCAGTTCCAACTCATACATGTCGCGCACGCGATCGCCCGGCCACTCGGGGCGCGTCACGACCTCCTCGTAAGATTGCGGCGACACGTCCGCGCCACCCTGAAGCAGCAGCCCGTCGAGATTCTTCGCATAGTCGCGCAGGCGGATATTGCTTGGATGCAGCATGCCTTGCGTGCCGACCGTCGGAATCATGAACACGAGCACATCGCGCGACATGACCCAATGCGCGATGGATTCCTCCAGATATTGCAGCGTCTTGCCACGCAAACCCTTCGCGCCCGGCTCCGGATGAAAAATGCGCGCCGACACGCCGATCCTCAACGTGCGCTGCGTGATGCGCTGCCCTGCCCGGTCGAAAATTTGTCGCGCACGCGCGGCGATCACGCGCCCGAACACGGACCACGCCGAATCCGATTGCTTGAGATACGCAGGCGGCGCTTGCGTCGCGCTCGCTGTCTGCTGAGCGGGCGGCGGCAAGGGCGGCGGATTGAGCGTGCCGAAATCCGGCGCGGCGGTGAACTCGGGCGGCAGAACGCTGGCCTTCACCGGTTGAGGTTCGGGTTCGGGTTCGGCTTCCGTGCCCGCGATGATGCTTTCGATATCGCTGCCCGCTTGCGCCTCGGTCGCGGCTTCGAGACTCTCGGCCAAGTTCGCTTTTGCATCAAGAGGCTTCGCGCGCACGACTGGTTCCGGCGCGACCTTGGCGTTTGCTTCGAGTGCCTCGGCCCGTCGCGCCGCTGCCTTATCGACGGGCTCAACGGTCGAAGCGCTCGAAGGCGCATCCGTCGATGCCCGCTCGGTCGCGCTCGGGTCCGAACCCGGCGTGGTTGACGTTTGAGGTGCCTGAGGTGCCTGAGGTGCCTGAGGTGCTTGCGGTGCGTGAGGTGCGCCATCTCGCGCCACGCCCGCCGCCGATGCATCCGCCCCACTTCGGCGGGCGTCGGGCGCCGCGCCGTTTGCGATGGAGCCTGAGTCGTTCGAGGTTTTGTTTTCGCTCATTCCGTTGTCCGGCGCGCGAACGCCAGGGAAAGAATCAACACGTTTCGATTATCCGCCTCTCGAACAGACGGGGCAAACCAGCACACATTTGCTCACATTATCGCGGCAATCGTAATGAATGGATGATTCCTTCAGTGATCGCGCGGCTCCTCGAAGGTTTCGCGCAACGCGATCTGCATGGTCGCGTGAATCTTCACGCACCAGCGCCAGAGTACCGTCAAGAGCAACGCCGCGCAGACGAGCACGGCCACCATCAATCCGAAAGGCGGCAAGATGCCGCCCGAAAGCGCGGCCACGAGCAGAAAGACGCCGAACATGGCGACGATGGGAATCAGCCCCGAGATGGCCGAACGAATCGCGCTCGTGAAGCGTCCGGCCTTCGCGGGTTGCACGCTGACTTCGGCGAGCAGGAGCGCAAGCGAATCCAGCTTGCGATACACCGCCACCAGAAACGGCAGCGCGATCAACAACGCCGCGCTCCACAACACGACGCGCTGCGCATTGTCCGATTCGAGCCAGCGCGCGAGGTAGCCGGAAGCGAACGGCGCCGAATAAGACGCGCCCAGAAAAATCGCAGCCACGAGCGCCAGGTTCACCGCGATCTGCAGAACGATGCGCCGGGTCATCGAAAAGAGCGTCGGGCCGCCGGTCGCGGGCGTGAGACTCGCGAGCCACTGCGAGTAGAGGCCGAAGGTGTTGGCGAGCGGCGCGGGCATCGCGCGGGCAAGACGCATGGTGATGGGATCGGCGGCGCGAATCAGATACGGCGTGAAGAGCGTGGTGAGCGCGGAGACGGCGACCGCGATCGGATAGAGAAACGCGCTCGTCACCTTGAGCGACAACCCGAGCGACGCGATGATGAACGAGAACTCGCCGATCTGCGCGACGCTCATGCCGACGCGCATCGCCGTGCGCCCGTCCTTACCGGCGAGAAAAGTGCCGAGCCCGCACGATACGATCTTGCCGAACACGACCGCCACGGTGATGACCGCGATCGGCCACGCGTAATCGACGAGCACGGACGGATTCAGCAGCAAGCCGATGGTCACGAAGAAGATGGCCGAAAACATGTCGCGTACCGGCGCGATGAGATGCTCGATGCGCGCGAGATTCTTCGACTCCGCCATGATCGCGCCGATCAGAAAGGCACCGAGCGCGATGCTGTAATCGAGCTTCACGACCAGCAGACAAAAGCCGAAGCAGAAGCCGAGCACGGTGACGAGCAGCATCTCGTCGCTTTTCGCGCGCGCCACGTAATCCAGCGCGCGCGGCACGATGAGAATGCCGACCACGAGCGACACAGTCATGAAAAGCAGCAACTTGCCGAGCGTGATGGCCGCGACGCCCGCCGTGACGGAACCTGTCTGCGCGATGCCGGAAAGCAGCACGAGCATTGCGATGGCGAGAATGTCCTCGACAATCAAGATGCCGAACACGAGTTGCGCGAACGGCTCGCCTTTCATCTTGAGCTCGGACAGCGCCTTCACGATGATCGTCGTCGACGAAATCGCCAGCACCGCGCCGAGAAAGAGCGAATCCATCGAATTCCAGCCGAACCAGCGGCCTATCTCGTAGCCGATCCAGATCATCAGCACGATCTCGGACAGCGCCGCGACGAACGCCGTCGCGCCCACCTTGAAGAGTTTGCGCAGACTGAATTCGAGGCCGAGCGAGAACATCAGGAAGACCACGCCTAGTTCGCCGAGCGTCTGGATGGTGGCTTCGTCGTGAATCAGCTGAAACGGCGGCGTGTATGGCCCGATGATGACGCCCGCAACGATATAACCGAGCACGACCGGCTGACGCATGCGATGAAACAACACCGTCACGACGCCCGCGATGGCCATGATTACCGCGAGATCCTGAATAAAGCCGATCGCGTGATGCATCCAAAAAATCCTTACAAATTGGTAAGCGGGATTCGATGTTACCGCACGGCAACGAAATCGCGCCGAGTTCGGCACTCAGTCAGGCGGATTGGAGATCAAGCAGGAGTCAAGCGGACGAGCGACGCGCATCGTGCTGGTGCATGCGATGCGGAAAAGACGAGCCCGCGTGAGAAACGCAGGCTCGATGGGACAGGGAAAACCTCGAAGCGCTCAGACCGCCGCTTCGTTTTCCTCGCCGGTACGAATGCGGATGACGCGCTCGACTTCGGCCACGAAGATTTTTCCGTCGCCGATCTTGCCGGTGCGCGCCGCACCGATGATCGCGTCGATGACCTGATCGGTTTGATCGTTGGCGACGACTACTTCGATCTTCACCTTCGGCAGAAAATCGACGACGTACTCTGCACCACGATAGAGCTCGGTATGTCCTTTCTGACGGCCGAAGCCTTTGACTTCAGTAACCGTCAGCCCGGTCAGGCCTACTTCGGCGAGCGCCTCACGGACTTCATCGAGCTTGAACGGTTTGATGATGGCGGTGATACGTTTCATGGCGTGCCTCGCTTGAGTTCAAGAATCTTCGGAATGGGTCGTGTCCGCGAAGGACAGATGCTTTTGATTCTAGCAGGCTGCCGGTTATCGATTCAGCGCTTATGCGGCTGTTTTTCAGGCGTTTTTGGTGCATTCAACGCGAAGGGCTGCGTCGTGGCCGATACGTTGGCGATATCGCAAGTCCGCATTGCAGGCGCGCCGGTTGATTTTATGATGTGGATCTACCCGACGGCGCTTCGGAACGCGAGCAACGTCGAACAAAAACCAAGGAGGAGGCACAGCATGACCCGAACTCGAATCGCCGTGGCCGGAGCCGGATATATCGGACAGGCGCATATCGGCGTCCTGGAGAACAGCGCGACGTGCATGCTGTCGGCCATTGTCGATCCGTCGCCGGCTGCGCGCGCCATCGCGGAACGGGCGGACGTGCCGATCTACGCGACGCTCGACGAGCTCTTCGCACAGGACAAACCGGACGGCGTGGTGCTCGCAACGCCGAATCAGCTACATGTGCCGCAAGCACTGCAATGCCTCGACGCGCGCGTACCGACGCTGCTCGAAAAGCCGATTGCGCCGACCGTCGCCGAAGCCGAAGCGCTCGTGCGCTCAGCGGATGAAGCGGGCGTGCCGATTCTCATCGGCCATCATCGCGCGCATAGTCCGATCATGGCGAAGGCCCGTGAGGTAATCGAATCCGGCGTGCTGGGGCGCCTTGTCGCCGTGACCGGCAGCGCGATGTTTCTGAAGCCCGATCATTACTTCACGGATGCGCCCTGGCGTCGCGAGCCTGGCGGCGGCCCGATCCTGCTCAACATGATCCACGAGGTTCACAACCTGCGCATGCTTTGCGGCGAGATCGTCGCGGTGCAGGCGTTTCTATCGCATGCGGCGCGCGGCTTTGCCGTCGAGGATACGGTCGCGATTAATCTGCGCTTCGAAAGCGGCGCGCTCGGCACGTTCCTGCTTTCGGATTCGGCGGCGAGCGCGCGCAGTTGGGAGCAGACCTCCGAAGAGAACAAGGCTTACGCGAGTTACGCCGACGAGGATTGCTATCTCGTCGCGGGAACGAACGGCAGCCTCGCCATTCCGACCATGCGTCTGAAAACCTATCCGCGCGATGAAGACCGTTCGTGGTGGAAGCCGTTCGAAGCGGGTGTCGTCGGCATGGTGCGGGACGACCCCATCAAGCATCAGATGGAGCACTTCGGCGCGGTTGCGCGCGGCGAGGCGGCGCCGCTGGTATCGGCCCGCGACGGGCTCAGGAACCTGCGCGTGACGGAAGCTATCGTGGCCGCGGCGAAGTCGGGCGCGGTGATCGAGTTGCCACAGGATTGAAGGTTTCGAAGGCGTCGTGTGCATTCATCGCGCATACGACGCCCTTTCTGCGTGCAACGAACGTCACGACGCGTCCGGAATATTCTCCAGATCATCGAGCCAGACCGTAGCTTCCGAATCGCTCGGCGCGCGCCAGTCTCCACGCGGCGAGAGCGAACCGCCCGTTCCCACCTTCGGCGCATTCGGAATACACGACCGCTTGAACTGACTCAGCTTGAAGAAGCGATACAGGAAGATGCGCAGGTTCTTCTTGATCTGCGTGAGGTCGTATTCGTGATGAACGAGGTCGACATCGGCAGGCCACGCGCCCGCGTCCTTGTCGCCCCACGCCGTCGATGAAAGAAATGCCACCTTCGACGGCCGGAAACCGAAGCGAAGAATGTAGTAAAGGTTGAAGTCCTGAAGCTCGTACGGCCCGATCACGCTCTCGGTTTTCTGTTCGAGCGCGCCCTTCACCTTGCCCGGAATGAGTTCGGGGCTGATCTCGGTGGCGAGAATATCGTTGAGCACATCGGCGCCGTCGTTGCCGATCTGCGCCGTCTCGGCCACCCATCGCACGAGATGCGTGATGAGCGTCTTCGGCACGCTGGCGTTCACGCTGTAGTGCGACATGTGATCGCCGACGCCGTAGGTGCACCAGCCGAGTGCCAGTTCGCTCAAGTCGCCCGTGCCGATCACAATGCCATTGCTGTAGTTCGCGAGCCTGAACAGATGGTTCGTGCGCTCGCCCGCCTGCACGTTCTCGAAGGTGATGTCGTACTGTTCTTCGCCCGTCGAATACGGATGACCGAGGTCCTTCAGCATCTGGATGCAGCTCGGCCGGATATCCACTTCGGATGCCGAACAACCAACCACGTCCATCAGCCGGCGCGCCTGGGTGAGCGTGCGCTCGCTAGTCGCAAAACCGGGCATGGTCACGCCGAGAATATTGGTGCGCGGCAGGCCGAGCCGGTCCATGGCCTTGGCGCAGACGAGCAAGGCATGAGTCGAATCGAGCCCCCCGGAGACGCCGATCACGACCTTCGAAATATTGCTCGAAGCGAGCCGTTGCACCAGCGCCTGAACCTGAATGTTGTGGACCTCCATGCAGCGCTCGTCGCGTCTGCTTGCGTCGATCGGCACGTAAGGGAAGCGCGGCACCGCACGTTGCAAGGGCAACACGGACGCCGCGGGCACGGCCACTTCACATCGCACGATACGGAACTTGCGCGCCTCTTCCTGATGTCTGCGCGCCGACTGAGCGAAGGTCGTCTGATGCATGCGTTCGCGCGACAGCCGCTCGACATCGACATCGCCGAAAATGACGTGCGATGCGTCGCTGAAGCGCTCCGACTCGGCGAGCTGCTCGCCGTTCTCGTAGATGAGCGCCTGCCCGTCCCACGCGAGATCCGTCGTGGATTCGCCCTTGCCCGCCGACGAATAGAGATACGCCGCGATGCATCGCGCCGATTGCTGCCCGACCAGTTGATGCCGGTACGACGATTTCCCGACGACGATATTCGATGCCGACAGATTGATGAGCACCGTCGCACCCGCGAGCGCGGCGAACGACGATGGCGGAATGGGCACCCAGACGTCCTCGCAGATTTCCACGTGAAAGCGGAAATACGGAATCGACGGGATATCGAACAGCAGCGCTGAACCGAAGGGAACCTCCGCGCCGAGCAAATGGATCTCGTCGACCAACGCGCAATCGGCGGCACTGAATTGGCGCGCTTCGTAAAACTCCGCGTAATTCGGCAGGAAGCTCTTGGGAACCACGCCCTGCACGCGCCCGGACGACACCACGGCCGCGCAGTTGTACAACGCGTGATCGACGCGCAACGGCAAGCCAACCACCATGACGATATCGAGCGAGCGGGATTCTTCGACCAGCGCGGCCAGCGCGCGCTCGCACGCGACGAGCAACGCGTCCTGATGGAACAGGTCTTCGCACGAATAAGCGGACAACCCCAGCTCGGGAAACGCGACCAGCACGGCGCCGTTTTGCGCGGCCTGCCGGGCGAGCGCGATGGTCTCTCCGGCATTGAACGATGGATCGGCCACCTTGCATTCCGGCACCGCGACGGCAACCCGCGCGAAACCATGGCTGTAGAGGTTCAGGAATTCGGTTTTCATTGTTTGCGTATCCTTTGGATACTCGTCATCATGCCGCACGCTTCAATCCGTCGCCATCTTCCTGAATGGCGTATGCGCTTCGAGTTCCTCGATATGCTGCGTCATCGCGGCGGTTTCTTCATCGAGAAACTCGCTGATCGCATGAGCAAAGCGCTGGTCGGCGATCCAGTGCGCGGACCATGTCGGCGTGGGCAACATGCCGCGCGACATCTTGTGCACGCCCTGCGCGCCGCCTTCGAAGCGCGCCAGCCCGTGCTCGATGCAATACGCGATGCCCTGCATGTAGCAGGTTTCGAAATGCAGCCCCGAAACGAACTCGCGCGTGCCCCAGTAGCGGCCATACATGGTGTCGCCGCCGATCATGTTGAGCGCGCAGGCGAGCCGCTCGCCGTCCGCTTCGGCGATGACGAGCAGCATGTTGTCGGGCGCATCGGCGTGAATTTGACCGAAGAACTCGCGCGTCAGATACGGCGCGTTCCAGTGCTCCTTGTACGTGTTCTCGTAGCAGCCATAGAAGAAATCGAGCGCGCTTTTGTCGATCTGACGGCCGCGCAGCCACTTGTAAGTCACGCCCGCTTCGGTCACGCGGCGGCGATCCTGCTTCACCTTCTTGCGCTTGTCGTGGCTCATGGTGGCGAGAAACGCGTCGAAGTGCTCGTAGCCCGCGCCCGGCAGATTCTCCCAATGAAACTGCACGCCTTCTCTCAACATGTAGCCCGCGTCCTTCAGCGCCTCGATGTCCTGTGCGTGCGGAAACAGCACGTGCAGCGACGAGATGTCGAGTTGCCGCGTAAGCTCGATCGCACCGCGCGCGAGCAGCACGCGATCCGCGTGTTCGGCCGCGATGAGACGCGGACCCGTCACCGGCGAGAACGGCACGGCCGAGAGCGCCTTGGGGTAATAGCGCACGCCGTGGCGTTCGAAGGCATCGGCCCAGGCGTGGTCGAAGACATATTCGCCGCGCGAGTGCGACTTGAGATAAAGCGGCATGGCGCCGGCGAAGACGCCGTTGCGCTTCAGAATGAGGTGATGCGCCCGCCAGCCGGTGCGCTTGACCGCGCAATGCGTGTCCTGCAACGCCGACAGGAAGCCGTGACTGACGAAGGGATTCGCGCCCGCGAGGCGGTTCCACTCCTCGGGCGAAATGTCCTCTAGCGTGTCGACTACCTGGATTTCGACTTCGCGATTCAACGGAAGACCTCGAATGATGAGTTTTGCCCTTGCGGGCATGAACGGCTATTCTCGCGCAAGTTTTAATTCGTCGTTTAGTCGGGCGTGGCCGCTCTCGAAGGTTGCGCCGATTCGGCGATAATCCCGGCCATGCCCTGGTTCCTCTATCTCATCGAATGCGCCGATGGCAGCCTGTACACGGGCATCGCCACGGATGTGGAAGCGCGCTTCGTCGCGCATGCCGCCGGCAAGGGCGCGCGCTATACCCGCGCGCGCAAGCCGCTGCGCGTCGTGGCGTCGTTCGAACTGCAGGGAAGATCGGAGGCGTTGCGCGCCGAATATTGGGTGAAGCAGCTCACCGCGCGGCAAAAGCGCGCGTTGATCGCGGGCGAGCGCACGCTCGATTCCGTGCTGCCGCCGCCCGCTGTCGCCGTCGTGGATGACAACCTGGACGAAGCCCACGACGCGCCCGCAAATTGAAACGGCCGCGCATCGAGCGCGGCCGTGCGGACCACTCGCATCTCGTCTACGCAACGCGACGCGCGAAAGCCAGGCTTACTTCTTGAAGTTAGCCGCGCCTTCCGAGATTTCCTTGTGCGCGGCTTCGATGCCGTCCCAGCCTTCGACCTTCACCCACTTGCCCTTCTCCAGCGCCTTGTATTGCTCGAAGAAATGCTTGATCTGGTCTTTGAGGTATTCGGGCACGTCGTCGATCGACTTGAGATTTGCCGTCATCGGGCAGATCTTGTCGTGTGCAACGGCGATCAGCTTCGCGTCGACGCCGGATTCGTCGGTCATCTTCAGCATGCCGAGCGCGCGCGAGCGGACTACCGAGCCTGCGAGCAGCGGGAACGGCGTGATGACCAGCACGTCGACCGGGTCGCCGTCGCCCGACAGCGTCTGCGGGATGAAGCCGTAATTGGCCGGATAGCGCATGCCGGTGCCGATGAAGCGGTCGACGACGAGCAGGCCCATGTCCTTGTCCGCTTCGTATTTCACCGGATCGCTCTGCGCGGGAATCTCGATGATGACGTTGAAGTCTTGCGGAAGATCCTTGCCGGAAGGTACGTTGTTGAAGCTCATGAGCGCTCTCTGATGAAGTTGAGTTCGGAAATCTGTCAGCGCCGCGCGCGCGAGGCATTCTCTTCGGCGCGGTGGCCGCGTTTCTGCGCATTCGCGCGGTCGCGCGAGGCGGCGTGGATGCAGCGAAGTGCAACCCGGGCATTATAGCCAAACGCGCCTGCGCGCCCTTTCGCTTGCCTTGGCGGGAGGATCGCCGGACGTTGCACGCCACACGTTCATCCGTGTTTTCCCCGATCCGAAACCCTCGCCTCGGCTTGCCGCCTGGCAGCTAGAATCCTTACGCGTCTGTAATCATCGAACGAACCCGAACGCGCAAGAGAAAGAGGAGACGACATGGCCCGCACCGCCGATTCAGTGCAAAGCCCCGCCACGGGCACGCCTTCCGCATTCGAGGAGGCAACCTACAAGAAGGTCGCATGGCGGCTCTCGCCGCTTCTGCTCATTTGTTATGTGGTCGCGTATCTCGACCGCGTGAACGTCGGCTTCGCCAAGTTGCAGATGGCCGCCGATTTGAACCTCTCCGATGCCGTCTATGGCTTCGGCGCGGGCATTTTCTTTTTCGGCTATTTCATCTTCGAGATACCGAGCAACGTGATTCTTCATCGCGTCGGCGCGCGCGTGTGGATCGCGCGGATCATGATCTCGTGGGGCGTCATTTCCGCGCTCACCATGTTCATCACCACGCCGACCATGTTCTACGTCATGCGCTTTCTGCTGGGCGTGGCCGAAGCGGGCTTCTTTCCCGGCATCATTCTTTATTTGACGTACTGGTTTCCGGCGCAACGGCGCGGGCGCATGACGACGCTGTTCATGACGGCGATCGCGCTGTCGGGGTTGATCGGCGGGCCGGTGTCGGGCTGGATCATGAAGCGTTTCGATGGCACGAACGACTGGCATGGCTGGCAGTGGCTGCTATTGCTGGAAGGCATTCCGTCGATCGTCGTCGGACTCGTCGTGTTCTTCAAACTCGACGACCGCATCTCGAAAGCGAAGTGGCTCACGGCCGACGAGCGAGCGTTGCTCGAACGCAATATCGCCGCCGATAACGTCGCGAAAGAGGACATGCCCATCGGCAAGATTCTGTCGAGCCCGAAAGTCTGGCTGATGAGCCTGATCTACTTTTGCTTCGTGATGGGTCTTTATGGCGTGAGCTTCTGGCTGCCGACGATCATCAAGGCCACCGGCGTCTCCGATGCGCTCACGGTCGGCCTCCTCTCCGCGATTCCCTACGGCGCGGCGGTGATCGGCATGCTGCTGGTCGCGCGCAGCGCGGACAAGCGCGGCGAGCGGCGCTGGCATATCGCCATTCCGGCGTTCATCGGCGCATTGGGGCTGGTGCTCTCGGTCGTGTGGTCGGCGAACACGCCGCTTGCCATGCTCGGACTCACGCTTGCGACCATGGGCATTCTCACGACCTTGCCGTTGTTCTGGAGTCTGCCGACTGCGTTCCTTGCAGGCACGGGCGCGGCCGCCGGCATCGCGATGATCAATTCGCTAGGCAATCTCGCGGGCTTTCTAAGCCCGTATCTCGTGGGATGGCTCAAGCAAGCCACGGCATCGAACGCAAGCGGCATGTATATGCTGGCCGGCTGTCTGATCGTGGGCGCGCTGCTCGTGCTGAGCGTGCCTGCGCGAATGGTCAATCGGTGAATCGAAGGAGAGCCGCCGTGGAAACGAGGCGGCGGCTTTATCCGCACACCAATCCGTCTGAAGCACCCGCGCACCACGACGACGCACACCTCGCCACCATGCACCAAAAGCAACCGCGCTAGACGCCTCCGCCACGCTGTAATTCCTTCCCAAAAACTCCGCAAACCCATAGCCATCGGTCAAAAGCCCCCGATTGGCATAGCACTTGCAGAACCCCCTTGCTGGTCGCGGGCGTCGACGCTCACACCACGTCAAGCAAATACACATCGGCAAGGGGAACACACAAATGAAACGACGCAGTCTGCTGAAGTTCGGCTCCATGTCGGGCGCGCTCGCCCTCGCGGGTCAGCTTCCGATCACCAAGGCGCAAGCCGCCGATACGGGTCCGATCAAAGTCGGCATCCTGCATTCGCTGTCGGGCACCATGGCCATCTCCGAGACGTCGCTCAAAGACACGGCGCTCATGACCATTGCCGATATCAACAAGAGCGGCGGTGTGAACGGCCGCCAGCTCGAACCGGTGGTCGTGGACCCGGCATCCAACTGGCCGCTCTTCGCCGAAAAAGCCCGTCAGCTTCTGACGCAGGACAAGGTCGCCGTCGTGTTCGGCTGCTGGACGTCCGTGTCGCGCAAGTCGGTGCTGCCGGTCTTCGAGGAACTCAACGGCCTGCTCTTCTACCCCGTGCAGTACGAAGGCGAAGAGATGTCGCGCAACGTGTTCTACACGGGCGCGGCGCCGAACCAGCAAGCAATTCCCGCCGTCGAATATCTGATGGGCGCGGAAGGCGGCAGTGCCAAGCGCTTCTTCCTGCTCGGCACGGACTATGTGTATCCGCGCACGACCAACAAGATCCTGCGCGCCTTCCTTCATTCGAAAGGAGTCAAGGATGAGGACATTCAAGAGGTCTACACACCGTTCGGACATAGCGACTATCAAACCATCGTCGCGAACATCAAGACCTTTTCCCAAGGGGGAAAGACAACTGTCGTCTCTACGATCAACGGCGACTCGAACGTACCGTTCTACAAGGAACTCGGCAATCAAGGCCTGAAGGCGACGGACGTGCCCGTGGTCGCGTTCTCGGTCGGTGAAGAAGAACTGCGCGGTATCGATACGAAGCCGCTCGTCGGCCACCTCGCCGCATGGAACTACTTCATGTCGGTGAAGAACCCGAACAACACGAAGTTCGAGAAGGAGTTCTTCGCGTACGCCAAGGCGCAGAATCTGCCGGGCGGCGACAAGCGCGTGACCAACGATCCGATGGAAGCGACCTTCGTCGGCATCCACATGTGGAAGCAGGCGGTCGAGAAAGCGAAGAGCGCCGATGTGGACAAGGTGCGCGTCGCGATGATCGGTCAGAGCTTCGCCGCGCCCTCGGGCTTCACCTTGACGATGGATGGCAACCACCATCTGCACAAGCCCGTGATGATCGGCGAAATTCGCGGCGACGGTCAGTTCAACGTCGTGTGGAAGACGAAGACCGCCATCCGCGCGCAGCCGTGGAGTCCGTATATCGCCGGCAATCAGGGCAAGCCGGACGTGGTCAGCTCGATTCCCTCGTTCCTGCGCCGCGCGCGCACGCGCACGGCCTGACGTATCGAGTCGAGGAAAGGGCCGCGCGTGTCATCGCGCGCGGCCAGTCACCATCAGAAAGGCCACCATGACCGGTTCGTTCGCCCGCCTCTTCCCGCGTATGCTGCTTGCGCTTTTCATCGCGCTCGCGCCGTTCTCCGCGCATGCGCTCACCAGCGACGATCTCGCGCCGCTCGCCGCCGACGACTTCGAGGCGAAGTCCGCGGCCATCGACAAGCTGATCGCCAACGCGGATGCGCCTTCGGTCGCCGTGCTCTCCGCGCTCGCGGACGGCTCGCTCGTCGCCACCGACAATGGCCACGTTTATCTGCAGACCGACGACGGCAACAAGGACCCGCTTACCGGCAAGGTCGTCGAAGCGCCCGACGCGCAGGCGATCACGCTCAACAACATCCTGCGCACGAAAGTGAACGGCGCATTGTCGGGCTTGCAGCTCGCTTCGCCGGATATCGCCAAGCGTCGCGATGCTGTGGCCGCGCTCCTGAAGAATCCCGATCCGTCGATGAAGCCGCTGATCGACCGCGCGCGCGCCGGCGAAACCGATCCCGAGCTCAAGAAGCGTCTCGACACGCTCTGGGCGATGACCGCCCTGCACGACGCCGACGTCGTCAAGCGACTGGACGCGGTCAAGCTCGTCGCCGCGCGGCACGATCTCGACATGTACGAATTGCTGCGTCCGCTCGTCGCGAAGAAAGCGGACGGCACCTTCAACGAACCCGACGACCGCGTGCGGGCCGCGGCGCAAGCGGGCATCGAAGACCTCGATTCGATTCAGCATCGCGGCGAAATCTTCGGCACGCTGTTCGCGGGCCTTTCGCTCGGCAGCGTGCTGTTGCTCGCGGCGCTCGGTCTTGCCATCACGTACGGTCTGATCGGCGTCATCAACATGGCGCACGGCGAGTTTTTGATGATCGGCGCCTACGCGACATATGTCGTGCAGAACCTCGTGCAGCATTACGCGCCTGCCGCGTTCAACTGGTATCCGCTCTTTGCCGTACCCTCGTCGTTTGCCGCGGCGGCGCTCGTCGGCATCGTGCTGGAGCGCCTCGTATTGAAGCATCTCTATGGACGTCCGCTCGAAACGCTGCTGACGACCTTTGGTATCAGCCTCATCCTCATTCAGGCGACGCGCACGCTCTTCGGTGCGCAGAACGTGCAGGTGACCAATCCTTCGTGGATGAGCGGCGGGATTGCCGTCATGCCGAATCTGATCCTGCCGTATAACCGGCTCACCATTCTCGCCTTCTCGCTCGCCGTCGTGGCGATTGCATGGGGCGTGCTCACGCGCACGCGGCTCGGGCTTTTCGTGCGCGCGGTCACGCAGAACCGCCGCATGGCCGCGTGCGTCGGCGTGAAGACTTCGCGTGTCGATTCGTATGCGTTCGCGTTCGGCGCGGGCATCGCGGGACTCGGCGGCTGCGCGCTTTCGCAGATCGGCAACGTCGGACCGGATCTCGGGCAGAGCTACATCATCGATTCCTTCATGGCCGTGGTGCTCGGCGGCGTTGGTCAACTTGCAGGCACGGTGATCGGCGGCTTCGGACTGGGTCTCGTCAACAAGGCGATCGAGCCGTTCTGGGGCGCGGTGCTCGCGAAGATCGCGGTGCTCGTGCTGATCGTGCTGTTCATTCAGAAGCGTCCTCAAGGCATGTTCGCCCTGAAGGGCCGCAGCGCGGAGGCCTGATCCCATGACTGCCTCGACCAATCTCTCAGCCAATCTCGACGTCGCGCCGCAACCCGACGAGAACGCCGCGCGCGCGGGCTTCGCGCTCGGCCTGCCGCCGCGCGCCGCGCTCTTGCCGCGCAACGGCTGGATCGCGCTGATCGCGCTCATCATCGCGATGGGCATCGTCGTGCCGGTCTCCGCGCTCGTGCTGCCGGAAACGAGCACGTTCCATCTGTCCGCGTATGCGATGACGCTCATCGGCAAGCTGATGTGCTATGCCATCGGCGCGCTCGCGCTCGATCTCGTGTGGGGCTACTGCGGCATTCTGAGCCTGGGTCACGCGCTGTTCTTCGCGCTCGGCGGCTACGCAATGGGCATGTACCTGATGCGCTCGATCGGTCGCGAAGGCACGTATCAGAGTGACCTGCCCGACTTCATGGTGTTTCTCGACTGGCACAAGCTGCCGTGGTTTTGGGAAGGCACGGAGCATCTCTGGTATGCGCTTTTGCTCGTCGTGCTCGTGCCGGGCGTGCTCGCGTGGGTGTTCGGCTTCTTCACGTTCCGTTCGCGCGTGAAGGGCGTGTATCTGTCGATCATCACGCAAGCCATGACCTTCGCCGCGATGCTGCTTTTCTATCGCAATGAAACGGGCTTCGGCGGCAATAACGGCTTCACCGACTTCAAGCGCATCGCGGGCTTTCCGATCACGCATCCGGGCACACGCACCGGCCTCTTTCTCATCACGTTCGCGGTGCTGGTGCTCGCGTTTCTCGCGGCGCGCTGGATCGTCACCTCGAAGCTCGGACGTGTGGTGACCGGCGTGCGCGACGGCGAGACGCGGCTCATGTTCCTGGGCTACAGCCCGCTCGCATACAAGCTCTTCATCTGGACCGTGTCGGCGGTGCTGTGCGGCATTGCCGGCGCGCTCTATGTGCCGCAAGTCGGCATCATCAATCCGAGCGAGATGTCGCCCGCCAATTCCATTGAAATGGCGATCTGGGTTGCGGTAGGCGGACGCGGAACGCTCATCGGCCCGATCATCGGCGCGTTCGCCGTGAATGGCGCGAAGAGCTTCTTCACCGCTTATTTCGCGGAATACTGGCTGTTCTTCCTCGGCCTCATCTTCACGCTCGTGCCGCTGCTTCTGCCGAACGGCATCATGGGACTCATCGACATGGCGCGCCGCAAGAAGGCTCACGCAGGAGACGCCGCAGAATGACCGCACATAACGCACTGATCGTCGATCTGCCGCCGTTGCCGCAATCGGAGGAATCGAACGAACGCAACATGAACGGCATCACCGGGCTCGGCCATGTGCTCGCGCCCGGCGAGATCGACGTATCGCACGGCACCATTCTCTACCTCGAAGACGTGACCAAAAGTTTCGACGGTTTTAGGGCGCTCAACAAACTGACCTTGTCGATCGACGTGGGCGAACTGCGCTGCGTCATCGGCCCGAATGGCGCGGGCAAGACCACGATGATGGATGTCGTCACCGGCAAGACGCGTCCCGATACGGGCAAGGTCTTTCTCGGACAGACACTCGACCTCACGCGCATGTCGGAGCCGGTGATCGCGCGTACTGGAATCGGCCGGAAGTTTCAGAAGCCCACGGTGTTCGAGAATCATCCCGTGTGGGAGAACCTCGAACTCGCGATGAAAACGGACAAGCGCTGGTTCGCGTCGCTGCGTTCGCGGCTCGACCGCGCGGCGCAGGCACGTATCGAAGAGACGCTGGAGCTGATTCGCCTTCATCATCAGGCCACGCGGCTCGCGGGCGAGTTGTCGCACGGGCAAAAGCAGCGGCTCGAAATCGGCATGTTGCTGATGCAGCAGCCTGCCCTCTTGCTGCTCGACGAACCCGCTGCCGGCATGACCGATCACGAGACCATGGAACTTGCCGAGCTGCTCAACAAACTGCGCGGCTCCTGTTCGATGATGGTCGTCGAACACGACATGGAGTTCGTCGCCGCGCTCGCGGGCGCCGATGGCAAGGTCACGGTCATGGCCGAAGGCAGCGTGCTCGCCGAGGGCACGCTGGAAGACGTTCAGCGCGATGAAGCGGTGATCGAGTCCTACCTCGGACGCTGATCTCACCGCCCGCACAGATCACCAGAGCGAAGCCCAAGGCACCCATGCTAGAAGTCGAATCCCTGAATCAGTACTACGGCGGCAGCCACATTCTTCGCGATGTGAAGATGACCGTCCCCGATGGCAAGCTGACCGTGCTGCTCGGCCGCAACGGCGTCGGCAAGACGACGCTCCTGCGCTGTTTGATGGGCGTCGTGCCGACGCGCAGCGGCACCATCACCTGGCGCGACAAGAAGATTTCGTCGATGCCCACGCATGCGCGCGTGACGAGTGGCCTCGCCTATGTTCCGCAAGGCCGAGACATCTTCGGCCGCCTCACCGTGGAAGAGAACCTGCTGGTCGGCGCGGCGAGCCGCAAGTCGCCATCGAAGATTCCCGATCACATCTATCAGCTCTTTCCGGTGCTGAAGGACATGAAAAACCGGCGCGGCGGCGACCTTTCGGGCGGTCAGCAACAGCAACTGGCTATTGGCCGCGCGCTGATGAGCGAACCGCAGCTGCTGATTCTCGACGAACCGACCGAAGGCATCCAGCCGTCCATCATTCGCGACATCGGCAGGACGCTGCGCCAACTCGTCGATGAAATGGGCATGACGGTCTTGCTCGTCGAACAGTACTACGACTTCGCGCGCGAACTCGCCGACCGCTACTGGGTGATGAGCCGCGGCGAGATCATCGCGGGCGGCGCGGGCTCCGAGATGGATGAACAAGGTGTGCGAGAGTTGATCGCCGTCTGACTTTTCGGCTTAACATGGCGGCTCACCTCGTCTGCTCAGTTCACTAGTCACTGCTCGCTCATGCATCATGAATCGCACGCGGCGCTCGCTGCCGCGCAAATCGACGCCGATCCGAACGTCTGGCGCGGCCGGGCTCGAACTCGGTTTTGAGCAGAAGCATGGGCGCACGGTCTTTTCGCATCGCAAACACGAAGGGCCGCTCAGGCTGCAACGTCCGCTCTATCCGGAAGACGGCATCTGCCACGCGGTGATCGTGCATCCGCCGGGCGGCGTCGCGGGCGGCGACCGGCTCTCCATCGACGTGAAGCTCGGCGAAGACACGCATGCCGTCGTCACGACGCCCGGTTCGACCAAGTGGTACAAGGCCAACGGCAAGCTCGCGACGCAGCGTATAGATATCGCGCTCGCCGCGCATGCGAAGCTCGACTGGCTGCCGCAGAACAACATCGTGTTCGAATCGTCGAACGTGAAGCTCGACTTCAGTCTGACGCTCGCCGAAGGCGCGAGCGCCATTGGCTGGGACGCAATGCTGCTCGGCCGCGCGGCGGCGGGCGAGCGCTGGACGCATGGACATATCGAAGCGGTATCGCGCATTGCGCATGCCGATGGCAAGCCGCTCTGGTTCGAACGCAGCCTGCTCGATGCGACCGATCCTCTTTGCGATGCGGCGCAAGGACTCGCGCGCTTTCCCGCTTACGGCACGCTATGGGCGATAGGCCCGGCTTGCGACGATGCGCTCGCCGAAGCCCTCACCGCCGAACTGCCCTTCGACGATACGTTACGCGCGGCTGCATCGTGCATTACGCCCGGCGTGTTGATCGTGCGCGCCATCAGCCACTCGATGGAGCCGCTGCAACGCGCGATGACCGAATGCTGGTTGCGGCTGCGGCCTCTCGTGCATGGCGTGAAGGCGCAGCCGTTGCGGCTCTGGACGACGTGAGGACGCAAGCGGCCGCTTCGTTGAAACACTGACTTAGCGCACTCGACGCCGAGCTCTTACGATCAGCACGACGGCAAATAGCGCGGCGAGAATCAATACGCCAAGCCCGATACGCGCAGCGCTCGCCATGGGCGAGACCGGACCACCGGCACGCAACGTCGCCACATCCTGCGCCGTCACCTGCACATTCTGGCGCCCGAACTGCTGCATCAGATAGCTCGATAACGTGGCGATCTGCGTATCGGACAGCCGGTCTGCAAAGGCGGGCATGTCGACGCTATCAGACGCGCGGTTTGCGGACTCCGGATGCGACACGCCCTGCAGAATCGACATCACGACATTGTTCGGCTGGCCGTTGCGAAACACAGAGTTATGCGACAACGGCGGCAGCTGGCCATCGGCCGTACCTTGACCGCTCGCCTGATGGCAACTCGCGCAATTCGAATCGTAGAGTTGCGGGCCGTTCAACCGTTCGGGGTCGGCGGGCCACGGCGTCTGACGCACAGCATCCGGATCTTCGATAAGGCCGGACGACACGTCGAGCGCGAGCGTATCGGCGTCGTCGTGGACGGCGGGAACCGTCTTCAGGTACGTGGCGATCGCTCCGAGGTCCGCATCGGTCAGATACTGCAGGCTGTGATTCACGGCCTCCGCCATCGGGCCGGCTGCCTGCGCCTTGCCCCGCACGACGCCCGTTTTCAGGTACGCGACGATATCCTGCTCGCTCCATCCGCCGATACCGCTCGTCGTGTCGGACGTGATATTGGGCGCGTACCACGCGCCGACCGCACCGCCCGCCAAGCCACGCGAGGTCTGCTCCGCCATCAGCAGATTGCGTGGCGTGTGACAGACGCTGCAATGCGCAAGGCCTTCGACGAGATAAGCGCCGCGATTCCACTCCACGCTCTTTTGCGGGTCGGGCTTGAAGCGATCCTTGTCGACGAAGAGCAGATTCCACGGAATGAGCGATGCCCGAATGCTGAACGGGAACGGCAGATCGGTGTGCGGCACGGCGCTATCCACAGCGGGCACGGCCTTCATGAAGTACGTGTAAAGCGCGTGTACGTCGGGATCGGTGAGCTTCGCGAACGAGGTGTACGGCATCGCCGGATAAAGCTGCGCGCCGTCGGCACGCTTGCCGGCGCGCAGGGCATCGGCGAACTGCGCCTCGGTGTAGGAACCGATACCGTGCGTCTTCGATGCCGTGATGTTGGTCGACCAGATGGTGCCCATGGGAGAGGCAATCGCCAGTCCGCCCGCGAACGGCTTGCCGCCGGTCGCCGTGTGGCAGGCCACGCAATCGCCCGCGCGCGCGAGATACTCGCCACGCTGAATCAACGCGGATTCATCGACGGCGGCTTCCGCGTGAGCGCTCGCCGGCATCCACCCGATGGCAAGCGAGGCGACAGCCACGCCAGCCGCCATTGCACGCTTGATGAAACTTCCGATGACGAACGCATGGCGTTCGACTGCGCTTGTTCGCGACATGATGTGTTCGTGCTTCATCGCGCTTCCTTCACGATGTGAGCGACAGTGCGCAGCGCGAGCGCGGCACCCGTGAGCGTCGAGTTGACGGTGGCGGCAGTCGGCATGACGCCGGTACTCGCGAGGAAGAGGTTTTCGTGATCGTGCGTGCGGCCCCAGGCGTCGCACACGGAATCGGCCGGGTCCGCGCCCATCGAGAGCGTGCCGGTGATGTGCTGATTGTTGCTGTAGACGCCATCGGGACTGTGACGCAGGTTGGTGCCGCTCATGAGGTCGGCGACCTTCAGGTAGAAGGCTTTCGACGCCTGCATGCCCTTCTCGACGTAATCGCTCATGCGATATTCGACCGCCGGACGCGGCAGCCCGAGCGCGTCTTTCTGATCACTGAGATAGATCCTGTTGCGCCGGTCGGGCAAGATTTCGAGCACGTTCTTCAGGCTGACCTGATGCGCCGCGCGCTCGCGCAATTGCTTCTCGAGTTCCGGACCATAGACACCCTTGCCAATCAGGTCCTGCGTAATGGACAACACCTGCGACGAATTGCCGATGTCGACGCGAAACGCCGCGTGTTCACTGCGGAACGCGCCATCGCGCATCAACTGGATCGACGACGGGCTCATCGGCCCGCGACCGGCCCAGACCTCGTCTTGCGCGTCGAAGGTCAACGAGTTGCTCGGATGATCCATCAGGTTCTGGCCCAAGGTGCCCGAACTGTTCGCGAGACCATTCTTGAACTTGTCGCTTGCCGACATCAGCAAGAGGCGCGGACTTTCAACGCCGTTCGCCGCCAGAATGAAGGTCTTCGCCGTCACTCGAACCGATGCCTTCTCGGGCGTGTAGTAATGCACGGCGACGATCTTGCCGCTGGCATCGTGCTCGATCTTGTAGACCACCGCGTTCGGCAGCAGCTTCACGCCCGAGGCTTCGGCGGCATCGGCTGCAAGGCCACCGTGGTATTGCGCATCGATCGGGCAAATCGGCATGCAGTTGTTGTTGCCGCAGCAGGCTGGCCGGCCATCGTATGTGCGGCTGTTGCGTGCAGTCGTGTTCGTGATGACCGCGATGCCCGCCGGTGCAAGCCGCTCGCGAAAGCGCTGCTCCAGATACGATTCGGTCACGGGTTGCATCGGGAACGGCTTGCTGCGCGGCGAACCGTTGTCGGGTGCGCCGGAGACGCCCATCTTCACTTCCGCTTCGAAATAGAACGGCTCCAGGTCTTCATAGGCAATCGGCCAGTCGCGGCCCACGCCATACAGCGTCTTCAGACGCATGTCGTTGGGCAGGACGCGCCAAGCCTGGGCCGCCCAGTGCCACGTCGTGCCGCCCACGGCGCGGATATATTCCGGCTCGTACGGATACGGACCGTTCTGCACGATGTAGTTGTTCTTGGTCGGCTTGTAGACCGGATGCGGCGACCACGACGAGAACGGATACGGCGACATGAAGTCGTTCTTGCGAGGCGAGTTGCGAAAGCCCGCCACGATCTGTTCGCGCGTGATGCGTGGACCCGACTCGAGGATCAAGACGGATACGCCGTGCTGCGCCATTTTTTGCGCGGCAAGCGAACCGATGATCCCCGAACCGATCACGACGACATCGGCGCTGTTCGGCACGTTGGTTTGAGAGGACATGTTCGAGGCAATGAAAAGTGCCGGCGCGCGTGCGCTGCGGGCCGGGGCATGGATGGGAAACGTTTGGAGTGTGTTTGGCGCCGGAAAACCGGCAGTGCGGGTTCTGCTGGCTATACGCGCGCGGCAGCGGGAGCCACGAGCGGCGGCAGGCTCACCGTGCGGGGATCGACTCGCCAAGCGCCATAACCGCCGTAGGCATAACTCGGCGGACGCAGGCGGTCTTCGACGACGCGGTTCATCAGGCTGGTCGTGTAGGTGATGGCGCGCGCACGTTCGCCATCGCCGACCACGCCGACATACCAGGCCGTCACGATACGACGCGGCAAGGAGGCATAAGAAGCCTTGGCCGCGTCCAGGTCCGCTTGCAGATGCAGCGGGTCGGGCTTGTTTGCCGTGAGATACGCCGCCAGTTGCTGGCACGCGGCGCCGAAGCCGGCATCGTCGTCGAGCAGCGCTTGCAGGAGTCGAGATGTCTGCGTCGGGTCGAGCGAGCGCTCGCCGATCAGATAGCGCGAGACATCGGCGAATGCACGAGTGGTCGCGGCGTCCGCACCCGAGCTTGCGCCCGCGGCAAAGACAGGGCGCATGAACGTGACCGCGGGAACCAGGGTCAATGAAGCGACGACACCACCGACGATCAACCTGCGCAACGGGTTTGGCGTATCGGGAAAGAGCGAGGCGGAAGTGTGCGGGAAGGATACGACGCTAGAGTCGTGCAGCGACTCCAGGCGTTTTTTATCGGCAGACATAGAGGTCAAACATGAGGCTTCGTTGAGCGGACACATGGCCGGCATTCGGCCTGTGGCGATACATTGAACGAGGCGCTTTGCGGCCATGACAGGCGAAGCTTCAAGCGCGGGTCGGCACGTTCGACGGGTGGCTCATTTTGCCAGACAGGTACTTACGATTAGTGCATCGAGGCGTCGGCACGACGTAAATTCACATTTTCAGCAAGCGGACACGTCCGAGTTTACGATCCAGCCGCATGAGTCATTTCGCGCGACTTTCACCTGGATGGCATGGCAGCGGAAACGAATCCGCATGTCGTTCAATAAGACAGTGCCGCCGCCCGAACTTTGCGCACCAAGAACAGGCACCCGCACGCCCCGTAATTGTGCAAGCACATACAGCCGCCACGCCGGATCCTCCTGCCCACAAGCCGCGGGCCGTAATGGCATGACTTTCGCTTGAGACATCCTTCAGAAGCCGCGCTCTCCAACGCGGTCGATTCAAGAACGAAGGATCTTCGATGCACATCAAGCTTGCTCTCGCCCGCCGCCGCACGGCGCTCGCCGCGCTTCTCGCCGCCCCGCTCCTCGCACTGACACCGCTCGCCGCACATGCCGATGCACTCGACAACATCGCGAAGAGCGGCACGCTGCGCGTCGCGGTGCCCGAGGACTATCCGCCTTTCGGTTTCGTGGGTGCCGACATGAAGCCGCAAGGCTACGACGTCGATACCGCCGCGCTGCTCGCCAAGGCGTTGAACGTGAAGCTCGAACTCGTGCCGGTGAACAGCGCGAACCGCATCCCTTATCTCACCACCAACAAGGTCGATCTCGTGATCTCGTCGCTCGGCAAGACGCCGGAGCGCGAGAAGGTCCTCGATTTTTCCGCGCCTTATGCGCCGTACTACCAGGGCGTGTTCGGCCCCGCCGACATCAAGGTGACCGGTCCCGCCGATCTCACCGGCAAGACCGTCGGCGCCACGCGCGGCGCGCTGGAAGAAATCGCGCTCTCGCAGATGGCGCCCAACGCCACCATCAAGCGCTTCGAGGACAACAACGCCACCATCTCCGCATTCCTCTCGGGTCAAGTGCAGTTGATCGCCGCGGGCAACATCGTGGCTGCCGCGATCATCGCGAAGAATCCGCCGCGCCGTCCGGAACCGAAGTTCGTCATTAAGGACTCGCCGTGCTTCGTCGGCCTGAACAAGAACGAGCCGAAGCTGCTCGCAAAGGTCAACGACGCCATCGCGCAGGCGAAGAAGGACGGCACGCTCGGCGCGATGTCGAAGAAATGGTTCGGCCAGCCGCTGCCCGCAAGCCTCTGATCGAGGACTGCCCAAGCGATGGCCTATGAACTCCAATTCGGCGATCTCACGAACTATGCGGGCATGTTCGCGAGCGGCGCGGCGACGACGCTTGCGCTCACGGCCGTCTCGACGGTGCTCGGCGTAACCGTCGGCGTGCTCGGCGCGGCCGGTCGCAACAGCACGCGTGCGTGGTTGCGCGCATCCGTCGGCGGCTATGTCGAAGCCATCCGCAACACGCCGTTCATCGTGCAACTGTTCTTCGTGTTCTTCGGCTTGCCGGCGCTCGGCATCCACTTGAGCGAATACGTCGCCGCGATTCTCGCGATGACCCTCAATCTCGGCGCGTACAGCATCGAGATCATTCGGTCGGGGATTGCCGCCGTGCCGAAGGGTCATCACGAAGCGGCCGCTTCGCTTGCCATGTCGCGCGGCGAGATCTTTCGTCACGTCGTGCTGCCGCAAGCGATCGCCAAGGTGTTCCCGGCGCTCACGAGTCAGATCGTCATAACCATGCTCGGCTCGGCGGTGGTGTCGCAAATCTCCGTGCCGGATTTGACCTACGCGGCGAGCTATATCCAGTCGCGCAACTTCCGCGCGTTCGAGACGTGCTTCCTGATCACGGCGGCTTATCTCGCGCTCGCGCTGATACTGCGCGCGGCGTTGAACGCGGCAGGCAAGCGCTTTTTCGTCAACAGCCGGAGTCCCGCGCGATGATCGAATTCACTTTCGCTCAGATCGTCGAGAACCTGTTGCTGGCCGCGCGCTGGACTATCGTGCTGTCGATCGTCTCGTTCGTGCTCGGCGGTGTCGTCGGCTTCGCGCTGCTCGTGATGCGCGTGTCGAAGTCGGAGTTTTTGCGCACCATCGTGAAGGGCTACATCCAGATTTTCCAGGGCACGCCCTTGCTGATGCAGCTTTTTCTCGTGTTCTTCGGCTTGCCGCTGATTGGTGTGGAAGTCTCGCCGTGGCTCGCGGCGACCGTGGGTCTCACGTTCTTCACGAGCGCCTATCTCGCGGAGATCTGGCGCGGCGCGGTGGAAGCCGTGCCGAAAGGTCAGTGGGAAGCGTCGTCCAGCCTGGCGATGAACTACTTCGAGCAATTGCGTCATGTGATCCTGCCGCAGGCGCTGCGTATCGCCATTGGACCGACGGTCGGCTTCGCGGTGCAGGCGGTGAAGGATACGGCGCTCGTTTCGATCATCGGCTTCACCGAACTCACGAAAGCCGGCACGATGATCTCGAACGCGACGTTCCGGCCGTTCCTCGTGTACGGCCTCGTTGCGATCATCTACTTCGTGCTTTGCTATCCGCTCACGCGCTATGCGCGGACGCTCGAAAGGAAATGGAATGCCGCTCGTTGAAACCCGCAATCTGCAAAAACAGTTCGGCTCGAATCAGGTTCTGAAGGGCATCGACTTTTCGGTCGAGCAAGGGCAAGTGGTGGCCATCATCGGGCGAAGCGGCTCGGGCAAGAGCACGCTCTTGCGGACCTTGAACGGACTGGAAAGTATCGACGAAGGTTCGATCGAGATCGATGGCGAACATATCGATGCGCGCCGCGCCGACCTCCGCGCGTTGCGTCTGAAGGTCGGCATGGTGTTTCAGCAGTACAACCTCTTTCCGCATCTGACGGCGGGACAAAACGTGATGCTCGCGCAGACGGTCGTCAAAAAGATCCACAAGGCGAAGGCGCGCGCCACGGCCCATAGCGTGCTCGAACGCGTGGGACTCGGCGACAAGTTCGACGCCTATCCCGAGCAGCTATCCGGAGGACAACAGCAGCGCGTGGCCATTGCACGCGCGCTTGCCATGAAGCCGACCGTGCTGCTGTGCGACGAAATCACCTCGGCGCTCGACCCCGAACTCGTCGGCGAAGTGCTGGCGGTCGTCGAAAGCCTGGCTCGCGACGGGATGACGCTCATCATGGTCACGCATGAGATGCGCTTCGCGCGCAAGGTTTCCGACAAGGTCGTCTTCATGCATCAGGGGCGAGTCTGGGAATCGGGCGCGCCCGAAGAGATTTTCGAGCGGCCTTCGACGGTGGAGCTGCAAAGGTTCATTCAGTGAGGCTCGTTTGCCGCGATGCATGGGCTCGATTTCCCATTCCACCCTTGAACCAGTGCTAGCATAGATCACCCGCCCCCAAGCGAAGTCAACGTCCCTGACCGATGAAACTCACCCCTCGCGAAAAAGACAAACTGCTGATTTTCACCGCGGCGCTCTTAGCCGAACGCCGCCGCGCTCGCGGCCTCAAGCTGAACTATCCGGAAGCCATCGCCTTCATTTCGGCGGCGCTCATGGAAGCGGCGCGCGACGGTCAGACCGTCGCCGAGGTCATGCATTACGGCACCACGCTGCTGAGCCGTGACGACGTCATGGAAGGCGTGCCCGAAATGATCCCCGACATCCAGATCGAAGCCACCTTCCCCGATGGCACGAAGCTGGTCACGGTCCACCATCCGATCCCCTAAGCACATGATTCCCGGCGAATACTTTATCGACGACGGCGAGCACGAACTCAACGTGGGCCGCGAAACCGTTACGGTCACCGTCGCGAATCACGGCGACCGCCCCGTGCAGGTCGGCTCGCATTATCACTTCTACGAAGTCAACACGGCACTCAAGTTCGAACGGGAGAAGGCGCGCGGCTTTCGTCTCAACATCGCGGCCGGCACCGCCGTACGCTTCGAACCGGGACAGGAGCGCACCGTCGAACTCGTCGCGCTCGCGGGCGATCGCCATGTCTATGGCTTCAATGGCCTCGTGATGGGCCCTCTCTGACCAGGATACCTACGATATGACGTTACGCATCGGCCGCCGCGCTTACGCGGAAATGTTCGGCCCGACCACCGGCGACCGTGTGCGGCTCGCCGACACCGACCTCATCATCGAAGTCGAACGCGACTTCACCACGTACGGCGAGGAAGTGAAGTTCGGCGGCGGCAAGGTCATTCGCGACGGCATGGGCCAGTCGCAGCGCCCATCCGCCGAAGTGGTCGATACCGTCGTCACCAACGCGCTGATCCTCGATCACTGGGGCATCGTGAAAGCCGACATCGGCATCAAGGGCGGACGCGTCTTCGCTATCGGCAAGGCGGGCAATCCCGACATTCAGCCGAACGTGAACATCGCGATCGGCGCGGCCACCGAAGTCATTGCGGGCGAAGGCATGATCGTGACCGCGGGCGGCATCGACTCGCATATCCACTTCATCAGCCCGCAGCAGATCGACGAAGCGCTCGCAAGCGGCGTGACCACCATGCTCGGCGGCGGCACCGGTCCCGCGACCGGCACCAACGCCACGACCTGCACGCCCGGCCCGTGGCATCTCGAACGCATGCTGCAAGCCGCCGATGGCTGGCCGGTCAACCTGGGCTTTCTCGGCAAGGGCAACACGAGCTTGGCGGAACCGCTCGTCGAACAGATCAAGGCGGGCGCGATCGGCCTCAAGCTGCACGAAGACTGGGGCACGACGCCCGCGGCTATCGACAATTGCCTTTCCGTCGCCGACGACACCGACACGCAAGTCGCCATCCACACGGACACGCTGAACGAAGCCGGCTTCGTCGAAACCACCGTCGCCGCGTTCAAGGGCCGCACGATTCATACGTATCACACCGAAGGCGCGGGCGGCGGTCACGCACCCGACATCATCAAGGTGTGCGGCGAGTCCAACGTGCTGCCCTCTTCCACCAATCCCACGCGCCCTTACACCATCAACACGCTCGACGAGCATCTCGACATGCTGATGGTGTGCCATCACCTCGACCCGTCGATTGCGGAAGACATTGCATTCGCCGAATCGCGCATTCGCCGCGAGACCATTGCCGCCGAGGATATCCTCCACGATCTGGGCGCGCTTTCCATGCTTTCGTCGGATTCACAAGCGATGGGCCGTGTCGGCGAAGTGATCATTCGCACCTGGCAGACGGCGCACAAGATGAAGGTGCAACGCGGCGCGCTGCCCGAGGACACCGGACGCAACGACAACTTCCGCGCGAAGCGTTATGTCGCGAAGTACACGATCAACCCGGCGATCACGCATGGCATCGCGCATGAAGTGGGCTCCATCGAGCCGGGCAAGTGGGCCGACCTCGTCTTCTGGGAACCGGCGTTCTTCGGCGTGAAGCCCGCGATGATCGTCAAGGGCGGGATGATCGCGGTGGCGCAGATGGGCGATCCGAACGCATCGATTCCTACGCCGCAACCGGTACATTATCGCGAGATGTTCGCCACGCGCGGCGGCGCGCTCGGCAAGACGTCGCTGACGTTCGTCTCGCAGATGGCGGCGGAAGCGCGCATTGCGGATCGCTACGGTTTGAAGAAGCAGGTCGTCGCCGTGAAAAACTGCCGCAATGTCACGAAGGCCGACATGATTCACAATGCATGGCAACCGTCCATCAGCGTCGATCCGCAGACCTATCAGGTGATCGCCGACGGACAACTGCTCACTTGCGACCCCGCCACCGTTCTGCCGATGGCGCAACGCTACTTCCTGTTCTGACGCACGCCATGCGCACTATCGATAAACGCCTTACCGCCAAGCTCGCACCTGTACTCGTCAAACGCGCGCCCACGCTCACGCTCGCCTTCGATGCGCGCTGCAAGAGCCGCCTTGCCGCCACGCTGGACCACGGCGAGGAAGTCGCGCTCGTGATGCCGCGCGGCACGTCGCTCGCGGACGGCGACATGCTCGTCGCGGACGATGGCGGTTTCGTGCGCGTGGTGGCCGCGCCGGAGGACGTGCTGATCGTGCGGGCGCCGAGCGTGCGTCTCTTGACACGCGCGGCTTATCACCTTGGCAACCGGCATACGCCGGTCGAAGTCGGCGCGGAGTATTTGAAGCTCGAAGCCGATCCGGTGCTCGAAGACATGCTCAGGCGTCTCGGTTGTATCGTCGGGCATGAGTCGCAGCCGTTTCAGCCTGAGACCGGCGCTTATGGCGGCGGGCACAAGCACGGCCACGATGAAACCTTCGGCGAGGACTATGCGCTCGCGCAGAAGGTTTATAGCGAGCATCACGGGCATTCGCACGACCATGACCATGACCACGAACACGAGCACGCTCACGATGCCCATGATCACGATCACTCCCAATGCGGCCACGATCACTCGCATGATCATGGCCACGACCACAAGCACAAGCACGATCACTGATGCAAACCGCTGAGCTCACCGCGCTGCTGCATCTGGCGTCGCCTGCGCTGCCTATCGGCGCGTTCAGCTATTCGCAAGGACTCGAAGCGGCCATCGAACACGGTTTCATCCACGATGCCGACAGTGCCCGCGACTGGATTGCAAGCGGGCTCGTCAACGTGCTCGCACGCGGCGAACTGCCGTTTCTCGCGCATCAGCTGCAACGCTGGCACGCGCACGACGAAGCCGCCTTGACCGCAGCGAACGACGAATACATCGCGAGCCGCGAGTCGTCGGAGTTGCGCCGCGAGACCGAACAAATGGGCTGGTCGCTTGCGCAGTTGTGCGCGTCGCTCGAATGGGGCGATGCCGCGCGCCGCGCCACGCTTGCCGCGATCAAGCCGATTGCGCAACCGACGGCGTTTGCCTTTGCCGCCTTCGCGCACGATGCCGCGCCCGACGCGATGCTCGCCGCCTACGCGTTCAGTTGGGTCGAGAATCAGGCGGCCGCGGCGCTCAAGGCCGTGCCGCTCGGGCAACTTGCGGGGCAGCGCATCATCGTGGCGTTACGCGCGCCGATAGACGACGCCGTGCGCCGCGCGCTGGCGACATCGCCGAACCAGGTCAATACTTTCGCGCCGCAACTCGGCATTTTGTCGGCGCGGCACGAGTCGCAATATTCGCGGCTTTTCCGCTCCTGATCGCAGAAACCGAAGCACTTCAAACAACGCCCATGAACGCCCCTGCTTATTCTTCCGCCGCCCGTCGAACCAAGAAGCTGCCGCCGTTGCGCGTCGGCGTGGGCGGGCCGGTCGGCTCCGGCAAGACCACGCTGCTCGAAATGCTCTGCAAGGCGATGCGCGAGAAATACGATCTCGTCGCCATCACCAATGACATCTACACGAAGGAAGATCAGCGCCTCCTGACCGTTGCGGGCGCGCTGCCCGCCGAGCGCATCATGGGCGTGGAGACGGGCGGTTGCCCGCACACGGCCATTCGCGAGGATGCGTCGATCAACCTCGAAGCCGTCGATCGCATGGTGTCGCGCTTTCCTGATGCGGACATCGTCTTCATCGAATCGGGCGGCGACAATCTCGCGGCGACCTTCAGCCCCGAGCTGTCGGACCTGACCATCTATGTGATCGATGTCGCGGGCGGCGAGAAGATCCCGCGTAAAGGCGGACCGGGCATCACGAAGTCGGATCTGCTCGTCATCAATAAAACGGATCTCGCGCCTTATGTCGGCGCGAATCTCGACGTGATGGCAAGCGACGCAAAGAAGATGCGCGGTGAACGTCCGTTCGTGATGTGCAACCTCAAGGCGCTCGATGGCGTGGATACGGTAATCGGCTTCATCGAGAAGAAGGGCTTGCTGGTTTAGGCGCTTCGAGCGCCGTCAATGACGGTGCCGATGATGAATATCCGGAAAATGTGCATGCGTGTGCGTGATCGGCAGATGCCGATGCTCATGCACATGCGGCTCGACGCCATCCCATTCGAAATCGTGTTCATGCCGATGATGCTCGTCATGTCGATGCCGGTGCGTATGCGCGAGCGGCTCGTGGGTATGGACATGCTCGTGACGTTCCCGCAGATGCAGCCATACGCCGAGCGTCATTAGGGCGGCGGCGCACCAGAAGAGCATCGAGGGCGATTCCGGCCATAGAAGCAGCGACAGTGCGACGCCGAAAACCGGCGCAACCGAAAAATACGCGCCGGTGCGCGCCGTGCCCAGATTGCGCAGCGCGACCACGAAGAGAACGAGGCTCACACCGTATCCGGCAAATCCCGTAAGCATGGCCATGAGCATATGCGACGCATCGGGAAGCCGCGCGCCGAGCATGCAGGCTATGCCGAGATTGACCGTCCCCGCGACGAGCCCTTCCCGCACGCGATGACGAAGGCATCGTTCGTCGATACCTTGCGCGTCAGATTGTTGTCGATGGCCCAGCAAAAGCACGCGCCCGCGACCAACAGTGCACCGGACGTCATGCCGCCCGCGCCCGGCTGCCACGAAAGCACCGCGCCTCCGGCGACGATCGCGACCATGCCGAGGAACACCTGAAGGTCGACGTTTTCCCGAAAGACGACCCACGCGATGACGGCGGTGAACACGCCTTCGAGATTCAACAGCAGCGAACTGGTCGCGGCAGGCGTGGCGGCGAGTCCCAGCATGAGCAGCGCGGGGCCCGCGACGCCGCCGGCCGCGATGGCGCCGACGAGCCAAGGCGTTTCGTTTCGCGGGATGCGGATGTCGCCACGCTCGACGCGTGTGGCGGAAAGCGTCTGCCGCACGACCAACACGATGGCAAGCCCGATGCCGCTGCCGAGATAGAACAATCCGGCAACCATGAAGGGTGCAAGCGTGCCTAGGAGCGCCTTGGCTATGGGGGTGGTCGCGCCGAATAACGCGGCGGCGAGCAAGGCGGTGAAGGCGGCGTTCGGGCGAGTGGTCATCGATTTCTTGGTCCGGCAACATGTTTCCAAACCGCCCGTATCCGCCGCCCGCGATCCTCGAACAAATACCACCCGACGAGCGCCAGCACACCGGAAGTCAGCCCCGTCATCAAAGGTTCGAGAAACGGAACACCGTAGTGATTCGCATGCGAATATGCGTCGCCGATCATGGTGAGAACACCAACGACGAGCGCATTGCCATATCGATTCAAAAACAGCCTGCGCGCCGGCGTGAACGTGATCAGCACAGCGAGAATGCCCGTGGCGAGCCCTGTCTTGAAAGCCAGCGTCCAGTGCGCGAGGCTCATGACGTTCATCCAGCTTCCCGGCATGCAGGTCATGCACGCGCTCGTCGGTTGCCAGAAGCGTTTCACGAACACGATGATGCGCCGCTTCCATTCGCTCGCCATGACGTGCCTTCTTCGTCCGATGATGATCTTCAACGACGCGCGGCCAGTAACTTTGCCGCATTTTCCGGCGGCTTTCTGCATCGCCACACCCCGTGCGGTAGCATACCGGCTTCCTCGATCCTCACGTTCGCCTGCGCCGAAATTGCGAGCGTGATACATGATGCCCACTGCTGCTTTGTCCGAACAACCGTCCACGAACCCTTTTCCAGGCCAAACCGGAATCGATTCCACGCCCGTCCCCGTCCTCTTCCACATCGTGGACTTCGGCGATGGCGGTATCGAGTCCTCGCTGATTCAATGGCTGCGCGTCTTCGACCGCACGCGCTTCGCCGTCACGTTGTCCGTCATGCACCCGTCGCCCGCGTTCGAAAACCGCTTTCGCGCGCTGGTGCCGCCGGACGTGAAGATCGAAATCCTCGCGGAAAAGCCGTGGCTCAACACCTTTCAGGCGCGGCGCTACGCGAAGCGCCTGGGCAAGCTCGGGCGCATCGGCCGCGATGTCTTCAATACGCTCGTCGTGCGGCCCTATGTGAAGCGTCGTGTAGAAACGCTCGCGCGCCAGCATGCGCTGATCGTCGATTACGACATGTCGCTGCGCCGGCTTGCGGGTCAGTTCGACATAGCGTGGCTCGGCGTGAATCATTTCAGCTTCGACGCGAGGCTTGCCAGCCGTCCGCGCCGACAACGCCGGCTTGCCGAGCAGTTCGCGCGCTACGACGGCGTCGCGGCGCTCAACGATCACATGGCGGCGGAAGCGCGCGCCATGTTCGGCAGCGGGCTGAAGCGGATCTTCGTGTTGCCGAACGCCATCGATATCGAGCGCATCCGGCAGAACGGACAGATCAGCGAAGCAGCGCCGTGCGACGCGCCGTATATCGTCTCCGTCGCGCGGCTCGACGAAATTCAAAAGGACCATCGCACGCTGTTGCGCGCTTATGCCGAACTCGTGCGCGACGGGCAGATCGTCGAACATCTCGTGATCGTCGGCGACGGCGCGTTTCGCCGCGAACTCGAAGGTCTAGCCAACGAACTGGGAATCGCGGCGCGCGTGCATTTCATGGGGTATCGAAACAATCCGCATGCGCTCGTCGCCCGCGCGCGCCTGCAGGTGCTGAGTTCGCGCTACGAAGGCATGCCGATGGTGCTGCTCGAAGCGCTCGCGCTCGGTAAGCCAGTGGTCGCGAGCGATTGCCCGACCGGCCCGCGCGAGATTCTCGGCGATGGGCGCTTCGGTCTGCTGGTTCCGGTGGAATCCGTGGATGAATTGGCCAATGCGCTGCGCCGCGTCTTGACCGACGACACGTTATGCGCCGACATGCAGGCGCGCGCGCTGGAACGCGCGGAGGAATACGGCATCGCGGCGAGCAACGAACGCTTCGCGCGATGCGTTGCGGCCTTGCTGGCGCGCTGAGTCGTCGCCGCTGGCTCAACGCTCCGCGTCGCTCTCCTCGTCCAGCAACGCACCCAGAATAGACACCGTGCGCTCCGTCGCCCCGCGATGCCGCGCCGCGAACGCCGCGGCCGCCGCGCTCATCGCGAGACGCTGCGGCTTGTCGGTGAACAACTCGCGCAGGCCGCGCGCGAGTTCCTGCGGGTCTTGCACGCGCAACGCCGCGCCCGCCGCGATGGCATCGTTGGTCGCCTGCGTGAAGTTGAAGGTATGCGGTCCGATCAGCACCGGCACGCCCGCCGCGCACGCCTCGATCAGATTCTGCCCGCCAAGCGGCAACAAACTCCCACCGATAAACGCCAGATCCGACGCCGCGTAGTACGCGCCGAGTTCGCCCATGGAATCGCCGAGCAGAACCTGCACATTCGATGGCAACGGCTCTGGCACGTCCGCGCCCGATCCCGCCGCCACGGCCTTCGGCGCCCACACCGAACGGCGCGCGCTCTTCATGCCGGCGGCCGCGATCATCGCCGATACTTCATCGAACCGTTGCGGATGGCGCGGCACGAGAATCAGCAACGCATCGTGCACGTTCAGCGCGGCGAACGCGCGCAGCACCAAAGTTTCCTCGCCTTCGCGCGTGCTTGCCGCCACCCACACCGGCCGATTGCCGATGGCCGCGCGCCAAGCCTGTCCGCGTGCGACGAGTTCAGGCGGCGCGCTCATGTCGAACTTCAGGTTGCCGAGCACCGCGACATTGCGCGCGCCGAGCGCGATGAGCCGCTCGGCATCCGAAGGCGTCTGCGCCAGCACGCGAGAAAAGCCGCCGAACACTTCGCGCACCGCGCGGCCGAAACGCGCCGCGCGCTTGAACGAACGCTCCGACATGCGCGCGTTCGTCAGCACGAGCGGCACGTCCGCGTGCTTGCATTCGTCGATGAGCGTCGGCCACACTTCCGTCTCCATCACGATGCCGAGCGACGGCCGCCAAGCACGCAGAAAACGCCGCACGAAACGCGGCGAGTCGTAGGGAAGATAAGCGCGCATGACGCGATCGCCATAAAGCTGCTCGCCGGTCGCGCGGCCGCTCGGCGTCATGTGCGTAATGAGCAGCCGCGCTTCGGGATGCGTCTTGAGCAACGCTTCGATGAGCGGTTGCGCCGCGCGCGTCTCGCCCACGGACACCGCATGCACCCAGACGAGCGGCGCGAGATCGTCGGCGCGGCGCGCGGGACCGCGACCGAAGCGCTCGGCAATATGCTCGCGATAACCGCGCTCCTTGCGCGAACGAATCAACAGGCGCAGCACGGCAAGCGGCGCGACGAGCCACCACGCCGCGCGATACACGAGCCTCATCAGCACCGCCGAGGCAGGCGGCGCGCCGGCTCCGATAGCTGCGCCGTTCAAACGAGCGCCCTGCCCTTGAGACGTTCGAGAATGCCGAGCGGCGCGCGCTCAGGCCGCGCCATCGACTTGACGGGCAAAAAGAACGTCTGCTCCATCATGAACTGACCGGACATCACCGCGTGCGACGTCTGGTCGGAGAAACAGACCCATACCGAGCCGGGCGGAAACGGCATCGTCACTTGCGGCGAAACCTTTTGATAATCGAGATCGGCTTTCATCGCGTCGTGCAGATGCAGCATCAGGTGGTCGTATTCGCTGCGCTTCGACTTCGTGATGTGCAGCAGCTTCATGAGCCACGCCGCGCCCGGCGTCTGCGCCTTGATGTTCGGCAGGAAGCGCTTCGCCATGTCCTCGAACGGCTCGCCCACGCGCCACACACGCGGCGCGCCTTGCGGGTTCACGTTGGTGAAGACGCGCAGAATGCGTTCGCCGTAATTCGGCCGCGACGGAAAGGCATCGACGTGAAGACGGCTGTCGTCCTTGCGCCAGGAAGTCTCGCGCGTTTCCACCTGATGCAGCCGCAAGCTGGTTGGCGCGACGCGCAACTTGCCGTCGTATTCGGGGAAGAGGCCATCCACCAGGGAGCGCGCGTTCGTCTGATAGCGCGCGATGAGCGAGCGGACCGCCGACTGCATCACGTTGTCGCCGAGCACGCCAGCAAGCGCGCCGCCGTTGGGCGCGAGGCTGATGTTCTTGCGCTTCGGGTCTGCAATGCGCGGGTCGAGCAGCGCCTGTTCGCCGCCCGCAATCTCGAACCGCAGATTGGGAAAATAGAGGACTTTGCCGTTTTCGACGCCGGCGAGCAGCGTTTCGCGCGGTACGCAAAGATTTTTGCCGTGCCAATCGCACGAAGCGACTTCGATGATTTGAGATTCCGTCATGTGCCTTCGACCTTGAGTTGCTTGGCGCCTGGAAACGTAATGCGCGACGGGCACGCTATCACGGCACGCTACAAGAGACCGAAGCCCGCGAGCGCTGCCTTGACTTCGGACAACGTGGGATGCCGGCTCGCGTCGCCAAGATTGACGACCTTCGGCGACCAGTAGCCGCCGGTGCGCCAGGCGGTCGAGAAATTGTACAACTCGACGGTCGGACGCTTCAGCGCCGCCGCGATATGAACCAGCCCGGTATCGACGCCAACGGTCGCGGCCGCGCCATCGATCAGTCCGACGACCGCGGGCAGCGAGAGCTTCGGCGGCACGATGGCAGCCGCGCCGAATTCCTTCGCGAGTTTCTCGCTCGTCGCGCGTTCGGCTTCGTTGCCCCACGGCAGCACGATCGATGCACCGCGCGTGACGAGCGCCTGTCCGAGCTCGATCCACGCGGCTTCGGGCCATTGTTTGTCGGCGCGCGAGGTGGCGTGCACGAACACGACATAAGGCACCGGCAGATTCAGCCCGAGCTCTGAAATGGCGAGCGTTGCACGGCGCGTATCGATGCCGAAGTCGATATCGTCGGTGGGCTGCGGGCGCGGCAGATCGAGCGCGGCGGCCACGAGCTGGCGCGTGCGTTCGACCACATGCGTGCGCGGCTCGATCGGCACGCGGCGGTCATAGAAAAAGCGCACGGGCCATTCGAAGCCCGCGCCTTCCGTGCGATTCGCCAGGCCGACGAGCGGCCCGCGCGCCCAGCTCGCGACCCACGCGGTCTTGATGAGCCCTTGACAGTCGATCACGAGATCGTACTTCTCGGCGGCGAGCTGGCGCTTGAACTTGCCGATCTCGCGCCAGTTCGCGGGCGACGCGAAACTCTTGCGCCAGCGCCGCAGCGAAAACGGGATCGCGCGATGCACGCCATCGACGAGTTCGACGAGACTCGCGAAACTTTCCTCGACGAGCCAGTCGATCCGCGCATCGGGATAACGGCGGCGAATGTCGGCGACGACCGGCATGTTGTGAACGACGTCGCCAAGCGACGACACGCGAACGATCAGGATCTTTTGCACGCTGATTGGGACAGGCGCGGATTCGCGTTCAGGCGATTCTCGCGGTGAATTGGAGATGGGAAACGGGATTTTAGCGCGGGTTGCGCGCGCGGCGGCGCTCGCTGTCTCCTGAAGCGATTTAAGGGCGCAAAAAAGCCGGTAGCATGACGATCACCGGGCAAGCCGTACCGGATATCCGACCACAAAGGGAGTTGCGATGGGAACGCGTTACGAACAGGACGTGGTGGCGTGGGCGCGGGAACAAGCCGAGCTGCTGCGGGCTGGTAAGTTCTCGGCCATCGATGTGGAACCTATCGCGGAGGAAATCGAGGACGTCGGCAAGAGCGAACAACGCGAGCTTTCCAGCCGTATGGCCGTGCTGCTTGCGCATCTTCTCAAGTGGCAATACCAACCGGGACGTCGTGGCTCGAGTTGGCAGCGTACGATCAAGGAACAGCGCCGCGCCGTCGGCGTCGGCGTCGCGCTGCAAAAAACGCCGAGTCTGAACACTTCGTTGCGCGACTCGGGCTGGCTCACCGGAACGTGGGCCGATGCCGTTTCGAAAGCCGCCGAAGAACAAGGACTAGATGCGTTCCCGGAAGAACTGCCCTGGTCGACCGAGCAAATTATTTCGGCAGAGTTTTATCCCCAATGAAAAAACGGCGCGGTTTGCCCAACCGCGCCGCTTCCCAACCATCTAGACTCACTCCGTCCAAATCAGAACGGCAGCTTCGCGTCCGGCTTTTCCGCCAGGATCACGCGGCGGAAATCTTCCTGAATGCGCTTCAACGCCTCTTCGGTGTCCGCCTCGAAACGCATCACCACGACCGGCGTCGTGTTCGACGAACGCGCGAGACCGAAACCATCCGGATATTCGACACGCAATCCGTCGATGGTCAGCACATCGTCCGCGCCTTCGAACTTCGCCGACTTCTGCAAGCGTCCGATCAGTTCGAAGTTTTCGCCTTCTTCCAGTTTGATCTGCAATTCAGGCGTCGACAGCGAGTTCGGCAGGTCGTTGAGCAGCTTGCTCGGGTCGTCCACGCGCGAAAGGATTTCGAGGAGTCGCGCGCCCGTGTAAAGGCCGTCGTCGAAGCCGTACCAGCGGTCCTTGAAGAACACGTGACCGCTCATTTCGCCCGCAAGCGGCGCGCCAGTTTCGCGCAGCTTCGCCTTCACGAGCGAGTGGCCCGTCTTCCACATGACCGGCTCGCCGCCCTGCTCGCGCACCCATTTTGCGAGATTGCGCGTGCACTTCACGTCATAAATGATCTGGCCGCCCTTGTTGCGCGACAGCACTTCCTGCGCAAACAACATCAGCTGGCGATCCGGATAGATCATCTGGCCGTCCTTCGTCACCACGCCGAGACGGTCGCCGTCGCCATCGAATGCGAAGCCGATCTCGGCGTCCGTTTCCTTCAGCGCCTTCATGACGTCCTGCAGATTCTCGGCATGCGCCGGGTCCGGGTGATGGTTCGGGAAGTTGCCGTCGATGTCCGTAAAGAGTTCGACCAGCTCGCAACCGAGCGCCTTGAACAGACGCGGCGCGAGACCGCCCGCGACGCCGTTGCCTGCATCGATGACGATCTTCATGCCGCGCACCGGCTTCGCATCGGACAGGATTCGGTCGAGGTAGATCTGCTGGACGTCGAACTCGGTGTAGCTGCCTTCGCCCGTTTCGAAGTCGTCGTTGACGATCCGCTGATACAGGCTCTGAATCTGCTCGCCGTAGATGGCCGCGCCGCGCAGCACCATCTTGAAGCCGTTGTAGTCGGGCGGATTGTGGCTGCCCGTCACGACGATGCACGAATCCACGCGCCGCTCGCCCTCGGGCAAGGGCAGCGGCACGCTCGCGGCGAAGTAGCCGACGGGCGTCGGCACCATGCCGATATCGATGACATCGACGCCCGCCGCGCGCAGGCCGTCCGCGAGCGCGCCGACGAGTTCCGGGCCGGACAGACGGCCATCGCGCGCAACGACGACGGAATCGCCGCCCTGCTTGCGGATCTCGCTGCCGAACGCTTGGCCGATGTTCTTCGCCACGTCCTTGTCGACCGTCTTGCCGACGATGCCGCGGATGTCGTAGGCCTTGAAAATGGATTGGGATACCTGGGTCATAAGATGGCTACCTCTTCTCGTTTGATTGATGGATTCTCGGCGATGCAGCCATGAGGGCGTGCAGGTCGAAACGTGATCGATGTAAAACGCGCCGGCATGCAAGCGCATGCCAGATGACGGTTCGAATTTTGCCTGCAAGTGTGCTTGCGCATCGCGACCGCGGCTTCGAGGATCGAGCTTCGGTTCGCACTTATAATCGCTGTCTTTCAGCGCTTTCCACGTTTTCATGCTGCGCGTCGCGGTAAAGCCTCGCGCGCTCATTCTAATCCAATGCCTAATCGCTCTTTCGCCTCGATGCCCGGGAATGAGGCGCCTTCGCGCGCCACCACACAAAACTATTTTCCGTTGCGGCGAACGTTTGTCACGAAGCTGGCGAAAATCGCGAAAGCGTCGGACCGTCAGGTTTTGCTAGCACACGGCATGCCCGACCACACCTCGGTACGCGCGGCATGAAGGCGTTGACGCGCTCGGGCAATCCGGACGTCGCGCGGGCGCTCGCCAACATCGTTTGGCTCGGGCTCGAAAGGCTGACGCAGATTGCGGTGGCCATCGTCATTTCGGGGCTGCTCGCGCGCTATCTCGGCCCGGACGCGTTCGGCAAATGGCAGTACGCGAATACGCTCTTGCTCGTCATCGCGCCGATCACGTGGGTCTGCGGCGCGGAAATTCTGGTGCCGACCATCGTGAAGGAACCGCCCGCGCGCACGGGCGTCGTGCTCGGCAGCGCCTTCGTGCTGCGCATCGCGGTATCGGCGATTGCGCTCGTCATGACCTGGACATGGATCGCGGCGGGCTTCACCGACCCGCTCGTCGGCGCCATGCTCGCCGGTCTTGCGTTCACCATGTTGTTTCGCGAGCCGTTCATCGGCGTGATCAACGCGTGGCTGCAGAGCATGACCTACAGCAAGCCGCAATTGATTGCGAGCATGTTCACGGCCATCGTCAAGGCGGCGCTCGTCTATGCCTTCGTGCGCATGGCGATGAGCGCGGCGAGTTTCGGCTGGCTGTGGGCGCTGGAAGCGGCGGCAATAGGCGGCGTGCTCGTCGTGTATTACATGCGGCGGCACGGCGGCAGGCTCGGCTGGCACTTCGACCGCGCACTTTTCAGGCACTTCGCGAGCGCGGGTACGGTGTTCTGGATCGGCCTCATCTGCATGTATCTGTTCCTTAAACTCGACCGGCTGATGCTCGCGCATCGCGTATCGTTCGCGGAACTCGGGCTTTATTCCGCCGCGCAGCAATTGAACGAGAACTGGATCGCGCTTGCGCTGATGCTGGCGCAGACCATCGCGCCGGCGTTCGTTTATCGCGTGACGGACACCGCGCAACTAAAGCGCAATCTGTGGCGCCTCTTCGCGCTGACCGCCGTTTTGATGGTCGCCGGCGCCGCCGTGCTCGACGCCCTCGCGGGCTTCATCATCACGCGAGTCTTCGGGCCGAACTATGCGGGCGCCACGGAAATTTTCCGCTGGGCGGTGTGGCTTTCGGTGCCGGCGGGCATCGAGGCGATCGGCAATCTCGTGGTCCTGAAATATCAGGCGAAGTACGTGCTGCTCGCGAAATGGCTGCTCGCGCTCGGCGTCGCGTTCGCGGTGAATGCGTTCGCCATTCCGCGCTTCGAAGGCTACGGCGCGTTGATCGGACTGGCTGCGGGTTATCTGGCGGCGGCGTCGGTGAATTTCTATTACATACGCTTGCGCCTGTCAGCATGAACGCTCTCTCCGATGTTGCCGTCCTCATTCCCGCGTACAACGGTCAGGCCGACCTGGAACGCACGCTCGCCTCGTTCGATGAAACGTCGCCCGTGCAAGTGCTGATCGTCGATGACGGCAGCACGCCACCCATCGTCGCGCCGATCATCGACGGCATGCGGATCGCGATTCTGCGACTGCCCGAAAACGGCGGGATCGAGCGCGCGTTGCAGGCCGGCATCGAAGCGCTTGCCGCGCGCGGTTTGCGCTACGCGGCGCGTATCGACAGCGGCGATCTCGCGACGCCCGGGCGGCTCGCGATGCAGCGTGCGTATCTCGAGGCGCATCCGCGTGTAGCCGCGCTCGGCATGTGGACGCACGTGGTAGCCACCGGCGGCGCGCCGCTCTTCGATCTCACGCCGCCGACCGAACCGGACACGATCCGCCGCATGATGCTCGCCCGCTCGTGCTTCGCGCATCCCTCGCTGATGCTGCGTGTCGAGGCGGTGCGCGAGGTCGGCAACTATCGCGCGGACTATCGCGCGGCGGAAGACCTGGATCTGCTGCTGCGTCTGCTTGCACGCTACGACGGCGCGAATCTGCCGGCGTTCGGTCTTTACTACGAGTTGAACGAGAACGGCATCAGCGCCACGAAACGCCGCACGCAGACGCTGTCAACGCTGCGCCTGCAATGGCGTTACTTGCGGGCGGGCAACGTGTTCGACTGGGCGGGCATCGGCAAGAGCATTGCGCATCTGCTGCTGCCGTATCGCGCGCTCAAGGCGTTGAAGGCGAAACTGCTGCGGCCTTCCACGCCCACGAAATAGTTGCACCCTGAACTTATTGTCGAATTGCTTTCGATTGATTTTGCGCTACGGTTGGCCGTGCACAAGCGCAAGCGCGCGGCGTGTTCCGCCTCGCACGGCGAACCGTAAAAAAACGACTCCCGGATGACGAAACCACCGCAGCGCCTTCGCATCGCCCTCGTGTGCAACACGGCATGGGCCATTTATACCTACCGGCGCGGCGTGCTGCGCATGCTGACGGACAACGGAGCCGAAGTGACGATCATCGCGCCGCGCGACCGCACGTTCGAGCCGCTGGAGGCAATGGGCTGCCGCTGCGTCGAATTGCCGGTGGCGTCCAAAGGCACGGACCCGCGTCAGGACCTGAAGACGCTCGTCGCGCTGTATCGCGAATATCGCGCGACGCGTCCGCATCTCGTTTTCCACTACACGATCAAGCCGAATATCTACGGCTCGCTTGCGGCCATGCTGGCGCGCGTGCCTTCGATTGCGGTGACGACGGGACTCGGCTACGTGTTCATCCAGAAAAGCCGCACGGCGCAGATCGCCAAGCGGCTTTATCGCTTTGCGTTTCGTTTTCCGCGCGAGATCTGGTTTCTGAATCAGGACGATCTCGCCGCCTTCAACGATGAAAAACTGCTTGTGCACCCGGATCGCGCGCGCCGTCTGCATGGCGAAGGCGTCGATCTCGACGAGTTCGCCTTCGAGCCGTTGCCCGAACGCGAAGACTTCGTGTTCATCCTGATCGGGCGGCTCTTGTGGGACAAGGGCGTGGCCGAATACGTGGAAGCGGCGCGACGGCTCAAGCGCCGCTATCCGCATGCGCGTTTCCAGTTGCTGGGGCCCGTTGGCGTCGATAATCCCAGCGCGATCGGCCGCACGGACGTAGAAGCGTGGGAGCGTGAGAATATCGTCGAATATCTGGGCGAAGCGAACGACGTTCGGCCGCTCGTCGCGGCGGCGGATTGCGTCGTGCTGCCTTCGTATCGCGAAGGCGTGCCGCGCACCTTGATGGAAGCCTCCGCGATGGGCCGTCCGATCGTCGCGACCGACGTGCCCGGCTGCCGCGAAGTGGTCGCGCACGGCGAAAACGGCCTGCTTTGCGAAGTCAAGAGCGCGGACAGCCTCACCGCGCAACTCGAAAGCATGCTGACGCTGCCACGTAGCGCGCGCGAAGCAATGGCGCAACGCGGCCGCGAGAAAGTCACCCGCGAATTCGACGAAAAAAATGTCGTCGAACGATACAAGGGCACAATACACGCCATAACCGGCATTTCACTCTGAATTTCGATTTCTGGGGAGCACACGATGAATGGCAACGGGGCGCATGAGAACGCGGCGCAGGACACGGCACAAACCACCTCGCGAGGCACGATTCTGGTGACAGGCGGCGCGGGCTTCATCGGCTCGCATACCTGCGTCGAACTGCTCGGCGCGGGCTACGGCGTGGTGGTCATCGACAATCTCGTCAACAGCCGCGCGGAGTCGCTCAAGCGCGTGGAGCGCATTGCGGGCAAGCCGGTGGCGTTTTATCAGGAAGACGCGCGCGACGAAGCCGCGCTTCGCCGGATTTTCGATGCGCACGAGATCACCGGCGCGATCCACTTCGCCGCGTTGAAGGCGGTGGGCGAATCGGTCGCGAAGCCGATCGAGTACTACAGCAACAACATCGGCAGCCTGCTTGCCGTGCTCAACGTGATGCGCGAGCGCAACGTGCGCAACTTCGTGTTCAGTTCGTCGGCAACGGTGTACGGCGTGCCGCAAAGCGTGCCGATCGACGAGAGTTTTCCGCTGTCCGCGACCAATCCGTACGGGCAATCGAAGCTCATCGCCGAGCAAATTTTGCGCGATCTCGAAGTGTCCGATCCGTCGTGGCGTATCGCGACGCTGCGCTATTTCAACCCGGTCGGCGCGCATGAAAGCGGGCTCATCGGCGAAGATCCGGCGGGCGTGCCGAACAATCTGATGCCTTACGTGGCGCAAGTGGCGGTCGGCAAGCTGGAACGCCTGCGCGTGTTCGGCAGCGACTACGAGACGCCCGACGGCACCGGCGTGCGCGATTACATTCACGTGGTCGATCTGGCGCGCGGGCATATTGCCGCAATCGATGCGCTGAAGTCGCTCGACCGAAGTTTCGTCGTCAATCTCGGCACGGGACAAGGCTATAGCGTGCTGGATGTGGTCAAGGCATTCGAAACGGCGTCGGGCAAGCCCGTGCCTTACGAACTCGTGCCGCGCCGTCCGGGCGACGTCGCCGCTTGCTACGCCGACCCGGCCGCGGCGCTCGCGCTGATCGGCTGGCGCGCGGAACATGGCATCGAGCGCATGTGCGCGGATCACTGGCGCTGGCAGTCGCAAAATCCGCGAGGCTTTGCCTGAGGCGTCGCGGCGCCTTGCTTCACTCGTATCAACCGGTCCTATTTCATGCTTAGTTTCGCGCTTGCTTTTCTGGTGTCGCTGCTGGTGACGTTGTTGATCGTGCGGTTCGCGCACCTGCATGAAGGCGTGCTGGGCGACACCGATCTTGCCGGCGTGCAGAAGTTTCATGCGCGACCGGTGCCGCGCATCGGCGGCGTCGGCATTTTGTGCGGACTGACGGTATCGGCCGTGCAATTGCGATGGAGTTACCCGCTCGTTTCGGGCGGGATACTCGGCATCATCGCGTGCGGCATGCCGGCGTTTCTCTCCGGCTTGATCGAAGACATGACCAAGCGCGTGACGCCGCTCATCCGGCTTGTCTGTACCATGGCGGCGGCCGGGCTCGCGTATGCGGTTCTGAATATCGCGGTGACGCGCATCAGCGTGCCGCCGCTCGACTTTCTGCTTTCCTACGCGGTCATTTCCTGCGCGGTCACGGTGATCGCGGTGGCGGCGCTCGCCAACGCGGTGAATATCATCGACGGCTTCAACGGCCTCGCTTCGATGGTCACGTTCATGATGTTCGCCTCGCTCGCCTACGTGGCGTTTCAGGTGCACGATCCGGTCGTGCTGTCGGGCTCGCTCATCATGATGGGCGCGGTGATGGGCTTCTTCATCTGGAATTTTCCGGCGGGACTGATCTTTCTCGGCGATGGCGGCGCGTACTTCGTCGGTTTCATGCTCGGCGAACTGTCAATCCTGCTCGTGATGCGCAACCGCGATGTTTCGGCATGGTATCCCGTGCTGCTTTTCATGTACCCGATCTTCGAGACGTGTTTCTCGATCTACCGCAAGAAGTTCATTCGCGGCATGTCGCCGGGCATTCCGGATGGCGTGCATCTGCATATGCTGGTTTACAAACGGCTGATGCGCTGGGCGGTCGGCGTGCAGAATGCGCGTGAACTCACGCGACGCAATTCGCTGACTTCGCCCTATCTCTGGCTGCTATGCCTGATTGCGGTGATTCCCGCGACGTTGTTCTGGCGGCACACGCTGCATTTGTTCTGTTTCGTGATGGTGTTTGCGGCGACTTACGTGTGGCTGTACATCAGCATCGTGCGATTCAAGGTTCCGCGATGGATGGTGTTTCGACGGCCGCACGTGGTGCGCAAGTGAATCATGTTTTCTAAACCGCCCGTGTCTTGCCCGGGCGGTTTTGGTTTCAGGCGGGGGATTTGGGGCTGCGACCCAGATACTCCTTTAGAGCATCGCCGATTTCGCTGATGACCGTTTGCCAAATGGTGACGCTGCTCTTGTTGTCGTCTTTGTCTCCGAGTTGCCGGAATACCAGGCGGACGATGGGCAGCATGGACACGGCGACCAGTGAAGCCAGCACCACAAGCGGCGCCAGCAACAACTCGACATGCGATGAATAGTTTCGGGCTGAAGAACCGAAAATGCGCCAGCCGAACGTGATAATCCACGCGGCTAGCATGACGAGAAGAACTGCGATCAATCCGGCCATACCGATGAATGTGTAATGCCTGAACCTTCGATATTGCCGTCGGTCGGCAACCTGCTCTCTCAGTAAATACGGATGCACTATCGTTGTCACTAATAGCTCCTCAGCGTCGGTATCCAGATAGACCCGTTCGTCTCGCACTTTCGCCGACCCAGCTTCTGCGTTCATGAAACCCATCCCATTTGCCCCAACTTGATCGTCATTGCGCCTTGGCCGACATGAAACTGTTCGCTCAATTTTTTTATGCTCGTGATATTCCTTTTGTCGATAAGAATGTCGACCGCAAAACCCGGGATGAGCAGCTCCAGCGCGAAAGTATTGGCTTGTAACTCGACCAATCTTCGCGGCACTTCCACGAACTGCTTCGCCGTATCGACGAAGGAATTGCCATGTCTGAGAGCGAAGTGCCCAAGTTCATGCGCAATTGAAAATCGCTGCCGCCGTTTCCCCTCGCGCGAATTGATGTAGATATGCGGTTTGCCGTCCACTCTCTCGAAGCGCCCGAAAACCTCGCCCATATCAGGATCGAAGTTGACCGTTACGCCTGCCGCCCGCGCGATGGCCTCCGGATCGACCGGCAACCGACCATCCCAGTACTTCGAATATAGATACTCCGCCGTTCTTATCGGCATAATTCCTGCCCTCCATCAACAAAATAACCCTCGCGTCAATTACTTCGTCATCCTTCGCGATCCTGTCGTCTGGAGTCTATCATCCACGATACATCTATCCTGCGCACCTCATCCGAATGGCCAACGCGTAACGCGTGACTCGCCTGCAAGAACGAGTCACGCAAAGCCTGTTTAACTCTCGATGAAAGCCAGCAAGTCCGCATTCACCTTATCCGCCTCGACCGTGCACATGCCGTGCGCGCCGCCCGGATACACCTTCAACGTCGCATTCTTCACGATCTTCGACGCCTTCTCCGCCGCCGCGCCGATGGGCACGATCTGGTCGTCGTCGCCATGCAGAAAGAGCGTGGGCACGTCGAACTTTTCGAGGTCGGCCGTGTAGTCCACTTCCGAGAACTGCTTGATGCACTCGTAATGCCCCTTGATGCCGCCGCGCATACCCTGCAGCCAGAACAGGTCGCGCACGCCCTGCGAAATCTTCGCGCCCTCGCGGTTATAGCCGTAGAACGGCATCGTCAGATCCTGATAGAACTGCGAGCGATCCGCCGCCACACCCTGGCGTATGCCGTCGAAAACGTCGATCGGCAAGCCGTCCGGATTTGCCTCGGTCTTGAGCATGAGCGGCGGCACCGCACCGATCAGCACGGCCTTGGCCACGCGCTTCGTGCCATGTCGGCCGATGTAATGCGCGACCTCCCCGCCGCCCGTCGAGTGGCCGACGAGCGTGGCGCCCGTGATATCGAGCGTGTCGAGCAGCGCGGCGAGATCGTCGGCATAAGTGTCCATGTCGTTGCCTTCCGACGGTTGATCCGAACGACCGTGTCCACGACGGTCGTGCGCGATCACGCGGTATCCCTTGCCCGCGAGGAAAAGCATTTGAGCGTCCCAGGCATCGGCGTCGAGCGGCCAGCCGTGCGAGAACACCACCGGCTTGCCGCTGCCCCAGTCCTTGTAATAGATGGAGGTGCCGTCTTTCGTCTTGATCGTGCTCATCGTGTGGAACTCCTCGAAAATCCAACAATTGGGAGAAGCGCGGTTTCCGCGCTGCAGCCTGCGCCAATGGCGATGCCTATCACGCACGCGCGCGATGTCTGCAGTGAAGTGTGAAGCGATTGTGTGACCGGCGAACGTGATGCGAACGGCAAAGCGCCGCATCCGAAGCGCGTGCTTGCCGAAGCCTGGAAAGGAATCGAGGCGATGGCGGTCCGGACAGCGACCGTGGCGCAAGCCCTCAATTGATACGCGAAAAATTATGAGTGCGCCAGTGTTGAATCGACGGGAGTGGATATGAACCGGCTTTACGCCATCGCGCGCGCCCACAAGCCGCGCGCGATCGAAGACGCGGCGCAGGCGTTCGGTTCGAGCTTAAACGGCAAGCGGTCGCGTCTTCCGGATTCGGGAGGGAAGGACAGCGGCGCAATGGCCGCTTGCACGCAGAAGATGTGAAAAAACCTCGGCGCGGCGCCAGGTCGAACATCACGCCGGCGCAAAGCCTCGACGAACGCCCGCTGCGTCAAGCCATCAACGATGAAACCTCAAGCCGGCGCGGCCCCACGCGGCAGCGCCTGCGTGACCTGACGCGCCACCGCGAGATATCGCGCGGCGGTATCGGCGAGCGTGAGCCCACCAAGCGGACGATGCGAGCGAGGCTCGGTCAGCGCACGCACGAGCGCGTCCGCATAAGCGTCGATATCGTCGGGATCGCAGAGATGCACGCCCGGAAAATCCGCCGCGAAGCTGAACGGCCGAATGGTGCTCGCCACCACCGGCACGCCGGACGCGAGCGCCTCCAGAAACGCGATGCTATGCCCTTCCGAACGCGACGGCATGGCGAACACGTTCGACGAGAACAGCAGTTCCGCGACATCCGAACGCGGACCTTGCAGACTCACGCGATCCGACAATCCGAGCTTGGCGATGAGATCGCCGACCGCCGCGTGATACGCCGGATCTTCGATCACGCCGCACAACAAGAGCCGCGCGGACGGCACTTTCTCGACGACGCGCTGAAACGCATGCACCGTGGAAAGCTGGTTCTTCACCGACGTATAGCGGCCGATCTGCACGATCTGCGCTTCCTTCGTCACGCTGCCGGCCGGGCGCTTGCCGAAGCGCGCCATGTCGACGCCATTCGGAATCAGCGTCATCGAAGGATGACGGCCCACCGCGTCCACATAATCGTCGATATTGGTCGGCGACACCGCGATCACCGCGCGCGCCCGCCGCGACAACAGACGTTCGACGCGCCTGAAGGCTTCGCTCTCGAAGTCGTTGGTGGCCGAGTGCATCACATAGACGATCGGCACGTTGAGCGGCAGCATGCGCGCGTAGAACGCGGGAATGGTTGCGTGCGCGAAGAGCACGTCGGCGCGCGCGTCCTTGATCGTGCGATACAGATTCCATAGCTTGCCGAAGCGCCCGTACATGCGCTCCGGGAACAGACACTCCACGCCATTCGCGACGAGTTCCGCCTTGAGCGCCGTGAAATCGTCGTGCGCCGGCACGAGTGAGGCCACCGCCACCGACTCGCCGCCCTTCTGCTGATGAATCGCCAGATCTTTCGCGAGCACTTCGGCGCCGGACAGACGCGGTGCAAGTACGAGGTGAACTATGCGCATTCAAGCCTCCCTGACGATACGAAACAGCATCCATGACGCCGCGGCGCCGAGACCGAGCGTCATGGCCCAGGCGATGCCCGTCACGCCCCACAGGTGCGTCGCGATGGGCACGGTCACGCACAGCACGATGGCCTGCACGATCGACGCGTGCGTCGCCACCTTGGGCATGCCGACCGCGCGCAGCCACGACACCAGCACCGCGATGATCGCGCCGATCGCCATGTTGATCACGAAAATACGGAAGAGCGGCACGGCCGAAAGCCATGCCGGTCCGAGCACGAGATTGAAGAGCGGCTCGGCGGCCAAACGCAGCACGATCACGAGCACCGTGAGCCCGACGCCCGCGATCAGCAGATAACGCGTGAAGAGCTTGCGCGCGCCTTGCGTATCGCGCCGGTGATGCTCGGAGAATGTCGGAAACAGATACTGCGACATGGCGATGGCGGCATCGGCGAGGAGCATCTGCGCGAGCTTCGACGACATCTGATACGCGCCCAGTTGCATCGGCCCGAGCAGCTTGGCGACGACCACCTTGTCGAACTGATTGAGCAGCAGATTGACCACGCTGCCCGCCCAGATCCAGCGGCTGAAACCCACGTAATGCGAGATGCCCGCAACCGAGAAACGCAGCGGCGGACGCGGCGACATGCTGCTCCAGGTGAGCGTGGTCTTGAGTATCTCGCCGGAGACGAGGCCGATCAGCACCGAGTAGGCGCCCGCGCCCGAGAGCGCGCAAATGAGGCCGACGGCGCAATCCGTGAAACTCGCGGAACACTCGACGCCCGCGAGCTTCTGGAAGCCGCGCTGCCGCGTCACGATGAAATACGCGGGCGATGCCACGCCACGCACGATCGGCAACACGGCTGCAAGCAGGATCAACCCGATCGAGCCGCTCATATGAAACTGGCTGCTCATGAACGGCGCGAGCACCGCGAGCAAGAGACCGATGAGCACGCCGCGCATCGCGAGCGTGGACCACACCGCGCCGAGTTCGTTATGCGTGGGCGCATCGCGGCCTTGCACGACGGCTTGCGCGAGCCCGGTATCGGACAAGGATTCGGCGATAGCCACCGCGAGCAGCGCGATGCTGACCGCGCCGATCGCCTCGGGTCCGAGAATCCGGCCGATGGCGAGAAACTTGACGGCGACGAAGCCGCGCACGACCACTTGCTGCAGAAGCACCCAGAATGCGGCGTCCTGCTGGAAACGCCCGCGCGCCGGTATGAAAGGTAGCCGGACAGATCTCACTCGAATTCCCCGCGCTGCTGTTATTTCGTTGGCGTGGCGTTCGCGCTTGAGGCCTGGCGCGCTCGACCACCTTGCGCGTCGCGCAACGCTCCCATTCCGGACGACGGGTGCGCGCGTGACGCCGCTTCTTCTTCAGGCGACTGTGCCAAAAGTATCGTGGCAGCGGTTGCGGCGGACGACAACGCGTAGTCGAAATCGGCCCGAAATGGGTGTCAATGCGGGTTGACGAATTTCAAAGCGTGTCCCCGCACACAGGGCGTACGCGGAAAAACGCTGAAATTTGGCCGTTGCGTACGCAGTGGCGATGCTAACGTCGGTTTCGTCGGCGTTATGGCGTGGCGCGAGCCATTTCGCGCTAAATGTGCGTTCACATCTGCCGGATGCAACGGTGAAATCAATGGCGAAAGATCAAGTCCTCATCATCGAGCCCAATTTCAGCGGGCATCGCTGGCGTTATGCCGAATGGGCCGCGAACGCTTACATGGAAGCGGGGTATCGCTGCATCATCGTGACCGAGCCTGGCAACGCGGCGCATCCGCTCGTGAAGAAGATTCAGGAGCAAGGCGGCGACGCGCTCGAAGTCATGATGGTCGCGCCGCCCGTGCGTCATGGGCGCGGCCTGCACTCGGTCAGCTACGTGCGCGCGCATCAGGACTTCAAGCATTTCTTCGATACCGCGAGCCGTGGGCGTTCCATCGCGCTCGTCGTGGTGCCTTACGTCGATTACTTCCTGCTCGCTTTGCCGTTCCTGCGCTCGCCGTTCGCAAAGACGCCGTGGGTCGGCATCACGATGCGTTCGAATTTTCATCATCATCTCGTGGGTGTGCGCGCGCCGCGCCGGCCGCTCGTGAATGCGGTGAAGGGAAGACTCTTTGCGCGCGCCATTCGCGTGGGCGGCATGAAGACGCTGCTGACCATCGACCCGACCTTGCCGGACTGGTGGAAGCGCAACGTATCCGCCGCTCGCGACACGACCTCGATCGAATATCTCGCCGATCCGTTTCCCGACGCACGCGCCGCCGAGCCTTCAGCGGCTCGCGAGCGCCTCGGCTTGTCCGATGGGCTGCATGTGCTCGTCTACGGTGCGATCAACGAACGCAAGGGCCTTTTCGAACTCATCGAAGCGCTCGCGCAACGCCCGAGTGCGCAGTCGCCGACGCTCGTCATTGCCGGCGCTCAGGACGAAGACGTGCGCGCTCGGCTCGCAACGGCAATCGCAAAGTTGAAGGCGCCCGTGCCCGTGGTGTTCGACCGCTTCATTCCCGCCGAGATGGAGCTTGATCTCTTCTCGGCCTGCGATGCCGTCTGGCTCGGATACAAAGGGCACTACGGCATGAGCGGCGTGCTCGTGCAGGCGTTCCGCTTCGGCAAGCCGGTGATTGCCACGGCGGATGGCTTGATCGGATGGTTCTGCCGCACGGGAGAGCTTGGGCCTGTGGTCGACGAGCTTTCGCCCGCTGCGATCAATCAGGCGCTCGACGATGTGCTCGCACGACGCGTGGCGCCGTTCGCTTCGGGGCATCTGCTGGAGCGCAATACGCTTCTGCAATTCAAGGAGACGTTGCGGCAGGCGGTTTGATGGCGTTTTGCGGTGCATCAACGAGAGAAGCCGCCTTTCCTCACGAAAGGCGGCTTCTTTTTTCTTGCTCCCGTAAGCCAATCAAGCCTGCGGCTCAACCGCCGAAACCGGCACCTCCGCCTTCCGCTTCGCCGGAAAGAGCGCGTCCCGAATCTTCAAGAACGGAAACTCGACAGCGCGCGTGGTCACGTATCCCACGACGATGGCAATAGCGAACTGCGCGCCCATGATTGCGAACCAAGCGGGAATGGCCGGCACATGCAGCGCCGCGGCCCGGCGAATGAGCATGTCGCCCGGAGCCAGCGCCAGCGAATGCCAAAGATAGATGCCGTACGAATACACCCCGATCCATCCGATCACGCGATAAATCTTGCTCTGCCTGGTCGACTTCGAATATTCGAGCGTCAGCACGATGAGCGCGCAGAATCCGATCGCCTGGAACGTATAGCCGATGCTCTGATCGAGCGCCACGTTGCGCGTTCCGAAGACGAGCCACAACACGACGCCGACGACCATCGCGATCAGCAAGTGCTTTTGCGCCGCAATCGAACGATAGATATTCGGCTTGAGCCAACGAACGGTCGCGAGCATCACGCCAAACAGCAAGCTGTCGATGCGGTACTGCGTATAGAAGAAGGTCTCCTCGAGATGCCCGTTATAAACCGCGATACTTCGTGCAACCAACACCACCACGCAGATCGATCCCAGTACGGCAAGAATCGTCTTGAAATCCGCACGCCACCGCGCCAGCACGATCAGAAGCAACGGCAGGAATAGATAGAAATGCTCTTCGACGGCAAGACTCCAGGTCTGTGCAATCGACGAACCAAAGAAGTTCTGCATGTGCGTGAGATTCTGCACGAGGAAGGTATCGGTCGGATGCCGTCCCGCCACCACATGAAACAGAATCAGCGCGTAATAAGCAGGCCAGATCTTGAAGATCCGACGCACGATGAAGCGCCCCGCATCGATACGTTCCTCTTGCGCGTATTGCCTGAGCAGCAATCCGCCGACGAGATAGCCGCTCAGCGTGAAGAACAAATTCACGCCTTCGTGCCCGAAGCTCTTGAGCGGATACTCGATCGCCGCGATAAACGCGCTACCCGTGGGATACGAATGGAAGTGATATCCCATCACCGCGATGATCGCGAGACCCCGGATGAAGTCGAGCTCGATCGAGCGACTCGCTCCCTGAATGCGCGGCACGCCGAACAGGCTCATGTCTTCCCCCTTCTGCGAAGGTCTTTCTGTTGTAGTTGACGCCGCATTTGACTGTCCCGTCGACGGCGCGCGCACGCACGCTCGTGCACGAAGAACGAGCATCGCGGCTTTCCAATAATCGGTCCAGACTATCGTTGCGATCCGCCAGAATCGCGCAGTTAGCCGACATCGGCGAATCTCGTATGCGCGCTCGGCAACAATGTCTTTAAGCGCTCACGGCGAGCGTGGTGCGGCGCACATGGGTGTCCGTCGTTTCGCGCCTAACGCTAGTCGCAAAACGCCGCCGCGACGGCATGCTCGAAAACCCGCTGATATATTCGACCCACAAATACGGGGCTCCCGGAACCGTCGCATCCATCAACAGCATCACGAAACGAAACGCGACTCAGGCTTTCCGGGTATGCAGCGGCAGACGCCGCGAGGATATGAAGCTCGAAGAGCTTTGCGATCTAAAGAGAACGCCATGCGCAACAAGTTCGCCGTCGTCTGGATCTGGCTCTTCCTGCTGCCGCTCGCTTTCGACTTCAAGGCCGCCGAGACAGCCAGCAAGGCCATCCAGATTCTGCTCACCGTGCCTTCCATCGGCGCCGCCATCGCGCTTATGCTGATCGGACCGCGCTTTGCTTATCGCTCGCGGCTGCGCACGGTCATCACGTCGCTCTTCATGCTCACCATGGTCGGCAGTATCGCCACGCAGGTGTTGCAGGGCAACGACTCCGGCAACTACATGCGCGTGATTCTGCCGTTCCTCCTGATGCTGCTCGGCTATTTCGTCGCATGCCGTCCGTGGGACTCTCAGCGTCTCGAACAGATCGAACGCGCAATGTACTGGTCGATGATCGCCTCGCTCGTCTTCAGCTTCGCCTACGGCATGGCAACCGGCGGCGGCCTCGACAGCGTGCGCTTTCGCATCGTCTCCGTGACGTTCCTCTGCTTGCAAGGACTGTTGCTGCATGAGTTCGTCATCGCGCGGCGCGTCACCAAGTTCACCGCGCTGCTGTTTCTCGGCACCGTGGTGATCGAACTGCTCAGCGTGACGCGCAGTCTGCTCGTCGGCACCATCCTGCTGTTCATTTATGCGACCTGGCTTGCCGCGCCGTCCATCCGCCATCTCTTCACGGCCGGCTTGCGCGCGGTCATGATCGCGGCGCTTCTCGGCGCGATGGTGGCCGCGTCTGCCGCGTTCTTCCCGAGTGTTGCCGAGCACTGGGCGCAGCGCATGTCGTTCTCGAAAGACACGGAGTCCGGCCGCGATCCGACCACCATCACGCGCCTTGCCGAGATGAAGGATCAATACGATCAGACGATGGCCTCGCCACTCTCCGTCGCGGTCGGTCTCGGTTACGGTCACGACTATCGCTATTCGCCGACGTATCTGCCGGACCTCGCCGGTCAAATGACCAAGAAGGATTTCTACGCGATCAAGGAATGGGCGGCCGGCCACAACTTCTGGGTCTATCAGTTCTTCGCGGGCGGCATCATGTTCGGCATTGCGTTGCCGATCGCGTTGCTGTGGGCGCTCTATCGCGGCTCCATGGCGTATCGCGCATGGAAGCATCGCGCGCCGGATGTGATGTATCTGCCGGTGCTCGGACGCGCGTTGCTCGTGGTCGCCTCGCTGCCCGCGACGTCGGTGGGTGGCAATCCACTCGGCAACCGTTTCTCGGGCATCGTGTTCGGCGTCGCGCTCGGTCTGCTGGTCGCCGCCTATGCGCGCATCGCTCATGCATTGCGCACGCGTGCGGCTGAGACGGCGGCGCCGCGGCCATCGTTCAGAAGTCCCTTCGGTCCCGTGCATCCCGACATGCAGCCGTTTTTCGAGCCCACGCCCGATGCCTTGCCGACGCACGCATCGCACGCACCGGGCCTCACGCATGGTCATCATGACGACGGCCGGCGCGATTCGCCGCCGGGCGCGAGCACCTTCGCGCCGTCCGCCTGACACGAGCCAGTTCATACGCCATGAAGATTCTGCATCTGCTTTCCACTGTAGATCCACGCGCGGGCGGTCCCATCGAAGGCGTGCTGCAAAGCGGCATCAGCATGCAGACGATGGGCCATGAGATCGAAGTGGTCTCACTCGACGCACCCGATGCACCGTGGCTCGCGAGTTTTCCCCTGCGTCTTCATGCGTTGGGGCCGGCGCGCGGCTTCTACGGACTCACGCCGAAGCTCGTGCCGTGGCTCAAGGAACACGCAACGCGCTTCGATGCCGTGATCGTCAACGGTCTCTGGCAGTATCACGGCTACGGCACGTGGAAGGCTCTGCGCGACAGCAGCGTGCCCTATTACGTGTTTCCGCACGGCATGCTCGATCCGTGGTTCAAGCGCACGTATCCGCTCAAGCATCTGAAGAAAAGCCTCTATTGGCCGTGGGCCGAATATCGCGTCCTGCGCGATGCGCGCCGCGTGCTGTTCACGACGCAGGAAGAGCGACTGCTTGCACGCGAGTCGTTCAAACTGTATCGCGCGAATGAGGAAGTGGTCGCGTTCGGCACGCGTCCGCCGCCCGCCGATTCCACCGCGTTGCGCGAAGCGTTCCTGGCGAAGTTTCCGCAACTCGCGGGCAAGCGCACCATTCTGTTTCTCGGCCGTATTCACGAGAAAAAAGGCTGCGACGTGCTGCTGAAGGCGTTCGCCAACGTGCGTGATATCGACACGAACGCGCATCTCGTGATGGCCGGTCCCGACGACGGCGAGTTCGCCGCGAATCTGCGTACGCTCGCCAAGGAACTCGGCATCGAGACTCGCATGACGTGGACCGGCATGCTAAGTGGTGATTTGAAGTGGGGTGCGTTTCGCACGAGCGATGTCTTCGCGCTGCCTTCGCATCAGGAGAACTTCGGCATTGCGGTTGCGGAAGCGCTGGGTTCGCGCTTGCCGGTGCTGATCTCCGACAAGGTCAACATCTGGCGCGAAGTGAAGGAAGACGGCGCGGGAATCGTGACGACCGATACCGTCGAGGGCGCCGCCGATGCGTTATCGACCTGGCTGCGCATGGATACCCCCAAGGTCGAAGCCATGCGCGAGCAAGCGCTCAAGACCTTCATGCAACGCTTTCATGTCGACGCCATGTCGAAGGATCTCGTCCGCGTGCTGCGCGAAACGGCGGGACCGCGCGGCGGCAGGACCGATGCCTTGCGTTTGAAGCGGCAAGCCGGTTGATGCGTGCTTATTTCGCGACCAGATTGGCCTTCAGGTAATCGACGAAGCCGTTCTGCGTGGCGATGATCTTTTCCGCGCAGCCGTTGTAGTCCGAGCCGACGGTGCGCTCTTCGCCGTACATGTCGCGGCATTGTGCATATAGCACGATGGTTGCGCCACTGCCCTTCGCCGTGCGCGTCGCCGAATAGACCGGCTTGCCTGAGCCTGAAGGCATGTCGGTGTCGATCGCGACATCGTCCGCGCGCAACAGACGTTCCTTCGAACTTTTTTCCACATACGTCTTCGTCAGCTTCCAGGCCGCGTCGCATTGCGCGGCGTCGTTGCATTCGACGGTCGCGTTGCGCTGCGCCTCTTCGAGCGATTGCTCGGTGCGCGTGAAGCGGCCAGCCTTCTGCGCCTCGGTTTCGGAGAACGAGCAGGCTACGAGCAAGAGCTGGGCAAGTGTCAGGGCGATAAGCAGTTTCACGAGCGATATACCTAAAAAGCCGGGTGTGGACGGCGATTATAGCGATGCCCGCTCGCACGCATCAAAACGAAACGCCGCCGGTCCTCGACGACCGGCGGCGTTTTGCGCTTCAGGTGCTGCTGCCCTGCCTCACGCCTTGCTCAGATCACCCGGCATATGCATGGCCGATGCGGCCATCGGCATTTCCTCGGTGACGATACCCTTGAGCGGCGTGCCGGACGAAGAGACGAGCGTCGCTGCCGGCGTGCTTTCATCGTTCTTCAGCATGCGGCCGAGATGGCTACCGAGACGCAGGGTCATCGCGGCGATCGTGATGGTCGGGAAGTTTGCGCCAACCGTCGGGAACACCGAGCTGCCCGCCACATACAGGTTGCTCATGCCGTGAATCTTCAGGTTGCGATCGACCACGCCTTCCTTCTCCGAGTCGTGCATGCGCGTCGTGCCCATGTGATGCCATGTGCCTTCGAGCTGCGCGGGCCACGGCTTGCCTTCGAGCGGCTCGTCGAGCTCCACGTCGGCCACGCCGCCGCGCTTCAGTTCCTCGGCAAGAAGCGTCACCGTGCGATCGAAGGTGCGCTTCACGAGCTCGGTCACTTGCCAGTCCACCGACACGCGATTCATTCCGAGCGCGTCTTTCTGCGCCGAGAGCGTCACGCGGCTGTCGCGATTCGGCTCCGCTTCCACGATCGTCTGAATCTTCACTTCGGTGATGAGCGAACGCGGTTGCAACAGACGCGCAAGACCGAAGCACGCGGTATCGACGGGATGCGCCATCATGGTCATGAGGTCGCCCGCCATGCTGTAGCCCGGCTGATCCTTCTTGAGCATGGCCTGTTTCGCGCGGATCAACGCTTCGGAACCCTCGGTGTTCTCACCACGAAACACCGAATAGAACCACGAGCGCGCGTTCAGGAGCTTCTCGCGTTCCAGCACGGACTGCGTGAGCGCGAATTGCGAAGAGATGAACGTACCGTGCGCCGAGACCGCCTTGTTCTGATAGTGATACTTGATGTCGTAGAGCTTGTTGCGCGCCCATTCCTTCTTGAAGTTCACCTTCGCCGACATGATGCGCGGATGGTCCATGAAGTAACGGCCCACCAGATCGTTGCCGTTGCCGAGACCCGCCTTCTGCACCTTGTTCGACGACAACAACAGACGCGCGTTTTCGATACCGCCTGTCGCGAGCACGAAGACCTTCGCGCGAATCGCAAAGCGCCGGCCGCTGATGGTGCCGATATCGATCTTCGTGACGGTGCGTGCGTCGGTGTCGGTGTCGATGTTCATTGCGTTCGCGTACAGCATCACGCGCACGTTCTTCGCATCGAGCAGATGCTTGCGATACACCTTGCCGAAGCGCACCGGCGGGCTGAACTGCGAGATCGTGTCGCGCACCTTGCCCGTCGGGAATGGATGACGCTTGACATCCGAACGATGAATCGCCGCTTCCCAGTAGGCCGGATCGAAATTATTCTCGCCGAGCTGCAGCAGTTGATGCGTGCGCGCATAGTAAGGGCGCAACTCGTCCAGGCCGAAAGGCCAGCCGCTGTCTTTCACCCAGTCGCGCTTTTCGAAATCCCACGGATCGAGCGGACGGCACCAGCCGCCCCAGCAATTGCTGCTGCCGCCGAGAAAGCGGCTGCGGCAACCGTCGGCGAACTCGTACGGCACGCCGACGTTCTCGCCGCGATACAGATCGCGCGTTTCGTCGTCCGCTTTGTACCCGCCGCTTTCCAGGAGGCACGCGTCGATGCCCTGCCTTTCGAGTTCGAGCGCCAGCGTGATGCCGGCCACCCCCGCCCCGACGATGCAGACCGTGGTATCGATTACCGCGCCTTGCTCTACGCTTCGGCTGTCAATGAACATGCCCCGTGCTCCTTCTTACTCGTGCTTAAGCGGTGTGCCATGTTGCCGGCAATGCACCGCGCCCCTGACCCGTTGTCCAAACGCCGCATCCGGTTGCGAGTCGTCGCTCGTCTTGGCGACGCATCTTCTTGCCGGATTCGAACGATCCCGACGGCGCCCTGTACGCCATATACGCGCTATTCGCGCTTGTTCGCGTGTGCTGCCGCAGGGCTCCGCATGAGCTTGCAAGTCTCCTTCGCTGTCGGTTCACGAAAGCCCGCCGTGATACGCGGCATCGAATGCCCGCATCACGCCGCGCGCGCTTTGTCTCCGTGCCTCAGATGTCTTGTGCTTTCAAAAACGACCGGGCCGCGTCGATCACGAAGCGCGCGACCGCGATAAAACTCATGCAGGGAAGCGTTTTTTGATGAAGCGCACTGGGTTGCCGCCATACACGCCTTCCGCATCGAGCGAACGATGCACGACGGAAAGCGGTGTGACGACTGCCGAGCGCCCGATGGTCACGCCCATCTGCACCACGCATTTCGAAGTGATCCAGACGCCGTCTTCGATCACGATCGGTGCGACCTGCAAGTCCATGTTGCCGCCCACGTCGTGCGAGCCGGTAGTCAGAAACGCGCCCTGCGAGATGCAGACGTTGGAGCCGATGCGAATCGTGGTCTGGTTGTAGATCCAGGCATCGACGCCGAACCAGCAGTTGTCGCCGACCTCGAGATTCCACGGCGCCTTCACGCGAATGGGATGCGGCATGCGGCAGTTGCTGCCGATACGCGCGCCGAATGCGCGCAGAAGCGCCACGCGCACACACGAGACCGGGATGAGCTTGTTATTGATGAAGCATGCTTCGATGAAGAACCACACGAGCTCGGTCAGAAAGCCGCGCTTCGCAACGAAGTTGCCGGGACCCGCGAGCGACAGGTCGATGACCTTGCCCGACGCCGTCGCGCGCCGTGTGGCAGTCTCGCCAGCGTTGCCATTTCTGGCCGCGCCGATGCCACGCTCTTCGATCGCTCTGTCCATTAGGAACCCCCGCCCCAGTCACTCCGCTTCACTACTCGCCCAGCTGCCCGCATACTGCCGATTCATTGCTGTGCAGCGCTTGTCGCACGGTGCCTGTCATCGAGCGCGCTTTTGTTTTCTGGCGACTCGTGTTTGGCCTTGTCCTTAAGTACGCTTCAAGGCGTACTCGTCTTACCTTTTCTGATACGCATGATCGCTTGAGATGCCTTGCATGCCGCCCGCCCGTTGCCAGGGAAAGCATGCCTATGCAGCGCGGCTCAGGCGCATACGGTAGGTTGATTATCGGCGAAGGGTGCACGAGCCCGCGTGCGCTAATACACGAATGGCCGCATCTGCAGGGCTTTTGGCGGTAGTGATCGGTTCCGCGCCATATCCTGTTTTAATGTCCGATTTATTCGTTGCATGCGTTGTATCCGGGTTCACCGAATCGATGCAGGAAGCGCACCGAATGAGGTCTTGCGACCAGACAATCACCTGCCGACTTGCGGAAACTTCGCACTACCGTTTTGGAGATTTCGATGAAAAACGCGCTACGTGTAGTGCTTTTACCGCTCATCGCCGCGACCGCGTTCGCCGCGGCGCCCTTTGCGCATGCAGGCAATTTCGCCGATGCCGCCATGAGCAACGGTCAGGCCGCGGGCGGCGCGGGTGAGATGGACTTGCTAGGAAGTCCATCGACGTATTCGGACCCGTATGGCGCGCCGACCAACGGCAAAGGTGGTAAGCGCGGACCCATCACGAACGGGCAGACCACTGAGGGCATCTCGCCCACCGACAAGTTGCTGGCCCAGCAGAACGGCTATGTCGGCAATCCCGGTGCCGGTGCGCAGTTGCGGGCAACGGGTCGAAGAAACGATGCAGCCACCGCCAAGGCCATGTTGATGCCGCAAGGCGCGGCGGCCACGCTCTATCCCACGCCGGCGGGACTCAAGCCTCCGGCCAATGCCGCGCGCGCCAGAGACATCTACAAGTCGCCCTACTAAAAACACAAGGGTTCGTCTTCGATGAAAGACGAACCCTTGCAAGTCACGTGAAACAGCCGGCGCGATGCTCTGCTATTCGATCTTCTCGACGACAGGCGCACGCTCGATAAACATATCCGTCTCCGCCGGCCGCGCAGCCGCTTCCTTGATCCGCACCGGCGCCGCATGCGGAACCGGCTTGCCGATGAGCGATATCAAGCGGTCTTCGAGGCGTGCAAACACGGAAGCCGGCGACAGACGTTCTTGTGCGAAGAGCCGTCCTTGCTCGCCATGCGAAGCCCGCAACTCCGGGTCGCCGATCAGCATTTCTATCGCATCGGTCAGGTCCTTCGCGCTCTCCGGCTTGATCACGACACCACGTCCATTGACGGCTTCGTAGAGTTCCGTGCCGCCATGCGCCATGGCAATCACGGCGCGTGAACTGGCGAACATGCCGGTGAGCTTCGAAGGCATCACCAGATCGGCGACATCGCCGCGTTGCGGAAGCACGTGGACATCGGCGAGATTGAGCAGTTCGTTCAGACGCTCAACCGGCTGAAGGCACATGAAGCGCGTGTTCTTGAGACCTGCGCAACGCTTCTGCAATTCCGCCTTGGTCGCGCCGTTACCGCAAAACACGAAGACGATGTCATCGCGCGATGCGAGTGCGGCGGCGGCATCGGCCAATACTTCGAGGCCTTGCTTCGCGCCCATGTTGCCCGAATAGAGCACGACGCCCGTATGTTCTCCGATCCCGAGTTCACGACGAAACTCGCTCGGACGATCGAGCGGAAAGATCGCGCCGGTATCGACCCAGTTGGGCAGATGGAACACGCGCGTCAGCTCCACGCCCTTCTTCACCGCGCGATCGACCATCTTGTCGGAAATCGACGAGACCACGTCGAAGTGCTTCATCAGCCAGCGTTCGAAGCCGAGCGCCATGCGGCTGGCGCGCGCGTTCTTGAGCAGGCCGAGATCGAAGGCGGCATCGACCTCGAAATCCTGAATATGCAGCCATGAACGCGCGCCGGTCAGACGTGCCAACGCAAGTGCGCCAGGCGCGTTGGCGAGGCTCGGTGCAATGCTCATCACGATATGCGGACGCCACGCCACATGCGCCGCGAGCGCGGGCATGGACGCCAGCGCGAACGACGCAAGATGCAACATGCGCTTTGCGCCGCTCGGCTTCTTAGGCACCCATAGCGGCGCGCGCCATACACGCACGCCCTTGCGCGACTCGATACGATGAAGCCAGCTTCGATACCCCTCGCCGACCTTCCACTCCGGGTAGTATGGCGGCGCGCAGACGACGCGCACTTCGTGGCCGCCCGCGGCCAGTGCTTCTGCCATCTCTGCCGTGTACTTGCCGGTTCCCGTCAGCTCGGGCGCGTAATTCAGCCCGTAGATCAGTATTCTCATTTGGTCCCTCGCCCGACTAACGCGCCTTTCGCTCCGAACGGCTTTCGCGTCCGGCAAGGCGCCAGCTACCAGGCGCGCAGGACCGCGCGTCTGGCAGCGTCTCTTCACTACCTGTGTGCGTCTTCCTCCATCTACCGTCCCGCCTTCGCCACCCGTTTAGTTGGTCAGCAAGAGCGCGCAGCCTCGCGCGATATTGGCAGCCGCCGTGGGCGGATCGAAGCGCTGAATCACATCGGTGCAACGGCTCGCCGTGCCCGCCGTATCGGCGAACGCTTCCAACGACTTGAGCATCGTGCGATGCAAGGCCGCCACATCGCCCGCAGGGAAGGAGTAACCCGATACCCCTTCCACCACGAGTTCCGGAACGCAGCCGCAGCTTTCGCTGACGATGACCGGACAACCATGACTCAATGCTTCGTTCGTGACGAGACCCCACGGTTCACGCCGGCTCGGCAACACCATGCACGTCGCGCTGAAATACTCGCGCGACAGGGGCGCGTCTTGCAGACTGCCGAGAAACTGCACGGATTCCTCGAGACCAGCCTCTTTCACTTGCTGCTTCAACGCGTCGCCGAGCGGGCCCGTACCTACGATACGCAGCTGGGCATCCGGCACGCTCTTCTTCAGCGTACTGAACGCTTCGACCAACGTATCAATACCCTTCTCGGCGGACAGACGTCCGACATACAGGAACACCGGCTTGTTGCCTTGCCGATGTAGAAGCCGGTCATCACCCACCGTCTTCGGTGAAAACGAACGCGGCAGCGCGGCAGCCTGACAAGGGATGAAGATGTTCTCCTGCTTCGCACCGAGCGACATCAGATACTCGCGGCTGCGCGTACCGAAAGCGAAGTAACCATCGCACAGCGCGAAGAACACGCGCTTCGGAATGGAGGTCAACATGCGGCGCGGATTGTCACGTGCAGTTGAATCGCAGAACACAGCGCGGCGCTTTCCGGTGAGAATGCACGCGGCCATCATCGCCCAATATTCCGGACGGTGATACCCCGGCAAAACCACGAGATCGGACTTCGCCTTGAGCACTTCCCAAGTGAGACGCATGGTCATGCGCCAGGTCGGCACGTCTTCATAGCAGCCGCTGTATAGCTTTCTCATCGGGTAGCGGTGGAACGAATAGTCGACATCGGAAAAGCCGATGCGATCGTGCTCCGTATCCGCGATCTGCACCATTGAATAACGAATAGAGCCGGACCCCGAGATGTTATGCAACGCGGACAAAACTTCGCCTTTATGCCGCGACCACACGACGTTATGAAAAATGGTCACTGATGCTGACATTTCTTTTGCGTCCTTTGGAAAGGATTCGATATGTTCGCGGCTGGCTATGCGGCGACCGGCGTTTGCATCGATTCGTCACGCGAGAGGAAGTCCCCGTACGTCGCGCGGATGCCTTCTTCCAGTGCGATCGACGCCTTCCATCCCATGCCTTCGAGCTTTGAAACATCGAGCAGCTTGCGCGGCGTGCCGTCGGGCTTGCTGGCATCGAACTCGAGTTGACCGTCGAAGCCGACCACTCGACAAATCATATGCGCGAGTTCGCGGATGGTCAGGTCTTCACCTGTCCCGACGTTAAATACGCCTTCGCTGATGTCGCTTTCCATGAGGAAGGTCGCGGCATCGGCGAGATCGTCGACATGCAGGAACTCGCGACGCGGCGTGCCCGATCCCCAGACCGGCAATGTCGCATCCCCTCGTTGCTTCGCTTCGTGCGCCTTGCGAATCAGCGCGGGCAGCACGTGACTGCTCTTCAGGTCGTAGTTGTCGTTCGGGCCGTAGAGATTCGTCGGCATGACCGAGACGAACTTCGTGCCGTACTGACGGTTGTACGCCTCGCACATCTTGAGGCCCGCGATCTTCGCAATCGCATAGGCTTCGTTGGTCGGCTCAAGCGCCGATTGCAGGAGATATTCTTCCTTGATCGGCTGCGGGCAGGCCTTCGGGTAGATGCACGACGAACCGAAGAACACGAGCTTGCTCACGTTCCAGCGGCAGGCCGCGTGGATCACGTTGGTCTGGATCGCTAGGTTCTCGTAGATGAACGAGGCGGGCATCGTCGAATTCGCGAGGATGCCCCCTACGCGCGCCGCCGCGAGAAACACCACGTCGATATGCTCTTCCTCGAAGAACAGGTTCACCGCGCCCTGGTCGGTGAGATCGAGATGCGCCTTCGTGCGCGTCACGATGTTGCGGTAGCCGGCCTTATTGAGCCGGCGCACCAGCGCCGAGCCCACCATGCCGCGATGTCCCGCCACGAAAATGCGTGCGTGCTTGTCCATGCGCTTTACTCGTGATGTTCCAGGGCCTTGAAACCGGCGAGCGTGACGAGTGCGTCGCGTCGGGCAATCTGATAGTCCGCGCGCACCATCTCCTTGACGAGCGTCTGGAAGGTGGTCTGCGGACGCCAGCCGAGCTTGGCATGCGCCTTCGACGGATCGCCGAGCAGCGTTTCAACTTCGGTCGGACGGAAGTAGCGCGGATCGACGCGCACGATCACCTGACCCGGCTTCAGCTTCGTCTCGCGGCCTTCCACTCGATCGACGATACCCACTTCATCCACGCCCTCGCCTTCGAAGCGCACGTGTACGCCGAGTTCGGCCGCTGCCTGTTGCACGAATTCACGCACGCTGTATTGCACGCCCGTTGCAATCACGAAGTCTTCCGGCTGCTCTTGCTGCAGCATCATCCATTGCATCTCGACGTAGTCGCGCGCATGGCCCCAGTCGCGCAGCGCGGACATGTTGCCGAGGTACAGATCGTCCTGCATGCCGACCGCGATACGCGCGATGGCGCGCGTGATCTTGCGCGTGACGAAAGTCTCGCCGCGCACCGGCGATTCGTGGTTGAACAGAATGCCGTTGCATGCATACATGCCATACGCTTCGCGGTAGTTCACCGTGATCCAGTAGGCGTAGAGCTTCGCGACCGCATAGGGGCTGCGCGGATAGAAAGGCGTGGTTTCGCGCTGGGGAATTTCCTGCACGAGACCATAGAGTTCGGAGGTCGATGCCTGATAGAAACGCGTCTTCTTTTCGAGGCCGAGAATGCGGATCGCTTCGAGAATACGCAGCGCCCCGAGACCGTCGGCGTTGGCCGTGTATTCCGGTTCCTCGAACGACACCGCAACGTGGCTTTGTGCCGCGAGGTTATAGATTTCGTCGGGCATCACGCGCTGGATGATACGCACGAGGCTCGTCGAATCCGTAAGGTCGCCGTGATGCAGAAACAGACGCTGGTCCGGATCGTGCGGATCACGATACAGGTGATCGATGCGGTCAGTGTTGAAGAGCGAACTACGGCGCTTGATGCCGTGCACCTCATAGCCTTTTTCGAGCAGCAATTCGGCCAGGTACGACCCGTCTTGCCCCGTGATGCCCGTGATCAAAGCGACTTTGCGGTCCATGCTTAACCTCTCGTATGCGGTCTGAGTGTTGGCGCGCCCATGCACATGGTGCGCGCCGGTCATTGTTCTTACAGGCGGCGTCCGGTTTTTATTCTGCGATGCTTTCGTAGCCGTAATAGCCAGCGTAGGTGCTGCTCATCAACATCTTCGATTGCGGTACATCCGTGAGCAGTACGCCCTTCATGTTCACGCCGCCGTGATGCAGGCGCTTCATCGTTTCCCCGATTTCCTGCACCTGATTCTTGCCATGCCGCACGACGAGAAGACTCGTGCCCGCATGCTTGCCGATCACCGTTGCGTCGGTCACCGCCAGCACCGGCGGGGTATCGACGATCACGAGGTCATACAGTTGCTTCAAATGCTCGAGCACTTCGCCCAGGCGATCGCTTGCCAGCAGTTCCGACGGATGCGAAGGCAGCGAGCCCTTGGTGATCAGGTCCACGCCCGGCAGGACATCGTGCAGAATCGCGCTCGTCACGTCCGCGCCCATCAGCACATCCGACAGACCCGGCGAATGACGCACGCCGAAATGCGAGTGAATGTCGCCACGGCGCATGTCGCCGTCGATCAGAAGCACGCGCTTTCTCGTCGATGCAACCAGCGTCGCCAGATTCACCGAAAGGAACGACTTACCCGCTTCAGGACGCGAACCGGTGAGCATCACCACGTTGTTGCGCGCATCGGCCAGTTGCAGGTTGAGCGACGTGCGCAGGCCGCGAATGCCTTCGACAGCGGCATCTTCCGGCGCTTGCGCGGCAAGCACGTGCAGTCCTTCGCGGCGCATGCCCACCTTGCGTTGCAGACGCAGTTGCTGCGTGCTGCGCGGCACGATGGCGAACACACGCACGCCGAGTTGCTTTTCGATCTCTTCCGGACGTTCGACACCGCCGTACAGGGACTTGCGCACGAAGGCGATCAGGATGCCGAGCACGAGGCCGATACCGGCTGCGATCAGGATCACGATCACGCGCTTCGGACGGACAGGATCATCCGGCGCTTGCGCATAGTCGACCACGCGCACGTTGCCAATCTGCCCGGCCTTCGCAATGCGCAGTTGCTGCGCGCTGTTCAAGAGGTTCGTGTAGAGCTCGGTGTTGACACGCACGTCACGCAGATAACGCAGCGCGGTCTGCTCGGTATCCGGCAGCGTCGAGACGTTCTTGCCGAGACGCGTTTGCGCGCCGGTGAGCGATGCGATCTGCGCATCGAGCGCCTGCACCGACGGATGGTTGGCCGTAAAGCGCAGCGACAGTTCGGCGCGTTGCTGTTGCAGGTCCGTGAGCTTGGTCTTGTTATCGACGATCTGTTGCAGCAGCAGGCGGCTTTCCTCGGAAAGGTCGACCGTGCCTTGCTTGTTGCGGAACGTGTTGTACTTCTGCTCGGCTTCGTCCAGTTGCTTCTTCAGAATGGGCAACTGCTGATCGAGGAACGACAGCGTGTTCTCGGCTTCGGCGGAACGCTTGTTGGCGTCCTGCGCGACGTAGCGATTAGCGATGTTGTTGACGATCTGCGCGATTTCCTTCGGGTTGCCGCCTTCGAGGCTCAAACCGATGATGCCCGATTGCAGCGCCGTTTCCGCCACCGTCAGACGCTTCTGGAGATTGTCGATGGTCGTGAGCGTCGAGAAGCGTTGCAGTTCAAACTGCACGCCTGCCGGGCTTTCGAGCTTGTCCACCTTGAGCTTGACCGGACCGAACGCGGTCACGCCCGCGGCTTCCTGGCCGACCTTGCCCGTGAGAATGGAAACGCCGTCCGGGTCGTTCAGCACGTAGGTGCCGTTTTCTCCGGCGACCAGCGTGAACTTCTTTTCGTAGAGTTCCTTCGGCGTGTCGAAGAGCGGCACGTCGATCTGTTCATTGCCCCACGCAAAGCGCGAGAGGTAGCCCGAGGGAATGGGCATGTTGAACATGTTGAACACGCTGCCAACCACACCGCCCACGAAGGGCATGGTGTGCGGAAGCGCGCTGATGTCGAGGTGCAGACGGCGCACCGTGTCGTCGACGACGAGGCGCGAGCGCAGCAGTTCGATCTGCGCGGCCGTGGTCGACTTCGCGTCGAACATCTGCGAGACGGCCTGCAATGCGTTGGGGTTCGCCTGAGCGTTGCCCGCGTTATTCGACTCTTCCACCTGGATCAGCGCGTCGGCCTTGTAGGTCGGCGGCGCGATGAAAGCGTACGCGGCACCCAGTGCGACCACCGCGAGCATCACGGTCATCACGAGCTTCCAGTTGCCCAGTACAGCGGCCAGGTAGTCGGATAATCGCAACTCGTCGCCGGTCGAGACGTCCGAGTATCGTGTATCAAAGTTCATGGCCATGGTCTCGCTCGCTCTTTCTTTAAGTCGCACAAGGTGGACCGGCGCGCCCCTGCGCACCGGTCTTGACGCTTACTTTGTAATCACGGCCGCGGTCAGGCCTGCATTGATCGCCGGCAGCAACAGGTTAAGCACGCGGCTGAAACGGACGAGTCCGTTGTTATCCACGTAGACGACATCCTTCGGTTGCAATTCGAAACTGTTCGCAAGCAGCATGGACACAGGCGAACGCGCGTCCAGCTTGTAGACTTCAGGCGTATCGGTCTGGCCATTGCGGATCACATACAGCTCCTTCGGATCCGAAGTCTCGGCGTTGAAGCTGCCGGCTTGCGAGATCGCGTCGGACAAGGTCAGCTTGCCGTTGCGCATCGGGATCACGGTGGCGGGCTTGGTCACTTCGCCCATCACGTAGACGCCGTTCTCGTCGCGCGAATCGATACGCAGCGCATCGCCCGGCTTGAGCATGATGTCCGACGGGCTGCGGCCCTTCGAGGTCATGCTGGCCATGTTGATGTGATACGTGACGCCATCGCGGATCAACGTGACGCGGCTCTGGTCCGCCGTCGTCGCGAAACCGCCCGCGCGTCCGATCGCCTCGGTCAACGTCATCGGAATGTCGTTGATCTGTTGCGAGCCGGGCGTACGCACGTCGCCGTCGATATACACCTGCGAAGCGCGGAACGAAGCCACGCGCACCGTCACCTGCGGCTTCACGAAAACCTTCGACAACTCCGAGTACAGCTCGCGCTGCACTTGCGATTCCGTCTTGCCCGCGACGTGCAGCGTGCGGTTCACATACGGGAACTGCAAGTTGCCGTCCGCATCGACGATAAAGCCGGGAGCGGCATCCGCGATACGCGTCTGCTGGGCCGGCTGGCCGAGCGCCGCCACGAGTTCCGGGTGATCCCATACCGTGATCTGCAGCACGTCGCCCACGCCGAGCTTGTACGGCGTCGCCTTGCCGTAGAGGCTCGCATTCGGATCGTCGGTGGCCGACGGTTGCGCGGCCTTCAACTTGCGCACGAGCGAGAGATCGATCGGCGTGATCGGAATGTTGACCGTGGTTGCCGGGTCGCCCTGGTCCGTCGAAGTTTCGACGAGAGCCGCGGGCTTCTCCATCTTCATACCCGGTGCGAGACCGCAGCCTGCCATCACGACGCAAAGCGTGGCTGCCGCCGCAAGGCTGCTGAGCCGGAAGCCCGACGACTTCGACATTTGGATATTGGCGGCCATGGAGATGCTGCCTGGTTGTTGTTGGTTGTGCATGTAGGTCGTCCCCTGCATCAGTAAGCGTTGGTGTGGCGTAGTCCCTTGAAGATCGTAGCGGCGATGATTCTCATATCGAGTCCGAACGACCAATTACCGAGGTAGTACAAGTCATGAGCGACGCGTCCTTCCATTTTTTCGATGCGGTCGGTTTCCCCGCGAAAGCCGTTGACCTGAGCCCAGCCGGTGATGCCCGGCTTGATCCGGTAACGATGGATGTACCCCGACACGACCTTTTGATAAAGGTCGTCATGTTCGAGTGCGTGCGGACGCGGGCCCACGACCGACATGTCGCCGCGCAGAACGTTGAAGAACTGCGGCAGCTCATCGAGGCTGGTACGGCGCAGGAACGCTCCGACACGAGTCACGCGCGGATCATTGCGCGTGGCCTGACGAAGCACTCCGGCCTGTTCCGTGTGCATGCGCATCGAACGGAACTTGTAGATGTTGAAGACGCGGCCATCCGCGCCTTTACGGCGTTGCGTGAAGAGCACCGGACCGCGCGAAGACAGCTTCACGGCGATGGCGCAGGCAATCAGCAAGGGAGCGACGGCGATGATCGCGGCAAGCGCGAAGGCGCGGTCGAAGAGTTCTTTCTGCAGAAGCGCGCTGGGCGACAACGGCGAGGCGACGAGATTGATGGCGGGTTCGCCGAGCAGATCCGTCACACCGCTTTCGAAGAGCGCGAGGCTGCGCACGTCGGGAATGAAACGCACGTTGACGAGGTCGTTGCGGAACTCGTTCACGAAACGAAGGATGGTGCGTTCTTCCGAGAGCGGCAAGGCGAGCCAGACTTCATGCACGTTCTGGGTACGCACGTAGTCGACGAACGCGTCGAAGTCTTCGTACACCGGAACGCGCGTGTTGAGACGGCCCTGACCGGGCGTTGCGTTGAACGCGGCGCTGGCGCGAAAGCCGGCGTCGGTCGTGCGGTCGATCTTTCTAACGATGGAATCGCAATGCTTGCCGCAACCGACGATCGCCACCTGGTGCAGGTTGAGACCGGCGTTGCGTACATTGGCGAGGACCGCATGGGTGAGCAGACGGCCGGCGATCAGAAGCGCGCCGGACATCGCGGTCCAGTAGGCGAACCAGAGGCGCGAGACGTAGTCGAGGCGATGCAGCGAGAACATCAGCGCAAGTGCGCAGCCCTGCACGACGAGCCAGCCCAGTGAGACCTGGCACGCGAGCATGAGCTTGCTGCGGCCGCGCCACGATTCGTAGACGCCGAAGCCGGGAAACAGCGCGAGCGAGAAAGCCGCCGCAAAGGCGACGAACGCCACCGAATAGGCGTGTGCCTCTATGTACTCGAACCGGATCTGCGACGCCACAGCGGCGCCGCCGACGATCATGGCCACGTCAAAAAGACGCGCCAGCAATCCTTGTAAATCGCGCATGTCATTCCCCCGAACGCAATCGCTTGTTGCCTGACACCACCTGCCTCTTTTGTCCTCCCTTCGCGTAACGGTCTTTATGTCGTTGGTTACCGCTGCAAAGAAGACTGCCTTGTTCGTATGCGCCGTCGATCAGCTGCGGCCATACGTATCGTCGAAGCGCACGATGTCGTCTTCGCCGAGATAACTGCCGGACTGCACTTCGATCATTTCGAGCGGTACCTTGCCCGGGTTTTCCAGACGGTGACGCACGCCGAGCGGAATGAAGGTCGATTCGTTTTCCGAGAGCAGGAACTGCTCTTCGCCACGCGTGACGAGCGCCGTGCCGCTCACGACGATCCAGTGCTCCGCGCGATGGTGATGCATCTGCAACGAGAGCTGTGCGCCCGGCGTCACGACGATGCGCTTCACCTGGAACCGCTCGCCATGTTCGATGGAGTCGTAGAAGCCCCACGGACGGCGCACCTTGCGATGGGTGTCGGCTTCCGGCGCATGCTGCTCGCGGATACGCGCGACGAGACCCTTGATGTCCTGCACGCGGGAACGGTCGGCCACGAGCACGGCGTCATCCGTTTCCACGACGATGATGTTGGTCGTGCCGACGCAGGCCACGAGACGGCCGCCCTCGGAGCGCGCGTAGCTCGAGGTCGCGCCTTCGAACACCACGCGGCCGCTTGCCACGTTGCCCGAGTCGTCCTTGTCCATCGCGTCCCACACGGCGTCCCACGAACCGAGATCCGACCAGCCCGCGACGAGCGGCACCACCACGCCTTCGCACGGCGCGCTCGGCGTGCCGATGTGTTCCATGACCGCGTAGTCGATCGAATCGGACGGCGCGCGGCCGAATTGCGCGGCCTGCGGACGGATGAACTTGCCGTCGTCCTTGCCTTCCGAAATCGCGGCGCAGCAGGCCGAGTGCATGTCGATGTTGAGCTTCTCGAGCGCGGCGAGCCAGACGCTGGCGCGCACGACGAAGATGCCGCTGTTCCACCAGTACGTGCCCGCGGCGACGTATTGCGCGGCGAGTTCGGCGGCGGGCTTTTCGACGAAGCGGTCGATCTGATGCGCGCCGTCTTCGAGCGCCTGACCGATACGGATATAACCGAAGCCCGTATCCGGGCGCGTCGGCGGAATACCGAGCGTGGCGATCACGCCGCGCTCAGCGTGTTCGGCGGCAATCGCGATTGCGCGATGCAGCGCCGGCAAATCGGCGATGGAGTGATCGGCGGGCATCGCCACCATGATCGCGTCCTGACCGCCCTTCACGGCTTGCAGCGCGGCGAGCGTGAGCGCGGGCGCCGTGTCGCGGCGTGCCGGTTCGACGATGATGCGTGCGTTCACGCCGCTTTCGCGGGTCTGCTCTTCCGTCGTGAAGCGATGCTCTTCACCGCACACGATGATCGGATCGGTTTCGACCTTGAAGTTGCCGGAGAAGCCCTTGAGGCGTCCGACCGTGGCTTGCAAAAGCGAATCGCGGCCAACGATGCCGATCAGTTGCTTCGGGAATTGCTCGCGGGACATCGGCCACAGGCGCGTGCCCGAGCCGCCGGCGAGAATGACGGGCACCAGGCGCCGGCATGCCTCGGCCGTCGTGGCCGAAGACGCTTCTGCGTTCGCTGCGTTCACCGTCACTTCGCTTTCCGTGCGTGCATCATTGCTCATATCAGGACTCCTGCCTGCAAGTTCGAACGCGCAGCATCTGCCGCCCGAGAATGATTGAGTCCCGGACCAATCTGGTCCGGCCAAATGTTCGACGCTAAACGCCATCCTTGTCCGCTACCCGCAGAAGGCGGGGTCTGTCGAACCGGCGTCCAGTCCGAGTGGATCAACCGTTAGCTTCGCGCCGGCTCTGCATCCGATATTCGGTCGGAGAGATCAGAAGGCGCTTGCGAAAAATCTTGGCGAGCCGGTCGCCGTTGCCCATGCCGCTTCTGCGCGCGATCTTGTCCACCGGCAGTTCCGAGTCGGTGAGCAGCGCGCAGGTCACGGCGAGGCGTGCCTGCAACAGATAATCGGACGGCGTGATGCCCATCTCGATCTTGAAGCGGCGCAGAAAGTTGCGCTCGCTCATGGCGGCGACCTGAGCCGCATCGACGACGGAGATCGGCCGCTCGCAGTTGTCCTGGAGCCAGCGCGCCGCCGCGCGAATCTTGTCGCCCGCGGATGCCGCGCCGCTGTCGCCCAGGATGGACACGAGCTTGGCGGCGGACCCCGGCATCAGGCGTTCGGCCACGTTGCGCGAGATGTCCAGCCCGAGGTCGCGCTTGACGAGCAGGAGCGCGCCCTTCATCGATTCGTAGCGATCGCCGCCATCGGCGGACGGTTCGTCGCGCACGAGGTGGATCATGCTGTTGCCGTAGCGCGCCTGCGGGTCGTTGAGGCCCGGATGCACGCTGCCGATACCCGCGGCTTCCAGCACCTTGCGGCCTTCGGAGATCGCCTTGACGACAGTGGTCTTCGAATTCACGCGGCGCACCCATTCGATGATGCGGTCGTCGCGGGCCGCTTCATCCGCGCCGCGACCGCCGGCCACGAAGAGCGCATCGAAACCGCCGTAGTGACGAGCATCGAGACCGTCGGTCCAGACGCGCACCGACGACGAGCACGCGACGTTGCCGCCCTCCACCGAGAGAAAGCGCACGTCGTACTTGCAGTCGGCCTTCGCTTTCACCGACGACAGTTCGTTCGCCATGTGAAAAACTTCCGCGACGATTCCCGCGCCGAGGAGCGAAAATCCGTCGAACAGCAAAATCGCGATGCGTTTCACCTCGGTCTGAGACGGTCTCGTCGCGGGCGGCATCCAACCCATCACTGCGGGTTCGAGAGTGGCGTAAGGCATGGTCATCCTCTGCTGCTTTTTTGTTCCAGGAGTACGGCTTGCGTTCTCGGCCATTGCATTGCATCAAGGACTTTCCCGAACTGCGCCGGGTTGTCGTGACCGATGGGAACGAGAGGTTGGCGGAATCGATCCGTTGGTGTGAATAATAAGCAGACAAAGTTTTTTGTGGTGCGGATTTTCGCTCTTAAACCACAAAATCTGTTCGGTTGTGAGGGTGACCGCACATTGATATCTATCCCCAAATTCTTTTAGCGCAATCGTCCAAAGACTGATGAAACAAATACCGCGATTCATCATACAAACTTTATGCAAAGCGCCGGCTTGAAAAGAATTCGCGTTTCGTAGAAACCGCTTTAGAAACTCCCGCCAAGCCCTAGCGCACGGCCCTGTGCGGCTCACAGACGATTGCGCCCTCGTGGGGGAAGCGTCGAAACTGATTCATCCGTGCAACATCGCATGCTTGGCGACTGTTCAGACGTTTCATCGGAATCGGAAATTTTTGGTTAATCCTCGATCCGGCGCCTACCCTCCAATTGATTAATTAGCTGTCTCGAATTAGATAAGTTTTGGAACGCTAATAATATTTCCTGGATTATATGAGCGCGCCAATCCGGATTATCAAAAACGTTTTGGACGTGGGAATCAAAAGCCGAATTTAATTAATTTTTGAAAGATTTCCTAAGACCTATCCTGCTGCATTGCAAGGCTGCGTTTCGCCGCAAACCACCGTGCACGTTAGACGTGCGCAGCGTGCTTATCCGCCAATGATTAGTCATTTGCGGCGGTTTCTGTTCTGAGCCCCTTTTTTGAATGACCGATTGAAAGAATCTGTAATCTGCAATCTTCGATTCACGATTAATAGGCCTAATCGCGTATTTGACTGATCAGCGAATTCTTCGCACCGAGTCCCGCGCCGGCGGTCAACTTTTCCGCGCCCGCCGAGACCTTCGTTACGATTTGGAACGCCTTGGGTGTTTCACTCCTGATAAGCGCGCGGTCGTGCTCGAAGATCGGTCTTTTCGACACGATGAAGCTGCTATCGCACGCCGGCGGCCTGTATTCATCGGACGAAGCAGGCTTTCACGTGCGCACGCGCACGCAGCGGATGAAGAAGTGGACGGCATCATCGCTTGCGAGCGGCACCACGCGCGCGCAAGAAACGTTTCAGTTTCGTAGCATCGGCGGCGCTTGGCGTCACGGCTTGCTCCTCATATCTCCCATACGGCCAAGGTCACGCGAACGATGAACGGATTACTCGCACCCCGCTTCACCGCCCTTCGCGTTGGCTGCCTCGCGTTTGCGCTCGCCTTCCTTGCTTCGATGACCGGCTGCGACGACGCCGCGTCCGAGGAAGCGGCGCCTGCCGCCAGCGCGGTGATCATCGACGGCGCCGCGTGGATTCCCTGCGCCGCCGAATACGGCGTCTGCACATTCGAAGGCGCCACGCGCGTGCTGTACGGCACGCCCGCGCAACACGCGATCAAGACCTTCACGGGCAGCGCACGCTGCGACAACAGCGCCTTCGACGACCCCGCTCCCGGCGTCGAAAAACATTGCTGGTATGCGAGCACGACCAAGACGGCAGCGCCCCGCGCGCAGTCCGCCGCGGCCGAACAACAAACCGCTCTTGCCGATACCCCGCCGCTTCGCTGCAGCGCGCCGACACCGCCCGTAACGGCGTCAGTGAGCGGCGATAAGCTCGAAGCGGACACGCCCGGCAGCGACGGCACGCGCATGTTCGCGCTGAAGACGCCGGTGCGCGTGGCCATCACCACGCGCGCCAAGGGCGCCGATACCGTCACATGGCAGATCCGCGACGCATGGAACACGGTCAAGGCGAGCGGCCAGTTTGCCGTCGATGCGCGCCCCGCGACTATTACGATCGTCTGCACGTCGGAGGCGGCGGGTTACTTCGCGGTGAGCGCATCGCTCAAGTCGGGCAAGAGCGCGTTGCCAACGCGCGGCACGCGGCCCACCGGCATCGCCACGTTCGGTGTGCTGCCGGTGGTGGCTCCGGCCTTGCCGCCCGTGGCGTTCGAGCATCCGGATCAGCATCGCTTCGGCGGACAAGGCGCGGCGTATCTCAAGCCGGGTCAAAGCTGCTGTTCCGGCGACGGTTATCGTCCGCTCTATCCCGAGCTAGGTCTCACCTGGGTCAACGACAACCGCAACTGGTACATGACCGAGGAAAAAGGCCCGAACACCTTCAACGCGGCAGCGGACAACCTCGCGCCCTACTTCAAGCCGGGCGATCTGCTGCGCCTCATCCAGCTCGATGGCATTCCCGCATGGGCGAGCCCCACGCACGAGCGCACGCACAGCTACGCGCCTTCCTCGCTCGATGCATACAGCGCCTACATGAAACGTGTCGGCGTGGAATCGAATGCGGTGAGAAAGCGCTGGTTCCCGCAGCAAGCGCACAACTACTACCAGGTCACTTGGGAACCGGACTACGAAGGCGGCCTGCCCTGGCGCGACACGGACGCCAATCTCGTCGCGATGTACAAGGCCACCGCCGAGGCCATTCACGCGGGCGACCCCAACGCCGTCGTAATGGGCCTGACGCTGTCGAATCTGGCTTCAAACACGACGTGGCTCAAGCGTCTGGCGCCGCTTGGCATCGGCAAGTATCTGGATGGCGTGAGCGCGCATGGTTATTACGACGTGGGCACGTCGCCGTCGCACCCGCCGGAACGTTTCGATGCCGACGCTTCCACCGCATCGAAAGCGATGCCCGCCGCGATGCGCGAACTGCGCCGCACGATGACCGAAGTCGTGAAGCCGGGCGCGAAGCTCTTCGTCACCGAGACAGGTATCAGCTACGACCTGAACACGAAGTACGGCCCGGCGACGCCGAACTGGAACGTGCTCTATGCACAAGGCGCGGTGACGGCGCGCGCGCATCTGATATTGCTTGGCGAAGGCGCGGACGTGAGCTTCGTGTTCTATTCCGCCGATCCGCCCGAGGTGGGCTATGGCGTGTTCTTCGATCTCGTGAATGCGCAAGGCGGCTACGGGCAGACGCAGATCAGCCCGAAGCCCGCCGCGATGGCCGTGGCCGCCATGACGCGTCTGATCGACGGCACGACCACGCTCGGCTATGTGAACGGCACGCCCAAAGGCGTCTATGCCTACGCGTTCCAGCGGCTGAACGGCGGCAAGGTGGTCACCGCGCTCTGGACCCATAGCAATGCGGTATGGCCGGGACCGAAGGGCTTCGATGCGTCGCATGGAGCGAACTACAGCCTCATCGTCGATGCGCCCGCGAAGTCCGGCACTGTGACGGTATTCGACATGATGGGCAATGCATCGGCCATGAAGTACAGCGACGGGCGCCTGCCGCTCGTGCTGACCGAGGCGCCCATATACGTCGTCTCCGATAACGCCGATGCCATGCGCGCCAACGTCACGAAGCCCGCCGGATACACGGGTCAATGAGCCCTTGGCGAGCGAAAAAACGCGTGGCACACGTGGACGATCTTTCGGCGCTTTTCGCCAGTGTCGTGCATGCCTGTCGCGAGAATTCGCGCGCTACACTGAACGCGCGCCGTGCATATCGCGCGAGCAGCATCCATAACGATTAAAAGCAAAGACCAATGGAGCAGCAATGCTGAACGTGGACGATTTCATGACGGTGGTCCGGCTCACGCCGCTCATTTCGATCGACCTGATCGTGACCGACGGCAACCGCCGGGTTCTGGTCGGTCATCGCCGCAATCGACCCGCACAGGGCACGTGGTTCGTGCCGGGCGGGCGCGTGGACAAGGACGAATCGCTCGATGCCGCGTTCAAGCGCGTCGTCAATAACGAACTGGGCGTGGCGAGCGTCGAGCGTTCGTCCTCGCGCTTTTATGGCGTGTTCGAGCATCGCTACGACGATAACTTCGCCGGCGAGCCCGGCTTCGGCACGCACTACATCGTGCTTGCCTACGCGATGAACCTGAGCGGCACGGTGCCCATCGGCCGCTTCGATCAGCACAGCGATTATCGATGGCTGCTGCCCGATGAACTGCTCGCACGCGAAGACGTGCACGAGAACACGAAGGCTTACTTCCGCTAAGCCGTGCAACAATAAAAACGGCGCGCATTGCTGCGCGCCGTTCTCATCGAACCGAAACAGATGATGCTTCAGGCGATGACCGTGGAGTCTTCGCTCGTGTCGTCGACATCCACATCGGTGCGGACTTCTTCTGCTTGCGCCGCTTCCAGCTTGCCGAAATGCGCGTTCAGGTAAGCGGCGAACTCATCGCGCACTTCCGGATGACGCAGGGCGAATTCGACCGTCGCCTTCAGATAGCCGAGCTTGCTGCCGCAGTCGAAACGCTTGCCGTGATAGCGATACGCGAGCACCTGTTCCTGTTCGAGCAACGCGGCAATGGCGTCCGTCAGTTGAATCTCGCCGCCTGCGCCCGGCTTCTGCTGACGCAGGAAGTCGAACACGCGCGGCATCAGCACATAGCGGCCGACCACGCCGAAGTTCGAAGGCGCGAGCGCCGGTTCCGGCTTTTCGACCACGCGCGAGAGCTTGAAGAGACCGTCGTCCCAGGGCTTGCCCTCGATCACGCCATACGAGCGCGAATCCTTGCGGTCGATCTCCTCGACGCCGATCACCGACGAATGATAGTGGTCGAACACATCGACCATTTGCGAGAGCACGGGCGGCTTGCCGTCGAGCAGGTCGTCCGCGAGCACGACCGCGAACGGTTCGCCGCCGACGAGCTTTTCCGCGCACAACACGGCGTGACCGAGACCGAGCGCTTCGGCCTGACGCACGTACATGCAGGTGACATGGCTCGGCAAGATGCCGCGCACGAGTTCGAGCAGCTTGTCCTTGCCGCGCGCTTCGAGTTCGGCTTCGACTTCATAGGACTTGTCGAAGTGGTCTTCGATTGCGCGCTTGCTGCGCCCGGTCACGAAGATCATCTCCGTGATGCCAGCGGCCATCGCTTCTTCGACCGCGTACTGAATCAGCGGCTTGTCCACGACGGGCAGCATTTCCTTCGGACTCGCCTTCGTTGCGGGCAGGAAGCGCGTGCCGAGACCGGCTACTGGGAATACCGCCTTGCGTACCTTGAGCATCGGCTCACCTCGGTTGTCGGTTGCACGAGGCGTTGCGACGCGTCTTGGAGCGTTCGCGGCCGCCTCTTGTTGTGGGATATATAGTGGAATCAATCGCCGGATTTCATCAGACGACATGAGTGATGCCAGCTTATCGTCCGAATATCGAAATCATCTGCCAACAGTTCGCCATTATCCGACGATGGCGACGGCGTTTGCTGCCTGCCGCGTATAGTGCCACGCATATAGCTTGGTTTTCCCTCTGCTTTTCGCTCCACCAGGGAGATTACGACACAGGGGATGAACAGGAGAAAGTCGATGGTATATGCCAACGGTATGGGCCGGCTGCAGGTCGTGCGCTCGCCCGAAACCGACGCGCCGCCCGCCGATGTGGCCAGCATGGCGAAGCGAATCGGCATTCTGATCTTCGAGGACTTCTCGCTCGTCGAAGTCAGTTCTATTTCCGAAGTCTTTTCGCTTGCCAACCAGGTTCGCCTGCCCGCTCATGCGGGCTCGAACGCTGCGGCGCCGAACTATTCGCTGATGTTCGTGTCCAGTGAAGGCGGGAGCGTGGCGAGCAGTTGTTCCATGCGCATCTGGAGCGAAAGCCTCGAAAACCGCTGGATGAACGAGTGCGATGCCCTTTTCATCGCGGGCGGCGAAGGCGCGCGGCACGCGCGGCACGACGTCATGTTGCGCAAACGCCTTGGGCGTATCGCACCGAAGATCCCGTTCATCAAGGCTATCGGCGAAGGCGCGCACATTCTGGCGGCGGCGAATCTCACGCTGCAGAACCGTTCGCTCGATTTCGGCGATGAACCCGCGCAGGACGCGTTGTCCTCGGCCTTGTCGCCTGCGTTGTCGAACGCACTTTTCATCGCGGAACAAACGCTTACGCTGGACGATCCTAAAGGCCCGATCGCGGCGGCGTTGTCCATCATCAAGCGCGATCACGGCGCGGCGGTGGCGCGCGAAGTGTCGGAGCGCACGCTGCCGGGCGCGTGGCACAAGCTTGCAACCGTGCTGGAAGACACCGACAGCGGCGGCGTGCGCCAGAAGATCGACGCAGCCGCGCGCTGGATGCGCGAGAACTACGTGAAGCCGATTTCGATCACCGATGCGGCGCGCGTCGCGGCCATGAGCGAACGCAACTTCCTGCGCCGCTTCAAGGCGCAAATCGGGCTCACGCCTTCGGTATATCTCTTGCGCGCGCGACTGGACGCGAGTTGCATGCTTCTTGCGGGAACGGACTTACCGGTGGACAAGATTGCGCGCCGATGCGGCGCGGGCAGTGGCGACGGCCTCGCCAAGATCTTCCGCAAGCGGCTGTCGATCTCGCCGACGGAATACCGCATGGCGGGACGGCGCAAGCAAGCGGCCGACACGACATAGACTTTATGGCGACATAAGCTTAAACAGCGCATGGACCGATGCGCGCCAGGACGGGGTAACGAAAAAAGCATGGAAACGAAAATACTCTGGATTTTTTCCAATCTCGGCGACGCGGCGCTTCTTTTGCCGCTCGCACTCGTTTGCGCACTGTGGTTGCGCTCGGTGGACATGCGGCTCGCCATTCGCTGGGCCGTGCTGCTGACGGCCGGCATGGGATTGGTCGGCCTTTCGAAGATTCTCTATGCAGGCTGCGGCCTCGAAGTGCCGGCCATCGAATTTCGTATGATCAGCGGGCACACCATGCTCGCGGCATCGATCTATACGGTCGCCGCAGGCTTGCTCGCGGGCGGGCTCGGAAGAGCGTGGTATCTGCTGGGCGCGGCAGCGGGACTCGTGCTCGCGGCGCTGATCGGCGCAAGTCGTATTCTGCAGGACGCGCACACGCCCGCCGAAGTCGTGGCTGGCTGGCTGCTCGGCGGCCTCATCGCCTTCCTGTTGTTGCGCCATGTGTTTGCCGTGCCGCGCAAGATGCCGCGCGCGCTCGTGGCGGGCCTCGGGCTGCTCGCCGTCTCTTCGATCGCTTACGGTCATCACGCGCCGTTCCAGCGGATGATCGAACATTACTCGTGGTGGCTGTGCCGCGGACTCGGACTGTCGTGATCGTGCGCGCTGGCCACGGTTGCTGCGCGGCTGGCGGGTTCCAAAGTATGATCCCCGCTTGATCAACAGTTCGACCGCCGTGCATGCCTGCATCTTTGCGCGCGCGGCCGTGATTGCAGACGAGTATGGATCGCTTTCTCGCCATGAAGGTCTTTGCGCGCGTCGTCGAGGCGGGCAGCTTCTCCAAGGCCGCCGATGCGCTGCGCCTGCCGCCCGCGAGCGTATCGCGCACGCTGCAAGCGCTCGAAGCGCATCTCGGCGCACGCCTCATCAATCGCACCACACGCAGCATCAGCATCACCGAAGACGGCGAGGCTTACTACGATCGCTGCGTGCGCGTGCTGGGCGAGATCGACGACATGGAAGCGTCGCTCTCGCATTCGAAGCTCAGTCCCAAGGGCAACGTCAAGGTCAGCCTGCCGCAGGTCATGGCGAAAAGCACCATCATTCCCGCCTTGCCGGAATTCTTCGCGGCTTATCCGGATATCGGCGTCGAATTGCTTTTGACGGACCGCTCGGTCGATCTCGTCGAGGAAGCCGTGGATTGCGTGGTGCGCGTGGGCGCGGTCGGCGACGTCGGCCTCGTGGCCAAGCGCATCGGCGCGTATTCGCAGATCACGTGCGCGTCGCCCGGCTATCTCGAGAAGTACGGCACGCCGCGCACGCTCGACGATCTCGAACAGCATCTCGCGGTCGGCTACGTGCTCAACAAGTCGGGGCGCGTGCGCAACTGGGAATTCGTCGTCGATAACGAAACGCGCACCATCGCGATGAAGCACAAGATCGCGGTGAACGACGGCGATTCGTACATTGCGTGCGGCGTCTCGGGCCTCGGACTCATCCAGAGTTCGAGCTACACGCTCGACCCTTATGTGAAAAGCGGCGCGCTCGTGGAAGTGCTGAACGAGTATCCGTCGTATGCGCGCGTGGTGTCGGTGCTGTATGCGGCGAACCGGCATCAGCCACGGCGCGTGCGCGTATTCATCGACTGGGTGGCGGAGCTCTATGGACGCTTGCCCGCGTTTCAGGCGAGCGGCAAAACGGTCTCGCCGTCGTGACGATCGGCATGGTGCGCCAGTCGTAGGCGCCATACACACGTTCGAGCGCGCGAAGGTCCTGCGCTCGGGCACTCGCGTGAATCCCTTGCAGCTCGCTCAGTTCGAACTCCACTGCATGACAGTTGGCGTAGTCGCGCGAGCGTAACGCTGCGCCGATGGTCGTGAAGAAAGCCGTCGTCGGCACGTCGAAGCCCGCTGCGATATGCAGCGCGGCGGTATCGGGCGTTGCCAGATAACAGGCGTGTCCGATCCACGCGATGAATTCCGCCGTATCCCTGGAACGCGCCGCGATGTCGCGATAGTGCGGATGATCGATCGCGCCGAAGCCATACACGGGCAAGCCGAATTCGTCCCACAGACGCGCGACGATGCGCCCACGCGCCGCCTGCGGCACGCTGCGCACTGGCGTGCTCGCGTTGGGACAGAACAGCACATACGCCGCGTCGTCTGCGTGAAGCGCGGGCAAGGGCAAGGCCAGATCACGCAGCCAGCGATTGCGCTTGTCTTCCGGCGCTACGCTTAGCGGATTTACGCCTAACGCGCGGATGAAGAAATCGATCATCGGCATCGAGGCGAAGCTCGGCCAGAAGAGATGATTACCGAGGTCGATCTTCGGTTCATCGGCGGGCAGGCTTGCGAGCGGCACCGGCAGATCGATCACATCGCCACCGACGAGCGGCGCGGCCAGTTCATACAAGCGCTTCACGTAGCCTGGCGCATGAGCCGGCCGATAAATCGTAAACCTGAGATGCGGCCAGCGTCGCTTGATCGCGAAGAGCGCGGACAGGCCGATGATCGAATCGCCCAGCGTCACACCGAACGCGTTGAGGAGATGAACGCGGCGCGCGGCTGCATAGTTCGCCGTGAAGGGCGTGGAGACGGCGCAGAGAATGTCGCGCCGCGCGTCATGTAATGACGTGAAGCCGGAGGCATCGCTACCGGTGGCTTCGAGATCGTAGGACGCGACGATCTCGCCGTGCCTCGATAACAACGAACCCGCATGGGTCAGCGCATGGACTTCGTCGAAAGTCGTCATGCGCTGTTGGCTCCGTCAGAGCGACGCGCCGCGCTCGTTGGCCACTTTCGCCACTTTCGCAACCGGCACGCTCTGCAGCGTGGGGTTGATCACCGTCTGATACTCCGGCACCCAGCGACGCAGATCGCGCCGCACTTCGTCATCCGCGAGCACGCGATGCTGCATGAGCCACGGCAACAACTCGTCGATGAAGTTTTCTGGCACACCTCGCGCCTGCGCGATCCGCAGTTTGGGATGCGGCGTGCGCGTGGTGGTTTCGTCGTCGGCGAGTAGTTCCTCGTAAAGCTTCTCGCCCGGTCGCAAGCCGGTGAACACGATGCGAATCTGTTCTTCGCTGTAACCGTAGAGCCGGATCAGATCGCGCGCCAGATCGACGATCTTCACGGGCTGACCCATATCCAGAATAAAAATCTCGCCGCCACGTCCCATGCTCGATGCCTGCAACACGAGTTGCGCGGCTTCGGGAATGGTCATGAAGAAGCGCGTGATTTCCGGATGCGTCACCGTGACCGGGCCGCCCTTCGCAATCTGCTGCTGGAACTTGGGGATCACGCTGCCCGCGCTGCCGAGCACATTGCCGAAGCGCACCGTCTCGAACTGCGTGTGCGGCGCGGCCTGTTGCAAGGCCTGACACGCCATCTCGGCGAGCCGCTTGCTGGCGCCCATCACGTTGGTCGGGTTGACGGCCTTGTCGGTGGAAATCAAAACGAAGTGGCGCACGTCATGGCGAATCGCCGCGCGCGCGACGCGCAGCGTGCCGAGCACGTTATTGCGCACGGCTTGCCAGGCGTTCTGCTCTTCCATCAGCGGCACGTGCTTGTAGGCGGCCGCATGAAACACGATATGCGGCGCAAAGCGCGCCATGGTCTGATCGAGCAGCAGCGAATCCTTGGCGTCGCCGACGACCGGAATCACCGAGCAATCCGTGAATTTCTCGTGCAACTCCTCTATCAGGCGATACATCGCGTATTCGCTCAGATCGTAGGCGACGAGTTGCGCCGGCGAGAAACGCAGAATCTGCCGGCAGAGTTCGGAGCCGATGGAACCGCCCGCGCCCGTCACCATCACCACACGACCGTGCAGCAACTGTTCAACGTGCGGCATGTCGATTTTGACGGGCTCGCGGCCGAGCAAATCCTCGAGATCGATCTGCCGCACGCGCGACAGGAAACCGCCCTCGCCTTGCGTCAATTGACTGAGCGCGGGCAGCACCATGACCTTCACGCCCGCGCGCACGCACAGCGTGGCGACGCGACGCTGCTCTTCCGCCGATGCCGAGGGAATCGCGATGATGGCGTAATCGGTCTTGTATTGCTCCGCGACCTGCTGCAAGTCGCCGAAACTTCCGAGCACCTTGTGGCCGAGCACTTCGCGGCCTTGCTTCGAGCGATCGTCATCGAGCAGGCCGACCAGACGCCATTCGCTCGAACGCGCAAGTTCACGCGCCAGCATGGCGCCCGCAGTGCCCGCGCCGAGTACGATCACAGGCTTGCCCTGCCCGACGAGCCCGCCATAGAGATAGAACTCCTTGGTCGCACGATAGAGCGCGCGCGCGCCGCCCATTGCGAGAAACAGCAACAGCGGCTCGACGATCAGCACCGAGCGAGGAATGACCGGCGTTGGTTGCGCCATGACCGCGCCGATCATGACGACGAGCGCGCCGACGGCGACCGACTTCGAGATGCGCATCAGATCGGGCAGACTCGCGAACACCCACATGCCGCGATAGAGACCGAAGACGCGGAACATGACGCCGTAGACAGGCAGCACCCAGATGAGCGCCATGAATGCGCCGTGCTGAAACTCGGGTGGCACCGCGCCGTTGAAGCGGATCATGTAGGCGACGAGCCATGTCGCGGCAACCGCGCACAGATCGAACGCGAAGGCTCCGGCGGAAAGCCAAGGAGCTTTGTATCGAATCATCCGCGTGTACCTCTAGGTTGTCCGGAGTGAAGCGCTTGATGACGGCGCCAGCAAACATCGACGATTGAGCCTGCCGCCACGACAACGACCACCCATACTGCGACCGCCAGCCACTGGCTCGCGGGAGACCACGCGAGCGCCGAGATGGCGAGCACGACGCCCGCGAGCATCAGCACATACCACGCAAGCGCCGTCCGCGCGTGGCCGGCGCCGGCTTGAACCATGCGTTGATAGTAATGCTCCCGGTGTGCCTGCCAAAACCTTTCTCCGCGCGCGAGACGCTTGAGCAGCGTCACCGACGCGTCGCCGATGAACGGAGAAAACACCAGCGCCGGAAACCAAACGGGCCACGTGCCCTTGAGCCAGCCCCAATATCCGAGTGCTCCAGCCAAGAATCCTAAGGGAATCGACCCCGAATCTCCCAGAAAAATCCTAGCCGGATGAAAATTGAATAGCAAGAAGCCCGCTGCGGCGCCGGCGAGCGCCGCGCTCGCGACGCCTAGATCGATCTGCGGCACGGGCCCGGAGAGCGCCGCGACGGCGTAACCGCCGAAACCGAATAGCGCCATGCCGCCTGCAAGGCCGTCGGAGCCATCCATGAAGTTGTAGAGGTTGACGAGCCAGACCATGAGGAAGCCGACGGCAACCAGCGCCCACCAAGGCACCGGCGTGGGATTCAGCGCGATGAGCAGCGCAACGGCGGCCACGTGCGCGCCGAAGCGCACGCGGGCGGGCAAGCCGCGACGATCGTCGATTTGCGATACAGCCGCGAGCACTACGGTCAAGAGCGCGGCAAGCCACAGCGTGGGCGTGGCGACCAGCATGGCGATGACGGCAACCGGAACGATTCCCCATCCGCCGACACGCGGCGTCGGACGGCTATGAAGCGAACGTTCGTTCGGAATATCGGTGGCGAGGCGCCAGGCCAAGCCCGTGCGAAGCAAGGCTGAGAGGATCGCGGCGCATGCTGCGAGCGATCCCGCTGCGACTAAAGCAGCGGCAATCCATGGAGAACTGACGACAAAAGGTGACAGCGGCTGGGTCATTTCCCGGAAGTTGCAAGGTGAGGTTCTTTCGACTGTGACAAATCATGCCCTCTGCGACGCGGCGCGCGTGTTACCGGGGCTTATCCGTTGTTACCGGACGTTAACTCGACATAATTAGCTCGGAATTATGTTTTCCGCAGACGATACGCGCGATACCAGTCCGCCGTTGCGGCGAGGCCTTCGTCGAGCGTGTACGGCGGGCGCCAGCCTAGCACATCGCGGATGTGAGTCGAGTCGATCTGGAGGCTGCCGGTCAGGCGAGCGATTTGAGGAGATTTGCCGGTGAGTCTGCCTGCCAGTTTCAAGGCGCCGACCGGCACGGACACCAGCCGCGCGGGCTTATGCAGATGATGCCCTAGACGCCGGGCGAGGTCTGCGACACCGGGATCTTCGCCATCCGTGACATGGAATAGCTGATTCGCGGCGCGCGGATGCGTGGCGCAGGTGACGAGCGCATCGGCGAGATTCATCACGTAGCAAAGGCTTCTGCGTGCTTCCACCGCGCCGATAGGCAACGGCATGCCCTTGGCGATGGCGTCCATCAGGCTCAGGAAATTGGCGCGCACATCGGGTCCATAGACCAGCGGCGGGCGCGCGATCACGATTTCCAGGCCGGTGCGCGCGCCGAACTCCTTCAGCCTGATCTCCGCTTCGAGCTTGGAGACGCCGTATGGATCGGGTGGATGCGGCGTATCGGTTTCCTTGAGCGGACGGCCATCGTCCAGTTCGGCGAGCGCCTTGATGCTGCTCACGAAGACGAAGCGCCGCGCGCCTGCACGATGTGCCGCGTCGGCGACGCTGAGGGTGCCATCGACGTTGATTGCGCGAAAGGCGGCGAGCGGGTCGGTGGCCGCGTCGCTCATGACGTGGACGCGCGCGGCCAGATGAATCACCGACGCGCACTTTTCGAAGGCTACGGGCGTGATTGCATCGAGCGAGCCGATGTGCACGGGCGTGACGCCCGGCTCGACCGCTGCACCCTCGCGCACGATTCCTACAGGCTCTTTGCCCGCATCGAGCAGCAAGCGCGACACGGCCCGCCCGACGAACCCGTTTGCTCCGGTCACGCCGATGCGCGCGCTCATAGCCATTTCCAGCCGAAGCGGTTGAAGAACCTGCACGCCGATGTGACGAAGAGCTTGATGTGTTTGAAGCCCTTGCGCGCCGCGTCGCCGCCATGATGCAGCACGCGTACCGAGGGCACGTAGGCCACGCGGGCGATTTCGTGGGTACGCAGGCTCAGGTCGTAGTCTTCGAAGTAGAGGAAATAGCGCGGGTCGAAGCCGCCGAGTTTTTTGAGAACCTCGGTGCGGAATAGCATGAAGCAGCCGCTGACGATGGGCGGGTCCCAGAGGATGTTTTCGTCGTTGATGACGTCGCGCATTTCGTAACGGGCCAGGCGGTTTTCAAAGGGCGCGCGAAGGCGTGCTGGGAGAAAGCCGCGCACGAAAAGATCGAGGACGGTTGGGAAGCGGCGGCAAAGGAATTGTTGGTGGCCGGTGTCGTCGATGATGAACGGGGAAAGCAGGCCGACTTCCGGATGCGCGTCCATGAAGTCGATGGCGTGGATGAGCGCGCTACTTTCCAGTTCGATGTCTGGGTTCAAAATTAGATGGTAACGGCTCGCAGTTAGCTCGATCACAAGGTTGTGGCCGCGGCCGTAGCCGACGTTGCCGTGTCCTTCGACGACGTTCGTTTGCAACTGGGCTCCGTTGGTAAGCTGCGCCCAATCGATGCGCTCATCCGTTCCGTTGTTTATGAGGTACAGCGGCGCGGACTTGGCCTGACTCTGCTTCAGGAAGCAATCTAGCGCAGTGTCGAGTGTTTGCAAGGTACGCTCTAGCATTGCACGATGCGGCCGGTAGACGACGAGAGATACGCTTATTGGTTGGGGCGAGCTTGCGTTGGCGGGATTGGGGTTCAACTGCTTCCTTGGAGACGGGATATCTAAAGTTGCCGCGGTTGTAGTTTGGATAACGTGAGGCGATATTTTCGCTGAAATGAACCACTCGTAGCAAATAATCAAAGGATTCATGCTGCCGGAATACTTCGACGCTGCAAAAGACACCGTGAGAATCGGCGTGATCTTCCATTTTGCGCCTCTGCTCAGTCGTTTAATAAGATAGTTGTGTGGCTGTGGTAAACAACCGCCACGCGCCACCATCACGTCGTTAGGATTACTACAATCATAGACTGCGGATGGACTGTTCGGCATCGTGAAAAGCGCCGAAAGGATGATGAGCAGAGCACAATAACAATCCTCGCCTTCGCCTGCCGATATGGAGCTATAACAGCAGGCATTGAGCGGGGATGCGACGAATTGTCAGGCGACACACCGATCCCGCCAACGATTCGAACGCAATCCAAGATGGACGAACATTCGAGACTGAACGCCTGCCAGCCATACCTGTCGCGTGCCGAGGCAGCCCTTGCTGCGGTTATCATGCTCTTCATTCTGTCCCTCGGCCTTCGCTGGCATGACTTCCGTCAGGAAATCGGCACGGAAAATCTCGACGCCGCTTATCACTCGCTGTTGACTGTGACGGCGTTGACGCATGTGCCCCTCGCCGAAAGCAGGCTGCTGCCGCTCGTGACGCTCGCGAATCCGCGCGACAAGCGCATCCGCTGGGGAGCGACCGTGCCTAATAAGGATGGCGACTACTACATCTATACGTCGTTTCCGCCGCTGGCTTCTTCGTTCCGGCACTGCCGTCCAAGACGCAGCTTCTGCTGACGGGGCAGCCGACGACGCTCGCGTCGATGATCGTGTTCAACTGCATGCTCGGCCTGATCGCCGCCTTACTGCTGTTTCGGCTAACGTGCCGCGTCGCTCTTGCAAGCGGCGTCGATGCGAAGGGACTCACCATCGCCGGGACGGCCGCCGTCTCCGTTTGCTGTTTTCGCGCCAGGGCTTGCTCTCGTTCGGCCTTGTGTACTGGAATCAGCCGCTCGATGAACTGCTTCTGATCGCGCAGTTGCTCGTCATGTTCGACTTGCTCCGGGCCGACGGCGAACCGCGACGCAAACTGCTCGCCACGCCGTGCGCGATGTCGTTCCTCACCGCGTTCGTCGAGTGGACGGGCTTTGTCGTCAATGCGTTGTTCGTCGTGTGTCTGGTGTGCGCGCGCCGCGTGCGTCCGGAGTTCGGACGGCATGCACTCAGCATCGCGCTCGCCACGGCGCTCGCGGGCGCCTTGATCGTCGCGCACTTCGCGTTGTCGCTTGATATGCTCGATACTGCAAAGGTGATGGTCGCGCGCATCAAGGTGCGCAGTTTTCAGGACTCGGTGTCGTAGACAGATCTGTTTAGAGGGTACGCGACATCGTTCGGCGCGCTCTTGCCGATGGCGCTGGCGGGCGGTTTCATCGCGCTCGCCGCGCTTCGGTCGCTCGGTCCGACCGGTTCGCAGCGCGTGCCGGCAGCCGCCTCCGGCGTGCGTCTGACGCTAATCGTGCTGGCGCTGTCCGCCGTGCCGTTCGCAGAAAACTTGCTGTTCATGCCGCACGCGGTCAAGTATTCGTTCGACCGCCTGAAGTTCACCGTGCCGCTCAGCCTCTGTCTCACCTTCGTCTGGACTCGCTTCGAGCCGCCGGCCGCCGTACGCTCGCGGCGGTCTGGTTACTCCTCGCCGTGGCGGCCGCATGGCAGAACGTGCAGGCGTATCGCGGGGCCAACGCGCAATACGGCGACTGGAGCGGATCAACGCGCAAAATCGGGCGCTCGTCGCGCAGGCAACGGCGCGGGTCGACCTGCGATGCGCGCTTCTCGGCAGCGAAGGCCCCGTGCGCGACTACACCGAGATTGCGTTCGGCCGCTCGGTGTTCGAGAGTGCGGAGAAGGCGGCGTACGTCGGCGCGGCGCGTGCGGCGAACGCTTGCGCGACCGTCTTCGTGAATCAGGAGGCCTTGTTCCACGACAGCCCCCGCTTCGGGCAAATTACGATCGTCCGCGACGGTGCACCCAAGGTCGTTATGCGTCTGTGACGCGCCGGGCCGTCCGCGCTCGTGCGACCTCCGCCACGCTTTGACGACGCGGTGGCCCGGAGGAGACGCGTCGCTTACAATACGTTTTTTTGCGAACATTGCCCGATAATGGTGCCCTTTCCCATTTTGCTGTCGGTGGTCTTGCTCGTCCGCAATCGCGGCCCGGAACTCGGGGCTATCGTCGACGAAGTCGCGAAAACGGTCAGCGGCCTCGTCAGCGACTACGAACTGATCATTGTCGATAACGCTTCCGAAGACGACAGCGTCGCCGTGCTGCGTAAGCTCACCGCCGAATCGGGACAGCCGAATCTTCAAGTGTATGCGCTAACCAAGGAAGTCGATGCGGACACCGCGTTCTGGGCCGGCCTCGAGAATGGTCTGGGCGACTTCGTCGCCGTGCTCGATCCGATGCTCGACGACATCTCCATGCTCGCAGTCATGCTGGGAAAGGCTACCGACGGCACCGACATTGTGCTCGCGAATAATCAGCGCAAACCCGCGCAAAGTGCGCCGTATCGGTTCGCGCACGGCGCATTTAATTTGCTCTACCGCTACTTCAGCGGGGCGAGTCTCGCAAGCGATGCACCGCAGTTCCGCGTTATCAGCAAGCGAATCGTCAACTTCATCCTGCAGCATCCGCAGCCGGCCATCACGTACCGGCATCTGCCGATCACCGGCGGTTTCTCGCGCCAGACGCTGCAATACAGCGCGCCACCAAAGACGCACGGCACCAAGCGGCTCGGCGAAAGCATCGACCGGGGCGTGCGGCTGCTCGTCTCCACGACGCGCGCGCCCATGCGTATGGTCACCACGCTGTCGCTGTTCGGCGCGGGCGCGAACCTGCTGTATTCGGTCTATGTGGTGTTTATCGCGCTGTTCAAGCCGCATGTCGCGGAGGGCTGGGTCAGCCTGTCGCTGCAACAGTCGGGCATGTTCTTCCTGCTGTCGCTCGTACTGCTTGTGCTTGCCGAATACATCCTACACATGGCAAGCCTCTCGACCGACGGTCCGCTTTATCATGTCGGCCAGGAATTCACAAGCGCGCGGATGACGCGGCGCGAAAAGCTGAATATCGAGGACGTGTCGCTTGCGCCCGAACATCGGCCGAAGTCCAGCGCGGCCCGAATCTCCTGATGGCGAACGCTTCGCAGCCGCTGGATGCGGTCATCATCGGCGGCGGTTTCTACGGTTCGGCCATCGCCGTCTATCTGGCTCGGCAACGCGGGCTCCGGCGCATCTGTCTCGTCGAACGGGGCGACGACCTGCTGCAACGCGCGTCCTACAACAATCAGGCCCGCGTCCATAACGGCTATCACTATCCGCGCAGCTTCACCACCGCGTACCGTAGCCGCATCAATCTGCCGAAGTTCGTGCGCGACTGGCCGCAGGCCGTCAAGGCGGATTTCGTGAAGCTGTACGCCATTGCGCGCCGCAATTCGAAAGTCACTGCAAAGCAGTTCCAGCGCTTTTGCCGCGAAACCGGCGCGCGACTGGAACCGGCGGATGCGTCGCTGAAGGCGCTGTTCGAGCCGCGGCTGATTGAAAACGTGTTCGTCGTCCAAGAATACGCGTTCGACTCACGCGAACTCGCCTGCTGGGCGCGACGCGAATTGTTCGAAGCGGCGGTCGACGTCCGGCTGAACATGCGCGCCGAATCCGTCACGCGCACCGGCGACAGCGGCCTGAATGTCGTCGTGCGCGACGCGAACGGCGACGCCGCGACGCTCACCGGGCACTACGTCTTCAACTGCACGTACAGCGGACTGAATCAGTTGACCGGCGAATTTCCGGGCACACGCACGCGGCTCAAGCAGGAAATCACCGAGATGGCGCTCGTGCAGGCGCCGCCGAAGCTCGTGGATATCGGCGTGACGGTCATGGACGGTCCGTTTTTCTCGATGATGCCGTTCCCATCGCGTGGACTGCACACGCTGTCGCACGTGCGTTACACGCCGCATCTGCACTGGGACGACGCCCCTGGCGTCGATCCATACGCGCGTCTCGCGGACTATCCGCGCGAGTCCCGCGTGGACCGCATGATTCGTGACGTCGCGCGCTACATGCCGGCGGTCCGCGACGCGAAGTACGTAGAATCGCTGTTCGAAGTCAAGACCGTGCTCGGCAAGAACGAGGTGGACGACGGTCGCCCCATTCTCTTCGAAAAACACGCCGATCTTCCCGGCTGCTATTCGATTCTCGGCGGGAAGATCGACAACATTTACGATGTGCTCGAAAAGCTGGACGCCGAGTCGTTCGCCGCGGCACCAGTTCAAACCACTTGCTCGTGAAAGGCACCATGACCAACGCGCTTATTGGATTCTCCGGCTTCGTCGGACAGACGTTGCTCAAACAGGGCACTTTCGATTCGCTCTACCGCTCCACTAACATCGGCACGATCGACGGCCAGCGCTTCGACAGCGTCATATGCACCGCCGCGCCGGCGCAGAAATGGATCGCCAATCGCGAACCGGAAGCCGACCTTGGCAACATCGAGGCGCTGATTGCACATCTGAAGACCATCGAGTGCAGGCGTTTCACGCTCATCAGCACGGTGGACGTGTTCAAGACGCCGGTGGGCGTCGATGAAGACACCTTCGTCGACGAAACCGATCTGCACGCTTACGGCAAGAACCGCCGTCATCTTGAGAAGTTCGTCGAGGCGCATTTTCCGGAGCATCTGATCGTGCGGCTGCCGGGTCTCGTCGGGCCGGGTTTGCGCAAGAACGTGATCTTCGACTTCCTGAACGACAACAACGTCGGCATGATCGACAGCCGCGGCGTGTTCCAGTTCTATCCGATGGTCAACCTGGCCTACGACATCGCCATTGCGCGCGACGCGGGACTGAAGCTCGTGCATCTGACGGCCGAACCGATCCGTGTCGCCGACGTGTCGAAGGAAGGCTTCGGCAAGCCGTTCGAACAGGCGATTGGCAACGCTCCGGCCACTTACGACCTGCGCACGAAGCACGGCGCGGTCTTCGGCACGGCGGGCCCGTGGCAATATCAGCCGGCGCGAAACGGTTCAGGCGGTGCGCGCCTACGCGCAGTCCGAGCCGCTGACAATCAAAGCGGGAGCATGACCGGCAATGCGAATTTCTGTATCGAATATCGCCTGGGACGTCGCTGAAGACGAAACGCTGGCCGCGCTCTACGCGCGTCACGGCGTGGACGCCATCGACATTGCGCCGGGCAAATACTTTCCCGAGCCGGCGAAGGCCACCGCCGACGACATGGCGCGCGTCAAGGACTGGTGGGCGAGGCGCGGTGTCGAACTTGTCGGCATGCAGTCGCTCTTGTTTGGCACCTCGGGACTCAATCTTTTCGGCAATACCGCCAGCCAGGAAGCGATGCTCGCGCATCTCGCCGCAGTGTGCCGGATTGGCAGCGGCGTCGGGGCCACGCGCCTCGTGTTCGGCTCGCCGAAGAATCGTGACCGCGCGGGTATCGACGATGCGGAAGTGCTCGACATCGCCGTGCCCTTTTTTCGTCGTCTTGGCGACATTGCTGCCGATCAGGGCGTCATCGTCTGTCTTGAGCCGAATCCGCCGCGTTACGGCGCAAACTTCATGACGACGAGCCTGGAGACGCTGGGCGTTGTGAAACAGGTCGCGCATCCGGCCATCGGGATGCAGCTCGACACCGGCGCGATCACGATCAACGGGGAAGACCCGGAGACGATTGTGCGCGAGTGCGCCCCGGCGATCGGCCATGTACACGTGAGCGAGCCGGATCTGGTTCCCGTCGGCGACGGCGAAGGCGACCACGACGCCTTCGCGCGCGCCGTTCGTGACCATTTGCCAGATCACATTGTCACCATCGAAATGGTCGCGACGAAAAACGAGCCGCACGACATTTCGATCGAGCGCGCGCTCAGAACGACGATTTCGCATTACCGCGGCATACGAGCCGGAGCGCGCTGATGAAGTGGATCATTCTTGCGTTGGGCATCGGTTCCAACGCGGCGGCCAGCGTGCTCGTCAAGTTCGCTATGCTTCCGCCGCGGAAATTTCCGTCGCCGGCCGACCCGATGGCCGCGTTGACCAATTGGCCGTTCTGGCTTGGCCTCGGGCTCTATGGCGCGGCGTTTCTGCTGTACGCGGCGGCGCTTGCGCGGCTGCCGCTGAACGTCGCTCACCCGGTTCTGACCTCGGGCGCGATTGCCACCGTCGCACTGAGTTCGGTGCTGGTTTTCCGCGAGCCGTTTCACTGGACGACCGGCGCAGGCATTTGCTTCATCGTAACTGGCGTTGTCCTGCTGACCTTGCGCGTATCTTGAGTACATCATGAACACAACTTCCCATTCGCCCTTGCGCGACGACCGCTCCGTCTGGCAGGTTCCGGCCTCCAATACACTCATGTGGCTCGGACGCCGCTACAAGGCGTGCGTCGTCATTCCGGTGATCAATGAGGGCGAACGCATTCGCAACCTGCTGGTGCGCATGCATGCGCTGAAGATTGCCGACCGCGCCGATATTATCATCGTCGACGGCGGCAGCACGGACGGCTCGCTGGCCGAAGATTTCCTGCGCAGCCAGGACGTGCGGGGGCTGCTGTTGAAGACCGCGCCCGGCAAACTGAGCGCGCAGTTGCGCTGCGCGTATGCCTTCGTGCTCGATCAGGGTTACGAGGATATCGTCACGATCGACGGAAACGATAAGGACGATCCTGAAGCGATTCCGCGCTTCATCGACGCGCTGGGGAAAGGCTACGACTTCGTGCAGGCGTCGCGTTTTCTGGCGGGCGGCATCGCCGAGAACACGCCGAAGTCGCGCGACTTCGCCATTCGCTTCATTCACGCGCCGATGCTGAGTGTTTTTTCGGGCTTTAAATGGACGGACACGACACAAGGCTTTCGCGGCTACAGCCGGCGCATGTTGCTGGACCCGAAGATGGCGATTTTCCGCGACGTCTTCACGACCTACGAGTTGCTCGTGTATCTGTCATATCGCGCGCCGAAACTCGGTTACCGATGCATCGAACTGGCGACGACCCGACGCTACCCGAAGGGCGAAGTGCCGACGAAGATTAGCGCGGTGAGAGGCAATTTCTCGGTGTTGAAGGTCTTGTTCAAGGCTTGTTTCGGCGCGTATAACGCGTGATCGCCGCGGGCAAAACGGTGCACTGCGGCCCATTTCGCTTCCTTGCCGTGTGTACAGTGCGCCACGGAGCGTTGCAGCGAAGTGACGGGTGGCTCACCAACGTGATGATTGAAACAGGAACTCCTCGCGAATGATCTCGTCGACAAGAAGATACGGCACCGAATGGCTTGCTTTCGGCCTTGTCTTCATGGCTGTCTTTTCTGAACTGCGATTTGCAACCACTTCAGGTTCAACGGGCAACGTGGAGCAGTGGGTAAATCTGACAAACTCGGTCTTCTACGGAACGCAGGATTTCCTGTTTAGTTACGGCCCCCTTTACTGGCTAGTGGGCGGTGCGACGTCGATGCACGACGTCTATTCGTACTGGGCGAGCATCGCATTCAGCTGCTTGGTTCAAGCCTTCTTTTGGGCAGTGTTGTTCGCACTTTGCTTTAAGGCACGCAATTACATATTGTTTGGGATCGCGTACATTTTATTCTTCAACGGTCTGGTTTTCTCGTCGGCATTCTTTCTTTGGCCGCTAACTGTGGTCGCGTTCCTTGAGTACTCACAGAATGCGCCTCTGAAGCTAAAAGGAAGGTGGCTCTTTAGCTTGGGAGTTGTCGCGGGATTTTTTTTCTACGTTCGCTTTTTCTATGGCACGTTCGCGGTTGTGACCTTCGGGACGTACTTCGCGACGCGTGCTTGGTTAGATCGCCAAATCCGGGATTTATTGTTTCTATTCGCTGGCGGCGTAATCGCTTACGTCGCGGTTGGAACGTCGATTTTCCACCAAAGCGCGAGTCTGGTTGATTATCTGTTGATCAACAATCAGTTGAACTTCGGCAACTCGGTGGACATGACCATCGATGTTGATAACGTTTGGCGCACGTATGTTGCCGCAGCACTCGTATTCCTGTGTCTGAACGTTTACGCTCTTTGGCGGCGTCCTCGGCTGCTCCTCACCGTCAATGCGTTGTTCGTGGTACTGTTTAAAATCGGGTTCAGCAGGACAGATCATTACCTCTCCTACTTCGTGGCCCCTGGCGCCGTCGTAATCTGCGTCATGCTTTTCGATTCCAGCCGGCAAGGCAGACTGCTGTTCGTGGTGGCTGCGAGTGCGCTGTATTACATTGGAGTCTATCCGAGCTTCCCGGGCGCACCGACCCGGAATGCATTGAAAGCCGGAATTGACTTTTCCGTGCCGTATGACATGCGCATGGCGCAAGCCTATGCGCAATACAAGCTTCCGGACCCGTTTCTGCAGAAGATAGGTCGCTCGCCCATTGATGTTTATCCCTACAACAACGAATACATATACGCGAACAGGCTGAACTACAGTCACCGGCCATTGTTTCAGAGTTACATGACGCTAACGCCGCGCCTCGACGCCATGAATCAGCAGTTCTTTGAGTCTCCCCAACGCCCAAAGTACGTTCTTTGGACTGCAGGGATCATGTGTCCGGGCCCCGAATGCAACCCGTTCGAGGCCTTCGACGCGAAACTTGCGTTGAATGAAGATCCCCTCACGTCGGCAACCCTGTTACTCAACTATCGTATCGTCGATCGGTTTAACGTACACGACGGCAAGCCCGCGGCATTGTTCGAGGCGAATACTTCCACGACGCGTTATTCCGAGCGCCTCATTGCCTCCAACACGATGCAACTCGGTGTCTGGTATGCCGTGCCCCGGGCAACGGGCGGCGTCATCAGGTTGAAGCCGGCGCTTAAGTTCACCTTCCTCGGAAGACTGCGAAATCTCCTGTTCCGAGGCGCACCCCTGAAGATCAAATACAAACTGACATCGGGGAAAGTGCTTGAATTCCGTACAAATGTACTGAACGCGCCGAGTGGGATCTGGATCACGCCCTTGCCCACCAGTTTCAGTCTTGAAGGCCAGACGGTCGAAGCAGTCATGCTGGAAACTCGCGCATCGAACTATCTTCAGCCTTCGTGGAATGCGGATTGGGTTCTTGTGCCAATCACGGCAGTGCAGGCAACGCCTTCGAGGCCCAACGCAAATTAAAGCCGGCTGCTTGCAAGGAACAGTCGAATGCAAATGGGGCGATGACTTCTTCGCCGCCCTATTTGCCCTTTCGAAAGACCGGCCGTCGCTTAGCTGGCAACTTTCGCGCCGTCCGCTGGCCTAGACCTGATCCGCGGCAACAGTATGGACAGGCAAGTCCCAACGCAGATGAGCCCGAGCGGAACTGTTGGCAAATCCCAGAGTACGGGGTTCAGAAAGTAGTGAACAAAGGAGTGCCCCTTCGCCAGAACGAACCATGACATCGGCGCAGCGGTACTAAAGAAGAAACAGATGCCCAGTGCCCTATGACGGAGATTCTTCGAAAGTACAAGGCAAGCAGCTGCGGCGCACAGCGCGACGAGCACGACATAGAAAGACACGTCAATGCCCACAAGTATCGGCTGCAGGAGTTCGCCGAAATATTTCGACAGAACATCCAGGAGGGGCGCATTCGTGCCTAACGCCGGATCGGTTCCTGCCGAATACGTGCGGCGCGCCATGTCTTCATGAATACCCGTCAGTCCGCCCGCCACCGTACCGCCTAGAATTTTCGCGTGCACGAGCAGGACCCCGAAAAACGCGATCATGCCCGCGCCTCCAAGCTTGCATATGGAGATGAAAATCTGCCGGATGGATGCCGAATCCCTGAATCCGACATAAACGACGGGGACCATCGACGAGAGCATCACTGTCGACAAGTATTCGTACCCACAGGCGGCCTTGATTGCGATGCAGATGGCGTAGCCCAGACATGCCGTAAAGCCAGACCGTCGGTCAAACGGTTTGGACGCTCCCATGACCAGACAAGTGAAGGCCAAAGGCAAAAACCATGTCCACTCCATCCAGTACATATTGCCCGCAAAACCCATGAACCACGGTGAAAGTATCAATCCCGCACCAGCAAAGAGCGCTGGAAGAAAGCCGAACTCGACGAATGCACACACGACGATGATAGCCGCCAGCGCAGCCAACGCCGTGGTATTGAGTGCGCGATAGGCATTTAAATCACGACTTCTGAAATGCTCATAAAGGTTCGAGAATAAAAATCCCGCAATTCCGATCTGGCTTCCATATCCGTGAAACGGCGCATCAATTTTTTGTAGCGGAGTGTAGGCGGCTGGCGAAAACATCGCATCCGTGAGAATCGGCCCGTCGAGCCGCACGTTTATGTAAAGCGGATTGACGCTTAAATCCAGAATGTTGACAAGCGTGCCATTAGGCAAACGAATCTTGGAGCCGGGAGCGTAATGGGTGAAGTTGACCACATTGCGCTTAACCATGAATCCGCTGAAGGCGCGCGCGATGCCCGCATCCCAGTTCGGATCGGAGTAATTGAAGGGCTCGTGACGAGTCAATATCTTGAACGAGCTATCGTCGAACTGTTTATAGCAACTCGGCTTGTCCGGATAGACACCGAGCCCGAGCCGCGGCCGCTTAGGGTCCGGATCCGTGGCGTCGCGGACGATCGTGCATACGACGTAGCCTTCAGAGTAGCGGTCGAAGAGCGCCTGATTGACTATCGAAAGTGGGTCTTTGTGGAACACCAAAGCAAAGACAATAAACACGAGTGCCGTAGCGATGACGGTCGACAGTTTGAATCGATGCAAGATGTTCCTCTCTACGGGCTTGTAATCTGCAGCTTTGGAGCAAGGTGGCACAACGTCAGCGCCGACCTGTTTCTCATCAGGATGTAAATATCGTAGATCCCGTCGGGGACGGCCGACAACGCGAGATCGCCGTCATATCCAGAGCCGACCAACGTCGGAATTCCAAAGTACTTCGCAACGTCTGGCCGCGGTGTTTGCCTGATAACAGGCGCTCGGTACTGCGTTTTAGACGATGCAAGAACGAACATTGTCTCGTCCGGCATCTGCACATCGTTGAAGGCCCAGCCGGATACCGCAAGGCGCTCGCGTCGACTAACGACTAGCGTATTAGGGGAGACGGGCCTACCGTTCAAGATATCTAACGAACAGTGGCCGCCCCATCTGTAAGGGTCCGCCATGCGAAACGGTACGCTCGCAGGCAACGTGAGCCTGCCCACGTTGAAAGCTGCCTGTGGCTGGCAAGCCGGGGCGTTCGCATCGGGACAAGCAAATACGCCCGCAACTGTTTCACCGACTGTGACAGCCGGAGTTATTGCGGTAAAAGCCGCTGAGGGCAAAGATTGCGCCGCACTAAGCCCGCAGCACAACGAGGCGGCGACCAAGACGATAATCGACGACCGGTTCACTGACCTAAGCCTCGACCGGTCGAATGCTCGGACGCTTGCCGAGGATCAATCGACGCATCGGCGTTTCCACGAGAACGAAAAGCAGCGAAGCGAGGATAAGGCATGCGGCCCAATACAAGTATGGCCCTATAGGCGCGTTAGCGATGGCAGGACGCGCCTGGAACCATAGAAGTACTGTCGTATGAGTTAGATAGAGAGAGAAGCTCGCCTCGCCCAGAAACACCAACGCACGCGAGGTAAGTGCCCTGGAAACGGCGCCGCGACCGAGCGCGAACACCACGATTGCAGCGGCAAAAACGATTGCTGACCCGCTTTTGACGGAATAATACTGGAACGCTGCCGCCCAATTCCCCGGGAGCACCTGAACCCAGGGCAAGCGTGGCGTGATATGCATTGAAATAGCAATGACCGCGAGCATCACGAACTCGTCAATTGTCGCGCCCTCGGTGCTGATGGCGCGCTGCTTTTCGCTGATTCTCTTGTATGCAGCGCAGGCTGTCATACCGAGAACGAATTCGAAGAGACGCGCGAGCGGGTTGACATATAAGAGGCCCATCGAGTTAATGCCGGTGTCGGTCTCACTAATTGGGATCTGAAAATGGACAACCATCCAGATGAAGAAGAGTGTCACTACAGCCGCCACCCCGAGTACTAATACGTAAGATCGTCGTAGCCCGAGAACCGCCAGGGGAAACGCAAGGTAGAAGAAGGCTTCGGTGGAGATGCTCCATGCAACGCCATTTAGCGTCAAATAGACGTTGCGGAAAGGTATCCAGGATTGAACGAGAAAGAGGTTTGCGACGAAGACGCAAAATGCTCTTGGCGAAGAAAGATCTGCCGTATTCCACGTATGCGCGATCAATGGAAGCAACAGGATGGCAACAATGTGGAGAGGCCACAGACGGGCGAACCGGGCACGATAGAACCGCCGCAGTTCGTTTTCGACATGGGGATAGTTGTAGGCGAGGATGAAGCCGGACAAGACGAAGAAAAACGAGACGCCCTGTGCCAACGAGAAATTAGTTGCAATGCCGAACGATCCCCACAGACCATGGGCATGTCCGAGAACGATCATTCCGGCCGCGAAAAAACGCAAGGACGTTAACGCGTCGAGATGTCTACCTCGTGCGTCGGCCGGCGCACCACTTCTGACCATGTTCTTCGAACTCCTAGAAAATGAAGATGTTACCGACGATTCTCATTGAATAAAAATCGTCGATGTCATGCAAGCGCAAGGGTGTACCGCAGCACGAAGAAATGCGTCAGTCAATTTGCGGGCCTTTGCCGAATGCTTGAACCAACAGCTTCCAAGACGGCCTGCTACGCTTGTCAAACGACGGTTCCATAGACGCGAAGCGTATCGTCCACCATGTCGCTCACAGTACGCGGATACGCGGTCTTTGCGATCATCGCACTGAGCAGATCACGGTCATCGACCAGCCGCTGCATTGCGACCGCCAGCGCGTCCACCGAACCTCGCTCGAACGACAACCCCGTCTCACCTTCGCTGATGAATTCGGTCAGACCCTCGACGTTAGAGACGATCACCGGCGTATTCGTCGCCAACGCATCGAGCAGCACCAAGGGACTGTTCTCGTACCACACCGACGGAATCACCAGCACGTCCATGCCCGATAGCACACGCGCCATGCCGGTCGAAGGGAACGTTCCGCGGAATTGCACGCCTTCGCCCGCAATCTTCTCAAGCTCCGCGAAGTAACGCGGATCCTGTTGCGCAGGCCCGTAGATATCCAGCGTCGCGCGCCCTTTCGGCAACCGGTTGAACGCATTGATCAGCAGGTCCGTTCCCTTATGCGGAGCGATTTGCCCGATAAAGCCGAACCGGACCGGGCCATTTGCAGGTCGTGTATCGGACAACTGATTACGATCGATATCCGTTCCGAACCAGATGGCATGCATCGGGTTCTTGAATCCGTTGTCTTTATAAGCGTGCTGCAGGAAAGCCGTGGGCGTGATGAGCGCCGCATATTGGGCGTAAAGATTTCTGAGAGCATCCGGGCGCAGACGAAGATCTTCGATCACCGGGCCAATCGAACTTTGTCTGATGCGGTCCAGTCCACGTGCGCGCATGATCAGCGAAGCCGCAGGTTCTGCGAACTTCTCCTTCGCGAAAATCCTATATCGGGGGCTTGCACCCGGCTGTGCCGAGACGGCCTTTCCGTAACACGCCAGACAATTGGAACGTGACGCGTTGGGGCCGGCACATAGGTCGCCCGCAGCATTCTCAAGCTTGTTGTTGAAGCACACGCCATAGAAATCCGTAAGCGTGCCGACAGTGGGAATGCCCTTCGCGCACAACACTTCGAGCAGCACTGCAGTGTGATTGACGAGATGCGTCACATGCACCAGATCAGGATGAATCTCGTCGAGGATGCCTTCCAGCACCTCACGAACTTCGGGCTGGTGATAGGTATCCCGCACCCGCCTGTTTGGCATGTAATTCTTGTCGAAGCACACCACCGGAATGCCTCGATACTCGTATCTAGTCACAACGGCGGCCTGCCGCTCTTCACCTGGAAAAATCGCCGTCACCACTACGGGGTCGTGCCCCAGCTCTTTGAGCCGAAGCGCCAAATTCAACGTGTATGTTTCTGTCCCGTAGAAATGTCCCGGAAAGAAGCAGTGAACAAAAAACGCGATTTTCATGAAAAAGCTGAACTTGAGTTCCGTGAGACGACCGTTGCATGCACGTTGTCGTAAAGCGCGCAATAGGCCGACACCATTGCCTGAAGCGAAAAGTGCTGTTGCGCTCGGTTCTTGTGGGCGAGCGCCAATCTAGAACGTTCCGGAATATCCTGCAACAACTGGTTAACTATTTTTGCGAGTTCCTCTGCATCACCGGCCGGCGCAAGGTAATTTTCGTCATCTACAATTTCTCCGATCGCGCCGACGTCGTATCCGACCACCGGGACTTGCATGTTCATTGCAAACGGACTTACCTGTCCGAAGCTTTCCTTCCAGACCGGCGCGACGAACACCGCCATCTGACGGTAAAGGTTCGGAAGTTCGTCGTAGCCGACATATCCAGTGAAGTCAAACTGCTCGCTGACACCCGCTTGAGCAACCGAAGCCTTGAAAGGCTCGAGAAGGCTTCCTCCGCCTACGATCAGGATCCGGGCCTTCGAATTCATCTGCGCCACGCGAATAAATGGAACGATGGCGCTTTCGTTCAGCTTGTCGCGTTCGAGGCGATACACCATCCCGACGCGCGTCCCGCTCGGCTTTTCGTTCTCTCTCAGCGAAAACAACGAAAAGTCGGAGCCGGGATAGATCACGCAACTCGGAGCGTCCTGCACGCCGAATTCGTGCTCGACATATTGACTCACATAGACATTGCGCACGATGGAAGGCGAAAGAAACGGCGCTACCGGCGTATTAATGTTCTGCACGACGGGAATGTTAAGCGCCTCTGCGGCGGCGAAGGCTTTCGCGTACCAAGGCTCATCGCAGTCGCCCCAATAGTGAACGTGAATGAAGTCGGGAGCCTGCGCCTTGAAGAATGCAAGAAACTCGGCTGCTTCGCCTGGCTGGCGAATTTCGTGGATATCGACACCCGTGTAAGCCTCGGGCGTGGGAATGAAGCTCGTGAGAATCGTTTGCTGATAACGATGCCCGATACCCTCGATCAGATCGACCACGAGCTTCGAAGAACCGCCCGTCATGAAATTGGCGATGACATGCAGCACGCGAGGCCGCTGCGCCAGGTCCGGTTTGTTCTGTCGCACGATGTAGCTGTTGGCGCTGGAACCTCTGCGCGCAACCGGTACAGCCGGCAATTGCGGCACAACGGGATCGGGAGGCGGCGAGATTAGTGCCCGCGCTTGCGACACGAAACGTGACAGCGGACGCTTTGCGAGCCGGGGAGTCGACATGGCCCCGATCAGATAAGCCGCGCGTGCGAACTGCCTTGCCGAGAGCGGCCGGCGCGTCAGCGCATCGCGCAGCCGGAACCACTTTGTGCGCGCCAGCGCGTCCCGTGCCTCGTATGAACGATCGAGTTGGGCCCGAAGGTGTTCGCTCTCGGCCGAAACTTGCTCGAGTAGTGCATCCGACCGTGCTGCCTGCTCCAGTTCGCGTATGCGGTTGCCCTGCATCTCCAGGAGATTTCTCGACGCCTCGAGATCTCTGGAAGCCGTGGCAAGCGCCTCTTCGCTGCTCGCCATAAGTTCGCTGTGCCGCGCAACCTCCGCATCTTTCTGCTCGATACGCGCGCGCAGTTGCGCCAACTCGCCGTTGATGCCTTCGCTTGTTTGCATGGCGATCTGACTATCCTTCGCTTGCAAGACTCCGTTGAGGCGACGAATCTCTTCACTCAGTTGAACGATAATTCGGTCCTTCTCGCCCACCTCATCGATGATGCGTTCGTTCAGTTGCCGGATCTGCGAACTCATTTCCTCGAAAATCGGCGCTTTCTCTTCCCGAAGCCGATTCAGCCGATGAATTTCTGTGCGCTGGACTTTCAGCGCATCGTCCTTGAGAAGAATTTGCTCGTTCAGATGCGTCATTTCGGTCGCGGTGGTCGGCGCGACGATCAGTTCAGCATGAAAAACTTTATCGCGGTCAACGCTCGACCTGCCAGCAGTGCTTTGCTGGAAATCGCGCTCCGTGCGAGCGAAACGTTCCAGCGCGTCGTCGCCGACCGTAACCGATGTGCGCGCGAGTGCCGCCTCGAACAATGCCCGGAAATGCAGCGACGTTCCCTCCGCCGGTGCGGCGACGGACCGCAGCTCCCAGAGCGAGCAATATGCGCCCCGAAACAGCAGATAGCCGAGCTCAATCGACTCGCCCAGCTTCCATTCGAGATCGAAGAAACGCGCCTGTTCACCACTGACGATCAGATTGCGCGGCAGTCCGTCGACGAGACGGCCGTCGATCGGCGTGTCGAGGGCGGGCAGCGGGTCCTTCGCACCCAGTCCGAGTTCAATCTTCAGCGCCTGCAGCCACCGTTCGTACCATTCAGTGAACGTTTCCACCGACCACCCCGGCACAGATAACAATTGCGAGAGCCGATGCTGCCAATGCTCGCCCGCGAAGAACGGCGCATCGTCGACCGGAAGCGCCTGGACATTGGATGGTGGGAAGGGCCGGTCGGGAAACACTCGCGAGTGACGAACGACTAGCCTGCCCTCATCGGCCTGGCGAATCTGAAGCGCCTTCGCGAATTCCGGGAGCCGCTCCACGGAGTAATGACAAGCCACCACCGCTGGGTCAGAAACGGCGACTTGTTTTCGCGAGGCAATCACCAGAAACGAGTTCGCGAGCGCCGATGCCAGGCCGTTGCGGAAAACCGGCATCCACGCGCGTTCAGGAGAAAATACCTGATAGAAAGGTCGCTGAGGATCGGCAGACGAAGCGCTCGCGATCATCGGTCCGAAGTCCGCGCCCAGCCGGCCCGAAGCGGCGTCTTCGTTGAACAGGGAAAGCGGCAGCTTGTAGTCCGGGAACGGATACCACCACTGCTGAGAGTCGAGACCGACAGCGGCGATATGCCGGCCAAGTTCTTCTTGCCCGAATGTCGCCACGCCTACCGGCGAATAACGTTCCTCAATGCCAAGCATTGGTACGCCGGTGTGATCTTCCGCGGCGCCAGCGAAATATTTGAGGCCAAGCTGATTCTCGATCGCGACGAAGAGATTGCCGCCCTCGCCCAGCCGCGCCGCGCAGTCAGCCAGCAGCCGGCGCGTTCCGTCCTCGCCCAGAAATTTGCGCGCGTACTCGAGCACGCCGATCAACATGACCCCGTCGAACTCGCCCAGCAGATCGATTTTCTCGCTTGTCGCGCAAATGATCTCGACGTTGTCCAGATCGCGGCAACGCTCCCGCGCAATGGTCGCGCGCATCAGGCTGCCTTCCACCGAGACGACAGTCGCGCCGGCCTCACCGAGAAAGCGTGTCATCGCGCCGCAACCGCAGCCAATTTCGAGAATGCGCTTACCCGCAAACCACGACTTGAACGGACGCAGCAGATTCCCCCTGCGCGGCGTCAGATGATACGTTGAAGGCCAGTCCACCATGCGGCCGAACAGTTCGACCGAACTGGTACTGACATCGGCGCTGCCGCGAAGCGCGTCGAGAATGTACTTCTCCTGCTCTTCGCCGTCAGAGTAGTCGAACGGTTGGTGCGCCTTCTCGACCCAGACGCGGATCGATTCATCAAATTGAAAGAAACGGGATAAGTCCATGTTATGGGACAACTCTGCCTAACTGTATCGGGTCCGCCAAAGCGGCATTAGCTGACGCGGCGATGTATCGCGGCGCATCAGGACGGAGAAACGGGAGTCACGGCCATGGTCATGTCGAGATCGGTCAGCCCATAGAAATGCAAGGCCGGCGCAACCGAGAAATGGACCGCGTCATATCGGCGGTCATGCGGCACCACTGCTTCCTCCGCGCGAGAAGCGACACCGATGGAGATAAAGTAATCGCCCGTCGCGAGCAGGCACTTGAAGTCCATCTTCACGACGACCCCTGTTCCCGCGACGCCAAGTCCATGTGTATGCACTTCGGATGACAACAGTTCGCTATTCGTTCCGGCAACCGTCACTCCTTCCTTCGTCTTGATCGTGACACCGAAGATGGGCCGCACCACATTGCGATTGAAACGGACCGAGACGGCCAGCCGCATCAATTGGCCGGAGGTCACGAAACGCGGATCGAGATGCCCGTCTGCTTCCAGAGAGAAATCGAGGATGGACGCGGCGCCGTCGCCCCAGCGGTACTCGTGATGGTTGTACGCTGATTTCTCGGAAAACACGTCTTTCGAGAGGCTGAGCGGATTGAGGTCCGTGCCGTGATCGGTAGTGCCGGAAACGATGAGTTCGGGGGAGCTCTTCTCGGCCGCTTCGCGATCACGGCCGAACAACAGATCCATGTACCGGTTCACGACGGCACGCGGTTCGTCTTCGAGTACGAGTCTGCCCGAGTCGAGAAGAATCGCACGCGAGCAGTGATTCACGATCTGATCACTCGAGTGTGTGACCAGCAGGATGCTCGTCCCGTTTTCTTTCAGCCGCTTGAGCCGGTCAAAACATTTGGCCTGGAAGCGCGCGTCCCCGACGGCGAGCGCTTCGTCCACGATCAAAATATCCGGGTCGATCTGTGACTGGACGGCGAACGCCAGCCTTACGGCCATGCCGCTGGAATATGTCTTGACAGGCTGATCGATGAAGTTCGCGAGATCCGCGAACGCGACGATGTCGTCGAACCGGTGCTCCGTCTCCTCGCGCGACAAACCGAGAATCGCCGCGCTCAGGAAGACGTTCTCGCGCCCGGTGAACTCCGGATTGAATCCCGAGCCGAGTTCGAGCAGCGCGCCCACGCGTCCCTTGACCTGGATGTTGCCGGATGTCACCGCGAGCGTGCCGCAGATCATCTGCAGCAAGGTGGACTTGCCGGAGCCGTTGCGTCCGACAATACCGACCGTCTCGCCCGGCGCGACGCGGAAAGAAATGTCGCGCAACGCCCAAAATTCCCGTGAGAAACTGCGCCGGCGATAGATCATTTGCTTCAGCCGGTCGCCCGGCCTGTCGAAGATATGAAAGCACTTGCTGACGTCCTCGACGACGATAGAAGAATCAGAGAACGTCACTGAAGCCTCCCCGAGTCTTCTGGAAACAGGCGAAACCGAGCCATGCCACGGCCACGCTGCTGGCGATGAGATAGCTACACATGAACGGATCGGGCGACTTGCCCCAGATGAGCGCGTTGCGCGCAAGTTCGATGATCGAAGCTAACGGATTGATCAGAAAAAGTATTTGAAACTGCTCCGGCACCGCCGAGGCGGGAAAGAATATCGGTGTGAGAAACATGAGCGTGGTCGTGATGACGCCCGTTATCTGCGCGACATCCCGCAGATAGACGCCGAGCGCCGCGAGAAACCACGTGACGCCCAAAGTGATCAGCACGAGCGGCAGCGCGATGAGCGGCAACCACAGCGCCGTGACCGGCGGAACGCCGAACACGGCAACGTAAAACACTAGCCAGACGACGAGACTGACGAGCATTTGAAAGATCGATGCCGCCACGGCGACGACGGACAGGATCTCGAGTGGGAACACCACTTTCTTGACGAGATTCACGTTCGAGACGATCTGCAGAGGCGCGCGATTAACGCAGTCCGCGAACATGTTGAACAGCATCAGTCCGGCGAAGAGCACGAGGGCGAACTCGGTCTTGGAATCGTTGCCAACGCGCCATCTGGCCTTGAACACGAAGCTGAAGACGAACGTGTAGATGGCGAGCATCAGCACAGGAATGAAAAACGACCAGACGATCCCGAGAGCCGAGCCGCGGTAACGCGACGCGATCTCCCGCACGACCATCTGTCGCACGAGATGCCGGTTGCCGATCATCGATCGGAAAAAACTTGCCGGCGCAATGGAGTTTCTTTGCATTGGATTTCTGACGCGCTCAAGCGCGATTTCGACGACAACTAAGCTTTGAACGATTCCCAGAACATGCGGCAGCCCTGTTCGAGATCGATAGTCGGCCGCCAGCTCGTTTCACTGGTGATCCGGGTGATGTCGAGATAGGTCGCCTTCACATCGAATGAACGTGGCGGATGGAACACGACGTCCGGATCCATTCCGGAAACGTTTTTTATCGTGTTCAGGATGTCGAGGAGCGAATGCCCTGCTCCGCTGCCGACATTATAGAGACGGAACCCCGGCCACTCCGACGCAAGCACTAGCGCCTTCACTGCGTCGTCCACGTGTAGATAATCGCGCACTACAGTGCCGTCTCCCCAGACTTCGATGGGTTCACGCGCGAGCGTCTTCGTGAAGAAAGTGGGAATGACGCCATGCACGCCAATGCGCGTCTCGCCGAGTCCATAAGGATTGGAGAGCCGCAACACGGCCGCATCGAACTGGTGAAGGGTTGCATGGAGGCGAAGGTACTGTTCGATCGCGACCTTCACGATACCGTAAGAAGAGATCGGTTCAAGCGGCGCGTCTTCCGGCACCGGAACCTGACGCGGATTGCCGTAGACGGTGCCGCCCGATGACGTGAACACGATCTTCCGGACACCTGCGGCTTTCATCTTGTCGAGCAGGCCCAGCGTGCCCAGCAAATTGCTCTCGACATCGAACGCCGGGTTGGCGTTCGATGTGCTCGGAATCGTCGTGCTAATCAGATGGTAGACGACATCGACGCCCTCCAACGCTTCGTCGAGCCCCTGGCCAGATGCGAGATCGCCTTGGCAATAAACGATATTGCCGCTTGCGTGCTGTTGAAGCCCGCGGTCGAAAACGCGTACGTCGGCGCCGCGCATGCACAACGCCCGCACGAGGTGACGTCCGAGAAAGCCGTTTCCGCCCAGAACGAGCACGCGAGGCGCTGAGCCTCCGCGTTGAACCTCTTGTGGTACCAACTTCGTATCTCCTATTGGCCGACGCCACGGCTCGCTACGCAAGTCGCATCGGCAAATCTGTCAATCAGTCCTCAGCGCGCCACAGCAGGCCGACCAGCGCTGCCACGTACGACTGCATGTCGAACATCTGGCGCGCCAGACGTCGGTTCGCTTCACGGACCTGTTCGCCCTTTTCACTTTCCTGGAGAACGGCTCGGATACGAGCCGCCGCTTCCGAGATGTTCGCGAACACTACGACGTTCGACTCTTGCGGCAAGACCTCCCGCTGAATTTCTGCCATCCCGCCCGCGCCGTCGAAGCAGATGACGGGCAAGCCCGCCGTCATGGCATCAATGGCGACGTTGGGCAGTGGATCCATCCTCGACGACAGGAAGAACACGTCCGCGAGTCCATAGAGTTCCTCGAGACGGTCCGTCGGTTGCATCAGGAAGGCCTGTCCGCCTTGCCGCCGGGTGCGGTCGAGCAACATGTCGAGGCAGGCCGTGTATGAAAGATCGCTTTCATCGTCAGCCCCGATCCAGACGAACACTAAATCCTGCTCCGGCATTGTGCGCGCGTACTCCGCTGCGGTAGCAAAGAACAGATCGACGCCCTTGCGAAACTGCACTGTTCCTGCACCAAGCACGAGTCGCCGACCAGGGTTCGCGTCGCCGAGTAGCGCTTTTACGGCATCGGCCGTATCAGGCTTGGCTACGCCCGTTTCGTAGCGATCAGGTTGCCCGATTGCAGGGTCCACGCTGTGGGGCAATCGCAGCGGAATCACCGACTTGCCCTGCCGCAACACCACCGAGGACGCGAGTGCATCGCGCGTATCGGCGTCCATCGCGTCGTCGCGCACGGATTCCGCCGAGAACACGACTTTCGTCGCGCGATTGATCGCGTCGACCGTCGCGGAGCGCGAATGCATATAACTCACATACTCGTGAATGAGAAACACAACGCGGTAACCGTGAGCCGCCAGCGGCTCGACAATCATTCGCGATTCGCTGCTATTGACGATGGCGTGCCGCACCGCCACCCGAGCGTCAATGTCCCGCACCAGTTTGTCCATGACGAGCGGATGACGCAACGCCGGCTCGTCCACCACCAGCGTCTGGCTGCTCACACGCTGGAAGTGCTCGACGAGCTGGCCGCCCGCGAGCAGCACGGTAATCACATTCAGACGCTTCGCGAGTTCCTCGCAGACGTTGAGGGTGAGAATCGGCGCGCCCGTCCGGGACGCGTCGTGAGCCACGACAAGCACACTTTCGCGTTCAGGATCGCATCCATTCGGACGCCACTGCGCAGCGACATCCAGTGCGTGGGTGACGCGGTGTTCGTATCGCCCATACTTGAGAAAGTGATCGAGCGCGGTCATGCCGCTAGCCGCGATGTCCGGAAAAGCCTCGAAGTAGAAAGCGGCGTCGAAATCCGGATAGCCGGCCTCGGCAGCCAGCCGGCGCGCCGCCTCCACATCACGCGGAGACGCCACATTCTCAGGGCGTGTGGCCCGACGCCCCTCGGCCTTGCCGAACTGCACATAGTGCTCGTACGGGTTGACGGCTGCGGCTGCGACATCAGGATTCGCCTCCAGGTAGTACGCCGCGTCGAACGGCTCGGTTCGCGCGAAGTGCAGCTCCGCCGCGTTCGCAGCACGGCCTTCGCCGCGGCCGCATCGGATGTAGTGCTCGCGGGCATCGACTCCGCTCGCAGCCACGTCTGCGTAGGTCGCGAGATAGAAAGCGGCGTCGAAACCACCGCCCAGCTCTTTTTTCAATTCCATCGTCATAGTTATCGGAACCCCTCGCCCACTCCGCAAACCCAAATCCCGCCCGAGTGTCACTGCAAAATCGCTGGTACCGCGACTCATTCTAGACTGCGTCCATCCCGAATCGCGTGCAAACGGCCGTCCTCACGCCCGATCGCTGCGCCCGCCGCCAGTCACACGAGATAACTCTCAACCAAGATATTCAGTCAAGCTGACATCCCGGTTCCGGCTACTGGCCCAGGCATCGAAATTCGAAACCGACTGAAGCAGACGCATCGCCTGCGCCGGCATATTTTCAACGAATGCGAGCAACGGCTTCACTACCTCCTCCGGCGCGGGATCGACGTGAACACGCCGGAACAGTTCGCTCGCGTAAGCGCCATACTCCTCGACGCCGCGGGAAATGGCGTCCGAAATGTCGCTCAATTCGTGCGTCGCGCCGCGGCCCTGGTCTTCCACTGCCAGCACCCGGCCTTCGGCATCGAACTTGTAGCCGATCACCGCGTGATGAGGCGCGGAAAAAAATAGCTCCACCGCGACGCGGTTCGCGTAAACACGCTCGAGCAGGCGATGGCCGATGGAGCGCGCCGTCAGCAGCGCGTCCATGCGCAATTTCTTCCTGCGCCGGACGCATTCCGGATGCTCGGTCAGACACAGGTAGTAGCCATATAACTCGATGTCAAACATGCCCTGCAGCGCGCAGTGAAATGCTTCCTGCGTGGTGCCGTTCCATCCGACATCGACCATGGCGATACGCATGCCCGGCTTTACGCCCAATTCGATGAGGTAGTTGAAGAGTGCGGCGCGCGTCTCACGGCACGTCTTTAGGATTTCCCACCGGATTGCCCAAAGGAAAGACTTGAAAAGCTCTATGGTCGTCGGATCGAGCCGTATCTCAGGGCCGAGTCCGAGGTCGCGCATGACGTTGTCTGCCGGAGCGACCACGCCGATGCGCTCCAGCAACTCAAACGGCGACAGTTCTTCGGCGCCTGACAGGAGAAGCGGAATGTGCTGCTCAAAATTGGTTTCGTCGATGGCGGCAAGCGTAAGGGCAGTACGCGAGCTTTTGAAGTACTCACAGCGTCCGAATTGCCCGCCGTGGCCGCGCTTCTCCATTCGGTCCAGCACGTAGCCGTCGCGTGCTGTGAACAGGATCAGCTCGATGTCATCCTGCACGGCTTTTCGGTTGATCCAGTGCAAGAAGGCCAGAGCCGCCGGACCGCCGACCGCGAACCCGAGCGCGCCGAACGAGTCAGGGTTCAGTTTGCCCGGATAGGCGCGGAACATGCCAGCGGCGAGCGAGGCAGCGGGCGTCGAGACGGCAGGCAGGGAACTGCGCCGTGCATCCACGTAGTGAAACGCGGCCAGCCGCTTCTCTCGCGCCCGGCGTACGTCCGACAGTTCATTGTCGCCGATGTGCAAAACGCGCTCGGGCGCCACGCCACACTCCGCCGCAACGATATCGAACAACTCGCCGAAATCGCGCTTCGTGGCGTTGCGGTGAGACGAGATGAACAGTGGCACGCGCGGCAGCCCATACTTATGGAACAGCGCCTCGAAGAAGTCGAGCTGAAGATACATGTCGGATGTAATGACCACGCGACGAGCGTTCGCCAGTTCAAGGAAAAGGTCGATCAGCTCCGGATTCGGGCGCGTGAGCTCGAGTTCCAGATCCAATTCGATCTTGCGGACTTCGTCGCGCGCCACCGGCAATCCATCGAACACTGCATAGATGCCATCGAGTGTGATTTCCTTTAAACCGTTGGCGTGCATGACCTGAAAAGCCTTGGACTGCGCGGCGCGACGGCGCTCACGAAAATCACGCATGCCGATACGGTCGCCGACAATATCGAAAAGATCCTCGGGATCGCACAAAGGGCGCACGAAGAGCGTGTCGAATATATCGAACGAAATGACCTCGGCGGCCGCCGTGGCTTTCAGGATGTCAAGTTGGACCTTGTCTTTCGTGTTCATATGATCGAGTGCTGGGACGAGCCGGCCGAAGTCGGCGCTCGCCTGGCCGTCGGCGGTGGCTCAGCCGGCGGGAATACGGAACTGGACGTCGCTGGGAGACAGATTCGGGTTGTGAAACGGATCTCGCATATAGAATCGCGGATGCTTGGCATATAAGCGCTGGCGCTCGCGTACGAGCCGCGCGAGCTTTTCCGGGTCGAGACTGTCGTCGCCGCGCGTCAGCGACTCGTGATGAATCAATTCGACCGATGGACACAGCACGTTGTAGAAGCCCGCATCAACGAGAGCGAAGCCGAGGTCTACGTCGTTGTAGGCAATGGGAAACGTCTCATCGAAACCGCCGACGACATCGAACTTGCTTCGCTGGATCAGCAGGCACGCGCCGGTTATTGCAATCCAGTCGTATTCGAGCATGTTGCGGGCAAACGCGACCGGCGTGTCCGCGTCGGCAGCGAAAAAGGCGTGGCCTGGTCCAGCCGCGAGATTGACGATTCCGCAGTGCTGCATCGATCGCGTGCCGGGGAAAATCAGTTTCGCCCCGACGGCTCCGACGTGCGGAAGCTGCGCGTAACCGAGCATCCGCTCCATCCAGTCGGGCGAGATCACCTCGGTGTCGTCGTTGAGAAAGAGTAGGAACTCGCCGCGCGCGCGCAGTGCCCCTACGTTATTAATCTCGGAATAATTAAACGGGAAGTCGTGCCGGACGACAGTGACGCGTTCCATTGCAGCCAGCGCGTCGAGTTGCGCCAGCGTCTGTGGCTTGCGCGAACCGTTATCCATCACGATGATTTCAAACTCGCGCCACGTCGTGCGCGCGAAAATAGACTCGACGCATCGCGTGAGCACCGTCCCGTTGTCGCGGCTCGGAATGACGATCGAGACGAGCGGCAAACCCGATACTTCGTATTTGACGCGAGCATGTCCCGGCAGAAACGGCAAAGGCTCGACGACACCCTTCAAACCGCGACGTTCGAGCGCCGCCTCGCGAGCGCGCACGCTCGCATCGACCGCATAGGGTTTCTCGGCGAGATCCGCGGCGACCGAACCGGGGATGACGCGCCAGTGATAAAGCACTTTCGGAATATGCGCGATGCGCGACGTCCGTTCGGCGATCCGCAGCACAAAATCCCAGTCCTGCGCGCCGTCGTATTCGGAACGCAGGCCGCCCAGTTCACTTACGAGCGCACGCTTCGCTGCGCTGACGTGACAGGTGAACATGGTGCTCATGACGGTGTCAGGCGACCAGTCCGGCTTGAAGAACGGCTCGGAAAACTCTCCTGTAGAAAGAATTTTGTCTTCGTCGCTATAGATGAAATCGGCATCCGTGGCATTAGCGGCGATCGCAAGTTCCCACAGGCAATCGGGCGTCAGTTCATCGTCATGATCGAGGAAGACAACGTAGTCGCCCCGCGCTTCGCGAATCCCCGCGTTCGTCGCTTCCGAGATGCCGGCGTTCCGCTCCAATCGAAGGACCTTCACCCGATTTCCCGCCGCCGCGTGCAGCGCCTCACGCGCCGTCTCGCTGGGACTGTGGTCGTCGACGATGATCAGTTCATAATCGCCGTACCATTGCGCTTCTACCGACGCGAGCAGCTTCTGTAGCAGATCGACCGGCGTGTTGTACGCGGGCGTCACGATGCTGAAGAACGGACGGCTCTTCAGCGCGGCAATCCGTCGCGCAATGTCGTCGGGGCGGCGCGGGGGCAGATAGGCGTAGCGATATTGCTTCCAGTCCGTGTCGAGCGAGTAGCGGCCGGCCTCATGTACCGGAGCCCAGACGCCCGTCGACGAACGCGTTTTCTGCGGAGCGAAAGAGAAGTACGATGGCGTGATCGACACCGAGGCCGCCGTCACGTTGACCGCCGCCACGCCACCGAGCTGTCTACGCATCCGCAGAAACTTCAGCCGCTGCGGCAGCAAATGCGGAGTCGCCATCCAGTAAGTCGCTTTGAGCGCGCGCCTCAGCGCATGGCGCGACCGGGTCGGCAGGCGCTGCAGCGTGGCGCGCACGGCACGCGACGTGGCAATCCTCTTGAACTTCTCTTTCATAGAACTCTCTACATGCGCACGATGCGCGACCGCGGGTATGTTTGTTACCGTTCTTGCCGCTCGGTGAAACCTTGGCGCAACGGACCCAACCTGTTTCTGATGCCATCGAACACCCCCCGCGCGATCATTCGGATCTGCTCGCCCGGCCGCTTTGAAGCTATCGGGTAGATCACTAGACGCACGGGCAGCTTCTTGAGTTCGGACAGCTTCCAGCCCAACGGCATGTTGCGGCGATAAAGAATCAATGCGAGCGCATTCCGAAACAAAAAGTAATGCCGGAAGGCAGAATGCATTGCGAATCGGCGCCCGAGAACGACCGCCGGTTCCTCGCCGAGTCTGTGACGCATGACGAGCCACGGCAGACCGAACACACCGAACCCTGCTCGCTTGGCCCGCACGCACCACTCCAGATCGACGAAGTCAATGAACAGCGCGGCGTCCATCGGGCCGATGGCCCGCCAGGCCGACAAGTCGATGCACGAGCCCGACGCGATCAAAAAATCGACTTCCAGCGGCGTTTGCCCTTCAGCAAGCACGCGCTCGATCCCGAACGCACCGAACCTGACGAACGGCGTGATGCCGCCGAGACGCGGGTCGTCGTACGCAGGACCGACAACAGCGACCTTGCAGATCTGCCTCAACCGCTTAAGCGTCCCGACCAGCCCTTCGACAAGCTCGAGCGACACATCGCTGTCTTGATCGAACAGCAGCGCGCAGTCGAAGCCTCGTCGCAACAGATCGTCGACACCCCGGTTCTGCGCCGCGGCAATGCCGACATTGGCGGCATTGGCGAGATACACAACGGCGGCGTGGAGCCCCGCCGGAGCATTGAACGCAATTTGGCCCGCGCTCGCTGGCGTATTGTCGACCACCACCACAGGCAGGATGCCAGACAGCCGGTTCGCCCTCGCAACGGCTTCACTGTCCGGATAAAAGAAGACGACGACCGCACCGGCTCGCGAATGGGCGTCGCTGCGCTCGCCTATGGTGGGTCTCATCCCCGGCGAGCCGGAGCTTCGCGAGCCGCCAGGCAGAGCGCCAGCGCCTCTCGCCAATGAGGTTGCCGAACACCAAAGCGCCTCGCCAGCGCCTCATTCGACAGTTGCGAATTCAGCGGCAGGCGCGCGGGTGTCGGATATTCCTTCGCTTCAATGGGAACGACGCGCGGCGCCGCGTCGCCCATCGCGATTTCGAACGTGGCACGCGCCAGGTCATACCACGACGCCGCGCCCGACGCTGTCAGGTGATAGACGCCGGAACGCTCGGCCCAGTAGTCCGTTCCCGAAGCGTTTAGGCCCGAGGCCACTACGTGGGCCGTCGACGTTGCGATGGTGTTCGACCAAGTTGGCGCGCCGATCTGGTCGGCGACCACGCGAAGTTCGTCGCGCTCGGCCCCGAGGCGCAGCATGGTCTGTACGAAGTTCGTGCCGCGTGCTCCGTACACCCAACTCGTACGAAAAATGAGATGCGCGCCGCCTGAAGCGATAACCGCTTTCTCCCCGGCCAGCTTGCTCGCGCCGTACACGTTCTGCGGATCCGTCGCGTCGCTTTCCTGGTACGGACCCGCTTTTTTGCCGTCGAAAACGTAATCCGTCGAGTAGTGAATGAAGAGTGCGTCCAGCTTTGCGCACGCGTCGGCGAGCACTCCAGGCGCTTCCGCGTTGAGACGAAACGCCGCGTCCCGGTCGGACTCGGCCCGATCGACCGCAGTATAAGCCGCCGCGTTGATGACGATCGCCGGCTTCATGTCGCGCACTGTAGCACGTAATGCGTCGAGATTCGCCAGATCGAGCGCCGCGCGGTCCAGCGCAACGACGCGCCCAAGACCCTGCATGGTTCGGGCGAGTTCGTAACCGACCTGGCCGTTGGCGCCTGTGATCAGAATCGTGCGCTCGCTCATGCAAACACCTCGGCTTCCGCCAACCGCTTGCCCGCCGCATCCTTCGCCGCGAGCATCGGCTCGAAGTCGATCGGCCATTCGATGCCAACATCAGCATCGTTCCAAAGCAAGCTCCGCTCGAACTCCGGATACCAATAATCCGTAGTCTTATAAAGAAATTGCGCCGTCTCCGACAACACGACAAAGCCATGCGCAAACCCCGGCGGCACCCACAACTGCCGATGATTTTCTTCCGACAGATTCACGCCCACCCACTTGCCGAAGTTCGGCGAACTCTTGCGAATGTCCACCGCCACATCGAACACTTCGCCTTCTACCACGCGCACGAGTTTGCCTTGCGGGTGCTGAATCTGATAATGCAAGCCCCGCAGCACGCCCTTTGCCGAACGCGAATGATTGTCCTGCACGAACTCGACGCCCGCTTCGACTTGTTCCGCGAACTCACGGCCATTGAAGCTTTCGTAGAAGAAGCCACGTGCATCGCCGAATACCTTCGGTTCAATGATCTTGACTTCGGGCAGCGCCGTAGCAGTTACTTGGATGGCCATGCGACTTGGTCCTTCGGAAGATTGAGCAGATATTGACCGTAAGCGTTTTTCGAGAGCGGCTTGGCAAGCGCCAGCAACTGCTCTTCGCCAATCCATTCCTTGCGATATGCGATCTCTTCAGGACAAGCCACCACGAGTCCCTGCCGCTTTTGCAGCGTCGCGATGAACGTGGCAGCTTCGATCAGCGAATCGTGCGTTCCGGTGTCGAGCCACGCATAGCCACGTCCCATGATCTCGACATCGAGCTTTTTGTCCGCGAGATAACGCGAATTTACGTCTGTGATTTCGTACTCGCCACGCGGCGACGGCTTGATGTCGGCTGCAATATCGCACACCGTGTTGTCGTAGAAGTAAAGACCCGTCACCGCGTAATTCGAACGCGGCTTCGCGGGCTTTTCCTCGATCGACAGCGCGCGGAACTTTTGGTCGAACTCAACCACGCCATAACGCTCGGGATCATGCACGTGATAGGCAAACACAGTCGCGCCCTCGGTGCGCGCGTCCGCACTTTCGAGCTGCTTCGCGAGATCGTGACCGTAGAAAATGTTGTCGCCGAGAATAAGCGCGGACGGATCGTTGCCAACAAAGTCGCGGCCTATGACGAACGCCTGCGCGAGGCCATCCGGCGACGGTTGCACCGCGTACTGGATATTCATGCCCCACTGACTGCCGTCGCCGAGCATTGACTCGAAACGCGGCGTATCTTGCGGCGTCGAGATCACGAGCACGTCACGAATGCCTGCGATCATGAGCGTGGACAGCGGATAGTAGATCATCGGCTTGTCGTACACGGGCAGGAGCTGCTTCGACACCGCATGCGTAATCGGATAAAGCCGCGTGCCGGAGCCGCCAGCGAGAATGATGCCCTTGCGCGCCATTGTCAGTTCCTCACGCGCGCTGCGCGTAGTTCGTCTCGACCCACTTCCGATACTCACCGGAAGCCACTTCGTCAGCCCACGCCTGATTGTCCAGATACCACTGAACCGTCTTCTCGAGCCCCGTTTCGAACGTCTCCGCAGGCTTCCAGCCGAGCTCGCGCTCGAGCTTGCGCGCGTCGATAGCATAGCGGCGGTCATGGCCCGGACGATCCTTCACATACGTTATCTGATCGCGATACGAACCGCTCGCCTTAGGCTTCAACTTGTCGAGCAAATCGCACAGCGTATGCACGACTTCGAGGTTCTTTTTCTCGTTCCAGCCGCCGACGTTATACGTCTCGCCAAGCGCACCGCGCGCCAGCACTTCGCGAATAGCCGAGCAATGGTCGCCCACGTAGAGCCAGTCGCGCACGTTCTGACCATCGCCATAAACGGGCAGCGGCTTGCCGCCGAGCGCATTCGCGATCATCAGCGGGATCAGCTTTTCCGGGAACTGGTACGGGCCGTAGTTGTTCGAGCAGTTGGTCGTGACAACCGGCAAGCCGTATGTGTGATGATATGCGCGCACCAGATGATCCGAACCGGCCTTCGTAGCCGAGTACGGGCTGTTCGGTGCGTACGGCGTGGTCTCGGAGAACTGCGGATCAGTTGCAGACAGCGAGCCGAACACTTCGTCGGTCGAAACATGCAGGAAGCGGAAGGCTTGCTTCTCGGCTTCAGGCAGCGCGCTCCAGTACTGGCGCGTGGCTTCGAGCAGAACGAAAGTACCGACCACATTGGTCTGAACAAAATCTGCCGGGCCGTGGATGGAGCGGTCTACGTGACTCTCGGCGGCGAAGTGCAAAATGGCGCGGGGCTTGTGCTTCGCGAGCAGTTCGTCCATGGCCGCGCGGTCGCAAATGTCGGCACGCGCAAACACATGACGGGCGTCGCCCTTGAGCGACTGAAGCGTTCCGAGGTTCCCCGCATACGTCAGCTTATCGACGTTCAAAACGGGTTCGTCAGAGCCATTGAGCCAATCCAACACAAAGTTGGCGCCGATAAAACCAGCACCGCCCGTCACGAGAATCATAGAAGCCCTCTTCACCGCTCACAGCTTTGCTCGACTGAAAGCGCGCTCGAATTATGGAAAAAATTGCGCATTTCGCGCGATGTGCGCCTTCCAGCGAAAACATTGACCGATTGTCACCGATCTCGATTCGCCGGATGCCCCACTTTGGTAAGCCGTCAATTATAAGGCCACCAAGTGCAAAAACTACACGGCTAACAACTTGATACAGCTAGCGATTATCGATTACAAGCCTATCCCGCCGCGTCGTCACGCGCTTAGTAGAAGGTTCGCGGAATGCTTAATGAAGCGGCAGCCAAGTCGTTATCGCGTGTTTCATAATGCTCGCTATCCGACGCCGCGCGTCCACCGTCTCACTTTTTTCCATCGATGACCGACGTCACCAACGCCACCGTAATTCACGCTAGCTCCGCCCCGCTCGTCTTCGGCGACCTGCAAGGTTGCTGCGATCCCTACCATCGACTGCTGAAAAAAGCCGCGCCCGATGCCGATACGCCTCTCTGGTTCGCAGGCGACCTCATCAATCGCGGACCGAAGTCGCTGGAAACGCTGCGCGAAATCATCGCGCTCGGTTCGCGCGCCACCGTCGTGCTCGGCAATCACGATCTGAATCTGCTGTCGGTCGCGGCCGGCCTGCGCAAGCCGAAGAAAGGCGACACGCTCGACGACATCCTCAACGCACCCGACGTGGCTGACCTGATCGAATGGGTACGCCACAAGCCCGTCGCGCACTTCGAGGACGGTGCGCTCATGGTTCACGCCGGCGTGCTGCCGCAATGGGACGCGACGATGACGCTCGAACTCGCGCACGAACTCGAAAAAGCGTTGCGCGCGCCCGACTGGAAAGCGACGCTCGCCACGCTGTATGGCAACGAGCCGCATCGATGGGATGAGTCGCTCACCGGCGCCGACCGCCTGCGCGTGACTTATAACGCACTGACACGCATCCGTTTCTGCACCGCCGACGGCGCGATGGAATTCGCCAACAATGGCGGCCCGGATGCCGCGCCGCCCGGCTATCTGCCGTGGTTCGACGTGCCCGGCCGCAAGACGCAGGACGTGACGGTGGTGTTCGGACACTGGGCCGCGCTCGGTCTGATGGTCCGCAACGACGTGCTGTGTCTCGATTCAGGCTGCGTCTGGGGCAACAAGCTCTCAGCGGTGCGGCTGACCAAAGACCCGGCTCAGCGCGTGATCACGCAGGTGAGTTGCGCGATGAAGCCGAAACAGCGTTGAGCGATTCGGCGAGCGGCATGGGATCAGCCGCCGTTGCCGCGCCGCTACGCATGGTGTCGAGCGCGGTGAGAATCGCGGCTTGGGCTTCGCTCGCAAGCAGACGGCGGTCAGCGCCCGGCGCGAGCGGATTGCACACATAGAGATGCGCCGTGAGCGGCGTCGCGTTCAGAAGCGCGTCGAGGGAGTCGCTCAGCGTCATGTCGCCGATATACGCCGGCGCGAGCGACTGCTTGCCGTGCGCATCCTCGTACATGATGCACACCGGCTGCACCGGACACGATGCCGATACCGCCGCCTGGAACATGTTCGCGTGGAACGGCAGGAGCGCCTGACCATCGCTGGTGGTGCCTTCGGGGAACACGCACATCATCTCGCCCGCGAGCAGGCGGTTCGAGAGTTCATGCATGATGCGCTTTGCGTCGCTACGCTTCTCGCGCTGTACGAACACCGTGCCCAACTGATGCGCAAGCCATCCAACAACCGGCCAGTTGCGAATCTCCGCCTTCGAGACGAACGGCGTCGGCCGCCATGCATTGATGACATAAATGTCCATCCACGAAACGTGATTGCCGACCACCAGCACGCCGCGATCGAGCCGCGCTTCGTCGTTGTGCACGACGAGTTTCATGCCGGACAGACGCAGCATCTCAAGCGACCACGCGCGGTACATCGCGCTCCGCTCATCCACCGATGCGCGCGGAAAACGCCGCGCGACGACCCACATGCCATACAGCAGATGGACCAGAAGCCGCAGCTTGCGTAATGCCTGGTTCATGCGCGACTCGTGTGCTTAACGGCTTTCGTAAGCCAGATGACCGCCGACGATCGTCGCGCGCACACGCGCCGGCAACTCGTAGCCGAGGAACGGCGAGTTGTGGCCCTGGCTCTTGAGCTTCTTCGGATCGACGCGCCACTCGGCGGCGGCATCGAACACGCACAGGTCGGCGAGTGCGCCCACGGTAATGCGTCCGGCCGGCAGCTTCAGCACGTCGGCGGGCGCGGACGTGATGCGCGCCAGCGCCTTCGCGAGCGGCAAGTTGGCTTCGTGCGCCCACTTCACCGTCAGCGAGAGCAGCAGTTCGAGGCCGGTCGCGCCCGGCGTGGCTTCGGCGAAAGGCAGGAGCTTTTCGTCGTCGTCGAGCGGCGTGTGATCGGAACAGATCGCGTCGACGGTGCCGTCCGCGAGACCCGCGCGTATTGCTTCGCGGTCGCGTTGCTGACGCAGCGGCGGATCGAGGCGGAACTGGGAATCGAAGTAGCCGATATCCACGTCCGTCAGATGCACATGGTTGATCGTGACATCGCACGAGACCGCGATGCCTTCGGCCTTCGCCGCGCGCACGAGCGCGACGCCCGCCGCCGACGACAGATGCGACAGATGCACGCGCGCGCCCGTCACGCGCATGAGTTCGAAGATGGTATGCAGCGCGATGGTCTCCGCCGACACCGGCACGCCCGACAGCCCGAGCCGCGACGCCACCGCGCCGCTTGCCGCCACGCCGCCCTTCGCCATGAACGCGTCTTGCGGACGCAGCCACACGGTATAGCCGTAAGTGGTCGCGTATTGCAACGCGCGCAGCATCGTGCGCGTATCGACGATAGGGTTATCCGCCTGCGAAAAGCCGATGCAACCCGCCTCGGTCAACTCGACCATCTCGGTAATCGCCTCGCCCTTCAAGCCGACAGTCAGCGCGCCCAGCGGATAGACATGCGCCTGATGCAGCTTCTGCGCGCGAAACTTGAGCATTTCGACGAGCCCGGGTTCGTCGAGCGTGGGATCGGTGTCGGGCGGGCAGACGAGGCTCGTCACGCCGCCCGCCATTGCCGCGGCCATTTCGGATTCGAGCGTTGCCTTGTGCTCGAAGCCCGGTTCGCGCAGACGCGCCGCGAGATCGACGAAACCCGGCGCGATATGCAACCCGTTGGCCGCGATGACCTTGGCCGCGTGAAAGTCGGCCGGCGCGTCGCCAATCGAAACGATGCGGCCCGCCGCGATGAACACGTCCTTGCGCGCTTCCGTGCCCGCAACCGGGTCGATGATCGTGCCGCCTTGAATCTGGATCTTCATGTCGCGTTCTTAGTCACTGTTGCCGGCCACGATGCCCATGACCGCCATGCGCACGGCGATGCCGAAGGTCACCTGATTGAGAATCACCGACTGCGGGCCGTCGGCCACTTGCGAGTCGATTTCCACGCCGCGATTCATCGGCCCCGGATGCATCACGATGGCATCGGGCGCGGCGAGCGCCAGACGCTCGGGCGTCAGTCCCCAGCTCTTGAAATACTCCTGCGCGGAAGGCAAGAGCGCGCCGCTCATGCGCTCGTTCTGCAGGCGCAGCATGATGATGACGTCGACGCCCTTCAAGCCTTCGTCGAGGTTGTGGTAGACGTGCACGCCCATCTGGTCGAGATTGCCGGGCAAAAGCGTGCGCGGCCCGATGGCCCGCACTTCCGGCACGCCGAGCGTGGTCAGCGCGTGAATGTCCGAACGCGCGACGCGCGAATGCAGAATGTCGCCGACGATCGCCACGCGCAGCTTGGTGAAGTCGCGCTTGTAGTGGCGAATGGTGTACATGTCGAGCAGGCCTTGCGTCGGATGCGCGTGACGGCCATCGCCCGCATTGATCACGTGCACGTGCGGCGCGCAATGCTCGGCGATCAGATACGGCGCGCCGCTCGACGCATGACGCACGACGAACATGTCGGCATGCATGGCGGAGAGATTGTTGATGGTGTCGAGCAGGGATTCGCCCTTGCTCGTCGACGACGCGTTGATGTTCAGGTTCAGCACGTCCGCCGACAAGCGCTTGGCCGCGATCTCGAAGGTCGTGCGGGTACGCGTCGAGTTCTCGAAGAAGAGGTTGAACACCGACTTGCCGCGCAAAAGCGGCACCTTCTTCACTTCGCGATCCGTGACGCTCACGAACTGCTCGGCGGTATCGAGAATATGCGTGACGACGGCGCGCGGCAGTCCTTCGATGGTCAGCAAGTGCTTCAGCTCGCCATTCTTCGTGAGCTGCGGATTGCCGCGTAGAAAGCCGTAGCGGAATTTGTCGGCGGCAGCGGGCGCGCCTGCATCGGCGGAACCCTGAGTGGCGGTGTTCATGATGATCCCGGTGTTGCCTTGAATGGGTTACTGAGCGCGCGATTCAGTGGTGAAGTCGAAGCCGCCGTCCGCGCGTCGCGCGAGCACGAGGCCTTCGTTCGCGGGTACGTCCACCGTGCCGCCGACGAAGCGCGCCGCAATGGGCAACTCGCGTCCGCCGCGATCGGCGAGCACGGCGAGATCGACCGAAGCGGGACGCCCGTAATCGTAGAGTTCGTTGATGGCCGCGCGCACCGTGCGTCCCGTGGACAGCACGTCGTCGATCAGCACGATACGGCGGCCGTCGACCGCGAACGGCAACGAAGTCGGGCTTGCCTGGCTATGCAGGCCCTTCTTCGCGTAGTCGTCGCGATGCAGCGCCACGTTCACCACGCCGAAGTGCGGCGCGTTGAACTCCTTGGCGAGACGCTCGGCAAGCCACACGCCGCCGCTATAGATGCCGACGAGCGCGACACCCTCTTCTTCGGCGAGCGCGTTTTCATACGCGGCATGAATCGATTCGACGAGCGCGCGATACAGCGCTTCGGCGTCAATGGAACTCATGATCGTCGGGAAGTCCGTCGAGGTATTGTTGAAGAATGACGCGGGCGGCTTCGGCGTCGATGTCGTCGAAACGGCCGCGCGCGTTCGGACGCACGCCGCGCGCACGAAGGTCGGCTTTGGCATCGACGGAACTGTAACGTTCGTCGACCCATTGCACGGGCACGTTGAAACGCCCGTTCACCTGATTGCCGAAGCGCTTGGCCTGCGCGCTCATTTCGTGCGGCGTGCCGTCCGGGTGCAGCGGCATGCCGACGACCACCGTTTGCGGCTTCCACTCGTCGAGCAGTTTGCCGACTTCATCGAAACGATAGTCGCGGTTGCGGTTTTCGAGCACGGCGAGCGCGCGTGCCTGCTTCGTCAATGTATTGCCAACGGCGACACCAATACGCTTCTCGCCGTAATCGAATGCCAGCAGCGTGGCTGCCCCGCTCATGCGTGCCCTGCTTCGCCGGAAAGCATGGAACGCGATACGCCGAGCAGCGAGAGCGCCGCTTCGAGGCGATCTTCGGCGGGCACGTCGAAGATGATGCGCGAGTCCGCTTCCACCGTGAGCCAGCCGTTCTTGGAGATTTCTTCTTCGAGCTGACCGGCGCCCCAGCCTGCGTGACCGAGCGTGAGCAAGAAGCGCTCTGGGCCCTTGCCGCTAGCGACTGCTTCGAGTACATCTTTCGAAGTGGTCATGGCGAGGCCGCCGGGTACACTCATGGACGAGCTATACGGTTCGCCGTCGCGTTCTTCGTGCAGCACGAAGCCGCGCTCAGTCTGAACGGGACCGCCGAAGTACACGGGCAAGTGAACGAGAGGTTCGATCTCGAGTTTGAGATCGATACGATTGAACAGCGACTGGAGGTCGATATCGGTCGGCCTGTTGATGACGAGACCCAGCGCACCGCGATCGGTGTGATCGCAAAGGTAGACCACGGTTCCTGAAAACGTCGGATCGGCCATGGACGGCATGGCGATCAGGAACTGATTCGTCAAATTGATGCGATCGGAAGTCTTGGACATAATTCAGGATTTTAACAAAGGCGCTGACAGATGGCCGACTTTGATGTGGGTCTGGTGTGGATTCGGCGGGACCTGCGCGCAGCCGACAATGCTGCACTCTATCACGCGCTTACAAGGTGCCGTCGGGTGCTGTGCGCGTTCGTTTTCGACCGCGACATCCTCTCGCCGCTTGCGCGAAACGACCGGCGCGTGCCGTTCATTCATGCGAGCGTGGTGGAACTGGATCGCACGTTGCGCGACGCTGGCGGGACGCTGATGGTTCGACATGGCGTGCCTTTGCATGAGATATCCGAGCTTGCGGTCGAATGCGGCGCGAACGCGGTGTTTGCAAATCGCGATTACGAACCGAGTGCGAAGGCGCGTGACGAGGCAGTGGCGCAGAAACTGGCGAGCAAGGACATCGCGTTTTTCACGTTCAAGGATCAGTCGATCTTCGATCATGACGATGTGCTCACAGGCAGCAGCAAACCCTATACCGTCTTCACGCCGTACAAGCGCAAGTGGCTCGCGACACTCACGCCGGACGCGCTCAAGCCGTACGCATCCGAAGATCATTTGAACGTGCTCGCGAAGCCGCCGGGTAACGTCAGGCACGCCATTCCCTCGCTTGACGCGCTCGGTTTCGGCGCGGAGCACGCGCCCGCCTTCCCCGCTGGCACGAGCGGCGCGTATGAGCTCTTCGATGACTTCATCGACCGCATGGCCGACTACGATCACGCCCGCGACTTCCCCGCGCTGAAGGGCCCGAGCTATCTCGGCGTTCATCTGCGACACGGCACGGTTTCGATTCGCGCACTCGCTCGCACCGCGCACGATGCGCAGCGTCACGGCAACAAGGGCGCGGAAACCTGGTTGTCGGAGCTTATCTGGCGAGACTTTTATTTCTCCGTGCTGCACCATTTTCCGCATGTCGGCGTGCCGGGCGATCATCGTGCATTCAAGCCGGAATACGACCGCATCCAGTGGGAGACGGACGACGCCGCCGACGCGAACTTCGCCGCATGGTGCGCGGGACAAACAGGTTATCCGCTCGTCGATGCCGCGATGCGGCAAATCAACCAGTCAGGCTATATGCACAACCGCCTGCGCATGGTCGTGGCGAGTTTTCTGACCAAGGACCTCGGCCTTGACTGGCGGCGCGGCGAAGCCTATTTCGAAGCGCTGCTGAACGATTTCGAACTGTCGTCGAATAACGGCGGATGGCAATGGGCATCATCGAGCGGCTGCGATGCCCAGCCGTATTTCCGCATCTTCAATCCGACGACGCAGTCGAAGAAATTCGACGCGGCGGGCAAGTTCATCCGCCACTACGTGCCGGAAATCGCGGGCTTGTCGGACCGGGACATTCACGCGCCGTGGCTCGCCAAGCCCGACGCACTCTCGAAGGCGGGGATTTCGCTTGGCGCGGACTATCCGCAGCCGGTAGTCGATCACGACGCCGCGCGCAAACGCACGCTCGCGCGATACGACGTGGTGCGCGGACCCGCGAAACGCGCCGACGATTCACGCAGCAGCAGCGCGGACGCTGCCGACGAACCGCACGCCGAAGCTAGCGATTGACCGCGGCGGGCCGCTCGATCATGGCGGTGAGCGCGGCAATCGACGCGCGGCCTTCCGACGGCGCAATGCCGGCCGCGGCCTGGTGCAGCATGGACCGCAGCATCTGAGCCGCGCGTTCGGGAACGGTGGCATCGAGTTCGCGCGCGACGCCATCCGCCGATTCATGCGCGCCCTGATGCGCGACGCGCCGCCATGCGAGACCGAGTGTATCGGCGAGCAACGCGACATGGCCCAAGCCGAGCGCGCAAGCCGCCGCGCCCAGCCGGTGCGACGCGTTCGCCGAGTGCAGCGCCGCGTCCGCGTCCACCGTGCCTGTTTCGCTTGCTTGCGAACCGCGCTCGACCAGTCCCTCGATGGAGGCTTCCGCGCTCTGGAGAAAGTCTTCGTAAGCCGTGGCGTTCACGCGCAGCGCACCCAGATCGCGCGATGAACCGTCGCGGGCGTTTTCCTCGATCGCCTGCGCCGCGCCCTGCTCCCACGCGGCCTCCGACGCGGGATTCGCCGCGACATGCCACGCCACCGTCAAACCGTAGTCCCGCAAGACGTCGACCCGTTCCGCGTCTTCCGGCATCGCGCCGTAGAGTGCGAAGTCGCGCCAGAGGAGCGCAAGCGTCGCGCGCACGAGCGAGCGCGGCGCATAGGTCGAAGCGTGCGCCTGATCCGCCAACACGAGATTGAAGCGCGCGTAAAGGCGCTTGGCGTCGGCGTTTGCGGCGAAATCGGCGTCGCCGCGACGCTCCGCGCGCTCGCGCAGCGCCCAAATAGTGTTGAGCGCGAGCCGCCAGAAGTCGTAAGGATCGGGGCCGCCGAGCTCGCCCAGGCACTCGTCGAGGCGCGCGAAGGCATCGGCGGATTCCTGCTCGGGCCCGCGCAAGAGCTTGAGCAGGGCCTGTTCGTAGTGCGCCCGAACGCGCGCAAGCCGCTCGGGCGCGATGCCGCGCAACGTCGCGGGCGCGATGGCGCGGCCCGCGAGCGCGAGGTCATCGTAGGAAACCGGCGCGACGCGCGTATGCATGGCGAGCAACGCATGCAGCCCGCGATAGTGATCGAACAACACGGTCGAGCACGACAACTCGCGCAGATTGTGGCGCTCCACCGCCGCGCCGAAGTCCGCGAGCGCAGCCGCGATGCGTGCACGCGTCGGCTCCGATTCCTCGCCGAGCGGCGCGACGAGCGCGAGCGCTTCCGCGAAACGCTGCGCAGGCAGCCAACCCGCCGAATGCAGCGCGGAGATCGCGCGCTTCAACGCGGGCGCGGTTTCGCCCTGCCGCTGGAACGCGTGATGGGCGTCGGTCAGCGCCATTTCGGCGAGCCGCACCGAGCCGCCGCGCGGATTGGGCAGAGCTTCGAACGTAACTGGAAGATCGGGACGAGATGTCATATCTGGCGCTCACAAACCGGTTCGCAGGCGCCGTGAGTCGAACATGGGCGCGCGCGGTGAAATAGCATCATCGATGAAAGCGTCGGTACTTGACCGCGCTCACGATTTTCTCGACCGACGGACCGCTTACTGCCTGCGCCCGTCTCGCCGAACCACGGACCAGCCTCAAGCGTATGCCTTCAGGCGCCGGTTCGCATTGGCATCGGCACGCGTCGTGGCGCCCATGCAGCTTGCAGCGGCCAAACATGCGACCGGCTCGCGCATCGATTTCGATGCACGACGCAACACCGGCAGCGCTGCCGGACAAAAACAGCAACGAAAGCAGCGAACGAAAGCAGCGAACAAAAAAGCGGTCCGCAAAAAACGCGCGCCGCATGACGCGAGTCATGCGGCGCGGTAGAGCGTGCGGATCAGATCTGGACCATCTCAAAATCTTCCTTGCGGGCTCCGCATTCGGGACAAGTCCAGTTGATTGGAACGTCCTCCCAGCGCGTACCCGGCGCGATGCCCTCTTCGGGCAATCCCGCCTCCTCGTCATAGATCCAGCCGCAGATCAGGCACATCCAGCTTCTATATTCCATACTTATGCCGCGTCGAAATGGTCGATTGAAATTAGGACATGATGGTACCGTGTTGGCGTGTCAATGCCTAGCGAGATGCCCGTTCACGCGTGGCCAAGCCTTTGACCGCCGTACTGGCTCTCTCAAGCGCCGCCGTACCGGAAAAAAGTGCGCAAAGACTGTAGCCTGACGGCGTTAGGCCGCATAATCGAAACATTGAACCATAGTCGAACCACGGTCGAACCATGACCGAGCTGGCCGCCGCCAGTGCACTTCGAGGCGCGGGCGTTCGCGGCCCTTCCGTTCCATTCGTGCAATCAAGAAAACAATGTCCGCTTTTACCATGACCGGCGACTCCCCACCGATCGTTCTCACCTTCGGCCTGACGGACCCCACAGGCGGTTCGGGGCTTCAAGCCGACGTGCTGACGCTCGCAAGCATGGGCTGCCACGGCGTGACGGTGCTGACGGGCTACGCGGTGCGCGACTCCGCGAGCTGCGACGAAGTTACCGGCATCGACCCCGACGTCGTCGCCACGCAGGCGCGCATGTTGCTGGAGGACATGCCGATCGCCGCGTTCAAGATCGGCGCGGCAACGCGCGCGGAAGTAGTTTCCGCTATCGCCGAAGTGGTGTCCGACTACGACGACGTACCGCTGATCCTCGCGCCGGACTTCACACTAGACGATGAACATGTTTTGTCCGCCGACGAGCTGCGTGAGTCGCTTGCCGACCTGCTCGTGCCGCAATCGACCATGTTGATCGCCGATCACGCCACGTTGTTGCAGCTCGCGCAACCCGACAGCGACGCCGAGGCGCCAACGCTGGATGCCGCGATCTCGCATATCCTGGCGCAAGGTTGCGAATATGTGCTCGCAATGGAAACCGGCACGCATCGGCATGTGAATACGCTGTACAGCGAAGAAGGCCAGGTGCGGCAAGATACGTGGGATCGCGGTGTGCATCGCATCATGGGGCTGACGGATACGCTCGGCGCCGCGGTCGCGGCCTTGCTTGCCAACGGACAGGAACCCGCCGAGGCCGCACGCGAGGCTCAAGAGTATGTGTTCCAGGCGGCGCGCGCCGCGTTCCGTCCGGGCATGGGCGCCTATTTGCCGGACCGGTTTTTCTGGGCGCGCTCGAACGATGCAGACGAAGAAGGCGAGACGTCGTCCCTCCCCGACGAGTCGGCGGGACTGCCTGGGGAAGTACGCCATTAGCCCAAAACACTGACCAATCGAGTCGCCGGGAGAACGCATGCCGTACCGACTGCCCCATCTGCACAAGCCCGGCCCGCAAGGCGCGATCCGTATCGGCTGCGCGGGTTGGGGTTTGTCGAGCGCCGTGTCGTCGAGCTTTCCGCATGAAGGCACGCATCTCGAACGCTACGCACACGTGCTGACTTGCGTCGAGATCAATTCGAGCTTCTACAAACCGCATCGCGAATCGACTTACGCGAACTGGGCGCAGAGCGTGCCCGAGTCGTTTCGCTTCTCGGTGAAATTGCCCAAGTCCATTACGCACGACGCGCGGCTCGTCGGCACCGAGGCGCTCCTTGACGAATTCTTGCAAAGCGCGGGGCAACTCGGCGACAAGCTCGGTTGCTGGCTCGTGCAACTGCCGCCCAGTCTGCCCTTCGATCAGGCCACGGCCGAAGCCTTCATCAAGGCGTTGCGTGAGCGCACTAAGTTGCCGATTGCAATCGAGGCGCGGCATCCGTCCTGGTTCACCACCTACACGGCCGCGCTCCTGAAGGCGCATCACATGGCTTATGTCGATGCGGACCCGATCCCCGACGAGTGCGAGATCAAGCATCGTGCGGACACTTCGCTCGTGTATGTGCGGCTGCATGGCTCGCCCGAGCTCTACAAGTCTTCCTACAACTACACCTATCTCGACGACCTCGCGCGCACGCTGCACACGCGCGCGAAGAAAACGCCCGAGGTCTGGTGCATCTTCGACAACACCGCCGAAGGCAATGCGCAACCCAACGCGCTGCATATGATCGAGCGTCTGCGCACCCACCATCGTTAAACCGATTCGTTCACGAGGAGCATTCCCGATGCATCGATCAGCAAGACGAATTGCACGCCTTTTTCAAGCCACGATGTTCGCCTCGCTGATTCACATCGCCCTGCCCGCAAACGCGCAGCAAAGCACGGCGCCGCCCGTCACACCGGCTGGCGACGGCACCTTCCTGCTGACCATCTTCCTCAAGCACGATCAAAGCAAACCGCTTCCGAAGATCAACGAGCAGTTGAAGGAGCAAGGCTTCTTCAAGACGTTTCCGCCGCCGGGAATCGAAGTGGTGTCATGGTACGTGATGATGGGCGTCGGGCAGGTCGTGACGCTACGCGTGCCGGCCGATCGCCTGCGCGAAGTGAATCGCGCAATCGAAACCACCGCGTGGGGCGGCTATACGACGGAGTTTTATCCGACCTACGACTACAAGGCCGCCGCGCAAAACTTGCGCGATCAGATGAACAAGTAACGGTCCGCGTTTGCCACGGACGAAAAAAAACCCGCATTGCTGCGGGTTTTTCTTTGCGGCGTGAGCTTCTTTCGGAACCCACGCCCTGAGGATGAAGCAAGTAACCGGTCGAAACCGAATTACATGTCCATGCCCATGCCGCCCATGCCGCCGGGCATGCCACCAGGCATGGCCGAGTCTTCCTTCGGCAGTTCCGCGACGGCTGCGTCGGTCGTCAGCAGCAGGCCTGCCACCGATGCCGCGTTTTGCAATGCCGTGCGCGTCACCTTGGTCGGGTCGACGACACCGGCTTCCACCAGGTCACCGTACTCGCCCGTTGCCGCGTTGTAGCCGTAGTTGCCCGTGCCCGCAGCAACAGCCGCCACCACGACGGAAGCTTCTTCGCCGCCGTTCGTGACGATCTGGCGCAGCGGCTCTTCCATCGCACGCAGAACGATGCGGATGCCCGCGTCCTGGTCCGAGTTCAGGCCCTTCACGCCTTCGACAGCCTTGCGAGCGCGGATCAGCGCGACGCCACCGCCGGCCACGATGCCTTCTTCCACAGCCGCACGAGTTGCGTGCAGTGCGTCTTCGACACGTGCCTTCTTTTCCTTCATTTCGACTTCGGTCGCAGCGCCGACCTTGATCACTGCCACGCCGCCAGCCAGCTTGGCCACGCGCTCTTGCAGCTTTTCACGGTCGTAGTCCGACGTTGCTTCCTCGATCTGCGTGCGCACTTGCTTCACGCGCGCTTCGATGCTTGCTGCTTCGCCAGCGCCGTCGATGATCGTCGTGTTTTCCTTGCCCACTTCGATGCGCTTTGCTTGACCCAGTTCAGCCAGCGTAGCCTTTTCGAGCGTCAGGCCGGTTTCTTCCGCGATCACTTGACCACCGGTCAGGATAGCGATGTCTTCCAGCATGGCCTTGCGACGGTCGCCAAAGCCCGGAGCCTTGACGGCAACGGTCTTCAGAATGCCGCGGATGTTGTTCACGACCAGCGTAGCCAGCGCTTCGCCTTCGACGTCTTCAGCGATGATCAGCAGCGGACGGCCAGCCTTCGCGACTTGTTCCAGTACCGGCAGCAGATCGCGGATGTTCGAAACCTTCTTGTCGTGCAGCAGCACGAACGGGTTTTCGAGCAGGGCGACTTGCTTGTCCGGGTTGTTGATGAAGTACGGCGACAGGTAGCCGCGGTCGAACTGCATGCCTTCCACGACGTCCAGCTCGTCTTCCAGCGACTTGCCGTCTTCAACCGTGATCACGCCTTCCTTACCGACCTTGTCCATTGCTTCAGCGATACGGTCGCCAATGGACGTGTCGCTGTTCGCCGAAATCGCGCCGACTTGAGCGATTTCCTTGTTCGTCGTGCAGGGCTTGCTGATCTTGCGCAGTTCTTCGATAGCTGCAGCCACTGCCTTGTCGATACCACGCTTCAGGTCCATCGGGTTCATGCCCGATGCAACGTACTTCATGCCTTCGCGAACGATGGATTGCGCCAGAACCGTAGCGGTCGTGGTGCCGTCACCGGCGTTGTCGCTGGTCCGGGAAGCCACTTCCTTGACCATTTGCGCGCCCATGTTCTGGAGCTTGTCCTTCAGTTCGATTTCCTTCGCGACCGAGACACCGTCCTTGGTGACCGTCGGGCCGCCGAAGCTGCGCTCGAGCACGACATTGCGGCCCTTCGGACCCAGCGTGACCTTGACCGCGTTGGCCAGAATGTTCACGCCTTCGACCATCTTGGCGCGTGCGGTATCGCCAAAAGTGACTTCTTTAGCTGCCATATTCAAACTCCTTGAGTCGATTCAGTTTGGAGGCTTCGGGCGGCAGGCTCCAATGGAGCGGCTCTGCGGCGAAGCCGAAGTGCAGGAAGGTGCTTACTTGACCAGAACGGCCATGATGTCTTCTTCGCGCATCACGAGCAGTTCTTGCCCGTCGACCTTGACGGTCTGGCCGGCGTACTTGCCGAACAACACGCGGTCGCCCACCTTCACGTCGAGGGCGTTCTGCACACCCTTGTCATCGCGCTTACCCGGGCCGACGGCCAGGATTTCGCCTTGATCCGGCTTTTCGGCTGCAGCTTCGGGGATGATGAGGCCCGAGGCAGTCTTGGTTTCCTGATCCAGACGTTTAACGATGACGCGATCGTGCAAAGGACGAAGATTCATACACACTCCTCTCTTGATTGAGACTGAAAACGCGGGGGAAACCCGCCCGGTAAGCAAAGCTGCCCGAGCGGCAATTTGTTAGCACTCTCGTGCAGTGAGTGCTAATTATATGGACCGAGTTTGACAATTTCAAGGACGGGGACAGACGGGCATTCCCTATTTCGCGTACTTTTGTCTAAACACGGGGAAATTTATGGATTTCGTAAGGTCGATTGGCTAGATTAATGTCAATTCGTCAATTCTGATTTTGCTTAATTAGGGTTTCTACTAGGGCCGGCGAGGCCTAGACTGCATTTCAACGACGAAGCAGTGAAGAGACAAACTCTCCACCCGCAACGTTCCCGAGATCAGTACATAGGAGGTTCATCATGTTCAAGTCGATCATCCCTGCAATCGCCGTTGCTGCCGTCCTTGCAGTCCCCGCTTTCGCCCAGGCGCAAGAAAACGCGCCGGTGACGCGTGCTGAAGTGAAGGCTCAACTGGTTCAACTGGAACGCGCAGGCTACAACCCGGCCAGCGATCAAACCCAATACCCCGCCAACATTCAGGCCGCGCAAGCACGCCTGAACGCGCAACAGGGCACGGCTGCATCGTCGTTTGGCGGTGTCGGCGAAGGCGCTGCCGCTTCGGGTGCTACCCGTCGCGCGGCTATCGACCCGAATCCGGTCGACTTCAATCGTCCGTAATCGTCAATTCGCCTAACGAAGCCCGGCACGCACGCCGGGCTTTTGCTTTTTGCGCATCCTGAAGGAAAAGTTTCTGTAAGCCACGGATTCGACGATGTTTTTGGACTACGTTTTTTTCTCGCGCAGTCGGAGGGCACTACAATTTGTGTTTGTTGCATCACAAATTTCGTCTTCGCTGCCTCTCATGCCTATGTCGTCGTCGCTGCGCCTTGCCTTTCTCTCCCTCGGAATTCTCGCCCTTGCCGCCTGTGGCGGACGCGCGGCGACCACGCCGAGCTATCAGCAGGAACTTTTCGACTCCGGTGCAAGCCCGTTCGCGCGCAACTTTGACGCCACCGTGAACGAAACCTGCGAGGCGGCCCGCCGCGCGCTGCTCTCGCAAGGCTTTCTCACGACGATGGCGCAAGCCGATACCGTCGACGCCACCAAGAACTTCCAGCCGTCCACCGAAACGCACGTGGTCGTCTCATTCCATGTGGTCTGCACGCCCGGCGAAAACACGACTAATACGAGCATCGCTTATGTGAACGCGGTGCAGGACGGCTATGCGCTCAAGAAGAGCGATACCTCCGCAAGCGTGGGCTTGAGCGTCTTGGGCTCGCTTTCGCTGCCGATCCGTTCGAACAGCGATGCAATGGTCAAGATTTCCAGTGAAACCGTGCCCGCCGGCAAGTTCTATGACCGATTCTTCGGGCTGATGGGGCACTATCTGAGCACGGTGCCGCGCAGTTCGCCCATCGCATCGGATGAGGTCAAGAGCAAGCCGCTCGCACCGTCGCTGATCGTGAGTTCACCGGATCTCACGCCAACGCCTATCGTCGTACAGGCGCCCGCCGCGGCGGCGACGGCCATCCAGTCATCCGACGCGAAACACGCCGCGTCCGAGGGCGTCGCGGCATCGGCGCCGGTTCAGTGAGATCGAGCGCACGCGTCGTTCCGGGAAACGCTTCGTCGATGCAAGCATCAAGCACGCGGGCAACGGCGGCTGCAGCTGCGTGATCAGCTCACCGCAAATCTCATTCAGCACCCGTCGCCGTTCGCAAAATGTACCCGCGTGACCTGTGACGCCCCGCTCATCGCGCAGCTAGCCCACCCGGACGCATCGAGGCGGCGCGCTCATCACGCGCCGCCTAAAGCTGAAGCTCCGCCTGCCGCCGACGGCGACGCCAATCCGCACGCCACTCCCATCACCCCTCAATTCGGCACATTCACCACGCCGCCATTCACCGAAATCGCATTCGCGCCGGGGCTCGCCGCGATCGCCGGGAGATTCGCCACCGTCAATTGAGGCGCCGCGCCCGGCGTGCCGCCGCGCGCCACCGTATGCACGACTTGCGACGGCGGCAACGGCGCGTTGTTCTTCAGGTGAGCCCACATCAAATTGAGCGCCTGAAGGTTGTAGTAGTGCACGGGCACGAAGCGCGTATCGAAGCCAGCCACGCTCAGGAACGCATCGAAGTGCTGACCGTTCGTGATTTCGTACAGTGAGAGCTGGCTATTGTTGCCTTCCACCACCTTGTTCGCGCCGAGATACGGCCGCGAGGCATGGTTGATCGGCACGAGCGCATCCGACCTTCCCTGCACGATGATCGCCGGCTTGCCACGCAGATTCGCGTTGACGCGAATCGCGTTCACGCTCGCCGTCATCGTCGGATTGCCGTTCGCCCAGAGCGCGCGCAGGCAGGCCGCGCCCGCGAAGCTCGCATCGGGCGTCGCAAGCCGATGATCCGCCGCGCCCGACGTCCCCGCGTTATAGACGAGGTTGATGCCGTTGGTCGGCGGCACGCCATTGCCGTTGCCGAAGACCGTGGGCATCGGCGAAACGAGCGGGTTCACGCCCGCCGCGCCGGTCAGCGCGTTGGTCGTGCCGAAGCTGAAGTTGCACAGGTTGTCAGCGACGCTCGCCAGCATGTAGGCATCGGCGTAAGTCACGGCGACGGCCGGCACGGCCTGCGAGTCCCACATCGGCGCATGTAGCGTGTCGGAGTCGGCTTCGTAGCCCGCCTGATGCAGCTTCGCGAGCGCGTCGTTGGCTTGCGAGAGCGTATCGCCGCCGGCAATCGCGCCGCTCGCCGCGAGCGTGGTGCAGCGTGCGGTGCGAATCGCCACGGTGGTCGCGAGCGGCAGTGCCGTCAGATACGGCGCGCCGACCGCCGCCGTCGCTAGCGCCGCGCACGGCTGAAGCAGGTTCGCGTAGGTCATGTAATCGGCAAGCGGACGCCCGAACGAACCGACGGCCTGGCCGCCTTCGCGCACCGCAACCTGCGCCGGCAGATTCATGTTGATCTGCGGTTCGCCGACGACGACCGCGCTTATCCAGCCATCGGTGTCCTGTTCGGCGGCTGCAAGCGCCGCGCCGCCGCCATTGCTCACCGAAGCCGCGATCGTCGTAATGCTGCCCTTCGAGTAGCGCGCGGAATGCGTCGAGCCGTTGACCACGCCATAGGTATCGTTGAGCGCCCAGTACGCGAACTGAATCGCCTGTAACGTATTCTTGCCCCAGTCCCTTTCGGGATTCTGCTGCGAGTGCGCGTGTTTGAAAGCGTAGCGATTCGGATACGCCGAGTTGTAAGCCGAAAGCGCCGATTGGCTCAGGTTCGCCTTGAAGATTGCCGAATTGCCCGCGAAGGTCGCATTGGAAAGCGTGCCGTCGATCAGCGTGACGAGATTGGTCGACAACTCGTGCGCGCCGTTGCCGCTGCCTTTGTCCGTGTACGCAACCGCGCAGCCGCGCTTCAAGCCCCACTCGCCCGCTGCCGAAATCGCGCCATATATGCCGCGCGATCCCGACGATGTCGCCGTCACGATGCAAGGCTGGTCCGGATTGAAACTCGTCGGAATCTGCACGAGCAGGCTGACGTTCTTCGTGCCCGAACCGTCGTCCGAGAAGGCCAGATACTCCTTGCCCGCGATCTTGCCTTCGCCGAGCGTGTCGCCGCCGTTCAGATCGACATTCGGGCCCCAGAAGCGCCCGTAGCCGCCGTTCGCCGACATATCGACGAGCGCACGATAGTTCGAATAGATAGCCAGGCGCCGCAGTTCCGCCGCTGTCGGCGCGGCCGCATTGGCAATTGAAGGCGGCGTCGCCGACGCAAGTCCTGTCTTGCCGAGTCCGGCGGTCAGCAGGTCGTCGGTATTGCCGTCGTAAGTCTGCGTCTTCACCGTTCCCGAGACGAAACTCGGCAAGGTGTTGGACGGGAACTGCGGGCCGTCGTCATCGCCGCCGTGACACGCGACGAGCGTGGTCGCCGCAAATGCCGCCAGCACGGCGAGCGTCGCCGCGCGTGACAACCCGTGGACTCGTGCGAATCTTTTCATTGTGTGTCTCCGCCATCCGGTCGCTTGTTGTTGATCGACTTCTGCACCGTGCCGCACGCACGGCCTTGCCGACAACAAGTATTACGCGCAAACAGCCATCGCGTAATTGCTGAACTTCCCTTAGAGCAAAGAGAAGTCAGAGGATGTCAGAACGACAACGGGCCCCGGCGTGATGCCGGAGCCCGTCGAGTGACCCGCATGAAGCGCCGCCGATGACAGCGCTAAACCGCGCCGCCAAAAACGGCGCAAACGGCCTGCTTAGCCTCCGCCGTTCTGAACGCCGAGCGAAATCTTGTTGGAAACCGACTTCACGCCCGGAACGCCCTTGGCCACTTCTTCTGCCTGGGCGATCTGGCCGCCCTCCGGCACGGTGCCCGAGAGCACGACAGCGCCGGAGCGCGCGCGTACGAATACGTTGGACACGTCGAAGCCTTGCGCCTTCGACAACGCACGGCGCACGTCGTAGCCGAGCTTGCGGTCGGTCTTCTTGGTCGCCGATTTCTGAGCCTTGGTCGGCGCGGCCGACGTGGCGTCCGCATCGCTCGCTTGAGCATAAGCGCTCGACGCCACGGCCACGCACACCACCACGCCCAGCGCCTTCAACAGATCGACAGCTTTCATGATTTCTCCTTTTGTTTCGCTTATTGACTTCGCACAGTTACTACTTCACTCGTTGGCACATCAAACAAACCGAACCGCTTTCGTGCAACAGCCCGGCGGCGGCCCCGAAGGACACGCCGCAGCCTCGAATGCGCCTTCCACCGAGGATGGCTCGATGACAAGACGCTCGATGCGGCCTGCTGCTGCAATGCGGTGCTGCGAGAGACTGGCGAAATTAACAAACTGACTACGGCCGGTTACTTGGGGCAAGTGCCCGTCGGCTCGAATATGTGGCCTGCCGTATGGCGGATGCGGAACAGGAAACCGTCGCGCGACACTCCGAAGAGCATGGCGTTCGCCCAATTTACCCACATGCCGGGAAACTGTCCGGCGCATGAGCGGGCTACGACGCGCATGGTTCCCGCCAACTGGCGGCGAACGTCAATTTAGCCCAGCGCGGCCTTAAGCGCAAAACATTTAACGTTGCAAGGAACTGGATGCGGCGTGGCGCAACATCGGCGGCACGAGTGCTGCGGCGTGCACACACGCGTGTCACACTCGTGGTTTGCACGGCCGCCGAGCTAACGACTCGCACGCGTGGCATGGCGCAACTCAACGGCATCTTGAATGCGGATGGCTTCAGGTAAGCTCGCGGAAACCTCGAAACTTCCATGCTTATTCAAGTTTGCCGCCGCGATGATTCAACCTCCAGGACACCAACCCGAAGACCCCGCTCACAAAGCCACGGGACGCAAGCCGCAGAGGATCGTCGCGCGCTTCGTCGCGATCTCCTGGCGCGATCTCGCGCTGACCTTCGGTCCGATTCTGCTCGTCAGTATCGCGGCGCTCTATCTTGCTGTGCGGCTGATCCAGCCGGCGCCGCCAAGCACGCTGACGATAGCGGCAGGCCCCAAGGGCAGCTCGTTCTGGAACAGCGCGCAGAAGTACAAGGCAATCCTCGCGCGCAACCGCGTCACGCTCAACGTGCTGGAAACGCAAGGCTCGCTCGACAACCTCACGCGTCTCGAAGATCCGAAATCCGACGTGGATGTCGGTTTCGTGCAAGGCGGCATGACGCCGGACGCGGCGAGCGATCAGCACGCGAACCTGGAATCGCTCGGCAGCGTGTCGTATGTGCCGCTCGCCGTGTTTTATCGTGGCGCGACTGTCACGCGCTTGTCCGAACTGAATGGCAAGCGGCTCGCCATCGGCGCGGAAGGCAGCGGCACGCGCGCGCTTGCGCTCACGCTTCTGAAGGCGAATGGCATCGAGCCGGGCGGCGATACCGAACTGTTGCCGCTCGCCGGCGACAAGGCCGCGGCCGCGCTCGAAGACGGCACGATCGACGCCGTGTTCCTGACGGGCGATTCCGCGCAACCGCCGACGATGGCCAAGCTCCTGCGCACATCCGGCATCCGTTTCATGGACTTTACTCAAGCCGATGCCTATGCGCGCCGCTTCCCCTATCTCACCGAAATCGAACTGCCGATGGGTGCATTCGATTTCGCCCGCAATCTGCCGCCGCGCGCCGTCCACACCATCGCGCCGACGGCCGAACTGGTGGCGCGCGACAGTCTGCATCCCGCGCTCTCGGATCTTTTGATCGAAGCGGCGCGCGAAGTGCACAGCCGCGCCAACCTGCTGCAGCGCGCAAACGAATTTCCCGCGCCGCTCGTCCACGAATTTCGCATCAGCGACAACGCCGAGCGCTATTACAAGTCGGGCAAGAGCTTTATCTACCGGACGCTGCCGTTCTGGATGGCGAGTCTCGCGGATCGCGTGCTAGTCGTGCTGGTGCCGTTGATCGTCGTGCTCATTCCGGGCTTGCGGCTGGTGCCGGGGCTTTATCGCTGGCGCGTGAAATCGCGTATCTACAAGTGGTATGGCGCGCTCATTGCAATCGAACGGGAAGCGATCAGCGGCCCGGACACCGCGCAGCGCGACGCCCTGATCGACCGGATAGACGCGATCGAATCGGCGGTCAATCGCATGAAAATGCCGCTTGCCTTCGCCGATCAGTTCTACGTGCTGCGCGAACATATCGGCTTCGTGCGCGAACGGCTCGCGCATGCGCCCGTCGCCGAAACGGAACCGCGCCGTGAACCGGCGCAGGCAGACAGCGAGCCGAGCAGCACGTAATATCGCCAGGTAGGATCGAAAGATGCGAGCGGAATAAAGGCGCGGGTCCACGTACCAGCCTGCGCGACGCGGTCGGACAACGAATAAGCCCGAAAAGCCGGGCGCGGCAGGATCAAGGGAGAAATCTAGATGAGCGCAGCGCATGCCAACGGCCCTGGCCAGCCGTACTTTTTCTTCGATTTCATATCGCCGTTCTCGTATCTGCTGCTGGAGCAACACGAAAAGTGGCCCGACATGCCGTTCGAGTTCGTGCCGGTGCAGTTGTTGAAGCTGCTCGACCGCTGGGGACAGCCGCACGCGGCGACCATTCCGTCGAAACGCGTGTTTACGTATCGGCATGCGCTCTTTCGCGCCGAGCAGCTTGGCATTCCGTTCAAAATGCCGCCCGCGCATCCGTTCGATCCGCTCAAGGCGCTGCGGCTCGCGGTAATCGCAAAGGGCGATCTCGTCTGCGTGCGCGAAATCTTCCGCTATATCTGGCGCGAAGGACGCGATCCGTCGACGCCAGAAGGCTTTCGCGGCTTGTGCGAGCGGGTCGGCATGCCCGAAGCGGAAACGCGCGTCGAAGACGAAGACATCAAGGCGAAGCTGCGCGAGAACACCGACCGCGCCGTCGCGATGGGCGTCTTTGGCGTGCCGACGTTCGTCGTCAACGACCAGCTCTTCTGGGGCGAAGACACCTTGCCGATGGTGCTTTATGTCGCGCGCTCGCCGAACTGGCTCGATGGCGCCGAAGTGAAACGCATCAGCGCGCTGCCGGTCGCGCCGCGAGACGCGGACTTCAGCTGACGCTTCGCGGCTCGGCGGCTGATGCCACGCATAGCGCATGCGCTATGGCGTTAAAAAGCGGAAAGCGTTTAACCTCGGGTTAAGCTGCGTGACTACTTTGTGAACGGTGATGCATCGGGGCGCGCAAACGCACGCTTCGGCATTCCGCGTTCGTTGCGATCAGCCGCCGTGTCCGTCTTCAAACCGCAGCTTCGCCCATGAACGATCCCGCCGACTCACTCGATATCTGGCTCATCCGCGTCTTGCGCACGCTGCTTCTGGAGCGCAGCGTGACGCAGACCGCGCAGCGGCTGAACCAGACGCAGCCGGCCATCAGCACCGCGCTGCGGCGGCTCCGCGAGATCCTCAACGACCCTATTCTCGTGCGCGGGAAGCAGGGCATGGTGCCGACCGAGTACGGCGAATCGCTGCTTGCGCCGGCGCAGCGCGCTTTGCGCGAAGTCGAATTCGTCGCGACACCGCACGGCGAATTCGATCCCGCGAGTTCGCGTCGCACTTTTCGCCTTGCCGCGCCGGATTATCTGAACGATTTCTTCATGCCGACGCTCGTCGCCGCCTTCCGCGATGCAGCGCCCAACGCGCGGCTCGAAATCGAATCGCTCAATCCGATGCGCGATCACGAACGCGCGCTCGACGAAGGCGAGATCGACGTGATGATGGCCAACTGGACCAAGCCCGAGCCGCGCTTCGAAAAGCAGGACCTTTTCGCCGACGTATTCGTCTGCCTGATGCGCGCGAACCATCCGCTCGCGCGCGAGCCGCTCACAGTCGAGCGCTACGCACTCGCCGCGCATCTCGCGCCGACGCCTTATAGCGGAGCGAAGCGGCATCCGATCGATATCGGCCTGGCGCGCGCGGGCGTGAAGCGGCGCATCGTCGCGACCATTCCGTACTTCGGACTCGTGCCGCAAGTGCTGCTGCAATCCGATCTGATCTTTACCGCACCGCGCCGTTTCGCGCAGCATTACGCGTCCATGCTGCCGCTTGCGGTGCTCGATTCGCCGGTGCCGTTTCCGCGCATCAAGTGCTATCAGCTCTCGCTGCCGCAACCCGATCAGCCGACAGACGTCGCATGGCTGCGCGAAATGATCGCGAGCGTCTCCGAGACGCTTACCGGGCGCAAGAAAAATGCAAGCATCGACGAACTGCTGAGCCTCGCCGCCAAGTAGTGACGGCGCGGGCGCATCTCCGCTACCATCGGCGAAACAAGAACTATTCTTTCGCGCATGGACGCCCTCGATCGACTCATTCAGCTTGCGCGCCTTTCCGGTGCGCTCGATCTCCGCTGCCTGCTTGCCGGGCCGCTCGAACTCGACCACGCGCCGGGTGCGCCCGGCGAGGCGCTCTATCACGTCGTGCTGGAAGGCGCGTGCACGGTAGAGCGCAAGGGGCATGCGAGCGTCGCGTTGAACGCGGGCGATATCTTCATGCTGCCGCGCGCCGATGCACACGTGGTGAGCGTCGGTCCCGTCGATGCCAGCGAGAAAATCGGCGCCATGACTTCGCGCGATAACGGCGCCATCACGGTGCGGACCAATGTGGACGGTCGGGAAGCGGCGCTGGATTTGTTGTGCGGACGCTTTCTGTATGCGCCGCGCGCCCTTCTCATCGACGTGTTGCCCGACTTCGTGCACGTGTCGTTCACGAATGCATCGGCGCCCTATCTCGGGCCGCTCGTCGCGGCCATGCGGCGCGAGGCGGAGGAAGCGCAGCCCGGTGCGCCGTCGATCGTCACGGCGCTCTCCACCGCGCTTTTCACGATGGTGCTGCGTGCATGGCTCACCGAGCAGCCGTCACTCGCGGGCGTGCTGGGCTTGTTGGCGAACCGGCGTCTGGGCGCGGCGGTGATCGCCATGCTCGAACGGCCTGCCGATCCGTGGACGCTCGAAATGCTGGCGAAGGAAGCGGCGATGTCGCGCGCCACCTTCATGCGCGCGTTCTCGGCGCATTCGGACAGTTCGCCGCTCGCGTTGCTGAGCCACGTTCGCATGCAGCTTGCGAGCACCATGCTCATGCACACGAGGAAAAGCGTCGCGGATGTCGCCGCGGACGTGGGCTATCAGTCCGAGGCGGCTTTCTCGAAGCGATTCAAGGAGTTGTACGGCGTGGCGCCGGGTCGTTTCCGGCAGACGAACGGCCTGAGCTGAATCCGCGTTTCAGGCGGCCAACCGCGCCGCCTTGAGCGCCGACAAACCGAGCCGCGCCGTCATTTCCCTCACGCGCAGCAACTGCGCCGCCACCGCCAGCGCGATCGAACCCGGCGCTTTATCGACGATTCCCTCGACGCCGATCGGACACGTGATTTCCGGCAGACGCTCCGCCAAAAGCCCGCGCTCCATCAGGCGCCGCTCGAACTTCACGCGCTTGGTCTTCGAGCCGATGAGACCGAAGTACGCAAAGTCCTCGCGGCGCATGATCCGCTGCGTCAACGAAAAGTCGAGCGAGTGATCGTGCGTCATCACGATGAAATACGCGCCCGCCGGCGCTTCATCGACGATGGCGTCGGGCAGATCCGTGGCTTCGACCTGTACGTTCGCGGGAACTTCGTCGGGGAAAAGTTCGTCGCGCGCGTCGACCCATTGGACGACGCACGGCAGCGTGCCGAGCACTTTCACGAGCGCGTGGCCGACGTGACCCGCGCCGAACAGAACGATATGCATCATGTCCGTGCGCTCCTCACCGCGTTCACTGCCTTAAGAATTTCTTCGGCGGTCGCGGGCGCGTTCAGCGGCGGATTCACCTTGTGATCGCCCACGGCGGATACGGCGTCGCGAATCGCGAAGAACACCGAAAACGGCAGCAGCAACGGCGGCTCGCCCACCGCCTTCGAGCGATGGATGCTGTCTTCCGCGTTGCGGTTCTTGAAGAGCGACACGCGAAAATCAGGCGGCATGTCGTTGATCGTCGGAATCTTGTAGGTGGACGGCGCGTGCGTCATCAGCTTGCCGTTCTGATTCCACCAGAGTTCCTCGGTCGTGAGCCAGCCCATGCCCTGCACGAACGCGCCTTCGACCTGGCCAATATCGAGCGCCGGATTCAGCGATGCGCCCACGTCGTGCAAGGCATCCGCGCGCAGCACGCGCATTTCGCCCGTGAGCGTGTCGATCACCACTTCCGCGACCGCCGCGCCATACGAGTAGTAGAAGAACGGACGGCCCTGCATGGTCGCCTGATCCCAGTAGAGCTTGGGCGTGGCGTAAAAGCCGTCGGACCACAACTGCACGCGCGCGAGGTAGGCCTTCTGCACGATCTCGCCGAACGGAATGACGTCTTCCCCGACGATCACGCGGTCGTTCGCAAAGCGCACTTGCGACGCTTCCACCTTGCCGCCGCCGAACTTCTCCGCCGCGAATTTCGCGAGCCGCTCGCGCAGTTGACGCGCGGCGTCCTGCGCGGCCTTGCCGTTCAGATCGGTGCCGGTGGAAGCCGCCGTCGCCGATGTATTCGCCACCTTGCTCGTGTCGGTCGCCGTCACGCGCACGCGGCCGAAATCCACGCCGAGTTCATGCGCGACCACCTGCGCGACTTTCGTGTTCAAACCTTGGCCCATCTCGGTGCCGCCGTGGTTCACGAGCATCGAGCCATCGGTATAGATATGAACCAGCGCGCCGGCCTGATTGAAGTGCGTCACGTTGAACGCGATGCCGAACTTCACCGGCGTCAGCGCCAGCCCTTTCTTCAGGATCTCGTTGTTCGCATTGAACTCGCGCACGGCTTCGCGGCGACGCCGATACTCGCTCGACTCGGCCAGTTCACCAATCAACTCCTGCAGCACGTTGTCTTCCACGGTTTGTCCGTAAGGCGTCTTGTTGTTTTCCGTTTTGCCGTACAGATTGTCGAAGCGCACATCCAGCGAATCACGACCGACCGACCGTGCGATGTTGTCCATGATGTACTCGATGGCGAACGCGCCCTGCGGCCCGCCGAAGCCGCGAAACGCGGTGTTCGACTGCGTGTTGGTCTTGCCGCAATAGCCTTCGATCTTCACATCCGCGAGCCAGTACGCATTGTCGAAGTGGCAGACCGCGCGCGTCATCACCGGGCCGGAAAGGTCCGCCGAGAAACCGCAACGCGATGTCATGTCGAGCGCGACGCCGTCGATCACGCCGCGATCGTCGTAGCCGACTTCGAAGTCGTACTGGAAGTCATGGCGCTTGCCGGTGATCATCATGTCGTCGTCGCGGTCCGGACGCAGCTTCACCGGGCACAAGAGCTTCCACGCGGCAAGCGAGGCGCAGCACGCGAAAATGCCCGACTGCGATTCCTTGCCGCCGAAGCCGCCGCCCATGCGCCGGCATTCGACCAGCACGTTGTGCGAATGCACGCCGAGCACGTGCGCCACCAGATGCTGCATTTCGGTCGGATGCTGCGTCGAGCAGTACACGTGCATGCCGTCGTCGTCCTTCGGCACGGCATACGCGATCTGTCCTTCGAGATAGAACTGTTCCTGACCGCCGAGCTTCATCGCGCCGCGTTCGTGATGCGCGGCCTTTTGCAGACGGCTCGCTGCATCGCCGCGCGAGAGCTTGAGCGGATTCAGCACGTAGGATTCGGCTTTGCGCGCGTCTTCGGCGGTCAGCACGGCCGGCAATTCCTCGTACTCGATGTTCGCGCGACGCGCCGCGAGCCGCGCCGTATCGTGCGACGTCGCGACGACGATGAACATCGGCTGCCCGACGTATTGCACGATACCCGGCGCGAGCACCGGATCGTCGTGGATGATCGGGCCGCAGTCGTTCACGCCCGGGATGTCCTCGGCGGTGAAGACGGCGACGACGCCGGGCGTGGCGCGCACGGCGTCGAAGTTCATCGACACGATCTTCGCGTGCGCCTTCGGACTCATGCCGAGCGCGGCGTGCAGCGTGCCCGCGACGACGGGGATGTCGTCCGTATAGCTCGCGCGCCCGCTCACATGCAGATGCGCCGACTCGTGCGGACGCGAAACGTGGACCTGCTTGAAATCGTCGGCTTCGTTGGCGAGCGACTGGGCTTCGGCGAGAAAGGCTTCGGCTTGTTGGTTCATGTTCTTATCGGCTCCTTACTTCACTTCGACGAGTTCGATTGCACGCACATCCAGCTTCGACTTGGGCATCGGATTGTGCGGGCGCGTCTCCAGCCAGAATCGATACAGCACGCTCTTCGCGGTATCCAGCCGATAGTCGCTGCTCGCGCGCATGTCGGTGAGCGGCGCGTAGTCCTTGCCGAGCGCTAGCATCGCGGCCTGCGCGGTGGCTTCGTGCCAGTGCGCGTCGGCGAGCACGCTTTCGGCGTGCGTGGCGCGCTTGGGCGTCGCGGCCATGCCGCCGAAGACGAGACGCGGCTCGCGGATCGTGTCGCCATCCGCGATAAACGAGAACGCGGCGTACACGGCGGAAATGTCCGAATCGAAGCGCTTCGAGAGCTTATAGGCGCGAAATTGCAGCTTCGCGCGCTGGCCGCCGCGCGTCGGCACGCGGATGGCGGCGACGAACTCGTTCTCCGCCATGTCCTTCTTTTGATATGCAATGTAGAGATCTTCGAGCGGCATCTCGCGCGGGCCATCGACGCTCATCAACACGACGCGTGCGTTCAACGCGATGAGACCGGGCATCGAATCGCCGATGGGCGAGCCGTTGGCGACGTTGCCGCCGAGCGTGCCCGCATTGCGGATCGGCAGCGAGGCGAAGCGCTGACGCGTCTCTTCGAGTTCGGGATATGTCTTCACGAGTTCGGCATACGCGCGCTCGACCGACACACCCGCGCCGATCTCGATCCACTCCTCGGTCGTCTCGACATGCTTGAGCGCCTCGATCTGTCCGACATAGACGATGTCGCCGAGATCGCGCAACTGCTTCGTCACCCACAAGCCGACGTCCGTGCTGCCCGCGAGAATGCGCGCCGTTGGCTTTTCGGCTCTGAGTTGCGCGAGCGCGTCGACGGTGCGCGGGGCGTCGAACTGGCGGCCCGCGTGCTCGTAGTGGAAAGTGTCGTCACGCGCGATGCCGTCGAGCGAACGCGCCAGCGCCTCGACGTTCAACGGCGCGAGCGGCGCGTGATCGAACATCTGCTCGGCAGCCTCGATGATCGGCCGATACCCCGTGCAGCGGCACAGATTGCCGGTCAGCGCGTTGCTGATCTCCTGGCGCGACGGCCGCGTTTTGTCGCAAGCCTGCGCACAGCCTTGCGTTGCATGACCATGCTTTTCGTAGAGCGCGAACATCGACATGGCAAAGCCGGGCGTGCAGAACCCGCACTGCGAACCGTGACAATCGACGAGCGCCTGCTGCACCGGATGCAGCGAACCATCCGGCTGGCGCAGGTCTTCGACAGTGAAGAGCGCGCGGCCGTCGAGCGTCGGCAGAAACTGCACGCACGCGTTGACCGCCTTGAACGCGACGCCGCCCGCGCCGTCCGGCTCACCGATGACGACCGTGCACGCGCCGCAATCCCCTTCGGCGCAACCTTCCTTGGTGCCGGTGCAGCGCGCGTCTTCGCGCAGGTATTGCAGGACGGTGCGCGTGGTCGACGCGCCGCTTACTTCGCGGATCGCATTGCGATGGTAAAAGCGGATCGGCTGGGTCATGAAATTCTGTCTCGCGGGGCTTCGATGATTCTTTTTGCTGGTTGCGCGGAGTGCGCAGCCGGTGGCTTCGGATGGTTCCGGCGCTTTCTCGGATTACTCCTAGCGCTTCGATGATTCGAAAGCTATCACCGCCAAAATCCGGAACCCATAGGCGACATTGCATGTACGACATACTCCCATCGCGATAAGTCGTGAAACCCTTAAGCAGCGCGGCTTCCCGACATGCCGCCCGACCGTTCGGACAGGCAATTTGGACCACGTGGTTACAAAACTGGCGCGACATCGGGTCGCAAGCTATGTGACAATCACGCTTTAGCGTCGAAATCAACCCCGTAGTAACCCGCGCCTTTCTATGTCCACCCAACCCGCCACCGCGCCGCAAGGCGACTTCGCCGTCACGCTTCGAATCGTGTCGGTCGTCGTGTACACGTTCCTTTGCTATCTGACCATCGGCATCCCGCTGGCGGTCTTGCCCGGCTTCGTGCATACGGATCTCGGCTACGGCTCGGTGATGGCGGGCGCCGCGATCAGCGTTCAGTACTTCGCCACCCTATTGTCGCGGCCGCTCGCCGGTCGTTCAGCCGATACCGCCGGCCCCAAGCAAACCGTGCTCTACGGTCTCGTGGCCTGCGCGATCAGCGGCGCAATGCTCCTGACCTCCGCGCTCGCGACGCAGTGGCATGCGGTGAGTCTCGTGCTGCTGGTGATCGCGCGGCTCGTGCTCGGAGTCGGCGAAAGTCTCGTCGGCACGGGATCGATCACGTGGGGAATCGGCCGCGTGGGCGTCTCGCACAACGCAAAAGTGATTTCGTGGAACGGTATTGCGACATACGGCGCGCTGGCTATCGGCGCGCCGCTCGGCGTGGCGATCGACAATTCGCTGGGCTTTTCCGCGCTTGCGCTCATCGTGATCGCGCTGGGCGGCCTCGGTTACTGGCTCGCGAAGCGCATGGAAAGCGTGCCGGTGGTGCATGGCGAGCGCATGTCGTACCGCAGCGTGTTCTTCCGCGTGCTGCCGCACGGGATCGGGCTTGCGCTGGGTTCGGCGGGCTTCGGTTCCATTGCGACTTTCATAACCCTCTTCTATGCCGCGCACAACTGGCCGCACGCGGCGCTGTCGCTCACGGTGTTCGGCACGACGTTCGTCGGCGCGAGGCTTTTGTTCGCCAACACGATCAAGGTGTATGGCGGCTTCCGCGTGGCGATTGTCTCGTTCTGTTTCGAATGCGCGGGCTTGCTGATGCTATGGCTCGCAGCCGAGCCGACATTCGCGCTGGCAGGCGCTGCGTTGACCGGCTTCGGCTTCGCGCTCGTGTTTCCGGCGCTGGGCGTCGAGGCGGTGGGACTCGTGCCGCCGGCTTCGCGCGGCGCGGCGTTGTCGGCCTACTCGGTGTTTCTGGACTTGTCGCTGGGATTGACCGGGCCGTTGGCGGGTTATGTCGCTGGCGAGTTTGGATACGGGTCGGTGTTCTTGTTTGCCGCGCTGGCTGCGGCGTTGGCGGTGGGCTTGTCGGTGGCGCTTTATATGCGTGGCGGGCGCGGTCTAGGTGGGCCCGCAACGGCGTGAGTTGATCAGGCGCCGGCTTTCGAGCCATGCAATTGCAGGCCGAGGGCTTTGACTACTTTGAGGATGGTTGCGAAGCTGGGGTTGCCGTCTTCCGAGAGCGCTTTGTAAAGCCCTTCGCGGCTGATGCCTGTATCGCGCGCCACCTGCGCCATGCCGCGCGCTCGCGCAATCACGCCAAGCGCGTGTGCGATAAACGCGGAATCGTCGCCGCCTTCTTGAAGACATGCATCGAAATACTCAGCAAGGTCCTCCTCGGTCTTAAGGTGCTCGACCGAGTCCCAGGGACGAGTTTTGATCTTGGTTGGGGTCATTGATTACTCCATGTCAAGGTGAGGCAGCATGGCGTGTGCGGACTTGATGTCTCTGTCTTGAGTCGACTTATCGCCCCCACATAGCAGGATCACCAACACGTCTCCACGATTAACGTAATAAACACGATAGCCTGGTCCATGATCGATCCGCATTTCAATCACCGGTGAGCCGGCCGAGTTAGTGTCGCCTGGATTGCCCGACGCGAGTCGGTCGATACGAGCTTGAATTCGGCGTTTTGCGATGCGGTCCTTCAATGCAACGAACCAGTCGTCAAAAAGCTCCGTGGTCCGAATGTTAAGCCTGGAAGTCATCGTAATCCATGGTTCACAAACCGTCAACCACAGTTGACAGGTCAGTCTATCTAATAAGAAGTTCACGGCAAGGATTTGCCTCTGTCTATTTTTCGCAGGGACACCGTAAAAGTCGCCACCCGCGTCAGGGAGTAAGTCTCGAATCGATCGCCGCTAGAGGCCAGCCGCCGAGCCATCGCGCCGCTCATCAAAAACCCCCGAACGATCCGCACACCTTTGCCTTAAAATCACCGCTCGGCCCACAAGCGTCCGCTTTATGAACCAGACCTCGGAAGACCGCTGGCGTGACCTGCGCCCGGACCCGGACAGCGACACTCCGCTCTATCTGCAACTCGCACGCAAGCTCGCCAACGCCATCCACGACAATCGCTGGAACGCAGGCGAAGCCCTGCCCTCCGAGCGTGTGCTGTCCGAAGCGCTGGGTGTCTCGCGGATCACATCGAGGAAAGCCATCGCGTTGCTCGTCGAACAAGGGCTGATTCGCCGTGAACAAGGCGCGGGCAGCTTCATCACGCCGCGCTACGAAGACCCGCTCTCGCGTCTGTCGAGCTTCTCGGAGATGCTACGCCGCCGAGGTTTTACGCCGAGCTCGCAATGGCTCTCGCGCAAGATCGAGCCCGCCAATCGCGACGAAGTCATTCAACTCGGCCTCTCGCCCGCCGCCGCCGTCACGCGCCTGAAGCGCCTGCGTCTCGCCGACGACATCGTCATGGCGGTCGAAAACTCCACGTTTCCCGCCTCGCTCATTCCCGATCCGTTGGTCATCGGCGACTCGCTCTACAGTTATCTCGACACGCGCGGCCTCTCGATCGTGCGCGCGTTGCAGCACTTTCGCGCGGTGAACGCGAGCGCGGAGATCGCGCAGCAAATGGGCATCGCGCCGCACGACGCGCTTTTGCTCATCACGCGCGTAGGCTATACCGCCGATCAACGCGCGATCGAACTCACCGATACCTACTGCCGCAACGACTACTACGACTTCGTCGCCGAGTTGCGCAAGTGACTCACGCGCCGACGCGCCCATGACCGACATCGCCGCCACGCCGCCTTCGGAACGCTCACTCACCGTCATGCTGTGGCTCGTCGCCACGGGCTTCTTCATGCAGACGCTCGACTCGACCATCGTCAACACGGCCTTGCCCGCGATGGCGAAAAGTCTCGGCGAAGCGCCGCTGCGCATGCAAGGCGTCGTGATCGGCTATTCGCTCACGATGGCGATGATGATCCCCGTGTCCGGCTGGCTCGCCGACAAGCTCGGCACGAAGCGCGTGTTCTTCAGCGCGATTCTCGTGTTCACCATCGGCTCGCTCTTGTGCGCCAACGCGCAGTCGCTGACGGCGCTGGTCGCGTTCCGCGTCGTGCAAGGCATCGGCGGCGCGATGCTGTTGCCAGTCGGACGTCTGGCCGTGTTGCGCGTGTTTCCCGCCGAACGCTACTTGTCGGCGCTCGCGTTCGTCGCCATTCCAGGGCTTATCGGGCCACTCATCGGGCCAACGCTCGGCGGCTGGCTCGTGCAGATCGCGTCGTGGCACTGGATTTTCCTCATCAACGTGCCGGTGGGTGTGGTGGGCTGCATCGCGACCAAGATGTTTTTGCCCGATAGCCGCAATCCCGCCACCGCGCCCTTCGATCTTGCCGGCTATCTGCTGCTCGCAGTCGGCATGGTCGCGCTGACGATCTCGCTCGATGGCCTGGCCGATCTCGGTCTGCCGCATGCCATCGTCATCGTGTTGCTGGTGTTGAGCCTCGGATGCTTCGTCGCCTATGGTTTGCATGCAACGCGCGCCGCGCAACCCATCTTCTCGCTCGATCTATTCAAGATCCACACGTTCAGCGTCGGCCTGCTCGGCAATCTCTTCGCGCGCATCGGCAGCGGCGCGATGCCTTATCTGATCCCGCTGCTCTTGCAGGTGAGCCTCGGCTACACGCCGTTTCAGGCGGGCATGATGATGCTGCCGGTCGCCGCGGCCGGCATGCTGTGCAAGCGGCTCGTGACGCGGCTGATCGAAAAGCATGGTTATCGGCGCGTGCTGGTCGTGAACACCGTGCTCGTCGGGCTGATGATGGCGAGCTTCGGACTCACGAGCGAACATCAGCCGCTTTGGCTGCGTCTCGTGCAACTGGCGATCTTCGGCGGCGTCAACTCGATGCAGTTCACCGCCATGAACACGCTCACGCTGAAAGACCTCGGCACCGGCGGCGCGAGCAGCGGCAATAGTCTGTTTTCGCTCGTGCAGATGCTGTCGATGAGCCTTGGCGTGACCATCGCCGGCGCGATCCTCGCCACCTTCACCGGCATCCTCACGCGCGTGACGGAAACCAATTCGCTGCCCGCGTTCCACGCAACCTTCCTTTGCGTGGGCATCATCACGGCGGCAACGGCGTGGATTTTCGGACAGCTTGCGCCGGAAGTGCGCTCGACGAAGCGAAAGACAGATCCTTCTGAGGCGAACTAAAGCGGGGTTTCGTCGGCTCGGCCGAAAATTTCCGCCGCGCCATCCGATTGTGCGTTTCGCACCGACAGAGTGCGGACAGCACCGCTACACAACCTTCAAGCGGCATGCCGCCGCATCGTGCATTACCGTCCGGCCGTGCGCCGAGCCAATGTACACACAAAAGCGCGCCGATTAATCGCGCTCCCCCGCTTGCACATTGAATTCGCACGCTTTTTGCTCGAACGTGATGTGCCCGATCTTGTAAACTGTCTCATTAAGTAAATTGCCCGGCCCTCGACACCATGAGCATGGTTGACATCGATCCACCCCGCTTCCAGTCTCCGCGTCCCGTCGCGGGCGATGACGGCTCGCGTCGCACCGTGCTGTACGGCGAGTACACCGTGTTCAGCGTGTTTCAGCCGGTGTTCTCGGTGTCGCATCGGCGTGCGATCGGCTATCACGCGTCCTTGCGTGCACGGGACGAGACACATCGTCATGTACCGTCACACGAAGTGTTCACCCAGGCGGCACGGCGCGGCGATCTTCTGGAACTGGGACGATTGGCCGAGTCCCTTCATCTGGGCAACTTCAACGCGTTCGACAGCCACGACGAATGGCTCTTTCTGAGCCTCCACCCCGCCGCGCTGATGGACACGAGCTACGGCGACGCGCTCCTCGCCGCGTTGAAGGACATCGGCTTGCCGCCGCAACGCGTGGTGCTGGAAGTGCCCGAACAGGCGGGCGGCGAGACGACGCGCTTCACCGAAATCATCGACTCCATGCGCAAGTCGGGGTTTCTGATCGCGCTGGATGGCTTCGGCGTGAAGCATTCGAATATCGATCGCGTGTGGCAGTTGCGGCCTGACATCGTGACGCTCGACCGCTGCATTCTCCAGCAGGCGACCGAGCATTCGCATATCGAGCGTGTGTTGCCCCGGCTCGTATCGCTGCTGCATGAATCCGGGCAACTCGTGTTGATGGGCGGCCTCGCGACCGAGCGCGACGCGCTGATCGCGCTCGAATGCAATGTCGATTTCGTGCAGGGCGCGTACTTCGCGCAGCCGAGCGTCGATGCCGTGCATCCGCAAGTCGCCGCGGGCGTGATGGATGCGTTGTCGGCTGCGTCGCGCGAACGCGTGGGCGCGCGCGACCGGGCGCAAGCCGCGCGTCTCGAACCCTACGTGAGCGGCCTCGAACGCGCGGCAGTCAAGCTCATGGAAGGCGAAACGCTGGCCGCCGCGACGAGCGAGCTGCTGCAACTGGTCGATACGGCGCGCTGTTTTCTGCTCGATCAGGAAGGCCGGCAGATCGGCGATAACGTCGTGCCGGTCGTGCGTACATCGCAGCGCGCGAAGCGTTTCAGTCCGCTGCTGCATTCGGAAGGCGCGAGCTGGGAGCGTCGGCCGTATTTCATCGAGGCGTTGCGCGCGCCAGGACGCGTGCAGTTGACCGCGCCGTATCTGTCCATCAACGAGGCGCATCTTTGCGTGACGGCATCCATCGCCGCGCAGACGCCGTATGGCTTGCAGGTGCTATGCGTCGATATCAACTGGGAAGCGGTGCCGCGGCGGCGCTGAATCGCGGGATTACGACCGGCGCTCGGCGTCGGGCTTGACGATATCGAACCCTGCAAGCGCGAGCACGCCGGACAGCACGATCAACGCGGTGGAATGGCGTCCGAAATATAAAAGCGCCGCAGCGGACCATGCGGCGAGACAGAGGGCGAGAAAGCGTTTCATCGTGATATCACGCGTGAGGGCCGACCCAAGCGATGCGGCACGGCCGATCAAAGCGACATTCTAGATTTCCCGGCGGCAAGACGCAGAAACCGCCGACGCGCGAACGTTCCTCGCCATGCAAAAAGCCCTCCGTAGAGGGCTTTTCGTTCGATCCGACATCGCGAACGACGATGCGGGATTGGCGCAAACCGTAAGCCTTAAGCCTTAAGCCCCGAAATTCTTCGAAGCGAAGTCCCAATTCACGATGTTCCAATACGCTTCGATGAACTTCGGACGCGCGTTGCGGTAATCGATGTAATAAGCATGTTCCCACACGTCGATGGTCACGAGCGGCTTGGCATCCGTCGTGAGCGGCGTGGCGGCGTTGCTGGTGGAGACGATATCGAGCGAGCCGTCCGTCTTCTTCACGAGCCACGTCCAGCCCGAACCGAACGTGCCGGTCGCGACCTTGGCGAACTCTTCCTTGAACTTGTCGAACGAGCCGTACTTGGCGTTGATCGCATCAGCCAGCGCGCCCGTCGGTGCGCCGCCGCCGTTCGGCGACAGGCTGTTCCAGAAGAACGTGTGATTCCAGACTTGCGCCGAGTTGTTGAACACGCCGCCCGACGACTTCTTCACGATCTCTTCGAGCGGAAGGTTCTCGAATTCGGTGCCCGGAATCAGCTTGTTGAGGTTCGTCACATAGGTCTGGTGATGCTTGCCATAGTGATACTCGAGCGTTTCTTCCGACATGTGCGGAGCAAGCGCGTTCTTGTCGAACGGCAACGGCGGGAGGGTATGTTCCATGATTGCAGCTTCCTTTTCTATGTGATTTGTAGGGACTGTGGGGAGTGAAGCGCTGGAGCAATGGATTGTAGGCGACTTGGGATAACCCCGCAAACCGCCTGCCTTTATGAGCAAGATTGCTTTCCAAAGCTTGAATGCAGCGTCAAAAGTGCTCCTGCGGCACTTGGCGGCTTCGTCAAAAGGCCGGTGTCGAGGCCATCAGAATTCGTCGGACAAACGCGGCTGGACATCGGCGAGAAGGACATCGGCAGAGCCTTCCGCGAGATGCACGGTCATCGGACGCTTCGGTTTGAGTGCGTTCGGCGCGCGCAGCGCACGGCCGGTTTGGGTATCGATCAGGGCGGCGTAACCGCGCTCGAACGTGCGCTGCGGACTCAGCACCTGCAAGCGCGCCGCAAGCTCGGACACACGCGCGTTCGCACGCTCATGACGACGCTCGCGCGCACGCTGCATGCGCTCGGCCAAACGGCCGAGATGCTCGATCTGCGTCGCGACATCCGGCCTTCTGCGTTGCCATCGATACTGCACCAGCGCGAAATGCGCGCGTGCATCGCGAACCGGGCGGGCGCCCGCCGCGGCGAGCCGGCTCGCCAGTTGCCGCAGATGCACGTGTTGCCTTGCCAGACGCTCGGCGGGACTCACGAGGCGGCGCGCGAGCCAGTCGAGTTCTTGGGCGCGACGCTCCATCGTCCGGCCAAAACTTCGTGCGAGCGCCGCGTGACGCTGATCCAATTCCTGCAGCAACACCACGCGCTGCGGACTGACGAGTTCGGCAGCGGCGGTCGGCGTCGGCGCGCGCATGTCGGCGGCGAAATCGGCGATCGTGAAGTCGGTCTCATGGCCGACGCCGCTCACCACCGGCACGCTGCTCGCCGCGATCGCGCGCGCGAGCACTTCCTCGTTGAACGCCCATAAATCTTCGATGGACCCGCCGCCCCGGCACACGATCAGCACATCGACTTCGCGCCGCGCGCTCGCCGCTTCGACCATGGCCGCGAGCTTCGCGCCGACGCCCGTTCCTTGCACCGGCGCGGGATAAACGACGACCGGCACATGTGGCGCGCGGCGCGCGAGTGTCGTCAACACGTCGCGCAACGCCGCCGCCTGCAGCGACGTCACGATGCCTATGCCACGCGGATGCGTCGGCAGCGCGCGCTTGCGTTCCGCCGCGAACAAGCCTTCGCTTTCGAGCTGCGCCTTCAGCCGCAGAAATGCCTCGAAAAGCCGCCCCTGCCCCGTGCGCCGCACCGCTTCCACGTTGAGTTGCAGTTCGCCGCGCGGCTCGTACATGGTGACGAGCGCGCGCACCTCGATCTTGTCGCCTTCGCGCGGCGTGAATTCGGCGTATTGCGCGCGGCCGCGAAACATCACGCAGCGCATCTGCGCGCCCGCATCCTTGATCGAGAAGTACCAGTGTCCGCTCGCGGCGCGCGTGAAGTTCGAGACTTCGCCCGATACCCACACGAGCGGAAACGACCGTTCGAGCATCGTGTTGATCGCACGATTGAGCACGGAAACGGGGATGACGGCATCGCTGCCTTGCGGCATCAAAGAATCGGGAGTCATGGGCGAGAAAGCGAGAGATCGGGCCGGAAGAACCATCTGACTGATGGACAAAATCCGCCGGATAAGGTACGCCAGTGTAGCAAGTGTCCACACAGAAAGACTTACCGCTTGCTGATCGCAAGCACCCGGCGAGCCTTTGAGTACGTTGCAACTCGTTGATTTAACTCGCTTATATTCGTCTTATGTCTGCATTATCCGAAGCAACTCTTTCCTGACGCGGAATCGCTGCTCTTCGGCCGCGAGTTTTTCACAGAGTTATCCACAGGCGCGTGCCCTCGGCCGTTTGGCTAACCGGCTGGCGTCGAGGCCGTCCGCGCGATAGAGTCCGGGGTTCGAGCACCGGCCTGACCCTGCGTAGCAAACATCGCCGGCCATGCATTCCGTTCAACGCTGACCGTATAGAAGGAGTTGCCGTTGCGCGCCAAGCTTCACCCGTTGACCGGCTCAAACGCCATCGTCGCGAAGGCGGACCATGTCTGACTTCAAACCGCCCATCGAAAACTTTTTCGCACGCGAATGGCGCAAGCGCGGTCCCGTTGCGTGGGCGCTCACGCCCTTCGCCTGCATCTTCGGCGCGATTGCCGCGGCGCGCCGAGCGTTCTTCGAACTCGGCTGGATCAAGCGCGTCGATGTCGGCGTGCCGGTGGTCGTCGTCGGCAACGTGACGGTCGGTGGCACGGGCAAGACGCCGACAGTCATCGCGCTCGTCGAGGCTCTGCGCGCGGCAGGGCATCAGCCGGGCGTCGTTTCGCGCGGATACGGCGCGAAGATCGCGAAGCCGACGAGCGTCGCGCCGACCTCGGCCGCCGCGCAAGTCGGCGACGAGCCGCTGCTGATCGCGCGCCGCACTCACGCGCCGGTCTTCGTATGCCCGGATCGCGTGGCGGCGGCGCGTGCGCTGGTCGAGGCGCATCCCGAAGTCGATGTCATCGTGTCCGACGACGGCCTGCAGCACTATCGGCTCGCGCGTGTGTTCGAGCTCGTCGTATTCGACGACCGCCTCGGCGGCAACGGCTTCCTGCTGCCCGCCGGCCCGTTGCGCGAACCGATGTCGCGCCATCGCGACGCGACGCTCATCAACAGCCCCTACGACCGCACCTTGCCGCCGTGGCCCAACACCTTTGCGCTCGAACTCGAATCGGGCGATGCCTGGCTGCTCGACGATCCATCGGTGCGCCGTCCGCTCGCGCAGTTCGCAGGCGAGAAAGTGGTCGCCGCCGCGGGCATCGGTTCGCCCGAGCGTTTCTTCGCGACCTTGCGCGCCGCCGGCATCACGCCAGGCACGCGCGCGTTCCCCGATCACTATTCGTATCGCGAGAATCCTTTCGAGGACGTGAAAGCCGACGCCATCCTGATCACCGAGAAGGATGCAGTAAAATTTGGGGCCTGGCGTGATGCGCGCATCTGGGTCGTTCCCGTGCAAGCCGTGCTCAGGCCTCGCCTCATCGCTCTAGTTGTGGAGAAACTCCGTGGACGCACGTCTGCTTGAAATCCTCGTCTGCCCGATCTGCAAGGGTCCGCTCACCTATGACCGCGCGGCGCAGGAACTCGTCTGCAGCGCGGACAAACTTGCTTATCCCATTCGCGACGGCATTCCCGTGATGCTCGTCGACGAAGCGCGTCAAACGGTGGAAGGCACGCCGGTCGAGCCGTTGAAGCCGGTTGGCGGCGCGTAAGGTCCGATCATGTCCGTGCCGTTCATCGCCGTCGTTCCGGCGCGTCTTGCTTCCACGCGGCTGCCGAACAAACCACTCGCCGATATCGGCGGCAAGCCGATGGTCGTGCGCGTCGCCGAACGCGCGCGCGAGTCCGGCGCGAGCCAGGTGATCGTCGCAACCGACTCCGACCGCGTGGTCGAGGCTTCACGCGATCACGGCATCGAAGTGATGCTCACGCGCTCGGATCACCCCACCGGCACCGACCGTCTCGCCGAAGTGGCGACGCGTCTGAACTGGCCCGACGACGCCATCGTCGTGAACGTTCAGGGCGACGAGCCGCTCATCGACCCGCAACTCGTGCGCGATGTCGCCGCGCATCTCGCGGCGCATCCCGAATGCGCAATCGCCACGGCCGCGCATCCCATTCACGATGCCGCCGACGTGTTCAATCCGAATGTCGTGAAAGTCGTGCTCGATGCGAAGAGCGTCGCGCTCTACTTCTCGCGTGCGCCCATTCCCTGGACGCGCGACGCGTGGCAATCGCATTGGCCGGACGTCGCCGCGCTTTCGGCGCTGCCCGCGGTGCCCGAAAACGTGCTGCGGCATATTGGCCTGTATGCGTATCGCGCGAAGTTTCTGCGCGAGTTTCCAAACCTCGCGCAAGCGCCCATCGAAGCCGCCGAGGCGCTCGAACAACTGCGCGCGTTGTGGCATGGCGAGCGCATCGCGGTGCGCGTCACGCATGAAACACCTGCACCGGGCGTCGATACACCCGCCGATCTCGCGCGCGTCCAGGCGCTCTTTTCCAGCGCCGGCTGAAAGCTCGCACAACCCGTGTATACCCCCGCCAAACGCTTGCGCGGCGGGAATCACAGCGATTTCTATCGCCGTTATTACGGCCGCGTTCGTAATGAGCCGTGGCATAATCAAGCGATTGCGCGAGCCTTCCGGTCAGCGCCACGCTCAACGTTGCGCCGCTGTCCGCGGGTGCCGCGCCGACTTTCGAATCGGCTGCGCGCTCTGTCGTCGACGCCGCGCGAGCCTGGCCACCGGATGCAGATTCAGACTCGCCGCGCGGTTTCTAGACGATTCGGAGATATCACCATGCGTTTGATCCTGTTGGGCGCACCCGGCGCGGGCAAGGGCACCCAGGCAAACTTCATCAAGGAAAAGTTCGGCATTCCGCAGATCTCGACCGGCGACATGTTGCGCGCGGCCGTGAAGGCGGGCTCGCCGCTCGGCGTCGAGGCCAAGGGCTATATGGACGCGGGCGAGCTCGTGCCGGACACGCTCATCATCAATCTCGTAAAGGAGCGGCTGCTCGCGGACGACTGCAAGAACGGCTATCTGTTCGACGGTTTCCCGCGCACCATTCCGCAAGCGGAAGCCATGAAGAACGCGGCTGTCGTAATCGACTACGTGCTGGAAATCGACGTGCCGTTCGACGAGATCATCACGCGTATGAGCGGGCGTCGCGTCCACGCGGCGTCGGGCCGCACGTATCACGTCAAGTTCAATCCGCCGAAGAACGACATGACGGACGACGTCACCGGCGAGCCGCTGATCCAGCGCGACGACGACAAGGAAGAAACCGTGAAGAAGCGGCTCGACGTGTATGAAGCGCAGACCAAGCCGCTCATCGCGTACTACAACGACTGGGCGAAGCGCGGTGAAACGAACGGGCTGAAGGCGCCGGAGTATCGCAAGATTTCCGGGCTCGGCGCGGTCGATGAAATTCGCACGCGCGTGTTCGATGCTTTGAAGTAACTTGCCCGCGTCACGGAAAACCCGCTCTTCGCCGAGCGGGTTTTTTTACGCCTTCAAACTTTCTCGCCAAGCTAAAACGGCGAGCCATAAAATCGAGCGGCCTCACGAGGGCCGCGAATGCAGCACTTCCTCATATCAAGGAGAAGAGACATGGAGATACAAGGCAACGTTTTTCTGATCACCGGCGGCGCGTCCGGCCTGGGTGAGGCCACCGCGCGGCTCGTCGCCGGGTTAGGCGGAACGGTCGTCATCGCGGACATGAACGAAGCGGCGGGCGCCGCGCTCGCGAAGGAGCTATCCGGCGAGTTCGTCAAATGCGATGTCAGTCAGGAGAGCGACGGCCAGCGCGCCATCGAAGCCGCCACGCAACGCGGCACTCTGCGTGGACTGGTGAACTGCGCGGGCATCGCGCCGGCATCGAAGACGGTGGGCCGCGACGGGCCGCATCCGCTCGATCTGTTCAGCAAGGTCATCGCGGTTAATCTCATCGGCACGTTCAACATGGTCCGGCTCGCGGCCGAGGTCATGTCGAAGAACGCGCCCAACGAAACGGGCGAACGCGGGGTGATCGTGAATACGGCGTCGGTCGCGGCGTTCGACGGGCAAATGGGTCAGGCGGCCTATGCCGCGTCCAAGAGCGGCGTGGCCGGCATGACGTTGCCCATCGCGCGCGATTTGTCGAGAAACGGTATCCGCGTGATGACCATCGCGCCTGGTCTCTTCGAAACGCCGATGCTGCTCGGCATGCCGCAAGACGTACAGGACGCGCTCGGCGCCATGGTTCCGTTCCCGCCGCGTCTTGGCAAGCCGAACGAATACGCGCTGCTCGTCAAACAGATTTTCGATAACCCGATGCTCAACGGCGAAGTCATCCGTCTCGACGGCGCAATTCGCATGCAGCCGAAGTAAGCAAAAAAACGGCGGATCGCTCCGCCGTTCTTAGTCGCCGTCGTGCTGCGTGCGCTGCCTCAGTTCATGCAGCTCGGTTTCGACGACGGTTGCATCTTCCGCATCGGGACGATCTTCCAGATAACGCTGCAGATCTTCGAGCGCCGGACGCAGATAATCGAGCCGCGCGTAGGCAAAACCACGGTCGCGCACTTCCTCGATACTTCCCGGCAACACGATGACGAGCCGCTGCTGCACGGCGAGCAAGCGCTGCCAGCGCTCCGTCTGCAAGTAGATGCTTTTCAGATTGCGCAGCATGCGCGCGACGATCTCGCGGCGCGTCGCAGGCTGCAACAACACGCGCAACGCGCTGCCAATGGATTCGCCCACGCGCTGCACGTACGGCTCCAGCATTTCGACCATCTGCGCTTCGGAAAGCGTCTGGCCGGTGGTCGGATCGAGCATGAGATCGTGATCGGGCGTCGAGACACGCAGCAGGAAATGCCCGGGAAACGACACGCCGCGCACGGGCAGACCGAGCTGATCGGCCATTTCCAGATAGATCACCGCAAGCGAAATCGGAATGCCGCGACGCCGGCGCAACACCACGTTCAGATGGCTGTTGTCCGGATCGTAGTAATCGTTGAGGTTGCTCGAGAAACCCAGCTCGCGGAAGAAATAACGATTGAGCGCCTCGACCTTTTGCTTCATGTCCGCGTCGTCGGGCATGCGGCGGCGCGCCCGCACGACGAGTTCGTCGATCTCCGCGAGCACCGCTTGCATGTCGAGATCGGGATACGCGTCCTGCGCAAGCGACAAAGCCGCTTCCGTGAGCGGAAGACTCTCGTCGTCCGCCACGAGCGAAGTGAAGTAATCGAGGATACGCGTTGTCGTCATCAAAGCGTTCGTCTCTTGAAATAGGCGTATTTGAAGCCCATCGCCGCCAGAATACCGAAATATAACGCGGCGAACACGACAAGGCTCGCACCCAGCAACGCGATCCGGGTGAACGGCGTTGCGCGCATGGCGATCCAGTCGAAGTTGCCAGCGACCCAGTGCATGGTTCCAGCCAGCACGAGGCATGCCCCGATCATCTGCACGAAGAATAGCAGCCAGCCGGGCGACGGCTTATAGATCTGCCGGCGCCGCAAGCCGATGAACAACAGCAGTGCGTTCGCGAGCGCGCCGAGGCCGATAGAGAGCGTAAGACCCGCGTGCGAGAAGATCGGCACGAAGATGTAGTTGCTCACCTGCGTCATGATGAGCACGCCAATGGCGATCTTCACCGGCGTCTTGATGTCCTGCTTCGCGTAGAAGCCCGGCGCCAGAATCTTGATGAGGATCAGCCCGATCAGCCCAATGCCATACGCCGACAACGCGCGGCCGACCATCACGACGGAATGGCTGTCGAACTTGCCGTAGTGAAAGAGCGTCGCGGTGAGCGGTTCGGCGAAGAAGAACAATGCGACCGCGCTCGGCGCCGCGAGCAGAAAGGTGATGCGCAAACCCCAGTCGAGCAGCGCGGAATACTCGTCGTTGTTGGCATCGACGTGGGCTTTCGAGAGACTCGGCAGCAGGATCGTGCCGAGCGCCGCGCCGAGGAGCGCGGTGGGAAACTCCATCAGCCGGTCGGCGTAGTTGATCCATGACACCGCGCCCTGCCCGATATTCGACGCGATATTCGTGTTGATGATGAGGCTCAGTTGTCCGACCGACACCGCGAACGTGGCGGGCACCATCTTCAGCAGCACGCGCTTCACGCCCGGATGCCGCAGCGCCTGCAAGAAGTTGAGTCCGATGCGGGGCGCCATGTCGATCTTCCGCAGCCCCGGAAACTGCACGAGGAACTGCAACGCGCCACCCGCGATCACCGCGTAGGCCAGCGCGTACACCGGCACTTTCAAATGCGGCGCGACGAACACCGCCGCGAAAATGAACGACACGTTCAGGAGCACCGGCGCGAACGCGGGCAACGAAAACTGCTTGTACGTATTGAGCACGCCCGAGGCGAGCGTCGTCAGCGAGATAAAGATGATGTACGGGAACATGATCCGCGTCATCTCAACGGCAAGGACGTACGCCTGGCCATCGTGCTTCAGGCCGGACGCGACCGCGAAGACGACCCAGCTCGCGCCGGCCATGCCGACGAGCGACAGCACGACGAGGCCCCAGGTGAGCACGGTGGACATGGCATCGACGAGCGCCTTGGTCGGATCGTGACCTTGACTGTTCTTGAACTCGGCGAGGATAGGAACGAACGCCTGCGCGAACGCGCCTTCCGCGGACAGACGCCGCAGCAGGTTCGGTATGCGGAACGCGACATAGAACGCGTCGGTGTAGAGACTGGCGCCGAAGGCACGGGCGATCAGCGTTTCGCGGATCAGGCCGGTCACGCGCGACAAAAGCGTGAAGCCGCTGACCGTCAGGAGGGCTCGGAATAGATTCATGGGGCGCTTATTATACGGGGCGTGCGCGATGCGCTTCGGATCGCGGCGGCGGCATCGGCGTTCGCGCACGTCACTTTGACGCATTGCATCGAATTTGCGGCGCAATGGCGTCAGAGCGAGGCTTTTCTTGTCACATCTCGTATTTGCTTGCTATAATCGCGGGTTTCGAAGCTCGGCTTTCGCGCACTGCTACAATCCACGCAGTCGTGACACACTTACAGTTCGCACAGTTCGGCGCTTCATGTCATTTCTTGCCTAACAGGCAAGGGAGACAAGGGAGACACGTGGAAATGGCATAGAGTCGACAGCAAGATTCACGCTGTCAGGCCAAGTTTCAAGGCTCTCGGGCAATCGTTCCCGGGAATTCCGATCATAGGCAGTGCGTTAAGAATCGCCCTCTCGTGCTCATTTCGGGCGCTCCTGGCAAGACGCCGGAGTCATCGAGACAAGGGTAACGCGCTCCAGACAAGTAACAGCAGAAACAGGATAAGGAACCGTCATGGCAAATACCGCACAAGCTCGCAAGCGCGCCCGTCAGGGTGCCAAAGCCAACTCGCACAACTCGGCGCTGCGCTCGAAGTTCCGCACGGCCATCAAGGCAGTTCGCAAGGCGATCGACGCCGGCGACCAAGCCAAGGCAGCCGAATTGTTCAAGTCGTCGGTCAAGACGATCGACATCATCGCGGACAAGAAGATCGTCCACAAGAACAAGGCTGCTCGTCATAAGAGCCGCCTGGCCGCAGCCATCAAGGGCTTGCAGGCCCCCGCTGCCCAGTAATTCCGGCTTGCTTCCGGAAAACGCGCGCATGCAATGCATTGCCGCAGTTGACTGGAGGCAGCTTCCTGTTTCCGCTGCGCAGTAAAGAAAAAGCCCGCAAACGCGGGCTTTTTTTCGTCGGTCCACAAGCGCTGATTAACGCTTCTGCTGCGTCTGCGTGCCGTGATGCGGCGGCAGTTCGCACGCCTCGGTCACGACCAGATCGTTGTCCTTCGCGAAGTTCAGCACGAAGTCGAAAGCCATTGGCTCGATGTCGCGCAGGCGCGAGTCGAGAATGACGACCTTGATGTCCCCGATGATGGTCGGCCGCACATAGATGGAATATTGCAGGCGCGCGTTCGGCCCTTTCTTCCCCGGCCCAAAAGCCGACATCACTCCGCACAGGCGCTCGGACCAGTCGCTTGGCCGAAACGTGCGCCCGCTCTTGGTGATGCCTTGTATGAAGTACTCGGTAGGGGATGATTCAGCCATGTAGCATTACCTTTTGACAGCCGGTGATGCACACCGGCGAACGCGCCGACCGGACGCGGAAACCACGAGCCCTGCATTGGCAGGCACTAGCGGCTCTGAACGCGGCAGTCACAGAAAATTTCCGACTTGGCCACGCCCGCACCCTGAAGACGGACTCGACTGCACTGTTGAATCCAGACACGCAAGGGGTAACACGAGCGGCTCTTGCGAGCCTTCGTACACATACGCGTGAAACGGTGCTGAATGTTGCAGAGCGGTTGAAACGAGCGAGCGCAATTATACAGCAGCGACCCTTCTTCCGCAGCGCACCAATGCTTGCAAGCGCCCTGCAAGGCCGTCCAGAAGCCTTCTGGAGAAAGCGATCAGCTCCTCGGTAGCCTCGTCAAACATCGCAAAATCCTTTATGCTCGAACGCGATACCACTCCCGACGGCGGCGCCGTCCGGTCTTTTCGATGCCGCTTCGCGCATCGGCGGGCACCGGGTCGAAGCCGCCGCTTGCGTTTCATGACCGCCAAAAAAATTCGCCACTATCTTCAGTTCAAGGATTTTTCACTCGACGACTACGAGTACGTGCTCGAACGCGCGCGCATTCTGAAGCGCAAATTCAAGAACTACGAGACTTATCATCCGCTGCACGACCGCACGCTCGCGATGATCTTCGAGAAGAATTCGACGCGCACTCGCCTTTCCTTCGAGGCGGGCATCTTCCAGCTAGGCGGCCACGCGGTGTTCCTCAATACGCGCGACACGCAGCTCGGGCGCGGCGAACCGGTCGAGGACGCGGCGCAGGTCATCTCGCGCATGGTGGACATCATCATGATCCGCACGTTCGGGCAGGAGATCATCGAGCGCTTTGCGGAAAATTCGCGCGTGCCGGTCATCAACGGGCTGACCAACGAGTATCACCCGTGTCAGGTGCTCGCGGACATTTTCACGTACTACGAACAACGCGGGCCGATTCACGGCAAGACGGTCGCGTGGGTCGGCGACGCGAACAACATGCTCTACACGTGGATAGAAGCCGCGCAGATTCTGGGCTTCAAATTGCGCCTCTCGACGCCGCCCGGCTACACGCTCGATCACGCACTGGTTTCTGAAGACAGCAAGCCGTTCTACGAAGCATTCGAAGACCCTAACGAAGCGTGCGCGGGCGCCGATCTCGTCACCACCGATGTCTGGACCAGCATGGGCTTCGAGGCGGAAAACGAAGCGCGCAAGGCGGCCTTCGCGGACTGGTGCGTCGATAGCGAGATGATGTCGCGCGCCAACCCGGATGCGCTCTTCATGCACTGCTTGCCGGCGCATCGCGGTGAGGAAGTGAGCGCCGAAGTGATCGACGGCCCGCAAAGCGTCGTGTGGGACGAAGCGGAAAACCGTCTGCATGTGCAGAAAGCGTTGATGGAGTTTTTGCTGCTGGGCAAGCTCAATCACTGAGTTGCTGTCCGGAAGGGCGGGGTTCGAATCGAAGTGCCGCCCTTCTTTGCGGCGTTTGTCAGGGTCTGGTCACGCGCGCGTGGCTGACCTCATCGCGGTCAACGCGACCGCATGCCGCCAACGTCGGCCCTCGACGCACGAACCCGCGCTCATCGGTTTCACAAGCAAACCGGCTCCATCTCCAGTTCGACGTCGAAGCGCGCGAGCACGTCGCGCTTGATCGCTTCGGCGAGTTCGAGCACTTGCGCGCCGGTCGCATCGCCACGATTCACGAGCACGAGCGCCTGCCGGTCATGCACCGCCGCGCCACCGACGCCACGCCCCTTCCACCCGCACTGGTCGATCAGCCAACCCGCGGCCAGCTTCACCGCTCCGTCCGGCTGACGATACGACACGACGCCGGGTTCGCGCACGTGCAATGCATCGAACGCTTCCGCGCTCACCACCGGATTCTTGAAAAAGCTGCCCGCGTTGCCGAGCACGGTCCAGTCCGGCAATTTGGCGCGGCGCACGGCGACGACGGCATCGAAGATGGCTCGTGCATCGTGGCTGGATGCGCCTTCCAGCGCCCGCGCGACATCCGCGTAGTCTGCGCGCGGCTGCCACGCCTTCGGCAGCCGGAACACCACCGACGTGATCAGAAAACGCCCGCGCCCTGCCCGCTTGAAGAAACTGTCGCGATAGCCGAACGCGCATTCAGCCCGGTCGAAACGGGCGTGCGCGCCAGTCGCGAGTTCCACCGCGTGCAGCCGTTCGAAGCGCTCGCCCATTTCCAGGCCATACGCGCCGATGTTCTGGATAGGCGCCGCGCCGACCGTTCCGGGAATGAGCGCGAGGTTTTCAAGGCCCGGCATGCCTTGCGCAAGCGTCCACGCGACGAACTCGTGCCAGCTCTCGCCCGCGCCCGCTTCGACGAGCCAGGCGTCGTCATCTTCGTGGATCACGCGCTTGCCACGAATGCCGACGATCAGCGCGACGCCATCGAATTCACGCGTCAGCACGACATTGCTGCCGCCGCCGAGCACGAACTGCTGCATGTTGGCGATGCGCGCATCGGCGGCGAGCGAGATCGCGGCATCGACGCTATCGACGTGCATGGCGTGACGCGCTCGCACGTCGAAGCCGAACGTGTTGTGCGCTCGCAGCGAATAGTCGTCGAGCAGCGGTGGCGGCGTGAAGGAAGCGTGGGACATGACAGGGAAAAACCGCGTGGCGAACCGGGAGAATCGGCGCAACCTTGGGGAACCGCAGGCGCGTCGGTAGAATGACGTCAGGTCTGTGATTATAGCGATTGCGCGAGCCGCGCCCGCTGCGCGCTCGCCTCATTGAAGGGGAAAACAAGATGCCATCGTTTGACGTTGTCAGCGAAGCAAACATGATCGAAGTGAAGAACGCGATCGAACAATCGAACAAGGAAATCTCGACGCGTTTCGACTTCAAGGGTTCGGATTCACGCGTCGAACAGAAGGAGCGCGACCTCACGCTCTACGCCGACGACGATTTCAAGCTCGGCCAGGTCAAGGACGTGCTGGTCGGCAAGCTGGCCAAGCGCGGCGTCGACGTGCGTTTTCTCGACTACGGCAAGCAGGAAAAGATCGGCGGCGACAAACTCAAGCAGGTCGTGACCATCAAGAAAGGCGTGTCGGGCGATCTGGCGAAAAAGGTCGTGAAAATCGTGAAGGACAGCAAGATCAAGGTGCAGGCGAGCATTCAGGGCGACGCGGTGCGCATACAAGGCACGAAGCGCGACGACCTGCAAAGCACCATCGCGCTGCTCAAAAAGGAAGTCACGGACACGCCGCTCGACTTCAACAACTTCCGCGACTGAGGTTTTCACCTTTAGCAAGCGGGCCAACGGCGCACTGCAGGACTTTCCCGCAGCGCCATGCAGCGCACGCAAAAACGCCGTTCCGCATGCCTGTGGAACGGCGTTTTGTTTGGTAGGCCGAGCGTTGCGCCGGTCCGCGCTCAGTCCGCCTCGCTCGCCGCCTGCGCCGCTTTTTTCTTGTCGCCGATACGGCTCTCCTGCCCCGCCAGCAACTTCGAAATATTGGCCCGATGCCGCCAGATGAGCAGCGCGCTCATTGCCAGCACGGCGAGCGAGATGCGGCTCGGCCCGAACAGGAACACCTGAAAAAACGGTGCGAAGACCGCCGCGACGAGCGCCGCGAGCGACGAATAGCGAAAGAAGAACGCGATGATCAGCCAGGTCAGCAAGGTAGCCGCCCCGAGCGCCGGATGAATGGCGAGCAGCACGCCCGCCGCCGTCGCGACGCCCTTGCCGCCCTGAAACTTGAAGAAGATCGGGTACAAATGCCCGAGAAAAACCGCGATGGCCGACAGCGCGATCGCGCTCGCGAGCCCGGCCGGATCGAGCCCCCAGCCCGCGCCGAAGTGCACGACGACCCACACGGGCAGCCAGCCTTTGAACGCATCGCCGATCAGCGTGAGGATGGCCGCTTTCTTGTTGCCGGTGCGCAGCACGTTGGTCGCGCCGGGATTGCCCGAGCCGTACGAACGGGGATCGGCGAGTCCCATCGACTTGCTGACGACGACGGCGAATGAAATCGAGCCGATCAGATAGGACACGACGGCGACGATCAGAGGAATCATGTTGGCTCTTTCTTTGACGTGGCGAATGCGGTCAGCATTCTAATCGACGCTCGCGCACTGCACGGGCTTCGCGTTGAGCAAGCCGGTGAGCACCGCCGGATCGAGACTGACGAGATAGCCGCGCCGGCCGCCGTTCAGATAGATGATGTCCAGTTCGAGAATGCTCGATTCGACAAACACGGGCATTGCCTTCTTCGTGCCGAACGGCGACGTGCCGCCCACGAGATAGCCCGAATGCCGGTTCGCCACTTCGGGCTTGCATGGCTCGATGCGCTTCGCGCCCGTCTGCCGCGCGAGGTTCTTGGTCGACACCGTGCGGTCGCCATGCATGAGCACGATGAGCGGCTTCGCGTTCTCGTCTTCCATCACGAGTGTCTTGACGACGCGATGCTCGTCCACGCCGAGTTGCCGCGCGGACTCCTCCGTGCCGCCGTGCTCGACATAATCGTAGGGATGCTCGCCGAACTCGACCTTGTTACGGCGCAGAAACTGCGTCGCCGGGGTTTCGGAGACATGTTTGGTTTTCGACATGGAGGCATTGTAGCGGCGCGGCTTCATGCTCACCATCGGCTGAACGGCCAATGCAGCGGCACGATCGTTCTGGCGAACAAGTCAACCGCGCGGATGATGCTCCCGATGCAGCTTTTGCAAGCGCTCGCGCGCGACATGCGTATAAATCTGCGTGGTCGAGATATCGGAGTGACCGAGCAGAAGCTGCACGACGCGCAAATCCGCGCCGTGATTGAGCAGATGCGTCGCGAACGCGTGACGCAGCGTGTGCGGCGAAAGCGGCGCCTGCACGCCGCCGTTCAGCGCATGACGCTTGATGATGTTCCAGAACTGCTGCCGCGTCATGCCCTCGCCGCGCGAGGTGACGAAGAGCGCATCCGCGGCGCGCGCGCCTAGCAACGCGGGACGCGATTCACGCAGATAACGCATCAGCCACTCATGCGCTTGTTCGCCGAAGGGCACGAGGCGTTCCTTCGAGCCCTTGCCCATCACGCGCACCACGCCTTCGTTCAGGCCGACGGCCACCGTCTTCAAGGTGACGAGTTCGGTGACGCGCAGGCCGCTCGCATACATCAGTTCGAGCATGGTGCGGTCGCGCAGACCGAGTGGCGTTTCGATGTCCGGCGCGCCGAGCAGCGCTTCGACTTGCGCTTCGTTGAGCGTCGATGGAAAGCGCGGCGGCTGCTTCGCCGAGCGCAGCTTCAAGGTTGGATCGACCGTCGCGCGATGCTCGCGCAACGCCCAGCCGTAATATCGGCGGAACACGGACAGACGCCGGTTCGCGGAGGTCGCCTTGTCGCCACGGCGCGCAGCCATGTAGCCGTTCAGGTCGCTTTCACTCGCCGTGTCGATGGACCCGCCGCGCGTCTTCGCGAGCCATTCGGCGAAGAGCTTCAGGTCGCGGCGATACGCTTCGAGCGAATTCTTGGCGAGCCCGTGTTCGAGCCAGAGCGCGTCGCAAAAGAGATCGATCGAGTCCGAACTCGCGATCAGTTCCGGCGTCGGCAGTTCCTCGGCGATTGCGCTCATGCGATCGATACACCCTCATGCGCCAGCAACCAGCGCTTCACGTCACGAAAAAAGCCATCACCGGGCGTATGCGCGAAGCCGCCTATCCCGCTCGATGAAACCACCCGGTGGCACGGTATCACGATCGGCAGCGGATTGGAGCCGCACGCTTGCCCGACCGCGCGCGGCACGCTGCCGACTTCGCGCGCGAGCTGGCCGTAGGTCCACACTTGTCCCGCCGCGATGCCAGAAATGCCCTTCCACACGCGCTCTTGAAACGCCGTGCCGCCGGTGCCGAGCGGCAGATCGAAACGCATGGCGGGTTGCTCGAAATATTGGCGAATCTGTGCGATGGCTTGTTGCACGAGCGGCTTGTCCGACTCGATGCTTTCGACCTCGGCCGAAAGATAGACGATCTCGCGCACGGCGCGCTCGTCGGCGCGAATGCCGACTTTGCCGAAGGGCGCGTCGATCACTGCATCGAAATGCTTCATGCCGGCCTCGCTATTTCGTCTGGCGCCGCGCGCTGCGCGAGCGCCCATTGCACATGCTCGCGAACCAGCGCGGAAGGATCGTCCATGCGCGCCTGCAACGCTTGCACGATACGCTCGCGCTCCACGCTTTCGAGCGACGCGCGCAGTGCATTGCCCATCGCCACCGCGATATTGCGTAGCCATCGCTCGTGTCCGATACGCCGGATCGCGCTGCCCTGCATGCGCGTGTCGAAGTCCTCGGCGCTCCACGCAAACAACTCGACGAGCGTGGAACGATCGAGCCCATGCCGCACATCGAAGTCCACGACCGGCGTGGCCTGCGCGAACTTGTTCCAAGGACACACGAGCTGACAATCGTCGCACCCGTACACGCGGTTGCCGATCAAAGGCCGCATCTCCTCGGGAATACTGCCTTGAAGTTCTATCGTCAGATACGAGATGCAGCGCCGCGCATCCACGCGATACGGCGCCACGATCGCGCCAGTCGGACATGCGCCGATACAGCGCGTGCACTGCCCGCAATGCGCGCCGTCCGTCTCGGGATGCGGGTCGACGGGCAATGCAATATCGACGTAAATCTCGCCGATGAAAAAGAGTGAACCGGCATCGCGATCGAGCAGCAACGTATGCTTGCCACGCCAGCCGACGCTTGCTTTTTGCGCCAGCGCGACTTCGAGAACCGGCGCGGAGTCCGTGAACGCGCGATGCCCGAACGGCCCGATGGCAGCTTCGATGCGCTCGGCCAGTTGCTGCAGCCGGTTGCGCATGACCTTGTGATAATCGCGGCCACGCGCGTAGATCGAGACCATCGCCTGCGATGGATCGCTCAAGCGCGACCATTCGACGGCGCGCCAGTCGTTCTTCTGACCATCGGCTGTCGCGACACTTTCAGCGCCCTTGTGCTCGAGCGTCGCGCCAGGCAGATAAGCCATGCGCGCCGTGATGACCCGTCGCGTGCCGGCCACAAGCTCGGTGGGCCTTGCGCGTTTCATCCCATGTTTGGCCATATAATCCATCTCGCCGTGATAGCCTGCTTCAAGCCAACTGGCAAGGCCTTCCTCGGCATCCGTCAGGTCGGTATCGCCGATACCAACCGCACCGAATCCCAACTCGCGCCCCCACGTCTTGATGCGTAGCGCGAGTTCCGCCAGCGCGGCCTCATCGCCTAGTTCGACGTGATGCAAGGCGCGCGACTCATCGGCGGCGTCGCTGGACGCGGTCGTGATTTCAACGGAATGTTCCGGCAATCGGTTCATCACGACATTTTACGAGCAATGCCCGAAAGCCCTGTACGAACGACGCCTGATTTTCCTTCCGCGCTCCTCGAACGCCGCTTCGATCTGCGCGACGAAGCGGCAACGCTCGCCTTCGGGGAACGCTTTGCACGCGCCATCGACGAGACGCGCAAGCAAACTTCGGCCGAACGTTTTTCGGGCTTGCAGGTCCAGTTGATCGGTGACTTGGGCGCGGGCAAGACCACGCTCGTGCGCGCGACCTTGCGCGCGCTCGGTCATGCGGGCCGCGTGAAGAGTCCGACTTACACGCTCGTCGAGCCCTATTCGCTCGACACGCCAGGCGGGCCGCTCGATGTCTATCACTTCGATCTCTACCGATTCGCCGATCCCGCCGAATGGGCCGATGCCGGCTTTCGCGAGTATTTCGATCGCGGCGCGGTGTGCCTCATCGAATGGCCGCAGCAAGCAGGCGGACTGCTCGGCGTGCCGGACCTCGTGTTCGAACTTGCCTTGCCCGACGAGAGCCGTGAAGTCGAAGAAGGCCGCGTGCTGAATGCGCGGGCGTTTAGCGAAACAGGAAAGACATGTCTCGAAAGATGCTGATCAAGCCGTTTCATTCGATCGAATCGGGTGCGAGCGCGCCGCACAACTGGCGGCGGCGTCAGGTGCTGCGCGCGGGCGCATCGACGCTTGCGCTTGCGCTCGTCGCACCGAAGCTCGCGCACGCGAGTTCCGTGCTCGGCGTGCGCGTTTGGCCCGCGCGCGATTACACGCGCGTGACCATCGAATCCGACCAGCCGCTCACGAACAGCAATCAGACGCTGCAAGGCCCGGACAGACTCGTCGTGGATCTGAACGGCATCGATCTGGATCAGTCGCTGCGCGATCTCGTCTCGAAGATCACGCCGAACGATCCGCAGATTCAATCGGTGCGCGTCGGTCAGTACCAGCCGCATGTCGTGCGCATGGTGTTCGACCTCAAGGGTTCGGTGAAGCCGCAGGTCTTCACGCTAGGGCCAATTGGCAGCTACAAGTATCGGCTCGTGTTCGATCTTTACCCGGCCGTCGCGCCCGATCCGCTGATGGAACTGCTCGCGCAGTCCGAGCACAAGCAGGAGGCCTTCGACCGCGCCAATCCGAATCCTTCCGCGCCGCCGCCCGCCACGCTTTCGGGGCAGGCCACGCCGCAGAAATCGCTCTCGCAGGATTCGACCGACGAGTTTTTCCAGAAGTACGCTCAGGGCGATGCCCCGGACAACACTGCGTCGGTGGCGCCGAAGCCCGTGCCTATGCCTGCGCCATCCGTGCCGAAGCCGTCGCGCGTCGTGCCGCCCGTGATCGCGAAGAAGGATGACGACGACAGCGACCAATACACGTTCTCGCAGCCCAAGCAGGATCGCTCGGGGACGACGCGCCTTCTGACTGTGGCCATCGATCCGGGTCACGGTGGCGAAGATCCCGGCGCTATCGGCGGCGCGGGGACGTATGAGAAGCACATTGCGCTCGATATCGCGAAGAAGCTGCGCGCGAAGATCGACGCGCAACCCAACATGCGCGCCATGATGACGCGTGATGCCGATTTCTTCGTGCCACTCAATGTGCGTGTGCAGAAGGCGCAGCGTGTCGGCGCCGATCTATTCGTGTCGATTCATGCGGACGCGTTTACCGAGTCTTCGGCGCGTGGTTCTTCCGTTTTCGCGTTGTCGGAACATGGTGCGTCGAGCGCGGCGGCGCGGTGGATGGCCGCCAAGGAGAATTCGTCGGATCAGGTCGGTGGCATCAACGTGAAATCGCAAGACGCTAGCGTGAATCGCGCGCTTTTCGACATGTCCACTACGGCGCAGATTCGCGATTCCATGCGGTATGGGAGTTTCGTGCTGAATGAAATCGGGGGCATTAACAAACTGCACAAGGGGTCGGTCGAACAAGCAGGGTTTGCCGTGCTCAAGGCACCGGATATTCCCTCGATTCTCGTCGAAACCGCGTTTATCAGTAACCCGGATGAGGAGACTCGCCTCAACGATGATGCCTATCGGGACAAGATGGCTAGCGCCATTATGAAAGGCATCAGGCGGTATTTTGCTGCTAATCCGCCTTTGGCTAAGAGTCGCATGACTTGAAGACGTTGGTTTGCGGTTCTTTTGCGGTTCTCGGGCAGTCTCGTTCAGTAGCCGCCTCCCCGGCGGGGGGGTCCCTTTCTTTGCTGCTGCAAAGAAAGGAACCAAAGAAAGCAGCTTTGGAACCGGCATCTGAAGCACAACTGGTTCCCCGCTATTTACCACAAACCCCTTGTGCACTCCCCCTCCACTCACGCTCTCGGTAAAACTCACAAGATCAAAGCTTTTTTCGGAGTCGCTGTTCGATTTTTTTCGCTGGCACTTTCAAGGAAGTCGGCCGTTGTATTGCTTTTTTCTTTAGCGTCTTCCCTTTAAGGGTCCGTTTTTTTGCGGTTTTTTTTATCGCGGGACGGGGAATAGTCTCTGTTTCAAGCGTGCGCCGAATACATTGACCGCCAATCCCGCCATTACCAGCGCCGCACCCGCTACTTCCGCCGGTGTCAGCGCCTCGCCCAGAAACACCGCCGCCGATGCAATACCTATCACCGGCACTAATAACGAGAACGGTGCGACCTGCGCCGCCGGATAGCGCGCAAGCAATTTGCCCCACAAGCTGTAGCCAATGATGGTCGCGATGAACGAGAGATAAACGATCGCGAAAATCGATATCGACGGGATCGCCGCAAGGCTCGCTTCAATGCGCGCCGGGCCCTCGAAAATCAACGACAACGCAAGAAACGGCAGCGGCGGTATCAGGCTCGCCCACACTACGAGCGACAGCAAGTCGACCTTGCCCATGCGCTTCGTGACGACATTGCCAAGCGCCCACATCGACGCCGCGCCAAGCGTGAACAAGAACCCTGTGAGGGTCATCGCGTGGCCGCCCTGCATGCCGATCAGCGCTAGCCCGGCCGCCGCGATCAAGAGTCCAGCTATGTTCATCGCGCGTATGCGCTCGCCAAGCATGAAGGCGGCGAAGATCAAGGTGAAGAACGCCTGCGCCTGCAAGACGAGCGAAGCAAGTCCCGCCGGCATGCCGACCGACATGCCATAGAACAACAACGCAAACTGACCGAACGAAATGGAAAGGCCATAAGCGAAAAGCCAGCGCAGCGGAATTCGCGGGCGCTTGACGAAGAAGACCGGCACCGCGGCCAGCGCGAATCGCAAGGCGCCCAGCAAGAACGGCGGCACGCCGTGCAAACCCAGTTTGATGACGACGAAATTCACGCCCCACGCGAGAATCACCACCGACGCAATCAACAAGTCCCTTGGCGACATCGCCGCTCCTTCGTGCACTTCGATTGAAAGTCACACGAGTTTAGCGGGGCGCACTCTGCGGTGGCTTGTGAAAAACTGCGCTCACAACGCCTTGCCGTCTTGGCGCATGCAGACAAAAAAACGCCCGCGCCTCCCAAGGGAAGCGCGGGCGCTTCACAGCAATCCGGACCGCTTACTTGCTTTGGCCGGATTCCGCTGCCGCATTGTTGCCGGTTTCGACGTCAGGCGTCTTCTTGCCTGCCGACGGATGCGCACTGTGCTTGCGCATCTTGTGCTTGGTCGTGCCCGACGACGACGTGCCATCGGTCGACGCGCCAGTGTCGGTCTGGCCCATGGCCGCCGACGAGTTGCCCGACGAGGTCTGGGCCATTGCGCCGGTTGCAGCCGTGGCGCTCAAAAGACCTGCGGTAATGGCGATCAACAGTTTATTCTTGCTCATGGTTTCCTCTCCTATCAATTGACGTTTGCGCAAATTCTGCACGCATGCTGCAAAAAGCGCGGTCCCTTCGTAAAAAACACGTGAAGCACGCGTAATTCCGCACGAAGTCGATGAAGCGTTTTCCACATCCCCGATGAGAGCGCATCGCCGCAGCGGCCGGTAGAATCGGCGGTTCCAGGCGCGCAACCGGCGCGTCAGCTACCGGAACCGCCAATGTCCACGTCGATCCGCGTCCTGCTCAAACCACATCAACACGATGTCGGCGGCCTCACGGTGAGGCGCGTGCTCCCCGCACTGGCGGCACGCACTGTCGGACCCTTCATCTTCTTCGACCACATCGGTCCCGCAACCCTCGTGCCCGGACAGGGACTGGATGTACGGCCGCATCCGCATATCGGGCTCGCAACGGTTACCTATCTCTTCGAAGGCGCGATCATTCATCGCGACAGCGTCGGCTCCGTGCAGAAGATCGTGCCCGGCGACGTCAACTGGATGACCGCCGGGCGCGGCATCGTCCATTCGGAACGTACACCCGACGAGGAACGCGAGCGAGGCCAGACGATGCACGGCATCCAGACCTGGGTCGCGCTGCCGGTGGCAAGCGAGGAAGTCGAGCCTTCGTTCGAGCATCATGCGGCGTCCGCCTTGCCGCAAATCGAGCGCGACGGCGTGACTTTGCGCGTAATCGCGGGCACCGCGTTCGGCGCCCAAGCGCCCACGCGCACGTTCTCGCCAACGCTTTACGTCGCCGCCGATTTCGCTCGCGGCAGCTCGCTCACGGTCGATACCGAACACGAGGAACGCGGCGTGTATCTCGTCGAAGGCGATCTGTCCATCGACGGCCAAGCGCTGCCCGAACAGCAAATGGCCGTGCTCGAACCGGGCGCGCCGGTGCGTTTCGAGAGCACGAACGGCGCGCGCGTGATGATTCTCGGTGGCGCGCCGCTCGACGGCGCACGCATCATCGAATGGAATTTCGTCGCCAGTTCGCGCGACAAGATCGAGGCCGCGAAACAGGCATGGAGCGAGCAGCGCATGGGGCACGTTCCCGGCGAGACGGAGTTCATTCCGCTGCCGCCCGCGCGCCGCGAGAATCGCGCGCCCGAGGCATGAGACGTGCATCGGCGTGAATCAACGCCGTGGCCGTTGAGAGTTATGCAAGCGTCCCCATCTAATTTCAAGACACATTGCAGGCATTAGGAGAGAACGCATGGAAACGACCCTCGCTACGTTTGAAAACGACGTCATTAACGCGTCGATGCTCGCGCCCGTTCTCGTCGATTTCTGGGCTCCGTGGTGCGGCCCGTGCAAGACGCTCGGTCCGATGTTGGAACGGCTCGAAGCCGAAGCCGCCGGTAACTGGAAGCTCGTCAAGGTGAATGTCGACGAGAATCAGGAACTCGCGCAGCACTTCCAGGTGCGCAGCATTCCGCACGTGATCGCGTTCGCGGAAGGCCGGCCAGTGGACCAGTTCATCGGCGTGTTGCCGGAGGGCCAATTGCGCGAGTTTCTCGACCGGCTCGTGCCTGCTGGCGCCGAGGCCGAGCGCCGCGCCGCGCACGACGCGTGGGCGAGCGGTAACCGCAAGGACGCGATCGATCGCATCAAGGCCACGATCGCGCTCGATCCGAGTTATGAAGATGCGCGCCTCGATTTGATCGAATGGCTGATCGCGGAACGGCGGATCGACGAAGCGAAGGAAGAAGACAAGCTGCTTTCGCCTAAGACGACGCAGGGCATCGACGCGCGCTACAACGCGCTCAAGACCGAACTCGACGCCGCCGATGCAGCCGCCGGACTGCCGCCCGCCGACGATCTCATCGCGGCGGTGAACGCGAAACCGGACGATCTCGAAGCGCGCTTTGCGCTTGCGAACCGTTTGATCGCCGGCCGCGATTACGGTGGTGCGCTGGAACATCTGCTCGAAATCGTCGTGCGCGATCGCGCGTTCATGGACGACGTCGGCCGCAAGACGATGCTATCGGTGTTCGAACTCGCGGCGAATCAGCCGGATGTCGTGGCGTACTGGCGGCGCAGGCTGAGTGCCGCGATGAATTGAGCATGCATGATCGGCTCGTGGATGCAGAAACGGCCAGCTCGTGGAAGCTGGCCGTTTTTTTGTTGGCTGCGGTTGGCCGCGTGACGTCAAACAGCGCATGTTCGCCGTGCGGCCACGTCGACTCGCGTGCATGCAAGCAACTGGCGGATTTGCCGCGACGCCCGCTCGTCATATTCGTGCGAAAACCGACCTGCCATCGACGCAAGCCACCACCATTCATGCTTCTGTGACTATATGGCACGCCGTTGTTACGTCCTCGTAAGAACCTGCCGCCCTAAGCCGCCTTCTTCGCCAACGCCCGAAGCACGAACGCCGCCGCCGCGAACCCAAAGCTCGCCGTTACACACACGCTGGACCCGAAACCCGCGCAATTCAGCCCGACCGGGCCCGCGTATCCCGCGCCGGTTTCCAGATGCTCCGCGCCCTCGCTGATATCGCAAGCGGCCGCTTCCGGGTAAATGAGCGGCTCGTCCGAATATACCGCGCTGACCTTGAAACGCGCCTTCGGTCCGCGCGGAAAGCCATGCAATTTGCGCAACTGGCCGCGCACTTTCGAAAGCAGCGGGTCCTGAATGGTCAGCGCCAGGTCGTCGATGCGAATACGCGTCGGATCGAGCTGCCCGCCCGCGCCGCCCACCGTGATCAGCGGCTGCTTGTTTGCAACACACCACGCAATGAGCGCGGTTTTCGTGCGCACGCTGTCGATGGCATCGACGATGAAGTCGAAACCGCCGCCGAGCATCGCATCGAAATTACCCGGCTCCACGAAGTCCTCGATCTGCCGCACGTCGCAGGCGGGATCGATCAAACGGATGCGCTCGGCCATCGCCGTGACCTTGGCCTTGCCGTAGTTGCCGTCGAGCGCGTGAATCTGCCGGTTGGTGTTGCTTTCGGCGACGTTGTCGAGATCGATCAACGTGAGCTTGCCGATTGCGCTGCGCGCCAGCGCTTCAGCCACCCACGATCCCACGCCGCCTATGCCGATCACCGCGACATGCGCGCCTTCGAACGCCGCGAGCGCAGGCGCGCCATACAGACGCGCGATGCCGCCGAAGCGTCGGTCGCGGTCGGCGATCTCGTCGGCGGAAGGTGACTCGTTGGGAGCGATGGTGGCAGTCATAGGTGGAAGCAGAAACCGAAAAAGCGCGGGAGGGCTTCGCGGAGCATGGGCAAAAACAAGCCAAACGCCGCTGCGGCCCGTCAGGCATAGCTTACAAGCGCCTGTCTAATTGACAAAGTTGGTAGACCATTCATGCAGAAAGCGCGCGAATTGCGTATTCTGCCTTATCGAAACCCAAGGGGTGATAGCCGGACCGGATTCACCACGGCAAGGGCAAGAAAGAACCACCTTGGCTATACTGACGCCGACTGTAGCGTTTGCATAAAAATGACCACCCTCGCAGACCTTCGCAAAAATTATTCTCGCGGCTCACTCGACGCCGCCGACGTCGCGCCGGACCCGGTGCGCCAGTTCGACACCTGGTTCGCCCAGGCGCTCGACGCGAAACTGCCCGAACCCAACGCCATGACCCTGGCCACCGTCGACGAGAACGGCCGGCCCTCCGCGCGCATCGTGCTGATCAAGGGGTTCGACGAACGTGGCTTCGTTTTTTTTACCAATTACGATAGCCGCAAAGGCCGCGAAATCGCCGCCAATCCCGCGGCAAGTCTGCTGTTCCACTGGATCGAGCTCGAACGTCAGGTGCGTGTCGAAGGCGTGATCGTCAAGACGAGCGCCGAGGAAAGCGATGCCTATTTTCAGTCCCGGCCGCTCGGATCGCGCATTGGCGCGTGGGCGTCGGAACAGAGTCAGCCGCTCGAAAGCCGCGAGGCGCTCGAAGCGCGCGAGCGCGAAATGATCGAAAAATTCGGCGACGCACCGCCGCGCCCGCCACATTGGGGCGGCTACCGGCTCGTGCCGGACACCATCGAATTCTGGCAGGGACGTCCGTCGCGGCTGCATGACCGCATCGTCTATGAGCGCGAGCGCGCGGACGGCCCGTGGGATATCAAGAGGCTCGCACCCTAAGACGGGTCCGGTAGCAGGCAGTACGTCGTCATAAAACGCAGCACCACGGCAACGAACATGAAGGCGCGTCGATGCACGGGCATCCAGAACCGGCACGGCGGGCCTTCCCCTTGATTTTCTTTAGCGCGGAGAAGCAAGCATGTTCTGGGAGAAGAAGCTGACGCAATGGGTCGAGGAAGTGCGGGCCAGGGCCAACCTGCCTGCGCGCCTCGTGCTTTGGGATGGACAGCAGCACGACTTCGGGCAGTTCGCCGCGCCGCAAGTCACGTTGCATGTAAAGAGCGCGACGGCGCTGCCTTATCTGCTGGAACCGAGTCTCGACAATCTCGGTGAAGCGTACGTGAAAGGCAAGATCGATATCGAGGGCAAGCTCTCGGACATCATCAACGTCGGTTATTCGCTCGCGAAGAACACCGTCACGAGCGCGGGCAAGCTGGCTCGTGTGCGGCGCTACTTCAATCATTCGAAGGCGTCGGACAAGAAGGCCATTCAGTACCACTACGATGTGTCGAACGAGTTCTATCAGCTCTGGCTCGACAAGAACATGGTGTACTCGTGCGCGTACTTCGAAAACGGCGACGAAGATTTGGCCACCGCGCAGATCAAGAAGATCGATCACATCCTGACCAAGATTCAAGTGCAGCCGGGCCATCGTTTGCTCGACATTGGCTGCGGCTGGGGCGCGCTCGTGATCCGCGCCGCGCAGAAGTTCGGCGCGAAGTGCGTGGGCGTGACGCTCTCGGAAAACCAGTTCAAGCTCGCGACGCAGCGCGTGAAAGATGCCGGCCTCGAAGATCAGATCGAAATTCGTCTGCAAGATTATCGCGACGTGCCGGGGCAATTCGACCGCATCACGAGCGTGGGCATGTTCGAGCACGTCGGACGCAAGAATCTGCCGGGCTACTTTGCGAAGATTCGCGATCTGCTGGTCGATGACGGCGTCGCGATGAATCACGGCATCACGTCATCCGACGCCGACAGCGGCGAGACCGCGCTCGGCGGCGGCGAGTTTATCGACCGCTACGTGTTTCCGGATGGCGAGTTGCCGCATATCGGTCTCGCGCTCGAAAGCATGCAGCGCGGCGGGCTGGAAGCGATCGACATCGAAAGCTTGCGCCGGCATTACGCACGCACGCTCGACATCTGGGCAGAGAGCTTCGAGGCAAATGCCGAGCAAGCCAAGAAGCTCGTCGATGACGAAAAATTCCGCATCTGGCGCGTGTATCTCGCGGGTTGCGCGTACGCGTTCGAGAACGACGACGTGTCGATCTATCAAGTGGTGTGCCGCAAGGCGGGCCGCAGCGCGACGACCTTGCCGTGGTCGCGGAAATATATCTACGAGAAAGCGCTCTGAAGCAGGGATCGAAGTTTTCGGAAGAGGACGCTGCGCGTGACGGCGACGCGCAGGGCTCCCTGCTCGACGACACGGCGCCGAGTGAGATTGCGCCAGCCGGTGAGCCAGAGTGCCTGCCGGCGTCGGCGGAAAACGGGCAAGCAACAGAACCCGGCCTGTTCGACGAACCCGCGCCGCGCAAGCCCGCGAGCCAGCCGAAGGCACGCGGCGTCCTGCCCGCGCCATTGAACGCCGATCTCGACGCGCTCGCGAAACAACTGCCCGAAGCCATTCATCTCGGCACATCGACGTGGTCGTTTCCGGGCTGGCGCGGAATTGTCTACGGCGACGCGTATTCGAACACGAAGCTCTCGCGCGACGGCCTCACCGCCTACAGCGCGCATCCGTTGTTGCGCTGCGTGTCCATCGACCGCTCGTTCTACGCACCGCTTTCGCTCGCCGACTACGCGCGGTATGCGAGCCAGGTGCCGGAGCACTTTCGCTTCATCGTGAAGGCGCCTGCCGCCGTCACCGACGCCTTCATCCGCGGCCAGCGCGGCGCGCCCGATGCGGAGAACCCCGCGTTTCTGAACGCGCGGATTGCCATCGACGAATTCGTGACGCCGTGCATCGGCGGGCTTGGGACGAAAGCCGGCGCGCTCGTGTTCCAGTTCTCGCCGCTGCCGGATGCGATGATCGTCGAGCCATCGCGCTTCATCGACCGGTTGGCGGCGTTTCTCGGCGCGCTTCCGCCGCTCGAAGGCGAGACGCGTTACGCCGTCGAATTGCGCGACGCCGTCATGCTGACACCGCGCTTCATACGCGCGCTGCGGGACGCGAACGTGCGCTATTGCATCGGCGTGCACGCGCGCATGCCGGACGTGCGTCGCCAGGCGAAGGCGCTCGAGTTGCTGGACGAAGAAACGCTAGGGCCGCTCGTCGTGCGCTGGAGTTTGCACAGCGGCTTTCGCTACGAACAGGCAAAGGCGAAGTACGAGCCGTTCGACCAAATAGTCGATGAAGACCGCGACACGCGCGAGGCGCTGGCCGAACTGGCCGCGCGATATGCGATCGCGGGCCAGCCGGTGGTCATCGCGGCGAACAACAAGGCGGAGGGTTCCGCGCCGCTTACGTGCTTCGAGCTTGCGCGTGGGATTGCGCGGGAATGCGAGCGCGTACAACGCGGCTAGCGGTTGGGTTATAACGTGCGACGGCTGAACTCGACCGGGCTCCCCGGCGTACTGGCTGAACGCTTTGTCCATCGCTATCAAGCCGCACTTCAGGCACCGCTCGCATGCCGTCACGTCTTTTCTTCAAGCGTGACTTGCACGCTAAGATGCCTTGCCTTATGGCATGGACTGAACGCGGCGACTTCTAGGCTCCGACACGGTATGCAGACCGCCCTCGAGCGCGGCCTCCACACCGCCCCGCCCTTCACTTCTTCAACCGATGCGCAAACTTCTTGCGGAACTTCGCGACCTTCGGGCCGACAACCGCCGCGCAATACCCCTGGTTCGGATGCTGCTCGAAGTAGTTCTGGTGATACGCTTCGGCCGGATAGTAGTCGTTGTCGAGCGCGGTGACCTGCGTGACGATCTTGCCGCCGAAGACATCCTCGCGCTGCAGTTCATCGATCACTTCGAGCGCGACCTTGCGTTGCTCGTCCGAATGCGTGAACACCGCCGAGCGATACTGTGTGCCCACGTCATTACCCTGGCGATTGAGCTGCGTCGGATCGTGCGTCGCGAAGAAAATCTCAAGCACTTCGCGGTAGCTGATGATCGCCGGATCGAACACGACCTTCACCACTTCCGCGTGGCCAGTTTCGCCATCGCAGACCTGTTCGTACGACGGATCGACCACCTTGCCGCCCGCATAGCCGGATTCGACCGACACCACGCCTTCGACCGCCAGAAACACCGCTTCCGTGCACCAGAAGCAACCGCCGCCGAGCGTCGCGGTTTCGGTTCTCGCCTGCTCATTCTGCTGGGTCATGCGCAACTCCTCGTCAAGTGCATGCGGCCATGCCGCGGATCACCCATATGGATGCGCCTCGCCGCTTCTTCAACATTCCCCACGGTTTCTTCGATGTTTCGATGCGCGCAAAGGGCTTGCTCCGAGCTTACCGGCTTTTACAAAGCGGCGTTGGCCACACTGCCGACGCTGGCTTATGGCGGTTCCGGACGGCTGATTCCGCTAGAATCGAGCCAATCTCCAGCTTTTAGACAACACGAGAACAGGCCCTTCCGATTCGAATGCAACACGTATCCGGTTCGGCAAGACGAGATTCCACCACCTGATGACAAGCCCTTTCGCCCCGAGGAAACGCGCGTCCGGATCGGCATAAAACAAGACACTTCTAACCGATGACAAGTCCTCTCGCTCCAAGCGAAACTCGTCAGGTCGGCGAAAAAACAAGACGACTTTGCCCGATGACAAGCGCCAAAACCCCGAACTTCGATCCGAAAGAATTCCGCGCCGCGCTCGGCCAGTTTGCGACGGGTGTGACCGTCATCACCACGCGCACCGAATCCGGGCAGTTGATCGGCATCACGGCCAGTTCGTTTAACTCGGTATCGCTCGACCCGCCGCTCGTGCTGTGGAGTCTCGCCACCAAGTCGGCTTCGATGCCGGTGTTTCGCGCCAATAGTCACTACGTGGTGAACGTGCTCGCGGCATCGCAACTGGAGCTTTGCCGGCGCTTCGCCACGGTCAAGGGCGACCGCTTCGCGGGCGTCTCGCACGCGGCGGGCGACACCGGCATGCCAGTGCTCGACGGCGCGATTGCCTGGTTCGAATGCCACAATCGCAGCCGCTACGACGAAGGCGACCACGTGATCTTTGTCGGCGAAGTGGAGCGCTGTGGCGTGCGCGCGAAAGACGACAGCGCGCCTCCGCTGGTGTTTCACGCCGGCGGATTCCACACGTTGGGATCGATCGAATAAGCGCCTCGACGCTTGAGTATCAACGCCTGAGACTCAAGGCGGGCTGCTTGGCCGCGCCGGTTGTTCGATCAGCGCGACGGGCACGCCTGCATCGTCCTTCATGGTTTGCAAGACGATATTCGAGCGAATGTCGATAACGCCCGGCGCCTTATACAGCTTGCTCAGAATGAAATCCGAGTAGTGCTTGAGGTTGTGCGCGAGCACGCGCAACACGTAATGCGTGTCGCCCGTGACGACGAACGCGCCCACCACTTCCGGCCATTCGCGCACGGCCGCCGCGAATTTCTCGTGCCAGTTTTCCTGGTCGTTGCGCATGGAGACGTGCACGAAGGCTTCGAGCTCGATGCCCAGCCGCTCACGGTCCAGACACGCGCGATAGCTCGCAATCACGCCCTCTTCTTCGAGCAGGCGCATGCGGCGCAAACACGCCGAAGGCGAGAGCGCGATGCGCTCCGCAAGGTCCAGGTTACTGATCCGTCCATCTTCCTGCAGTACCGCCAGAATTCGGCAATCTGTTGCATCGAGCGTGAATCCGGTCATTTTTTAGTCCCCTAGCCCGTTTCATCGAATTATGTTCTAGCCACAACGTTTTTGGGTAGTTTTTTTGCAATCACATTTCGAGATAGCACGGCTATGATTTGACGCATCCCAGCGCTTTCTGTTAGCCGACATGACGCTTCTCGATATTTCTCCGCCGATTTCCACCGACACGCCGGTCTGGCCGGGCGATACGCCCGTTGGTATCGAACGCGTCTGGCGCATGGAAGCGGGCTCGCCCGTGAACGTGGCGCGTCTCACGCTTTCGCCGCACACCGGCGCTCATGCCGATGCCCCGCTGCATTACGACGAACACGGCGCGGCTATTGGCGAGGTGCCGCTCGACACGTATCTCGGCGCTTGCCGGGTCGTGCATTGCATTGGCGCGGCGCCGCTCGTTTTGCCAGAACATATCGCCGATTTTCTCGACGATGACAACGCCCCGCCGCGCATCCTCCTGCGTACCTACGCGAGTGCGCCGCTCGACACTTGGGACAGCGCATTTTGTGCCGTCGCGCCCGCGACCATCGATCTATTGGCGGCGCGTGGCGTGAAGCTCATCGGTATCGACACGCCATCGCTCGATCCGCAGGAATCGAAGACGATGGACGCGCATCGCCGGATTCGCGCGCACGGCATGGCGATTCTCGAAGGCCTCGTGCTCGATGCCGTCGCGCCCGGCGACTACGAACTCATCGCGCTGCCGCTCAAATTTTCGACGCTCGATGCGAGCCCGGTGCGCGCCGTCCTGCGCCCGCTTTCCTGATCGCCCGATCTTCCCTGAACAATTGGACTTTTCGATGAAAAACCGTGACGACGCCGCCGCACTCGACCGCGACGACCCGCTGAATGCCCTGCGCGATCAATTCGTGCTTGCGAACGACGTGATCTATCTGGATGGCAACTCGCTCGGCGTGCCGCCCAAAGCGGCTGCCGCGCGCGCGGCCGGCGTGATCGCCGAAGAATGGGGCGAAGGGCTGATCCGCAGTTGGAACACCGCCGGCTGGTACGCGCTGCCGCGACGGCTCGGCAACAAGCTGGCTCCGCTCATCGGCGCGGGCGAGGATGAAGTCGTCGTGAACGACACGATCTCGGCCAATCTCTTCAAGATCCTCTCCGCGGCGCTCAAGCTCGCGAACGAGCGCGATCCGAAACGTCGCGTGATCGTCTCCGAACGTTCGAACTTTCCGAGCGACCTGTATATCGCGCAGGGTTTGATCGAGCAGCTCGATCGCGGCTATGAACTGCGTCTCGTCGATGACGCGTCCGAACTGCCTGCCGCCATCGACGAACACACCGCCATCGCGATGATCACGCACGTGAACTACCGCACCGGCTACATGCACGACATGGCCGCGCTCACCGAGACGATTCAACGCGCGGGCGCAATCGCGGTCTGGGACCTGGCGCATTCGGCAGGCGCGGTGCCGGTCGATCTGAACGGCGTCGGCGCGGACTATGCCGTCGGCTGCACGTATAAGTACCTGAACGGCGGACCGGGTTCGCCTGCGTTCGTGTGGGTGCCCAAGCGCCATCAGAACACATTCTCGCAGCCGCTCTCGGGCTGGTGGGGGCACAAGAAACCGTTCGCGATGGACCCGGTGTATCGCCCGGACGATGGTATCGGTCGATATCTGTGCGGCACGCAGCCTATCGTCTCGATGTCGCTCGTCGAGTGCGGGCTCGATGTATTCCTGCAAACGGATATGCAGACCTTGCGGCGCAAGTCGCTTGCGCTTGGCGATCTGTTCATCGAGCTGGTGGAAGCGCGTTGCGGCGAGTTTCCGCTGACGCTCGCGACGCCGCGCGAACATGCGCGACGCGGCTCGCAAGTGAGCTTCGAGCATCCGAACGGCTATGAGGTGATGCAGGCGCTGATCGCGCGTGGCGTGATCGGCGATTATCGCGAGCCGCGTATTTTGCGCTTCGGCTTCACGCCGCTTTACACGCGTTTCGTCGATGTCTGGGACGCGGTTGAAACCTTGCGCGATGTGCTCGCGGCCGAAAGCTGGCGTGCGCCGGAGTTTGGCGAACGCGCTTCGGTGACTTGAGAGGTGACGGCCATGAATGAGGTTAAAGGCGGCGGATGTCCGTTCGGCCACGGCGCCGCCGATGCCGCACGGGCGGTGCATCCGGCAGAATCAGGCTGGCACGAAGCCAAGCTCGATTTCTCCGATTCGATGAGCTACGGCGACTATCTCGGCCTCGATTCGATTCTGACCGCGCAGCATCCGCGCTCGCCGGACCACAACGAGATGCTGTTCATCGTGCAGCACCAGACGAGCGAACTCTGGATGAAGCTCGCGCTCTACGAACTGCATGCTGCCCTCGAAGCGGTTCATACCGACGCCCTGCCATCCGCCTTCAAGATGCTCGCGCGCGTGTCGCGCATCTTCGAGCAACTGGTGCAGGCGTGGAACGTCCTCGCGACCATGACGCCTTCCGAATACACCGCGATGCGGCCGTATCTCGGTGCGTCATCCGGGTTTCAGTCGCATCAGTATCGGCAGATCGAGTTCATGCTCGGCAACAAGAATGAGCAGATGCTGAAGCCGCATGCGCATCGGCCGGAGATTCTCGCGCAGGTGCGACAGACGCTCGAAACGCCTTCGTTCTACGACGAAGTGATCCGACTGCTCGCGCGACGTGGCTTCCAGATCGCGCCCGAAAGACTGCAGCGCGACTGGACCCAGCCCACGACGCACGACGCGTCGGTCGAAGCGGCGTGGCTCGCGGTGTATCGCGATCCGTCACGCTACTGGGAGCTCTATGAGATGGCGGAGGAACTCGTCGATCTGGAAGACGCCTTCCGGCAATGGCGCTTCCGGCATGTGACGACGGTGGAGCGCATCATCGGCTTCAAGCAGGGAACGGGCGGCACGGCGGGCGCTTCGTATCTGCGCAAGATGCTGGATGTGGTGCTGTTTCCGGAGCTTTGGCATGTGCGCACGATGCTCTGAGGTTGCGTGCGGTCGATGAACTCAAGCTGCGGCGACTGCGCAATCGCGCGCGACGCTCGCCGCCCGGCGACGCTTCGAGCACGGCTGCTTCACGATGCCGCGAGCAGCCCAATCGAGCGGTCCTTCAGGCGAGCCGTCCCGCCAACGTCCTTAATTTCGGCGCAATCGACTCGCGGAAATAACCCTCATCCATCGACGACGCCGGCCCGCTGCTGCTCAACACCAGCCAGCGCCCATTGCGCACGTCGCGAAACGGCGCGGCAATCGCGTTGACGTCGTCGTGCCATTCACGGAATGAATAGCAGCAGCCGTCGCGCGCGAAATCTTCGATCGCGCGCTGCGCCGAAGCCACTCGTTCGGCGCCTTCCCGTTCCCGCAATTCTTCTAGCAAGGCCGCGCGCTCATCGGCGTCGAGCACGGCGAGATAGGCGCGTCCCATGGAACTCGTGAGCATCGACAGACGCGATCCGGGCGCGAGGCCGAGCGTGAGCGCGGTTTCGCTACGAATGGTTTCCAGATAGATCATGTCGAGGCCATCGCGACAGCCGAGCGATACCGCCGCGCCGATCTCACGCGCCAGCGCGCGCATATGTGGCCGGGCGAGTTCCAGTGTGTCCGCGCCCGCCAATAGCGAGAAGCCGAGCGAGAGCACGCCCGTGTCGAGCGCGTACTTGCTGGCGGCATCGTCGAAACGCAGGTAACCGAGCGTGGTCAGCGTATAGGCCAGACGATTGACCGTCGCCTTGGGCAATCCCGTGCGCACGACGAAATCGCGATTGCCGAGAAGCGTCTCGCCAGGGCGAAATGCGCGCAACATATCGAGACCGCGTGCGAGGGCGACGACGAACTTGCGATCGTCGGATGCGTTGGGCGACAGATGAGAGTGGCGGCCGGACTCGTGATCTGAAGCGCGGTCGGACGCGTGTCCGGGATTACGCTCATGCACACGCCCGAATTCGTGGATGGATTCACGGCCGGACTCGCGGCTCGATTCACGGCCTGAAGCGCGGACAGATTCGCGGCTAGAAGCGCCTTTGGAGTCGCCGGCTAATGCGTCTTCGGTTCTGCCATAAGGTGCACGTTCGGCTTTCCGGCGAGATCCGCCGTCGGTTTCACGCCCAGAACCACGTTTGAAAGCAGCAGACATCGGGTGCTAAACTCGAAGGTAATTTGCAAAACATTGTTCCGCTAAGCGGAACGTAAGTCAAGCGCCGGAGCGAGGCGCTTTTCAATCGACACTGCATGGGAGGAGACGCATATGGCCGACGCCGCTCGCTTCAACTGGGAAGACCCGCTCTTGCTGGATCAGCAACTCAACGAAGAAGAACGCATGGTCCGCGACGCCGCGCGCGCCTACGCGCAGGACAAGCTGCTGCCGCGCGTGACGCAGGCGTTTCGCGAGGAAACGACCGATCCGTCGATCTTTTGCGAAATGGGCGAGCTCGGTCTGCTCGGCCCGACCATCCCCGAACAATACGGCGGACCGGGCCTCAATTACGTGAGCTACGGCCTGATCGCGCGCGAAGTGGAACGCGTGGATTCCGGCTATCGCTCGATGATGTCGGTGCAATCGTCGCTCGTAATGGTGCCGATTCACGCTTTCGGCAGCGACGCGCAAAAGGAAAAGTATCTGCCGAAGCTCGCGCGCGGCGAGTGGATCGGCTGCTTCGGGCTCACCGAGCCGAACGCCGGTTCCGATCCTGCCAGCATGACGACGCGTGCGAAGAAAGTGCAGAACGGCTACTCGCTTTCGGGCTCGAAGATGTGGATCTCGAACTCGCCTATCGCGGATGTGTTCGTCGTCTGGGCGAAGCTGGAGGAAAACGGACGCGATGAGATTCGCGGCTTCGTCCTCGAAAAGGGCTGGAAAGGACTGTCCGCGCCAGCCATTCACGGCAAGGTTGGATTGCGCGCGTCGATCACCGGCGAGATCGTGATGGACGAAGTGTTCGTGCCGGAAGAAAACCTGTTTCCGGAAGTTCGCGGTCTCAAAGGGCCGTTCACCTGTCTGAACTCGGCGCGCTACGGCATCTCGTGGGGCGCGCTCGGCGCCGCCGAAGCCTGCTGGCATATGGCGCGGCAATACGCGCTGGATCGCAAGCAGTTCGGTCGTCCGCTTGCGGCAAACCAGTTGATCCAAAAGAAACTTGCCGATATGCAGACAGAAATCACGCTAGGTCTGCAAGGCGTGCTGCGACTCGGGCGCATGAAGGACGAAGGCACGGCAGCGGTCGAGATCACCTCGATCATGAAGCGCAACTCGTGCGGCAAGGCGCTCGACATCGCCCGGCTCGCGCGCGACATGCTGGGCGGCAACGGCATTTCGGACGAATTCGGCGTGGCGCGTCACCTCGTCAATCTCGAAGTGGTGAATACCTACGAAGGCACCCACGATATCCACGCGCTTATTCTCGGACGCGCGCAAACCGGGATTCAGGCTTTTTTCTGAAAGGCGTATGGTGCGACTCGAACTGATCGATCCTCTTTGTAACTTTCGATCAGTTTGCTGAAACTTTTACGGGTCAGATCGGCTCCCACCGTCAGTGATGTCGAGAGTTTGACAAGGCTGCGGCGATTTCCTTTGATTAGCATCGAGTGGAATGAAACCTGCAAGGAGTCTGTGTTGCAGGTTCCAGCCTGCTCGTCAGCAATCGCATCTCTGGCTGCGAATCAGGTAGCCTCACCGATTGGAGCCTTTAATGTCAGAAATCAATAAGGAGCGATTCATGTCGGACATCAAAACCGTTCTCGCTGACGCCGAAGATCTTCTCAAGCAAGCCGCCAGCGCCACGGGCGAACGCGCTTCCGAACTGCGCGAGAGCGCGCTCGCTCGACTGAAGCAAGCGAAGGAGAAAGCCGCCGATGCACAAGTCGTCGTGATCGAACGAGGCAGAAAAGCCGCGCGCGCCACGGACGATTACGTCCACGAACACCCGTGGGCATCCATTGGTATTGCGGCAGGCCTCGGCACGGTGATCGGGCTTCTCATCAACCGCAAATAAGCAGCACTTCCTCACGCTCCTCGACAATGGCCCGGTGATTGCTACGTTCGTAACAGTCACGGTCCATCATCAAGAAAGGACCGAACCGCCAACGCCCGCTCGGGGCGCGCGGATCGACTCTCGCGCCGGAACGCCGCCTCGTGCGGCGACCGGGACAATATCAAAGCGGCACCCAACGCGCTTCTCGCACCCAAGCCATGACGACCGAACGGCCACCGCAGCAATCGTCCCCCGGACCGTTGCGACGAATCATCAGTTCTGCCTTCGCCATCTTCGAGACGCGCCTTGAACTCATCGGTATCGAGCTTCAGGAAGAGAAGGAGCGGCTTATCGGCGTACTGTTTCTTGGTCTCGCCGCCATGATGCTGGCAATGATGGCGCTGATCTCCCTCACCGTGCTCATCGCCATATTCTTCTGGGACACGTATCGCTGGCAGGCGCTTGGCGGCATCACGCTCGTTTATGCGCTGATTGCAATCGCCTGCGGACTGCGTGCTCGCAGCACGCTGCTCGACGCGCCGAACATGTTTGACGACACGCTCGCCGAATTCCGCAAGGACCGCGACACGTTCCACTGAACTCACACGGGCAGTCCGACCATGAGCAAAAAAGACGATACCTTCAAGCCGCCCAAGCGTGACAACGCCAAGGCGCTGCGCACGCCGCACATGCGCGCGCTGCGCAAGGAACTGCTGATTGCGCGCGCCGATGTCGAACGCATGGAGCTTCAACAGGCCACGCACGATCTGCGCACGTCGATCACGCACTTCAGTTTCCTGCGTTTTCTGATGCCTGGCGGCGGCACCCGGCGCACGCCGAAGCGCGGTGCATCGGGTGGCGGCATCGGCGGCATTCTGGCATCGGTCAGCTCGATGCTTGGCGGCAAGGGCAGCAATCTCGGCCTGCTCTTCAAGCAGTATCCGATCATCGGCTCGGTGGCGTCGCTCGTGCTGACCAAGCCTGTGCGGACCGCCGTGGTGCGTGGTGCCAAGCCCGCGCTGAAGTGGGGCGGTCTTGGTTTGGTCGCCTGGGAAGGCTGGCGCATCTGGCAACAGATGAAAGCCCCGCATGCCGAAGCCACCACCGAAGCCGTCGATCCGACGGTCTTCTGAACGTTTAATTTTTCCCTCCCCAGCAAGCGGTGGACTGCGCGTTATTCAGTGCAGTCGCCGCTGATCCCGTCGTGCGGTTCGACCGCACGCCCGTCGCGTCGACGATGAATACGCCGCAAGAATCGTCCTGCATCGGACCATTTGCGACTGGCGTCGCCTCGATGCTGTATCCGCCATTCGTCGCCGATTCCGGCAGCACCGCAAGCCGATAAACCGGCGCACCGCTCGACGGCGCCTGATCCATGCCGGCGGAAAGCGTCATTGCATCCGTCGCCGCCTGCGCGAGCCGCGTACTTTCGAGGAATTGCACGGCGCGCATCGACGCCGCCGCCGCATCGAGCCGATGCGCCTTCGCCACGTGCTGCCGATACGCAGGCACCGCGAACGTCGCGATGATCGCCACGATGCAGAGCGCGATGATCAATTCCAGCAGCGTAAAGCCCTTGTCCTTCATGGTTCGTCCTCAAAACGGCTTCGCCACGACGCGCCGCCAATGTCGGGTCGCGCCATCGATTCTTGATTGCAGCCACGCCTCTGTCTCGGGCGATGCTCCGAAACCACGCGCCGTCACGAGATACGACGTCACCGCCACCGCCTGGTCGGTATGCGACCAAGCCTCGATCAGACATTGCGGCGCGCGGCGCGCATACGGCCAGTCGCCAAACGGCTCGATGGCGACGGCCGACGCTCCTTCGAACGACGCCTTGCTGCGCCAGCCCACGGGCTCCTGCGCGCCCGAACTCGTCACGACGGGCGCATCGGCAATCATGCGAACGCAGCGGACCAACGCGCTGTCGGCCGCATGGAACGCCTGCATCCGCTCGCGCGCCGACACGGCCGTGCGCGTCGCGACGAGCGAGGCTTGCAGCCAGGCGCTGGCGGTCACGAGCATCATCGCGGCGAGCGAGAGGACGATAGGCAGCACCGTGCCGCGCGAACGCGCGCGCCGCCTCACGAGGCGCCTCGCGCGTTGCGTATGCCAACCGTGCGCCAGAAGGCCATGCGTGTGCGTCCGTCATCGCTGACGGCTGGTGCGCCATCGCAATCGACATAGTTCGCCCGACGTTTCGCCTGAATCGCCGCGCCACGCACGAGCACGCAAACCTCGGCGGCGTAGACATCCGGCCAGCGTTCGCGCGCGATGGCCGACGCGTCGATCGCGGCCGGCGCACCCGCGATCCAGTAGACGACGCGCATCCGTTCGACGCCCTCCACCAGCGGTTGCGCCTGACGACCCCCGCCCTCGCAATAAAGCTCCGGCTCGCCGCTCGACGTGCTGGGCTTTGCGTAATAGCGGTTGAAGACGAACGCATCCGAAACCGTCTGGCCGATGCAGTCGGTAGGCGTGCCGCTCGTCGATGGCCACGTCGAAACCGTGTCGGCCGCGTAGCGGACCTGCAGACCGTCCGAGTGACTCGCGAGCGACTCGCACGACGCCGACGTCTCCGCGCCAGTCACACGCCCCTGCGAACAGCCGAAGAGCGGCGCGTCGGTCGCGCCCGCGGCCGAAAATCCGGCCATCTGCACTTGTTGAGCGACGAGATCGAGCGCGCCGACGCCGGCATCGTGAATGTGCGCGGCATCGGCGGCACGTTCGAAGCCCGCACGCTGAGCGCGATAAACCGACAGCGACGCGGCCAGGATCAACAGCCCGAGCGCAAGCGCAATCGAAAGTTCGAGCAGCGTGTGGCCGCGTGAATGAATGAGCCGCGTGTTCATCGTGCAAAGGACATCGCGATGCATGACGTGTGCGGTCGCGCCTGCGGTTCGGGACAAGGCTCCGCGCCTTCCGCGACATGCCAACTGACGGTTGCGACCTGCACGCCGTTGCCGCGATCCGAGATGGCGATGTCTCCATCGGGCAGCAACGCAGCCGCCCTCGCCCGCCACCTCGACAACATGGCCGAGCTATCCGCGCTGCCACGCGTTGCCTCGCCGATGGAGTCGGCAATCAGTGCCGCGCGTTCGCTCAACAGCGCCGTTCGTTCGGCTTTTGCCAGCGCGCTTTGCATGGCGACGAGTCCGAGCGTCGTGACCGCCGCGATCGACAGGGCGATCATCACCTCGATCAGCGAATCGCCGCGCGGGCGAACGGAACGAGTGCGCCCGCCGCGCCTGATGCTCGGCATGACCGATCGCGCGTTCATGCCGATGCTCCGCAAGCGCCTTGAGTCATGCGCGCACGCCCGCCCGCAGCCAATCGAATGCAGCGCCGCGACGACGCATTCGCGTTGGCATCCGCGCTGCGCGGGCCGAAATCGAAGCTACGGAAGCCGCCGATCACTTGGCCCATCGGCGGCGTGAACGAAAGATCCGTCGATGCGCCCGCAATGGCGACCGATGTCATCGCCGGCTGCAAGCGCAAGAGCGTCAGCGCGCCGTCTTTATCGACGAACAGACCCCAGCCGCACGACCAGTCCGCGATACCCGCGTCGCAAGCCTTGCCCGCCGCGAGGCAATGCCGGCTCGCATCGACGCGGCATAGCGTGACGCGCGCGCCGCGTTTGAGCGATTCGGCCCGCGCGAGCGAAAGCGTCGAGAAAAGCGAGCGCGCGCGGGCATCGATCTGATCGCGTGCCTGCCAGGAGAGAAACGAAGGCGTGGCGAAAGTCGCGAGGATCGCCATCACGGCAAGCACCACGCAAAGTTCGACGAGTGTGAAACCGGAATTCGAGAAGCGGCTCATCTGCATGCCTTATTGACGAGTTGAACGAATGCTCAATCTAGCGATAAGGAACGCGCGCCGCCATTAGCCGAATGGACGAGTGTTCACGCGCGTTCGCACGGGGCACACTGCCCGAGGGCAAAAGATCGACTGGGGGAAAGATGCTCGGTACAGACGCGCGATCAGCGCTTGCGGGAAGTGGTCTTTTTGGGCGCGGCGCGGCGGAATTCCTCGAGCACGTCCTCGAACTCGGACACGTCTTCGAAACGCTTGTAGACCGACGCGAACCGTACATAAGCGATGGTGTCGAGCTGCCGCAACTCGTTCATCACGAGTTCGCCGAGACGTTCGCTCTGCACTTCGCGCTCGCCGCTGCCAAGCAATTGATATTCGATACGCGCGACGGCTGCCTCGATGGCGTCCGCCGCAACCGGCCGCTTGCGCAGCGCCAGCTTCATGCTCGCGACGATCTTGCGGCGATCGAACTCGGTGCGGCTGCCGTCTTTCTTCACGACCGACGGCAGCGCCAGTTCGACGCGCTCATACGTGGTGAAACGCTTGTCGCAGGATGGACAGCGTCGCCGCCGCCGGATGGCTGCGCCGTCCTCCGACACGCGAGAATCCACGACCTGGGTGTCTTCGTGTCGGCAGAAGGGGCAGCGCATCGGGGCTTGGTTCCTGGCTCGGTTCGAATATCAGCGATAGACCGGGAAACGCTTGGTCAGCTCGGTCACTTGAGCGCGCACGCGCTCGAGGTTCGCCTGGTCTTCCGGTGCGTCGAGCACGTCCGCAATCAAATTGCCAACCTGCTCCGCTTCCTTCACGCCGAAACCGCGCGTGGTCATGGCGGGCGAACCGAGACGCACGCCGCTCGTGACGAACGGCTTCTCCGGATCGTTCGGAATGGCGTTCTTGTTGACTGTGATGTGCGCGGCGCCGAGCGCGGCTTCGGCCGCCTTGCCGGTGATCTTCTTCGCGCGCAGATCGACCAGCATGACGTGGCTTTCCGTGCGGCCCGAGACGATACGCAGACCGCGCTTGACGAGCGTTTCGGCCAGCACGCGCGCGTTATCGACCACTTGCTGCTGGTACGTCTTGAACTCCGGCGTCAGCGCTTCCTTGAACGCGACGGCCTTCGCCGCGATCACGTGCATGAGCGGACCGCCCTGAATGCCCGGGAAAATGGCCGAGTTGATCTGCTTCTCGAATTCGGCCTTCATGAGGATCACGCCGCCGCGCGGGCCGCGCAGGCTCTTGTGCGTGGTCGTGGTCACGAAGTCCGCGTGCGGAACGGGATTCGGATAGACGCCTGCCGCGACGAGACCCGCGTAATGCGCCGTGTCGACCATGAAGTAAGCGCCGACACTCTTGGCGATTTGCGACAGGCGCTCGAAGTCGATACGCAGCGCGAACGCCGACGCGCCCGCGACGATCAGCTTCGGCTTGTGCTCCTTGGCGAGCGCTTCGGTCTTTTCGTAGTCGATGTCTTCGGCTTCGTTCAGGCCGTAGCTCACGACGTTGAACCACTTGCCCGACATGTTGACGGGCGAACCGTGCGTCAGGTGGCCGCCTTCGGCGAGGCTCATGCCCATGATCGTGTCGCCCGGCTTCAGCACGGCGAAGAACACGCCCTGGTTGGCCTGCGAACCGGAGTTCGGCTGCACGTTCGCGGCTTCGGCGCCGAACAGTTGCTTGACGCGGTCGATTGCGAGTTGCTCGACGATATCCACGTATTCGCAACCGCCGTAGTAGCGCTTGCCGGGATAGCCTTCGGCGTATTTGTTGGTGAGTTGCGAGCCTTGCGCGGCCATGACGGCCGGGCTCGTGTAGTTTTCCGAGGCGATCAGCTCGATGTGATCTTCCTGACGGCGATTTTCCTGCTCGATCGCTTTGAGCAGTTCGGGATCGACCTTGGCGAGGGTACTTTCGGCTCTGTCAAACATACGTTTTCCGTGAGATCAAAACAGGTTGACCGGATCGCGCGTGACGATGCGTTCGAAGCACGAACGCAAAACGCAAGGAAGACGCAGGACGCCAGACGGGTCCACACGCGACGGATGAGGGAAGAATCCGGGTTCGCGGAACGGACAGCCACCGGCAACGCAGCGACGGCGCGCGGATCTCAGCTGCCCAGGCGAACGGCAAAACGACACTCCGCGCTTCCTAGTGGTCGTTCCACCTTGAATCCGAAGATTCTATCGCCAGTCACGCGGGGTTTGAGCGTTGTAGTGTAATGGTGCGGCCGGGTTTAGGCAACTTGGCGAGCGTCTGCGAAACGCTTGAAACGCACGATCGTTCTGGTTTGCAGTTGCTTGCCGCATCGCATCATTGGAAGTACTCTGTGCGCCGTTGCCGGTCGTGTGTCCGCGCGCGCTCCGGCATAGCCCAACCCCCACTTTCCGGAGCCCGCTCATGATCGTATTCGTCACCGGCGCCTCTGCCGGCTTCGGCGCAGCCATTGCCCGCACTTTCGTCAAGGGCGGCCATCGCGTCGTCGCGGCCGCGCGCCGTAAAGACCGGCTCGCCGCGCTATCGAAGGAACTCGGCGACTCGCTCTTGCCAGTCGAACTCGACGTGCGCGACAGCAACGCCATCAAGAGCGCCATCGCCTCGCTGCCCGAATCGTTCGCCCAGATCGACGTGCTGGTCAATAACGCGGGCCTCGCGCTCGGTCTCGAACCGGCACAACGCGCGAATCTCGACGACTGGAAGAACATGATCGACACCAACTGCATGGGACTCGTCGATGTCACGCATGCCGTCCTCCCCGGCATGGTTGCGCGCAATCGCGGTCACGTGTTCAACCTGGGTTCGGTCGCGGCGTCGTACCCGTATCCGGGCGGCAACGTGTACGGCGCGACCAAGGCGTTCGTGCGGCAGTTCAGCCTGAACCTGCGCGCCGACCTCGCCGGAACCGCGTTGCGCGTGACGGATATCGAGCCGGGCCTGTGCGGCGGCACCGAGTTCTCCAACGTGCGCTTCAAGGGCGACGACGACAAGGCCAGCGCCGTCTACAAGGACGTGCAGCCGCTCACCGCCGAGGATATCGCCGACGCCATCTACTGGATTGCGACGCGCCCCGCGCACGTGAATATCAACGCGATCGAACTCATGCCCGTGGCCCAAACCTTCGGACCGTTGCAAATACACCGCGGCTCGTAAGAGGAATCGACTGTATTTGGTGGCCCAACTTCCGCTTCCGGTAAAATGCCGCGGATGTTTATTTGTCAAAAAGCGAGCCGGAGCGGGTCCAAAAGCCTCCGCGCGAGCGGGGCGGCGCAAAGGTGAGTGATTCGTTGAATTTCGAATGGCCGATTCGGGTGTACTACGAGGACACCGACGCGGGCGGCATTGTCTTCTACGCGAACTACCTGAAGTTCTTCGAGCGTGCGCGCACCGAATGGCTGCGCGCGTGCGGTATCGACCAGCAGCGGCTGGCCGAATCGGCCGGCATCGTGTTCGTCGTGAGAAGAACATCCGTCGATTATTCGGCTCCCGCGCGCCTGGACGACTCCATTCGCATTGTGAGCCGTATCGCGCGGCTCGGGCGCGCATCGGTGGATTTTCATCAGGAAGCGTGGCGTGACGCGGTTCTTCTTGCAAGCGGCGATATTCGCGTCGCTTCGGTGGATCGCGCAACGATTCGCCCCGCCGGTATTCCCGAACGAGTTCTCGAAGGATTGAGGCGCGGGCCTCATGCCGGGCAGGTCGTGCTTGCCGCGGACGAGCATCGCGCGCACCCGGTTTGAACGCTTCACGAGCAAGAGCCGGCCACGAGGCGGCTTTCGTTTTATTAATGTCGCGGTCACGAAAGCCTGACGCGCCTTTGACCGGAAGCCCCTTTTCCGGACGTAAATAGCAGCTAATAGCGGGTGGAAGCAGCGGACTTTTATGAACAACACACAAGACTTGTCGATCGTATCTCTCGTCATTCATGCGAGCCTGCTCGCGCAGGCCGTCATGGCCCTGCTGCTTCTGCTCTCGCTGCTGTCGTGGACTTTCATCTTCCGCAAGTGGTTCGCCATTCGGCGCGCGCGCGCGCAAACCGAGCGTTTCGAACGCGATTTCTGGTCCGGCGGCGACCTGCAGGCGCTGTATCAAAGCGCGGCGAACAACCGTCACACCATCGGCGCGCTCGAGCGTATCTTCGAATCGGGCATGCGCGAGTTCTTGAAGGGCAAGGAGCGCCGCATCACCGATCCGGGCGCGATTCTCGACGGTTCGCGCCGCGCCATGCGGGCTGCCTTTCAGCGTGAAATGGACGTGCTCGAAGCGAATCTCGCGTTTCTCGCATCGGTCGGCTCGGTCAGTCCGTATATCGGTTTGTTCGGCACGGTCTGGGGCATCATGAATTCGTTCCGCGGCCTCGCAAACGTACAGCAGGCAACGCTCGCCAACGTGGCGCCCGGCATTGCCGAAGCGCTCGTCGCGACCGCGATCGGCCTCTTCGCCGCGATTCCCGCCGTGGTCGCTTACAACCGCTACGCTCACGATATCGACCGTCTGGCGATCCGCTTCGAGACCTTCATCGAAGAGTTCTCGAACATCTTGCAGCGTCAGGCGCACTAAGGAGTCACGATGGCAGGCTCGTCCCGTTCCAGCATGCGCGGCAGTTCGCGCCGCGCCATGGCCGACATCAATGTCGTGCCGTATATCGACGTGATGCTCGTGTTGCTCGTCATCTTCATGGTGACGGCGCCGCTCGTGTCGCCTTCGATCATCAACTTGCCGACCGTCGGCAACGCGCAGCCGCAGGAACAGCAGCCGCCGCTCGTCATCAATATTAAAGCCGACGGCAGCATGAACGTGCGCTACAAGGAAGAAGGCGGCGCGACGCAAGAGCAGAGAATGACCAAGGACGACCTGAACACGTTCGTGCTCAATCGTCAGGAGTCGCATCCGGATCAACCCGTCGTCATCGCGGCGGACAAGACCGTGAAGTATGAAGTCGTCATGAACGTGATGTCCGATATGAAGGCGCGCGGCGTGAAGCGCGTCGGATTGCTCGTCAAATCGCAATGACCCTTTTGCAGAACCGGCAGACGCGCGGCTCATCAGCGCGACCCATCCGCCCGCCGCGCGAACGCGGTACGGGCCGCGCTTTCGCACTCGCCGCCGTCATGCACTTGCTGCTTGGCTGGCTGCTGTATCACGGCATCAACTGGCAGAACAACACTCCCGCCGGAGCCGAGGCGGAACTGTGGACCGAGATTCCCGACACGCCTGCTCCCGCGCCGCGCGTCGCGCCCCCGCCGCCCGTGGCCGTGAAGCCGCAGCCTGCGCCGCCGCCCGCGAAGGACGAGGACGCGGACATCGCGCTGCAGGAAAAGAAGCGTAAGCAGGAAGCCGCCGCACGCGATGCACAATTGGCCGAGCAGCGCCGCCAGCAGGAATTGGCGCAGCAGGAAGCCGAAGCGAAGCGCCAGCAGCAAGTCGCCGCTCAAGCCGCCGCGGCAGCCGCCGCGCAGAAGGCCATGCAGGACAAGCAGAAGCAGATCGAACAGCAACGTCAGGCCGACCTGCAAAAGCAACAGCAGGCGAAGCTGCAACAGGACAAGGCGCGTCAGCAGCAACAAGCCGAAGCGCAAAAGGCCGAGCAGCTTCAGGAACAGAAGGAAGCCAAGGCGAAAACCGATGCCGAAGCCAAGGCAAAAGCCGATGCGCAAGCCAAGGCCAAGGCCGCGGCGCAGGCAAAAGCCAAGGCGGATGCGGAAGCGAAGGCGAAGGTCGATGCCGAACGCAAGTCGCGCCTCGCGCAGCTGCAAGGGCAGCTCGGCGGCGGCACGAATTCGAGCGGCGAAGGGCTGGCCAAGGGTGGCACCGGCAAGGGCGCGGGCGGCAACGCGGCGTCGGCGGGTTATGCCGAGAAGGTGCAGCGTCGCGTGCGGCCGAATATCATCTGGTCGGGCGAAACGTCCGGGCTGGAAACGGTCGTGTCGGTGCGCTGCGCGCCTTCGGGCACGCTGCTTTCGGCGACCATTACGCGGTCGAGCGGCAACGAGCAGTGGGACGCTGCCGCGTTGCGCGCGGTGCAGCGCTCCGATCCCATGCCGAAGGACATTAACGACCAGGCGCCGGGGTCATTTACGATCACGCTGCGCCCGGCTGGCAGTTGATTGCGCGGGATCACTGCAAAGCGCAAGACCGTTGCCGCACGGGAACGAATCGTGCAATCGGGGGTCTGTTTGTGCAGTCTCGGGTCACTTGAAAACGCATTTTTCTGGAACGAATACAGCATGAGTTTGATGAAGAAGCTTGGCTTGAAAACGCTGGTCGCATCCTGTCTGATCGCCGCCGGTACCGCCGCACATGCCCAGTTGAACGTGCTCGTGACTGGCGTCGGTTCTACCCAGTTTCCGATCGCCACGGCCAACTTCGCCAATGAGGGCAGCTCACCGCAACAGGTCAGCGCGATCATTCGTCAGGACCTGCAGAGAAGCGGCAAATTCACGAACATCGACGCGGGCGGCACGCCGGTTTCCGAGACTGATTCCGTCGATCTCGGCGCATGGAAAGCCAAGGGCGCGGACGCGTTCGTATCGGGTAGCGTGAACAAGCTGCCGAACGGCCAGTACGAAGTGCGCTTCCGTCTCTACGACACGGTCAAGCAGCAGAATCTCGGCGGTTTGTCGCTCGTTTCCGCCGAAAGCGGCCTGCGCATGAGCGCACACAAGATCGCGGACTACATCTACGCCAAGTTGCTCGGTGGCCGCGGCGTGTTCGCAACCCGTCTGTCGTACGTCATTCAGACGGGCGGACGCTACCAATTGCAGATTTCGGACTCGGACGGTCAGGACGCGAAGATCGCCCTTTCCAGCCCGGAGCCAATCATTTCGCCGGCATGGTCGCCGGACGGCACGAAGGTCGCCTACGTGTCGTTCGAAAAGAAGAAGCCGGTGGTCTACATCCACGATCTGCCGACCGGGCGGCGCGTGGTCGTATCGAATCAGAAGGGCAACAACAGTGCGCCGGCGTGGTCGCCTGACGGCAGCAAGCTGGCCGTGGCTTTGTCGCGCACCGGCAATACGCAGGTTTTCGAAGTCAACGCGGACGGCTCTGGCCTGCGTCGTCTGACACAAGGCAGTTCCATCGATACCGAGCCGGCCTTCTCGCCCGATGGCAACTCCATTTACTTTACGAGCGATCGCGGTGGCCAACCGCAGATCTACAAGATGCCGGCGGCGGGTGAAAACGCCGGCGCGGCCCAGCGGGTCACGTTTACGGGCAGCTACAACACAAGCCCGCGCGTGAGTCCGGACGGCAAGCAACTCGCGTACATTTCGCGCACCGGTGGCGGCTTCAAGCTGTATTTGCAGGACCTCGGGTCCGGCACGGCGACGGGGCTGACCGACACGACGCATGACGAATCGCCGAGCTTCGCGGCGAATGGTCAGTACATCCTCTACGCCACCCAAGTGAACGGACGTGGCGTGTTGGCAGCCGTATCGACCGATGGTCGTACGCGGCAAGTCTTGTCCGTACAGGGCGGTGTGGTGCGCGAGCCGTCCTGGGGTCCGTTCATGCAGTAAGTTCAGCAAACACGTTCAAATACAACGTTCAGCTACAACACAAGGAGAGGTACCATGATGTCGAAACTTCGTATCGGCCTGGCAGTTGCGATGGTCGGCGCATTGGCAGCTTGTCACTCGGGCGTGAAGCTCGATGAAGGCGCGAACAAGGGCTCGGTCGGCACGCAGCCGAACCCGACGGACGTCAAGCAGGTCAACATCGACCCGCTGAACGACCCGAACAGCCCGCTCGCCAAGCGCAGCATCTTCTTCGACTTCGACAGCTACGCCGTGAAGGACGACTATCAGCCGCTGCTGCAACAACACTCGACGTACCTGAAGAGCCACCCGGAACGTCACGTCCTGATTCAAGGCAACACCGACGAGCGCGGCACGAGCGAGTACAACCTGGCGCTTGGTCAGAAGCGTGCGGAAGCCGTGCGTCGCGCCATGTCGTTGATGGGCGTTGCCGATTCGCAAATGGAAGCCGTGAGCCTCGGTAAGGAAAAGCCGATGGCGACGGGTCACGACGATTCGTCGTACGCCCAGAACCGCCGTGCGGATCTCGCCTACCAGCAATAACAGCAGCAATAGCAGTAGTCCACGTAACGTAACTTAGTCACGGGTGAGTTGCCCTATGTTGTATCGCTTTTCCTTGCTGCGCCTTGCCGCAGCCGCGTGCGTCGCAGGTTCGACGATGCTTGCCGTGCCCGCGCACGCTGGCGTCTTCGACGACAACGAAGCGCGCAAGGCCGTACTCGATCTGCGCACGAAAACGGACAGTCTGGGCAACCAGTTGTCCGCCGCGCAGCGCACGATCCTCGATCAGTCGAATCGTATCGATCAGCTTAATCAGCAGGTCGCGACGCTTCGAGGGCAGAACGAGGATCTGGGCAATCAGGTTGCCACGCTGCAGAAGCAGCAGAAAGACTATTACGCCGACCTCGATACGCGCTTGAAGAAGTTCGAGCCGCAGCAGCAGACTATCGACGGCGTATCGGGCGCCGTGCAACCTGGCGAGACGGAAGCGTTCAACGCGGCATCGACCGAGTTCCGCAACGGTGACTACAAGAATGCCGCGACTTCGTTCAAGGCATTCGTCTCGAAGTATCCGCAGAGCCCGTATCAGCCGACCGCGCAGTACTGGCTCGGCAACGCGCTGTATGCGCAGCGCGACTACAAGGGATCGACTGCGGTCTGGCAGAATCTGGTGAAGACGTACCCAACGCATCCGCGAGCGCCTGAGGCGTTGCTCGCAATCGCGAATAACCAGATCGAACAGGGTCAGAAAGCGGCTGCTAAACAGACGCTGCAGCAGATCATCTCGCAGTATTCCGGCACTGAAGTCGCACAGTCGGCGCAGAGCAAGATGTCGCAGGTGAAGTGACAAGAAGCATCGAAGCATCGAGCGAAGCTTTCGGGTTTCGCGCCTCTCGAGACGAATGCCCGCGGGCCGTTGCGCCGCGGGCGTTTTTCTTTGTTTCGTCGATGCGCGCGCAGCCCGCGCTGCCTTGACAGAATCCGAAACGGCCGATTATAATTTCGCCTCTTTGGGTCGTTAGCTCAGCTGGTAGAGCAGCGGACTTTTAATCCGTTGGTCACAGGTTCGAATCCCGTACGGCCTACCAAAGAAATCGAAGGGCCGCGCTTAGCGCGGCCCTTTCCTTTTTCTTCGCTGGCTTCGCACCAGCACCAGTCTTCATCGTTCGAGCAATTCGACCCTTGGCGTCAACTCAAGCGCCGCTACCGATTCAAAGTTCGCGTTGGCCTCGCTCACAGCGCGATCCGCGTCTGCACGGCGCCGCTTGTACTTCAAGTGCTTGCCAAGTCCGGCGCCGAACACGATCAGTCCGGCGAGCGCGAATGGCCACTCGATGTAAGCCATCGTCAGCAATAACAGGCCCCACGCCGCATGAGGCCAGAGCTTTGGCTGGGCTGGCACCGAACGCATGGCCACATCGAGTCGCGCGAGCGCCGCATCCAATCCGTCGACGGCGCCGTGCCGCTCTTGCAACCGCGCTTCGATCTCGTACACCGCGCGCATCGACTTTTCCTTCGACGGAAGCGACAACGATCCGATATCGCCCAGCAAACCGATCGCTTCGTTGACCTGCGCAAACGAAGGTCTCAGCGCGAGAAAAGTCGGTTCGTGTTCCGGCAGCCGCATCGCGCGATGAATGTCCAACCGGCTCACGCACACGCCGTGCGAGAAGAAATACCGCTGGATGGCATGTGTTGTCCGGCCCTTGAGCTTCTGTAAAAGCTCCTCGTTGGCTTGCTCTCGTTTGCTCATGCTTCTGAATGCTCCTCGACGCTCGTTTAACCGTGGGCATTCTTTCCGCTCGCCGCGCGAAACGTCACTAGAACAATCCTAAACAGCGCTCGACCGTTCGAGACATCCTCTGTCCCAATGCTGCCTATAATCAAACCTCTCCGCTTCCAACCCAACGCACCGTCATGACCTCGAGCCTCGACGAAGCCATTCTCCGCGTGCTGCCAACCGAACGCGACGCGCTCGCGTGGCTCTCCACACCCGAAATTCGCCGTCGTCTCGAAGAGCGCGGGCATCGCGTTGGATACACGAAAAAAGTGCAGCGGCATCTCACCGCGCTCGAAGCCGAATCGCGCGTCATGTCGATGCAAAACGGCCGTGAACTGCTCTGGCAACGCAAACCGTGGCTGCATGGTCTGCAGGAAGGCGTCGGCTTGATGAGCGCATCGGAAGCGGTGGCGTTTCACATCCTGCAGCGCTTTGCCGGCAACAAGCTACCGAACGCGGTCACGCGCGACATCGACCCGCTCTTCAAGGCAGCCGAAGCGCGGCTCTCGCAGGAAAAGGCGGACAGCCGCATCTACCGCGCGTGGGCGGACAAGATCGATTCCGTCGATGGCGCCTTCACGCTGATTCGTCCAAAGCTGCGTCCGGACATCTTTCAGGCCGTGGCGACAGCGACTTTCTTCGAGCGCGAACTGCTCGTGCAGTACCGCGCCGCGTACAAAGGCGAGCAAGGCGACGCGCCAAAAACCAGGACGCTCTGGCCGCTCGCGCTCGTCGAATCCGCTGGCGTGATGTACATGGTCGCGCAGGACCCGGGCCGTGCGCCGCGCCCGGAAAAAGGCGAAAAGGAATGGGTGCGCGCGCTGTACAGGCTGGACCGCATTCGTTCGGTGTCCGAGTCGGGCGAGTCCTTCACGTATCCCGAAGACTTCAAGCTGCGCAAGTACATCGAGACGCAGCAGGTCTTCGACTTTCTGCCCGAGCCCCCCGTGCGCCTCGAACTCGCGTTCGAAGGCAGTTCGGGCAACCAGCTACGCGAGTCGCCGATGTCGAAAGATCAGCACATCGACATGCTGCCCGACGGCCGCATGAAGGTGACCGGCACGGTGACGCCGAGCCTCAAGCTGCGCTGGTGGCTGCGCGCGCTCGGCGCGGGCGTCGAGATTCTCGCGCCGCAAACGCTGCGCGACGAATTCGCGGACGACTTCCGCAAGCTCGCGGCTCGGTATGCACGTGCGAGTGAAACCGCCTAGCGCATGAAGTGCACGTTGACCTTCGGTCCGAACACTTCGCGCACCATGTCCACGAGATGATCGTGATGGCTCAAAAAAATCACCTGCGTGTGCATCGCGATTGCGCTCAAGACGCGCAGGCCGGCGCGCGCGCGGCCGTCGTCGAAATTGATGAAGAGATCGTCGGCCACGAACGGTAGCGGCGACGCCTTCTCGGCATGCTCCTCCAACGCAGCCAGACGCAGCGCGAGATAAAGCTGATCGCGCGTGCCTTCGCTCATGCCGGTGATCTCGACGTGTTCGCCGCTCTCGCGAATGGCGGCGAGCGCCATCGGCTGGCGGTCGTAATCCACGGCGAGCCGCGAGAACGCGCCGAGCGTGAGCTCCGAGAAAATCGTGCTTGCGCGCGTGAGCATCGGGCCTTGACGGCGTTCGCGGTATCGGTCGATCGCCCACTTCAGGAGCGTAGATGCCGTCTCCACCTTGACGAAGCGCTCGGCGGCATCGGCCATGACGGATAGCGCTTCCTGCCGCTTCGCTTCGGCGCGCGCGGCGTTGCCTTCGCCCGAGATCGCGTTGAGTTCGCGGCGCGCGGCATCGAGCTCCGTCGCCAGTTCGCTCGATGCCTTCACGGAATCGCCGAGCGCCGCGCCGATCAGCGACAGTTCGCCGTGCAGACCGGACAGGTCCGCGCCCTCCACTTCCGCGATCAGAACGTCGAGCGCGAGGCCGTCGCCACCTTTGATCAGCGCATCGCGCGCGGCATCGATCGCGGCGAGCAACGCGCGCTTCTTCTGCGACTTGCCGATGAGCGGCGCGAGCAACTCCGCGCTGTCCACGCGGGCCCGCTCGTAAAGCGGACGCAGCGCCGACTTCGCTTCCTCGACGCCCGCCTCGGCCCGGCTCACCTGCTCGCTCGCCGATGCCAGTTCCTTCTTCAGACGCTCGGCATCGGCACGCGCCGCGCACGCGGTATCGAGCCGCGCCGAGAGTTCGGCCGCGATTGCGCCGGGCTCACGCACATGGTTCGTGCCATCGAGTTCAAGCGCGAGCTGCCTTGCATCGGACTCGAACGAGGCGAGCGCCGCGCGCATGGCGTCGATCTGTCCGTGGCGAATGGCGTCGATCTGCACGAGCTGTTCGCCGATCTTGTGGACGATACCAATGGCCAATTCGGCCGCCGCCTGCGAGTCCACCGCAGCCGCCACGCCCGCTTTCGCCGCGGCTTGCGACCATTCGGCTTGCCATCGCTCGAAGGCAAGCGCAGCGGCCTTGGCCGTGTTCTGCCGCGTGACCAGTTCCGCTTGCGCTTCGTCGAGTTGCCCGACGATATGACGCCGCTCGATCACCGCTTCGTCGATGGCGCCGATATGCGCTTCGGCGGCGTCGCAGAGCGCGTCAAAGTCGGCGGTGGCTTCCGCCAACGGCAAATGCCGCGCGAGGTCTTCATGGCGCGTGGCCGCTTCGGCGCTTTCGCGCTCGAACTCTTCCGCGCGCCGGGCAAGCGTGCGCGCCGCCTCGATTACGTGCTCGCGACGCGTGAGCCATGAAGGGACGTCGTCGAGCGCCATCTCCGCGATCTGACTTTGTGATGCGAGCGCGTGCCACGCCGCATCGACGTCCGCGAGCGCTTTTGCGGCTTCGTCCGCGCTGCGTTGCCTTCGTGCGAGCGTTTCCTGATCGACCGCCACGCGCCGCTGCAACGCGCTGAACTGCGTGGCTTGTCCGATGGAATCGAGTCTGCGGTCCGCAAGGTCATCGGCGGTGTGCATCGCCGTCTCGAAAAGCGGCGCGCCCGAATCGAGCGGCGTCGCGCCACTCTTGAGCGCGTGCCACGCGGTATCGCGCGTCTTGCGAGCACCGCGAACCTGATCGCCCGTGACGACATCATGCGTCTGCGTGAAATCGGCGAGTTCGGCTTGCGTGGCGTGCAGCGCGTCGTGCGCTTCGTTCATGCGATCGGCGGCGCGCGTCAGCCGAAGCGCGAACTCCTGCCGCTCGTTGCGCAAGATGGCGATACGCTCGATCGACGGCAAGTTCATCGCTTGCAGTTCGGCAATTGGCCGCGACCATTGGCCAAGCGATGCAAGGCCCGCTTCGAGCGCATGCGCGGCTTCGCGGCGCGCGTCGCCGAGACGGTCTTGCGCCGCGCCCGTTTCGCGATACTTCTGCGCCTGCCGCAGCGCGCGACGCAACTCCTGCGAGACCTCGCCCTCGGCGATGCCGCCAAGTCGCGCCTTCAATGTCCCGATCTGGGCGAGCGTTTCATCGACCGAGCGCGCCGCATTGCGCGCCGCCGTCTCCAACGTGCCGCGTTCGCGCATCAGGCTCGTGACCGTCTGCAACGCAAGCTGTCCGGGCAGCGCCTGACGCGCGCCCGCTTCGTTTTGCGGCCAGCCGAGTTCCGCGCAATCCTGCGCGACTTGGCGCAGACGCGCGGCGACATCGTGTTCGAGTCGCGCGATGTCGGTCGCGTGATGCGCGCACCGATGACGCGTGGTGTCGAGCGCGCGTATCCGGGTTTCCAGCGCGAGCAACGCGTGGTCGATACGGATTTCGTTCAGCTCCGCCTGACGTTGCGCCGTCGCCTTCGCGTGCAGCTCGTGCGCGGTTTGCGCCGATGCAAGCCGTGTCAGCGCGCTTTGCAAGACAGCTTCGGCGTCGGCGGGAAGCTCGGTGACTTCGCCGAGTTCCGCAAGCTCGGCCGCCTTCTCGCGCCACACGTTCAAATACGGGGCGACGCGGCGAATCCGCTCCAGCTTGCCGCGTTTCGCTTCGAGTTCCGCGCGACGCGTTTCGAGCGCGCGGCCGCGCTCCTCGGCTTCGTCGACCGCCGTATATGTCTTGCGCCATTGCGTCGTGCGCACGCTTGCCATCTTTAGTTCGCTCGTGGCTTCCTCGAATTGCTTGAGGCCGATGTAATACGCGCGGTCGCCTGACTTGCGCTTGGCCCAGAGCGCGTCCGCTTCCTCGGCCAGGCGTTGCCGCACGGCGCCAAGACTCGCAATGCCCGCAGCCGATTGAAACAGCACCTGCCCGACATCGCTCGATGCATCGAGAATGCTTCGTCCGCCCGCAATCAATCCTTCGTGGCCGAGACAGTACATCTGCTCGAAGAAGCTCTTGTCCGCCGTGCCGATGAAGGGCGCGAGCGCATCGGCGGCGAGCGCGTCGCCATTGGGTTTGGCAAGCGACGCCTTGCGGCTCTTGGTGCGATGAAACGCGAGCGTCTCGTCGTTCAGTTGCAGCGTTGCGCCGAGTTGCAGATCGCTCTGCGGATGCACGAACGCGAGCGGCGAGCGCTGCGGAATGCCGAACAGCAATTCGGCAATCGCCGTCTTGATGGTCGACTTGCCCGCCTCGTTCGGTCCGACGATGAAGTGAAAATCCTGGGGCGCCGCCGGAAATTCGATGACGCGATCCGTGAACTTGCCAAAGCGAATCAGTTCTAGCTTGCCGATGCGCATGAGCCTATTCCGCATCCGCGAGTTGGGCGATCAGACCGGAGCGCACTTCGGCGACGATCCGCGCGAGATCGTCGTTGCGCACGTATTCGAGTTCAGGCACCGACTTTTGTAATTCGCTCGGCGCCTGCGACGCCAGACCGATCAAACGCTCTTTCAACATGCTTAGAAATTCCGGGTCGGACTCGGCTTCGACCAACAAGGCGTGCAGGTCGGCGAGCGCATCGGCGCCGCCGGCGAACGGTTCGCCCGCCGCGCTCGAATGCACGATCGGCTGCGTCGCGATCTTCACTTTTTCCAGCCACAGACGGTCGTGGCTGATCGCCGCGATCTGCGCCAGCACTTCGGCGCGCAGTTGCGCTTCGAGACCGAATAGCGCGCCATGCGCTTCGGTCGCGCCGGTGATCGTCACCCGCACCGCGAGCGGCACGGGTTGCGCGGCGGATTCGACGAGCGCATCGAGCGCGCGTCCGACCGCGAGCGCGACGTCATCGAGCGTGACGGCTTCGCTGGCATCGACGATAACGGACTCCCAGCGCAAGACATCGATGAAAAGCCGCTCGACGCTCACCTCTTCCGTCTCCGAAACGTGGACGATCACCGCACCGCGCCGGCCCGTTTCGCGGATATTGCGGCCCTGCAAGTTGCCAGGAAACACGATCGTGGAGGCCTCTTGCCAGATGGCGAAATCGTGCACGTGGCCAAGCGCCCAGTAGTGATATTGCCGCGCGTGCAACTCGGCGATCGAGCACGGCGCGTAACTCGCGTGCGCCGCGCTGCCTTCGAGCGCGGTATGCAACACGCCAATGTTGAAGTAGCCCTCGACCGGCTGCGGATACGCGGTGACGAGATTCGTCGTGACCGCTTTTTCCTTGAAGCTGTGGCCGTGCAGCGCCACCTTCAGGGCGTCGAGTCGAAAGGTCTGCGGCTTTCTGCTCGAAAACGTGTGCACGTTGTCGGGCAGCTGCAACTGGCTCGTCATCTCGCTCTCGGCGTCGTGATTGCCGAAGAGCACATAAACCGGAATGCCCGCGCGTCGCAAGCGCCCCATCTCGCGGCAAAAGAAGATGCCCGTGTTGTAGTCGCGCCAGGTGCCGTCGTAGAGATCGCCCGCGATGACCATGAAGTCCACCGCCTCTTCGAGCGCGACATCGACGAGTTTCGTGAATGCGTCGCGCGTGGCGTTGCGCAAGAGATCGGCGGGCGCGTCCGCATAAGCGGCGAGACCGTGCAACGGGCTGTCCAGATGGATATCCGCCGCGTGAACGAACCGCATGGCGTTGCCTCCTTTTTGATGTACTCGATGACCGCGCGGAGCGACGATGATAGCAGCCGCAATGAACGAATCGCGTCGCGTTGGAACGTGTTTCTTCGGGACGCGATGTGTCCCTGCGGGCTTGCACAATGACTCACTCGCATCCGCCGAAGAACGAACAGAACGAGGAGAACAAGTGAGCGCAACGAGCCCTTACACCACGCAGACAGTCGATGCCGCCATCGTGCATCTGGAACGCGTCCTGTCGAAGGAAGGCGCGAATTCGCTGTTCGGCCAGACGTACTGGCGCAGTCGCGTGCAGCAGGTCAGCGCGACGCGCGGCCTGCATCGCGACCAGCGCATGCGGCTCGAACGTCTCATGCGGCTGCTTTCGGACGTTTCGAGCGCCGCGCTATGTCTATGACACTCAAGCCCGCACGAGCGCTTGTGCCAGCGCAACGAACTCCGCCACCGGCACTTCTTCGGCGCGACGCGCGAGATCGAAGCCGAGCGCGTCGAAGTCGATTCGGTCGCGATACGCGCCGAGATTGTTGCGCAGGACCTTGCGACGCTGCGCGAAAGCAGCCTTGACGACTTCACTCAAGGTCGCCTCATCCACCACGGGCAGTTCGTGCGGCGCGAACGGAATCATCCGCACGATCGCGGAATTCACTTTCGGCGGCGGCTGGAAAGATTCGGGCGGCACGTCGATCAGCTTGTCCATCACGTAGCGGTATTGCAGCATCACGGACAGGCGGCCGTAGTCCTTGCTGGCGGGCTCGGCAATCATGCGATCGACCACTTCGTCCTGCAGCATGAAGTGCTGGTCGATCACCTTGGGCGCGAAGCTCGTCAGGTGAAACAAGAGCGGACTCGAAATGTTGTACGGCAGATTCCCGACGATACGCAGCGTCGGCTTGTCGCCTTCCAGCGCGAGCGAGCCGAAGTCGAATTCGAGCGCATCGGCGGAATGCACGACGAGACGCTCGCCAAAGCGCTTTTCCAACCGGCCGATCAGATCGCGGTCGAGTTCCACTGCGTGCAGCGGCGACTCGGGCGTGGCCACCCGTTCGATCAGCGGCTCGGTCAGCGCGGCAAGACCCGGTCCAATTTCGACCATGCGTTCGCCGCGTTTCGGCGCGATCGTATCGACGATCGAATCGATCACGCCCTGATCGACGAGAAAGTTCTGCCCGAAGCGCTTGCGCGCGAAATGGCCCTGGTGTCTGGTGGACATCGGTCTGACGCCTTTGAAACTGATGTGGATGAAGAACCGCGCGACGCTCAGACGCCGCGCTTGTCTCGGTGCTTGTGGCGCGCCATCGTGACGGCGGCGTCGATGGCCGCGATCATGCTGCCCGCATCGGCGCGGCCCGTGCCCGCGAGATCGAGCGCCGTGCCGTGATCGACGGAAGTGCGGATGATCGGCAAACCCAGCGTGACATTGATGCCTTCGCCAAAGGTTGCGAATTTCAGTACCGGCAAGCCCTGGTCGTGGAACATCGCGAGCACGCAATCGGCGTCTTTCAGATAGCGCGGCTGAAACAGAGTATCCGCCGGATACGGACCCGGCGCGTCGATACCGAGCGCGCGAGCACATTCGAGCGCGGGCGCGATGACATCGATTTCCTCGCGGCCGAGATAACCGTTCTCGCCCGCATGCGGGTTCAGCCCGGTCACGAGAATACGCGGCGCGGCGAGGCCGAAATGCGCGCGCAGATCGTGATCGATGATGCGCAGCGTCTCGACCAATCCGTCGATGGTCAGTGCCGCGGACACGTCCTTCAGCGGCAGATGCGTGGTGGCAAGCGCAACGCGCAATGGCCGCTCGCCCGTGCCCGCCAGCATCATCACGACTTGCGGCGTATGCGTGCGCTCGGCGAGATATTCGGTGTGGCCGGTGAAAGGCACGCCGGCGTCGTTGATCGTGCTCTTTTGCAGCGGTGCGGTAACGATGGCGTCGAACCGGCCTGCGAGCGCGCCGTCGATGGCTGCATCGAGCAGATTCAGCACGTAACGGCCGTTGGCCGCGTTCAGCTTGCCGGCCTCGGCGGGCGCGGCAAGCGCATGATGCTCGATCTCGATTCCACCATGCGCGGCAGGCCAGGACGCGGCGCGTGCCTTGAGCAACTCGCGGTCGCCCAGCACGACGAAGCGTGCTAACGGCCAGCGCGCGTGCGCTTCCTGCAAGGCGGCCGCCGTCAATTCCGGACCGACGCCCGCCGGTTCGCCCGTGGTGATCGCGATGGTGATCGCCGGGGCGAGCGGATGGGTGTCGGCGTTCATGCTTTTTTACTGCTGGGCTTGCGCCGCAATGCCCTTGTACTGCACGTAGGCGGTGTCACGCAGTTCGCGCAGCCAGTCGGAGTACGCCTGTTCCGCCTTGCGCTGACCAATGGCCTGACGCGCGATATCGAGCTGCTGCGTGGCCGACCCTTCCGCGTCGCGCCGACCCAGCACCTGGATCAGGTGATAGCCGTATTCGCTGCGCACCGGGTCGCTCACGGCGTCGTCCTGCAGACTGTTCATCGCGCGTTCGAACTCGGGCACGGTTTCGCCCGGGCTGATCCAGCCGAGATCGCCGCCTTGCGAGGCCGAACCGTCTTGCGAATACGTGCGCGCGAAGTTCGCGAAATCGCCGCCCGAGAGCACTTGCTGCTTGATGTCGAGCAGCTTCTGGCGCGCCGACTGTTCCGACATGCCATCCGACACGCGCAGCAGAATGTGACGCACGTGCGTCTGCACGAGCTTCGGCGCATCGGCCGCGGTGCCCTGGCTCGCGCGGCGTTCGACCAGCTTGACGATCTCGAAGCCGCCGTCGGTGCGCAGAAGCGTCGGCACGACCTGACCGGGACGCAACGTGGCCACCGCCGACACGATGCCCGCCGGCAACGTGCCCGGCGTGCGAAAGCCGAGGTCGCCGCCCTTGCCTGCGTCCGTGTCCTGCGAATTCTGCTTGGCAAGTTTGGCGAAGTCGTCGCCGTTTTGCGCTTGCTTAAGCACCGCGTCGGCTTGCGCCTGCACCTTCGCGACATCGGCGGAAGATGCGTCGGAAGGCAGCTTGAACATGATGTGCTGCAGGTGCAGATCGCTCGAGTTGCGCGCGCCGGGACCGCGCTGGCTGGCGATGTAGTTCGCCACTTCGCCGTCGGACACGGTGATCTTGCTGTCCACTTCCTTTTCGCGCAGCTTGGAGAGCGTGAGTTCGGTGCGGGCGTCGCGCGTGAAGGTGGCCCAGGGCACGCCTTGCGCCTCGATGCGCGAGCGGTAGACGTCGAGCGTCATCTGGTTTTGCTGCGCAAGACGCTCGAGCGTGCGGTTCACGGTGGCGTCGTCGACGACGATGTTGTCTTCCTTCGCGCGCTGCAACTGAATGCGCTCGAGCACCATCTGATCGAGCACCTGCTGCTGCAATTGTTCAGCGGGCGGCACCGGCGCGTTCTGTTGTTGCAGACGCTGCGCGATGAGGCGCGAGCGGTCTTCGAGTTCGCGCCGCGTAATGACGCCGTCGTTGACGATCGCGACGACCGAATCGGTGACTTGGGCACTGCTGCCATTCGACAACGCCTGCGCACGGGCCGGCGAACTCAGGATCAGAGCGGCAGCGATCACGCTTGTTGCAACTACCGTCGATCGAAACATATTCACGTTTGCCACAGATACTCCATCAAATACGGGTCGTGCCCGTTCGTATGCTGCTTCTCGTGCGGTTCTGGCGAGCCGCCTTACTGCTTCTTAGCTGCGTGTTAGAGGATGCCTTGTCCGCCTGCGTTCCCCGAGGCTTACTCGTAGTTGCTGTAGCGGGCGAGCGGCGGCGCTGCTGGCGGCGGAGGCTGGTAGCCCTGGACGCTCGCGCGGAACGCGCTGACGAGGCCGTTGTCGACGTTCGACAGGCCCTTGAACGTAAGCTGCGCGAGCACGCGCGTGCCGGACGAGGGCTGACCGCTGGTGTTGACGCCATTAGCATAACGTTGCGCGCCGAAACCAAGCGCCCAGCAGTCGGCATCGTACTGGAAGCCCACGAGGCCGTCGACGAGCCGATGACTCGCAAGATCATAATTGACACGAGCGACCGCATAGAGACGATTCGTGAGCGGCCACTCGCCGGACACCAGGATCTGGTTGATCGGCTCGTTCACGAGCGTGGTCTGGTTGGAACGCGTGTAGCGGTAGCCGACGTTGATCACCTTGCGGTCGGCCGGGCTGAACGCGAAGCCGATGCTCGAGCGCACGAGCTGATTGTTGTCGACATTATATTGGAACGCGGTTTCCGAGGCGAAACCAGCTCCCAGCTTGATCGCCGCGCCCGCGATGAGGTCCGAGTGCTTGGCCTCGTTGATCGGCTGATCCTCGGAGATCGTGACGCGCTGGCTCGTGAAATAGTACTGCTGCGCGATGACGAAACGCGCACGTTCATCGCCCGTCGCCGGGTTGATGAAGCGCGTCGTGAGGCCCGCCGTGATGCGGTTTGCGTCCGCGATCCGGTCGTTGCCGACGAACGTGTTCGGCGTGTAGATCTCGGCGAGACCGAAGTCGGCTTCGGCGGTATCGAAGATCGGCGCGAAATTCTGGTTGTGATACGGCGTGTAGACGTAGTAAAGCCGCGGTTCCAGCGTCTGGATGTAGTCCTGGCCGAAAAGCCGCACCGAGCGGTCGAACACGAGACCCGAGTCGAAACTGAGCGTCGGGATCGATTCGGTGAAGTTCTTCGGCTGACCTGCCGGCGTCAGCGGTTGACCCACTACCGGCCCGGTCGCGATATGGCTCAGGTCGTAAGACGCGAAGTGCCACTGAATCTTCGGCGTGACAAAGTAGCCCGGCGCGTTGACCCCGTAACTCACGTACGGGTTGAAGTACATGCGCTGACCGTCGGTCGCGCCTTCCTCGGTGATCGTGAAGCGCGTGAAATCCGCTTCGGCGCCGTAATCGAAACCGCCGACGTTGAACTTGCTGTACTGCACGTTCAACTGCGGTTCGCGCGCATACGGCGGGACCGACGGCTGCAACGTCTGCCAGCGCTGTTCGCGCGCAAGCACGGACCACGGTCCGTTGCTGTATGTCAGACCCGCTTCCTGCTGGTAGAGCAACTGCGTGCCGTTCAGGAACTGGTTCGACGCGTTGCCCAGGTCTTCCGGATACTGATCGTCGGAAACCTTGTTGTAATTGACGTAACCCGCAAGGCCGCCGCCGAAGTTCTGAAAGTGTTTCCAGAAGATGGCATAACGGTTCGTGTGCGTTTCGCGGTCGTTTGGCAGAAAATCGCCAGTGAATGAGCCCGAATATGTAGGCGACAGATAGCGGTACGTCGCTTCCATCAGAACGCCACGCTGAGTCATGATGCGCGGCGTCAGTGTCAAATCGCGATCGGGCGCGATGTTGAAATAGTACGGCGCCGTCAGTTCGAAGCCCGTGTTCGAACTCACCGAAAAAGTCGGCGGCAGAAAGCCACTGCGGCGGTCGCCCGTCAACGGAAACGACAGCCACGGACTTGCGAATACCGGCACGCCCTGGAAGAACAGCACGCCGTTATGCGCGACGCCGTCTTCGGCGCCGGTATCGAAATCGAACGAACTGCCCTTGATGTACCAGGCCGGATTGGTTTCGCACGCGCAGGCCGTGTAGGTGCCGTGATCGACACGCGCCCGCTCGTTATCGATGATATCGATGCGCTCCGCGCTGCCCGAGCCGCCCGTCAGCAGGAAGTGGTACTTCGGGTTCGTCATGAACCCTTCGTTCGCCTCCACCTTCAAATGCGCTTCGGGACCCACGAACGACACGCCGTTGTTGATGAGCCTGACATTGCCGAAAGCATCGGCCATGTCGGTGTCCTGGTCGTAATGGAGCGCATCGCCCTTGATGACCGTCACCGTGCGCCGGATTTCCGCCGAACCTTTCGCCGCCATGTCCTCGTCGGACGTGCCAGTGGTCTTGTCGCCGAGAAGAAAGCTCGTTGGCTGCTGGCCGCTCTTCAGCGGGCGCTCTTCCAGTTGGGGCGCGAGACGCAGGCTGCCGGGACCGTCGATTGGCTGCGGTTCGGCTGCGGGTCCTGCAAGCTGAGCGTGCGCGAAAGCGGGCATCAGGCCCGGAACGGATAAAAGCGCGGCGACGAGCCGCCGCCGGCGTGGCTGAGCGTCGCCTGGAATCTTCGATGCGGGAAACTGTCGTGGCGGCATGTATGGGTGGCGGTTCGATCCCGTTCGCGTCCTGAGCGCGATGCCGACAAGTCTGCGGCCGCGCTTTTGGCCGCGCTGTGACCGCACATGCGTCGAGGTCGAAACTGGACGGTCCGTTGCCAGGCAGGGACGACACTCGATCGAACGGTGACGCGGACAGTCGTCGGGCCTGGCGCCAGGCTTGAAACGGATCGCTTAAAAAAGTCGTGGGGTATTATATGGCAAGATGTTTTGCCTCTCGAATTTATGACGCACATTCCCCCCGATTCCCGCTTCGAACAACTTCGTTCGTGGCTGCAAACCCTCACCGATCGTTACCGGCTCGATGTCGCGACGCTCGCGCCCGCGTCGGCCGACGCCAGCTTTCGCCGCTACTTCAGGCTGGAGAGCGCATCGGAGCATGGCAGCACGCTCATCGCCGTCGATGCCCCGCCGCCCGAGAAATGCCGCGAGTTCGTGCAAATGGCAGGCTTGCTCGAAACCGCCAACGTGCATGTGCCGAAGATTCTCGAAGCCGACTTCGAGGCCGGCTTCATGCTCGTGACCGATCTCGGCACGACCACCTACATCTCCGTCCTCGACGAAAAGAACGCGCGCGGGCTCATGCGCGACGCCATCGACGCGCTGATCCGCTTTCAGCAGACTTCGCGCGAAGGCGTGCTCCCGCCGTTCGACGAAGCGTTCCTGCGTCGCGAGATGGAGTTGATGCCCGAGTGGTTCATCGGCCGTCACCTTGGCCGCGAGGTCACACAAGCCGAGCGCAAGACGCTCGACAAGACCTTCGATCTGCTCGTCAAAAGCGCGCTCGCGCAACCGCGGACTTTCATGCTGCGCGACTTCATGCCGCGCAATCTGATGGTCGCGGAGCCGAACCCCGGCGTGCTGGATTTTCAGGACGCGGTGTACGGGCCGATTGCGTACGACATCGCATCGCTCATGCGCGACGCGTTCATCAGCTGGGACGAAGAGTTTCAGCTCGATTGTATCGTGTACTACTGGGAACGCGCGCGAAAGGCCGGCCTTCCGGTCGATGCGGACTTCGGCGAGTTCTATCGTCAGGTCGAGTGGATGGGCCTGCAGCGGCACATCAAGGTGCTCGGGCTGTTCGCGCGCGTTCATTATCGCGATGGCAAGTCGCACTATCTGGCGGACTTGCCGCGCTTCATCGGCTACGCGCGCAAGGTGGCCGAACGCTACGCGCCGCTCTTCCCCTTCGCGCGGCTGCTCGATCAGTGGGAAGGCCGCGCGATCGAAGTCGGCTATACGTTCTGAGCAGCCATGAGTCAAACCCTCAACACGGCGATGATCTTCGCCGCCGGCCGCGGCGAACGCATGCGCCCGCTCACCGATTCCTGCCCGAAGCCGCTGCTTGAAGTTGGCGGCAAGCCGTTGATCGTCTGGCAGATCGAGCGGCTCGCGGCGGCGGGCATCCAAACCATCGTCATCAATCACGCGTGGCTCGGCGAGCAGATCGAAGACGCGCTCGGCGACGGTTCGCGCTGGGGCGTCGAGTTGCGCTATTCCGCCGAGACCGACGCGCTGGAAACGGCGGGCGGAATCGCGCAGGCGCTGCATCTGATCGGGCGCGGCGTTTTTATCGCGGTGAGCGGCGATGTGTTCTGCGAGTTCGACTATGCGTCGCTCGGCGAACGCGCCGACAAGCTCGCATCGCGCGATACGCCCGGCATGCATCTCGTGATGGTGCCCAATCCGCCCTTCCATCCAAACGGCGACTTTGCGTTGCGCGAAGACGGACTGCTCGCCATCGACGGCGCGCCGCGCCATACGTTCGGCAACATCGGTCTCTACGACACGCGCATGTTCCATGACCTGACTCCGGGTACGCGCCGCGCGCTGACGCCGTATTACCGCGAGACCATCGTGGGCAGACGCGCCACCGGCGAGTTGTACGTAGGCCGCTGGGAGAACGTCGGCACGCCCGCGCAACTCGACGCGCTAGACCGGGAATTGCGCGCCCAAGGCTGAGGCGCGCCGGGATTGGGACGCATCCGATGGTAAAATGCGCAGTTCTGCCGTCTTTTCCTTCCAGCCGCAAGCAGAAGCTGACACGCCAAGCCATCATGTCCGATACTCGTCCCGATACCCTCTTCGCGCTCACCGCGCTTTCGCCGCTCGACGGTCGCTACGCCTCCAAGACCGAAGCCCTGCGCGAATGGCTCTCCGAGGCCGCATTCATGCGTCACCGCGTGACGGTCGAAATTCATTGGCTGATCGCGCTGTCGCGTGCGGGCTTCGCCGAAGTGCCGCGCTTTTCCGAGGCATCCGAGCAATTTCTGCTGAGCTTGGCCGAGCGCTTCACGGCGCACGACGCGGCGCGCATCAAGGACATCGAGCGCGTCACGAATCATGATGTGAAGGCAGTCGAATACTGGCTGAAGGAATCGGTCAAGGGTCAGCCGGAACTGGAACGCGCGAGCGAGTTCATTCACTTCGCGTGTACGTCGGAAGATATCAACAACACGTCGCACGGGCTCATGCTCGCCGGCGCGCGCGAACATGTGATCGTGCCCGCGCTGCGCTCGGTGCACGAGCGCCTGGTGAAGCTCGCGCACGCACACGCCGAACAGCCAATGCTCTCGCGCACGCACGGCCAGCCCGCGAGCCCGACGACGCTCGGCAAGGAAATCGCCAACGTGGCGGCGCGTCTGTCGCGCGCCATCGAACGTATCGTCGAGGTGCCGCTGCTTGGCAAGATGAACGGCGCGGTCGGCAATTACAACGCGCATCTGTCGGCGTATCCGGAGTTCGACTGGGAAGCGTTTTCGAAGGATGTCGTCGAAAACCGTTTGAAGCTCACGTTCAATCCGTACACGATCCAGATCGAGCCGCACGACTACATGGCCGAACTGTTCGATGCCGTCGCGCGCGCGAACACGATTCTGCTCGACCTCGATCGCGACGTGTGGGGATACATCTCGATTGGCTACTTCAAGCAGCGCACGAAAGCAGGCGAGATTGGTTCATCGACGATGCCGCACAAGGTCAACCCAATCGACTTCGAAAACTCGGAAGGCAATCTCGGCCTCGCGAACGCGACGCTGCGCCATCTTTCCGACAAGCTGCCGATTTCGCGCTGGCAGCGCGACCTCACCGATTCGACGGTGCTGCGCAATATCGGCGTGGCATTCGGCTACTCGCTGCTCTCCTACGACGCGCTGATCCGCGGTCTGGACAAGCTCGAGGTGAACGCGGCGCGCCTGAACGAAGATCTCGACAATTGCTGGGAAGTGCTCGCCGAGCCCGTGCAAACGGTGATGCGCCGTTTCGGCATCGAGAATCCGTATGAGCAACTGAAGGAACTGACGCGCGGCAAAGGCATCACGCGCGAAGGCTTGCAGACGTTCATCAATGGTCTCGCGATTCCCGCGGATGCGAAGCAGTTGCTGCTCGACATGACGCCGGGTTCGTATATCGGCAAGGCGGTCGAGCTGGCGAAGCGAATCGCTTGACGTTCGATCGGGCCGCTTGAGCCGGCCCTTCCGCACTTGCTCGCTTCATAAAAGAAGGCCCCGCGCTTGAACACGCGGGGCCTTTTTTGATGCCTATCGCTCCAGACTCAGCGCGTCTTGAGCTTCTCGATCACGTTATCCACGATCTGCTCAGGCGTGAGTTCAATACTCTCGATGATCGCCTCGTCTTCGCCCGGCTCTTCGAGCGTATCAAGCTGGCTTTGCAACAGCGACGGCTCGAAGAAGTGGCCTGTACGCGTCTGCAGGCGCTCCTTCAACACGTCGAACGTGCCTTGCAGATAGACGAAAACGACGTCCTTGTCGCCATCGCGCAAGATGTCGCGATACGAGCGCTTCAACGACGAGCACGTGAACACCGCCGTTTCGCCCGCGCGCTTTTTCTCTTCGATCGCCGCGCGGATCGTCTTGAGCCACGGCCAGCGGTCGTCGTCCGTCAGCGGGATGCCCTTGTGCATCTTTTCCTTGTTGGCGGCGCTGTGGAACGCGTCGCCGTCAGTGAACGGGCACTGCAGGCGTTCCGCCAGCATTTCGCCGATGCGGGTTTTGCCGGCGCCCGAGACGCCCATCGCGATGAGAATCATCAAAATCTCCTTACACGACCGCCGCGAGCGCGAAGGTCAAACCTAAACCCATCAGGGAAATCAGCGTTTCGAGCAACGACCAGGTCTTGAACGTCTGTCCGACCGTCATCCCGAAATACTCTTTGATCAGCCAGAAGCCGCCATCGTTCACGTGCGAGAAGATCAGCGAGCCAGAGCCGGTAGCAAGTACCAGCAACTCGGGACTGACGTGACCGCCTGCCGCCGCTGCAATCGGCGCCACGATACCGCATGCGGTCGTCATGGCGACAGTCGCCGAGCCGGTGGCCAGGCGAATCAGCGCGGCGACGAACCAGCCGAGCAGCAAGGGCGAGAGATTCGCTTGCGAAGCGGTGGCGACGATCTGCTGAGAAATGCCGCTCTCACGCAGGATATTGCCGAAACCGCCGCCCGCGCCCACGATCAGCGTGATGCCCGCGATCGGCGCAAGACATTCGCCGCAGAACTTCTGGATCTGATCGCGATTGAAGCCGCGCGCCGCACCGAAAGTCCAGAAACTGACCAGCACGGCAATCAGAAGCGCCATGTCGGACTGACCGACGAAGCGTAGCAGGTCGTTGGGCAGCGTCTTCGGCGTGAAGACCAAGTCAGCCCAACTGCCGACGAGCATGAGAATCACCGGCAACAGAATGGTGAAGAGCGTAATGCCGAAGCTCGGCAGATCGCGCTTTTTTTCCGTGTCGCCATGCTTGCTGATGAACTGGTCGGCCAGCGCGTTGGCATCCGGCAGCTTGATGTACTTGTGGATCATGAGCGCGAAAAGCGGCCCGGCAACAATTGCGGTCGGAATCCCGACGATCAGACCATATGCAATCGTCCTGCCGATATCTGCGTGATACGCCTGCACCGCGAGCAACGCGGCCGGGTGCGGCGGAATCAGACCGTGCACGACCGAAAGGCCGGCGACCATCGGCAGACCGATCAGCAGCAAGGATTTGCCCGTGCGTTTGGCGACATTGAACGCGATCGGAATCAGCAGCACGAAACCCACCTCGAAGAACACCGGCAAGCCCACGATGATCGCCACGACCATCATCGCCCAGTGAATGTTCTTTTCGCCGAAGACATTGATCAGCGTATTGGCGACGCGCTCGGCGCCGCCGGATTCCGCCATCATTTTGCCGAGCATCGTACCGAGACCCACGACGATGGCGATATGCCCGAGCGTATTGCCGTTGCCGGTCTCGAACGCCTTGACGATCTTGTCCATCGGCATGCCGACCGCAAGCGCGAGCAGCACGGACACGATGATCAGAACGAGAAACGGGTAAACCTTAAAACGCGCGATCATCAGGATCAGAACCGCGATCGCGATTACCGCATAGAGCAGGAGCATGCTCCCGTGGACGGCCGGCATGACGCCTCCTTTGATTTTGTTGAGGTTTTTGGCGCTATGCGTGCGTTTGCCGTCGCTGCAAAGAAGCAACAGGCAAGCGCGTGCACCGCGCCGAAGAATCGGGATTTTACTGGTAAGCGGGAAAGTCGTCCGTAAAGCGGTCGAAGGACAACATAAAGCTGAATTTGGATGCGCGCGCCGTCGCTTGAATGTGAAAAAAGCCGACTCTTGTTGAGAGTCGGCTCTTTCGTGCAAATTGCTTCGCGCTGATTCGAACAGCTTGAATCAGGACGCCGGATTCGCGGTCGATGCGGCAGAACCGCAGGTGAAGGTGATCTCGCGCGGATTGTTACGGCCTTGATTGCCTTGCAGACCGTCGACTGCCTGCACCAAAACCACTTGGCGATCCTGGCAAATCTTTGTCGCCGCGCTCATGCACGACTTCTGCGACTCGAACAGACCGGAGCATGTGGCACGATAGGCTTCGCCCTGATTTGCGATGTTCACCTTTCGAGCCGTATAGGCCATGCCTGTGTCGGTGGTGCATGCAGACAACATTGCCGCTGCGGAGATGATGGAAATAAGATACTTGAACATCTTTCAACTGCCGGGTAATTGATGGTTGCTTGAATCGAGCGCCTGGGCAAACGCGCGACTACGCGAATGCCCAGGCTTTGCTTCCTGACTGTCACGTCAGGAAGCTTGCTTTACCACCGGTACGAAGCGTTGGCGCTGTACACGGTGCCATTGCGGCTCGTACCCGCACCCGCCTGCAACACGAGGTTCTGCGTGACACGCAGGTTCATCGCGACGGCAGCCGCCGCATAACCCTGATACGCGGCGCCGCCCACACCGACGGACATATCCTTGTCCTGATCGATGTGCGGGACCATGGCCAGAGCCGTAGCCGCTGCAATACCCGAGTAGGCAGTGCGACCGATGTTAGTGACCTGGCTTTGCATCCCGGCAACCGCACCGTCCGTGTAGCCGTTGGATTGCGCGACCGCGTCGTTCAACTGGTTCACGTTGACCATATCCGTGTCTTGCGTACCAGCCGCGACGTTGGTGATCTGACGCTCACTTCCTACCGCACCAACCGACACCGTCTGAGCACGATCCGCCACGGAACTTGCACCCAAGGCAACGGAGTTGTCCGCCGTAGCCTGGCTGCCTGCGCCGATCGCCGTTGCGTAGTTCCCGCTCGCAAGGGCATTCGTGCCCATTGCGGTGGTGCTCATGCCCGTGGCTTGTGCGTTCGCGCCGCTTGCTACAGCGTGCGGACCGCTAGCCACGGCCGCTTCGGTCGTGCGGTCGCCATCAGCCGCAAAGAGCGGATTCGCACTCGCGGTGACGTTCTGGATGGAACTGGCCAGCGCGTCGAGCTGCGCCTTATTGGCCAAGTCGGTCGGAGCGACACCTGCTTGAACGCCATGGATCTGCGTGCCTTGGGCGCCGCTCAGCGTGATGTTGCTGTAGTCGGTGTTGCCGTTGGCATCCGTGTCGAACGTTGCGGCCGTCTTCGCGGTTTGATTGCCGTAGAGGCCAGAATCCTTCAACTGACCAACCGTTGCGACGTCACTGTCAGCAATACCGTTCGCGATGTTGGTAATACGCAGCTTGTCCGTGCTGTTGCCGAACGACACGGTGTTCGCCTGGTCGGCGACAGCGTTGGTAGCCAAAGCCACCGCGTTGTCGGCCGTCGCCACGGCGTTGCCGCCGATTGCGATCGAGTTCTTGCCCGTTGCCGACGAGTCGATCAGGACGGAGTTGGCATGGAAGTACTTGATGCCACCCCCGTTCGCGGCAGTGCTCATGGCCGTCGAGATGCTCGTGACGTCGGTCATCGCAGTGCTCACGGTCGTCGACATCGAGTCGATGCCCGTCGACAGTGAGTTCACAGTGGTCGACATCGAGTTGACGGTCGTCGAGATCGACGTGGAGAGCGAACTGAAGCCCGTCGAGAGCGAGGACACACCTGTCGAGAGCGAGGACATGCCCGTCGACAAGGAATCCACGCCCGTGGACATCGAATTGATCGTCGTTGAAGACGACGTCGACAGCGAATTGACACCCGTCGAGAGCGAGTCAACACCGGTCGACAGCGAGGTGATGGCCGTTGACGAAGACGTCGAAATGGAGTCGATACCCGTGGACAACGAACTCATCGCCGTCGAAGACGACGTGGACAACGAGCTGACGCCTGTTGAGAGCGAATCAACACCCGTGGACAGCGAGCTGACCGCCGTCGAAGACGACGTGGACATCGAGCTGATGCCTGTGGACAGCGAGCTAACACCGGTCGAGAGCGAACTGATCGCCGTCGAAGACGACGTCGACAGCGAGCTGATACCTGTGGACAGCGAGCTGATGCCCGTGGACAGCGAACTCACTCCCGTGGACAGCGAGCTGACGGCCGTCGAAGACGACGTGGACAGTGAGCTCACACCCGTGGACAGCGAATCCACACCGGTGGACAGCGAGCTGATCGCCGTCGAGGACGACGTGGACAGCGAACTGATACCGGTCGACAACGAATCCACACCGGTCGACAGCGAACTGATCGCCGTCGAGGACGACGTGGACAGCGAGCTCACACCCGTGGACAGCGAACTGATACCCGTCGAGGTCGACGTGGACAGCGAGCTGACACCCGTGGACAGCGAATCCACACCCGTGGACAGCGAACTGATGGCCGTCGAGGTCGAAGTGGACAGCGAGCTGATACCCGTGGACAACGAACTGACACCCGTCGAGAGCGAATCAACACCCGTGGACAGCGAACTGATCGCGGTCGAAGTCGAGGTGGACAGCGAGCTGACGCCCGTCGAAAGCGAACTCACACCCGTGGACAGCGAATCGATGCCCGTCGAGAGCGAATCCACACCCGTGGACAGCGAACTGATCGCCGTCGAGGTCGAGGTGGACAGCGAACTGACACCCGTCGAGAGCGAACTCACACCCGTGGACAGCGAACTGATGCCCGTGGAGAGCGAATCCACACCCGTTGACAGCGAGCTGATCGCCGTCGAGGTCGAGGTGGACAGCGAGCTGATACCCGTGGACAGCGAACTCACGCCTGTGGACAGCGAGCTGATCGCCGTCGAGGTCGACGTGGACAGGGAACTCACGCCCGTGGACAGGGAGTTCACCGCCGTCGAGCTCGAGGTGGACAGCGAGCTGATACCCGTGGACAGCGAGTTGATCGCGGCCGAGTTCGAGCTCGACAGCGAGCTCAACTGACCGAAGTTCACCGCGTCGGACTGGTTCGTGCCGTCAGCCACGTTCGTGAGCGTCGCCGCCGTGCCACCCTTGTTCAGCGTGACCTTCGTGTGCGTCGAGTCATCGTACTGCACCGAGTTGGCCACACCCGTGGACAACGAGTTGATCGCCGTCGAGGTCGACGTGGACAGCGAGCTCACACCGGTCGACAACGAGTTGACTGCCGTGGAGGTCGAGCTCGACAGCGTGCTCATGCCCGTGGACAACGAGCTAATACCGGTAGACAGCGAGTTGATGCCCGTCGAGGTCGACGAGGACAGCGAGTTGATCGCCGTCGAGGTCGAGCTCGACAGCGAGCTCATGCCCGTGGACAGCGAGTTGATGCCCGTCGAAGTCGAAGCCGACAGCGAGTTCATGCCCGTCGACAACGAGCTGATGCCCGTGGAGGTCGAAGCCGACAACGAGCTCATGCCCGTGGAGAGCGAGCTGAGGCCCGTGGAGGTGGACGTCGACAGCGAGTTCACACCCGTGGACAGCGAACTGATGCCCGTGGAGGTGGATGCCGACAGCGAGTTCACGCCCGTGGACAGCGAACTGATGCCCGTGGAGGTGGAGGTCGACGACGACAGCGAATTCATGCCCGTGGACAGCGAACTCACGCCGGTGGACAACGAGCTCACGCCCGAGGACAGCGAACTCACGCCCGAGGACAAGGAACTGACACCCGTCGACAGCGAACTGATACCCGTGGACAGCGAGTTGATGCCTGTGGACAGCGAGCTCACGCCTGTGGACAGCGAGCTCACGCCGGCGGACAGCGAACTCACGCCCGTGGACAGCGAGCTGACACCCGTGGACAGCGAACTCACGCCCGTGGACAGCGAACTCACGCCGGTAGACAGCGAATTAATGGAGCTCGAGGTCGAGGACGACAGCGAGTTCAAGCCCGTTGACAGTGAGCTCATGCCCGTGGAGAGCGAGCTGATACCCGTCGAGAGCGAGCTCACGCCGGTGGACAGCGAGTTGATCGCGGTCGAAGTCGAGGCCGACAGCGAGCTCATGCCCGTCGAGATCGAACTCACGCCGGTGGACAGCGAGTTGATTGCAGTCGAGGTCGACGACGACAGCGAGTTCATCCCCGTCGAGAGCGAACTGACGCCCGTGGACAGCGAGTTGATTGCAGTCGAGGTCGACGACGACAGCGAGTTCATCCCCGTCGAGAGCGAGCTCACGCCGGTGGACAGCGAGTTGATCGACGTCGAGGTCGACGACGACAGCGAATTCATGCCCGTCGAGAGCGAGCTCACGCGGCTGCCCGTCGTACTGACTCCGCTAGATAGCGAATTTACAGCGATGGACAATGAAGACGCCGATGTCGAAATCGAACTCACGCTGGTCGAAGTGCTCGACGAAACAGACGACCAAGCGCTCGAGATTGAACTCATTCCCGTGGACAAACTCGTGGAAGCGGAGGTCCACGCCGTAGAAACCGAGCTCATGCCGGTAGACAGACTGGTCGAAGCACTGCCCCATGCTGTCGACAGCGCGCTCATCCCCGTCGACATGGAGCTAATGTTAGTAGAGAGCGAGAGGGACGTGGAGCTGACAGCGGTAGAGAGCGAATTGGAAATCGTAAACAGCTGCCCGCCGTTCACTGCATCCATGCTGGAGCTGGTTATCGCACCATTTGCCAAATTGCCAATGCTGTGCGCGGTCATATCCAGGTATTGATTCATCTGAATCTTCGTGGCCGCACCCAAGGTCACGACGCCAGCTCCGGCTGCCACAAAAGCCGACGTGTTGGCGTTATCGTCCTCCATGATTGCGCCGCTCCATGCGCTGCCCAAGTTCATGAAAGTATTATTGCCACAGCTGTTGCCACTAATGTTACCGACAGTGTTGACCCACATTCCATAGCCCGTGCCATTCACACACGTGCCCACAACGGCAACGGCCCAAGCGGCAGAGTTTCCAAATAGGAAAGCGGTCGCAATGCCAATTCCCGAGGCGACTCTCAAAATATTAGAAGGACCTCGCTCTCGCGGAGAAATTAGCACCTCCCCACCGGTTTCCGGACCGCATACCGCGCCGGAGCTTTTCTTGCCACGCGCCGCCGCAGTCTCTGCGACCGCGACGAAAGTACCCACTTTTTCATTCCAAATACTGCGGTATGACTTGTTCATAAACCGTATTGATCCACAAAAAACGACCGTCTTTCACAAAAAACCTAAGAAGGAAAACCTTCTAACTACGACACAGAATATTCATGTGTTCGCCGTGCTAGAAGCGGACACGTCCTAAAATCGATAAAATCCAAATCAACGGGCGACACTCAACGCTGCGCTTTGCGTATTTAGGAAAATTCGCATTGAATACAGCAGAACACAGCTGATGGAAGCTAGGCGGAAAGCGCACTAGCCCAGCTAAAAGCTTTTGTGATAATCCGTTGATTACTGAACAACCTCGGAGACCGGCGCACGGCCCAATTTACTGAAGGGAAGGGATTCGATATCAATAAAAAAGGTTTCCTAAGCCTCAGGAAACCATGGCGCTCTAGCCAAGCGGTTTTGAGACCGCTGGCGGATTACAGTTGCGACTTAAGTAACGCTGAACCTCAACGTGCAGGTCTTTCCATTAACGAATCTAACAACTGTGTGTATGTTTTTGACAGTGCTTCATTTTCAGGCATGAAACGATTGATCGCTGATCTCTGAGCGTCTCGGTAAGCCATGTATTGGGCGTCGTGCACCTCGATGGCCTTAATTACTTGTTTTGCCCCCTCTTGCACGTTGTTGGCGTGGTAGTAGTAACCAATATCTGTGCACAGAGTGGCGTTGTGAACGAGCGGATATCCCTGCCAGCACACTTCGAGATAAAAATAATTCAGAGGGTTTTCCCACTGATGAGAGATTACGATATCCGTGCGCTCGGCAAGAAACGTAGGAGTTTCGAAACGGCCCAGGAACACAGCCTTGGACTGTCTTACGATGTCGAGCTGATTCATCAACGAGATAAATTCTTTGCAATTTACTGCAAGATGCTGGGCGTTCGTGACCTGCAGCAGTTCAATACGGTCTGGCTGTTCGCGATAGGCAAGCTCACCAATCATCGTTGGATAGAGACAGAATTTGACAACGTTGATGTTCGGTTCCATCACGCTAAGTCGGCGCGGTCCGGTGCGAGGCCGGTATTCACCCGAGTTCGGCACTTTAGCGGTCCGCTCATTCAAAAAAATCGGACTCCATATAAACGGCACGACCTGAGCGCTTTGTCTTCGCAAAACTTCGAAATACGCCTGACTGATATTGGCAACCTGCGGAATCATCCAGATATCGTCGTAGCGCTGATTGACGAACAGATTTTCACCAAAGCTCGGCTTGCCAAATATGACGGACTCCATTGCGTGGACGTATTCAAAGCCGCAGCAATACGAGACCAGCCGTGCACCGCGCCGCTTGAGATAGTCCGTTGCGGCCGGATCGATTTGGCCGCCGAGTTCTATCAATACGTCGACGTTGTCTTTCGCATCGTTGAAGGTGACAGTAGGCCAGCGTTTTAAATCCCAAGGCAATCTGTCCGTGATCGCCACATGCGTCGTATTGACCAGCACGACGCTTTCAACGTTCGGACAATTTTTCAGCGCTTCCGCGAGGAAAACAGCATTCTGTTTAATGCCGTTATTCCACAGCGTCTCGGCTTCATGATGCAATCCGATCGTGATTCCAATACGCAACTTCTTCATCGCTCACTACTCCGCATCACAGTCACAGGCTTGCAGCCCGTAGTTGTCAGGTCCTTGCATAAACTGCTTCTATAGCTTGGGTATAAAGCCGTACGTTTTCTTCGTTTTCCGGATCTAGCGTCTTCAAAAACGTTTTCGCGCTAGCCTGGTAGCTGGCGAGGTTTTCGTCATGTACGGCGAACGCGCGACGCAATGCCCTGCCGCCTTCTTCGCAGTCGAAGTCTTGATAGCGATAACCGCAATCACCGATCAAATGCGAGTTATGAATTAGCGGATACCCACCGTACAAAGCTTCGTAATAGACATAGTTCTGTGGGTTCTCCCACTGGTGGCTGACAACTGCATCAACCGATACTGGTACGATCTGCGCGAACGGATAACGCCCCTCAAAGAAGCCGAGCCCATGTTTGACAATGTTCAGGCTCTGCGCGAATCCTGCGAATCCTGGATGATCTTTGAGTTTGAACGTGTTGTATGCGTACATACGTTCAATCATGTCCGGATTCTCCCGATGCGCCATTTCACAGCAGAGCATGGGGATATAACTCGTTTTCACCATGCAGACATTCGGCTCAAAGATTCCGATACGCCAGCGGCCACGGCCACGCTGATATCCAAACGTCTGGCCTTCCGGCAATTTCGCAACCTCGCGGTCGAGAACCACAGGACTCCAAAGGTGCGGCATCAGCTTCACGGGCGCACGGAAGAGCGTCTCGAAGTATGGCGCACAACTGCGCTCGTATTCCGGGAGCGTCCAAACCTCGTCATACGGTGCACCCGAAATAAGCAGCGCGTGTTGCAGGTTGAAGACCATTCGCTCGATGTCAATGACGTAGTCATTACCCACGCGCATCGTAATGATCTTTCCGCCGCCGTCTCGAAACTTGATCGACCATTCCTTATTGAGCTGGGCGCTCATCTCAATCATTACGTCGAGCTTCGTCATGGCTGTTTCCATGTCGATGAGCGGTGCCGGCGAATCGACCAAGAAACGCTTGGCGTCCTCCGGGCCACCATCGCCGCCGCCCGTCACCAAATAAGTGGCTTTTACGCGCGGAGAACGCTTAAGCAGCATGACGAGATACAGGCAGTTCTGGAAAATGCCGTTCTCCCAGAGCGATTGCTCGCCTTTTCGGATAAAAATGGAAACGCCGACATTCAACCGCTCCGGCATGCGGGGTTTTGTTTGCTTGTTCATACGCCGAGCTTCACAGTGCTGTGGTTGCAGAGGTGCAGCAACCGATTGGCAAAACTATCGAGATTTGCTTGTTGAAACGGATTGACCGAGTCGATTACACGCTGGGCTCGTGCGCGATAGTCAGCTAGCGATGCGTCGTGTTCGCGAGCAGCCAATAAGAGTTGCCGGCCGCCCTCTTGCGCGTTGAAATCCGGGTAGTAGTAGCCCGCGTCGAGCCAAGGCGAGTTGTGCACCAGCGGATAGCCGCCATACAAGACGTCAAGATAAAGATAATTCTGGTCGTTTCCCCATTGATGAGAGACGACGGCATCTGCGTACTGCGCCATGAAGCCTGCAATGTCATTTCGACCGTGAAATGTTGCCTTGCTGTCTTTCACAATGTTGAGCGAATTCGCCATTTGCACGAGCGTCGGATGATCCTTCATGTGCAGCGAGTTGAGCACATGCATGTGCGACACGCTCGAAGGTATGGCTCGATAAGCTTCTTCGCATACCAACATCGGAATGCTCGACGTCTTCACAACTGAAATGTTCGGCTCGAACATTGCGACACGAAAGCCCTGCGCATGTGGTGGATCTTCCAATGAAGTTCCGCTCCGACGCTGATATCCGAAATGGAGTCCGTGTTCGCTTACTTCGGCAATGCGTTGTTCGAGAAACTGCGGATGCCAGATGAATGGCACGAGATGAACGTCGCAACGGTGGAGCGTACGCATCATGGGGATTGACAACCGATCTTTCGGCATCAACCAGATTTCGTCATAGCGGTCCGGCCGCATGACGTGAACCGGTTTATCGAAAACAGGCGCCTCGATCAGACCAACGTAGGGCTGCCCGCAGCAGTAATAAACCACCTTCTTGCCGCGTGCGCGCATTAGATCAAGCCACTGGGTATCCAGCGCACCACCCATCTCGAAAATCACATCGACATGATTGGTTGCGTCCGCTGCGCGCATGATGCGCACCTTTCTAGACGACAGATCGACTTGCGGCGGCATCGCGTTTTGATCGCCAACATCAATCAATGAAACGCTTTCTACGAACGGTAACCGTTGGAGAGCTTCCGCCAAGAAGATGACATTTTGCCCAAGCCCGTTCTGCCAGATGTTCTGTCCTTGATGCGTTACGACAGAAATTCCGATTCGGATTGTCATTAGTTGTTATCCCAGAAAAGACGAAGCGCATTTTCAGAAATTGAAACGCTGCGCTGTTGGCTTTGCGTTTGAGAGACTGCTGTGCCCAAAGACGCACGCGTTGCCATTTGCCAAACGCTGATGGGAAGCAGGAGAGACCGTAATCAAGCGTTTTTGCCGGGGGACAAAAAGCGGATTCCTTGGTCAAATATATAGAAGAACACCTGAAATTCCCAGTGAACCTGACGGTTTATGAGAGTCGTCCTATGACGGTGCCAGGGTTCTAATCTGCCAACGCTGAAAGGCAGTCCGGCAGGCTAAAACGTCCGACCGCTTTCGGTGGAAAAGCTAAAAAGTGTCGGGCCGATTAGCTCGAAAGAGCGTGCGGGAGATCGGCGCAAGAAAGCGTCGCCACAGTTCGTAACGATGTCTCGCTTTGTATCACCGAGGCTCGTCTTGACGGCACGATCCCATGCCACGCCGCACTGCCTCGATGTCCGTGTCCACCATGTCGGCACGATTCGCCAACTCGCTCATGAACAAGATACGCGTCGCAAGCATTGCATTAGCAGCGTTTTGGTTGCGACGAATGAAAATGCACGAATGCGCGCACCGACGCCAGCACAGTGCAATTCGGTGGCCTCTGTTACTCTGCTATAGCGTCGAGGTACGGTTCGAACCAATACATCGAGCCATGTGTACTTGTTCCACTTAGGAAGAAGCGAAGGCGCACTAAGTGTCGAATCGGGCCTATTTCGCTTCGCGTCGCACGTCGCTTGTTGCTTGCTGATCGCTGCTCGCTCGCAAGCGTCAGCAAATGTCGAGTCTTTCAGAAGCAGTTACTTCTGGTTCAGCATTCCGCGGTCAAGTTCGTTTCTCTGTCACCTGCTTTCAGCCATCCCAGTGCGGATACCAATGATTATCTTCGTCTTAGCTCGCTCTTTTCATACTACTAAAATCGTTCGTGTCCGTGGATCACGAACTCAATTATCCGACGGCGTATAGCGGAGAAAAATTCGCAGAATCTGTTTATTCAAAATCCACACCTGTCTCAGCCTGTTTTAATAAATTGGCGAACAGTATTGGTTCGAACCAAATCGCTCAACAAACGAAACCATCGGGGCGTTTCGCACGTTGAGTAGATTTCAATTTTTAAGATGCTCAAATTCAACTTAGAAGCATCGATTGAATTGTAATTCACACATCGTCTGCATCTTGCCGTGATGCAGCCAGTGGTGCGGAGCCACTCAGCGACGGCTTGCTCGAGCCGTTGGTCTGACGGATAAGACTAAAAACGTCGACGACCAAGTGCTGAACTCTTACTCAACACGACACAACGCTTAACTCGTCAGTGTCAGCCGAAATTTGTTGAAGAACCCCCAAGCATTTTGAAGGATGAGCTCTTGGGTCCTACGTCACCGCCATCAAGGGTGTGTGCAGCGCGGGCGTGACGCACAAAAAGCAGAAGTCGATATTTCAAGCGTCACGTCGAAGATGCGGGCCAACAAGAACCGGCTAGATCGAAAGAGGGCTCGATAAGCGAGTTCCACCACGAAACGCGAGCTCGGCTCAGGGCACGTCACCTTCGTACAAAGGACGCGCCTCCAAGGACAAGCTCATGCGCGAGAGAAATCACACCTCTTTAGCCCAGCAACTCACCCCTGCGCCGCCAACTCCGTAGCCGCCCGCGCCAGCCTCGTAACCTCCTCCCAATTCTGCGCAGCCAGCGCAGCCTTCGGCGTCAACCAAGACCCGCCCACGCAAACCACATTCGGCTGCGCCAAGAAGCTCGTCGCCGTCTCGGCAGTAATCCCGCCCGTCGGACAGAACTTCAAGTTGGGAAACGGCCCATGGAAAGCCTGCAGCATCGGAATTCCACCCGCCTGCTGCGCCGGGAAAAACTTCACGATTTCATATCCAAGTTCCATCGCCGTAATGATGTCGCTCGGGGTCATCACGCCAGGCAGCAATGGCAAGCCCGCATCTTGCGCAGCCTTATGCATGTCTTTCGTCAAGCCGGGTGACACACCAAATTGCGCACCCGCCTTCTTTGCCTGTGCGCAATGCTCGGGTTTCGTGATCGTGCCGACGCCCACGACGATATCGTCCGCAAGCTGACTCGCGCGTTCGATTGCCGCGATACCCGCGGCCGTGCGCAACGTAATCTCCAACACCTTCACGCCGCCAGCGTGCAGCGCGCGCGAGACGTGCTCGCCCTGCTCGACCGAATCGAAGGCAAGAACAGGAATGACAGGACCCAGACGGACGATTTCGCTTACCGTTTTCATGTGATACGACTCCTGGTGTTTGATGCGGCGCCGTTGTCTAACGGCCAAGCCGCGAGGTTTGTTTCAGGCAGCAACGGCCTATGACTCAATGTGTCGCATGCGCCTTCACGACATCGGGCGAGCGGTGCGACGGAGCAGACGCGGCGTCAAGCAGCGCGCCAAACACCGACGCGCCCTCTTCCGCCGGCAACGCCGCGTGACGGAACACGCCGAACAGCTCACGCCCGAAGCCCGCCTGGTTTTGCGCCTGATGCAGCGGCGCCTCCACTTCGCGCGCCGCCCATTCATCGGCATCGATATCGACGTCTAGCACACCCGACGGCGCATCGATCACGATCATATCGCCCGTGCGCACCTTGCCGATCGGACCATGCAACAACGCTTCAGGCGATATGTGGATTACCGCGGGCACCTTGCCCGATGCGCCCGACATGCGCCCATCGGTCACGAGCGCCACATGGAAGCCCTGATCCTGCAACACGCCGAGCAACGGCGTCAATCGATGCAACTCCGGCATGCCATTCGCACGCGCGCCCTGAAAGCGCACGACCGCCACGAAATCGCGCTTGAGCTCGCCCCTGTCGAACGCCTCCTGCACTTCTTCCTGCGAATTGAACACGATAGCCGGCGCCTTCACCACGCGATGTTCAGGCGCAACCGCCGAGATCTTGATCACGCCCCGCCCGAGTTTGCCTTGCATGAGCCGCAAACCGCCATCCGGCTGAAACGGCTCGCCAATGCTACGCAGCACCTTGCTGTCATGACTTTCTTTCGCGCCGTCGACCCATTGGAGCCTGCCGTCGATGAGCTTCGGCTCCTTCGTGTAATGCGACAGCCCATGACCGACGACCGTCTGCACGTCCTCATGCAGCAAGCCGCCTTCGAGCAGATTGCGCACGAGGAACGCAACGCCGCCCGCCGCGTGAAAATGGTTCACATCGGCCTTGCCGTTCGGATAGATCTTCGCGAGCAGCGGCACGACCTGCGACAGTTGATCGAAGTCGTTCCAGTCGATGATGATCCCCGCCGCGCGCGCGATCGCCACCAGATGCAGCGTGTGATTCGTGGAGCCGCCCGTCGCCAGCAACGCGACGATGCCGTTGATGATCGCTTTCTCATCGACGACGTGGCCAATCGGCGTGTAGTGGCCGCGTTCGAGCGTGATATCCAGTACGCGACGCGCGGCCTCGGCGGTAAGTGCATCGCGCAACGGCGTATGCGGATGCACGAACGCAGCGCTCGGCAGATGCAGGCCCATCACTTCCATCAGCATCTGATTGCTGTTCGCCGTGCCGTAAAACGTGCATGTGCCGTGACCGTGATAAGCCGCCGCTTCCGCTTCGAGCAATGCGTCGCGGTTGCATTTGCCCGTCGCGAACTCCTGACGAACCTTCGCTTTGTCGTCGTTGGTGAGGCCGCTCGTCATCGGACCGGCGGGCACGAAGATGGTCGGCAGATGTCCGAACTGCAGCGCGCCGATGGCGAGACCCGGCACGATCTTGTCGCATACGCCGAGGCACAAGGCGGCATCGAACATGTTGTGCGTGAGCGCCACGGCCGTGCTCATGGCGATGACTTCGCGCGAGAACAGCGACAACTCCATGCCAGCGTTGCCCTGCGTGATGCCGTCGCACATGGCCGGCACGCCGCCCGCGAATTGCGCAATACCGCCGTGCTGCTGCGCCGCCTGCTTGATGATGTCGGGGAAGCTCTTGTACGGCGCATGCGCCGACAGCATTTCGTTATAAGAAGACACGATGCCGATGTTCGGCTCGCGCACCGCCTTGATCGCGAACTTTTCCTGCCCTTCGAGACCCGCGAAGCCGTGCGCGAGATTGGCGCACGACAACGCGCCGCGCGCCGGAAACTTGCCGCGCGCGGCGTCGATGCGCGTCAGATAAGCCGAACGGGTGGACTTGCTGCGTTCGATCACGCGGTCGGTGACCTTCTTGAGTTGCGAATGCGGGGAAACCATCGGAGCTCCTTTGTCTCACTCCCGGCGTGCTTGCCGTCGAGGTATTGGGTTGGACGTCGCGAGGACTGGCAGCTATCTGATTATTTTGCGTCGTGCCGTGAAACGAAATGTTAGTAGAAAAACTACAAGCAGACAACTTGCGATCCGCCCTTTATTTGTTAAGCGTTCGCGTATCTGGAGCTTTTACTGGCAGCGAACTCAGGGAAATCCCCTAAATCTACACATCAGATCGCGTAGTAAATGTACAAAGCAGCGATCAGCTATAGTCGCAGGCAATTTTCCAGCATAGGCGAGATTCCCGATGTTGCTGTCCCAAGTCGAGGCGATGCGAGAACAATTGCGCCCTTCGGAGCGCAAGCTGGCCGACTACGTGCTCGAAGCGCCGCGCGAGGTACTCGACTTGTCGATGACCGATTTTGCGGCGCGGGCAGGCGTCAGTCAGCCGACGATCGCGCGCTTCTGTCAGGCGTTGGGCTTTTCCGGCTTTCGCGAGTTCAAGATTCGTCTTGCTCAAAGCGTGGCAGGGGACGTTCCCACGGTTTATCGCGATGTCCGCAGCGACGAGCCGCCTGCGGGCGTTGCCGCGAAGGTTCTGGACCGCACCATCGGCGCGCTGATCCAGGTGCGCAACAGCTTGTCATCGGACAGCGTCGCCGCCGCGATTGGCGTGCTGGCCAACGCGCGTCGCATCGAGTTCTATGGCGCGGGCGGATCGGGCATCGCGGCGCTGGATATGCAGCACAAGTTCTTCCGCCTCGGCGTGCCGTCGGTTGCGTATTCGGACCCGCACACCTATACGACTTCGGCGGCGCTGCTCGGACCCGGCGATGTCGTCGTCGCCATTTCCAATACTGGCCGCACAAAAGACATTCTCGACGCGTGCAAATCGGCAATGGATCGCGGCGCGAGCGTGATCGCTATCACGCATGGCAATTCGCCGCTCGCGCGCATGGCGAATATCGGGCTTTTCGCGAATGTCGACGAAGACACGGATATTTTCTCGCCGATGACTTCCCGCGTATCGCACTTGGCCATCGGCGATATTCTCGCGGTCGGCATGGCGTTGGCACGTGGCCCTGAGTTGGCTGCGCGTCTTGCCGAGGCCAAGGATGTGCTGGAACGAAGACGCGTCGACCTTTGATCGACGCAGCACACCGGCCGCGAATGTGATAGTTGGTTCAATCGGCTTACTTTGCCAGTACGATCATTTAGTATGAGCTTCAGCGATTAAGTGATCAGTAGAGCAAATGGAAACCAGCGGCGTATTTTCACTTGAACGTTTCGAGTCCTGTATCAATGGCGAAGACTTCGATGAAGCTCTCGCCCTGTTCGGCAAGTTCTCGGAACGGTTGGCAAGATTTCCGTATATGAATCTGGCCGACCTCATGTCCCACGGCGACGCCCGAGCGTTCGCCAATAGATCCGAGTCGGACGAGCATTTCGCCAGCCGCGTTTGTCATGCTTTAGGAAGCATGCTCGTGAATCCGCAATTCACCTGGACCGACGTTCGTTTGCAATCGTTGCAAGCGCAGCGTTCGCTCATCTGGAGCATCGCGGCTGCCACGTCGCCCGGTCATACCGACCATTTCGTGCGTGAGTTGCTTGCTCGTCGTCAAAGCAACGCCGACGCATCCACTCTTTCTGCCGACACCGCTCGACGCCTGAGCATTCTATACAGCCCGGAATCACGCATCGACCTCGATATCGCGCAACTTTGGAACGCCGACCGCGCTTCGGCGTTGAGTCTTGCCATCGGTATCGGAGGAGAACAATTCGGCGGCAGCGCGGTTGCGTGTGCACGACGCATCCGCTTGCTCGACTGGCTGACCGGCTCCATCGACAAACTGAATGAGTCGCCGCCGCTCGATCTGACGAGTCTCTGGGCGCTGTATATGCATTGCACTTATACCGAGGGAAACCGCCATGCCGTGAAACAAGGCATCAACGGTCTCGTGCGCCTGGGTCTTGCGAATTTCGGACTGACCGATCTCGATACGACCAAGCCACCACCCGAGCGCGAACGGAACGCACGTCCGCTCATGCTGGTTGTCGCGGAAAGTTTCAACAGCGGGCATTCGATCGTGCGAACGCATTCCGCAACGCTCGCTGCGGCAAGACGTTGCTTCGAAACCGTCGCGTTCTGCGCACCTCGCTCTATCGACGATGCGGGTCGTCGGGTCTTCGATCGAACTATCGATCTCCCGGAAGGCGCCAACGTGCTCGACCAAGTCCGCCTCATTCGCGACTTCGCGCAAACGGAGCACCCAAGCGTGCTGTACATGCCGAGCGTGGGCATGTCGGTTCTGACCATATTCTTGTCGAACATTCGCGTCGCGCCGCTGCAAATTGCGGCGCTCGGGCACCCGGCGACGACGCATTCGGACCGCATCGACTACGTCAGTGTCGAAGATGATTATGTCGGCGACCCGGCTTGCTTCAGCGAAAAACTCATGCGGCTGCCGAAGGACGGACAGCCTTATATCGCATCGAGTTTATTGAGCGCGGTTCCGGCCCGCACGCCGGTTGGCAAGAACCACACTGACATTGCCATCGCCGCGACGCCGATGAAGCTCAATCCGTCCTTCTTCACTGCCTGCAGGGCAATCGTGCAGCGGGCAGAGCCGCAAGTGCATCTGCATTTCATTGCGAGCGGCAGCAACGTGTTCACCTTGATGCACCTGAATCGCGTGCTGAGCGAGTATCTTCCTTCCGGCTCATTCACGATTCACGGATTCTTGCCCTACGAGGAATACGCCGAACAGCTCGCCAACATGGACATGTTTCTGAGCCCCTTTCCCTTCGGCAATACAAACGGAATCGTGGATGCCTTCACCGTCGGCTTGCCCGGTATCTGCAAAACGGGACCGGAAGTGTTCGAGCATATCGACGGCGCGATGTTCGCACGCGCGTCGATGCCGGAATGGATGGTCGCAACGACTGTGGACGACTACGTTGAGGCTGCTGTCCGGTTGGCGAATAACCGGGATGAGAGAGAAGCGCTACGCGCGTGGATGCTTGAAACGAAAGTCGTGCAACGCTTCTTCGAGGGACGGCCGGAAGTATTCGGCGAAATGGCGCTAGCGCTACTTGAACAGCGCGACGCGTGAAAAAGGCAAGCTAAAAAGGCTTGACCACGACAAGCAACGTCGCGCCTAAAAGACCCAGCACCGGCAATTCATTGAACATCCGATACCACTTATCCGACCGCTTATTCTCGCCACGTTGAAACGTGTGCAGCAAGCGCCCGCAATAAGCGTGATAAACGATGATCAGCGCAACGACGGTGAGCTTCGCATGCAGCCAGCCCTGCCCCGCGCCAATGCCTACCACGAGCCACAACCAAAGCCCGCACGCCAGGGCGGGCACCGCGATGAACGTCATGAAGCGAAACAGCTTGCGCGCCATGAGCAGCAAGCGAGCGGTTGCAGCCGCGTCCTTTTCCATCGCGAGATTCACGAAAATGCGCGGCAGATAGAAAAGCCCGGCGAACCACGACGCGACCAGCACGATATGCAGTGATTTGATCCAGAGCATCGCGTGACCTTACTGACGCACTTCGCCGCGCCCGAGCACGACGTATTTCAGTGAGGTCAGCCCTTCCAGCCCGACAGGTCCGCGCGCGTGCAGCTTGTCGTTCGAGATGCCGATTTCCGCGCCGAGACCGAATTCGAAGCCATCGGCGAAACGGGTCGATGCGTTGACCATCACGCTCGCCGAATCGACCTCGCGCAAAAAGCGCATGGCGCGATCGTGGTCTTCGGTGACGATGGCATCCGTATGATGCGAGCCATAGATGTTGATGTGCTCGATCGCTTCATCGAGGTCCTCGACGACCTTGATCGCCAGAACCGGCGCGAGGTATTCGGTGGTCCAGTCGACCTCGGTGGCATCGACGAGCGAACCCACATTCGCCGCTTCGAGCACGGCGCGCGCAAGTCCGTCCACACGCAGTTCGACATCCTTTGCCTGAAACGCGCGCGCGAGCGCTGGCAGTGCCTCATGCGCGATGCCTCGCGCAACAAGCAGCGTTTCCATCGTGTTGCAGGTGCCGTAGCGATGCGTCTTCGCGTTGTCGCAGATCACCGCGGCCTTGGCGAGATCCGCGCGGTCGTCGACATAAACGTGGCAGATGCCGTCGAGATGCTTGATCATGGGCACGCGCGCTTCTTCCATGAGCCGCGCGATCAGGCTCTTGCCGCCGCGCGGCACGATCACGTCGACGAACTCCGTCATGGTGATGAGCTTGCCGACCGCCGCGCGATCCGCCGTCTCGACGACCTGCACCGCATCTTGCGGTAAGCCGGCCGTTTCGAGGCCTTTGGCGATGAGCTTTGCAAGCGCCGTGTTGCATTCCAGCGCCTCGGAACCGCCGCGCAAAATGGTGGCGTTGCCCGACTTGAGGCACAGCGCGGCCGCGTCGATCGTCACGTTCGGCCGCGATTCATAAATGATGCCGATCACGCCAAGCGGCACGCGCATCTGCCCGACCTGAATGCCGCTCGGCCGATACTTGAGCCCGCTGATTTCACCGATGGGATCGGCCAGCGCCGCGACCTGTCGCAAGCCTTCGACCATCGTGTCGAGCGCCTTGTCCGACAGCGTCAGACGGTCGATGAACGCCGCGTCGTGACCCTTCTCGCGCGCGCGGGCGAGATCGCGGGCATTCGCCGCTTTGAGTGCTTCGCGTTCCTCGGCAATAGCGAGCGCCACCGCATGCAGCGCCGCGTTTCTGGCCGCCGTCGATGCCCGCGCCATGGCACGCGACGCCTTGCGCGCGCGCCGGCCAAGGTCGGCCATGTAGTGATCGATGTTCATCATGTGTCTCTTTGCGGGCCGCAGGCGTCCGCAATGTCTGAATATCGCGCTCCGCCCGAACAACGGCGAGCACTCAAAAAATCATTCTAAGCGGTTAAGCGTATTGCAACAGCGCCGGCTCAAGCGTCTAGCGACGAACTCGCGCCGGTGGCACAACGGCGGCGGCATGCGCGGCCTTGCTGGACTGCGCGACAGCCATGGCTAGCTCGAACATGCCGGCCCAGGGATCGGGCGGCGGTTCGCTGCCGCGCTTGCCCGTGCTCCCGGACAGTCCCTTCACCTGCCGATCCAGCCGCGCCGCCAGCGAAAGCGCCTTCTCCAGCGCTTCCTCGGTCACGCGCGAGAGCGCCGGGCCGATCAACCGTTCGCGCGGACCCCAGACGCGGTTCTCGCGCATGAGCGTGGCGAGCGGTTTGCCCGATGCCACGCCGCGCTTGATACGCAGCAGCGTACGCACCTCTTCGACCAGCGCCCACAGCACGAGCACGGCGGCTTCGCCTTCGCCCTTCAGACCGTCGAGCATGCGCGCGAGCCGGCCGATATCGCCGGTCAACATGGCCTCGTTGAGCTTGAAGACGTCGTAGCGCGCGACGTTCAGCACGGCATCGTGAATCTGCTCGAAACTCAATACGCCTTGCGGATACAACAGCCCGAGCTTCTGGATTTCCTGATGCGCCGCGAGCAGATTGCCCTCCACGCGTTCGGCGATGAACAGAAGCGCTCGCCGCCCTTCTTCGCCTGGCGCCACACGCTGGCCTTGCAACGAAAGCCGCTGACCGACCCACATGGGCAATTGCGCGCGTTCCACTGGATCGATTTTCAGCGCGACGCCCGCGCCGATCAGCGCCGTGAACCACGCGGACTTCTGCGTCGCGCCATCGAGACGCGGCAAGGTGACGAGCGCGAGGATGTCGGGGTTATTGGCGGCGGCGAGCGTCTTCAACGCTTCCGCGCCTTCCTTGCCCGGCTTGCCCGTGGGAATGCGCAACTCGATCAGTTGCCGGTCGCCGAAGAGCGACATCGACTGCGTCGCGCCGATCAACCCGCTCCAGTCGAAACCGCGCTCGACGGTAAACACCGTTCGGTCCGTGAAACCCGCCGCGCGCGCCGCGGCTCGGATGCGGTCGCACGCTTCCTGCGCGAGCAGGTGCTCGTCGCCATAAACGACGTACAGACCCTTCGGACCTTTCGCGAGGTGCGCTTCGAGCGCGTCGAGCTTCAACTGCATGATGGTCGATGAGCGCGCGCGATCAAAGCGGCGGCGTCGGCAACGGCGCGCGTGGCGCGATGCCCGGCGTCTGCTCGCTCGGCGCCGGATGCAGCGAACGCACGACGGCAAGCCGGCGCGTCAACTGATCGACGGCGTCGTTACGCATGTCGTTGTAGAGCAGCGTCGCTTCCTGCGATTTCGCGAGCGTGTACTGGTCGCTGTAGGTCATTGCGCGATTCAGCGCGATGACGCTAGGCGGAATCAACAACGTGCCGTCGGCGCCGAGCAGCGAATACGTCAGCCGGAAATCGAGCTCGTATTCCTGCACCACGCCCTGCGAATTCAGACTCAGCGTGCCCATGCCCGTGCCCTCGGACAGCGACAAAGTGGCGTCCGGCTTCTCGCCCGCCTTGACGATGACCGTATCGCTGCCGCCCTGCACCATGCGTTCGAGCCGCGCGACCATTTGCGGCGTGCCGCCCGAAATGGAGAGCCGCTTGAACGCGTAGTCCTGCTGTCCGCGCAATTGGAAGCCGCACGCGGATACGGCGAGCGCGCCGCCAAGCAGCGCCAGAAACGAACGCCTGCCCATGCCGGTTGCCTCGACTCGTTTTCCGGTCACATCCACTCCCTTGGCGCTCATCATCAGACGACCACGTTGACGAGGCGTCCCGGCACCACGACGACCTTCTTCGGCGCACGCCCTTCGGCAAACTTCTCGAACATCTCGTGCGCAATCGCGGCCTTTTCGATGTCTTCGCGCGATGCGTCCTTCGCGACCGTCAGCGCGCCACGCACCTTGCCGTTGACTTGCAACACGAGTTCAATCTCCGATTGTTCGAGCGCGGCTTCGTCGACCTTCGGCCACGGCGCATCGAGCAGCGGACCGAAGCTATCGGCGTAACCGAGTTCCGACCACAACTGAAACGTGACGTGCGGCACGACCGGATACAGCACGCGCAACAGCACGCTGAAGGTTTCGTTGAGCACGCCTTCGCTCGACTGCTTCGCGCCTTCGAGCGCGTTAAGCATCTTCATCGCGGCCGAAACGACCGTGTTGTACTGCAGGCGGCCGTAGTCGAAGTCGGCTTGCTTGAGCACCGTATAGATTTCGCGGCGCAGCGCGCGATCGGCATCGTTGAGTTTCGATGCATCGAGCTTCGCGTGCTGACGCAGTGCTTCAGCATTGTCGTGTCCGAAATGCCACACGCGGCGCAGGAACCGGCTCGCGCCTTCCACGCCCGCGCCCGACCATTCGAGCGATTGCTCCGGCGGCGCGGCGAACATAACGAAAAGACGCGCCGTATCCGCACCGTATTGGTCGATGAGCGTCTGCGGGTCCACGCCGTTGTTCTTCGACTTCGACATCTTCTCGACGCCGCCGAGCACGACCGGCTGACCGTCCGCGTTCGAGGTCGCGCCCGTGGGACGGCCCTTGTCGTCGTGCGTGACGGTGACATCCAGCGGGTTGTACCAGGTCTTCTTGCCCGCCGCGTCTTCGCGATAGAACGTCTCGTTGAGCACCATGCCCTGCGTGAGCAGATTCTTCGCGGGTTCGCCGAACTTCACGAGGCCCATGTCGCGCATGACCTTGGTCCAGAAGCGCGAGTACAACAAGTGCAGAATGGCGTGCTCGATACCGCCGATGTACTGGTCCATCGGCATCCAGTAATCGGTGCGTTCGTCGACCATGGTCTTGGCGTCCGGCGCGCTGTAGCGCGAGAAGTACCAGGAAGAATCGACGAAGGTGTCCATCGTGTCGGTTTCGCGCTTCGCCGCCGCGCCGCATTTCGGGCACGCGCAGTTCAGGAACGCTTCGGACTTCGCGAGCGGATTGCCCGTGCCGTCCGGCACGAGGTCTTCCGGCAGCACGACCGGCAAGTCTTTTTCCGGCACCGGCACGTCGCCGCAACTCGGGCAATGGATGATCGGAATCGGCGTGCCCCAGTAGCGCTGACGCGAAATGCCCCAGTCGCGCAGACGCCAGGTGATCTGCTTGTCGCCGAAGTCTTTCGCTTTCAAGTCGGCGGCGATCGCGTTGATGGCTTCCTCGGTCGTTATGCCGTCGTACTTGCCGCTGTCGACGAGACGCCCGGCGGTTTTGTCGCCGTACCATTCCTGCCAGGCATCGGTCGAATACGTCTTGCCTTCGACGGCGATGACCTGCTTGATCGGCAAGCCGTATTTCTTCGCGAACGCGAAATCGCGCTCGTCGTGCGAGGGCACGCCCATGACCGCGCCTTCGCCGTAGGACATCAGCACGTAGTTGCCGATCCACACTTCGACCTGTTCGCCCGTCAGCGGATGCGTGACGAAGAAACCGGTGGGCATGCCCTTCTTTTCCATGGTGGCGACATCGGCTTCCGCCACGCCGCCGCGCTTGCATTCCTCGATGAACGCCTGCAAGTCCGCGTTGTCGCGCGCAAGGCGCGTGGCGAGCGGATGCTCCGCCGCGATCGCCGCGAAGGTGACGCCCATGATGGTGTCGGCGCGCGTGGTGAACACGCGCAGCAGCTTCGCCTCGCCATCGATCTCATACGGGAAACCGAAGTTCACGCCGAAGCTCTTGCCGATCCAGTTCTGCTGCATGATCTTGACGCGCTCGGGCCAGCCGAGGCCTTCGAGATCGTCGAGCAACTGGTCCGCATAGTCGGTGATGCGCAGGTAGTACATCGGAATTTCGCGCTTCTCGACGAGCGCGCCCGAGCGCCAGCCGCGCCCGTCGATGACTTGCTCGTTCGCGAGCACGGTTTGATCGACCGGGTCCCAGTTCACCGTGCCGGTTTTCTTGTACGCGATGCCCTTTTCCAGCATCTTGAGAAACAGCCACTGGTTCCACTTGTAGTACTCGGGCGAGCAGGTGGCGACTTCGCGCGACCAGTCGATGGCGAGACCCATCGACTGCATCTGCTTCTTCATGTACGCGATGTTTTCGTAGGTCCACTTTGCCGGCGGCACGTTGTTGGCCATGGCCGCGTTTTCGGCGGGCATGCCGAACGCGTCCCAGCCCATCGGCATGAGCGTGTTGTGACCGTTCATGCGCAGATAACGGTACATCACGTCGTTGATGGTGTAGTTGCGCACGTGCCCCATGTGCAGCTTGCCCGACGGATACGGCAGCATCGAGACGCAATAGAACTTGGGCTTGGCCGACGTCTCGGTCGTCCGGTAGACGTCGTTCGCGCGCCAGTTGCTCTGCGCGGCGGATTCGACGTCGGCGGGTACGTATTTATCGTGCATGGTGTGGTGGCTTTACGCAAATGCTGGGAACGGACCTCGGACGCGCTTTGCGGCGTGTCGGTCTGGATTGGCGCTGCGCCCGGTGTTTCGTCCTGCTGCTGACGAGCAACGCAAAGCACGGGCAAAGGGCGATTATACCGTCGTGTCAACTTGCTCAGGCGATGGCGGCAGGCTTCGAGATGCGTGTGCAGGGCTTTCTGGCGGAGGCGGCGAGGTGCTTGGCGCCGATGCAAAGCTTCGAGCGCCCGCTAGTGAGAAGTCAAACGCCGCCAAGTAAGCCGATCGAGCGACATACGCGCAATGCAAGCTTGATCGACGAGCGCATTGGGATTGTGCCGCGCTTCGCGTCTCCCGTCGCTGCAAAGCTCAAGTGTACGAAGCGGGAAGATACATTTGACCGGCATGCTGAAGTTGCATCCCGCCCGGCGCCCCCGACCGCCGCAAAACTAAAAAGACGCGCCTACCGCGCCGGTTGCCCGACCGCTTGCGTAACGAACCCAATCCGCTCCAACCCCGCCTGCTGCGCCGCGCCCATCACCTGCGCGATGACCTCGTAGCGCGTCGCGCTCGACGCCCGCAAATGCACTTCGGGCTTTTGCGCGGCCTTGGCGGCATCCGCAAAACGCGCGCGCATGTCGTTCATGCTGATGGGCGCGTCGTTCCAGTAGAGCTTGCCCGCATCGTCGATGGAAAGCGTGATGGTCTGCGGCGTCTCGCGCGCCGGCTGCGACGCGACTTTCGGCAGATCGAGCCGGATCGCATGCGTGAAAAGCGGCGCGGTGATGATAAAGATGACGAGCAGAACGAGCATGACGTCGATGAGCGGCGTCATGTTGATGTCCGCCATTGGCGCGTTATTGGGCTTTTTGTCGAGTCCGCCGAACGCCATCGCCTCGCGCTCCCCTACTTGCCTTCACCGCACACGAACGCGTGCAGATCGTGCGCGAAGCCGTCGAGTTCCTCGGAAATCTGCCGCACGTAGCGCCCGAGCACGTTGTAGGCGAGCACCGCCGGAATGGCCACGACGAGCCCGAAAGCCGTCATTATGAGCGCCTCGCCAACCGGACCGGCGACGGTTTCGATCATTGCCTGTCCGCTCGCCGCAATGCTGGTCAGCGCGTGATAAATGCCCCACACGGTCCCGAGCAGCCCGACGAACGGCGCCGTGCTGCCCACCGACGCCAGCAGAACCTGCCCGAACTCCAGCCGCCGCTGTGAATTCAGCAACGCTTGCCGCAACGCGCGCAGCACGCGTTCGCTGCGTTCCACGCGCGCGAGCAACGCGCCCGGCATCTCGGCTTCCGACGCACGCCACGCAGCCTCGGCGAGCGGCAGATATACGCGCTCGCGATCGACTGCACGCAAGGCGCCGATGCCATCCTTGAGCGTCGCCGCCTGCCAGAACCGCTGCACCCCGCGCGGCCCCTGACGCTTCGCGCGCGTGAGCACCCACGCCTTTACCAGCAGAAAACACCAGCTCGCGAACGACATGGCGAGCAGCACGCCCGCAATCGCATGCGTGACCGCATCGCCGCTTTGAAGATAATGAATGACGCCTGTGGCCGCCATGAATCTCAGCGCAGCCCGAGGACATCCTGCATGTCGAAGAAGCCTTTGTCGTGGCTCGCGAGAAACCTCACCGCGCGCAGCGCGCCCTGCGCGTAAGACAGACGGCTCGCCGATTTATGCGTGATCTCGACGCGCTCGCCGATGCCCGCGAACATGACCGTGTGATCCCCGACGATATCGCCGCCGCGAATGGTCGCGAAACCGATAGTCGATGGGTCGCGTTCGCCGGTCACGCCTTCGCGCGCGTAGACGGCGCAGTCCTTGAGGTCGCGGCCGAGCGCCTTGGCCACTGCCTCGCCCATGGCAAGCGCGGTGCCAGAAGGCGCATCCACCTTGTGGCGGTGATGCGCCTCGATCACTTCGATGTCGTAGCCTTCCGCGAAGTGCTTCGCCGCGAATTCGAGCAACTTGAGCGTGACGTTCACGCCAACGCTCATGTTCGGCGCGAACACGACGCCGATCTTCGCGCCCGCGGCTCGCAATTGCGCCTTCTGTTCATCGGAGAAACCGGTCGTGCCGATCACCATCTTCACGTTGTGACGCAGCGCGGCTTCGAGATGCGCGAGCGTGCCCTCGGGGCGCGTGAAGTCGATCAGATAATCGGCGGCGGCGAACACGCGTTCGATGTCGTCGGTGAGCAGGACGCCCGTGGTCTTGCCGAGAAACGCGCCCGCGTCCTGGCCGAGCTGCGGCACGCCGGGCCGGTCGAGGGCGCCGACGAGTTCCGCGTCGGGATCGTTGAGAACGGTTTCGATCAACATCCGGCCCATGCGGCCCGATGCCCCGGCGATGGCGATCTTCATGGCTGTCTCGTGTCGAAGCGCGCAACGGTCACGCGCTGGATGATGCAGATTGGAAGCAACGGGAACCGCGCGAGGAGCGCGCCGGTTCCCGTCGGCGCCGCGTTACTGCGGCATGGAGAACTGCGTCTGACTACCGGCGTTGGAAGGCGTGGGCGACGTGCTCGCCGGGCCTACCGCGCTGCTATCCGGAATGTTGATTTGCTGCGGCTTGCGCTGCAACTGGATTTGCGAGTTGCTGCCGCCCGCGCCCGCCGAACCCGGCGCACCGCCCGCGCTTTGCGGCGCGCTGCTGTAGGCCGAAGAGCGCTGACGGCCCGTTGGCGTATCCACCTGAGCGGTCGCGCGATTCGCGGCCTGCGCCGCTTGCTGGTTCGCGTCGCCCGAAAAAGCCGCCGCTGCGTTTGGCTGCGTGGAAGGCTCGCCCGCCGGAGCGGTCACGGCCACGGTGGATGCCGCGACCGGCGCGGAAGCGGGAGGCACCGCGGCCTTCGCGACCTTCACGCCCTTGTCGCCGTCGATTTCCGCGAGCAGTTCGAGGTTCGAAGGCAGATTCTCGCCGCCCGACCAGCTCACCACGCGCTCGCTCGCGAAGTTCACGACGAAGTCGCGCTGCTGCACGACCGACGTGGAACCGCGCTTGAAGTAGAAGACGTAGTCCCAGCGATCCGCGTGGAACATGTCGGTGAGAAGCGGCGTGCCGAGAATTTGCTTGACCTGATCGCGCGACATGCCGACCTGCATCTGGCTTGCTGCTTCTTGCGAAACGAAATTGCCTTGCACGACCGTGATCCGATACGGCGTGATGCTCTGCGCGATCTTCTGCGTGATGCTGTCGTAAGTCGAGCAACCGGCCAGCAATGCGGCCACGGTTGCAGCGATCATGGTTCCCCGCATGCGACGGCTCTCCCTGCAATTCGATAAAATTTTTGAGAACATTTCAACCTTTCGCGCGAGGCGTTTTCGAAGGCCGCGCCAATCCAAGCCAATCCAAGCCAATACGTGAGCCAATACGCGACAGTCACGTGCTCATGCGGACCGATCCGTGTCATTTCTGTTCATGATGTCGGGAACGGTCAAAACGCATTACTATGAGAACCTCAAATTGTACTCTAGGGATGCCTAGCCATGACCAATCCCGCCGATCTCAAAAATATCGGGCTCAAGGCGACCCTGCCCCGCCTCAAGATTCTCGAAATCTTCCAGCACAGTCCGGTGCGCCATCTGACCGCTGAAGACGTGTATCGAAACCTGCTCACCGAAGAGCTGGATATCGGTCTCGCCACGGTTTATCGCGTGCTCACGCAGTTCGAGCAAGCCGGACTTTTGTCGCGGAGCAATTTCGAATCGGGCAAGGCCGTCTTCGAACTCAACGAAGGTTCGCATCACGATCACCTCGTGTGCATCGACTGCGGCCGCGTGGAAGAGTTCTTCGACGCCGAGATCGAACGCCGTCAGCAGTCCATCGCGAAAGAGCGCGGCTTCAAGCTCCACGAGCATGCGCTGGCTTTGTACGGCGCCTGCACGAAAGAAAACTGCCCGCACCGCAAGCATTGAGCGGATGCGCCGGGTGCCCGGCGCGCAATAGGCCAAACCGCCGCCCATCGGCAACGATGGACGGCGGTTTCATTTCGCCTGTACGGTTTGCGAGATGCGTATGCGCACGATTCGCAATTACGTTCACGCACCTTGATCGATGAACGCGAACGCTCGGCGCGCGAGCAAGACAAGCATCGGCGTCTTCATTGAATTTCGCCGAAGACGCGCAGCCGCGACACGCCGCCATCCGGAAAAATATTGAAGCGCACGTGCGTCACGGGCCCGAGCTTCGCGAGCTCCTTCTCGAAGCGATGCACGTTGTCCATAGCGAGTTTTTGCTCGTCGAGCAGCACAGGCCAGAACATGGCTTGCGTCACGAGCGATTCATCCGTGCAGCCTTCGACACGCGCCGCCTGCAGCAAGCAGCGATCCGGGAAATTGCCTTTGAAATGCGCGGTATCGACTTCGATCGCGCGGATCACGCCGGGCGCGGCCAGCGCCACGATCGCCCAGTCGTTGCCCGGCTCGCGACGGCGACGCGTTTCCCAGCCATCGCCCATATTCACGCCGCGTCCCGGCATCAGCATTTGCGATGCTGGCCCGAAGTGCTGATTGTTCGCCGCGACCAGATACGCGCCGTTCTCGACAGCCGCGAGGTCCAGCAGCGTGCCGCGCTCGATGCGCGAAAAATCCGTCTTCGGCTGACCATACACACGTAGCCGCGCGATCCCGCCATCGGGGTAAATGTTCACGCGCAAGTGCGTGTAAGCGCGCGTATCGGCGATCTCGACATAGTGATGACGATTGCCCTGCAAGGTCGTCGCCGGCACGATCTCGCGCCAGTCGCCGTCTTCGGGCGCGCTCGCCGGATCGGCGTTCGGGCTGTAGCACGCCTCGACCGACGCGGCCGGCGGAAAGTTGCCCGTGAAATGACTCGTATCGATATCGATGCCGTGAATCGTGCCCGCGCGCGCGAGCTTGACGACGCAGAAGTCATAGCCCGTCGTGCGCTTGCGGCGCGTTTCCCAGCCGTCCATCCACTTGCCGTGTTGGTCGTATTTGCCGGGAATGAACACCGCCGGCTGCGGCTCCAGCATGCGTTCCTTCGGCGCGAAGAATTCGTCCGTGGCGAAGAGCGCCTGCGCGCCGAGACGCGGGTCCGCGAGGTTCATATAGCGGCGCGTGAAGGCGGGCGCATCGGGATCGAGAATCGGGTTTGCCATTCGTATGTCCTTTTATTTGAAGATCGAGCGCAGCTTCGGCATCAGATCGCGTGCGCATTCTCATGCCCATGCGAGGTTTCGGGCGCGGCCGGCACGAAGCGATAATCCGCGTCCTGGTCGAGCACACGCCTGGCGCGCGCCCGGTCGATGTCGTTCTCCCACACGGCCACGACCACGGTCGCCACGCAATTGCCGATGAGATTCGTCACCGCCCGCGCAATGCCGACGAACCAGTCGACCGGCAGAATCAGCACGAGACCGAGCACGGGAATCGCGGGAATGGCCGACAGCGTGGCCGCAAGGATCACGATGGCCGAGCCGGGAATGCCGTGCGCGCCCTTCGAAGTCACGAGCGACACGAGCACCACGACGATCAGGTCATGCAGCGAAAGCGGCGTGTTGGTCGCCTGCGCAATGAAGATCACCGCGAGCGTGAGGTAGATCGAGAAGCCGTCGAGGTTGAACGAATAGCCGGTCGGAATCACGAGGCCGACGGTCGAGTCCTTGATGCCCATCCATTCGAGCTTGCGCATGATCTGCGGCAGCACGGCATCGGACGATGCAGTGCCGAGCACGATCGACAATTCTTCGCGCAGATAGCGCACGAGCTTGAAGATGGAGAAGCCCGCGAGGCGCATCACCACTGCGAGCACGACGAACACGAAGAGGAAGCAGCTTGCATAGAACACGGCCACGAGCAGGCCGAGTTGCTTCAACGATTCGACGCCGTACTGCCCGGTCGTGAACGCAATCGCGCCGAGCACGCCGAGCGGCGCCAGCTTGATGATGAACGCCATGATGCGAAAGAACACGTGCGAGAGTTCGTCGATCAGACCGGTCACGCGTTTCGCCTTGTCGCCGAGCAACGAGAGCGCCGAGCCAAATAGCACGGAAAACACCAGCACTTGCAGGATGTCGCCCTTGGCGAAGGCGTCGATGGCGGTATCGGGAATGATCTTCAGCAGAAAACCCGCCGTGTCCTTGAGGCTCTTCGCGTGTTCCGTATAGGTCGTGAGCGACGACGCGTCGAGCGTATGCAGGTCGATATTCATGCCGACGCCCGGACGCGTCACCCACGCGAGGATCGCGCCGATCACGAGCGCCAGCGTAGTCATGATCTCGAAGTAGACCACCGCTTTCAGACCGACGCGCCCGACCTTCTTCAGATCGCCCGCGCTCGCCATGCCGCTCACGACGACGCAGAACACGATCGGCCCGATCACCATCTTGATGAGCTTGAGAAAGCCATCGCCGAGCGGCCGTAGCGACTGGCCGAAGTGGGGAAAAAGCGCGCCGACCACGATACCGATGACCAGCGCAATCATCACCCTGCCGAACAGCGAATTCAGGAATCTCGACACGACCTTCTCCTTGTCGTTGAAGGGTTTCATTTTCAGGCAACTGTTCCGACTGGTCGGACCAGTGATGTGATGAGGCATATTAGAAAGCCGATATAACCGCGTCAAGCAACGCGTGCTAACGGTTTACCCTGTTGCCTTCTGGCATGGAATCGCTTGATTCGAACCGGAGCACACGCTTACGAAAGGCGCGCATACAATGGCGGTCAGACCGGCCATTCCCAATTCTTCCTATGAAAAACGTTCCGCATACCGTGACCGATGCCGCCATCGCGACCATTCGCGAGCGTATCGAGTCAAGCATGTATCCCGTGGGCAGTTTGCTGCCCGCGCAGCGGCAACTATCGGAGGAACTGGCGATCAGCCGTGCTTCGTTGCGCGAGGCGCTGACCACGCTCGAAGCGCTCGGCATGCTGCACATCCGTCCCGGCAAGGGTGTGTATGTGAGCAGCGCGCAGGCGTCGAGCGCGCATGGCTGGCGGTTTGCCGATCAGGCGTCGTTGCCCGATACGTATCAGATGCGCTTCGCGCTCGAGGGATTCGTCGCGCGGCTGGCGGCGCATTCCATCGGCGACGCCGACATCGACTGGCTCGATGACAATCTGAACGCGCTGCAAGGCGCGCTCATGGCGGCGGAACTCGAGGAGGCCGCGCAACTCGACTTCGCATTCCATATGCGTATCGTGAGTCTCGCGGGCAATGCGGCCATCGAGTCCATCTTGCGTGGCAGCGCCGACATCATGAAAGAGAGCCAGCGCTTGCCGTTCTATCGGCGCGAGCTCGTGCTTTCGACTTATAACGAACACATGGTGATCGTCGAAGCACTCAAGGCGCGTGACGGCGAGAAAGCCGGCATTGCAATAGAGCGGCACATCGTCAACGCGGCGCAACGCGCGGGCGTGCATTTTCCGGTGCCACACCGAGCGTAGGTCCGGCCTTTCCAGCGATGCGCTGTCGAATCGATCTCAGGGGCACGGCATCGGCGAACGCGGCTGCGGCGGCTGCGGCTTACATCGTGTCGCATTGCCGGCAGAAATTTCGCGTAAGCCTGAACCCGCGCGGGAAAAGAAAAGCCGCTCCGAAGAGCGGCTTTTTTACGTCGGTCAGTGCAGCAAGCTTACTTCGCGTTCGCGAGCGCTACAGCTGTGTCCAGCATGCGGTTCGAGAAGCCCCACTCGTTGTCGTACCAGCTCGACACCTTCACGAGACGGCCCGACACCTTGGTGAGCGTTGCATCGAACGTCGACGAAGCCGGGTTGTGGTTGAAGTCGATCGACACGAGCGGCGCCTCGTTATAGCCGAGAATGCCCTTGAGCGAACCTTCCGCTGCTTCCTTCATGATCTTGTTGACTTCCTCGACCGTCGTATCGCGAGCGGCGATGAACGACAGATCGACCACCGACACGTTGATGGTCGGCACGCGAATGGCATAGCCGTCCAGCTTGCCGTTCAGTTCTGGCAGCACGAGACCGACCGCCGAAGCCGCGCCCGTCTTCGTCGGGATCTGGCTATGCGTGGCCGAGCGCGCGCGACGCAGGTCTTCGTGATACACGTCGGTCAAAACCTGATCGTTCGTGTAAGCGTGGATGGTGGTCATCAGACCGTTCACGAGACCGATCTTGTCGTTTAGCGGCTTGACGAGCGGTGCGAGACAGTTCGTCGTGCACGACGCGTTCGAGATGACCGTGTCGGATGCCTTCAGCACGTGGTGGTTCACGCCATACACGATGGTCGCGTCCACGTCCTTGCCGCCCGGCGCCGAGATGATGACCTTCTTCGCGCCACCCTTGATATGCGCGCTCGCTTTTTCCTTCGTCGTGAAAAAGCCCGTGCATTCCAGCACGACGTCGACGTTCAACTCGCCCCACGGCAGCTCGGCCGGGTTGCGGTTGGCCAGCACGCGAATCTTGTCGCCGTTGACGACGAGGTAATCGCCGTCCACCGACACTTCGCCCGGGAACTTGCCGTGCGCCGTGTCGTACTGCGTCAAATGCGCGTTCGTCTTGGCATCGCCGAGATCGTTGATGGCGACGATCTCGATGTCGTGTTTCTTGCCGTTTTCGTAGAAAGCTCGCAGCGTATTGCGGCCGATCCGGCCGTAGCCGTTGATTGCAACGCGAATCGTCATGGTCAATCTCCTGATGGCTAAAAAAACCGTTGACTGCCGGGTTCAGGCCGCGAGCACGGACTTCGCCGTCTCGACGACATGTTCCACCGTGAAGCCGAAATGCTTGAACAGCTCGCCCGCCGGTGCGGATTCGCCGAACGTGTCGATGCCGACCACGCCGCCCTCGAGGCCCACGTACTTGCGCCAGAAATCCGTCACGCCCGCCTCGATCGCCACGCGCGCCACGCCCTTGGGCAGCACGCGCTCGCGGTATTCGGCGTCTTGCTTGTCGAACACGTTGGTGCAGGGCATCGAGACGACGCGCGCGCCAATGCCGTCCTTCGCCAGCGCCTCGACCGCCTGCATCGCGAGCTGCACTTCCGAGCCGGTCGCGATGAGGATGATCTTGCGCGCCGGAATGTCGTCGTTCCAGTCGCGCAGCACGTAGCCGCCCTTCGCGATGTTCGCGATCTGCACGTCGTTGCGCGGCGAGAATTGCAGATTCTGCCGGCTGAAGATCAACGTGGACGGACCTTGATGTTCGATTGCATGCGTCCAGGCCACCGCCGTTTCCACGGTGTCGGCCGGGCGCCACGTCTGCAGTTGCGGAATCAGACGCAGGCTCGACACGTGTTCGATCGACTGATGCGTCGGGCCATCTTCGCCGAGACCGATGGAATCGTGCGTGAACACGAAGATGGAGCGCGACTTCATCAGCGCCGCGACGCGCAGCGCGTTGCGGCTGTAATCCGAAAACGTCAGAAACGTGCCGCCGAACGGGCGGAAGCCGCCATGCAGCGCGAGACCGTTGATGGCCGTGCTCATGCCGAATTCGCGCACACCGTAATTGATGTGGTTGCCCCACTGGATGCCCGCGTGACCGGGGTTCGCGTTTTCTGCGTCGCCGGCGGCGCGTACGGGCTTCGACGCTTTCCAGTTCGTGAGGTTCGATCCCGTGAGATCCGCTGAACCGCCCAGCAGTTCCGGCAACGCAGCGGCCAGACCTTCGATGGTCTGTTGCGATGCCTTGCGCGAAGCGACCGTTTCGGCGCGCTGGTTCGCATCTTCGATGATCTTCGCCGCGCTCGCCTTCCAGTCAGCCGGCAATTCGCCCTTCATGCGGCGCGTGAATTCGACCGCTTCGCTGCCGTACTTCGCGCGGTAGGCCTCGAACGCCTTGTTCCACTCGGCTTCGGCGTGCGTGCCTTGTTCCTTCGCGTCCCACGCCGCATAGACTTCCTGCGGAATCACGAACGGCTCGTAATTCCAGCCGAGGCCCGCGCGCGTCGCGGCGATTTCCTTGTCGCCGAGCGGCGCGCCGTGCGCGTCGTGACCGCCCGCCTTCGTCGGCGCACCTTTGCCGATGACCGTGCGGCAGCAGATCAGCGTGGGCTTGTCCGAGTTCTTCGCCGTGGCGATGGCGGCATCGACCGCTTCGACGTCATGGCCGTCTACCGCGCGGACCACGTTCCAGCCGTAGGCTTCGAAACGCTTCGGGGTGTCGTCGTGGAACCAGTGTTCGACGTGACCGTCGATGGAGATGCCGTTGTCGTCGTACAGCGCGATCAGCTTGTTCAGCTTGAGCGTGCCCGCGAGCGATGCGGCTTCGTGCGAGATGCCTTCCATCAGGCAACCGTCGCCGAGGAAAACATACGTATGGTGATCGACGATCTTCGCGTCGGCCTTGTTGAACTCGGCCGCCAGCAACGCTTCGGCGAGCGCCATGCCGACCGCGTTGCCGACGCCCTGACCGAGCGGCCCGGTGGTGGTCTCGACGCCCGGCGTCATGCCCACTTCCGGATGGCCCGGCGTCTTCGAATGCAGTTGGCGGAAGTTCTTCAGTTCACCGATCGGCAGATCATAGCCGGTCAGGTGCAGCAGCGAATACAGCAGCATGGAGCCGTGACCATTCGACAAAACGAAACGGTCGCGGTCGAACCAGTGCGGATTCGTGGGGTTGTGCTTCAGATGGCGCGACCACAGCGCGACGCCGATTTCGGCCATGCCCATGGGCATGCCGGGGTGACCGGAGTTGGCTTGTTGAACGGCATCCATGGCAAGCGCGCGGATCGCGTTGGCCATGAGGGCGGTCTGACTGGAGGGCTGGGTCGTCATGTCGTGTCGAGTGCTTGGAAAGCTCGGGAGCTTCCGGCTGGTCCTGAAATAATCCGCAGTGATTCTGCTACGCGCCGGACCCGCGGCACACAACGTTTTCAGGACCGGAACGACGAGAAACGACGAGGATCGGGAGGCCGTCATTCTAACAGACCGGTCCGATTGACAGGCCGCGAGCAAGCGCCAAAGCATCGCCGTTCGACGCGCATCGCTGACCATCGCGGCGGGCACGTTCCGTGCAGCGGCTGCTTCGCTTCGAGCGCCGGCGCCTGCGGATGGCATGCCGGGCTTCGTGGCAGAATGTCCCTCACCGTATTCGTGCAGCAAGGCTTGAAGGAGCGCTTTCGATGACAGACCCACGCCCGGCCGACGTGCCCTGGTTGACGCCCTATCTCACCGTGCGCGATGCGCGCGTGAGCATCGGGTTCTACGAGAAGGCGCTCGGCTTCGCGGTGCGCGACAGCGTGAACGACGATGGCAGCATCATCCACGTCGAGATGACGTATCGCGGCCAGTTGATCGTGATGTTCGCGCCGGAGGGCGCTTACGGCTCGCAGGCGCGCACGCCGAAGAGCTCCGGCATCATGGCGCCGCAGTCGTTCTATCTTTATGTGGACGACGTGGATGCCACCTTCGCGCAGGCCATCGCCGTGGGCGCGAAAGCGCTCATCGAGCCACAGGATCAGTTCTGGGGCGACCGCTTTGCGCAGATCGAAGATCCGGATGGCTATCGCTGGGCGATTGCGCGGCATCTGAACTAAGCGCTGTTTCATTCCCTCAAGGCAACTTCACTATCCGCGGGTTCTGCATCCGCGATCGTTACCTATGCCACGCTTTTACGTTGACGGCCCGCTCGCGGTGGGCCAAACCTTGCCCCTCCCCGACGATGTCGTGCGCCACGTGCACGTCCTGCGCCTCCAGACCGGCGATGTCATCACGCTCTTCGATGGCGAAGGCGGCGAGTATCGCGCGGAGCTGACCGAGATCGCGAAACGTGCGGCCAGCGCGCGGATCGACGAACACGACGAACGTGACGCGGAGCCGCCGTATCGCGTGATACTCGCGCAAGGCGTCGCGGGCGGCGACAAGATGGACTGGCTGATCGAGAAGACGGTGGAGCTGGGCGTCGCGGATATCGTGCCGCTGACGACCGAGCGCGGCGTCGTGCGGCTTGCGGGCGAGCGCGCGCTCAAGCGTCAGGCGCACTGGCAAGCGCTCGTTCGCGCCGCCTGCGAGCAATGCGGACGCAATCGCGTACCGCACGTCGCGCCGCCGCGCGATCTCGACGCCTGGCTCGCCGACTTGCCGCCCGCCTCCGATGGTGAGCTGCGCTTGCTGCTTTCGCCGCGCGCGGAACTCACGTTCGCGACGCTGCCCGCAAAAGCGCCGCGCGAACCGGTGACTTTGCTGATTGGACCGGAGGCGGGATTTTCGCCATCGGAAGAAAGTGAGATCGTGGCGGCGGGTTTCTCCGCGCTCGGTCTCGGACCGCGCGTGTTGCGCACTGAGACGGCGGGAATCGCGGTGCTGGCCGCGCTCGCCGCGCGTTGGGGCGGCTGGTGAACGGGACGACACACCGCAAACAAAATCAGCCCGATGAGCAAGACCCATCGGGCTGATTCATTTCAAACGTCGCGCGAGCAGCGCTTGCTTCAGCGCGTCACACGAACGAATAGAACACGCGGAACGCCACGCGCCGTTCGGCCCAGAACTCGGCCGCGTCGCGGAACACGTCGAGCAGCGTCTCGCGCCCTTCCTTGTCGAATTTCTGCGCAATCGGCAATTGCTCCAGCACGATCACGAAGCCCGGTTGCGAGCCCGCCTTGTGGACGAGATCGGTCAGCGAGTCGTACAGCGCGTCGTAGTTCTTGCCGAAGTGCTTGGGAAACAGGAACGACGTCGCAATGGTCTCCAGGATTTCCTGCTTGCTTTGCGCCTGCCCGAGATACGCGTAAAGAAAATGCTGTTCGAGTCGATTCGCTTCGTCGGCGAGTTCCTGAACACGGAACGCGCGGATGGATTGCACGATATTCGGCCGCACCGTCGCGAAAAGAGACTCGGATTCCTCCGCCGGTTCCTGAGGATGCGCCTGCACCGGATTCGGCTCGTCATCGGGTCTGTTGTCGTGTTCTGTCATGCGTAGCCGCAATACTCGCTGGAACAGGTTGCCATCGCCGGTTGCGAAAAGATCACTCGCGACGCCGTTGTCGTGCGCGTAGATGTTGTCGCTCATGCCGTTAATCCCTAGTTAGTCCGCAATGCGTTTGAAACTGGCGTAATGGTCGTCCGTGTAGTAGCAGTCGCCAGTCTGCCGCTTCGACCCGCCACACACGATTCGCCGGGCGCCCCGGTCACGCGAACGCGGCGTGGGCACCGTGTACTCGTGGTAATAACCACGCGGATGCCGCGGCAGCACACGCTCGCGATTGCCGAACACGACTCCGTCCTTTGGATAAGGGAAAGGGCCGCCCGCTTCGATCAGCCGCAATGTCGCCACTGCCTGCTTCGGCAACTGCGCAATGCCGATGGTGGCGAGCCCGTCACGCTCAGGCCGGCCGGATTCGGCAGACCGTTGCGTGGGTTCCCGCACCGGTCCCCGACCAAGAGACCCTGCCGATTCGGCGGGCGTTCCCGGCGCCTCGCTTGCCTGAATGGCAGCGGGACCCGCGGATGCCGCGTCTGGTGCGCCGCCACGGGATTCGTCCTTGCCACACCCGCCAAGAATGAGACTCAAGGCGACGATGGTTGAAACCCATGCACGCATCACGAAACGGTTGTCCCCGCGTTATCAGAATTCGACGACCATGAAAGATGCAAGGGTATCGCTAATGACAAGGGGAAGCAACGTTCCGCGAGAAATCGGCAATTCTTCCTTAAAATTGCCAAAAAGCATGGAGATTGGCAAAAAATCAAGTCAATATTTAGCCCAAATCTGAGAGATTTTTATCCTGAACGAGATAATAATTTGTCCCGCAGAGCCGCGAAGCCATATGACGAGTCGCCTCACTTGTCGGCTTCACGGCAGGCGCTCCGCCGAGGCTCTGTTTTTGACCCTTGGAGGGCGAGTGAAGCCCCTTTGCTCTTGCCTCGAAGCGTGCCAACGACCCACGGCACGCTTTTTTTTCGCCCGCGTTTTTTGCTGCCAAAAAAAAAGCGGCGGAAAATTCCGCCGCGTTCAATTGGCACGTCGTCGTACGGCAGACGCTCAGTTCATTCGTTCACCGTGCAGCGGTCGCGTCGGCCACGAGCAGCGCCGTCATGTTGACGATACGCCGCACCGTCGCCGATGCCGTCAGCACATGCACCGGTTTTGCCGCGCCGAGGAGCATCGGACCGATGGCAATGTTGTTGCCCGCCGCAGTCTTCAGCAGGTTGTACGAGATGTTCGCGGCGTCGATGTTCGGCAGGATCAGCAAATTGGCGTCGCCTTCGAGCGTCGATTCCGGCAGCACTTCCTTGCGCAAACGTGAGTCGAGCGCGACGTCGCCGTGCATTTCGCCGTCGACGTCGAGATCGGGCGCGCGTTGCTTGAGGATAGCCAGCACGTCGCGCATCTTCTGCGCGGTCGGCGCGTTGCTCGTGCCGAAGTTCGAATGCGACAGCAGCGCGATCTTCGGCACGATGCCGAAACGCTTCACCTCTTCCGCCGCCATGATGGTGATTTCCGCGAGCTGCTCGGGCGTCGGGTCGACGTTGACGTGCGTGTCGGCCAGGAAAATCTGGCGGCCCGGCAACACGAGGCCGTTCATGGCCGCGTAGACCTTCGCGCCTTCCTTCTTGCCGATCACCTGATCGATGAAGTGCAGATGCCGATGCGTCGTGCTTACCGTACCGCAGATCATGCCGTCGGCTTCGCCCTTTTCCACCAGCATCGCGCCGATGAGCGTGGTGCGGCGGCGCATCTCGAGCTTGGCCATCTGCTCGCTGATACCCTTGCGCGCCATCATCTTGTAGTACGTCTGCCAGAAGTCGCGGTAGCGCTCGTCGTGATCGGTGTCGACCATCGTGAAGTCGACATCCGGCGTGAGCCGCAGACCGAACTTCGTGATGCGCTGTCTGATGACCGCCGGCGCCGATGAGAATTGGCTTGGCGATTTTTTCGTCGACGGCGATCTGCACGGCGCGCAGCACGCGCTCTTCCTCGCCTTCCGCGAACACGATGCGCTTCTTCTCCGGCTCCACGCTGCGCGCGAGCTGGAACACGGGCTTCATGGTCGTGCCGCTGTGGTAGACGAACTGCTGCAAGTGCTGTTCGTAGGCGTCCATGTCCTCGATAGGACGCGTCGCCACGCCGCTGTCCATCGCGGCCTTGGCCACTGCTGGCGCAATCTTCACGATGAGACGCGGATCGAAAGGCTTCGGAATCAGATACTCGGGGCCGAACGACAAGTCCTGAATGCCGTACGCGGTCGCGACGATATCGCTTTGTTCCTGACGCGCCAGTTCCGCGATTGCGTTCACCGCCGCGATTTCCATTTCCTTCGTGATGGTGGTCGCGCCCGCATCGAGCGCGCCACGGAAGATGAACGGAAAGCACAGAACGTTGTTGACCTGATTCGGGTAGTCCGTGCGGCCGGTGGCGAGCACGGCATCGGGGCGCACTTCGAGCGCGAGTTCCGGCAGGATTTCCGGCGTCGGATTGGCAAGCGCGAGAATGAGCGGCTTCGCGGCCATGCCCTTGACCATTTCCTGCTTGAGCACGCCGCCTGCCGACAAGCCGAGGAACACGTCCGCGCCTTCCATCACTTCGGCGAGCGTGCGCGCGCTGGTCTCGCGAGCAAAGCGTTCCTTGTCCGGGTCCATGAGTTCCGTGCGGCCTTTATAGACCACGCCGGCCAAGTCCGTGACGAAGATGTTCTCGATCTTCATGCCGAGATCGACGAGCAAAGTGAGACAGGCCAGCGCCGCCGCGCCCGCGCCGGACGCCACGAGCTTCACTTCGGCGATGTCCTTGCCGACCACCTTCAGGCCGTTGGTGATGGCTGCCGCGACCACGATAGCCGTGCCGTGCTGATCGTCGTGGAAGACGGGAATCTTCATGCGCTTGCGGCACTCGCGCTCGACGATGAAGCAATCCGGCGCCTTGATATCTTCCAGATTGATGCCGCCGAACGTCGGTTCGAGCGCGGCGACCACTTCGACGAGCTTGTGCGGATCGCTTTCGTTGAGCTCGATGTCGAACACGTCGATGCCCGCGAACTTCTTGAAGAGCACGGCCTTGCCTTCCATCACCGGCTTGGAAGCGAGCGGACCGATGTTGCCGAGACCCAGTACCGCCGTGCCGTTCGACACGACGCCCACGAGGTTGCTGCGCGCGGTGAAGCGTGCGGCGTTGAGCGGATTTTCGACGATCGCCTCGCACGCGAACGCGACGCCCGGCGAGTAAGCCAGCGCGAGATCGCGCTGGTTGATCATCTGCTTGGTCGGCGCAATTGCGATCTTTCCGGGGACCGGAAACTCGTGATAGTCGAGCGCGGCTTCGCGAAGCTTGGTATTGGCGTCAGTCGTCATAAGGCGGGCTAGCAGTGCGGGAATTAGAATGGAAGTTCGAACGCATTGTAGCGCCATTCGTGTAGCGCTTTAGCCCGCAGTCCATGCAATTCAGCTACAAGTGCCGTGACTTTAAAAGGTCTGATCCTGAAGCGCAGTAAGGCTTTCAGCGCATCGGCCGGTTTTTTCGAGACACGATGCGGGTACGTTCACCGCTCGCCGATGCATTTTGCCGTCCAATACGTTTCTATCTTGCAGCGCAACAATCAGCCTTGACGCCCACGATGCTCTCCGAGTTTTCACTGATCGATCGATACTTCGCCCGCCGCGCGAGCCCGCCATCGTCACGACACGACAACGCGGCCGCCATGCCGCTTGGCATCGGTGACGATTGCGCGCTGATCGCGCCGCCTGCCGGACATCAACTGGCTATTTCCACGGACATGCTGGTCGAAGGCCGTCACTTCTTTCCCGATGTCGATCCGAACGCGCTCGGCCACAAGGCGCTCGCCGTGAACCTTTCCGATCTCGCCGCGATGGGCGCGAAGCCGCACGCGTTCACACTTGCGCTCGCCTTGCCGCGCGCCGACGAAGCGTGGCTCGCCGCATTCAGCGACGGCCTCTTCGCGCTCGCGCAGCGCTTCGACTGCGCGCTGATCGGTGGCGACACCACGAGCGGTCCGCTCAACATCTGCATCACCGTTTTCGGCGACGTGCCGCATGGCGCGGCATTGCGTCGCGATGCCGCGAAGCCCGACGACGACATCTACGTTTCCGGCACCTTGGGCGATGCCCGCGCGGGACTCGGCGCAATACGCGGCGAATGGCCGGCGGCGTCGTCCGCATGGAACGTGGCGCTCGAACGCCCCGAGCCGCGCGTGGCGCTCGGTCTCGCGCTGCGCGGCGTGGCGCACGCGGCGCTCGATATCTCCGATGGCCTGGCCGGCGATCTCATGCATATCCTCAGGCGGTCGAACGTGCGCGCCATCGTCGATGCCGACGCCGTGCCGTGCTCCGATGCCGTTCGCGCGTTGCCCGAAGCCGCGCGCCGCCAATGCGCGCTCGCGGGCGGCGACGACTACGAACTCTGCTTCACCGCGCCGCGCGAGCGGCGTGACGCCGTGGCTCGCATTGCAGAACGCGTGGGCGTGGCGTTGACGCGCATCGGTACAATCGAAGCGATGAGCGCGCCGTGCACGACGAGTACGCCCGCTATCGACTGGCGCGACAACACGGGCGCGCCGCTTTCACTGACGTTGCAAGGCTTCGACCACTTTCATGCAGACTGACCCGACCCCGGCGCTCCCGGGCGATCCCCCAACTGCGCGCGGCGCGCCGCGCAAGCCGAGCGCGCGCTTCATGCTCACGCATCCGCTGCATATTCTTTCGCTCGGTTTCGGCAGCGGGCTTTCGCCGATCATGCCCGGCACCGTCGGTACGCTCTTCGCGTGGGTTTCGTTCGTCGTGTTCAATCAGTATCTGACGGTGGCCGAATGGGGCGCGCTGATCGTCATCGGCTTTGTTGCCGGATGCTGGTTCTGCGGCTTCACCGCGAAGAAGATGAATGTCGCGGACCCGTCGGCGGTCGTGTGGGACGAGATCATTGCGTTCTGGCTCGTGCTGCTGCTCGTCACGCCCGCGACGTTCACCGGACAGTTGTGGGCGTTCGTGGTGTTTCGCTTTTTCGATATGGTCAAGCCACCGCCCATTCGCTATTTCGACCGCCATTTGAAAGGCGGCTTCGGCATCATGTTCGACGACCTGGTCGCGGCGTTCTTCTCGCTGCTCGTGATCGCGCTCTGGCGCATGACCGTCTGACGGTCGTTCTTCTCACCTTCAACCCTTCGGAACATCGTCATGGCAACCGATACCGTCGTTCACCAACTCGCGATTCGCGTCGGCAACAAGCTCCGCGACGAACGGCTGACGCTCGCGACCGCCGAGTCGTGCACGGGCGGCATGGTCGCGGCGGCGATCACGGATATTTCCGGCAGCAGTGCGTGGTTCGAGCGCGGCTTCGTCACGTATTCGAACCTCGCGAAGACCGAGATGATCGGCGTGCCGGCTGCGTTGATCGAACAGCATGGCGCGGTGAGCGAGCCGGTGGCGAAAGCAATGGCCGAAGGCGCCTTGCGCAACAGCCGCGCGCAGGTGGCGGTGTCGATCACGGGCGTGGCGGGGCCAGGGGGCGGCAGCGAGGCGAAGCCGGTGGGAACGGTGTCGTTTGCGTGGAGCAATCGGCTGCATACGGCTGTCGAGACGCAGTTGTTCAAGGGCGACCGCGAACAAGTACGCACGCAGGCGGCGGCGCATGCGTTGAGGGGCTTGCTGGAGTTGCTGGAGCGCAGGGAGAAGTAAGCGGCGATGTGGCTTCGATCGCATCGCGTTCTGACTTCGCGGTATTGGTCGTGAGTTGGCGTAGCGTTGAAAACGCCGCGAATTCATCGGTACCCGCTGATCCACGTTTCAGCGCGGCTTTAATGCATCGTCGCATTGCCGAAGCCGCGCATCGTTCTTATCGATACGCGTTGATCGAATCGCGCGTTTTCTTCGCCGCGTCCGCAGCGGCTTGAGCGTAATCCTCGCCCTTGCTCGCGTAGATGATCGCGCGCGACGAATTGATCAGCATGCCCGTGCCGTTGCCAGTGCGGCCCGCGCGCACGGTTCTTTCGACATCGCCGCCTTGCGCGCCGATACCTGGAATTAACAACGGCATCTCGCCGACGATACAACGCACCGCTTCGATTTCCCTCGGAAACGTCGCGCCAACCACGAGTCCGAGCTGACCGTTCTTATTCCACCTTTCGGCCGCGAGCGTCGCGACCACGTGATAAAGCGGCCTGCCGCCTGTATCGAGAAACTGCAGATCGGAGCCGCCCGCGTTCGAGGTCCGGCACAACACGATCACGCCCTTGCCTTTATGCGCGAGATACGGCTCGATGGAATCGAAACCCATGTACGGGTTGACCGTGACCGCATCCGCACGATAGCGCTCGAACGCCTCGCGCGCATATTGCTCCGCCGTGCTGCCGATGTCGCCGCGCTTGGCATCCAGGATCACGGGAATGCCGGGATGCTTCTCGTGGATATGCGCGATCAGCGCTTCGAGTTGATCTTCCGCGCGATTCGACGCGAAGTACGCGATCTGCGGTTTGAACGATGACGCGTAAGGCGCGGTGGCATCGACGATATCGCGGCAGAACTCGAAGATCGCGTCCGAACGGCCCTTGAGCGCGGCCGGGAACTTCGACGGCTCGGGATCGAGACCGACGCACAGCAGCGATTGCGTGCGCGACCACGCGGCGTTGAGCGATTGAATGAAGGACATGGCGGGAGGCTTCTCGAAGAACGTCGATGGCACGCATTTTAACGTGCCGGCGTTTCCACCCTACTCGTCCGAATCGTCCGGCAAGCCGCCGCTTTTATCGCTTGCTCTCAGGCGTCTGTCATCTGGCTTTCCTTCAGCCATCCACGCGTGCATGCGTTGCGCGTGCCTTCGCCTTCGCGCCCGAACCCGCGCGGGCGCGCGTGCGTGGACTGGCCCGCCGCGACGCATCGCCCGTTCGCTCGACCGTGAAGCGAAACGTACGCGCGAGCCGCTCGCCCGGTTCGAGCACCGTCATGCCGTGCGCCTCGCCTCCACCGGGCAGGTTCACCGCGTTGATCGGATGATCCACCGGCTCGAAGCAAAAGAAGTTCTCGCCGGGCGGCGCGTAGAGCACGTAGTAGTCGGTATCGGCGGCGATGATGAGCGACAGCCGACGCCTGGGCCACAGCACGCTCGTGCGTCCGCTCCAGCCGGTGAAGGCGTTGTTCACCATCTCGGACGGCATCGGGTATGCCACGCCGAACTGCCACGCGGGCGGCGCGGGAACGTGACGCACCGGCAGCCAGTCGTCGCCGCAAAGCCAGAGACCGCCCGCCGCCGCGGATAACTCCGTATCCGCTTCGCGCATTAGAAACGGATGCAGCCCGAGACCGAACGGCAGCGCCTGATCGCCCGTGTTCTGAACGTCGAGTGTCACGACGAGCGTCGCGTCGTCCAAGGCATAAGTCTGCGTTGCGCGATACGAATACGGCTTGCCGTCGCGCCGGTCGAGCGTCATGCGCACATGGGCCGCGTCCGCGTCTTCGTCTTCCACTTGCCACGCGCCGAGCCAGCCGTCGCCGTGAATGGGCAGCGGTTCGCCCGCGCGGTTGCACGGCACGTCGATGGCGCGGCCGGAAAACTCGAACTGCCCATTGCCGATGCGATTCGAATACGGCAGCAGCGGATAGCAGGCGAGTTGATTCGGATCGGTGTCCGGGCCCGGTTCGATGCAAGGTCGGAAGATCGGCACGAGCGCGCCTTCATGACGCCAGTCGAATCGGGTGATGCCGCCGCCGAGCGAAGGCGCGACATCGAGCCGCAAATGCGCGTTTGCAAGCGTGATGCAGCCAGCGACGCCCGCGCTGCCGATAGCGACCGCCGCGGTGCCCGGGCCGGGGCGTATCGGCGGCTCCTTGGCGGCGGCGAGACGAGAACGGCGGGCGTTCGCCTGCGCCGTGGATGCGGATACCGCGTTCGATCCTGTTTCTGTGCGCGCAGCAGTCATGGCTCGTACTCCAGCGAGAGGCGAAACTGCCCGGCGTGGCCGGGCTTGGGCGCGCTTGAACGCAGAGCGCGGCGCCTTGGTTTTATGGCTTGCCCTGAAATACCGCTTCTTCGATTCCGCGCACACCCGGTGTGGCGATGAACACGCCGCCTGCATGCGGATCGGTCTGCAAGGCACGCTCGTTCAGTCCGACGCGCGCGCTCGTCACATACATCGAGGCGAAGTCCGCGCCGCCGAACGCGACGCAACTCGGTTGCGCGCTCGGCACATCGACACGCGCGCTTTCGCGGCCATCGGGTGCATAACGCACCACGCGATAACCGCCCCATTGCGCGTTCCAGAGACCGCCATCGGCATCGACGATGGAACCGTCGGGAACGCCCGTCGCATCGCTCAATTCGACGAACACGCGGTCGTTCGCGAAGCTCGGGTAATCGCACGCGCGAATCTGGCGCGTCGGGGAATCGCAGTAGTACATCGTCGCGCCATCTGGGCTGAAGCCGATGCTGTTCGAGATCGCGCAGTCGGGAAGCGGCAACCGTTCGAGCGACAAATCGTGATTCAGCCGATAGAACCCGCCGACCGCCTGCGCATCCTCCACGTCGTGCTTGGTGCCGAACACGAAGCGCCCTTCGCGGTCGCAGCGGCCATCGTTCAGACGCGTCGGCAAGTCGGCTTCGACGAGCATGATGGTCTCGATCTCGCGCGTCGTCAGGTCGAAGAACGCGAGCCGCGATGCAAGGCCGAGCAGCAAGCGTCCCGCATCGGCGCACGGCGTGAAGCACGCGAGCCGCTCGGGCATTTCGAAGGATTCGCTTTTGCCATCGCGCGGATCGTAACGCCACAGACGCTTGCCTTCGATATCGGTCCAGTAGAAGCGGCCGCTTCGCGCGCACCACGTCGCGCCTTCGCCGAGCGCGCACTGGCTGTCGACGAGAAGGCGCGCTTTCACGCCCATCCTCCGTCGACGACGATATCCTGCGCGGTCAACATGCTGCTGTCGTCCGACGCCAGGAACAGCGCCGCGCGCGCGAGATGTTCCGGCATCAGTTCGGCGTCGATGCACTGGCCGAGCTTGATGGCTTCGCGGCCTGCGTCGTCGAGCCACAGCGTCTTTTGCTTTTCGGTCATCACCCAGCCCGGCACGAGCGTATTCACGCGAATGCCGAACTTGCCGAGATCGCGCGCGAGGCCGCGCGTCATGCCCTGCACGCCCGACTTCGACGTGACGTAGACCGGGAAATTGCCTTGCTTGAGCATCCAGCTGATGGAGCCGAGATTGATGATCGAGCCGCCGCCGAGCTGCTTCATGTCTTCGATGACCGCCTGCGCCGCGAAGAACTGATGGCGAATGTTCACCGCGATGCCGGCATCGTACGATTCGGGCGTCACCGATTCGATCGAATGACGCTTGTCGTTCGCCGCGTTGTTGACGAGCACGCTGATGGGCCCGAGCGCCGAGCGCACATCGACGATGCCTTTACGCAAGGCGTCGATGTCGGTCAGATCGATACGCAGGAAGAGCGGCTTGAAACGGCCTTCGGGCAGCGACGCGCCGAGCCGGTCGGCGAGCGCTTCGCCCGCGGCCGTATCGATATCGAAGAACGCGACCTTCGCGCCCTGACCGGCGAAGTTTTCCACGAAGGACGCGCCGATACCGGTGGCGCCGCCCGTGATGAGCACGGTCTTGCCCGCGAGGCTGGGATAAACGGCGAGCTTCTTTTCAGTGGCTGACATGGGCTTGTTCACAAGAGTTTGGCTTCGCGAAAGCCGTATGGCTCTCGCGGCGATGCAAACGACACGACCGGAGGCTTAGTCCCGCGACCCGCGATTCTTCAGCTGATCGAGCAGCACGGCGGCCAGCAGGATCGCGCCGCGCACGAGGTACTGATAGAACGCGTCGATGTTCAAAAGGTTCATCACGTTTTCGACCGTGCCCATGATGAGCACGCCGATCACGACGCCCGAGATCGTCGCGCGTCCGCCGAGCAGCGACACGCCGCCCAGCACGCACGCGGAAATCACGTTCAATTCGAAACCTTCAGCGGCATTCGGCTGACCCGACGTGATCCGCGAAGCGAGAATGACGCCCGCGAGCGCGGTGACCGCGCCCTGGATCAGGAAGATCCACACGCGCGTGCGCTCCACGTTGATGCCCGCGAGCCGCGAGGCTTCCGGATTGCCGCCAATTGCGAGCGTATTGCGGCCGTACACAGTCTGGTTGAGCAATACGCCAAAAACGATGAAACATGCAAGCGTGACCCAGATAGGCAGGGAAATCCCCAGCATCGACAGTCCGCCGAGTTCGATGAAGGTGTCCGACGACACGCCCACCGCCTGACCGTGCGACACGATGAAGCCCAGGCCGCGCACGATTTCCATCGTGGCGAGCGTGGTGATCAGCGCGTTGATGCGCAGATAGGCGATCACCGCGCCGTTCACGAATCCGATCACCGAACCCGCCGCCACCGCCGCGATGATCGCGATGAACGTATTGCCCGTCGCGTTCAACACCATCGCGCAAAGCACGCCGGCGAAGGCGATCGTCGAGCCGACCGAAAGGTCGAAGTCGCGCGAGGCGAGGCAGAACATCATCGTGCAGGCCACCATGCCGATCTGCGAGATCGACAAGGCCAGTCCGAGCATGTTCTCGATCGAAAAGAAGTGATCGACCGTCAGCGACATCGTGGCGAACATCACCACGAAGATCACGATCAGACTGTATTCCGTCAGTTGCTGATACCACTTTTGCTTGTCGTTCTTCTGCGGAATCAGCGCGTTCGCCACCGCCTCACCCGCTTGCCCGACGATGTTTTCTCTTGCTTCCATGATGTGCTCCCCTGTCTTCTCTCTTTAAGCCGCTTCCGCGACCGTGTCCGATTGCGGCAGCGCCAGACTCAATACCGACTGCTCGTTCGCCTTCCCGCGCGGCAATTCGCCCGCTATACGCCCTTGCCGCATCACGACGATCCGGTCGGACACGCCCAGCACTTCGGGCAGTTCCGAAGAAATCATCACGATGGCGCAGCCGCGCTCCGCCAGTTGATAGATCACGTTGTAGATCTCGTGCTTGGCGCCGACGTCGATACCGCGCGTCGGTTCATCGAGGATCACGACCTTGAGATCCGGCTCCGCGAGCCAGCGCGACAGAATGGCTTTCTGCTGATTGCCGCCCGACAGAAAGCGGATGCGCTGTCTGCGGCTCGGCGTCTTGATCTTCAAGAGCTGGATGAAGCGATCCGCCGTCTGCGCTTCCTTCTTGCGATCGAGGAACAAACCCGCGCGCAGATAATGCCGGCGGCACGAGATGTTGATGTTCTCCGCGACCGTCGCCATCGCGACAATGCCCTCTTCCTTGCGATCTTCCGGACACAGCACGATGCCGTGTCGAATCGCTTCGCCCGTGCTGCGCACCTTGATCGGCTGACCGTCGAGTTCGATCGCGCCTTCCTTCTTCTTGTCCGCACCGTAGACGAGGTGCATCAATTCGCTGCGCCCCGCGCCCACCAGCCCGAAGAAACCGACGATCTCGCCGCGCCGCACTTCGAAATTCGCCGGCGCGCTCAGGGCGGCGCCTTGCAGGTTCTCGACCGAGAAGCGCACGTCGCCGAGCGGCCGCGCGCGATAGTTATAGATATCGCTGATCTCGCGGCCGACCATCTCCTGAACCAGCGTGTCGCGCGGCAAGTCTTTCAGTGAAAGATGCGACGCGATCTTGCGGCCGTCGCGGAAGATGGTGCAGGCATTGCACAGCTCGTAAATCTCGTCCATGCGATGCGAGATGTAGATAAGCGCGCGGTTGTCCGCCTTCAGATCGCGCACGAGCTTGAACAGCACTTCCGTCTCGCGATGCGACAACGAACTCGTCGGTTCGTCGAGCGCGATCACGCGCGCGTTGCGCAACAGCGCCTTGCAGATTTCCACCATCTGCCGCTGCGCGATCGAGAGCTTGCGCAGCTTGGCGTTGGGATCGAGATCGACGCCCATTGCCGTCAGCCGGTCGCGCACGTGCTTCTTCGCCTCGCGCTTGTTGACCCAGCCGAGCCGGTTCGGCAGCGCGCCGAGCAGCAGGTTCTCGGCCACGGTCAAGTCCGGCACGTACTGCAACTCCTGATGGATCACCGCGATGCCCGAAGCAATCGAAGCCGCGGCGCTTCCGAAATGCACTTCCTTTTCGTCGATGAGCACGCGCCCCGAATCGGGCTGATACTCGCCGCCGAGAATCTTGAGCAAGGTCGATTTACCCGCGCCGTTCTCGCCCATCAAACCGTGAACTTCGCCGGCGTTGACGTCGAACGACACGCCGTCGAGCGCGCGCACGCCTGGAAAAACCTTGCCGATATTGTCAAAACGCAGCGTCGCTGACACATCGCCTCCTTATGCTTCGAGCGAGCCACGCCACGCGCGGCCCGCTCTCGTCCAATGACTTAGTTCGATGCCAAGCCCATCTGCTGACGCACCGACGCCACGTTTTCACGCGTTGCCAGCATGCCGGTCGTGAGCGTGAGTGCCGGCGGCGCCTTGCCGTCCTTGATCCACGCGTACATCAGGTCCGAGGTTTCCTCGCCGTGACGCTTCGGGCTGATGATGACCGTGCCGTAGAAGCCCGTCGGGTTCGGTTTCTTGAACTCGTTGATCGCCGAATCCGAGCCGCCGATGCCGATGCCGATCATGTTGTCAGCCTTGAAGCCACGGCCTTCCGCCGCGCGCACCGCGCCGAGCACGCCTTCGTCGTTGAGCGCGTAGGCCACCCAGTGCTTGAACTGCGGGTTCTTCGTGAGCGCGATGTTCGCGGCGTTGAACGCGTTTTCGGTGTCGGTCTTCGCTTGCGGCGCCATGATGATGTTCGCCTTCGGAAAGCCCGATGCCACGAGCGCGTCGGTGGCGCCGGCCGTGCGGTCATGCGCGGTCGGCAGCTGTTCGTAAGTCACGTCGATGGCGCCGACTTCCTTCACGTCCCAGCCGCGCTTCTTGATCTCGGCCGCAATGCCGTCGCCGACTTGCTTGCCGATGTTGTAAGCCGAAATGCCCATGTGCGGCACGGCTTCGATCGGCTTGCCGGAACCGTCGACGAGACGGTCGTCCACCGTCATCATCTTGAGCTTGTCCGCCTTCGCCTTGGCCACGATGCCCGGTCCGAGCTTGACGTCAGGCGTGCAGATGATGAACCCCTGAGCCTTTTGCGCGGCGAGGTTGTCGATCGCGCTCATGACCTTTTCGCCCGACGGCGCGCCGATCTTCACGAGGGTGAAGCCCTTCGCTTTCGCGGCCATTTCGGCGAACTTCCATTCGTCCTGGAACCACGGTTCTTCGGGTTGCTTCACCAGGAAGCCGATCTTGACGTCGTCGGCGGCTTGCGCAACCGGCGCGGCGATCATGGTGGCGCTCGTGGCCGTCGCAGCGGCGAGAAGCGTAAGGAACAGTCTGCGTTTCATCGTTTTGTCTCCCGACTTTTTGCTCGAATCATGCCCGCGCACGGGCGCTCAGTTGGTTGGCGGCCGCGTTTTTGTAGTGATGCCGCACCACGGCCAGTGCGTCATTCGTGACTTCAGTCGTGGTAGAGCGCAGAGCGCCCGCCATCGATCGTGATGCAACTCGCGTTGATGAACGGCGCCTCGTCGGACGCGAGGAACACCGCCGTCATCGCCACTTCTTGCGGCTGGCCGATACGCTTCATCGGCTGCAAATCCAGTGTGGCCTGACGCGCGGCCTTTGGATCGGGCTGGCCGTTCCACCAGTCGAGCGTCAGTTGCGTTTCGATATAACCCGGCGCGATGGCATTCACGCGCACGTTGTTCGGCGCGTATTCGATGCCGAGCGCGCGCGTCAGTCCGATCACGCCGTGCTTGGCCACCGGATATGGAAAGCAGCCGGGGATGATCTTGAACGAATGCGTCGAGGCAATATTCACGATGCTGCCCGCGCCGCGCTCGACCATGCCGGGCAGCGCCGCGCGGCAGCCGTTCCAGACGCCGTCGAGATCGACGGCGAAGCAGCGCCGCCAGTCTTCGTCGGTCATCGTGAGCGGGTCGCAGAACACGTTGATGCCCGCGTTGTTCACGAGCACGTCGAGCGGGCCGAACGCGCTTTCGGTTTGCGCGACCGCTTCCTTCACCGATGCGCTCTGCGTCACGTCCGTGCCGATCGCGACGACGCGCGTCGAATTCGCTTCCTTCGCGATGCGTTCAGCCGTCGCTTGCGCCGTCTCGATATCGAGTTCCGCGAGCGCGACCGCAGCGCCCTCGCGCGCGAAAGCCAGCGCGATCGCCGCACCGATGCCGCGCCCGGCGCCCGTGATCATCGCGACCTTGCCGGCGAGGCGGTTCATTGCTTCTCGCCCCGTGTGGAACGCGCGACCGCGAGTCCGTCGATGAACGCCTTCGCATGCGATGCCGTCGCAGTTTCGCTCTGCCCCGGCTTGTACAGCGCCGAGCCGAGACCGAAGCCGTTCGCGCCCGCGCTGAGAAACGGCCCCATGTTGTCCGGCGCGACGCCACCCACCGGCACCAGCGGCACTTCCTTCGCGATCACCGCGCGCCACGCCTTCACGACATGCGCGCCGAGTTGTTCGGCGGGGAACATCTTCAATACGTCCGCGCCGTTCTTGAGCGCGAGAAACGCTTCGTTCGGCGTTGCCACGCCCGGCGCGCAGGCGAGCCCCTGCGCTTTCGCCGCGCGCACGACATCGGCGTCGCTGTGCGGCATCACGATCAGTTCGCCGCCTGCCGCGCGCACGCTGTCGACGTAACTCGCATGCAGCACCGTGCCCGCGCCGACGATGGCATCGGCGGGCAGCGCCTGGCGGATCGCCGCGATGCTGTCGAACGGCTGCGGCGAATTGAGCGGCACTTCGATGATGCGAAAGCCCGCTTCATACAGCGCGCGGCCGTGCGCCTCGGCTTCCTCGGGCGTGATGCCCCGCAGGATCGCGATCAGCGGACACGCGGCGAACGCTTTCGCGAGGCCGCCGTGCATGCCGTAAGGCGCGGGTAGATTGATGGGCGGTTGCATTCGTTTCTCCTTTCCGTGTCACATGCGCGCGGGCTTGGCGATCAACCCGGCCTGCAATGCGATTCGATAAAGCCCGGATTCGGTCGCTTGCGCCACCGTCTGCGCGTCGTTGCATCCGTATTGCGCGAGAGCCGCGCGATAGCGGTCGCACAGCGCATCGTTGCCAATCAGACGCAACGTCTTGCCGGCGAGCGTCGCGTTCTCGCGCGCCAGCACTTCGTTCAGGCCGCGCAGTTCATGGCCGATCAAAAGTCCCGACAGATAATCCGGCTGCTCGGCCGCCGTGAGCTGACCGGTCAGTCCGAGTGTGCGCGTGCTGAAGATCGTCGCCAGAAGGCCGGCATGACCGGCATCGCGCGCGGTATCGACGCCTCTCAGAAACGCCGCGCTATCCGGCTTCGCGTCCTGCTCCATCGTGCGGCCGAGGATGGTGTGATCGCGCAGTGCGCCGAAGGTCTCGCCCGTCATGAACGTATAGAAGCGTTCGATCCGTCCCGCTTGCACGAATGCCCACTTGGCATGCGTGCCCGGCAGACCGATGAGCGCGCCACTCGCCGTGTTCAGCGACGCATCGCTCGCGAGTGCGCCGAAAATCTGCGTCTCCTCGCCGCGCATCACGTTCGGCAGCGTGCCGCGTTCGAGCACGCCCGGCACGACATGAACGGTCGCGCCCCGCGCCGCCTTTACCGTGACGATGCCCGCGACGAGCGCGTCGGCATCGGCGGGCGTTTCGACGTAAGGCGCCTCCATCCAACCCTGCGCGCTGCCGACCATGCCCGCCGCGATGACGGGTAGTTGCGCATTTGCGCTCAGCCAAGCGCCGCAGGTTTCCTCGAAAGCCTGATCGAAGCCGCCAGCGGGCAGCTTCATGATTCCTGCCGACGAAGCGCGCGTGTCGAGCGCAGCGCCCGCGGCATCGAGCAGATAAGCGCGCAGGGACGTCGTGCCCCAGTCGAGCGCGATCAGAACGGGCGCGCTCATCGTTTGATCCTGCGGTTGGCTTGCGGCGCGCGCCAGCCGAGTTCCTCGGAGATTGCGCGCGCTTCGCGCTGCACGACCGGAATCAGTTCTTCCATGCGTTCGTGGGGCATATAGGGAATCGTGCTCGCCACCGAAAGCGCCGCGACGATCGCACCCGACGCATCGCGCACGGGCGCCGCCACGCAGCGGATCGACGCCTCGTTCTCTTCGAGATCGAAGGTAAAGCCACCTTGCGAATAGCGTGTCATGCGCTGCAAAAACGTGTCCATGTCCGGCCGGTTCTCCGGCTTGAAACTCGTGCGGGCGAGCGCGCGCAGCGACGCGTCGAGCAGCTTCTTCCAGACGTTGGCTTCGAGGTCGAGCATCATTGCCTTGCCGATTCCCGTCGATGCCAGCGGCATGCGATGCCCCACGCGCGAGCGCATTTCCAACCCGCGCGTGCCCGGAATCTTGTCGATGTAGAGCACGTCGTCGCCGTCGCGCACGCCGAGGTGAATGGTGTCGTGCGTGTGTTCCGCGAGCGACTGCAAATGCGGACGCGCGACCGCCGTGAGCGGCATCTGTTCGAGCGCGATGGTGCCGAGTTCGATCAGTTTCGGTCCGAGCAGATAACCGCCCTGCACTTGCCGGAGATAACGCGCCTGCACGAGCGAACTCACGAGCCGATGCGTCGTGCTGCGCGTGGTGCCGAGCGCCGCGCCGAACGAGCGCAGATCGCGCGCGCCGTTGGCGGCGGCTTCGAGAATCGCGAGGCCGCGCAAGAGCGTTTGCGTGCCTGCCTGCTGCGGCGTGATGTCGACGAGCGCGCTCGGCAGCGCGAAGGCGTCCGGATCGCGCCGATGATGGCCGTTGCTTTTCTTGTCGGCGCCGTCGTTCATGGCGTTGGCCGACATATCGCGCACGTTCGGCGCGGATTCGGTTTGTTCGATTTTGGTCATGCCGCTCGTTCCTCGATGAACACGACGCGCGTCATGCGAAGCGTGCAAGCTGGACGGCGCGCGCGGCACAAGCCCAAGCGCCCGCCGAAGCGATGACGAATCCGAAAGATGAGGCGCGTGACGCGACCCGCGAACGCGGGCAGGCGATCGATTGCATGACTTGTCTCCGTTGTTCTGGATATTCTTCGTCGCGCCCGTCTCGGATGACTGGCGCGTGTGCTTTTTATGCTGTGGTCGGATTGTAGTTCCGCCTATCTCGATAATTCAATATGTGATCGCACTGTTCACATAATGGGAGTAAAGCTGACGGCCGACAGCCTTTTGCAAACAAAAAAGCCCTGAAAAATCAGGGCTTTAACTTGTTTAGCGCTGCCAGCTAAATTTCACTCGGGCAACTCGGCTGCGCCCATTCGCCGCGCGATTACGTTGGCGCGCCTGGTCAGATACGGCGTCGCGCGGTGATCGTCGAAGTATTTCGGACGCGGCAGCATGACGGCAAGCCGTGCGCTTTGCGACGCGGACAGCTTTGCCGCTGTCGTCTTGTAGTAATACTGAGCCGCCGCCTGCGCGCCGTAGACGCCATTACCCCACTCAACCGAATTGAGATAAATCTCGAAGATGCGCTGCTTGTCCATCAAAAGCTCGAGCATCGACGTGATGACGAGTTCCTCGGCCTTGCGGATATAACTTTTCTCGCGCGACAAGAACAGATTCCGCGCGAGTTGCTGCGAAATGGTCGAACCGCCCGCGACGATCTTTCCGCGCGCCTTGTTCTTTTCCCAGGCTTGCAAGATGGCGTCGGTTTCGTAGCCGTTGTTATTGACGAAGTTGGAGTCTTCCGACGCGATGATCGCGCGCTTCAGATTGCGCGAAATCTGGTCGTACGGAACCCACGTGCGTTGCAGTTCGATGCCAGGACGCTCTTTCGCGAGGGTCCAGGCGTCGGCGCGCATGAAGGCCGTCGCGCCGGGATTCACCACGGTCCAGACCGCGATCTGCGCGAAGAAGTAGAGCTGCGTCGCGAGCGCGGCGATAACCAGTACCGACACGCCATAACCGATCCAGCGCGCGGGACCGAGCCGCACCCCGCGCCGCTGCCGCGTGCGCGTGTGCTCGGACATGGGTGCGGTCGTCATCAGACTTTGGCTGCGAGCACCTGGCGCAGCTCGCGCAATACCGCGCCGCCGTCCGGGCGCACGCCGCGCCAGATGAAGAACGATTCGGCCGCCTGTTCGACGAGCATGCCGAGGCCATCCGCCGCGCGCGCCTGAAGGCGTTCGGCGTGCTGCATGAACACGGTTGGCTTCGCGCTGTACATCATGTCGTAGGCGAGCGTGCCGGCGCCGAACGCGGCGGCGTCGCAGTCGGGCAAGGCGGCGTCGAGACTGCCCGCGGTCGCGTTGACGATGACGTCGTAGCGCCCTTCTTCCGCGCTCTTCGCGCTGCCGCCCGCAAACCGCACGTTCGACGCGAGCGCGGCTTCCGCGAACTGATCGACCAGTTGCAGCGCCTTCTCAGCCGTGCGATTCACGATGGTGAGCACCGCCGGCGAGCGATCGAAGATAGGCAGCACGACGCCGCGCGCCGCGCCGCCCGCGCCAAGCAGCAGCACGCGCTTGCCCGTGAGGCTCACGCCGAGATTCACTTCGATGTCGCGCACGAGGCCGACGCCGTCCGTGTTGTCACCGCGCACGCCATCCGCACCGAACGACAGCGTATTGACCGCGCCCGCAGCGGCTGCGCGCGGCGAGAGTGTATTGGCGAAAGCGTGGGCGTCGAGTTTGAAGGGCACGGTCACGTTCATGCCGCGTCCGCCCGACGCCATGAACGTTCTGGCTTGCTCCTCGAAGCCGCCGAGCGGCCCGAGGATGCGTCCGTACTCGATAGGCTCGCCGGTCTGGATAGCGAATTTCGCGTGAATCCACGGCGATTTGCTGTGCTCGATCGGATTGCCGATCACCACGTATTGATCGCGTTGCGTCATCGCGCGCGTCCCGTGAGTTGGCGCGCGGCGTGCGCGCTCTGGATCATGCCGGCGCGCGGCTTCATTCCGCCCGCCCCGAAGACGCTTGCGATTCGCCTGCACCCTCGACTCCGCCGGCACTTTCGGCACCTTCGGCACCTTCGGCCGACGGCTCCGTCGCGGAGACTTCCGCCTGCGCTTCGGCTTCGCTTTCGGCGCTGAGATCGACGGTTTCGACGATCTCTTCCTCGGCTTCGTCTTCTTCCACCGGCGCGCTTTGCGTCGGCGCGTCGATCACGTGCAGCAGGCGGCACGACGCCTCGACGGTCAGTTCATCGATGGATACGACTTCGAGCATCAAACGCGTGCCGCGCGCATGCACGCCGAGTCCGGGCACATGCAGGATCAGCGGAATTTCTTCGAGACGCACCAGATCGTCCTTGATGACCGATGCTGGAACTTGCCGCTTGTTCTCCTGCTTGAGCCAGCGCAGACACCAGAAATACTCCATGCGGCGCTGATGATCGGCATAAGCGGTGTAGGTATCGTCGAAACCTTGCACCACGGCGAAGAGATCCGCGTCCTTCGGCTTGAACGGCGCGGCGAGCTTGGCCGTCACGCCATGCTGCACGCACGCGAGCAATTGCCACTGATTCACGAGATCGACATAACGGCGCAGCGGCGAGGTGCTCCACGCATATTGTGCGACGCCCAAGCCTTCGTGCGGCGCGGGTGTGGTCTGCATGCGCGTGCGCTTTGGACCGGGACCGCCGAAACCGCGCTGCGAACGGTAAATGCCCGGTACGCCGTGATCGTTGAGAAACGCGCCCCACGACGAATTCGCGAGAATCGCCAGTTCGGCGACGATCAGATCGAGCGGCGAGCCACGGCGGCGCGGCGTAATGGTGATGTGCTCGCCTTCGACATAGAAATTGAAGTCGTTGTTACGCTGCACTTCGCGCTTCAGACCGTAAGTAGCGCGCGCCTGCTGTCGCTTTTCGAAGAGCGCTTGAGCCAGCGGCCAGAGCACGGCAATGTCCGCCTTGTGCGGATAATCGCCGCTGCCGTCCGCGAGCGTCTCTTCGGTGACGTGTTCGTCGAGATGGTTGTGGCGCAGATTCGACTTCACGAATACACGTTCGGCGCGCGTTTCGGTGGCGACGATCTCCTGCGTCTCGCGATTCACGATGATGTAAAGCGACAGCGCCGGGCGCAAGCCGCCTTCACCGAGCGTGAAAACATTGACGACGTCGTCGGGCAACATGGTGATCTTGTCGCCCGGCATGTAGACCGTGGACAGCCCGGCCACGCGCAATGGCGTCGATCGCATCGCCCCGCGCGATGCCAAGCGCCGGCGCCGCGATGTGAATACCCACGCGCACGCGGCCATCGGAGAGATGCTGGACGGAAAAGGCGTCGTCGATTTCGGTCGTCGTGACGTCGTCGATGGAGAATGCTTCGACATCCGCTTCGGGCAAGTCTTCCGGGAAAGGCGCGGGTTGCAGCGACGGAAAACCGACGCCGTGCGGAAAGAACTCCGACAGGAACTTCGCTTCGTGCAAGGCGCGCGCCGAGGCAATTCCGCCGCATTCCAGCATGAGCCGCGCTTGCGAAATTCCGCGCGCGGCCGCCGCCGCTTCGAGCGCCTTGTACTCGATGGAGTTCTTGTCGGGCTTCGTGAGCAAACCGATTGCCTTGCCCGCGAGCGCCTCGGGCAACTTGCCCGCCTTCAGTTCCTCTTCGTAGCCCGCTTGCACGAGCGCCTGCTGACGCTTGCGTTCGAGCCCGGCAAGCGCCATCTGCAATTGCTCTTGCGGCGCTCGCTGATACTGCCCGCGCCCCTTGCGGCGAAAGTACACCGGCGCGCCATGCATGCGCAGCACGAGGGCCGCGCGTTCGGCCGCGCCGAATTTGTCGCCGAAGTAATCCGCGCCGAGCGTGGCGAACGGAAATTCGTCGTCGGGCGCGCATTCCCACAGAAAGTCGAGATCGATCTCCTGCGCGATGGCGTCGGCTTCCTGCATCAGCTCGCCCGCAGCGGGTTTATCGAATTCGATCAGCACGTCTTTCGCGCGCACTTTCGCACGCCGTCCGCCCGGCAATTCGACCTGGAAGGCATCGCCCTGTTTGGACAGCACCGATCCGGCCTTGAAACTACCCGATTCCTCGAAGAAAACGTTCACTCAATACTCTCGTAAAACGGTGGACCGGGTCGCGGCAAGCGCGCCGGCGGTTGAATGGGCTATGTCCTCGCGCCGCGCGCGTGTCACGCGGCCGCGGATGCGACGGCGGGCGGCGGTTCGCGTCCGCAGAACGCGAGCACGTCGTCCAGATAGTCGGGGAAGTCGCTGATGGCGTGATCACCGCCTTCGATCAGCGTGGTGCGCACGCCGGGGTAGTGGGCGAGCATGGTGCGGTAATCGAGCACTTCGTCGCCGGTGGCCGCAATCAGATAGTAACGCTCGGCCTGCGTGATCTTATCGACGGCGAGCGCGCGCAGTTCGTCCAGATGGCGCGGCAACACGGTGATGCTGCCGCCGCCATGCCACAGCGGCTGTTCGCCGAGATAGTGGCTCAGATCGCGCTGCGGCACCACGGCGGGATTGAGCAGCACGGCGCGCCAGCCGTGCTTTTCGGCGAGATACGTGGCGTAGAAACCGCCGAGCGAACTGCCGACCACGGTGATTTCAGCAGCGGACGTATTCGCGACGAGCGATTCCGCCAGTTCGATCGCTTCTTTCGGCGAGACGGGCAATACCGGACACTGCCATTCGCTCAGCCGCCCGAGGTCCGCCAGACGCGCACGCATGACGCGCGCCTTGAAAGATTGGGGCGAGGAGCGAAAGCCGTGCAGGTAGAGAATCACGCGTTTCCTCCGGACGGACGCGCCGAAAGTGCGTCGAGCAGCTTTTGATGCACGCCGCCGAAGCCGCCGTTGCTCATCACGAGCACGTGGTCGCCGGGGCGCGCGGCGGCCGCGACCGCCTTCACCAACGGTTCGATCTCGTTGAATGCCTGTGCCTTGTCGCCGAGCGGTGCGAGCGCTTCCGCCAGATCCCAGCCGAGTTTGTCGCGGCCATCACGCGCGCCATAGCCGAACACGAGATTCGCGTCGGCGAGACTGCCGGGCAACTGCGCTTTCATCGTGCCGAGTTTCATGGTGTTGGAGCGCGGCTCCAGCACGGCCAGAATGCGCGCGTCGCCAATACGCGTGCGCAGGCCGGCAACCGTGGTTTCGATGGCGGTTGGATGGTGCGCGAAGTCGTCGTAGACGGTGACGCCATCCACGCTGCCCTTCACTTCCATGCGCCGCTTGACGTTGCGAAAGCTCGCCAGCGACTTGACCGCTTGCGACGCCGGCACGCCGACCGAGCGCGCCGCTGCGATCGCCGCGAGCGCGTTCATGCGATTGTGTTCGCCCTGCACTTGCCACTCGACCACGCCTTGACGCTCGCCTTCCCAATACACCGCGAATTGCTCGTCGACGCGCGCGCCCTCGGTCGCGGGTAGCGCTTGCCAGCCGCCATCCACACCGAAGCGTTCGACGCTCGACCAGCAGCCGCGCGTCAGCACGCGTTCGAGCGCGCCTTCGCGCCCGTTCGTGACGATGCGTCCGATGCCCGGCACCGTGCGCACGAGATGATGAAATTGTGTTTCGATGGCGGCGAGATCGGGGAAGATATCGGCGTGATCGAATTCGAGATTGTTGAGCACCGCCGTGCGCGGCCGATAGTGGACGAACTTCGACCGCTTGTCGAAGAACGCGGTGTCGTATTCGTCGGCTTCGATGACGAAGAAGCTCGAGTCGGTCAGTCGCGCGGAAATGCCGAAGTTGAGCGGCACGCCGCCAATGAGAAAGCCCGGATTCAAACCCGAATCTTCCAGTAACCACGCAAGCATGGAGCTCGTCGTGGTCTTGCCGTGCGTGCCCGCAACCGCCAGAACCCACTTGCCCGCAAGCACGTGCTCGCCGAGCCACTGCGGACCCGACGTGTAAGGCAGGCCGCGGTCGAGAATGGCCTCCATCAGCGGATTGCCTCGCGACACCACGTTGCCGATCACGAACAGGTCGGGTTCGAGCGCGAGTTGCTCGACGCCGTAACCTTCGATCAGTTCGATGCCTTGCGCTTCGAGTTGCGTGCTCATCGGCGGGTAGACGCCGGCGTCGCAGCCGGTGACCTTGTGGCCCGCTTCGCGCGCCAGCACGGCGAGTCCGCCCATGAAGGTGCCGCAGATGCCGAGGATGTGGATGTGCATAAACCGTGTCGCGCCGCGTGGGCGAAGAAGTGCGGGAAACATGAAACGGCGCCGCGTGCACGCCGTGCGCGAAGACGCCTGGAGGCGCATATTGTAACCGACGCACTCCGCCACCTTACGCCCGCCGGCAGCCGATGCAAACCGGCGCGATCGAGGGCCGATCAACGCTCGATCGAGACCCGATCGAAGCCGTTCAACGATATCTAGTATTATTTCGCCATGGTTCGCAAATCACATTTCGATCCGCAGCGCGTGCGCGAGGAAATCGCCATCGCGGCCGCGAGAATGATCGCCGAAGACGGCCTCGACTACTCCACAGCCAAGCGCAAGGCGGCGCGGCAGGTGGTCGGCGAGGCGAAGATCGGCGGCGAGTTTTTGCCCGACAACGATCAGATCGAAGAGGAGATCCGCGAGTATCAGGCGATCTTCCAGAGCGACAGTCAGCCTGTCGTCCTGCGCCGCATGCGCGAGTTCGCGCTCGAATGGATGGAACGGTTGAAGCCCTTCGATCCGTATTTGACCGGCGCGGTACTCAACGGCACGGCGGGCGAGCATTCCGACGTCCACTTGCAATGCTTCTGCGACAACCCGAAGGAAGTCGCCATCTACTTGCTGAATGCGAACATTCAGTACGACGTGTCAGAGACGCGACATTTCGCCGGGCGCGGTTACGTGGAAACGCTGAGTTTTTTGCAGCGCATACCCGGCGAGGAACCAATGGGCCTGCACATCGCGCTCTATGATCCTGACGACTTGCGCGGCGCCGTGCGCGCCGATGGCCGCGGACGTCTCGCGCGTGCGAACGCCGCGACGGTACGCACGCTGCTCGATCATCCCGATACCCCGTCGCTCGAAATCAGCGGCTGACTCTATTTTTTCCTATGAACAGCAAACGGATTCTGGCGCTTCTAGTCGTCGCGGTCGCGGCGACGGTCGGCGGCTTCTACGCGGGGCATGTCTTCACCGGCGGCGAAACCGTGGCCGCGACACAGAATAATGGCAACGCCGTCGAACAATTATGGAAGGCCGCGCCGCCGGGAGCCTCGGGCACTGCGCAACCGCTTGCATCCTTCAAAGGAAAACCGGTCGTCGTGAACTTCTGGGCTTCGTGGTGCGGACCGTGCGTCAAGGAAATGCCGGAGTTGTCGGCGCTACATCGCGAATATGAGAAAAAAGGCATCACATTCATCGGTTTAGGAGTGGACAGCGAGAAGAACGTCAACGATTTTCTCGGCAAGGTGAAGGTGGACTATCCCGTCTATGTGACGGGCTTCGGCGGCGCCGACCTCGCGCGCAGCTTCGGCAATAACGCGGGCGGTTTGCCGTTCACCGTCGTGATCGACGCAGAAGGCGTGGTCCGGTCGACCAAGCTTGGTGAAGTCAACGTCGCCGAACTTAAGCGTACACTGGACGCGCTGTAAAAATTCGCTGCGTTTTTAACCGAAGTGTCGTTCAATAAGCAGCAAGTTAGCAGGTTGAACGCCGATCTTGCCGGAACTTCGCTCTTTCGCTACGACTTGTCCGAACTTCTGCCCTACTGATCGGACCCTGTCAGAACGGTAAAACTAGACAAAATTCTCTAAAGAGCGCTAAAGTGCGCCGAATTCCGCACAACCCGAAGCGACCATGAACACTCAACTGGTGCCGCAAGGCGACATTGCTGTCGAAACCGACACGCGTTTGGTGTGCGTCGACCAGCCTTTTCGCAGGCCATCGGGGAGCGCGCTTCAAAACCATCACGATGACGCATTCGACATGAACGCGCCTTGCGTGCCGATCGATTCTGCCGCCGCAACTTCGGCTCACGTTTGGTCCAGCGCACGGCGCTTGCAACAAACGCGTGCCGAAGCGCTGGCCCTGCCGGTCCGCGGCTGACAGTCAGAACACCACAAAGTCAAGTCAAGCACCGGGGGCAGTCCCGGTCTCCAAGCATTGAAAGGGGAATTTTCGATGGACCTTCGTAAACTTAAAACGCTGATCGACCTCGTCTCGGAATCCGGCATCTCGGAACTCGAAGTGACGGAAGGCGAAGGCAAGGTTCGCATCGTCAAGAATGCGGCGCCGGTCTACATGCAGGCGCCTCAGCAATACGCGCCGCAAATGCAGGCCGCACCCGCGCCGTTCGCCGGCGGCGCAGGCGAAGGTTCGGCGGCGCCCGCCGCGAGCCCCGCTGCCGTCGCGCCGCAAGGACACATCGTCACTTCGCCGATGGTCGGCTCGTTCTACCGCGCGCCTTCGCCGGGCGCGGACCCGTTCGTCCAGGTCGGCGATACGGTCAAGGAAGGCCAGACCATCTGCATCATCGAAGCCATGAAGCTCCTGAACGAGATCGAAGCCGACAAGTCCGGCGTCGTAAAGGAGATCCTCGTCGAGAACGGTCAGGCGGTCGAATACGGCCAGCCGCTCTTCGTGATCGGCGACTGACGCGTTACGCCGGACGACGCCGGATGCACCTCATCACGATGGCTCGCACCGTGTTTTCGATCTCCGGCTGCCCGCCGTGTCCGCGCGCTTCGCATCGGTTTTCCCCGATGCCCGAACCGCGCGCCGCCGATTCGATTCCCGAGGGCGCGCCCGTCGCGCCCGTTGATGAGCCGACCCACAGCCATGTTTGAAAAAATCCTCATTGCGAACCGCGGCGAGATCGCGCTTCGCATCCAGCGCGCGTGCCGCGAACTGGGCGTCAAGACCGTTGTCGTCTACTCGGAAGCCGACAAGGAAGCAAAGTACGTGAAGTTGGCCGACGAAGCCGTGTGTATCGGTCCGGCGCCGTCGAACCTCAGCTATCTGAACATGCCCGCGCTCATCAGCGCGGCCGAAGTCACGGACGCCGAAGCCATCCACCCCGGCTACGGCTTCCTTTCCGAGAACGCCGATTTCGCCGAACGCGTCGAGCAATCGGGCTTCACGTTCATCGGGCCGCGTCCCGAAACCATACGCATGATGGGCGACAAGGTCACGGCCAAGCAGACCATGATCAAGACCGGCGTGCCGTGCGTGCCGGGCTCGGAAGGCGCGTTGCCGGACGATCCAAAAGAGATCGTGAAGATTGCGCGCACGGTCGGCTATCCGGTCATCATCAAGGCGGCGGGCGGCGGCGGCGGACGCGGCATGCGCGTCGTGCATACGGAAGCGGCGCTCGTAAACGCGGTAAACATGACGCGCGAGGAAGCGGGCCGTGCGTTCGGCAATCCGCAGGTCTACATGGAGAAATTCCTGGAGAACCCGCGGCATATCGAGATTCAAGTGTTGGCGGATTCGTTCCGCAACGCGATCTGGCTCGGCGAGCGCGACTGTTCCATGCAGCGCCGACACCAGAAAGTGGTCGAGGAAGCGCCGGCGCCGGGTATCGCGCGGCGGCTGATCGAGCGTATCGGCGACCGCTGCGCCGACGCATGCAAGAAGATGGGCTATCTCGGCGCGGGCACGTTCGAGTTCCTGTACGAGAACAACGAGTTCTACTTCATCGAAATGAATACGCGCGTGCAGGTCGAGCATCCGGTGACGGAACTCATCACGGGCGTGGATATCGTGCAGGAACAGATTCGCATCGCGGCTGGCGAGAAGCTCTCGATCCGCCAGAAAGACATTCAGTTTCGCGGCCACGCGATCGAATGCCGGATCAACGCGGAAGATCCGTTCAAGTTCACGCCGTCGCCGGGACGTCTCACGTCGTGGCACGCGCCGGGCGGTCCGGGCATCCGCGTCGATTCGCACGCCTACAACGGCTATTTCGTCCCGCCCAACTACGACTCGATGATCGGCAAGCTGATCTCCTATGGCGCGACGCGCGAGCAGGCGATCAACCGCATGCGGATCGCGCTCTCGGAAATGGTCGTGGAAGGCATTCAGACCAACATCCCGCTGCATCGCGAACTGATGATCGACGCCAAGTTCGTCGAAGGCGGCACGAGCATCCATTACCTCGAAAACAAGCTCGCCGCGCGCAAGGCGGCGGTGGCCGAAGAGTCGAAGGCATAAGCGAGTCGATTAGCATGAGTTACCGGGAATTGATCGCCGAGCTGGATCGCGAGCACGCGGAAGCGCTGTCGGATGCGTTGCTCGATGTGGGCGCGCTGTCGGTCTCCGTCGAGGACGCCGACGCCGACACGCCTGACGAGCAACCGCTTTTCGGTGAACCCGGCCTCACGCCGGAGAAGAGCGCGTGGAAGCGTTCGCGCGTGGTCGCGCTGCTCGCCGACGACGCCGATCCCGCCGTGCTTCTCGCGGCCGCCGCGAATGAGATCGGTCTTGCCGACACGCCCGCCTATTCCCTGCGCGAAGTCGCAGAGCAGGATTGGGTGCGGCTCACGCAAGCGCAGTTCGATCCGATTCATATCGGCGAGCGTATCTGGGTCGTGCCTTCGTGGCATGACGCGCCCGACCCGGACGCGCTCGTGCTCGAACTCGATCCGGGCCTCGCGTTCGGTACGGGCAGCCATCCGACCACGCGGCTCTGCATGGAGTGGCTGGAGCAGTCGGTGAAACCCGGACAGTCGTTGCTCGATTACGGTTGCGGGTCGGGCATCCTCGCGATCCTCGCGAAGAAGTGTGGCGCACAGCCGGTATATGGCATCGACATCGACCCGCAGGCGGTGGAATCCGCGCGTCAGAATAGCGAACGCAATCACGCCGACGTCATCTACGGTCTGCCCGACGAATGTCCTGCCGGCGAGTTCGATATCGTCGTTGCCAACATTCTGTCCAATCCGCTCAAGCTGATGGCGTCGATGCTTGCCTCGAAGGTGAAAGCGGGCGGCCGTATCGCGTTGTCGGGCATTCTCGCGCGACAGGCCGACGAGGTCGCGGCGGTCTACGCGCAGTGGATCGACATCGCTGTCTGGCGCGAGCACGAAGGCTGGGTGTGCCTCGCCGGAACTCGGCGCGAAAGCCTTTAGAATAACGCCATCGTCCACGACTAGGCCGCGAGGCCAATGGCACTCTCCTATGGCGCTGGCAACCCGCTGCCCACACTGCGAAACCGTCTTCAGGCTGGACCCGCATCTGCTCGCGCCGCATGACGGCCGCGTGCGTTGCGGCCATTGTCAGGAAGTCTTCGACGCCGCGCATCATCGCTTCGAGCTTCCGGAAGAGCACGCCGCGCCGCACGAGGCGCAACATGCGGCGATCATCGACGATGAAGTCGCCGTCGGTCCTGCAAGCTTTGCATCCGATGCGAATGGCGATGCATCGGCGAATTCGGTGGCAGCGGAATCTCCGGGTGTTACGGCGCCGGCAACGCCGAAGATAGCGAAGGAAGTAGAGAAGCCGGCGACGCCGAGTCCGGCAGCGCCTGCCGCTGTAAAGCCTTCGACGCCTCCCGCCGCCAAGCCGATCACGCGAAAGACACCTGCGCCGGTTCCAAGCGGACCGTCTGCATCTGCGCCTCGACCGCTCGATCTCGGCGCGAATAATCCGCCCGCGCCGCCCGCGCCGCTTGTGCCTTTGGCGCCTGAAGAGGACAGCGACCGCACCCTCTACGCGAATACGCCTGCATCCGCGCAACCAGCGCAGAACCATCCCGCGAAGCAGTTCGTTCGTGTCGATGCACCGCCAGCCGATCACGTCACTCCGGCCGCACAATCTCCAACGCGCCCTGTCCCTCCGCCCGAGACACCCGCCGCACGCTTCGTTCCGCCGGACGATCGCGCGGAGCCATTCATCGGCCCGACGCCGACCGCGGCCGAACCGCCGCGTCCCGCACCGGAGCCCGCGCCCGCCGCCGACTGGGGCAAGGACCCCGAGCCGGCCTTCGGCGCAAAGTCACCGCGCCCGCCGGGCGCCGCGCACGCGGCCAGCGCCAACGAAGCGTTCCCGGTCATCCGCGAATCGCGCGATGCACTCGGTCCGCTCGATCCGCCCGATCCCGAATGGACGCGTCCGCGCACGGGCTGGCGCGCGGCGGGCATCGTGCTCTCGGTGCTGCTCGTGCTGACGCTGATCGGCCAGATATTGTGGTGGCAACGCGAATCCGTCATGGTCTACGTTCCCGGCACGCATTCGCTCTACGCGGATATCTGCTATCAGCTCGGCTGCACCATCGCGCCGCCGCGCTATATCGACGGGCTGCAGATCGAGAGCTCCGGGCTGCGTCAGGTCGACGGTCCGCACAAGCTCGAACTGAAGCTGTCGCTGCGCAATCGGTCGGATGTGTCGCTGGCTTATCCTGCGCTCGAACTCACCCTGCTCGACGACAAGAGCAACGTCGCCGTGCGCCGCGTGCTGTGGCCGCAGGATTACGCCCGACCGGGTACGATATTCCCCATCGGCCTTCCGCCGCAAAGCGCGCAGCCGGTCGTCGTGAGGCTGGATACGGGCGATGCGGTCGCCGCGAACTACAGGGTTCAGGTTTTCTATCCATGATGCGTGCCCGCGCGGCCGCACGAACCCTGTCCATTCTGACGCGCGCGTTAACATCGAAGATGAACGAACGCGCGCGCTTTCCCGTCAGCATCTGACACATTCTCTGGAGCGCAACATGAGTCAAGTTACCCTCGGCGGCAATCCTATCGACGTACGTGGCACGTTTCCGAGCGCCGGCCAGCAGGCGGCCGATTTCACGCTCGTCGGCGCCGATCTCGGCGACGTCAAGCTGGCGAAATTCGCGGGCAAGCGCAAAGTGCTGAACATTGTGCCGAGTCTCGACACGCCGACCTGCGCGACCTCGACGCGCAAGTTCAACGAAGCCGCCGCCGGCCTCGACAACACGGTCGTGGTGGTCGTCTCGGGCGATCTGCCGTTCGCCGCCAAGCGCTTCTGCACGACCGAAGGCATCGAAAACGTGGTGACGGCATCGACGTTTCGCGGTCACGAATTCGCGGAAGCTTATGGCGTGGACGTCACGAGCGGACCACTCAAGGGCCTGACGGCACGCGCCGTCGTCGTGCTGGACGCAGACAACAAGGTGCTGCATTCGGAACTCGTGCCGGAAATCAAGCAGGAGCCGAATTACGACGCCGCGCTTGCTTCGCTCAAGTAAGGTCGACGGCATGCCGGACCGCCGCGGCGGTTCGGCGGTCCGCATACGGGACGCGGTGGACGCTCGTAAGGGTTTCACCGCCGCGCGCCGTATGCGCACCCTCTTCCTCGGCACCTAAACTTAAAGGACGTTCGCCTTGGCTACGCTTATCTGCGGCTCGCTCGCCTACGACAACATCATGACTTTCCAGGGCCGCTTCGGCGACCACATCCTGCCGGACCAGGTGCACATGCTGAACATCAGCTTCCTGGTGCCGACGATGCGGCGCAACTTCGGCGGCTGCGCGGGCAACATCGCCTACGCGCTCAAGCTACTCGGCGGCGATCCCAAGATCATGGCGACACTGGGCGCGGCGGATGCTCAGTTGTATATCGACCGGCTCGACGCGCTCGGTATCTCGAAAGAGTACGTGCGCGTCTTGCCGGACCAGCACTCGGCGCAATGCTTCATCACGACCGACCTGGCGAACAATCAGATCACCGCGTTCCACCCCGGCGCGATGATGGAGTCGCACCTGAACCGCGCCGACGAAGCGAAGAACATCTCGCTTGGCATCGTGGCTCCGGATGGCGCCGACGGCATGCGCGAGCACGCGGCGCAATTCGCGTCGGCGGGCGTGCCGTTCGTGTTCGATCCGGGTCAGGGTCTGCCGATCTTGGAAGGTGTCGAGCTTTGTCGCATGATTGAACTTGCCACTTACGTGGCGGTCAACGATTACGAAGCCAAGTTGTTGAGCAACAAGACCGGATGGTCGATCGAAGACATCATGAGCCGCGTCGATGCGCTCATCATCACGCGCGGCGAGCATGGCGCGCAGATCTATCACGAGGACGGCGTGCTCGAAGTGCCCGCCGTGAAAGCGCGGCAAGTCGTCGATCCCACTGGCTGCGGCGACGCGTTCCGCGGCGGCCTGCTGTACGGTATCGAAAACAAGCTTGGTTGGGAAAAGACGGGCCGTCTTGCAAGTCTGATGGGCGCATTGAAGATCGAACATCAGGGTCCGCAAACTTATGAAGCCGGCACGTGCCGAAATTGAAGAGCGTTACAAGCAGGCTTTCGGAAGCAGCCTGTCGTGATTGAGTGGAGTAATGGAATGAAAACGATAAGTCGTATCGCGCTTGCAGTAGCGCTCGTCGGCTCGGTGGCGCTCACGGGCTGCGCCTACAACAGCAGTTCGCCGGACGTGTACACGGCTTCGCAGGCGCAACGTGAAGAGACGGTGCGCATGGCGACCGTCGAAAGCGTGCGGGGCGTGAAGATCAGCTCGAACAACGGTCAACCGACCGGTCTCGGCACCATAGGTGGCGGCGCGCTCGGCGGCGTGGCCGCAGCCAGCGTCATTGGCGGCGGCAACGGGTCGATCATCGCGGGCATCATCGGCGGTCTGGCGGGCGCGGTCGCGGGTAACGCGGTCGAGAACAACGTCGCCATGAAGAACGGCCTGGAGATCACCGTGCGTCTCGATAACGGCGACATGCGCGCCATCACGCAAACCTCGAACGGAGAAGTGTTCCAGGCAGGCGAGCGAGTTCGCCTGCTGTCGAGTGGCGGCGTCACACGCGTCACGCACTAAGGTATTCAGCGGAGGATTAGCCCTCGCGTGGGCTCGTCAGATCGAGCGCACGCAGGTCTTTCGCGTTCCGAACGAAGCGCATGTATCGAAAGATGCATGCGCTTTTTCTTTGGCTCACGAAAACGCGGCGAAGCCCAAAGTCATGCGAACGGAAAAACCCGCCGCCAGGTTTCCCTGAGCAGCGGGTTTGAGGCCGGGTAGGCCTACCCGGTCGAAAGGCACATCGGTGTGTGCCGTGGTCCTGCCAACTACGAACGTAAAGACTTACGGACGGCTGCCCGTCGGGAACGGCCATGCTGCCGCCGGATTCAACGCCGTCTTGACTGCGGCGGCCGGAGCCGGAGCAGGCGTCGATACGGTCGTTGCCGTCGTTGCAGGAGCGGCAGCCGTAGTCTTCTTCGCAGCAGCGGCCTTTTTGGCCGGAGCTTTCTTGGCTGCGGGAGCCTTCTTCGCTGCGGGAGCAGCGGAAGCAGGAGCGGCAGCGGGGGCAGGCGCGGCGGCGGGAGCAGGGGCAGCAGCGGTTTTGGCGGGAGCCTTTTTTGCGGCAGCCTTCTTTGCAGGAGCCTTTTTCGCGGCAGCCTTTTTCGCGGCAGCCTTCTTCGCGGGGGCCTTCTTCGCCGCAGCCTTCTTAGCAGGCGCCTTCTTGGCAGCAGCCTTCTTCGCTGCGGCCTTCTTCGCAGGCGCCTTCTTCGCGGCTACTTTCTTGGTGGCTACCTTCTTCGCTGCAGCCTTCTTGGCGGGCGCCTTCTTGGCAGCAACCTTCTTCGTTGCGACCTTCTTCGACGCTACCTTCTTTGCTGCCGCCTTCTTGGCCGGAGCCTTCTTCGCTGCAACCTTCTTCGCCGCGACCTTCTTTACCGCGACTTTCTTGGCTGCTACCTTCTTCGTGGCGACCTTCTTGGCTGCTACTTTCTTCGCCGGGGCGGCCTTCTTTGCGGTGACTTTCTTTGCTGCAACCTTCTTGGCTGCGGGTTTTTTCTTGGCAACTGCCATGGTTTTTCTCCTTCAGGTTTTCAGATGAGAGTCAGTTCAAACTACACCCTTCGTCAAAACCCGCTTCCCACGCGTCGCTTCTCAAGGCGCACGCTACGAAGCGGATTATTCATCGGCGTACGCTGATCCCACCTGCTTACGCTAATGAATACGGCAAGGCGCGCCGTGCCCTTTGGCACCGCGCGCCAGATAGTGTCAGCACCGCTGATACGCGGCGCCGGCCATCGCTTGATCGAGCCAGCGAGCTTGCCGCTGGCGTTTTCCGGGGGGAAGTTTGCCCATCCCATTGAAGGGATCGCAAAAGGCCTGTCTTCTATCGCAGCCGTGTACGAGCACGGGCTAGCTAAGTCACAAGGCGCACTCTGCATCAGGCGACCGTTCTCCTAAACCTTGTGGGCCGAGCGCGCGTGAGTGTCACGCCGCTGCCCGGCCGTCCCATCGATTTCGTCTGCAACACGTCCTGGGCTTGTTGTTATTCCCAGGTCAGCGCGCCGCCGGTTTGATACTCAATCACGCGTGTCTCGAAGAAGTTGCGTTCCTTCTTCAAGTCGATCATTTCGCTCATCCACGGGAACGGGTTTTCCTCGTTCGGGTAGAGCGGGTCAAGCCCGATCTGCTGGCAACGCCGGTTGCAGATAAAGCGCAGGTAGCTCTTGAACATCGACGCGTTCAGGCCGAGCACCCCGCGCGGCATGGTGTCTTCAGCGTAGCGATATTCAAGTTCGACCGCCTCCTTGAAGAGCTCGCGGATCTCGGCCTTGAAGTCGGCGGTCCACAATTGCGGCTCTTCGAGCTTGATCTGGTTGATGAGGTCGATGCCGAAATTGCAGTGCATCGATTCATCGCGGAGGATGTACTGATACTGCTCGGCAGCCCCCGTCATCTTGTTCTGGCGACCCAGCGCCAGGATTTGCGTGAAGCCTACATAGAAGAACAGCCCTTCCATGATGCAGGCAAACACGATCAACGACTTCAGCAATTTCTGGTCCGCTTCCAGCGTGCCCGTGGTGAAGGCCGGGTCCGTCAACGTCTGGATGAACGGAATCAGGAACTCGTCCTTCGCGCGGATGGAAGCGACTTCGTGATAGGCGTTGAAGATTTCGCTTTCATCGAGCCCGAGCGATTCGACGATGTACTGATACGCGTGCGTATGGATGGCTTCTTCGAACGCCTGGCGCAGCAAGAACTGGCGGCACTCGGGAGCGGTGATGTGACGGTACGTACCGAGCACGATGTTGTTCGCGGCGAGCGAGTCTGCCGTGACGAAGAAGCCCAGGTTGCGCTTGACGATGCGGCGCTCGTCGTCCGAAAGACCATTCGGGTCTTTCCACAGGGCGATGTCGCGCGACATGTTCACTTCCTGCGGCATCCAATGGTTCGCGCAACCCGCGAGGTACTTTTCCCACGCCCACTTGTACTTGAACGGCACCAACTGATTGACGTCGGTCTTGCCGTTGATGATGCGTTTGTCCGCGACGTTGACGCGCGCTTCGCTTTGCGCGGCGATGACGCCAGCGGAAGGAGTCGCGGCTGCGGGCGGAACGAAGCCATCGGAGAAGATGTTGTTCGCTTGCGCGATCTGATGAGCAGCTTGATGAGCTTGGGCAGCACGATGATCGACATGCGCTGTACCTTGCGTACCGAAAGTCGTGCCTTGAGCGTTCTGCAACGGGTTCTGTTGCGAAGCGCTCGAGGGAGCTACGGCAGTGGTCTCGTCATCCCAGTTGAGCATAAATTCTCACCATCAATTTAGTTCGGTTTGTACCATCTTTCCATGAGCATTAAAAGAGTTTGCTCATGGAAATTCTCGTTTTCACGCGTTTTAGTTTCGGCGTTGCTTCCTGCATACAACATTTGGTTCATCACATCGTGTGTGAAGCGTCATGCAAGATCGGTGGAAGCGTGTGTGAAGCGGTCCTGATCGAGTGTGTTCGATGACACCGGCGAGTGCTTCGACCGTGTTCTCTCGAAGCTCTGAGAGCGTTGCCGCATAAGGCTTTGCGGCTGACGATCAAATCATGTCGCGTGACTTCGCGCTTGCTCGATGACTCTCTTCGCGATAGATGCCGCGTAGCGCTGACGTTCTTGCTTGCGATGTTCGAGCGATGCAATGTCGAGCGATGTCACAAGACTCAAGCGCTTGGATGATTCGTGGTGTCGATACGTCATCTCTGCATGCTCTTCGCCGTGCTTTGCCGTGGTCTCGCGAGACGCGGATGCATGAGCTCGACGAGTGACTCGATGCAAGGGTTCGAAGCCTGTTCATTCATGCACCGAAGGCTGTTTTCGACCTCTCGGCAAAGCGCTCCGATGCGTCGAAACCGTTGCCGAAGTCTAGCATTTGGCGCATCCAATTTCCACTAGATATTGTGTCTTGCGTTCCCGGCAAATACAACCTATAGCGCTTGACGCACAGCCTCAGCGGCCTCGCAGCGGATCGAGCAGAGAGCGCAAATTGTTATGGTCGATCTCATGCATGAGCGCAAGCAGGCGACCCAGCTTGCCCTCTGGAAAACCCTCACGCGCGAACCACGCGAGATAGTGAGCGGGCAAGTCGGCGATGAGCCGGTCCTTGTACTTGCCGTAGGGCATCGTCTGCGTGACGAGTCGTTGCAGGTCTTGCGGGTCCATCGCTTCTTCACTCCTCTTCCATGTTCATCGCGGCGCGTTGCGAGTTTCGTACTCGTCGGCTGCTCCATATCGGTGCCATAATCGCCGCTCTCGCTGCCTCGTGTCGAACGCGATTCTCCATGCCGATCGCCAAAGCTCTCATCGCCCCTCTCATCGTCGCGTGCGCGATGTTCATGGAAAGCGTCGATGCCAATGTCATCGTCACTGCGATTCCCGAAATGGCGCGTGCCTTCGGGCGCGATCCCGTCACGCTGAAGATTGCCGTCACGAGTTATGTGCTCGGCCTCGGCGTCTTCATACCGATCTGCGGCTGGGTCGCCGACCGCTTCGGCGCACGCACCGTGTTTCGTGCGGCCATCGGCGTGTTCGTGGTCGGCTCTATCCTATGCGCGGCGTCCACCTCGCTCGGACCATTCACGGTGGCGCGCTTCATCCAAGGCGTCGGCGGCGCGATGATGGTGCCGGTCGGGCGCATCATCATCTTCCGCTCGGTGCGGCGCGCGGACTTCATTCGCGCGATGAACTATCTCTCGCTGCCCGCAATGCTCGGACCCGCCGTGGGGCCGCTGCTCGGCGGTTTCATCACGACCTATCTGCACTGGCGGCTGATCTTCTTCATCAACATTCCGATCGGCATTCTCGGTATCTATCTGACCAACCGCTACATCGCGGATTCGCGCGAGGAGCATCCGGGCAGGCTCGACTGGTTCGGCTTCTTTCTCTCGGCGGGCGCGGGCGTGCTGCTGCTGCTCGGCTTGTCGCTCGTAGGCGGCGAGCTCGTGTCGCCAACCGTGGCCGTTGCGATGTGCGTCGTCGGCGCGCTCATGGTCTCGTTCTACATCATGCATGCGGCGCGCGTCGAACGGCCGCTGCTCGATCTGCGCTTCTTCAAAGTGCCGACGTTTCAGGCGAGCGTGATCGGCGGATCGCTCTTTCGCATCGGGCTTGGCGCGGTGCCGTTTCTGCTGCCGCTCGCGTTGCAGGAAGGGCTCGGCATGACGGCCTTCAAGTCCGGCGCGATCACCTGCGCTTCGGCTTTCGGCGGCATGTTCATGCGCTCGCTGGCGTCGCGCGTGTTGCGGCGCTTCGGCTTTCGACGCACGCTCTTCTTCAACGCGGCGCTTTCCGGCATTGCCATCGCCGCCTGCGGGACCTTCTTTCCGGGCACGCCGACCTGGCTGATCTGGGCAGTCGTGCTGCTTGGCGGCTTCTTTCCCGCATTGCAGTTCACGAGCCTCAACTCGCTCGCTTATGCGGAGATCGAAACGCGCGATGTCGGACGCGCGACGAGTCTCGCGAGCTTCGTGCAGCAGGTATCGCTCGGGCTGGGTGTGACGATCGCCGGCGTGACGCTCGAGTTCTCGCAGTATCTGAACGGACATTCGGCTGTGCAGTGGTCGGATTTTTGGCCCGCGTTTTTCGTCGTCGGAATGTTTTCGTTCTTGTCGATGCCGATAACCGCGCGATTGCCGCTCGATGCCGGATCGGAGATTTCGCGAGGAACGCGAGGTTGATGAAAGCCTGAAGCGCCACGTTGCAAAGCCGCGAAGCAAACAGAACGATCGAACCAAAACGAAACCGGGCCGGCACCGCGCGCTTCCTTCAACGAAGCACGCAATGCCGGCCCGGCGTGAAACATAAAGCCCTACCTGATCGAACCGCCAGCAACTAGCTTACTGACAAGCTTCGCACTCGTCGAAGCCGGGGTCGCCGGGACGCATCATGCAGACGGGACCATCGGCTTCCTGAGCCGCTTCAACCGGCACGGCAGCAGCCACCACCGCCGCAGCGTTGAATCCGCCCGCCGCCGCACCGCCAACCGCGCCGCCGTTGAATCCGTCCGCACCACCGGCGCCAGCGGCACCGCTACCGCCATCGCCTGAAGGAACCGCGTTGAGCGCGCCGTGCGCCACCGTCGACTTCTCGACGTGCGTCGCCGCCATCGTGCGGAGATAGTAGGTGGTCTTGAGGCCGCGCAGCCATGCGAGCTTGTAGACCTCGTCCAGCTTCTTGCCCGATGCGCCGCCCATGTAGATATTGAGCGACTGCGCCTGATCGATCCACTTCTGGCGACGCGCCGCCGCTTCCACCACCCACTTCGCGTCCAGCTCGAACGCGGTGGCGTAGATGGCGCGCAGATCGGCCGGAATGCGGTCGATGCGCGACAGCGTGCCGTCGAAGTACTTCAGGTCCGACACCATGACTTCGTCCCACAGGCCGCGCGCTTTCAGGTCGCGCACCAGGTAGTCGTTGACCACCGTGAACTCGCCCGACAAGTTCGACTTGACATACAGGTTCTGGAACGTCGGCTCGATACACGCCGACACGCCGATGATGTTCGAGATCGTCGCCGTCGGCGCAATCGCCACGCAATTCGAATTGCGCATGCCGTGCGTCGAGATGCGCGAACGCAGCACGGACCAGTCCATGGATTCGGACGTGTCGACTTCGACATAACCGCCACGCGCCTCGGCCAGCAACTGCAGCGTGTCCTGCGGGAGGATGCCGCGATCCCACAACGAGCCGCGATAGCTCGAGTAACGGCCGCGCTCTTCCGCCAGTTCCGTCGACGCGTAGTAAGCGTAGTAGCAGACGGCTTCCATCGAACGATCCGCGAACTCGACCGCTTCTTGCGACGCATACGGCGTGCGCAGCAGATGCAGGCAGTCCTGGAAGCCCATGATGCCCATGCCCACCGGACGATGCTTCAGGTTCGAGTTACGCGCCTTCGCCACCGCGTAGTAATTGATGTCGATGACGTTGTCGAGCATGCGCATCGCCACACTGATGGTGCGCTTGAGCTTCGCGTGATCCAGCGCGAGCGTGCCGTCCGCCTGTTTCGCCAGGTGCGCGACCAGGTTCACGGAACCCAGATTGCACACGGCGATTTCGTTGTCGCTCGTGTTCAGCGTGATTTCCGTGCACAGGTTCGACGAGTGCACGACGCCCACGTGCTGCTGCGGCGAGCGCACGTTGCACGGGTCCTTGAACGTGATCCACGGATGGCCGGTCTCGAACAGCATGCCGAGCATCTTGCGCCACAGTTGCGCCGCGGGCAGCTTCTTGAACAGCTTGATCTCGCCGCGCGCCGCTTTCTCTTCGTAAGCCGTGTAGGCCTTTTCGAAAGCCGCGCCGAACAGGTCGTGCAGGTCCGGGCAGGTAGCCGGCGAGAACAGCGTCCAGTCGCCGCCTTCGTGCACGCGCTTCATGAACAGGTCGGGAATCCAGTTCGCCGTGTTCATGTCGTGGGTGCGGCGACGGTCATCGCCCGTGTTCTTGCGCAGTTCCAGGAATTCCTCGATGTCCAGGTGCCACGTCTCCAGATACGCGCACACCGCGCCCTTGCGCTTGCCGCCCTGATTCACCGCGACGGCCGTATCGTTCACGACCTTCAGGAACGGCACGACGCCTTGCGACTTGCCGTTGGTGCCCTTGATGTGCGAGCCGAGCGCACGCACGCGCGTCCAGTCGTTGCCGAGCCCGCCCGCGAACTTCGAGAGCAGCGCGTTTTCCTTGAGCGCTTCGTAGATGCCGTCGAGGTCGTCGGCGACGGTCGTCAGATAGCACGACGAAAGCTGGGAACGGCGCGTGCCGGAGTTGAAGAGCGTGGGCGTGGACGACATGAAGTCGAACGACGACAGCACGTTGTAGAACTCGATGGCGCGCGCTTCGCGGTCGATCTCGTTGAGCGACAGACCCATTGCGACGCGCATGAAGAACGCTTGCGGCAGTTCGATACGCTTGCCTTCCGTGTGCAGGAAGTAGCGGTCGTACAGCGTCTGCAGGCCGAGATAGCCGAATTGCAGATCGCGGCTCGCGTCGAGCGCGGCGCCGAGACGCTTCAGGTCGAATTGCTGGAGCTTGTCGTCGAGCAGTTCGGCTTGCACGCCCTGCTTGATGAATTGCGGGAAGTATTCGGCGTAGCGCTCGCCCATTTCGGCTTGCGTCACTTCGCCTTCGAGAATTTCGCGGCGAATGGTGTGCAGCAGAATGCGCGCGGTGACCTGGCTGTACGCCGGGTCTTTTTCGATCATCGTGCGCGCGGCGAGGATGGCCGAGTCGTAGACCTGGCTCATCGGCACGCCGTCGTACAGGTTCTTCACCGTTTCGGCGACGATCGGGTCGGCGGAGACGGCATCGCCCAGATTGGCGCAGGCCGAGACGATCAGAGCCTTGAGCGCGTCCAGATCGAGCGGATGCGTGACGCCGTTGTCCACCACGTTGATGCCGCTCGCGTTCGCCCGGACTTCCGGCGCGTGCGCGCGCTCTTGCGTGCGCTTCTCGCGATACAGCACATAGGCACGCGCGACGTTGTGCTCGCCGCCGCGCATCAGCGCGAGTTCGACCTGATCCTGAATGTCTTCGATATGGAACGTGCCGCCATGCGGACGGCTGCGCACGAGCGCGCGCACGACGGCTTGCGTCAGTTGGTCGACGAGTTCGCGCACGCGAGCGGACGCCGCGCCCTGACCGCCGTTCACGGCGATGAACGCCTTCGTGACCGCGATGGCGATCTTCGACGGCTCGAACGACACCACGCTTCCGTTGCGGCGGATGACTTTGTAGTCCGCGTACGTCGTGTTCGGCGCGAGCGCTGGCGCGCCCGATGCATTGGCGCCGCCCTGCGGCCGCGCGGATGCGCCTTCGAAGGAAGTCGTGGCGTTCTCGGTGGTTTGCATGTGCAAAACTCCTGATGTTCGAATGGTGCGGATGGTCCGCGGATTTATCACTTATGCCGCGCGCGTTTGCCGTCGTCGTTGAACCGATGCGACACGCGCGATGTTTGGCGGTAAAGCCAGGCTGAATACAGCAGGCTCGGAACACGAATCGCGCAAAAAATAACGCCGATAACGGCCCGCATTGTTTCTGGCGTCTCATGCGATGCCCGCGTTGGCGCGCGGTGTCGGTCGACGCGATTTCACGTTTCAACTCGCGTTCCGACTCACGTTCCGACTCACGTTCACTTGCATGCCTTCTTCACGGTGCTTCTTGCTGGCGCTCGATACCCCCGATGCCCCATTCCTCGCAGATGGAAGCGTCGCGCGCACCGCCCCGGGCCAGCCAACTTCTCTTACGCCGGAAAGCCGACGGCGCCGGCTCATTAGAGCGGGCGCCGCCTCAACAACACAAGATATAGTGCAAAGTACGTCTTTCGGCACCAAGTATAGTGGACTTTCGCACAGTCTCAAAAAGTTTTATTTGCTCTGACCATGCGCTCACGGGGTTGACTTTTGCTGCGTCAAAGCACGGCAAGGGATCGGGCGTGAGCTTGCTGCGGCGCAGCGAGACGGAGCTTCCGCGAGGCGTTTATAACGAAGTCAAGATGTGTGGACAGGCGTGAATCGGGCGCGTGATTGCGCTATACGCGACCGCCGCACGAGCGGCGTGGCGACCTTTATCGAATGTGGAGCGTGCATGTCCGCTGAAACCCGTCCCAATCAACTGGTGCTGACCGTTGCGTGTCCGAGCGCGGCGGGGCAAGTCGCCGCCATCGTCGGCTTTCAGGCCGATTTGAGTCTTTGCGCGTGCGGGACGTTCACGCCGATGCCATCCTGGCGATGCAGGCGTTAGCAGTCGGCGAGAGTTTAGATGTATGAGACTGCGCTCGCCGCACTATAGACGCCGCAAACCGCATCTCACGTTCACGGTTGGCTAAGTAGCCGCCGCATGCGCTTAGTGCGTGTCAATGGAGGATGACCGTGCTTACCGCAGCACGGCCTTTGCGGGAACAGCGCGCCTTTGCGGTCTGCAAGACATCCTCGACGTGAGGCGGCGCATGTTCGTTTCGGCACCGAAGGCTCAACGCGCGTCGCGCCCTCGCGGGCTCGCGGCATGACGTCGCGCGTGTTCATCGCAACAAAAGCGCTGTCCCGCCACCACGATCGACTCGCTGCGTGGCGTATGCACGCCGCATTGCACGCAGCGGATGAGCGGATCGGTGAGCTGCGGAGTATCGCTCGCAGCGGCGCCGCCACGCGTGCGGCGCGCACCAGTGGCACCCGCAGCACCCGCAGCGCCCGATGAACCCGGCGCGCCGCTTCCCGCCGACGAACGCGCATCGGCTTGAGCGCGCTCGTTGGCGCGGCGCAGTTTCTTCAGGAGCCATTGGGTCACGAAGAAGAGCGCGATCAGAAGAATGAAGTTTCGCATCGACTTGAACAGGTTGGAAATGCCGCGCTCACACCACTGCGCGATGCAGCAGCACTTCGAAGACGAACCGGCTGCCCACGTAAGCCAGCAGCAACGCGACGAACGAAGCGAGCACCCAGCGCAAGGCAGCGCGTCCGCGCCAGCCGGAAACGCGTCGCGCGGTCAGCAGTGCGCCGAACATCACCCAGGAAAGGAACGCGAACACGGTCTTGTGATCGAGACGCAGCGCGCGATCGACCAGTTGCTCGTTGAACGCGATGCCCGACACCAGCGTCAGCGTAAGCAGCACGAAGCCAGCCGCGATCAATCTGAACAGCAGCTTTTCGAGTGTAAGCAGCGGCGGCAAGGTATCGAGCCAGCTCGCGAGCCAGCCGCCATTGGCCGCATGACGCGTGTTGAGGCCGCGCATGCGCTGCAACCGGCGCTCGAGCAGCAACATGAGCACCGCATGCAGCGCCGCGATGGCGAACAGCCCATAAGCGATATTGGCGATCAGAAAATGCAGCTTGAACATTGGCGCGGCGGAATACGAAAGCACGCGCACGCCGCCGAACAGAAGCGGCAGCAAGGACGCCACGCAAGCGAGCGGCAACACGAGCAGACGCAGGCCGTCGAGCGGAAAGAAGAAGCTTTCGATCCAGTAGATGCCCGCGCCCAGCCAGAACATGGCCGAGAGCGCGAACGCGAAGCCGAAGATCATCGCGTTCTGCGGAAAGATGGTGGTGTGCAGCAGAACGCCATGCACCAGCAATGCCACTAATAATAAAGCGCGCCCGACACCGCTCATGCCCGATGCGCGCGACGTCGATGTCATCGAGCCTACGCCCGCAGGCACGCCCGCCAGCGCCGGTTCGACGGCGGTATGACGATGCGCGCGCCACCCCGCCACGGCTAGTCCGCCGTAGAGAAGCGCAGTGAGGGCATACAGTACAATATCCATGTTCGAAGTTTACACTAGGCCCCGGTTCCGCGACGCCTTCACCCTTGCGCCAGCATAGTGCGCAGCGCGGTGAGCGCGCCATGTCACTGTGAATTCTGGGCCGCATTCTATAGCGCTCCCCATGCTCGACAACCTCACTCAACGGATGGCGCGCGTCGTCAAGACGCTGCGCGGCGAGGCCCGCCTCACCGAGGCCAACACGCAGGAGATGCTGCGCGAAGTGCGTCTCGCGCTTCTCGAAGCAGACGTGGCGCTGCCGGTCGTGCGCGAATTCATCGCCAAGGTGAAGGAAAAGGCGCTCGGCGAGGAAGTCCTGTCGAGCCTTTCGCCGGGCCAGGCGCTCGTCGGCGTCGTGCAGCGCGAACTGACTGCCGTGATCGGCGGCGACTACGAAGGCAAGGCCGCCGAACTGAATCTCGCGGTCACGCCGCCCGCCGTCATTCTCATGGCCGGCTTGCAGGGCGCGGGCAAGACCACGACCACCGGCAAGCTCGCCAAGCTGCTGCGCGAAAAGAGCAAGAAGAAGGTGCTGACGGTTTCTGTCGACGTGTATCGTCCGGCGGCTATTCGTCAGTTGCAGACGGTGACCGAGCAGGTCGGCGCGGACTTCTTCCCGTCCGAGCCGGATCAGAAGCCCGCGGATATCGCGCGCGCGGCAATCGACTGGGCCAAGCGCCACTACCATGACGTCGTGATCGTCGACACGGCCGGCCGTCTCGGTATCGACGAAGCCATGATGAAGGAGATCAGCGAGCTACACGCGCTGCTCAAGCCCGCCGAAACGCTCTTCGTCGTCGACGCCATGCTCGGTCAGGATGCGGTCAACACCGCCAAGGCGTTCAACGACGCCCTGCCGCTCACCGGCGTCGTGCTCACCAAACTCGACGGCGACTCGCGCGGCGGCGCGGCGCTCTCCGTGCGTCATGTCACCGGCAAGCCGATCAAGTTCGTCGGCGTCGCGGAAAAGCTCGACGGTCTCGAAGTGTTCCATCCGGATCGCATGGCGAACCGGATCCTCGGCATGGGCGACATTCTCGCGCTCGTCGAGGAAGCGCAGCGCGGCGTCGACACGCAAGCCGCGCAGCAACTCGCCGACAAGGTCAAGAAAGGCGGCGACTTCGACCTGAACGACTTCAAGGCGCAGCTCTCGCAGATGAAGAAAATGGGCGGCCTCTCTTCGCTCATGGACAAGTTGCCCGCGCAGTTTCAGCAAGCGGCGCAAGGCGCGGACATGAACAACGCCGAGAAGCAGATGCGTCGCATGGAAGGCATCATCAATTCCATGACGCTTCAGGAACGCGCGAAGCCCGAGCTCATCAAGGCCGCGCGCAAACGTCGTATCGCGGCGGGCGCGGGCGTGCATGTGCAGGAAGTCAACCGCATGCTGAACCAGTACGAGCAAATGCGCGGCATGATGAAGAAGCTTAAAGGCGGCAACCTGCAAAAGATGATGCGCGGCATGAAGGGCATGATGCCCGGCATGCGCTAGGCGCGACAGAACAGGCCCGCGCTCGCGCCGAACGCCGCGAGGAGCGCGGGTTTATCATAGGGCGCACGCCGCCGTTTCTTTCCACACTAAGTAGTCCGCCTCCCCGCTTCCCTCTATGAATCGCGAAGAAGCTCTCCATATTTTCAGCCACTCCGAAGAGATCGTTTCGGTCGAGGCCGTCAACGCATCGATCGAACGCATGGCTGCAGCCATCAAGGCGGCAACGAGCGACGATTTCCCGCTCGTGCTTTCGGTCATGGGAGGCGCGGCCGTTTTCACCGGCATGCTGCTGCCGCATCTCGACTTCCCGCTCGAGTTCGACTACATCCATCTGACGCGCTATCGCAACGCCATCAAGGGCGGCAGCGAAATGCAGTGGCGCGTGGCGCCGGCCGAATCGGTGAAAGATCGCGTGGTGCTCGTACTCGACGATATCCTCGACGAAGGCGAAACCATGGCTGCTATCCGCGACCGCATCATGGCGATGGGCGCGAAGCAGTTTCTGTCGGCGGTGCTGTGCGAGAAGATCATCCCGAAGGCGAAACCGCTGCGTCCTGATTTCTGCGGCTTCGAAGTGCCGGACCGTTATGTGTTCGGCTGCGGCATGGACGCGAAGGGTTATTGGCGGAATCTACCAACCATTCGCGCGCTAACCGAAGGCGCATGAGCGTTCGTTCGGTAGTCAGTGAAAAAAAGCGGCCGAGGCCGCTTTTTTCATAGCTGATGCACGAAGGTCCGTATGCCCGTGAGCATCATCTCGACCGAAATGGCCACGAGCACGAGCCCCATCAAGCGCTCGAATGCCGTCACCGCGCGCTCGCCGAGCCAGTGTTGAATCTTCTCGGCCAGCACGAGCACGATGGCGCACACGACCATGGTGACCGTGAGCGCGCCGATCCATTCCAGCATCTTCCCCGGCGCTTGCGATGTCAGCAGCATTACCGTGGCAAGCGCGGACGGTCCCGCAAGCGCGGGAATGGCGAGCGGCACGATAAGCGGTTCGCCGCCGCGCGAGTCGCCGCCCATCGGGCCGTCGGGATGCGGAAAGATCATTCGCAGCGCGATCAAAAACAGCACGATCCCGCCGCCGATACGCAACGACAGATCCGTCAAGTTCATCGCGCGCAGGAAGCGGTCGCCGGCCAGCATGAACACCAGCAGGATCACGAACGCAATCGCCACTTCCCGCAAAATCACGACGCGGCGCCGCTCGATAGCGACGCCGCGCAGTGCGTTGATGAAGATTGGAATATTGCCGAGCGGATCGGTAATCAACAGAAGCAGAATCGTCGCCGACAGGAAGTTGTATTGCACGTTACTTCGCGAGCGCCTCACGAATCTTGGCCGTCACCATGCCCGCTGCCTCGTCCACCGGCACGAGCGTGGCTTCGGTATCGCAGCGCGCCTGATATTCCAGCTTGCCGTCCTTGAGCCCGCGATCGCCAATCACGATGCGATGCGGCACGCCGATCAGTTCCCAGTCCGCGAACATTACGCCCGGGCGCTCACCGCGATCGTCGAGAATTATGTCGAGGCCGGCTTCCTGCAAGGTCGCGTAGAGCTTGTCGGCCTGCTCGCGCACGGCTTCGCTGCGGTCGTAGCCCATCGGGCAGATCACGACTTCGAAAGGCGCAATGGCTTCCGGCCAGATGATGCCCTTGTCGTCGAAGTTCTGTTCGATGGCTGCGCCCAGAATACGCGTGATTCCGATGCCGTAGCAGCCCATCTGCATGGGCGCGGGCTTGCCGTTTTCGTCGAGGAAGGTCGCGCCCATCGAATCCGAGTACTTGGTGCCAAGCTGGAACACGTGGCCCACTTCGATACCGCGACAGATTTCGAGCGTGCCCTTACCGTCCGGCGAGGGATCGCCCGCGACGACGTTGCGGATATCCGCGACTTCCGGCTCGGGCAGATCGCGGCCCCAGTTCACGCCGGTCGTGTGGAAATCCACTTCGTTCGAGCCGACCACGAAGTCGCTCATGTTCGCGACCGTGCTGTCGGCGATCACGCGCACCGGCTTTTTCGTGCCGATCGGGCCGAGATAGCCCGGCGGCGTGCCGAACCATTCGACGATCTCCGCTTCCGTCGCGAAGCGATAACCCTTGAGGCCTGGCAACTTGCCCGTCTTGATGTCGTTCAACGAATGGTCGCCGCGCAGCATCAGAAGCCAGATGGTCGGCTCGGCGCCTTCGTTGTCGGTGGCGAGAATGATCGACTTGATCGTGCGCTCGAGCGGAATGCCGAGATACTCGGCGACGGCTTCGCACTTCGCCTTGCCGGGCGTCGGCGTCTTTTTGAGCTCTTCGGCGGGCGCGGCGCGCGTGGCGACGAGCGGCACGCCTTCGGCAGCCTCGACGTTCGCCGCGAAATCCGAAGCCGGGCAATACGCGATGTCGTCCTCGCCCGTCTCGGCGATCACGTGGAATTCATGCGAGCCGCTGCCGCCAATCGAACCGTTGTCCGCCGCGACGGCGCGAAACTCCAGGCCGATGCGCGTGAAGATGCGCACGTAGGCATCGAACATTTTCCGATACGACTCGGCGAGGCCGGCCGTGTCTTTATCGAACGAATACGCGTCTTTCATGATGAACTCGCGACCACGCATGACACCGAAGCGCGGGCGGATTTCATCGCGGAACTTCGTCTGCACCTGATAGAAGTTCACCGGCAACTGCCGATAGCTCTTGATTGCGCTGCGCGCGATCTCGGTCACCACTTCCTCGTGCGTCGGGCCCATGACGAAGTCGCGGTCGTGACGGTCCTTGAAGCGCAGCAGTTCGGGGCCGTATTGTTCCCAGCGTCCCGATTCCTGCCACAGTTCGGCGGGCTGCACGGCGGGCATCAGCAGTTCGAGCGCGCCCGCGCGGTTCATCTCTTCACGCACGATGGCCTCGACCTTGCGTACCGAACGCAAGCCGATTGGCAGGTAATCGTAAATGCCGCCCGCGACGCGACGGATCATGCCGGCGCGCATCATGAGCTTGTGGCTGACGATTTCGGCCTCGGAGGGCGCCTCTTTCAGGGTGCCGATGAAGAAACGGGATGCTTTCATTCAAGTTTTCCAAATGCGCCACGCGCTCCGAAAGCTCTGGCTCTCGAAACTGGCGATACGTGTGAACGACGGGACGGACGACGGCTTTGTACGGAGCAGAGGCGGCGCGTCGATGCGCTACTTCGGCCAACGGAAGAAGATTTTGCCGCACGCGGAGTGCTCTGGCAAAAAGTCGCTTATGCGTGCTTCGAACCCGGGCTAATGACGAAGGCCGGTTCCGCGGGTTGATTCCAATACGCCGTGCCCGTTATCTGTTTATAATCAAAGCAATTTTAAAGGATTCGAAGGTGGTTGTATGCTGGATCGTGAAGGCTTTCGCCCGAACGTCGGCATCATCCTCTTGAACGCGCGCAACGAAGTGTTTTGGGGTAAGCGGCTGCGTGAACATTCCTGGCAGTTTCCGCAAGGGGGCATCAAGTACGGTGAGACCCCTGTGCAAGCGATGTATCGGGAGTTACACGAAGAAACCGGCTTGCTTCCGGAGCACGTCAAGGTCGTCGGTCGCACGCGCGACTGGCTGCGTTATGAGGTGCCGGATAAGTTCATCAAGCGCGAAGTGCGCGGACATTATCGCGGACAGAAACAGATCTGGTTTCTGCTGCGCATGGTGGGACGCGACTGTGACATTTGCCTGCGCGCGACGGACCATCCGGAATTCGATGCCTGGCGCTGGAACGAATACTGGGTCCCGCTGGATGCGGTAATCGAGTTCAAGCGTGACGTTTATCAACTGGCTCTGACCGAGCTATCCCGCTTCTTGCGGCGTACCAACTCCCGCGTCGAACGCGGCGAGCGCGTCGCGCATCACGGACCACGCTATCCACGCGTCGTCCAGACGATGACGATCGAAGCACCTGCCGTAACCGTCGCTGGCAACGAGGTTCAGGCAGAATGCACGATCAGCGAGGAAGTGCATATCATCGTGCAGCGGTCTTCGTGCGACTGATCACTGCGGTTCTTCTTTTACTTTGACACTGAGCACGGCACGGCGAGCAATTCGCCGTGCTGTTGCCGTATGCGCACCTGTTTTCGGGAAGATCGAATTGAAAGCCATTGGTTCATTTGCGTTGTCCGCTGCGGTATCCGTGGCCATGCTGGCCACGCTCGCTGCCTGCTCCAGCAACAAAGGCCCGTCCACTCAGGACGATGGCGTCTTCACCTATCTGCTCGACCAGAAGCCGGAGTGGACCGAGGAAAAGGTCGATACGCTTCCGCCGCTGCCCGAAGCCTCGAATATGCTTGCGTTCAACGTGTCGCAGAATACGCCGCTGATTTTCGCCGTCGACAAGACTTCGCTTTCGGTCGGCAAGGATGGCGTCATTCGCTACGTGATCGTCGCGACGAGCCCGAGCGGCGCGCGCAATGTAAATTACGAAGGCATTCGCTGCGATACCTACGAATGGCGCCGCTACGCGAGCATCAACGATAACGGTACGGCCTGGGATCGCGAGGTCGCATTCGACTTTCGCCGCATAGAAAATGGCGAATTGAATGCGTATCAGGCGGCGCTGTATCAGGATTATTTCTGCACGAGCAAACTGCCGGTCGGCACGGCCAAGCAGATCGCCAGCAACATTCAGTACAAGCGCACACAGAGTTCCATCAACGTGCGCTGAAGTTGGGTTGCGTTGAGTTTACGTTGAGTTGAGTTGCGTCGAACATGCGCTCATGCGAAAAGGCCCGCTTTCACGCGGGCCTTTTACGCATCAAATCTCAGACGAGCACCAGATTATCGCGGTGAATCAGCTCCGGCTCCAGCATATAGCCGAGCACCGTTTCAATCTCGCCGCTCGGCCGCCGATGAATCAGCCGCGCTTCTGAACTGCTGTAATTCGTGATACCGCGCGCCACTTCGCGTCCTTCGTCGTCCAAACAGGCGATGACTTCGCCGCGATCGAACGCGCCCTTCACGTCGATCACGCCGATCGGCAGCAAGCTCTTGCCTTCGGCCGTGACCTTCTGAACCGCGCCGTTGTCGATCACCACGTGACCGCGCATTTGAAGGTGATCCGCCATCCACTGCTTGCGCGCCGCAATGCGCGCCGTACGCGCGATGAGTTGCGTGCCGATCATCTCGCCGGAAGCGAGCCGCGTGAGCACATCGGCTTCGCGGCCGCTTGCGATCACCGTGTTCGCGCCGCTATGCGCCGCGCGCTTCGCCGCGAGAATCTTCGTCAGCATGCCACCGCGTCCGAGGCTCGAACCCGCGCCGCCCGCCATGGCTTCGAGTTCTGGCGTGCCGGCGTCCGCCTGTCCGACGAGCGTCGCGCTCGGGTCCTTGCGCGGATCGGCGGTAAAGAGGCCGCGTTGGTCGGTGAGAATGACGAGCGCGTCGCCTTCGATCAGATTCGCCACGAGCGCGCCGAGCGTGTCGTTGTCGCCGAACTTGATTTCGTCGGTGATGACCGTGTCGTTCTCGTTGATGATCGGCACCGCGCCCAGACGCAGCAGCGTGAGCAAAGTGGAACGCGCGTTCAGATAGCGCTCGCGGTCGGCCAGGTCGGCGTGCGTCAGCAGAATCTGCGCGGTGCGAATGCCGTGCGCGCCGAAGCTGCTCTCGTAGACCTGCGCAAGCCCCATCTGCCCGACGGCGGCGGCGGCCTGCAATTCGTCGATTTCGCGCGGACGCTTGGTCCATCCAAGCCGATGAATACCCTCCGCGATCGCGCCGGAACTCACCAGCACGACTTCCTTGCCCTGCTCGCGCAAGGCCGCGATTTGCGCCGCCCAGCGATTGATTGCCGCATGATCGAGCCCGCGCCCGTCGTTTGTAACGAGGCTAGACCCTACTTTCACTACGATTCGCTTCGCAGCGGCGATGACCGAACGCATCGTGCGCTTTCTCCTCGGGTGTCGCGGCCCACGCGGGCGGGCCGCGTCGTTACTCTTCGTCTACGTCTTTGTCTGCTTGCTCTTTCACAGGCGTGTCGCGAAAGCGCACGTCCGCCGCGAGATCCTCGGCCTCGGCCGCGCGCGACGCGTCCGAGTTCTGCGAAATGTAGTCGTAGATTGCGTAGATGAGCGCCTCGCAACCCTGACCGGTCAGCGCCGAAATCTCGTACACCGGCCCGGTCCATTCGAAACGCTCGACGAAGTCGTCGATACGCGCGCGACGTTCGTCTTCCGGCACCATGTCGAGCTTGTTCAGCACGAGCCAGCGCGGCTTTTCGTAGAGCGACTCGTCGTATTTGCGCAGTTCGTTGACGATGGCCTTCGCCTCGGCAACGGGATCGACGTTTTCATCGAACGGGGCGAGATCGACCAGATGCAACAGCACGCCCGTGCGCTGCAAGTGACGCAGAAAGCGATGCCCAAGCCCCGCGCCTTCCGCCGCGCCTTCGATCAGGCCGGGAATGTCCGCGATCACGAAGCTCTTGCTCGGACCCACGCGCACCACGCCGAGATTCGGCGCAAGCGTGGTGAAGGGATAATCGGCGATCTTCGGCCGCGCGTTCGACACCGACGCGATAAACGTGGATTTCCCCGCGTTCGGCATGCCGAGCAGACCGACATCCGCGAGCACCTTCAGCTCGAGCTTGAGCATGCGGCGCTCGCCCGGCTTGCCGTCGGTCTTCTGACGCGGCGCACGGTTCGTGCTCGACTTGAAATGTAGATTGCCGAGGCCGCCCGAGCCGCCTTGGGCAATCAGAATCTGCTGATTGTGTTCGGTCAGATCGGCGATGAGTTCGCCCGTGTCCTGATCCGTGATGATGGTGCCGACCGGCATGCGCAACGTGATGTCGTCGCCACCTTTGCCGTAGCAGTCCGCGCCGCGACCGTTTTCGCCGTTGCGTGCCTGATGCTTCTTCGAGAACCGGTAGTCGATCAGCGTATTGATATTGCGATCCGCAACTGCGTAGACGCTGCCGCCGCGACCGCCGTCGCCGCCGTCCGGTCCGCCGAACGGGACGAATTTTTCGCGGCGCATCGACGCGCTGCCATCTCCCCCGTCGCCGGCGATGACTTCAATTCTCGCTTCGTCAATGAACTTCATGCGTTGCTCCGTCCCGTGTTTCTGCTCGATGAGACCGGAACTTGCATTGAAGCTCAAGTTCCGGTCGAGATACTATTTTGCCGTGACTGACGTGCGCCAGCCATGGTGATGAAGAATTCCTGGCGATGCGGCGTTTCGCGCATCCAAAAAACAAAAGGCCCCGCGAACTTCGCGGGGCCTTTGTCGGTCCTGAAGCCCGTGCAGTAAAACTTAAGCTGCCGGGACGACGACGACCGTGTGCTTTCTTGCTGCGCCCTTCGTCACGAACTTGACGTGACCGTCGGCCAGCGCGAACAGCGTGTGATCCTTGCCGATGCCGACGTTTTCACCCGGGTGCATGCGCGTGCCGCGCTGGCGAACGATGATGCCGCCTGCGTTGATTGCCTGGCCGCCATAAACCTTCACGCCGAGGCGTTTCGATTCTGAGTCGCGGCCGTTGCGGGAAGACCCGCCTGCTTTTTTGTGTGCCATTTGATTAGCTCCTTAACCGATTTCCGCGTAACGATAACGATGCGACCACGCCTTAGGCGTTGATCGCGTCGATGCGCAGTTCGGTGTAATTCTGGCGATGGCCAGCGTGCTTTTGGTAGTGCTTCCGGCGACGCATCTTGAAGATGGTCACTTTGGCATGACGACCTTGGGAGACCACGGTAGCCTTGACGGAAGCCCCACTGACCAGCGGCGCACCGAACTTAATCGATTCGCCTTCGCCTACTGCGAGAACCTGGTCGAGCGTGATTTCAGCGTCAATGTCTGCCGGTATCTGTTCTACTTTCAATTTTTCGCCAACGGCAACTTTGTACTGCTTGCCGCCGGTTTTTATGACCGCGTACATTGAGAACCTCACTCTGAATTCATTTTTCCACGCACCGCGCGAGGAAAACACGAGATTATACATAGGGTTAGAGGCTTCGTCAAAACGCATTGACAATCCCCTGCGTTGTGCATGACGGCGCGATCCTCGGCGAAAACAGTCCGATTTGACGCCGATTTCGCGGGCAAACGCCTCCGATGCTCGCGCCCGACACGCGTGGTCAGTCGGATTCGCCTTATAATCCGCCGCATCACCTTATTAGCCGATCATGTCGTCCACCGCCACTTCCCCTCCCAACGCCGCCGCACTGCTTGCCCCGATCGCCGAGGACATGCAGCAGGTCAATCGCGTCATCCGGCAGCGCCTGGCATCAGAAGTGATGCTCATCAACCAGATTTCCGAGTACATCATCGGCGCGGGCGGCAAGCGCTTGCGGCCGGCGCTCTTGCTGCTCGTCGCGGGCGCGCTTGGGGACACGACGGGGCACCGGCATGAACTGGCCGCCGTGGTCGAGTTCATTCATACGGCGACGCTTCTGCACGACGACGTGGTCGACGAATCCGACCTGCGTCGCGGCCGCAAGACGGCCAATGCGCTCTTCGGCAACGCCGCGAGCGTGCTGGTCGGCGACTTCCTGTATTCGCGCTCGTTCGAAATGATGGTGACCGTTGGCAAGATGCGCGTGATGGAGATTCTATCCGTCGCGACCAACGTCATCTCCGAAGGCGAAGTGCTGCAGCTTCTGAACATGCACGATCCGGACGTGGACGAAGCGCGTTACATGCAGGTGATCCGCTACAAGACGGCGAAGCTTTTCGAAGCGGCGGCCCAGCTCGGCGCGGTACTTTCAGGCTCTGACGCGCGCACGGAAGCAGCGGCGGCGGAATTCGGCCGGCGCATCGGCACCGCGTTTCAGATCATGGACGACTGGCTCGATTACACCGGTACGCCTGAATCCATGGGCAAGAATGCCGGCGACGACCTGCGCGAAGGCAAGCCCACGCTGCCGCTCATCTATTTGATGGGGCACGGCACGTTGGAGCAAGCGACACTCGCGCGCGAGGCGATCGAGCAAGGCGGCACCGATCGATTCGATACGATCTTCCACGCCATTACGACTTCCGGCGCGCTCGATCACACCCTGGAGTGCGCGCGCAAGGAAGCGCACGCTGCGGCAAGCGCGATTTCTTCGTTTCCAGATTCCATTTACAAAGAAAGCCTGATAGAATTATGTTCTTACTCGACGTCGAGGCAGTCTTGAAAGAGACTAAACCGCCTCTAAAGTCCAGGTAAAAACAAATTCGGGGTGTAGCTTAGCCTGGTAGAGCGCTACGTTCGGGACGTAGAGGCCGGAGGTTCGAATCCTCTCACCCCGACCAGAATTTTCCTTACAAACAGCGGACTAGATGTCCGCTGTTTTTGTTTGTGTGCTCGGGTAGTGGCAATTCGGTGGCAATCGGGCCGAATTCGCCATCGCGAAAAAAGTCGAAAAAAAGTTGGCCTACTGTTCTCAGGCACTTTCCGACAATCCACGCGCCGAGCGACAAAACATGCGCACTAGTGCGACGTATACCGTGCTCCTCAACAAATTGGAGCATGGACATGGCGTCCATCGAGAACCGCTCGCAGTATCTCGTAACGGTCAAGCATCGTGACGACCTCAAGCAAACCTTCGCCCACAGCGCCAAGAAAAAAAGCCGACGCATACGTCGAGTCGCTGAAAGGCCAACGCCTTAAGCCCAAGCTCAGCCGGTTGGACGACTATTTCGTCGTCCGCGTGCGAAGTGGGTCCGACAAGAATCAGACCCTAGTTGCCCGCCCCGAAAAGGAAGCGAACGACATCAAGAATCGGCGTGAAGGCGAACGGCGGCATGGCCTGTTCGTCAATTACGCCCAGGCCCATAAGGTCGCTTATTTATTTGGAGGAGGACGCCTTCGAGCCGGGATACATCCTGCTCGAGAAACCGCTCAAGTTCGCCGCGAGATTCCCTGACCTGAAACATCTCATCCCCCTCCTTTTGCATTCGAAGATACGAGTTCTGTCGAATTCAACCCCTGTCGCACGCCCAAGCCTTGCCATCGTTCCATAACGTCCGAACGCTGCGCGAGTGTCCTATTAGGACACCGGTGAGCGATTTTACAAAGACTTGGGGGATTCACAAACCCGATAAGCATCATCTGATGCCCATCATGCAGCAATATCACCAGTCGGCCCAATGCCCGGCTATTCGGCCAGCACGGGCTGCTGTGGCTCAGCGGCAAGACTAATGTGCTCCAGCCTCCAGCGCTTCAACTGCTTGAACATCTCGTACGTCAGCACCGACTCCGACATCGGCTCACAAAAGCGGAGTTCGATTTGCTGCCATTGCTTTGAAGGGGCGAGCAGCTTTTCCTTGAACGCCTTCCCGATGGCATCAGCGGCCGCCCTTGCAGCGCTTTCCGCAGCGACGAAATCAGGGGCCGCCTGGTGAAGGATAGTAATGTCGAGCACATAGGTGTCATCTGGACCGTTCCGAGTAACTTCCACACCTTCGTCCACGTCGAAGAAGACACCGATAATCAATTCCCCATGCGGCTTGACGGCCTTCGCGATTTTCTCCGCCAGCTTGGTTTCCTTGGTCAACCGGCGCTCGAATTCATCCGCAAAAGCGGAGCGGCGGTATCGACTCGCCAGCCACATCTGCAGGACGGCGTGGTCCTCGGAACGGAGGCGGACTTCGGACCGAGGCAAGTATTCATTTAGCCTGAGCTTGTCGATACCAACTTTGGCCGTCGCCTCGAACTCCGCCCAGAAGGGAGCCTCGCCTGCAAATTCAACGTGAAGCTTGCGCGCATTTTTGGCGTGGGTGCAGTTGCCGTCCTTCACGGTCAAACATCCCACGACGACCTCGACGACCGGCTCGAATTGCGGGTCCTGTGCGAGGTCACAGTCGTGAGTTGCAACGACGACTATCGTCTTATCGGGACTTGCCGCATGGCGAAGCCCCAACGCATCAATTGCGGCGTCGCTGAGCAGAAATCCTTGGCGCCACGGTGTCTCACGATTCCACTCCACCACTTCGCACCTTTACGCCTGGTCGTTGGATGAAGGAAGGTCAAAGTCGGCAGTAGCTGACGTCTTCGCGCGGTTCGCAATTCGAGCGTTCATACGCTCACGCTGAGCGCTCTCGCGCTGGTGAATCTGCGCCAGCACCAACGCTGCGTCGCGCGCAGACTCTCCTGACTGGGCGACTTGCATGAGCGTTCGGCCATTGGCAAATTTCCGCTTTAGCAATGCCGCATTTACGGCGACTCCTTCGTGGGCCAGCACATCAGCAGCTCGAGCAAGGTCCTGCAACCTAGCTGCATTCTCCTCTGCAACTTGCTCCCCATTGAGCCAGTTGTAGACGGACTGACGGGACACTCCGAGTGTCGCAGCCAGGTCCGACACTGCCGGATGCAGCACGTCGCGTATCCGTGCAAGGTCTTCAGCTGGCGTTCGGACATCGTCAACTACCGCTACGTCAGCGGTGCTATAGAGCGCTTGCTGAACTCCCGATTGAAGGCGCTCCAGTGACAAGTGGCCGCCCGTACCTATCACGGTCAATGCCGCCCCAGCAGCGGCGACCCACCCGACCAGCCGCACCAGGCTTGAAGTACCGCCAGTCACGGCCGGGCGTTCGGTAACCCATCCACCGTAGGACATCTCGCTGCTCATAGCGCCTCCTTCAGGCCCAAGTGGCCAAAGCGTGGTCTGTTACGATAGCCTTGAAGCACTTGTCAATTTCGTTGTGAAGGGCTGTCAACCGGGCCTCGATTTTTTCCAAATCGAACACCTCTCGCTGAGTGACGGAGGCATCCGTATCGATTACGGCGTGCAAGCCTACGTGCTGCGTAAATCGAGGGTCTATATTTGGTGCCAGCGAGGTCAGTTCAACTGGCAGACCAACTTGCCCATGACGAATAATCACGCGCGAGACAAGCTGCCCTGCAGGACTGGTCACGAGCGTTTCACTGACCGAATGTTGGTGTTGTGCGTGGTCGCGCAATGAGAGTCCGAGGACCTCTGGTACGAGAAAGTCTCGCAGCGACTCCTTTTCTCCTGACGGCAACACGGCATCCAGATACCGTAGGCCGATTCGCTCGATAAAATCCAGTTGCAGGGCGTCATGCACAGTGCCAAGACCCGCCAACAACGCATGAGAAAAGGCATCGAACGTTTCGTACTCAGTGGTCTGAAACGACAGTGCGTTCGTCTCCAGCACGAACCTTGTGCTGCCCGAAATATCGCCAAACTGATACCTCGACTGAGGTGTGAAAGTCGGCGCCGCGACCTGGCCAGGCTCAATAGCTCCAAAAGGAAGCACAAGCCGCTGGACCACCTCCTGCTTGAAGTCCGGAAAATGCTTTTCCCGCATTTTGGCTTGGATAGCCGAAATGTATGCGTCCAGATTCAGGACGGGATTGAACTGGATTTGGGCGACGGTGTAGTAGACCGGTGCGTTGCTCAGACTCTTACCCATGACTTCCTCGATGTTGACTTGACAGGCGGGTTGACACTTTACACTGTACTTGACAGATTAACCATCGTAAAGTGCCTTCCGTGGATGCACCGCCAGACCAAAATTTTCAAGAATTTGTCGGTCCGGTCCCGGGTGTCACTCCAGCCTGCTCGCATCCGCATCTCCAGTAAACAGCGCATCTACAGCGTGCCCGCTTTCCCGGAGGCAAATCGGTGGCACCTTTGATTCAATGCCGTGCGAAGAAAAACAGGTGGCGAATAGGTGCCAATTTTGCGCGGATTGCCACCGAACCGAAAACATCAACCGACCATCGCGTTATACTAACCCATTGATATATAATGACTCTTCCCTAGGCTGGGGTACGGATACAGGCAGCGAAAGCGCATTCGGGACGTAGAGGCCGGAGGTTCGAATCCTCTCACCCCGACCAGAATTGCTGAAAAACCCGCATGGTCCGCCATGCGGGTTTTTTGTTTTGCGCGGCTGATTTACGCGTCTGCCATGGGTCCGCCAAGCGCGTGCACGCAGCAGGCAAGTCAATAAAACCGTCTGTTATAGTCGTCCCCATCACCGCCCCTACTCGATCAACGCGTGGACAACCTTCCCTTATGGGCGCAAATTTGCGCCATCTTTCTGCTGCTCATTCTTTCCGGTTTTTTCTCGATTTCCGAAACGTCGATGATGGCGCTCAATCGCCATCGGTTGAAATTCCTTGCTAGTCAAGGATCGCTGCGCGCGCGCACTACGCAAGGACTACTCGCCAAGACCGATCAACTGCTTTCGGTCATTCTCATCGGCAACAACCTGATCAATACGATCATCCCGGTTCTCACCACGTCGATTGCGCTCAAGACTTTCGGCCACAACAACATGGTCCTGTCGATCACGACGGGCATGGTCGCGTTTCTCATCATCGTGTTCGCGGAAATCGCGCCGAAAATCGTCGGCGCGACATATCCCGAAAAAGTCGCGCTGCCCGCGAGCCTGATCCTTTCGCCGCTCATGCGCATCGCGCGGCCGCTCGTGTGGTTCGTGAATCTTTTCGCCAACGCCATTCTGAGCGCGTTGCACATCAACACGAAAGGCGGCCGCGATCAACGCATTTCGCCGGAAGAATTGCGCACCATCGTGCTGGAATCGGGCAGTTTCATGCCGACCAAGCACCGCAGCATCCTGCTGAATCTGTTCGATCTAGAAAACATTTCCGTCGATGACGTGATGATCCCGCGCCGACGCATTGAAGCGCTCGACTTCGATGCGCCCTTCGATCAAATTCTGCATCAGCTCGAAACCTGCTATCACAATAAGCTGGTGGTGTTTCAGGGCGATATCGACCGCGTTCTAGGCGTGCTCCACGTGCGCAAGACCTTGTCCGCGCTGCATAACCAGGAACTCGAACGCGAGACGCTGCGCGCGCTGCTCGCCGAGCCTTACTTCGTGCCGACCGGAACGCCCGTGTTCCAGCAGCTTCAGTACTTTCAGGAAAGCGGCCAGCGAATCGCGATCGTCGTCAACGAATACGGCGAATTGCAGGGGCTCGTGACGCCGGAAGACATCATCGAAGAACTGATCGGTGAATTCACGACGACGATTCCGCGCGGCGCGGGGTCGCGCGGCGGCTGGGACGACAAAGGCGAGTGCATCGTGGCGGGCAGCATGCCGCTGCGCGAACTCAACCGCTGGCTCAAGCTGACCCTGCCGACCGATGGCCCCAAGACGCTCAACGGTCTGATCCTCGAAACGCTGGAGGACATTCCGGACGGCGACGTGTCGGTGCGCATCGCGGGCGTGTATTTCGAAGTCATGCGCAGCGACGATCAAGCCATCCGCACGGTCAAGATTTTCCGCCCCGTCGCGCCGGTCAAACGCCCGCAGCGTTAGCCATTCGGACGACTACGCACGCGCCATGCGCCGCGAGATGATCGGAGCCTTCCGACATCGACCGGCTCACGCGCATGAATTCTCCCTTTCGCCTTGCTTCTACCGCCGATCCGGCACCCGATTCCCCTTCCGATCAAGACGCGCCCGCGGTCACGCTCGTCGCCGATACGCTGCGCGAAGCGGCGTCGCGCGGCGCGTCCGATGTCCACATCGAGCCGGGCGAGCATGGCTGGCGCGTTCGTTTGCGTGTCGATGGCGTGCTCCATGTGTTGCGGCATCCGCCGACGCATCTGCGCGATGCCGTTATCACGCGAATCAAGGTGCTGGCGCGGATGGATATCGCCGAGCGGCGCGTACCGCAGGACGGGCGGCTGCGTCTCGCGCTGGCGGGCGGGCAAGTCGGCGACTATCGCGTGAGTTCGCTGCCGACCGTGTTCGGCGAAAAGTTGGTATTGCGCAGGCTCGACGCGCTGCCGCCCGCTCTTTCGCTCGATGCCCTCGGGCTCGATGCGCAGCAAAGTCGCACGGTCGAGTCCGCCATTCGCGCGCCGCATGGTCTCGTGCTCGTGACGGGTCCGACCGGCAGCGGCAAGACGCTCTCGCTTTATTGTTTCCTGCAGATGCTCAACGCCGAGGCGCGCAACATCTGCTCGGTCGAGGACCCGGTGGAGATTCAGCTCGCGGGCATCAATCAGGTGAACGTGCGCGACAAGGCGGGGCTCAACTTCGCCGTCGCCTTGCGCGCGTTCATGCGGCAAGACCCGGACATCGTGATGGTCGGGGAAATCCGCGATGCCGAAACCGCCGACGTCGCCGTGAAAGCCGCGCAGACCGGCCATCTCGTGCTCTCGACGCTGCACACCAACGACGCGCCCGCGGCTATCGCACGGCTGATCGATATCGGCGTCGCGCCGTATAACCTCGCATCCGCGCTGCGGCTCATCACCGCGCAAAGGCTCGTGCGCAAGCTGTGCGAGGCGTGTCGCGCGCCCGCGCCACTTACGCTAGACGACGGCATCCGGCCGTTCGAGCCGCGTGGGTGTCCGGCGTGTCATGGCATCGGATATCGCGGGCGCGTCGGCGTGCATCAAGTTATGCCGGTTTCCGATGACATCCGCGAACTCATCGTCGGACGCGCGGCGACGCACGCCATTGCCCGCACAGCGCAACTGCACGGCATGCCCGCCTTGCGCGATGCCGCTTTCGCACGCGTTCGCGAGGGCGTGACGAGCGTCGCGGAAGCCACCGAGGCCACGGAAATCGCATGATGCGCGACGAATCCACGGACACGCGCTTCGCGTGGCGCGGCGTCGATGCCGACGGCCGGCGCCGCAGCGGCAAGACCATCGCCGCCGATGCCGCGTCGGCGCGCGCGTCGCTTCGGTCCAACGGCGTGATCGTCATCGGGCTGGAGGCACTCGGCCGGGCCCCGGCGCCGCGCACGAAAGGGATCGAGATCACGGTCTTTACGCGTCAGCTCGCCGGTTTGCTGCGCGCGGGACTGCCGCTCGCAAATGCGCTCGACATGCTATCCAACGCCGGTTCGCGCGGCGGATCGGCGCGTCTCATGCGCACGCTCGCCCGCGACATTACACGCGGCGTGCCGTTTTCGGCGGCGCTTGCGCGTCATCCCGCTTCGTTCGATGCGCTGTATTGTCAGCTCGTCGCGGTCGGCGAAGTGGCGGGCGCGCTGCCTGCCGTGCTCGGACGTATCGCCGATGACCGCGAGCGCAGCGCGTCGCAACGCGCGAAGCTGCGGGCCGCGCTGACCTATCCGGTGATGGTGCTACTGCTGTCGCTCGCGATCACGGCGGGGCTGCTGATCGGCGTCGTGCCGACCTTCAAGACGATCTTCGACGGCTTCGGCGCCGCCCTGCCCGCGCCGACCCGCTTCGTGCTCGCGTTATCGGACGGCGTCGCGCGTCATGGCGTGCCGTTCGTGGTGGTTTGCGCGTGCGTGGCGCTGATCGGCGTACATCGGCTGAAGCGGTCACCGCAGGCGCGACGGCGCGCGGATCTCGCCGCGCTGCGTTTGCCGCTCGCGGGTACGTTGCTGCGCTCGCTTGCGGTGGCGCGCTGGAGCCGTGCGCTCGGCACGCTGCTCGCGGCCGGCACGCCACTCTCCGACGCATTCGATTCGCTCACGCAGGCCACCGGAAATCGCGTGTTCGACGACGCCACCGTGGAGATCGCCGTGCGTCTGCGGCGCGGCGAGCGTCTCGCGGCCGCCATGCGCGCGCTGCGGTGCTTCCCCGATGACGTCGTGCAGCCGATCGCCGTCGCCGAGGAATCCGGCTCGCTCGACGCCATGCTGCTCGATCTCGCGAGCCTTGCCGACCGGCAGGTGGACGATCGCATCGGCACCTTTGCGAGTCTGTGCGAACCCGTGGTGATCGCCGTGCTGGGCGCGCTCGTGGGCGGTCTCGTCATCGCGATGTATCTTCCCATCATTCAGCTCGGCAACGTGGTGTAGCATCGCGGGCCAAAGCCATCGTTTCACTAACATGCAGCCTTTGTTCGATCCATCCGCCGTTCATTACGCCAGCCGCTATTTCGCGGCTTTTGCCGCGCTTCCGTACGCCGTTCAGTACGGCTTCGCCATCGTGTTCGGCCTCGTGATCGGCAGCTTTCTCACCGTCGTCGTGCACCGCTTGCCGGTCATGCTCGAACGCGCCTGGCGCGCCGAAGTCGATGCAGCGCTTCCAAATGCTCCGCAGCCCGAAGGCGATTCCTACCCAGAACGCTTCAACCTTGCCGTGCCGCGCAGTGCGTGCCCTCATTGCGGTCACGTCCTGCGCGCGTGGGAAAACATTCCCGTCGTCAGCTATCTCGCTCTGCGTGGAAGATGCGCGTCATGCGGCGCGCGCGTGAGCCCGCGTTACCCGCTGATCGAACTGACGACGGGCACGTTCGCCGCGCTTTCGCTCTACGCGTTCGGACCGGACTGGCCCGCGTTCGCCGCGTTCGGGCTGTGCGCGACGCTCTTGGCGGCCAGTCTCATCGATTACGACACGCGCTATTTGCCCGATGTGCTGACGCTGCCTCTGCTTTGGGCCGGGCTCATCGTCAATTTCGGCGCGGGCGGGTTTGCGACGCTGCACGATGCCGTGACCGGCGCCATCGCGGGCTACCTTTTCCTGTGGTGCGTCTATTGGCTCTTCAAACTCGCGCGCGGCGTCGAAGGCATGGGCTACGGTGACTTCAAGCTACTCGCGGCTATCGGCGCGTGGCTCGGCTGGGAAGCGCTTGCGCAGGTCGTGCTGATCTCGGCGGTCGCGGGCGCGGCCTTCGGCATCGTGGCGACGTGGCGCGGGCGCATGCGCTTCGAAGAACCGCTGCCATTCGGGCCGTTCCTCGCGGCGGGCGGCGCGATCACGCTTTTTATCGGAACACCGCTTTATGCTTTGTTCGGATGACGACAAGGAGCCACGGATGTTCAGCATCGGTCTGACGGGCGGCATCGGCAGCGGCAAAAGCACGGTCGCTGACCTTTTCGCGGCGCGCGGCGTGCCGCTAGTCGATACCGATCTCATCGCGCATCGGGTGACAGCGCCGGGCGGCGTCGCAATGCCGCTTATCGCGAATGAGTTTGGCCGAGAGTTCGTTGCAACCGACGGCTCGCTCGACCGCACGAAAATGCGCACGCTCGTCTTCTCCGACGATACCGCGAAGGCCCGGCTCGAAGGCATCGTGCATCCGCTGATTCGCGCGGAGACCGAGCGTCAGCGGCAGGCTGCAACGGGCGCGTATCACATCGTCGTCGTACCGCTTCTGGTGGAATCGGGCAACTGGAAGACGCGAGTGTCACGCGTGCTGGTGGTCGATTGCCCGGTGGAAACGCAGATCGCGCGCGTCATGCGGCGTAATGGCTTTGCGCGCGAACAAGTGCTCGCGATCATTGCGAAGCAGGCAACGCGCGAAGCACGCCTCGAAGCAGCGGACGATATCGTCATAAACGATGAAACATCCACGCTGGACACGCTCGCCCGTCATGTCGACACCTTGCACGCCCGCTATCTCGCGCTGGCGTCCGAATGAGCGTTCGTTGCGGCCGGCATGGGCGAAATTATCGAAATGCTTCGAAATCGACCTAAATGTGGCGCGATTTGCTAGGGTAGGGATGCAGCATTAGAATGTCCTGACTTCCCTGCCGGGGAAGCAACCGACCTACGCCGAGGCGAGCGCTTGATCCTTTACGAGTATCCCTTCAACGAGCGAATCCGGACGCTGTTGCGTCTCGAAGACCTGTTCGAGCGCTTCACGTTCTTTCTGACTCAGGAAGATCCGCGGGAGCATCATGTCGCGTTGATCACGCTCTTCGAGATCGCCGAAGTCGCGGGCCGTACGGACCTCAAAGCCGATCTCATGAAGGAACTGGAGCGCCAGCGCCAGACGCTTGCGCCCTTTCGCGGCAATCCCGGGATCGAACAAGAAGCGCTGGAAGCGGTGCTGGGCGAGATCGAACAGACGCTCGCGGGCCTTGCGGACATGCACGGCAAGACCGGCCAGCATCTTGCGGACAACGAGTGGCTTGCAAGTATTCGTAGTCGTACGATCATTCCCGGCGGTACGTGCAAATTCGATTTGCCCTCGTATTACGCGTGGCAGCAGTTGCCGGTGGAAGAGCGCCGGCAGGACATCGCCAAATGGGTCATGCCCATGCTCGCTTTGCGCGACGCCGCCGCCATCGTATTGCGGCTTGCGCGCGAATCCGGCCAGGCGTCTAAAGTCATGGCCATGCAGGGCAGCTATCAGCAGATGTTGTCCGGCAGAACGTATCAACTAATGCAGGTGCGGGTGTCGCAAGAAGTTCGCGTGATTCCCGAAGCAAGCGCAAACAAGTACATGCTGTGGGTGCGTTTCACCGTGCAGGACGGCGATCTCAAGCCGCGCGCCGTCGATGTCGACGTGCCCTTTCATCTGACGCTTTGCAGCCTTTGAACCCGAGCATTTCGGTTTCGTATCGAGGATAGATCGAAGCCCGCTCCATTCGTTACGTCTCATCGTCATGACCACTGTCGTCAAATGCCCGACCTGCGCCAAGGAAGTTCGCTGGGTACCGGAAAACCGTTTTCGTCCGTTCTGCTCTGAGCGTTGCAAGCAGATCGATCTGGGCGCCTGGGCCACCGAAAAGTACAAGATCGGAGGCAACGCCCAGGAAACGCCGCCTGACGACGACACGCGCGGCAGCCTGAACTAGGCTTCTTCGGCGAGCCATTCCAGAATGGGAATCGCTGCGGGTAGCAGCGGCGCCACGTCCACCGGCAGAGTCTGCCAAGAAATAGCCTGCCCTTCGCGCCCGAGCGGCTCGCCCTTCCACTCCGTCACTTTGCAGAAAAAGAGCCGCACGTAGGCATGCGGATAATCGTGTTCGAGCGTGCGCCAAAGTTCACAGGCGACCACGTCGATACCCAGCTCCTCATGCAACTCCCGGCCAAGCGCAGCCTCGACGCTCTCTCCTCGTTCCAGCTTGCCGCCCGGAAATTCCCAGTAACCTTCGTATGGCTTGCCCGGCGGACGCTGCGCAAGCAGATAGCGCCCGTCCGGCTGAACCATGACGCCGACGGCCACTTTCGTCACCTTGCGGCCATCGGGTGCAAGATCGATGGTCGCCTCGTTCTCGTTCCTGGCGTCGGTCATGTCCGTCATTGCTTGCGTCCCGACCAATCGCGCGCGAACTGCCATGCAACACGGCCCGAACGCGAACCGCGCTCGAGCGCCCAGACGAGCGCATCGCCACGAGCGCCGGCAATCTCGGCTTCATCGACGCCGAAATGCTTCAGCCAATGGCCGACGATCGCCAGATAATCGTCCTGCTTGAATGGATAGAAGCTCACCCACAGCCCGAAACGCTCCGACAGCGAAATCTTCTCTTCGACGACTTCGCCCGGATGAATCTCGCCATCGGACGTGTGCTTGTACGTCTCGTTTTCGCTCATGTACTCGGGCATCAAGTGACGGCGATTCGACGTCGCGTAAATGAGCACGTTGTCAGACTGCGCGGCAACAGAGCCGTCGAGCGCGACTTTGAGCGCCTTGTAGCCAGACTCGCCTTCCTCGAAGGAAAGATCGTCGCAGAACACGATGAAGCGTTCCGGCCGCGTTGAAATGAGATCGACGATATCGCCAAGGTCGTGCAAATCGTCTTTGTCGACTTCGATCAGACGCAGGCCGTCTTTCGAATACGCGTTCAGGCAAGCCTTGATGAGCGACGATTTACCCGTGCCGCGCGCGCCCGTCAGCAACACATTGTTGGCGGGCAGCTTTTGCACGAACTGGCGCGTATTCTGTTCGATCAGGCCTTTCTGACGGTCGATGTTCTGGAGATCACCCAGCGCAATCTGCGAAACAGCCGTCACCGGCTGCAAATAGCCGCGCCCCTGGCGCTTGCGCCAGCGAAACGCCACTGCGGATTCCCAGTCGATTTCCGGCGCCGCGGGCGGCAACATGCCTTCGATGCGCGCCAGCACCGCTTCGGCGCGCGTAAGGAATTGTTCGAGCTTGTCCATGGTGTCTTTTTCTTGGGCGCGCCGGATCAGGAGCGATAGTCGGCGTTGATGCTCACGTAATCGTGCGAAAGGTCACAGGTCCAAACGGTGGCTTGTGCGTCGCCACGGCCGAGCAGCACGCGAATCGCGATCTCGCTCTTTTTCATCACGCGCTGGCCGTCTTCCTCGCGATACTCGGGGTTACGCCCGCCCGCTTTCGCGACGAGCACGTCGTCGAGGTAAAGATCGACCTTGCCGACGTCGAGGTCCGCCACGCCCGCATAGCCGATTGCCGCGAGAATACGCCCGAGATTAGGGTCCGACGCATAGAACGCGGTCTTCACGAGCGGCGAATGGCCGATTGCATAAGCAATCTGGCGGCACTCCGCGACGTCCTTGCCGCCTTCGACGGTGATCGTCATGAACTTGGTCGCGCCTTCGCCATCGCGCACGATGAGCTGCGCCAGTTCTTGCGCGACGGCAGTGACTGCATCGCGCAAAGCAGCGTAAGCGGGTGAATCCGTCGAAGTGACTGCCGGCAGGCTCGATTTGCCCGACGCGATCAGAATGAATGAATCGTTGGTCGAGGTATCGCCGTCGATGGTGATGCAGTTGAACGAGCGATCCGCAACGTGCTTCACCAGTTCGTCGAGCACGGGTTGCGCGACGTTGGCATCGAAGGCGAGGAACCCGAGCATGGTGGCCATGTTCGGCTTGATCATGCCCGCGCCCTTGCTGATGCCCGAAAAGGTCACCGTGTGGCCGTCGATCCGAACCTGACGCGACGTGGCTTTCGGCAGCGTGTCCGTGGTCATGATGGACTGCGCGGCTTCGAACCAGTGCGCGGCCTGCTGATTGGCCAGCGCGGCAGGCAAGCCCGCTTTCAGACGATCGAGCGGTAGCAGCTCGAGAATCACGCCCGTGGAGAACGGCAGGATCTGCTGCGCGTCGAGGTTCGCGAGGCGCGCAAGCTCCGCGCAAGTCTCGCGAGCGATCACGAGGCCCGGCTCGCCGGTGCCCGCATTCGCGTTGCCCGTGTTGATGACGAGCGCGCGAATGCCCTTGCCGCCCGCGCGAACGGCTTCGAGATGCTCGCGGCAGACGATTACCGGCGCGGCGCAAAAACGATTTTGCGTGAACACACCCGCCACGGTCGCGCCTTCATCGACGCGAATGACCAGCACGTCCTTGCGATTGGGCTTGCGAATATTCGCCTCGGCCCAGCCTAGCGTGACGCCGGCGACGGGATGAAGCGCTGCGGGATCGATCGAGGGGAAATTGACGGCCATGTTCGCGACTCAGCTGTAGGTGACGCGTGCCGGTGAGAAGACCAGGCCGGCACAGGATGAAGGACTGACGCGCGCCGGGAGCGGAGCGACGCCGTGAAACGCGCGCGAAAGCGCCAGATGGACAAACGACGCATTGCTGCGTCGCTTGGTCCGTTTCGTCTGAGCAGCCTATTAAGCCAGCTTGCCGTGACAGTTTTTGTACTTCTTCCCGCTGCCGCACGGGCACGGGTCGTTGCGGCCGACCTTCGGCAGATCGTCGGCTGAACGTGTGACGACGCTGACGTCGTCGCCTGCGGACATAGCCTGATTGACCATCTGCGCGGCGGCAGTTGCCGCCACCGCGGCAGGCGCGGGCGCTGCCGCCGGCGCGTTGAAGTCCGCGTGCGTGAACGACACGTTCTCCAGATGGCTGCCGCGCTCTTCGTACTGTTCGGCGGCTTCTTCGAGCTGCTCCGGCGACTGGATCTGCACGTTCATCACGACGCGCGTGACTTCCTGCTTGACCTCGTCGAGCATGGCCGCGAAGAGTTCGAACGCCTCGCGCTTGTATTCCTGCTTCGGGTTCTTCTGCGCATAGCCGCGCAGATGGATGCCCTGACGCAGATGATCGAGCGCGGCCAGATGCTCGCGCCAGCGGCTGTCGAGCGTCTGCAGCATGATCGAGCGTTCGAACGCGCTGAATGAATCGCGGCCGACCATGGCGACCTTCGCCTCGTACGCTTCGTCGGCGGCGGCGAGCACGGCTTCGTTGATTTCCTCGGCGTCGATGGAGTTCGACTCGTTAATCATCTCCTGCACGGCGAGATCGAGCGACCAGTCATTGCGCAGCACTTCTTCGAGCTCGGGCGCGTCCCACTGTTCCTCGATACTGCCCGCCGGCACGAAGTTGCGCACCAGGTCGCCAATCACGCTCTGACGCATGGCCGCGATGGTTTCCTGCACGTCCGTCGCTTCCAGCAACTCGTTGCGCTGCTGATAGATCACCTTGCGCTGATCGTTTGAGACGTCGTCGTATTCGAGCAGTTGCTTCCGGATGTCGAAGTTGCGCGCTTCCACCTTGCGCTGCGCCCCTTCGATCGACCGCGTGACCATGCCCGCTTCGATCGGCTCGCCTTCCGGCATCTTCAGGCGGTCCATGATCGCGCGCACGCGGTCGCCCGCGAAAATGCGCAGAAGCGGATCATCCAGCGAAAGATAGAAGCGCGACGAACCCGGATCGCCCTGACGGCCCGCGCGGCCGCGCAACTGGTTGTCGATACGGCGCGATTCATGCCGCTCGGTCCCGATGATATGCAGGCCGCCCGCTTCCTTCACGGTGTCGTGCAGCATCTGCCATTCGTCGTGCAGCTTCTGAATCAGCCGGGCCTTTTCGCCTTCGGCAATCGAAAGATCCGCCTCGATGAACGAAGCCTGCTTCTCTACATTGCCGCCAAGCACGATGTCCGTGCCGCGACCGGCCATGTTGGTCGCAATGGTCACGGCGCTCGGACGCCCCGCTTCCGCGACGATGGCCGCTTCGCGCGCGTGCTGCTTCGCGTTCAGCACTTCGTGGCGAATGCCTGCCTGAGTGAGCAGGCCGGAGAGCAATTCCGACGCTTCGATGGACGTCGTGCCGACGAGCGTTGGCTGACCGCGTTCGACGCACTCGCGAATGTCGCGGATGACGGCGTCGTAACGTTCCTTCGATGTCTTGTAGATTTGATCCTGCTTGTCGACACGCTTCGGCGCCCGGTTGGTCGGGATCACGACCGTTTCCAGACCGTAGATTTCCTGGAACTCGTAGGCTTCCGTGTCAGCCGTGCCTGTCATGCCGGACAGCTTGGAATACATGCGGAAATAGTTTTGCAGCGTGATGGAAGCGAGCGTCTGGTTTTCGCTCTGAATCTGCACGTGCTCCTTGGCTTCCACTGCCTGATGCAGACCGTCCGACCAGCGGCGGCCCGTCATCATGCGGCCCGTGAATTCGTCGACGATAACGACCTCACTGCCCTGCACGACGTAGTGCTGATCGCGGAAGAACAGCGTGTGCGCGCGCAAAGCGGCGTACACGTGGTGCATCAAGGTGATGTTCTGCGGCGCGTAGAGACTTTCGCCCTCGCCGATCAAACCCCATTCGGCAAGCAGACGCTCCGCCTTTTCATGGCCCGATTCGGTGAGGAACACCTGACGCGCTTTCTCGTCGAGCGTGTAGTCGCCCGGCTTTTCGACGCCCGTGCCGTCCGCCTTCTCCTCGCCGATCTGCTGTTCGAGCAGCGGCGGGAGCGCGTTCATGCGCACGTAGAGGTCGGTGTGATCTTCGGCCTGACCGGAAATGATGAGCGGCGTACGCGCTTCGTCGATGAGGATCGAGTCCACTTCATCGACGATGGCGAAGTTGAGCGGCCGCTGCACGCGCGCGTTGGTCTCGTAGACCATGTTGTCGCGCAGATAGTCGAAGCCGAATTCGTTGTTCGTGCCGTAAGTGATGTCCGCCGCGTAGGCTTCCTGCTTCTGGCCGTGTTCCATTTGCGACAGATTCACGCCGCACGAAAGACCCAGGAAGTTGTAGAGACGCGCCATCCATTCGGCGTCGCGTTGCGCGAGGTAGTCGTTCACCGTCACGACATGCACGCCGCGGCCCGACAGCGCGTTCAGATACGCGGCGAGTGTGGCGACGAGCGTCTTGCCTTCGCCCGTGCGCATTTCCGCGATCTTGCCGTAATGCAGCACCATGCCGCCGATCAACTGGACGTCGAAGTGGCGCATTTTCAGGACGCGCCGACTCGCTTCGCGACAGACCGCGAACGCCTCGGGCAGAAGCACGTCGAGCGATTCGCCGCTCGCGACGCGCTGGCGGAACTCGTCCGTCTTCGCGCGTAGCTGATCGTCCGTGTATTTCTCGACGGTCGGCTCGAGGGCGTTGATCGCCACAACGGTCTTTTGGTACTGCTTGACCAGCCGCTGATTGCGGCTGCCAAAAATCTTCTGAAGGAAACCGGTGGTCATCGGATCAGTGTCTGCGTCGCGGCTTCGGATGGGCGCATGTTGCTTGCTGCGTCCGAGTTCGGAGAACCCCGGCGACTTAAGTCCATTGGGTGAAATCGAATCGGGAATTTTAGCACGCGAGTTTGGCAGACCTTACGTCCGCGTGGGCTCGCGCGCGTCGGGGGAACGCGACAGTCAACCGTTTGAAAGTTTGTTCCGGCGCGGTTGCCGAATAAGGCTTGCGCGTCGGGGAAGCGCGCGGGCGCGCGTTACAATCGAACCATTGCGTCGGGCGTTCTCAAGCCAAAAATGAGCCGTTTTTCTACAAATTCAAGGTCTGGACCGCAGCGGTTCGATCCGCGCAAGCCACAGGCGCTGGCCGATGTCCTCGATCGCACCGATGCCTTTCGCGCATTGCGGGCAGGCGTCGAGCAAGTGGCGGCGCTGCAGCGCGATCTGAGCACGCTTCTGCCGGATTATCTCGCGGCCAATGTCGAGCCCGGTTTCATCAAGGATGGCGTGCTAGCGCTTTTCGCCGCGCATAACGCGCTCGCGGCGCGGCTGCGCCATATCGAGCCCACTTTGCTCGCCGATCTGCAGCAACGCGGCTGGGCGGTCAACTCGCTGAGAGTGCGCGTGCGTCCGCAATCGATGCAGGACGCGGTGCCGCCCAAGCAAGCGCGGATGTCGGCGGCGGGCGCATCGGCGCTGCACGAGCTTGCCGAGACGCTCGCGCCTTCGCCGCTACAGGAAGCGCTCGCGAAAATGGCCGCGCGTCATCGAGGCAACGGCGAAAAAAAATGAGCGATGCTTTCGCACCGCTCATTCGCTTGAAACTCGCTGCCTGAAGTGACTCAGGCAAATGCCGTCTGCGTGTCGAAACTGAAACCGCGCGGCGCCTTCTGAATGTCCTCGAACGTGACCATTTCGTAAGCGTCTTCGTTTGCGAGCAATTCGCGCAAAAGCATGTTGTTCATGGCGTGGCCGCCCTTGTACGCTTTGTATGACGCGAGCAGGGGATGCCCCACGACATACAGGTCGCCAATGGCGTCCAGCATCTTGTGCTTCACGAATTCGTCGTCGTAGCGCAAGCCGTCGTTATTCAGGATGCGGTACTCGTCGAGCACGATCGCGTTGTCCATGCTACCGCCGCGTGCGAGACCGAGTTCGCGCATCATTTCAACTTCGTGCGCAAAGCCGAACGTACGAGCACGCGCGATTTCACGCACATATGACGTAGTCGCGAAATCCACTTCCAACGCCTGACCGGTCTTGTCGACGGCTGGGTGACGGAAGTCGATGGTAAAGCTCAGTTTGAAGCCGAAATACGGGTCGAGACGCGCGAATTTATCGCCGTCGCGCACTTCGACGGGCTTCGTCACCTTGATGAATTTCTTTGGCGCGTTCTGCTCTTCGATACCCGCCGATTGAATCAGAAACACGAACGAAGCCGCGCTGCCGTCCATGATCGGGATTTCCTCGGCGGTTACATCGACATACAGATTGTCGATACCGAGTCCCGCGCATGCCGACATCAAGTGCTCGACGGTGGAAACGCGCGCGCCGTCCTTCTGCAACACGGACGCCAGGCGCGTGTCGCCGACGGACATCGCGGACGCGGGAATGTCGACCGGCTGCGGCAAGTCGATACGCGAGAACACGATGCCCGTGCCAGCCGGTGCGGGCTTGAGCGTCAGTTCGACCTTCCGGCCGGAATGGAGCCCGATCCCCACGGTCTTGACTACAGTCTTGATTGTTCGCTGCTTCAACATGATTTTCTTCTTCCGATATGAATTCCCAATAAAGAGAATTAATCGCACTATATAAGCTAATAGGCCAAAGTATACTCCATCCAGTGCACGTCGTCGCGCTCCGGGAGGTTTCAAGTGTTTCCCGGTGTTACCTGCCGATGACAGATTTAATGAAGTAGAACGGGCCGATGGCCGGAATGGAGGCATTTCCGGTCATCGGCCCCAAGTTGCGGCTGTTTGAGAGTGCGTCTGCGGCGTTGTACAGAGACAACGCGACGCCGCTTCACTCAGCGCAACGTCGCCAGGATGCTTTGAGCGTCGCTGACTTCGAACTTGCCGGGCGCTTCGACATTGAGCGTCTTGACCACGCCATTGTCGATCACCATCGCGTAGCGCTGGGAACGAATTCCCATGCCGCGCTCGGTCAAATCCTGATCCAGTCCGAGTGCCTGGGCAAAACGCGCACTGCCGTCCGCGATCATCTTCACCTTGCCCGCGGTTTGAAGATCGCGTCCCCACGCGTTCATGACGAACGCGTCGTTGACGGAAACGCACCAGACTTCGTCGATACCCTCAGCGGAAAACTCCTCCGCCGCCTCGACGTAGCCGGGCACGTGTCTGGCGGAACATGTCGGCGTGAACGCGCCCGGCAATCCGAAGATCACCACGCGCTTGCCAGCGGTCCGCTCGCGCGCCGAGAACCCGTTCGGTCCCACGGCGCAGCCTTCGCTCGGCTCCTCGATGAACTCGAAGAGACGCACATCCGGCAACGTTTCACCCACTTTGATCATGCTCGGTCCTTCCCTCGTCAGTGCCCGCGCATTCCGGCGAAGTGCATCGCCTCGCGCTTGACGCTTTATCGCGAAGTTCGACGACACCGGCTTCATCTGCACAGTGGCAAATTCGTGGAGAGCGCCTGGCCACGGCCTGGCGTCCGATTCGATACGTCCTCGAACGCGGCCTTGGACAGTCGCCCCACGTGAAGCCTGCATTGTCGCGCTTCTCGACTCAGCGCGCGTGATAACGGGTGCTACGGCTTCGCTCGTCGCCATGATTCGGCGATGAGGCCCGTCTTAGTCCGCTTGCTTGCGCAGGAACGCCGGGATGTCGTAAGTGTCGACGCCCTTTTCCTGCAATGCCTGCACATGCGATGCCGCCGTTTCCCGCGTCGAACGCCACACTGCCGGCGTGTCCAGCTGACCGAAATCCGTCGGCTGACCATGCTGCGGCGAATACGTGTTGTGCGTTGCGTGCGCATGCGCGACCGGCTGATTGTCGGTGCCCGTGCGCAGGAGGGTCATTGGCGCTTGCTGCTGCTTCTTCGCCGCGCGGCCCAGGCCCGTTGCCACCACCGTCACGCGCAGGGCGTCGCCCATTGCGTCGTCGTACACCGCGCCGAAGATCACGGTTGCGTCGTCGGCCGCGTAGCTCTTGATGGTGTTCATCACTTCACGGGTTTCCGACAAACGCAGCGAACGGCTCGACGTGATATTCACGAGCACGCCGCGCGCACCCGACAAGTCCACGCCTTCGAGCAACGGGCTCGCCACGGCCTGTTCCGCCGCGAGACGCGCGCGATCGACGCCGGCGACTGTCGCCGTGCCCATCATCGCTTTGCCTTGCTCGCCCATCACGGTCTTCACGTCTTCGAAGTCGACGTTCACGAGACCATCGACGTTGATGATTTCCGCGATGCCCGCGACAGCGTTGTTCAGCACGTCATCCGCGCACTGGAAGCACTTGTCCATTTCGGCGTCGTCGCCCATCACGTCGAACAGCTTGTCGTTCAACACGACGATGAGCGAGTCGACGTGATCTTCCAACTGCTGCGAGCCGGCTTCCGCCACGCGCATGCGGCGGCCGCCTTCGAACTCGAACGGCTTGCTCACGACGCCGACGGTCAGAATGCCCATTTCCTTCGCGATCTGCGCGACCACCGGCGCCGCGCCCGTCCCCGTGCCGCCACCCATGCCCGCGGTGATGAACACCATGTGCGCGCCACGCAATGCATCGGCGATACGCTCGCGCGCGTCTTCCGCCGCTTCCTTACCCTTGTCCGGCTTGGCGCCCGCACCGAGACCGGTCATGCCCAATTGCAGAACCGCCGGCGCGCGTGAGCGAGCCAGTGCCTGCGCGTCGGTATTCATCACGATGAAGTCGACGCCTTGTACACCTCTGTTGATCATGTGCTGCACGGCGTTGCCACCCGCACCTCCGACACCGACCACCTTGATGATCGTTCCGTTGGTTTCCGTTTCCAGCATTTCGAAATCCATGTTGCCTCCGTCAAGAATGAAGATCGGCGTTATTCGGCGAGAGATCGGGCAACCCCTCACCGCGCGCCAGCCGCCGGTACTGGCACGAATTATATTCAGCGTCTGCTGCTTTTTCTTTCGTGCTACTTATGTTTCTTATTCGATTCAGAAGTTTCCGAGAAACCAGTCTTTCATGCGCGTGAAGACCTGGCCCATCGATCCGTTCTGTACCGCGACCTTGCGGCCGCGCATGCGTTGCGAGCGTCCTTCGGCGAGCAGGCCCATGGCCGTCGAATAGCGCGGATTGCGCACGACATCTGCAAGGCCGCCCGCGTATTCCGGCACGCCGATACGCACTGGCTTCAGGAAAATGTCTTCGCCGAGTTCGACCATGCCGGGCATCATCGCCGCGCCGCCGGTCAGGACGACGCCGCTCGACAGCAATTCTTCGTAGCCGGATTCGCGCACGACCTGCTGCACCAGCGAGAACAGTTCCTCGACACGCGGCTCGACCACTGCTGCGAGCGCCTGACGCGACAGCGTGCGCGGACCGCGTTCGCCGAGACCCGGCACTTCGATCATCTCGTCGGGATCGGCGAGCGCCTGCTTCGCGATGCCGTAGCTCACCTTGATGTCTTCCGCGTCCGGCGTCGGCGTGCGCAGCGCCATCGCGACGTCGCTCGTGATTTGATCGCCGGCGATGGGAATCACGGCCGTGTGACGGATCGCGCCTTCGCTGAAGATGGCGATGTCCGTCGTGCCGCCGCCGATATCGACGAGCACCACGCCCAGTTCCTTCTCGTCTTCCGTCAACACCGCCAGCGACGAGGCGAGCGGCTGAAGAATGAGGTCGTTCACTTCGAGCCCGCAGCGGCGCACGCACTTCACGATGTTCTGCGCCGCGCTCACCGCGCCCGTCACGATATGCACCTTTACTTCGAGCCGGATACCGCTCATGCCGATAGGCTCGCGCACGTCTTCCTGTCCGTCGATGATGAATTCCTGCGTCAGGATATGCAGCACCTGCTGATCGGTCGGGATGTTGATGGCCTTGGCCGTTTCGATCACGCGGGCGACGTCCGTCTGCGTGACTTCCTTGTCCTTGATCGCCACCATGCCGCTCGAATTGAAGCTGCGGATATGGCTTCCCGCAATGCCGGTGAAGACATTCGTGATCTTGCAATCCGCCATCAGCTCGGCTTCCTCGAGCGCGCGCTGAATGGATTGCACCGTGGCCTCGATGTTGACCACGACGCCCTTCTTTAACCCCTTCGAGTCGCTCTGACCGAGTCCGATCACCTCGTAGTGGCCCTCGCCTTTCAGTTCGGCGACGATCGCGACCACCTTCGACGTTCCAATGTCGAGGGAAACCAGCAGGTCTTTGTAGTCTTTGCTCATAGCGTGCTCATGCCCGTTTTGTCTGCTTACTTCTTGGCCTTGTCGGTGTCATTGATGAAACGCATTCCAGCTGCTCGTATCGCGAAGCCATTCGGGTAACGCAAATCCGCGTATTCGATGTCGTTGCCCCAACGCCCCGTCACCGACGGCCACGACGCGACGAAGCGCCGACTGCGTTCGAGCAATGTGTCTTCATTGCGCTCGCGGCCCAGTTCGAGCTGCGTGCCGTTCGAGAGCTTGACCGTCCACGCGAATCGCGGCGACAGCGTCACTTCCTCCGGCTGCGCGTCGAGCGGCGCGAACCACTTCTGAAAATCGTGATACCGGGCGACCACTTCCTTCGCCGTGCCCTCGGGACCGTCGAACGCGGGCAGGTCGTCGTCGAGTTCGCCCTGGTTCGCCGTGAAGAGTTCACCGTCCACGCTCACCAACTGGTCGTTGCCCCAGGTGCCGAGCGGCTTGTATTCCTCGAGTGTCACTGCGAGCGCATTCGGCCAGACGCGCCGCACGCTTGCATGACGCACCCACGGCATCTGCTCGAACGCGGCGCGGGCCGTATCGAGATCGACCGTGAAGAAATTGCCCTTCAGATGCCCCACCACGCTCGCGCGCACCGTCGGCGTGTTGATGTGCGCCGTGTCGCCGTCGATCTGGATACCGCGCAGACGAAACTCGGGACGCTGTATCGCCCAGATGCCCGCGGCGGCCAGCAGCATGAGCACGAGCATCAAGTGCAGCGCGCTGGCGGCGAGGTTCATTTGGCGAACGTTGTTCCACATGGTTCGTTTGCTTGTGTCCTGTGCGAATGCTTAGTCTTCGAGCGTCAACGACAACACCTTCACCACCAGATCCTTGTAGCTGATGCCCACCGCGCGCGCCGCTTTCGGCGGCAACGAGTGATCCGTCATGCCCGGCGCCGTGTTGACTTCGAGAAAGTACGGATTGCCGTCGAGGTCCAGCATGAAGTCGGCGCGGCCCCAGTCCGTGCAGCCGAGCATGTCGAAGGCGCGCTGCGTCAGTTGCTTCATGCGCGCTTCCTCCGCTTCGGTCAGGCCGCAGGGAATCAGGTACTGGGTGTCGTCGGCGACGTACTTCGCGTGATAGTCGTAAAACTCGCCCGCAGGCACGATCTTGATGACCGGCAAATCCAGATTGCCGGCGATACAGCACGTGAACTCGCCGCCGCCTTCGATGCTCTTCTCCACGATCACGATCTTGTCGTACTTCGCGGCTTCTTCGAGCGCGGGCGCGAGCGTTTCCGCGCTCTTCACCTTGATGACAGCGACGCTCGAGCCTTCCGTCGCCGGCTTCACGAAAAGCGGCAAGCCGAGCTTCGCAATGATCTCGTGCGTGCGCGCGTCGTAGTCTTCACCGCGATACACGGTCTCGAACGGCGGCGTGGGAATGCCGGTCTGCTGCCACACGAGTTTGGTGCGCAGCTTGTCCATGCCGAGCGCCGAACCGAGCACGCCGCTGCCCGTATAACGGATGCCGTAAAAGTCCAGCGCGCCCTGCAACTGGCCGTTCTCTCCATAGCCGCCATGCAGCGCGATAAACACGCGCTCGAACCCTTCCGCCTTCAAGTCCGAGAGCGGACGCTCCGCCGGATCGAACGGATGCGCGTCGATGCCCGCGTCGCGCAAACCTTCGAGCACGAGCCGTCCCGAGTTGAGCGAGACTTCGCGCTCGGCCGAGTTACCGCCAAGCAGCACGGCGACCTTGCCGAAGACCTTGGGATCGAGTTGATTCACGTTGCTTTTGGTTGCGTCTTTCATGTTCAGTTCTGGCTCAGCGCGAGCCGCCCGCATACGCCGCCGATGGAACCCGCGCCCATGGTGATCACCACGTCGCCGTTGCGCGCAAGCGTCGTCACGGCATCGGGTACTTCGTCCACGGTTTCGACGAACACCGGTTCGACCTTGCCCGCCACGCGGATGGCGCGCGCGAGCGCACGGCCGTCGGCGGCGACGATGGGCGCTTCGCCCGCGGCGTAGACATCGGTGAGCACGAGGGCATCGACGGTGGACAACACCTTCACGAAATCCTCGAAGCAGTCGCGCGTGCGCGTGTAGCGATGCGGCTGGAACGCGAGCACGAGCCGGCGATCCGGAAACGCGCCGCGCGCCGCCGCGATGGTCGCGGCCATCTCGACCGGGTGATGACCGTAGTCGTCGATCAGCGTGTACGCGCCTTCGTTGTCGTTCGCCTTCACTTCGCCATAACGCTGGAAGCGCCGGCCCACGCCGTTGAACTCGGCGAGCGCACGCTGGATATCGGCATCCGCGACTTCGAGTTCGGTCGCAATGGCGATGGCGGCGAGCGCGTTCTGCACGTTGTGCGTGCCCGGCAGATTCAGTTCGATATCGAGCGGCGGCGCGTCTTCGCGCAGCGTCGTGAACTTCATGCGGCCGCTGCGCGCTTCGACGTTCACCGCGCGCACTTGCGCTTCGGCGCCGAGACCGTAGCGGATGATCGGCTTCGACACGAACGGCAGGATTTCGCGCACGTTCGGGTCGTCCACGCACAACACGGCAATGCCATAGAACGGCAGGCGATGCGTGAATTCGATGAACGCCTGCTTCAGCCGCGCGAAGTCGTGGCCATAGGTGTCCATGTGATCGGCGTCGATGTTCGTGATGACTTCGATCACGGGAAAGAGGTTGAGGAACGACGCGTCCGACTCGTCCGCTTCCGCGACGATGAAGTCGCCCGTGCCGAGCCGCGCATTCGCGCCCGCGCTGATCAGCCGGCCGCCAATGACGAAAGTCGGATCGAGTCCGCCTGCCGCCAGCACACTTGCGACGAGCGACGTGGTCGTGGTCTTGCCGTGCGTGCCGGCAATGGCGATGCCCTGCTTCAGGCGCATGAGTTCCGCGAGCATGACCGCGCGCGGCACGATAGGCACGCGACGATGACGCGCGGCCAGCACTTCCGGATTGTCTTGCCGCACGGCCGTGGATACGACGACCGCGTTCGCGCCTTCGATGTTCTGTTCGTGATGCCCGATAGCCACGCGCGCGCCGAGCATCTTGAGGCGCTCGGTGATTGCGTTGTTCGACAGGTCCGAACCGCTGACCTGATAACCGAGATTGAGCAGCACCTCGGCGATGCCGCTCATCCCGACTCCGCCAATGCCGACGAAGTGAATGTGTTTGACGATATGTTTCATGACTTAATGTGCCTCTCGAGCTTGCGCGTGGGTACGCGCACCGGCCACGTCGGCGCAAACCTTCGCGACCCGTTCGGTCGCGTCCGGTTTCGCCTGCGCGCGCGAACGCTCGGCCATTGCCGTAAGCGTTTCGCGCGACTGCATACGCAACCAGCCGGCGAGCCTTTCCGCCGACAAATCGCGTTGTTGTATCAATTCCGCCGCGCCGTTCCTGGCGAGGAACGCGCCGTTGGTCGTCTGGTGATCGTCGACGGCGAACGGGAACGGCACGAACAGCGCCGCTACGCCGACCGCCGCGATCTCGGAGACGGTCATCGCGCCTGAACGGCAGATCACGAGATCGGCTGCCGCATAAGCGCTTGCCATGTCTTCGATGAACGGCACGAGTTGCAAGTCGCCGCCACGCGAAAAACCTGCCGCGGCGTAATTCGCTTCGAGCGCTTCGATATGCTTCGCGCCTGCCTGATGCACGATGCGCGGACGTTCTTCGTCGCTCAACAGGGCAAGCGCCTTCGGCACCGTTTCGTTGAGCGCAGCCGCGCCGAGACTGCCGCCGACCACGAGCACGTTCAACCGGCCCGAACGCGCGGCATAGCGTTCTTTAGGTGGCAATGTGCGCGTTAGTTCCGCACGAATGGGATTACCCGTCCATTCGGCATTGGGCAGCGCGTTCGGAAAAGCGACGAGCACGCGCTTCGCAAGATGCGCGAGCACCTTGTTCGCGAGTCCCGCGATGGAATTCTGTTCGTGCAGCACGAGCGGGCAGCCGGCGAGTCTCGTCATCACGCCCGCCGGGAACGTGATGTAGCCGCCCATGCCGAGCACGACATCCGGCTTCACCTGACGCAGCACGCGCAGACTCTGCGAACACGCGCGCAAGAGATTCACGGGCAACATGAACTTGGTCTTGATGCCCTTGCCGCGCACGCCGCCGAAGCGCACGGACTCCATCGGAATACCGTGCTTCGGGACGAGCGTCGCTTCCATGCCGCTCGCATTGCCGAGCCACACCACGCGCCAGCCCTGTGCCTGCATCCAGTGCGCGACCGCTAGACCGGGGAACACGTGGCCCCCGGTGCCGCCCGCCATGACCATCAGCGTGCGTGCGTTCGCAGTGGATGAGCCTTGCACGGTCATACCTTGCCTCCGCGCATCAGCACCCGGTTTTCATAATCGACGCGCAGCAGTACCGCGAGCGCGACGCAGTTCAAAAGAATGCCCGAGCCGCCGTAGCTCACGAGCGGCAACGTGAGACCCTTGGTCGGCAGAAGACCGAGATTCACGCCCATGTTGATGAAGGTCTGCGCGCCGAACCAGATGCCCACGCCCTTGGCCATCAGACCGGCGAAGGTGCGATCGAGTGCGAGTGCCTGACGGCCGATCTCGAACGCGCGGCGCACGATCCAGTAAAACAGCAGGATCACGCAGATCACGCCGACGAAGCCGAGCTCTTCACCGATCACCGCGAGGATGAAGTCGGTATGCGCTTCCGGCAGATAGTTGAGCTTCTCGACGCTGCCGCCGAGGCCCACGCCGAACCATTCGCCGCGTCCGAATGCGATGAGCGAGTGCGTGAGCTGATAAGCCTTGCCTTGCGCGTAACGGTCGTCCCACGGATCGAGGTAAGCGAAGATTCGCTCACGACGCCAAGGCGATGCCCACACGAGCAAGGTGAAGGTGCCGACCGCCGTCGCCACCAGGCCGCCGAACAGCTTGCCGTTGACGCCGCCGAGGAACAGCACGCCCATGGCGATAGCCGCGATCACCATGAACGCGCCCATGTCCGGTTCGAGCAGCAAGAGCGCGCCGACCGCGCCGACCGCGACCGCCATCGGCAAAAAGCCCTTGCCGAAGCTATGCATGAACTCTTGCTTGCGCACGGTGTAGTTCGCGGCGTAGATGGTCACCGCGAGCTTCATGATTTCCGACGGCTGCATGTTCGTGATGCCAAGCGGAATCCAGCGGCGCGCGCCGTTCACGCCCTTGCCCACATGCGGCACCAGCACGATGACGAGCAGCACGAGCGCCACGAGAAAGAGCTTCGGCGCGTACTTGTCCCAGGTCTTGATGGGAATCTTGAACGCGATGACCGCGCCGACGAGCGCCGTTGCTATCGAGATCAGATGGCGCACGAGGAAGTGATAGTCGCGATACTGCGCGTACTTCGGCGAATCGGGCATGGCGATCGAAGCCGAATACACCATCACGATGCCAAGGCCGAGCAGCGAGATCATCACCCACAAAAGCGAGTAGTCGTAGTCGAGCATGCGCGAGCGCGCCGGACGCACGCCGTTGACCGCGCTCGAAATGCCGCCCGCGGTTTCGGGACGTCCGACGCGCACCGAAGCGCCCGCGCGACCCGCAAGCGAATCCTGCGGAACCGCATTGCGCTGGCCAGTCAATTTCGATCCAAAGCGTTCCGACCAGCTCATAGCATGACTCCCCGCGCGGCGGCAATTTCTTCGACCGCGCCGCGAAATACGTCGGCGCGATGTGCATAGTTTTTGAACATGTCGAGGCTCGCGCAGGCGGGCGAGAGCAGGACGGCATCGCCCGGTTGCGCGAGGCGCGCGGCGGACTGCGTCGCGGCTTCGAGCGTGGCGTGATCTTCGAGCGCGACGCCGGTGGCTTCGAGCGTTTGGCGAATGCGCGGCGCGTCGCGGCCGATCAGCATGACGGCGCGCGCCCAGCGTGCGACCGGTGCTTCGAGCGGCGAGAAATCCTGGCCCTTGCCGTCACCGCCCGCGATCAGCACGATGCGTTGCGCGAGACCGTCGAGCGCGGCGACCGTGGCGCCGACGTTGGTGCCCTTGCTGTCATCGACGTAATCGACGCCTTCTATCTGCGCGATCACTTCGACGCGATGCGGCTCGCCGTGATATTCGCGCAAGCCGTGCAGCAAGGCGGCAAGCGGCAGATCGACCGCACGTGCGAGCGCCAGCGCCGCCAGCGCGTTGGCGGCGTTATGCAGACCGCGAATGCGCAGCGCGTCGGCAGGCATGAGGCGCTTGCTCACCACGTTCGGCGCGGCGGCTTCCTGCTTGCGACGACGCGAGCTGACCGGTTCGTCGGCGGCGTCCTGATCCACGCCTTGCGCGAGCCAGACCATGCCGTTCTCGCGCAAAAGCCCGTAGTCGCCCACGTTGATCGGCTCGTCCAGACCGAAGCTCACCACGCGATTCGCCGCGACGTTCTTCGCGAGCGCCATGGTGCGGGCGTCGTCGCGGTTCAGCACGCGCGTCGTGCGCGCGCCGAAAATGCGGCCTTTCGCGGCGGCGTAGGCGTCGAGACCGCCGTGCCAGTCGAGATGATCCTGCGTGATGTTCAGCACGGCGGCGGCGTCCGGCGCGAAAGTGTGCGCGGTTTCGAGCTGGAAGCTCGACAGTTCGAGCACCCAGACGTCGGGCAGCGCGGTTTGATCGATGGCTTCGGTGAGCTTGTCGAGCATGGCCGGGCTGATGTTGCCCGCGACCGCCACGCGCTTGCCCGCGCGTTCGCACAGGAGGCCCGTGAGCGCGGTCGTCGTGGTTTTGCCGTTCGTGCCCGTGATGGCGATCACCTTCGGCTGATAGCCGTCCATACCGAGCTTGGCCAGCGCCTGCGCAAACAATTCGAGTTCGCCCCACACAGGAATGCCGCGTGCTTTAGCAGCATCGATCAGCGGCGCGAGGTCCGGCGCGAGCGGCGAAAGTCCCGGGCTGATGGCGACGATCTCGATACCGCCATCGAGCAATTCAGTCGAGAACGGGCGGCCGACGAAGTCCGCATCGATCTGATGGATGGCGAGCTCGGAAAGATTCGGCGGCAGTTCGCGCGTGTCGGCGATGCGCAGGCGGCAGCCGTGCCTGGCGCACCAGCGCGCCATCGCGAGACCCGATTCACCGAGTCCCAGCACAAGCACCATCGGACTTTGCCGATCCACAAACTTCTCGCCAAACATCGCTTTACCTTTGACCTGAAACGAAAATTCAAGAAACCTTCGAGCGTCGCACCATCGACACGAAAATCACCGCGAAATCAACGCAGCTTCAACGTCGACAAACCAAGCAGACACAGCATCAACGTGATGATCCAGAAGCGCACCACCACTTGCGTCTCGGTCCAGCCGGACAGTTCGTAATGGTGATGCAGCGGCGCCATCTTGAAGAAGCGGCGGCCCTCGCCATAACGGCGCTTCGTGAACTTGAACCAGAAGACTTGCAACATGACCGAAAGCGTTTCGGCCACGAAAATGCCGCCCATGATGAACAGCACGATCTCCTGACGCACGATCACGGCAATGGTGCCGAGCGCGCCGCCGAGCGCGAGCGCGCCGACATCGCCCATGAACACTTGCGCCGGGTGCGTGTTGTACCAGAGGAAAGCGAGACCGGCGCCTCCCATGGCCGAACAGAAGATCAGCAATTCGCCCGCGCCGGGAATATGCGGGAACAGCAGGTACTTCGAATACACGGAGCTACCCATGACATAAGCGAACGCGCCGAGCGACGCGCCCACCAGCACCACGGGCATGATGACCAGGCCGTCGAGGCCGTCGGTGAGATTCACCGCGTTGCTGGCGCCGACGATCACCAAGTACGTCAGCGCGATGAAGCCCCATACGCCGAGCGGATAGCTGATCGCCTTGATGAACGGCAGCATCAAGTCGGCACGCGCTGGCAGACCCATGGAAAGACCGCTGCGCACCCACGCCATGAAGAGATCGAACACGCGCGCGTTGTTCGCCTCGGATACGCTGAAGGCGAGATACACCGCAGCGAAGAGACCGATGACCGACTGCCAGAAATACTTCTCGCGCGACGACATACCGCGCGGGTCCTTGTACACGACCTTGCGATAGTCATCCACCCAGCCGATCACGCCGAAGCCGAAGGTCACGAGCATCACGATCCACACGAAGCGGTTGGTGAGGTCGGCCCACAACAGCGTCGAAATGGCGATACCGATGAGGATGAGCACGCCGCCCATGGTCGGCGTGCCGGACTTGACGAGGTGCGATTGCGGGCCGTCACGGCGCACGGCCTGACCGACTTTCAACGCGGTCAGTTTGCGGATCACCCACGGACCGCAGACGAGCCCGATCAGGAGCGCCGTCGCCGTGGCGCCCACTGCGCGAAACGTGATGTAGGTAAACACGCGCATGAAGCTGGCGTCATTCTGGAGCCATTGCGCGAGTGCGAGTAGCATGCTGGTCCTTCTCTTTCAGTTCAGTGTGCCGCGGGCGTGGTGCCCGCGACGGGTGGTTGTGGACTTGTCACGGCGTCCACCACGCGCTCCATCTTCATGAAGCGCGAGCCTTTCGCGAGATACGTGGCGCCGGGTCCGAAGCCGGCTTGTTGCACAGCTTGAATCAGGGCGGCGACATCGTTGAAATGCGCGCCGGCCTGCTTCGATGCCGCAGCGTTGAATGCGTTCACGGAATCGACGCTCGCGTCGCCCAACGCGAAGAGCGCGTCGATTCCGCGTTGTGCCGCATAAGCGCCGACTTCGCGATGGAACGCTGGACCTTCTTCGCCTACTTCGCCCATGTCGCCCATGACGAGCACGCGCGGCGATGCCTGCGATGCGAGCACGTCGATGGCCGCGCGCATGGAGTCGGGGTTGGAGTTGTACGTGTCGTCGATCACGGTGGCGCCGGAAAGCGCGCCAAGCACCGCGCGCTTCACTTGCAGACGTCCCTTGACCGGCTGAAATGCTTCGAGACCGCGCTTGACGGCATCGAGCGATACGCCTGCAGCTAGTGCCGCCGCCGTTGCGGCCAATGCGTTGCGCGCGTTGTGATCGCCAAGCACGGCAAGCGCGATGTCGATCTCGCCTTGCGGCGAGCGAACGTGCACCGTCGTGCCGTCGAGCGTGCCGGTAACGGCCGCCTTCGCTGCGTCCTCGCTCAATGCGAAGTCCATGATCGGATTGCCGGTCGCGGCCACGCGCCAGATGCTCGCGTAGTGATCGTCGGCGGGAAACACGGCCGTGCCGGTTTCGCCGAGCGCGTGAATGACCGATGCATGTTCGAGCGCGACGGCTTCCACCGTTGCCATGAATTCCTGATGCTCGCGTTGCGCGTTGTTCACCACGGCGACGGTCGGCGCGGCGATCTTGCCGAGCACACTCGTTTCGCCGGGATGATTCATGCCGAGTTCGACGACCGCGAGCTTGTGCGCCGCGTTCAGGCGAAACAACGTGAGCGGCAAACCGATGTCGTTGTTGAAGTTGCCGGCCGTGGCGAGCCGCGCATCTTCGCCGACCGCGGCCGCGAAGATCGACGAGATCATTTCCTTGACCGTGGTCTTGCCGTTGCTGCCGGTAACGGCGACGAGCGGCATGGCAAAGCGCTCACGCCAGCCGTGTGCCAGCGCACCGAGCCCGATGCGCGTGTCCTTTACCTTGATGACTGGCAGCGGCCAGGCATTCCCGGATGATGGCTCGCGCGAAACGAGCGCCGCCGACGCACCGCCCTTTGCAACCTGATCGAGGAAGTCGTGCGCATCGAAACGATCGCCCTTCACCGCTACGAAGAGATCGCCGGCCTGAACCGCGCGGCTGTCGGTGACGATGCGTTCGATCGCGAGGTTTTCATCGCCCTGCAAAACGGCGCCGGGAATGAGCGCTGCGGCTTCGCGCAAGGTGAACATGGTCATTCGCCGCCTCCGCGCTGCTGCGTGGCACGTGCGGCAAGCGCGAGGCGTGCGTGGTCCTGATCCGAGAAAGCGCGTTTCTTGCCCATGATTTCCTGCGTGGCTTCGTGGCCCTTTCCGGCCAGCACGACGACGTCTTCGCGCGCCGCCGCGCGAATCGCCTGCAAGATCGCGCTCGCGCGATCTTCGATACGGCGCGCTTTCCTGGCGTCCTTCATGCCGCCCGCGATCTGGTCGATGATCGCTTGCGGGTCTTCGCTGCGCGGGTTGTCGCTCGTGATGACGATCTGATCGGCAAGGCGCTCGGCAATCGCGCCCATGAGCGGGCGCTTAGTCGCGTCGCGGTCGCCGCCGCAACCGAACATGCAGACGAGTTCGCCGCCACGCGCAGTCGCGATTGGACGCAAGGCGGCGAGTGTCTTGTCGAGCGCGTCGGGCGTATGCGCGTAGTCGATCACGACGAGCGGCTCATCGCTTTGCGGCCGTCCGCCGAGCCGCTCCATGCGGCCGTTCACCGATTCGAGTTTCGCGATGCGTGCAAGCGCGGTGTCGAACGGCACGCCGACTTCGAGCAGCACGCCGAGCACGGAAAGCAGATTACTGACGTTGAAGGCGCCGAGCGTGCCGACTTCCACGTCGGCTTCGCCCCAGTCCGACGAAAGATGAAACGCGGTGCCCGTTGCGGTGGCGCGCACGTTGGTCGCGAGCAAAAGCGCATCGGCGCTTGGCACGGCGTTCACGGGAATGTCGACGCCGTATGCAATCGTGCGCACCTTGCCGCGCAGCGATTCGATCAAACGTTGTCCCGCCGCGTCGTCGCGATTGACGATTGCGGTTTTGAGCGTGGGCCACGCGAAAAGACGCGCCTTGGCGGCTTCGTATGCGTCGAAAGTGCCGTGATAGTCGAGATGATCCTGCGTGAGGTTCGTGAAGATGGCGAGGTCGAAATCCGTGCCGTTCACGCGCCCTTGATGCAGCGCATGCGACGAGACTTCCATCGCCACGCCCTCCGCGCCCTGCGTCTTGAGTTGCGCGAGATTGCGCTGAAGCTGTGCCGCGTCGGGCGTGGTGAAGCCGGTATGCACGAGCTTGCCCGGCATGCCGATACCCAACGTGCCGACGATTGCGCACGGCCGGCCGAGCGCGGTGAGCGCGGTGGCAATCCACTGACTGCACGAAGTCTTGCCATTGGTGCCCGTCACGCCAACGGTGAGCATCGACGCGGTCGGCTCGCCGTACCATGCAGCGGCAATCGGGCCGGCGAGTTCGTTGAGCTTTGCAACGGCGAGCGTCTTCGACGCATCCGCCTTGCCCGTGAAGTTTTCCGGCTGATACAGCGCCGCCACCGCGCCCGCTGCGAGCGCGGCATTCAGATAAGAACGGTTGTCCGCGCCATCGACGGCATAGGCCAGAAACACGTCGCCGCTCTTGAGTGAGCGCGTGTCGGCATGCAGGTTCGCCGAGGGTTGCGCATGTGCGCGCAGCCATTCGACCGCGTTCGATATCTGGCGGGCCTGCGCGCTCATCGCACGACTCCCGGATGCGTCTTCGTATTGCTCGACACTGCGTATTTCTTTGCGGCTATTGCGTTGTTGGCGTTGTTCGCGGGCTGCTTCGCCGGCGGTTGCGTTGCGGAGTTCGAATCGTCGGTCACGACCATTTGCTTGACCGGCATGTCGGGCGGCACATTGAGCGCACGCAGCGTGTCGCCGGCGATGGCCGAGAAAACGGGACCCGAAACCTGGCCGCCGAAGTGACTGCCCGCCGTCGGTTCATCGACCGATACGGCCACGACGATGCGCGGATTCGGCATTGGCGCCATGCCGACGAACGACGCGCGATACTTCGAATGGTCGTAACCGCGACCCGCATGCTTGTACGCGGTGCCGCTCTTGCCGCCGACGCGATAGCCCGGCACCGCTGCATCCGGCGACGTGCCGCCCTTCGACACCACGGTTTCGAGCATGGCGCGCACTTCACGTGCGGTGGTTGGCGAAAACACTTGCTGACCCTGCGCCGGTTGATCGCCCGGCGTGCGGAAAATGGACACCGGCATGACCTGACCGTCGTGCGCAATCGCGGTATAAGCGCGTGCTAGCTGAAACAGCGAAGCAGACAAGCCGTAGCCATAAGACATGGTTGCCTGCTCGATGCGCCGCCAGCTCTTCCACGGCCTCAACCGTCCCGTCACCGCGCCAGGGAAACCAACCTTCGGCGCCTGACCGAGACCGAGGCTCGTGTACATGTTCCACATTTCTTCGGCGCGCAATTGCATCGCAATTTTGGTCGCGCCGATATTGCTCGATTTCTGAATCACTCCACCGACAGTGAGCGTGCCGAAACCTGAATCGTCCGTGATGCGCGCGCCGTCCAGCACGAACGTGCCGCCGCCCGTTTCGACGAGCGTATTCGGCGTCACGCGATGCAAATCCAACGCGAGCGAAACGGTGAACGGCTTCATGATCGAGCCTGGCTCGAAAGTGTCCGTGAGAATGCGGTTGCGCAGCTGCTCGCCAGTCATGCGCGTGCGGTCGTTCGGGTTGTACGTGGGATAGTTGACGAGCGCGAGTACTTCGCCCGTTTTGGTGTCGATCACAATTGCAGCGCCAGCCTTCGCCTTCGACTTCTCGACCGCAGCCTTCAGATTCGTGTACGCGATGTACTGAATCTTGCTGTCGATCGAGAGTTCGACGTCCGTACCATTATGCGGCACGACCTGCTCGTCGACATCCTCGACGATATGACCCATGCGGTCCTTGATGACGCGACGCATGCCAGGCGTACCCGCGAGGACACCTTGGTCGCCGAGTTCGACGCCTTCTTGTCCCTTGTCTTCAATATTAGTAAAGCCGATCAGATGCGCAGTGATTTCGCCTTCCGGATAGAAGCGCTTGTATTCGCCGCGCGAATAGATGCCGGGAACGTCGAGCTCCGCGACCTTCTGCGCGACTTCGAGCGGCACCTGACGCTTCACGTAGACGAAGGTCTTGTCCATCGAGAGTTTCGCGCGCAGATCTTTCTGCGTCATGTCGAGCAACTTTGCGAGTTGCGCGAGCTTGTCCGCGCCGAGGTCGTTCGGCACGGCTTCGGGAATTGCCCAGATGGCCTTCACCGGCAGACTCGTGGCGAGCACAAGACCGTTACGGTCGCGAATCTGGCCGCGCGTGGCGGGCATTTCCAGCGTGCGTTGATAGCGGCTTTCGCCTTGCTTCTTGAAGAACGCGTTGCCCGGACCCTGGATCCAGAATGCCCGCCCGGCGAGCGCGACGAACGCCATGAACAACATGAACACGACCAGCTTCGAGCGCCACATGGGCAGACGCACGGCGAGGATCGGATTCGGCGTGTAGGCGACGTCCTTTTGTTTCGCGGATTTTTTCATCGTTTGGCTCCGCGTGCGGGCGGCGCCGACGCGGGCAGCGGCGGCGGCATGGGCGCGTCGGCGGCCTTGAAGGTCGCCGGGTCGTAGGTCAGGTATTGCGTGCGGCCGGTAGCGACGGGCTGCATCTTCAACGAGTTAGTAGCCAATTGCTCGATGCGCGAGGTCTTCGACAACGCGCTCTGCTGATACTGAAACTGCGCATAATCCTGCTGCAACTGACGCTCTTGCGACTGCGCCCTTTGCAATTCGATGAACACTTGCCGCTGCTTGTTGGTGGCGCTGACGACCGACAACGCGCACCCGAGCACGACGATCAACAGGAAGATGTTGAGGCGATTCATGGCGCGATCCGCTCCGCGATACGCATGACCGCGGACCGGGCGCGCGGGTTGGCGGCGACTTCAGCGTCGCTCGGAAACACGCGGCCCACGACCCGCAACGGCGGGCTGGGAAGATCGACCGCGCGGATCGGCAAGCGACGGTCCACGGCGGGCGCGCTGGCATGCGCCTGCATGAAACGCTTGACGATCCGGTCTTCGAGCGAATGAAAGCTGATCACGACCAGCCGCCCCCCTTGCTCCAACAACGAAAGTGCCGACTCAAGTACTACTTGCAACTCCGCAAGCTCTTGATTGACGTGAATCCGTATAGCTTGAAAGGTGCGAGTTGCCGGGTCCTTGCCCTTCTCACGGGTTTTGACGACGTGACCCACGATTTCGGCAAGCTCGCTCGTGCTGTCGAGAGGCCCAAGACGCTCGGACTCTGCCCTGCGAGCAACAAGCGCCTTTGCAATCTGAAAAGCAAACCGTTCTTCCCCATAATCTCTGATCACCTCCGTGAGTTCCTGCACCGTTGCCCGCGCGAGCCACCCTGCCGCCGACTCCCCTCGAGTCGGGTCCATGCGCATGTCGAGCGGACCTTGCGCGCGAAAACTGAAGCCGCGCTCCGGGTCGTCCACTTGTGGCGACGACACGCCCAGGTCCAGCAACACGCCCGACACTCGCCCCATCCCACGCTCGCTCGCCGTATCGCGCAGGGCAGCGAAACTGTCATGCACGATCGAAAAGCGTGAGTCTTGTATCTGTTGCGCCGTGGCGATTGCGAGCGGGTCTTTGTCGAAGGCGACGAGCCGCCCCGCTTCGCCCAGCCGATCCAGAATGCCCCGGCTATGTCCGCCGCGCCCGAAAGTGCCATCTATATAGATGCCGTCCGCGCGCGTGATCAGCCCGTCAATTGCTTCGTTTAGCAGCACCGTGCGATGCTGCAGTTCATTTCTCATCGCAGGTGCCATGTTTTTAGCGCCGCGTCAGAAAGTGAAATTCTTCAGCGCGTCGGGCATGCCCTGCGCCATTGCCGCGGCTTCCTTCGCCGCATAGGTCTGCGAATCCCATAATTCGAAGTGCACGCCCATGCCGAGCAGGGTCACTTCTTTTTCAAGCGATGCGGCAGAGCGCAGTTCGGGCGAGACCAATACGCGGCCGGCGCCGTCCATTTCCACATCCATTGCGTTGCCGAGAAAGATGCGCCGCCACCACATGGCTTCCATGGGAAGCGCGGCGACTTTGGCGCGAAAGACTTCCCACTCCGGGCGAGGAAACAGCAACAGGCATCCATCCGGGCTCTTTGTGAGCGTCACCCGGCCTTCTGCCTGCCCTTGCAGCGCTTCCCGATAGCGAGACGGAACCGACATCCGTCCTTTCGCATCGAGCGTCAGCGCCGACGCTCCCTGGAACACTCGCCCTTCTCCCTGTGCTGACGCCCCCGTTGGCGCCCGTCTTTTTGCGAAGTAGCCTTAAAGTGACTCCGAAATCACACAAAAGACCACTTTCTGACACTGTCTCCCACTTTAGTGGAAGGCATTTCCTCGGTCAAGACGCGAAACTTTTTTTCGAGTAGTTTTTGCCCGTTAGAACAAGGACTTAGCGCAGGAGCTTAAAGTAGCACAAAGTAGAAAAGCGTTATAAATTATAGAGCTAGTGGACGATGTGAAAGTGTTACGTGAATTTGACCGACAAAATGAATGAAATGTAACCGTTCTTATAGGTGGATATGCCGCCTCCGCGCACGCGCAAACGGTAATTTGGTCGATGGAGCAGGCCATCGACCATGAGACTGCCGTCTAAATATAGTAAGCGGTGCGGGTCATGATCTTCGATGCTGCGCGCATCAACGCTCGCACGGGGAACGGAACCTCACCACCGCCCGCTCCGATAGCCGCGGCGGCATGTGCGGCTTCGTCCTGCCGCATCTGCTCGACGATCGCGCGCGACGCATGATCGTTTTGCGGCAGCGTCTTCATGTGGCCATCGAGATGTTGCTCCACCTGACGCTCGGTTTCGGCCATGAAACCCAGGCTCGCGCGATCGCCGAGGCGTCCGGCTGCAAAGCCGATGGCCAGTGCGCCTGCGTACCACAACGGATTGAGCAGGCTCGGGCGCGAATCGAGATCGCGAAGGCGCTTGGACGTCCACGCGAGATGGTCTTCTTCCTCGCGCGCGGCGTGTTCGAAGCTCGCCTTCAGCTGCGGGCTATTGGTCGCCAGCTTCTGAGCCTGATAAAGCGCCTGCGCGCAGACTTCGCCGACATGGTTCACGCGCATCAGACCAGCGGCGTGCGACCGCTCCTTCTCGTCGAGCGCGGGTTCGTCGATGCCCGGAAGGCTCATCTCCGACTGACCGAGCGCGTTCGGCTCCGGAACCGGCCGCGACATGCGGCTGATACCCGCCATGGAACGCAGGCCGCGGTCGAATTCGCTGATGACTTCGTCTAGCGTCATGGTTTTTCTCCCTCATCTCGTTGCGCGGAATTCGATGCTCTTCGCCTTCTTTCAGCAAGCCATATTCTCTGGCAAGAAATATCCAAAGCAGGCTTTTTGAACTAATCAAATTTTGAATTAGGGCAAACGCGAGTCATAAAATTCCTGCAAAACCAAGATTTTAGCGCATGTTGCAAAAACGTCACACGAGGTGCGCAGACCGGCCCCTTTTCCTTTGTCGCCCAAGTCCTCTTTGTTACATTACGTCTCAACTTCATTCAGAAGTGCCCGGCAGGGACGTCAACACACTGGCGCTAGAACAGTGACCTTGCCCAAAAGTCGCAAACACTCCTTGGAGATCTATTCAATGAAAAAGTCGCTTCTCGCTTTGGCCGCTTTGGGCACCTTCGCTGGCGCCGCCCACGCGCAAAGCAGCGTGACGCTGTACGGCATCATCGACGCTGGCTTCCTGTACTCGAACAATAGCGCTGGTCAGAAGTTGTATGCCTTGAACAGCGGCAACGTGCAGGGCAGCCGTTGGGGCCTGCGTGGTACGGAAGATCTCGGCGGCGGTCTGAAGGCCCTCTTCGTGTTGGAAAACGGCTTCAACGTGTTCAACGGCGCGCTGGGTCAAGGCGGCGACGAGTTCGGCCGTCAGGCTTACGTCGGTCTGTCGACGGCGCAGTACGGCACGGTCACGTTGGGTCGTCAGTACGACTCCGTGGTTGACTTCACCGGCGCGTTCGAAGTCGGCAGCCAGTGGGCGACGTACTTCGGTGCGCACCCGGGCGACCTCGACAACATGAACAACTCGTTACGCGTCAACAATTCGGTCAAGTTCACGAGCGCCAACTACGCCGGCTTCACGTTCGGCGGCTTGTACAGCCTGGGCGGCAACGCAGGTCAGTTCAATCGCAACCAGATCTGGTCGGCTGGTCTCGGCTACTCGCAAGGCCCGTTGCAATTGGGCGCTGCGTACTTGAACGTCAAGGACCCGAACTATTCGTTCTTCGGCAACAACACGACCTCGCGCACGGCTGCAACGGCCGGTACGGCTTCGAACTTCCCGAACAGCCGCGTGATCTCGGGCTTCGCATCGGCTCACACGCAACAAGTGATCTCGGCGGGCGGTGCTTATACGTTCGGCGCGGCAACGGTCGGCGCGACGTACAGCAACACGCAGTTCAAGGATGTCGGCCGCGAAGCCGGTGCCGGCCTCAACCCGGCTGCTTACACGGGCGGTTCGGGCAAGTTCCACAACGCCGAACTCAACTTCAAGTATCAGTTGACCCCGGCTCTGCTGCTCGGCGTCGCTTACGACTACACGAAGGGCTACGGCCTGGCCGACGCCAAGTACCACCAAGGCATGCTCGGCGCGGACTACTTCCTGTCCAAGCGCACGGACGTGTATATCGACGGTGTGTACCAGCACGCAACGGGTACGGATTCGACGCAACGCGCAGCAGTCGCAAGCATCAACGGTCTGTCGCCTTCGTCGACGTCGAACCAAGTCGCGGCACTAGTCGGTATTCGCCACAAGTTCTAACAAGTCTTAACATAGCGGTATCTCTTGAAAGGCGCCTTTGGGCGCCTTTTTTATATGGCAAGGCGCGTCGGGCATAACCGCTTCCATGCGATGCAAAGAAAAAAGCCTTCGGTCTTTCGACACGAAGGCTTTTCCATTTGCCAAATCGATTCTTCAGGCCGTGCCGTCGCGCAATTCGCGCCGCAAGATCTTGCCGACATTGCTCTTCGGCAGGTCGTTGCGAAATTCGATGATGCGCGGCCGCTTGTACCCCGTCAGCCGCTCCTTACAGAACGCCACGACATCCGCTTCGGTCAGGCTCTGATCACGGCGCACGATAAAGAGCTTCACCGCCTCGCCCGAGTTCTGATCCTTCACGCCGACCGCGGCCACTTCGAACACGCCGGGCAGCATGGCGACCACGTCCTCGATCTCGTTCGGATAAACATTGAAGCCGGACACGAGAATCATGTCCTTCTTGCGATCGACGATTTTCACGTAACCGCGATCATCGAAGACGCCCACGTCGCCCGAGCGAAAGAAGCCGTCGGGCGTCATCACCTTCGCGGTTTCGTCGGGGCGGTTCCAGTAGCCCGCCATGACTTGCGGACCGCGAATGCAGATTTCGCCGGGCTGACCGAACGGAACGTCGTTGTTGTCGTCGTCGCGAATGACTATTTCCGTCGACGGCAACGGCAAGCCGATCGTCCCCGTATATTCCATCGCCGTGACCGGATTGCAGGTCACACAGGGTGACGTTTCGGACAACCCGTAGCCTTCGACAATCGGCACGCCCGTCTTCGCGAACCAGCGTTTGGCGACGGCTTCCTGCACCGCCATGCCGCCGCCATTCGCCGCGATGAGCTTGGAGAAATCTAGCTGGTCGAATTCGGGATGATTCAACAGCGCGTTATAGAGCGTGTTGACGGCCGGAAACGTATTGATCTGTATGCCCTTCAGTTCCTTGATCGTCCCCGCGATATCGCGTGGATTCGGAATCAGCACGCCGAGTCCGCCGGTGCGGATCGTCAGCATGCCGCACACCGTCAGCGCGAAGATGTGATAAAGCGGCAACGCGACCACGCAGATGAACTGGTCGATATCGGGCCGGCGCTTGCGTGCCGGATCCAGCCAGACTTCGGATTGCAACACGTTCGCGATCAGGTTGCGATGCAAAAGCGTCGCGCCCTTGGCAACGCCCGTCGTGCCGCCCGTGTATTGCAGGAACGCGACGTCATCGGGCCTTTGTTCGACGCTATGAAACGTGGCGCGTCCACCTTCGCTGAGCGCGTCATTGAAGCGAACCCGTCCGGGCAGACTCCACTCGGGCACGAGCTTCTTCACGCGCCGCACGACCAGATTGACGACGAGCCCTTTCAAACCCATGAGGTCGCCGAGCGCGGCCACAACCACGTGTTTGATGGCCGTGTTCTTCACCACGGCTTGCAGCGTATGCGCGAAATTCTCGAGCAAAACGATGGCTTCCGCGCCGCTGTCCTTCAACTGATGTTCGAGCTCACGCGGTGTGTAAAGCGGATTGACGTTGACGACGATATAACCCGCGCGCAGAACCGCCGCAATCGCGATCGGATATTGCAACACGTTGGGCATCATCAACGCGACGCGCGCGCCGGGCTTGAGACCCTTCGTCTGAAACCATGCCGCGAGCTTTTTCGACATGTCGTCGAGTTCGCCGTAGGTAATCGACTTGCCCATGCAGACGAACGCGCGGCGGTCGCGGTTCTTGCGGAAACTGTCTTCGAGCAACTGGGAAACCGACCGGTACGCGGAAACGTCGATTTCAGCCGGTACGCCGTCCGGGTAGGACTTCAACCATGGTTTTTCCATGCGGCGTCTCCTTCTTATTGGAATTTAGAATGATCGTGCGAAAACGAGATGCTAGCTGCTTGCCTCGCTTCCGACAATTGGGTTAGACGCCGCCTTCCAGACTCGTTCCGGCCTGCTCTTTCATTACGACTCAATGCGTTGACTCCACTTCAACCAGGCAGTCGTAAAACGTCGCCGATCCCCCCAGATCGGTCAGTGCCTGGCTCGTTACCTGATTGGCGTTACGGCCATCGGGGGACAACTTCTTCCACCAGATCGACAACCCCACCACGACGCCCTCCTTCGCGCGTTCGGTTACACGGGCGCGCGCTTGCATCGAGCCGCGATCGTTGAAGATGCGAACCAGCACACCGTCTTCGATACCGCGGAGTTCGGCATCGGCAGGATGGATATCGAGATGCGGCTGGCCTTCGGTCGCGCGCAGACTCTCGACGTTCACGAAACTGCTGTTCAGGAAATTGCGCGCGGGCGGCGAGATCATCGCAAGCGGATAGCGCGCCGCGAGTTCGGGCGAGCCGTCCGTCGATTCGTACGGCGGCAGATAATCGGGCAGCGGATCGAGTCCTTCGTTTTTCAGACGTTCGCTATAAAACTCGCACTTGCCCGAAGGCGTGCGAAAGGCGCCTTGAGCCAAGGGCGCATCGGCAAGATTGAGTTTCAGCCAACCCGTCTCTTTGAGCGCGTTCCAGTCCTGACCTTCGAGCGTCGCATCGGCCCAGCGAAAGGCTTTCGATGCAATCTGTTCGTCGGTCTCGAAAAGTGCCGGTTCGGTGAGGCCCATGGCGCGCGCGAGACCGCGAAAGATGTCTGTATTCGTGCGCGCTTCGCCGACCGGTTGAATGGCCGGCAAGTTGGCCATCACATGCGTATGCCCGTAAGACTTATGGACGTCCAAGTGTTCGAGCTGTGTCGTCGCCGGGAAAATCAGATCGGCATAGTCAGCCGTATCAGTCTGAAAGTGTTCGAGGACAATGGTGAACAGATCGTCACGCGCAAAGCCCGCAGCGACCTTCGCGGAGTCGGGCGCCACGGCCACCGGGTTCGAGTTATAGACGATCAGCGCTTCGATCTTCGGGCCGAATGCGTCGTCTCCGGGGTTCAGCAGCGCGTCGCCGATAGCGTTCATATTGACGATGCGCGGCAGTTTCGACGGCCAGCCGGGCGACAGGTTCGGACGTTCGAGCGCGTTTCCATCGACCGGTGTCCAACCCGACGACGACAGCAGCATTCCGCCCGCGCGCTCACGCCATGCGCCCGTGAGCGACGGCAGACAGGCAATGGCGCGGACCGCATTGCCGCCGCCGCGCACGCGCTGCATACCGTAATTCAGGCGAATCGACGCCTTCCTGGTAGAACCGAATGCACGCGCGAGATCGATCACCGTCTTCTCGTCAAGACCGCATATCGACGCCACGCGCGAAGGCGGAAACTGCGCCGCGCGCGCCTTGAGTTCTTCGAAGCCGAGCGTGTGAGCATCGACATATTCACGGTCGATGAGATCCTCGCGAATCAAAACGTCGATCATGCCGAGCGCGAGCGCGGCATCCGTTCCGGGCCGCAACGCGATATGTTGATGACACTTTTCCGCCGTCAGCGACCGATACGGATCGATCGCGATCAACTTGGCGCCGCGCCGCTTTGCTTCCTGCGCACGCGTCCAGAAATGCAGGCTCGACGCGATCGGATTCGCTCCCCAGATCAGGATGATCTCGCTTTCTTCGAAAAACTCGGTGTGCATGCCGAGACTCGCGCCGTATGTGTAGCGCAAGCCGGCAGTCCCGGCGGCGGCGCAGATCGTCCGATCCAGCCGCGACGCGCCGAGCACATTGAAAAAACGCGCCGCAATGCTCTCGCCTTGTACCAGTCCCATCGTGCCGGCATAGCTGTACGGGAGAATCGCTTCGGGCGCGCGCTGTGCAATCGACATCAGCTTGTTGGCAGCCAAGGTGAGCGCGTCGTTCCAGCTGATCGCTTCGAAGCGCCCTTCGCCTTTCCGGCCGACGCGGCGCAACGGCGTGAGCAGCCGGTCTTTATGATGCGTGCGCTCGGCATAACGCGTCACCTTCGTGCAAAGCACGCCCTGCGTCGGCGGATGATCCGGATCGCCGCTGACCTTTACCGCTTTGCCGTCCTTGACCGTGACGCGCATTGCGCAGGTATCGGGACAGTCATGTGGGCAGACGGCTCGGGCGAACTCGGTTGGAGCGTTCATGGCATGGGTCCGGGATTACCAGATGAAAAGCGTCAGATGGAGTCGATTTTATTATGGTCGTCGTGGAAACGACCGTTCAAATCATCAAATAATGACGGCGTAGAATGCAAGGACCGACGCAGTGTCAATGCGCAACGTCCGAATTCAAACGTGAGAACGGTTCCAAAATGAATCTGATCCCCGAAATCGAAGCATCACACGAAGAAATCAAAGCTCTCCGACGAACAATTCACGCTCACCCGGAGCTGCGTTACGAAGAGACGGGGACGAGCAAGCTTGTCGTGGAAAGCCTCGAGCAATGGGGCATTACTGTGCATCGTGGGCTGGGAAAGACGGGCGTCGTCGGCGTGCTCAAGCGTGGCTCCGGCAACGGGTCGATCGGACTACGCGCCGATATGGACGCACTGCCCATTCAGGAAATCAACACCTTCGAACATCGATCGACCCACCCCGGCCGCATGCACGCATGCGGTCACGACGGGCACACTGCCATGCTGCTCGGCGCGGCAAAACACTTGGCGGAGCATGGCAACTTTAACGGCACGATTGTTTTCATCTTCCAGCCGGCCGAGGAAGGTGGCGCAGGCGCGCGTGCAATGATCGAAGACGGCTTGTTCAAGCGTTTCCCTGTCGATGCTGTCTTTGGGATTCACAACTGGCCGGGAATGCCTGCGGGGCACTTCGGCGTGGTTTCCGGACCAATCATGGCGTCGAGCAATGAGTTTCGGATCACGATTCGCGGCATCGGCTCGCATGCGGCAATGCCTCATAACGGGCGTGACCCGGTATTCACTGCTGTGCAGATCGCCAATGGGTTACAGGGCATCATTACTCGAAACAAGAAGCCTATCGATACTGCCGTGCTTTCGATCACCCAGATTCATGCGGGCGACGCGGTCAATGTCGTGCCGGATGAGGCATGGTTAGGTGGTACGGTGCGCACGTTCACGGTCGAGACTTTAGACGTTATCGAAGAACGTATGCGCAAGATCGTCGAAGCGACGGCATCGGCTTACGATTGCGAGGCGGAACTGCATTTTCATCGAAATTATCCACCGACGATCAACGACGCTGAGCAGACGAAGTTTGCGGCGGAAGTGATGACTGCCGTTGTAGGCAAGGATAAGGTGAACGCCTCAGTCGAACCGACAATGGGCGCGGAGGACTTTTCGTTCATGTTGCTTGAAAAGCCCGGGTGTTACGCGTTTCTCGGAAATGGCAACGGCGGTCATCGGGATCATGGACATGGTGCCGGTCCCTGCATGTTGCATAACGCCAGTTACGATTTCAATGACGATTTGTTGTCTGTCGGCTCGTCTTACTGGGTTCGATTGGCAGAGCGGTTCTTGACTCGATAATTTTGATTTTTTTTGGCGCTGCTCGAACTGAGCAGCGCTTTGTTTGCACGCCCAATGCTGCAGAAACGCAAAAACCCCACCTGGTTTGGGGGTGGGGTTTTTGTTGCTGCATGAGGAGCCTGACGATTACCTACTTTCACACGGGAGATCCGCACTATCATCGGCGTGGAGTCGTTTCACGGTCCTGTTCGGGATGGGAAGGGGTGGTACCAACTCGCTGTGGTCATCAGGCATGACTTGTTGTCGTGCGCCGGGTGGGCACACAACCAATCCGGGAAGAAGCAGTAAATGTTGGGTGGCGATTGTCGCACACGCATAACTCGCCAGTGGTTCAAACACACTGGTTATAGGATCAAGCCTTACGGGCAATTAGTATCAGTTAGCTCAATGCATTACTGCACTTACACACCTGACCTATCAACGTCCTGGTCTAGAACGACCCTTCAAGGGGCTCGAAGCCCCGGGGATATCTCATCTTAAGGCGAGTTTCCCGCTTAGATGCTTTCAGCGGTTATCTCTTCCGAACATAGCTACCCGGCGATGCCACTGGCGTGACAACCGGTACACCAGAGGTTCGTCCACTCCGGTCCTCTCGTACTAGGAGCAGCCCCCTTCAAATATCCAACGCCCACGGCAGATAGGGACCAAACTGTCTCACGACGTTTTAAACCCAGCTCACGTACCTCTTTAAATGGCGAACAGCCATACCCTTGGGACCGGCTACAGCCCCAGGATGAGATGAGCCGACATCGAGGTGCCAAACACCGCCGTCGATATGAACTCTTGGGCGGTATCAGCCTGTTATCCCCAGAGTACCTTTTATCCGTTGAGCGATGGCCCTTCCATACAGAACCACCGGATCACTATGACCTGCTTTCGCACCTGCTCGACTTGTCGGTCTCGCAGTTAAGCACGCTTATGCCATTGCACTATCAGCACGATTTCCGACCGTACCTAGCGTACCTTCGTACTCCTCCGTTACACTTTGGGAGGAGACCGCCCCAGTCAAACTGCCTACCATGCACTGTCCCCGATCCAGATCATGGACCAAGGTTAGAACCTCAAACAAACCAGGGTGGTATTTCAAGGACGGCTCCACCGAAACTAGCGTTCCGGTTTCATAGCCTCCCACCTATCCTACACAGATCGGTTCAAAGTCCAATGCAAAGCTACAGTAAAGGTTCATGGGGTCTTTCCGTCTAGCCGCGGGGAGATTGCATCATCACAAACACTTCAACTTCGCTGAGTCTCGGGAGGAGACAGTGTGGCCATCGTTACGCCATTCGTGCAGGTCGGAACTTACCCGACAAGGAATTTCGCTACCTTAGGACCGTTATAGTTACGGCCGCCGTTTACCGGGACTTCAATCAAGAGCTTGCACCCCATCATTTAATCTTCCGGCACCGGGCAGGCGTCACACCCTATACGTCCACTTTCGTGTTTGCAGAGTGCTGTGTTTTTATTAAACAGTCGCAGCCACCAGTTTATTGCAACCTCTTCACCCTTCCAGCGCAGGCTGGTTAAGCTACAGAGGCGTACCTTATCCCGAAGTTACGGTACCAATTTGCCGAGTTCCTTCTCCCGAGTTCTCTCAAGCGCCTTAGAATACTCATCTCGCCCACCTGTGTCGGTTTGCGGTACGGTCACTATTAGACTGAAGCTTAGAGGCTTTTCTTGGAACCACTTCCAATTGCTTCGCTTCCGAGGAAGCTCGCGCCACACCCTTGAATCCTGTGCCCGGATTTGCCTGAGCACCTTCTCCAATGCAGCGACCGGGACGTCCAACACCCGGACAACCTTCCGCGATCCGTCCCCCCATCGCATCTAACAATGGTGCAGGAATATTGACCTGCTTCCCATCAGCTACGCATTTCTGCCTCGCCTTAGGGGCCGACTCACCCTACGCCGATGAACGTTGCGTAGGAAACCTTGGGCTTACGGCGAGGGGGCTTTTCACCCCCTTTATCGCTACTCATGTCAGCATTCGCACTTCCGATACCTCCAGCACGCTTTTCAACGCACCTTCGCAGGCTTACGGAACGCTCTCCTACCATGCATATAAATATGCATCCGCAGCTTCGGTGACTGGCTTGAGCCCCGTTACATCTTCCGCGCAGGACGACTCGATCAGTGAGCTATTACGCTTTCTTTAAAGGGTGGCTGCTTCTAAGCCAACCTCCTGACTGTTTTTGCCTTCCCACTTCGTTTCCCACTTAGCCAATCTTTGGGACCTTAGCTGGCGGTCTGGGTTGTTTCCCTCTTGACACCGGACGTTAGCACCCGATGTCTGTCTCCCGTGATTGCACTCTTCGGTATTCGGAGTTTGCTATGGCGTAGTAATCCGCAATGGACCCCACAACCATGACAGTGCTCTACCCCCGAAGGTGATACACGAGGCACTACCTAAATAGTTTTCGGAGAGAACCAGCTATTTCCAAGTTTGTTTAGCCTTTCACCCCTATCCACAGCTCATCCCCTAACTTTTCAACGTTAGTGGGTTCGGTCCTCCAGTACGTGTTACCGCACCTTCAACCTGGCCATGGATAGATCACTTGGTTTCGGGTCTACGCCCAGCAACTGATCGCCCTATTCGGACTCGCTTTCGCTACGCCTGCCTTAATCAGTTAAGCTCGCTACTGAACGTAAGTCGCTGACCCATTATACAAAAGGTACGCCGTCACCCCTTGCGAGGCTCCGACTGTTTGTATGCATGCGGTTTCAGGATCTATTTCACTCCCCTCCCGGGGTTCTTTTCGCCTTTCCCTCACGGTACTGGTTCACTATCGGTCGATCACGAGTATTTAGCCTTGGAGGATGGTCCCCCCATCTTCAGACAGGATTTCACGTGTCCCGCCCTACTTGTCGTACCCCTAGTTCTTCCACGCTGTTTTCGCTTACAGGGCTATCACCTGCTATGGCCGCACTTTCCAGAGCGTTCAGCTAACAACACAGATAAAGAGTACAGGCTGATCCCATTTCGCTCGCCACTACTCTGGGAATCTCGGTTGATTTCTTTTCCTGCGGTTACTTAGATGTTTCAGTTCACCGCGTTCGCTTCACTAAGCCTATGGATTCAGCTTAGGATGACCCATTCGGGCCGGGTTTCCCCATTCGGATATCGGTGGATCAAAGCTCGTTTGCCAGCTCCCCACCGCTTTTCGCAGGCTACCGCGTCCTTCATCGCCTGTGATCGCCAAGGCATCCACCACATGCACTTGTTCGCTTGACCCTATAACGAGTGTGTCTGCCAGCATTGCTGCCTTTAAGCCCACCGTCATAGGTTGAGTATTCGCGTTGTGCCGTATTCCAAAGCAATCTTTCGATCACCTTTTCATACTTGATACAATCACAACCCTGATTACCCTACTCACACCCATCTCTAAGTGCTTTCGAATAATCTCTTTACTACTTCTTCCAGATTGTTAAAGAACGACAGCCGATAGCGTGATCAAATTCAATCACCTACCCGTGCTGACTGGCTCAATCGCCAATGCGCAACGTTGAACCCCGCGTTCAGCGCTGTGCATTGAGGATTGGTGGAGGATGACGGGATCGAACCGACGACCCCCTGCTTGCAAAGCAGGTGCTCTCCCAGCTGAGCTAATCCCCCCGTGTGTGCCTGACTCAGTCTGCTCGCTTGGTCGTTTTAAGCACCGCTTGCCCGGGTGGTGGGTCTGGTTGGATTCGAACCAACGACCCCCGCCTTATCAAGACGGTGCTCTAACCGACTGAGCTACAGACCCTTAGCCTGTCTTTCTGACAGCCGATAAGCGTGAACACTTGAGTGGGCGAGCGTTTAAGCTCGAGAAAGGAGGTGATCCAGCCGCACCTTCCGATACGGCTACCTTGTTACGACTTCACCCCAGTCATGAATCCTACCGTGGTGACCGTCCTCCTTGCGGTTAGACTAGCCACTTCTGGTAAAACCCACTCCCATGGTGTGACGGGCGGTGTGTACAAGACCCGGGAACGTATTCACCGCGGCATGCTGATCCGCGATTACTAGCGATTCCAGCTTCACGCAGTCGAGTTGCAGACTGCGATCCGGACTACGATCGGTTTTCTGGGATTGGCTCCACCTCGCGGCTTGGCAACCCTCTGTTCCGACCATTGTATGACGTGTGAAGCCCTACCCATAAGGGCCATGAGGACTTGACGTCATCCCCACCTTCCTCCGGTTTGTCACCGGCAGTCTCCCTAGAGTGCTCTTGCGTAGCAACTAAGGACAAGGGTTGCGCTCGTTGCGGGACTTAACCCAACATCTCACGACACGAGCTGACGACAGCCATGCAGCACCTGTGCGACGATTCTCTTTCGAGCACCCCAAGCTCTCACCCGGGTTTCGTCCATGTCAAGGGTAGGTAAGGTTTTTCGCGTTGCATCGAATTAATCCACATCATCCACCGCTTGTGCGGGTCCCCGTCAATTCCTTTGAGTTTTAATCTTGCGACCGTACTCCCCAGGCGGTCAACTTCACGCGTTAGCTACGTTACTAAGGAAATGAATCCCCAACAACTAGTTGACATCGTTTAGGGCGTGGACTACCAGGGTATCTAATCCTGTTTGCTCCCCACGCTTTCGTGCATGAGCGTCAGTATTGGCCCAGGGGGCTGCCTTCGCCATCGGTATTCCTCCACATCTCTACGCATTTCACTGCTACACGTGGAATTCTACCCCCCTCTGCCATACTCTAGCCTGCCAGTCACCAATGCAGTTCCCAGGTTAAGCCCGGGGATTTCACATCGGTCTTAACAGACCGCCTGCGCACGCTTTACGCCCAGTAATTCCGATTAACGCTCGCACCCTACGTATTACCGCGGCTGCTGGCACGTAGTTAGCCGGTGCTTATTCTTCCGGTACCGTCATCCCCACCCGGTATTAACAGGCAGGTTTTCTTTCCGGACAAAAGTGCTTTACAACCCGAAGGCCTTCTTCACACACGCGGCATTGCTGGATCAGGGTTGCCCCCATTGTCCAAAATTCCCCACTGCTGCCTCCCGTAGGAGTCTGGGCCGTGTCTCAGTCCCAGTGTGGCTGGTCGTCCTCTCAGACCAGCTACAGATCGTCGCCTTGGTAGGCCTTTACCCCACCAACTAGCTAATCTGCCATCGGCCGCCCCTATAGCGCGAGGTCCCGAAGGATCCCCCGCTTTCTTCCGTAGATCGTATGCGGTATTAATCCGGCTTTCGCCGGGCTATCCCCCACTACAGGACACGTTCCGATGTATTACTCACCCGTTCGCCACTCGCCACCAGGGTTGCCCCCGTGCTGCCGTTCGACTTGCATGTGTAAGGCATGCCGCCAGCGTTCAATCTGAGCCAGGATCAAACTCTTCAGTTCAATGCCTGTTACTGTTTTCGGTTGTTTTACCAACCGGTCGCTCACTCAACGTACTGACGATGATCAATCCGTCTTTCGACAGATAAACCTTCCTCTAATACTGTGTGAGACTTGATAACTTTCGCTAAACGTCCCAACCCCGAAAGGTCAGAACCGCTCGCGCCATCAAGTGCCCACACTTATCGGCTGTTAGTTTTTAAAGAGCACATTCGCCAAGACTTCCTGCCAAGCGCACCAAGCATTTTGCTCAGCACCGCTTCGTCTTGCGTCGCTGCATCTGCAGCAGAGAAACGAGATTATGTACGTCGTTTCAGTTACTGTCAACAAGAATTTGAAGCTTTCTTTTCTTGCCCACCGCGCTTCGGAGCGAATACCACCTTTGTCCGCCTCGCCTACTGAAACCACCTCCCGCTTCCTTCGCGTTCATCGAATCGCGAAGGAACGGAATTTTAGTGGGCGCCGGCGAGAATCGCAAGCCCTTTGCGTCGAAGAAACTTAACGGTGTTTGAAGAAGGGCTTGCGCTTCTCGACGAACGCGGCCATGCCTTCCTTTTGATCTTCCGTCGCGAAGAGCGAATGGAACAGGCGACGTTCGAAATGAACGCCTTCCGCCAATGTTGTTTCGTAGGCGCGATTGACCGCCTCTTTCGCCATCATGACCGCTGGCAGCGAGAAAGAAGCGATGATCGTCGCGGCCTCGACGGCCTCATCGATCAGACGCTCCGCACCGACGACGCGCGACACCAAACCCGCCCGCTCCGCCTCGCTCGCGTCCATCATGCGCGCGGTCAGGCACATGTCCATCGCTTTTGACTTCGATACCGCGCGCGTCAGCCGCTGCGTGCCGCCCGCACCCGGGATGACGCCGAGCTTGATTTCGGGCTGGCCGAACTTCGCGGTATCCGCGGCGATGATGATGTCGCACATCATGGCGAGTTCGCAGCCGCCGCCCAGCGCGAAGCCGCCGACCGCCGCGATGATCGGCTTGCGAATCGAACGAATGGTTTCCCAGTTGCGCGTAATGTAGTCGCCCTTGTAGGCGTCCATATAGGAATAGCCGGCCATCATTCCGATGTCCGCGCCCGCTGCGAACGCCTTCTCGCTACCGGTCACGACGATCGCGCCGATATCCTCGTCGGCGTCGAATGCCTTCAACGCCGCGCCCAACTCATCCATCAGCGCGTCGTTCAGCGCGTTGAGCGCCTTCGGCCGATTGAGCGTGATCAGTCCAACCCGCCCGCGCGTCTCCACCAACAGATTCTCGTAAGCCATGCACTCCTCCTTTCGATCCTCAGGTAAGCCCTAATGAAATCACTTGCTTCGCGCTATCTCGATAATGCTAACATTACCAACCAACCGGTCGGTTAATTATTCGACCCGCCGCCATCCGCCGTTCTTACTGCTCGCGACCATGACACACCCGCTCTTTACGAAACATGAGGCGACGCTCGACCAAGCGCTTGCCGCCATCGAGACACGCGGCTATTGGAGCCCGTTCGCCGAAATGCCGAGCCCCAAAGTGTACGGGGAAACAGCAGCCGCGGACGGCGAAGCCGCGTTTAAGGCGCATCTCGGCAAGACGTTCGAGCTCGACCAGCCCTCGACGGGAGAGACGGTCGGTGACGAACGATCGCCGTTCGGCATCGGGCTTGGCATCAAGTATCCCAAGTCTGATCCCGACGCGCTCATTCGGGCCGCTTCCGAAGCGCAATCTGCGTGGCGCGCCGCTGGACCGAAAGCGTGGGTCGGCGTGAGTCTCGAGATTCTTTCGCGACTGAACCGCGCGAGCTTCGAAATTGCGCAAAGCGTGATGCATACGACCGGTCAGGCATCCATGATGGCCTTTCAGGCAGGTGGCCCGCACGCGCAGGATCGCGGGCTCGAAGCCGTGGTCTATGCGTGGGACCAAATGCGCCGAATCCCTTCCGAAGCGCATTGGGAAAAGCCACAAGGCAAAAATCCGCCGCTCGCGATGCAAAAGCGCTTCACCATCGTTCCGCGCGGCACGGGCCTCGTGCTTGGCTGCTGCACGTTCCCAACGTGGAACGGTTACCCCGGCCTGTTCGCCGATCTCGCGACCGGCAACGCGGTCATCGTCAAACCGCATCCGGGTGCGATCTTGCCGCTTGCGATCACTGTTCGCACCGCGCGCGAAGTACTGCGGGATGCGGGCTTCGATCCGAATGTCGTCACGCTGCTCGCCACCGCTCCGAATGACGGCCCGCTCGTACAAGAACTCGCCGTGCGGCCCAAAATCAAGCTGATCGACTTCACGGGCAGCACGCAGAACGGCACCTGGCTCGAACGCAACGCGCATCAGGCGCAGGTCTATACGGAAAAAGCGGGCGTCAATCAGATCGTCATCGATTCCGTGGACGATCTGAAGGCAGCGGCACGGAACATTGCGTTTTCGCTCGCGCTCTATTCCGGCCAGATGTGCACGGCGCCTCAAAACATCTACGTGCCGCGTGAGGGTATCCGCACGGCCGACGGACACGTGAGCTTCGACGATGTCGCCAAGGCGCTCGCCGTTTCCGTCGAAAAACTGACCTCCGACCCGGCGCGCGCGGTCGAGCTGACCGGCGCGATTCAAAACGATGGCGTCGTCAATCGCGTAGCCCAAGCACGCGAACTCGGCGCGGTTCTCCTCGATAGCCAGACGCTCGCGCACCCGGCATTTCCCGAAGCGCGAGTGCATACGCCCCTCATGCTCAAACTCGACGCGCGCGCCGATGAAGCCAGCTTCACCAAGGAATGGTTCGGCCCGATCTCCTTCGTCGTCGCGACGGACTCGACCGCGCAGTCGTTGGAACTTGCCGGCTCGATCGCGCAAGAACACGGCGCGCTGACCTTCGCCGTGTACAGCACGGACGACGCAGTGATCGAAGCGGCCTATGACGCAGCCATTCGCGGCGGCGTCGCCCTGTCCATCAATCTGACGGGCGGCGTTTTCGTCAATCAGACCGCGGCGTACTCGGACTTCCATGGCACCGGCGCGAATCCCGCGGCCAACGCTGCGCTGTCCGACGCGGCTTACGTCGCCAATCGCTTTCGTGTCGTGCAAAGCAGAGTCCATGTTGCGCCGAAGGCCGCGACTGCGGAAGCTAGCCAAACGGCATAGGCAAACGCGACGGTGCAAAAGGCCTATGCCATTCGGCCGACTGGCAAGGGCTCGGACGCACGGCTAGTATCGATTCGAACGATTGGTGATTGAGGAGACGCCATGTCCGGGAAGTCCGTCCTGTTTCATATCGATGCAACGACGCGCGTGGCAACGGTGACGCTCAATCGTCCCGACAAGCTGAACAGCTTTACCCGCGAGATGCATGTCGAGCTGAACGACGCGTTGAACGAAGTCGAAGCGAGCAACGCGCGCGCGGTCATCATCACCGGCGCGGGACGCGGCTTTTGCGCGGGTCAGGATCTGGCCGATCTCGACTTCACGCAAGGCGCCACGCCCGATCTCGGCGAGCTGATCGAAGCACACTTCAACCCGCTCGTGCGACGTCTTCAGGCAATGCCATTGCCGATCATCGCCGCTGTCAACGGCACGGCCGCCGGCGCCGGCGCGAATCTGGCGATGGCGTGCGATCTAGTCATTGCCGTGCGCTCGGCCAGCTTTATCCAGGCGTTCGTGAAGATCGGTCTCGTGCCCGACTCAGGTGGAACGTGGCTTCTGCCACGACGTGTCGGCGAAGCGCGCGCGCTCGGGCTCGCGCTGACGGGTGAGAAGCTCGGCGCGGAAAAAGCGCAAGCGTGGGGCATCGTTTGGCGCGTGGTGGAAGACGCCGACTTGACCGACGCCGCGACGCAACTGGCCGCACAACTCGCGCAGCAGCCCACGAAGGCGATAGCGGCGATCAAGCAGGCGCTTCGCGCGAGCGCCAACAACACGTTCGATCAGCAACTCGACCTCGAACGCGATGTTCAACGCGAGTTGGGCGCGTCCCACGACTTCATGGAAGGCGTCGCCGCGTTCAAGGAAAAGCGCGCACCGCGCTTCGAAGGTCTGTAAGAGCCGCAAGGAGAAACCCGTGACGCCTCAACAACTGGCGGAAGCGACCGCCAAGGCAATGTATGAAGCAGACGCCTGCACGCGCTCGCTCGGCATTGAACTCGTCGAAATCAGGCCTGGCTATGCGCGGCTGCAGATGAACGTGCGCCCCGACTTCCTGAACGGCCACGCGATCTGTCATGGCGGCTTGATGTTCACGCTTGCCGATTCCGCATTCGCCTTTGCATGCAATTCGTACAACCTCAGCACGGTCGCGGCGGGCTGTTCGATCGAATTTCTGCGTCCGGTTCAAGGCGGCGATCGACTGACCGCCGAAGCGATCGAGCAGACTTTGAGCGGCCGCGCCGGCATCTACGATATTCGCCTGACCAACCGCGAAGGCGAAACGGTCGCGATGTTTCGCGGCAAGTCCGCGCAGATCCGCGGCAACGTCATACCAGTCTGACTGGACCGACCCGAGCAGGCGGACGCGCCAGACATGGCCCCGCTGCATGGCGAGCATGAAGGAGACAACGATGACCACAACGCTGCCGCTCGAGCCTATAGAAAAGGCGAGCCGCGACGAACTTCTGGCGCTGCAACTCGACCGTCTGAAATGGACGCTCAAGCACGCCTATGAGAACTCGCCGGTGTATCGGCGCAAGTTCGATGCAGCCGGCGTGCATCCGGAGGACGTGCAGTCGCTCGCCGATCTCGCCCGCTTCCCGTTCACGACGAAAAAAGATCTACGTGACAGTTATCCGTTCGGCATGTTCGCCGTGCCGCAAGAGCGAATCTCGCGAATCCACGCTTCGTCCGGCACGACCGGGAAGCCGACTGTTGTGGGTTACACGGCGTCCGATATCGACATCTGGGCGAATCTCGTGGCGCGCTCGATCCGCGCAGCCGGCGCGCGACGCGGCGATAAGGTCCATGTGAGCTACGGCTACGGTCTCTTCACGGGCGGCCTCGGCGCGCACTACGGCGCCGAACGCGCGGGACTCACGGTAATTCCCTTCGGCGGCGGTCAGACCGAAAAGCAAGTGCAACTGATCCAGGACTTTCGTCCGGACATCATCATGGTGACGCCGAGCTACATGCTCTCGATCGCGGATGAACTCGAGCGGCAAGGCGTCGATCCGGCGAGTTGCTCGCTGCGTCTCGGCATCTTCGGGGCGGAACCGTGGACGAACGACATGCGTCGCGCGATCGAGGCGCGCATGGGTATCGACGCGGTCGACATCTACGGGCTTTCGGAAGTGATGGGGCCAGGCGTGGCTTCGGAGTGCGCGGAAACCAAGGACGGCCCGACGATCTGGGAAGACCATTTTTATCCCGAGATCATCGACCCGGAAACGGGCGAAGTGTTACCGGATGGCGAATTCGGCGAACTCGTCTTCACCTCGTTGACGAAGGAAGCGCTGCCGATCATCCGCTATCGCACGCGCGATCTCACACGGCTTTTGCCGGGCACCGCGCGCACGATGCGCCGCATGGAAAAGATCACCGGCCGCTCGGACGACATGATGATCGTGCGCGGCGTCAACGTGTTTCCCACGCAGATAGAAGAGTTGCTGCTCAAGCGCCCCGTGCTCGCGCCGCACTACCAGATCGTATTGACGAAGGAAGGTCCGCTCGACGTCCTGACGCTGAACGTCGAGCCTTGCCCCGAATCCGCGCCCGATATCGTCGCGCTCGACGGCGCCAGGGACGCGCTCACTTACGACATCAAGGCGCTGATAGGCGTCAGCGCTATCGTGAATGTGCTCGCGGTGAACGGCATCGAGCGTTCGGTGGGCAAGGCGCGACGCGTCGTCGACAAACGCGCCCGCTAGGAATTCGGCAGCAAGAGCCACATCCGGCCGCCCTGCTTCATGCGGCCGGCAAGATCGCCGGCGTCGTCGCCCAGGCCCCAGAAGTAGTCGGCGCGCACGCCGCCCTTGATTGCGCTGCCGGTGTCTTGAGCGAAGACGAGGCGGTTCATCGGCTGATTGCTGAGCGGGCGCGTGGTCTGGAGGAACACGGGCGTGCCGAGCGGGATCGCGGACGGATCGACGGCGATCGAACGTTCGGGCGTCAGCGGCACCCCCAAGGCGCCAACCGGGCCGTCGCCGAGACTCGCAGACACCACGTCGGCCGACGGCATCTCACGGAAAAACACGAAGCGCGGATTCACGTCGAGGAGCGCATCGACGCGCGCGGGGTTCGCCTTCGCCCACGCCTTGATGCCCTGCATGGTCGCCTGCACCGGCGTGATTTCGCCGCGATCGAGCAACTCCTTGCCGATCGACCGATACGGCTGGTTGTTCGTGCCGCCGAAGCCAACGCGCATCACGCTTCCGTCTTCCATGACGACGCGTCCCGAACCCTGAACCTGCAGGAAGAACGCTTCGATCGGGTCGTCGACCCAGACGAGTTCGTTGCCGGTCAACGCGCCCGAACGTTCGAGCTGCGCGCGCGCAGGCAACGCGGAGCCTTGCTTATAGCGATACGGCCATCGATAAAGCGCGTTCTGATAGATGCCATGCCGCGTACGCGCGCCGCGCAACAACGGCTCGTAGTAGCCGGTTACGAGGCCGTCGAGCGTGCCGTCGGTATTCGCAAGCTGATAAGGCGTGAAGTAGCTCTCGAAGAAGCTGCGCGCCGCCGACATGTCCAGATCGTCGAGCTGCTGTGCCGCCGCGCATGCTCGCTGCCACGGCGCCTGACGCGCGAGACGGCTGCAGTTCTGACGCAGCGCGGCCGTCGCGCCGATGAGTGAATCGTCCTGCCAGCCCGGCACTTGCTGCCAGCTCACCGGCGAAAGACGCGAAGCCGCGCGCTGTCCCGTGATGATCGGCGCGCCAGTCGGTGCATTCGCGCCTGGCTTCGTATAAGAGCCGCCTCCGCACGAGGCGACGAGGACCGCGGTTGCAATCGATGCGGCCAGCGCCGCCACGCGCGCGGCTGACCGCGTGAAACGCATACAATGCTCGTTCTTGATGGGAACCGCCATGTCTGATCTGTTCGACGAATATCCAATGCTGGTTTTCGGGCTCGAGGCGCTGGTTGCGCTCGGCTTGCTGATTTTTATCGTCGTGTGGACGAATTCGGGCAAGAAGAAACACCGGAACCGCCAAAACGCCGCTACGAAGCGCCGCTGATTGCCACTAAAACTCCGCGTTCAATGCAGGGTGCGCGGCATGTGCAGCGCGAACTCCGCGACCGGCGCTTCGAAGCGCTCGCCATCTTCCGCCACGCAGAAATACGAGCCGCGCATCGTGCCCACGGGCGTCGCGATGACGGCCCAGCTCGTATATTCGAAGCGCTCGCCCGGCGGCAGAAGCGGCTGATGCCCGACCACGCCGAGCCCTTTTACTTCCTGCACGTGATCGTCGCTATCGGTGATGATCCAGTGACGGGAGATCAGTTGAGCGGTGACCTGACCCGTGTTACGGATCGTCAACGTGTAGGCGAACGCGTATTGACGGTTGTCGGGATCTGACTGGTCCGGCAGGTAGCGCGTCTCGACCGCGACGCTGAATTCGTACTGGCTCATCGTTGTTCCAATTCTATTCGTCGCTGCGCCGCCATTTAGCGCGCAGGTGCCTCATTGTTTCATCGCTTTGCTTCCACTGGTCAAGCATTCTGCTTTATGCAATTCACAGTCGCAATACGAATTGCGTGCTCGAGTCAAATCCAAAACTCGCGCCATTTCATTCCGAGTAGCACGTATTAGGCCGTTCAGCCGGGTAACGTGCTGAAAAAACGCGGGTTAGAATCGGTGTTCCAGACATCGAGCCTTAATCCGGCAATGCTTTCGCCGGACGCGGGCCAACTCACTCCACACGTCCATGAAGCAATTCCATATCGCTCCTAGCATCCTGTCCGCCGACTTCTCGCGCCTTGGCGAAGAAGTCCGTAACGTCGTCGCGGCCGGCGCCGACTGGGTTCACTTCGACGTGATGGACAACCATTATGTGCCGAACCTGACGATCGGCCCGGTGGTGTGCGAGGCGCTTCGCCCGCATGTGGACGTGCCCATCGACGTGCATTTGATGGTGCGCCCGGTCGACCGTATCGTGCCGGACTTTGCAAAAGCCGGAGCTAATCAGATCAGTTTCCATCCGGAAGGTTCGGATCATATCGACCGGACCTTGTCGCTCATTCGCGATCACGGCTGCAAGGCGGGCCTCGTGTTCAATCCGGCCACGCCGCTCATTTATCTGGATCACGTGATGGACAAGGTCGATCTCGTGCTCATCATGTCGGTGAACCCCGGCTTTGGCGGACAGTCGTTCATTCCTGAAGCGTTGAACAAGATTCGCGAAGCGCGCACGCGTATCGACGCTTACCGCGAGCGAACGGGCCGCGATATTCATCTCGAAGTGGATGGCGGCGTGAAGGTGGAGAACATCGGCGAGATCGCGGCGGCGGGCGCGGACAGCTTCGTCGCGGGCTCGGCCATCTTCGGCAAGCACGACTACAAGCAAGTAATCGACGCCATGCGCGCCGAACTTGCCAAAGTGGGGAACGCGCAGTGAGCGAACTCACCACCTTTTCGATACGACCCGCGCGACCGATCCGCGCGGCCATCATCGATCTCGACGGCACCATGGTTGATACCGCCGACGACTTCGTCGTCGCGATCAACGGCATGCTCGTGCGCATCGGTCTGGAACAGCAGGCGGTCGCGCGCGATGAAGTCGTGGGTTACGTCGGCAAGGGCTCGGAGAATCTGATCCGCAGCGTGCTCGCCGTGCGCCTGCCGCGCACCGAAGCCGCCGCGCAATTCGACGACGCCCTCGCTATCTATCAAAGCGAATACGCGAAGATCAACGGCCAGTACTCGGCGCTCTTTCCCGAAGTGAAAGAAGGCCTGGAAGCCATGCGCGAACTCGGCATTGCGCTCGCGTGTGTGACCAACAAGCCGCATCGGTTCGCGGTGGAGTTGCTGGCGCACTTCGGCATTGCCGAGTATTTCAAGGTCATTCTCGGCGGCGATTCGGTCGCGCAGAAGAAGCCCGATCCGCTTCCCATGCTCACCGCGTGCGAGCGGCTCGACGTGCTGCCGCGCGAAACCGTGGCGGTCGGCGACTCCGAAAACGACGCTCTCGCGGGCCGCGCCGCGGGCATGGCGACGCTCACCGTCCCCTACGGCTACAACCACGGGAAAGATGTGCAATCGGTGAAATCCGATGGTATAGTTTCCACGCTGCGCGCCGCCGCAATGGCCATTTCCACTACGCTGGCGCCGCCCAATACCACACTGACTGAATAGTCCATCTCATGTTTCTCAACAGAAAACGGAGTCTGAGCAGCATCGACCGGGGAGCCTGGCCCTGGCGTCGCTGGTCGCGCTAACCTCGCCCGAGGTACGCTGAAGCCATCATGTTCGAGCACGCTTCAGCATCCGTTTTTTGTTTCGCTGCGCATTTCCGCGCCGTTTCCTCTGACTTGTCGCACCGCTTGCTTCGGAACCATTCCGGCGCAACGCACGGTAACCGCGTCGTTCTTCAAGACGTCTCTCCTTGCGAGAAACGCCCGCGAAAACGCGTGTCGTCGCGCACCGTTCGACAGCATGAAAAACCGGCCGATCGCAGTGCCCCGCTTGTCCCGATGCCGCGCTCAATCAAAAGAATGCGCGGCACGCAAAGGATCGCAACATGACCGAACTCGAATTCCAATCGCTGGCGAACGAAGGCTATAACCGCATTCCGCTCATCGCAGAAGCGCTCGCCGATCTCGAAACGCCCCTGTCGCTTTATCTCAAGCTCGCGCAGTCCGAGCGCAATGGCGCCAACTCGTTCCTGCTGGAATCCGTCGTGGGCGGCGAGCGCTTCGGGCGCTATTCGTTCATCGGCCTGCCCGGCGCGCACGGTGGTGCGCGTACAGAACGGCGTGTCGCAAGTCGTGACCGACGGCAACGTCACCGAGACCGATGAAGGCGATCCGCTCGCGTTCATCGAACGCTTCCAGAAGCGTTTCAAGGTTGCCATGCGTCCAGGTTTGCCGCGCTTTTGCGGCGGCCTGGCAGGCTACTTCGGTTACGACGCGGTGCGCTATATCGAGAAAAAGCTTGCGCATACGGCGCCGCACGACGATCTCGGTCTGCCGGACATTCAGCTTCTGCTGACCGAGGAAGTCGCGGTCATCGACAACCTCGCGGGCAAGCTCTACCTGATCGTCTATGCCGATCCCACCAAGGCCGAGGCGTATGCCAAGGCGAAGCATCGGCTGCGCGAACTGCGGGCGCGTCTGCGTGCTACCGTCCAGCCGCCCGTGACGTCGGCGAGTGTGCGCACCGAAACGTTCCGCGAGTTCGCTAAAGAGGATTATCTGAACGCCGTGCGACGCGCGAAGGAATACATCGCGGCGGGCGAACTAATGCAGGTGCAAGTCGGCCAGCGGCTCGTCAAGCCGTTCCGCGACAACCCGCTCTCGCTGTATCGCGCGCTGCGTTCGCTCAATCCGTCGCCGTACATGTACTACTACAACTTTGGCGGCGACGTTCACGTGGTCGGCGCATCGCCGGAAATTCTCGTGCGTCAGGAACAGCGCGCGGGCGAGCGCATAGTGACCATACGTCCGCTTGCCGGCACGCGACCGCGCGGCAACACGCCCGAGCGCGACGCCGAACTCGCCACCGAACTGCTGAACGATCCGAAGGAAGTCGCCGAGCACGTGATGCTGATCGACCTCGCGCGCAACGACGTGGGCCGTATTGCGCAGACCGGCTCGGTTTCGGTGACGGACAAGATGATCATCGAAAAGTATTCGCACGTTCAGCACATCGTGAGTTCGGTCGAAGGCACGTTGAAGCCCGGCATGAGCAACTTCGACGTATTGCGCGCGACCTTCCCCGCCGGCACGCTTTCCGGCGCGCCGAAAGTGCGCGCGATGGAATTGATCGACGAACTCGAACCCGTGAAGCGCGGCTTGTATGGCGGCGCGGTCGGTTATTTGTCGTTCAGCGGCGAAATGGATCTGGCGATTGCCATTCGCACCGGCCTCATTCACAAGGGCAATCTCTATGTGCAGGCAGCGGCGGGTGTCGTTGCCGACTCGGTGCCCGAGTCCGAATGGCAAGAGACGGAGAACAAGGCGCGCGCCGTGTTGCGTGCCGCCGAGCAAGTGCAAGATGGCCTCGACAGCGACTTCTGAGGAGAAAAGACCATGCTGCTGATGATCGACAACTACGACTCGTTCACCTATAACCTGGTCCAGTACTTCGGCGAACTCGGCGAGGACGTGCAGACGTTTCGCAACGACGAAATCTCGCTCGATGAAATCGCCAAGCTCAATCCTGCACGCATCTGCCTGTCGCCGGGACCGAGCAATCCGCAGCACGCGGGCATCACGCTCGACGTACTGCGCGAGTTCTCCGGCAAGCTGCCCATTCTTGGCGTGTGCCTCGGCCATCAGGCCATTGGCGAAGCGTTCGGCGGACGCGTGGTGCGCGCGCAGACCATCATGCACGGCAAGGTGAGCGCGATCGAAACCGACTGTAAAGGCGTGTTCTCCGACCTGCCAAAACACTTCAACGTCACGCGCTATCACTCGCTGGCGATTGAACGCGAGTCTTTGCCCGACTGTCTCGAAGTGTCCGCATGGACGCCTGATGGTGAAATCATGGGCGTGCGCCACCGGAAACTCGAAGTGGAAGGTGTGCAGTTCCATCCGGAATCCATTCTTTCCGAGCATGGTCACGCGCTGCTCGAAAACTTCGTGAAAAACACGGCATCGGGAAAGCGAGCGTGACTGCCATGACGATCACCGCACAAGAAGCGCTGCAACGCACGATCGAGCATCGCGAAATCTTTCACGACGAAATGCTGCATCTCATGCGCACCATCATGCGCGGCGAGATGTCGCCTGTGATGGCCGCTGCGATCATCACCGGCTTGCGCGTGAAGAAGGAAACCATCGGCGAGATCGCGGCCGCCGCGACTGTCATGCGCGAGTTCGCCAATCACGTCGAGGTGGCGGACAACTCCCATTTTGTCGACATCGTCGGCACGGGCGGCGACGGCTCGCACACTTTCAACATTTCCACGGCATCGATGTTCGTTTCCGCCGCCGCCGGCGCGAAGGTCGCGAAGCACGGCAATCGCGGCGTGTCGAGCAAGTCGGGCAGCGCGGACGTGCTCGAAGCGCTCGGCGTGAATATCGATCTGACGCCGGAACAAGTCGCCGCCTCGATTGCCGAAACCGGCATGGGCTTCATGTTCGCGCCGAACCATCATCCGGCAATGAAGAACATCGCGCCCGTGCGCCGCGAACTCGGCGTGCGGACCATCTTCAATATTCTCGGGCCGCTGACCAATCCGGCGGGCGCGCCGAATCAGCTGCAGGGCGTGTTCCATGAAGACCTCGTCGGCATCCAGGTTCGTGTGATGCAGCGGCTCGGCGCAAACCACGTGCTTGTCGTGTACGGCAAGGACGGGATGGACGAAGTGTCGCTTGGCGCCGCGACCAAGGTCGGCGAATTGAAGAACGGCGAAGTGAACGAGTACGAGATTCATCCGGAAGACTTCGGTCTTCAAATGGTCTCGAACCGCTCGCTGAAAGTGCAGGACGCGCAGGAATCGAAAACCATGCTGCTCGGCGCGCTGAACAACAAGGCGGGTGTAGCGCGCGAGATCGTCACGCTGAACGCGGGCGCGGCGCTCTACGCGGCCGACATCGTCGATTCGATCGCCGAGGGCATGGCCGCCGCGCGCGAAGCCATCGCCAGCGGCGAGGCGCGCGAAAAGGTCGAAGCTCTCGTGCGCTTCACGCAGCAATTCACCAAATAACGGACATCACCATGAGCGACATTCTGGATCGCATCATCGCGGTGAAGCGCGAGGAAATCCGCGCCGCCGAACAAAGCGCGCCGCTCGAAGAACTCAGGCTCGAAGCGAGCGCGCGCGACTTGCGCGATTTCGTCGGCGCGCTGCGTGCGAAGCATGCTGAAGGCCGGGCCGCGGTCATTGCGGAAGTGAAGAAGGCGAGCCCTTCCAAAGGCGTGCTGCGCGAGCACTTCGTGCCGGGCGAAATTGCACGCTCCTACGAGCAAGGCGGCGCCGCGTGCCTTTCCGTGCTCACCGACGTGCAGTTCTTTAAAGGCAGCGTCGCGTATCTCGAAGAAGCGCGCGCCGCGTGCAGCCTGCCGGTGCTGCGCAAAGACTTTATCGTCGACCCTTATCAGATCATGGAAGCGCGCGCGATGGGCGCCGACTGCATTCTGCTGATAGCCGCCGCGCTCGAACTTTCGCAGATGCAAGATCTCGAAGCCTATGCACATTCGCTCGGACTCGCGGTGCTGGTCGAAGTGCACGACGCCGACGAACTGCGAGACGCGCTCACGCTGAAAACGCCGCTCATCGGCATCAACAATCGCAATCTGCGCACGTTCCAGACGACTATCGATACGACCATCGGCATGCTCGAAGCGGTGCCGGACGACCGTATTGTGGTGACCGAATCGGGCATTCTCTCGCGCCACGACGTGGACCGGCTGCGAGCGATGCACGTACACACGTTCCTCGTCGGCGAAGCGTTCATGCGCGCCGACGATCCGGGCACGGAACTCGCGCGAATGTTCTTCTGACTCTAAAGACGGGACCGAATTTTGGGCATCGAACAGGAAATCAAGCTCGCGCTGCCGCCTTCGCAGCACGACGACGTGGCGCGCTTTTTCGACGAGCGAACCGGTGCGGGCAAGCCGATGGAACTGGCGAACGTCTATTTCGACACGCCGGATTGTGCGCTCGCCAAGGCGAAGTCCGCATTGCGCCTGCGCCGCACGCCCGACCAGTGGTTGCAGACGTACAAGGTGCTGGGCGAATCGAAGGCCGGCTTGAGCCGTCGTCACGAATGGGAAATGCCGGTGGCGGGCGAATCGCTTGAAATCGATGCGCTCCTCGTTTCCTGCGAAGACGAAGCGGCCCGCAAGGCATTGCAGGACGCCGCGCCGAATCTGATCGCCCTGTTTCGCACGGACTTCCGGCGCATCGTGTGGGACATCGAGCGTGAAGGCTCGCAGATCGAAGTCGCGCTCGACGCCGGCAAGATCACGGCGGACGTGGATGGCGAAAACCATCACGCCGAAATCAGCGAGCTGGAACTCGAAATCAAGTCCGGCGACGCCAAAGCGCTCTCCACGCTCGCCGCCGAATTGCGCGGCGCGTTTCCCGAACTCGACCCGGAAGATTTGAGCAAGGCGGAGCGAGGTTATCGGCTGCGCGAGCGTCCGGAAAGCGCGGTAGACGACGCCGAAGCATGAGCCAGCAGCCTTCTCTTTTTGACGAGCCTCGCACGCACGCTAGCGGCTTCATCACGCTCGAAAGCCAGTTCGAAGCGCTGCCCGCTGAATGGCGGCGGCATCTGACAGCATTTATCGACAGTCCGCGCTATGCGTCGTTGTGCGCTTTCGTGGATGCCGAGCGCGCCGCCGGCAAGACCGTTTATCCCGCCGATGTTTTCCGCGCATTGCGCCTCACCAGTCCTGGCGAGGTCAAAGTGGTGATTCTCGGTCAGGACCCGTATCACGGTGAAGACAAAGGCGCGCCACAAGCGCATGGGCTTGCGTTCTCCGTGCCCGCGCCCGTGCGCCCGCCGCCTTCGTTGCGCAACATCTTCAAGGAAATCGCCGCGAGTCTGGATATCGTCGCGCCTGCTCACGGCTGCCTCGATTCGTGGGCGAAACAAGGCGTGCTCTTGCTCAACACGTCGCTGACCGTCGAGCGCGATAAAGCGGGAAGCCATGCCAAGCGGGGCTGGGAACAGTGCACGGACACGCTGATCCACGAAATTGCCGAGCGCCACGATGGCGTCGTGTTCATGTTGTGGGGCGCGCACGCTCAGGCAAAACGCGCGCTGATCGACGGCACGGGAAAGGCGCATTGCGTGCTGGAAGCGCCGCATCCGTCGCCGTTGTCGGCGCATCGCGGGTTTCTGGGGTGCGGGCATTTCGTCGCCGCGAACGAATATCTGAAGCGGCATGGGCGCGAGCCGATCGACTGGCGCTTGCCCGCCGAGGCACAGTTGCTCGCCTGAGCATCCTCATCAATGCAACGCAATGCAATGCAATGCAAAGAGCCCGCCGCGGTCCGAAGACCGGGCGGGCTCTTTTACTTCGGCGTCGAGCTTAAGCCTTACAGCGCCGCGATCGAATCGCGTGCCGAAGCGAGCGCTGCGCTCGCGGCCTCCGGCCCCATCGCCAGGCCTTCGGCGTAGATGAAGTTCACGTCAGTCATGCCGAGGAAGCCGAGGAACGTCTTGAGATACGGCGTTTGCGAGTCGTTCGGCGTGCCTGCGTACTTGCCGCCACGCGCCGACACCACGAACACCTTCTTGCCCTTCACCAGGCCTTCGGGGCCGGTCGCGGTGTAGCGGAACGTGATTCCGGCCCGCGCGATCCAGTCGAAATAAGCCTTCAGTTGCGACGACACGCCGAAGTTATACAGCGGCGCCGCGATCACCACGATGTCGGCCGCTTGCAGTTCGTCGATCAGCGCTTCGCTCTTCGCGTTGATGGCGACTTGTTCCGGCGTGCGTTGTTCGGCGGGCGTGAAGAACGCGCCGAGCGTGGCGTCGTCGAGGTGCGTGAGCTGGTCGGCGAGCAGATTGCGGACGACCACGTTCGCGCCCGGATTGCTTTGTTGCAGCTTCGCGGTGAGTTCGTCGGCGAGCAGCGTCGATTGAGCGCCTTGCGAGCGGGCTGCGGAGTTGATCTGGAGAATCGTCGTCATGATGGCTTCCTTGATGGAGGAGCGGGAGCCGTCGGCGCCCGCGTTGGAAGCATTCTTCGTTGTTCGGCGTTCCGGAAAAAGCCGTCCGGCCGTGAAGGATCGTTGCACCAGTAGGACAATCCCCGGTGGGCGCAGCCTTTTCAGCCCTTCAGCCAGCGCTCGCGCCATTGTTTCGACGGTCCGCGCCCGTCGATAGCCGTCAGCACATAACGCGACACTTCGGGGCCGTCGAGCTTCACTTCGGTACGACGCAGTTCGTCGCGGCGAAACGCGTGTACTTCGACCTTCGCACCCGGCAGATAACGCGACAACAGCGCCTCCAGATTCGATCCCGTCACACGCAGACCATCGAGGGCCACGAGAACATCGCCCGCCGAAAGCCCCGCCTTCTGCGCGGCGCTGCCGTCGTGCACGACCGCCAGCGTGCACTCCGCGCTGCCACGCACGCGCATGCCGAGCGACGGCTTGCCGGCCGTGCCGCTCGTCGGCAGATCGGGCGCGAGTGCTATGCCGAACGGCTCGAGGAGCGCGTCGAGCGGCAAGTCGCGCGTGCCGCGCACGCCGTCGCGGAACAGCGAGCGCAGATCCGCGCCGGTGGCCTCGGCGAAGAGCGCTTCCACTTCGTCCTCGCGGATGCCCCGTGCCTTGCCGAGATAGAAGTCGCGTCCGTAGCGCTGCCACAAGAGACGCATGACATCGTCGAGCGACTTACGGTTGTCCGTCTGCGCGCGGATCGACAAATCGAACGCCAGCGCGACGAGCGAACCCTTCTGGTAGTAACTGACGATGGCGTTCGATGCGTTCTCGTCGGCGCGGTAGTACTTCACCCATGCGTCGAACGAACTCTGCGCCACCGATTGCTTGAGCCGCCCGCTTCCGCGCAACACGCCGCCGATGGTCTTGCCGAGCATCGAGAAGTAATCGCTCGCGGAAATAAGGCCGGTGCGCACGAGGATCAGGTCGTCGTAATACGACGTGAAACCTTCGAAGAGCCACAAAAGCGACGTGTAATTTTCCTGCGACAGATCGTACGGCGCGAACGCCGCCGGCTTGATGCGCTTTACGTTCCACGTATGGAAGTATTCGTGGCTGCAGAGGCCAAGATACGTGCGATAACCTTCGCTGACTTCGGGTCGGCCAAGCACCGGCAAGTCGCCGCGATTGCAGATCAGCGCCGTGGATGCGCGATGTTCCAGCCCGCCGTAACCATCGCTGACGGCGACCGTCATGAACACGTAGCGATCCACCGGCGCTTTCTTCGTGCGCGGTTCGAAGAGCGCGATCTGCGCTTCGCACACGCGTTTGAGGTCGGCCGCGAGCCGGTTCATGTCGAGCCCGATCACGCGTCCGGAGATCACGATGTCGTGCTTCACGCCATGCGCGGTGAAGCCGCCGAGCGCGAATTCGCCGATCGTCACCGGATGATCGACGAGTTCGTCGTAATTCGCGGCCTCGTACGCGCCGAAACCATGGCGCTTCGTGCCACGCGCTTCGGCAAGCGCCGTGGCGACGCGCCAGTTGCGCAGCGCTCCGCCCTGCGGCGCTTGAATATCGACGATACACGGCGCAGCCGACTGCCCCTCCACCGCGAGAAACACGCTCGTGCCGTTGAAGAAGCCGACGCTGTCATCCAGATGCGCGGCGCGTACCGACATGTCCCACGCGTACACCTCGTAACGCAGCGTGATGGGGCCATCCACCGGCGCGGCTTGCCACGCGTGCTTGTCGATTTTTTCGATACCGATCTTGCGCCCTGCCGCGTTGAACGCCTGCAAGGTGACGATATTGCGCGCGAATTCGCGAATCATGTAGCTGCCCGGAATCCACACCGGCAGCATGAAGCGTTGTCCCGCCGGGTCCGGCGCGGCGACCGTGAGCGTGACTTCGAAGATATGCGCGGCCGGGTTCTTCGGAACGATGCTGTAGCGCACCGGTCGATCGAGCGTAGTCGTTGCCATGTCGTGTCCTTTGTTCTTGTTGTGGGCGCGCGGTCGGTGCGCCTTTGAAACCAAAAGAGGCGCCTCTCATGCGCCTCTCGTCGGGGGTTCGGGCCGCCTCAATGCGCGGTCGAAAGTTCCTTCTCCAGCCGGTCGGCGGGAACGGCGCCTGGCAGACGGCGGCCGTCCGCGAGGAACACGGTCGGCGTGCCGCTCACGTTCATCGTGTGACCGAGCTTCAGGTTCTTGTCGATGGCGGTGGTGTCGCACGAGGCGGCCGTGGTCGGCGCCTTGCGGTCCAGCATCCAGCCTTCCCAGCTCATCGCGCGATCTTTCGAGCACCAGATCGACTTCGATTTCGCGGTCGAATCCGGCGAGAGCACGGGATACAGGAACGTGTACACGGTGACGTTATCGATGGACTTCAAGGTCGATTCGAGTTGCTTGCAATACGGGCAATTCGGGTCCGAGAACACCGCGATCTTGCGGCTGCCGTTGCCCTTCACCACTTTCACCGCGTTCTCGAAAGGCAGCTTCGCGAAGTCGATCTTGTTGGTCTCGGAGAGCCGCGCTTCCGTGAGATTCTTGCTGCTGCGCGTATCGACGAGATCGCCGATCAGCACGTAGTTGCCGGTGGCGTCGGTATAGACGATCTGCGAGCCGAGGTTCACTTCATAGAGTCCTGGAATGGGCGTCTTGTCGACACTCTTGATGTTCGCGTCGCCCATGCGCGATTCGAGCGTGGACTTGATCTTGTCGGTGGTCTGGTCGGCCTGCGCCGTACAGCCGAGACCAAGTGTCACGGCGAGTGCCGCGGCCGCTGCGAGTGCCGTTCGAAGTGTGCGTTTCATATTCTTTTCCTGTATGTGCCTGGCGTGTCTTTAACCGAGCGCGGCCGAAACCAGCCAGCGCTTGACGAGTGGCTGCGCGCCCACGAGCGCCATGCCGGTATTGCGAACCGCGCGCGCAAGCGTGCCCGGCACCGAGAAAAGCCGTTGCAAGCCGTCTGTCGCCAACATGAGTTTTTGTATGTCTTCGCGGCGCGCGCGTTCGTAGCGGCGCAGCAAAATGGGATCGCCAAGATTGCGAAAACCTTCTTTATTGGCGATGACATCCGCGAGCGCGGCGACATCGCGCAAACCGAGGTTCATGCCTTGCCCGGCTAGCGGATGAATTAAATGTGCGGCGTCGCCGATAAGCGCGACACGTGGCGCGATCAGCTTGTCGACCGTTTGCAACGCGAGCGGGAAGCCTTGCGCGGGCGTCACGCATTCGAGCGTGCCGAGCATGTTTTGCGTGGCCTGTTCGACTTGTGCCGCGAGTTGCGCGGGATCGAGCGCGAGGAGTTCGTCGGCGTGTTCGGTGCGCGCGGACCAGACGAGTGAGACGTGATCGCCCGGCAGCGGCAGCAGCGCGATGATTTCCGAGTCGCGGAACCATTGGTAGGCGGTTTCGCCGTGTGGCCGCTCCGCCTTGAAATTCGCGACCACGCCCGTTTGCCGATAATCGCGCCGGTCGACCTTTGCGCCCATTTGCGCGCGCACCCAAGAATGCGCGCCATCCGCGCCGACGATCAGATCCGCTTCGAGCGTCTCGCCGCTTGCAAGCGTGACGTGCGCGGCATCTTCCTCGACCGTCATGCCCTGCGCGCGCGATTCGAACCACGACAGACTCGGCTGGAAGCGCAGCGCGGCGTCGAGCGACTGTTCGATCAGATTCGACTCGACGATCCACGCGAGCTGCGGCACCGAGGCCTGGAACGCGGAGAAATGCAGTTCCGCGTGTGTGTCGCCGAACACGCGCATGTCGAAGACGGGCCCGAGCCGCGTGCGATCGAGCGCTTGCCAGACGCGCAGCCGTTCGAGCAGCGTCTGCGAACTCGACGAGAGCGCGTAGATGCGCGAATCGAACGCGGCGCCCGCGGGCAAGGCGGCAGCTTGCGGCGCGAGCAACGCGGTGCGCAAGCCGGATTGCGCGAGCGCGAGCGCAGCGGTCTTGCCGACGAGCCCGCCGCCGACGACAAATGCATGAAAGGTCAGGGGATGCGAAGTCATCCGGCCATTATAGCCGTGAGGATTGCAGCGTATTTGGCGCCTGCGCGGCGCTGCGGCGGGCCGTCGCGGAAGGCGGCGCGAAACGCCGCTGCCCGGCGCGGCGGTACAATGGCGGTTTGCCTGGCCGCTCGACGCGGCCGTTGCGCTGGCGGGCGTTTTTGCCAATTCAGCCTTTGCCCGGCGCGCGACTTTTGACGAAACCCGCGCGGCCTGCGCCGTCTCACCAGTTCGAAGGATTCCATGAGCCTCCAATGCGGCATCGTCGGCTTGCCTAACGTCGGCAAGTCCACTCTATTCAATGCTTTGACCAAGGCGGGTATTGCCGCCGAGAACTATCCGTTCTGCACCATCGAGCCGAATGTCGGCGTGGTCGAAGTGCCGGACGCGCGCCTCACCGCGCTCGCCGAAATCGTGAAGCCCGAGCGTATCCTGCCGGCCGTCGTCGAGTTCGTGGATATCGCGGGTCTCGTCGCGGGCGCGTCGAAGGGCGAAGGTCTCGGCAATCAGTTCCTCGCGAACATCCGCGAGACGGATGCGATCACGCACGTCGTGCGCTGCTTCGACGACGAGAACGTGATCCACGTCGCGGGCAAGATCGATCCGCTGGACGATATCGGCGTCATCAACACGGAACTCGCGCTTGCGGATCTGTCGACGGTCGAAAAAGCGCTCACGCGTTATTCGAAGGCGGCGAAGTCGGGCAACGACAAGGAAGCGGGCAAGCTCGTCGCCGTACTCGAAAAGGTGCGCGCGCAGCTCGACGAGGCCAAGCCGGTGCGTGCGCTTTCGTTGAACGAAGACGAGCAGGCGCTCATCAAGCCGTTTTGCCTCATCACGGCGAAGCCGACCATGTATGTGGCGAACGTGAAGGACGACGGTTTCGAGAACAACCCGTATCTCGACGCCGTTCGCAAGCATGCGGACGCGGAGAACGCGCCGGTCGTCGCGGTGTGCGCGGCAATCGAAGCGGAAATCGCCGATCTGGACGACGCGGACAAGCAGGACTTCCTCGCCGACATGGGCATGGACGAGCCGGGTTTGAACCGCGTGATCCGGGCGGGTTTCAAGTTGCTTGGCTTGCAGACGTACTTCACGGCTGGCGTGAAGGAAGTGCGCGCGTGGACCATTCATATCGGCGATACGGCACCTCAGGCCGCTGGCGCCATCCATACCGATTTCGAGCGCGGCTTCATTCGCGCGCAGACCATCGCGTTCGATGACTACGTCGCGTTCAAGGGCGAGCAAGGCGCAAAGGAAGCCGGGAAGATGCGGGCCGAAGGCAAGGAATACGTCGTGCACGACGGGGACGTGATGAACTTCTTGTTCAACGTTTGAGCGCCGTCAAGCGTCAAGAATCGTCAAATCGTCTTGCATGAAAAAGCGGAGTGCCCGATAAACGGGGCTCCGCTTTTTTCATGAGCGATACCCGATAAAAATAAAGAGAGACAAAAAGAAGATGAAAGGACCCGCGTTTCTGCGTTCGCTCGCTGTCACGTGTTGCATTGCGTTGTCCGCGAGCGTCATCCCTTGCACACCGGCGCACGCGTACGCGAACAGCGCGAACGCCACAGCTTCAACCCGCAGCCTGACGAAAACGACCTCGACAGACATAGCCATTACGTCAACCGCGACGGCAACGTAATCCATGCGCCCTCTCGCTCGCGTTCGGGTGCGGTACCCGAAGGCGCGACCGCGCAGTGCCGCGACGGCTCGTACAGCTTCAGCCGCCACCACGGCGGAACGTGTTCACGGCATGGCGGCGTGGCGCGCTGGCAATAGCCTGAGCACGCCCGAAGTACAATGACATTCGATCCCGCGCGGCACACGCGCCGGGAAGCGCGTCATATCGCGCCGACGATTCGCGTCGAATGCCGATAACGCGGCGTGCGCGTCCCGCACGCAGCCGCCCGCGCCCGGCGTTCGCACTCTTCACCACACCATTACAGACAACATCGACATGGCCCAATACGTCTTCACCATGAACCGCGTCGGCAAGATCGTCCCGCCGAAGCGTCAGATCCTGAAAGACATCTCACTCTCGTTCTTCCCCGGCGCGAAGATCGGTCTGCTCGGTCTCAACGGTTCAGGCAAGTCCACGCTCATCCGGATCATGGCGGGCGTCGATAAGGACATCGAAGGCGACGCCACGCCGATGCCCAATCTGAACATCGGCTATTTGCCGCAGGAACCGCAACTCGATCCGCAACAAACCGTGCGTCAGGCAGTCGAAGAAGGTCTCGGCGATGTCTTCCAGGCAACCAAGAAGCTCGACGAAATCTACGCCGCTTACGCCGAGCCCGACGCCGACTTCGACAAGCTCGCCGCCGAGCAGGCGAAGTACGAAGCCATCCTCGCGACGAGCGACGGCGGCAGCCCCGAGCAGCAACTCGAAGTCGCCGCCGATGCGCTGCGCCTGCCCGCGTGGGACGCGACCATCGAACATCTTTCGGGCGGCGAAAAGCGCCGCGTCGCGCTGTGCAAGCTCCTGCTGCAAAAGCCCGACATGCTCCTGCTCGACGAACCGACCAACCACCTCGACGCCGAATCCGTCGAATGGCTCGAACAGTTCTTGACGCGCTATCCGGGCACCGTCGTCGCGGTCACGCACGATCGCTACTTCCTCGACAACGCCGCCGAATGGATTCTCGAACTCGACCGCGGTCACGGCATTCCATGGAAGGGCAACTACAGCAGCTGGCTCGACCAGAAGGAAGAGCGCCTGAAGCAGGAAGAATCGAGCGAATCCGCCCGCCAGAAAGCCATCAAGAAGGAACTGGAATGGGTGCGCCAAAATCCGAAGGGACGTCAGGCGAAGTCGAAGGCGCGCATCGCACGCTTCGAGGAACTCAACAGCCAGGAATATCAGAAGCGGAACGAAACGCAGGAAATCTTCATTCCCGTGGGCGATCGTCTCGGTAATGAAGTCATCGAGTTCAAAAACGTCAGCAAGGCGTATGGCGACCGGCTGCTGATCGACAACCTCAGCATGAAGATTCCGGCGGGCGCGATCGTCGGTATCATCGGGCCGAACGGCGCGGGCAAGTCCACGCTGTTCCGCATGCTGACCGGCAAGGAGCAGCCGGATTCCGGCGAGATCGTGCAAGGGCCGACGGTCAGGCTCGCCTATGTCGATCAAAGCCGCGACGCGCTTGGCGCCGACAAGACCGTGTTCGAGGAAATCTCCGGCGGCGCGGATGTGCTCACGGTTGGCAAGTACGAAACGCCGTCGCGCGCGTATATCGGCCGCTTCAACTTCAAGGGCAGCGATCAGCAGAAGCTCGTCGGCAATCTGTCGGGCGGCGAACGCGGACGTCTGCATCTGGCGAAAACGCTGATTGCGGGCGGCAACGTCTTGCTGCTCGACGAACCGTCCAACGACCTCGACGTCGAAACGCTCCGCGCGCTCGAAGACGCGTTGCTCGAATTCGCCGGCTCGGTCATGGTGATCTCGCACGATCGCTGGTTCCTGGACCGTATCGCCACGCACATCATCGCGTTCGAAGGCGACTCGCACGTCGAGTTCTTCGACGGCAACTATCAGGAATACGAGGCCGACAAGCGCAAGCGGCTCGGCGAAGAAGCCGCGAGGCCGAAGCGTCTGCGCTACAAGCCGATCACGCGCTGATCCTTTGCGTGAACGGATGAGACGAGGAACGCGCGCGCCTATGCGCGCGCGCGCACCGACATCGGACACGAATGCGGCGACTGTCTGAGGCACGTCGCCGCCAGTCTTCACCGCATCTTTGCGACACGCTAGCGGCGCGACAGAGGCTGAAAAGTACGCGCTCACTTAAAAAAACGATGCACGCGAAACGGCTTACCACCGAGTGAGCCTCAGGCAGAACCAGTATTCGGGAGACATTGCAGATGGCGCGATCGAAAGCGCAACGGGGAGCGCTTTGGGCAGTCGGAATCGTCGTGGCGATCATCGTCGTGGCGGTTGGCGGGTGGCTCTTCGTCGCGCATCAGATGAAGGAGCGCATTCTCGAAACGCTCGGGCCGAACGGCTCGGCCGAAGAGATCGATGTCGGCTTCGGCCACGTCACACTGTCGCGCGTGCGTCTGCGCGGCCCGCAGGACTGGCCCGCGAGCGACGCCATGCGCGCCGAGCGCATCGTGCTCGACATCGACATGCACGAAGCGCTGCGAAACCGCGTGCATCTGCATGGCGTGAGCGTGGACAACTACTATTTGTCGATCGTGCGTTCCGCCGATGGCCGCGTGCAGATTCTGCCCGGTCTCAAGGAAACCGCGCGCGTCGCCGACGCCAAGCCCGACGCGAAGGAAGACGCGCGCTCGCAGGAAGAGAAGCTCATCGATCGCGTGTCGTTCGAACGCGGCTCGATGGAGTTCTTCGATTCATCGGTGCAAAAGCCGCCGTATCGCGTGTTGATCAGCGATTCGCGCGCGACCATCGACCATCTGCATCTCCCCGCGCTCACCGACCGCACCAATCTGTCGATGTCCGGTTCGATCAAGGGTCCGTCGCATACGGGAACGGTTTCGTGGGGCGGCTGGATGGTCATCGCCAACAAGGATTCGCAGACGCGCGCCGTGCTGAGCGGCGTGGATATCGCGTCGCTCGACCCGTATCTGCTGAAAAAGGCCGGCGCGCGTGCGGCGGTGACAGGCGGGACCATCGACCTCACCGTGGACGCGAACATCCACGATTACCGCATTCACGCGCCCGGCACGCTCACGCTGAATCACTTGCAGATCAGCGACACCGGCAACGGACTCGACACCTTCCTCTCCATTCCGACGAAAGCCGCTGTCGCCGCGCTGAAAGACCGCAAGGATCAGATCAAGCTCGACTTCGTGCTCGACGGCGATCTGCGCGATCCGAAGTTTTCGCTGCAGGAAAGTCTGTCGAAGAAACTCGCCGCCGGTTTTGCGAAGGCGCTCGGTGTGAGCGTCGAAGGCGTGGCCAAAGGCACGGGCGATACCGTGCGCGGTATTGGCAACGCGCTCAAGAGTTTGCTCGGTCAGTAAGCGTCAGATAGGCACGGCGAGCGCGCGCAGCTTCGTTTCGGTTTCCATCGCGCCCGTGTAGTGGATGCCGTGCCAGCCGAGATCCGTGGCGGCCTGCGCGTTCTTCGCGTTGTCGTCGATGAAGACGAGTTCGTGCGGCTGAATGCCCGGCAGATGCTTTTCGATCTCCGCGCGCATCAGCGCGAAAATCTGCGGGTCGGGCTTGACGATTCCCACGCGCCCCGAAACGATGATCTCGCGAAACCGCCGCAACACGTCGAAGCGTTCCCATGCATACGGGAACGTCTCCGCCGACCAGTTCGTCAGGCCAAATAGCGGCACGCCTTCCGCGTCCAGCCGGTCGACGAGCGCCACGCCCTCTTCCAGCACGCCCGACACCATCTCGTGCCAGCGCGCATAGAACGCGCGAATCAGCGCTTCGTGATCGGGATAGCGCGCGATCAGTTCGGCGGTGCCTTCTTCTATGGTCTGCCCGCCGTCCTGCTGCACGACCCAATCCATCTTGCAGACGTTGTCGAGAAACCAGCGGCGCTCGGTTTCGTCCGGAATCAGTTGCCGGTACAAATACTCGCGGTCCCAGTCGATCAACACGCCGCCGAAGTCGAATACGACTGCCTTGATGGTCATGGTTTTGCTGCTCCTTCTTGTTTTCGGATCAGATAGCCTGCGTGCGTTTTTCGAGCCACGCCAACGCCGTGCCCGACACGTGCGGCGACACGCGCCGGCGCACTTCCTCGTGATACGCGTTGAGCCACGCGCGCTCGTCCTCGCGCAGCAAGGCCAGGTCGATGCAGCGGGTGTCGATAGGGCAGAGCGTGAGTGTTTCGAAGTCGAGGAAATCGCCGAATTCGGTCTTGCCCGCGCTTCGGTTCAGCACCAGATTCTCGATGCGAATGCCCCACTTGCCCGGCCGATAGATGCCCGGCTCGATGGACGTGATCATGCCCTCCTCCATCGCCGTCCAGCTTTCGACGGGCGCGTAGTGCGAGATGACCTGCGGGCCTTCATGCACGTTCAGAAAGTAGCCGACGCCGTGCCCGGTCCCGTGGCCGTAGTCCGCGCCGGCTTCCCCAGATCGGCGCGCGCGCGATGGAATCGAGCATTGGCGAACGGATGCCACGCGGAAAGCGTGCGCGCGACAGCGCCATCGTTCCTTTCAGCACGATGGTGAAATCGCGCTTGTGTTCAGCCGTGATCTCGCCGACGGGAACCACGCGTGTGATGTCCGTCGTGCCGCTCACATACTGTCCGCCCGAATCGATCAAGAGCAAGCCATTGCCTTCTATCACCGAATGCGACGCTTCGGTTGCGCGGTAGTGCGGCATCGCGCCGTTGGCATTGAAGCCCGCGATAGTGCCGAAGCTCAGCGTCACGAAGCCCGGACGCCGCGCGCGCGCCGCCGTGAGCTTTTCGTCGATGGTAAGTTCCGTAATGCGCTCGCGGCCCAGCGCATTCTCGAACCAGGCGAAGAATTCCGCGAGCGCCGCGCCGTCCTGTTCCATCGTCGCGCGGATATGCTCGGCTTCCGCCGCCGTCTTTTGCGACTTCGCGAAGGTGGACGGATTCACGCCTTCCACGATCGTCACCGCCGAGGGCACTTGCTCCAGCAAACCATGCGTGATGCGGCGCGGGTCGATCAGGAGCGTGGCTCCGGCGGGCAGCGCGGCGAGTGCGCGGGGCGCATCGGCGTAAGGCGCGACGCGCACGTTGTCGCGCGCGAGCGATTCCTCGAGCTCGGCCGACACCTTGCCATCGGCGATGAAGATCGTCGCGTCGTCACTGCCGATCAACGCGTGCGCGACGAACACGGGGTTGTAGCTGACATCGCCGCCGCGCAGATTGAAGATCCACGCGAGATCGTCGAGCGTGGACACGAAGTGCCACTGCGCGTTTTTTGCGCGCAAGGCTTCGCGCACCTGGGCGAGTTTGTCCGCGCGGCTCACGCTGGCGTGCGGCGCGGCATGTTCGTAGATGGGCGCGTCAGGCAAACCGGGACGCGTCGGCCAGATGGAATCGAGCAGATCGACATCCGTGCGCAGTACGATGCCGCGTGCCTTCAGCGCATCCGCAAGCGAGCGCGCCGCCGCCACGCCGAGCACGGCGCCATCGACACCGACGACATCGCCCGAATCGACATGCGCCGCCAGCCATTCGACGTGCGGCGCGGTTTGCTGGCCGCCCATCATCTTCATGAGCGCGATGCCGGTGCCCGCAAGTTGCGCCTCGGCTTGCGTCCAATAGCGGCTGTCCACCCAGACGCCCGCGAAATCCGCCGTCACCACGAGCGTGCCGACCGAACCGGTGAAGCCGGACAGCCATTGCCGCCCTTGCCAGCGCTCCGGCAGATATTCGGAAAGATGCGGGTCTGCCGACGGAATCAGCACGGCGGCCAGATTGTCGAGCGCCATCTGGCCGCGCAGCGATTCAATGCGCCGGGCGAACTCGGCTGCGTCGGGAATGGCGGAATGTGCGATGCGGTCGTTCATGAAGTCACCTGCATGGAATGCGTGAGGAAGCGCCGGCGAGCGCGGGTTTAGCGACGCGCGGCAAGGCCGACTGTCACCGTCACGACGACGAGCGCGAACACCGTGCACGCGAACCATTCGAGCGTATCGCCGTCGTGATACAGGTTGATGATATTGCCGAACATGCGCGCGACGATTATCGCCAATATGCCCGCGACGATGGCCGTCCAGATTCGCCCCGCCGCGCCTGTGCCCACGCGCCCCGCGCGCCGCAGCGGATGCAGCCACCAGCCCGTCGCGCCGATTACCGCGCCCAAAAAGATCAAGCCCGTCCAGCCCATCAGCTACCGCGCCCCTTTGATTGCGTTTGAACCGGCGCCGCGCGCCGTTAGCGGTCGAGTTTAGGGGGCCAGGTTGGCGATGGCAAGTGCGTTTCCTTGAACGATTTATGCGACTAAGCTTAAAAATGAAAATATGCCGGGCCGGTAAAATGACCGCTTTAGCCACGCTGATTTAAGGGCGATACTCTAACGAGTCACTGCCCAAGTTCGCGGCATCGATCGAATAGGTTTACAGCGGAAAATAAAGCACCATGATTGAGAAAAGCCTCATATCGCTAAACGGTCTGGAATTCGTGATGACCTACCGCGGTTCCACGCTGGAGCGGCGTGAAAATCTGCGCGGCATATTGCGCCATCTCGATTCGACTTATTCTGACTACACGGTTTATCTCATCGAAGCCGATGCCACGCCCACCTTCCACTGGTCGGGCCTTGGCGACGAAAAGATCAGGCATGTCTTCGTATGCGACAACGGCCCCTTTCCAAAGGCGCGCCTATGCAATCTGGGCGCGCGAATGTGCACCGGCGACATCATTTGTTTCCATGACGCGGACATGATTTCCAACCCGGATTATCTGCCGCTTTGCATCAACGCAATTCGTCATGGAACGGCAAGCGACGCACTTTGCCCATTCACGAACGTGATTAACGTTACGGGTGTTTATCGCGATGCATTCATTGCTTCCGGAGATTACGCAATACTAAAACCGTTTCTCGAAAGCGACCGGCCCGAAGAAATGGAAATTCTCTATGCGAATACGCCGGGCGCCATCGTGCTCATAAAACGCTCGGATTACATGCGCGTCGGCGGCTACGATCCGCGCTTCATTGGCTGGGGCGGCGAAGATGACGACCTGCTCACGCGCGCGGTGCGGCTCGGCGTTCGCTGGCATTCCGTGCCCGATGCAAACGCGTCGCTGTTCCATTTGCATCACGACAATACTTCGCGGCACGCGGCCATTGCCGCCGCCGAACGAAATCGCGAAGCGGCTGCCGAGACGCATGCATTGTCGCAAGAGGAACTCGAAGCGCGCGCCGCCGAGCTGGCAAAGTACTTCGATTGAGCGCGGCGCTGCGTCCTGGCGTCGCACGAGCGTGCGGCTTCGCGCCAGCTGCAAGCGGCGCGAGCGAACACCAGCCATCCCCTATGCCGCCTATAAATGAAGAGATTGGTAAAACGCTATAATATTGCGCTATCTGAAAGGCCATCGGCTTAGGCCCATTACATGCAGCTCCTCACGATCGGAATCAATCACCACACTGCGCCTGTCGCCTTGCGCGAACGCGTGGCGTTTCCGCTCGAACAGCTGAAGCCCGCTCTGGGCGCGCTGAAGGACATCTGGCTTGGGCCGCTCGCCAAGGTTTCGCCCGAAGCGGCGATCCTCTCGACCTGCAATCGCACCGAACTTTACTGCGCCACCGACGACGCCGCCGCGCGCGACGCTGCCATTCAGTGGATGTCGAAGTACCACAATCTCCCGGTTTCGGAACTCGCGCCGCACGTCTACGCGCTGCCGCAGTCCGAGGCCGTGCGCCACGCCTTCCGCGTCGCCTCGGGGCTTGATTCCATGGTGCTCGGCGAAACGCAGATCGTCGGACAAATGAAGGATGCCGTGCGCACCGCGTCGGAAGCGGGCGCGCTCGGTACTTATCTCAACCAGTTGTTTCAGCGCACCTTCGCGGTCGCCAAAGAAGTGCGCTCCACGACCGAGATCGGCGCGCAGTCCGTTTCCATGGCCGCCGCCGCCGTGCGACTCGCCCAGCGCATCTTCGAAAACATTTCGAGTCAGCGCGTGCTTTTCATCGGCGCGGGCGAAATGATCGAACTCTGCGCCACGCACTTCGCCGCGCAAAATCCGCGCGAACTGGTGGTCGCAAACCGCACGGCCGAACGCGGCGAAAAGCTCGCCGAACGTTTCAACGGCCGCGCTATTCCGCTTTCCGAGCTGCCCACGCGCATGCACGAGTTCGACATCATCGTGTCGTGCACGGCGTCGACGCTGCCTATCATCGGGCTGGGCGCGGTCGAACGCGCGGTGCGCGCGCGCCGGCATCGGCCAATCTTCATGGTCGATCTCGCCGTGCCGCGCGATATCGAGCCGGAAGTCGGCAATCTGCAGGACGTGTTCCTCTATACCGTCGACGACCTCGGCGCGATCGTGCGCGAAGGCAATGCGTCGCGGCAAGCTGCCGTCGCGCAAGCCGAAGCGATCATCGAAACGCGTGTGCAGAATTTCATGCAGTGGCTGGATGCGCGCAGTATCGTGCCGGTCATCCGCCACATGCATACACAAGCCGACGCGTTGCGCCGCGCCGAAGTCGAACGCGCGCGCAAGCTGCTCGCGCGCGGCGACGATCCCGCCGCCGTGCTCGAAGCATTGTCGCAATCGCTCACCAACAAGCTCATTCATGGTCCGACGCACGCGCTCAATCGCGCGACCACGGAAGAGCGCGCCCAGCTCATCGACCTGATGAGCGGCTTCTACCGCCACGGTTCGTCCGACAAGCCGCAAGACGACACGCCTTCGGCGCCTGAATCGTCGCAGTCTCCGGACCGTTAGCGGCTTTCCTTGCTGTTCTCCAATGCCGCGCGGCGCTGACGCGCAGGCATTTCTGATTCCACAATTCTCCGGAGCATCGCTCCAACTCCGCCCGATGAAAACGAGCATGCAAAGCAAGCTCGACCAGCTTGCAAAACGGCAGGTCGAACTCAACGAATTGTTGAGCCGCGAAGACGTGACCGCCGATATGGATCAGTATCGGAAACTCACGCGCGAACATGCGGAAATCAGTCCGGTCGTCGAGCAGTACGCGCTCTGGCGTCAGGCGCTCAACGACGAAGCGACCGCGCAGGAATTGCTGTCCGATCCGTCGATGCGGGATTTCGCCGAAGAGGAAATCGGCGAAGCGCGCGAACGCATGGCGACGATCGAAAGCGATCTGCAGACCATGCTGCTGCCGACCGATCCCAACGACGAGCGCAATATCTTCATCGAAATTCGCGCGGGCACGGGCGGCGACGAATCCGCGCTGTTCGCGGGCGACCTGCTGCGCATGTATCTGCGCTATGCGGAGCGCAACCGCTGGACCGCCGAAACCATGTCCGAGAGCGTGTCCGACTTGGGCGGCTACAAGGAAGTGATCGTGCGGATTGCGGGCCACGGCGCCTTCTCGCGGCTCAAGTTCGAGTCGGGCGGGCATCGCGTTCAACGTGTGCCGGCGACGGAAACGCAGGGGCGCATCCATACGTCCGCGTGCACGGTCGCGGTCATGCCGGAAGCCGATGAAATCAGCGAAGTGGTGATTAATCCAGCGGATCTGCGTATCGATACCTTCCGCGCGTCGGGCGCGGGCGGGCAGCACATCAACAAGACCGATTCGGCCGTGCGCGTCACGCACTTGCCGACCGGAATCGTCGTCGAATGTCAGGACGACCGCTCGCAGCACAAGAACAAGGATCGCGCGCTGAAGGTGCTCGCCGCGCGCATCAAGGACAAGCAGTATCACGAGCAACACGCGAAGGAAGCGGCGACGCGCAAGAGTCTGATCGGTTCGGGCGACCGCTCCGAGCGCATACGCACCTACAATTTTCCGCAAGGGCGCATGACGGATCACCGCATCAATCTGACGCTCTACAAGCTCGAATACATCATGGACGGCGATATCGACGAACTGATCGGCGCGCTCGTGAGCGAGCATCAAGCGGAATTGCTCGCGGCGCTCGGGGAAACCGAGTGACGACCGCAGTCGATCTGCTGCGTGCGTGTGCGCTGCCCGCGCTCGAAGCGCGCGTCTTGCTGATGCACGTGCTCGGCTGGCGACGCACGCAGTTGATCACGCGCGACCGCGAAGCGCTTGGCGCCATCGCGGTTAGCCGCTTCGAGGCGCTCGTCGCGCGCCGTGTCGCGGGAGAACCGATCGCGCAGCTGACTGGAACGCGTGAATTTTTCGGGCTCGAATTCGACGTGACGCCCGATGTGCTGATTCCGCGCCCGGAAACCGAATTGCTGGTGGAAACGGCGCTCGACGCCATCGCGAATACGCCGAACGCGCGCGTGCTCGATCTCGGCACGGGAACCGGTGCCATTGCGGTTTCGCTTGCGCATGCACGGCCCGACGCGCGCGTGTGGGCCGTGGACCGCTCAGGCGCCGCGCTGGATGTCGCGCGTCGCAATGCAGAACGGCTGCTCGATCCGGCGCGCGCGGGCGGGCCGCTCGCGTTCGTCGAAAGCGACTGGACCGCGAAGGTCGATCCTTCGCTGCTCTTCGAAGCCATCGTGAGCAATCCGCCGTATATCGCAAGCGACGATCCGCATTTGCAGCAAGGCGATCTGCGCTTCGAGCCGCGCGACGCGCTCACCGATGACGCCGACGGTCTGTCCTGCATCCGGACCATTATCGAGCGAGCGCCGTTTCTGCTTGCGCGCCGTGGCGTGCTGTGGCTCGAACACGGCTACGATCAGTCCGACGCCGTGCGCCGACTGCTCACGGCGCGCGGTTTCACCGATGTGCATTCGCTGCGCGATCTGGCGGGAATCGAGCGCATCAGCGGCGGCGTTTTCAATGCCTGAGCGCCGCTGGCGAGCCAGGCAGCGGTCAGCCCGGAATAGCGAAATCCGCTATCATTTCAACACTTAGTCCCCACCGACATCAAAGCGCAGGAACATCATGGAAACGCAAGAACGCATCAAGCAACTCGTCGATCAAAACGCGGTCGTCCTCTTCATGAAGGGCACGGCGCAGTTCCCGATGTGCGGTTTCTCCGGCCGCGCCATCCAGGTGCTGAAGGCGTGTGGCGTCGATCAGATCACGACCGTGAATGTGCTCGAAGACAACGAAATTCGTCAGGGCATCAAGCAATTCTCGAACTGGCCGACCATTCCGCAGCTTTACGTGAAGGGCGAGTTCATCGGCGGCTCGGACATCATGATGGAGATGTACGAATCCGGCGAACTGCAACAGCTCTTCGCCGCTGCCTGAAGTCATCTTCGAAGTGAACGCGCCTGCCGCCCGACGACGGCTCATCGTCGCCATCACGGGCGCCACGGGCGCAATTTACGGCGTGCGTCTGCTTGAAACGTTGCGCCGTGTTCCCGGCGTGGAAACGCATTTGCTCGTTTCCAGCGCCGGCTGGCTCAATATCCAGCACGAGCTGGAACTCGATAAATCCACGGTTCACGCGCTCGCGGACGTTGTTCATAACGTGCGCGATGTCGGCGCGAGCATCGCGTCCGGCTCGTTTTCCACGGAAGGCATGATTGTCGCGCCGTGCTCCATGCGATCGCTGGCAAGCATCGCGCACGGACTCTCCGACAATCTCATCACGCGCGCGGCGGATGTCGTGCTCAAGGAGCGTCGCCGTCTGGTGCTGCTGGTGCGCGAAACGCCGCTCAACCTCGCGCATCTGCGCAATATGACCGCCGTGACGGAAATGGGCGGCGTGATTTTCCCGCCGCTGCCGGCGTTTTATCAGAAGCCGGCGAGCATCGACGAGATGGTGGATCACACCGTCGCGCGCGTGATCGATCTGTTTCAGATCGCATCGCCGGCCGCCGTTGCATGGGAAGGAATGCGCGGGGAAGCGGACTGAGCGTCGATTCGATTGCAAACTCCGACGACACAATTCATTGCTTCACCGGCCGTTTATTTCCGCTAATACCGGCCGTACATTGGTGGCATCCAACTCAATACGCGCCGCCATGACTTCCCTTCCCTCCGTTTTCATTTCCCACGGCGCGCCGACGCTGCCTATCGACCCGTCGATGCCTTCCGGCGAATTCGCCTCGCTCGCTGAAACGCTGCCGCGCCCGCGCGCCATCCTCATGCTTTCGGCTCACTGGGGCACGACGCAACCCGTTGCGAGCATCGCCGAGCGGCCGGAAACCATCCACGATTTCTACGGTTTTCCGCGCGCGCTCTATGAACTGCGCTATCCCGCGCCCGGCGCGCCCGATCTTGCCCGCAACGCCGCCGCGCTGCTCGGCGAGCACGGCATTGCTGCGAGCACGACGGAGCACGGCCTCGATCACGGCGCGTGGGTGCCGCTTCTGCTCATGTTTCCCAACGCCGACATCCAAGTCGCGCAACTTTCCATTCAACCGCGCCTCGATGCCGCGCATCACTTCGGTATCGGCCGAGCGCTGCGCGATTTGCGGCGTGACGGCGTGATGATCGTCGGTTCCGGGCAGATCACGCATAACCTGCGCATGGCGGATTTCGGCGCGCGTCCTGAAGATGCCGATCCGCGCGTCGATGAGTTCACGCATTGGTTCGAGGCGCGTCTTGCCGATCGCGACATCGACGCGCTGCTCGACTATCGCGCCCGCGCGCCGCACGCCGCGCTAATGCATCCGACCGACGAGCATCTGCTGCCAGTATTCGGCGCACTAGGCGCTGCGGCGGATGACTATCAGTTGCGCATACAGTCGCTCGGCACTTTCCAGCGCGCGCTCGCGATGACGAACTACGTGTTCGCGGACGCCTGAGGCCTGAACGCACGAGCCGCGCAGGAAAGAACGAAGCCCGCCTGATTGCTCAGGCGGGCTTCGTTTTACCGCTTCTCGTCGACGATCTGTTTACGCGCCGACTTCGTGCTGAATGTCTTCGTGCGCCTCGCGTTCATCCAGATAGTCCGTCCTATAACCGGTGTGCACGCCCCAGAAGTAAAACACGAGCGCGAGCACGGCGACGAGCGCCATGTCCCAGCCATACGGCAACACGCCACTTCCGCCGAATTCCTTGCTGCCGATGAGCGACATGACGGCCATCGTCGGCAGATACGCCACCAGCCACCACGCGGCTTTCAGATCGCGGCCCCATCCCGCGAAGCCGGTCTTGCCCTGGAAGTAGAAGTACACGGGCAGCGCGACGACCATCAACAGGATGATTTCGCCGGTCAGCGGCCACTTTGCCCAGTACAGGACGAGCGACGCGCAAACGAACGCGAACGGCGCGACCAAGCCCATTAAGGGCAAGCGGACCGGCCGTTCCAGATCCGGCGCGGCGCGGCGCAGCGCCATCAGGCTCACAGGCCCGGTGAGATACGAAATGACCGTCGCCACCGAAATCACCGCCGCCAGCGTGCCCCAACCCCGGAAGAAGAACAGGAACACGAACGCGACGAACAGGTTAAACCACATCGCGGGACGCGGCACGCCGTAGAACGGATGCACGTTGCCGAATATCTTCGGCATCGTGTTGTTGCGCTCCATCGCGTAGATCATGCGCGTGGTCGTCGCCATGTAGGTGGTGCCGGTGCCGCTCGGGCTCACGAAAGCATCGACATAAAGAAGCACAGCGAGCCAGTTCAAATTCAGCGCCAGCGCCAGTTCCGCGAACGGCGACGCGAAGTTGAAATGCGACCAGCCCTTCGCGACATCGGCGGGATTGACCGCGCCGATGTAGGCCACTTGCAGCAATACATAGATCACGAGCGCGATCAGAATCGAGCCGATCACAGCGAACGGGATGCTCCGCGACGGATTGCGCGCCTCGCCCGCGAGATTGACCGGGCTCTGAAAGCCGTTGAAGCTGAATACGATGCCGCTCGTCGCCACTGCCGTCAGCACGGCCGGCCAGCCATAGGGCGCGAAGCTCGACGCCGTGCCGAAGTTCTCGGAATGGAACCCTGTATAGATGAGGCCCGCGATGGTCAGGCCGGGAATCAGGAACTTGAAGACAGTGATTGTCGAGTTGGCGCGCGCGAACACCTTCACGCCCCAGTAGTTGAGCATGAAGTACACGACCACGAGCAGCGCCGAGAGGATCAGCCCTGAAGTCGTGAGCGTTTCGTTCACGAAGAGCGCATGCGCCCATTCATAGGGCCACGTGCTCATATATTGAATGGATGCCTCGGCCTCGATCGGAATGACCGAGACGATGGCAATCCAGTTCGCCCACGCGCTGATGAAACCGACGAGCGCGCCATGCGAATAGCGCGCGTAACGCACCATGCCGCCGGATTCGGGAAACGTCGCGCCCAACTCCGCGTAAGTAAGAGCGATCGCCATGATGACGACCGCGCCGATCACCCACGCGACCATGGCTGCGGGACCGGCGATCTTGGCCGCTTTCCATGCGCCGAACAACCAGCCTGAACCGATGATGGAACCGAGGCCGGTAAGCATGAGTGCTATCGGCCCGATATTTCGTTGTATCGAACTCTTCACATTATTCTCCAGTGTCTCTCGCCTTGCGCTTGGAGGTCAGGCGCACGAATGCACATCCGCCGCGCGCGATGCCGACCTACGGTCCGGTGATGGGGCGATTTTGGTGCAACCTTGGCAGGTTGGCGCGTAGTGTAACGGTTGCACCTTTCGAATGCAGCGAAGGTTTGTCAGCTTTCATCAGTTTTTGCGCGATGAAAGCTACCACACGGCGGTGATAGACAGTTGGCAGTGAAATTATGAAAGATTCGTAAGATACGTTGCGATATCTCAAAAAGTCCCTGCGCGGCAGTCGGATATTATTTGACCGCGAAAACGATTAGCCGTATAAACCTTCTTGCAGGATTTCAAGTGGCGAGTGACTTGTGGTTCTTTCGTAGTTCGCCATCGCGGTACTCCGGTTGGTCCCATTGCCCCTTCCTTGATCTTCATGCACCCTTGGCTTCGGCCTCATTCATCAATTTTTTGGAATAAGTAACATGGAAACCGGTACCGTCAAGTGGTTTAATGACGCAAAGGGCTTTGGCTTCATCACCCCGGATGGCGGCGGCGAAGATCTGTTCGCACACTTCTCGGAAATCCGCATTGAGGGTTTCAAGACACTTCAAGAAAACCAAAAGGTTACCTACGAAGTGAAGACTGGCCCCAAGGGCAAGCAAGCAGCGAACATCAAGCCGGCGTAAGTTTTTATCCGGCTTAAAGAAAACCCCGCCTCGGCGGGGTTTTTTGCATCTGGAACGAGCGCGATCAGGTAAAGACGCTTTGCGCGTAAATACCGAGACCCGTCGCCACGCTGGCAAGTCGATCGCCGAATACGGCTCGTGCGCCGGGAAAAGCCGCCGCGAGCGCATCGGACAGAAAGCGCAAACCGGTGGTGCCGCCCGTGAAGTACACGGCGCCGACATCCGCGTTCGCCACGCCCGCGCGTTTCACCGTTTCCAGCGCCGCTTCGACGATACGCCGCGTCTCATCCGCTCCCGCTTCGATCAGCTGCGCTTCGTCGAATGCGACGCGCAGCGCTTCCTCCACCTCTTCCATGTCGATCTCGGTTACGCCGCCCGCCGCCACGTCGATCTTCGCTTCCTCAGCGTGCGCGGTCAGCGCATGCCCGAGCCTGCGATCGACGACGCGCATTAGCCGGTCATGCAGACGCGGTTCGGTGTAAAGGTGGCGCATCAGTTGCAATTCGCTCACGCGCTTGGGCGTGTAGACGGTATTGATCAGATGCCACGTCGCCAGATCGAAATACACGCGGTTCGGCACTTCGCGCCCTTGCGGATCGAGCGTCTGATAACCGAGTTCGCGCAAAACGGTCGTCAGCTCGACGCGCCGGTCGAAATCCGTGCCGGCCACGTGCACGCCGTGATGCGCGAGGACATCGCTTTTTCGGTCTAGCTGGCGAGCGCGCTCGGGCCCCACGCGAACGAGTGAGAAGTCGGACGTACCGCCGCCGATATCCGCGACCAGCACGAGCCCTTCCTGTGTCAGGCGCGCTTCGTAATCGAATGCGGCGGCGATCGGTTCGTATTGAAAGTGAATCTCGCGCAAGCCGATGGCGTGCGCGCACGCTTCGAGTTGCGACTGCGCGAGGCGGTCGGCGCGCGGATCGTCATCGACGAAAAAGACCGGACGGCCGAGAACCGCGCGATCGAGCGGACTTGGCGAGACCGCCTGTGCTTTCTGCTTCAGATGCTGCAGAAAAAGCGTGATGACGTCCGTGTACTTGATGGCGGAGCCGTCGCCGAGATCGGTGCTAGTGTCGGCGAGCGGCGAGCCGAGAATGCTTTTCATCGAACGCATGAGGCGGCCGTCGAAGCCGTCTATATACGATTCGAGCGCGGCGCGGCCATAGGACTGGCTGTTTTCGTCCGTGTTGAAGAAGACGGCCGTCGGAAGCGTGGTTGCCTCGCCCTCGACGGGAGCCAGCCGGATCGAATGGCCACCCTGCGTCTGCGCCTGAATCGCGGCAGGCACGGCGACGGCGGAATTCGACGTGCCAAAATCGATCGCACAGTAGGTCATGGACATCGAGGCAGCGTTACGAGGCAACGCCGCATTCAAAAGTGGACAGGGTTTGTAGCATGTTCGGCGGCATGCATCAACCGCATTCGAACCCGTCTGGAACCGCCACGACGCTTCAACCGGCGCGGAATGCAACTTGCTCGCCAAAGCGGCAATTGATTCACTGTTGCGCGCGCGGATGCGGCGGGCACGAGCCAATGAACGACACTACCTTACCGCAGGAAAATCGTTCGACTGCGAGCGCCAGCGATCGATCCGACATCATAGAAACCGATTTACCGGGACGGCTCGACCGTCTGCCCTGGGGACGGTTTCATACGTTAATCGTATTCGCGCTCGGCATCACGTGGCTGCTCGACGGGCTCGAAGTCACGCTCGCGGGCGCGGTGGCGAGCGCATTGAAGTCGAGCCCGGCGCTGCACTTCAACAACACGGATGTCGGCATTGCCGGCAGCGCGTACATTGCGGGCGCGGTGGTCGGCGCGCTTGGCTTCGGCTGGCTCACCGACCGGCTCGGACGACGCAAACTCTTCTTCATCACGCTCTTTCTCTACGTGGCCGCGACCGCCGCAACCGCGTTCTCATGGGATCTCGCAAGTTTCGTGCTGTTCCGCTTTCTGACGGGCGCGGGCATCGGCGGCGAATACACGGCCATCAATTCCACGATCCAGGAATTCACGCCTGCACGCTTGCGCGGCTGGACCGATCTCGCCATTAACGGCACGTTCTGGATCGGCGCGGGCATTGGCGCGGCCGGTTCGCTCGTTTTGCTCGATCCGGGCCTGATGCCGCCCGATTGGGGCTGGCGCGGGTGCTTTCTGATCGGCGCGGCGCTCGGTCTCACCATTCTCTTCATGCGGATGTGGGTGCCGGAAAGTCCGCGCTGGCTCATCACGCATAACCGCGTCGATGAAGCGAAGCAGATTGTCGAGGACATCGAAGCGCAGTTTCGCAAGCACGGCGTCGAAATACCGAACACGCCGATCAAGCCGCTGCGCCTAAAGATGCGCGAGCACACGCCACTTTCGGAAGTCGCGCACACGCTGTTTCATGTGCATCGGAGCCGCTCGCTGGTCGGCCTCATGTTGATGACCGCGCAGGCGTTCTTCTACAACGCAATCTTTTTCACTTACGCGCTCGTGCTGACGGACTTCTATCACGTGCCGGGCGATCACATCGGCTGGTACGTGCTGCCGTTCGCGGCGGGCAACTTCCTCGGCCCCGTTCTGCTCGGCAAGCTATTCGACGTGCTCGGCCGACGCCGGATGATCGCCTTCACTTACGCGATCTCGGGCGTGCTGCTCACGATCAGCGGATGGATGTTCATGCACGGAATGCTTTCCGTGACCACGCAGACCATAGCGTGGATGGTAATTTTCTTCTTCGCGTCGGCGGCGGCGAGTTCGGCCTATCTGACGGTCAGCGAGACGTTTCCGCTTGAGATTCGCGCGCTTGCGATCGCCGTGTTTTATGCGTTCGGTACGGCGCTCGGCGGGATCATCGGGCCGGCGCTGTTCGGGCAACTCATCGATACGCATCAGCGTGGCGCGGTGTTCGTCGGCTATCTGATCGGCTCGGCGCTGATGATCGCGGCCGCCGTCGTGGCCGGCATCTGGGGCGTGGCGGCGGAGCGCAAGTCTCTGGAAGATGTTGCGCGGCCGCTGTCATCGGCGGATGAGGGGTGATGTCGGACACATCCGCAGTCAAGCGAACCCGCGCCGCGTAAACCTGGCTTCACTCGAAACTCTTTCCCCGCGCGCCTTCGAACGAGGTCTCGCCCAGCGCCTTGCGTGCTCGCGGCGCGGCCTCGCGTTCGCGCAGCGCGTCGTCGAGAAGATTCGCGTCGCCGTGATGACCGATTGCGATCATCGCGATGATCTCCACCTCCGGCGGAATCTCGAACGCCGCGCGGAACGCGTCGCGATCGAAGCCGCCCATCTGATGCGTCGCGAGCCCGAGAGCGTGTGCCTGGAGCACGAGCGCCATCGCGGCCGCGCCGGTGTCGTAGAGCGCGGTGCGGCTGACATCGCCCTTCGGCGTGAGCGTCGACGCAGTCACGCAGACCAGCACGGGCACGCGAACATTCCATGTCCGATTGGACGGCGCGAGCGTTTCGAACGCGCGCTGGAACGCGGCTTCGTCGCGATGCCGATCGAACGCGATGAAACGCCAAGGCTGCAAATTGCTCGATGAAGGCGCCCAGCGCGCCGCTTCGAGCAGGCTATGCAGATGCTCGCGGCTCAGCGGCGCGTCGGCGAACGCGCGCGGGCTCCAGCGGCCTGCGAGTAGTTCGTGGATATCGACTTCGGTTGCGGCGGGTTTGGCGGTCATCATTGAAATCCTTCAGCGATTGGAAGAAGCGAGGCCTGCCATCACGATAACGGTTTGCAGCAGTCAACCGCACAACGCTACCACTTCAATACAGCACCGTTGCCTCGCGCCGCCCTCAAAAGCGCAAACGGCGCGCATCGGCCCAATGCGCGCCGTTCAAGTATCGAACGACAAGGATAAGTCACGGACTCACACGTCCGCAAAAGTGCTCAAGTGGCGGCGACGCCCATCGACCGCCCCGCGCGATTGATCCGCAGCACTGTAACGGCTGCGACGAGGCAAAGACCGCCGGAGATCATCGTCGCCACGGTGTAGCTGCCGAGGCTCGACCGCAGCATGCCGCCGCCCAGCGCCGCGAACGCCGCGCCGAGCTGGTGCCCCGCCACGATCCAGCCGAAGACGATCGGCGCCGACTCCTTGCCATAGACATCGGTGGCGAGGCGCACCGTCGGCGGCACGGTCGCGATCCAGTCGAGCCCGTAAAACACCGCGAAAAGCGGCAAGCCGAAGAAGTCGATGCCAAACGCATACGGCAGATAGATCAACGACAACCCGCGCAGGCCGTAGTACCAAAACAGCAGCAGGCGCGCGTTGAAGCGATCCGAAAGCCATCCGGAAAGCGTCGTGCCGAACAAATCGAAAATGCCCATCGCCGCGAGCAAGGTCGCGCCTTGCACCTGCGTCATGCCGTAGTCGGAGCACATCGCGATCAGATGCGTGCCGACATAACCGTTCGTGCTCGCGCCGCACACGAAAAAGCTGAAGAACAACAGCCAAAAATCGCGCGTCTTGCTCGCCATGCCGAGCGTGCCGAATGCGACCTTGATCGGATTTTTCGGTGGCGGAATGACGGCGGGCGGCGCGTCCGGGCTCTCGCCGACGGGTCGCAGCGCGACATCCGACGGACGCTCCGGCAGCAGCCACGCGACGAGCGGCACGACGACTGCGGTTGCTATAGCCACGACGAAAACCACCGGCCGCCAGCCGTGATGCTCCGACAACGCCGCGAGAAACGGCAGAAACACGAGCTGCCCGGTCGCCGAACTAGCGGTGAGAATGCCCATTGCAAGCCCGCGATGCGTCGTGAACCAGCGATTCACCACCGTCGCCGAAAGCGTGAGCGCCGCAACGCCCGTAGAGCCGCCGACCATCACGCCCCAGATCACGATCATCTGCCAGGGCGCGGTCATCATCGAGGAGAGGCCGACGCCCGCGGCTAAGGTCGCAAGCGCGGCGAGCAAGTCGGACGCACGCCGAAGCGCTGCATGGCGGCAGCGGCGAACGGTCCGGTCAGGCCGTAAAGCGCAAGGTTGATCGAGATGGCAAGCGAGATGGTTCCGCGCGACCAGCCGAACTGTTTTTCGAGCGGCAACATCATCACGCTCGGCGTCGCGCGCGTGCCGGCCGCCGCCAGCAACACCAGGAAAACGACGCCCACTGCGATCCAGCCATAATGCACGCGGCCGCCAAGCCGTCTCGCTACCCAATTCATCGCTGCTCCGTTCCGTGAATTTCGTGTTTTACGCGCCGTGACGTTACCGACCTGTCACATCAGAGTTGCGAGCTTAGTTACCGATCGGTAACATGTCAAGACCCAAGCAATATTCAAGGATGCGACTGTGACACGAACTCCCGCCGACCGGCCGAAAACCCCTGCTCGACGCGGTGTGCGAACCGACGGCGTGCAGGCTCGGGAACAATTGCTCGATGCCGCGCAGGAACTGTTTTATCGCGATGGCATCCGCGCGATTGGCGTCGATGCCGTCGTCGAACGCGCGGGCGTCAACAAGATGAGCCTGTACCGGCGCTTCGCTTCGAAAGACGAACTCGTCACCGCGTATCTGCAGCGCATGGACGAAAGATTCCGCAAGCGCTTCGAGGCAAGCGTCGAGAAGCATCCGGGCGCGCCGGCCGAGCAACTCGTTCAATCGCTCGAGGATCTCGTCGGGCGCGCGTCGGCGCCGGATTATCGCGGCTGTCCGTTTCTCAACATCGCGTGCGAATTCGGCGATCCAGCGCATCCCGCGCGGCAATCCGTCGAGCGCAACAAGCACTATCTGATCACGCGGCTCACCGAGATTTCGGCTGCTGCGGGCGCCGCCGATCCCGTCGAACTGGCAGAATCGCTGGCGTTGCTCGTCGATGGCGTCTACGCGACGAGCCAGACTTACGGTCCCGGTTCGGGGCCGATGCGCGCGGCGCCTCGCATTGCGCGCACTTTGATCGACGCGGCCTGCAAGCCGCTTATTCAGGATGCACCATGAACGACCGTAGCACCCGCGAAGAAGAAGTGATCGCGGCCACGCGCCACTGGCTCACCCGCGCTGTCATCGGCTTGAACCTGTGTCCTTTTGCCAAGAGCGTGCATGTGAAGGGACAAGTCCGCTATGTCGTGAGCGACGCGCGCGGCGTGGAAGATGTCGTCGCGGAACTCGCGGACGAACTGCGCCTTTTGCGCGAAAACGATGCAAAAGACATCGACACGACGCTTTTCATCACGCCGCACGCCTTTGCGCACTTCACCGATTACAACGATGCGCTGTTCTTCGCCGACCGCTTGTTGAACGACATGGGCCTTGCCGGAGAACTGCAGATTGCGAGCTTTCATCCGCAATATCGATTCGAAGGCAGCGAGCCCGACGACATCGAGAACTATACGAATCGGGCGCCGTATCCCATCTTTCATTTGCTGCGCGAAGCGAGCATCGACCGCGCAGTGGATGCCTTTCCCGACGCCGCCGATATCTACGAACGCAACATGGAAACGCTGCGTCGCCTCGGTCACGAAGGTTTCGCGGCGTGGATGAAAAGTGACTGATCAGTGCGCGAAGAAGCGCTCGCGCAACTCGTCCAGCCCGAGCGTTTCGAGCACATCCGACAGCCGTTGCGCGGGCCGGGCGCGCGGCAAGTCCTTGAACTGAGCGATGATGAGCTCGTTTTTCATCGAATGTTCCCAGCCTACAAGTTCCGTCACGCTGACCTGATATCCGTGCGATTCGAGCTGCAGGCAGCGCAGTACATTCGTAATCTGGCTGCCGAATTCGCGCGTATGCAACGGATGCCGCCACATCTCCGTCAGCACGTTCTTCGACAGCGCATGCCCCTTGTTCTTGCGCAGCACTGACGCGACTTCCGCCTGACAACACGGCACCACGACGATGTACTTCGCGTTCTTCTGCAGAGCGAACTGGATGGCGTCGTCCGTCGCGGTATTGCAGGCGTGCAGCGCGGTCACGACATCGATGGAATCCGGCAGCAGATTCGATTCAATCGATTCGGCCACCGACAGATTCAGAAACGACATTCCCTCGAAATCCAGCCGCTTCGCCAATTCCTCCGATTTTTGAACAAGATCCTCACGCGTCTCAATACCGTAGATGTGTGACCGATCGCGCAGAGTCTTGAAGAACAGATCGTAGAGAATAAACCCAAGGTAAGACTTCCCCGCGCCATGGTCGACAAGCGACACCGAACCCTGGCGTTCGTGAACGTCGGCAAGCAGCGGTTCGATGAACTGATAGAGGTGATAGACCTGTTTCAGTTTGCGGCGGCTGTCCTGATTCATCTTGCCGTCGCGCGTGAGGATATGAAGTTCCTTCAGCAGTTCGATCGACTGACCTGGACGGATTTCGTGCTTTGTAGTGGGGTCGGGGGTGCCCGGAGCCGACGCGGAGGACTTCTTGGCCATCGTGAAAGTGACGTTGTAATTAAAAAACGAGGCTAGTTTGCGCCGAATGTGCGCTAACCGCTGGTTCTGCCGACTCGAAAGGAGAAGTTTACTAAAAAGCGCGAAGACGCTCTTGTCCCGCCCAAGTCGACCGGCGATGCAAGACGGCTAGAAAACGCTTGGAACACTTCGTGCATTGTCCGGTATGCGGATCTGGCCGGGACGATGCATAGCGTGGGGAAGAAGCCCGGCGCGCCAATGCAGCAAGGAAGAGCAACAAGCAGGTAGCAAAGCCACGCCTCGACAACGCAGTACGCGTCGTCACCCGCGAGCGGCTTTCGTTACGTAACACCTAACACTCAGCGCGGCGATTGCGACTCGCCGGCGCCATGAACATGGAGAGGACGGCGATGGACGCGATCCCCGACAAGAAAGCAGAAAAGCAGTTTCAGGAGATGCTCGCGGCGCTGACCACGATGCCCGCCTGGAGCGAGAAGCAACAACTCGAACTTGAAATGGCTCGAGAGATTTCGGTGGAGATGCTGCGTCTCGCCGAATCGATGCGCGACGGCTCCACGGATATCGAATCGTGTCTGACCATGCTGAAGTACGCCAAGGTGATGGACTTCGTCCTGACCACGCTCGCCTCGCGCCGCGAGATCGCGCCGCAGACACTGCGCGTGATCTTCAAGCTGGCTGGCCTGAAGGTCGATGAAGCGTATCCCGGCTAACGCGGGCTAACTTTCGAGAGAACCGGTTCGTCTTTGAAGGCGCGCCGGTTTCAGCCTTTGCGCCGTGTCATCAGACGCTCGGCCGACTTGCGCATGTGCCGCTGCATCGCGGCTTGAGCCTGCACCGCGTCCCGCGCTTCGAGCGCCTCGAGAATCTCGAGATGTTCGCCGAGCGCGGCCGCCCAGGTTTCCTCCCCCTCGAAATGTCCGCGTAACGTGGATGACAGCGGACTATGCCGTTCGTCATAGAGACTGCCCACTGTCCTGACCAGCACGTCGTTGCCCGACATCTGCGCGATCGCAACGTGAAACGCGCGGTCGGCGCTCATCGGCACTTGTCCCGCTTCGACTTCGCGCGCCATGGTCTCGTAGACGGCGCGCAGCGTCTTCAATGCCTTTGGCTTGGCAAACGGCGCGACATTCGCGGCAATCGCGCCTTCGATCACGCTGCGCGCATTCATGATCTCGATCGGGCTCTCGCCCAGTTCCGCCTCGGTGGCGGGCGGCTTCGCCACGGGCGTCGCGCAGATATAGACGCCCGAGCCCATGCGAATCTCGACTCGCCCTTCCAGTTCCAGCGCAACCAGCGCCTCGCGCACCGAAGGCCGCGACACGCCCAACGTCTGCGCGAGTTCGCGCTCGGAGGGCAACCGGCCGTTCGGCGCAAAGTCCTGCTGTTCGATCAGAGCGCGCAGTTTGTCGGCGATCTGAAGGTAGAGGCGACGCGTTTCGACTGGTTTGACACTCACGTGCACACTCCTGCATGTCTCGGGGAAAACGTGGATTGTAATCAGCGGAAGGGTTGACGCACCGTACGAAGCGCGTTCGACGGTTTTCATACGCTTACAAGTGGCTTGACCAATTCCAATTCAAGCCACTAGTATGCATTTCGGTAAGGCCAGATGGGCCATATTTTTTACGGCTGTCTGGAACCGTTCCCAACGACAAAACCCCATGTACTTCGCCGTCGCATCGAGCGATGGCGCGATAGCCGCCCGACATGACCAATCCGATTCTCCAGTTCGGCACGAGCCGTTTTCTGCAAGCGCACGTCGACTTCTTCGTGGCCGAAGCCGCGCGGCGCGATCCTGCGAAAGCGCTCGGCAAGATCACCGTCGTGCAGACCACGTCGAGTCCCGACAGCCGCGCGCGCGTCGATGCGCTGCGCGCCACGGGCCGCTATCCGGTACGCATTCGCGGACGCGAGCGCGAAGCGACCGTCGACACCACCATCGAATGCGATTCGATCACCGAAGCGCTGCACGCCAACGACGACTGGCTACTGTTGCTAGAACGCATGGAACGCGACGTGAAGGTGATCGTCTCGAACACGGCCGACACGGGTTACGCCCTTTTCGACGAAGACACGGCCGACCTGCTCGATGGCGCGCGTACGCCGCGCGGATTCGCGGCCAAGCTCGCCGTGCTGCTGCACGCACGCTTCAAAGCGAGCGCGGCGCCGATCACGCTGTTGCCGTGCGAACTCGTCTCGCGTAACGGCGACACCTTGCGCGACCTCGTGCTCGACTTGGCGCGCAAATGGAATGCGGACGACGCGTTCATCGCTTACTTGTCGAACGATTGCGTCTGGGTGAATTCGCTCGTGGACCGCATCGTGTCGGAGCCTATCCTGCCGGTCGGCGCGATCGCCGAGCCTTACGCGTTGTGGGCAATCGAGCGGCAAGCGGGCATGACCTTGCCGTGCGAACACGAAGACATCGTCGTCACCGACGACCTCGCGCACTACGAGCGCCTGAAACTGCTGCTGCTCAACCTCGGCCACACGATGCTCGCGGAAATCTGGCGCACGCGCGGCGGCGCGCCCGACATGACCGTGCTCGACGCGATGCGCGATTCCGCGTACCGCGAGCCGCTCGAAGCCACCTGGCGCGACGAAGTGCTGCCGGTGTTTGTCGCGCTCGGCAAGGGCGACGTGGCAAGCGACTATCTCGCGAGCGTGCGCGACCGCTTCGAGAACCCGTTTCTCGTGCACAAGCTCGCGGATATCGCGCGCAATCACGACGAGAAGAAAGCGCGGCGTTTTCAACCTGTGATCGATTTCGCCGCCGAACTCGAACTCGATATCGAACAAAAGCGCCTGCGCGATGCATTGAACGCGCATTGAGATCCGCCAAAGAACGCGGACTCCCGTCACACCGTTTTTGAATCACGGCTCACCGCGTCGGCATGGCGGTTCGGGCCGGCAGATATGAAATGCCATCATCCCGAGGAGACAAACGATGCGCAAAATGCGTTGGGTAGTGATATTTCTGGCCTTTCTGGCCATCGCGATCAATTACATCGATCGCGCGAATCTGGCCGTGGCTGCACCGCAGATTGAGAAGGCGCTCGGCATCGGGCCGGCGGAAATGGGCTTCATCCTGAGCGGCTTCTTCTGGACCTACGCGCTCATGCAGATGCCTTTCGGTTGGTTCGTTGACCGCGTGGGCGCGCGAATCGCACTGCCGCTTGCGGTGGGCTGGTGGTCGGTGTTCACGGCGCTCACCGCCACCGCGACGAGCGTCGCGGGCATGTTCGGCTGCCGGCTGATGCTGGGCGTCGGCGAAGCGGGTGCGTATCCGTCGTGCGCGAAGCTCGTCGCGCAGTGGTTCAAGCCGCAGCAGCGCGCGTTTGCCACCAGCATCTTCGATAGCGGCTCGCGTGTCGGTTCCGCGCTGTCGATTCCCGTCGTTGCGCTCATCATCAGCTCGGTGGGCTGGGAAGCGTCGTTCGTCATCACTGGCGCACTCGGCGCGGTGTGGATCTTGGGCTGGTTCCTCATTTACCGTAATAAGTCGCTCGGCGACCTCACCGGTCCCGTGGATGTCCCGCCGCAACCGGTCGCGCCGAAGAACAAGGTCTCGTGGGGCTCGCTCTTCAAGTACCGCACGCTGTGGGGCATGATGCTCGGCTTTTTCTGCCTGAACTTCGTGATCTATTTCTTCATCACCTGGTTTCCGAGCTATCTCGTGCAGACGCATGGCTTCTCGCTCAAGTCGCTCGGCACGCTCGGCATGATTCCGGCGCTGATGTCGATCCCCGGCGGCTGGCTCGGCGGCGTCGTGTCCGACTCGCTCTTCAAGCGCGGCTGGAGCCTCACGGCGGCGCGCAAGACCTGCATGGTCGGCGGCATGCTGCTGTCGTCGGTCATCACGCTTTCGGCGTTCACCACGAACATCTATCTGATGCTCGGCTTTTTCGGCGTTGCGTACGGCAGCCTCGCGTTCGCCGCGGCCAGCATCTGGTCGCTGCCGGGCGATGTTGCACCGACGCCGGGACACGTCGCGTCCATCGGTGGCATTCAGAACTTCGCGTCGAATCTGGCGGGTATCGTCATCACGACGTTCACGGGCGTCATGGTCGAAATGACGAAAGGCTCGTTCACCATTCCGCTGTGTGTTGCAGGCGGCTTCTGCTTTCTCGGCGCGTTCAGCTATCTTGTGATTGTCGGCAAGATCGAACCGCTCAACCGCGCCGAAACGGAAGCCCTCGCCGACAAGCGCGCTCCCTCCACGATCTAAGAAAACATCATGTCCACCACATCCACCGACCATGCGGTCATCCGGCTGCATCCCAAAGACGATGTCGTCATCGCGACACGTCAGCTGCTCTCCGGCGCGCGCATCGCGTCGGAGGATCTCGTCGTCATGGGCCTGATTCCGCCGGGCCACAAGATCGCGACGCGCGCCATCGCCGCGGGCGAGCCCGTCAAGCGCTACAACCAGATCATCGGCGTGGCGAAGGACGCCATCGCACGCGGCCAGCATGTCCATACGCAAAATCTGTCGATGGCCGAGTTCGCGCGCGAGCACGAGTTCGGCATCGACAAGCATCCGACGCCTTTCGTCGATGAACCTGCGACGTTCATGGGCATTCGCCGCGACGACGGCCGCGTGGCGACGCGCAATTTCGTCGGCGTGCTGACGAGCGTCAATTGCTCGGCGACCGTCGCGCGCGCGATTGCTGATCACTTTCGGCGCGACGTTCATCCGGAAGCGCTGGCGGACTACCCGAACGTCGATGGCGTGATTGCGCTCACACATGGCTTGGGATGCGGCATCGACATGCAGGGCGATGGCCTCGCCATCTTGCGTCGCACGCTGGCCGGATACGCGGTGCATCCGAATTTCTATTCGGTGCTTTTCGTCGGCCTGGGATGCGAGACCAATCAGATTTCCGGCGTGCTCGAAGCAAGCGGACTGAAAGACGGCGAGCGTCTGCGCAGCTTTACGATTCAGGACAGCGGCGGGACGAGAAAGACGATCGAGCACGGCATCGCATTGGTCAAGGAGATGCTCACGGAAGCGAATCGCGTCAAGCGCGAGCCGGTGCCGGCGTCGCATCTGATCGTCGGTTTGCAATGCGGCGGGTCGGATGGCTACTCGGGCATTTCGGCGAATCCGGCGCTCGGCGCGGCCGTCGACAAACTCGTCGCGCATGGCGGCACGGCGATTCTCTCCGAGACGCCGGAAGTGTATGGCGCGGAACATTTGCTGACGCGGCGCGCGGTCAGCCGTGAAGTCGGCGAGAAACTGCTGACGCGTATCAAGTGGTGGGAGGACTATTGCGCGCGCAACGGTGCGGCGATGGACAACAATCCATCGGCGGGCAACAAGGTCGGCGGGCTGACCACGATTCTCGAAAAGTCGCTTGGCGCGGTGGCCAAGGGCGGCACGACCAATCTCGTCGAGGTTTATGAGTACGCGCAGCGCGTCGACGCCAAGGGCTTCGTGTTCATGGATTCACCCGGCTACGATCCGATGTCTGCAACGGGTCAGGTTGCTTCGGGCGCGAATCTTATCTGCTTCACGACCGGACGTGGTTCGGCTTACGGCTGCGCGCCTTCGCCATCGCTCAAGCTCGCGACGAACACCGCGCTCTGGGAGCGGCAGGAAGAGGATATGGATATCAACTGCGGCGGCGTGATCGATGGAACGGCGAGCATCGGGCAACTCGGCGACCAGATTTTTCAGATGATGCTGGATTGCGCGTCGGGCGTGGCATCGAAGAGCGAACTGCACGGGTATGGGCAGAGTGAGTTCGTGCCCTGGCAGGTGGGCGTGGTTACTTGAGGTCTTTTGGATGCGGATGAAAGGGCGCAACGGTGACGATGCGCCCTTTTTCGTTTTAGAGGCAATGGGTGGTGGTTATGTCTCTTCGACGTTTGCATGGGTTGCAAATGAGTCGCGACGTTACCGGACGGCCGCCTCATGTTCGGCCATCATCCTCAACGCGACGGCCTCCGCGACTTCGATTCCGTCGATCGCCGCTGAATAGATCCCGCCCGCATAACCCGCGCCCTCGCCCGCCGGATACAAGCCTTCGACATTGACGCTTTGGTAATCGTCATTATTGCGGCGCACCCGCAGCGGCGACGACGTGCGCGTCTCGACGCCAGTGAGAACGGCGTCGTGCATCGCGAAGCCGGGGATCTTCTTATCGAGCTCAGGCAGTGCTTCTCGGATGGCTTCGATCACATAATCGGGCAACGCGGTGCTGAGATCGGTCGGCTTGACGCCTGGCTTGTACGAAGGCACGACCGATCCAAGCGATGTCGAAGCGCGCCTCGCGATGAAGTCGCCCACAAGCTGTGCAGGCGCGCTGTAATCGCCGCCGCCCAGTTCGAACGCACGCTCTTCCCACATGCGCTGGAAGGCGATGCCCGCGAGTGGACCGCCCGGATAATCTTCCGGCGTGATGCCGACGACGATGCCCGCGTTCGCATTACGTTCGGCGCGCGAGTACTGGCTCATGCCATTGGTCACGACTCGGCCGGGCTCCGACGTCGCCGCGACAACCGTTCCGCCAGGACACATGCAAAAGCTGTAGACAGCGCGGCCGTTGCTGCAATGGTGGACGACTTTATAGTCCGCGGCGCCAAGCCGTTCGTGACCGGCGAATTTGCCGAAACGGCTCCGATCGATAATGCCCTGCGGATGCTCGATACGAAACCCGAGCGAAAACGGCTTCGCCTCCATGAAAACGCCGCGATCGTGCAACATCTGGAAGGTATCGCGCGCGCTATGTCCGACGGCAAGCACAACGTGATCGCAACGCAGCGTTTCTCCGCTCGACAGACGTAGACCGCGCACTTTGCCATCGTCGATGTCGATATCCTCGACGCGCTGCTCGAATCGTACTTCGCCGCCGAGTTGATGAATATTCGCGCGCATCTTTTCGACCATGCTGACCAGTCGAAACGTGCCGATATGCGGCCGGCTCAAATACAGGATGTCTTCAGGCGCGCCCGCTTTGACGAACTCGTCGAGGACTTTGCGGCCGTAGTGCTTCGGATCCTTGATTTGACTGTAGAGCTTGCCATCGGAGAAGGTGCCGGCGCCGCCTTCACCAAACTGCACATTGGATTCCGGGTTAAGCTCGTTTCGGCGCCACAGACCCCAAGTGTCTTTCGTCCGCTCGCGCACGGCTTTTCCACGCTCGAGGATGATTGGGCGAAAACCCATTTGCGCGAGAATCAGCCCGGCAAACAGTCCACACGGCCCCATGCCGATAACGACGGGGCGAAGCTGGCTCGATGCTTCAGGCGCCTTGGCCACGAAGTGGTAAGCCATATCCGGCGTAATGCCGACATGCGGATGCGGCCGGGCCTTTAGTCGCGCGAGCACCGACGCTTCATCTGCCAACTCCACATCGATGATGTACGTAAGCTTGATGTCGGCGCGCTTGCGTGCATCGTGCGCGCGGCGAAAGACATGGAAGCGCACGAGTTCGCTTGACGTCACCCCGATTTCTCCAAGGCGTGCGATGACCGCAGGCTCGATGGCCGAATCGGGATGATCGAGCGGAAGCTTGATTTCGCTTAAACGTAGCATGGGAACTCGAATGGCAATCGGCTGCGCAATGTTTTGCTGATTTTATCGCGCGATCAAGGCATGCACGGCCGATCGAATCTGGCGGATCAGTTAAATGCTGCAGAAACGCAAAAACCCCACCTGTTTTGGGGTGGGGTTTTTGTTGCTGCATGAGGAGCCTGACGATTACCTACTTTCACACGGGAGATCCGCACTATCATCGGCGTGGAGTCGTTTCACGGTCCTGTTCGGGATGGGAAGGGGTGGTACCAACTCGCTGTGGTCATCAGGCATGACTTGTTGTCGTGCGCCGGGTGGGCACACAACCAATCCGGGAAGAAGCAGTAAATGTTGGGTGGCGATTGTCGCACACGCATAACTCGCCAGTGGTTCAAACACACTGGTTATAGGATCAAGCCTTACGGGCAATTAGTATCAGTTAGCTCAATGCATTACTGCACTTACACACCTGACCTATCAACGTCCTGGTCTAGAACGACCCTTCAAGGGGCTCGAAGCCCCGGGGATATCTCATCTTAAGGCGAGTTTCCCGCTTAGATGCTTTCAGCGGTTATCTCTTCCGAACATAGCTACCCGGCGATGCCACTGGCGTGACAACCGGTACACCAGAGGTTCGTCCACTCCGGTCCTCTCGTACTAGGAGCAGCCCCCTTCAAATATCCAACGCCCACGGCAGATAGGGACCAAACTGTCTCACGACGTTTTAAACCCAGCTCACGTACCTCTTTAAATGGCGAACAGCCATACCCTTGGGACCGGCTACAGCCCCAGGATGAGATGAGCCGACATCGAGGTGCCAAACACCGCCGTCGATATGAACTCTTGGGCGGTATCAGCCTGTTATCCCCAGAGTACCTTTTATCCGTTGAGCGATGGCCCTTCCATACAGAACCACCGGATCACTATGACCTGCTTTCGCACCTGCTCGACTTGTCGGTCTCGCAGTTAAGCACGCTTATGCCATTGCACTATCAGCACGATTTCCGACCGTACCTAGCGTACCTTCGTACTCCTCCGTTACACTTTGGGAGGAGACCGCCCCAGTCAAACTGCCTACCATGCACTGTCCCCGATCCAGATCATGGACCAAGGTTAGAACCTCAAACAAACCAGGGTGGTATTTCAAGGACGGCTCCACCGAAACTAGCGTTCCGGTTTCATAGCCTCCCACCTATCCTACACAGATCGGTTCAAAGTCCAATGCAAAGCTACAGTAAAGGTTCATGGGGTCTTTCCGTCTAGCCGCGGGGAGATTGCATCATCACAAACACTTCAACTTCGCTGAGTCTCGGGAGGAGACAGTGTGGCCATCGTTACGCCATTCGTGCAGGTCGGAACTTACCCGACAAGGAATTTCGCTACCTTAGGACCGTTATAGTTACGGCCGCCGTTTACCGGGACTTCAATCAAGAGCTTGCACCCCATCATTTAATCTTCCGGCACCGGGCAGGCGTCACACCCTATACGTCCACTTTCGTGTTTGCAGAGTGCTGTGTTTTTATTAAACAGTCGCAGCCACCAGTTTATTGCAACCTCTTCACCCTTCCAGCGCAGGCTGGTTAAGCTACAGAGGCGTACCTTATCCCGAAGTTACGGTACCAATTTGCCGAGTTCCTTCTCCCGAGTTCTCTCAAGCGCCTTAGAATACTCATCTCGCCCACCTGTGTCGGTTTGCGGTACGGTCACTATTAGACTGAAGCTTAGAGGCTTTTCTTGGAACCACTTCCAATTGCTTCGCTTCCGAGGAAGCTCGCGCCACACCCTTGAATCCTGTGCCCGGATTTGCCTGAGCACCTTCTCCAATGCAGCGACCGGGACGTCCAACACCCGGACAACCTTCCGCGATCCGTCCCCCCATCGCATCTAACAATGGTGCAGGAATATTGACCTGCTTCCCATCAGCTACGCATTTCTGCCTCGCCTTAGGGGCCGACTCACCCTACGCCGATGAACGTTGCGTAGGAAACCTTGGGCTTACGGCGAGGGGGCTTTTCACCCCCTTTATCGCTACTCATGTCAGCATTCGCACTTCCGATACCTCCAGCACGCTTTTCAACGCACCTTCGCAGGCTTACGGAACGCTCTCCTACCATGCATATAAATATGCATCCGCAGCTTCGGTGACTGGCTTGAGCCCCGTTACATCTTCCGCGCAGGACGACTCGATCAGTGAGCTATTACGCTTTCTTTAAAGGGTGGCTGCTTCTAAGCCAACCTCCTGACTGTTTTTGCCTTCCCACTTCGTTTCCCACTTAGCCAATCTTTGGGACCTTAGCTGGCGGTCTGGGTTGTTTCCCTCTTGACACCGGACGTTAGCACCCGATGTCTGTCTCCCGTGATTGCACTCTTCGGTATTCGGAGTTTGCTATGGCGTAGTAATCCGCAATGGACCCCACAACCATGACAGTGCTCTACCCCCGAAGGTGATACACGAGGCACTACCTAAATAGTTTTCGGAGAGAACCAGCTATTTCCAAGTTTGTTTAGCCTTTCACCCCTATCCACAGCTCATCCCCTAACTTTTCAACGTTAGTGGGTTCGGTCCTCCAGTACGTGTTACCGCACCTTCAACCTGGCCATGGATAGATCACTTGGTTTCGGGTCTACGCCCAGCAACTGATCGCCCTATTCGGACTCGCTTTCGCTACGCCTGCCTTAATCAGTTAAGCTCGCTACTGAACGTAAGTCGCTGACCCATTATACAAAAGGTACGCCGTCACCCCTTGCGAGGCTCCGACTGTTTGTATGCATGCGGTTTCAGGATCTATTTCACTCCCCTCCCGGGGTTCTTTTCGCCTTTCCCTCACGGTACTGGTTCACTATCGGTCGATCACGAGTATTTAGCCTTGGAGGATGGTCCCCCCATCTTCAGACAGGATTTCACGTGTCCCGCCCTACTTGTCGTACCCCTAGTTCTTCCACGCTGTTTTCGCTTACAGGGCTATCACCTGCTATGGCCGCACTTTCCAGAGCGTTCAGCTAACAACACAGATAAAGAGTACAGGCTGATCCCATTTCGCTCGCCACTACTCTGGGAATCTCGGTTGATTTCTTTTCCTGCGGTTACTTAGATGTTTCAGTTCACCGCGTTCGCTTCACTAAGCCTATGGATTCAGCTTAGGATGACCCATTCGGGCCGGGTTTCCCCATTCGGATATCGGTGGATCAAAGCTCGTTTGCCAGCTCCCCACCGCTTTTCGCAGGCTACCGCGTCCTTCATCGCCTGTGATCGCCAAGGCATCCACCACATGCACTTGTTCGCTTGACCCTATAACGAGTGTGTCTGCCAGCATTGCTGCCTTTAAGCCCACCGTCATAGGTTGAGTATTCGCGTTGTGCCGTATTCCAAAGCAATCTTTCGATCACCTTTTCATACTTGATACAATCACAACCCTGATTACCCTACTCACACCCATCTCTAAGTGCTTTCGAATAATCTCTTTACTACTTCTTCCAGATTGTTAAAGAACGACAGCCGATAGCGTAATCAAATTCAATCACCTACCCGTGCTGACTGGCTCAATCGCCAATGCGCAACGTTGAACCCCGCGTTCAGCGCTGTGCATTGAGGATTGGTGGAGGATGACGGGATCGAACCGACGACCCCCTGCTTGCAAAGCAGGTGCTCTCCCAGCTGAGCTAATCCCCCCGTGTGTGCCTGACTCAGTCTGCTCGCTTGGTCGTTTTAAGCACCGCTTGCCCGGGTGGTGGGTCTGGTTGGATTCGAACCAACGACCCCCGCCTTATCAAGACGGTGCTCTAACCGACTGAGCTACAGACCCTTAGCCTGTCTTTCTGACAGCCGATAAGCGTGAACACTTGAGTGGGCGAGCGTTTAAGCTCGAGAAAGGAGGTGATCCAGCCGCACCTTCCGATACGGCTACCTTGTTACGACTTCACCCCAGTCATGAATCCTACCGTGGTGACCGTCCTCCTTGCGGTTAGACTAGCCACTTCTGGTAAAACCCACTCCCATGGTGTGACGGGCGGTGTGTACAAGACCCGGGAACGTATTCACCGCGGCATGCTGATCCGCGATTACTAGCGATTCCAGCTTCACGCAGTCGAGTTGCAGACTGCGATCCGGACTACGATCGGTTTTCTGGGATTGGCTCCACCTCGCGGCTTGGCAACCCTCTGTTCCGACCATTGTATGACGTGTGAAGCCCTACCCATAAGGGCCATGAGGACTTGACGTCATCCCCACCTTCCTCCGGTTTGTCACCGGCAGTCTCCCTAGAGTGCTCTTGCGTAGCAACTAAGGACAAGGGTTGCGCTCGTTGCGGGACTTAACCCAACATCTCACGACACGAGCTGACGACAGCCATGCAGCACCTGTGCGACGATTCTCTTTCGAGCACCCCAAGCTCTCACCCGGGTTTCGTCCATGTCAAGGGTAGGTAAGGTTTTTCGCGTTGCATCGAATTAATCCACATCATCCACCGCTTGTGCGGGTCCCCGTCAATTCCTTTGAGTTTTAATCTTGCGACCGTACTCCCCAGGCGGTCAACTTCACGCGTTAGCTACGTTACTAAGGAAATGAATCCCCAACAACTAGTTGACATCGTTTAGGGCGTGGACTACCAGGGTATCTAATCCTGTTTGCTCCCCACGCTTTCGTGCATGAGCGTCAGTATTGGCCCAGGGGGCTGCCTTCGCCATCGGTATTCCTCCACATCTCTACGCATTTCACTGCTACACGTGGAATTCTACCCCCCTCTGCCATACTCTAGCCTGCCAGTCACCAATGCAGTTCCCAGGTTAAGCCCGGGGATTTCACATCGGTCTTAACAGACCGCCTGCGCACGCTTTACGCCCAGTAATTCCGATTAACGCTCGCACCCTACGTATTACCGCGGCTGCTGGCACGTAGTTAGCCGGTGCTTATTCTTCCGGTACCGTCATCCCCACCCGGTATTAACAGGCAGGTTTTCTTTCCGGACAAAAGTGCTTTACAACCCGAAGGCCTTCTTCACACACGCGGCATTGCTGGATCAGGGTTGCCCCCATTGTCCAAAATTCCCCACTGCTGCCTCCCGTAGGAGTCTGGGCCGTGTCTCAGTCCCAGTGTGGCTGGTCGTCCTCTCAGACCAGCTACAGATCGTCGCCTTGGTAGGCCTTTACCCCACCAACTAGCTAATCTGCCATCGGCCGCCCCTATAGCGCGAGGTCCCGAAGGATCCCCCGCTTTCTTCCGTAGATCGTATGCGGTATTAATCCGGCTTTCGCCGGGCTATCCCCCACTACAGGACACGTTCCGATGTATTACTCACCCGTTCGCCACTCGCCACCAGGGTTGCCCCCGTGCTGCCGTTCGACTTGCATGTGTAAGGCATGCCGCCAGCGTTCAATCTGAGCCAGGATCAAACTCTTCAGTTCAATGCCTGTTACTGTTTTCGGTTGTTTTACCAACCGGTCGCTCACTCAACGTACTGACGATGATCAATCCGTCTTTCGACAGATAAACCTTCCTCTAATACTGTGTGAGACTTGATAACTTTCGCTAAACGTCCCAACCCCAAAAGGTCAGAACCGCTCGCGCCATCAAGTGCCCACACTTATCGGCTGTTAGTTTTTAAAGAGCACATTCGCTAAGACTTCCCGCCAAGCGCACCAAGCATTTTGCTCAGCACCACTTCGTCTTGCGTCGCTGCATCTGCAGCAGAGAAACGAGATTATGTACGTCGTTTCAGTTACTGTCAACAAGAATTTGAAGCTTTTCTTATTGACTTGCCTTTCAGCTTCTTCAGACCACTGCGGAACATACAACCCGCTCAAACCAAACGGGTCGTGCGGACATCGCACGACCCGTCGACGCTAGTCTTGGTGCCGGCTGCAGGACTCGAACCCGCCACCTGATGATTACAAATCAACTGCTCTACCAGATGAGCTAAGCCGGCGAAGGACGGAATTCTACTTCATTTGACGACTTTGAGGTGCGATCGCCCAGATGATTTTGAAGCATCGTCATCCGAGCTTGCCGAAACATCGTCGCTCGACGAAGTCCCGTCGGCGTCGGACAGTTCCTCCACCGCGTCTTCCACGATACTTTCGTCTCGCTCGACCGGATGCGGCGCGGTGCTCGCGCCCGACGCGTCGATAGCCGTTTGCGATGAAGGCTCGACCGGGAACGCCATTCCCTGCCCGTTCTCTCGTGCATAGATGGCCAGCACGTTCGTAACCTGCACTTCGATCTTGTGTGACTTACCCGAGAAACGCGCGCTGAATTCGATCCATTCGTTGCCCATCTGAAGCTGGCTCGTCGCCTCGAAACTGATGTTCAGCACGATTTCGTCGTTACGCACGAACTGACGCGGCACCCGCGTGGCGCCGTCGACCCGCACCGCGATGTGTGGGGTGAACCCGTTGTCTGTGCACCACTCATAGAGCGCGCGCAGCAGATACGGCTTGGTGGAAATCTCTTGCATCAACTTTCCTCTACAGGAGCGCGGCGGGCGAAATCCGCGCCGCCGCGCTCCGATGCCCGCAAACTATCGACGCATCACCTTTTCGGAAGGCGTCAGCGCTTCAATATAGGCCGGACGGCTGAAAATGCGTTCGGCGTACTTCATCAACGGCGCAGCATTCTTCGACAACTCGATGCCGTAATGGTCCAGACGCCACAACAGCGGCGCGATGGCCACGTCGAGCATCGAGAATTCTTCGCCGAGCATGTACTTGTTCTTCAGGAAAATAGGCGCGAGCTGCGTAAGACGATCGCGGATTGCACTGCGCGCCTTCTCGTGGTTCTTCTCGGCGGCTTTGCCCTTCTCGTTTTCGAGCGTGCCGACGTGCACGAACAATTCTTTCTCGAAGTTCAGCAGGAACAGGCGCGCGCGGGCGCGTTGCACCGGATCGGCCGGCATGAGCTGCGGATGCGGGAACCGTTCGTCGATATATTCGTTGATGATGTTCGATTCATACAGGATCAGGTCGCGCTCGACGAGGATCGGCACCTGACCGTATGGGTTCATGACCGCGATGTCTTCCGGCTTGTTAAACAGATCGACGTCGCGAATCTCGAAATCCATGCCCTTTTCGAACAACACCAGCCGGCAGCGCTGGGAGAACGGGCAAGTAGTGCCGGAATACAGAACCATCATGTCTTTAAAGTTCCTTCAGTAAACTCGAAAGGCCGGCCGCGACGCTTCCAAGGGAAACGCCGTCGTGCCGACCCACGCCGTCTAGGGCGCGCTATTTAATATCTTTCCAGTATGCCGCGTTCAGGCGCCATGCGAGGAAACTCAACAACGCCAGGAACAGCAGGACCCATACGCCGAGGCGCTTGCGAGTCTGCTGGGCGGGTTCGGACATCCACGAGAGGTACGAAACCAGATCGGCCACAGCATTATCATAATCCACGGAGGACATGGAACCCGGGCTAACCTGAGTGTAACCCACGAATCTCTTTACCTTTTCGCCGGTGTGCTCGTCGGTTTCGGTTTCGAATTTTGCATCGCGGATACCCTGCATCGTCCACAGCACGTGCGGCATGCCGACATTCTCATACACGCGATTGTTCCAGCCGGTCGGCCGCGCCGGATCGCGATAAAACCCCCGCAAGTACGTGTACAACCAGTCCTTGCCACGCGCCCGCGCTTCGACCGACAGGTCCGGCGGCGACGCGCCGAACCACGCTTTCGCGTCTTCCGGGCGCATTGCAATGGACATCGTGTTGCCGATTTTGTCTGTCGAAAACAGCAGATTTTCCTGAACGTCCTGTGGCGTGATGCCGAGGTCGGTCAGCCGGTTGTACCGCATCAGATTGGCGCTGTGGCAATTCAGGCAGTAGTTTACAAAGATTTGGGCGCCGTGCTGCAACGAAGCAAAATTGTCCGCGTTATCGGGCGCGCGGTCGAGCACCGCTTCTTCCTGCGCGTACGCCGGCGCACTCGCGCCGAACGCGAACATTGCCGCACCGATGATTGCCAGGGAACCGAGCCATTTTTTCATTGTGTTTGTCTCCGGACGAGTGCTCAGTGAGGTTTGAAAGTCACTCGCTCGGGCGGCGTCTTGAATCTGCCGCGCGGCGTCCAGAACGGCATGCCGAGGAAAAACGCGAAGTAGATCAGCGCGCAGACCTGCGCGATCAGCGTCCCCACCGGTGACGGCGGCCTCGTTCCCAAGAAGCCCAGCACGAGGAACACGACCACGAAAATGCCGTAGAACACTTTATGGAAAAACGGCCGGTAGCGAATGGACCTCACCGGACTGCGATCGAGCCAGGGCAGGAAAAAGAGCGATACGACCGCCGTGCCCATGACCACCACGCCCCAGAATTTCGACTCCGTCAGCGCCATGAAGACGATCACCGCGAGCGAGAGCACCGGCAAGCCGATCCGCCATTTGCCGCGCGCGCGTAACAGCGCAAAGAGGCCAAGCAGCGCGATGATGACCATCAGCACGATCTTGAACGGATCGGTGGTGGCGCGAAGCATCGCGTAGAAAGCCGTGAAGTACCAGACTGGCGCGATTTCAGGCGGCGTCTGCAACGGATTGGCCGGCACGAAGTTATTCGCTTCCAAAAAGTAGCCGCCCATCTCCGGCGCGAAGAAAATGATCGCCGCGAAGATCAGAAGGAAGACCGACACGCCCAGGAAGTCGTGCACCGAATAGTACGGATGGAACGGAATGCCATCGATAGGAATGCCGTTCGCGTCCTTCTTCGCCTTGATCTCGATGCCGTCCGGGTTGTTCGAGCCGACTTCGTGCAGCGCGACCAAATGCGCCACGACGAGGCCAATCAGCACGAGCGGAATCGCGATCACATGGAACGCGAAGAACCGGTTCAGCGTGACGTCCGACACGACGTAATCGCCGCGAATCCAGAGCGACAGATCCGGGCCGATGAAGGGAATCGCCGAGAACAGATTCACGATCACCTGCGCGCCCCAGAACGACATCTGCCCCCACGGCAGAAGATAGCCAAAGAACGCCTCGGCCATGAGGCACAGGAAAATTGCGCAGCCGAAAATCCACACCAGTTCGCGCGGCTTGCGATACGAGCCGTACATCAGCCCGCGAAACATGTGCAGATAGACGACGACGAAGAACATCGAAGCGCCTGTCGAATGCATGTAGCGAATGAGCCAGCCCCACGGCACCTCGCGCATGATGTATTCGACCGATGCGAACGCGAGCGTCGCATCGGGCTTGTAGTTCATGACGAGAAAGATGCCCGTGACGATCTGAAGCACGAGCACGAGCAGCGCGAGCGAGCCGAAGAAGTACCAGAAGTTGAAGTTCTTCGGCGCGTAGTACTCGGAAACGTGCTGCTTCCACGTCGCGGTGAGCGGAAAGCGCCGGTCGATCCAGCCGATCAGGCCCGTCGTCTCCACATCCTTGTCTGCGGTCGCCATTAAGCCTCTCCCTTTTCGTCCTTGCCGATCACGAGTTGCGTCGCGGAAGTGAACATGTACGGAGGCACGTCCAGATTCTGCGGCGCGGGCTTGTTCTTGAAGACGCGGCCCGCCATGTCATAGGTCGAGCCGTGGCACGGGCAGAGAAAACCGCCGGGCCAGTTATCGGGAAGATTGGGTTGGGCGCCTTCGGTGAAACGCGGGGTCGGCGTGCAGCCCAGATGCGTGCACACGGCCACCGCCACGAAAATGTTCTTGTGATCGGTGCGGGAACGGAACTCGTTGTTGCAGTACTCCGGCAACGGCATCGAGAATTCCATCTTCGATTTCGGATCGGCCACTTCGGTGTCGGCTTTCTTGACGTCCGAAAGCATCTCGTCGGTGCGGTTGACGATCCACACAGGCTTGCCGCGCCATGCGACGGTCATCATTTCGCCGGGCTTGAGTCCGCTGATATCGACCTCGACCGGCGCGCCTGCCGCCTTCGCCTTTTCCGACGGAGCGAACGACCCTACAAACGGAATTACTGTTGCTACACCTCCGACACCACCTGCTACGGTCGTCGCTATCAGCCAGGTACGGCGGCTACCGTCAACGCGCCCATCGTGCTTATCGTCCTTGTCTCGCATCACACGCCCCACTTCTGAGTTGGATTTATACCGTCACATCAGTGTTCCGTCGCTAGTGTGCGCGAATGGAGTTGGCATTTACAAGGCCCGAATAGGAAAAATCACTCCAAGTGATTGTTCTTTCCGGGTTTTCCCGCACGTTTTCGCGCCATCTTGTGAAGCAATCATTTAAGGCAACTGCAAGGCCGATTAAAACGATAATCGGCGCAAAACATTTATACCGGATTGTCGATATCGATAAACACATGCTCGATGTCGAATTCTTCCGACAGGTGATTACCCAGCGCCTGGACGCCGTAGCGCTCGGTCGCGTGATGGCCCGCCGCGATGTAGGCCACGCCCGATTCCGCCGCAATGTGCATGGTCTGCTCGGAGACTTCGCCGCTGACGTAGACATCCGCGCCCGCCGCAATGGCTTCTTCGAAGTATCCTTGCGCGCCGCCCGTGCACCACGCGACGCGACGCAGTTCGCGGTCCGAATCGCCGAATACGAGCGGCTTGCGGCCGAGCGCGTTTTCGACCGTTGCAGTGAAATGTTCGAGCGAAAGCGGCATGGTAAGCGGCGCGATCCACCCGAGATCCTGGCCTGCAAAACGGCCGTCCGCGATTAAGCCAAGGCGCGCGCCGAGTTGCGCGTTGTTGCCGAACTCCGGATGCGAATCGAGCGGCAAATGGTAGGCAAACAGGTTGATATCGTTGGCGATAAGCGTGCGGATTCGCTGATACTTGCGCCCCGTCAACTGCGGCGCCTCATTGCGCCAGAAGTAGCCGTGATGCACGAGTACCGTGTCCGCGCCCCACTCGAGCGCGGCTTCGAGAAAGGCGAGCGAGGCCGTCACGCCGGTTGCGATCTTCTGAACCCGGCGCGCGCCTTCCACCTGTAGACCGTTCGGGCAATAGTCCTTGAAGCGGCCGATTTCCAGCAGATTGTTCAGATACAATTCGAGTTCGATCCGATCCATGAATTCCTCTATCCCTTCAAATGCTTAGACGCTTCTGGCTATTTTTTGCCCAAGCGGTCACCGTGATTTTGGCCCTGATGTTCATCATCGCGACCTTGAAACCGCAGTGGCTTCAACGTCAGGGCCAATTCGGCAAGCAACTCGCCGAACCAATAGTCGCGCTGCAGGAAGTGGCGCCGAGCATAGGCTCGCGACCGCTTCAATCTTCCTATGCCGAAGGCGCGCAAAAGGCCATGCCCGCTGTGGTCAACGTCTTTTCCAGCAAGGACGGCAATCTGCCGCCGGACCCGCGCGCCAAAGACCCGCTGTTCCGCTACTTCTTCGGCGATAAAAACAAGCGCAAGAGCGACGAGCCGCCAGCGTCGAATCTCGGCTCGGGTGTCATCGTCAGCTCGGAAGGTTACATTCTAACGAACCAGCATGTCGTCGATGGCGCCGATCAAATCGAAGTTGCGCTTGCCGACGGCCGCACGTCCAGCGCGAAGGTAATCGGCGTCGATCCGGAAACCGATCTTGCCGTGCTCAAGATCAACATGACGAATCTGCCGACCATCACGCTCGGCCGCATGGACCAAACGCGCGTCGGCGATGTCGTGCTGGCTATCGGCAATCCGTTCGGCGTCGGGCAGACGGTAACCATGGGCATTGTGAGCGCGCTCGGGCGCAATCACCTCGGCATCAACACGTTCGAGAACTTCATTCAGACCGACGCGGCAATCAACCCCGGCAACTCGGGCGGCGCGCTCGTCGACGTGAACGGCAATCTGCTCGGCATCAACACGGCGATTTATTCGCGCAGCGGCGGCTCACTGGGAATCGGCTTTGCGATCCCGGTGTCGACGGCGCGCAGCGTGCTCGAGAGCATCATCACGACGGGCACGGTCACGCGCGGCTGGATTGGCGTGGAGCCGCAGGACGTGACGCCGGAGATCGCGGAGTCGTTCGGGCTCGACCAAAAATCTGGCGCCATCGTGGCCGGGGTGTTGCAAGGCGGCCCGGCGGACAAGGCAGGCATCAAGCCGGGCGACATTCTCGTCAGCATCAACGACGACACCATCACCGACACCACGCGCCTTCTGAACGTGGTCGCGCAGATTAAACCGGGCACGTCGGTGAAGGTTCATTTAATGCGCAAGAACAAGGAACTCGATATCAACGTGACTATCGGCAAGCGCCCGGCTCAACCGCGCGCGCCACAGTTACCGGAAGACGAGGACCAAGGAAACGATCAGGGCGACGAATAAACTCGGTTCTCCGTTGAAAACAAAAAGGCAGCTTCGGTAATCGAAGCTGCCTTTTTTGCGCATCCGACATTTCACTGCCGCGGCAATACGCCGCACCTACTCGGCCGTTGCCTCTTCGCTTTTAATTGGCTGCTTTCCAACCACCAGCCGCGCCGCAATAATCCCCGCTTCGTAAAGAATGATGAGCGGAATGGCCAAGATCAGCTGCGAGAAAACGTCTGGCGGGGTAACGACCGCCGAAATGACGAACGCGCCGACAATCACATACGGGCGAATCTGCTTGAGCTTCTGAATGGACACGACACCCATGCGCGCCAGCAACACGACGACGATCGGCACTTCGAACGTTACGCCGAATGCGAGGAACATCGTGAGCACAAAGCTCAGGTAGTTGTCGATATCCGTGGTCATCTCCGCACCGAGCGGCGCGTTGTAATGCGCCATCACGCGAAAGATAGTCGGAAACACGACGAAATACGCGAAAGCCATGCCGCAAAGAAAGAGCGCGTAGCTGCTGAACACGAGCGGCGCGACGAGCTTCTTCTCGTGCTGGTACAAACCCGGCGCCACGAACGCCCAAAGCTGATACAGCACAAGCGGCAGCGCGATGACGAAGGCGACGAGCATGGTCACCTTCATGGGCACGAAGAACGAGCCGGTCACGTCGGTGACGATCATCTTGCCGTCGGCCGGCAGGTTCTGCATCAGCGGCCGGGCCAGTAACTTGAAGATGTCCGGCGCCCAGTACACCAGCGATACGAACACCACGATAACCGAAGCGCCCGCTTTGATGATGCGGTCACGCAATTCGACCAGATGCGAAATGAACGTCTCTTCGACGGGCTCGTCTTTATTTTGTAGCGGGTCGCTCACGCCGGCCCTCGGTATGGATCATCGATGAAAGGAAGTGGCCCGGATCAGAAAAACCGGGTCGGGCGGCGCAAGGTTTCTGGCGTATGACGCGCAACGCGAGCCGCGCCAGATTGAACCCGCGTGCGGCGCAGATTCGTTCGCTTGTACCAGTTGGGGATGGCGCTTTGTTTGACGCGCCAGTTCTTGCGCGCCGCCCGGATGCCCGATGTGCGCATCCACGGTTTGTCCGTGACCGCCGCGCTGCCGCCGATCGCCTCGGCCTCTTCTCTCGCGACACTCGGCGACACGGACGTGCCCTGACTCCACGCGTCGTTCAATTCGGCTTCGTGGCGCTTCAGGTTGTCGTGAATGGACGTTTCGACGTTCGACGCAGCGGTTTCGAAGTCAGTGCGCATCTTCTTCAGCTCGTCGAGTTCCATCTCGCGCGCCACTTCGGATTTGACGTCGTTGATATAGCGCTGCGCGCGCCCGAAAAGTGCGCCGGCCGTGCGCGCAACCCCGGGCAGGCGCTCAGGCCCGAGCACCACGAGCGCCACGACGCCGATCAGCGCCATTTTGGTCAGACCGAGATCGAGCATTGAAGAGTAAGTGAAAGATTGCGGTCGATGACCGGATTAGCGATAGTCGCCCGAACGGGTCTTGTCCTTCGCTTCCACGTCAACCGCACCGTTGCGCGGCAATTCGCGCGGATCGGTGGTCGAAGCCGGCTGCTCACCATCGCGCATGCCTTCCTTGAAGCCCTTGACCGCGCCGCCCAAATCGCCACCGATGTTGCGCAGTTTCTTCGTGCCGAAGACGAGCGCCACGATCAAAAGGACGATCAACCAATGCCAAATGCTCAACGAACCCATGAATGAAAATTCTCCGTAATTCCGCCGCAACGGCTTTGTGCGAACGGAAGATCGGCCTTGCGGCCCGCGCCGAAAAAGTCACTTCAGCTATGAATACCGATTCTGCGCGTCCAATATTGCATTGGAAAGGCGTTTGCCGACAAAATTTGCGGTTTTCAGCCCATCCGGCGCCACGGACGCTCTCCTGCCAGCAAATGCGCGTGGATGTGATAAACCTCCTGTCCACCGCCCGGCCCCGTGTTGATCACCGTCCGGAATCCCGTCTCGCCGCCCGTGTAGGAGACGCCGAGATCTTTTGCCAGACGACCAACGAGACATACCATTCTACCAAGCAGCGGCGCGTCGCTTTCCGTGCAGTGCGACAGCGTTTCGATGTGCTTCCGGGGAATGACGAGCACGTGAACCGGCGCGGCCGGATTGATGTCGTTGAAGGCGACGAACTCATCGTCCTCATAGAGCTTCGTGCTTGGCAGTTGTCCTGACGCAATCTTGCAGAAAATGCAGTTGTCTTGGCTCATGAAATTCCCGTGTCTCCTGTTGCCAGGTGTTGCCGTTCAAAACCACGCGCGTGGGTCGAACGTTTTTCCTTCATAAAGATACAGCCAACCTTTGATGACACGATAAAGCGTCCAGATGCCGACCGCGAAAAGAATCACGAAGCCGATCCCGACGAAAATGAGCGCCGCGCCGACCAGATGTCCGAGGACAGCCCACCAGAACGTGCGGATCTGCCAGGTGAAATGGGCTTCGTAAGGCGTTCCGACGGTATCGCCGCGTTTCAGATAATTGATGATGATCGCGACAAGCACGGTCAACCCGCCCGTTAGCCAATAGAGCGCGTAAAGCGCATACAAGACATGCGTGAGCGTCTTGAGGCTGCTCAGCCGCTGCGGGTCGAGCTGATTCTGATACACCGGCGGCGGGTACTGTTCGTGAGGCGTATTCACGGGGCCCTCCTTCGCAATGGGCGTCTCGTCAGCTGCCGTTTTGCTCGCGCTCGCGCGTTTTGCGCAGCGCTTTTTCTTCGATACCCGACAAACCTTCGCGCCGTTCCAACTCGGCGATCACGTCGGCGGGGCTCAGGTCGAAATGCGACAGCATCACGAGACAATGGAACCACAGGTCGGCGACTTCCCCGACGAGCGCTTTCGGCGCGCCGCCGTGGCGCGCATCCTTCGCGGCGAGTACGACTTCCGTCGCTTCCTCGCCGATCTTCTTCAGGATCGCGTCGTCACCTTTATGAAAGAGTCGCGAAACGTAGGATTGTTCCGGATCGCCGCCTTTTCGACCGTCGATAACCGCGGCGAGGCGCAGCAGCGTGTCCTGCGTGGTGGCTTGCGTCATTTGTAAATACTTTCGGGGTCTTTCAGAACCGGCTCGACCGCGACCCACGCGCCGTCTTGCGCCGTTCCTTCGAATTTCTGGAAAAAGCAGGAATGACGGCCGGTGTGGCACGCGATCCCCGATACCTGTTCGACTTTGAGCAGCACGACGTCTTCGTCGCAATCGAGCCGCACTTCATGCACATGCTGAACGTGCCCCGATTCCTCGCCCTTGAACCACAGCCGCTGACGCGAACGCGAAAAATAGACGGCGCGCTTCAGTTCGATGGTTTTGGCGAGCGCCTCGCGATTCATCCAGGCGAACATGAGCACGTCGTTGCTCGATGCTTCCTGCGCGATCACCGGCACGAGGCCGTTCGCGTCCCAGTTCACCTTGTCGAGCCAGTCGGCTTGATCCGTCACCGTCAATTCCTCACCGAAATGCCTTGGTCGGCCATGAAGCGCTTGGCTTCGCCGACCGTGTGTTCGCCATAGTGAAAAATGCTCGCGGCCAGAACGGCGTCGGCGCGGCCTTCCGTGATGCCATCCGCCAGATGCTTGAGCGTACCGACGCCGCCCGAAGCGATCACCGGCACGGGCACGGCGTCCGACACGGCGCGCGTGAGCGCGAGGTCGAAGCCGGACTTGGTGCCGTCGCGATCCATGCTGGTCAGCAGAATTTCGCCCGCGCCGAATTCGGCCATCTTGCGCGCCCATTCGATCGCGTCGATGCCCGTTGCCTTGCGCCCGCCGTGCGTGAACACTTCCCAGCGCGGCGGCTCGCCATCGGCGGAAACGCGCTTGGCGTCAATGGCAACGACGATGCATTGCGAACCGTGCTTGTCGGATGCATCGCGTACGAGTTGCGGATTCGCCACCGCCGACGAATTCATGCTGATCTTGTCCGCGCCGGCGTTGAGCAGGCGCCGCACGTCTTCGACGGCGCGCACGCCGCCACCGACGGTCAGCGGAATGAACACCTGAGACGCGACCGATTCGATGATCGGCAAAATGAGGTCGCGCTGGTCGGAAGTCGCGGTGATGTCGAGGAACGTGAGTTCGTCCGCGCCTTGGTCGTCGTAGCGTCGCGCGATCTCCACGGGATCGCCCGCGTCGCGCAGTTCGACGAAGTTGACCCCTTTGACGACGCGCCCGGCGGTCACGTCGAGACAGGGGATGATGCGTTTAGCGAGAGCCATGTTCCGCCACTGCAGGTCCAAAACGAATGAAGGGCGGCAAGAGCCGCCGCCCGGCGTGCTGCAACGTGCTCGCGCCCGAAAGAGCCTCAGGCACCGTCCGCTTCGCGCAACGCATCCGCGCGCGTTTGCGCGGAAGTGAAGTCCAGGTCGCCGGAATAGATGGCGCGACCGCAGATCACGCCTTCGATGCCTTCGCCCTCGACTTCGCAGAGCGACTCGATGTCCGCGATGCTCGACAGTCCGCCGCTCGCGATCACCGGAATCTTCACGGCTTGCGCGAGCCGCACGGTGGCGTCGATATTGATGCCCTGAAGCATGCCGTCGCGCCCGATGTCCGTGTAGATGATCGACTCGCAGCCGTAGTCTTCGAACTTGCGCCCGAGATCCACTACTTCGTGGCCGGTCAGTTTGCTCCAGCCGTCGGTGGCGACTTTGCCGTCCTTGGCGTCGAGCCCGACGATGATATGCCCCCCGAACGCGCTGCACGCATCCTGCAGGAAGCCGGGATTCTTCACCGCCGCCGTGCCGATGATGACGAACGAGAGACCGTCGTCGAGATAGCGCTCGATGGTGTTCAGGTCGCGAATGCCGCCGCCTAGTTGCACGGGAATCTCGCTACCCACTTCGTCGATGATTGCGCGGATAGCGTCGCCGTTCCTCGGCTTGCCCGCGAAGGCGCCGTTCAGATCGACGAGGTGTAGTCTGCGCGCCCCTCGGTCGACCCAGTGCCGGGCCATTGCCGCCGGATCTTCTGAAAAAATGGTCGCCTGGTCCATATCGCCTTGTTTGAGGCGCACGCACTGACCGTCTTTGAGATCGATGGCCGGAATGAGCAGCATAGGTATCGCGTATTTTCTGGATTGAGTTGATCGAAACGGCCGCGCGTGAGGTCTCGGTGCCTTACAGCGGGCCGCTTCGCTAGTGTAGTACAAGTATTGCAACGCCCGGTTGCGCGCTTTACGGGTTCCAGTGAACGAAGTTGCGATACAGCCGCAAGCCCGCGTCGGCGCTCTTCTCGGGGTGGAATTGCGTGGCGAAGATGTTGTCGCGCGCCACCGCCGATGTGAACGCGGAACCATAAACGGTTTCGCCCGAAGTGTGCGCCGGGTTGTCCGGCACGACGTAGTAACTATGCACGAAGTAGAAGAACGCGCCATCCGCCACGCCGTCCCACACCGGATGCGCTTGCGTCTGATGCACGCGGTTCCAGCCCATTTGCGGCACCTTGAAGCGCGAGCCGTCGTCCTGCAATTGGCCTTCGAGTTGAAAGCGCACGACCTTCCCGGGGAAAAGCCCGAGGCCCTTCGTGTCGCCTTCTTCGCTCCAGTCGAACAGCATCTGTTCGCCGACGCAAACGCCGAGCATCGGCTTGTTGCGCGACGCTTCGATCACTGCATCCTGCAAGCCCGACGCGCCCAGATGGCCCATGCAATCGCGCATCGCGCCTTGACCCGGCAGCACGATACGATCCGCCGCGCGAATGGCCTCGGGCTGATCGACGATCGCCACGTCGGCGTCGGGCGCGGCCTTCTTAAGCGCCTGATACACCGAGCGCAGGTTGCCCATTCCGTAATCAACAATCGCTATCGAAGTTTTCATTTCAAAGATGGCATCAAGGCCTTCAACCCGTTGACGATGAACTCCACCGCCAGCGCGGACAACATCAAACCCATGAGACGCGTGCCGATATTGATACCCGTGCGCCCGACCCAGCGCGCGATCGGCTCGGCCAGATTCAACGCGCCGAAACACAACGCCGCGATGATCGCGCCCAGCACGACGAGCCCGAAGCGGTCGTACCAGTGCTGCGCATTTGCAGCATAGACGATCACGGTGCTGATCGATCCCGGCCCGGTGAGCAGCGGAATCGCGAGCGGCACAACGGCAACGCTATTGCGCTCCTCGGCTTCCATGCGCTCCTCGACGGTCGAGCGCGCGTTGCCGACTTGCGCGTTCAACATGCTGATCGCCATGAGCAGCATGATGATCCCGCCGCCGACTTCGAACGAGCCGACCGAAATGCCGAAGAACGCGATGATCTGCTGCCCGAGCAGCGCGGTGATCGCGATTACGCAGAACACCGAGATCGATGCCACGCGGATGGTATTGCGCTTTTCGAGATCGGATTGTTGCGCGGTCAGGCTAAGAAAAAACGGTATCGCGCCGACCGGATTGATCAGCGCGAGCAAGGATATGAACGACTTGAAGAGATCCATCGCGGGCGAGCCTTTCGTGCACGACGCATTGCTGCGTCGCTTGGAACGGGCTGATCAGAGACTGCCTTTGGTGGAAGGAATTTGTCCTGCGGCGCGTTCGTCGGCTTCGACGGCCATGCGCAACGCGCGGCCGAACGCCTTGAACACGGTCTCGACCTGATGATGCGCGTTGATGCCGCGCAGATTGTCGATGTGCAGTGTCACGCCCGCGTGATTCACGAAGCCACGGAAAAATTCGATGGTGAGATCGACATCGAACGTACCGATGCGCGCGCGCGTAAACGGCACATGGAATTCGAGCCCCGGACGGCCGGAGAAATCGATCACGACGCGCGACAGCGCTTCATCGAGCGGAACATACGAGTGGCCATAACGGCGAATGCCCTTGCGGTCGCCAATGGCTTTCGCCACCGCCTGACCCAGCGTGATACCGGTGTCTTCGACGGTGTGGTGATCGTCGATATGGAGGTCGCCATGCGCTTCGACTTCGAGATCGAACAGGCCGTGTCGCGCGATCTGATCGAGCATGTGATCCAGAAACGGCACGCCGGTGGCGAGCTTCTGCTTGCCGGTGCCGTCCAGATCGAGCTTCACACGGATCTGCGTTTCGCTGGTGTTGCGAACGACTTCCGCAATGCGCATGGTGTTTCCTTGAGGCTTTCGAAGAGTGGGGATTTAGTTGAGCGCGAGCTTTTTGAGCGCCGCGACCATGTGCGCGTTTTCCTCGGCCGTGCCGACCGTCAAACGCACGCAATTTGCCAGCAAAGCATGCATTTTACTCACGTTTTTGACGAGAACCCGCGAAGTCAGCAGGGTTTCGAACGCGACGGCGGCATCCGGCACGCGCACGAGCAGAAAGTTGCCCGCGCTCGGATACACCGTCATGCCGGGCAGCGCGGCGACTTCGCGCGCGAGGACGGCGCGCTGCGCGCGCAGATCGGCGGCCTGGGCGTCGAGGACATCGAGATGATCCAGCAGGAAATCAGCGGTTGCCTGCGTTAGCACGTTGATGTTGTACGGCGGGCGCACCTTGTCGAATTGCATGGTCCACGCGGGCAGACCGACCAGATAACCAAGCCGGATGCCCGCAAGTCCGAGCTTCGACACCGTGCGCATGACGACCACGTTGTCGTACTCGGCCGCGCGCGGCAGCCACGTCTTTTCCGCGAACGGCTGATAAGCCTCGTCGATGACCACGAGACTCTTCTTCGCCGACGCGATCACGCGCTCGATGTCGGCATCGGCGTAAAGCGTGCCGGTCGGATTGTTCGGGTACGCGAGATAAACGAGCGCGGGCTGATGTTCGTCGATAGCCGCGATGAGCGCGTTTGCGTCTAGCGTGAAGTCCGCGTTGAGCGGCACGCCGATGAATTCGAGCTGCGCGAACTTCGCCGACATCTGATACATCACGAAGCCCGGCATCGGCGCCACGACTTTCGTGCCGGGCGTGGCGCACGCCATCGACATCATGCTGATCAGTTCGTCCGAGCCGTTGCCGAGCAGCACGTCGCAGGCTTCCGGCACCTTCATTGCACGCTTGATCTTGGCGAGCAGATCCGCCGGACGCGGCGATGGATAACGGTTCAGCGCCACGCCCGCGAGATGTTCGCCAAGACGCTTGGCGAGATCGGCGGGCAAGGAGTACGGGTTTTCCATCGCGTCGAGCTTGATCAAGCCCGTGGAATCGGCCACGGGATAGCTCGTCATGGAAAGGACGTCGGGACGCAGGATGTCTTGAGGTGTGGTCATGATGTCGCCGACGTCTTCGCGCCGGACATATGGCGGCTCTCAGGCCGCCTTGGTCGTCTAAGCCGGCCAGATTCAGCCGACGTTTTTCATCCGATACTCCGCGCTCTTCGCATGCGCTTGCAAGCCTTCGCCGTAAGCCAGTTCCGCCGCGATCTCGCCGAGCGTCTGCGCGCCTTCCGCGCTTACTTCGATCACACTCGAACGCTTCATGAAATCGTACACGCCGAGCGGCGACGAGAAGCGCGCCGTGCGTGAAGTCGGCAACACGTGGTTCGGGCCCGCGCAGTAATCGCCGAGGCTTTCGCTCGTGTAGCGGCCAAGGAACATGGCGCCCGCGTTGTGGATTTGCGCAGCCCACTGATGCGGATCGAGCGCCGAAATCTCCAGATGCTCGGGCGCGATATCGTTCGCGATCGCGCACGCTTCGGCCATGTCCTTCACCTTGATGAGCGCGCCGCGGTCTTCGAGCGAGCGCTGAATGACTTCGCGGCGCGGCATGGCCGGCAGCAATTCGACGATGGCTTCTTCGACGCGCCGAATGAACGTCGCGTCCGGACACAGCAGAATGGATTGCGCGAGTTCGTCGTGTTCGGCTTGCGAGAACAGGTCCATCGCGACCCAGCGCGGGTCGGTGGTGGCGTCGCAGATGACGAGAATTTCGGACGGCCCGGCGATCATGTCGATACCGACCGTGCCGAACACGCGCCGCTTCGCCGATGCGACATACGCGTTGCCCGGCCCGCAGATCTTGTCGACCGCCGGCACGGATTCGGTCCCGTACGCCAGCGCGCCAACCGCCTGCGCCCCGCCGATGGTGAACACGCGGTCCACGCCGCCGAGCAGCGCCGCCGCGAGCACGAGCGGGTTCTTGACGCCATCGGGCGTCGGCACGACCATCACGATTTCCTTGACGCCCGCAACGCGCGCCGGAATGGCGTTCATCAGCACGGACGACGGATACGCCGCCTTCCCGCCCGGCACGTAGATGCCCGCGCGATCGATCGGCGTCACCTTCTGGCCGAGCACCGTGCCGTCGGCTTCGGTGTAATGCCAGCTATGACTGCCGCATTCGATGCGTTGCTTCTCGTGATATCCGCGCACGCGAGCAGCCGCTGCTTCGAGCGCCGCGCGACGTTTCGGCTCAAGCCCTTCCAGCGCGGCTTCGAGTTCCGCCACGGGCAATTCGAGCGCCGCGACGCTGTGCGCCTTCAGACGATCGAACTGGTTGGTGTAGTCGAGCACGGCGGCGTCGCCGCGCGCTTTGACATCCGCGAGAATTTGCGCGACCGAGCGCTCTATTGCTTCGTCCTCGCTCGCCTCGAATGCGAGAACCGCGCGCAAAGCTTTCTGAAAACCGTCGGTGCTGGAATCGAGTTTGCGAATCTTGATAGACATGCTGGTTTTCCGTTTGCTGTGGCTCGCCGCGCGACTACGCGGCTGCCCTAATTATCCGTTCCTGCCGATGCGCGCTCGAAAGCGTCGAGATACGGCTTGAGCGCCGCGCGCTTCAGCTTGAGCGCGGCCTGATTCACGACGAGGCGCGACGAAATCTGCATGATCTCTTCAACCTCGACCAGATTATTCGCCCGCAGCGTGCCGCCCGAACTGACGAGATCGACGATGGCATCGGCCAGACCGACGAGCGGCGCCAGTTCCATCGAACCGTAAAGCTTGATCAGATCGACGTGCACGCCCTTCGCCGCAAAATGCTCACGCGCGGTTTCCGTGTACTTCGTCGCGACACGCAGACGCGCGCCCTGACGCACCGCGTTCGCGTAATCGAAGCCAGCTTTCACGGCCACCGACATCCGGCAGCGCGCAATGTTCAGATCAACCGGCTGATACAGCCCGCTTCCGCCATGCTCGATCAACACGTCCTTGCCCGCCACGCCGAAATCGGCCGCGCCGTATTCGACGTAGGTAGGAACGTCGGTGGCGCGCACGATGATCACGCGCAAGTTCGGATTCGTCGTCGGCAAAATGAGCTTGCGCGAGCTTTCCGGATCTTCCACGACCTCCACGCCGGCAGCGGCGAGCAGCGGCACCGTCTCCTCGAAGATACGCCCTTTCGACAGCGCGAGCGTCAGCGGCGCATTGGCGGCAAGCGAGGACGACGTCTGCGGCAACGAACTCATTGTTCGCTCCCGCTGCCCTTGATACGGCTCACCCGCGCGCCGACCGCCGTCAGCTTCGACTCCATGCGGTCGTAGCCACGATCCAGGTGATAGATGCGGTCGATGAGCGTTTCGCCATCGGCGCACATTGCCGCGATCACGAGACTTGCCGACGCGCGCAGATCGGTCGCCATGACCTTCGCGCCCGACAGCATGTCCACGCCCGAGACGAGCGCCGTGTTGCCGTCGATGGTAATGCTCGCGCCAAGCCGGTTCAGTTCCTGCACGTGCATGAAGCGGTTTTCGAAGATCGTCTCGACGACTTGCGACGTGCCCTTGGCAATAGTGTTCAGCGCCATGAATTGCGCCTGCATGTCAGTGGGGAACGCCGGATATTCGGACGTGCGGATGTTGACCGCTTCGGGGCGCTTGTTCATGCGCACGCGCATCCAGTCGTCGCCTTCCTCGATGCTCACGCCTGCTTCGCGCAGCTTGGCGGTGACGGCATCGAGCAGCGACGGCGTGACGTTGCGCAGCGTGACATCGCCGCCCGCGGCCGCGACCGCGCACAGGAACGTGCCCGCTTCGATACGGTCCGGCACCACGCTATGCTTCGCGCCGTGCAGCTTCTCGACGCCCTCGATGACGAGCCGATCCGTGCCGATGCCATCGATCTTCGCGCCCATCTTCACGAGCAAATGCGCGAGGTCGGTAACTTCCGGCTCGCGCGCGGCATTTTCGATGACCGTCTCGCCGTCCGCAAGCACTGCCGCCATCAGCAGATTTTCGGTGCCGGTGACGGTAATCATGTCGGTGACGATGCGCGCGCCCTTCAGACGCTTCGCGCGCGCTTCGATGAAGCCGTGCTCGATATTGATCTCGGCGCCCATCGCCTGCAGACCCTTGATGTGCTGATCGACCGGACGCGCGCCGATTGCGCAGCCGCCGGGCAACGACACCTTCGCCTCGCCGAAGCGCGCGACGAGCGGACCGAGCACGAGGATCGACGCGCGCATGGTCTTGACCATTTCGTACGGCGCGACGAGGTTGTCTACTTTCGATGCGTTGAGCGTCACGCGGCCATCGCTCGACGCTTCGGAGTGCACGCCCATCTGGCGCAGCAATTTGAGCTTCGTGCGCGTGTCCTGCAAATTCGGCACATTCGACAGATGGACGTCGTCGGCCGTGAGAAGGCTTGCGCACAGAATCGGCAGAGCCGCGTTCTTCGCGCCCGATACGGTGATTTCGCCGGAGAGCTTCGCGCCCCCCGTGATGACCAGTTTATCCATGATGACGTGTCCTTCGACCGAGCGTCCTGCTGCGGAGCCGCTTTCGGCGCCGCGGTTGTCTTGAATGATTCGCACTGTTTCCTGCCGGTGTTGCCGGGTGTTACGGGATGTTGCGTGTTGCGTATTGCTACGAATGTCGCGTATTTACGCGGCTTTGAATTCGTCGGGCGTAAGCGTCTTCATGCTGAGCGCGTGAATTTCTTCGCGCATGCGCTCGCCAAGCGCCGCATAAACCAGTTGATGCCGCGCGATCAGCCGCTTGCCGACGAACGCGTCGCTCACGATGGTCGCGAAGAAGTGCTGGCCATCGCCTTCAACTTCGAGATGCTGGCAGGCGAGGCCGCCAGCGATGTAGTCCTTCACTTGCTCGGGAGTCGGCAACATGAAAGTCTCCTAAAGAATTAGTGACGCAGCTTGAAGCCGCTCGCGAGCAGACGCACGGCAATGAGCGCGAGCACGGCCAGAAATGCAGCGACGATACCCATGCTCACCAGCGGATTCACGTCCGAAAGACCGAAAAAGCCGTAGCGGAAACCGTCGATCATGTAGAAGAACGGATTCAGATGCGACACCGCGCGCCAAACCGGCGGCAACGTATGCGTCGAATAGAACACGCCGGAAAGGAACGTGAGCGGCATGATCAGGAAGTTCTGAAACGCGGCCAACTGGTCGAACTTGTCTGCCCAGATGCCGGCAATCAAACCCAACGTACCGAGGATTGCCGAACCGAGGATCGCGAACGCAATGATGTAGAACGGCGCGGAAAAAGACATCGGGACGAACCATATCGTCACGACGAAAACGCCAAGCCCGACACAAAGTCCACGCGCTACCGATGCCAAAACGTACGCAAAGAACATTTCCCAATGCGCAATGGGCGGCAACAGCACGAACACGAGATTGCCTGTGATCTTCGATTGAATCAGCGACGACGAGCTATTCGCAAACGCGTTCTGCAAAACGCTCATCATCACGAGGCCGGGCACGAGAAAGCTCGTATAACCAACGCCAGCATAAACTTGTACGTGCCCGGAAAGCGCGTGACCGAAGATGGTCAGATACAGCAACGCCGTGACGACCGGCGCGAGCACCGTTTGAAACGATACCTTCCAGAAGCGCAAAAGCTCCTTGTAGAACAACGTCTGAAAGCCGCTCATGAAAGTCCCTCGACCACGTCGGGTTCGTTCATGACTTGCACGAACACGTCTTCGAGATCGGCTTTGCGAACCTCGATTTCATCCAGCGCGCAACCGGCCGCGCGGCACTTCGCGAGAATCGGCTCGACATCGTCGTAGCTCGAAAGGCGCAGCAGGTGCTGCATGCCGGACACCGCGTGCGGATCGACTTCCAGCGGACGCAGTTCCACAGGCAGCGAGCCGCTCGAAAAGCGCAGATAAAGTTGCAGACCGGAAAAGCGTTGCAGAAGCGTGCTCGTGCGCTCGAGCGCCACGACTTCACCACGACGAAGCATGGCGAGACGATCACATAGCGCCTCGGCTTCTTCGAGGTAATGCGTGGTCAGCACGATGGTGTGCCCTTCGCGATTCAACCGCGAGATGAACTTCCAGAGCGTCTGACGAAGTTCGACATCGACGCCCGCCGTGGGCTCGTCGAGCACGATCACCGGCGGCCGATGCACCAGCGCCTGCGCCACCAGCACGCGTCGCTTCATGCCGCCCGAGAGCGCGCGCGTGTTGACGTCCGCTTTCTCGGTGAGATCGAGATTGGCCATGACTTCGTCGATCCAGTCGTCGTTCTTGCGCAAACCGAAATAGCCCGACTGAATTCGCAAAGCCTCGCGCACGGTGAAGAACGGATCGAACACCAGTTCTTGCGGCACCACGCCAAGCGCACGGCGCGCCGCGCGGAAGTCGCTCACGACATCGTGGCCGCGCACGGACACCGTGCCGCTATCGGCGCGCGCGAGTCCGGCAAGGATGCTGATCAGCGTGGTCTTGCCGGCGCCGTTGGGGCCGAGCAAGCCGAAGAATTCGCCCTCTTCAACCGTGAGGCTCACGCCTTTGAGCGCCTGAAGCTGCTTGTAGCGCTTTCTGACGTTTCGGATTTCTATGGCTGACATTGACAGTGCGCGTGCCTCGTGTGGCCGCGCCTCGATTGTGCGGATAACGCTTGACAGACCCGGGCTCGATCGAAAAATTGCCGGGTGCGGGCCCGAAAAAGCATTTGATTATAGGGCAAACCGGATGGAGCCGACTTCGGAGCGATCCTGATCGCGGCAACGCATGCCTGGTTGCCGCACCTGATATGGCGTCAGGACAGGATCAATGTCGGAAGGAGAGCAGCGTGTCGACGCCGTAAGCTTGCGCGAGACTGGCAAGCTTGAAAGGAACATTCACGACGCCAAGCGCCGTGCCGCGCTCGGTGGCGGCGCGCTGCCATGCAAGCAGCACGGCGAGCGCGGATGAATCGAAATGCGTGAGCGGCGCGCAGTCGACTTCAGTTGCACCCGCCGCGATACGCGACAAACCCGCGTCGAGCGCAGCCTTCGCGCTTTCGTGGGTCAGCGTGGCGGCCGTCTGGAAGCGGCCGCCCGCGACTTGCGCATTTGCCTGCGTGCTCACGATGCCTTGCCGTTCGCGAGTTGCTGATTACGCTGCGTGAGGAATTGCAGCAAGCCAGCCACGCCATTCTGCGAAATCTGCTCGTTGAACTGTTGCTGATACGCCTGGATCAGCCATGCGCCGAGCACGTTGATGTCGTACACGCGCCAGCCTTGCGGCGTTTTGTACAGGCGGTAGTCGAGTTCGATCGGCGAGCCGTTGTTCATCACGACCGAGCGGACCACGACATCCGTGTCCTCCGGCGACGCGCGGAACGGCTTGTACTGTACCGTCTGATTACGAACCTGAGCGAGCGCGCCCGAATACGTGCGAATGAGCAGCATCTTGAATTGCTCGACGATCTGCTTTTGTTGCTCGGGCGTTGCCGTGTTCCAGTTGCGCCCCATCACGAGACGCGTGGTACGCGTGAAGTCCGTGTACGGCAGGATCTTCTGATTGACGAGTTCAGTGATGCGCTGGATGTCGCCCGACTGAATCTTGCTGTCGGACTTGATGTCGTCGAGCACTTGTTGCGTGACGGTCTTGATCATCACGTCGGGCGCGCTCGAGTCGACGGATTGCGCCGACGCCGCGCCGCAGAACGCGATCAGCATGGCGAAGATAGGAAGCAAAAAGATTTTTTTCATCGCAGATCCTGCAAAAAAAGGGGCTTGAGTTTGAGCGCGCTGGCTAGAACGAGTTCAGACCGCGCGCCTGTCAAACTGTAAAAAATGCTGCCAAGTATTTTACCGGCCGTTAGCGTCAGTCCGCTCAACGCAAGCGGAACGAAGGGAATCCCGGCGCGCGCGGCGGAACGTACTGATGTCCCGGAACCGTGTTGTTGCCCGTGTCGCTCGCTGCGCGCGGCGCGCCAGCGGCTCCAGAAGCAGGCGTCGCGCCCGATGCCGCTTCGGACGGAACCGCCGTCGCCGAAGCGCCCGCCGGAGTCGCGGCTTCCGCGCCTTCCGCATCGTAGTTTGGAAGCGGCGCTTCGCTGTAATCGGGCGAGGTGCCTTCGCCACCGGTGATCAGATATTGCCGCCGCTGCAGGTAAGCGTTACGAACGAAAGAGTATTTGTCGAGCGCGGCATCCGAAAGAATGTCGGATGCATCCAGCAGGTTCGCGCGTGTGTTCACGAGATTTACGCCGTACAAGGCCCAGCTCACGGAATCCGGCTGCACGTAACTCAGCGGATTACCGAAATAATCGACCGCGAGGCCGCCGGTATCGCGCACGGTGCTTGGTCCAAGAAGCGGCAGCACGACGTACGGGCCAGGCGGCACGCCGTAGTGGCCGAGCGTGAGACCGAAGTCGCCCGAATGCTTCGGCAGCTTGGCGATGGTCGCCACGTCGAACAGACCGCCCACGCCGAACACCGTGTTGATTGCGACGCGCATGATGTCCGACACGCCATCCGCGATTCTCAGTTGCAGAAGATTGTTCGCCGCGATGTAGACATCGCCGATATTCGAGAAGAAGTTCGTGACGCTGTTGCGCACGGGTTCCGGGACGGCCCAGACGTAAGCCTGCGCCACCGGCTTGAACGCGTATTGATCGACCTTGTCGTTGATCGTGAACATCGTCCGGTTGTAGCTCTCGAAGGGATCGCCCTTGGTCGGAGTGGTCACTGTCGCGCACCCGCCGAACATGCCCACCGTTGCCGCTAGAACGATTGCGCGCCGCATCCCTGTCGAGTGCATGTTGTTTCTCCTTATTGAGCCGTACCCGAGGCTGCGCTCGCGCCCATAGCGCTTGCCGCACCCGGAAATGCCGGTGCGGGAGCTGCCGTTGCCGCCGGCGCCGCCGAGGGTTTCGACGCGCCGGAATCCGCTGCCTTGTTATAGAGGAACTGTCCGATCAGATTTTCCAGCACCACGGCGGACTGCGTCATCGTGATGGTGTCGCCATTCTTGAGCATCTGATCGTCGCCGCCCGGCTCCAGGCCGATGTACTGCTCGCCGAGCAGACCGGAAGTCAGAATCTTGGCGGACGAATCTTTCGGAAATTGATATTGCTTGTCGATGTCGATGGCGACCACCGCCTGATACGTATTTCCATCGAAGCTGATCGAGCCGACGCGCCCGACCGTGACGCCCGCGCTCTTGACCGGCGCGCGCGCCTTAAGGCCGCCGATGTTGTCGAACTTGAGCTTCACCGCGTAGGTCTGCTGGAACGACAGCGAACTCATGTTGCCCGCCTTCAGCGCAAGGAACAGCAGCGCCACAAAACCGAGCACCACGAAGAGGCCGACCCAAAAGTCGAGAGCAGTCTTTTTCATCGTCTTCCCAAAGAGAATCTTGTCGCAGAGCGCGTGTGGGGTCTGTGCCCTTCACAACGCCCACGCCCTCGCGGGCGTTTTGCATTTGGTTCATTAGCTGGACATCAGCTGAACATCAACGCGGTCAGCAGGAAATCGAGGCCGAGCACCGCGAGCGACGCGTACACGACCGTTTTCGTGGTCGCGCGCGACACGCCTTCCGGCGTAGGCCGTGCTTCGTAGCCCTGGAACAACGCGATGAACGTCACCGCGAAGCCGAACACGATGCTCTTGATGACGCCATTGCCGACATCGCGCCACACGTCCACGCCGCCTTGCATCTGCGACCAGAACGCGCCGGAATCCACGCCGATCAGCAACACGCCGACCACATACCCGCCGATGATGCCGACCGCGCTGAAAATGGCCGCCAGCACGGGCATGGCGATGATGCCCGCCCACATGCGCGGCGCGACCACCACTTTCATGGGATCGACGGCCATCATTTCCATTGCCGTGAGTTGTTCGCCCGCCTTCATCAAACCGATCTCGGCGGTCAGCGACGTACCCGCGCGGCCGGCGAACAACAGCGCCGTGACGACTGGCCCGAGCTCGCGCACGAGCGAAAGCGCGACGAGCAGTCCAAGCGCCTGCTCCGAACCATAGCGGTTCAGTGTGTAATAACCCTGCAGCCCGAGTACGAAGCCGACGAACAGGCCCGACACCGCGATGATGACGAGCGAATAATTGCCGACGAAGTGAATTTGCTTCGTGACGAGACGCGGCCGCCGCAAAAGCGGGAAGAATTCGAGTACGAGGCGCAACAGCATGCGCATTGCATAACCGGCGGTTCCGAAACCGTCGAGCACCCAGCGTCCGAGTGCGCTGATCATGCTTTCCCTCCGATGCCGAAATCCGCCGCGAGCGGCTGGCTCGCGTAATGAAACTTGAAGGGACCGTCCGGCGTGCCGTCGATGAACTGACGCACGGTCGGGTCTTCCGACGCGCGTAATTGCTCCGGCGTGCCTTCCGCGTGAATGCCGCCGTTCGCGACGAAGTACACGTAGTCCGCAATGGCGAACGACTCGGGCACATCGTGCGAAACGAGAATGGACGTGGCGCCGAGAGCGTCGTTGAGCGTGCGGATGAGTTGCGCGGTTATGCCGAGCGAGATGGGATCGAGACCGGCGAACGGCTCGTCGTACATCATTAGTTCGGGATCGAGCGCGATGGCGCGGGCAAGCGCGACGCGGCGCGCCATGCCGCCGGAAATCTCCGACGGCGCGAGATCGCGCGCGCCACGCAGGCCGACCGCGTTGAGCTTCATCAGGACGAGATCGCGGATGAGCTCTTCCGGCAGATCCGTGTGTTCCCGCAGCGGAAACGCGACGTTCTCGAACACGGTCTGGTCGGTGAACAGCGCGCCGAACTGAAACAGCATGCCCATCCGGCGGCGCAGCGCGTAAAGGCCGTCGCGCGATTGCGTGCCGACGTCCTTGCCCGCGAACAGCACCTGACCGCGGCTGGCTTTCACCAGCCCGCCGATCAACCGTAAGGTTGTCGTCTTGCCGCAGCCGGAGCCACCCATGACCGCAACCACCTGACCACGCGTGAAACGCATGTTCAGGTTCGAGAGAACGGGCCGATTACCGTAACCGAAATCGACGTCGCGAAGCTCTAGCAGGGGCTCGGGGAAAGCTGGCACGAGGTAAGAAATTCCTTGGACGCAAGAGGCCGAATTATAGGGCCTGCGCGCAATCGGTGCTTTACCTACGCTCTTCCCGATATGATTTTCAGAACATTTACCCTTGATTTGCAAAGCTTTGTTGTAGCGACTCGACGGCGGCTTCGGTGTCCGCCGCTTCTGTCACGGCACGGACGACAGCAGCGCTTCCTACGCTGGTCGCCAGCACCTCGGGCAATACCTTGCCGTCGATACCGCCGATCGCGACGAGCGGCACACGTCCTTTCAGAAGCTTTACGTAGCGTGTAAGCCGCGCCAGGCCTTGCGGTTTGGTGGGCATGACTTTCGTCGTGGTGGGAAACACCGCGCCGAGCGCGAGATAGCTCGGCCGGAAGTGCAGCGCGCGAAGCATCTCGTAATAGCCGTGCGTCGAAAGTCCGAGGCGCAACCCGGCTTGCGCGATTGCCTGCAGATCGGCGGTTTCGACATCTTCCTGACCGAGATGCACGCCGTAAGCGCGTGCGGCGATCGCTTCGCGCCAGTGATCGTTGATGAAAAGCTGCGCCTGATGCCGCTGCCCCGCCACGACCGAACGCTCGATTTCGCCGTGAAGGTCCGCTGCGTCGGTGGTCTTGCGGCGCAACTGCGCCGTGCGCACGCCAAGGTCCAGCACGCGTTCGACCCAATTCGCGCTCGGCAAGACGGGGTAAAGACCGAGCTTGTCCGGGCAAGCGGGAAAAGCAGGTTCCGGCGCGGGTGGAAGATCGCCGACGCGCGGGAACGTGTCGAAGTCGCTTGGCCACGCGTCTTCTTTCTGTTCGTCGCCGGCGCGCCATGCCATTGCCAGGACGAGCGCATCGTGCGGTTCGAAATTGCAGTCGAGGAACGCCGCCAGCGCAGCCAGCCAGTCGTCGGAACGCTCGCCTTCGAGAACGTGGCGCGCGCCTGCATGCAGCAATATCACGCGATGTTCGTACGCTTCCAGCACCGTCGCATTGCCCGCGGCGTATGGCTCGTTGACGACGAGCAGATCCTGCGCACTTGGCGTATCCGGCACGGTCAGGCAGATGCGCCAGCGCGTTGGCGGCGCGGGCCACTCGCCGAGCCGCGCGCGGATACGTTCGGCGACTTCGGTCAACTCATCCGCCGGCGGCCAGAAAACTTCGTGTCCGAGCAAGCTCATGCAGCACCTCCGTCCTGATGCCAGAACGGCATGCCAACGACCGGCGTGCTGGCCTGCGCGCTGTCGCGCTCGGCCATCGGACCGGCGAGAAACGCCGTGCGCCCGGCTTCGACACCCAGGGCGAACGCGCGCGCCATCTGCGACGGAAAGGTCGCCTGCGACACGGCGGTGTTCAAGAGCACACCGTCGAAACCCCACTCCATCACCTGGCACGCATGCGAGGGCACGCCGAGGCCTGCATCGACGATCAGCGGCACGTCTGGCAGCCGCTCGCGCAACGTGCGCAGACCGTAGGGATTGGTCACGCCCTTGCCGGTGCCGATGGGCGCGCCCCAGGGCATCAACGCCTCGCAGCCGGCATCGAGCAGACGGCGGCCGATCACGAGATCCTCGGTGCAATAAGGCAGCACCTTGAAGCCGTCGCGCACGAGCTTGCCCGCCGCTTCGACGAGGCCGATCGGGTCGGGCTGCAACGTGTAGTCGTCGCCGATCAGTTCCAGCTTGATCCACGGCGTGTCGAAAACCTCGCGCGCCATGTAGGCGGTGGTCAGCACTTCATCGACGCTCTGGCAGCCCGCCGTGTTTGGCAGCAGCGCGACGCCGTGACGCTTGAGGACTTCGAAAAAACCGGCCTCGCCAGTCTCGGACTGACGGCGCAGCGCGACGGTCACCATGCCGGGCCGCGCGGCATCGATGGAATCCGAAAGCGATTGCAGCGACGGATAACGCGATGTGCCGAGCAGCACACGGCTCGGGAACGTCTGGCCGTAGAGCGTAAGACTATGGGCGGCGGTGTGTGAGGTCATGATTCGATCCTTCGGATTCGATAGATTCAGCCGCCCGCGACGGGCGACACGACGTCGAGCTTGTCGCCGGCTCGAAGCGTCTTCGTGCCGTGCTCGCCGCGCGCGACGAACTGTCCGTTGAGCGCGACCGCGAACGGCGGTTTGGCGCCGAATACGGCGAGCGCGTCGGTGACGGTGGCGGCATCGGTCAGACTGAATTCGCGCTGATTGATGTGGATGTTCATGGCTTTGACTTTCGATGACTAGAGCGCGGCCGCGATGGCCGGTTCGCTATGCAGAAGTTCGGACCAGCGCGCGCCGCCGCGATAATCCGCGAACGATGCGGCGTCCGCGACGGTTCCGCCCGCGATGGCTTGGGCGAGTGCGCAGGCGGCATCGGCGACTTCCGGCGCGATCATGAAGCCGTGCCGATACAGGCCGTTCACGCGCACGGTCCGCGCCCCGTCCCAGACGATGGCCGGCCGATGATCCGGCAGCGTCGGCCGGCACTGAGAATTGAGTTCGAGGATGCGCGCCTCGCCGAAACCCGGATGCACCGCGAATGCCGCACTCATCAGTTCCAGCGCCGAGCGCACGCTCACGGGCGACATGTCCTCGCCTTCGACTTCGGTCGCGCCGATCACGTAAAGATCGTCCTCTTTCGGCGCGATATACAGCGGATAACGCGGATGCAGCAGCCGCACCGGCCGCGACAACCCGATGCCCGGCGCATGCACGCGCGCCACTTCCCCGCGAATACCACGCAACGCGGGCCACGCCGTTTTGCCGCCCAGCCCACGGCAATCGATGATCCAGCGCGCGTCGGGCAGAGCATCGACCGGAGAATTCCAGTGCGTGCGCACGCCGCGCGCCCCAAGTCCGGCCGCGAGCGCTCGAAGCGCCTGACGATTGTCGAGTTGACCTTCGTGCGGCAGCAGCCAGCCTTGCGCGAAACGCGTGCCGAGCGCGGGTTCCGCTTGCGCGACTTCCGCGCCCGCGAGCTTGACGAAGCCGCCATCGAGCAAGCTTGCAGGCGCGTTGGCGCGCAACCTGCGTTCGAATAGCGGCGCTTCCGCGCGATCCGCGCCGTGCCAGACGACGAGCGTGCCGTTGCGCTGAAAGTAAACCGGCTCGGGCAAATCGGCGATGAGCCCCGGCCAGCGTTCCAGCGACGCCGCGCCGAGTTCGACGACGAGCGGCTCCGCACTCGTCGCCTCGGCGAGCGGCGCGAGCATCGCGGCGGCCACCCACGCAGCCGACTGCGTGCCCGCCTCGTCGCCGCGCTCGTATAGCGCGACGCCGTGGCCCGCGCCCGCGAGTTGCCACGCCACGAGCCGCCCGACGAGTCCTCCGCCGATGACGGCGAAGTCTGGCCGGCGCGCGGCGGGCTGATGGATCGTGTTCACTTTTCCGATGTCTCCTGTCGATCGAAACGAGGCTGGGCGCCGCTCCGGTCTTATCCACGACTGATAACGCCGTGCAGCAAACGCACGAACGCGAAGACAAAACTTGCAGAGGAGAGACCGGCCCGGCAGCGGCAGCGCAAACAACGCGCGCCAGGCGGAAAAGAAAGATGATGGAAGAACCTGGAGGAAAGGCGCGACGGCCGCGCGTTCTCCGGAAACTTCCCTCGCCGGTATTACCCGGATCGGGTGCAAAGGGTCTCTCTCAGCCTCGCCGCGCCAGCACACCGATAATTCGATGACATCGCGCGCGAAGCACCCCTGTTTCGTCGAAGATCATTAGACCATGAAAGCCAAAGCCGCTGCAAACCGGGATTCCCCGCCTTTGGTCGCCTCGGTCGGCACTCTGGCACAATGCCGCGAGCATGGTTCTCCGCATGGTTGTGCGAATGAGCACGGAATTAAGCGGCAGTTAAGGGAACCTCTGAACAATCTGCGGGACAGGAAAGAGGCTGCGCGTGTGAGTATCGCGGCGCGGTGCGTCCATTCGTAACTCGGACCGGCATATCATCAGGAAGGTCATGGCCAATTCTCAACCGGAAAACACGCAGCAACAAGCCGACACGGTCTCTGCGTGGAGCCTCATCAAGCCCTACTGGGTCTCGGAGGAGCGCGGCTTCGCATGGGGTCTGCTTGTTGCCATCATCGCGATCAACATGACGGTCGTATGGATCAACGTGCGGCTCAACAGCTGGAGCGCGGCGTTCTACAACGCGCTGCAGAACAAGAACGTCCACGACTTTCCGCACCTTCTGCTGGTCTTCACCGGCCTCGCCTTCGCGTACATTCTGCTCGCGGTTTATGGGAGGTATCTGCGGCAGATGCTCGGCTTCCGCTGGCGCCAGTGGCTGACCAACAAGTATCTCGAACAGTGGTTCGGCGACCGCGCTTTTTACCGCATAGAACGCGACCGTCTCGCCGATAACCCCGACCAGCGGATCAGCGACGACCTGCAATCCTTCGCGACCACCACGCTGTCTCTGTCGCTCGATCTGCTTTCCACGCTAGTCACGCTCGTCACGTTCATCACCATTTTGTGGACGCTCGCGGGCGCGCTGACCATCACGGCATTCGGCACGCCGCTTGTCATTCCCGGCTACATGGTCTGGGCGGCGGCGCTTTACGCGATCATCGGCTCGGTCATCATCCAGAAGGTTGGACATCCGCTGGTGTCGATCAACTACCAGCAACAGAAGGTCGAGGCCGATTTCCGCTTCGGGCTGATCCGCGTGCGCGAGAATGCCGAGCAGATCGCGTTTTACGATGGCATTGCCACCGAGACGGCCAACGCGAAGACCATTTTCCAGCGCATTCGCGACAACTGGTGGATGATCATGAAGTACACGAAGCGCATGACCTTCGTGCTCAGTTTCTACGGACAGATCGCCATCATCTTCCCGATCATGGTTGCCGCGCCGCGCTACTTCGCGGGCGCGTTCTCGTTCGGCGTCTTGATGCAGATTTCATCGGCGTTCGGCACGGTCAGCGATTCGTTCTCCTGGTTCATCAACAGTTACTCGACCTTGGTCGAATGGCGCGCCACGGTGAATCGTCTGCGCGAATTCAAGCGTGTGATGCGCTCGACGCATATCCGCGAGGAAACGTCGCCGGCAACGGCGCATGGCGGTATCAACCTGCATTACACGAGCACGAAAGCGCTGACGACCAAGGGGCTTGCGCTCGCACTGCCGAATGGCACGCCGCTTTCGCGCGTGGGCGATGTGACGATAGAACCGGGATCGCGCTGGCTGATAGTCGGGCCGTCGGGCGCGGGCAAGAGCACGCTGATGCGGGCGCTGGCGGGCCTTTGGCCGTTCGGCGACGGTAGTATCGACGCACCCGTCGACGCGAAGATGCTGTTTATCCCGCAAGTGAGCTATCTGCCGATCGGCACGCTGCGCGCGGCGTTGAGCTATCCGTCGCCGGGTGGCACCTTCACCGACGAGGAATCGCGCGAGGCGCTGCGTCTGTGCAATCTGGCCGAGTATGGCGACCGCCTGGAAGAAAGTGCGCACTGGGCGCGCAGCTTGTCGCCGGGCGAGCAACAGCGTCTTGCCGCCGCGCGCGTGCTGCTGCACAAGCCCGACTTCCTGTTCCTCGACGAAGCCACCAGCGCGCTCGATGCGGATAACGAACTGCATATCTACAACACGCTCGTCGAACGTTTGCCGAAGGCGGCGATTTTGAGCGTTGCGCACCGGGAGTCGGTGGCGCTGTTCCATGATTATCGGATCGAGATAGAGAGGACGATGGCGGAGGCTTGATTCCGTCTCTTGCTGAATGAAGAACCGCATCCGCGAGCAATTGTGGGTGCGGTTTTTTTTGGTGGCATAACCCCGCCAACAAAAAAGGGCGAACCCCAAAGGTCCGCCCTTTCGTCCCATCAACCCCGCTCTCTTATCGCGGCAATTCGCTACTGCCCATCAAATACGCGTCCACCGACCGCGCGCACTGACGCCCTTCGCGAATCGCCCACACCACGAGCGACTGACCGCGCCGCATATCGCCTGCGGTGAACACCTTGTCCACCGACGTGTAATACGCTTTGTCACCTTCGGTCGAGGCGCGCACGTTACCGCGCGCGTCCTTGTCGACGCCAAACGCATCCAGCACCGGCGAAGCTGGCTGCGTGAAGCCCATGGCGAGCAGCACGAGGTCGGCCTTCAGCTCGAACTCGCTGTTCGGCACTTCCTGCATCTTGCCGTTCTTCCACTCGACGCGCACCGCGATCAGCTTCTCGACCTTGCCGTTCTTGCCTTCGAAACGCTTCGTCGCAACCGACCAGTCACGCTCGCAACCCTCTTCATGCGACGACGACGTACGCAGCTTGATCGGCCAGTAGGGCCACACGAGCGGCTTGTTCTCTTCCTCGGGCGGCTGCGCGAGCAGTTCGAACTGCACCACGCCCTTCGCGCCATGCCGGTTCGAGGTGCCGACGCAATCCGAACCCGTGTCGCCACCGCCGATCACGACGACATGCTTGCCCTTCGCGACCAGTTGCTCCGCGAGCTTGTCGCCTGCGTTAACCTTGTTCTGCTGCGGCAGGAATTCCATCGCGTAATAGATGCCTTCCAGCTCGCGCCCCGGCACCGGCAGATCGCGCGGCGTTTCCGAACCGCCCGCCACCACGACCGCATCGAACTGTTCTTTCAGTTCGTCCGGCGTGATGGTTTCCTTGGCCGTATTGCCGATGTGCCCCGGCAGCGCGTCCTTGCCGATGAACACGTTGGTGCGGAACGACACGCCCTCCGCTTCCATCTGGCGCATGCGGCGGTCGATCAGCCACTTCTCCAGCTTGAAGTCGGGAATGCCATAACGCAGCAAACCACCAATGCGATCGTTCTTTTCGAACACAACCACGTCGTGACCGGCGCGTCCCAGTTGCTGCGCGACCGCGAGCCCGGCGGGACCGGAGCCGACCACCGCAACCTTCTTGCCGGTCTTGTGTTTGGGCGGCTGCGGCGTGACCCAGCCTTCGGTCCACGCCTTGTCGATGATCGCGTGCTCGATCGACTTGATGCCCACCGGATCGTCATTGATACCGAGCGTGCAAGCCGACTCGCACGGCGCCGGACAAATGCGTCCCGTGAACTCGGGGAAGTTGTTGGTCGAATGCAGCACTTCGATCGCGCTCTTCCAGTCCTGACGGAACACGAGATCGTTGAAGTCCGGAATGATGTTGTTCACCGGACAACCGTTGTTGCAAAACGGAATGCCGCAGTCCATGCAGCGCGCGCCCTGAACCTTGGCGTCTTCATCGGTCAGCGCGGCGACGAATTCCTTGTAATGCTTGACGCGGGTCAGCGGTGCTTCGTACGCCTCGTGGCGGCGTTCGAACTCGAGAAAACCGGTTGCCTTGCCCATGTGGTTCTCTTCTTTCTCTGTATTTGGTGAGGAACTCGCTCTCCGGCGTACCGGAGAGCTCTTCTATAGTGAGACCGCTCAGGCCGCGAGTGCGTCCTTTGCCTTCTTCGCGCCGATCTCGCCGAGCGCGCGCTTGTAGTCGGTCGGGAACACCTTCACGAACTGACGGCGCGACGCATCCCAGTTTTCGAGCAGCGCCTTGGCACGCGGCGATCCGGTGAACTGGAAGTGACGCTCGATCAAACCCTTGAGCAGCGCTTCGTCGGTCTTGCCGGCATGCCACAGCGCGCGATACACCGTGCGCTCCTGTTCGGCCTGTTGCAGCACCGGATCGAGGGCCACCATGGTCTTGTTGCACTTGGCGCCGAACGTGCCGTCCGGATCGAACACGAACGCGACGCCGCCCGACATGCCCGCCGCGAAGTTACGGCCCGTCTCGCCGAGCACGACCACCGTGCCGCCCGTCATGTATTCGCAGCCGTGATCGCCCGTGCCTTCGACGACTGCCGTCGCGCCCGAGTTACGCACGCAGAAGCGCTCGCCCGCGACGCCACGGAAGTACGACTCGCCTTCGATAGCGCCGTACATCACCGTGTTGCCGCAGATGATGTTCTCCTCGGACTTGCCACGGAAGTCGTTGGTCGGGCGAATGATGATGCGCCCGCCCGACATGCCCTTGCCGACATAGTCGTTACCGTCGCCGACGAGGTCGAGTGTCACGCCCTTGGCGAGGAACGCGCCGAAGCTCTGGCCCGCCGTGCCCTTCAACTGGATATGGATGGAGTCGTCGGGCAAACCGTCGTGGCCGTACTTCTTCGCGATCAACCCGGACAGCATGGCGCCGACCGTGCGGTTCACGTTGCGCACCGGCTGGATGAACGAAACGTGCTCGCCCTTCTCGATCGCCGCCTTCGACTTCTCGATCAACACGTGATCGAGCGCCTTGTCCAGACCGTGGTCCTGCACATCGACGTGCTTGCGCGCGACTTCCGCGCCCACCGGCACTTGATAGAACACGCGCGAAAAGTCGAGACCCTTCGCCTTCCAGTGCTCGACGCCCTTTTTCGTGTCGAGCAGTTCGGCGTGGCCGATCAGATCCTCGAACTTGCGAATACCCAGTTGCGCCATGATCTCGCGCACTTCTTCCGCAATGAAGAAGAAGAAGTTGACGACGTGTTCCGGCTGGCCAGTGAACTTTGCGCGCAGCACCGGATCTTGCGTCGCGACGCCGACCGGGCACGTATTCAGATGGCACTTGCGCATCATGATGCAGCCTTCGACGACGAGCGGCGCCGTCGCGAAGCCGAATTCATCCGCGCCGAGCAGCGCGCCGATCACGACATCGCGGCCGGTTTTCATCTGGCCGTCGGCCTGCACGCGGATACGGCCACGCAGACGGTTCAGCACCAACGTCTGCTGCGTTTCGGCAAGACCGAGTTCCCACGGCGTGCCCGCGTGCTTCAGCGACGACAAGGGCGATGCACCCGTGCCGCCATCATGACCCGCGATCACGACGTGATCCGCCTTTGCCTTCGCCACACCCGCAGCGATGGTGCCGACGCCCACTTCGGACACCAGTTTCACCGAAATGCTCGCCGCGGAATTCACGTTCTTCAGATCGTGAATGAGCTGCGCCAGGTCTTCGATCGAATAGATATCGTGGTGCGGCGGCGGCGAAATGAGACCGACGCCCGGCACCGAGTAACGCAGCTTGCCGATATAGTCGGAAACCTTGTGGCCCGGCAGTTGCCCGCCTTCGCCAGGTTTCGCGCCTTGCGCCATCTTGATTTGAATCTGATCCGCCGACGACAGATATTCCGCCGTCACGCCGAAGCGGCCCGATGCAACCTGCTTGATCTTCGAGCGCAGCGAATCGCCGTCTTTCAACGCGACGTCGGTGACGATTTCATCGCCGATCAGGGACTTGAGCGTGTCGCCGGTCTTGATCGGAATGCCGCGCAGTTCGTTCCGGTAGCGCTTCTCGTCCTCGCCGCCTTCGCCCGTGTTCGACTTGCCGCCGATACGGTTCATGGCGACCGCGAGCGTGGCGTGCGCTTCCGTGCTGATGGAGCCGAGCGACATCGCGCCTGTCGCAAAACGCTTCACGATGTCCTTCGCCGGCTCCACTTCGTCTAGCGGAATGGCCTTCGACGGGTCGAGCTTGAACTCGAAGAGACCACGGAACGTCATGTGACGCTTCGTCTGGTCGTTGATCAGATGCGCGTATTCCTTGTACGTCTGATACGAGTTGCTGCGCGCCGAGTGTTGCAGTTTGGCGATGGCATCCGGCGTCCACATATGCTCTTCGCCGCGCACGCGATAAGCGTATTCGCCGCCCGCATCGAGCATGTTCGCGAGAACCGGGTTGTCGCCGAAGGCATCGCGATGCAGGCGAATGGCTTCTTCCGCCACGTCGAAGATGCCGATGCCGCCGACCTTGGACGCCGTGCCACGGAAATACTTCTCCACGAGCTCGGAGGACAAGCCGACCGCTTCGAAAATCTGTGCGCCGGTGTAGGACATGTAAGTGGAAATGCCCATCTTCGACATGACCTTGTACAAGCCCTTGCCGACCGCCTTCGTGAAGTTGTAGATGACCTTCTCGGCCGACAGATCGCCCTTGAAGCCTTCCGCCATGTTGGCGAGCGTTTCCAGCGCGAGGTACGGGTGAACGGCTTCCGCGCCGTACGCCGCGAGCAGCGCGAAGTGATGCGTCTCGCGCGCCGACCCGGTTTCGACGACGAGACCCGTGCTCGTGCGCAGACCATGCTGCACGAGATGCGAGTGGATGGCCGACGTGGCGAGCAGCGCCGGAATCGCGACATTGTCGCGGTCCATCTTGCGGTCGGACACGATCAGCATGTTGTAACCGGACTTCACGGCATCGACGGCTTCGGCGCACAACGACGCAATGCATGCTTCCACGCCTTCCTTGCCCCAAGCCACCGGATAGCAGATGTTCAGTTCGTACGAGCTGAACTTGCCGCCGGTGTACTTGTCGATGGCGCGAATCTTCGCGATGTCTTTGAAGTCGAGCACGGGCTGCGACACTTCCAGACGCATCGTCGGGTTGATGTTGGTCGTGTCGAGCAGATTCGGCTTAGGACCGACGAACGAGACCAGCGACATCACCATGTTCTCGCGGATCGGATCGATCGGCGGGTTGGTCACTTGCGCGAACAACTGCTTGAAGTAGTGATAGAGCGTCTTGTTCTTGCCGGACATGACCGCGAGCGGCGAGTCGTTGCCCATCGAGCCCACGGCCTCTTCGCCCGACTGCGCCATGGGCGCCATCAGAAACTTGAGGTCTTCCTGCGTATAGCCGAACGCCTGCTGACGGTCGAGCAGCGCGGCGGCTTCGCGACGCTGCGTTTCGACGTCTTCCGCCTTCGGCTCGATTTCGTCGAGCTTGATACGCACGGCGTCGATCCAGCTCTTGTACGGCTTCGCGTTCGCGAGGTTGTCCTTGAGCTCCTTGTCCTCGATGATGCGGCCTTGTTCCATGTCGATCAGGAACATCTTGCCCGGCTGCAGACGCCACTTCTTGACGATCTTCGATTCCGGGATAGGCAGCACGCCCGATTCCGACGCGAGGATCACGAGGTCGTCGTCGGTGATGAGATAGCGCGCCGGACGCAGGCCGTTACGGTCGAGCGTGGCGCCGATCTGGCGGCCGTCCGTGAACGCGATGGCGGCGGGACCGTCCCACGGCTCCATCATCGCTGCGTGATACTCGTAGAACGCGCGGCGGTTGTCGTCCATGAGCGTGTGCTGTTCCCATGCCTCGGGAATCATCATCATCATGGCGTGAACGAGCGGATAGCCCGCCATCACTAGAAGTTCGAGGCAGTTGTCGAACGAAGCCGTGTCCGACTGGCCGGGATAAATCAGCGGCCAGAGCTTGGGCAGATCGTCGCCGAGCACATAGGAGGCGATCGCGCCGGTGCGCGCGTTCAGCCAGTTGACGTTGCCCTTCACGGTGTTGATTTCACCGTTGTGCGCAATCATGCGATACGGGTGAGCCAGTTCCCACGCCGGGAACGTGTTGGTCGAGAAGCGCTGGTGCACGAGCGCGAGCGCCGAGACCACGCGCTCGTCCTGCAGGTCGCGGTAATACACGCCGACCTGACCGGCCAGCAGCAGGCCCTTGTAGACGACCGTGCGCGACGACATGGACGGCACGAAGTATTCCTTGCCGTGCTTGAGTTTGAGCGCCTGAATGCGGTGGCTCGCCGTCTTGCGGATGATGTAGAGCTTCCGCTCGAGCGCATCCGTCACGACGATGTCCTTGCCGCGCCCGATGAAGATCATGCGGATGAGCGGCTCACTCGCCTTCACGGTCGGAGAAATAGGCATGTTGCCGTCGACCGGGACGTCGCGCCAACCGAGCACGACCTGGCCTTCCGCCTTCACCGTGCGTTCCAGTTCCTGTTCGCACGCGAGCCGCGAAGCATGTTCCTTCGGCAGGAAGATCATGCCGACGCCGTATTCGCCGGCAGGCGGCAAAGTCACGCCTTGCTTGGCCATCTCTTCGCGATAGAAGCCGTCCGGAACCTGAATCAGAATGCCCGCGCCGTCGCCCATGAGCGGATCGGCGCCGACGGCGCCACGGTGATCGAGATTCTCGAGGATCTTGAGACCCTGCTGAATGATCTCGTGGCTCTTTTTCCCCTTGATATGGGCGACGAAACCGACGCCGCAGGCGTCATGTTCGTTGGCAGGGTCATACATGCCCTGCGCGGCGGGAGGCGAACCGACTGCCGGTTGCTGATGATCGTTCATGGGGACACCGTCTCTACTGTGAGGGGCCGACTCGGCCGTTGAACCATTTTTTATGTCGCCCGCGGCGTTTATTTCGACTTGGAAGCCGCGAAGCCGGTCGTGCAACGGGCGCGCTGCGCCGCAAAAACCGCCGGAAATCGAAATATACGCGACCAATCAAAGAGATGGCAAATAAAATATGATGATGCGTCACTAATTATCGATATGGTGCACGCATGCCCCAAAATATTGGTTCCATATCGATATTGGGCAAAAATAAACGGCGCGCCCGAATCTTCGTGCCGCCGTCCTTTCAAGCGTCGTTTTCCGCGATGCCCGTGGTTATTGAGATTGGGGCGTCTCGCGCACTTTACGCGGCCGTCCGCGCGGCAATGGCGACACGCGCCGGTTCGCCGCACGCGATGCCCAATCGCGATACGCATCGCTGCCGAGCACCCAGCCTTTCAGAGTGGCTTGCAGGAGACGATTGGCCTCACGCTCGTCGAGCGGCTGATCGCACAACTCCTTGTATGCATGCTGGCGTTCGAACGGCGTGTTGCCGAGCGACCAGAAAAGCGGATGGTCGGTGATCAGTCCGTCGAGCGTCAGCCCTATATGGTGCCGAAAACTCGACCACTTGTAGTCCTGCGGCACGGCAACCAGACCCACGCGAACCGGCGCGGTTTCAACCACGCGCGTGGCAAGCAGGAAATAACGTTCACCCTCGATGACCGTTGCGCGATATCGCCCTTCCCACAACGTCCCGCGCCGCGTGTAACGGCGATTGAAATGCGCCACGTAACGACGCCCGACTGCCTGCATCGCCTTCGGAAGGCTCGATTCGTCGCGCGGCGTGACAAGCAGATGCACCGCCTGCGGCATCAACGCATATGCATGAATGGAAAGATGATGATCACGTGATGCAGTTCTCAAGCAGTCGATAAAAAGCTCGTAGTCCTGGTCGTCGACGAAGGCAGGTTGCTGGTCGAGACCGCGCAGGATGACATGCTGCGGCTGATCGGGAACATAAAGTCGTGCAAGCCGTGCCATTCTGGATATTCCATTGGTCGCGTTTGTGTTACCCCAATCGGGGACCTTGTGGAGATGTTGAGGCAGCGTGGACGAAACACATGCAAATGCCATGCAACACGATTCCAACGCCGCACACGTCTTAGGGAAAATGCTCTACGGCGACGCTATGGTTACTTTGAAATCTTATGCTCATAATGAGCGTGCTTTTCTGGAGGAGCACAAATTGAAAATAAAACAAGTCATGGTGGGAGCAGCGGCATTTGCGTATGTAGCCAGCGCGGCGCACGCACAGTCGGCGGGTTCCTTCTACGCAACCGCTGGCTGGTTTCACTTCGCCCCGCAAGACAGCAGCGGCCCGCTCAAAGAGACAAGTGTAGGCGGATCTCCCGTCAATATCGACGTACAGGGCACGGGCGCCGGCATTTCAAGCGCGGATACGGCAGGCTTCACGCTTGGTTACTTTGCCACCGACCACATTGCGGCGGAATTCGAAATGGGCATTCCGCCCTCCTTCGACCTCGAAGGCACAGGCTCGTTCTCGCAATACGGCAAGCTCGGCAGCGCGAAACAATGGAGCCCAACGCTGCTTTTCAAATACTTCTTTAATGCTCCTCAAGCGAAGTTTCGTCCGTTCGTCGGTATTGGCGTAACCCGCACCTGGTTCACCGACGCCAAGATCACGAACTCATCGTTCGAAGGCAACGTCCTGCATGGTCCGACCTCCGTCGACACGGATAGTTCGTGGGCGCCGGTGTTCAACGTGGGCGCCGTCTATAACTTCACGGAGCATTGGTTCGCGGGTTTTTCCGTGTCGTTCATTCCGTTGAAGGCAACGGCGACTTTGAACTCGCAAGCGCAGACGCCGGTTGGCACGTTGAACGTGCAGTCGAAAGCGAAGATCACGTTGAATCCCATCGTGACTTATTTGCGTGTCGGCTATCGTTTCTAAGAACGCTGGATTAACCACGGCGTTCCCGAAATTTTATTTGCGGGCATGCAAATAAAAGCGCCGCCATGCATGAAGCGTGGCGGCATTTGATTTTACCGGCTCTTGTAAATGTGACCCGCGCATTTGCGGAGCTTGCGCATTTATTACGCTGTCGCAACGCCGTTCACCGACAGTCTTGCTGGTGACACGACCGTGCGCGCCCATGGGCATCGAATTTGCTGCATCATCGATTTCCCGCTCTTCGCGAGCGGTGTGGTCATCCATCCACGATTCATCCATCGACGGAGCGATCTATGAACGCATTGCCTAACACGCGAGACGCCATCGGAGATTCCTGGAGCAGCACCAACCGCCGTGCGCGCCGTATGGCGCGTCATGGCCGTGATGCCGCCGAGGATATCAGCGGCGAGTTGCGCGCGCTGCTTTCCGATCTTGAAGAAACGCTGTCGAACGGCGCATCGGCCGATGCCGCCATCTTGCGCAAGCAAATCAGTTCGCAACTGGACGGCGCACGTTCCCGTCTGAACGACACGCACGCCGCGCTCAGACAACGCGCCGGCGCTGCTCTAGACGACGCCGATGCGTATCTGCACGAAAAGCCCTGGCAGACGATTGCACTTGTCGGCGGCTTGGCGCTCGTCGCGGGCGTTTTGCTGGCCCGCGCTCGCTGACCGAACGAGCGGCGCCAGTATCAATGGCGCCGCGCGCGTCGTTCAACTTCCCGCGAGAAAATCCGCACCAATGATATCGATGCGATCCGTGCAGATCGCATCGACTCCCCATTGGGCGAGCAACTTCACGCGCTCAGGTTCATTCGGTGTATAGGCAAGTACGCGCAAGCCCGCGTCCTTGATTTCGCGAACGAGTGCTTCGCTCAAATGCCGGTGACTCGCATGCAGCGACACGCATGCGAGTGCCGACGTCTGTTCGCGCCAGTCGACCGGAACTTCCTCGTACAGCATGCCGCGAGGAAGCTCTGGTGCCGCGTCACGCGCGGCCTCCAGCGCCTCGTATGAAAACGACGACAGCAACGGCGCCGGTTCCGCACTCGCCCACAAGCGCGCCGCCTCACGCGCGACAAGCTCGCCCGTCTCGACTTCGCGTCCGGGACACGGCTTGATTTCCACATTTGCCGCCATGTCGAGTTCCGTGCAACGCGCGTGTACTTCAGCGAGCGTCGGCATATGCGCGCCCGCGAATGGCTTGCCGAACCACGAGCCCGCATCGAGTGCACGGATTTGCGCGTAAGTCATCGAGCGTGCGGGTCCATGACCGTTCGACGTGCGATCGACGTCATCGTCGTGCAGCAGAAAAACCACATTGTCGGCCGAGAGCTTTGCATCGAATTCGATCATGCGCAGACCGCGCCGCGCGCCTTCGTCGATGCCTTCGAGCGTGTTCTCGGGCGCGAGCTTGCCGCCGCCGCGATGCGCGACGATTGCGGGATAAGGCCAGGTTCTCATCGCGGATACTCCCTTCAGTTGACGCGCCGACCGCTCGCCGGATCGAAGAAATGCAGTTGTTGCGGCGGCACGGACACCGCCAGCTTTTCGCCACGCTGCGGCCGGTGCGTATGCGGCAAACGCGCCGCCACGTCGTGCTTGCCCCACTTGCCGTGCGCGAGATTGTCGGCGCCGAGCAGCTCGGTGGAATCGACATCGAGCGTCGCGCTCGCCGCGCCGACGATGCCCGGTGTCATATGCTCGGGACGAAGGCCGATGATCCACTCGCGGCCGTGCATCGTGCCGTTCAAACCGGCAGCGCCCGCAACCGGCAGCTTCGGTCCGCCGTCCGCCACCTCGAACGTCGAGCCGTTTTCCGACAAGCGCCCTTCGAGCAGATTCATCGCGGGCGAGCCGATGAAGCTCGCGACGAACACCGTCGCCGGCCGCTCGTAGACTTCGGTCGGCGCGCCGATCTGCTCGGCGTGTCCCTTGTTCATGACGATGACGCGTTGCGCGAGCGTCATCGCTTCGATCTGGTCGTGCGTAACGTAAAGGCTCGTGGTTGCGAGTCGCGCGTGAAGCCGTTGAATCTCGAGACGCATTTGCACGCGCAGTTTGGCGTCGAGATTCGAGAGCGGTTCGTCGAAGAGGAACACGGCCGGTTCGCGCACGATCGCGCGGCCCATGGCAACGCGCTGACGCTGCCCGCCCGACAGTTCGCGCGGCTTGCGCGCGAGCAGCGGTTCGAGTTCGAGAATGCGCGCCGCATTCGCCACGCGGCTCTCGATAGTCGCGCGATCCGCGCCGCCGATCTTGAGCGCGTAAGCCATGTTCTGCGCGACGCTCATATGCGGATAGAGCGCGTAGTTCTGGAACACCATCGCGATGTCGCGATCCTTTGGCTCCAGCTTGTTGACGACCTTGCCGCCGATCTGGATCTCGCCCTCGGACACGCTTTCGAGCCCCGCGACCATGCGCAGCAACGTCGATTTTCCGCAGCCCGAAGGACCGACCATGACGACGAACTCGCCATCCGCGATTGCCACGTCGATGCCGTGCAGCACGAAGTTCTTGCCGTCGTAGCTTTTCCTGACCGCCTTGAGATTCAACGCAGCCATCGATCAGTCCCGCAGCGCGCCGCACACCGTCGCGAAATGCGCGACCGCAATGCCCGGCTCATAGAAGCGATGCAGCAGCGCGCGCCATTGCTGGTAACCCGCCGATTGCCGAAAGCCCGGATCGTGCGCCGCGACCGAATCCCAACGCACGAGCAACACGTATTGCGAGCCGTTGCCGGCGTCCGCCCCGCGCACGAGCTCATGCGAACGATAGCCCGGCTGCGCCGCGATGATCTTTTGCGCTTCGTCGAAAGCGGCTTCGAATGCGCTTTCCTCGCCGGCCATGACCGGCAACTGCGCGATTTCGAGAATCATGTTTGAAGTCTCCCGTTTGAGCCCGAGCGGACGCTTTCTGTTCTCGGGCGTCATGCCAAGGTAATTGGGTTATTTTTCCGAATCGACGAGGCCGCGCACGAACCAGCGCTGCATCGTCAGGACGACCGCGAGCGGCGGCAACATGGCGAGCAAGGTCGCGGTCATGACGAGATGCCACTCGGTCGCGGTATCGCCCGATGCGATCATGCTCTTGATGCCCACCACCGCGGTTTGCAGCGACTGCTCGTTGGTGATGAGAATCGGCCACAAATACTGATTCCAGCCGTAGATGAACGTGATGACGAAGAGCGCCGCGATGTTCGTCTTCGACAGCGGCAGCACGACATCCCAGAAGAAACGCAGCGGCCCCGCGCCGTCGATGCGCGCCGCTTCCATCAGTTCGTCCGGCAGCGTCATGAAGAACTGGCGGAACAGAAAGGTCGCGGTCGCCGATGCAATGAGCGGCAGCGTCAGCCCGGCGTACGTGTTCGACAGATGCATCGACGACACGACCTGCACCGTCGGGAAGATACGCACCTCCACCGGCAGCATGAGCGTGACGAAGATCAGCCAGAACGCTAAGTTCTTGAACGGAAAGCGGAAGAACACGATCGCATACGCCGAGATGATCGACACCGCGATCTTGCCGATGGAGATCACGAGCGCCATCACGAGGCTGTTGATCAGCATGCGTCCGAAAGGCGCCGCCGCGTTGCCGCTGCCGTGCGTCCAGATGTTCGCCACGTTTTCGAAGAGATGCGTGCTCGGCACGAGCGAGAGCGGCACGGTGAAGACTTCCTTCGAATTCATCGTGGCCGCGCAGAACGCGACATACACCGGAAACACGATCAGCGCGACGCCTACGAGCAGCACCGCGTGACAGAAGATATCGAAGCCGCGTCGGTTCTCGATCATGAATATTGCACCCTGCGTTCGACGAAGCGGAACTGCACGATGGTCAACGCAACGACGATCACCATCAGCACGACCGATTGCGCGCCCGAACTACCGATGTCGAGACCCTGAAAGCCTTCCGCGAAAATCTTGTAGATGAGTGTCTTGGTCGACTGCGCCGGGCCGCCGCCGGTGGCGGCGTCGATCACGGGGAAGGTGTCGAAGAATGCATAGACCAGATTCACGACGAGCAGGAAGAAACTCGTCGGCGATAGCAGCGGCAGCGCAATGCCGAAGAAGCGTCGCACGGGACCGGCTCCGTCGATGGCCGCGGCTTCGATCAGCGACTGCGGAATTGCCTGAAGTCCCGCATAGAAGAACAGGAAGTTGTAGCTGACCTGCTTCCACACCGACGCGAGCACGACGAGAAACATGGCCTGCGTGCCGTTCAGCGCGTGGTTCCACACGATGCCCTGCTTCGCGAGCGCATACGTCACGAGCCCGATGCTCGGGTTGAACAGAAACGACCACAACACCGCCGCAATCGCGGGCGCGACGGCATATGGCCAGATGAGCAACGTCTGATACGCTTTCGCGCCGCGCGTCACGCGGTCGGCGCACGCGGCGAGCAGCAGCGAGATCACGAGTCCCGACACGGTAACGAGCGCGCAGAAGATCATCGTCGTATTGAACGACGACAGATAAAGCGGGTCCGCGAAGAGCTGCTTGAAGTTCGCGAGGCCGACGAATTCGCTCGACGTGCCGAACGCGTCCTGACTTTGCGTGGATTGCCAGAGCGCTTCGCCCGCCGGCCACAGAAAGAACAGCGCGGTGATCGCGAGCTGAGGCGCAACGAGCAGATACGGCAGGACGCTCGTATCGAAACGAGACCGTTTTTCCATCGATGTATCCTGAAACGGCGCCCGCGAGAAACACGCGGGCGCGCTGCGTCATGGGCGCTTAACCACCGCTCTTTTCGAAGCGGCGCAGCAGTTCGTCACCGCGCGAAACCGAAGAATCGAGCGCCTGTTGCGGCGTCTTCTTCTCCGCCCAGACCTGCTCCAGTTCTTCATCGACGACGGTGCGAATCTGCGGCATGTTGCCAAGACGCAAACCCTTGGTGAAGGCGAGCGGCGGCTTGTTCAGCATCTGCTTGATGGCGATATCCGCGCCGGGATTCTTGTCGTAGAAACCCTGCTTCTGCGTGAGTTCGTAGGCCGCTTGCGTGACCGGCAGATAGCCCGTGTCTTGATGCCACTTCGCCGCGACCGGCGGCGAGGTCAGATAAGCGAGAAACTTCGCGACGCCCTTGTACACGGCCGGGTCCTTGCCCGACAGCACCCAGAGACTCGCGCCGCCGATGATCGCGTTCTGCGGCGCGCCCTTCACGTTCGCGTCGTAAGGCATCATGCCGACGCCGTATTCGAACTTCGCGAACTTGTTGATGGTCGCGCGCGAGCCCGACGAGTTCGTGATGATGCCGCAATCGCCGCTATAGAACTTCGAGACCGGCTCGTCCTTGCGGCCCACGTAGGTGAAGTTGCCTTCTTTCGCCATCTTCTGCAGGAAGGCGATATGCGCGACTTGCAGCGGCTTGTTGAAGTCGAGCTTGGCGTCGAGCCCGTCGAAGCCGTTGTTCTTCGTCGCGAACGGCGCTGCATGCCACGCGCTGTAGTTTTCGAGCTGAATCCAGCTTTGCCAGCCCGACGAATAACCGCAAGAGTAACCGGCGGCCTTGATCTTCTTTGCGTCGGTTTCGACATCGGCCCAGGTCTTCGGCGGCTGGTTCGGGTCGAGTCCCGCCTTCTTGAAGGCGTCCTTGTTGTAGTACAGAACCGGCGTGGAGCTGTTGAACGGCATAGAGATGAGATGGCCGGTCTTCGCGTCGCTGTAGTAACCGGAGATGGTCGGCACGAAGGCCTTCTCGTCGAGCGGCACGCCTGCCTGCTTGAAGATGTCGTAGACCGGAACGACGGCTTTCTTGCCCTGCATCATCGTTGCCGTGCCGACTTCGTAGACTTGCAGGATCGCGGGCGCGTTGCCGCTGCGAAACGCCGCGATGCCCGCCGCGAGCGTCTGATCATACGTACCCTTGAACACGGGGACGATCTTGTAATCGCTCTGCGACGCGTTGAAGTCGTTGGCCATGTCGTTGACGCGCTCGCCGAGCGCGGCTTCCATGGCGTGCCAGAACTGGATTTCCGTCGCGGCCTGCGCTGCGGTGCTGCCGGCGAACGCGAGCACGGCAGCTGCTGCGATCGAGCGGAACGAGGGCATGCGTCTCATCGAGAAAGTCTCCTTGAATTGATTCTTGCGCGTTGAAACGCGCGATATTAGTTGTTGTCGATGACAAACAGGCGTTGATACTCCTTCAGTGCATAGCGGTCGGTCATGCCCGCAATGTAATGCGCGACGAGCCGCGCCTGCGAGCTGTCGTGGCCGGTTGAACTCGCGTCGTTGGCCGACTCCTCCACCGCGGCCTGACGCGCCTGATAAGCGGGCGGCAACAGGCGCGGGTCGTCGGTGAACGCGCCGAAGAGACCCGTCACGACGCGCTTCGCCTTGTTTGCCATGCGCATCACGCGATAGTGCCGGTACAGGTTCCTGAACAGAAAGCGCTTGAGCGCGGCAGCTTGCGCGGCAATTTCATCGCTATGCGCGACGAGCGGCGGCGCGTTGCGGATATCGTCGATGGACTTCGGCGCCACGCGCGTGAGATTGCGGCTCGTCGCCTCGATCAGATCGACGATCAGCGTATTGATGATGCTGCGAATGGTCTCGTGAATCAGCCTGCGTCCGCCGATGTCCGGATACGCGGCGCGCGCCACATCGAAATGCGTATGCCAGAGGCTGACTTCGGAAAGCTGTTCGAGCGTGATGAAGCCGGAGCGCAAGCCGTCGTCGACATCGTGATTGTTGTAGGCGATTTCGTCGGCGACATTGGCGATCTGCGCTTCGAGCGACGGCTGCTTGCCCGTGAGAAAGCGTTCGCCGAGATCGCCGAGCTTGCGCGCATTTTCACGCGAGCAATGCTTGAGAATGCCCTCGCGCGTCTCGAAGCAGAGGTTGAGGCCGTCGAATGCGCCGTAATGCTCTTCGAGCTGATCCACCACCGCGAGGCTTTGCAGATTGTGCTCGAAGCCGCCGTGATCGCGCATGCATTCGTTGAGCGCGTCCTGGCCCGCGTGACCGAACGGCGTGTGGCCGAGATCGTGCGCAAGCGAAATCGCTTCGACCAGATCTTCGTTCAAATTCAGATTGCGAGCGACCGAACGCGCGATCTGCGCGACTTCGAGACTATGCGTGAGACGCGTGCGAAAGAGGTCGCCTTCGTGATTTACGAACACCTGCGTCTTGTATTCGAGCCGCCGGAATGCAGTGGAGTGCACGATGCGGTCGCGGTCGCGCTGGAATTCGGTACGGGCGGCAGGCGGCGCTTCGGCATACCGGCGTCCGCGCGACAACGCCGAATGCGCCGCGTACGGCGCGAGATACGCTTCGAACGAGCCCGATGGCGGCCCGCTCGACGGAAGTAGACTTTCTATTTCGCTCACCGGCTGCTCCGCTCAAGTCGTGGTTCCGGTTGTCTCCGGCATTGCCGCCAGGTCGGCGCCGATCCAATACTCAGACGCTTGCGGCGAGCGTCTCGCGCACGGCGTGGTCGGGCGCCTTTGCTATTTCGACCTCGCCGAAGCGGGTCAGCAAAATGAACTTGATCTCGCCGGCTTCGGCTTTCTTGTCGACCTTCATCAGATCGATATAACGCGCCGCGCCGAGCGTGGGCGCCACGACCGGCAGCTTCGCGGCTTCGATCACGCGCACGAGACGCTTGCGCGCGGGCTCATCCAGTTTGCCGAGGCGCACGGAAAGATCCGCCGCCATCACCATGCCGCAACCCACCGCTTCGCCGTGCAGCCATTCGCCGTAGCCCAGGCCCGCTTCGATGGCATGCCCGAAGGTATGACCGAAGTTGAGAATTGCGCGGCGTCCGCCTTCGCGTTCGTCCGATGCCACCACCGACGCCTTGATCTCGCACGAACGCTTGACCGCGTGAGCAAGCGCTTCTTCGTCGCGGTCGTTCAGCTTCGCGATGTTCGCTTCGATCCACTCGAAGAACTCGGCGTCCGCGATTGCCGCCGTCTTGATGACTTCCGCGAGTCCCGCAGCGAGTTCACGGTCCGGCAGCGTGCGCAAAGCGCCGATGTCCGCGATCACCGCTTGCGGCTGATAAAACGCGCCGATCATGTTCTTGCCGAGCGGATGATTGATGCCCGTCTTGCCGCCCACCGATGAATCCACTTGCGAGAGCAAAGTGGTCGGCACTTGAATGAACGGCACGCCGCGCATATACGATGCCGCCGCGAAGCCGGTCATGTCGCCCACCACGCCGCCGCCGAGTGCGATCAGCGTGGTCTTGCGGTCGGAGCGTTCGCTGAGGAGCGCGTCGAAGATCGTGTTGAGCGTTTCCCAGTTCTTGTGCGCTTCGCCATCCGGCAGCACGACGGTCGTTACCTTCTTGCCGAGCGTGGCGAGTGCGGCACGGAGTTCGTCGCCGTAGAGCGGGTCGACGGTGGAGTTGGTGACGATGGCGACCGACGCGCCCTTGACATGCGGCGCGAAAAGCTCCGTGCGACCGATGAGGCCCGCACCGATATGAATGGGATAGGCGCGTTCGCCCAGTTCGACGTCGACGGTAAGCGAGGGGGAAATCATGACGGACATTATGACTGAGCCGGTTTGATGACGCCGGCCACCTCCAGTTGCATCAGGACCATGTTGACGAGCGCGTTGACGGTAGGTCGGCCGGTTTCCACGACGAAATGCGCGCACTCGTTGTAGAGCGGATCACGCGTCTGAAAGAGCGCTTCCAGCTTGCCGCGCGGATCGTCGGTCTGCAAAAGCGGCCGGTTCTTGTCGCGCCGTGTGCGCTGCCAGAGATCGTGCGGATTTGCACGCAGATAGATGACGACGCCGCGATTCTTCAGATGTTCGCGATTCTCCGGACGCAGCACCGCACCGCCGCCCGTAGCGAGCACGATACCGCTCTTTTGCGACAGCTCGTCGATAACGTTGGCTTCGCGCTGACGAAAACCCGCCTCGCCTTCGAGCTCCCAGATCACCGGGATGCGCGCGCCGGTGCGCGCCTCGATTTCCTGATCCGAATCGATGAATGAGCGCTGCAAGCGGCGCGCAACCGCGCGGCCCACGGTGGTTTTACCCGCCCCCATGAGTCCGACGAAAAAGATGTTCGCGTTCGCGTGCCCTTCCTGCAACTCGGTTTCCTTCAAGTCAATCGAATTTTGTTCGTGCGGCAGCTTAAGGGCAAATAGCCCGCTTTGTCGAGTCGGGCCGCCCGCTCGCGGCCCCGCTTTCCGCTTCTTTCCGCCTTCATCCACTCGAAGCAATGACGCGCGGCGTAATCAGGATCACCAGCTCGTTGCGCGAGCTGCGGCGCGCGTCATGGCGAAACAGCCAGCCGAGCCACGGCAGCTTCGACAGTCCGGGCACGCCCGTGACGTCGTTGCGCTCGTCTTCCGAGTAGATGCCGCCGATCGCCACCGTGCCGCCGTCCTCGACCTCCACGCGCGTCTGGACGTGCTTGGTGTTGATGGCCGGACCCGCGTCGGTCTGCTCGCCGACGCTGTCTTTCGCGACATCGAGATCAAGAATGACATGCCCGTGCGGGGTAATCTGCGGCTCGACCTCCAGTTTGAGCGCCGCGCGCCGAAACTGCACGCCGGAAACGCCGTTGCCCACTTTCGCCTGATACGGCAGCTCCGTGCCCTGCTCGACCAGCGCCTTCGCGCGGTCAGCCGTCACCACACGCGGCCGGGAGACGATCTGACCGCGTCCCTCGGCTTCGAGCGCGCTCAGTTCGATGTTCAGAAGCCGTGTGGCCTGAGCCGCGAACAGCGTGAGTCCGGCCGTGGCGGCGTCGAAACCGTTGATCGGCCGCGCCGATAAATCGTACACGACGCCGTCCTTGCCGCCCGAGAGACCGCGCGCCGGGTCGTTCACGCCCGCGACGCCCAGCTTGACGCCAAGCGTGCGCGAAATGCCCGCCTCGCCTTCCAGGATCTTCGCTTCAATCACGACTTGCGGCGTGGGTTTGTCGATCTGCGCGACGAGTTCGGCGATTTGCTTCACGCGCGCGTCGAGGTCCGTCACGAAGAGCAGATTGGTGCGCGTGTCGGCCATGGCGGAGCCGCGTTTGGACAGCACGCGCTGGCTCCCGGAGCCTGTCAGCAGCTTGCGGACGTCTTCCGCGCGCGGATAGCGCAGCACGAACGTGCGGCTCGCGAGCGGTTCGAGATCGGCGGCGCGCGCGTGCGTCTCGTAGCGCAACTTCTCGCGTGCGGCGAGTTCCGCGAGCGGCGCGACCCAGATCACGTTGCCGTGCTGCTCCATGGCGAGGCCGTTCACGTCGAGCAGCGTGTCGAACGCGCGGCGCCACGGCACGGCGACGAGATTGATCGACACCTGGCCGCGCACCTTGTCGCTCGCGATGATATTGAGCCCGCTGAAGCGGGCAAACGCATGCAGCGCGGCGCCCAGGTCGGCGTTCTTGAGATCGAGCGTGATCGGCTTGCCGTCGTCGGCGCTGCCGGACGATTGCGTGCTTAGACGTTCGGGCTGCGGCATCGGCACGGGCGGGCCTTCGAGCGACTCGCTCGTATCCGTCGATGACTTCGCGGCAGCCACGGGCTCCACACTCTGCGCGACGGGCGGCGACAAGAGCGCGGGCGGCGCGCTCGTATCGATGGCGAACTGGTCGGTCGGCAAGGTCTCGTAGCCGGCGGGCAACGGCGGCAAAGGCGCAATGGGTTCGCTTTGATCGGCTTCGGCCCAGACCGCGTGCGACGCGAAAACGAGCGCCAGCGCCAGAACGAGCCTCTTGAGACGAAAAGTTGGTGGCGCGATCATTTGCGATCCTCCGCGAAACTCAGCGTGCGCGAAGCGCCGTCGTCACTCGCGAGCTCGACCGCGCGCGGCCGCACGCGTCCGAGCCATTCGTCTCCGATCTTCTCGCCGGGCCGGAAGTCGCCAACGCCCTCGCTGCTCTGCATCAGCGCCATCGCGCGATGACGTCCGAGAAGCGTCCCGACGAGCAGCAAGTCCGCGCTGCGCGAAAAGCCACCGGCGCTTTCCTTGCCGAACGGATCGATGACGAAGGCGTTCGTGCGCGCCGGTTCGGGCAGCGGCACGGCCGGAAGATCATCGTGGATGCGCAAGGTCGTATCGATGGAAAGTACACCCGTCTGCCGCCGGATTTGCACGCCTTCCGCTATGACGAGACGCGGCAAACCCGCGAGCGCCTCGATGAACCGCTTCATCTCGGCAAAGCCGCCTTCCGCGCGAAACCGGAGCGCGCGCGGTGCCTGGACCTCGGCGAGTTTCGTCTGAAGCGGCTCGATCTCCGTTACGTGCAACCCGCTTTGCGCGGCGAGACTGGCTACGGCGTGCAGCGCATCGGCGGCAGTCCAGTGTTCGGGGTTCAGACCGCCCGCCGCCACGCGTTTGCGCAGATCGGGCAATTGCGCCTCGATACCGCGCAGTTGGCCCGCTTTCTCCTGCGCGGCGGAGAGCGCCGCGTGGCTTGCATCGAGATCGATCAGACCGGCCGCGCGCCAGCCCTGCACACCGATGACGCAGATGATCGCCGCGAGAAGCATCGCGCCGCAGAGCGTCCATCGAAGCGGCCATTCATGGAAGGCCGCGACTGAGCGCAGACGGCCGGCATCGTTGATGGACATCGTGTTCATTGACTGCTCCCGTGAGCGGTGTTGGTCGTGCGGCGGACGGCGAGCGCGGGTTGCGCGGTCTTCGCCGCCGCCGCGATTTTGCGTGCGTAGCGCACCAGCGCCGTGAATTCGTAGCGTTCGACGTTCGATACGGCATCGCGCCTCGCCGGCGCCGGCGTGGTTGGCCGCCGCTTCATCTCGATCACTTCCACCGACTGCACGTCGCGCACGTCCTCCAGACGCTTGAGCCAGTTCGCCGCCGCTTGCGAATCGGGTGCGAGCGCCGCGAGTTCGACTTCGTCGGTCCGTTGCGAGACGCGTTGCAGCTCGACGCCGGGTTGCCGGGGCGCGTCAGCCAGCGCGTCGAGAAGCGCGAGAAAACGGTCGCGCGGCGCGGCAAGCGGTTGCGCGTTTTGGCGCGCGCGCCGCCGGTCGGCTTCGGCACGCGTGAGCCGTGCGTGCTCTTCGAGCTGCGCGCCCGACGTCCGTAGCGACGCTTCCAGCGCGAGACGCCGTTCATCCAGACGCGCGCGCTGCAAGGCATCCCAGCCCGCGACCGCGCCGACCGCCGCGCATCCGGCAAGACTCGCCGCCGCGAGAATCGCGAGCCGCTGACGGCGCATCTCGCGGCGCTTGCGCAAGCGGTAAGGAAGCAGGTTGAAGCCTTCGACCACGCTCGCGCCGCTCATTGCAGCACCTCGCGCAACGCCAGACCGAACGCCACCGCGAAGAGCGGCGAATGTTTGAGCGACGCATCGATGCCCGCCACGCCATTGCAATACGGCGCGCACTCGAACGGCAGCGCCGGGCAGCCGAACATCTTCGCCAGCGCGGGAAGTGGCAGCGCGGCCTGCGCCATCAGGTCCGCTTCGCCGCCGACGTACACGCAGTCGAGCGGCGCATCGGTGCCAGCGAGATCGCGGAGCGCGTCGGCGAGACATGAATGCTCGGGCGCCGGATACCGCACTTCGGACTCGACGCCGTGAGCGCCGGCGACCCAGCCGTGCAGCCCCGTCTTTTCGAGCCAGCAAAACATGAAGCGCGCATCCGGACCGAGCTCCACCTTGCCGGAATGACGCATTGCGCGCATGGCTGCCGCCGGTTCGCCGTCGATGGCGGACAGCGCGATTCCCGCCGCAGCCGCCGTTTCGACGCGCGCCTCGACATGCCGGCGCGCGGTGGCGGCAATCGCGACTTGCGCGCGGCCGTCCTCCTGCGTTTCGACTGACCAGTCCACCGCGAGCGCGCCGCGTTCGATGCCCGAGATGCGCTCGGCCTCCGCGAGCACGGCGGGTTCGAGCACGCCGCGCGGATCGCCGTCCGCCACGAGCGCGGGCGCATCGCGCGTCTCCAGCAACGCGGTGAGCGGCACGCGCGTGGTGAGCGTCGCGGACGACGGCAAGCCCATTGCGCAACGCAGCGCGCGCGACACGCCGTTCTGCGGCAAGCGCTCGACGGTATCGCAGAGCGCCGCGATCACGGCGGCGCGATCGACGAACTCGCCGTCGATCACCGCGCCCGGTTCGAGCGCCACCCAATCGATATGCTCGACGCACACCGCCGAGGGCGAACGCACGCGCTTGCTGAGCACCACTATCCGCACCGCGCTTTCGCTCACATCGATACCCGCTGCAAAGCGGCGCGTAACTGTCAATAAGGCCTTGTTCATGACTCACTCCATCGTCTCTTGCGCGCCGAACCTTTCGAGCGCTTGCACGAGAAGAATTGTGGTGAGCCGCGCGTCTTTCGAACATTCAGCCAAATGGCTAACGCGTGTGTTTGGCGCGTTTCAGAGGTGCTTATCCGCACGATCCCGCGTATCTTGAAGGGACGAAGTTCCGAAGCAGGAGAAACGGGACCGAAGCACGCCCGCGGTTCGTCGCAAGTCTTAAGAAAGGCTCGAAACCCGGACGGCTATAATCCCGAGACCGTTTTTTGGTGGTGCCATGCAATCCTCTTCCCCGACCAACCCGCCATCCAAACCGCCCGAAGGTCAGACGACCAGGCGACCGTGGTATTTGCGGCTGCTTTCCGCGCTTGTCATCAGCTTTTTCGCGCTAATCGTTTGCGCGGCGCTCGTGCTCGGGTATGCGCTTGTCGTCGCGATGCCGAACCTGCCTTCGCTCGATGCGCTCACTGACTACAAGCCGAAGGTGCCGCTGCGCATCTATACGGCGGATCACGTGCTGATCGGCGAATTCGGCGAAGAGCGGCGCAGCGTCGTGCGCATTCGCGATGTGCCGGACCATCTCAAGAAAGCGGTGCTCGCCATCGAGGACTCGCGTTTCTACGACCACGGCGGCGTCGATCTCACCGGCATCCTGCGCGCGGGCACGGTGGCGCTGTCGAACGGTCACGCGTCACAGGGCGCAAGCACGATCACCATGCAGGTCGCGCGCAACTTCTTCCTGTCGAGCGAGAAGACCTACACGCGCAAGATCTACGAGATGCTGCTCGCTTACAAGATCGAGCGCGCGCTGACGAAAGATCAGATTCTCGAGGTCTATATGAATCAGATCTATCTCGGACAGCGCGCGTATGGTTTTGCGAGCGCCGCCCGGGTGTACTTCGGCAAGGATCTGAAGGACATCTCGCTCGCGGAAGCCGCCATGCTCGCCGGTCTGCCGAAGGCGCCGTCGGCCTATAACCCGGTCGTGAATCCGAAGCGCGCGAAGGTGAGGCAGGAGTACATCCTTCAGCGCATGCGCGAACTCAACTTCATCACGCAGGACGAATACGACCAGGCGAAGAATCAGCCGCTCGTCGTGAAGGGACAAGGCCGCGAGTTCAGCGTGCACGCCGAATACGTCGCGGAAATGGTGCGGCAGATGATGTACGCGCAGTACAAGGAAGAGGCGTACACGCGCGGTCTGAATGTCGTGACCACGATCGATTCCGCCGATCAGGACGCCGCCTACCGCGCGGTACGCAAGGGGCTGATGGACTACGAACGCCGGCATGGATATCGCGGGCCCGAGGGTTTCATCGATCTGCCCGCGAATGCGGACGACCGCGAGCAGGCTATCGACGACGCGCTTGCCGAGCATCCGGACAACGGCGAGATCGTCGCGGCGGTGGTCACGTCGGCGAGCACGAAGGAAGTGAAGGCGAGCTTCATCGACGGCAACGTGGCGACCATCAACGGCGCCGATCTGCGCTTCGTCTCCAATGCGCTCTCCACGCGCGCACAGCCCAATGCCCGCATTCGTCCTGGCGCGATCGTGCGGCTCATGAAGAACGACGACGGCGAGTGGATCATCACGCAGTTGCCGCAAGTGGAGGGCGCGCTGATCTCGCTCGTGCCGCAGGACGGCGCCATCCGCGCGCTCGTGGGCGGTTTCGACTTCAACAAGAACAAGTTCAATCACGTGACGCAAGCGTGGCGTCAGCCGGGTTCGAGCTTCAAGCCGTTCATCTATTCGGCGTCGCTGGAAAAAGGCTTGTCGCCCGCGACCATCATCAACGATGGTCCGCTCTTCTTCACCGCCGCCGAAACCGGCGGTCAGGCGTGGGAGCCGAAGAACTACGGCGGCGGCTTCGACGGACCCATGACCATGCGCTCCGCGCTGCAGAGATCGAAGAACATGGTGTCCATCCGCATTTTGAACACCATCGGCACGAAGTACGCGCAGCAGTACATCACGCGCTTCGGCTTCGACGCGGACCGGCACCCCGCGTATTTGCCGATGGCGCTCGGCGCGGGTCTCGTCACGCCGCTGCAGATGGCGACGGGCTACGCGGTGTTCGCCAATGGCGGGTATCGCGTGAATCCGTATCTGATCGCCGATATCACCGACCCATACGGCGCGGTCGTTTCGCATCCGCAACCGCTCGTCGCGCAGCAAAGCGCGCCGCTTGCCATCACGCCGCGCAACGCGTTCGTGATGAATAGCCTTTTGCAAAGCGTCGCGCAGCACGGCACGGCGGCCAAGACGAATCAGTTGAAGCGCACCGACCTCGCAGGCAAGACCGGCACGACGAACGATTCGCGCGATGCCTGGTTCGCCGGCTATCAGCGTTCGCTCGTGGCGATTGCGTGGATCGGCTATGACAATCCGCGCACGCTCGGCGACAAGGAAACGGGCGGCGGTCTCGCACTGCCCGTGTGGATGGATTACATGACGCGCGCGCTGAAGGGCTTGCCCGAGTACAAGCCGATGACGCCGCCCGACGTGACCTCGCTCGGTGGCGAACTGTACTTCGACGACATGACGCCGGGCCACGGCTTCATCGCGACAATCGGCGTGAGTCAGGCGTCGTCGGCCTCGGGCGTGTCGGGCGTCACGGCTCCGGCGCCCGAAGTCGGCGAGCAGGAAAAGCAGGACATCATGAATCTGTTCAAGGGACAGTGACGTTCCTTGCCGGGCGTGCCTTACTTCGCTGAAAAGCGAACGGGCTCGCCCGCCTGTTCGGTCGAATACTTCGTGAGCGTGGCGAAAAACTCGCTGTTGTCGCGTGTGTCGCGCCAGGCGCCATCCACGTATTTGTAGTGAAAACCGCCCGCCTTCGCGGCTAGCCAGATCTCGTGTTTCGGCGGCTGAAGATTGACGATCACCTTCGTGCGGTTCTCGAATTCCAGCGTGAGCACATTGCCGCTACGCTCGAATTCGATATCGGCTTCAGCCCGATCCACAGCACGTTCGATGGCCGTCAGCGCGGCCTCTGCCAAGCTCAGGTATTCCTGGTCTGTCATGCTAAACTCCATCGATTCAATGGTACAGGGACGGTCATGCGAGTCGTTTTCAGGATGAGCGCGATTGTAGCGGCTTTGAGCATGAGCGCCGCGGCAACACTCGCACTCGGCGGTTGTGGACAACGTGGTCCGCTCTATCTTCCCACTGTCCCGCCACTGCCGCAGCGTCCTAGCGACCTTCAGGATACGCCGCCTTCCGCTTCCGTCGACAAGGCAAGCGCTGCATCGGCTGCGAGCGAGACTGGCGACATTCCCGATACCTCCGGCGCGCCGCTGTCGCTTTCGCCGGACACCACTCTGAAACCGGCGCCCGCCGGGTACTGACCTAAGCCTCACGCGCACCAAGCCGCGTACATCCGAATCCACGCATGAACGATTCCGCATTCCACTACGTCGACGGCGCGTTGCACGTCGAAGGCGTCCCCGCCGCGTCGCTCGCGGAACAGTTCGGCACGCCGCTTTACGTCTATTCGCGCGATGCACTGACGCGCGCCTATCGCGCTTACGCCGATGCCTGCGCGGGCCGAAAGGCAACGGTGCACGTCGCGGTCAAAGCCAACAGCAATCTCGCGGTGCTCAACGTGTTCGAGCGTTTGGGCGCGGGCTTCGACATCGTGTCGTCGGGCGAACTGGCGCGTGTACTGGCCGCGGGCGGCAAGGCTTCCAACACGGTTTTCTCGGGCGTCGGCAAGAGCGCGGCCGAGATGCGCGAGGCGCTCGAAGCGGGCGTGAAGTGCTTCAACGTTGAGTCCATTCCCGAGTTGCACGCGCTCAACGAAGTCGCGAAGTCGCTTGGCAAGAAGGCGCCCGTGTCGCTGCGCGTGAATCCCGATGTCGGCGCCAAAACGCATCCGTACATCTCCACCGGTTTGAAGTCGAACAAGTTCGGCGTGGCCTTCGGCGACGCGCGCGCGACGTATCGTGAAGCGCGTGACATGGCGAATCTCGATGTCGTGGGTATCGACTGTCATATCGGTTCGCAGATCACCGAAGTGAGCCCGTATCTCGATGCCGTCGACAAGCTGCTCGACCTCGTCGAACAGATCGAGTCCGACGGCATGAGCATTCGTCACGTGGACGTCGGCGGCGGTCTCGGCATTACGTACGATGACGAAACGCCGCCGGATATCGGCGACTTCGTGCGCACGTTGCTCGCGCATTTCGAAGAGCGCGGCCACGGTCAGCGCGAAGTGTATTTCGAGCCGGGACGCTCGCTCGTCGGCAATGCGGGCGTGCTGCTAACGCGCGTCGAGTATCTTAAGCCGGGTGAAGAGAAGAACTTCGCCATCGTCGATGCCGCGATGAACGACCTCGCGCGTCCCGCCATGTACGAGGCGTTTCATCGCATCGTGCCGGTCATCGAACGCAAGGCAAGCGCGCGTTTATACGATGTCGTCGGCCCGGTTTGCGAAAGCGGCGACTGGCTCGGACGCGATCGTGAGCTGGCCGTCGAGCAAGGCGACTTGCTCGCCATTCTTTCGGCGGGAGCGTATGGCTTCGTCATGAGCTCGAACTACAACACGCGTGCGCGCGCCGCTGAAATCATGGTCGATGGCGAACGCGCGCGTGTGGTGCGCGAACGCGAAGAAGTGAAGCAGTTGTTCGCGGGCGAATCCATTTTGCCGGACTGAATATTCATTCCATGAGCCAAAAAAGCGATGCCGTGGCATCGCTTTTTTTTATGCGCTCAACCGGCGTCGCTCGATTCGTCCTTTGAGCCACGCGATCAGCCGCCAGCCCAGCAACACGATCACGATTGCGCCGTAAATCTTCGGCAAGGCGAAATCGTGCTTGCCGGCCTTCATCCACCAGAAATGCAGGATGGCCAGAATAGCGACGAGATAGATGATCCGATGCAGCATCTGCCAGCGGCGGCCGAGCTTGCGGACCATCGCTTTCGGCGATGTAACCGCGAGCGGTATCAGCAACACGAACGCGGCGAAGCCCACGGTGATGAACGGCCGCTTGCCGATGTCCTTCAACATCGCGGCGACATCGAACCATTTATCGAACCAAATGTATGTCGTGAAGTGCAGCACGGCGAAGAAGAACGCGTAAAGGCCGATCATGCGGCGAAAGCGCACGAGCGCCGTCACGCCCGTGAGCCCGGCGCACCGGCGTGATGGCGAGCGTGATGCAGAGATAGACGAGTGTCCAGAGGCCGGTCGAACGCGTGATGAACTCGATCGGATTCGCGCCCAGTCCGCCCATGACGCCGAGCAACACAATGCGCGCCAGCGGATAGAGCGCCGCGATGAACACGATCACTTTTGCGGGCGCGATCCAGCGCGGCCCGGACCGCACGTTCGCGCGCGTTTGCGATCCCTTGAGTTCGGATACAGTGGGCATCGTTCAGAAATTTTTCTTGAGGTCCATGCCCTGATAGAGCGACGCAACCTGATCGCCATATCCGTTGAACATGAGCGTCTTGCGCTTGGGCGCAAAGAAACCGTCCTCGCCAATACGCCGCTCCGTCGCCTGACTCCAGCGCGGATGATCCACGCCAGGATTCACGTTCGAATAGAAGCCGTATTCCGTCGGCGCGTATAGATTCCAGCTCGTCGGCGGCTGCTTTTCGACGAAGCGAATCTTGACCAGCGACTTCGCGCTCTTGAAGCCGTATTTCCACGGCACGACGATACGCACCGGCGCGCCGTTCTGATTCGGCAGCACTTCGCCATACAAGCCGACGGTGAGCAAGGTGAGCGGATTCATCGCTTCGTCCATGCGCAGGCCTTCGGAATACGGCCATTCGAGGATCGGCGTCGAAAGACCCGGCATCTGCGAAGGATCGGCAAGCGTGATGAACTGCACGTACTTCGCGCTGCCAGTAGGTTCCGCGCGCTTGATGAGCTCGGACAGCGAGACGCCGATCCACGGAATGACCATCGACCAGCCTTCGACGCATCGCAGGCGATACAAACGTTCTTCGAGTGGCGCGAGCTTCAGAAGCTCGTCGATGTCGTAGGTTTTCGGATTCTTGATCGCGCCTTCGACCGACACTTTCCACGGCCTCGGCCGCAACGTGCCCGCGTGTTCGACGGGATCGCCCTTGTCGGTGCCGAACTCGTAGAAGTTGTTGTAGCTCGTGATGTCCTTGAGCGACGTCGCCTTGTCGAGCGCGATGAACTTCGGATTCGCTTTCGCCGCGAGTTTCTGGCCCTTCGCATCCGGCGATGTAAACGCCGCATTCGCGATGCCGCTCACGCCAGTCAAGCCGGTCGCCGCCAGCGCGCCGATCGAACGCAGCGCACGCCGCCGATTCTCGAACACATCGCGCGGCGTGATTTCGTTCGCGGCGATATCGTCACCATAAAGCGCGCGATTACGTCTGATCCACATGGAGCCATACTCCCTTTGCTTGCGCGGCATTGGATACGCCGCCCATCCATTCATATACGTGCAAACAGCAAACCGGATGCCGCTATTCCATCACAAGACAAAAAAAAACCGCCAGCGCGACGCATGGCGGTTTCTCTTCTTTCGATGGCGCGAGATCAGAGCTTGCCGTAACTGTGCAGTCCCGAAAGGAACATGTTGACGCCCAGAAACGCGAAGGTCGTGACGATCAATCCCGTCAGCGCCCACCACGCCGCCGCCGCGCCGCGCAGGCCCTTCATCAACCGCATGTGCAGCCATGCCGCGTAGTTCAGCCAGACGATCAGCGCCCACGTTTCCTTCGGGTCCCAGCTCCAGTAGCCACCCCACGCTTCGGCGGCCCACAGCGCGCCGAGAATGGTCGCGATGGTGAAGAACGCGAAACCGACCGCAATGGACTTGTACATCACGTCGTCGAGCACTTCCAGCGACGGCAGACGGTCGGCCAAAAAGCCGCGCTGCTTCGCCAGATACGCGACGGAAACCATCGCGGAAAGCGCGAAACTGCCGTAGCCGATGAAGTTCGCAGGTACGTGAATCTTCATCCACCAGCTCTGCAGCGCGGGCACGAGCGGCTGAATCTGCTGCGCGTCGCGGGCAATCGAATACCACATCAGGAAGCCGACCGCCGCGCTGATCACGAGCAGCACGAACGCGCCCATCTGACGCGTCGCGTAATGTTGTTCGTAGTAGAGATAGAACAGTGACGTGATGAGGCAAAACAGTACGAACACTTCGTACAGATTCGAGATGGGAATGTGTCCGACATCCGCGCCGATCATGTACGACTCGTACCAGCGCACCATCAGGCCCGTGAAGCCCATGAGCACCGCGACCCACGTCATGCGCGAGCCGATTGCGCCGCCCGTCTGCGAGCGCGACACGAGGCCGATCCAGTAAAAGAGCGTCGCCAGGATGAAGAGCGCGCTCATCCATAGAATCGCGGATTGGCTCGACAGGAAGTATTTGAGGAAGAAGTTGGTTTCGGCGCGCGCGAGGTCGTGCTGATAGAGCTGGATGGAGAACAGCGACATGACCGCGATCGTCGCGATGAGCAGCCGCGCCGGTTTCCAGCGCCAGCCGAGCACGACGAAGGTCGGCACTGCGGCGACCAGCACCGCCATGTCGTACACGTCCATGAACGCGTGATAGCGGTTGAGCGCGAAGCCCGCGCCCGCGACCATCGCAATGGCGAACAGCCAGTCGATTGCGCCCAGGCGTTTGAGGAACGGTCGATCGTCGAAAACGGCGACATCGGGCAGGCCCGACGACGATGATGCCGGACGTTCCGTCTTGGGCTGCGCGTGGGAGGAGGTCTGAGAAAGGTCCATGATCTTACCGTGTTGATACTTCCGAGCCGGAGGCCGCGGATGGCTCGTGTGTTTGCGTCGCCGATGCTTTCGACGAATGCTGCGCCGCCGGATCGATCGGCGTGGTGCCGAGCGCCGCCGCGACCGTCGCGCGCGTACGCTCGAATTCCTTCTCGAAATCGAGCGTGCGGCGCGCCGTGGACATTGCCATCAAAACGCTCGCACCGCCTTGCCCTGAATCTTTGAGCCAGAACCAGAGCCGGCGTTCACGCACGTAAAACATCGAGAAAATGCCGAGCACGAGCAGGAGGCTGCCAAGATACACCACTTTTTTGCCCGGTGCGCGCGTCAGCTGGAATACCGATGCTTGCACCTGTTTGAACGTGTCGAGCTGCAAAAATACCGGCGATCCGTACAGAAAGCTGTCGGAAAGCGCGTTGATGGAAGACTGAACGAAGGCGCTGTTTTTCTCGTCCACTTTTGCGGCCGGCTCGCCGTTTTGTTCGCGGGAAATCTGCCAGACGTCCCACATTGCGCCTTCCAGCATGCGCATGAGCAAACCGGCGGCCTTTTCTTGCTCGCCCTTCGGCACCGAACGATCGATGAACGCCGCGATACTCTGAAATCCGCCGCTCATTTGCGGATTCGTGGACCCGTTGCCCGATTCATCCGCGCCAGCGAAAAGATTCAGCACGCGGATCGCGCTTTCGTCCAGGTGCTTCTGCAAATCGCCGCTTTCCTGCGGCACGGAACGCTGCGCGAACCGATGCGCAGCCTCGATGCGCGTCGCGGGCGTGGCAAGCGCGGCGCGCAGATTCATCCATTCCTTCACCGTGCCTCGCTCGTCGGCAGGAATGCGCAAGTAGCGGAACGGATCGCTCGGACTCAGGCGCATGCCGGCGAGGAACATCCGCTGACCGCTGACATCGACCGGCAACATGTAGTTGCTGTACTCGCGCGCCTGACCGTCCGTGCCGCGCACCTTGTACTGCACCGATGGGCCGATATTGCGCAGATCCGTCGGCTTCGACGTCTTTGCGCCGGAGCCGAGGCGCTCGTCGAACGCATCGCGCAAGGTTTCCTTCTTGCCGACGCCGCGTGCGTCCGGCGCACCGTTGCCGTCCGTCATGTTTTCGACGTTGATTGCGCGGAAATCGGTGAATTCGACCGTTTGACCCTGCGCATCGGCAATCTGCTGATTCACGGGCGCAGTGCCGCCGATCGTACCGTTGAAGGGCGTGGTTTTCGCGCTGCCGCCGCTCATGGGCCAGGCGGTCATCTGCATTTTCGAGCCGCCGTCCTGAAAACTCGACTGATAGATCGACACGCCGTCGTACGTGAACGGCTTGTTCACCTCGACGCGCGCCGGAATGCGCTTGCCGGTCTTGTGGTCGATCACCACGATGTCGCTCGCGAACAGCTTCGGCATGCCGGTCGAGTAGTAATCGACGATGAATTTGTCGAGTTGAATCGAGAACGGCAAGTCCTGAATAATCGAGCCGTCCTGCTGATTCAAGATTGCCGTGCCGACGTATTGACCTTCCGGCACCCACGCGTAACCGCGAAACGTCGGATTCGACACGGACAGGCGATGCTCCGCCGGAATGTCGTTGATGACCGCGTTGGTCTGAATGGGCGTCTTGTTGAAGAGCCACATCTGCAGCTTGATGGGCAGATTGCTGTCGAGCAGCCCGCCGACGCAAATGATGACGATAGCCAGATGCGCCGAGATGTAGCCGATCTTCGTGAGCGCGCCGCGCTTGCCCGCGATGAGCGTCGAGCCTGCGTCAATCTGACGCGTGACAAAGCGATAACCCATCTTTGCGGAAAGACGTTCGAGCGTGGCGGCCGTCTGCGCGCGATCCGCGCTGACTACGAATTGACCCTTGTGATGAAACGCGCGCAAGCCGCCTTCGTGAACGCGATCCTTCCAGCTCTTGAGGTCCGCGATCATTTTCGGGCCGTTGCGAATGACGCATAGCGAGACTGAAATCACGAGAAAGATCAGGATCAGCATGAACCACCACGCGCTGTACACGGTGTAGATGCTGATGCCGCGGAAGATGTCCGCCCAGAACGGGCCGAACTGATTGACGTAGTTGGGGTACGGGTCGTCTTGCGTAAGCACCGTGCCGATGATGCTTGCTATGGCCAGTACGACCAGCAAGGCGATGGCGAAGCGCATCGAACTCACGAGTTCGACAAAATGCCTGACCGCGCGACGGCTCGACTTCGACTGCAATCCCGATGTGGTGACGCTCATTCAAACTCCGACTGACAGCAAAAAAGGGTGGCGACGCGAGCGGTCTCGTCGACCGACGTCCCACCCTTTTCTTGTTTTCGCGCCGGCCTCGTTGGACCGGCTGCTTAATGTTTACTTAGTGGCAACTTACGGGCAACGCTTGGGGCAACTCAGTATCGACGATTACCGGGTTCGATGCCGAAGAACGCATGCCCTGCCCGGATCAATGCAAACCGGCGATGTAATCCGCCACCGCTTTCATCTCCGTTTCGCTCAAACGGGAGGAGATGGCATGCATGGGCTCGCTATTGTTACGCGTGCCTTGCGCGAATGCATTCAACTGCGCCACCGTGTAATCGCCCCACTGCCACGATAGCCGCGGATATTGCACCGGGATACCCATGCCTGTCGCGCCGTGGCACGCCGCGCACGCCGGCACACCCTTGTCCGCGATGCCGCCGCGATAAATCCTCTGCCCGAGCACAACGTCGTTCTTGTCGCGCGCGAAGTTGGGCTTGGCCTTCTGCGACGCAAAGTATGCGGCGACGTTGATCATGTCCTGATCCGACAACGCGCCCGCAATGCCCGCCATGATCGGATTGTTACGCGCCGGCGTCTTGGCTCCCGGCTGCGTCTTGTAATCCTTCAACTGCTTGACGATGTATTCGGCGTGCTGGCCCGCGAGCTTGGGAAACGCCGCGCCAGCGCTGTTGCCATCCGCCGCATGACACGCCGCGCACACTTGGGTTGCAATGGCCTGACCTCGGGCCACATCCGGCTTTGCCGGTTGCGCGGGCTCTGCCGCGTTTGCTGATGCTGTTATCAATCCACCGAAAGCCGCCGCTGCCTGAATCAACATCAGAGACCTGTACAGTCGGTTCATTCGCGTACCCTGTTTTTCGTCTTGTGAGAATGTGAGGTTCTGCAAAAAACGACGGCGGCAAACCGGGAACGGCCACAACATGACCCGAACGAAAGGGCTCAAAAGACGCCCTTAAAACTGTCTCGCTCCATTGTGGGTGCGCTTGCAACCCGGGTCTTCCGTGCCCGTGCGGATCTTTAAAAAACCGTCGTATTGTACAATAACCCGCTACACGCAAAGACGCCAGTCGGGGCATGCCCAGTATTTGCCGGGTTCTCAAGGCTTCATGTTTTCGCAGCTCTCTCAGTCGACCCGCCAAATGCCATTTCTGCTCCATCAAGCTCGCTTCTTCACCACTGTCAATCACCTTCGTGATCTGCCGCCGACGCCGCAACCTGAAATCGCTTTCGGCGGCCGTTCCAACGCAGGCAAGTCCACTGCGATCAATGTGCTCTGCAATCAGAAGCGGCTCGCGTTCGCCAGCAAGACGCCCGGACGCACGCAGCACATCAACTACTTCTCCGTCGGGCCTGAAGACGAACCGACCGGCTTTCTGGTCGACCTTCCGGGTTACGGCTATGCCGAAGTGCCAGGCGCCGCAAAGGCGCACTGGCAGCAATTGCTTTCGACGTATCTGCAAAGCCGCGCTCAATTGCGCGGCATGATCCTGATGATGGACTCGCGTCGTCCGCTCACCGAGCTCGACCAGATCATGATCGACTGGTTCGCGCCCACCGGTAAGCCCATTCACGCGCTGCTCACTAAATGCGACAAATTGACGCGACAGGAGATGACCAACGCCCTGCGCGCGACGAAAAAATCATTCGGCGAGTACAAGGATGCGGGCTATCGCGGTGAATTGAGCGTGCAGCTTTTTTCAGCGCTCAAGCGCACGGGACTGGAAGAAGCGCATGAGCTTATTGAAGGCTGGCTCGCGCCTAAGCAAGCGGCTTCGGAAGACGTCGCGGACTGAAAATTAACGCGTGCGGCATGAAAAAAACCCGCCGCATGACGGCGGGTTAACAGCCTGATCGAATAACGACAGGCACCCGCTCAGGGAGGAGAAGCGGGGAGTTCAGCGCGAAGCGCCTTACTCGATCGGTATGATATACCATTGTCTCAAAACGTTTCCGGACCGCTCCGAGCGCTTGCCCGGCAAGGCTTCGAGCATTTTCGAAGCGCGTTTTCATCCTCGTCCCCGAAGCACTTCAAACCGAGCCAAGTCATGAGTTTCTATCCCCATCATCGCCCGCGCCGCATGCGCCGCGATGACTTCTCACGCCGTCTGATGCGCGAGAACATCCTCACCACGAACGATCTGATTTATCCCGTGTTCATCGTCGAAGGCACCAACGTGCGGCATGCCGTGCCGTCGATGCCCGGCGTCGAGCGCACGTCCGTCGACCTGTTGATGAGCGTGGCCGAGCAGTGCGTCGAACTGGGCGTGCCCGTGATCTCGCTCTTTCCGGCAATCGAGCCGTCGCTGAAAACACCGGATGGACGCGAGGCGATCAATCCCGAAGGTCTGATTCCGCGTGCCGTGCGCGAACTGAAGAAGAACTTCCCGACGCTCGGCGTACTCACCGATGTCGCACTCGACCCGTACACGAGTCACGGCCAGGACGGCGTGCTCGATGAAGAAGGCTACGTGAAGAACGACGAAACGAGCGAGATTCTCGTCGATCAGGCGCGCACTCAGGCAGAAGCAGGCGTGGATATCGTGGCGCCGTCGGACATGATGGACGGGCGCATCGGCGCCATTCGCGAGATGCTGGAAAGCGACGGCCACATCCACACGCGCATCATGGCTTACGCGGCGAAATTCGCATCGGCGTTCTATGGCCCGTTCCGCGATGCCGTCGGCTCCGCCGCGAATCTCGGCAAGGGCAACAAGATGACGTATCAAATGGACCCGGCGAACTCTGATGAAGCGATGCGCGAAGTGCGCATGGACATCGAGGAAGGCGCGGACATGGTGATGGTCAAGCCCGGCATGCCGTATCTCGACATCGTGCGGCGCGTGAAGGACGAGTTCCGCTTTCCGACGTACGCCTATCAGGTGAGCGGCGAGTACGCGATGATCAAGGCCGCCGCGCAAAACGGCTGGCTCGATCACGACAAGACGATGATGGAAGCGCTGCTCGCGTTCAAACGCGCGGGCGCGGATGGCGTCTTGACCTATTTCGCGCTGGATGCCGCGAAGATTTTGCGGGCGTCGAAATAAGTCGTTTCAGGGCGGTGCGCAATGCATCGCCCTTCGTCATCCGTTCGCCGGACTGACTTTATCGAGGCTTTTCAAAAACGTATCCGCGGATTCATAGCCAACCACGCGCGCGACCTCGTTGCCTTGCGCATCGAAAAAGATGATGCCGGGCGGGCCGAACAGCTTGAAGCGCTTGAGCAAGGTCTGATCATCGGTGTTGTTCGCGGTCACGTCCGCACGCAACAGATTGAGTTGCGCGAGACGCGCCTGAACACGGGCGTCGGAGAAAGTCAGGTTCTCCATTTCCTTGCAGGACACGCACCAGTCGGCATAAAAGTCGAGCATGGCGGGACGTGCCGCCGATTTCACCGCCGAATCCAGTTCCGTCGCTGACTTGACCGGCGCGAAGATCGGCCCCGATGCTCGTGCCGTCGCGCCTGCATTGCTGCCGCCGCGCGCGGCTAGTACGGCTAGCGGGCGCAATGCATCCGTCGATCCCGCCGCGAGACCGACCAGCAACGCCGCCGCCCAGATGGCAAACGCGGCGCCCAGGCCGCGCCCCAGCCGCTTCCAGACGTTGACCGGCGCGATCGCGCCCGACGCAAATAGGCCGAGCGATGCCGCCGCGACCAGCAGCCAAAGCGCGGCGAGCAACATTTGCGCGACGCCACCGATGACCGGCCACACGATCCACAAAGCGGCCGCAAGCAACGCGACGCCGAAAAACACCTTCACGCCGTCCATCCAGGCGCCCGCTCGCGGCAGCACCGACCCCGCGCCGAGACCGATGATCAGCAACGGCACACCAAGCCCGATACCCATGGCGAACAGCGCGGCCCCGCCGAGCACGGCGTTGCCCGTGTGCGCGACAAACGCGAGCACGGCGAAAAGCGGCGCGGTCATGCACGCGCCGACGACGAGCGCCGACAACGCGCCCATCACGGCGACCGCCGCGAACTTACCGCCGCCGCGTTTCTGAGACGCCTCGTTGACGCCGCTTTGCCAGCGCTCCGGCAACGCGATATCGACTCCCGAGATCAGCGCGATCGCGAAAACCGCGAGCAGGATGCCGAACGCGCCCAGCACCCACGGGTTTTGCAGCCACGCGCCGAGGCTTTGACCGACGAGCGCTGCGGCAATCCCAAGCGCGGTATAGACAAGCGCCATGCCGACGACGTAGGACACCGACAGCGCAAAGCCACGCGTGCGCGTGACGCGCGCGCCTTCGCCGACGATGATCGCGGAAAGAATCGGGATCATCGGATACGAGCAAGGCAACAAGCTCAACACCATGCCCGCCAGAAAGTACAAGCCGACCACAGCGAAGAAGCCGCCGCCTTCGAGCATCGACTGCGCGTAGTCGGCGCTCGTCGCGCGTTCGAACCAGGATTGGGACGACGCAGTGTTTGTCGCTGGAGACGTCGCAGAACTGGCACTCGCAGCTTGCAACGCGTCGCCCTTGACGCGATAAACGCGCTCCATCGGCGGATAGCAGATGCCCTGATCCGCGCAACCTTGCGACGTCACCGATAACTCGAACGGCCCTTTTGCCTGAGTCACCGGAATGCGGATGAGTAGTTCGCCGCGATAGGTTTCGACGTCCTTGTTGAATGTCTGGTCGAAATGAACCTTGCCGGCGGGTAGTTGCGCCGCGCCTATAATCGCCCCGCCGCTTTTGACCGCAAAGGCAAAGCGCTCGCGATACATGTAGTAACCGTCGGCGATCTTATAACGCACGTCCACTTCGCCCGGCTGTTCGGACGCACTGAACTTGAAGGCGACGGCGGGATCGAGGAAGTCGTCCGCGGCGTGCGCGGCGTTTATCGCCAAAGGCAGAAAGGCGAGCGTCGCGGCCATCATCAGCCAACGCAAAACGAGACGAGGAAGATCAAACATGAAGAGGACGCTGCGTTTCTGCATTGACCCATTGTCCATATCCCGGCGATGCATCGGCCTGCCAGACAAGAATTTCGGGCGTTTCATAAGGATGCGCCGCCGCGACGAAGCGCTGCAATTCGGCGCTGCACGCAAGGCTCGTCTTGAAGAGCAACTGCACTTCCCGCGATGTCTCCAGTGCGCCCTTCCAGTGATATTGCGATTGCACTTCGCCGAGCCTCGTCACGCACGCAGCCAGGCGCGTCTCGAGCACCGCTTGCGCCAACGTGTCGGCAGCGTGTGCATCCGGAACGGTGGTCAGCATAAGGACGACAGGGACATTCACTTCGGGCTCCGGTGCGGCGCGGCACGTGACACTTGTGGATCGGGCCTTATCGTAGCACTCCGCTCACTTCGACGACCGCAACGACTCCGAAGCCCACAATGCAAAAAGGCCAAGCTACGCTTGACCTTTTCGTTCACCACCAACCGAATTTATTCAGCTTCCTGAACTTCTTCGGTTTCTTCGACTTCCGGGCGGTCCATCAGTTGAACCAGCGCCATCGGAGCGTTGTCGCCAACACGGAAACCAAACTTCAGGATGCTGAGGTAGCCACCCGGACGGCTTGCGTAACGCGGGCCGAGGACGTCGAACAGCTTTGCGACGGAGTCACGATCGCGCAGGCGATTGAACGCCAGACGACGATTTGCCAGCGACGGCTTCTTGCCGAGCGTGATGAGCGGCTCGACAACCTTGCGCAGTTCCTTGGCTTTCGGCAGCGTCGTCTTGATGACTTCGTGCTCGATCAGCGAGTTCGACATATTACGGAGCATTGCCAGACGGTGGCTGCTCGTGCGGTTCAGTTTCCGCAAACCATGCTTATGGCGCATTTCAGTTCCTTAAACGAGTTTTGATCCAGCTCTTCTATTGCGCTCTAAAGTGGCGCACGGGCCGGTCGAAGAAAAAGCAAGACGCGGATTTTAAAGCAAAATCCGCGTCTTTGCCAGTAACGCGATTGACTCTTTCGCTTACTTGTCGAGACCAGCCGGCGGCCAGTTTTCGAGCTTCATGCCGAGCGTCAGACCGCGCGAAGCCAAGACTTCCTTGATTTCGTTCAGCGACTTGCGGCCCAGATTCGGCGTCTTCAGCAGTTCGTTTTCCGTACGCTGGATAAGATCGCCGATGTAGTAGATGTTTTCGGCCTTCAGACAGTTCGCCGAGCGAACCGTGAGTTCCAGGTCATCCACCGGGCGCAGCAGGATCGGATCGATCTGCGGCGCACGCGACGGCGCTTCCGCTGCCGCTTCCGTGCCTTCCAGCGCTGCGAAGACCGACAACTGATCGACCAGAATGCGCGCCGATTGACGGATCGCTTCCTCCGGCGAGATCACGCCGTTGGTTTCGATGTTCATCACGAGCTTGTCGAGGTCGGTACGCTGTTCGACACGCGCGCTTTCCACGGCATAGCTCACGCGGCGAACCGGCGAGAACGACGCGTCAAGCACGATACGACCGATGATCTTGGCCGATTCCTCGCCATAACGACGCACGTTGCCCGGCACGTAGCCACGGCCCTTTTCAATCTTGATCTGGACGTCGAGCTTGCCGCCCTTCGAGAGATGGGCAATCACGTGACCGGGATTGATGACCTCGCAATCATGCGCGAGTTCGATATCGCCAGCCGTGACGAGGCCTTCGCCTTCCTTGCGCAGCGTCACCGTGACTTCGTCGCGGTTATGCAGCTTGAAGACGACGCCCTTCAGGTTCAACAGCAGGTTGACCACATCCTCTTGCACACCGTCGAGCGTCGAGTATTCGTGCACTACGCCTGCAATCGTCACTTCGGTCGGCGCGTAGCCCACCATCGACGACAACAGCACGCGCCGAAGCGCGTTGCCCAAGGTGTGGCCATAGCCGCGTTCGAACGGCTCCATAACCACTTTCGCATGGCTCTCGCCAAGCGATTCAACTGCAATGATCTTGGGCTTCAACAAACTGGTTTGCATAGGTTTTCCTTTTCAATACCCTCGGCTCGTTACACCGATAAGGCTGACCGGTAACAACCTGAAAAAAACAGCCGAGGCCGCCCTCTTGCCACCGGCAATCAGGGTCCCCGGCTGCCAATCCGGTTACCGCGCGATTAACCGCGCGATTAACGCGAATACAATTCGACGATCAGGCTTTCGTTGATGTCGCCAGCGATATCGCTGCGTTCCGGCATCGACTTGAACGTTCCTTCGAACTTCTTGGCGTCGACCGACACCCAGCTCGGCATACCGCCTTGCTCGGCGAGCGACAGCGCTTCGACGATACGAGCCTGCTTGCGCGACTGCTCACGCACGGAGATGACGTCGCCCGACTTCACTTGCAGTGACGGGATATTCGCGACTTGGCCGTTCACGACGATCGACTTGTGGCTCACGAGCTGACGTGCTTCAGCGCGCGTCGAGCCGAAGCCCATGCGATAAACGACGTTGTCGAGGCGCGATTCGAGCAATTGCAGCAAGTTCTCGCCCGTCGGACCCTTGCGGCGGTCGGCTTCAGCGAAGTAGCGGCGGAACTGACGCTCGAGCACGCCATAGATACGCTTCACTTTTTGCTTTTCGCGCAACTGGGTGCCGTAGTCGGACGTACGTGCGCCCGAAATGCGGCCATGTTGACCAGGCTTGCTGTCGAGCTTGCACTTGTCGGCGAGCGAGCGGCGTGCGCTCTTCAGGAACAGATCGGTGCCTTCACGGCGGGACAGCTTGGCTTTGGGACCGGTATAGCGTGCCACTTTGAATCCTTAAAAATTGATCACGCAAACTTTCGTCTGCGCTAGTTCGAACCCTATAGGCCGAACGGTGGGCTTAGTGAAATGCGCGAAGCAGATGCATAACGCACGAAGCCCGCCGACGCTTTCGCATCGACAGGAAACATGCGGTCGCGAATCAACTGATGCGCGACTTTAGATACGACGACGCTTCGGCGGACGGCAGCCGTTGTGCGGGACCGGCGTCACGTCGGAGATCGCGGTGATCTTGATGCCAAGACCATGCAGCGCGCGCACCGCCGACTCACGGCCAGGGCCGGGGCCCTTGATCCGCACTTCGAGGTTCTTCACGCCGTATTCCATTGCCACGCGGCCAGCCGATTCTGCTGCAACCTGAGCTGCGAAAGGCGTCGACTTACGCGAGCCCTTGAAACCCTGGCCGCCAGAGGTCGCCCATGCCAGCGCGTTACCTTGACGATCGGTGATCGTGATAATGGTGTTGTTGAACGACGCGTGAACGTGAACCACGCCCTCGGCGACGTTCTTCTTGACCTTCTTGCGAACGCGTTGCGCCGCGGAGTTGTTCGAAGCCTTAGCCATTACGTTTTCCTGTAACTGTCAGTTCCGCTTACTTCTTCAGCGATTGCGCTGCACGACGCGGACCCTTGCGAGTACGGGCGTTGGTGCGCGTGCGCTGGCCACGCAGGGGCAGACCCTTGCGATGACGCATGCCGCGGTAGCAACCCAAGTCCATCAGGCGCTTGATGTTCATCGTCACTTCACGGCGCAGATCGCCTTCGACGATGAACTTGCCCACTTCGTCACGCAGCTTTTCGAGGTCTGCGTCGGTGAGGTCCTTGACCTTCTTCGAAAATTCCACACCAGCAGCACTGCAAATGCCGCGGGAACGCGTGCGACCAATGCCGAAGATTGCCGTCAGGCCGATCTCGGTATGCTGGTGATTCGGGATGTTAACCCCTGCGATACGAGCCATTGTTTTTCCTCAAACAAAAAGCGCAAGCAAAAAGCGCGGCGTTCAGCCTTGACGCTGTTTGTGGCGCGGATCAGAGCTGCAAATCACGCGCACAACGCCCTTGCGCTTAATGATCTTGCAATTGCGGCAAATGCGCTTAACCGATGCCATCACTTTCATGATATTACCCTTTTTTCAAATCACTTCGCCCGGAACACGATCCGTGCACGAGACAAATCGTAAGGCGTCAATTCAACCGTAACCTTGTCGCCCGGTAGGATACGGATGTAGTGCATCCGCATCTTTCCGGATATGTGTCCCAGGACGACATGGCCATTTTCCAATTTCACCCGGAAAGTAGCGTTGGGGAGGTTTTCAATGACCTCGCCCTGCATCTGGATTACATCGTCTTTGGCCATAGTCCTAACTAGCGCATCGGGACGTTGCCGCCCTTGAAGTTTGCCTTCTTCAGCAGCGATTCATATTGTTGCGACATAACGTACGACTGCACCTGAGCCATGAAGTCCATCGTGACGACGACAATGATCAGCAGCGACGTTCCACCAAAATAAAACGGCACGTTCCAGCGCAACACCAGAAACTCAGGCAACAAGCACACAAACACGATGTAGATCGCACCGGCCAGCGTCAGACGCGTGAGGATGCGGTCGATGTACCGTGCAGTCTGATCGCCCGGACGAATACCCGGAACGAACGCACCGCTCTTCTTCAAGTTGTCGGCGGTTTCCCTGCTGTTGAACACCAACGCGGTGTAGAAGAAGCAGAAGAACACGATAGCCAACGCATACAGCAGCACGTACACAGGTTGACCGGGCTTGAGGGCTTCAGCCACGCTGTGCAGCGTGTTCGCGAACCAGCCGGTACGCGTTCCCGAACTGAACCAGTTCAGGATGGTTGCCGGGAAGAGAATGATCGACGACGCGAAGATCGGCGGAATCACACCCGACATGTTCAGCTTCAGCGGCAGATGTGACGACTGTCCACCGTAAATCTTGTTACCGACCTGGCGCTTCGCATAGTTCACGAGGATCTTGCGCTGACCGCGTTCGATGAACACGACCAGATACGTAACCGCCGCGATCAACGCGACGATGATGATCGCCGAGATGATGCTCATCGAACCGGTGCGAACCAGTTCGAACAGACCGCCGATTGCATTCGGAAAGCCTGCCGCGATACCACCGAAAATGATGATCGAGATGCCGTTGCCGAGACCGCGCTCCGTGATCTGCTCACCAAGCCACATCAGGAACATCGTGCCCGTCACCAGCGTGACCACCGTCGTCAGCCGGAACACCATGCCGGGATCCAGCACCAGGCCGGGCTGATTTTCCAGCGCCACCGCGATACCGAAAGCCTGGAATGTTGCCAGAACCACCGTGAAGATCCGCGTGTACTGCGTAATCTTTCGTTGACCTGCCTGTCCTTCCTTCTTCAACGCCTCCATTTGCGGCGACACGATCGACAACAACTGCATGATGATCGAGGCCGAAATGTAGGGCATGATGCCCAACGCGAAAATCGTGAATCGTGACAGCGCGCCACCCGAAAACATGTTGAACATGCCAAGGATGCCGCCCGACTGGCTTTGGAACAACTTCGCCAGCTGATCCGGATCGATGCCGGGAACCGGAATATGCGCACCAATGCGGTAGACAACCAACGCCAGCAGCAGGAACACTGCACGCCGACGCAGATCGCCAAATTTCGCCGCGCTTCGACCGGGTTTTGCGAGACTCGGGCTGTTAGCCAAGAACCTTCTCCGATGCTAGTGCTAGTAACGGCGAAATCGCGTTACTCGGCGAACGAGCCGCCAGCGGCTTCGATTGCTGCACGGGCGCCCTTCGTTGCCGTCAGACCCTTCACCGTGACCTTGCGGGTGATCTCGCCGGTCTTGATGATCTTCGCGCTCTTGATGAGCTCGCCGACCAGACCCGCTTGCTTCAAAGCCAACAGATCGATTTCGTCGACCGGCAACTTCTCGAGATCAGCCAGGCGCACTTGACCGACGAATTCCTTCGTCAGCGAAGTGAAGCCGCGCTTCGGCAGACGACGCTGCAGAGGCATCTGACCGCCTTCGAAGCCGACTTTGTGAAAGCCGCCCGAACGCGATTTCTGACCCTTGTGGCCGCGACCTGCAGTCTTGCCGAGGCCCGAACCGATGCCACGACCGACGCGACGCTTAGCGTGCTTCGCGCCTTCTGCCGGCTTCAGGTTATTCAATTCCATGTTCAACTCCTTGGATCCTAGTCGGCGGCCTTAGCCGATGACCTTAACGAGGTATGAAACCTTGTTGATCATCCCGCGCACTGCCGGCGTGTCCTGCAGCTCGCTCACCGAGTTGAGGCGACGCAGGCCGAGGCCACGCACCGTAGCGCGGTGCGTTTCGCGGGTCCCGATCAGGCTCTTAACGAGCTGAATCTTGACAGTTTTCTCAGACATGATGACCTCGAGGCTTAGCCCAAAATATCTTCGACGGACTTGCCGCGCTTCGCCGCGATGTCGCCCGGCGTGGACTGCTTACGCAGACCGTCGAGCGTTGCACGAACGAGATTGTACGGGTTCGTCGAACCGTGGCTCTTGGCCACCACGTTCTGCACGCCCATCACGTCGAACACTGCGCGCATCGGGCCGCCTGCGATCACGCCAGTACCGTCCTTCGCCGGAGCGAGGAGGACTGCGGAAGCACCATGCTTACCGTGCACTTCGTGTTGCAACGTACCGTTCTTGAGCGGCACCTTGAACATGTTGCGGCGGGCTTGCTCCATTGCCTTTTGAACGGCGACCGGAACTTCCTTCGCTTTGCCCTTGCCCATGCCGACGCGGCCATCGCCGTCGCCAACCACGGTCAGTGCGGCGAAACCGAGAATCCGGCCACCCTTCACGACCTTGGTCACGCGGTTGACCGAAATCATCTTTTCGCGCAGGCCGTCGTCGCGTTCGTCAGCCTGAACTTTCGCTTGCATCTTTGCCATGACGAATTCTTCCCTTAGAACTTGAGCCCGGCTTCGCGCGCGGCATCAGCCAGCGCTTTCACGCGGCCGTGGTAGCGGAAACCCGAGCGGTCAAAGGCGACGGATTCGATGCCGGCAGCCTTCGCCTTCTCGGCAATACGCTTGCCGATCAGGGTTGCAGCGTTGATGTTGCCGCCCTTGCCCGACTTGTCAGCCAGTTCAGCGCGCACTTCGGCTTCCAGCGTCGAGGCGCTTGCAAGCACCTTCGTGCCGCATGCCGAGAAAACTTGCGCGTAGATATGCGTATTCGTGCGATGCACGGCGAGACGCGCGACCTGCAGCTCAGCGATCTTGATACGCGTCTGACGAGCGCGGCGCAGGCGAGATTGAGTCTTATCCATGATTGCGCACCCTTACTTCTTCTTCGTTTCTTTGAGGATCACGACCTCGTCGGCATAACGCACGCCCTTGCCCTTATAGGGCTCCGGCGGACGATAGCCACGAACTTCCGCCGCGACTTGGCCGACTTTCTGCTTGTCGATCCCCTTGATCACGATTTCGGTCTGCGTCGGGGTTTCAGCCTTGACGCCTTCCGGCATCTGGTGCACCACGGGGTGCGAGAAACCCAGCGACAGATTCAGCTTGTCGCCTTGCGCTTGTGCACGATAACCGACGCCAACTAGCGTCAGCTTGCGTTCGAAACCCTTGGTGACGCCATGCACCATGTTCGCCACCAGGGCGCGCATCGTGCCGGACATCGCGTTCGCTTCGCGGCTTTCGTCAGCCGGCGCGAAATTCAACGTACCGTTGTCGTTCGCCACGCTCACCAGCGGATTGCCCGCTTGCGAAATCGTGCCGAGCGGACCCTTGACGGTGATGACGTCGCCCTTGACGGCCACTTCGGCGCCTTGCGGCAACGCGATCGGGCTCTTACCTACTCGAGACATGTTTCTTCTCCCTTCGGCGTTAAGCGACGTAGCAGATGACTTCGCCACCGACGCCGGTCTGGCGCGCCTTGCGGTCAGTCATCACACCCTTCGGCGTCGAAACGATTGCAACGCCCAGGCCATTCATCACCTGAGGAATGTCGTTACGACCGCGGTACACGCGCAGACCAGGCTTCGACACGCGCTCAAGGCGCTCGATAACCGGACGGCCAGCGTAGTACTTCAACGCGATGTTCAATTCCGACTTCGCACCTTCAGCCTTCACTGCGAAATCGTCGATATAACCTTCGTCCTTCAAAACCTGCGCAATCGCAACCTTGACTTTCGACGAGGGCATAGTCACCGAAACCTTCTCGACCATCTGCGCATTGCGGATGCGAGTCAGCATATCGGCGATAGGATCACTCATGCTCATTTATGTTTCTCCTATTACCAGCTCGCCTTGGTGAGGCCAGGGATTTCACCGCGGAATGCGATTTCGCGGATCTTGCTACGCGCGAGTCCGAACTTGCGGAACGTGCCGCGAGGACGACCCGTGATCGCGCAGCGGTTACGCTTGCGAGTGGGGTTCGAGTTACGCGGCAATTGTTGCAGCGCGAGACGGGCGATATAGCGTTCTTCGTCCGACTTGCTTGCGTCGTCGATCACAGCCTTCAGCTCAGCACGCTTCGGAGCGTACTTGGCTGCGAGGCGTGCGCGCTTCTTTTCACGTTCGATCAGTGCCAGTTTAGCCACGGTAACCTCAGTTTCTGAACGGGAACTTGAAGCCGGCGAGCAGCGCCTTTGCTTCGTCGTCACTCTTCGCGGTGGTCGTGATGCTGATGTTCAGCCCACGCAGCGCGTCGATCTTGTCGTAGTCAATTTCGGGGAAAATGATCTGCTCTTTCACACCGATGTTGTAGTTACCACGACCGTCGAATGCACGGCCCGAGACGCCACGGAAGTCGCGCACGCGGGGGAGCGCAACCGTCACGAAGCGGTCCAGGAATTCGTACATCGCTTGACCGCGCAGCGTAACCATCGCGCCGATCGGGTAGCCTTGACGAATCTTGAAGCCCGCGATTGCCTTGCGCGCCTTCGTGATAACCGGCTTTTGGCCAGCGATCTTCGTCAGGTCGCCCACGGCGTTTTCGATAATCTTCTTGTCAGCGACCGCTTCGCCAAGACCCATGTTGAGGGTGATCTTGGTGATGCGCGGCACTTCCATGATGGACTTGTAGCCGAACTTTTCAACCAGTTGCGGCACAACCGTTTCTTTGTAAATTTCTTGCAGACGAGCCATTTTTTAACTCCGCGTCAGGCGTTAAGCGTGGCGCCGGTCGACTTCAAGAAGCGAACCTTCTTTCCATCTTCGACCTTGATGCCCACACGCGACGCCTTGCCATTCGCGTCGACCAATGCGACGTTCGAAATATGCAGCGGCATCGTTTTGGCTTCCACACCGCCCGTCGTACCCTTCATCGGGTTCGGCTTCACATGCTTCTTGACGAGGTTGATACCCTCGACCGTGACATGCTCTTCCGCAACGACCAGCACGGTACCGCGCTTGCCTTTGTCCTTGCCGGTAGTGACGATAACTTCGTCACCCTTGCGAATCTTGTTCATCGCGACTCCTTACAGCACTTCCGGCGCGAGCGAAACGATCTTCATGAATCGTTCGCTACGCAGTTCACGCGTCACCGGCCCGAAAATACGCGTGCCGATCGGCTCGAGCTTCGTGTTCAACAGTACGGCGGCATTGCCGTCGAACTTGATGAGCGAGCCATCCTGGCGACGCACGCCTTTGGCCGTGCGAACGACCACGGCGTTATAAATTTCGCCCTTCTTTACGCGTCCGCGCGGCGTCGCTTCCTTGACGGTCACCTTGATGATGTCGCCAATGCTAGCGTAACGACGCTTCGAACCGCCGAGCACCTTGATGCACATGACTTCACGCGCACCCGTGTTGTCGGCCACTTCAAGCCGAGTTTCGGTCTGGATCATGGTTTATCTTTCCCAACTTAATCCGGTCACACCACCATGGCGCATCCGGTCAGTCTTGGTCCCGTCAGCCAATCGGCTGCTTGGGTTAGAACAGGCAGCGAGGGCAGACGAAACCCGCCATCGCAATCCGGTGAATCTGTCGACTCAGGCTGGCGCCTGAACCGGCTTCCCCCACCAATTTCGCCCGCGACGGGGCTCCCACAAAGAGGGAAGACCGAGATTATAACAAATAATCTCGGTCTTGCAAGCGAAACTTACTGCAACACTAGTTACTGCATCGCGGTACTACAACTACAGACTTAGATCACGCGCGCCGCTTCGACCAACTTCGATACAACCCAAGCCTTCGTCTTCGAAATCGGACGAGTTTCCTGAATTTCGACGAGATCGCCTTCGTTGTACGTATTGGCGTCATCATGCGCGTGGTACTTCTTCGAACGCACGACGTACTTGCCGTAGATCGGATGCTTCACGCGGTGCTCGACCAGAACGGTGACCGTCTTGTCCATCTTGTTGCTGACGACCTTGCCGACCAGCGTCCGCTTGAGCGAGGTTTTTACGCTATCGTTCATTTCTGGTTCGCCTTCTCAGTCAGGACGGTCCGCACACGTGCGATGTCGCGACGAACCTTCTTCAGCTGGCTCGTGTTCGTGAGCTGCTGGGTCGCGAGTTGCATGCGCAGGCCGAATTGCGCCTTCAGCAGGTCCGTCAGCTCTTTGTTGAGCGCGGCCTGGTCTTTCTGGTGAAGTTCAGATGCCTTCATCATTTACTCCTTAGGCGCCGAGCTGGCGCACGACGAAGTACGTCTTGAGCGGCAGCTTGGCTGCAGCCAGACGAAACGCTTCGCGCGCCAGTTCTTCGGTGACACCGTCCATTTCGTACAGCATCTTGCCCGGTTGAATTTCAGCGACGTAGTACTCCGGGTTACCCTTACCGTTACCCATACGTACTTCTGCCGGCTTCTGCGAAATCGGCTTGTCCGGGAAAATGCGGATCCAGATTCGGCCACCACGCTTGATGTGACGCGTCATTGCACGACGCGCGGCTTCGATTTGACGCGCGGTCAAACGGCCGCGACCGATAGCCTTCAGACCATATTCACCGAACGACACCGCGTTGCCGCGCGTCGCCTTGCCGGTGTTACGACCTTTCTGCTCTTTGCGATACTTTCTGCGTTTCGGTTGCAGCATCGTTATTCTCCACTCTTCGCGTCACCGCCAGCGCCGCCACGACGGGGACCGCCGCGACGAGCACCTGCCGGAGCGCCTTCGCCATCACGGCGCGGACGGCGATCGCCACCCGGACGTGCGTTGCGGCGCGGACGCTTGTCTTCCGCCACTTCTTCCACCACCGGTGCTTCATTACGGCCCAGCGTGTCGCCCTTGTAGACCCACACCTTCACGCCGATGATGCCGTACGTGGTTTTCGCTTCCGACGTTGCGTAGTCGATATCGGCACGCAGCGTATGGAGGGGCACGCGACCTTCGCGATACCACTCGGTACGAGCGATTTCGATACCGTTAAGACGGCCCGCGCTCATGATCTTGATACCTTGCGCGCCAAGGCGCATGGCATTCTGCATCGCACGCTTCATCGCGCGACGGAACATGATCCGGCGTTCGAGCTGTTGCGTGATCGAGTCAGCGATCAGCTGAGCATCGGTTTCCGGCTTGCGAATTTCTTCGATGTTGACGTGAACCGGAACGCCCATGCGCTTCTGCAGTTCAGCCTTCAACAGTTCGATGTCTTCGCCCTTCTTGCCGATGACAACGCCCGGACGCGAGCTATAAATCGTGATCCGTGCGTTCTTTGCCGGACGCTCGATGATGACACGACCAACCGAAGCGTTCTTCAGCTTCTTCTTCAGGTACTCACGAACACCGATGTCTTCCTGGAGCATCGCCGCGAAGTTGCTGTTGTTCGCATACCAGCGCGAAGCCCAGTTGCGGCTGACGGCCAAACGGAAGCCAGTCGGATGAATTTTTTGTCCCATCGTATGGCTCCTTAATTCCCGACCGTCACAGTGATGTGACAGGATTGCTTCTCGATGCGGTTACCACGACCCTTAGCGCGTGCGGTAAAACGCTTCAACGAAGCAGCCTTGTCGATATAGATGCTCGTGATCTTGAGCTCATCGATATCGGCGCCTTCGTTGTGTTCCGCATTCGCGATCGCAGACAGCACGACCTTCTTGACGATACCCGCCGCCTTCTTCGGCGAGAACGTCAGAACGTTCAGCGCCTTGTCGACCGGCAAACCACGAATCTGGTCAGCCACAAGGCGCGTCTTCTGCGCCGAGATGCGGGCACCGCGATGAATTGCTTTCACTTCCATCTTGATAGCCCCTTATTTCTTGGCCTTCTTGTCGGCCGCGTGACCCTTGAACGTACGGGTCAATGCGAACTCGCCAAGCTTGTGGCCGACCATGTTTTCCGTGACATACACCGGAACGTGCTGACGGCCGTTGTGAACAGCGATCGTCAGACCGATGAAGTCCGGGAGAATCGTCGAGCGACGCGACCAGGTCTTGATCGGCTTCTTGTCGCGCGTAGCTGCAGCCGACTCAACTTTCTTCAGCAAATGAGCGTCGCAGAACGGACCTTTTTTAGCAGAACGTGTCATTGCCTACTCCTTAACGCTTGTGACGGCGCTGGACGATCATCGTCGTCGTGCGCTTGTTGCTACGGGTGCGATAACCCTTAGTCGGCGTGCCCCACGGGCTCACCGGATCGCGACCTGCAGCCGTCTTGCCTTCACCACCGCCGTGCGGGTGATCGACCGGGTTCATTGCAACGCCGCGCACCGTCGGACGGATACCACGCCAGCGGTTCGCGCCAGCCTTACCGATTTGACGGAGGCTATGCTCTTCGTTGCCCACTTCACCGATCGTCGCGCGGCACTCGACGTGCACGCGGCGAATTTCGCCCGAACGCAGACGAACCTGCGCGTAGACGCCTTCGCGCGCCAGCAGCATCGCGGACGTACCAGCCGAACGCGCGATTTGCGCACCCTTGCCCGGCAGCATTTCGATGCAGTGGATCGTGGTACCGACTGGAATGTTGCGGATCGGCAGCGTGTTGCCTGCGCGGATCGGCGCTTCCGAACCGGACATGAGCTGCGTACCAACGATCACGCCCTTCGGCGCGATGATGTAGCGACGCTCACCGTCTGCGTACAGAACCAGCGCGATGTTCGCGCTACGGTTCGGGTCGTACTCAAGACGCTCGACCTTTGCCGGAATGCCGTCCTTGTTGCGACGGAAGTCGACGATACGGTAGTGCTGCTTATGACCACCGCCCTTATGACGCGTGGTGATGCGGCCGTTGTTGTTACGGCCGGCGGTCACGGACTGCGAATCGAGCAGCGCCGCAAACGGCTTGCCCTTATGCAGATCCTTGTTGACCACCTTGACCATCGCGCGGCGACCCGGCGAAGTCGGCTTAACTTTAACGATTGCCATGATTACTTGGCCTCCGCTTCAAAGTTGATTTCCTGGCCGGGCTTCAAGCAGACGTACGCCTTCTTCACGTCCTTGCGCTTGCCGTTGAAGCGGCCAAAGCGCTTGGCTTTACCCTTCGTGACGAGCACGTTGACGGAATTGACTTCGACCTTGAACAGCAGCTCGACAGCAGCCTTTACTTCCTGCTTCGTGGCGTCCGGGGCGACTTCGAACACGACTTGTTCGTTCTTGTCGGCCACCAGCGTCGCCTTTTCGGAGATCACCGGCGCGAGCAGAACTTGCATCAAACGATGATCGTTTTTGCGAATCTCGCTCATGACAGCAACTCCTCGATCTGAGCGACCGCAGCCTTCGTGATCAGAATCTTCTTGAAGTAGATCAGCGAGAGCGGGTCGGCGTAACGCGGCTCGACAACGGCCACGTGGGCCAGATTGCGCGACGCGAGGTACAGGTTCTCGTCGACCGTATCGGTGATGACCAACACGGAATCGAGACCCATCGCCTTGAATTTATCGGCCAACAGCTTGGTCTTCGGCGCTTCGAGCGCGAGGTCTTCGACCACCGAGATACGGCCTTCGCGAGCCAATTGCGAGAAGATCGAGCAGAGACCTGCGCGATGCATCTTCTTGTTGACCTTGTGCGAGAAGTTTTCTTCTGGCGAATTCGGGAAGATACGACCACCGCCACGCCACAAAGGGCTTGACGACATACCGGCACGAGCGCGACCCGTACCTTTCTGACGCCACGGCTTCTTGGTGGTGTGCTTGACCTGCTCACGATCCTTCTGAGCGCGGTTGCCGCTACGTGCATTGGCTTGATAAGCCACGACGACCTGGTGAATCAGGGCTTCGTTGTAATCGCGACCGAACACGACGTCCGATGCGTTCACGCCAGCAGCTTCCTGACCATTGGCATTCAGGAGCTTAAGTTCCATTATTTCGCTCCTTTCACAGCACGCGTCTTGACGGCCGGCGTCACGAATACCTTGCCGCCCTTCGCACCCGGAACCGCGCCGCGAACCAGCAGCAGATTGCGGTCGGCGTCGATGCGAGCGATTTCGAGATTCTGAACCGTGACGGTTTCGTCACCGAGGTGACCCGTCATGCGCTTACCCGGGAACACACGACCCGGATCCTGCGCCATACCGATCGAACCCGGAACGTTGTGCGAACGCGAGTTACCGTGCGAGGCACGACCTGAGGCGAAGTTGTAACGCTTGATGGTACCGGCGTAGCCCTTACCAATCGACGTACCTTGCACGTCGACCTTCTGGCCAACTTCGAAAATGTCCGTACCGATCACAGCGCCGTTCGCCAATTCGGCGGCCTTCGCGGATTCGATCTGGAATTCTTTGAGGATTTCACCAGCTTGAACGCCGGCTTTGGCGAGGTGACCCGCCAGCGGCTTCGTCACGCGCGATGCGCGGCGAGCACCGAATGCAACCTGAACGGCGGTATAACCATCCGTTTCAACGGTCTTGATCTGCGTCACGCGGTTGTCCGACACGTCCAGCACGGTGACGGGAATCGAGTCCCCTTCAGGCGTGAAGATACGGGTCATGCCAACCTTGCGACCTACGAGTCCAAGGCTCATCGTTTTCTCCATTCCCGACTGCGATTGGTCGGGGCTGATTACAAAATGTCCACTTCGTTACGAGAGACTGGGCGGACTTTTTTGCGCAAGTGCGCGAAAAGCCTTGGAGTATAACAAGGCTTTCCGTTTTCTGCAAGCAATCAAAGACTTAGCTTCACCCGAAAACCCGGCGAAGCTTTAGAGGCTTACTGCAGCTTGATTTCGACGTCGACGCCAGCCGGCAGGTCGAGCTTCATCAGCGCGTCGACCGTCTTGTCGGTCGGATCGACGATGTCCATCAGGCGCTGATGCGTACGGATTTCGAGCTGATCGCGCGACGTCTTGTTGACGTGCGGCGAACGCAGAATGTCGAAGCGCTGAATGCGCGTCGGCAGCGGCACCGGGCCACGGACTATTGCGCCAGTACGCTTTGCCGTATCGACGATTTCGGCTGCCGATTGATCGATCAGGCGATAGTCGAATGCTTTCAGACGGATACGGATTTTTTGGTTCTGCATGACAATTCCTTAAAAGAGCGAGGCGATGTTGCACCGCCGACTTGGCAAAAGAGCGAGAGACCGGGCATTCGCTTGGGGCGAACACCCGGCCTCGGTCACGTTACTTCAGTACGGCAACGACAGGTGAGCCCGAGATTTTACTCGATAATCTTGGCAACCACACCTGCGCCGACGGTACGGCCGCCTTCGCGGATAGCGAAGCGCAGACCTTCTTCCATGGCGATCGGTGCAATCAGCTTTACCGTGATCGACACGTTGTCGCCCGGCATCACCATTTCCTTGTCCTTCGGCAGCTCGATCGAGCCCGTCACGTCCGTCGTACGGAAGTAGAACTGCGGACGGTAGTTGTTGAAGAACGGCGTGTGGCGGCCGCCTTCGTCCTTGCTCAACACGTACACTTCTGCCGTGAAGTGCGTGTGCGGCGTGATCGAACCCGGCTTGGCCAGAACCTGACCACGCTCCACGTCTTCACGCTTCGTGCCGCGCAGCAGGATACCGACGTTGTCGCCCGCTTGACCTTGGTCCAGCAACTTGCGGAACATTTCCACGCCCGTGCAAGTCGTCTTCACCGTCGGCTTGATACCGACAATTTCGATTTCCTCGCCAACCTTCACCACGCCGCGCTCCACGCGACCCGTCACCACCGTGCCACGACCCGAGATCGAGAACACATCTTCCACCGGCATCAGGAAGGCGCCGTCCACTGCGCGCTCCGGCGTCGGGATGTACGTGTCCAGCGCGTCGGCCAGATTCATGATCGCCACTTCGCCCAGCTCGCCCGTGTCGCCTTCCAGCGCCAGCTTGGCCGAACCCTTGATGATCGGCGTGTCGTCGCCCGGGAAGTCGTACTTCGACAGAAGCTCGCGCACTTCCATTTCGACGAGTTCGAGCAGCTCGGCGTCGTCCACCATGTCGCACTTGTTCAGGAACACGATGATGTAAGGCACGCCGACCTGACGCGCCAACAGGATGTGCTCACGCGTTTGCGGCATCGGGCCGTCAGCGGCCGAGCACACCAGAATTGCGCCGTCCATCTGCGCCGCGCCCGTGATCATGTTCTTCACATAGTCAGCGTGGCCCGGGCAATCGACGTGTGCGTAGTGGCGGTTAGCCGTTTCGTACTCGACGTGCGCGGTGTTGATGGTGATACCACGCGCCTTTTCTTCCGGCGCTGCATCGATCTGGTCGTATGCCTTCGCTTCGCCGCCGAACTTCTTGGTCAGCACCGTCGTGATCGCTGCCGTCAGCGTGGTCTTGCCGTGGTCAACGTGACCGATCGTGCCCACGTTCACGTGCGGCTTGGTCCGCTCGAATTTACCTTTTGCCATGATTACCTTCTTTCAGAGATTGTTTATCGGTTAAAAGCTTGTGGCTCGCCGAATGACTTGCAGGGCTTACTTGCCCTTGGCGTTGATGATCGCTTCGGCAACGTTACGCGGAGCTTCAGCATAGTGCTTGAATTCCATCGTGTACGTAGCACGGCCTTGCGACAGCGAGCGCAGCGAGGTCGAGTAGCCGAACATTTCCGACAGCGGTACTTCGGCGCGAACGATCTTGCCGCCGCCGATCATGTCTTCCATGCCCTGGACGATACCGCGACGGCCCGACAAGTCGCCCATCACGTTGCCCATGTAATCTTCCGGCGTTTCGACTTCCACGGCCATCATCGGTTCGAGGATGACCGGGCTTGCCTTGCGCATTGCTTCCTTGAAGGCCATCGAACCGGCCATGCGGAACGCGTTTTCGTTCGAGTCGACGTCGTGGTACGAACCGAACGTCAGGTGAACCTTCACGTCGACGACCGGGAAGCCAGCCAGCACGCCCGACTTCAGCGTTTCCTGGATACCCTTGTCCACCGCCGGGATGTATTCGCGCGGAATCACACCGCCCTTGATCTCGTCCAGGAACTCGTAGCCCTTGCCCTGTTCGTTCGGCTCGAGCGTGATGACCGCGTGACCATACTGGCCGCGACCACCCGACTGCTTGACGAACTTGCCGTCGACATCGGCAGCCGTCGCGCGGATCGTTTCGCGGTACGCAACCTGCGGCTTGCCGACAGTTGCTTCAACGCCGAATTCACGCTTCATCCGGTCGACCAAAATTTCGAGGTGGAGCTCGCCCATACCCGAAATGATGGTCTGGCCCGACTCTTCGTCCGTTTGAACGCGGAACGACGGATCTTCCTGAGCCAGACGGTTCAGCGCCAGACCCATCTTTTCCTGGTCGGGCTTCGTCTTCGGCTCAACTGCCTGCGAAATCACCGGCTCCGGGAAAATCATGCGTTCGAGCACGATCGGGCTCTGCGGGTCGCACAGCGTGTCGCCCGTGGTCGCTTCCTTCAGTCCCACGGCTGCCGCGATGTCGCCTGCGCGCACTTCCTTGATTTCTTCGCGCTGGTTCGCGTGCATCTGCAGAATACGACCCAGACGTTCCTTCTTGTCCTTGGTCGCGTTCAGCACGGTGTCACCCGAATTGACCACACCCGAATACACACGGAAGAAGATCAGCTGACCGACGAACGGGTCGGTCATGATCTTGAATGCCAGCGACGAGAATTTTTCGTCGTCGGCAGCACGGCGCTCGCCCTTCTCACCGTTTTCGAGTTCACCCGTAACCGGCGGAATGTCGACCGGCGACGGCAGGAAGTCGATCACAGCGTCGAGCATGCGCTGCACGCCCTTGTTCTTGAACGCGGTGCCGCACAGCATCGGCTGAATTTCGCACGCGATGGTCCGGTCGCGGATCGCCTTGACGATTTCCGCTTCGGTCAGCTCTTCGCCGCCGAGGTACTTTTCCATCAGTTCTTCGCTGGCTTCGGCAGCCGACTCGATCATCTTCTCGCGCCACTCGTTGCACGTGTCGACGAGTTCAGCCGGGATGTCGACGTAGTCGAACTTCGTGCCCTGGGACGCTTCGTCCCAAATGATCGCCTTCATCTTGAGAAGGTCGACCACGCCCTTGAAGTTTTCTTCCGAACCGATCGGCACGACGACGGGAACCGGGTTCGCCTTCAGACGCGTCTTCAGTTGCTCGTAGACCTTGAAGAAGTTTGCGCCAGTGCGGTCCATCTTGTTGACGAACGCGAGACGGGGAACCTTGTACTTGTTAGCCTGACGCCACACGGTTTCCGACTGCGGCTGCACGCCGCCCACTGCACAGTAGACCATGCACGCGCCGTCGAGGACGCGCATCGAGCGCTCCACTTCGATCGTGAAGTCGACGTGCCCCGGGGTGTCGATGATGTTGATGCGGTGCTCGGGATAGTTGCCGCCCATGCCCTTCCAGAAGGCCGTGGTAGCAGCCGACGTGATGGTAATGCCGCGCTCCTGCTCCTGCTCCATCCAGTCCATCGTTGCAGCGCCGTCGTGAACTTCGCCAATCTTGTGGTTCACGCCCGTGTAAAACAGGATGCGCTCGGTCGTCGTCGTTTTGCCGGCGTTGATGTGAGCGCTAATACCGATGTTGCGGTAGCGCTCGATAGGTGTCTTGCGAGCCACTTTGGATCCTTTTTTGGTCGACCCGCCGACTCGATCTATAACGAGCCGACAGCGTCCTAACACAAACGGGCGAGGCGCCTGGAGTAGCGCACCCGCCCTTATTTTTCCGTTTGCCCTACGAGCGGGAGCTTAGAAACGGAAATGCGAGAATGCCTTGTTGGCCTCTGCCATGCGGTGAACTTCGTCGCGCTTCTTCATCGCGCCGCCACGGCCTTCTGCCGCTTCGGAGAGTTCGCCTGCAAGACGCAGGGCCATCGACTTTTCGCTGCGCTTCTTCGCGGCTTCACGCAACCAACGCATCGCCAATGCCATACGACGCGAGGGACGCACTTCGACCGGAACCTGGTAGTTGGCACCACCAACGCGACGGCTCTTCACTTCGACCACCGGCTTCACGTTGTTGAGCGCAACCGTGAACACTTCCAGCGGGTCCTTGCCACCCTTGGTCTGGATCTGTTCAAAAGCGCCGTACACGATACGCTCGGCAACCGACTTCTTGCCTGAGAGCATCAGCACGTTCATGAACTTGGCTACATCTACGTTGCCGAATTTCGGGTCCGGCAACACTTCCCGCTTGGGGACTTCGCGACGACGCGGCATGATTCTTCCTTTACCTTTTCAGTTGGAGCCGACTCCGAACGAGTCTTTAAGCTCCACGGCCACCAACAAACCCGATCCATCTTTTCGACAAAACCAGCTTGGCCGGGTGACCACTTACTCGATAGCACTGGCATTCCAGCACCACCGCCTAAACCGCCTTACGGCGACCTCAAACAACTTGCAGATGACTGCAGACCGGCGACTTACTTGCCAGCCTTGGCGCGCTTCGCACCGTACTTCGAGCGAGCTTGCTTACGATCCTTGACGCCCTGGGTATCCAGCGAGCCGCGAACCATGTGGTAACGCACACCAGGCAAGTCCTTGACACGACCGCCGCGAATCAGCACGACCGAGTGTTCTTGCAGGTTGTGGCCTTCACCACCGATGTACGAAATAACTTCGAAACCGTTCGTCAGGCGAACCTTCGCAACCTTACGAAGTGCCGAGTTCGGCTTCTTAGGCGTCGTGGTGTACACGCGAGTGCACACGCCACGACGCTGGGGGCAGTCCTGCAGGGCCGGCGACTTGCTCTTCGTCGTTTCCGACGTGCGGCCTTTGCGAACCAATTGATTGATGGTTGGCATCGTTTATTCCTGAAAATGATCAAATTCAACGCGATTCTCGACGGGCAAAGCGTCGGAAAATGCGCGTCTAACGTTCTCGAAGAAGCTCGATCCCTTATCGTACGCGGCGCTAAGCCGGTTCCGAAAACGGACCAAGAACGAGAACCTAGCATGATATGCTGAAAATCCCAATTGGGTCAACACGTTGCGCGCATTTCGGAGTACCGCGCAAAGCGTTGGCTTATTCGGTCGTCACGACATCCAGCAACTCGTCGCCGAAACGCTCCAGCTTGCGCGCGCCGATGCCCGGGATATGACGCAGATCATCCACCGTATCGGGATCGCTTCGAGCTATTTCGGCAAGCGTGGCGTCATGAAAAATGACGTAGGCCGGCACGCCGTCGCTCTTGGCGGTTTCTGCGCGCCAAATGCGCAGGCGCTCCCAGCGAGACTTCTGCCGTTGCGACATGCCCGTGGTCGGATCGGCGCGTTCCCGCGTGCGTCCCGACGATTGCCGGCTACGCACCGGCTTCACGTATTTGCGCAGCGTGACGTGCTCCTCGCCTTTCAGCACGGGCTTGCTCGCATCGGTGAGAACGAGCGCGCCGAAGCCGTCGTGGTCAATCGCCAAATAGCCAAAAGCGACGAGCTGCCGAAACACCGCGCGCCACTCCGGCTCGGAAAGCGCGGCGCCGACGCCGAACGTCGATAAATTTTCGTGTCCGCGCTGTAGGACCTTTTCGCTGCGCGACCCGCGCAGAATGTCGATCAGATGTCCCGCGCCGAAATGAAAGCCGCTCGCTTTGCGCGCGCGGAAGACGCAGGACAGCGCCATTTGCGCTTCGCGCGTGGCATCGAACGACGCGGGCGGTTCCAGGCATGTGTCGCAGTTGCCGCACGGTTGGCTCGTCTCGCCGAAATAAGCCAGCAGCCGCACGCGCCGGCAGGCAGCCGTTTCGCACAAGCCAAGGAGCGCATCGAGCTTGCCGGTCTGTACGCGTTTGTGGGCGTCGTCGGCTTCGGATTCGTCGATCATCTTGCGCTGCTGCACGACATCGCCGAGTCCGTAAGCCATCCATGCGTTCGCCGGCATGCCGTCACGACCCGCGCGTCCGGTTTCCTGATAGTAGCCCTCGACGCTCTTTGGCAAGTCCAGATGCGCGACGAAGCGCACATCCGGTTTATCGATACCCATGCCGAACGCAATCGTCGCGCACATCACGACGCCTTCCTCGCGCTGAAACATCTCCTGATGCTTCTGCCGCGTCTCGAATTCCATGCCCGCGTGATACGGCAGCGCGCGCACGCCCTGACCCTTCAGCCACTCGGCGGTCTCTTCCACCTTGCGACGCGACAGACAATAAACGACGCCTGCGTCCGTCGTGCCGTCCGTATTCGTATGCTCGGCGCGGATGAAATCGAGTAACTGCGAGCGTGCGTTGTCTTTCTCGACAATCCGGTAACGGATATTCGGCCGATCGAAACTCGATACGAAGATACGCGCGTCGTCGAGCGCCAGCCGATGCACGATCTCGTCGCGCGTGATGGCGTCCGCGGTCGCCGTGAGCGCAATGCGCGGCACCGAAGGGAACCGTTCGTGCAGCACGGAAAGCTGGATGTATTCCGGGCGGAAATCGTGTCCCCATTGCGATACGCAATGCGCTTCGTCTATGGCAAAAAGACCCACGCGCGCGCTTTCGAGCAATTCTAGAAAGCGCGGCGTCATGAGACGTTCGGGCGCCACATACAAAAGGTCGATGGTGCCGTTGCGCAGCGCGCGCTCCGTGGCGGCGGCCTCCGCGCCGGAGAGCGTCGAGTTCAAGTACGCCGCGCGCACGCCAAGCTCGGTGAGCGCCGCGACCTGATCCTGCATCAACGCAATCAACGGCGACACGACGATTCCCGCGCCGAAGCCCGCTTCCTTGCGCACGAGCGACGGAATTTGATAGCAAAGCGATTTGCCGCCGCCCGTCGGCATGAGCACGAGCGAGTCGCCACCGTTGGCGACGTGTTCGACGATATCCGCTTGCTGTCCGCGAAAAGCCGGATAGCCGAAAACTTCCTTGAGGATCTGCAGCGGACGGGACATGGACGGGAGACGCTCACTACAACATGGAGATACCGAATTCTAACAACGCATGCTCGCCTGCCGAGGCGCTCGTTACAGCGTTAGCCAATCGGCAGAGTGGAAATCGTCAAAAACGAACCGGCGAAAAAAAACCGCCCGGCTGAAAGCCGAGCGGTTCGATGTTGCAACCGACAATCCAGCGAGAGAACTTACTCGTTGGTATGCGGCGCCTGCTCCGTTGCCGGGGTTTCCGGCGTACCGAAATCGAATGCCTCTTCGGCAGCGATCTGGTCGAAGCGTTCGCGATCCGACATTTCCTTGCTCTTGCGCGCCTTGTGGAACGCGAGACCCGTACCAGCCGGAATAAGACGGCCGACGATCACGTTTTCCTTCAGGCCACGCAGATCATCACGCTTGCCCATGATCGCCGCTTCGGTCAGCACGCGGGTCGTTTCCTGGAACGACGCCGCCGAGATGAACGAATCGGTCGACAGAGAAGCCTTCGTGATACCGAGCAGCACGTTTTCGTACGTGGCCGGACGCTTGTCGTCCGCGGTCATGCGGTCGTTCTCATCGAGCATGTCCGACCGCTCGACTTGTTCGCCCGGGATGAAGCGCGTGTCGCCGTTGTCCGTGATCTGGACCCGACGCAGCATCTGACGCACGATCACTTCAATGTGCTTGTCGTTGATCTTCACGCCTTGCAGACGGTACACGTCCTGCACTTCGTCCACGATGTAACGCGACAGCGCCTCGATACCCTGCAAACGCAGGATATCGTGCGGATCGGCAGGACCGTCGACGATCATTTCGCCCTTGTTGACGACCTGACCATCATGCACCAGCACCTGCTTTTCCTTTGCGATCAGGAACTCGTGCTGATTGCCTTCGAGGTCCGTGATAACGAGACGCTGCTTGCCCTTCGTGTCCTTACCGAACGACGTCGTGCCCGTGACTTCCGCCAGAATGCCAGCGTCCTTCGGCGAGCGCGCTTCGAACAGTTCGGCCACGCGCGGCAGACCACCGGTAATGTCACGCGTCTTCTGCGCTTCAACCGGAATACGTGCCAGCACTTCACCAACCTGCACTTGCTGACCATCCTTTACGGTGATCAGTGCGCCGACCTGGAAGCCGATCTGCACCGAATGCTCGGTGTTCGGGATCTTCACTTCCTCGCCGTTCGCGTCGAGCAGCTTCACCTGCGGACGCACGCTCTTCGAAGCCTGCGAACCACGGCGCTTCACGTCGATTACGACGAGCGTCGAAAGACCCGTGACGTCGTCGATCTGCTTCGCAACCGTCACGCCTTCCTCGACGTTTTCGAACTTCACCGTACCGCCCCACTCGGTGATGATCGGACGCGTCAGCGGATCCCATTGAGCCAGTTGCGAACCGGCCTTGATCTGCGCGCCGTCGAGTTGCAGCAATGTGGCGCCGTACGGGATCTTGTGACGTTCACGCTCGCGACCGAGGTCGTCCGCGATGATCGCCTCGCCCGAACGAGAGATGACGACTTGCTCGCCCTTCGCGTTGGTGACGTAACGCATCGTGGCCGTGAAGCGCACCGTACCGTTCGACTTCGCTTCGACCGTCGAAGCAACCGCCGCACGCGATGCCGCGCCACCGATGTGGAACGTACGCATCGTAAGCTGCGTGCCTGGTTCACCGATCGACTGCGCCGCGATCACACCAACCGCTTCGCCGACGTTCACGCGCGAACCACGACCCAGGTCGCGGCCATAGCACGAAGCGCACAGGCCATAACGCGTTTCGCAGGTCAACGGCGTGCGCACGCGCACTTCGTCAATACCGAGGCGTTCAATTTCCTCGACCGCGTCTTCATCGAGCAGATCGCCCGATGCGTACAGCGTTTCCTGCGTTTCCGGATTGACGACGTCCGCCACCGCGACGCGACCGAGAATACGGTCACGCAGCGCTTCGACGACTTCACCGCCTTCGACCAGCGCCTTCATCGCCACGCCGTTCGACGTGCCGCAATCTTCTTCGACGACGACCAGATCCTGCGTCACGTCGACGAGACGGCGCGTCAGGTAACCCGAGTTCGCCGTCTTCAACGCCGTATCCGCCAGACCCTTACGTGCACCGTGCGTCGAGATGAAGTACTGCAGCACGTTCAGGCCTTCGCGGAAGTTCGCGGTGATCGGCGTCTCGATGATCGAGCCGTCCGGCTTCGCCATCAGGCCGCGCATACCGGCGAGCTGACGAATCTGCACCGCGGAACCGCGCGCGCCCGAGTCGGCCATCATGTAGATCGAGTTGAACGATTCCTGACGCGTTTCCTTGCCGTCACGATCCGTCACCGGCTCTGTTGCAAGCTGTTCCATCATCGCCTTGCCGACCGCTTCCGACGTTGCCGACCAGATGTCGACCACGTTGTTGTAGCGTTCTTGCGCGGTGACGAGACCCGACATGTACTGACGGTCGTATTCCTTCACCTTCTTCGCGGCGTCACCGACGATCGTCTCTTTCTGCGGCGGCACGAGCATGTCGTCCACGCAGATCGAGATGCCGGCGCGCGTTGCAAGACGGAAACCCATTTGCATCAGCTGGTCGGCGAAGATCACCGTTTCGCGCAGACCGCACTTGCGGAACGCCGTGTTGATCAGACGCGAAATTTCCTTCTTCTTCAACGGCTTGTTCAGCACGGTGAAGGGCAGCCCCGGCGGCAGAATCTCCGACAGGATCGAGCGGCCGACCGTCGTTGCGAACAACGAGATCTTCGGCACGAACTTCGGCGCGCCTTCGCTCTGGTCTTCGTTGTGGACCATTTCCGTGATCCGCACGTTGACGCGCGATGCCAGCTCGACTTCCTTGTTCTCGTACGCGCGAATCACTTCCGACACGCCCGTGAACGTCATGCCTTCGCCCTTGCCATTCACCGCTTCACGCGATGCATAGTAAAGACCCAGCACGATATCCTGCGACGGCACGATCGACGGGTCGCCGTTGGCCGGGAACAGAACGTTGTTCGACGCGAGCATCAGCTGTACGCGCTTCCATCTGCGCTTCCAGCGACAGCGGCACGTGAACGGCCATCTGGTCACCGTCGAAGTCGGCGTTGAACGCCGCGCAAACGAGCGGGTGCAGCTGAATTGCCTTACCTTCGATCAGCACCGGCTCGAAAGCCTGAATGCCGAGTCGGTGAAGCGTAGGCGCGCGGTTCAGCATGACCGGATGTTCGCGAATGACTTCTTCGAGAATGTCCCACACCACGGGCGTCTGGTTCTCGACTTCCTTCTTCGCGGCCTTGATGGTCGTAGCTACGCCCATCACTTCCAGCTTGTTGAAGATGAAAGGCTTGAACAGTTCGAGCGCCATCAGCTTCGGCAGACCGCACTGATGCAGCTTCAACGTCGGGCCGACCACGATCACCGAACGGCCCGAATAGTCGACGCGCTTACCGAGCAAGTTCTGACGGAAACGACCGCCTTTACCCTTGATCATGTCGGCGAGCGACTTCAGCGGACGCTTGTTCGCACCCGTCATTGCCTTACCGCGACGACCGTTGTCGAGCAGCGAATCGACGGCTTCCTGCAGCATCCGCTTTTCGTTGCGGACGATGATTTCAGGCGCCTTCAGTTCGAGCAGACGCTTCAACCGGTTGTTACGGTTGATCACGCGGCGATAAAGGTCGTTCAAGTCCGACGTCGCGAAACGGCCGCCATCCAGCGGCACGAGCGGACGCAGTTCCGGCGGCAGCACCGGCAGCACTTCGAGCACCATCCAGTCAGGCTTGATGCCCGAACGCTGGAAAGCCTCGAGCACTTTAAGGCGCTTTGCGTACTTCTTGATCTTCGCTTCCGAACCCGTGTTCTTGAGTTCGGTGCGCAACATCTCGACCTGTTCGTCGATGTTGATCGAACGCAGCAGTTCGCGCACGCCTTCCGCGCCCATCTCGGCGCGGAATTCGTCACCGTACTCTTCGACCTTGTTGTAGTAATCCTCTTCGGTCATGATCTGCCGCGCTTTCAGCGGCGTCATGCCCGGATCGATCACCACGTATGCCTCGAAGTACAGCACGCGTTCGATGTCACGCAGCGTCATGTCGAGCACCATGCCTAAACGCGACGGCAGCGACTTCAAGAACCAAATGTGCGCAACCGGCGAGGCCAGTTCGATATGGCCCATGCGTTCGCGACGCACCTTGGCGAGCGTCACTTCGACGCCGCACTTTTCGCAGATCACGCCGCGGTGCTTCAGACGCTTGTACTTGCCGCAAAGGCATTCGTAGTCCTTGATCGGACCAAAAATCTTCGCGCAGAACAGACCGTCCCGCTCCGGCTTGAAGGTACGGTAGTTGATGGTCTCCGGCTTCTTCACTTCGCCGAATGACCACGAACGGATCTTGTCGGGCGAAGCCAGACCGATCTTGATCGCGTCGAATACTTCTTCTTGCTGGACTTGCTTGAATAGATCGAGCAGAGCTTTCATTGCTTTCTCTCCGTAGTCCGATTAGTTGCGGTCGAGATCGATATCGATACCGAGCGAGCGGATTTCCTTCACCAACACGTTGAAGGATTCCGGCATGCCGGCGTTGATCACGTGATCGCCCTTGACCAGGTTCTCATAAACCTTGGTCCGGCCTGTCACGTCGTCCGACTTGACCGTCAGCATTTCCTGCAGCACGTACGACGCGCCGTACGCTTCGAGCGCCCACACTTCCATTTCACCGAAACGCTGGCCACCGAACTGCGCCTTACCACCCAGCGGCTGCTGCGTGACGAGCGAGTACGGGCCGGTCGAACGCGCGTGCATCTTGTCGTCGACCAAGTGATGCAGTTTCAGGTAGTGCATGTAGCCAACCGTGACCGTACGCTCGAACGGTTCGCCCGTTCGGCCGTCGTGCAGCGTGACCTGATTCTTCGAAGGCGTCATGCCGAGGTTCTTCGCGATGTCATCCGGATAAGCCAGATTCAGCGCGCGCGACATTTCGTCTTCCGTTGCGCCGTCGAACACCGGCGTTGCGAACGGCACACCTTCGCGCAGGTTCTTCGCCAGTTCGACGATTTCGTCGTCGGAGAAGCTTTCCAGCTCTTCCTTGCGGCCCGACTCGTTGTAGATCTGGGTCAGGAACTGACGCAGTTCTTCGATCTTCGCCTGACGCTGCAGCATTTCGCCGATACGCCAGCCGAGACCCTTCGCGGCCCAGCCCAGATGCACTTCGAGAATCTGACCCACGTTCATCCGCGACGGCACGCCGAGCGGATTCAGCACGACGTCGGCCGGACGGCCATCGGCCATGTACGGCATGTCTTCGATCGGAACGATCTTCGACACGACACCCTTGTTACCGTGACGACCCGCCATCTTGTCGCCAGGCTGCAGACGACGCTTGACCGCGAGATACACCTTGACCATCTTCAGCACGCCCGGCGGCAATTCGTCGCCCTGCGTGAGCTTCTTGCGCTTTTCCTCGAACGCGAGGTCGAACTGGTGACGCTTCTGTTCGATCGAGTCCTTGATGGCTTCGAGCTGCGCCGCTGCTTCTTCGTCCGCGAGGCGGATATCGAACCAGTGGTAGTGATCGAGGTCTTCGAGGTACGGAAGATCGATCGCCGTGCCCTTCGCCAGCTTCTTCGGACCGCCGTTCGCGACCTTGCCGTTCAGCATACGTGCGAGACGCGAGAAGGCGTCGCCTTCCACGATACGCAACTGGTCGTTCAAGTCGAGGCGATAGCGCTTCAGTTCGTCGTCGATGATCTGTTGCGCGCGCTTGTCACGCGTGATGCCTTCGCGCGTGAACACTTGCACGTCGATCACCGTCCCGCTCATGCCCGAGGGCACGCGCAGCGACGTGTCCTTCACGTCCGACGCTTTCTCACCGAAGATCGCGCGCAGCAGCTTTTCTTCCGGCGTCAGCTGGGTTTCGCCCTTCGGCGTGACCTTGCCGACCAGCACGTCGCCCGCTTCGACTTCTGCGCCGATGTACACGATGCCCGACTCATCCAGACGGCCAAGCTGCACTTCCGCAAGGTTCGAGATGTCGCGCGTGATTTCTTCCGGTCCGAGCTTCGTGTCGCGAGCCACGACGTTCAGTTCTTCGATGTGGATCGACGTATAACGATCGTCCGCCACGACTTTTTCCGAGATCAGGATCGAGTCTTCGAAGTTGTAGCCGTTCCACGGCATGAACGCGACCAGCATGTTCTGACCGAGCGCGAGCTCACCCAGATCCGTGGATGCGCCGTCGGCCAGCACGTCGCCGCGCGCAACCTTGTCGCCCACCTTGACGATCGGACGCTGGTTGATGTTCGTGTTCTGGTTCGAACGCGTGTACTTGATGAGGTTGTAGATGTCCACGCCGACATCGCCGGCGACGGCTTCATCGTCGTTCACGCGAATCACGATACGGCCGGCATCGACGTAATCCACGACACCGCCGCGGAATGCCTGCACCGTCGTACCCGAGTCGACCGCGACCGTGCGCTCGATACCCGTACCGACCACGGCCTTTTCAGGACGCAAACACGGCACTGCCTGACGCTGCATGTTCGAACCCATCAACGCGCGGTTCGCGTCATCGTGCTCAAGGAACGGAATCAGCGATGCCGCCACCGACACGATCTGCGACGGCGCCACGTCCATGTACTGGATGCGGTCCGGCGTGACCATCAGCGTTTCGCCTGCTTCACGCGACGAAACCAGTTCGTCGGTCAGCGTGCCGTCTTCGCCCACGGCGGCATTCGCCTGCGCGATTACGTAACGGCCTTCTTCGATCGCCGACAGATAGTCGATCTGATCCGTCACCTTGCTATCCACCACCTTGCGATACGGCGTTTCGAGGAAGCCGTATTCGTTCAGGTGCGCGTAAAGAGCCAGCGAATTGATCAGGCCGATGTTCGGACCTTCCGGCGTTTCGATCGGGCACACGCGGCCATAGTGGGTCGGGTGCACGTCGCGAACTTCGAAGCCAGCGCGCTCACGCGTCAAACCGCCCGGGCCAAGTGCCGAAACACGGCGCTTGTGAGTGATTTCCGACAGCGGGTTGGTCTGGTCCATAAACTGCGACAACTGCGACGAACCGAAGAACTCGCGAATTGCCGACGAAATCGGCTTCGAGTTGATCAGGTCGTGCGGCATCAGGTTTTCGCTTTCGGCTTGACCGAGGCGTTCCTTCACCGCGCGCTCGACACGCACGAGACCCGCGCGGAACTGGTTCTCCGCCAGTTCGCCGACGCAACGCACGCGACGATTGCCCAAGTGGTCGATGTCGTCCACTTCGCCCTTGCCGTTACGCAGCTCGACGAGAATCTTGATGGTCGCGAGGATGTCGTCGTCTTGCAACGTCATAGGGCCGATGATTTCATCGCGGCCAACGCGGCGATTGAACTTCATGCGGCCGACCTTCGAAAGGTCATACGCGTCTTCGCTGTAGAACAGACGGTTGAACAATGCCTCGACTGCTTCCTCGGTCGGCGGTTCGCCCGGACGCATCATGCGGTAGATCGCGATACGCGCGGCCATCTTGTCAGCGGTTTCATCGATACGCAGCGTCGACGAGATATACGGGCCTTGGTCCAGATCGTTCGTGTAGAGCGTCTGGATTTCCTTGACCTTCGCCTCGCGCAGCTTTTCGAGCACCGTCTCGGTGATTTCCTCGTTGGCGTTCGCGATCACTTCGCCCGTTTCCGGATCGATCACGTTCTTCGCCAGCACGCGGCCGAGCAAATAGTCCTCGGGCACCGAGATGAACTTCGTCTTGGCGTTTTCGAGGTCGCGAATGTGCTTCGCGTTGATCCGCTTGTCCTTCGTGACGATGACATTGCCATCGCGGTCCTGGATGTCGAAGCGCGCGACTTCACCGCGCAGACGCTCCGGCACGAATTCCATTTGCGCGCCTTCGCCCATCAGCGCGAAGTTGTCGAACACGAAGAAGTTCGCGAGGATTTGCTCCGGCGTCATGCCGATAGCCTTGAGCAGAATCGTGACCGGCATCTTGCGGCGACGGTCGACGCGGAAGTACAGCACGTCCTTCGGGTCGAACTCGAAGTCGAGCCACGAACCGCGGTAAGGGATGATACGAGCCGAGAACAACAGCTTGCCGGAGCTATGCGTCTTGCCCTTGTCGTGTTCGAAGAACACGCCAGGCGAACGGTGAAGCTGCGACACGATCACGCGCTCGGTACCGTTGATGACGAACGAACCCGTCGGCGTCATGAGCGGAATTTCGCCCATGTACACTTCCTGTTCCTTCACTTCCTTGACCACCGGCTTGCTCGGCGATTCCTTGTCGAGCAAAACCAGACGCACCTTCGCGCGCAAGGCGGAGCAGTACGTCAGGCCGCGCTGCTGACATTCCTTGATGTTGAACGCGGGCGGCGACAGCATGTAGCTGACGAACTCGAGACGCGCAAACCCGTTGTGCGAAACGATCGGAAAAACAGAGGTAAATGCAGCTTGCAGGCCTTCCGCCTTGCGCTGCGTGGAGGACGTATCCGCTTGCAGAAACGTCTGGAATGATTCAAGCTGGGTCGCCAGCAAAAAGGGAACTTGGTGAACGATGGGGCGTTTCGCGAAACTCTTGCGAATACGCTTCTTCTCGGTGAAGGAATATTGCATACGATCTCCGAATCACGGCGGGCGTTGGCGAGGCGGGATACCTCGACGTCACGGCCCGGTGTTCACCGACTGAGATTCGCGCGAATGTCCGGGGAGGACGCGCGAATCTAGAAGCTTGGTGGTTGGCCGCTACCAACCGCTGGCTGACGGCAGCGGATGCCTGTGTTTCCCGCTACCCGACCAAACTTGCCTTCTGCAGTCGCTTCAGAAGACAAAGAGAACTGCCGGAAATTCATGCTGACCCGACTGTTCTCTTTGGCCTCTGCGAGGACATTTATGCTTGATTACACGCATAAAAACTCTGCCCTCACAAAGCACAAAAAGGCCGGCGGTGGAAAACCGCCAGCCTCAACACAGCGCAATGAAACTTACTTGATTTCAGCTTTCGCGCCTGCGTCTTCCAACTTCTTCTTTGCTTCGTCAGCAGCAGCCTTCGGCACCGCTTCCTTGATGGGCTTCGGTGCACCGTCGACCAGGTCCTTCGCTTCCTTCAGGCCAAGACCCGTCAGTTCACGAACGGCCTTAATCACGGAAACCTTGTTCGCACCAACTTCGAGCAGGTTCACGGTGAACTCGGTTTGCTCTTCAACAGCAGCAGCAGCGCCGCCGCCTGCGGGGCCAGCGACTGCAACAGCAGCTGCCGACACGCCAAACTTCTCTTCGAACGCCTTGACCAGCTCGTTCAGTTCGAGAACCGACATCGAGCCAACGGCTTCGAGGATGTCTTCTTTTGCGATTGCCATTTGAAATACTCCTAGATTGAATTCGGATCGAGCTAGCGATCTAGCTAATACCTAACTGAGCGACTGGCGCCCAAGCGTGTGCGTTATGCAGCTTCGCCTTGTTTCTTTTCTGCCAGCGCGGCCAAAGCGCGCGCAAAGCCGGAAACAGGTGCTTGCATGACGAACAACAACTTGGAGAGCAGTTCTTCGCGGCTCGGGATGTTGGCCAGCGCTTGCACGCCTGCCTTGTCCATCACCTTGCCTTCGTAGGAACCAGCCTTGATGATCAACTTGTCATTGCTCTTGCCGAAGTCATTGACGACCTTGGCAGCGGCAATGGCATCTTCCGAGATGCCGTAGATCAGAGGACCGGTCATCTGCTCAGCCAGCGAAGCGAACGGGGTACCTTCGACGGCGCGACGCGCCAACGTGTTCTTCAACACGCGCAGATACACCTGTTGCTCACGCGCTTTCGCGCGCAGCTTGGTCAGATCGCCAACCGTGATCCCACGATACTCAGCGAGCACCATCGTCTGAGCCTTCGCGACTTGCGCGGCGACTTCAGCGACGACTGCCTGCTTACTTTCTTTGTTCAGTGGCACGGTTAAACCTCCAGATTCGATGCACTCGGGTTACCAACCCTCATGCACCACGTTCGACAACGGCGTCCGACTGTTAGGAGTATCTCGATCGATTGGTGTTCGCATCACAGCGCACGACAACCGACTTCAACCACTGCAAAACCGTTTCGGGTTCGCCATCTGCGTTGGCTTGAATTAAGGCAGTGCCCAACCGCGACGCCACCACCAACGGTCTTTGACAACCGGTTGCTCGATTCAGACTGCAACCTCGCAACCGCCCAAAGCCCTTTACAGCGCGGCCTCAAGACCGCGCCCAAATTCTTTACTGCTGCGCGAGCGTGGCTTGATCCACGCGTACGCCGACACCCATCGTGCTCGACAGAGCGATCTTGCGCAGGTACACGCCCTTACTCGTGGCCGGCTTGGCCTTTTGCAGCGCGTCGACCAGTGCCGCCAGGTTTTGACGCAGCGAAGCCGGTTCGAACGATGCGCGACCGATCGTGCCATGAATGATACCGGCCTTGTCGACGCGGAACTGGACTTGACCAGCCTTCGCGTTACGCACAGCTTGCGCGACGTCCGGAGTGACCGTACCGACCTTCGGGTTCGGCATCAGGCCGCGGGGGCCGAGGATCTGGCCCAACGTACCAACGACGCGCATCGTGTCCGGCGAGGCGATCACGACGTCGAAATTCAGGTTACCAGCCTTGACTTGCTCGGCCAGGTCTTCCATACCCACGATGTCTGCGCCCGCTGCACGTGCTTGCTCGGCCTTTTCGCCTTGCGCGAACACAGCAACACGAACCGACTTGCCCGTGCCTGCCGGCAGAACGACCGAACCGCGAACCACTTGGTCCGACTTCTTCGCGTCGATGCCGAGTTGGACTGCGACGTCGATCGACTCGTCGAACTTGGCGCTCGCGCATTCCTTCACGAGAGCCAATGCGTCGTCGATCGGGTACAGCTTCTGGCGATCAACCTTGCTTGCGAATGCCTGAAGGCGCTTAGAAAGCTTAGCCATTTACACGCCCTCCACAGTGATGCCCATCGAACGGGCGCTGCCGGCGATCGTGCGCACGGCGGCGTCAAGATCAGCTGCCGTAAGATCCGGCATCTTGGTCTTCGCGATTTCTTCCGCTTGAGCGCGGGTGATGTTGCCGACCTTATCGGTGTGCGGCTTTGCCGAACCCTTGTCGACTTTGGCTGCCTTCTTGATCAGAACGGTAGCGGGCGGCGTCTTCATGATGAACGTGAAGCTCTTGTCCGCGAATGCCGTGATTACGACCGGCACCGGCAGACCCGGCTCCATGCCCTGAGTCTGCGCGTTAAACGCCTTGCAGAACTCCATGATGTTCAGGCCACGCTGGCCCAGTGCCGGACCGACCGGCGGCGACGGGTTGGCTTTACCTGCAGGAATCTGCAGTTTGATAAAGCCGATGATTTTCTTTGCCATTTTGAAAACCTCTGCTGAACGCCGAAACGTTCGATGAGTGATAGCGCGCGTTCAACAACGATGCCTACTGACGCTCCTCAACAGCCATTACGCGGACTGTAAGCGCAAAATCGCGCGAGAACCCAAAGGCCTCACGCGATAAAACTTTTTAAACCTTTTCGACCTGACCGAACTCGAGTTCGACCGGCGTCGAGCGCCCAAAAATCGTGACAGACACACGGACTCGGGACTTTTCGTAGTTCACTTCTTCGACGTTGCCGTTGAAGTCGGTGAAAGGACCTTCCTTCACTCGAACCATCTCGCCAACTTCGAACAACGTCTTGGGCCGCGGCTTTTCGACGCCTTCCTGCATCTGCGACATGATCTTTTCGACTTCACGCGGCGAGATGGGACTCGGACGATTGCGCGCTCCACCAACAAAGCCGGTGACCTTCGCAGTGTTCTTCACCAGGTGCCAGGTTTCGTCCGTCATCTCCATTTCCACCAGGACATAGCCAGGGAAGAAACGACGCTCAGTAACCGACTTGTGACCGCCCTTGACCTCAACCACCTCTTCGGTCGGAACGAGAATTTGACCGAAATGATCTTGCATGCCTGCTCGGTCGATACGCTCCTGAAGCGCACGTTGCACGCTCTTCTCCATTCCGGAGTAGGCGTGCACCACATACCAACGTTTTCCGCTCGGGGATGCCGGAGTATCGCTCATATCATTTCCAACCCAGAATCGCCGAGAAAATCACCCATTCGATCGACTTATCGCTAAGCCAAAGGAAGATGGCCATGATTAAAACAAACGCGAAGACCACGAGGGTCGTTTGCGTTGCTTCCTTGCGGGTGGGCCAGACAACCTTGCGGACTTCCTTATAGGAGTCTTTCGCGAAGGCGATGAAGCCCTTGCCCGGCGTCGAGAGGAGGCCGACTGCGACACCCGCGATGACACCAACAGCCAGCGCTGCGCCGCGGACGTACCACTCTTGGCCTGACAGCCAGAAGAAACCCACGAACCCGGCCAAGACCAACAATACGCCCGCCACCAACATCAACTTGTCGCCGGAAGTATTTACAGTTTCGACGGAAGGATTCGCCATAGCACCTTAAGCAGCGCCACTTGGCGCAATAATTTGGCAGGGGCAGAGGGAATCGAACCCCCAACCTTCGGTTTTGGAGACCGACGCTCTGCCAGTTGAGCTATACCCCTAAACCATTTGGGGTCGACGGTTTCGCCGACCCCGAAAACTACAGACTACCGAGAGATTTCTGGCTCTTACTCGATAATCTTGGCAACCACACCTGCGCCGACGGTACGACCGCCTTCGCGGATAGCGAAGCGCAGACCTTCTTCCATGGCGATCGGTGCAATCAGCTTCACCGTGATCGACACGTTGTCGCCCGGCATCACCATTTCCTTGTCCTTCGGCAGCTCGATCGAGCCCGTCACGTCCGTCGTACGGAAGTAGAACTGCGGACGGTAGTTGTTGAAGAACGGCGTGTGGCGGCCGCCTTCGTCCTTGCTCAGCACGTACACTTCAGCCGTGAAGTGCGTGTGCGGCGTGATCGAACCCGGCTTGGCCAGAACCTGACCACGCTCCACGTCTTCACGCTTCGTGCCGCGCAGCAGGATACCGACGTTGTCGCCCGCTTGACCTTGGTCCAGCAGCTTGCGGAACATTTCCACGCCCGTGCAAGTCGTCTTCACCGTCGGCTTGATACCGACAATTTCGATTTCCTCACCAACCTTCACCACGCCGCGCTCCACGCGACCCGTCACCACCGTGCCGCGACCCGAGATCGAGAACACGTCTTCCACCGGCATCAGGAAGGCGCCGTCCACTGCGCGCTCCGGCGTCGGGATGTACGTGTCCAGCGCGTCGGCCAGATTCATGATCGCCACTTCGCCCAGCTCGCCCGTGTCGCCTTCCAGCGCCAGCTTGGCCGAACCCTTGATGATCGGCGTGTCGTCGCCCGGGAAGTCGTACTTCGACAGAAGCTCGCGCACTTCCATTTCGACGAGTTCGAGCAGCTCGGCGTCGTCCACCATGTCGCACTTGTTCAGGAACACGATGATGTAAGGCACACCAACCTGACGCGCCAACAGGATGTGCTCACGCGTTTGCGGCATCGGGCCGTCAGCGGCCGAGCACACCAGGATTGCGCCGTCCATCTGCGCTGCGCCCGTGATCATGTTCTTCACATAATCAGCGTGGCCCGGGCAATCGACGTGTGCGTAGTGGCGATTAGCCGTTTCGTACTCGACGTGCGCGGTGTTGATGGTGATACCGCGTGCCTTTTCTTCCGGCGCTGCATCGATCTGGTCGTATGCCTTCGCTTCGCCGCCGAACTTCTTGGTCAGCACCGTCGTGATCGCTGCCGTCAGCGTGGTCTTGCCGTGGTCAACGTGACCGATCGTGCCCACGTTCACGTGCGGCTTGGTCCGCTCGAATTTACCTTTGGCCATTTTCGACTCCTAACAGGATTTTCGCACCTTGCGCCACGCGCAACTTACTAGACTAATACTTCTGGTGCCCATGGGCAGGATCGAACTGCCGACCTCTCCCTTACCAAGGGAGTGCTCTACCACTGAGCCACATGGGCACTACAAACCGACACTGGAGCGGGTGAAGGGAATCGAACCCTCGTCATAAGCTTGGAAGGCTTCTGCTCTACCATTGAGCTACACCCGCTTGGGCTGGATTCCCTACCGCTTGAATTCTGGTGGAGGAGGTTGGATTCGAACCAACGTAGGCGTAAGCCAACAGATTTACAGTCTGCCCCCTTTAGCCACTCGGGCACCCCTCCGCAGAGAACTATCGATTATGGGGAAGAAACACGGTGTTGTCAAGCCTTCCGCGCGACCCGCATTAACTGAGGCTCTCACTTATAGTTGAAAGCAAAACGCAAAAACCCCACCTGTTTGGGGGTGGGGTTTTTGTTGCTGCATGAGGAGCCTGACGATTACCTACTTTCACACGGGAGATCCGCACTATCATCGGCGTGGAGTCGTTTCACGGTCCTGTTCGGGATGGGAAGGGGTGGTACCAACTCGCTGTGGTCATCAGGCATGACTTGTTGTCGTGCGCCGGGTGGGCACACAACCAATCCGGGAAGAAGCAGTAAATGTTGGGTGGCGATTGTCGCACACGCATAACTCGCCAGTGGTTCAAACACACTGGTTATAGGATCAAGCCTTACGGGCAATTAGTATCAGTTAGCTCAATGCATTACTGCACTTACACACCTGACCTATCAACGTCCTGGTCTAGAACGACCCTTCAAGGGGCTCGAAGCCCCGGGGATATCTCATCTTAAGGCGAGTTTCCCGCTTAGATGCTTTCAGCGGTTATCTCTTCCGAACATAGCTACCCGGCGATGCCACTGGCGTGACAACCGGTACACCAGAGGTTCGTCCACTCCGGTCCTCTCGTACTAGGAGCAGCCCCCTTCAAATATCCAACGCCCACGGCAGATAGGGACCAAACTGTCTCACGACGTTTTAAACCCAGCTCACGTACCTCTTTAAATGGCGAACAGCCATACCCTTGGGACCGGCTACAGCCCCAGGATGAGATGAGCCGACATCGAGGTGCCAAACACCGCCGTCGATATGAACTCTTGGGCGGTATCAGCCTGTTATCCCCAGAGTACCTTTTATCCGTTGAGCGATGGCCCTTCCATACAGAACCACCGGATCACTATGACCTGCTTTCGCACCTGCTCGACTTGTCGGTCTCGCAGTTAAGCACGCTTATGCCATTGCACTATCAGCACGATTTCCGACCGTACCTAGCGTACCTTCGTACTCCTCCGTTACACTTTGGGAGGAGACCGCCCCAGTCAAACTGCCTACCATGCACTGTCCCCGATCCAGATCATGGACCAAGGTTAGAACCTCAAACAAACCAGGGTGGTATTTCAAGGACGGCTCCACCGAAACTAGCGTTCCGGTTTCATAGCCTCCCACCTATCCTACACAGATCGGTTCAAAGTCCAATGCAAAGCTACAGTAAAGGTTCATGGGGTCTTTCCGTCTAGCCGCGGGGAGATTGCATCATCACAAACACTTCAACTTCGCTGAGTCTCGGGAGGAGACAGTGTGGCCATCGTTACGCCATTCGTGCAGGTCGGAACTTACCCGACAAGGAATTTCGCTACCTTAGGACCGTTATAGTTACGGCCGCCGTTTACCGGGACTTCAATCAAGAGCTTGCACCCCATCATTTAATCTTCCGGCACCGGGCAGGCGTCACACCCTATACGTCCACTTTCGTGTTTGCAGAGTGCTGTGTTTTTATTAAACAGTCGCAGCCACCAGTTTATTGCAACCTCTTCACCCTTCCAGCGCAGGCTGGTTAAGCTACAGAGGCGTACCTTATCCCGAAGTTACGGTACCAATTTGCCGAGTTCCTTCTCCCGAGTTCTCTCAAGCGCCTTAGAATACTCATCTCGCCCACCTGTGTCGGTTTGCGGTACGGTCACTATTAGACTGAAGCTTAGAGGCTTTTCTTGGAACCACTTCCAATTGCTTCGCTTCCGAGGAAGCTCGCGCCACACCCTTGAATCCTGTGCCCGGATTTGCCTGAGCACCTTCTCCAATGCAGCGACCGGGACGTCCAACACCCGGACAACCTTCCGCGATCCGTCCCCCCATCGCATCTAACAATGGTGCAGGAATATTGACCTGCTTCCCATCAGCTACGCATTTCTGCCTCGCCTTAGGGGCCGACTCACCCTACGCCGATGAACGTTGCGTAGGAAACCTTGGGCTTACGGCGAGGGGGCTTTTCACCCCCTTTATCGCTACTCATGTCAGCATTCGCACTTCCGATACCTCCAGCACGCTTTTCAACGCACCTTCGCAGGCTTACGGAACGCTCTCCTACCATGCATATAAATATGCATCCGCAGCTTCGGTGACTGGCTTGAGCCCCGTTACATCTTCCGCGCAGGACGACTCGATCAGTGAGCTATTACGCTTTCTTTAAAGGGTGGCTGCTTCTAAGCCAACCTCCTGACTGTTTTTGCCTTCCCACTTCGTTTCCCACTTAGCCAATCTTTGGGACCTTAGCTGGCGGTCTGGGTTGTTTCCCTCTTGACACCGGACGTTAGCACCCGATGTCTGTCTCCCGTGATTGCACTCTTCGGTATTCGGAGTTTGCTATGGCGTAGTAATCCGCAATGGACCCCACAACCATGACAGTGCTCTACCCCCGAAGGTGATACACGAGGCACTACCTAAATAGTTTTCGGAGAGAACCAGCTATTTCCAAGTTTGTTTAGCCTTTCACCCCTATCCACAGCTCATCCCCTAACTTTTCAACGTTAGTGGGTTCGGTCCTCCAGTACGTGTTACCGCACCTTCAACCTGGCCATGGATAGATCACTTGGTTTCGGGTCTACGCCCAGCAACTGATCGCCCTATTCGGACTCGCTTTCGCTACGCCTGCCTTAATCAGTTAAGCTCGCTACTGAACGTAAGTCGCTGACCCATTATACAAAAGGTACGCCGTCACCCCTTGCGAGGCTCCGACTGTTTGTATGCATGCGGTTTCAGGATCTATTTCACTCCCCTCCCGGGGTTCTTTTCGCCTTTCCCTCACGGTACTGGTTCACTATCGGTCGATCACGAGTATTTAGCCTTGGAGGATGGTCCCCCCATCTTCAGACAGGATTTCACGTGTCCCGCCCTACTTGTCGTACCCCTAGTTCTTCCACGCTGTTTTCGCTTACAGGGCTATCACCTGCTATGGCCGCACTTTCCAGAGCGTTCAGCTAACAACACAGATAAAGAGTACAGGCTGATCCCATTTCGCTCGCCACTACTCTGGGAATCTCGGTTGATTTCTTTTCCTGCGGTTACTTAGATGTTTCAGTTCACCGCGTTCGCTTCACTAAGCCTATGGATTCAGCTTAGGATGACCCATTCGGGCCGGGTTTCCCCATTCGGATATCGGTGGATCAAAGCTCGTTTGCCAGCTCCCCACCGCTTTTCGCAGGCTACCGCGTCCTTCATCGCCTGTGATCGCCAAGGCATCCACCACATGCACTTGTTCGCTTGACCCTATAACGAGTGTGTCTGCCAGCATTGCTGCCTTTAAGCCCACCGTCATAGGTTGAGTATTCGCGTTGTGCCGTATTCCAAAGCAATCTTTCGATCACCTTTTCATACTTGATACAATCACAACCCTGATTACCCTACTCACACCCATCTCTAAGTGCTTTCGAATAATCTCTTTACTACTTCTTCCAGATTGTTAAAGAACGACAGCCGATAGCGTGATCAAATTCAATCACCTACCCGTGCTGACTGGCTCAATCGCCAATGCGCAACGTTGAACCCCGCGTTCAGCGCTGTGCATTGAGGATTGGTGGAGGATGACGGGATCGAACCGACGACCCCCTGCTTGCAAAGCAGGTGCTCTCCCAGCTGAGCTAATCCCCCCGTGTGTGCCTGACTCAGTCTGCTCGCTTGGTCGTTTTAAGCACCGCTTGCCCGGGTGGTGGGTCTGGTTGGATTCGAACCAACGACCCCCGCCTTATCAAGACGGTGCTCTAACCGACTGAGCTACAGACCCTTAGCCTGTCTTTCTGACAGCCGATAAGCGTGAACACTTGAGTGGGCGAGCGTTTAAGCTCGAGAAAGGAGGTGATCCAGCCGCACCTTCCGATACGGCTACCTTGTTACGACTTCACCCCAGTCATGAATCCTACCGTGGTGACCGTCCTCCTTGCGGTTAGACTAGCCACTTCTGGTAAAACCCACTCCCATGGTGTGACGGGCGGTGTGTACAAGACCCGGGAACGTATTCACCGCGGCATGCTGATCCGCGATTACTAGCGATTCCAGCTTCACGCAGTCGAGTTGCAGACTGCGATCCGGACTACGATCGGTTTTCTGGGATTGGCTCCACCTCGCGGCTTGGCAACCCTCTGTTCCGACCATTGTATGACGTGTGAAGCCCTACCCATAAGGGCCATGAGGACTTGACGTCATCCCCACCTTCCTCCGGTTTGTCACCGGCAGTCTCCCTAGAGTGCTCTTGCGTAGCAACTAAGGACAAGGGTTGCGCTCGTTGCGGGACTTAACCCAACATCTCACGACACGAGCTGACGACAGCCATGCAGCACCTGTGCGACGATTCTCTTTCGAGCACCCCAAGCTCTCACCCGGGTTTCGTCCATGTCAAGGGTAGGTAAGGTTTTTCGCGTTGCATCGAATTAATCCACATCATCCACCGCTTGTGCGGGTCCCCGTCAATTCCTTTGAGTTTTAATCTTGCGACCGTACTCCCCAGGCGGTCAACTTCACGCGTTAGCTACGTTACTAAGGAAATGAATCCCCAACAACTAGTTGACATCGTTTAGGGCGTGGACTACCAGGGTATCTAATCCTGTTTGCTCCCCACGCTTTCGTGCATGAGCGTCAGTATTGGCCCAGGGGGCTGCCTTCGCCATCGGTATTCCTCCACATCTCTACGCATTTCACTGCTACACGTGGAATTCTACCCCCCTCTGCCATACTCTAGCCTGCCAGTCACCAATGCAGTTCCCAGGTTAAGCCCGGGGATTTCACATCGGTCTTAACAGACCGCCTGCGCACGCTTTACGCCCAGTAATTCCGATTAACGCTCGCACCCTACGTATTACCGCGGCTGCTGGCACGTAGTTAGCCGGTGCTTATTCTTCCGGTACCGTCATCCCCACCCGGTATTAACAGGCAGGTTTTCTTTCCGGACAAAAGTGCTTTACAACCCGAAGGCCTTCTTCACACACGCGGCATTGCTGGATCAGGGTTGCCCCCATTGTCCAAAATTCCCCACTGCTGCCTCCCGTAGGAGTCTGGGCCGTGTCTCAGTCCCAGTGTGGCTGGTCGTCCTCTCAGACCAGCTACAGATCGTCGCCTTGGTAGGCCTTTACCCCACCAACTAGCTAATCTGCCATCGGCCGCCCCTATAGCGCGAGGTCCCGAAGGATCCCCCGCTTTCTTCCGTAGATCGTATGCGGTATTAATCCGGCTTTCGCCGGGCTATCCCCCACTACAGGACACGTTCCGATGTATTACTCACCCGTTCGCCACTCGCCACCAGGGTTGCCCCCGTGCTGCCGTTCGACTTGCATGTGTAAGGCATGCCGCCAGCGTTCAATCTGAGCCAGGATCAAACTCTTCAGTTCAATGCCTGTTACTGTTTTCGGTTGTTTTACCAACCGGTCGCTCACTCAACGTACTGACGATGATCAATCCGTCTTTCGACAGATAAACCTTCCTCTAATACTGTGTGAGACTTGATAACTTTCGCTAAACGTCCCAACCCCGAAAGGTCAGAACCGCTCGCGCCATCAAGTGCCCACACTTATCGGCTGTTAGTTTTTAAAGAGCACATTCGCCAAGACTTCCCGCCAAGCGCACCAAGCATTTTGCTCAGCACCGCTTCGTCTTGCGTCGCTGCATCTGCAGCAGAGAAACGAGATTATGAGGAATCTTTTCCTCGTTGTCAACAGCTTATTTCCGCTTTCGCGTCAAAATCTGCCGACTTCGAGGCCGCCTGTTTCGCTGGCGGCTCCCGTCTTGCGACGAGGAGCGAAATATTAGGCGATGCGAACGCCGATGGCAAGACAGCGAGCCAACTTTTTTTGAAGCACCTCAATGCGCCGCTTTTGCCTGCCCAAACACCATGTCGAAGGGAACGGCTGCGGCCATCGCTGCGTAGCCGGCATCGCTTGGATGGATGTGGTCGCCGCTATCGAAACGCCGTTGCAGGACGTTCGGGCGCGCCGGATCGCGAAGCGCTTGATCGAAATCGATCACGCCATCGAACGCATGGCTCGAACGGATCGACGCGTTCACCGCCGTCCGGATGGCCTCGCGTTCCGGCGGCAGCGCTGCGGGCGTGAGCGTCGCGCCGTAGATCTTGATGCCGCGCTGATGCGCCTGCGCGATCAGCCGCTGGTATCCGCGCACCAGCGCGTCGGCGTTGACTTCCGTGTGCGGCGCGTCGCAGTCGAGTCCGGCGTGCGCGGGCATCGCCGCAAAGTTGATGTCGTTGATGCCGATCAACACGATGATCGCCCGCACGCCCGGCTGACGCAGTGCGTCGCGCTCGAAACGGCTGACGAGCGCCTCTCCATAGCACGGCGAATTGCTGAGGAGCCGATTGCCGCTGATGCCCGCGTTCACTATCGCCGCCTGACCGCCACTTTTCTGCGCGACCTGTCTGGCGAGCACATCCGGCCAGCTTCGGTTGGCGTTCAGCGTCGAGCGCATGCCGTCGGTGATTGAATCGCCGATTGCCACCACCGTCTGCGCGGACGGATGCTCGACCGACACATTCGTCAGCCACGCGTATTGGGTGAAGCGCGTGCGAAATGCATCGGCGGAAGCGTCGTTTGCGTGATTGCCGGGCGACGAAACGTAATTAACCTGACTCGAAACCCGATGCCACGCCACGAGTTTCTGGTCCTTACCCATGAATGTGCTCACAGCGAGTGGCTGGAACGCGGTGACATCGAACGCTATGGGATCGCTGGTCGCCTGGCCGCCCGGCGGAACGGTTACCGCGTTGTGTCCACCGAACGCCACTGGCTTTGCGCTACCCGCGCGGATGGCCGGACTGCTGCCGCTGACGGCATTCGAGACGCTCATCGATTCGATGACAAGCGGCTCCGTTCCATACAGATTGCTGACGCGCAGCCGAAGTCGTTTCCCGTCGAGTTGCGGATAGATCAACTGCCGAACCGTCCGCCCGCCCACTTCAGGTGCCCGGTACAGCGGCGGCAGATTGGCTAATTGGGGAATGGACTGCAAAACCGTGCCCCAGGCGCTGAACCAATGTTCATTGGCCGCGGCGTCGGCGGACTCGGCGGCGAGCGTCTGCGGCGCGAAGGCGAATTGCGCAGCAAGCGCGGCCGCGCACAGCGAGGCAATGATTCTGAATTTCATTCGGCGATGGCGTTCCGACGAGCGCTCGATTGTGACAAAACGTGGATTGTGCCTGATCGACCGCGCCCGATTCGCCTTCAAAACTCGAAAGGTGCGACCGGCGCGAGTGAAATGGCATCAAAATGCTGCCAGTTCACTTTGCGGCCGGCAGCCGCTGGCCCGCACATCAAAAGACAACAATGCAATCTAAAAGCACGCCTCACGCCGACACTCCGCCGATCCTGCACTGGGAAGAGGACGGCGAAGAACGCTCCGCCCGCTGGCGTTCGGAAAGTAGCAACCCGGCGCCAAAGCGCATTGTCATTGGCGACGACCAGATGACGGCCGACAACGCGTATCGCCTTGCTTGCGAAGGAACCGGCATTCTTTGGCGCGGAGATTATCAGAACGCGCGGCAGTTGCTTCAGGCGATGGCGCGCCGTATCGACAACAAGCCGCGCAAGCCGAAAAAGGCGGCGGCGGAAAGGGAAAAAGCGGCGGCTGCTTCGCCGGTCGATACCTTCAATCTGCATCGTCTGGCGCAGTCGCAACGTGCGCGAACGCTGGCGATGCTGCTTCTGCCGCTAGACGAGCAGTATGCGATTCCGCTGCGCCGCGCGCCGAATGTACAGGAGGCGTGCGAAGAAGCGTACGGCGCAGCTCGTGACGCGTCGGTGGTTTCGTTGCGGGAAGTGCTCGGGCTAGTCGGCGCGCACGAGTGGCGCAAGAAAGGCGTGGATGTCGCGGCGGTGGGCGGGAAAATTCATCCCTATTACGGCGTTTTCTCGCCTGTGCGCGGCGAATATATCAACCTCGTTGCCAATCAGCCGCTTCCGTCGACTTCGCTGGCCTTCGATATCGGCACCGGTACCGGCGTTTTGGCGGCGGTGCTTGCACGGCGCGGCGTCGAACGAATCGTCGCGACGGACCTTGATCCGCGTGCGTTGGCTTGTGCACGCGAGAACATCGGGCTGCTCGGGCTGAATCGCCAAGTGAATGTGGTCGAAGCGAATCTCTTTCCTGAAGGACGCGCGCCGCTCGTCGTGTGCAATCCGCCGTGGCTGCCCGCGCGGCCGAGTTCGGCGATCGAGCACGCGATCTACGATCCCGAAAGCCGGATGCTGCGCGGTTTTCTCGATGGCCTCGCCGCGCATCTCACGCCCGGCGGCGAAGGCTGGCTGATTCTGTCCGATTTCGCCGAGCATCTCGGGCTGCGCACGCGCGCGCAGCTGCAGGAGTGGATCGACGCGGCGAAATTGAAAGTGGATGGCCGCATCGATATTCGGCCGCAGCATCCGCGTGCATTCGATAAAACCGATCCGCTGTATGCGGCGCGCTCGAAGGAAGTGACTTCGTTGTGGCGCTTGGTGGCCGCCTGAGCGCGCCTCAGCCGCGCGACGCCAGCCACGCGAGCGCGCCTTCCCCAGCCACGAGCCCGCTCGCAAAACACGCCGTCAATAAATAACCGCCTGTCGGCGCTTCCCAGTCGAGCATTTCGCCCGCGCAGAAGACGCCGGGCAGCGCGGTAAGCATCGAGCGCTCGTCGAGCGCTTCGAACGCCACGCCGCCCGCGCTGCTGATCGCCTCGGCGATCGGACGCGGGCGTAAAACGCGCAACGGCAGCGCCTTAATGCGTGCGGCGAGCGTTTCGGGATCGCCGAAATCCGCGTTTGTCAGACATTCCCGCAGCAAGCCCGCTTTCACGCCGGTCAAATGCAGGCGGCTTTGCAAATGACTCGACAGCGAGCGCGCGCCACGTGGATGCAGCACCTCCGCACGCACCCGCTCGGCGGAAAGCTGCGGAACGAGATCGAGCAGAATCGTCGATGCTCCGCCGTCGCATTCGGCGAGCCGATCGCGGATTGACGCCGACAGCGCGTAAATCAGACTTCCTTCGATACCATTGTCTGTAATCAGCGCTTCGCCGGTGCGCCAGTCGAGCCGGCCGTCCGCGCGCGCCACACCGATCGCCACCGCCTTGAGCGGCTCGCCCGCGAAGCGGCTTTGGAAATGCGGCGACCAGTCGGTATCGAAGCCGCAATTGGACGGCACGAAAGGCCGCACCGGCACACCGCGCGCGGCGAGATGCGCAATTGCGCCGCCATCCGAGCCGAGTTGCGGCCAGCTCGCGCCTCCCGCTGCGAGGATCAGCGCGTCGTGACGAATGCACTTTTCCCCGTCGGGCGTCGCGAAGCGCGAGATCGAGGCGCCGTCGTCGGTGAAACCGAGCCATCGATGCCGCATGTGCAGCGTCACGCCGGACGCGCGCAGCCGATGCAGCCAGGCCCGCAGCATCGGCGCGGCCTTCATGTCGCGCGGAAAGACGCGGCCGGAACTGCCGACGAACGTTTCCACGCCAAGGCCGTGCACCCATTGGCGAAGCGCGTCGGCATCGAAGCGAGCAAGGAGCGGCGCGATTTCGGCGCTGCGCGCGCCGTAGCGGCCTAGAAACGCGTCGGCAGCTTCGGAGTGCGTCAGATTCATGCCGCCCTTGCCCGCCATCAGGAATTTGCGGCCGACCGATGGCATCGCGTCGAAGACATCCACGCGCGCGCCGCCCGCCGCGAGCGCCTCGGCGGCCATGAGCCCGGCCGGTCCGCCACCGACGACCGCGACGTTCACCGTTTCGATGTTTTCTGCAGGCGCCATGCTGAATGGAAAAAGAGAAAGAGCCGCGATTGTCGCATCCGCGCCGATGAAACTTGCAGCCTGAAAAGCCCGCCGGCGCGCGTAAGTCATTAAATAACAAAAAAGGATTTGGTCGCGGCAAGCCCTGCCAGTAGCATCGCGCGATTCGCTGCATCAACACTTTTTCACTTTCCGCCCGCTTATGTCCGTCTCACTCGCGTCCGAACGCGCTTCCGCTCCGGCCGCCGCCGATGTGCGCCCCGTCATCCGCAGCGCCGCCGATGTCTCCAGCCTCGTCAATCGTGGCGCCGCCATCGGCAGCGACGCGCGCGTGGTCGTCGCCATCGCGCTCGGCGGCATTTTCCTCGATGCCTACGATCTCGGCGCGCTCGCGTTCGGCATCAAGGACATCGCCCGTGAGTTCTCGCTGAGCCCGACCGGAACCGGTTTCGTCGCATCGGCAATCACGTTCGGCGCGATCATCGGCGCATTTCTCGGCGGCTATCTCACCGACAAGATCGGCCGATACCGCGTCTTCATGGCCGATATGTTCTTCTTCGTGATCGCGGCCATTGCCTGCGCATTCGCGCCCAACGCGTGGGTGCTCGGCGGCGCGCGCTTCGTGATGGGGCTGGGCGTTGGCATCGATCTTCCGGTGGCAATGGCCTTTCTCGCCGAATTTTCGCGTCTGCAAGGCCGTGGCAACAAGGCCGCGCGCGTCGCCATGTGGTGTCCCACCTGGTACGCCGCGATCAGCGTGTCCTATCTGCTGGTGCTCGGTTTGTACGCGGTGCTGCCGGCGCATCACGCAGGCTTGCTGTGGCGGCTGATTCTTGGCTTCGGCGCTGTGCCGGCCATTCTCATCATCGCGATTCGCAGCCGTTACATGAGCGAGTCGCCCGTGTGGGCCGCGAATCAGGGCGATCTCAAGGGCGCCGCCGAGATTCTCAAACGTTCGTATGGCGTCGAGGTTCGCGTCGAAGCGGCTGCATCGACCGTTCCAAAGGCGCGCAAGGCAACGTGGAGCAACTACGGCGCGCTTCTGCGTGGCGTGTATTTACGCAGGACCGTGCTCGCGACCGTCATTGCGATTGCATCGTCCTTCGCCTACAACGCGGTCGCGTTCGGCTTGCCGGTGATCATTTCGAGCTTCCTCGCGCAATCGATGCTCACCACGATTCTCGCCTCGCTCGCGCTCAATCTGCTGTTCGCGTTCACGGGCGGCCTGTTCTCCGTGCGCACCGTGCCGAAGTACGGCGCGTGGAATCTGACCGTGATCGGCTACGCGTTTCAGTTGGTGGCGCTCGTCGGGCTCGCTGTCGTCGGCAAACCGGCAACCGGTGTGCAGGTGGCGATCGCGATCGCGCTGCTCGCTGCGTTCCTGCTCGGCCAGGGCGTCGGACCAGGCTCGCACAGCATGACGTTTGCGTCGCTGAGTTATCCGACGTCATTGCGCGGCGTGGGCGTCGGCTTCAATCAGACGTTGATGCGCGCTAGTTCCACCGTGTCCCTGTTCCTGTTTCCGGTGCTGTCGGCGGCGCTGGGCACGAAGGTGTTCTGGATCATCGCGGTTGCGCCGCTTCTCGGCTTGATCGCGCTGTTCGCGGTGCACTGGGAACCGTCCGGCTACGACGTCGACGCCGAGGATTTCGCCGCCAGCGGCACGCGATAAGGCGTCTTTCGGCTAGAACGGCGTGGCCTCGCGGTCGCGCCGTTCGCGCTTCTGAAATGGTTTGCCGAAGCGCGCCAGCCCACAGCCGGTCGCAAATCGATTCGCGTAGACTGATTGCTGCTCGTCCGAGCGGCAAAACGCGAGTCCTTCTGGCAAATCCACAACAATGACCACGATCCACGTCACCAATGGCGACAGCGCGGCCCTGTCTCTCACCGAAGCGCTTCGACTAGCCGACCGTCCAGACCGTGTCATCCCTCTGCGCGACGATCTCGCGGTCGGCCCGCTCAGAGACGCCGACGACACTTCGCTCACGCGCGCAGCGTTTTGGCGTCAAGTGCTCAACAGCACGAATGATTTCGAGGACGAACTCGAAGCGCAGCAGGCGCTCTTGACACGCCTCGTGCGCGGCGACGCGCAGATTGTCGTGTGGCACGGACAGAGCGCGGCCGACCAGCTCACCTTGCGGCGCGTCGCCTACCATCTGCGCAATGTGCCGCAACGTCTTAACGAGGCGAAGCTCAACTACGACGACCTGTCGATCGAAGCATCCGACGCGCATTCAGATCCGCTCCGGCGTGCCGATCGCGCGACCGCTGTCGGCATGTTTTCACCTGGACAGTTGCTAAAGAAGTTGCCGAGCGCCGCGCCGATTTCGGTGCTGCGCATTAGCCGGCTGGCGCTCGAATGGCAGGAGGCGAAGCATGCGAGCGCGGAGACACGTCGGCTGCGCGACAACATGCTGGTTTCGGGAAGCTGGTTCGACGTCGACGAAGCCCTGCTCGACCTAGCCAGCCCCGAATGGCAGCCCGCGCGGCGGATCGCCGGTGGCGCAATGGCGCGCCGCTTCGATTTCCTTCTCAGCGATTCGATCGCTTTCTGGCGATGCCGCGAACTCGTCACGGCGGGGCGGCTTAAAATACGCGGCACGCCGTCGGATATCGTGCAGGCCGAATTGCGGCGCTAAAACCGACAAGAACGCATCTTCCGACCCAATGGCCCGAACCAAAGCGCCCGATCACGAGACGCAACGCGAACAGATTCTGGAGCTTGCCGCCGCGAAATTCGCGCAGACGAGTTACCCCAGCACGTCGATGGCCGACTTGGCCGCAGCGAGCGGCACGTCGAAAGCGCGCCTCTATCACTATTACGAGAGCAAGGAAGCGATTCTTTTCGATCTGCTCGACCGCTACACCAAGCGGCTGATGCTGATCATCGCGGAAGTGGAAGCCGCGAGCCAGCGACGCGGACTGGGCGAGCGCGAGGCTTTCGCTGAACTGGTGCGGGCGTTCCTTGCCGAATACGAGACCTCTCATAGCCGGCACGTCGCGCTATTGAACGACGTCAAATATCTGGAAGACGTGCAGCGCGAGATCGTTCTGGATCGCCAGCGGGATATCGTCGCTGCGTTCGCGCGACAACTGGCGCGCGCGTACCCGAAGCGCGTAACGAGAGAAAATCAAACCGCGCTGACCATGATGGTTTTCGGCATGATCAATTGGACTTTCACGTGGCTCAAACCGGGCGGCAGGCTCGGGTATCGTGAGTTCGGCGAGCAAGTCGTCGCGATGATTGAAAGCGGCCTGAATACTGAAGCCTGAGCGATATTGCGTCGCAGCATGAAGCTGTTGCACGCTGACACATTCTATAAGACATTGATTTCTATAGATTACAAACGTTTTCCGTAGCTATTTAGAACGTGTCCTCCAGCTTTGATTAAGGGTTTTCCCGTACCCGCTTTCCTCGATTGGGCTAAAATCGTTTTTGCTGTGCAACATGCCCGTATCACCGAGGAGAATCATCGTGGAATTGAACATCGACCGCACTGCCGCGCAGATAGTCGCTAGCGATCCGCTGCCTGCATCCGCGCGTCTGCCGGTTATGGTCCGCGAGTTGTCGTCGGCTGATCGCGAACGGCTGCAGACACACTTCCTCGCGCTCGACGAAGACGACCGACTGCTGCGTTTCGGGCAAATCGTGCCGGATCACGTCATCGAGAATTACGTTCGCAACATCAACTTTGCTAACGACGCCGTTTTTGGCGTGTTCGACAACGCGCTGCAGTTGATCGGCGTCGGCCATCTGGCCTATCTTCCAGTCGATGGTGAAAAGCGCACCGCCGAATTCGGCGTCTCAGTTCTCGAAAGCGCGCGTGGCCGCGGCATCGGCACCAAAATGTTCGAGCGCGCCGCCATGCGCAGCCGCAATTCGAAAGTCTCGCAGCTCTACATGCATTGTTTGTCGCGCAACAAGACCATGATGCACATCGCCCGGAAATCGGGGATGAAGATCGAATACGCGTATGGCGAAGCGGACGCGTATCTCTCGCTCGCGCCCGCCGATCAAGGCAGCATCATGGCCGAGATGCTTCAGGAACAGGCCGCCGTCTTCGATTACGCGATCAAACGGCAGGCACATCGGGCGTCGAAGGTTTTTCAGGCGTTCATGCCTGCGGCAACCGTGGCCTGAATCGCAGTCCACGTATCTCACCAAAGAAAGGGCGGCTCTGACCGCCCTTTTTTCATTTCAACGCAACGGCAGCGCCGTCGTGTCCTTGATTCGTTCGAGCGAGAAACTCGAACGCACGTCGATCACCGAAGGATGGTGCAGCAGTCGTTCCTGCATGAAGCGCGAAAAGTGCTCCATGTCGCGTACCTGAACGCGCAGCAGAAAGTCCATTTCGCCAGTCATCGCGTCGCACGCGACGACTTCGTCCCACGCGCGCACCGCGTCGCGAAACAGATCGGCATGCGTTGGCGGATTCTGCGACCCGGCCGCGAGTGGAACGCCGCCGCGTTTTTCCAGTCGCACGTTGATGTAGGCGAGCAGCCCAAGCCCGAGCTTTTTCGCGTCGAGCAGCGCGACGTAGCCGCGAATCACGCCAAGTTCTTCCAGGCGCCGAATGCGCCGCAAGCACGGACTCGGTGACAAACTGACTCTATCCGCGATTTCCTGATTCGAAAGCCTGCCGTTTTCCTGAAGGATCGCGAGAATCTTCCTGTCGATGGTGTCGAGTTCTATTTCGGGCACGTTCTGGCTCGTTTGAAGCGTGAGACGGCAGGTTGTTGCGCAATCTTAGAAACACGCGATTTGTTTCGCAAGCTTTTGCTTCGCCAGCTTGACTAGACTGTCTCGATATCGAAACGAACATCAGGAGACACGCGCATGACCGCATCGACTTGGGAAAATCCCGTTGGCACCGACGGCTTCGAATTCATCGAATACACCGCGCCCGATCCCGTCGCGCTCGGCAAACTGTTCGAGCAAATGGGTTTCACCGCCATTGCGCGGCACCGTCACAAGGACGTGACGCTTTACCGGCAAGGCGAAATCAATTTCATCGTCAATGCAGAGCCGGATTCGTTCGCGCAGCGCTTTGCGCGTCTGCACGGCCCGTCGATTTGCGCCATCGCATTCCGCGTCGCCGATGCCGCTCAAGCCTATAAACGCGCGCTGGACTTGGGCGCGTGGGGCTTCGACAACAAGAATGGCCCGATGGAATTGAACATTCCGGCGATCAAGGGAATCGGCGATTCGCTGATCTACTTCGTCGATCGCTGGCGCGGTAAGAACGGCGCACAGCCGGGCAGCATCGGCGACATCAGCATTTACGACGTCGATTTCGAGCCGATTCCCGGCGCTTCGCCGAATCCGGTTGGCAACGGCCTCACGTATATCGATCACCTCACGCATAACGTGCATCGCGGCCGGATGGTTGAATGGGCCGAGTTTTACGAGCGGCTTTTCAATTTCCGCGAAGCGCGTTATTTCGACATCGAAGGAAAAGTGACGGCTGTCAAGTCCAAGGCGATGAGCTCGCCCTGCGGCAAGATCCGAATTCCGATCAACGAAGAAGGTTCGGAAAATGCCGGCCAGATTCAGGAATATCTGGACGCGTATCGCGGCGAAGGCATTCAGCACATCGCGCTCGGGACGGACGACATCTACAACACGGTCGACGGCCTTCGCGCGTCGAAAATCGCGCTTCTCGATACCATCGACACTTACTATGAACTCGTGGACCGGCGCGTGCCGGACCACGGCGAATCGGTCGCGGAACTAAAGAAGCGCAAGATTTTGATCGACGGTGTGCACGACGAAATCCTGCTGCAAATCTTCACCGAGAACCAGATCGGGCCGATTTTCTTCGAGATCATTCAGCGCAAGGGCAATCAGGGCTTCGGTGAAGGCAACTTCAAGGCGCTGTTCGAATCGATCGAACTGGATCAGATGCGCCGTGGCGTGCTGAAAGACACGACCGCCAACTAGAAAACGGCGCAAGCGCCAAAAGAAAAGGGACATGACCACTCAGGTTCATGTCCCTTCTTCTTTTCCGCGGTTCGTTCGACAACGCCGAGGAGCGAAGAAGAGAGCGATTAGCTTTATGCGGCCGTGTCGTCGCTGCGTTCGGATTCACGGCGCATGCCGGCGCCGGTTTGTGCCGACGGCACGCGGACTTGCGAAACTCGCGAAACGGGCGATGCCGCATTTTGCGGCGCATTCGCACGCGCACCGCCAATCGGTGCGTTGATAGCGAAAAAGGCCGCCGAGACCATTAAAAAGCTCTGGATGTGACGTTGCTTCATTTTTTATTGACTCCTTCTGACTGCGATTTACGGCACTTGCAACGACCGCCGCATTCCTTCCGGAATGGCGCGCATTCTCCACAAGCGCTCATTTAGACATGCATCCGCGCATGGGTTCCGCGATTCGGTCGAACTTACACGCCGTAACAAAACTGTCCTGAATCGCCCACTTGCGGCAACGTTTTAATGCAAAGCGCGAGTAAGTGCGTATTTTTCAACGGGTTAGTACCACTGTCTGAAATCCGTGAGCATCGGCAAACTGGGAAGTCCCGGCCTGAGCGTTCACAAGACGCTGCGGCCCGGAACATGCTTTGGTGATCCCAAACTCGGGTGGAGGAGTACACAGAATGAACGCCCCGCTAGACGCAGAACAAAGAGCTTCGCTAGAAGCCGCACTCAAATCCGTCACGCTAGACGACAAATACACGCTGGAACGCGGCCGCGCCTATATGAGCGGCATCCAGGCGCTGGTGCGTCTGCCGATGCTGCAGCAAGAGCGCGACAAAGCCGCTGGCCTTAACACCGCTGGATTCATTTCCGGTTATCGCGGGTCGCCGCTCGGCGGACTCGACCAGTCGCTTTGGAAGGCGAAAAAGCATCTCGCCGGACATCAGGTCGTGTTTCAGCCCGGCGTCAACGAAGACCTCGCGGCCACCGCCGTTTGGGGCTCGCAACAGGTCAACCTGTACCCGAGCGCCAAATACGACGGCGTCTTCTCGATGTGGTACGGCAAGGGTCCGGGCGTCGACCGCACCGGCGATGTCTTCAAACACGGTAATTCGGCTGGTTCGGCGACGCACGGCGGCGTGCTCGTGCTCGCTGGTGACGACCACGCCGCGAAGTCATCGACGCTCGCGCATCAATCCGAACACATTTTCAAGGCGTGCGGCCTGCCGGTTCTGTTTCCGTCGAACGTGCAGGAATATCTCGACTTCGGCCTGCACGGCTGGGCGATGAGCCGCTACTCCGGCCTCTGGGTCGCGATGAAATGCGTGACCGACGTGGTGGAATCGTCGGCGTCGGTGGATATCGATCCGCATCGCACGAAGATCGTGATTCCGACCGATTTCGCCATGCCCGACGGCGGCCTGAACATTCGCTGGCCCGATCCGCCGCTCGTGCAGGAAGCGCGTCTGCTCGACTACAAGTGGTACGCCGCGCTCGCCTACGTCCGCGCGAACAAGCTGGACCGCGTGGAAATCGATTCGCCCAACGCACGCTTCGGCATCATGACGGCGGGCAAGGCGTACCTCGACGTGCGTCAGGCGTTGACCGATCTCGGTCTCGACGACGCCACCTGCGCACAGATCGGCATTCGTCTCTATAAGGTCGGCTGCGTGTGGCCGCTCGAAGCGCAAGGCGCGCACGAATTCGCGCGTGGTCTCGACGAGATTCTGGTGGTCGAGGAAAAGCGCCAGATTCTCGAATACGCGATCAAGGAGGAGTTGTACAACTGGCCCGATGCGCAACGTCCGCGCGTCTTCGGCAAGTTCGACGAGAAAGACGGTGCAGGCGGCGAATGGTCCGTGCCGATGGGCAACTGGCTGCTGCCCGCGCACTACGAACTCTCGCCAGCGATCATCGCGAAGGCCATTGCGACGCGTCTCGACAAGTTCGATCTGCCCGCCGATGTGCGCGCGGGCATCGCGGCGCGCATCGCCGTGATCGAGGCGAAAGAGAAAGCGCTTGCGCGTCCGCGTGTGGAAGTGGAGCGCAAGCCGTGGTTCTGCTCGGGCTGTCCGCACAACACGTCGACGAACGTGCCTGAAGGCTCGCGCGCGATGGCGGGAATCGGCTGCCACTACATGACGGTGTGGATGGACCGCAGCACGAGCACGTTCAGTCAGATGGGCGGCGAAGGCGTCGCGTGGGTCGGCCAGGCGCCGTTCACGAACGACAAGCATGTCTTCGCCAATCTCGGCGACGGCACCTACTTCCACTCCGGCCTGCTCGCCATTCGCGCGGCGATAGCGGCGAAGGTGAACATCACCTACAAGATTCTTTATAACGACGCCGTCGCGATGACCGGCGGCCAACCTGTCGACGGCGTGCTGACCGTGCCGCAGATCACGCATCAGCTCGCGGCGGAAGGCGCGGCGCGCATCGTCATCGTCACGGATCAGCCCGAGAAGTACACGCCGAGCACGGGACTCGCGCCGGGCATCGACGTGCATCATCGCGATGAACTCGACGACATTCAGCGGCAACTACGCGAGATTCCCGGCACGTCCATCCTGATCTACGACCAAACCTGCGCGACCGAAAAGCGCCGCCGCAGAAAGCGCGGCGCGTTTCCCGATCCGGCGAAGCGCGTGGTGATCAACGAAGCGGTCTGCGAAGGTTGCGGCGACTGTTCGGTGAAGTCGAACTGCCTTTCGGTCGAACCGCTCGATACCGAGTACGGCACGAAGCGGCAGATCAATCAGTCGAGCTGCAACAAGGACTATTCGTGTCTGAACGGCTTTTGCCCGAGTTTCGTCACGGTCGAAGGCGGTCAGTTGAAGAAGCCGAAGGCGACGACTGTCGAAGCCGGCGGCATGCCTGGCCCTGCCCGCGCCTGACCTGCCGGATATCGGCCGGCCATATGGCGTGCTGGTGACGGGCGTCGGCGGCACGGGCGTCGTGACCATCGGCGCGCTGCTTGGCATGGCGGCGCATCTGGAGCAGAAAGGCGTGACCGTGCTCGATGTCACCGGCCTCGCGCAGAAAGGCGGCGCGGTGATGAGCCACGTGCAGATCGCCAACCGTCCGGGCGATATTCACGCAACGCGCATTGCCATGGGCGAGGCGGATCTCGTCATCGGTTGCGATGCGATCGTCACCGCCAGCGACGAATGCGGCTCGCGCATGCAGCCGGATCACACGCGCGTGGTCGTGAACAGCGCGCAGACGCCGACCGCTGCGTTCATCAAGGACCCGAACTGGCGCTTTCCCGGCGCGAGCGCTGAAGCCGACATCCGTGCGGCGGCGGGCGAACATGTCGCGCTCGTCGATGCCAACCGCTTCGCCGTCGCGCTGATGGGCGACGCCATCTACACGAATCCGTTCGTGCTCGGCTACGCATGGCAAAAAGGCTGGGTGCCGTTGCGGCATGAATCGCTCGTGCGCGCGATCGAATTGAACGCCGTGCAAGTCGAAAAGAATCTGGCCGCGTTCGAATGGGGCCGTCGCGCCGCGCACGATCTCGACTCGCTACGCAAGCTGACCGAAGCGCAACGCGGCAGCGCGCCGGAAGGCGCGGGCAAGATCATTGCGCTGCACACGCCGAAGGCGCTCGACGCGCTCATCGACAAGCGCCTCGACTATCTTGCGAAGTATCAGAACACCGCGTATGCAACGCGTTATGGCCGACTCGTCGCGTCGGTGCGTGCCGCCGAGGCGGAACTCGGCGTCGGCGATGGCCAGTATCAATTGACCGAAACCGTCGCGAAGAATCTGCACAAGCTGATGGCGTACAAGGACGAGTACGAAGTCGCGCGTCTCTATGCGGACCCCGCTTTCCTCGACAAGGTGAAGAACAGTTTCGAAGGCGACTGGAAGATCAAGTTCCATCTCGCGCCGCCGAGCATGTCGAAGAAGGACCAGCACGGCCATCTGGTGAAAAAGCAATATGGCCCGTGGATGATGTCCGCCATGCGCGGGCTCGCGAAGCTCAAGTTTCTGCGCGGCACGGCGCTCGATCCGTTCGGCAGAACCGAGGAGCGGAAGATGGAGCGCGCGCTGATCGTGGAATACGAGGCGCTGGTGAAGGAGCTGATCGACGGATTGACGCCGCAGAAGCTGGCGCTTGCCATCGAACTGGCGAATCTGCCGGATTCGATGCGCGGTTACGGCCACGTGAAGGACAACAACGTGAAGGCGGCGCGGATCAAGTGGAATGCGCTGCTGACGCGGTGGAGAAACAACGAGGGCGGTCAGGCGCGACAGGTAGCGTAAGACCTGGGTTACGCGCTGTTTGAAACAAAAGGGCGATCCGCGAGGACCGCCCTTTTGTCTTTCGTGCGTCCAAAGAGAAGCGGCGACCTCTCCGAGAAGCCGCCGTTTTGCCCTTACTTGTTATTCGCCACCTTCGCGTTCGCCGAAGCCACCGCCGTCATATTGATGATCCGTCGCACGGTCGCGGCCGGCGTCAGGATGTGCACGGGCTTTGCCGCGCCCAGCAGGAACGGTCCGACCGTCACGCCCTCGCCGCTCACCATCTTGAGCAGGTTGTACGTGATGTTCGCGGCTTCCACGTTCGGCATGATGAGCAGGTTCGCTTCGCCGGTGAGCGTCGTGCCGGGGAACGAAGCCTTGCGTACCGCTTCGGACAACGCGGCGTCGCCGTGCATTTCGCCATCGACTTCGAGGTCCGGCGCGCGTTCGGCGATCAGCTTGCGTGCTTCGGCCATCCGCTTGCTCGACGCGCTCGGCACGCTGCCGAAGTTCGAGTTCGACACCAGCGCCACCTTCGGCGAAATGCCGAAGCGCTCGATCTCGCGCGCGGCGAGAATCGTCATGTCGGCAAGCTGCTCGGGCGTCGGCGTTTCGTTGACGTAGGTATCGCTGATGAAGAGATTGCGCCCTTGCAGCATCAGCAGGTTCATCGCCGCGAAGTTGTTTGCGCCTTCGGACTTGCCCAACACCTGATCGATGAACTTGAGGTGATCCTGATACGTGTCGATGAGACCGCAGATCATGCCGTCGGCGTCGCCGGTATGAACCAGGATCGCGCCGATCAGCGTGTTGAACTTGCGCAGCGCGGCCTTCGCGCTTTCGGGCGTCACGCCTTCACGCGCGGCGATTTCGTGATACGCCTGCCAGCTCTTTTGATAACGCGGATCGTCTTCCGGGTTCACGATCTCGAAATCGACGCCAGGCTTGAGCTTCGAGCCCATCTTCTGCAGACGCATTTCGACGACAGCCGGCCGGCCGATGATGATCGGCTTCGCGATCTTCTCCAGCAACACGAACTGCGCGGCGCGCAGCACGCGCTCGTCTTCACCTTCTGCAAACGCGATGCGCGCGGGCGCAGCCTTCGCCGCCACGAACACCGGCCGCATCACCATGCCGGTGCGATATACCGTCGCGCCGAGCGTCTCGCGATACGCGTCCATGTCCTGAATCGGACGCGTCGCCACGCCCGAATCCATCGCGGCCTGCGCCACGGCCGGCGCAATCTTGATGATGAGTCGCGGATCGAACGGTTTCGGGATCAGATATTCCGGGCCGAATTCGAGCGAATGGCCTTCGTAGGCTTTCGCGACTTCATCGCCCTGGTCGGTTTCTTCCGCGAGTTCGGCGATCGCGCGCACGCACGCGAGCTTCATCTCTTCGGTAATGGTCGTGGCGCCCACGTCCAGCGCGCCACGGAAGATGAACGGGAAGCACAGCACGTTGTTGACCTGATTCGGATAGTCCGAACGGCCAGTCGCGATGATGCAGTCCGGCCGCACCTTCTTCGCTTCCTCCGGACGAATTTCCGGCTCGGGATTGGCAAGCGCGAGAATCAGCGGCTTGTCGGCCATCACCTTGACCATTTCGGGCTTGAGCACGCCCGCGCTCGAACAACCGAGGAAAACGTCGGCCTGATCGATGGCATCGGCGAGCGTACGCGCGTCGGTGGTCGCCTGATAGCGCTCCTTCGACACATCGAGGTTGCCGCGCCCTTCGTAGATCACGCCCTTCGAATCGACGACGAGCGTGTTCGACTTCTTCAAGCCCAGATCGACGAGCAAGTCCAGACACGCGATAGCGGCTGCGCCCGCGCCCGAACAGACGAGCTTGATTTCGTCGAGCTTCTTGCCGACCACTTTCAGGCCGTTGAGGATTGCCGCCGACGCGATGATCGCCGTGCCGTGCTGATCGTCATGGAAAACGGGAATCTTCATGCGCTCGCGCAGCTTCTTCTCGATATAGAAGCATTCCGGCGCCTTGATGTCTTCGAGGTTGATGCCACCGAGCGTCGGTTCGAGCATGGCGATTGCATCGACGAGCTTGTCGGGATCGGTCTCGTCGAGCTCGATGTCGAACACGTCGATGCCCGCGAACTTCTTGAACAGACACCCTTTGCCTTCCATCACCGGCTTGGCCGCGAGCGGACCGATGTTGCCGAGGCCGAGCACCGCCGTGCCGTTCGTCACCACGCCGACGAGATTCGCGCGCGAGGTGTATTTCTGCGCGTCGAGCGGTTCGTCGAAGATCGCCATGCATGCGGCGGCTACACCCGGCGAATACGCAAGCGATAAATCCAGCTGATTGGAAAGCGGTTTGGTCGGCGTGACGGAGATCTTGCCCGGACGCGGGTATTGGTGATACGCGAGAGCGCTTTGCTTCAGTTGTTCGTCCATGATTAGCCTGAGACGTTAGAAATATTTTGAACAGGGTTCACACCGCCGACGACCGCTCAACATTGAGTGTGGAGTGTGATTCGATGGACCAATGTCTTCAGTCGCCCGGCGCATCGGATAGATGCGGCGTGCCGCCCGTAAGGATCAAACGGGACGGCCGGAGCTTTAATTTTTGGGACGACCAGTGTACACCTCGCCTTCCAGATGGCGCGCAGCAGCATTTTCCCTAGGCCGAACGGTCAATCAGTCGAGTTCGGCGCCGCGTTTTTCGGGAATGAGAAAGAGCGTGGCAAATATATCGAGTAAATAGATCGATGCCAGCAAGGCGAGCGCAGTCGCGAACGAATACTTCGCGGCAAGCGCGCCAACCACGACCGGACCCGGTCCGCCGACCGCGCGGCCGATATTGAACAGCACGTTTTGCGCGGTGGCGCGCGCCTCGGTCGGATAGATTTCGGAGATGAGCGCGCCGTAACCGCCGATCATTCCGTTGACGAACACGCCCATGACCGCGCCGCCTACCAGCAACGCGCCGGGGCTCGTCAAGTTCGAATAGACGAAGACCACTGCCACCGCGCCGATCTGATAGAAGAGAAACGCGGGCTTGCGGCCGAAGCGGTCGGCCGCGACGCCGAAGAGCCAGATGCCGAGCGCCATGCCGAGCACGGTGACGGCCGTCCAGAGACCCGACTTCGTGAGCGAATAGCCGAAGGTCTTGGATAGATAACTGGGCAGCCAGATCATCAGCCCGTAATAGCCGAAATTCTGCACCGAGCACAGCACGATCACGCCAAGGCTCGCACGCGTCGTGCGCGCGGTGTCGAAGAGACGTCCGAGCGGCAGCTTGCGCGGCGCGTGCTTCGCGCGACGTTCCGTGAAGAGCGCGGGTTCGGCGACCTTGCGCCGCACGAAGAACGACGCGACCGCCGGCAACAAGCCGACGGCGAACATGCCGCGCCAGCCGATCATCGGCAGCAAAAGCGGCGTGAGAAGCGCGGCGGCGAGCACGCCAAGTTGCCAGCCAAGCCCGACATACGAGGACACGCGCGCCCGCAGCCGAGCCGGCCATGCCTCGGCGACGAGCGCCATGCCAATGCCGAACTCCCCGCCCAACCCAATGCCCGCGATGGTGCGATAGACCAGCAAGTCGCCGTATCCTCTTGCAAGCGCGCACAGGCCGGTGAAGACGGCGAACAGGAGAATGGTCCAGGTCAGCATGCGCACACGGCCGAAGTAATCGGAGAGCATGCCGAAAACCACGCCGCCCGCGACCGCGCCGGCCAGCGTCCACGTGACGAGCGAACCTGCCTGCGCGGGCGTGAGGTGCAGATCCACGGCGATCGCGGGCAGCATGAAGCCGAGGATCAGGAGATCGAAGCCATCCATCGCATAGCCGAGAATGGAAGCGATGAGCGCGTGCAGCGCGTGGCGGTGATTCGGGGTATCGACGGAAGGGGAAGCGGGAGTCATGTGGGAGCACGGCGGGCGAAGTTGCGCGAGTTTAAGTGCGACGACCACGCGGCTACAAGACGCTCAAAAAATAGGCGCTGTCCCGAGCGCCGCTCGCCCGAACGTCTCACCTCGGGTAAAATTTCGGCCTACGCGCGCAGGAACCGCACGAACGCCGTCCAAAAGCGGCTCGTTCTGCCTGTTAATGCGCCAGGGCCCCACGCGGCCGCCTCCCGCTTCGACCAAGCGCCACCATCCAAGTCCAAGGATTCGCCCATGACAGGCTTCGATCGCCAGACGATCTCCGACACCACCGCCAAGATTTTGCTCGAAGTACAGGCGGTGCACTTCAACGCGGAAAAACCGTATATCTTCACGTCCGGCTGGGCGAGCCCGGTGTATATCGACTGCCGCAAGCTGATTTCCTATCCGCGCGTGCGTCGCGGTCTGATGGAAATGGCCGAGGCGACCATTCTGCGCGACGTCGGCTACGAACAGATCGACGCGGTTGCAGGCGGCGAGACGGCGGGTATTCCTTTCGCGGCGTGGCTGGCGGATCGCCTGATGGTGCCGATGCAATACGTTCGCAAGAAGCCCAAGGGTTTTGGTCGCAACGCGCAGATCGAAGGTCTTCTGACCGAAGGCCAGCGCGTGCTGCTGGTGGAAGACCTGACCACCGACAGCCGCAGCAAGATCAACTTCATCAATGCGCTGCGCACGGCCGGCGCAACGGTGAACGACTGCTTCGTGCTCTTTCACTACAACATCTTCAAAGAGAGCGTGTCGGTGCTGAAGGATATCGACGTGAATCTGCACGCGCTCGCGACGTGGTGGGACGTGCTGCGCGTCGCCAAGGAACAAGGCTATTTCGAATCGAAGACGCTGGATGAGGTCGAGAAATTCCTGCACGCGCCTGCCGAATGGTCGGCGGCACACGGCGGAGCGACGGCTGCGCCGCAATAAGTCTTTAAAGCAATCGCTGGTTGAGAATCGAAACGAAAAAGCCGCTGACATGACATCAGCGGCTTTTTTCAATTCGTCCAGCGGTTAAATACTGCGAACCTAATTTGAATCTGGAATGGGCACGTCTTCCACGGAACCGTCGCCCGAATATGCCGAGAGATTCATCAAGCCATTACTTTGTGCATACTGAAACAATTCGGAATCTCGCTCGATACCCAGTTTGCGCATAGCGGTGTTCTTTTGCGTGCTGATGGTTTTAATACTGCGCCGCAATTGCCCCGCTATTTCAGTGATCGTCATGCCCGAGACGAAGAGCCGCACCACTTCGAGTTCACGCTTGGAAAGAATCACGCTGCGTTGCTGACCGCTTCCGCTCATTCCCATGCTGTCGAGCGCCGCCTTGACCGATGGCCCGAGATACTCCTGACCGCGCATGACGTGCTGAATTGCCCAGCCGATATGGTTCATGTCGTCGGCTTTGTTGATGATCGACATGACACCGACTTCGCGCAGACGTTTGAGCAAGGCCGGGTTTTCCAGCATGGTCAGGACAACGAGTTTTACCCGGGGAAATTGCCTGCCGATATAGCCGAGCAGCGGCATGCCATCGCCATAAGAGCCGCCCGGCATTGCAAGATCGGTTACGAGAACGTCGCAATGCGATTTTTGCAGCAATTGAATAAGCTCGGTGGATTGCTTGGCCTGACCAATGACGTCGACCTCCGGAAACTTGTTGAGCGCCTGAGTGGCGCCGAACAAGATGACCGGATGATCGTCTGCAATGATGACTTTTATTCGCTGGCTCATTTACTGCCCCAGAATATTAGTTCGTCTGATGCCGCGCGAATCACTGTCGGGATATTCATTTTCTCTTTGATAGCTGCCGAAGTCGCCGCCGTCAAGGCGTCATCTCGTTTTTAATTTCAGACACATTTGAACTGCGCCATAGGTTTAGTCTCAAGGTGCAAGCTTTTAATGCTTTGTTGCAATGTTAAACTGCAACTTGGCATGAAGCGCATCACTGAGACAAAAAACATCGTTGCAGCCATCGAAACGCTGATATAAGGCGCAACGGCACTGACAGGAGTCAGCTACATGCGCCTCGCATGTCGAACCGAGAGTCCGGCCGGTCTTACGTTATTCGCACTCTCGACGTGGATACTGGCGATTATTTTCATGCCACAAGACGCCGTGGCTGAACCGGCATTCACCGTTTCAAGCGTCGATCTAGTTCCGGGAAAGCCGGTTTCGCGCGATCTTCTTTTCAATGAATCCGACTGCAAGGGCGGCAATCGCTCACCGCAGCTTTCATGGCGCGGCGCGCCCACCGATACGCGCAGTTTTGCGATCACCGTATTCGATCCCGACGCCCCCGGCCACGGCTGGTGGCATTGGGCCGTTGCCGGCATTCCGGCGGGTGTGACGCATATACCGGCCAATGCGAGCGCCGCCGGCGCGCTGCGCAAAATGAGCGCGGTGGAAGCCCGCAACGACTGGGATACCGACGGTTACGGCGGTCCGTGCCCTCCGCCTGGCAAGGCGCACCGCTATATCGTGACGGTGTATGCGCTGCGCAGCGACGACCTGCGACTGCGGCAAGGTACGCCCGCGCTGATGTTCGAACACGAAATCCGCACGGTAAGCATCGCTTCGGCGCAGTTGACGTTCACTTACGGCCGGTAATGAACGGGCCGGCAAGCGTAACCCTGCCGCATCCGTGTCCGCAGAACGAAATTTGTCTTTGCTAGACTGGTTCCGCTCGCCCGCCGCCTTCGTCGAGTGATGGCTTCCATGCCGTCGTCGCGAAGAGCAAACCCACACGCGTGCAGTCGAGACGCACCGCGAATTCATCGCGGCTAAAGGAAACCATGTCGAACATCATCATCGTTTATCACAGCGGCTACGGCCACACGAAGAAAGCCGCCGAAGCCGTGCTGGCCGGCGCCACGGACGCAGGCGCCAACGCCAAACTGATCGCAGTCGGCGATCTCGACGACGCCGCCTGGGCCGAACTGGATGCCGCCGACGCCATCATCTTCGGCTCGCCGACGTACATGGGCGGCCCGTCCGCCGACTTCAAGAAATTCGCCGACGCCAGTTCCAAACCCTGGTTCGCGCAAAAATGGAAAGACAAGATCGCGGCGGGCTTCACCAATTCCGCGACCATGAACGGCGACAAGTTTCTGACGATTTCCTACTTCGTCACGCTCGCCATGCAGCACGGCATGATCTGGGCGGGCACCGGCATGATGCCGTCGAACACGAAGGCCGCTACCCGCAACGACCTGAACTTCGTCGGCGGCTCGACCGGGTTGCTGACGCAATCGCCGGCGGATGCATCGCCGGACGAAGCACCGCCGCCCGGCGATCTCGAAAGCGCCCGCGTGTTTGGCGCGCGAATCGCTGCCGTGACTGCTCGCTGGACCGGCAAGTAAGGCGCGCGCGCCGCTTGGGCGGCGCGTTTGACAGCCTGCACGCGCTCGTTGCGGAGGACGGACATCAACGCGTCTCGGAAACGCCTTAAAATGTCCGTTTTTGCGGCGAGCGCGTAGGCGTTGCAACCATTTGCGTCGTCGCGCCGAACCAGTGAGATCGAGATGACCACGAAAGTATTTGTCGACGGACAGGAAGGCACCACCGGCCTTAAGATTTTCGAATATCTGTCGGGGCGCCGTGACATCGAAGTGCTGCGTATCGACGACACGAAGCGCAAGGACGTCGAGGAACGCCGCCGCCTCATCAACGCATCCGACGTGACCTTTCTGTGCCTGCCGGATGTCGCCTCGCGAGAATCGGTTTCGCTCGTCGACAAGGACAACGCTCGCACCGTCATGATCGACGCCAGCACTGCGTTTCGCACGCAGGACGACTGGGCGTACGGTCTGCCCGAACTGTCGCGCGCGCAGCGGGAACGTCTGCGTACTGCGAAGCGCATCGCCGTACCGGGCTGCCATGCATCGGCGTTCGTACTGTCGGTGCAACCGCTCGTCGCGGGCGGTCTCGTATCCGCCGATTTCGACGCGCACGCCTATTCGATCACCGGCTACAGCGGTGGCGGCAAGAAGATGATCGCCGAATACGAAGCCGGCGGCGACGCGCGTCTGGCGAGTCCGCGTCCGTACGCGCTCGGCCTCGCGCACAAGCATCTGCCGGAAATGTCGGTGCGCACGGGTTTGAAGGGCGCGCCGATTTTTACGCCAATAGTCGGCCCGTTCCTGAAGGGTCTGGCGGTGACGACATATTTCTCGCCCGACCAGCTCGCGCGCAAGGCGAAACCGCAAGACGTGCGCGATATGCTCGCCGAGTACTACAACAACGAGCCGTTCGTGCGCGTGCTTCCGTTCGATGCCGAAAGCAATCTCGACAACGGTTTCTTCGACGTGCAAGCGTGCAACGACACGAACCGTGTCGAGATTTTCGTGTTCGGCAACGAAGAGCGTTTCGTGACCGTGGCGCGGCTCGACAATCTTGGCAAGGGCGCATCCGGCGCGGCGATTCAATGCATGAATCTGGCCATCGGTGCCGACGAGGAAGCCGGGCTCACGCGCTGATCGTTATCCCTCGGAAAGCAGAAAAGCCGGTTCGCTTTGTCAGCGGATCGGCTTTTTTTATTGGCTGCATCGTTTGCTGCGGACGAAAAAAAAGCCCGCCTAGTTTGGCGGGCTGAATCCATATCAGTGGAGACATGGAGGAGACAGGAGTAACTATATCGTTAAATTTGATGCGATGCAACATCTCCGTTGCATGCGATCAACACGGAATATTTCACGGCTGCGTCATCGAGAGAATGAACTGCAGTTGATCCGATGAAATTGGCTTTACGAGATGTACGTCGAAGCCCGCATCCATCGTTAGTTCGCGGTGTTGCGGCTGACCCCAGCCCGTGAGCGCAACGAGCATCATCGCGTGACCTGTGGGCGTGCGGCGCAAATCACGCGCGGCGACGAGCCCATCCAAAAGCGGCGCGCCGATATCCAGAATCACGACATCCGGCGAAAACTGCGCGGCCACGTGCACGGCTTGCGCGCCATTGGCGGCGAGCGCCACTTCATGCCCCATTCCATTCAGGAGATTGGCGAGACCGCTCAGGGCGTCGTCGTCGGCGTCGGCTATGAGGATGCGCTTCGTCACGATAGCCTCACCGGTTGCCGTAGATTTCGAGCTTCAGCTTGTTCTCGCCCGCCTGCGATGCCGCGATCTCCGTGCGCGCGCCGCGTGCGCCAAGATAAAAGTGCTGGCGCGCGGGTGAATTCTGATCGTGGGTGGCGTCTGGCAGACAGGAAGCGATGTCCGCCGCGACGCTTTGCAGCGCATCGGCGCTTGCTCCGCCGTGCGGCGTCCAGGTGCATCGATAGTTGCTTTGCGACGCCGCGCAGCTAGCGCCGTCGCCGTATGCCAACGCGACGGGCCGTCCATCGATTGCGGAGAGTGACGAGAAATTCGGCGCCGCCGCCACGATGCGCTTCAGCGCATCGCACGGGCTCGGGGTGTCATCGGCGTGAGCGGGCGCGCTCGACAAGGCGCCCCAGCAAAGCGCGGCGAAGGCGATGCGGTTCGATGGCATGACGTCTCCCAGCTATTTTTAATTACGTTCGATGCATAGCCATCCCAGCAAATCACGAACCCGTTAGAACAGACGTTTCTTTTCAACGATCATCGTCCCGCGCGGCGCGCCGCCACTTGCCCGAGCACCGCGAAGTCCTTTTCGCCGTCGCCGTGGGCAAGCGCGTCGACGAGGTTGTCGCGCACCACGCTCGCGACTGGCAGCGGCACGTTGACCGCGTCGCCCGCGGCTATCGCGAGGCGCACGTCCTTCAGACCGAGCCGCGCCTTGAAGAGCGCGGGCTCGTAACGACGCTCCGCGATCATCTTGCCGTAGCCCTGATAGACCGGCCCCGGAAACAGCGAATTCGTGATGACGTCGAGCAACGTCTGCGCCTCGATGCCGTGTCCGCTCACGAGCGCGACCGCTTCGCCGAAACTTTCTATCGCCGACGCCAGCATGAAATTCGCCGCCAGCTTGAGCACGTTGGCGTGCTGCGGTTCGTGGCCCACGCGCCAGGTTTTTTGACCGAGCGCGTCGAAGACGGGTTGCACGCGCGCGATGTCGGCATCGGCGCCGGCCGCGAGAATGTTGAGCTTGCCCGCCGCCGCGACATCCGGCCGGCCAAGCACGGGCGCGGCCACGTAAGCGACGCCATGCTGCGCGTGCAATTGCGCGAGTTCGACGGCGAGCGCCGCCGAAATGGTCGCCATGTTCACGTGCACGAGGCCTTTCGGCGCGTGCTTGAGCAAGCCGCCATCGATCAGCACGGAGCGCAGCGCTTGATCGTCCGCGAGCATCGAAAAGGCGGCGTCGCCGGCAAATGCCTGCTCGGGGGTATCGACCACGGATGCGCCCTGGTCCGCGAGCAAACGCGTCTTGTCGCGCGAGCGGTTCCAGACGCGCACCGTGTGGCCCGCTTTCAGCGCGTTGACGGCCATGGCCGCGCCCATTTCACCCAGACCGATGAATCCGATATCCATGCTTACGCTCCATTCGTTGATTGCCGACCGAGCGCCAGTAGAGCACATCGACTGGCAGCACGCCGAATCCGCCGATGCGATACTCCCTGCATGGTCACGGCGCGCTTTCACTTCCATCGCGAACTGAACGACTTTCTGGCGCGGCCCCAACGCGGGCAGGCATTCGCTTGCGCCTGTCCGCCGTCTTCGTCGGCCAAACACATGATCGAAGCGCTGGGCGTGCCGCACACGGAAGTGGCGCTGATCGTGCGCAACGGGCATCCGGCCGGCTTCGACGCGCCGATCGAAGAAAACGATGTCATCGAGATCTATCCCGCGCGGCGCGTGCCGCCCGGCATGGCCGAAGGCGCGCGGCTCTTGCGGCCGGCACTCGTCGCGGAAAATTTGCGCTTTATCGCCGATGCGCATCTCGGCGGCCTCGCGCAACTGTTGCGGCTCGCGGGTTTCGACACGCGTTACGACAACAACTTCGCCGACGATGAAATCGAGCGCCTTGCGCACGATGAAGCACGCATCGTCCTTACGCGCGACCGCGAATTGCTCAAGCGAAAAAATTTGCTGCACGGCTGCTACGTGCGCGCACTGCATGCCGACGAGCAATGGCGTGAAGTGGCGGAACGTCTCGATCTCGCGCCGCATGTGCGCGCGTTTCGCCTCTGCCTCATGTGCAACGCGCCGCTGCGTCGCGCGGCAGCGAGCGAGATCGACGACCGCGTGCCCGACGGCGTGCGCGAACGGCACACGCGTTTCGTGACTTGCGATGTCTGCCGCCGCGTCTTCTGGGAAGGCTCGCACTGGAAGCGCATGCGCGAGCGCATCGACGGTCTCGCGGATGCAAGCCGCGTGTGAACCTCCACGTACAATACGGCCCCTGCCTATCAAAACGCCGCAACGGAGCATCGCGTGAACAAATTTCAACTGGAACAAACCAAGGCGTTCAAGCTCGCCAACGACCTGAAGCAAGGCGGCAAGCCGCGCGTGGGCGCAGCGGAAGCGCCGAAACTGGATCGCCGCGAGCAGCGCAAGCTGGATCAGGCCAAGGGTCTCGTGCCGTTTGCCTGCAAGCTGGACGAGAAGCTCGTGACGCAATTGAAGGAACGCGCCGCGAACCACGAAGGCGGTCTCTCCGAAGTCCTCGCGGAATTGCTCGTCGCAGCGGGCCTGGAGCGTTGAAGCGTCGCGCAGGCGCTCGACCGCCTAGCGGATGCCGTCACGCGCCTCGTCGACATCGACGTGACGCGTCGCCGGAATGCAGGCCACGGCGATGATCGAAAGCACGAGTCCCGCCATCACGTAGAAGGTCGGCGCGAGTTGCGAGCCCGTCGTCTTGATGAGCCACGTCACGATGAACTGCCCGAAGCCGCCAAACAGCATCACCGCGATGTTGTACGCGAGCGCAAGCCCGGTCGAGCGGATATGAGCGGGAAACAGCTCCGCGATCAGCGCGCCGAACGGCCCGTAGTAACCGGACAGCGTGATCGACAAGAGCGCCTGCACGACCACGAGCCGCGCCACGCTCGGTTCGGCGGCGAGCCACGCGAAGAGCGGATAGATGATCACGAGCGTGATGAGAAGCGACCACAAGGTCAGGCCCTTGCGTCCGATTCGATCCGACCAAGCGCCCGCCACCGGCGAAAGCACGGTCAAGATGAGATTGCCGACGATCAGCGCCGTGAACGACTGCCCGAGCGGCAGCTTGAGTTGCTTGACCGCGAAGGTCGGCAGATAGGCGATCAGCACATAGACCGTCACCGTCAGCGCGATCACCGAACCGAGCCCGCACAGCACTTCGCGGCTGTGATTGCGGAAGACTTCACCAAGCGTCGCGCGGCGCGCGGTCTTCTTCGCGTGCAGGAACGCTTCGGTATCGGCCATGTTGCGCCGAATGTACAGGCCGATCGGCCCGATGATCAAACCGAGAACGAACGGCACGCGCCAGCCCCATGAATCAAGCGCTTCAGGCGACAGTCCACGCGTGATCGCCGCGCCGACGAGCGCGCCGAGCAAGAGCGCCGCCGCCTGACTCGCCATCTGGAAACTGCCGTAGAAACCGCGTCGGGAAAACGGCGCTGCTTCGATCAAGAGCGCGGTCGCCGTTCCGAACTCGCCGCCGGCGGAGAAGCCCTGCAACAGCCGCGCGAACACGATCACGAGCGGCGCGCCAATCCCGATTGCCGAGTATGGCGGCGCTATCGCGAGCAGCAGAATGCCGATGGTCATCATCGCGATAACCAACGTGAGCGCCGCCTTGCGTCCCGCGCGATCCGCATAAAGACCCAGCACGATGCCGCCGACCGGCCGCATCACGAACGCGACGCCAAAGGTCGCGGTGGTCAGCAAAATGGATGAGTAGTCGCTATAGCTCGGAAAGAACAAGCGGGCGATGACGACAGTCATGAAACCGAACACGGTGAAGTCGTACCACTCCAGCGCATTGCCGATAACCGCGGCCGCGACGGCGCGCGCATTCAATGGTCTGCCTGCCATGCGAATCCCTTTGGTTTGTCGATCATTGGGTTTCGTGCCATCGGACGGACCCCCGTTGGCCGCGTCGTGCGCGTATCGCCCGGTGCATCGAATGCATTTGCTCAGGCGAGGCGTAAGGCTGAATTTGCCTTGGCGAGTGTAAAGACCATGCGTTTGCTTATCAAGCGGCTACAACGCAAAACGCGCCGGGCAATGCCGCCAGGCGCGTTCGTCGTAGAACGAAGAAAGCTCAGGCCTTCTTTACATACGCGCCGCACCAGCCCTTCGAGGCGACCTGCTTGTTCGCGAACATCGGACACGGGGCGTAGGCATCGGCGGCCTTGCCTTGATAGAACTGGCAGTTGCCGCAGTCTTCGCCGGCGGCGTACTTGGCGAACTTGGCCTTATCGACCTTGGTCGCGTCTTCCTTGTAGCCGAGCGCCTTGGCGGTGGGATCGTTTTCGTCGACCTTCGGTGCGTCGGCGAAAGCGGCTTTCGAGCCGAGCGCGAACGTCGATGCAACGCCCACGCTGGTGATGAGAAACGTACGACGAGATGCCTTCATGGTGACTCGCTCCATGTTGTATTGGGGGAAAACGCCGTTCTGACGACGGCGATGCCCGAGCATAACAATCCGGAAGCGAATCGATGAAGCCAAATGTTATAGATAAGAACCCGGGGGAATCGCGGCTAACGCATCATGTCCGCCACGCGCTCGGCGATGGCGAGTGAAGCCGTCAGTCCGGGCGATTCGATGCCGAACAGATTCACGAGCCCCGGCACGCCATGCGCGGACTTGCCTTGAATCATGAAGTCGGCGGCTGCCTGCCCCGGACCCGAGAGCTTCGGCCTGATGCCCGCGTAGGCCGGCTGCAGCGCGTCGTCGGGCAGACCCGGCCAATACGCACGAATCGCGGCGTAGAAGGAATCGGCGCGGCGCGGATCGACATCGTAATTGAGCGACTGCACCCATTCGACATCAGGACCGAACTTGGCTTGGCCGCCCATGTCGACGGTCAGATGCACGCCGAGTCCCGCTTCATTGGGCATCGGATAGATGAGCCGTTCGAACGGCGCGCGCCCGCTCACGCTGAAGTAGTTGCCCTTCGCGAAGTAGAGCGGCGGCACGTGACGATCGTCGAGACCGCGAATCTTGCTGGCGATCCTGTTCGCGTGAAGCCCCGCGCTGTTGATCAGAAACGACGCCCGGAAGCGCGCCGGGGCATCGCCGCCGGTCTCGACGATAAAGCAGCCTTCGCGCGCGTCGATGGCGGCCACCGGCGTATGAAACACGATGTTCGCGCCGTGATTCTCGGCATCTCCTTGTAGCGCCAGCATGTACTGGTGACTGTCGACGATTCCCGTACTCGGCGACCACACCGCCTCGACGCACGTCAGTTGCGGCTCCATCTCCGCCGCCTGTGCGCCGCTGATCCGCACGAGACCTTCCACGCGATTTTCCAGGCCCTTCTGTTCGATGCCCGCAAGCTGCGGAATCTGATTGCGCGCCGTGGCAACGAGCAGCTTGCCGCATTGCCGATGCGGCACGCCATGCTCGCGGCAGTATTCGTACAGCATTTCGCGCCCGCGCACGCACAGTTCGGCTTTCTGCGATCCACGCGGATAGTAGATGCCCGCGTGAATCACTTCGCTGTTGCGCGAACTGGTGCCAATGCCGATCGCCTCGCCCGCTTCCAGCACGATCACTTCGCGCCCGCGCATCGCCAATTGTCGAGCAATCGCAAGCCCAACCACGCCCGCGCCGATTACCACGCACTCGATCCGATCCATGTCCGTTCCGTTGCAAGATAGCTCGCAACCATTCTACGTTCTTGACTATTGCGAGTTGCACAACAAACGCATGGCAATTGAACCGAATTACGGAGCAATGCAGAAAAAGGCATGAAACTGGCCGTCCGATGACAAAAAAGCCATGTTTCCATGGCTTTTTCGGCAATTCCAAAAATTCGTGCGCTTTAAAAACCGATCGCTTTCTTGCGCGAATTACGGTCGAGCTGGATATCGCGCGCCTCGACCTGATGCCGTCCGTCGATACGCGCGTTGCCAAACGCGTTGAGCATCGCGCGCCGCATGCCGCGTGGCGAGGCTTGCGTGAGCGCATCGAGCGGGGCATCGCCGAGCGTTTCGGGAAAGCGCCGGCCCCACGCGTGCGTCGAGCGGATGTCGTCGTAAATCGCCTGCGCGATACGACGCGCGCCGTCGCGATCCGGCGCGGGAATCTCGTAGACGTTCATGCGGTTCATGATCGGCTCGGGAATGGCGCGCGCGTCGTTGGCCGTTGCAATCCACACGACGTTGCCCGCGTTGATCGGCACTTCCGCGAATTCGTCGATGAAAGTCTGCGCCGTGTCGTGTTCGAGCAACGCGTAAAGCGCGCCGAGCGGATCGTATTGCGCGTCGCCGGTGGCCTTGTCGATTTCATCGACGGTAATGACGGGGTTCGCGTAGCTGCCGTTCACGAGGGCGTCGAACACCTTGCCTGGCTTGGCGTTCCGCCATTGCGACGACGCGCCCGAGAGAATCCATCCGGCGGTGAGCGAACTCATCGCCACGTAATGCGACGTGGTCCCGAGCATTCGCGCAAGCTGCTTCGCAAAATGCGTCTTGCCGATGCCGGGTTCGCCGAGCAACAGCATTGGCATGAGTTCGAGGCGGTCCTCGGTTTCGAGGCACAGCGCGATCTGCTTGCGAATGTCGTCGAGCGGCTCCTCGAAGTTCGGCAGGGAAGCCGCAAGGTCGTCGATGCACGGCATGCGATTCGGCTTCACGCAGAAGCGCAGATTGCCGACCTTGAGCATCTTCTCGTAAGTGGCGCGCAGGGCGTCGCTTGCGCCTTCGGACAAGTCGTTGAGCGCGGTTTCCACGTCGTCGAGACTGTAGACCTTGCTGAACGATGCCACCGCCAGTTCCTGTTTCACCACGGCTGTCGTCATGTCACACCCCGTCATTGTTTTGGTCGACAAAGCCAGTGTAGCGACGACAAAACACCACGCAAGCGAGCAGTCTCGCGGGTCTGCTGCCAATTCCGCCGCGTAGCGCAGGCGCGAGTATCATCGTTCGTCCCACGTGTGAGCGTGCCGCGAGCGGGTTCGAAACGTGCTGTTTTTCTGCGGCGTTTTTCCAACTTGGCTGCGAAGTGTTTTGTGCGGCCTCATATGTCGGGTTTTGGTAAGGATTCTGGCTGAACCGTAGCCGTGCAGCCCGGTCAGAATCAAGTCGCCGAGGAAACGCCGATCCAGCGGCTTTCGCCCAAGCAGATCACGCGGAAAAGCGAAACGCCGCCATCCGAACCGCCCGTGCGCCGGAGAAGCCTTCAATGCAAAGAACAACACGAACCGTCTTGCCGCTCCCCTTTCGATTTGCGCTTGCTGCGAGCGCGTGCCTCGTGGTGGTATCGGCGGGACCTGCCTGGGCGCAGTCAAGCACGCCGCAGCCTGTCGACTGGGAGTTGCAGGTCGTGCGCGACGGTCAGCAAATCGATTCGTTTTCCGCCACGACGAATGTCGGCCAGGCGCGCACCGATACGCATCACAACATCACGCAGAATCAGGTCGGCTGTGCGAATCAGCCAGCGGGCGACATCGATCTCACGCGCACCATCACCGTTTCGCCGACGCACGCGGGCGCCGACGACATCACGCTCGCCATCGACGCTCAGGAAACGCTTCAGGATGATTCCTCGCGGACCACGGCGGCCGGCTGCAAGTTGCCGCCGGTGCCGCGTCAGGTGAGCGGATCGCATCCGGGGCTCGTGTTGAAGCCCGGCGAATGGGGCGAATGGAAGATCGTCGACAGCAATCCGACGCTGCTGTATCGAGTGCGCGCGAGCATGGCTTCGGCACCAGCAACGCAATGACGGCCTTCGTGACATAAAGTAGAGAGGCCGCGCCACCACACAACGAACGCATGCGAAATCCAGAACATCTTCCGCCAGGTCCATCCACGCACAACGGCACGCCGGATTTCACCGCCGTAAGCTGGAACCTCCACAAGGGCCGCTCACCGCTCGGACTGCGCGCCTGGAACGCCATGCAGCGGTGGGTTCAGACCACCAACGCCGACGTCTATTTTCTCCAGGAAGCGATGGCGCGGCGCATGCCGCAGCCCGTGCTCGCAAGCGGTTTCGGCAACCCGCTTGCAGCGCCGCTCGACGATGTCTGGCATTGCCAGGCCACCGAAATCGCCACCGCGCTCGAATTGCAGATCGCCCTCGGGCCGAACGTGTTCAAGCCGTCGTGGCGGCACGGCAACGCCATCTTGTCGCCGCATCCGCTGGATCTGTCCGGGCGCTGGGACATCTCGGCGCATCGCTTCGAAAAGCGTGGCTTGCTGGTCGCGCGCGCCACTTTCGCCGGCAAGGCCATCACGCTCTTGTGCGCGCATCTGGCGCTCACGCGTTCCGCGCGTCTGCGTCAGATGAACTGGATCGCGCACTGGATTGCGAAGGAAGCGCCGGAAGGCCCGCTCGTGCTGGCAGGCGATTTCAACGACTGGCGCAACGATTCCGTGCCGCTATTTCGCGAACTCGGCATGAGCGAGGTCGCGACGATGCTCGGCGAATCCGGCCGCACCTTTCCGGCGTTCTCGCCCGCGCTCGCGCTCGACAAGATGTTCGTGCGCGGTCTTAAGCCTGTCGAATGGCTCGTGCCGACGCAGGACACCGCATGGCTGTCCGATCACTTGCCGTATATGGCGAGACTGCGCGTCGAGGAATGAGGCGGCGTTAGCCGAGCAGCGCTTCCAGAGCGTCGATGGAAACCGGCTTGGTGAGGTGATGATCGAAGCCGGCATCGATCGAATTCTGGCGATCCGCGTCGCTGCCGTAACCGGTCAGCGCGAGCAGCAAGGCGTCGCGCGTGACGGGGCGCTTGCGCATCTCGCGCGCCACGTCGAAGCCGTTCATGCCCGGCAGACCGATATCGAGCAGCACCACGTCGGGTTTGAAATCGTCGATGGACTGCAGCGCGCGCGGACCGTCGTGCTCCGTGCGCACTTCGTGGCCCAGTGCTTCGAGCAGCATCGACATGGCAAGCGCGGCGTCCTCGCTGTCGTCGACAATCAGAATGCGCCGGCTCGACGCCGCGCCGCCGGTCGCTTCGGCGGTGGTGTTCATGCGTGTCCTCGTACATTTTCAAGATGGCGAGGCGACTGTAGCACAACGCCCGAGCCTGATGAAATGAGGGCGCAAGGCAGCATGCGACAGCTCTGCTATCGTGGACTTTTTCCGCGCACGCCGGCGTTCCCATGTTCGATCTCTTCGACGACATTCCCAAACCCGATATCGTGTGGCACCCGGACTGGATCGACTCCGACGCCGGTTCCGATCTCATGGGCGAGCTGATCGCGGAAGTAAGCTGGCAGCAGGACACGATGAACACGCCCCGCGGCCGTTTGCCGCTGCCGCGCCTGACCGCGTGGCAAGGCGAGCCGGATGCCGTCTATGTCTACTCGGGCATCCGCAACGTGCCGCAGCCGTGGACGCCCGCCGTCGCCCGGTTGCGCGATGCCGCTCAGGACGTGTGCGCCGCGCGTTTCAACAGCGTGCTCCTCAACCGTTATCGCACGGGGCTCGACAGCATGGGCTGGCACGCCGACAAGGAACGCGAGCTCGGGCCCGAGCCGGTGATCGCGTCGGTGAGTCTTGGCGCCACGCGTGCATTCGAATTCCGCCACGCGCGCACGCATGCCACGCACGCGCTCGCGCTGACGCACGGCAGCCTGCTCGTGATGCGCGGACGCACGCAGCTGGAATGGGTGCATCGCGTGCCGAAGGAGCCGGGCGCGCGCGGCGAACGCATCAACTTGACGTTTCGCTGGGTCGACGCATCGAAGCGGCGTTGAACTTCAGGGCCGCCGCGCGACGAAATCGATCTCGACGAGCGCATCGCGCGCAAGGCCCGTCACGCCGATGCACGTGCGCGCCGGCAGCGGCTTCGGCAGAAAGTAAGAGCGGTACACGGCGTTCATCGCGTCGTAGTCGCGCTTGAACTCGGTGAGGAAGATGCGCGCGCTCACCACGCTGTCGAGCGTGAGGCCGAGTCCCGTCAGCACGAGGATCAGGTTATCCATCACGCGGCGCGTCTGCGCGGCGACGCCCTCGGGCAGCGGGGCGTTGTCGTCGTTGGGGTCGGTCGGCATTTGGCCGGTGAGGAAAACCCAGCCGTCGGCTTCTGCCGCGTGGGAGAACGGGCCGACAGGCGTCGGCGCGGCATCGATCATCGAGAATTTGGGACGGTGGTTCACGTTGTCTCCTTGCAAGGAACCGGCACGTTAGCCCGCCAAAATATCCCGCGCGCGTCCGGACCTTTGATGCGAAGATGCAGCGTCCCTTTCAGTCCTGTTTCTTCGCGATGCTTCCTCAACCCATTCTCATCGATGCCGTCGTCCGCATGCTCGTCGCGGTGGCGATCGGCTGCATCATCGGCGTCGATCGCGATCTGCACGGCAAACCGACCGGCATGAAGACGCTCGGGCTCGTGTCGCTAGGTGCATGCATCGCGACCATGTGTGCGCTCGGATTTTCCACCGAGCCGCTCGCGCACAACACCGAAGTCTCGCGGGTGGTGCAAGGCATCGTGACGGGCATCGGCTTTCTGGTCGCGGGCGTGATCATTCAGAATCCGCGCGAGAACCGCATTCGCGGGCTGACCACGGCGGCTTCCATCTGGGTGACGGCGGCCGTGGGCATTCTGTGTGGGCTCGGCGTATGGAGTCTCGCGCTGATCGCCACGGTGATTCTCATCGTGCTGCTGACGGTTGGGCGGATCATCGAGAAAGGCTTGCTGAAGCGCTGGATGCGCAAGCCGCCGAGTCAACGTCCGGCGGGTATTGGCGAGGAAGAGTGACTGGCGGAGTTGCCTGTGCGCGTCGGCGCACTCTCGCATCATTGAAAAAGCAACGCGGCGCAACCTTGCGGCCCGCCGCGTTTCCAGGCGCAGAAAGTCGATGCGCTTACCAGCCGTGATGTTCGCGCCAGCGTTGTTCGCGATGCATCTCATGCCGCCAATGACGCTCGCGCTCGTGGCGTCGCCATTCGTGTTCGCGCCAGCGTTCATCGCCGTAGCCGTATCCGTATGCGGGCTGCACGTAGACCGGCTGGGCCTGCGCATAAACCGGCACGCCGACGCCTACCGCGACATCGACATGCGCCGATGCTGTCGTCGATACCGCCAAACCCCCGAGTCCTGCCAACGCGATTGCCACAGTTGCAAGCTGCTTCTTCATGTCGCCTTCTCCTTGCCCCGATTGCGTGATGTCGAGTGCAGTCTAGAAGGCGATTCCTGACACAGGTGCAACAGACCCGCGAGAAAGGTAACGTCAGGTAACGGTCAAATCAGAGCAAGCGTTTGCCTGCTTCGTCGATAACCACTTCGCCGTCTTCCTTTGCAAATGGTCCTTTTTGCGGCTCCGGCAGAAGATCGATCACGCGTTCGGATGGACGGCACAGTCGCGCGCCTTTCGGGGTATCGACGAACGGACGATTGATGAGGATTGGATGCGCGAGCATGGCGTCGATGAGTTGCTCGTCGGTGAGACTCGTGTCGCCCAAGCCGAGCTCGGCGTAGGGCGTGCCCTTTTCGCGCAGCGCTTCGCGCACGGAAAGCCCGGCGCGCGCGATGAGCGAAGTGAGCGTCGCGCGATCCGGCGGCGCGGTAAGATACTCGACGACTTTCGGCTCGATGCCCGCATTGCGGATCAGCGCGAGTGTGTTGCGCGAGGTGCCGCACTTCGGGTTGTGATAGATGATGACAGTCATGTCGGCGATGTCCTTGATGATCACATTCGGCATTCTAGGCCGACCTCACGATGACGCGCACGCCCGGCTTGCGTCAGGCCACCGACCGGATTGCCAGCGATGCAGCAAATACCCTGTTCAATGGCGGCTGCGCGGCCTATAACGAAGTGTGCAATGCGGCATGTCCTGGGTGCATCATCCGCCAGCGGTCTTACTGGCGTTCGGCCCTGACTGCTTCGCAGTCGCCTTCGAATTGCATATCTACAAGTCCGGCAAGTGGTCGCATGGCAGAAGCCGACCGGAACCGGCCCTGACGCTTCTTCGCGCACTGCCATCGAGTAGAACGCACCGTGGCACGTCGTGTGCGAACGACGGTTCGCTACAACGAAAAGCGCGACCCGGCCATTGTCGGTTCGTGCCTCTCATTTAAGGAGTCGATATGAAAACACGTCTCGTCGCGACGGCGCTTGCCGCCTCGCTACTGGTGGCTCTTGGCAGCGCCTCGGCGCAGGAAACGTATTACCGCACGGCGCAGGTGCCGGGACAAACCACGGCGGATAGCTCGTCGCAACCGGCGATGCAAGGCGGCACGCAAGGCCAAACGGGCGATATGTCGTATGGCGGCGCGCCCGCCTCTCGTGGCGCCACTGGCGCAATCGGCACGACCGGAACCAACGCGGGCATCTCCAAGCCGTGCGTGCGCGGGCCGCCCTGCGACATATTCTTCGGCAACTGAAGCAGCAAGCGCGGCCTGAAAGTTGCGCTAGCATCCGGTGCATGATCCCGTGCGCTCGCATTCTCGTATGCGGGCGCGCTTTCCTTTTCCCTTTGGAACGATCGCCATGCACCGAGACGAATTCCTCGCCCTTCTTCCCGAGGAGGGCTTTCAAGAAGTCATGACCGTCACGCGCGAGCCGAACGGCGTAATGGATATTCACGCGCATCCCTTCGAAGCCAAGGCGCTAATTGTCGAAGGCGAGATCGCCATCCGCGTTGGCGATGACGAGCGGCTGTATCGCGTCGGCGAGATCTTCCAGCTGTCCGCGAATCTCGAGCATGAAGAACGCTACGGACCGCAAGGCGTGACCTATCTGGTTGGGCGCAAGTAAGCCGCATCGGCGAACACACGACATCGAGGACGACATATGGCCACGCGAAAGACGGCGCGGATTCGCGTCGGTATCGGCGGATGGACGTTCGAGCCCTGGCGCGGCACGTTCTATCCGAAGGGCCTCGCGCAGAAGCAGGAGCTCGAATACGCGAGCCGCGCGCTCACGACCATCGAGGTGAACGGCACGTTCTATGGCTCGCAAAAGCCCGAGACCTTCGCCAAATGGCGCGATGAAGCCCCGGACGACTTCGTGTTCTCACTGAAGGCGCCGCGTTACGCGACCAATCGCCGGGTACTCGCCGATGCGGGCGAAACCATCGAGCGTTTCTTCAAGAGCGGCGTGCTGGAACTACAGAACAAGCTCGGCCCGATCAACTGGCAATTCGCAGCGACCAAGAAGTTCGATGCCGATGACTTCGGCGCTTTTCTCAAGCTGCTGCCCGCGAAAGTGGAAGGCCGCGGAATTCGTCATGCCGTCGAAGTGAGACACGAGAGTTTCAGCGATCCGGCATTCGTGGCTCTGGCGCGAAAACATCGCGTGGCGATTGTCGTCGCGGGAGACTCGAAGTATCCGCAAATCGCGGATACGACCGCACCATTCGTCTATGCACGCATCATGGGAACGACAGAGAAGCAGAAGCAAGGTTACTCGAAGGCGGCGCTCGATGGCTGGGCGAGCCGCGCGAAAGAATGGGCGGCGGGTGGCGTGCCTGAGGATATGGCGAGGGCATCGACAAGCGCGGGTGCGAAGGTCGGTTCGCGGGATGTGTTTCTTTACGTCATCAGTGGATATAAGGAGCGCAATCCCGCTGCGGCAATTGCACTGACCGAACGAATCAATGGGACGACGTAATTCGACTGAGGCGAACGTTCCGCAGGTAGCGACCGGTGACGGTGTCTTTGCCGCTTCGTAGGTAAAGAGCCGTCACCGGATTTATGTCAGTTCACTTTCACAGGCGGTAGCAGGGTGTTGTAACCAAATGCCGTTCGGCCGATAAGGATCAGTGCAATTCCCAATGTCGCAGCGACGGCGAAGATTACGCCGAAGATTCCAGACGCTTCTTCCCTCGCGACAAAAATGCCCCGCCCCCAAACGAAGCATTTTCGCCGCAGTCCCTTAGATCACTGCCCGCTCATCGCACCATGCAAGGTCTCTTGTTATCGAACTTCCAGTTCGGAATAAGATACTGCATGGCGACGCCATCATCGCGCGCGCCGAGTCCGTGTTGCAGATACAGCGCGTGCGCCTTCTCCACTTCATCCATATCGAGTTCGACGCCTAAACCCGGCTGCTCCGGCACCTTCACCTTGCCGCCCACTATTTGCAGCGGATCTCGCGTCAGACGCTGGCCATCCTGCCAGATCCAGTGCGTATCGATTGCGGTGATCTTGCCCGGCGCGGCGGCGGCCACATGCGTGAACATCGCGAGCGATACATCGAAGTGGTTGTTCGAATGCGATCCCCACGTAAGACCCCAGTCGTTGCACATCTGCGCGACGCGCACCGAGCCTTGCATGGTCCAGAAGTGCGGATCGGCAAGCGGAATATCAACGGATTGCAACTGGATTGCGTGACCCATCTGCCGCCAGTCGGTCGCGATCATGTTGGTGGCCGTCGGCAGGCCAGTCGCGCGGCGGAATTCGGCCATCACTTCGCGGCCCGAGTAACCGTTTTCCGCGCCGCACGGATCTTCGGCGTAGGCCAGAACGTCGTGCTTGTCGCGACACAGGCGGATGGCTTCGGCAAGCGACCACGCGCCGTTCGGATCGAGCGTCACGCGCGCTTCCGGGAAGCGTTCCGCGAGCGCGGTCGTCGCCTGCATCTCTTCGTCGCCGGATAGCACGCCGCCCTTCAACTTGAAATCGTTGAAGCCGTAACGCGCCTTCGCGGCCTCGGCCAGACGGACGACCGCTTCCGGTGTCATCGCTTCTTCGGTGCGCAGGCGTTCCCAGTCGTCGCGGCCATCCGCGCCGCTCGCGTACGGCAGGTCCGTCTTGTTGCGATCGCCGACATAGAACAGATTGCCGAGCATCTCCACTTCGTCGCGCTGCTGCCCTTCGCCGAGCAACGCCGCGACCGGCACGCCCAGATGCTGACCGAGCAAATCGAGCAGCGCCGCTTCGAGCGCGGTGACGGCGTGGATGGTCGTACGCAAGTCGAACGTCTGCAGGCCGCGGCCGCCCGCGTCGCGATCCGCGAATTGCGTGCGCACGCGGTTCAGCACCGCCTGCATGTTGCCGATAGATTGCCCGACGACGAGCGCGCGCGCATCGTCGATCGTCTTGCGGATGCTCTCGCCGCCCGGGACTTCGCCGACGCCCTGATTGCCCGCGCTATCGGTGAGGATCACGATGTTGCGCGTGAAGAACGGCCCGTGCGCGCCACTCAGGTTCATGAGCATGCTGTCACGGCCCGCGACCTGTACGACGCGCAGGTCGGTGACTTTGGGTGTGGCGTTCGCTTGAGGTGCTTGAGTGGACATGGTCGGAGCTTCGTTGAGTTGGTTTGCGCTGCGCTTGTTTTCGCGCGAGAGCACATTGAGTCGCGGCACCGATGGCACGCGGAGAACCAAGACGATGTCTCGCGCGTCGCGACGCCGGTATCCATGAAAGTGATGTAGCGCGTCTTCGCCGTCTTTCCGCGCAATATACGATCAGCGGTTCGCGCGCGTTATGTGACATGCAGAAGCACGCCGTCATCGTTATACGTTGTCAGATGACATGGTATCGCGAGTCGGCTTGAGCACCAATTCGGCGTTTACCCTGTCGCGCCCGAGTCCTTTCGTACAAGCCCTCTACGGAGCTCGATCCTTCTAGCGGTTCGAATGGGCAAAGGCCAATTAAGACGTCCGACAACTCATAGCGAGTGCGCCCGCGTCGAGCCTCACGGTATGGGCCAAGCTCCAATGAGCCAGCCAAAAACAAAAAGCCGGCGAACGCCGGCTTGTCGACGACAGTTGAACCAGCGTCTTACTTCTTTTCCTGCCCAATCTCATGATTCGCCATGATCTCCAGCGCGCGAACCATTCCCGAGTGATCCCACGCCTTGCCGCCATGCGCGCTGCACGAGTTGAACAACTGCTGACACGTCGCCGTGTTCGGCAGCGACACGCCAAGCGACTGCGCGGTCGTCAGTGCCAGATTCAAGTCCTTCTGATGCAATTCGATCCGGAAGCCCGGATTGAACGTGCGCTTGGTCATGCGCTCGCCGTGCACTTCGAGAATGCGTGACGACGCGAAGCCGCCCATTAGCGCGGTGCGAACCTTCTCGGCATCGACGCCGGCCTTCGACGCCAGCAGCAGCGCTTCGCCGACTGCTTCGATGGTTGCCGCGACGATCACCTGATTCGCCACCTTGCAGACCTGCCCGGCGCCCACTTCGCCGATCAGCGAGATGTTCTTGCCCATCATGTCGAAGTACGGCTTGACCTTGTCGAAGGTCGCCTGCGCGCCGCCGACCATGATGGTGAGCGATGCCGCCTTCGCGCCGACTTCACCGCCGGAAACGGGCGCATCGAGGTAATCCGCGCCGCGCTCGCGCACCTTCGCCGCGAACTCGCGCGTGGCGATGGGCGAAATCGAGCTCATATCGACGACGATCTGACCCGCGCGCAAGTTCTGCGCGACGCCGTTCTCGCCGAACAGCACGCGCTCTACATCGGGCGTGTCCGGCACCATCAGGAAAATGATGTCGGCCTGGGCGGCGACATCCGCCGGGCTATCGCACGCCTTGGCGCCCGCGCCGGTCAGATCGGCGGGCACGCCGCTGCGCGTGAATGCCGCGAGTTCGACGCCGTTCTTGAGGAGATTGGCGGCCATGGGATTGCCCATGATGCCCAGTCCGATAAAGCCTGCCTTTTGCATTGTGTCGCTCCTTGGTCGGTTTTCAGATTCGATTCTCGAAGTCAGCTGCGGGTCTTGCCACCCGCGCAGCTTACTCCTGGATGAAGTGCTTCTTCACGCCCTGCGCGGCGTTCCTGAGCAGCCCCAGGTCGGCGCAGACCGCGACCATCGTGCAGTCCAACGAGAGATAGCGCTCGGCTTCCTGCTGCACGGGCGCGAGAATGCCGCTCGACTTGCCAGCCGCGTGCACGCGTTCGAAGACATGTTTGATGGCGGCTTGTACGTCCGGATGATTCGCATTGCCGAGATGTCCGTACGATGCCGCGAGATCCGAAGGCCCGACGAAGAGCGCATCGACGCCGTCGACGGCCGCGATTTCGTCGATGGCTTCGACGGCCGCGCGGCTTTCGATCTGCACCGCGACGGCGATGTTGTCGTTGGCCAGGGCGAAGTAATTGGGCACCGTGCCATACCGGTTGCCCCGATGCCCGACCGACACGCCGCGAATGCCCTGCGGCGGATAGCGTGTGGATGCCACGGCGCGGCGAGCGTCGTCGGCGCTATCGACGAACGGAACGAGAAAGTTGACGAAGCCCGCGTCGAGCAAGCGCTTGATGGCGACGGCGTCGTTGGCCGGTGGCCGCACCACGGGCGCACTGACGCTGTCTTTTAGCGCCATATGCTGCGGAATCAGCGTGATGGAATCGTTGGGCGCATGCTCGGCGTCGAGCAAAATCCAGTCGAAGCCGACAACGCCGAGCAATTCCGCGACGATAGGACTGGCAAGCGACGTCCAGCATCCAATCACTTTCTTGCGTGCGAGAAGCGCCGCCCGGAAGGTATTGGGCAAAGCTTGATAAGGTGCCGTTGATGACATGGTGTCTCCTTGAGCGACTGTCTTTCGATGAGAAGCCGGTGTCTGAGATTGCAAATGTCATCAGACGTCTTAACACAGGGTACTGTGTTTTCATCCACATTAGACAGCGGAGTTAACCCTTAATCCTTTTTGCGGCCACGTTTGAAGCGGTACCGTTGAACGCGGCTAGTTATATGACATCCTATTTGCTAAGCGCTGCGAGCGCTGGAATCGCCGAGTTGACGAACGAACGGCGTGACGACAAGATGCGTTGTCTGACATCCAAGTTACAGGCGCTGCCCACGGCGCGGACAAGATGTCCGACCACACCATTCTTCCCAACATCAAGAGAACATGGCGAGTTTGACCGATAAAGTTGTCACCACGTTGTTCGAGGAAATCGAGCGCGGCGTTCTGCGACCTGGCGACCGGATTCCGACCGAAGCCGCGTTGATGAAGCAACTGTCGGTGAGCCGGTCGGTGGTGCGCGAAGCGGTGTCGCGGTTGCAGGCTGCGAATGTCGTCGAGACGCGGCATGGCGTCGGCACTTTCATTCTGGCGCCGTCCGGGCGCGAGACCGTTCGCTTACCGGGCGTCGAGTTGTCGAACCTGCTGGACATCATGGCGATCATCGAGTTTCGCATCGATCTGGAAGGCGCTGCCGCCGCGCTCGCTGCGGGACGCCGTACGGAGCAGCATCTGAAGCAGATTGCCGCGACGCTCAGAAACTTCGAGGATCAACTGACGAGCGGCAGCACCGATGTTCTCGAACATGACGTCGAGTTTCATCTGCAAATTGCTCGGGCAAGCGGCAACCGATATTTCTACGACGTCCTGAGCCAGATGGGCCGAGGCGTGAGTCCTCGCACGCGGCTTGGCCGGGCGGAGTTGGCGGAGCTGGATCAGATCGAACGCCTGCGCAATGTGCTGAGTGAACACAAGGCGATTTATCGGGCGATCGTGCGTCAGGACAGCGACGACGCACGCGCAGCAATGCGCCTGCATCTGAGCAACAGCCGTGAGCGGTTGAAAGACGTGCATGCGTCGGCTGCGGTCTGAAACATCGCACGGGTTTTGAGCAGCGCGCCTCGTCTGTCTAAGTTAACAAAAGGATTCGTATATATACGTAGTAATAGTTAACAAGCACGAGGCGTTTCAGTGGATAAGTACCGTCGTGCTTTTCCGATCAACGAGTTGGCGATTTAACAAGTCCGGTATGGCGAGCGCGTTTGCGGACGGAAGCTGGGACAACTTTCGGTGTTTGCGGGTTAACGCGAAGTTATCCAGAAACCGCCAACAGATGAACAGTCGAGCTGTTGACAGGGTTGTTCACAGGCGTCTGGCCACGCGCACCTGGTTGGTCGAGATCGTCTTAGTCATGGCGTCGAGGGTTTCGACGGTTATCGGCAGGTTGTCGGCTTAGCGTTTGAGGTCCGATGCGATGGCCGCGATTCGATCGATGGAGCGCGCAGCGACACGTGGAGCGATGCCGGTCTTGCTGGCGAGCTTCATGAGATGCTCGCGCGTCACGGCCCTTGCCTCTCCGCAGACATCCATTTGATGCTCGCCGCCCGGACCTGAATTAAACGTGAGGTCGTACGCGGGTGGAAACTGCCAGCGGCCATCCGCGTCCACCACGAAGAATAAGTTCTTGGCGTGATCGTCGCGATTGTCGAAGACGACGTTGAACACGCATCGCTCGGAGGCCTGAAGTACTTCGCGTACATCGCGCGTCATGAACTGCATGAGTCGCAAGAGCGTGACGTAGTGCATCTGAGGGACGCGAAAGTCGGCGTGCGCCACGCCGGCTGCCGTACGCATGGGGACCCGCATGCAGCTCGCGATCGAATCGTTCGATACCAAAGGCGGCCATGGAATCGCCGAGACTGAAATAAGCCGCGACGGGCATTCGTAGCTCGCACGCAGTTGCAATGGCGCCGTACATGGCCTCGACCGCGCAGACTTCCTTGTGATCGGAGCGCGGCTTGAGTTCGAAAGGGAGATCCAGATTGTCGGCAAGGCCCAACATGCCATTGCGACGCGGATAAAAGAATCGAGCGACCCTTGTCCGCCGCGTTCGATATTGCGCAGTGCGCGCGTCGTTATGCCGGCGCGGCTTGCCACGTCTTTCCTGTTGGAGATTTTGCGCAAGGCGGTGAGCGCGCAGGCGCTGGCCTGATTCCTCCGAAATCTCAGCTGAGCTTGCTAAGTTAAAGCGCGTTTTTTTGCCGGTTAAATGCAAAGATTGACGCTTACCGGCGTTGTTTTACCGCTTAGAAAAGGGTGCCACTTGTTTCAGGATATGCCCATCCAACAAAAACGCCCCCGAAGGGGCGCTTTACAAAACTCGTGTCCTTCCCAAATAGAAAGCTTTCGTGAAAGGCGCAACGTGTGTTGCTTTTCGCCGTAAAGGGGCCGGGTGTTTTCGGCGCAATGGCGCCAGCGAAAGGCGCCTGATTCGGGGCTCGAACGGGGATCAAGAATCCTTGTTTTTACCTCCTTTCGCAAGTGCTGATTTGTTGCTCTCGGGCATCGGGCGTGGAACACGGTAGCTCTCGCCGTCGAGCACGACGCGGTATGCCGCGTGTCGCAAGCGATCAAGCGTTGCAGCGCCGAGCATTTTGTTGGTCGCGAACGCGTCGCCCCATTCCGTAAAATCCAAATTACTTGTTAAGACAGTCGATGTACGCTCGTACCTCTCGGCAATCAGATGGTGGAAGTCTTCGTCTTCGGGCGTGCGCATGGGTTTCAGTCCAAAGTCGTCAATGATGAGCAACGGCACCTTGGCAAGCGCCTGGAATCGCCGTTCGTAGGAGCCCACGGCTTGCGCGTTGCGTAGCGTGCTGAGAAGCCGAGTCTGAGTCATGAACAGGACATCGTGACCTTGCCGGGCGGCGGAGTGGCCCAGTGCCTGCGCCAGATGGCTTTTGCCTGTTCCGCAAGGACCGGCGATCAGCACGCTGACCTTCTCATCGATGAAGCGACAGGTCGCGAGATCATGGACGACGGCGCGATTAAGATTGGGTAGCCGGTCGAAGTCGAAACCTTCCAGTGTCTTCTGTCCACGGAAGTTCGCGCGGCGCATGCGGGCGTCGAGCTTTCGATGATCGCGCCGTGCGATCTCGTCCTGGATAAGCAACGTCAGGAAATCGGTATAGGCGAGCTTACGGTCGATGGCTTCACGGTTGCGTGCTTCGAGCGTGTCGAGGATGCCGGACAGTCGCAATTGCTTAAGAGAAGACGTGAGTTCGGGAATTGGATTCATGTTCAATGGATCAGGAGAGTCTGGGTATCGCGGCAGAAGCGGCCGCCGTGGGTGTAGGTGGTCGAGCCTGACTCAACAGGTTCAATCGACAGCCAGGTCTGATCGAGGCCTTTCTGCAAGATCAGCTTGACGGCTTTGTAGCTCGGCGTGCCGAAGTGATTCGCGCGACGGCAGGCCGCCTCCAGGCGCGATGCGCCGAACTGCTGAGCGAAGCGCAGCACGCCCTGGACGGCGCGCAGCTTGATGAGAACCTGATCGCCGAAGAGCGTGTGAACAAGCGCGTAGCATGACGGCCCGATACGTTGTGCTTCTCTCAGACACCATTGGGTGTCGTGCATTTGCCAGGCCTGTGCTGCTGGCGGCATGTGATCGGCCACAGTGATACGCGTTCCTGGCGTAGTCTGGCGGACATGCGATGCCGACAGTTCGTGCTCGTAGTAGAGCTGCACCATGGTGGCGGTCGCCTTGAGCCACAGATCTTTACCGGCAAGCCGGAACGGCACAGAATAGTAGGCGCGCTCGAATTGCACATGGGCGTCGCGATGAACCTTCACGCGCGCCCAGGTTGCCAGCTCGGGCGGCACATCGGGAAGCGGCTGCAACAGCGCCTGTTCGACATCCTCGAAACGCTTGAGCGGCACTTCGCGCGTCGTGCCATGCGTCCGGGTGCTGGCCTCGTGCATCACCCAGGCTCGCGCTTGCCGGTTGGCGTCGTCAAGGTCACGGAATTCGCGAAGAGGAAGGAAACTCGACTTCACGTATTTGACGCCCGACTCGACAATTCCTTTTTTAGCCGGGTCCCTCGGCGGACACGGATCGACCTTGAACGAATACCCTTCGGCGCATTGCGCGTAAGCGCGCTGGACTTCGGGTTCGTAGATGCAGGCCTTGACGATGGCACACTTGGGGTTATCGATGATGACGCGGCCCACTACGCCATTGAACCACTCGAAGGCGTGACGGTGACATAGCAACCATGTGTCGACGCTCTGATCGCGGACAAACTCAACGTATTGATGCCGCGACCAGCACAACGTCATCACGAAGAACCACGTCTTGTGGACCTCACCGGTGTGTGCATCGGTGATGGTCGGACCTGCGCCGAAATCAACTTGCGCGGCTTCTGCGGGTTTGAACTCAAGCCGCATCGGAACATCCGGCGTGAGCTCCGCCTTCAATTGCTGAAGTAGCCTGTAGACGGATGAGTAGCTTCCCGTGTAGCCGTGGTTGCGCACCAGCGCGCTGTGAATCGTCGTGCCGGGGACGCCCGCGTCGTGCCACTGGGCAATCTGTTCGCGCCACGGTTCGGCCGACGAGATACAGCTCGCGGGCAGGAACTCCTTGTGGCTGAACGCTGTAGCAAGCTGCGCGTCATCCGGCAGAGCGTTGTCCGGAGAAAGCCACCCGCGCTCGGTTGCGATCTCCCGCACGGCTGCCAGCTTCTTACGGCCCATGATCTTCGACCGGTCGATATCCCGGTCGGAGTCACCCTGGCGCATTCGCACCAGAACCTGTCGATATTGGTACATCTCGAACTTCCTCTTCAAGCCACCCTCCGGAGCAAATGCGTGCCGGCAGAGTAGCGGTTGGTGAAGTTCGAGCGCCCGACTCAGACGCCAGTGGCGCCTTTACGGCGAAAATCTACTGGCGCCTATATGCCGAAAAACTTGCGGCGCCTAAACGCCGAAAACTCCCTGGCGCCTTTATGCCGAAAACGGTTTGGCTCCTTAACGGCGAAAGTTCACAACGTGGCCACAAATCCTTGCAGCGCGGGCTTCCCAAGCCTTATCGCACCTGCTGCTCGGGGACAAAATGCCTCCTAGTTTCGTCGAAAAACATAAACCGGCATCGACAAAAAAAGATTGAACTCAAATTCCAAATGAAAAAGCCGCCAACCCCCATGGATAAAGGGTTTGGCGGCTTCCTCCATCGGAATTTATGCGAGTCTTTACCTCGGCAAGTGCCCGGAATTCCGCCTAGTCGTCATCCCCGGCAACCAGTGTCGGATAGGACGAGCTGATGTCAGCAGTCGGCTGTGGCGATTCGGGCTGACCAAACCGTTTGAGCATGCTCGCAGCGTCTTCGCGGTCAAGGGCTTCTTTGGCGGAAGCGCGCGTCGCCACCACAGCACCTCGTTTCCCAGTCCGTCTCGAATTTGCGGCCTTCAGAATCTTCTCCTCCGCTTGAGACACCACGGCCGCGGATGTCCGCTTCGCTTTGTTGATGGCCTCTTCCGCCATCCGCAATGCTTCAGAAAGGTTTAGATTCTTCAGCCTATTGATAAAGGTATGTTCCCACACGAACGTGTTGGGATAGTTGAGGGCTGTTTGCTCCGTCGCCTCGAGCGGACGTAATTTTCCCGCTGGGTCATCCCACACGAGGGTGTGCGGAGCATTGGCGAGTGAGTACACAGTCACCTCGAATGGCGAGCCCGGGTTTGTATCTTTGAAGGCCTTTGCCACTGCCTTCAGCAGCGGTGACGTGAACCGGCGCTTACCTAGCGTCACCACACCGTTCGTGGCTGACAAGACATGCTTGTCGTTTAGGCGCTTGGACACTTCTTCCTCGCTCCAGTCATCCGCGAAATCACCGCCACGGAGACTCTTGTTATAGGTATAGATTCCAATGGGCGTGGGCTGCGGTGGCTTCAGGTGCTTCTGCTTCGGGTTCAGCATCTCGTCTGTCATGAGATGCGTAACGTCCATCGTAGTGTTGCGTATATATATACCCGTGAGTAGAGCAACCATAAATACGTCCAGGGGAAGGGCCTTCACCTTCGCTTCTAGCCGACGCTCGCGGTCAACGTCATCATCTCCAGTCTTATGCGTCGAACCGAGTACGTTCGAAAGAGCCTTCTGAAACCAACCCATCCCGCCCTCGACATGGCCCTTACCTTGGGGGTCACCGGGCCGCGCGAACTTCATGTCGCCGTTGAGGCGGTCGACCGCCGCCATTTGAGTCGCTTCAGACATGCCAGGGCCGCGGTCAACGAACACGACTGATGCCTGGCCGTAGGCCATTCCAGATATCAAGTGAGGAACGCCCCAACGAAGTAGGTCTTCCTCTTTTGGCGTGTAAGCCGAGAAAAGACAACGGCGATAACAATCGCCGTTCTCGTATCCGAATGTCACGTACCATCCTAGGATAAGGTCGCTCGCTCGGTCTATTGCGAGGAGCACCGTCGGTTTTCCAGTTCCGTCGATGTAGATGTCATGCCCGCCGTACCGAATGAAGTTATCTGCGATAGTCGCGTCCAAATCCAACACGTTCAGGTCGCCATTCGCAAGTAACCCCGCTGAACCGCCCGAGAGTACGCGGCGACCTCCCGGCTCGTCGCTTTGTCTCGCTTTTTTGTCAGCGCGAGCTTTCCGCAGCGTGGCTCTGGCCAAGTCCCTCATGTTGCTGTCCCGAGGCAACTGCCGCTTGGCTGGATAGGTTCTTAATATCCGGTTTTCATCTCGATTGAAAGCTACTTGGGTGAGCTTGAAGCGGTCCAAGATGACGCCCAAGTTATCATTCGTCAACAAACCTTGAGCGCGAACGAAAGCGGTCCACTTTTCTCGCAATGCTCTCGAACACGTTCGGCGCCGATATCGCGTGTCCGGGTCTATTCTCTCCGCGTCCGTAGGTCTCCCGCGAAGTCGGACTTTACCGTTTTCATCCCTTATCTCAGGCTTCTCCTTTCCTAGCCCTCCCTTGAGCCAATCATGGGTCATGTTTGCGTAGGGATGTCCTCCGTAGAACAAGTCGTACTCCAACCAATTCTCGACTGTCTTCTTAGACGTTTCAAAGGCGACGACTGCGTCCTTGACAGCTTCCTTGTACGTTTTGTCCGAAAAAATCCAGCGCATCCCAAAGTGCTTTTTGACGTAGGCGACGGCTTCGCGCTTCATTGCAATGATGTCATCGCATTGTGTTTTTCCTTCGTGCTCACTGTCTCCCGCTAAACTCATCTGCTTTGGAATTCCTCGCTCTTGCACTCTTTCAAGCCGGTTTGCCATCACCCATTTTTCGACGTCTCGAACCCTCCAAGTCCTGCGTAGTGCCGTCGTCTTTGGGGGACTATGCAGCTTGAATGTTCCGTCCTTCTGCTCCTTACCAATCTCCATCATGTAAATGTGAGTCTTCGTTCGCTCCAAAAAGCGATAGACCGTCTCCGGCCGACCTGGCTCCCGCTTGACCCAGTTTCCAGAAGGTGAAAACGTGACGGCGTCCATATCCATGCGTGTTCTCCAGAGAAGCCCTACGAGGCAACTATTACTTGAGCAACATCATCGGTTTGTGTCGATGCAACTCATGCGCGTGATTCCATCTGAGATAGCCGAGGAAATGGGCAATGCCGAAAATTCTGTAAGCAGCGAGCTGGTCCCATCCCAGCCGTTTTGCAACCATTGTTAGCACACGGTCCAGCGTCCCCTTTGCTTTCGATGCCGCCAGAGCGCGAGCGAGTTCTGCAGCTGGTAGGACGTAATCCTCGATATTGCGCGTGTGCATCATGTAGGAGAGCAAGCGCCGATGGTTCACATGCTCCACTGGCGATATCGTGAGGTCAGTCATAACCTCGTGAGTGCTCCACTCCTCTACTCGGGTACGTTCACGCTCATGACGCGACTCGACGTCGGGCTCATACAGGAGGGCTGCGGGCTTTCCCGACACTGCGTGGTACAGACAGTATGGGTAACCCGGAATACGAAGGGTGAGCATGAAGTCAATCGTCATGATGTCCTTTCGCGCGAAGCGCTTTCCTGCTCGGAGATATCGCTCGAACTTTTCGAAATCCAGGGCAGGATATTGGGTACGGATTTCGATAACATACGGGCACATATCGAAAAACCTCAGCAGCGTCTCTTCAAGATGTGAATGACACCACGTCCTCCCGCCAGCCTTCCTGCTTCGGTAGGCGCCAGCGACACCTAATTTGCTCGCACAAGCCTTTTTCCAACATCGAAATTCCCCTGCACTGCTTACGCCCCTCGGGTCGTGAGGCGGCAGGACAGGCGGCCATTGAAGGATGGGTCTTCCACCTAGCCGCCTAAGATGCTGGGAACCTGATCAGAGAACAGTTCCCGTCGGGTCAACGAATTCGTTTGAAGCGGCTAGCGCCTTCGCCTTCCCTCGCGAATATGGCAAAAGACTGCAGTCGCCAATCCCAATGAGGTTTCCCTCAACAATCTTTTTGCTTGCTTGATTCTCTGATTGCATTCTCTTACCTCCAGAGACAAAAAGCTTTCCTCGATGCCGTAACGGCTCTTTGGTTTCACAGAACGAATGGCACGGCAAAGATGCGGTATCAACCGCTTGTTGTAGGTTTCATCTGAATCAATACATTCGCTTAAGGCCACTTTTAGTTCCTCAGGCCTAGTACGTAGCCCATTAGCCATCGGAACACCAGTCCGTAGTGCAGCCATAGTTACACGCATTCCCGGTACAGTTGAAATAAGATAAGCTCGGCGCGCATAGATTTGTGCAACCCGCTTCTCGATAGATTCATCGGTCAAATTGAATGCGTCAGGCAAAACCGATTGATAATACTCTTCATCGCAAATCCTGAGGAACGCGAGATAAATTGTTCCCCTTTTTCGTCTGTAGAGTTGGGTCCTCGTTATACAAGGAAACTCTTCAAGGATACTGGTCAACCATGTGCGAGCATTCGTCTTAAGCTCGTCCAACTCGTGTGCAGAGAGCTTCGAAAACTGTTGACGATAAGCTCGCGTCGAGCGCCCCTTGAGGTATTCCTTCATGTACTTTTTTGTTGCTTCGCTACTTCGAACGCCGGCTCTTCGGATTTCGTGACTCGATTCCAATTCGCTCTCGTTACGGTTACCTAAATCAGATAAGGTAGTCTGCTCAAATCGCTGCCACCCCCCGAAGGCGGCGTAGACACCAATTATGTTTAGGAATGGGTCTGCGAATGACTTCCCTGGCGATAGTGGTGTAAGTAGCTTACCGATAACATGCGGTCGGATATCTAATCTTTTTAGGTAATTTTCTCCAAGATTGTCTAAGAACATCTCCCTGAGAATTGTCATGGGAGCTCTTCCCTCACTGCCTTGTCGAGTGCAATGATGTTTGAAGGTAGAGACCAGAGCATTGCTTGCGCCCTGTGGACGATATTCTTTGGTCAATAATTGCTGGACCATCTCTGCGATATCACGGGCGACAGCAAAGTCTCGTTTCGAGAGCTTTCCTAAAGGTGTCAGCGGGCCGTTGCATCTGCATCGGTTTCCAGGTATCCAGGGAGCAACCTTTGTCGTCTCATTTACAAACTCGCACTTATCGCACAAGGTATAAAGAATTGTTGAATGGCGTGGGCATACCTCAATACCAGACATCAGCGCTAGGCGGTGCCAGTAGGCATAGCCGTATTGTTTTCGGTCTTCTTCGATGCAGTCCAAACAGACTTTAAGTCGACTTTTCCTGTTTGTGTGCACGCCACCGGGCCGCTTAGGCTCATCGACCCGGATTGCAATCAAGTCACGTATTTCAGCATCAGTTTTGAACGCACAATCGACCGGCATGCGCGTGTGTCGTTCAAGCGTCTCGGTAACCGGTGGCAGGCACATCCAAAACGCTTCGACGGCGGCTCGAACATTCTTCGGAACGAACCATGGAATATCGAGTTCCGGTCTTTGAATAAGTGATGACGTGACCTTGACACTTGGAAACCCTCGTATGGTTGACTGTATCTTGAGAAAACCGTTGTAATCCTCCTCTTCGGCGATGTGTCTCGCGTAGAGATATGAACCCTCGACCGATAACGCCAATTTCACCTCCTGAATGTGAGCTTAGTCTTCAGCCGCTCCTTTAAGGACGCGATTCACTGTTGATTGCCGCAGTTGAGCCGCTTTCGCCAGTGCCCAGTTTCGCTTTCCGACACGGCTCACGTGCTGAACCGCCCAGTCAACACGACGTCTGACGAAGTTCGTCGCACACTCTCCATGTGGGCTCATTGCCAAGCGACGACGGCCACTTCTGAACGAGTACTCTGAGACCCCAAGGAGGTGCCGTACTCGGTTGAGTGATTTCCTCAAAGGACGTTTCTCCCCGTCGTCGCAGGCCGCCTCAGCGATGTTGATAACTTGAGCGAAGCGCGCCAAGACAGGGCTAGAGGTTTGCGACTGTTTGCAGTTTCTCCGGCTGGTGGGCTTGCTGTCGGAGTGCGACTTCAGCCACACTTGCGCCTGTCGATAAAGCTGAGCCCATGTCGCTGGGAATCGTCGCCGGAGTTCGGACATCGGCAACACGGGGTTCGTGGTCCGAGCACTAGACCACACCTTTTTCGCTGTGGCGGTGCGGTCGGCAATCGCGCGCTTACTTGCCTCAACTGGCTCCGGCATAGACGACAGGATTCGATAGACGGTCGTGAGCGATACTCGAAACCGCGCTTGTACTGCCTTCGGAGAATCGCCTCCTTTCAGGGCGACACTAATGGCCTCTTGCAAAGAGCCGTCAATGAACTTCGGCCGCCAGGCTGCATGAAGCCCGTACCGCTTGCACAGAACAGCCACGCGTGCAGCGCTGATTGATAATGCCGTTGCGACTCGTGCGATGCTCCCGTGCTCCTGAAGGAGCGCCCATAATTCCTCTTTTGAAGGTTCCGCAGGTTTCATGAGAGGGACAGCCTGCGGTCGTTCCGCCTTAATCTCGCAACCGTCCGTGAACCACTTCAGCAAGATGCACCAGATGGGGTGTACAGCTCGCGTTTCGCGCATCAGATTCCTCAACGCGTTCTCGATGTGGCTGTCCGTCTGGGTTAGATGCCGAAGCCGTAAATCAGCGAACGCACCAGAATAGAACGAGGTGAAGTCTGAAAGGAGCTTTGATAGGTGCAATCTCCCTCCGCTTCGAACCCAGCCAGAGCGGCGCAAGGCCTCCTTCACAGAACATTTGCGGTAGGGCGACTGCAAGGCTGGAATCTCCATGCAGTCCCCTACTCGTTTCGCAAACTCCATCCCCATGGTGAGTTGGTATCGGCTACGTTGTTCTCGGCAGGCTTGGTCAAACAAGAACATCTGATTGCTCGTCGGTCGCAAATCACAAGCATGTAGGTAGCACACGTCGACGAACGGCGCGCCGGTTCTTCGATGGATAAAAGTGAAGCCTTCCTCGCGCAATTGCTCCCGATTACATTCTGGGCAGGACAGATACTCTCGCTCCGAAGCTCCAAATAAGACCGGCAAGCGAGTCAGCCTTGTTGGTCCCGGGAGAACGCCGTAAACCCGTTCGAACTGGTCCGCAATTTTGTGCGACGGAAGTCCACAGCAGTAGTATTCGATGGCGAGGTGATTCCTTGCTATTCCTTCGAGGTCGTCATAGAGATAGCCGATGACGCGATGAAACTCACGCAAGCCGTTCGGCATGCTGTCGAGACTGGGGGCTCGCTCAAGCAGCCTTTTGCATGTGACCACGAGACGACGTCCGCTGTCTGTACGCGGCAGATTGACCAAGTAGTCGTTGATGATTTGGCCTTTCGGAAACGGCGGCACCATCAACGAGATTTGCTCGACTTGAGGCATCTTTACGTCCGCACATGAAGAAGGTTTTTGAACTTCCTTACGTTGAAGATGGTCTTGGGGAAGTGGTCGATGTAGTTGTAGAAATCGAGCTCGTCCTCCAAATCTTTGCGTTCCGCCCAATGCACGAGCGCTGCCCTTGTTGGCAGTTGATAGGCGAGCTTTTGTAGCGCGAGCTTCTCAATGTATTCATAGTTCAACGTTTGTATCAGTGCAGGATGTTTTGCGACCTTGAGATGCAGGCCCTCCATGATTTGCATGGTCCAGCCTTTCCTGCCCAGCGCGAGTTTCGCCATCCATAGGGGTAATTCAATAGGCATCGAAGTTTCAGAGGAAATCACCCCTGAAGCCCACGCTCGAGAAACGAACTGATAGAGGGTACTCGTTGAATCAGGATTTCCGTTCGCGTCGGCCACGTTCCCGAGAGAGCCCAGATTCAGCCTCTGACCGCTAAGAAAGCTTGACGAACCGCCCTTCGCTAGGGACAGACAGTGCAGGAAAACAGGTGTTGCAGCAAACACGACGACTATGCCGGAGCGCTGCTGCAGCTTAACGAGCATATCCACCACCTCCTGCGGCTGACCAGCGAGACTTTTGAAACACGCACCGTCAATAGCAAGTACACCGACGTTGACTTGGACGCACAGAGAGATGATGGCGTTGACGCTATCCTGACCGGCAATCTCGGGGATGACATCTTTCAAGGTGTCGACTCGTCCAACCCTTTCTATGACGCGATACCGAATCTCGCGAAGCATTCCCTCTACTGTCCCGCAACTTGGATAAGAAATGGAGAGAAGTGGGACTATGCTCATGTAAGCTGGTTGCTTTCCGGTTCCATAGAATCGAAAAGGTGTATCGAAAATCTGCAGCAAGCGGTTTATGTATGCAGTCTTGCCGCACAAAGGGGGCGCCTCGACGATAAAAAATAGGTCCCGGAGAGCGCGGACGCAGGTTGGGATGGGACGCAAGGCATCGCCCTTCAGTATCTTGTCGATGTTGAAAAAAAACTCGCGATAGTCCGGGTCATCAAAGTTGCGCCTAGACATGGAGTGGCGAAACGCCGAAATAATGGAGTAGGTGAACTCGACTGTATCGTCGTCAGCGTAGAACGACTGACGGTAAAGCGCTAATGCATTCTTCTTTGCATCGCTGCTTGCATCCGGTTGTCGTGCCACGTCGGGAACGGCGCAGTACGACAGTTGTTGCTCCACTTCGGCGGTCGTCCTATCTCGAATCGCTTCCTGCAAACGCGTTCTTGACGCTTCCCGTATCTCCGCAATGTTCCGACTAGTGACAACTTCACGTGAGATTGAGGCTTCTTCCAGTGGGACGACATCATCTACGACATCACACTCAGCCGACGAACGCATTTCTCGCTCCTCAAATCGACTAACGGTAGTACTCCGTATTTAATATTTCAGACTCTGCTTGCATAGTCCGTAGATGTGTAGCTGGGTAGGTTGCCGGCTTTACTTGACTCTGACGACAAGGTTCTCGAGACGCTTGCGAAAGGGAGCAGCTTGCAATACTTCCATCCAACGCGCTGTATGAACACGTTTCTCAACCAACCGTTTCAACCCCGTGCGTCGAGCCAAAAGGAAGCCGATTAGAAAGACAGTTTTGCGGTCTAGGTTCATGGTTCTCAACGTGGTGAGTTTAGGCACCCATTCCGAAGGAAGGAATAGCTTTCAAAGCTTTTCGTGTAATAGCTATTCCCCAACTGTACGAGCATGGCTCGAAGCCTCGTCCGAGCCTGACGTATGGCTCTACGGTTCCTTGCTTGGCTGTGCTTTGCGAATGTAAGAGTTTTTCTAGTCGCCAGGTAGGACTGTTCGTATTTCTTGCGTGGCGTTTCGACTTTGTCGTTGCATCTGTCGGCAAATTTAACTGGCAGCCGCACGAGGATAGGACACGCTGACTTTCCTTGGCGCTTGCTATACATACACAGTACTCCTTCGGATATAAGCCTGAGATAAGAAAATCTGGTCGATTTTGAAACGGCACATTTGCTGTCCCGCGCCTTAACTAAAACATAGACGCTACTTGTCGCAGCGCTTCAGGAGCCCGAGGTCGGATGGGTCAACTATTCGATTGAGTCGTTCATGCGCAAGGAGCGAGACTCGTAGCGAGCAGCCTCGCGGGACGAATCAACAAACATTGGTCTAACGAATAGGCGCGAGGAAGGATGGGAGAGGAAGCGTAGCGGGATTTCGAAGGTATGCGATGCCGAGTCGCTCATTCCCTGGAGTGGGGCAGCATGGCGCACATCTGCTACCCGCTTTAAGTTGGCAGATGCGAGTGGCAGGCGAGAGGAATTCATCGGGTCTCATTCTCCGAATTCATCAAGCGCTTACATCTGCGCTTGACAGGGTGCTCCCCCTGTGAGACCCTTCGCGCGCGAAAGCGTGGGTGCCTCGAAAGGGGTACGCCATTCGGCCTGTACGGTTGCAGCCGTACGGGCCGTTCTCTTTTCAGGGGTACACGTTTCGCCAGCTAGTTCGTGTCCTCGTCAAGTTGGTCAAAGATTGCTCCCGCATTCCCGGCGAAAGCCGCATCAGATGCGAGGCGGACAGGTCGGCCCGGAAATCATTTTAGAAAATACCTGCGCAAAGTCGCCAGAGCCTTTCTGAGCAAGGGACTGAGCATCTAAGCGCAGTGGCTTGCGCGCCGCGTCTTCTGCGTGCGGCACAACCTAAAATCACCGAATTTAAAATTTGCGAGCCGCTCTTTAGGATGTGCTCGCACGCGGCCCAAACCCTTAATGGGCAAGGCTCTGACCTGTTTTGCGCGAAACATTTCTAAAGTGGACACGACGCCCTCTCAAATTTTGCTTGAGAATCTAAAATAACTTAGCTAAGATACTAGCTATCTTGCGATTATTGCGTCTTGGCATCGGATTATGCGTCGATGGGTGAGCGCACGTCAATAGCTTTTCTGCACCTTATTTCTCCTCGCGGTAATTCCTCGCAAAGTCAAAGACTTAAGCCGCTCTGCTATAGCAACCCATGTGTCGTCTTGGGCGCGCCATAGCCCGTTTTCGACGATGAGGGCTTTTTCCCGCAGCTGTACTGGGACATATCGAGCGTCGCAATCGACAAGGAAAACCGCGTCGGGCTCGCGTCTAAGATGGTCTCGCTCGAGAAGGTCGCGACGCGATGGAACCTCTTCTCGTAACCGCCTCAGCCGTTTGTTCCCAGGCGCAGTTGCTCCCACCACCCGCGAGGAAAGCGCACTTGGAAGAGTGTCGAGCACTGTGCGATAGCCATGTTTAGCGACCCAGCTTGAGCTGAGCACGACTTGCACGTCGTTTTCGGACTTGAGTAGCTCAGCGAGCCGATGCAGGTGTGCGTCAAGGGAAGCCCCTCTTAACCTGCCGGCCAGCCGGATTTGCGGCCAGTGGAAACAAAACGCCTTCGACCGTTAGATAAAGAACGTTCCGACCTGCCATAGCGCACCCCCTATTTGAGGGCAAGGCGACCGTCCCGAATCAATTAAAATGTCCGGGTACGAGTGAGGCGGCCGGGAGGTTGCAGTAGTTCGACTTTTTCCGGCCGGTGTTCGGATGAGATGTTTATCTCACCTTCAACATAGCTCGTCGCTCTTCAAAACGCAAAGGATTTTATGAGCGAAGCTGACTCTCCGTGGGCGCGGCTTGCGTGCCGCGTCGTGCGCGTTGCGATGGCACGCAAGGAGCACACCTATTCATCGCTTGTACAGCTGCTCGCAAGCGATGGGGTCGACGAGACCGAGCGCAGCTTAGTTCTGCGCATCAATCGCGGCAGTCTCCGACTAAGCTCGCTGCTGCACATCCTTTCGCTCATGTCGGCTACCGTGCCTGAGCTCTGGCGTGCGAGCTTGTCTGCAGGAGGCGATTGGCCCACGCGCGCCCGCGATGTCGTCCTCGTCGAACTTCGCGAGGGCGGCATTACAAGCCTCGGTTTGCTTACAGACCAACTGGGCAGACTCGGAACGAACATTACGGAGCAGGCTCTCGAGAGCCATGTGATGACAGGTACCATTCCGCTTTCCTTGGCTTTGCAGTTGCTCTTCATCGTGCGGTCGCATTCTCTAGAACGCTACTGCGATTTCACAGACATTCTGAAGACAGCCGACAAAGCTATCGTCTAACGAGAAAAAAGCCCTTGACGCGGTGGCGACATCGCCTACTCTGAGATAAGTATCTCATCGCAAGGCGCTGAAAAAGCAGAACGATAAGTCGGCCCTACCCTCCTGCGCAATGAAGTCAGACGTCCATTTGCGACGCTGACCGATTTCATTGCCCCACCGCTGGAGGCTGCAATGGCTATTTGGGCGACCCTCCCTGTCGACCTCGAGCCGGAAATCTGTCTGGAAGAATGGTGCGTTATCGAAACCGAGCCGGAGCGCGAGCAACGGCACCTTCTTGGTATCCGAACCGATACGCTGGACGCGCGCATCAGTTCCGAAATCTCCGACTTCGACATGAAGACCCGGGTTGCGCATTCGTCCACGGGGCGCACCTATCGCCTCATCGGACCGCCAGGATGGGCCATCGACGCGCAGTACGTTCTTCTCGAATGGTGCCGGCGGAATGCGGTGCGCGAAATTTCGGACGTGACGACTGAGTACCTGCTTCACGTAAAGGACGTCGAGGACTATCTTCGGTGCTGGGATGTGACGGCTCAGACGGCAAAGGAACGCGAACTGCCGCCGCCTTTGGTCAGGGGGTACCGCGTATGAGTCGGCCTCAAGACAGAACGAAAGCTGTCATTGATACACGACGCATCCTCGAGGCCCTCGAAGCGTCCGAGCAACCTCTTATGTGGGACCTGGTGCGAACCGTCGCGATGAACGCGCTCCGAAATTATCCAACGGAGGCGGACATCGCAGCATCCGCGGTCGCGCTTCCCTTGTTGTGGGGAGCACCGTCACCATCGCAGAACAACGGAGCGGGCATCCTCTGCCATCCGAAAATCTGTAGCGGCCGCTGCCAGCTTCTTTCCATCGTGCCCAAAACGAAAGAGGTGAATCAATAACCTCCGCGCTGCTCAGGACCCTTCTCTCTTTTAACACGAACAGTTGGAGTGTGGTGGTGCACTCACAGCCTCCGCGAATATGGCAAACGTCCCCGACAAGCCGGCTGTACCTGATAACTTTCCTCGTCCCGCCTTCGGCGTGGTAGCAGGTAGGCAACCAAAGGTCTGCGTGGTCCTGTGCAAAGACGGACGTTATCGGGAGAGCTCATCCGATGAAGTGCGAGCCGAGCGCTACGAGTTTTGCGAGGACCTCGCACAACAGCTCTGCCCTATCGCGATAAATGACGCGGTGAACCGTTCTCACGACGCAGTACTTGGGCGAGTATCGACCGCGGTCGAATCAAAAACATGGACGAGTCGGCAAGAAACCATGTGGGTGATTGAACGACTTCGGACACTCCTCGCTTGGTGACAGATGCTATGAACCTTCAAATAGCGAGCGACATTCATCTCGAGCGCCTGTCGGCAGAATCACGAGATGAAATGATGCTGCCACCGGCTCCTTCCGCCGACCTTCTCATTTTGGCTGGCGACATCTCTCGAGCGATAGACGGTGTTCGAAGGTTTGCCTCGTGGTCAAAACCGGTCATCCTGGTCCATGGAAATCATGAAGCGAGGTCAGGCCATCTGATAGACCTGTCGCGTTCTATGCGGAAACAGGCGTTAGGGACGAACGTGCATTACCTTGAGCAAGACGCACTTGAATATAACGGCGTTCGGTTTTTGGGTTGTTGCCTATGGACGGACTTCGCACTGTACGGGTCACCTCGGACAGCAATGCTGGAGGCCGCGCGACTTATGCCCGAGTACAGCATCTATAAGTCCGGCAATAGCCGTGCGTTCTCGCCCGAGTACTCGCTTGCAATCCATCGCAAGTCCCGTGTATGGCTTCAGAGTGAGCTCGCGAAACCCTACGCTGGCCGCACCGTCGTCGTCACGCATCATGCACCGCATCCGCGCTCGATTGTCCCGCGGTACGCAAATGACCCGCTCAATCCATCGTTCGCAAGCGACCTGACTGAGCTGATGGAGCACGTCGACCTATGGGTTCACGGTCATCTGCACACTTCATCGGACTACGCCGTCGGGCACTGCCGAGTCATCTGCAATCCGCGTGGATATCCGGTATCACGGCGTGATGGAATTCCTGAGTTCGAAAACAAGATGTTCGACCCGCAACTGGTGGTCACGCTCTGACATTCTCTTACGAAGAGACCGGAGGCTAAAGTGCTTTTAATCACCGTTGAACTGCTTTCTGGTGGAAGCGAGGAAGGACGGCGCACGCTTGGTGAGGCGCGAATCATTGACGTAGGTGGCGATGCTGCGTACGGGCACTATCTCACCGAAGTAAGGGAAGGCTTTGACAAGCCAAAGTGGCACGGGCAGCTTAGCGACTCCCCCAGATTTGCTGGCAGGGTATGGGACCTAGCCGCACGAGGAATCGTCATCGCCATGACTGGGAGCGAAGAGCTGCCGCCGCGGCCCGTGCATGCATGGCGTCAAGAAGACTCCCGGGATTGAGACGATGCTGAACTTCGTTTCGACCTCCGGTGATTCGCTATGAAAGTCCGCCAACTCTTGCGTCGACTCGAGCGCGTGCCGGAGGATGCGAATGTCCTTATGTCATCAACCAGCGGCGGCAGCGAGAGTGAAGCTGAAGAACTGAAGTTCGTCCGGCTATCCCGCTCGAAGCAGGTCGTGTATCTGCTCGCAGACAAGCAGGATGAGCATCGTTTGCTGTCGGATTCAACGCGCACGCCGGTCGGCGCCGGCCGACCGTCGATAGATGCTATCAGGGCTCAAGCACTCGAGAGGTGTTGCACGATGCTCGAAAGCGGAGACTTGCTTGGCGAAGATGCGTTTCGCAAAGGATTGGCTGTCGGCAAGAAGCGCTTCGCCGCGATGGTCGACGAAGGCACCGTCTTCGGATTGAAGCTCGATGGTCAGACGGTCTATCCGTCGATACTCTGCAACAGAGGATTGCGCCTTCAGCGATTGTGGGGGGTATCGAAAATCTTGGTTCCAGCGCCACCTGTGCTGCGCTTCGATTTTTTGACATCAAGGTCAGGGGCGCTCCGGAGTCGAGCACCTGTTGACCTGCTCGCCGATGACCGCGATTACCGTGAGCTCCGAAAGAACGCAAAAGCGTGGGTAAGCGAGTTCAGTCGGACCACCGTTAAGGTCGTCGCTGCCGAGGCAACAAAGAGCCCAGCGATGCGAGAAACTCTATATACATGTGCGACGGAAGTGGACCCGAGGCGCCCGCTTTGGAAACGTGCACTCGAAGCTGTTTGCGCGCCAGGCTATCAGTTTCCGCACAACGTACCGCGCTGTCCGCCCCTGGTCTTGCTTATTGTCGAGCGGCGCATGGCAGGGCAGGATTCCTTCGAAACTGAGGCCAAAGTCGTCTGCGACCTCCAAGCGACCGAGCTGAGTGTGTCCGTCGCGATACCGGGCGAACTTTCACCGGCTATCAAGTTTTCCTCGCCCGGTAAGCGGCCTACTGTCGCAGAAGTGGCCGAGGCTGTGTTCGCCTCGCTCGCGAAGTCATGACGGTCCGGCCGATTGCGAGCACGCGAGTGTTCTCTGCATCGGACACCACCGACCTTGACGTGATGCGCATAGTCCGTTGTGCGCGACGTCGGCTAGTCCGCACGAAGCACCTGCTGCTGGCAAGCGTGTTTGGAAAGCATGCGTGATGTAGGAGTGTGACCGCTGCTCCGAAATGGAACCTCTCATCATGAACACAAAAATCACCGAGTTTGAGGTCATTGCGCACATCGATGGCGACTGGGAGCCGTGCGGCCAACTGGCGATGACCGAAGACGGCACTGTTCTCGTTGGGTCCACGTTTAAATACGCGCGCCAGTATCTCGACCGACAGGATGCGTTCGATGTCGACCCCGTCGCCCTATCACTCAGATACGCTACCAGCATCGCCGGAAAGGTGCTCCACCCACCCAATTTCTTGCCGCAGTTCGGCAGCATCCGAGATGCCATGCCGGACGCTTGGGGGCGCCGAGTCATCGAGAACAAACTTACCGCGCCCCTCAACGGGCTCTCAGAGTCTGAATATCTTCTGCATTCGGGCCACGACCGCGCCGGCGCTTTGGATTTCAGACCTGCTATCGCCCCGCTCGAGCTGACCGAGCCCGCTGACCTGGGCAGTCTGCCGGGGTTAGCCGAAGCAGCCGCACTAATAGAACGCGGGCAGCGCGTCCCGAGCGACCTACGGAGCATTTTCGATTGTGGTGCCAGTCTTGGCGGGGCGAGGCCGAAAGCGGCCGTCCGCGACAGGTACGGGGTGGAGTGGGTTGCAAAATTCCCGAGCATCAACGACCGGCTAAATGTTCCCGCTATCGAATGGGCAACCCAGCGGCTCGCTACGCGGGCCGGACTCAACGCGGCTCTGGTCATGCTTCTCGAAATCGGCGACCGACACGGGCCGCTGCAGCATCTGGTCGACCGGCGCCACGTACTACTCAGCCGCCGCTTCGACCGGCGTTGGTTGTATTACCCAGAATGTTCCGAAGCCAAGACCCAAGCGGGATGGGAGGTCTATCGCATCCCTTATGCGAGCGCGCTGACCCTCGTGGGGTGCGACGAGATGAGCTCGCGTCATTGCAGCTACGGCGATGTCGTTCGAGCTTCGTATGAATTCTGCAGCGCGCTCGTGACGAAGCAGGATGCAGAAGAGCTATTTAAGCGTGCTGTCTTCGACATTCTTGTGAGCAACGACGACGCACATCTGCGCAACACGGCTTTCGTCTGGGATGCCTCGGTAGCTGGCTGGCGGCTGAGCCCGGCCTTCGACCTGATGCCACGACCAAGTGTCGCAAGCGACCGGTATCTTCACCTCTCGCTGGGGACCAGCGGACGTCACGCCACCCTCGACAACGCGCTGAGCGCACGCAAGGAATTCGGACTGTCGGAGGCTAGAGCATGTGAGCTGGTCTCCGAGCTTTGGGAAGCGGTTAAAGGATGGCGGTCGGCCTTCGAAGTGTTCCAACTCTCGCCCCAAGACATCGCCGCGGTCGCGTCGGCATTTCGGCACATTGATGACATAGCAAGTCGCGAGTTGCGTCGAAAACTTCCGTGACCCAGTCCTGAGAGACCGAGGTGAGCGAAGTGCTTCTGCCACGGCCTGTGCACGCGTGGCGACAAGACGAGTCGTAAGACCGCATTCGGCTTCTTACCACTGTCGTGCTATAGGGGAAGGTAATGGAAGTTCGTGAGCTTATTCACCTCTTAGGGCCAGCACCTCAGGATGCGACCGTTCTCCTGCTGCCAGCGGGTGCCACCGCGGGCGAGGCCGAGGTGGTCCGCGCCGCTATAACACCGGCTCAGCCTTGGGTCCGTGCGCGCCGAACGCGACCTGATGGCAGCACCGACGACTTCTACCATCCCGTAATCTACGAGCCGAATCCTAACTTCGAGGAGCAGACGGATGGACGGATAACGGAGAATGTTGTCGTCCTGGTTGCAAGCGCTGATGCTTCCGACCTCGGTCAGTCGATGATTGCGGGAACAGGGCGGCTTTCGATGGCCACCGTTCGAGCGGCCGCGCTAGAGCGGTATCGTGAGATGCTCACGAGCGGTGACTTATTGCGCGAAGCAGACTTTCGCGCGAGGCTGGGAGTAAGTGAGGAACAACTTGCCGCGCTTGTTCGCAAACACCAACTGTTCGCGCTCACGGTTGGCTGGGAGAAGCTCTATCCGGCCATCTTTTGCAATGAGGGGGTCCCGCTTCGGCGGCTATCGAAAATCGCGGCAATGTTGGCCCCACTTTTGCCTGCGCAGCGACTGTCCTTTCTGGAGTCAAAAAATGGCGCTCTCGGTGGTCGCACGCCCATCGAGATGCTCACCCGCGACACGGATTTCCGGAAAGTCCGTCAGTTGGCCGCCGCGACAGCGGCGGAGGCGTCGCGTACCTTCCTGAAAATCTTCGAGGCGTCGCAGCAGCCAATGCACACTCAGCTGATTGCACCACTGTACACAGCGGCCATGGAAGGCGACCCACGGCGTCCCCTGTGGGCACGAGCACTCGAAGCGATTCGGTCGCCTGGCTACCAGTCACCTCATGACATCCCAGTCGCGCCGCATACTCTCCTCATGGTCGTCGAGCGGCACTTGGCGAACCACGGCCTTGAAGAGGTGGAGGCTTGGGTCGACGTGAAGCTCGATGCCGACGGTATACGCTTTACTGTTGCTGGCCTCAATGAGAAGCGAGTGAGTTTGCCCCATTACCTGCAAGAAAAACCCCTCACCGTCATTGAGTTGGCGGATGTTTTGGTCAGTAGCCTCGCAGAGCGAAGCAAATCATCGTAGTTCGACTGAGAGCATGGATGGAGCGCCGTTCATGAAAATGCTCGTCGAAGACCTTGACGACCCGTCGGACTCAGACGCGATGCGTCGCGTGCGCCGTGCTCGGCGGCGGCTGGTTCAAGACGGACTGCTCGTGACGGGAAGCCAATTCTGCTTGCGCGCGGGCATCGCTGAAGACGAGCTCCGCTCGCGGGTCAGACGTAGGAGCATTTTCACCCTTCGTCTCGGTAGACGGACCTACTATCCGTCGCTGTTTTTCAGCGCGGACGGTCGGCGTTTCAGACTGCTTTCACGGGTTGAGCGCGTGACGCGGGCGATGAGACCGGAAATTCATCCGTGGACAGCGTATTTCGAACTTGTCCACGCGTTTGAAAGTCAGGGCGGGAAAACGTTGCAGCAGGTGATGCGTCGAGGAACAGGTTATCGGTCAGCGCTTCGTTACGCGCGAGGAGTCGGTGCGTCACAGAAGTCCTTCAAAAGGAGAGATGCCCTGCGCAGAGCTTAGACTTTTGAAGCCGTCGCACTCGTTCAGGACGTATCGCAGTCGTATCGCGCTGAATGATAGTTGGCCACCTACCCGTGAATACCGGAGTTATCGCCGTCCGAATGTTGCAGCCGTCAAGTCTTTGCTAGCCATCAAACATGATAAAGGCGACAGCATCCGTGCACCTAAGTCTTCGCCGCATCCCAAGGAGGCATCTCATCTGCGATATGGTGCGTCATTCCCATAGCGTTGCGAAATGCGGTACCTGCAACCACAGAACTCCTCCACTTCTTAGACAAGAGAGATAGCTTGTGATAAAGACTGCAAAAGGGTGGGAGGCTTCGGTACCGTATAGGTCTTGCAAAGAACAATGCCTTCTCATAGATGCGAAATCGTCGGATGGTCTAGGCCACTGCTCCAGGCAACTTGCCTGCGGCCGGCCCATCGACTGACTCTTCATCTTGAATGATTTGAGCGGCGGCCAGTTCGTGAGAATGGCATTGATGTCGATGTCAGACCGGGCCGCAGAACGGAGAGTACAAGCCGTCCCATCAGTGAAGAAAATTGCCACACCTCAGCCACTGTAGGACACTTGGCTATTTCCGTTTCTACTGACAGCACCAATGCCACTCGTAGAAGAATTGGGGCGTCATGGAATGATGAAATACGGAACCAACTGTTCTTTCACCGGCGCACGCTTTCCGAGATAAGGGGCGGACGGAAAGATGAGACCGTGGCGAACAACAATAATTTCGAATCGTTGAAAAACCGCCGGATTCGACGCAAAGCTGACGTGGTGCCCGTAACCACGACAGTCTCGCATCGCACAGCAGTCTCGGTTCGGGTCGTCCCGCACAATCTGCCGTATCGATTCGCCCAAGATTAGAGTAGCTCTAGGCGCGCTGAAACCCTTCTCAAGCACCGTTAGGATAAACATCGACAGGAAGCGATTCAGTGCATATGCGAAGCCAAGATGAGGTTCTTTGGTAATCCAGACGAAATATGGAAAATCCGGCGCATCATAGTCGTCTCTCAACAACTCATCCGCGAGCTTTTGGAACGCAGGTTTTGTGGCCGCAATTTCGTCTACATTGCCGTGTAAGTCGACGATATTGTTTTCTGTCGCGAATTCCACGATGAAATCACGACAGATTTCTTGAACGACCTCTCTGTACTCGGCATCCCAAATTTGCATCTCCCCATCTGGCGCTGGGTCGTTAGGGTTCGACATTCCCCACGCACACGCTCGTCGAGCACGGTCTTCAGCCGTCATTAGTCGGAGAAGATACTTCTCTTGAATCCTGCTCTTAAGACACACCTCGAGCTTGGCTAAGAGCGCTAAACCGAACTCCTTCGTAGCAGCGCGCTGGAAATCCTGCATTGCCCCGTCTCCTCCGCCAGAGATAAGCACTCGTTCCACGGAGCCTCGGGATTGACAATCAAACTTATCGTTGTCAAGAAAGTCATCATCAACCCAGAACCGGGGGCCACGGTAGCTTCTGAGTTCGACAGGAGATGTCCACGACTGCGTCGGATGGGGAACTTTTACCCTTCGCTGGAGAACGAGAGTCCGCTCGCGCATAAAACCTGTACATGAAACGACGGCCCCGTACACGCGGTCTACATTCTTACCGGCTCCTTCTGGCCATGGCCCCTTGACCTGAACAGAACCATTTGACGTTGTGCATTTGAAGTGTCTTACATTCGTATTGCGCAGGAGTTCTAAATTAGGAAGTGATTTTCTAGCCTTGTTAAAGGCGCTTTGCCAAGTCGCCGCATGATTGGCGGCAGAATCGGAATCAAACTGAAGAGGGAATGGTGGCGCGATGAACTCCGATGGGTCAGGCATTGGTCGTGGCCAGTCGTATTCAAACGGCGCAATCCTACGGGAGCGAGCCCTCGCGAGCGTTGAAAATTCTCTACGCTGTTTTTCGATGACGGTGACCGGAACGCCTTTTTGAGCGGCGATGAGAGCGCAAGTAATACCGGAAACGCCGCCGCCGAAGATGAGCAAACCCTGTTTGGAGCCCACCACTCTTGATATTTCTTTAACATCATTGAGTAGGGCTGCCGTTATTGAAAACGCTCGGATGAACTGGTCGCGCACACTGCCTGTTCTGAGACCAGACAAGTCGTATTGGCGCTCACCAACACGGTGAAACCCTAACAGCTGATTCCTTGGCATCAGAGCCCCGATTTGGTCGCATGAGACACAAGCTGTTTTAGGGGAAGGTGCGAGAACTCGTTATTACGAAGCTTGGTCGACGAAGCGGCTCACGTTCGGTAAAGTGTGACGAAAATACTTGTTGGCGTGGGCGACCAGCGTGGCCTCAGCTTCAGCGTCGACTGACTTCCTGTCAGACCGCCGACTCTTTCTTACTAGCAAACCGCGTCCTGCAAGCGCCTGGTCCACAGACGCAAGCGCCCCAATATGGATGTAAGACGGCAAATAAAGAAACGCCATCCCTGCATCCGCCTGTTCCAACTCGACGAGGAGCCGTGCCAAAGGCCGCTCTGCGCGCAGAACATCTGAAATCACGGCAACGCGCAACCCAGAGTCGGGTTCGGTAAACCGAATCGTCAGCCGGCGATGAGTCGATTTGGACTGCATCTCGGCCCGCCAACTCGGCCGCGCGAGTCAAGCTAGTCTGAAAACGGGACGCAAGCCTCTGAATGTCGCGGTTGCGGTCGCACTCGCGCCATTCCTGTGCCTCAACAGTCATCACGCGGTATTCCGCATACGTTGCCATGACGCCCCCATTTACGGCTCTGCATAGACGCGGCTACCGCTTCGCCGCACATACGTTCGATAATCCGAAAAATGAACTTACAGCCATAACGAAGATTCAAAGCGATATCGCGACCTCGTCATTCTTCCTGCTACAGATAGTCTACCCCCGAAACAATTTATGTGTGCGCATGCGAACACTAGGCTATCAGGGCTGTCGCCTCATGGCGACGGGTTCGATATTTTGGCGGACAACAGAAGGTGTGTACGAGCCCTCACAGCCTTTTTAGAGCGCTCGCAAACACATTATCGGCTGCAAACCTTCGCAACTTGAAGCAACCCACACCAGGGTTAGGAAATTGTCACGACCCAATCGAGGCCTATAGTCGCTTATGCGCCGTCGCCGATGGCTGGCTCACCACAGTCCGAACCAGCAACGTATGCCGACTGAGCGCCTTGCGTCGGCAACTCTGCGCCGAGCCGAAATCGAGATTGTTGGAATCAAGCCAATTAACAACCCACAGCCTGACCGTCGCGTCGATGGAGCACAGTAGACTTGTGCCCCATCGCGCGAAGTTCGTCGACAACGGATGAAGCTACCGTCGGCTCCAACGTGAGGTCAGCGTTGTCGTTAATACGCCAACGCGGCGCACCGGAGCATGCCTGAGGATTGTCACCCTGGAGCACGCGGCGCATAACCATCTGCGTGTGCCCTTGCGCCTGCATGTTGCCACCCATGACGCCAAAAGCCATCACCGGCGCGCCACCCTTGGTCATGAAAGCCGGGTCCGTCTCACTCGTTTCTGCGGAAGCCCTTTTTCCGGCCGGGTTCAAGAGTGATGTTTCGCGCCTCATTGCGAATATCCTCAAGCGCTTCGCTTCTGGTCGCATACAAATCGGTGAGAAGAGTTCACACCGGCTGACGATGACAAGAAGCGAGGGCGTCAAACCTTCCCGCTGGTGAACGGCCCGAGCCCTGGCAATGGTTGCGCGCCCGACCCGCTTAAAACAGAAACCCAGAAAGGTCCTCCGCGGGCGTCAATATCGTGACTCGGCGCATGGCGCGCGTGACGGCCACCCGCAGAGCCAGCTTTTCCTGCTCGACACTCCTCGTATCATCGGGTCGCTTCATGAACCGAGAGTGATAGCGGCCCTCATAAACGATAACCTCGTCAAACTCCTTGCCTTTTGATTTGTGCATGGTCATAACGTGAATGCCCTTGGTCTTCGTCGTTGCAGCTGCGAAATGCTGCTCGAGAAGCGCGTCCCGTATCGCTCGCTCTGCTCCGGCGTAGTGGCCTTGCTCCTTCCAAAGGATTCCAAGCGATGTTCGAAGAGCGGACCCTCTGTGCAAAAGACGCAAATACTTCGCGTCGTCGGCGACACGGCATAGTGTTGGCGCGGCCGAAGCTGCAAACATGTTGCGTACGGCAAGCCAGTCGTCCGCTGGATTGCCGCTGAATTCGTGAGCTGCGCAATCTTCAGCGAGCCGCCGGCACTCCGCAACAATCTCTTGGCGCCGCGAGCCCCGTATCTTTCCTGCTGCCATGTCGCCGGCGAGCGCGCCTGCTAATTCGAGGTCAGTGCGAGGGATTTTGTCGCGACCAGCACGCCCTCGAATATGTTGATGCAAGGCCCGCAGGATGCCGCCGGAGACTTCAGCAGTTGGGCCCCGCTCCAAGGCAGAGGCGATGACCTGTGCGGCAAGCGCTGGGGCTTCGGCATCCATCGCTACCTCATGCTCAAGCTCCGGGAGTCCGTCCTCAGCTCGACTGAGGTAGTCGGAAACAGCAATCATCAACGCCCTGGACGGTACGAGTATCGCAAGTGAATGCTCCGGTATTTCGGAGATACGTCCGAGAGCCTGGAGAACCTGTGCTTTTACTGTGAAATGCATACTGCGGTCGTAGTACAGGCGATGTGCAAGAACTCGTACGTCTGAATACTTCTTCCCCTTGTTTGCTCCGGTCAAGAGGTCGTTGCCGAACTCGGTAATGTCGGTACCCGCGCTCCGATGATTTTCGCCGGTGAAATCGAAAAGTGCCGCTCGAAACTCCGTGGCGAACTCTCCAAGCCGAGCCGGGTCGGCTCCACGAAACTCGTATATGCGCTGCTCTGGGTCGCCCAATGCGATAAGACGGCTTTTGTCGCCGAGCAGCCTAATGAGCGCCCATTGGTCGGCATCAGTATCTTGAAACTCATCGAGAATGATGAGTGGATAGGCGCTCGAGTAGATGTGGGCGAGTTTGCTGCTCTTTGCAAACAGCGTCGCCACCATACGAGCGAACAAGTCGAAGTGCAGGCGTCCATCCTCGTAAAACAGACGCTCTTTTTCGGCGTCGCGGTCTTCGGACGCGATATCGGCGAGGTGCGCTGCCGCATCCGGCGGCGGCAGCAACTGGATGTTCGGCTGGCCGTTTAAAAGATAGGCATGGCTCCGGAGAATGGACCAGGTGAATCCATGATAGGTGTTGATTTCCAGTTGTCGCAATTCGTCGCGGCCAACGAGCATCGCTGCTTTCTCTGCGATTCTCGACACAGTTGCGCGAGCGAAACTCAGAAACAGTACCTTTTGTCCGTCTGCGAGCGCGCCCCCTCGAATTTCGTCGCGTGCCTTCACCAAAGAGACGTGTGTCTTACCCGCCCCCGGGCCACCTAGTGCGAGAACGTGTCCCGTCGCTTGGAGGAACTGCAGCTTTTGCGGGCTCCAACCTTCGCTCATGATTCGAATTTCGGAGGCGCGGGAGCGAACTTTGGAAAACTAGACTCGTTCACAATCGCTGTCGCGTCGTCGGTCGGACCGGCCGCTGGCATGGGGGGCACGGGGGGCACGGCCGGTATGGTCAACACCATCGGTGAAGAAGCCACCACAGGCACAGGTGGAACTGGTGGCGGTACCGTAATAGGTGGCGGCACGCCGGGGACGTTCTGAATTACCGGTGCAGGTGGAACAAAGGGTGGAGCGATAGGCGGGGCCGACACACCAGGCGGGACCGGTGGCAGTGGTGGGATATTCACTACGACGGGCACCGGCGGCACGTGTGGAGCCGATGCTGCCAAACTTACTGCTGCTGCGACCGGCGGGACGGGAGGCGTAGTTTGAGCGGCAGCGCGAGGTGGCTGAACAACGTCTGTTATAGCCTTGAGCGTTTTACGGACAAACTGAGGCATGTCTGCCGAAGTGCCGCAGGATGCTAGAAGTTCCCCCGCATTGCCGCCACCTTTTGCCCATGAGAAATACTGCCTCAGCGCAGTTCGAAGGTCTGTCGCTCGAGAGGTTGATGTCGGCGTAATCGCGCCGAGATGCTGCGGCCAGTCGCCACCGGCCACGACCGCGAGTGCGTACGCTCGGAGCGCTACCTCGCCAGTCTGATTCAAGACCAAATCTTCGAATCCCTTCGTCTGCGATTCATATGCGTGGTGGACGGCCTTCTGAATTGCATCGAGCCCCGCCGCCGACTGTTTGTCGAAAACTGCGAAGACAATCTTTCCCAAGTCTTTGAAATATGCGCCAAGCGGGGCAACGTTCGTTTCCCCCTTCGCATCCACAATCGCCACGCCGAGATTGTCGAGGCTTCTGTACGAGTCGGGTTCAAGCTCGCCGAGCCTGGACGCCGCTGCAGGCATCGCGTCGTACTCTGTGCGACCTTCCACGACAAGGACATACTTCGCCAGAAGCGCTTCACAGAAACGTGTACGGAACTCAGTTCTGTAGCTTTTTGCCTTCACGCTGGGCGGGTACGTCGCTGCTTTTTCCGTAAGCTCACAGTTCGTGCGGGTCAGCACCCGTACTTGGCTGGGCTCGAACTCCTCCAAGACGTACGGCGAGTGGGACGTGAAAATAGCCTGCGCTGATTTTTTTCTCAACGAAGCAATGATTCTCTTCTGCGTGTACGGAGGAATTGCTATCTCGGGCTCTTCCATCGCAAAAATAACGTTCTGCTTCAGTTCGGCGATGAGTGACAGAAGCGCCAACACCAAGGCATTGATGGTGCCGGTGCCTTGATGCTGATACGGCGCCGCGTATGGTGTGCCATCAGGTCGAGTGGCACCCGTACCCATGAATACAGTCAGTGTTCGACGCAGCATCTCCCGAGTGAGGTCGGAAACGCGCATATGTGGGTTGTTGGCCCAATCCGATGGTACATAGTGCCGCACGGCTTCCTGAACGGAAGCAAGCAAAGCACCGATTTGCTCCTGCTCCCCGACTGGCATGTCGCGAAGACCGGCCAGCACGTCTTCCCACAATCGAAGCCGCTTATCCTGGAGTCGCAGGATGATATCCAGCAAGGACCCACGTTCAAGGCTCAATGCTCGCGCGCCTGTGCGAAGTGTTCGCAGGAGTAGAAAGCCGCAACGCCGTTTGTCGGAATTGGTGAACCTTTCGTACCCGCCCTCCGGCAATTCCGGTAGGGCGTAGAACGTATCTCCTTTGAAGTCGTCCTCTTCTGTGTCGTACCACCCGTTGAAAAACACGCGCAAGACAGGAGCGACTTCGGGATTTTCAGTGCCCTCCGCCGGTGGGCCTGACAACAGAGTCCGAGAGGTTGAGTCCCACCATTCGACGTGGTCGCGGAAGTGTCGCTGTTGCTCGGGAGACAAATCCGCAACGACGACTTCGATTTGTATCGGAACCACCTGAAGGGCGTCTACATCCACATAAAACCCGGCGTGGAAATCGTGCTCGTCAATGACAGGACGACGAGCGAGGCGCTCAGGGCCAAGTACAAGGTCGACCGCCTCCAACAGCGTGGACTTACCGGCATTATTGTGACCAACTAACACCGAATGGCCATCGAGGTGAACCTCGCCCTTCTTGATGCCTCGGAAATTGCAGACACGGACGCGGACAATTTGCATGCGAGTGCTCTCAGATTTTTGTTATGGTCCGCACCAGCTATCAACTCAGCGAGCACAGCGCGGCTCAAAGCGAAGCGCTATTGTCGCGAAAATAGCCCAAGCCGTGCATCAAATTGTTGCCCGACAACTGAGAATTAGAGCAAGTTCGACAGGTTGTGACTTCCAAGCATCGAGGTGTGCGCTGCGGCTTTATTTCGTTCGTGTCGTTATTGTTTGCACACGGCGACGCAACGGCGCGTCGCCTTCCTCGCTTGGAGCACGCGAGACTTCTCGCTGTCGATACGTTTCAGCAATAAAATCAATAAACGCTACCGCAGACGCTACAGCGAGACGTGCATGACGCGGTTGCAGGCCACGGTGCTGACCATCGCGACCGTGGCCCGTGCCGTAGAGTCCTCGAAGTTGGGCGAGATTGTTCGTGAGCTGTGTCAGATTGCGAAGTATGAGCTTGATATTCTCAGCGCCTTTTGCCTCATCGGAAATCCCTTCGGGAACCAACTTCAGCTCCGTCGCCACCTTCTTTGTCAGATTTCCAAGGTCGTCCGACTTGGAAAATTCGACGCTTCGCTTCGTCAAGATTGTCTTGCAGCACGTTTCCACGAGCTCCTTGGCGGTTCCGATTGCTAACGCAGGGTCTCGCTCCACAGCGTGCTCGAGACGCTCGATTTCTTTGGCCATCCAACCTGCGTCTAACGCATCCGAGACAGTTCGGGCGCGGTTGACGACGCGCGCTCCACTGTCGATAAGGCGACGATAGGCAAAGCGGGGACGACCCGCAACGCGCTCCTCCTCGAAAAGCTCCCAGCCTACCTGGCGTATTTGCTCATTGAAAAGCGACACCAGGTTGATGACATCGTCTCTGTCCGGCCGCACCAGCGGATGCACCATCTCACACAGGAATCTAAGGAAGCGTTCCGCAGGTCCGTCCACGAGATTGAAGCGGTTGTCGGAAAACAGCCAGTCGCGGCTCCAATCGTCGTTGTTCATTCGATGCTGCCAGATATCGCCAGCGGCGTCTTTGAAGCGGTCGTCCGTTGAGGGGAGCTGTTCGAGTTCAAACAGGCGGCTCAGAAACTCGACGTCGTCGAGCTGGCCATACCAAGCAACGTCATTTAATCGTAATCCGTCCAGGATGTTGAGACGTACTTGTCGCGGCAACGCGATTCCCGCGGTACGCCAATCCTTGTGGGTCACCTTCAACGGGATTATTTTTGCCGAGTACCAATCTTGAGTTTCTTGCTCAAGGACGGGCTTCAACCGTGCTGAAATCTGCTCCTCGATTTGCGCTCGCTTGGTCCCAAGTCGAGCGAATTCGGGTGCTGGCACCTCAAACTGGACCTCCCATATTTCGGTACCACCGTTCCAGTTGTCGTAACCAGTCTGTTCGGTCCGCGCAGAATGTTCGCGCACAAGGTTGGCTGCCTCATACATACCTTCTGCTTCAAGCAAAGCGTGGATGGTCCCCAAAACTTCTTCGAGCGCATCTTTTTCCACGGCGGGCCTCACAGGTCGTCATCGCAAAAAACTAACGGAATCTCATCATTGAAAAGCAGGCTCGCTCTCGTCAGAGACGAGATATCGAATCTGCGAAGTTTCCGTGAGCGTAAATTCCACCGGGACCCTTCGTCCTGGTTGAATCCTTTTGACGGCGCTCCGAATCGTGACATCCGAGAGGTAGGTACCAATCGTTTTGCCGAGTAGCGAACCGCCGAAGGCGGATATGCCGAGAGGTTCAAGCAGTCGCATGGCAGTTGGCCGCTTGACCGACAGCGTTTTTGTTAGGTTCTGTACTTCTTCTTCGTTAGTTGGGACGAAGACAGCGGACATGGTCTCTCCGGGCTTCGCTCTTCTCTTTGCAACCAAGTCCTTCAACCGGACGATGTCGCTCTCTGAAATGTCGAGCTTCTCTGGAATCACTATGTCAAGGTCCGAGTCAGCCAAGATTACTCGAAGCTTGCTAGCAAAATCGAGGAAATTATATGGAATCGCGCCGGTAGGGAGACCACCAACCCCTCCAGTAACAAGTTGACCATCCACTTCGACTTCAATCAGCCAACGTGTTCCACGCCGCACCTCGCGTTGAAAACGCTGTAGCTGGAGGAAAAACGGAAGGCTCTTGACGTTGCAGCCAATCCATCTCTTGAAAACCGGATTGAGCGTCAGCTTGAGTTCCTTGCCATCGCTTTGGATGATGCATTCGAGCATATCGTTGAGAAATCCAACGCGGCAAGATATGCCTTTGCTTCCAGATGTCAGCTTCGTGTTTGCCTGGTCCAAGAAGACTGGCTCGGCGTCTGGACTCGCTGACGTGGATATTCTGATGACAGCGTCTTTTGCGTCACCGCTCGTCATCAACACGCTCAGCAGCTGCCCATTCATGCTCTCAAATATAGGCGACCCTTCGAACGAAACGTGACTGCCGTCAAATCGCAGCGCCTCGCCGTACTCCTTGAATCGCCTCAAGTTTTCCGGGTCGTGCGCAATGGCTTGAACATGCATCGAAATCTCCACGGGCCCGTCTGCTGCCTCCAGATGCACCGACGTAGTTGAACCCGTGTGATAGACACGCGCTTTGAAGCGGGGGTCTAACAGCTCCAGCGAACGGGAAATTTCTGTCAAGGCGGTTCCCGCGCGCGCCAGTGCCTCCTGCGCGGACAGAACTACTCCGGTTTGCGTGATTGCAGATGGTGCGACATTGACTGGCTGATTGATGCCAAGTAGCGCTCGAGTTTCAGCGGTCTGCTTCCACGAGCGGAGCTTGCTTACCGGAAAGCGCGCGACGTCGCGGTCGATGAGGCCGGCGCAGTTGCGGCATAGCCAAATCGCGTTATCGAGAGAACCTCGTTGCTCAGCACTTATATGTGGGTCGAATCGTGGTCCCCCAGCAGAGGCAGCCGTGATATGAGCAGCTTCCCCTGTCAAAACAACGCCCGTTGGACCGCTCTTGGGACCCAGTGTTCGAACATTGCAATCCGGGTTCGAGCAAACAAAAGCAACTCGTCGTGCGAGCTCGTCGATGACGGGCTTTCTGAAATTGTCGCGGGCCATGCAGCGTGTAAGGGAGTAATAGAGGACGGGAGCTGAATTCGATTAAAACTTTTTCACTCGGACCGTACAGATGAGAGGCCTCCGCGAGTATTGGCCAGCATCTCAACGCTTTTCTGCGGCGCGTGTCCAGACAGCCGGGAAGCTGATGACCATGGACGGAACGCTATGAAACAGTGCCAGCTCACCCTGAGCCGCATACTCGTGGTCGAGAACCGACGTCTGCCTGTGGTTGTCGTCAGGTCCCGGAACGCAGTCAAGAGGCAGACGACTGAGTGTAGACGACTGAGCGAGAGCGCAGCGAGTCCAACGCCGTCATTTTAGCGGCTCACAAACCGGGTCGGGCTCGTAAGCTCCCAGCTGATTCGCTGTGTTGTTCAGCTTATGGGGCGAGCAAAGCATCGAGCATATCGCGCTCGGCCCGCATACCTTAATCGCACAGGAGAGTTTCGCCTTCGCGGTGACTAGGTAATAGTGGTATTGGAGTCGATTAAAGCGAACCCTAAACTGCGGCTCATCCCGGTAAATGTGTTGACATCGTCTGGCGAGGAGTCGGATATCGACTGTGCGTATGAGCTAGGCGTGACCGGTTTTATTGTCAAAGTTACTGACTTTACTGCTTTTCGTCGCGATATCGCAAGCGTCCGCGCCATGTGGAGCCACTTGAGTGAGGCGCCACCCTCCTTTCGCCTACGGGCCGCACCCTCCCGAGCTACACCGTCGGCCAGCAGGTCCTGGGACCAATCGTCGCGCGGCACGCTCATCGTCCAGAAACACCTTCATGCTTCAACGCCTACTTGCGCCTCGTCAAACACTCGGAAGCAGGCCGAGGCTTGGCGCAGCTACGGCAGTACACAGCTAGTTCGCGTTCATCAACCATTCTCGCGGAGACAAGCCAAGGTTCGGACACGTTCTTGAAAACGGTCATGTTGACGGCAACGTGAGGCTTTGACCGGTCCACGTGACGAAGGGAGAGCGAACAAGGGACAGTCATGCTTGCGGCAGGATACGGCGAGTTCAAAGTCGACCTGATTGCCGCCTCAGCGCTCATGTGCAGCGCAGCGACACCGACTATGTGCGTTACCACGCATTGAAAATCTGAAACAAATTGTGTGATTTGATACATCTTGTATCATTTACTAAGAAGGTCACTAAAAGAGCGCTACGGTGTTGATTTGCACCGGAAACTGACCTACTTTTTGCATCTAAAATTGACCCACCCCTGATGTGCAGAAACATCATTCTGGTGTGTCGTTTTCCTCCTCTTTTAGTCGCTTGGGTGAGCTTTTTCGGGTTGCAGCCCGCGAAGCGGGCTGCCCCGCCGTGCTGTTTTTAAAGCGCCACGAGTCGTTGCCTGTTTCGACGATATGGCAGTGGTGCGTAAGTCGGTCGAGCAGTGCCGTAGTCATCTTTGCATCGCCGAATACGTTCGACCATTCGGTGAAGCTTAAGTTGGTCGTCACGAGAATGCTCGTACGCTCGTACAGTTTAGAGAACAGGTGAAACAGCAGCGCACCGCCCGTCTGCGTGAATGGTAAGTAGCCCAGTTCATCTAGGACGATGGCATCGACGTACATCAGGCGGTTAGCCAACTGGCCAGGTTTGCCAGCAGCCTTCTCGGCTTCAAGGTTGTTCACGAGCTCGACTGTGGTAAAGAATCGAACTCGTTTCCCGTATTGTTGTATTGCTTCGATACCAATGGATGTCGCAAGGTGCGTTTTCCCCGTGCCAGGCCCACCGATGAACACGACGTTCTGCGCTGATTCGCAGAACCGTACGGTATGGAGGTCGCGCACGAGCGTTTCGTCGACGCTCGCCTGCTCGAAGTCGAAGCCGGCAAGGTCACGATGTGCGGGGAAGCGGGCAGCGGCCATCTGATAGTTGATTGACCGGACCTGCCGCTCAGCTGTCTCCGCCTTCAGCAGCATCTGCATGAATTTCTCCGGTTCAAACTCGTTATGGCGCGCTTGGGCGACCAACTCTGGCCATGCTTGCGCCATTCCGTGGAGCTTCAATGACTTAAGTAGTGCAGCGGTTTCATTCGACATGACCATCCTCCTCGTTACGTGGAACGCGAAGCTGCTCGTAGCGGTGGACATCCGCAAGCGGCTCGACCTTGAGCGTGATTGCCGTTCTCACGACGTCACCTGCACGTGCCGTCGGACTTTTTAGTCGAGCAAGAATGTTCAGGACATGGTCACCGCTCGGACGCCCCGATTCGAGCGCAAGCTCAACCGCAACCAGCACGGCCTCTAGACCATGAACCGGAGTTGCCGCGAGGACCTGCACCATGACCCGGTCGCCACCGGTTTGCTTCAACAAGTACCTCTGCAGTCGAAGCATCGGTTCAGGCATTGTTAAGAATGGCGCGCCGTTTCTTAACGAGCCGGGCTTACGCTCGACAAGGTTGATGTAGTGCCGCCAGTCGTAGAAGGTTTGGTAACGGTCGAAGCTACGCGGATGACGCGCTATCTCGACACCATCGGCCACGAGGCTGATGTAGGTTGGATAGCTCCGGAGACTGACGATGTGGTGCGCATATTCCGTCGGTACGCTGTAGCGGTTGCGGTCAAGATGCACCAGGCTCGTTGGCGAGACGCGCACAGGCTTCTCAATGTAGCCGTCGAACGGTTTGGGAACCTGCATCAGCCGTGGACGTTCGTCCGCCAAGGCATCCTCTACCGTCAGCTCAGGCCATTGAGGATGCTTCAGCTGCTTCCAGGCTTGTTGGCATCGCTCGGCCAACCATATGTTTAGAACTTCGAGCGACTCCCATCGAACGGCGATTGCATCGTGCCAAATCTGTCGACGCCGGTCCTGAACGTTCTTCTCGACGATGCCTTTCTCCCAACCGGCCGCTCGGTTGCAGAACTCAGGCTCGAATAGATAATGGCCACACATCGCGTGGAAGCGCGCGTTAATAGCTCGTTCCTTACCCGGCCCGACCTTATCCACGGCCGTCTTCATGTTGTCGTAGATGCCGCGTCGAGGAACGCCCCCTAAAGCCACGAACGCTCGTGCGTGGGCGTCGAACAACATCTCGTGGCTTTGGGTTGGATAGGCAACAAGCCAGAGCGCCCGACTCGCGGCGAGCTTCATGTGAGCGACTTCTATCCTTCGTCTAAGCCCACCGACGAAGACATACTCACAACTCCAGTCAAACTGGAAGGCTTCGCCATATTCGAAAGCCAGCGGCACGAAGGCGCCGCGCTGCGCACCAGCGTCGCGTTCCTTCTTCCAATTGCGTACGAACGCTGACACGCGGTCGTAGCTGCCGTCGTAGCCAGCCGCACGCAAATCCTCATACATCTGAGTTGCGGAGCGTCGCTCTCGTCTGGGACGTTTAACGTCGGCGACCAGCCACAGGCGAAGTTGCTCCGACCATGGGTCGACGACACTGTTGTTGACGCGTTTGGTGTACTTCGGCTCGTCGGACGACGGCTCACGCAGCCATCGTCGAATCGTGTTTCTCGACAGTCCTGTCTGTCTCGCAATGTCCCGAAGCGGGACGCCGTCGCGGAAATGCATCCGCCGAATCTTGGCCAACATGCTCACGGTTATCACTCCGTTCTCCTGCTTGGCGTCCAAGCAGGAAGTTGAACATGTGGGTCAATTTTCGATGCAAATTTCTAGCAGAAGTGGGTCAGTTTTGCGTGCGCATCAACAGACCAAGCTGGAACAGGAGATATTCAAGCAGCGAACCCGTCTTGCGGATGCCGAGCGCACATTGCAGTCGAAGGCTACGAAGGCCGCCGCCGAGAGCAAGCGCATCGCAACCGCCAAAATTGAGGCCTCGCTACGCCGACTCGAGGACATTAACCGGACGGAGCCAGAACCGCGCGACTCACGCATCTTTCCCGGCACTTACGCGCCAGTGCTTGTGATGGAAAACGGAATGTATGTGGTCAAGCCGATGCGGTACCAATGCCGAGTAGCAGGTAAGCCGGCGAACTACGATGTGAAGTACCCGGGGACTTACAACGCACGGCGCGATAATCTCGAAGGCTTCTGGAAACCCTGTTTCGGCTACACACATGGCGTGATGCTAGTGGACGTCTTCTACGAGAACGTCAAAAAGGCGAAGTATGAGAACACGCTGCTTGAGACGCACGCCCGAGACGAGAACGTCGTCCTTGAGTTTCGCCCGAGCAACGACCAGTTGATGCATGTTGCGTGCCTCTGGTCCAGATGGACCGCGCCAGGGCAGTCCGACCTGCTGTCCTTCGCCGCAATCACGGACGAGCCACCGCCCGAAGTCGAGGCCACTGGCCACGACCGATGCATCGTGCCCATCAAAGTCGACAATATCGAAGCCTGGCTCAATCCCAGCCAATCCAACTTGAATGCGATGTATGACATCCTTGATGATAGAGACCGACCATACTACGAGCATCGACTTGCGGCGTAACGGTCGGCTGCTCGAGCATAGCTTGCTGGAACGAAACATCGCGAAAGAAGGAGCGTCGAATGATACGCAAGACATTTAGTGCCTCTCGACTTTAGCAAGAAGTTGACCGACGAATCCATCGGCTACAGGAAATCGTTGAAGACGGCGTAAAGATTCGAGTGCCGCGGCCCCAATGGCAGGAGCCCGATAAAACGGGATGTGACTGGAACATGGCGCATTTTAGGAATGCGGTCGGCTTCGAGCGCGACATAGATGGTGTGCTTAAGGCCGTACGCGCTGAGTACAACCTGAGCACCGAATCAAAATCCGCTTCCGACCCATTCGGTGACTAAGGGAAAACAAACAAGCGCTGCCAGCGTAAGGTCCGGCAAGAGTTGCGATTCTGCTTCGCAGAGGTAGCAGAATGAGCTTCGAACTTCAGATGCTAATAGCCTATCTGCGCCGGTGTCTTTTATCTTGCTCTTCGGGCCTTAGGAGGTTGCAGTGGAGAGAGAAGAGGAGTCGAATGCGAGCGTTACCGAGCGGGAGCCCGAGTCGCTCAAAACCCTAGCGCAATACCTGGAGCGAGCGCTCGACAAGGCGACAACCATCGTCAAGATGCGGCATGCGCCTGGCATTTGCACGGTCTATCTGGGCGACCCGTCCGGTCCACGTGAGGAACTGAAGCAAGTCGGAGCGATTGCTACATCTCTGGAAGATGAGATGCTCCGACTGACTGCGTCCGGAAGCAACCGAATGAATATCGGCGAGCAAACCTACCGGTTCGCTCGCAGTTTCACGCAGATAGACGAAGTGGCAGCCATTGTATTCTCGACCTAGCCTCCTCGCCGGGCCGAGCAGTGCCGGCTCAACTGGAACGGCGCCGACCGCGAGAGCTGGATATGGAACCGATGAAGAGCCGTCATGTACTGTGTGGGAACATAGTGAACGCGACGAGTGCCGATGCTGACAATCCTAGGGAAAGCTTCCTCAATCAATGTTCGCAAGGTGCTTTGGGCTTGTGCGGAGCTCAAGCTGGACTTCGTTAGAGAGGATTGGGGGACCGGATTCCAGTCGACCCATACGCCGGAGTTTCTGGCGCTCAACCCCAACGGCTTAGTCCCGGTGCTGAAAGACGGCGATTTCGTTCTTTGGGAATCGAACACCATCATTCGCTACTTGGCGTCCGGCTATGGCGGCAAACATCTATACCCGGTTGAGCCCGTCGCTCGCGCACGAGTCGACCAGTGGATGGATTGGCAGGCGACTGAGCTAAACCGGTCGAGGAACTATGCGTTCCTCGCGCTCGTCCGACACTCGGAAGCTCATCAATCGACGGAGGAGACTGCGCGGTCGATTGCCTCTTGGACGCAGCAGATGACCATTTTGGAGAAACAGTTGTCGGCCACAGCGGCTTATGTTGCAGGTCCGACCTTTCTCTCGCAGATATCCCCATCGGACTGTCGGTGAACCGTTGGTTCTCTACGCCGTTTGACCACCCGCCCCTTCCGAGGGTGACCGCATACTTCGACCGTTTGGGGGACCGACCGGGCTTCGACGAGCATTGCCGAAACGGACTTGCATAATTCATCCCGCCGAGCTTGTGATTGCGAGCGCGGCAAATTTTGGCGTGCCCATCAGACTTACAGCAAGGCAGGATAGGTTCGAACCCTCTTCACATGCCCACTACGCTATTGCGGCTACGTTGCATCTATCGTCAACTCGGCTTCCGATGTGGCCTCGTCCGACTCGTAGTCTTCGCTGTCCTCGCGGCTTTCCCCGGTGTACGCGCGCTTCCCCATCGCATCCTCAATCAAAGCTAATAGCTGCTTTTGTCTGTCTGACATAAATGCTTCGAACGAATCGCTTCGAAGCAAAGCGGGATTGATAAAGTGCGACTCAAGATGCTCGTTCAGTCGTTCCCAATCGATAGGCGGGGTTGTCGAATTACCGCCCTCAAGCTTCGCGAGATACTCGGACGGTGCCACTCCACCGATAATCCTGTTCGTTCGATAGGACAGAGGGGTCTTGTTGATTATCGAATCATATACGGCGGGTTTGATGCCGTTGGCTTTACACCAGTCTTGCGGAAAGATATGGTGGATGTCGACGTTCTCACCAAAGAACACGGTATGGTCGAATTTCTGCCCAGAACGAAAATCGCGGGCGCCCTCCCTCATGAGCAGCGCATTCACACCCTTGTACGCGGCTGATAGGCGCATCCGCATCGTTTTCAGCCGGTCGGCGCGAAAGATGGTTTCGCTGATTGTCGTCGGTTCCGGTCCGCTGTTCAACCAAACCGGCACTTCCAAGAAGTCTCGGGCGAAGCGCGAGTCAACCGCCGAACCATATAGCTCACCAAAGACGCCATTCCAATACCATTGAACCAGCTTTGTGCGAATCGTATCGTGCTCCCACGCGGTTCCAATGTCGGCGAGTATCGCCGCAAGCGGAACAATTTGTGACTGATAGGGTAGGTCGAACACTCGGTATATGTGTAGCATATGAAGAAACTTGGCTGCATGGATGAAGCCAGTTTCGACCTGCGCCTCATACTTCTTATAAGCGGCCAACGGGAGATTCAGAAGCGCCTGACGATTTCCACTGACCGATGGCAAATCTTTTCCAGATTTATTGGCTTGCTCCGCCTCCCGGCGTTTCTCGCGAGTGTAGAAGAGCGAGACGGCTTGCAAGAAATCGGTATTGGTAACGTTCGCGATGATGCCGGAAGTAGCATCCGCGGGACGCAAAGTCTCTACGAAGCGGCTCTGCCGACCCTTCGTTTTTTCACTGCCGAACCAATCCTTTCGGAGTTCATGTCCTTCGGCGGCGTACATCGCGGTAACCAATTCGAATGCATCAAGCGGTTTGCCACCGGTATTGACCTTCTCGAACACGACGCACACTGCTTCCTTCGATGTGGACCTGTCGAGCGCGATGACAGGAACCCGATAGTCCTTGAAGTTCTCCAGAATCGACAGCTTGAATGCTTTGAACAACTTCCGCGTGTCTGAGTGCTCGTCTCCGCGCCAATATTCCTGGAAGCCATCCTGCCATGAATCCCAATCGAACACTTGTGAAACGGGATACATCAGCGTTTCGTACTCGCGCTCCGGCGTCGTCAGGTCAAGAACCTCTGAACGCCCAAAATCCGTACGGATAACTCTATCTTCCGGCACACCGACAATAGCGTCTTCACGGTCGCACGACGGGTCCATTGCTTTTCTAATATCGATATAGAACCAGCGTTTAACCTTCTTGTTTTTCGGAGTAACGGTCTCCACGACCTTTCCGCGGAGTGTTACCTGATAAAGTGACGTCATCCGCTGTTGGCCGTCAAGCAACAACGCCCGCGGCACAGCCGACTGAGCTGAGCGCGGCGCACCCTCAACTGGCCTGGGCTTGAACTCAACATCGCCTCCCGTCTCCAACGTCATCAGTGCTCCAACAGGAAACGCTCGGGAGATGGACGCGACTAGGCTTTTGATGCGGTCTTCGTCCCAGACCCAACTGCGCTGGAAGTCGGGCAGTTGGAGGGCACCTCTATCGCAGTCGTCAAGTAGTTCCCGCAGGGCGATTGGATTCGTCTGAAACGCTGACCTAGCCATAGTAATAAATGTAGTCTTTGGGGATAGCGGTGTTAGGAGGTGAGGTGCATGACGGTTGGGGTCACTGGGCAGCTCTCGTGGCGTATCTGTTGCAGGCAATTCGAGGTTTTTCGACGCTCCATCCTGCTAAGCGTAATATAAGTTCGCAGTCCCAGCCGTTAGACTCACATCGGGTATTCTAGTTGAACGGGTTCAACAACAAATTGCTAGGCTGCGCTCGAGACCGACAATTTGCTCATCAATTCATCGTCTAACTCGTCAACCGTTAGAGGGTATTGTGTGAGCAGATGCTCTAGCCCATCTCTTTCAATCAACTGAACACGGTTCGCGCCAGCTTGAGCGTGCGCGCCAGAGTTAAAACGCCGGTTCGTTACGCATATACGCCTAAAGCGCGTACCCGAATACGCGTTTTGGTACCGTGCGGCACCGGCGGCTACTTCCTTTACCGCATCCCATCCGAGTTCACCATTCGCAGACGACTTGCACTGGAGTAACTCACCTTCCTTGCCCTGCAGTGCAATCACATCAATGCCACCGTCGCCGCGCATCTTTGTCGTCACAGACGCCACGAATCCGCGCTTTTCCCACAACAGCCTGCAAAGGTATTCGAAGCTGGCGCCATCAAGACGGTCGACATCATCCATCGTGAGGTACCTGAGCTCAATCTGCGCGGAACCAGGCACGTCTCCCAACAGTTCAGACATCCGCACGTCTTCAATGTTGCCGTTCAGCATGGCCTCCATTGACGAATTGCTCATGGTTGCACCCGCAAGTTTTCCTTTGCGTTTCAGCATTTCGTCAAGACGTACCTCGAACGTAGGAAAGTCCGCGACAACGGTTGGACAGTAGACGAACACATCCCTTTCTTGGCCAATGCGATACGCCCGGTCCGTGGCTTGATTTTCCTTCGCGGCGTTCCACGCGCGGGTGTAGTGGAAAACGTGGTTTGCCGCCGTCACGTTGAGTCCGGCGCCTGCAGCCAGGGTGGAAAGAATGATGACGTTGAAGCCACCGGCACCAGAGAAACGGTCGATGAAACCCTGCCGGCCCTGCGTGTCGCCATTCACCACCGACGGTTTCAGGCCGAAGCGCTGATGGATGAAGTAGGCTAGCGCCGCCTGCACCTCGCGCAACTCGGTGAAGACAATCGCTTTCTCCGCGCGGCCCGCAACCGCCGCAAGTTGTTCGAGGAGCCACCGCATCTTTGGCGAATTTTCGAGATGCGCATCAAGACCCCGCTTGTCGGGCGCGAACCGGCTTCCCGGCAAACAGTACGGCTCGGCACAAACAGCCTTCATGAGATGCAGAGCGCCGAACGAAAGTCTCGCGCGCTGCCGGGCATCCCTCTCCGCGGCGGCATCCTGTAGCTTTTTGAGACCGCCTTTGTAGAGCACCAACTGGTGCCCTGAAATGGCAACCTCTAGCCGCTCACCGTCTAATGGATTGACGCTGAGCGAAGTCGCTGCTTGCGTTAGCCCTTGCAGGACGAAATATTTTTTCTTCAGTTCGTCGGCAATGTCTTCCTTGGTTCGACGCAAGGTTTGCGGGGCGATGAGCAACTGGAGCCGGTTCAGACTGTCGTGGTGCTCCTCGGTGTTGCACTCAATCGGCCGGCGGTAAGTTCGGCCGAAAGTCTCCAGCGCACCCAGCAGACCCGGCTGCACAAAGTCAAAAAGGCTCCATAGGTCGGCTAGGGAGTTTTCTACTGGCGTACCCGTGCAGGAGATACGAAAGTCCGCTTTCAGTTTTTTTGCGGCAAGCGTAACCCGCGTTCCAGGGGTCTTGATGCGTTGCGCTTCATCGCAGATGACAAACGCGAATTCCTTGCGGGCGAACGAGAATTCATAATTCGTCAGTACCTCGTAGGTCGTGATGATGACCTTGTGGTTCCCGAGCCAGTCTGGTTTGAGTAGGTCGGTGATACCGCGCGTCTGCAGTTGTTCGTCGATGAGGTCTATGGGCTGTTTTCTCGCTCGCAATTCGTCGCCATGCAACACAAGATGGTCGGGATAGGCAGGAGTGAAAAATCGCTCAATTTCCTGGGCCCAGTTTTCAAGCAGGCTTTTCGGTGCGACGACCAATGAGGGTTTTCCTTCGGGCTGCTGTTCGTAAAACCAGCCAAGCAGGGTAAGCAATTGAAGCGTCTTCCCCAGGCCCATGTCGTCCGCGAGGAGCGCTCCCCGGCACTCCGAAGGGCTCAATGCGACGAGATGCTGAAACCAAGCAATGCCCTGTCGCTGATGCATTTTCAGCGAAACGGATGGCCGCAGAGACGCTGGTAGGACTGCCTTCGCCTCCTCAGGCGGTGTCAGGACGGCTCGCCTCGCCTCCTGATAGTCAACCTCGTTGAAGTTAGTCTTGACGAGCAGGCTTTCCTTCGTTCTGCGCGACTTCGTCTCTCCGCCGGCCTTTTCCGCCTTGACCTTTTCACTAGCGGCAATCATCGAACCGAATGCGTCGGCGAGCTGCCGCGCCTGGGCGGTATCGATGGCCGTTGGCAGTTCGGGGGCGCACACCGCGCCAACTCCTTCCTTTTCCGCCTGCTGAACGGCCTGCTCGAAGTTTCCAACCCATTCTGCGGTGAGCGGAATGAGCACGTGACCGTCGTGTCCGGACAATGTGACTGAGACCATCGGAGTGAGTTCGTCGGGCAGCCAGCCGCCTTCATCATCCGCGTTGGAAGAAGCGTTCTGCATGACCGGTACATACACAGGCTTGGCTACGCCGATTCCGTGAATCCGGTCGCTGTACCCGTTCAGCGTGTATACGTCCGTGAAATCAATCCGCCCTGCGGGCTGACTACGCCACAAAAACAAAACCTGTCGGGCGGTCTCAAGCTGGGAGGCAGATTCGGCATCGACGGTAAGGTCGAACTCGTTCCACGGAAAAAGCTCTCGCTCCTCACACAGGGCGCCCTCTAGCGTAACCACAAATTCCGCGAGCGATGCCGTACCTTCAAACCTGCAATCAGAGGTTCGCGCCGTGCCATCGGCGTAGTGTTCGGTCACGACGAGTCCAACGGTGTCGATGCGACCGTCGCTCATCCGGGTCGCGACCGAGAAGATGGTCGTGAGCGGACCAGCAGAAGCTTTGTCCAGCAGGAAGTCTTCCTCATTGAGCACTTCAGCAGCACTGTCACCAAGAAAAGCCCACGGGTTGTGGATGAACTTTTCGGCACGTGCGCCCGCGACACGGCGTCCCGGCATGTCGCGTTTGATGACCTGGAGGACCTTGAGAACGGGCTCGGACAACACAATGCGGACTCGGCCGCCGTCGCTGCTCGCGAGGTCATAGTGAGGCTGGACAGTCCCAAACTGGTCAAAGGCACGTAACCATCCGTCAGGCGCGCCGTCGAACGTGGGCATAACAGTGTGAACACGGCCGAAAGGAGTCTCTTCCCTCGTCTGAGGAAGACGGAGCTTGTCCGGTGTCAGAACGTGTGTCGTTGCCAGGTACTGGGATTTATAAAGAGCGCTGGCAATATCCGCTTGGGAGCGAATCATTCCCCAGCCTAGTTCATTGAAATGTTGAGTGCGCTGCTCGACGGGGCGATGCTGGAACTGGTTGATGGTCTCGACCGTTTCCCATGTCGCCGCGGGGAGGAGCGCTTCCTCATCATCGACAATCAGCACGGCACCTGTCCGTCGAACCGTGCGAATGCTCAACCCGTTCAGCTCCCAGCTTTCGATGAATATATCGAAGGATGAATCTGATAGCGTGGCCTGATGGTCCAGTACCGGCTGGAACGGTCGCTCGGGTGGAACTACGAAGCTCGCGAGCAACGACTGATGTTCAGGCATCTCCCTCAGTCGGAAAAACTCCGACCAGGGCAGGAGAAGGCTGTTGGCGTCAACCGACGCCGCACCTTCCTGCACCAGTTGAAGGAGGTAGTGAGCAAGGACGAATTCGTGCCGCTCAACGGCATACGCCCTTGCCTGGAGCTCATCGATTGTCGGTGCCGGCAATGGAACGGCCAGCCTGAACGCGATGCCGCGCTCGGTCCACTCCGGCTGGAAGCTCGGGCGCGCCGTATTTGTCGAAGCGCCGCGTTTGAACAGGTTGAAGAAAGCCATCCTTACTCCGCGTAATACCACGCCGAACGTGAGTGAGCCCACTTGAAGCCCCACGCCTTCAGCTGTCTGCCAAGCGCCATGTCCTGTCGCGGGTCTTCAACCCATAGTCGGCCGCTGGCGGCTTGGCGCCTGTCATCGACGTAGGCACCAATGTATTGCTCGACATGGGCCTCCAGCGCCGCCATGGAAAAAGGTGTTTGAGTGGCGACTCGGGAGGGAAAGGTGGGCGAAACCCATCCCGGTCCTGCCAGCCCCGATTGGGGCGACGTCTTGATTTGTCGCGTTTCTACTAAGGTGGGACTGGGCAGTCGTGACTGCTTTATATCCTCGTCGGGACGAATGCCAAGCCGAGCCAGTTCGTGCGCCGCGCTGGACTGCCAGCCCGCATTATGGATGATTCGACATCGGGCTCCAGTGCGAAATCCGTAGCGCAAATCCTCAGTGCCGCCGTGATAAGTCGGTGAATATCTGTCGAACCGGAGGGTTGCAGAATCGTAGACGTACGCGGCGTTGCCCGTAGTGCTGAACTCGACAATGATGTACTCGCCAATCTGCATGATGAACGCATCAATGTTCTTGTTCCCATACAGCGTCGCGTACGCTCCAGCCTCTCGGGCGATAAGCTCCCGGATTCCCCGGTTGCTTCGCGCGAGTAACACCGTTTCGTTACTGAAAATCAGGCGCGTCCACGAAATCTGTCGCATGTAGCGGCTCCAGAACGCAAGCCGGCCCTCATCGGCACTATTCCGAGCAGCCAGTACATCGAAAAAGTCCCGCAGGTTGCCTTCGTTTACCCACTGCAAGACCATTCGCCAAACGGAGTCGGGCACGCGATTCCAGGCCGTCGCAATGCCTGCCGCCTTCAATTTCGGATTGCGCCACACATCCTTGCCGACAACGTAATCTCGCAATTCGTGGTGAACGGGATGCCCAGGAATGCGGTGGTATCGCGCGAGAAGGATTTCGAGGGCTTCATCACGAAACACAGGACGAGATTTGATAAGCGCAATCAGGCGCGGTATGTGGGCTACGAAGCGTTCGTCCCCATAGCCGGCACTAGTCTTCACTGCACTGAGGACCAGTGAGTGCCAGAACCAGCTGCTCTCCGGGATACCGACGTTCTCCACAATCAAATCAAGGGTAGTCCGGTCACCGGCAAGATAATGGTCCGCAAATTCGTCTGCAGCCCTTTCGCTGATAAGTGCGGGGTGTCGTCGTAAAGCGGCAAGCCAATCGGGGACCGTCGCATTGCCGCTAGCGCTGTCGATATGAGACCAGGTCGTAGCAAGAAGCTTCCTCAGCAACAGCCAGCCATCGTGTTCAATCCCCCGAGCGGAGAGCGGGTCGTACGAGAAATACGACACCAGCAAGCCGAACCAGGTCAGACGCCACAAAGTACCGGCAACTGCTTCGTCCTCGTAGTATCTGAAAAGTGCCGTCAGCCTGTCGCTGCCTATCGGCCTCGCTCCCTGGCGCTCTGAAACCGCCTGGTTTAGCGCGCTTGCAACTGTATCCTTCTGTGATTCGTCGAGTTCGTGTCCGCGTAAGAAGGCGAGCGCAGATGCGTAGGCATCGCGCGCCGAGGGGCGCGCACTCGCGTATTCTTCAAAAGTCCGCTTCGCCTGCTCACTCGCTTTTTCCACCAGTGCCGGCTGTCCGAGTTCCTTCCAGTCCGAACTGAAAGCGACAAGCTTTCGGTCGAGCGCCGACTTCAGAAGGGAGAGTGCGTCGGCACCTAGCTGCATTGCCCAAACTCCTTCGAAACGGGCGCGGGCAGTGCGGAGGGCTGTTCGTCCAGCGTCCAGAACTCAACCTTCAGTTCGACCCGGCGACTCGCTTCCTTGGACTCCTTCGTAGAGTTGAACGAGTATCCACCGACAAGGAACAGGTCACGAATCTGCGTTTTTTGACCAACGCTCAAAGGCGTCTCGTCTCGGCTTGGTAGTGCGAAAAGTGAACAAACCACACGCCGGCTGCGGTCGAGGCTCAGCCCCAGGTTGTATAGATAGCTACCGTCCTGGTCGGTAAACCCTTCCACGACAATGCGGCGAATCCATTTCTGGCCAATATCTGTCTGTTGCGCCTTGAGAAGAACCGGTACGTAGTTGCGAAGGAATGTCGCCCCGCTGGTCGAGATGTCTGACCGTCCACTATCGAACCGGACAATGTCACCGAGGTCAATGCGATAAGTGGTTTCATTGACCTTTACCTCTGGAAACTGCCGCGACACTTCCTTGATTTGCGCCATCAGTTCCCGGATGTCCGTTTCGCGCTGTATCTTCCTTTGCTCAACGGTCGAGACGCTCTTGGTGACAGTGATAAGCGTCACGGCCATCACGACCAAGAACAGGGTCATCAATGCGGACATCAGGTCCGAAAAGGAAATCCAGAAGGGACTTTCACCTTCGGACTTGCCCGGACGTTTGAGTACGATTCGCGGAAACATGACCTTACGCCGCGCGCTTCATGCGCTGAAGGGCGATGCCTAGCTCCTGGACGACGCCGGTCAGTTGCTGGACCCCATGACCGAGATGGCGGTCCGTCTCTCCGATGGTCTGACGCAGTTGGTTGGTCATAGCGTTGCCAAACTGCTCGAAAGACTCGGCGAGCGTCTGATTGACACCGTTAAGATACTCGGTAGCTTGCCGTTCCGCCTCGCGTAGCGTTTGAACAATCGCTTCAAGGTCCGTGAGCATGGATTGCGTCAGCCCGGCTTCTTTTCCTGCGGACTCGACGAGACCCTTCAGGATGCCAACATATTCTTGAACGGTCTCACGGGTGCGGTCATACTGCTGGAATGCCTGTGTCACCGTAGTCGACGCCGACTGAAGCGCTGAAGTCGCGCGCTGCAAGTCGGCCGCGACCGCCACTGATTTCTCGAACACGGTAGTGACGGAAGCGCCTGCGGTTTCAAACCGGTTCGCCGCCGTATTCATGGTCGCCGCACCGTTATTCATCCCGTCGATTGCCCGGATGCTGACGGCCTGAAGCGCATCGATATTGGCTTGTGTGCGCGTAATCTGGCCAGTGACCGCTTCGGTCATGGCTTTCAGTTGTGCGGAAAGGTTGCTGACGACTTCTTCGGTGCGACGCGTAAGTGCCTCGTTCCGTGCCTGGTCCTGAGTTGCCGCCGCGTCTCGTGTTGTCTGCAACTGGGCGACGGACGCGGATACTTCTTGCAGAACCCGGCCGACCACATCGTTCATTGCCTGGCTATTTAAGTCCTGCTGTTTTGCGGCACCGGTGCCCAGTTCCGCCGCAAATTGCCGCAACTGCATAGCCATCATTTCCTGGTGGCCCGAGAGGCCGCTGATGATTTCTTCGGTTCGGCGGCCCAACGATTCATTGCGCTGCTGTTCCTGCTGCGTTGACTGGCTCCTGCTGTCCGCGAGACTCTGAAGCGTGTCGTTGACACGCGCCATCACCTGACCAACGGTATCGTCCATCACCTGCCTGGACTTGCTATGCTCGTCGGCGACCAGTTGCCTGAACTCATTTACGAAGTCCCGCATCTGCGTGGTCATCAGCTCCTGGTTCGCAGATGCATGCGCAAGGGCCTCTTCGAGCTTCCCCGTGACTTGGGTCGACGCGTGCTCATTGGTTCTTGAAATGTCACTCAGCAACCGTTGCATGGAATCCTGAACCGCTTGCATGGCACCCAGCGAGCGCTCAATCTGTTCGTTCGCGCCGCGCATCTGGCCGCCAAAGGTGTCTTCGAGCTTGGCCATAAAGCTCGTCAGCATCGATTCAAGCATCCCATTGACAGCCTCACCGTTTCCGCGGCTCGTTTGCTCCATCGCATCGGTCATTCGTTGGAGCGGCGCAGCGAGTGTACTGTTGATGGTCTGTCCGATGTGTTCGCCAAGCATCACGGACGCCTTCGCCTGCGCTTCAATCTGGCGCTCGACCAGATTCGTCATCATGCGGCTCAGGTCTTCCACCATCGCGTCCTTGAGCTGGGCCGCGTGCGCCTCACTCTTTTCGGAAGCGTGAACGAGTCGCGCGAGATATTCCTCGCCCGCTCCCGTGTTGTAGAGTGCGTCAATCGCGTGATTCAGTTTTTCGACCAGACCATACAGGTAAGCGAGCGTCAGGCGACTTAGAAAGGTGACGCCCATCGCGCAGCAAATTGCAACTGCGGAGGCAATGAATGCGTGGGAAACCCCGGTGAGAAGCGGCGTGAGACCGGAGACCGCTCTTGTCGGGTTGGACGGGTCAAACCCACTTAAGCCCTGTAGGAGACCCGCGAATGTTCCGATGATGCCGAGACCTGTCAGGATGCCGGGAAGGTGCCGCGCGAAATCGTCAAACAGTCGCGCATCAACCAGCACGTCTCGGGTGAAATAGGTCTCTGCGGGAAGTGTCGCCCGGGTCTCTGGAGTTCCGTTGGCGGTGCGACGCAGCGGATGAAGAGTGTCCCGATATTCCAACCAAAGGTGTTTCAGCGGCGCGCGGGTGAAGTGTTTGCCGACTATATCCGGTTCTGGGCGCAGGCCCTCCGCCCTGACACCGCGGATTACTGCGCGGAGTTGCCACCATACCTGCGACCCTTTCCATACGTAGCCCGCAACGAATAAAAAGGTAAGCAGCAGAACAAGGCAGAAAACGGCTAGCGGGAAGCCAGACAACTCCCGGAGAGCCGGGTTGAACGTGGCCAGGAAATTTACAAGCCGGTCGGTCATATTTATACCCGTTTAGTTAACCGAGACCCTTTGCGGCGGCGGCTGGCGCAAAGCGTTGATTCTGCCTCGTGCGCGGGCGCTCAGTGTCTGTTTTCTCGTCTTTGCCGCGTGTCAGCGCGGCGGTTTTTATTCTCGCATTAGCGAACGATATTCAGTCTCGTGAATAATGCAGAGTTTCAACGCCAATTCGCGGAATGGATTGAAGGAGACGATTGGCCCGAGAGGAGGCTGCCTACATATTGCAATTCGACTCCGCGTTGCACAGTTCGTGACCATGTTCGGGGAAATCTGAATACACAAAACTCAGGTTTTTTGAAGCACTCCTCGGCGAAGGGTGTTCCATTTCTTAACGACCGAACCGTGCCGCGTTTCTGCAAGAAGTATTTGCGGGAGATGAATGGACTGCTCGCAAACGCACAAGGCGACAAGGCGGCGCAGGCGATTGCGGGGACTGCTGCTCTTGCTTTCATGATTTCTTGGTCTCAGGTCCAAATACAGCGCGTATTGCGCGCGTACGCACTCTTTATGAGTGGTTCTTCTCAGGGTCGTCGCGTCACGATAAGACGGTCGCACTTCTCATTACGTCCTTATGGACCAAAACTTGAGCGCCTTGCACACTCAAGTTTGCCGAGCGTGCGCCGTTAACTGCTGAGCCGCTTTGCGATTTTTCCGGCTAACTCGGCGTATCGACCGAACGCGCCACTGTGTGATACCGAGCCAGTGTCGGCATATGGCGGCCTAACGCACGGCCTTCGCATCGCAAGTGGCTTTTGCTGACGAGAAAAGCAATCAGCGACGCAAGGCGAACAAGGAGAGGACAAGATGGGTTGGGGCTACCGAAAAAGTATCAAAATCGCGCCGGGAATTCGCATCAACCTCAGCAAGAGCGGTGTGAGCACGTCCATCGGCGGCAGAGGCTTCACGTACAACACACGAGGCAGCGTTACTGCGAGCATTCCTGGTACTGGAATCCGTTACACGCACAGCCTGAAAAGCGCCAGGCATACCACGCGTCCAGTCACCTCAGTTGTGACAGGAAGCCGAAATTTAGACGCCGACGGATACGAGCGGTTGTCAAAACGCGAGCAGGCGACTCGCGACTTTGTCGAAAAGGTACAGAACCGAACCGCCACTGCGCTGGTCAACTACTTCCTCTCGCATGGGGTCTACGTGCGCGCGGAAGACCTGAGCGACGCCGTGACTCTGGAGGACTATCAGGATTTCCTGAACTCGCTATCGCGCGAATTTGAGGCTACGACGAACGCCATCCGCCTTGCGGTTGATATCGGTTCCATCTCACTCGCCGAGAAAGAGAAGGCGATGCGAGCCGTGTACCAAATTGAAAAACTGTGCGCGGAGAATCATGGCTCACAGGCGGAGCTCGGTGAGGCAGCGTCCGCTCTGCTCAGTGCTGTGCGAAGTTATCCCTCTGCGCCCTCCCTCACAGGCGCCTTCATCGTCGGCCTCCTGGGCGCCTTTCTGACGTACGCAATCAGCATCAGAGCCGGCCTTGGTTTGACAGCGTTAGCGCTCATCTACGGTGCAACCAAAGCGACGACATATTTTCGCGGGCGCGACGCGGCGCTGACGACAATTGAAGCCGCAGAGCATCGATTCGATACGTTGCTGACGGCAGAGATTTCCCCACGCCCGCATCTTCGCGCTGACGACGAAAACGTCAAGAGAAAAGCCATTGGGTTCGCCAGCGTTACGCTCGTTGCAATGCTCGTCGCTGTGTCCGCGCACGTCTTGCAGCCCACCCGGGCCGCCGTGACCGACATTGCGGCTGACGAATCAGCCCCTGCCGCTACTATGACGTCACATACCTTGGGCGCTGATGCTAACCAGACGAGCAGCGCCTTCGCATGGATGGTTGGAAAGTATCCGTACGACGTCGTGAACGACCATCGTTTCAAAGCAGCCTTCCGCGGAGTGTCGCGCGCCGATTGGAAGAAGATTGTCGAACGGCTGACAGTTGTCAATCAGGCCGGCATTCAATCAAAGGACGGCTTCCTTGTCGGCGAAGGATGCATGGCTCACGAGTGCAATTCCGAGAAAGCTGTGTTTGCCATCAACGAGACCACCGGCAAGGGCGTCCTTATCATGATGCAAACCCCCAGTAACACTCCGGTCTTCACGACCTATCGATGGAAAGACGCGGCCATTGAACAGACGCCACTGGCTGACTGGAAGCAGCAGCAGCTCGCCGACTCTATGCAAACAGCAGGCACAGCGACGGCTCCCGAGGGCGTGACGACAACCGCAGTCCTGCCAACCTTCCCGACCAGCTTTGATTGCGCGAAGGCGCACTCGGACGCAGAGCACCTGATTTGCGGCGACGCGCAGCTTGCTGCGGCTGACATTGAACTGGCCGCAGGCTACGTGAAGGCAAAGGGTGCGGTGGCAGACCAAGCGGCTTTCCGTGAGCGCACTCGCGCTCAATGGAACTACCGAGAGCAAACGTGCCACGACCGGGAATGTCTAGCTCGGTGGTACGCCGACCAGAAAATTGCGCTGAACGAAATGGCGACAACGGGAAGCGTCGGCCCGTAAGTCCCGTAGATGGCACATGGCGATTGAGGACATGAATCCATGGGGCAGCAGTCGTCGCCGGTAGGTGCAGGCGGTCGGTGATGACTAAACCCGCGCTTTAGACGGGTGATGGACCTGCCCATTGATGCTCTTCACGGCCCCATAACCGCCCCTCATCGTGTGGGCGCAGCTGCAAATCTGGTCGCTAGCCTATTGACAACAAGGGTGAGTCCGCGGCGCGCACGGACCTCCTTCAAAGTTGCTACACGGAAATGAGCCGCGTGTACAAACAAGTACAGGACGCAGCGAACCGTTCTTATCTGGCGTTTGGCTTCGGAAGCAGATTCTCGTTACGCTCTGTGCTGTATCGCTCAAATTCCGAGGCATAGTTGCGTCTGCGTGGGCACCGAGGCACGACGCCACAGCCACGCGTCGAATTCGCGTCGCGGAAGAGCAAGAAGGTCGGCCGCGCAGCAGAACGTTTTACGCAGGAAGTAGTAGTCGTCATTCTTGACCCCAGCCACTTTTGCAAATGTGCGGACGTGTCGGTCGACAGCGATGGAGTCGATTCCTACTAGGCAAGCCATGTAGTCGACAGTCTTCGGGCCGATGCCGTTCACCGACTGGATAGATTCGCAGAATTGCTCTGACATAAGGCGACGGCGCAAATCGTTCACATCCTCAATTCCGCCGGCATCTAAAAACGCAACCAGTGCTTCGAACCGGTTTACCTTCTCATGGTGGCGCCAATTGAGAAACGAACCAGTTTCTCCCGCCCGAATCATCGAGATGACCGAAGAGACCGATTTGAGATTCGGATATGTGCGCAGGATGGCCTGTACTCGGGGACGCACGACAGTGGCGTAGTTAAGCCCCGCCTGTAGTACAGAATCTGCCAGCACAGCGCCTAGATGTTCACAGGTAGCACGCAGCGGTTGCCCATCAAAAAATGCGCCCTCACCCCTTGCGTGGTCGGCAATTCGACGCGCAGCGAACAGAACCTCAAGTGCGGCGCCTTCCTCTCGAGACTTCTTCATACCAGCTTCGCCTCCCTTAAAGCCTTAAGGCGCTCGACGCAATTGGGACACGCCCCGCAGGGAAATTGCGAAGCCGCTTGGCACGAGTACGTCCGGCCGATAGGCACGCCAAGCTCAACAGCGGCACGCGCGACGTCGGCTTTAGAAGAATAGCGAAATGGAGAGTGAAAGCGAACAGGCCCAATGTTCGATGTCAGGCCGTCCAGGTCATTCATGAACGCGGCGGTGCAGTCGATTTCTTTCGCATGGTTGCTATTGATGAAACCGGTATAGACATCAAAGATGCCAACCGTCTGTGCACGCGCCGCTGCCGCAGCAAAGAACAACATCGTTCGATAGGGAATATACAAGTCATCGTCCTTGACCTCCTCAGTCCATAGGTCTGCTTCGCGTATCAGCCGCGAGTGCGAACCTTTGAAGATTTCAGAGATGTTGAAGCGCTCAGGACGAGTCATGTCGGAAGGCAGAACCTCGTTCAAACGCTTCCATTCCACTTCAACGCAGTGCTGCCCGTAATCAAAAAAAATGGGTACGACCGCGATGCCACTTGATGCTAGCTGATAGCCGACCGTCGTTGAGTCTAAGCCGCCGGAGGCTAGGAGAAGCACTTTTTTCACCGAGTTTCGCCCCTTAATTTGGCAACGACGTCAAAAATCCCGTTGAGGCATGCGTCAAGGTCTGCGGAGTATACCGAACTTCCCACCATGACCATCGTATTCTCGTTTTCCTTTCGCGGGTCGTAAGTCACCACAGGCTTGCTCATCTGAATCGCCATGCCAATCTCGACCAGCGTGCCGGGGTCACGCTCCAGAGGGACAGCAAAGACCGCGTCGCACTCTTGGAGTAGGCAAAGGTCTTTCTGATAGGTATGGTGCAACTCTCCTGCTGAAGCCGGCCGCTGCAGTTCACCGTTCTCACGTATGGGGCGGCGAACTTTAAAGTTGTGGTACGAAAGGCTTTTAGCCGCAGCTTCGAGCTCCTGCTTCTCGACATACGAGAAGTCGGGGCCTGCAAAATAGATGGAATACCGAGGTCTCTCATGCCAAGGCAGCGAAGCTCCGCCGAGCGACTGGAGTGCTGACAGCGGCAGCGTGAAACATCGCTGTAGGTCCCGCCGGATATCATCAGGAAATGTCGTCTGCGAATATATAGTCGCGGCCTGGCATCCGCGCCACGCCGCTTCGGACCAGCCGAGACTGGCAGCGAGTGCCACCATAACGGCCGAGTAGACGTCTCCCACGCCGACCGAATTGACCGTCTTCCCTAGTGTTGCGGGTATCTCCTCAACCGTATCTCGGACAATGTCGAACAGTCGGCTGCCACCACGATTCTCTTTAAGCAGTAGGACCTCAGGGGACAACGTTCTTGCGGCGCTCACCAATCCGCTGACGTCGTCCTTGCCGAGGCGAGCGAACAGGACTGATGAGGTCGAAATGATGACCGCGCGGGTGCGTCCGCGAAAAGCATCGAGTAATGCAATGTCATCAAGGTCGTACGCGATGTCGAATGCAAAGGAAGCATCGGGCGCGAACGATGCAGCGAGCGCCTGCATGTCAAACCGGCTCGGAAACACAAGAACCTGCCGATAGGCATCAAGCCCCTGTACCTGCTCATGAAGCAACAGTTGTTTTTTGTCGCGCATCAAATCTTCGTAACCCTGATGCCCGACTTCTGTCGCGTCTTGAATGATTACGACATTTGGTGCGCCAATGACATCGCCAAGCCAGATGAACTCTTCGCACGCGCAACTCTCGAGATAGCGCCTCGCCTCATCCACAAGGTAGCGCGGACAAAAAGCCGCAACAGAGTATTCGATGTTTGCGGCCCAAAGCCCTCGCGCTGCGTGAGCAACGCCACCCAACCGAAGTTTGCACATGAAACCGCTTTGAGGCAGCGTGAAATCGACAACCAGCTCGCCCACAACCAGCAGAGTCTCTGTAGCAGCCATGGTTATTGCGGCACGAAGTCGGCTTCAATGGTCGGCACCGGTTGCGCCGCCGAGTGTTTGACTACCCCAACATAAGTGACACCGGCAGTCAGACACGTTGCGAGATAGTTAAACGCTGTCGGAAGCGCGCCCACCGTTAAGCCGTTGACGTCTACCGCAAAAACGCGTGGCGGGTGAAATGCGATGGAGAGCTGCGTGCCGATGGCCGGCACCGTCATGAACTGCGAGTAGAAGGCACACTGGGCGACGTCTTCAAGCACGCAGCTAAAAGCCTGTTTGCACTTGTCAACGCCGCTTGCACCACCCGTTGCGCCGATTCCTTCACCCTCTGCGTCCTTGGCTTTCGAGCCAGGATAGTCCGAAAACGAACCCGAGCCGGAGCTGCCCATGTGTCCCTCGTCTTGTTATTGAAGAAACTCGTTTCAGAGCGCGGAAGCTCTTCTGTTTGAACTAAATTGTACAAGAGTGTACTGCTCGCCGAGATTGGTCGAATGGTGGCTCGGGCGGTTATGTGCAGGACCAGGAATGCGAAGCGGCAACAGCAGGTCTGCTGCGCTTAGTCAATTCCATACGTACCCGTACAGCAGCCGGACTGATGGCAAGAAGACAAAGCGTCGCCAGCGGTGAGTTCTGCGCGTATGCGAGTGGTTTCACAATTAGCAGCATTTCGATAGCCGCATTGTTCGTCAACGTTCGACGTGGACGCGCATCGTGTCGCCATGTACGCGCAAAACGTCGCCGCGAGGCGTTCGCTTACGGGGTATCTCATCAAAGGTTGGACGACGCTGCTCGGGGGCGGCCGACGTCGGCACTGGCGCCGCCACCGACTTCATCATGCCGCGTTGTTTGCTGCGCACCGTCGCTCGTTTGACCGGCGCTACGCGCTTTCGCGCAGGCTTGTGTTGGTGCCCAACGCCCAATGATGAATCTCCACGAGCCTCCGGCGGGTCCCAGACCTCGACGTAATGCTGCCCGGCGAACGCCGTGACAGTTGTCGTCAACAGCGCGCTGACAATGATGGTCCTTAGCAAACGACTCCTCCTGTGTTTGCGCGCAGGGAAATTCTTGCTGCGCGCCGTATTCTGCCATGCGCTAAGTCCGTCTTGAACCGCGCCAAGTTCTGCATTTCGATTCGTATCGACCTGTTTTTCCGGTCTCCGAGAGTGTCGTTGCGAATTGAAACGTCCATCGTCTCAACGTGCTGCTTAAATCTGCCGTGCCGAGCAAGCGCTCAATCAGCGTCGAGCGTTTAGAACGACATCTCTATAGGTTGGATGGATGACCCTATTGCAATCAAAACGACGGCGAATCGCACAACTGCCGCCGAGCTGGCATCGACGCTAGTTGAGCTGGTCGAGACTCTGCTGACAGATGCGGCGGCCGATGTCGAAGTGGTCGCACGTGAGCTTGGGCTCAAGGATGAGATGCGGGAGCGGCTCCGGCGGGCGTTGGACCGCAGTGAGTGCGCGCGGAGGGTTTTGGGAGCAGTGCGTGAAGTCGCAGGTTCGGAGGGAGCGTGGAAGGAGTTACTCCCAAAGAGATGCGGTCGTGACTCTGCAGACGGCGAACCCAATGGAAACTATGAGAATGACGAGCCAATAGACGCGAACGAGCGAGCTTGGGGTGCGATTGAATTGCTCGCAAAAGAGTGGCCACAGGACTACCCGGAGGGGGCAGCCGAGTGGCATTTTGTTCGGCCCGCGAATTCCGAGGAGCGCGGCGGATTGCGCCGATAGTAAGAATTAAGCTTCCAATCTTGCTAGTTGCTTTCGTTCTGGTACCAAAATTTCGATTTTTGCAGCGGGTGATTTGATGGTATCAAAATGCAGAAGCTGCGGGGTTGGGAAGAAGCCTTTCAGCCTTAGCCAATAAGGCTTCCAAGGAAGCCTTACCCCCTTCGAAAAAAGGCTTCTACCCCTATGTTTAGAAGCTTTCTATTTGTGCGGGACACTCGCGACGGCACCAACCCAACTTCACTCCACCGTCACCGACTTCGCCAGATTCCGCGGCTTATCCACATCCGTCCCACGCGCACAAGCGGTGTGATACGACAGCAATTGCAGCGGCACCACATGCAAAATCGGCGAGAGCGCGCCGTAATGCTCGGGCATGCGGATGACGTGAATGCCCGCCTCGCTGACGATGCGCGTATCCGCATCCGCGAACACATAAAGCTCACCGCCGCGTGCCCGCACTTCCTGCATGTTCGACTTGAGCTTTTCAAGCAGCGTATCGTTCGGCGCGACGGTCACGACCGGCATCGCCTCGGTCACCAGCGCGAGCGGCCCGTGCTTCAGTTCGCCCGCCGGATAAGCCTCCGCGTGGATATACGAAATCTCCTTGAGCTTCAACGCGCCTTCCAGCGCGATCGGATAATGCAGCCCGCGCCCGAGGAAAAGCGCATTCTCCTTGCGCGCGAATTCCTCCGACCACGCGATGATCTGCGGCTCCAGCGCCAGCACGCTATTCAACGCCGCCGGCAAGTGACGCAACTGACCGAGATAAGCCGCTTCCTGCTTTGCATCGACGAAATCGCGCAGCTTACCGAGCGTCACCGCCAGCACGAACAAGCCGACGAGCTGCGTCGTGAACGCCTTCGTCGACGCCACGCCAATCTCCGTGCCCGCATGCGTCAGGAACGCGAACTCGGTCTGTCGCACCATCGCGCTCGTCGCAACGTTGCAGACCGCGAGCGTGTACTTGTGGCCGAGCGATTGCGCGTGCTTGAGCGCGGCGAGCGTGTCGGCGGTTTCGCCCGATTGGGATACCACCACGACCAACGCTTTCGGATTCGGCACCGACTCCCGATACCGATACTCGCTCGCAATCTCGACCTGCGTCGGAATCTTCGCGATCGATTCAAGCCAGTACTTCGCCGTCAAACCCGCGTACGAACTCGTGCCGCACGCCAGAATGAGCACGCTGTCGATTTCCGCGAACACCTCGCCGGCCGTCGCGCCGAATAGCTCCGGGTCGAAGTGATCGGCTTGCGGAATCGTGTCGGTGATAGCGCGCGGCTGCTCGAAGATTTCCTTCTGCATGAAATGGCGATACGGCCCAAGCTCCACGGCGCCGCCGTACGCCGTCACCACGCGCACTTCGCGCTTCGCGGGCAGACCCGCCCGATCGAAAATCTTCACGCCATCGAGCGAAAGTTCGACGACATCGCCTTCTTCGAGGAACGAGAAACGGTCCGTGCTGCCCGCAATGGCGAGCGCATCGGACGCGAGGAAATTCTCGCCATCGCCCAGACCGACGACGAGCGGCGAACCCTGGCGCGCGCCCACCACCGTATGCGGCTGATCCTTATGAATGACCGCGATGGCATACGCGCCATGCAATTGCGCGACGGCTTCGCGCACGGTCTGGAACAGATCACCGCGATACATGCTGTGAATCAGATGCGCGATGACTTCGGTATCCGTCTGCGATACGAACTCGTAGCCCTTGCCGCGCAGCATCTCGCGCAACGCCTCGTAGTTCTCGATGATGCCGTTATGCACGAGCGCCACGGTATCGCGCGAAAAGATGGGGTGTGCGTTGTCGGTGACGGGCGCGCCATGCGTGGCCCAGCGCGTGTGCGCAATGGCCGTCATGCCGGCGAGTCCCGATTGCTTCACCTGTTCGTCGAGATCGGCCACGCGGGCGACGCTGCGCGCGCGGCGCGGCTCGCCGTTGCTCAATACGGCGACGCCGCACGAGTCGTAGCCGCGATATTCGAGGCGTCGCAGGCCTTCGACGAGCACCGGGACGATATTACGTTGCGCAACCGCGCCGACAATTCCACACATGGCGTTGATCCTTTCAGACTTAGTTTCGTGCGCGCGCCGCAATGCAGTCCGCGCGCGTTGTTCAGACCTTCTTCGCCTTGACCGGGCGAACGTAGCCCGGCTTGCTGACCTGCACTTTCTCGTTCAGCACGAGTTCGCCTTCGCCGACATCCTTCCACACGGTCGTGCCCGCCGCGATGGTCACGCCGCGACCTACGCGCACGGGCGCGACGAGCTGCGTATCCGAGCCGACGAACACGTCGTCTTCGATGATCGTGCGATGCTTGTTCGCGCCGTCGTAGTTACAGGTAATGGTTCCGGCGCCGACATTTACCCGCGCGCCGATGTCCGCGTCGCCGATATAGGTCAGGTGGTTCGCCTTGGAACCGTGGCCTAGCACCGCGTTCTTCACTTCGACGAAGTTGCCGACGTGCGCTTCGTCGCCAAGCACCGCGCCCGGACGCAGCCGCGCATACGGCCCGAGCACGACATTCGCGCCGGTCTTGCCGCCTTCGATATGCGTGTACGCGTCCACGCGCGCGCCTGTGCCGATGGTGGCATTGCGAAGCACGCAGTTCGGACCGATGGTCACGTCATCCGCCAGCGTCACGCGGCCTTCGAAGACGCAATTCACGTCGATGAAAACGTCCGCGCCGCATTCGAGCGTGCCGCGTACGTCGATGCGGGCCGGGTCCGCGAGCGTCACGCCCGCTTCGAGCAGCGCGTAAGCCACGTTGCGCTGATGCACGCGCTCCAGTTCCGCCAGCTGAATCTTGCTGTTCACACCGAGCGTTTCCCATTCGGCATCGGGCTGCGCCGTCACCACTTCGACGCCCGCTTCGATGGCGCGCTCGACTACATCGGTGAGATAAAACTCGCCCTGCGCGTTGTTGTTCTTAAGCGACGCGAGCCACGCTTCGAGCGTGCGCGTGGGCGAAACGACAATGCCCGTGTTGATCTCCGCGATCCGCCGCTCTTCCTCGCTCGCATCTTTTTGTTCGACGATTTTCTGCACGGAACCGCTGGCATCGCGCACGATCCGGCCGTAGCCGGTCGGATCAGCCACCGTTACCGTCAGCACGCCGTAGCGTTCGCCGCCGGCAGCATCGAGCAGGCGTTGCAACGTGCTTGCGCGCGTGAGCGGCACGTCGCCGTAGAGCACGAGCGTCGGCACGGAGGGATCGAGCAGCGGCAGCGCCTGTTGCACCGCGTGGCCCGTGCCGAGTTGCTTGTCCTGGACGGCGAACTGCACGTCGGACGCGCCGACGGCTTCGCGCACCTTGTCCGCGCCGTGACCGATCACCACGACGAGCCGCGTCGGCGAAAGCGTGCGCGCCGTGTCGATGACATGCGCGAGAAGCGGCTTGCCCGCCAGCGGATGAAGGACCTTCGGCAGAGCGGAGCGCATGCGCTTGCCCATGCCGGCAGCCAGAATCACGATGTTCATTGACGGATTTCTTGCGAAGAATGGTTGCGGCCAATATAGCACGCAGGCCTTTTGACGCAGTGCGGTAAATGCCACGCTGCGCCTTGTCGGGAAAGGCTCAAAGGTCGTCGAACTGCACGATTGAAATCGCCTTTGCCGGCCCGGACGGTTCGCTCGCGCACGGTTCTTCGTCGAAGGCAATATCGCCGTTTGCGTCCGCCTCGCCCGTCGCGCACAATCCGGCGAACGGAAAGAGCTTGTGATCCATCAAGTGCGACGGCACGACATTGGTCAGCGCGTTGAACATATTGTCCACTCGACCGGGAAAACGCTTGTCCCAATCGCGCACCAGCGCCTTCATTTCCGCGCGCTTCAAGTTGGGCTGACTGCCGCACAGATTGCACGGGATGATCGGAAACTCGCGCAACTCGGCGTATTTTTCCAGATCGGTTTCCTTCACGTAGGCAAGCGGGCGAATCACGATGTTCTTGCCATCGTCCGATTGCAGCTTGGGCGGCATGCCCTTCAGCTTGCCGCCATAAAACATGTTGAGCAAAAGCGTCTGCAGAATGTCGTCGCGATGATGCCCGAGCGCGATCTTGGTCGCGCCCAGTTCGCCCGCCACGCGGTACAGAATGCCGCGCCGCAGCCGCGAGCACAGCGAACACGTCGTCTTGCCTTCCGGCACCAGCCGCTTGACGATGCTGTACGTATCCTGGTTCTCGATATGAAACGGAATGTCGAGCTTGCTCAGATATTCGGGCAGCACATGCTCCGGAAATCCCGGCTGCTTCTGATCCAGATTGACGGCCACGAGTTCGAAGTTGATCGGCGCGCGCTCGCGCAGGCGCATGAGAATTTCGAGCATCGCGTAACTGTCCTTGCCGCCGGACAGACACACCATGACCTTGTCGCCTTCCTCGATCATGTTGAAGTCGCCGATCGCCTCGCCGACTTGCCGCGCGAGCCGCTTGAAGAGCTTGTTGTTCTCGTAGGCTTCCTTCTGCTGACGGCGCGTCAGCGCTTCGCGCGCGGGCTTTTGCTCGTCGGGCGCTTGCAGTGTCTCGGGCGCGTTCATGCTCGTTCCTCTTTGATACGGAAGACTTCGACGCCCACCGCGTCGCAGTCGGGATACACGTCGGGTTTTTCTGTCGATACCACCACGGCCCGCACATTCGGATGCGCGAGCAGCGCGGCGGCGACATCGTCGCAGAGTGTTTCCTGCAGATGGATGTGGCCGCGCTTCACGCGCTCGGCGATGGTCGAGCGCATGAAGTCGTAGTCGACGACTTCGGCGAGCTTGTCCGCGACGGGCGTGGACAGCGCGAGCGGCACGAACAGTTCGACGTTGATCACGACGCGTTGCTCGCCGCGCTTCTCGAAGTCATGCACACCGATATTGATGCGCACTTCGTAGTTGCGCAGAAAAAGCCGCCGGCAATCGGCCAGCCGGGGATGCGAAAGTGCGGCAAGCATGGGTTCGTTCCAAAAGTTGATACGCGGCGCGCGGGGCTACAGCTTCGGCGCGCCGAACAGGTACATCACGTCGCGCGGGCTCGGCACGAGATGCTGGCCGCCATCGACCACGAGCGTCGTGCCGGTCATGCCGTGCGCGTTCGCCAGAAAGCACGCGGCCTCCGCGACGTCGCGCACCGTGGACGCCCGCTTGAGCGGCGTCACGCGATGCGCCGCCGCGAACGATTCCGGCGTCTGCCCGGCGGAAATCAGCGTCAGTCCCGGCGCGAGGCCGACGACGCGCAGCTTCGGCCCCAGCGCCTGCGCGAGCGCGACGGTGGCGTTTTCCAGCGCGGCCTTCGTGAGCGTGTACGACAGGTAATCCGGGTTCATGTTGTACAGCTTCTGATCGAGCACGTTGATGACAACGCCGCGTTGCGTGTCGTCATCGGCGGCGGATTCAGGCGTGATTTCGTGCAACAGACGCGCAAGCGTGAGCGGCGCGGCGACGTTGATCGCGGTCATCTCGAGCAGCTTCGCGTAGCCGAAGTCGGTGGCCGTGTCTTCGTCGAAACGCGATGCGCAGTTCACCACGCAATTCAGCGCGCCGAATGCCTCGACACACGCCGGCACGAGCCGCGCCACATCCGCTTCGATGCCGAGATCCGCGTGCAATGCGGCCGCGCGCCGGCCAAGCGCTTCGATTTCGGCGACGGTTTCGAGCGCTTCACGCGCAGAGCCGCCGTAGTGCACGGCGACGTCCCAGCCCTGGCGAGCGAATTCCAGCGCGACGCCGCGCCCGATGCGCCTGGCGCCGCCGGTCACGAGTACGACGCGGGACCGCGCAGCCGAAGCGGGCGAAAGCGGCGAATTTGCGGAAGATAACGGCGTGGAGGCGCTCATTTACAATACTGGGATGAATCCGAAAGCTCGACAATCCGACAGTTTACCTGCTCCCGGCGCGGATGCACTCGCCCAGTCCGACGCACTTTCCGCGCTGATTTGCGAGCGTATCGCCGAGGCGGGCGGCTGGCTGCCGTTCGACCGCTACATGGACCTCGCGCTGTATGCGCCCGGACTCGGCTATTACAGCGGCGGCGCGACGAAGTTCGGCCGGCGTGCGGAAGACGGCAGCGACTTCGTCACCGCGCCGGAATTGTCGCCCTTGTTCGCGACGACGCTCGCGCGGCCCGTGGCGCAGGCGCTCGAACAGAGCGGCACGCGCCGGCTGATGGAGTTCGGCGCGGGCACGGGCAAGCTCGCGGCGGGTTTGCTCAACGCGCTCGCCGAACTGGACGTGGCCTTCGATAGTTACGCAATCGTCGATCTTTCCGGCGAATTGCGCGCGCGCCAGCGCGAGACAATCGAAGCGCAGGCGCCCACGCTCGCCGCCAAGGTCATCTGGCTCGATGCATTGCCGGATTCGTTCGAAGGCGTGGTGATCGGCAACGAAGTGCTGGACGCCATGCCGGTGCGGCTCGTGGTGCGCAAGCTCGGCGCGTGGCACGAGCGCGGCGTGGTCGTGCTGAACGACCGTCTCGCTTTCGATGACCATCCCGTGGAAATCGACGAGCAAATCGAATTGATCGATGCCGCCATCGACGAAGCCAACGACGAGCCATTCACCGAATACGTGACCGAAACGCACGAGGCGGCGCTCGGCTTCACGAAGACCGTTTGCACCATGCTCACGCGCGGCGCGGCGTTTTTCATCGACTATGGATTTCCGCGCCGCGAGTTCTATCACGCGCAGCGCGCGACCGGAACGTTGATGTGTCATTACCGGCATCGCGCGCACACGGACCCGTTTCTCTATCCGGGCTTGCAGGACATCACGGCGCACGTCGAATTCACGGGGATCGCGGAAGCAGGCACGGAAGCCGGCGCCGATCTGCTGGGCTTCACGTCGCAGGCGCGCTTTCTGATGAACGCCGGTATCACCGACGTACTCAACGAACTCGATCCCGCCGACGTGCGGCGCTTTTTGCCCGCCGCCAACGCCGTGCAGAAATTGCTTTCGGAAGCAGAGATGGGCGAACTCTTCAAGGTGATCGCGTTTTCGCGCGGCATTCCCGGCACGCTCGACGCCTTCTCGGCCGGCGACCGTTCCCATACGCTCTGAGCCATTGCCATGATCCGCTGGCTTCTGACTACGTTTGTCGCGCTGATGGTGCTGTCGGCTTGCTGGCCGTGGCTCCGCAAGCTCGGCGTCGGGCGCTTGCCGGGCGATTTCACGCTGCGCATCTTTGGACGCGAATACTCGTTTCCGTTCATGTCGACGCTGCTGCTGTCGATGTTGCTGTCGCTGATCGCGCGCGCGCTCTAGCCGTTACAGAACCGCCTTCACCGCTTCGACCCGCGCATCGTGCACGGCGTCTTTTATGCGGGCGGGCTGATTGGCGAAGCGTTGCGCGACCGCGCCGGCATCGACGGAACGGGCCGCGACTAGCGCCTTGCGCAGCCGTTCAGCCTGTGGATAAGGCTGCTGTTCCAGACCGAGCCGACCGCGCGCATCGGCGAGACACGCCTGCAAGGCTTCCGCGAAACGCGCGGGTTTGCGCAACGCGTCGGCGCGTTCGAAGAGGCGCACCAGCGCGGCCGCGCCCGCGTCCATGACGCGATGAATGTTGCCGTGCTCGCGCGCGACGAGTACCGCCAGATCGCGGCACTCGTTCGGCACGCGCAATCGGTCGCAAAGCGGCTTCAGGAGATCGACGCTGCGCCCTTCGTGACCAAGATGGCGCGGCAGGATATCGTCCGGCGTGGTCGCCTTGCCGAGATCGTGAGTGAGCGCGGCGAAGCGCACCGGCAACGCAAACCCCTGCGACGCCGCGTAGTCCACCACCATCATCACGTGGACGCCGGTGTCTACTTCAGGGTGATAGTCGGCGCGTTGCGGCACGCCCCAAAGCGCGTTGACTTCGGGGAGAATGCGCGCCAGCGCGCCGCAACCGCGCAGGACCTCGAACATGCGGGAAGGCTTCTTTTCCATCAGACCGCGCGAGACTTCCTGCCATACACGCTCGGGCACGAGGGCATCGACTTCGCCCGCCTCGACCATTTTCTTCATCAGCGCTTCGGTTTCCGGCGCGACTGAAAAATCGGCGAAGCGCGCCGCGAAACGAGCGAGACGAAGAATACGCACCGGGTCTTCGATGAACGCATCGCCCACATGCCGGAAGAGTTTCTGCGCGAGATCGGCGCGGCCGTTGAACGGATCGATCACCGGGCCGGTCAGTTCGCCATCGGGATTCACTTCGCGCGCCATTGCATTGATGGTCAAATCGCGCCGCGTCAAATCCTCTTCGAGCGTCACGTCCGGCGAGTAGTAGAACTGGAAGCCGTGATACCCCGCCGCCGTCTTGCGCTCGGTGCGCGCGAGCGCGTATTCCTCGTGCGTCTGCGGATGCAAAAACACCGGGAAATCCTTGCCCACCGGCTTATAGCCTTGCGCCACCATTTGCTCGGGCGTGGCTCCAACCACGACATAATCGCGATCCACCACCGGCACGCCGAGCAACTCGTCGCGGATCGCGCCGCCAACCGCGTAAATGTTCATTGCGCGATTTCCTGCTTTGCATCCTCGATCCACGCCACGACCGCGGGCAATGCGGTCACGCGCTGCGCATAGGCACGCGATTCATCGTCAAGCGACGGCTCGTAGGAATTGAAGCGCATGACGACCGGCGCGAAGATGGCATCCGCAATACCGAACTCGCCGAACAGAAACGGCCCGCCCGACTTCGCCAGGCAATCGGCCCACAACGCTTCGATGCGCGCGATATTCGCCAATGCGCCTTCGCTTGCGCCTTTGCCTGGCGCGTGCGTGTGAATTTCCATGGGCATCGACTGACGCAAGTCAGCGAAACTCGCGTGCATCTCGGCGCTGATGCTGCGCGCATGAGCCCGCGCGCCGGCATCGCGCGGCCACATCGCGTGGTCGGGAAAGCGCTCGGCGAGGGTCTCCATGATCGCAAGCGACTCCCACACGGAGGCGCCGTCGTCGGTGACGAGACACGGCACCTTGCCCGATGGCGACACTTCGAGAATGCGCGCCTTGGTATCGGGCTGACCGAGACGGATCAGCGTTTCCTCGAAGGGAATGCCGAAGTGCTTCATCAGCACCCAAGGGCGCATGGACCAGGAAGACGTGTTCTTGTCACCAATGACGAGTTTCATGCGATCGAAGTTCAGCGATGCGCCGTGGCGCGAAAAGAATTGAAGCGCGAGCGATTCGACGCGCCCGTCAGATACAACGGCGCAATCGCCTCGATGCTCGCCGGTTCGCCGATGCCCAGTTCGGGCGCAAGCGGGCCGCTCGCAATATTCGGCGTTTTCATGGAATCGAGATTGTCGCGCGAAATCAGCGGTTCGCCGGGCGCGAGTTCGAGCGTCATCGCCTGAAGGCGGCCAAGGCTCTCGGGCAATTTGATGATGCGCGAATGCTTGCCGATGGTCGCGCCCGCAAAGCGCACCAGCTCCGCGAGCGTGAAGACGCCCGGCCCCGCGAGTTCGTAGACCATGCGGTTGGCCGCGTCGAGGTCCAGCACGTTGACCATGGCCTTGGCCACGTCGCCGACGAAAATAGGCTGGAACTGCGCGTCGGCGCAAGCCAGCGGAATCACCGGGAACATGCGTTCGAGGAAGGCGAACTGATTCAGCAGATTGTCCTCGGGACCGAAAACGACGGAGCTTCGGAAAATGGTCCAGTCGAGGCCCGAGTCGCGCACCGCCTTTTCGCCATCGCCCTTCGAGCGCAAATACATGCTCGGACCTTCCGAATCCGCGCCGATCGCGCTCATGTGCAGCAGCCGGCGCACGCCTTTCGCCGCGCACGCCGCCGCGATCTTGCGCGGCAACTCGACGTGCGCTTTCTCGAACTCAGGCCCATAAGGCTCGCCGCGCCGCCCTTGCAGCACGCCGACGAGGTTGATCACCGCGTCGGCCTCCGCGACGAAAGCCGCGAGTTGCGCGGGATCGTGAATATCGGTTTCGATGACATCGACGGGAAGAAGCGTCAGATGCGCCGCGTTGGAACGGCGCCGCGTGGCAATCCGCACGTTCTTGCCGAAATCGACCAGCGCGTTGACGAGATGACTTCCGATGAAACCCGAACCGCCGATGAGCGCTACCTTTTGATGTCGCATATTCGCCTCTTGAGTCGCGGCTTTGTGAGTGCGCTTTGACGAATGCGAACGGCGAAGGGGCAGCCGCGCGCCCGTTCCGTTTATTCGTGCAACGAAACCGCGACGCGCGGTGCAAAAGAACTACGGCGCGATATATCCCAGCCGCGTCTTCAGCGATTGCGGACGGCCTTCGAACAGTGCCGCGTAATAGACGGTGTTCGACAGCACGTTCTTGACGTAATCGCGCGTCTCGGTGAACGGAATGGTTTCAGCAAAAATCGCGCCCTCGACAGGCGCGCGCAAATCCTGCCGCCATTGCTTCGGCCGGCCGGGACCTGCGTTGTAACCGGCAGTGGCGAGCACGGGCGAGTTATCGAATTGATTGTAGATCATCGACAGGTAATTTGTGCCGAGCAGAATGTTGGTGTTGATGTCGTTCATTTGCGCGCGCGACACCGGACCCATGCCGATTTTCTTGGCGACGAGTTGCGCCGTTCCCGGCATCAGTTGCATCAAGCCGCCCGCGCCTACTTCCGAACGCGCGTTGATGATGAAGCGCGATTCCTGGCGAATAAGCCCGTATGCCCATTCGATATCGAGCCCGGTGGTTTGCGCATCGCGCTCGACGATATCGCGGAACGGCGACAGATAACGCAGCGTGAAGTCGTGCTCGGTCTTAGTCTTGTCGGCGGTGTTCACCGTGCGGTCGAACAGTTCGATGCGCTTTGCATACTGCGCGGCGGCGATGAGTTGCCGGTCCGTCATGCTGCGCAACGGCCAGTTCCATTCGCGGTTGCCTTCGAGCCGCATGTTCAGCGAGTAGAAACGTTGCGACAGCGCGAAGCCCGGCACCGACTGCATCTGCGCGATTTCGGCATCGCTCACGGTAGTGCGCGGCGGGACGCTGATCTTCTGGCCGGTCTCTTCCAGCGCGAGCTGGCCGTAAAAGTTGTATTGGTCCGCGATCGACTGGAATTCCTGATTGGCCGTTGCGGCGTCGCCCGCTTGCTTGACCGCGCGGCCGTGCCAGTAAGTCCACGCAGGCTGGCTGCGCAAGCTGGGCGGCATCTGGTCGATAGACCAGCGCACCATGTTCCAGTCGCCCGCGAGAAGCGCGCTGCGCGTGCGCCATTCATATGCGGGGTTCGACAACTGCGCGTTCGCCGATAGCCGATACCAGTCCGACGCGGCCGGCATGCGCTTGATCGCCGCCTGATAGCCGATGGTGCCCCAGCCGATCGCGCGTTCCTGCGCGGTGAGACTCGGCGCGACCGAACTGAACGTGGCCGCGGCCATTGCCGGATCGTTGCGAGCCATGCGCGTAATGGCGAGCAAGGTCAGTTGGTGCGCCGGCGTGTTCGGCATGACGCCGCGCGCGAGGTAAAGCGGCGGCTTGTTGACCGCGTCGTCGAGAAGCGAGCCTTTCGGCTTTTCCTGCCCGAGCGCTTCGACGATATTTAATCCGGTCGACGTGTAGTTCTGTTCGTAAGCGATGCGAATCTGCTGCCAGATGTCGTCGCTCGTGAACTGGCCTGACTCCGCAAGTGCGCCGATGAGATCGACGCAGCCGTCGCCGTACCATTTGGGATCGACGAGCAGCGCGCGCGCCGCTTCCGCGACGTTCTCGCCCTTCGAGAGACGCGCTTCGAGTGCATAGCACTTGACCTGCGTGTCGTCGTTGAGCACGAAGCGGGCATATTGCTGCTCGAAGTTCTTCCAGTCGTGACGGCTGCCGAGCACGACGAGATAATCGTTGCGCATGCGGTCGGCAATGGCCTGGCCGTCGTTGCGCTGCAGGAACGAGAGCACCGGCGCATCGGGCGCGTCGATGCGCGCGTGGCCTTGCGAATCGAAGAGTTGCGGCTTGATCGTGAAGTACTCGACGTAACTCGGCGCCGGATAGTTCGGGATTTGCGCGGCAAGAACGGCGGCTTTGGCCGGATCGTTCGCGCGCGCGGCATCGCGCAACTGCATGAAGATGCGGTCGTCGGACGACGGCGAGAAGTCTTCGTCGGGGCGAACCGCGGAAGCTGTTCCACAAGCGACGAGCGTCACTGCGGCAAGTGCGGTACCAGCCGCAAGATATACTCGGTCGAGGCGTTTTGACATCGTTATTACTGGAGCGCGAGGTGGTCCAAAGATCGGTTGAAAGCATAGCACGCAACGTTTGCGCGGAACCTAAAAGCGCATTGCGTTCCACGCTTCTCGCAAGCCGCGAAGCACAGCGTGACGATCCCGCGCAAGCCGAAAGAAATAAGGCGCTCGCGACACGCATCGAGGCGTTGCTCGCGGAGCATGCGGTCAAGTGCATCGGCTTTTATTGGCCCGTTGCGGGCGAATTCGATGCGCGCGCTTTGCTCACGCGCTGGCTCGCGGCAGACGCGACGCGCGCCGCCGCGTTGCCCGTGGTGGTCGAGCCCAAGGCGCCGATGGCCTTCCACGCATGGCATGCGCAAATGCCGATGAAGGAAGGCCGCTATCGCATTCCCGTGCCTGCGCAGGAAACCCGCGTGACGCCGGATCTGTTGCTGATTCCATGCGTCGGTTTCGATCTGCAGCGCTTGAGACTGGGTTACGGCGGCGGCTACTACGATCGCACGCTCGCCGCCTGGCCGAATGGCGAGCGCCCCGTGACTATCGGGATTGCCTACGAATCGGGCAAATGCGATGCGCTCCCGCGCGAGACTCACGACTTGCCGCTTGGAGCCATCGTTACCGAGGCTGCCGTCTACTGACTCAAAGCGATGTCGCCGCGCGCGCGGCGGTATCGTAAAGACCGGATGCGTTGCGCATGAGTTGCGCGGCGTCGCCAATCTGCTCGTTTGTCAGCCCGCTCTCGCGCAGCGTCGACATGAGACAGCTCTCCCGCACTTCACGATACTTCCCGCACAACTCGCGCCCTGCCGCCGTTGCGGAAAAGAACACTTCCTTGCCCGTCTTCTCGCTTTTAACGTAACCGCGCGCCACCAGTTTCTTGAGTGCATACGTGGCAACGTGGGTATCCTCGATATTGAGGACGAAGCAGATATCGGCGAGCTTTTTCTTGCGATCGCGATGGCTCACGTGATGCAGCAGCGATACTTCCACGGCGGTCATGTCCTTCGCGCCCGCCGCCGACATGCAACGCACCATCCAGCGATTGAACGCGTTGCTCACCATGATGAGCGCGTATTCGAACTCCGATAACTCGGCGCTGACTTCTGACACGAGATGCTCGGACGAGACGATCTTGGTAGGGTGACGCGACATGGCGAGGACCGTTGAAAAGTGCGTGGAGTGTATCCGAACGATATCGCGCAGCCGCGACCTTGCGTCACGAACTACACTCCGAACAAACGCTTATTGATAAATTGTCGATAATTTATTGACAATGTAGCATTCTGACGCGTTGCTGGCCGCATGGACGGCGCGCGCAAGGGACCAGAGAGGCATGACGAAACCACGTATTCATCCGCTTGGCGACAACGCGCTCGTGTGCGAATCCGCGCCACCGGCGACGCTCGATTGTCAGCGCCGCATCTGGGCGCTCGCCGACATCGCGCGACTCATGCCGCACGTCGTCGAAGTCGTGCCGGGCATGAACAACCTGACCATCGTCTTCGACCCGCTCGAAGCCGATTACGAAGCCCTCGCGGCGCAACTCGAAGATGGTTGGGAAGCGGCCACGCCATCGGATACAGGCGGCGCGGAGATCGAGATTCCGGTGCGCTACGGCGGCGCGGACGGCCCCGATCTGAGTTCGCTCGCCAAGCACGTCGGCCTTTCCGTCGATGAAGTCGTGAAGCGTCACACCGAAGCCGAATACGTCGTCTTCTTTCTCGGTTTTCAGCCGGGCTTCGCCTACATGGGCGGCCTCGATCCCGCGCTGCACACGCCGCGCCGCGCGGAACCGCGCCTCGAAGTGCCGGCGGGTTCGGTCGGCATCGGCGGGGCGCAGACGGGTATCTATCCCGCTGTATCGCCCGGTGGATGGAATCTGCTCGGCCGCACCGACCTCAAGCTTTTCGATCCGGCCCGCAACCCGCCGACGCTCATGCAGCCCGGCGACCGCGTGCGCTTCACGGCGCTGGAGGTGCGCGCATGATCGAAGTAAAACGCGCGGGCGTGCTCTCGTCCGTGCAGGATCTCGGGCGCCACGGTTATCGGCATCTCGGCGTGAGTTCGGGCGGCGCGCTCGATGCGCTGTCGCTGGAAATCGGCAATCGTATCGTCGGCAACAAGGCGGATGCGGCGGGCATCGAAGTCACGTTCGGGCCGACCGTGCTGCGCTTCTCGCGCGCGACGCGCGTGGCGATTACCGGCACGGACTTCGGCGCGACGCTCGACGACGAGCCGGTTTATTCGTGGTGGAGTTTGCCCGTGCGCGCGGGCCAGGAACTGACGCTGCGCGCGGCCAAGCGCGGCATGCGCGGCTACGTGTGCATTGCGGGCGGTATCGACGTCTTGCCGATGCTCGGCTCGCGCAGCACCGACCTCGGCGCATGCTTCGGCGGCCTGGGCGGACGCGCGCTTGCCGACGGCGACCGTTTGCCTGTCGGCGTGCCGCAACCGCACAAGGGCATCGCGTTTTCGCCGGAAGAACCGGCCTTCGGCGTGAAGGCGCCCGCGTGGTGCAAGTTCGTGCTCGTCGATGAACCCGTGCGGCGCGGCCGACATGCGCCGGGCGTCGACTGGGCCGTGCCGATTCGCGTGCTGCGCGGTCCGGAATACGCGAGCTTCACGGAGAAGGCGCAGCGCGACTTCTGGAACGAGGAATGGACCATCACGCCAAACAGCAACCGCATGGGCTTTCGCCTTGCGGGCACGGAGCTCGAACGCGGCGAGAAGATCGAACTGCTGTCGCACGCGGTCCTGCCCGGCACGATTCAAGTGCCGCCGAACGGCCAGCCCATCGTCCTGATGGGCGACGCGCAATCCACGGGCGGCTATCCGAAGATCGGCGCGGTCATCAAGGCGGATTTGTGGAAGCTCGCGCAAGTGCGGTTGAACGGCGGCGTGCGCTTCATCGAAACGTCGCTGGAAGAAGCACGCCATGCGCTCGCCGAAGAGCGGCGCTATGTCAGTCAGGTGGGCACGGCCATCGCGATGCATGAGGAACGCTGCGCGCGTCTGGCTAAATCAACGTAACGACTTTGAACGATACGACATCATGGAAATCGATCTGAACGCCGATCTCGGCGAAGGCTGCGGCACCGACGAAGCGCTGCTCGAACTCGTCAGCTCCGCGAACATCGCGTGCGGCTGGCATGCGGGCGGCGCCACCGCGATGCGCGAGTGCGTGCGCTGGGCGGTGCAAAAAGGCGTGGCGATCGGCGCGCATCCGAGCTTCAACGATCCCGAGAACTTCGGCCGCAAGGAAATGGACTTGCCGCCCGAGGAAATCTACGCGGGCGTGCTGTATCAACTGGGCGCGCTGTCGGCCATTGCGCGGGCGGAAGGCGGACGTATCGCGCATGTGAAGCCGCACGGCGCGCTCTACAACCAGGCCGCGAAAAGCCCCGGGATAGCGGATGCCATCTGCTCCGCCGTGCATGACTTCGATCCGTCGCTGCTGATCTTCGGTCTCGCCAACAGCGGTCTCGTCGATGCGGCGCGGCGCGCGGGCTTGGTCGCCATCGAGGAAGTCTTCGCGGATCGCGGCTATCGCGCGGATGGCTCGCTCGTGCCGCGCAAGGAACCGGGCGCGCTGCTCGAGGATGAAACCGAAGTGCTCGACCGCACGCTCGCGATGGTGCGCGAGCAACGCGTGCAGGCCGTGTCCGGCGAATGGGTGCCGCTCAAGGCGCAGACCATCTGCCTGCATGGCGATGGCGCGCACGCACTCGAATTCGCGCGACGCATTCGCGGCGCGCTCGCCGATGCGGGCGTCGATGTCCGCGCCGCCCGCGCCGCCCGCGCCGAATAAGCGATTTTCCGATGCATCGAACGCCCCGCCTGCCGGGGCGTTTTAACAAGCGCTATTTACGCGTCCGCTTCGAGGCGCGATGTCTAACCCCTGGTCTGGAGATCTCATGGCAACCGCAGTCAGCTTATGGCCGCTCATCGGCGTGGCCGTCATCATCGTGGGCTTCGTGCTGCGCTTCAATCCGATGCTGATCGTCGCCGCAGCGGCGATCGTCACCGGCTTCGCGGCGCACTTTCCCGTGGAGCGCATTCTGACCACCATCGGCACCGGCTTTCTGAAGACGCGCAATATTCCGCTCATCATCTTGCTGCCGCTCGCGGTGATCGGCCTGCTCGAACGGCATGGCTTGCGTGAACGCGCGCAGACGTGGATATCGAGCATTCGCGCGGCGACGGTCGGGCGACTGTTGATCGTCTATCTGCTCGTGCGCGAACTGACGGCGGCGGTCGGCCTCACGGGGCTCGGCGGCCATCCGCAAATGGTGCGACCGCTCCTCGCGCCGATGGCCGAAGGCGCCGCCGAAACGCGTTACGGCAAGCTCTCCGACGCGGTGCGCCACAAGCTGCGCGCATATTCGGCGGCAACCGACAACGTCGGCCTCTTCTTCGGCGAGGACATCTTCGTGGCGTTCGGCGCCATCGTGCTGATGGTCACGTTCCTCAAGGAAGCGGGCATCGTCGTGGAACCCATGCATGTTGCCGTGTGGGGCATTCCGACCGCGATCTGCGCGTTCCTCATCCACGGCTTTCGGCTGTGGCTGCTCGACCGGCGCCTGACGCGCGAACTCGGCGCGCTCACGCGCAATCTCGCGGGAGAGAAAGCATGACGCTCACCATCAACTATCTTTTCTATCTCGTCGGCATCGTGCTGGTGGTGGTCGCCGGCATGATCCTCACCGACAAGTCGCATCCGCGCCGCCTGACGACGGGCGTGTTCTGGCTCGTGTATGCGCTCGTGTTCCTGATCGGCGACTGGCTGCCGCCCGCGGTCGTCGGCGTGCTCGTGATAGCGATGGCGCTCATCGCCGGACTCGGCGGCGTGACCGGCGCGAAGCCGAAAATGCTGTCGGAGCAAACGCGCCGGCAGAGCGCCGCGCGGCTCGGCAACAAGCTCTTCGTGCCCGCGCTGACCATTCCGGTCGTCACCGTGATCCTGACGCTCGGCGCGAGCCATCTTGTCTTCGGCGGGCAACCGTTGATCGAGTTGAAGAACGTGACGCTGATCGGCTTCGGCATAGGCTGCGTGATCGCGCTGGCGGTGGCGTGCGTCATGACGCGCGATACCGTCGGCCAGTCGATGCGCGAGGCGCGCCGTCTCATCGACGCGCTTTCGTGGGCCGCCGTGCTGCCGCAAATGCTCGGCATGCTCGGACTCGTGTTCTCGGACGCAGGCGTCGGCAAGGCGGTCGCGCATGTGACGACGGCCTACATCAACCTCGACTATCGGCTCGTCGCGGTGACGGTCTATGTCGTCGGCATGGCGCTTTTCACGATGGTGATGGGCAACGGCTTCGCCGCGTTTCCAGTGATGACGGGCGGTGTCGGCGTACCGATTCTCGTCGGCGTGTTCCACGGCAATCCGGCGACGATGGCCGCCATCGGCATGTTCTCGGGCTACTGCGGAACGCTGATGACGCCGATGGCCGCGAACTTCAACATGGTTCCGGCGGCGTTGCTGGAGTTGCCCGACAAGAACGCGGTGATCAAGGTGCAGGTGCCAACGGCGTTGTCGCTTCTGATCGTGAACATCTTCTTGCTGAACTGGCTGATGTTCATCTGAATCGGCAAAGCGTTCAGCCAGCCACCACGACGAAGCCGCGCTTTCTCAGCAGTTCGAGCACGCCGCGCGACCCGCCGAGATGCAGCGCCCCGATAGCCACGAACACCGGCTTGTCGGGCGCTGCCAGTTGCACCATCCGCGCGACGAAGCGGCGATTGCGCTCATATACCACGCGGTTATCCACCTGATCCGCGAGCGGCTTCGAGCGCGCAAGCTTGTTGCCCTTGGCGTCGTCCCAGGCTTTGAGCGCGTCCGCGTCGCCGATTCGCCAGAGCCGGTGCAGCTCTTTCACGTCGGCGATGTTTTCGGTTGGCGTCTGCACGAGATCCTGTGCGAGCATCTCGCGCTGTTGCGCGGAAGTCAGACGCGTGAACGTCGATATCTGTTCGTTCAAGGTTTCGAGCCCGACGATTTTTCCTCGCACATGCAGATAGACATTCTGCAACTGCGCCTCGGTGCCGTACTCGCTCTGAAAACCGGCCTTGAGCGTGTCGTATGTTTCGATCAGCATCGACGCGAGCCACGGACGCGTGTGCCGCAATTCCTTCAGCGCATCGGGATTGTTGCGCATGCGCGCTTGCACCGCCTGCCACATCGAATCCGGCAAATAATCGATCAGACATTCGCTGCGGCACATGCCGAAGCGATTCACGTCCTCTTGCGAAACGAGCAGTTCGTCGGGAGAGATTTCGAGCGCGAGTGTGGGCGATGCATAAAGCGCAGCCAGTATCGACTGGCGAAACGGCTGTTCGGCCGGATAGTCGGTCGCGAAACCGACATGCAGCGTGCCGAGCAAATAGATGGTGGTCGTGCCTTTGGTCGCAACGTAGAACGGCATGCGCGCCGGCGCCGCGCGCACGGGGCCGCTTGCCGTCGTGCCATCGGATCGATCCACGGCCGGCGCGGGTGCCGATGCGCCCGGTGCCGCCGCTACGTCCGCGCCGCCTGCGGGCTGCGGAGTGCCACCTGCCGGCGTACGCGATCCGACGACCGCGAAACCGGATGGCGTAACGACCGCGCCTGCCATGAACAGTACGAACGACAGCACAATGGCTGTCGCTCTGGCGGACGCCACGCGCGCGGCGCGCGGCTGGTCATATGAATACGGCACGAGCGACATCTTAAAACATTCACGCGACCCGCTGGACACGCGCTGTCGCTTCGAGACGATCGACTTGGAGCTTGACCGCGCGCCGCCTTCTTTGAACGAAGCTGGCGCGCGTCAAACCGCGCGTCGATGCGATTCAAACCTCCACGTCACCTACCTCCTCGGCGCGATGACACGAGACTTGCCGCCCGTCGACGACGCGCAGCGCCGGTTCCTCGGTTCTGCAACGATCGATCGCGTACGGGCAGCGCTGATGAAACGTGCAGCCCGATGGCGGATTGAGCGGCGAAGGCATTTCGCCCTGCAGCTTGATCTTAATGCGGCGATCTTCCTCGAACAACGCGGGCGTTGCCGACATCAAGGCCCGCGTGTACGGATGACGCGGTCGCGCGAAAATGGTTTTCTTGTCGCCGAGTTCGGCCACGCCGCCGAAGTACATCACCATCACGTCATCGGCAATATGCTCGACCACCGACAGGTTGTGCGAGATGAACACGTAGCTCGTGCCGAACTGCGCTTGCAGGTCCATGAACAGATTGAGAATCTGCGCCTGGATCGAGACATCGAGCGCGGAAACGGGTTCATCGGCGACGACGATTTGCGGGTCGAGAATCATCGCGCGCGCAATCGCCACGCGTTGCCGTTGACCGCCCGAAAACATGTGCGGGTAGCGCGTCGCGTGTTCCGGTCTCAGGCCGACGGTGCGCATCATCTGCGCAATGCGTTGAGCGCGTTCGGTTGCGTTGAGCTTCGTGTTGATGGCGAGCGGCTCGCCAAGCGTCTGCTCGACGGTCTTGCGCGGATTGAGCGAGGCAAACGGGTTCTGGAACACCATCTGCACGCGCTGCCGCAACGCGGCGATCTTGTCCTTGCTCGCGCCCGCCACGTCCTCGCCATCGATCAGAAGACGGCCCGATGTCGGCGTTTCGATCATCGTCAACTGACGCGCGAGCGTGGACTTACCGCAGCCCGATTCGCCGACGACAGCAAGCGTGCGCCCGCGCTGCAACTCGAACGACACGCCGTTCAGCGCCTTCACCGTGCCCTGTTCGAACATGCTGCGCTTGACGCTGTAATGCCGCGTGAGCTGATCGGCGGCGAGCACGATGTCCTTGTTGATTTCCTTCGGTACGGCGTTCATCGCGCGCCTCCTTCCACCACCACTTCGACATTCAACGGCTTGATGCAACGCGCGCGCACGGCCGCGTCGTTGGGGTCGAGCTGGAACAGATTCGGCCGCCCCTTCCAGCAGTCCTCGACGGCATATTTGCAGCGCGGCGCAAAGAGGCATCCACTGGGTCTGTCGTCTCGGCCCGGCACCATGCCCGGCAACGCCGCCAGACGATCCGCGCCGCGGCTATGTTCCGGAATCGCGGCGAGCAACGCTTCCGTGTACGGATGATGCGGCTCGCTGAAAATGGCAGGGACGTGATTCGTTTCGATGATCTCGCCCGCATACATCACCGCGACGCGCTGCGCCACTTCCGACACCACCGCGAGATCGTGCGAAATCAGCACGAGCGCCATGCCGCGTTCCTTTTGCAAGCGCACGAGCAGTTCCATGATCTGCGCCTGAATGGTCACGTCGAGCGCGGTCGTGGGCTCGTCGGCGATCAGGAGTTTGGGATTGCAGGCGACCGCCATTGCGATCATCACGCGCTGATTCATGCCGCCCGACATCTGATGCGGAAACGCGTCGATGCGGCTTTTCGCATCTGGAATGCCGACCTGATCCAGCAGTTCGAGCGCGCGTTTGTTGAGTGCGTCGCCGCGCAAGCCTTCGTGCAGTCTCAGCGATTCCTTGATCTGATAGCCGACCGTGTAGCTCGGGTTCAGGCTCGTCAGCGCGTCCTGAAACACCATCGCGATGTCCTTGCCGATGATCTTGCGACGCTCGCGCGCCGAGGCCTTCAGCAAATCTCGCCCATCGAAGGTGACCTGATCGGCCGAGACCTTGCCGGGTGCATCGATCAGGCCCATGAGCGCCATCATCGTGACGCTTTTGCCCGAGCCGGATTCGCCGACCACGCCGACCACTTCGCCCGGCTTGACCGACAGGTCGATGCGATCGACCGCCTGTGTGCCGCCGAACGTCACTTGCAGATTACGGATAGTGAGTAGATCGTTCATGTCATCCCATCCGTTTCAGTTTCGGGTCGAGGGCGTCGCGCAGACCGTCGCCGAGCAGATTGATGACGAGCACCGAGATCAGGATGGAGAGACCGGGCATCGTGACGATCCACCATGCGCTTTCGATGTAATCGCGCGCCGAAGCCAGCATGGCGCCCCACTCGGCCGCGGGCGGTTGCACGCCCAAGCCGAGAAAGCCGAGCGCGGCGGCGTCCAGAATCGCCGATGAAAACCCGAGCGTCGCCTGCACGATGAGCGGCGCGGCGCAGTTCGGCAGCACTTGCGAGAACATCAGCCGCACGACGCCCGCACCCGCGACGCGCGATGCCGTCACGTATTCCTTTTGCAATTCGCCGAGCGCCGATGCGCGCGTCAGACGCACATAACCCGGCAGCGCGACGATGGCGATGGCAAGCATGGTGTTGACGAGCCCCGGCCCGATGATCGCGACCACGGCGACCGCGAGCAAGAGCGAAGGCAGCGCGAGGAGCACATCCATGATGCGCATGATCGGCGTATCGAGCCAGCCGAAGAACGCGGCCATGAGCCCCAGCACGACGCCCGGAATGAGCGCGAGCACGACCGATACGAAGCCGATCCAGAACGACAGCCGCGCGCCGTACATGAGACGCGAGAGAATGTCGCGGCCGGCTTCATCGGTGCCGAGCAGGAACATGCGGTTGCCGCCTTCGAGCCACGCGGGCGGAATCTTCACGTATTCGCGATATTGCTCGATGGGGCTGTGCGGCGCGATCACGGGCGCGGTGAGCGCCACCAGAATCAGCACGAGCACGATGAAGCCCGCGACCACTGCGCCGCGATTGCGCGAGAAGTTCGCCCAGAACTCGCGGCCCGCGACCATGCGGCCGCTGGGTGGCGGTGTTACTGCCTGGGGAGGTAGGTTGTTTTGAATGTCGGCCATATCATGCCTCTCGCCGAGCCGCCTCAAGAGAGGCATGCGCCCCCTCGGGGGGCAGCGAACGAATATGAGCGTGGGGGTGGTACATGTTTATGCCTCTCGCCGAGCCGCCTCAAGAGAGGCATGCGCCCCCTCGGGGGGCAGCGAACGAATGTGAGCGTGGGGGTGGTACATGTTCACCTTGTATGGCGAATGCGCGGATTCAACACGCCGTACAGCAGATCGACGATCAGATTCACGAAGATCACGAGCGACGCGATCATCAGAATGCCGCCCTGCACGACGGGATAATCGCGACGCGAAATGGCATCGATCAGCCACTTGCCGACGCCCGGCCACGAGAACAACGTCTCCGTCAACACCGCGCCCGCGAGCAACGTGCCAACCTGCAAGCCGATCACGGTCACCACGGGAATCAGCGCATTGCGCAACGCATGCACGATCACCACGCGCAACGGCGAAAGCCCCTTCGCGCGCGCCGTGCGAATGTAGTCCTCGCGCAGCACTTCGAGCATCGACGAACGCGTCATGCGCGCAATCACCGCGAGCGGAATCGTGCCGAGCACGATGGTCGGCAATATCAGATGGCTCACCGCGGACTTGAACGCGCCTTCATCGGTGGAGAAGATCGAGTCGATCAGCATGAAGCCCGTGACGTGCGGAATGTCGTATTCCACCGCGATCCGCCCCGACACCGGCGTCCAGCCGAGCCTCGCCGAGAAGAACATGATGAGGATCAAGCCCCACCAGAAGATCGGCATCGAATAGCCCGTGAGCGCGGTGCCCATCACGCCATGATCGACCACCGTGCCGCGCTTGAGCGCCGCCGCCACGCCCGCCGGCAGACCGACGATGAGCGCGAAGATCATCGCGCAGATGGAGAGTTCGACGGTCGCCGGAAAGCGCGCCATGAATTCGCTCATCACACTCGTATTGGTGATGATCGACATGCCGAGATCGCCCTTGAGCGCATGGCCGACATAGTGGAGATATTGAAGCGGCAAAGGCTCGTCGAGACCTAAGCGCTTCATGGCTTCGGCGTGCATCGCCGGGTCCACGCCGCGTTCGCCCATCATCACTTCGATGGGGTCGCCCGGGATCAGGTGGATGAGCGCGAACGCGAGAATCGTAATGCCGATGAACGTCGGTATCACCATTCCTATGCGTCGCAAAACGAATCGGAACATGATCGCCCTTTGGTTCGTACTTGGGGATTTGGAAGAGTGACCGGCGGCGCGGATCGTTTTCGACCCGCGCCGCCGGCCCTGTTCGACTAATTATGGTTTAGTGCAAAAAGCGTTCCGCTTGCAAGCTGCGTTTTGCGGATGCTCTCGCTTTACTGCATGCCCACGCCGTCGAAACGCACATAGCCGAGCGGTTCGATCTTCAGGCCCGTCACCTTCTTGCTGGCCGGCTGATACACCGTCGAATGCGCGATCGGCGAGAACGGCAGCTGTTGCGCGAAGATCTGCTGCGCGTCCATGTAGGCCTTCGTGCGCGCCGCGACGTCGCTCGTCGAACGGCCCTTCACGACCAGATCGTCGAACGGCTTATAGCACCACTTCGAGAAGTTGCTTCCCTTCACCGCGTCGCAACCGAGCAGCGTGCCGAGCCAGTTGTCGGGGTCGCCGTTGTCGCCGGTCCAGCCGATCAAGAGCGCCTGATGCTCGCCCGCGTGCGCGCGCTTGAGATACTCGCCCCATTCGTACGACACGATCTTTGCCTTCACGCCGATCTTCGCCCAGTCGGCCTGGATCATCTCGGCCATCAGACGTGCGTTCGGGTTGTACGCGCGTTGCACAGGCATGGCCCAAAGGTCGATATCCATGCCGTTCGGAAAGCCGGCCTTCGCGAGCAGATCCTTGGCCTTGGCCGTATCGTACGGGCTCGTCTTTAGGTTCTTGTCGTAGGACCATTGAGTTGGCGCCATCGGAGCGGTGGCCGCCTGGCCCGCGCCCTGATACACGGAATCGATGATCGCCTTCTTGTTGATCGCCATGTCGAGCGCGCGGCGCACGTCGGTGTTGTCCAGCCCCTTCTTGGTCACGTTATAGGCCACGTAACCTTCGTTGAAACCGGCCTGCGACGGCGTATCGAGATTCGATGCGGACTTGAGCGACTCGATGTCGCCTGGACGCGGATAGCTCATCACCTGGCATTCGTTGCTTTTCAGCTTCTGAACGCGCACGGCGGCATCGGGCGTGATCGAGAAGATCAGCTTCGACACCTGCACCGCGTTCGGCTTCCAGTAATCCGGATTGCCGTCGAAGCGAATGGTCGCATCCTTTGTATAGCTACGGAAGATGAACGGTCCCGTGCCAACCGGATACTGATTGATGTCGGCGGCCTTGCCGTCCTTCACCAGCTTGTCCGTGTATTCGGCCGAGAGAATGGACGCGTATTCCATCGCCATGTTCTGGATGAATGGCGCGTTCACTTCCTTGAGCGTGAACTTCACGGTGTAGGGATCGACCTTCTCCACCTTCGCGATGAGCTTGTCGAGGCCCATGTCCGTGAAGTACGGGAACGCAACCGGATACGCCTTGCGGAACGGCTGGTTCGGGTCGAGCATGCGGTTGAACGTGACGAGGACGTCATCCGCGTTGAATTCGCGCGTCGGCTTGAAGTACGACGTCGTCTGGAACTTCACGCCGTGACGCAAATGGAAGGTGTAGGTCAAACCGTCCGCCGACACGTCCCACTTTTCGGCGAGACCCGGCTCGACCTTCGTGCCGCCGCGCTCGAATTCGACGAGGCGGTTATAGACCGTGAACGTGTTCGCGGTGAAGTCGGTGCCAGTGGTGTATTGCGCGGGATCGAAACCGGCGGGACTGCCTTCCGAGCAGTACACCAGCGTCTTGTTGGGGATGGCGGCATTCGCGACGTTCGCCGCGAATAGCGTTGCCGTGGCGACGGCGCCCATGAGCGCCGACACGCGGGCGACTCGCAACAGGCCATTCTTCTTCATGTTTCCTCCAGGTCGATGCCAGCTTTCAACTGACGTAGCGCGATATTACTTGATCGCATCGGCGGTGCTGCCAGCCGTGCGAATCTGCCGGATGAAACGGCGCAAGCAAATTCGGGCGCTACCCTAGCATGAACAAATATTACGTGTGTGGTCGTTTTCCCCACTGGATTTACGGCTGCCGGTTGGTTCGATGCGGTTAGGTTATCGCCTATGTCTAAGCGTGATAGCTCGGATGGCGAAATATCCGCGCAAGGTGCCGGCAGCGTGCGCAAAGTGCGCCGTCGGGTACTAAAACGCCCGAAAAAAGTGCTAAACGAGGAGGAAAGTAAGGACCGCGCGGACGAACGCCGCGCGGGTAAACAAACTCAGACGCTCTTGACGCCGAGCCGCTCGCAAACCGTCTTCGACGCCCACGCGCCGTTGAGCGTGTAGAAATGCAAGCCGGGCGCGCCGCCGTCGATCAGACGCTGGCATAGACCCGTCACCACATCGACGCCGAATTCGCGGATCGACTCGCGGTCGTCGCCGTAACTTTCGAGCCGGCGCGCGATCCACTTCGGCACTTCCGCGCCGCACATCTCGGAAAAGCGCATCAACTGCGTGAAGTTGGTGATCGGCATGATGCCCGGCACGATAGGCACATCGACGCCGAGCTTTTTCGCTTCATCGACGAATTCGAAGTAGGCGTCCGCGTTGAAGAAGTACTGCGTGATCGCGGAGTTCGCGCCCGCCTTCACTTTGCGCGCGAAGTTTTCGAGATCGGCGCGCGGCGAACGCGATTGCGGATGAAACTCCGGATACGCCGCCACTTCGATGTTGAACCAGTCGCCGTGCTCCTGGCGAATGAACGCCACGAGTTCGGACGCATAGCGCAACTCGCCGACTTCACCCATGCCCGAAGGCAAGTCACCGCGCAACGCGACGATATGGCGAATGCCGTGCTCCCGATACTGCGAAAGGATCGCGCGCAGGCTGTCTTTCGACGAGCCGATGCAAGACAGATGCGGCGCCGCGTCGAAGCCTTCCGCGGCCATTTCGAGCACGGTGTCGAGCGTGCCTTGCTGCGTGGAGCCGCCCGCGCCGAACGTCACGGAGACGAACTTCGGCGCGAGCGTTTTCAGTTGCGCGCGCGAGGCGCGCAGTTTGTCCACCCCTTCCTGCGTCTTCGGCGGGAAAAACTCGAATGAAAGTTCGATCGGTTTCATGATGGTGTGTGTACGCGCGGCGAGGCGTGGTGTGCGCGGCGTCAGCCGAAGTTGCGCTGTCCGAAGATGAGCGCCGACAGAAGCCACGACACGATGCTATAGAGAATCGAGCCGAAGAACGCGGACCAGAAACCCGTCACCTCGAAGCCTTTCAAGAGCGACGAGCACAGCCAGAAACACAGCGCATTCACCACGAGAATGAAGAGGCCGAGCGTCAGGATGGTCACGGGCAACGTGAGAATGATGAGCACCGGGCGCAGCACTGCGTTGATGAGCCCGAGCACCACGGCCACGATGAGCGCCGTGCCGAAACTGCGGATGTGGATCGACGGCACGAGATAGGTGATGATCAGAAGCGCGAGCGCGTTGATCAGCCATGTCAGCAGCACGGTCATCGAGTGTTCTCCGGTTGATGCAATGTGTCTTTGTACCGCGCTCGAACCTCCCGATCCGTGCGCGGCCACGCCGCCGCGTGCCTTGTCAGTAGCGGATTAATAGCGGTAGTGGTTCGGCTTGAACGGACCGTTCTTGTCGACGCCGATATAACCGGCCTGCTCCGTCGAAAGCACCGTCAGTTCCGCGCCGATACGTCCCAGATGCAGACGCGCGACCTTCTCGTCGAGATGTTTCGGCAGCACATACACCTTGTTCTCGTACTTGTCGCCTTGCGTGAACAGTTCGATCTGCGCGAGCGTCTGGTTCGTGAACGAGTTCGACATCACGAACGACGGATGGCCGGTTGCGCAGCCGAGATTCACGAGACGTCCTTCGGCCAGCAGAATGATGCGCTTGCCGTCCGGGAAGATGATGTGATCGACTTGCGGCTTGATGTTGTCCCACGTGTATTGGCGCGTGGAAGCGACATCGATTTCGGAGTCGAAGTGACCGATGTTGCAGACGATAGCGTTGTTGCGCATCGCCTTCATGTGGTCGTGGTTGATGACGTGGTAGTTGCCCGTTGCCGTCACGAAGATATCGGCCTTGTCGGCGGCATATTCCATCGTCACGACGCGGTAGCCTTCCATTGCCGCTTGCAGCGCGCAGATCGGGTCGATCTCCGTGACCCAGACGGTGGCGCCCAGACCGCGCAGCGACTGCGCGCAGCCCTTGCCCACGTCGCCGTAGCCCGCCACGACCGCGATCTTGCCGGCGATCATCACGTCGGTGGCGCGCTTGATGCCATCCACGAGCGATTCGCGGCAGCCATACAGATTGTCGAACTTCGACTTCGTGACCGAATCGTTCACGTTGATGGCCGGGAACGGCAGACGCCCTTCCTTCTCCATCTGATACAGACGATGCACGCCTGTGGTCGTCTCTTCCGTCACGCCCTGGATGTGCGCGAGGCGCGTGGAGTACCACGTCGGGTCGGCATCGAGGTGCGAAGCGATCGACTTGTACAGCGCGACTTCTTCTTCATTCGTCGGCTTGCCGATGACCGAGCGGTCTTTTTCTGCCTTCGAACCGAGGATGAGCAAGAGCGTGGCGTCGCCGCCGTCGTCCAGAATCATGTTGGCGAATTCGCCGTTCGGCCATTCGAAGATGCGGTGCGAGAACTCCCAGTATTCGTCGAGCGATTCGCCCTTGAACGCGAACACCGGCGTGCCGCCCGCGGCGATGGCGGCGGCAGCGTGATCCTGCGTGGAGAAGATGTTGCACGATGCCCAGCGCACGTCGGCGCCGAGTGCGGTCAGCGTTTCGATCAGCACGCCGGTCTGGATGGTCATGTGCAGCGAGCCTGCGACGCGCGCGCCTTTCAGCGGCTGTTGCGCCTTGTATTCCTCGCGCGTCTGGATGAGACCGGGCATCTCCGTTTCGGCGATGTCGAGTTCCTTGCGGCCCCATGCGGCGAGCGACATGTCGGCAACAACGTAATCCTGGGAATTCTTGGAATCGAGAACTGCGGCGTTCATCACGCCCTCCTTTCTAAAAAAGACTAGAAATTTTGACGTGAGCGCCGTTCGATGCGGTGGCTCAGCGGGCTTGTTTATGTGCCTTCGAACCGTCCGATTGAAGCCTCCGAGCCTGGCGGGTGAAACCCGTCGCAACGCTCCTCGGGGGCGAGCGAAGATTGTAGCAAAAGTCGGCGGAATGCGAATGCGGGATTAAGCGCAGTCTGATTGATGGGGGTGACTAAGCGTAGGGGGCGTTCAGGCTTGATCGATCGTTGATTCAGCAGTGCCGGACATCGCCGTGCGGGCGCGTGCGACGAACTGTTGGATGGCCTCGGTGGTCGCCCAATGCTCGTCGAACGGCGTTTCGGCGCCTCCTGCGCGGCTGAAATACAACGCCACGTGGCTCCCCGGATGATAGTGGACGCGAACGCCCTTCCTGGCTTCCAGGCGATAACAACCGTAAATGTCGATGATTGCATTTGAAAGCGCCGAATCCTCGCCGCCATAACGCCGGAAGACTTCATCTGTAGGGAAGCCGCCGAGCGCGAGGAAGGTCGCACGCTGAATCACGAGCGTGCTCGCCACCGTGTCGCTCATGATGTCGGCGTGGCGTTCGAAGTCGGGGAAAGCACGCAGATCGGCGGGAAAGTCACTGAAATCGGCGCTGAAACGAACTGCGGGTTGCCGAGGCGTGTTTCGCAGATAGAGTGCGGCAGTCGCCAGTGCGCCTGGCTGGTACTCGTCGTCGGCGTCGAGGAACGCAAGAATGGGGTGTCCCGCGACCTTTGCACCATGATTGCGCGCCCGAGCGGGGCCGCCGTTTTCCGGCATCTGAACCAGTTCGACGCGTCGGTCTTTCAGGGAATAAAACTTCGCAACCGCCGCCGATGCGTCCTGCGAGCCATCGTCCACGACGATGATCTGCGCTGCATCGGTTTGCGAAAGACAACTTTCGAGCGCGCGTGCCAGCGTTTTTGCCGAGTTGAAACACGGAATGATGACTGAGACGCCGGGGTGCTGGGAGACTAGTGACATTTGGCTCGAACCGAAATATTTGAGCCCGCATTGTCGCAATAGATGCCACGCGAATTGCCCGCGAAAACTCCTAAACAGCGGCGCGTGCGCGTAATTTGCCTATATCGGCAACATGCTCAAAACCGGCGCGAGCAGCACCATCACCACGCCCGCGATCATCATCGTCAAGCTGGCGACAACGCCCTCTTCGTTCCCGAGTTCGCGCGCCTTCGCGGTGCCGACGCCATGCGCCGCCGCGCCGAACAACGCGCCGCGCGCAAGCCGCGTGCGCAGCGGCACCAGCGCCAGCACGATCTCGCCGAAGAGCATGCCGCACACGCCCGTCGCGATGACGAAAAGCGCGGTCAGATCGCGCGGCGCGTGAATCTTGTCGGATACCGCGAGCGCAAATGGCGTCGATATCGAACGCGTCGCGAGACTGCGCTGCAGTTCCGGCGACAGATGCAGCAACTTCGCAAGCGCAATCGACCCGCCGACCGCCACCAGAATGCCAACCGTCACTCCGACGCTCAACGAAATCCAGTGCCGCTTCAGGAGCGACCGATATTCGTAGATCGGCACCGCGAACGCCACGGTGGCTGGCCCGAGCAGCCACATGAGCCAGCGCGTATCGGCGAAATAGACGGGGTATGGAATGCGCGCCGTCACGACGATCGCCGCAAGCACCGCCGGGACAGCCAGAAGCGGCGTCAGCCACGGACTTTTGAAGCGCGCGTAAAGCCGCTTCGACACGAAGTACAGGACGACGGTCATCACGAAGCATCCGGCAGCGATCAGGCGTGCAGCGTCGTCTTGGAGCAGCGAAGCGTAGAAGTGGCTCATGGCTCAGGCGCGCGCAGCTTGCCGCGCGTGGAGCGCCCGGCGCAGCGCGAGGTGACGCTCCAGGCGCGCCGCCCGATCCACGGCGAACGCCACCGCCACCATCACCATCAGCGTTCCCGCGACGACAACCAGCGCCAAACGCCAGCCTTCTTCCATGAAAAGCCCGCCGTATTGGACCGCCGCCACGGCCGCCGGGATGAAGAACAGCAGCATGTCCGACAGCAGCCAGTCGGCGCCCGCCTTCACCCAGCGCGGCGCCACGCCGCCGCAGAACAGGAGCGCCAACAACGCGACTAGTCCGACGACGCCACCTGGCACCGGCAGCGCCAGCCTGCGCGCGGCCAGGTCCGCGACGAACCATATCGCCGCGAGCGCCGCCGATTGAATCGCGATGCGCGTCACGCGAGCAAGCGCCATGCGGGCGTTGGCTAAGGCGGAAGGGGCGGAAAGAACGGTGGACATGGCGGGCTCGGGGCGAATGACTAGGGTTAACCTGTAGACGGAGTATAAGTGCACCGTTTACATAAAAAAATGACTTAGCATTATCCAAATCATTCCAATCTGGAATCTCAAATGGAATTGCGCGCGTTGAGGTATTTCATTGAGGTGGTCAAGCAAAAGAGCTTCACTGCTGCCGCCGAGCATATGTTCGTCACTCAGCCGACCATCAGCAAAATGGTCAAGTCACTGGAAGACGAGGTCGGCTCGCCGCTTTTATTGAGGGAAGGCCGTCAGATGGTCCTGACCGATGCCGGGCAGATCGTCTATCAGCGTGGCGTCGATGTGCTCGCGGCCCATGCGCGGCTCGAAGCGGAACTGAACGATCTGGGCACGTTCGGGCGCGGCACGCTGACGATCGGCATTCCGCCGATGGGCGGCGCGCTCTTCACGCCCGTCATTGCTGCTTTCAGGGAGCGGTATCCGAAGATCGAGCTGAAGCTGTTCGAGCAAGGCTCGAAGGCGATCGAGGCTGCGTTGATCGAAGGCGAACTCGAACTCGGCGGCGTGCTGCAGCCAGTCGATGCCGAAACGTTCGACGTGCTGCCCGTCAGCCGGCAACTCTTGTGGCTCGTGGCGCAAAAAGGTTCGCGCTGGGACGGTCTGAACGAGGTAGCGCTCGCCGATCTGGCAGCCGAACCCTTTGTGTTCTACGGCGAAAGTCTCGCGCTCAACGACGTCGTGCTGAACGCGTGCCGCGCGGCGGGGTTCGCGCCGACGATCGTCGGTCGCAGCGGGCATTGGGATTTCATGGCGGCGTTGGTACAGGCTGGCATCGGCATCGCGCTGTTGCCCGCGCCTTATTGCGGCCGCCTGGATGCCGAGGCGTTCACCTGCCGGCCGGTCGTCGCGCCCGAGATTCGCTGGGATATGGCCGTCGGCTGGCGGCGCAACGGATATCTGTCGCATGCGGCGCGAGCGTGGATCGAAGTCGCGCGCGAAATACTGCCCGCGAATGTCGATCAGGATTTCATGGCCGATGGCTTTCCGCGGCTGAAGCGTGGCGAGGCGCTGTAATGCGTTGAACGGGACTTCCCTTGCCTGATGCGCCTGGTGCGAAGTAAAAAAAGCGCCGAACCGCTTCAGAGCGGTCCGGCGCTTTTTCGACGCATCGCGCCGAGATAGCGCGTGACGCTCAGTCGGCTTGCTTGAACTCGATACGTCGATTAGCCATGCGGCCAGCGGCGGTCGAGTTGTCGGCGACCGGATTGGCGTCGCCAAAGCCTTGAGCCGTCAGCGAATCAGAAGGAATGCCGTGCTGAACGAGGTACGAACGCACCGCTTCCGCACGCTTCTTCGACAACTGAAGATTCAGCGCCGCGCCGCCCGTGTTGTCCGAATAGCCTGCGATCTGAAGCCGAATTGGCTTTGCTTGCGTGTCGCAGGCCTTCAGCGCCTTCGCCGATGCAGCGAGCGCCGCCATGGCAACCGGCGGCGGCGTGTTCGAACCCGTGCCGAAGTTGACCGGCTTCAGGTTCAGCGTCTTGACGATAGCCGGAGCCGAGCAGGCATCCGCGTCTTGATTGGCTTGCGCTTCCGATGCCGGAGCCGCAACCTGAGCCGATTGCGTGCCGACCGTCCAGCCGGCGCCGAACAGCGCCTTCAGCTTGTCGACCCAGCCGAGCTTCGGCTCGCTTGCGCCGCCGCTCAGGGTGATCGTGTCGCCGGTAATCTGCAGATCGGCGCCCGGCAGCGTCATCAACGGCAGCAGGCCTTCGAGCTTGTCGAGCCACGCGGCGGGCTTCGTGTCGGGATCGACGGTCACGTTCGCGTGGAACTTGTCCGCGCCGAGCTTGGCCGACAGCATGTCGATCAGGCGTTGACGTTCCTGCTCGCTATTCACCGTGGCTTTCAGCGTGGGAATGCCGGAGGCGTCGACCGTCATGGACAGGCTTGCGTCCTTGCCCGGCAAAATGGTCGGCAACGATGCCTGATCGGGCGCCACAGCCGTGGCTTGCGATGCCTGATCGTCGCTGGCGCTGGCGCTGGATGCAGATGCGGCGTCGGATGCCGCCGAGGCGTCCGTGCGCGTTTCGGCCGTCACGTCTTTCGACTTGTTTTCGGTCGAACAGCCGCGCGCAACGAGCGCGGCCAGCAACGCGAGGGCAGCGGCGTTGGCAACCCACAGCCATTTGCGGCGCGGACCCTTGTCGTTTGTTTGCGCGGTTTCCACGGCCGGTTCTTGTTCACCATGAATGGGGAACGACGCTGCTTCTTGGGTAGCCGGATGACCGAGATGCGAGGACACCGCCTTCAGCCGCGAGGCCACGCCCGCGAGGAACGCGCCGACTGAGCCGAGCCCCAGCGCATTCGCGAACGAATCCGTCATGTTGGCCCGCACGACCGGCAGTTGATGCCCGAGCAGCGTGGGCAACTGGCCGATATGGCCGTTGTGCTGCGTGAAATAGCGCTTGAGGATACCGAGAATGGTTGCGCCCACGACGCCGGACAACGTGCGCGATGCGCTCGCCGCCACGCCCGTGTATTCGGAAATACGCTCGGCGAGCGCATTGAGATTGTCGTGCGAGGCAATGACGCCATCCACCGTCGAATGGGTGGCGAGGAGCGTTTGCATGCCTTCGTCGTTGAGAACGAAGTGCGGCAGTTCCTCGGCGATATGCGTGTTCACGCCCGGCGACATGACGGAGGCAAACAGACTGCGTGCGCCATCCAGCGACGCCGCCTTGTTCATCATCGAGCCGATGAGTGCTGGCGCGCATAGTCCGACGACGCGCCTCGCGGACTCCTGCGTGCAGCCAACGCGTGCAGCCAGGTGTTGCAATACGCTCTCGGTCAAGGCGCCTTGAACGAGTTGATTGAGGTTGATGCTCATTGAGAAGACTTCCAGAAGAGGCCTGTAAACCTCAGGCCATAAGGGTCTCGGCGATTATAGGTTCGGCCTCCTGTCCGTCAGCCGTGGTAGCCAAACAATCGGATTTCTCTCATCCGGTTGGTCTTTAAGAGTTCGCATCAGAAAAATATAGGAATGGTTTAAGACCAAACGCGAGCGCCCGGCCAGATTGAAGCGAGCGGCAGCGCTACACGCTGGTCGGGCGTGCGGCCTATCATCGTTAAATAGAGATAGAGGATCATTTTTGACCACGCGTGTTGCGATTAGCCGACGCAAGCTCGCACGGGAGACACACGATGAACCACGCACCCTTGTTCGAGACACACGAAGTCACGAATCAGTCGCCGCCGCTTGTCGACTACGACGCCTTCGCCGCGGACCGCGCGCTCGTTGCCGCGCTCGAGCGCGAAGGCGCGCATTGGCATGCCGAGGCGCTCCACCGCGACGGCCGCGCGCTTACACAACCGGACGTGCTCGCGCTCGCCGATCTCGCCAACCGGCATACGCCGGAACTGAGCACGCACAGCGCGCGTGGCGAGCGTATCGACGCAATCGAGTTTCATCCGGCCTGGCATGAACTGCTGCGACGTCTGCGGCAAGAAGGTCTGCACGCGCTGCCGTTCGAACCTTCGGCGCGCGCCGGGTCGATGGCCGCGCGCGCCGCCGGTTACTTTCTGCACGGACAACTCGAATCCGGATCGCTGTGTCCGGTCACGATGACCTTCGCGAGCATCCCCGTTTTGCGCAATGAACCCGCGCTTTATGAACGGCTCGCCGCACCGCTCTTGTCGCGCGAGCACGATTCGCGCGACATCGCCCTCGAAGCCGGCAAGCGATCGATGTTGATCGGCATGGGCATGACCGAAAAGCAGGGCGGCTCCGACGTGCGCGGCAATCGCACGCGCGCGCATGCGCTCGGCACACCCGGGCGCGGCGGGGACTATCGGTTAATCGGACACAAGTGGTTTTTCTCGGCGCCGCAGTGCGACGCGCATCTCGTGCTCGCGCGCACGGCGGACGAAGGCGGACTCTCCTGCTTCTACGTGCCGCGCTTTGCGCCCGACGGCCGCAAGAACGCCGTGCACGTGCAGCGTCTGAAGGACAAGCTCGGTAATCGCTCGAACGCGAGCAGCGAAGTCGAGTTTCTCGATGCCTACGGCATGATGATCGGCGATGAAGGACGCGGCGTGCCGACCATCATCGAAATGGCGAACTACACGCGGCTCGATTGCGTGATCGGCAGCGCGGCGTTGATGCGCGCGGCGCTGGTCGAAGCGATCCATCATGCGCGGCATCGCAGCGCGTTTGGCGCGCATCTCGCCGATCAGCCCTTGATGCGCAACGTGCTCGCCGACCTCGCGCTGGAATCGGAAGCCGCGACGGTGCTGTTCATGCGGCTGGCCGGGGCGTTCGAGCAGAGCGCCTCGGCGGGAGCGGCGTTGCGCGAACGCGCGTGGCGGCGCATCGTCACGCCTGCGGCGAAGTTCTGGGTCTGCAAGCGCGCGCTCGAATTCACCGGCGAGGCGATGGAAGTCTGGGGCGGCAACGGTTACGTCGAAACCGGGCCGATGGCGAGGTTTTATCGCGAGGCGCCGGTCAATTCGATCTGGGAAGGTTCGGGCAACGTCATGTGTCTAGACGTGCTGCGTGCGTTCGAGCGCGAGCAGGACGCGGCGCACGCACTATTCGACGACTGGCGCGATACGGCAAGCGCGCATCCGGCGCTCGGCGCGGCTTTGCAGACGCTCTTGACTAGTTTGACGAGCGATCCGGCGTCGCGCGAGGCATCGGCGCGGCGCATCGCGCAGCAATTGACCTTTTGTGCACAAGGCGTATTGCTGGCGAGACATGCGCCGGACGAGGTGGCACAGGCGTTCATCGAAACCCGTTTGGGCGATGCGCGCGGCGAAACCGGCCGCGTGTATGGCACGTTGCCCGCGCGCTTCGATCATGCGGCGATCGTGAGGCGGGCTTTCGAGTTTTAGCGGCGTCCCGCTTCCCTCACCGGCTCCTCGTTCTCCAGCCGATAAACCCAGGCCAGCAGCTCCGCCACCGCCTGATAAAGCGCGGGGGGAATATGCGAATCGAGATCGACCTGCATCAAGAGCGACACCATTTCCGGCGAGTCATGGACATACACGCCCGCTTCCTTCGCGCGCTGCACGATCATTTCCGCGACCACGCCGTAGCCCTTCGCCACGACGCGCGGCGTCGTTTCGCGGCTGCCCGCATCGTAAGTGAGCGCGGTGGCCTGCTTGCGCGAATACAGTGGATTGCTCATGTCACTTCTCCACCCGGCGGCGCGCGGAATAAATGCTCGAGCGGCGAACGCACCGGTTTCGGCGCGTCCAGGTCGATGTCGCCCGTGGCGGCGCCCGAGCCATCCATCGAACGCACGCTGAACGACGCCAGCGCGATGCCCGCCGCTTCGAGCTGACGCTGGAACGCGGCGGCATCGGCGGAAAAACGCGATGCGCCCGTATCGCTCGCCCTCAGACGCGCGACCAGCTTGTCGCCGGTCAGCACGAGTTCGGCGTCCACCATGCCGAGCGCGGGCAACGACAACGTGACGCGCGTGCGCCACGCGCGTTCCTCGCTGGTATCCACGGCGGGACGCGGCTCTCGCGCCACTTCCCAGTCGAAACGCGTCCCCGGCCACGCTTCGCCCTGCCAGCGGAATTGCTCGTTGGCGAGTATGTCGAGTTGCTGACGCACGACCGTGAGCGTCGCCGGATGAATACCCGCATCGAGCGATGCCTGCAGCGCCGATTCATGCTGGCTCGGCTGCGGCGCGGCGGGCGGCGAAGCGGGCGCGGACGGCGCGCTTTGCGAATTCGACAGCGCCAGCGCGGGCGCATCCCGTACCGATGCCGCGAGCGCCGCCGCCTGCTGCGGCGTTTGCGGCATCGCGACGTTATGCGTTTCGGCGTGCAGATCGGACAGATCGGTTTGTGTCGAGGCAAACGCCGGTGGGCGCGTGTCGTCGAAGGCGGTATCGCGCGCGATGCTTTCGTCGCCCGGCAAATCGAGCGGCAAGGTCAGCGCGCGCGGATCGATGCGCGCCTGCGGTTCGCTCGCGAGCGACGCCGTGCTGCGCTGCCCGGCCATCCATTGCACGAGATGCGACTCGTAGAAGAGGCCGCTTTGCGCCACCGTTTTCGCAAGCTCCGATGCCAGCGCGGACGCCGGCAACGGCGGCAGATTCTGGCTCGCCGCACGCGCGGCCGCGACGGCGGCGGCATTGGAGGAGAAAGCGGTATCGAAAAGCCCCGTGGTCAGCGCGGCGAACGCGCTCGCGGGACGCGGCGGTGTCGGCCAGAGCGGGGCATCGCCGAGAATCGCGGGCGCGGCGCCGCCCAGGCGGGAAATGACATCGAGCGTGCGGGCGACGCTCGACAGTTCGGTTTGCGCCGACGCCACCGGAGCGAGCGTCGGCGCGGATGCGCCCGCCGCGGTTCCGGCGGGCGTCGCGACGGACAAGGAAACGCCCGTCTGCGTGGTCGTCTGGCCGGTCGAACCGGCGTTGGCGCGCAGCGCGGACAGAAGGAGCTCGGTCCGGCTGGCGATAATCATGGCGATCGCGGAATCGAGTCCTGACATGCCGGCATCCTGGAATGACCGCGCGCGAGGGCCGGGCCAGACGCCGGAAGAGTTTTCCGTCGCAAGCCGCGTTGTCTAGCGCAGTCCGATCATCTTTTTAAGTACGCGCGCCGGGCTGTTGGTCGTGAAGAGCGCGGAAAGACGCGCGAGGCTCGGCGAACTGAGGTCGCGAATCGCGGCGTCGTCGGCGAGGATCTTCTTCACGAGGTCCAGCTTGCGCGCACGGGCGGTGTCGTCGAGTTCCGAGCCGGTATCCACGTCCTTCAACCGTTCGATCAACTCGCGATACCTGCCCTGCATCGTCTTCAATTCGCTCCACTCGCCACTGCGCGCCGCAGCCAGCATCTGGCCGGACAGCGCAGCAATCGCCTCGTAGTGCGCGAAATATTCGTCTGTGGTATTCATTCTTGTCAGGCAGTCGCCATGGCTGCCGCTCAGATGGCTGCCGCGGTCGTTCTCGCCACTTCCGGTCCAATGCCGACCCACGCCTCTTCGAGCGTAGCCAGCAGATTGTCCACTTCCACGAGCATCGACTCGTCCTGGTTCAGATTCGCTTCCAGGAGCCGGCGTGCCATGTACGAGTACAGCGCGTCCAGACGCAGCGCGACTTCGCCGCCCGCTTCCTTGTTGAGCGCCTGCTGCAACCCGGTCTCGATGATGTTGATCGCCTTGCTGATCGCCGCTCCGCGCGCGCCCACGTTCTTCTGCTGCAAGTGCATCCGCGCCTGTGCAATCGACTGCCGCGCGCCCTGATAGAGCATCACGATCAGCCGGTGCGGGCTCGCTCCCATCACCCCTGTCTGAACGCCGACGCGTGCATATGCGTTGGCTCCCGCCTGTCCTGGGGAATACATCCGTGGTTCTCCTTATGCGATACCGAATGACGCCCGCGGCACGTGGCGCGCGGTGCTCGGACGACGGCGCAAAGGCCGCTTCGTCCGACCGGTAAGAATCGGTGCTGGCGATCGAACCATCGTTCGCCGTGCTGTTATCGAGGTTATCGGAGAATCGCGGCAAAGCTTTAGGGCGCAAGGCTCTGGGGCCGTATCGGCATGATGGGGACGGATTCGAAACGCACGCGCCAGCCACAGCGCGTCACACCGAAATTTGCATGATGTCGTTGTAGGCCGACACGAGCTTGTTGCGTACTTGCAAGCCGAACTGCATGCCGACGTTGGCCTTTTGCATATCGACCATCACGTCGTTGAGCGAAACGTTCGGCGCGCCGATTTCGAACGCGTGCGCTTCGGACAGCGCCTTCGTCTGGTTGTCGCTGATCTTGCTGATCGACGACTGCAGCGCGTCCGCGAACGTGCCCGCGCTCACCGCGCCCGACTGGCCGATTCCCGCGTCCTGTCCGGATACGGCGCCCGTGGCGACCGTGGGGCTGCCGGCGGCCTGCGTCGCCATCGACTGCATTGTGCTCAGCGCGGAGGTGAGCGGATTGATCGGGAAGTTCATGGTGTCTCCGATTGACAAGTAAAGAGCCGGTTCAGCGCCCAAGTGCGAAAGTCGCTCGTCGCCGGGTTCGGGGCGGCGTGCGAACGGTCGTCCGAACGCTTTTACCGAGTACGAGAAAGATTAGCAGCGCGGCATTTTCCAAAGCGCTGGAAGAACGGGGGAAACCCGGCTCTATTCGCTGAATCGACTTGCAATCTTCTGCGGATAATCCATCTCGTCAAAAGTCCTCCGGCGCCGCATCACGGGCAGTACGACCGGCCAGAGGGGAACGCAAAAGATTCGGAGCTTCGACGCTAAATGGATACGCCCAACAACTCACTGATCACGCCAGACGCCAGAATGGGCCTGGCAGGCGCGCAGCCTGGCGCCTCGGCGAGCGCCGCGAGCCCCAGCCTCACCGGCGGCGCTGGCGGCGCCGACTTCGGCGGCTTCGCTCAGCGCATGCCGATGCTCTCGCAATTCCGCTCGAACCCGCGCGTGCCGCTCATCATCGCCGTGGCGATCTTGGCGATGGTCGTGGCGGGGCTCGTCATGTGGACGCGCCAGCCCGACTACCGCGTGCTGTTCTCGAATCTCTCCGACCGCGACGGCGGTGCGATCGTCGCCGCGCTCCAGCAGGGCAACATTCCCTACAAGCTCTCCGACGGCGGCGGCGCGATCCTCGTTCCGGCCGAGTCGGTGCACGAAACGCGTCTGCGCCTCGCAAGCCAGGGTTTGCCGAAAAGCGGCTCGGTCGGCTTCGAACTGATGGACAACCAGAAGTTCGGCATTAGCCAGTTCGCGGAGCAGATCAACTACCAGCGCGCGCTCGAAGGCGAACTGGAACGCACCATCGGCGCAATTTCCTCGGTGAAGTCGGCACGCGTGCATCTGGCCATTCCGAAGCCGAGCGTGTTCGTGCGCGACAAGGAACTGCCGACCGCGTCCGTCATGGTCAACCTCTTTCCCGGCCGCGTGCTCGACGAAGGACAGGTTTCGGCGATCGCGCACATGGTGTCGTCGGGCGTGGCGGACATGCCGGTCAAGAACGTGAATATCGTCGATCAGGACGGCAACCTGCTCACGAACCAGAGCGCCGCGAACGGTCTCGACGCATCGCAACTGAAGTACGTGCAGCAGATCGAGCACAACACGCAAAAGCGCATCGACGCGATTCTTTCCCCGCTCTTCGGCGGCGGCAACGCGCATTCGCAAGTGAGCGCGGACATCGACTTCTCGAAGCTCGAACAGACCGCCGAAAGCTACGGCCCGAACGCCAACCCGCAGAACACGTCGATCCGCAGCCAGCAATCGAGCGAATCCAGCGAAACCTCGGGCAGCGGCCCGTCGGGCGTGCCGGGCGCGCTGTCGAACCAGCCGCCGCAGCCGGCATCCGCGCCGGTCACGGGCGGAGCATCGGACGCAACCGGCGCTGCCGCCGCGAAGTCCACGCCGCAGAACCTGCGCAAGGACACGACGACCAATTACGAAGTGGACCGCACGGTGCGCCACTACGAACAGGCGACAGGCGGCATCAAGCGTCTTTCGGTGGCGGTGGTCGTGAACTATCAGCGTCAGGTCGATGCGAAGGGCAACGTCACGATGACGCCGCTCGCCGCCGACAAGCTCGCGCAAGTCCAGCAACTCGTGAAGGACGCGATGGGCTACGACGAGAAGCGCGGCGACTCGGTCAACGTGGTGAACAGCGCGTTCAACTCCGACCAGAACGTGACGCCCGATGTGCCGTGGTGGCGCACGCCGGACATGATCATGCGCGGCATCCAGTTGGCGAAGTACGTGGGCATCGGCATCGTCGCACTGTTCCTGTACTTCAGCATGGTTAAGCCGGCAATGCGCCGCGCCTTCCCCGTGCCGGAACCGGCGGCGCCCTCGCTCAACGCGCCAGACGAACTCTCGCTGCTCGACGGCCCGACGCTCGAAGGCGGCGCCAAGAATGACGATGATGACAAGGATGCCGAGGTAAGTCTCCTCGGTCATGAAAGCAACAAGGCCAAGTTCGATCGCAATCTCGACTACGCGCGCATGGTGGCGCGTCAGGACGCGAGAATCGTGGCGACGGTCGTGAAGAACTGGGTGTCCGATGAACGCTGAAGGTCTCAATAAAGCCGCGCTTCTCCTGATGTCGATTGGCGAGGAAGAAGCCGCCGAAGTTTTCAAGTATCTCGCTCCGCGCGAGGTGCAGAAGATCGGCGCGACCATGGCGGCGCTCAAGAACGTGACGCGCGAGCAGCTCGACAACGTGCTGACCGAATTCGTCAGCGAAGCGGAGCAGCACACCGCGTTGTCGCTCGATTCGAGCGAGTACATCCGCTCGGTGCTCACGAAGGCGCTCGGCGAAACCAAGGCTGGCGCGCTCATCGACCGGATTCTGCAAGGCAGCGATACGAGCGGTATCGAAGGTCTGAAGTGGATGGACTCGGGCGCGGTCGCGGAACTCATCAAGAACGAGCATCCGCAGATCATCGCGACGATCCTCGTGCATTTGGACCGCGATCAGGCTTCGGAAATCGTCTCGCTGCTCAACGACCGTCTGCGTAACGACGTGCTGCTGCGTATCGCCACGCTCGACGGTATTCAGCCCGCCGCGCTGCGCGAACTCGACGATGTGCTGACCACGCTTCTCTCCGGCAGCGACAACCTGAAGCGCGCGCCGATGGGCGGTATCCGCACGGCGGCCGAGATTCTCAACTTCATGTCGAGCAACCATGAAGAGGGCGTGATCAACAACGTCAAGGAATACGACGTGGAACTCGCGCAGAAGATCATCGACCAGATGTTCGTGTTCGAGAACCTGCTCGACCTGGAAGACCGCGCGATCCAGTTGCTGCTGAAGGAAGTGGAATCCGAAACGCTGATCGTCTCGCTCAAGGGCGCGCAGCCCGCGTTGCGTCAGAAGTTCCTGTCGAACATGTCGCAACGCGCGGCCGAATTGCTTGCGGAAGACCTCGATTCGCGCGGTCCGGTGCGTGTGTCGGAAGTCGAGCAGCAGCAACGCAAGGTGCTTCAGGTGGTGCGTAATCTGGCCGAAAACGGCCAGATTCAATTAGGCGGCAAGGCAGAGGATGCATATGTCTAATCCGGCCCAGAACCCGAAGGCGCCGCTCTCCGCGTATCAGCGCTGGGAGATGGCTTCGTTCGATCCCGTCACCGTGGACCACAGCGCGGCGGATCAGGCAGCGCTCGAAGCGCATTTGCGCCGCGTCGAGGAAGACGCGCATGCGCAAGGTCTCGCCACGGGTCATGTGGCTGGACAGGCGATCGGGTATCAGGCCGGTTTCGAACAAGGGCACGCCAAGGGTTTCGAGGACGGCCGCAAGGAAGCGCTCGCCGAAGCGGCGCGTCTCGCGGAAATCGCCGATGCGTTCAGGATCGCGCTGCAAGCCGCCGATGCCGCTATCGCGGAAACGCTCGCCACGCTCGCGGTCGATATCGCGCAGCAAGTGGTGCGGCAGCATCTAGCGCACGATCCGACGGCGCTCGTCACCGTGGCGCGCGAAGTGATCGCGGCCGAGCCGGAACTCACGGGATCGCCGACGCTGATCGTGAATCCCGCCGATTTGCCTATCGTCGATGCGTACTTGCAGGAAGAACTCGGCGCGGCTGGCTGGATGGTGCGGCCCGACCCGCTCGTGGAACGCGGCGGCTGCCGCGCGCACGCGGCGAGCGGCGAAATCGATTCGACCAATGCGTCGCGCTGGGAGCGTGTCGCGGCGGCATTGGGGAGGAACAAGCCGTGGTAAATAGCGCAATGACGCATCGCATCACGCAGGACGGACTAAGCGAGCTGGAGCAGGAAATCGCGCGCGCGTCGTTCGGGCCGGAAGCTGTCGTCGAGGAAGAATCGCCGGAGGAACTCGCTGCGCGGACCATCGCGGAACTCGCGAACATGGCGGGCAATCCGCATATCGACGCCTGGCGCGACAAGCTCGACGCCCTCAAGGCGCGTACCGCGATCGCCAAGCCGCTGCGTCCGTGCGGACGTCTCACGCGCGCCGCCGGCCTCGTGCTCGAAGCGGTCGGACTGAAGATGGGCGTCGGTTCCGAATGCATGATCGAACTGCCGCCGGGCAGCGCCATTCCGACCGCCGAAGCCGAAGTCGTCGGCTTCGCGGGCGACAAACTCTTTTTGATGCCGACCACGGAAATGGCCGGCCTCTTGCCCGGCGCGCGCGTGTATCCGCTGGAAAGCGCGCCGATCAACGATCCGATGGCAGGCGCAAAACGTCTGCCGGTCGGCTGGGAGATGCTCGGCCGCGTGGTCGATGCATCCGGCCGTCCGCTCGACGGACTCGGCCCGCTCGGCGCAAAAGTCGATGCGCCGTTGTCATCGCCGGTCATCAACCCGCTGAATCGCGAGCCGATTCACAAAGTGCTGGACGTCGGCGTGCGCGCAATCAATTCGCTGCTGACGGTTGGACGCGGCCAGCGCATGGGCCTGTTCGCGGGCTCGGGCGTCGGTAAATCGGTGCTGCTCGGCACGATGGCGCGCTACACGAGCGCGGAAGTGATCGTGATCGGACTGATCGGCGAACGCGGCCGCGAAGTGAAGGAATTCATCGAACAGATTCTGGGCGAAGACGGTCTCGCGCGTTCGGTCGTCGTGGCCGCGCCGGCTGACGTTTCGCCGGTGCTGCGCATGCAGGGCGCGACTTACGCGACTTCGCTCGCCGAATATTTCCGCGATCAGGGCAAGCATGTGTTGCTGCTGATGGATTCGCTGACGCGTTACGCGATGGCGCAGCGCGAGATCGCACTTGCGATTGGCGAGCCGCCCGCGACCAAGGGTTACCCGCCGTCGGTGTTCGCCAAGCTGCCCGCGCTCGTCGAGCGTACCGGCAATGGCCCGGAAGGCGGCGGTTCGATCACCGCGTTCTACACCGTGCTCACCGAAGGCGACGACCAGCAAGATCCGATCGCCGATTCGGCCCGCGCCATTCTCGACGGCCATATCGTGCTGAACCGCTCGCTCGCCGAGGCGGGGCATTATCCGGCTATCGATATCGAACAGTCGATTAGCCGCGCGATGACCGCGCTCATCGACGACAAGCATCTCGAACACGTGCGCCTTTTCAAGCAGATGCTCTCGCGTTATCAGCGCAATCGCGATCTGATCAACGTGGGCGCGTATTCCAGCGGCCGCGATGCCCTGCTCGACCGGGCCATCGCGCTTTATCCGCGAATGGAGTCGTTTTTACAGCAAGGCTTTCGCGAGCAGGCGAATTTCGAACCGAGTCTTGATTTATTGCATCAACTTTTCAACTAGTATTTGCAGCCGCACCTATATTTGTCATAAGTTATTAAAAAAACCGCGCGACCACAGAGACCAACTCGTCCATGTCAAAGAATCTGCCGATCAACACCCTGATCGAACTCGCTCAGGAAGAACTCGACGCCGCGACCAAGAAGCTGGGCAAGCTTCAGCAGGAGCGCAACGAAATCGAGGGGCAACTCAATTCGCTCGTGACGTATCGCGACGAATATCACGCGCGTTTCACGGCGTCGGCGCAGCAAGGCACGACGGCGCAGACGCTGCGTAACTTCCAGGCGTTCGTCGACACGCTGGACTCGGCGATTGCGCAACAGCGCACGTTGCTCGTGATGGCCGACCAGCGCATCGAGGCAGCGAAGCCGGAATGGCGTCTCAAGAAGCAGAAGGTCGGCAGCTACGAGGTGCTCGCGGCGCGCGGCGAGGCGTTGCTCGCCAAGAAGGCGGCGCGCGTGGAACAGCGCGAATCGGACGAGCACGCGGCCAAGGTGCTGCGCATGCGCGCCGAACGCGCCTGAATTTAACTACCGGACTTTTTCGAGGTAACGCATGTCCTCCGTTTCTTCCATCGGCGCGCAGTCGGGCGTTTCGTCATCTTCGGCTGCCAAAAAGCGTGCAGCGGACGCAGGCGCGTCGTTCGGCCTGACGCTGCAGAGCATGACCGACAAGGCCAATGCCGACGCACAGGCAGCCAAGGCGCTGGCGGCGTCGTCCTTGTCTTCGTCCACTGCGGCCAAGTCGAGCGTGCATGACGTGCCGAAGTCCGACGACACCGCGAGCGCCAGCAAGTCGGACGACGCGAGCGACGTGAAGAAGAGCGATAGCGCGACAGACACGCAGGCGTCGTCGTCGGCCGACAAGAGCGGCAAGACGGATTCGACGAAGGAGGCATCGAAGCCTTCGGGCAAGACCGAAACGGCGGATGCGTCCAAGCCTGCCGCCCCGGCAAAGCCCGCGAAAGCGACGGATGCCGCCGATGCGGCCGAGCGCGCGGACGCCGCCGAAGCTGCGAATACCACCGTGTCCGACGTAACCGATGCGGCCGCGACGGCGGTTGCATCGACGGATGACGACAAGACCGCGACCGGCGACACGCACAAGAGCGGCGACGCCAAGTCCGCGCAAGATGCGCTGCAGGCCGCGCTCGCCGCGATGAACAACGTGCCGGCGAATGCCGTGCCGATGAACGCGGCGGCATCGGCGCATGCGGGCGCGGTCGCGGCCACGGGCGCTGGAAAGAGTGACGAGCCGTCGGGCGGCATGGTCGGCGAAGGATCGAAGGGTAATCGCTCGGGCGGCCTGCTCAACGCGCTCGCCGGCGATGCCAGGGACAACGCGGCGCCGGCGACGACCGCGGCACTGGCAAGCGATGCGGCAGCGGTTCAGGCCGCGCTGACCCCGCAAGCCGATGCGGGCAGCGCGGCGTACAAAGCCATCTCGCAGCAAGCCGATGCAGCGGCGCGCGCGGTGGCGATGCAATCGGCATCGGCGGGGTCGGCGGTATCGAGTGCGCAAGGCGAGATGACGGCGGCGACCAGCGCGGCGATTGCGCCGCACGTGGGCGCTGGCGGCTGGGACGATGCGTTCAGCCAGAAAGTCGTGTTCCTCTCGAATTCGCAGCAACAGAGCGCGGAGTTGACGCTCAATCCGAAGGATCTCGGCCCGTTGCAGGTCACTCTGCAGGTTTCCGAGAATCATGCGCACGCGCTCTTCGTGTCGCAGCATGCGCAGGTGCGCGAAGCGGTCGAAGCCGCGATGCCGAAGCTGCGCGAGGCGATGGAAGCCAATGGCATCAGCTTAGGCTCCACCAGCGTTTCGGATGGATTCGCGCGCCAGTCGTCGCAACAGGACCGCGGCGAGGGCCGCTCGTCGTCGGGCAACGGACGCGGCGTGGGCGGTGTTGGCGGCGTCGGCGGTAGCGATTCGGGCGTGGCAAGCACAGTGACGATGCCGGTGCGGCGTACGGTCGGGTTGGTGGATACGTTTGCTTGATGGCCGTGGTGCAATCGATTCGGCTTCTTGAGACGAGCCGATTGCAATCACATTGATCAAGCACAGGTTGCGCGTCCTCGCTGACGCGTGATCGCTCTCTCGACTTCCTGCCAAATTCCGTTGAGTGTCACCCGAAGATACAGAACGCTGAGTTCGTGTCGCAAACGGAAGAAAGCAGACGCGTCGCGTTTCAACAGGAGTTTCCTGACTTCATCGATCACCGTTTGATCATCGAATGAAAGCCAGATCGGCGGCGCTGCAGTTAAGGCGTTCGGACCGCACACTGGAGCGACCTCCCGAAAGAAAATCTTTTTGAGTTCTTTCAATGGATAGACACATATTTTCGATGCTTGGTAGTCGTAGTCGATTCTGTTATCGACGAAGAATTCCGCCATCGTCGTCCAAATGCGCTCCCTTGCCTGCTGGTCTATCTGATGCCCCACGTGCGGAATTCCTCCAATTCGTCGAGATAAGCGTCCTGAGCCGTTTGAGTTACGACAGAACCGAGAGTTGAACCGATCAAGACGACACCGAGAGCACATATTGGGGCTCCCGGTCCGCAGATTGATCCTACGGCAAGACCCGCAAGCGCACCGCCGATCAACCCGCCTTCAATGGACGCAATTTGGCGTTCAGCTTCGCTTATCTTGTCTCTGGCGTTCAAAATCTCATATCCGGCGAGCACTCCTGTTATCAAGAGGCCGACCTTGCCCATCAATTTCATTCGGGCCGTTTTTGCGTTGACCTTGGCGTTACTCCTTCCCGCCGATTCGATTATCGAGAAGTAAGCGCGGTCTTTTTCAGACTCGGTCAATGCATGAAACGGCTTGGAAAAGTTTTTAACCGAGTACTTGTCGAGAAGCTTTTCAAGACCAAGCCCTTCTGCCTTATATGCCTGTGCTTTTGCCAAACTCGTGGGCGAAGTGGCCGTCCTCGCCTCTTCCATGATGCGATTGCGCATGTCCTGGCAGAAGGCCGCACCCTCTGCAGCGGTCATGCGTCCAGCGTTGACTTCGGTTTGAACGGTCTCGCTCATTCGCTCGATGCCAGCGGCATAACGCGCTCGCACGCTCGCGTCGCTGATAACGCTTTGGGAGAAATACGCTCCAGCGCCTTCGAGAGCGGCGCGCGCATCGGCCAGAATCCGGGAATCAATCTGGTGATCTTTGTTCGCCGCGAAAGAACCTCTGATGGTACTGCCGCTTACTGGCGCTTTTGTGTCTGGCATTAAGCTCGAATAATCGATAAAAGTGCTTGAGATACGGTCGCTTCCTCAGTGGGAGAAACGCTTACCGCGATCTCGATACGTGTGCATGCGCTGTTGTTCGATCTAGCGAACCGGATGTTGTTGCCGCCGCCGATACTGCCTCGCTCGCTGGACCCGTCCGCGAAGCGTGCGACGCATGACATGCCTTCGTAGCTTTCCGGCTCGCGCAGAGTGAAGCTGATCCAGTGGTCTGCATCAGGAGGTACCGGCGGCTCTGCCGAAGCATTGCTCGACGAGAAGCGCGTGATGGGCGCGTGATCGAATATCCGGCATCGTCTTCCGTGAGCCGGATAGATGATCGGAGACGTCGAGCACTGGCAAAGAACCCGGTCACCGCCAAGCGCCCAATCGCGTCCCCGATCTTTAGGTCTACGGCCCGGTGTTAGATGGACACCATAGGTAATTTCGCCTGTGCTCTCGCAAGCTGTGCAGGAAGGCGAAGTCGCCGATCACTGCCCCGCCGCGCAGTCGACCGCTTTCGTCCGCAATGCGCCGAGTTCGCCCTTGCGCGATTACGTAGCTCCCCTCTTCGCTGGTGAGCGGGTCGCCATCCACGGCGGCGTAATAGACGGTCATTTCGCTATTGCCTTCCTTGTACGTCGGCGATGACAACACGTTCGTGTCTAACGTCGATTTGTAGATATGCGCGTTAAATGCAAGAAACGTCGTTCAGGCGAAGGCGTTATAGCCGCATCTAACCTTCCAGAAAGCGGCCTGAAACGCTTGGCGTATCGCCCGTACCGCAGTTTCACATGACCGAAGGGCCCTTGCTGAAAAATAGTGCCAAATGCTGTGCATGGGCAACTTTCTCGCGGCAATGCGTTCGCGCGCCCATTTTCAGCGTTCGCTCACGGGCCGTCGAGACCGGAATAGCAAGGCTCTGCATCCGCCAGCAAGCTGCCCTAACCCACGAGTTAGCCCCAAATCCCCCCTCTTTTCGCCCCATCGCTCAACGGCGTTATAGCCAACAATTCAACCTATCGAAAGAGGGCAAGAATTCATGGCTACCACCACTGCAAATCCGAAAGACATCGTTCCCGCGAAGAGCGGCAAGCTCAAGAAGACTCTGATCATCGCCATTGGCGCGGTCGTTCTGCTGGGTGCTGGCGCCGGCGGCGCTTACTTCATGCTCGGCAAGCAGCCTCACGGCCCCGCCAAGCCCGCACCGGTGCCGCCGCCCGTGTTCTTCCCGCTCGATTCGCTGACCGTCAACCTGCAAGCCGACGACGGCATCATGCACTACCTGCGCGTCGGTCTGTCGCTCAAGCTCGCGGACGAAAAGGCTCAGGTGCAGATCACCGAACGCATGCCTGAGATCCGCAGTCGCGTGCTGATGCTCATCTCCGGCAAGCACCCCGAAGAGATGGCGACCGTCGAAGGCAAGCGCAAGCTCGCCGACGAACTGCGCGAAGCCGTCGAGAAGGCCGCCAGCGCGCCGGATCATCCCGCCCACGTCGAAGAAGTGTTGTTCACCGAATTCGTCGTGCAGTAAGCCCGCGCACCAGATTCAAGGAAACGGAAAAGAGTCATGGGCCACGAAGAGTTCATGTCGCAGGAGGAGGTCGATGCCCTCCTCAAGGGCGTCACCGGCGAAGTCGATCAGGTTTCAGACGACAGCAAGCCCGCCGGCGTTCGTCCTTACAACATCGCGACGCAGGAACGCATTGTCCGCGGCCGGATGCCCGGCCTCGAAATCATCAACGACCGCTTCGCGCGCCTGTTGCGCGTGGGCATCTTCAACTTCATGCGGCGTTCGGCGGAAATCTCCGTCGGCCCGGTGAAGGTGCAGAAGTACAGCGAATTCACGCGCAATCTGCCGATCCCGACCAACCTCAACCTGGTCCATGTGAAGCCTCTGCGCGGCACGTCGCTGTTCGTGTTCGATCCGAACCTCGTGTTCTTCGTGGTCGACAACCTCTTCGGCGGCGACGGGCGTTTCCATACGCGCGTCGAAGGCCGCGAGTTCACGCAGACCGAGCAACGCATCATTCACAAGCTGCTCACGCTGGTATTCGAGCACTACTCCGCTTCGTGGAAGAGCGTGCGTCCGCTGCAGTTCGAATTCATGCGCTCGGAAATGCACACGCAGTTCGCGAACGTGGCGACGCCGAATGAAATCGTCATCGTGACGCAGTTCACCATCGAATTCGGTTCGACGGGCGGCACGCTGCATATCTGCATGCCTTACTCGATGATCGAGCCGATTCGCGACCAGCTCTCCTCGCCGATTCAGGGCGAAGCGCTCGAAGTGGATCGCCGCTGGGTGCGCGTGCTCTCGCAGCAAGTGCAATCGGCGGAAGTGGAACTGACGGTGGAACTCGCCGAGATCCGTTCGTCGTTCGAAAGGCTGCTCAACATGCGCAAGGGCGACGTGCTGCCGATCGACGTGCCCGAGCATGTCGTCGCCAAGGTGGACGGCGTGCCGGTGATGGAATGCGGCTACGGAATTTTCAATGGTCAATACGCGCTGCGCGTGCAGAAAATGGTCAGCGCGTCGGACAACATGAAGGAAGGTGGATATGAGTGATCTCTTGCAGGAAGGCACACTGCCCGGCTCGACCGGCGTGGGCGACATGAAGGCGGAAGAGTTGTCGATGGACGACTGGGCGAGCGCGCTCGCCGAGCAGAACGGCAACGAAACGCCTGCCGTGGCCAGCGCGGGCGTGTTCCAGCCCTTGTCGAAAGCCGCGGCGCCTTCGACGCGCAACGACATCGACATGATTCTCGATATCCCCGTGCAGATGACGGTGGAACTCGGCCGCACGAAGATCGCGATTCGCAACCTGCTGCAGCTCGCGCAGGGTTCGGTCGTGGAACTCGACGGCATGGCGGGCGAGCCAATGGACGTGTTGGTGAACGGTTGTCTTATTGCGCAAGGCGAAGTGGTCGTCGTGAACGACAAATTCGGTATTCGCCTGACCGACATCATCACGCCGTCCGAACGTATCCGGAAGTTGAATCGATGAAACGCTTTGCCGCCGTCCTGATTGCCTTCGTGCCTGCGCTGTCCCGCGCAGCCGATATGAACGCCGTGAACCACGCCGCGCAGATCGCTTCGAGCGTCGGCGCGGGAAGCGCCGTGCCGTCGCTCGGTTTCGGCGCGGTGTTGCAGACGCTGTTCGGTCTCGTCATCGTGATCGGCTTCGTGTTCGGTTGCGCGTGGCTCGCTCGCAAGTTCGGCTTCCAAGGCGGCAGGAAAGGCGGCCTCGTGAAAGTAGTGGGCGGCGCGTCGCTCGGCAACAAGGAGCGCGTGGCGGTCGTCGAAATAGGCGATACCTGGCTCGTGCTCGGCGCGGGGCCCGGCAACGTGCGCTTGCTGCATACCATGCCCGCCGGATCGGCGGATGCGGACGTAAGCGGCGAACCAGCACCCTCGGCCGCGCAAACGTTGCAAGGCAGTTTTGGTCAGCGGTTTCGCGATGCCCTCGCCGGTGAAGCGAACAAGCGTCTTCAGAAGTTCGTGGGCGGGAGCAAGTAATGCAGGTCAGTCGTAACATCGTGCGCGGCGTGAAACTGGCGCTGCCGGTCGTGATCGCCTTGTTGCCGGTCGCGGCGCTCGCGCAAAGCACGGCGGGTCTTCCCGCCTTCAATACCAGCCCCGGCCCGAACGGCGGCACGACGTACTCGCTCAGCGTGCAGACGATGTTGCTGCTGACGATGCTCTCGTTCCTCCCGGCCATGGTCCTGATGATGACGAGCTTCACGCGCATCATCATCGTGCTGTCGCTCTTGCGCCAGGCGCTCGGCACGACGAGCACGCCGCCTAATCAAGTGCTCGTGGGCCTCGCGTTGTTTCTCTCGTTTTTCGTGATGTCGCCGGTGCTCGACAAAGCCTACACCGACGCATACAAGCCCTTCTCCGACGGCACCATCGCGATGGATCAGGCCATGCAGCGCGGCGTCGCGCCCTTCAAGCAGTTCATGCTGAAGCAGACGCGCGAAGCGGATCTCGCGCTGTTCGCCCGCATCTCGAAGGCCGCGCCGATGAACGGTCCGGAAGACGTGCCGCTGTCGCTGCTGGTGCCTTCGTTCGTGACGAGCGAACTGAAGACGGGGTTTCAGATCGGCTTCACCATCTTTATTCCGTTCCTCATCATCGACGTGGTGGTGGCGAGCGTCTTGATGTCGATGGGCATGATGATGGTCTCGCCCACGACGATAGCGCTGCCCTTCAAGCTCATGCTGTTCGTGCTCGTCGATGGCTGGCAGTTGCTGATCGGCTCGCTTGCGCAGAGCTTCGTTTCGTAACGTTATCGTTTCTATTGAGGTTGCTGGAATGACACCCGAATCGGTCATGACCATAGCGCATCAGGCGATGTATGTCGCGTTGCTGCTGGCTGCCCCGCTCTTGCTGGTCGCGCTCGTCGTGGGTCTGGTGGTTAGTCTCTTTCAGGCGGCCACGCAGATCAACGAATCGACGCTCTCCTTCATTCCCAAGCTGATCGCCGTGGCGGTGACGCTCGTGATCGCAGGACCGTGGATGCTCACGACCATCCTCGATTACATGCGGCACGTGTTCACCATCACGCCTGCGATCACAGGCTGATTCGTTCGATGTTCTCGGTTACTTATGCGCAACTGAACGGCTGGCTCACGGCGTTTCTGTGGCCGTTCGTGCGCATCCTCGCCTTGATGGCCACCGCGCCGGTGCTGAACCATATGGCGTTGCCCACGCGCGTGAAGATCGCGCTGGCCGCCTTCATCACGCTGATCGTCGCGCCCACCTTACCCGCCATGCCCGACGCCACGGTGTTTTCAGCGGCGGGCGTGTGGATCATCGTCAATCAGTTCCTGATTGGCGCGGCCATTGGCATGACGATGCAAATAGCCTTTGCCGCCGTCGATGCGGCTGGCGAGTTCATCGGACAGCAAATGGGCCTCGGTTTCGCGATGCTTTACGATCCGCGCGCGGGTGGCAATGCCGTGGTGGTATCGCGCTATCTCAACACGCTGGCGATGCTGGCGTTTCTTGTCTTCGACGGGCATCTGCAACTGATCGCGGCACTGATCACGACCTTCCAGAGTGTGCCCGTCGATGTCAATGTCGTGGCGTCCGCTTCGCATGCGCAAGGTTGGCGGGTGATGGTGGGTTATGGCGCTTCGGTTTTTTCCACCGGGTTGTTGCTGTCGTTGCCGGTCGTGGCGGCGCTTCTTATCGCCAATCTCGCGCTCGGCATTCTGAATCGCGCGGCGCCGCAGATCGGCATCTTCCAGGTGGGTTTTCCGGTCACCATGCTCGTCGGCTTGTTGCTGCTTCAGTTGATGGTGCCTAATTTGATGCCGTTTTTTCAGCGGATCTTCGAGGCGGGGCTGGGACAGGTGGGAAGAATCGCGGGCTCGATGGGCCCTTGACGCCTCATTGCCCGCATCGTGGCTCACGGTGCGCGCATGCACGGCGCAACGTGCCCGACATACATGGGCCGTTCACCATACCGAACGACAGCGCCGTTGCGAATAAGGAACCAGCGGCGCTTGGCTCCCGTGTAACCGCCATAGCTGTTCTTCGCGTTGATGTCCGTGCACACGAGATAGCCATAAACGGCACGGTGCTCCGTCATGTTCTCGATAGCCTGATCCTTCGTTGGCGTGGAGAAATCGCCATAGCGCGCCGACTCGGGGTCTTTGAGCGTCTTCGCCATGGCCGCCTTGATGATGTCCTGATAATTCGACGGATATTCACCGTAGTCAGCGTCCGGCTCCGGCAGCGTCGCGGCCCACTGTGCCCGCCCGGCGTCGAGTTGTGCCGTGTTCTTGCGGGCAGGCGGCGAATCCGCGCCGCTTCCACACGCGACAAGCATGATCGGACATGTCATTGCACCGAGCACAACGAGCGCGCGATCAATCCCTATTTCCGTCACCCGTCTCACCAAGCAGTCGGTATCTCATGACGCACGAATCCTCGACGTTGCACTTAAGTCCGGTGCGTCAATCATAGGAATCGTTCCCGGCTTCTTCCACTGAAAAAACGAAAAAAAAAGCATCGCCAAACCGCACGATGCCCTTCTCGAAGTTCCCTTAAAAAACGAGAGACAAGACCCCTTATTAGCTGAGGTAATTGAACAACGACAACTTCTGGATCTGCGAAAACGCCTGCTGTGCCGCCGTCAACGAGTTTTGCGTGAGCTCATAAGAACTGATCGCCGAAACCAGATCGATGCTCGTCAGATTCGCAAGATCGCTGGCGGTCTGCGTCTGCGAAGTCGCCATCGACGTCTGCGTGGCCTTCACTTCCTGCTCACGGCCACCCACCACCGTCTGCGCAGACAACACGTTCGTGTAGGTGTTGTCGAGCTTGGTCGAAGCCGTCGACAACGCGTTGGTCAACGTCGCTTCCGAGGCTGGCGTGCCCGTCGGCTGCTTGAGCGCGCTGATCAAATTGTCGAGCGTCGCGAACACATCGTTGTTGCCCGATGCCGCCGGCTGCACCGTGAAGCTGTCGCCGTTCGCGGGCGCGCCGCTGACCGTCACCTTCTGACCGCCGAACGAAATCGCCGTGCCGGCCGTGTATGCGGTCGGTGTCGTCGACAACGACGAGTCAGGCGGCGTCGCGGTCACGAGGTAGCTCGTCGAACCATCCGTCGACGATACCGAAAACGCGATCGAATACGTGCTCGCATTGTTCGCGTTGCCCGGATCGGCCGTGCTCACCTTGCTGATCGTGGCCGTGCCCGTATTGGTCGCCGATGCCGACGGTACCGCGTCGCTATCCGTGGGCGACACGCCCATGAAAATCGACGAGCCGGTGTCGCCCACGGGAATCGAGCGGCCCGAGCTGATCTGCACCGTGCGCTGGCCGGCATCGCCCGAATACGTCGTGCCTACGCCGGAAGCATTGTTCGAAAACGGCGCGGTGCCGCCCTTTAAACCCGAGAAAATGTAATTGCCTTCGCTGTCGGTCGTGTTCGCGACGCTCATCAACTGGTCGCGATAACCCTGCAGCGTATCCGCAATCGATTTGCGATCCGCGTTCGTGAGGGAGCCATCGCCCGCGCGCACGACTTGCGTCTGAATGCTTTGCAGCACGCCGCTCACGTCGCTCAAGGTCGAATCTTCCTGCTGCAACGACGAAAGCGCCGTGGTCTGATTCGCGCTGTATTGCGTGAGCGTGGCGGTCTTCATCGTGAGCTGCACGGCCTGCGCGGCACCGAGCGGGTCGTCGGAAGCGGTCAGAATGCGCTTGCCCGACGAGATCTGCTGATACATCGAGGCAAGCGAGCTCTGCTGGTCGCTCATCGAAGCGACGTTCATGTTGAAATACTGCGAACTGGATATACGCATCGCTAAATGCCTCAGTTAAAGATGCCAAGCAGCGTCTGAAACAGCGTCGAAGCCGTCTGAATCACTTTGCTGTTCGCCTGATAAAGCTGCTGATACTGCATGAGGTTCGCCGCTTCCTCGTTCAGGTTCACGCCCTGCACGGACTGTTGCGCCGATGTCGCCTGACTGAGCAGCGCCGTTTGGGACGAGCTCGTGCTCTTCAGCTGGTTCGTCTGGTTGCCGATCTGGTTCACGTAGTTCGCATAGGAATTCGTGAGCGTGTCGGTGCCGTTCATCGACTTGGTCGACACCAGGTTCGACATGGTGAGCGCGTTGCTGCCGTCGCTCGTGCCGCCCGTGTTCGGATTGATGTTGAACACGTCCGTATTGGCCGGCTTGCCGCTGATCGTCGCGCTGATGCCGTTCGACGTAACAGTGAGCCCCTTCGACGAATCGTAGGGAATGGTCGTGTTGGCCGGGTAATTCGTGGTGCCCACGGTCACCGCGACATTCGACGTGAAGCCGCCCGCCGTCGAGTTGTACGTGAGCGCGATAGCCGAAGGCGTGCTGTAACCCGCCGCGACCGTCGCCGAGGAAATCGTGGCCGTACCGGTGTTCGCGGTCGCCGCCGATGTCACCGCGGGCGAAGCGGCCGCGATCGCGGAGCCGTTGGTCGTCGCGAGCTGGAAGTTGTCGAGCGAGGCGCGCGTCGGCTGAATGGAGAACGAGTCGCCCGCTTGCATCGTGCCCGACGGCGTGATCTTCAGACCGTCGAACGCGTTGGGCGGCGTGAAGCTGCCGAGCGCCTTGCCGCTCTGGGTATCGGTCACGTCGAAGCCGGTGCCGTTATAGGTGACCGTGAGATCGCTGGACGTGGGCTGCGTGGCATCGGAGAACTCGGCCGTGACCGTGCCGGTGCCCTTGTTGCGCGCGTCGGCGTAGACGGTGGGCGAACCCGCCGAGAAGAGCGCGCCGCCAGCCTGGCCGTTCAGATCGAGGCCGAGCGAGTTCTGTCCGTTCAGTTGCGCGGCAAAGCTCGTCGCAATCGCGCCGAGTTGCGCTTGCGCCGGATCGAGCGTTTGCGAGCGGAAGTCCATCAGGCCGCCAACCACGCCGCCCGACAACGCGCTTGTATCGAGGTATTGCGTCTGCGCGGCGGTCGGCGTCGTGCCGTCCTTGCTCTTGAACGCGACCGTCAATTCGCTCGGGTCAGTCGGCGATGTCACCGTCTGCAATGCCGAAGCCGTGCCGCCGACGACGAGCGGCTGTCCGTTGCCGACGAAGATGTTGTAGTTGCCATCCGTTTGCACGACCTGCACGCCGACCATCGAGCTGAGACTCGCAACGGCCTGATCGCGCTGATCCATCAACTGATTGGGCTGCTGACCTTGCGCGCTGGCGACGTTGATCTGCTTGTTGAGATCAGCGATCTGTTGCGTGTAGCTGTTGATCGACGAGACCGCGCTCGTCAGTTGCGTGTTGACGCTCGAACGCAACTGGTCGTATTGCTCGCCTGCCGAATTGAGCTGATTCGCGAGCGTCTGCGCGTTGCTCATGAGCGACTGGCGCGACGACGTGCTGCTCGCCGAATTCGCCACCGACTGCATGCCCGAAAAATAGTTGCTGATGCCGGTTGCGATACCGGTGGTGGGATCGCCAACGAGGTTGTTCAGCTGCGAGATCAACGAGTAATAGGTGTTGGCGGCGCTGCTCGACGCGGTCGTGTTGTTGACCTGCGTGGTCAAATACTGGCTGTATTGACGCGTGACGGTAGTCGTCTGCACGCCGCTGCCGAGATAGCCGGAACCCGTGTACTGTCCCGACGACTCCTGAAACGAAGCCTTTTCGAGCGTATAGCCGGGCGTCGCCGCATTGCTGATGTTCTGCCCGGTGACTGTCAGGCCCCATTGAGCCGCATTCAGTCCCGACAGGCCGATATTGAAGATGTTGTTGGACATGCGTTGATCCTTGTCTTGGCGGCGATGGCGTCATGCAACGCCGCCGGATAGCTGCCTTGTTTATCGGCGAAGCGCCGGGAAAGTTGAGCGTTTCGGCAAACGTTCGCGGACCGGTTCTTCAACGCGGATACCGTGGACGGTTTGCTCGACTTGGGCATTATCGGGCGCGTCGTGCAAGCGCAATTTGCCGATTTGAAGGGGGTTTTGGGGCTTATTCGGATTAGATTTCGGCGGGCGCTTTTAGCTGTATCGCGACGCGAGGGAATGGAAAAAACCGGGAAACCTTGCAGCCGGACGGGCGGCGCTCAGAGCAGCGCCGCCGCGAGGGGTGAAACCGATGTGAACGGCCGCCTTACTTCGCCAGCGCGCGCCGCTTCATTTCCAGTTGCGTAATGAGCCGCTGCAGCGTGTTTTCCGCCGATCCCGGCATCGAAATGAATTTGAAGCCGAGCGTGAAGCGGCGATCGCCCTTGGCCGTCGTCGATTCCCTGTGCGACACCAGCTTGATATCCACGGTCACCTTGCCGGTGGTCGTGAAGTGCAGTTCGGCATCCTGAATCACGATGCCCATCTCCAGGTCGGCCACGCGTTCGTCCGTGGTTCGCAACGCGACGCCGCCGAGCGAAAGATCATGCACTTCGAAGCGAAAGCGCTCGCCATCCGGCAGCGAGCCGCTGCAAATATAAGGGTCGAGCACCGGCGCTTCGACGCGGAAATATTCGCGACGCTGCATGTAGTAAAGCACCGGCGGAAACTCGGCCTCGAAAGCGGGACGTCCGTCGAACACGGTCTCACGCGCGGCGCCCGTGGTGAATTCGAGTCGCACGCCGTCCGGCGCCGAACTGAAAATCAGCTTGGGCGCAGCCAGCACGTGACGATTCTGTTCCGCCATGCCGCCCCAGTCGAACGTAAAGCGATGTCCCGTAACATCGACGTCCAAAAGGCGCGTAACAATCTGCCCGTCGCCGTATTGCGCGGTCAAAAAGTCGCCGCGATGGGCAAGGTTGCGCAACGACACACCGATCTCCAGCGGATTGCGTCGTCCAAAGTCCACGATCGGCGCAATGTCGTCGTCGGCGAAGTCCTGCATGTGATTGATATTCATTGTGCTGGCCGTATTCATTGGTCGCGTACCGTCCATTTCCGCTACGCCACGTGTCGAACCGGCTCACCTTCGAACCGGCAGTTTCTTCTTAGGGATAGCGGCAAACTGCCAGCAAAGTTTAGACAGGCAGCCCCGAAAAATATGTGGCGCGCCGTCCCTACGAGGACTAAAACGTTTGCACATGCACGAAGCAGGCCAAAGAGCGCGCATGGCTCTAAATCAACGTATTGAGCGCCGAGCGCAAAAAGGCAGGATCGTTCCGCCGTTGCGGAACGCCTGCCTTTCTGTCGAATTCGAAAACGCTTCGTCAGGCGATCTGACGCATGATCGAGATCAACTTTTTCGCGTATTGGGGATCGGTCGCGTAGCCTGCCTTTTGCATGCCGTGCGCGAAGCCCGCGACATCGCGCGATGCCTCCACGACCGGCGCGTAACGCGGATTGTTCTTGATGACGCTCGCGTAGTCGGTGAGCGCGGCTTCGTAGGAATCGTAGGCGCGAAAGCGCTCCACGACCTTCTTCGGCTGACCGTTGACGTATTCCGTCGTCACCGAATCCACTGTCTTGCCGGTCCAGCTCGACGTCGCCTTGATGCCGAAAATGTTGTGGCTCGTCGCGCCGTTCGCGTACTTGATCTCGCGCTTGCCCCAGCCCGATTCCAGCGCCGCCTGGCCGATGATGAAGCGCGCCGGAATGCCCGTTGCCGCGCTCGCGGCTTGCGCGGGCGTGGCCAGCCGTTCGACGAACGCGTTGACCTTGTCCGAACCGTTGCCGCGCACGCCCGGATCGAGCGCGTCGGCGCCCGTGTAGCCGTTGCCGCTGTTGAGCGATGCGCCGCTCTTGTTGGCCTGCGCCGCGGCGTAGGCCTTGGCCATTGCGTTCATTGCGGCGATGTTGCCCGCGTTCGCGTCGCTGCTGCCGCCGCCGCCCGACAGCGCGTTCATCGCGTTCATGCCGTTTGCCGCGCCGCCCGTGGCCGACGTGTCCTTGATGCCCGCCGTGCGCATGAGCTGCTTGTACATCGCGTCCGCCACGCCAATACCCTTCGACGACATCTGCTGCGACAACTGCTGGTCGAGCATCGCCGTGAACGACTTCGTATCGTTCGACTCGAAGGGGCTGTCCGAGGGCGTCGCATCGCGCATGCTCTTGAGCATCATCGTCGTGAAGACCGCATCGAACTGCTTGGCTGCCGCCTTCAAACCCTGTTGCGGCGATGCGTTGGCCTGCGCGCGCAACGCGTCGAAGCCCTGCGTATCGAGCGCGAAGCGGTTGGTCAGGTTCGACAGTCCGCCCGTCTCGGTAGATGCCAATGCCGTGTTGGCGATATCGCTCGAAGTCGAGTTCATGTGCCGTCGTCCCTTAGATGATTTCGAGGTCGGCGCGCAGTGCGCCCGCCGCCTTCATCGACTGAAGGATCGAGATCAGATCGGCCGGTGTCGCGCCGAGTGCGTTCAAGCCCTTCACCACGTCCGCCAGATTCGCGCCCGCCGAAAGCATCTTGAGCGCGCCGCTATCCTGCTTCAACTGAATCGACGATTCCTTCGCGGCGACCGTCTGGCCGTTCGAGAACGCGTTCGGCTGGCTCACCGCCGTTTTCGTGTTGATGACGACCGACAGGTTGCCGTGAGCGACCGCGCAATTCTGCAGCGTGACCATCTGATTCATCACGATGGAGCCGGTGCGTGCATTCAGAATGACCTTGGCCGCGGCTTGCGCCGGCCGCACGTCGATGTTCTGCAACTGCGCCATGAACGAGACCTGTTCGCTCGCTTCGGACGGCGCGCGCAACTGAATCGTGCGGCCGTCGAGCGCGAGCGCCGTGCCCGTGCCGAACTGGTTGTTCACGGCCGCGACGATGCGTTGGGTCGTGTCGAAATCCATCTCGCGCAGTTCCATCTGCATGGTGCCGCCTTGTTGCAGCACCGTGCTCTGCACCGCGCGTTCGACGAGCGCGCCGCCGGAAATGCGGCCCACCGCGAGTTGATTGACCTGCACCTTGCTGCCGTTCGCACTTGCGCCCGCGCCGCCGACGACGAGGTTGCCCTGCGCCATCGCGTAGACCTGACCGTCCGCGCCCTTTAGCGGCGACATCAGCAGGGTGCCCCCGCGCAAGCTCTTGGCATTGCCGAGCGAGGATACGGTCACGTCGATCGCTTCGCCGGGACGCGCGAACGGCGGCAACGTGGCCGTCACCATCACGGCGGCGACGTTCTTCAATTGCATGTTCGACGTGGTCGCTGAATTCACCGTGATGCCCAGGTTGCCGAGCATGTTGGTCAAGCTCTGCGTGGTGAACGGCGTCTGCATGGTCTGGTCGCCCGTGCCGTCGAGACCGACGACGAGGCCATAACCGATCAGCGGATTGTCACGCACGCCTTGAAAGGAGACGAGGTCTTTCAGGCGCTCGGCGTGCGCATGCGGAACGCAGCCGATGGCGACGACAGCAGCCGCGAGCGAGAACGAGAGGAAGCGAAGGAGCGAATTCATGATCGGTCAGAACGGCGCGACGTTGAGGAAGAAGCGCTGGAGCCAGCCCATGTTTTGCGCTTCGTCGATATAACCCTTCGCCGAATATTCGATCTTCGCATCGGCGATCTGCGTGGAGTAGACCGTGTTGCTGCCCGAGATGGTCGTCGGATTGACGACGCCCGAGAAACGCACGTATTCGTTACCCTGGTTGATGAGCATCTGCTTTTCGCCGCTGACCATCAGGTTGCCGTTCGACATCACTTCGGTGACGGTGACGGTGAGCGTGCCGCTGAACGTGTTGGCCGCGCTTGCGCCGCCGCCCGCCGTGAACTTGTTGGCGCCCGTGGCCGACAGGTTCGTGTTGTTGAAGAGGCCGCCGAAGACGCCCGGCACGGTCGGCACGGCGAACGCGCCCGTGCCGGTGCGGTTGGTGTTCGCCGCCGACGACTTCGTCGCGTTGACGTTTTCCGAGATCACGATGGTCAGGATGTCGCCGACGTTGCGCGGACGCTGATCTTCGAACAGCGGCCGGCCTGCGTAGCCCGCGTTGTAGATCGCGCCGGGCGAACGCGTGCCGATGGGCGGCTGCGGCGGACGCGCGGTCATCGGCTGCTGGATGATCGGTTCCTTCGGCACGAGGCCGCAAGCGGCAAGCGCCGCGCCGAGCGCGAGAAGCGATGCAAGGCGTGACGCGCGAACGATAGTGTTGAGTGGCGACATCTTGATGATCCGTTTAATGCTTCTGCGTCAAACCTGCATCTGGGAAAGCGTCTGCAGCATCTGGTCGGACGTGGTCACGGCCTTGCTGTTGATCTCGTAGGCGCGCTGTGTCTGGATCATGTTGACCAGTTCCTGCACCACGTTCACGTTCGACGCTTCCACATAGCCTTGTTGCAGCGAGCCCGTGCCATTCAGGCCCGGTTGCGAAACGTTCGGCGCGCCGGAGCTGCCCGTTTCGGCGAAGAGGTTTTCGCCCTTCGCTTCGAGACCGGCCGGGTTGATGAACGACGCGAGCGTGATCTGGCCGACCGTCGTGCTGGCCGTGCTGCTCGGCTGCGTGACCGAGACCGTGCCGTCCGAGCCGACGGTGATCGCGGTCGCGTTTTGCGGAATCGTGATCGCCGGATTCAATTGATAGCCGCTCGACGTGACGAGCTGGCCTTGCGCGTTGGTCTGGAACGAACCGTCGCGGGTGTAGGCGGTCGTGCCGTCGGGCATCGTCACCTGGAAGAAGCCTTGACCGTTGATCGCGACGTCCTTCGAGTTGCCGGTCTGTTGCAGGTTGCCCTGCGTGTAAAGGCGTTCTGTCGCGACTTGCTGCACGCCGGTGCCGAGCTGGCTGCCCGACGCGAGTTCGGTTTGCTGCGTGGAGTTCGCGCCCGGCTGACGCACGGTCTGATAAAGCAGATCCTCGAACACCGCGCGCGAGCCCTTGAAGCCGTTGGTGCTCACGTTGGCGAGGTTGTTCGAGATCACGTCCATCTGCGACTGCTGAGCATTCATGCCGGTCGCGGCGATATAGAGGGAGCGGTTCATGTCGTTCGTTTCCTAATGTCTTGGCTGTGCGGCTTAGCTGAAGTTCAGCAGCTTGTTCGCCGATTGTTCGTTCTGGTCCGCGGATTCCATCAGCTTGGTCTGCATCTGGAACTGGCGTGCGTTGGAGATCATCGAGACCATCGCGGAGACCGGGTTCACGTTGCTGCCTTCGAGCGAGCCGCCTGCCACGACCACATTCGGGTCCGCTTCGGCGGGGTCGCCATCGGCGGTATGGAAGAGGCCGTCATCGCCGCGCGACAGCGTCGACGGATCGGGATTCACGAGCTTCAGCTGATCCACCGTCGCGATCGCCGTGGGCGGATCGCCCGGAATCAGCGCTGACACCGTGCCGTCCTTGCCGACCGTCACTTCCGCGCCCGGCGGAATGGACAGCGGGCCGCTCGTGCCGAGCACCGGCAAGTTGTTCGCCGTGACGAGCTGACCGTTCTGATCCACGTGCAGATTGCCGGCGCGCGTGTAGGCCTCGTTGCCGTCGGCCGTTTGCACGGAGAGCCAGCCGGGTCCCTGAATCGCGACATCGAGCGGATTGCCCGTTTGCGAGATCGGGCCTGCCGAGTAGTCCGCGTTCGGCGTGGACGAGAGCACGAAAGTGCGCGTCGTGCCATCGGCGGACTGGTTCTCGAACGACATCGGCACTTGACGGAACGCCGCGAGTTGAGCCTTGAAGCCCGTGGTCGATGCGTTCGCCAGGTTGTTCGCCACGACGCTCTGTTGTTCGAGCGCCTGGCTTGCGCCGGTCATCGCGGTGTAGATCAGACGGTCCATGAATCGCTTCCTTCCTTGACTGACTTGGCGACGCTTACAGGTTGATGACCGCTTGGTCGACGGCCTGCTGCGTCTTGATCGTCTGCGCGTTCGCCTGATAGTTGCGCTGCGCGGTGATCAGGCTCACGAGTTCGCTCGTCAGATCGACGTTCGAGTCTTCCACCGCGCCGCCTTGCAGCACGCCGTGGTTGGTCGAGCCCGGAACCGCGACCTGCGCCGCGCCCGAAGCCGCCGTCTGTGCGTAGACGTTGCCGCCCAGGTTCTGCAGACCGTTCTGGTTGTTGAAGTTGGCAATCGCGATCTGGCCGAGCGACTTGGTCTGGCCGTTCGAGTAGTTGCCCGTCAGCATGCCGTCCGTGCCAACCGTGAAGCCGGTCAGTTCGCCCGTGCTGTTGCCGTCCTGATGCAGATTCGCGAGACCGCTCGTCGCGCCGTATTGCGTCGTGCCGGTGAGGTCGAGCGTGAGCGACTGCGTGGTCGTGCCGCTCGGGTCCGCGCCGTTGGGAATCGTGAAGGTGTATTTCGGGCTGCTCGTCAGGTTGCCCGACGTATCGAACGTGACCGCGCCGAGATCCGACTTTTGCGTGACCGGATCGCCGTAACCCGCGAACGCCTCCCACGAGCCCGTCGCGGACTTCGTGAAGTACACCGAGACCTTCTGCGTGCCGCCGAGCGAATCGTAGGCATCGACCGAGGTCGAGGCGTTGTACGTGTTGCCGTTGGTCGGATCGAACGCGGCCTTGTCCTTCACTGCGTCCTGCGAATTCAGATTGAACGACGCGGTGATGGTCTTCGTTGCGGTCGGCGCGATATTGGCCGTCGGCACCGACAGCGGCACCGTGCTTGCGCTGTTGACCACACCGTTCGAATCCGCCGCGTAGCCCATCAGTTGCAGGCCGGCCGAGTTGACGATCTTGCCGGTGTTGTCGAGGTGGAACACGCCGTTACGCGAGTACACGGTCGAACCGTTGTTCGACAACTGATAGAAACCGTTGCCGTTGATGGCGACGTCGAGCGCCTGGTTGGTCGTCGTGATCGTGCCTTGCGAGAACTGCTGCTGCACTTCGGACAGACGCGTGCCGATACCGATCTGGTTGCTGACGGCGGTGGCCATCGAGCTTGCGTACATATCGGCGAATTGCGCCTGGCCTTGCTTGAAGCCGACCGTGTTCGCGTTCGCGATGTTGTTGCCGATCACGTCGAGGTCGCTCGATGCAGCGCCCAGACCGCTCAGTGCTTGTTGATAGCTCATGTGTTTCTCTCTGGAATGTCTGTTTGTTTAAAGAATCGAGGCGACGCTCGACAGTGCGACCGTGGAGCCGTTCGCGAGCTTGAGACCCGGTGCGCCGCCCGTCATCTGCACGACGCTCTGGACTTGCGAGGCCGCGAGCGTGGTCGCCGTTGCCTGCTGGCCGTTGATCGTGCCTTGCGCGGTGATCGTGTAAGTGCCGTCGGCGAGCGTATTGCCCTTCGAGTCGACCGGCTTCCATCCCGAGACCGGCACCACGCCTGCGCTCTGCGCGCCGAGGTCGAGCGTGTTGACGATCTGGCCGGACGAGTTCTTGACGACGACCTGAAGGTCGCTCACGTCGTTGGCTAGCTGCACGCCGAAAGTCGACGACGCGCCGCTCGATACCGACACGTTGCTGCCCGAGGCGAGCACGGTCGAACCGATGAGCATCGCCGCTTGCGTCGACTGGCCGGCGGAAAGCTGCGTGGCGAGCGAGGACAGCGACGTGTTCAACTGACCGATGCCCGACACCGTGTTGATCTGCGCGAGCTGCGAAGTCATCTGCGAGCTGTCGGCTGGGTTGGTCGGGTCCTGGTTCTTCAACTGCGTCACGAGCAGCGTGAGAAAGGTGTTCTGCAGGTCCGATGCGGACGTGCCCGAAGTCGAACTGGAGCTCGAGCTGGACGACGTCGAGGAAGCCGACGACGCGCCGTTCATGGTGTCGAGGAGCGTCTGCGACACCGTGGTGCCGTTGCTGCCGATGGTTGTGCTGGTTGTCACGTTATGTTCCTTCAGGTTCCGATGGTGAGGGTCTTGAGCATCAATTGCTTCGCGGTATTGAGCGTTTCGACGTTCGCCTGATAGGAACGCGACGCGGACATCATGTTGACCATTTCCTGCACCGGATCGACGTTCGGCAGCGTCACGTAGCCGTCCGCGTTCGCCGCCGGGTTGCTCGGGTCGTAACTGGTTTTCATCGGGCTCGGGTCGTCGATCACGCCGGTGACCTGCACGCCGCCGACTTGCTGGCCGGAGCCGCTCTTCGCGCCGCCGAGCGGATCGACCGCGAACACGACCTGCTTCGCCTTGTACGCCTGGCCGTCGGGGCCGGTGGTGCTGTCCGCGTTGGCCAGATTCGACGCGGTGACGTTCAGGCGTTGCGCCTGAGCCGACATCGCCGAACCGGCCACGCTGAAAATGTTCATCAAAGAAGGCATGGTTTTCTGGCTCCTTAACTGTTCGACGTGATCGCCGAAAGCATCGACTTGATCTGCGAACTCAACACCGTCATGCCGGCTTCGAAGTGCAGCGCGTTGTCCGCGAATTGCACGCGCTCGGCGTCGAGATCGACCGTATTGCCGTCGAGCGACGGCTGGTTCGGCACGCGATAGGCGAGGCGGCCGTAGTCGTCGCTCGAACCGCCGGATGCGGTGAGCGTCGAAGTGCCCGACATGTGGCCGCGCGCCGTGACCGCCATTGCCGCGCCAGCGCTCACGCTGACCGGCTGCGCCATTGCCAGCGTGCCGGTGCTGCTCGTGCCCGCGCTGCTCGCCGTGCCAGTGGCGCCGCCTTTCTTCAGCGCGCCGGCAAGGGCGGACGAGAAATCGACGTCGCGCGCCTTGTAGCCCGGCGTGTCCGCGTTGGCGATATTCGACGAAAGCAGTTCCTGCCGATACGCGCGGACATCGAGCGCTTCGCGGCCGAAGGCGAATTCCTTGTCGAGTTTGTCTAGCATCACCGTCCTCTACAGATGTTTGGTTCGGGTCCGGCATCGCCAAGACCTTTTTGCATGACACGAATATTAGGAGCGGCGCGCAACAACTAATCCGACGAATAACCGGGAAACGGGGCCTCTATTCGACGCTTGATCGCCGCGCGGTCTATCTAGAATCTGGTTCGTGGTCGAAAGGAATGGTTTGGGAGTCGAAGCGGCTGTGATGTTCGTGGGACTGATCGGGTGAATGGGCTCGGCCGCCGTGGCATTGCGGCGGCGTTTGTCCAGCGATGTGTAGTTGCCGTCTTGTCCGCGCCCCAGCCTGGGCAAGACGAGTCAGTCGAATGGGAGTGCCGCCGTGGAAATCGCGGCGTGTCGTTAGCGGTTTGCAGTCGCCGTCCTGTCCGCGCCCCCGCAAAGGGCAGGACGGCTCAATCGAATCAGAACGCCGTCGCGGCATTCGCGGCGCGCGAGGGAGAGAAGTAATGAGCAGGTCCGCCAGTCATTCGTCGAAGGCTCTTGCCCGCGTCGCCGCGATGGAGCGCCGCGTGCAGAAGGCGTCGTCGCTTGCGCGACGCTCGGCGGCTGGCGTGGCCCTCCTGTTCGTCGGGGCCGCTGGTTTTGGCTTTGCGGCGAGCGCTTACGCGCAGCAGGACGATGGCCCCATCGTCATTCCGGGCAACGCGGAGACGAATCCGGCAGCCGCGGCGGAAATGGCGAAGGGTCTCAAGACCGCGAAAGCCGCGCCCGCGACCACGCCCGCACCGGTGGCCGCCGTTTCTCAGGCAGCAATTTCATCCGCGATGATGTCGCGCCCGAGCGGCTACGGCGATGCCAGCAAAGCCGCCGATGCCGCCATGCGCCATGCCGCGCTCGCGCTCGAAGCACGCGCCGAAGCCGCCGACGACGCCATGGACGACGCAAGCGGCATGATCGTCATTCCCGGTCCGGGCGAAGGGAAGGCGCAAACGGGCGTTGGAACGGCGCGCGCGGCGGCCTCTGCTAATCAGAATGCAGTAAGCGGCGCGATGAGCGCGCCCGTTTCCAAGGTTGCCGATGCTCCGGGCGCCGCTCAAACCGCAGCTCAACCCGATACCGCCGCGAACGCGAATCTGCGCAGAGTCGCCTCCGTCACGCCATCGCGCGATGTGATTCCCGTGGTCGTCACCCGCGACGACGCCATTCCCGCCCGCAACGGCGCCGTGCGTCCGATCGCGGCAGGCACGACGGCGCCCGTTCCCAGCGCGGCATCGCCGATGAAGCGCGTCAGTTTTAATCCGTCCGCCGCAGCGCCCGCCGCGACGACGCTGCCACAAGCGAACGCCACCGGCGCCACCGTCCAGGACGGCGAGAGCATTCGCGCGGCTGCCGTGGCTTTTCTTCAGCAACAAACCGCCGGACTGCCGGGCAAGGTCGAGATCACCGTGACGCCTGCGTTCCCGCGAGGTCTCGCGCCGTGTTCGTCGATCGATCCGTTCATGCCGACCGGCGCACGGCTCTGGGGCCGTATGACAGTAGGCGTGCGCTGCGTCGGCGAGCGCCCGTGGACGCTCTATCTGCAAGCGCGCGTGGCGATCAACGCGACTTACTACACGGCGGCGCGCGCGATCGCTCCCGGCGAGATGCTCGGTCAGGGCGATGTGGTCGCCCACGAAGGCGATATCACCGCGATGCCGCAGGCCACCGTCACCGATCCCGCGCAAGCCGTGGGCGCCATCGCGCTGTCGCGCGTGCCGGCGGGATTGCCGCTGCGCACCGACATGCTGCGCGCTGCCAGCTCGGTTGCCGTCGGCCAGACGGTGCATGTCGTCACGGATGGCTCCGGATTCTCGATTTCCGCCGAAGGCAGCGTGATGAACAACGCCGCGCCCGGCCAGCAAGTCCGCGTGAAGACGGCCAACGGACAGATCATCACCGGCATCGTGAAGGACAGTCAGACCGTCGAGATACGGATGTGAGACGGCTTGAGGCAGAAATCTGCGAATCAGGTCGTGAAAGACAGTAAGACCGTCGAGATGCATGACCGAAGGTGGCTTTTTTCGGCGCTCCATCGTCCGAACGAATCGGTCTGAACGAGCCGCAAAAGCCCTTATGTGGGCCAGATAACAGTTTGTTTCACTTTGTTGCAATTGCTCTGAAGCCCGCCCCGTAAGGCTTTGCTGGCGACGAGCGAGTCGATGCCCCGTATGGGTCCCCCGGTTGGGTAAAGTTTCCAAACACCCCCGCCGATAAAGGACTCAACAAGTACGGGAATAGACATCGTGAAAATCGAATCGAACAGCAACATCGCACTGGCTGGAATTCAAGACGCTACGCAACGTGCATCCCAAAACGACGCCAAGAGCGCTTCTAGCGTGGCGCAAGCCGGCACGACCGCCGCGCAGAACTCGAAAGTGAGTCTGTCATCGCTGTCGTCGGGTCTGCGCGCGTCGAACAGCGCCGACGTCGATACAGCGAAAGTCGATTCGATCAAGGCTGCACTGCGCGACGGCAGCTACAAGATTGACGCCGGCAAGATCGCAGACGGCATGCTGAGTTCCGCGCGCGACATGCTGCAAACCAGAACCGCGCCCGCTGGCGCCTGAGTTCTTTCTCCGCCGCGCCCGCTTTCGCTTCGAAAGCAGACGCGCAACGGAACCGGAATTCGACGGCGGCAGGCGCATTGTGAAACCCGCGTTTTTTTAGCGAGCTGCAATGAGAGACGCCCTGCTGTCCACCGTTACCGAAGAAGTCGCCGCCGTTCTGGCGTTCGAAGCCCTCCTCGCCCACGAGGAAAAGGCGCTGATCGCCGCGCAGCCGCTCGAAGCGCTGCCGGGAATCATCGAGAACAAGACCGAGCTGACCGAGCGCATCGCCGCGCTCGAGAAAGATCGCGACGCGCATTTGCACGCGCTCGACCTGCCGGGCGGTTTCGCCGGCATGGAAGTCGCCGCTCAGGGCGATGCGCGCATCGCCGAGCAGTGGGCGTTGTTGTGCGCCGCGGCTCGCCGTGCGCGTCAAGGCAACAACAACAACGGCGTGTTGATCCGCACGCGCATGGAATACAACCGCAAGGCGCTCGCCGCGTTGCAGGTTGCGCCGTCGAAGGCGGGCTTTTACGGGCCGGATGGGCGGTTGCCGGGAGCTTGAGGAATTGTTGGAGGGTTGCATTTGCCGGGTGCGCTTTCGGGCTGGCGCGGCTTGCTCCGCTGGCATTCGGTAAACGACAGCCGTTCTTTCCAACGCTTTCCCGGGCTTCTTGTCTCGATCGGGGCGCACGTCGCTTGGCGCTCCTGGCTGGCGGCCGAGGCTGGTTATCTGTCGGCGGGTTGGTTTTTCGACGCGGTCGCGCCTGATTCGATCGCCAGCTTGCTGACGCCTCTGGCTCTTGCGAAAGCCCGCTGATTTGCAGTCGTTCGAAGCTCCGCGCAGCCTCTAGCCGGGCGGGCGCGGTGAACGATCCGCGCCTTTCGAACAGTCGGCACATGATTCCGCCGAGTGTGCCGATGGTCGCAGCGGCAAGCGTCGACGCTCCCTTTCACCGATAAGCCTCGCACTTCTTGTAGCGTCGGAGCTTGCTTCAGTCCGCTGGCGTCCGACTTTCGGCGAATGCCAACGCTTACATCCGATCGGCGCGGCACATCGCCGGATCAACGCTTCCGCCGCGCGGCGCGTCCGTTCCAACGCCTCTCATCACCCGAATAAACCCCCTTTCCCCGGCCTTATCCGCCGATGGTGGCTCGACGTCCTCCGCAATAATCGCTTTCATCAAGAAGCGGCTTCGCGCCGCGTGCATGGCGATTAACGCAGTCGAACCGGAGTCGAAGCGCGGTGGCAGAAGAAAGCGATCTCGAAAAAACCGAATCAGCCACTCCCAGGCGCCTCGAAAAGGCGCGGGAGGAAGGCCAGGTTGCGCGCTCGCGGGAACTCGCATCGTTCGCGCTCCTCGCGGCGGGATTTTTCGGGGTATGGGGTTTGTCGGGTCCGATCTACGGTCATCTGCAAGGCATTCTGCGCGGCGCGTTCACCTTCAATCACGAGAACGTGCTCGATACCCACCAGATGATGATCGGCGCTGCCAACGCCAGCAAGGAAGGCATGCTCGCCATGCTGCCGGTGCTCGCGCTCACCGCCGCCGCCGCGCTCGCCGCACCCATGGCGCTCGGCGGCTGGCTCATCACCACGAAGCCGCTTGCCCCGAACTTCGGCCGGCTCAATCCGATCAGCGGCCTCGGCAAGATGTTCTCGTCGAACGGTCCGATCCAGCTCGGCATGTCGATGCTGAAAACCGTGGTCGTCGGCGGCATGGCGGGCTCGGCCATGTGGAGCCGCAAGGCCGAAGTGCTCGGTCTTTTGACCAAGCCGCTCGACCTCGCGCTCGCCGACGCCATGCATCTGCTGTTCGTGTGCTGCGGCATGGCCATCGGCGGCCTCTTTCTCGTCGCCGCCGTCGATGTGCCGTATCAGCTTTATTCGCACGCGAAGAAGCTGCGCATGAGCAAGGAAGAAGTGAAGCGCGAACACAAGGAAAGCGAAGGCGACCCGCACGTGAAGGGCCGCATCCGTGCGCAACAACGCGCCGCCGCCCGGCGCCGCATGATGCAGGCAATTCCGACCGCCGATGTCATCGTCACCAACCCGACGCACTTCGCCGTCGCGCTCAAATACGCCGATGGCGAAATGCGCGCGCCGAAGGTCGTCGCCAAGGGTGTGGATCTGGTGGCCGCGCGTATCCGCGAATTGGGCCGCGAGCATAACGTGCCGCTGCTCGAAGCGCCGCCGCTTGCGCGTGCGCTCTATCACAACGTGGAAATCAACCGCGAGATTCCGGGGGCGCTGTACGGCGCTGTCGCGCAGGTGCTGGCGTGGGTTTATCAGCTGCGCCGGTATCGCGAAGACGGCGGCGCCAAGCCGGACGATCCGTCCGATCTCGAAGTACCGAAAGAACTCGACAAGGGCAGCGTCTCCGACGCCGATGCCGAACAAGAAGCCGCCGACGTACTCGGCGCCGATGACACCTCGAATGGAGCCGCAGCATGAACGCGCGCGCTGGATTTTTCGCCAAACGGCCCGACGCGCTCGGCACGCAGAATTTGCGCGCGCTCGCCGGTCCGATCCTGATCTGCATGATCCTCGGCATGATGATCTTGCCGTTGCCGGCGTTCCTGCTGGATTTGCTGTTCACCTTCAACATCGCGCTCTCGGTGATGGTGCTGCTCGTCAGCATGTACACACAGAAGCCGCTCGACTTCGCGGCCTTCCCCGCCGTGCTGCTGTTCTCGACGCTGCTGCGCCTGTCGCTGAACGTGGCGTCCACGCGGATCGTGCTGCTCGAAGGTCATACCGGCCCGGACGCTGCCGGTCAGGTGATCGAATCGTTCGGCCACTTTCTCGTTGGCGGCAATTTCGCCGTGGGTATCGTCGTCTTCGTGATTCTGATGATCATCAACTTCATGGTGATCACGAAGGGCGCGGGACGTATCGCGGAAGTCGGCGCGCGCTTCACTCTCGACGCGATGCCCGGCAAGCAGATGGCCATCGACGCCGACCTGAACGCCGGCCTCATCAACGAAGAAACCGCGAAGAAGCGCCGCACGGCGGTGGCGCAAGAAGCCGAGTTCTACGGTTCGATGGACGGTGCGAGCAAGTTCGTGCGCGGCGACGCGATTGCGGGCTTGCTGATCATGGTGATCAACATCGTGGGCGGGCTGATCGTCGGCATGCTTCAGCACGACATGGACTTCGGCCACGCGGCGACGAACTACACGCTCCTGACCATCGGCGATGGCCTCGTCGCGCAGATTCCTTCGCTCATCATTTCGACGGCGGCGGGCGTGATCGTGTCGCGCGTCGCGACCGAGGAAGACATCGGTACGCAGTTGACCGGCCAGTTGTTCCAGAACCCGCGCGTGTTGATGATCACGGGCGTGATCATCGGCGTGATGGGGTTGATTCCGGGCATGCCGCACTTTGCGTTCATGCTGCTCGGTGGCGGCTTGATCTACGCCGCGCGTTCGATGAACAAGCGCGCCGAAGCGAAGAAGAAAGCCGGCAACGTTACGGACATCACGCCGGTCGCGGCCGCGCCGGTGGAGAATGCCGAAGCGAGCTGGGACGATGTCGCGCTGATCGATCCGCTCGGCCTTGAAGTGGGCTACCGGCTGATTCCGCTCGTCGATCGCAATACGGATGGAGAATTGCTCAAGCGTATCAAGGGCATTCGCAAGAAGTTCGCGCAGGAAATCGGGTTTTTGCCGCCTGTCATTCATATTCGCGACAACCTGGAATTGCGGCCGAACGGCTATCGCATTGCGCTGAAGGGCGTGGAAGTGGGCGTTGGCGAAGTGTTTCCGGGACAGTGGCTTGCGATCAATCCGGGGCAGGTGTCGGTGACTTTGCCGGGCCCGCAGACGCAGGACCCGGCGTTCGGCTTGCCGGCAGTGTGGATCGACACGAATATGCGCGAACAGGCGCAGGTTTATGGCTACACGGTCGTCGATGCCAGCACGGTGGTCGCGACGCATTTGAATCATCTCGTCGTGACGCACGCGGCGGAATTGCTTGGGCGTCAGGAAGTGCAGGCGTTGCTGGATCGTATTGGCAAGGACACGCCGTCGCTCACCGAGGATCTCGTGCCGAAGACCATTTCGCTCACGCTGTTGCAGAAGGTGCTGCAGAATTTGCTCGACGAAAGCGTGCCGATTCGCGACATGCGCACCATTCTCGACGCGGTGCAGGAGCACGCGCCGCGACTTGCCGATCCGTACGAGCTTACGGCTGCGGTGCGCCTTTCGCTCGGCCGCGCGATTTCGCAGCAGTGGTTTCCGGGCACCGACGACCTTCAGGTGATGGGCCTCGATCCAATGCTGGAGCGTGTGTTGTCGCAGGCGCTTTCGACGGGCGCGAACCCCGGCCTGGAGCCGGGGCTTGCGCAGACGCTGATGAACTCGACGCAGAACGCGATGCTGCGTCAGCAGAACTTGGGCTTGCCGCCGGTGCTGCTCGTGCAGCATTCGCTACGCGCGATGCTTGCGCGGTTCCTGCGTCGGAGTCTGCCGCAGTTGAAGGTGCTTTCTTATGCGGAAGTGCCGGATACGCGGAATGTGAAAGTGGTTAATTTGATTGGGGCTTGAGGTGCGGGCCTTGATTCGATAATCAATTAAGCGTGGCGCTGATCAGACTTCGAAGATTGCGCGCATCGAACACAACGGTTTTCCACGTGTAGTAATTCGCGCGTTCGAACTGAATCTTGCCGACCGCTTGTTGCGACTCCGCAATTGCCAAGACCGCGCCCGGCATCTTTTGGGCGCGGTACTGCAAATGAATGATCTCCCCTTCTAGAAGACGCTTCGCGCTTGTCGCGGCAATCACGATGGAAGGCGTGGGCGTATCGATGACATGATCGGCGATCAAGCCACCGGATATCGGCAACTCAACGTCCGACACATGCGCGAGGCCCAAATCGCTTGCAATCTCGTCGATCGCGCATTTCAAGCGGACCGTGAACTCATTGCTACCCTGGCGTTCGGCGCGAGACGTAGCTACGCCATAAAGCTGTTGCGCTGCCTCCGCGACGCGGAACACATAGGGCGCAAGAAGACGTTCGTCGATTGTCGTAGCTCGGATTACTTCGTCATCGCAGAGGCGCGCCGGACTGTCTTGAGCAAACGCTTCCGACCAGCGCTCGACGGCGCCCGACTCGACATCGCCACCCGCCATACTTGCGTGAAAGCAGGCTTCTCCGTTTTCATCGATAACAAAACCGTCGTCGCGAGAACGAATACGCACCACCACGCGATCGCCTGTTCCCGGATATTCGAGCGGCGTAATGACGCGATACACGCCGTTCGAGTCAGCGTGAACTTCGAATAGCGCGCAGATTGTTTGTTTAAGCGTGTCTGCTAGCACAATAAGTCGCCCTGGCCGTCTTGCTCGTTTGAGATCGTGATGCCCGTCGCCTTGCAGAACAGCACGATCAAAGCGCCACGATCATTTTCCGCACGTGGATCGAAACGTTTCGACGACTTAAGGTTAAGCTCCGGCGCGCCCGGCAGCAAGCGGTTCCGATAATCGCTTGTCGTCCGACACGGCACCTTGCAGTGCAAACCCTTATGGCTTGGATGGTAGTGAAACTCGAACAAGGGATAGAGATCGCCCTTCGGCAGCGAGCAAAGCAGATGCGCGTAGAACTCGCGGTCTTCGAGTTGTTCTCCGTCGCGCCAAACGAACAATACGAAGTGGTCGTCCGACACGCGAATGAGTTCGGTGGCGTGAACGCGCGGCCTCGCCATCCGATTAAATGGCTTCGGCCACTTGTTCTTGACCATCTGCTTGAACTTCGGCGAGCCGGTCAGCGTTTTGCGCACTTGCTTATGCGCAGCAAGATCCTGTGGAAGCAAGGCGGTCTCTCAAGTATTTGAACCGACCGCGTCGCACCGAAGGAGCAGTCGATAGATTCGTTTTAGTTCTATCGATGCTAACCGCCTTGCGTGATGGAAACTGCTTCGTCCACCGAATTTTTCAATCGCCCTGACAATTTCTGCTTGGAGCCTCAACACTCCACGATATTCACCGCCAACCCACCCCGCGAAGTCTCCTTATACTTCGTCTTCATATCCGCCCCTGTCTCGCGCATGGTTTTAATGACCGAATCCAGCGATACATAATGCGATCCATCGCCGCGCATCGCCATGCGCGCCGCGTTGACCGCCTTCACCGATCCCATCGCGTTACGTTCGATGCACGGAATCTGCACCATGCCGCCCACCGGGTCGCACGTGAGCCCAAGGTTGTGCTCCATGCCGATTTCCGCCGCGTTCTCCACCTGCGCGGGCGTGCCGCCCATCACCGCCGCAAGTCCCCCGGCGGCCATCGAGCACGCAACGCCCACTTCGCCCTGACATCCCACTTCCGCGCCAGAAATCGACGCGTTCATCTTGTAGAGGATGCCAATGGCCGCCGCCGTCAGCAGAAAATCGATCACGCCCTGCGCATTCGATCCCGGCAAAAACCGATCGTAGTAATGCAGTACCGCTGGAATGATGCCCGCCGCGCCGTTCGTCGGCGCCGTCACCACGCGGCCGCCGACCGCGTTCTCTTCATTCACGGCGATGGCGTAGAGGTTGATCCAGTCCATCATCGATAGCGGATCGCGCAGCGCCTGCTCGGGTTTGCCGGCGAGCGCGCGATACAACACCGGCGCACGCCGCTTCACCTGGAACGGACCCGGCAGATGCCCATCCGCATCCGCATTGCCGATGCCGCAGCCGCGCGCGACGCAATCCTGCATCACGTCCCAGATTCGCAACAAGCCCGCGCGAATCTCGTCCTCGCTACGCCACACGCGCTCGTTTTCCCACATCAGTTGCGCGATGGACTTGCCCGAATCGGCGCACATCTTCATCAACTCATCGCCCGTCTTGAAGGCGTAGGGCAAGTGTTCGATGGCCGTAAGCACCGCCGTGTTCGCCGCGCCCGCCGTCACCACGAAGCCGCCGCCCACCGACAGATACGTCGCCTCGCGCAACGGCTCGCCGCTCGCGTCGAATGCGTGCAGCTTCATGCCGTTCGGATGCTCCGGCAACGCCTGCCGATAGAACGCAATGTTCTCCTTCAGCGTGAACGGAATCTTGTGCGTGCCGAGCAGCGCGAGCGTCCTGGACGTGCGTACGGTTTCGAGGCGCGGCGCGATGGTGCCCGCATCGACCGTGTCGGGGGCATCGCCCATCAAGCCGAGCATGACGCCGCGGTCCGTGCCGTGGCCTTTACCCGTCGCACCGAGCGATCCGTACAGCTCGCATTTCACCGATGCCACCGCGTCCAGCAGCCCATCGCGTTCGAGCCCTTGCGCGAACATCAGCGCGGCGCGCATCGGGCCCACGGTATGTGAGCTCGAAGGTCCGATGCCGATCTTGAAGAGGTCGAATACGCTGACTGCCATGAATGCTCCTTGCTTGAGCTGCTTGAGACGGGATCATCGCGCCGGCAACGGCAGACACACCGCGAGCCACGCAGGCGGCGTCGGCGCGAGCCGCAACGCCACCGGCGCATAACGGCCGTCGAGACGCGCCGCGAGATGAAAGAGTTCCGCCGAGTTTTTCGGGTCCCACTGACCCGAGAATCCCGGCAATCCGGCCTCGCGACGCTTGGCATCGAAAGACACGGTCGAATGCACGAATTCGTCATGCGTGCGGGTGCCGAGCGCATACGGGGTAAGCCAGTTGAGCGCTTGCGCGAGCGTTGCGCCCGACTGCGCGCGCTCCGGCAGCCAGTTGCGGTTATGCCGTCGCGCGGCCAGCGCCGCCGTCACGAGCGGCTGAAGATCGTAGGTGACGTAGCGCAAGGCATCGCGTTCGGCGAAATCGACGGTCGATCCATCCGGCGCGATGTTGTCGCCGATATGCTCGACGAACAGCCGCTGCGCCGCGTTGATGAGCTTGCGGTCGTCGATGGTGAATGCGCCCATCGCCACCAGCTTCACGCGATGACTCTGCCAGTTGTTCCGATACGTGCCCGTGAGCGGGCGCTTCTGCTTGTCCATGTCGGCGACGTAGCCCGTCACCATCTTCGTGATGAACGCGTTCGCCGCGTTGCGCGTCTTCACCGGCAACGCGCTCGCGGTCAGATCGTAGGCGAGGATCAGCGACTCGAAGTTGGTCTCGTCGATCGGATTGAAACTCGGCTGATACGTTGTCGTCCACGCAAACAGAAAGCGGTCGACGAGACGCAGATAACGCTCGTCGCCGGTCGCGCGCCAGGCGAGCGCGGCATCGCGCATCAAGCCGAGATCCTTTTCGGCTTCGATGCTCCCGTCGCGTATGCCTTCGTGCGGCAGCGTGCCTTCGGTATGCAGTTTCGCGAGTGGCTTCGGCTGGTCGTTGACGTGCGATTGCACCATCTGCACGAGCGCCTTCACGCCGGGATCGGCATTGGTACGCTCGCTCGTCTGCATGGCGGGCGCGGCGCAGAAATTCATCGCCGCATGCGCGGACGGCGCGGCGCAAGCCAACGCCCACAGCATGAATCGCGCGGCATGGAAGCGCTTCGTCTCGTTCACCTCTCGCACCCTTGTCGCCATATGAACTCCCTGTTTTGGCTTTTGGTCCGGGGTGAGATGTTAGCCCTTCTGACTCGCGCTGCAAAACCGCCCGACAATGCTTGACGTTTCCGGGCAGTTGCGCGGTTTTGATCGATTACTCGTCCGTGTACTCCGAGATTGGCACGCACGAGCACATCAGATTGCGGTCGCCATACGCGTTATCCGCGCGGCCAACCGGCGACCAATACTTGCGCGTCACGAGCGACTTCAGCGGATACGCCGCCGCTTCACGCGTGTACTTGTGGTCCCACGTATCCGAGGTAACGACCGCCGCCGTGTGCGGCGCGTTCTTCAGCACGTTGTCTTCGCGATCCGCGCTGCCTTCTTCCACCGCGCGAATCTCGTTGCGAATGGCGATCATCGCGTCGATGAAGCGATCCAGCTCTTCCTTCGACTCCGATTCGGTCGGTTCCACCATCAGCGTGCCGGGCACCGGAAAGCTCATCGTCGGCGCGTGGAAGCCGTAGTCGATCAGACGCTTGGCCACGTCTTCCACCGAGATGCCGCTCGATTCCTTGATCGGCCGGACATCGAGAATGCATTCGTGCGCGACGAGCCCGCCCGGCCCGCTATACAGCACCGGATAATGCGGCGCGAGGCGCTTCGCGACGTAGTTGGCCGCAAGAATCGCGCTTGCCGTGGCGGCGGTGAGACCTTCCGCGCCCATCATCGCGATATACATCCACGAGATCGGCAAGATCGCGGCCGAGCCGTAAGGCGCCGACGATACCGCGCCGATGCCCGCGTCATCGCGCTTGTAACCGGTCGAAGCCTGATTCGGCAGAAACTTGGCCAGATGCGCGCCAACCGCGACCGGACCCACGCCCGGTCCGCCGCCGCCGTGCGGAATGCAGAACGTCTTGTGCAAGTTCAGATGCGAGACATCGCCGCCGAACTGGCCGGGCGCGGTGAGGCCGACCATCGCATTCATGTTCGCGCCATCGACATACACCTGGCCGCCGTGCGCGTGCACGATCTCGCAGATTTCGCGGACGTTGCGCTCGAACACGCCATGCGTCGACGGATACGTGATCATGATCGCCGCGAGATTCGCCGAATGCTTTTCGGCCTTCGCCTTCAGGTCTTCGATATCGACGTTGCCGTTCGTATCGCATGCAACGACGACGACCTGCATGCCCGCCATCTGCGCCGAAGCCGGATTCGTGCCGTGCGCGGACGCCGGAATCAGACACACATTGCGATGCCCTTCGCCGCGCGACTCGTGATACGCGTGAATGATGAGCAAGCCGGCGTATTCGCCCTGCGAACCGGCGTTCGGCTGCAACGACACCGCCGCATAGCCGGTGCACGCGACGAGCATCTGTTCGAGCTGATCGATCATCGTGCGATAGCCGACCGTCTGTTCCGCAGGCGCGAATGGATGAATCTGCGCGAACTCGGGCCACGTGACCGGCAGCATTTCGGAGGTCGCGTTGAGCTTCATCGTGCAGGAGCCGAGCGGGATCATCGTGCGGTCGAGCGCGAGGTCCTTGTCCGCGAGACTGCGCAGATAGCGCAGCATTTCGTGCTCGGAATGATGGCGATTGAAAACCGGATGCGTGAGGTATTCGCTCGTGCGCTTGAGATCTGCGGGCAATGGATCGGCAAGCGATGCATCGAGTGCGTCGATATCGAACGTCTCGTTCTTGCCCGCGACTTCGGCGAACAGCGCGAAGAGCTTCGTGAGATCGTCGCGCGTCGTGGTTTCATCGAGCGACACACCGACGCGATTCACGCTCACATGACGCAGATTCACATGCGCGGCGTAAGCGGCCTGATGCAGCGCGTTGGTGCTCGCGCCGCTTTCGATGGTCACGGTATCGAAGAACGTGTCGTTGGTCAGCGCGTAGCCGAGCTTTCGCACGCCCGCCGCGAACACCGACGCGACGCGATTCACGCGCAGCGCAATGGTCTTGAGACCCTGCGGGCCGTGATAGACCGCGTACATGCTCGCCATGATCGCGAGCAGCGCCTGCGCCGTGCAGACATTCGACGTCGCCTTTTCGCGGCGGATATGCTGTTCGCGCGTTTGCAGCGCGAGACGCAGCGCGGAATTGCCTTGCGCGTCGATAGTCACGCCGACGAGACGGCCCGGCATCTGACGCTTGAATTCGTCGCGCACGGCCATGTACGCCGCGTGCGGACCGCCGAAGCCGACCGGCACGCCGAAACGCTGCGTATTGCCGATAGCCACGTCCGCGCCCCATTCGCCTGGCGGCGTGATGAGCGTGAGCGCCAGCAAGTCGGCTGCGGCGATCACGTAACCGCCCGCCGCATGCACCGCTTCGGCGAGCGCGCGGTAGTCGCGAACGTCGCCATTCGCGCCGGGATATTGCAGCAGCACGCCGAATGCGTTCGCGCTCGCGGCATCCGCGGCCGGTCCCACGTGCACGTCGATGCCCGCCGGCTTAGCGCGTGTCTTCACCACTTCGATGGTCTGCGGCAGCACGTCGTCGGCCACATAGAACAGGTTCGATTTCGGCTTGCCGACGCGTTGCAGAAGCGTCATGGCTTCGGCGGCGGCGGTGGCTTCGTCGAGCAGCGACGCGTTCGAGATGGCGAGACCCGTGAGATCCATCACCATCTGCTGAAAGTTCAGAAGCGCTTCCAGACGCCCTTGCGAAATCTCGGGCTGATACGGCGTATAAGCCGTGTACCACGCCGGATTTTCCAGCACGTTGCGCAGAATCACGCCCGGCGTGTGCGTGCCGTAATAACCCTGGCCGATATACGTGCGAAACACGAGATTCTCGTTCGCCAGCTTGCGCAGCGACGCGAGCGCTTCCGCTTCGCTTTTCGGCTGCGTGAACGCGCCGAGCGGCAGCGTTTCCTGGCGGCGGATCGATTCCGGAATCACCGCGTCGATGAACGCCGCGCGCGATGCGAACCCGAGCGCGTCGAGCATGGCGCGCTGGTCGGCATCGCCGGGACCGATGTGCCGTGCCGCGAATGCGTCATGGCATTCGAGCGCGGCGAGGGACAGGGAGGTGCGGTTCATCAGGTGATCCGGATGTTCGAGCTTCATGTGAATTCCTGCAAAGCGGCCGGTTGGAAACGCAACCGCTTTCGTCATTGAGATGAGTTATTCGCCGATCGACTTGCCGTAGCCTTCGGCGTCGAGCAGCTTGTCGAGACTGGCGTCGGCGGCCGGCTTGATCTTGAAGAGCCAGCTTTCGTACGGTGCGCCATTCACCGAATCCGGCGACGAAGTCAACGCGTCGTTCGCGGCGACGACTTCGCCCGACACCGGCGCGTAAATATCGGATGCCGCTTTCACGGATTCGATCACCGCGATGGCGTCGCCCGCCGCGACTGCCTTGCCCGCCGCGGGCAGTTCGACGAACACGATGTCGCCCAGCGCTTCTTGCGCGTGATCGGTAATGCCGATGGTCAGTGTGCCGTCGGATTCGGCGCGGACCCATTCATGCGATTCGGTATATTTCAGATCGGCCGGGATGCTCATTGGATGCTCCTTGCGTAATTCGTTCGTGGGATTCGTGATCGGATGGCGCGCGCCACGTTCGTCCGCTGTCGGGCCTCAAAGGCTCACGAGCGTCTTGCCGTTGCGCACGAACGGAAGTTTTACCACGCGCGCGGCAACTTGCTTGTCGCGGATGAGCACTTGCACCGTATCGCCGATCGCCACTTGCGTCGGGACGCGAGCGAACGCAATCGACTCCTGCATCGACGGCGAAAACGTGCCGCTCGTGATCTCGCCTTCGCCGTGCGCCGTGACGACCTTCTGATGCGCGCGCAGCACGCCAGCCGCACGCCGGTTCTCCTTGATGAGCACGAGCCCGACGAAGTTCGACTGCGAGCCGTTCGCTTCGAGCGCGGCGCGGCCGACGAAATCGCGCGGGGTTTTCAGGTCGACGGTCCAGGCGAGGCCGGCGTCGAGCGGCGACACGGTTTCATCCATGTCCTGGCCGTAGAGATTCATGCCGGCTTCGAGACGCAAGGTGTCGCGTGCGCCGAGGCCTGCGGGCTTCACGCCGGCTTCACGGAGCGCGTTCCACAGCGCTTCCACGTTCGTGGCGGAAACCACGATCTCGAAGCCGTCCTCGCCCGTGTAGCCGGTGCGCGCGAGCATCAGTTCGCCGAAGGGCGTGGTTGCGAACTTCGCCGCATTGAAGGGTTTGAGCGATTCGGTTTCGGCGCGCGTCTGCGGCAGCACTTGCCAGACCTTTTCGCGTGCATTCGGACCTTGCACCGCGATGATGCCGAAATCGCCGCGCGGGCGGATCGACAGATCGAAACCACCTTCCGCGTTCAGTTGCTGGAACCACGCGATGTCTTTATCCGCCGTGCTCGCGTTCACGACCACGCGGAAACTCGTTTCGGAGAAGTAGTAGACGATCAGATCGTCGATGACGCCGCCGTCGGTCTTGAGCAGGCACGAATACAGTGCGCGGCCGGGCGTCGTCAGCTTGTCGACGTTATTGGCGATGGCGTGCAGAAAGAAGGGCCGAACGGCGTCGCCTTCGAAATCGACGACGCGCATGTGCGATACGTCGAACATGCCCGCGTCGGTTCGGACGGCGTGATGTTCGTCGATTTGCGAACCGTAGTTGACGGGCATGTCCCAGCCGCCGAAATCGACCATGCGCGCGTTGAGCGCGAGGTGGGCGGCATGCAAGGGCGTGTGTTGAAGAGCGGTCATCGGGGCCTCGGTTCGCGAAACAAAAAAGGCCACGCAGCGCGCAGATATCTGCCTTCGCCGCGGACTATGCCTTTGCTCGCTGAATTTCAGCAGCGCAAAGCGCATACCGGCTGGCGGTTGCGATGCGTGACCCCTCTGTCCTCGGTACCTGAGAGATTGCGCGGATCAAAAAAATCCGTCGCGCGCCCCTTCGGTGGGCTGCTGACATCGTTCGATGCCGCTGCCGCTCTCCAGAGTGCGAAAAAATTGCCCGAAAGGGCGATTTCTTCGACGCGGCCGGTCCTTTTGCCTGAGAGTTTGTGGGTGTGCCCCTTCGGCGGCGCGGCTCGCTTGGCGATTTTGGAATCGACAGAAGCCACGCGCTCTCCCGACGCGTGCGGCCGAATTTACGCGACCGAATTGGGCTTGTCAAACGGATTCGGACGGGGCTGAGTGTGCGGTGGAGCGGGTTGTGGCTGGCGACGATGCCTCGCCATGCGTCGGCCTCAGAACGTCGTTGACAGGGTCGAGTTGATTTGCCCCTGAAATGCATCGGTTTTCGGCAAGAACGCCAGACAGTTCGCGACGAGGTCGGTGGCGTCGTGCTGACTAAACGGCTCCGTGAGATGGTAATCCGCGTGCGTACGCACTTTTTTTAGGTCGATGAGCACGTAGGCCAGCGCGCGGCCTTTGTTCCCTACGGTCATGAGCCGATTTGTCAGCCGTTCATGTTGACCGGCAACCTCGCGCGTTGACGGCAAGCAGGCGTCCGCCACGGCAAGCGTTTTGTGATAAGCGGCGTAATAAGCTCGCGACGCGCCGGATCGCCATTCACATTCGCTATTGCCTGCCGACAACTGCTGCGCAAGATGCAGAAGATCGGAAACCTCGATGCTCATTGCACCACCTCCATTAGCGCACTGCGGGAGGCAAGCGCACTAAGCGAACCAACAGGGCGACAGACGAAGGTAATCACCTCTGGGTACGCGTTATCGAAGGTCGTGGTCAATGCCTCGGCAATCGCAAAGTTGACGTTTCCACACTGGCTTGCAGTTTCGTCGACATAAAGCTCGTATCTCGTTGTGTCGTCGTAAATCATCAACCTGCTGCCGCGAATCATGCAGCCCTGCGAGCGGATTGCTTCGACCGCCGTTTCCAACAAAGCAAGCCGTTGCTCGGCATCGACGCCGCAACGAAGAAAGATCTGTGCCGTCGCTTCGATGTCGCGCGGTAGCTCCGCATCGCCTTCGGCAACGGTTGCATTGAGATCATGAGCAAGCATGACTGCCGCCGCCTCTTCGACCTGCAGCGCCGTGACGAATACACGCGCTGCCTTGATCCGGCCTGTCGGGTCGCTACGCTGCGTATCGGCGAGCAAGCGCGCGTAGTTCACCGCCATGCGCGGCTCTCCGAGATCGCACATTAGCGACGCCACATTGGTCAGAATGGTGACGTCATGCCTCACCAATGCCTGCGCGGCTTCGGAGCAACGAACGCATTCGTCGCGATCACCACGGAGGAACGCGGTGAATGCGAGTACGAGCCAACATATCTCAGGACGTTCGCGGCCCTTGCTCAAGAACGCAAGCGCTTCTCGCTCGATGCGCCTTACCTGGAATTCGTTGCTCTGCGCCGTGATCACCATATCGATCAGATCGCATAGCCATTCTGTTGCAACAGCTTTCGGGACATTCAAGGGAACGCACTCCGGATATTCGTTTGCGGTCGATTCGAAATATTACCGCCTCGATCGCGCCAGGCGTTTGTCTCTTTATTGTGAATTAAATGCCCCTGCTGGAAGGCACGGAATTATTGCCGCAATCGTTCGAGTGAGCGCAAAGGCCGCTTCGTCAATGTCGAACAAACTCCACCCGCCGCCCTTCCTTTTCACTCTGAATAGCCAACTCGATGATCGCCATCACGTCCACCGCATCCTGCGGCTTAACGGGGAACGGTTTGCCGTCCAGCACGGCCCCCGCTAGCGCCCGATAAAACTCCACATACGCTCCGTCGCGGGTGGCGAAAGCCTGACGCAGATCGTGATCGCCATCGACTTCGCGCAGCAAGCCCGGCGGGTTCTTGCCGAATTCCGAATGCCCCGGCCGCATGCCGGAGCGCAGTTGATCTTCCTGCACATCGAGCCCGCTCTTCACATAGCTGCCGCGCGTGCCGTGAATCGTGAAACGCGGCGGATCGAGCGCCGCGAGCGCGCTTGCATGCAGAACGACTTCCTTATCCGCATAGCCGAGCACGAGATGCACGTAATCCGGCGCATGCGCGTGGTCGCGATGCGCCTTCACGAACGCCGTCACCGTCGCGGGCGCGCCGAACAACGTCAGCGCCTGATCGATCAGATGCGGCCCGAGATCGAACAGCAAGCCGCCGCCGCGCGATGCTTCCTCACGCCAGCGCTGCGGCACTTTCGGACGAAAGCGGTCGAAATGCGATTCGTAATGCGTGATGCGCCCAAGCCGCCCGCTTTCGATCAACGCGCGCACGGTCATGAAATCGCCATCCCAACGGCGATTGTGGAACGGCGCGAACAGAAGCCCGCGCGATGCGGCGAGATCGGCGAGCGTGCGGGCATCGCGCGAGGAAAGCGTCACGGGTTTGTCGACGACCACATGCTTGGCCGCCGACAACGCGCGATGCGCGAGGTCGAAGTGCGTGTCGTTAGGTGTGGCGATGACGATGCAATCGAGCGCGTCGATGGCGAGGAGCGCATCGAAATCGGCGACGATCCGTGCATCGGGATAATCGGCCTCGGCGCGCTCGGCCTGGCTCGTCGCGATGGCCGTTACCTCCGCGCGGCCGCAGTGTTCGATGACCGGCGCGTGAAACGTCGCGCCCGCCAGACCATAGCCCATCACGCCGACTTTCAGTTTTGAACTCATGCTTGGCGTCCTTTGAATCGGTAATCCGGCTGGATATTGTGGCATGTCAGTTGGACGCGGCGCGCTCGATGCGTTGTTCACGGCGGCGTCACGATCATCCGCCGATTGACGGACGATGGTCCCGCTTGGCGACAAGACGCAATCGCGAGCGCCACCCATCGTCCAAACGAACGAGGGCCAAAACCCGTCGCGTTCTATCGTGTTAACATCGCGCTCTCGCGCATTTTTTGCGGTCGCACGCGCGTCGCTGCGATGCGCGCAGTCCATCAGGCACCGGCGCCGCCGCGAGCCTCAACTCAAAGTCCAAAACGATGTCCGCAGGTCTGAACGCCGCGCAAAGCGAAGCCGTGCGCTATCTCGACGGTCCCTGTCTCGTGCTCGCCGGTGCGGGCAGCGGCAAGACGCGCGTGATCACGCAGAAGATCGCGCATTTGATCGAAGGACGCGGCTTCGAGCCTAGGCACATTGCCGCCCTCACCTTCACCAACAAGGCCGCGCTCGAAATGCGCGAGCGCACCGCGAAGCTGCTCGAAGGCAAAACGCTCACGACGCCCGGCAAGGAAGGCCGCAAGGTGCCCGTGAATCAGTTGACCATCTGCACGTTTCACTCGCTCGGCGTGCAGATCATGCGTCAGGAAGCGGAACATGTCGGCCTTAAACCGCAGTTCTCCATCATGGATTCGGACGATTGCTTCGGCATGGTTCAGGAGCAGCTCGGCACGACCGACAAGGGCTTGATCCGCAAGGTGCAGTCGATCATCTCGCTGTGGAAGAACGCGATGGTCTCGCCCGATCAGGCGTCCGTGCTCGCGAACAACGAAGACGAGCATCAGGCGGCGATTGTTTATCGGAGCTACGCGGCGACCTTGCATGCGTATCAGGCGCTGGATTTCGACGATCTCATCCTGCGTCCCGCGCAACTGTTCGCCGAAAACGAGCAGGTTCGCGATAAGTGGCAGAACCGTCTGCGATATCTCTTGATCGACGAGTATCAGGACACCAACGCCTGTCAGTACGAGTTGTTGAAGCTGCTGGCTGGTCCGCGCGCCGCCTTCACCGCCGTGGGCGACGACGATCAGGCCATTTACGGCTGGCGTGGCGCCACGCTGGAAAACCTCGGACAGTTGAGCAAGGACTTCCCGAAACTGCATGTGGTAAAGCTGGAGCAGAACTATCGCTCGACGGTGCGGATTCTGACAGCGGCGAACAATGTGATCGCCAACAATCCCAAACTGTTCGAGAAGAAGCTCTGGTCCGAGCACGGCATGGGCGACAGCATCACCGTGACCGGTTGCAATGACGAAGAGCATGAAGCGGAGTCCGTCGTGTTCCGGCTGTCGGCGCACAAGTTCGAACGGCGCGCGGCGTTTCGCGACTACGCCATTCTGTATCGCGGCAACTTTCAGGCGCGCATCTTCGAACAGGTTTTGCGGCGCGAGCGCATTCCGTATGTGCTGTCGGGCGGGCAGTCGTTTTTCGACCGCGCCGAGATCAAGGACATCATCGCGTATTTGCGGCTGATCGCGAATCCCGACGACGATCCCGCGTTCATCCGCGCGATCACGACGCCGCGTCGCGGTGTCGGCAACACGACGCTCGAAGCGCTCGGCGCGTTCGCCGGCGCGGCGAAGGTGTCGCTCTTCGAGGCCGTGTTCATGGGCGGTATCGAGGCGCGCTTGTCGGCGCGGCAAGTGGAACCGCTGCGCACTTTTTGCGAGTGGATTCGCAGGCTGTCGGACCGCGCCGCGCGCGAACCGGCGAGCACCGTGCTCGACGACATGATGGAAGCGATCCACTACGAAGCGTATCTCTACGATGCCTACGACGAACGGCAGGCGCAATCGAAGTGGCAGAACGTGCTCGAATTCTGCGAGTGGCTCAAGCGGAAGGGCACGAAGCCGGAGCCATCGGCGGAAGCGGAACAGACCGGGTTCGATACGGCCGACGGTCTTTCGGATGACGGGAAAAATCTGCTCGGCCTGATTCAAACCGTCGCGCTGATGTCCATGCTCGAAGGCCGCGATGAAGATCCGGATGCGGTGCGGCTATCGACGGTGCATGCTTCGAAGGGGCTCGAATATCCGCACGTGTTTCTGGTGGGCGTGGAGGAAGGCATCATGCCGCATCGCGGCAGTTCGGACGATGACGCGCCAGTGGATTCCGCGCGTATCGAGGAAGAACGGCGGCTCATGTATGTGGCGATCACGCGGGCGCAGCGCAGCCTGCATCTGAACTGGTGCAAGAAGCGCAAGCGCGCGCGGGAAACGGTGGTGTGCGAGCCATCGCGCTTCATCCCCGAGATGCTGCTCGACGATGCACCGCCGCCGACGGCCGACGAAGCACCGTTGTCGCCGAAGGATCGGATGGCGATGTTGAAGGCGATGTTGCAGAAGGGGTGATGAGCGCTGCGCGCTTGGCAGTCTTGAAGCGCGTCGAGCGTATGCGTGAGATTTTCTGCGCTTCAAAGCTGCAGACGCGGTCCCGGTGGCTACGGTCGAACGACAAGCCGGCTAACTCCTCGTTCGGCGAATATCGCGTTGTAAAAGCAAAGCCCCGCGACGCTCACACGCACGCAGGGCTTTTACCGCCGCCATTCACTTCGAAGCATTCACCATGTAATCGACGGCGGCTTTCACGTCCGCATCGGATGCGTTCGATCCGCCTTTCGCCGGCATCGCGCCCTTGCCGTGCAGCGCGTAGTTGTAGACGGTGTCCATCGGATCTTTCAAGCGCGGCGCCCATGCTTCCTTGTCGCCGAACTTCGGTGCGTTGAGCACGCCGGCCGCGTGGCACGCCTGACAAACCTGCTCATAGAGCGCCTTGCCGGCTTGCGATGCATCGGCGCTTTGCGCGCCCGCTGCCGGAGCAGCCGCCTGCGGCACCGATGCCAGCGCGGCGACTGCCGCCGCAGCCTGAGCGTTCTCCGTCGAACTCGCGCCAGCCGCCGCGCCGGATGCTCCGGCTGCGGGAGCCGCGGCGCCTGCCGTTGCGCCAGAAGCGGGTTGAGCCGGTTCGGGGAACTTGGCGCCGCCGTCGTTGGCCATGTAGACGACTGCGCGAGCGATTTCGAAGTCACTATAGTCGTCAGGGCTCGTGCCGCCGCGCGCGGGCATGGCGCCCTTGCCGTTGAGCGCGTTATGCAGAAGCGTGTCGTAGCCTTCGCTGATGCGCGGGGCCCAGGCGCTGGCATCGCCGAACTTGGGCGCGCCTGCGGTTCCTGCCGCGTGACAGGCCGAGCACACGGCCTTGAAGACTTGTTCGCCGGTCTTGTAGACGCGTGGCGCGTTGGCGTCGCGGATATCGACTTGAGCGGCCGGTGCAATACGTTCCTTGACCGAAGCTTCGAGGTCGGTGCCGGCGCCGGTGCGAGTCGAGTTATTCACATAGACCGCGAGCAGGATGATGATGGCGACCGGTATACCAAACCCCGCGATCACCGCCGCGATGAGTTGGCCGGGTGTTTTTATTGGGGCTCCGTGGGGTGCTTCGCTCATGCTTGTCTCGTCTCCCGTTTTTTCTAGGTGAGTCGGTTCAGTGACAGCGTGTGGCTACCGCGAGTGCCCTCCTTCTGTATGAGGGCACGGTCGATTATAGACGGAACGTTTAACGCAGGGCGTGGGCCGCCTGCTTTGGTTTCACGCGCGTTTACCCGAACCGGCGCGGGTTCCGAGCTTCCACGAAAGGCGCTCGCGCAGGCCGCGCGATGGACGGATTCATCGAAAACAGGTATTCTCTCGGATTCGCATGGGTCTTGCAGACGCTTCTCCAGCGTCCCCCGCAGCCAAGATCCTCGTCAACGCGCCCGTAGCTCAATGGATAGAGTACTGCCCTCCGAAGGCAGGGGTTGCTGGTTCGATCCCAGCCGGGCGCGCCAAGCTTGACAAGGGTTTCCGCCCGATTAGCTGGCTCAAAAGCAAAGGCGATCGTTGAGCAGGGCCGCACGAGGGCCGATCATGGACTTTCGGCTGCGGCTTCTCTATCTGCCCACAGGACGCGTGGATTGGGATGCGTATAAAGGTGACGAAAGATATCTTTCGAATTGCCGTACTTGCAGCAATGATCTCAGGGGCCGTTTGCTGCCGATACTTTCTCGCTGAGGTTTCGTCCCATCGACACGCTTTGCAATCGCTGGCTGCCGAGCAAGCCAAAACAACCGTCATGGCCGAACAACCAAGATAGACCGTTTAGGGCGTTCTGGTTGGCAATTGTCCTCGAATCGGGGGTACGCCTAGGTAAGGTCAGCTTGGCGGCATATCGATGCTGCTCGTCTCGCAGGTGAGATCGACATGCTCACGTCTCGCATAATCGGGCAACACGGCGGTCACGTGAAACGCCGCGTCACCATGGACGACGCGCATGCCCGCCTTCACATCTGTGCGATAGCGAATGCGGATGCTCGCCGTGCCCATCGAAATGTTTGCGTTGGACGCCATCATCTCTTTGCCGCTGAGCATGCGGATGTTTGCGGGCACCGTCGCTACTTCCTCCCAGCGTATTTCAAAATCCTGTGGTTTCGCCTTGGCACGCCGTTCGATGCGCACCGTCCGGTTGAGTGAGCCAGCTCTGAGCATCACGCCACCGCCGGATCACGAAAGCGCATAAGCAACGACTCGACCGCCGGGCTGATTGGACTTGCGCCGCCCTCGCGATCGGCGTACAGGTGCCCCAGCACGAGCAGCACAGCCGAGCGAACCGGTCCCGGCACTGTGCTCGGCGTCAAATCGCTCTCGACTTTCCACTCCTCAGGCGCGGGCTTCTTCAGATAGTCGATCACGATGTCGCTTGCCGCGCTGATGAGGTCGTTGATGGCAGCGTCATCCTCACCGAGCGAGACGCGCAAATGTGCACAGGCACGCGTGATCGACACCAGCGGCTTACTCGGGCTCGTTGCCATCGGTCGGCTCCTCGTTCGGTTCGGTGCGCGCGGCCGTGCTGCTTGGCGCGGGCTGCTTGTCGCGCGCGGCCAGCGCCGAGAGCGCGAAGTTCTGCTGCTGGAGATAGGGCGTGTCGCCGCCTGCGACCGGCGGCAGGTTCTCGGCCGCGCGCGCCTCGTTCGGCATCATCCACCCGCCGCCCACCGCTTTGGAATGCGCGTCGTAGCGTGCTACCGGGTCCATGCGCAACAGATCCCGCACATCGACCTCAAAGCCTTGCCCGTCTGGCACGTCAAGCCCCTCGTCCAGGCAAAGCTCGAGCTCCTCGATCGGCGCTTGCAGACAGTCGGTGTAATAGGACTGCTCAAGCGCGCCGATGTTGGCCGCCGTCTTCGAGCCGGTCGGGTCCGCACCGATCTTGTAGAGCGGCACGTGATAGCAGCGCGCGACATCCTCCACCGCCCATTTGAGTTGCTCGATGAGCTGTGCGTCGATGGCGCTCATCATGACGGTGGCGTATTTCAGGCCGTCCCCGACGACGGCCACGCGTCCGGCGTTCTCGCCGCTGTAGTTCGTTTCCCACTGCGTTTTGAGGCGGTTGGCGGTCTCATCGCTGATCTTGCCGTCGGTCGAGAGGATGCCGCCGGGGCGCGACAGGTTGCCGAAGAACTTGCGGCTGTTGAACTGGATACGGTTGCCCATCGTGCCGGCGGCGGCCGCCGCCACGATAGGCGACACGCCAATGAGCGGATGCCATGGGCAAATGCCCCGATCGTGGATGATTTCGCAGGCGGGAACCGTGATTTGCTCGGGCAGGCCTCTGAGCGCATCCGTGCCGAGTTGGTAAAACACCGCGCCGCTTGTGGCCACCAATGGCCGCACGCGCGTCGGATCAAGCACGTACATGGCAATAACATTGCGCATCGCGTCTCTCATTAGCAGCACGTAAGCGTTGCCAAAGAGTAGTTTGGAGCTTTGCCACGCCTTGATGAACTGGATGCGGTTCTGATACGGATTCGGGCGGCGCAGTGGCGTCGTGAAACGCGGCGCACGGTAATCCTGCCAGATCACGCCCTCGCGCCTGACGTAGCGCACGCCAAGCTTGGCGATGTCCGAGGCGATGCGATCGACGCACGCGTAGACGGCCGAGAAGGCCAGCAGATTCTCTCGACAGTCGAGCGTTTCGCCGGATTGCCACGCGCCCGCAAACGCCTCGCGGATCATGCCGATAAAGCTGTTTGCGCCGACCGGGACAGCTTGCGCGCTGTGCACTGACCGGGCCGAGACGACCGAGGCGCGAGGAGCCGACTTGTTATGCCACGGAAACAGGCGCATCAATGATTCCGCTTAAGCCTTGGGCGCGCCGTACTTCACGCCCGTGATGTACTGGACAGCCTGCGTGCGGCGGCGCTTCCAGTTGATGAAACGCGCGGCCTTCATCGCAACGAAGCCGTTCTGCCAGAGCGAGACGAGCTGCGTGGCACCGCCCTTAGGCCCGCTTTCCATCTCGACCGACGCCTCGCGGCTCGCGTCGAGCGTCACATCACCATCGTCAGCCAGCAGGATTTCCGACGCATTGGCGAGAATCATCATGTCGCCGGCGGTTTGCGAGAGCAGCGCAGGAAGCCCGAAGAAGGTGCCGCCCGCCATCGTGAGGCCCGGGAACTCCGGTTGCGCCAGCGCGTTGTGCATCATCGAGAGCGCCAGCGCCGTGCTCTCGGACATGACCCAGACCGCCTTGGCGACCGATAGATTGGCCGCGATGAAGGCGTCGAATGCGGCCTTCACGTCCGCGCGCACGGCCGCCGCATCGACGCCTGATGCCTTGATCGGGTTCAGGTCATGCGTGATGGACGCGGGCGAGACGCCGTACTCCCCTTCGGCCTTCTTCGGATCGATGAACTGGCCGTCAAGAAAGCCGCCCACCGTTGCGATCAGGTCTTGCTGAACCAGCGCCTCGGCGCTAGGGCTTGAGAAGCGCACCAGCTCCTCGGTCATGACCACCAGACCCGCGACCTTCGAGTGGCCGAGCGAGGTGGTGTTAAAGGCCAAGGAGGAGACAGGCGTGGGCTTGCCTTCTCCGACCCAGTTGACCGAGGAGCCCGTGACCTGACCGGGCACCTTGATGTTGAACGGCACGCGCCGGAAGTGCTCGATGCGCCCGACAATCGTGGCCGGGCGCAGCAAGTCGATGAATTCGCTCGCCATGCTCTGATACTCCACCAGCGGCTTGGCCCACGCCGGATCGGTGGTGGTCCCCGCCTGCACCGCCGCCTTGAGCACCAACTCGACCTCAGGCGTCGAGTCCTTCCACTCCTTGGCGATCTCGACGGCCTGCATGACGTTACCCTTGGAGCGCATCAGCGCGATGGCGTAGCGTGTAAAAGCCGTGCCCTTGGCTACATTTGGCTTAAGCATGATCGGGGCGTGCGAGGCGGGGCCGCCCGAGACCGGCACGGCCGACTTCGCTTCAAGGGCTTGCTGCTCCTTGAGCCGCACCTCGTGAGCGTCCAGCGACTTCAGTTCAAGGCCGAGCTGGTCGTATTCGGCCGACTCGTCGTCATTGAGCGTGCGCTCGCCCTCGGCAGCGGCCGCGTCCATAAGCGCCTTGCGTCGTTCGAGGTGGGCGGCGCGCCGGGTGGCGACAGCCTTGAGTCGTTCTGCGATGGTCATATCGGTTTCCTTGGGGCGAGATGCGCTCAAGCGCACGACGGGCATAGCCCCGTGTGCGCTGTCATGCGATTTGATGGTTTGAATGGCGGCGTCGGCGCTCGCCGGGATGGTGACGGCACTGATTTCGAAGAGCTCGCACGCCTTGATGAGAAAGCCCCCGGTTGAGCGGTCGAACTCCGCGTCGATGGGACGAAAGCCGATCGACAGTCCCGGCACGAGCCCCGCCTTGATTAAGCTGTAGGCCTCGTCGATGTAGGCCGCAGTCCCCGCGGGGGCGATGCTTGCCTCGACTTCGACGCCCGCCTGGGTCACAGTCAATTTCGTCACGGTGCCGATCGGCCGACGCGGGTCGTGCTGCCACAACAGCGGAAACGGCGTCTTGAACTGGATGCCATCCGGCACGACAACATCGCCCACGCGATCAGGAGTAGGCGTGCTGGCGATACCGGTGAGGGTGCGGGAATCCTCGTCGAGGCGTTTGACCTGAAGTCGGGAGAACGCTTTATTCGACGGTACGGGCGTGTTCTTCGCAACGAATTGCGTTAGAACCGGGATTGGTCGATAGTAATTGTGCATCGATGCGGTATAACACGCATTTAATGCAATTTCAATGCCTAGATGAAGAACATCTGCGGTTCTTTCTCCATTTCCTCCGCATTAAGTTGCGTTGCGCCCACTGCCATCGCCAGCGCTACTATCCCGTCAATGCGCCCTGTGGCCTTCTGCTTGGTGAATTTGCGGTTGCCCGCAGGGTCCGAGACCGTCACCGCGTTCACGGCGCACATGGTCAGCACGGGGTGTCGGCCGTGGCGCAGCTTGCGTGCGAGCAGTCGCGCTTCGAGCTCGCGAATTGCGGGTGACATCGACACGAAGCCTTGCCCAAACTCGACAAAACGGCTCAGTTCCTCCTCGGTGAAGCCGACTCGTTCAAGCCACGGTTTCAGAAAGCGCATGTTGTACCGGTCGAACGCCAGCGCCTTCACATGACAGCGGTCGAATACCGTGCGCAGATGCTCGGCGATGAACTCGTATTCAATCGCGCGACCAGGTGTGGTTTGCAAAACGCCGTCACGCGCCCACACGTCGTAGGGCACACGATCGGCCCGGGCCTTCTCGGCAAGGCCTTCCTCAGGCAACCAGAATGTCGGATGCACGTCGCCTGCGTCTGACACCAGCACGAGCGCGGTCAGATCGCTCACGCTTGACAGATCGAGGCCACCCGAGACCTCCTCACCGTCGATGTCCGCTGGCGGCTCGCCGTTCTCCATCCAGATCGCGCTCGCGACGAACGGATTGCGCGCCTCGACCCGCTGATTGAGTATCAGGTTCCGGTAGGCGGCCTCGCGGCTCGGCAGGCGTTTCGCGTCGTTTGCCATGCGACGTACCTCGGCCTGATTCATGAACACGTCGAAGTGCGGATTAGCCAGGCGAATTGCCCGGTCGCTGAAGGGATCAATATCAGTAGGCGCCGTGTAGAGCTCGACCTTATTAAGCGGATCAGCGCCAGTGAGCGCATCGTCGATCAGCAGACTCAGCAAATCTGCGTCGGTCGGCGCTTGCGTGCTGATGAGCACCGAGAGCGGACTCTCCTGAGCGGCACTCGCCGTCTCCAGGGCCTCATACAGCTCTGAACGCGGACCTTTGACCTGGCCGAGCTCATCGTGGATCACAAGCGCGGGGCTGAGACCGAATTTGGTCGACGCGTCTGCCGAGAGCGCCTTGAAAAATGTGCCGAGCTCAGCGCACAGCATTTCCTTGGCTGTATCGCGGATCGTCACATACTGCGAGAGCTCCTGCGACATGCGCACGACCTTCGCCGCCAGCTCGAATAGCACCGCCGCCTGATCGCGCGATTGAGCGGCGCTGTAGAGCTGGCTGTTGACGCGCGCCTCAGGCCCGACGAGGTGCAGCAGCACGAGAAACGCGGAGAGCGCGGTCTTGGCGTTCTTGCGCGCCATCGACAGGATGAAGGTGCGCGTGGGCGTGTCGTAGATCCGCTTGAGCCAGCGCCGTTGCTCCTTCGTGAGCTTGACCGGCTGACCGACAAGACGGCCTTCGGGTACCCGGCAGTGCGCCTCGATCCATTCAATGTTGCGTTTGCTGCGCGCGAGCCGACGACGGGTGCTCACGTGGGCAGCTCCCATGGTTTCCTCGCCTTCTTCTGATTGGCAATCGCCCGCCCGGCGGTCGTCGGGTGCTCCACGGCCTGCCGCGTGATGCGAAGACGCGTGGCGAGTGACGAGGCCGCGCGGCTCTCACGCTCGCTCATCGCCAGCAGCCGGTCATAGCGTTTCAGACCATCGTCACGCGCAAGCCATGCGCGCTCGAAGTTGAGCAGCTCATCGGCGATCGTTCGTGCATTGACGACGTGCCGACAGTACATCTCCAGCAAAGGAGCGTGAGTCGCGCTGAATGCGCCGGCCGGCTGGTCGCTGACGAGCTCCAACCATACCGCTCGCTCCGCGTCACTCAGGTGAAGCGGGGCCGCAAGACGCTGTTCGAGCGCGATTGGCACCGTTGGCGCGATTGCCAGCGATGCGGCGGATTTCCTTCCCCGTTGAGCCATTTTTTACTTTTTTTGTCCACGTTTATGGTCGCGAAGGGGAACGCTCGGTGTCCGCCCCCAGCACTGCCAGAAATCGACCTACCCCCGCCACCCGTTATTCGTCCAATGACCCGTCACGACCACTCTCCATCGACCGGCAGTCCGTCCGCGCCGAACGCCTTGCGATCCCGATACCCGAACTGCTCGCGTGTCACTGCCTCGTGACAGACTGCGCATAACCCGCGCAGGTTCGATTCATCGTCCGTGCCGCCATGAGCCAACGGGATGATGTGGTCAACGATCACCGATTCCCTAACCCTGTCTGCCGATGCACAGCGCACACAGATCGGGTCACGCTTTAGGATGCGAGCGCGGACGCGAAGCCATCTCCTGCCTCGTGTGCGCTGTGGAAATCTGTGACACGGGTATGACAATCGCCGCCTGATATATCTAAAAAAGCAATAAAAAACATTATATATCAAAAAACATAAATCAATGTACACAGAAAATCGTAAAAATCGCTTAAATATTCTAATTCACCGAGTTTTACGCAAATTAAATCCACTATAAAACTCCGTGCTTAGGCATGTAAACTTTGCCACATTACTCGTCTGATGTTTAATGCGTCTGTCTCGAGGGCAGTGCCAGCCGCAAATCTGACCCTGTTCTATGGAGAAAACTTTCCATTGGGAGTTGCAATGAGATTAAATCAAGCGATTAAAGTCCTTTACATCGTTGCGATATTGGTTACTTCAGCCGCACAAGCTGAAGTTCCCGCCTATAAAACGAAGCTTATTGACGGAGTACTGGTTGGGTACCTTCCAAAAACTGTTCTGAAAAAAATCCCTATGGAGCGTGTTGCCGACGGTTCATTTAAGATTAAGCCGCACTCGCGGCCGCCGGAACTCAACGAGTTGCATCGGCGGTATTGCGCCAACCTTGGCGCTGAAGACATGACCGATGAGGCCGACGTGTTCGTGTCATTGAAAGACAGTGATGCAGTGCTCTGCACGACGGGCGCTAGTCCGGATGCAAATCTGTCAGGGAGGCCAGCCGCAGTCAAAAGCATAAGTACACCGGACGATATCATCGGTTATCCGATTGGCACCGCAATGCAAATAAATCAAGTGCCGGAAGCTGATTTGAATCGTCGGCCGTCGGCCAATTTGGAGCAGGTGCTGATAAACCTAAGAGCGCCGTCTGGGATAACGCCGATGAACCGGAATTACACGGCATCCGGAATTGCGGAATATACCAATATGCCGAAGAGTGGGCAGACGACTTCTATTCTCACCATTGAGGAGGAATCGCCACTTGTTGTTAGGGCAATTCACGTGTCAGGCCCCAACTATTCTAAAGACACGCTAACCGGCGTCGTTCTCGCCACTCGCCCAGTAGCTATATCTAGCGTTACAGGCTGCTACACCGATCAATGTGCGCAGAAAGCGCATGGGTCGTTTAGACATTTCTGATGCGAGTTATCAGTGCGGTCGCACACAAGGCGGCCGATGACATGCAGACATTTACAGAGGTCGTAAGAACGCGTCCTTGAGCCTCGCTCTTCGAAGCGTCTGGCTAGTCAGCAGCGTCTTAAAATGCTCTTCACGACCACTTGCCTTTCAATGTTATGAAATAGCAATGATTAGTACAACCTACGAGCGCCGATGTAGTGTCGAATGGCACGCGGAAACCAGAAGGATTTTGATCATCCTGGAAGACTACATATTCACTGGTTCGTTTGCCGAGTTTCCTAGGATCCAGAGTTACAGGCTTGAAAATTTACCGCTGCGACTCTTAAATAGCGAAGGAATGACAGCTTTACTTTGCTCAAATAGTCTGAATTTCGATCTCGGAGTGACAATTAGGGACTATTTGTCAATTACGTTTCATGAGCGTTTAAATGGAAGAGTAGTTGCAGTGATAAATAGTCATGTTCGCGTCAAAGGTGTAGCGCGTGTCAAAGCTCGCGGAATATGGAGAACGGTATGAGACGATAAGACGTCCAATTATTACAGCTGCTGATTGGCTTTCAGCGGATGGTCGGCCGTCGTCTTGCAAGGCGGATGACATACAGGAATGTGGCAATCGAGCAATGACGCGGGTTTGCGCGATCCACTTCGCCACTTTTTCGCCGCCGCGTGAGCGCAAGTGCCGGCCGAGCTCGGCTGCCGTGCAGATATTTTGCGAAAGGACTTAACGGACGAGACCGTCAGCGGCGATTTCCAACAAATGTGAGGCACTAAGCAATGGTTACAGCAAACAAATGACCTATTCGGATTAGGAGAGAGCGATGGTCGAAGTGAGATTTAGTCTACTGCAGCGAGGAGTCTACGTGTACGTCGTCAGTACTGTTTCTATTGATGACGCATTCGCCAACGGGTTAAGAATTAGTCCGCCTCATTTTCAACCCAGCTTATCGGCATATTTGACTGGCGCGCCTGACAGTGGATTTATAGAAGCTCTCAAAACGTATGGCGAGGCAGTTATGCTGGCGCGGGCCCTCGCTAGAGAAAATAACGCAACGTTCTTTGTATATCAGGTCAACGGCACTACGGATTTTCGTAGCCTGGGCGCGTCAATAGCACAGCACTTGACGGACCACCGTGAACGATTTTTGTCGAACGGGACTTATCAAGGCTATGCGAACGACCTTTATATCTTGGGGGCACTAGAGGGAATTTATAGACGTTACATCACGTCAAGATATGTTCAATCAGAGGACATAGTTTCAGGAACCGAGATTTCTCCTGACAGTGATGTTAGCTGGTCGAACACCCGATGGCGTGCCCGAGGCTCAGGACCATCTTCCAGTGGAATAGCTTTTGATCCGCCCGACGAAGTGTCTATCCTCTTTTATGTCAATTTGCCGCTACGTTTCACACAATTTCCGCCTACCTTTTATTGTGCAAATATTTTGCATGGTCAGTACGGGTACTTATCAGAAGTGCTCTGCGGAAATACCGGCGCAACTCAGATTTTGTTGTGTTTAGATCTTTGATTTTTATCCTATTTGCGAAAAGGAGATATTTTTGAACGCGAATCACCACGAAGACTTGCGCGGGTTTTTAGGTTGCGACTATATACTCACCGGCCGGATTGTCGCCCTTTTTGCTGAGCAGCGTAACACATCTGATCATCCCAATTCGTCAACCGAGGTTTTCATGTTGGCTATCGAAGACCCAACAAGCGATCGGAACCTCAAAATGCATACCTGTTTCGACACAAACATGTTTCGCCTGGCGACTATGGCTATGAGGCTTGGAGAGCAAGTTACCGCCTATTGCACGATAACGTCGGCGGATTTTGCGAACCATGTGAAAGCATTGGGAATTTATTACAAAACGCCGAAATGGTGGAACGAACCCTAATCGGAGCAATTGGAAAAGGCGAACTGGCACGATTCTTTTTTACGACTCAGGATCTTGAGAAATTCGCTTCTTCCGTGCTTGGGGCTCAGTCGTCTTCCGACGAATAGGGCCGTTTTGGCCGCCCCCAATCCGTACTGAATAGATGGGGGCGAAAGGCCTTGAAGCGGAACAGCGTCACGGTCGCGGGGTCTCCGACCCTGGAGTGTCTAACAGACCGAACGCACTTATAGCTGTGCCTCGTGCAGTAGTCATTCCTCACTCCTTACATGTCGAAGTCCAGCGCGTGCGATAGACGTCATCGTCAGAAAGCCAACGCGATAGAGGTAGGCTCGCGCTTCGTAAATTCGTTGAGCATGCGAAGCAGAATGAGCTTCTCCATACCGTTTTCGATTCCCGACTCGTCAGTTCCCGGCTCTCGGTAGAAAGATCCGATACGCCGCTTCAAGCGCCGCCGTCTGGACTAACTCATCTTCGAACGCATCCTTACAGCGACAGCAAGCTGCGATCTATTCCGAAAGGTTGAACATCTGTTCGCTATTCATGCCCTATCCTGTCATTCGATACAAACTTCGATTTAAGTGAAGCCGCCTCAACGAGGGCAATTCTTCGCCATCCCTCGAAAGCGTCATCGCGTTTCTCCATGCTGATGGTCAACTCCGCAATCGTTCTGGCGCTGCGGACTTGATTGCGGAGTTGAATCCCTTGCTGCGTATGGGTTTGCGGGCAAGTCCGCAAGACCGCAAAGGTTTTGAGGGAGTGCGGACTTGGCTTGATCTTGGCCTTGTTTTTCAGGTAACTCCGCAACTACTGAAAGTGACTGCGGAGTTGCGGACTTGCCCGCAATCCCTTGCTGAGTAACGATCCCAACTCCGCAAGCGCTTTTGCGGACTTGAATTTCTTGCGCACTTGAATAGCGCACCGATTGCGGAGTTGAATTCCCGTATTTAACCGCGTAATGGTCCCAAATCCAGCCCCAAGCATTACCCTGCTTTACGGCTCGAATCTTGTTTCCTGCGCAAACTTCTGCTGCCTTTGCTGCTTCAATCCGTCGCCAGCTGATCCCTTCCGCCTGCGCCGCAGCTTTCATTTCTTTGGTGCTCATGAAAGGTGTAAGCCATTCGTAGAGCATGCAGCGGGCGCGCTCAAACTTCGATTCCCGCTCTTCTTGCGGCTCACCCTCGGGGTCATCGGCCTCGAGTTCACGCAAGATTTCCTTGGCCGATCCGTCGATGGGCTCACCCCAGACAATCCGGCTCGACGCCAACCCTTCGGACGAGTCCAGATTCTCGACCGCATACTCGAAGCCGCCCCTGTCACCCGCAATGTTGCATTTCGACTTGGCAAAGATGCGCCGTCCCGAAGACTCATCCCTGCCAGCAATCATGATCGTCCGGGCTGTCGCGCCGAATGCCTGCGAGCCAAGAATTCGCTCAATCGGTGCCGAGCCTTTTGAGCCTTTGCTGAAGTGTGTGATGCCGAGAACTGCACACTTGTGGGTTGCTCCCAGATCAACCAGAGGCTGCAACGATTTGCGCACGTCACCGGACTTGTGCGAATCGCCGCTCACCACGCTGATAACCGGATCGACGACAAGTAGGCTCGCGCCGCCGATTGAGTCGATACGCGCGGACAGAATGGGAACATCGCGGCTCGGATCGAAGGGTTGTATCTCACCATCCGCATTGGTCACGGACTGAACGAAAAACACGCGCTGCCGATTTGCGCCCGCAGCCATAAGACGTGGCACCAGCGTATCTGCGAGCCCATCCTCTCCGGTCCAGATCAGCACGTTGCCGGGCTCCTTGCATTGCGTGCCGTCTGGCCATTGCCCGCCGTTCGAAATCGCAGCAGACAGCGAAATGCCGATCGTCGTCTTGCCACACCCCGGTTGTCCCGCCAGAATCGACAGCTTTCCGGCTGCAAGCCACTCCGGCCAGAGCCAGTGAATCGGCTCAGGAACCACGTCCGCCGCACAACAGAGGTTCACCGTGGGCGTCGAGCGCTTCGCGACACTTCTCGTCATACGGAGCTCTCTTGCGCCCGCTATACGCGATTTGACCGCCTCATTGCCCTCATGCTGTGCGAGATCATTGAAGTCTGAGGCGCCCGTTGGTCGGTTTTCACCAAAGTCGGGGACGGCCAACAAACCATTCACCGACTTCGCCGCATCGGTGGCGGCCGTGATGCCTGGGTTGCCCGCCGTTTCAACGTCGTCATCGGCTGCGATTACGATCTTGCATCCAGTCGGCAAATTAGCCTTTACTGCCAGTGCTACGGGCTTGAGGTTGCCGGAGTCAAATGCAACGGCAACCGGCAAGCCGGTCGCCTCGAACAGGCTCGCCGCCGTAGCGAAACCCTCGGCAATGATGATGCGATCCGCAGGCTTCGGCCCGAAAGAGTAGTAGCAACCTTTTTTCGCGCCGCCAGTTAAGAACCGCTTCGTGCCGTCGGCATGGATGAACTGCACGCTCACGATCTGGCCGCTTGAGTCACGAAGAGGCACGATCAACGTGCGCTTGTCCTTAAACTCTTTCAGGCCGTATGGCTTGATACCCTTAGCAACGCAGTAGGGGTTGTCGTCGGTGGCCTCGCGCGTCTTCGCCCAAATGCGCTTGGCCTTCGCTGCGGCTTCCGCCCTACGGGCTTTCGCCTCTTGCTCGACGGCTGCGCGGATCTGCTGCTGTTCGCGCTTCCACTGCTTGCGCTCCTCCACCGTTAAAGTCGATTCGGCTCTCCCAAACCAATTCTCTTTGTACCCAGTCTTCCAATCGCCGAATGCCCCCAAACCGAAGCGGCTGCTGTGCAGCACATACCAAGCGCTCTTTTTGCCCCGCTTATCTTCGGGGCCAGCAAAACGATGAATCGTGCTATCCGCGACGATTTCAGGGGCGCTGAAGCCAGCGCCTGTCAGCGCGTCTGCAAAGACAGCCTCCACATTCACGAGATCGCTCATGCAACCTCCCGCGCGGCCAGCGACAGCCCTTGAATGACCTGCCCCAGCAATTCCGGGCGAAGCATAATGCCCTGACGAGTCGGCACGAACTCACCCGCCATATCGACAACCACCAGACGAACATCGATGTACTGACGGCCCTTGTACCAGCGATGCGAGATACGAACGCGTTGCGTCGCGTTCTTCTGAACCTCCATCACCATCTTGTCTTGATCGACCGTACTCATACGTCCTCCTTCGAACCGCCTACGTTCTTATCGCGCGCTTCATCTCCCCCACACGCCAGGTCAGATAGCTTGTTGGCAACCTCTTGTGCCTGATCGATCAACAGGTGCACGACGCCTCGCACGGGAACAATGCATCCCGCTTGATCTTCTGGAAGTGCGGCCGAAAGGGTTTGCAGGACATCGTGAATCTGCCATGCCTTGGCGGCGAGATCGTAACGATTAGCCATGGTTCGCCTCCTGTGAGGAGTACTCATCGAAACAGCTACGACTAGAACGTGCGACTTTGAGACGGTCGGTCAACCGTCGCTGCAAGTAGCAATTGGAGTCCGCCGCTATTTCAGCGATACGAGCGATCAATTCGATCTCGGCCGCAACGTGGAAGAGCAGAACAGGTTCATCTTTGCCTTGCAGTGCTTCGGTACGAAGGTGCTTGTTCTCCGACCGACTATCAGCGCTGACCAACATACCAATGCCCGCAGTGAGTGTAGACAGCGAATCAGCCATGTCAGCGACTGTGCCGGTGAAGCCCGCGAGGTATTCCAATTCACTGTCCGACGCATGGGCCGTATCGAAGCGCTCGAAGAAGAAGTCGATCAAGCCCGCCGCCGTCGTGTGCCGCAGAACAATCGCTTCTGTGATCTTAGTCATGACGCACCTCCGCACGGGCGATGTCCACCAGCTGACGAAGCGCATTTCCGGTGATGTCGAGTGCATCCAGGTCGGAAGCGGCCAACGTGGCTTCACGCAATGCACGCTGGGCGCACTGAAGGATGTCGATGTAGACGAGGGGGATGGTTTGCTCAGAACGAGCGGGGAGAGCGAGTCGCATGGTGCGGCCTCCTTTTGCAGGTTCAACGAACCCGGCCCCCAACTGCAATTGGGGTGGCCAGGCACAAGGCAGGGTTGCAGTACCGGTGCAAAAGGAAACCGGCGAGCGCGAGCGCTCCCCCACCAAGGCCCGGCCATTGAAGGCGAACGCATGGCAGCGGACGAAAAAATACCGCCGGTCGGCGGTTGTCCGCCTTTTGCTGATCGAGACTGCAATCCCGAGCGAGAGGTGTCTCCTCCCGCGTTTCACAGGATAGACGACTGATTCCGACTTCGTCAAGCCAGTGATTTTCGTACGCGACTGATGGTGCCGACGGCCACGCTTCTCTAAGATGACAGCGCTGTATCCTCCAAAAACGCTTTTTGCTGGCCTTCGGGCCAGCATTTTTTCGGTCGTCATTGCCGCTGGCCCTCCAAGTCTGAAGTCTGCTTAGCCAGCATTAGCGCTTCCCACTCCTCGGCGCTCTTGCGCGTGATGACAACGCGCCGCCCTAGTCGCAATTCTTTTGGGCCGTTTCCCTGCGCTTTCAGCGTGTAGTAATAGACGCGGCTGAAGTGATATGCCGCGCAGAACTGCGGGATTGTGTAACTTGCTTCCATATTTCCTCGCTTCGTTAATACTAGGTTGCTCAAATGAACAACCGTGAAGCGAGTCTAGAGAGCGCCGATACTCCTGTAATTCTCGATCTCTTTTCTTATTTTTAGAGCAGAAATATATTCTAAGTCTCGTCGTCGATTTTTAGAAATTTCTTGGGAATGCCTATCCCCTGTTCAATACCGTTTTTCATGGCGTAATAGTCTCCCCGAACCGCTTCGTACGATAGGTTATGACGTGCGCTTTCGGCCTGCAGCAAATGACTTACCTTGGCCTTAGGATTCTGCTTCAGCGCATTTCTGACAGACGTCCAGACGTCGAAAGCGCGCTTCCCACAGCGAGTAAAATTCCCGTGTGGATCTGGCTGTGCCCACGGCAGAGGGAATGCGCGTTCCCATTGCTCCCCGTCGAGAACTTTAAAAATCTGTCGCGCGATATAGCTCATGACCCACGGCGGCACTTTGCTTGGATTGCCGCCATTTCTGAAAAAATCGCGGCAGAACAATTCGAGGATCCGCATTACCCACTCGTTTTTCTCATCGCCATGCAACTCGCCGTCAGACGCGCGATCGAAATAATCATCGTAGTCAAACGTGTTGATTTCATTGAGCAAATCATCGGTTCTAGCATCGGTGCATTTTTGGCTTTCACGCCTTTCGAATCTGAGAACCTTGTTGTCTGTCATGTTTGTTTTCTGAAGAAGACTGTGGGTGTCGATCCAGCTTGGCGACGGCCGCCGACAAGTGTTCAGGTGCCAGGTGGGCATAGCGCAGGGTCATGGTCAAGTCGGCATGTCCGAGAAGTTCGCGGACTGTGTTCAAATCGACGCCCGCCATCACTAACCGCGACGCGAAGTGATGCCGCATATCGTGCCATCGAAAATTTGTGATTTCAGCATTTAAAAGAAGCTTCGACCATGCGGTTTTCACATCGGTGCGCACGCCGCCAGTTGCGCCTGCGAAAACGATACTGTGCTTGGTTTGTTGCTTTCTCCACGAGATCAGCACAGCGAGCGCCTCTTCATTGAGTGGAATGTGGCGCTGCTTTCCCGATTTCGATGACGCATCCACGACGGTCAGCAACGCGCGATCTAGATTTACGTCGCGCCAGTCCAGCTTAAGCAATTCGCCTTGCCGCAGGCCTGTATTAAGAGACAGCAGCACCGCAGGCTTCAGATAATCGACAAACTCAAGCTCGCGAAGGTTTTGCATGAGACCGTAGCCGCGTGCGGTTCGCCAAGCGTTAGCGCTCTCGCGTTCCGCGCGCTCGCGCTCTTCACGAGCAGCGAGCGCAGCACGCAGACGCGCTTCCTCGTCGTCTGACAGCCATCGAACCTTGCCGCTCGGCGCTTGCAATGCCTTCACCGTGCGCATTGGATGCTCGGCAAGCACGCCCCACTCGACGGCTCGAGAAAACAGCCCACGAAGCGCGGACAGGTCGCGATTGACGGTGGACGCACCGACGCCCGCTTTCATCCGGGCCGCACGCCATTTTTCGATGATCCAAGCGGTAAAGTCGCTCAGCGGGCGGTCCTGATGGTCAGAAAACGACCGTCGGAGGCGGGCGACAGTCGCAGCGCTAGCGCGCGTGTTTGCCATCAGCCAATCGGCGTAACGATCATTGATGAACGCGGCCAAGGTCGGCGTGCCGATGATCTTCTCCGCTTCGACTTTTCTGCGACGGCGGTCGAGTACGTCCGCCGTCGTGTCGCCAGACTTATCCACGTCGCGAAGGGCTTTCTTCGCCAGTTCGCGTGCCTCGCCTGGATTCAGGTCCGGCCAGTAGCCAAGGACGCGCCGCCCACGAGAGCCATCGGGCTTAGTCCAACGAATTGTGTAACTGACTCGGCCGCTCGGTGTGACCTTCACAACGAAAGCGCGAACATCGGCGTCCACGAATTCTTGGTACTTCCCGTTCGGACAAATAGCGCGCAAAAAATCACGATCGATTTTGAATCTCTGACCCATGCCCTAGTCCCTGCCAATAGGGCAGAAGTATAACGTAGGGCCGATTTAGGGCCGATCGCGCAGCGAACAAGCATATACGTGCCTGAACACCAATTATCTAAGCCGTTGATTTTTATGAATTCCCAAAACCGCCGTGAACCTCCAAAAACATGGTTTTTATCTCTCCGAAGGCAGGGGTTGCTGGTTCGATCCCAGCCGGGCGCACCAATAGCGTCGTAATTGTTGCGCGCCTGCAAGCCCAGCAGGAACCCGCGCGACCTGCGCGCCGACCTCTCGCTTTCCCTCAAAACCCGAATAAGCACCCTTTTCGGCGTTTCTTCAGTCGTTCGAATTTCCGGCGCCACGGCGATACTCTCGTCACGGAAAAATCGCGCGCACCCCCAACACATTGCGGACTGCGCGCCACGCACGGCAAACATTCACGTGACACGCAAACTCTTCATTTACGGCGCGGGCGGCTTCGGCAGAGAAGTGATGGACGTCGCCCGCCGCCAGAACGCGTCCACCGGGCAGTGGTCCGAGATCGCGTTCGTCGACGATATCTGCGAAGCGCGCACGAAGCATGGCGCCCCGGTGCTGCGCTTCGACGATTCATCTTTGCACGCGCAATTCGACTCGGCCGAATTCGTGATAGCGGTCGGCGAGCCGGCGGGCCGCGAAGTCCTGGCGCGCAAGCTCCGCGACGCGGGTACGCAGTCGGGCATTGTCGTGGACACGAGCACCATCGTCGCGGACAGCGCGCGACTCGGAGCAGGGGTCGTCATCACGCCGTTCTGCTCGATTTCGAGCGACGCGCGACTCGGTGCGCACGCAAGCATCAATACGATGGCTATCGTCGGCCATGACGTCGAAATCGGCGACTACACAGTCGTCTCCTCAATGGTCAATCTTGGCGGCGCGTGCACGGTTGGCCAGGCAAGCTACATCGGCATGGGCGCACTCGTGAAGGAGGGCGTGCGCATTGGCTCAAATTCGATCATCGGCATGGGGTCTGTCGTCTACGGCGACATTCCCGACAACGTGATCGCGCTCGGTAATCCCGCGCGCGTCGCGCGCCCCAACACCGACCGCAAGGTCTTCAAGTGAAACCGGTAACGAACATGACTAACAGGGATACTTACGATAAGGTATTTATGGACTGCTTCGCGGTCCCTCACGACGCGCTCAACGCGGAGTTCGTGTATCAGTGCGTGCCTGATTGGGATTCGGTCGGCCACATGGGCATGATCGCCGCGCTCGAGGACGCGTTCGAGATCATGATGGAAACCGAGGACATCATCGAATTCGGCTCGTACACCATCGGCGTCGAAAAGCTGAAGAAGTACGGCATCGAGGTATGAACGTGCCCCTGGTCAGCCGGCAATATTCGCAACGCACTGCCCTGATTGCCGAGGACGGTCGCATGCTCACTTACGAGGCCTTGCATGCTTCCATCGGACAGTGGGCATCGGATCTGCCCGCGCGCCAGCTCGTTTTTATCGTCGGCGAGAATGATCTGCCGACCGTGCTGTGCTATCTCGCCGCACTCGAACGCGGCGCCGTGCCGCTTCTCTTGAGCCGCTCGATTCATGCAAGTACGCTTGGCGCACTGTACGACGCTTACCGTCCGGCACAGGTACTCATCGCGCGCAACGCCGCATGGGCTCCCCCAGGCGCGACGCTCGTGCGCGAGATGGAGGATTACGGCCTGTACGACACAAAGGCGAAAACCGACGGCTCGACACCAGCGTTGCATGCCGACCTCGCGATGCTACTTGCTACCTCGGGTTCGACCGGCTCGCCCAAACTCGTACGGCTCACCGCCACGAATCTGGTCGCGAACGCGACGTCTATCGTCGAGTATCTAGGACTCACGCCCGACGAGCGCGCGATAACGTCGCTGCCACTTAGCTACTCATACGGCTTGTCGGTTCTTAACAGCCATCTGCGCGCGGGCGCATCGGTCGTGCTGACGAATCGCTCGCTGATGGGCGCCGCATTCTGGCGCACCCTCAACGCATACGGGGCGACGAGCCTCGCGGGCGTGCCGTATAGCTACGACATGCTGCTGCGCCTTCGCCTCGCGCGCATCGACATGCCGTCGGTGCGCACGCTGACGCAGGCTGGCGGGCGCATGCGTCCGGAGAAGTTGCGCGATGTCGCGCAGATCTGCGAGAAGCGCGGGATCCGTTTCTTTGCGATGTACGGTCAAACCGAAGCCACGGCACGTATCGCTTATCTCACGCCGGCCGACGCGGCATTGAAGCCCGCCAGCATTGGCCAAGCGATTCCAGGCGGCCGCCTCTCGCTCGAACGCGCAGATGGCAGCGTAATAGAAACTGCAGGCGAAACAGGCGAACTCATCTATGCAGGCGCGAACGTGTCGATGGGATACGCCGAGTGCGCGGCCGACTTCGCTCTGCCGGATGTCAACCGAGGCACGCTCCGCACGGGTGACCTCGCCCATTTCGATGAGGACGGCGCGTTCTTCATTGAAGGGCGGCTGCATCGCTTCCTGAAGGTGTTTGGCATTCGCGTTTCGCTGGATGCCGTCGAACAACTCGCCGCCGAACTCGGCTTCGAATGCGCAGCGAACGGCACCGATGAGCGCCTCGTCATTCATGCCGTCGCGCCAGACTCGCATTCCAATTCCGAGGCCGCACCTTCCGTCGCGTGGGCGCAGTCGCTGCGCTCGGAACTGGCACAGCGTATCGGCGTCCATGCGTCGGCAATCGTCGTCAAGCCCCTCGCGGCGCTGCCGCGGCTGCCGGCTGGAAAGGTGGATCACGCATGTCTGGCGAGCCTGTCGTGAGCGACGTCCTGCAGTGGCCCGTGTACGGCATGCCGCAGTCGGAGAAGGATGCCCTGCTCGGCGCCGAATTGCGCCGCCTCACCGCGCTGCACTATGAAGCGTGCCCGCCGTATCGCGCGATGCTCGACAAGCTCGCTTCCGTGCGGACTGCGCACGGCGAGTCCACTCCCAACGCGCTTGACGACCTGCCGTTTCTGCCCGTGCGCCTTTTCAAGCACGAGCAACTGGTGAGCGTGCCGCACGCGGAAGTCGTGAAGACGATGACATCGTCCGGCACGAGCGGGCAGAACGTATCGCAGATATTTCTCGATCGGAAAACGTCGATGCTTCAGGTAAAGGTGCTGTCGCGCATCGTCGGCGATCTGATCGGACCGAAGCGCCTTCCAATGCTCGTGATCGACTGCCGTGCGACCATCGCGAATCGCTACCGTTTTTCAGCGCGCACCGCTGGCATTCAAGGTTTTTCGATGTTCGGCCGCGACGTCGAATTCGCTCTCGACGATGACATGTCGCTGAATCTCGAGCGCGTGCGCGCATGGCTCGACAAGCACGCCGACGAAGACATCCTCGTCTTCGGCTTCACGTTCGTCGTCTGGCTGCATCTGGTACGCGCGCTGGAAGACGCGGGCGAGACCCTTCCGCTCGAGCGCGGTGTGCTGGTGCACGGCGGCGGCTGGAAGCAGTTGCAGTCGCAAGCCGTGGATGGCGCCACGTTCCGTCGGCGCGTCGGCGCAATCACGAACTTGGCACGAGTCCACAGCTACTACGGCATGGTCGAGCAGACCGGATCGATCTTCGTCGAATGCGAGCATGGCCATCTGCACGCGTCTGCATGGTCGGATATCCGCGTACGCGATCCAATTGACTTCCGCCCTTTGCAACGCGGCGGGCGTGGCCTGATCCAGCTCTTGTCAACGCTGCCGCACAGCTATCCGGGACATTCGCTTTTGAGCGAGGACGAAGGCGAGATCGTGGGGATCGACGACTGTCCGTGCGGACGCAAAGGCACTTACTTTGCGGTACACGGGCGCATTCAGCATGCTGAAGCACGAGGTTGCAGTGATACCTATACCCGCTGATATCCTAAGCCGCATGACGGTGATCGTCGGCCAAGCGCACGCGGTGTCGAACGCTCCGACGCCGGTCTTTCATGCACCCCGCATGGACTTCCTTGCGGATCTCTCGCGGACGCTGCTCACGCATCCGCGCGCCCGCGCGATGCCGGATGTCGTCAGCTTCGCTTACTGGTGCCGCCGCGCGAATCTCACGCAACTTGCCACGGCGCGACGCAACGCCGATCAGAGCTTTGAGGGCACAGTCCGTCTGGGCCTCGGGCTCTCGTTCCATATCTGCCCGTCGAACGTGCCGGTGAATTTTGCCTTCTCGCTGGCGTTCGGGCTGCTCGCGGGCAACGTCTGCGTGTTGCGCCTGCCGTCGAAAGAGACGGAGATCGCGCGGCTGCTCATCGACGCGATTTCGGCATGCCTCGCCCAAGAAAAGCACGCTCCGCTCGCTTCCGCAATGCTTCTGGTGCGCTACGACCACGACGACGCGATCAACGGCTTCTGGATGGCGCAGGCGGATGCCCGTATCGTCTGGGGCGGCGACGCGACGGTCGCGCATATGCGCACGCTGCCGGGCCGTCCGCGCGCCCGCGAAGTCGCGTTTTCGGATCGCTACTCGCTTTGCGCGGTCGAACCGCGCGCTGTTCTCGAACTCGATCACGGGGGCCTGCTCGACCTGTGCGCGCGACTCTACAACGACCTGTATCTGATGGACCAGGCAGCGTGCTCGTCGCCGCAGTTGATCGCTTGGATCGGCGCGACCGACGAAGCCGCCGCGGCACAGTCGCGTCTTTGGCCCGCACTCGCCGAGCATGCGCGCACGCGCTACTCACCGCGCCCGGTGCAGGTCATGGACAAGTTCGTCGACGCGTGCCGCTACGCGCTCGGCAACCCACGCGTCGCGGCCGTGGAGTGCCACGGCAACGTGCTGTATCGCGTCGCGCTCACTGAACTCGCCGCCGATCAGGATACCTGCCGCGGTTACTTCGGCACGATCCACGAGGTGACGCTCGATGCCCTTGACAAGCTCGCGCCGATTATCAACGAGCGCTATCAGACGCTCACCTATTTCGGCCTGGAGCCGGCGCGACTGCGCGAATTCGTCACGGCTCAACGCCTGCGCGGCGTGGATCGCGTCGTCCCGGTCGGCCGTGCGCTAGACATGAACATCGTATGGGACGGCTACGACCTCGTGGCCAGCCTGTCGCGCGTGATCGACGTGCGCTAAGCCCGCATCAATTTTCGAGGAACAGATGGACACCGCTTACGACCACCTACCGCACGGCTTTAGCCTGAACTGCATGGAGTTGCAGGCGTATCAACCAAACCGTTATCCCTACCTGATGATCGATCACGTCGATGAAGTCGTGCCCGGCAAGTCCGCACGCGGCTACAAGAATCTGACGATGAACGAGTGGTACTTCCCCGTGCATTTCCCCTCCGGCCCTAACATGCCCGGCGCGCTGCAACTCGAAGCGCTCGCGCAGATGCTTACCGTCGCGATCACGACGCTGCCGGGCCTCAAGGGCAAGGTGACGCACGCGCTGCAACACACGGTGCGCTATCGGAAGGAAGTTCTGCCGGGCAAGAAGTTCGAGATTGAAACAGAAGTGCTGTCGTGGCGGCGCGGAATCTGCAAAGGACGCGGAATTGCTCGCGTGGACGGAGACATCGCTTGCGAGGCAGACATGCTGATCGCGATTCCCGAGATCCTCGAGCAGTTCACTCCGAAGAAGCCGGCCTGACGATGAACGATATCGCGGACATCGTGATCGTTGGCTCGGGTGCGAGCGGTGCAGCCGCAGCGTGGCGGCTGTCGCGCGAGCGCGGGCTGCGCATCGTCTGTCTTGAACAGGGTGGTGCGACGCGGCCTGCCGACTATCCGTCGACTCGCACGGATTGGGAACTCGCGCGCGCGGGCTCGTATAGCTCGAATCCGGCCATCCGCAACAACGTGGCCGACTATCCGATCGACGATTCCGCGTCGCCGATCGCGATCGCCAACTACAACGGCTTCGGCGGCAGCACAATCCTGTACTCGGCACATTTCCCGCGCTTTCATCCGTCCGATTTCCGCACGCGCAGCCTCGACGGCGTCGGCGATGACTGGCCGTTCGACTACGCCACGCTGCAGCCGTTCTTCACCGAAAACGAACGCATGATGGGCGTGGCGGGACTTGTCGGGGACCCGGCCAACCCCGACTACGAGACGCTGTTGCCGCCCGTTCCCCTCGGCGGCGCCGGTCGCGCGATGGGTGCGGCATTCAACCACCTCGGCTGGCACTGGTGGCCTTCGTATGCGGCGATCAACACGCATCGGCATGGCAACCGCGCCGCGTGTATCAACCTGGGCCCGTGCAACGCCGGCTGCGCGCAAGGCGCGAAAGCAAGTGTCGATGTCACATACTGGCCCGCCGCGCTCGCGCAGGGCGTTGAGGTGCGGATGCATTGCCGCGTGCGCGAAATTACGCTCGATGCGCGCGGACTCGCGAACGGTGTGGAATATGTCGACGAACAGAACCGCGAGCAGCGCATCGATGCGCGCGTGGTTGTACTCGCGGCAAGCGGAATCGGCACGCCGCGCTTGTTGCTAAACTCGAAGTCGAGCGCGTTTCCCGACGGACTCTTGAACGACAACGGCCTGGTCGGACGCAACCTCATGTTGCATCCGCTCGCTTACACCGAAGGCGTATTTGAGCAAGACTTGCAGTCCAGTTTCGGTCCGCATGGCGCGTGCATTCTGAGCCAGCAATTCTACGAAACGTCTCGCGAGCGCGACTTTGCGCGGGGCTATACCATGCAGGTGCTGCGCGGCGCGCCTCCCGCCGAAACCGCCGTGTCCGGCCACTACATGCGGCAGCTGCCTCTGGGCCCTGGCCATCACGCGCGCTTTGCGAAGCTTTACAACCACACCGTGGGCATCGCCGCGATCGCCGAAGATCTGCCCGACGTCGAGAACCGAATCGAACTCGACTATGACCATCTTGATTCGAGCGGCATGCCGGGCGTGAAAGTTCATTACCGGCTTGGCGAGAACACGAAGCGCATGCTTACTCATGCCATCGATATGAGCAAGCAGGTATTTGCCGCGGCCGGCGCGAAGGTAATTTCATCGTTTGCACCGGTGCGCCACACTGGCTGGCACTTGATGGGCACCGCGCGAATGGGCGACGACCCGGCGACCTCGGTAGTCAACCGGAATGGTCAGGCGCACGCGGTGAGGAATCTGTTCGTCGTCGACAGCAGCGTGTTCGTCACATCTGGCGGCGTGAATCCGGTCGCGACCGCGCAGGCGATCACGCTCATGGCGACCGACTGGCTTGCGCGGAATCTCGATGCTGTTGCCGGAACGCCGTTGCATGCACGCGCGCCCGCAAAGCCGTGCGAGCCACAACCCGCGTCCCCTATCACGTCATGATCGATCTCGTACTCGACACAATACTGCCCGGCGATGCAGCCCTCGGCCTGCCGCCTGCCTCGCGAGTGGATTTTGAAGGCTATTTGCTGCGTCATCGTGCAACGGCGCAGTCCGACGCCTTTCTCGCCGTGCTCGTCCGAGTCGCGCGTGAACGTGTCGGCGCGCCGTTCGAAGCGCTCGACGCGACGCAGCGCCTCGCCGCGATAAACGCCTGCAAGCTCGCCGACGTGCGCGCGTTCTCGGCGTTCGTCACGCACGCGCTGCGCGCCTACTACACGGATCGCACGGTGCTCGCCTGCATCGGCGCGGGCGCGGCGCCGCCGTTTCCCGAGGGAAATCCGCTAGGCGACGACGACTGGACGCTTCTCGAACCGGTCTATGAGCGCGGACCCATCTGGCGCGACATCTGAACCATTGGAAACATTAGGACAAGGCATGCTGTTAAAGGACAAAGTTGCGGTGGTGACGGGCGCGAACCGTGGCATCGGCGACGCGATCGTGCGCACGTTTGCCGCGCAAGGGGCGCGCGTTATCGCGTGCGTGCGCGATCCGGCGACGCCTGCGCATGCCGCTTGGCTTGCATCGCTTGCCGACGATGGCCACGTAGAGGTGCAAAGCGTGCCCCTTGAACTTGCCGACGAAGCGTCGGTGAAAGCGGCCGTCAAGGCGATCATGGCGCTCACGCCGCGTGTCGACGTGCTCGTGAACAACGCCGGCACCGCGAGCGGCGGGCTGATGCAGATGACGACCATGGCCGAGTTGCGACGCGTTTTCGATGTGAACTTCTTTGGTCAGGTACTGCTGACCCAAGGCCTTTCGCGTTTGATGGCACGGCATAAGTCAGGCTCGATCATCAACCTGACATCGACGGCTGCGCTCATTGCCGATGCCGGGACGCTCGCGTACGGTACGAGCAAGGCGGCGTTCGCGCGCGCGACCGAAAGCATGGCCACAGAACTTGGCGCGTCGGGCATTCGCGTCAATGCCATCGCGCCCGGCCCGACCCGTACCGACATGTTTGAACAGATGACGCCGGCCGCGCGCGAGCGGATCGTCGAATCGTCAGCGCTCAAGCGAGCGGGCGAGTCGCAGGACGTCGCCAATGTCGCGTTGTTCCTCGCATCGGAGTTGTCCGCGTTCGTGAGCGGCCAGATTCTGCGGGTGGACGGCGGCATCGTCTGAACAGGAAATCACATGAACCACTACCCCGAAATCGAAAACATGGCGCGCCTGATGCGCCGCAAGATGCTCGACATTAGCCACCAATGCAATCTCAGTACGCATCTGGGCGGTGGCCTGTCGATGGTCGAGATCATGGCGACGCTCTATGCACGCGTGCTGTGTTACGACGCTCGCGATCCGCGCTGGCCGGAGCGTGACCGCTTCATACTTAGCAAGGGACATGGCGTGCTCGGCTACTTTCCCGCGTTGCTCGCGGCGGGCTTGATCGACGAGGCCACCTTCGCGACGTTCCAGACCAACGGCAGCGACCTCATCGCGCACCCGGTGATGAACCTGAAACTCGGTATCGAATCGTCGAACGGCAGTCTCGGGCAAGGCTTGTCGATGTCGGTCGGCATCGCGCTTGCCGCGAAGAAGCGCGGCAAGTCGTTCGGCACCTTCGTGCTGCTCGGCGACGGCGAATGCAACGAAGGCTCGGTATGGGAAGCGTCGATGTCGGCGGCGCAGCTCGGTCTCGACAACCTCACCGCGGTCGTCGACTATAACCGGCTGCAAAGCGACGGCGACGCGCGTCAGATCATCGACTTCGGCGATCTCGCCGCACGCTGGCGCAGCTTCGGCTGGGACGTCATCGAAGTCGACGGCCACGACATCGCCCAGCTCGTCGCCGCGTTCGAGGCACCGCGCGTGCGAGCCAAGCCGCGCGTGCTGGTCGCAAACACAGTGAAGGGCAAGGGCATCTCGTTCATGGAGCATAACAACGAGTGGCATCACAATCGCCTCACGCGAGCGAGCTATGAACTGGCGCTTGCCGACCTGGAAGCGCGGGAAGCACCGCAATCGCAGACCATTTGCACGCCGGACTTTGGCGTGGCGGTTTAAGGGAGCATCATGCTGGAAATCAACGCAAGTAACGCGCGCCAGTGGTCGCGCCTCGGGTCGCGCGGGATGTTCGGTCAGGCCGTTCTCGCGCTCGGCGAGCGTTATCCCGATGTAATGGTGATGTCGGCGGATCTAGGTACTTCTTCCGGGCTCGATCGCTTTAAAAAGAGTTATCCGGACCGCTTTCTGAACGTCGGCATTGCGGAGCAGAACCTCGTCGGAATGGCGGCCGGACTCGCCAAGGAGGGCTATAACGTTTTTGCGACGTCGTTCGCACCGTTCATCTCGATGCGCGCCGCCGAACAGATCCGCATGAATCTCGGCTACATGGAGATGAACGTGAAGGCAGTGGCAATAGGCAGCGGAGTTTCCATGGGCCTGCTCGGCAACTCGCACTACGGCATCGAGGACGCCGCCGTGATGCGCGCGATTCCCAACATGACGGTCGTGTGTCCCGCCGATTGCGCGGAGATCGTCAAGACGGTGGAAGCCGCCGCGCAATTCACGGGGCCAATGTATATCCGCCTGACGGGCGCGGTGAACAATCCGCCCGTGTACACGAAAGACTACGAGTTCAGAGTCGGCCGCGCGATCACGCTGCGCGAGGGCGCCGACGTGACGATCATCGCGAATGGATCGATGGTGCATGAGTCGCTTTTAGCGGCGAAGCTGCTCGAAGAACAGGGCATCGCGGCGGGCGTCATCAACATGCATACGATCAAACCACTCGATACGGGCGCCGTGGACACGGCCTGCGCACGCTCCGGGCTGATCGTGACCGTGGAGGAGCATTCCATCATCGGCGGCTTGGGTAGCGCGGTTGCGGAATACAAGGCGGCATTGCGTCGTGCCCCGCCGCAACTCATCATCGGTTTGCCGGACAGCTTCGACAAGGCGGGCGATTATCGCTGGCTGCTCGAAAAGCACGGGCTCGTCGCCGAAAAGATCGCGCAACGTATCCGCGCGTTCATGGACGCTGCCAACGACTGAGCAGGCTGTCGCGCCATCCAGTGAATGGAGGCGCGGCATCTCGTGATCATTCTGACTCGCGCAAGCGCTATGCGAAAAAAAACGCGGGCCGCTCAAGAACGGTCCGCGTTTGCTTTTTAGGGAAGGCTTCATATTCGAACAAGCGCGACACTTACCCCGCGTTCGCCTCGATAAGCGCGACGATACGCGCCTGCTGTTCGTCCGTGAGCGTCGGGAAGATCGGCAGGCACATGACCTTGCTGGCGGCATCGGCCGCGACAGGCAGGTTGGCGCGCGGCGCCGATGACAGACCACGGTACATCGGAAAATCGGAAATCAGCGGGAAGAAATAGCGGCGCACCATGATGTCCTGCGCGCGGAACGCTTCAAACAATTCATCGCGGGAAAGCGGATATTCGTTTTCCACGAGAATCGGAAAGTACGAGTTGTTCGATTCCTGATCGACGCACACGGGCAACAAACGGATGCCGCGCACGCGTTCGAGCCGCTCGGCGTACCGTGATGCGACCGCGCGCCGCCGTGCGAGCGCATCGTCGATATGCTGGAGCTGCAGCATGCCGAACGCCGAATTGACCTCGCTCATCTTGCCGTTGATGCCAGGCGCCACGACCGTGGTTTCGTCGACGAAACCGAAGTTCTTCAGCCGGTCGATGCGCAGCTTGGTCTTCGCATCAGGGCTGATGACCGCGCCGCCTTCGAAGGTGTTAAAGACCTTGGTCGCATGAAAGCTGAGCACGGACAGGTCGCCCGCACGCAGAATGCTGCCCGCTTCAGTGCGTACGCCGAACGCGTGCGCGGCATCGTAGATGACTTTAAGGTTGTACATGTCGGCGATGCGCTGGATCGCTTCGACATCGCACGGATGGCCATAGCAATGTACGGGCAGGATGGCCGTGGTTTCCTTCGTGATGGCCGCTTCGATTTTCGCGGGATCGAGATTCAGCGTGACCGGATCGACATCCACGAAAACAGGCTTGATGCCGTTCCACAGCAACGAGTGCGCAGTCGCGACGAACGAATAAGGCGTCGTGATCACTTCACCGGTGATGCGCAGCGCCTGCAGCGCGGTAACGAGCGCGAGCGTGCCGTTGCTGAAGAGCGAGAGATGCGGCACATCGAGGTACTTGCAAAGCGCCTGTTCGAGTTGCTGATGGAACGGGCCACCGTTTGTCAGCACCTTGCTTTCCCAGATCTGCTCCAGATACGGCAGAAACTGCTCCAGAGGCGGCAGATGCGGCTGGGTGACGTAGATGCGTTCATGCTGCTGCAGGGCGAGGACGGCTTCGTGGGGCAGGCTGGCATTCATGATGGCGCTCGTAAATTCGTGGTCTCGTGGTCTTGTGTCGGATGCGCGCCTGTCCAGTTGGCCGGCGTCTCGAATGCCGACGCGGTCAGACGAGTTTGCAAATTATGTTGCGCGAGACCGGCCGTTAAAGCGCCGAAGTAATGCCCAAACATCCACCTGTTCGCGTGAATGAACCAGCAGCTTTCAAACGAAACTTCATGCTCGGCAAACCGGGGCATTCAAGTCGGCCACGGCGCCATCAAGCCGCCGAATCGGGCAAGTGTAAGCACAAAGAAACGCAGGGTTCCGCCACATGAACATGGCCAGCATTCCCCCTTCGCGCAAGGGTCATCCGTACTACATCATGGCCCCGGCTTATCGGGAAACCTCGGCGGGTATCGTCGTCATGCACACGCTTTGCGACGTGCTAAATCGCGACGGTTATGAGGCGTATATTGCCGGCACGCCAGTGGTGAACCCAGCATTCGACACCCCGCTTCTCACGCCGGAAGTGCAGACCTTGCACCGGGCGCAGGGTCGCACGCCCATTGCGATCTACCCGGAAGTCGTGTCCGGCAATCCGCTCAATGCCGAAGTGTGCGTGCGCTACATCCTCAACCGCATCGGCTTCATCAACGGCAAGCCGCTCAACGAGGGCAAAGACGACCTGTTCTTTTACTACTCGGAGAATTTTCTCGGCGACGCGAAGAAAAGCGACGTCGATTTTCTGTTTCTCCCGGTGCTCGATACGGAGTTGTTCAGACCCGACCCGACGCGCAAAAAGGACAAGACCTTTGTCTTCCAATATCGTTATCCGCTGGACAAGATCGACTTTTCGCTACTTCCAGCCGGAACCGAATTGCTTTCGATGGCGAATCCAGTAACGCTGCCCGAACTGGCCAAGAAGCTTCAGGGCGGGCGCGTGTTGTACTCGTACGAGCTTTCGTCCGTCTGCCCTGAAGCGATGATGTGCGGCTGCCCGGTCATCTTCCTGCCCGACGGCGGCCTGAAGGAAGTGCCCGATCAGTTCGCGTTCGGCGCAAATGGCTCTGCGATGGCCACCGAAAAGAACGGCTTCGCACGGGCCGTTGCCACCGTGGACACGGTTTATCCAACCGTGCTTGCCATGAGCCGTGTGTTCCGAGCCCAGCTTCCCGTGTTCCTGGAGAAGACCCAGCATGCGGCACGCAAAGCGAACCTGCGTCGAGACGCCACGTCCGTGGCACCATCGTCGCACGCGTCGGCAATGCAGCCGCCCAGGCCGCGTATCGCCGTGCTGACGATGGAGCCCGTTGCGCATCGCGCGACCACCGTGCGCGTCGCCAAACCGTTCGAATTGCTGGCCGATCAGTGGGAACTCAGCTGGCCGGTTCAGGACAACGCAGGCGTGCTCGGTCCCTTCAACATGCTTCTGATGCAGCGACGTTTTCCGATCTCGATTCCGCAGCAACAGCTAGATCAATTGTTCTCGACGGGCAAGCCGGTCGTCTACGAGACGGACGAACTGATGCATGATCTTCCCGCCGATCATCCCTTGCACTTCCTAAGCCGGCAGACCGCGCAGAAGACCGAGTACGTCATGCGCCGCGCCAGTGCACTCGTCGTGTCGACGCCCGCACTCGCGCATGCGCTGCGGGCGTACAACGCCAATATTCATGTGCTGCCGACGAGCGTCGACTTCGACCGCTTCTACAGTCCGGTACGTACGCATGGTGGCAAGGTACGTATTGGCCTAATGGGTTCGGCCATGAAGCCGTGCAATTTTGCCTTGATCGAACCGGCGCTGAATGAGATTCGCGCGCGCTTTGCAGGCGTTGTGCAGTTCGTCTTCGTCGGCGCGCTGCCGCCCGATGACTGGATGGGCCACGAAGACGTCACCATGACGGGCACGTCCGCGACGTACGCCGCGCATGCCGTGGCGTTACAGCAGCTCGAACTCGATCTCGCGCTCATGCCGCTGGCGGCATCGGCAACTGTCGATGGCGCACCACGCATGGAGTGGCTGGAATACTCGGCGGCGGGCGTGGCGACGGTCGGCAGCGATCATTCCGCCTACAACGAACTGGTGACAAACCGCTGCTCGGGGTTGTGCGTAGAGGCGGAATCGACCGAGAGCTGGATCGATGCAATCGCGCGTCTCATCGACAATCCCGCACAACGACGCGGATTGGCCCGCACCGCGCAGGCTATCGTGTACAAGAGCGGTTCGGTGCAGTCCCAACTGTCGCGCTATCACGAGGTTTTTCTGCGCTGCCTGGGTCTCAATCCGGGCAAGACCTCCGTCACCGCGCCGGAACGGATTCCAGCCGTGTTGATCCTTGACGCGCAGGGCGACGCGCAAAAGGTTCAGCACAGCCTGAAGCTACATGCGAACAGCCCGCACAAGGATCATATGGTCGTCGTGCTGACTACACAGCAAGGCGCTCTGCCCGAATGGGGCGACGATCTGCGTTATCTGCACGCAACGGCGAGTGAATTCTGCGGCGCCATGGAGCAGATCTGCGGGCACGACGAATTTGACTGGAAGGTGGTCACCGAAGCAGGCGTCGCGCTGCTCTGAGGTTCATGGCGGGAGCGTGGCGCAATACGCACGTTCCCGCTTTTTCCGCGTGTTAGATGGTCCCCCACCCAAACGCCATCCCCGCCAACCATCTCCGATACGCCACCGACATCCGGTCGCACTTCTGATGCAACTCCGCATCGAGCGCGAGCGGCAGCAGCTTCGGCCATTGCGACTCCACGATCGGCGTGTCCTGCAGCAGAATCTCCATGTTGAAGTCGTACAGCTCCTCGTCGCTGTGCAAAGTCTCGTCTTCGTGAATGGAAACGAGCCACGCGCGGGTCTCGGTCTGCGTCACGGGCGACGCCACCAGCATGATATGCAGTGCGCCCATTGCCCCCGACGCCATCTTCGTGAGCTTCGCAACCAGCGGCCGCTTCACGCGATAAACGTAATCCATCATCGCGCCGCCCTGCCCCGGTAAACCCGCCGGCTGCCAGAAACGGCACTGGCGCGCTTCGAGTCCGTCGGCGCTTTCCATGACTTCATAGTCCGGCACTTCGGTATGCGCATCCTCGCCGAGAATGCCCACGTGCACGAACGAAAAATGCGCCATGTCCAGGAAGTTTTCGACGACACGCGGCGCGGACGACTTCACCGTCTGCGGCGCAAGGTTGATGCGCCGTCCGCCCGGAATCGCGGCTTCGGGAAAGAAATCGAGCGCGTGCGCGGGCTCGCCGAAGCACATCCACACGACGCCGTATTTCTCCTCGGCGACGAACGCGGTGGCGCACGCGCGCTTCAAAGGCCGAAGCGACGGATTCGACGGAATCAGCACGCACTGACCAAGCGTGTCGTAGCGCCAGCCGTGATACGGACACACGAGCTGATCGTTCGTCACCGCCCCCAGCGACAGTTGCGCGCCGCGATGCGGACAGTAGTCACGCCAGACATGCGCCACGCCTTCGGCATCGCGCCAGACGACGATGCGCTCATCCGCGACGATGAACGCTCGCGTCGAACCCGCCGGCACGTCATCGCCATTACAGACCGCCAGCCATTCGCCAGCGAGAGAAAAGTCGTCGCTCATAGCACTGAAGCATCCGCAGAAAACGCCGTTAATCATCTGTCCGAGATGCGTTCTTACACGATTCACAGCAGCTTGGCAAAACGTTGCAAAATACCAGTCGTCGGAGACGAACATCGCGACGGGGCCGCAATAAGACAAAAGCGCGACAGCAAAGACACGCGCAAAAGACCATAACAGCAAGAAATCACCACCAGGGGTTCAGTATGGAGCAGGCGCATCAACCGGCACGCCGGGCCTATGCCTTCGCATGGTCCGGCAACCGGAATCCCGAACGCGAGCAAGCCATGCTGCGTATCGGGATGGGAGCGGCAGTTCTGCTGGCTTATGCGGTGTATGCGTGGCGGCACCCTTCGGCCAACGCGTCGCTGATCACGCGGTTGATCGCGCTCTACGTGTCCTACGGTGCAATCACACTATTGCTCGTCAGCCGGATGATGGCGCTGTCCAACGTCCGGCTCGTCATCACCACTATCCTCGATCAGGCGTTGCTCGGCGCCATGCTCTTTCTCTGCGGCACGCTCGCCTTGCCGCTGCTGTGGGTGGTGTTCTGGTTTCTGATCGGCTCGGGATGCCGCTACGGCAAGCGCACGCTCGCCATTTCGTGCGCGATGGCGCTCGTCGCGATCGTCGCGCTGGCGTTGTGGCAACCGTGGTGGGTGGCAAACCGCGCCGCCGCGCTCGGGCTCGCGCTGAGCGTGCTGGGCGCGTCGGTGTATCTGAGCGTGCTGGTCGACAGGCTTGGCAGCGCGAATCGCGTGCTGGCGCGGCAGGCATCGACAGACCCGCTCACGGGCCTCTATAACCGTTACGCGCTCGAACAAACCGTGAATCGCGCGATGTCCGCGCCCGAAGCCGCCGACGCGAATACCAGCGCACTGCTACTGATCGACCTCGACGGCTTCAAGGGCGTGAACGATACCTACGGTCACGCAGTCGGCGACGTGCTGTTGCAGTCGTTCGCGCAATTGCTTGCACGGCGCATGCGCAAGACCGACACCATCGCGCGGCTGGGCGGCGACGAGTTCGTCGTGCTCGCGCGCAACATGCGCGATCGCAGCGCGGTGCTCACGCTCACCGATGGCATCCATTCGGCGCTCGCCGACCTCACGCTGGTGCAGGAGCGCCCAGTGAGCGTATCGGCGAGTATCGGCGCCTGCTTGCTGTCGAGCGCGGCAGAAGCGCATGACGCCGATATCACCGCCGTGCTGAGAGCCGCGGATCGCGCGATGTATCGCGCAAAGAGTCTCGGCGAAGGCAAGACGGTGTTCGCCGAGGCGCGCGACTTCGAGATGCATTGAGCCCATCCGCGCGCATTCGAGCGCCTTTGCAAAGGCAAAAGCAAAAAGCGCGCGGCCCCGGTTCGGGGCTTCGCGCGCCTCTACAACGCGGAACTCAGGCCTCGACGCTAGTCCACGACTGTTCCCGCAGCTTCGCACGCAAACGCGCCACGGCCTGGCTATGCAACTGGCACACGCGCGACTCGCTCACTTCCATCACCGCGCCGATTTCGCGCAGGTTGAGGCCCTTCTCGTAGTACAAGCTCATGAGCAGCTTCTCGCGCTCCGGCAACTTGTCGATGGCTTCGATCAGCGCGCCGCGCAGACTGTCGTCCAGAAGCGCCGACAGCGGGTCCGAACGATCGACGCAGTAACGGTCGAGGAACGGCTCGTCGTCCGCCGAGCGGTCGAAGTCTTCGTAATAGATCAACTGGCTGCCGTGCAAGTCCTGCAGCATCGACTGATACTCGTCGAGCGGCATCTTCATGTGCTCGGCGACTTCGGTCTCGCTGGCTGAACGGCCAAGGTTCTGTTCCACCTTGTGTACCGCCGACTCCACTTCGCGCGATGTCTTGCGCATGCTGCGTGGCAACCAGTCATTGGCGCGCAACTCGTCGAGCATGGCGCCGCGAATACGCTGACTTGCGTAGGTTTCGAACTGGGCGCCCTGATCTTCCTTGTAGCGGCTAGCCGCATCGAGGAGGCCAATCATGCCGGCCTGGATCAGATCGTCGAGATCGACGCTCGCCGGCATCTTGGCGACGAGCTGGAGTCCGAGGCGGCGAACGAGCGGCGCATATTTCGTAAGCACGTCGGACTGCGAGAGTTTGCCTTGGGCGTTATACATCCTGTTCACCTTTCAATATCACATCGACGCCGTGCTGCTCATTGCATGATCAGAAAACGCCGCCGCTCGGTGCGCCGCTTTCCGTCCGCTTTCACCAGACTCGCCAACCGGAATGTGCGCGTCGTACTGGCTCGCTTCGTCGCCGCGCGAAAACGGCGCGGGACGCATCGGCCAGTGCAGCAGCTCGGCTGCGATGTAGCGGTAGTCGCGCGCCGCGGCCGTAGCCGGAAACGCTTCCACCGCACACCGAGAGAGCTCCCTCGCCCGAGCGACGCGCGCATCCTCGGACACATACCCTGCCTGCACGAGCGAAACGGCCAGATAACGGCTCGCGACACCCGAGAGGTTGTCGAACGCGATCGCTGCATCGGCTGCGTCCTGCACGTGATTCATCAGCACGCGGAACTGGCCGATCGCGTGGGCGTAGTGCAAGCGCTTCATGCACGCATACGCCTCGGTGATCGCCGACGCGGCTACCCGCGTCACTATCAGAAAGTCATGCGCCTGCGCCGCGAGCGACGAGAGCGCGCCATTACGATCGAGTTGCGCATCGATCAGCACGATATCCGCGGGGCCGTCGAGCAGCGCGCGTGCTTGCGCTGCGTCGTGGCTGATACGTTCATCGCGCGGTGCGGCGATCAGCGAAAAACCCATCGGCGTGCGCACCGCGACATCCTGCAATTCGCGACGGCCGGACATCACCGCCGAGAGCGCGCCCGCGCCATCCACACCCGCCATGCGGCTGACCGAGCCCGCGTTATGCCGCTCGTCGATGACGAGCACATCCTTGCCATGCACGGACAACGCCGCGCCGAGGTTCACTACCGCCGACGTGCAACCGATGCCCGCCGGTCCGCCCACTACAGCCACCACGCGAGAACTGGCGCGCGTCAGCAGCCTTCTCAGGCCTTCAGCCTGATCGAGCACGAACTTATCCAAAATGGACTCCATGCAGTTCGGTCGTGGCGCGTGCGGACAGTGCGGACAGAAGCGCCGGCACATCGTCGTCTTGCGGCACGAAAGGCGAGCCATCGCGCGGAATGCAGAACGCGCTCTTGATGAGGAAACGCTTGGTTGCGACGTACAAGTTCTCCGGCACCTTCTGACCGGTCGATACGTAATGCACCGGCAGCTTGTAGCGGATGACCGTATCGAGCACGCTGCCGAGGTTGGTCGCCTCGTCGAGCTTGGTCAGAATGCAGCCCGCGAGCGGCGGCTGGTCCGGCGCACTCTTGTAAGCCTGCACGACTTCGTTGAGCGTGTCGCCGTGGCTCGTGGCGTTCAGCAGCAACAAGCGTTGCACCGGCTGACCCGTGCCGCACAGCATCGCGATCTGGTCGGAGACCGTGCGATCGCGCTGGCTCATGCCGATCGTGTCGATCAGCACGATATGTTTGTTGCGCAGTTCGGAGAGCGCGAGTTGCAGGTCGGCGCCGTCCTTTACCGCGTGCACCGAGACGCCGAGAATCTTGCCGAAGATGCGCAGTTGTTCATGCGCGCCGATCCGGTAGCTGTCCGTCGTCAGGAGCGCGACCTTGCTGGCGCCGAAGCGCATCACACAGCGCGCCGCGAGCTTTGCCGTGGTCGTCGTCTTGCCGACGCCCGTCGGGCCCATCAGCGCGAACACGCCGCCGCGCTCCATCAACGCGTCTTCGCTCGGCATCACCGGCAGATTCGATTCGAGAACTTGCTGCACCCATTCGAGCGCGTTTTCCACGTTCTCCATCGACGGCATGTTGTCGATCACCATGCGCACGAGTTGCGCGGAGAAACCGGCGGCGAAGAGGCGCTTGGTCAAGGCCGAGTTGGTCGGGTTGCGGCGCTGGCGGTCGCCCCACAGCAAACCCGAGAAGTGCTCTTCCATCATCTCGCGCATCGACGAGAGTTCGTTCATCACCGTTTCGTTGACCACTTGCTCCATGCGCGTGCGGATGGCTTCGGTCACGACGGCTGCGGCATTGGCCGGCAAGCCTTCGAAATTGCCCGATGCGGCCGGCGCTTCGTCGGCGGCTTGCGGTGCTGCGTTGATCTTCTGTGCGGCGCGGCGTGCGGCGACTTGCGCGGCTTCACGCGCCCAGTCGGGCGTTTCGATCTTTGCGTGCGCTTGCGCGGCGGGTGCGGCAGGCGCGGCGGCAACCGGCTGCGCGGCGGCTTGTGCACGCGGCGCTTGCTGGCGCGGTGCGTCGGCTGCCTTGACCGATACCGGCACGCCCATGCCGCGTGCAATTGCGGCGGACGGCGTCAGCGGCCGGTTCGACGGCACCGAAGCCTGTTGCGCGATACGGCGCGCATGTTCGATCAACCACGGATTGGAATCGGCCATCGTGCGCGGTGCTTCCATGCGCTCTTCGTCGGCTTGCTCGTCGAAATCGTCGGCGTCGGCGGTGTTGCCGAAGACGGAGGAGAAAACATCGCCGCTGGCGTAGGGGTTCATCGGAGAGCTGGGAGCGGCGGCCTGCTGCTTCATCGCGGCGGCTGCGGCTTGTGCAAGCGCGGCGCGCGGCGTGGCGCTGGCGAACGGCGCGGCGGCGGCTTGTTCGCGTGCGGCCTTCGCGGGCGAGATCGAAGCGAGATCGCTATCCGCGACACCGACGATTTCCACCGATCCATCGTCGAGCGTGCGGTTGGACAACACCACGGCATCGGGTCCGAGCGCTTCACGGACCTGGCGCAGAGCGTCACGACTGTTCGCGCCGATGAATTTACGAATGTTCAAACTGGCCCCCGATGAGGATAGATGCAGCGATATTTGCGAGGCGAGCACCCTTTGGTTATTTCCGTGCCCGCTTTTCAGTGAAGCCATTATTGCGAAGATCACTTCGGGCCTATCGCTGGATAAAGGGTGTGAAAGAGGGGTATTTCGACTGATGGAAACAACCCGGCCGTGCGGATTGCGTCGCGCGTCATGCGGGAAAAAATGCCGGTCTGGCACGATCGACGCGACGGGACGAGAGATGTCGCTTGCCGGTTGGTCCGGCTGTGAGGCGCGCGGCGGCAGGCGCGTCGCGCGCCAAGGCGGCCGGACTGCATCAGCCAGAGTCCCATCCAGCGGCGTAAGCTACGGTCTGCGGCTCGAAACCCGGGCTCACCGATGCTCACTGACAAAGGAGACTTGTTCGCATGGCATCCGCTTCTCATGGCCAGACCACCGGCGCGCGTCTGGTTGTCGATGCGCTCGTTCATCACGGTGTCGAACGCGTGTTCTGCGTGCCGGGCGAGAGCTTTCTCGCCGTCCTGGATTCGCTGCACGACGAAACCAGCCAAATACAGACGATCGTCTGCCGCCACGAAGCCGGCGCGGCGAACATGGCCGAGGCGGTCGGCAAGCTGACGGGGCGTCCGGGCGTGGCTATCGTCACGCGCGGGCCGGGCGCGACGCACGCGTCCATCGGCGTGCACACCGCTTTCCAGGACTCGACGCCGATGATCCTGCTGATCGGCCAATGCGCGCGGGATCACATGGATCGCGAGGCGTTTCAGGAAATCGACTATCGGCGCATGTTCGGGCAGATGGCGAAGTGGGTCGCGCAAATCGACGATCCGCGCCGCGTGCCGGAGTATCTGAGCCACGCGTTCCATGTCGCGACGGCGGGACGTCCCGGCCCGGTCGTGCTGGCGTTGCCCGAAGACATGCTGACCGAAGCGTGCGACGCGGCGCCGCCCGTGCCGCGCTATCAGCGCGTCGCGGCGGCGCCGTCGCAGGCGCAGATCGAGCGCGTGCGCGAACTGCTCGCCAACGCGAAGACACCATTCGTGATCGCGGGCGGCAGCGGCTGGACCGCCGAGGCGACGCAGGACTTCGCGCGCTTCATCGAGCGCTGGCAGTTGCCGGCGGGATGCGCGTTCCGCTATCAGGACACGCTGCATAACGAGCATCCGAATTACGCGGGCGATGTCGGGCTCGGCATCAATCCGGCGCTGGCCGCGCGCGTGCGCGAAGCGGACGTGCTCTTCGTTCTCGGCCCGCGCATGGGTGAATCGACGACGGGCGGCTACACGCTGCTCGACATCCCGAAGACGAAGCAGACGCTGATTCACGTGCATCAGGGCGCGGAGGAACTGGGCCGCGTGTATAGCGCCGATCTGCCGATCGTCTCCGGCATGCCCGAGATTGCGTCGATGCTCGCCGCGCTCGAACCGCCCGCGCAGATCGCGTGGTCGGGCAGCGCCGAGACGGCGCACGCCGTGTATCTCGAATGGCGCAAGCCGCGCCCCATGCTCGGCGATGTCCAGCTCGGCGAGATCATGCGCACGCTTTCGGAGCGCCTGCCCGAAGACGCGATTCTCACCAACGGCGCGGGCAATTACGCGACCTGGCTGCATCGGCATTATTCGTATCGGCACTTCCGCTCGCAAGTTGCGCCGACGAGCGGTGCGATGGGTTACGGCGTGCCTGCGGCCATCGCGGCGAAGTCGCTGTACCCGCAGCGCACGGTGATCGCGTTCGCGGGCGATGGCTGCTTCATGATGTCGAGCCACGAACTCGCCACGGCGATGCAGTACCAGCTGCCGGTGATTTTCGTGGTCGTGAACAACGGGCAGTTCGGCACGATCCGCATGCATCAGGAGCGGCACTATCCGCATCGGGTCCATGGCACGGGGCTGACGAACCCCGACTTCGCGGCTTATGCACGCGCGTTCGGGGCGCACGGCGAGCGGGTCGAATCGACGGAGCAGTTCATGCCGGCGTTCGAGCGCGCTGTGAGTTCGGGATTGCCCGCGGTGATCGAGATTCGGATTCCGGCGGATCAGAGCACGCCGGGCGCGACGCTCGAACAGATTCGGGAGCAGGGGAAGCGCTGAGGGCTGGTTCAGCCGGTTAGCCCCGTCCAAACGAAAACGGCCCGGTCGCACACGACCGGGCCATCCAAAACAGCCACTAAACCTTACTTCCCACCCACGCTCTGCAGCGTCGTCCACTTCCCGCCAACGACCTTATACAGCGTGATACCGCCGTTTTTCAGATCGCCCTTCGAGTCGTACGCCAGATGCTTCGTGGTCACGCCTTGCATGTCGGTCTTGGCAAGCAGCGGCAGATACTTTGCCGGGTCCGTCGAGTTGGCCGCCTTCATTGCGTTGAACATGGCCATTGCGCCGTCGTAGGCGTACGGCGAGTACGTCTCTACGTCTTCGTTGAAGCGCTTCTTGTACTTCGCCGTGTAGTCCGCGCCGCCAGGCATCTGGTCCATCGGCAGGCCGGCAAGCGATGCCACCGTGCCATCCGCCGCGTCGCCCGCGATCTTGATGAAGGTGTCGGTCTTGACCATCTCGCCCGCCATCAGCGGTGCACGAAAGCCAAGCGTCTTCATTTGCTTGGCCATCGGCGCGGCTTGCGAATCCGCGCCGCCGTAGTACACGAGGTCAGGATTCGACGACTTGATCTTGGTCAGAATTGCCTTGAAGTCGACAGCCTTGTCGTTCGTGAATTCGCGCACGACGATATTGCCGCCCGACGCCTTCGCTGCCTTCTCGAACTGGTCGGCGAGACCCTGGCCGTAAGCCGTGCGGTCATCGACGATGGCGATCTTCTTCACTTTCAGCGTCTTCACCGCGAACTCGCCCGCGACCGAGCCTTGCTGCGTGTCGGACGTCATCATGCGGAAGGCCGTCTTGAAGCCTTGCGTGGTGTACTCCGGCGCGGTTGCCATCGCGATTTCGGGGGATGCCGGCATTCGCATAAATGCGCGATGCCGGAATGGTCGTGCCCGAGTTGAAGTGGCCGAGCATGCCCTTGATGCCGTCGTCGACGAGCTTCTGCGCGACGGTCGTGCCCGTGCGCGGGTCGGCCTGATCGTCCGCCGAATCGAGCACGATGCGAACCGGCTTGCCGCCGATCACCGGCTTCGTGGCGTTGAAGTCCTCGACCGCGAGCGTGATGCCGTTCTGGAAATCCTTGCCGTAGTGCGCCTGCGCACCGGTCATCGGCCCGGCGAAGCCGACCTTCACATCTTCTGCTGTTTGCGCGAACGCAGTCCCCGCGAGCGACAGGCCGGCGAGCGTCAGGGCGGCTGCCAGCTTGTTCATCGTGTGCTTCATAGCTTCTCCTAGTACCAGTGTGAATGGCAGCTCGTCGCCGGGATCGCCGTGCCTGCTGCCGTTTGTTTGAATCGAGCGCGAGAGGATACTTCTCAACCGATCGTCATCAAATTCGCATTGCCGCCCGCCGCCGCCGTATTCACGCTCACCGAGCGTTCCGTCAGCAGACGTTCGAGCGCATAGTCTTCGCCGTCATGGTTAGCATCGGCGAATGTTCCCGCCGCCACGCCCTGCACCGATACGATTGGTCCCGGGCGCTTCGCGACTTCCTTCACGAGCGACAACAGTTCGTCGCTGTCGCCCTCGAACAGCACGGCGTCGAACTCCGCCGCCGCGTCTTTCCTGACCGCGGCATACGGCTTGAGCGATGCCGGCAGCGACGCCGCCAACTGCTCGCCAGCCGAACCGGCGAACAGCGCCTTGTTGCCCGTTGCCAGCACGGCGGCAAACTGCGCCAGCGCGCCGCTCGGGGTTGCCGCCACGCACAGCACCGTGCCGCGCGCGCCGAGCGTGTACGTGTTGCGCTCGCCGGTCGGACCGGACAGCACGGCCGTCGCGCCTGCGAGCACGTGTTGCAGATAACCGTCGCAACGCGCCGCGGTCTGCGGATCGCGTTCGCCGATGGACCAGTCGCGCAGCGCCGTGAGAGCGGCGGTCGGGGCATCGGCGGATGCCGCCTTGTCCACCACGAGCGCGCTTGCCAGCGACTTCGGCAGTCCAGTGGGACGCTTGGCCAGCAAGCGCTGCAAGTACAACGCGCCGCCCGCCTTCGGACCCGTGCCCGACAAACCTTCCCCGCCGAACGGCTGCACGCCGACCACCGCGCCGATCACATTGCGGTTCACGTAGATGTTGCCCACGTGCGCGCGCGAGATGACATGCGCGATGGTTTCGTCGATCCGCGTATGGATGCCGAGCGTCAGTCCATAACCGGTCGACCGAATTTGGTCGAGGAGTTTATCAAGAGACGAACGGCGGTAACGCACCACATGAAGCACCGGGCCGAAGACCTCGCGCTTGAGTTCGTCGATGCCGTCGAGTTCGATCAGCGTCGGCGGCACGAATGTGCCTTGCGCGCAACCGTCCGGCAGCGGCAGTTGCACGACCTTGCGGCCCTTCTCGCGCATCTGCGCAACGTGCGCGTCGATGCCGCGTTTCGCGTCGGCATCGATCACGGGACCGACATCCGCCGACAGCCGGTCAGGATTGCCCACCGCGAGTTGCTTCATCGCGCCGGTCAGCATTTCGAGCGTGCGATCCGCGACATCGTCTTGCAGACAAAGAACGCGTAGCGCCGAGCAGCGTTGACCCGCCGAGTCGAACGACGACTGCATCACGTCCGCGACGACCTGTTCCGCAAGCGCCGAGGAATCGACGATCATTGCGTTCTGGCCGCCGGTTTCGGCGATGAGCGGAATCGGGCGGCCGTCCGGATCGAGCCGTTCGGACAGCGTCTTGTTGATGAGGCGCGCGACTTCGGTCGAGCCGGTGAACATCACGGCGCGCGTGCGCGGGTCGGCGACGAGCGCTGCGCCCACGGTTTCACCGTTGCCCGGCAACAGTTGCACGGCGCCCGGCGGCACGCCCGCTTCGCGCAGAATGCGCACGGCTTGCGCGGCGATCAGCGGCGTTTGCTCGGCTGGCTTCGCGAGCACCGGATTGCCAGCCGCGAGCGCCGCCGCGACCTGACCCATGAAAATCGCGAGCGGGAAGTTCCACGGGCTGATGCAGACCACCGGTCCGAGCGGACGATGCGTGTCGTTCGAAAATTCCTCGCGAATCTGTGCGGAGTAATAGCGCAGGAAGTCGATAGCCTCGCGAATCTCCGATACCGCGTTCGCGAGCGACTTGCCTGCTTCGCGCACGACGAGGCCCATCAACGTGTGCATCTGCGCTTCGAGCAAGTCGGCGGCGCGCGTGAGGCAGTCGGCGCGGTCATCGACGGGCGTCGCTTGCCAGATCGGCGCGGCGGCCACGGCGTTGGCGATCGCGGCGCCGACTTGTTCCTTCGACGCTTCCACCACCGTGCCGACGAGATCGCGCAGATCGGCGGGATTGCGAATGTCGCGTGCGACGCCGTTGTGCGGATCGTCGCCTTCGAGCATCGGCTCGGCGCGCCACTGATGATTCGCGCTCGCGAGCAACGCCGACGACAGCGACGCCAGGCGATGCTCGTTCGACAAGTCCAGACCCATCGAATTGGGCCGCTCGTCCCCGTACAACTGACGCGGCAGCGGAATCTTCGCGTGCGGCGCGCCGAGCGGCACGATCTTCTGCGCTTCGTCGATCGGGTCTTCGACGAGATCCTTCACGGGGATGGATTCATCGGCAATACGGTTCACGAACGATGTGTTCGCGCCGTTTTCGAGTAGACGCCGCACGAGATACGCGAGCAGCGTTTCGTGCGTTCCGACCGGCGCATACACGCGGCATGGCCGGTTCAGCTTGTCGCGGCCCGTGACTTCTTCATAGAGCGGTTCGCCCATGCCGTGCAGGCACTGAAACTCGTACTGGCCGGGATAGTAATTCTGTCCCGCGAGGTGATAGATAGCCGACAGCGTGAACGCGTTGTGCGTCGCGAACTGCGGATAGACGGCATCCGGCGCGCCGAGCAGTTTTTTCGCGCAAGCAAGATACGAGATGTCCGTATAAATCTTGCGCGTATAAACCGGATAGCCTTCGAGGCCGTCCACTTGCGCGCGCTTGATTTCGGTATCCCAATACGCGCCCTTCACGAGACGAATCATCAGCCGGTGCCGGCTGCGGCGCGCCAAGTCGATCAGGTAATCGATCACGAACGGGCAGCGCTTCTGATAACCCTGCACCACGAAGCCGATGCCGTTCCAGCCCGCGAGCGCCGGGTCGAAGCACAGCGCTTCGAGCAGATCGAGCGAGATTTCGAGGCGATCCGCTTCTTCCGCGTCGATGTTCAGGCCAATGTCGTAACGACGCGCGAGCAGCGCCAGCGCGCGCACGCGCGGCAGCAGTTCGCTCATGGTGCGTTCCTGCTGCGAACGCGAATAACGCGGATGCAGCGCCGAGAGCTTGATCGAGATGCCCGGGCCTTCGTAGATGCCGCGCCCGCCCGCCGCCTTGCCAATAGCGTGAATCGCCTGCTCGTAGGACGCGTAGTAACGCTGCGCGTCTTCCTCGGTGGTCGCTGCTTCGCCCAGCATGTCGTAGGAATAGCGGAAACCGCGCGCCTCGAACTTGCGACTGTTCGCGAGCGCTTCGGAGATGGTCTCGCCGGTGACGAACTGCTCGCCCATGAGGCGCATCGCCATGTCCACACCCTTGCGGATCAGCGGCTCGCCGCCTTTGCCGATCATGCGCGTCAACGCCGACGACAAACCGGCCTCGCTATTCGTCGTGACGAGCTTGCCGGTGATCATCAAGCCCCACGTCGCCGCATTCACAAACAGCGACGGCGCCTGGCCCATGTGCGAACGCCAGTCGCCCTTGCTGATCTTGTCGCGGATGAGCGCGTCGCGGGTCGCGCGGTCGGGAATGCGCAGCAGCGCTTCGGCGAGACACATCAGCGCAACGCCTTCCTGACTCGACAGCGAGAACTCGTGGATCAACCCTTCCACGCCGCCGCCCGTGCTCTTCGCGCGCAAGGCTTCGACGAGTCTGGTCGCGAGCTTTTCGGTATCGGCGGAAACGCTGGCCGGCAAGCGCGCTTGTCCGATCAGGAACGGCACGCATTCGGGTTCCGGGCGACGATACGCCGCCGTGATCGCCGCGCGCAACACCGACTGCGGTTGCACGTTCTGCGCGAAATCGAGGAAAGGTTGCGGCGCGCTGTCGTCATCGCCCTCGACGGCTACGGTCTCGCCGGGTTCGCCCGAGCCGTTCGTGCCCGAGAGTTCCGGCGGAAGCTGACCATGCTCGATACGCTCCAGATAGGCAAAGATCGCCTGCTTGATGAGCCAGTGAGGAGTGCGCTCGAGCCGGGTCGCGGCATCTCTGAGCCGTGAACGCAGCAGATCGTCGACTTTGACGCCAAGGGTTGTGCTCGCCATGATTCCTTCGTTTGCCGGACGTGCTCACCCGGCCGTAGACCTAAAAGTTGGCGAATCGTACTCCGCTGAAATAAAAGGTGCAACCGACAATTTCGAGAGGGTTGCACCATGTTGGAATCCTTGTGGGACAAGGCTTTGCGGGATGCAACGCCGAACGGACATTGGCGGAAATCACCTAGTAGTTTCCCTAGGCGTTTTTATTTTGGGACATGCCCTAAGTAATTGCCCGAGTGCAGCCGATATAAACGCCATGCGCGCCGTCGGCGCCACATTCCGCGGAAGACCACCGCGGGGCTCTCGGAGAATAACGAGCATGAGCACTTGGATGGTGATAGCCAGCGTTTGGGTGATGTTCGCAGTGTGCGTCGTCTTGTTTGTGCGAGGCGCATCGCCGCATGTAGGCCGTTCGGACGATCTGCACGACGACCTCGAATCCGCATCTGGAAGCGCCACGCGCGCCGAGTATTAGACGTCCAGCGGATCCACTTCCACGTTCCAGCGCAGTACGCCCTTCAGCGCGCGCAACGCCGGTTGCCACGCGCGCAGGGCGGATTGCAGCGCAGCCCGCGAGCTGCTTTCGAGCAGCAATTGCGCGCGGTGCACGTTGAACACTTTCACGATGGTCAGCGGCACGGCATCGTAGACCGTCACGCGGTCCGCGCCCGGCAAGGGCGCGAAGGCGGCCGCCGCCTGCCCGAGAAACGCCAGCGCCGCTTCGAGCGTGCGGCCTTCCGCGCGCAGCATGGCCTGATAGACGAATGGCGGCAGACGCGCGTCGCGACGTTCCGCGAGCGTCGCGTTGGCGAATCCCACGTAATCCTGCCGCGATAACGCCTGATACAGCGCGTGACGAGGATATCGCGTCTGAATCATCACTTCGCCGGGAAGTCCGGCGCGACCCGCGCGGCCGCTCACCTGCGTCAGTTGCGCGAAAAGCCGTTCGCTTGCGCGAAAGTCGTGAGAAAAAAGCGCGGTGTCGGCGTTCAGGACACCCACGAGCGTCACACGGCGGAAGTCGTGACCCTTCGCGATCATCTGCGTGCCGACGAGAATATCGACCTCGCCCGCATGGACATCCGAGAAAAGCGCCTGCGCGCTGCCCTTGCGCCGCGTGCTGTCCGCGTCGATGCGCAACACCCGTGCGCCGGGAACCACACTCGCGAGTGTTTCCTCCACGCGTTGCGTGCCGCGTCCCATTGGCGCAATATCGATGTTGCCGCATTCCGGGCATGCCTTTGGAATGCGCGATTCCCAGCCGCAATGGTGACAGCGCAACGCGCGCTCGGGCTTGTGGAGCACGGCGTAGGCGCTGCATCGCGGACAGCCCGCGACCCAGCCGCAGGCGTCGCACGACAGAATCGGCGCATAGCCGCGCCGATTCAGGAACACGAGACTCTGTTCGCCGCGTTCCAGACGCGCCTTCAGCGCTGCGATGAGCGGGCCCGACAAGCCTTCCACGGACGCGCGCCCGCGCTGCCTTTCCTCTTCGAGATCGATGAGCCGCACGCTTGGCAACGCCGCATCAGCGACGGCGCGGCGCTTGAGCGTCAGGCGCGTGTAGCGGCCCTGCTCCGCCTGCCACCAGGTTTCGAGCGATGGCGTCGCCGACCCGAGCACGACGGGAATACCAAGCTGCTTCGCCCGATAGATGGCCAGATCGCGCGCGGAATAACGCAACCCTTCTTGCTGCTTGTACGCCGGGTCGTGCTCTTCATCGACGACGATCATCGCCAGTTTTGGCTGCGACGCGAGGATCGCGAGGCGCGTGCCAAGCACGATGCGCGCGCTTCCCGTGTGTGCCGCGAGCCAGTTGCGGGCGCGTTCGCCCTCGGCAAGACCGCTGTGCATCGTGACGATGGAACCGGGCGCAAGCATCGAAAAACGATTGCGGAACGCCGCCTCGAACTGCGGTGTCAGGTTGATTTCGGGCACGAGCACGAGCGCCTGCGCATCCGCTTGTCTGGCGAGCAGCGCGGCAAGCGCGTGCAGATAAACCTCGGTCTTGCCGCTGCCCGTCACGCCGTGCAGCAGAAAAGGCGCGAAGCCTTGCGCGCTCGCGATGGCATCGACGGCTTCGCGTTGCTCGTCGGTCAGGCGCGGCGGCGCTTCGGTCGCCGCGAGCGTCGGCGCGTGATCCGCCGGCGATGCGTCTTCAACGCTTTCGATCCAGCCGCGCGTCAGCCATTCGTCGAAAGTCGCGCTTGCCTTGGGATGTACGGCGCGCGCTTCGGACAAACCCAGCGTCTCGCTCGATCCCAGCGCTTCCGCCAGCCGCCGCAACGCGCTCGCCCGCGCGGGCAAGGCACCCGGAAGTTCGGCTCGTCCGGCTGCCAGCATGCGGTAACGCGGCTCGACCGCGAATAGGCGGTTCCAGCGCGATGCGTCGCGTAGAGCTTGCGGCAAAGCGGGCAGCGCAACTTCGCCGAGCCCGCGTTGATAGTATTCCGCCGCGAACGTCGCGAGCCCGATCCATTCGGCGGAAAGCGGCGCGCAGGCATCGCAGATGGCGGTTACGTGGCGCAGTTTGTCGGCGGGGACGTCGGTTGAGGTCGCGATCTCGCAGATGAGCCCAACGACGTCGCGCCGCCCGAACGGCACCTGCACCAACGAGCCGACCACAGGCTCGACGTCGAGTTGATAGACGTAATCGAACAGCACGGACATCGGCTGATCGATAGCGACGCGCACATAGAGGCCGCTCATGCCACGCGACGCCTTTCGGCAAGCCACGGCGGGCTTTCCGACAATGACATCAGGCTTCGCGCGACGAACTTAAAGTAAAACATCAGAATCGCTGGTAAACCGAAGATTATTTTTAGATTTCCGATGCTTTCCACAGGCCTGTGGATAACTTTGTTGAGAAGTGCATTACGGGCTGCCGCAAACCGTGTCGCCAATCACTTATGTGCGTCGGCCCACATTTCGGGCAGACCACAACAAACATTAATGCAAACAGGCACTTACGCAACAAATAGCGACATTTAATTGATCGCGGATGGCGATATGTCTGATGGCGCGCCGCAACGTACAAAATGTGTATAACTGCTGTCTTGACATCTTTCGATTCCACCAAGGGCGGGCGTTTCAGACAAATCCGACGATTTCTGAAACGCTGCACCCGACGGTATCGCGCTGCACTGCAACATACTGTTTAGCGTACCAACGCGGCCGCGCGCATCGCCCGGCTGTGCGAATGGACTTCATCGACCAGCTCGGCAACGTGTTCGGGCGGCGTGAACTGCGAAATGCCGTGGCCGAGATTGAAGACGTGTCCCGGATGATTGCCGAAGCTTTCCAGCACACCACGCGCTTCGGCACGAATCGCCTCGGGCGGCGCAAACAGCACGCTCGGATCGATATTGCCCTGCAACGCCACGCGAGCGCCCACTTTCTCGCGCGCCGCGCCGAGGTTCACCGTCCAGTCCAGCCCAACGGCATCCACGCCGATTGACGCGATCTGCTCAAGCCACAACCCGCCGCCCTTCGTGAACGTAATAACCGGGATCCGCGCGCCGTCGTGCTCGCGCTTGAGGCCTGCGACGACCTTCGCGATGTAGTCGAGCGAGAAGCGTTGATACGCGCCGTCGGCGAGTGCGCCGCCCCAGGTATCGAAGATCATGACCGCCTGCGCGCCGGCTTCGATCTGGGCGTTGAGATACGCGACAACCGCTTGCGCGTTCACATCGAGAATGCGGTGCATGAGATCGGGCCGCGAATAAGCCATCGATTTCACGGTGCGATGATCGTCCGAGCCGCCGCCTTCCACCATGTAGCACGCAAGCGTCCACGGACTGCCCGAGAAGCCGATGAGCGGTACCCGCTGACGGCCTTCCGCGTCGGTGAGCGCGCGGCGAATCTGGCTAACGGCGTCGGTGACATAGCGCAGCGTGGCGTCGATGTCCGGCACCGCCAAGCGCTTTACGTCGTCTTCGGTGCGCACCGTGCGTTCGAAACGCGGACCTTCGCCTTGCACGAAGTTCAGCCCGAGGCCCATTGCGTCGGGAATGGTGAGGATGTCGGAGAAGAGGATCGCCGCGTCGAGCGGATAACGTTCGAGCGGCTGAAGCGTCACTTCGGTGGCGTAATCGGGATTCTTCGCAAGACCGAGGAAACTGCCTGCGCGTGCGCGCGTGGCGTTGTACTCGGGCAGATAGCGCCCGGCTTGACGCATTAGCCAGATCGGCGTGTATTCGGTCGGCTGCCGCAAGAGCGCGCGCAGAAAGGTGTCGTTCAGGAGAGTGTGGGCCACGGCGCTCGATGCTGAATGCGAGGAATCGTCCATTCTACCGGACGATGCGCGCGTCATCGGCGGCTGAGAGTGATGTTCAGACTCACGCGCGCTCGTTATGATCGACGGCGGCAACCAATACGAATAGAACACGGAGAATCGATGAAACGCGCGTTTTTAACGTCCATTAGTGTCGCAATCGCCGTCTTTGCCGGGTCGATGTCCACCACCGCACTTGCTCAAACGGTGCAAGCGGGAAGTGTCGGCACCGTGCCCGCGCCTCCGCCGCCCGTCGCGCCGCCCACGCGGCTCGACGACATCCTCGGGCGCCACACGCTGCGCGTCTGCACGACCGGCGACTACAAGCCGTACACGTTCCTGCGTACGGACGGACAGTTCGAAGGCATCGATATCGACCTGGCGGAAAGCCTCGCGAAGTCGCTTGGCGCCAAGGCGGAATACGTGAAGACTTCGTGGTCGAACCTGATGAACGATTTCATCGACAAGTGCGATATCGCGGTCGGCGGCGTATCGACGACACTCGACCGGCAGAAGCGCGCCTTCTTCACCGCGCCATATATGGAGGACGGCAAAACGCCAATTGTTCGCTGCGATGACGTGGACAAGTACCAGACCGTCGAACAGATCGATCAGCCGAACGTGCGCACGATCGTGAATCCCGGCGGCACGAACGAGCGCTTTGCCAAGCAGTTCTTCCCGCATTCGCAGTTGATCGAGTACCCGGACAACGTCACGATCTTCAAGCAGATTCTGGACGGCAAGGCAGATGTCATGGTCACGGATGCCTCGGAAACGCTGCTTCAGCAGAAGCTCAATCCAGGCCTATGCACCGTGCATCCGGACAAACCTTTCCAGTTCGGCGAAAAGGCGTATCTGCTGCCGCGCGGCGATTGAGGTCGGTCGTCAATCGTGGAGAGCAATGGCCTAGGCTGCGAGTTGCATCTTATAAAATCGTTGGGTGAAGGCGGCAGGAGACAGATAACCAAGACGGGCCTGCTTTCGCTGCCGGTTGTAAAAGATCTCAATGTATTCGGTCACGGCCTGTCGAGCCTCAGCGCGTGTCGCGAACCGGCAGTGATGCACGAGTTCGTTTTTGAGCGACCCCCAGAAACTTTCCATTGGTGCGTTGTCGTAGCAATCGCCCTTGCGGCTCATCGACATCGTCATGCTGAACTGTTTTGTCAGATCCCGATAATCGTGGGAGCAGTATTGAGCGCCGCGATCGGAATGAACAATCAGTCCCGCCTGTGGCCGTTTGAGCGACACCGCGCTGAAAAGCGCTTGCATCACCAAGCTGCGAGTCATCCGTTCGCTCATGGCGTAGCCGACCAATTCGCCGTTGAAGAGGTCCTTAATGCCAGCAAGATACAACCACCCCTCATCGGTCCATAAGTAAGTGATATCACTTACCCAAGCCTGGTTCGGAGCGCTCATGTCAAATTTGCGTTCTAGCAAATTCGGTGCGACTGGCAGATCGTGCTTGGAATCGGTTGTATTTCTAAACTTGCGCTTCTGCTTGCAGCGAAGTCCCAGTTTAGAGCGAATGCGCCTGATGCGATGAAGACCAACGCGCACGCCGTGATCTCGCAAATCGGCTTGCAGCCGCTCGCGTCCATAAGTGTGCCGAGTTCGTTCATGGGCTGCAGCAATTTGGACTTCAAGCCTTGCGTTCTCCTGTGCACGTGGCGACTCAGCACGTCGACGCCAAGCGTAATAGCTGCTGGCTCCCACCTCGAACACTCGACATAGCACTGCGATCGGATAGTCATGTCGCATCGCTTCGATCCGGTCGTATTTCACCGCGACTCCTTCGCGAAATAGACCGTCGCTTTTTTTAGAACATCTCGCTCCATCGTGACTGTTGCAAGCTCTCGCTTCACCCGCGCCAACTCCGCTTCGAGCTCGCTTTGCGGCTTTTGCGCTTCACCGACTTTGGCCAACGTACCTTTGCGCTCAGCAACAACCCAGGCACCCAGTGTCTTGACCGACAAAGATAAACGGCTGGCCGCTTCGCGCTGCGTGAGCCCTTCAACAACCACGAGCCTCACCGCCTGCTCGCGAAATTCCTTCGTGTAGGTGCCCTTCAGTACTCGATTCATTTGATCTCCGTTTCGCTCATTCTACGAGACATTGATCTCCAATTCTTTCAGCCTAACTCAGTCGTAAAGCGGGTCGTAGACTGCCGCGACGATCAACGCGGGCGCAGGCGTCCGCTCGAACGGCTCGGCGAGCGGAAAGGCGCGCACGTCATGGGCGTCGGGCATCACGCCGGACAGGAACTGAGTCCAGTACCACTTCATCTCGTCGTTGGTGAGGCCGGGGCCGTTCGCGTTTGCAAGACAGCTCGCGCTCTCGAATTGCCGCCGCATCACCGGATACAGCAGAAGCTGGAGACTGACGAGGCCGGCCACGCGCTCGTTCGCGCCGCGCGCCGCGACCACCGAGAGATGCGCACCCGCGCTATCGCCACCGACGGCCAGCCGGTCCGTCGCGAAGCCAAGCCGAGAACGATGTTCGGCGAGCCAGATCAGCGCGTCGAGGGCATCGTCGCAAGGCGCGGGAAATGGATGCTCCGGCGCCAGCCGATAATCGACGCTCGCGACTGCGCACTGCGAGTCGCGCGCGAGGCGGGCGACCAGCGCATCATGCGTCTCGATATCGCCGACCACCCAGCCACCGCCGTGAAAGTAGACGATTAGCGGCAGCGGACCGTTCGCCGACTTCGGCTTATAGATGCGCGTGGCAAGCGTGCGCCCGGCAAGCGGAATCTCGATGTCCTCGACGAAAATGGTTTCGTCCGGCGCCGGGGCGTAGGCTTTCGCCACTTCGCTGAAGCGCTCGCGCACTGCCTTCGCGTCGGCATCGGGACCGAGCGGCGGAAAAGCTTCGGCGACGGTGGCGTAGTAGCGAAGCAGAGCGGCGTCAATGGTCATACGAGTCTCCAAGTGCGTCTTTTACGGGAAGTTTTGGCGGTTCAGGCCGAATGAGTATCGATTTCATACGTGCGCCCGTTCGATTTTCCCGGAAAATGCCGATTAACGCAGCGGCCCATATAACCGGAAAAACTCCGGGAGTTTTAGCGGATCGAATAAATTAGCTTAATAACTGACAATATCTGCACGGCTTTGTACGCATCCGCGACCGAAAATTTAACGAGAGCCTTATGGGACGGGGGTTACAACCTGAAACACTTTGTTACGGCGGGTCAGAATCAATTCGCCCACAATCTGTTCAAACGGTTTCAACACGGATGTGTCCGGGCGCGCGGTTGCAAATGCGGCGTTTTCCGGTGGTCGCCTTGGGCGAATCTCTGAAAGGGACATCAGTGTTGGGATCGTTCTTCGATTTGACGTTGAATCGAATCCCACCTTTGGTCTCCTCGCGCTAACCCCGTAGCGTGTGGTTTTTAGCGGGCTCCAGGCCCGCTTTTTTTTCGCCTGCACAAACGTTTGCGCTAGTTGCGAGTTTCGCCGCCGAACGTTTCGTGCCATGACAGGAAGGGAGCGCTTAATAGCGCTCCCTTCGTCGTTTCAATTACGCCGTTTTGGCTTCCGCAAGCTTCAGGTCGTCGATCATCTGCGCGCGCATCACAAACTTCTGGACCTTGCCTGTCACCGTCATCGGCAATTCGTCGACGAACCGGATGTAACGCGGAATCTTGTAGTGCGCGATTTGTCCTTGGCAAAAGTCGCGGATCTCGTCGGCGCTGGCGATCTCGCCCGGACGCAGCACGACCCAGGCGCACACCTCTTCGCCATACTTTTCATCCGGGACGCCGAACACCTGCACCGACTGCACCTTCGGATGGCGGAACAAGAATTCCTCGATCTCGCGCGGATAGACGTTCTCGCCGCCGCGAATCAGCATGTCCTTCAGGCGTCCGACGATGTTGCAGTACCCGTCGGCGTCGAGCGTCGCGAGGTCGCCGGTATGCATCCAGCCATCGACGATTGCCTCGCGCGTCTTTGCGTCGTCGCCCCAATAGCCTTTCATCACCGAATAGCCGCGCGTGCACAGTTCGCCCGTCTGGCCGACCGGCACGATTTCGCCGAGCGGGTCGATGATCTTCACCTCCAGATGCGGCTGAACGCGCCCGACAGTGGTCGTGCGTTTGTCGAGCGGGTCGGTGGTCGAGCTTTGAAACGAAACCGGACTTGTCTCCGTCATGCCGTAAGCGATGGTGATCTCGTCCAAATGCATGGTGGAGACCACACGCTTCATCGTTTCGATGGGGCACGGCGAGCCCGCCATGATGCCCGTGCGCAGCCGGCTCAGGTCGTAATTCGCGAACTCGGGATGATCGAGTTCGGCGATAAACATCGTCGGCACGCCGTGTAGCGCCGTGCAACGCTCCTCGTGCACGGCGGCGAGCGTCGCGGCGGGATCGAATGCCTCGCCGGGGAACACCATCGCGCAGCCGGTCGATACGCAAGCCAGCACCGCGAGCACCATGCCGAAGCAGTGGTAAAGCGGCACGGGAATGCACAGCGAGTCGTTCTCGGTGAGGCGCATGGCCATCGCGATATAGCGCGCGTTGTTCACCACGTTCCGATGCGTAAGCGTCGCGCCCTTCGGATTGCCCGTCGTGCCGCTCGTGAACTGCACGTTGATCGCTTCGTCGGCGGCGAGTTTGGCTTCGAGCGCATCGAGCTTGGCGGTATCGACGAGCGCGCGGCCTTCTTCCATCAACGCGTCGAAGTTGAGCATGCCGGGCGTCTTGCCTTCGCCCATTCGGATGATGGCGCGCAGGTCCGGCAGCTTCGCCGCGTTTAGCGCGTTCGGTTGCGCATGGGCAAGTTCCGGCGCGAGCGTCTGCAACATCTCCAGATATTTCGACGATTTGAACTGCTCCGCCGCGACGATCGCCTTGCAGCCGACCTTGTTCAGTGCGTATTCGAGTTCGGCAAGCCGATAAGCCGGATTGATATTCACCAGCACCGCGCCGATGCGCGCCGTCGCAAATTGCGTCAGCAGCCATTCCGCGCGATTCGGCGACCAGATGCCGACGCGGTCGCCTGCTTCGATGCCAAGCGCAAGCAAGCCGCTCGCAAGCACGTCGATCTCGTCGGCGAACTCACGCCAGGTCCAGCGGATGTTCTGCTCACGAAACACGACAGCGGGACGCCCGGGAAAGCGGCGCGCGGTATCGAGAAGAAAGCGCGAAACGGTGGCGTCGCTCAAGGGCGTGTCGGTCACGCCGCGGACGTAGGAAAGACCGTCACGCGGTTCGACTTGCGCGCTGGCCTGCGTCGGTTGAGTTGCCATCGAAGGGTCTCCGCTATCGACCGTGCAAGATATGCAGCCTCAAGGACGTAGGCTGTTTGGAAGGCTATTTTGCACGGTGGCAAGCGGCGCTGGCATCAAGTGTTACCCGCAATCGGGGTGCACAACGGTCATGCAGATTTGCCGGGAAGCAACCCGGACTCGCCATAAAAAAAGCAGCCCGGAGGCTGCTTTCTTCGATTCGCTACAAGCGCGCTGGCTTAGTGCTTCGAGCCAAGCTTGCGCAAACGCTGAATGGCGGCGAGCTGTGCCGTTGCGTACGCGAGTTCCGCTTGCGCGGTCGCATATTCAAGGTTCGAGCCCGTGTTCTGCAACGCTTCTTCCGCGCGCTTCTTTGCTTGCTCGGCCTTTGCTTCGTCAAGATCGGCGCCGCGAATGGCGGTATCGGCAAGAACGGTCACGACGCCCGGCTGAATCTCGAGGATTCCGCCTGCGACGAAAACGAACTCTTCCGAACCGTCTTCCGCTTCGATGCGCACCGCGCCCGGACGAATGCGCGTGATGAGCGGCGTGTGGCCCGGCAAAATGCCGAGTTCACCTGCTTCGCCCGGCAGCGCGACGAACTTCGCCTGGCCCGAGAAGATCTGCTCTTCCGCGCTGACGACGTCTACTTTGATGGTTGCCATATCGACTCCTGAGCGTATTACGAAGGCGCGGAGTTTTGAGATCCGCGCCCGCTTCGTCTACACCCGACCGTTACTGAATCTTCTTGGCCTTTTCGAAGGCTTCGTCGATCGTGCCAACCATGTAGAACGCCTGCTCCGGCAGATGATCGCACTCACCTTCGACGATCATCTTGAAGCCGCGAATGGTTTCCTTCAGCGGCACGTACTTGCCCGGCGAGCCCGTGAACACTTCAGCAACGTGGAACGGCTGCGACAGGAAACGCTGGATCTTACGAGCGCGCGCCACGGCGAGCTTGTCTTCCGGCGCGAGTTCGTCCATGCCCAGAATCGCGATGATGTCGCGCAATTCCTTGTAACGCTGCAGCGTTTGCTGCACGCCGCGCGTGATCGAGTAGTGCTCTTCGCCGATCACGTTCGGGTCGATCTGACGCGAGGTCGAATCGAGCGGGTCCACTGCCGGATAGATACCCAGCGATGCAATGTCACGCGACAACACGACCGTTGCGTCCAAGTGGCCGAAAGTCGTAGCCGGCGACGGGTCGGTCAAGTCATCCGCAGGGACGTACACGGCCTGAACGGACGTGATCGAACCAGTCTTGGTCGACGTGATGCGCTCTTGCAGCTTGCCCATTTCTTCAGCCAGCGTCGGCTGATAGCCCACTGCCGACGGCATACGGCCGAGCAGTGCCGACACTTCCGTGCCCGCCAGCGTGAAACGGTAGATGTTGTCGACGAAGAACAGCACGTCGAGACCTTCGTCACGGAAGTGCTCGGCCATCGTGAGGCCGGTCAGCGCCACGCGCAGACGGTTGCCCGGCGGCTCGTTCATCTGGCCGTACACCAGCGCGACCTTGTCGAGAACGTTCGAGTCCTTCATTTCGTGATAGAAGTCGTTCCCTTCGCGGGTACGCTCACCCACACCGGCGAACACGGAATAACCGCCGTGTTCTTTCGCGATGTTGTTGATGAGTTCCATCATGTTCACGGTCTTGCCCACGCCGGCGCCGCCGAACAGGCCAACCTTACCGCCCTTGGCAAACGGGCAGATCAGGTCGATAACCTTGATGCCCGTTTCGAGCAGTTCGGTCGAAGGCGACAGCTCGTCGAACTTCGGCGCGAGCTGGTGAATCGAACGCGTGGCGGTCGATTCGATAGGACCGGCTTCGTCGATCGGACGGCCGAGCACGTCCATGATGCGGCCAAGCGTCGGCTTGCCGACCGGCACGCTGATGGGGTTGCCCGTGTTCTTCACGATCGTGCCGCGGCGCAAGCCGTCGGATGCACCCAGACAGATGGTGCGGACCACGCCGTCGCCCAACTGCTGCTGGACTTCCAGCGTCAGCTCGGTGCCTTCCAGAATGAGCGCGTCGTAAATCTTCGGCATGTGCGAGCGCGGAAATTCCACGTCGATAACGGCGCCGATGCACTGTACGATCTTGCCTTCTACCAAAGCAGTAGTACTCATCGCATTTCCTTTAGATACTGTGTTCTTTCACGCGGTCATCAAGATCAGACCGCAGCGGCGCCGCCGACGATTTCCGACAATTCTTTCGTAATCGCGGCCTGGCGGCTCTTGTTGTAGACGAGCTGCAGTTCGTTGATCACGGTCTTCGCGTTATCCGACGCGGCCTTCATTGCGACCATGCGCGCCGATTGTTCCGACGCCATGTTTTCCGCCACCGCCTGATAAACCAGCGCCTCGACGTAGCGCACGAGCAATTCGTCCACCACGGTTTGAGCGTCCGGCTCGTAGATGTAGTCCCACGAGGTCTTCGGCGTGTCGTTCGCAATCGCGGCTTCGTCTGCCTTCTGCTGCAGATCTTCGGCCGTCAACGGCAGCAATTGCTCGATCACCGCTTCCTGCTTCATCGTATTGACGAAGCGCGTGTACCCCAGGTACACCGCGTTGATCTTGCCTTCCGAATACAAGTCGAGCTGCACCTTCACCGCGCCGATCAGCTTTTCCAGATGCGGCGTGTCGCCCAGATGTGTGACTTGCGACACGACCTTGGCGCGCAGCCGGTTCAGGAAGCCGAGACCCTTGGCGCCGATAGCCGACGCTTCGATGGACACGCCGGTCTGCTCCAGCTCCTTGATGCGCTGCAACGACGCACGCAGCACGTTCGTGTTCATGCCGCCGCACAAACCCTTGTCGGTCGTGACGAGGATCAGGCCGGCCGTCTTCGCGCCTTCGTTCTTCACCATGAACGGGTGACGATACTCAGGGTTCGCCGCGCTCATGTGCGCCGCGATTGCACGGACCTTGTCGGCATACGGACGGGCGGAACGCATGCGCTCCTGGGCGCGGCGCATCTTCGATGCGGCGACCATTTCCATCGCTTTCGTGATCTTGCGCGTGTTCTGCACGCTCTTGATCTTGCCGCGAATTTCCTTCATTCCAGCCATTGCTTACTCCTTGATCGAAGCCGCGCGGTGTTCATCGGTCGATGCACCGCGCGTTGCTCCTCAGTCCCGATCAATAAGCGCCCGACTTCTTGAAGTCCTTCAGCGCGGTATGCAGTGCGCCGTCGTCGTCCTTCGACAAGTCTTTATTGTCTTCGATGCGCTTAACCAGATCGGCATGGCTCGTCTTCAGGTATTCGCGCAGGCCCTTTTCGAACGGCAGCACTTGCGCAACTTCCAGATCGTCGAGGTAGCCGTTGTTAGCCGCGAACAGCGCCACAGCGAGTTCCCACACTTGAAGCGGCTGATACTGCGGCTGCTTCAGCAGTTCCGTCACGCGGCGACCGCGCTCCAACTGCTTGCGGGTGGCTTCGTCCAGGTCCGACGCGAACTGCGCGAACGCAGCCAGTTCACGATACTGCGCCAAGTCGGTACGGATACCGCCCGACAGCTTCTTGATGACCTTGGTCTGAGCCGCACCACCTACGCGCGACACCGAAACGCCCGCGTTGATGGCAGGGCGGATACCGGCGTTGAACAAGTCGGTTTCCAGGAAGATCTGGCCGTCGGTAATCGAGATCACGTTCGTCGGAACGAACGCGGTCACGTCGCCGGCTTGCGTTTCAATGACGGGCAGTGCCGTCAGCGAACCGCTCTTGCCCTTCACTTCGCCGTTGGTAAACTTCTCGACGTAGTCTTCCGAAACACGAGCCGCACGCTCGAGCAGACGCGAGTGCAGATAGAACACGTCACCCGGATACGCTTCACGACCCGGCGGACGGCGCAGCAGCAGCGAAATCTGGCGATACGCCCATGCTTGCTTGGTCAAATCGTCATAAACGATCAGCGCGTCCTGGCCGCGATCGCGGAAGTATTCGCCCATCGTGCAGCCGGCGTACGGCGCGAGGTATTGCATCGCGGCCGATTCCGAAGCCGAAGCCGCCACGACGATGGTGTAAGCCATTGCGCCGGTTTCTTCGAGCTTGCGCACCACGTTCATGATCGACGAAGCCTTCTGGCCGATCGCGACATAGATACAGAAAAGGTCCTTGCCCTTCTGATTGATGATCGCGTCGACAGCCACCGCGGTCTTGCCGCACTGACGGTCGCCGATGATCAGCTCGCGCTGACCACGGCCGATAGGCACCATCGAGTCGATGGACTTCAGACCCGTTTGCACCGGCTGCGACACCGACTTACGCCAGATCACGCCCGGAGCAATCTTTTCGATTGCGTCGGTCATCTTCGCGTTGACCGGACCCTTGCCGTCGATGGGGTTACCCAGCGCGTCGACCACGCGGCCGATCAGTTCCGGACCGACCGGCACTTCGAGAATGCGGCCCGTCGTCTTGACGATGTCGCCTTCCGAGATGTGCTCGTACTGACCGAGAATAACGGCGCCGACGGAGTCGCGTTCGAGGTTCAGCGCGAGGCCGAAGGTGTTGCCCGGAAACTCGAGCATTTCACCCTGCATCACGTCCGACAGGCCGTGAATACGCACGATACCGTCGGTCACGGAGATCACGGTGCCCTGGTTGCGAACATCCGCGCTCGCTTCAAGGCCCTGGATCCGGCTCTTGATCAGCTCGCTGATCTCAGAGGGATTGAGTTGCATTATTCGCTCCTGATAGTCAATTCTGTTGCGTGCCAGCGATTCGCTTCTAACGAAGCGTCAGGCGGTCAGAGCCGTCTGCATGCTGGCGAGGCGCGCGCGGACCGAGGTATCGAGCACTTCGTCGCCAACCGTCACGCGAACGCCGCCGATCAGCGACTGATCGACTTCGACGGTCGGTTTCAGCTTGCGTTCGAACTTGCGTTCGAGGCTTGCGACTAGGTCGTTCAATTGTTCGCCTTCGAAGGGGAACGCGCTTACGATCAGCGCGTCGGCCGCACCTTCGCGGGCGTTCTTCAGCTCGTCGAACTGCACGGCGATTTCAGGCAGCAGCGACAGACGATGATTGTCCACCAGCATGCCGACGAAATTCTTCGCCTGTACATTGCCTTGAGCCAAAGGCGACTTCACTGCGGACAGCAGCAGATCTGCTACTTGATCGCGGCTCACCTTCGGGCTCGAGGCGACCGACTGCACTTCGGGCAGACGCGCAACCTGGGCCAGTTCCTCGACGAAAGTGGACCAGCCCGCGAGATCGCCGCTCTCGGCTACGCGGAACAGCGCTTCTGCGTAAGGACGAGCGATGGTTGCAAGTTCGGCCATGATCAGAGCTCGGTTTTGAGTTGATTCAGCAGATCGGCGTGAGCCTTCTGATCGACTTCGCGCTTCAGAATTTGCTCGGCGCCCTTCACGGCCAGGGCCGCGACTTCGGCGCGCAGCGACTCGCGCGCCTTGACGACTTGCTGTTCGGCGTCCGCCTTGGCTTGCGCGACGATGCGCGCGGCTTCAGCCTGAGCGTTGGCCTTGATTTCTTCGGCGACGGCTGCGGCGCGCTTTTCGGCGTCAGCGATACGTTGCTGACCGTCCGTGCGAGCCTGCGCGAGTTCCTGGTCGACGCGCTTATGCGCGGCTTCGAGTTCCGCCTTGCCCTTGTCGGCGGCGGCGAGGCCGTCGGCAATCTTCTTTGAGCGCTCGTCGAGGGCATTGATCAACGGCGGCCACACGAACTTCATCGTGAACCACGCGAGGATCAGAAACACGACCATTTGCGCAAACAGGGTTGCGTTGAGATTCACGGTGTTTCCTTAAACGTTGCTTAGTCGGAGAGTGAAACGGTTAAAAGGCGCTCATCGGCCCGTTGTGCTCGATCAGCGCCTCACCCGTTCCGTCTTGCGTCTCATCGCAAGAAGAGACGCACACTTCCGAGGAACCTCAGCCTGCGAGCTTCGAGAGCAGCGGGTTCGCGAACGCAAACAGCATTGCCACACCAACGCCGATCAGGAACGCCGCGTCGATCAGACCAGCCAGCAGGAACATCTTGGTCTGGAGCGGGTTCATCAGTTCCGGCTGGCGGGCGCATGCTTCAATGTACTTGCCGCCCATCAGGCCGATACCGATACAGGCGCCGATTGCACCCAGGCCGATGATGATGCCGATACCGATGGCGGTCAGACCCTGGATGTTGGCGATGAAAGCGTTCATGTTCACTCCTTTGATTAAAGACTTTGGAACTGGATTTATAAAAATTGAAAACTAAAACCTAAGCGATTCTGGACCTGCCGCAAACACTCTTTAGTGAGAGTCGTGCGCCTGACCAATGTACACGAGCGTCAGCATCATGAAGATGAACGCTTGCAGCAGCACGATCAGAATGTGGAAGATCGCCCAGACCGTACCCGCGACCACATGGCCGATAAAGCCAAGTACGGAGGCGTCCGCGCCGAAGTGCCACATGCTGCCGAGCAGCGCGATCAGCAGGAACAGCAGCTCACCCGCGTACATGTTGCCGAAAAGCCGCATGCCGAGCGAAACCGTCTTGGCGACGAACTCGATGATGTTCAGCGCAAGATTCGGAATCCACAGAAGCGGATGCGCGCCAAACGGAGCGGACAGCAGCTCGTGCACGAAGCCGCCTGCGCCCTTGATCTTGAGGTTGTAGTAGATCATCAGCACGAACACGCCGAGCGCGATGCCGAGCGTGCCGTTCAAATCGGCCGTGGGCACGATGCGATGATGCGGCAGCACTTGTTCGAGGCCCAGCCAGCCAATCACGCGGCCTGGCAGATCCACGGGGATGAAGTCGAGCGAGTTCATCAGGGCGACCCAGACGAACACGGTCAGCGCGAGCGGAGCGATGAAGCGGCGGCTGCCGTGGATCATCGACTTCGACTGATCTTCGACCATTTCGACGAGCATCTCGATCGCGCACTGGAAACGTCCGGGAACACCGGACGTCGCGCGGCGCGCTGCGATACCGAGAATGACGATGGTCAGGAGACCGCACACGATGGACCAGAACAGCGTGTCCAGATTCCAGACGTGGATGTCGAAAATCGACGTCTGTGTGTGCGTGGAAAGATTCTGCAAGTGGTGCGCAATGTACTCGGACGGGTCCAGAGCGTGCGTTCCTTCGCTAGCTGCCATATCGTTAAAGCCACCCAAATTGTCAAAAATCTTTCGTCGCCAGACGCTTATCCGAGCCACCGCTTCGCGTTGCGGCTCCGGGCGTCCGGCCCGAGCGCGGCGTTCATAACCGCGCTTTCATGTGTGATGCTACATACTTGACTTCGGGCTGGCGATTACCCTGGAGGTCAACGCAAAGCCATGGCCAGCCAGTAAGTCTTCAACGCGACGATGTACGTAACGAGCAAAGGCAACCACAGCGCGCTCTTGTACCAGAAGGCGACCGCTACGAACATAGCAATCGTCGCTCCCATTTTCATCGCTTCGCCGATCATCCAACTCATGATGGTCTCGGCTCCGCTCTTCGCCTTCAGGCGCGCCGCGAACAGTGCACTGGGCAGCCAGCAGATCGCGCCTCCGAGGAAGGCGGACAGCGCAGCATCGCCCGGCGGCTTGTAGAACAGCCACCACAACAGCGTCGCACCCAGGGACAAAACCATTTGCGCGGCCACTACCTTGAAAGGCGTGACCCGCGATGGACGACTCACATCAGGACCGAACAGCTTCTCTGCCTGGCCCCGCGTGAGCGGAACGATATTGTTATCTTGCGCCTCGGCGTCCCACGAGTCGTCAGACGAACTGCGGGGCTGATTTCCTGAAGCGTGCATGTCTCCGCGTTTGTTTTGAGCGCTGTCTTGCCCGCCCACCGGCGCTCGATTCTGCTCTCGCACCGTCTTCAAACCCCTTCAACACATCAACCGACAGTTCGGAAACCACCCTGCGCTTTCGCCGCGCTTTCTAGGTGGCCTAGCTGATAAATCCGGGGGATTGTAAGCGATTGTCCTCGGAGATTCAATAGTTTAGGTGCGTCAAAAGCCAAGCGGACAAAGCTTAAAAAATGGTCTCGAAAGCGAGACTTTTCTTGCGGTTACAAGCAGATTTTCAGACGACGTGAGATTGCGTCGCGAAACTCAGATGAGCGCCCATCCAACAAGCGCTGCAACAAACCAGAAAGGGATCGAAACGAGGTGAAACGGACCCCACATGCCCTTCTCGCCCGAAAGACGCACGGCGATGAGATTGGCGAGCGAGCCGATTGCCACCCCAAAGCCACCGACGCTCACGCCGAAAGCAAGCGCGCGCCAGTCCTTCGAAAACTCGGCGAGCACGATGGCCGCCGGCACGTTACTGATGGCCTGCGACAGCACCGCGCCCGCAGCATACGCACGCATCGGCGTGCCGATACCCAACTGCGCGATGAAGCCGTGGATGGCCGGCAACGCGGCCGCGCTGCGCAGCACAACGAACATCAGCATGAAGATGAGCAGAAGCAGCCAGTCGATCTTCAAGACGACTTCGGGGCGCCAAAGCAGGAACGCGACGGCAAGGACAGCGAGGCCGGGCCCGGCATGATGCGCGTCGGCCAGTGCGACGAAGCCAGCGAACGCAAGCACGCTCACACCGCATAACACACGGTCGACGCCGTGCTCTTCGGCATCGCCAGAAAGGTCGAGCGGCGCGTTGCGAAACATTGCGCAAGTCACGGCGCCGAGCATGAGCATGAGGACCGCGCAAAGCGGCAGCAACGCCCAGACGAACGCGCCGAAGGAGACGCCGCTCGTCTGCCAGAGGAAAAGGTTTTGTGGATTGCCGAGCGGCGTGAGGATCGATCCCGCGTTCACCGACAACGCAATCACGATAACGAGACGCTTGATGGGCAAGGGCGCGAGCCGATGCAGCGATAGCGCGAGCGGCACGACCGCGAACAACGCGACATCGTTGGTCAGCACCGTGGACAGCGCCGCCGCCAGCGCGACGAGGAGCAGCGCCAGGCCGCGTTCGCCGTGGATGTGATGCACCAGCCGATGCGCGGCCCACATCAGGAATCCTGACAATTCGATCGCTTTGGTCAGGATGAGCAGGCCGGCGAGCGTGAGCACGGTCTGCCAATCCACAAGACCTGGCAGCGAAGCCCACGAGCGCGGATGAACCACTTGCAACACGCCGAGCGCGAGCACGAGAATGGCGAGGACCGGCTCTTTACTGACAGTCCTCCAGACGCGCGTCAGGAGGTCGGAGCGCGATTGCTTGACGTTGTATTCCGACAAGACTCACGCAGCCGAATTAGGCGCTTCAATGCTGCCGCGTAGTTTGCTCAGAATGCCTTCGAGCGCGTCGAGGTTACCGAAATCGATCATCACCTTGCCGCGTCCTCGTCCGCCCAGCTTGATCTTCACGCTCGCCGCGAGCAGATCCGACAACTCTTCTTCGAGCCTGCGCGTGTCACGGCCGCCATCGTTCGCGGAACGCGCCTTGACTGCCGGCGCTTCCTTCGTCGTCGCGGCGACGAGGCGCTCCGTTTCACGCACCGACAAGCGGCGATTCACCACGTGATTAGCCAACTGAATCTGCGTGGCGGCATCGACGGCGAGCAGCGCGCGTGCGTGGCCCATGTCGAGATCGCCTGCGAGCAGCATCGTCTGAACGGGCGTGGCGAGGTTCAAGAGACGCAGCAGATTCGATACCGCGCTACGCGATCGCCCGACCGCTTCGGCCGCCTGCTCGTGCGTGAACGTGAATTCGTCGAGCAGGCGCTGGATACCCTGCGCCTCTTCCAGCGGATTCAAATCCTCCCGCTGGATGTTTTCGATCAGCGCCATCGCGGCGGCAGCCTGATCGGGCACGTTCTTCACCAGCACCGGCACTTCGTCGAGCCCAGCCAGGCGCGCCGCGCGAAAACGTCGCTCGCCCGCGATGATTTCGTACTGATCCGGGCCGACGGAGCGCACGAGAATCGGCTGCATGAGGCCTTGCGCGCGAATACTCGCGGCGAGCTCTTGCAACGCGCCCTCGTCCATTCGGGTACGCGGCTGATACTTGCCCGCCTGCAGCTTGTCGAGCGACAGGACTGACGGCGTGCCTTCGCCGCGTACGGCTTCGGTAATGTCGACGCTGCCGCCGAGCAATGCATCCAGGCCTCGGCCCAAACCCTTCTTCTTCATCACAGCGCTCATTTCGATTCCTCCGTTGGCGTCGTCCGCCAGATCGAATGGGTTTGCGTTACAGCGCGCGTACGCGCTCGATCATTTCCGTGCCGAACTGGATATACGCCTGCGCGCCACGCGACGACTTGTCGAACACCACGCCTGGCAGGCCGTAACTTGGCGCCTCGGCAAGGCGCACGTTGCGTGGAATGACGACATCGAAAACCTTGTCGCCAAAGTGTTCTTTCAACTGTTCGGACACTTGCTGCTGCAAGGTGATGCGCGGATCGAACATCACACGCAACAGTCCGATCACTTTCAGATCGCGGTTGAGGTTCGCGTGGATCTGCTTGATGGTGCTCACCAGATCCGACAAGCCTTCCAACGCGAAATATTCACACTGCATTGGAATGACGACGCCATGTGCTGCGCACAACGCGTTCAATGTCAACAGCGACAATGCAGGCGGACAATCGATCAAGATGAAATCATAGTCATCGACTATCTTCGCGATGGCCGAGCGAAGAATGTGCTCACGGTCGTCCATATCCACAAGCTCGACTTCCGCGCCAGCGAGTTCACGATTCGCAGGCAGAACGTGATATCCCACGCTCTCCGGTCGCACTACCGCCTCACGTAGTGTCACCCCGTCGACTAACACTTCGTAGATTGTCTTCTCGCATGCGCCTTTATTGACGCCACTGCCCATCGTCGCGTTTCCCTGCGGGTCCAGATCGATGAGTAGAACGCGTTGATCAAGGCCCGCGAGACTTGCCGCGAGATTGACCGCCGTGGTGGTCTTTCCAACGCCGCCCTTCTGATTTGCGACGCAGAAGATTTTTGCCATCGTTTTATGTCCTCGTTTCTTCGCTGTCAGAAGATCAGCTGCCGTTTACGGCCGTGACGAAAGCGCCCGCGACGTGTTACTGCGCGCCGACGGCTACATGGATCAAGTGGCGCTCGGCATCGAGCATCGGAACATTCAGACGCTCGATGCGCTCCACCGTCGCGCCATCTGGCAGACGCGCAATTTCGTTGTCCGGTTGCAAGCCCTTCATCGCGAGAATCCGGCCGTCCTCCGCAACCAGATGACGCGCAAGTGTAACGAAATCCGCGAGGTCTGCGAACGCGCGCGAGACAATTACGTCGAATTTTCCCGGGACTTCGCAACCCGGCCGCAGATTCTCAACACGTCCGGTCACGACGGAGAGATTCGCCAAACCCAACTGAACCTTCGCTTGCGACTGAAAGGCGGTCTTCTTGTGGACGATATCGTTCAGCGTCACTTTCACGTTGGGTAAGACGATTGCCAGCACGATGCCCGGCAGGCCGCCGCCCGAACCGACATCCAAAATCGATTTTGGTTGGTGCGCCACGAGCATCGGAACGATGGCAAGCGAATCGAGAATATGCTGAATGAGCATTTGCTTCGGATCGCGGATCGCCGTCAGGTTGTAGACGGCGTTCCATTTGCCCAGCAGCGCGACGTAATCGAGTAGCTGCTGTTTCTGCGATGAAGTCAGCGCAAGCTCGAGTTCAGTCGTACCTCGGTTGAGCAAGTTAGCCAGCGATTCGTTTTGGTCCTTCATTGAACCACCGGGTTGCTGCTGGCCTGATCCTGATCGCTGCCTGCGCCGCGTCCGCGCCGGCCGAGGCCGCGCTTGAGATGCACCATGAGCAGTGAGATGGCAGCCGGCGTGATGCCCTGAATACGCGAAGCCTGCCCGATCGTTTCTGGACGATGCTGCGTTAACTTTTGTCGCGCCTCAAACGAAAGGCCGCGCACTTCGCTGTAGTCGATCGCCTCTGGTAAACGCGTGTTCTCTTGCGCTCCGTTGCGCACGATCTCGTCCGCTTGCCGGTCGATATAGCCTTGGTACTTCACGCCAATCTCGATCTGTTCTTTGATCTGCGCGAGCAGAACTGGATCATCGGCAAGCGATTCGGCTGAACCGCATTCCCCGTTGCGCAAAGCGCAGACGCCATCGTACGAGACACCAGGGCGTCGCAGCAGGTCGGCCAAACTATACTCATGATCGATCGGCTTGCCGAGTAACGCGGTCGCCTCTTCAGCGGGAAGCGTCTTAGGGTTCACCCACGCGGAGCGCAGACGCTCTGTTTCACGTGAAACAGCGTCGCGCTTGCGGCTGAAAGCATCCCACCGGACGTCATCTACGACTCCAAGCTCCCGCCCTGCTTCGGTCAGGCGCATATCCGCGTTGTCTTCACGTAGAGACAGACGATATTCTGCACGGCTCGTGAACATTCGATACGGCTCAGAGACTCCGCGCGTTACCAAATCGTCGACCAATACACCCAAGTACGCCTCATCACGGCGCGGTGTCCAGGCATCCCTGCCCTGCACTTGAAGCCCTGCATTTATGCCGGCTAGTAGTCCTTGAACGGCAGCTTCCTCATAACCCGTCGTGCCGTTGATCTGTCCGGCGAAGAAAAGCCCACAAATGGATTTCGTCTCCAGCGAAGCCTTCAGCGCACGCGGATCGAAGTAGTCGTATTCGATTGCATAGCCAGGACGCAAGATATGGGCGTGTTCGAGACCACGCATGGAACGCACAAGATTTAATTGGACATCGAAAGGCAGACTCGTCGAAATTCCATTGGGATAGAACTCGTTCGTAGTCAGCCCTTCCGGCTCCAGAAAGATTTGATGTGCGTCCTTCGATGCAAACCGATGGATTTTGTCTTCAATCGACGGGCAGTACCGCGGCCCAACGCCTTCAATCACCCCTGTGTACATCGGCGACCGATCCAAGCCCGAACGAATAATGTCGTGCGTTTGAGCGTTCGTGTGCGTCACCCAGCACGGCACCTGACGCGGATGCTGCTCGACGCGGCCAAGAAAAGAGAAAACCGGCACCGGATCCAAATCGCCCGGCTGCTCTTCAAGCTTTGAAAAATCGATCGTGCGGCCGTCGATGCGCGGTGGCGTTCCCGTCTTTAGTCGGCCCTGCGGCAAATTCAACTCTTTGAGACGTGCAGATAAAGATATCGCAGCAGGATCGCCCGCGCGGCCGCCCACGTAGTTGTTCAGCCCCACGTGGATCTTGCCGTCGAGGAACGTCCCTGCCGTTAGAACCACGGCACGCGCGCGAAACCGCAGCCCGACTTGCGTAACGGCACCAACGACGCGGTCACCTTCCACCATCAAATCGTCGACGGCTTGCTGGAACAGCCAGAGATTCGGCTGATTTTCCAGCCGATGGCGTATTGCCTGTTTGTAAAGAATGCGGTCGGCTTGAGCGCGCGTGGCTCGCACAGCAGGACCCTTCGACGAATTGAGAATGCGAAACTGAATACCGGACTCGTCGGTGGCGGCAGCCATCGCGCCGCCCAACGCATCGACTTCCTTGACGAGATGTCCTTTTCCAATGCCGCCGATCGACGGATTGCAGCTCATCTGGCCAAGCGTCTCGATGTTGTGCGTCAGGAGCAGCGTCCGACAGCCCATCCGCGCCGAGGCAAGCGCCGCTTCGGTGCCCGCGTGACCACCGCCAACGACGATCACATCAAATTCTGAGGGAAAAAGCATGAAGATCTCGCATCGAGCGATGCGAACCTGAAGAAAGAATATCGACGAATTATATCGGGTTCTCGTCCGCCGATTTTCAAACGACCCGGAAAAGGCGAAAAAAATGGCGTGTTTCACGTGAAACACGCCTTTGAGATTTACGCAACCCTTTAAACGGCCTTCTTCACCAACCCGAGATAAGTCTCAATGACCTTGGGATTGTGTTGCAAATCTTGCGCGGGGCCTTTCAGGGCGAATTCGCCTGTCTCAAGAACATAGCCGAAGTCAGATATCTGTAGTGCCGCGCGTGCGTTTTGCTCGATCAAAAGTATTGCGACGCCCGTCTCGCGAAGCGCGCTAACGATATGAAAAATTTCCTTCACGATCAAAGGTGCCAGACCTAGACTAGGCTCATCGAGCATCAACAATTTGGGCTTGGCCATCAACGCTCGACCCACAGCAAGCATTTGCCGCTCACCGCCGGATAGCGTTCCTGCCGCCTGCGTGCGGCGTTCCTTCAATCGGGGAAAAAGGCGAAAGACTGGTTTCAGCTGATCCAAGAAATTTCGCTCCCCCGCTCGCTTGCGCCGATAGGCGCCTAGGACGAGATTGTCCTCAACCGACATCGAAGCAAACAGTTCCCGGCGCTCAGGGACAAGGCACATTCCACGTGAAACACGACGCTCGATAGGCAGCGCAGCGACATCCTCGTCCAGATACCGGATCATACCGTTAGACGATCCTGTCTGCGGCAAAGCTCCCATGATTACATTCAACAGGGTGGATTTTCCCGCACCATTTGGACCGATCACGGACACGATTTGTCCAGCGCCGACCGTAAGCGTCGCATTGTGCAGCGCCTCGACTTTCCCGTATCGCACGGATAAACCATCGACTTGAAGAATCGGCACACTTTTTTGCATCACTCCACTCCACCAAGATACGCTTCGAGCACAGTGGGATCTTTCTGAACATCTGACGGCAAACCTTCTGCGATCTTCGTCCCGAACTCCATCACGACAAGGCGGTCGGTGAGATTCATCACGAAGTCCATATCGTGCTCGACCAGCAGGATGCTCATTCCCTCTGCGCGAAGCCTACGCAGCAGGTCGGCAAGCTGAAGCTTCTCCTGGTATCGCAAACCAGCTGCTGGCTCATCGAGAAGCAAAAGCGTCGGATCGCAACACAGCGCGCGCGCAATTTCCATGATGCGTTGTTGCCCCAGCGCCAAACTTCCGGCCTCACTGAATACATGCTTTTCCAGGCCGACGCGTTCGATCTGTCGCGCCGCCTCGGCCATCAGCCGACTTTCCTCCGCACCGTTCAAACGCGCGACGCTCCGCCAAACTCCGGTGTTTCCCCGCAGATGCGCGCCGATCGCGACATTTTCCAAGACGCTCATACCCGGAAGCATCTTCACGTGCTGGAAGGTTCGCCCGATGCCGCGCTTTACGATCTCCCGCGATGTCAGCTTCTCGATACGCTCGCCCCGAAAGCTGATCGCGCCGCTCGTAGCCTGAAGCACGCCGGTTACGAGATTGAAAGTGGTGGATTTTCCAGCGCCGTTCGGCCCGATCAGCCCGATGATCTCCCCTGCCTTTATATCGAAACTCACATCGTTTACTGCAACAAGCCCGCCGAACTGTTTGCGCGCGTTATCGACGACAAGAAGCGATTCACCCGCCGCCGGCTTGCTGCGCTGCGGCAACGCTTCGACGTGCTCCGGCACGCGCGCTCGCGGAGCGCTTGGAAACAAACGCGCCACAAACGGCCACACTCCCTGACGCGCGTATTGAAGCAGCAGCACCATCAACACGCCGAAGACAATGACTTCGAAATTTCCGTTCGCACCAATCAACTTGGGCAGCAGCGTCTGTAGATAATCTTGCAGAACGGTGAGGATAGTCGCGCCCAGAATCGCACCCCAGACATGCGCCACTCCGCCAACCACCGCCATGAACAGAAACTCGATGCCATGATTAAGCCCGAACGGCGTCGGATTCACCGCACGCTGTAAATGCGCGTAAAGAAAGCCGGAAATGGATGCAAGCACCGCCGCATAGACAAAGATAACGACGCGCATCCAGCCGGTATTGACACCCATCGCCTCCGCCATCGTGCCGCCGCCGCGCAACGCGCGGATAGCGCGGCCCGGACGACTATTAAGCAGATTCTGAACAGATACGACGGCGAGCAGCACGACGACCCAAATCAGGTAGTAGATGCTGCGCCCAGACTCCAAGTGCCATCCAAAAAGGTTCAACACAGGAATTCCATTGATCCCGTCGTACTTGCCGAGCAACTCCATGTTTCCGAACAGATAAAACAACGACAGTCCCCACGCGATTGTGCCGAGCGGCAGAAAGTGCCCGGAAAGCCGCATCGTGATGAGGCCCAGAAACAGCGCGATGACTGCCGTCAACACCACGCCCGCGATCAACGCAAGCCACGGTGACACACCGTATTGGGTCGTCAGAAACGCCGTTGCATACGCGCCTACGCCGACGAACGCGGCCTGCCCGAAGCTCGTCATCCCGCCTATGCCCGTCAGCAAGACGAGCCCTATCGCGACAATCGAATACAAGCCGATGTAGTTGAGCAGCGTTATCCAGTACTCGGGCACGGCCACCGGTTTCGGCAACACGGGCAACGCAAAGACCACGACGAGGAACAGCCAGAAGAAGCGGTATCGATGAAGGAATGCCATTGCGTTACTCCTCGTCTTCATCGGAATGCGGGCTTGCCAGGCTTCGCCATAGCAGCACTGGAATAATCAGCGTGAAGACGATCACCTCTTTGTACGCGCTCGCCCAGAACGACGAATACGACTCCAGCAAGCCGACGAGCAGCGACCCCGCCGCCGCCAGCGGATAACTCACCAGACCGCCCACGATTGCCCCGACGAAGCCCTTCAAGCCGATCAGGAATCCCGAGTCGTAATAGATGGTCGTGATGGGCGCGACGAGTACGCCGCACAGCGCGCCGAGCCCTGCCGCCAGCGTGAACGCGAGCCGCCCCGCTTGCGTCGTGCCGATGCCGACCAGGCGCGCGCCCAGCCGGTTCACCGACGTCGCCCGCAACGCCTTGCCAGAAATGGTCCGGTCGAAGTAGAAGTAGAGCGCCGCGATCAGCACGACCGCCGTGCCCACCACCCACACACTCTGCCCGGAGATCGACACGCTGCCGAGATTGAAGGTAGCGTCGGAGAACGCTGTCGTGCGCGATCCTTCCGCGCCGAACATGACGAGCCCGAGCCCGACCATCGCGAAGTGCACGGCCACCGCGACGATCAGCAGCAACAGCGTGCTCGCCTCCGCGATCGGCTCGTAGGCGAGTCGATACACGAACGGTCCCATCGGCACGACGATCAACAGCGTCAGCGCGATCTGCACGAACATCGGCAAGGGCTGCGCGAAGATTGCCTGCGTCAGTGCCCATACGGCGACGGGAAACAGCACATACTTTCCCGCGAGCGTTGCAAGCAGCCGTCCAATCTGCCGATACCGCGCCGGATGCCGCACGATCCCAGCAAGTTCGGCGACGAAGCAACCCGCGCCCATGACGATGAGCAAGTAACACGTCGCCGGCAGCTTTTGCGTCTGCAGCGCGGCAAGCGTGAGCGCGCCATAAGCGACGAACTCCCCTTGCGGGATGAAAATGACGCGAGTCACGGAAAACACGAGCACCAGGGCGAGCGCGAGCAATCCATAGATCGCGCCCGTGGTGATCCCGTCTTGCGCGAGGATCGCCGCAATCGATAAGTCCATACTTCCTCTTCAGAGCTTCCGCAAAAAGGTCGGGCTGCCGGATCAGCCCGTGAACATGGGAAAAAGCGGCGCGCCGCATACATCGGCGCACCGCTTTGCTATCTTGAAAATCGGAGAAAAGAACGCGCCTTTAGAAGAGCACGCGCTCAAGTCCGATCAGTCGTTGAGCAGCTTCCACTTGCCATCGGAGATTTGCACCATCACACGCGCGCGATCGTCGAAGCCGTTGTGATCGTTCGATGTCGTGTTCATGATGCCGTGCGCGACGGGCAAGTCCTTCAGATTCTCCAACGCGGCACGCAGCGCCTCACGGAACTCGGGCGTACCCGGCTGCGCTTTCTTGAGCGCTTCGGGGATCGCACGCTGAAGCATCTGACCGGCGTCCCACGCGTGACCGCCGAAGGTGGAAAGCGTACCCGCCCCGTTGGCCTTCTCATAGGCGTTCTTGTACGCCGCCGAGGACTTCTTCACCGGATTGTTTTCCGGCAGTTGCTCGGTCACGAGAACCGGCCCGGCAGGCAGGATCTCTCCTTCGCAATCCTTGCCGCATACGCGCAGGAAGTCGTTGTTCGCCACACCGTGCGTCTGATAAACCTTGCCCTTGTACCCGCGCTCCTTTAACGCCTTCGCCGGCAGCGCCGACGGCGTTCCCGCGCCTGCGATCAGCACGGCATCCGGATTGGCGCCCACCGTCTTGAGCACCTGACCGGTGACGGACGTGTCCGTGCGGTTATAGCGTTCGTTCGCGACGATCTTGAGCTTGTGCGCGCTCGCCGCTGCGTTGAAGACGTTGTACCAGCCGTCGCCGTAGGCATCCGCGAAGCCGATGAAGCCCACTGTCTTCACGCCGTGCTTCTCCATGTAACTGGCGATGGCGTCGGCCATGAGCGCGTCGTTCTGCGGCGTCTTGAAGACCCAAGCTTTCTTGCCATCCATCGGTGCAATGATGGAAGCCGATGCCGCCATCGAGATCATCGGTGTCTTCGAAGCCGAAGCGGCATCGATCATCGCGAGCGAATTCGGCGTGACCGTTGAACCGACGACTGCATCGACATGATCCTCGTCTATCAGCTTGCGCGTGTTCTGCACGGCGCGGCTCGTGTCGGAGCCGTCATCCAGCACGATGTACTCGACGGACTTGCCGCCAATTTCCTTTGGCAACAACGCGATGGTATTTTTCTCGGGAATCCCAAGCGATGCCGCCGGTCCCGTGGCCGAGAGCGTCACGCCAATCTTCACTTGCGCGAAGGCCGCGCCCGAGCTTACGAGCGCGCCCCCCGCGATGGCGAGCGCGACGCTTGCCCTGATCCATGTGTGCTTCGTTTTCATTGCTTGTCTCCAAACGCGACCGGCTGTGCGCGCCGCTGCGAGTTGTTATCGATGAAGCTTGCTTACTGCCGTCTGAATAGCCGCCCCAATCTATGTACCGCGAAACCACGTGCCTAGGCTGGTTTTCCCTGACCGTCGGCAGGCGCTGCATGGGGTTTTCGCGCCCTCTTCTCTTCCATTACGGCATGCAGAAAAAAAGGCGCGACCATGACAGACGCGCCTTCTTCGTTTGCGTGATTTCACATGCTCAGTTGCCCGAGAGCTTCCACTTGCCGCCGACGATCTCCACCATCACGCGAGCACGCTGATCGAGGCCAGAGTGATCGTTCGCGCTCATGTTGAAGATGCCGTGCGATGCAGGCAAGTCCCTGGTGCCTTCGATAGCCGCGCGCAATGCCTCGCGAAACGCGGGCGTTCCTGGCTGACCCTTCTTCAAGGCAATGGGAATAGCGCGCTGCAGAATGAGGCCCGCGTCCCACGCATGACCGCCGAACGTCGAGACCGAACCCGCGCCGTATGCGCCTTCATAAGCCTTCTTGTAAGTGAGCGCGGCTTGCTTCACCGGATTGCTGTCCGGCAGTTGCTCGGCGACCAGCAACGGTCCGGCGGGCAGGAACGTGCCTTCGCAATCCTTGCCGCATACACGCAGGAAGTCGTTGTTGGCAACGCCGTGCGTTTGATAGATCTTGCCCTTGTAGCCGCGCTCCTTGAGCGTCTTCTGCGGCAGCGCGGCGGGTGTTCCAGCACCGGCGATGAGCACCGCATCCGCATTCTGCGACATCATCTTGAGCACTTGCCCCGTGACCGATGCGTCGTTGCGCGCGAAGCGCTCGTTGGCCACGACGCGAATCTTCGCAAGCTCCGCCGCCTTCGTGAACTCCTTGAACCAGCTCTCGCCGTAGGCGTCCGCAAAGCCAATGAAGGCAACCGTCTTCACGCCATGATTCGACATGTGCTGCGCGATAGCGGTCGCCATGAGGATGTCGTTCTGCGGCGTCTTGAAGACCCACGCCTTCTTCACGTCCATGGGTTCGACGATGCTGGCCGCGGCCGCCATCGAGATCATGGGCGTGGTGGTCTCGGCGGCGATGTCGATCATCGCGAGGGAATTGGGAACGACCGTGGAACCGACGAGCGCATCGACGTGGTCTTCGCTCGTGAGCTTGCGCGCGTTCTTCACGGCTTGCGTGGAATCCGTGGCGTCATCCAACACGATGTACTGCACCTTCTGCCCCGCCACTTCCTTCGGCAGCAACGCGATGGTGTTCTTTTCCGGAATGCCGAGCGAAGCCGCCGGGCCCGTTGCCGAAACCGTCACGCCTATCTTTACGTCCGCGAAAACCTGAGTGCTGAATACCGCCGATAAACCCGCGACAGCCATTGCGACCGTCTTAACGCGTAAAGCCCACTTCATTGATTTGCGCCCCGTCTTGATCGTGAAACGTCCAGTTTGAAGCCCGCGTCTTTTCACCGACCGATGGGTCGGGAAATGCAGTTTAGCGGAGGCGCGTCATGCACAGCAAGCGTTTTGCAGGGCTTATGACGGCTGTCGAACGTAAGCTGCGACCGGGTGTGAATGCGAGTTTTTTGAATCCGCCGAAACGGTATGCGGATTATATTTCGGCGACGCGAAATATCGACGTAAAACAAAACAGCCAATAAAAAAGCGCTGTTGGAATCATCCAACAGCGCTTTCGGTCGGGCACTTGGTGCCTCATGTCTCCTCGTTCTCCACCTCAAAAATCTGGGTGCAACAGAACTAAGCAGAATGTTATCGACTGTATCGTTTCGCAACAACCTAGCATTTACCCTAGTGGTGCATAAAAGCACCTTAAGAGGGCGATTTCGAGGTCGTTAACCGTGCATCGCGCGCGTGTCGTTGCTTGAACAGTATTTGTTCGGATATCCAACTAAATGGTTAACCCTGTAGCGGTCTGACACGCGCCACGATTTCACCCACAATGCCGCGCCGAAATGCGAGCACGCATGCGATAAAAATCAGGCCCGTCACGATAGTCACGGATTCACCCAGCGAATTGAACCAGTCCACGCCGGTGAGTCGCGCAAGTCCGCCGCCGATATCGCCGAGCCGGTCTTCCAGCGCAACGATGATCGCCGCGCCGAGCAACGGACCGAACATGGTGCTCATGCCGCCGACGAGCGTCATCAGCACCACCAGGCCGGACATCGTCCAGTAGGCATCGCCGAGAGTTTCGAAGCCGAGCACGAGCGTCTTCAGCGCACCGGCAAGCCCTGCGAGACCCGCCGACAACACGAACGCAAGCAGCTTGTAGCGCGCGGTATCGTAGCCGAGCGATACCGCGCGCGGCTCGTTCTCCTTGATCGCGATCAGCACTTGTCCGAACGGCGAATGCACGATACGCACGATCAACGCGAACGCCAGCAACATGACGACGAGCACGACGTAATAGAGCGTGATGTCACTGCCGAGGTTCAACGCGCCGAAGAGCTTGCCGCGCGGCACGCCTTGCAAGCCGTCTTCGCCATGTGTGAACGGCGCCTGCAGGAACACGAAGTAGACCATCTGCGCGAGCGCGAGCGTGACCATCGCGAAGTAGATGCCTTGGCGGCGAATCGCCAGAAGACCGACGATCAATCCAAGCACGGTCGCCACCGCCGTTCCCGCGATCACGCCGAGTTCGGGCGTCAACCCCAATGTCTGGATGGCATAGCCCGCGGTGTAGCCCGCGCTTGCCAGAAACATCGCGTGCCCGAAAGACAGCAAGCCCGTATAGCCGATCAACAGATTGAACGCCGCCGCGAACAACGCGAAGCACAGCACTTTCATCATGAAGACCGGATACACGCCCGCGAAGGGCGCGACGATCAAAGCGATCAGCAACAAGCTGTAAAGCGCTTTTCTCTGCATCATTTTTCCTTGCCGAACAGTCCGGCGGGCCGCACCATCAGCACGAGCGCCATGATGACGAAGACAACGGTCGCGGACGCTTCCGGATAAAACACGCGCGTCAGGCCTTCGATGATGCCGAGCAAAAGACCCGTGAGAATCGAGCCCATGATCGAACCCATGCCGCCGATCACCACGACCGCGAACACGGTGATGATCATCGACTGGCCCATCAGCGGCGACACCTGAATCACCGGCGCGGCCAGCACCCCCGCAAAGGCCGCAAGCGCGACGCCGAAGCCATAGGTGAGCGTGATCATGAGCGGCACGTTGATGCCGAATGCCTCGACGAGCTTCGGGTTCTCCGTGCCCGCGCGCAGATAAGCGCCAATGCGCGTCTTCTCGATCACGAACCATGTCGCGAAGCACACCGCGAGCGATGCCACGACGACCCACGCGCGATAGTTCGGCAGGAACATGAAGCCGAGATTGGTCGCGCCCGTCAGAAGCGAGGGCACGTCGTAAGGCTGACCCGACGAACCATAGATGGAACGGAACACGCCTTCGATCACGAGCGTGAGGCCGAACGTAAGCAACAAGCCGTAGAGGTGATCGAGCTTGTACAGCCAACGCAGCATCGAGCGCTCGATAACCATGCCGAAGAGGCCGACGATAAGCGGCGCGAGCACGAGCATCGCCCAATACGGCACGTTGAGATACGAGGCGCCCATCCACGCGAGCATCGCGCCAAGCATGAACAATGCGCCGTGCGCGAAGTTGATGACGTTGAGCAAGCCGAAGATCACCGCGAGCCCGAGACTCAGGATCGCGTAGAACGAGCCGTTCACCAGTCCGAGGAGCAACTGGCTCATCATCGCGGCGAGCGGGATGCCGAAAATTTCCATTGAACCTGCCGTCAGGAATGGGTCGATTAAGTCATCGCGACAAGCGGCCAATGACAGCCGCTTGCCGCATCAACCGTGTGCGCTTATTTCCACGCCGCGCAGCGCGACTCCGCCTTCGTGCCGAATGCCTGATCGCCGGGAATCGTCGCCGTGATCTTGTAGTAGTCCCACGGCTCCTTCGACTCCGACGGCTTCTTCACTTCCATGAGATACATGTCGTGGATCATCGCGCCGTCCTGGCGGATGGTGCCCTTCGCGTAGAAGTCGTCGATCTTCGTCTGCTTCAACTGCGCCATGATCTTGTCGCTGTCGGTCGTGCCCGTGGCCTGCACGGCCTTCAGATACGTCGTGACAGCCGAATAGTCCGCGGCCTGCAGGCTCGTCGGCATCTTCTTCATCTTGTCGAAGTAGCGCTTGGCCCACGCGCGCGTCTTGTCGTCCTTGTTCCAGTACCAGCTATCCGTCGCCACGAGGCCTTGCGTGGTTTCGAGTCCCAGGCTGTGGATGTCCGTCAGGAAGATCAGCAACGCGGCGAGTTTCATCGACTTGTTGATGCCGAATTCCTTCGCTGCCTTGATCGAGTTGATGGTGTCGCCGCCCGCGTTCGCAAGACCGAGCACCTGCGCCTTCGATCCTTGCGCCTGCAACAGAAACGACGAGAAGTCCGACGCTGACAGCGGATGGCGTACATCGCCGAGCACTTGGCCGCCGTTGGCCTTCACCACGTCGGCCGTGTTCTTTTCGAGCGCCTTGCCGAACGCGTAGTCGGCGGTGAGGAAGTACCACGACTTGCCGCCCTGCTTCGTCACGGCGGAACCGGTGCCCTTGGCGAGCGCCATGGTGTCGTACGCATAGTGCACGGTGTACGGTGTGCACTGCTCGTTCGTGAGGTTGTCCGCGCCCGCGCCGATGTTGATGTACGGAACCTTCTTCTCGCCCGCGACCTGATTGGTGGAAAGCGCGGTAGCCGAGTTCGTGCCGCCGATGATCACGTTCACGCCATCGCGGTCGATCCACTCACGCGCGCGCGATGCCGCGATATCCGCCTTGTTCTGGTGATCCGCATACACGAGTTCGATTTGCTTGCCGTTCACCTTGCCGCCGAAGTCCGCAATCGCCATGCGAATGGCTTCGAGACCGCCCTGGCCGTCGATATCGGCATAGAGACCCGACAGGTCGGTAATGAAGCCGATCTTCACCGTGTTGCCGTCGGCCGCGTGAGCAGCGTTCATGGACGCCACACTCGCCGCCGCAGCCGCAAAGCAAAAAGTGGAAAGGCGCGCGAGGGTCTTCATTTTCATTGCAGTCTCCGTGAGTTTTTGGTTGTTGCGTGCTGCCTGAGCCGTGCCGCTTTACGTGCCGCTTCAACGTGCCGCGTTTGTCGATTTAAGAACGATTACACCCCGAGCAATTCGTGCAGCACCGGCATCTTCGCTTCGAGTTCCCCCGCGCCGAAATGCTCGACGATGTTTCCATGCTCCATCACATAGAAGCGGTCCGCGAGCGGCGCCGCGAAACGAAAATTCTGTTCGACCATGACGATGGTGTAGCCACGCGCCTTCAGCATGAGGATCATGCGCGCGAGTGTCTGCACGATGACGGGCGCAAGCCCTTCCGATATCTCATCGAGCAGCAGCAAATTGGCGCCAGTGCGCAGAATGCGCGCCACCGCGAGCATTTGCTGTTCGCCGCCCGAGAGCCGCGTGCCCTGACTTGCGCGCCGCTCCTTCAGATTCGGGAACATGGAGTAGATCTCGTCTAGCGGCATCGCCTCTTTCGGATTGCCGGTCACCGGTGGCAAGAGAAGATTTTCTTCGCAGGACAAGCTCGAAAAAATGCCGCGCTCCTCCGGACAATAGCCGACCCCATGATGCGCGATCTTATGTGTGGCAAGCCCGATGGTCTCGCGTCCGCCCACGCGGATAGAGCCCGTGCGCCGCCCGGTCAATCCCATGATGGCGCGCATCGTGGTCGTGCGCCCCGCGCCGTTACGGCCGAGCAGCGTGACCACTTCGCCGCGATTCACCTTCAGATCGACACCATGCAGAATGTGCGATTCGCCGTACCACGCCTGCAAGCCTGCTATTTCCAGCGCGGGCACATGACCCGCTGCGCCGTTCGCCTCTTGCGAGCGGCGCGCTTCCACGATCGTGCTCATGCGTGCGCTCCGGTGAGCGCTGCATCGGCGCTGCCCATGTAGGCTTCCATCACGAGCGGATTCTTCGATACTTCCGCATAGCTGCCTTCCGCGAGCACTTCGCCGCGCTGAAGCACCGTGATGGTGTCGGAGATGCCCGCGATCACGTTCATGTTGTGCTCGACCATCAGAATGGTGCGTCCCGCCGAGACCTTCTTGATGAGCGCCGTCACGCGATCCACGTCCTCGTGCCCCATACCTTGCGTCGGTTCGTCGAGCAGCATGAGTTCGGGTTCCATCGAAAGCGTCGTGGCAATTTCCAGCGCGCGCTTGCGGCCGTATGAAAGCTCGACGGTTTTCGTATCGGCGAAATCGGTCAGGCCCACTTGCGTGAGCAAATCCATCGCGCGGTCGTTGAGGGCATCGAGCGAACGCTCGCTGCGCCAGAACTGGAACGACGTGCCGAGCTGCCGCTGCAGGCCGACGCGCACGTTCTGCAGCACGCTCAAGTGCGGAAACACGGCGGAAATCTGGAACGAACGAATGATGCCGCGCCGCGCGATATGCGCCGGGCGTTCGCGCGTGATGTCGGTGCCGTTGAAGACGATCTGGCCCGCGGTGGGTTCGAGGAACTTGGTGAGGAGGTTGAAACAGGTCGTCTTGCCCGCGCCGTTGGGACCGATCAGCGCGTGGATCGAACCGCGGCGCACGCGCAGGTTCACGCCATTCACGGCCGTGAAGCCTTTGAATTCCTTCGTGAGCCCTCGCGTTTCCAGAATGGTGTCGCCGAGAATCATGTCCCCTTCCATGCGAAGTGAAATGCTAAGCGGATGACTTCGCCTGCGCCTTATTTTTTATCCGCGCATACCGGACGCGGGTTTCGCGCCGATACCGCTTAGCCTCGTGCGCCGCTGTTGCGGTTGCACAAAAGTGTGCGCGCGATAAGCCGAGCATCACCTGATTCGAGGCCATTGTCGCCGCAATGATGCAGCGCAATCATTGGGATTTGCACTTACTTACGCCGTTGAAAGCTCGGGCTGTCGGACACGCGAAGGCCTCGCATGACGCCGTCTCGTGCGAGGCCGCCAAACGCGCCGTTCATCGTGCGGTCATGCAAGCGCGGTTGCGATGACCTCTTGCGCTTCCATGCCGCGCCGGTCTTCGCGAATCATGTCGCTTGCGCGTTCGGCGATCATCAGCGTGGGCGAATTCGTGTTGCCGGAGGTGATGACCGGCATCACCGATGCATCGACCACGCGCAATCCGCGCACGCCGATCACGCGCAGACGGCTATCGACCACGGCGGCGGGATCGTTGTCCGTACCCATGCGGCATGTGCCGACCGGATGAAAAATCGTCGTGCCGATATTGCCTGCCGCTTCGATCAGTTCTTCCTGCGTCTGGAACTGGATGCCGGGCAGAATCTCTTCGGGCGCATGTCGCGCCAGCGCGGGGGCGTTGACGATACGCCGCGTGAGCTTCAACGCGTTGACGGCAACTTCGCGGTCGTGTTCCGTGGAAAGATAATTCGGCGCGATGAGCGGTGCCGCGTGCGCATCCGGCGAGCCAATATGCACGCTGCCGCGCGACGTAGGCCGCAGATTGCATACGGACGCCGTGAACGCATTGAACGCGTGCAAGGGCTCGCCGAAGCGTTCGAGCGACAACGGCTGAACGTGATATTCGACATCGGAGCGCTTGATGGATGCGTCGTCGGGATTGGATTTGGCGAACGCGCCGAGTTGCGACGGCGCCATCGACATGGGGCCGCTGCGCAAGAGCGCGTATTGCATGCCGATGAAAAGCTTGCCCCACCATTTGGCCGACAACGTATTGAGCGTGCGCACGCCGTTTACTCTGTATGCCATGCGCAATTGCAGATGGTCCTGCAGATTCTCGCCGACGCCGCGCAGATCGCGCACGACATCGATGCCGAGCCGCTGCAGCCGCGCGCCATTGCCGATGCCCGAGAGCTCGAGAATCTGCGGCGAGTTGACCGCGCCCGCGCTGAGAATCACCTCGCAACGCGCCCGCGCGATGTAATCGACGTCGCCGCCGCGATATTCCACGCCCGAGCACCGCATGCCCTCGAACACGAGCCGTTGCGTGTGCGCGCCGGTGATGGTCGTGAGGTTCGGGCGCTTCATCGCTTCACGCAGGAATGCTTTGGCCGCGTTCCAGCGAATGCCGCCGCGCTGGTTCACATCGAAATAACCGACGCCTGTGTTGTCGCCGCGATTGAAGTCATCGGTTGCGGGAATGCCGCTTTGCTGCGCGGCTTGCGAGAAGGTTTCGAGAATCTTCCACTTGAGACGCTGTTTTTCCACGCGCCATTCGCCGCCCGCGCCATGCCACTGATTCGCGCCGCCGTGATGATCCTCGCTGCGCTTGAAGATGGGCAGCACGGAATCCCACGACCAGTTCGGGTCGCCGCTGATATGCGCCCAGTCGTCGTAGTCTTCGCGCTGGCCGCGCATGTAGATCATGCCGTTGATGGATGAACATCCGCCGAGCACGCGACCGCGCGGATAAGACAGCGCGCGCCCGTTCAGACCCGCTTCGGCTTGCGTCTTGTACAGCCAGTCCGTGCGCGGATTGCCAATGCAGTACAAGTAGCCGACGGGAATGTGAATCCAGTGATAGTCGTCCTTGCCGCCCGCTTCGAGCAGCAGCACGTTCACGTTGGGGTCTTCGCTGAGGCGATTGGCGAGCACGCATCCGGCCGTGCCCGCGCCGACGATGATGTAGTCGAATTCACCTTCCAGCTTGCGGGCGTCCTGTTTCATCGCTGTCTCCTGATGGCCGGCAATGCCGTCTGTCGCGGCATGGTCTGGCGAGAGTAGCGCCGCAAGCCGCAGCAAATCCAATGAGATATGTTCATCGGCGATATAAGTCGCGCTAATATCAGCGCATGGACTACACACTTCTGCGCGCTTTCATCACCGTCGCTCGCGAAGGCAATCTCACGCGCGCGGCGGCGCAACTGCATGTCACTCAGCCAGCGGTCAGTCTCCAGATCAAGAATCTTCAGGAGATGCTCGGCGTCGTGCTGTTTTCGCGGACATCGCACGGACTTTTGTTGACGCGCGACGGCGAAGCGCTGCTGCCGCACGCGGAACGCGCGCTCGTCGCCGCCGCAGATGTCCAACGCGCCGCCGCCGCATTGCGCGACGAAGTGAGCGGCACGTCACGCATCGGGACGATTCTCGACCCCGAATTTCTGCGCCTTGGCGGCTTTCTGCGTCAACTCGTGGAAGCGTATCCGCGCATTGAAACGGCGTTGCGGCATGGCATGTCGGGTTGGGTGCTCGAACGCGTGAAGTCGCGCGAACTGGATGTCGGCTACTACATCGGCGACCCTGCGGCGGACGGCACGCGCGATGGCGAGCGCTTTCATGTCGTGCGGCTGACGCCCTTCGACTATCGCGTGCTCGCGCCCGCCGGCTGGCATAACCGCGTGAACAAGGGAAAGCGCAACTGGGCGACGCTCGCGCGGTTGCCGTGGATCTGGACGCCGCCGGAATCCGCGCACAACCGGCTGCTATCGAAGATTTTCCGCGACGCCAACGCGTCGCCGACCATCGTCGCCGAAGTGGATCAGGAGCCGTCGATGCTCGATCTCGTCAAATCGGGCGTGGGCCTTTCGCTCGCCCGCGATTCGATCGCGCTTCGGGAGGCGCACGCGCATGCGCTGACAATCGTCGAGGGCGTCACGGTATCGACACAACTGTCGTTCGTGACGCTCGCCGAACGCCGCGAGGAACCGGCGATTGCGGCGGCGCTGCGGCTCATCGACGCCCAATGGTCGATGTAAGGCGAAGTTCAAGCGGCCTTCATCGAAACTTTGCTAGGCTTGAGCGCAGATGTTTCATTCAAGGCAAACCGCTCAACCGGAGTCCTCCATGGCACGCAACATCGAAATCAAGGCACGCGCTCATCAGTTCGACCAATTGCGTGAGCGCGCCGCCGCGCTCGCCACCGACAGGCCGCTGGTGTTTCGCCAGCAGGACTTCTTCTACGACGTGCCCACCGGCCGTCTCAAGCTGCGTCAGTTCGACGACGGCACGCCATCGGAGCTGATCTTCTATCAGCGCGACGACCGCGACGGCCCGAAAGTCTCGTATTACTCGCGCAGTCCCGTGACGAATCCCGAAGCCATGCATACGCTGCTCGCGCAGGCGCTGACCACGCGCGGCATCGTCACGAAGGAAAGGCATGTCTATCTGGTCGGGCGCACGCGCATCCATCTGGATCGCGTGGATGGGCTTGGGGACTTCATCGAACTCGAAGTGCTGCTGGGTCAGGAAGACGACGAAGCCGGCGGCGAGGAAGAAGCGCACGCCATGTTCGCGCGTCTTGGCGTGGAACAGACGGATCTGGTGCCGGTTGCTTATGTCGACTTGCTGAATCCGACGCTTCAGGCGGAATCGGTCGACAAGTGACCTAGCGGCAGCGGACCGTTGCGCTTGAATGTCGTGAGAACGATGTTCGAGCGCACGCTATCGACGCCGGGAACGCGCATCAGCTTCTTCATCACGAAGGTGGACAGCGCGTTCAGATCGGGCGCGACGATCCGCAGAAGGTAATCCGCATCGCCAACGGTCGCGTGGCATTCGAGCACTTCGGGCAGCGTCTCGATCTGCTGCTGAAACTCCTCGATGATCGAATCGCCGTGATGCTTGAGCTTCAGGCTCGTGAACGCGGTCACACCGAGGCCGAGCTTTTCTGGCCGCAACACCACCCGATATCCTTCGATCACGCCGGTCGCTTCGAGCCGCTGCAGTCGACGGCCGATCTGCGACGGCGACAGCGGCACCTGCTCGCCCAATTGCTGATGCGTGGCGCGGCCGAAGCGTTGCAGCACATCGAGCAAGGCGAGACCGAAATGATCGAGTTCCAGCATGATTGGGCGCGAGCGAAAGCGAAAACGAAGATGCGACTTTAGCGCATGAAAGTGCCATCACTCACATACCCGACGCGCCGAAGGGCCGTTTCGCGCGGAGCTTAACGCCTGCTTACGGCAACCGACAAGGTAACAGCCGTATTACCAACCGTGACATGATCGAAAGGATCGAAAAGCGCCTTTTGCCAGCTTCCCGTCATGGATGGAAGCCGATGCGAAGCTTGAAGAAAGAAATCGTGCTGAAATCTTTCGGTCGTGCAGGCTGATTTATAAGGGCGTGTAATCTAGCCGCGTGACGCGCGCCCGTAGACCCGGCCGATCGACCGGCACTTCTGACTGACGCTGTACAATCAGCAGCGCAACTAGCCTGGGCAACGTTCAGGCAGAAAGTCATCCGGTGTACGGCCGCTCGCGGCTCGAGGTTACGTTCGCGCGACGCCGCATGAGAATCAACGGATTTGATCCGGCTCGAACCCGCGCCGCCGCGTCGTGCATGTCACCGGCTTGGGCGCCGGCTCGGGTTAAACCCATCGTACTTGAGCGAGTTCATGCGAATCCTTCTGATTGAAGACGACCGCCCCATTGCGCGCGGCATCCAGAGCAGCCTCGAACAGTCGGGCTTCACGGTCGATATGGTCCACGACGGCATCTTCGCCGAGCAAGCGCTCGCGCAAAACCGCCACGAACTGGTCATTCTCGATCTGGGCCTGCCGGGCATCGACGGCATGACGCTTCTGGCGCGCTTTCGCCAGAGCAACCGGCATACGCCGGTCATCATCCTCACCGCGCGCGACGAACTGCATGACCGCGTGCAAGGGCTGAACAGCGGCGCCGACGACTACATGCTCAAGCCCTTCGAGCCGCAGGAACTGGAAGCGCGCATTCGCGCCGTGATGCGCCGTAGCGGCCCGCACGGCGACGTGCCGCGCCCCGAAGTCACCTTGGGCGGCTTGCGTCTGTCGGGCGTGGATCGCCGCATCTTCAACGACGAGCGTCCGCTCGAACTGTCGCCGCGCGAATTCGCCGTGCTGGAAATGCTGCTGCTGCGTCATGGCCGCGTCGTCAGCAAGGCGCAATTGCAGGATCACCTGACGCATTTCGGCGGCGATCTCGGCGATACGGCCATCGAAGTCTATGTGCATCGCGTGCGCAAAAAGCTCGAAAACACGCGTGTGGAAATCGTGACGGTGCGCGGCTTCGGCTATTTGCTTCAGGAGATCCGTCAGGCGACGTGACGTCCCGGCGGTAGAACGGTTTGCGACTTCCCACCCGGCGCGCGGGCGATCAGCGTTTCGCCCGCGAAGATTGGCTCGATCTGGCGCGATCTAAGGCCACCGAAGTTCCCGCGTCACCGAGCCTGCGGCGCACGCTGTTGCGCCGCCTGGCCGCGCCGCTGTCCCTGCTCGCGCTGATGAGCGGCCTGATGGCGTACTGGCTCGCGTGGCAGTACACGCAGCACGTGGTGGACCGTTCTCTCGCGGATCTCGCCACCGCCATCTCCAAGCAGATTCAGCTCGCGGGCGTCGATGCCCCCGTCACCGTTCCGCCGCTCGCCCAGGCGATGTTCTCCGATCCGGTGGAGCAGCTCGTCTATCGCATCAGCACCGGCGACCAGGAAATTGCCGGCGAGCCCGATCTGCCGCTGACCGGCACCGCCGTGCGGCGCATCCACTATGCATACGTTTTCGAAACGCACTATCAGGGCGTGAGCGTGCGCGCCGCGCAAGTGCGCGTGCCGCAGCCGACGGGCAATCCTATCGTCGTCGAAGTGGCGCAGCGCGTGGGCTCGCGCTACAGAATCGCGGTGGAGTTTCTCTTCGCGATCATGATGCCGCTGCTGCTTTTGCTGCTCGCAGGCTGGGTGATCGTATGGCGCGTGGTGAATCAGCAATTGAACCCGCTCACCGATCTCGCCGACACGCTCAACCAGCAGACCCACATCTCGCTCGAACCCGTCGACGAAACCTTCGTGCCAAGCGAAATCCGTCCGCTCACGAGCGCCATGAACGGCTTGCTCGTGCGTCTTCAGGCCGCGCTCGATGCACAACGCAAATTTATCGCCGATGCCGCGCACCAATTGCGCACGCCGCTTACCGCCGTCAAGCTGCACGCGGAGCAAGCGCTTAGTTCGCGCGATCCGGCGAAGGCCATCGAAGCGGTGAAGGAACTGCGCGCATCGGCGGATCGCGCGGTGCGTTTGTCGAATCAACTGCTTTCGCTCGCGCGCGCCGAACCGGGCGAACAAGCCGCGCGTTTCACCGACTTCGATCTCGCCACGCTCGCGTTCGAAACCGGCGCGGAATGGGTGCCGCGCGCGTTGTCGGCGGGCGTGGATCTGGGCTTTCAGCGTCTCGACGACCCCGACAACGAACATCCGATGATGGCGCGCGGCAATATCGTGCTGACGCGCGAGGTGATCGCGAATCTCATCGACAACGCGCTCAAGTATGTGCCGCCGTCGCGTCATGAAGGTTCGCGCATCACGCTGACCATCGGCGACTGGCACGATGCGCAAGGCAAGCGTTTCGGCGAAGTGGTCATCGAGGACAACGGTCCCGGTGTGCCGCCGGATCAGCAACCCGATCTCTTCAAGCGCTTCTTTCGTGGCGACGGTCAGATGGTGGAAGGCGGCGCGGGACTCGGGCTCGCCATCGTTCACGACATCATCTCGCTGCACGGCGGCACGGTGCATTACGAAGACGCTCCGGAAGGCGGCGCGCGCTTCATCGTGCGTATGCCGCTCAAGGACGGCGCGGCGCCAGCCGCCGCAAAATAAAAAGCCACGGCATGATTCCATGCCGTGGCTTCTTTACCATGGCGTTGCAAGCGCCTATTTCTTCAGCGCGAGCATGGTTCCGCGACACTTCTTCGCGCCGCAACGGCACTCGTATTCTTTCTTGAGCTTCTTGGTGATGCGGCCTTCGATCACGAGGCCGTAGTCGTAATTGAGCTCTTCTTCCGGCTCGATGCCGCGCAGGGCGTGGATGAACACGCGCCCTTCCACTTCCTCGGCTTCGCAATTCGGCTTGCACGAATGATTGATGTACTTCGCGCTGTTGCCGTCGATCTTGCCGTCGATCACGCTGCCGTCGTCGAGCGCGAAGTAGAACGTGTGATTCGGCTCATCCGGATTGTGCGGATGCCGGCGCAGCGCTTCCTTCCACGAGATACGCTCGCCCTTGTATTCCATCACCTGCTCACCCGCCGCGATGTGCTTCACGGCGAATACGCCCTTGCCATGTACTCCCGAGCGGCGGACGGTGATCCTGCGTGAACTCATCGAACGAATCCTTAATAAACGAGGTGTTGGGTTGGCTTCATGTCCACTTCGTCTTGGATCGTCTCGACGAAAGCGGATAAAAAAAACGCGGTGGCCGCTGAGGCGCCGCGTTGGCATGGTTGAACGTGCTGTTCAACTCAATCGTTATCGTACACTCCCGGGCCGCTGTCGAACAACTGGCCCGTGAGTATCCGTGGGTATCGACTGATGATGTTGGTTAGCGCTGGCCGAACGCCACGTCGCCGAACAGGTTCTTCAGTTCGCGCGGCTGCGAGCGCCAGTATTGCGGCGGCGCCGTGACGGTCGCGCCGAGCTCGGCGGCGGCGTGCCACGCCCAGCGTGGATCGTACAGCGCGGCCCGCGCGATGGCGACGAAGTCCGCCTTGCCGCTACCAACGATAGCTTCGGCTTGCTGCGGCTCCGTGATGAGACCGACCGCGATGGTCGTCACGCCCGTGGCTTCCTTGACCGCCTGTGCGTACGGCACCTGATAGCCCGGCCCGAGCGTGATCTTCTGCAGCGGCGATACGCCGCCCGACGAGACATCGATCCAGTCGACATCGCGCTTCTTCAGTTCCGCCGCGAACGCGATCGTGTCCTCGATGGTCCAGCCGCCCTCGACCCAATCCGTCGCGGACACGCGCACGCCAACCGGCTTGTCGGCGGGAAATGCGGCGCGCACGGCCTCGAAAATCTCGAGCGGATAACGCATGCGATTTTCGAGCGAACCGCCGTATTCGTCGGTGCGCTGATTGGCGAGCGGCGACAGAAACTGATGCAGCAGATAACCATGCGCCGCATGCACCTCGATGCCGTCGATACCAAGCCGCGCCGCCCGTTTCGCCGATGCGACGAACGCTTCCTTCACGCGAATGAGGCCGGCCGCATCGAGCGCGAGCGGCGGCGTCTCGCCTTCCTTGTGCGGAATGGCCGAAGGTGCATGCGTCATCCAGCCGCCGTCGGCAACCGGGATCAGCTGGCCGCCATCCCACGGCTTGTTGCTCGACGCTTTGCGGCCCGCGTGCGCGAGCTGCATGGTCACGGCGATATCCGAATACTGGCGGATGGCCGCGAACACCGGACGCAGCGCGGCTTCGGTCGCGTCGTCCCAAAGACCGAGATCGCCGGGCGTGATGCGGCCGTCAGGCTCGACCGCGGTCGCCTCGATGACGAGCATGCCCGCGCCCGAGAGCGCGAGTTGGCCCAGATGGATCATGTGCCACGCGGTGGCCTCGCCGCGTTCGGCGGAGTACTGGCACATCGGCGAAATGACGATGCGATTGGGAAGCTGAAGGCTGCGTAAGGTCTTGGGAGTGAAAAGCGCGCTCATGTCGAAGGCTCGGTGAGAAAAGATGCGATCGAGAATAGCATCGGGATTTCTTCCGTGCAGGATGCATGCGGTGCCAACCGCCGCAATCCGCGCCTTGACCTTCAGCCCTGACGTTCGGTGCAGGGAAACTTGTCGAGCCATTCGTGGAACATGGCGCGCGCCGCACGTTCGAGCGCGGGACCGTGGCGCGCCGTCTCTTCACGCAGCGTGACGGCCGTGGCGCCGCTCCTGGCGATATCCGCGGGATAGGTGACGAGCCAGCTCTCGAACCGGTCTGGCAGCACTTCGGGATGGCACTGCAGCGCAAGCACATGCTCGCCCCACGAGAACGCCTGATGCGCGCAAGCTTCCGTCGATGCAAGCAAGCTCGCGCCTTGCGGCAGATCGAAGGTGTCGCCGTGCCAGTGAAATACGGGAATGGATTTGCCGTCAGCTTCGAGATGACGCAGCGGCGACGCGCGCCCGGCGTCGGTCAGCGCAAGCGGCGACCAGCCGAGCTCCAGCTTTCCCGACGAATACACGCGCGCGCCGAGCGCACGCGCGATCAGCTGCGAGCCAAGACAGATGCCGATGGTCGGCAAGCCCGCCGCAATGCGCTTTTCGAGCATCGACAAAAGCGGAGCCAGATGGGGATACTGCGCATCGTCGTAGGCGCCGATCGGCCCGCCGAGCACGACCATGAGCGATGCATCGAGCGGATCGGGCGCGTCTATGCGTCCGCGGCCCACGTCGAGATAACGCACGAGATGGCCGCGGTCGCCGAGGACCAGTTCGAGGCTGCCCAGATCTTCGAAATAGACGTGGCGAATCGCCAGGACTTCATGTTTCATCGGCGGGTTTCCGTGGCTCGGACTGCGGAGTAGAGACGAGCCGCGCCTCGCCAGGAGGCGCGACCCGCACAGTCTAACCGACTCGACGCGGCCTCACAGCGTACCTTTGCACCGATCGACCCGGGTTGTCCCGGGCCGTTGCCGTTCAGGCGATTTGCGCGAAGACCTTCCAGCTCTTCTTCTGCGTGGCGACGTCGGCTTCTTCGTATACCGAACAGTCGAGACGCAGATTGGTATCCGCCATGTCGATCTGAAGCAGTGCGCAATGATGCAGCACCTTCTTCGGATTCTTGCTTGGCTGGAAATGCGCGCACGACAGACACATCCGATGCGCCGGAATCTGCTGTTGTGTTTCGAGCTGGCGGATGGTCTTGAGCAAGCTGCGGTAAAGCGCCGCTTGCTCTTCTTCACGCAATGTGCCGACCGCCTTCGCGAGGAAGTCCGGCCATTGCAGCGCGCGCTTGGCGGCCGTGCGGCCGCGTGCGGTCAGACGCACCGCCAGTGCGCGACCGTCGTCGAGTGCACGGCGCTTTTCGACGAGCCCCTTGCCTTCGAGCGTGCTCACGGCGTCGCTAGTGGTCGCGGCGGTCAGCGCGGTTTCCCGTGCAATCTCGCCGAGGCGCATAGGCCCCTTGCGCTGCATCAGCAGTACGAGAATTTCACCCTGGGTTGGCGTAAGCCCCGCGCCTTCCGCCCATTCCCAGGCCTGGCTGCGCATCGCTGTGCTCAGCCTCAGCAGGCCGTGGGTCACCCGCCCCGTCGCCTGCTCTCCGTATAAACCTTCACTCATGATCTTTCGCTTGTTGTTCCGCTTATGGGTTTTGACGGCATGTTCGCTAACCAACGAACACCACGTCCCCTAAGCCGCCCCAGGAACCTGCTGCCTGTGCATTGCTGTCAGTATTCCAAAGACCGCCTTCAGGTCGTGGTCCCCGCCGTCTCAAAATTCAGGCGTACCAAGCCAATTCGCTTTGCCTGAATGGGGGACATGCAACCCTCTTCGTTATGCGCCATCTTGTCACCAGCCACTTCACCACCCTGCTCGACAATCTTGCTTTGCGTCTAAAGTGACCGGTTGCGGCGCTATGTTTTTGCCGACTATGACGCGCCGTCGGCAACGTCGCCATTCTAAGCGACCTAGAACAAACGTACACCTTAATTATTCACGCAAAACTGTGGATAACCCGTGGAAAAACGTAGCGTTTGGTTGTGAGCGAATTCTCGATAAGCCAAGGCATCTTTCGACCACCCTTTGTCTTATCCTTGGCCGCGCGCATCCATTCAACTTTGATTCACCGCCTTATCGTTTTTCCAATTCGTTGACCTTGCAGCGCTTTTTAACGTTTCCCATAGCGTCGCGCAGCCCTCGTTACCTTCTATTACGTAGGTATACGGACTTCTCACGGGAAACCTTAGAGATGCCGTACGATTCACGTAACGTTCAGGCAACGAGCTTATTCCTAAGTTCCGCATGCACGCGTTTCATACACAACATAGCGAGACCGAAGTTTCAAAGCACGAAGGCCGTTTCGACTTTCATCGAAACGGCCTTTCGTCTTGATTCTCACTTCAACGCGTGTGTAAGGGCAGCGTCATGCGCGCCATTGCAGGCATTGCTGACGTACGGCTTCATGGAGCGACTTCTCTTTGTCGAAAACGCCGCGCAACCAAGTGGCGTCATTCATGCCACCGCGTGCAATGTCCGCGATTTGCGCGAGCGCCGCTTGCGAACCCAATGCTTCGGCATGCGGTGCAAGTACATCCAGCGTTGCGAGAATATCTTCGCCGATGGTGTGCCGCTCACCCGACTGCGGATGCACGCAAGTGCCTTCCAGACCGAAGCGGCAAGCTTCGAAACGATTGAATGTGTAGACGAGGTAATCGTCTTCTTGCGGCGTAAGCGGTTTATCGAGCAGCAAATACCGCGACAACGTTTGTATATAGCAAGCAATCGCCGCAGCGCGATCGACAGAAAGCGGCGTATCCATCACGCGAACCTCGATGGTGCCGAAACCCGGCTTCGGCCGGATATCCCAGTAGAAGTCCTTCATGCTGTTCACGACGCCCGTGTGCACCATCTTCGAAAAGTATTCCTCGAAGCTGTCCCACGTGAGGACAAACGGCGCGCGTCCGGAAAGCGGGAACGCGAATACCGAATTAAGCCGTGCCGAATGGAAGCCGGTATCGACACCCTGGATATACGGCGACGATGCCGAAAGCGCTATGAAGTGCGGAATATAGCGCGACATCGAATGCAACAGGAACAGCGCGCTATTCGGGTCCGGACAGCCGATATGCACGTGCTGGCCGAACACCGTGAATTGCTTGGCCAGGTAGCCATAGAGTTCGGAGATGTACTGGAAGCGCGGCGCGTCGTAAATTTGCCGGTCGCTCCATTGCTGAAAAGCATGCGTGCCGCCGCCGGCAAGGCCGACATTGAGTTGATCCGCCGCCGCGACCAGCGTATCGCGAATCTTGCGCAGATCGGTGACGGCCTGTTCATGCGTCGTGCAGATGCCGGTCGAAAGCTCGATCATGCTTTCGGTGATTTCCGGCGTGATGTTGCCCGGAATCTCTTCGTCCTTGATGAGACGCATGAGGTCCGACGCGGCGCGGGTCAGATCGTAGTCGTGCGTATTGACGACCTGGATCTCAAGCTCCACGCCGAAGGTGAACGGCTCGGAGTCGATAAATGGTTCGAGTGCCATGACGCCTCTAAAAAATTCAATGCCCGTGCGGTGCCGTGCGGCGCCTATTCGCGCCGCTCGCCCACCGCCGACAGGCTACGGTACACCAGGAACGGCGACACGATTTGCAGCACGACGATCGAGCACATGACGATCGCACGAAGCGTCGGGTCGTAGCTCGGATAAAGCACGTACATGTCGTCGACGAGCAGGTAGGCAAGCGCGGACATCGGCGTGAGCGCGACGCCCAACGCCGCGCCCTGCTTCCAGTCGAGGCCGCTCGGCTTCGCGAAAATCATCACGCCGGCCAGCTTGCCGATGAAGCGCGCGACGATCAGCGCGAGCGCCGCTACACCGCCAAGCGCGATATCGCGCCATTCGAATGACGTCAGTGTCAGCGCAAAAAGAATGACGGTCAGCAGCCATCCAGCGGAACCGAAATGCGTAGGCCAGAGTTGCGGCTTTTCATCAGCGTTCTTAACGATGATGCCTGCTGCAAGCAGCGCAAGAATGATCGACAGCTTGAAGATATGCGCGATCGCGATAGCCAGCAGCACGAGACCGAACAACGCGACGAAGGAGTGCTCGTCGTTCGCATTCAGACGCCGATACAGCAGGTTGCATGCACGCGCGAGCAGGAAGGCCAGCACGAGCGAACCGATCAGCAGATAAAGCGGCTGCAGGATGGTTGCAAACGCATTGCCGTAAATTTCCTGATGCAACACGCCGGCCGCGAGCTTTTCGACGATCACCGCGTACATGCTGTTCAACGCGGTCAACGTGAGAAGACGCTGCGTAACCTGTCCTTCGGCGCGCAATTCGGTCTTCAATTGGATGACCATTGCGGGCGACGTCGCCATGGCGATGGCCGCGATGACGATCGAAGGCATTGTCGGCACGTTGCATAACATCAACGCAATCAGCACGAAGCCGAAGGTAAGCGTGGCTTCGGCGATGCTCGACAGAATCAGATACGGATTGCGGCGGATCCAGCGCAAATCGAGCCGGCCGCCGAGTTCGAAGAGCAATAGCCCGAGCGCGACATCCAGCAGAGGCCGTGAGATGGCGCCTGCGCTGACGTCGATCACACCGAGTCCCGCGTTACCGGCGATCAGCCCGATGACCGCATAGCCCGTGATACGCGGCAGACGCCATGCGCGCCAGAGCAATTCTCCGGCGAGGCCGGCGGTGACGAGCGCAAGACCTGCCCAAAGAATGGCATTGGGTTCGAGCGGCCAGGCGGGCAAAAACGAAAAGGCCGAATTCATCGTGTTTGCTTCTCCTTCGTTGCAGCAGAGGATGCACGTTCTGTTGCGTGACTTTGCGCGCGCGGCGCATCCGAGCGGCTCGCCTGTTCAGGCGAATGAGTTCATTCAAATGAAACGAAAGCGAACGAACACGGCGTCACGGAACCAGCCGTGCACGAATTAGACGACGCATCCGGCTCCATCGCGCGGCTTACGACTCGCGCGCATTGAGATGGTGACGGATGCGGGCAAGACAAGCGGCGCTTGCCCGGAGGCGGGCCGACGGCCAGACGACAGCGCGGCCTGGTTGATCAGATTCGTGGCGCGCGCTCATCGTTCCGTTGAAGCGGTCGCCGTCTGAGCGGCGCGACGCGGGAAGAAGCGCGATTGTGCCATACCTCGATGACCGTGACAGGGAAGTCCAGGCTCATGATTTTTATGAGTAAAAGCGACAGCCGCGCACGCGCGAAGGCGGCAAGGCTGACCGGCGGGCGGTTTGCGGATTCGATTTCTCTCTTCCGATAGCCTCTGTGTCAGGTGTTTACAGGTTTACTGTATATACATGTAGTAGTAGTTAACAAGCACCTGCCTCACCTGTGGATAAGACCAATTTCTCCTTTCCAAACAAGCAATTGTGGAAAGCAGAACGCAGCGGTAAACATGTTCAGGCATGGCGGTCAACTTTGAACAACTTTCGGGACGCTCGGGCACTCGTGCAGGTTGTCCCGTTTACGTGCACAACGAGTCCACAACTCGTTCTTCGGTAAACCCGGGTCTTATCCACAACCCGGCTTGGATAACTACGTTGCGTCGAATTGACCGTGACGCAGCGCTCGCAATAAAAAGCGCGCGGGATCGATCGACTCGGCGAGTTCGCGTTCGATGACCCAAGGTTCGCCTTCGATCTGCGAGACGATGAGTTCCGCGGCGAGCGTCGCCCAGACGAGCCCGCGCGAACCGAAGGCAAACGCGCCATACAAACCCGGCATGCGCGGCAGGTCGAGCGGCCACGCGCCTTTGAGGCGGGCGGCGTCGGCGCGCGCGGCGGCTGCATCGGCGAACTGGCCGATCATCGGCATGCGGTCGCTCGTCACGCAACGGAACGCGACGCGGCCTTGCTTCACATGCGCCGTCGCTTGCAGTGCCGGAAGCATGGCTCCAACGCGCTCGATGTTTTCCCGATGCCCTGCGTCACGAACTTCGATATCGGGATCGTCGATGTCATAGGTCGCGCCGATCAGCGTGCCTCGTTCGCCCAAAGGCACCGCATAACCTTCGCCGATGACGGGAACGCGCAATCCATCGAGCGTGGTGCTGTCCAGGACGCTGAGTTGTCCGCGAACGCTGCTCGTCGTTGCATCATCGAGATGTGCGAGTCGCGCAGCTTCATGCGCGTTCGCCAGCACGAGAATCGGCGCTCGCGCGACCTCCGCGTCGTGCGTGTCGAAGACGCGCCAGTTGTCACCATCACGTTCGATGCGCGCCACTTCCGTGTTCATTCGCGTCGTCAGCGCGGCGCCGGCATCGGCAAGCTGCGCCGAGCAGACCGATGCCGGCGAGATCGCGCCGCCGTGCGGGAAGAACCATCCGCCGCGCGCGACATCCACGCCTGCGATACGCGATGAATCGGCGCTGGATACCGAACTCACGTAGTCGCGCGGATACGCGAAACGGGCGATGGCGTCGGCGATCGCGGCGGCGTCTTCGGGCGTGTCCGCGATTTGCAGCAAGCCATCGCGACTACGTTGCAAGTCGTATGAGCGCGTTTCGAGCGCTTGCCACTGACTCAGCGCGAACAAAAAGCCCGCACGGGTGAGCCGCGCGGCGACGCTGTCATCGCGCCAGACGATGGGATGAAACACGCCAGCCGGATTGCCCGACGCGTCGCGCGCGGGCAGCTCGTGCCGGTCGATGAGCGTGACATGCCAGCCGCGCGCCGCGAGACGCGATGTCATTGCAGAGCCCGCGAGTCCCGCGCCGATCACGATGGCTTCGCGCGACTGGACAGCGGACGCGCGCGGCGGTTCGTGACGACGCACGCGCCAGCGCGGGGCGAAGCGCGCGCTTCGGTCGTCGGCACACGTGAAACCCGATGCCTCCAATGCGCGTCGCAGCGAGGCGGCGTCCGCGATGTTCGTCGCCGATACGGTTGCATCGTCGCCCGCAAGCCGCGCGATGCCCTTGCACAACCATTGCGGATTGTCGAAGGCGGCGGCGTCGAGATGGAAGGCATCGGCGCGCAGCCACAGTCTCGACAGCATGTCGTTCGGATCGCCGATGGCGAGCGTCAGCACCACGCGCCCTGCATCGAATTCGAGCCGATGCATGCCGGAGACGCGCATCGGCCAGGCATTTATCAGTGCGTCCGCGAGCGGGTCGCCGTTCTTCGACGGCGCTGCATCGAGCGCATGCAACGGCGCGATCACGACTACATGCAGACGTTCGCAACGCGCGTTGTCATCGCGCCAACGTCGCCAGATGTCGAGAAAGCGGTTGGTGTGCGCGAATTGCGTATCGACGAAAGTAAAGACGCGCCGATGCCGCCAGCGCGCGGGAAGATCGTGCAGCTCGAAAAGCTTGTCCGTAGGCAACGATGATTCGGTCATGCGAAAAAGGGAAGGGAAGCGAAGGCGTCCGCTATACCGGACGAAGACGGCAAGACATCGAGCATGTACTAGACAGACGGCGCTTTGGCCGCATGCAAGGCGTTGGGCATCGTGCCTTCGAGCGCAATCGGTTCGACCGCGTGACCGGCGGCGCGCCATGCTTCGAGACCGCCGAAGAGCGGCGCGACATCGTCGAAACCATGCGCGATCAGGTCTTTTGCCGCCAACGCCGCGGATACTTCGTTCGGACAATCGCAGTAGGTCACGATCTTGAGATCGCGCTCGATGCCCGCAAGCTGCGCCGCGATGCCGCCGTGATCGAGCAGCAGCGCGCCCGGAATGGCATACGGGTCCATCGCGCGACGCTCGCCGCGACGAACATCGATGACGAGCGGCCGTGGTTCACTCGCAAGCAACGCGCGCAACTCCGCAACCTCGATGCGCGCCATGCGCAGGCGTCGCAACAACGTGACGCGGCGCCACCAGCGCGCGCCGAGATATAGCGCGAGCACGACGACCGCGAATGCCAGGACGCCGCGACCGAGCCAGTCGAGCAGGGCGAGCGCTTTATCGACGAGATCGGCGAACATAGCGCCGAACGTCACGCCGAGTCCCGACCAAAGGATCGCGCCGAGTGCGTCATAAAACAGAAAGGTGCCGAAGCCGACGCCGGTCGCGCCCGCCACGGGAATGGCCAGCGTGGAAAGGCCGGGGATGAACTTGGATACCGCGAGAATACGCACGCCGAAGCGGCCGAAGAAGTCGAGACTGCGGTTCACGCACGTGTCGCGCGAGATGGAAAGCTTGCACAGAACGCCCAGCACGCGGCTGCCATAACGGCGTCCGAGCCAGAACCAGAGGGTGTCGCCGAGCAACGCGGCGGTGCTTGCGACCACCACGATAGCGACGAGCGGCGCGAATGCGGAGGCGGGAAACATGGCCGTGAGACCGCTTCTTCCGAGGCTCGCGGTGACTGCGATGGCGCCCGTCAGAACCAATGTGGGCAAGGCTGGCAGCGGCAGACCAAGGCATTCCAGCAGAACGTTGGCAAAAACCAACGGCAGCCCGTATTCGATGATCAGCTCGCGTAGCATGGACCGCACCCCGGAGTTCTGTGCTCAAAAAAACCGCCCGCAAGCCCGGAAAATATAAGGGTAAATCTTTGAAACCCTTGTCCTGATTGGGTTTGCGCTGCGCTATCATACCAAGCGCCGCGTATAGAGGCGGCGCGAGGGCAATGAAGCGAAGCATGGCCGTAGAAGTGGCGCGAAAGAACGCCAGTTCGTCGCAAAGGCGCGCCGGAAGGCCGTCCCTACTCGACTGCACGGCCCGCGCACGTATAATCGGCGCGTTCGCGCTGTTCGTGTCAACCTAAACTGATAAAGGAACCTTAATGAACAAACAGGAATTGATCGACGCCGTAGCCGCTCAGACCGGCGCAAGCAAAGCTCAAACCGGCGAAACGCTGGACACCCTGCTCGAAGTGATCAAGAAGGCTGTCTCGAAAGGTGACGCAGTGCAGTTGATCGGCTTCGGCAGCTTCGGTTCGGGCAAGCGCGCAGCGCGCACCGGCCGTAATCCGAAGACGGGCGAGTCCATCAAGATTCCGGCCGCAAAGACGGTGAAGTTCACGGCTGGCAAGGCATTCAAGGACGCAGTGAACAAGCGGTAAGTTTCTTGCCGATTGTGGCGCTACGCGCTCTTAGCGCGGCGCCTCGGAATCAGGTTAATCCGCGTGCGCGCAGACAGACCGCAGCAACACATAAACCCGCCTTCGGCGGGTTTTTTTTCGCGCGCTCGACTCGTGCGGTTTGGCTTAGTGCGTGTGGCCGTCGCAGCCGCAATCCGGACCGTGCTCGTGATCGTGATCGCCGTGTTCATGCTCGTGATCGTCGATATCCCATGCAGGAAACGGATCGTTCAGATGCCGCCAGCCGTCCGAGCCGAGCAGCCATTCCTCGTCGGTGAGCAGGCATGCATCGAAGTTGGCGTCCCATGCCGCCACGTCGAGATCGAGGCCGATCAGCACCAGCTCTTGCCCGCGATCGCCAACGCTGTTGTCATCCGGGTCACCGAACCATTCCGCGACGATATCCGCTTCGAGCTCGGGATCGTCCGTTGGCCATTCGCTGCGATCCTGCGCCGCCCACCACACGCCCGCCGGACCATGCCGCAGCGTCCCGCCCGCTTGCGACAACGCCCCGCCCACTTCGCTTCTCGTGGCGAGCCAGAAGAATCCCTTGGCGCGCAACACGTCCGTCCATTCGCGATGCAGCAGTTCCCACAGTCTTTGCGGATGAAAAGGCCGGCGCGCGCGATAGACGAGATGCCCGACACCCGACGCATCCGGCTCGCCGTTCGACGGATGCTCGTCGTTGAGAATCGCGAGCCAGCCAGGCGCGCTTGCCGTGTTGTCCAAATCGAAGCGGTTCGTATCGAGCACGTCGGCTATGGGCGCCTTGCCTGACTGCGTCTGCACCTGAAGCGCGCGCGGATTGAGCGCATGAAGAATGCTCGCGAGCGTTTCGAGCGCCTCTTCGTCGACGAGGTCGATCTTGTTGATCACGATGACATCGCAGAATTCGATCTGCTCGATGAGCGACTCGACCACCGTCCTGCCTTCGTCGTGCGCGTCATCGTGCGATGCAAGGCCGCGTTGCGCGAGCGAATCCGTCGATGCGTAATCGCGCAGGAAGCTCGCCGCATCGATCACAGTGACGAAGGTATCGAGCACGGCCTGACCGCCGAGCGTCGCTTGCTCGTCGTCGCCGAAAGCAAGTTGCTCCGCGATATCGAGCGGGTTCACGAACGGCGGCAGCTCGACGACGATCGCATCGAATCGCTGCTGTTCGGCAAGCGCTGCGATGTCGCGCTCGATTGCTTCGACCGGGTCCGCTTCGTGGGCGACGCTAACGGCGCCAACGCGCACGCCTTCGTCGTTGGCGAGCATGGCATTGACGAGCGCGGACTTTCCCGCGCCGGTGAATCCGGAAATCACGGTGATTGGGAGTGGCGTTGAGTTCATTGCGATGATGACCGGCGAGCGGCATTTGGGAGGCAGGCGGACACGCGGCAAACGGCAAGCCCGCGCACAGGCGAAGCGACACGCCGGACAATGGTCAACGGTGCGCGCTGTCGGAGAAGGGATTTTGCATCAAATGCAGATGAAAGGCGCAAGGACGCAAGCGCCTGAGCGCCGGGCCGAACTTACTTGGAAGCCTGAAGCAACTTCCAGCGACGCAGGATATCGATGATCTGCGAGGAATACTTGTCGCGCAATGCGGGTGTTTCGGAATGGTAAGCACCGACGGCCTGCCACGAATTGCCATACTTGTTCATCTTCTGGCGCAGATGCCATGCGGCCACGTACACGGCCTTGCACGGTTCCATCAGCGTGCCGCTGGAGATACCGTATTGAGCCAGCGTGTTGAGATGAATCGAGTTGATCTGCATCAGACCGTAGTCGGTCGAGCCGTTGGCGTTCTTGTTGATGGCGTCGGGTTTGTTGTGCGATTCCTGCCAGGCGATGGCGCGCAAGATGAGCGGATTGACCTTTTGATACTTCGCTGCCTCGTCGAAGCAGTCGGCGTGTGCGGAAGCAGCCGCGAGCATCACGCCGCCGGCCATCGCAAGTAATCGCAGGAATCTCTTCATCTTCTTTCTACTCCATCCGCCCACGCGGAAAAGCGTCACGCCGCCAATTCGGCGACCGGGCGCCTAACGTCATTCATCCGCGTCGGCGCCAGTCAAAGCACGCTCGCAGCCGTATGGCATCGGGAAAACCCACCCCCGATGTCGCCGCCCGGAATGCGGAACCGCCCGTATCATACCCGCTGAAGTTTGACGCCATAAGTTAGCCAGCAGACATACACCCCGGCGAGGGCGCGCCATAGGTCAGCCGTTTTCCGCCAGCCGCGCGGCGGAAGGCGTTCTTAAACGTCTGAATAATAAGACTTCGAGTCGGGTTACAATTCGTCTCCCGCGCGCATGGGCCAGCCTGTGAAGGCTTCACAGACGGTTTATCGGCAAGTTCGTTGAAAGCTTGAGAGCGGCGGAATTCAGTAAGCGAAGGCGGCTAGGGAAAATTCTGGTCTTGAACGATTTTTTGAATAATTTCGTTACGCGTTGCTGCTATCGTCACAATTTTTTGAAATGATCGTCGCCCGGGCAAGCTAGCCCGGAAACGATCGGCGGCGCCTCTGCTTGACGAGCGGTGCTGCCTTAGCGGGCTTTACCCGAGAAGTTCGCTTAGACAACACATTCATGAGAAGACAACCTATCGCACTGCGTCGCATCGCGACGGCACTGCTGGCGGCGGGACTTATCGTCGCGCAAGCCGCGCACGCGCAAGTGACATTGAATTTCGTCAACGCCGATATCGACCAGGTCGCAAAGGCGATCGGCGCCGCCACTGGCAAGACAATCATCGTCGATCCCCGGGTGAAGGGGCAGTTGAACCTCGTCTCGGAAAATCCGGTACCCGAGGATCAGGCGCTGAAGACATTGCAAGCCTCACTGCGCATGCAGGGTTTTGCGCTGGTGCAGGATCACGGTGTATTGAAAGTCGTGCCCGAGGCCGACGCCAAGCTGCAGGGCGTGCCGACCTATGTCGGCAACTCGCCTGCCGCGCGAGGCGATCAGGTCATCACGCAGGTGTTCCAGTTACGCAATGAATCGGCCAATAACATTTTGCCGGTGTTGCGCCCGCTGATCTCGCCGAACAACACCATCGCGGCCTATCCCGGCAACAACACGCTCGTGGTCACCGACTACGCCGACAACGTGCGGCGGATCGCCGGAATCATCGCGGGTATCGATACCGCCGCCGGGCGCGAGGTGGACTTGGTCCAGCTGAAGAACGCGAACGCAATCGACGTGGCCGACCAGATGAACAAGCTGCTCGACCCCGGCACGATCGGCAGCACGGACGCCACGCTCAAGGTCGTCGTCACCGCCGACCCGCGCACCAACTCGCTCATGTTCCGCGCTTCCAGCAGCGCGCGGCTCGAAGCCGCGAAAACGTTAGCGAAGAAGCTGGACTCGCCGACTTCGCAGCCGGGCAACATGCACGTCGTGGCGTTGCGCAACGCCGACGCCACGCGTCTTGCCAGAACCCTGCGCGGCATGATGGGCAAGGGCAACGGCAGCAGCAACGACAACTCGTCGAGCAATTCGAACTCGAACTCGTCGAATTCGTTCGGCCAGAGCGGCGGGCTCGGCAATTCGTCGAACTCCACCGGCACGTCGGGCGTGCCGCCGTTGCCAGGCGGTTTTGGCGGCAACAGCAGTTCGGGCAGCGGCAGTAACCCGATGTCGGGATCGGGCGGCAATCGCGACAGCGGTTTCTCGTCGAACAAGGACAGCGACAACGGCAACGACTCGGGCGGCGGCATGATCCAGGCGGATTCGGCGACGAATTCGCTCATCATCACCGCAGCGGACCCGGTCTATCGGAACCTGCGCGCCGTGATCGACCAGCTCGACGCGCGCCGCGCGCAGGTCTATATCGAAGCGCTGATCGTCGAACTCTCGGCCACCACCGGGGCCAATCTCGGCATTCAATGGCAGGGTCTGCTGCTTTCGAACGGCGGCAACAACGCGGTGTACGGCAGCACGAGCTTCGGCTCGGGCAATACCAACATCTTCGATTTGACCGTGCAGGGCGCAGCCGTCGCGCAAAACACGTCGGCGATCACCGCTTCGACGGGTCTTTTGGCGAACGGCCTGAACATCGGCTTGCTGCACCGCTTCGGCAATCTGTTCGGCCTCGGCGGTCTCTTGCAGGCGTTGTCCACGTCCGCCGACGCCAACATCCTCTCCACGCCAAACCTGATCACGCTCGACAACGAGGAAGCGAAAATCGTCGTCGGCCAGAACGTGCCGGTGGTGACGGGCTCCTACGCCACGCCGACCGCCAACGCCGCGACGTCGGTGACGGCGTTCAACACGTTCGACCGCCGCGACGTCGGCGTGACCTTGCACGTCAAGCCGCAGATCACCGACGGCGGCGTGCTCAAGATGCAGATCTATCAGGAAGATTCGAGCGTCGATGCCACGACCAAGACCGATCCGGGCGGCGTGACCATCAACACGCGCTCCGTGCAGTCGACCATCCTCGCGGACGATGGCGAAATCGTTGTGCTGGGCGGCTTGATGCAGGATCAGTACAACAATAACAACAGCAAGATTCCGCTTCTGGGCGACATCCCGTTCATCGGCAGCCTGTTCCGCAGCGAAAGCAAGACGCGCACGAAGACCAACCTGATGGTGTTCCTGCGCCCAGTGATCGTGCGCGATCAGGCGACGGCTTCGCAGATCGCCAACACGCGCTACGACTACATGCGCCAGCAACAATACGGCTCGACCACGGACAACCGCCTGATTCGCGATCAGAACGTGCCGGTCATGCCGCCGAAGCCGCTTGGACCGAGCGAAGGCGGTGGCGCCCCGGCCCAGAATCTGCTGGACTGGAGCAACCTGACGCGCGGTACGCCGAGCACGACGCTGCCCCAGGACCCGAACGCGGGTCCCGCGCCGCAGCCGTATCAGCAAGCGCCGCAGCGTTCGGAGTTGCCGCAGCCGCAGCAGCCGCCGTACGGCAATGCGCCAACCAATTACGCGGTGCCCAACAATCAGCCGAGCACCACGCCGCTGGATAACAGTTCGAGCAATTCGAACAGTTCGTCAGGAGCACGGCCGTGAATACGCTGAACGCCGAAGCCGATCGCACGAATCTCGCCCACCACGCTGAAGCGCCGGCCGCAGCGTCGCCGCTCGCGGCCAGGCTCGTGCCTTACAGCTTCGCGCGAACCGGGCAGATTCTGCTCGCGCATCAGCATGCGGACAACATCGAGGTTTGGATCAGCGAGCGCACGTCCGACGCCGCGCTCGCGGAGGTCGCGCGCAATTTCGGCGCGCTGTCCATCCAGCGCAAATCCGCCGATGAGCTGGCCGCCGCCATCAATTCCGCCTATGCGCGCAACGACGGCAGCGCGGCGCAGGTTGTCGGCGAAGTGGAAGGGGAAGTCGATCTCTCGCGCCTGATGCAGGACATTCCGGAAGTCGAGGACCTGCTGGAATCGGAAGACGACGCGCCGATCATCCGCATGATCAACGCGCTTCTGACGCAGGCGGCGCGCGAACAGGCGTCGGACATACATATAGAGCCGTTCGAGAACGCGTCGGTCGTGCGTTTTCGCGTGGACGGTACGTTGCGCGACGTCGTGCGCCCGAAGAAAGCGCTGCACGGCGCGTTGATCTCGCGGATCAAGATCATGGCGCAGCTCGATATCGCCGAGAAACGTCTGCCGCAGGACGGGCGCATTACCTTGCGCGTGGGCGGGCGTCCCGTCGATGTGCGCGTGTCGACGCTGCCGACCGGACACGGCGAACGCGCGGTGCTGCGTCTGCTCGAAAAAGACGCGCAACGCCTGAACCTCGAAAAGCTCGGCATGGCGCGCGACACGCTCGTCAACTTCGACAAGCTGATCGGCCGTCCGCACGGCATCGTGCTCGTTACCGGGCCGACGGGCTCGGGCAAGACCACGACGCTTTATGCGGCCATGTCGCGGCTTGAGACCACCACCACCAACATCATGACGGTGGAAGATCCGATCGAATACGACTTGTCGGGTATTGGCCAGACGCAGGTGAACGAGCGCATCGGCATGACCTTCGCGCGCGCGCTGCGTTCCATTTTGCGGCAGGACCCGGACATCATCATGATCGGGGAAATTCGCGACCTGGAGACGGCGCAGATCGCGGTGCAGGCGTCGCTCACGGGTCACCTGGTGCTTGCGACCTTGCACACGAACGACGCCGCTTCGGCCGTCACGCGTCTCACCGATATGGGCGTGGAGCCGTATCTGCTCGCATCGTCGCTGCTCGGCGTGCTGGCGCAGCGGCTCGTGCGGCAACTGTGTCCGGTGTGCAAGGAAGAGCGCGTCGAGGAAGACGGCGTGACGCATTGGCATCCGGTGGGCTGCGACCGCTGCGGCCAGTCGGGTTACGCAGGACGCCGCGGCGTCTACGAACTTCTGCTGATGGACGATGAAATCCGTCCGCTGATCCACCGCAACGCCGCCGATGCCGAAATTCTCGCGGCGGGCCGCAAGCAAGGCATGCGCACGCTGCGCGAGGACGGCAACCGCTGGCTGGCGACCGGCGTAACGTCGCTCGAAGAAGTGCTGCGCGTGACGGGCGGAGATTAACGCGTATGCCGGCTTTCCGTTTCGAAGCGATCGACCACGCGGGCAAGACGCAAAAGGGCGTACTCGATGCCGACAGCGCCCGCGCCGCGCGCAGCCAGTTGCGCACGCAAGGTCTGACGCCGCTTATCGTCGAGGCGGCGGGTACGCGGACGCGCGGCGAACGGCAGCAACGCCTTTCGCTCGGGCGGCGTCTGTCGCAGCGCGAGCAGGCCATTCTCACGCGTCAGCTCGCGAGCCTCTTGATCGCGGGTTTGCCGCTCGGCGAAACGCTCGCGGTTCTGACCGAGCAGTCCGAGCGCGATTACATCCGCGAACTCATGGCCGCGATCCGCGCCGAAGTGCTCGGCGGGCATTCGTTCGCCAATGCGCTGGCGCAGCATCCGAAAGACTTCCCCGAGATCTATCGCGCGCTCGTCGCGGCGGGCGAGCATACCGGCAAGCTGGGTCTCGTGCTCTCCCGTCTCGCGGACTACATCGAGCAACGCAATGCGCTGAAACAGAAGATCATTCTGGCGTTTACGTATCCGGGTATCGTGACGATCATCGCGCTTGGCATCGTCACGTTTCTTTTGAGTTATGTCGTGCCGCAGGTCGTGAACGTGTTCGCCAGCACCAAGCAGGCGCTGCCCGTTCTCACCGTGATGATGATGGCGCTCTCCGCGTTCGTGCGGAATTACTGGTGGGCCATGCTGGTCGGCGTCGCGCTTTTCGCGTGGATCGTCAAGAGCATTCTCGCGCGGCCCGGGCCGCGCATGGCGTTCGACCGCTGGCTGCTCACCGCGCCGCTCATCGGCAAATTGGTGCGCGGCTATAACACCGTGCGCTTTGCCAGCACGCTCGCCATTCTGACGGCCGCCGGCGTGCCGATCCTGCGCGCGCTGCAGGCCGCGGGCGAAACCCTGAGCAACCGGGCAATGAGCAATAACGTCGACGACGCCATCGTGCGCGTGCGTGAAGGTTCGTCGCTGTCGCGCGCGCTCGGCAACACGAAGACGTTTCCGCCCGTGCTGGTGCATCTGATCCGCTCCGGCGAAGCCACCGGCGACGTCACCACCATGCTCGACCGTGCCTCTGAAGGCGAAGCGCGCGAACTCGAACGCCGCACGATGTTCCTGACGAGTCTGCTCGAACCGCTGCTCATTCTGGCGATGGGCGGCGTCGTGCTGGTGATCGTGCTCGCGGTGATGCTGCCGATCATCGAACTGAACAATCTGGTGCAGTAATGAACAGCCTGCAAATTCGCCTGATATCGCTCGCCGCCCTCGCGCTCTTTTGCGTGACCGTGACGTACTGGGTCGTCACGCTGACTTCGCGGCAGACCGCGCCCTTGCCCGCTGCCGCCGCCACGCGCACGCCGTCGGTGGAACAGGCCGCGACTATTTTCGGCGGACAACTGGAACGGCAAGCGAATCAGGATGTGCATCTGTTCGGCATCCTGGCCCTGCAGCACGGCGCGGCTGCTATCGTCAGTTATGGCGGCGAGCCGGCCCGCGCGATCTCGCTCGGCGGTCCGCTCACGCAAGGCGTGAAGCTTTCGGAAGTGCGCGCGCGTTCGATCATCATCGATCGTAACGGCTCGAAGTCGGAGATCTTCCTGCCGCAGATGCCTCCTGGACCGACGATCTACGTGCGCTAAAGCGCCGCGCGGCGGGTTCGTTCGCGTGTTCATGCGAACGCGCTCGCTAGAATGCTCGGCGGGAATTTTCAATAACAGCGGGCGCAAGCCCCGGATTCATATCAAGAGGTAGTAGTCATGCAATTGTGGACACAACGCCGCATGAACGTTGCAAAGGCGCGCCGTCAGGGCGGTTTCACGCTGATCGAAATCATGGTGGTGATCGCCATTCTCGGCATTCTCGCCGCGCTTATCGTGCCGAAGATCATGAGTCGTCCGGACGAGGCGCGCCGCGTCGCCGCGAAACAGGACATCGGCACCATCATGCAGGCGATGAAGCTGTATCGCCTGGACAACGGCCGTTATCCGACGCAAGAGCAGGGTTTGCGCGCGCTGATCGAGAAGCCGACCACGGAACCGGCGCCGAACAACTGGAAGGACGGCGGCTATCTGGAACGTCTGCCGGCCGACCCGTGGGGCGCGCAGTATCAATATCTGAATCCGGGCGTGCACGGCGAAATCGACGTGTTCAGCTACGGCGCGGACAACAAGGCGGGCGGCGACGGCAACGACGCCGACGTCGGTTCGTGGCAGTAATCTCATCGAAGGAATGATCGTGGGCAGGCGCGATATGCATAGAGGCCGTGAAGCAGGCTTCACGCTGCTGGAAATGCTCGTCGTGCTGGTGATCGCGGGTCTGCTCGTGTCGCTGGCTTCGTTGCAGCTCACGCGCAATCCGCGCACCGACCTCAACGAGGAAGCGCAGCGTCTCGCGCTCCTGTTCGAATCCGCGGGCGACGAAGCGCAAGTGCGCGCGCGGCCCATCGCGTGGCAGCCTTACGACGGCGGTTTTCGCTTCGATATCCGCACCGAGGACGGCTGGCGTCCGCTGCGCGACGATCTGCTGCGGCCGCGTCCGTGGGAAGGCGGCGTGACGAGCGCGACGATCCAGTTTCTCGATTCCGACAAGTCGGCGAGCCGCCTCGTCTTCGGCACCGAAGCCATCGACACGCCCATGGAAGTCACGCTCGTTTCGCCGGCAGGGCGCGCGACCATCGTCGGCAGCGGCAATGGCCGCTTTCAGGTGCGGTGATGTGCACCCGGCGGAAGGAACGCGGCTTCACGATGATCGAAGTGCTGGTTGCGCTGGCGATCATCGCGGTGGCGCTTGCCGCGTCGCTGAGGGCGGTCGGCGCGATTGCCAACGGCGAGGCGGATTTGCATCGGCGTCTGCTTGCCGGCTGGAGCGCGGATAACGAGCTCGCGCAGATTCGGCTGGCGCACACGTTCCCGGAGATCGGCTCGCGCACCTTCGAATGTTCGCAGGGCAACCTGAAGCTGGTCTGCACGCAGCGCGTCACCGCGACGCCCAACCCGATTTTCCGGCGCGTCGAGATGTTCGTCACGACGCCGGGCCGTTCGGGCTATCTCGCGCAAATGGTCACGGTGGTGGCGAATGAAACGAACCGCTCCCTCTGACGCCGCGAGGCAGCGCGGCTTTACGCTGCTGGAAATGCTGATCGCCATCGCCATTCTGGCGGTGATCGCGGTGCTGTCGTGGCGCGGGCTCGACTCCATCATCCGCGCCCGTGCGACCATCACCAATTCGATGGAAGACGAGCGCGTGGTCGCGCAGTTGTTCGATCAGATGCGTATCGACGCGCGTCAGGCCGCCACCGACGACGAAGCGGGTCAGCCCGCGGTGTCGATCGACAACGGCTCGCTGCAGATCGTGCGCGGCATGTTCGCGGTCGGTGCGCCGCCACGCTTGCAGGTGGTGCGTTACCGTTTGTCGGACGGACGCATCGTGCGCTTCGCGTCGCCGCCGCTCGCGAATGTGGGCGAAGTGCGGCGCGCGTTGTCATCGAGCGATACGGCGGACGGCTGGAACGCGGTGCAGTTGATGGGCGGCGTGGCTTCGCTCGCCTCGCGCGTCTATATTCCGCAGAAAGGCTGGACCACGAGGATGAACGACGTGTTCTCGCAGATCAACGAGAACGACAACAACCTGAAGGTGCCGCAGCTCGGCAACGCGCCGCTGCCGCGCGCGGTTTCGGGAATTCAGGTGGCGGTCGGCGCGCGCAATCTCGCCGTGCCGATCACGCGTGTATTCATGGTCGGAGAATGACGATGCGCGCCAGAAGCCGGAAAGAACGCGGAGTCGCGATCATCAGCGCGTTGCTGGTGGTCGCGCTGTCGGCCATTCTGGTGTCGGGCATGTTGTGGCGTCAGCAGGTGCAGGTGCGGCGTATCGAAAATCAGCGGCTGCTCGCGCAGGCGCAGTGGATTTCGCGTAGCGCGCTCGACTGGACGCGCCTCATTTTGCGCTCGGAAGCCGATACCTCACCGACCGTCACGTATCTCGGCGGCGTGTGGGGTGTGCCCATCGCGAAGACGAGGCTGTCGGACTTTCTCGGGCAGATCGGTGAAGTGCGTTCGCAGGAAGGCGCGCAGACGTTTCTGTCCGGATCGATTGAAGACGCGCAGGCGAAGTTCAATCTGCGCAACCTCGTGTCGACGCCAACGCCGGGCGTACTGACCATCAACGTCGAACAGATTCAGGCGTTCCAGCGGCTGCTTACGCTTCTCGGCATCAACGGGTCGCTCGCGAAAACGGTGGCGCTGCAGATACGCGCGGGTCTCGCGCGGTCCGCGACGCGTTTTCAGACGCAAACGGGCAACAGCACCACGACGAGCACGACCACGCCGGACGCGACCATCGCGGCGATTGCGCAGGGCGGCGGCACGGGCGGCGGCAATTTCACCGACGATCCCGGCCTGAAGGACGCGGATACCGACGCGCCCGTCGCGCCCTTGCAGATGATCAGCGTCGACTCGCTGCTCGACGTGCAGGGTTTCTCGCCGGAAGCCGTCGCGAAGCTCAGGCCGTTCGTCACCGTTCTGCCGACGACGACCGCCGTGAACATGAACACCGCGCCTGCCGAAGTGGTCGCGGCCGTGGTGCCGGGAATGAATCTCTCGCAGGCGCAGGCGTTCGTCGCGCGCCGCGAGACGGTGTTCTTTCACGATACCGGCAACGTGCAGCTCGCGCTCACCGGCGCGGGCGTGAAGACCGCGACATCGATCGATCCCAGCGAGCTCGATGTCACCACACGCTATTTCGTGATCCGTGGGCGCGTCGAACATGAGCGCGCGCAGCTGGAACGCTCGACGCTCGTGTACCGCGATCCGACCACGCATACGACGCGCATCGTCTATACGCGCGACGCGCTTTAAATGAGAGGAAGTGGCCTTTGAGCACACTGATCGTTCTACTACCGCCGCGCGATCCGGCGGTGCGCTCGGAAGAGTGGCATCTGCCCGACCTGCCGTTCGTGCTGCTCGACAAGCGCGGCGAAACTCAGCGCGCTGGCCGCGCATCGCTCGGCTTGCTGCCGCGTGCGAACGCGACCGTGCTGATCGTCGCCGCGCGCGACACGCTGCTGCTCGCCGCGCAAGTGCCGCCGCTGAAGGGGCCGCGCTTGCGTCAGGCGCTGCCGAACGTGATCGAGGATCAGGTGATCCAGGACGCGCAGACTTGCCATATCGCCGTCGATCCCGTCGCGCTCGCCGATGGCCGGCGCGTGCTCGCGGTCATCGATCGCGGCTGGTTCCGCTTCGTGCGCGAGGCATTCTCTGGCGCGGGGCATCGCAATGTGAAGGCGGTGCCCGCCATGCGTTGCCTGCCGATTCCGTCCCGCGAAGCCGATGAAGCACTTGCCGCGCCGCCGTTCGTCGCCGGACTGCTCGGGCATGTGGTTTCGACCGCGCCCGCGCTGATCGGCGAAGTGGCCGCGCCGGCCGCGCTTGTCGCGCCGCGCATGGAAGTGGCGATTGCGCGCGGCGAGCACGCGGCGCTCGGCGAGGGACTCGCCTTGCCGTCCGATTCCATCGCCGCGACGCTCGACGCTCTCGCGGGCGATCAGCCGGTCACCGTGTATTCGCTTCTCGATCTTCCGGGCGACGAGCCGCGTCTCGCGTCGTCGCGGGCGGCGGCTAGCATCGTCGGCGCAGAGCCGCTCGCGTTCGAGTCGCTCGCACGCAATGCGCTCGCGAGCCGCTTCGATCTGTGCCAGTTCGAGTTCGCCGCGCAGCCGTGGCGGCTCGACCGCACGACGATGCGCCGTCTGCGCGTGCCGATCGCGCTCGTGGTGGCGTCGATCGTCGTGTCGATCATCGGGATCAACGTGCAGTGGATTCAGCTTGCGCGTCAGCGCGACGCGATCAGCGCGCAGATGACGGAGCTGCTGCTCAACGCCTTCCCTAAAACCACCGTCGTGCTCGACGCGCCCGACCAGATGACGCGCAATCTCGATCGTCTGCGCGTGGCGTCGGGCGAGCTGTCGCCATCGGATTTTCTGACACTCGCCGATGGCCTCGCGCGTTCGCTCGGGCCGGTGCCGGTGAACGGCATCGCGGGGCTGGATTATCGCGATCGGCATCTCGAAGTGACGTTCAAACCGGAGACGAAGGTCGATGGCGATCTTTCCCGGCGTCTTTCGGCGAACGGGCTGAACGGTGCAATCGACAGCAACACGGGTAAGTGGACGATCAGGAGCGGTCAATGAAAGCGGAACTCGGACGTTCGCTCGGGGAGTTTTGGGAGGCGCGCACGGCACGCGAAAAGGCGCTGCTGTTTTGGGGCGGACTGGTTCTCGGCCTCGCGCTCGTGTATCTGGTGCTGTGGGCGCCTGCCTTCGAAGGGCGCGGCCGCTTGCGCGACACGCTGCCCGCCATGCAACGCCAGCTCGCGACGATGACCGCGCAAGCCAACGAGGCGCGCTCGCTCGCGGGCAATTCGGATAGCGTAACGCCGACGGGCGGCGCCTTGCGCGATGCGCTCACCAAGTCGCTGGCGGACAGCGGCATGCAGGCGACGCAGGTGCAGGTGATCGGCGCGGCGGTGCAGATTCAGTTGAAGAACACGTCGTTTCCGAACTGGACGCTGTGGCTCGACGACGCCCGCAAGCAGTTCAAGGTGCAAGTGTCGGAGGCGCATGTCACGGCGCTTCAGCCGGATGGCCAGGTGGATCTGACGGCATCGCTGCAACCGGCGAGCGTGAAGTGACATGAGCTATTGGACTCGCCGAATCCGGTACGCGCTGCCGGCTTTTTTTGTGATGATCTTGTCGGTCGCCGGCACGCTGCTCGTAATGCTGCCCGCCGCCTGGATCACGCCGCAATTCGCGCGCGTAACGGGCGGCCGCGTGAATCTCGTCGATCCGGCGGGTTCGCTCTGGCGCGGGTCCGCCACGCTCATGCTCGCGACGGGCGGCGACGTTTCCGGCGCGACGCTGCTGCCGGGGCGTATCGAGTGGACGACGGCGTTTTGGCCGCTTTTCACGGGCCGCGTTCACATGACCATGCGCCAGAGCGAAGCGATGCCCGACGCCGTGATCGTCGATGCCACGCCGCGCGGCGCGTTTCTTTCGGCTGGCGGGATCGCCGTGCCGGCCACGTTGCTTTCCGGACTCGGCGCGCCGTTCAACACGCTGAACTTCGATGGTTCGGTGCGGCTCACATGGACCGAGTTCCGCGTGCTCGGCAGGAATGCGTATGGTCAGGTGGTCGTCACGCTGGACGACATGTCGTCGAGAGTATCGCGGGTGAAGCCGCTCGGGTCGTATCGGGTGGCGTTGCAGGCGCAGGGTGAATCGGCGGAAATCGATCTCACGACTACGCGTGGCCCGCTCCTGCTGAAGGGAAACGGCACGGTGTCGCAGGGATCGACGGCGTTCAACGGCACCGCGACGGCGGCGCCCGAGCAGCGTGAGAATCTGGCGGGACTGTTGAATCTGCTAGGCCGGCATACGGATCAGGATACGGTGGCGCTGACCTTGGTGCGGTGAGGCGGTGCTGGCTTTCCGATGTCTTTAGTGCCGGTGCGGTTGTGCAAGTTGTCTTTCCAACGGCGCTTCGGATTGAGCGGTTCGTGCGCGCACGTTGAACAACGGAGGCGCACTGAGCGCACCGCTTGCGCTCGCGAGATTCTTACTCAGCTGGCTTGTGCTTGCTTGCCCGCAACGCGGCGCACCAGGCAACACGCATGCGTTCGAGCTTGCACGGGCGTTTTAGTCGGCTGACGCGCGCTTGTCGCTAGCCGATAGCGTCTGACTGACGATATCGGAAGCCGAAGCCGAAGCCGAAGCCGAAGCCGAAGCCGAAGCCGAAGCCGAAGCCGAAGCCGAGGCTGGCGCCTGCGCCGCCCCCGTTTCCTGATCCATCTGCGCGACATCCCACCCGCCGCCTAGCGCCTTCACCAATCCCACCGACGAGACCATCCGCTGTCCCGCGATATTCGCCAGCTTCTGCTGCGCCGTGAACGCCGTGGTTTGCGCGGTCAGCACGTTGATGAACGCGACCGTCCCCGCCTTGTACTGATTGTTGATGATCGCGAGCGCCTGCTGCGCCGACTCCACCGCCTGCTGCTGCACGACGACTTCCTTCTCGAGAATGCGCAGCGAAGCGAGATTGTCTTCGACATCCTGAAACGCCGTCAGCACCGTCTGCCGATACGTCGCGACATTCTGGTCGTAAGCGGCACGCGCGGCGTCCGTGCGGGCGGCGCGCAAACCGCCATCGAAAATGGTTGCGGCGATGTCCGGGCCGAGCGTCCAGAAACGCGACGGCGCGCGCAGCAATTGCGACAACACCGAGCTTTCGAAGCCGCCCTGCGCGGAGAGCGTGAGCGTGGGAAAGTACGCCGCGATTTCCACGCCGATCTGTTCGTTCGCCGCCGCAGCCTTCCGTTCGGCCGATGCGATATCCGGCCGCCGTTCGAGAATCGCGGATGGCATCTGCGCGGGCACGGTCGGCGGCGTGGCATCGAGCGGCATCTGCGCCAGCGAGAAGGTCGAAGCCGCCTCGCCGATAAGCACCGCGATGGCATGCTCGTACTGCGCGCGCGCGACGCCGTTATCGATTGCCGATGCCTGCGCCGACTGCAACTGCGTCTGCGCCTGAATCACGTCCGAGCGCGCGACGATTCCCTGCCCATACTGATTCTGCGTGAGCTTCAGCGACTGCTGATAAGCGGCGACGGTATCGTCCAGAAGCCGTTGTTGCGCGTCGAGCGAGCGCAACTGGAAGTAGGTCTGCGCGAGCGTGCCTTGCGCGGACAGACGCGCGTTCGCAAGATCGGCTGCCGCGCCCTGCTGGCCGGCCTTCTGCGCCGATACCGTGCGGCTCACGCTGCCCCAGAGATCAGGCTCCCAAGTGGCATCGAGCGATGCGCTGAAGCTGTTGCCGACGGTGCTGGAACTGTTGCCGAACGTAGAGGTGCTCGTGGAACGCGTGCCCGCACCTTGCCCAGAGCGCGATCCCGAAGCCGACGCACCGATGGTCGGGAAATATGCCGCGCGCGCCTCGCCGACGAGCGCCCGCGCCTGCCGATAAGCCGCCGCATATTGCGCAACCGTCTGGTTCGACTGATTCAGCCGCGCTTCGAGGTCGTTGAGCGTTGCGTCGTCGTAAATGGTCCACCACGTTCCGCGATCGGTCTGATCGGCGGGTTGCGCGACTTTCCAGCCTTCGGGCGCTTCCTTATAGGACGCGGGCATTGCCGTGGACGGGCGCTGATAGTCGGGGCCGACCGCGCAACCGGCGAAGGACAACGCCAGCGTGGCCGCAAGCGTAGTGGCGGAAAGGCGCAGCGAGGATGAAACAGCGAGGCGAGACGGCATCTGCTTTCGAAATTCCTGTCGGCGGCGCTTCGTCCGATACGACGAATGCGACTGCCGAGATGGTAACGGAACGCTCGCGAAGCAGGTCGTGAGACTTGCGCGCGAGCGTCAGGCAGACGTTAGGGTAACGGCTTCGGCGTAAGGTGGGTGTTACGCGGCAGCGGGAATCGGTTACGACGCGTTACGCGCTTCAGGCGCCGCCTGCTCCGCCGCTACTGGAGCAAGCGCACGGCGCGGGAAGCAAGGTGCGGTTGGATGCACGCGCCGGCTTTTCAGTCTTGCGCCGCTGCCGATTCTCGAACCATCCCATGGCCAGCACGATGAACGAACCGCCCGGCATCAGGAACACGATCAGATACAACGCGAATTTCCACGAGTTCAGATTCGGCGGAACGAACTGACGGGATGCGTTGGCGATCGAGCTGCTGACTTGGCCGAAACGTCGGCCGGCGGTGCGGGCAAAGCGGGTCATTGAAGGGTCCTTGGGGCGTCGCGAACGACGCATCGGGCAATCAGAACATGGTCTCGGGTGGCGCATGTCGCGCGTAACTCGGTGCCTTAAATAATATTGACTATGCAAGTAGTTTTCAAGATACTACCGATTGCTTTTTTCGGAATGTTGCTTTTCCGGGACGTTGCATGGCTTTGCGCGTCGTCCCACGGACCGTCGAATGACCAGCGAACCGCTTTACGATCCGGCCACGATTCAACTCGACACCAGCCTTGGCTACTACCTTGCAAAGGCTCGCAACGTGTTGATCGCGCGAACTGACGAAGCGCTGCGGCCGCTCGATCTGACGTCGCAACAAATCGGCGTGCTGCTTTTCCTGGCAGCGGGTCGAGCGCGCACGCCGCTGGAACTGTCGCGCGAGATGTCTTACGACAGCGGTTCCATGACGCGCATGCTGGACCGGCTGGAGAAGAAGGGTTTCATCGGCCGCACGCGTAGCGACGCGGACCGGCGCATCGTCGAACTGAATCTGACGGACCGTGGCCGCGCCGCCGCCGCGCAACTGCCCGCGCTCGGCGCTGCGGTGCTGAACGAGCAGTTGGAAGGCTTCAGCCGGGCCGAACTCGATCTTCTGACGTCGATGCTAGCGCGCATCATCAGCAATTCGCCTGGTGCTGGCCGCGCAGGTTGCGTCGGATGTGTGGAAGACGCCGGGGAGTAACAAAGCAGCGGCAACGTAGCCGCCAAAAGCCGCGCATTTTGCTGTCTGGGCAGAGAATGCCGTGGCACGGACTTTCGAACGCATAAGAGAAAAGATATGTCGACGACCGCGACTGCCGAACCCGCCACGCCCGCGCCGCGTCCGCTCACGGGCGGCATCCTCGCCTTGCTGACAATGGGCTTGGCGCTCGGCACCTTCATGGAAGTGCTCGACACATCCATCGCCAATGTCGCCGTGCCGACCATTTCAGGAAGTCTGGGCGTCGCGACGAGCGAAGGCACGTGGGTAATTTCCTCGTACTCGGTTGCATCCGCGATCGCCGTGCCGCTCACCGGCTGGCTCGCGCGCCGCGTCGGCGAAGTGAAACTGTTCACTATCTCCGTGCTGTTGTTTTCCGTGGCGTCGGCGCTTTGCGGCTTCGCGCATAACTTCGAATCGCTCATCGGCTTCCGGCTGCTGCAAGGCCTCGTATCCGGCCCCATGGTGCCGCTGTCGCAAACCATCCTCATGCGCAGCTATCCGCCGGAAAAACGCGGACTCGCGCTCGGTTTGTGGGCAATGACTGTCATCGTCGCGCCAATTTTCGGTCCCGTGATGGGCGGCTACATCACCGACAACTACACGTGGCCGTGGATCTTCTATATCAATGTGCCGATCGGCATCTTTTCGGCGGCGATTGCGTACTTTCTCCTGCGCGGACATGAGACCAAGACGACGCGACAGCGCATCGACGCCGTCGGGCTCAGTTTGCTCGTGATCGGCGTCGCGAGCCTGCAGATGATGCTCGATCTCGGCAAGGACCGCGACTGGTTCAACTCGACGTTCATCGTCACGCTGGCGATCGTCGCGGCGGTATCGCTCGCGTTCATGTTCGCGTGGGAAGTGACGGAAAAAGAACCGGTGATCGACCTGTCGCTGTTCCGCGACCGCAATTTCGCAATGGGCGTGATGATCACTTCGCTGGGCTTTCTCGCGTTCTTCGGCTCGGTCGTGGTGTTGCCGCTGTGGCTGCAAACCGTGCTCGGCTATACGCCGTGGCTCGCGGGTCTTGCAACCGCGCCGGTCGGCATACTCGCGCTCGTGCTCTCGCCGATGATCGGGCAAAACATGCATCGCATGAATCTGCGCGTGGTCGCGAGCTTCGCGTTTATCGTGTTTGCGTTCGTGTCGTACTGGAACTCGACCTTCACGCTCGATACGCCCTTTAGCCACATCATCTTTCCTCGTCTGATTCAGGGCATTGGCGTCGCGTGCTTCTTCGTACCGATGACGACCATCACGCTATCGAGCGTCTCCGACGAACGGCTCGCGGGCGCGGCGGGGCTCTCAAATTTTCTGCGGACCTTGTCGGGCGCGATAGGCACGGCGGTCAGCACGACCTTCTGGGAGAACGACATGATCCGCCATCATTCCGTGCTCACGGAGTCGGTGAGCGCCTATTCCCAGGGCACGACCGCTTATTCGGACCTTCTCTCGGGACTGGGGCTTTCAGGGCAGGCACTGACGGCGCAACTGGACCGCGTGGTGTCGGCGCAGGCGTACATGATGTCGACCAACGACTTCTTCCGCATTTCCTTCTATGCGTTTCTCGTGCTCGCCGCGATGGTCTGGCTGACGCGCCCGAGGAAAGGCGCGTCGGCCACGACGGGACACTGACGCCTATTGCGGCGTGAGCGGTTCGCCCGACTGGCCCGGCTGGCTGTCGAGATTGAGCGGTACAGGCTGCGGATTCGTCTGCACGGCTTGCGGCGTTGCGCTCACGGGGCGCGTCGCGCCATTGCGCACGAACTGCTTGAAGTCCGCGCCCGCCTGCCACGGACCCGGCTGGCAGCCGAGCGGACTGTCGCAATGCGCGGCGAAACCGATCGTGGCCGTGCCTTCGTTGCTCGGCGTCTTGGTGATCTGGTAAGCAAGCGCGCGCTTGCCGCTCGACGGTCCTGCCGTCTGGATGATCGAATCCGTGATTGCTTGAAGCTTGTACTCCGAATGATTCGTCACCCAGACTTGCGCGCGCGCCCACCAGGCGTCGCATTCCAGCTTGCTCATGCAGGTGAGCGGCGCGGTGGCCTGCTCCATCGTCTGACTGCTGACCTGGCCTTCGCTCGTGCAGCTCGCGAGCAGAACCAGCGCTGCCGTCGCCGATGCGGCCTTCAGTAATTTGGTGCTCATTGCATCCCCGCTAGTCGATAAGTCATTGATCATTTTGACTGATCCCGCCGGGCGGCGTTTCTGCGCGTTTCGGGTTGTTTCAAACACGCGTAACGCTTGCCGCGCGCACGAGGCGCGGGCAAGGTAAAACTACGCGCCGGTTCAGCGCGCGCCCGCCTTGTAGTCGCGATACGCGGTGACGAATTCGTCGAACGTTTCGGTTTGATTGCGTTCGATCTCGGCTTGCTCTTCCAGCGACTTCGCGGCAAGCGCGGCCATCTCGCCTGCTTCTTCGGGCGAAAGCGGATGCTCGCGGAAGAACTCCGCATGCTGGCGGCTCAATTCGAGCGCGAACGCATCGAACGATTGCTGCTTGTCGCGCATCGTCTGAAGCACGCGTGCCGAAGGCGTTAGCGATGCATCGCGAATGCGCGGCCGCAGTGCTTCGAGCACGCGTGTGGTGTCGTTCGTGCCGTCGAGTTGATCGAGGATCTTCGCAACCGGCGCAATGGCGTCGAACAATTCCTCGGCCCATTGCTGCATCGACACGGACGCGCCGTCGCGCGTGAGCGTCAGTCCTGGCTTGCGCCCTTCCTTCGATACCTTGGTGAAGTTGCCGTTCGCTTCGAGATTCGCTTCGCGCGAGAGCAACGGGCTGTCTTCGAGCGCGCAGTAAAGCAGATAGGCGTCGAGAAAGCGCGAAGTGGCGAGGGAAATGCCGGTCGGCTCGAACGGATCGATATCCAGACAACGCACTTCGATGTACTGCACGCCGCGATCGGCCAGCGCATGCAGCGGACGCTCGCCCGAACGCGTGACGCGCTTAGGCCGAATGGTCGAGTAGAACTCGTTTTCGATCTGCAACACGTTGGTGTTGATCTGCACCCACTCGCCGTTACGCTGCGTGCCGATGGCCTGATAAAGCGCATATGGCTGGCTCACGGCGTTCGCGAGCACGTCGACATACGCGGCGAGATTGTCGTAACTCGGCAATAAATCCGCCTGCGCGGGGTTGTTCGTGTAGCCGAGATCGCTCATGCGCAGACTGGTGGCGTGCGGCAGATAGAACGTGTCCGCGTCGAGCGCTTCCAGGCTATGTGCCTTGCCTTCGATAAAGCGCCGGTTCAGCACGGGCGATGCGCCGAACAAATACATCAGCAGCCAGTTCGTGCGCCTGAAATTGCGGATGAGCGCGAAATAACGCTCCGACTGGAAGTCTTTCGCCGAGAGCGTGCTCGACGGATCGAGCGCTTGCCACGCGCGCCAGACGTTTTCGTCGAGCGAATAGTTGTAGTGGATGCCCGCGATACATTGCATCGTGCGGCCGTAGCGCAGCGCCAGCCCGCGCCGGTACACGTGCTTGAGCGTACCGATGTTCGACGTGCCGTAAAACCCGAGCGGAATGTCGTCTTCTGGCGGCAGCGAACAGGGCATCGAATCGTTCCACAGCAACTCGTCGCCGAGATGCGCGTAGGCGAAACGATGCAGCAGATCGAGACGATCGAGCGTCAGCGTGATATCCGTTTCCGCCGGCGTGATGAGTTCGACGAGCGCTTCCGAATAGTCGGTCGTGATGAGCGGATGCGTCAGCGCCGAGCCGAACGAACGCGGATGCGGCGTCGTCGCGAGCTTGCCTTCGGGCGTCACGCGCAGGCTTTCTTTCTCGATGCCGCGCAAGCCTTGACGCAACGCGTTGGCGTGCGGTCCGGACGCGAGCGCGGCGAGCCGGCGCTGATAGGCGCCGGCCTTGGGGTGAGCGGATTGCTGGTTTGCCATTGAAGCCGTTGAGCGAGGAGCGCAGGTGTTTCGCGCCCGGTCTTATTTTCGGGTAGCGGGCACTTTAACATCTCGGTGTTCGACGTGCTTGAGCCCAATGGCGACGGGCATTTACGGGGATTTCCGGGGTTTGCGGTGCGGCCGCGCTCAGGACTTCGCGTCCCTTTGCGCGCGTTCGGTATCGAGCAGGGCCTCCTTGCGCGTCACGCCCCAGCGATACCCCGTGATCGCGCCGTCCTTGCCAATCACGCGATGGCAGGGAATCGCGAGCGCCACCGGATTCGACGCGCACGCGTTCGCCACCGCCCGCACCGCGCGCGGCGCGCCGAGCGCTTCGGCGATCTCGGAATAGGTGCGCGTCTGCCCGTAGGGAATGTTGCGCAACGCTTCCCAGACGCGCCCTTGAAACGCCGTGGCGCCGATGTCGAGCGGCAAATCGAAACGTTCGCGCGTGCCCTGCACGTAGGCCAGAACTTGCGCGACGAACGGCTCCAGTCGCGTGGCATCCTCGATTCGCTCGGCCATGGCGAATTCCACCGCCAATTGATCGATGAGTGCGCGGCCATCGTCGCCGAAAGCGATCTTGCAGATGCCCTTGTCGGTTGCCGCGACCAACACGACGCCGAGCGGCGTGTCGGCCGTCGTATAGCGCACGGTCGAGCCCGCGCCACGGCGCTTGTAGGCCGATGGCGTCATGCCGAGTTCGGCGGGAACGGCGTCGTACAGACGCGAAGGCGAGCCGAAACCGGCGTTGTTGGTCGCGCGGGTGACATCCTGGCCGTGCTGCAAGGCTTCACGCAGCACGCCTGCGCGCCTCGCCGCCTGATACTGCCGCGGCGATACGCCGACGATGCGCGAAAACAAGCGCTGCAAATGAAACGGGCTGACGTGCACGGCGTCGCTCAGTTGCGCGAGCGTCAGGCGCCGCTGTGGATCGGCGTCGAGTACCTTGCACGCGCGCTCGACAATCGCGAGTTCGCGCGGCAGGCCGGTCGGCTGGCAACGCTTGCATGGCCGATAACCCGCTTCGGCGGCGGCATCCGTCGTCTGGAAGAATTCGACGTTCTCGCGTCGCGGCGCCCGCGACGCGCACGACGGACGGCAGAATACGCCCGTGGTGCGCACCGCGAAGAAAAAAGCGCCGTCGGCGCGCGCGTCGCGATCGACCACGGCTTGCCAGCGGCCGGCGTCGGTATCGAAATCAAGGACGATCTGAAAGGTTTCCGCGATGTTCATGGCTGCTCCAGTGGAAGGGCGTGAATCCACTGTAAGGCCCTGTGAGAAAGGTTACGCGCCGTTTCTTGCGCTGTCATCGCGCGCCGCGTCCAGCAATTTCAGAATTGTGACGCACAGATGCCACACTTCGGCGCCATAGGGGTTTTTACTAAAAAAACTATTGCGTCGCATCAAGTGGCTGTGTAGTATTGGAACTGTCTCCTCCATGTCTCCTCCTGATATGGATTCAGCCCGCCAACTAGGCGGGCTTTTTTTCGTCTGTCGTTTTTGGCGATGCCGCGCGCCGCGTGGCTTTCGGGCGTAAAAAAACCGGGCGTCTGAAGCTAGCCCGGTTCGTTTTCACCGAGTTACATCACAGCACGTAGCGAGAAAGATCCTCGTCCTGCGCCACGTCGTTCAGTGCGCGATCCACATACGCCGCGTCGATTCGCACCGGCGTGCCCGCGTGGTTCCCCGCCGCGAACGACACTTCCTCCAGCAACTTTTCGATCACCGTGTAAAGCCGCCGCGCGCCGATGTTCTCCGTCTTCTCGTTCACCGAGAACGCGACTTCGGCGAGACGCCGGATGCCGTCATCGGCGAAATCGAGTTCCACGCCTTCGGTCGCGAGCAGCGCCTTGTATTGCTTGACGAGACTTGCATCGGTGGAATTCAGGATCGACTCGAAGTCCTGCACGGACAACGAATCCAGCTCGACGCGAATGGGAAAACGCCCTTGCAGTTCGGGAATCAGATCGCTCGGCTTGGCCAGATGGAACGCGCCACTCGCGATAAACAGAATGTGATCTGTCTTGATCATCCCGTATTTCGTGTTGATGGTCGTGCCTTCGACGAGCGGCAGCAGATCGCGCTGCACGCCTGCGCGCGACACTTCCGCGCCGCCGGTTTCGCTGCGCGACGCGATCTTGTCGATCTCGTCCAGAAACACGATGCCGTTTTGCTCGACGTTCTGCACCGCGCGGCTCTTGACCTCTTCGTCGTTGAGCATCTTGCCGGCTTCCTCGTCGGTGAGCAGCTTGAGCGCTTCCTTCACCTTCACCTTGCGGCGCGTCTTCTTGCCGCCGCCGATGTTCGCGAACATCGAACGAATTTGCTCCGTCATGTCTTCCATGCCCGGCGGACCCATGATGTCCATGCCGACTTGCGGCTGTTCGACATCGAGTTCGATTTCCTTGTCGTCGAGCGCGCCTTCACGCAGCCGTTTGCGGAAGGTCTGACGCGTGACGTTGTTGCTGTCCTCGGCCGATTCCGCCGCGCTCGACGCGCCGAAGCCAACCGGCCGCGCGCTCGGCAGCAGAATGTCGAGGATGCGGTCTTCGGCGCGATCCTCGGCCTTCGTGCGGACTTTCTTCATCTCCGATTCGCGCGTCTGCTTCACCGAAATCTCGATCAGATCGCGCACGATGCTGTCCACGTCGCGGCCGACGTAGCCCACTTCGGTGAACTTGGTCGCTTCGATCTTGATGAACGGCGCGTCCGCGAGCTTCGCGAGACGTCGCGCGATCTCGGTCTTGCCGACGCCCGTCGGCCCGATCATCAAAATGTTCTTCGGCGTGATTTCCTGACGCAGCGGCTCGGCGACTTGCTGACGGCGCCAGCGATTGCGCAGCGCGACCGCGACCGCTTTCTTCGCGCGGCCCTGGCCGATAATGTGTTTGTCGAGTTCCGAGACGATTTCGGCGGGAGTCATGGTGGTCATCGTTGGTCCTTTGCGCGCGTGCGCTTACTCGATCGTCTCGATGACGCGATTGTGATTGGTGTAGATGCACATGTCGCCGGCGATGGTCAGCGCCTTCTCGACGATTTCGCGCGGAGAGAGTTCGGTGTTTTCGGCGAGTGCCTGTGCCGCGGCTTGCGCGTACGCGCCGCCCGAGCCAATGGCGCAGATGCCGTTTTCGGGATCGAGCACGTCGCCGTTGCCGGTGATGACGAGCGTGGCTTGCGCGTCGGCGGCAATCAGCATGGCTTCGAGACGTCGCAGCATGCGGTCGGTGCGCCAGTCCTTGGCGAGTTCGACGGCTGCGCGCGTGAGATTGCCCTGATGCTTTTCCAGCTTCGCTTCGAAGCGGTCGAGCAGCGAGAACGCGTCGGCCGTGCCGCCGGCGAAGCCGACCAGCACCTTGCCGCCATAGATACGGCGCACTTTCTTCGCACCGCCTTTCATGACGATATTGCCGAGCGTCACCTGACCATCGCCGCCCAACGCGACTTTGCCGCCGCTTCGCACGGAGACGATGGTCGTGCCGTGAAATTGTTCCATGTGCGTTCCTTGAGAAAACGAAGGACGCGGGCGGCTCGATCTAAAGAACCGCCACGCAGTCGAGAATTCGATGGAGTGCACGGCGCGGGGTTCCGCCCAACTCGAAAAGACGAGCGTCCGGCGCCGCGCACGCGCCGTCGTCGTGAACGGGCGCGTCGGATTCATTTTAGGGCGATGGGGAATTTATCAAGACACGCGATGCGCAGGACGCGCCGCGCAAACAAAAAGGCACACGCGGATGCGTGTGCCTTGCGTGTACCGGAGCGTTCGAACACGCGAATTTCGCGGCGGCGTCTTCCCCGTGGCGGGCGGCCCCGCGACGTTCGCCGAGAGAGACGCGCTTCAGTCGCCGAACAGCTTCTGACGCAGTTCGCGGCGTTCCTGTGCCTCGAGCGAGAGCGTGGCGGTCGGGCGCGCGATGAGACGCGGAATGCCGATCGGCTCGCCGGTTTCCTCGCACCAGCCGTAATCGCCGGACTCGATGCGCGCGAGCGACTGCTGCACTTTCTTCAGGAGCTTGCGTTCGCGGTCACGCGTGCGCAGTTCCAGTGCATGCTCTTCCTCGATGGTCGCGCGATCCGCCGGGTCCGGCACGATCACCGTTTCCCGCAGGTTCTCGGTCGTCTGTCCGGCATTCTTGAGAATGTCGGCTTGCAACTGTTCGAGCCGGTTCTTGAAGAAGGCGAGCTGTTCCTCGTTCATGTAGTCCTTCTCGCTCATCTTCAGGATTTCGGCTTCGGTCAAGAGTTTCGTTGTCATCTGCTTGCTTCTTCAATGTAAGGCGAAGTCTTCCGCAACGCCCCGACTACATTACCCGCATGCAGCGTCATGGCATCACGCGACACGTCGATGCGGGGCCGAACTCCTCTGGAAACCGATTACGGATGTAGCCGGTACGCGGGGCATTTTTTCGCATGTCCGCGTTCCGGGCCTTCCTGCGTTGTTTCGATTCGCCTTCCCCCGCTAAATCGAGATAACGCAAAACAGGCCATCCCTTCTCCTGACATCCGACAGCGTAAGGCTCAGATGTGACTTCAAGCCATGCGCCAAACGGATTTGCCCTTCTCCAGTGGGGCTGTATTGTAACTGAACCGCAATTTCCGACGACAACGAGAAAACCCTGTCAATTTATGTCGGAATTTCAAAAATATAACGCGTGGACGTACAAAAAGCGATGCTGCTTCGTGGTCGCGACTACACACGCCGCACGAAAGTCACGCTACGAAAAACGCCGCGCGCGATAGGCCGCGGCGGCGTTTCCAGCTTTTCGCGCACGCTTCCTGAAGACGGGAACCGCAGCTATCAAGCGATATGCATGCCAATCTATTTGACGAGGCAGGCGTCGAGGCCGTCGAAAATCAGATCCTTCGGCAACTCGATACCGATGAACACCATCTTGCTGTTCTTCTTCTCGATCGGCATCCACTTGCTGGCGAGGTCGCTGCCCATCATCTGATGCACGCCCTGGAACACGACCTTGCGATCCACGCCCTTCATATAGAGCACGCCCTTGTAGCGCAACAGACGCTCGCCGTAGATCTGCAGGATGCCGCCCAGGAAGTCTTCGAGGCGGTTCGGATCGAACGGCTTGTCGCTGCGATACACGAACGACTTGATCTTGTCGTCGTGATGCGCGTGATGGTGATGATGATGCTCATGGTCGTGGCTATGATCGTGACCGCAAGTGGCGTGATCGTGGTCGTCGCCGTGATCGTGCGCGTGGTCATGGCCGTGATCGTGTTCGTGGTCGTCTTCCGCGAGGAAATCCGGGTCGATCTCGAGCTTCGAATTCAGATTGAAGCCGCGCAGGTCGAAGATTTCCTTGATGTCCGCATCGCCGAAATTGACGACGCGAATGGCCGCGCGCGGGTTCATGTGCAGCAGGCGATGCTTGAGCGCTTCGAGCGCGGCGGCATCGACGAGATCGGACTTGGTGATGAACAGGCGGTCTGCGAAACCGACCTGACGCTGCACCACTTCGTGCTGGTCGAGCTGCGCGTTCGCGTGTTTTGCATCGACGAGGGTGATGATCGCGTCGAGCAGGAATTCGTCTGCGACGGTGTTGTCCATGAAGAACGTCTGCGCCACGGGGCCCGGATTCGCGAGACCCGTCGTTTCGATCACCACGCGGTCGAAATCGAGCGTCCCCGCCTTCTTGCGGTTAGCGAGGTCTTCCAGCGCACGCGCCAGATCGCCGCGAATCGTGCAGCAGATGCAGCCGTTGCTCATCTGGATGATCTGCTCGTTCGTTTCCTGCACGAGGATTTCGTTGTCGATGTTCTCTTCGCCGAACTCGTTCTCGATCACGGCGATCTTCATGCCGTGCTGCTCGTTCAAAATGCGCTTGAGCAGCGTGGTTTTGCCGCTACCCAGAAAGCCGGTCAGGATGGTTACGGGAATCATGGTGTCGCCTGTGTCCTTGTCTGTGTTCGGGGATTGCGCGGGCCGCGGCAGGCGCAATGAGTCGAATATTGAAACATATTTGCCGAACCGGTGCTCCGTGCGACCCGGTTACGTGGCCGCTAGATAAGGGCGCTCACGCAATTTGCAACAGCAGCCCTTTCAGGTATTCGCCTTCGGGAAAAGCCGTCAGCAAAGGGTGATCGACGCCCGCGCCGAGCCGCTTGAGGATGCGCGCATCGACACGCGCGTCCGACGCCGCGCCCGCGACGATCTTCTGGAAGAGGTCCGAATCGATCGCGCCGGAACACGAATACGTGAAGAGCAGCCCGCCCGGACGTAGCAGCTTGAAACCGCTGAGGTTGATGTCCTTGTAAGCGCGCGCGGCGCGCTCGACGCTCTCCTTCGACGGCGCGAACTTCGGCGGATCGAGCACGATCAGGTCGAAGCGCTGGCCTTCGTCGTAAAGACGGCGCAAGGTCTTGAACGCGTCGGCGTCGAGCCATTCGGCGCGTTCGGCGTCGAAGCCGTTTGCCGTGACGTTGGCGCGCGCCAGGGCGAGCGCGTCGCCGGACGAATCGACGGACACCACGCGCGTGGCGCCGCCCTTGAGCGCCGCGAGCGAAAAGCCGCCCGTGTAGCAAAAGCAGTTGAGCACTTCGCGGCCTTCCGCGTTTTGCTGAACCAGCACGCGGTTGTCGCGCTGATCGACATAGAAGCCTGTCTTGTGGCCGTGCATGACATCGACGTGATAGCGCACGCCGCATTCGTTCGTGATGAGCGTCTCGGGCGGCGCGTCGCCGGCGAGCACGCCGGTGGTTTGCTCGAGCCCTTCCTTCTGGCGAATCGACACATCCGAGCGTTCGTAGACATTTGGACAGCCGGTGGCGTCGATGAGCGCCTGCACGATCGCCTCTTTCCAAGCTTCGACGCCCGTCGCCATGAACTGGCAAACGAGTTGCGCGCGCGCGCCTTCGTCGGCGACGTAGTAATCGACGATCAAACCGGGCAAGCCGTCCGCTTCACCGAAAATGAGACGGGTGGCGCCGGTATCGCGCACCATCGTCTGCCGATGCGCGACCGCGCGCTGCACGCGACGCTTGAAGAACGCGTGATCGACAGGTTCGGCTTCGTCGAAAGACCAGACGCGCGCGCGAATCTGCGAATGCGGGCTATACGACGCGCGCGCCAGAAAGCGGCCGTCGGCCGCGCGCACGGCGACGGTCGCGCCAGGCGCGGGATTGCCGTCGATCCGCGCGACGGCGTTGGCGTAGATCCACGGATGGCGGCGAACGAGCGACCTGTCCTTCGCCGGTTTGAGCGTGATGGTATGCATGAGAATGTCAGGCGCGGGCGCTCATGCAAGCGCCCGCAGGTTAATCGCGCTTCTTCGCGCGCGGGTGCGCTGAATCGTAGACGCGAGCGAGATGCTGAAAATCCAGCGATGTATAGACCTGCGTGGCCGTGATGCTCGCGTGACCGAGCAACTCCTGCACGGCGCGCAGGTCGCCGCTCGATTGCAGAACATGCGTGGCGAACGAATGCCGCAACACGTGCGGATGTACGTTCGACGGAATGCCCGCGAGGAGCGCCATGCGCTTCACGCGCTCGCGCACCACGCCGGGCGCCATGCGGTTGCCGCGCACCGAAATGAAGAGCGCGTGCGGGTCGTGCTTAACGAATTCGCCGCGTACCGCGATCCACGCGCGCAAGGCATCGACTGCCTTGCGTCCGACTGGAACCGAACGCCGCCGGTTGCCCTTGCCGAGCACCGTCACTTCCTCGTGCGCGAGATTGAGCCAGCCTTGCGAGCGGTATTCGGCGGTCTCGACGAAATGCACGTCCAGCCCGACCAGTTCGGCGAGCCGCAAGCCGGACGAGTAGAAGAGTTCGAGGATCGCGTGATCGCGCGCGGCTTCGGTTGTGCCGGCCTGGGGCGCGTCCATGAGCGCCATGGCGTCATCGACGGAAAGCGCCTTCGGCAAGCTCTTCTCGCGCTTGGGCGCGCGAATGGTCGCCACCGGATTCGCGGGCATGTCGACTTGCTGCGCGAACCATCGATAAAACGCCCGCCACGCCGACAGCCGATGCGCGATGGAGCGCGACGACAGCCCCGCCGAATGCGCCCTGACCACCGCGCCGCGCATATCGAGCGCGGTCAGCGATTCGAGCGGACGGTCTTTGGCGAGCGCGCGCAGTTCGCTCAGTTCGTACGTATAGCCACGCAAAGTGTGTTCGGACAGACGCCGCTCGTGTTCGAGCATCGAAAGATACGTGGCGATGGCTTCGGCGGCGTCCATGGCGATCTCAGTAAGGCATCAGACGGCTCAAAGCCGCGCTGGCCAATGCGCCGATCTGCGTGAGGAAGTCGGTCGCCATGCCGTCGTGAAAGCGGCGCGGATCGGGCGAGCCCATGACGAGCAGGCCGAAGGTGGGCGCATCCGGACCGGCTTGCGGATCGCGCAGGGCGATCAGCGAGATCGATTCGATCTTGCGCTGCGCGGCGCCTTCTCCGGCAACGGTCGTAGCCGACGCCGAGTTCGGCGCGCCAAGCCACTGCGCCGCCGCGAAGCCGCTGTTCGCGCCGCAATACGGCACTTCGAGGTTATTCGCGAAGATGCGCACTTCCTCGCCGACCTGACGCGCGAAGTCGGCCTGGCGATACCCTTCGTCGACATCCCAGACGCGCAGCGCGGCGTGCGGAACGTCGAAGACTTCGCACAAGCCGCGACTGATGGTCGAGGGCAACGCGTATGGATCGCGCTGCGCGATCACGCGCACGGTCCAGCGGTTGAACTTCGTCGAGATGCTGTCGTTTTCGTGGCCGTAGCGCAGCAGTTCGGCGAGGCGCCGTTCGAGTTGCTTGTTCTTGTCGCGCAGCATTTCCATCTGGCGTTCCTGCAGCGACACGGCGGATTTGCCGTGCGGATTGGACAACCGGATCGTGCCGAGCAGTTCAGCGTGCTCGGTGAAGAAATCGGGGTTGTCGAGCAGATAATCGGCGACTTCGCGTGGATTCATGGTCGATGGTCGTAATGATGCGATGCGTATGCAAACTCAGCCGGCGATGCGGTCGAGGTCGATCTCGCCTTCGAAAACCGTCGCGGCGGGTCCGGCCATGAAAAGCGGCGCGGATTCGTCGCGTGCACCGTCCCAGCCGATGGTGAGCGTGCCGCCGTGCGTCTCGACGCGCACCGGCGTGTCGAGCACGCCGCGCCGGATGCCTGCCGCCACCGCCGCGCACGCGCCCGTGCCGCACGCGAGCGTTTCGCCCGCGCCGCGTTCGTAGACGCGCAGCTTGACCGAATGACGATCGACGATCTGCATGAAGCCCGCGTTGACACGCTTCGGAAAGCGCGCGTGACGCTCGATCAGCGGACCTTCGACGAGCACGGGATACGCTTCTACGTCATCCACGATCTGCACGGCGTGCGGATTGCCCATCGAGACGACGGAAATCCAGCGCGGTTCATTCGCATAGCCGTTCAGATCGAGCGGCCAGAGCGTGTCGTTGCCTTCGTTGCGGCCTTCGAGACCGTGCGCGTCGAAAGGCACTTCGGGCGCATGAAACACCGGCGTACTCATGTCGACCGTCACTTCGCCATTGGCTTGCATGGTCAGCGTGATGACGCCGTTTTGCACCTGCACGCGCACGGTTGCAGCGTCGGTCAGCTTGCGGTCGCGCACGAACTTCACGAAGCAGCGCGCGCCGTTGCCGCAATGTTCGACCTCGCCGCCGTCGCAATTGAAGATGCGGTATTTGAAATCGACGCCCTCGATGGTCGGCTTTTCCACCAGCAGCAACTGGTCCGCGCCCACGCCGAAATGACGGTCGGCGAGCGCACGCACTTGCTGCGCGCTCAGATCGAGCGCCTGCGTGTAGCCGTCGAGCACGACGAAGTCGTTGCCCGCGCCTTGCATCTTGGTGAATTTGAGTTTCATGGCGCTATTGTATGTGAGCCTCACCGTCACGTTTCATGACGTTTCGCGACGATCTGCGCCACCACGGCGCCATGCGCGCTCAATAGAAGCCCGGCTCGCCCGGCGGACGCGTTTTGAAACGCTTGTGCACCCAGTAATACTGCTCCGGTATGTGCGGAATCTGCTCTTCGAGGAATTCGTTCATGCGGCGCGCGTCGGCTTCGTCGTCGCCAGTGGGGTAGTTCTGCCACGGCTCGAAAATCTTCAGCCGATATCCCTTGTAGTTCGGCAGCACCTCGCCGATGAACGGCACCACTTGCGCCTTGCCCGCTTTCGCCAGCCGGCCGACGGCCGTCAACGTACACGCCTGAATGCCGAAGAACGGCACGAAGGTGGAATTGCGCATGCCGTAGTCCATGTCCGCGCCGAGCATCACCGGTTTGCGGTCGCGCAGCCAGCGCAGCACGATACGCGCGCTGTCCGCACGGCTCGCCATGTCCGCGCCGAAGCGAGCGCGCTGCGCTTTCGCGATTTCCTCGACCTGCGGATTCGAGAACGGTTGATACAGCGACCCGCATTGCCGATGCAGCGAGTAGTTCAGAAAGATCGATCCCGCCTCGATGCCGACGAAATGCAGGCCGAGAAAGAGCGTGGGCGGCAGGTTCGGGTCGGAGAGATCGACGGCGCTGTCCACCTCGATCAGTTTTTCGAGTTTCTTGGCCGAGCCGAACCACTGCACGCTGCGCTCCACATAGCTGCGGATGGCGTGGCGGAAATGCTGCTGCGCAACTTCCTCGCGGCGCTCGGGCGACCAGTCCGGAAAGCAGAGCGCGAGGTTCGTATGTACGATGCGCTTGCGTCTGCTCGGGATCTGATAGAGCAGCCAGCCGAGTCCGTCGCCGAAACGTGCCGTGATGCCGTAAGGGATGAGCGCCAGAAACTTGAGGAAGCCGAAGGCGAGCGCCACGCCAATGCGCCCTAACATGAGGTGCTCCAGCGAACAGACGGAGGTGAACTATGGACAGAAGATTGTTTCGGGACGAATGGGGACAAGCGTTCGGCTCAGTAAAAACACGGGAAACCGGTATAATAAGACCTTCGCCGAGTTAATGGACAACTTGCGGGGCGAAGCGCCGGCCTTCATGCAATCTGTGGAGAAGGGCTGGAGTTTAATGACATCCGCTAAAGCGTCGCCGCTTCAGACTCCGAACGAAGTCGGCTACGTGAGCAAACCACAACGTACTTTAATTGGAGTCTGAAGCGTGTCGAACGACTATCTGTTTACATCCGAATCCGTTTCCGAAGGCCACCCGGACAAGGTCGCCGATCAAATCTCCGACGCCATCCTCGACGCAATCCTGAGTCAGGACAAATACTCGCGCGTCGCAGCGGAAACGCTCTGTAACACCGGCCTCGTCGTCCTCGCGGGCGAAATCACCACGACGGCCAATGTCGACTACATCCAGGTTGCGCGCGACACCATCAAGCGCATTGGCTACGACAACACCGACTACGGTATCGACTATCGCGGCTGCGCGGTGCTCGTCGCTTACGACAAGCAGTCGCCGGATATCGCGCAAGGCGTGAACAAGGCGCACGACAACAACCTCGATCAAGGCGCGGGCGACCAGGGCCTGATGTTCGGCTACGCATGCGACGAAACGCCCGAACTCATGCCGCTGCCTATCCACCTTTCGCATCGTCTGGTCGAGCGTCAGGCGAACTTGCGTCGCGACGGCCGTCTGCCGTGGCTGCGTCCGGACGCGAAGTCGCAAGTCACCGTGCGTTATGTCGATGGCCGTCCGCATTCCATCGACACCGTCGTGCTTTCCACGCAGCACGCACCGGACATCGATCTCTCGGACCTGCGCGAAGCCGTGATCGAGGAAGTCGTCAAGCCGACGTTGCCGGCGGATCTCATCAAGGGCGACATCAAGTTCCTGGTGAATCCCACGGGCCGCTTCGTCATCGGCGGTCCGCAAGGCGACTGCGGTCTGACGGGCCGCAAGATTATCGTGGATACCTACGGCGGCGCAGCCCCTCACGGCGGCGGCGCGTTTTCGGGTAAGGACCCGTCCAAGGTCGACCGCTCGGCTGCCTACGCCGGCCGCTATGTCGCGAAGAACATCGTGGCAGCGGGCCTGGCCTCGCGTTGCCTGATTCAGGTGTCGTACGCTATTGGCGTGGCGCGCCCGACTTCGGTCATGGTCAACACGTTCGGCACGGGCCGCGTGTCGGATGCCGAGATCACGAAGCTCGTGCTCGAACACTTCGACCTGCGTCCGAAGGGCATCATTCAGATGCTGGATCTGCTGCGTCCGATCTACGAGAAGTCGGCAGCTTATGGCCACTTCGGCCGCGAAGAGCCGGAATTCACGTGGGAAGCCACCGACAAGGCTCTCACGCTCGCGGAAGCCGCAGGCACGGAACCGGTCGCGAGCGTCGCATAAAGCGTCGTATTGGTTCGGCAGGCAAAACGAAAACCGGCAAGCATCGCGCTTGCCGGTTTTTTTTGTGCGTCGCTTTTATCGAAGCCCGCCGTGCGGGCCTTCAGCGTGCCGCGAATGCATACCAACCCGCGCTGCTAGCGGAAATGCGTCGCGGACGGCGGCTCGTATGCGCCGCCGCCTGAGGCTTCGGCAGTGCGGGCGCGCGGGCTTGCATCGGACGGCGCAGCAGCGCTCTCAACGACACCTTGCGCGATGCCGTGCGCGCGCGAAGACTGAAGAAGAAGCCGCGAAACCACGAGCGAATGCCAACGACCGGATGCACGTGCATGAGCTGTTCCGCGAGCGCTTGAGTGCGCGCGGAATGGTGCCGCAGTGCGCGAACCACGCCGCGTCGGGCCGGGCGCGCGGCGTGTGAGGCAACTCGGGTCAGGCCGGAAGCGATTCGGTGGTTCATATCGGGAAGAGTCGGTTGCATGGAGGCAACTCGACGATAGTCGTCTCAAAAATAGCGATCAACGGATTCGGTCCAACGAGCCTGCGGAAGTTGCACCGAATTGATGCAGGCAATGTACAGGACCATTATTACTCCGGTAAGTCCGCGTTTTCCCTGCTGAATGCCGGACGAAACGCCGGTCGCGCCGTTAAAGCGCAGGCCGAACGGGCTTTAGCCGCGCGTGAGATTTACAATCGTGCTATTCGCCCGGATGCCGGGTATTGCGATGGTTGAATGAAGTCACGTGAAGCCGTCGAGGTAAGAACTGAAATGTCCGAACACAATCCGCTTCAATCGAAATCAGAACAAGTGCGCGAATTGCGCAAGACGGGCTTCGTCGTCGTCAAGGGGCTGGTGCCTGAAGCGCGCTGCCAAGCGTTACGCGAAGTTGCGCGCCGCCAGTTGGCGGAGGCGGCGACGCCGCTCGAATTCGAAGCCGATCTGAAATACCCCGGCGCGCCCGATTCCCGGGACGCGCCCGGCGGACACACCGTGCGCCGTCTGCTTGACGCCTACGTGCGTGATCCGCTCTTCGCCGAGTTTGCGACATCGCCCGAGATTCGCGGCTGGATGGAGTTGTACTTCGGCGAAACGCCGTACCTTTCGCGTGCGCATCACAACTGCGTAATGACGAAGCATCCCGCTTACGGCAGCCTCACCGGCTGGCATCGCGACGTGCGTTACTGGGGCTTCGAGCGCGACGATCTGGTTTCGACATGGCTCGCAATCGGCGATGAAACCGTCGACAACGGCGCGCTCTGGTTCGTGCCGGGCTCGCACAAGCTGCCGTTCACGTCCGACCGCTTCGATGAAGCAAAATTCTTCCGCTCCGACCTGCCCGAAAACGCCGCGCTGATCCGCACGGCGGTCTCGCCCGCGCTCGAACCCGGCGATGTCGTGTTCTTCCACTGCAATACGCTGCATTCGGCGGGCAAAAACCTCAGCGATAAGGTGAAATTCTCGCTCGTATACACGTATCACGGCGCGAGTAACGTGCCGTTGCCAGGCACGCGGTCGGCCGCGAAACCGGAAGTGCCGCTCGTCTGAGCGCGTTTTGCGTCTTATCGGCGGGATGATGGCAGAGCAAGGCCGATCATTCCCGCGAGCGTTGCCACGACGCCGCCCGCGAGCAGCCAGATAGTCTTGTTCGTGGGCGAGCCGGTGAAAAAGCGCGATACGTCGTTACTCAACGAATGAAACGACTGGCCGCCGAAATAAAGCAGCACGATGCCGCCGACAATCAACGCAACGGAAATCGCTCGGGTCATGGGCCAGTCTCGCGGAAGGTAAGGCGCGACAGGTTATTCAATCTTCTCGCTCGCGTCCAGTCGTCCCGGTTTCAGGTGATCTGCTCGCGCGTCAGCGGCTGAATCTTGCGCAGCAATTCGGCCTGCACGCTCGCGTGATCGCTCGCGCGCGTCCATGCGCCCACGTTGAACTTGACGCCGGTGTCGGTGTAATCCGTTACCGCGATCCACGGCGCGGACGGCGCTTCCTGCACGATACGCGGATCTTCGCTCACGAGCCGGCGCAATTCCTCAAGCACATGTTCGACCTTCTGACCGTGCGCCACCTGAAAGTTGAGCACCACGCGGCGGCGTTCGTTCGCGCTGTAGTTGGTGATGGGATTCGCCCAGATCGTGCTGTTCGGCACGAACATGACGATGCCGTCGGCCTTGGTGAGGCGCGTGGTGAAGAGACCGATCTCGTTCACGGTTCCCGCCGTGGTGCCGACGCCCTCGATGTAATCGCCCACGCGGAACGGGCGCAGCAACAACAGCATCAGTCCCGCCGCGATGTTCTGCAGCGTGCCCTGCAACGCCAGGCCAATAGCCAGTCCGGCCGCGCCGAGCACGGTCAGGATACTCGCCGCCGCGATGCCGAACTTGCCGAGCGCGGCGACGATGGCGACTACGCGAATGGCCCACATCGCCACGCTGGCGAGCACCGGCGTGAGCGTGGCGTCGATATGCGTGCGCCCGAGCGTGCGCCGCAGCGCGTTGGCGACGAAGTTCGAAATCCACCATCCGACGGCGAGGATCAGGATCGCCATGAGGAAGTCGATGCCATACGTCACGGCAAGGGCTAACAGGGAATCGTAGGCAGGGCGCAGCTTATCGATAGAGTTCATCGGTCAGATTCCTTCATTTGGGATTTGCATTGGTCTGGCGTCGGACCAGAACGTTCCCGCATAGGCCGTCCGGACGAGGGTCGTACGGCTTGCGGCGGATTGGCTTAACATTGTCGGCCTCGACCGGCGGAGCGGCGAGCACGTGCCGCACAACGCCCGAACGCAGTCCCCGAAACCGATTCAGTCAACCAGCACGCAAAGGGAATTCGATATGGCATACGAAGCAGCTTCCGAGCGTTATACGCAGATGCAATACCGCACGTGCGGCAAGAGCGGATTGAAACTTCCTGCGTTGTCTCTTGGTCTGTGGCACAACTTCGGCGATACCACGCCCATCTCGACGCAACGCGAAATTCTGCGCACGGCATTCGATCTCGGCGTCACGCACTTCGATCTCGCCAACAACTACGGCCCGCCGTATGGCAGCGCGGAAACGAACTTCGGCCGGATCTTCAAGGACGACTTCCGGCCGTATCGCGATGAGTTGCTGATTTCGTCGAAGGCCGGCTGGGACATGTGGCCGGGACCTTACGGCAACGGCGGCGGTTCGCGCAAGTATGTGCTCGCGAGTCTGGATCAAAGCCTGAAGCGCATGGGCCTCGATTACGTCGATATTTTCTACTCGCATCGTTTCGATGCGGACACGCCGCTCGAAGAAACCGCTGGCGCGCTCGCCACCGCCGTTCATTCGGGCAAGGCGCTGTATGTCGGCATTTCGTCGTATTCGGCGTCGAAGACGCGCGAAATGGCGCGCTTGCTGGCCGAGCACAAGGTGCCGCTCTTGATCCATCAGCCGTCGTACAACATGCTGAATCGCTGGATCGAACACGAACTGCTCGATACGCTCGACGATCTCGGCACCGGCAGCATCGCGTTCACGCCGCTCGCGCAGGGCTTGCTTACGAGCAAGTATTTGAACGGCGTGCCGCAGGATGCGCGCGTGAACAAGGCGGGCGGCGGATCGCTCAAGCAGGAGCATTTGAGCGACGAGAATCTGGCGCATGTGCGCAAGCTCAACGAACTCGCGGAACGTCGCGGTCAAAGCCTCGCGCAGATGGCGCTTGCATGGGCGTTGCGCGGTGGCCGTGTGACTTCGGTGCTGATCGGCGCGAGCCGCGCGGAACAGGTCGTCGAGAACGTCGCCGCGCTGAAGAATCTGGAGTTCAGCGCAGAGGAACTCGCCGAGATCGACAAGCATGCGCAGGAAGGCGGCGTGAATCTGTGGGAGAAGCCGTCGACGGATCAACGCATCTGATCGCGTCGTCCCGCCGTTGTCCCGGCCCGACCGTCAGAAGGGTATTTTGGGATAATTGCGGAATCCGTTGCTATCATGCGGGCTCGGCGGCTTTTTGGCTGTGATTTGCGGCGTGTTCGACGCGCGTCTCCCGTTCTTCGCAATCATTCGCCAGGCCGGGCAGCCAGGTGCGCGCCGTCCCGCAAAGTCCCAAGCGCGTCCAGCCAGTCTCTATGCCGCACGGCCGCGACACGACGGCAAATGTCGATCGGGTTAAAATGCTCGATTGCGCCGGGTTGTCCGGCTGGGTTGTCTGGTTTGCGCGCGTGCTTCGGCTCAAGTCTTGAGCAGGCCGCGTGATACCGAAGCGCCGACATCAGCCCATACGATCGTCCTTTTGCGTAGTTAAGCGCGGCAAAGTCTTTTCGATGCCCGTTCCCGCCAGAGCATTCGGCTGGCGGCGAGCGGCACCGCGTCATCGCATCATCGTTCTCGCACAGTCCAAGAAGCCATGAGCAACCTTAATTCTCAAACCGTTCTGAGCGTCCACCACTGGACCGACACGCTCTTCAGTTTCACCTGCACTCGCGATTCGTCGTTCCGCTTCGAGAACGGTCAGTTCACGATGGTGGGCCTCGAAGTCGAAGGCAAGCCGCTCTTGCGCGCCTATAGCCTCGCGAGCGCGAACTACGAAGAGCATCTCGAATTCTTGAGCATCAAGGTGCCGGACGGCCCCCTGACGTCGCGCCTTCAGCATTTGAAAGTGGGCGACCCCGTGTTGATCGGCAAGAAGCCGACGGGCACGCTCGTCGCCGACAACTTGTTGCCGGGCAAAACGCTGTGGCTGCTTTCGACGGGCACGGGCCTCGCGCCTTTCATGTCGATCATCAAGGACCCGGACGTCTACGACCGCTTCGACAAGATCGTGCTGACGCACACGTGCCGTTTCGTCGATGAACTCGCGTACAAGGACTTCATCACCGAGCACTTGCCAGGCGCACGAGCATATCGGCGAGATCGTGTCGGAGAAGCTCGTGTACTACCCGACCGTCACGCGTGAAGAGTTCGCGAATCGCGGCCGGATCACCGACCTGATCGAAACGAAGAAGCTGTTCGCGGATTTGTCGGTCGATCCGTTCTCGGTCGAAAACGACCGCGTGATGCTTTGCGGCAGCCCGCACATGCTGCGCGACACGCGCGAGTTGCTCGACAGCCTTGGCTTCAAGGAAGGCAGCAACAATCATCCGGGACATTACGTGGTGGAAAAGGCTTTCGTCGGCTGATTCGACTGCTGTTTGTCCTGTCGGGAAAACCGGTGCTTTCGTGCGCCGGTTTTTTTTCGCCCCGATTCGCCGGGGCATTGTTACAAATTGGCGGCCTGTGGCCACGACGCCGGGTCGTCAGCGAATAGTGGCAATGGTTACCAAACGACATGAGGTTCACGTCTGAAAGCCTTGTCCGACATGGCTTTATGATAATTTTGAGATATGATTCCGCAACGCTCAGACGGATGACGGAACGATATCGTCCGTCGTCGATGTTACGGAGTGTAAATTTAGTTACGCCGCATGCGTCTTCTGGCGACGTAGCTCTAGTTGCGCTCACTTGGGAGACATTGAATGAACTCGTCGGCCAGAATTCCGCCTGAAACATACAAGGCGCCGCGCGCGTCCGCTTCGCTAGTCTCCGTGCCGATCGACGCACGCCTCAAGAGCGATCACCGAGTGCGCAGTCTCGCGGCGCGCATCGACGAACTCATCACGCAACTGGCTGCCATCGAAGCGCACACGCGCGGCACGCTCGCGCAAGACCTGCACGACGAGATGGGCGCCGTGCTGACCGCCGCCAACCTGGCGATATCCCGCGCGCAATACTGGCTTCCCGCCAATGCCCCCGCCGCTTGCGCCGATGCGCTTCGCCAAGCGCGCGACTGTATCGCGGAAGCAGGCGAAGCGAGTCATCGAATCGTCGAGAATTTGCAAGCGCCGCCCTTCGACACGGGTTTCACCACCGGACTTGCCGACTGGATCGCCACCTTCGGTGCGCGTGCCGCCATTCATGTCGATTTCGTCTGCCCCGACGATTCCCGCTTCGACGATCTCCCGCCCGGTCTCGCCGTCGCGCTTTTACGCGTGATGCAGGAAGCGTTGACCAATGTCGCGCGCCACGCCCGGGCGACGCGCGCGCGGGTTAGCGTCGAGCGTGACGCGCAAGGCGTGACGCTCGTCATCGACGATGACGGAATCGGCATGACGCCTGCCGCGCGTCGCAAGACCGGCCGCTTCGGCCTGCCCGGCATGCGTGCGCGATGCGAGGCGTTCGGCGGCAGCATGCGCGTCGCTGCATCGGAGATGGGCGGCGTCGCGGTGTACGCGCGCATTCCGCTGGTATGCCCGCCGCGTCCGGTTCGGCGCGCGGCCAACGCCTGAGGCCGCGCATGGCGCTGCGCATCCTGCTCGCCGACGACCACGCCATCGTGCGCCGTGGCGTCGCGCAATTGCTGATCGAGCGCGAGCTGGCCTCGGAGGTGATCGAAGCCGGAACCGGCGTTCAGGCGCTCGCACTCGCCGCGCGCCACGCGCCCGACGTGGCGATGCTCGACATTTCGCTTCCCGATGTAAACGGTCTAGACGTACTCAAGCGCCTGAAGCGCGACATGCCGCGCCTGCCCGTGCTGATGTTTTCGATGCATCGCGAAGATCAATATGCCGTGCGCGCGCTCAAGGCCGGCGCGGCGGGTTATCTCTCGAAGACGGCGGACCCGGCGCTCATGATCGGCGCGATCCAGCAAGTCGCGGCGGGCCGAAAGTACGTGAGCCCGGAAATGGCAGAAGCGCTTGCGAACTACGTTTCGCTTGGTTCGGAACGCATGCCGCACGAGCAACTCTCTGACCGCGAATTCCAGACGCTGTGCATGCTGGCTTCGGGTAAGCGGCTCACGGACATCGCACACGCGCTTTCGCTGTCGGTGAAAACAGTGAGCGTTTATCGGGCGCGCTTACTCGACAAGATGCAGCTTGCGAACAACGCCGAACTGACCTTCTATGTGATGAGCCATCGCCTCATCGACATGAACCCGGCAATAGCGGGCTGAAAAGTCCCGGAATTTATCTTAAACAAGATAAAAAACGAACGATCTGTAAAAATTGCGCAAGGAAAGGGCGTCCCATGCTCGTTCTTTGGGCATGCTTCCAGTCTCCGCTAAACTATCGGGTTTTCCCGAGGTACGGTGCCTTTGAGCGCCTTTAGGAGACTCACCGCAATGTCGTTGTTCCGCAAGAAAAACATCGAGCACATGCTGGGTGCCACCCACAGCACGTCGCTCAAGAAGACTCTGGGCGCGCTCGATCTCACCTTCCTTGGTATTGGCGCCATCATCGGCACCGGCATTTTCGTGCTGACGGGAACCGGCGCCGTGCAAGCCGGCCCGGCGCTCATGGTTTCGTTCATTGTCGCGGCGATTGCGTGCTGTTTCGCGGCGCTTGCCTACGCCGAGTTCTCATCGACTATACCGGTTGCCGGTTCCATCTATACCTATTCGTACGCCACGCTTGGCGAACTGGCTGCGTGGATCATCGGCTGGGATCTGATGCTTGAATACGGGCTTGCCACTTCCGCCGTGTCGGTCGGATGGTCGGGTTATCTGCAATCGCTACTGTCGGGCTTCGGCATCTCGCTGCCGACCGTACTGACCGCCGCGCCCGGCGCGTTGCCCGACCACGTCACCTATTTCAACCTGCCCGCATTTCTGGTGATGATGGCGATCACCGCGCTCTTGTCGGTCGGCGTGAAGGAATCCACGCGCGTGAACAACATCATGGTCGCGATCAAGGTGACCGTCGTGTTGCTGGTGATCGCCGTCGGCGTGTTTCATGTGACGCCTGCCAACTGGCATCCGTTCATGCCGAATGGCTGGTCGGGCGTGTTCGGCGCGGCGGCGGTGATGTTCTTCGCGTTCATCGGTTTCGATTCGGTGTCGTCCGCCGCCGAGGAGGTGAAGAACCCGAAGCGCGATCTGCCGATCGGCATCATTTCGTCGCTGGCCGTGTGCGCGGTGTTGTATGTCGCCGTCGCGGCGGTCGTGACGGGCATCGTGCCGTCGGCGCAGTTCGCGGGCGTTTCGCATCCGGTTTCGTATGCGCTGCAAGTGGTCGGACAGAACTGGGTCGCGGGTTTCATCGACTTAGGCGCGGTGCTCGGCATGCTCACCGTGATCCTCGTCATGAGCTACGGCCAGACGCGCATCATCTACGCGATGTCGCGCGACGGGCTCTTGCCCGCGCGGCTCTCGAAAGTTCATCCGCGTTATTCGACGCCTTTCTTTACCACTTGGCTCGTCGGCATTTTCTTCGGGCTGATCGGCGCGCTCGTGCCGCTCAACGTGCTGGCGGAGCTCATCAACATCGGCACGCTCGCGGCGTTCTCGATGGTATCCATCGCCGTGCTGATCCTGCGCCGCACGCATCCCGACCTGCCGCGCGCGTTCCGCTGTCCTGGCGTGCCGGTGGTGCCCATTCTCGCGGTGGCGTCGTGCCTGTTTCTCATGCTCAATCTCAAGGCGATGACGTGGGTCGCGTTCGTCGTTTGGCTCGTGATCGGCCTCGCGATTTATTTCGTCTACTCGCGCCGGCATTCGGTGCTCGGTCGCGCGCAGGCTTCGAAAAACGTGCTGTAAGGCGTCTTGCGCGCCGGTTGCATGAACGCCGCCTTCGGGCGGCGTTTTTCTTTTCAGAGCCGCAAGCGAAGACGAGCGCAGACAGGCAAACGCATCCACCGGCAAGTAAGCCCAATAGCTACGCTCGCCGATTTGTGCTTTACTCGGCTCTGCAAACATGAACGCGCATCACACGATTTCCCAGCCAAACGCTCACAGCAGCAGGTCGGCAGGTTCAGGACGTGGTTGACGTGAGTGGCGAAGCAAGCGAGTGGCGTAAGGCTGGTCCATCCCCACAGCAGTCGGTCTGCCGTGACCGGAATAGAAGCGGATAGCTTCGCTTCGAGTCGTCGCAGAGAAACTGCACGAGGCCCGCGTATGGAGCAAAAAAGCTCCGGCCGGGTCGCAAAGGAGACAGTAATGACGCTCAGCATCAGCCTGACGGTCAACGGCAAACCCGTGACCGCCAACGTCGAACCGCATCTTCTGCTCGTCCAGTTTCTACGCGAACAACTCAGGCTCACCGGCACGCACATTGGCTGCGATACCGCGCAGTGCGGCGCGTGCACCGTGCATCTCGAAGGGCGCGCGATCAAGTCGTGCAACATCCTCGCCGCGCAGGCCGACGGCATGGCGGTGACGACTATCGAAGGCATGGCGAAAGACGGCGAGCTTCATCCCATGCAGGCGGCCTTCAAGGAATGCCACGGTCTGCAATGCGGTTTCTGTACGCCGGGCATGGTGATGAGCGCGAGCGCACTCGCCGCGCAATCTCCGGATCTCTCCGAAGAGGAAGTGCGCGAGCAGCTCGACGGCAATCTGTGCCGCTGTACGGGCTATCACAACATCGTCAAGGCGGTCCTGCAGGGCGCGCAATCCATGAGGTCGGGCGGCTAGAAACACTAGCTGCGCTCTGTCGATCGATCCGGATTTCGCGCCTATCAAGGAGACCGCGATGAATGCCCCTGAGCAACAGAAACTGATTGGCGCTGGCATCAAGCGCAAGGAAGACTATCGCTTCCTGACGGGTGCCGGCCAGTACACCGACGATGTCGTCCTTCCACAGCAAAGCTACGCCGCGTTCCTGCGCTCGCCTCACGCGCACGCGAAGATTCGCGGTATCGACATGGAAGCGGCCAAGGCTTCGCCGGGCGTGATCGCCATTTTCACGGGCAAGGATCTTGCCGGCGAAAATGTCGGTGGCTTGCCGTGCGGCTGGCTGATCCACAGCACCGATGGCTCGCCGATGAAAGAGCCGCCGCATCCCGTCATCGCGAACGAAAAGGTGCTGCACGTGGGCGATCAGGTCGCGCTCGTGGTCGCCGAATCCATCAAGGAAGCGAAGGACGCGCTCGAACTCATCGAGGTCGATTACGACGTGCTGCCCGCCGCGGTCGATACCGGCAGCGCCGCCGGCGACGGCCAGCCGCAAGTGCACGACAGCGTGCCGAACAACGTCTGCTACAACTGGGGCCACGGCGACAAGGCCAAGACCGACGCCGCCTTCGCGCAGGCCGCGCACGTGACGACGCTCGATATCGTGAACCAGCGCCTCGTGCCGAACGCGATCGAACCGCGCGCCGTCAACGCGAGCTATTCGAAGCACGACGAAAGCTACACGGTCTACGTCGCGAATCAGAACCCGCACGTCGAGCGGCTGCTGATGGCGGCGTTCGTACTGTCGCTGCCGGAATCGAAACTGCGCATCATCGCGCCGGATGTGGGCGGCGGCTTCGGCTCGAAGATTTTCCTGTACCCAGAAGACGTGGCGCTGACGTGGGCGTCGAAGAAAGTCGGGCGTCCGATCAAGTGGACGGCCGAGCGCTCCGAAGCGTTTCTCTCCGACGCGCATGGCCGCGATCACGTCACCAAAGCAGAACTCGCCATCGACAACGACGGCAAGTTTCTCGCGATGCGCGTGCACACGACGGCGAACATGGGCGCGTATCTGTCGACGTTCGCCTCGTCGATTCCGACCGTGCTCTACGCGACCTTGCTCGCCGGCCAATACACCACGCCCGCGATCTACGCCGAAGTCAAAGCGGTCTTCACCAACACCGTTCCCGTCGATGCCTATCGCGGCGCGGGCCGTCCGGAAGCGACCTATGTCGTCGAGCGGCTCGTCGAAACGGCGGCGCGCGAGTTGAATATCGATCCGGTCGAACTGCGCCGCCGCAACTTCATTCGTGAGTTTCCGTACGCGACGCCGGTCGGCCTGACCTACGACGTCGGCGATTACGACGCGTGTCTGAACCGCGCGCTCGAACTCGCGGACGTGCAAGGCTTTGCCATGCGCAAGGCGGAATCGGAGAAAGCGGGCAAGCTGCGCGGCATCGGCTATTCGTGCTATATCGAGGCGTGCGGGCTCGCGCCTTCGAATGTCGCGGGGGCGCTCGGCGCGCGGGCGGGCTTGTTCGAGGCGGGCGAAGTGCGCGTGCATCCGACCGGCTCGGTCACGGTTTTCACCGGCTCGCACAGTCACGGACAAGGGCACGAAACGACCTTCGCGCAAGTGGTCGCGGACCGGCTTGGCGTGGATATCGACAACGTCGAGATCATTCACGGCGACACGGGCCGCATTCCGTTCGGCATGGGCACGTATGGCTCGCGCTCCATTTCGGTCGGCGGCTCGGCGATCATGAAGGCGCTCGACAAGGTGGAAGCGAAGGCCAAGAAGATCGCCGCGCATCTGCTCGAAGCAGCGGTGGAGGACATCGAGTTCAAGAACGGCACGTTCCGCGTGGCGGGCACGGACCGCACGAAGAGTTTCGTCGATGTCTCGCTTGCCGCCTACGTGCCGCACAACTTCCCGCTGGAAACCATGGAGCCGGGGCTGAACGAAAACGCGTTTTACGATCCGACCAACTTTACCTATCCGTCGGGCGCGTATGTCTGCGAAGTGGAAGTCGATCAGGACACGGGCGAAACGCGTATTCAGAAGTTCACGGCGGTCGATGACTTCGGCAACGTGATCAACCCGATGATCGTCGAAGGACAAGTGCATGGCGGGCTCGGCCAGGGAATCGGCCAGGCGATGCTCGAGCGCTGCGTCTACGACGACACCACCGGCCAGTTGCTCTCAGGCTCGTATATGGATTACGCGATGCCGCATGCCATCGACTTGCCGAACTTCACCGTCGAAACCGCGAAGGGCACGCCATGCTCGCACAATCCGCTCGGCGTGAAGGGCTGCGGCGAAGCGGGCGCAATCGGCTCGCCGCCCGCCGTCATCAACGCGATTCTCGATGCCCTCGCGCCGCTCGGCGTGAAGGATTTGCAGATGCCCGCGACGCCCCATCGCGTGTGGTCCGCAATGCACGCCGCCCAACGCGCCTGAACGGAGAACGAACATGTACGCATTCGACTATCAACGTCCCGGCGAGACTCAGGCTGCGGTTGCCGCGCTTGCCGCCAACGGCGATGCCAAATTTCTCGCGGGCGGCCAGAGCCTCTTGCCGACCATGCGCTTGCGGCTCGCGCAGCCATCGGCGCTCGTGGATGTAACGCGCATCGCGTCGATGAAAAGCATCGCGCTCGATGGCGGCAAGCTGATCATCGGCGGCGCCATGTGCCACGCGCAGGTTGCATCGGACGAACAGGTTCGAAAGGCGCTGCCCGGTCTCGCCGATCTGGCTGGCCGAATCGGCGACAGACAGGTGCGCGAGCGCGGCACGATTGGCGGTTCGCTTGCCAACGACGACCCCGCCGCGTGCTATCCGGCCGCCGTGCTTGCGCTGAACGCGACGGTGGTGACGGATCGCAGGCGCATTGGCGCGGATGAGTTTTTCATCGACATGTATCAGACCGCGCTGGAGCCGGACGAGTTGATCGTCGCGGTGGAATTTCCGCTCGCCGAGCGCGCCGCGTACGAAAAGTTTCGCAACCCTGCTTCGCACTTCGCGCTCGTTGGCGTGTTCGTTGCAAAGCATGAAGACGGCGTGCGCGTTGGCGTGACGGGCGCGGCATCTTCCGTGTTTCGTGCGGCCGAGCTGGAGGCGGCGTTGTCGAAAGACTTTTCCGTCAGCGCGGCGCGAGGCGTGAAGATCCTGCCCGGCGAACTCAACGACGACATGCACGCGAGCGCGGAATATCGCGCGCATCTGATTCCGGTGCTGGCGGGCCGGGCGATCGAACGCGCCAACTCGTTCTAGGCAGCACGTCGAAGTCATTCAGCAACCAAGCGGCGGATTTCGAGTCCGCCGCGCCTTCCCATGATGCCGAACGAGCCGGATTCCATCGACGACACGCTCGCGCGACTGCGCGAGCATCAATACTTCGCGAACCGCGAGCTCGCGACGGCGCTTTTTCTCGCGCTGAAAATGCAGCGGCCGCTCTTTCTCGAAGGCGAACCGGGCGTCGGCAAGACCGAACTCGCGAAAGCGGCGGCGGGTCTGTGCGGCACGACGCTCTTGCGCCTGCAATGCTACGAAGGTCTCGATACGGCGAGCGCGCTCTACGAATGGGACTATCCGCGTCAGATCATGGCGCTGCGGCTCGCGGAAGCATCGGGTGAAACACCCTCGAACGATTCGCTGTATCGCGGCGAGTTTCTGTTGAAGCGTCCGTTGCTTCAGGCGCTGCTGCCCGATCCTTCGAACGCGAACGCGCGGCGCGTGTTGCTCATCGATGAAATCGATCGCGCCGACGAGCCGTTCGAAGCGTTCCTGCTCGAACTGCTGTCGGACTTTCAGGTGTCGATTCCCGAGTACGGCACGGTGCGCGCCACGCATCCGCCTCTCGTCGTGATGACCTCGAACCGCACGCGCGAAGTGCACGATGCGCTCAAGCGCCGCTGTCTTTATCAGTGGATCGGCTATCCCGCGCGCGATGTCGAGCTCGAGATCGTCGCGGCGCGCGCACCGGAAGCGAGCCGCGACTTACAGGCGCGAGCGGTCGGCTTCGTGCACGAGTTGCGTACGCTGGATCTGTTCAAGGCGCCGGGCGTCGCGGAAACCATCGACTGGTGCCGCGCGCTCGCGGCGTTGTCGGTGTCGGAACTGGACCCGCAGTCGGTGCGCGACACGCTCGGCGTGCTGCTGAAGTATCAGGACGACCTCGCGCGCATGGACGCCGACACGCTCGCGCAATGTCTTTCGGCTGCGCGGTCATAGCGATGGAAACCATCGCGCGCAACGTCGTGCACTTCGTCAGGCTGCTGCGCGGCGCGGGCCTCGGCATGTCGCCCGCGCATGCCGTCGATGCCATCGACGCGCTGCGCTTCATCGATCTGCGTCGTCGCGACGACGTGCACGCGACGCTCGCGTGTCTGCTGGTTCACGCGAGCGACGAGCGCGGCATCTTCGACGCGGCCTTCGATCTCTTTTGGCGCGATCCCGACTGGGAAGGCAAGCTGCGCATGCTGTTGCTGCCGAAAGTGACGAACGGCATGCCGCCGCCCAAACGCAACAACCGTCTCGCCGATGCGCTCGCCACGCGCGCGGTGTCATCGGCTGAAACGAAGCGGGAAGGCGCGACCGAGGAAGCGCACGCGCGCCTCTCGTTCAGCGCGCGGGAACGCCTGAGCCAGCGCGATTTCGATACCCTGAGCGCCGACGAGTGGCGCACGCTGCGGCATCAGATTCGCGCGCATCGGCTGCCGCTTGCTAGCGAACCGACGCGCAGGCTCAAGGCGGCTTCGCGCGGCACGCATGCCGACCTGAAGGCGAGCGCACGTCACGCGGTTCGTTCAGGCGGCGACTGGACCGTGTGGAAATACCGCGCCGTCGTGGAACGCCGGCCGCCGCTCGTCTTGTTGCTCGACATATCCGGCTCGATGAGCGCATATTCGCGCGCCGTTCTGTACTTCTGCCACGCGCTTTTGCAATCGCGCGAGCGCTTGCAGGTGTTTCTGTTCGGCACGCGTCTGACCAACGCCACGCGCGCGTTGCGTGAGCGCGATCCGGACGTCGCGATTGCCGCGCTCGGGCTTCAGGTCGCCGACTGGTCGGGCGGAACGCGCATTGGCGGGGCGCTCGCCGAGTTCAATCGACGCTGGGCGCGCCGCGTGCTTGCAGGTCGCGCGACCGTTCTTCTCGTCACCGACGGCCTGGATCACGAGGCCATCGACGTGCTCGAAACCGAAATTGCGCGGCTGCATCGTTTCGCGCATCGGCTGGTGTGGCTCAATCCGCTTCTGAGATTCGCCGATTTCACGCCGCGCGCCCGAGGCGTGCGCGCGATCCTGCCGCACGTCGATGCGATGCTCGCGGCCCACAATCTCGACAGTCTCACCGCTGTCGGACGGGAACTGGCGGCGGCGCACGGCCGGCACGATTCAGGCGCGCGTCGCGTCCCGTGAGTATCAGGGAGACGAAAAATGGAACTGTCCGAAACGCATGTCTTGCCGGTGCCCCAGGCGCGGGCGTGGGAAGCGCTCAACGACACGGAGATTCTGAAACTTTGTATCCCCGGCTGCGACAGCATCGACGCGGAAGGCGAGAATGCGTATGCGGTCGCGATGACAGCGGCGGTCGGCCCGGTCAAGGCGCGCTTCAAGGGCCGCATGGAACTGACGAATATCGACGCGCCGAAGACGTACACCATCGTGTTCGAAGGGCAGGGCGGCGCGGCCGGTTTCAGCAAGGGCAGCGCGACGGTGAACCTGGAACCGGGCGAGACCGCCGACACCACCAGGCTCACTTACAGCGCGAATGCGCAGGTGGGTGGCAAGCTGGCGCAGATCGGCTCGCGGCTCGTGGATGGCGCGGCGCGCAAAATCGCGGGCGAGTTCTTCAAGCGCTTCAGCGCGCAATTGCAGGGCGCGAGTGGACCGGCGAATGAATCGGCGGACGCTGAAAACGGCGGCGACGCAGGGCAGGAACAGGGAAAGAAATCATGGACAGCGTGGATCTCGAAGTCTTGAAAAACAGCGCGCGATGGCTCGATGAAGGTCATCGCGCATTGCTCGTCACGGTGGTGAAGACGTGGGGCTCGTCGCCGCGCCCGGAAGGCGCCATGCTCGCCGTGCGCGCCGACGGCCACGTGGTCGGATCGGTGTCGGGCGGGTGTATTGAAGACGATCTGATCGAGCGCGTGCGGCAACGCGGTATCGAGCAGACGAAGCCGGAAGCGGTGAAGTACGGCATCAGCGCGGAAGAAGCGCATCGCTTCGGCTTGCCGTGCGGCGGCACGATTCAGCTCGTGCTGGAGCCGTTGACGAAGGACAGCGGCATCGCGGAACTGTGCGCGGCGGTGGAAAGCGGGCGGCTCGTCGCGCGCACGCTCGACATGGCGACCGGCCGCGCGCGTCTCGAACCGGCGCAAGCTACCGATGGCGTGCTCTTCGACGACGCCACGCTGCTCACCATCCACGGGCCGCGCTATCGCATGCTGGTGATCGGCGCGGGGCAGTTGTCGCGCTATCTGTGCAGCATCGCGGTGGGGCTGGATTATCAGGTCACCGTCTGCGATCCGCGCGTGGAGTACACGGACGAGTGGAACGTGCCGGGCACGACCATCGTGCGGACCATGCCCGACGATACCGTGATGGACATGAAGCTCGACGAACGCTGCGCGGTCATCGCGCTGACGCACGATCCGAAGCTCGACGATCTCGCGCTGATGGAAGCGCTGAAAACGCCCGCCTTCTATGTCGGCGCGCTGGGATCGCGGCGCAACAACGCCGCGCGGCGCGAGCGCCTGAAGGAGTTCGATCTCAACGAAGCCGAACTCGCGCGACTGCACGGGCCGGTGGGCATTTATATCGGCAGCCGCACGCCGCCCGAGATCGCGGTGTCGATTCTCGCGGAAGTCACGGCGGCGAAGAACGGCGTGTCCTTGCCGGAGTTGCTGAAGGTGGAAGGCGCAAAGGCCGCGCGGGAAGTCGCGGGAAGTGGCGAGGTGTGTGGCGTTTGAGTTTGGCGACCCCGAATTCGCAAGCTCAGGCCCGCATTGCGTGCGGCCTATAATCGTCGTTCTCATCCGCGCGGCCTATTTTGATGCGCCAAGCCTGCGCGGACAGGCCATCGAACTATTTCCAATCCGCACCGAATGCCCGGCAAACCCTTGACCGGCGATGCCCGCCGCGCAATCGCGCAAGCGGATGCGCCGCCACAACCCGCGTCCGCCAAAACCGGGCAGCGTCACATGAGCCACCGTGCGTTACGCGGGTGGTCCGTGGTGCATCGCTGGACAAGTCTCATCTGCACCGCGTTCATGTTGCTGCTCTGTCTGACGGGCCTGCCGCTCGTCTTCGGTCACCAACTCGACCTGCTGACGGGCGATGCCATCGAAGCGCCTGCGCTGCCCGCATCGCAGGCGAATGCGCGCGCGAGTTACGACGCGGTCTTGCACGCCGCGCTGAGGGAGCATTCCGGCCACGTTGCGCAGTACATGATTTGGGAGCCGGACGAACCGCTTTTGCCTGTCATCGTCACCGCGCCTCGCGCCGATACACCGCCCGACGACACGCTAAGCACCACCGTCGATGCACGCACCGCGAGGCCGCTCGGCATGCCGCCGGGAAAGGGATCGCTCAAGTTCGTGCTGCTAAAACTGCACGTCGATATGTTCGCCGGACTCTTCGGCAAACTGTTCCTCGGCGCGATGGGCGTGATGTTTCTCGCGGCGATTGTCTCGGGTGTCGTCGTGTATTTGCCGTTCTGGCGCAAGGTGGGGCTCGGGCGCGTGCGGCTTGCGAAGAAGCGGCGCATCGTCTGGCTCGACTGGCATAACGCCATCGGCATGTTGACGCTCGCGTGGGCGCTATTGGTCGGCGCGACCGGTTCCATCAACACGCTCGCCGATCTCATGCTCGATGCCTGGCGTAACGATCAGCTCGCGCAGATGCTCGCGCCTTATCATGGCGAGCCGCCGGTGACGGTGCGCGCAACCGTCGACGACGCCGTGAAGACCGCGCAGGGCGTCGCACCCGGCATGATTCCGTCGTTCGTGGCGTTTCCGGGGACGCGCTTCAGCAGTCCGCATCACTATGCCGTGTGGATGCGCGGCGACGGCATTCTCACGACGCGAATCCTGCGGCCGGTTCTCGTGGATGCATCGACCGGCGCGCTCACCGATTCACGCGAATTGCCGTGGTATCTGAAAGTGCTGCTTGGCTCGCAGCCATTGCATTTCGGCGATTTCGGCGGGATGCCGCTCAAAATTTTCTGGGCAGCGTTCGATTTGCTGACCATCGTCGTGCTGGGAAGCGGTTTGTATCTTTGGCTCACGCGGCATAATCCGCGGAAGAGGAAGGCATAGAGCGGCGCGCGTGGTTCGCGCCGGCATGGCGAGGCCGGCCATGGGGGAAAAGCGGAACAACGCGGCAAAACGGCGACACCGCGCATCCAAACCGCTTCGCCACGCGCCAAGCGCGCTAGGGAGCGCCTTACATCAACCCACAAACAATTGCCGCGATCAGCGAGACGGTGACGATCACCACACCCGCCGTGCGCCGCTTGTTGAGCTCGGTCCACAACAGCACGCCAGTCAGCGACAGCAATATGATGCTGCCCGCGAACGTATCGATGAGCAGCACCCAGCCCACGCTCAGACCCACGCCCTTGTGCAGGTTCGTCATCATTGCGAGGAAGGTGTTTTCGGTGCGCTTCACCGACACGAAGTTATTGCCCACCCAGTATTCCGCCTGCACGTTGCCGCCTGGCGTGGCCAGTGCCACCGACCACTGCTCCGGCTGCATCGTGCTCTTGTCGCCCCAGCCGACCGGATGCGCGGGCTCGCGACGCGTGCGGCCAAGTTGACCGTCGATCTTCAATTCCTTCTTGAGCCACGTCCCCATGTCGCGCGGCGACTTGAATCCTTCGGCGGGCAAAGGCATCTGCATCTGCGAAACCTGCGGTTCGCCTGTCGAGATACGCAGCGGCGGCGCGCGGTGATTCAACAGGAAACCCGTCGTGCCGAACAGCAAGCCGAGTAACGCGCCCCACAAGCCGATCCAGCCGTGCACCTTTCGCAGCCATTTGAGAAAAACCGAACGGCGCGACCGATTTTTGCGGACGAACTGCTCGGCATCGTCGATAAGCCGATGCGGCCGGTAGGAAGCGCCGCTCGTCGCGGATGGCTGCGGATTCAGTGTATCGGGCGCGTTCACGCGTCTCTCCGGAAGTGGGTCTGGTTCGGGCAAAGCCTCGCCGCAGTCGGCTAGACACGCGTTCAAATGCGGCGTCGGCGAGAGGCAACGAAGAGGCAATCAGATGAGAATCGTTATCATTACATGTCGAAAAACCTAACTCAACGTTTTTCGACTAACTAACACGATCATTTCTAACGAAATATTTCAGACCGGCCAGAGCGGGCCTTCCTGCATCGCGCCGACTTGCTCCCGCAGTTCGAGGATGCGTTCTTCCCAGTAACGCTGCGTGTTAAACCACGGGAAGGCGGCGGGGAACGCAGGATCGTTCCAGCGGCGCGCGAGCCAGGCCGCGTAGTGAATCAGCCGCAAGGTGCGCAGCGCTTCGATCAGATGCAGCTCGCGCGAGTCGAAATCGCAGAAGTCTTCGTATCCGGCGAGCAGATCGGCAAGCGCGCGCGATGCCTCCGCGCGGTCGCCCGGCAGCAGCAGCCAGAGGTCCTGAACGGCCGGGCCCATGCGGCTGTCGTCGAAATCGACGAAATGCGGACCGGCATCGGTCCAGAGCACGTTGCTCGGATGGCAATCGCCGTGCAGTCGCAGATGGCGCACGTCGCCCGCGCGCTCGAAACATTGCGCGACGCCTTCGAGCGCCATGTCCACGACGCGCTCGTAGGCCTCGCGGACATCGTCGGGCACGAAGCGATGCGTGAGCAGAAACTCGCGCGGCTCGTACCCAAAGGTTTGGATATCGAGTGTGGGCCGTTCGCGATACGGTTCGATGCCGCCCACCGCATGAATGCGCCCGATGAAGCGCCCGAGCCATTCGAGCGTGTCGCGGCCGTCGAGATCCGGCGCGCGGCCGCCGCGCCGTTCGAACACGGAGAAGCGAAAGCCTTCGAATTCATGGAGCGTCGCGCCTTCGAGCGAAAGTGCCGGAACCGCTGGAATCTCGCGCTCCGTCAACGTGGCGACGAAGGCGTGCTCTTCGAGAATCGCGGCATCCGACCATCGCCCGGGACGATAAAACTTCGCGACGATCGGCGGCCCGTCTTCGAGACCCGCCTGGTAGACGCGGTTTTCGTAGCTGTTGAGCGCCAGCAGGCGGCCGTCAGTGCGCTTGCCAGCGGGGATCAGCACGCTGTCGAGCGCGTCGAGCACACGCTCGGGCGCGAGGCCGGCAAAGGGCGGGGCCTCGCTCGGCGCGGGCGCGCCGGGGGTATCGGAATGAGTTGAGTTCATTCCGGCATTGTGCCCCGCGCGCGGACAACTGGCTCGCCGGCCGCGCGCCGGTCAGCGTTCCTTCAGTGGACGACCGTGTTCGCGGGGCGCACGATCTCGCCCGTATCGATCAGATCTTCGAGAAAGAACGGCTCCGTGTTGAGCAGTTGAGTTACGCCGGGCTCGCCCGCGTACCACGCGACCATAGCCATGTCGCCCAGAATTCGCATCACGATGCCGCGTGCGCCCTGAGGCACGGCAATATGGACGGAGCGGACAATCGAACCGATTTGCATGATGAATCCCCGTTTCCGTGCCGGCTGAGGATAAAACGCCGGTCAAATATTTTCACCAAGCACAGGCTTTTCACGGCTCGTGCACCAGACAACCTGCCGCGTCATTGTTGCGCGACGCGCAGCACACACGGCTTCCATGAACGATTGTGTCCTTACTTTAGCGCATCGCGGCGCGTGAGCGCGATGCCCGCCGATATCATTTGTTGCCATTGGATGACGTTTTTCGGCATTAAGTTGTGTCCTGCGGCACATGTGACCGATTTCTGTATCGGGCAAAACCCTAAGGATCGGCGTATCTTTAACGGTTTTGGGCCGCCGAGCGTGGGCCGACAACTTTGAGCCAGATCAGAATAATCCTCTCTGGTCGACACGGAGACCCTGGTTGTGAATGCATCGCCGGCGCCGCAGCGCACCGAAACTGAAGCTGATTCCATTCCCTATCTCGAGCGCGGCTCGCGCGCTTACTGGCGCGCGGCGTTGGCCTTGTTGTTCGCGGGCTATGCCACGTTCTCGCTGCTCTATTGCGTGCAGCCGCTGCTGCCGGAGTTCACCAAGGCGTTCGGCGTACGCCCGGCGGTGAGTGCGCTTTCGGTCTCGGTGAGCACGGCGGCGCTGGCAGTGGCGATTTTCATCGCCGGATTCGTTTCGGAGAGTTGGAGCCGCCACCGCTTGATGACGATGTCGCTGCTCGCATCGTCCGTTCTCACCATGATCGTCGCCGCGCTGCCGAACTGGCACGCGCTATTGATCGTGCGCGCGCTGGAAGGCTTCGCGCTCGGCGGCGTGCCGGCGGTGGCAATGGCATATCTCGCGGAAGAGGTGCATCCCGAAGGCCTGGGCCTTGCGATGGGGCTCTACGTCGGCGGCACCGCGATAGGCGGCATGGCGGGTCGCGTGATCAGCGGCATCCTCGCCGATCTGTTCGGCTGGCGTATTGCGATTGGAGGAATCGGGCTGCTCGGGCTTTTCGCGACGCTGGCATTCCGCTCGTTGCTGCCGCCATCGCGGCGCTTCAAGCCGCGACGCGGCGTTGGGTTCCATCATCATCGACGCTCGCTTGCCGGACATTTGCGCCACGGCGGATTGCCGTTTCTGTTTCTCATCGGCTTCGTGCTGATGGGCAGTTTCGTCACGCTCTACAACTACGTGGGCTATCGGCTGCTCGGCGCGCCGTTCTCGCTCAATCAGACGCAAATCGGCGCGATCTTCACGGTTTATCTCACCGGCGTGGTCGCATCGCCGTGGTCGGGCAAACTTGCGGATGTATTCGGGCGCGGGCGCGTGCTGATCGCGAGTTTGCTTTTGATGATGCTGGGCATCGCAATGACGCTTTCGGGTTCGTTGCCGGTGATCATCGGCGGAATTGCCTGCCTGACGTTCGGCTTCTTTGCCGGGCATTCAGTGGCGAGCGGCTGGGTCGGACGACTCGCCGCGCAGGCAAAAGGACAAGCGGCGGCGCTCTATCTGCTTGCTTATTACCTTGGATCGAGCCTGATCGGCTCGTACGGCGGCCACTTCTGGACGGCGTTCGAATGGCCTGGCGTGGCTTCGCTGATCGGCGCTTTGCTGCTGGTCGGTATGGCGGGCGCGGTTTATCTGAATGTGCGCGAGCGGAGTGCTTAATCGTCATTATTCCGCTGAGGCGATTTTGAAAGCCCGTTGAAATATGAGGGAAGTAAGGGTTTTTCCGCGTCTACTTAATAATTCCGTTTGCAAAGCCTTGTTTCAATTAGCTTGGTGCAATGCAATAGTTTTCAGGCGCACGAATATAGGCCGACACGGCGATTCGACCGGCCTATACTCGAAGCGTCGACGCGACGAATTATCTCGAGCGCGCCGCGACAAGAGCTTGAAGCTGGAAGAAGGGAGACGCACCATGACGACTTACTTCACAATCGGCGATTTCATTCTGATTATCCCGATGGCGCTCGCTGGCGCCTTGTTCCTCGGCGCCATTCCCTGCGCGACGCATTTCAAGAACAACGCCTTGCGCGTATTCGGCGCGCTCTTGGGCGTGCTGGTTGCGTTCCTGCTCGTGGAAGGACTGCCGGCGCTGGTTTAGGCGCGGCGGGCGGATGCGCTTTAATCAGCACGTCCGCCCCTGATCAAAACCCGGTACGGCTCTAATGCCGTCAAGCCGGGTTTTGTCTTTTCAGGCGCGAACATTACGCGCCGTCGAACGAAACATATTCAGACCAGATATTCCCCGAGGAACGTCAAGGTGCGGCCGTGCGCGAGCGCCGATGCCTTCGCGTTATATGAAGCGCGATCACCGCAATTGAAGCCATGATCGGCGCCCTGATAAAGATAGAGTTCCGAATCCGAACGGCCCGCAAAACGGTCGCGCACGCTGGCGACGGCATCGGAAGGAATATGCGCGTCTAGTTCGCCGTAATGGAATTGAATCGGTGATTTGATTTTGTCGGCCTGATCGAGCTGATTCTGAATGCCGCCACCGTAATAGGCCACGGCGAGATCGACCGACTCTTGCGCCGCCGCCAGATAAGCGAGGCGTCCGCCGAAGCAGAAGCCGATGGCCGCCACCTTGCCCGTCACTTCGGGCAACGCGCGCAATGCCTGGGCGGCCGCGCCGACGTCGCCGACGGCTGCATCGAGATTGGTCTTTTGCAGCAGTTCCATCGCCTTTTCGCGATCCGCGCCGTCGTAACCCAACTCCACGCGTGGTTGCGTGCGCCAGAAAACGTCCGGTGCGAGCGCCACGTAGCCATCTGCCGCATATTGATCGGCGACGCTGCGAATATGCGCGTTCACGCCGAAGATTTCCTGCAGGATGATCACAGCGGGTCCGGTGCCCGTCTTTGGCAGGGCGAGATAGCCCTGGAAGCTGCCGCCATCGGCAGGAATGTCGATCCAGCGGGAAGTGGTGGAAATGGTCATGTCATTGCTCCTTTAGCTCGATTGAACATGCGCGTTTGAGGCGGCTGTGTGCGTTGATTCGCCAGCCTCGGACCGCGTTGGCGAGTGAGTGTGCCAGCTTTCCCTTTCAGACGCCTGAGCGCATCTGGGCCGCGCTGGCATGACCTTTGACGGAAAAAGGATTTTTAGAGCGGCTGGTCTAAACACTTGGCGACTTAGCGGCTTTAAAAACTGGCTAATGAAGCGAGCGCGCGGGATTATCGGCAAACGGCCGCCGCTCTTGAAGCGCGCTAAACCGGCACACGTCCGCCCCTTGGAAACCCGCATGAACAGGGCGTCTTCACGGAACGCCACCACAAACGCCCGCGCTTCTCAACTGGCCTTTAATCGGTAGTCACACCAGTATCTTAAAAAACTTCCCTAATTTAATTTGACACCCCTACACTTGCGCGCAGTGCGGATGGCGGCCGCCAAAAATGGCCAGCCAGAAGGACTTGCCAAGTGCATGACGATGCATCCGGCGTGGTCGTCCACGGGACTGAGCGATCGTGATGAAAGACGGGGCACAGGGCGATTACGTTGTTTTTGGGACCGAAACTGGAGACTTACATGAACACCAAGCTTCACAAACTGTTGCCGATCAGCGCTGCAGCCGTGCTGTTCGCTACGTTGGCAACATCCGCAGCAGCCGACCAGGTCGTCAAGATCGGTCACGTCGCTCCGCTGACCGGCGGCATTGCTCACCTGGGCAAGGATAACGAAAACGGCGCGCGGCTCGCAGTCGAGGAAATCAACGCGAAGGGTCTCACCATCGGCGGCCAGAAGGTCACGCTGGAACTCGACGCGCAGGATGACGCGGCCGACCCGCGTACCGCTACTCAGGTTGCACAGAAGCTGGTCGACGACAAGGTTGTCGGCGTCGTCGGTCACTTGAACTCCGGTACGTCCATCCCGGCATCGAAGATTTACAGCGACGCGAGCATCGTTCAGATTTCGCCGTCGGCCACGAACCCGACCTACACGCAGCAAGGCTTCAAGACGACGTATCGCGTCGTCGCGACCGATGCTCAACAAGGCCCGGCGCTCGCCAACTACGCCGCGAAGCAATTGAAGGTAAAGAGCGTCGCCGTGGTGGACGACTCGACCGCCTACGGTCAGGGTCTCGCCAACGAGTTCGAAAAGACTGCGAAGGCACTTGGCCTGAAGGTCATTTCGCACGATGCGACCAACGACAAGGCAGTCGACTTCCGCGCGATTCTGACGAAGATCAAGGGTGAGAACCCCGACGCGGTGATGTACGGCGGCATGGACGCAACCGGCGGCCCGTTCGCGAAGCAAGCCAAGCAGCTCGGCCTGCGCGCGAAGGTTCTCGCAGGCGACGGCGTCTGCACGGAAAAGCTGGCCGACCTGGCTGGCGACGCAACCGACAACATCGTGTGCTCGGAAGCCGGCATGGCGCTCGAAAAGATGGAAGGCGGTCAGGCGTTCGCGGCGAAGTTCCAGAAGCGCTTCGGTCAGCCTATCCAGATCTACGCGCCGTTCACGTATGACGCGGTGTATATCATCGTCGACGCGATGAAGCGCGCAAACTCGACCGATCCGGCGAAGATCGTTGCCGCCATGCCGAACACGGACTACAAGGGCGTGATCGGCGAGACGACCTTCGATTCGAAGGGCGACCTGAAGCACGGCGTGATCTCGCTGTACGACTACAAGAAGGGCAAGAAGAGCTTGCTGGACGTCGTCAAGATGTAATGACGGCGGGCCTTCGGCTCCAGGAAACGCGCGGACTTCAAAGGTCCGCGCGTTTTTTTATATCTTGAGGCGCTTGAGGATCTTCGGTCCGATCAGCGCGATCAAGGCGCAGCAAGCCGCGACCACGCACAACCCGATGGGCAATGTGCTGATTTGCGCGACGCCGCCAATCAGCACCGGTCCGAGCAGCAAGCCGAAATACGCGAGGCCCGCGACCTGCGCGAGCCCTTCCGCCGCCGTCACGCCCTCCACGCGCGCCGCGGCCGCGAAGAGCACCGGCATCATGTTGGCGAGGCCGAGGCCCATCAGCGTGAAGCCGCCCAGGGTCACGACCGCGTTCGGCACGACGAGCGCCATCACCATGCCGATAAACGCGAGTCCCGCGCTGCCGAAGATCAATTGCGGCGCGCCGAAGCGAGCGCGCACGGCATCGCCGCCAAAGCGACCGGCCGCCATGCCGCCCGAGAACGCGGCATAAGCGGCGCTTGCGACCGAGGGCGTGGCGAGCACGACGTCGCGCATGTACACGGTGGCCCAGTCGTACATGGCGCCCTCCGCGATCAACGCAACGAGCGCCATGCCGCCCAACGCCCAGAGCGCGCCCGAGCGCCAGCGATTCGACGACGACGATTTCGCGTGTTCATCGTGATGCGCCACGTGCGGCAGCACGTAGGGCATCGACACGAGCAAGACGATCAGACTGACGCCCGAGACAAGAGCAAGGTGCGCGGCAGGCGCAAGGCCGTGCGCGAGCAACGCGCCGCCGACCGCCGCGCCCGCCATGCCGCCCACGCTGAACATGCCATGCAGCGACGACATGATCGGGCGCTCGAGCGCTTCTTCGACGGCGCTGGCCTCGGCGTTCATGGCGACATCGAGTGTGGCCATGCCGAAGCCGAAAAACGCCAGCACGATGAGCAGCATCCAGAAAGCCGGGACGACTAGAATCAGCGCGCCGCAGCACATCATGGTGAGGCCGCCCGCCATGCAGGCCATGCGCGTGCCGGCTCGCGCGATCCACGGACCGGCTGTGAGCATGGCGAAGATCGAGCCGCCAGCGACGGCGAAGAGTGCGAACGACAGCATGCCGGGACTGAGCGCGAACTTGTCGCGCACGGTCGGCACATGCACGCCCCACGAGGCGTACATCATGCCGGCGATGAAGAACACGGCCATCGTCGAATAGCGGGCGCGCTTGCGGGCGGCGGCCGGGGAGGCTGCGATGCAAGGCTTGCATCGGATTTGACTCGCGGGAGGCGGAAAGAGAGGTCGAGTCGGACACGAACGAAAAGTTTGAAAGAGTGATGCGAACGCAGGACAACCTTGCAGATTGCCTCATTTCGCGGGAGCTTTCGATTCTATCGAACGGCTAGCAGACACGCTCGATGCCCGTGCTTTACCATCGGTCGCATCAAACTCGAATAATCAAAAAGGAGATTCATGCATATCCCGTCGCAAGCGCCTTTGCATTTGCTGCATCGCATGCCAGAAGGCACGCTCGCCACGCAGTCGAGAGACCCACGCGGTTTTCCTTATCCAACCGCGTTGCCTTTCGCGCCGACCGCTCACCATACGCCAATGTTGTTGATCAGCCAGCTCGCCGAACATACACGCAATCTTCAGGCAGACGGACGGGCCGGTTTTCTGATTACTCACGCGGCGGAAGGGCGCGTTCTCGAAGGACAGCGATTGACCATGCTCGGTACATTCGCGCCCGCGCCGCTTGCGCAATATGAAGAACTGTCGCGTCGTTATTTGCGATATCACCCGGACGCGGGGCGTTATCTGGAGTTGGGCGATTTCTCGTTCTGGCTGATGTCGCTGGAACGAATGCGATTTATTGGCGGTTTTGGTGCAATGGGATGGCTGCGCGCAGAAGATTTGGATGATCTGGAGCCGGTTTCTTCCGCCGATGAAGTCGCGCTCTGCAAGATTTTCGATGCTTATAACGCTCGGCCGGCGAATCTTGCATTATTAGGGATAGACCGATACGGATGCGATTTGCTGCGCGACGGCACACGCAATCGTTTTACCTTCGATAAGCCGAAACTTAACGGGGACGAATTGAGGACCGCGCTAATCGATTGCATCGAGCGGCAAAGCTAGGCAGCATTCATTAACCGGATGGCAAAAAGACAGCTTACTATGAGGAACGGCTGCATCTAAACTGTCATCCGGTGAAATATTTGCCCAAAGAGCGTCGACGGCATTTCATTGCGCGCCAATTTTTCACGATTAACGACGTCTATTCCTTACTACTTTCCCGAGAGGTGCTACGGGCGAGAAGCGAACAGACGGCCCATTGTTACGAGGAAAGCCGCTGAAACTCAATTTAAGTGGCAATGCGCACATGCCGCCTTAATCCGATATGTGTTAATCTGCGTGCCATCCGAGGCTTTATCGAAAACGTAAAGCGGGCAACAGACTCGTAATTCAGCAAACCACTCAGGAAATTGCCATGCCTTCATACAAGGAACTTCTCGCGCAGCGCGAGTCTCTGGAACGTCAGATTGAAGAAGCGAAGTCGCGTGAATACGCCGAAGTGCTCAATGAGATCAAGCAGAAAATGGCGGATTACGGCATCACGCTTCAGGAACTAGCCGGTGGTCGCGGCGCTAAGACTCCGAAGGCATCTCGTGCCCGTAACGGCGTTGCACCGAAATACCGTGACCCGGAAAGCGGTAGCACGTGGTCGGGCCGTGGTAAGCCGCCAAAGTGGATTGCGGGACAGGACCGCGATAGCTTTCTGATCGGCAGATAAGTCGGGCCAGATTTCAGTGAAAAGAGCCGCGCTTAGAACGCGGCTTTTTTTCCGACTAGCGAGTTCGCACGCGTAACGGCACGTATTAATGTCGCCGTCTGTCCTATTTACCCGAGCGAAGAGCGCATTGAAAGCGCGAAGCCAGGCACGGCGTTAAGATTTATCGACATACATGTTTGGCTCAAGGCAAATTACATGTCGCTTTCGACGGCTCGTGCCAAGGAAAAGCAGGACGTTGCGCGGACGACTACCTGGACCAGCATTGCGCTCAACTGCGTTTTAAGCACGGCGCAACTGACCGTAGGTTTTATTGCCCATTCTCAAGCGCTGCTTGCGGACGGCGTCCATTCGCTATCCGATCTGGTTTCCGATTTCATCGTTCTGATTGCCAACCATCGTTCGGCGGCAGCGCCGGACCACGATCACAACTATGGTCATAGCCGTTATGAAACGGTAGCGTCGTTATTCCTCGGCGGATTGTTGATTGCAGTCGGTGCGGGAATGTTATGGCGCGCCGGCACGCGAATTCTAAACCTGGACGATATTCCCCCCGTTCACGCCAGCGCGCTGGTGGTTGCGTTAATCGTCCTCGTATCGAAAGAAGCCTTGTTCAGATATATGCTGCGCGCGGCAGAACGCGTGCGCTCGGCATTACTCGTGGCCAACGCCTGGCATGCACGTTCGGACGCCGCTTCGTCACTCGTCGTGGCGCTTGGAATTATTGGCCGTCTCGCAGGACTTAAATTTTTCGATCCGATTGCCGCCGCACTGGTCGGTTTCATGGTCGGCAAAATGGGCTGGAGTTTCGCGTGGGATGCGCTCCAGGATTTGTCGGACCGGGCGCTCGATCAAACCGCCGCCGCTGATTTACGCGCCATTTTGCTCGGCACGCCCGGTGTGCGTGAAGTCCACGAATTACGTACTCGGAAAATGGGCGACCTGGCAATCGTCGACGCGCATATTCTCGTCGATCCGCGTATTTCGGTTTCGGAGGGACATTTCATTGCCGAATCGGCGCGTGCGCACGTAATGACCGATCCGCGCGTGATCGATGCGCTCATTCACGTCGATCCGGAAAGCGACGCGCTCAACCCGCTGCCCGGCAATTTCCCGTTGCGGTCCACTGCAATGGACGCCGTGCGCGCCGCTTTCGGCGCAGAGAGCTTGCCAATAGAGGAGTTGAATCTGCATTACCTGAGCAGCGGTTTCGATATGGATATTGTTTTGCCAGCGCATTTGCCAGATCAATTAGGCGAAGACGCGGCGGCGCGCCTTGCCCGAATCGATATCGATGCCCTCAAGCGAAAGCTTGGCGCGCACGAGTTACGCGTAACCCATGCGCTTCGAACGACGCGTGACGCGCCCGCTCGACCTTGATGTTCAGAGTGGCAGTTGCGTATCGAACTTGATTTCGCGCAGCACGACGCTCGTGCGAACCTGCGCCACGGCCGGAATCTTGAAGATGCGCTCGTGCAGGAACGCGTCGTATGACTTGATGTCGGGCGCCACGATCTTGAGAATGTAGTCGGATTCGCCCGTGGTGCTGTAGCACTCGGTCACTTCCGGACAGGTGGCGATCTCGCGTTCGAACTGTTCGACGCCGCCTTCGGTGTGCCGCGTCAAATGGATATGCGCGAGCGCGCAAACGTGCAGACCGAGCTTCTCCCGGTCGAGGAGGGCGGTGTAACGCTGGATGACGCCGGACTGCTCCATGTCCTTGATACGGCGCCAGCAGGGCGTACTCGAAAGCCCGACCTGATCCGAAATCTCCTGAACGGACCGCCGCGCGTCGAGTTGCAGGAGACGCAGGATTTTTTGTGAGAATGTATCTAGAGTCAACTGCGCCTCCATTCGGTCGCGATCTGACCTAATGTTAGAGGCGCAGAAAAAGAAACGCAATGCAAAGCGGCTGCACTGAGGTAGTTTCCCTAACTCACCGGCCTGTCGGCGCGTTTTTACCTTCGACGATGCTTTCAGTTTCGCCCGCAGTGGCTTGTGTGGCGGCCTGCGAGGCACGAAGCTCCGCCAGCATGTTGCAAAAGAGCGCGCCCTGCTCGATAGCGTCATCGAGCGCGACATGCGTATGCGGCAGGTCGTCGAACCAGTGCTTGGGCAGACGCGGTTTGATCGCCTTCCGATACGGCAAGCCCGTTATCGCAAAAGCCAGTGTCTTGATGTCGAGCGCGGACCACGAAAAAGGACAGCGTTCGGCGAAGCGCATCATGTACCAGAACATATAGGTGAAGTCGAAACCTGCCGGATACGCCACGAACACCGGTTTGCCGGGCAGGGCCTCGACCCATTCGACGTACTTGACGAGCGCGACTTCGGGCTTCTGCAGATCGATACGGCACGCGGCCCAAGCCTCAGGCTGCGTCTTCCACCATGCCGCTTGAACAGGATGCGGCGCCGCGCCTTCGAGTGTTTCCAGATTCGCCGAGAACGTGCTGACGAGCTGTTTGTCCGCGGTGAACGCGGCCGACGCGAAACTCAGCATCGAGTGCGGACCGGGAATGGGACCGTCGGCTTCGACATCCGTGCTGACATAGATTTCGGGAATGGCGTTCATGCGCTCACTCCGTCGCCCACATAGGGATTGGAGCGGCGTTCCTCGCCAAGTGTCGATGCAGGTCCGTGGCCCGGCACGAAGGTCACGTCGTCGCCGAGCGGCCAGAGCTTCTCGCGGATGGAGCGGATCAGTTCGGCGTGATTGCCGCGCGGAAAATCGGTGCGACCGATGGAGCCGGCAAACAGCACATCGCCGACGAGCGCCAGCCGATGCTCGCGGCTGAAGAACACTACGTGTCCGGGCGTATGACCGGGGCAAAAATAGACTTCCATGCTTTCCTCGCCGAACCGCACGGTGTCGCCGTCTTCGAGCCATCGCTCGGGCGTGAAGGCTTCGGCATCCGAAAAACCGAAGCGCTTGGATTGCGCGGGTAACTGGTCGATCCAGAACGCGTCTTCCCGATGCGGTCCTTCTATGGTGACGCCGTAGTGTTCCGCGAGTGCCTTCGCGCCGCCGCAGTGATCTAGATGACCATGCGTCAGCAGCACTTTTTCGACCTTCGCGCCTTGCCGCTCGACCTCGGCGATGATGCGCTCGATGTCGCCGCCGGGGTCGACCACGGCGGCGCGCTGCGTCGTCTCGCAGATTACGATGGAGCAGTTTTGCTGGAACGGCGTCACGGGCACAAGAATGACTTTCATAAGACTCTCACCGGGACGAAGTCGCGTGTAAAAAGGTGCATTGTACCGGTGCCGGATCACGCTTGCGTCAGCCTCCATAAAGGCCCGGAGGCCGCTTCCAGAGCTGCAATTCTTACGGTCATAGCGAAAATCAATGACGAAATATGCAGTCGGAGGAGCCGGACCCCCGTTTTTTTGTATAATGACGACACTTGTGCATGGCTTTGACCATGCCGTCAATGGACAAAAGTATGAACGCTAGTGCGTTTTTACAATTGTTATCAGTACGCTGTTGGGGGCTGAAAGCCTCGTAACTGCAACTCAAGCACCGTCATTTGGTGCACACGTCTTGTCCGGTCAGGCGCCGCGCGTCTGTCAGACGGCCTTAGCTGCCGTCGCACCGGATGGGGCCTACGCCGCCGTTCCTGCGCTGAAACAACGTCTCATAGCGCGCGAACCGTTGTCATGTTCGATGGCGGCACGTGGGGTCTGGTCAGGCTGCCGGGGACAGGCTGCGCCAGACGTGAACAATAACCGGGCTTTGCGGCAAGAGTACGCCGCATCCGAGCATCAGTTCGCCGTTCGCTAGTTCGAACGGCGTCCTGCTTTGCGCGGCTCGCCTTTCGAGCAGTCTTGCGCGCGCTTCCAGCGCGGCGCGGCCGCTCTACAAACAATGAAGACACGCCTATGAATGCTCGATATCTTCGACATGTCGGTAGCTTGCTAGCCGTCGCAGTACTGGCTGGTTGCGCCGCACCGGGTTCGGGCGACATCGCGTCCAATCCTCAGACAACAACCACCGTCAGCACGACGAGTGCCCGCTCTACCGCACCGCTCGCTTTTGACAACAACCTGAGCTCCGTGCCTGCTCCGAAGCAAGCACAGGGTGAGTCGCTGGCCAACGCGCAGCCGATTACCAGCGGCCCGAACGTCGGCGAATTCGAGCAGCAGGGAAAGGCTTCCTGGTACGGTCGCCTGTTCCACGGCCGCAAGACGGCCAGCGGCGAGAAGTTCAACATGAATGCGATGACCGCCGCTCATCGCACGTTGCCGCTGGCTTCATGGGTGCGCGTGACGAACGAAGCGAATCACAAGACGGTGGTGGTTAAGATCAACGATCGCGGACCTTACGTGCGTGGCCGCGTGATCGATCTTTCGTATGCGGCTGCATCGGCGCTGGACATGAGCAGCAGCGGCACGCAAAAGGTGAAGATCGAAGGACTGACGCAGCAGGAAGCGCGGGCGGCGCGCGAGCAATCGCAGTCGCTGGCGGATGACGGCGTGAACTGAACCTGCGTCTGATCCATGAAAAGGCCGTCATCGCGACGGCCTTTTTTCATTCTTCCGAGCGTTTGCTGAGTATCAACGCGCGTTCGTACAAGACGTTGCGCGATGCGCCCGAGAGCGCTGCCGCGATGCGCGCCGCGCTCTTCACCGACAACTCTTCGAGCAGCGTGGTGAGCAGCTCGTCGTTGACATCGTCCGATGCTTCTTCCTCCGGTGCGCCCTGCACCACGAGCACGAATTCTCCGCGTTGCCGGTTGGCATCTGCTTCGAGCCACGTTGGCCCTTCGGCCAGGGTGCAGCGATGAAGGCTCTCGTGTAACTTCGTCAATTCGCGTGCAATCAGCATTTGCCGCCCGCCGCCGAGCGCTTCACCGAGCGCGCGTACTGTTTCCACGATGCGATGCGGCGCCTCGTAAAACACGAGCGCCATTGAATGCTTGCTCAACGTGCGCAGTTGCGCGGCGCGTTGTTTGGGTTTCGACGGCAGGAAGCCGATGAACGAGAAGCTGCTGACCCACGCGCCGGCCGCGCTCAACGCAGTGGTGAGCGCGCTTGCGCCCGGCAAGGGGATGACGGGAAAGCCCGCGTTGCGCACGGCATCGACGAGACGTGCGCCTGGGTCCGAAATGCCGGGCGTGCCCGCGTCCGACACGCACGCGATGCGCTCGCCGTTCTTCAGATGCTCGATCACGCGTTCGGCGGCGCTGCGTTCGTTATGTTCGTGCACGGCGATCGACGGCTTCGAGATGCCGTAGCGCGCGAGCAGTTGCGAGGTGTTGCGCGTGTCTTCGGCGGCGATGCGATCGACGAGACCGAGCACGTGCAGCGCGCGCACCGTGATGTCCGCCGTATTGCCGATCGGCGTGGCGACCACATAGAGCGCGCCCGTCGGATAGTGCTGCCCGTCGGCTAATTCGGAGATCTGAAGCATGAGCGCGGGCGTCGAAGGAAAGACTGCCATTTTGCCACGCGTGCAAGCGCTCAACGCTCGACAACTTTTGAGGAGTGCCTGTGTCCAAATCGCTCGGCGATGTTTTCGAAGCGCGCGCGCTCGAGTACCTGCAAAGGCAGCGCATGAAGCTCATCGCGCGCAACGTGCGTTGCCGTGGCGGCGAGATCGATCTCGTCATGTCCGATGAACGCGGCGCGCTCGTGTTCGTCGAAGTCAGGGCGCGCGCGAGCCGCCGGTTCGCGGATGCCGCCGCGAGCGTCGATGCCAGAAAGCGCGAGAGGATCGTGCGCGCCGCGCAGTTTTATCTGACGAAGTGGCGCGGCGCGTTGCCCGCGTGCCGCTTCGACGTGATCGCCTTCGATGCGGGACGCATTCGCTGGGTGACGGATGCATTTCGTGCCGACGGCACTTGATGTTGAGGTGTGCCGCGGCATGCATGCGGTAAACTGCGCAGCATTCACACGCAACAACCGCCGCCGCCGCGGCCGATAATCGAGAGTCGATGTCAGTCGAACGCATTCAACAGCAATTCCGCGACAGCGCGGCGCTCACGCTCGAAGCACTCGATGTGCTGGCGGTCCCGATCGCGTCGGCAGTCGACACGCTGTTCAGCGCGCTCGCCAACGGCTCCAAGATTCTCACGTGCGGCAACGGCGGTTCGGCCGCCGACGCGCAACGCTTTGCCGCGCAACTCATCGGCCGCTTCGAGCGCGAGCGTCCCGCATTGCCGGCCATTGCGCTGACGACCGATACATCGATACTCACGGCAGTCGGCAACGACTACGCCTTCGAACAGATCTTCTCGCAGCAGGTTCGTGCGTTGGGACATGCGGGCGATGTCCTGCTTGCCATCAGCACGTCGGGCAACTCGGTAAACGTGCTCGCGGCGATTCAGGAAGCGCACGAACGCGAGATGATCGTGATTGCGCTGACGGGCAAGGGCGGCGGCGTGATATCCGAGGTGCTCATCGACACCGACATACATATCTGCGTGCCTTCCGAGCGGACGGCGCGTATTCAGGAAGTCCATCTGTTGACCATTCACTGCCTGAGCGACGGCATCGACGCGATGCTGCTGGGCGACGACTGAACACAAAGGGGAAAACGAGTTGATGAACAAGACACGCGTGAAGGCGACGCTGGCGAACGCCACGTTGGTGGTGAGCATGTTGTCGGGTGTTGCGTTGACACTGCAGGGCTGTGCGCTCGCGGTGGTCGGTGCGATGGGCGGCGGCACCTTGATCGCCACCGATCGCCGCACGCTCGGCGCGCAGACCGAAGATCGCGAGATCCAGGTGAAGGCGTTATCGCGGATTAACGAGAGCGTGCCCGACACGGCGCATGTCAATGTCACCGTGTTCAACCGGCGCGTGCTCTTGACGGGCGAAGTACCCGACGATGCCTCGAAGCAGAAGGCCGAGTCTGTCGTGCACGACATCAACAACGTGGGCAGCATCGTCAATGAACTGTCGGTGCAGGGCGCGAGTTCTATTTCCTCGCGCGCCAACGACTCGTACCTCGAAGGCCGCGTGAAGACCGCGATGGTCGGCGAGAAGGACTTGCGCGCGAATTACTACAAGGTCGTGTGCGAGCGGAGCATTGTGTATTTGATGGGCCTCGTCACGCCGGATGAAGGCGCGCATGGCGCGGATGTCGCCGCGCGCGTGCCGGGCGTCGAACAAGTGGTGAAGGTGTTCCAGTACATCAAGCCGGAAGAAGCCAAGGCGCTGGAGGCGGCGGCGGCATCGGATGCGAGCGGCGTCTCGGCGGCGAGTGCCCCGGCGCCTGAGGCCACGGTTGGAACGGTGCCGGATTCATCGGTGACATCGCGTCCGCTGGATCAGCAGACGCCCGCGCCCGTCAAGAATTCGGATGTTCATCCGGGAAGTGCGGCTCCGGCGCCAGTGGGTAAGTGATGATGCGACTGCGTGGTTGTGTCGTGGCTGGTTTGCTTTTGAGTGTGTCGGCGTTGGTTCATGCGGCGGATCAGCCTATATCCGCCGCCAATGCGATGGCGATTGCGCGCAGCAATGCGTGCATGGGATGTCACGCGGTGGATCGCAAACTCGTTGGGCCGTCGTTTCAACAAGTGGCGGACAAATACAAGGGCGATGCATCCGCGAGCGCGAAGCTTGAAGCGAAAGTGAAGAAGGGTGGCGCGGGCGTGTGGGGATCGATACCGATGCCTTCGCATCCTTCGATGAACGATGCGGACATCAAGACCGTGGTCGCGTGGGTGCTGGCGGGAGCGCCGCAGAAGTAAGCTGGTGGCGGCTCGGGCTTGCGTTTCGTCGAGATGCTTGTGATACACTTTTACTTCGTTGGGGGGGTAGCTCAGCTGGGAGAGCGTCGCGTTCGCAATGCGAAGGTCGGGAGTTCGATCCTCCTCCTCTCCACCACGAAATTGCTTTAGAAACAACGCACTACGTCTTGCGATGTAGTGCGTTGTTTTGCGTTCTAGGGCAGGTTTTTGCACACTGGGTGTGGCGAATTTGTGGCGCTGATGTCATCTGGTGTGGCCGTTTCCTGGCTGGTAAGAAACGCTTCTCGACTCTACCGAGACTTTCGCGACTGTATAACTCAATCTTGCATCCATCAGCTAACCAACGCCGTCGTGTGCAAGAGACGCGACGCATACGGGCTAATGTTCATGCAAGCGTTACTTACCGTCGATCAACCGGCTCAGTGCCTTCGCAAATCAGTCGCAAGCGTTCGAAGCGACGCGACTCGTAATCCACAGTCGCTTCCTCCCCTGTGCCGGCTTCCGGGAACGAAGCGGCTGCTTTGGCGAGTTGAGGACGTTGAGGCTTGGCTTGGAGCGCACGTAACGTCGAGCGTTGACACTACCGTGTCGACAGACATCTCGCCGATGCCGCGCCGGGGTCGGCCGACGAAAGCCGAGCAGATTATGCGACAGCGCTTAGAGGCTAGCGCTACCCGATCCACAAAGTCATCAACGCGCAGCCCGGAATTCTGATCTGTGACGTTCATCGCAGATCCGGTGCGGCAACACATGGATCCTAACGAGGCAGTTGCGCGACTGCTGAAGAATCAAGCTGACGCCTTTTTGAGGGTTGCGGAGAATGAGCCGTCAACGCAATTTTACCTGCCGGGGCGATTCGATCCGAGACGCACGATGCCGAACCACCTCGCTCGATCGAGCCTTTTCGCACCGATCGCGAGAGGTACAGAGGCTCGACATCGCGACAGTCCAATAGTGACGCGCAGCGATGCGGCAATGATCCACACGGGCATACAGCACGACGAGCCAAGCTGCGACATTCTGATGGAGCTTATCCATCAAGCAAAAGCGTATCCGCTAGGCGAACCCGTTCCGATCTGTCGCGCTCACATTCTTCGCTCCACCAATAGAGGAACGAGCAAAAGTGAGTATTCGTGGCTTGATCGCACGATAAACGCGTTTTGTGCTGGGGAGCTTGTGATCGAGACAACTAGCGACGGCAAGCCAAAAATGCAGGTGGGCACCAAAAGACCCCTGCGGCTGCTGGATGCTTTCGAATACGATGAGGCACGCAAAACGTACATCATTAGGCTCGACCCGAGATGGCGACATTTATATGCAAACAATGAATTTGCTTTCATTGACTGGTCGAAACGGATGCAAATCCGCCGAGGTCAAGACATGGCCAAAGCTCTTCAAAGGCTCGTGGCAACCTCGGACGACTCTAATCAGTACTTCCGCCTCGAATGGCTGAAAGACAAGATGCAGTACCGAAGTCCGATACGAAAATTCAAAGTCTCTCTGATTTCCGCCATGAAAGAACTAGAGCGCGTGGAGGTAATTACAGCCGGACGGATTGGCGTTAGCAGTAGAGGTATCGAACAGGCCATTTTGACCCGCATTGAATGATCGATGAGGACGCGACGCGGGCACGGTAGCGCAAATTTGTAGGATGAATTCCCTCGTCAAGCCGCGTCGCGTCGCGTTCGATCTTTAAGCGTCATCCCCGCGAGTGTGATCCGTTTTCAGCGTAATTTGAAATGAAAACGGGTTCAATCGGGGTAGCGTTCCGCTCGATCGGGTTAGCATTCCGCCTGCATCGGGGTAGCGTTCCTCAGTGTCGGGTTAGCATTCCGTTTCATCGGGATAGCGTTCCGGGCAGTTGGCTCGAATCCTTTGTGGCGAAGCGTTTCCGAGAGACTCTTTGCTCTCTACCATCTTTCTACCTTTCTCCTACCGAAAATTTCTTGTGAATAACCTTTGATTCGAAGTGCTCTGGAGCAGCCCTGCCGAATGGGTGAGGCGCAAGGGGGGCCGATCTGGGCCAGCGCTTTCGACAACAGGTGAGCAAGAGTTTTACGCAGCTTCAGGTCCCAAGAATACCCAATCAAAGTCGAGCTTGCGCCAGCGGTCATCCTCCTCAATGCAAGCAAGCGGATTTTCGACATACTTATCGATGAGATTCTGCTCTATTCCAATTGACAGACGATAGGAACGCTCCGCAACTAGTCGACGCCTTTCCATTTTCACCAGCTCGGCATGAATAAAGTCAAAGGCTAGATAGCTCTGCAGTTCACGATATACGCCCTTATTGCCGAGACAAATCTGAATGCATCGATACGCGCCTGCGCCGTCGACGTTTGAGACGGTCAGCGTGTTGGTTATTTGATGTAATCGGTATAGAGCGATCGCTTCTGTAAGGTGATTTAGCGTTAATGGTTCTTCGTAAGCTATTGCGAGCAGCAGCTCGCCTTCGAATGCGCGAATCGTTTCGTAAAATGTGCGCTCGTTGCAAAGTTCAGACTGGATGGCTTCCCACGTGGTTTCATCAAGCCAAGGACCATAATTGGAAAAACGAGTTCGGCACAGCGGCCATAGAACATTAGGATCTGTCGCGTCACCCCATAGGGACTGCCAGAGATTCGCTGGGCCATTTATGTAGATGTGTGCTGCATCGTCAAACAGCTGGCCAAGCATCTGTACTAGCTTGACGGGCGGGCGTATAAAGTCTCCATCATCAAGCTTTCGCCACTTATTTGAATTATGCGTATCCTTCCAACCTAGCCGCACAGATTCGCAATTTACCCAAATGCCGAACTGATTGACATTCTCGCATCCGATTCGCTTCATTAAAAACCGAATCAACGTACGTGTTTGTAGCTTCATGACCTCAACCTCTCTTGAGTTTTGAGGTTTGTCGATGCTGAAGACTCTTTGAGAGGGGTCGTTAGGACGTCGCATTTCGATTGTTCGCCTGTTGATCGCGATTGGTCGAAAATATACCGCTTTTTGACCGGGAAGTATATCGGCCCAAACGCGAGAATATCGTCGTGCTCATATCCGAGCGCTTATCGATGGAGAACTCTTATGGAAGAAATGAGCTTGTCGCAGAGAATCGCAGCACATGTGTTGGCGCAATCAGACGGCCCTTCAAGTGCTGCTAACCGCGCTACTTTTCTTGGTGTTCAATCCGAAATCGAGCGAGCGATCGAGGAAGGCTGGTCTGTTCTTGCGATTCATCGTTCCCTTCAAGACGAAGGCGTGATTTCCTTCGGCTATCAAGCATTTCGCCGATACGTGAAAAGCTTGATTACCGATAAAAAGCCGTATGTTTCAAGATAGACCAAAGATTTTTCAGATCAAAAATTGAACAATCACAGATCTATCAAGATGAAAACGGTCAAAAAAGGAATAGTTCGATTTTTTCGCCGCTTTGATCGGTTTTGTTCTTTAAATTCTTGATCACCGTTGCTGAATCGTATCGATTAGAACCCGGGCAAGATAGGTGAAGTAGGCCCACCCGCAAGCGGGCGGACCTTCTTCACTTTTCCTTATTCGCGCTCCGCGCTCAATGGAAATCTTGCTAAGGAAGCCGTCACCGCACGGCGACTACCGCTCGAGCAGAGGCGCATACCGAATGAACGGCAGAATGAATAACGAAATAAAGGCCACACGGAAAGGTTCCACGCCAATCAAAGTGTGGTGCTTGCCGAACAAAAAGGCGAACATTGAAGAGAACGCGCGTAAGGCAGGAATGAGCGTTTCGATGTACCTGCGTAACGTCGGGATGGGCTACCGCATTAAAGGTGTTATCGACGCAGAACTGGTGTTGAAGCTCGCCAAGATCAATGGCGATCAAGGACGGCTCGGCGGCTTATTAAAACTATGGCTTACGAATAGTGAAAAACTGAATTCACAAGATCCTGAGCAATTGCGCAGAGTTATTCATGGAGTCCTTGAGCGCATTGTTTCGATGCAAATAGCAATGCTGGATCTCGTCAAAGCCAAATGGCGATAGCGCCGGTTCAAAGGCCCGATGCCATGCGACGCGCACAATGGTTGATTTCCGCTCCTCCCAATGAGAGAGAACAGAGTGGGTCAACTCACACCGCCCAAAGTTAATGTCACTTGGAAGGCACATCGCCGCTTCGTTGTCGTACAGGACATGTGTTTCGGCGGCCGTCGAAATTTAGCGGCTACATTTTTCGACCGGTGTTTCGGCTCGCTCGCTGGTGATGATCGGTCACGGTTCAAAAGGTGCCGTCGCGGTTACCGGAACGAGGCCGGCGAGTTCGGCACATTTAGCGGCTAAATTTTCAATCGGTGTTTCGGCTCGCTCGCCGCTGATGATCGGTCACTGGTCCATTGGTGCCGTCGCCGTTACCGGAACGCGGTCGGCGAGTTCGGCAAATTTAGCGGCTAAACTTCGATTTCCAGTTTCAGAGTTCAATCAGAAATGAAGAACGACCAGCTCAAGAGTTTGCCCGACGATACAGACGAGTGGATTCGTCTCTTGCAAATCGATGATGGACGCGCCGCACGAGAACATCTAGCGGCGGGAAGGCCGATCTACTATCGTGAGACGGACACTCCGGCCGGAGTTTGTATTAAAAAATTTCCGGACGGACACAGGGAATGGGTCACCTTCGATCGGAGGACCGGGCTCGAAGCGGTCGTTCGCACGCTAAACGAGGACGATCTGACGCCGCCACTCGCCGGCACATTGGCGCAGCACGGTGACGATGTTGGTCTCGACTTTGGCGCTGCGCGTGAGAAGCTCGACGACTTGAGAGAGGGCGGCCTAGTGGAAGACGCTGTTGACGAGACCGCTCTTGCTCGGCGATTGGATGAAGTTGCCGCATCTACTCAGAAGGCTAGTGAGGCCCTGGACGATGCGCTATCGTTTATCGCCGCTTCCAATTTGCGTATCGACAAGGGGAGGGGCAAGCCCGACGAGGATTGATTCGATGGCGATTGGGACCGCCCCCGTACTGTCAACGTCGCAGCGGCTGCATGATTACCGCACGGCATGCTTCGGGCGACATCAAGACATAGTTTTCGCCATGATCTAGGGCTAAGCATAAGCCTCCGAGGCCATACCTCGTGGCTTGATATTGGGCAAAAGGGCTTCTATCTGTCAGCGGTGTCAGCAAAAGCAAAGGTGTGTTTGATCGCGAGCTCGCATTCTTTGACAGTACGGGGGCGCGTGGTTTTCGCAATTCGCAGCATGGAGCGTAAGTTTGTGCTTGGGACGTGATCGAGACGACTAGTCATTGACCATGGGGAAGCGAGGCCCGAAGTGAACCCGGAACTAGCTGCCGAACTGGCAGATGAGGCGCAATTAAAGGCAGCAATACGCGAATTGCGGAAGCTGAGAAAGGACAGCGAACCCCTGAATCGGGCGTGGTCGAAGACGTGGGCGGCTCGTCAGAAGTACGAGCGGGAGTACGCTTTCATGGTCAAGCACCTCCGGGAACGAGAGGACCGCATCATGGATGAGCTCGGGCCCTATCTCGCCAAGATTGAAGAGCTTGAGAAGCGGGTAAGGCAGTTGGATCGAAAAATTCGAAAGCGGGCATCCGACAAAAGCCGTCCTGCAAAACTATAGATTCTTCAGGTATTTCCCGACACGCCCGTCGACGCAGAAGCCGTTGTGCTTCGCGGTTCGAACATCCAGTCAAGGTCATGGCGAGTCCGACAGCCGGCGAAATACAGGAGTGGGACCTGAGGTCAAATCTGTCCAACAAACGGTCGATTTATGAACAGATAGAAATTTACGTTCCAGAGGGTGTGGATTGCTGCCCTTCGTGCAAGTTTTCCCATCAAACTTTCAATGTGTCGCAACCGTCAATTAATCAAGGCATATAGCGCACTAGTCTTGACCTACGATCAGCACCCAGCCAAGCCATAGAACAGAGAGCAGCGATTTTTTCGCCTCGCGCGCTCGTCATATACGTTTCGCGTAACCGGCATCACTGCGTACCTGCAGAACGGCGGCACACTGGAAAGGCGTCGGCAATGGCGAACCATGCTTCGACGCGCACGACCGACCTGTACGGGGGGCGCGTCGTAATGACATCAGCGTCGACGAGATCGAACGTATCCGGCTGTGGTGGACCGCGCTGAGTGATTCGCGGCCCCAAGCTTTTTTCCGGTTTGATCGCCACAATCCTTCGCCGTCCATCTTGACTCGGACGCTCCGCGGCTTCGTCAAGCAAAAGACCACCGGCTGCTCAAAAGAGCGCCCGCATGAGTCAGAAACCGTTCGATTTCGGTCACCCGAAAAATTTAACGACCGAATTTGGGGCTCATTGATTTCGTACAGCAGGTATAATTCGTACGCCAATTTCGTACACACTGAGGCCCTATGTCCCGGACGTTCGCTTATCTGCGAGTGAGCACATCGGATCAAAGCACGGATAACCAGTTACTTGAGATCCGATCTGCCGGATTCGCTGTCGATGATCGACGTGTTATCGCGGAATGCGTATCTGGGAGTACCAGTACGAGCCAGCGTCCGGGATTTAAGAAACTCCTAGACAGGATAGAAGAGGGCGACGTCCTTATTGTCACAAAGCTCGATCGGTTAGGACGCAATGCTATGGATGTCCGTGTCACGGTAGAGCACCTCGAAGCAATAAAAGTTCGAGTGCATTGTTTGGCTCTTGGGTGCGTCGACCTAACCAGTTCCGCTGGTCGTATGACGATGACGGTGCTCACCGCTGTTGCGGAGTTCGAGCGAGACCTTGTAGTTGAACGAACACGGGCTGGACTAGACCGGGCACGCGCAGCGGGCAAACTCGCGGGAAGGCCCAGCGCGCTATCTTCATCTCAACAGTTGGAAGTCACGAGGCGGCTGGCCGGCGGGGCGTCGGTTGCGCAGTTAGCGCGTGAATTCCGAACAACGCGGCAAACGGTGATGCGTGCCCGCGACAAGCACATAGCGGGGGTGAATGGGTGATTTCGGCTCACCACGTCATTTGCCGTTGGTAGAATCCGCGACCATCGACAGTAAAACTCTAAGTGTCCATATTAATACACAGGCTACAGTGACCGATACACGCCACGCCCGCGCTCTTTACGAGCTTCCAAAAGACAGCGAGTCCGAGGCAACCCGAGCCAGTGCTAGGAGCGGACGTTCGCGAGCGCGAAAGATGACGCGCGGCGCCGCCGTCGATGACTATCTGCGCGCTGAGACAGAGATGCCATTGCTACTGCACGGTGACGCCGTACGCGTGCTGAAGTTGATGCCTGACGAGTGCATCGACTTCGTTATGACCTCTCCGCCCTACTGGACTCACCGCGAGTACGAGGCAGGTGGTATTGGGCAAGAAAAAACGCACGTCGAATATCTCGATAACCTATTGGCGGTCATCTCGGAGATTCGCCGCGTCCTTAAGCCAACAGGGTCGTTCTGGCTTAATATCGGCGACGGCTATAACTCAAAGAAAAGCATGCTGGGTTTGCCGTGGCGACTCGCAATAAGGATGATGGACGAGCAGCGCTGGGTTATGCGCAACGAGGTCATCTGGAATAAGGTGAAGGGCGGATTCGGAAACCGCAAAGACAGGCTTGAAAATGTGCATGAGTCCGTCTTTCACTTTGTGAAAGAACCTGTCGGTTATTACTACGATGCCGACGCTATCCGTACAAAGCCGAGAGAGGGACGGGTCGTTGATGGCATGATTGTCTCCGCGACCGGTGTTAAAGGTATTAGATATCAGCGTCAAATCGAATTATCTACTGCGCTTAATCCCGAAGAGAAGACGGATGCAACGAACGCATTGAATGCGATGCTTGAAAAAATTCGTACCGGAGAGCTTCACGACTTCCGAATGATGATTCGCGGCTATCATCGCCCGCCACATTCAAACCATGAAAAGGTGTCCGGTCGGGCTAGAGAGTTGCAAGAGAAGGGGTTTTGTTTTCTTCGTTACCATCCAAAAGGAACGCGCCCGAGTGATGTGTGGGACATTCTTCCCGAAGATACACACAGAAGCGATATTCACTTTGCACCGTATCCGATAGATCTTTGTCGAAATCCAATATTGGCATCGTGCCCACCCGGTGGCGTCATACTAGATCCATTCTGTGGAACTGGGACGACCTTGCTGGCGGCTCTCACCGCCAGTCGAAAATCGATCGGGATCGACGTGTCTCACGAATATCTGCGGATTGCTGGGGAGCGACTTAAGTCGACTCGGACTAAAAATCTCATTTAGAAAAACTATGACTGATGCCGAATTGGAACAGCTAGACTATACATTCAGTTTAATCATTCAAGGCCGTTATCGCTTCTTGAGTCTCACTATACCGTCCGACGTCTTGGCCGATACATGTTTCGTAACGACTAGGTTTGACGATCAGGAAGAAGGTTTTCAGCGCCGACTTGACGAGCGTCGTGCTCGTGAAATCGCGGACTATATCGATAATGGTTTCGGCACAATTCCGAACGCACTCATTCTGTCGGCGCAGCCCGAGGCACAGCTTGAAATCAAAAAGGGGCGGCGTGCGCTTCAATTTTTGCGGCATCCGAAGGCTTTCCTCGTATTGGACGGCCAGCACCGAGTCTGGGGTTACAAGCTTGCGAAAAGTCAATTGCGTGTGCCGGTGATCATTTACCAGAATCTGTCGCGCAAAGAAGAGACTCGGCTTTTCATCGATATCAATACCAAGCAACGACCAGTTCCAAGTGAACTTCTGCTTGACATTAAGCATTTGGCAGACTTGGAGCAAGATACCGACCAACTGAAGCGAGAGCTTTACGACCTCTTCAACTCCGAGCCAGAGAGTGTTCTACTGGGCCTACTGTCTCCCGCCGAAAAATCAAAAGGGAAGATAACTCGGACGACTTTCTCGGCTGCGCTGTCGATAATTGAAGACATTATTAAAGACAGAGATGCGGAAGAGCTATTTCCGGTTTTCAATGCGTATCTCTCCGCGATGTATTCAGGAATGGAAAGGCTGGGTGTCGACGCGTCGATCACGACGCCCAACGTTTTTAAAGCGATAATAGCTCTTTTCCCGGATGTCGCGTCGAAGGTAAAGGACCGATTCTCAGGGCGCTATAGCATTGATAACTTTGCTGACGTTACTGATGAAATCTTCGAGCGGACCACGAAGTCTCGATTTACAACGGCAGGAAAGGGCTATAAGCCGCTTCTGGATCACCTTGCGCTTGCGCTGACGAAGAGTTTTTCGTTCTGACCGCATGGCACAACTTTCGACAGTTTTACAGCCGTTTTGGATGCGCAATCTGAACGCGATTGGGGAGCGGCAGGACCGCACTGTAAAGATGTGGATTGCGGACGGAGCATTGACGTTTGATCATATGTCCCCTTCCGGCGCATGGGTCTTCAACGCTCCCGATGTAAGCGCGCTTATGCGAGGAGTTGCTTGTGATGTGAATCGAACGGCGGCAGCGGCATTCGAATCTGTTGCCGGCATTCCCAGCTCGACAGAGCTCCCGCGTTCGACCGCTTGGTCATTGATAAGGCTTTATTATGCCGCGTTCTTTGCTGCTCACTCACTGATGCGGGTACACGGTATCGCGGTTCTTCAGCTAGAGCGATCGCAGGTGAGCGTTTTAAATGGCGCAATGCGATTAGTAGGACACGCGACATCTTTGCCGGAAGGATTGGTCTCGATGACTGTCGATCAGGGAAACCGTACTTTTGAACTGGCTTCGCTTACGAAAGGCTCACATATTGATACCTGGTCAATTTTCGCAGCGAAAATTAAAGAGCTCTCAGACGCGGCTACTACTTCCGGTTTGGGATCGCAGGTGCAACGGCAAGAAGCGATTGAAGTACTTGGCGAAATCTCCGGAATTATGAGCACTGCGCCAGCGCAGAAGACGTCCAATTGGCTCTCTTATATGAGGAACCAGTTGAATTACCAGCACACACATGGAGCGTGGTACCCGCATGAGCGTTCCAGCCGCTTTCGGGCTGAGCTTTCGGAAGCTATCGAAGGTTGGAAGTCTCAGCCGTCGATTGAGTTGCCAAAATCGGCGCACACCTTGGTCCGCTTTGGCGTCTGCTGCGCTGCGATTGTTGCGTGGGCGCGCGAAACCTCATTGCGCGTGGCAAGCAGGCATCCGACCGGGGAGTCTTTCCTGCGATATGGCGCGTTGCGCGTGTTGGATCAATGTCTCAACAGGCCGCCACCGGCGTAAATTGCAACCAGTTTGAATTTGGCCTGTACACGGGACTTGGTTCACTTCAGACCTGTACCCGATTCGGCAGCGGTGATTTCAAAAGTTTAATTTTGCGTGGAGGGCATCCTCCTCTCCACACAAAATTCTCCTGAAAGGCCGGCCGAGGAGGCCAGTTTGTCATGTAAGCGTAGCCTTTTTCCGTTCTGTGCGTGAAAGTAGAAAGCGGGCAAGCGGCACAAAATACCTTATCACCAGCGGCGCTAGAGTCCCTACAAGCGTATCTTGACGATGTCGGCAGGGCCTCAGGTACCGGCCGGCGCGCAGGGCAGGTTTCGATAACCGCTTTTATCAATAGCTGTTGCGATGCACTGATCATCAGGTGGCGCCAACACGCCGATCCCCGAATGGCTCCATAGCGCCGATCAGTGAGACTGGCAAGGCAGCGTCAAGACCAACCAAAGCGATTTTTACAGATGGGGGTCACCCGTTCGAATCAGCCGCTCCAGGTTCTCGCCGTCAAGCGTTCTGCTGCTGATCGTAGAGGCGATCAAGCCTGCAGGCAGGCAGGCAGAAAACTTCAACTTGTCGCCTTGTGGCCCACTTACGGCCAGATCCGGTGCAGAGTTTGGATCGAGCGGTGGTCTTAAAGCCATACTGAGTGAAAGACCAGGGGCTGTTTCCACCCACAGGTCATCGACCACAATGCGATCTTCCTTGCCGAGCCTGAGTGCCAGCGTGCTGTTGACGGCACCGCCCGCGAATGTCCAACAGCGAAGCCTCCCTGATGGTAAGCGTTCGACGAGAAACGAACCTTGACGCTCTGGCGCACAGATCAGTTCGCGGACCTCACCAAGCTCACGAACTGCCCTCTTCGAGAGTGTCAACTTTGATTCGTCGCCATCCAGCAATGCACGACGGATTGCCTGGCAGACATCGAAGCTCAGCCACCTTGACGTGCCGAGCCAACGCGTCCTTCCTTTCTCTTCGGTCGGCTCTAACCACACCGTTCGCCTAGGCCAGTCGACGGATGTGACTTTCCAGCTTCGACCTCCCAGCAAGAGAACAGCGAGTCCTTCCTTCGGACGCTGAACTGCAGTCGGATCCACATACCCCAATTCTGTCGAGCCGTGACGCGCCGCAAGCACCAGGGGGCTTGCGAACGCGGAAAGCAGGTCGAGGAAATGAGCGCGTCCAAACAGCTCTTCGCCCTTCGTCCCCATCGATGCGAGGCCGACGTTGTCGAACAGGATGCCTTTGGACGCCATGAACTCGAACACGGACGAGATTGTGTCCCCGTCAAGCTCCGGGAACTGCCTGCGCACGATGTTCACGACCTCACAGGACGGATGACCCGGCCGCTCCAGCACGATCGCCATCATCTGCTGCGCGACCATGTGCCACGGCATGGGCGGTGGCTTAATGTGCTCGACGTACTCCTCTCTCCATAGCGTCGTAATTGCACAGGCCAGCAGGAACGCCTCGTCCGTGGTTGTCAAAAAGAGGCAGTTCCGGCGGCTACCGTGCCGCCGTCCCGTGCGCCCCATACGCTGGAGAAACGATGACACCGTGCTAGGCGAGTCGATCTGAATCACGTAGTCAAGATCGCCGACATCGATACCGAGTTCCAGCGTGCTCGTGGAGACGATAGCGCAGTCTTGTTCCTCAGCAAACGCCGTCTCGGCCAGTTTTCGCTCTGAAGCGCTCAACGACGAGTGCGACACAAACGTCCGCGTGTTCAGACTGCGAAGCGCGACTGCCAACTCTTCAACCTTCGAGCGGCTATCGCAAAAGATCAATCGCTTCGAACCACGGTGCAGCCGCGAGATCACCGTTGCCGCGTTGGCGAGCGTCCCAACATGGTCGATAGTGACATCGGCACCAGTGCTGATCGACGAAGAACCGACAACTTGCCGCTCGCCCGTGCCAGCGAACCAGTCGAGCAGTTCCGCAGGATTGCCTACGGTCGCTGACAGACCAATTCGCTGAATAGGGTCCTTTGCGTAGGCCTCGATGCGCTTTATGACTGCACGCAAATGCCAACCACGGTCGTCACCAGCAAACGAATGCAGTTCGTCAACGATGACCGCGCGCACGTTCCCGAACCATGTTGCTCGATCCATCTTCGTGGAGATGAGCATTCCTTCAAGCGACTCGGGAGTGGTCAAAAGGATGTCCGGAGCAGAGCGCCGGGCACGCGCCTTCGCCCCCTGCCCGATGTCACCGTGCCAGACCTGGACGGTCCGGCCGACAAAGCCGGCATAGCGCGAAAGGCGCGATTCGAGATTGTTGAGAAGTGCCTTGATGGGACACACGTAGAGAACGCTAGGCCCAGGCCACTGCTCGGTCGCCATGCGCGACAAGATGGGGATGGAAGCAGCCTCTGTTTTGCCACCGGCAGTCGGCGCAAGGATGAGGCAATGTTTTCCTTCCAGGATCGGCGCTACGGCATCGGCCTGTGTGGATCGCAAGCCCTTCCAGCCCATCGAATTGACGATGTGGTATTGGAGCGCCCCGTGCAGGCGCTCGAAGGGATCAACGCTCATGGGCGGCCGCCGGATGGAGTTAGACGCTCACAGATCGATGTCATCGACCGAGTCCACGCCGACTGCCGCGCGTTCCTGCGCAGTCATCTCATTCTCGGAAATCGTCAATGCATAGTGCTTCCGAGGATCGAAGTCCTCGAACTGGTCGACGCGATCCAACACGTCTGCCACCATCTTCTTGAGGAACAACCGCGGCGACACACCGACCTTGCCCCCCAGGTTTCCGGTGACCGCCTTGGCTAGAGACGCGACGTACGCATCGTCGACCAAAGCGCGAATCCTGTCTGCCGCATCCGACCCTTCGACATAGATGTTGCGGACCTTGCGGCCGACTTCGATCAGTGAGTCGTGGCCGAACGCCGGCAGGCGCACCTGCACCGCCCGGGGGTTGTCGAACCTTGAGTCTGTGCCGAAGTCGACGTGCAGACGTTGTGCCAGTGGTGCGAGGCGCTGAACACCTTGTGGGCCTTCGTAAAAGGCCTGGGTGCCCGTGATCAGGAGATACAGGCCAGGGAAGTGGCCGGCGTCGATTTCGTCGATCCACTGTCGCAGTGCATTCAAGCCCCGTTCGCGCGTGTCGGCACGCATGCGTTGCAGGGTTTCGACTTCATCCAGGACCAGCAGCAGACCGCCGTACCCCGAGTCTCGCAACATGGTCAGCAGTCCGGACAAGAAGTTGGTCGCGCCAAAATGGTCGATATCGCCTTTCACCCCTGCGGCGCGACGAACCGATGCCGCAACGTTGGGCTGACCGCTGAGCCAGGCCATCAACCCATCGGCTATGGCGTTGTCACCGACCTGCAGCGCGCGGCGGTAAGCGCGAAGCGTGGCGGAGAACGCAGGCGCTACCTTGGTGACGCTGGCGAGCCTCGCCTCCATCAACGCCTCTGTCTTAGCCAGAAGCGTCGCGTCGTCGGCCGGGTCGAGGCTGGCGTCCTCCAGCACATCTCGTTCCAATGCGTAGAACCACCCATCGACGATGCCTCGGAATGCACCTTCGCCGCTGTCCGCCGTTGCGATTCGCTCAACGAGGCGGCGGTAGACCGTTTCCAATCGATGCAGGGGCGTCTCAGTTTCGGAGATCTGCACCTCGCTGGTCGCAAGGCCGCGCGCTCTGGCCCGCTCCTGCAGCCAACGCCCGAAGAAGGTCTTGCCCGAGCCGTATTCGCCGCGTATGGCCTTGAACGCTCCGCGTCCGGCAGCCACGGCGTTCAGCTCTTCGTCGAGCGTTGCCAGAAGGCGGCCGTAGCCTACAGCCAGCCCATCCAGGCCCGCCTTGGGCACCGTGCCGCGCCTCAGTGCCTCGATGACCTCGGCTATTCGTTGTGGACTGGTCATTTGTGGGCCCTCACCGTATCCTCACCTGAAACTGGCGAGACAGCAGTTCCCGGTTCAGTTCCACCGTACCCCCCGTCTCGTCGAGGACCAGCACAGCAGCTTGGTCCACGTTGAGCACGCGCTTCGCGGCGTTGACGAATCCGCTGATGCGCATGGCGGGCATGCCCAAGCGTTGCGCGAGCGCCGCCTTTGAGAGTTTCCCGCCGCGGGCCGCCAACGCATCCAGTAGTGACCGCACGTCGTCGTCGGCGGGCGCCACGCGTGCGGCCAGTGCCTTCTGGGCGATGTAGGCGGGTGACGACTGGAGCGCTTCTATCCAGTCCACTTCGGGCGCAGTCGCCGCAGCGGGGGCCGCCGCGCCAAACAGATCCGGCTGCGGCATTGCCAAGGGCTTCGGCTTCGGCAGCTTCCGCGGTAACATCTGCGAATCATCAGGCATTGCAGGCTCCGCAACGCGGAGTGGTGCCCACCAATCTGGTTGTAGCGCTGCTGCAGGCTGCCAGCCCTTCAGCGACATGCTGCGTGGCGCGAACACGCTCAGCGGGACTACGACCTCCTGTGCCGAGACGCCACCGTGGTAGCCGTTCTTCTTGGCACCATGTCGTACCCTCTCCGACCATGAGCAAACCACCGTGGCGCCGGATACGGTTCTCACTCTGCCGCCCTCAAAGACCAATTCGCTCGCGTCCGGCAAACCAGAAGGGAGGCGCCAACGGTCGCCATCGCCCTGACCTCGCTGAACAGTGCCGTCGTCGATCACGTGACCATGGTCGGCCGTGACGATCACGACACGTCGCGCGCGTCGCGCTTCGCTAAGCAACGGGCCGAGGAGCCTCAGGTCGTCAATCGACCATCGAATATTAATCTGGTTCGATCCGCTCAGCTGGTCGTCTACCGCGTTGTACACCACAGCCACCACTTGCTGCTGCATCGAGGCGATGGCATCACGAACCGTGGATGACAGGCCCTCGGCGTCTGAGAGGTCGCCCTTGTGGAAGACTACTGGCGGTGAACCCGCGCGAGATGCATTCACAAGTGCAGCATGCGTCGAGAACGCGGTCTTCTCCTGTGGCGCGGCTCCGACCATCAGGCGGCCGGACAACAGGCTGGTGCGGCTCACTTCAGTGATTGTGGGCAGGGCTGCGATCCCCACCGAAAGTGTCGGTGGCGGGCCGGCGACATGCTCGTCCCACCCCAGCGCCTCCAGGTCTTCGCAAAGCTCGCGGAAAATGCTGTAGCTCAGACCATCCGCCACCAGCAACATCACCGGCGCCTGCTGCGCCAGCGGGCCGACCAGGCGTTCGACAATGGCCTCCACGGGCATGCAGGCAGGCTCGGCTCTGGGTTCTCGGTTCCAGACCTGCAACGCTTGAGCAAAAATTTGGTTGAACGCTTCTGCCTTCGCGCGCGCCGCGTCCCGCAACGCGACAAAGGCCGAAGAGAGATCGGGAAGGTCGTCGCCGCCAATCAGTTTGAAGCGCGCCCAATCGACGAATGCTCCTTCGCAGGCATATTCGTGGGCCAAGGCCGCGAACCCCGGCGCAGATCGACTACCCCGGCCCTTGCTCTCTGGTTGGGCGGCCATCATCCAACGACACAGTCTCAGCGCCATTTTCACGCGCAGCATGCGGGTGCTGGCCGGGTCGGCATGCGCATGATCCAAGGCAGAACCGGCAACCCGTTCAGCGGTTTCAAGACTTACCTTCGACGGATCGGCCATGAACGCATTCAGCGCTGTCGCCAGCAGCCCGAGCCGCTGATCCAAGCCCACTGCGAGAATATCGCTCAAGTGCGCATACGCATCGACATGCAGTTCGCGAAGCAGCGCTTCAGCACGTTCGTTCACCGTGCGACGCAGCGTAGCTGTCAAAGCCTTCAACACCTTCGCCGCTTCTCCGGCCCATATGCGCCCGTCGGCCACGTCGATTCGTCGGTCGCCCAAGTATCGTTCGAGTCGGATCGCCGCTGCTGCAAGGTCGTGGACACCTTCGCCGAGAGGCGACAACACCACGCCGCAGACCAGGCCGAGTGGCAATGCGTCTGCCGTATTCCCGGCCGTGACGCACCGCATGATGAGTGTTCCCACGGACCCCGCCGCGTCGCCCAGCCAAGCCGCAATTTGAGGTTTCGCTGTATCGGGCAGATCGGCGAACAGGCCTGCTGAATCGGCGCCTAGTGACCAGTTCAACAGGATCGCCGCATCCGGTCGCGATACATCCAAGGTCAAGCATCGACCCAGCACGTGTCGCCACGCCGTGTCCATGTCGAGGAAGCCGTTCGGAACTGGCGGATAGGCCCCCATGCTGGCCCGATCGACAAGCAGTTGGGCCATCCACCTGAAGCGGCTGAGCCTCGCGTCTATCTCTCGCGCCTTGAATAGCTGCTGCACCATGCCCCAGGCGTCAGGGCGGAAAACTTGGGCGCGCGCCAGTCGCGCGACGACATCGTCACCGAGGTCGCGTGCAGCCAGTGGCGTCAGCAAGATGAGCCCTGTTTGGGCTTGCTCGCTGCCTACCTCCTCCAGCGTGGACAGCGCCTCGCGGGCCATCAAGGAGTTTTCGCACCACCGCAGCTGAAACTCTCTGCCCGACAGGGTGATGGCTTCAGGCCAGCTTGCTCTGATCTTGGACTGAATTGCGATGACATTGGCGTCGCTGGCGCGGTCCAGCACCGCGAGCGCCTGCGCCTCGATCTGCGGAAGAGACAACGGGCCGGCTCCCTGGTTCACTTGCGGCTCCCTGAGGTCGGTCGTCAATCGTGGAGAGCAATGGCCTAGGCTGCGAGTTGCATCTTATAAAATCGTTGGGTGAAGGCGGCAGGAGACAGATAACCAAGACGGGCCTGCTTTCGCTGCCGGTTGTAAAAGATCTCAATGTATTCGGTCACGGCCTGTCGAGCCTCAGCGCGTGTCGCGAACCGGCAGTGATGCACGAGTTCGTTTTTGAGCGACCCCCAGAAACTTTCCATTGGTGCGTTGTCGTAGCAATCGCCCTTGCGGCTCATCGACATCGTCATGCTGAACTGTTTTGTCAGATCCCGATAATCGTGGGAGCAGTATTGAGCGCCGCGATCGGAATGAACAATCAGTCCCGCCTGTGGCCGTTTGAGCGACACCGCGCTGAAAAGCGCTTGCATCACCAAGCTGCGAGTCATCCGTTCGCTCATGGCGTAGCCGACCAATTCGCCGTTGAAGAGGTCCTTAATGCCAGCAAGATACAACCACCCCTCATCGGTCCATAAGTAAGTGATATCACTTACCCAAGCCTGGTTCGGAGCGCTCATGTCAAATTTGCGTTCTAGCAAATTCGGTGCGACTGGCAGATCGTGCTTGGAATCGGTTGTATTTCTAAACTTGCGCTTCTGCTTGCAGCGAAGTCCCAGTTTAGAGCGAATGCGCCTGATGCGATGAAGACCAACGCGCACGCCGTGATCTCGCAAATCGGCTTGCAGCCGCTCGCGTCCATAAGTGTGCCGAGTTCGTTCATGGGCTGCAGCAATTTGGACTTCAAGCCTTGCGTTCTCCTGTGCACGTGGCGACTCAGCACGTCGACGCCAAGCGTAATAGCTGCTGGCTCCCACCTCGAACACTCGACATAGCACTGCGATCGGATAGTCATGTCGCATCGCTTCGATCCGGTCGTATTTCACCGCGACTCCTTCGCGAAATAGACCGTCGCTTTTTTTAGAACATCTCGCTCCATCGTGACTGTTGCAAGCTCTCGCTTCACCCGCGCCAACTCCGCTTCGAGCTCGCTTTGCGGCTTTTGCGCTTCACCGACTTTGGCCAACGTACCTTTGCGCTCAGCAACAACCCAGGCACCCAGTGTCTTGACCGACAAAGATAAACGGCTGGCCGCTTCGCGCTGCGTGAGCCCTTCAACAACCACGAGCCTCACCGCCTGCTCGCGAAATTCCTTCGTGTAGGTGCCCTTCAGTACTCGATTCATTTGATCTCCGTTTCGCTCATTCTACGAGACATTGATCTCCAATTCTTTCAGCCTAACTCACCCCGGCTTGGCGAGGCGCCACGAGATCGAGAGCCTCAGATCAGCATCGTGGTCCAGTTCGGCGTGAAGTTGATCGAGCAAAGCCAAGGCCTGCGGGCTTGCAAGGTCGGCTGCCTGCGACTCCTGCACGATGACCGTCGGCCGGGGAACCACGCCGTCCGTAGCTGTGGGCGCAGGCGCCGCTGATGGCAGGGGTGGCGTACCCTCGAATGTAGGTGTTCTTGCTGGCACTGGCGCCGGCGCGACGGTGAGCAAGCTGACCGCCCTGCGGCCCTGCTCACCAAGCGCTGGCTTCAGTTCAATCGCCTGCTCATCAGCAGCCAATGCCTCGCCCACTTTGGACACGATCGTTCGTGCTGCCGCCTGTCGGTCGTCGGCTAGTACCTTCATCGCCTCGAAAATCTCCCAAGCCGCGGTGCGCGCGGCTTCGTCCAGCGTTCTCGCTTTGGCCAATGTCTGGCCCATGGCGGTCTCAGAGGTTTCGACCGGTGCGTTAGCGAGGGCCTTGACGACTGCGGCGCCTTCGGCGCTCAACAGGCTGGCCAACAGTGCCAGTGCCGAACGTGATGTCTTCAGGCGCTGGTTATCGCCAGCCGACGGAAAAAGAGCCGATTTCTCATTCAGCGTAGTGACGAGGCTGCCAATCGGCTCCCGTACCTCACGTGCTCTGCTCTGAACTTCTTCAACCAACTTGGCTACGTTGCTCGCATTTCGCGAAATGGGTACCGTCAAGCCAAACAGGGCAGCCGCACGCTCGCACGCCGCTTTCCAGTCGCTCTGTTCCGGCAGGGTTTGCTCACGCAACTCCAGCTCGTCCGACATCTGGTCGATACCGGGCGTGTAGGGGCCCCCACGCAGCACGAAGCGGCGATTGGTTTGCCCTGCGAAGGTGAGGATGATCAGATTCTGCACCTCTGCCGGAAGTCCCATCGCAAGCGGTTCGTCGATCCATTTGCGCAGGTTGGCCACCGTGAACAACGCGCCCTCTTTGGCTTGGCCGCGAAGGAAATGCGAACGCCAGTGATCGGCCAGCACAACGTGGGTCTCGCCGGTTTTGCACAACTGCACCGGGTCAGCGATCGAGCGGATCAACTGCCGCACCACCCGGTCGCCGACCGGTGCGCGCCCATCGCTGGCCGAGAGGGCGCGTTCCAGCTCGGGCCAAACCTTTTTGACTACGGCGGGCTTCACCTCGGCATCGAAAACCGGGTGTGCGGGGTATTGATGCCTGAACAACTGATCGAGCAGTGCCTCGAAGGCCAATTTCAGGTTCGCCCCCACCGGCGACTGGGGCGTCAGCGTTTGATCCAGCGATCGGAACTGGTCTTCTGCGGGCAACGGGTTCACTACCGCGTCGCGCGAGTCACCTGCAATGCCGTACGCCACCTCAAGGTATTGTCGAACGCGTTGCTGCAACTGGTCGCGTTGGTTGCGCAGCAACGCCTGGGCAGGGCCTCGGTCCACCAGCGCAAGGTGAGCGGCAAAGTCGTTGAAGCGCTCGCCGGTCAGGATGTAGTCCAGCACTACCAGACGGCCCAGGTCATGCTGCGCCTTGACGCTGAAGAATGACGGCATCCACACCAGTGTCTGCGTGTCATCGCCCTTGTAGGCGGCCAAGCGGGCAAGGTCGTCCGCTGGCGTGAACTTCGGGTCGTCGAACGGGAAATCAATTACCACCGTCCAGGTGCCTTGGCGCCCACGGAGCTTTTCGTCCGACATCTCGCGTACGTTTTCGTACAGCACCTCGACCTCACGCCGGGTATTGCGCCACAGCACGGGGTAGGTCGCGAACATGTCGTTGGTGTCGGTCACCCCGAGCTGCTCGAACAGCATCTCACGCACCCGGCGCCGCCGGTTCCCCGGGTTGTCGTTAGACGCCGCGCCGCGCACGATGGGCTCGATGTCCACGCCCGTCACTTGGATCGAGATCAACGGGTTGGTGTCATCCGTGACCTTGATCTCGCCGATGTCCGCCGCCCACTCCCTGCACTTGCGCAGCACGTCTTGGGTTTCTCGGCCCGGGATAGGCGATTTGATCGTGCCGTGGTTCAGCGCTGCGAGTCGTTGCGCCGTCAAGGCCTTCAGAGAATCTACTTCCGGCACAAGTGCGCTCAACAGCAGCGTCTTGATCAGCCGCGCATCGTTGCGTAACACCCTTGCCTTGGCCGGGTCGGCATCGCCAATCCGAATGTTCTCCCAGGTAACGCCGTGCTGCCGCTCCAGGTGTGGCAGCAGCTTTTGCTTATACAGCCGCTTTGCGTTGTCGAAGTGGATGCGCATCGCCTCTGAGAACGGCTCGTCACCTTCGGCGATCACGTCGAACAGGTCGCCGACCGGGATAATTTGTCCCAGATCCAGATCATCGCGTCGGTCGACCAGCAGTTGCAGCATCAGCTTCAGGGCGGTGCGCTCGCGCTGCAGTGCCGCCGATACGGCGATCAAGGTCTGCACCAGTGCCGGGCTGAAGGGGTAGACCTTGCGGAACATCTCCTTGTCCGCAGTCTCGGTCAGAAGGGTATTCCAGACCTCCGGACGAACCTTCTGGAATTCATCGAAGGCGTTACCCAATGTTTGTCGGGCTGCCTCGGAAACCGGCCTGAGCACCCGCTTCTCGGCAATGGCTGGCAAATTCCGGTCCTCCAGCGTGATGCGATGGAACCGTGCCTCCCAGTGACGCAACACGTCGCTGAACTGCAGTTGCAGCGAGCCAGCCAGATTCTCGCCCACGAGTTCCCTCAGGTCGCGCTGTCTGGCCACGAAGCTCACGAGCGGAATGGGACGGTCGGCATTGCCGGCCTCGACCAGCTTCACGAGCTTGGTGCCTTCGCTGCTGACAAAGCTCACATCGGCCGCCCGGCTGGCCAGCCACAGGATCAGCTCGTCCAGGAACAGGATCACCGCGTCATAGCCCAAGCCCTCGGCGTGGCGGCTCATGATGCTGAGTCCATCGTCGAGCGGAACAAACGCCTCGCCCCGGCTTTCGGCCACATCGGCGATGGCCGTGAAATACCGGCTGATCAGGTCGCCGACCAGGCGTACGCGGTCGTCACCACTCGGTGGCTCCAGCATCGCAGCTTCGAAGCTCGCTGCATCCCACCCGCCGCTTAGGTCGCCCCACCCGCTGTCGCCGCCGCCCGCATCTTCCCCTGAGTTCAGATCACGGAAAAAGGCCTCGTCGCCGATGCGCTCGCGCATGCGCACGGCATCCTGGAACATCCGCTCCGAAAGGTAGAAGCCCGGGATCGGGGCATCCGGATGTCGTTCGCGGACGAAATCGGCATAGCCACCCAGGATGGCCGACTCCATGCTGCGCGCGCCGATCATGTGGTACGGCACAAGCAGGAACTTGCGGTCCTGTGTCCACCCGTTGTGGTTCGCCACGACATTGGCCAATTCGGGCATCGACCGTGCAGCGACGTTGTTGTCAAGCAGCAGGTTGAGGACGGCCATAAAATGGCTCTTGCCGGCGCCGAAACTGCCATGCAGGTACGCGGCCTTGCTTGTGCCTCCCTGAACCGCCTGCTTGATAAACGTTAGTGCGTCATTGAAGCAAGCATTGAGCTGTGGCGTCACCACGTAGTCGCGCAGCGTCGCCTCCGCATGCGTCACGCCGTCGGCCAGCTTCAGGACAAAGTCGCCCTGGTGGACTTGCTCGGGAATGGCGATCAGTTCTCGGATCAGTGTCATGTTTGTTGTCTTCTCTCAGCCGGTCGTTTAGCCCGAAGCGCAATGCGGCCAACTCATGCCGCTTTCTTGCGTCCGCGTTTGACCGTGGTCACTGTTGGCTTCCATGCGCGAACGTCATCCAGCGTGAACTGAAGGGCTCGCGCCTCGTCGGTCACGAAGCTCTCGTAGTAGTCGCCCATGCGCGCCCCGAAATCGGGGTTCACGTCGTTGTGCCATTGCTTGAGCCAGGGTACGAGTTCGAGCAGGCCGGCCAGCAAGGGGTGCAAACGTTCACGACTCCAGCCTTCATGCTCCTTCATGTCGATGAAGTACGTGGCCAAGGCGGTGGCTTGCTGCAGATGGTCCCAGCCAGCCCAGGCGATAACGAGGCTGCCGTCAGCGCTGCGCTCGCAGCCGGGATAGCTGACCCAACGCTCCTTTGGCACATCTAGAGCGCCGCGTTGGCGCCAGAAGTCCGCCTTAACGAAGTCCTTGCTCTGGTACTTGGGCGGGAACGGGGATCTTGCCTACCTCAGCTGCTTTGCGTTCCGCCTTCTCTCGGTCGAGTTCGGTGCGAAGCGTCGTCTCGACCAATTGCAGAGCACTGGCATCGGGTTCGCTGCCGCTTGCGGCATCTCTCGCGCTGGCCATAAGCCGTTGCCGCCGTAAACCTGCTGTTGCATCAACCCGCTCATCAATCTCGTCCTCGCGGCGTTGGAGGGTCCAAGTTTCTTGCCATTGGGCGCGCTTGCGCAGGCCGCTGTCGGCGTATCGCAGCACTTGCATGAAAGGCACCGCTTCGTTCGCCACAAGTTCGGCGACAAGATGGCTGGGATCGAAGTCGGCATGGTCGGCGTAGAGCGCGGCGACCTGCATAAAGTCGGCGTCTTGACGGGCGATATCGGCAAGACGACTGGTGGAGCTAAGCTGCGGCGGCTGGTCGGCGCTGGTGGTCCAGTACCGGGGGGATTCCAGTCGCGTCAGCAGCCAATCTAACAGCGCGGCCTTTTCGAGCTCATGCCACGAAGGCGCGTTCCAGCGGCGCTTGTACAAAGGTTGCTCGAGGAGGCCGATGCTCGCATCGCGCTTGATCAGGGCGATACGGCACTCCACCACTTGGCGATAGCTTTCCGGCCAGTGAGCAGGAATCTCAGTAATGGCAGTCGAGCCATGGCGCTCGAACCAGTTAGTCGAGGTCGAACCATCGGCAACGCGGCGCGCGAGAACGATCTCGAAAGCTCGCTCTCCAAGCCTTACATCTGGCGGCGCAGAGGACCGGAAGGTCGACGCGTCCATGCTATCGGGAAGCAGACGGTAGAGGCCATAGCAGTGCCAGTCCAATTCCTCCTGCAACGCGATCATTTGGTGCCGTAATTGGGTTGTGCGAGTACGCGCTATATCCAAGTCGGCTCGGGTAGGCAGTTGCTGTGTGCCAGCACTTGCCGCCGCTAGTAAGGCGCCGGGAAGCGCAGCAGCAAGTGCCCGCGCAAGCGCGTCAATCCGGCGACTCAAATCTACCGGGCGCTGCTCGATCAGCGGGAACTCGGTCACGTTGGTTGCGTTGAAAGCAAACCGCTCCTCCCACATTCGGCCTTGACCGTCCTTTGGAAAGCATACTTGTTTCAACCAGAAGCACGACACCGACGAATTGAGCAACCCCAGCAGCCCCAAGTGATCGTCCTCTGTGCTGCTACCTGCTAGCTTGATCACGGGAGCCGTGCGGTTAAAAACCTTGCCGCCGTGGTCGAGGACAAAATGGTTGTGGGTAGCTATGTCAGCGAACGCAATCCCTAGCGCCTTGCGGTAGCGATTTGGGAAAAACATCGAATGCTCATACCATCGTAGGCCTCGTTCTTCGATGAAGTTACCAAAGTCGCGTCGCTCCTTTAACAGTCGGCGAAACATCCAGAAGTGTTGCCAGACTCGAGTCGGCAGGTCCTCACTCGCCGCGGCGGTCGTGCGGTCGTAAGGAAAGATTGTCTCGACCTCAACAGTAAGACCGTAATTTCGGACGTGCTCGCCTTCAATGAGCGAGACCGTGCCTCCGGCGACGCGATTTCTGGTGACCCAGGACGGCGATACGCAAAAGACGTTGTCCTCGCCCGTATGCGTGGTGCGGCCAATCGCGTCGCTAATCTCACCGAGACGCGTTGCTGAAGCATCCTCGATTTGTTCCAGAAGATCACCCACCCCGGCGCCGCCAATGCTCCAAGGGTGGTGACAGAACTCAGGGCGCGGCGCATCGGAGACACTGACGAACTCACTCGCGGACCCGACCTGGTCAAGCTGTTCAACAATCGCCGACCACACTAGGCCTCGCGCAGGGTCTTGCGGCGTGCTTGGTTCGTGCCTCATGCCGACCACAGTGCGTACTGTGTCGCTTACCGGTGCACGATGTCGTCCAAACAAAATTACCGTAGCTGTGCCATCCCGGTTGTGACCCGGTATCCATGCGCCTGAGCTATCGATTACATGCGTAAGGTCAAGGCGCGGCAGTACTTCCTCGATCAGCTTGCTCCCAAACTCTCGCTTCATGAAACTGTTGGTGGTAATTAGGCCAACGAAGCCAGCAGATTGCCCGACCTTGCCAGTCACGGCCAGATCGAAGAAGCGCTCCGTGAAAGGACATCCAAGCGAGTACTTTTTGTGGCAGCTCGCGTAAATTTGCCTGTACGCTCGATTTAGCGCTGCGTCCTTCACGACGATATATGGCGGGTTGCCAACCACCGCGTGGTACTGCCAGCCCAAGATGCGCTGCACATCGGTCAGGTCTTCGCTCGCATACGTATGGCCCAAACCCGTTCCGGTGAAGTGTTCGGAACTCTGGAACATGTCATCCGTTCCGGTTAACCCGTAACGCTGTCCGTGCAGCAGGCTGTCACCGATAGCCACGTTCACACGGAAGTCCGGTGCATCGGTCATGCGATGCACGTCGTTGGCCTGTAGTGCTGCCAGAAGCAGACGGAAACGCGCGATAGCCACAGCGAACGGATTCAGGTCAACGCCGGCGACCGCATCCAGCGCCTTCTGCGCTACGTCACGTCGGTTGAGTGCGGGCTCATTGCGCGACCACTCGTCCACCATGCGGTGAAAACCGCCCAGCAAGAAGTGCCCCGATCCGCAAGTGGGATCGATCATCCGCACTTCCCTGTATCCGAACTCGCGGATGGCGGGGGTCAGCGTGCGGTCGAGAATGAACTCCTCGACGAACTCGGGAGTCTGCAGTAGCGCGTAACGTTTGCGAGTGGCTTCGCTCAAGTCTTGGTACAAGTCGCCGAGGAAGCGGGTGTTCCACGTGGGGTCCGTGAAATCGCGAACCAGCGTCCCGGAGTCGGCAGCAACCTCTTGCCAGAACTGCATCACCGCCATCGCAGCGTCACCGCTGATGCCGAGGCGAAAGACCGGGTTGTGCGCTTCGTCAAAGAAGGTGTGGAGCCCTGGCAGTGCGCCCGCCTCACGAAAACACAAGAGCAGGTAGTCGCGGTCGCTCTCATGTGGATGCTCGCGAAAGTACGCGTCATGCCGGTCGCGCGCCAAGGCCAGACGGCCTGACTGTGGGGTGCCACTAAGCCAGGGCCTGTCCACCAACGCGTTGTCTTCAATAAAGCGCAGGAATACACAGCTCAGCAGCCAGTGCACACCGGCCTGGGTGACGACCTGTTCGACCCAGGACTCGAAGGTCTCTGCCGTACGCTCGGCATCACACGCAGCCTGCCACTCTGCCTGCAGTTGAGCACGCAATGCTGGTACGCCACTATCGGGACTTAGCGCGCGCTCGCGCAGATCGTCTTCCAACCGCCTGAGCAGGCGGGTCAAATCAGTTAGCAGGATTTTGGGGTCGATCATTAGCGGTGGTTCAATTCTTATGGTCACACTGCTGCTGCGCGGTGCAGGTTCTTGGCCCATGCAACGGGAACGGAGGCCCACTGTGTGGAGGTGATGACCGGGACCGGGACATCGTCGATGGTGGGCAGACCGGTGGAAGCCATCGGCAACAGCACCCACAGGCTGCTGAGCTTCCCCGGCCGACCCACCTCGTCACGCAGCTCGTCGATAAGTGGCATCAGGCCGTAGCGCGCGATCAGCCCTGAATTGACTAGAAGCACTGGTGCCGTCGCGTCAAGGAGCGCCTGCTTTACCTGGGGCACCGCCTTCTGCACGAGGCGCATCAGACGACCCCAATCGGAACTGGTCGCGGCAGCCCCATCGGCACGAAGCACGACGTTCCAGTCGACCTTCAACGCCTCAGCTTGCTGTCGCAATGCCCTGAGGATAAGCGCATCGAAGCTCGTGCGCTGGCGGCCGAAACGGCGAAGCAATTCGGCTTCGACACGGTACGCAAGGCGTGGCTCGACAGTAAGCACGAGAAAACCGCCGGCCTTTTGCGAGTAGGCGAGGCGATCTTCCAGCTTCTGCGCCTCGATGGAGAGGTCAAGCGCTTCATCGACGCCGACGTCGGACACCTGCGTGCCACTGGCCGTGGTGGCACGCGAGTATTGGGTGGTGGTCCCGACTGACGCGCTAAGCGCTTGCGTGGAGGGCACGTAGCCCGGACCTGCCGGCGCATCATCACTCCAGAAGAGCAGCGCACCCGCATCGCCGAGCAAAGTGTCAAGGAGGGGGCGCGGCGGGAGTGGCTGAGCCTCTGGGTAGCGACCGGCCACCCGATCCTGCACATCCTTTACCCTAAGGAACCGCACACCCATCAGCGCGCCGAGCGACTGGCGCAGCGCTAGAGAAGCGGCCATGCCACGCGGATAGATTTCTTGCCGGCTGAGACAGCGCTGCGCGCTGAGATGATGCGGTGGACAGACGGAGCAGGCGCTGCGCCGAGAGCACCGGGTTCGCCGCAGGAGGCGGCACCGACTCAAGCGTCTCGAGTGCTCGCTGCGGTGTTAGCAAGGGTTCGGCCTGGGCGCACGCGTCCGCGGAGGCGCCGAGCCGGCGGGCGTATTCGGCCAACTCCGCGGAGACGGCGATCAACGGTAGGGGAAGGTGTTCGAACTCCTGAAAGCGTTGGCGTTCCAGTTGGGCTTCGGCCTCGCAGCAGGCGCGAACCACAGCGGTGGCGAGGCGCATGCGTTCGGCATCTTCCTGGGATGCGCACCCTCGCATGGCGAGCAGTGCCGATGCCATCTCGGGCACCGTCATTACGCCGCCCTGGGTAGGGAGCAGGCTTTCGAAGTGGTTGCGCAGTTCGGTAAGCCGCGGCGTCTTCAGCCAGCGCTCGCGGGCCCTCAGTAGCGCGCTCGAAACGGCGCTCCGGTCAAGCGAGATCGCATTGGCGGCAACGCCCAGTGGCGTCCACAGCGTGGAGCCTTCGGCCTCTTCAAGGCCGAGGTAGATGGCCAGGGCCGCTTCTTCAGCACGGCCGTCTCCCACCGGCCTGCGAGGAAGCAATTGGGCTGCCAACTCGTTGACACTGGTGGCGCCGGCAGACGCGGACTCGGCGTCTACCTCATGCAGCGTAGGGCGGCCTTGCACAAGGTCTGGCCGGATGGCAGCCAGCGCCGTGGCTTTGAGACCGATTTCCTTTCGGATTCGGTCACCTACGCCGCGCAAGTAGCGAAAGCGCACGCGGTCCACAGCCAGTAGCTCGCGCGCATTATGGATGGCCATAGCTTCGAGGACGTTCTGCGCTTCAACGCTGTAGCCCAACTCTGCCATGGTCGTGTCGGCCGTGGCGACGCGCGCCACTGCTTCGAATGGGTCCGGTGACTGCTGGCTCCCGGATGCACCAGCCTCGAACGTTTGGCGCCAGGCGCGCAGCATCTCCTCGGCGTTATCGAAACGCGCGCGTGGGTTTCTGCTCAGTGCTTTGGCGAAAAAGGCTGCGAAGCCGTCGCGAAGCAATGGATCGAAACGCTCCACCGCCAGAGTGGCTTCGCAATCGAGCATCGATGGTTGCGTCTTGCCATCACCCCAGCGCGGCAGCGCGCCCGTAACCATCTCGTGCAGCGTGATGCCAAGCGCGAACCGCTCGGCGTAGAGGTCCCAGCGCGGGGGCTTGCGCAGCGAAAGGAATGGGTCGAGATACGGGTGTGTACCTGCGGATATGTTCTCAGGCGAGGTGCGCGTGAGCGAGAAGTCGAACAACACCAATTGCAGTTTGCCCTTGGAGCCTACTTGCGACATGCCGATGTTGCCGGGCTTGATATCCCTGTGTGCCACTCCCTGCTGTTCCAGGTAGTCGACAGCCTGAATGAGTTCCTCTCCGAATCGCTGCAACAGGTCAAGGGACAAGCGAGCCTCTTCCCGGATGCGGTGCGCCAGCGTGGTGTCGCCCGCCTTGCGCATCAGAAGCGCAGTGCGGCCATTGACGGTGAGCGTGCGCTGCCACTCGACGATGTTCGGGTGACGCAGCTTTTTCAGCGCTTCGCCTTCCGCAGTGATCCGGTCGTTGTGGCTGGCGTCGAGAGCCACCTTGAGAACCATCTCTTCGGCGCTGTCATCTGGGCGGACCAACAGCACGTCGGCGGACGAGCCTCTGCCCATACGGCGGATCACCGTGAAGCCGCCTTCAATGCGCTCTTCGGGGCGAGCTTCGGCAGGGTCGACGGTAGCCTCGGGCTCCGGCGTCGTCAGTTCGTCGACGACCTTGTCGAGGTCTTGAAGGAATTCATCGATGGACCCATAGCGGCCCATTACATCAGGACTGGTGCTGTACTGGATGAGGTCCTGCAGTTGCTTACCGCAACCGTCCATCACGTCGGAGAGCCGCAGGCCTTGCCCAACGCGCAGTTTCTCAGCCAGCTCCAAGACCGACCCCGCAGGCGGCCGCCCGGAGAACACGTGGTATGTGATGGCACCGAGAGAAAATACGTCCAGGCTCGGTCCGTGCTGGACCTCAGCTTGCGAGGTCTCCGGAGCCAGGTAGACCAAGCCGGGGTCTTCGACATACTCGTCAACGTGCATGGTGCCGCCGACCGTGCGGCGCGCCGGATCAACCGTGTCGCTGTTCTGGGTGCCCTCACGCGTGCCCGTCTGCCAGTTCATGATACGCGGCCGCGGGGTTGCACCAGCCACGTCTTGCACCAGAACGCTCTGGGGACACAATGCACGGTGATACAGTCGCTTCTGGTGCGCGTACTTCAACGTCTCGGCCAGGTCCCGCACGATCTGCAGGCGTTGGTCCACGCTGAGGAGTTGACCCATCTCACGCAGCAGGAAGTCCAGGCGGATCGCCTTGGCGTCGTGGTCGAAGATCAATGCCGGGCCGAGCTCGGTGTCCTGATAGTCCTTGACCTTAACGATGCCCGGGTGGTCAATGCCTTCGAGGATTTGAAACTCGCGTTGTGCCTGCCGGACTAACGACTTGCGAGCATCGGCGCTAGCCGCGGCGGCAACGGTATAGATGCGAACGCGGCGACGCACGCTGTCCATCGCGGTGTGCGTGCCTTCCCAGTCCTGAAACGACGCCCCTTCAGACAAGAGAGCGCCGAGCTGATAGTCGCCGACCTTGCGGTACTTGTTCGAAGGTCGGATGCCGGCCTCGGCCATGGCGCGGGCGAGCACGCGCGCGTGCTGTTGGTCGACGTGGCTCGGCTGGGTGTCGCGGACGCTGCCCGTGCCGTTGTGCAGCACGCCGATGATTCCCACGTCGGACTCGCTGCTCGGCTGACCACGCAGGTAGATGCCTGCCCGCGCAGTGCCAGTGAGCTTGCAGGTGAGGCTGGTGGCAGACAAGAAAATCAGCGGCTCGACAAACGGCAAACGCACCTTGGCCTTTTGCGCAGAGGACTGCCGACGCAGCAGGCTGGCGAGCCGCTTTGACTTGCGGTTGGCCAGGATCAACGGGTTGTCGTAAGCGCGCTCGCGGCCATCCGTGACCCACGACCAGGTGTGGGCGTCGCCGGCCACCACGCCGGGTCGGCTCTTGATCTCGACCAGAAATAGACCTGAGGGTGTGAGGATCAGCGCGTCAACCTCATTGACCTTGCCTTCCTCGTCGATGAATTCGAAATTCGACCAGACGTGCCACGGCTCGCGGTCGGGGAGATGGTTTCGAAGCCAGTCCAGCGCTTCACGCTCCCAAGCGAATTGCGACTGAGCGACGGCTTGCCAGCGGGATGAACTCATCGGCATCTAGATTGCTCCATCGCGCATCGCAGCGCCCGCGTGCAAAACGTCGTCCGGCACGATTTCAAGTAGCTCAGCCAGTTGGCAATCCAGGACGGTGCAGATACGCTCGAGCGTGGCGAGCTCAACGCGGCTCGCGCGGTTATTGGCCAACGCCGTCACCGCGCTGCGATTAACTCCGGCAATGCGCGCCAATTCCGCCACCTTGAACTGACGGCGGCGCATGAGCAGGGTCAAATTTGAGCGGATCAATCGATCACCAGCGAAACGTGGGGTGCTGCGCAGGATAGCAGAGCGGTGGTCGAGCGTCAGTCTATTTTTGAACAGCGCGCCATCATAAGTTCGGAGTGTTGGTGCGAGAACGGGCCGGGAAGCACTGTCGAATAAGACCGGACACCAACGGCGCTTTCTGAGCCCCAAAGAGGTCGCGAAACAGTTTCTCCATGCATCCATCAACGACGCTTGTCGGTGACAGACGGGATGGGCGTTCTTGCGGCGGGTCAGTGGGTGCCTTGATGATGCGTCGCCTCTAATATCTCCGCGCACTAGAAGCGCGCAACCTTTCTCAGGTTTCGGTCATCTATGACCAAATACCGCGAATTCTCAAAAAAGCAATCGGGTCACACGCCAAATCAAAATGCGGACATCGGTTTCATTGAAACTTCTTCGCGAGATCTTCGGCGCGTGGATGGTAATAGCGCATCAGCATACGCGGATCTTTGTGGCCCGTGATCTTGGTTAGCTCGTGCAGAGGGAAGATTGATGCTAGGCGCGACGTGGCTTCGTGTCTCAGGTCATGAAAGCGTAGGTCTGTCAGAAACTTCCCATCAGGCCGCCGGTTGGCTTCATTGCACTCTTCGACGTAGCTAATGCGCGCGCGTGCCACAGCACGCTCGAATGCCCTCGTGACGGCATCGCTGCGAATTTCGAACACTCTCCGTTTTTCGTCGCTTACGCCGTCACTTGTGGGGGCAACTTTGGTGGTATCCTCGGTTTCGTCGCGATTGTCCTTCAGGGCTTGAAGGACCGCGATAGCTCGGGGCGACAACGGCACGTCGCGGGCGTCTCCATTTTTTGTGGCTGGAAGATGCGCGACTCGGCGCTTGAGATCCACGTGTTCCCATCGCAGCGAAACAATTTCTCCCCGACGCATAGCCGTTTCAACGGCCAGCCAGATGATAGCGGGCAGCAGCGCAGAGTTGCTGGCCGTGACAACACGTTCGAGCTCGCCATCCTGCGCGCCCCGCTCTGACTCGAGATCGTCGGCGTCTGGAACTCCTGCCGCTGGCTCGCCGAGGGCAATGCGTCGCGTCCTCGCGTTGTTCGGTTGTGGTTTCCGAATTAGCTCGACTGGATTTGACAGGCTTTCCATTCCCCATTCCTTGCGAGCAACGTTGAACACATGCGAAAGAACGGCCAAGCGACGCAGTACCGTGGCAGGTTTGTAGTCCTTCAGCCATTCATCTCGAAGTTTCGCAATGTCGGCGCTCCGGATTGTGGCTAACGGCCGCATCGCCAAGTCAGCAGCCTGGCAGGTCTTTAAGACGGAAGCTTCCTGCGCCGCCCCTTTCTTTGAGAGCGAGATTTCTTCCTCGTAGCGTTTCAGCGCTTCGTAGAGCGTTGTTGCCTCGGCCTCATTACGGCTGACCCATACCCCGCGTGACATTTCCGATTCGACCATGCTGGCCCAGGCCTCCGCCTCGGCCTTGGTGGTAAAGGTCTTGCTTTGCGCGGGGTAGCCGCGCCGGCGTACCTGCGCCTCCCATTGATACTGCCCACGCTTTCGGACGGTCGGCATTTCTCGATGCTCGCTTGTATGGAATGTGGCGATATTGTGGCAAATAATCGAAAAATGCGCTAGAAGCCTTGTTTTTATTGAGGTGATTTTTACATTCGCAATGCGAAGGTCGGGAGTTCGATCCTCCTCCTCTCCACCACGAAAAGTCAAAAGGCTCAGCTATTCGGCTGAGCCTTTTTGCGTTGACGATATCCCACACGTAAACTGCGCGTCGTTCAACCCGCCCGCATCGGCATCAAACCGCCGCCCCCTTAAACACCCCCTTCCGAATCATCACCGGATCCACCGTCGCGCTCCCCAACGACGCCTCACCATCCTGCACCGTCATCTGCAGCCGCATCGTCCGTTCGGCCAGCTTGCCAAGCGCCTCGCCGACGCCCTCCTCAAGCGACCACACCGTCACGTTCTGTAGACGCTCGACCTTGCCCTTCACACCTTGCCACCAGATATCGCTCGTCCTCCCCGCATACGCGATAACCACCACGCGGTCCGCGCGACCGCTCGCTTTCGCGATACGCCGCTCGTCCGGTTGGCCGATCTCGATCCACGTCTCGATCTGACCAGTAAGGTCCTTTTGCCAGAGATCGGGTTCATCGGTGTCGGATAGTCCTTTGCAAAACTCCAGTCGTTCGCTCGCGAATAGGCCAAAAGCGGCGACGCGCACCATCATCCGTTCGTCGGTCTCGGAAGGATGACGCGCGATGGTCAGGGAATGGTCGCCGTAATAGTGGCGGTCCATGTCGGCGATCTGAAGGTCCGCCTTGTAGATTGTCGATTTGAGGGCCATGCAACACCAAAAGGCCGGTCGAAAACCGGCAAGGAAAGTAGAAGAGGCGGCGAACAAATACCAAGACACCGCACGCCGACGCTCACGCGACCGACATTGTGCGGTGATTCAGGAACAAATTGGAAGAATAAGATGCGCGCAGCGAGCGTTCGCCGCCACGGAAGATGGCACCATTTTCAACGGCAATGATTTACCTACGCGCATTCATTCGATGCGCGTCGGCTACCGTCATTCGTAATTACTCAAAGCCCTTTCTGCTCGATAAACCGGTCGGCAGTCCACATTCCCTGCGTATCGCTATTCGACGCATTGACGAATTCGATGTCGTGTCCGACTACGCGCAATACGCGAAAATGCGAATCGACCGGCGTCGAAACGCATTCGAAGCCTTCGAAATATTGCTGCATCTTTTGATGCTCGCCAGCTTTCGCATGCTCATCGGCCGAATCGAATTTGTCCTTGGACAGGCAACCATATGAGTTAGGCCGGAACGTGAATGTCTGTTGGGCTTGAACCGCGCTGTCCTGGGCCTGCGCAACGCAAGCGATAGCGAACGTCGCTACCATTGCAACGAGAAAACTGGCGCGCTTCTTCATTGAGTAGCCTCCAAACGAATTCGTCTCGAAATTAGCTATGTATTTAAAAGCCGCTAAATGCAAAAGCCATGCTAATCGACGTTTTAAAGTTTGCAAGCACAAGTTGTGTGCGATTGCAATAAGCCGGAATGTCGCACGCTTGCGTTAGTTCGTCAGAACGCAGCGTATTAATATGAAAGGTATCAAAACCCTCTATTTGGAGGAAATTGAAGCGGTTATTACTTGCCAATGGTAGCGATTTATCTCAACACGATTCTTGTGCGGCGCATTACCCGACCAAGAGCGCTTTCCAACCTTCCAAGCAATCGATTCTTTGCCGAGATGTCTAGCTAGCCTTCCGGCCTATTGCGCCGCGCCGCCGTTCATGGATAAATCAATCCCAACGAAATCAGGAGACATCCCATGACGCTTGCTCAGTGGCTGCCGTTCGCTATCGCATCGGCCATTCTTGTTGCAATCCCTGGCCCGACCGTATTGCTGGTCGTGTCCTACGCGCTCGGGCACGGGCGCAAGTATGCGCTCGCGACGACGCTCGGCGTGGCGCTCGGCGACCTCACGTCGATGACGGCTTCCATGCTCGGTCTCGGCGTTTTGCTGGCGGCATCGGCGGAACTGTTCATGGTGGTCAAGTGGGTGGGCGCGGCGTATCTGTTTTACTTGGGCATCAAGTTGTGGCGCGCGCCGGTGATCGACACGGACGCAGTCAAGGCCGGCGACGATCTGCGCACCGGCCGCATCCTGGCCCACGCCTACGCGGTAACCACGCTCAACCCGAAGAGCATCATCTTCTTCGTCGCGTTTCTGCCGCAGTTCATCGATCCCCACGCGGCAAGCGTCTCGCAAATCGCGCTGTTCGAGGCAACCTTTGTCGGGCTGGCGGCTGCTAACGCGTTCTTTTACGCGTTGCTCGCATCGGGCGCGCGTCGGGCAATTCGTAAGCCCTCCGTGCAGCGCACGGTGAATCGGACCGGCGGCGCGCTGCTCATGGGCGCCGGCGTCTTCGCGGCTGCATGGAAGAGGGCGACATGACTCAGACCGCATTTGCTGATTGGGCGACTAGCGCGCGCCGCGTGTTTTTCGGCTTGCTCGATGACTGGAATCGTCAAGACGCGGCAGCAATGGCCGCGCGATTCGCCGAGCGCGGCAGTCTGGTCGGATTCGACGGCAGCACGATCGATGGCCGCGCGTGCATCGAAGCGCATCTGCAACCGATTTTCGCGCAGCATCCGACGCCGTTTTTCGTGGCCAAGGTGCGGGAAGTCAGACGCATGGCGAGCGGGCAGACTTTGCTTTTGCGTGCGGTTGCAGGCATGTGCCCACGAGGCACGGCGGCGCTCGCTCCGAGTCTGAACGCGATTCAGACCATGGTTCTGTCGATGTGCGACGGGGCGTATCGCATCGAGCTGTTCCAGAACACGCCGGCCGCGTTTCATGGAAGGCCGGAGGAAAGCGACAAACTGAGCGCCGAGTTGCGCGAGATAGGGAAACCGAAACTCGCTTGAGTTACTTTCCGATGCATAAACAAGTGAACACGCCTCGACGCCCCACCGCATAGGGCATATTGTCAATCGGCGCTGGCGTTGTGTACCAACCTGTGTACCAACGCCGTGCGGCAGCACTGTTGCTGGTGTACCAACTCGGTTTCAGCGCATCCCCAGCGATAAAAATGGAGGGCGTCCGAATAGTGCTATTCACTAGTTGCGAAGATCTCGTTGCCGTCCACCGTCGTGGAGTGCTCATGTATCCGGCGGATCATGACGCCATGGGACTGAGCGCGCTTCGCAAACGCACGAGCGCGGTTATAGACCGTGCCGCGCGAGCACTGAAGCTGGTGCGCGATCACTTTGATGTTGGCGCGATACCAGTACACGCCAAGGAAGCACTCCGCGTCACCCGCGAAATCGGGTCGTTCGCAAAGCGCGTGAATCGCCATGTTCAGGTAGGGCATCTCGGCGTCCAGAAACGCGTCCGGTTCATCGGTGCGCGTGCGCCGTGACGGCCGAAGCCGAGCAAGCACATTCGACTTCACCGGCGGCACGAAGATGCGGCGCGTGCGGCACCATTCCACCCAGCGATTGATGAGATCGTCCACCGCGTGGCGATCGTGTTGCGTCAGGTCACGATGCTTTTTCATTTGGCTACCCCGTAGGGACAACGGGTGAGACAGTCCCGTTCTCGTTGACAAGGGGTCCTCGATCCCGGGTACCCTTGTGCGATATCAGTCTGACGGCTAATGAATATCATCCGTCTCGCAGGTGAGATCGACATGCTCGCGTCTCGCATAATCGGGCAACACGGCGGTGATGTGAAACGCTGCGTCACCATGGACGACGCGCATTCCTGCCTTTACATCCGTACGGTATCGAATGCGGATGCTCGCCGTGCCCATCGAGACGTTCGCGTTGGCCGCCATTACCTCTTTGCCTGAGAGCATGCGGATGTTCGCGGGAACCGTCATCACGGTCTCCCAGCGCAGGCCTTCGTGGTTAGGATCGCGGGGCGCACGCCGCTCGATGCGCACCGTCCGATTGAGTGAGCCAGCTCTGAGCATCACGCCACCGCCGGATCACGAAAGCGCATAAGCAACGACTCGACCGCCGGACTGATGGGACTTGCGCCGCCTTCACGGTCTGCGTACAAATGCCCGAGCACGAGCAGCACAGCCGAGCGAACCGGACCCGGCACTGTGCTCGGCGTCAAATCGCTCTCGACTTTCCACTCCTCAGGCGCGGGCTTCTTCAGATAGTCGATCACGATGTCGCTTGCGGCGCTGATGAGGTCGTTGATGGCAGCGTCATCCTCACCGGGCGAGACGCGCAAATGTGCACAGGCACGCGCGAGCGACACCAGCGGCTTACTCGGGCTCGTTGCCATCGGTCGGCTCCTCGTAAGGTTCGCTGCGCGCGGCCGTGTTGCTCGGCGCGGGCTGCTTGTCACGCGCGGCCAGCGCCGAGAGCGCGAAGTTCTGCTGCTGAAGGTAAGGCGTGTCGCCGCCTGCGACCGGCGGCAGGTTCTCGGCCGCACGCGCCTCGTTCGGCATCATCCACCCGCCGCCCACCGCTTTGGAATGCGCGTCGTAGCGCGCCACGGGGTCCATGCGCAAAAGATCCCGCACATCGACCTCAAAGCCTTGCCCGTCTGGAACGTCAAGCCCCTCGTCCAGGCAAAGCTCGAACTCCTCGATCGGCGCTTGCAGACAGTCGGTGTAATAGGACTGCTCAAGCGCGCCGATATTGGCGGCGGTCTTCGAGCCCGTCGGGTCCGCACCGATCTTGTAGAGCGGCACGTGATAGCAGCGCGCGACATCCTCCACCGCCCATTTGAGTTGCTCGATGAGCTGTGCGTCGATGGCGCTCATCATGACGGTGGCGTATTTCAGGCCGTCCCCGACGACGGCCACGCGTCCGGCGTTCTCGCCGCTGTAGTTCGTTTCCCACTGCGTTTTGAGGCGGTTGGCGGTCTCATCGCTGATCTTGCCGTCGGTCGAGAGGATGCCGCCGGGGCGCGACAGGTTGCCGAAGAACTTGCGGCTGTTGAACTGGATACGGTTGCCCATCGTGCCGGCGGCGGCCGCCGCCACGATAGGCGACACGCCAATGAGCGGATGCCATGGGCAAATGCCCCGATCGTGGATGATTTCGCAGGCGGGAACCGTGATTTGCTCGGGCAGGCCTCTGAGCGCATCCGTGCCGAGTTGGTAAAACACCGCGCCGCTTGTGGCCACCAATGGCCGCACGCGCGTCGGATCAAGCACGTACATGGCAATAACATTGCGCATCGCGTCTCTCATTAGCAGCACGTAAGCGTTGCCAAAGAGTAGTTTGGAGCTTTGCCACGCCTTGATGAACTGGATGCGGTTCTGATACGGATTCGGGCGGCGCAGTGGCGTCGTGAAACGCGGCGCACGGTAATCCTGCCAGATCACGCCCTCGCGCCTGACGTAGCGCACGCCAAGCTTGGCGATGTCCGAGGCGATGCGATCGACGCACGCGTAGACGGCCGAGAAGGCCAGCAGATTCTCTCGACAGTCGAGCGTTTCGCCGGATTGCCACGCGCCCGCAAACGCCTCGCGGATCATGCCGATAAAGCTGTTTGCGCCGACCGGGACAGCTTGCGCGCTGTGCACTGACCGGGCCGGGACGACCGAGGCGCGAGGAGCCGACTTGTTATGCCACGGAAACAGGCGCATCAATGATTCCGCTTAAGCCTTGGGCGCGCCGTACTTCACGCCCGTGATGTACTGGACAGCCTGCGTGCGGCGGCGCTTCCAGTTGATGAAACGCGCGGCCTTCATCGCAACGAAGCCGTTCTGCCAGAGCGAGACGAGCTGCGTGGCACCGCCCTTAGGCCCGCTTTCCATCTCGACCGACGCCTCGCGGCTCGCGTCGAGCGTCACATCACCATCGTCAGCCAGCAGGATTTCCGACGCATTGGCGAGAATCATCATGTCGCCGGCGGTTTGCGAGAGCAGCGCAGGAAGCCCGAAGAAGGTGCCGCCCGCCATCGTGAGGCCCGGGAACTCCGGTTGCGCCAGCGCGTTGTGCATCATCGAGAGCGCCAGCGCCGTGCTCTCGGACATGACCCAGACCGCCTTGGCGACCGATAGATTGGCCGCGATGAAGGCGTCGAATGCGGCCTTCACGTCCGCGCGCACGGCCGCCGCATCGACGCCTGATGCCTTGATCGGGTTCAGGTCATGCGTGATGGACGCGGGCGAGACGCCGTACTCCCCTTCGGCCTTCTTCGGATCGATGAACTGGCCGTCAAGAAAGCCGCCCACCGTTGCGATCAGGTCTTGCTGAACCAGCGCCTCGGCGCTAGGGCTTGAGAAGCGCACCAGCTCCTCGGTCATGACCACCAGACCCGCGACCTTCGAGTGGCCGAGCGAGGTGGTGTTAAAGGCCAAGGAGGAGACAGGCGTGGGCTTGCCTTCTCCGACCCAGTTGACCGAGGAGCCCGTGACCTGACCGGGCACCTTGATGTTGAACGGCACGCGCCGGAAGTGCTCGATGCGCCCGACAATCGTGGCCGGGCGCAGCAAGTCGATGAATTCGCTCGCCATGCTCTGATACTCCACCAGCGGCTTGGCCCACGCCGGATCGGTGGTGGTCCCCGCCTGCACCGCCGCCTTGAGCACCAACTCGACCTCAGGCGTCGAGTCCTTCCACTCCTTGGCGATCTCGACGGCCTGCATGACGTTACCCTTGGAGCGCATCAGCGCGATGGCGTAGCGTGTAAAAGCCGTGCCCTTGGCTACATTTGGCTTAAGCATGATCGGGGCGTGCGAGGCGGGGCCGCCCGAGACCGGCACGGCCGACTTCGCTTCAAGGGCTTGCTGCTCCTTGAGCCGCACCTCGTGAGCGTCCAGCGACTTCAGTTCAAGGCCGAGCTGGTCGTATTCGGCCGACTCGTCGTCATTGAGCGTGCGCTCGCCCTCGGCAGCGGCCGCGTCCATAAGCGCCTTGCGTCGTTCGAGGTGGGCGGCGCGCCGGGTGGCGACAGCCTTGAGTCGTTCTGCGATGGTCATATCGGTTTCCTTGGGGCGAGATGCGCTCAAGCGCACGACGGGCATAGCCCCGTGTGCGCTGTCATGCGATTTGATGGTTTGAATGGCGGCGTCGGCGCTCGCCGGGATGGTGACGGCACTGATTTCGAAGAGCTCGCACGCCTTGATGAGAAAGCCCCCGGTTGAGCGGTCGAACTCCGCGTCGATGGGACGAAAGCCGATCGACAGTCCCGGCACGAGCCCCGCCTTGATTAAGCTGTAGGCCTCGTCGATGTAGGCCGCAGTCCCCGCGGGGGCGATGCTTGCCTCGACTTCGACGCCCGCCTGGGTCACAGTCAATTTCGTCACGGTGCCGATCGGCCGACGCGGGTCGTGCTGCCACAACAGCGGAAACGGCGTCTTGAACTGGATGCCATCTGGCACGACCACATCGCCGACACGATCGGGCGTGGGGGTGCTGGCAATACCGATGAGGGTGCGGGAATCCTCGTCGAGGCGTTTGACCTGAAGTCGGGAGAACGCTTTGTTCGACGGCGCGGGCGTGTTCTTCGCAACGAATCGCGTCAGAACCGGGGTTGATCGATAGCAATTGTGCATCGATGCGGTATAGCACGCATTTAATGCAATTACAATGCTTAGATAAAGAACATCTGCGGTTCTTTCTCCATTTCCTCCGCATTAAGTTGCGTTGCGCCCACCGCCATCGCCAGCGCTACCATCCCGTCAATGCGCCCCGTGGCCTTCTGCTTGGTGAATTTGCGGTTGCCTGCTGGGTCCGAGACCGTTACCGCGTTCACGGCGCACATGGTCAGCACGGGATGTCGTCCGTGGCGCAGCTTGCGTGCGAGGAGTCGCGCTTCGAGCTCACGAATTGCGGGTGACATGGACACGAAGCCCTGCCCGAACTCGACAAAACGGCTCAGTTCCTCCTCAGTGAAGCCAACACGCTCAAGCCACGGCTTTAGGAAGCGCATGTTGTAGCGGTCGAACGCCAGCGCCTTCACATGACAGCGATCGAATACCGTGCGCAGGTGCTCGGCAATGAACTCGTATTCGATTGCGCGGCCGGGTGTTGTTTGCAGCACGCCATCGCGCGCCCACACGTCATACGGCACGCGATCGGCTCGCGCTTTCTCGGCGAGACCCTCCTCAGGTAGCCAGAAGGTCGGATGCACGTCGCCCGCGTCTGACACCAGCACGAGCGCGGTCAGATCGTTCACGCTCGATAGATCGAGGCCACCCGAGACCTCCTCGCCGTCGATGTCGGCAGGCGGCTCGCCGTTCTCCATCCAAATGGCGCGGGCGACGAACGGATTGCGCGCGTCCACGCGCTGATTGAGGATCAAGTTGCGATAGGTTGCCTCGCGGCTCGGCAGGCGCTTGGCCTCGCGCGCCATGCGGCGCACCTCTGCCTGATTCATGAACACGTCGAAGTGCGGATTGGCTAGCCGAATGGCGCGATCGCTGAACGGGTCCATGTCCGTGGGCGTGGTGTACAGCTCGACCTTGTTGAGCGGATCGGCGCCCGTGAGCGCGTCGTCGATCAAGAGACTGAGCAGATCTGCATCGGTCGGCGCTTGCGTGCTAATCACGATCGACAGCGGGCTCTCTTGCCCACCGGTTGCGGTTTCAAGCGCCTCATATAGCCGTGAGCGCGGCCCCGTGACCTGGCCCAGCTCATCGTGGATGACGAGCGCGGGGCTCAGACCGAACTTGGTCGTCGCATCCGCCGAAAGCGCCTTGAAAAATGTGCCCAGCTCGCCGCACAGCATTTCTTTGGCGGTATCGCGGATCGTCACATACTGCGAGAGCTCCTGCGACATGCGCACGACCTTCGCCGCCAGCTCGAATAGCACCGCCGCCTGATCGCGCGATTGAGCGGCGCTGTAGAGCTGGCTGTTGACGCGCGCCTCAGGCCCGACAAGGTGCAGCAGCACGAGAAACGCGGAGAGCGCGGTCTTGGCGTTTTTGCGCGCCATCGACAGGATGAAGGTACGCGTGGGCGTGTCGTAGATACGCATAAGCCAGCGCCGTTGCTCCTTCGTAAGCTTGACCGGCTGACCGACAAGACGGCCTTCGGGTACCCGGCAGTGCGCCTCGATCCATTCAATGTTGCGTTTGCTGCGCGCAAGCCGACGACGGGTGCTCACGTGAGCAGCTCCCATGGTTTCCTCGCCTTCTTCTGATTGGCAATCGCCCGCCCGGCGGTCGTCGGGTGCTCCACGGCCTGCCGCGTGATGCGCAGGCGCGTGGCGAGCGACGAGGCTGCGCGGCTCTCACGCTCGCTCATCGCCAGCAGCCGGTCATAGCGTTTCAGACCATCATCACGCGCAAGCCAAGCGCGCTCGAAGTTGAGCAGCTCGTCAGCGAGGGTGCGCGCATTGACGACGTGCCGGCAGTACATCTCCAGCAAAGGAGCGTGAGTCGCGCTGAATGCGCAGCCGGCTGGTCGCTGACGAGCTCCAACCATACCACTCGCTCCGCGTCACTCAGGTGAAGCGGGGCCGCCAGACGCTGTTCGAGCGCGATTGGCACCGTTGGCGCGGTTGCCAGCGATGCCGCGGATTTCCTTCCCCGTTGAGCCATTTTCTACTTTTTTTGTCCACGTTTATGGTCGCGAAGGGGAACGGTCGGTGTCCGGCCCAAGCGCTCCCAGAAATCGACCTGCCCCCCTCACACATCATGACCACTCGCCATCCGCTGGCATACCGTCAGCACCGAATGCCTTCTTCTCCCGATACCCAAACTGCTGACGCGTCACCTCGTCATGACAGGCCGCGCACAAGCCACGCAGATTCGATTCGTCGTCGGTGCCGCCGTGCGCAAGCGGAACGATATGGTCCACGACAACCGAGACGCATGTGCGATCGAGGGTGCGACATAGCACGCAGACGGGGTCGCGTGAAAGGATACGAGAACGGAGGCGAAGCCAGCGGCGACCTCGAGTCCGACCGTGGGATCGCATCGATGAGGGCTTCCCAAACATCCTTGATAGATTCCTCTAAATAACAATTGTAACTATTCATTAGACAAATACTTTCATTCGGTTGTTGCTGCGCGAAATTCAGTTCGAACGTACGACAACGTGGCGCGCAATGATTTCAACAACCAGGCTCGAAGTTAGGAGCAAAACTTCGCTTGGAACTTTTTTTAAACGATTTTTGAACAAAGGCTTGGCGGTTTTACTGATCATTCGATAGCGCGTTAGCTTGACGCGTGACAACCGGGATCGATCCTCATCGGGAGGGCCATCCCCGGTTACTTTTGGAGGATGCAGATGAAAGCGCTGAGCCTAAAATGGACAGGCGTTCTTGGGGCCATCGCCTGTACAGCAACCGTTGCTATGGCAGCTGGTGGCCAACTTGCGGCAGCCAGTTCGCAGGATGAGAATCCGGTCACTCAAAACCATCCCGCAGAGTGCGTGGGCAACGACAATTGCAAGAAAGTGGAATCAGATTGTCGAGCATGTTGTAGCGAAACCCATTTACCCACTTGCGATCACGGCTTCGGGTTTTTTAACTGTGTGAACAAGTGCAAAGCTCAACACGGCTGTCTAGGAAAACGAGAGCATGATAAAAAATCTTAATACCGCTGAGAAGTTCAACCGCGCGTTGTTGCAAGCAGGAGCGGAGCTAAACAATATGCTTCTAGAAATATGGTCCGAATTGCCGGAGGACGAGCAGACACGGTGTCGATTGGCTATCGGGAATATCTTAGGTGAGATCTTGAGCGAAGGTTTGAATCCAATCCACCGAGTGCACCCGACGCTCGTACCTCCCGACATGCGGAGCACGAGTGGTGAGGAGGCGCGCGAATAGTCTCTGCCTTACGTCGGCCGCGATTGTGATAAATCGCGACCGATGACCCACAAGAATGGGCAATCGAGCAATGACACGGTTTTGCGCGGTGCACTTCGCCACTTCCTCGCCACTGCGTGTGCAACAAACGGGGGCTAAGTCTTGAGCTCCCGTTTTCTTTTCGTATGTCATCACCGAGGATGGCAGTCGGTAGCCGGCTCGCCGCAGTTCCTGAATCCTCACGAGAGGCCTTTGCCAGCGTTGCCGCCATCTCCTCTGAATGTAAAGCGACGACCTAAGCACGAACGCAGCTCTTAACCTACGAGTCATCGATTTTGAATCGTGTACCTAAGAGGGCGCACGAAGGCAAACATGTCAGTCTTGCCCACAATTGCTATCTAAACACGATATTTCCAGGACAAGTACGATTTGCGAACAGCCGCATTTGATATCTAATAGCGGATCTAGGTAGTTCAAAACGGCGGCCCATCTACTTCTTCTTTTAATATGCAATGTTTTCTAACAAGACGGCAGTTAAAATACATTTTGATTGCACTGCTTTTTCTTTTGATAATCGGTTATGTCGTTTCGCAGATAAGAGATGACGACGCCGAAAGTAGATGTTTTCACATATTCATGGATAGCATGGAAAAATGCAATTCGAAAGCGGAATCTGGTTACCGTCAATGCATGAAAGATAGTATGAAAATGCATGGTTGTACTTACCCTCCTAACGACTGAATCGAGTCAAAATCATGAGTTAGCGACGACTTTCTCCTGCTCTTTCCCGAGCGCCACATGTAAGGCGCCTCGATGGCCGCACGGAATCCGCTGAAAAAGTCTCACCCATCTGTTTTTTTTCGCTGTTACGGCTGTTACGCTGTTACACATTCGTCGAAAGCCTTTACCGGTGAAGGTTTGCGCGTAACAGCGAAAGCGTAACAGCGGCGTGCTGTAACAGCGGAGTTGATAGAACGGTGGAGCATCGTGCGTCGAGGTTACAGCGGTGCGCTGTTACACCGCCTCGCTGTTACGCTTTCGCTGTTACGCGCAAAGCCCCGCCCACTGGGGCTTTGCGCGTTTTTGTAACAGCGTAACAGCCGTAACAGCGATATTCAGCAGGATGGTGAAGAGTTTCCCGACCAGAGCGACGAAGTGAAGACGTACATGCGCGTCGGCCCCTTCCCGGGAAGTCGCTCAGCGCGCTGCGCCCACCCGTTTGCGGCAGGCCTGATCCAGCCAGAATCGATAAGAAGCTTGGCGGCGTTTTTTGCATCCAGATCATTGCAAATTTCGCGTTTAAATACCTCCGGAAAAACGAGATACTCAACAACACCGTCAACCGTTCTTTTAAATCCCGCTCGATTAATCGTCGGTCTTTCCGACATGTCGTTTAAGTCGGTAAAGCGAGACTCTTCATGCGCTTCGAAGAACGCTTTTACGTGAGCGCGAATCGCAGTATGTTCGTGATTCCCCGCGCCGCCGCGATTGCTCAACCACGCTTTAAAGCAATAAGCTGCGGCTGATTGCGCCTCGCCGTCTTGCCATCCAGTAATACCTCGATTCGTCGCGTATTCGCCCGCCAAACCAATGAGCGCGAGTCGCTCGCAAACACGGTGAGCTTGTCCGCTGGCATCAGCCGGTAGGTGCTCAGCGACGAATCTGGCTGTCTCCTGACGCAAGTACTGTTCGATTACCTCCGGCTCATTGGCAATAGCATTGAGCATCTCGATGGCGGCAACGCCGTAGCTACGCTTGCAACCTTCGTTGATCAGCGTCGAGAGCTGCGCGCCGCCGACTTGCCCGTGCAGCGTTTCGAACAAGCCGAAGCCCCGACCCGCATCCGCCGGAATTTCGACCAGGCGCACCTCCTGGCCCGCCTTGGCCTTCTTCCCACCTGCCTGCATGTGCTGTGAGAGGCCGATCTCGCCTGCCGACAGAAACAGCAGCCGCCACGATTGCCGCGCCCGCGCCGAGCCGGTTCGCCCCGCTCGTGCCTTGCCACTGCCGTTGGCCAGCATGTAGGCGATCTCGCCTGCCTCCCGAGGATCGACCTGCGCGAGTTCATCAAGCACGAGCAGCGTGTCGTTGTGAAGCGCGGCCAAACCCTCAAGCCCGTTCGAGGTTGCGCGCCACCGCTGCATGTACTCGGGTCCGCCGTAGACACTGCAAGCGGCTCGAAGCGCCGTCGTTTTACCTGTCGACGAGTCGCCAACGAAGTTCAGGCCGCCCGACTCCTGACCCGAATACGCGAGCATCATCCCGGCAAATGCCGTCGAGACCGCGACCAGCATGCGGGAGTTGCCCGAGCAATACGAAGCGACGTCGCGCTTCCAGTCGTCTAACGTTCCGGCCTGTGAATATGCACGCATAATTGCCTCCGATTGAAAGATGACACGTTCGGACGCGTTTCCGATGGTTTGGTCGGGGAAGACGAAAGCGCCGCTATGCCAGCCCGTGCGAGTGACGCACCGCCCCCGCGCTTTTGGTTTGGCGGTCGTCACGTACTCCGTGAGCTTGTTACGTGCTCGATTGCTTGGCGCGATGTCCAGTCCGAGCCGAGCGAGTTCGCCGCGCATGTCCGCGCCGTCCGAGCGCAACATCTCCATCGGCATGGCCCACACGTGAGGATGGTCATCGGCGTCCGTCCACTCCAGCAGTCGCCCCCAGTTCTCGGACGCGCGATCACGAACCAAGGCACGCACATGAAGCGGTGAGCACATCCAATGCGGCATGCCGTCATCGTCTGTATAGAAGACACCTTCCTTCGTTATTGAGAAGCCGCGTGGCACACAGCCCTTATCTGGTCGACCGTCACCGTCAGGCTTTGCAGCTTTCTTGATCTGCGAGGCGACAGCGGCCGTGCCAAACCGTGTGTGCATGTCGTTGAAGTCGGTTTCGTTATCTGCACGCGTATCTCCGAAGTCGGGCACAGCGACGGCGCCACCCACCGATCGCGCCGCCTCAACTGCCTTCTGTTGCCCATTTCCAAGATCGGCCAGCACGGTGATTTCAGCATCGGGATAGGCAGCACGCATTGTCTGCGTGACCTTCGTGAGATTGCCCGCCGAGAGCGCTGCCACAGCCGCCTCACCCGTACACAGGTGAGCCGACAGCGCCGTGGCGACACCTTCAGCAATGAGGATGCGCTCGGACTTCTCGGGCAGGGCGCACGCGAACCAACAGCCGCCCGCTTTCTCGCCGTTCGCCAGCGCTGACTTGCGGCCCGACTCGTCGATCATCTCGACTGTCGTGATCGCGCCGTTAATGGTCACTGGCGCAATCAGGATTCGCCCTTCGAGGTGCGCCCCGCCGCACTGTGGACGGTAGCCGATCAACTTCTGAAGCTTCGTATCGTCGATTTCGTAAAGGGTATCAACAGCACTGACACCCTTGCGCAACAGATACGGATGATCGTCGCGTGCCGGCTCGGCCTTCTCGATGATGGCAAGCGCAAGCGATGCTGCATGCTTGCGTTTCACCTCTCGTTGCTGCGCGTCCTGCGCAACACGGGCGTCGCGCTCAACACGACGACGCTCGACCTCCTTCGGATCGACAACCGTGCCGACTTTCGAGCGCGTGTTGTAGCCGTACCGCTTCGCGATCGCGAACAGCGTAGCGATCGTGATTCCGGCGTCGGGACGGATCGAGCGCCAAGTGTCGCGCGTGTCAGCGGCCGAGTAATTCGGGCTTGCCTTACTCCACATGTCGAAGGTCTCGAACGCTGCTTCTCCCTCTTCGTTTTTCAACGCAGCAGCAACTCGAAACCATACGTCTCGCTCACAGTCCGGCGGGATGTATGACAGTGCTTCGAGGATGCGCTGATGATGGTCAAAGACGGTGCTCATTGCTTGCCTCCCGCAATGACACCTGCCCGTGCAACCACGCGAGCGAAAGCAAGGTTGTCGCCGATCGCCGCCGTCGCTTGTCCTGCGAGAACGCGCATGCGCGGCGAGGGTTCACGCTTGGACATCATGGTTTCAAGCAGATCGCTGTTGCGAAATCCGTTCTCGGCGGCTGCGGCAAATACAACATCGAGCACGCGGCGTGCGTACTGGCGCACTTCTTCATCAACCTTCTTCTTCTGAAACACGAGGAAGCCGCACATCAGCACACATTGCGTCGGGCTTGCATACTCGCCCTCAGCGATGGGCATACCCAGTTCGTAGTTCTCGTTTATGCGACGATCCGCGCCGCTAGCGGAAGCTTGCTTTCGACAGCGCTCGTCCCAAATTTCTTGGGCGCTACGCAGAATGACCGTCCTCTTGCCCATATTCTGTCTGGTTTTCATACAACCTCCCGCGCGGCCAGCGTCAGCCCTTGAATGACCTGCGCAAGCAATTCCGGGCGAAGCATGATGCCCTGTCGAGTCGGCACAAAATCACCCGCCATATCGACGACCACCAGACGAACATCAACGTACTGACGGCCCTTGTACCAGCGATGCGAGATACGAACGCGTTGCGTCGCGTTCTTCTGAACCTCCATCACCATCTTGTCTTGATCGACCGTACTCATACGTCCTCCTTCGAACCGCTCTTATCGCTCGTGCTTTCACCCGCGTACTGAGGATCAGACAGCTTATTGGCGACATCGCGAGATTGATCGATCAGCATGTGCACGACTCCATAAATAGGGTGATCGTCGCTGATAGGGAGATGGCTGATAGCGATCAGCAGCATCTGCAAGGTGTCGTGGATCTGTTGCACCTTCGTCGGCATTTCACTGTGCTTAGCCATGACTAATCTCCTGTGAGGAGTACTCATCGTTAAAGCTACGACGAGAGCGCTCAACCTTGAGACGGTCAATGAACCGTTGTTGCAGATAGCCGTTTGAGTCGGCTGCTACTTCCGCAATGCGAGCGATCAGCTCGATCTCAGCCGCGATATGAAAGAGTAGTGACGGTTCATCTTTACCCTGCAAAGCTTCGACGCGAAGGTGCTTGTTCTCCGACCGACTATCCGCGCTCACCAACATACCGATGCCCGCGGTCAGCGTAGACAGCGATTCAGCCATGTCAGCGACGGTGCCTGTGAAGTCCGCGAGATATTGCAATTCACTGTCCGACGCATGGGCGGTGTTGAAGCGCTCGAAGAAGAAGTCAATCAAGCCTGCGGCCGTCGTGTGTCGACAAACGATCGCTTCTGTGGTCTTAGCCATGACGAACCTCCGTATCGAACTGCTTCAGCAAGTCTGCTGTCATGACTTGGCCGAGCTGAGCGAGCAAGAAAGCACGGCCAGACTCGTTATCGGATGCGCATTCTTCGATCACGGCAAGCAGAGCATCAAGCTGCTGGACTGCGATGAAGAGTTCACCAATGTCAGGTGCACGGTTGGCGCTAGGGACGAGATTAGTCATGGCGCGCCTCCGCACGGGCGATTTCAGCAAGGTGAAGAAGTGCTTCGGCGCAGCAGTCGAGCGCGTCGTTGGCACTGGGCGCGAGCGCTGCATCGCGCAGGGCGCGATTGATGATTTGGATTTGAAGCGGAGTTTTGATTTGCTCAGAACGAGCGGGGATAGCGAGTCGCATGGTGCGGCCTCCATATGCAGAGTTAGCGAACCCGGCCCCCGCTGCTAAACGGGGTGGCCAGGCACAAGGCAGGGTTAGCAGACCGGCGCATATGGAAACCGGCGAGCGCGAACGCTCCCCCACCAAGGCCCGGCCATTGAAGGCGAACACATGGCAGCGGACGAAAAAATACCGCCGAGAGGCGGTTGTCCGCCATATGCAAGTCGAGCTGCTAAACCCGAGCGAGAGATGTCTCCTCCCACGTTTCACAGGATAGACGACGGATTCCCGCCTCGTCAAGCCGTGTGCATTTTCGTACCCGACAGATAGCGACTGTGCTCGCGCTGACCTAATATCGCTTTCGGGGTTGTTCATTTGGCTGGCAAATGCGCCAGCCTTTTTTTTGCCTATCATCACAGACCTCCCAGAAGGGAGGTTTGGCTTGCAGTTGCGCCAAATTCAATGCGCCGCCGCTCCAGCAACGCGAAGTCTTCTGCGGTTGCCGTTCCGTTTAACAGCCGAGATCCGAACAGAGACGCGTCTGCTACCTGATCGCAGCTCATCTCGCGGGCATGCGCGACGCCGGCAAACGTGTTGAGTGCTTCGTAGACGGTGGAGAAGGGGAGGCGATGGCGAGCGACGATAGCGGCGGCCGTTGTGAGCAAGGGCTCACGGTCCGGTGTGTCGCTGCGCTGCGTGCCGCTCTTCGAAAGCAACGACAGTCCTCCGCGCAGAATGTGATCGATTTGCTCGTCACACCAAACTGCGAAATCGACATCCAGCCATTGGGCAAAGCGAACCGCAAGCTTCGGGTGCATCCAAGTCGCGTCTGGCCGACCGCGGCCGCCACGGACGACTTTTAGAAACGGGATTTTCCCGTTTCTATTCTCGAGGGCGCGGACATATCGCACCGTGTCCGACAAGCGCGTCCATTCATGCGGGCTTTTACCGTATTTCTTAGAAGCGGCAGTAGCGTTGAACCATGCATCACCGGTGAACGAGATCTGCACGCCGTCGTATTTGGCTTGGATCGACGTCTGGCTGCATTTAGCGATGCTCGTCTTCATACAGTCTCCGCCCGATAGTTGACCGGATCTGCGAACCATTGATGGATTTCCCGATTTGACCAGACAGCGCACCGTTTGGTCAGATATTGGCGTCGCGGGAAACGCCCGGAAAGCTCGCGTTGCCGAAGGCTTTCTCGGCTCATCGGCACAAAGTGTTTAATGTCATTCCAGCGCGATAGACCATCGAGCGGAAGCGAGATCGGGTGTGAGTCCCTTGCGCCTTTAGCGCGCGTCGGAGAGATCTTGTTTGCCACGTTCAAACCTTTCTGTAGTTGGGAAGGCGTGGCAATTCTTAGTTTTATTCGCTATCAAGTGTCCGGATGGCCGCGGCAATATCCGAATTCGGATGCGGATCTATTAGTGGAAAGGTTTTGCGGGGAGGTTCAGGATTCTTTGTGTCAGTTATGCTATCGCCCTCAAACCCTTGTGCACAAAGGGTTTGAGCGATTTTCTGTCTAATGGAATCCGGTAGGATATGCACTGTTTCGCACCGATACGCCCTAATACAGCGCATTCGCGTGCAATACATCGCACTCCGTCTCAGTGCGTATAGCGTTATGACGATCCACGCGATGCTGCTGGCGCGTTATACGGGCCCTGCTCGGCGAGTATTGCCCGACGGAGCGCTTTAGCCTCGTCCAGATATTTTTTTATCGTTTCATCATCTAAAGGGATTCCAAGCCGTTCGCAATCGGTCCGCATAGACTTCGCTTGCAAATTGCGAGTCGCATCAACCTTCATTCCGTAACCGCCGCACGCCAGCGCCAGGATTAACTTAAGCATGGTCGCGCGTTCTTTTGTTTGCGACGACGCAGGACGACTTACCGAATCAGGTTGCTCTGCGATCGGTTGGTCGCGCTCTTGGCGACGTTTTGCCTCTTGCAAGAGCGGCTCAGGCACCGCTATCCCCATGCGACGCGCTGCGTCAATGATGTATAGCGGGCGCTCCTTCGTCTTGTATTCGTTGCCTCCATATGAAGCCCAACTGAATCGCTCCAACATGCGATAGATTTTTCGAGCGTCGGGATAGATATGGTCAGCGTCGGGGGACGACAGTTTTGCGCCGCGATGCTTATCCGGATCCTTGTTATCCAGCAACATCGCCGCCTCACTGCGGTTCCATCGATCGAGAGCCATCCAATATCGGTAGTCGGGAGTGTCCATTGCACTTTCACGCGCCCCTTGCTGATTTGCCGCGCCGCACGGAGAGGGGAACCCCGTTTTACCTCACAGAGGCAGGCGCGGACCCTTTTTTAAGACGCTCGTTTGAAGCGGCCAATCAAAACACCTTGGCCTTCATCAATTTGAGCGTCCACGAAGTCGGCCCATAGCTGCAAAATCCGCTGCCGCTCTGTTCCGTATTCGGCACGGTTATAAACGCCTTTCATCCCTCTGATCGAGTGAGCAAGCGCCTTTTCGATCGCATCGGACGACTGACCCATCTCGTGCAGGTGCGTCGACGCGGTTCGGCGCAAGTCGTGCAGCACAAAGTGCTCGACCTCCAAGCCAAGCGCCTTGACGGCCTGATTGAGCGTGCTTTTCGCAATTGGTCGATCTGGACCGCGCACTGTGGGGAAGACGAAGGTGCGGCTCGTGCGCGTTTGCGACAATTCTGTGAGCATCACGACGGCCTGATGGGGCAGATATACCCAGTGCTCCCGATCCTTCTTCATTCGCGCGGCAGGGATTCTCCAGACGGCCTCGTTAAGATCGAATTCATCCCAAGTTGCTTCAATCAATTCCGATTTGCGCACCATCGTCAGCGTCAGCAGATGCAGAGCAAGCTTCAATGGACGGCGAATATCTGATGCATAAATGGCGCGCAGCATCGTGCCGATTTCATTTGGTGCCAGCACTCTCGTCCGGCTCTCAGTCGTTGCCACAAAGCGTGCGGGGATCATCGACGCGGGGTTGACGCTCGCGAGCTGGCGCGCGATCGCGTACTCGTAAAGCCGCTTCAATACATTTCGCGTGTGCAGCGCCATCTTCGGCGAGCCGCGCCCTTTGATTTTGTCGCAGATTGCGAGCACATCGGCCGCGCTTACGTCGCCGATACGCATGCTGCCGATGGCGGGATAGATGTCCTTTTCGAGCGTCCGTCGCGTCGTTCGTCGGTAGTCCGCCGACTTGCCGTCGATTTCTGCGGCGAGATAGAGTTCAGCGCAATCCTTCAGAGTGTCAATGCGCTTTTCCGCCCCACGATCCTGTCGAGCGGTGGAAACCGGCGATACGCCGGATGCGACGATCGCGGCGTAGTGCTGTGCCTTGATTCGCGCCGCCTTCAGCGAAATTTTGCCGTATTCACCGATGGTAACTAGTGGCTGCCGATTGCCATGGAGGGAATATCGGAAACGCCAGACTTTCCTTCCCGTCGGCATCACTTCAAGGATGAGGCCGTTCCCGTCGGCTAGGCAATAGCGGGTCGCGCGTGGCTTCAGCGCGCGAATCTGAGAATCGTTGAGAGGCCTGGTGGCGCGGGGCATAGAGGGGTTTTTTGGTACACAAAATCGCTGCTCGCGGCGCTGTGTACCATCCTGTGTACCACAAGCCGCGATTACTAGCGTTTTCAAGCTACGTCAAAGTATAGCAAATAATCCCTGAAAGGCTTGGCGGATAAGCCTTTGCTGGAAATAGCCGGGAAACGTTGTATGGCTGGTTACTTGCCGATGCAAAACCGGCTGAAAATCACGCCCAGTAGATCATCGGAAGTGAACTCACCCGTGATTGCATTGAGATTTTCTTGAGCGAGGCGCAGCTCTTCAGCGAATAAATCAAGCGCCTGTGAGTTCTGATCGGCGTGGGCGGCCGCCAGCGCCAGATGTTCGCGCGCCGCCCGCAACGCGATGAGATGCCGTTCGCGCGCCAAATACACGCTCTCCGCGCCTGCCTGCCATCCGGCAATCTTGAGCAGCATTTCTCGCAAGAGCGCGATGCCTTCGCCCGTCTTCGCCGAGAGATTGACTTGGCGCGCGTCGCCGTCCGCGTCGCGGCTTGCGGCTGGTGTGCCCGCCAGGTCCGTTTTGTTCAGCACGCGCACGACCGGCACGCCATCGGGGAAACGCGCGGCGATCGCGTCGTCTTCGCTCGTCATCCCGCTGCGGGCGTCGAGCAAATGCAACACGACGTCGGCGCGCTCGATCTCACCCCAAGTCCGCTCGATACCAATTCGCTCGACTTCGTCTTCCGTGTCGCGCAGCCCCGCCGTATCGATGATATGCAGCGGTATGCCTTCCACCTGAATGGTCTGAGCGACCTTGTCGCGCGTGGTGCCGGCAATCGGCGTGACGATAGCGAGCTCCGCGCCGGCCAGCGCGTTCAGCAGCGACGATTTGCCCACGTTCGGCTGCCCGGCCAGCACGACCGATAAGCCTTCCCGCAGCAAGGCGCCCTGCCGGGCATCGGCGAGGACGGTGTTCAAGCGCTCGCGAATGCGTGCGAGCTTGCCGCGCGCGTCCGCTGCTTCCAGGAAGTCGATCTCTTCCTCGGGGAAGTCCAGAGTCGCTTCAACCAGCATCCGCAAATTGATGACGTCTTCGACGAGCGCGTGGATTTCGCGCGAAAACGCGCCTTCGAGCGAGCGGCCCGCGGAGCGCGCGGCGGCTTCCGTGCTGGCCTCGATCAGATCGGCGACGGCTTCGGCCTGTGCGAGATCGAGCTTGTCGTTGAGAAACGCGCGTCGCGTGAATTCACCGGGCTCGGCAAGTCTCAGGCCGAACTCGCGTCCGACGTCGAGCGCGCGTTGCAGCACGAGTTGAAGCACGATTGGCCCGCCGTGACCCTGCAATTCAAGAACATATTCGCCGCTGTACGAGTGCGGCGCGGGAAAGTAGAGCGCGATGCCGCGATCGAGCGCCTCGCCGTTGCCGTCGAGAAACGGCACGTAGCTAGCGTGGCGCGCGTGCAACGATTGGCCGCACAGCGCGAACATCGCGAGGTGCGCGGCGCGCTCACCCGCGCGTCCGAACGACAGCCGCACGACGCCAATCCCGCCGCGTCCGGGCGCGGTGGCGATGGCGACAATCGGATCGGAGTCGTTGCTGAACATGTGAGGAAAGCAGGGATTTCGGGTGCGGGGATTGTATCGCGCTGAGACGCGTAGCTGCCGGACATCACGCCCGCTAGGAAAATTCTTGACGTATCTTATTTGAGATACGGACAAACGCATGCGACTCACGCCATTTTCTACAACAAATTCGCAGCTTAGGCAGCACTGACGACGGTCTGAGAGCCAAGCTTGATTGCCTTTTGGCAGTGATCGGTAACGCTTACACAAGATAAAACGACGAATATTTCCGCCACTTCTAACGCGATTGGTTGACGCATAGGCAACGGTTGCCTCGCACAATTGCACTATGCCTACACCACAAGAAAAAGCCGATTTCTCCGAGCGGCTTAAGTTCTCGATGACCCGCGCACCTGAGAAGCTGCGCGGCGCGACCGATCTCGCCAAAAAATTCAGTCTCCGTTATCACGGCGAAGCGGTTTCCCCTCAAACGGCGCACAAGTGGCTCACCGGGCGTTCGATTCCGACCATCGACAAGCTGGAAGTATTGGCCGAATGGTTCAAGGTGGAGTTGCACTGGCTGCACTATGGACCGTCGCCGGGCGGTATCGCTCAGGGGACGCCAAAGCCGCTCGTACGGGATGAGCAATACCCGGCGTCCGGGGAAACGCTCGAGCTTGTGTCGAAGATCGAGGCGTTGTCGCCGCATCATCGGTATCTGGTCGAGGAGCTTGTGCAGCAGTTTTATGGGGCGGCGAAGCGGTGAAGCTGACCTGAACCTACAAGATCGACAGCAAACAAAAACGCCCGGCATGCCGGGCGTTTTCAAATCCACTTCCACATCAAACCTAAAGAAACCTCAAGCCGCCTTCTTCTTCCGCTGTCCCATCATGCGCGTGATGTAATACTGCTGCGCGATCGACAGCACGTTATTCACGACGTAATACAGCACGAGACCAGCCGGGAAGAAGAAGAACATGACCGAAAACGCGATCGGCATGAACATCATCATCTTGGCTTGAACCGGGTCCGGCGGCGTCGGGTTCAGCTTGGTCTGCAGGAACATCGATACAGCCATCAACACCGGCAAGATGAAGTACGGGTCTTGTTGCGACAGATCGTGAATCCAGCCGATCCACGGTGCACCGCGCATTTCCACCGACGACAGCAGCACCCAGTACAGCGAGATAAACACCGGAATCTGCACCACGACCGGCAGACAGCCGCCGAATGGATTCACCTTCTCGGTCTTGTAAAGCTCCATCAGCGACGCGTTCATCTTCTGCGGATCGCTCTTGAAGCGCTCGCGAATCTGTTGCATGCGCGGCGTGATTTCCTTCATGCGTGCCATCGACTTATAGCTCGCCGCCGACAGCGGGAAGAACACAGCCTTGATGAGCAGCGTAAGCAGCACGATCGCCCAGCCCCAGTTGCCGACATAGCTGTGGATCTTTTCGAGCAGCCAGAAAAGCGGCTTGGCGATGATCGTCACCATGCCGTAATCCTTCACGAGCTCGAGCCCCGGCGCGATACCTTCCAGCATGCGCTCTTCTTCGGGACCGGCGAAAAGACGCGCATCGACGGTCGCGGTCTGTCCCGGCGCAATGGTCTGCACGGCCTGCTGCACACCCACGCGATACAAATCCGGATCGATCTTCTGCACGTAGATGTCACGCTTCGCGCCCTGCTGCGGAATCCACGCCGACGCGAAGTAATGCTGCACCATCGCAATCCAGCCGTTGTCGGCGGAAGGCGCGAACGTAGCCTTGTTCTTGTCGATATCGCTGAAGTCGATCTTCTGGAAGTGATGCTGGTCCGTGTAGACCGCCGGCCCGATGAACGTGTGCGAGAAGCGCGGCGTCTCCACCGGCGTGTTGTCGCGCACGAGTTCCATGTAGAGCTTCGGCGTGACCGGCGCGCTACCGACGTTCTCGATTTTCGTATCGACGTTGATCACGTAGCTGCCACGCGTGAATGTGTAGGTCTTTACGACCTTCACGCCACCCTTAACCGGCGATTCGAACGCGAGCGTCAGCGTTTTGGCGTCGCCCGACAAGGACGTCTGGCCCGGCACCGCCGTGAAGATGTCGTTGTGGTTCGGGAAGTCGCCGCCGAGCAGGCCCGTGCGCGCGAGATACGTGCGGGTCGGCGTGTGATCGAAGAGGGTGATGTAGAGGTCGGGCTGCTTGCCGTCGCCTTCCTTCACGAGCGAGAGCTTCGAAAGCGTGCCGCCGCGCGTGTCGATCTCACCGGAATACACGTCCGTCGTGAACTTGACGAGTTGCGCGGCCGCCGTGGCGGGCGGCGTCGTCGAACCCGGCGCGGCGGTACCGGCCGGCGAGTTGGGCAATTCGGAAGGCTGCGCGCCCGATGCGGCCGTGCCCGGTGCGGGGTTGCTGGCGGTCTTGGCCGGCTGCGTCGCGCTCGGGAAGAACATCGACGGGCGCCCATGGTCGCGCTGCCAGTTGTCGAACAGCATGACAACTGACACGAAGAAGATGACCCATAGGACGGTGCGTTTGATATCCATGCGTTGTCTCAGTGTCGATCGGTAAGCGCATCAGCGCCGTTTAGTGGTGAATGCTTTTCTTGAGCGAATTCCGCGGCCGGCTCGCAAACCCGCGTGGAATCTGATCGCGAATCGGAAGGCTGCGGCACGAGATCGACGCCGCCCGCCGAGAACGGATGGCAGCGGCAAAGCCTTTTGGCGGCGAGATACGTGCCATGCGCGGCGCCATGATACTGGATTGCCTCGCGCGCGTAGTCGGAACAGGAGGGATAAAAACGGCACCGGCTGCCGAGCAGCGGGCTCACAGCAACCTTGTAGAAGCGCAACAACGCGATTAGTGCCGTTTGCATAAGCTTCGCGCCGCGCGCCCCGTTCGCCGTGTCCGGCGATTCGAGACGCAGACCGCGCTTCATGACCCGGAAGGGCCGGAGGTGTCGTCTACGGCGGGCACGCCAGGCGGCGCCGCCACGGTTTCAGCCGCACGGCGCGCGACTTCGCGCACGGCACGGTCCAGCAATGCTTCAAGTTCGCCTCGCACGAGCGCGCCGAGCGGCGGCGAACTGGCGCTCGGCATGGCCTTGCGGTCGATCTTCGCGTGCAAGCGCACGAGGATATCGAAACCGCTCAACGCTTCGCGACGCAACCGAAACGCGTCACGCGCGTGCCGCTTGATCAAGTTGCGCGTGACTGCACGCGGCGCCTGCTTCTTGCCGATCACGAGGCCGAGACGCGCCTCCTGCCCAGTCGGTTTCCCGTACAGCACGAAATGCGGCGAACGTCGCCATGGGCGCAAACGAAAAACGGATGAGAACTCATCCGTTTTCAGTAGCCTTGCGGCCTTGGGGAACGCGGCCTGCGCCGGCAACTGAACGATGTCCTGTTTCAAGACTTCTGTGCGGCGCTAAAGCAGCCTGCCGGTTCGTGATGCGCGCCCGGCTTCAGGACAGATACGGCCTGTACCACGCGTGCGCGACCAGCCACCGGAAAGCCTTAGATTGCCAGGCGCTTGCGACCCTTCGCACGGCGAGCGTTGATGACCTTGCGGCCGCCAGCGGTCTTCATGCGAACGCGGAAGCCATGGGTGCGCTTGCGGCGCGTCACGGAAGGTTGGTAAGTACGTTTCATGATGCTCTCACTTGAGTATTGATCGACCGCGCGGGCTTTGGCGCCACCGTGTTCCGACTGTGGATAACCGCAGGCACGAGAGGCACAACGGGCGCAACGACCGGAGGTTCAGGAATTCTGTTTTCGCGGAACCCGCTATTTAAACCGTTTTCCTATTGACCGTCAATAGGTTAGCGTAATAGTGAAGCTCGCCATGCTCGCATCATGTTCATTTCCAGCCTGTCGGACGCGCTGATTTGACCCTGTGGATAACTCGCGCGCCGGTCCCGTTTGGCGTTAGAATCTCGCCTTACTCCCAAATATCCGCCTACTGCTTCGGCCCGCCGTTCGCCCGCAAACCCTTGCGGCGTAAGCCTCCGGAGCATGCCTGCATGGCTGTGCCGGGACTTGCCGAGGCGCTTGCGCATCCGGCAAGCACGGCCGTCAGGAGCGCGGAGCCAACCATAAAACGACCGCATTCGATGAACGATTTCTGGGAACACTGTTCGGCATTGCTGGAGCGTGAACTCACGCCGCAGCAGTACGTCACGTGGATCAAGCCGCTGGCCCCGGTCGACTTCGATGCCGACGCGAGCACCTTGCGCATAGCCGCTCCCAATCGCTTCAAGCTCGACTGGGTGAAGAGCCAGTTCTCGGGACGCATTGCCGATATGGCGCGCGAATACTTTAGCGCGACGATCGACGTCCAGTTCGTACTCGACCCGAAAGCGACCGCTCGCAGCGCTATCGGTCAGGCGCCGAACGCCGCGCCGCGGCCGGCGGCTGGCGCGGGTGTCGCCGACGGCGCGCCGCGTCCGCCCGCGCCGGCCGCCGCACCGCAAGCGCCTTCGGTCGTCGCGCACGCGAACGCTGCCGCGCACGTGAACGCGCTGGCGGCGGAAGCCGCCCAGCAAGCTCAGGCCATGCAGGACGAACAAGCCGATTTCGACTTGCCGAGCCTCGACGCCAACGAAGCCGCCGCTGGCCGGCGCACGTGGCGTCCGGGCGGCAACCCATCGGCCGGCGGTGAAACCGATTCCGCTTACGAACGTTCGAAGCTCAACCCCGTGCTGACCTTCGACAATTTCGTCACCGGTAAGGCGAATCAGCTCGCGCGCGCGGCCGCCATTCAGGTCGCCGACAATCCCGGCATCTCGTACAACCCGCTTTTTCTTTACGGAGGCGTGGGCCTGGGCAAGACGCATCTAATCCACGCTATCGGCAATCAGTTGCTGATGGACAAGGCGGGCGCGCGCATCCGCTACATTCACGCGGAGCAGTACGTTTCCGACGTGGTGAAGGCGTATCAGCGCAAGGCGTTCGACGACTTCAAGCGTTACTACCATTCGCTCGATCTTTTGTTGATCGACGATATTCAGTTCTTCTCGGGCAAGTCGCGTACGCAGGAAGAGTTCTTCTACGCGTTCGAGGCGCTGGTCGCGAACAAGGCGCAAGTCATCATCACGAGCGACACGTATCCGAAGGAAATCTCCGGTATCGACGACCGTCTGATCTCGCGCTTCGATTCCGGTTTGACGGTCGCCATCGAGCCGCCCGAGCTGGAAATGCGCGTCGCCATTCTGATGAGAAAGGCGCAGTCCGAAGGCGTGAGTCTGTCCGAAGACGTCGCGTTCTTCGTCGCGAAGCATCTGCGCTCGAACGTGCGTGAACTCGAAGGCGCGCTGCGCAAGATCCTCGCTTATTCGAAGTTCCATGGCCGCGACATCACCATCGAGCTGACCAAGGAAGCGCTCAAGGATTTGTTGACGGTGCAGAACCGCCAGATCTCGGTGGAGAACATTCAGAAGACCGTCGCGGATTTCTACAGCATCAAGGTCGCCGACATGTATTCGAAGAAGCGGCCGGCCAATATCGCGCGCCCGCGCCAGATCGCGATGTATCTGGCGAAGGAACTGACGCAGAAGAGCCTGCCCGAGATCGGCGAGCTTTTTGGCGGTCGCGATCACACCACCGTGCTGCACGCCGTGCGCAAGATCGCGGCCGAACGCGGCACGGATGCGCAGCTCAATCACGAACTTCACGTGCTCGAACAAACGCTGAAGGGTTGAGCCGGCGCGAACGCGTCGATTATTGCGCCACCGGACCTGTTTATTGGTAAAAACGCCCCCAATTTTCGGGGGCGGTTCCGTTTTAAGGCACAATATAGGTTTAGCTGTCCGTGGCCTGGGCGGCTGGCGTCAAGCATTCGCGAGTGACCGGCGGGGGGCCGGCAACGCGTGTTACGAGGTTGTCCGGCGAGCGCGGCGAACCAACCGCTGGTGACAAAACCAGCGGTGGCAAAACCGGCGGACAGGCCGTCACATCAACGAAGGAACTCTATGCAACTGGTCAAGACCGAACGAGACAATCTTCTAAGGCCGCTGCAAACCGTGAGCGGTATCGTAGAACGCCGCCATACCTTGCCGATCCTCGCCAATCTGCTGATCACCAAGAACGGCGCCGATGTGTCGTTCCTCTCGACGGATCTCGAACTCCAGATCACCACCCGCGCCGATTTCGGCGTCGGCAGCGACCAGATCGCCACCACGGTCGCCGCGCGCAAGTTGCTCGACATTTTGCGCGCCATGCCGCCGGGTGAGGTTGCGCTCGACTTGTCCGACAAGCGCCTGACCGTGCGCTCCGGCAAGAGCCGCTTCGCGCTGCAGACGCTCGCCGCGGACGAGTTTCCTACCGTCAACCAGGCTACAGACTTCGGCGCGAGCCTTTCGGTTCCGCAGAAAACGTTTCGCCAGTTGCTCGGCATGGTGTATTTCGCCATGGCCCAGCAAGACATTCGCTACTACCTGAACGGCATGTTGCTCGTGGTGGATGGCGACCAGTTGATGGCCGTCGCAACGGACGGTCACCGTCTCGCGTTCTCGTCCATGAAGATCGACGGCGGCACGTTCCCGCGTCAGGAAGTCATCATCCCGCGCAAGACCATCCTCGAATTGCAGCGTCTGCTCGAAGACATCGACGACACGCTCAAGATCGACATCGCCGCGACGCAGGTTAAGTTCAGTTTTGGCCAAGTCGAACTCGTGTCGAAGCTCGTCGAAGGCAAGTTCCCCGACTTCCAGCGCGTGATTCCCAAGGCGCACAAGAACACGTTCGAAATCGGTCGCGAAGAACTGCAGCGCTCCCTGCAGCGCGCGGCCATTCTCACGTCGGACAAGTTCAAGGGCGTGCGGTGTCTGGTCGAGCCGGGTCAGCTCAAGATCATGTCGACCAATGCCGACCAGGAAGAAGCGCAGGAAGAACTGGAAATCGCGTATCAGGGCGATACCGTCGACATCGGTTTCAACGTCACGTATCTGCTCGACGTGCTTGCGAATCTGAAGGTCGACACGCTGCAAGTGAGCCTTGGCGACGCCAACTCCAGCGCGCTCATCACAATTCCGGAAAACGAGGAATTCAAGTATGTCGTGATGCCGATGCGCATCTGACGCGTTCAGGTACCACGAACACACCAAGGGGCGGCTCGCCCCTTTGGCGTTTTTAAGGTGTTTTGAAAAGTTTCGAGCAGTAACCGAAGCAGCGACGCAGAACCGGAAAATTCCATGACTGAAAACACAAATTCGCAACCCGACAACAGCTACGGCGCATCGTCCATTCAGATCCTCGAAGGTCTGGAGGCCGTGCGCAAGCGCCCGGGAATGTATATCGGCGATACGTCGGATGGCACCGGTTTGCATCACCTCGTTTTCGAAGTGCTGGACAACTCCATCGACGAAGCGCTGGCCGGCTATTGCGACGACATCCACGTGACCATTCACGCGGACAACTCCATTTCGGTGACGGACAACGGCCGTGGCGTGCCTACCGGCCTGAAACGCGACGACAAGCACGACCCGAAGCGCAGCGCCGCCGAGATCGTGATGACCGAACTCCACGCAGGCGGCAAGTTCGACCAGAACAGCTACAAGGTGTCGGGTGGCTTGCACGGTGTGGGCGTGTCGTGCGTGAACGCGCTGTCCGAATGGCTGCGCCTCACCGTGCGCCGCGACGGCAAGAAACACTTCATGGAGTTCGCGCGCGGCGTGGTGCAGAACCGCGAGCTTATCGAAGAGAACGGCGTGCAGTATTCGCCCATGCCAGTAGTCGGCGACACCGAAAATCGCGGCACCGAAGTGCACTTTTTGGCGGACGCGACCATCTTCGGCAATGTCGAATTCCATTACGACATTCTCGCCAAGCGCATGCGCGAGCTTTCGTTCCTGAACAACGGTGTGCGCATTCGGCTGACCGACTTGCGCACCGGCAAGGAAGACGACTTCGCTTTTGCGGGCGGCGTGAAGGGCTTTGTCGAATACATCAACAAGCAGAAGCAGGTGCTGCATCCGAACGTGTTCCATGCAACGGGCGAGCGTGAAAACGTCACCGTCGAAGTGGCCATGCAGTGGAACGACAGCTACAACGAAAGCGTGCTCTGCTTCACCAACAACATTCCGCAGCGCGACGGCGGCACTCACCTGACGGGCTTACGCGCTGCGATGACGCGCGTGATGAACAAGTACATCGCCGACCACGACATCGCGAAGAAAGCGAAGGTCGAGACGAGCGGCGACGACATGCGCGAAGGCTTGTCGTGCGTGCTGTCGGTGAAAGTGCCTGAGCCGAAGTTCAGTTCGCAGACGAAGGACAAGCTGGTGTCGTCGGAAGTGCGCGCGCCGGTCGAGGAAATCGTCGCGAAGGCGCTGGAAGATTATCTGCAAGAGACGCCGATCGACGCGAAGATCATCACGGGCAAGATCGTCGATGCCGCGCGTGCACGCGATGCCGCTCGCAAGGCGCGCGAAATGACGCGGCGAAAGGGCGTGCTCGACGGCGTCGGCTTGCCTGGCAAGCTCGCGGATTGCCAGGAGAAGGACCCGGCGAAGTCGGAAATTTATATCGTCGAGGGAGATTCGGCGGGCGGCTCGGCCAAGCAAGGGCGCGACCGGAAGTTCCAGGCAATCCTGCCGTTGCGCGGCAAGGTGCTGAATGTTGAGAAGGCGCGCTTCGACAAGCTGATTTCATCCGAGCAGATCGTGACGCTCGTGACGGCGCTGGGTTGCGGCATCGGCAAGGATGATTACAACCTGGACAAGCTGCGCTATCACCGCATCATCATCATGACCGATGCGGACGTGGACGGCGCCCACATCCGCACGCTTTTGCTGACGTTCTTCTATCGGCAGATGCCGGAGATCGTGGAGCGCGGGTACATCTATATCGCGCAGCCGCCGCTTTACAAGATCAAGGCGGGTAAGGACGAGCGGTATATGAAGGACGCGCACGAGCTCAACCAGCATATGCTGAAGCTCGCGCTGCAGGGTTCTGAACTGGTGCCGAGCGAAGGCGCGGACCCGATTTCGGGCGATGCCTTGGGCGAACTCGCGCGTGCGTATTTGCTGGCCCAGGCGGTGATCGATCGCATCAGCCGTATTTACGATGCCGCCTCGCTCGAAGCGGTGATGGATGGCACGGTCATCGATTTGTCGACGCAGGAAGCGGCGGAGGCATCGGCGAAGGCGCTCGAAACGAAGTTGCGTTCGGACCCGTTGAAGCCGGAGGTGACGGTCGAGGCGGCATACGATCAGGTTCGCGAGCTGCGTTCGTTGCATATCAAGCGGCGTCACCATGGCAACGTGAAGGTTTCGGTGTTCGATGAAGATCTTCAATTGACCGCCGACTACAAGCAACTCGTTTCCACTGCCGATACCTTCAAGGGCTTGATTGGCCAAGGCGCGTTGATCAAGCGCGGCGAGCGCTCGATGGCCGTGCTGGACTTCAAGAGCGCGATGAAGTGGCTGATCGCGGATGCGGAACGCAACGTCAGCAAGCAGCGTTACAAGGGCTTGGGCGAGATGAATCCCGGACAGCTTTGGGAAACGACGATGGACCCAGCCGTGCGGCGTTTGCTGCGCGTGCAGATCGAGGACGCAATTGCGGCCGACGGCATTTTCACGACGCTCATGGGCGACGATGTGGAGCCGAGACGCGCGTTTATCGAGAGTAACGCGTTGCGGGCGGGGAATATTGATGTTTGAGGGGTAGGTAGCGCGACGCTATCTCACCGAAACCGTAAGTACCACGCGCGAGGTTTCAACGCGCTGGCACTTACGGTTTTTTTATTGAACGCCAACGCCATACCCCCGCCCAAAACACACGGACCTGGTTCCGCCGCGCCACCCGCAGACCCGCGTACACTTTCGGTTTGAACCGAAAATCACTTCGCCGCATTCCATCGCGGCTACGTGCATCACGCAACAACGAGAAATCCGACATGTTCACCTGCCGAAACCAGTCCTGCGACGCAACGTGGGACGTCTCAGACGTCGTCATCAAGAATGAAGGTCAGGGACTGCTGTTCCGCTGCCCGATGTGCGCCGCGCGCAATTACGTGACGCGCCACGACGCACCCGATGGCGTCATCACCTACGAGCAGGTCACCGAAACCCCGCCGCGAGGCGCGCAATAACCATGGCGACCGATACCTCATTCAGCAGCCTGCCGCTCAACGAATCGATGCAGACGAATCTGCAGCAGCTCGGCTACACATCGATGACGCCGATCCAGGCCGCGAGCCTGCCGCTCGCACTCGCCGGTCACGATCTCATCGCGCAGGCGAAAACGGGCAGCGGCAAGACCGCCGCCTTCACGTTGCCACTGCTCGCCAAACTCGATGCGCGTCAGTTCGCCGTGCAAGCGCTCGTGCTTTGCCCGACGCGCGAACTCGCCGATCAGGTCACGCAGGAAATCCGCCGCTTGGCTCGCGCAGAAGACAACGTGAAGGTGCTCACGCTATGCGGCGGCACGCCCATGCGTCCGCAGATCGCAAGTCTCGAACACGGCGCGCATATCGTCGTGGGCACGCCGGGACGCATCATGGATCACCTTCAGCGCGAAACGCTTTCGCTGGATGGCATACGCACGCTCGTGCTCGACGAGGCCGACCGCATGCTCGACATGGGCTTTTTCGACGATATCGCTTCAGTCGCGCGTCTGTGTCCGAATGACCGTCAGACCTTGCTGTTTTCGGCGACGTATCCCGAGGGCATCGCGAAATTGAGTCAGCAGTTCCTGCGCAATCCGCGCGAGATCAAGCTCACCGAACAGCACAGCAACGCAAAGATCAAACAACGCTTCTATCAGGTCGAGGATCACGAGCGTCTGCATGCAGTGGGTTTGCTGCTGGACCACTATCGTCCCGTCAGCACGCTTGCGTTCTGCAACACGAAGCAGCAATGCCGCGACTTGCTCGACGTACTGCGCGCGCAAGGCTTCGAGGCGCTCACGCTGCATGGCGAACTCGAACAGCGCGAACGCGATCAGGTGCTCGTGCAATTCGCCAATCGCAGTTGCTCGGTGCTGGTCGCGACCGATGTCGCCGCGCGCGGGCTGGACATCACGCAACTCGAAGCGGTCATCAATGTCGATGTGACGCCGGACCCTGAGGTACACGTGCATCGCATCGGGCGCACGGGGCGTGCGGGCGAGGAAGGTTGGGCGCTGTCGCTTGCGAGCATGGACGAGATGGGACGCGTCGGCGCGATCGAAGTGGCGCAGCGCAAGGAAGTGGAATGGTATCCGCTAGCGGAGCTGACATCGGCGGAACCTGGGCATCTGAAGCCGCCCATGGCGACGCTCCAAATCCTCGGCGGCCGCAAGGACAAGATCCGTCCCGGCGATGTGCTCGGCGCGCTGACCGGCGAAGCGGGCTTCAAGGGCGAGGAGATCGGCAAGATCAACGTGATGGACATGGTCACGTACGTGGCCGTTCAACGCGGTATCGCCGATGATGCCGAGCGCAAGCTGGCAGCGGGGAAGTTGAAGGGGCGGAAGGTCAAGGTGCGGCGGATGTGAGTCCGGTGAGTCGCCAACGAGCTAGTCAAGGAACTGTAGCGTGAAGGGTTGTCCTCCGAGCGAGCCCGCCCGATGCGCCCCGCAGCGCCGCACCGCGGATTCACGGAAGCGAGCCGCGCGTGCGAAAGCTTTGCAGATTCAGCGTATCCCGGCCTTCACGCGGGTTTCCAAGCAACTGCAAACGTGCAGTGCAACGGCGCCGAGCTCGACCCTCAAACCTTCCTCTGCGGCTCGACTGAAATCGCATCCGACGACGTCACCTTCGACGTTCTCGCCGTCACCAGCCGCAATCCGCTCGCCACACTTCCCACGCCCGCGAACGCCGCTCCAAGCGACAACGCGAGCGCCGGACCATGCTTTCCCGCGATGCTGAAGCACAACGCGACGAGCGCCGCGCCGGTGGCCTGTCCGATCAGCCGCGAAGTCGCGATCGTGCCACTTGCGCCACCCGCGCGTTCACGCGGCGCGCTCGACATGAACGCCTTCAGATTCGGCGACTGAAAGAAGCCGAAGCCCGCGCCACAGATCGCCATGCGGATGCAGATTTCGAGCACATGCGGTTGCGCTGGCAGCATCGCGAGCGACACCATTCCCACACATAGAATCGCGAGCCCGACGCCGCCCAGCAAACCCGGCGCGTGCCGATCCGACAAGCGTCCGGCGATCGGCGCCATCAACGCGACGAGCGCTGACCACGGCGTCATCAGAAAGCCGGTTTCCACCTGACTGCGACCAAGCACGCTTTCGAAGAAAAACGGCAACGACACGAACGCGAGCCCTTGCGCGGCAAACGAGCAGATCGCGGTCATCGTGGAGAGCGCGAACATCGGGCGGCGGAAGAGATCGACGGGTAGCATCGGCGCGGGATGACCGCGCTCGCGTCGCAGAAGCAGAACGCCCGCAATCAACGTGACGCCGAACGACGCGAGCACGGTATGCGCCGGCGCGCGCTGGGCCGCTTCGCCGAGCGCGAAGATCAGCGACGCGAACGTGATCACGTTGAGCAAGGCGGCGACACGGTCGAAGCCGTGTTCGGCGCGCTTGGTCTGCGGCAACGACCGCACCGCGATGGCGAGCGCGAACACGCCGATCGGCAAGTTCACGGCGAAAAGCCACGGCCACGTGCCGAGCGAGAGCACGATCGATGCGACCGTCGGCCCGACCGCGAACGCGATACCCACGACGAGCGCGTTGAGTCCCACGCCGCGCCCAAGCCGATGCGGCGGAAAAATCGCGCTGATGAGCGCCGCGTTGACGCTCATGATCGCGCTCGCGCCGAGCCCTTGCAGCAGGCGCGCGGCGACGAGCGTCGGCAGCGACCACGAGAACGCGCAGACCGCGGACGCGACGAGAAACACGACGAGCCCGCCGAGATACACGCGCCGGTGTCCGAGGATGCCGCCGAGCGCGGCAAGCGGCAGCAGCGTGGCGACCATTGCCAACTGATATGCGTTGATGATCCAGACCGACGCGGCGGGTGTCGTATGCAGATCGGCCGCGATGGCCGGCAACGCCGTGTTGGCGATGGCGGTATCGAGCGTGGCGAGCGCGACGGACAGCAGGATCGCGAGCATGCCGCGGCGCTCGAGCGAGGACATGGGTGCGTCGGGGTTACGGGGCGCGTTTTGGGGATGTTCTTCGGAGGGCACGTCGGCGGTTCCGGATGTAAGCGGAAGAGGAATAATCCGAAACGATACGGGAACCCGGCGCATTCCGCTCGCCACGGTCGCGGGAGCTTTCAAAGCGTTGTCAGCGTGTATCGCGCGTTGCTTCGGCGCGGTTATCCTTCGCCGGTGACATTCGAAGGAAAACGATCATGGCGATTCGAATCGTGCGGCTCGGCACGCCACGCGCGGTGGACGAAGGGCTGCGTATCGGCACGGTTCGGCGTCCGCCGCGCGGCGTGCCGAAAGCCGAGTTCGCGAGCCGCGACTTTTACGATGTGTGGTATCCAAATCTGGCGCCATCGGCAAAACTTGTCGCCGAAGCGCTCGCGGCCGAAGACGACAAGCAATGGCGCGCGTTCGTGAGGAAATTCAAGGCGGAGATGGCGGTTTCCGAGGCGAGCCGATCGCTGGACTTGCTTGCGGCGTTATCGCGTTCGACGAATTTGTCGGTCGGATGTTATTGCGAGGACGAGTCGCGGTGCCACCGGTCGGTGCTGCGGGAGTTGCTGGCGGAAAGAGGCGCGGTGGTGATTTAGCTCGCCTGGGCTGTGGGGCTCAGGCGAGCATGCGATCAGTCCGTGCCGTATTTGGGCGAGTGCGGTCCGTAGAGTACGGTCGTCTTGCCGCCCGATGCCAGAAGACGTTGGCTCGTGAGGCCTGCCACGTCGAAGGACTTGTCGGTTAAGGTATGCGCGACCTGCGTCACGACACTCTGCGCAATCGCGCTGATGAGCCCGTAACCTACGCCCACGTTCACGCCCACTTCCTTGCCATTCGCGCTCGCGGAGCCTTTCCAGAGTTCGTCGCCTGAACGCAGATCGACGAGCTTCGCGTTTGCGGTGACGACGGTTCTGCTGTCGAAGACCACGAACTTGGTGCCGTAGTTCGTGACTGTCGTGTACAACGCCGCATCCGCGCCGAAAATCTCGCGCAGCTTGGCCGGCGCGACATTCTGGATGTCCGTAGGCGTAGTCAGGCCATTGTGCTTGAACGTCTCGTCCATTTCAGCGACCGGCACGACGTAGTAGCCCGCTTCTGCGAGCGGCATCGTCATTTGGGCGAGCATGCCGTATGTCGCCTTGATATCCGACGTCTCGTTGACCGGCGGCAACACGAGAATCGTGCGCGGCTTGCTGTTGCGAAATGCGGTGTAGTCGCTCTGTTGCGGAGTGGACGCGCACGCGCTCAACAGGCACAAAACCGACAGCGCCGCGAAGAGTTTATGAGAGAGGAACTTGATCATGGCCGGCGTTTAATGAAGTTTGCTCAACAAAAGGTTCATGTAGGCGGACGACTCGGGGAACGCGTTCTTTGCGGCTTCGAGTTCCTTTCTGGCTTCGTCCGAACGGCCGACGCTTGCATACAGTGCGCCGATGTGGGCACGGAAGCCGGGCGGCAGCGCGTTATTCTTCGCAAGGATTTGCTGGCGAGCTTTTTCGAGCGCGTCGATCTGCTCGGGGACGGATTTGTCGCCCGTGAAGAAGGCATACACCTGCGGTTGATACGCGTCCCACTGGTAAAGCGGCGGCGTGGATTGCGTGGCACAACCGGTCAGCAGCGCGCACGCTGCCGCGACCGGCAAGAGAATGCCGGTCGAGAAAAGTTTCTTGTGATTCATGCTTCTGAGTGTTGATGAGTGATGCTTACTTGGAGGCTCGTAGCGCGCCCGCGTCGACTTGTTCGGACAGGTGGTTCACCGCTTCTTGAATTGCCAGGTCGAGCACCTTGCCGTTGAGCGTGGAGTCATAACTCGCGGTGCCGCCGAAGCCGATGATTTCCCGGTTGGACAGGCTGTACTCGCCGGCGCCCTGGCTCGACGCGACGACTTCGGAGGTCGATGCATCGACGATATTCAGGCTCACCTTGGCGTAGGCTATCTGGCTCTTGCCGCTGCCGAGAATGCCGAACAACTCCCGATCGCCGACTTCCTTGCGCCCGAATTCGGTGACGTCGCCGGTAATGACGTAGTTGGCCGCTTTAAGCGCTTGCTGCTTGTTTGCGATGGCGGCTTCCTGCTTGGTCTCGTTCAAGTTCTCGCGATCGAGGACGGAGAAGCGCCGACTCTGTTGCAGCGTCGTGACGAGAATGGTCTTGGCTTGGCTGCCGACGCGGTCGACGCCATCGGAGAAAAGGCCGCGCATATAGCTCGAACGGTTGTCGAATTTGCCAACGGCGACGGCTACCGGCTTGCCCGCATAGGGCGTCTGAGCGATGCTGACCGCCTGAACGGGCAGTGATTTGGATGCTTCCGTCGCACATCCGCTCAGGAGGACGGTAACGGAAGCGAGGGCGACTACTAAGTGTTGTTTTGTGAAGACCATTGGAACCTTGCGAGACAGCGTGCCGGACGCATTCGATGCGGTGGCGAACAGCGCGGGTTTCCGCGTCACCATGTTTCGACAGATGCGTTCGCGGACTCGCGTGAACGGTAACGGATCGACCAGCGCCCTTGTTGCATCGAGAGCGAAAGAGGCAAGGATTGTTCAGCGATTTGAAAGCGAGGGCTAGCGCGAAAATTTTTAATTTTTGGCGCGATGAGGTGGAAGCGGCAGACATGACCGACCGTCCGCTGCGGATGCGAGTGAGAGAGTCGCAAGGCTCGAAATGCAAATGTGGGGTGGTGCTCGATTTGTCACAGTGCAGCGACCTGTGGATAAGTCCCGAGAACCTTTGTACGTCTGAGATTGCGGCTGGCTAGCGTCCGGAGCGACGCGCGAACTGTTTGCGAAATTCTCACGCAAAATGCACGGCTTTTGCGAGGTTTTTGTCACCGGAATGACTCAAAAACCCGAGAGATACGAGAACCCGCTCGGGCACGTGCTAACGCTTTCCAGAACATTGCGCCTATCACAGCGATGATCAGTGACAGGTCGGCTGTGTAGGTATCGAGAGATATCACTCCTGTTGAGGCGATGACGCAACTTGCCCCGGCGCTGCGTGAGACATCCCCTTGCAATGCATCCAGCCTTCGGCGATCGCCGCTTTCTACTTCAAACTGCGATCTCGAAAGTCTGCCTTAAAGCTCCAACGCAACTTTCGAGTTAAATTTTTCCCCTGTGTATCAATAGCTTGCGAAGAAAACACCTACCTAGGGCCTTAGCAAACTCGAAAGTGTAGGTCGTGATGAAACTCGAAAGTCAAAGGACCACGAACTCCCAGCGGATTCCAGGCGTGTATCGATTCTGCGCTCACCGAGCGATGTACACGTCGTCGTTTGCCGGCGAATGAACTGCGATCCGAGAGACATCGAATATCTCATGCGCTGAACCGCTAGCTCCCGTTTGCGACGCTTTTCGACGGACAGCAAGACTGTTTCGCGAGAACACCCCCCATCTGATCCATCGCCCTCCGCGCCTCCTCTGAAGAGTGCTCGTAATTATCAAGCAGCGCTTTAGCGCGAGGCGAGAGCGTAGAAACGCTCGACTCCGGGCGCTTTCCTGTTAACACATAAATCACATCGGCACCGACAGTGGTTAGCGCCGCAAGATATTCCGCATCCGGGCTACGTTCACCCTTTTCGTAATTCTGCTGAGATCGTAGCGAAACGCCGCAAGCATCGGCTATTCCCTGCTGGGACATACCTAAGCGTTCCCTCTCCTCCTTCAGCCGAACAAAAAAATTATGCATGTTTGTGCGTATCCAGTGCTTGCTCATACGCACATATGTGCGTAACATGAGTTCACACAGCGAATGACTGTGCGTAGGTCAACAAGTTAACCCAAAGGATAACGGCATGCATCCGGAATTTCTCAAGGCAGCATTGCGAGTCGCGGGTTACACCGCTGCTCGATTGGCAGACGAATTAGGTGTATCACGATCAATGGTTACGCGCGTCCTAGATGGCAAAGCTCGATCGAAGCGAATTGAGATGCGAATTGCTGAAGTCATTGGCAAGCCTGCCGATGAACTCTGGACGCGAGATGCCAAGCCCACTTTGCGCCGTGACAGAGCGAGCTCGACGGTAGCCATCGTATAGGCCATGAGCGCGAATCGAGCGATGGGGAAGATTAAGCCCTTTTATGCTGCGCGAGAGCTCGCTGAAATGAGCCTGCCCAAAATGCCGAGAACGGAGCAAGGAGTGAGATTGAGAGCAAAACTCTCGAGTTGGCAATCTCAAGAGCGTCCTGGCCGAGGCGGCGGTCTTGAATATGCGCTCGAAAGCTTGCCAATCGAAGCGCAAACGGAAATACGCCGCCGTTCAGCAGTGGTGCTTGTTGCATCTGCCTTGCCGTCTTCCTCCAAGAAGGTAGTCCGTCGAGAGCAGCAATTGCTGCTTGTCGAGACAGACACGCAGCGTCTGAGAGGGGATGCGCGTAAAGGCATTCTGTCGATGCTCGAAAACATCATGACGACATGTCGGGTCTCGCAAGAGGCGGCGATGCACACATTGCTGACGCAAGCGCGCCTCGGGAATCTTGATGACTACATGCTCGCGATGCTGCGGGCGGCCAAAGACACGCGCGGCCGCAAGGGTGACGAGTATCCGAGCATGCGTACGCTCAAGCGTTACCTCGGTCTTGCCAAGCAGGGTCGTCTAGCTCCGAAGTTACCGGCGTCAAGCTTTGTCATCCCGGAGTGGGCAAAATTGTTTCTCGAACAGTATCAAACGCCGCAAAAGCCCACGGTGAGAGAAGCCTATGAATTGTTCGTGGCGCACTGTAGAGCACGAGATACGCCTTTCGCGGTGCCGAGCATTCATCAGGTACGGCGCTTCATTGAAAAACTTGGGAACGTCACGTTACAGACCGGGAGGATGGGATCACGCGAGCTCAAGACCCTGTTGCCGTTTATTCGGCGCACGTTCGACAAGCTGCTGCCGAACGACGTGTGGTCTGCCGATGGGCATACGTTCGATGCAGAGGTTCAACATCCTTTGCACGGTCGCCCGTTCCGACCAGAAATCACCTCGATCATCGACGTCGCCACGCGGCGCGCAGTCGGTTTTTCGTTGGACCTGTCGGAGTCGTCGTTTGCCGTGCTTGACGCGCTGAGCAGCGCAGTACTTAAGTGTGGCGTGCCGAGTACGCTCTACGTCGACAATGGGTCTGGCTATAAAAACGCGCTTTTTAAAAGACGAAGGCATTGGTGTGCAAGGTCGGCTCGGATTCGTTGTTACGCACTCGATTCCTTACAACTCGCAGGCGCGTGGCGTCATCGAGCGTCTTCACCAAACGCTGTGGGTGGCCGCCGCGAAGAAGCTACCTTCGTATGTTGGCGCGGACATGGACCGCCAGGCCAAACACGCGATGTTCAAAATTACACGTGACGCGCTTCGGCATGGTGGTGCGATGACATTGCTTGGATGGGATGCATTCATCCAATTTTGCCAAGAGCAATTCGACGCATATAACGAACGGCCGCATAGCTCGCTGCCGGTCATCCGTGATGCGGGCACGGGAAAGCGTAGGCACATGTCGCCGAATGAACAATGGGCCAAGCATGTCGCGGATGGCTGGACGGCTGACACGCTTGACGAGCATGACGTCCGCTTGGTGTTCCGTCCGAGAATCAAGCGTACGGTCGCGCGAGGCGAGGTGCGGCTCTTGAATCACCACTATTCAAGTCCGGCGTTGGTCGAGTTTCACGGTGACGAGGTTCAAGTTGCGTACGACATCAACGACTCCCGTGCCGTATGGGTCTATGCGCTCGATGGACGGTACATCTGCCAAGCAGATGCCGGTGCAAATGAGCGCGACTACATGCCGCAGTCCGCCATCGAGCATGCTCGCGAAAAACGCGCTGATGCACGTGCGACACGCCTTCAAACAAAGTTGCAGGAGGTGGAGGCAGAGCGACGCGGACGAAAAGCGCTCGACATTGAGACGCCCGAGGTGTTGCAGATCGAAGGTTTCGGCGAGATTTCACGCGCCTCCATCGATGCGCGTCTTGCCGGCATGCCGGTGATTGACGCGACAGAATCGAGCATTGAACGACCGATCGACATTCAATCGGCCGAAGTCTTTGAGATGCCCGAGACCCCTGCACAACGGTTTGAACGTTGGCAGCAACTCGATCAACTCGTATCAGACGGAGGATTGCCCGAAAACACAGACGACCTGAGATGGTACGGACTGTATCCGCAAAGCAAAGAGTTCGCGGCACAAAAGCGCCGCGCTGAAGAGGCTGGCGAGTGGCAGCTCGCCAGTAATCGATAACACCAAAGCGAACGAATGATGACACAACAAGAGGCAAGACTCAAATCCGCCGCTGGAAGCATTGCGCAAATCACGAATATCGCACTTTGCGATATCGCTATTGAACGGGCTTCCTCACGCACGACTGGCCTTCCCGGGATGGTGGTGTTCTATGGCCCGTCAGGGTACGGCAAAAGCATCGCTGCAAATTTTGTCGCCAACTCACGCCGTGCTCATTACGTGCAAGCGAAATCAGTGTGGACCAAAAAGCACTTTCTGAAGTCAGTGCTTTTCGAGATGGGTATTAAGCCCGCTGGGACGATTCCGGAGATGGCTGATCAGATAGCGGAAGAACTCGCGCACAGTAATCGGCCGCTGATCATCGACGAGATGGACCATATCGTCGATCGCCATGCAGTTGAACTCGTAAGAGACCTTTATGAATCGAGTCATGCACCGATCTTGATGATCGGCGAAGAAGGTTTGCCCGCCAAGCTCAAGAAAATCGAGCGCATGCACGGTCGTATGCTTGACTGGATTCCCGCGCAGCCCGTCACCGTAGATGACGCCAAGAAGCTCACGGGAATCTACTGTCCAAATGTCGATATCCACGACGATCTGTTGTCACATGTCGTCGGTCTCGCTAATGGTTCAGTGCGTCGCGTGTGCGTGAACCTCGACCGGATTCAAGAGCAGGCCATGATTGCTGGAATGAAGGTAATCGATCTTGCGAGTTGGGGAAAGCGAGAGCTTTACACCGGCGACGCGCCCAAGCGGAGGATCCAATGATGGCTCGAAAACCCGCACACATCGAACTAGCTGGTGGCAAGGGCCCACGCCAACGTGTTTGGGAAGCGATACGCGGTCAACAGGACGACTTCTGCGCGCATAGCGTCGTGCGGCTCGCCGATATCGATAAGAGCACTGTCCAGACATATCTTCAAGCGCTCGAACGTGGAGGAATCATCGAACCGTTGGGAGAGCGCAAAGCGATTGGTGATCGCAAACATTATCGCCTCGTGCGAAACACCGGCATCGAAGCTCCACGACTTGATCGCAGCGGACGACCGGTGACGAATTCGCGCGGCAATGAAAACATGTGGCGCACCATGCGAATCATGGGCGAGTTCTGCCCGCGAGAATTGGCATTACGCGCATCGACTCCGGACGTTGTCGTGGCTGAGGCGGCGGCGAAGGCCTATGTCAAATGTCTTGCGCAGGCGGGCTATCTCACGGTTGTCGATTCAGGCCACCCTTTCATTCGCGGCAAGGGAGCGAAGCAGGCTCGCTATCGATTCTGTAGCCCGTCGAGCTACACCGGGCCGCGCCCGCCGATGATTCAGCGCAAGAGGTCGGTCTATGACCCGAACCTTGGAAGGGTCGTATGGCAGGAGGAGCCGGACCGTGACGCGTGACGAAATTTGGCTCTCGCTGCTCAAAGATGCGGTCGCAATCAGCTCGCAGAAAGACGTTGCGCGGGAATTGAGAGTGTCACGTCAAACGATCTGTCTCGCTCTGGCAAAGAAATATCCGGCGAAGACCGATCGGCTGGCCGCGCGAGTCCTGAATGTCTTTGGTCGAATGCAATGTCCGCACGTCCAGCAAATCGTAACTGTCAGCGTTTGCTTCGAGCTATTAGCGCGTCGGCCGCCTACCAACAACCCTTTTGCTTTATCGCACTGGCGCGCATGCCAGTCATGTTCGAAACGACCCGTCAGACGAGGTGAAAATGGAAACAATCTTCAATGCTCTTCAACCGACCAAGCCGCCGATCAATCAACTCATGCAACTCACGACGTTACGCCTTGCTTCGGCAATCGAGACGTTGACGGAACGCGGGTTCACTGTGATAGGGATTGAGTTTTCAAACGGCTCAAAGCCCACGATCCAAGTGCAAAGCTGTCCAGCGTGTGCCTCTCTCATCGAAAGTGGCGAGGCGACCTACTACCGAACAGGTGGTGCTGGATCGAACCGATATCGGCGCGGCCAGTTCAAAATCGGGCAGGTCAGAGTCCTGTGGACTGAGCAAGGACATTAGCCGGAGCGCGGTGCTAAAAACAGTGCGAATTTCAATCTTTCTTAAATAGGAGTACTAGATGAGCATCATCTGTCAAGGTCCAGTGTTGCGTAATCCCGAAACTTTCTCATCCATCGAAGACCTACGGCGCGAGCTGCACCGCTTGAACGGTGTGGTCATGCAGCAGTTTTCGACGATTGCTCACCTGAATCAATCCGGACACCAAGCAACGATGGCGTTAGAGACGATTCTTCGCGCCTACCTCGGCGAAGGCGCAGAGGCTGCTTCAGCTCACCTGGAGTCGTATCTCTTTCGCTACCCTCGATTACGCGAGCATCTTGAAGATCAGATCGAGAGTCAACGCCGTCGGCGTATGCATTAAAAAGCGCATTAGATTGCGCAACTCTCGGCCAACGGCACGCCTCGCGCGTGCCTTCGGCAGAATTTGTTGGAAACAGCTTGATGAAAATCCTTACACCTTTATTTGCCCATCCGCTAAACACAGCGCTTAAGCCTGCTGGGATGCCGTCCGCAGCCATCGAGTCGGTCGAGCGCCATGTTCGTGCGATTCAGGCGCTTGAGCGTTCCGGACGCGCGCCAACTGGCGCGCTGGACATCGTCCTTGATGCGTATGTGCAGTGCACTTCATCGCGATCGTCAGCGCAGTCTCAATCGGATGCGGCAGCCTCCGGCCAGATGTCTAACCGAGAAGATTTATGACAACTCAAACTACCATCCCTGGGTTCGTGCGTGATGCGCGCGGCCGTTACGTTCCCGCAGCAAGCGTAAAGCCAGTTGACCAACTCCGCGACCAGGCGGTGATGAAGTTGGTCGATGAAGCAAAGCAATTGCATGAGCGACTCCGCGACTTCAAAGCGCGCGCCTTCTCCGATGTCGAGGCGTTCGTACAAGTCAGCAGTGAGCAATACGGGGTCAGGATTCGCACCATCAAGGGCAACATCTCCTTAATCACCTTTGACGGTCGATTCCGGGTCGTGCGTCAGATTGCTGAACATATTCAATTCGGCGAGCAGTTGCAGGCGGCCAAAGAGTTGATCGATGAATGCATTCGAGAGTGGACCGAAGGCAGTAGCGACGAAATTAAGGCGCTCATCAACGAAGCGTTTCATGTCGACAGGCAAGGCAATGTGAATACGGCACGCGTGCTCGGATTGCGCCGCCTTGCAATCGCTCATCCTAAATGGGACACGGCGATGCACGCTATCAGCGACAGCATCCGAGTAACTGGAACTAAGCCATACATTCGGTTTTACGCGCGTGACGAAACGACCGGCGCGTGGCGGAACATCACCCTCGATTTCGCCGCTGCTTGATCTCAACGATGGACGCGCCCTGGTGGGCGCGGAGAATTTGCCATGATCACTCAACAGATGCTTGCCAAGATTCATATCGGGAAGAGGCAGCTTGGCCTTGACGACGACACCTATCGAGCCATGCTGCGATCGGTGGCGAGCGTTGACTCCGCGCGCGAGCTTGATGTGATCGGTGCGGAGAATGTCTTGCGACACATGCGGCGCTGTGGATTTGTTGCAACGTCCAAGCACGGGCGTCGCCCGCGCGTTGCCTTGCCTCGTGAGGCGCAGCTTCGCAAGGTCGAGGCCTTGCTTACTCACTCGGGACGATCATGGCGTTACGCGGAAGGCATGGTCAAACGTATCTGCAAGGTTGACGCGATCGAGTTCTGCGATGCTGAAATGCTTCGCAAGCTCATCGCGGCATTGCAGCTTGATGCGAATCGGAGGGCCAAATGAGCTTGGCGGACGTCGAGCATTTGTTGCCCGATGCTGTGAAGACAATCATCGGCCTCATTGGCCTGCCTTCGACCGTACGCTTGGTCGAAGCGCTCGGCGGCACGACCTTCCCTGTGGCAATGAGAAAGACGCGTCTCGGTGAAGTGCGCTATGAGATGCTTGCTGCCATTGTGGGCGCTCAAGCAGCCGACCGACTGACGGCTTGCTTTGGCGGCTCGCCGCTGTATATTCCGAATTGCACTCAAGCACTTCGAGAGTTGACTCACCGAAAAATCCGGGCTGACTTCGACGCGCTTACTCAGCACACGAGCGCGATACAGGCAGCAACGCAACTCGCACGCGAATACCGGATGTCGGACCGGCATGTCTGGCGCATTCTAAAGCGCTCGGACAATTGCGAACAAAGCGCCGTGCAATCTGATCTTTTCTGACGTTAGAATCCCCAGTTCACCCCCTCCAAGCCCCGCCTTTGTGCGGGGCTTTTTGTTGACTTGCTGACATCGGTTCACTCGTCTAGGTCGTGCCCGCGAATCACAATTCCTACATCGTTCACGATCCTGGAGTTTTGATGGCACGTGTTGCAGCTAAGACGGCGGGCGGGCAGAACATTGTCGCCTTTCTCGACATGATCGCCGCGAGCGAAATCGATGCGTGGACGCGTGCGCAAAGCGACGACGGCTATAACGTGCTGGTCGGATCACACGGGCCAATCGTCAAGCACATGGGCGACGGCACGTCCCACACGGTACCAGCCAAGCTGTTGACATTCCAGTCTTACGCGGCACATCCGAGTGTCTTGAACCGCGAGCTCAATTCAACAGCGGCCGGTCGTTACCAGCTCCTATCTCGATATTACGACCCGTACAAGCGGCTGCTACGCCTGGTCGATTTTAGTCCGGTGTCGCAGGACCTGATTGCGATTCAGCAGATTCGCGAGCGACGTGCCCTCACGTTGATCGAGTCCGGACAGATCGTGGCGGCGATTGCGGCCTGTTCGAGCATTTGGGCGTCTTTACCAGGTAACGCGTACGGCCAGCATCAAAACAATCTGTCGATGCTCATTTGCGCATACCAGTCGGCTGGCGGCGTTGTCTGCATCGCCTAGAGGTGAAAGAACTTCATGCGCATCTGCGATCTCATACTCGGACATGACGGCAAGCTCTCTCACGCGAAGCTCTGGCCCAACGTTGCGTCTGCCGTCGCGACCGGCATGTTCATCTATCACGGTCTCACCGGACAACTCACCTTGGACACGTGGCTTGTTTATCTCGGCTGCGTGGGTGGGTATTCCGCCGTGATCCAGGCCATCGGAGCGTGGCGTTCAGGGCAGTCGGACGGACAGTCGGACGAGCAGCCCAGCAGTCGAAGGTCAAGGAGCGACGATGCCGTGGATGAGTAGATACCTCGTGATTGCGGCCGTCATTTTGCTCACAACGGCGCTCGGTGCGGCGTTTCACAAAGCCTATCAGCATGGTTTTGACATGGCGCGCGCCCTCGGACAGCGGGAGCTTGCCGAATATCGGGAGTCGGTGAACCGCGCATCTGCGAAGGCCGCTGCCGATGCGTTCGGCCGGTACGTCGCGGATTCCGCTCGCGCGAAGGCGGCCGAGAAACAATTTCTCTCGAATCAAACCGCTGATTCGTCAAGAACAGCGACGCTCAAAGGGCAAATCGATCATGCCGCGCAACCGCACTATTCAACGAAGTCTTCCAAGCATTCAACGCCTCAAAATCGTCGTCTTGCTGAGCGCTTCTATTTCAGTCATGACTTTGTCCGGCTGTGGAACGAGGCTGCCAGAAGTGGCTCCCCGGTTGCAGCAGGTGCCGATTCCTCCTGTCTTGCTGGAAGTTCCGCCGCCGATGCCGCCGCTGACTCCGGGGTATCACAAGCCGATCTCCTCGAATGGTTTGTCGACTACGCAGCACGTACGCACCTGCTTGAGAACAAGTTGAACGCCGTGCGCGCAGCGCTTCCGAACCAGCCGTGAATCACGGAGACAAGATTAGCTCATGCAAGTGACATTAGATACACAGGTCATTTTAGGCACACTCGTGACGATGCTTCTCGGGATCATAGAGGCCGTCGGACTGCTCTGGATTCGCAGCGTGCAAAGCCGGATGAAGGAGGCGTTTCAGTACTCCCAGAAGCTCCAGGCCGATATCGCAACATTTCGCGAGGCGATTGCGCGAGATTACGTACCGCGCGACGAGCAGCGGCACTTTCGGGAAGAGTATCGATCGACGTTGCAGAGTATCGACATGAAGCTCTCTGACATCAACAACAAACTCGACAGGAAACAGGACAAGCAATGACCAAGCAATGTGAAGCCGACAGTCCCGAATTGCAGCTGCTCAAGAAGATCGACCGTCGCCTGGATGGCATCGAGCAGCAGATTGTGACGGTCGAGCGCAGAGCTATCCAATATGGGGCAACGGCTGGCGCTGGGGCAGGAACGCTCGCGGGCGGCATCGTTGCTTTTGGCATTTCGCTCGCTCGCGCAAAGCTCGGTCTGTAGTGGGATGGCCTACTCAAAGGAAGTTCGCGGCAAGGTGCGTCGAGCCTTTGTTTTTGACCGCCTGTCGCTTGAAGTTGCCGCTCTGAAGAGTGGTGTCAATTCGTCGACGGCTCGACGCTGGAAGGACGAAGCGCGCGAGGCGGGAGACGATTGGGACAAGGCTCAAGCCGCACAGCTTTTTGCGGGCGGCGGCATTGAAGGTGCGGCACGTCAGATGTTGGTCGGTCTTGTCACGCAATACCAAGCAACGATGGACGAGCTAGACGGCGCGCAGATGAAGCCAGCCGATAAGGTCGCGCTGCTCGCGAGTCTTGCTGACGCCTATAACAAGACGATCAACGCATCAAAGCGAATGTTGCCGGAAACGAATGAACTGGCGATTGCAATGGGTGTCGTGCAGCGCCTGGCGGCGTTCATCAAGGATCGACATCCGGAATATGTCAGCGCTTTTGCTGAGGTGCTTAAGCCATTCGGCGACGAACTCGCTATTGCGTATGGGTAGTGTCAAATCACGTCAAAAGGAAGTCTTTATGAAATCCAACAATACCGAGCAACGCTCCAAGCAAAGGAAGCGATGGGATTTTCGTGATCGCCAAACGGCATCGTCGGCTAAGGTGAAACGATCCATTCAATTGCGCGCGACGTTGAGAAAGCTGTACGGCCAACTGTTGTTGAAGTTGATCCGCCCCGCACTGGAAACGGATCGTCGTGAACGCGCTATCTCATTGGATTCCGGTGTCCGGATCGCGCATCGTGAAGTCACTCCAGAAGAACGCGAGCGCTTGCTGAGCTTGTTCTCGACTAATCGGCAAAGTGGTGCGGAGGATGTCAAGCGCGCTAGCGTCCAGGATCGCTTGTAATTCCGAATCGTCGAGTAGTTTTTCTGCGACCAGGAATGTCAAAAGGCGTTTGGTAATGGCGTAATTCGCCAGCGCAACGGTTTCGAAATGCAGATCAATCGGCTCTTTGTTTTGCATAGGTAAGTCCTCAATCGGAAAGCGACTTATATAAAGGCCAGCACCTTGAAGGTGACGACGTTCCTCGATTTTATGACATAGGCAATGGCGAACCACTTCACAGAGAAAGACTTCCACAAGGAGATCGAGCAGCTACAAGCGCAATTGCGGCGCGATATCGAGGCTCATGCGACGGGTCTCGATCGCTCGCCCGCAGCGCGCGCGCAACGCCGCCGCCGTGTGCTCGTCGACGGTGATTACGAATTCTTTGCGTACACGTATTTTCCGCATCACATTCGTGGCACGCCATCGCTATTCCAGGCGCATTTCTGCGAGCGGTTTCCGAAGCTGCTGCGTCAGTGCGGCGGCACGCGCGAGTGGTGGGTCGCGCCGCGCGGCGAAGCGAAGTCGTCGATGTGCACGAAAATCGGGCCCGTCTACATCATCGTCCAAGGCCTACTCCAACGTGAGGAAGTTCGGCGCGAGCTCGGCTGGACAGAAGCATTGCCGTCATTTCTTGACTATGTTGTCTTGCTCGGCGCGGAAACGTCACTGCCGACCAAGCTGCTGGAGGTGGTCAAGACGGAACTGATCGCGAACGCAGCCCTTCAGCTCGACTTCCCTGAAGTCTGCGGCCGGGGGGCGACGTGGAAGGTCGGCGAATTCGTTACCAACACCGGTGTCAAGATTGAATCGTTCGGGGCTGAGCAGGCCATTCGCGGGACGTTCCACGGTGCGTCGCGCCCCAAGGTCCTGATTGGTGATGACCTGATTACCGATGCCGAAGCGAAGAGCCCAACGGAACGGCAAAACCGTTGGACGTGGCTGGAGAAGGCGATCGACTATCTCGGGCCGCCTGACGGCAGCGTCAAATACATCGGGGTCGGCACGGTGCTCGACAAGGATGATCCGATCTCTCGCGCCAAGCGTACGGTCGGACATGTCGTTCATCATTTTCGTGCGATCGCCACGTTTCCATCGGATATGGACTTGTGGGCGAAGTGTGAAGAGTTGATGCTTAACGACGACAAGCGCGCGAGCGAAGAGGCGGCGTCATGCGGCGAAGTCCTACCTGACGAAGCGTTACCGTCGTACCAGTTTTATCTGAATCATCGTTCGCAGATGGATGCAGGCGCGGTTACATCGTGGTCCAGCGTGCGCTCGCTCTATTACCTGATGCGTCAGCGCGCAAAAGCACCGCGCGCTTTTGCGACCGAAATGCAGGGTGACCCGCGTACGGAAGACGATAAGGTATTCGGGCACATTACCTATTGGTCTCGCAAGAGCGACGCGTGGCTCTGGTTCGGTGGATGCGATCCGTCGATGGGCCAATCGCGCAAATCAGATCCATCGGCTATTGTGATCGGCGGTCTGGATATCGTCAGTCGCAGGCTTCACGTCGCATACGCTTCCATCAAGCGTCGCGTGCCTTCGAAGTTCGAAGCCGACCTCATTGCGGCGCAACGCGAATATCGCTGCCAGGCGCTAGGTTTCGAGAATAACAACGCCTATGAATGGGCGCGGCAATCCCTGATCAAAGCTGGGTTGAGCGCGGGCGTACCGTTGCCCCTCGTCGGCGTGACAGCCACGGTCGCCCCCGAGGTGCGTATCGATTCGCTTGAACCCTTCGTAACCGATCGACTCGCCGCCTCGATTCTGTTCCACGTTGGTTTGACGCAGTTGCTTGCCGAACTCGATGAATGGCCCGAACCGCAGACCGGTCACCACTTCGATGGACTCTCCGCATTGCACGTCCTGTGGATGATTGCACAGACACGTGGCTATTCGATCGGTGAATTCGAGCCGGTCGTGTCGCGTGATGCGGTTGAAGTCGACCGGAATTCCGACGACTTCGACGACTGTCTGCCAATTCAGCGAGGTTTCTAAGAAATGAATAAGTCCATACTTGATCAACACGGGCGTCCTTTTCAGCATGCGGCTTTAGCTGAACCACAGACGGCAAGCATCGGATGGATCACGCGCGACTTCGCCGGACATCCGTCGCGCCAGTTGACTCCAAAGAAACTGCATAGCATTCTCGAAGCTGCCGAGCGTGGTGAGTTAATGGCCCAGTCCGACCTATTCCTGGATATGGAAGAGCGCGACGCTCATATCTTTGCGGAGATGAGCAAGCGCAAGCGCGCCGTGCTCACGCTCGATTGGCGCATCGTCGAGCCTATTAACGCGTCGGCTGAAGAAAAACGCATCACCGCTCAAATGAAGGAGTGGATCGGCAGCTTGTCTAGTTTTGACGATGTGTTGCTCGATTGCATGGATGCGCTTGGGCACGGTTTCTCAGCACAAGAAATCGAATGGCAGCGTCTTGGCGCGTCATGGCTCCCGCGAACGATCACCCATCGGCCGCAACGATGGTTTCGCACGCCCTATAACGATGGCAACGACTTGCGTTTGCGCGATGCGTCGCCAGACGGTGCGCCGCTCTGGTCGTTTGGTTGGATCGTTCACAAGCATCGCGCAAAAAGCGGTTACCTCACGCGAGGCGGCTTGCACCGCGTTTTGGCCTGGCCGTATCTCTTTAAGAATTACGCGGTGCAAGACCTGGCTGAATTCCTGGAGATCTATGGTTTGCCGCTTCGCGTGGGCAAGTATCCGCCCGGCTCGACCAAGGACGAAAAGGCGGCGTTGCTGCGTGCCGTGACAGCACTGGGCCATAACGCGGCTGGCATCCTTCCGCAGGGCATGCTCATCGACTTCGAGACGGCGGCAGAAGGCTCGAAAGACCCGTTCGAGGCGATGATCAGTTGGTGCGAGAAGAGCCAATCGAAGGCGATCCTTGGCGGGACGCTGACCACTCAAGCCGATGGGAAAACCTCCACCAATGCGCTTGGCAACACGCACAACGAGGTCAGGCATGATCTGCTGAAGTCAGACGCCCGGCAGATTGAGAAGACGCTCACCGAGTGCCTGTGCTATCCGCTGTGCACGTTGAACTTCGGCGGCATCGACCTAAGCCGCCTGCCACGCTTCCAATTCGACACGCGCGATGCCGAGGACTTGCAGCTGTACGCGAACGCGTTGCCTAAGTTGGTGGCCGCCGGTGTGAAGGTGCCCCGTGCGTGGGCGCAGGAAAAGCTCATGATTCCGGAGCCGGCAGACGACGAGGACGTGCTTAGCGTACCGAAGCCGGAAATGGCACTGCCGCCATCTGAACGTACAACCGAGTTAGACCGCGAGCAATCACGGCAAGCGACCATGCGATATCGCGCGGTGCTGCGCAACGCGTCGGGTGAGCTCGTCTACGAAGATCAGCATGCGCTCGATGAGGCGATCGATGCACTCCCCGCTGAGCCGATCGTGTCAGCAAGTGCCAAGGCGTTGTTGCCAGTGGTCACGGCTTTGCGGCGCGGGGCGACGCCGGACGAAGCGATTGAAGCGTTACTCAGCGCCGCACCCGAAATGGACGATCAAGCACTGGGCGATTTGCTGACGCGCGCCTTATTCGTGGCCGACGTGTGGGGCCGCTTGAATGCAGAAAATTGACCTTGGCTACGCCGTTACGCTGGAGCCTGCTGAGGCGATTCGTTATTTCGAGTCCAAGGGCTACGTGATCGGATTCCGGTGGCAGGACGTGGCGGCGGAGGCCCACGCTCGCGCGTTCACTGTCGCGGGGGTAATGAAGATCGATGTGTTGCAAGATGTCCGCGCCGCATTGGATGATGCGCTAAAAAGCGGCTCGACCTTGCAGACCTTCAAGAAGCAGCTTTCGCCTGTCCTCGAACGCAAGGGATGGCTCGGCAAAGGCATGATGGTCGATGACGAAACCGGCGAAATCAGAGGCAAGCGGATCACGCCGCGTCGCTTGGACACGATCTTTCGAACGAATATGCAGTCGGCCTATATGGCTGGCCGCTACGCCTCGCAACTCGAACAGACCGACTCGCATCCTTTTTGGGAATACGTCGCCGTACTCGATAACCGGACGCGTCCGGCGCATCGCGCGCTTGCAGGCGCAGTCTATCGATTCGACGATCCGTTCTGGCAGACGTTTTACCCGCCCAACGGATACCGATGTCGCTGCCGGGTGCGTACCCGGACAGCGGGCTATGTTGAACGCAACGGCATCACGGTGCGCGCAAGTACGGATCGGCTCGTCGAGGTCGACCAGATTGTGACGCGAGACGGCAGAACGCAACGCGCCTTTGCCTACCGTGACCCGATCACCGGGAAAAACGTTCTGCCCGATCCTGGCTTCGGGGCGAATGCAGGCGCGCAATGGCGCAAGCCGTTCACGCCGCCGCCGCTCGATACGTTGCCGCAGAGCATCCCCAACGGGGTCGATTTGCCCCCACTACCAAGCGCGGCGCGCGTGCGCTCAGAAGCCATTCTCCCGGCTGATCTTGAGCCCGAGCAGTATGCGCAAGCCTTTATGCGCCCCTTTGGCGCGGCGATCGGGGCACCCGTCACCTTTATCGATGCGACAGGCGAGCTGCTCCAGATCAATGAATGGTTGTTCAAAGATGGCGCAGGCCACTGGAAGGCGGACAAGTTCAACCGTGGCCCGTACATGGCGCTCTTAGCGGACGCGGTGCGAGACCCGGACGAAATTTGGCTGGCTTGGACGCAGATCGAAGGTCGGTGGTCACTGCGACGCCGGTACATTCGGGCGTTGGAAACCGAGGCCGGGGATTGGGGGCTGGCGATATTCGAGCAAGGCCAGGCAGGCTGGACGGGCGTCACGACTTTTCCGGCGAAGGTCGGCAAGTCGGCGCAGGCTCGACGGGCCTATCTGGATAAGCAGCGCGGCACGTTCCTGAGATACCGCCGAGCTGAGGGACCGCCGAGCTGATGGCCGGACGCGGAAATGAGAATGGCCGCGCTCGCTCGCGGCCATTCGTTTCGCGACCCTTCATCGATCCGGCAGCGAGGCCGGGATATACGATCGCGAGGAGCTCAGTATAACCATGTCCGAGATTCAGATCGATAGCGCCGAATGGGATGCCGCCCTGGCGCGCCTGTATGCGTTCATGCGCGATAGTTCCGCCGTCATGTCCGTCGTCGCGGCGCTCATGAACGATGCGGTCGAAGAGAATTTCGCGATGCAGGGTCGGCCGCGTTGGCTCGGCTTGTCTCCAAAGACACTCAAGCGGCGTGGGCAGTCGGCGGCCGACAGCAAAATCCTCCAATACAGTGGCCGGCTGGCGGCAAGCATTCAGCAGCGCCACGACGCGACGAGCGCCACGGTGGGCACGAACCTGGTGTATGCGGCCATTCATCAGTTCGGAGGCACGATTGCGCGCCATCCGATGTCCGGCATGGTTCGACTACGCACCGAGCGCAACGGTATGCTCAAGCGCCAGCCAAGCGATACCCGTCTCGCGGTCTTCGCCAAGCGACGTTACAAGCAAGTCAAGATCGTACGCTGGACGCGCACGCAAGGATGGACGGTGAAAATGCCTGCCCGTCCGTTTCTTTCGCTACCGGAAGGCGATAATGCTCGTATTGAACGGGAGGTGACCGACTATCTGCGTCGCTTAATTTCCGGCTGAGCGAAAAACGCTCGCTGACGGGCTCGCAGCCTCGTACATGACCCAAGACAGCCATAAGGGTGCTGCACCCCTGTTAGACCCCTGTTAGAACGCGTCAGAATGGCATTTGGGTTTTGACGCTCCCCCGCATGTGGGCCATCACTGCTGTTACTGACAGCAGTCAAGCTGATTTCCGCTGTGTCGTTCGCCAAGATGGCGACATGGCTACTTTCTTCATTGCGGCGCTGTCCGCACACATCCAGAACTGCTCAGCGGCGCTCAAGCTGCTACCAGCGGGCGAGTTCCGGGCGCGGGATGGGCGGCCCGCCGAATGCGCGGCCTGGCGGCTCGACGCAGCCAGTGCCGCACGTTTGATCGCAACAGCCGCTGCGCGTCAGACCCGCTACGTCATCGACTATGAACACCAGACGCTAAACGCGGCGAAGAACGGTCAACCGGCTCCCGCTGCCGCCTGGTTCAAAACCCTGGAGTGGCGCGAGGGCGATGGCTTGTATGCCACCGACGTGGAATGGACCGCGCGCGCCTCGGCGCTGATCGACGCGCACGAATACGCCTATCTATCGCCCGTATTCGCCTTCGATCGAACCGGCAATATCACCGCGCTGCTTAATGCGGCGCTCACTAACGATCCCGCGCTCGATTGCCTCGACGAGGTGCAGCTCACGGCTGCCTGCTCAGCGATCTCGCGTGTGCTCGACGTTTCTGTCCCACCCCATGAGGCTCCCACAATGGATGAACTTCTAGAACAATTGCGCTGGCTGCTCAATATGCCGGTCGGCGCGACCGCCGAGGACGTGACCGCGCAACTGAAGAAGTTGATCGAGTCGCTCTCGGGCGGCCAAGGCGTGGCGGCTGCAAGCGCGAATCTGCCCGAGTTGCTCGACTCGCAGCGTGCCCAGATCGCGGCGCTGTCCGCCAATCAGAACGATCCGGCGCGCTTCGTCCCGATTGCCGTCATGAACGATCTGCGCAAGCAACTGGACACGGCCCACGCCAAGCTCGCTGGCACGGAACTGGACGAGCTCGTCAGCGGTGCGCTTGCCGACGGCCGACTACTGCCCGCTCAAGAGTCCTGGGCGCGCCAGCTTGGACAAAGTGATGTGGTTGCGCTGAAAACGTTCCTCTCGACGGCGCAGCCGATCGCAGCGCTCGGCCGCACGCAGACGGACGGCCGGGCACCGAGAAGTGACAAAACGGCTGCAAACGCGCTGCCGGCCGAGGACCTTGCGGTGTGCAAAGCGCTCGGCCTCGATCCGACGACCTACTCGTCCGCTGCCTAAGTCACCAACGACACCTTCTACCCTCCAGGAGATTTACGCCATGACCGCATTGAAAGCGGACCGCGACACCGTTAATCGCGCCGGACTTTGCTTTAGCTACCCCGCTAAAGCAGGCATTCGGTTCTTCGCGGGCGCAATCGCGGCCATCGAGGTTGATAGCGGGTTACTGATTGCCGGTATCGAATCGAAGGCGCTCAAAGGTGCGGGCATCGTTCAAGAGCAGGTTGACACCACCGGCGGCACTGACGGCGTAGAGCGCGTCACCATTCGGCGCGGTCAATGGCGCGTCGCGAACTCGGCGGGAGCCGATCAACTCACGCTCAAGGATGTCGGATCGCCCGCCTTCATCGTCGACGATCAGACTGTTGCAAAAACAGACGGCGATGGCAAGCGCTCACTCGCCGGCAAAGTCATTGACGTGGAGCCGGCAGGCGTTTGGGTCGAGTTCTAACGCTAGCTACGACTTTCTGCTTTGCCATCTAAAGGATAAAACATGGAAATCAACCGAGCCAATCTACGCGCTCTTTTTACTGGCTACAACACTGTTTTCCAGCAAGCATTCGACGGCGCGCCATCGGATTGGGAACGCGTCGCCATGCCGGTGCCTTCGACCACCTCTCAGGAGGTGTATCCGTGGCTTGGGCAAACCACGCGCTTTCGCGAATGGATTGGCGATCGGGTCATCCAGAATCTGACATCGCACGACTTCACGATCAAGAACAAGCCGTTCGAGAACACGGTGGGTGTCGATCGCGATGCGATCGAGGACGACACCTATGGCGTGTACAAGCCGGTCATCGCGCAGATGGGGATGGACTCCAAGCAGCATCCCGACGAGCTCGTATTCGGGCTGCTCAAACAGGGTCGCGAGAAGCGTTGTTATGACCAGCAGTATTTCTTCGATACGGATCATCCGGTCTTGCAGGCTGATGGAACAGTGGGCTCGGTATCGAATTTCCAGGCGGGCGACAAGCCGACTTGGTATCTGCTCGATATGACGCGCGTAGTGAAGCCCATCATCTTGCAGCAGCGCAAGCCCTACCACTTTGTGGCGATGGACCAAGACACCGACGAGCACGTGTTTTCCGCGAAGACCTATCGCTACGGCGTCGATGCACGGTGCAACGTGGGTTTCGCGCTCTGGCAATTGGCGTACGCCTCCAAGGCCGAGCTCAACGAAGCAAATTACCAGGCCGCGCGCGAGGCGATGACCTCCATGAAAGGGGATAACGGTCGGCCGCTCGGCATTCGCCCCTCGTTGCTCGTCGTGCCGCCAATGTATGAAGGCGTCGGTCGCAAATTGCTCAACGCCGACGCCAACAATTACGGCGCGACCAACGTCTGGAAGGGTTCGGCCGAGTTGCTCGCCACGCCCTGGTTGGCGTAACGCCTACTGGCGGCATCACTTTCGAGGAATGAACATGAGTAAATTGCATCCCGCGATCAAGGTAGCGTCGTGCCAGGAGGGCTTTCGACGTGCAGGATACACATTTGGCATCCAGCCGAAAACGATCGCGTTGGCAGCGCTTCCTCCGCACGCATACGCTGCGATCCGAGAAGACCAATCTTTGGTCGTGGTCGATACGGCGATCTCGCTTGACGAAGACGCGGCGGCGGCGCTTGCCCATGCCGACGCGCCTCATGTGATCGCGGCACAGGCGAGCGGCGGTGCCTTTGCTGCGGCGAGCGCGCTCAACGCTCAGCGTGAAACGCTCGCGCGCCTTGACGCCAGTCTCACCGAACGCGCGAAGCAGCTTGCAGAGCAAGCGTCCGAGTTGCAGCAGACTTCCGCGCTGCTCGACGCGCGAGAGGCGGCTCTCAGTGCGCGTGAGCATCAGTTGCTCGAACGCGAGCAAGCGCTCGATGCACGGAGCAACACGCGCGACCCTTCAAGGCCGAACAAAGCGGCGGGGAAATAAGCCATGTATGCGTGTGTTGAGGCGATGCGCGCGCAATTCGGCGAGCGCGAATTGATCGCTTTGTCGGATCGTGAGCGCACAGGCGTCGTTGACAGTGCGGTGGTGAGCGCTGCCATCGACGACGCATCGAGTGAGATTGATAGCTATCTTGCCGGTCGGTACCGCTTGCCGCTTGACCCTGCGCCGAAGATGCTCTCGCGCGTATGTTGCGACATCGCTCGCTACCTCCTTTGTGGCGCAGATGCCCGTATGACCGAAGAAATCCGACAGCGCTACAAAGACGCAACAGGCTTCTTGAAGCTGGTCGCAAATGGTGACGTGACGCTTGGGGTCACCGCAACGGGAAGTGTTCCTGAATCAGATAATCCGATTCAGTTCGAGTTCGGCGCGCGCGTGTTCGACCGTCGATGCAGGTGAGCATGTGGCGTACGTACCGATTATCACCGCGATCGAGCTTGCGATTGTCGACCGTTTGAGGCGCGGGCTTGGACGCATGGTCGATGAGGTGAGCACTTACGGGGGCGAATTCGATGACGATGAATTCGATACGGTCATTCGCAGATTCCCAGCGGCGTGGGTGACGTTCGGTGGAGTGCGCCGCACAGAGCCCCATTCGGCCGGAAGAACTAAGTGGCGTGCCGAGGCCACGTTCGTCGTGATGGTGGGTGCGCGATCGCTACGCAGCGAGCAGACAAGTCGCCACGGTGGCGCGGCCAAGGCGGAAGTCGGCACGAACTTGATTGTCTCGGCCGTGCGCTATCTACTGAATCAGCAGGATATGGCATTGCCTATACGCGAGCTTCAGCCAGGTAGCATTCGCACGCTTTTTAACACTCGAACGCGCGACGAGGCGATCTCCGTATTTGCGCTTGAATTTCACACGGCGTGGGTCGAAGACAGCCTCTTTCTAGGGGCGTTTCCTCATGGCGTGAGCGAAGGTTCGCTCGCGCGTGCCTTCGAGGAGTACGGCGGGCAAATCGATCCACCGCCGGCTGACTGGAAGGCAACCGTGCTGCGGTATTACCTGAGGCCGCAAAACGAAAACGCGCCGGATGCCGAGGATCGATTAGAGCCGAAGGAGAAGTCATGAAAGTAATCGCCCGCGCCGGATTGCGTGTGCCTCACGAAGATGCGCCACGCAGGTACATCACCGATACGAAACGCGTGTGTGTCCCCTCAAGTTTCTACTATCTGCGCCGCGTGGCCGATGGTGACTTGCTCGTGGTCGATGAAGCGGCCGATGTTCGTAGTGACAAAAACAGCACGAAAGGAGTTTAATGAATGGCAAGCAAGAATATCTCCTTCGACACTATTCCCTCGGGCATTCGCAAGCCCGGGAAGTACTTCGAGTACAACACGAAGCTGGCGGTGCGAACGCTGCCGACCAACGAACAGACGGTTCTCATCATTGGACAACGAACGGCGTCCGGTTCGATCCCCGCATTGCAACCTGTCAAAGTGTTTTCAGGGGACCAGGCCGCGACGTATTTCGGCTCGGGCTCGCTCGCGCACCTTGCAGCAGTCGCTGCGATTAAAGCCAATCCCTATGTAGCGCTCACGGTCATCACCGTTGACGATGCGCAAGAAGCAATCGCCGCCAAAAGCGCCATCGCGCTAGACGGTAAGGCTGAAACCGAGGGCTTAATTGTCGCTCAGGTGGGCAATTCGTCCGTGACGATGAATGTGCGCCCAGACGAAACCGGCGCGGTCCTGATGTTGCGCCTGTGCATGCTGATCAACAAGACGTCCAGCTTGCCGGTGACAGCGGAAATCGCCGCAGCGTCTGGCCCTGACCACAAAGATTCCGCGCAAGTCACCGTTGCAGGTCAAGAGAAAAAGCAGATTGTTCTGTCGGCAAAGAATAAAGGCGCTTGTGGAAATTTTATCCAAGTGTCGTTGAAGGGTGATATCAAGGGGCTCAGTGTGGCCACATCGCCAATGATGGGCGGCAAGATCGATCCGCTCATGTGCGAAGCCCTCGCGGAGGTGGTTGGTGGAAGATACGACCTCTACGCCGTTTGCTGGCCAAGTAAGGCATTTCTGCTCAAGCTGCGCGAATATCTCGACCTCGTCTCGGGACCATTGGAGCAGCGACCGGGCATTGGTGTAGCAGGAATTTCTGCAACGCTCGCTGAGGCCACGACGCTCGCGTCCGAGGTCAATGCTGCGCGCGTCACGCTGGGGTGGCATCCTGGATCGTTATGCGTTCCAGCTGAGATTGGCGCTGCCTACGCCGCCGCTATCGCCAGCGAAACGGATCCGGCACGGCCGCTCAACACGTTGCCGCTGAAAGGTTTGGACGTCACGCCCGTTCAGAAGCAAGCGGGTCGTCAGGAGCAAGAGGCGGCGTTGCACAACGGCATAACGCCGTTCGAGGTTGGTCCAGGAAATGTTGTGCAGATCGTGCGTTCCATCACGACTTACACCAAGGACTCGCAAGGCATCGACGATCCGGCGCTGCTCGACATCACGACAATACGCACGCTCGATTACTTCCGTAAAGCCTGTCTTCAGCGCGTCGCGCAACGCTTCCCTCGTGAGAAATTGTCGGACAAGACGCCAGCGAAGGTACGAAGCGAACTGCTCGATGTGGCGTACAAGTGCGAGGAGCTTGAAATTTTAGAGCACGTCGATGCAAACAAAGACAAGCTGATCGTCGAGCGCGACATGCAAGACGCAAACCAATTAAATGCGGCGATCCCGTGCGACGTGGTGAACGGTTTGCATGTCTTTGCTGGACGCATCGATTTGTTCCTGTAGTCCACGAGCACATTCGTTTAAGGAGCCAGTTATGGCATTGGAAGAATATGTCGGCGCGATCGTTCTCGAAGTCGACGGGCGCGAGGCCGAGGTCGTCAGCGTGTCGCCGACCTCGCGCACTGGGAAAAAGCCGGTTAAAACGATGAATCGGACCGGCCGCGTGAAGGGCTTTGCACGTGGAGTTGAAGAGCATGAATTGAAGGTGACCGTGGTCATTCCGCTCGATGCTGAGGAAATCGACTGGTGGCACATGGAGGGCGGAAAACTGACCCTTCAGCCTGCGAACGCGCGCGGCCAACGTGTCAGCTATTACGACTGCGTCACGCTCGACATGGGCGATCAGTACAACGTCGATAACGAAGCGCGGCGCGACCTCTCCTTGTTCTCAACTCGACGGGTGACAGAATGAATCACTTCACACAATGCGATTCGCTTGAATACGGCATCGAATATCCCGATGGGAGCGGTGAATATCATTTCAATTTCGAAATCCGCCTGCCCACTGTCGATGACAACATCAAAGCCTACGAGCATCCCAGCATTCTCGGCGGTGGCGTTTCGAACATGCGGGTCAATGTCGCGATCCTTGCATCGTGTCTTCTCTCGCTTGGCTCCATTCCGAAAGACGCCATCACTCCGGAGCTGATCGGCTCCGCGGTCGATGCCGACTATGACAAGTTGGTCGCCGTCCAGGAGATGATCAAAAAAAAGCGCAAAGCCATGAAGCCTGCCTCCGCGAATTCCGGCGAGTCGTCCTCATCCTCGGGCAGCACGGCTTAACTGAAACGCGCGTTCGTGAAATGACCCTGCCGGAGTTCGATGGCTACTTGAATGCGCTCACAGAATTGCGTGGCACTGGGCAAGGTAGGCGTGGGCGCACAGTAGAACCCACCTTCAAAAGCCTGCGGCGCAAACGCATGAGGAAATAAGCACCATGTCTCGTGACTTATTGGTTGGCTTGACTGTTCGCATGCGCGATCAAGTATCAGCGCCTGCGCAGCAATGCGAGCGCAACGTGCAGCGTAGTACCCGCCAAATGGCGCAGGCGATTCAACGTGAGGCAGCGCAAACGCAAGCGGTCCAAGACCAGGCGAGTCGTAACGTCATGAGCCAAGCGCAGCGCCTGAGCGACGCGCGTCAGCGCCTCGGCGCGCGCGCTGAGCAATCCATTCGGCGCGATATCGATCAAACCCTCAATAAGTACACCCGTCTTGCCCAAGCCGGCGTTGTTTCGTCAGCAAGTCAGGCACATGCTGTAGAAGATGTCCGACGCAAAGTCATCGGACTCAATCGGGAGTTAGGCAAAACGGTGCAGCAACAAGGGCTGATTGCGCGCGACGCGCATGGCGTGTTGCGCATCGGCGAAACACTCGCGGGTGGGTACGCTGGCGCACGCGTGCTGTCTGGACCGATCGGGCAGGCAATGCAATTCGATCAGCATTTGGCGATGATCGCTAACACGAGTTACCGCAATCTCGCGCCCTCGGAGCGCGTCGGTGCGACCGGCGAACTACGCTCGGCGATCTATCGCGCGGTGCGCGAAGGCGGCGGCTCGCTTGAACAGGCGGTAGCCTCGTTAGAGAAGCTCATGGCCCATGATGCGCTTGGGCACAAGGCGGCTTTCGATCTACTGCCGCAACTCCAGCGCGGCGCGGTCGCTGAGGGTGCGGACCCGACTGACCTTGGGAATGTCGCCGTCAAGGCGGTTCAGAATCTGCGTTTCAATGAGCACGATACGGGCCGCGTCTTGGATATGGGTGCGGTTGCCAGTCACATGGGCGAATTCAAGTTTCCGGATTTGAGCCAATACCTACCGGCGCAAATGGCCGCTGCTGGCAACGCTGGTCTTTCTGGTGCGCGAGGATACGCCAAGATTCTCGCCCTCAATGAAACAGCGATGTCCACGGCGGGAAGCTCAGGCCAGGCGGGCACGAACGTGACCGATCTGCTCAATCAGCTATCGGGGCGTGAATTGAGTCACGCGGCCAAGCGCGCTGGGATTCCAAATTTCGATGAGGTCAAAATGCGCACGCTCGCGCGCGGCGGTGATGTGCTCGATGCCGTTGAAGCGACGATTCATACGCTCTTTGCGAGCGATCGCAAATATCAAGACATCCAACGTAAGTTGCGAGCGGCCAAGCCAGGCGAGGATAAAGAGCTCCTCACCAACATGGCAAATCTGTTGCAGGGCTCAGCCATTGGCAAATTATTCGGTAATCAGCAGTCGGTGATGGCACTGACTGGATACATGACGCAGCAACATAAACGGCGCGAAGTCTACGATGCCGCGATGCGCGAGTGGGAGCGTGGTGGCGGCACGATTGCCAGCGACTTCGAGGTCGTCAAGTCAATGGATGGCTTCAAGGCGCAGCAGCTCAAGAACGAAGCCGAGATTGCCGAAATGGACGCGTTGCGTGGCCTCAATCATCAGCTCGGCGATGCAGCTTCAAAACTTTCGGACTATGCGCGCGCCTACCCAGGCTTGACGACAGCCATTGCAGGTACCACGCTCGCATTCGAGGGCCTGACGGGTGTACTGGCGGGTGCGGGATTGATGCGCTTGTTGACAGGCGGAAAAGCTGCCGCTGCCAATTCGGCTGCCGCCGAGGTAAGTCAAGCGCAGGCAGGCGTCGCAGGACTCGTCGGCGCGGGCAGTTTTGGTGCGCGATGGGCCGAGAAGCTCCGCGGGCTCGGACGCTTGGGTGTTCCGCTTACGTTGGCTGCGAGCGGCATGGAAGCGTTATCCGTCGCAGGAGACGGCACACGCTCAGCCGACCAGCGAAAAGCTGGCTATGTCGGTGTTGCCGGTGGTGCACTTGGCGGACTGAGCGGTATGGCCGCAGGTGCGGCAACTGGCGCGTTGCTCGGCTCGTCGCTACCTATCGTTGGGAACGTGGTCGGCGCAGGCGTGGGCGCGGTCGCTGGCTATCTTGGTCACGATTGGGGCGAGAAACTGGGCAAGATTATCGGGGATGCGATCTTTGCGCAAAAGAAAAACGAAAAGCCGCCAGTCGTCGAAAGCCATGTGAGCATCAACCTCGATGGGCAGCATCTCTACGATTTTGTCACGACGGCCGGCCAAAGAGCCGCGCTAAGGCATTGACATGGCGTGGAAAGACTTGCTTCTTGATGCATCCTTCCGAGGCGTAACGTTCGACGTATTACGTACCGAGGATTCTATCGAGCGCGACACGGCTGCGCACGGCGTGCCTCACGTTGACGGTGAGGACATTGAAGACTTGGGACTTAAGCCTCACGAGCTCAGTATCACTGCGATCTTCTTTGGCGACGATTACGAACTGCGAATGCGGCGCTTGCTTGACGCCCTGGCGATGGCCGGTCCGGGCGAATTGGTCCATCCGGTTTTCGGTTCGTTACCGAGCATGCAGTTGCTCAGTGCCCATGTTGTGCATGATGCAGACAACGTGGATGCGTGCCGCATCGACATGCGGTTTAAGCGTTCGACGCCCTCGAACCCCTTCTTCACGGGGCAGCATCCGGCGCAAGCCGCCGACGCGCTCGCGCAACATTCGGTCATAACGCAGGACGCTGGAACCGCAATGTTTTCGAGAGCGTTGGACAGTTTGCATGCGGCGCAAGCCGGCTTGCGCCGCTTGAACGCGCTACGCGACCTGCTCACTCAAACGCTCGCACCGTTGAGGACACTCGCAATTGGTTTTCGAAGCGTCTCGTTGGACTATTTGGTCTGGCCCGGTGCGTTCGTGTCCGATATGGCGGGAATGCTCAAGGCGATCACCGACTTGAGGTCGTTCGATCGAGCCTTCATCATGTCAGATTGGAAGGATGCACAACAACAGATTCAACGCGTTCTGCAACTGCCGTTGACACGTCCATTCGAACGCGCAACGATGCGCGACACCTCAGCTCGAACACAACGTCGATCCTTGCATGCTGCCGACCCGACTGACGCCCAGCTAGTCAAAGCGGTGGTCTCGGTAGTCGTTGCCTCACATATAGCGGAACTTGCCAGCGACGTTCTGGGTAACGAGATCGATACTCCGACTCTATGTCCTGATCACGTTGAGCAAATCGCTAATGACACGCGCAGAATGCTTCAGTCTGCCATCGATACCGTACGGGGTGCTGCATCGGTTGAGCATGCTCGTCCAACAATCGAGGCGCTTAAAGACACGGCGCAATCCGTGCAAGTGCTCGCGATCAAAGTAATCGATGCTTTGCCTCCTATCATCTCTCGGGCGGTTGTCGCACCGACCAATCTCACGTTGTTAGCGCATGGCTGGTATGGCGACTATGCACGGTTCGCGGAGCTCGTGCGGCTCAACCCGCAAACTCGTAACCCAAACTTCATAGAACAGGGAACGGTTATCCGTGGCTTCGCACAGTGAATCGGTTGCTTTGCTGATCGACGCAAAAGCACACTCGGAGTGGTCTTCCTATTGGATTGACTCGGACTTGCTCACACCCGCCGATGCGTGGGAAGTACGGCTTTCGCATGGCGCAGGCGGCCCGTTATCCGTTCAATGCGGATCTCGCGTCCAGGTTAAGGTCGGCCGCGATACCGTGCTTATTGGCCATGTCGACCAGGTGCGCCGCCGTACGAGCAAGGATGAGAAGACGCTGACGATCAGCGGCCGCGACTTGGTGGGCGTGCTGCGCGACGCGTCCGCTCCCGTATTTACTGCCCGGCAGGTCGGCTTGGCGGAAGTTGTCGCCAATGTTGTCAAGCCTCTGGGTATCACCAAGATCCGCATAAGCCGAGCCCAACCTCACGCCGCGTGGGACAGAATCAGCATCGAACCCGGCGACTCTGCGTGGGACGCGCTGGTGCGAGCGGCGAGCGCCGAAGGCTTGAGTCCTTGGTTCGATCCGGACGGCACGCTCGTTGTTGATGTGCCGGACTATCGTTCGCCACCCGTTGCGACATTGGTGCTTCGAAAAAATGGTGAAGGCAATAACGTGGAATGGTTCGACGAGGATATGTCGTTCGCCGAGCGCTTTTCTGAAGTTACTGTGCTTGGGCAATCTCACGGGACCGCCAGTGCGCTTGGACAACATGCAATCAAAGTCACCGTGAAAGACAAAACCGTGACCACGTATCGTCCGAAAGTGGTGGTCGACTATGATGCGCCGAATCTGGCTGCCGCAGAAGCGCGGGCGCGCAAGATCATCTCCGATTCCGCGCTTGCGGGCCATACGTTGCGCGCCGGTGTGCAGGGGCATCGAACGCCAGACGGTCTGCTCTGGAAACCGGGGCAGCGGGTTAACGTCGTCTGGGAAGAGCACGGCCTCGACGCCGTGTTTTTCCTGATCGCACGGCGGCTCTCCGGTGGTCGCCGAGGCGGCACGCGCACCACTCTTACGCTCAAGGATGATGGCGTATGGATCGCCGGCAACGCATCGCACGGGTCCCGACGACATCGGCATAAGCGTAGTGGCCCATCGCTCGAGGTTACCGATGCAGTCATTGACGCGAGCATCATGAGATGATCAAGGACATCGACAAACGCATCATGCGCGCGCTTGCCGGAATTCGGCAGGCGTTCAGGGGCATTGTCAGCAAGGTAAGTACCGAAGGGCCGGTATGCACGGTCCGGGGCCAAGCTCTCGCCAACGAGGATACGGTGGATCTTGAGATGTTTCAGCATTACGGCTTCACGAGCGCTCCCCCGACCGGCGCTATGCAGATCATTCTGCCGCTCGGCGGCAGGACAAGTCATGGAGTCGTGATTGCTACCGAGCATGGTCGGTATCGAATGAAGGCCCTGAAACAGGGCGAGGTTGCTATCTACACGGACGAGGGCGATTCCATTGTGCTCAGTCGCGGACGGGTCACCACGATTCGCACCGGAACGCTCAACATCCAGGCCAACGATGCGGTCAATATCGACAGTCCTTCCGTGAACGTGCGGCATCAACTGAACGTCGCCGAAGCAATCGTCGGGCGAGGTGGTTTGTCGATCACGGGCGGCGATGGCGCGAACGTGGAAAGACTTAACGCCAAAGATGACATTCAAGTCGGCGGAAAGAGCGTCAAAGGCCACCGTCACGCTGTTGAGGGAAAAATCTCCGGTACGCCGATCTAGCCCGGTGTCCGCTCAGGTACTGACGACATTCAGCACGTCAGAGAAGTGCGCGTCCGTCATAGTGCCAATATGGACGCGCTTCTTGATTCCTCAACCGGTGGGTATGCCGGCCGCCAAACAACCTCGCTTGCTAACGCGGTCTACCTTCGTCTATCCACGCCGCTAGGCGCATGGTGGGCGGCGCCTGCCATAGGTTCTCAGTTGCATACGCTTGCTCGTGAAAAAGATACGCCGCGCGTGCGTCGCCTGGCTGTCCAATATGCCGAGCAATCGCTGGCTGCGCTTGTTCGCGATGGCCGAGCGGGAAAGGTGTCGGTCGCGGCCGATCCTCCTGCGGAGGCTGCCACCGTTCGAGGCGTTATCTACCTTCGTGTCGAATTGATCGATGCGCTGGGTCGAACACAGCATTTCAATCATCCCGTGAAGGTAGCTTGATGCCCGCGACCATCCTCGCACTCGACCAGATTCGAGACAGCATACTTCGCGAAATTAGGAATGGGCGCTCGGAGGCGCACGTCGGTCCGGATTCCGATTACTTTGTGCGTGCAAGTAGTGTCGCGAGCGCCGTGGAGGGACTGTACGCACATCAATCCTGGATTGCCCGACAGATTTTCCCCGATACGGCCGATGAGGAAAACCTCATCCTGCATGCCCGGCTTCGAGGCATCGAGAGAAAGCCCGCAGTCGCCGCCAGTGGCACGGCGCTCGCCACGGGCAAACCTGGTGTGCAAGTGGCAAGCGGATTGGGCGCGACGTTTCGAGATGGGACGGCCTATGTAACAACAGGCGGCGGCGTCTTTGATCAACACGGTCAGCTTGTCGTAGACGTGCTGGCGCTTGAGGCTGGCATAGGCGGCAATCGCCAGAAAGATGATGTCCTGTCCCTGACGATTGCACCGCTCGACGTGAACCCGACGTTGAAGATCATCGATGTGCGCGGTGGTACGCTGATCGAGTCACTCGATAGTCTGCTTACTCGCCTGCTGCATCGAATCCGCCGCCCTCCGGCTGGTGGCACCAAGCACGATTATTGGCAGTGGGCGATGGACGTGCCGGGCGTTGCCGCCGCCTACGTTTATCCGCTGAGGCGAGGACTTGGTACGGTCGATGTGGTGATCACGACCGAGAATGGCCTGCCATCTGACGAGGTGATCATTGCGGCACAAGCCCATATCGACGATCAGCGTCCGGTGCGCGCTAAAGACACCCGCGTGATTGCACCGACAATCGTCCCTTACGATGTGGTGGCGAAGATCAGGGTCCAGGGAAGCCACACCGACTCATCTGAAACGACTCAAGGTCGCCTGCAAGCGGCAAGAGTCGCGATCGAACAAAGTTTGAAAACGTTCGACGCGGCCATTGAACCGGGCGCGACGATCTATCGCAATCGCATCGGCGGACTGATCAACGATACCCGCGAGGTTGTTGATTACGTCATCGAGCGGCCAAATGAGAACGTCGTGCCGATCGTTGACAAGAACACGGTGCAATGGTGTCGACTTGGCGAAATAAAAATTGAATTGATGATATGAGCGATCACGCAACCTTGCTCGGGCGTCTGCTTCCACTGGCGTCTTACGATCCCCGGGAGGCGAGTGTCGCGATCGAATTGAATGCGGAAGGAGCGGCGCTAGATCGATGCGTGGCGGATGCGCAGCTCATCACCAATGCGATCACGCCGTATTTCGCACATCAGCTGCTACCGGATTGGGAGCGCGTGTGCGGACTGACCCCTAGCGCGGATGCGACGCTGCAACAGCGTATCTCAGCGGTGGTTGCCAAGATCAGCGAGACCGGCGGCATGTCGATCCCGTACTTCAAACAGATAGCGAAAGCGCTCGGTTATCGAATCGAGATCGCCGAGCCGGAGCCATTCAGGGTCGACGAGAACCACGTCGAAGAGTCAATCTGGGTCGAAGACATTATCTATCAGTGGGGCGTGATCGTTCACGGCGCGCGCGCGCTGAGCTATCTTTTTCGCGTTGACGAAAGCGCGGTTGGCGAGCCGTTATCAACGGTGTCAGACGTAGTGATCGAAAAAGTGTTTCACGATCTCAAGCCTGCTGACACGAACGTCTATTTTATCTATCTGGAAAACTGAGTATGCAGCGCATCAACACCCCGGATGGCAATTTCAGCGCGGGCGATCCATCCGCTGGCGTGAAAGGCACGGTTTTGACAAGGGACTGGGCGCAGTCGATGCAGGAAGAGGTCGCGCATGCTGTCGAGCGATCGGGGCAAAAACTCGATTCCGACGACAACGAACAGCTGTATAAGGCGATCATTGCCCTTGCACGCGGAGTTGTTCCGACACGCGTGGGCGAGATCGTCTTGGAGATGCGACGTGAGGCACGCGCAGGCTGGTTGCTGCTGGATGGCAGCGAGCTCAAACGGGCGGATTACCCCCAACTGTGGGCGTATGCGCAAGCAAGCGGCGTACTGCTGAGCGAGAGCAAGTGGCAACAAGCGCGCGGCCATTTCTCCGAGGGGGACGGCAGTCGTACATTTCGCATCCCCGACCTGCGCGGAGAGTTCCTTCGCTGTTGGGCGGACGGCTCCGCAACCGACGCCGGACGCTCGCTCGGTTCATGGCAAGACAGCTCAAATCGTCAGCACGCTCACCGCGCGTCCACTGGGGGCGCTGGCGCTCATGTGCACAAGGCATGGTCGGCGCCGTCCGGCAAGCATGCTCATCAAGGCAAGACCGCCCCGGTAGCGGATCACCAACACGTCTCACCGTGGGGTGAGAATCCCGGTCAATACAATCCCCCGTGGGGCACCTGGGGACAATCCGATCAACTGGGCGCACACGGAAACGACCGTGACAACGTTTGGGGTTTGACCAGTCCCTCTGGCAAACATGACCACCCGCTCTCGACTGACGAAGCCCCCGATCATCTGCATAGCGTCGGCATGAACTCAGCTGCTGACCATGAGCATCCTGTAACGATTGAGCCTACGGGGGAGCTGGAAGCCAGGCCCCGCAACATAGCAATCGCCGCGTTTATTTGCGCGCGTACAGCATAAGAAATCGGAGGACGGCCGTGCACACGATCTACCACTATGACCCTGACACGGGTGCCTTCGTCAGTGAAGGCAGCCCGCGCGTTGATGTGCTGTATCCGCAGGCATTGCTGATGCCGGCCTTCTCTACGACGGAACCGCCGCCTGAGCACGGTGTACGTCAGTGGCCGTTCTGGCGAAATGAGCAGTGGTGTTTGTTGCCCGATTACCGAGGAGTGAAAGTTTTTTGTACGCGTGATGGCAGCCAGAGTTCTCTCGATCAGCCAGGCATAACGCCCGACACGGTTGGACTCACCGAGACCGCGCGGCCGGGTCCTGAGTACATTTGGTCAAATAGCGCATGGGTCATTGACGAAACGTATCGTGCCACGCAGCGCCGGGCCGCCGCAGAACGTGAGTTTGAAGAGCGTCTTGAGCGAGCCGAGAAGGCGTTGAACGAGGCGCGGCTGACTGCTTCACTCCAGGAAGACCGATTCCTGTCACACGCTCGCCAGGCCGCATGGACCGATTACTGGCATGCGATTGTGGCGAGCCGTTCATCAGAACGTTTTCCGGACGCCAGCTGGCCCGAAGCACCTACGGCCGAGTCGATTGTCGCGTTGGCAGATATTCAACGGAAGGCTTTTGAGGACGAAAGCGCTCAACGAGAGGCCGAAGCAGCGGCCGAGCAACAACGGCGCGAGCAAGAGCAAAAGCAGTGGGCGGAGCGAGAGCGGCAAATCCGTGAAGACGAAAGCAAGCGCGGTGAACATCCCGTCAGTTGATTGGTTCGCTTTGAGTTGTGTAGCAGCTTGCCAATCTGAAAAGGCGGCGTGCGCAAGTTCGCCCACGCCGCATAGTCATCAGTAACATCGAGGGCTTATGGCTTTTCAGCTTCCGGCGCGCTGGTCCCCGCATTGAAATCGCTCGATAGCACCATTTTGTCGCCCTGCGGCTTGCGACTAAGCAGCGTCTCAAGCGTCCATTTGCCGAGAGCCCAAGCTTGCCGATCTCCGAGCGTCTCCCAGTCGAGCAAATCGTCCGAAATGCTTTCGGCGACAACGATGCGTTCAATCGCGCTCCAATCGACAATGTGACTTACCACGTGACCCGTACTTGCATCAACGCTAAACACAACGGCAGAGTTGCGTTGCGCGAGCAGCTTTTCATGACGCAGCATCGATTTTATGTCGAACTGGTCTGGCACATTTTTGATGCGGCACAGACAAGCGTGCTCAAGGATAAAACGAAGTTTTATTTCGTGGAGAGCGATAACAATGCCTTCGTTCTCAAGTTCCCGCAGCGCTTTTTCCAGAGCGTCAAGATCAAGGTCTGTCGCCTCGACCGGCAACCCACCGGCGCGGCACTGAGGCAACAGCTCAGCGATCCGCTTCTCTAAGGTGGCTCGATCGTTCATTTCGATTCCTTTAAGTTAGGTTAATAGCCACGACAAGCGTTGTAGTCGTTAAACGCTTTTCCTTTGCAGATAGCGCTTGGCGGGGTATTGCCGTACCTCCTGTTACACGCGTCGCACGCTGCATCATATTGCCGTTTACACATAGCCTCTCTCCATTCAGGAATTTTGGACGCTCCTGCGTTCGGGTCAGGATTCTGGGTTGGGGATGGGAGCTCTGTCGGGACAGGGTCGGCAACCGAGACGTTGCTTGCCGCTTGAGATGCTACCAAAAGGCCCAGAGCGATAAATTTAAGCAGTCTTCCCATTTATCTGATCAATAAGAAAAACCTCATACAATCAGCCTTTGCTTAAATCATGCTTAAAAGTGGCGGACGGTATGCGGCTCCCTAGCCTTTGCTCAAGAGGCCGGTGGGGCGGCTTGTGCGCGGTGTTATTGGCAGAGATTTTTCTACCGACCGAAAGCTCGGAATACGACGCAGTCGCGGGTACGGGTTGATGTTTTGGTCTCAGCGGTGAACCCTCCGGCCCGAAAGGAGGCACCGCATGTAAATTGTGACAAATCGGGCGCAAAGCAAGTGTGCCCCGCAGTGTCAAATCTTGCGCAAAACGATGTCAAAACGACTGCAACGTTACAGCAAAAAGCCCGGTCACGACGAGGACCGGGCTTTTTGCATTAATTCTTTGGTGGGGCGTGAGTGACTCGAACACTCGACCTACGGATTAAGAGTCCGCTGCTCTACCAACTGAGCTAACGCCCCCAACACAGAAATGAAATTATAGCGGGGTTATTTCGAAAAGCGCAAGTCCTTCGCCCGAAAATTTTCGCATCGCACCAACGGCCAGCCCGCGAATCAAAAACGTCCCGCCCGGTATCATCACGCACACAGCATAAAAACTCACAGCCATGGACGACTCCGCCATTCGCAATCTGCTGGACACGATCCTCGCGCCGTGGGTCCGCGAACTGCATCTCGCGCCGCAATCTTCCACGGAAGATTCGATCACGCTGCGTCTGCCGCACGCCGATCATCTGCGGCACGCGGGCGGAGTCATCTGCGGTCAGGTCTTCATGGCCGCCGCCGATACCGCGATGGTCGTCGCCATCTCCCACGCAATGGGCGGCTTCGTTCCCATGACCACCGTCTCGCTCAACACGACCTTCATGCGCCCGGTCAAGTCCGGCGATGTCCTCGTCACCGCGAAAATCCAGCGACGCGGCCGCAATCTCGTCTTCGGCGAAATCGAGCTTCGCGGCGACGACGGCGAACTCGCCGCTCACGCGACCACGACCTACGCACTCATCAACCCGACGCATCAGCAAAAGGCTTAAGCAGCAAACATGTTCGATCAAGTCGTATTCGCAGGCGGCGGCAATCGCTGCTGGTGGCAGGCAGGTTTCTGGGACGTCATCCAGCCGCAACTCGATCTCAAGCCGCGCATCATCGCGGGCATCTCGGCGGGCGCGGCCACCGCCTGCATGCTCTACACGAACAACGCGCAATGGGTGATGAAGTACTACGCAACAGCCCTGAGCGGCAACACGAAGAACGCCTATTGGGGCAACGTGCTGCGCGGTCAGTCCGTGTTCCCGCATTACCGCATCTACCGTCAGGCGCTGCTCGATATTTTCGCGGAACGCTTCGGCGCGCTGCAAACGGCGCCGGAGATTCGCATCGGCGTGTCGCATCTGCCGCGCTGGCTCGGGGCGCGCAGCGCGGTGGCGGCGGGCATCATCGCGTATAACATCGAAAAGTACGTGCGCAAGACGCTGCATCCGACGCTCGGCACCGCGCTCGGTTTTCATCCGGAGTTCGTCACCGCGCAAGAGTGCGCGACGCTGGAGGATCTCGCCGACCTCATCCTGCAGTCGTCGAGCACGCCGCCTTTCACGCCGATTCTGCGGCGCAACGGTCGTCCCGTGCTCGATGGCGGCATGGTCGATAACGTGCCCGTCTCCGCGCTCGATGCATCGCCGGGAACGGTGCTCGTCATGGTCACGCGGCTGTATCCGCGCGAGCGCATGTTCGTGGTGCCGCACGGCGAGCAGCGACGCATCTACGTTCAGCCGTCGCGCAAGGTGCCAATTTCGAGCTGGGACTATACGAGCCCCGCGCAGATGCAACACGCGTACGATCTGGGCCGCGCCGATGCCGACGATTTCCTCGCGCATCTGCCGCGTCTTCTGGAGGCAGCTTCACATCTCGACTAGAGCCAAGGAGCAGAACGTGGCGAAGAAGCACACCTATACGCTCAGCGTCGCGTGGACGGGCGATCTCGGTTCGGGCACGTCCGCCTACGACGCTTATTCGCGCGACCATCTCGTGCGCGAGGCGAACAAGGCCGCGATAGAAGCGTCGAGCGATCCCGCCTTTCGCGGCAATCCTGCGCGCCACAATCCGGAGGAGTTGTTCGTGGCGTCGGTGTCGTCGTGTCACATGCTCTGGTACTTGCATTTGTGCGCGACCAACAAGATCGTCGTGACCGGATATGTCGATGAAGCCATCGGCACGATGCAGGAAGACAAGGACGGCAGCGGCCGTTTCATCGACGTGACGCTGCATCCGCGCGTGACCATCGGCGCGGGGAACGACGCCGAGTTAGCCGCGCGTCTGCATGAAGACGCGCATCGCTATTGCTTCATCGCGAACTCGGTGAATTTCCCGGTGCGATGCGAGCCTTCGATCGAGGTATCGACGCTTTAGCGAACGCCGCGCGGCCGCTCGCTCTTGCGCTCAACGCCGCCGCGCGTGCTGCAACGCTTCCGGGTTCGACACGCTCGACTTGTCGCCGGCGTCGAAGGCCAGAATGTTCCTGAACGCCGCGCCGAAGTAGAGCTCGTAACTCTCGCGCTCTACGTAGCCGATGTGCGGCGTGCATATCACGTTCTCCATGCGCAAGAGTCCGTAGCCTTGCAGAATCGGCTCGCTCTCATAAACATCGGTTGCGACCATGCCCGGCCGGTTGTGATGCAGCGAATTGAGCAACGCGTTCTCTTCGAGCAGTTCGGCGCGGCTCGTGTTGACGAAGAGCGCGGTCGGCTTCATGCGCATGAGGTCTTCCGTTCGAACGATGCCGCGCGTTTCATCGCTCATACGTAGATGGACGGTGAGCACGTCGCTCTGTTCGAAGAGCGCTTCGCGGCTTTCGGCGACGGCGAAGCCATCGTCGCGTGCTGCCTGCAACGAATGCTCGCGGCCGAACACCAGCACATTCATGCCGAACGCCTTGCCGTAGCCCGCGACCAACTGGCCGATCTTGCCGTATCCCCAAATGCCGAGCGTCTGTCCGCGCAGCACTTGTCCCAAGCCGAAGTTCGGCGGCAGTGCAGACGTTTTCAATCCAGATTGCTGCCACGCGCCCTGTTTGAGATTCGCGACGTATTGAGGAATGCGCCGCTGTGCCGCCATGATGAGCGCCCAAGTAAGCTCGGCCGGCGCGACCGGCGAACCCGTGCCTTCGAGCACGGCGATACCGCGTTCGGTACAAGCGTCGATGTCGATATGCCCGCCGCTCGCGCGCCCGGTCTGGCTGATCATACGCAGCTTCGGGCACTTGTCGAGAAGCTGGGAGCTGATGCGCGTGCGTTCGCGAATGAGCACGAGGGCATCTGTTTCCGACAGTCTGCTAGCCAACTGTCCGAGCCCGCGCACCGTGTTATTGAAGACCTTCACCTCATGGTCATCGAGCAAATGGAAGCAATCGAGCTTCCGAACGGCGTCCTGGTAGTCGTCGAGAATGGCGATTTTCATGTGCATTGATTAGCTTTTGTTGGGCATCAAACGTGCTGCTCGATTGAACTCGCGAGACAATGAATCACGCACTAACTTCGGGTAACTACCGATGAATATGCGCTTCATCCATGTACGCGCTGCATCACGGTAGGCGTGTGACGCGGTGTTATGCTTGACTCCCAATTTTTGAACGACCGCGAACGAATCCGCTAAAAATAAAGAATCACGGCGCACACTGCGGAAAACGCGGTTAGGCAGGAGGAGACAGGCCACTTAGTATCTCTTTTTAACAGTTTGTTCCTTTAAGGCGCAAGGCGCAAAGTCGCTCGCTTGAGCGCCTGAGGGACCCACGCCCACGACGCGCAAACGGCTCACGAACCGTTCTTCATGCGCCAACGCGCATGAAGCGCCCGGCGGTTCAGTCGCAAAAAGCCTCTCGCATGCAGCGTCGTTGGGCCACCGGTTTTCATTGCAGAGAACGGAGAAGCTCGATGAACCAGCCCGCAGTAGTCGAAGACAACAAAACCGCCGCAGATCTTAAAGCACCGGCCTATGTACGACATCGAAGATTGATCGATTGGGTGCAGCAGGTCGCGGCCCTCACGAAGCCGGATCGCATCGAATGGTGCGATGGGTCGCAAGCGGAATACGACCGCCTTTGCGAACAGATGGTCGCCGCCGGCACGATGAAGAAGCTCAACCCCGCCAAACGCCCCAACTCTTTTCTAGCCTGTTCCGATCCCACGGATGTGGCGCGCGTCGAAGACCGCACGTTCATCTGCTCGCAACGCCCCGAAGACGCTGGTCCCACGAACAACTGGATCGACCCGCAGGAAATGCGCGTGACGCTCGATGGCCTCTTCGATGGCTCGATGCTCGGCCGCACGATGTACGTCGTGCCGTTCTCGATGGGCCCGCTCGGTTCGCCGATCGCGCACATCGGCGTGGAGTTGTCGGACAGCCCGTATGTGGTCACGAACATGCGGATCATGACGCGCATGGGCCGCGAAGTGTACGACGTGCTCGGCGACGACGGCGAGTTCGTGCCGTGCGTGCATTCGGTCGGCGCGCCGCTTTCGGATGGCCGCAAAGACGTGCCCTGGCCGTGCAACGACACGAAGTACATCGTGCACTTTCCGGAATCGCGCGAGATCTGGAGCTTCGGCTCGGGATACGGCGGCAACGCGCTGCTCGGCAAGAAGTGCTTCGCGTTGCGTATCGCATCGACGATGGGCCGCGACGAAGGCTGGCTCGCCGAACACATGCTGATCCTCGGCGTTACATCGCCTGCCGGACGCAAGTACCACGTCGCGGCGGCGTTTCCTTCGGCGTGCGGCAAGACCAATTTCGCGATGCTGATTCCGCCGCAAGACATGAACGGCTGGAAGGTGACGACCATCGGCGACGACATCGCCTGGATCAAGCCCGGCCGCGATGGCCGTCTCTACGCCATCAATCCGGAAGCCGGCTATTTCGGCGTCGCGCCGGGCACGAGCGAGAAGACCAACTTCAACGCAATGGCGACGCTCAAGGAAAACGTGATCTTCACCAATGTCGCGCTCACCGATGACGGCGACGTGTGGTGGGAAGGCATGACCGATAAGCCGCCCGCGCATCTCACCGACTGGCAAGGCCGCGACTGGACGCCGGAACTCGCGAAGGAAACCGGCGCTAAAGCCGCGCATCCGAACGCGCGCTTCACGGTGTCGGCATCGCAATGTCCGTCGATCGACGCGGACTGGGAGAATCCAGCAGGCGTCGCAATCGATGCCTTCATCTTCGGCGGCCGGCGTTCGAACACCGTGCCGCTCGTGACCGAGGCACGCGACTGGAAAGAGGGCGTCTACATGGCCGCGACCATGGGCTCCGAAACCACGGCGGCCGCTGCCGGCCAGCAAGGCGTCGTGCGCCGCGATCCGTTCGCGATGCTGCCGTTTTGCGGCTACAACATGAGCGACTACTTCGATCACTGGCTCAAGATGGGCGAGCGCCTCGAAGGCATGAACGCGAAGTCGCCGAAGTTCTTCTGTGTGAACTGGTTCAGAAAGGGCGCGGACGGCAAGTTCGCGTGGCCCGGCTTCGGTGAAAACATGCGCGTGCTGAACTGGATGGTCGGGCGCATCGAAGGCACGGCGGCGGGCGAGGAACACGCGTTCGGCATCTCGCCGCGTTACGAGGACATCGACTGGGGCGGCATGAACTTTACGCGCGAGCAATTCGAGCAGGTCATTTCCGTCAACGATACCGCCTGGCGCGACGAGCTTGCCCTACACGACGAGCTTTTCGCGAAGCTGCATCAAGGCTTGCCGGATGCGCTTCCGGAGGCCAAGGCGGATATCGAACGGCGTCTGGCAGCCTGATTTCCGTCGTTGCAAGCGCTCCGTGATTACGCTCACGGAGCGCATCAATCCCTAAATGCGAATCTGCCGATGCCGGTTCGCATTTTCTTCCGCTAACCCGCCAAAATTGGCGCGGCCAGCTTGACCAAAAATCTCGGCTTGTGGCGCGTGCGTTCGAGTGTTGTGCGGCCGACAACAATCGGTGATCTTTCGTTCGCGTAAGCCATGATTTTCATCGGAAATTTCCGAAAAAACTCCGCGCCCTCGCAACTTCTGCACGAAATCGCTAGTCCTAGGATAATTCTGAATAGCTTTTCAGCAGAAATTGAAAGCCGCCTCGCGGCAGGAGTTGTCCCATGGATCATTTGCAGTCGATGAGAGTATTCATTCGCGTGGCCGATCTCGGCAGCTTCGCCCGCGCGGCGAACGCGATGGATATCTCCAATGCGGTGGCAACGCGCCATGTCGCCGACCTCGAAGGTCGCCTCGGCACGCGTTTGCTGAACCGCACGACGCGCAGCCTTTCGCTCACGGAGTCCGGGCAGGTTTATCTGGAGCGTGCGCGGCAGATTCTCGATGAACTGGAAGATGTCGAGCAAATGGTGGTTGCGCGGAATCACGAGCCAATGGGTTCGTTGAGAATTGTCGCCCCGGTGGTGTTCGGTCTGCATAATCTCGCGCCCGTGTTACAGACATATGCACAGCGCTATCCCAAAGTCGTACCGGACGTGACGCTCGTGGATCGTCAGGTCGATCTGGTCGAGGAAGGTTTCGATGTGGGCATCGTGATCGCGCGGCAAGTGAAAAGCGCGAGCGTTGTTACGCGGCGTCTGACCACCGGCTGCATGACCGTTTGCGCCACGCCCGCTTACCTCGAATCGCACGGCACGCCAACGCGCCCCGAACATCTGCTCGAGCATCCGTGTCTGAGCTTGCCCGCCGAGTATTGGGGCGATGAACGCGTGTTCACCGGCCCGGACGGCGAAGTGCGGGTGCGGCCGACCAACGTGATCATCGCGAACAACACGGAAATGCTGCGCCAGTTTGCGCTGCTCGGCATGGGCATCGCGATTCTGCCGAGCTATCTGATCGGCAACGATACGACGCGCGGCCAGCTCGTACGCCTGCTCGGCGACTTCCAGTTGCCGCAAGTGGAGATCAACGTGGCTTATCCGAGCCGTCGGCATCTGCCGGCGAAGGTGCGCACGTTCATCGATCACCTTGTCGAGTATTTCAGCCAGACGCCGAATCATCAGCTCGGCGAACAGTGGATTCGCGATGGCATGGGCAGGCCCGCGGTATCGACTGCGCCGCCGCCGCACTACGGGCGCGCCGAAGAGGAAGTGGCGTCGCGTTCGAATCAGAGTGAACTCGGCCCGAAGCTGGCCAAGCCGACGCGTCCGCGTGGCCGCTTGCCGGCGGCGTCGCCATACTGAACACGGCTGCGCCGCCAATGACAAAAAGCCCCGCGAATTGCTTCGCGGGGCTTTTTCTTTTCGACGCGAGCTAAAGCTAGCTCGTCTTGCGCGCAGCGGTCTTTTTCACCGCGGCTTTCTTCGCAGGCGCTTTCTTCGCCACGGCCGTCTTGGTCGCGGGCTTGGCGCGCGTCGTCTTGGCGGCTACGGCGACATCGCTATCGCCTTCGTCGCCGTTATCGGCTGGTGCTTCCGTTGCCGCGCCGCGCTTCGCTGCCGTCTTCGCGCCGGGCTTGGCTTCCTTCTTCTCGAATTCGAAGCCGATCTTGCCGTCCGGCTGCTTGACGAGAAACGCCTTGAAGTTGCGGCCCGTGCGCGACGACTTGAAGTTGGTCAGCAAGTCGGTGCGTCCTTCGTTCAGCAGCTTCTCCATCTGCTCACGCGCGATTTCCTGTTGCAGGATGACCTTGCCCGAGCGGAAGTCGCAGGTCTTCGGATTCGCGACGTAGTTCTCGCAGACGTAGCTCATGCCGTGCTCGTACACGCGCGACTGGCACTTCGGGCACGCGCCGACCGGCGTCTGCTCGGAAAAGTCGGGCGGTTCTCCGTCTTCGCCGCCGTTGTCCTGACCGAAATCGAACTCGAGCTTGAAGTTTTTGATCTCGTCGTCGAAAGCGAGCTTCAGGATGGCCGAGAACGGACGGCCCATCTTGCTGCGGAAACCCGACAGCGGTCCGATGGTTTTCTCGCGCAACAACTCCTCGACTTCAGGAATCTCGAACTGACGTCCGCCCGGAATCTTCGAGATGGAAAATTCGCACTTGGTACACGCGAAGCGGCGATAGTTCTCCTTCACCTGCGACTCGCAGTGCGGACACGGCGTTTCGAGCGTGGCGTAGTCGCCTGGGATCGTGTCGGAGTCGTACTCCTTCGCGCGCTTGACGATGGTCTGCGTCATGCGGGCGATTTCCTGCATGAACGCATCGCGATGCAAATTGCCGCGCTCCATTTGCGACAGCTTGTGCTCCCACTCGCCGGTCAGTTCCGGCGCCGTCAGTTCCTCCACGCCCAGACCGCGCAAAAGCGTCATCAACTGGAATGCCTTGGCAGTCGGAATCAGTTCGCGGCCTTCGCGCACCATGTACTTCTCGCCCAACAGACCTTCGATGATCGCCGCGCGCGTGGCCGGCGTGCCGAGCCCTTTCGCAGCCATCGCTTCGCGCAACTCTTCGTCTTCGACGAGCTTGCCCGCGCCTTCCATGGCCGAGAGCAACGACGCTTCGTTGTAGCGCGCGGGCGGCTTGGTGACGAGACCGTGAGCGGCGACCTTGTCGACATCGACCTGTTCGTTTTTCTGCACCGGCACGAGATTGCCTTCCTCGCCCGCCGCTTCGCGACCGTAGACCTGCAGCCAGCCCGGCTCGACGAGCACCTTGCCCTCGGTCTTGAAGTGATGCCCCGAGACTTCGGTGATCCGCGTCGTCACCAGATATTCCGCCGCCGGGAAGAACACGGCGAGGAAGCGCTTGACCACGAGGTCATACAGCTTCTGCTCGGGCTCGGACAACGCCTTGGGCGCCAGAAGCGTGGGGATGATGGCAAAGTGATCGCTGATCTTCGAGTTGTCGAAGATGCGCTTGTTCGGCTTCACCCAGCCCTTGTCGAGCACTTGCTTTGCGAACGGCAGATAGTTGTTGCTGTCCTTGAGCATGGTCAGCGTGTCCTTGACCGTGCCGAGATAGTCTTCCGGCAGCGCGCGTGCATCGGTACGCGGGTAGGTCAGGACCTTGTGCTTTTCATACAGCGCTTGCGCGAGGCCGAGCGTGTTCTTCGCCGAAAAGCCGAAGCGGCTGTTGGCTTCGCGCTGAAGACTCGTCAGGTCGAAGAGCAGCGGCGACATTTGCGTGGACGGCTTCGATTCTTCCGTCACGGTGCCGGTCTTGTCGCGACAAGCCGCCACCACGGATTCGGCCGCAGCGAGACTCCACAGACGCGAGTCGCGCTGTTCGGGATCGTTCTCGACGCGCTTGAACTTCGGGTCGAACCAGCGGCCTTCGTAAATACCTTTCGCCGCGACGAATTCGGCGCGCACTTCCCAGTAGTCGCGCGGCACGAAGCGGCGAATCTTTTCCTCACGTTCCACGACGATAGACAACGTTGGCGTCTGAACGCGGCCCACGGTAGTCAGGAAGAAGCCGCCGCCCTTGCTGTTGAACGCGGTCATCGCGCGCGTGCCGTTGATGCCAACGAGCCAGTCCGCTTCCGAGCGGCAACGGGCGGCATCGGCGAGCGGTTGCATGTCGGCGTCGCTACGCAGATGCGCAAATCCGTCGCGGATGGCGGCGGGCGTCATCGACTGCAGCCACAGGCGCTGGACCGGCTGCTTCGCCTTCGCGTGCTGCGCAATCAGACGGAAGATCAGTTCGCCTTCACGCCCCGCGTCGCAGGCGTTGATGAGCCGGTCGACATCCTTGCGCTTGAGCAGCTTCGTCAGAACCTTCAGCCGTGATTCGCTTTTCGCGATGGGATTCAGGTCGAAATGCGGCGGAATGACCGGCAGATTGGCGAAGCTCCACTTCCCGCGCTTGACGTCGTATTCCTCCGGGGCCGCGATTTCGAGCAAATGGCCGACCGCGGACGAGAGCACGTAGTCGTCGCTCTCGTAATACTCGTCATGTTTCGTGAAGCCGCCCAGCGCGCGCGCGATGTCGTTCGCGACGGAAGGCTTCTCAGCGATGATCAGGGCTTTGGACATGACTCAATATAGTAGGTATTTGGCAGCGGTCCGATTTGGACTGCATTAACGCCGCTTTATAGCACAGGCTTTGTTCGATGCGCGCCGAAGCACGAATTGCGACGCTCGCCGTTTAGTTCCGCGAGCTTCGTTTCGCGACGCCGCGCGCACGCACTTTTCTACGCCGTGGCAAGCGCCGGACGCAGTTTCGGCGCGCCCGCCATGTTCGGCAGCGCGGTCAGATCGACCAGCATGCGTTCGACAATGGAAGCCTGAGGCAACACGGTGCCGAAGAAGCGGGTCGTCACCGAGTCCTCGATGAGAATGGTCGGGAAATTCTCGACATCGAGGTCATCGAAACGGTCCGCGTGATTTTCGATATCGATCCACGCGAAGCAGATTTCCGGGTGCGCCGCCGCCAGTTTGTCGAAACCTTCGCGATATTCGCGGCAGGTTCCGCACCATTCGGCGCACAGACAGGCGACGAACAAGGTGCCGGGCACGGCGATGCGCTCGGCGATCTCATCGGCATCGGTATCGAGATTCAGCGCGGACATGGCGTTTCTGGCGTCCTTTCGTCTGGGGTTTGGCGTCGTACTCATTTTTCGCGAATGTAGCACGACGCCACTTCACGAGCGTTCGAGCGCCGTCACGCGTCCGCCCGGCAAGGCCGCGATCAAGCCCGATAATTCGAGTTGCAGCAGGGCGCTTTGCAGCGCGGCTCCGTCGAGATCGGTGCGGGCAGCGAGATTTTCAAGCGTCGCGGGTGCATGGCCGAGCGCGGCGAGCACGCGGGCGGCCTCGTCGGTCTCGGGTTTTCCGGGCAGACGCGCCGAAGCCCACGAGGCGTTTGCCGGAGCCGGTGCCTTGCCGCGCTTTTTGCGAGGTGTGGCGGGAAAGCCGAATTCCTCCAGCACGTCTTCCGGCGTTTCCACGAGCTTCGCGCCCTGCTTGATGATGCGATGACAACCCTGCGACAGCGGCGCGTGGATCGAACCGGGCATGGCGAAAACATCGCGGCCCATTTCGTTGGCAAGCCGCGCGGTGATGAGCGAGCCGGAGCGCATTGCCGCCTCGACGATCAAAACGCCCTGCACCAGGCCCGCGATGAGCCGGTTGCGCTGCGGGAAGTTGGCGGAGCGCGCGGGCGTGCCGAGCGGCCATTCGGACACGATCACGCCATCGCGGGCGATTTCGTGCGCGAGCTGATGATGCAGCGACGGATACACCAGATCCGCGCCCGTCCCGATGACGGCGATAGTGCCTGTGGCGCCGTCCAGCGCACCCCGATGCGCCGCGCCATCGATGCCGAGCGCGAGCCCCGACGCGACGGCAAGCCCGGCGTCCGAGAGCGCGCGCGCGAACCGGCGCGCGTCTTCGAGTCCTTGCGGCGTGGCGTTCCGGCTGCCGACAATCGCCACCGCGCGCGCTTGCAGCAAGTCGGTTCGCCCTTTCGCGTACAAGAGCGCGGGCGGATCGGGCATGGTGAGGAGCGCTTGCGGATACGCGGTATCGGCGAAAGTGAGAATGTGATTGCCGGGTTCGGCGGCCCATTCCAGCACGCGTTCAATATAGTTGCCGAATGGCACGCCTTCGACTTCGGCGGGCGGCGCGAGCGCGGCGGTCGCGGCATCGGTGTTGGTGACTTCGGCGAGCGAGGCGAAACTTTCGGCTAGAACGTTCTTCGGTCCGCCAAACGCGCTCAAGAGCTCGCGCAGGGCGGCGGGACGCAGTCCCTTTGCATGCGTGAGCCGCAGCCAGGCGGAAAGTTCGTCGAGGTCCGTGGTGAGCGCTTCCGGTTGAGGCTCGGTCGGCGGTAAGGCGGTCGTCATGTTAAGATTTTTGGTCCCGGAACGTAATTAAGAAGTGTCGCCCGCCCGTGTGTTCAGGCCGAGCGACGCCGGTTGGCCGCTTGCCGGCGGCGTTGAATCCAGCGGATTCACCTGCATATCTTCGGCATGCCGCCATCCACCCGCAACCTGGCCGAATGGCCGACTTCACACGCGTCGCGGCGCGCGTAGATAATCCGAATCATGGCTCTGCTCAAGATACTGAACTACCCGGACAAGCGGCTGCACAAGGTGGCGAAGCCCGTCGCCGTCGTGGACGACCGCATTCGCAAGCTCGTCGCTGACATGGCCGAAACCATGTACGCGGCGCCCGGCGTCGGTCTCGCCGCGACTCAGGTGGACGTGCACGAGCGGGTAATCGTCATCGACGTATCGGATGCGCACGACGAACTGCTCGTCTTCATCAACCCGGAGATCGTCTGGGCGAGCGAGGTCAAGAAAGAGTGGGAAGAAGGCTGCCTCTCGGTGCCGGGCATCTACGACTTCGTCGAACGGCCGGACAAGGTGCGCGTGAAGGCGCTCAACGAGAAAGGCGAAAGCTACGAACTGGACTGCGATGGCCTGCTTGCCGTGTGCATCCAGCATGAGATGGATCATCTGGCGGGTCACGTGTTCGTCGAATATCTCTCGACGCTCAAGCAGACGCGCATTCGCGGCAAGATGAAGAAGCTCGAAAAGGCGCTGTAACGCGCTTATGTTGTCTCAAGGGTAGTAACAATCGATGACTCAATCGCTGCGTGTCGTTTTCGCCGGTACGCCGGAATTTGCCGCCGCCGCGCTCGCGGCTATCCACGCGGCCGGATTTCCCGTGCCGCTGGTTCTGACGCAGCCCGACCGGCCTGCTGGCCGTGGCATGAAGCTGACCGCCAGCCCCGTCAAGCGTTTTGCCGTCGAACACGGGCTAACGGTCGCTCAGCCCACGTCGCTCAGGCGCGCGGGGAAGTATCCGCAAGAAGCCGCCGATGCCATCGAGTTGCTGCGCGCCACGCCGCACGACGTGATGGTGGTCGCCGCCTACGGGCTCATCCTGCCGCAGGAAGTGCTCGACATTCCGCCGCGCGGCGCCATCAACATCCACGCTTCGTTGTTGCCGCGCTGGCGCGGCGCCGCGCCGATCCATCGCGCGATCGAAGCGGGCGACGCCGAATCGGGCATTACGCTCATGCAAATGGACGCGGGCCTCGACACCGGCGCGATGATCCGCGAGGGCCGCACGGCTATTGGCGCGGACGACACCACCGCCACGCTGCACGACCGCCTTGCGAAACTTGGCGCGGATCTGATCGTCGCGGCTCTTCGCGACCTCGAACGCGACGGCGCGCTGCCATCGACACCGCAGCCTGACGACGGCACGACCTACGCACAGAAGATCGCCAAGAACGAGGCCGCGCTCGACTGGCGGCGTCCGGCGGAAACGCTTGCGCGTCAGGTGCGCGCGTTCGACCCGTTCCCCGGCGCGTTCGGCACGCTCGATGGCGTCGCGATCAAGATCTGGTCCGCGCAGCCGGTGAGCGGCGAGTGGCAAGCCGATCCGGGCACCATCGTGGATGTGTCGGCGGAAGGAATCGTCGTGGCCTGCGGAACGGGCGCGCTCAGGCTCACGCAGTTGCAAAAGCCCGGTGGCAAGCGCCTGCCCGTGCGCGAGTTTCTCGCGGGCGCGCCGCTTGCCCGAGGTCAGCGTTTCGCGCTGCAAGAAACCGATCCGGACGCTTGACCCAGGCTTGAAGCACGCGCGACGGACATGTAACGCATGCGTCGCGCGGCGCTAGAATCGTGAATCTTCAACACGCGCACGCTTGGAGTTTCCGATGCTCGGCATTACCGGTTTTGCCTTCTTTCTCGTCGCCGTCTTTCTGCTGAATGTCACGCCCGGCCCCGATACCGCCTATATCGTCGGGCGCAGCGTCGCGCAGGGACGCGGCGCGGGAATCGTATCCGCGCTCGGCATCTCGGCGGGCTGCATCGTTCACACGCTCGCGTGCGCATTCGGATTGACGGCGATTCTCGCGGCATCGGCCACGGCGTTCACCGTCGTCAAGATCGCTGGCGCGATCTACCTGATTTATCTCGGCGTGCGGCTCATTCTCACGAAGCACGACAAGGCCGTAGACGCTCACGCAGCACGAACCAGCGCGCAAGCCGCGCCAAAATCGCTGCATCAATTGTTCGCGCAAGGCTTCGTCACGAACGTGCTGAATCCGAAAGTCGTGCTGTTTTTCGTCTCGTTCTTTCCTCAATTCGTCGCGGCGGACAGCCAGCACAAGACGCTCGCGTTTCTCACACTCGGACTCGTGTTTATCGCCATGAGCACGGTCTGGAACAGCTTCGTTGCGTGGATCGCGGGCAGCGTCACCGAACGTTTTTCGGGCAAACCGGGGATGAAAAAGTGGCTGGATCGCGGTGTGGGCACGGCGTTCGTCGGCCTGGGACTGAAGCTCGCGACGTCACATCGCTGAACGCAACAACCCGATTGAATTTTTCGCGGACGCCCCTATCTAACGATTTGCTTACAATGAGCGTCCTGGCCAGTGTGGCCGGGACCATCGCGCAAATTGCGCACCGTATTAGGGATAGGAGTTCCTGACATGTTCAACTGGGTCAAAACCGCGATGCTGATGGCTGCGATCACGGCCCTCTTCGTTGTGATCGGCGGGATGATCGGCGGGTCGAAGGGAATGATGCTCGCGCTCGTCGTCGCGCTCGGCATGAATTTCTTTTCGTATTGGTTCTCGGACAAGATGGTCCTGCGCATGTACAACGCGCAGGAGGTCGACGAAACCACTGCGCCGCAGTTTTATCGCATGGTGCGCGACCTGGCCACGCGCGCTCAGTTGCCAATGCCGCGTGTCTACCTCATCAACGAAGACGCGCCGAACGCGTTTGCAACCGGTCGCAATCCGGAACACGCGGCCGTCGCGGCGACCACCGGCATCCTGCGCGTGCTGTCCGAGCGCGAAATGCGCGGCGTGATGGCGCACGAACTGGCGCACGTGAAGCATCGCGACATTCTCATCTCGACCATTTCGGCGACGATGGCCGGTGCAATCTCCGCGCTCGCTAACTTCGCCATGTTCTTCGGTGGCCGCGATGACGAAGGGCGCCCGTCGAACCCGATTGCGAGCATCGCGGTGGCTATCCTCGCGCCTATTGCGGGCGCGTTGATCCAGATGGCCATTTCTCGCGCGCGTGAATTCGAGGCGGATCGCGGCGGCGCGGAGATTTCCGGCGATCCACAAGCGCTCGCCAGCGCGCTCGAGAAAATCCACGCGTACGCGTCCGGCGTGCCGTTCCCCACGGCGGAAGCGCACCCGGCCACGGCGCAGATGATGATCATGAATCCGCTGTCGGGCGGCAGCATCGCGAACTGGTTCTCGACGCACCCGGCGACGGAAGAACGCGTCGCGCGCTTGATGGAAATGGCGCGCACCGGGCGCATGTAATCCGGGGCGTCGTCACGACGCGTAACACCGAAGGCCGTTCCAGTCTCGCTGGCGCGGCCTTTTTCCTTTTGTGGTGCGAAACGCGCAAGCACCGGGCCACGAAGCCTTGCACGTTACAATCGTCGTTCGAATCGATGTTCACACGAAGTCGCACGACCTTACACATGACCGACAAGCCTTCCCGGCGACTTTCCACCGCGCCGCACTCGGCGCGCGGAGCGACTCATTTGAGCGCGCTGCATCTTGCTCCCGATTCCCTTGCGTTCGCGCTCGACGGCGCGGCGCAGGCGGTCGGCGCCGTGCGCGCGGGATCGGCGTTGCCGGCCGCCTTGCAGACGGTTGTCGCCGCGGGCAGGCAGCCGGCGGCGCGGGGCGCGATTCAGGACATTGCGTATCGCGCGATGCGCCGTCTCGCACTTGCCGATGCGCTTTTGCATAAGCTCGTCCGCAAGGCGCCGCCGCCGCACGTGACCAACGTGCTGGTCTGCGCGTTCACGCTGCTCACCGACGACGAAGCGCACGCGGCCTACGCGCCGTTCACCGTCGTCGATCAGGCGGTGACCGCCATCGCCACGCGCCGCGAGTTTGCTTTCGCGAAGGGCCTCGTCAACGCCGTGCTGCGCGGCTTTCTGCGCGAACGCGATGCGCTCCTCGAAGAAGCGCGTGTGAGCGAAGTCGCGCGCTGGAATTACCCGCAATGGTGGATCGACGCCGTGAAGCGCGGTCAGCCGGACGCGTGGCAAGAGATTCTCGATGCGGGCAACGTGCAGGCGCCGCTCACGCTGCGTGTGAGCGCGCGTCACGCCACCGTCGATGCCTATCTCGAACGCTTGCGGCAGGAACATATCCAAGCGGAAGCCGCCGGCCTGCACGCGGTGCGCCTTGAAACACCGCTGCCGGTCGAGCGTATTCCGGGCTTCGCGGATGGCGTCGTCTCCGTGCAGGACGCGGGCGCGCAACTCGCGGCACAAGCGCTCGACGCGCGTGACGGCATGCGCGTGCTCGACGCGTGCGCCGCGCCTGGCGGCAAGACCGGTCATATCCTCGAACTCGCGAATGTCGAACTCATCGCGCTGGAAAGCGATGCGACTCGCGCGGGACGTATCGGCGAAAATCTCGCGCGCCTCAAGCTGCACGCCGAGATTTGCGTGGGCGATGCCGGCGATCCTTCGCAATGGTTCGATGGCGCGCCGTTCGATCGCATTCTCGCGGACGTGCCGTGTTCGGCCTCGGGCATCGTGCGGCGTCATCCGGACATCCGCTGGTTGCGGCGGCCCTCGGACATCGTGACGCTCGTCGAAGAACAGCGGCGCATTCTAACGGCGCTCTGGCCGCTCGTCGCCAAGGGTGGCGAGTTGCTCTACGTGACTTGCTCGATCTTTCCCGAAGAAGGCGAAGAGCAGGCCCGCTGGTTTGGAAGCACGCATGAAGATGCGGTACGATTGGACGCGCCGGGCCAGTTGCTGCCGACCAGGGCGCGTGCCGGTGCGGGCGCGGGCGCGGCAAACGGGTCACGGGACAGTACACAAGTGGCCGGCCAGCCATCGAACGGGAACGCGGAAGCTGCATCGAGTTACCGCGCGGACCACGACGGATTCTTCTACGCGCGCTTTCAGAAACGGTGACGATCAAACGCCTTTTTCCGCTTCGGCTCGCGCTCGTCGTCTGGACCGCGCTGACGTTCTGCCTGTATTTCGCGGCAGCGGATTCCGCCTTCGCCGAAACCATTTCCGTGCAGCGGGCTTCGTTGCAGTCGGACAATAACGGCTGGAATCTCGATGCCCATTTCGACTTCGACCTCAACAGCAGCCTCGAAGAAGCCGTGAACCGCAGCGTGCCGCTCTATTTCACCATCGACTTCAACTTGTCCCGGCCGCGCTGGTACTGGTTCGACGAGGAGCCGGTGAATGTTTCGCAGAGCATCCGGCTGTCTTATCAGCCGTTGACCAATGAATATCGCGTGTCGACCGGCGGCCTGCAATTGCGCTTTGCATCGCTCAACGAAGCCATGGCGGTGATCAAGCACGTGACATCGTGGCATGTCTTCGACCGCAATCAGGTGCATCCCGGCGAAACCTATAACGCATCGGTGCGCATGCAACTCGACATCGCGCTGATGCCCAAGCCGTTCCAGATCGACGCGGTGAACAACCGCGACTGGAACCTTTCATCGGACTGGAAGCGTTTTACTTTTACGGCGGCAGAACGTGCGAAATAGATTTCGACGCGGCCGCACGGACATGAAAAGTCTCGTCGTCCGGTTGCTGGTCTCGACAGTGGCGGTCACGGCGGTTCTGCTGCTCGTGATGCTCGCGCTCGCCAGCGCCAATACCGAATTCTTCGACCGCTATTACGGCTGGCTCTACGCGGCGAACGTGGCGATTGCGCTCATCTTCATGCTGATCGTGATCAGCCTCACGGCGATCATCGTGGCGCGCGTGCGGCAGGGCCGCTTCGGCACGCGGCTACTGGCCAAGCTCGCGTTGATCTTCGCGCTGGTCGGCGTGCTGCCGGGCGCGATCATCTACGTCGTGTCGTATCAGTTCGTGTCGCGCAGTATCGAATCTTGGTTCGACGTGAACGTCGAGACCGCGCTCACGTCGGGTCTCACGCTCGGGCGCGGCATGTTGCAGACATCGCTCGCCGACTTCAAGGCGCGCGGCCGGCAAATGAGCGATCAGCTTGCTAGCGCGGATCAGTCGAGTCTCACGCTTTCGCTCCTGCGGTTGCGCGATCAATACAACATTCAAGACGCAGTCGTGTTCGAGCGTCCGCGCGATCAGTACAACCGCGAGGATTTGTCCGCGAATAACGGCACGCAGCGCGTGTCGGGATTGCGCACTATCGCGCAGGCCTCGGGCAACTACTATTCGCTGTTGCCGACGAACGAGCCGACCGGCTCGATGCTGAAGGAGGCGCAAGATCATCCATATGGCGCAATAGAAGGCGAGATCGACGGCGATCCATCGTCCACCGGGCCAAAAGGCGCGTTGCGATTGCGGGTGATCACGAAGATCCCCGATCCCACGACGACCACGGAGTTTCAGCACGTCGATCGGTTCCTGCAGATCGAGCAGCCGGTGAGTCAGGAACTCGCGCGCAACGCGGATGCCGTGCAGCGCGCGTATCGTGAATATCAGGAAAAGCGGCTGGGGCGCACGGGCTTGCGCAAGATGTATATCGGCACGCTGACGCTCGCGCTCTTTCTCGCCACGTTCATCGCGATGATGCTCGCGCTCGCGCTTGGCAATCAGCTCGCGCGACCGCTGTTTCTGCTCGCGCAAGGCACGAAGGAGGTGGCCGAAGGCGACTACACGCCAAAACGCGAGATCAATTCGCGCGATGAACTCGGCTTTCTCACGCAGTCGTTCAACGCGATGACGCGGCAGCTTTCCGAGGCGCGCGCGGCGGTGGAGAACAACCGCATCGCGCTGGAGCATTCGAAGGCGTATCTGGAAAGCATTCTCGCGAATCTCACGGCGGGCGTGTTCGTGTTCGACCGGCAGTTTCGGCTCACCACTGTCAATCGCGGCGCGGAACGCATCTTCCGGCAGCGCTTTATCGGCTTGCTGAATCAGCCGCTCGATCAGATCGATGCCCTCGGCGAGTTCGGCGCGATGGTCAAGAAAGCCTTCGCCGAACGCGATGCCGCCGCTGTCGGCAGCGGTCATCCCATTGGCGATCGCGGACACTGGCAGCAGCAAGTCGCGGTGACGGTGCCTGGCGAGAACGAGCCGCTCACCTTGCTCGTGCGCGGCACGCAGTTGCTGAGCGCCACCGACGCCGACTCCGACGACGCGGAAACCACCGGCTATGTCGTCGTGTTCGACGATATCTCCGACGTGATTTCCGCACAGCGTTCCGTGGCTTGGGGCGAAGTGGCGCGGCGCCTTGCGCATGAGATCAAGAATCCGCTCACGCCCATTCAGCTTTCCGCCGAACGTCTGCAAATGAAGCTCGCGGACAAACTTGCCGCGCCGGACGCCGAAGTGCTGAGGCGCGCATCGACGACCATCGTCAATCAGGTGCAGGCGATGAAGCAGATGGTCGACGATTTCCGCGAATACGCGCGCACGCCGCCGGCCGTCCTCGGTAATCTGCAATTGAACGAATTGGTCGCCGAAGTGCTGACCTTGTATGGCATCGAGGAAGGCAAGAGCGCGATCAAGGTGGACCTCACGAAACTGCCGGTAATTCGCGGCGATGCCACGCAGATAAGACAGGTGATTCACAACCTGTTGCAGAACGCGCAGGACGCCGTGGCCGATGTCGCGGAGCCGCGCGTGCTTCTCGAAACGAGAACAGTAGAATATGGCGAGCCTGACGCATCGGGCCATGCGCGTGTCGCGGTACGGCTCACGGTGTCGGACAACGGTTCGGGCTTCCCGGCGCGCATCTTGTCACGCGCTTTCGAGCCGTACGTCACGACGAAAGCAAAGGGCACGGGACTAGGACTTGCAACGGTGAAGAAGATCGTCGACGAGCACGGCGCGCGCATCGACATTCGCAATCGGTCGAAGAACGCGGATGTCATCGAGGGCGCGCAGATATCGATTCTGTTTCTTCAACTCGCGGACGATACCGCCGCTCCCGGCGCGACGACGCGGGGAACGGGCACGGCAGCGAATCACGGAACGACAAAAGCAACAGTGCAGACAAGGGCAGCTTAAATGGCGACCATCCTGGTAGTAGACGATGAAATGGGGATCCGGGAACTGCTCTCCGAGATCCTGAGCGACGAAGGCCACGTGGTGGACGTGGCGGAGAACGCGCAACACGCGCGCGACTACCGCTTGCAGCAGACGCCCGACCTCGTGCTGCTCGACATCTGGATGCCCGACACCGACGGCGTAACGCTGCTGAAGGAGTGGGCCGCGCAGGGCAAGCTCACGATGCCGGTGATCATGATGTCGGGGCACGCGACCATCGACACGGCCGTCGAAGCGACGAAGATCGGCGCGCTCAATTTTCTCGAGAAGCCGATCGCGTTGCAGAAACTGCTGAAGGCGGTCGAGCAGGGCCTGGCGCATGGAAGCGCGGCGCCCGCGGTCGTGTCATCGACCAAGCCGCTGACGAGCGCGGGGGCATCCGGCGTGCCGGTGGCCGCTGCGCTGCCGAGCGCGTCGGCGTTGAACGCCACACCCGGCGACGCGGCTTCGGGCGGGGCATCGCCGAACGCGGGACAGACGGCATCGATCTCGTTCGATATTCCCTTGCGCGACGCCCGCGATGCTTTCGAGCGCGCGTACTTCGAATATCACCTCGCGCGCGAGAACGGCAGCATGACGCGCGTCGCCGAAAAGACAGGGCTCGAACGTACGCACTTGTACCGCAAGCTCAAGCAATTGGGTGTCGATCTCGGAAAGAACAAGAACGACGTTTGACCCGCGGCATCGAGCCGATTGCGTCGAATTAGAGAAAAATTCGGCTCAAGGCTTGAGCCTCGTGCATCACTCTGATATAGTCTCACTTCTCCGATGGCCCGGTAGCTCAGTTGGTAGAGCAGCGGATTGAAAATCCGCGTGTCGATGGTTCGATTCCGTCCCAGGCCACCAGAATTAAGAAGCCCGAGAGTGTCATCACTCTCGGGCTTTTTCTTTTGCGGCCGGGCTTTTGTCAGGCTCGGTATCTGCACGAAACAAGCGAAAAAAGCGGACAGGCGTTTGATTTGCCTGTCCGCTTTTTTTTGCTTCTTGCGGCCCCGACTGCGAGCCGCTTGGAAGAACATCTTTACTTCGGGTTTGCCGTGACGAAGTTCTTGAATGCCGTGTAAGCCGCCTTCACCGTCTTGCCGTCGTTCTTGATCAGACCGTAAGCACCTTCGCCGCCCGCCGGATCGTCGTACAGTTCGTACGTCTGGATAGCCTGAATGTTGTACTTCGTCGCCACCGAGACGAACTGCGCCATCATCTTGTTGCCAACGAGGTACGACGCGATCTGTTGATCCGTGCCCATGTTCGGACGCACGCCGAATTCGTTGATCCAGATCGGCTTGCCCATTGCCTGCAGCGTCGCGAGGATGTCGTGGCAGCCCGTGCCGCCGCATGCGTTCGTGATGTCGCCCTGGTCCGAGTACCAGTGCCATGCGGTGACGTCCCAGCTCACAACAGGGTGACCCGTCGTGCCGTCCGGCTGCGTGCCGGCCGCGAGCATCTGGTCGAAGCCGTAGTGCATCCATGCGCCGCCGCCCATGATGATCTTGCCCGCCGTATCCACCGACTTCACGCCGGCGATCATGCCGCGGATCACGCCACGCGCAATCTGGAACTTCTTGTTGTCGAAGTGCTGGGGATAGACGCCATCCACGTTGCCCGTAAGGCAGTCCGCTTCGAGTTCGTTGCTGACTTCATAGTACGGATACTTGTTCGCGGCGGCCGTTTGCTGGCCGAGCGCGAAGCCTGCGTTATAAGCATCGGTTTCGCTGTTGAAGTCGATACCCATCAGCATCACCGGATACACGGTCACGCCGCCTGCCGCCATCGTCTTCGCAATGCCCGCGAGCTTGGTCGCCGCAGCCTGGCTATAGACCTCGTTGCGGTACAGCTTCACGCCGAGATCCTGCAGTTGCGACAGTTGCAGCGCGGGGCTGGAAATGTCGTATGCGCCGCCTTCGTTATTGTGGCCGTTCGCGCCGTAGAAGATCTTGGTGGTGGTCGGCGTGGCAGGCGTCGTGGCCTTCGTGTTCGACACCGTCACGCTGACGTTTTGCACCGAGCGCACGCTGTTCGATGCATTCGCCGCCGTGATCTGCCACGTATGCACGCCGTTGACCTGACGCGTGGTATCGACGGTCGTCGAGAATGCGCCGCTTGCGGGCACGGCATCGCGCGCTACCTTGTTGCCCGTCGTCATGTCGACGACAGAAACCGTGGTCCATTTCGATCCGGTCGTGCCTTTCACGGTCACGGTGCCGGTCGCGGTTGCGTTGACCGTCGGCGCCGTCACGACGAATGCCGATGTGTTGCGCTTCGAGGCTTCCGCGGTCGATGCGAGGTCGAAGGCGTCGTTGCCGGCTCCGCCGCACGCGGTGAGCAGCACGCTGGCGACGATCGTGGCGGCAATCAAACTTGCCTTGGGAGCGGTGAAGGCGAAACGGGCAGGGGTATGGGTCGAATTCTTCATATTATTAGTTAGTGTTACTAATGATGTGTTGTGCGTCGGCTAAGAAAATGAGTGCGTTGACCAAAGCGCCGGAAGTGAATCGGCAAATCGGTTACGGACCTGCGTCCCGCTTAACCCTGCGGATGGGTGCCGGGAGCGAGTTCATTCGGATGCCGAATGAAATTGCCCCGAAGGGTGGGCAGATCAGTCCAACGGCAATGCCGGACGCTGCCAAACAGCCGGACCAGCGCCGGTCGTCCACACGTTTCGAGCGCCTGGAGCGATTGCGGCGTATTAACCTATGGACCGGCACGAAGAAAAAGCCACGCGCTTGCTGCGTTTAAACGTTTGCGCGTTGAATTCGCCTTCAGGCGCGAATTCTGGTGAAGCGGAACTTGTTACTTAACGCAAACCGTCTTTCTAGACGATTACCTAGAATTACGGCTCCTCGGCGCGGACCTTTAGCTTTTATAGACAGTTTTGCCGATTTCATTTTGGCCAATAAGTATATATTTCCGAATTAGAGTGTGTCGCACGCAGTTGCGACGAATAACCGGGAGGTCATCCACGATCGCGTAGGTGGAAAAGATGATTCATTCAAGTGACGGCATTTCATCAAAGACGAATGACCTTCAGTCGCGTGGTGGTATCTCCAACAACCAGAATTCGGTGCGTATCGCCGGCCTTTACCGATAATCCGTGCTGAATCTTCGAAGCGTTTTGGGTGACTCTTCGCTCGACGCAGCCAGCCTAACGATCGGCAAACAATCGCGCTGCGTGATAAAATCCGCATCGAATTAAGGACTTGCCTGTCCTCGGACCGCAGGTCCTTTTTGTTTTTCGACGTTGTGGCTCACAGGTGCGGCCGGTCAAAAGCGTGCGAATTCTGGCGACGCCTTCGTATATGGGACATAAGAGTCGCCGCACGTGGGGAAAGGGTCGTCGGCCTATACTGAAACGTCGGGGTAAAAGCATGTCTCTCTTACCGACCGGCGACATGGCCCGCAGGCCAATCTCAAACACGGAGTTTCACGGTGACTCGTACAGACGCTAAGGACAGCGCGCTCGTGCTGTTTTCCGGCGGACAGGACTCGGCCACATGCCTTGCCTGGGCGCTCGAACGCTATAAGACCGTCGAGACGCTGGGTTTCGACTACGGTCAGCGGCATCGCGTCGAACTCGAGTGTCGTGACGGTTTTCGCGCCGCCGTGCTGCGCGAATTTCCGCATTGGGCTGAGCGGCTCGGCGAAGACCACACAATCGATCTATCGGTTCTCGGCGCCATCAGCGATACCGCGATGACACGCGAAATCGAGATTCAGTCGACCGCAAGCGGCCTGCCGAACACCTTCGTGCCCGGACGCAATCTGTTGTTCATGACGATCGCGGCGGCGGTGGCGTATCGGCGCGGATTGAAAGTTCTCGTCGGCGGCATGTGCGAGACGGATTTCTCCGGTTATCCCGATTGCCGTGACGACACCATGAAAGCGCTGCAAGTGGCGCTCAATCTCGGCATGGAGACGCGTTACGCGCTGGAAACGCCGCTGATGTGGCTCGACAAGGCCGACACGTGGCGTCTGGCTGAAACGCTCGGCGGCGACGCGCTCGTCGAATTGATCCGCGTCGAAACGCACACGTGCTATGTAGGCGAGCGCGCCGAGCTACACGACTGGGGCTTCGGCTGCGGCCAATGCCCGGCGTGCAAGCTGCGCAAACGCGGTTACGAGGCATACCGCGCGGGCGAGCAAGTCACTATCGCGCCGGTTTGAACTTCAATTGATCACAGAGCAGTCATGACGTACGCAGTGAAGGAAATCTTCTACACGTTGCAGGGCGAGGGCGCGAACGCCGGGCGTCCGGCCGTGTTTTGCCGCTTTGCCGGCTGCAATCTGTGGTCGGGTCGCGAGCAGGATCGCGCTGAAGCCGTCTGCCAGTTCTGCGATACCGACTTCGTCGGCACCGATGGCGAGAACGGCGGCAAATACCGCACGCCCGCCGAACTCGTCGCGATGATCGCCTCGCTCTGGCCCGAAGGCGAGGCGAACAAGTTCGTCGTCTGCACGGGCGGCGAACCGATGCTGCAAATCGACCAGCCTTTCGTCGATGCCCTTCACGGCGCCGGCTTCGAAATGGCTATCGAAACGAATGGCTCGCTGCCGGTACTCGACAGCATCGACTGGATTTGCGTGAGTCCGAAAGCCGACGCACCGCTCGTCGTGACCAAGGGCCATGAGCTGAAGGTCGTCGTGCCGCAGGACAACCAGCGCCTCGCCGATTACGAAAAGCTCGATTTCGAGTACTTCCTCGTCCAGCCAATGGACGGCCCGTCGCGCGACATGAACACGAAGCTCGCGGTCGACTGGTGCAAGCGGCATCCCAAGTGGCGGCTGTCGATGCAGACGCATAAATATTTGAACATTCCCTGACAGACGGTCCCGCCGACGTGCAGACGATTACCCGAAAACTCGAATTCGATGCGGGCCACCGCATCCCCGATCACCGCAGTCAGTGCCGCAATTTGCACGGGCATCGTTACGTGCTCGAAATCACGCTGCAAGGCGATCTCGTGGATGTCGAAGGCGCGCCCGATCGCGGCATGGTCATGGACTTCGCGGATGTAAAGTCGCTCGCCATGGAGCATCTCGTCAACAAGTGGGATCACGCTTTCATCGTCTACGAAGGCGACGTGAAAGTACGCGATTTCTTGCAGTCGATGGCCGATCACAAGACCGTCGTGTTCGACCGCATTCCGACGGTCGAGAATATGGCGGCGGTCGCGTTCAAGATTCTCGCGGAAGTCTACGACGCGCATTACGGCGTCAATCTCAAGCTCAAGCGCCTTCGCTTGTACGAAACGCCCAATTGTTGGGCCGACGTGGAACACGCCTGACGCATCCGGCGGCGCGGCCCACGCCTGCGTCGCCGTCACGGTATCATCGCTCGTTGAATCGCCCGTCTTCCGCGGCGACACAAACGGAGCGCGAGTAATGCCGTCATTCCTTCCGCCGTTTTTCCGCTTCTCGAAGCGCGCCCAACTCCCAGGAGCCGCGCAATGAGCACCTTCACGAATCCCCTCAAGCAACGTCTCGCCGAACCCGGCGCGCTCTTCGGCCTGTGGCTGTCGCTCGGCAGCGCCGATGCCGCCGAAGCGCTCGCGCACGCGGGCTTCGACTGGCTGTGTATCGACATGGAGCACTCGCCGAACGATAGCCGCGACGTCGTCGATCAGTTGCGCGCGATCGCGGCGGCGCATCTGCCGAGCGAGCCGATCGTGCGCGTGCCGTTCTCCGATGGCTGGCTCGTCAAGCGCGTGCTCGACGCGGGCGCGCGCACGCTGATGTTCCCCAACGTGCAATCGGCCGGGGATGCCGCGCGCATCGTGCAGCTCACTCAGTATCCGACCGAAGCCCAGCTCGACGGCTTGCGCGGCGTCGCGGGCATGGTGCGCGCGGCTGCGTACGGCATGCGGCGCGACTACGTGACGGGCGCGAACGCGCAGATCGCGACCATCGTGCAGATCGAATCGGTGGCGGCGCTCGAAGCCGTCGACGAGATCGCGGCGACGCCGGGCATAGACTGCCTCTTCATCGGGCCCGCGGATCTCGCGGCAAGCCTCGGCCATCTCGGCGACATGAAGCACCCGGATGTGCAGGCAGCCATCGACAAGGTTGCGGCAGCCGCGAAGCGCGCGGGCATCGCGAGCGGCATTTTCGCGATCGATGTCGCTGGCGCGCGGCAATATGCGCAAGCCGGCATCAACCTGATCGCGCTCGCCGCCGATGTCATGTGGCTCCTGAAGGCGACGCGTCAGGCTTTGCAGGAGGCGAGAGCATGAACACGGCTTGGCGTGGCGGCATCGCTGCGGCCTGTCTGATGTTCGGCGTGGCGTTCGCGGCCAACGCGCAGTCGCAGACGATGCCAAAGCCGACGGACCTCGCGACGCAAAACGCCGTCGCCGATTACAACGCGGGCAATCTCGTCTCAGCGCGTTCGCAGTTCCGTCGCGCCGCGCAAAAGGGCAGCCGCCTCGCCGAATTCAATTACGCGATGATGCTGCTGAACGGCGAAGGCGGTCCCGCCAATGTCCCCGAAGGCAAGAAGTGGTTGCGTAGCGCCGCCGACGCCAACATGTCTCACGCGCAGTTCGTGTACGGCAAGATGTACGACGACGGCCAGTTCGTGGACAAGGACCCGGCGGAAGCGCATCGCTGGTTCTTGCGCGCCGCGAGTCAGGGACACGTGCAGGCGGAACTCGCGCTCGCCAACCAGTTCCTCGATGGACGCGGCACCACGCGCGACAACGAGCAGGCATTCACTTGGTACAAGAAGGCGGCGGAAGGAGGCGACATGACCGCGCAATACGTGGCGGGATCGTTCTACGAACGTGGCGGCGATGGCGTCGAGCGCAATCTCAACGTCGCGCGTGCTTATTACGCGGCGGCCGCCGCGCAAGGCGATCCGGCGGCGAAGCTCAAGTACTTGCAACTGAGCGCGGAGCTGGAAAAGCAAAAGCCGCAGTGAACATAACACTGCGGCTTTTTCGGGACACGGGAATTGAGGCTAGCCTTGCATCAATCGCTTCTGTCGCGCGACGCTCATGATGAGTCCAACAGCGACGCCGAGCGTGGTGAGCGCCGTCCCGCCGTAACTCATGAACGGCAACGGCACGCCGACCACGGGCAGAATTCCGCTCACCATGCCGATATTGACGAACGCGTAGGTGAAGAACGCGAGCGTGAGCGAACCGGCCAATAATCGCCCGAAGAAGGTGGCGCCGTTTGCCGCGATGAACAGACCGCGCGCGATCAGCGCCATATAGAGAAAGAGCAGCACGAGCCCGCCCGCGAGGCCGAATTCCTCGGCGAACACCGCGAAGATGAAGTCCGTGTGCTTTTCGGGGATGAATTCCAGGTGCGCCTGCGTGCCCTTCAGCCAGCCCTTGCCGAGCGTGCCGCCGGAGCCGATGGCAATCACCGCCTGAATGGTGTGAAAGCCTTTGCCGAGCGGGTCTGAAGTCGGATCGAGCAGCGTGCAGATACGATGCTTTTGATAGTCGTGCATCATCGGCCAGTTCACTTCGGGCTGGCAGATGCGGTTCTGGAACACCGCCACGCACGCGATGACGACCACGGCCGCCGCGAGCACCGGCACGATCAGCTTGAAACTGAGTCCGGCGAAATAGATCACGAACATCCCCGCCGCGAACACGAGCACTGCCGTCCCGAGGTCCGGCTGCTTGGCGATCAGCGCAACGGGCAGCAGCAGAATGACGAACCCGGCAACGTAATCCCACCAGCGAATGTTGCCTTCACGCCGTTGGTAATACCACGCGAGCATGAGCGGCATCGCTATCTTCATGATTTCCGACGGCTGGATCACCACGCCGACATTGAGCCAGCGTTTTGCACCCTTGCGCGTGAGCCCGAACGCCGCGACCGCTATCAGCAGCGCCACGCCGACGGTGTACAGCGGGACGGCGAAGCGCATCAGCGTTTGCGGCGGGATATTGGCGAGCACCCACATCAGCCCGAAGGTCAGCATGATGTTGCGCAGTTGGTCTTCCACGCGGCCCGGCATGTCGATACTCGCGCTATACAGGGTCACGATTCCCACGCACAGCAACAAGAAGACGATCAGCGCGAGCGGCTTGTCGAAGCCCGCGAACATGCGCTTTGCGTGCTCTTTCCAGACGTGCTTGTCGAAGGTGAGTTGCATGCCGACCATCCTTTATTCGTCGATACCGCCGGACGGCGCCAGCGTGCGCACGGCGTCGTTCGGGTTGCTGCGGACCATCGTCGGCGTGGGTTCGGCGGGTCGTTTGTTCGGCGCGGGCTTGCGGCCCGGCGCGGACGCGGGCAACGCCGCGGCAGGCGCCGAAGCGACGCGCGCGTTCGCGGCCCGTGCTGAAGACGCCGCCGCTGGCGCCGAAGCGATGCGCGCGTTCGCTGCTTTCGGCGATGATGCAGGCAACGCCGGCGCCGATGCAGCCCGAGCCACCGCCGGATTCGACGCCGCCAGCGGCGAGAACGCCGGCGACGCGTTCACCACCGAGGCCGGCAGCGCCGCCGCGACGGGCGATTGCGTGCCGCCGATCATCGGCAGGCCGGCGTCCGTGGTCGCGGATGCGGCGGCTTCGATCGCGGCCGCCTCGGCGCCAGGCTTCAGGCGATCGACCAGATAATAGTCGAGCACCTTGCGCGCGACCGGCCCCGCCGATTCCGCGCCCCAGCCGCCATTTTCGACGATCAGCGCAAGCGCGATCTTCGGTTGCTCGGCCGGCGCAAACGCGATGAACAACGCGTGGTCGCGCAAATGCTCGGCCGTCGCGTGACCGTGATAGTTCGCGCCCTGCAGCGAGTAAACCTGCGCGGTTCCGGTCTTGCCCGCTGCCTGATAAGCCGCGCCCACGAAGAGCTTCGCGGCCGTACCGTTCGTGATGACGCCTTCCATTGCGCGCTTGATGAAGTCGACGTCTTGCTGGCGCACGGAAATCTTGTCGCTCGGGTCGCGCACCACGACGCGCATGGCCTTCGTCAGCGGATTCTCGATGTCGCGCACCAGGTGCGGCTTCATCACGACGCCGTTATTGGCAAGCGTCGCCGTGGCGTGCGCGAGTTGCAGGATGGTGAACGAGTTGTAGCCCTGCCCGATGCCAAGGCTGATCGTTTCGCCTTCGTACCAGCGTTGCTGCTCCGGCTTGCGATACGCCTTGCGCTTCCATTCCGTCGACGGAAGAATGCCGCGCGCCTCACCCGAAATGTCGATCCCGGTAATTTGGCCGAATCCCCACGGCTTCATGAAGCCGGCCATCGCGTTCACGCCGAGGTCGCGCGCGAGCATGTAGAAGTACGTGTCGTTCGACACGACGATCGCGCGATTCATGTCCACCCAGCCCTGACCCGAGCGCACGTCGTTGCGGAACGTGTGACCGCCGAACGTGAAGAAGCCGGGGTCCTGAAAGCCCCAGCCGGGCGTGCGCTTGTGCAGCGTGAGCGCGGCGAGCGCCATGAACGGCTTATAGGTCGAGCCCGGCGGATACGTGCCATGCAGCGGACGATTCAGCAACGGATGATCGGGCGAGTTGTTGAGCGCGTCCCACGTCTGCTGATCGATACCATCGACGAAGGAATTCGGATCGAAGCTCGGCGCGGACACGAACGCGAGCACGTCGCCCGTCGATGGCTCGATTGCCACGAGCGCGCCGCGCTTGCCCGCGAATGCTTGCTCGGCGACCTGCTGCAGCCCGATATCGAGCGACAACACGAGGTTGTTGCCGGGCGTCGCCTGCGTGCGCGACATCGTGCGGACCGGGCGGCCGCCCGCCGTGACTTCGACTTCCTCAAAACCTGTCAGACCATGCAGCTCGGTTTCGTAACTCTGCTCGACCCCGATCTTGCCGACGTAATCCGTGCCCTTGTAGTTGTTGGCGTCGAGACGCGGATCGTAGTGATCGGAGGCTTCGTCGTTGGCGTCGCTCGCGTCGTCGATACGCTCCTGATCGCGCTGCGAAATTCGCCCGATATAGCCGATGACGTGCGCGGCCGTCATGCCGAGCGGATATTGCCGGAAGAGCCGCGCGCGCACTTCGACGCCCGGAAAGCGGTAATGCTGTGCGGTGAACTTGGCGACTTCGTCGTCGGTGAGACGCGTGCGGATTGGCAGGCTTTCGAAGTTCTTCGAGTCTTCCAGCAGCTTCTTGAAACGCCGGCGATCGCGTGAATCGATAGGAATGACTTGCGAGAGTGCGTCGATGGTGTCGTCGAGCGACGCGGTGATCTTGGACGGCGTGATTTCGAGCGTGTAAGCGGAATAGTTCTTCGCCAGCACCACGCCGTTGCGATCGGTGATGATGCCGCGGTTCGGCACGATCGGCGCCACGGAGATGCGGTTCTCGTTTGCCTGCAACGAGTATTTGCTGAAGTTCCAGACCTGCAGATAGAGGAAACGCAGGCCGATCAAACCGAAGCAGACGAACACGAACATTCCCGCCGCCGCGACGCGCAGGCGGAATCTGGACAACTGTTGCTCGGTGTTCTTTATTTCGGTCATGCAGCTTTCGCGGTGGGTCGCGATTCAAGTGTAGTCCGCGCGCGTTCGCATCGGGGGCGGCACGCGCGCGGTGGCGCTCAGATCGGGCGCGTATCGTCGGGATCGGCGGCGCGTCGTTGCGGTATCAGCAGCAGAAAACTCGTGACCGGCCAGAGCGCGGCTTCGACAAATCCGTTGACGAGATAACTCCAGCCGGGAAACGCGGCGCCCGTCATCAGGCGGATCACGAACGGCACGAGATGCGCGCCCACCAGAAGCGGCGCGACGACGAAGGTTTGTACAGGCAGGGACATCCACAGGACACGCCTGTGAATGGTAATCGCGCCATAAGACAACAAGGTATAAGCCAGCGCATGTTCGCCGAGCAAATTCGCGTTATGCACGTCCATCAACAGCCCAAGCAGAAACGCGATGCCCATGCCCACCTTGCGCGGTTGATGGACGTTCCAGAACAGCAGCACGAGCGCGACGAAATCCGGTATGCCGATAAGCCGGCCCCAAGGCACCAGATTCAGCAGAAACGCTGCAGCGAGGCTGAAGGTGATGAAGTACGGATTGACCGGCTGAAGAATGTATTGCGGGCGGTTCATTGCGCGGCCCTCGCGGATGCGGGCTTAGGCATATGCGCTTTTCGCGATGGCCGGGCGGTAGCGGCCGAGGCGGCTTTCGGCGCGGCAGGTTTCGCGCCGGGCTTTTCCACGGCAGCGGGAGCGGATACCGGAGCGGCAGCCGACGCGGCCGACGTCGCCGATGCGCCGCTTGCACCTTCGGCGGAGACCGTAGCCTTCGCGATAGGCTTCTTCTTGCCCTTGTTCTCTTTCGCTTCCTTTGCAGCGGCGGCGGCTTCGACTTCGATCGGATTCGGCGGCACGTTCACGTTGTAATGCAGCACGAGCAACTGACGCGCGCCGCGAACAGCGGCAATAGGCACGCAGACGACGCGCGCGAATGCCGTATCCGCCTGCTTGTCGACGCGCAACACTTTGGCCACCGCGAGTCCCGGCGGATAGATGCCATCGAGACCGCTCGTCACGAGCTCGTCGCCAGCTTGGACGTCGGCGCTGATCGGCACGAAGCGCAGGTCGAGCGTGTCGCCTTTCGGCGTGCCGTAGATCACGCTGCGCAAACCCGTGCGCGCGATCTGCACCGGCACCGCTTGATCTTTGTCCGTCAGCAGCGTGACTTCCGATTGCAACGGAAACACGCGCGTGACTTGACCGATCACGCCGTCTTCTGTCACGACGGGCGCGCCATCCTGGATGTTTTGCTGCGAACCCTTGCCGATCACGACTTTCTGCGTGAAAGGATCGCGCGTGTCGTATTGGATTTCGACGGGCGTGGTTTGCGTCGTCGCGCGCGATTGCAGATTCAGCAATGCACGCAGATGCGCGTTCTCAGCCGAAAGCTGAGAGGCATCGCCCGCCTTGACGGACAGGTCCAGATTCTTGTCGGAGAGCTTGCGGTTCTCGCTGCGCAAGGTGGCGCTCGTAACCGCGAGGTCGGCCGCGCCCATGAAGATGTCGCGCGGCACGAGCGCCGCGCGTTGCAGCGGATAGAGGCCGGCGCCGAGCATGCCGCGCGCAATTTCCAGCGTATTGAACCGCGCATCCGAAACGAGCAATGCGATGGCGAGCACCACAAAGAAGATCAGTCGCGCGAGCGCGGAAGGGCCTTGCTTGAAAAGTGGCGGCGGACTGTATTCCATGGTCGGCGCCGAGGGCGTGAGCGGGTGGATCGATGCTGCAGGTTTGCCGGTTTCGGCTGAGCCTGCCCTACGCTGTTTCAACAACGGCCCGGACATGAGCCGGGCCGTGTACGCGTCGCGTTACGCGGGTGCGTTCAGACTGTGCGTTGAAGACCGTGAGGTCGTGGAACAGCAAAGTATGAAGGTCACGGCCGTATCACTCGTAGGAGAAGATGCTGCCGAGCTTGTCCATGCGTTCGAGCGCCATGCCCGAACCGCGCACGACGCAGGTCAGCGGATCTTCCGCGACCAGCACCGGCAAGCCGGTTTCTTCCGCGAGCAGACGGTCGAGATCGCGCAACAGCGCGCCGCCGCCAGTCAGCATCATGCCGCGTTCGGCGATATCCGCGCCGAGTTCCGGCGGAGTTTGTTCCAGCGCGATCTTCACCGACGAGACGATCTGATTCAGCGGGTCGGTCAGCGCTTCGAGAATTTCGTTGCTGGAAATGGTGAAGCTGCGCGGAATGCCTTCGGAAAGATTGCGGCCCTTGACTTCCATCTCCTTCACTTCGGAGCCGGGGAACGCCGAACCGATTTCCTTCTTGATGGCTTCAGCCGTTTGCTCGCCGATCAACATGCCGTAGTTGCGACGGATGTAGTTGACGATGGCTTCATCGAACTTGTCGCCGCCGACGCGCACCGAGCCTTTGTACACGATGCCGCCAAGCGAGATGACGCCCACTTCCGTCGTGCCGCCGCCGATGTCGACGACCATGGAACCCGTGGCTTCCGAAACCGGCAGACCCGCGCCGATGGCAGCGGCCATGGGTTCTTCAATGAGATAAACCTGCGAGGCGCCCGCGCCGTGCGCTGCTTCCTTGATGGCACGGCGCTCGACTTGCGTGGACCCGCACGGCACGCAGATGATGATGCGCGGCGACGGCGAGAACATGCGGGATTCATGTGCAGTCTTGATGAACTGCTTGATCATCTGCTCGGTAACGGTGAAGTCGGCGATCACGCCGTCCTTCATCGGGCGGATGGCCTCGATGTTGCCCGGCACTTTGCCGAGCATCTGTTTGGCTTCCTTGCCGACTGCCTGAATGGTCTTCTTGCCGTTCGGGCCGCCTTCCTGGCGAATTGAAACGACCGATGGCTCGTCGAGAACGATGCCCTTGCCGCGCATGTAGATCAGCGTGTTGGCGGTGCCGAGGTCAATCGCCAGGTCGTTGGAAAAGTAGCTGCGCAAAAAACCGAACATTCAAAAATCCTGTCTCGCTGGGTGGCCGTGCGTCGCTATGAGCGCCGGGGACGGCAGCGGAAAAAATAACGGTTTGCCGGGGCGGCGAAGGTTCGCCGTGAAGTGCAAATCCGCGAGGAAATCTACCGCAGGATGAGACGTGTCGCGTAAACGTTTCTCGCAATTTAACGATTCAAGGAGAAAGCCGCTGGCAGGTCAATCCAGATGTGAGTCGAACGTGTAATGATACCTTATAATTTGGGCGTATCTATAGGAAAAGGATGGCACTTTTTGCCGTCGCCAGTCTGCTTTTTAGCGCTTTTCCCAGGATCGCAACGCGCGCCGCAAACGATCGCGGCGCAGTGTGTTTTCGAGATTGGGAAGTCCACGCTTATCTCCGGTGATTTTCATGTCTTTGACCCTGACCGACGTAAAACGTATCGCGCATCTCGCGCGGCTCGAGTTGCCCGAACACGAGGCAGAACCCACGCTCGCGCGCCTGAATGACTTCTTCGGTCTCGTCGAACAGATGCAGGCCGTGGATACCTCCGGCATCGAACCGCTTGCGCATCCGATCGAACAGATCGAGGAAGTCGCGCTGCGCCTGCGCGACGACGCAGTTTCAGAGCGCGTCGAGCGCGAAGAGTTCCAGCGCAGTGCGCCAGCCGTTCAAGACGGGCTGTATCTGGTGCCGAAGGTCATCGAATAACGCAATCGAACAAGTAACGCGTCGGGCGTATCCAGCGCCGAAACGACACTCCCGCGCGGCGTTCACCGCCGCGCTCATCAGGGAACTGCAATGCATCAGAAAAGTTTGACCGAACTGCGCGCCGCGCTCGACTCCAAGGAAATCTCCGCGGTCGAGCTGGCGCAGTCGTATCTGCAGCGCATCGAGGCCGCGAAGAATCTGAACGCCTTCATCGGCATGGACCGCGACCTCACGCTCGCTCAGGCTAAAGCCGCCGACGCGCTCATCGCGGAAGGAAAGGCGGGCGCGCTCACCGGTTTGCCGATTGCGCACAAGGACGTGTTCGTGACGCGCGGCTGGGCATCCACGGCCGGTTCGCACATGCTCGAAAACTACGCGAGCCCGTTCGATGCCACCGTCGTCGATCGCTTGAAGCAAGCGGGCATGGTCTGTCTCGGCAAGACCAACATGGACGAGTTCGCCATGGGTTCGTCCAACGAGAATTCGTACTTCGGCGCGGTAAAAAATCCGTGGGACCTGAAGGCCGTGCCGGGCGGTTCGTCGGGCGGCTCGGCCGCTGCCGTCGCCGCGCGTCTTGCGCCCGCCGCCACCGGCACCGACACGGGCGGCTCCATTCGCCAGCCCGCGTCGTTCACCGGCATCACCGGTATCAAGCCGACTTACGGCCGCGTGTCGCGTTACGGCATGATCGCGTTTGCGTCGTCGCTGGATCAGGGCGGTCCGATGGCTCAGACCGCCGCGGACTGCGCGCTCTTGCTCAACGCAATGGGCGGCTTCGACGAACGCGACTCCACCAGCCTGCAACGCGACAACGAAGACTACACGCGCCATCTCGGCCAGACGTGGAATGGCGGCGATGCGCAAAAGCCGCTCGCCGGATTGCGTATCGGAATGCCGAAGGAGTACTTCGGCGCAGGGCTTGCCGACGACGTGCGCGCCGCCATCGACGCCGCGTTGAAGCAATACGAAGCGCTCGGCGCGACGCTCGTTGAAGTATCGTTGCCGAAGACCGAGCTTTCCATTCCCGTGTACTACATCATCGCGCCGGCGGAGGCCTCGTCGAATCTGTCGCGTTTCGACGGCGTGCGCTACGGGCATCGCGCGGCGCACTACACGGACTTGCTCGACATGTACAAGAAGTCGCGCGCGGAAGGCTTCGGTCCCGAGGTGAAGCGGCGCATTCTGGTTGGCACGTACGTGTTGTCGCATGGCTACTACGACGCGTATTACCTTCAGGCGCAGAAGATTCGCCGCATCATCGCACGCGATTTCCAGGAAGCGTTCAAGCGGTGCGACGTCATCATGGGACCGGTCGCGCCGTCGGTCGCGTGGAATCTCGGCGAGAAGGCCGACGATCCCGTGCAGATGTATCTCGCCGATATTTACACGCTCTCCGTGAGCCTCGCGGGTCTGCCCGGCATGAGCGTGCCGTGCGGTTTCGGTGCGGGCGCGAATGCGAATCGGCCGGTCGGTCTGCAGATCGTCGGCAACTATTTCAACGAAGCCCGGATGCTTCAGGTCGCCGACGCGTTCCAGCGCGCGACCGACTGGCATGCCAAGGCACCATCGGCAGCGGGAGTATGAGCATGCAGTGGGAAGTCGTCATCGGTCTGGAAACGCATGCGCAGTTATCCACCGTTTCCAAGATTTTCTCGGGCGCGGCAACGCAGTTCGGCGCGGCGCCGAACACGCAAGCCTGTCCCGTCGATCTCGCGTTGCCGGGCGTGCTGCCCGTGATGAATCGCGGCGCGGTCGAACGCGCGATTCGCTTCGGCTTGTCGATCGGCGCTCATATCGCGCCGCGCAGCGTCTTCGCGCGCAAGAACTACTTCTATCCGGATCTGCCGAAGGGTTATCAGATCAGCCAGTACGAGATTCCTGTCGTGCAGGGTGGTCAGCTCACCATCCAGGTTCCGGCCAATGAAAAGGCCGGTAAGGAAGCATACGAGAAGACCGTCAATCTGACGCGCGCTCACCTCGAGGAAGACGCGGGCAAGTCGCTGCACGAAGACTTCGCGGGCATGACGGGCATCGATTTGAATCGCGCGGGCACGCCGCTGCTCGAGATCGTCACCGAGCCGGAAATGCGCAGCGCGGCGGAAGCGGTTGCGTATGCGAAGGCGTTGCATGGTCTCGTCGTGTGGCTAGGCATCTGCGACGGCAACATGCAGGAAGGCTCGTTCCGTTGCGATGCCAACGTGTCGGTGCGCCCGGTCGGTCAGAAGGAATTCGGCACGCGCGCGGAGATCAAGAACCTGAACTCGTTCCGGTTCCTCGAAGAAGCGATTCAATATGAAGTGCGCCGTCAGATCGAACTGATCGAAGACGGCGGCACCGTCGTGCAAGAGACGCGTCTTTACGATCCCGACAAGCGCGAAACGCGCTCCATGCGCAGCAAGGAAGACGCGCACGACTACCGCTATTTCCCAGACCCGGACTTGATGCCCCTGGTTATCGAGGAGAGCTGGGTGGCGCGCGTGAAGTCGGAACTGCCGGAGTTGCCAGCCGACATGCAGAAGCGTTTCGCCGAAACGTACGGCTTGACGCCTTACGACGCCGGCGTGCTCACGTCGTCGAAGGCAATGGCTTCCTATTTCGAAGCCGTCGTGCAGGCGGTGGGCGCGGCGCAAGCGAAGATCGCCGCCAATTGGCTCATGGGCGACGTCTCCGCGCAACTGAACCGCGAATCGCTCGACATCGGCGAGTCGCCGGTCGCGGCGGCACAACTCGCGCTGCTTCTGCAACGCATTGCGGATGGCACCATCTCCAACAAGATCGCGAAGGACATTTTCCAGGCGATCTGGGACGAGAAGGCGACCGACGTGGGCGCAGCGGACCGCATCATCGAAGCCAAGGGGCTCAAGCAGATTTCCGATACCGGCGCGCTCGAAGCGATCATCGACGAGGTGCTCGCGGCGAACCAGAAATCGGTGGAAGAATTCCGCGCGGGCAAGGAAAAGGCGTTCAACGCGCTGATCGGCCAGGCAATGAAGGCGACCAAGGGCAAGGCAAACCCGCAGCAGGTAAACGAGCTTCTGAAGAAAAAGCTATCCTGAGCAAGCACTTGGGCGAAATCCTCCGCGTCGACGGAGAGCCGGTCGCCTGGAAGTAGCACGACGAACGGGCTGTTGCCGTCTAGCTTGGCAGCGGCCCGTTTTCATTGGCGTTTCGGGATAGAACAAAAGGTTGGCGACATGGCAAAGAAACCGTCTCTGGACGACTTCCTCGTCCCGTATTTCGATGACGACAAGAAGGTCAAGCCCTTCGATCTGAGTTCGATCGATCCATCCGGCAAGCCGTTTTCGAACGGCTCGAAAGACGAAGACCGCGACCGGCTCGCGGCAATCGGCGCGCAGCTCGACGACCTGCAGGAGAAGCTGCACGCACAGCGTCTTCGGCGCGTGCTGCTCGTGCTGCAAGGCATGGACACGAGCGGCAAGGACGGTACGGTGCGCGCGGTGTTCCATGACGTCGATCCGCTCGGCTTGCGCATCGTGCCGTTTCGCGCGCCTTCCGAGCGCGAGGCCTCGCACGATTTCCTCTGGCGCGTGCACGCGCAGGCACCGATGGCCGGCGAGTTCGCTGTCTTCAATCGCAGCCACTATGAAGACGTGCTCGTGCCGCGGGTGATGAAGTCTATCGACGATGACGAATGCGAGCGCCGTTACCGGCATATTCGCGAGTTCGAGGCGTTGCTCGCGGATAGCGGTACGACCATCGTCAAATGCTTTCTGCATATCTCGAAGGACGAGCAGCGCGAGCGCTTGCAAGCGCGTATCGACGATCCGACCAAGCACTGGAAGTTCGATGTCTCCGATCTCGACGCGCGCAAGCTGTGGGACGAATATCAGCGCTCGTATGAGCTGGCGTTAGGCGCGACCTCGACCGAATACGCGCCGTGGTACATCATTCCTGGCGATTCGAAACCGCATCGCAACGTGATGGTCGCGGAGCTTTTGCTGCGCACGATGCAGGGCATGAAACTCGAATTTCCGGCCGCCAAGGAATCGCTCAAGGGCGTGAAGGTCGAATAAACAAGGAGAGAGGACAAGTATGTTTCGGGTGATTACCGCCAATCTGAATGGCATCCGTTCGGCGGCCAAGAAAGGTTTCTTCGACTGGTTCGGCGAGCAGAAATCGGACGTCGTGTGCGTGCAGGAAATCAAGTGTTCGCAGGACGATCTCACGCCGGAGTTTCTCGCGCCGCACGGTTTCAAGGGTTATTTCCAGCACGCGGTGAAGAAGGGTTATAGCGGCGCGGGTTTGTACACGCGTCACGAGCCGGACGATGTCGTGATCGGCTTCGGCAGTGCGGAGTTCGATCCCGAAGGACGTTACGTGGAAGCGCGTTTCGGCAAGCTGTCCGTGGTGTCGGTGTATGTCCCGTCCGGGTCGAGCGGCGAAGAGCGGCAGCAGGCGAAGTATCGTTTCATGGACGAATTCATGCCGCATCTCGCCGGGCTTTCGCAAGAGCGTGAGGTGATCGTGTGCGGTGACGTGAATATCGTGCACAAGGAAATCGACATCAAGAACTGGAAGAGCAACCAGAAGAACTCGGGTTGTCTGCCGCAAGAGCGCGAGTGGCTCACGAAGCTTTTCGACGATGTCGGTTACGTCGATGTCTTTCGCACGCTCGACCAGCGTGCCGAGCAATACACGTGGTGGAGCAATCGCGGGCAGGCGTACGCGAAGAACGTGGGGTGGCGTATCGACTATCAAATCGCGACGCAGGAAGTCGCGGCGACTGCCAAGAAGACTTCCATTTTCCGCGACATCAAATTCAGCGATCACGCGCCGCTGACTATCGATTACAACTGGAAGATTGGGAAGAAGTAGGCTAACGCCCCCCCTTCTTAAACCGCCCCAAACCGCCGTAATTCGGCAACTGGTCGATGCTCTTTCCCACCGCTTTCGCATACAGCGGCATCATGTCCGGCAGGCGCTTGAGCAAGTCCTGCCGGCGCTCCGGCCCATACGGATGCATCCAGATGAAACCGTTGTCGGAGTGTCGCGTGGCGGTATCGATCTTGTTCCACAAGGTGATGGCCGCGCGCGGATCGTAACCTGCGCGCGAAGCAATCTCACTGCCGATGACATCCGCTTCGGTCTCGTCGGCGGGGGCGTATTTCATGGCCAGCAACTGATCGCCGATGCCAAGCGGCTGCGAACCGTAATCGGTAAAGCCGAAAAGCTGCGGCATGGTACCCGACGACAACTGCTGCGCCTGCTGCCGCCCGAGCCGTTCGCGCGCATGTTCGCGCAGCGCGTGCGCGATCTCATGGCCGATCATCATGCCGATCTCGTTGTCGTTCAGATGCAGCTTGTCGATGAGTCCGCTATACACCACGATCTTGCCGCCCGGCAAACAGTACATGCGCACTTCGGGCGACTTGATGACGTTGATTTCCCACTTCCAGTTCTTCGCGCGGTCATTCCACTTGAGCGCGAACGGAATCTCGTGAGTGGCGATATCGCGCACGCGCTTGACGAGCGGATTGTCATTGCCGAGCAGTGTCTTGTTGCGCTCGGCGTCGTGAATGATCTGTGCATATTCATCGCTCGCCTGCTGTTCGAGCGTCGCGGGCGGAATCAGATTGCGGAACAACGCCGAGTTGCCGAAGCGGATCTGGCTGTTCGGCGCCGTGTAAGGCGGCGCGCGCTCTTCGTCCTGCGCGCGCGCGGACATGGGCGCGAGCGTCGCCAGCATGAGCGCGCAGATGAGCGCGCCAAGCGTGGGCCGGGCCGGCATCGATACCGTCATCGTGGCGTTCTCCATGGCGCGATCTTCGGCAACAGTAGCATGCCGGGTATGGACAGCGCGACGCACACCATGAAGTACGGAAACCATCCTGTTTCACTCACGATAAAGCCGCTGCCCGCCGCCGCGAAAGTCCGTGGCACGGCGGCGAGGCTCGTGAAGAGCGCGAACTGAGTCGCGGTGTAGCGCGGATCGGTCGTGCTCGCGATATACGCCGTGAATGTGGCGAGCGTGAGGCCCGTCGCGAACGTTTCGAAGCCGTAAAGCACCGCGAGCGCGGCGGGCGACGGCCCGATTTTCGTGAGCCACGCAAAGCCGAGCGTCGCGATGATCTGCAAGAAGCCGAAGACCCAGAGTCCGCGCGCAATGCCGATCTTCACGAGGCAGATACCGCCGATCAAGCCGCCCGCGATGCTCGCCCAGAACGCCACCGCTTTCGCTATCACGCCGATCTGCGTGAGCGTGAAGCCTACGTCGATGAAGAACTTCGTGGCGAGCGCGGTCGCCATGGTGTCGCCGAGCTTGTAGAGGAAGATGAAGCCCAGCACCAGCAGCGCGGATTGCCAGCCATTGCGCGTGATGAACTCGTGGAACGGCTCGACGATCGCCTCGCGCAACGTCTTGGGTGGCGCGCCGTGAATGGCCGGCTCCTTGACCACGAGCGTCATGATGAGGCCAGGCAGCATGAACGCGGCGGTGATCAGAAACACGGTCTTCCACGGAAGAACGTTCGTGAGAATCAGCGAAAGCGAGCCAGGCACGAGCCCCGCCACTTTGTACGCATTGACATGAACCGCGTTGCCGAGACCTTGCTCGGTATCGGCGAGCAGCTCGCGGCGGTAGGCATCGATGACGATATCCTGACTCGCGCTGAAGAACGCGACGAGCGCGGCGATGGCCGCAACCGCCCACAGGTTCTGCGCGGGCGAAAAGAACCCGAAGGAGCCGATGGCCACCATCACGAGCACTTGCGTGACGAACATCCAGCCGCGCCGTCGGCCCGGACGCCAGCCCGGAAAGCGCGGAATGAAGCGGTCCATCAGCGGCGACCAGACGAACTTCCACGTATAGGGAAGCCCGATCAGCGCGAAGAGGCCGATCTCCTTGACGTTGACGCCCGCAGTCGAGAGCCACGCCTGCAACAGGCTGTAGAGCGTGAAGAGCGGCAGTCCGGACGTGAAGCCCAGAAAGACGCAAATGAGGATGCGCGCGTTGAGGAACGCGTGCAAGCCGGGATCTTCTTCGTGAGCTGTAAGAGCGGGCGCCTCGCGTGGCGTTTCGGGCATATCGATGTGGGTAATACGTCGTGGTGGTGCGTTTCGATGCGTGACGGGCCGATTCGAACTCAACGGCGCTTCACGCGATAGACCGCAAGACTACCACGCCAGTTCGCGCCCCAACGGACCGTTTGCCCGTCGTGCAGCACCACGCGGTCCAGTATCTCGATGCCCACTTCGGGCGCGAGCGCCTCGAAGTCCTTGATGGTCAGAACGCGCACGTTCGGCGTGTTATGCCATTGATACGGCAGCGATTTCGAAACCGGCATGCGCCCTTGAATAACCGAGAGCCGATGCTGCCAGTACCCGAAGTTCGGGAACGAGACAATGCATTCGCGACCCACGCGAACGGTTTCACGTAGGATCGCCGCAGTCTGATGAATGGTCTGCAGCGTCTGCGAAAGCACGGCGAAATCGAAGCTGTCGTCTTCGAAGAGACGCAGGCCGTCTTCGAGATTCTGCTGGATCACGTTCACGCCTTTTTGCGCGCACGCGAGCACGCCGGCGTCGTTGATTTCGATGCCGTAACCGTGCACTTCGAGTTCTTCGCCGAGCAGCGAGAGCAGCGAACCGTCGCCACAACCGAGATCGAGCACGGAGGAACGCGGTTCGACCCAGCGCGCGATGGCGCGAAAGTCCGAACGCAGCGCGAGGGAATCGAGAGTGTGCTGGTTCATGCGCCGATCTCCGTGGCAATGCGTTCGTAATAGGCGCGCATCAAGTTGTGATAGCGCGCGTCGTCGAGCAGGAAGGCGTCGTGGCCGTGCGGCGCGTCGATCTCCGCGTAGCTCACGGTGCGCTTGTTGTCGAGCAGCGCTTTGACGATCTCGCGGGAACGTGCGGGCGCGAAACGCCAGTCGGTCGTAAAGCTCGCGATCAGATACTTCGCCGTGGTGTTGGCGAGCGCGCGGCGCAGGTCGCCTTCGAAGGCCTTGGCGGGATCGAAATAATCGAGCGCGCGCGTGATGAGCAGGTACGTGTTGGCGTCGAAGTATTCAGCGAACTTGTCGGCCTGATAGCGCAAATACGACTCCACTTCGAACTCGACGTCGAAGTTGAAGTTGTACGCGTCGAGCGCGCCTTCGGCACGGCGCAGCGCGCGGCCGAACTTCACGGCCATGTCGTCATCCGACAGATAGGTGATATGGCCGATCATGCGTGCCACGCGCAAGCCGCGGCGCGGCTTCACGTCGTGTGCGTAGTAGTCGCCGCCGTGGAAGTCGGGGTCGGAGAGAATCGCCGAGCGCGCCGTTTCGTTGAACGCGATGTTCTGCGCCGAAAGCTTCGGCGTCGATGCCACCACGATGCAATGCCCGAGCCGCTCCGGATACATCGTGCTCCAGGCAAGCGCCTGCATGCCGCCGAGACTGCCGCCCATCACCGCCGCGAAGCGTTCGATGCCGAAGCGGTCGGCCACGCGCGCCTGCGCATGCACCCAGTCTTCCACCGTCACGACGGGAAAGCTCTTGCCGTAGGGCTTACCGCTTGTACGGTCGATGCTCATCGGCCCGGTCGAGCCGAAACACGAACCGAGATTGTTCACGCCGATCACGAAGAAGCGGTCGGTATCGAGCGGCTTGCCCGGACCAACCATGTTGTCCCACCAGCCTACGTCTTTCGGGTTGTCGGCATAGACGCCCGCCACGTGATGCGACGCATTGAGCGCGTGGCAAACGAGCACGGCGTTCGAGCGCGCGGCGTTGAGTTCGCCGTAGGTTTCGACGACGAGTTCGTAGTCGTTGAGCGTCGAGCCGCTTTGCATGACGAGCGGCTCGGTGAAGCGCAAGGTTTGGGGAGTGACGATGCCGATTGATTCCATTCATTCCGCCTTGAAATAGCGGCTAAACGGGTGTCGGCGATGCGCGTGTGGATTGACGGCGCGGCTGACGACCTCTTTAGCCGCATTTGTATTGAACCTCCCGGCAATACCGCTTGGGAAGGTTCGCGCGCCCGCAATCGAGTCAGCAAATCGGCGCGTGTTCGAATTCAGATTGAACGAAGAAGTATAGCGGAAAACGTAATAAAGCCGCCAATAGCGGTGCCCGGGCGTTCTGGATATGGCCCGAGTTTGTGTCTATATTGTCTAATCTGCGCGTGGGCCCTGGAGCGGAAATGAAACCGAGTCGTGTGAGGCCGCTGAGCCATCTCAAGAGCCGCGCGGCCGAAATGATCCGCAACGTCGTCGAGAGCCGCGAGCCCATGCTCATCACGCAAAACGGCGAAGGCCGGGTGGTCGTGCAGGACGTGCAGTCTTATGAAGACCTGCATCAGACCGTGGCTTTGCTCAAGATTCTGGCGATGGGGCAGAAGTACATCGAGGCCGGGCATTGCATAGACGCAATCGACCTCTTCGGCGAACTCGAACGGCTCGACAGGGAAGAAGGCGTCAAGTGAAAACCGTCTTTCTCGATCCGGTGCAGCAGGAGTTGCGCGACTATAGACGCTACGTCATCAACAAGTTCGGCAAGATGGCGTGGAAGGCCACGCGCGACGGCCTGGCCGACACCATCGCCGAAATAGAAGCGTCACCGCGCCGTGGCGCGACGCCGCCCGAACTGGTCGACTTCCGCATGACGGGATACTACGAAGTGGCGAGCGGCACCAACCGCGTCATCTACAAGGTGGATGGCGAAACCATCTACGTGCATCTCGTCGTCGATCAGCGCTCGGACCTCGAAGACATGCTCGCGCGGCGCCTCTTCAGGATGTAGTCGCTTTCGCCGCTCGAAAGCCGCCGCCGCGCATGCCGAGCGTGAGCGCGCGCAACGAACGCACGGTGCGATCCACGTAATGCGGCCGGCCCGAGCCGGGCAAGCGCTGCGAAATGCCGCCACTTGACGTGCGCGCCATCGGCAAATGGCCGACGATCCACACCGTGCGAATGCCGAGCCGCCGGTAGCGCTTCAAATGCCCGCGCGTGTCTTCCACCAGAATCGCGTCTTTCAAATGCACGTGCGCGCGGCGCATCGCGCGACGAAGCATGGGCGCATCGGGCTTGGCGCGCCAGCGTTCGCCGTCGCGCATGTCCTCGATGGCGATCACGCGCTCGAACAGCTTGCCGATACCCAGTTCCGCGAGCACCGAGCGCGCGTAGAGCGTCGGTCCGTTGGTGAGCACGATCTTGCGGCCCGGCAGCGCGCGCACGATGCGCTTCAGGCCGCGCTCGGCGCGCAGCATGGACGGCAGATCGGGGAAGGTGTGGACTTCGCGCAGGAAATCGGCGGGATCGATGCCGTGATGCCGCACGAGTCCGAGCAAGGTCGCGCCGTATCGCACCGTGTAGCCGACGCGCAGCCGGTTCGCTTCGTCGATATCCACGCCCAGCCGGTCGATGATGTACTGCGTCATCGCGCGATTGATCGCCGGAAAAATCTCGTGCGACGCGTGATGCAGCGTGTTGTCGAGATCGAAGAGCCAAACTGGGCCGCGCGTTTTGACATGACGGCGGCGAGCACTGCGAGATGAACTCATGCGCGATTACGTTCGGCAAATAAAAACGCCCGCGCGGAGCAAACCGCAGCGGGCGTTGGAGGAAGAGTGACGAAGCTCAATGCGAGCGGATCATCGTGCCGAACGGCTGCTCGGTCAGAATTTCGAGCAGCACCGAATGCTCGATACGCCCGTCGATGATGTGCACCGAACGCACGCCGCTTTTCGCCGCATCCAGCGCGGAGGAAATTTTCGGCAACATGCCACCGGAGATGGTGCCGTCGGCGAATAGGGCGTCGATCTCGCGCGCGGAAAGGTCGGTGAGAAGATTGCCTTCCTTGTCCATCACGCCGGGAATGTTGGTCATCATCACGAGCTTTTCGGCGTTCAGGACGACCGCCAGCTTGCCCGCGACCAGATCCGCGTTGATGTTGTAGGAGAGTCCGTCTTCGCCGAAACCGATAGGCGAGATGACCGGAATGAACGCGTCGTCCTGCAGCGCCTTCACCACCGCCGGGTTGATGGACTCCACTTCGCCCACCTGACCGATGTCGATGAACTGGCCCGGATTATCGCGATCCGGCATCATTAGCTTGCGCGCGTGGATGAGCCCGCCGTCCTTACCGGTCAAGCCGACCGCCTGACCGCCGAAATGGTTGATGAGCGTGACGATGTCCTGCTGTACCTCGCCGCCGAGCACCCATTCGACCACTTCCATGGTCTCTTCGTCGGTGACGCGCATGCCCTGAATGAAGGTGCCCTGCTTGCCGATCTTCTTGAGCGCCTGGTCGATCTGCGGACCGCCGCCGTGCACGATCACCGGATTGATGCCGACGAGCTTCAAGAGGATCACGTCGCGCGCGAAGCCTTGCTTGAGGCGCTCTTCGGTCATTGCGTTGCCGCCGTATTTGATCACGACCGTCTTGCCGTGATACTGACGGATATAAGGCAGCGCCTCGGCCAGAATTTCGGCTTTCAGCGTAGGCGCGATCTGCGTGAGGTCAGGTAGCTCGGACATGGCGGCAAATGAGGCGAGGAGCGTTTAAACACGCGGATTGTACAGGAGTGACGCTACACGACAGGTCGTTTTTCCCCGCGCGCCGTCTCGTTTTCCGACATGGCGGCCGGGCATGCGATCATCGCTTATCAATGTCGATGACACGATGATGAACGTATCGCTTCAATCAGGCTCCGACGCGACGCAACGGTGCACGCGCTGCGGCGCGGCGTTTCATTGCGGCGCGCTCGCCGGCGCTGCGACGTGCTGGTGCGCAACCTTGCCCGCGCTGCCGCGCGAACGCTTGCGGCCGGACTCGACTTGCCTGTGCCGCGCATGCCTGGCGGCGGAAATAGGCCAAGCGTCACGCTGATATCAGGGTGCGACAAATCGCGCCACGTTCGGTTTCACTATAGGCGCAAGCGGGATAATGTCGCATGGACCGCACGCACTCAATCACCCGATGCATCGCATAACCAATACCGGACGGGTCAACCTCGGTCACCTCTTCTGGCTTCGCTCGCTGGCGATCATCGGCCAGTTGACGACCATCGCCGTCGTGCAGATTTTCTACAGCGCGAAGCTGCCCTTGCCGGCCATGCTCCTCGTCGTCGCGCTCGAAATGTTTTTCAACGGGCTGACGTGGCTGCGCGTGGCGCGGGCGCAGCCAGAAACCAATGTCGAACTCTTCGGCCAGATGTGGGTCGACTTAGGCGCGCTCTCCGCGCTTCTGTTTCTCTCGGGCGGCTCGACCAACCCGTTCGTCACCTTGTATCTGCCGTCGCTGGCCATTTCCGCGGCCATTCTGCCGTGGACCATGACCGCGTGGCTCGCGCTCTTCGCGGTCTCTTGTTATGCGCTCCTGAGCTACAACTACGTGCCGCTCAACATAGAGAATCCATCGAATCTGTTCGACTACTTCCGCACGGGTCTGTGGGTGAACTTCATGATGAGCGTCGGGCTGATCGGCTGGTTCGTCGCGCGCATGTCGCGGGCGCTGCGCGTGCGTGACGCCGCGCTCGCCGACGCCCAGCAACGTCATCTGCGCGACGAACGCGCCGTTGCGCTCGGTGTGCAGGCGGCCACCGTTGCGCACGAAATGGGCACGCCTCTGTCCACCATTGCAATGCTGAGCGAGGAATTGCGCGATTCCGCCGCGCACGACCGCAACCTCGCGCCTTACGCGGCCGACTTCGAATTGCTCGAACAGCAGATGGCGCTGTGCACCTCGGCGCTCGCGCGCTTGCGCAGCCGCGCGACGGGGCCGTCGAATCGCCAGCCGCTTCGCGAATGGCTCGCGAGCTTCATCGAGCAATGGCGGCTGCGGCATCCGCAAGTGAAGTTCGAGCACGCGGGCAAGACGCCGGAGTCCATGTCCATCGACGATTCCGTTGCCATCGGTCAGATTCTCACGATCTTGCTGGACAACGCAGCGCGCGCGAGCAGCGAGCTCGTGACCTTGCAGGCATCGGCTGAACGGGTGGAAGGCGTGCAGATGGTGCGCTTCGATATCTGCGATCGCGGGCCGGGCATTCCGCCCGCGCTGCGTTCGAGCCTGGGCGCCGCGCCAGTGGACAGCACGCAGGGGGGCCACGGCGTCGGGCTATACCTTGCGTTCGCGGCGGCGGCGCGCCTGCAGGGATCGATAGAACTCGCGGCGGATCAGCCACGCGGCACGCGCGCGATCTTGCGTCTGCCGAATTTTGGCGCATCGCCCGCCGATGAAGCACGAACCGAATCAAGCGGCGCGGCGTGAGCACGACGCCGGCCAACATTGGAGAAAGAAGCATGAGCGACATGAATTTCCTGATCATCGACGACGACGAGGTTTTTTCGGGCATTCTCGCGCGCGGCCTGGTTCGGCGCGGCTACACCTCGCATCAGGCGCACGACGCGAGCGAAGCGCTGAAGCTCGCCAATCAGCACAAGTTCGGCCAGATCACGGTCGATCTTCACCTCGGTAACGATTCCGGTTTGCGTCTTGTCTCGCCACTGCGCGACTTGCAGCCGGACGCGCGCATTCTCGTGCTGACGGGCTACGCGAGCATTGCGACGGCGGTTCAGGCAGTAAAGGACGGTGCGGACAATTATCTGGCGAAGCCCGCGAACGTCGAGTCCATTCTCGCCGCGCTGCATGAACAGGCGAGCGAGCAGACGGCGGAAGAAGCGATTGAGAATCCGACTTTGCTTTCCGTGGCGCGGCTCGAATGGGAGCACATTCAGCGGGCGCTGGCCGAGAACAACGGCAATATTTCGGCGACGGCGCGTGCGCTCAACATGCACCGGCGGACGTTGCAGCGGAAGCTGGCGAAGAAGCCCGTGCGCCAATAAAAAAAGAACCGCCCAAGCCGGGGGAACGAGGGCGGTAATCGGAGAGTTACAACGACTACGTGCATATACAGGGGAATACGCACAGGGAAAGAATACGTCGACTCGTTGCGGCCAAATATACGATTATTCCGAATCTAGGAAGACTCCTAGAAAGCTGCGATTCAGCAGGAACTTGAAGGCGGCGAGCATCCTCGGCGCAGCACTGAACGACAGCGAGCGCGCACGCGCAACGCAAGCGTCCAGCGCTTGCATGACAACGCCAGTTTTCGTCCGCCTTTCGCCTCACATCTCATCCGCCGTATTCTCCGCATTCGATCTCAAGAAGGCCGCAACCCGCGCCGTAAAGCTCTCTGTGCGCGAACCTGAGTTCGCACCACGCCGTCCGTGGGCGTCGTCTGCGGGGCGTGGGACCAGACGGACCGGCGCGGAAAGCTCGACGCTCGAACGCCGGTCGACGAAGCGCTGGTCGACAGAGGAGACATCGATGAACTGGTTTGACCGCCTTTCCGTGTTTGGCAAGCTCGTGCTGTCATTCGCGGTGGTGATTGTATTTACCGCATGCGTGGGCGTGACCGGCGTCGTATCGCTGGCGAAGATGAACAGCTTGATCGGCGAGATCGGCGCGAAACACATGGACGGCCTTTACTGGGTCGAGGAAGCCAACAAGCACAAGCTGAACACCGACCTTGCCGCCGCGAATCTCACCTTCGCCGACGATGCCGGCAAGGCGAAGCTCAAGGAGGGCATGACCGCCTCGCTCGCAAGCATGCATCAGGCGCTCGACAACCTGCGCCCCACGATGACGACGACGGATGGCCGCGCGCTCTACGACTCGGCGGCGCAGGCTATCGCCGGATGGGAAGACATCGTGCATATGCAGATCGGCACGAAACCCATGCCGACGGACGTCGATCAGATGGGTCTCATTGCCCGTGCGATCGATGCCAGCGAGAAAGCGCGCGCATCGCTCGAACGTCTCGCCGACTTCAAGCGTGAGCGCGCAACCGGCGCACGCAACAACGCGGCGTCCGAATACCAGACGATGCGCGTCGTGATGCTCGCGCTCGTGCTCGGCGCGATGGCGGCCGGCGGCTTGCTCGCGGTCTTGATCGGCAGGCGGCTGTCGGCGCAGCTCGGCGGCGAGCCGGGCTATGCGGCGCAAATTGCGAACCGTATCGCGGAAGGCGATCTCACGGCGCGCGTGCAAACGCGTCCGGGCGACGACAGCAGCATGCTTCACAGCCTCGGCAACATGAGCGTGAAGCTGGCGGAGATCGTCGGCGACATCCGGCATTCGAGCGAATCGATTCTGTTCGCATCGCGTGAAATCGCACAAGGCAACACCGACTTGTCGCAACGCACGGAAGAGCAGGCGGCGTCGCTAGAAGAAACCGCGTCGAGCATGGAGCAGCTCACCGCGACCGTGCGTCAGAACGCCAGCAACGCCGATGAAGCCAGCGGCCTGGCGCGCGGCGCATCGGATGTCTCGACGCGCGGCAGCGAACTCGTCGGCGAAGTGGTGGACAACATGCGCGAACTCGCGGCGGGCTCGAAGCGAATGACGGACATCATCGCGGTGATCGAAGGCATCGCGTTTCAGACTAATATCCTGGCGCTGAATGCCGCTGTCGAAGCGGCGCGCGCGGGCGAGGAAGGACGCGGTTTCGCGGTCGTCGCCGGTGAAGTGCGTTCGCTTGCGCAACGCAGCGCGATGTCGGCGAAGGAGATCAAGGAACTGATCGAAGCGTCGACGGCGCGGGTGGACAGCGGCGCGGCGATCGCCGAGCGCGCGGGTTCGACCATGGCCGAAGTGACGGAAGCCGTGCAGCGCGTGACGGACATCATGGCGCAGATTTCGGCGGCCTCGCACGAGCAGAGCGCGGGCATCGAACAGGTGAATCGCGCGGTGGCGCAAATGGACCAGGTGACGCAGCAGAACGCGGCGTTGGTCGAGCAAGCGGCGGCCGCTGCGGGCGCGATGGCCGATCAGGCCGAGCAACTGAAGGGCGCGGTCGCGGTGTTCGAACTGGACGGGCGCGGGTAATTCGGTTCGCGCTGGCCGCTTGCGATGGCGGCCAGCGTCGAATCTCGCCGACGGCAAGCAGCGGACGCGCTAGCGTTTCGGTGCTCATCGTGCGGTCGCGTTCGAGCAGGCCGCGCATGAATCTCGGCGCCAATGCGCCTTTCGCAACGATGCGTGCGAAGCGCTCATCGCCGCAACCCTCCTGTAATATCACCTCGCTTGCCACCCTGCATCCCACTCCGTAAACTCGCGCCAGTTTCCAGAACACCCGCGCCGCACGAAACGGCGTCAATGTCGAGAAGGAGTTGTTTCCCATGTCCAATCCCTATTTCCCGCGCTGGCCCGTCCAGCCGGATGCGCAAGGCGGCCGCGTCGTCGGCCCCGATGAGCGCCTGCCCTGGCCGCAGATGTTCGCCATGGGCATTCAGCACGTCGTCGCCATGTTCGGCTCGACCGTGCTCGCGCCGCTTCTCATGGGCTTCGATCCCAATCTGTGCATTTTCATGTCGGGCATCGGCACGCTGCTTTTCTTCGTGCTGGTCGGCGGACGTGTGCCTAGCTATCTCGGTTCGAGCTTCGCGTTCATCGGGCTCGTCATAGCGGTGACGGGCTACAGCGGCCACGGCCCGAACATGAACATTCCCGTTGCGCTCGGCGGCATCGTGGCGTGCGGCGTGGCTTACGCGATCATTGGTGCAATCGTCACGGCGGTCGGCACGAAGTGGATCGAAGCGCTGATGCCGCCCGTCGTCACCGGTGCGATCGTCTGCGTGATCGGACTGAATCTCGCGCCTATCGCCGTGAAAGGCGTGAGCGCCAGCAACTTCGATTCGTGGATGGCGCTTGTCACCGTGCTTTGCGTGGGCGGCGTGGCCGTGTTCGCGCGCGGCATGGCGCAGCGCCTGTTGATTCTGATCGGGCTGGCGATTGCCTACATCATCTACGCGGTGCTGACCAATGGCATGAGCATGGGCAAACCGATCGACTTCTCGATCGTCGCGAACGCCGCGTGGTTCGGCATGCCACACTTCACCGCGCCCGTGTTCGAACCGCGGGCGATGACCCTGCTAGCGCCCATCGCGATCATTCTCGTCGCCGAGAACCTCGGCCACATCAAGGCGGTCGGCGCGATGACGGGACAGAGTCTCGACCGTTACATCGGACGCGCGTTCATCGGCGACGGACTGGCGACCATCGTCTCCGGTTTCGCGGGCGGCACGGGCGTGACGACTTATGCGGAGAACATCGGCGTGATGGCCGTCACGAAGATTTATTCGACGCTCGTGTTCGCCATCGCGGCATTGTTCGCCATCGTGCTCGGCTTCTCGCCGAAGTTCGGCGCGGTCATTCAAACCATTCCGGGGCCGGTGCTCGGCGGCGTGTCGATCGTGGTGTTCGGGCTGATCGCGGTGACGGGCGCGCGCATCTGGGTGGTCAACAAGGTGGACTTCTCGGATAACCGCAATCTGATCGTCGCGGCCGTCACGCTCGTGCTCGGCGCGGGCGACTTCACGCTCAAACTCGGCGGTTTCGCGCTTGGCGGGATTGGCACCGCGACGTTCGGCGCGATCATTCTGTATGCGCTGCTGCGCCGGCGTGGGTCGGGCGTGGTCTGATGACAAAGCGCCTGCGCGCCCGGTGGAACGCACGCGCAGGCAAGAGAGCATGCTCTCAAGCCGACAACCCCCGCTTCCGATTCACCAGCGCGGTCTCCGCCAGATCGATCTCCCGGATGAGCTTGTTCAACGTCTCGTCGTTGATCGTCTGAGCCGCGCGTAACCTGAACAACTCGGCCCGCTCGGCGCGCATCGCGGCCATGCGCAGCCGTGTCTCGACCATTTCGCTTCTCTTCGCGGCCACGCGTGGCGCTTCCTCATCGCCGAGGGATTCCAGCCTGCGCCGGTAAATGCCCATCACACGCGCGGATGAATCCGTGCAGCGCGCCGCCGCCGTTTCGTCCATTTGCTCGATGAGCGTCTCGTGCGTGTCGTCGATAGCGCGTATCGCCGCCTGCGCGATGCGCCGCCGCGCCATGCGCTCCTCCGCCGCGTAGGGCTTGTCGATGCGCGCGGTGCCGCGCAAGAGAATAGGCAAGCCGATGACCGCAATGATTAGCGACACCAGGATCACCGCCGACGCGATGAAGATTGCCACGTCGCGACCCGCGAGCGGCGTGCCGTTATCGAGCGTGACCGGCAGCGAGAGCACGCCCGCGAGTGTGACCGCGCCGCGCACGCCGCCAATCGTGGTCATGGCGAGCGTGCGAAAACCGGGCGCCGCGCCAATGCCCTGTTTCGCGGCGTTGCGGCTCGCCACCCAGCGCAGGCAATACACCCACACGAAGCGCAACGCATACAACGCGACGACGGTCGCAAGCACATAGCCGATCAAAAGGCCCACTTGAGCGTCGCCATCGTGATGTGCTTCGATCAGCGCCTGCCCGATCACGTGCGGCAACTGCAGGCCGAGCAGAATGAACACCATTCCGTTGAAGACGAACTCGATCATCGCCCAGGTGCTCGTCATGCGGATACGCACCGCGCTCGGAATGCTGTCGCGCAGGCTCTGGATGTTCATCATCATCCCCGCCGATACCGCCGCCAGAATGCCCGAGCAACCCGCGCGCTCGGCGATCACGTAGGCGGCGAACGGAATCAGCACGGTGAGAATGACGCCCGCCGCGGGGTCGTCGTCCTCGGAAAACTTGAGGATGCGCGCGGGTATCTCCGTGATCGCCCAACTGATCGCCGCGCCGATGGCGAGCCCGCCCGCCGCGATGATGAAGAAGCTGATGGTCGCGTCGCGCAGGGAGAACACGCCGGTGAGCGCCGCCGCGATGGCGAACTTCAGCGCGACGAGGCCGGACGCGTCGTTCATCAGCGCTTCGCCTTCGAGGATATGCATGAGGTTCGGCGGAATGCGATTGCGCCCGGCAATGCCCGTCAGCGCGACGGCATCCGTCGGCGAAAGTACGGCCGCGAGCGCAAACGCGACGGGCAGCGGCATCTCGGGAATCATCGCGTGCAGGAAGTAGCCGAGCAGCCCGACCGTGATGAACACGAGGCCGAGCGCGAGCATGAGGATCGCGCGGCGCTGCATGTAGAGCTCGCGCTTCGGAATGCGCCAGCCATCCGCGAAAAGCAGCGGCGGAATGAACAGCAGCATGAAGAGTTCGGGATCGAACGTGACGTGAAGCCCGAAGCCGTGCCACGCCAGCACCGCGCCGATGGCGATCTGGATCAGCGGCAGCGGCAGCTTGACCGGAAGCAGGCTCAGTCCGAAGCCGGACAGCGCGACCACCATCAGAAGAATGAGTACGGTGAAGACGATTTCCATATGTGCGGTACTGCACGACGCAAAGAGGCGAAAGCCCTTGATGCCGTCTAGCATTGTTCGGGCGACGCGAAAGTTTATCGCGTGAGCCGGTCAGGGTTGATATACGGTGATATACGACGCTCGCACCGCGGAGGTGCGCATGCACGGGAAATCGCCTGATAGCGGTGCACATTCCACCTAAAACGCCGACAAATCCACATGCATTGCTCGCATGGAGCTTGCTTTATCGTCAGCCACGGGGGACGCAAGACTCCCGGCAGATCAACGAGGGCTGTTCTATGAAATCGGTATTGGACGGGGCCGGGGCGGGACCGGTCAGGCTTGGCCAGGCAAGAGATTCGGCGTTTTGCGGGAGGGCACGGACATGGTGATCGCGAATCCGGAAAAGGCGACGGTCACCACGCGTAGCTTCGAACTGGGCGTGACCTCGGGCTTCGACCGCTATTCCGTCGAACATGGCGACCTGACGCTCTCGAGCGTCTTCCAGCCGGTCTTCAGCCTTTCGCATATGCGCGCGGTCGGCTACGAAGGCTTGTTGCGCGCGCATGACTCGCTCGATCGTCCGGTTCCTCCGGTCGATGTTTTCGGGCAGGCATCGCGTATTGGCGAAGCCATGCTGATCGACCGGCTGGCGCAGGCGCTGCATCTGGAAAACTTCAAGATGCTGGGCGCGCAGACCGAATGGCTCTTTCTCAACGTGCATCCCGGCGCGCTGACCGAGCCGTATCACGCCGCCGCGTTGATGGCCAACCTCAAGCGGCTGCATATCGAGCCGCGCCGCGTCGTGCTCGAAGTGCTGGAGCAGAGCGCCGAAGACATGGAACGGCTCGCGCTCGCCGTGCAGCAGTTCCGCGATCAGGGCTTTCTCATTGCGCTGGACGACTTCGGCGCCGGACATACGAACATCGAACGCATCTGGCAACTCGATCCGGATATCGTGAAGCTCGATCGCGTGATGCTGTCGCACGCCGGGCAGAACGTGCACGCGCCTTCGTCGTCGCGCACGATCAAGCAGCGGCAGAACATGGAAGCGGTGCTCTCGGGCATCGTGTCCTTGCTGCACGAAGCGGGCAAGCTCGTGCTGATAGAAGGCGTCGAGACCGAACACGAGGCGCAATTGGCGCTTGCGAGCGGCGCGGACTTCGTGCAGGGCTTCTTCTTCGCGCGGCCGCATCCGGGTCTCGCGGATGGCGACCACGCGAAAACCGTCATCGGCGAACTCACCGAGCGCTACCGCTTGCAGACCGAGGCGCGCGAACGGCGCGTGGCGACGCGGCTGCAACCCTACGTGCGTGCCTTCGAGCGCGCGGCGGAGCGGCTTGCGGCGGGCGAGCCGCTCGACGAAGTGTGCTGGAACTTCCTCGCGCTCGATAACGCCGCCCGCTGCTTCCTGCTCGATGCCAACGGTCGCCAGGCGGGCCGCAATGTCGTGCTGCGCGCCGACCGCGCGGCGCACGAAGCACGATTTCTCCCGCTGATCGACGCGCAAGGCGCGAACTGGCTGCGCCGGCCGTATTTTCGGGCGGCGCTCGGCGAGCCGGAGCGCGTGCACGTGACGAAGCCGTATCTGTCGATCAACGAGGCGATGCCTTGCGTCACGTTGTCGGTGGAGACGCGGCTCGACGGCAAGCGCTGCGTGCTGTGCGGCGACATCGACTGGATCTCGGACGACGAGCTCGCCTGAGAGCCGAGGCGTCACACGTCCCGATCATTTCGCCACGACGACCGGAATTCCCTTCAGGCTCGACGCGCCCTTCATCGTTTCGATGGACGCGCGCACCGCGTCGCCCGTCGCCGCTTCAATGCCGATGCGCGCCGCGATATCGCGTTCGCCGCGCTTGACCATCGCGAGGCTGGCGAGCTTCACGTGACCGTAGCCGCGCACGCGTTCGAAGAGCGCGGCAAGCGCCAGCACGTCTTGCGCGTTGTGCGTATCGCGGTTGGCGAGCGCGCGTTGCATCGTGAGTTCGTAATCGCTGGCGAGTTGACGCTCCATGCGCCGTTCGAGCGTCTTGCCGAACGGATCGAGCACCGTGCCGCGCAGCGCGCGAAATCTCGACAAGCCGCCGAGCACGGACCACATCCATTGACCGAACACCTTCTTTTTCGGCGCGCGTGACATGGCGGGCGGCGCGAGATTGAACTTCACGGTGTAGTCGTCGCCGGCCGCGCCTTCGAACTGCGCGGCGAGCGCGGCGCGAAACGCCGGGTCCGTGTAGAGGCGCGCGACTTCGTACTCGTCCTTCACTGCGAGCAGCTTGTAGAACGTGACCGCAACGGCGCGCGTGAGGGCGTCATCGCCCGATGCGGCCTCGACGAGCTTGCGATAACGCGCGACATACTTCGCGCCGCCATACGCGAGAAGCCGTTCCTCGCGATCGCGGATCAGCTCGCGCAAGGGCATGTCCGCCATCGCGACACGCTTGTTTTCCTTCGATGCCGCCAGCGCTTCCAGCGCGCTCGCATCCGCCGCCGCGAGCCGTCCGATGGCAAAGGCCAGCTTGTTCGCGGCCACCGCAACGTTGTTCAGTTCGAGCGCGCGCATGAGCGCCGCGTGCGACAACGGCACGAGCCCCAACTGCCACGCGAAGCCCAGCATCAGAATGTTCGCGCCGATGGTGTCGCCGAGAAAGCGCGTGGCGAGCGCCTGTGCATCGCAGCTTCGGAGCGCGTCGGCGGCATGGGGCCCGGCTGCGTGCCGCATCTTGTCGATGAGCGCATCCGCGTGAAGATTCGCCTCGGGGTTCTGCACGAAGCTCGCGTTGGCGATGGCGTGCGTGTTCACGACGATCTTCGTTCTGTCGTGCCGCACCGTTTGCAAGGCTTCGGGACTCGCGCCCACCACCATGTCGCAAGCGAGCAGCAAGTCGGCCTGTTGCGTGTCGATGCGCACCTGGTTCAGAAGCGCATCGGTCGCGGCGAAGCGCACGAACGACAGCACCGAGCCGCCTTTCTGCGCGAAGCCCATGAAGTCGAGCACCGACGCGCTCTTGCCTTCCAGATGCGCCGCCATGCTGATGAGCGCGCCCACGGTGACCACGCCCGTGCCGCCTACGCCCGTGACCAGGATGTCATAGGGCGCAGCGCCGAGGTGCGCTTGCGGCAAGGGCAGGGAATCGACCTTTCGCGCGAGTTCGGCTGGATCGAACGCGTGGCCTTCCGCCTTCTTGAGCTTCGCGCCTTCGAGCGTGACGAAGCTCGGGCAGAAGCCATTCACGCACGAATAGTCCTTGTTGCAGGACGACTGATCGATGCGGCGCTTTCTTCCCAACTCCGTTTCCACCGGTTCGACCGATAGACAGTTCGACTTCACGCCGCAGTCGCCGCAACCTTCGCACACCGCTTCGTTGATGAAGAGCCGCTTGTCTGGATCGGGAAATTCGCCTTTCTTGCGGCGGCGGCGCTTTTCGGCGGCGCAGGTCTGGTCGTAGATGAGCACGGTGACGCCCGGCGTGTCGCGCAGACGGCGCTGCACGGCATCGAGTTCGTCGCGATGATGAAACGTCGTGCCGCGCGGAAACTGATCTTCGTGGCCGTCGTACTTTTCGGGCTCGTCGCTGACCACGACGAGCAGCGCAATGCCTTCGGCTTCCACTTGCCGCGCGATTTGCGGCACGGAAATGCTGCCATCGACGGGCTGGCCACCGGTCATCGCGACGGCGTCGTTATAGAGAATCTTGTACGTGATGTTCGCCTTCGCGGCCACGGCTTGACGAATCGCGAGAATGCCCGAGTGGAAATAGGTGCCGTCGCCCAGGTTCTGAAACACGTGCGGCGTTTTCGTGAACATGGAATGCGAAGCCCAATCGACGCCTTCGCCACCCATCTGAATGAGACCGGTCGTGTCGCGCTCCATCCACGAAGCCATGAAGTGACAGCCGATGCCCGCCTGCGCCACCGACCCTTCGGGCACCTTCGTCGACGTGTTGTGCGGACAGCCCGAGCAGAAGTAGGGCGTGCGCTTCACCGCATCGGCGATATTGGACAGAATTTGCGGCGCGACGAGATCCACCACTTTGTCGCGGCGATCGAGCGCGGGCTTGTGACGCGCGAGCCATTGCGCGAACACCGGCAGCACGCGCGAGGGCCGCAACTCGCCGAGCGCGGACAGAAGCGGCGCGCCATCTTGCGCCGTCTTGCCGATCACGACGGGACGCGCACCTTGCGCGCGGTTGTAGAGATGGTCCTTGATCTGCTGCTCGATGACCGGCCCTTTCTCCTCGATCACGAGCACTTCCGCGAGCCCTTCGACGAACGATTCGAGCCGCGTCGTTTCGAGCGGATACGAGAGCCCGACCTTGTAGATGCGCACGCCCGCCGCATCCAGATCGGCGATGGTGAGATCGAGGCGGCGCAGCGTTTCCATGAGATCGAGATGCGCCTTGCCGCACGTCACGATTCCCACGTTGGCGCGCGGGCTCGGCGCAATCCATTTGTCGATGCTGTTTTCGCGCGCGAAGTGCCGCGCCGCTTCTATCTTCGCGGCGAGGCGCGATTCGATTGTGAGACTCGGCAGATCGGGCCAGCGGTTGTGCAATCCGCCCGGCGGCGGCGTGAAGTCTTGCGGCGCTGGCCAGTCACGGCGGATGCCGTCCAGATCGACGGTCGAGCCGGATTCGACCGTCTCCGAAATCGCCTTGAAGCCGACCCACGCGCCCGAAAAGCGCGACAGCGCCCAACCGTAGAGACCGAACTCCAGCATGTCGGCCACGTTCGACGGATTCACCACCGGCATGTGCCACGCGATCATCGCTTGATCGCTCTGATGCGGCATCGACGAAGACACGCAGCCGTGATCGTCGCCGGCGACGACGAGCACGCCTCCATGCGGCGAAGAACCGTAGGCGTTGCCGTGCTTGAGCGCATCGCCCGCGCGGTCCACGCCAGGGCCTTTGCCGTACCACATCGCGAAGACGCCATCGACGGTGCGCTCCGGGTCCGATTCAACGCGCTGCGTGCCGAGCACCGCCGTGCCGCCGAGTTCCTCGTTGATCGCGGGCAGAAAGCGCACGTCGTGCGACGCGAGCAGTTTCTTCGCCTTCCACAATTGCTGATCGACCATGCCGAGCGGCGAGCCTCGATAGCCGCTCACGAAACCGGCCGTGTTGAGATTCGCCGCGCGGTCGAGTTCGCGCTGCATCAGGACGAGCCGCACGAGCGCCTGCGTGCCGGTGAGGAAGATGCGGCCGCTCGTGGCGCTCAGGTTGTCGGTCAGTCGATAGCCCGACAATGCCGGTTCTTTAGAGTGCGAGGCGAATGAGTCAGCGGGAACACGCGCGTTCATGGAGTCTCCGTTCTTTTGGGTACGCGGGGCAGGCCTCCATTTTTCGCTGTCGAAGGCGGAAAGTTTTTGCGCACTTCCCGACTATCGCGTTCTCTCGGAAAGTAATTAGATTAATTTCGAGATAACTGAGCGGAATCTTCTCGATTGCCGGTGTGCTCACGTATACCCGAAGCGGGATCGCGCATGCTTTGGGTCTAACCTGAACGCCCGACGATCGCCCCAAGAAGGATGCCGATGAAGCTCTATTACTGGCCGAAGACCCGCGCTTTTCGCGCGCTGTGGATGCTCGAGGAAATGCGCGTGCCTTACGACCTCGAGTTCGTGAACATCCGCGCGGGCGTACAGAACGAGCCCGCGTTCTGCCGCGTCAATCCGATGTCGAAACTGCCCGCGCTGGAAGACGGCGACGTGAAGGTGGCGGAGTCGGGCGCGCTGCTGCTGTATCTCGCGGATCGCTATCCGGAAACGAAGCTCGGCGCTTCGCCGCACGACCCGTTGCGCGGCCGCTTTCTGCAGTGGATGTTCTTCACCGGTTCATGTCTCGAACCCGCGATGGCCGAACGCATGACCGGCGCACAAGGAAACACGGTGAGCTTCGGATGGGGCGATCTGGCGCGCGTGGAGCGCGCCATCGAAGGCGCGCTCGAAGAAGGCCCGTGGCTGCTCGGCGAACAGTTCAGCGCCGCCGACATCCTCGCGGCGAGCACGCTGCAGATTGCGTTCATGGCGAAGCTGATCGCGCCGCAGGGCGTGCTCTTCGATTATGTCGAACGGGCGGTGGCGCGCGATGGTCATGAACGCGCGGCGGCGATCGATCATCGGGAAGCGGAGCGGCTCGCGTTACGGCCGCATACCGGCGCGATCACGCCGCCCGCGCATTGAATGAGATTTAGGGAAACGTGCGCGGCTTAGGGATTCCCGCACCGGCTTCGATATCCGCTACCGCGCGTCGATGCGCAAGCTCGACCGCGGCGGCGGAATCGGCAAGGCCGTCGCCGCCGACCGTGGACCACGCTTGCACGGGTTTGTCGTTATGACGGATTTCGTACTCCGCATCCCAGCGCGCGCCTTGCAACTCGAGCGGCTTGACGTGGATTGCGTAGACGCCATAAAGGAAGACCTGCTCCGGCATGATGCCCTCCCGATCAGGATAAGCAGCGGCGCGCCGCTGCTCCTACAGTTCGATTTCCCCGAGAATTCGATGCGCAAGCGCGCGCGCTTCTTCCAGCGCTTCGTGCTCGTTCTCCGATGCGGCTTCCACTTCGTAGAGTGTCGGCTCGGTGTCTTCGCCGTCGTCGCGTTCGAGTGAGACGAGACCCTGATACTTGTCCCCGTCAATGGCGCGCACGCCGATCGTCGCGGTATAGATGCCTTCGTGTACGTCGTGTCTTCCATGAGCGCCTCCGGCAAGGACGAAATCATGCTAGCACGCGGTCATGGAACGCGTATGACGCGGTGCTACCGGAGCAGCTCCTCCACTTCTTTGAGCGATGGCGAATGCCCGCCCGAATGCCGGCATGCCGCCGCGCCTGCCGCCAGCGCGAACTTCAGGTGATCGGGCCATTGGCCGTGACGCGCCATCAGGCTATAGAGCAAGCCGCCGATGGACGCATCGCCGGCGCCGACCGTATCCGCCACTTCGACGCTCGGCGGCCGCGCGCGATATTCCTGGCCATCCGCATAAAGCGTGGCTTCGTCCGAACCGCGCGTGACGAGCACGGTGGCTTGCGGGTTCATCGCGCGGATTTGCGCGAGCGCGTCCGCTTCGGACAAGCCCTTGAACAGCATGTGCAGGTCTTCGTCGGAGACCTTGATGAGATCGGCGAGGGCGGCCATCTTGCGCAGCGTCGGCTCGTAGCCGTGCTCCATCAAGTTGCGATAGTTCGGATCGAAGCTGATCTTCACGCCGTGCTGACGCAGTTGCGCGGCGAGCGCGGCGAGCGTGTTGCCGAGCGGTTGACGCACGAGGCTGATGCAGCCGAAATGCGCCCACTTCACGCGCTCCATCCAGCCTTGCGGCAGCTTCGACGGATCGAACGCGAGGTCCGCGCCGTTCTCGCCCATGAAGTAGTAAGTGGGCGGCTGCGTCTTGTGGACGATGGCGAGCAGCGGCGGACGTTCCACGCGCTGCAGGAAACGCATGTCGAGGCCGGCGGCGACGCTTGCGTCCCAGAGATCGTCGGAGAAATTATCGGTGCCGAGCGACCCGGCCGCCGCCGTCGGCAACCCGAGACGCGCAACCGCGCGCGCCACGTTCCAGCCCGCGCCGCCCGGACGCGAAAGCCAGCTCGACACGTCGGTGCGGATCATGTCCGTGAGGATGTCGCCTGCGGAAACGAATTGCGGAAAGGTCTCGGATGTCTTCTCGGTTGCCATGCGCGTCACCGTTGTGTCGAATGGGACCCGAGCGCGTTCAGCACTTCGTAGCACGCGCCCATGGTGTGATAGTCGGTCTTGCCGGCAGGACTTTTCTCATCGCCGTACTTGCGGTTGTCGCACGTGAGGATGCGATACCACGCGCCGTACTCGTGATCGACGAAGTGTTCCCAGCTATAGCGCCAGAGTTCGTCGTAGCTGTCCCAGAAGCGCTCGCGGCCCGTGCGCGCGCCGAGCAGCGCCGCCGCCGCGAAGCTTTCGGCCTGCACCCAGAAGTATTTGTCGTGATCGCAGATGGTGTCGTCGGGGCCGAAGCCGTAATAGAGGCCGCCATGACGATCGTCCCAGGCGCGGCAAAAGCCCGCATCGAACAATTCGATGGCGCGCGGCGCAAGCCACGGCAGCGCGCGATGCCGCTCCAGGATCAGCAGCAGCTTCGCCCATTCGGTCTGATGCCCCGGCTGAAAACCCCACGGACGAAAAATGTTCGAGCTGTCGGATTCGTTGTAATGCCAGTCCACCGACCAGTCGCGCTTGAAGTGTTCCCAGACGAGGCCGTGCGAAAGCTTCGCCTGCCGCAGCGTGATGTTGCCCGCGATCTTCTCCGCGCGATCCAGATAAATCACGTGGCCGGTGGCTTCATACGCGGCAAGCAGCGCCTCGGTCGCGTGCATGTTGGCGTTCTGCCCGCGATAGTCGGACAACTGCCAGTCGGGCGTGGCTTCGTCGGCGTAGAGACCGGCTTCGGCGTCCCAGAAGCGGCGCTCCATCAGCGCGAAAGTTTCGTCGATGAGCGGCTTCGCTTCGTCGATGCCCGCCATGGCTGCGTGCGCGCAAGCAAGCAGCACGAACGCATGGCCATAGCAGTGACGCGTGCCGTCGAGCGTGTTCGCCTGGCCGTCGCGCCATTCGATTTCCCAGTCGTAGCCTTCGTGCTTCGCGTCCCAGTGGGCGTCGCGCAGGAATTGGAACGCGTGGCGCGCCCAATCCTGATACGACGGATCGCCGAAATGGCGATAAGCCATCGCGTAATTGAAGACGAAGCGCGTGCTGCTGACGAGATGGCGCGTGGTGCGGTCGTAGACGCGGCCGTCGTCCTTGAAGAAGTGGAAAAAGCCGCCTGACTCGTCGCGCGCGGTGGGCGCGTAGAACGCGAGCGTGTCGCGTACGTGCGAGAGCAGGAAGTCGCGGCTGCGGAAATCGACGCTCGCTTGCGGCGCGGTTTCCACGGGGGATGCGGTCAGGTTCATGTATCGCTCATCTCATATCTGGCCGGAGCTCGCGCGGGCGATGAAATCGACGCCCACCAGCGTGTCGGCCTGCCCCGGCGGGTTCGCATTGTCCTCCAGCAACAAGTCGACGCCACGACGGCCGAGCGCTTCCTTGTCGACCGTCACGGTCGAAAGCGGCGGCGTGCTCTGCGCGGCGGCCGGGATATCGTCGAAACCGACGAAGGCGATGTCCTCCGGCACGCGCATGCCGTGCGCGAGGCATACGCGCATGGCGGCGAGGGCCGCTGCATCGTTATAGGCGAAAACCGCGTCGGGCAAAGGAATGGATTGCGCGCGCGACTCGCCGATCAGCCGCTGCATGGCGTCGGCGGCGGCGAGATCCGGAGGCGATCCAGGGTGCGTGACGAGTTCCAGCATTGGGTCGAACAGCAGGCCGGCATCGAAATACGCCTTGCGATAGCCAAGCGCGCGCTGCGCGATGCTGTAATGCGCGAGCGACCCGCCGATGAACGCCACGCGCCGCCGCCCCTGCGCGAACAGATGCTGCATTGCAAGCGACGCGCCCCTTACGTTATCGATGTTCACCGAGCGAAAGCCCGGCGCGCGCAGGTCGATGAGCACCGTGGGGCGCGCCAGCGAGTGCAGATGCGCAAGCAGTTCCGGCTCGACGAAGCCCGCGACCGCGATGGCGTCGGGAGCGTGCAGGCGCATTTGCTGCGCGAGATCGAGCGTGGGACCCGCGGTCAACACCGACGGCACGAGCCGATGTTCTCGGCAGGCTTCCTCGAAGCCATGCAGCACATGCGAGAAAAACGGGCTGGCGGCGAAGTTGTTGTGCTGCCTATGCAGCAGAAACGTGACACGGCGAATGCGCGTGCGCAATTGCGCGGCATCGTAACCGAGTTGCTGCGCGACTTCGACGACGCGCACGCGCGTGGCTTCCGACAGCCCCGGCTGGTTCTTGAGCGCGCGTGACACCGTCCCGATCGAGACGCTTGCCGCGCGCGCGACATCGCGAATGGTGGTGGCCATCGTGGTGATTCTGTCTCCGCGGATTTCCTGCGGCGCGGGCGGTGTTTAGCGCGAACCGGCTACATTCGTTTTGCGGCGATTGTATAGTAAAAAACCGCAAAACGAACCGTGGAGAAAGGGTGGGGAAACCACTAAGACCAATGCTGTATGGCGTTTGAAGCCTTTTTGTTTGTTTAGTAAAAAGCAGAAAACATTTACATCGAACCTTCGCGCTCGTGTACCGAACGCTTGTCGGGCGTCCAAACGTCGAGCAGAAGGTCGTCGTCCCAGTAGTGGCACAAGAGCGGCAAGCCCATTCGACCGCGCAGACGCGCGTGCACGTCCTCGCCGGTATGCGTCCAGCCTTCCATGGGTTTTCGCCAATGGCATGCCACGACCGTTCCGTTTGGCGTAAGCGTGCGGCGCACATGTTCGACGATATGCCACAGCTGCGGCTCGTCGAGGTAGTAGCCGATTTCGCTGAGGAGCACGAGATCGAATTTGCCTTCGGGCCACGCGTCCGGAAGCAGCATGTGCTCGACCGTCACGTTGTCGAATTGCGCGATGCGCTGCCGCGTTAGCTCGACGGCGTCCGCGCTGATGTCCGTGGCGACGACTTCGTCGCAGCGCGCCGCAAGCAGCGCCGTTAGTTCACCGTTGCCGCAGCCCGGTTCGAACGCGCGCGCGTAGCGGTCGTTGGGAAGCGTGGCTAGCGTCAACGCGCGCTTGCGGCGTTCGTACCAACGGTTCCTGATCTTCCAGGGATCGTCGTTGTCCTTGTAAAGCTGGTCAAAGTACTGCTTCGGATCGTTGATGTTGCTCATATGAGAATGACTTCGAAGGGCCTCGTCAGGCGGGCCAGGACATGCTCGGGCAGAACCGGCGCTTGTCCGGTCGTCTTATCCGGCTCGGTCTGGCTTCTGAAGGCTTGCACGGCCCGAAGCTTCCTGGTGTGCGTTGCCGCGTCCAGTGCGATGCGCCGCGCGCGGCTCCACGGCACGCGCGAATCGTCCGGCGACGCCCAATGCCAAGTCCAAAGCGGCACTTCGACAAACGGCAAACCAAGCTCGTTCGCGGCCAGACACGTGGCGCGCCCGACGGCCTCGTGATCGGGATGGCCATCGTACCGCCACGTAGTGAAAACGATGTCACCAGGCTGAAGAAATTTAGCCAGAAGTACTGATAGATCCGCTTCGATTTGTCGCGCCCCGCCATCCGGCAAGCCCAGCCGGACGACTTGCGCGTTACGCAGATGCAGCCGCTGCAAGGCGTCCCGCGTTTCTTGCGGACGCACGCTGGCAAGGCGATCCGGCGTCCATTCGGTCGATTCCGGATGGCTCGCGGTGCCGTCCGTCACGGCGACGATCAACACGTTCCGGCTTAATTCCGAGAGGCGTGAAAGTAATCCGCCCGTACCGAGCACTTCGTCGTCCGGGTGTGGCGCCACGACGACAGCGCGGCCGCCCAGCGGGACGAGATCGGCGGGATCGACTTCCGGTAGCGCGCTCAGCTTGCCCCAATCTTGCCAGCTTTTCTCGGGCGTGCCTCGCCCTTCGATTACCCTGTCGTGCTCCGGCGCACCGGTTTCGGCGAGCGCCTTCGGCTCTTGCGTCGTCAAACTTTCCATGAGTCAGGCTCCCGTTCGAGCAGATGTTCCGCGAGCGATGCCTCGTCGCGTTCCGCGTGGCTTTGTCTGATGAAGACCGGCAAATCCGCCATCAAGTGAGCGAAGTGATCGTCGCGGCAGAGCGGCGCCGCTCCGAGCGCGCGGCCCGCATGCTCGATGACATGCGCGGCGCAGCGTTCGGCCGCCAGACGCGCGCGCATGGCAGCGAGCATGGCGTTGGCCTGCGGCTCGCGGTCGATGAATGCCGCCGTTTCGCGCAGCAGCGCGACCGTGGCGCAAAGCGTGGTGTCGATAGCGCCGAGATGCGCGAGCTTGTGCGGATCGGCGCCGCGTCGCGCGCCCTTTTCGACGAAGCGCGCAATGCCCGCCGCCGCGCCGAACCAGCACGCTGCAATGCCCGCGCCGCCTTGCCAGAAGCCAGGGCGCTCGACATAGCTTCCCGGCTTGCCGATTCGCCGCGCAGGCACGTTATCGAAGTAGACATCGACGCTCGCGCTTGCTTGCATGCCGACGGCAAACCAGCCTTCGCGCGTCACCTTGACGCCCGGCTGGCGGATATCGACGGCGGCGAGCATCGGCTCTCCGCGCTCGTTCCAAGCCGTCACGAGCGCGTGCGTCACCGAAGCCGCGCCGGAACACCACGCCTTGACGCCGTGAAGAAGCACGTCGTCCGACTCCGGGTTGCCTATGGCCGCAAGGCGGGCGTTCGGCGGCTCGGCGGCCCATACGCCCCACGCTTCGTTCGAGGCGTGATGCTCTTCGTCGCGTTCGGCGAGGATGGCGAGCGCGTCCGTATGGCCTTCGTACAGTTTGACGAGCGCGAGGTCGAAAGCGGCAACGGCGCCGAGCGCGCGCCAGCGCTCACGCGTGGCGCCGCGTCCGGGCAAGGGCAGCCGGTCGAGGCGCGCGTCGATCAGAACGCGTAGGGCGCGAGCTGTGTCGTCTGCATTGCCGCGCTGAAAAGACAAATCTCCGAGACATGCTTGCAGGGCGGATGCCGATACAAGCGGCTCGGCGGCCGAGGCAAGTGACATGGCGTGACTCACTCCCAATCTTCGCTGTGCTGGAGGGCGCTAGCGTTCCGCATGGACATCTCCTGTTCTCGTTTGCGCATTACTTGGACAAGAGTGTGGCAAGCGACATGCCCGGACGCCATTCAGCCAGACGGGATAAGCAAAAGCGCCGGACAGGAGTCAGGCAAATCGACTTACGCCGTCCGGCCGAGTCGACGGTATCGATCAGACGGGTTCAAATGCACAAAGGCCGCACGAGGCGGCCTTTGTCAGGGAAACGATGATGGACGTGTCAGCGCCGCGCGGTTGCGGCGATGTTCTTGCCTTCGCGCGGGGGTTCAGCCGCGGTCTTGCGCGCGCCCCAGCGTTGCGCCAGGACCGCGCACACCATTAACTGAATTTGATGGAACAGCATCAACGGGAGCACGACCGCGCCAACCGTATGGGAGGCGAAAATCACCTTCGCCATTGGAATGCCGGAAGCAAGGCTCTTCTTCGAACCGCAGAAGATGATGGTGATCTGATCGGCGCGGCTGAAACCGAGACGCCGCGCGGTGAAGGCCGTTACCAGGAGCGCGACGGTGAGCAGCAGCACGTTGACGACGAGAAGGCCCAAAAGCGTGGAAGCGGAAATCGAATGCCAGATGCCTTCATTCACGGCTTCGCTGAACGCGACGTAGACCACAAGCAGAATCGAGCCTTGATCGACGAACTTGAGCACCGCCTTGCGCCGGTCGATCCACTTGCCGATAGCCGGACGCAGCAACTGCCCCGCCACGAACGGCACGAGCAATTGCATGACGATACTGCCAACCGTATGCCAGGGCGAACCCGTTGTCGCACCATTGCTCGTCACGAGCAAGCCGACGAGCGCAGGCGTGATGAAGATGCCAAGCAGGCTGGACGCCGACGCGCTGCATACGGCGGCAGGCACGTTGCCTTTTGCCATCGATGTGAACGCGATCGACGACTGCACCGTGGAGGGCAATGTGCACAGGAACAGAATGCCGGTGTAGAGAGCAGGCGTGACAAGCGGCATGAGCAACGGCTTGAGCGCGAAGCCAAGCAACGGGAACAGCACGAAAGTGCTCAACAGAACGAGCAGATGCAGCCGCCAGTGTGTTGCGCCAGCGACGATCGCCTCGCGGGATAGCTTTGCGCCATGCAGAAAGAACAGCAGCCCGATAGCAACGTTAGTGATCCAGTTGAACGCCGTGGCCACGTTGCCGCGACAAGGCAAAAAGCTCGCGAGGATGACCGTGCTGACGAGCGCCAGCGTGAAGTTATCGGGAAGAAGTTTGGGCCGCGCCATCGGTTGGATCTCGCACTCGTGCTTACGGGCCGAAGTATTCGGGTACCGCGCGCATCAAGTCAGTAAAAACCATGATTTTCGCTCGTAGGCGATTGAAAAGGCAAATTCATTTACAGGATTGATTGATTACCACCGCGCATGAGCGCGCTTGTTTTCCTTCGATGCAGAAGCATCAACCGGGCCGCCAGATTGGTCACTTCGACAGTGCGCAAATCCTCCGTGAGCGACTTTTTTCATCGGACGATTTGTCTTTCAAATCAGCAGGATGTAGCGGAAAAACTCCGACGTAACATGGTGTTACAACCATGAATCGGGCCTAACACTTTTTGGCTCGACGGCCGACGCCGGGCGAAATAAATTGTGGAACATGCCGGTCGACGAGTGCGCGCGAGATCTCCTCGCCGTCGCCATTGGTCCGACTTTGACCGGTTGTCCGTTGGGCGTCGACTTCTCTTTTTGCGTCGCCAGCGGGCAGGGATGGTGTCGGACACTGGCTGTTTTCTCGACATGGCGCTCATCGGCATACGCACAACGACTCGCTTTCTTGCAGCCACCGCGATCTCTTCGCTGGCGGTCGCGGGTTCGCTCGCGCTTGCCGGTCCGCGTGTCGAATGGCTGTCGTCGGCGGTGTTTCAAGATTCCGCGAGCAGCCGTCAGTCGCTGCACCATACGCCGGTTGCCGCCAAGGACGGTCTCACGCCAGTGAGCGCTGAAGTGCGGCCCGTGCCGCGCGCCGAACAGGCGGCGTCGCTCAGAGGCGCGGGTTCCATTCGCGCTGACATCGCCCGCTATAACGAAGAGCGCAGCCTGCCACGTCAACCCGGCCGCCCGGTCGATGATGGCCGCACCTCCGGCAACGCCAACTTCCGCAACTGAGTTTCATCTGCTGCGACGTCTTGTTGCAAAATCCGCAATGCTTGCGCGTTAACTTCGTGGTTAACTAAAAATTATTTGCGCGTCTAGTTACGCCGTGACGGTGACGCAATCACGCCACAGTTGTTCATTCGTGACCGCATAAACATTCCTCTCTTTTCGCGCTGCACGGACAATGCGCCCTGCGCGGGATTTCGCAATCCAAAGCAGTTTCGATTTCCCTTTCATCGCCTTCAAAGGCGCGCCGTTGCTCGGCTTCCTATAAAGACCGCTCGGAACGATTCGGCTTTGACGCGAGAAGCGACGCGCATCGAAGCGTGAAAAGGCGCGCCTGCCTATTCAAACCGTGATACCCGCAATAACCAAAAACATTTTTGACCGGAAAAATGGTCCGTAAAGATGGTGCCGCTCCACTAGCGACACCGCTCTCGCCGAAATCATTAGCCGACAGAAGAGGCGAGTGCACCGTTCCTCGCCCGCCAAGCATTCAATTTTTGACAAACGACAGGAGAGTTCATGAAGCCAACCGTCAACCGTGCGATGAAGACCACGGTCAAGGCCACCGTAGTCGCCGCCATGTTCGGCTTTCTCGCCGCGGGCGCGGCGCAGGCGCAATCGAGCGTCTCGCTTTACGGTCAGGTCGACGAATGGGTCGGCGCACAAAAGTTTCCCGGCGGCGATCGCGCCTGGAATGTGAGCGGCGGCGGTATGTCCACGTCGTACTGGGGCTTGAAGGGCGCTGAAGATCTGGGCAACGGCTACAAGGCGATCTTCACCCTGGAAAGCTTCTTCCGCGCGCAGAACGGCCAATACGGCCGCTTCCAGGGCGACACGTTCTTTGCACGTAACTCGTATGTCGGTATTCAAGGGCCGATCGGTACGTTCACCGCTGGCCGCCTGACGACGCAGTTGTTCGTTTCGACGATTCTGTTCAACCCGTTCGTCGACTCGTATGTCTTCTCGCCGATGGTCTATCACGTGTTCCTCGGTCAGGGCACGTTCCCGACCTACACGACGGATCAGGGCGTGACGGGCGATTCGGGCTGGAACAACTCGTTGCAGTACACGACGCCCGACTTCAACGGCTTGTCCGGCAGCGCGATGTACAGCTTCGGCAACAACGCGGGCGATGGCCGCTCCAAGAAGTACAGCGCGCAGTTCCTGTACTTCCACGGCCCGTTCGCCGCGACCGGCGTTTATCAATATGTGAACTTCAACAACACGCCGGGCGATCTGGTCACCTCGAACGCCTTCGCCATTCCCGGCTACAAGAGCCAGAGCGTTGCCCAGTTGGGTGCGTCGTACGACTTGAAGTACGTGAAGTTCTTCGCCCAGTACATGTACACGAAGAACGACATCGACCCCGGCACGTTCCACGTGAACACGGGGCAGGGCGGTGTGACGGTGCCGCTCGGCCCGGGCCTGGTAATGGCGTCCTACGCGTATTCGCGCAGCAACGGCGGTCTGGACCAGACGCATAAGAGCTGGGCCGTAGGCTACGACTACCCGCTGTCGAAGCGTACCGACGTCTATGCCGCGTACCTGAACGACAAGTACACGAGCATGTCTTCGGGCGATACCTTCGGCGTCGGCATCCGCGCCAAGTTCTGAGTCTTGCGGCGGCAAACGAAAAGCGCGTTCCGGATCATCACCGGAACGCGCTTTTTTCATCTGAATCTCTGCGACGAGCGTTTCAGCCGATCCGCAAACGCGACTTCGCCTCGTCGTATTCCTGACGCAAGCGCGCGACCAGTTGCGCGACGCTCGGTACATCGTCCATCAGGCCTACGCCTTGGCCCGCGCCCCAGATGTCCTTCCACGCTTTCGCCTTGGCCGCGCTGTCACCGAAATTCATCGCGGTCTTGTCGGACTGCGGCAGCGCTTCGGGATCCAGTCCCGCATTCACGATACTCTGGCGAATGTAGTTGCCATGCACGCCGGTGAAGAGATTCGTATAGATGATGTCGGCGGCGTTGGCATCGACGATAGCCTGCTTGTAGCTGTCGAGCGCGTGCGCCTCGCGCGTCGCGATGAAGCGCGTGCCCATGTAAGCGAGGTCCGCGCCCATGGCCTGCGCGGCGAGAATCGAGCCGCCGTTGGCGATGGAGCCTGACAGCACGATGGGGCCGTCGAACATGCGCCGCACTTCGCCGACGAGCGCGAACGGCGAGATCGTGCCGGCGTGGCCGCCCGCGCCCGCCGCCACGAGAATCAGCCCGTCGACGCCCGCTTCGAGCGCCTTTTGCGCGTGCCGCAAGTTGATCACGTCATGCAGCACGATCCCGCCGTACGAATGCACCGCATCGATCATTTCTTTTACCGGTGCGCGCAGGCTCGTGATGAAGATCGGCACCTTGTGCTCGACACACACGCGCACGTCCTGTTCGAGCCGCGCGTTCGACTGGTGGATGATCTGATTCACCGCGATCGGCCCGATGACCGCATTCGGGTTCGCGGCCTTGTGTTCGGAGAGCGATGCCTGAATCTGCGTGAGCCATTCGTCGAGCAATTCGGCGGGACGCGCGTTGAGCGCCGGAAACGAACCGACGATGCCCGCCTTGCATTGCGCAAGCACGAGTTCGGGATAGCTGACGATGAACATCGGCGAGCCGACGACCGGCAATGCAAGGTTCTGCAGTACGGCGGGAAGTGCCATGGCGCGAGTCTCCGGGATGTCGTACTTATTTTACGGTTGGGGCGTCGTCTTCGAGCGGCTAAATTGAGACGCACGATCGTTCGATTATAGGCACAGGCGCCGCGGCCCTGTCATCCTCCGATTCCCGAGGAAATCCTCGGTTTCACTGTTTGTGTGCACGTTGCTCATCGAGCATTCGGAATGCCGCGCCTACAATGGACCGCTACGCCACGAACAAGAAAACACCATGTCCTTCAGAGGCTACGAGCCGTTTCGCGTGAATGCGGCGGGCGTCGAGATTGCCGGCGAGAAGGGCGGAGACGGCCCGCCGCTTTTGCTTTTGCATGGCTATCCGCAAACGCACGAGATCTGGCATTCATGCGCCGATGAACTCGCGCGGCACTTCACCGTGATCGCCACCGACTTGCGCGGCTATGGCGCATCGGCCAAGCCGCCGAGCGACGAACGCCACGCGCCTTACTCCAAACGAGCCATGGCCGCCGATCAGGTCGCGGTCATGCGTCACTTCCGCTTCGAACGATTTCTCGTGTGCGCGCACGATCGCGGAGCGCGCGTCGCGCATCGCATGGCGATCGATTTTCCCGATGCCGTCGATCGCCTGATGCTGCTCGATATTGTGCCGACGCTTGCGATGTTCGAAGCCACTGACCGCGCGTTGTTGAGCGCCAACTTCCACTGGTTCCTGATGAACCAGCCATCGCCCTTTCCGGAAAAGATGATCGGCGCCGATACGACCGGGTTCATCGAACACTTGATGGGCCGTGGCCGTGCGGGTCTTGCGCCGTTCGCGCCGCACGCGCTGCAGGCATATCGCGATGCGCTGGCCGCGCCCGATGCGGTGTTTGCGACATGCGAGGACTATCGCGCGTCGGCGGGCATCGACCTCGAACACGACCGGGACGACACCGAGCGCGGCGTGAAGATAGCGTGCCCCGTGCGCGTGCTGTGGGGCGAGCAAGGCGGGCTAGAGCGCGCGTTCGATGTGCTTGGTCAATGGCGGCGCGTCGCGCGCGACGTAAGCGGCCGCGCGCTCGATTGCGGCCATTACGTGCCAGAGGAAGTGCCGCAGGAGTTACTCGTGGAGATGCGTGCGTTCTTCGAAGCAGAGTTCTGCTGACAAAGAGCCGATGATCCCAGGTGCGGCGGCCTTACGCATGCGTCGAAAGTGCTTGGTTGGCTTCGGCCCGGACTTGTTCTATATCGGACGCCGCCAGCCAGTGGCAATAACCACCCAGTGTGGACCTATCGATGTCCTGCAGCGCAATGTGATCGTATGCGCCTTCGCGATACTTCAATTTCGACCAGTACTCTTCTGTTTGCCACGCATGAATATGCAGGACATCGCTGCCATGCGTAAGCGACGCGTAGGGGAAATGGTCGAGAAGTCCTATGGAGCAACGCTGCGGATACGTGCGGCGTAGCGCTAGTTCTCCTGCATACATGGTGATCACGTTTCTGCACCAGCCTGGCCACTCTCCACGGAAGTCTTTGAACTCCTCGTCGAGCAGGCGGATGCAACAGTCCATTTGAGCCGGCAGGAAGTCGCACACCATTGTCGATGGCCCCAGCACCGACGCACCGATATTGTGTAAGCCGGAATGAGGAAATCCCCACCGGGCACTGCATTCGTTAAAGTTTCTGTCGGACCGACGCCTCATATGCGTAGGCTCCGAAACCAAAGCAAAGGCCGGCAGGATGAAACTTCGACAGCGCGGGCGTCACAAAGGTGTCGCAATCTGTTTTCAGAATGTAATCGAACTGCCGACAAACGTCTAAAACTGCTTTATCGCAGAGATTGGCGACAGAATTGATGTATCCATAGTCCGACCATTCGCTGTTTTTCTGAGAATAAGGAACGCTCGGAATAACGACTATATTACTGTCTCGCGGCAGTTTAAGTGTTGCTTCCGGATGGCACGCGGCAATTAACGTGCTTCGGTCAAACAAGCCTGTATGGATGATGCTCTTATAGAGCCAGCCAAATTCCTCGATGTTACTCGGAACATTGTCTACATAAACCAGTATGCCGATATCTTTTCGTGCTTGATTCAAGAAGACCTTTAACGATACATTTATTCAGTGCCAGCGGCGAAGTGCGCCTGCGCTTGCCGGCACTTGGCACTTCTGCTCGCTTAGATCACGGGAAAGATAAATAGCGTAGTGCCAGACTGCAGGGAGACGTTTGTCGAAGTGTAGATTGCAAAATCGGTCCAGGTAGTCAACTGAAGCATGCCGCTGAAAGGAATAATAACATTGCCGGCCTTGCCCCCATGATCGGTGGCTACCTTGAAATAGTAGGGGTCGTCGTAGAATGCATCCTTGCCGCTTGCGGCCAGGTTCGGCTCGCTTCTGTTGATCGAGACTTGCGCCAGGTTCGCGTCCGCCACCGAAACGACCATTTGCCCCGCGACAGCGTACACGCCATTTGGCAGGCTCAATGAACCATCGGGATTAACGTGGCTTACCTGGTCATAAGGCAAACCGAAATGCAGGAAATTCCATCTTTTCGCGTTCGAAATCTGCGTGGTGGGTAGCAGCTGGAGTCTCTCAAACGAATACTGAGATAGCGCCCCTGAGCTGTTGTCGTCTGTGCCTGGCTTGCCGTGGATGTCATTAACCCCGCTAGTAACGGGACCGCTACAGTGGATGCAGATACGATTTTCTACGATTAATGTCCATTATGATTTGTATTGAGTTGTAGAAATGGAGGCTCAAATTTACTTAGATTCAAGTGATCTCGGGCGTTTTTAATCGTAGCGGAAGCAATTGCCTGCATCAATGCCGATTTTTCTTATTACTTGAGCAAAGTCGTGCCTGTTTTGTCTTTAAGCTTACGGCGTTATGCATCGCTTTGCCACACATGCAAATCGCATCAAACGGCATTAAAAATGAGTGTCGATAGCGCGAACATGGTTGCCTTTAGTGTGCGCGTGTCGTCAACTTACTGTAGGGAAAGCACCGATGCACGTGATATAGCGGCGGGTTACGATGGCGTCGACGTTGATCACGTCCATACTATTCCGCCGCTTGCCGTAGCTGACAAGCGGCTTTCTTTTTGCGCGCGGAGTTCATACCGCCGAGAGCATGTCGCCTTCCACGTTGAGCGATCCGCCGCGCGCCAATTCCCCGATGATCTTCTCCAGCAATGCGCGATGCTGCGCGGGCACGGCAAGCGCGTTCGCGGCGGCGCGCATGACGCGGGCAGATGCGGTCATCGCGAGCAAGGTGTCGAAGGGCATCGAACGCACGTCCATCAACTTGAAGACGATCAGCACTTTCAGCGCGTTCTTCGCGTTGCGGGCAGGGTTGGCGCGCAGATAGTCGAGCCGCGACGCGGCCACGTCGCGTGCGCGCGCGACATCGGTGAAAGGCGCGCCGTGGCCCGGAACGACGACATCGACATCGAGTTGCGCGATGAGATCGAGCACCGCGCGTTCTTCCGCAAAACCGCTTTCGCCTTCGAGTTCCGGAAAAATCACGCCAAAGCCGTTTTCCCATAACGCGTCCGCGCTGATGAGGATGCGCGCCTCGGCGCAATACAGCATGAGCGAGTGCGGATCGTGGCCCGGCGCGCCCAGCACGGACCATTCGAAGCCGCCGAGCATGAGCGTGGCGCCATTCTCGACCGTGCCGTCGAACGTGAACCGGTCACAACGCTGCGCCGTGGCGTGAAACGTCAGCGCCTCTTCGTCCCAGACACGCACCGCGTGCGCTTCACTTTGCGGGATCAGCGTATTGCACGCATAGGTGCGTTGCAGCAGTGCGTTGCCGCCGCAGTGATCCGAATGCAAGTGCGTGTTGACGATCAGATCGAGCTTGCGCGTGCCGAGCGCGTGCTGCACGAGCGCCAGCGTTTGCGGCGCGTGCGAGACGTAGCCCGTGTCGATCAACGCCGTGCCCTCCTCGCTCGCGAAGAGCACGTTGTTCGACGACAACCAGCCGCGCTCGAACACCGTCATGGAAGCGGGCAGCGCGATCACGCTTGCTCCCTCGGCATGACGACGATAGTCGCCGTCGCCTCGATCACCGTCTCGCCAAGCTGATTCACCGCGCGGCCCGCGAGCTTCACCAGGTCGCCGCGAAGGCTCGTCTTCCACTTTGCATCGAGCACTTGCCAGCGCATGGCGAGCACGTCGTCGGCCTTCACCGCGCGCGTGAGCTTGATGCCGAACTCCAGTCCGAGCGGTTGCGCGTAAGTCGAGAAGTGTTCGGCGATCATCGCCATGAGATGCGCGGTCGGTTGCGTGCCCGACGCGATCAGCGAGCCGAAACGGCTGGCGCGCGCATACGCTTCGTCGTGATGCAGCGGGTTGGTGTCGTTGACGAGCGTGGCGAAGTGGCGAATGGAGTCCGCCGGCAAGGCAAGCGTCGCTTCGAACGATTCGCCGATACGCACCACGCGCGCGCCGCGACGACGGCTTTCGCCACGCGCGAGCACGTCGCGTTTCGCGTCATCGTCAATGGATGACCACGCCGCGATTTCGTCGATGGTGCGCAGGCAGCCGTCGCAAAAGCCCGTCTCCGGATTCATGCGGCAGACGTCCACGCACGGCGACGCGACCTCGCCTTTCATGGTGCGCGCAAGGCGACATCGACAACCGGCGCGCCCGTCAGCGACACGAGTTCTTGCGGCGTCAGATTGAACACCGCGTGCGGATGACCCGCCGCCGCCCACAGGCTTTCGAGCGTGAGCAAGTCTTCGTCGATGAGCGTCACGGGTTCGGTCGCATGACCGATCGGACATACGCCGCCAATGGCATAGCCGGTTTTCTCGCGCACAAACTTCGCATCCGCGCGCGCCAGTTCGCCGACGTGCGCCGCGACCTTCGCTTCGTCCACGCGATTCGCGCCGCTTGCGATCACGAGCACGGGCGCGTCGTCGTCGCGGCGCCGGAAGAGAATGGACTTGGCGATCTGCGCCACGGAACAGTTCAGTCCCGCCGCCGCTTCCGCCGATGTCTTGCCGGTTTCCGGCAGCATCACGACGGGCCGCGCGTGACCGCGTTCCTGCAACAGAAGCGCGACGCGGCGCGCGGAATCGGGAAGGTCATCGAGATTCTGTACTTCGGTCATTGCTTTCCTTTCCATCGAACGATCAACGGGTCAGACGCAGGCGGCAACGGCGTCGCGCTGCTTGGCGAGCAGCGCCTTGCCCGCACGCGACGAACTCGGCTTGCCGATGGCGCGCGAAATGAAGTCACCTGTCTCGACCAGTCGATCCAGGTCGATGCCCGTCTGGATGCCGAGTCCATTCATCAGATACACGACGTCTTCGGTCGCGACGTTGCCTGTCGCGCCCTTGGCATACGGACAGCCGCCGAGCCCCGCAACCGACGCATGAAATATCTCGATGCCTTCGAGCAGCGCCGCATAAATGTTGCCGATGGCCTGCCCATAAGTATCGTGGAAATGTCCTGACAGGCGTTCGCGCGGAAACGCTTTCGACGCCGCCGCCAGCACTTCGCGCGTGCGCTTGGGCGTGCCGACGCCGATGGTATCCGCGATATCGATTTCGTCGCAGCCGAGCGCCTTCATGCGCTCGACGACATCCACCACCGACGCCACGCTCACCTCGCCCTGATACGGACAGCCGAGCGCGCACGAGATGCTGCCGCGCAGACGCAAGCCTGCGTCCTTCGCGGCTTTCGCGACCGGCTCGAAGCGCGCGATGCTTTCCGCGATGCTGCAATTGATATTCTTTTGCGAGAACGCCTCGCTCGCCGCGCCGAAGATGACGATCTCGTCGGCCTTTGCTTCGAGCGCGCCCTCGAAGCCGCGCAAATTCGGCGTGAGCACGGAGTAAATGGTGCCCGCGCGACGCTCGATGCCCGCCATCAACGCGCTGGCATCCGCCATTTGCGGCACCCATTTCGGCGAGACGAACGAAGTCGATTCCACATTGACGATGCCCGCACGCGCGAGCCGGTTCACGAGCTCGATCTTGGTTTCCGTGGCGACGAATTCCTTCTCGTTCTGCAAGCCGTCGCGCGGCCCGACTTCGACGATTTTGACTTGAGTGGGGATCATGCCTGTCTCCTTGCGATTCTCTGACGTCGGTTCGTTGCGTCAGCCAGTTTGCCACATCGGAAGCGAGCGCAAATGTCTGCTTGATTCAAGTAGCTTGGATGTATTGATTGCCGGATGGCAGTTAATGCTTTGATTGAATTGTAGTTTTTTGGCGTTCCACTCCTTTAACGAAAGGCCTGCTAACTATCATGGGCAGCCGAGAATGCCAGCCAGTCCGGGCGAACGCGACGAGGCGAGGCGACTGGCTCGGTCACTTAGTCCCAAGGAACAACGCCGAACGGCAGAAGGTCATCATGAAGTTCGAAACTTATCCGCTTTCCCGAACGCAGGCGCGTGCGGCGAAGCAAACCGCCGCGGCACGCAATCTGTGCGCGGTCTTTCGACTGGACAGCGTTCCCGACAGCGCGCGACTGACGCGCGCGGTGGCGTGCGTGGCGCGGCACTCGCAACCGTTGCGCTGGCGCGTGATCCACGGCGACGATGGTCCGCGCTATCTGCTGCATGAAATCGGGTTGGCAGAACTCGAAGTCGTCGATATCGACGATGCCGATGAAGCCAGCGCATCCTCCATCATTCAGATGCTGTGCGCACGTCCGCTTCGGATAGACGCCGGCGCGCCTTGGGCGCTCACGTTGTTGCGCGGCGCATCTCGCGGCTATCTGGTCTTCGCCTGCCATCCCGCGCTGCTGGACCGCTTCTCATTGCAGCCGTTGTTCGCGGCGATCTCGCGCTCGTACGCGGGCGAGACGCTCGCAGGCGAGCTTTCGCTGGATCAGCGCGGCGTGCTCGTTGCGGAGCGCGCGTCGATGGAAGCGGAGCAATGGCGCGGCGATCTCGCGTTCTGGGTTCGGCAACTGGCCGATGGCGAATTCGCCTGGCAGCCGCCGCGCGTGGAAGGCGCGCCCGGCGAAGCGAGCTTTACGATGGCGCTCGGCGCCGCTACGAGTGGAGCGTTGCGTGAACAGGCCCGCGTGCTCGGACTGAGTATCGAATTTCTGCTGCAGAGTTGCCTGCATGTGCTGCTGCAGAAGATGTCGCGACAGTCGGCGGTGATTACGGCGCATCATCGGCGCGGGCGGGAGCAGTCATACGAGACGATGGGGCACGACGAGCGTCTGCGCTTCATCTGCAGCGAGTTCGACGACGCCATGACGTTGCGCCAGTATGTGCATCATGCGGCGTCGCAATTGGCGATGGCGGATTTCCACGGCAACATTCCCGCAGGCGATATCTTCGACGAACTCAAGCGCCTGCGTCCGGAATACGAACGCGCGACCACCGTGCTGTGCGAGCGCGATCATCTGCCGCATGACGCGCTCGTTCTCGGCGGCGCTCGCGGCGTGCTGCTCACGCGCTTCTGCCGCCGGCCCGAACGGCAGGACGTGGCGATCTATCTGCACGTGAGCGAGGACATCACGCTGCATGTGCAATTGCATCATCCGCAAGCTTCGAACGGCCTTTCCATCGCCCTCGAACACTACGCGGCATTGTTGTCGGGACTCGCGGTACAACTCGATACGCCTGTCGGCGAGCTCGGTTTCGACACCGCATCGCTCGATGCGCGCCGTCGCGCGTGGTCGCATGGCGCGCCGCTTGCATCGCCGCCGCGCGATGTGCTTGCGTGCATCGACGAGATGGTGCGAACTCAGCCGGATGCGCCAGCGCTGAGTGGCCCCGATGCGCGTTTCACCTACGCGGAACTGGCGGAAGCATCGGCGCGTATCGCGGACGCGCTTGCGCCCCACGCGAAGGCCAATGGTCTTGTCGGCGTATGCGTGTCGCGCGGTGCGCGAGTCGTGGCGGCCATGGTCGGCGTGCTGGCGGCCGGCGCGGGATATGTTCCGCTTGATCCGTTGATGCCCGAAGAGCGGCTGCGTTTCATGGCCGAGGATGCGCAACTGTGCGCCGTGATCGCGGACACCGCGACGCAAGCGCGAGTGCGCGCCGCATTCGATTGCCCGGCGCTGCTCATCGAAGACATGTTTGATACACCGAGCGGCGGGCCATCGGCGCTGTTTCGCGGGACCGATCCGTCGCACGCTGCGTATGTCATCTACACCTCCGGCACGACGGGCAGGCCGAAGGGCGTCGTGATCGAGCGCGGCATGCTCGCGCACATGATCGCGTCGCTCGAAGGCCGTTACGCACGCAATCCGGGCACGCTCTGGCTGCAGTTCGCATCCGTCAATTTCGACGCCAGTGTCTTCGAGATTTTCAATCCGCTCGCACATGGCGGACAACTCGTGGTTGCACCGGACTCGGTTCGCGCCGATCCCGCCGCGCTGTTCGACTTTCTCGAGCAATCGCGCATCACGCACGCATTTCTGCCGCCGGCCGTCTTGCGCTTGCTGCCGCGCCGCCCGTTGCCGGACCTCGACACGATCATGTGCGGCGGCGAAGCAAGCGACGACGACACCGTGCGCTTCTGGTCCTCGGTCGTGCGCTTGTCCAACATCTACGGCCCGACCGAGGCGACCGTGCTCTGCACGGAGAACACCTTCGGCGACCAGAAGCTCGCCAATCAACTGGGCCGCCCGCTGCCCGGCTACGCCATTCATTTGCTCGATGCCAACGGGCGCGGCGTGCCGCTCGGCGGTATCGGCGAGCTATGCATTGGCGGAGAGTCGGTGGCGCGCGGGTATTTGCGTCGTCCGGAAATGACGGCGGAAAAGTTCATCGATGACGCAAACGCAAACGAAGGCCGGCTGTATCGCTCCGGCGACCTTGGCCGCTTCCTTCCCAATGGAGAGATAGAGTTCCTCGGCCGCAGCGACTTTCAGGTGAAGGTGCGCGGTTATCGGATCGAGATCGCCGAGGTCGAGCATGTGATCGCGACGCAGCCGGAAGTCAGCGCGGTGTGTATCGGCACGCACAGGCATCAGGGCAGCAACGCGCTGGTCGCCTGGTACACGGCGAACGGGCTCGCCGCCGCCGAGCTGCGTCAGCGGCTGGAGACGCTTTTGCCGGCCTATATGGTTCCCGCGTTCATCGTGCCGATTGCACATTGGCCGCTCACCTTGAACGGCAAGATCGATCGCGCGCGCTTGCCCGCGCCTTCGACGCCCTCATCGCAAGCGAGCGCACGCCAGTTCGATTCGCTCGAATGCGCTGTGCAATCGGCGTGGGCCGCGACGCTTGACGTGACGCCGGATGCCATCGACGAAAGCAGTCACTTCTTCGAGGCAGGCGGCCATTCGTTGCTGGCGACGCTGGCTTGCGGACGTATTGGCGCGGCGCTCGGCGTGAACGTGAAGCCCGGCCTTCTGCTTGCCCATCCCGGTTTCGATGCGTTCTGCCACGCCCTGCGCAATACGCTCGATGGCGACGACGCTCTGACGCCCTTGCTTCACGATGCACGAGCCGCGCCGAGCGTCGCGATAACGAGCGGCATCGTCGAGGCGCTGTTTCATCGCGCGCGCATCGACCGGACTGACAACGCGTACAACATTGTCGTGCGCGCCGACTTCTCGCGCGAAGTGAATCCACTCGAACTGCATGCGGCGCTCAAACGGCTTTTCTCGCGCGATTCGCTCTTCAGTTCCACCCTCGCGGATGCTCACGGTGAACTGCGTCTAATTTCGGTGGCGTCTCGCGACTCCGCGCTCATTCCGATCCAAAGCGCCACGGCGGAGACGATCCGCGCGCACATCGACGCATGGACCACGGCAGCGATTCATCCGGACGCAGCGCCTTGCTGGCGCGCGCACATGCTGCTCGATGCCGAAAGCGGCGTGAGCACGGTCCTTATCGGCGTCCATCACGCGCTGTTCGACGGCTGGTCGCTCAAGCTTCTGCTCGATGAACTCGCGGCGCATTACGAAGGTAAGCCGTTTGCGCAGCGCACGCCGAACTGGTTCGACTACTGCGCGTGGATGCATGAGATAGCGAAAACGCCGGCGCATGCGCGCGCACGAAACTACTGGACGAACAAGCTGCGGGGCACGCCACTGCGCCTCGAATTGCCATTCGATTTCACCACGCGCCACGCCAACACGAACCGCATCGTTCCCGTTCACCTCACGCGAGAACGCGCCGACAAGCTGCGCCGTATCGCGCAGGATCGAGGCACGACGCTATCGCCCGTGCTGTTCGCGCTGCACCTCGCCTGGCTATGGCGCCTGAGCGGGCAGCCGACGATTGTGAGCGGCTACCCTCAGGCGGGCCGCGACATTCCCGGCAGCGAGAACGTCTACGGCATGCTCGTGTCGATGGCCGTGATGAAAGTGCGCATCGATCCGCGTCAGAGTTTCGGCGAACTCGTCTCGGCCGTGCACGCGCAAATGCTCGAAGACCGCGATCATCTGCTCGCCACGCCTTACGAGGCCGGCATCGAAGATATCGGCGCGCTCAACACGCTGTTCAGCTTGCAAAGCGGCATCGACTTGCAGGCGCGCATCGGCGCTGGCAGCGTCAGCGTGGAGGAGTTGCCGACGAAGACCTCGAAGGCCGATATTTCCGTGATCCTTTACGCGAATCAGCAAGGGGAAATCGATGGCCGTATCGAATACGATGGTTCGCTCTTCGAAGCGCGCTCGGCCCACGCAATGAAAGACGTGCTGGACACCCTCATCGACGCCGCCGCGAATCAGCCTTCCGCGCTCGTCGGTGAGTTCGCCTATCTGAGCGATGCGCAACGCGCGCTCATCACGGGCTTTTCGCACGGCGCGCCGCTCGACGACGCGGCTTCGTCGATACCGGCGCGCTTCGCATCGATAGCGTCGCGCTTTGCCGATCGCGAAGCCATTCGCTTCGAGAACGAAACACTGCGCTATGACGAACTCGACGCTCTGAGCGAGCGCATTGCCGGCGGCTTGCTGGAACGCGTGACGGAGGGCTCGTGCGTCGGTCTGGCGATGGCGAAGGGCCCGCTTCTCGTCGCCGCGATTCTGGGCGTGCTCAAGGCCGGTTGCGCTTATGTGCCGCTCGACCCTTCCTATCCCGCCGAGCGTCTCACGCACTTCGCAACCAACTGCGCGCTTACCGCATGTATCGCCGATGCAGACGGCCGCGCCGGCCTCGAAGCCGCGCAACTCTCGCATCTCACCTTTCTCGATGCCGACATGCTCGCGCGAGCCGTCCCGCGCGCGCGCCCGGATGTATCGCCCGATGCACTCGCTTACGTCATCCACACCTCCGGCTCGACGGGCAAACCGAAGGGCGTGCTGATCGAACATCACAGCGTCGCGCGCATGGTCGCGGGCGCGGCGACGGCGCTCGGTTATGCGGCTGGCTGCATCAGCACCCTCGTGGCATCGACGAATTTCGACGCCAGCGTGCTCGAAATTTTCCTGGCGCTTCTGAATGGCGGCACGCTCGTCATCGCCCCCGAAGCGGCGCGGCGCGACCCCGAAGTCCTGCACGGCCTGCTCGAGCGCGAAAGCGTGACGCACGCCATTCTCGCGCCGGTGCTGTTGCAAGGCTTGCCGAAGAGGCCGTTGCCTGCCATGCAGATGCTTGCGTTCGGCGGCGATACCCTCGACGAAACCGCCGCGCGCTGGTGGTCCGGCCAGACGCGCCTCTTCACGCTCTATGGCCCAACCGAAGCCACGGTGATGGCAACCTGCGGCCAGATCGCGCCCGATGGCCGCGTGCGCGTGCTTGGCAAGCCGCTGCCCGGCTATGACGTCTATCTGCTCGACGCGCAGTCGCAACGCGTGCCGGTGGGCTCCATCGGCGAGATTTGTATCGGCGGGGCGAATCTCGCGCGCGGCTATCGCAACGAATCGACACTGACCATGCGCCGCTTCGTTGCCGATCCGTTCGCGCGCAAGCCCTATGCACGGATGTATAAGACCGGCGACCTCGGCCGCTATCTCGCGGATGGCGAAATCGAGTACTTCGGCCGCAACGACGAACAGATCAAGCTGCGGGGTTTTCGGATCGAGCTGGGCGAAATCGAGAACGAGCTTGCCAGCGTGCCGGGCGTGGAGAGCGTGGCCTGCGCGATGCGCGGCGAAGGCGAGCAACGCTACATCGCGGCTTATTACGTGCTGCAAGCGGATGCGTACGTCGATGAAGACAGGCTGCGCGCGCAGGTTGCGGCCGCGTTGCCGGATTACATGGCGCCCGCGCGCTATACCGAGCTTACGGCTCTGCCCGTTTCGGGTTCCGGCAAGATCGATCGCCGAGCGCTGCCCGAGCCGGCGGCACGATCGAGCGGCGCACCGCCGCGCGCGGGAGTAGAAGCGGACATCGCCGCGATCTGGTGTGCGCTGCTCCATCTCGATACCGTCAGCCGCGAAGACGACTTCTTTCATCTCGGCGGCAACTCCATTCTCGCAATGCGCATGCATGCGCGCGTGCGCGCCGAGACGGGCATCGATTTCGCGATTCCGGCGTTTTATCGCGCGCCGACCATCGCGGCTCTCGCCAATGGCGATGGTTACGACGACATCGCCCGCGCCGTCGCGGACGCCGCCTTGCCGCTCGCGGCGCCCGACGTTGCGCTGCCGCCGTGGCACGAGAAAAACGGCGCGCGCATCGGCAGCGTCGTTCTGACGGGCGCGAGCGGGTTTATCGGTATTCATTTGCTGGCCGAACTGAGCCGTCGGACCGACACGATCTTCTGTCTTCAACGCTGCGCCGATCCCGCAGCGGGCCTTGCGCGTCTTGTCGATGAAGCGCGTGCAGCCGGTCTGGCAATCGATTTTTCGCGCGTGCAGGTGCTGTGCGCCGATCTCGGGCGGCCGCGTCTCGGTCTGTCCGATGCCGACTGGCAGCAGCTCGCCGAGCGTGCGGATGCAATCCTGCATTGCGGCGCGCTCGTACATCATCTGCACGGTTACGGCAGTTTGAAGGCCGCGAACGTGGGCGGCACCGAGGCGTTGCTGCAACTGGCGTTATCGGTGCGCATGAAGCCGTTGTGCTTCCTTTCGACCATGTCCGTGCCGATGATGCAACAAGGCGCGACACGCGTCGAAGAGCGTATCGACGGCGCGAGGCCGCAGTCCGACAACGGCTATTTGCTTGGCAAATGGGTCGGCGAGCAGCGCGTGCTGGCGTATAGCCGCGCATACGGCTTGCCGGCCACGGTCGTGCGCGTGGGCAACGTCACGGGGCACGGGGAGAGCGGCTATAGCAACTATCGGCATAACCACTTTTGGCTCTTCAATCAGGGATGCATTCAGATGGGCGCGTATCCTGCCACGGGGCAGCCCGTGGAAATGACGCCGGTCGATTTGCTCGCCCGCGCCGTATGCGCGCTGGCGCTGCATCCGCGAGATGGATTGCATGTGGCAAATCTGCAGAACCCGGAGCGTATTGAACAGGCGGAATGGTTCGATGCGCTCGCCAGGCAAGGTCTGCGCGCGAATCCGGAAACGCCGGAAGCGTGGAAGCAGCGCCTCGCGACGATAGACCCGACTAACGGTCTGGCGCTTCTCCGTGATTTCTACACGGGCGACCTCGACTGGCACGACATGCCGGTCGAACAGATCGGCACGATCAGCCGGCTCGCGCGGTTCGATGTGAGTCTTACAATCGACCGTGCGCGGTTGATGCGCGTCTATGTGCGGTATTTGCGCAATGAAGGCTTCATGCCGATCGAGGCAAAAACCATGTGAGGCCGGCGCTGCCGTCTCCTTCAAGCAAGACGGCAGCGCCGCTACGGTTTTCGCATTCAATACCCTCGCGAAAAATCCACGATACCGCCAATGGTTTCCCCGCGCGACAGCGCCTTGATCTTCGCCGCGATCTGCACGATGCTCTCCTCGCGCAACGTCTCCGCCGAGATATGCGGCGTGACCGACACGCGCGGATGCTTCCAGAACGGATGCTCCTTGGCCAACGGCTCGACATGAAACACATCGAGCGTCGCGGCGGCGAGCTGGCCGCTATCGAGGGCGGCGAGAAGGTCGTCATCGACGAGATGCGGACCGCGCGCCACGTTCACGAGATAAGCACCGCGCGCGAGCTTCGAAAAAGTGCGCGCGTTGAGAATGCCTTCGGTGTCCGGTGTATGCGGCAGCAAGTTGACGAGCACGTGCACGCCATCTAGAAACGCATCGAAGCGCTCGGGACCCGCATAAACCTCGACACCTTCTATTGTCTTCGCCGTGCGGCTGTAGCCTCGCACCGGCACGCCGAGCTCGAGAAGCCCGCGCGCCACTTCACCACCGAGAACGCCGAGACCCAGCACACCCACCGTGAACGATGCGCGCGCATGCTGCGTGAGTTTCCGCCAGCGTCCCTCCCTTTGCAGCGCTTCGTATTCGTCGAAGCGGCGCAGGTAGCGCAGAACGGCATACGTCGAATACTCGACCATTTGTTGCGCCATGCCGGTGTCTTCCAGACGCACGAGCGTGGCGTTCGGCGGCAACGTGCCGGGTTCCTTGCGCTCGACATCGAGGATTGCATCGACGCCCGCGCCGAGATTGAAGATGGCCTTCAATTCCGGCCGGTTCGCGAAGAGTTCGCGCGGCGCGCGCCAGACGATGGCGTAATCGGCGGGCGCGGTGTCGCCAGGCTGCCAGATGCGCAGATCGGCGTCCGGCAGTTCGCGGCGCAAACCGCCGAGCCATGCGTCGGTGTCCGCGTGCTTTTCGTAGAAGATAATTTTCAACGTCCGCCTCCGTCGTTCGATCCACCCATTCTAAAGGGTGCAAAAGCGTGCGGCTGCATCCGCGAGCATATCGACATGACGATTGATTCGTTCGTCCTTGCCGCGCGCCACGCGAAAATGCAAGGTGAACAATGTCAGCGAGAACCGCACATGACGACCAGCAATCGAACACCGCGCCCCGCGCTGCTGACGGTGCCCGGCTTGCACGGCAGCGAGGGCGCGCACTGGCAAAGCTGGCTCGAGCATCAGTATGCCGATACATCGCGTGTCGAACAGGCAGACTGGGACGCACCGCATCTCGACATCTGGGCAAACGCCGTGCTCGCGCAACTCGCGACCATTCGCCGTCCTGTCGTGCTTGCCGCGCATAGCTTCGGCTGTCTCGCGACGGCGCACGCGCTCGCGCAGAATCGGACCGATGCCGAAGTCGTCGGCGTATTGTTCGTCGCGCCCGCGAGCCCGGAGAAGTTCCGTTTCGCCGGTCACTTCGAGCCGACGCGTCTTGCCGTGCCTTCCATTCTCGTCGGCAGCGAAACCGATCCGTGGATGCCGCTCGACCACGCGCGCGATCTTGCAGCACGGCTTTCGAGCGCGTTCGTGAATCTCGGCGATGCCGGTCATATCAACACGGCGGCGGGTTTCGGTCCGTGGCCGCGCGCGAAATATCTCATCGACACGCTGGCTCAATATGCTTACCCTGCTGAAAGTTTCGCGGGCGAAGTCTCCTTGCACGAGCACGCGTATGGCTGATGCGCCCGGTTTCATCGACGAACTTGAACCATCCGGCCGCCATCGCGCGGCCTTTCTTTTGCAATCGCATTCTTGAGGACGATATGGCGGGATACAGTAAGCGCGTGCTGATGGCAGCCGCGGCGCTCTATATGACGGCGGGCATCGCGCATGCCGATACTTCGTTGCTCAACGTTTCCTACGACGTGACGCGCGAACTGTACAAGGACATCGATACGGCGTTCATCGCCGACTACAAAAGCCGCGCGGGCGAAACGGTGACGGTGAAGCAGTCGCATGGGGCATCGAGCGCGCAGGCGCTGTCGGTGCTTCAGGGACTGCAAGCCGATGTCGTGACGATGAATCAGCCCAACGACATCGACCTGCTTGCCGAACGCGGTCAACTCGTTCCGGCCAACTGGCGCACGCGTCTTCCGAACGGCAGCGCGCCCTACACGACGACCATGGTGTTTCTCGTGCGAAAGGGCAATCCGAAGAACATCAAGGACTGGAGCGATCTCGCGCGGCCGGGCGTGCAAGTGATCATCGCGAATCCGAAGACTTCGGGTAATGGCCGCTACACGTATCTCGCGGCGTGGGGCTACAAGAAGCAGCAGGGCGCAACGGATGCGCAGGCGCTGGACTTCGAGAAAGCGATCCTCGCCAACGTGCCGACGCTTGACACCGGTGGGCGCGGTGCGACCACGACCTTCACGCAGCGCAATATCGGCGACGTGCTCGTGACTTTCGAGAACGAAGTCGGACTGATCGAAGCAGGCGTCGGCGCGAAGGACTTCGATGCGGTGTATCCGTCATCGAGCCTGTTGGCGGAGCCGCCGGTTTCCATCGTCGACAAGGTGGTGGACAAGCGCGGCACGCGCAAGGAAGCGCAGGCGTACGTGGACTTTCTTTACACGCCGCAAGCGCAGGAGATCATCGCGCAGCATCATTTGCGGCCGCGTAACGCGGAGGTGCTGACCAAGCATGCAAGCGAGTTCAAGCCGCTCAAGACGTTCACGGTGGAGCAGATCTTCGGTAGCTGGCAGAAGGCGCAGCAAACCCATTTCGCCGATGGCGGGACTTTCGATCAGGTGGTCGAGAAGAAATAACCGAAAGGGCTCGCCACGCGCGAGCCCTTTTCTTTTACTCTCCGCTCAGTTCGAGCAGCCGCGTTCTTCCGCGCTGACGTTCTGCGCCGATTCCGCGCGCATTCCCAGACGCTCGATCAGCTTGCGGTCCGCTTCGGCTTGCGGGTTGCTCGTCGTGAGCAACTGATCGCCGTAGAAGATCGAGTTCGCGCCCGCCGCGAAACAAAGCGCCTGCAACGCTTCATCCATCTGCTCGCGTCCGGCCGAAAGACGGACCATCGCCTTGGGCATGGTGATACGCGCCACCGCGATCGTGCGCACGAACTCGAAGGGATCGAGCGGCGCGGTGCCCGTGAGCGGCGTTCCGGCCACTTGCACGAGATTGTTGATCGGCACCGACTCCGGATACGGCTCCATGTTGGCGAGCTGCGAAATCAAACCGGCGCGTTCACGCCGCGATTCGCCCATGCCGACAATCCCGCCGCAGCACACGTTGATGCCCACATCGCGCACGCGTTCGAGCGTATCGAGCCGATCCTGGTACGTGCGCGTCGAAATGATCTGGCCGTAGAACTCGGGCGACGTATCGAGATTGTGGTTGTAGTAATCGAGGCCGGCATCGCGCAAGCCTTCTGCCTGATGCGGCTCCAGCATCCCAAGCGTCACGCAGGTTTCCAGTCCCATTGCCTTGACGCCGCGAATCATGTCCTTGATCGGCTCAAGATGGCGATCCTTCGGATTGCGCCACGCCGCGCCCATGCAAAAGCGCGTCGCGCCGTTGGCCTTGGCGGCTTCGGCGGCCTTCAGCACTTCATCCACGGCCATCAGCTTGTCGGCTTGCAGGCCAGTGTCGTGATGCACGGACTGCGGACAGTACGCGCAATCTTCCTCGCAGCCGCCGGTCTTGATCGACAGAAGCGTGGAAAGCTGTACCGCGTTCGGATCGAAATGTTCGCGATGCACCGTTTGCGCGCGATACAGCAGGTCGTTGAACGGCAGGTCGTAAAGCGCGACGATATCGGCGACTTTCCAGCGCGCCTGCGCGGGCGTTTGCGTCGGCGCGGAGGTTTGCGCGGCAGTTTGCAACGATGCGTTGGCAGTGATGGTCTGCGTCATGAATTCAGTCCTTGAGTAAAAGCCGGTCGAGCAGAAGGCGCGTGTCGAGATGATCGGCGGCGCGCGCGGCGTCGGATGGCGCGAAATGCGGAATCACGCCGATGAGCGGTGCATCGAGCCGGTGTTGCAGCGAATGAATGTTTTCTTCCGGATAAAGCATGTGCGGATCGACGCGATTCGCCACCCAGCCCGCGATGCGCAAGCCGCGCGACGTGATCGCCTCGGCGGTCAGCAACGCATGGCTGATGCAGCCGAGCCGCATGCCGACCACGAGCACGACCGGCAGCTTCAGCGCGACGGCGAGATCCGCGGTGTCATGGGTATCGTCTAGCGGCACGCGAAAGCCGCCCACGCCTTCCACGACGACGATATCCGCATGATCGCACGCCACGCGATGCGCCTCTACGATGCGCCCGATATCCAGCGCAATGCCTTCACGCGCGGCGGCGATATGCGGCGCAATCGGCTCGCGCATCATGAACGGCGTGCGAATGGCGGGCGGCAGCGCGACGTTGGCGGCGGCATCGAGTTGATCGGCGTCTTCGTTATGCAGCACGCCGTCACGTTCGATTGCGCCGGACGCGATGGGTTTCATCGCGGCGGCGCGCAAGTTCGCGCGCGCGAAGCCATGCAACAGCGCGCACGAGACGAAGGTCTTGCCGATCTCCGTATCGGTGCCGGCGACGAATAGCGATAAAGCGGTCATGTCGTTTCTTTACTGAGCGTGCCAAGTGCTTCGTCGAGTCGGGCGAGGTCGTCGTCGCCATGCGCGGCCGATAACGAAATGCGCAAGCGCGATGTCCCCGCAGGCACGGTCGGCGGCCGGATCGCGGGAACCCAGAGCCCTCGTTTGTCGAGCGCGGCGGCGAGCGCGAGCGTTTCGTCGTTGCCGCCGATGACGAGCGGCTGCACCGCCGTCTTCGATTCGACCGGCAACCAGCGTGTGCGTTTCAACATGCCGCGCGTCGTTTCGATGAGCGATGCCAGATGCTTGCGTCGCGCATCGCCGTCTTCGCTGCCGATCAACCCGATGCTCGCGGATACGGCGTGCGCCACGGCAGGCGGCGACGCGGTCGTGAAGATATAAGGCCGCGCGCGCTGGACCAGCCATTCGATGACCGTCTCGCTTGCCGCGACGAACGCGCCGGAAACGCCCGCCGCCTTGCCTAGCGTGCCGACATAGACGAGATGCGGCGAGCGCAGCGCGAATTGCGCGAGCGCGCCGCGACCTTGCGGACCGAGCACGCCGAAGCCGTGGGCATCGTCGACGACGAGCCACGCACCGTATTTCTCCGCGAGTTCCACGAGACTTTGCAACGGCGCGATATCGCCGTCCATGCTGAACACGGTATCCGTCACGATGAGCTTCGTCGTCGCGTCCGCTTGCGATGCATCGAGCATGGCGTCGAGCGCTTCCATGTCGGCGTGCGGATAAATTTGCACCTGCGCGCGCGAGAGCCTGACGCCATCGATCAGCGACGCATGATTCAGCGCGTCGGAGAACACCATCGTGCCGCGTCCGGCGAGCGTCGAGAGCACGGCGAGATTGGCCATGTAACCGGTGCTGAAGTAAAGCGCGCGCGGGTTGTCGACGAAGCCGCCGGAAAACGCGGCGAGATCGTCTTCGAGTTGCGCGTGGGCGCGCGAATGGCCGCCCAGCAGATGCGAGCCGCCGCTGCCTGCGCCATACAGCGACGCGCCTTCGGCAAGCGCTTCCCGCAGCGCTTCGTGGGCGGCGAGACCGAGATAGTCGTTGCTCGCGAAGCCGATCATCGCGCGGCCATCGACGGTCATATGGGCCGAACACGCGCTGTCGATGGTTCTGCGACGGCGGCGCAAACCGCGCGCGTCGATATCGGAGAGTCCTTGCTGCAGCGTTTCGTAGAGCGCTTTCGATGTATCGCTCATGCGGTGGCCTCGGCGGCGGCCAGCGTGGCATCGAGCGTTTCGCGCGTGCGCCTGGCGAGCAGCGCGAGTTCGTCGTCGGTGAGCACGTATGGCGGCATCAGATAAACCGTCTTGCCGATAGGACGCAGCAACAGTTCGCGCCGCAGCCCCAACTCGAAGAAGCGACGCGAGAACGCGCGATCTTCGGTGACGACATCGAACGCGAAGATCGTGCCGCGCTCGCGCAGATTGCGCACGCGTTCATGCTTCACGAGCGGCTGCAAGGCCTCGCGCAAAAGCGCGGCTTTGCGGCGATTCTCCGCGAGCACGTTGGCGCTTTCGAACAGATCGAGCGTCGCGAGCGCGGCGCGGCATGCAAGCGGATTGCCCGTGTACGAATGCGAATGCAGAAAGCCGCGCGTAACGTCGTCATCGTAGAAAGCGGCGTAGATGTCATCGCGCGTGAGCACGATGGAAAGCGGCAGATAACCGCCGCTGATGCCCTTCGACAAGCACACGAAGTCCGGCCAGATGCCCGCTTGCTCGCACGCGAAGAAGGTGCCGGTGCGGCCGCAGCCGACCGCGATCTCATCGGCGATCAAATGCACGCCGTGTTCATCGCACAGGGCGCGCAAGCGGGTGAGATACGACGCGTCGTACATCGCCATGCCGGCCGCGCATTGCACAAGCGGCTCGACGATCACGGCGGCGAGATGCGCGGCGCGTTGTTCGAAGAGCGCGCGCATGGCGTCGATGGCTTGGTCTTCGCCGCTCGCCGCCGGCGATGCGACCACATGCGCGTGGCGGATCAGCGGATTGTATGCGTCCTTGAAGAGCGCGACATCGGTCACGCCGAGCGCGCCGATGGTTTCGCCGTGATAGCTGTTCGCCATGCACACGAACTCGCGCTTTTCACTTTGCCCACGGTTGCGCCAGAAGTGAAAGCTCATCTTCAACGCGATCTCGACGGCGGACGCGCCATCGGACGCAAAAAAAGCATGACCGAGCGTGTGCCGTGTGAGCGCGGACAGCCGTTCGGCCAGTTCGACGGCGGGCGCATGCGTGCAGCCCGCGAGCATCGCGTGTTCGAGCGTATCGAGCTGATCCTTGAGCGCGCGGTTGATGTCGGGATTCGCGTGGCCGAACAGATTGACCCACCACGAACTGATGGCGTCGAGATAGCGGTTGCCCGCCGGGTCGTAGAGCCACGCGCCCTTGCCGCGCGCGATGGGCACGAGCGGCATGCGCTCGTGGTGTTTCATCTGAGTGCACGGGTGCCACACCGCGGCGAGCGAGCGCGCGACCCAGTCCTGATTGTCTTCTGTGCTCAAAAACGGCTCCCAGGCGGCGCATGGCGCCAGCCGGATACATCGGGCAAGCCGCGAGGGCCTGCGCTATTCGAGGATTGCGCCTGACTTCGCGCGCTTCGATTATGGCGAAAATATCCGGAAGCTTCGCTTTTCGGCCGGGTCTTGGATCGCCTGCGCACGCTTCCACGAAGTGGTGAAAAGCGCGATCGCGGCTAACTTCGCCGAACGGACCGCCAACACGGGCGAAAGACGCAAAACGCCAGCGCAAGGCCGGCGTTCGAAAAATTTGGAGGGAAGAAGCGTATCAGCGCGATGCCGTCTGCGTTTGCTCGCCCGCTTCGTTCCACACGACGGCGTTATCCACCGCGTAGAGCTTGCAGGGATCGGCGCTCTGCTTCTGGCAACTGGCGAGCGCGACGGACATCGGGTCGTCGCCGCCTTCGGCCCACGACCACGCGCCCGAGTTCGACACGGCGAACGCGCGGCTCGAATATTGGCTCAGGAAGTTGCGATAGCCGTTGCGGCCGCTTTCATCGATGAAGGGCACCGACTGCACGGCATCGAGGTTCGCAAAGTCGGTGGCCTTCGGCGAATGCGGCTCGGCGACCTGATATTGCACCGTGGTCGGCATGCCGACTTGCGCGAGGAACGCCTTCACACGCGGCCACCAGACCTGCACGCCGTCGCGGTCGCCGACGAGCCTATGCGCGTCGTTCTTGTAGGTGCCGAAGTCGGTCATCTGCGCGCGTGCGCCGTGCGACACGAATGCGGCATACATCTGCGTGGACAAGTCGCCTTGCCACACCGAATCGTTGTCACCGTAGAGCCACAGCGAAGGCAAACGAACGTTCTCGCCATAAGCGCCGAAGGCATCGACGAGATTCTTTTGCCAGCCGGTGCATTCGTCCTGACGCAGACCGCCCGAGAAATTGATGAGACCGCGCACGCCCGGCGCCGCGACCGCTTCGCGCGCACCGTAGGCCATGGTCGTCAAGCCGCCGTGCGAAGTGCCGCCCACGACGATATGCGTCTTGTCGACATAAGGCTGCTGGCTCATGTACGCGACCGCTGCGGCGACGTCTTCCGCCTGCGCGAAGCCGTTGGCTTCGACATCGCAACCATGACCGGCGTAGTCGCCGCCCGAGCCCGCGAAGCCGCGGCGATTCGGCACGACCACGACATAGCCATGACGCACGAACTCGCGTGCGAGCGCGACCGGCCGATTGCGCGGTTGGGCGTGCGAGTCGCCGGGGAGCTTGCCGTGGTTGAAGACGATCATCGGGAAAGGACCCGCGCCGTCCGGTTTGAAAACGGTCGTTTCGAGCGAGATGTCGGCTTCGGGAATTTGAACGATGCTTTCGTTCAGACCATTGCCGACGACCGGAAGGTGAGCGTCGAGCGCGTCGGGTATCTGGCCGAAGACGGGGGCTGAAAGCCCTTCGGAGGGGCGAACGCCGCCGATCGGTTCGGCTTTCACGACAGTCGTGATGAACGATGTCGCAAGTGAGCACACCATGCTGCATCCGACCAACCAGGTTCTGATCGCCATCCCTTAACTCCGCCTCGCTCCGATTAAGGCTTGATTGGCTTGGCCCCAAATGCACGATTGAAGTCACAAACCTATCTCGCTGCTCATGATGAGCAGTATCGAATGCGGGTTCCGGGAGCCATGCCCAGAAAAAGCATGACAATTGGCTTCAATACGGGGCTTCGCTGCGAACATCGGGGCGCGGCAATGACTGCGCCCTGACGTGAAGAGAGATTAACTGTTCAAAATTGCACTGCACAATAAGCGTAACCCCGTAACCATTTAATTTGAAAGGAGAAATCAAGGAAATTAATACTGAATCGGATTTATATGTTTTAAAGAGACATTTACTTTTCTTTTACGTCACCGTCGATATAGACCCAGTGGCCGGCGTTGTCGCGGCAAAAGCGGCTGGCTTCGTGCAAGCGATGCGCTCGCCCTTCGACCTTGTAGCGCGCGACGAATTCGACTTCCTCGTGTTGTGTATCGATCACAGCGTGACGTTTGATTTGCAAACCGAGCCAGCGTGTGTGCGCGTCGTTCGAGACATCGAGATCGGGCGGGCGGGTTTTGTCGTCCCAGGTCGCGCGCAGGTAGGTCGTATTGCCGAGGACGTAAGCGGTATAGCGCGAACGCATGAGTTCCATGGCGTTCGCCGGAAAGGCCCCGCCTTCGATAAAGCGCCCGCAGCACGCTTCATAACGCGGCGCGCGGGCGTTCGGACGTTGATCGGGCGATGCTCCGCCGCAAGGACATTCCACCGGCTTCATTGATCCACGCTCGGCATGTCGATGCGCCCCGGCTGGTTCTTCACGCGCGCAAGCCACGCGCGAATGGCCGGATAGCTAGCGAGATCGAGACCGGCTTCATCCGCGACATGCGTGTATGCGTAAAGCGCGATATCGGCCACCGTGTAGCGCTCGGCGGCGAAGAACGTGCGCGTGGCGAGATGCTGCTCCATCACGTCGAGCGCGCGGTACGAACCGGCGATCTTGTCGGGCAGCCGCGGATCGTCGTGCTTCTTCAGGAACTGCTTGATGAAGCGCGCCACCGCGACATATGGCTCGTGACTGTATTGCTCGAAGAACATCCATTGCAGCACGCGCGCGCGTTCGAGCCGGTCGGCGGGCAGGAGCGGCGTGCCATCGGCGAGATAGCAGAGAATGGCGTTCGATTCGGTGAGCGCCGTTTGTTCGTCGATGACGAGCACCGGAACCTTGCCATTCGGATTGAGCTTCAGGAACGACTCGGTGCGCGTGGCGCCGTTCATCATGTCCACTTCGTGCCAGACGTAGGGCAGATTCAGTTGTTCGAGCGCGAGCCGCACCTTGTAGCAGTTTCCCGATGACGAAACGCCATGTACCTGATAAGTCACGTGCAATCTTCCCTTGTTATGGATGGTCGTGGCACGGCGCCAACTCTTTAGACCAGTTCGATACCCATGGCCGTCGCTTCGCCGCCGCCGATACACAAGCTCGCAACGCCGCGCTTGAGCCCACGAGCCTTCAGCGCCGCAAGCAAGGTCACGAGAATGCGCGCGCCGGACGCGCCGATAGGATGTCCGAGCGCACACGCGCCGCCGTTCACGTTGACCTTGTCGTGCGGCAGATCGTGCTCGCGCATCGTGGCCATGGCGACTACGGCGAAGGCCTCGTTGATTTCGTAGAGATCGATATCGCCGGAACGCCAGCCGTTCTTCTCGAACAGCTTGCGAATGGCGCCAACCGGCGCGGTCGTGAACAACGCGGGCTGCTGCGCGAAAGTGCTGTGACCCACGACTCGCGCGAGCGGCGTCACGCCCAACCGCTTGGCGGTGGATGCGAGCATCATCACGAGCGCGGCGGCGCCATCGGAGATGGACGACGAATTCGCGGCCGTCACCGTGCCGTCCTTGGCAAACGCGGGCTTGAGCGATGGAATCTTCTCGATGTTCGCCTTGAACGGCTGTTCGTCGCGCGCGATGACCGTATCGCCCTTTCTGCCTTGCACCGTGACAGGCGCGATTTCCCAGGCGAAGGATCCGTCGTCGTTGGCGCGCTGAGCGCGTCGCAACGACTCGACGGCAAACGCATCTTGCGATTCGCGCGAAAACTCATACGACGACGCGCATTGCTCCGCGAACGCGCCCATGAGACGCCCCTTGTCGTAAGCGTCTTCCAGGCCGTCGAGGAACATGTGGTCGAGCACCTGACCGTGACCCATGCGCATGCCGCCGCGCGCCTTCGGCAACAGATACGGCGCATTCGTCATGCTTTCCATGCCGCCCGCGACGATCACATCGGCCGAGCCCGCCAGCAGCATGTCGTGCGCGAACATGGCCGCGCGCATGCCCGAGCCGCACATCTTGTTGATGGTCGTGCTGCCGGTGGAAAGCGGCAAGCCCGCGCCGAGCGCCGCTTGCCGTGCAGGCGCCTGACCTTGGCCCGCAGGCAGCACGCAGCCCATGATCGCTTCGTCGATCCGCGCGGGTTCGAGACCCGCGCGTTCGCATGCCGCGCGAATCGCGACCGCGCCGAGCTGCGGCGCGGTCATCGCGGCGAAATCGCCCTGAAATGCGGCCATCGGCGTGCGTGCCGCCGATACGATGACCACGGAATCCTTCGATGTCTCACTCATGTTTCAGCTCCTTGATGACGCCTTGAATGACGGCGGGAACGTCGCCGAGCCGCGCCGCATCCGACGCGATCACATCGTTCGCCGCGGCATGCGCGCCGCCGCGCGTCAACGCGGCGAGGCATGCCTGATAGGTTGAATCCACCTGGTCTTGCGCGCTGATCATCATGCCCATGTTGCGCAAGCGGCCATCGTGCACGCCATAGGTCCAGCCGTGCACGGTGAGGTCCTGACCGCGCGCCCACGCGTCGTTGACGATGGTCGTGCGGCACACGTTGAGCGTCTGCTCGATGGTATTGAGTTCGACCAGACGCCGATGCCGCGCTTCTCCAACCGGCCATTCATCGAGCAGCGCCGCGTGTTTTTCGCGCACGTCCTCGACGTGCCGCAACCAGTTGTCCGCGAGACCCACGCGCTGGCCGACGAGCGCCGCACCCACGCCCGAGCAGCCGTAGTGGCCGACGACCATGATGTGCTTCACCTTCAGCAAGTCCACCGCGAACTGAATGACGGACAGCGCATTGAGGTCCGAGTGGACGACCACGTTCGCGATGTTTCTATGCACGAACACTTCGCCGGGCGGCAAGCCGATGATCTGGTTCGCCGGCACGCGCGAGTCGGAGCAGCCGATCCACAGATACTCCGGCGCCTGCTGGTGCGCGAGGCGCGTGAAGAACTCCGCGTCGTCGGATAGCTTGCGTTCGACCCACGCCTGATTGTTGTCGAAGAGATGGGCGAGGGGATGGAAGGCTTGGTCGTTTTGCTCAGTCATGGTGATGGTCGTGTTTCGGGTACTTGCGCGCTCGATGATGTATCAAGCCGCGCGTATCGATGCCGTTGCCTTGTCGAAACGCTCCGGATAGCGGATGCAGAATCGCAGGGCCCGGTCGTAGGGGAAAAAATCGGCGAGTTCGCCTCGTTGTAGCTGCTCCTTGTGGCGCTGCCACAGCGCGGGATCGAAAAAATCCGCGTGATGACGCATGAATGCTTCGCGCACGCGCGGATCGCCGAGCAGGAACGTGCCGTACGTCTCCGGAAAGATGTCGTGCGGCCCGACGGTATACCACGGTTCCCCGGACAGCTCGTCTTCCTCGTAGCGCGGCGGCGGCACGCTACGCACGTTGCAATCGGTCAGATACTCGATTTCATCGTAATCGTAAAACACGACACGCCCGTGGCGCGTCACGCCGAAATTCTTGTACAGCATGTCGCCGGGAAAGATGTTCGCCTGAATCAACTGCTTGATTGCGTCGCCATATTCGCGGATGCCGTGATCGACGTCCGCGTCGCTGCCGCCTTGCAGAAAGAGATTGAGTGGCACCATGCGCCGTTCGATATACACGTGCTTGATGACGAGCTTGTCGCCTTCGTATTCGATCATCGAAGGCGCTTCTTTTTCAAGTTCGCGGATCAACGCATCGTCGAGGCGCGCAAGCGGCAGCGCGACGCTCGAATATTCGAGCGTGTCGGCCATGCGGCCCACGCGGTCGTGACGCTTGACGAGTTGATACTTGCCCTGAATCTTCTCGCGCGTGGTTTCCTTCGGCGGCGGAAACGCGTCCTTGATGAGCTTGAACACGTAAGGAAACGAAGGCAGCGTGAACACGATCATCACGAGCCCCTTGATCCCGGGCGCCACGATGAAGCGATCGCTCGAATGTTTCAGATGATGCAGCAGGTCGCGATAGAACAGATTCTTGCCCTGCTTCTGCAAGCCCACCGAGGTATAGATTTCGGCCTTCGGCTTGCCCGGCATGATGCTGCGCAAGAACTGCACATACGCGGACGGCACTTCCATGTCGACGAGAAAGTACGAATGCGAGAAGCTGAAGATGACGAGCAACTGCTCCCGGTTCAAAAGCACGGTGTCGAGCGCCAGCAAGTGCGGCTGCGTGTGACGGATGGCAACCGCGAACGGAAGTAAGGCATCGCCATTGATGATGCGCCCGACGACATATGCCGCCTTGTTGCGAAAGAACAGCGACGAGAGCACGTGAATCTGAAAGTTCGGCGCGGGCGTGAGTTGGCCAAAGGCCTCTTCGATTGCATCCACCACGCAATGCACGTCGCGCGGCAAATCCTCGAACGAAGGCTCCAGCTGAAAGTTCGTGACGATGCGTTCGAGCGTGGCCTGCAGCCCGTCTTTCTCGGGGTAATACGCGCGATACGTCGGCTTGGCGGCGGGCTCGTCGTTCTCGATGTATTCCGTCGAAATGGCGGGCCGCACGAAGATGAAATCGTTGTTGAAATACGAGCGATGCAGGATCTTGCAGCACACCGAGTTGAAGAACGTCTCCGCGCATTCCGGCTGCCGATGCGTCGTCAACAAGCCGATGAAGTGCAGCTTGATCTGCTGCCAGATTTCATCGTCGATGGTCTCGGCGTCGTACTCGTCTTCCAGCGACGTCACGCATTCCGCGACGCGATCGTCATAAGACGCGATGCGGTCGCGTGCGCGTTGCGCGAGCGCTTGCCAGTTGACTTCCTCGAACAGATGCTTCGCCTCGACTGCCGCTTCGCGAAAGACGCGGTAATGGCGATCGAAGCCTTCGAGTATCGTCTGCGCGACATCGAAGCCTATTTGCGACGAGAGCAGCTTGGGGAAGTGATTCATGTCGGCTGGGCGTCTCGTTGGCCATCATGCGGCTTTGGCTCTGCGGGCGCGCTTTTCGACGCCAGCGGCAAGGAGCGCGCGGCCTTGCTTCTCGTATGTTTCGAGTTCGGCAAGCGTCGTGGTGAGATCGACGAGTTGCCGCTCGAGCACTTCGCGATGCGCCGCGATGGTATCGACAAAAGCCTGCAACTGCCGCGTGCCGCCCGTGGGCGAGTCGTACAAGTCCAGCAGCGTGCGAATCTCCGACAACGTAAAGCCGAGCCGCTTGCCACGTAGCGTAAGTTTCAGGCGCGTGCGATCGCGTGACGAATACACACGCCGCAGGCCGTTCGCGCCTTCGCGCTCGGGCGCGAGCAGACCGTGGTCTTCGTAGAAGCGAATGGCGCGCGACGTGATGTCGAACTCGCGCGCCAGTTCGCTGATGGTGTAGTGAATGGCTTGAGTCATTGCCGGCGCCGGAGCACGTGATCACACATGCGACGTTAGAATGAGGTTTACGTTATCGTCAACCTGGCGAAATTGCAACGTGGCTTGAACCCGCACTCATGCACACTTCAGAGGCGCAAAAAAATGAACGCACTCGAACATCAACTCGATTATGTTTTTGCCGACGAATTGCCCGAAGCGGGGCGCGTGAAGGAAGTCGCGCCTGGCCTTTACTGGCTGCGCATGCCTTTGCCGTTCGCACTCGATCACATCAATCTGTGGCTATTGCGCGATGAGATCGATGGCGTGCAGGGTTGGACCATCATCGATTGCGGCATCTCGAACGAAAATATTCGCGCGAACTGGGAAAGCGTGTTCGACAGCGCGCTCGACGGCTTGCCTGTGCTGCGCGTGATCGTCACGCATTGCCATCCGGATCATCTCGGTCTTGCCGACTGGATCTGCAAGGGTGGCGACAAGGCACGCTGGAACGTGCGTCTCTGGATTGCGCTCGGCGAGTATGCAATGGGCCGCGTGATGGCCGCGGGCGATGGCTCGAACGCGGGCGGCGAGCGCGCGGCGAAGCACTTCGCGGCGCATGGTCTAACGGACGAGGCATCGCTCGATGCATTGAGAGAGCGCGACAGCTATTACCCGACGCTCGTGCCTTCCATCCCCGCCGAGTTCCGCCGTATCCGCGATGGCGACCGCATCGCGATTGGCGGACGCGAATGGCAAATCATTTCGGGCTACGGTCATTCGCCCGAACATAGTGCGCTGTATTGCGCGGCGGACAAGTTGCTCATTTCCGGCGATATGGTTTTGCCACGCATCTCGACGAACGTGTCCGTGTTCGCTATCGAGCCGGAAGGCAATCCGCTTGCGCTATATCTCGAATCGTTGGGACGCTACGAACACTTGCCCGCCGATGTCCTCGCCTTGCCTTCGCATGGCAAGCCGTTTCGCGGCGTGCTCACGCGTATCGGTCAGTTGCGGGACCATCATCGCGCGCGGCTTGCGGAAGTGGTCGAGGCGTGCACGCAGCGTCCGTGCAGCGCGGGAGATATCGTGCCGATCATGTTCAAGCGCAAGCTCGATATCCATCAGATGACCTTCGCACTTGGCGAAGCGCTCGCGCATCTGAACTTGTTGTGGCTGGATGGCACGCTTACGCGCGAGACGGGCGAGGACGGGGTGATCCGGTACTCGCCCGCTTAGAACTCGTTACTGCACCGTCACAGCCCCGAAGTTCTGCCGCCCGAACGGACTCACGTTATAGCCGCTGACGTTGGCACGCGTGATTGCCGCCGCAGTCGGATAAACGAGCGGAATCCACAGTGCCTGATCGTGGATGATCTTCTGCGCGTCCACATAAGCCTTCGTGCGTTTCGCGACGTCGGAGGTGACCTTGCCATCCGCGATGAGCTTATCGAGTTGCGGGTCGCAGAAGCGCGCGAAGTTGATGCCCGACTTCACCGCATTGCAACTGAAAAGCGGCGAGAGGTAGTTGTCCGGATCGCCGTTATCGCCGGCCCAGCCCATGAAGAGCATGTCGTGCTGGCCCTGCTTGGCTTCCTTGATGAGTTCGCCCCACTCGATGATCTTCACCTGCGCCTTCACGCCGATCTTCGCCAGATCCGCCTGCAGCAGTTCGGCGCCAGCTTTCGGATTCGGGTTCAGCACACTGCCGTTCGGACGCACCCAGATGGTCGTTTCGAAGCCATTGGGCAAGCCTGCATCCGCGAGCAGTTTCTTCGCGGCATCGGGCGAATACTTGTACGCCGCGATGTTCTTGTCATAGCTCCACGTGTTCGGCGGATACGGGTTCACAGCGGGCGTTCCCGTGTTTTCGAACACCGTCTTCGTATAGGTGGTGCGGTCGAACGCCATGTTCAACGCCTGGCGCACCTTCGGGTTATCGAGCGGCTTCTTCTGCGTGTTCAGCGCGACGAACGCGGTCATGAATGCGGGCGTCTCGCTAACCTTCAGCGACTTGTCCTTCTTCGCGTCGAGCACGTCCTGCGGCTTCGGCGACAACGCGATCTGACATTCGCCCGCCTTGATCTTCTGCGCGCGCACGGCGGCGTCCGGCGTGATGGCATAAATCAGGCGATCGACTTTAGGCTTCGGCCCCCAGTAGCTCTGATTCACGTCATAACGGATCACCGCGTCTTTCGTATAACTCTTGAGCACGAACGGACCGGTGCCGACAGGCTTGCTGTTCAGATCGACTTGCTGGTTCGCTTTCAGCAGCTTGTCCGCATATTCCGCCGAATAGATCGATGCGAAGCCCATCGTGAGGATCGGCACGAAGGTCGCGTTCTGCTCGTTGAGTTCGAACTTCACCGTTTTGTCATCGACCTTGGTCACGGCCTTGATGAGCTTCACGAGACCCATCGATTGCGCATGCGGAAAGCCGCTCGCGCCCGCGATCTTGTGCCAGGGGTTGCTGTCCGACAACATGCGCTCGAAGGTGAAGACGACATCGTCGGCATTGAGCGGACGCGTCGGCTTGAAGTAGTCGGTGGTCTGGAACTGCACGTTCGGACGCAGATGGAACGTGTAGGTGAGACCGTCGCTGCTGAGCTCCCACTTCTCGGCGAGCGCGGGCGCGACTTTCTTCGCGGCCTCGTCGTATGACACGAGCGTGTTGAAGATGACATCCGCCGACGCGTTGGTCGTCACGAGCGAATTGAACTGCACGACATCGAAGCCGTCTGGGCTCGATTCTGTACAGATGGTGAGCGGCTTGGCCATTGCGATAAGCGGCGCGGCGGCGAACGTCGCGGCGATGGCGGCAGCGAAAAGTGTGTTGCGCATGAGATCTCCCGTGACCCGGCTGGTCACATTACGATTGTTCTTGTGGCTGGTTTTACCCTGTGCGCGTGTGGCGAGCAAGTAGCGCATCCGCGCGGCTAGGTTAGCGAAGCGCTCGCCGCTCGACAACGAATCGTTGCGCATACGCTTATGCCTCGAACGCGCCGTGCGGGTTGCCGAACCGGGCGGCTCAGGCTACACTGCCCCGGTCTTTGGGGAGTAGCCTTCCTTCCATCAGCGAAGGAGAACGCGTCAACATCCTCGGCCTTGCTGCCGTGGCGCGTTCGACCGGTCGGTGCTGTCGCATTCCGGCGGTTTGGCGAGACCATCGATGCGCTTTGTCGTTCTTGGTCGGACGGCGCATGGCGCATCGTGGTTCGCTGAACGTCCGACCGTGGAATCATCGTGTCCCCACAACTACAAAAATCCCTGTCTCTCTGCGCGCTCATTCGCGCCCGCGCGTTGCATCGTTTCCCGCGAGGTGCCGCATGACGATGCTTTTCGTCGAACTCGCGTTGATGCTCGCGGTCATTCTCATCGCATCGGAACTCTTCACCAATGCGCTCGAACATCTCGGCGAACGGCTCGGCATATCGGAGGGCGTGACTGGATCGCTGTTCGCGGCGGTCGGCACGGCGCTGCCGGAAACGACCGTGCCGATCATCGCGCTGCTGGGCGGCACGGCGAGCCGTTCGGTTAACGAAGAAATCGGTGTCGGCGCCATTCTCGGCGCGCCACTCATGCTCGCGACGCTTTCCACTTTCCTGATGACGCTCGCGGTCATCAAATCGCGTGGCTTGCGCGGCCGGATCGTGCCCGAGCGCAGCGGCTTCACGCGCGACCTGAACTTCTTTCTCGTCGCGTTCCTGATTGCGGCCGGCGCCATGTTCGTGCCGCATCATGCGTGGCAGGTGCGGGCGATGTTCGCGGTCGGCCTCGTCGGCTTATACGTGATCTACGTGATCACCACGTTCAAGGCATCGGCGAGTCTTGTCGAAAGCGGACACGGCACGGAAGCGCCCGAGCGTCTCTTCATCACGCGCGTGGGTTTGCCGAACGGTATCGGGTCGATCATGCTGCAGTTCCTGATCGGCATCGTGCTGCTCGTCGGCGGGGCGAAGGGCTTCATCCACGGTGTGGAAGGCGTGTCGGCGGCGCTTGGCATATCGCCGCTCTTGCTCTCGCTCATCATCATTCCGATTGCGACCGAACTGCCGGAAAAGGTGAACAGCATTCTTTGGGCGCGACGCGGAAAAGATACGCTAGCGTTCGGCAACATCACAGGCGCGATGGTATTTCAGGGCACCTTGCTGCCGGGCATCGGCATCATGCTGACGCCGTGGGAGCCGCGCGTGGAAGTGCTGACCGGCGTGCTGATCACGCTCGCGGCGGCGGCATGGCTGCGCTTCAACGCGCGCGGCAATGGCGTGGTGTTGTGGGCATTGCTTGGCAATGGCATCTTGTACGCGGCTTATCTGACCTTAACCCTCGGCCGCTGAAGCCTTCGAGCGACGCAAATAAAAAATGCCCGCGCGAGGCGGGCATCAAGAGCGAAGCGCCGCGTCATGTCTGACGCGTTCTTCTCGTTGTTCTTATTAAGGTTATCGGCGCGTGCCGGAAAAACTTTAGAAGCGCGCGGCTTGTTGATATCGTCCGGCGGCTTTCGCCTGATCCATCGACTTGCGGTACGCCGTCGACAGCATGGCTTGCGCGGCGTTCGCACGGCCCATCGTTGCTTCGATGCTCGCCTGAATCCGGCGAATGGTCGCGAGCGATTCAGCCGGCTGATTCGCTTCCACGGCCATCAGGAGCGGCGTACGCGCCTCTGTGAGTTCGGCCGCGCGCGCCCAGTTTTCTTCGTTGACCGCTGCTTCGATCGCCTCGGTCAGTGCCCAGGCGTGTTGAATCATTTCTTGCTGGTTCATGTTCGTTCCTTACGACTTGTTGCTTGCCAGCGCGCCCGCGCTGTTGGTGCCGCCGAAGAGTGCGGTCAGGTAGCTGCCCTGCGTCGCCATCTGCGACATCAGCGTGTTGAGCGCGGTGAACTGATCGTTGTAGGTCGTGGTCAGTTGCGCCGTGTAGGAAGCGAGCGCGGTTTGCTGGTCCGTGATGCTCGAAAGATCGGCGGTGAGCGCGGTCGTGCGCGTATCGACAATACCGCCTGTCGCGAGAAATCCGGTCAGGCTGTTGTTCAGTTGCGCGGCTACGCCCGTGCTCGAATTGAAGAGCGATGCCACCGCGCCCGAGTTGCTCGACAATGCCGCGGTCAACGCGTCTTCGTCGGTCTTGAGCGTGCCGTCCGGTTGCAGCGTAATGCCGATCGATGCGAGGTTCACCTGGCTCGTGCCGGAACCCACGCCCTTGGCAATCGTGCTGGAAAGGGCGTTGCGAATGGTGTTCATCATCGAGTCGCCGAGCAGCGCGCCGCCTTGCGAACCGGCTGCCTGGGTCGAGTCGAACGAAGTCAGCGACGCGGCCGTCGTGATGAAGTTGTTGTACGCGGTGACGAAACCATCGATGGCCGTCTTCTGCGTGGCCGTGTCCTGCGCGATGGTCAAGGTCTGCGTCGTGCCGACCGCATCCGACGTGAGATTCAGCGTCACGCCGGACAGCGCCGTCGTGACCGCATTGGTCGAGCTGCTGGCAGGCGTGCCCGCGATGGTGAAGTTGGCGTCCATGCCGGCCGTCGTCTGCGTCCAGTTCGACGAGCTGATGGCCGTCTGTGCCGGAACCGCATTGCCGTTCGAATCTGTCGTGGCGGCGCTCAACGTCGATGCCACGTTGAGTTTGGACAAACCGTTGTCGTCGGGCGTCGTGCCGTCGGACTGCATGTTCGGCGTGACCGCCACGGTAATGCCGTTGGCCTGGCCCGTCGACGCCGAGCGCAGCACGAGGTGCGCGCCATCGGTGCCGTTGACGACCGCCGCCGTGATGCCGGGGTTACCGCTTGCCTTGTTGATCGCGGACGCAATGCCCGCGAGCGTGTTGTTCGAAGAGTCGATGCTGATCGACATGTCCTTGCCGCCCACCGACAGCTTCATCGTGCCCGTGCCGAGTTGCGCGGTGCTGGTGAACGCGGTGGAGGTAAGCGATTGCGAGGTGGCGATATTGCTAACCGCGACCGAATAAGTGCCCGCGACCGCGCCGGTGCTGGCCGTGCCGGTCAGACCCTTGCCGCTGCCGGTCGCCGTGAAGGCGCCGAGCGTCGTGCCGTCCGCGAGCGAACTCACCGAGCTTTGCAAAAGCGACAGCACGGACTTGAGCGTGCCGACCGCGGTGAGCTGGGTGTTGTCCTTGGTTTGCTTGGCTGTCAGCGCATCCGTCTGTCCGGCGACCTTCGCGTTGACGATGGCGGTGACGAGCGAGTTCACATCCATCGTGGAGTTGGTCGAGCCACTGATGATCGACTGCGCGGCCTGCTGGACGGCGCTGGTCGGATCGACCGTGGATGCCGAAGTGGTTGCTACCGTGGACATGTATGGCTCCGTTTCTGGCTTCTTGCCGTGAGCGGTTGAAGATGCGTTTTACTGCGCCGTCAGCAGGCGATTCGTCATGAAGGCGCCTCTGGCGGAAATGCAAATCGGGAGGCAAGCCTCCCTGGGTACGTCGCCGGCGCGCCGTGATCGAGACGCGCCGGTTACTGCGTCGGCGATGCTTAGCCGAGGAGCTTCAGAACCTGCTGGGGCATCGAGTTCGCTTGCGCCAGAACCGAGATACCAGCTTGTTGCAGAACCTGAGCCTTCGAGAGGTTCGCGGTTTCTTGCGCGAAGTTCGCGTCGGTGATCTGCGACTGAGCGGACGACAGGTTGGTCGACTGCGCGGTCTGGGTAGCGGCAACCGAGCTGAAGCGGTTCTGCACAGCGCCCAACTGAGCTTGCAGCGAGTTCACTGCATCCAGTGCGTTGTCGACTGCCTCGATTGCGGACGATGCGCCGTTCGCCTTGCTGATGTCGATTTGCGACACTTGCGGCGGCGTGTTGTTCGCGGTCAGCGCGCCGACTTCGGACGTTTGAGCTGCAGTTGCCGAAGGAACGTTGGTGCTGTTCAGGCTGATGCTCGTGCTGCCTGCGGACAGACCCGTGAACACGTTCGACGAGGCGAACGAGCTGCCGAGTGCCTTGTTGTCCTGGTCGGTGAACGTGTAGCCGCCGGAGCCGTCAGCGATGACGTTGACCGACGTGATCGTTGCCGAACTGGCAGCTGCGGATGCACCCGTGTTGCCCAGGCTCAGACCGTCGACCGTGCCGATGACCGTGCCCTTCTGCGGGTTGCTGCCGCCGAGCGACAGAGCCGAGACGTTTGCTGCCGAGCCGAGGTCGATCGTGATCGACTGGCCGACGTTCGCGCCAACCTGGAACGTCTTGCTGCCGGCGGTGCCGTCGAGCAGGTTCGTGCCGTTGAACGTGGTTTGCGACGAGATACGGTTGATTTCGCTGATACGCTGCGTCACTTCTTGTTGCAGCGAGGTCTTGTCAGCCGTCGACAGCGAGCCGCTCGATGCTTGCACGGCCAACTGACGGATACGCTGAAGGTTATCCGTGATCTGCGACAGACCGCTCGAAGCCGTCTGAACCATCGACACGCCGTCGTTCGCGTTCGAAACGCCTTGGTTCAGGCCGTTGATCTGCGAGGTCATGCGCGAAGCGATTGCGAGGCCAGCTGCGTCGTCTGCTGCGCTGTTGATGCGCTTGCCCGACGAAAGACGCGTGATTGCCGACGACAGTGCGCTTTGCGTGCCGTTCAGGTTTTGCTGAGCGACCAGCGAGTTGATGTTGCTATTGATACCGATCATTTTGTTTCTCCGATGAGGCCTGGCGCATTTATCTGAGTTGATAACGCCATCGTTTGGCGGAAGCGTCCGTCGTTTGTTTGTTTGGCCGCTTGTTTAGGTTTTCGGCCCGTGCTAGGCAAACTTTAGTGCTCGTTTCGATTTGCCTGATAAATACCTGGAAATCCGTGCTAAAGCTTGCCCAGCGGGGCTCTGCTGCCGATGCTCGCGGTTTTTGAATGCCCCGTCTGAGAGCTTTAACGGCAGACGGAGCGACTTCTTTCGTTAAAAAATTCGCTTCAGACGTCGAACGTGGCCGCAGCCTTGCCGGCGCACCAGCGCTGCCACATCTGGCGCATGCTGGCGGAGAGCGCGCGGGCCACCGTGTCGGGCTGGAAGCCCGGCGATTGCAGGCAGCGCTCGCGCATGCCGGCGCGGATCTGCGCGAGTTCTTCGACCCGGCCCGCCCATTCGATGCCCTTCGCGACGAAGTCCGCGCGGTCGCGAGCCACGAAGTCACCGAGGCCCGTGTTGGAAAGCACCGACGTGCTGCCTCGGCTCGCGATCAGTTCGCCGGGCAAGGTGAGCGTGGGCACGCCCATCCACAGCGCCTGCATGGTGGTGACGCCGCCCGCGTAAGGGAACGTGTCGAGCGCGATATCGGCGTCGAGGTGATGCGCGAGATAGCGCACGAGCGACGAGCGCTGACGAAACTCGAGCCCGGCTCACATCGATTCCTTCCTTCTCGAACCAATCGATCAGAATCGTGTGGCTGTTGTCGCGCGGCACGCCTGCGATCAACATGCGCGCATCCGGCACCGCGCGCAGCAGTTCCGACCACAGCGCAATGGTGCGCGGACGCAGTTTGTTGAAGCGGTTGAAGCTGCCGAAAGTGATGTGGCCGTTGGTGAGCGCGGGCAACGCGTTGAGCGCCGGCGCATGTTCCGAGGGCTTGAAAGGCGCATACGCCGGCAGATACGCCAGCTTTTCGACGAACTGACCGTCGATCTGTTCTTCAGGCACATAGTGGCGATCGCCGATGTAGTAATCCATCGCGGTCATGCCGGTCGTGCCGAGATAGCCCATCCACGTCGCCTGGATCGGCGCGGGTTTGCGCGCGAAAGTCAGCAGGCGGTTATAGGCCGTGTGCCCCGAAAGATCGATCAGCACGTCGATGCCGTCCGCGCGAATCTTGTCGGCGAGCGCGGCATCGCTATAACCCGAGACGTCGTGCCAGCGCGGCACGATATCGCGCAGCGTGCGCGTGACCTCGTCGGTCACCGAGCGGTTGTAGTACGCGTGCACCGTGACGCTGGGATCGTTTACGAGATAGCGGAACACCGGCTCGATGAAGACAGCCACCGGATGCTGGTTGTAGTCGCCCGAGACGAAGCCCACGCGAATGCAGCGGTTCGGGTCCGGCTGGTTCCGATGCTTCTTCCACGTCGATTGCAGCGGCTTCGCGCATTGCTCGGCGAAGTACAGATGCTGCTCGAAGTACGCCTTCCGGTCGATTTCTTCCTTGTGCGACAAGCAGAACAACAGGTTCTCGTGCGCGCTGTCGCAAGTTGGATCGAGTTCGATCGCGCGACGCGAATGCTTCTCCGCGTCGTCGAACCGCGTCTGGTCCATCAGCACCACGCCGAGCGTTTCGTGCGCTTTCGCCGACAACGGCGCGAGTTCCACGGCGCGACGGCAAGCAGCTTGCGCGTCGTCGAGGCGCATCAGCGAGCGCAGCGTCACGCCGAGAATGCGGTGCGCTTCCGGATAGTTCGGGTCCTGCTCGATCATGCGCCGGCATTCGGCTTCCGCTTCGAAGAACTTGTCGAAGAGGCGCAGGGAGTCGGCCAGGATTCGGCGAACGTCGATTCCATCCGGCTTCAATTGCAGATAACGGCGTAGCGAGGGAATGGCCGACTGCAGGTCCATCAGGCGAACCTGGGCCACGCCCATGACTTCCCATCCCAGCAGAAAAGTGGGGAAGCGCTGCGTCAGGGTCTTCGCGAGCGCCACGGCTTCTTCGAGTCGCCCGCCATTGAAGTGCGCATGCAACTGCTGTACTTCCTGCGGCGTCGGCGTCGTGCGGCCGTTTGGCGCCGTGACGCCTTCGCGCGACTTTGTCGCATCGCGCAGTTCGGCGGCCAGTTTCTCGATTGCCGGCCCGCTCATGCCTTGCGCGACTGCGACTTCGAACACGATATTCGCCGCCGCGACCTGACCGCTGCGCGTCAGCACGTCGATATACGTAGCCCAATAGATATGCTGCGTCGGGTCCGTGCCGATCGCGGTTTCGAAGAACGGCACGGCTGCCTCGTATTGACCGCGCTGCGCCATCAGCATGCCGAGGTTGAAGTTGGCGTCGGCGTGTTGCGGCCGCGCGTCCAGAACGAGGAGATAGAGCTTCTCGGCCTCGTGCAGGTTGAGCGTCTGATGCTGCAGGATCGCGGCTTGCAGCACATCGGCGAGATCGGCCTCGAACTGCTGGTCGGCGTTCGTCGCGACGTGTGCGGGCGTTTGGTCCAGTGCTTCGAAGGTGTTCATGGTCTCGGCATTTCGGTAGCGTTGCACGGATTATCGAGCCGTCCACCTTGAGCCGAAGGGCGGAACTGGCGGGGAAAAACCGCTCAGTTCGGCGCTTTTGCGCGAGGCACCGAAAAGCGCTCCGAGCGCACGGGCGCGTTCCCGCGTATCCTTTTCGATCCGTACCCATCAAGCATCCGGAGCACATATGCAGACACGCACCATCGGCAAATCGGATCTCAAAGTCGCGCCGCTTTCTTTCGGCGGCAACGTGTTCGGCTGGACCGCGGACGAGCGCACGTCGTTCTCCATCCTCGACGCGTTCGTTGATCACGGCCTCAATTTCGTCGATACCGCCGACGTTTACTCCGCGTGGATCGACGGGCACCAGGGCGGCGAGTCGGAGACGATCATCGGCAAGTGGTTCAAGGAAAGCGGCAAGCGCGACAAGATCGTGCTGGCGACCAAGGTCGGCATGCTGAGCACGCGCTCGGGGCTTTCGGCGGCGAATATCGCGGCGGCGGTGGACGACTCGCTGCGGCGCCTGAAGACCGATTACATCGACGTGTACTACTCGCATCGCGACGACGAAAACACGCCGCTCGAAGAAACGCTCGGCGCTTATCAGAAGCTCATCGCCGCAGGCAAGGTGCGCGTGATCGGCGCGTCGAACTATTCGGGCGCGCGGGTGGAAGAGGCGCTGAAGATCTCGAAGGAATCGGGACTGCCCGCATACGAAATCCTTCAGCCGGAATACAACCTCTACGATCGCGAAGCCTACGAGACGGATCTCGAACCGGTCGTCGATGCCAACAAGCTCGCCGTGGCGACGTACTTCAGTCTTGCAAGCGGCTTTCTGTCGGGTAAGTATCGCTCGAAGGAAGACACGCAGGAAAAGGCGCGCGGCTCGCGTGTGGAGAAGTACCTGAACGACCGCGGTTTGAAAATTGTCGATGCGCTCGTCGAAGTCGCCAAACGCAATGACACGACACCCGCGACGGTCGCGCTTGCGTGGATCATCGCGCGCCCGAGCGTGACCGCGCCTATCGCCAGCGCGACGTCCGTGCAGCAACTGGAAAGCCTTGCGGAAGCCACGCGCCTGCAACTCACGCCGGAAGATGTCAAAGCGCTCGACGAAGCCAGCGCCTGGCAAAAATAATTCCGCTGCATCAAAGGCTTGCAGTGAACCGGGGTGTTGGCACGGGCGCGAGGTTCTGGTAACATCGCGCCCGAATCGAGAAATGTGTCCGATTTTTGCCTTTGCCGTCGAGCGTGAAAATGCTCAATGTGCAGCAGACGGCTCCAAATGCGCGTTCACGTCTTTCCAGCGAGCGCGCAACTGAATCTCAACTCTCTCTCTTTTCCGGCCTCCGTGGCCGCTTTGCTCGTGTCCGCCGTGTTGGGTGGACGATCGGAGTGCCGGCGCGCGGCGGGTTTGTCCGTCGTGCAGTTAGAAATACGTTTAGCGAAACAGGATTTACATGACCACCATTACCCTTAAAGAAAACGAGCCGTTTGATGTCGCGATTCGGCGTTTCCGTCGCACGATCGAAAAGAATGGCCTGATCGCGGAACTCCGCGAGCGCCAGTCGTACGAAAAGCCGACCACCGCGCGCAAGCGCAAGAAGGCAGCAGCCGTTTCGCGTCTGCGCAAGCGCCTGCGCAGCCAGATGCTGCCGAAGAAGATGCACTAAGCGTCTTCGCCTCGGGCCGGGTGCGAATCTGGTTCGGCAAAGGCAAACGGCGGTGCGACCCCTAAGGGCGCACCGCCGTTTTGCTTTCTACCGCCGGTCTTTAGACGAACGCGTGACGCTTGCCGAGTACCGCGAGCCGATGTGGCCATTCCTCGACGCTCGAGTCGTCGTGAATCTGCTCCAGCTCCATCAATAGATCGATCACGTTCGGATCGTACGCATTCACATTCGACGCATACAGCGCGCGCAATAGCTTGCCGTCGTGCGCGTGCCGGTAGTACGAAATTCCCACGCCTTCGAGCGCCGGGTCGTAATGCTCGTCGCGCACCAGCGAACCGATTGCGCATTTGCGCCCGTTCGCGCTGCGCAGGCGGCAGGAACCGTTGTCATCTTCCGATACCGCGCCTTGCTCCAGCAAATGCCGGCTGACGCGTTGGTAGATGTCCTTTGGACTCAACATCGTGATTGGGCTCAACATCTCGACACCCGAAGCGCTTATGCAGCCGTTTTCAGGAGCTCGGCCGACAGACCGAACTGGCGCGCGATCGAAGCAAGACGCTCGCGCCATTCCCATTTGCCGAAAACGTCATGCACGTTCTGCAGGCAGGAGAGCAACTCGACGGTGTTGGGATCGAACACGTTGATACGCGCGCGCAAGAGCGCACGCTTGAGACCCGCGACGCCTACATCCATATACGCCGGCACCACTTCGGGCGCCTTCGCGATGTAGCGAATGGGAATGCCTTCCATCGCCGTGATGTAGTCGCGCGGCTGAATGAAGCTGCCGATCGGGCAGCCGCCGCAGTATCCGCGATACGCGCCGCCGCCGTGTGGCAGCAATGCGGCTTGTCCTTGCACGAGAAGATGCTGGACTGCGCGGTTGAAAATGTCCTGATGGGTCAGGAAGTTAAGGCTTTTCATATTCAATCTCCCCTGCGCCCCTGCGCAGCGGCCAAGCGTTGAGTAGTTCGAGCAACCTGCACTTGCGGCACCGGAACAGCGGCGTTGTTGCGACTGCTGTCCGGGTACTGCTTCGAGCATGATGGTTTTCCCGGCCTGGACGCCTGGGTCTCATAGCGTCCTTATGCTCGCGTCGGATTCTTGATTCCTTGAACGATCCGCTTACCGACAGTTATAACGGTTCGGCTCGGTAAAAAGGTGCGGTGGCGCACGCGAGGACGCCATTTTTACATGAACCGCACGTTCGTGCAGTGCGGAAGAAGCATCGGAAACCCTTAGCCAGTAAGGTTTCAGCGCTGCTTCACTGCAAAAAAACGTCAGCTATAAGGATCTTCCCTTATACGTGGTTTTTGCACTCAGGCATGTTGCCAAAAAGCAAAGATTTTCCATATCAGACTGGGCTCATTGCTTGGTCTTGGCGGGCGCTTTCCGTTTCGTCTTGATTTTTTGTCGCGCCTGACACGTCGCCGCGTGGTCGTTGACCATGCCGGCCGCCTGCATGAACGCATAGCAAATGGTCGTGCCGATGAACTTGCAGCCGTACTTCTTGAGCGCGCGGCTGAGTTCGTCCGACTCGGGCGTCGATGCTGGTGTTGGCTTGTCCGCGCTCCGGGGCGTGTCGATCGGGGCGTCGCCGACGAACGACCACACGAAGCTGGCGAACGACCCGTGCTCGGCCTGAATTTGCTGGACCGCGCGCGCATTGAGCACCGCCGATTCGATCTTCATGCGGTTACGCACCACGCGCGCGTCGCCGACGATCCGCTCGATGTCCTTCGCAGTGAAGCGCGCGACTTTCTCGATATCGAAGTCCGCGAACAGCGCGCGGTAGCCCTCCCGTTTGTTGAGAATGGTCGACCACGAAAGCCCGGCTTGCGCGCCTTCGAGCACCAGCATTTCGAAGAGGTGACGATCGTCGCGGGAGGGCACGCCCCATTCGGTGTCGTGATAGTGGACCATTGCGTCCGTCGTGGCGGTCGCCCAGGAGCAGCGGGTTGCGTCGGTATCGGCCATTGCGTTTCTCGGTTTTCGGATCGCGTCAGGATAGCCGAAGGGCCGCTTTCCGCCACCTCGGCCATTCGGCCAATTGGCGCGCGCCGCCAGCACCGGTAAGCTTGCGGCCATGACTACCTCGACTCTTATTTCTTCTGACGGCTTTCTGCTGGGCATCGACGGCGGCGGCAGCGGCACGCGCGTGATTCTTGCCGATGCTGGCGGCGCCGAACTCGCGCGCGCGAGCGGCGGTCCCTCGGCGCTCGCGCTCGGCGTGGAGCGCGCGTGGCAGGCTATCGGCGATGCCTGCCGGCGCGCCTTCGAAAGCGCCGGTCTGCCGTTCGACTGGAACGCGTGCTCGCTCGGCTGCGGTCTGGCTGGCGTCAATAACGCAGACTGGCTCGCGGGCTTTCTTGCTCACGCGCCACGCGTGCGCGCGTTGAGCGTCGAGAGCGACGCCTACACCACGGTTCTGGGCGCGCACGGAGGCGACGCGGGCGTGATCGTCGCGCTCGGTACGGGCAGCATCGCGGCATCGCTCGATGAAGCCGGTGTATGCCGGATCGCCGGCGGTTATGGCTTTCCGAGCGGCGACGAAGCCAGCGGCGCGTGGCTCGGCCTGCGCGCGGTCGTGCATCTTCAGCGCGTTCTCGACGGTCGCGCGGATGCCGACGGCTGGTCGCGCGCACTGCTCGAACGCACCGGCGCAAGCGATCGCGACAGCCTTGTCGTGTGGCTCTGCGCCGCCAATCAGACGGTTTACGCCACGCTCGCGCCGCTCGTCTTCGAGTTCCGCGATCATCCGGCGGCGGCGCGTTTGCTCGCGCAGGCCGCACGGGAGATCGAGACGCTCGTCGGCGCGCTCGATCCCGCGGGCAAGCTGCCTGTTGCGTTGTGCGGCGGACTAGCCGCGCTTTACGAGCCGTTCGTGCCTGCCGCCTTGCGCGAACGCGTGCGATCCCCGCGCGCCGATTCGGCCGCTGGCGCGTTGGAACTGGCGAGACGTGCGCATCGTCCGGCGCGATAAAATAGCCCGCTTCGCGGCAGCTTCGATCCGCTCACACAGGGCAGTTCATGTACTCGGCCATTGCAACCGATCTCGACGGCACGCTTCTCAATAGCAACCACCAGCTCGACCCCTTCACCGCGACCACCGTTCGCACGCTCGCGTCGCGCGGCGTGCCTATCGTGATCGCGACGGGGCGGCATTATCGCGACGTCGCGGGTATTCGCGATGTGCTCGGGGTCGACGCCTATCTGATCACGTCGAACGGCGCACGCGTGCACGCGCCTGGCGACGAACGCATCTACTCGCGCGATCTCGATCCCGCCGCCGTTCGCCGTCTGGTGCAACCGGATCTTGCGGGCGGCAATGGGCGCGTGATCGTCAACCTCTTCGCCGACGACGCGTGGCTGATCGACCGCCACGCGCCGCAATTGCTCGTTTTCCATCAGGATTCGGGCTTCAAGTACGAGGTGATGGATCTGCGCGAGCACGACGGCGAGAACATCGCGAAGGTGCTGTATATCGGCGAGCCGGCCGATCTGAAAGAGACAGCGGCAAATCTAGAGCGCGAATTCGGCGACTCGCTGTACGTCACTTATTCGCTGCCGGACTGTCTTGAGGTGATGACCTCGGATGTGTCGAAGGGACGCGCGCTGCGCTACGTTTTGCAGCGACTGGATATCGATCCCGCGCAATGCGTCGCGTTTGGCGACAACATGAACGACATCGATCTGCTCGAAACGGCAGGGCATCCGTTCATGATGAACAACGCGAATCCCGATCTCATCATGCGGCTGCCGGACGTACCGCGTATTGGCAACAACTTCGAGGCGGGTGTCGCGCATCAGTTGCGTAAGCTTTTCGGGATTCGCGACGAAATTGCGGGTGCCTGACCTGTTGATGGAGCGTGCGGGGCGGCGGTGGCTCGTGCTGTGACTCCAACTGCCATCCCAACTGCGGAGGCAACGGCGACCGCGAGTGCCATCGCAACTGCGGAGGCAACCGCCACCGTAAGTGCGACTGCGACTCCAACTGCCAACGCAACTGTGACGGCAACGGCGACCGCGAGTGCCATCGCAACTGCGAAGGCGACTGCCACGGTAGGTGCGACTGCGACTCCAACTGCCAACGCAACTGTGACGGCAACGGCGACCGCGAGTGCCATCGCAACTGCGACAACGACCGCGAGTGCCATCGAAACTTCGACGGCGAACGCCACCGTAAGTGCGACTGCGACTGCGACTGCGACGGCGACGGCGACTTCAACTGCGACCGCCGCCGCAGCTCCGGCCACCGCAGCTCCGGCAGCCGCAGCCGCAACCGCAGCCGCAACCGACTGCGCCATTCTTATCCGCGACGTCCCCAGCCATTGTGATTGCCGTTGTCATGCCAGCCGGCACGATTCCATCGGCCATTGTCGTGGCCGTAGTTGCCATGCCAGCGCGGTTCCTCATGACGATAATAAGGTCCGCCATACACCGGCGCCGGGCGCACATAAACCGGAGCCGGCGCCACATACGCGGGTGCGCCGAGCGAAACGCCGATGTGAAGATCACTGTGGGCCTGAGCCGCTCCAACCGCACCGATCGCGAGGCCGGCAGCTACGAGCATGTGGGTGACGATGCGCTTCATGGTGTTCTCCTTTAGAGCGACGCGTGTCGCATGAGTCCAATGTAAGCGCCGCGCGTCTTACAAGCCTCGACGAGTTGTTACGGTATGAAAGCGCGTCGTAAAGACGATAAAACAAGCCGGAGCCTTGTCCAGCAAGGCTTTCGAGCGAGGGAACGGCGCGCAAAACGAAGATAGTAAGCATGCTTCGTAATTGTCCATTACATTTGTCTCGCCGCTTTAATCTAAGGGCACAGAATTCGCGCTGGAAAAGCAAAACGGGCGCACGAGGCGCCCGTTTTCGAAGCATGATCAAACGTACTTAGGCAGTGATCAGTGCCTTTCTGCGTTCGCTCGTCAGGATCGGGTACACCACGCCCGCGACGATTGCACCGGCCAACGGCGCGATCCAGAACAGCCACAACTGGTCGAGTGCCCAGCCGCCGACGAACAATGCCGGGCCAGTCGAACGCGCCGGATTCACCGACGTGTTGGTAACGGGAATCGAGATCAAATGGATGAGCGTGAGGCACAGGCCGATGGCGATCGGCGCGAAACCCTTCGGTGCGCGGTCATCGGTGGCGCCGAGAATGACGAACAGGAAGAAGAAAGTCATTACGCCTTCGCAAACCAGTGCCGCGAGCATCGAATAGTTGCCCGGCGAGTGCTCGCCGAAACCGTTCGCCGCGAAGCCGCTGGCAACCAGATTGAAGTCGGGATTGCCCGTGGCGATCAGCGACAAAACCCATGCGCCGAGCGTCGCGCCGATCACCTGAGCGATGATGTACGGACCGAGATCACGTACCGGAAAGCGGCCCGCAACCGCGAGACCGATGCTGACCGCAGGGTTCAGGTGGCAACCCGACACATGGCCGATGGCGTAAGCCATGGTGAGCACGGTGAGACCGAACGCCAGCGAAACGCCAGCCAGGCCAATGCCGACATGAGGAAAGGCCGCGGCAAGCACGGCGCTTCCGCAACCGCCCAGCACAAGCCAGAAAGTACCGAAAATTTCAGCGCCGAGACGCTTCGACAATTGCATGATCCTGCCTTCGTGAAAAATATGAACAACCGTTGACAAAATGCAAGAAAGCTCAACTCCTCTTGCGCAGCGGAGTTTAAGCGCGATTCTTTGGCAAAACTGTCAAAAATGGTTGATTTGCAGTCAATTCACGCGATAACGGCAGAATCTTCGGAATATCCTTAGCGGGTTGAAGTTAGGTTTACACAATGAAAAACCGCCCGTTGTCGGGCGGTTTTTTTAAACGATACCTAAGGTCTAGCGCGTTGCATATCAGCCCACTGCGACCTGACGAAGCACCGGACGCTTGGCCGCCTGAAGCATGGCCGTGTAGCTATCGACGTAATTTTGCGCCATGGTCTTCGCGCTGAAACGACGCTCGAACTGCGCGCGGATTTCCGTGCGCGATAGCTCATCTATCCGATGCAGCGCGCCCACTGCGCCTTGCACGTCTTCGCAGATAAAGCCGGTCACGCCATGATCGATCACTTCCGGCACCGAGCCGCGATTGAACGCGATCACCGGCGTGCCGCATGCCATCGCTTCGATCATCACGAGGCCAAACGGCTCGTTCCAGTCGATCGGGAACAGCAGCGCTTTCGCGCCCGACAAGAATTCCGGCTTTTGCGCTTCATTGATCTCGCCGATGAACTCGACATGCGCCTGCGACAAGAGCGGCTCGATGGTCGACTTGAAATATTCCTGGTCGACCTTGTCCACTTTCGCGGCGATCTTCAGCGGCAAACCGCTTTGCGCCGCGATCTTGATGGCCAGATCGGCGCGCTTTTCCGGGCAGATACGGCCGAGGAACGCCAGGTATTCCGGCTTCTTGTGCGGCTGCGGCGTGAGCAAATCTTCCGGCAGACCGTGATAGACCGTGTTCAGCCAGTTCGCTTGCGGCAGCGGCGTGCGTTGATTGTCCGAGATCGAGATCACGTTCGCCTTCGTGAACGTGTTGAAGATCGGCTGGAGTTCAGGCAGGTCGAGACGGCCGTGCAGCGTCGTCACGAAAGGCGTGTCCATCTGCGTGAACAGCGGGAACGGCATGTAGTCGAGGTGGAAGTGCAGCACGTCGAATTCATGCGCGCGGCGGCGGACGGTTTCGAGCAGGAGCATGTGCGGCGCGAGCGCGTCGCGCACGGTCGGGTCGAGGCGCAGCGCGCGCGGCCAGGCCGCATCGAGAGTCGCCTTGGTTTGCGAATCGCCGCTGGCGAACAGAGTTACATCGTGGCCGAGGTCGACGAGTGCGTCGGTCAGATACGACACGACGCGCTCGGTGCCGCCGTAAAACTTCGGGGGAACTGCTTCGTGCAACGGTGCAATTTGTGCGATTCGCATAACGTGACTCTCCTGTTATTTAAGGCATTGCAGTCACGCTCCGGTCGAGCGCTCGACGCATGCCGTTCGGGCGGGCCGCGTTCGTGTAGAAGACGCCGCCCGAGACTGGCCCGGACAAGAAACTGTTCAACCGGGTTATCCCTTACTGCTCATTATCGGGATCGAGCGCGGCATTACACTTCATTTTTCAAACGCTTAACCTTGTTACAGCGCGAAACAACGGCTGTTACGAAGTCAAAAAGTGCATCGATATCAATGACGTAGACGAATTCGACGCACGCAGGGCATTGCCGCGAGGCATTGAAGTAGCACGGATCGGGCCTAAGGCATATGGGCCGGTTCTACGCATGGCACGGGGCGATTCGTGCTCACAGCGTTTCAAGTCAGATGAAAAGCAGCCGATAGTTGAGTTTGGTGCTCCCGATTCGCTCAAACAGCCGTTCAACTATTTCGCGTAGGAATTTTTCTTACACGACGTCGCGGGCTTTTCCGTCGGTAAATCGGTCGATTTATCCGATTGGCGCGCGCTCGAAGCCTCATCGACAATCGAATCCACACCATGAGCGGGGCCGAATCGCCGCAATCCAGAGCGATCCGAGCAAACGTTTCCCGCACGGCCTGACGAGCCGGGTATCGATTCGGGGAAAAGATGACGGCCAGCACAACCACCACGCTCGCGGAGATTCGCGAGCTTAATCTCGCGTACTTGCTTCTGGCGCAGCAGCTATTGCTTGCGGACCGCGCTTCGGCCATGGCTCGGCTGGCGCTTTCGGACGACGTGGCGCAGTTACTGGCTTCGCTTTCGCCCGCGCAGGCGGTGAGGGTGGCGTCGTCGAGCCATTTGCTGTGCCGCTTTCGCTTCGACGATCACGCCATCCTTTCGTCACTCGACGAAAAGGACAAAAGCGCAGCGCCGGACGCGACCCTCCTCGCGGATGCATTGGCGATAGAAGCCGGCTCATCTGCGCGTTGATTCGAGCTGATCACGGCGGCGTTTGCGTAGCACGCTCACAGCGCTGACCGAACGCAACGGCGCGCAGCCGGCATGAACCGATCAGACGAGCGGCCGCCGTGCCAACACCTCGTAAGTTGGTCGGCATACGTCTGCGGCCCATGACAGGCGACCCATGCATTGAGCCGCCTCGCTGCCAGATCGACGCACGTCTCGCGGTCAACTCGTCTTCAACCACGAACAACTGGCTTATCGCGAAGAGCTAAACGCAGCCATCGCCCGCACGAAAAGGCATTCGCACCGTAGCGTCCCCGTGCGCCATGCGCCATTGCGCCGCATGTCGTCAGAGCCCCATCCCACGCGGGTTTTAGCGTTTGCCTCACCTCCCGGTCATGCACCAAAGTTTTCCCTTGCCGTGCCGTAAACCCACATAACGGCGGTCATCCCGCAACTACCTTGAGGACTCGACTGTGCTGATTTTCGTTGGAACGCTCGTGACATTGCTGTCCGTATTCGGCGGTTACGCGCTCGAAGGCGGCCACCTTGGCGCGCTCGTGCAACCGGTCGAAATCTTGATGATCGCGGGCGCGGGTGTCGGCGCATTCATCCTCGGTAACGGCATCAAGACGATCAAGTCGACGCTGCGCGTCATTCCCACGCTGTTCAAGGGCTCCAAGTACAACAAGGATGTGTACATGGAATTGATGGGCCTGCTCTACGTCCTGCTTGCCAAGGCGCGCAAGGAAGGCACGCTCACCCTCGAAAGCGATATCGACGATCCCCATAAAAGCCCGATCTTCGGTCAGTACCCGAAGATTCTCGCGGACGAGCACATCGTCGAATTCCTGACGGATTATCTGCGGCTGATGGTCGGCGGCAACATGAACGCGTTCGAGATCGAAAGCCTCATGGACGAGGAAATCGAGACGCATCACGCCGAAGGCGAAGCGCCCGCACAAGCGCTGCACAAAGTGGGCGACGCCATGCCCGCGTTCGGTATCGTCGCGGCCGTCATGGGCGTCGTGCACACGATGGCTTCCGCCGATCAGCCGCCCGCGATTCTCGGCGAGATGATCGCGCAGGCGCTCGTCGGCACCTTCCTCGGCATTCTGCTTTCGTATGGCTTCATCGGCCCGCTCGCGGGCGTGGCGGAGCAGCGCGTGGCCGAGCAGACCAAGATGTTTCAGTGCATCAAGGTGACGATCCTTGCGAGTCTGAACGGCTATGCGCCCGCCATCTCGGTGGAGTTCGGCCGCAAGGTGCTGTTCTCGACCGAGCGCCCGTCGTTCTCCGAACTGGAAGAACACGTGCGCCGGGTCCGCGCGAAGTGAAGCGAGGAACGACGCCATGAGCTCACCCGACAAAGACCGGCCAATTTTCATCAAGCGTATCGTCGCGGGCCGCAAGGGACATCACGGCGGCGCGTGGAAGCTTGCCTACGCGGACTTCATGACCGCGATGATGGCGTTCTTCCTGCTCATGTGGCTTCTGAGTTCGACTTCGCCGGTGCAACGACGCGGTATCGCCGAATACTTCAACACGCCGCTCAAGGCCGCGATGGTCGGCGGCAAGACCGTCGGCATGGACTCCAGCATCATCATGGGCGGCGGGCGCGATCTGTCGAGTCCCGAGCCCGGCACGGTGCGCACCACCGAAGGCAATACGCCGTTCGCGGTGCGTTCGTCGGCAAGACCCGATGAAGCCGCGTTGAGACAAGCCGAAGGCGAGATCGAACGCCGCGAGCAAGAGCGCCTGCACGACCTCCAGGTGAAGCTCATGTCGGCCGTCGAGGCCAACCCGACCTTGCGCCAGTTCAGGCAGCAGATACGCATCGATTCGACCCAGCAGGGCTTGCGCATCGAGATTGTCGATACCCAGAAGCGGCCCATGTTCGCGCTCTCCAGCGACTCCGTGCAGCCGTACATGCGCGACATTTTGCGCGAGATAGGCAAGACGCTGAACGACGTGCCCAATCGAATAGTCGTGCAAGGACATACGGATGCCGTGAAGTACGCCGGCGGCGACAAGGGCTACAGCAACTGGGAACTATCGGCGGACCGCGCGAACGCGTCGCGGCGCGAGCTGATCTACGGCGGCATGGACGAAGCGAAGGTGCTGCGCGTGCTCGGGCTTGCATCGACGCAGAACCTGAATCGCAAGGACGCGATGGACCCGGAAAACCGGCGCATCAGCATCATCGTGCTCAACCGGCGCGCGGAGAGCGCCATGTTGCGCGACGACGGCGCGCCGCCCGCGACATTCGACAACGCGGCGGGCGCGGCTCCCGTGCTGGACAAACTCGCGCCCGTATTCCAAGCGCGACCGCAATAAAAGCGAAATCCGCGCGAAAGACTCTCAAGACTCCACACGTTTTAGCCGTCAACCCGGCAAGACCGCAAGAGACACACATGATCAAGAACATTCTGGCAATCGACGATTCCGCCGCCATGCGGCAGATTCTCTCCGCCACGCTGACGACGGCGGGCTACGAAGTGACCGTCGCGTCGGACGGCAACGAAGGGCTCGAATGGGCCCTCGCCGAGCGTTTCGATCTCGTCCTGACGGACCAGCACATGCCCGGCAAGAGCGGGCTCGATTTGATCGCGGAGTTGCGGGTGAATCACGCCTACCAGGCAACGCCGGTGCTCGTGCTGACGACCGAGGACAGCGAAGCGTTCAAGGACGCGGCGCGCGCGGCGGGAGCGACCGGCTGGATTCAGAAGCCGCTCGATCCCGAGCTCTTGACCGAGTTGGTGGCGGCACTGTCGGAACCCGAAGAGCAGCACTGAGCAAGACGAAGCAAACCTCGACCGAATAACGCGACTGAACAGCATTTCTGCGGTGACTCAAGCATGACACTCGACATTACCCAGTTCTATCAGACCTTCTTCGACGAAGCAGACGAACTGCTCGCGCAGATGGAGCAGCTGCTGCTCGTTCTGGACATTGCGAATCCCGATCCGGAAGACCTCGCGGCGATCTTTCGCGCGGCGCATTCGATCAAGGGCGGCGCGGCGACCTTCGGCTTTACGGCGCTCACGGAAACGACGCACATCCTCGAATCGCTTCTGGACCGCGCGCGCAACAACGAACTCGTCCTGCGCCGCGACATGATCGATACCTTCCTCGCGACGAAGGACGTGCTCTCGGACCAGCTCGCCGCGTATCGCGCGAGCGCCGAGCCGGATGCGGCTGCGGCCGCGGCGATCTGCGCGAAGCTCGAGCGTCTGAAGCACGAAGACCCGGAAGCGCCGGCGGCACCGGTGATAGAAGAAGCCGCCGCCGTCATCGAGAAGGCGCAACAACACGAACCCGCCTACGACGGCCCGAACGCTCCGCCCGCGCATGTCATCGCGCAGGCTGCGGAAGCGATCGAGGACGACGGCACGTGGGACGGCGCGTTCGAAGTCACGGACGGCGCACCGATTGCAGGAACCGCTGCGGCAGCATCGGCAGCGGAAGCAGGACCCCACCTGAAAATTACGCTACGGGGGGTGGGCGAGAAGGACCTGGCGACTTTGACCGAGGAGCTGGGTAACCTGGGAAGTATCGTCGGAGAAAAGAAGACTGACGCCGAACTCGTGCTTTGGCTCGAGTCGGACGTGAGCGCCGACGACATCGTGGCCGTGTGCTGCTTCGTGATCGATGAATCGCAGATCGGAATCGGCCGTGGCAATGCGGCGGATCAGTCGGCGCAGTCGCCGGCCGCATCCGTCGAAGTACCGCCGGCAACGGCGGCGCATCACGCGCTACAGCAACAGCCGGACGCATCGCAGGCGCTCGACGCGTCTGCATCCACGGCGCAACAAAAACAACAAGCGGCGACGGCGGCGGTCCCGGAGACTGCCGCCCAACCGTCACAGAAACCGGCCAACGCCAATACGAACGATGCCGATAAAAAGGCGCGTCCGGCAGCGGCCGCATCGGCGGAAGGCAGCTCGATTCGCGTCGGCGTGGAGAAGGTCGATCAGCTCATCAACCTGGTGGGCGAACTGGTCATCACGCAGGCGATGCTCGCGGAAACGACGAGCACGTTCGATCCCGCATTGCACGACCGTCTTTTCAACGGCATGGCGCAGCTCGAACGCAACGCGCGCGATCTGCAAGAAGCCGTCATGTCCATCCGCATGATGCCGATGGATTACGTATTCAGCCGCTTCCCCCGGCTCGTGCGCGATATCGCGGGCAAGCTCGGCAAGGACGTGGAACTCGTCACGTTCGGTCAGGCGACCGAACTGGACAAGAGCCTGATCGAACGCATCATCGATCCGCTCACGCACCTCGTGCGCAACTCGCTCGACCACGGCATCGAAACCGTGGAAGCGCGTCGCGCGGCGGGCAAGTCGACGACCGGCCAGCTCGTGTTGTCGGCGGCGCATCACGGCGGCAACATCGTGATCGAAGTCAGCGACGACGGCGCGGGCCTGCGCCGCGACAAGATTCTCGCGAAGGCGCAGAAGCAGGGCATGCAGGTTTCCGAGTCGATGAGCGACGAGGAAGTGTGGCAGCTCATCTTTATGCCGGGCTTCTCGACCGCCGAACAGGTGACGGACATTTCCGGCCGCGGCGTGGGCATGGACGTGGTCAAGCGCAACATCCAGTCGATGGGCGGCCACGTCGAAATCAAGTCGCGTGAAGGCGCGGGCACGACCACCAAGATCGTGCTGCCGCTCACGCTCGCGATTCTCGACGGCATGTCGGTGAAGGTCGGCAGCGAGATCTTCATTCTGCCGCTCAACTTCGTGATGGAGTCGCTTCAGCCGGTGGCCGAAGACATCTACACGGTCGCCAACGGCGAGCGCGTGGTGCGCGTGCGCGGTGAGTATCTGCCGCTCGTGGCGCTGCATGCCGTGTTCGACGTGGAGAACGCGCGCACCGAGCCCACGCAAGGCATCGTCACCATCATGCAGACCGAAGGCCGGCGCTTCGCCATGCTGATCGACGAACTCGTCGGCCAGCAGCAAGTGGTCGTGAAGAATCTCGAAACCAATTATCGCAAGGTGCACGGCATTTCAGCCGCGACCATTCTGGGCGATGGCAGCGTCGCGCTGATCGTCGACGTGGCCGCGCTCAACCGCGAATCGCGTGTGCAGCACAGCGCGCACGCTCATTAACACCCGCATCGAAGGAGTTACCGTGGCAGACATTCAAAACATCCATTCCGCGACGTCTTCGCGTCGCGACGCGCAACACGCGGAAGCCGCCGGACAAGAGTTTCTGGTGTTCACGCTCGGCGCCGAAGAGTACGGCATCGACATCCTGAAGGTGCAGGAGATTCGCGGTTACGACAACGTGACGCGCATTGCCAATGCGCCTTCGTTCATCAAGGGCGTGATCAATCTGCGCGGCATCATCGTGCCGATCGTGGACATGCGCATCAAGTTCAATCTGGGTCGCGTCGAGTACGACAACCAGACGGTCGTGATCATTCTGAACGTCGCGCATCGCGTGGTCGGCATGGTGGTCGACGGCGTCTCGGACGTCCTCACGCTCACCCAAGAGCAAGTGATGCCCGCGCCCGAATTCGGCGCGACGCTGACCTCCGAATATCTGACGGGCTTGGGCACCGTGGATGGCCGCATGCTGATTCTGATGGACATCGAGAAGCTCATGACGAGCCGCGAGATGGAATTGATCGACTCGGTTGCCGCTTAAAACAACCGCGTTCGTGTACCGAAGCGCGGGCTCAGGGAAGAAAGACATGTTCAAGAAGTTGTCGATCCGCACGATGCTCACGCTCGTCGGACTGCTATTCGTCAGTTGCGCGGCCGTGATCGGCGCGCTGTCGCTCGTCGGCCTGAACTCGGCGAGCCATTCGCTCACGTCGCTCGCGCAGGAAGACATGGTCGCGATGCGCGCGCTCGCGGAGACCTCGTCGTATCTGCTGCGCTCGCGCATCACGCTCGACCGCGTGCGTTCGCTCGCCGAAGCGGGCAACGACGCGGAAGCGAAGAAAGCGCTGGACCGCGGCCAGTATCTGCTCGACAAGAGCAACGAGAATTGGAAGCTCTATCTCGACACCCATAAGCCGATGCTGCCGAAGACCACGCTCGATGAGCTCGTGGCGCAGCACGACACGCTCGTGAAGACGGGCGTCGAGCCGGAATTCACCGCGATCCGCGCGAACGACATGGCCGCGTATCACGCCATCGCGGATACGAAGATCAGCCCGATGTTCGTGTCCTTCGATCAGGCGGTAGTCGCGGCGGTGGCGTTCCAGCAGAAGCACGCGGAAGAATCGCGCTCGAACACGGCGTCGCACATCTCGACGCTTAGCCTGACCATCGGCGCGCTGCTCGCGTTGTCGGTGCTCATTCTCATCGGGACGCGCATCGCGTTGCGCGGCCTTATCGTGCAGCCGATCAACGACGCCGTCGATCACTTCGACCGCATCTCGCGCGGCGATCTCACGAAGTCGGCGCATACCGACAGCACGAACGAGATCGGGCGTCTGTTCGCGGGCATCGAACGCATGCGAACGGACCTGACGCATATGGTCGGTGCGGTGCATCGCGGCGCGGAATCGATCGATGTCGGCGCGCATGAAATTTCGAGCGGCAACACGGACCTCTCGCAACGCACGGAAGAACAGGCAGCGTCGCTGCAGGAAACGGCGTCGAGCATGGAAGAGTTGACGAGCACGGTCAAGCAGAACGCGGACAACGCGCGTCAGGCGAGCCAGCTTGCGGTGAACGCGTCGGATATCGCGTCGCGCGGCGGTCAGGTCGTCGAGCAGGTCGTCGATACGATGAACGCGATTGCATCGAGTTCGAGCAAGGTCGTGGACATCATCGGCGTGATCGAAGGCATCGCGTTCCAGACCAACATTCTCGCGTTGAACGCGGCCGTGGAAGCGGCGCGTGCAGGCGAGGAAGGACGCGGCTTCGCGGTCGTGGCGGGCGAAGTGCGCTCGCTTGCACAACGCAGCGCGGCGGCGGCGAAGGAAATCAAGGCGCTGATCGGCGACTCGGCCGGCAAGGTGCAAAGCGGCTCCGAACTCGTCACGCGCGCCGGTGAAACCATGGGCGAGATCGTGCAGGCGGTGCGCCGCGTGACCGACATCATGGGCGAGATCAGCGCGGCATCGGAAGAGCAGTCCGATGGCATCGAGCAGGTGAATCGCGCCGTCACGCAGATGGACAGCGTCACGCAACAGAACGCGGCCCTCGTCGAGGAAGCGGCGGCTGCCGCGGCATCGCTCGAAGAGCAGACGCGGCAACTGAAGGACGTGGTCGGCCAATGGCGCATCGAAGCAGGCACCAAGACCGTTGCCGCGCCCGCTACACGCGTGGCGCCGAAGGCTGCCGTCTCGAAGGCGAAGACGTTCAAGCGCGCCGAACCCACAAAAGTTTCGCACGAGGCTAACGTCGCGCGCGAACCGGCCGTTATCAAGGTAACGGCAAGCGAAGCGCAACAGCCAGCGAAGAAGCCCGCGCCGCGTATGGCAGCGAAAGCCGCCGTGAGCGCACCGCGCGCCAAGGCGACGACCGCGGACGACGGCGACTGGGAAACCTTCTAAGCCGGGTTTGCAAACAGCAGCGACCATGCAGGCTTTAGACACGAGCTCCGTTCGCGGAGAACAGCAACGACAAAGCCACGCAAGGTCGCATTCAACGACACAACGGCGCGCGTCGCCGAAGAAGACGCCAGGGAAGCACGAAGCATCATGACGGCAACGCGCAACGCACGCATCGACCCGGCCGCCGGCACGCGCGGCTCCGAAGTCGAACGCGACTTCGAATTCACGGCAGCGGACTTCGCTCGCATTCGCGGACTGATCCATCGCCGCGCGGGCATTTCGCTCTCCGACCACAAGCGCGACATGGCGTACAGCCGTCTCGCCCGCCGTCTGCGCGCATGCGGCATCGACACGTTCAAGCTGTATCTGGACCGGCTGGAAGCCAACGAAGACAGCAACGAATGGGAAGCCTTCGTCAATGCGCTGACCACGAACCTCACCGCGTTTTTCCGGGAATCGCATCACTTTCCGATTCTCGCGGACTTCGCCAAGCGCCGGCAGCAACCGGTGTCGGTGTGGTGCTCGGCGGCATCGACGGGTGAAGAGCCTTACTCGATCGCGATGACGCTCGTCGAAGCGCTCGGCGATCACGCCGCGCGCCAGTGCACGGTGTTCGCAAGCGATATCGACAGCCAGGTGCTCGCCAAGGCCGACGCCGGCGTGTATTCGCTCGATCAGGTGAAGACGCTGCCGGCGGACCGCCTCAAGCGTTTCTTCCTGAAGGGCACGGGCGCGCATGCGGGCCTCGTGAAGGTTCGTCCCGAGCTGCGCGCGATGGTGAACTTCGGCCGCGTGAATCTGACGGATGCGCGCTACGACATCAAGGGTCCGTTCGACGCGATCTTCTGCCGCAACGTGATGATCTACTTCGACAAGCCGACGCAATCGCACGTGCTGTCGCGCTTCGATCCGCTGATGAAGCCGGGCGGCCTGCTGTTCGCGGGACACTCGGAAAACTTCACGTACGTGTCGCAGGCGTTCCGTCTGCGCGGCCAGACCGTGTACGAACTGACGCGCGACATGAAGAACGCGGGCGCGGCGAAACAGACGAAGGCGCTGGCGGGAGAAGTGGCATGAGCGGCCTGCCGATCGCGTCGAATCTGTATTTCGACAATCACTTTCAGAAGCCGGGCGTGAAGCTCCTGCCGAACGAGTTTTACATGACGAGCGAAGACATGGTGCTCGTGACCGTGCTCGGCTCGTGCGTGGCGGCGTGCATCAACGATCGCACGGCGGGCATTGGCGGGATGAATCATTTCATGTTGCCCGACGACGGTTCGGATGCGTCGGCGGCGGCGTCCGATTCGATGCGCTACGGCGCCTATGCAATGGAAGTGCTGATCAACGAACTCATCAAGCGCGGCGGACGGCGTGAGCGTTTCGAAGCGAAGGTGTTCGGCGGCGGCGCGGTGCTCGCGGGCATGACGACCATCAATATCGGCGATCGTAATTCGGAGTTCGTGCGGCGTTATCTCGCGCTGGAAAAGATTCGTATCGTCGCCGAGGATTTGCAGGGCATGCATCCGCGCAAGGTGGCGTTCATGCCGCGCTCGGGACAAGTGATGGTCAAGAAACTGAAGGCCGCGCACGAGCCGGTGGTGGTGGAACGCGAGCAGGCGCTCGTGCAACGCACGCCGGAAGAACGCGCGGAGCGGCTCGCAAAGGCACGCTCGCGGGTCGAGTTATTCAACACGAAGCCGGGTGCGGTGGGCGCCACGGGCAAGCCGCGCGTGGAACTGTTCGGCGCATCGAGTGCGGCGGGAGCAAAGCCCCGGGCCGAGCTTTTCAGCAGCGGCCTGGCGCGTGCGCCGCGCAGCACCAGAGCGGCGGAGGAAGCATGAGTATCGTCAACGCGAACAACAAGCCGGCGACGCCGAAGATCAACGTACTGTGCGTCGACGATTCGGCGCTGGTGCGCAGCCTGATGACCGAGATCATCAACTCGCAGCCCGACATGCACGTGTGCGCGACCGCGCCCGATCCGCTCGTCGCACGTGAGCTCATCAAGCTGCATAACCCGGACGTACTGACGCTGGATGTCGAAATGCCGCGCATGGACGGCCTCGACTTCCTGGAAAAGTTGATGCGCCTGCGGCCGATGCCGGTCGTGATGGTGTCGTCGCTGACCGAGCGCGGCAACGAAATCACGTTGCGCGCGCTGGAACTCGGCGCGGTGGATTTCGTGACGAAGCCGAAAGTCGGCATCCGCGACGGCATGCTCGATTACGCGGAGAAGCTCGCCGACAAGATTCGCGCGGCGTCGCGCGCTCGCGTGCGGCAGACGACGCATGCGGCGAGCGCGCCCGCCAGCGCGGGGTCGGCTGCGGCCGTGCGGCCCGCGCCGCATTTGAACAACCCGTTGGTATCGACGGAAAAGCTGGTGATCGTCGGGGCATCGACGGGCGGAACGGAAGCGATCCGCGAAGTGCTCGTGCCGCTGCCGCCCGATGCGCCCGCCGTGCTGATCGCGCAACACATGCCGCCCGGCTTCACGAAGTCGTTCGCGCAGCGTCTGAACGGACTATGCCGTATCACGGTGAAGGAAGCCGAACACGGCGAGCGTGTCTTGCCGGGCCACGCGTATATCGCGCCGGGCCACGCGCATCTGGTGCTCGCGCGCAGCGGAGCGAACTACGTGGCGCATCTGTCGGACGCGCCGCCGGTCAACCGGCATCGTCCCTCGGTGGATGTGCTGTTCCGCTCGGCCGCGCAGCACGCGGGCAAGAACGCGATCGGCGTGATCCTGACCGGCATGGGCCGCGACGGCGCGGCCGGCCTGCTCGACATGCAGCAGGCGGGCGCTTACACGCTTGCGCAGGATGAAGCGAGTTGCGTGGTGTTCGGCATGCCGCGCGAAGCAATTGCAATGGGCGGTGCGAGCGAAATCGCGCCGCTCAACGAAATGAGCCGGCGCGTCATGGCGCGGCTTGCCTCGATGGGCGAACGCGTGCAGCGCGTCTGATTTTTCACTTTGGATTCGCGGCGTCGCGCCGCATTGAAACAACCGGGAGTAGTGATGGACAAGAACATGAAGATCCTCGTCGTCGACGATTTTCCGACGATGCGCCGTATCGTGCGCAATCTGCTGAAAGAGCTCGGCTATTCGAACGTCGATGAAGCCGAAGATGGCGCCGCCGGTCTCGCGCGACTGCGCGGCGGCGGCTTCGACTTCGTCATCTCCGACTGGAACATGCCGAACCTCGACGGCCTCGCCATGCTGCAGCAGATTCGCGCGGACGCCAACCTCTCGCATTTGCCGGTACTCATGGTGACGGCGGAATCGAAGAAGGAAAACATCATCGCGGCGGCGCAAGCCGGTGCGAATGGTTACGTCGTTAAGCCGTTCACGGCCGCCACGCTCGACGAGAAGCTCAGCAAGATTCTCGAGAAGATGGCCAAAGCGGGGAGCTGATCGTGAACGATCTGACTACTGATTTTGCCGCCCCGCTCATGCAGGCGGAGATCGAGAACGATCAGTCCACTGACCGGATTCTCGCCCGCATCGGGCAACTGACGCGCACGCTGCGCGACTCGATGCGCGAACTCGGCCTCGACAAGCAGGTGGAAGCGGCAGCCGTTGCCGTTCCGGACGCACGCGATCGCCTGAAGTACGTCGCCACGATGACCGAGCAGGCTGCCGAGCGCGCGCTCAACGCGATCGAACTCGCGAAGCCGATGCAAGAAGCGATGCAGCACGAAGCGCAGGCGCTCGATGCACGCTGGGAGCAATGGTACGGCGCGCCGCTCGGACAGGGCGAAGCGGGCGAATTGCTCGCGGATACGCGCACGTTTCTGCAAAGCGTTCCGGCGAAGACGCAGGCGACCAATGCGCAACTGCTCGAAATCATGCTCGCGCAGGATTTCCAGGATTTGACCGGACAGGTCATCAACAAGATCACGGATGTCGTGTATCTCATCGAACAGCAATTGCTTGGCGTGCTGCTCGAAAACATCGCACCGGAGCGGCGCGAGCAGTTCGCGGCATCGGCGGCGGCGCTCGTCTCTTCGAGCGGCAGCCCGGAAGCCTTGCTCAACGGTCCGCAGATCAATCCGCAAGGCCGCAGCGATGTCGTGCAGGATCAGTCGCAAGTAGACGACCTGCTGGCGAGCCTGGGTTTTTAAGCTCCTGCATCGGCGGCTTTCCCGGCCGCGAATGACGCGGCGCGCACGAAGAGTGCGCGTCGCGTTTTTTCGCGCGCGTCGTAAATTCGTGTGAATGAATCGCACTGTTTCCGGTCCAATTCGCCAAAACGCAAACGGCGCGTGCTGGCGAACGTTCGGACAATTCCGAGGACTTTGGCATACTGACGGTTGTGCGGCACCCTGGCGGTGCGCAAATCGGCGGTCCTTGCGTCACCGGAACGTCATGAGCCGGCCGCTTGCGAGTGCGCCGGCGGCGTCAAACATCATGGACAGCGAATATCAGGAGGCCCAGTGAAGGCACTGAAGCAACCCCGTCTTGGGCATCTGCAAAGACACTTCGTTCTGCTAGCGGGAGCGTTCGGCATCTGCGCCGCGGCACCGGCATTGGCCGCGCTTGGCGGCGATCCGCTCACCGCGCCACCGGGCGCCACGGCGACGAATGCGGTCGTGCGCGCAGCCGTGGCCGCCTCGGGCGCGTCGTCTGCCAGCGCTTCGAGTTATACGGTCCGGTCGACCACGCTTGCGAGCGGCACCATCGTCAACGAGTATTTGTCCACGGAAGGCACGGTGTTCGGCATCGCCTGGCGCGGACCGCGTGTGCCCGACCTGGCCACGCTGCTCGGCAGCTATTTCCCGCAGTATCAGCAAGGCCTGCTCGCGCAACGCGCCGAGCGCGGCGCACGCGGTCAGGTGAGCGTGCAGGATTCGGGTCTCGTCGTGCGCTCGGGCGGACACATGGGTGCATTTGCCGGCAGCGCCTATCTGCCGCAATCCTTGCCCGCCGGCGTATCCGCCAGCGACATTCAGTAAGCGACGGGAGAACCCAGTATGCGTAGAACTACACTCGGCCTCGGCGCTTCCTCTTCTTCGAGCGCACGCAACTGCGTGCGCTGGCTCGGCGCGCTGTTCCTCGCGTTCGCGCTGGCCGCATGCGGCGGTGGCGGCGACGACAACAAATCCAGCTCGAACGGCGGTTCGAACGGCGGCTCATCCGGCGGCTCGGTTGGCGGCGGCGGTTCCACCAGCACGGCGAACGCGCAGCCCGTTGCGGCTAACGGCACCAACGCCGTGCCGATCAGCGTCAACGCGGGTGTGGCGGGCTTCGTCAATATTCCGAACGTGTCGGTGACGGTATGCGCGCCGGGCACGAACGTATGTCAGACCATCGACAACATTCAGCTCGATACCGCTTCCTACGGCCTGCGTATCCTGAACACGGCGGCGCAGTCGGTACTGGGCAGCCTGCCTGTCACGAGCGCGGGGAACGGCGGTCAGCTCGCCGAATGCGCCGGTTTCGCGGATGGCTATACGTGGGGCACGGTGCGTCAGGCGGATGTGCGTATCGGTACCGAAGTCGCGAGCAACGTGCCGTTGCAGATTATCGGCGATCTGGCTTCGACCTCGGCGCCGTCCGGCATGAACGGCTGCCCATCGGGCAATGACGAAGCGACGACCGCTGATATCGGCGCGAACGGCATTCTCGGCGTCGGTCCCGCGACCTACGACTGCGGCACGTCCTGCGTGAGTTCCGCGCTCAACGCGACTTACTTCTCCTGCCAGAACGGCACGAACTGCACGGGCACGGCAGTGCCGCTCGCGCAGCAGGTCGTCAACCCGGTCATGCGCTTTCCGACCGACAACAACGGCGTGATCGTGCAGTTGCCGCCCATTCCAGACAACGGCGCGGCGAGTGCCGCCGGCACGCTGGTATTCGGCATTGGCACGCAGAGCAATAACTCGCTTTCGGGCGTCACGAAGTACGGCACGGACCAATTCGGCGATCTGACGGGCTCCTACAAGGGCACGACGTATCAGACCTTCTTCGATACCGGCTCGAACGGCAACTTCTTCCAGGACAGCTTCACGCTCTGTTCGAGCACGAGTTCGTTCTATTGCCCGAGTTCCGAGCAACAGTTGTCGGCCACGATCACCGGCAGCGAGGGCAATACCGCCACCGTGCCGTTCAGTCTCGTAAGCGCGCGCACGCTGACCTCGGGCGGCGGGAAGTACGCATTCGACAGTCTCGGCGGTCAGTTGGGCATGACGGGCTTCTTCGACTTCGGCATGCCGTTCTTCTACGGACGGCACGTGTATGTCGGCTACGATCCGCAGGGAAGCTCGCCTTACGTGGCGTTCTGATCGGCCAGTAAGTTCGAAGCAAAAAAATCCGGCAGCGTTGAGCGCGTTGCCGGATTTTTTATTGGCCGTCGCGCGGCTTGCGTGGCGCGCGTTCGAAGATGAAGTCGTAGAGCCAGCGCGGCATGACATGCAGCAGCATGCCTGCAATGCGCATTTGCCATGGAAAGGTCGCGTAGCGCACCTTGCGCGCGATGGCGTCGGCGGTCTTGGCGGCGAAGCGGTCCGCGTCCATGAGAAAGGGCATGGAATAGGGATTGTGCGCCGTCATTTCCGAGCGCACGTAGCCCGGCGCGATGGTCACGACCGCGACGCCTTGTGGCCGCATTTCCACACGCAACGCTTCCAGATACTTCGCCGCCGCCGATTTCGACGCACTGTAGGCGCCCGATCCCGGCAGCCCGCGCACGCCTGCGACGCTCGCGATACCGACGAGCGTGCCGCTTCGCGCCGCCGTCATCGATGCGATGAACGGCTCGAACGTGGCCACCATGCCGAAGTAGTTGGTGTCCATGACGGCGCGGAAGGCTTCGAGATCGCCGTGGCCGGTGAGGGCGCCACGGCTTACGCCTGCATTGGCGATCACGATATCGGCGGGACCGTGTTCTTCGATGAAACGGCGCGCGGCATCGGCAAGCGCGTTCGCGTTGCGCACGTCGGCGGGGTAGATCGAGATGGAGGCTTGCGGATGGCGGGCGGCGAATGCCGCGAGGGAATCGACGCGACGGGCGACGAGGCCGAGTACGGCCCCGCGCTTGACATACTCTTCGGCTAAAGCGAGGCCGATGCCACTCGACGCGCCGGTCAGGAAAACCTTGAGACGAACTGCGTTCATGCCGGCCCGTGTCGATTACATCTTCTTGTCGCGAACTTGCTGAACGAGGAAGTCCATCACGTCGGTCGTGCCTTGCAGACTGTTGGTCGCGGCCGGACCCGTGACGTACTTGCCCTGCACGATGACGGTAGGCACGCCGTCGATCTTGTAGTCCTGCAGCAACTTGGCGTCGCGCTTGATGTCGCTCTGCGTCGAGAACGAGTTATACGCGTCCATGTACTTCTTCTTGTCGATGCCCTGAGTCGCAAGGAAGGTCGCCTGCGCCTCGGGCGTCAGCAGATAGTTCTTCTTCACGTGGATCTCATTGAATACGGCCGGCGTGACCTTCTCCGCGACGCCCAGCGCGACGAGCGCGTGATACATCTTCGAGTGCGGGATGAAGTCGTCGCGGAAGGCAACCGGCACGCGCTTGAACACGACGTCCGGTCCTTGCTTCTTTTCCCACGTCTCGATGTACGGCTCGAATTCGTTGCAATGCGGGCAGCCGTACCAGAAGAATTCGATGACTTCGACCTTGCCCGCGGGCGCGCCGACCGGCTGAGGCGCCGACAGCACCGTATAGTCCTTGCCCGAAACGGGCGCCGCCGATGCGACATTGGCCGCACTCAGCGAAAGAGCCGCGATGCCGAAAGAAAGAGCGAGGGCGCTAAGCAGTTTTTTCATGATTTGAGAGGAAGCACAGAGGGTCCATAAGTGGGACATACGACGCTTAAGCCGAGCTTAAAGCCGGCCCGCATCGCGTTGATTACGACGCGGGCCACGCCCGTCATTGCTTCGAGAACCGGATGACGGCGGTATCGACGCCTGCATCGGACAGACGCTGGCGTGCCGTGTTCATGTCCTCGAACTTCGCGAACGGGCCGACGCGCACGCGATAGTACGTCACGCCGCCCGCGTCGCGCTGCGTCACCTTCGATTCGAAACCCTGGAAGCCGAGCCGCGCGCGCTGCTGTTCCGCGTCGGCCTGAGTCTTGTACGCGCCGACCTGCAGGAAGTAACCCGTGTTGACGTCGCCAGGAGCGGGCGGTGTGGTCTTGGCCGTGCCCGTCGTCGAGCTCGGCTTGGGCGTGGCGGCGGCGGAACTCGTCGCGTTGTCGGGCGTCTTCGGATTCGCGGCGTTGCCGTTCCTCGGCGTGGACGCGGCCGAACCGGAAGGCGGCACTTCGACGATCTGCGGTTCGTCCAGCATGCCCGACGATTGCGTCTGATTGGTGCTCTGGCCCGGCGCGGTATTGGGTGGCGTGGGTTGCGCGGCTTGCGGCACGGCCTGCCCAGGCGTCTTGCCTTGCAGCGGACGGTTCGGATCGTAAGGCTGCGCGGCGGGCGCGGAACTGGTGTCGGAGGGCGGCGGCGCAACCTTCGCCACGAACGGCGTGGGCGCGCGGGTGATATATAGCGCGACGATCACGGCGATCGCGAGCCCGACGATCAGGCCCAGCACGATGCCGAGAAAAGTACCCCCGGTTTGCTTCGACTGCGACTGCTTCGACGTGCGACGTGGTTTTGCCATCGTATGAATCACCTGCAAAAAGTCTTCGAGTTGGCCGACGATTATAACGGTGGCTTAAAGCCAAGTCCGCGCCAGGCAGCCCTCCGCGCGCGTCGAAAGTCGTGTTTTCGGCGCGACGGACGTCTTCTGACCATTACATCTTTTCGGGAGCCGACACGCCGATGGTCGCGAGACCGTTGGCGAGCACCTGACGCGTCGCGGCAAGCAGCGCGATGCGCGCGTCGCGTTCCTTCTGTTCGTCCACGAGCACGCGCTCCGCATTGTAGAACGAGTGAAATTCGCCAGCGAGGTCGCGCAAATAGAAAGCGACGGCATGCGGCGCCAGTTCTTCGGCGGCGTGTGAGAGCATTTCCGGATACTCGGCGAGCTTGTTGAGCAATGCCATGGCGCGCGGGCTCGACAGCGGCTCGAGATCGGCGTGCGCGGCCTGGGCCAGATCGCCGCCGTAGCGCTCCTTCCAGTCGTTGAGAATCGTGCTGATGCGCGCGTGGGCGTACTGCACGTAATAAACCGGATTTTCGTCGTTCTGCTTGAGCGCCAGGTCGATATCGAAGACGAATTCGGTATCTGCCTTGCGCGAAATGAGGAAGAAGCGCACGGCGTCGCGGCCGCGGCGGATGGTGTCTTCGTCCAGTTGATCGGGCGCGGCTTCGTTGCCGGGCGTCATGCCGCCCGACCATTCGATCAGATCGCGCACGGTCACGTAGCTTCCGGCGCGCTTGCTGATCTTGACTTCCTGGCCGTCGCGCATGACGGTGACCATCTTGTGCAGCACGTAGTCGGGGTAGCCTTTCGGAATACCGATGCCGAGCCCTTGCAGCCCAGCGCGAACCCGCGCGATGGTGCCGTGGTGGTCCGAGCCCTGCACGTTGATGACCTTGGTGAAGCCGCGCTGCCACTTGGCGACGTGATACGCCACGTCCGGCACGAAGTAGGTGTAGGTGCCGTCGGTCTTGCGCATGACGCGGTCTTTGTCGTCGCCGTCGTCGGTAGTGCGCAGCCACAATGCGCCCTCTTGCTCATAGGTCTTGCCGGCAGCCACGAGCGCCTCGACGGTCTGCTCGACGCGTCCTTCCTTGTACAGCGACGACTCCAGATAGAACTGATCGAACTTCACGCCGAACGCGGTCAGATCCATGTCCTGCTCGTGACGCAGATAAGCGACCGCGAAGCTGCGGATGGCTTCGAGATTCTCGACATCGCCCACGCCCTTGACCGGCTCGCCGTCTTTCGCCGCGACGGTTGCGCCCGCCAGGTAATCACGCGCGATATCGGCAATGTACTCGCCGTTGTACGCCGCTTCCGGCCACTCGGCGTCGCCTGGCCTGAAGCCGCGCGCACGCGCTTGCGTCGAGATGGCGAGGTTGCCGATCTGCACGCCTGCGTCGTTGTAATAGAACTCGCGATGCACCGCGTAACCTTGCGTGCCGAGCAAGTTCGAGAGCGCGTCACCAAGCGCGGCCTGACGGCCATGACCGACGTGCAGCGGTCCGGTTGGGTTCGCGGAGACGAATTCGATCAACACTTGCTTGCCTGCATCGCGCCTAGAGTCGCCGTATGCGGCGCCTTCGGACAGCACTGCCGGGATCACGGCTTGCTTCGCCGTTGCCGCGAGTCGCAGATTGATGAAGCCCGGTCCCGCGACTTCCGCGCCTTCCACGAGCCCCTTGGCTGCTGCGTTGCCGAGTAGCGCATCGACGATTTGTTGCGCAAGCTGACGCGGATTGGCGCGCAGTGGCTTGGCGAGTTGCATCGCCACGTTCGAGGCGACATCGCCATGCGCCGCGACCTTCGGTCGTTCGAGCACGATGGTCGGCGCGACGAAGGCCGCTTCAGTCGCGCCCTGCGTGGCTTGCGCGACCTGCTTGACCGCGTCGGTGAGGAGCGTTTCTAAGGTTTCTTTGTGTGCGGGCAGCATGCTGAAAATGATCCAGTGGAGCGAGTCCGATGTGGTGTGGCGTAGGCGAGGGCGGTGCGCGCGGATGCGCGACGCGATGCTGGTCCGGCCGTAAGGGGCCTCGACAGGCCGCGGGAATCAAACTACGCGTAAAGCGGGATTTTAGCAGGTGCTAATATGTCGAATCAGGGTGCATACCGGGCAGTCGGCGCGACTCGCGGCAACATCGTGCAGCTTTCAAAGCTGCATATCAACATAAAGAAAAGGACCTAACCATGCTGATCACTTTCAAAACCAGCGCGGCTCCGGACGTCATGATGCTGCAAAACCTCGCCGAGTATCTGCTTGGCATCATTGGTAAACAGCTGAACGAACGGGGCGTCATCACTCACGACGAACTGCCTGCGGCTATCGAAAAACTCGAAGCCGCCGTGTCGACGGACAAGAAAGAGCGCGCCGAGCACGACGGCCACTTCCACGAAGGCGAGGACGGTCACGAACCGCACGAGATTCCCATCGGGCTTGCGCAACGCGCTTATCCGTTTCTCGACATGCTGCGTCTTGCGCAGAAAGAGCATACGGACATTCTCTGGGGCGTCTGAACGTTCGTTGCATCGGCGAATAAAAAAACCCGCATCGGCGACGATGCGGGTTTTTACTTTGCAGCGGACATAACGTCAGACGGCTGAGTCGCGATGCTGCCGCTTACTGCGACTGACCGCCTTCCGCCGGAGCAGGTTTGGCGGACGCTCTCGGCTTCTTGGGCTTCTTCGGCTTCTTCTTGTGCTCGGTAACGGGCGGCGAGTACGAAGACGCCGTGGTGGTGCTGGCCTGCGCGAACGCAGCCGAACTCGATGCTGCAAGTACGGCTGCCGCAAGCGCTACGGTTACGGCGGACGTCATCTTCTTCATGCGACTTTCTCCGTGACGAAAAGAAATGCGTGGCCGTCGTGGTGACGACCTATCGCGGCTACAAGTCTACGGAAATCAAAATTTTCCCGCCGATAGCGTGCATTTTTTTCGTTATCACAGATTGCATATGTTGTTTTGCAGCATTAGCGCTGCGGCGCGAGGGCGCGTTCCGCATCCGCGTTCGAGATCGCCATGCGTTCGGCGAAGCTCGCAAGTTGGTCGTCGCCGATCTTGCCCACCGAAAAATACGTGCTCTCCGGGTGCGCGAGATAGAAACCCGACACGCTCGCGGCCGGCAACATGGCAAGCGACTCCGTCACGCTCATGCCGATTTCGCCTGCCTGAAGTACTTCGAACATATCGCGCTTGACGAGGTGATCCGGGCACGCCGGATAACCCGGCGCCGGGCGAATGCCGGCGTACTTTTCCGCGATGAGCGATTCGTTGTCCAGCGTTTCGTTTGCCGCATAGCCCCACAGATCGCGACGCACGCGCGCGTGCAGTGCTTCGGCGAATGCTTCGGCGAAACGGTCGGCCAGCGCCTTCAGCATGATTGCGCTGTAGTCGTCGTGATCGGCTTCGAACTGCTTTTCCTTCTTGTCGACGCCAAGGCCCGCCGTCACCGCGAACATGCCGATGTAGTCGGCCACGCCGGAATCTTTCGGCGCGATGAAGTCGGCAAGCGAGCGGTTCGGCCTTTGCACGCCATCGACAATCGGACGCACGCTTTGTTGACGCAGATTGCGCCATGTCATTGCGACTTGCGAGCGTGAGTCGTCCGTATAGATTTCGATGTCCTCGTCGTTCACCGTGTTCGCGGGCAGCAGCATGACCACGCCGTTCGCCTGAAGCCAGCGGCCCTGGATGATGCGCGAGAGCATGGACTTGCCGTCCGAGAACACGCGCCGCGCCGATTCGCCGACGATTTCATCGTTGAGAATCGCGGGGTAGGGGCCCGCGAGATCCCATGTCTGGAAGAACGGCGCCCAGTCGATATAAGTCGCTAACTCGGCCAAATCGTAATTCTTGAACACGCGCCGCCCGATGAAGCCCGGCTTTTTCGGCCGATACGCGCTCCAGTCGATCTTCGTCTTGTTGGCCCGCGCCTGGTCGTAAGTGACCATGGGCAGCGCCTTCTTGTTTGCGTGTTGCGTGCGGATGCGGTCGTAGTCGGTCTTCAGGTCGTCGAGATACTTCGCCGCACCCTCGTCCGACAGCAGGCTCGACGCCACCGAGACCGAACGCGACGCATCCGGCACATACACCACCGGCCCTTCGTAATGCGGCGCGATCTTCACGGCGGTGTGCACGCGCGAAGTCGTCGCGCCGCCGATCAGAAGCGGCGTCTGCTTGCCACGGAAGTAGTCGTCGCGCTGCATTTCGGACGCGACGTACGCCATCTCCTCGAGACTCGGCGTAATGAGTCCCGAGAGCCCGATGATATCCGCGCCTTCTTCCTTCGCCTTTTGCAGGATGGTCGCGCAGGGCACCATCACGCCCATGTTGACCACTTCGAAGTTGTTGCACTGGAGCACGACCGAGACGATGTTCTTGCCGATGTCGTGCACGTCGCCCTTCACGGTCGCGATGACGATCTTGCCCTTCGGCCGCACGTCGGCGCCTGCATCGGCGAGACGCTTCTTCTCTTCTTCGATGAACGGAATTAGATGCGCAACCGCCTGCTTCATCACGCGAGCGGACTTGACCACTTGCGGCAGGAACATCTTGCCCGCGCCGAACAGGTCGCCGACGACATTCATGCCGTCCATGAGCGGCCCTTCGATCACGTTGATCGGCCGGCCGCCTGCCTTCTCGATCTTCGCGCGCACTTCTTCCGTATCTTCGACGATGAAGTTCGTGATGCCGTGCACGAGCGCATGCGACAGACGCGCTTCGACCGGCTGATTACGCCATTCGAGGTTCTCCTCCTTTTTTGCCGCGCCGGTCTTGAACTTGTCGGCGACTTCGAGCAGACGGTCGGTGCCGTCGTCGCGACGATTGAGCACGACGTCTTCCACGCGTTCGCGCAACTCGGCGTCGAGATCGGCATAAACGCCGAGCTGGCCCGCGTTGACGATGCCCATGTCCATGCCCGCCTGAATGGCGTGGTAGAGGAACACGGTATGGATGGCTTCGCGCACGGGGTCGTTGCCGCGAAACGAGAACGACACGTTCGACACGCCGCCGCTCACCTTGGCGTGCGGCAAATTCTGTTTGATCCAGCGCGTGGCGTTGATGAAATCGACCGCGTAGTTGTTGTGCTCTTCGATGCCCGTCGCGATAGCGAAGATGTTCGGATCGAAGATGATGTCCTCGGGCTCGAAACCCACTTCGTTCACGAGGATGTCGTAGGAGCGCTTGCAGATTTGCGTCTTGCGCTCGAAGGTATCGGCTTGCCCTTGCTCGTCGAAGGCCATGACCACGGATGCCGCGCCGTAGCGACGGATCAGGTTCGCGTGATGACGGAACGCGTCCTCGCCTTCCTTGAGCGAGATCGAGTTGACGATAGCCTTGCCTTGCACGCATTTGAGACCGGCTTCGATCACCTCGAACTTCGACGAGTCGATCATGATCGGCACGCGCGCGATATCCGGCTCCGAGGCGATCAGATTCAGAAAGCGCACCATGGCGGCTTTCGAATCGAGCATGGCCTCGTCCATGTTGATGTCGATAACCTGCGCGCCGTTCTCGACCTGCTGACGCGCGACGGCGAGCGCTTCATCGAACTGGCCGTTCAGGATCATGCGCGCGAACGCCTTCGAGCCGGTCACGTTCGTGCGCTCGCCGACGTTGATGAAGAGCGAGCTGTCGGTGACGTTGAATGGCTCGAGGCCGGAGAGGCGCATGGTGTGGTCGGTCATGGTGTCTTTTATCTTGTCGTCGGTCGATGTCGGTATCGTCGTCAAGCAGCGTCGCGATACTGCGAAGGAAACGCGCGCGGCTTCACCTCGGCAAGCGCCTTCGCGATCTCCGCAATGTGCTCCGGCGTCGTCCCGCAGCAACCGCCCGCAAGGTTCACGAGCCCCGCCTGCGCAAACTCCTTCAGCAAGCCCGAGGTCACATCCGGTGTCTCGTCGAAGCCCGTATCGCTCATCGGATTCGGCAGGCCCGCGTTCGGATAGCACGAAACGTTGGTATCGCAGAGCTTCGCCAATTCGGCGATATACGGACGCATCAGCGCCGCGCCCAGTGCGCAGTTGAGGCCGAAGGTCAGCGGCTTCGCATGCCGCAGCGAGTTCCAGAAGGCTTCGACCGTCTGTCCCGACAAGATGCGGCCCGACGCATCCGTTACCGTGCCCGAGATCATGATCGGCAGGAGTTCGTTCGTGTCCTCGAACAGCTCGTCGAGCGCGAAGAGCGCGGCTTTCGCGTTCAAGGTGTCGAAGATGGTCTCGACGAGGAACAGATCGCAGCCCGCGTCGAGCAACGCCTTCGCCTGATCGTAATAAGCCTCGCGCAATTCGTCGAAGGTCACGTTGCGCGCGCCGGGATCGTTCACGTCGGGCGAGATGCTTGCGGTCTTGGGCGTCGGTCCGATCGCGCCCGCCACGAAGCGCGGCTTGTCGGGCGTGGAGAAGGCATCGCAGGCGGCACGCGCGAGCTTCGCCGACTCGACGTTCATCTCGATAGCCAGGTCTTCCATGCCGTAGTCGGCCTGCGCCACGCGTGTCGCGCCAAACGTATTCGTCTCGATGATGTCCGCGCCCGCCGCCAGATACTTGTCGTGAATCTCGCGGATGATCTGCGGCTGCGTGATCGAAAGCAGTTCGTTGTTGCCCTTGATGTCGCGTGCGTAGTCCTTGAAGCGCTCGCCACGGTACGCGGCTTCGTCGAGCTTGTAGCGCTGGATCATCGTGCCCATCGCGCCATCCAGGATGAGGATGCGTTTCTGCAAGAGCGCGGAGAGCGCGGCGCCGCGCGTGTAGACGCGCGAAGGAGCTTTGGATGTGGCGTTCTGGTTCATGACGGACGGGCCCTGCACCAATGTGAAATAGTCTGCATTGTAGCCGCAGCGCGGCTCGATCGCCGTGTGCGGGAGCGCTCGCGGACATGGCGCCGATGCAAAAAAAGAACCCCGCCTGGTTGCCCGGACGGGGTCTTTCGTGTCGCATGCTGCCGTGATCACCGCTGCTGGAGCGGGCGCGACGCGGCACTCAACCGCGCGCGCAGTCGAGTTTCAGTGGAGCACCACCGGCTGATTCATCAAGATATCGAACTGACCGAGGAATTCATCGACGTCTTCGAGCGACGGTTCTTCTTCGATCAGTTTCTGCACGTGCTCGCGAAACTTGGCGGCAAGCGCACCATCGATGAAGATTTCCCGCTGCGTATTTTTGTCGACGATCTCATAGCCGCCCGACATCATCGCGAGATGATTGTCCTGCGGCGGGAACTCGACGACGCAATAGTTAGGGCTGTTGTAGATCATTTGCATGGCGACACTCCTTATTCCTTTTGCTCCTGGCAATCCTGCACCGTAATTGGAGCGCTCGGGTGGGAATTCAAGGGGTGGCCTCGACGTGATGCCGGTTTATCGAGGCTTTCTTGTGAAGCTTTTGACGCGAAAAGCTTATGACGCGGACGTGCGCAAGAAGTCATTCAACAATGCGCAAAACCGTTGCGACTCCTCGACCGGGCTTAGGTGCGCTGCGTTGAGTAGTTCGAATCGCGCGCCTGGTACGGTATCGGCAATCACCTGAGATGCAGCATGTGGCGTGCCACTGTCGTGCTCGCCGGCAATTACCAGCGTGGATTTGTCGATGGCTGCGAGCTTGTCCCGGACGTTGAAACGGCTGATTGCTTCAGCCGCGCGGGCGAAACCTTCGACGGCCGTTTGCGCAATTGTTTCGCCAATTTGCTCGACCACTTCCGGATGCGCCTTGCGAAATTGCGGCGTCAGCCAGCGTTCGAGCGTTGCATCCACCATACTCGCTACGCCGTTTTCGCGCACGGAAGCTGCCCGTTGACGAAAGGTAGGCTGCGCTTCTTCTGGAATAAACGCCGGCGCACCGACGACCGTCAGCGAATCCACTTTATCCGCATGGTTGATCGCAAACGTCTGCGCGACCATGCCGCCAATGGATAAGCCCACAAGGTGCGTGGTCTTTGCGCCGAGCTTGTCGAGCAATTCGGCCAGGTCATCGGCGAGGTCCCCGATACTGAACGCGTCCTGCGATACCGCAGTCCTTCCATGTCCGCGCAGGTCATAACGCAACACGTTGTAGCCATGACGGAAGTATCCCGCCATCTGGTCCCACACCGAGAGATCGCCTCCAAGTTGGTGGATGAAGGTGAGCGTCGGGCCGCCGCCTTCGTTGTCGAGAACATACCGTGTGTCGATGCCATTGATCGTCAACTGCATATCGGCTCCGTGGAGAATGCGGTTTGCGCTGCTGTCTCCGTTTTTCGTGCGCACAGCGGTGTCAGGTCGAGGTCCGGGCCACTGCATTGCCGTGACGCGGATTCTTCATACGCATCCGGCGTGCCTGAATCGTCGTCTTAGCGCGCATCGGGAGCTATTTCAACTTGTCCGCCCACAGCATTTCGATCTGCATGCCATTCGGTTCGGTTTGCAGAATACGCACAGGCAGCCAGCCGAGCGCGGGCGCGAGCCAGATGTCGAGCTTGCGTTTGTCCCCTTCGCGGCGCGGCAGGCGCGTGAAGTGGCGCGCTGTGGTGAATCCGCCGCGCGACTGCACGTTTTCGTCGCCGACGGTTTCGAGTGCCCAGACTTCGTTGCTGTCGTTATCGGCGACGCTGAACTGGCGCGTCACGCCAGGCTTGTATTGATCGGGCGATCCGCGCACCAGACTGGACAATTGCATGACCACGCTGAAGCGGTCCTGCGCACCATCGGCGAGCGGCTGGCTATTGGGCGTACGCGTATAGACGATCTGTCTGGTCTCGCGATTAAACACGGCGATATCGGCGGCGCGGCGGCCGCGTTGTTCGGAATATTGGTCCGGCGCGATGCCGAAGCTATCGATGTGACCTTTGCTCGAATAGACGTATGGACCGACGAAGGGCAGCGGAATGGAAACGACCATCTCGTAATGCTGTCCATCGTTCGTCCAGTGAATGGTGCCGGTCTGATTCATGACGCCGTTCACCAGCGTGTCGTAACGAAGCTCGCCGGATGGCGGCACGCTGAACTTGTCGCCGGATGCGACGGCTGGCTGCGATGCAGGCACGGCAGCTTGCGCAGATGCAGAAGCGGCAGAAGCGGCAGAAGCGGCTGCAATCGCGGCGGCTTGTGCTTGGGCGGTGTCGTCATCGGCAACGACTGGGGTGACAGGCGGCGCGGGTGTTGTTGAAGGTGTAAGCGTTGGCGCCGGTGCGGCTGGTTTCGGCTGGGGTGTGGGCTTCGGTGGTTCGACAGCCTTCGTCGGTGCAGGTTTGACGGGCGTCTGTGCAGGCGTGGGAGGCTGTGGCGCAGGCGGCGCAACCGGTTTCTGTGTCAACAGTTCGACCTGCACGGGTGGGTTTTCCGGCGGCGGATTAACCGGCCGTTGCGCACGGCCAACCCAGCGCATCGCGCCCAGGTGCAGACACACGACGATCAGAATGACCAGCGCCCAGCGGCCCCAGCGGCGCGGAGGATTTTCGGCATCGGATGGCTCGCCGGATGCGAAAGCAGTACTTCGACGGCGAAACGGGAAAAGTGGCATTGAACGAAGCGACGGAAAGGCGCGTGTTACGGAACACGAGGAACGTTTTCGACACATTTGAACGAAACGATGTTCCTTGAATGCGCCTCGCACGCGAAGCTTTTACAAAACGCGTCAAAGCGAGCGCCCGTCTTCCGCATAACCCAGCTCATACGACAAACCGCGCGCGCATTCACGCAGCGCGGAATCGATTTCACCGCCCCAGCGCGTGTCGAACGCGCCTTCGTGACCCAGTGCGATCAAACCCAGTGCGAGTTCGCCCGTCGAATCGAAAACCGGCGTGCAGAATGCATGAATCGATGGCAACAGCATGCCTTCCACGCGCGCCGCGCCCTGTTCGCGCACATCGGCGAGAAGCGGCTCGACATCCGCGAGCGTTTTCCGCGTGGTGGCGAGTTCACGCGCGAGCATCGCCTGCGTCTTGCTGCGCGGCAGGTAAGCCGCGAACAGCAGACCAGTTGCCGACGAAAGCAGCGGCATGACATCGCCGAGCTTGAGCGATGCCTTCGCCGGATAGCTCGATTCCATCCAGTGCACGACGGTCGGCCCCTGATTGCCCCACACGGCGATGCCGACCGTCTGATCCAGCCTGTCGCGCAATTGCGCAAGCGCCAGGCGCGCGAGCTTCACGCCATCGACGCGTGCAAGGCGTGCCAGTCCCATCTGCAAGGCGAAGCCGCCGAGCTCGTAGCGCCCCGACAAAGGATCTTGCGATGCCAGCCCAAGCCGCACGAAGCTCACCAGATAGCGATGCGCCTTCGCCGGGCTCATGCCGGCCCGCTGCGCAAGATCGCGCAACATCATGGCACGCGGTTCGTTGGTGAGCACGTCGAGCAGACGAAAGCCGACTTCGATCGATTGAATGCCCGAGCGGGTTTTTTCTGAGGCGGTGTCGACGAGGTCGTCGTCTTGGAATTCATCCATCTGGAGCGCGTAAAAGGGCTTATGCCGAATGGCCGACTCATCGACCGGCGATTCACCATCGTAAAATAGATTTTCCTTAACGTCATCACGGCTTACCCTTCGCTCTATGAAACTCGCCACGCTGAAAGACGGCACGCGCGACGGCCAACTCGTCGTCGTCTCGCGCGACTTGCGCACCGCGGCCATCGCCGATGGAATCGTCTCGACGCTGCAACGCGCGCTCGACGACTGGGCCTTCTATGCGCCGCAACTCATGGACGTCTACGAAGCGCTGAATCAATCGCGCGCACGCAATAGCTTCACGTTCGAACCCAAAGCCTGCATGGCGCCGCTGCCGCGCGCCTTCCAGTGGGCGGACGGCTCGGCCTACGTGAATCACGTCGAACTCGTGCGGCGCGCGCGCGGCGCGGAAATGCCGCCCGAGTTCTGGACCGATCCGTTGATGTATCAGGGCGGTAGCGACGATTTCATCGGGCCGACGGACGATATCGTGTGCGCGTCCGAATCGTTCGGCATCGACTTCGAAGCGGAAGTGGCGGTCATCACGTCGGATGTCCCTATGGCGCCCACGCCCGATGAAGCGTTGAAGAGCGTGCGCTTGCTGATGCTCGTCAACGATGTGTCGTTGCGCAATCTGATTCCGCCCGAACTGGCGAAAGGCTTCGGCTTCTTTCAGAGCAAGCCCGCGAGCGCGTTCGCGCCCGTGGCCGTCACGCCCGACGAACTCGGCGACGCCTGGAGCGAAGGCCGCGTGCATCGCCCGATGATCGTGCACTGGAACGGCAAGAAGGTCGGTCAGCCGGAGTGCGGCGTCGACATGGTCTTCCACTTCGGCCAGTTGATCGCGCACGCGGCAAAGACGCGCAACCTGCGCGCGGGGTCCATCGTCGGCTCGGGCACCATCTCCAACAAGGACGCGCAGCGCGGCTACTGCTGTATCGCGGAGAAGCGCTGCCTCGAAGTCATCGAGCACGGCGCGGCAGAGACGGAGTTCATGAAGTTCGGCGACAGCGTGAAGATCGAGATGTTCGACGAGCGCGGCAAGTCCATTTTCGGCGCGATCGATCAGGCCGTGACGCAACTGGAGCACTAAGGCACCGAGCGCGCGGCGGGGTTTAGCCCGATGCGTCGCGAGCCTTTGCCGTCTTACACTTGCCGGGCGCTGCGGCGTGAATGAAGTTCGAACTAAAGCGCGAATAAAACAACAAGGAGACGTTCCATGCGCAAAGGCAAGTGGAGGATGGCGGCGGCGCTGGCATTCGCCTCGGTGTTCATGACGACCGGGGCCATCGCGCAGACGCCGCACGTGAAGATCGGTCTCGTGCTCTCGCTGACGGGGCCGGCTGCATCGCTTGGCATTCCGGCTCGGGAAACCGTCGCGCTTCTGCCCAAGGAAATGGGCGGCCGAGCGGTCGACTACATCGTGCTCGACGACGCATCCGACACCACGCAAGCGGTGCAGACCACGAAGAAGCTGATCAGCGAAGATCAGGTCGACGCGATCATCGGTTCGTCGATCACGCCGAACTCGCTCGCCATGATCGATGTCGTGTCGCAAGGTCAGACGCCCATGATCTCGCTCGCTTCGTCGGCGAAGATCATCGAGCCCGTGGACGACAAGCGGCGCTGGGTCTTCAAGACGCCGCAGACCGACGCGATGATGGCATCGGCCATTGCGGAACACGCGAGCAATCACGGCGTGAAGACGATTGCGTTCATCGGCCAGGCAGACGCGCTCGGCGAAACCTTCTACGCGGAAGTCGCGAAGTTCGCGCAGATCCACAAGATCGAAGTCGTGGCCAACGAGCGGTTCAATCGCACCGACCCGAGCGTGACCGGCCAGATTCTCAAGATTCTTGCGGCGAAGCCTGATGCCGTGGTCGTCGGCGCGGCCGGCACGCCTGCCGCCTTGCCACCCAAGACGCTCGCGCAGCGCGGCTTCAAGGGCAAGGTCTATCACAACCACGGCGTGGGTAATCGCGATTTCCTGCGCGTGTGCGGCACGGACTGCAACGGCACCTTTCTGCCTGCGAGCCCGGTGCTCGTCGCCGCCCAGTTGCCCGACGATCATCCGGCGAAGCGCCTCGCGCTCGCCTACATCAAACTGTACGAAACGAAGCAGGGCGCGGGCTCGGTCTCGGCGTTCGGCTCGTATGCGTGGGATGCGGGCATGCTGCTCGATCGCGCCGTGCCCATCGCGTTGAAAGCGGGCGCGCCCGGCACGCCCGCGTTTCGCGCCGCGCTGCGCGACGCGCTCGAAAGCACGAAGCAGTTCGCCGATACCAACGGGCAGGTCAACATGACGCCCAACGATCACATCGGTCTCGATCAACGCGCGCGCGTAATGGTCGAGATTCGCGACGGCAAATGGATCTATCAGCCGCGCTGAACGCAACCTGACATCGACATGACCGACCTTGCCCTGTACTCGAATTACCGCTCGCTCGAACTGCGCCGCCATGCGGATGGCGTGCTCGAAGTCGTGATGCCCGGCGCGGGCGCGAACAAAAGCGGCCTCTCTACCGCCAATGCCAACATGCATCGCGAACTCGCGGAAATTTGGCGCGATATCGACCGCGATCCCGACACGCGCGTCGCGCTGATTCGCGGCGAAGGCAAGGGCTTTTCGGCGGGCGGCGATCTCGGGCTCGTCGAGGAAATGGCCAACGACTTCGACGTGCGCGCCCGCGTGTGGCGCGAGGCGCGCGATCTCGTGTACAACGTGATCAACTGCAGCAAGCCTATCGTTTCCGCCATGCATGGTCCGGCCGTCGGCGCGGGACTCGTCGCGGGTTTGCTCGCGGATATCTCGATCGCATCGAAGACGGCGCGCATCATCGACGGCCATACGCGCCTGGGCGTTGCAGCGGGCGATCACGCGGCCATCGTCTGGCCGCTGCTGTGCGGCATGGCCAAGGCCAAGTACTATCTGTTGCTATGCGAGCCGGTGAGCGGCGAGGAAGCGGAACGCATCGGGCTCGTGTCGCTCGCGGTCGAGGAAAGCGACTTGATGCCGAAGGCGCTCGAAGTCGCGAACCGTCTCGCGCATGGCTCGCAGACCGCGATCCGCTGGACCAAGTACGCGCTGAACAACTGGCTGCGCTCGGCGGGACCCACATTCGATACGTCCCTCGCGCTCGAATTCATGGGTTTTGCAGGACCAGACGTGCACGAAGGCATGCGCTCGTTGCGAGAGCGTCGCGCGCCGGACTTCCCCGGCGGCGCGCCGTTCTGAATCGGGGCACCCGAACACCTTGCTGAGGAGAGAACAATGACCGACAACGCCGGCGGCAACTCGCCATTCACGATGCCCGGTTTTCCCGGATTCGGCCAGGCCGACATGATGGGCAAGATGTGGGAGCTGATGCGCCTGAATCCGTTCGCCGCCGCGATGCAGGGCGGCGGTCAGGGCATGAGTCCGTCGCTCTCGGCGATGTCCGACATGATGGCGCCGCTCACCAACATCGAGGAACTCGACAAGCGCGTGACCGACATGCGCGCGGTCGAGCAGTGGCTGAAGCTCAACCTCAGCATGCTGCAATCGGCGATTCAGGCGCTAGAGGTGCAGCGGGCGACACTCGCCACGTTGCGTGCGTTCGGCGCGTACGCGCAGACGTCGATGGAAGGCAAGCAAACGCCTGCCGAGAAGCCGAAATCTGCAGCCGGCTGGCCGATGACCGGCGCGGCGAAGGAAACGCCTCCGCCACAAGCGGCGGCGCAACCGGCGGCGTCGAGCGAGGAGTCGGAAGAAGCCAATGCGGATGCCGCGCTGCCGCCCGGGTTCGATCCGAGCGGCTGGTGGAACGTGCTGCAATCGCAGTTCAACCAACTGGCGCATCTCGCCATGATGCAGCCCGGCATGACGGGCGCGCCGGGTGTACAGCCGGAATCCGGTGACGCCGCGGCGTCCTCGACATCCGACTCCGATAACGGCGACAAGGCGTCCGATACCGCCGCGAAGAAAGCGCCCGCAAGGAAAGCCGCGCCGCGCAAGAAAGCAGAGTAGTCGAGCTAGCTGCCGGGGGCACACACATTCCTCCGGCTTATTTTTGCTTTCGGGCAAGTTCCTCGTATGCTCTGCCCGATTCCACTTTTAACGCTCGGCGTGCGTCCAAACGCCGACTCTCTCCGTATATCCAATGGCGCAACAGTCCGCCCGGACGTATCGCGGGCGGTTCGTTGTATGGCAATCGTTCGTTCCCCGCAATCGCGACGCCGCTGATCGGACTAGTTTTTGTCTATGATTGGATGGTTGTTCGGAAGGTTTTGTCCATCCGCGCTGCCGGGAACGCCTTGTGCGAGTGTACGTGTGTTCGCTTTCAATCCGAATTGTCCATGACAAATCAATCTGAGCAAGAATTCGAACGGGTGCCCGACGGGACGGCGTCATCCGAAAGATCGTCCTACAGCCATTCGGCTGAATTCGCGGTATCCGGCGTTGGTATCGGTGCAATCGCGCAGGAAATAGGTCTGACAAAAGACACCTTGCGCGTTTGGGAGCGCCGCTACGGCTTTCCGCAACCCATGCGTTCAGCCGGCGGCGAACGCCTGTATCCGCAAGAGCAGGTGTCCAAGCTGCGGCTCGTCAAACGTCTGCTGGATGCGGGACATCGGCCGAGCAAGGTTCTCGTGCAGCCAGTCGAAGCACTGCAGGAACTGGCGCAGTCGTCGGGTGTGGGACAGGATGCGCCGGACGTCGAACTCGATCACATGGTTTCGCTGCTGCGCTCGGGCGCCTATGACGAGTTCCGGTTTCTGCTCTTGAAGCGCGCGACCCGCGACGGTTTGGAACGTTTCGTCGTGGACGTGGCGGCGCCGCTCGCGGCTCGCGTCGGCAACGCGTGGGCAGCGGGTACGCTGCAGGTGTACCACGAGCATCTCTTCAGCGAAGCGATTCAAGGCACTCTGCGCTCCCTGATTCGACCGCTCTCCGATGCGTTGCGCGGACGTGGCGGACGCCCGCGCGTGCTGCTCACCACTTTGTCGGGCGAAGGTCATGGGCTTGGCATTCTGTTGGCAGAGGCCATGTTTACTCTGTCTGAATGCGACTGCATGCAGCTCGGCCTGCAGACACCGCTCACCGATATCGTCGAAGCGGTGAAGATGCATTACATCGATATCGTGGCGCTGTCGTTTTCGGCCGTGCTTCCGGCGCAGTCCATCGCCAATGGCGTAACGGACCTGCGCAACATGCTTCCACCACACGTGCGCATTTGGGTCGGCGGTAGCAGTCCTGCATTGCGTCGCAAGTTTCAGGAAGGCGTCGACCACCTCCCTGGACTTGGACCTATCGACGAAACAGTGGCCGAGTGGCGTCAATCCGCCGTGCTATGATCGGCGAACGCCGCTGACGCAGGGCTCGGCGCAATTGCGGCGAGCCTCGACCATGTCACATGATAGTCGGCAGCGGCAGGCATCATCGGCGGAACAACGCCTCGGGCAGCACACGCGGCTGCCGATCGAACATACCTCAGGCACAGGACTCGCTCCTCACCCACGGTAGAAAAGACGCTGACAACGCAACATTGCACGTAAGTGCAGTGTTTACGCGGAGCGCAACGCGTACCGCGCGCCATTAACTGGCGCTTCATTGTCGGTTTTCGTCTTTGGCCGTCGCAATCCCGCGTAAAATTGAAAGCTTGGCTGCTTGCGTGCAGCAATTCGCGCCGCACGCTCGTGCCGAAGATCTTAGATATAACGTCGCATAAGTGGCATCAGGGGTGGACAATGAACACCATGCTTTATCCGGAACTGTACAAATCGCTGGAATCCGTCCGTTGGGACATGGAGAAGGACATTCCATGGGACAAGTTCGACGCGTCTCTGCTCACCGACGAGCAGGCCAAGACGATCAAGATGAACGCGATCACCGAATGGTCCGCTCTTCCTGCAACCGAGATGTTCCTGCGTGACAATCACAACGACAGTGACTTCTCGGCTTTCATCAGCGTGTGGTTTTTCGAAGAACAGAAACACTCGCTCGTCCTGATGGAATATCTGCGGCGCTTCAAACCCGAGTTCGTGCCGAGCGAAGAAGAACTGCACGAAGTGCGCTTCGAATTCGATCCCGCGCCGCCGCTCGAAACGCTCATGCTGCATTTCTGCGGCGAGATTCGCCTGAATCACTGGTATCGCCGTGCGGCCGAATGGCATACCGAGCCTGTCATCAAGCATATCTACGAAACCATTTCGCGCGACGAAGCGCGTCACGGTGGCGCGTATCTTCGCTACATGAAGAAGGCGCTCGTGCAAGCGGGCGACACCGCGCGCGCCGCCTTCGCCAAGATTGGCGTGTTGATGGCGTCGGCGCGTCGCACGGAAAAGCCGCTGCATCCCACGAATCTGCATGTGAATCAGGCGCTCTTTCCGCGTGATACGGTGCAGTCGCGTCTGCCGGACCCCGAATGGCTCGAGCGCTGGCTCGACGACCAGATCCGCTTCGACGACAGTTGGGAAAAGAAGGTCGTGGAGCGCATTCTGCACAACCTCTCGATTCTTTTCGAGCGCTCGTTCGTGACCGCGCAGGAGTTGAACCGCTATCGCAAGGAAGTGGTGCAGCGTCTGCAAGCGGCATCGGGCGGTGCGGCGGAACAGCCTGCCTGAGTTCTGGCTGGCTTCGGTCGCAATGGGTGAAACGGCTCGCCGGAGCAATCCGGCGGGCCGTTTTGCTTATGACCTCTGGAGGACGTTCGGAGGAACGTACTCGCGTGGCACAATCGCGCTTCGAGTTCTACTGCACTGAGCGCCGCCATGCCCGCCACTTTCGAACGCAAGATCACCACGCGCGATGCGCTCGCCGCGCTTCGCTTAAACCTCGCCGGACCGGTTGTTTTCACCAACGGCGTCTTCGACATTCTTCATCGCGGTCACGTCAGTTATCTCGCGGATGCGAAAGCGCTTGGCGCGACGCTCATCGTCGGCGTGAACAGCGATGCCTCCGTGCGCACGCTCGGCAAGGGCGACGATCGGCCGATCAATCGCGAAGACGATCGCATGGCGTTGCTGGCGGCGCTCGAGAGCGTGGACTGGGTGGTGAAGTTCGAAGAGACGACGCCGCTGCAACTCATCGATGCAGTGCATCCCGATGTGCTCGTGAAGGGCGGCGATTACGACATGGACAAGCTCGCGGAATCGGCGCTCGTGCGAGGTTGGGGCGGCACGGCGCTGGCCATTCCGTTCGAGCATGACCGGTCGACGACTGCGTTGCTCAGGAAGGTTCGCGCGCAGGGTTGAGTTGCTTGTTGGGGCATAGGCGCAAGGCACGGGAATCGCCCGTCAAGGCTGCGCGCATTCATTCGCCAAGGCACACATAAGGGTTTGCACGCCGAGCAGTACATGGACTCCACGCCGAATCGCAGACCGACAAACACGATGACACCGCCGGCGCAGACGCGAGCCCACGCATTGAATCACCGGCCGAATATCAGGCTGGGCCGCACGGTGAGACATTCACGAACAGCGACGAACTCACAAGTTATATGCACTCACCGGCCAAGTGAGCGCACCTGAATTCGCGGCAGGCGCGGGATCGAAAACGAAGCGCGCGCCGTACGCAGTCACTGGCCAAGCGGCCGCTCCTGCACATTTGCAGCAGGCGCGGGCGCGCCGACTTGCGGCTGATCCGCCGCCTCTTCGGGATGCAGCGCCCGCGTCACCAGCGTTTCCGGATGCACCTGTTCCAGCAGATGATGCGGCTCGCGCGCGCCGGCCGCGGGCAGCGGTCCGAAAGTGCTGCGCACGATCGCGAACATCAGCAGATTGGCCAAAATGAGTAGGGCGATCAGCCAGCGCAGCATGCTTGGGCTCCGTCAATCAATCAGAGAGTTTGCGAGATATCGGCGCAGTCGCGTCGCGCGCGATGAGCGCCAGGCCGGACAGCACGAGTGAATCATGGCGAGTATGCGGCACGGACAGCGCGCCCGCGATTTCATTCGCCGCGCCGCCGCCCAGCACGAGACGCACTTCGGCTTGCCATTGCGCGCGCAGATCGTGCCACGCGCGCTCGATGAGACTCGCTTGCGCGAGCAGGCAGCCGGCGGAAAGCGCGGCGGCGGTATCGGTGGCGAAGCGACTCGCGGTTCGGTCGAGCGCGGCGCGTGCCGATGCGGCATCGAGCGTCGGCAACTGCGCCGTGTTGCTGCCGAGCGATTGCATCATCAACGACCAGCCCGGCGCGATCAGGCCGCCGATGAACGTGCCATCCGCGCGCAAGGCTTCGAGCGTCGTCGCCGTGCCTAAGGTGGCAATCAGCAGATGTTCGCCGGGAAATGCTGCCCGCGCGCCGATCATGCCTGACCAGCGGTCGCTGCCGAGGCGTTCCGGTGCCGTGTAGCCATTGACTACGCCGCATTGCCGCGCTTTCGCCCGGACGACCGTTCGCCGCAGATCGGGCCAGCGTACATCCAGCATACGTTCGATGCGCGCTTGCACCGAGGCGCCCGCCACGTTGGAAATCCACACGCTCGATGGCGTGGGTAACGCGGACCAGGCGGCTTCGGTCGATGGCGTCGCTGGCGCTGTTGCTTCGGACGTTATGGACGCGTCATCGCCGTTGGGTGCTTTATTCGCGTGCGTGTGCGCCGACGAATCGCGTGCCTCGAATGCTTCATGAAGCGGCTTCGGCGCCGGGTCAGCTTGCACGGTCGCTTGTGAGAACGCGAAGCCGCGTGCATCGGCCGCGTCATGAGGTGACTTCGGCGCTAAGTCACTTTGCGCGGGCGTTTGCGAGAGCGCGGAGCCGCGTGCATCGAGCGCACCATGAAGCGGCTTCACGACGTCGCCAAGACCCGTCTCCTCACGCTCATGCTCGAACGCCCCGTTCGCCATCCACTCGCCGCGCGAATCCACGAGCGCCCATTTGATTCGGCTATTGCCCGCGTCGATCAGCAAACACGGCGCCTCGCTCACGGACGCTCCTTCGCCAGGCGCAAACTCAGTTCGCCCGTTGCGACGACGCGCGGTCCTTCGGGCGCGTCGATCAGCAGATGGCCTCCGTCATCCACACCCGCCGCAATGCCACGCGTCACTTCCAGACCCTGATCGATCAACACGACTTCGCGCCCGGCGTAGGCATGCGCGTCCATCCAGCGCTGCCGAAACGGGCGGAAGCCTTCGGCTTCGAAGCGCGGCAGCGCGGCGTCGAGCGCGTTCAATAGCGCAGCGAGCGTCTCGGTAAGGTTCGCATCGGGCCAGGCGCGCGCAAGCGCGGCCGGGGTCGCGCCCGGTGCGGCCGAGTTTGCCTGGCGATGCACGTCATCGATCTGAGCGGCGAGCCGTTCGACGCCATGCAAGTTGATGCCGATGCCGATCACCACCGCCGTCGCTTGCGGCGTGCTCCATGCCGTTTCGATGAGGATGCCGGCGAGCTTGCCGTCGTCGAGCAGGACGTCGTTGGGCCACTTGAGCGCCGGACGCGCGGACGGCGTGAGCGGCAGGCGCGCGAGCGCGTCGAGCACGGCGGTGCCGATGGCGAGACTCAGACCCGAAAGCCCCTCGATGGGCCGCTTCAGCACATAACCGACCGACATCAGAAGCGCGTTGCCCGGCTCCGCGAGCCACGCGCGGCCACGTCTTCCGCGTCCCGCTGTCTGCAGATAAGCGATGCGCGCAAGCGGCGCGCTTGCTTCCTCGTGCGATTTGTCGCGCGGCTGGGCGCGAAATTTCGCGAGCAGGTCGGCATTGGTGGAGCCCGTTTCATCGACGATTTCGATGGTCCACTCGCGGGCAGGCCGCTCGGCCAGCGTCGCGAGCCGGTTACGGTCGATGCGCCACGGCGCGTCCGGGGCGAAGGAAGAGGGTGGGTTCATGGCGGGTATTGTAGCGGCGCGCCCTTACGCCGGATGCCTTCACCTCACGCTAAACGAGCGAGATCTTCAGCCGCTTGCCGCAAGCCGCAGCGTACTTGCGCAAAGTCGATACCGATGGCGAATGTTTTTCGCTGGCAAGCGATGCTTCGAGCCGCGCGACGGCGGACGCGGTCGTTCCCATGCGTTCGGCGACTTGCGCTTGTGTCAGGCCCGCTGCCACGCGCGCGTCGAGAAAGGCTTCGAGCGGCGCATATTTGCTTTCGAGTGCATCGTAAGCGGCCTTGAATTCCGGGTCCGCCATCATGCGCTCAGTGTCTTCGCGCGTGTGGGGAACCGGAGCGTAGCGCTCTTCCAGTTCGCGTTGCAGCCGGGTTTTAGCCATTGCGTTTCGTCTCCATCATGCGCTTGCGGGCAATGCGTAATTCGTCGTCGGGCGTCTGCTGCGTCTTCTTGACGAAGGAGTGCAACATGACGATCCGCTGGCCGAGCAGCGTGCAATAAAACACTCGCCCGATACCTTCTTCGCCGTGCGGTCGAAGTTCGAACAGACCATCGCCGAGCGCCCGTGAATGCGGCAGCCGCAACGCGGGGTCGTGCTTCATCAGGATTCGCAGCAGTCTCAAGTAGTCTGAACGGATGCCTGTCGGCAGCGAAAAGATCTCGCGCTTCACGCGGGCGTTGTAGTACGCAATCGTCCAGTCGCCAGTTTCTGAGGTTAGCATATTTGATAACAAGAGGCCGGATTTCCAGTTGCCAGTTTTTCGTGACCGGCGCCTCGTGTAAATTCAGCCAGTCGGTCTAAAGCCATCCCACAACCCCCCGCGCCATAACAGCGCCGCCTCATTAACCTTCGTTACAATGTCCTCTCCCCTTCACGCCGCGTTCTGACGCGCATTGTTCCTTGAACTTCGACACGCCGCCCCGCCTCAGTGTGGAAGCTGGTCAGCAAGGCAAGGTGGTTCGGCTCTCGGGCCAGTGGACCGCGCTTGCGCTCGCGCGCGACCGGGCCAAGAGCGGTGTGACGCGGCGGCTGCGCGCGGTCGGGCGCGAAGCCATCAGCCAATGGGATCTGCTGTCGGTCGAGCGGCTCGATCACGTCGGCGGACAAGCGCTCTGGCGCGTGTGGGGCCGCCGCATGCCGGCGACCATCGCGCTGTCGGACACGCAACGCGAAATCTTCGAACGTGTCGCGCTGCTCGACGCCGAACGCGAAGAGCCCGAAGTCGTCACGCGCACCAACCCGGTCACGCGACTCGGGGAACTGATCTTCGGCTTCTTCGACCATCTGCAAGGCGGCCTGTCGATGTTCGGCGGCTTCGTCCTCGATCTCTTCGGGCTCGTGCGGCGGCCGAGGCGCATTCCCTGGGTCGAAATCTCCGCGAACATCTATAGCGCCGGCGCGCAGGCGCTCGCCATCACCGCGCTGGTGGCGTTTCTGATCGGCATCGTGCTCAGTTATCTGTCGGCGCAGCAGTTGCGCGTGTTCGGCGCGAATCAGTACATCGTGAATATTCTCGGGCTCTCGGTGATCCGCGAACTCGGGCCGGTGCTCTCCGCGATTCTCGTCGCCGGACGCTCGGGTTCGGCCATCACCGCGCAGATCGGCGTCATGCGCGTGACGGAAGAACTCGATGCCATGCAGGTCATGGGCATCCCGCACGGTCTGCGGCTCGTCTTGCCGCGCGTGATCGCGCTCGGTATCGCCATGCCGCTGCTCGTCATGTGGACCAACATCATCGCGCTGACGGGCGGCGCAGTCGCGGCGAAGCTCGTGTTGTCCATCGACATCTCGTTCTTCATCCGCTCGCTGCCTTCGGTCGTGCCTATCGCCAATTTGTGGATCGGACTCGGCAAAGGCGTGGTGTTCGGCATGCTGATCGCGCTTGCCGCGTGTCACTTCGGCTTTCGCATCAAGGCGAATTCGCAGAGTCTCGGCGAAGGCACGACGACTTCCGTGGTCAGTTCCATCACCATCGTGATTCTCGCGGATGCCGTCTTCGCCATCCTGTTTCAGAACGTGGGGCTATAGGCGCATATGTCGACGACCCTTGCCACTGCCGTTCGTCATCAGCCGCCGCCCGTCATCGCCGAGCCGGTGATCGAAGTGCGCGACGTCACCAAGCGCTATGGCCGAACGGTGATTCACGAGCATCTGAATCTGAATGTGCGGCGCGGCGAGATCGTCGCGTTGCTGGGCGGCTCGGGTTCGGGCAAGACCACGCTCGTGCGGCAGATTCTCGGCCTCGAATCGCCGACTTCGGGCAGTATCCGCGTGCTCGGCGAGGAATGGGCGCACATGGACGACGAAACCGCGAAAATGATGCGCACGCGTTCCGGCATGATGTTTCAGCAAGGCGCGCTGTTCTCGTCGCTTTCCGTGTACGACAACATCGCGCAGCCGTTTCGCGAACTCGGCAAGATTCCCGAAGACCTGATCCGCGAATTCGTCATGCTCAAGCTCGAAATGGTCGGGCTGTCGTGCAAGCACGCGAGCAAGATGCCGTCGGCGTTATCGGGCGGAATGGTGAAGCGCGTGGGCATCGCGCGGGCCATTGCGCTGGAACCGGAACTGCTGTTTCTCGACGAACCCACCGCCGGTCTCGATCCGAAGGCCTCCGATGAATTCGTCGATCTCATCGCGACCCTGCATCGCGCGCTCGGGCTGACTGTCGTGCTCGTCACACACGATCTCGATACCATGGTCGCGCTGTCCACCCGTGTCGCCGTGCTGGCGGACCGGCGCGTACTGGTCGCGGCGCCCGTGGAAGAAGCGTGCGCGGTGGATCATCCGTTCATCCGCGAATATTTTCTGGGGCGGCGGGGCCGGCGCGCATTGCAGGCGCTGCCGCCCGAACGCCGCGCAAAGCTGCCCGCCGCCGCGCTGGAGGACGCGACCATCAGCGTCAACAAATGAGCACCTCCCGCCAACGACGCGAAGGCCACCGCACGCGCGAGCCAGCAAGCAAAGGAACATGACGATGGAAAACAAATCACATGCGTTCTGGACCGGACTGTTCACCATCGTTCTCGTGCTCGCCATTGCGTTCGCGGTGTTCTTCTTCAACGTGGACCGCACGGTGCGCGTGCCTTACGACCTCATCGCCCGCACCAACGTGACCGGGCTTTTTACGGACGCCTCCGTGCGTTATCGCGGTCTCGGCGTCGGCAAGGTGCAGTCCATTCGCTTCGATAAAGCGCATCCGGGGCAGATCCGCATTCGCATTCTCGTCGACCAGAACGCGCCGATGACGCATTCCACCTTCGCCACGCTCGGCTTTCAGGGCGTGACGGGCATCGCGTTCGTGCAGCTCGACGACACGGGGAAAGACCCGAGCGCGTTGCCATCGTCGGCGCAGAACGTGGCCGAAGTGCCGATGCGTCCCGGTCTCTTCGAACAATTGCAGGAGCGCGGCGACGTCATCCTCAAGCGCTTCGAACGCCTCTCCGAAGATGCCGACAAGTTCCTCTCCGACGATGTGCGCGTCCAGTTGCTCGACACGACGAAGAGCCTGAAAAATGCCGCCGACGGCATTGCGACACTTACCAATCAGGTGTCGCCCGCGACCGAGCATTTGCCGCAGACGCTCAAGCAACTCGACCGCACGCTGGCATCGACCAATACGCTGATTCAAAACCTGAACCGGCCCGACGGCCCGTTCGTCACCAATCTGAACAAGGCGGGCAATGCGGCCGACCAGGCGGCTGCGGCGCTCACCGACATGAACGAGTCGCTGCGCAACGTGACGGCGCGCGTGGGCTTCGAAGCGTTGCCGCGCCTTTACTCGTTCACCGACGACGTCGGCAGCGCCGCGCGTTCCGTCGACCGCGCCGCCGATGCATTCAGCACCAATCCGCGCAGCGTGTTGTTCGGCGCGCCGCAGAAGTCGCCGGGGCCGGGCGAACCGGGCTTCGCGTGGCCCGCAAGCCCAACGCCGACGGCGCATTGACGTGATTCGAAGGAACGCTATGCACAACGACCACCGCAACATGACGATGACCGCCGCGCTCGCGCTCGCCTGCATGACGATGCTCGCGGCGTGCGCGTCCACGCCATCGGCGATGCCGAACGTGCGCTACGACCTGGGCGTCGCGCCCGCCATCGACCAGAGCGCGAACAGCACGCCGGCCACCACGCCGCCGGTCAAGGTGTTGGCCGTGAGCGCGCCGCGCAATCTCGAAACGGACGACTTCATCTACCGGCTCAGTTATGTCGATGCACAACGCACCGGCAACTATTCGAACAGTCACTGGACGATGCCGCCCGCGCAACTCCTGACGCAACGTCTGCGCGACAGCTTGTCGGCGCGCGGTCCGGTTCTTACGGGCGCCGATCCGGTGCGCGCGGCCTTGCTCGAAGTCGAACTCACGCGCTTCGAGCAAGTCTTCGATGCGCCCGAGCGCAGCCACGGTCTGGTCGCGGTGCGCGCGACGCTCACGCAGCAGGGACGCGTCGTCGCACAACGCAGCTTCAGCACCGAATCGAGCGCGCCCACCGGCGACGCGGCGGGCGGCGCACGCGCGCTCGCCGCCGCGTCCGACGAGATGATTTCGCAACTCAGCGCGTGGCTCGACAAGCAGCCGCTCACCGCCGCCGCACAATGAGGCATTCGCGCGGCTCATGACGATCAAGCAATGGCAGCGCCGCCCGTCGGCGTTTTCCCGGCAGGCGCTCGCCGCCTACGCGACGCTCGTGGTCTATGCGTCGCTGTATCCGTTTTCGGGCTGGCGCACGCTCGGCATCGGGCCGTTTGCTTTCATCGCCGATCCCTTGCCGCAGTATCTGACCGCGTTCGATGTCATCACCAACGTGCTCGGCTACATGCCGCTCGGCGCGTTGATCGTGCTGGCGCTTTATCCGCGCTTCAGGGGATCGGTGGCGGTGTGTCTCGCGCTCTTCGGCGGCGCGCTTCTGTCGGGCGCGATGGAAGCCATCCAGACTTACTTGCCGACGCGCGTCGCCTCCAATCTCGATCTCGCCGCCAATGCGTTCGGCGCGCTCGTCGGCGGCGTGCTGATCGCGCCCGCGACGAGTGCGCTGCTCGATCGCGGCTGGCTCAGGCGCATCCGCTTCACCTGGTTCGAGCGGCACGCGGCGTATGTGATCGGATTGACGGCGCTGTGGCCGTTCGCCGGCATGTTCCCCGCGCCTTATCTGTTCGGCGGTGGCGACCTGCCGCGCGCGCTTTGGGACGGGCTCGATCCCGCGATGCAGGACGCGATCCTCGCCTGGGCGCCCGCCTCGTGGGACCTCGAAACCTGGTCGGACCGGCTCGGCGCGCTCCTGCCCGACGACGCATGGGAAGCGATCATCACGTCGTGCAATTTGTATGCGGCGCTCGTACTTGCAACCTTGCTCACGCGCGAGCGCGCGCCCCGCATCCGGCTGATGCTCGGCCTGATCGTCGCGACGTTGTTCGCCAAGGCGGCCGCGACGTTTCTGCAATCGCGCGCGGGACTTTTTTACGACTGGGCAACGGACGGTGCGCTCGAAGGCATCGCGATCGGCGCGCTGGCGGCCGTGCTGTCGGTTGCATTGCCACGCTCGTTGCGCGCCGTGCTTGCCGGCGCGGCGCTCGTCGCGGGGCTTGCGCTCGTCAATCTGCTGCCGCTGAATCCGTACTTCGACATCGTGCTGGCCGACTGGCGGCAAGGGCGCTATCTGCACTTCAACGGCCTTCTGCACTGGCTCGCGTGGGTGTGGCCTTACGCGGCGCTCGGCTGGCTCGCGTCGGCGGCGGAGCGCGCGTGGCTCGCGCGGCGGCGGGCGCGGGCCGGGTAGGCATGAACATCGCTCGCTATAATCGATCCGAACACACTAAAGGCCCCACGCCATGGACTCTTTCTACAAGTACCACGTGTTCTTCTGCCTCAATCAGCGCGATGCCGACGCCGCGCGCCCGAGCTGCGCCAATTGCAACGCGCAGCAAATGCAGGAACACGCGAAGAAGCGCGTGAAGAAACTTGGCCTCGCGGGCGAGGGCAACGTGCGCATCAACAAGGCTGGCTGTCTCGACCGATGCGAACTTGGCCCCGTGCTCGTCGTGTATCCGGAAGGCACGTGGTACACGTATATCGACGAAACCGACATCGACGAGATCGTCGATTCGCATCTTGCGAACGGCAAGATCGTTGAGCGCCTTCTGATCGATCAACCCGCGTGACCGCTTGGTGACCCAGACTCAGTAACCCGATGAACGCGCAAACCGAAAAATTCCTGATCGACGGTCCAGTGGGCAAGATCGAAGTCGCGCTCGACCGGACCGATGCCGCCGATAAAGCGCCGCGCGGAATCGCGCTCGTCGCGCATCCGCATCCGCTCTTCGGCGGCACGATGGACAACAAGGTCGCGCAGACGCTCGCGCGTACCTTCGTGCAACTCGGCTACACGACGTATCGCTCGAACTTTCGAGGCGTCGGCCAGACGGCGGGCGAGCACGACAACGGTATCGGCGAACAGGACGACTTGCTCGCGCTCATCGACCACATGCGCGCGCAGCCGGGCCAGGAAGACGTGCCGCTCGTGCTCGCGGGCTTTTCGTTCGGCACCTTCGTGCTGTCGCATGTCGCGAAGCGGCTCGTCGAAAGCGGCAAGAGTATCGAGCGCATGGTCTTTGCGGGCACCGCTGCGAGCCGCTGGGACGTCGCGCCCGTGCCCGAAAGCACGCTCGTGATCCACGGCGAAGTGGACGAGACCGTGCCCATTTCCTCCGTCTACGACTGGGCGCGCCCGCAGGAATTGCCGGTTGTCGTGATCCCGGGCGGCGAGCATTTCTTCCATCGCAAGCTGCATGTTTTGAAACGCATCATCGTCGATGCCTGGCGCTGAAAGAGCGTTTCAATCTCGTCGTCATCGAGCGTTTCGCCGCGCGAATCGGCGCTCGAATGGCTATCGGCGTAATCCCTCGAATTGCGGCGCGGCAAACGTGAAAACACGCGTCTTGTCCGTAGATTCATCGGAAACCGCACCCTCGGCGCGCGTATAATGACGCAGAATTTTTTGCTGCGAGCGTGAGCAAACGTCCTGCCGAATGGCCTTTCATGTTGCGTGACGCAGCGAAGACCCGGCGCCCGAGCGCGCAAGCTTTCATGCGGGCTCACGCGATATTCGAAGACCTGCGTTTCGTACTCATGTTGCCCGGGCGTCGGAACGCTCACGGTTTTCTTCGCGTGCGCGGCGATAGACTTCGATGGCGCGTCCGTCTGTCGAGTAAGCGCGAGTTCGCGTGACCAGTCGAAGACCATTGGCTGGCAACACGAGCGACTAGCGCGACCGGTATCGACGGTCCACCTGTTCAACCCGCGTTTCGCCAACGCCGATCACACCCGGCGAAACGCCGATGCTTCTTCTTCCGACCGATCCTATGCGCTTTTTCCCTTCCGGCTTGTCTGTTTCTCCCCTTTCAGCAGTCGAGCGTCGCACGTTGCAAGCCGCTATCGTGATGCCCGCCGTGCTCGCCGCCGCGAGCGCCTTTGCGCAAGTCCCGCCGCCGGACGTCACCGCGCATTCATGGGTGCTCGTCGACGCCACCAGCAATCAGGTGCTCGCATCGGGCAATCCGGATGAGCGTGTGGAACCGGCATCGCTCACCAAGCTGATGACCGCATATCTCGTCTTCGACGCGTTGAAGTCGAAGAAGATCAACATGGACCAGACGGTGATGCCGACCGAGGCCGTGCGCCGCGTGAAGACGGACGAGTCGCGCATGTTCATCGAGGCGAACAAGCCGGTAACCGTGCATGACCTGGTCTACGGCATGATCATCCAGTCGGGCAACGACGCGGCCATCGCGCTTGCCGAACTCGTCGGCGGCAGCGAAGGCAACTTCGTCACGCTGATGAACGCCGGCGCCAAGCGCATTGGCATGAAGCACACCAATTTCGCCGATGTAAACGGCATGCCCGACCCGCAGCACTACACGACGGCGGGCGACCTGGCGGTGCTGTCCACGCGCCTCATCCGCGACTTCCCCGAGTACTACAGCATCTTCTCGGTACGCGACTTCACGTACAACAAGATCAAGCAGCCGAATCGCAATCGTCTTCTGTGGCTCGATCCTTCCGTCGACGGTCTCAAGACCGGTCACACCAAGGCGGCGGGATATTGCCTGATCGCGACGGCCAAGCGCCCGCTCGTCGGCACGCCCGACGCGAGCCGCCGTCTGGTCGCCGTGATGATGGGCGAGCCGAAGGAATCCGCGCGCGTGCAAGACAGCCTGAAGATGCTCAACTACGGTTACACGGCCTACGACGCGGTGCGTCTCTTCAAGGCGAATCAGGTGATCGAATCGCCGCGCGTGTATAAGGGCGCGTCCGACAACGTGCAGGCGGGCGTCGAGACGGATCAGTACATCACCGTGCCTAAGGGTCTCGGCGAAAAGGTCAAGCCCACGGTCACGCGTAACGATTTGCTGATCGCGCCGATCAAGAAGGGCCAGCAAATCGGCACCGTCAAGATGGTCGCGGACGGCAAGGACGTCGCGCAGTTCCCGCTGGTCGCGCTGCAGGACGTGCCGGAAGCCGGCATCTTCGGCCGCTTGTGGGATTCGGCTTTGTTGATGTGGCAAAAGCGTAAGTAAGGAGCAGGTTCGATGAGCATCGCCGAAGACTTCGACCCGACGGTCTATCTGAACGGAGAGTGGGGCCCGCTTTCCGAAGCGCGCATTCCGGTGCTGGACCGGGGCTTCATTTTCGGCGATGGCATCTACGAAGTCGTGCCGCTCTACGCGCAGGCAAACGGCGAGCGTCTGCCGTTTCGCCTGACTCAGCATCTCGCGCGACTCGAACGCAGTCTCGGCAAGATCAGCATCGCCAATCCTTTCGACGATGCCGGCTGGCGCGCGTTGATCGCCCGTGCGATCGAAGCGAACGCCGGCGCCGGCGATGCGCTCGTCTACATCCAGGTCACGCGCGGCGTGGCGAAGCGGCGCGGCCACGCCTTTCCGGCGGGCATCACGCCGACCGTGTTCGTCATGGTCGGACAACTCGTGTTTCCGAGCGTCGAGGCGCGGGCTCGCGGCGCGGCCGCCGTCACCGCCGAAGACAAGCGCTGGCTGCATTGCGATATCAAATCGACCTCGCTTCTCGGCAATGTGCTCATGGCGCAGCACGCCGCCGAACACGACGCGCTGGAAACCATCCAGTTGCGCGACGGCTTGCTAACCGAAGGTTCGTCCTCAAATGTCTGGGTAGTGAAAGGCGGCACGCTCCTCGGTGCGCCGCGTGGACCGCGCATTCTGGAAGGCATCCGTTACAGCCTCATCGAAGAGTTGGCGAAGGAAGCGGGCATCGTGTTCGAGGAACGCGACATCACCGAAGCCGAACTGCGCGCGGCCGATGAACTCATGATCAGTTCGGCGACCAAAGAGGTCATGCCGATTACGACGCTCGACGGTCAGCGCGTTGGCGACGGCCGGCCCGGCGCGGTCTATGCTGCGCTGTATGGCGCTTATCAGCGAGCCAAGACGCGCGAGTTCGGCCTGTGAGCGAACCGCGCCATGCGAAGGAGAAAGCCATGTCCGAATCCAAACCCAAAACCGCCGCAAACCCCGACATCGACGCGTTGTTCAACTTTCCGTGCGACTTTCCGATCAAGGTGATGGGCAAGACGCATCCGGAGTTTCAGGACGCGATCGTCAACGTACTGCGTGAATACGACAACGAGTTTCACGACGGGCGCGTCGAAGCGCGGCCTTCGTCGGGCGGCAATTACACCGGCCTGACTTGCACCGTGCGCGCGCAGAACCGCGCGCATCTGGACGACATCTATCGCGCGCTTACCGGCCATCCCATGGTCAAGGTAGTGCTTTGAGCGTGCTTTCGGGTGCGTCGCAGACTGCGGGCGTGCGTTCGTAGAGCTGCCGGAACTGCTCGGCTTCGTCGAAAATCCAATTGCGAAATGCCTGCACGCGCGCGGTTTGCATCGCCGCGGGCGGGCAGACGAAGAAATAGGTCCACGGGCTCGGACCATCCACGTTGAATAAACGCACAAGCCTTCCCGCGATGATTTCCTGCATCGCCAGCGACCTTCGCACCAGCGCGACTCCCTGACAGTCGATCGCCGCCTGCAGCAGATTCGACGAATCCTCATACAGAACGCCGCGCTTCGGTTCCGGCGTTTCCGTCAGGCCGGCTGCGTCGAACCACGGGCGCCACAACTCGTCGTTCGAACGCAGCAGCGGCAGGTTCGCCAGATCGGCCGGCGTGCGCGGCAGATTGCCGCCGTTGAAGCGCGGCGAACACGCGGGGAAGAACACTTCGTCGAGCAACTCTTCTGTATGCAGACCGGCGTATTTGCCGTAGCCGAAGCGAATTGCGAGGTCCACATCGTCGCGATTGAAGTCGATGAGCGCGTTCGTCGAGTGTAGTTCCAGATCCACTTCCGGATGCTTCTCGATGAATTTGCCCACGCGCGGCGTCAGCCAGCGCGCCGAGAACGACGAAAGCATCGACACGATCAAGCGACGGTCCCGGTCGCCGGAACGAATTCGTCGTGTGGATTCGGCCAGCGAAAGGAGCGAGGCCCGCACTTCGACGGCGTACTGGCGGCCGCGATCGGTCAGGCGTACGCGCTTGCCGTCGCGCGCGAAAAGCGGCACGCCCAGTTCGGCTTCGAGTGCGCGAATCTGATGGCTCACCGCACCGTGCGTCACGAAGAGCTCGTCGGCGGCGCGCGAAAAACTCTCATGACGCGCGGCGGCTTCGAACGCTCGAAGCGCATTCAGAGCGGGCAACTGGCGCAAATCTGTATGGATAGTCTGAGGGTCGGTTGTCAATCTGGCTCACATAGCAGTGAAAATTGATCGTTTGGTTCAACGCCTTGCCACGCCTAGGATTGTAGTCATCGAAACGTTCCTTTGGCGGAGTGGATCATGCGAGAAATATCAACAAGCGTCATCTTCGAAATCAAGCCGGGCGAAACGGTGCCGATGCGCATCGTGCGTGGCACGCGGCTTTCGGTGCAAGGCAGCACGGTCTGGGCGACGCGCAGCAACGACACCGAAGACTATTGGCTCGTGCCCGGCGACCAACTCAAGTTGCGCGAACGCGAACGCCTATGGCTTTCGGTGGACGGCGACCGCCCCGCGCAAGTCGTCTTCACCATTGTGCCGCGCTGCGACGAGCGCGCGATCCACTGGGTATCGACGAGCATCGAACGTCTCGCGCAGCGGTTGCGTTCGGGCTGGCGCACGGTCTGAAGCGCAGTCCGGCGCATTATCTTCGGGTTCAGCGTCGGCGGGCATCGAGCGATTTCGGTAAACTATCGGAATCATGCCCGCCATTTCCACCGCTTTCGCGCCGGAACGCTCCACTCCCGCCGAACCGTCCAGCGTCTTCCGCTTCGGCGACCATCCGGTCATTTTGCGCTGGCGCGGCTTAGAGCCGTATCAGGAAAGCTTCGACGCGATGCGCGCCTTCACCGACGCACGCACGCCCGAGACGCAAGACGAAATCTGGCTCGTCGAACATCCGCGCGTGTTCACGCTCGGACTTGCCGGCAACCCGGCGCATCTGCTCCTGGCCGACAGCGGCATTCCGCTCATCAAGGTGGATCGCGGCGGACAAATCACCTATCACGGGCCCGGTCAGATCGTGGCCTATCTGCTGCTCGATCTGCGGCGTCGCAAGCTGATGGTGCGTGAACTGGTGCGCCGGATCGAAGAGGCCGTGATCGAAACCCTTGCATCGTATAATCTTGTCACGGATCGTAAGGTCGGCGCGCCTGGCATTTATGTCGCGAAGCCTTCCGCGCGGCACACGGAACTGGGCGCCAACGCCGGTTCGCACGCGCTGCACGAAGGCGCGAAGATCGCCGCGCTGGGACTCAAGATTCGCAACGGCTGCAGTTATCACGGCGTGAGTCTCAATGTGAGGATGGACCTGCAGCCCTTCCTCGCGATCAACCCGTGTGGCTACGCGGGACTCGAAACGGTCGACATGGCGACGCTCGGCGTCGAAGCCGACTGGCGCGACGTAGCCGCGACGCTCGCCGAACGGCTGGCGCATCAGATCGACGGCGTTCCTGCTGCCGCCGCACAATTGCACGACGGCGCCGCCGTCCAAGCAGACTCAAACGGATCAAGCGAATGACTGACGCAACCGCAAATCTTGCTGGATCGACCGACGGCAACACCGCCGTTCCGCCCGCCGCCTACGACGCCACCGCGAAGCAGAAGGCGCAGGCGAAAACCGCGCGCATCCCGATCAAGATCATCCCGATCGAAAAGCTCAAGAAGCCGGAATGGATTCGCGTACGCACGGCCACCGGCAGTTCGCGTTTCAACGAGATCAAGCAGATTCTGCGCGAACACAATCTGCATACGGTTTGCGAAGAAGCGAGCTGCCCGAATATCGGCGAGTGCTTCGGCAAGGGCACGGCCACGTTCATGATCATGGGCGACAAATGCACGCGCCGTTGCCCGTTCTGCGACGTGGGCCACGGCCGTCCAGACCCGCTCGATGCGGAAGAGCCGTTGAATCTCGCGCGCACCATCGGCGCGCTGAAGCTGAAGTACGTGGTGATCACGAGCGTGGATCGCGACGATCTGCGTGACGGCGGCGCGGCGCACTTCGTCGAGTGCATTCGGCAGGTGCGCGAGCATTCGCCGGAAACGCGCATCGAAATCTTGACGCCGGACTTCCGTGGCCGGCTGGATCGCGCGATCGGCATTTTGACCGCCGCGCCTCCAGACGTGATGAACCACAATCTGGAAACCGTGCCGCGTCTCTACAAGGAAGCGCGTCCGGGCTCGGATTATCATCATTCGCTCAAGCTCTTGAAGGACTTCAAGGCGCTGCATCCGGAGGTCGCGACCAAGTCCGGGCTAATGGTCGGTCTTGGCGAAACCGAGGAAGAAATTCTTCAGGTAATGCGCGATTTGCGCGCGCACGACGTCGACATGCTGACCATCGGCCAGTACCTGCAACCGTCGGAGCATCACCTGCCCGTGCGGGCTTACGTGCATCCGGACACGTTCAAGATGTACGCAGAAGAAGCGTACAAGATGGGCTTCACGCACGCGGCAGTCGGCGCGATGGTCCGTTCGAGCTATCACGCGGATTTGCAGGCGCATGGCGCTGGCGTGGTTTAAAGCTGCTTACTGCCTTTCCTGCATTTCGCACGAAGAAGAAAACCCACGGAGACCGTGGGTTTTTTTTGGCCAACAGCGCGCAGATGGCGGGAACATCGCCCACACCAAGACGTCGTGACAGACGGCATCGAATAGTCCGAACTCCCGGACAAGCATTTTCCGGATTTCCGGAAAGCTGGATTGGCAATCGCCAAGGTCCTAAAAATATTCAGCCAAATCAGCAGGTTACGCAGCAAAAAGTCTGGCATTGCCCTTGCAATAGAAGAGTTACGGCCCGCGAAGCCGTCTATAAAAGTCAAGGAGACAAGCTGATGAATCCCTTCGCATCCATCCGTTCCTGAATCCGTCGACGTAGCGGCTCTCGCTCGAACGACGCGTTTCCGATGCTCGTCGCCAACACAATCGACACGCATCAAGCGTCAAAGCCCGCCGCTGGCTCTTTTTTCGCCAACTGCCTGACCTTTGCCTGGAACTATCGTGAAGAAACCTTTCTATAAAGTCCTGTACGTGCAGGTGCTCTTGGCCATCGCCATCGGTATCGCGCTCGGGCATTTCTATCCCGCTCTCGCCACCGACATGAAGCCGCTCGGCGATGGCTTCATCAAACTCATCAAGATGGTGATCGGGCCGATCATCTTCTGTACCGTCGTGACCGGTATTGCCGGCATGGAGGACATGAAGAAGGTCGGACGCGTCGGCGGCAAGGCGCTGCTGTATTTCGAAGTCGTCTCGACCTTCGCGCTCGTCCTCGGCCTCATCGCCACGCACGTGCTCAAGCCCGGCGTCGGCTTCAACGTCGATCCCGCGACGCTTGACCACAAGGCCGTCGAGTCGTTCGCGACCAAGGCGCACGGCCAGAGCACGGTCGATTTCTTCCTGCATATCATCCCCGACACGCTGATCTCCGCGTTCGCGCAAGGTGAAATCCTGCAGATTCTATTGATCGCGCTCCTGTTCGGCTCGGTGCTCGCGCATCTCGGCGAACGCGGCCGCGTGGTGACGAGCTTCATCGAAGGGCTGTCGAGCGTGCTGTTCGGCATGGTCGGCATCATCACGAAACTCGCGCCCATCGGTGCGTTCGGCGCGATGGCGTTCACCATCGGCAAGTACGGGATCGGCTCGCTGCTGCCCATGCTCAAGCTAATCGGCACGTTTTATCTGACGTCGATCGTCTTCGTGCTCGTGGTGCTCGGCACCATCGCGCGGATGGTGGGCTTCTCGATCCTGCGCTTCGTCGCTTACATCAAGGAAGAGATGCTGATCGTGCTCGGCACGAGTTCGTCCGAAGCCGCGTTGCCGCAACTGATGCTCAAGCTCGAAAAGCTCGGCTGCTCGCGCTCGGTCGTGGGTCTCGTCGTGCCGACGGGCTACTCGTTCAATCTCGACGGCACCAACATCTACATGACGATGGCGGTGCTGTTTATCGCGCAGGCAACCAACACGGACTTAAGCTGGGGCCAGCAATTGACGCTGCTCGCGGTGACCATGCTCACGTCCAAGGGCGCAAGCGGCGTGACCGGCGCGGGCTTCATCACGCTGGCGGCAACCCTTGCAGTCGTGCCGACCATTCCGCTGGCGGGCATGGTGCTGATTCTCGGCATCGACCGCTTCATGAGCGAATGCCGCGCGCTGACGAATATCGTCGGCAACGGCGTGGCGACGGTGGTGGTGTCGGCGTGGGAGAACGAGCTCGATCGCAACAAGCTGCGCGACGCGCTCAAGCACGGCGCGGCCGAGCACGAACCCAAAACCGTCGCTTAAAGCCGCGGAAAGCAGGCAGCCATGCACGCGGCGAAGCATCAGCCAACCGGCGCTTCGCCGCGGCCTTACATCGAAGGCGCGTATGCCACAATGGCAGATACTCATTTGCGGGAATCTGCTCACGTGTCGCGCCGCATCCTCGTGTTCTTCGCGCTCGCCGCTCTGCTTGCGGCGTGTTGCGCGCTCACCTGGCAGATCGCGTGGCGGCGGGGTATCGACGAGCTTCGGCTCAATGCCGCGGTGCGCGTGGATCGCACTACGAACACGCTCAAAAGCACGCTCGACCGCTACGAATATCTGCCGTATCTGCTGTCGCGCCATCCGCTCGTGCAGAACGTGCTCGACACGCCCGACCGCAACAACGTCGATCGCGCGAACCAGTATCTCGAAGATCTCAACCAGCGCGCGCACGCCACCGCGACTTATCTGATCCGCAAGGACGGCTTCTGCGTCGCCGCTAGCAACTGGCGCGGACCGGACAGTTTTGTCGGCGTCGAATATCTTTTCAGACCTTATTTCGTCGATGCCGCGAAGGGCGGCGTCGGACGCTTTTTCGGGCTCGGCACCGTTTCGCTGGAACCGGGCTATTACATCTCGCAGCCGGTGTTCAAGGAAGGCACGCGCGAACTGATCGGCGTGGCGGTCGTGAAGCTCAATCTCGAATGGCTGCAAGGCGCGGATGCCACGGAGCCGCTACTCGTCACCGACGACCACGGCGTGATCTTTCTTTCCTCGGTGCCTTCGTGGAAATATCACACCGTGAGGCCGTTGCCGCAAAGCGTCGAGGCGTCCGTCTATCAGACGCGCCAGTACGCGCAACAGCCCATCACGCCCTTGCCGATGACCATCGCAAAGACGCTCGAAGGCGGCGCGCAGATCGTGCGCGTCGGCGGCGGGCGAAATGCGCCGAGCTTTCTGGCGACGCGGCGTTCTATCGGCGAGCCCGACTGGCAGTTGATCACGATGGCGCCGCTCGATCCGGTCGAGAGCGCCGCGCAAAACGCGGTGGTCGTGACGGCCCTCGTATTCGTGTCGCTGTGTCTGCTGGCGTTTTACTGGCGCATGCGGCGCGCGCGCGTGCGCGAGATGATCCGCAGCCGCGAGATGCTGCAGACCGCGTATGCCGAACTGAATCAACGCGTCGCGGAACGCACAGCGGATCTGTCGGAGGCCAACGAGCAACTGACGAAAGAAGTCAACGAACGCACGCGCGCCGAACAGGACCTGCGCGCGGCGCACGACGAACTCATCCAGGCAAGCAAGCTCGCCGCGCTCGGGCAAATGGCGGCCGGCATCACGCATGAATTGAATCAGCCGCTTGCGGCTCTGCGCAGCTTTTCGGACAACACGCGCGTGTTGATCGAGCGCGGCGATCAGGCGGCGGCGCGCGAGAATCTCGAAGCGATTGCGTCGCTCACCGAGCGCATGGGCAAGATCACGAATCAGCTCAAGCTCTTCGTCGCGAAGGCGCGGCCGAAGAACGCGCGCACTGACGTCGCACGCGCGCTGCACAACACGCTCGCCATGCTGCGGCCGCGCATGAAGAACGTTGCGCTCGATATCGCGCCGGAGATCGAAGGCGAATGCGCGTCGGTCTTCGTGCGTTGCGAGGACTTGCGGCTGGAGCAAGTGCTCATCAACCTGATCGGCAACGCGCTCGATGCCGTCGCGTCCTGCGATGCCCCGCGCATCGTCATGGAACTCGACGCGCGCGAAACCGTGGTCGAGATCGTGGTGCGCGACAACGGCCCCGGCATTCCCGCCGACGTGCTCCCGCGCCTTTTCGAGCCGTTCTTCACGACGAAGGAAACGGGTCACGGGCTCGGTTTGGGACTCGCGATTTCGTCGGCGATCGCGCGAGATTATGGCGGTACGCTGATCGCGCGCAATCGCGTGGCGCCGATCGTCGCGGCCGGTCCCGAAGGCGGCACGCAAGCCGACGCCGACGGTTCCTACGGCGCCGAATTCGTACTGACGTTGCGCCGCGCCTGAAGGCCGGCGTGCATGAGGCAACACAAGGGGCAAGACCATGAGCACCGGTTCGCAGGTGATCTATATCGAAGACGACGAACTCGTGCGGCGCGCGAGCGTGCAGAGCCTGCAGCTCGCGGGCTTCGACGTGATCGGCCACGGCAGCGTCGAAGCGGCGGCGCGCGCCATCGACGCGAGTTATACGGGCGTGATCGTGAGCGATATCCGTTTGCCGGGCGCAAGCGGTCTCGACCTGCTCGCGCAATGCCGCGAGCGCGCGCCCGAAGTGCCGGTAATACTCGTCACCGGTCACGGCGACATTTCGATGGCGGTACAAGCCATGCGCGACGGCGCGTACGACTTCATCGAGAAGCCGTTTGCTTCCGAGCGGCGGATCGAAGCGGTACGCCGCGCGCTGGAGCGACGCACGCTGGTGCTCGAGAACCAGGCGCTGCGGCGCGAACTGGCGGGGCAGAGCCGCATCATCGGGCGCAGTCCGGCTATCGAACAAGTGCGGCGGCTGATCGCCAACGTGGCGCCGACGGATGCGTCCGTGCTCATCAACGGCGATACCGGCGCGGGCAAGGAACTGATCGCGCGCAGTCTGCACGATCTTTCGGCGCGCCGCGACAAGCCGTTCATCGCGGTGAATTGCGGCGCGTTGCCGGAGCAGATGTTCGAATCGGAGATGTTCGGCTACGAGGCCGGCGCCTTCACCGGCGCGCAGAAACGGCGCATCGGCAGGCTGGAGGCGGCATCGGGCGGCACGCTGTTCCTCGATGAAATCGAGAGCATGCCGCTCTCGCTTCAAGTGAAACTGCTGCGAGTGCTGCAGGATGGCGTGCTAGAGCGGCTCGGCTCGAATCAGCCGGTACGCGCGAATCTGCGCGTGGTGGCCGCCGCGAAAGGCGACATGAACGAACACGTCGCGGACGGCACGTTTCGCCGCGACTTGCTGTACCGGCTCAACGTCGTAACCATTTCACTGCCGCCGCTCAACGAGCGTCGCGAGGACATCGTGCCGCTTTTCGAACACTTTTTGCTCGATGCCGCCGTGCGCTACGAACGGCCTGCGCCGCTCATCACGGACCGTCAGCGCGCCGAACTCATGCAGCGCGAATGGCCTGGCAACGTGCGCGAGCTGCGCAATGCGGCGGATCGCATGGTGCTCGGTGTCATCGACGATACGGGAGCCGCGCTCGATACGTCCACGCAGCCGCTCAAGGAACGCACGGAGCAATTCGAGCGCGCGGTGATTGCACAGACGCTGGAGCAGTGCGGCGGGGCGGTGGCGGTGGCGGCTGATCGCCTGCAGCTAGGCAAGGCGACGCTTTACGAGAAGATCAAGCGGTATGGGATTGCGGTGAAGGGGGATGCTGAGCGGTAGGGTGCTGGCGCGTATTGGCTGGCCGGTTCGGGCTGGCCTTTAAGCCGGGCGAAAGTCGAACGGCGGATGAACGGTTCAACGCCCGTTCCTTGAATCGCTTTTTGCGCCGCGTTATTACCTAGATCCACCGTTGAGCTCTGCTAGCCAATCCTGAGCGCCTCGGTACGCCGCACGCTCAAGCCAGTCGTAAGTTTTCCCCAACGCGACGCCGCTCAACGCGCTCGTTCCTTCAAGCCGCTCCAAGCGCCTTGTTGAGCAATGCATCTAGCTCGGCAAAAGTCGGTTCGCCGACATAGCGCTTGAGAATCTTGCCGTCCTTGTCGACCACGAACGTCGTCGGCGTCAGTTGGACGTTGCCGAACTGTTTGGCGGCGCTGCCGTCGTCCATGGCGACCTTGAACGGCAGATTGCGCGTCTGCGCATAGTTGCTGACGTACATCGGCGCGTCGTAATTCATGGCGACGGCCACGAATTCGAGCCCGCGACCCTTGAACTTGTTGTACGTGTCGATCATCTGGGGCATTTCCTTCATGCAGGTCTCGCAACTCGTCGCCCAGAAGTTGATGAGATAGACCTTGCCCTTGAGATCGTTCGATGTCGAAATCTTCTGCCCTGAAAGCAGCGTGAAGGTTGCATCGGGCACCTTCTGTTGTCCGCCGAACGCGAAATACCCCGTGCACGCGATCACGCCGGCGACGAGCGCCATTACAACGTAGCGCAACGGACTCTTGGTACGAGTCTGAGTATCTTGAGTGGCTTGGGACATGGCAACCTCGAACGGCTCGTAGTCGAGCGAAGCGCCTTGTAAGGCGCAACTGCAATGGGAAAGTGCTGGTTATTTTAGCGCCAAACGTGCGGCGCAGTCGTGACGCGTCCGGTCGGCCGAACGAAATCCGGGTATCGCGGCGCGATAATGATACTTTTCACGCAACGGTCAGCCATGAAGCGAGTTCTTTCTGCGAATACGGCCAGTCTGCGCCGGTTTCTCGTGCGCAATGTTCCGAGTCGTTCCATGCGCGCACGTTCATTGAGCGCGATGGTGTGCGCATGTGTCGCATGCGGCGCGTTGATCGCGTGCACGCCGTCGTATGACTGGCGCACGATCATGAATAACGACGACGGCTACGAAGTCACGCTGCCCGCCAAGCCGCACGCCGAGGAGCGCAAGATTCAGATCGCCGGCCAGCCGATGACCATGCGCATGCAGACCGCCGAAGCCAATGACGCGGTTTTCGCAATCGGCACGGTTGTCCTGCCCAGCGCCGATCCCGCGTTGCAACGCGCCGCGCTCGATTTCCTCCAGCAAGGCCTCGCTCGTAATGTGAATGCTCAGCCGGTCGCGCGCGCGACGCAGATCGACCTCGCTGTCGGCGGTCGAGTGCTCGGCAGCGAGATGGAAGTCAAGGGACAAGGCGGGAATCAGCGCGAGAGCCGGACGATTCACGCGCGCTTCGTGGCGCATGGCATGCATGTCTACCAAGTCGCGATTGTCTCGGACAAAGCGCCGCCTTCTGAACAGTCAGACCAATTCTTTTCTTCCTTCAAACTGTTTTAGAGGTAAACCTCGGTTTTCTGCGACTGCTCACTTAAGAGTGCTGCTCGTGAGGTTTACAAAGCCGAAGTTCATTCACAGCTTTGGCGTCTAATACCCGGATTTGTCAGGACTTTTTTCGCTATCCACAGAGTCTGTGGATAACTTTGTGGAAAAAAGTGTCGGTGAGTCGCTTGAAGCCCGCTTCGTGCGGTCGGGCTTACTTTGCCTCCCTTCATGGCAAGTTAAATAGTTCAATAAAATCAATGGTCTGTGAAATACCTTCTGTCATGTAGGTTGATAGTAGGAAAAAGAAGGGCGGATCGGCTTGGTGTGCATAAGTCAAGTCTTGACAGGCAATATTTCGCGCCCGATGACCTTTAGGCTCATGCCGCAGGAAACGCGCGACGGTATTGCACGGCTTCCGCGACATGCGCCGCGGTCGGAATGTTCGCGCCGGACAGATCGGCAATGGTCCGTGTGACTTTCAAAACGCGGTAATAGCCGCGCGCCGACCAACCGAAGCGCTCGCTCGCGGCGCGCAGGAGCGCGGCGCCTTCGGCATCGGGTCGGCAGAGCGTGTCGGCATCGCGGCCATCGAGTTCGCGATTGGTCTTGCCTTGCCGCGCGAGCTGGACGGCGCGCGCCGCCTCGACGCGTGAAGCCACCGTTGCGCTGGATTCGCCATGCTTGGCGCCGCGCGCCGAGAGTTCAGCGGGCGAGAGCGCAGGCAACTCGATCTGAATATCGATGCGATCGAGCAGCGGTCCGGACAACTTGCGCAGATAGCGCGCGGCGACGTCGGGTGAGCATCGGCAACGTCCGCCTGGATCGCCACGCCATCCACACGGACACGGATTCATCGCGGCGACGAGCTGACACGCGGCAGGAAACTCCGCCTGTTGCGCCGCCCGGGACACGGTGATGCAACCCGCTTCGAGCGGCTCGCGCAGCGTTTCGAGTACCTTGCGATCGAATTCGGGCAACTCGTCGAGAAAAAGCACGCCCAGGTGCGCAAGCGTGATCTCGCCCGGCTGCGGCGGATTTCTACCGCCAACCAGCGCCACCGCGCTCGATGAATGATGTGGCGCGCGAAACGGCCGCCGCCTCCATTGCGCGGGCGTAAATCCGAGCGAGCTTGCCGACAGAATGGCGGCGGAGGCGAGCGCTTCGTCGTCGGTCATTGGCGGAAGCAGGCCGGGCAAGCGCGCGGCGAGCATGGATTTGCCCGCGCCGGGCGGTCCGACCATCAGCAGATGATGACCACCCGCCGCCGCAACCTCCAGCGCGCGACGCGCAGCCGGATGCCCGATGACATCCGCGAGATCGGGCGCGGTCGGCCGCGATGACGCATTCAATTGCGCAAAAGCCCGCGCGGGACGAAGCCGCGCATCCGGAGCGCCGTTCAGATGCGCGCAGAGCGTCGGCAAATCCGCCGCGCCGAACACTTCGATGCCGGGCACCAGCGCGGCTTCGGAAGCACTTGCGAGCGGCACATAGATTTCCGGCGCACGCCCGCTCTCCGAACCGTTCGATGCATGGTGCCGCGCCGCTCCGCACACCATTGCGAATGCTCCGCGCATGGGCCGCAGCGCGCCGGTCAGCGAAAGCTCGCCAGCGAACTCACGATTTTCGAGCGACGCAGCCGGAATCTGTCCGCTCGCCGCCAGAATGCCGAGCGCGATAGGCAAGTCGAAACGTCCCGACTCCTTTGGCAAATCTGCCGGAGCGAGATTGACGGTGATGCGGTTGACGGGGAATTCCAGTCCGCAATTCTGCAGCGCGGCGCGCACGCGCTCGCGGCTTTCGCGAACTTCGAGATCGGGTAAGCCGACGATGGAGAACGACGGCAATCCGTTTGCGAGATGAACTTCGACGACCACTTCCGGCGCGCGCCCAGGGGCGGGCGCGCGGCTCTTGACCACGGCAAGCGACATGATTTCACCTGAAACGGCGCGCGCTCGAAGGCGGCGCCGGCAATGAGACTAGGACTTCACGGCTCGCCGGCCGAGGTCGACAGTAGTTAAAGCCGTCAGTCCTGCGACGAGGAGACGCCCGGCTGGTGCTGCTCCAGTTGCGCGACGCGTTTTTCCAGCTCTTCCAGCCGGGCGCGCGTACGCACGAGCACCTGAGTCTGCGTGTCGAATTCTTCGCGGGTCACGAGATCGAGCTTCGAGAAGCCCTGCGAAAGCATGGCTTTCACATTTTTCTCGACGTCTTTAGCAGGCGAATTCTTAAAGAGCTCGCTCATCTTCTGCTGCAGGTCATTGAAAACGTCGTTGGGCTGCTTCATCGTTTCTCCCTTTGCACAAAAAAAGTGCATTCATTGTTAGGTCAGTGCCCCGGCCGGTTGCATGATCGATTTTGGTGCATTCGTCACGCACTGCCGGGCACATTCGAGGCGCCGCGATTTTAGCGCTCCCGCGCTCCCGCGTTTTCCGCCTTTGCCTTTTTTAACGGGACCTTGCGAGCACTCTAGCAACGAACCCACCCCGGCGCCAGCAGGTACGGCGCGCGTTAGCCATTCGGCAGATCCCTTGCACGCGCCTTTCGTGAAATCGTGCAAAGCCCCGTGAGCACTCGATTGGCATACGAGTTGCATAAGTGGCGCGGACCTTTTCTGCACGCTTCTTTCAGCGGCCCGACAGGACGGACGTGGGCTTGCAACCGAGGCATCCCGCTTTAGAAGGCATCGAAGGATCAGAGGCACACCACAGCGAGGGATACATGAAGCTCATTACCGCAATCATCAAGCCGTTCAAGCTCGACGAAGCGCGCGAAGCGCTCTCGGCGATCGGCGTCTCGGGCATCACGGTGACCGAGGTAAAAGGCTTCGGCCGCCAGAAAGGTCACACCGAACTTTATCGGGGCGCGGAATACGTCGTCGATTTCCTGCCGAAGGTGAAGATCGAAGCGGCCGTGTCGGACGACATCGTCGATCAGGCGATCGAAGCGGTCGAACGCGCGGCGCGAACGGGAAAAATCGGCGACGGCAAGATCTTCGTCACGGCAATCGAACAGGTCATTCGTATTCGTACCGGTGAGACCGGCGCGGACGCGCTCTAAGAAAAGAAATCGGCGATAAGAGGAAACCGAAGAATGCGTAACTTTTTGATGTCATTGCTGGTGGCGGGCGCCCTGGTCGGCGCCAATGTCGGCACCGCACTCGCCCAGGACGCGTCCGCTCCGGCCGCTGCCTCGGCACCCGCGGCCGACGCCGCATCGGCGCCTGCAAGCGCACCGGCCAGCGCCAACACGGCGATGGCTTCGTCGGCGGAAGGCGCTTCCGCAGCGGCGGCAGCTTCCGACGCCGCTCCCGCCGCGCCGACCGAACCATTCTCGGTCGATTCGTCGAAGATCAGCTCGGGCGATACCGCCTGGATGCTCACCTCGACCGCACTCGTGCTGTTCATGACGGTTCCGGGCCTCGCGCTGTTCTACGCAGGCATGGTTCGCAAGAAGAACGTGCTGGCAACGGTAATGCAGAGCTTCGCAATCTGCTGTCTCGTCACGATCATCTGGACGGTCGTGGGCTACAGCATCGCGTTCACGCCGGGCAATTCGTTCCTGGGTGGCTTCTCGCGCGTGTTCCTGCACGGCATGAACTACATCAAGGGCGACAAGGCCACGACGCTGACCGTCAGCCATCTGGCATCGACGATTCCGGAATCGGTCTACTTCGTCTACCAGATGACGTTCGCGATCATCACCCCGGCGCTCATCACCGGCGCGTTCGCCGACCGGATGAAGTTTTCCGCGATGCTCGTGTTCATGACGCTGTGGTCGATCATCGTCTACTCGCCGATCGCGCACATGGTCTGGGAACCGACCGGCTGGCTGGCAGGCGCGGGCGTGCTCGACTTCGCGGGCGGCACGGTGGTTCACATCAACGCCGGTATCGCGGGCCTGATGTGCTGTCTGGTGCTCGGCAAGCGCGTCGGCTACGGCCGTGAAGTGATGGCGCCGCACAACCTCGTGCTCTCGCTGATCGGTGCATCGATGCTGTGGGTGGGCTGGTTCGGCTTCAACGCGGGTTCGGCAGTCGCGGCTGACGGCCGTGCCGGCTTCGCCATGCTCACGACGCAGATCGCCACCGCATTCGCCGCCTTCGGCTGGATGTTCGCGGAATGGATTTCGAAGGGTAAGCCTTCGGTGCTCGGCATCATCTCGGGCGCGGTTGCAGGTCTCGTTGCAGTGACGCCGGCTTCGGGCTTCGTGGGCGTGACGGGCGCTATCGTGATCGGCATCGTGGCGGGCGTGGTCTGCTTCTGGTCGGCAACGTGGCTCAAGCACAAGTTCGGTTACGACGATTCGCTCGATGCGTTCGGCGTGCACGGCGTGGGCGGGATCATCGGCGCTTTGCTGACGGGCGTGTTCGCAGTGAAGGACATCGGCGGCTTCGATGGCAATGTCATCGTGCAGGCGAAGGGCGTGCTGGTCACGCTGGTCTATAGCGGCGTCGTCAGCTTCGTGCTGCTCAAGATCATCGACATGGTCATGGGTCTGCGCGTGACGGAAGAAGAGGAACGCGAGGGTCTCGACGTCACGCTGCATGGCGAGCACGTCGAATAAAGGATTTGAGCCGCGATCCGGCGTGCCGCGAGAGGGCGCGCCGGTTCTCCTCCGCTCGGCGCATGTCGCCGGGGCGACGGCAAACGAACGAGCGCAGCGACTTGGCCCGCCTTCATGGCGGGTTTTTTTTCGTCCGCGCGTTACGTCGGGTTTTCGTCCAGCGAGGCTCGCGCCGCAAATGCCCGGATTGCCTGTGTAGATTGCCACGATGGGCCGCAAAGCCTTGCTAAATGGCGGTCCATACCCAGTTAGGCAGGGCAATTGCTCTACAATCTTTCGTCCCTGTATCGGCTGGAACGATCGCCTTGGCGGTTGCCCAGTCCCACGCAAAACGCTGTCCACGAGAAATCAATGGTTCCGCACTTAGTTACGGCGTTAAGTGGCCCGCTGCTCGACCTCGAGCGGAAAATTCTCGAGGCTACGCCTTCCATCGAACGGTGGTTCCGTCTCGAATGGCAGGAGCACACGCCGCCGTTTTACTGTTCCGTCGACCTGCGTAACGCCGGCTTCAAGCTCGCGCCCGTCGACACCAATCTCTTTCCCGGCGGCTTCAACAATCTGCCGCACGAAGTGCTTCCGCTTGCCGTGCAGGCGGCGATGGCGTCCATCGAAAAAATTTGTCCGGACGCGAAGAATCTGCTCGTGATTCCGGAGCGGCACACGCGTAACGCGTTTTATCTGGAGAACGTTGCGCGGCTCGCGACCATCATGCGTCAGGCGGGACTCAACGTCCGCTTCGGCACGCTCGATGAAAACATCCACGGGCCCGTGACCATTCCGCTCGCCGATGGCCAAAAGGTCGTGCTCGAACCGCTCGAACGCACGCCGCGTCGTCTCGGCTTGAAGAATTTCGATCCGTGCTCGATCCTGCTCAACAACGATCTTTCCGCCGGCATTCCGCCCGTGCTCGAAAATCTGCACGAGCAATACATCCTGCCGCCGTTGCATGCGGGCTGGGCGGTGCGCCGCAAGTCGACGCACTTCTCCTGCTATGACGATGTCGCGAAAAAGTTCGCGAAGCTCGTCGAGATCGATCCGTGGATGGTGAACCCGTACTTCGCGCACGTCGAAGGCGTGGATTACGAGGCGCGCACGGGCGAGGAAGCGCTGGCCGAGGCAATCGACGGCGTCATCAAGAAGATCGCGAAGAAGTACCGCGAGTACGGCATCAGCGAGAAGCCGTATGTCGTCATCAAGGCCGATGCCGGCACGTACGGCAAAGGCGTGATGACCGTGCACGACGCAAGCGAGGTCGCCGCATTGACCAAGCGCGAGCGCACGCGCATGAACGACGCGAAGGAAGGCCTGCAGGTGCACGATGTGATCGTGCAGGAAGGCGTGCACACATTCGAGCGCGTGGAGAATGCGGTGGCGGAGCCGGTCGTGTATATGATCGACCGGTACGTGGTCGGCGGGTTTTATCGCGTGCACGACTCGCGCGAACGCGACCAGAACCTCAACGCGCCCGGCATGCATTTCGTGCCGCTCGGCTTCGAGCACACCGCGCTGCCGGATGCGCACGCGAAGCCCGGCGCCGCGCCGCCGAACCGCTTTTACATGTATGGCGTGGTGGCCAGGCTTGGGTTGCTGGCGGCATCGGTGGAACTCGAGAAGACCGACCCGGAAGCGATTCAGGTCTGAGTGCATAATGCCCTGCTCTCGTGGCCAATACTTATGGCCACGGTCACTAGCCCAAGCGAATACACATGGACATTCTCTTCATCGCCGATCCGCTCGATCGTTTCAAGATCTATAAAGACACGACCTACGCGATGATGGCCGAAGCCGCGCGGCGCGGTCACGTGCTGTACGCATGCGAGCCGCAGCATCTGGCGTGGACGGGCACGTCGGTCGACGCGAGCGTGCGGCGCATTGCGATTGTCGGCGACGAAGCGAACAGCGACCGCTGGCCGTGGTTCGCGGCGGAACAGGCGGAGCATTTGCCGCTCACGCGTTTCGGCGCGGTGCTGATGCGCAAAGACCCGCCGTTCGATCTCGAATATGTCAACGCAACCTGGCTGCTCGAAATCGCGGAACGCGCCGGCGCGCGCGTTTTCAACAAACCGCAAGCCATTCGCGATCATTCGGAGAAGCTGGCTATTGCCGAATGGCCGCAGTACGTGGCGCCCACGCTCGTGACGCGCGATGCGGCTCGCCTGCGCGGCTTTCATGCGGAACATGGCGATGTCATTCTGAAACCGCTCGATGGCATGGGCGGCATGGGCGTGTTCCGCGTGAAAGCGGACGGCATGAACCTCGGGTCCATCATCGAGATGTTGAGCGAAGACGGCGCGCGTACGGTGATGGCGCAGAAGTTCATCCCCCAGATCACGGACGGCGACAAGCGCATTCTGGTGATCGGCGGTCAGCCGGTGCCGTATTCGCTGGCGCGTATTCCCCAGGGCAACGAGGTGCGCGGCAATCTGGCGGCGGGCGGTCTTGGCCGTGCGCAACCGCTGTCGGCGCGCGATCGCGAGATTGCCGAAACGCTCGGGCCAATTCTTGAAGCACGCGGGCTTTTGCTGGCCGGCCTCGATGCCATTGGCGATTACCTGACGGAAGTCAACGTGACGAGCCCGACATGCTTCCGCGAAATCATGGATCAGACAGGCTTCGACGTTGCTGGAATGTTCACCGACGCGCTCGAACGCGCGGTCGGCTAAACGGCCTTTCGAGCGCTAGCCAACGCTCGAATTGGCGCACTGCAAAAACATAATCGCCGACGCTGTTACAATTATTTGCCGGTTGCTTGCAGGTTTTAGGGTTGGAACGTGCTTTTTCCGGTCTTAAACTGTGTTTAAGAGTGCAAGCGTAAGCTGTGGTAATGGTGGAACGGTGTCTGGCGTAAGGCGGTTGATTTTCGGCCCGCGTGCGACCATATAGGCATCGATCCCGCGCCGCTCGCGCGTTTTCGAGCGATCTCTAGACGCCGGCAACCCTGGCGTCGTTACAGAGGCAGCAATCCTGACATGGCTGGCATTCTGATCATCGCGCATGCTCCGTTCGCTACCGCGCTACGCGAGTGTGTCGCGCACATTTACGGCGGCTTGCCCGCACGCATCGGCGTTGTCGACGTAACGCCCGACTGCGATCCCGTCGAAGTCCGCGCGTTTGCGCGCTCGGAACTCGACCGTCTGCGAGAAGACAATGGCGCCATCGTGCTCACCGACGTCTTCGGCGCGACGCCCGCGAACATCGCGGCGAGTCTCGCGGAAACGGACGTGCGCGTGCTCGCAGGCGTCAATTTGCCGATGCTCGTGCGCGCCGTGTGTTATCGCGCGACTCCCATCGACACGCTTACCGAAAAAATTCTGCAAGGCGGCTCGAAAGGCATCCAGGAACTGGATTCCTCCACGCCGCTGAATCCTTGCGCGCTCGCGACGAAGGCTGCCGGTTCGCAAGATCCGGCGTGCTCCGCGAGTGCCGATCTCGTCGCCGCGAAAGCCGCGAGTCACTGACGCCGCTCAATTCATCCACTAGCGCCCGGAGCATCATGCTGCAACAGGAAACAACGATCGTAAACAAGCTGGGACTCCACGCGCGGGCATCGGCGAAGCTCACGCAACTGGCCGGTAGCTATCAGTCGGAAATCTGGATGAGCCGTAACGGTCGCCGGATCAACGCCAAGAGCATCATGGGCGTGATGATGCTGGCAGCAGGTATCGGCAGCACGGTGACCATCGAAACCGAAGGCGCCGACGAAGCCGATGCGATGAAAGCGATCCTCGCGCTTATCGCCGACAAGTTCGGGGAAGGGCAGTAAGCGCTTCATCCCGCATCGGAAGTAGCCAACGAAAAGCCGCGCTTCGACGCGGCTTTTTTGCGTCCGCGTTCTTTGCAGGACAAACGGCCGCGCCTCGCTGCGACGGCCGTTCGGCGACCGCGGCCTCATTCGAACTTATAATGCTAGCGCGGTCCTAAGCGCCTGCCGCAGGCCCCTAGAGACCGCGCAGAAACTACAGAGGAGGTGCGCGTGTCCTTCACGCTGCATGGAATTCCCGTCTCACGAGGCATCGCCATTGGGCGAGCGTATCTGATCGCGCCTGCGGCGCTCGATGTCGCTCACTATCTTATCGATCCGGACCAGATCGACGCTGAAATCGCGCGGTTTTATGCCGCGCAAGCGGGCGTGCTCGCCGAACTCGAAACGCTTCGCAACGACCTCGCTGCGGACGCGCCTGGCGAAATGACAGCGTTCATCAACGTTCACATGATGATCCTGAACGACGCCATGCTCGTGCAGGAAGTCATCGATCTGATTCGCACGCGGCGCTACAACGTCGAATGGGCGCTCACCGAACAACTCGAAATCCTGAGCCGCTATTTCGACGAAATCGAAGACGAGTATCTGCGCGAACGGAAGGCGGATATCGAGCAAGTGGTGGAACGGCTGCTCAAGGCGCTTGCAGGCGCGCCGACCACTGCATCGATGGTGGCGCATACGGTTGCGAGCAACGGCCACAACGAGATGATCGTCGTGGCGCACGACATCGCGCCGGCCGACATGCTGCAGTTCAAGACGCAAGCATTCAAAGGTTTCGTGACCGATCTCGGCGGCCGCACGTCGCATACGGCGATCGTCGCACGCAGTCTCGGCATTCCCGCGTCGGTCGGCGTGCAGCAGGCGAGCGTGCTGATTCGTCAGAACGATCTCATCATCGTGGACGGCGATCACGGCATTGTCATCGTCGATCCCGCGCCGATCGTGCTCGAAGAGTATTCGTACCGGCAAAGCGAAAAGGTGCTGGAGCAGCGCAAGCTGCAGCGCCTCAAGTTTTCGCCGACGCAAACCTTATGCGGCACGAAGATCGAGCTGTGCGCGAACATCGAACTTCCCGAGGATGCGAAGGTCGCGGTGGAAGCGGGCGCGATGGGCGTCGGCCTCTTTCGCACCGAGTTTCTCTTCATGAATCATAAGAACCAGTTGCCGGAGGAAGAGGAGCAGTTCGAGGCCTACAAGCGCGCGATCGAACTGATGAACGGCAAGCCGGTGACCATTCGCACGATCGATGTCGGCGCGGACAAGCCACTCGATTCGATGAGCGCCGGCGACGGCTACGAAGTCGCGCCGAACCCGGCGCTCGGGCTGCGCGCCATTCGCTGGAGTCTGTCCGAGCCGCAAATGTTCATGACGCAACTGCGCGCCATCTTGCGCGCATCCGCGTTCGGTCCGACCAAGATTCTGATTCCAATGCTCGCGCACGCGCAGGAGATCGATCAGACGCTCGATCTGATCCGCGAGGCGAAGCGTCAACTCGACGACGCGGGCATCGCCTACGACCGCCAGATTCAGGTCGGCGCGATGATCGAGATTCCCGCCGCCGCCATCGCCGTGCGGCTCTTCCTGAGCCGGCTGGATTTTCTGTCGATCGGCACCAACGATCTGATTCAATACACGCTCGCCATCGACCGCGCGGATAACGCGGTCGCGCATCTGTACGATCCGCTGCATCCGGCCGTGCTGAACCTGATCGCGTTCACGCTGCGCGAAGCGAAGCGCGCCGGCGTGCCGGTTTCGGTATGCGGTGAGATGGCGGGCGATCCGACGGTCACGCGCTTGTTGCTCGGGCTCGGTCTGACCGAGTTTTCGATGCATCCGAGCCAGTTGCTTGTCGTGAAGCAGGAAATCTTGCGCTCGAATCTCAAGGCATTCGATAAGCCCGTAGCGGACGTGCTCGCGGCTTACGAGCCGGATGAATTGCAAGCAGCGTTGGCGCGGCTTCAGAAGATTTGAGGCTTACGAAGCACGCGCATGCCGCTCGCCGCAGACCACGCAATCGGCCTGGCGCGCGATCTTCATCGTGTTCCACTCCATGCGCAGTGAATCCAGCATCATCAGCCGGCCGGCGAGCGTTTCGCCGAAGCCGCCGATCACGCGTAGCGCCTCCGCCGCTTGCATTGCGCCAATGATGCCCACGGTCGGTGAGAACACGCCCATCGTCGAACACGCGACTTCCTCGAACGCCTGATCCGGCGGAAACACGCACGCATAACACGGCGATTGCTCCGAGCGGAAATCGAATGTGCTGATCTGCCCGTCGAAACGCAAGGCCGCGCCCGACACGAGCGGGACGCCATGCGCGACGCACGCGGCGTTGATTGCGTGACGCGTGGCGAAGTTGTCGCTGCAATCCAGCACGACCGACGCGCCCGGCACGTTGGCATCGAGCCAGGCCGCGTCGGCACGCGCGTTGACCGCTTCGATCTCGACATCCGGGTTCAGCGCGTTGAGCGTCGCGCGCGCGGATTCCACTTTGGCCTCTCCGACCGAACGCGTCGCGTGCACGATCTGCCGTTGCAGATTCGTGAGGTCGACGGTATCGGCATCGACGAGGGTCAGCTTGCCGATTCCCGCTGCCGTGAGATACATCGCGGCAGGCGCGCCTAGGCCGCCCGCGCCGACGATGATCGCGTGAGCATCGAGAAAGCGCTGCTGCGCTTCGATGCCGATTTCATCGACGAGAATATGGCGGGAATAGCGGAGAAGTTGGTCGTCGTTCATCGAGCGGGCGCGTGACAACGCGCTGTCTGTGCTGCGAAGGAAACGCCGTGGAAGCGGCGCGCTTGAGGCGGATATTTTAAGCGCGCGCGGGAGGAAAGGCTTCGCGGCGCGTGACCGCGAAGCCTTACTGCTGATGTTGCCCTGCCTCTTACTTCGACTGAGCCGTGGGCGACGAAGCCGGTTCCGCGCCCGATGCCGGCGCCGAACCCGGCGTGGCCGGCAGCGCGGGCGCCGCAACCACCGGCGCCGAAGCCGAACGTCCCGGCTTGTTCTGTGCGAGCTTGCGTTCGCTGTACGACTTCGATTCGACGACCGTCTTGCCTTCCAGCTTGTTCAACGCCTGCGCAAGCATGAAGTCGTCCGAACTGCCGAACTCCACCGGCTTGCGTTCGCGATCCTTGCGACGCTGCTCCGGCGTTTTCTTGTCGTTCTGCTCTTCGAGAATGCGCAGTTGTTCCAGGCGGTCCTGCTCGCGCTGTTCGGATTCCTTCTTCTCGTTCGGGTCTTGCGTGTTGGCGAGGTGATTCGAATAATCGACTTCGCGCGTGACGAGCGCGTCGTCGGGGTCGCCATCCGCGTATTGATCCACCGGCACATCGGGGCGCACGCCCTGGTTCTGGATCGACTTGCCGCTCGGCGTGTAGTAGTACGCCGTTGTCAGACGCAGCGCGGTGTCCGCGGTCATCGGGCGAACCGTCTGCACCGAGCCCTTGCCGAAGGTCGTCTTACCGACGATCAGCGCGCGGTGATGATCCTGCAACGCGCCCGCCACGATTTCCGATGCCGACGCCGAGTAGGCGTTGGTCAGCACGACCATCGGCACCTTCTTGAAAATGTCCGGCACGCTCTTCAGCGGATCGGAATCGAAGGAGGGCAAACGATAGTTGTCGTAGGTGTCGCGGAAAGTCTGCTTCGCGTCCGCGATCTGGCCATTGGTCGACACGACCACCGAGTTGTCCGGCAGGAATGCGCCCGCCACGCCGACCGCGCTCTGCAACAGACCGCCGCCGTTATTGCGCAAGTCGAGCACGAGGCCCTTCAGGTTCGGTTGTTGACGCGCGAGATCCTGCAGCTTGGCCGCGAGGTCCGGCACCGTGCGTTCCTGGAAGCTCGTGATGCGGATATAGCCATAGCCCGGCTCAGGCACCTTCATCTTGACCGATTGCACGCGGATGAGCGCACGCGTGACGGTAAGCGGGAACGTGCGGTCGTCGCTCTTGCGGAAGATGGTGAGCGTGACCTTGGTGCCCGGTTCGCCGCGCATTTGCTTGACGGCCTTGTCGAGCGTCATGCCGCGCACCGGCTTGTCGTTGATGCGCGTGATGAGGTCGCCCGGACGAATGCCGGCACGGAACGCAGGCGTGTCTTCGATAGGCGAGATGACCTTGATGAGACCGTCTTCCGAGGAAATCTCGATGCCGAGGCCCGCGAAACGGCCCTTGGTCTGTTCCTGAAGCTCTTCGTAATCGGTCTTGTCGAGATACGACGAGTGCGGATCGAGGCTCGACACCATGCCCTTGATGGCGGCGGTGAGGAGCTTCTTGTCATCGACGGGTTCGACGTATTCGTGCTTGATCTGCCCGAAGACTTCGGCGAAGAGCCGCAATTGATCGAGCGGCAGCGGCGATGAGGCCGCTTGCTGGGCGGACGCGGAAATCTGCAGAGTTGCAAGTGCGCCGGCAGCAACGCCCGCGGCTATGAGACCGAAGTTTTTCAGGTTCTTTCGCATAGAGGAGTGCGTTTGGAAAACGAATGGGCTGCATCGTGGGTGACGGGCCAGTATACCCGCTCACCTTCAATGACGACTTAAACGCAACTTAAATGCCCGGGCACGCAGCGCTTGAAACAGCGGGCCCTGCGACGAATGTGTCGGGCGCGACGGAAGACTGTCAGCGAGCGGACATCGGCGCGCGGACCGCCGTGGTCCGCGCATGCAAAGCGCTTGTCGTGCTTATCCCGCCTTGCCCTGCTTGGCGACAGCCGCCTGCGCCGCCGCGATGGCGTCCGGATCGCCCAGGTAGTAATGCTGGATGGGCTTCAGGTTCTCGTCCAGTTCATATACGAGCGGGACGCCGTTCGGGATGTTCAGTCCGACGATGTCGTCATCCGAAATATTGTCCAGATACTTCACGAGCGCACGGATGGAATTGCCATGCGCCGAGATCACGACCTGTTTGCCCGACTTGATGGCCGGCGCGATTGACTCGTTCCACATGGGCAGCACGCGCGCGACCGTGTCTTTCAGGCACTCGGTAAGCGGCAGTTGTTCACGCGGCACGCGGGCATAGCGCGGGTCGTTAAAGGAAGCGCGTTCGTCGTCCGGATTCAGCGCGGGCGGCGGCGTGTCGTAGCTGCGGCGCCAGACGAGCACCTGGTCGTCGCCGTACTTCTTCGCGGTCTCGGCCTTGTTTAGCCCGGCAAGCGCGCCATAGTGACGCTCGTTCAGACGCCACGAATGAACGACCGGAATGTACATCTGGTCCATTTCGTCCTGCACGTGCCAGAGCGTGCGGATGGCGCGCTTGAGCACGGAGGTATAAGCGATGTCGAAGGTATAGCCCGCTTCCTTCAGCAGCACGCCTGCCTGGCGTGCCTCGCGATTGCCCTGCTCGGTCAGGTCGACATCCACCCAGCCGGTGAAGCGGTTTTCCTTGTTCCACGTCGATTCGCCGTGGCGGATGAGCACTAGCTTGTACATGTTTGTAGGTCGGTCAGTTAGGAAGCGGTGCGCCGATCGCACCCCCGATATCCTGCCCACGCGCGCGGGGTGCCGCCATCGGCCGGATGGACAAGGCCATCGCGGTAGACGGTTATTTTATAATGTTCGGATTGCCCTCATTTCCCTTTCTTCCTTCATTACTACCTTTCGGCGGCCCTCGACGTGAAGTTTTTCACTGATTACACGAATCTCGCACTCATCGCGATTGCGCTCATCTCCGGCGCGCTGCTGCTTTGGCCTGTCCTCATGCGGCGCGGCCGTGGCGGCATTTCGGCCGCTGAAGCCGTTACGCTCATCAACCGGCGCAACGCGGTGGTTGTCGATTTGCGGCCCGCGTCCGAGTTCGCGCAGGGCCACTTGCCGTCGGCCCGCAATATCGAGCAGACGGAGCTCCAAGCAAAAATTGGCCAGATCGCCAAAAATAAAGGCAATCCGGTCGTGCTCGTGTGCCAGACCGGTCAACAATCGCAGCGTGCCAGCCGCGCCGTTTCGGAGGCTGGCTACGCTGAGGTCCATGTTTTGCAAGGCGGTGTGGATGCCTGGCAAAAGGCCGGAATGCCGGTCGTGAAACAAGGAGCAGTCAAGTGAACAAAGTCCTCATGTACAGCACCCAAGTGTGCCCGTATTGCCAGATGGCCGAACGTCTTTTAAAGTCCCGCGGGGTCGAAAACATCGAGAAGGTGCTGATCGACCGTGAGCCGGGCCGTCGCGAGGAAATGATGACGCGCACCGGCCGCCGGACCGTGCCGCAGGTTTATATCGGCGACACGCACGTCGGCGGTTATGACGATCTTTCGGCGCTGGACCGCAAGGGCGGTCTCGTGCCGCTTCTCGAGTCGGCCTGACACCACCGCGCGCCGCTCGCGCATTGCGCCGGCGGCGAAGGCGCGCACGCCGAGAGACAGGCGCGCCGAACTTCGAATCATCTAGGAAACCATTATGTCCGACGAGAATAACCAACCGTTTTTCAACATCCAGCGCATTTATCTGAAGGATATGTCGCTCGAGCAACCGAACTCGCCCGCCATCTTCCTCGAACAGGACATGCCCGCGGTTGAGGTCGAAGTCGATGTCAAGGCCGACCGTCTGGCTGAAAGTGTCTTCGAAGTGCTGGTAACAGGCACGGTTACGGCCAAAGTCACGGACAAGGTGGCATTCCTGATCGAAGCAAAGCAGGCAGGTATCTTCGACATTCGCAATATTCCGGCTGAACAGATCGACCCGCTCGTCGGCATTGCGTGCCCGACCATCCTGTTCCCGTACCTGCGCTCGAATATCGCCGATGCGATCACCCGCGCCGGTTTCCCGCCGATCCACCTCGCCGAAATCAACTTCCAGGCCTTGTACGAGCAGCGCCTGTCGCAACTTGCGGGCTCGCAGGAAGGCGCGGCGAACGGCGCGACGCACTGACGCTTAACGTATCAACCAGTCTGGTCTCACTCTGCCTAACCGGAGCCGAGCATGAAAGTAGCCGTCCTCGGCGCCGGCGCGTGGGGCACCGCATTAGCGGGCCACCTCGCGGCACGGCACGACACGTTGCTCTGGGCGCGCGATGGCGCGCTCATCGAATCGCTTACCCAAACGCATGAAAACGCGCGATATCTCGCGGGCGTAGGCCTGCCAGAAGCGCTGGCGTATTCCGCCGATTTCAACGCGGCCCTCGCGCACGCCGCCGCTGACGACGCATTGTGCGTCGTCGCGACGCCCGTCGCGGGCCTGCGCGCCATGTGCCGCTCGATGCGCCAGGCGGGCATCGTTCCCGCGCATATTCTCTGGCTGTGCAAGGGCTTCGAAGCGGATACGCAGTGCCTTCCGAACGAGGTCGTCGCGGCCGAATTGCCTGACCATGTCAGTAACGGCACGCTGTCGGGTCCGAGTTTCGCGCGCGAAGTCGGACGTGGTTTGCCAGTTGCGCTGACAGTTGCGAGCGCATCGGCGACCTTGGGCACGCGCACCGTGACCGCGTTCCATCATGGCGCCATGCGCATCTATACCGGCGACGATATCGTCGGCGTCGAGGTGGGCGGCGCGGTGAAGAACGTGCTCGCCATCGCCACCGGCATCTCCGATGGCCTCGGCCTCGGCCTCAACGCGCGCGCGGCGCTCATCACACGCGGTCTCGCGGAAATGTCGCGGCTCGGCGTCGCATTGGGCGGGCGCGCGGAGACTTTCACCGGTCTCACGGGCCTCGGCGACCTGATTCTTACCGCAACCGGCGACCTTTCGCGCAACCGCACGGTCGGCGTGCAACTGGCGAGCGGCCGCACGCTCGACGAGATTCTCGCGGCGCTCGGGCATGTAGCTGAGGGCGTGCGCTGCGCGCGCGCGGTTCTTTCGCTTGCGCAGTCGCGTGGCATCGACATGCCGATCACACAGGCGGTATGCCGCGTACTTTTCGATAACGTCACGCCGCGCCACGCGGTGCAGGCGCTGCTCAGCCGGGACGCGAAGGCCGAGTAGCTTTTAGTCTGCGTCGCGATGCGGACCGAAGCGGTTCACGACGCTCACTCGCCGCCGTCGAATCCTGCCTGACGCCACGCCTCGAACGTGACGATTGCCACCGTGTTCGACAAATTCAGGCTGCGGTTGCCCGGACGCATGGGCAGGCGCACGCGTTGTTGCGTCGGAAAACCATTCAGCAAGTCGGCGGCGAGACCGCGTGTTTCCGCGCCGAACACGAACCAGTCGCCGGGGTGGAACGCGTGATCGAAAAAGGGCGTCGAGCCGCGCGTGGTAAAGGCAAACATGCGCGCCGGGTCGGGCGTTTCCTTCGCGAGGAAGGCGCTCCAGTTGGCGTGCACGTTCATCTCCGCGTACTCGTGATAATCGAGACCGGCGCGGCGCATTTTGGCGTCGTCGAGCGGAAAGCCGAGCGGCTCGATCAGATGCAAACGCGCGCCCGTGTTGGCGCACAGGCGGATCACATTGCCGGTGTTCGGCGGAATTTCGGGCTCGACGAGTACGACGTTGAACATGGATTGCAGTGGTGAATTGGTTAATCTTTGGGGGTGCGCAGCGCCACGAAATTGCTGACGCGCCGCGCGCCCGCCAGCTTCAATGTGCGCGCGAGGGCATCGAGCGTGGCGCCGGAGGTCATCACGTCATCGACCACGCCAACATGCTTGCCGCGCACGTCGCCCTTTACTTCGAACGCGGATGCAACGTTGCGGCGGCGCGTATCGAGATCGAGTTTGGATTGCTGCGCAGTGTCGATTCTGCGCACGACGAGCGCGGCGTCACCGTGAACGCGCATGCGACGCGCGAGCGGATGCGCAATCGCCCACGCCTGGTTGTAGCCGCGCGCGGCAAGGCGCTGGCGCGATAGCGGCACCGGCACGATCACGTCGGGTAAAGGCAGATCGCTGTCATCGAACAACGCAGCGAGATGCCGCGCGAATGTCGCGCCTGTCGCCAGCCGCGCGCGAAACTTCAGCTCGACGGCCAGTGTGTCGAGTGGCGCGCGATAGTCGGCAAGCGCGATCGTGTCATTGAACGCAGGCGGATTGTCGAGGCACGCCGCGCAGTGCATCCGCGTATCTTCGCGTTCTCTGTCCAGCGCAAACGCCGCCAGCGGAAGCGCGCAGGTCGCGCATCTCAGGCGCGACTCGTTCCAGTACTGGCCGTCACAATCGCTGCACACCACGTCTTGCGACAAATTGCCGCATAACGCGCACTGGCTGGGCAGCGCGGCATCGAGCAGCCGTTTTCCAAGTCCGCGCGCGGTCATCGCGACGCGTGCGGATGACGGGAAGAAATGGCTGAAGACATTCATGGCGGCGCGGACGAATGGTAGGCAACAGGCAACGAACTCGGACGAGCGCATGCACGTGCGGAGAAACAATCGGAACGGTTATGCCCCGTATCGGCCCTAAGCACGGGCTGATTTCAAGACGACCGAGTATACTTCGCACTCTTCGCGAATAGATCGTCATGTCCCAAACGCCCCCTCAAACTAGCCGACCGGCCTATGATTCGCGCCGTTTGCGCGCGATCTTCGACCGTCGCGCCGCGACTTTCGACGAAGTCGCGTTCCTGCCTCGCGAGATTGCCGGCCGGATGCGCGAGCGCCTCGAATACATCAAGGTCGCGCCGACGCGCGTGCTGGATGCGGCGTGCGGCATGGGCGCGGATCTGCCCGCGCTGCGCGAGCGCTTTGCGGAGGCATCGGTACTGGGTGTCGATATTTCTTCCGCGATGCTCGCGCGCGCCCGCGATGCGGAATCGGCGGAAGCCGAAAACGGCGCGGGCTGGCGGCGGTTCCTGCCGGCCACGCTCGCCAAGGCCTTCGGCGCGCGCGGACCGCAACTCGCGCAGGCGGATTTCTCCGAGCTGCCGTTCGCATCGGGCGCGTTCGAGATGCTCTGGTCGAACCTCGCGCTGCACTGGCACTCGCGGCCCGACCTCGTTTTCCCTGAGTGGCAACGCGTGCTGAAGGTCAACGGCCTTCTCATGTTCAGCACCTTCGGCCCAGACACGCTGCGTGAGCTCGCCGCGGCGTATCGCGAGGCCGAGCGCACGCTGGGCTTGCCGCCGCAGCCGCATACGATCGATTTCGTCGACATGCACGACTTGGGCGACATGCTGGTGGAAAGCGGCTTCGAGATTCCCGTGATGGATCAGGAGGTGCTCACCATCACTTACCGTTCGCCGGAATCCTTGCTTGCCGATGTCACGCGCTGGGGTGCTTATCCGTTCGAACGAAGCGCGGCCGCAGACTCGCAAATCGACGTGAAAGCCAGACGCAGCGCGGTTCACAGCGCGCTCGAAGCCTTGCGTCGCGACGACGGAACGATCCCGCTCACGTTCGAAGTGATCTACGGTCACGCATGGAAAGCGGTGCCGCGCACAACCGCCGAAGGTCACGGAATCATTCGGCTGGAAGATATAGGACGAGGCCCAAAACGGAATCGGTGACGGGGTAAAGAGGGCGTCAGTTATGTCTGAAATTTGCGGGCAAAAGCAGCGCCAAAAGGTGCGTCAAAAGGGCGCAGAAGCTTGTGGCGCTTGGGTTTCAGCCGTTACGACCCTTGCTTGTGGATACTACCCGACGCGCCTATAATGCGTCAGTTTGTCGCCCGGGCTGTGACAAATTTGGGCGAAATCCGAGCAAAAGTATGTGATTGCATGCGGATGGGAAGGAGGCGGCGATGCAAGCAAGCCACGCGCTGACAGACGACGAGCCAGTCATCAAAGACTGGCTGATGAAACGGAACTGCTCCGCTTCGCCGCGTCAGTTCGTGGTCTTTTATCTGTCGCTGGCGCTGTTTTCCTTTCTCATCGCAACGCTCTTGTTTCTGAACGGCGCCTGGCTGGTGCTGCCGTTCACCGGGATCGAGCTGACCGTGGTCGGTGTCGCGTTTCTTATCTACGCGCGGCACGCAGTCGACTACGAACGAATCCGGTTGTTTGAAAACCGCTTGTTGATCGAGCAGATGAACGCCGAGGAACTGACGCAGTTCGAATTTAATCCGCGCTGGGTGCGGGTCGAAACGGGCGCGACGCCGAGAGAGCCGCTCACGATCGTGTCGCGCGGTCAATCGGTGAAAATCGGACAACACCTTGCACAGCATCGTCGCAAACAATTTGCTGCCGAGCTGCGAGCGTCGCTGAGACGCTCTGCTTAAGAGGCATGATGTGGCCTGACGGCTCGGCGCGATGCCCACGGGGGTCGAGGGTTTGAATGGAAATTTTGGGTAAGGATGCTATGAAAACAATCAAGCGAGCCCTCTCGGGCGTGCTGGCGGCAGGCGCACTGCTGAACGCCGGCGTAGCCCTGGCGGTCAACGACAGTCCTGGCGGCCCAGCTGTAAACGAGCTGAACTTTCAGCCGCCAGTGACGAAGATCGCCGAGGAGCTCTACGGCCTCCATACGTTCATGCTCATCATCTGTCTCGTCATTTTTCTTGGCGTGTTCGGGGTGATGTTCTATTCGCTCATTGCGCACCGCAAGTCCAAAGGCCACAAGCCCGCTAACTTCCACGAAAGCACCACGGTCGAAATCATCTGGACGATCGTGCCGTTCGTCATCGTCGTGTTGATGGCGCTGCCGGCGACCAAGGCCGTCGTCGCAATGAAGGACACCAGCAACGCCGACCTCACCGTCAAAGTCACCGGCTACCAATGGAAATGGGGCTACGACTACGTGAAGGGTCCGGGCGAGGGCATCAGCTTCCTCTCCACGCTCACCACGCCGCGTAGCGAAGTGAACGGCCAGAAGCCGATTTCCGAGTTGTACCTGCAGGAAGTGGACAATCCGCTCGTCGTGCCGGTCGACAAGAAAATTCGCATCATCACCACAGCGAACGACGTCGTTCACTCGTGGTATGTGCCGGCCTTCGGCGTGAAGCAGGACGCCATTCCCGGCTTCGTGCGCGACACCTGGTTCAAGGCCGAGAAAATCGGTACTTTCCGTGGCTTCTGTACCGAACTTTGCGGCAAGGAACACGCGTACATGCCGGTGGTCGTCGAAGTGCTTTCCGCCGACGACTACGCGAAGTGGGTCGACACGCAAAAGAAGAAACTGGCCGCATCCGCCGACGATCCCAACAAGACCTACACGATGGACGAGCTGAAGACGCGCGGCGCGGCAGTCTACGCGTCGAACTGCGCGGTTTGCCACCAGCCGACCGGCAAGGGCGGCGGTCCGTTCCCGGCGCTCGACGGCAGCAAGGTTGCCAACGGCCCGATCGCGGACCACGTGAGCATCGTGCTGCACGGCAAGGGCGCCATGCCGCCGTGGCAGAGTACGCTCAACGATGTCGAGATCGCATCGGTCATCACTTACGAGCGCAATACCTGGGGCAACCATACGGGCGACATTCTGCAGCCGAAGCAAGTTGCCGACGCGCGCAATGGCAAGATGCCCGAAGGCGGCGGTCAAAAGACAGCGGCTGCGGCAACGCCCGAAGCCGCAAGCGCGGCGCCGGCTGCGGCGGCGTCCGGTGCCGAGGCAACGGCGAGCGCCAATCTGCCCGCGAGCATCTATTTCGAAACGGGCAAGAGCACGCTGCCCGCGGAAGCCAACGACGCGGTTCAGGCCGCAGCGGCCTATGCCAAGGCGCATCCCGAAGCGAAGCTCGCTATTTCCGGCTTCACGGATGCCTCCGGCGGCGCAGACCTGAACGCGGAACTTGCCAAGCAACGCGCGCAAGCCGTGCGCGACGCGTTGAAGGCAGCAGGTGTATCGGAAGATCGTATCGTGTTGAAAAAGCCCGAGTCCGTCACGGGCGGCACGGATGCGAAGGAAGCCCGTCGCGTAGAAATCAGTCCGGCTGCTTGACCTGACGAGCGCACCTTTCCCTCATCGCAACACTGCGAGCCACGGAAAGGTCCGCTTCATAGCCAAGTGCCCCGAGTATTTGCTTTAGGAGATGATTGTCATGTCTAGCATCGGACACGATGTAGCCGCGGGTCACGACCACGCGCACGACGACCATGCGCACGAGTTGCCGCATGGCTGGCGCCGGTGGCTTTTCGCCACCAACCACAAGGACATCGGGACGCTGTACCTGTTGTTCTCCTTCATCATGTTCCTCTCCGGAGGCGTGATGGCGCTTGGCATTCGTGCCGAGCTGTTCGAGCCGGGACTGCAGATCATGCGTCCCGAGTTCTTCAACCAGTTGACCACCATGCACGGCCTCATCATGGTGTTCGGCGCGATCATGCCGGCGTTCGTCGGCTTCGCGAACTGGATGGTGCCGCTGCAGATCGGCGCGTCGGACATGGCGTTCGCGCGCATGAACAACTTCAGCTTCTGGCTCCTGCCGGTCGCCGCGGTTCTGCTGGTCGGCTCGTTCTTCGTGCCGGGCGGCGCGACCGCAGCGGGCTGGACGCTTTACGCGCCGCTTTCCACGCAGATGGGCCCGGGCATGGACTTCGCCATCTTCGCGGTCCACCTCATGGGTGCGTCGTCGATCATGGGCGGCATCAACATCGTCGTGACGATCCTGAACATGCGCGCGCCCGGCATGACGCTCATGAAGATGCCGATGTTCGCATGGACGTGGCTCATCACCGCGTACCTCCTGATCGCCGTGATGCCGGTTCTGGCAGGCGCCATCACCATGGTGCTGTTCGACCGTCACTTCGGCACGTCGTTCTTCAATGCGGCGGGCGGCGGCGATCCGGTCATGTACCAGCATATCTTCTGGTTCTTCGGACACCCCGAGGTCTACATCATGATCTTGCCGGCGTTCGGGATCGTCTCGCAGGTGATTCCGGCGTTCTCGCGCAAGCCGCTTTTCGGCTATAGCTCGATGGTGTACGCCACGTCGTCGATCGCGATTCTCTCGTTCATGGTCTGGGCGCACCACATGTTCGCCACGGGCATGCCGGTGACGGGCCAGCTGTTCTTCATGTATGCGACCATGCTGATCGCCGTTCCGACGGGCGTGAAGGTGTTCAACTGGGTCGCGACGATGTGGCGCGGCGCGCTGACCTTCGAGACGCCGATGCTCTTTGCAATCGGCTTCCTGTTCGTGTTCACGATGGGCGGCTTCACGGGCCTGATCCTCTCCATGGCCCCGCTCGACATCCAGATGCACGGCACTTACTACGTGGTGGCGCACTTCCACTACGTGCTGGTGGCGGGTTCGCTTTTCGCGCTGTTCGCGGGCTGGTACTACTGGGCGCCTAAGTGGACTGGCTGGATGTATAACGAGATGCGCGGCAAGATCCACTTCTGGGCGTCGCTGATCTTCTTCAACATCACCTTCTTCCCGATGCACTTCCTGGGTCTCGCGGGCATGCCGCGTCGCTATGCGGATTACCCGGCGCAGTTCACGGACTTCAACCAGGTTGCGACCATCGGTGCGTTCGGATTCGGTCTCGCGCAGGTGTACTTCCTGTTCGCGGTCGCGCTGCCGACGTATCGCGGCGGTGGTGAGCTGGAAAAGGCAGGCGACAAGCCGTGGGATGGCGCGGAAGGACTGGAATGGACCGTGCCGAGCCCGGCGCCGTTCCATACCTTCGAGCAACCGCCGACGGTCGAATAATAGTCTGGTTTCGAAGGCTGCAAGGCTTCGCTCCGAAGCCTTGCAGTCACAAAGATCAAAGGAAGCATGGCCCCGAATCCACAAAAAAGACGTTCGCCCGAAGAAATCCGCGCGGGCAACAAGCGGCTCGGTTTGATCATGATGTTGATTGCCGCCGTCTTCTTTCTGGGTATCGTCGTCAGGCAATACCTGTTGTCGCGAGGGTAGGAAAGCCAAGTGTCCACTCAGGATGATTCTCAAGTCGACCGGTCGTTCAATCGGTCGATGCTGGTGAAGCTCTTCGTCGTGGCCGCGATGATGTTCGGCTTCGGCTTCGCCCTGGTGCCGATGTACAAGGCAATTTGCCAGATCACCGGCATCAACAATCTCGTGCAGCGCGATGCGAGCGCGCGCGAGGCGAAGAACACGCAGGTCGACGCGAGCCGCACGATTTCCATCGAGTTCGATGCGAACGCGCGCGGTCCGCTGCAGTTCAAGCCGGAGCAGAACAGTCTCGACATTCACCCCGGCGAAGTGATGACGGTGATGTACCAGGTGACCAACGAGCAAGGCCGCACGGTGAAGGCGCAGGCCATTCCGAGCTATGCGCCGAAGCAGGCCACCGAGTACTTCAAGAAGATCGAATGCTTCTGCTTCACGCAGCAGACGCTCGGGCCCAACGAGACGAAGCGCATGCCGGTGGTGTTCGTCGTGGACCCGAAGCTGCCGAAGGACGTCAAGACGATCACGCTGTCGTACACGTTCTTCGAACTCGACACACCGAAACCCGCGGCCAAGGGAACGTGATGATCATGAACCCAGAAGCACGAAATGGACGCAATGGACGTGACGGACGCAATGGCGGCGGTTTCCTGAAGCTCGTGAAGGCGGTGTTCTGGTCGTTCTTCGGCGTGCGCCGCCGGGCGGATCTAGAAAACGACGCCGCGCAGTTGAAGCCGCTGCATCTGATCGCGGCGGGGGTGATCGGCGCGGTGGTGTTCATCGTCGTATTGCTGCTGGTGGTGCGCGCGGTAGTCGGATAGACGAAACGTCGGGCGAGCGGTCGAACGCGCGGCGATACAAGAAAACTCAAGCAACTGGATCGAAGTGGAGAATCAAATGAGCGGTCAAAACGAGAGCCCGTACTATTTCGTGCCGCATCCGTCACGCCATCCGATCATGGCTGCGTGCGGTTTGCTGGTGATGCTGTCCTCGCTGGCGGCGTGGGTGAACGGTCATTCGTGGGCGCCTGCCACCACGTTCGTCGGCCTGCTGTTTCTGCTGTTCGTGCTGTGGCATTGGTTCGGCGACGCCATCTCCGAATCCGAAGGCGGCATGTACGGCAAGAACGTCGACGTGTCGTATCGCTGGAGCATGAGCTGGTTCATCTTCTCCGAAGTCATGTTCTTCGCGGCGTTTTTCGGCGCGCTGTTTTATGCGCGCGCCATCGCCATGCACGAACTCGGCAGCCTTGATTACAAGCTGATCTGGCCGGACTTCACCGCCGTGTGGCCGAACAACGGCCCGGCTGCGCTGGTGCCGCATTTCCGCTCGATGGTGCCGTGGCCGCTGCCGACCATCAACACGGCGCTCTTGCTTTCCTCGGGCGCGACGCTCACGGTGGCTCACCATGCGCTGCGTGAAGATCATCGCCGAAAGGCCATCATCTGGCTGGCTGCGACAGTCGCGCTGGGCGTGATCTTCCTGTTTTGCCAGGGCTACGAATACTTCCACGCCTACAACGAACTGAACCTGACGCTTTCGTCTGGTGTGTACGGCTCGACGTTTTTCCTCCTCACCGGCTTCCACGGTTTTCACGTGTTCCTTGGCGGCACCATGCTCGCGGTCGTATGCGTGCGCCTGATTCGCGGCCACTTCACCGCGGAACATCACTTCGCCTTCGAGGGCGCCGCGTGGTACTGGCACTTCGTCGACGTCGTGTGGCTCGGGCTGTACGTCGTCGTCTACTGGCTGTAAGCGTTTGCTTCGAGCGAGGGCGCGCCGTTTCGGCGCGCACGCTGTCACGCAAGACATGCCACGCCGCCCTCGACCTTCGCGGGCGGCGTTTTGTTTTGGGAAGTGAGTGAATGCGCGCGATTGTGTCGCGCCGCGACAATCGGTCCCGCGTGGGAAACCTTCGAGACGCGTTATCGTCCGAGCGGAATGCCGGTCGATTGAATCCAGCCCATCCAGTGCGCAAACAGGATGAACAGGAAGAGCGAAATGGACAGCCCGACGCGCGTGGCGAGCGACCACACCATGCGCTTCGTCTGACCTTTATCGGTCATCATGAAGTACAGGGCCGAGCCCAGGCTGCCAATGATGAGGATGAATGCAATAGCAACGATGATGTGCATGAAACCAGCCTGCGATAGTTGCATCGACCGCTCGCGAAACGCCGTGAGCAATATGAAAACGAGTCATCTCATTATCGCACTCGATGAATCGGTGCGTGCGGCGTCGGTTCCGGAGCGTGCGGCATGAAAATCCGCCTCTGGCCCACGGTGCTGATCCTGATCGTCGTCGCAATCACTCTGCGGCTCGGCTTCTGGCAGCGCGACCGCGCGCATCAGAAGGAAGCGCTGAACGCGCAGATCGTCGCGTTCGAGAATGCGCCCGCACGACGCGTGAGTGTCGATCCGTTGCCGCTCAAGTCGATCGAATTCCATCGCGTCGAGGCGCGCGGCGAGTTCATGCCGGAGCGCGTCGTCTATTTGGACAATCGTCCGTATAACGACCAGCCGGGCTTTTATGTCGTGATGCCGCTTAAACTCGAGGGCGGCGGCTACGTGCTCGTGAATCGCGGATGGCTGCCGCGCAACATGGCGGACCGTACGGGCATCGAGCCCTATGAGACGCCGAAAGGCATCGTGGACGTGAAGGGCATCGCGCGCTCGAATGCATCGGAGGCGTTCGAGCTCGGCAGCGGCGGCTCCGCTGCGCGTCAGCAGATCCGGCAAAACCTGAACGTCGCCTCGTATGCGGCGGAAACCGGGCTCGCGTTTCAGCCGTTCGTGATTCAACAGACGAGCGCCACCGCCGACAAGCTCGTGCGCGACTGGCCGGCGGCCACGCTTGGCGTCGATCGCAACTACGGCTACATGTTCCAGTGGTGGGGCATGTCGGCAGCGGCCATCGCCTTCGGCTTGTATGCCGCACGGCGCGCCGCGAGGAAAGACAGCGACCCGGCCGCCGCCGACGAAGCCGCCGACGACGAGGCCGCGAAAGAAGCATGAACCCATGATGCCGCGTCCGATGAACGTGGCATCGACCGAATAGAGAATCCATGCAAGCTCAACGCACCACTACAACCCGACCGCCCGCGAAAAAAGGCTCCTGGATTAGCGGCCGGTGGATGCTGGTACTGCTCGCGCTGGTCTGCGCGGCGCCGGTGATCGCCTCGTATCTGATGTACTACGTCGTCAAGCCCGCGGGCGGCACGACGAGCTACGGCACGTTGATCGAACCGCAACGGCCGATTCCGGAACAGATCGTCGTCACCGATGAAAAAGGTCAGCCGGTGCCGCTCAAGTCGCTCGAAGGCAAGTGGCTGATGATCACCGTCAACGGCAGCGATTGCGACGAAGTGTGCGTGAAGCGCCTCTATTTCATGCGGCAGGTGCGCGCGCTACAGTCGGGCGAGCGCGAGCGCGTGCTGAACGTCTGGCTGCGCACGGACGACAAGCCCGTCGCGAATGTCATCAAAACCGCGTATCCGCAACCGGACACACGCATGCTCGTGACGAACGAACAAGCCCTCTCGGGATGGCTGCCGGTGGACGCCGGCACGAAGCTTTCGGATCACATTTATCTCGTCGATCCGAACGGCAACCTGATGATGCGCTTCCCGAAGGACCCCGATCCCAAGAGGATCAACACGGACGTGGCGAAGCTATTGAAGTGGTCGCGCATCGGCTGATACGCCGGGACGCCACGACCAAAACGAAGGTGAAAGTATGTTTGTATTAGAACTCGGTCTGATCGGCCTATGCATTGCGCTGCTGCCGCTCTCGTTCGTCTGGGTCAAGGCCGATGACAACAAGTTCAGGAAGCTCGTCTGGCTAACCACTTTTCTGACGCTCGATCTGATCATGTTCGGCGGCTTCACGCGCCTGACCGATTCCGGCCTTGGCTGTCCCGACTGGCCGGGCTGTTATGGCACGGCGTCGCCGTTCATCGCGCACGCGCAGATCGCGGCCGCGCATCAGGCCATGCCCACTGGTCCGGTCAGCCCGATGAAGGCGTGGATCGAAATGCTGCATCGCTACTTTGCGATGGCGATCGGCGTGCTGATCATCGCGCAGGTCGTCATTGCGTGGACCGCGCGCATCAGACGAAAGGCGCTGCATGTTTCGCCGTGGTGGCCGACGGGCATCCTCGCGCTCATTCTGTTGCAAGGCGCTTTTGGCGCGTGGACCGTCACGCTCAAGTTGCAGCCGGTCATCGTCACGATGCATCTCTTGCTCGGGCTTGCGTTGCTGGCCGCGCTCGGCTGGCTCGCCGCGCGGCAAACGCCGATTCCCTCGCTCGACCCGGCCGCCGCGCGATGGATGCCGGCCGCGATCGTCGGCATCGTGTTGCTGGTCGTGCAGATTGCGCTAGGTGGCTGGGTCAGTACGAACTACGCGGTGCTCGCCTGCACGGACTTTCCGCTCTGCAATGGCCAATGGATTCCGCCGATGAACTTTGAACACGGTTTCCACTTGTGGCGCGCGCTCGGCATGACCGGCGACGGCGACGTCATCTCGCAGGACGCGTTGGTGGCAATCCATTGGACGCATCGCACGTTTGCGATAGTGGTCGTGCTTTATCTGCTCTGGCTCGCCGCGATGCTGCGCCGTTTCGAGTCCCTACGCACGCCCGCTACCGCCGTGCTCGTCGTTATCCTGATTCAATTTATTACAGGTTTGTCCAATATCGTGTTGCAGTGGCCGCTGCCTATCGCAGTGGCGCACAATGGCGGGGCTGCCATCCTGTTGCTACTACTCGTTATGCTAAACTTTCGAATCTCTTCCAGCCGTCCCGGCCGCGCCGCGGTTCCCGCGCGCGACGTCGTTTCAGCGTGACTCCACATCATGGATAGCACGACACTTCACTCCCCGCTTGGCAGCCGCGTATCGCAATACATTGCGCTGACCAAGCCGCGCGTCACGCAGCTTGCCGTGTTCTGCGCCGTCATCGGCATGTTCCTCGCCACGCCCGGCATGGTGCCGTGGACCGTTTTGATTGGTGGCGCGGTCGGCATCTGGCTGCTGGCGGGCGCTGCATTCGCCATCAACTGCCTCGTCGAACAGAAGATCGATGCCAAGATGCGTCGCACCGCGTGGCGTCCTTCGGCGCGCGGGCAAATCACGAGCGCGCAGATTCTCACGTTCTCGGCGGTGCTCGGCGGTATCGGCATGTGGACGCTCTATACGTTCACCAATCCGCTCACGATGTGGCTGACGGTTGCCACGTTCGTGGGCTACGCCGTCATCTACACGTTGTTGCTCAAGCCTTATACGCCGCAGAACATCGTCATTGGTGGCGCTTCGGGTGCCATGCCGCCAGCGCTCGGTTGGGCGGCCGTCACGGGTGCGGTTCCCGGCGACGCGTGGATTCTCGTGCTCATCATCTTCGTCTGGACGCCGCCGCATTTCTGGGCGCTCGCGCTGTATCGCAAGAAGGATTACGAAAACGCCGGTCTGCCCATGCTGCCTATCACGCACGGCGAGCAGTACACGCGTCTGCATATCTTCCTGTACACGGTCATCCTGTTCGCGGTCACGCTGATGCCGTTCATCTCGGGCATGAGCGGCGTGATCTATCTGGCGAGCGCGGTTGCGCTGGGCGCGGTGTTTCTCGGTTACGCGTGGAAGATTTATCGCGATTACTCGGACGCGCTGGCGCGCAAGACCTTCCGTTATTCGATCGTGTATCTGTCGCTCTTGTTCGGCGCGCTTCTGGTCGATCATTACGTTCGCACGGTGATCGGTGCATGAGGGCGTTCTTTCGCAAGATGCTCGCTCCGCTTTTGCTCGCGCTGGCGAGCATGGCGCTGCTCTCTGCATGCGAGAAGGCGCCCGATTTCAAGAACCTCGACATCACGGGCAACAAGCAGTTTGGCAGCGACTTCTCGTTGCCCGACACCAGCGGCAAGACACGCACGCTCGGTGACTTCAAAGGCAAGGCCGTGGTTTTGTTTTTCGGCTATACGCATTGCCCGGATGTCTGCCCGACCACACTCGCCGAACTCTCGCAAGCATTGCAGCAACTCGGCGGTAAAGCGAAGGACGTGCAGGTGCTCATGGTCACGGTCGATCCCGCGCGCGACACGCCCGATCTTCTCGGTCAATACGTGACGGCGTTCAACCCGGCGTATGTCGGCTTGCGGCCGGCAAACGACGCCGAGCTTGCCAAAGTCGCGAAGGATTTCCGCGTGTACTACGCGAAGTCCAACGGCAAGACGGCGGACGACTACACGATGGATCACACCGCCGCGAGCTACGTGTTCGACAAGGACGGCAAACTGCGTCTTTTCGCGCGCGACGGTCAGGGCGTCGAGCCGTGGGTGCATGACTTGAAGCTGCTGATCGACTGAGATCGGCGCATCGTTGGTTTGGAGAAAGCGGCCTGCGGGCCGCTTTCTTCATTCCGCGGCAGGCTCCGGCAACTTCAGTCCGGGCGCAAGACGTGTCGCCTTGAACTCGGTGACATCGTAGTGAGCCAAGTTCTGCTGCGCGAACGGATCTTCCGCGATGATCGCGTCGAGCCGCTCACGCTCGATAGCCGACGCCAGAATGATGCCGCCTTCGCGCGGCACTTTCGGACCCGCGATCACGAAGACGCCAGCGGCGAAGTAGCGCTGCAGATACTCGCGATGGGCTTCGAGCGCATCGTCGATTTCCGCAAGAGCGCCGGTATAACGCAGATTGATCACGTACATGATGGTGTCTCAGAAATCGGTCTGTAGCGATTCTAGACGTCAAAGCGCGAGCCGGATATCGACATGAACATTCTGTCTTTTCCGTCGCACCAAAGCCGTGCGAACATTCGTTTCCCGGTTGGCATCGACCGAGGGCGATGAATCCATCGCGGGCACTCAAGCGGCAATTTTGCAGCAACCTCGCATTGAAACAGGAACACCATGCAGCGCAGAAATTTGCTTAAAGCTCTTACCGTCGTCGCGGCATCTGCCGCTTATCTCATTAGCGTCACCGCGCATGCCGATGACAAGGTCATCAAGGTCGGCACTATTAGCGGACCCGACGCGCAAATCTGGCAAGTCGTGCAGAAGGTCGCGAAGCGCGAAGGCCTCAACGTTAAGGTGATCGAGTTCAACGATTACGTTCAGCCGAACGCCGCACTCGATGCTGGCGACCTCGACGCCAACAGCTTCCAGCATCAGCCGTATCTCGACAGTCAGGTGAAGCAGCGCGGCTACAAGATCGTGAATGCGGGACTGACCTATATCTCGCCGCTTGGCGTGTATTCGAAGAAGCTGAAGTCGCTGAAGGATCTGCCGCAAGGCGCGAAGGTCGCGGTGCCGAACGATCCGTCGAACGAAAACCGAGCGCTTCTTTTGCTGCAAGCGCAGGGCGTGATCAAGCTCAAGGCCGGCGCTGGCGTGAACGGAAACAGCGCGACGCCGCTGGATGTCGCCGAGAACCCGAAGAAGGTCAAGCTACTCGAACTCGACGCCGCGCAACTGCCGCGCACGCTCGCAGACGTCGATGCCGCCGCCATTAATACGAACTTCGCGCTGGCGGCGGGCTTGCAGCCGACCAAGGACGCTATCGCGCTAGAGGACGTGCACAGCCCTTACGCGAACTTGATTGCCGTGCGCGCCAAGGACAAAGACCAGCCGTGGGTGAAGAAGCTGGTCGCGGCGTATCAGTCCGAAGACGTGCGCCAGTTCATGAAGAGCGAGTTCAAAGGCTCGGTTGTACCTTCGTTCTGATCGAGAACGCACGGTTTGCCAACGGCGTCCCTTGGGACGCCGTTTTGCTGTCCTACGCCTTTGGGACCGAGGGCTATGCCAGCACTCGGTCCACGCAAACATCTCGAAGCATTACCACGCCGATAACGTGCGTATCGCCTCCTTTCACATGGCGCGACGTGACTGAATGCTCGCTGCCGTCTCTCTTCATCTGAAGCGACACGACGAGCGAGCGAAATCAGCCCTCAGTCCGCATAAACACGCCGAAGCTCGCGATGCCAGATCACACCCGAATCGCCATCCTGCTTCGCCGTGAAGCCAGTGCGTTTGAATAGCGCGCACAGGTCCTCATGCACCATTGGCATCCGGCAGATCACGTTATCGTAGCCCGCGCCATGCGCGAAGTTCGTACAGGCGGATACGAGTTGCACGCCCAAGCCCCGCCGACGCGCGCCCGGTTCGACGAACAACAACTCGATGCGCGCCTCTTTCTCCGACTGCGCGCTTAAGAGCGCCGCGCCGACGCGCGCGGCGCCTTCACGTTCCGCCACCCAGCAAGCAATGCGTGGCGTTCCACTCTGCACGGCGCCGAGAAAACGCGCGACGACTTTCGCCGAATAGGCTTCGTTTGAATGGGCCGCACGGTCGGATGATTCCAGATGCGCGTGACGCTCGACGATCCAGCCGAAGTCGCCACGGCGAGGGCTGCGCAAACGCGTGTTGTGGCCTTCGCCATGATGAGGACTGAGCAGCCGCTCGATGTCGATCATTGCATTGGATAACTGCTCGATCTCGCCGGCTGTGAGCCGACTGAGCAGAGTGGCCGCTTCGGCCGAGACATGCAGGTCGATCTCGTCGACCTTGGCTCGCGCGTCCGCTGTAATGGTGAGCAGATGCGCGCGGCCGTCGGATTCGTTCTTGCCGCGCACAATAAGCCCGAGCTTCTGGAAGTTGGTGAGCAGCCTGCTCAGGTAGCCTGTGTCCAGGCCCAGATTGCGCGATAAGTCAGCTGCGGTGCGTGCGCGATCGTGCGCAAGTTCGTGGAGGATGCGCACCTCCGTTAGGGAAAAGTGGCTTTTGTGAAGCCGCTCGTGCAAGGCGCCCGCATGGCGAGCGAAGAAGCGATTAAAGCGTCTGACGACGTCTACCGCTCGACTCGGATCTGAAGAGCCCATCGACTTTTATCTCTCTCAATAATCAGTTTTATTATTTAATTAGTTGCGATTCCGAACCAATTGCACCATTGTGCCAAAGAAAGAACGATCGTGCTATTGCCAAATAGCCTGATTTTAAGCGCCCGTCGATATGTAGACCATTTTGTAGTTTTGGGCTTGACATGAGGGTAAATCCCGATGGCTGTCGTCTCCAAGTTGTTCAAGTTATTGTTGTTATAAACCATTGATTTTGCGATGTTATTGCCTGTTGGCATCAAGTGAGGCAGAAGGTTTGACTGGTATTATGTTGGTTATATAATGGGCTCCAATTCGAGCCCTGCAGAGACCTCCATGAATGGACGCTTGCGGGAGTTGGCGCCCGATGCGTCGAGTCCCACGCCGCTGTATCTGCAGCTCGCCACGCGTCTTGCTGCAGCTATTCAGCGCGGCGCCTGGAATGCAGGTGAGGCGTTGCCAGCGGAGCGCACGTTGTCGGAAGCGGTCGGGGTTTCGCGTATCACCGCGCGAAAGGCGTTGGCTTTGCTCGTCGAGCGCGGGCTCATTCGGCGAGTACGCGGCGCAGGCAGTTTCATCACGCCGCGCACGCAAGATCCACTGTCGGTGCTGACGGGCTTCACGAAGAAGATGGAACAGCGCGGTTTCGCACCTGACTCGGTGTGGCTCCGGCGTGACGTGCGCGTAGCGAGTCGCGATGAAACCGTCCGTCTCGGGCTCGCGCCGGGCGCATCGGTCGCGAGTCTCGGCAGACTTCGCCGCGCGAACGGCATCGTCATGGCGGTCGAACATTCGGCGTTACCGGTGTCCGTCGTTCCGGAGCCGTTCGAGATCGGCGCGTCGCTGTATTGCTATCTCGAAGCGCGCGGGCAGTCGGTGGTGCGCGCGTTGCAGCACTTTCGCGCGGTCAACGCCGGAGCCGAGATTGCGCGGCTGATGGGCATCGCGCCGCGCGCGGCGCTGCTCGTGATCACCCGTATCGGCTACTCGGCGGAGCAGCGCGCCATCGAACTGACGGACACGTATTGCCGCGACGACTACTACGACTTCGTCGCGGAATTGCATCGATAAAAAGCGGGAAAGCAGAAGCAGCAAGATCAGAACGAGAGGACCCGAAAGCCGCCACCGCACGTTCGCCGGTCACACGGGGCCAGCGAACAGGCCTGCTCGCAGCAAGGCGCGGATGGCACTGAACCTCATCATGCATAGCGCACTTCCAGAGAACTTCATGCTGAAAGGAAACATACTCACGACCGATGGCTGGATCAACGGTTCGCTTCGCTTCGAAAACGGTCGGGTGACGGCGCTGGAAGGTCATATCGCCGATCCCTCCACGAACGACGCGCCGTATATCCTGCCCGGCTTCATCGACCTGCACGTGCATGGCGGCGGCGGGCGCGACATCATGGAAGGCGGCGACGCAGCCGATACCGTCGCGCGGCAACACGCTCAACACGGCACCACGGGCCTGCTCGCCACCACGATGACCGCGCCGCGCGACGAACTCCTGCAAGTTCTCGCGGGCTTGGGCGAGCAGGCGAAGCACCGAGCCGCAAGCGGCGCGCGCATGCTCGGCGTGCATCTCGAAGGGCCGTATATCAATCCCGGCAAGCTCGGCGCGCAGCCGGACGCCGCGGCCGTCGCGGTGCGCGACGAAGTGCTCGAATATTTGTCGCTCGCGCCCATTCGCGTCGTGACCATCGCGCCGGAAATCTCCGGGCATCTAGAGATCATTTCCGAACTCGCCTCGCGCGGCGTGCGCGTGCAGCTCGGTCATTCGCTCGGCACTTACGATGACGCCGTCAATGCGCTCAAGCACGGCGCGCGCGGTTTCACGCATCTCTTCAACGCGATGTCGCCGCTGCATCATCGCGATCCGGGCATGGTAGGCGCCGCGCTCGCGCACGCCGAGTACGCGGAACTGATCCCGGATTTGCTGCACGTTCATCCGGGCGCGATTCGCGCCGCGATGCGCGCAATTCCGCGCCTTTACGTCGTTACCGACAGCACCTCGGCGGCCGGCATGCCGGACGGCGAATACCGCCTTGGCAGCCAGCACGTCACCAAGTGCATGGGCGGCGTGCGTCTCGCGGACGGCACGCTCGCCGGCAGCACGCTGACCATGGACCAGGCGCTGCGCAATCTCGTCTCGCTGGGCATTCCGCTCGCGGACGTCTCGAACCGTTTGTCACGCTTTCCCGCCGATTACCTCGGACTCGAAGATCGCGGCCGCATCGCGCGTGGCGCATGGGCCGATCTCGTCGTGCTCGACCGGGAACTCGCGCTGAGCGCCACGTATGTCGAAGGAGAATCAATTGTCGAATATGCTTAACGAGGCCTTGGAGTCCGCCGACGTCGTCGCGGCCCAGCTCGCCGATACCTCGCGCATCGAAGCGCTCGCGGTCAAGCTCGCCGAGCAGCCGCGCCATGTCGCGCTCACCGTTGCGCGCGGCAGTTCCGACCACGCCGCCAGTTATTTCGCAAGCCTGACGATGAGCCGCATCGGCGTGCCGGTTGCTTCGCTGCCCATGTCCGTGGCGACGCTTCAACAGGCACCGCTGCGCGTGTCGGGCCAGCTCGCGGTCGCGTTCTCGCAGTCGGGCAAGAGCCCCGATCTCGTCGGCACGATGCAGGCGTTGCGCGATGCGGGCGCGTTCACCGTTGCTGCCGTCAATGTCGCGAACTCCCCGCTGGAAAAAACGTGCGAGTGGTATCTGCCGCTTTTCGCCGGGCCGGAATTGTCGGTGGCGGCAACCAAGAGCTATATCGCCATGCTGTCGCTCTCGGCCATCGTCGTCGCGCATGTTCAACGCGATACCGAACTGCTCGACGCGCTCGAGTCGTTGCCGGACGCCTTGCGCGCGGCGGGCAAGCTCGACTGGACGCGTGCTGTGAACGAACTCACGAACGTCGATCGCATGATCGTGATCGGCCGTGGTCTCGGTCTCGCTATCGCGCAGGAAGCTGCGCTCAAGCTTAAGGAAACCTCCGGCATTCAGGCGGAAGCGTTCTCCAGCGCCGAAGTGCGTCATGGTCCGATGGAGATCATCGACAAGGACTATCCGCTGCTCGTGTTCGCCCCGCGCGGGCCGGAGCAGGCAGGCTTGATTCAACTGGCGGCCGACATGCGCGCACGCGGCGCACGCGTGCTGCTCGCGGCGCCTGCCGACGTGCCCGGCGCGGAATTGCCGCTCGTCGCCACTAATCACCCGGCGCTCGATCCGATCGCCGCAATCCTTTCGTTCTATGTGATGGCCGCGGGTCTGGCCGCCGCGCGCGGGCGCAATCCCGACGCGCCGCGCCACCTGAACAAGGTCACCGAAACCCACTAAGCGAGTAAGCCGATGCGTCGCGCCGAGGAGTCACTGTTGAATCATCCCATCGATAACCCGAACGACGTCGTGTTGCTCGCGCCGTTCACCGGCCCCGTCGTCCCGCTCGCCGACGTGCCGGACCCTGTGTTCGCGGAAGGCATGTTCGGCGACGGCATCGGCATCGATCCGCTCGATGGCGTGCTCGTCGCGCCTTGCGACGGGACGGTGACGCATCTGGCGCGCACGCATCACGCGGTCACGTTGCGCACGCCGCACGGGGCGGAAATTCTCGTGCATATCGGCATCGATACGGTCGAATTGGGCGGCCAGGGCTTCGCGCCGATGATCGAGCAGGGCGCAACCGTGCGCGCGGGTCAGCCGCTCATCGAGTTCAATGCGGATTTCGTCGCGCAGCACGCGCCGAGTCTCGTTTCCGTTATTGCCGTCGCCAATGGCGATGCCTTCGAAGTCATCGAGCGTGCCGGTCGCGGCATGTTGAAGGCTGGCGCACGCATGCTCGTGCTGCGCGCGAAAGACGGCGCCAGGGCCGAAAGCGCGCGTTCGAGCGCGAACGTGACGGAAGAAGCGCGCCGCACGTTGACGCTCGGTCACGCGGGCGGTTTGCATGCGCGTCCGGCGGCGCGCGCGCGCGAAGCCGCACGCGGTTTCGATGCAAAGGTCGAGATCCGTTATCAAGGCCGCAAGGCGCCGGTGGAAAGCGTCGTCGGGTTGCTGGGTCTCGGCGCGGGCGAAGGCGCGACCGTCGAGCTGCTGGGTATCGGCGCGCAGGCGAAGGAAGCCGTCGACGCCGTCGCGGCGGAGTTGCTGCGCGCGGGTCAGGGCGAAGTCGAAGAGTCACCGGCACGCGCGAAATCGCCCGCGCCGGTCGTGGCTGCGAGCGCGGTCGCGCAACCGCTCGCGCCGAACACGCTTGCGGGCGTGTGCGCGGCGCCGGGCATCGCGGTCGGCAAACTGGTGCGCTGGGACGACAAGGAAATCGTGCCGCCCGAAGCGGCCACGCAATCGTCGGCGGCGGAAAGCCGTGCACTCGATCGCGCCATCTCGCAAGTCGATGCCGAACTCGACGAAACCGTACGCACCGCATCGCAACGCGGCGCGGTCGGCGAGGCGGGAATCTTCGCGGTGCATCGCGTGTTGCTGGAAGACCCGACGCTCGTCGATGCCGCGCGCGATCTCATCAGCCTCGGCAAGAGCGCGGGCTTCGCGTGGCGCGAGGCGATCCGCGCGCAAATCGCGCTCTTGAACAACGTGAAGGACGAACTGCTCGCCGAACGCGCCGCCGATCTGCGCGATATCGAGAAACGCGTGCTGCGCGCGCTCGGCCACACGAACACCGCCGCGCGCGAAATGCCCGCTGAAGCCGTGCTCGCGGCTGTCGAATTCACGCCTTCCGATTTGTCTTCGCTCGACCGCACGCGCGTGACCGCGCTCGTGATGTCGCGCGGCGGCGCCACCTCGCATGCGGCGATCATCGCGCGACAGGTGGGCATTCCGGCGCTCGTCGCCATCGGCGATGCACTGCACGCGATTTCCGAAGGCACGCAAGTGGTCGTGGACGCGTCGGCGGGACGTATCGAACATGCGCCGACCGAACTCGATGTCGAACGCGCGCGCAACGAACGCGATCGTCTTTTGAACGTGCGCGAGGCGAATCGCAAGATGTCGGGACAGGCCGCGACGACCCGCGACGGCCACGCCGTCGAAATCGCCGCGAACATCGCCACGCTCGAAGATGCGCAAGCCGCTGTCGAAAATGGCGCCGACGCGGTCGGCCTCCTGCGTACCGAATTGCTGTTCATTCATCGTCAGTCGGCGCCGACGCCCGGCGAACATGCGTCGAGCTATCAGGGAATCGTGGATGCGCTGCAGGGCCGCACCGCGATCATTCGCACGCTGGATGTCGGCGCGGATAAGGAAGTCGATTATCTGACGCTGCCGCCCGAGGAAAATCCGGCGCTCGGTCTGCGCGGCATTCGCCTCGCACAAGTGCGGCCCGATCTGCTCGACGATCAACTGCGTGGTCTGCTCGCCGTGAAGCCGCTCGGCGCGGTGCGCATTCTTCTGCCGATGGTCACCGACTCCGGCGAACTGCAACGCCTGCGGGTACGGATCGACGAACTGGCGCGCGAAGCGGGCCGCACGGAACCGATCGAAGTGGGCGTGATGATCGAAGTGCCGTCAGCGGCGCTGCTTGCCGATCAGCTCGCGAAATACGCGGATTTTCTGTCCATCGGCACCAACGACCTCACGCAGTACACGCTCGCGATGGACCGTTGCCAGCCCGATCTCGCCGCGCAGTCCGACGGCCTGCATCCGGCCGTGCTGCGGCTCATCAAGACGGCCGTGCAAGGCGCGCAAAAGCACGGAAAGTGGGTCGGCGTGTGCGGTGCGCTCGGTGGCGATCCGCTCGCGGTGCCGTTGCTGATCGGCCTCGGCGTGACGGAATTGTCGGTCGATCCGGTGGCGGTGCCGGGCATCAAGGCGCGCGTGCGTAATCTCGATTACCAGCTTTGCCGGCAGCGCGCGGAAGACGTGCTCGCGCTCGAATCCGCGCAGGCAGTAAGAGCGGCCAGCCTTGAAATCTGGCCGCAAGACTGACGAACGCAGTAATCCCCAAGCAGCAAAGACAAGACCTATATCTTTTGGAGAACCCCGATGGACGCTAACCCGTTTGCAAAGATGCAGCGCCTGGGCCGAGCCCTGATGCTGCCGATTGCCGTACTACCGGTAGCCGGCCTGCTATTGCGTCTAGGCCAGCCCGATGTCTTCAACATCAAGATGATCGCCGACGCGGGCGACGCCATCTTCACGAACCTGCCGCTTCTGTTCGCCATCGGCGTGGCGGTCGGTTTCGCGAAGGACAACAACGGCACGGCGGGTCTTGCCGGTGCCATCGGCTATCTCATCGAGATCGCCGTAATGAAGGACATCAACGACAAGCTCAACATGGGCGTGTTGTCGGGGATCGTCGCGGGCGTGGTCGCGGGCTATCTGTATAACCGCTACAAGGACATCAAGCTGCCGGAATATCTGGCGTTCTTCGGCGGCAAGCGTTTCGTGCCTATCGTCACGGGGGTCGCGTGTCTCGCGCTCGGCATCATATTCGGCTACATCTGGCAGCCGGTGCAGGCGGCTATCGACCTGGCCGGAACGTGGCTCACCACGGCGGGCGCGCTCGGCACTTTCGTCTTCGGCGTGCTGAACCGCATTCTGCTGGTGACGGGTCTGCATCACATCATCAACTCGCTCGCGTGGTTCGTGTTCGGCTCGTTTACGCCGCCGGATGGTGGCGCGGTCGTTCATGGCGATCTGCACCGCTTCTTTGCCGGCGATAAAACCGCGGGCGGCTTCATGACGGGCTTCTTCCCGATCATGATGTTCGGCCTTCCGGCCGCGTGTCTGGCGATGTTCCACGAAGCGCCGAAAGAGCGCCGCGCGGTCGTCGGCGGCCTGCTGTTCTCGATGGCGCTCACCGCGTTCCTGACGGGCGTGACCGAGCCGATCGAATACAGCTTCATGTTCCTGGCTCCGGTGCTTTACGCGATCCATGCGGTACTTACCGGCGTGTCGCTCGCGATCTGCTCGGCGCTCGGCATTCATCTGGGCTTCACGTTCTCGGCGGGTGCGATCGACTACGTGCTGAACTACGGTCTGTCGCAACGCGGCTGGATGGCGATTCCGCTCGGGCTCGTCTACGGCGTGATCTATTACGGCCTGTTCCGCTTCTTCATCCGCAAGTTCAATATGGCGACGCCGGGCCGCGAGCCTGGCCACGACCGATGCCGAAACGTCGGCCACGCCGGTTGCAGGCGGCTACGGCACCCCGCTGCCGGGTGCAGCGAACACGCGCGCCGCGAAGTACATTGCGGCGCTGGGCGGCGCGTCGAACCTGAGGCTCGTCGATGCCTGCACGACGCGTCTGCGTTTGTCGGTGGCGGATACGGAGAAGGTGTCGGAAGCGCAGTTGAAGAGCATCGGCGCGCGTGGCGTGCTCAAGCGGGGCGCGACGAACGTGCAGGTGATCATCGGACCGGAAGCGGACATCATCGCCGATGAAATTCGCGGTGAACTTGAACATTCGTCGACGCGCGGAGCGACGCCGGCTTCGTCCGCTCCGGCCGCTGCTTCGGTGGCTTCCGCGAACGTTGGCGCCTTCGATCAGACTGCCGGCCCGCTCGATCCCGATCCGCTGCGCTGGCTGGCGGTGTTCGGCGGCGCGACCAATGTCGTCACGCTCGATGCCGTCGCGCAAACGCGACTGCGCGTGGTCGTGCGCGATCCTTCGGCGGTGGATCGTCAGCGCCTGTCGACGCTGGATGTCGCGTGGGTGTCGGCGGATACGTTCCACATCGTCGTGGGCGCGGCCGCGCAGCGTTACGCGGCACAACTCGCGACGCGCGTGCCGGGAAGTGGCGGCGGGGCATCGCCGTTGCCGGCTTGATGCGAGATTCGGTCTGGTTTTGATGAACGGCGCTTTCGGGCGCCGTTTTTATAGTGGGCGACGTTTAAGTCACTGCTGCCGTTACGGCACACCTCCGCCCAAAAACAAAAACCCGCTGTCCTTTCGGAACAGCGGGCTTCGAACTTACTTCAGCACCGAACTACGGTCATCGAGCTACCGCGATATCACGCGTACTCGGCCAGCGCGGAACGCATCTTCTTCATCGCGCTCGCTTCGATCTGACGGATACGCTCGGCCGATACGCCGAATTCGTCCGCCAGTTCGTGAAGCGTCATGCCGCCCGAGCCGTCGTCCTGCACTTCGAGCCAGCGCGCTTCGACAATACGGCGGCTACGCGCATCCAGCGATTCCAGCGCGGAAGCCAACCCGTCGCTTTGCAACTTGTCGAACTGACGCGCGGCGATGACATTCGTCGGCTCGCTATGCGAGTCAGCCAGATAGGCGATCGGCGCATAGGCTTCCTCGCCATCTTCGACCTGGCCTTCGAGCGCGATATCTCCGCCCGACAGACGCGTTTCCATCTCGGCGACTTCCTCGCGCTTCACGTTCAACTGGCTTGCCAGACCTTCGATTTCCTCCGGTGTGAACGCCGAAGTGCCGGTCTTGTGGCTGCGCAGGTTGAAGAACAGCTTGCGTTGCGCCTTGGTCGTCGCGACCTTCACCATGCGCCAGTTGCGCAGGATGTACTCGTGAATCTCCGCCTTGATCCAGTGCATGGCGTACGACACGAGGCGTACGTTTTGTTCGGGATCGAAGCGCTTGACGGCCTTCATCAGACCGATATTGCCTTCTTGGATCAGGTCCGCGTGCGGCAGACCATAACCCAGGTAATTCCGGGCGATGGACACGACGAGGCGCAGGTGCGAAAGCACCAGTTGCCGCGCCGCATTCAGGTTGCCCTGTTCGCGGAATTCGGTGGCGTACTGACGCTCCTCTGCTTGCGAAAGCATTGGAATGCGGTTCACCGCTTGTATGTATGAATCGATGTTGCCGATCTGGCCGGTCAACATGGACGATTGTGCGTACGTCAGCGCGCCTGCCGAAGTTGCCTTGGCAGGTGCCGAGCTAAGAACATTCGGAAGGGTCATCGCATTGGACACGCTCATAAGCTCCTTATCAACAAATGCCTGTTGCCGCAAAGGCGCGGCAAGTCAGACATGATATTAGCACTCCGCTTCAACGAGTGCTAAGTGTTAGAGGGGAAACGAATGTGAGAGTTCCCACAAAGCTATCAACTTTGTGGATTCATAGCTGAGCACTGTATCCGAATCGTACCATTATTACCGATTCGTCACGTGAGATTGAATTAGTTACCTTACTTTGACGTAAGGAAGACAGGATATTCAAGCAAATAGGCTAATGGCAATCATTCGTGCAATTATGAGACGATGAATCTACAATGCGCGAAGCCCGCTTGGCGGCTCGACTCGTCAATCCCACAGATGGGGTGTCCATGCAGAAAAATAAAGGCCCTTGGCGTCATCTGTTGTCCCACGGCGCAATTGCCCTGTTGCTAGGAGTCACGTCGGCGGCAGCGCATGCCGACCGCTTCGGTTTGCAAATCGCGGGCGGCGTGGCCGATCGCGACATCAAAAAGGCGGATCTCGGCTTCGTATGGGACCCGAATCTGACCTGGTGGGAAATCGGCGGCTTCCATTTCACCTTGCTCGGCGAAGGTCACGTTGCCTACTGGCACTCGCAGGAAAGCAACGCCGTGCACCCGAACATCTGGGAATTCGGTGTGACGCCGGTTCTGCGCTTCGTGAAGAGTTCGGGATATATCCGGCCGTTCATTGAAGCGGGCGTCGGCGTGCGGCTTCTGTCGCATACGCGAATCACGACGGATTTCACGGTGTCGTCCGCGTTCCAGTTCGCGGATATGGTCGGCGTCGGTGCGATCTTCGGCGAGAAGCAGAACTATCAGGCGGGCTTCCGGTTTCAGCATCTGTCGAACGCCAGTATCAAAGAGCCGAATCCTGGTATAAATTTCAGCCAGCTATATCTGCAATACAACTTCTGACGGGGCGCCGGCGCATCGGTTTCTCGACACAAGGGGAACCGACAGATGCCGGCAAAATCCATGGAGGCCATTCGAGGCCTCGAGCGCGATCGCTTCCGGGCGATGGTCGACAGCGACGGCCCGGCTCTGGATGCGCTTCTGGCCGAGAACGTCAGCTACGTTCACACGAACGGCAAGCGCGAGACGAAGCGCCAGTTCATCGACGCGATCACCGCTGGTCGACGCCGCTATCGGCAGATCGAGATCCAGTCGCAGGACGTGATCGTCGCCGGCAAGGACACGTGCCTGGTCTCGGGACGGGCGCTGATCGAGATGGAATCGAAAAACGGCGCGCTGCTGTTTCCCATTGCCTACACCGCGGTTCACGTTCAGACCGACGGACAATGGCTGCTGCTAGCCTTGCAGGCGACGCGCGTGGCGCTGGAGTAGCCGCCGCGCGCGACGTCGAGGCATCAAGCCTCGACCGCTTCGTCTTGCCGCTCTGCCTGACGGCCCAATGGTTTCGACCGATTCACCGCACTGACGACCGCATCCACGACAGCCAACGCCGGATTCGCGTGCACCGCGACGCCGAAGCGCAACGGCTCGTCGCCGACGCGGCAGCCTACGAAGACGGCCGTATCGCCGCTCGCCGTTACCGCCGTTTCGAACCAGCTCACGTTTGCCGATACATCGAAACACGCCGCCACGGCTTGCGCGTAGACATCGCCGCTCGTCGCGCCTGATGCCGGCGGCACCGCGACGTTGCGCCCGAACACGGAGAGCGTCGCCGCATCGACGCGCGCGACCACGCCGCCCGCGTCGAAATATTCTTGCTTGAAGAGTGTGCAGATTGCGTCACCGGTGACTTCCTCGCCCGACATGTCCGCAAGTCTTTGCACGGCGTGGCTGAACTCGATCTGCACGCGGCGCGGCGGCGTGAAGCCGAGCCCGCGTTCGAGCAGATAAGTCGCGCCACCCTTGCCGGACTGGCTGTTCACGCGGATCACGGCGTCGTAGCTGCGACCGAGATCGGCGGGATCGATCGGCAAATACGGCACTTCCCAGACCGTGCCCGGCTGACGCTGCGCAAAACCCTTGCGGATGGCGTCCTGATGCGAGCCCGAAAACGCCGTGAAAACAAGATCGCCCGCATACGGATGACGCGGATGCACCGGCAACTGATTGCAGCGCTCGACGACGCGACGCACCGAGTCGATATCGGAGAAATCGAGGCCCGGATCGACGCCCTGCGTGTAGAGATTGAGCGCAAGCGTGACGAGATCGACGTTGCCCGTGCGCTCGCCGTTGCCGAAAAGACAACCTTCGACGCGTTCCGCGCCCGCGAGCACCGCGAGCTCCGCGGCCGCGACCGCCGTCCCGCGATCGTTATGCGGATGCACCGAAAGCACGATGCTGTCGCGATAACCGAGATTGCGGTCCATCCATTCGACCTGATCGGCGAATACGTTCGGCGTCGCGGCTTCCACGGTGGCCGGCAAATTGACGATCATCTTGTGATCGGGCGTCGGACGCCACATTTGCGCGACGGCGTCGCAGACTTCACGCGCGAACGGCAACTCCGTCATGCTGAAGGTCTCGGGCGAGTACTGGTAGGTCCAGCGCGTCTGCGGCCGTGCATCGGCGCATTCCTTGATGATGCGCGTGCCTTCCACCGCCAGCGCCTTCACTTCTTCCTGCGACTGATTGAACACGATGCGCCGGAACGACGGCGCGATCGCGTTGTACAAGTGCACGATCACCTTGCTCGCGCCTTCCGCTGCCTCGAACGTGCGCTCGATCAATTCGCGGCGCGATTGCACCAGCACTTCGATCGTCACGTCGTCCGGGATGCGCTTCTCGTCGATCAGCTTGCGCACGAAATCGAAATCCGTCTGCGATGCCGACGGAAACCCCACCTCGATTTCCTTGAAGCCCGTTGCCACCAGCATCTCGAAGAATTCGAGCTTTGCGGCGATGCTCATCGGCTCGATGAGCGACTGGTTGCCGTCGCGCAGATCGGTGCTCATCCAGATGGGCGCTTTTTCGATCGTGCGGTTCGGCCAGCGGCGGCCATTCAGGCGGACTTGCGGAAACGGGCGGTATTTCTCGGCGGGGTTCGGCATCATGATCGTCGATCTCTCTTCGGACAGTTTGCGTAGCGTCTGCAAGAGATGCCTTGACCGGCGGCTGGCCGGCAATGGCGCGATGCACGTGAGACAGCGCCTGGCGAGCGTACACGTTGCGTCCCGGCGATGGTGACGCCTGCGACCAACGTGAACGTGCGCGAAGCAGCGTGCATTTGACCCTCGCGTTTTCAGTTCGCGGGATGAGCGAGCCGAAAAGCTGACGACTACAAGTGGTAAGGAAGGAACTACGAGAACTACTGGCAGGACCGCGCGCCTTGACGACGCGAGGCGCTACGCCTGGCGATTTACGCTAGACGTAGCGATAGGGGCCGCGCTAGGCGGCCCGAAATAATTCGGAGGGAGGAAGACTGGGTGAGACGCATATTTGCACTCTAAACCACTGCTTAAGATCGTGTCAAATACGTGCTGAATCTTTTTGCAATCGGCACAAGCCGAATCCGGCGCACTCAAACCGGCTTTCGCACGATCCCGGCGATGACTTCCACCTGACGCGCGATGGCGGGCGGCACGGGCACGTCGCCGCGCATCACGCTTTCGATCCAGCGCGCGGTGATCGCGGCATCGAGCGATTCGGGCAAATCGATGGGCGGCGCATCCGGTTGCGAATGTTCGGGCGAAATCAGCGTTTCCGCGTGGCCGTCGTGGAACCAGTCGACCTGGACTTGCCGGCGCGTGTCTGCCACCGCTTCGCCTTCCGTGCCGCGCGCGAGCAGCGCACCGCCGGCAGCGGCGTCCGGATGCTCGGTGAAAAGCCCGGTCAGGCTTTCGCGATATTCCGGATGCGTGTAGTTCACGAGCCGCAAGCCCGGATCGGCGAACGGCTGAAGAATCTTCACGAGCGTATGCGTCGAATTGCGCACGCCCATCACGCGGCGCAGTTTTAAAAGCCGCGCGAGCTTCGGCGCGAGCGAGGCGATCGGCGCGAACGCGAGCCGGCGGGACGCGAGACTATCCTCGATTTCGTCGCGGGAAGCTGCGTGCGGAATGCCGAGTTCGCCGAAAATCGCGGCGCTCGTCACGCGGCCGGGATCGTCGACGACACCGTGCACCAGCACCGGCACGCCTTCGCGCGCGAGCAAAAGCGACAGGAGCGGCGTGAGATTGGGCTGCTTGCGCGCGCCGTTGTAGCTTGGAATCGACACGGGCCGCGCATGCTCGCGGCCTTCCTGCACGTGCAACGGCTCGAACGAGCGATGCGCGGCGGCAAGCATCGCGGCGAGTTCGGCTGATGTCTCGCCCTTCACGCGATAAGCGAGCAGCACGGCGCCGAGTTCGATATCGGACACGCGGCCGTCGAGCATGGCTTCGTAGAGCGCGTAGGTGTCGTCGCGAGACAATGCGCGCGCGCCGTTCGGCCCGCGGCCGATTTCCTTGATGTAGCGTGCGCAGGCAAAGTGGTTGGCGGGGGTTTCTGTCTCTGTCATTGGCGGCTTGCGCGGGCCGCAGGCTCGATGTTCAAGTTCGTGAGCGATGCGGCAAGCGAGTTCGAAGGAGCGGGATAGACCTTCAGTATCGCATTTAAGCGATGCTGGCAAGTTGCCAACGCCGAATCCGTTCGCGCCGGTAAGCCCGCTGTCGGCTCGGCGAAAGCACGCGAATGCCCGCGAAAGCCCGCCAGACAAGCGCCGCCACGATTCGGCCTCGCGCGTTACACTCGCTCTCTCGCCGCGCGTTCGCACCGAACGAGGCGGCAACCCAGAAAACAGCAAAAGGAGAGCGGAATGAGTTACGTGTTTCCTCCGGCGCCCGCAGCGGCGGTGCCAGTCGACGGTTCGAGCGAGCAATTCCCGGTGCGCCGCATTTACTGCGTCGGCCGCAATTACGAAGCGCACGCGCGTGAAATGGGCCACGATCCCGACCGCGAACCGCCGTTCTTCTTCAGCAAGCCTGCCGATGCCGTGCTGTATGTCGCGCCGGGAGCCACGGGCGAGTTTCCGTATCCGTCGCAGACGAAAAACCTGCACTTCGAGATGGAACTCGTCGCCGCTATCGGCAAGCAGGGCAAGGACATTCCCGCCGACGAGGCGCTCGATTACGTCTACGGTTACGCGCTCGGCCTCGACATGACGCGCCGCGACTTGCAAGCCGAAGCAAAGAAAATGGGTCGCCCGTGGGATACCGCGAAGGGTTTCGACCGCTCCGCGCCCATCGGTCCGATTCATCCGGTATCGAAAGTCGGGCATCTGGAAAAAAGCGCGATCTGGCTGACCGTCAACGGCGAGGAAAAGCAGCGCTCCGACATCTCGCAGCTGATCTGGTCGGTCGGCGAGACGGTGGCTTACCTTTCCACGCTTTTCGAACTCTTCCCTGGCGATCTCATTTTCACCGGCACGCCCGAAGGCGTCGGCGCGGTGGTGAAGGGCGATCTGCTCAAGGGTGGCGTGGAAGGTATCGGCGATTTCTCCGTGCGCGTGGTTTGAGGCTCGCCCGTGAAGCTCTATAGCTACTTTCGCAGCTCGGCGGCGTATCGGGTGCGTATCGCTTTGAATCTGAAGGGGCTCGGCTACGCGTACGAGGGCGTTCATCTGCTGCGCGAAGGCGGTCAGCAACTGAAGCCCGAATACCGCGCGCTCAATCCGGACGGCATCGTGCCGACGCTCGTCGATGGCGCTGACGTGCTCACGCAGTCGCTCGCGATCATCGAGTATCTGGAGGAGACGCATCCGCAGCCGCCGCTGTTGCCCGAGCGCCCGGTGGATCGCGCGTTCGTGCGTTCGGTCGCGCTGCAGGTCGCGTGCGAGATTCATCCGCTCGACAATCTGCGCGTGCTCAAATACCTCAAGCACGAAGTGAAGACGCCTGATGACGTGAAGGACGCCTGGTACCGGCACTGGGTGGAGGCGGGGTTCGAATCGCTTGAGAAGCGGCTGGCGCGCGACGAGCGCGTCGGCGCGCTCACTTTTGGCGATACCCCGACCGTCGCCGATTTGTGCATCGTGCCGCAGGTGTTCAATGCGCGACGCTTCGGTATCGATCTGAATGCGTATCCGACGATCGCGCGCATTGCCGATCACGCCGGCCAGATCGACGCGTTCGCGCGCGCCGCGCCTGGCCAGCAACCGGACGCCGAATGACGGCGGTGATTCCGGCGGGTGCGCTGTCGAGTTATCTGTCGGGCGCGGGTTTGGGCGCGAGTCTGATCGTCGCGATCGGCGCGCAGAACGCGTTCGTGTTGCGGCAGGGGCTGAAACGCCAGCACGTGGGGATCGTCGTGGCAATCTGCGCGGCTGTCGACGTCATGTTGATCGGGCTTGGCATTGGCGGAATGGGCGCGTTGATCGAGCGTGCGCCGGTTCTACTCGATGTGATCCGCTGGGCGGGCGCGGCTTTCGTCTTTCTGTACGGCGTGCGGGCGTTTCTCGCGGCGTGGCGCGGGCCGGGACATTTGAATGCCTCGGAGCGCGATTCGCAGACGGCGGCTGGCGCGGCGGCAACGGTTTTTGCGTTGTCGCTGCTGAATCCGCATGTTTATTTGGATACCGTGGTGCTGCTGGGCGGAATCGGGGCGCGCTATGCGTGGCCGGGAAACGCGTGGTTCGCGGCGGGCGCGATGTGTTCGTCCGTCGTCTGGTTCACGGCGCTAGGGTATGGCGCGCGGTTGCTAAAACCGTGGTTCGAGAAGGACGTGTCGTGGCGCGTGCTGGATGTGATCGTCGGCTGCGTGATGTGGTGGATTGCGGGGACGTTGGTGGTGGCGCGGTGAAGAGTCCAGCGCGCCATGAAGCAAGCCGACGCTAGAAGCGGCGTCCTTTGTCTATCCATTCCTGTGTCTTGATCATCGGGAGACGATATCTTGCACAGTTGAACGCTTCGAGGTGCTCGAGTTCTGTCCTGAGCATTCCGTTGAAAGCGGCCATATCGGTTTCGGATAAGCCTGCGCCTTCGACTGCCTGATTCAAGGTAGAACCGAAAAACACGATCTGTCGAATCGCTTCACCAAGCTGCTCACGATAGCGGGCTCTCAACGGGTCTGGGCCGCCCATGGACTCGACGATGACCTGATATTTATCGATCGAGCGGCGGTAGGTCCACTCGAACAAATCGATGGCCAAAGTGACGTCGAGTCGCTCGTAGACGCCTATCATCGCCAGCGCGTAATCGCTTTGCTCGACGTCGAGGAAGGACAAGGGTGCGCAATTCGACAACATGAGCGGCATATTTGCGCTCAGGCGACTAGTGCGCTTGTTCCCGTCGACGAAAGGCTGCAGATACGCGAGATTCACCCAAACGAAAAACGCTGCTTCCACAGGATTATGGATTCGAGTCGCTTTATCGATGATTTGCAAAAGCATCTCTTCGAGCAGCTTCGGCACCTGACTCGGCATGTACACCGACCCATGAATGCTAACGATCTTGCTTCGGATAGCACCGAGATCGGCTGCATCCGGCAGAAGATCGCGCATGAGCAGACTCTGCAAATTTCGAACGACAGGCACCGTCATGCCTTCGGTGGGAACCGCATCGACCATGAATTCGATCGCTTCCTTGTGATTCAAAAGCATGGTCGCGTCGCGGTCATCGGATTCCGTTCGTCCCCTTTCGAACAGTTCTCGCGTATCTAGCAGGGTCTTCTGATTGCCTTCGAGTCGCGATGACGACCATGACAAGTCGATGAGCAGTTGTTCCAAAACTTTTCGCGCATATGTTCCGGCAGGCTGTTGATCCTGCGACTTGCCTTTTGAATACAGATCTTCGGCTAGAGCGGCGGGCAGTAGACCGCCGAAATTCGGCCGATAAGCATCGACAAATGAGCGTTGATAAGAGACAGGTTGTCGCATTCCCAGCGGAGCCGACAGCGCGGCAATCAGTTTCCGCGCTTCGTCATCCAACGCACGATAGCGTGTACCGGCAGGCCCGCGGAGCTCCTCTTGCACCTCGACCAACGACGAAGAATTGGTCGTTCGATAGATGGTCGACCTTCCCGCGCCTTGTCGCTCCAGTGAGCCTTGCGCGACCAGCCGGGCCAGAGCACGGTTGACTGTCGGTCTGGACCACGGCCCGATGCTTGCCTCGATGACGCCAGCAGAAACACCGGGATCACCCGCCTCGATGCGTTGCGCTACGCACTGGACGATGGCTAGAAGAAGCGATTGGTCGATCATAACGGCGCCGATGATAAGAATAGCTTAATCTTATCATCGGCCTGATAAGATTGATAAGATTAACGCCGATCTCATCGAATCTCATCAGCGCCCCACCTCACCCCAACAACGCGTCCGCGAACTCTTCCGCGCTGAACGGCTGCAAATCCTCGACCTTTTCTCCAACGCCGATGAAATACACCGGAATCGGCCGCTGACGCGCGATAGCCGCGAGAATGCCGCCTTTCGCCGTGCCGTCCAGCTTAGTCACGATAAGACCCGTCAAGCCGAGCGCGTCGTCGAAAGCCTTCACTTGCGCGAGGGCGTTCTGTCCCGTGTTGGCATCGATCACGAGCAGCACTTCGTGGGGCGCGTCGGGCATCGCCTTGGCGATCACGCGGCGCACCTTGCGCAGTTCTTCCATCAAATGCAACTGCGTCGGCAGGCGGCCGGCGGTGTCGGCCATCATCACGTCTATCTTGCGCGCGCGGGCAGCGCCCACGGCGTCGAAGATGACGGCGGCCGCGTCGCCGCTTTCCTGCGCGATCACCATCACGTTGTTGCGCTCGCCCCAGACCGTGAGTTGTTCGCGCGCGGCGGCGCGGAACGTGTCCCCGGCGGCGAGCAGCACCGACTGATTGAAATGCTGCAGATGCTTCGCCAGCTTGCCGATGCTCGTCGTCTTGCCGACGCCGTTTACACCCGCGATCATCATCACGAGCGGTTGGGCGCGGCCGAGCATCAGCGACTTTTCGAGCGGACGCAGCAAGTCGATCAAGAGCACGCGCAGTGCGGCCTTCACTTGCGTGGCGTCCGTCAAACGCTCGGCGCGCACTTTTTCGCGCAAGGATTCAAGCAGATATTCGGTGGCATCGACGCCCGCGTCGGACATCAGAAGCGCGGTTTCGAGCTCCTCGTAGAGATCTTCGTCGATCTTCGCGCCGACGAAGATTCCCGTGAGGCTCGTGCTCGTCTTCGATAACCCATTGCGCAGACGCGCGAGCCAGGACTTGCGCGCGGCCGGATCGGGCTCGGGCGGCGGCATGATTTCCTCGCTCGCCTGATCGGTCTCGGGCGCGCGCAGCCATTGAGATTCGGTGCGGCCTTGCCAGTATTGCGTAGGCTCTGCGGCCGAAGGCGCCGGTGCTCGATGTGATGATGTGTTTGCAGCTTCAGCCTGATGCGGCTTCGCGTTGCCGCCATGAACATGTTCGTCAGACGCCGCCGGGTCGCCGCGAATAGCTTGCGTGTTCGAGGCCGCCGCGTCTTCACCATGAACATGTTCGCCCGACGCCTCGTCCTCTAATGCAACCGAGGAACCGTCGTCGTCCGCTTCGAGGTTGTCCTCTTCCGGCGTGTCGAGCGGCTCGTCAGCCAGCTTTTTGAATCGTTTGAAGAAGCTGAACATGGTATGTGAGGAGAGCGCGCGTGCTTGCCGGTTCGCGTCTGCGCGCCGATGCGCTCGCGTGTGCGCGGCTCGCGCTGAGATGTGTAAGCCGCGTATTTTATCAGGCGCGGCCCGACGCGCCTGTGCGCCTCCCGGCACGACGCCGCGCTGTGGTAACGTGGGCGCTCACAGCCCGCGCCAGTCGCCAGGAACAGTCAAAACGCCCATCGGCCGGGCCGCGCGCCAGTCTCACTCAATCTCTTTTATGTCCCGTTCGTCCGACACTCGTCCGCATACTCCGGCCCGTTCCTCGGCCTCTTCGAGCCGCGCGTCATCGCGCAGCGGCAAGCCGCACACCATTCGCATCATCGGCGGAAACTGGAAGCGCACGCCGCTGCCCGTCCTCGATCTCGACGGTCTGAGACCCACGCCCGACCGTGTTCGCGAAACGCTCTTCAACTGGCTCGGCCAGGACCTCGATGGCCAGCGCTGTCTCGACCTGTTCGCCGGCAGCGGCGCGCTCGGTTTCGAAGCCGCGTCGCGCGGCGCGGCACGCGTGCTCATGGTCGAGCGTAGCGGCCGCGCGGTCGCGCAACTCAAAGCGAATCAGGCGCGGCTGGATGCGCGCAACATCGAGATCGCCGAAGCCGACGCGCTGCGTCTGGCTCGCAGTCTCGCGCCAGGCTCGTTCGATGTCGTGTTCCTCGATCCCCCTTTCGGCGATCAGGCTTTGCTCTTGCGCGCGCTTGAAATCGCCGCGCCGCTCGTCGCCGCGGATGGCGCGCTCTACGTCGAATGCGGCGATCCGCTGGAACCGGCGAGCATCGACGCTTTGGCGGGCTGGGAAATCACGCGCGAAGGGAAAGCGGGCATGGTTCGCTATCATTTGCTGCGCCGCCAAAATGATGAATAATGCGCGTTCCCCGATCTGACGCGCCCGGCGCGTTCGGACGGGGGCGGGGAAAATGGGCCATCGCTGTCACGCGGTCCAAGGTAAATAAAAGAGGAGAAAGCTCATGGTTGTCGCCGTGTACCCGGGAACGTTCGACCCGCTGACGCGCGGGCATGAAGACATCGTCCGGCGCGCATCGAGCATTTTCGATACGCTGGTAGTCGGCGTGGCCGACAGTCGCGCGAAAAAGCCGTTTTTTTCGCTGCAGGAACGGCTGGATATCGCCCACGACGTGCTCGGGCATTATCCGAACGTCCAGGTAAGCAGTTTCACCGGGCTACTAAAAGATTTCGTGCGCAAGAACAACGCGCGCGTGATTGTGAGGGGCCTGCGCGCCGTATCGGATTTCGAGTACGAGTTTCAGATGGCCGGCATGAATCGCTATCTTTTGCCCGACGTCGAAACCATGTTCATGACGCCGTCGGACCAGTACCAGTTCATTTCGGGCACCATCGTGCGCGAGATCGCCCAGCTTGGCGGCGATGTGAGCAAGTTCGTGTTTCCATCGGTGGAGAAGCGGCTGACCGACAAGGTCGGCGTGGCCGCCCAGAAAGATCCTTCGGCGCCTTGAGCGCCGGGTCCGCGTATCAGCGCTCGCGCGATGCGCGGACTCCATGCCGGAACATCGCCGGCGCAAGAGAGTGAAGCATCATGTCTTTGATCATTACCGACGAGTGCATCAACTGCGACGTGTGCGAGCCCGAGTGCCCGAACGACGCCATTTCGATGGGTACGGAGATCTACGTGATCGATCCGAACAAGTGCACGGAATGCGTCGGCCACTTCGATGAGCCGCAGTGTCAACAGGTGTGCCCCGTCGAATGCATTCCGCGCGACCCGGCGCACGTCGAGTCGCCGGAGCAGTTGATGGACAAATACCGCGCGTTGATGGCGACGAAAGGCGAGTAACCGCCTTATCTCTGTTCTTACGCGCTGGCGAGTTCGGTCAGTGCAGCGACGAGCGCATCGCATTCGTCTAGCGTGCCGACCGTTATCCGCAAATGCTGGTCGATGCGCGGCAGCTTGAAATGCCGCACGAAGATTTCCTTCGTTCGAAGCGCGGTGGCGAGCGCGAGCGCGTCGTGCGCGGGGTGTTTCGCGAAGACGAAATTCGCCGCCGACGGCACCACTTCAAATCCCAGCGCGCTCAATTGCGCTGTCAACTTGTCGCGACTCGCGACGACTTTGCCGCAACTCTCCTCGAACCACGCGCGGTCTTCATACGAAGCGAGCGCCGCTACTTGCGCGAGCCGGTCGAGCGGATACGAGTTGAAGCTGTCCTTCACGCGCGTTAGCGCTTCGATCAGGCTTGCATCGCCGAATGCGAAACCCACGCGCATGCCCGCAAGCGAACGCGCCTTCGAAGTCGTGTGCACGACCAGCAGATTGGGATAAGCATCGACCAGATTCACGGCCGATTCCGCGCCGAAATCCACGTACGCTTCGTCGATGATGACTGGCGCATCCGGATTCGCCTTCAGCAGCACCTCGATTTCGGAGAGCGGCAGGGCGCGGCCCGTCGGCGCATTCGGATTCGGCAACAGCACGCCGCCGCCTGGCGCGCGGTAATCGTCGGTATCGATACCGAAATCCGCGTTCAGCGGGATCGCCTCGTATTCCACACCGTACAACTGGGCATAAACCGGATAGAAGCTGTACGTGATGTCGGGAAAACGAATCGGCCTGTCGTGTTTCAAGAGAGCCTGAAACGCGTGCGCGAGCACTTCGTCCGAACCGTTCCCCGCGAACACCTGCTCCACGCGCAAACCGTGATGCTTCGCCACCGCCTCACGCAACGCGCGCGCGGTCGGATCGGGATACTTGCGCAGCGACGCGCCATCCTTGCCGAGTTCGCGCGTAATCGCCTCGACCACACGCGGCGACGGCGGATACGGATTCTCGTTGGTGTTGAGCTTGATGGGATGTGCCAGCGCGGGCTGTTCGCCCGGCACATAAGGCGTCAGTCGATGGACGATATCGCTCCAGAAACGGCTCACGGTCTGCTCCAGTGGAAGTCAGGGATTGCGATGCAGGTTCATCATCGCGCGTTCGTTTTCGCCCGCGACGACGAAGGGCATGACGGCGAGCGCGCGCTCGATCGACTGATCGATCACGTCCTGCTCTTCGCGGCGCGGCGGCTTCAGCACGAAATTGGCGACGTCCGGCTTCGCGCCCGCACGCGCGCCTTCGGGAATCAGATCACGCGGATGCCCGATGCCAATGCGCAGCCGCCAATATTGCTGCGACGACAGATGCGCGGAAATATCCTTGAGCCCGTTGTGGCCTCCGCTGCCGCCGCCGAGCTTCATCTTGACGGTGCCGGGCGGAAGATCGAGTTCGTCGTGTGCGACGAGAATCTCATCGGGAAGAATCTTGAAGAACTGCGCGACCGCAACCACCGATTGTCCCGAGCGGTTCATGAACGTCTGCGGTTCCAGCAAATGGATTTCATGCCCGTTCAGACGTCCGCGGCCATAGTGACCGTGAAAGCGGCGCTCGTCGCGCAGACTCGCGCCGGCGTCGCGCGCCAATTGGTCGACTAGCCAGAAGCCCGCGTTATGGCGCGTCGCGGTGTATTCGGCGCCCGGATTTCCCAGGCCAACGATCAGCTTGATCATGTCGAATCATCGCAGGCTAAGAAGCCTGCTCGTATCGTTTGGTGTTGATGCGAAAAAAAAACCGCCGAGGCTTGCGCGCCGGCGGGTCACGTCGACCGTCCTTGCGAACGGATCGAGAGGATAGCGATACTTCGCTAGCTGATGCGTTTTACTCAGCAGCCGGCGTTTCACCCGTGGCTTCGTCCGTCGAATCCGACACGACAGCAGCCGGAATGGTCGCCGATGCAACCACCGGGTTTTCCGCTTCGATCGCGATCGTCAGGCTCACGCCCTTCGGCAGCGGGATGTCCTTTGCGTGCATCGTCTGGCCGGCTTCGATGGTCGCCAGATCGATTTCCAGGAACTCGGGCAGGTCTGCCGGCAGGCATTCCACTTCCAGTTCCGTCACGACGTGCGAGATCACCGCGCCCGCGAGCTTCACGGCCGGGTTGGTCTCTTGATTCATGAAGTGCAGCGGCACCTTGGTGTGCAGCTTCTTGTTCGCGTCGACACGCTGGAAATCCACGTGCAGCACCAGTTGCTTGAACGGGTGATATTGCACGTCGCGCAGCAGAACTTGTTGCGAACCGCCAGCGACTTCCAGTTCCAAAATCGACGAATGGAACACTTCCTTCTTCAGCGCGTGCCACAGGGCGTTGTGGTCCAGTTCGACCAGTTGAACGTCCTTGTCCGCACCGTACACAATAGCCGGGGTCTTGCCCGAATTGCGCAGGCGGCGGCTCGCACCCGTACCTTGCTTGCTACGCTCGAAAGCGACGACTTTCATTTGAAACTCCTATATCTGCCCGCGACCAGGCAGTGAAAATCGGGATCAACGAAAATGCGCTGATCCCACAACAACGGCAAGAACCTTCGTTCGTTCCTGCCGATCATGCAAAAACGCGAAGCTCGTGCTCCGCGTTCCTTGCTAATTCTTGCTCAACCTTCCGCGAAAAGCGACATGACCGAGTCGCCGCGCCGGATTCGGGAGAACGTCTCGGCGAGCAGACCCGCGCTCGACAGCGGACGAATCTTCGGGCACGCGAGCGACTCCGCCGACAACGGAATGGTGTCCGTCACCACGAGTTCGTCCAATTGCGACGCCGCAATACGCTCCGCCGCGCCACCCGACAACACCGGATGCGTGGCATAAGCGAAAACCTGCGTCGCGCCGCGATCTTTCAGCACTTGCGCTGCCTTGCAGAGCGTGCCGGCGGTGTCGACCATGTCGTCCATGATGACGCAGGTACGGCCTTCCACTTCGCCGATCACGTTCATCACTTCGGCGACATTCGCTTTCGGACGACGCTTATCGATGATCGCGAGATCCGTATTCAACTGCTTGGCGAGTGCACGTGCGCGCACCACGCCGCCGACGTCCGGCGATACAACCAGCAGATGATCGTGATTTTGCTTACGCAGATCGCCGAGCAAAATGGGCGTGGCGTAAATGTTGTCGACGGGGATGTCGAAGAAACCTTGAATCTGGTCGGCGTGAAGGTCCATGGTGATCACGCGATCGACGCCGGCAATTTCCAGCATGTTCGCGACGACCTTCGCCGAGATGGCCACTCGCGCGGAACGCGGACGGCGGTCCTGACGCGCATAGCCGAAGTAGGGGATGGCTGCGGTGATCCGGCCTGCTGATGCGCGCTTGAGCGCATCGACCATGATCATGAGTTCCATCAGGGTGTCGTTCGTCGGTGCGCAGGTGGACTGCAGAACGAATACGTCTTTACCTCGAACGTTTTCCTGAATCTCGACCATGATTTCGCCGTCGGAGAAACGGCTGACCATCGCTTTGCCGAGAGGAATTCCAAGGATCTTGACGACTTCCTGTGCAAGCGCGGGATTTGCGTTGCCAGTAAATACCATCAGGCCGTCACTGCTCATCGTGCACCTGTCTGCGGCTGGAGGCGAGAGGAAAAACGCGAGAAAAGGAATGGCAGGGGAGGAAGGACTCGAACCCTCGCATGCCGGAATCAAAATCCGGTGCCTTGACCAACTTGGCGACTCCCCTACACAACTTTGAGTCTCGCCGGGAAGTGTAGGACATACCCGGCAAAACGAAACCTATGACGCGAAAGCAAAGAGAGGATGACGTTCCAGACTGCTTGTCACCACGCTCTTCCAGCTTGCCGGGAGTTTGGCTTGCGCCATCTCTGCTTCGGCTCGGCTCGGGAAAGCGGCGAACACGCTTGCTCCAGATCCGGTCATTCGCGCGGGTGCGAGATTGGAAAACCACTCGAGCACCTGTGCAACTTCCGCGTACTTTCTTGCGACTACAGCCTGCATGTCATTTCGACCGAAGCTGTCTGGCCAGTTAGTGTCTGACTTTTGCGCTGCAAGAAAGTCCGTCATTGTGGCGACCTTCGTATCCCTTGTCAAGGCCTTTTCCGAAAAAATCGCCGCCGTCGGGACGTGAACTGAAGGAGTAACTACCAGGAAAAAACGCTTGGACAGAACGACTGCCTGCAGCGCTTCGCCAACACCTTCTGCAAAAGCATTTTGCCCGAAGACAAAAAACGGCACGTCCGCGCCGAGTTGCAGGGCGAGATTCTGCAGAATTTCACGCGAAAGATCAACACCCCAGAGACGATTCAACGCTAAAAGAGTCGTTGCCGCGTCGGAACTTCCTCCACCAAGCCCCGCGCCCATCGGCAGATGCTTGTCGATCTCGAGCTCGACGCCAAAGCGACTGCCGGTGTGCTTCTGCAGCAGGCGCGCCGCGCGCACGACGAGATCGTCCGCTTCGGGTACGCCCGGCACGAGCGTCTTGCGCGTAACGATGCCGTCATCGCGTCGCTTGAAGTGCAGCATGTCTCCCCAGTCGAGCAACTGGAAGACAGTCTGCAGCGAGTGATAGCCATCCGGACGACGGCCCGTGATGTGCAGAAAGAGGTTCAGCTTCGCGGGCGCGAGGCAGTTGCGAAGCGAGTCGTGAGTCGATGACATTTCTGATGCGAAGGCGTTATTGATCGAGCACCAGCTTGATATCGAGCGGCGGTTCCGAGCGGACCAGGTTCACGCGCTTGACGCCCGTCGCGGGCGCGTCGGCATAGGCGAGATAGTCGATGGTCCAGCCGTCCTGTCTGATCTCTTTGGGGCGGCCGTTGTTGGCTTCGGGATCGAGCGTGGTCTGCGCGCGCGAGGTTGGCGCCGCGGACGGCTGCAGCCAGTAGCGCAAGCCCTCGACCGGCAGCGCGAAGCCGAGCGTGTTCTGCATCAGCTCCGACACGTTCTCGGCGTTCACTGGCGGCCGGTTCGGCAGTTCGAGCGTCGCGAGCGACGGCGACGAAGTGACGATCGCCATGGTCTGGCCGAGCGGGTTGCGCAACTGGAGCGTCACGGTGTCCCCGGTTTCCTGCCAGTCGAAGTTGCCGTAGGCGTTGCGCGTCGTGCCGTTCTGGTCGTTGTACTGCACGGCGAAGCGTCCGTGATACGCGCGGCTCGTCTGCGTGGTGAGCGAAGTCGTCTTATCCGATGTGGTCGGCAAACGCGGCTGCAATGCGCAACCGGCAAGCATCAACACGGTCGCGGCCGTAAAACCGAGCGCGCCTTTGCGCATGAAACCGCGCGACGCGCCGGCAATGAAATCGAAAGCCATCAAGAGATCGTTTACCTGAAGTCGTTTGAGCGTTTTGACGAGCGTGTCGTTGTCGGGTTCGAGCTTCTGCGCCTGACGCCACGTGGCGCGCGCCTGATCCTGCTCCCCGGACTTCCACTGCACCTCGCCGAGATGCGCGCCGATCTCCGCGTTCGGCTGAATCTTGTAGGCGTCCGAGAGAATTTTTTCGGCTTCGGCCGCGTTGCCCTGGCGAAAGCGGGCCCAGCCGAGGCTGTCCATGATGAAGGCGTCGTTCGGCGCGAGCGATACCGCCTTCTCGATCAGCTTCACCGCTTCGTCGACGCGCTGGTTGCGATCCACGAGCGAGTAGCCGAGCGCGTTATATGCCTGCGGATTGCTCGGGTCCACGCGCATGAGCTTGCGCAACTGTGTTTCCATTACGTCGTAGTGACCATTCTTTTCGGCGGCCATGGCGTAGTCGTAGGCGAGATCCGGATCGTCCGGGAACGCGGCCACGGCCTTCGCGAGATTCGCTTCCGCTTCGTCGTAGCGATGCGCCTCGAAAAGAATCGCCGAGTCGGTGCGCGCGAGCAATGCGAGGTCGCGCGGATCGGAACTTTGCAGGCCATTGAGAAGCGATCGCGCTTCATCCACCTTGCCTTGCTTCGCGAGCAGTTGCGCGCGCGTGATCTGCGCGGGCAAATATTGCTGGCTCGTGCGCGGAATCTTGTCGAGCCACTGGCTTGCTTGCGCCTCGTCCTTCTGTTCGAGCGACAGTTGTGCGAGGTAGATGTAAGCCTGTCCCGGATCGCCGTTGGGCGACGCCTCCGCAGCCTGCGCGTACTGCTTGAGCAGGTCCTGCGCCTTGTCGAACTGCTTCTTCTGAATGTCGATGAGCGCGAGCGCCATGAGCGGCGTCAGATCTTTCGAGTCGTTCTTGCGCATGATCTCGAACTGCTTCTGCGCGTCGTCGAGCCGGTCCGACGACAGATACAACTGCGCCAGCGCGAGCCGCGCGTCATGCGACTTCGGATTCTTGTCGAGATACTTCTCGAACGAAGCGATGCCTTCCTTGCGCTCTTCCGGGCCCATGCGCGCGAGCGTGAGCGCCGCGGGCAAGTAATCCGGGCGCAGCTTCAACGCCTTTTCCAGCGATGCCTTCGCGCCCGGCTGGTCGTCCGCGAGCAACTGCTGACGGGCGAGCGCGAGTTGCGTTTCGGGCAGATCCAAGTCGTTCGCGGAGAGATCCTTCAGGACATTCAGGCCGCCTACGCGATTCGGTCCGCGTGCAAGCAGCGTCTGCAACGAAAGAATGGCTTCGCCGCGTTGCTCGGCCGGAACCTTGGCGAGTTCGTTTTGCAGCGTGGGCTTCGCGTCGTCGGGCTTGCCGGACACGATCAACAACGAAGCGCTCAACTGCGCGGCGCGCTCGGAATGCGGCGCAAATTGCTGCCAAAGCTGCGCGGAGGTCATTGCGTCGGTGGGGCTCTGCGCGGCAATGGCGATTTCCGTGGCGCGCTGAGCGAAGCGCGGATCATGCGTGTCACGCGCGAGCGAGAGGTAAGTCTGGTAGGCGGGCGCGGCCTGGCCGCGCTGCAAGGCGACTTCCGCCGCCAGAACCTGAAAGACGATCTGGCTGGATGCCGCCACGTTCGGCAAGTCCTGCGACTCCGCGTTATTGACAGGCGCGGTCAGAAGATCAGACGCGTTTTGCGCCGCGGCCTGATCGTCGGTGCTCGGCACGGGTGTCGCGTTCGGTACCTGAGCGTGCGCGGGCGTGAAGGCGATCGCGGACAATGCAACTGCAATCGCGCCGGCCATGCGCGTGAACCGCGCCCTTGACGGTGCATGCGATCGGATGAGGCCGGCCTGACGCAACGTATTCAGTTTGATTTCGAACGGGTTCATGGAAATCCAGACGATGTTTCGGTCGATTGTAACGCGGTGGCTAAAATACCGGCACACTCGTCCCAGCAAGACGCTCTCCAGGAAATATGCCAGAACTGCCGGAAGTAGAAGTCACCCGTCGCGGAATCGAACCTTATGTCGCCGGAAGGCGCGTCGAGCATGTCGATGTGCGTACGCCCGCGCTGCGCTGGCCCATTCCGGCGCATCTCGCAAAGACGCTCGCGCGCCTGAAAATAGGGAAGGTCGAAAGGCGCGGCAAATATCTGCTGTTCGAGACGGCCGAAGGCTGGCTCATCGTGCATCTCGGCATGACAGGCACGCTGCGCGTCTTGCGTAACGTGCCGCGCCCACCGGATGCCGCCAAGCACGATCACGTCGATATCGTGTTCGATGACTTCATCCTGCGCTTTCGCGATCCGCGTCGCTTCGGCGCGATTCTGTGGCACGCACGCGCCGATGGCGACGTCCTCGCTCATCCCTTGCTCGCGAGTCTCGGCGTCGAACCGTTCTCGCCCGAATTCTCGGGCGCGCTGCTGTTTCGCGCGACGCGCGGGCGCAAGGTGTCGGTGAAGCAGGCGCTGCTTGCGGGTGGAATCGTCGTGGGCGTGGGCAATATCTACGCGTCGGAGAGCTTGTTTCGCGCGGGCATTCGTCCGACGACTGCCGCCGGGCGCATCTCGCTCGTGCGTTACGATCTGCTCGCCGATGCCGTGCGCGTGACGCTCGCGGCGGCGATCGAAAAGGGCGGCAGCACGCTGCGCGACTTTGTCGGCAGCAATGGCGAATCGGGCTACTTCCAGCTCGACTATTTCGTCTATGATCGCGCCGGATTGCCCTGCCATGTTTGCGGCACCGCCATCAAGCAAATCGTCCAGGGGCAACGCTCGACGTATTTTTGCCCGCGCTGCCAACGTTGAATTCAATGCTCGCTCTTACAGACTTTTCCGCGCGCCTGATCGCGTGGCAACGCATTCACGGCCGTCACGACCTGCCGTGGCAGAACACGCGCGATGCTTACCGCATCTGGCTCTCGGAGATCATGCTGCAGCAGACGCAGGTCAGCACGGTCATTCCGTACTACGCGCGTTTTCTCGAACGTTTCCCGACCGTGACTGCGCTCGCGGACGCCCCGATCGACGACGTGATGGCGCTCTGGGCCGGGCTCGGATATTACTCGCGCGCGCGCAATCTGCATCGCTGCGCGCAGGTCGTGGCGTTCGAACACGGTGGCGCGTTTCCGCGCACAGTCGAAGCGCTCGCGGAATTGCCGGGCATCGGCCGATCGACGGCGGCGGCGATTGCATCGTTCGCGTTCGCCGCACGCGCGACGATCCTCGATGGCAACGTGAAGCGTGTGCTTGCGCGCGTGTTCGGCGTCGAAGGTTTTCCGGGCGAAAAGCGTGTGGAGAACGCAATGTGGACGCTCGCCGAATCGCTCTTGCCCGATGCCGCCAACAAGGATGAAGTCACCGCCTACACGCAAGGCCTGATGGACCTCGGCGCGACGCTGTGCGTGCGCGGCAAGCCCGATTGCGCGCGCTGTCCGTTCGCGCTGGATTGCGTGGCGAACGTGGAAGGACGTCAGCGCGAGTTGCCGGCGGCGCGTCCGAAGAAAGCGGTGCCGACGCGCAAGACGTGGATGCTGGTGCTGAAAGACGGCGATTCGATCCTGCTAGAAAAGCGTCCGCCGACGGGAATCTGGGGCGGTCTCTGGAGCTTGCCCGAAGCCGCCGACGAAGCCGCGCTCGCGGCCGTGGCGCACAGTTTTGGCGGCGACGCGCACTTGCAGCGGCTTGCGCCGCTTTCGCATACGTTCACGCATTTCAAACTGGAAATCGAGCCGCGTCTCGGCGAAACCCGTGGCACGCCGCGCGAACTAAACAACGCGCAAACCGTCTGGGCGCCGCTTTCCCGGCTCGATGCGTTCGGCGTTCCCGCGCCCGTTCGCAAGCTGCTCGACGGGCTCACCGGCTCGCTCATCTGAAGCGCTAAAGCAGTTGATGATGCTGCATGTAGTGATGCACGACGTCGATACGCGCGCCGGCATCCATCAGTTCCATGAGCTTCTGGCGCGCGCGCATGGGAATCGGCAGGATTTCGGCAAGACGGTTCGACACCCAGGTGGGGTCGTCGAAGAGATAGGGCTCGACGAACGGAAGGTTCTGCGGCTCGCGCGTTTTGATGGTCTCGATGATGCGCTCCAGCACCTCCGCGCACGCGCCGAACTTGGCGAGCGTTTCGGCGCCATGCAGCGGCTGATCCTCGCCCAGCACTTCCGCCGTTCCAACCAGCAGATTGCTCGGGTCGACGCGATGCGTCACGAGCCGAAAGCGTTCCGTTCCGCGCGCCTGCACGAGCAGGAGGCCGAAGGTATCGACATCGCATTCCGTGATTTCGGCAAGACAGCCGATGCTTTCCGGCACCGACGGATCTCCCGGCGACGCGATCTCATGACCGCTCTTTAACAGGCACACGCCGAACGGCGACTTCTCGCGCAGACACGAACGCGCCATGTCGAGATAGCGCGCCTCGAAAATCTTGAGCGGCAGCAGGCCGCCGGGAAAGAGGACGGTGTGAAGCGGAAACAGCGGCAAGTCGGCTAGAACGGGGTTCGAGGACATTGCGCGCCTCCAGTTTGCGACCGCCGACGCGGCGATCAGGTTCGCGTGTGGATTGCGCTGTCATCCACGGGGATGGGCGCGTCACGATGCCGCACGATCACATTGGCGTCGCCGCGAAAGCGCGCGGCCAGCGCCTGTGCGATGTACACCGAGCGATGTTGCCCGCCTGTGCAGCCGATCGCAACCGTGAGATAGCTGCGGTTATCGTCGCGAAAGCGCGGCAGCCATTTGCCGACGAATTCGCCGATGTCGTCGATCATCTCGCCGACCATGGGCTGCGCCGAAAGATAGTCGATGATCGGCTGATCGAGGCCCGTGAACGGGCGCAACTCGCGGTCGTAATAAGGATTCGGCAGTGTGCGCACGTCGAAAACAAGATCGGCGTCGAGCGGCACGCCGCGCTTGAAGCCGAACGATTCGAACATGAGGGTGAGGTCGGCGGCATCGGTTTCGACGAAGCGCTTGACCCACGCGCGCAGGACATTCGCGCGCAGATTGCTGGTGTCGATCTGATGGCCGTATTCGGCCAGGTCGGCCACGAGTTCGCGTTCCCGCTCGATAGCTTCCGCGAGCGAGTTGAGCACGCCGACATCGGCCTCGTGCATGGGTGAACCGGAAAGCGGGTGACGGCGACGCGTCTCGGAGAAGCGCTGAATGAGCGACTGCGTGCTTGCGTTGAGGAACAACACGCGCAGGTCGTACTTGCTAGACAGTGTGTGGATGATGCCGGGGACATCGTCCAGGGAATGGCTCGAACGCGCGTCGATGGCGACGGCGAGACGCTGCTGTCCTTCGCTCGACAGGTAATCGGCCAGCTCGGGCAAGAAGCGCGGCGGCAGATTGTCGACGCAGTAGTAGCCGCCGTCCGCGAGAGCGTTCAGCGCAACCGATTTGCCAGAGCCGGAGATGCCGGTGATCAGGATGATACGCATGGGCTTCGCTTCAATTGCCTTATCTTAGCACTGGCTTCGGGTCCGTTTTTTCGCGCTTCGAGCGTGAACTCGGGCGGGAAATCAGATCAGTTTGCCGGGGAACTGGCTATCCGGGTCCTGCATGGCGAGCCGCTGACGGTCCATGAAGTCCCGCAACGTGTCGATGCCGCGCAATTGCAGGATCGTATTGCGTACCGCCGCTTCTACCAGCACAGCAAGGTTTCGGCCCGCGGCGACTTGAATCGTCACTTTGCTGATCGGCAGACCGAGGACATCCACGGTCTGACTTTCCAGCGGAAGCCGTTGAAACTCGCCATCCGGCCGACGGACCAGTTGCACGATCAGCTTGAGTTTCATTTTGCGGCGCACGGCGGTCTCGCCGAAAATCGTCTTGATGTCCAGCAGACCGAGACCGCGCACTTCGAGCAGATTTTGCAGCAGGGGCGGGCAGCGCCCTTCGACGAAATCAGGACCAAGGCGCACGAAATCCACGGCGTCATCGGCCACCAGACCGTGACCGCGGCTGATCAACTCCAGCCCGAGTTCGCTTTTGCCGAGGCCGGAGTCGCCGGTCAGAAGCACTCCCATACCCAGAATGTCGATGAACACGCCATGCAGCGTGGCGCGTGGCGCGAGAATGCGTGACATGTAAGCGCGCAGACTGTCGATGACCGCAGCCGCGGACATGCGCGTCGTGAAAAGCGGTGTGGACGATCGCGTACAGCGCAGCACGAGTTCCGGCGGCGCGCCGACTTCGCCGGCCACTACCAGAAACGGCGGTTCCAGTGCGATCAGTTCGGCCATGTGGCGCGAACGGTCTTCGTCGGACTGGCGCTGGTAGTAGTTGATCTCGGCGTCGCCGAGCACCTGGATACGGTTGGGGTGAATCAGATTCAGGTGGCCGACCAAGTCCGCGCTGGAGGTCGCGTTGGCAACGGTTTCACTCGAAAACCCGCGTTCCCAGCCTTCGTGCCCAGTCAGCCAACTGAGCTTCAAAGTGGCGGCGTTGTCGTCGAAAATGCTTTGGGCGTTGATGCTGGACGTATCCATGAGGCCGGAACTCCGTTGGAAGCCGGGAGCAGCCAACGCGCGCCGAAGCGAATTGCTTCAATCAGCCGCATGGTGCTGCATTTCACTGCGTTTGACCCGCGTTCAGACCGCGTTTGAAACGATTGTGCCGCAGAAGCACCGCATAAGCGAGACGCCCCAAAAAACCTGGAAAGGGCGGCTGACCTGCTGCAAATGCGGCTCTCGGCAGTGCGAGCGCGCCGCTTACGGCTGCCACTGCGTGAGGACCTGATATAGGGCCTCGCGATTTTCTTCCTTATGCAAACGCTCGCGCGCTTCGCTGTCGGAGAGTAATTGCGCGATCTCCGAGAGAATTTCAAGATGCTGCTGGGTCGCCTGCTCGGGCACGAGCAGGAAGATCAGGAGGGAAACCGGCTGCCCGTCGGGCGATTCGAACGCGACAGGCTCCGCCAGGCGCACGAAGGCGGCGAGCGGCTGCTTCAGCCCCTTGATGCGGCCATGCGGAATGGCGACGCCTTCGCCGAGGCCAGTCGAGCCGAGACGCTCACGAGCGAAGAGATTGTCGGTGACGATGCTGCGGGCGATGCCGTTCTGGTTCTCGAAAATCAGACCCGCCTGCTCGAATACACGCTTCTTGCTGGTAACGGCCAGTCCGAGAACCACGTTCTCGATGGGAAGAAATTTAGCTAAACGATTCATGTTGGCAGGCTGATGCGTGGCCTGATAGCTCCTCATCGTGGCTACTGTAAGCGCTCACGGCGACGATCGGACGGAAAATGCGCTTGGGCTTCCTGCAGCGTATCTGTTTGGTTAACCCCTGTAACAACCGGGCCATTATAGAACAGGGTAATGCGTGATGGTGCGGCGCGCCATTGCCCTATTGCAACTCAATGTGCAGTACAAAACCCGGGAAATCAATGGCTTGTACTGACTCGTCACCGATTCCCAACAAAAAAGCCGCCAAGGCGGGCGGCTTTGCTCTGGTCTGTGCTCTCGATGACTGTTCGGCCAAGGTTGGAGGATTTCCTCCAAACCCGCCCACCGGCTGGCGGCGGGCACGTGCAAAACGACTTCGGATCACGCGACGCGCCGCATTCAGGGCGACGGCGCTTCCAGTTCTTGCGCTTCGGCGCGGTACTTGATGGCCTCGTGAGCGTGGCCCTGGATCTTGTCCTTATGCTTGATGACTTGACGATCCAGCTTGTCCACCATCAGATCGATGGCCGCGTACATATCAACGTCACAACTCTCTATGAAAATGTCCTTGCCCTTCACGTGCAAGTTGATTTCACACTTTTGCCGCTTGTCCTTTTCCCTATGATTGTCGACCGAGAGGACAACGCTGCCGTCGATCACTTGATCGAAGTGACGCAGCACCCTGTCCAGTTTCGTGATCACGTACTCGCGCAACGCAGGCGTCAATTCGAGGTGGTGTCCACTGATCTTCAAGTTCATAGTTGCTCTCCAAGCTGATGGCCGCCAGGCCAAGGCTCGTCCGATACCGGTCGGCGATGCGGCTCCAGAGCGCATGAGCTACGAGCGCGTGAGGAAGGGCGCACCGGCCGGCTCGTCCGCGCATTTGCGCTGCGGCCGGTAAACGTCCGTCGCGACATGCGACAGACTATAGAGACGGGTTAAAGAGACTTGCGCAGATTCACTGCGGGAATTCTCAGTGCCTCGCGATACTTGGCGACAGTGCGCCGCGCAACCACGAAGCCTTGTTCCGCCAGCAGTTCGGCGATGCGGCTGTCTGAAAGAGGAGTTTTAGGGTCTTCCGCTCCTATCAGTTGCTTGATGAGGGCCCGGATCGCCGTGGACGATGCCGCGCCTCCAGTGTCAGTCGAAACATGCGATCCGAAGAAGTACTTAAATTCAAGCGTCCCGAATGGGGTGAGCATGTACTTTCCGGTCGTCACGCGTGAAACCGTCGACTCGTGTAAACCCAGCGTATCAGCTATTTCCCTCAAAACCAAGGGCCGCATGGCGATTTCGCCATGAGCGAAGAAGTTCTTCTGACGCTCGACAATGGCCTGCGCGACGCGAAGAATCGTCTCGAATCTCTGCTGAATATTCTTGATGAGCCAGCGCGCTTCCTGAAGTTGTTGCCGCAACGAACCGCTGCCCGGATCACCACGGTTGTTACGCAAAATGTTCGCGTACAAGTGGTTGATACGCAGCTTCGGCACAATCTCCGGATTCAACTCAGCGGTCCACCCGCCAGACATCTTGCGCACGAGAATGTCCGGTACGACGTAATCGGCTTCGCTCTTGCCATAGGCAGCTCCTGGAAACGGCTCCAATGACTTGATTAGCAAATGCGCGTCCCGCAGCGAATCGTCGCTCGCCTTCAGATGCTTGCGCAGACGCGTGAAATCTCGCGCGGCAAGCAATTCCAGATGATTGTTGACGATGTCCAGCGCAAGCGTGCGCGTGGGCGAACCATCCAGTCGCAGCAATTGCAGCTTCAAACACTCGGATGCCGAGCGGCCGCCCACACCGGGCGGATCGAAACTCTGCAGCAAGGCGAGTGCCGCGCTGAGTTCGTCGACATCGACTTCAAGTTCGTCGGGCAGATCGGCCTGGACTTCTTCGAGCGTGGCCGTGAGATAACCGTCTTCGTCCAATGACTCGATCAGGAACGTAATCAGCGCGCGATCGCGCTGGTTCGCCGACGTCATGCGCAACTGCGCGGTCAGATGGTCACGCAGCGTCGTGGTCGATTCGTGGATTTGCAGCGGCGGGAGATCGTCGTCGTCGGAGGCATTGTTCGAACGGCCATAGTCTTCGAGGTTCCACGAACTCGAATCCGCGCCGTTGTCGGAGCCCATGCCGTTGTATTCGTCGACACCTTGCGGCTCGCCGTTCTCCGAGCGATCGGAACTCGACGTGCTCGATGACGAGCCGTTGCTCATCATGGGTTCGGGCGCCGAATTGTTCGAAGCGGGAGACGAGATCAGCGAGCCGTCTGCCGCGACGCGCAGCGGGCTTGCAATCCAGTCGTCCTCGTTCTCGAGCAGCGGATTTTGCGCGATGGCCATTGCCACTTCCTGCTGCAATTCGAGCGTCGACAACTGCAGCAGCCGGATGGACTGCTGCAGTTGTGGGGTCAGCGCAAGATGCTGCGATAGTCGGAGTTGGAGGCTGGCTTTCATGGCAAATTTTTATTCATTGTAGAGAGTTTGCCACGCGCGCGAAACCTCGCGGCGAATCCAAAAAAGCGTGTGCCGCCTCGGTGGGCGGCACGTAAAAATTGCACTTGCGACTTGATGCGGCGCGGTACACGCGCCTTTCGTCCTATGCGTTACATGCGGAAATGCTCACCCAGATAAACGCGCCGCACGTTTTCATTCTCGATGATCTCGCTCGGCGCACCCGCTGCCAGCACGCTGCCATCGCTGATGATGTACGCGTGGTCGCAAATGCCGAGCGTCTCGCGCACGTTGTGGTCCGTGATCAGCACGCCGATGTTGCGCTGCTTCAGAAACTTCACGATCTTCTGGATTTCCAGCACCGCGATAGGATCGACGCCCGCGAACGGCTCGTCGAGCAGGATGAAGCTCGGGTTAGTTGCAAGCGCGCGCGCAATTTCAACGCGCCGGCGCTCGCCGCCCGACAGCGACAATGCCGGATTCTCACGCAGATGCGCAATCTGCAGTTCATCGAGCAGGGCTTCGGCGCGCTGTGTAATGGCGTCTTTGAACAGGCGTTTGCCCGTTTCGTCCGTCTGCAGTTCGAGCACCGCGCGAATGTTCTGCTCGACGGTGAGCTTGCGAAACACCGAGGCTTCCTGCGGAAGATACGACAAACCGAGATGCGCGCGCTGGTGAATGGGCAGAAGGCTGATCGAGGTATCGTCGAGCACGATTTCGCCCGCGTCGAGCGGCACGAGGCCGACGATCATATAAAACGACGTAGTCTTGCCCGCGCCGTTCGGCCCGAGCAGACCGACGACTTCGCCGCTCTTCACATCGAGCGACACGTCTTTCACCACGGTGCGCGAGCCGTAACGCTTCTTCAGATTGCGCACGACCAGCGAGCTCGACTGGCCTTCCGGCTTACGGTGGGGCATGGCTGGCGAGTTCACTGCTGCGGCGTTCCCTTTAGAGTGTTCGACGGTGCAAGCGTGGCGGGCGGGCCATCCAGCGACGCCGCGTTGCCGCTGCGCGGCGCGAGCATGGCGCGCACGCGGCCGGTCGGATTGCCTGGTGAGGCCACGTCCTTGCCAGCGGTTGCCGTGTAGAAGTCTTTCTGACCGTCGTAGGTGATGACGCTGCCGTGCACTTCGTCCTGCACCTTGGTCAGGCCTTGCAGGCGGCGCACGGTGGCGCGCGTCGTGAGTTTGGTGAAGTCGTTCTTGCCGTCGTAGTCGATACGAACCGCGTTGCCGTCGATGTACTCATCGAGACCATCGCGCTTTTGACGGAAGTACGAGAGATTGTTGCCGGTCGAGGTGCCGGTCGCGTACTGATAGCCCTGTGGATCTTGCGTGACATCGACGCGATCCGCCTTGATGACGATCGTGCCTTTGGTCGCAACGACGTGACCGGTGAACACGTTCTTCTGGTTCAGGTCGTCGTAGGACATGTTGTCCGCTTCGATGTTGAGCGGCTTGTCGCGGTCGGCCTTTTCGGCGTGCGCCGCAGTTGGCAGCGCCAGCATCGCGGTGAGCGAAGTCAGCGAGACCAGGGCGGCCGCGAGCCCGGCCCGCACGGCGTGCGCGGTGCGGCGCGCGAACATTGCGCGCGTGTGGCCGCCATCGGGACGAGGGAAGCTTTGGTTCATGCAGTCACAAAATTCGGAAGGATTTGCCGGGATAACTAGGTTACTTTGACGAGCCGCCATTGATGTCCGACGCGGCTATCGCGCCGCGCACGTTACCAAAGAGCTTCATTTCCCGGGTCACGTTGTTGTAGTTCATGCCGTTGGCCGTCATCACGGACGGGCCGCGCTGAAGTCTAACCGGTTTTTCCGTCTCGATGACATCGTCGTTCACCAGCACGCGAAAATGCTGCGAATCCGCCTGCATCTGCGGATCGCCGAAACCGGCTGCGCGCAGGATGCGGGCGTTGTCGTAGAGATCGACGATGGACACGTCGCCGTTCACCGTGCCGCGCTGCGCCGTCGCCGTGACGGTGGGCTTTTGCGGCTGGAACATGCGCATGGCGGGCAGCGTCAGGTCGCTGTTTTCGTCGTCTTCGTAATGCACCATGGACTTGGCCGTGAGGCGATACTGCGTCGTGCCCGAGGTATCGAGTTCGGAGACGGAAAAATTCTCGGCGAAGTAATCGGCGGTATGACGCTTTGGCTGCTCGGGCGCGGGCGCACCGGACGGCAGCGTGCTCTGCAGAAGCCAATAGGTGATGCCCGCGAGCGCCGCCATGGCGACGAGCGGCAGTAAGGAGGAGAAACGGCCGGGACGAGGCATTGGCTTATTCTCCGAGCGCCGCGGCGAGCAGCGCGTCGTAGCGGTTCTGCGCGCGCAAGATGACGTCGCAGACTTCGCGCACCGCGCCTTGACCGCCACGCGCTTCGGCCACGAAATGCACGCGTTGGATCACTTCCGGATGCGCGTTCGCCGGCGCGGCCGCGAAACCGCAGCGGCGCATCACGGCGAGGTCGGGCCAATCGTCGCCCATGTAGCCGGCTTCGTCGGCGGCTATTTTGGTCGCGGCGAGCAACTCGGCGAGGGCAACGGTCTTGTCCGCGACGCCCTGATAAAGATGCGTGACGCCCAGTTCCTTCGCGCGCGCCGCGACGATGCCCGACTTGCGGCCCGTGATGATCGCCGTCTGCACGCCGACCGACTGAAGCATCTTCACGCCGTGGCCGTCGAGCGAGTTGAACGATTTCATCGCGTCGCCTTCGGCGGTGAAGAAGAGGCTGCCGTCGGTGAAGACACCGTCGACATCGAAAATCATGAGCTTCACGCGGCTCGCGCGTTCGATAGCGGACGCGGCGGATGCGTCAGAAGCGGCGGAAGAAGGCGTTTGCGCCATCAGATCACCTTCTTGGAAAAGAGGTCGTGCATGTTCAGCGCGCCGATCAGTGTCGCGTCGGCGTCCACGACCAGCATCTGATTGATACGAAAGCGCTCCATCAGTTCCACGGCTTCGACGGCAAGATGGTCGGGACCGATCGTGCGCGGATTACGCGTCATGACATCGGCGAGTTTCAGCGCGCGGAAATCGCCGTCGCGCTGCAGGATGCGACGCAGGTCGCCGTCCGTGAAGATGCCTTCCACGTGACGATCGCCGTTGATGACCGCCGTCATGCCCATGCGCTTGGCTGTGATCTGAAAGAGCGCGTCCGATACCGTGGCGTCGAGCGAGACGACCGGCACTTCGTCGCCCACGCGCATTACGTCGCGCACATAAGTCAGGAGGCGCCGGCCGAGCGCGCCGCCCGGATGCGAACGCGCGAAATCCTCGGGACCGAAGCCGCGCGCATCGAGCACGGCGACGGCAAGGGCATCGCCCATGGCAAGCGCGGCCGTGGTGCTGGCCGTGGGCGCGAGATTCATGGGACACGCTTCCTTTTCGACGCGCACGTTCAGATGCATGTCCGCAAGTTGCGCGAGGCTGGATTCGGGCCGTCCCGTAATGGCGATGAGTTTTGCGCCAAGACGCTTGATGAGCGGCAAAATAGCGACGAGTTCCTCGGTTTCGCCCGAGTTGGACAACGCGATGAAAATGTCGTCGGCCGTGACCATGCCCAGGTCGCCGTGGCTCGCCTCAGCCGGATGCACGAAGAACGCCGGCGTGCCCGTGCTTGCGAGCGTGGCGGCGAACTTGCGCGCCACGTGTCCCGACTTGCCGATGCCGGACACGACCACGCGCCCGCGGCAGGCAAGCAGCGTTTCGACTGCGTTCGTGAAGTTTTCGTCGAGAAGTTCTGAAAGCCCGCGAACGGCGTCGGCTTCGATCTGGATCACGTCGCGAGCGAGTCCCAGTGCCCGGTCGCCATTGATTTTCGCTATCATGCGCGGAGTATAGCAAAGGCGTTTCTTCGCCGCGCCGCTCAAGGGCGTGACGCGCCGCCGCCTATCCGCCCCCGCAGGCCCCGGCGTCAGGGGCCTTTCCAAGACACCGTCGCGCGGCCTTCGCGCGTGCCGGAACGCCGACGAACGAGGACGCTGGACGGATGATTTCTCCGCTCGAAATGACGCTGTTGTTGCTGCTCTGCTCAGTGGCAGGCGTCGTCGTATTTCGCTTTTTCAATTTGCCGCCGATGCTCGGTTATCTGACCGTTGGCATCATCGTGGGTCCGCATGCGGCCGGCATCGCGCCGGATAGCGACCGCGCCCAGCATCTCGCCGAATTCGGCGTGGTGTTCCTGATGTTTTCCATCGGACTCGAATTCTCGCTGTCGAAGCTGCGCTCGATGCGGCGCATCGTGTTCGGACTCGGTGCGAGCCAGGTCGGCGCGACCATCGTGCTTGCGCTGCTGTTCGGCTGGATCGCCAACTTCTGGATTCCGATGTCCTGGCAGGCGAGCTTCGCGCTCGGCGGCGCGTTGTCGATGTCCTCGACCGCGATCGTCAGCAAGCTGCTCGCGGAACGGCTCGAACTCGAATCGGAGCACGGTCGCAACATCTTCGGTGTGCTGCTGTTTCAGGATCTGGCGGTGGTGCCGCTGCTCATCATCATCGCGGCGTTCGGCAACGGCAATTCGTCGCAACTCGCGATGTGGCTCGGCATCGCGGCGATCAAGATCGTGGTCGCGTTGACGGTGCTGCTGTTCATCGGCCAGAAGTTCATGACGCGCTGGTTCGATCTGGTCGCGCGCCGGCGCTCGCAAGAGCTCTTCATGCTGAACCTCTTGCTGGTGACACTCGGCGCCGCGTTCATCACCGACAAGTTCGGGCTGTCGCTTGCGCTCGGCGCATTCATCGCGGGCATGTTGATCGCCGAGACACCTTACCGGCATCAGGTGGAAGAGGACATCAAGCCGTTTCGCGACGTGCTGCTCGGGCTTTTCTTCGTGACGACCGGCATGCTCCTGAACCCGCGCGTGATCTGGGAGCATCCGTTCCTCGTGCTCGGCTTTCTGATCCTGCCGATTCTGCTCAAGGCCGTGATGATTACCGGGCTCTCGCGCCTGTTCGGCGCGACGCCGGGCGTCGCCATGCGCACGGGTCTCGGGCTTGCGCAGGCGGGCGAATTCGGCTTCGTGCTGCTGAATCTGATTCTGGATTCGCATCTCGTCGATCCAACCATCCTGCAGGCCATTCTTTCCGCGATGCTGCTGTCCATGCTCGCCGCGCCGTTCATCATCCAGAACGCCGACCGGATCGTGCTGCGGCTGTCGTCGACGGAATGGATGTTGCAATCGCTGCAAATGACGAAGATCGCGACGCAAAGTCTCAAGCAAAGCGGTCACGTGATCATTTGCGGATACGGCCGCGCCGGGCAGAATCTCGCGCGCATGCTGGAGCAGGAAGGCATTTCCTACGTGGCGCTCGACCTCGACCCGGATCGCGTGGCGGCAGCGGCGGCGGCCGGCGAATCGGTCGTGTTCGGCGATGCCGGGCGCCGCGAATCGCTGCTCGCGGCGGGTCTGCATCGCGCGGCGACGGTCGCGATCACTTACGCGAATACGCCATCCGCGATGCGCGTGCTCCACAACATCCACGAACTCGCGCCCACCTTGCCGGTGATCGTGCGTACCGTCGACGACGCCGATCTCGAAAAGCTCACCGCAGCGGGCGCGACGGAAGTGATTCCGGAGATCGTCGAAGGCAGCCTGATGCTGGCGTCGCACACGCTCGTGCTGATGGGCGTGCCGATGCGCCGCGTCGTGCGGCGCGTCGAGGAAATGCGCGACGCGCGCTACAGCATGCTGCGCGGCTACTTTCACGGCGCCGATGACGATGACGACGACGATGGCCACGAGCAGGTGCGGCTACAATCCGTACCGATCGACGAGAAATCGGACGCCGTCGGGCATTCGCTCGACGATCTGGGGCTCGTCGGCAACGGTGTCGAGGTCACCGCGATCCGGCGCCACGGCATCCGGGGCGTCGAACCCGCCCCCGACACCAAGCTGCGCGCGAACGACATCGTCGTCTTGCGCGGCATGCCCGAAGGGCTCGCGCAAGCCGAAGAGCGGCTTTCGCGCAACCGCCGGGCAGCGTAACTTTTTCTCTTCATCGTCAAGGCGGGCGCGGCCTCACAGCGCGGACTTGGAGAAGTCATGTCCTTTACCCCTACGAACGTCACGCCGGACGCCGCGCGTTTCATCAAGGAGCGCGTGCGCACCGTCGAAAACTGGCCGCAGGCCAGGCGTGCAGTTTCGCGACATCACGCCCGTCTTGCAGGACCGGCGCGCGCTGCGCACGTTGATCGACCTGTTCGTGCAGCGTTATATCGATGCAAAACTCGATTCGATCGCCGGTCTCGATGCGCGCGGTTTCATCATCGGGCCGATTCTCGCGTACGAACTGAGCCTGGGTTTCGTGCCGATCCGCAAGAAAGGCAAGCTCCCGTACAAGACGCTCTCACAGTCCTACGAGCTCGAATATGGCAGCGCGACCGTCGAGATTCACGAAGACGCGTGCAAACCGGGCGATCGCATCGTGCTCGTCGACGATCTGGTCGCGACCGGCGGCACCATGATGGCAGGCAAGGTTCTGCTGGACCGGCTCGGTGCGGAAGTGGTGGAAGCGGCGGCGATCATCGACTTGCCGGATTTGGGCGGCTCGAAACTGCTGCGTGAAAGCGGCGTGCCGCTTTACACCGTTTGTGAATTCGCGGGGCATTGAGATGCCGAATTTCCTCCTCTTTCTTGCCGCATCGGTGGCGATTACCGTCGCGCCGGGGCCGGACAATCTGCAAGTGCTTGCGCGCGGCATCTCGCAAGGACGGCTTGCGGGCATCGTGGCGGCGCTCGGCTTTGCGTGCGGCGTGATCTTTCACACGACGCTCGCGGCGCTCGGCATTGCGGCGCTCTTGCGCTCGTCGCCGATGGCGTTCGAGGCCGTGAAGCTTGCGGGCGCGGCTTATCTCGTGTGGATCGGCATCAAGGCTTTGCGCAGCCGTGGCATCGCGACCGCGCATGAACGCGCGAGCCAACCGCTTTCGACCGTGTTCCGGCAGAGCGTGATCGGCAACATGCTCAATCCGAAAGTCACGCTGTTCTTTATCGTGTTCCTGCCACAATTCGTCGATCCGCACGGCGCGCAAAGCGTGATGCTGCAGATGTTCGAACTTGGCGGCGCGTTCATGCTGCAAACGGTCGTGGTGTTCTCGCTCTTCGGCATCGGCGCGGGCATGATCGGTTCGTGGCTCAAGCGCCGTCCGCGCGTGGGCTTGTGGCTGGATCGTCTGGCTGGCGTGACGTTCATCGCGCTCGGGATTCGCGTCGCGTTGAAAGATTGAGGCGGGCGCTTTCGAACGCTCACGAACGCCACGAACACTCACCAGCGCTCACCAGCGCTCACCGAACGCTCACGAGCGCTCACCAACGCTCACCGAACGCTCACGAGCGCTCACCAACGCTCACCAACGCTCACCAACGCTCAAGCCGCGAGCGCAAAAGCCCAGCCTTCGATTCAATTGGCCGCGCTACAATTTTCGGCCTTTCACGGGCCGCCGAGCCTGCCGGAGCCTTCATGTCCCTGCCTTCGATCGCCGCTGCCCGCCATTTCGACGCCACCCTGCATGTGCCTTTTCTGATCGGCGAGGAGCGCGTCGGCTGGATCCGCGCTTTCGATGTCGCATCGCTCACGCGCTGGCCGAACATCTTCGTAGTCGATGCAACCGCGGTGCGGCTGCATCCATCGCTGAACGACGTCGATGCGCGCACGGCCGCGCTTCACGATGTCATCGACACGCTCGCTCAGCAGGGCAAGATTCCCGGCTGGCGCAACGAAACCTACGCGATTCGCAACGACTTCCAAGCAGCGCCGCTCGCGTTCATCGAACGCGCGGCCTCGCGCTTCTTCGGCACGATGACTTATGCGGTGCATCTGAACGGCATCGTAAAATATCGCGATGGCGCGCCGCGGTTGTGGATCGCGCGCCGCAGCGATACCAAGTCCGTCGATCCCGGCAGGCTCGACAACGTGGTCGCGGGCGGCATCGGCTGGGGTATGGATATCGAGCCGACGCTCGCGAAGGAATGCTGGGAAGAAGCGGGCATGCCGGCCGAACTCGCGTCGACGGCCACGCCCGGCGGCACGCTCCACGTGCTGCAGATGATTCCCGAAGGCACGCAGGCCGAGCAGCTTTTCGTCTACGACATCGAGCTTCCGGACGACTTCACGCCGCAAAATCAGGACGGCGAAGTCGGCGAACATCGCCTGGCGCGCATCGAGGATGTCGCGCGCTGGATAGAGGAAGGCGAATTCACCGTCGATGCCACGCTCGCCACCCTCGATTGCCTGCTGCGCCACCGCTGGATCGACGAGGAAGCGTGCGAAGGCATCGCCGCGCTCTACACGCCGCCATCGCTCTAACAATGATTAAGGAGTAACCGGGTCATGTCGACCGAACATAGTTTCATCCTGAAGTTGTCGTGCCCGGACCGTCCGGGAATCGTGCATGCCGTTTCCGGGTTTCTGTTCAATCTCGGCGCGAACATTCTGGACTCGGCGCAGTTCGGCGACAGCCACACCGGCGAGTTCTTCATGCGCGTGCATTTTCAGGAAGTCGGCGGCGATCCCGGCCTCGATGCGCTGCGCACGTCGTTCGGCGAACTGGCCGACACGTTCGGCATGCGCTGGGAGTTGCATGATGCATCGGTGAAGCCGCGCGTGGTCATCATGGTGTCGAAGATCGGCCACTGTCTGAACGATCTGTTGTTCCGTTATCGCACGGGCCAGTTGCAGATCGACATCGCGGCTATCGTGTCGAATCACAAGGATTTTTATCAGCTTGCCGCGAGCTACGACATTCCGTTCCATCATCTGCCGCTTCTCAACGGCACGCCGCAGGCGAAGGCCGCGCAGGAAGCGCGCGTGATGGAGATCATCGACCAGAACGATACAGACCTCGTCGTGCTCGCGCGCTACATGCAGATTCTCTCCACCGAAATGTGCGACAAGCTCGCGGGCCGCGCGATCAACATTCATCACTCGTTCCTGCCGAGCTTCAAGGGCGCGAAGCCGTACTATCAGGCGTTCGATCGCGGCGTGAAGCTGATCGGCGCGACCGCCCATTACGTGACGTCCGACCTCGACGAAGGGCCGATCATCGAGCAGGAAGTAGAGCGCGTCGATCACAACATGACGCCGGATCAACTGACCGCCATTGGCCGCGATGTCGAATGCGTGACGCTCGCGCGCGCGGTGAAGTGGCATGTGGAGCATCGCGTCGTGCTGAATGGGAGCAAGACGGTGGTGTTCCGGTAAGCATCGCCGTCAAAACGAGAAACCCCGCTGAATTCAAAGATTCAGCGGGGTTTTTTTATGTCGATGCACGCTTCAGACGAGCCGCAAATAAATCAGTTCGCGCTTGATATACGCGTAGAAAATCGGCGCGGCGATTACGCCCGGAAGACCGAACGCGGCTTCCATCGCGAGCATGGCGAGCAGCAGTTCCCACGCGCGCGCCTCGATCTGCCCGCCGATGATGCGCGCGTTCAGGAAATACTCGAGCTTGTGAATGACGATGAGAAAGCCGAGCGACGCCACCGCCGTGCCGAACGAAACCGACAATGAAATCCCGACAATGATGGTGTTGGAAATGAGATTGCCGATTACCGGCAGCAGACCGACGATGAACGTGATCAGCACGAGTGTCTTCGACAGCGGCAAACGCTCGTGAAAGAGCGGCAACGCGACCAGCAAATACAGCGCGGTGAAAACCGCGTTGATCGCCGAAATCTTGATCTGCGCGAAGACGATGCGGCGGAAGGCATCCGAGAAGCGCGACACGCGCGTGACGAGCGCGGTGGATAACGGCAACCGATGCGCCTGCTTCGGCGCTCCGACCGCGATGATCGCGCCAATGATCATGCCGATCAGAATATGCCCGAAGCCGCGCGCCATTTCCTTGCCGCCTTGCTGCAATTGCTCGGCGTGCTTGTGCATGAGGTCGGCGGCGCGGTCTTTCATCTGATCGGCATCGACTGGGAGGTAATTGGCGATCCAATCCGGCACGCGCAGCCTTGCGTGCGACGTGATGCTCATCAACTGATCCAGCAATTTTTGCAGGCTCGGCACGTCTTGCTGGAAGTGCTCGATGATGGCTATCGTCGCGAACGTGAGCCCGCCGATGATGATCGTGGAGATGATGACGACGGACACCAGCCGCGCGCCGCGGCTCATGACGTGCCGCTCGATCACGGGCGCGATCATGTGAACCAGTTGGAACACCAGCATGCCGGCGAGCAGTCCGCCCAGCAACTTCAGCTGCAAAACCAGGTACATACCCGCGAACGCCGCCAGATAGCTGCCGATCTCCACGGCGGACAACTTCGGCATGCTCATGTCGCTCGTCAGCCTGACGGGGCGCGCGGGGAGATCCCGTATGCGTCGCTCCTCGTTGGCCGCTTCGTTGCGCTTCGCCATGACTGCGTTCCTTTTCCCTGCTTGCGACGGTTATTCGTGCCGCGTATCGCGGCGCATTTCGAACGGCTATGGCGCGCGGCGCAAGTGGCGCGCCGCAACCATGCTACGCCGCCGACTTGGGCCGTTGCAGCAAGGGTGCCAGATATCTGCCCGTAAAGCTCGCTTTCGATTTCGCGACCTGCTCGGGTGTTCCCTGAGCGATGATCTGGCCGCCGCCCGCGCCGCCTTCCGGACCGAGGTCGATGACCCAATCCGCCGTTTTGATCACGTCGAGATTATGCTCGATGATCACGACCGTGTTGCCCTGATCTCGCAGACGGTGGATCACTTCGAGCAGAAGCGCGATGTCGTGGAAGTGCAGACCGGTCGTCGGTTCATCGAGGATATAAAGAGTCCGACCGGTGTCGCGCTTGCTCAGTTCCAGCGAAAGCTTGACGCGCTGTGCCTCGCCACCCGAAAGCGTGGTCGCCGACTGGCCGAGCCGGATATAACCGAGGCCCACTTCCAGCAGCGTCTTCAGCTTGCGCGCGACGACCGGCACCGGCTTGAAGAACTCGTGCGCGGCTTCCACCGTGAGGTTGAGCACTTCGCTGATGTTCTTGCCCTTGTACTGAATGTCGAGCGTTTCGCGGTTGTAGCGCTTGCCGTGGCACACGTCGCAGGGCACATAGACATCCGGCAGAAAATGCATCTCGACCTTGATGACGCCATCGCCCTGACACGCCTCGCAGCGTCCGCCCTTCACGTTGAACGAAAAACGGCCGGGATCGTAACCGCGCTCCTTCGCGGCCGGCACGCCGGCGAAGAGTTCGCGGATGGGCGTGAACAGTCCGGTATAAGTGGCCGGGTTCGAGCGCGGCGTGCGGCCGATCGGTGATTGATCGACGGCGATCACTTTGTCGAAGTGTTCGAGACCTTCGATGGACTCATACGGCGCGGGCTCGGTCGATGATCCGTACAAATGTTGGGCAACCGCGTGTTGCAACGTGTCGTTGATGAGCGTGGACTTGCCCGAACCCGAGACGCCGGTCACGCAAGTCAGAAGCCCGACGGGCAAATCGAGCGTCACGCGCTTCAGATTATTGCCATACGCCTCGACAATACGAAGCTGCCGCTCGTCCGGCGCGGTCCGCTCGGACGGATAACCGATAGTCCGCTTGCCCGACAAATACTGTCCCGTGATCGAATTCGGGTCTTTCTGCACCTGATTCGGCGTGCCTTGCGCGACGATCACGCCGCCATGCACGCCCGCGCCCGGCCCCATGTCGACGACGTAATCGGCCATGCGGATCATGTCTTCGTCATGCTCGACCACGATCACCGAGTTGCCGATATCGCGCAGATGCTTGAGCGTGGCGATGAGCCGGTCGTTGTCGCGCTGATGCAGGCCGATGGACGGCTCATCGAGCACGTACATCACCCCGGTCAAGCCCGAGCCGATCTGCGACGCGAGCCGGATGCGCTGCGCCTCGCCGCCCGAGAGCGTTTCGGCGCTGCGTTCGAGCGACAGGTAATCGAGCCCGACGTTATTCAGGAACGACAGCCGCGCGACGATTTCCTTGACCACCTTGTCCGCGATCTCACCTTTCGCGCCGTCGAGCCGTAGCGTCTGGAAGTAGCCGAGCGTATCGCGCAACGGCCAGCCGCTGACTTCGTAGATGCCGCGAGCGTCATCGCCGGAACCGACTTTGACGAAACGCGCCTCGCGGCGCAGACGCGTGCCCTCGCAGGCCGGGCACGCCTGATTGTTCTGATACTTCGCCAGTTCCTCGCGCACGGCGGCCGAGTCCGTTTCGCGATAACGACGCTCCAGATTCGGCAGAATGCCTTCGAATGCGTGCTCTCTCACCGAAGCGCGCCCGCGCTCGTTGATGTACGAGAACGGAATGACCTGCTTGCCCGAACCGTACAAAAGCGTCTTGCGCACCTTTTCCGGCAGTTCCTCGAACGGCGCGTCGATGTCGTATTCGTAGAACGCCGCGAGACTTTGCAGCATCTGGAAATAGAACTGATTGCGCCGGTCCCAGCCCTTCACCGCGCCCGCCGCGAGCGAGAGCGAAGGATGCGCGACCACGCGCTTCGGATCGAAAAACGTGATCTGGCCCAAGCCGTCGCATTCCGGGCACGCGCCCATCGGATTGTTGAACGAGAAAAGGCGCGGCTCCAGTTCCGGCAGCGAGTACGAACAGATCGGGCACGCGAACTTCGAGCTGAAGAGCTTTTCGTTCTCGGTATCCATTTCGAGCGCGATCGCGCGGCCATCGGCGAGACGCAGCGCGGTCTCGAACGATTCCGCCAGGCGCTGCTTCATGTCCGGACGCACTTTAAGCCGGTCGATCACCACGTCTATGGTGTGCTTGTCGTTCTTCTTGAGCTTCGGTAGCGAGTCCACTTCATAGATTTTCGCGACGCCTTCGTTCGCCGTGCCGCCGCCCGAACGAATGCGAAAGCGGATAAAGCCCTGCGCCTGCATCTCTTCGAATAGCTCGACGTGCTCGCCCTTGCGATCCACGACGACGGGCGCGAGGATCATCAGCTTGGTTTCCTCGGGCAGCGCGAGCGCGGCATCGACCATCTGCGAGACGCTTTGCGCTTCGAGCGGAATCAGATGATCGGGGCAATAAGGTGTGCCGACGCGCGCAAACAGCAGACGCAGATAATCGTGAATCTCGGTGACGGTGCCGACCGTCGAACGCGGATTATGCGAGGTGGCTTTTTGTTCGATCGAAATGGCCGGTGAGAGGCCTTCGATCAGATCGACATCGGGCTTTTCCATCAGCTGCAGAAATTGCCGCGCGTACGCCGAGAGGCTCTCGACATAGCGGCGCTGACCTTCGGCGTAAAGCGTATCGAATGCGAGCGACGACTTGCCCGACCCGGACAACCCCGTAATCACAATCAGCTTGTGACGCGGCAAGTCGAGATTGACGTTCTTCAAATTGTGGGTGCGAGCCCCACGAATACGAATTTCTTCCACGAGTCTCTTCCGGGTTCTTTCGGGGGTCTTTCGGGCGTCTTTTAGGTCGTGGCGCGGGGTTTCCTGCGACTACCGGACGACAAAGTAAGGGGGCTAAACCTGCTACTATAACGACTTTTGCAGGGTGCGGCGCCCGTGCCAAAAGGCTCTCAGGGGCTCTCAGGGGCTCTCAAGGCTTCTCGGCGGCTTTCCAACGGCTTTTCCGTTTCCCAGGCGCCTTCGCGTTAATGGCCGCAGGTCGTGCGGCGCGCGAGCAGCCGTGTGTCGCATATAGTGCCGTTTCGAGCCAGAACAAGGCGGCCGCGCCGCGCTCCCACGCGTCAGGCCAGTCGCGACCCTCACCCATTTCCGTTCCTGATGTCCAATCCGTCTGCCACGTCCACACGTTTGTCCGCGCCGGAATTGCGCGCAACCGTGTCGCTCGCCGCGATCTTTGCGCTGCGCATGCTCGGCCTCTTCATGATCATGCCGGTGTTTTCCATTTACGCGAAAACCATCCCTGGCGGCGATGACGTGTTTCTCGTCGGCATAGCGCTCGGCGCTTACGGCGTCACGCAGTCCATGCTGTATATCTTCTATGGCTGGATTTCGGACAAGCTGGGCCGCAAACCCGTGATCGCATTCGGCCTGCTCGTGTTCGCGCTCGGCAGCTTCGTGGCGGCGGCGGGGCACTCCATGGCGTGGATCATCGCCGGACGTGTGATTCAGGGCATGGGCGCGGTGTCGTCGGCGGTGATCGCGTTCATCGCCGATCTGACTGAAGAAGAAAATCGCACCAAGGCCATGGCGATGGTCGGCGCGAGCATCGGCGTCTCGTTCGCGGTCGCTATCGTTGGCGCACCGATCCTGTTCCACTGGGTCGGCATGAGCGGCTTGTTCACGGTGATCGGCGTGCTGTCGATCGTCGCGGTCGGCGTGGTCCTGTGGGTCGTGCCGGACCCGCCCGTGCCGCCGGTTCACGTCAAGGCACCATTCGCCGAGGTGCTGCACAACGTCGAGTTGCTGCGTCTGAACTTCGGCGTGCTGGTGCTGCACGCAACCCAAACCGCGCTCTTTCTCGTCGTGCCGCGCATTCTCGAAGCGGGCGGGTTACCGGTCGCCTCGCACTGGAAGATTTATCTTCCGGTGATGGGCCTCGCTTTCGTGATGATGGTTCCGGCAATCATCGCCGCCGAGAAGCGCGGCAAGATGAAAGCGGTCATGTTGAGTGCGATTTTTCTTATCCTGATCGGCCAGTTGTTATTAGGCGCGGCTCCCCATACGCTATGGTCTGTGGCCGCGATCCTGTTTGTGTACTTTTTGGGCTTCAACGTGCTGGAGGCGTCGCAACCTTCGCTTGTGTCCAAACTGGCGCCAGGCACCCGCAAGGGCGCGGCCGCCGGGGTGTACAACACGACGCAGTCTATCGGGCTCGCGCTTGGTGGCGTGATCGGCGGCTGGCTGCTCAAGCTGAATGGCCCGAGTGCGGTGTTCTTCTCGTGTTCGGCGCTGGTGCTGGCATGGTTGATCGTCGCGTCGAAAATGAAGGCGCCGCCGCGCAGGGTCGAGCGCGCGGCGTAGCGAATCTGTATTAATCATATTGAGGCAGTGCGATGTTTCCCGTCCTCTTCCGTGGAAGAGGGTTGAACTGATAACGTCGCATAACTGCTAGTGGGCAAGGAATTTACCGGAGAAATCATGGCATCTGTCAACAAGGTCATTCTCGTAGGCAATCTGGGCGCCGACCCGGAAACGCGCTACCTTCCGAGCGGCGACGCCGTGGCCAACATTCGTCTCGCGACGACCGACCGTTATAAGGAAAAGTCGTCTGGCGAGATGAAGGAACTCACGGAGTGGCATCGCGTGGCGTTCTTCGGGCGTCTTGCCGAGATCGTGAACGAGTATTTGAAGAAGGGCTCGTCGGTGTATATCGAAGGGCGCATTCGCACGCGCAAGTGGACCGATCAGGCGGGGCAAGAGCGCTATTCGACCGAGATCGTTGCCGATCAGATGCAAATGCTCGGTGGCCGCGGCGGAGCAGGCGGCGGCGATGACGGCGGCTACAGCCGCAGCGCGCCGATGGAGCGTTCAGGCGGCGGTGGTGGTGGCGGCCGCGCGCCGGCAGGCGGGCGCGCTGCGGGCGGTGGAGCCAGTGGCGGATCGAGCCGTCCGAGCCAACCTGCGGGCGGCGGTTTTGAAGACATGGACGACGATATCCCGTTCTGACGACTCGCAACAAATTCGTTTAAACACTAAGCCTCCGGCATTAATTGTCGGAGGTTTTTTTTTACCAAAATCGGCAAGGCGCTTTCCGAAATATCGCTTCAAGGCTCTCCGCGATTCCCGCAGCCGTATTACGCTTCTAATTAACCGCGAATATGAGGCTTTATACGGACCAACGAAGAGTCATTGCAGTCTAATCGGAGTAATCCTATGGTGCGCGGATTGTTTGCGTCCTACTTTGACTCATTGAGTTTTTAACGTTTAGTTACTTGCTGCTTTTTGGCATTCTTTTATCGAGTTCAGATGTTTACTCGATGTTTATCGAGTTTAAGCAACGTAGCAGAAGAGAGACTTCGTTGGTTGCATAAAGCAATAAATGCGTTCTAACCAAAATCTAAAAATCAACAACATCATTTAGAGGGGCGACTTTGAAACTTCGCATAGTGCTGGCCGACGATCATCCTTTCGTGGTCCTTGGCGTAAAGGCGCTTTTGAAGGCCGACGAGGGGATCGATGTCGTCGGTGAGGCGAATAATGCGAGCAGTCTCGTGGTCGAACTCGCGAAGACGCCATGTGACGTGCTTGTCACGGATTTCGCCATGCCTGAGCCGGGGCCGGACGCGCTAGACGGATTACGGCTGATTCGTAGAGTCAGGCAAGAGTGGCCAAGCATCAAAATCGTCGTGCTGACGAGCGTCAGTAATGTCGCGATTCTTCGTTCTATTCTGAATGCCGGTGCCATCGGACTCGTGAATAAGGCGGAGGCTATTGAACTCGTGGCGACTGCCGTGCGCCATGCGGGAATCGATCGCCGTTATGTCAGTGGGTCTTTTGTTACCGCGTTAGCGGAAGCGGGCGCCGAAACCGAGTCATCACCAGAGGAACCGCGGCTTTCGCCCCGGGAAGAAGAAGTCGTTCGTTTGTTCGCCAAGGGTCGCACGATCACCGAAATCGCCAAAGCGTTGAACCGCGATGTACGCACTATCAGTCGACAGAAGCGAGATGCGATGAACAAGCTTGGAATCAGAAACGATCCAGGTTTGTTCGCTTTTGTACGCGCTCAAGGACTCGGCTGAGTTATCGGCGTGGTGAGTTCGAATTCGGATGCATCTTATGTTTTTTAATGTTTCGGTATCCGATTCTTATCGGTGTCAAGAATGAATTTGAGTTCGCTCAACGCGTGAAGGTTTTAAGTGATGGAATCATTGAATGAAAGTCAAGTGTTCTCGCATGCCAGGAGAATTCGGTTAGCAATAGCGGACGATCATCCGCTCGTTATTCTTGCTATCGAACGGCTGGCTGGGAATTTTCCCAATGTAGAAGTGGTGAGTCGAAGCATCGATTCCACGCAGCTCGACGAGTGTCTGGCACGCGGCGAATGCGACGTGGCCATCGTCGACTTCTTCATGCCTGGGGGACGCCACGGTGACGGCGTTCAACTCGTGCAGCATATTTCTGCGACTTATCCGAATGTGCATATTGTCGTGCTATCGCGCACCGATAACGCGACGCTCATCAAGCAGGCGCTGGACGCGGGCGCGCACGCGTTCCTCAGCAAAGAGGACCGGCTTGACCTCATCTACGTCGCGATCGTCTCGGTCATTGCCAACGAGACCTATCTCGGACCGGCAATTCGCCGTGCTTTGGCCATTGCAAATACGGAAAGTCACGCTCTGTTCATTCGGCAGAGACTGACTAGCCGGGAAATGGAAGTCATTGAAAACTATGCGCGCGGTGCCAACGTGACTGAGATCGCAAGGAAGCTGGGCCGTAGCGTAAAGACCATCAGCGCTCAGAAATGCGCCGCCATGCGCAAGCTGGATCTGTCCACGGACGCAGATTTGTATCGCTTCGTCGCGGACACGAATCTGATCTGACGCGCGCTTATAAGCAGCTTTGATCGGCCGGCGTAGAGACGCATTGCCCTCGTTAGAAGGGCATGCCGGCTTTTAAAATAAAAGAGACCAATGAAAACAAGAATGCCGCTGAGGGCAATCATCGCCGATGATCACCCAATTGTCGTGAAGGGTATCAAGAGCTATCTCGAACGGGACGGCGCCGTCGAAGTAGTGGCGACGGCGCACGACACCCAAGAGCTGGCCGAAGCGCTGGATTCGACTGCTTGTGACTTCGTCTTTTCTGACATTGGAATGCAGGGGATGGAAGGTGAGAGCAGTTCCATCACATTTCTGAGGCGTTTTTCGAGTCGGATCGAGCGGCCGAGGCTGGTCGTCATCACCATGCTTTCACAAGCTCGAATGCTAGCGGGACTCATACGAATGGGCGTCGACGGTGTGGTCGACAAGCGCGACGGACTGGAGTCTCTCGAAACCGCAATTGCGGCCATCAGCGCAGGCAGACGGTTCGCCTCGCCGCTTGCCATAGATGCGTTGAGCAGCCTTCCAGAAACCATGCCCGCATGTGTCGGCGTATTGAGCCGGCGCGAGTGGGAAGTGTTTCGGCTGTACGCCAGTGGCATGGTGGTGCACGAGATTGCAAGCCGATTCGGACGAAGCAGTAAAACCATTGCTACCCAGAAACGCAGTGGCATGCGGAAGCTGGGTCTAAGTTCGGAGGCCGATCTCGTCGAGTATTTCAGGCAGGTGGGCCTCGTCTGACTGAAGTGAACGGTTGGCGTCATCAGAATTATTTAAGACGGTTCCGATGTCTGCGCCAACGGATGCGTATCAGACTTTACTATTTGACGGCGCCTGCGACAGCCTGTGTTGCAGCGTACAGCAAGATTTCCCATGCGGCGTCCTCTCAACGACGCCGACTTTTACCTTTGAGAGATTCGATTTGAGTTCCGTCGTCGTGCGTTGCTGGTTCCTGCTCGTCGTGCTCCTGTCACCGTATTGCACGGCGGTTCGCGCGGACATTTTCGCGTCCGACGCGCGTGCAACGGCGGCAGATATCTCGCCCGCAAGGGAAAGCATTCCGCCTGTCGATGCGGATGCCTTCATGTTTCGCGCTAACGACGCGCTCTCGAACGTTTATGTCTCGGCAGCGCCGTCCCGCGTTCTGAGCGTTACCGCACTGCGCCTGCTTCCTGCACTGATTGGCGTGCTGGCCGTTTTGATCGTCACGCTTCGGGCATTCGTCCTGTTGCAGCGGGAAATGCGAAAGCGTCTCAAGATCGAACAGCAACTCGCGACGCAGTTGAGCTTCCAGCAGACCATGATGGAAGTCGTGCCGTATCCGCTTGTCGCGAAGGACATGGACAATCGCTACGTCGCGGTCAACCGTGCGTTCGAGGAGGCCCTGGGCGTTCGAAGGACGGATATCGTCGGACAGACGGCGCTCGAAGTGGGCGCGTGGGGAGCAAAGCACAGCCGTTTGCTGCACGATCTCTCTGGTTGCACGCTCGCCACGGGCAAGCGTCAGGAAGTCGAGGCCGAGTTCTTCGACGAGTTCGGCAGATCGCGCTACGGCCTCTTTTGGACCGGTGCATTTCTGGCACCGGACGGCGAGCGAGCAGGCGTAGTCGGCACGATGATCGACATTACCGATATTCGCGACGCGGAGATGCACGCCCGTCGCACGGAGCGGCGCCTGCACGACGTCACGCGCTCGCTCCCCGCTGTCGTATTCCAACTGCGGCGTGCGCGCGATGGCGCTTACAGCCTTCCGTATATCGACGGCGACACGCGGCAATTGCTAGGCCTCGATCTTGGAGCCTTGGCTAACGATCCGCTCAAGGTATTGCGTCAAGTCAATTCCGAGGACGGCGTGCGCCTGCTGGCGGAAATAGAGCGGTCATCGCTTACGCTCGAGCCCTTGCATACGGAATTTCGAGCCGTCGTCGGCGGCGTGACGCGCTGGTTTCGCGCAGACCTCGTCGCTCATTGCGAAGACGACGGCGCCGTGGTCTGGAGCGGATATTGGGTGGATGCGAGCGTCGAGCACGCGCGCGCTGAAGAGCTTGCGCGGGCGAGAGATATCGCGGAGGCCGCATCGAGAGCGAAGGACGATTTTCTCGCCATGATGAGCCACGAAATCCGCACGCCTATGAACGGCGTTCTGGGTCTCGTCGAAGTGTTCGAAAATACGCCGCTCAATCCGGATCAGTCGCAAATGCTCGGCATGATTCAGGATTCGGCCAGCGCCTTGCTTCAGATTCTCGACGATCTCCTGGACTATTCGAAGATCGAAGCAGGCCGTCTGACGATCGAGCCGACCGCGATCGATTTGCGCGAACTCGTCGATAGCGCCGTCGGCTTGCTGGCGGGCAGGGCACACGAAAAGGGCTTGCGCGTGCGAGTCAATGTCGCGCCGGAAGTGGCGGCTACCGTGCAGGGCGACAGCGTGCGTCTGAGGCAGATCATCTTCAACCTGATGAGCAACGCGATCAAGTTCACCAGCGCTGGTGAAGTCGCTGTGCACGTACGGGAAGTGGGATCGACGGAGTCCACTCAGCTGCTCGAACTCTGCGTGAAGGACACGGGCATTGGTATCGCGTCCGAGGCGCAGGCGAGTCTCTTCGAGCCGTTCGTGCAAGCGGAAAAGTCCACTACTCGACGCTTCGGCGGTACGGGCCTCGGACTGACTATCGTCAATCGGCTCGTGGATTTGATGGGTGGCACACTAACGTTGCAGAGCGAAGTAGGCGTCGGCACATCCATGACGCTTCGCCTCGAACTGCCGGTCGAGACTTTGCAGTATCAGATCGACGGCTTGCGCGGCCGGCGAGGCATCGTGGCGATCGACGAAGATCGCGTCGCCGACGCGTTGGTGAACTACGGACAGGCGCTCGGTCTGGTGCTTCAGCGCATTCCGTCGGATAGCCCGAGCCTGATGCTTCTGGAGACGTTCGAAGGCGTCGATATCGTATTTCTGAGCGATACGCACAAGGACAAGCTGCCGTTCGGATCCCGCGTCATTCACGCGACGGAAAAGCCGAAGCCAACGGGTTATCGTATTCTTGAAGACGATATTCGCGTCAGCATCAATCCCATCTCTTGGCGAGGGCTTGGCGCTGCCTGCGTCGCGGCCTTGACCGGCATGCCGCAGATTGCGGCGCGCGCGACAATGGGCCTCGAACCGAAGAAGGAAGCGCCCGACCGCGAGGATGCTTTGCGCAACGGCAGGCTCGTGCTCGTGGCGGAGGATCATCCCGTTAATCAGGAGTTGATTCGCCACCAGCTTTCGTTGCTCGGGTTCGCCTGCGATGTCGTGCAGGATGGCGTCGAGGCGCTCGCGGCGCTCGAACAAACGCATTACGGCTTTCTGATCACGGACTGCCATATGCCGAACATGACCGGCTACGAACTGACGAGACACGTGCGCGCCAACGAAGCGGGAACAGCGGTCCGCCTGCCGATTCTCGGCATCACCGCGAGCACGGCGGCCGAGGAGCGCACCATGTGCCGCGACGCGGGTATGGACGATTGCCTCATCAAACCCACACGGCTCGCGACGCTGCGCGAGCATCTTAACCGGTGGTGGTTGAAGGATACGATCGCGCCAGAACCGGAAGGACGGGCAGTCGGCGGCGCCGAAGCAAGGCACGCGGAAGAAGACGAACTCGACCTTGAAGCGATGGCGCAACTCTGGGGCAGCGAGGCCACCGTCAAGGCGCTTCTCGATGCCTTCGTATCCTCGTTCCGCGACGATCTTGCCGCGCTCGAACCACTGGTCGCACGTGGCACGGTAGAACACTTGCGCGAATGGCATCATCGCGTGTCTGGGGCGGCGAGCGTCTTGCAGTATCGGCCGCTGCTTGATGCGCTGGAAACATTCAGGCGTGACTTGTCGAGTAAGCCACTTGCAATGCGTCGACGGGACGGAAATCTGTTGATCGTTCGCTGCAGGCAATTGCTCGAGCGCATAGAGGCGCAAGGCGCCGAGCTCGTTTAAGCGGTCGAATCACTCAAAGCGCGACGCGAATCAACCGCGTCGCGCTTTTTTCTTTTAGTCGGAAAGACTGGCCGCGCCGATATCGGACGTCGCACGGTCGCGGAAATGCATCAGCGCAAAGTCGACGAATGAACGCGTCTTAGCCGATACGTGTCTGCGTCCCGGATAAACGATCGACACTTCCTTGTCCGCGTCGTTCAGCGTGTAGGCCGGCAGCAGGCGCACGAGCGCGCCCGCTTCGACGTCCTGCCGGACATAGCTCTCGGGCAATACGGCAATGCCCATTCCCAATATCGCCGCCTGCCGCAACATGGGTGAACTGTTCACCGTGTACGACGGGTCGATCGACACTTCCTCGCGCGAACCCGTCGGACTGGTGAATGACCACTTTGATCCGTGAATATCTGTGGACGGCGCGAGAAACTCGTGTTTGACGAGAGCGGCGGGCCGCGCCGGCATGCCGTGGCGCGCAAGATAGTCAGGCGATGCGACCAGTGCCGCGGCGACCTTGAAAAGCGGCCGGTTGATGAGCGTGCCGCTATTGACGAGATGCGGCACGACGATGCCGACATCGAAGCCTTCATCGACGAGATCGACCGGCCGATGGAGCAGCGTAAGACTGAGCTTCACGCTCGGATAGCGATCGCGATAAGCGCGCAGCATGGGCGTGAGTTCGAGCAAGGAAAACGATGCCGATGCAACGAGCTTGAGTGTTCCGGATGGATCGACTGAACTGTTCGCTACTGATGCCTCGATATTCTCGACGTGTTCGATCACTGTTCGGCAGCCATCGGCGTATTCCTTGCCCGCTTCAGTCAGCGACACGCTTCGTGTCGTGCGATTCAGCAAGCGGGTATTGAGATGCGCTTCGAGTAGCGAGACATAGCGCGTGACCACGGCGTTCGAAAGATCGAGCGCTGCGGCCGCACGGCCAAAAGAAGATGTCTCCGCGACTTTGAGGAAGACGCGCATCGCCTGTAATTGGTTCATGAGCGGATGGCCTGGCGAAAGCGTGAACTGCGGGTGATCGGTGCGAAGTTAGCAAGGGCAGGAGTGCCGCCTCGCGTGCGCGATGTTACGTAGCCCGATACATCTTGTGAATAGGATGACTCCGATGTCTTCTCGCTGTCGCTCGTCAGCCACTGTCGCATGTGTGCAACGATGCTGCGCCTGGTCCATCTCGTTAAAGAAAAAGCATTCGGGTAAGTACCAGATGTGTAAGCGTTAAGTCATATTGAAATTCTATTTTTTGATTTATTCGAAAGACCTTTTGCGTGTTCCTTGGTGGTCTCTGCAAAAAGCTGCGCCATACACTTTGGGCTGCCGAATATCGGTGTGAGGCTTTCTCCGGGGCTTCAATCCCAGATGTGCCGCGCCGCGGCCTTAAGCAACTCATCGAGTCTCGTGACTCAATCAAAGGAATTCGCATGAAAAAGAATCTTATCGGAGCCGCAGTGGCCGCTCTGGCTGCATCGTTCGCCACGGCTGCAAGCGCACAAAGCAGCGTCACGCTGTACGGCACGTTGGACGCAGGTTTCACGTTCGTGAACAACGTGCGCTCGGCACCGGGTTCGGACTACAACAAGGCAAGCGCATGGGGCGTCACTGGCAACAACGTGCAAGACAGCCGTTGGGGCCTGACGGGCGCTGAAGATCTGGGCAACGGCATGAAGGCAGTCTTCAGGCTGGAAAGCGGCTTCAACCCGGCAAACGGTAGCGGCGCCGGTGCTGCTCGCCAATCGTATGTCGGCATTTCGACGAACCAAGGCACGGTAACGTTGGGTCGTCAGAACGACGCCGTGGCTGACTACCTCGGTCCTTTGAGCGCAACGGGCACGTTCGGCGGCACGTACTTCGCGCACCCGGACAACCTGGATAACCTGGACGGCAACAACTTCCGTCTCAGCAACTCGGTCAAGTTCCAGAGCGCCAACTATGCTGGTCTGACGTTCGGCGGCGAGTACGGCTTCTCGAACTCGGCAGGCAGCTTCGCGGCGAATCGCGCGTACAGCCTGGGTGCTGGCTACGCTAACGGCCCGATCAAGGCTGGCATTGCTTACACGCAAGCAAACGGCATCAACAGTAACAACGTCGGCGCGATCAACGGTGCTACGGTCGTTCCGCATGTCGTCGGTGATGCGTTTGTAGCAGCCGGTCAGCCGGCAGAGGCAGCAGAAGCCGCATTCGGCACGATCCGTCAACGTACGTTCGGCGCAGGCGCCAGCTACTCGACGAATGCTATGCAATTCGGCCTGCTGTGGACGCAAGTTCGTCAAGACGGCAGCAACTTCGACGCTACGGCCGTCACGAACAACTACGAAGCAAACGCTCGTTACGCTCTGACGCCGGCGCTGTCGCTGGGTGCGGCCTACACGTTCACCAACCAGAAGCTCGGTGCCGTAGGTGAATCCACGCGCGTTCGCTATCACCAGTTCGGCTTGCAGACCGACTACGCGTTGTCCAAGCGTACGGACGTCTACGCTGAAGGCGTGATGCAAATTGCAAGCGGTCTGCCGGAAAACGAATACCCGTCGGCTCAAATCAGCGGTGCAGCAGCATCGTCGAGCAGCCGTCAGGTTCTCGTGACGGCTGGTATCCGTCACCGCTTCTAAAGCGGGCTGAGTTGTAAGCAGTAGCTAGCAGTAGAAAGAAAAGGGCGCCGCGCGGCGCCCTTTTTGCATTCGTGCGCGTGAACGGCGCACACTGAAAAACATCGATCATCCGAATGCTCTACCATGGCGATGCCGTAAGCGCATCAACGATATGAAAGCGAAGCGCTTGGCCGCCACCAAGGAGAGCCAGAATGATCCCGACGTGCAGACCACATGTCCGCTGCATCGCAGCCATGATGTTCACGTTGCTCGCATCCTCGGCGGCATTCGCCGATACCATCGCGCTGAAGGCGAATCTACAGCCATCGAGCGAAGTCCCGCCGCGCGTCAGCAAAGGGCACGGCATGCTCGACGCCACGTTCGACACCGACACCAAGGTCATCACCTGGACCGCGACTTACGCCGAGCTTTCCGGCCCGGTCACGATGGCCCACTTCCACGGTCCCGCGCCCGTCGGTCAGAACGCGAAGCCGCAAGTACCCGCCGACAAACATGCGCTCGCCAGTCCGATGAAAGGTCGGGCCACGCTCACCGAGCAGCAGGTCACGGACCTCATGGCCGGGCAGTGGTATTTCAACATTCACACACAGGAAAACCCGACCGGCGAGCTTCGCGGTCAGGTGATGCCATCGAACTGATCGGCTCGACTCAAAGCCTGAGCCCTCTACGATGAGTTGGCAAAGCGCGTTCGCATGCTGGCTGCTCAAGCGGCAAATGCGGCCGGAAACGGCGAAACCCACACTCGATGTCGAGCGCGCGCGGACCTACGCATCGCGTCGAATCTGGTTGCCGCGTGTACCGAAGGGATGGCGACTCGATATCGAGCCGGATGGCGAATGGTTGCGCCGCGAGAGCGCCGCGCATGATCGACGAACGGTGTTTTATCTCCACGGCGGCGGCTATTACTTTTGCTCGCCGCGCAGTCATCGAGCGATCACGTTCGGTCTTGCGACGCGTGCGGATGCCGACGTGTTTTCGCTCGATTACCGGCTGGCTCCCGAGCATCGCTTTCCGGCCGCGCTCGACGACGCCGTTGCCGCTTACCGCCGCCTGCTCGCGTCGGGCATCGATGCAAAATCGATCGTCATTGCGGGCGATTCGGCCGGCGGTGGCCTCACGCTCGCCACATTGCTCGCGCTTCGCGATGCGCGGGTTCCATTGCCCGCCGGCGCGGTGCTGTTTTCGCCGTGGACCGACCTGACCTGTGGCGGCGCGTCGATGCAAGCAAACGAAGGCCGTGACCCGATGTTCCACGCATCGGTCTTCCCGCGCGTGGCCGCGCTCTATCTCGGCGATGCCGATTCGCGTGATCCCTACGCATCACCGCTTTTCGGCGATTATCGAGGCCTGCCGCCGCTCCTGATTCAAGCAGGCGACACGGAATTGCTTCTCGACGATGCCACGCGCGTTGCGAAGATAGCGCGTGAAACCAACGTGGACGTGCAATTGCAAATCTGGCGCAACGTCCCGCATATTTTCCAAATCTGGGCGCCATTCATGCCCGAAGCGCGCGATGCGCTCACGCAAGCCGCGCGTTTCATATCGACCACGACGAGCGCCGACAACACTCAGCGCCCGCCGATCACCTCGATGGTCTGATAGGCGCGCTCGACCGCCGCCGTTCCGTATTGCCGTTCGAGTCTGCGCACGGTGAAGTGTCCGAGAGCCATCTGCTGAAAATGGTCGATGAACACGGTGTTGACCATGGCGCCGAGAACCGCGCCGATGGCCGGAATCGACTTGGCCGCGACCTGCTCGCTGACCTGCACCGAGAAGCGCGACGCGATGGTCTGCAAGAATTTGAGCAACGCCGTCGAGCCATGACTGCTCAATCCCTTGGCCGCGATTTCGTTGGTCGCGCGCGAGATGGACTGCGCGAGCGCGCCGCGAACGATGAAATAGCCGATGTCGGCGTTATCGTCGTCTTTGTGGGTGCCGCCCATGCCGAGCACCATCATGCATTGCAACTGCGTCTCCACGCGATGCACGTCCTCGCCTTCGCTGCGCGCGATGTCGCAAATTGAGCGAAACATCAACGTGGTCGTGACGGGCAACTCGACCGGCAGCGCAAACAAGCCGAATGCGCCGCCCGCCGCGCCCGTCGTCGCGACGGCGAGTTTGTGCATCAGATTGCGCGGTTTGTCCGGCGGCGGCGCGAGCAGCGAGTCGGACGGCGCGCTGTTGCCGAGCGTGCGCAGCGCAAGCTGCAGGCATTTCTTGAGCGCGACTTGCGTGGCTTCGTCGACTTTCCCCTGAGCCGAGGCTGGAAGCCGTCCCATGAGTTTTTCGATCGGCGCGCCGACCACGCTCGCCAGTTTCATCGTGAGCGAAGGGCTTTCGAGCGCCTCCTTCGCGCGGGACAGAGCGGTGAAATCTTCGGCAGTAAGCGGCGAAGTGATGATGGGCGTCGGTTGCATACGAAAAATGTCCGGGAACGTGCATGAAGAGAGCGGTGGGCCACACGGCTTAGAGCACGCGAGCGTGCTATGATTCCCCATTCTTTGACTCGTCAATAATTGCGTCCACAAAAATGGCCGTTCACACAGCCGCGCATCACTCCAGCGGACAGGTCTTGCCCTTCCGCGAATCGCTCATGGCGATGTTGGGCATCTCTTTCGTCACCATGCTCGTCGCGCTGGACCAGACCGTCGTGGGCACCGCGCTGCCTACTATCGTGGCCGAACTCAAAGGCTTCGATCTCTACGCCTGGGTCGCGACCTCCTATTTGCTGACCTCCGTCATCACCGTGCCTATTTTTGGGCGGCTCGGCGATTACTACGGTCGCAAACCCTTCGTGATCGCTTCGATTATCGTGTTCACGGTGGCGTCCGTGTTGTGCGGACTCGCCAACAGCATGATGTTTTTGGTGCTCGCGCGCGGTTTGCAGGGCATCGGCGGCGGGATGCTGGTTGGCACCGCGTTCGCGTGCATCGCGGATCTGTTCCCGGATTCGGTCGTGCGCCTGCGCTGGCAGGTGCTGATGAGTTCCGCTTTCGGCATCGCCAATGCGGTCGGCCCTTCGCTCGGCGGGATTCTCACGCAGTATTACGGCTGGCGTTCGGTGTTCTACGTGAATCTGCCCGTCGGTGTGCTGTCGCTGTTCTTCGTCTGGCGCTTTTTGCCGCATCTGCGGCATGTCGCGCACGAAGGCAAGATGCGGCTCGACTGGCCCGGCGCCGCGCTGATCGCGGTTGCGCTCGGCGCGCTGCAATTGTTCGTCGAGATGTTGCCGAAGCACGGCATCAGTGTCGAGACGGCGATGCTGTTGGCGGTGGCCATCGTGGCGTCCTACAGCCTGTGGAAGTGGGAACTGCGTTGCAATTACGCGATTCTTCCCGTCGACATGTTCCGCAACAAGAGCCTCGCCGCGCTGTTCACGCTGGCGATTCTCGGCGGCTTCACCATGTTCTCGCTGCTGTTTTACGCGCCGCTGCTGTTCCAAGGCGGCTTCGGCATGTCGCCGAAAGACGCGGGCATGATGATCACGCCGCTCGTCGTGTTCATTACCATTGGCAGTATCGTGAACGGACGAATCGTGACGCGTCTGAAGAACGCGAATCTCATGCTGTACGTGGGTTTCGCGTTTCTCGCCGCGTCGTGTTTCGGCGTGGTGATCGCCACGCATACGATGCCGCGTTCCATGCTGCTCGTCGTCATGCTGATGGGCGGGCTCGGCCTGGGCTTCGTCATGCCGAACCTCACCGTGTTCGCGCAACAGACCGCAGGACGTCAGCATCTGGGAATTGCGACGGCATTGTTGCAATCGCTACGCATGATCGGCGGGATGATCGGCACGGCATTGACCGGCACGCTCGTGAGCCATCTGTACGCGAGCGGCGTGAGCCTCGCGCTTGAACGAGATCACGCAATGCACTGGCTCGGCGATCTTTCCGATCCGCAAATCCTCATCAATCGCGAAGGACAGGACACGCTGCTCGCGCAGCTTGCGGCTGCTGGTCATAACGGCGCGATGCTGCTCGAATCCGCGCGCGAATCGCTGGTGGCGGCAATCCACATCGGCCTGGCGGTCGCGGCCGTCGTCGCGGTCGTTTCGCTCTGGCAGTCGCGCCGCGTGCCGCCCGTGCGCTTGAAACGAACGCTCGAACCGGTCATCCTCGCCGAATGAATTACAACGGAATCGAGAGCATGAACGAACAGGAACGTATCGCTGTGGTGCAGCAGTTCGGGCGGACGTATCGCGCTTTCATGTCGGCGTTCGAAGCAGCCGTCGGCCAGCCGATGCCGCGCTGGCGGATTCTGTTCGCCTTGCATGAGCACGAGGGCGAGGTGTCGCAGAAGAAACTCGTCGAACGCCTGCGCGTGGACCCGGGCGCGCTGACTCGTCAGTTGAAGACGCTGGAAGGTCTCGGCTGGGTCGTGCGCAGCGTGGATGTCCGCGACAATCGCGTGTCGAATGTCGCGCTGACAGCGCAAGGCCGCGCGGCGGCGGAAGAGGGCATGCCGCGCCGCACGGCGTTTCTGCACGACACCATGGCATCGTTGCCGGACGACGCCATCGAGGCGCTGTCGGGCGCACTTCATATGCTCGAAGCGCGCATTCAGGAAGTCGCGGTGCAAAACGCGGCGAACGCCGCACTCGTCGATACCGCCGCCGAAAAAGCCTGACGCGTCAAAAGAACGTTTCGATCACTTCGGTGACGCGGTATTTAGGATCGACCACGAGCACCTGACGCCACTTGTCGAACGTGAGACACGGGTGCGAGATGTCGAAGGCGATCATGTCGCCGACCTTGAGGTCATCGCCGGGCTTGATGCGCAAGTAAGCGTGCTGGTCCATCAGGCCGAAAATTTCCCAGCCTTCATCCGTCGAGATATCGCGTGGCGCTTCCGTGCCCGGACGAAAATGCTTCGCCGGTTCCGGCAAGCCCGCGTCGAATGCGGAATCGCGCTTGCCGAGCCCGATGATCGCGCGGTCCGGCTCGGGAATGGACTGCACGTACGCCCACAATTGCAGCGCGGGTTTAAGCCCTTGCCCCATCTTCTTCGCGATGGGATTGCGCGCGAAGATTTCGTTCTGCGCTTTCTTGTAGATGCCGACGTCGTGCGTCAGATAGCAGCCGGGGCGCAGTACGACTTCAATGGCGTCGCTGTTCGCCTTGGCGAATTCGTCGGCGACGACGTCGTACCATGCCGATCCCGCGCCCGAGAGAATTGCCGGCTTGCGCGCGATCTTGCCAGCATCGATCAAGGCGCGGGTGGTGTCGACGGCGCTCTTCAAAAAGTCGCGTACCTTCGATTCGTCCTGCAAGACGCCTTCGTATAGTTCGATTCCCGCCAGTTCGATCGTGCCCGGCCAGCGCGCGATGGCCGCGAGCACGGCTTCGCGCTGCGCGTCGTCGCGCACGCCCGTGCGTCCGCCCGGCACGCCGAGTTCGATCAGCACGTTCAGCTTCTTGTGCACGTCGCTGAAGAATGCGCCCAGTTGATCGACGCCATCCGCTGAATCGACGAGACAGAAGAACTCGAAGTTCGGGTCCGTCAGCAACTCGGCGATCATGCCCATGTTGCGTTTGCCGACGAGCTGATTCGCCAGCAGGATGCGATACACGCCGCCGCGATACGCCGCGCGCACCTGATGCGCCGTGGCGAGCGTGATGCCCCACGCGCCGGTGTCGAGTTGGCGGCGAAAGAGTTGCGGCGCCATGGTGGTCTTGCCGTGCGGCGCGAGCTTCACGCCGTACTCTTCGACGAACGCCTGCATCCACTTCAAATTGTGTTCGATGCGCTCTGCATACAGCACGGCGGCAGGCAAGCTCACGTCCTCTTCGAGCAGGTTCCATTGCAGACGCGCCGCGTCCGTCAGATTGATGCCCGTGCCCGGTACCATGCCGAGACCCTTGCCAAACGGGTCGATTGTCGCGTTCTGATAGTTTGTAACTTTCATGTGCTGCTACTCCATCGTCCGGATGAATAGATTCTGTCGGTACTTAAAATGGCGTCGCGGTTGACGGCATCATGTTACCCAAAGTAGCATTCTCGTTGAAATGTTATTTAGTAACATACACCGTGGGTTAACCCTGTCAGCACTATGAACGGCCACGCCGATTCGCTCACCTTCGATATCGTCGCGCGCATCGCGCAACGCGCGCCCGAATTGCGCAGCGCCGAGCGCAAGGTCGCCGCGCTGATCCTCGACGATCTCACGGGCGCGTCGCGGGCGAGCATCGGCGCGCTTGCGGACAAGGCGGAAGTAAGTATCGCCACGGTCACGCGCTTTGCGAAAGCGGTCGGCTGTCAGGACGTGCGCGAACTCAAGCTGCGGCTCGCGCAGGCGGCGGGCGTCGGGCAACGCTTTCTGAAGCCCGAACCGGACGCCGTGCCTGAAACACTCGCCGCGCGTATCTTCGAGGAGGTGCAGGCCACGCTCGCACAGAATCAGGGTGCGCTGCGTGCCGCGCCCATCGCGCAAGCCGCCGATGCACTCGCGGCTGCGTCGATGATCTACGTGTTCGGCATGGGCGGCGGCTCGACCGCGCTCGCCGACGAGATGCGCTTTCGTCTCGTGCGGCTCGGGCGGCCGGTGGCGTCGTATCAGGACGGACTGCTGCAGCGCATGGTGGCATCGACGTTATCGAGCGAACACGTCGTTGTCGCGCTGTCCGTGACGGGGCAGACGCCGGAGATGCTTGAAAGCTGCCGGATCGCGCGTGAATATGGCGCGTGCGTGATCGCGTTGACCGCGCCGGCGTCGCCGCTGGCGAAGCTCGCGGACTGGCTCATTCCGGTCATCGCGATAGAAACGGATTTCATCTACAAGCCGTCGTCGTCGCGTTACGCAATGATGATGGCGCTCGATCTGCTGGTCACCGAACTCGCGGTGAAGCAGGCCGATCATAGCCGTGAACTGCTGCGCCGCATGAAGCACGCGCTCGATGCGCATCGTGGCGGCGGCGAGCGGCAACCTTTGGGAGACTGACATGGAATCGCCCTCGAAGCAGAAGGCCGATACGTTGATCATCGGTGCGCGTGTGATCGACGGCACGGGTGCGCCCGCCGTCGAGCGCGATGTCGCGGTGCGCGATGGCCGCATCGTCGCCATCGTGGCGCCCGGCGCACTCGCCAACTGGAACGCCGATGAAGTGTTCGACGCGCAGGGCAAGGTGCTGGCGCCCGGTTTCATCGACGTCCATACGCACGACGACACGCACGTGATCCGCTCGCCGCAGATGATGCCGAAGATCACGCAAGGCGTGACCACGGTGATCGTCGGCAATTGCGGGATCAGCGCGTCGCCGGTGACGTTGAAGGGCAACCCGCCCGATCCGATGAATCTGCTCGGCGACGCCGACGCGTTCAAATATCCGACCTTCGCCGCTTATGTCGATGCCGTCAACGAAGCGCGTCCCGCCGTGAATGTCGGCGCGCTGATCGGCCATACGGCGCTGCGCAACAATCACATGGACCGGCTGGATCGCGCGGCGAACGGCGCTGAAGTGGAAGGCATGCGAGCGCAACTCGAAGAAGCGCTGGATAACGGCGCGCTGGGGTTATCGAGCGGGCTGGCTTATGGTTCGGCGTTCAACGCGCCGCCAGAGGAAGTGGAGGCGCTTGCCGAGCCGCTTGCCAAGGCAGGCGCGCTATACACGACGCACATGCGCACCGAGTTCGATGCAATTCTCGATGCAATGGAAGAGGCGTATCGCGTCGGTCGCCATGCGCGTGTGCCGGTGGTGATTTCGCATTTGAAGTGCGCGGGACCGTCGAACTGGGGACGCAGCGTGGAAGTGCTGAAGTCGCTCGAAACGGTGCGCGAAGGTCAGCCGCTCGGTTGCGATTGTTATCCGTATAACCGCAGTTCGTCGACGCTGGATCTGAAGCAGGTGACGGGGGATATCGACATCACCATCACGTGGTCGGAGCCGCATCCGGAGATGGCGGGCAAGCTGATTCGCGAGGCAGCGGCCGAGTGGAACGTGAGCCAGCAGGATGCGGCGAAACGCTTGCAGCCGGCGGGCGCGGTGTATCACAACATGTCGGAAGACGATGTGCGGCGCATTCTCGCGCATCCCGCGACGATGGTTGGCTCGGATGGCTTGCCGAACGATCCGCTGCCGCATCCGCGCTTGTGGGGCGCGTTTCCGCGCGTGCTTGGCCACTACGCGCGCGATACGGCGCTGATGCCGCTCGAAGAAGCGGTGCGCAAGATGACGAGCCTGACGGCGCGGCGTTTCAGCCTGCCCGAGCGTGGCGAAGTGAAAGTGGGTTATCACGCCGATCTGGTCGTGTTCGATCCCGAGCGTGTGCGCGATGCCGCGACCTTCGCGAAGCCGCAGCAGGCGGCGGACGGCATCGACGCGGTGTGGGTGAATGGGGTTTTGACGTATCGCGATGCCGCCGTGACCGGCGCGCGCGCGGGACGTTTCGTGGCGCGCGGCGCGGCATCCAAGCTGGATGCGCAGGGTGCGTTTTGAATTCTTTACGATTGAATCAAGGAGTTGAACGATGAAGCGATATGGCGTTGAAGGCGGCAAGGGACAAGGCGGCGCGCATATGCCTTTTGCACGCGCGGTAGAGGCCGATGGCTGGCTCTTCGTGTCGGGCCAGACGCCGATGGAGAACGGCGAAGTGATCAACGGCGGAATCGTCGAGCAGACGCACAAGGCAATTCAAAACGTGATCGCCATTCTGACGGAAGCGGGATATGGCACGGAGCATGTCGTGCGCTGCGGCGTCTGGCTGGACGATCCGCGCGACTTCGCTTCTTTCAACAAGATCTTCAAGGAGTACTTCGGCGCGAATCCGCCGGCGAGAGCTTGCGTGGTGTCGTCAATGGTGATCGATTGCAAGGTCGAGGTGGATTGCGTGGCTTATAAGAAGGCGTCGGCTTGAACGTCAATGCGGCTCCGGGAAGTCGGAGCCGCATTGACGAGCTTCACTGCCGCGCCAACCGCGCATTATCCGGCATCGGCAAATTGAAATTCGTCCGGAACGGATTGATATCCAGCCCGCCGCGCCGCGTGTAACGCGCGTACACTGCGAGCCTTTCCGGCTGACATTCCCGCATCACGTCCATGAAAATGCGCTCGACGCATTGCTCGTGAAAGCCGGTATGTCCGCGAAACGAAATCAGATAGCGCAGCAAACCCGCGTGATCGATCTGCCCGCCGTAGTAGCGAATCTGCACGCTGCCCCAATCCGGCTGTCCCGTCACCGGGCAATTCGACTTCAGCAGATTCGAATACAACGTCTCGTCGACCGGTGCTTCGCCATGCGTCGCGCTCAACAGTGAAGGATCGGGCATATAGATGTCCGTATCCAGATCGAGCCTGTCGAGCGACAAGCCATCGAACTCTTCCATCGCGAGCTTGCCGAAATCTGCCGGCGCGGCAAGTTGCACCGATACGGTCGCTCCGCAGATCGCCGATACGTCGCGCTTGATGGCCGCGCGCACGTCGTCGATGGAGTCGAACTTCGTCTGCGCGAACGAGCCAAGGTAAAGCTTGAACGACTTCGATTCGACGATATTCGGCGAATCCGCCGGCACGAAGAACGTCGCCACCGCGATCTGCGGCTTGCCGCGCGCGTTCAGCCACGAAAGCTCGTAAGCGTTCCAGATGTCGGTGCCGAAGAACGGCAGCCGCGCGCCGACGCCGATGGCATCGCGCGCGCTCTTGCGCTCTATCGGAAACAGCAGCGACGCATCGTACTGTTCGGTGTAGTGGACGGGCTTGCCGAGCGGAGATTGTTCGGGTGTCATGTTGCGTTCGCTATGCCGCTGAGAACATGCCCTGTCGGACTCACGCCGCGGGCCGATTCACAATGGCGAATTTGATCGTCGAAGAAAAAGTCGGGCTCGAATTCACGCAGGAATTCGCCCTTGTCCAGACCGCCCAGGAACATCGCTTCGTCGATTTCGATGTCCCACGCCATCAACGTCCGGATCGCGCGCTCGTGCGCGGGAGCGGAACGCGCGGTGACGAGCGCGGTGCGGATATGCATGGCCGCCTGCTCGCCTTCATTCGCGGCGGCAATGCGTTGCAGTTTGTTCAGCGCTTCGAGCAGCGGCTTCAACGGTCCGCCCGGCAGCGGCAGATCTTTCTTGTTCGTTTCATGGCCGACGAAGGCCAGCAAACCGTCGGCCTGAAACACGCGCTCGGCTTCATCGGAGAAGAGAACGGCGTCGCCATCGAACGCAATGCGAATTTCATCCGCGTAACGGCTCGCTGCGCGCGGCGTTTCCGGCAGCACGCGCGCGGCGGGAAAACCGGCGGCGAGCGCGTCGCGTACATCGTCGGGATTCGCCGATAAAAACAGCGACGCACGCAGCGGTTTCAAGTAGCTGAAGGGCGAACGGCCGCGCGTGAACACGCCGCGTTCGATCGCCAGTCCATGCTCACGGCACGAATGGAACGCGCGCAGGCCGCTGATAGGATCGCTGCGCGAAAGGATCACTACTTCCACGCGCTGCTCGCCCGCATTGAGCGCGAGCAGTTTGCGAATGAGCCCGAACGCCACGCCCGGTTTCGCGGGATTGTCCAGCCGCGAGCGTTGCAGCGCTTCGTAACGCGCCAGATCGCCCGCCTCGAACACGCTGTTTTCTTCCTCGAAGTCGAAGAGCGCGCGCGACGAAATCGCGACGACGAGTTTGTCTTCGAGCGTGAACTTGGACATGAAGTCTCGACTTACGCCAGGAACAGCTTGTAGACGGGGTTCTGCTGCTCGTCCCACCACGGATAACCGAGCGTCGCGAGAAAGCGCTCGAACTCTGCGTTATCCGCCCGCGGCACCTGAATGCCAACGAGAATCGAGCTGTAGTCCGCGCCTTGATTCCGATAGTGGAAGAGGCTGATGTTCCAGTCCGGCGCCATCGACGAAAGGAAGCGCATGAGCGCGCCCGGCCGCTCGGGGAATTCGAAACGCAGCAGGCGTTCGTCATGCGCGAGCGGCGAATGGCCGCCGACCATGTAGCGGATGTGCTGCTTCGAGAGTTCATCGTGCGACAGATCGACCGTCGCGAACCCGTGCTCGATAAACGCCGAGCGCATCTGCACCGTCTCGTTGCGCGACTTGATCTGCACGCCGACGAAGATATGCGCGGCGGCCGCATCCGCGATACGGTAGTTGAACTCGGTCACGCTGCGATCGCCGACGAGTTCGCAAAAGCGTTTGAAGCTGCCGCGTTCCTCGGGAATCGTCACCGCGAACACGGCCTCGCGCGCCTCGCCCACTTCCGCGCGTTCCGCCACGAAGCGCATGCGGTCGAAATTCATGTTCGCGCCGGAAGTCACCGCGATCAACGTCTTTCCTTCGATACCTTCGCGTTCCGCATAGACCTTCGCGCCCGCAACCGCGAGCGAGCCCGCCGGTTCGAGCACGCTGCGCGTGTCCTGGAAGACGTCCTTGATGGCGGCGCAAAGCGCGTCGGTATCGACGGTGATGACTTCATCGAGCAACTCGCTGCACAGGCGGAAGGTTTCCTCGCCGACGAGCTTCACCGCCGTGCCGTCCGAAAACAGGCCGACTTCGCTCAAGGTAACGCGCTCGCCCGCCTCGATGGATTGCGCCATCGCGCAGGAATCCTCGGTCTGCACGCCGATGACCTTGATCTCCGGCCTGATCGCCTTGACGTACGCCGACACGCCCGCCGCCAAGCCGCCGCCGCCTATCGGCACGAAGATCGCGTGAATCGGACCTTGATGCTGGCGCAGGATTTCCATGGCGACGGTGCCTTGTCCGGCGATCACGTCGGGATCGTCGAACGGATGGACGAAGGTGAGGCCGCGCTCTTCCTGGAGCTGCACGGCGCGCGCGTAGGCGTCGCTATACGATTCGCCCGCCAGCACCACTTCGACGGTCGAGCCGCCATGCGCGCGGATCGCGTCGATTTTCACTTGCGGCGTGGTCGTGGGCACGGCGATCACCGCGCGACAGCCGAGCCGCGCCGCCGACAAAGCCACGCCCTGCGCATGATTGCCCGCCGACGCCGTAATGACCCCGCGCGCCAGAACGTCGGCGGGCAGGTTGGCCATCTTGTTGTAAGCGCCCCGAATCTTGAAGGAGAACACCGGCTGGTTGTCCTCGCGCTTGAGGTAGACGGCGTTATGCAGGCGCGCGGACAGACTGCGCGCGGGTTCGAGCTCGCTCTCGCGCGCGACGTCATAGACTCGCGCGGTCAGCACTTTCTTCAGGTAGTCGGGATGTGTCATGCGTCGAAATCGTCGCGCAGGCCGGCCGCGCGCTGCTTTTTTGAGGGCGAAAGCATGAATGATAGCGCGGAAGAAGCAGCATTCCGGCTAAGACGCCTTATCGCCGACCGACCGGCCGGGAGTAAAAGCGCGGAAAATGCCCGAAACATGTCGTGAACGGGCACGCAAATGCCCCTTCTGCCTGCTAGCCGTCACGAACGGCCTTTTTCGCGATGGGTTAGAATTTCGTTTTACAAATCAGGATCGGCAGATGCACTGGCAGCTTCGGATCGATTTACTGGCGTATGTCCCCCGCGAGCTTCACGCTGCGGCGGAGCGGCATGCGCGCCATGCGCGATCGTGGCGTTGATCCGGACTCATTGAAGGCGCCGTGTCGCATCTGGCTCGTCATTACATCCGTGTCATTGCCGGATTTGCGCGATGCGGCGGCCTTCCTACAGAACAGTCTCATCCAAAAATCTGCGCCCCCACGCGCATCGCCGGTGACTTTGCGCTTCCTGACGCGCTCGCCGGCTCACCGAACCGTCGAACATGAACGCACCTCAAGCCTTCGATCCGAACGGCGCCCATGCCGCCTTGCCGCTCGACGTCGAGCCCCGTCTGCGCGAAATTCCCTATAACTACACGTCGTTTTCCGATCGCGAGATCGTCATGCGGCTGCTCGGCGACGAAGCCTGGGCCGCACTCGACGAACTGCGCGGCGAAAGACGCACCGGCCGCTCGGCGCGCATGCTGTACGAAGTGCTCGGCGACATCTGGGTCGTACGCCGCAATCCGTATCTGCAGGACGATTTGCTCGACAACCCGAAGCGTCGAGTCTTGCTCGTCGAAGCGCTGAACCATCGGCTGGCTGAAATCGAAAAGCGCCGTAACGCCGATCTATCGCAACACGGCGACGACGCAGGCCAGGAACGCGCCGCACGCGTGCAACTGCTGGTCGCGGCCGCGCGCCGCGCCGTGGACGACTTCTCCGCCGAATTCGGCCGCATGGCCGAGTTGCGCCGCCGCGCGTCGCGCGTGCTGGGCAAACAGACGCAGAAGGACAACATCAAGTTCGACGGTCTGTCGCGCGTTTCGCACGTCACCGACGCCACCGACTGGCGTGTCGAATATCCGTTCGTCGTGCTCACGCCGGACACCGAGGCGGAGATCGCGGGTCTCATCAAGGCGTGTTTCGAGCTCGGCCTCACCGTGATTCCGCGTGGAGGCGGCACGGGCTATACCGGCGGCGCGATTCCGCTCACGCCGTTTTCCGCGGTCATCAACACGGAAAAGCTCGAACAACTCGGGCCGGTGGAGATGACCGATCTTCCGGGCGTCGATCACAAGGTCGCGACCATTTTCTCCGGCGCGGGCGTGGTCACGCGACGCGTCACGGAAGCGGCGGAGCAGGCGGGCTTCGTGTTCGCCGTCGATCCGACATCGCTCGATGCATCGTGCGTCGGCGGCAATGTCGCGATGAACGCGGGCGGCAAGAAGGCAGTGCTGTGGGGCACGGCGCTCGACAATCTCGCCTGGTGGCGCATGGTGGACCCGGAAGGCAACTGGCTCGAAGTCACGCGCCTCGAACATAACTGCGGCAAGATCCACGACATTCCGGTGGCGCGCTTCCGGCTCGACTGGTTCGACGGCACACGCGCGCCCGGCGAAAAGCTCCTGAAAACCGAGGCGCTCGATATCGCCGGCCGCACGTTCCGCAAGGAAGGGCTCGGCAAGGACGTCACCGACAAGTTCCTCGCGGGCTTGCCGGGCGTGCAGAAGGAAGGTTGCGACGGGCTCATCACGTCGGCGCGCTGGATTCTGCACAAGATGCCCGCGCACACGCGCACCGTCTGTCTCGAATTTTTCGGCCAGGCGCGCGACGCCATTCCGAGCATCGTCGAGATCAAGGATTATCTGTTCGAGACGTCGAAGCAGGGCGGCGCGATTCTCGCGGGACTCGAACATCTGGACGAGCGCTATCTGCGCGCGGTCGGCTATGCGACCAAGAGCAAGCGCAACGCGTTTCCGAAGATGGTGCTGATCGGCGATATCGTCGGCAACGACGCCGATGCCGTCGCGCAAGCCGCCTCCGAAGTCGTCCGGATGGCGAATGGCAAGAGCGGCGAAGGCTTCGTCGCGGTGAACGCCGAGGCGCGCAAGCGCTTCTGGCTCGACCGTTCGCGCACGGCCGCCATCGCGAAGCACACCAACGCGTTCAAGATCAACGAAGACGTGGTGATCCCGCTCAATCGCATGGGCGAGTACACGGACGGCATCGAGCGCATCAATATCGAGCTGTCGATCAAGAACAAGCTGCAACTGGTCGACGCGCTCGAGGCGTTCTTCAAGACCGGCAAGCTGCCGCTCGGAAAGAGCGACGACGCGAACGAGATTCCGTCCGCCGAATTGCTCGAAGATCGCGTGCAACAGGCGCTCGATTTGATGAAGCGCGTGCGTGAGCGCTGGACTTTCGTCGGCGACAAGCTCGACATGTCCTTGCGCGAGGCGCAGCACTATCTCGTGAATCTCGGCTACGAAGGGCTCGCCGAGAAGTTCGCGGATCGCGTCGATACCCAGCCGGATGCGAGCGTGTTCCACGTCGCGCAAGACCGCACCGTGCGCATCTCATGGAAGACGGAGATTCGCGGCGAATTGCGCCAAATCTTCAACGGCGGCGAATTCAAGCCGATCCTCGACGAAGCGCAGGCCATCCACAAGCAAGTGCTGCGCGGCCGCGTGTTCGTCGCGTTGCACATGCACGCGGGCGACGGCAACGTGCACACCAACATTCCGGTCAACTCCGACAACTACGCGATGCTGCAGGACGCGCATCACGCGGTGGCGCGCATCATGAAGCTCGCGCGTTCGCTGGACGGCGTGATCTCGGGCGAGCACGGCATCGGCATCACGAAGCTGGAGTACCTGACCGATGACGAAATCCGCGATTTCCGCGATTACAAGAAGCGCGTCGATCCGCAGGGGCGCTTCAACGCGGGCAAATTGCTCGAAGGCGCGGACTTGCGCAACGCGTACACGCCGAGCTTCGGCCTGATGGGCTATGAGTCGCTCATCATGCAGCAGTCGGATATCGGCGCGATTTCCGAATCGATCAAGGACTGCCTGCGCTGCGGCAAGTGCAAGCCCGTGTGCGCGACGCACGTGCCGCGCGCGAACCTGCTCTACAGCCCGCGCAACAAGATTCTCGCGACTTCGCTGCTCATCGAGGCGTTCCTGTACGAAGAGCAGACGCGCCGCGGCGTGTCGATCAAGCATTGGGACGAATTCAACGATGTCGCCGATCACTGCACGGTCTGCCATAAGTGCGTGACGCCGTGCCCGGTGAAGATCGATTTCGGCGATGTCACCATGAACATGCGCAATCTGCTGCGCAAGATGGGCAAAAAGAAGTTCAACGCGGGCAACGCGGCGGGCATGTTCTTCCTCAACGCGACGAATCCGCAGACGATCAACGTCGCGCGCACCGCGATGATGGGCGTGGGCTACAAGGCGCAGCGTCTGGGCAACGACATCCTCAAGAAGTTCGCGAAGAAGCAGACGGCCAAACCGCCCGCGACGGTCGGCAAGCCGCCGGTGGTCACGCAGGTGATCCACTTCATGAACAAGAAGATGCCGGGCAATCTGCCTAAAAAGACGGCGCGCGCGCTGCTGGATATCGAGGACAACAAGATCGTTCCGATCATCCGCAATCCGCAGAAAACCACGGTGGATTCGGAAGCCGTGTTTTATTTCCCTGGTTGCGGTTCCGAGCGTCTGTTCTCGCAGGTCGGGCTCGCCACGCAAGCCATGTTGTGGGAAGCGGGCGTGCAGACCGTGCTGCCGCCGGGCTATCTGTGCTGCGGCTATCCGCAGCGCGGCGCGGGACAGTTCGACAAGGCCGAGAAGATCGTCACGGACAACCGCGTGTTGTTCCATCGCGTGGCCAATACGCTGAACTATCTGGATATCAAGACCGTGGTCGTGTCGTGCGGCACCTGTTACGACCAGCTCGCGGGCTATGAATTCGAGAAGATCTTCCCGGGATGCAGGATCATCGACATCCACGAGTTCCTGCTCGAAAAGAACATCAAGCTCGATGGCGTGAAGGGCACGCGCTACATGTACCACGACCCGTGTCATTCGCCGATCAAGACGATGGACCCGGTCAAACTCGTCAACGAGCTGATGGGTTCGCAGCAGGACGGCTACAAGATCGAAAAAAATGATCGCTGCTGCGGCGAGTCGGGCACGCTCGCGGTGACGCGGCCGGACATCTCCACGCAAGTGCGCTTTCGCAAGGAAGAGGAAATGCGCAAGGGCGCGGCGAAGTTGCGCGGCATTCCGCTCGTCGCGGAGGCGGGCGCGAACGCCATCAACATGGCGAACGCCTCGGCCGGTGCGGCGGGCGCGCAGCCGGGTTCGGTGCTGAAAGCGGGCGATGGTCCGCAGCCGGACAATGCCGTCACCGACGTCAAGATCCTCACGAGCTGCCCGTCCTGCCTGCAGGGTTTGTCGCGCTACAACGAGGACGCCAACACCGAGGCGGATTACATCGTCGTGGAAATGGCGCGCAAGGTGCTCGGCGAGAACTGGATGGAACAGTATGTCGAGCGCGCTAACAATGGCGGTATCGAGCGCGTACTGGTGTAATAGCGAAATCGGGTTTCGATTCGCTAGAGGTTTGAGATGGACTGTGTGTTTTGCCGTGAAGACGGCGGCGAGGTACTGTGGGCGGACGACGCATTGCGCGTCGTCCTCGCCGATGAGGCCGACTGGCCCGGCTTGTGCCGCGTGATCTGGAGCGCGCATATCGCCGAGATGTCGGATCTGCAAGACGACGACCGCGCGCGCTTGATGACCGCCGTCAACTGCGTCGAGCGCGCCATGCGGCGCATTCTCGTGCCGGAGAAGGTCAATCTGGCGAGTCTCGGCAATCAGGTGCCGCACGTGCATTGGCACGTCATTCCGCGCTTTTCCAACGATTCCCGCTTTCCTCTGCCCATTTGGGCGCCGCGTCAGCGCACCGTTTCCGAAGCGCAGCTTTCGAAGCGCCGCGCGCAGGCCACCTTGCTGCGCGAAGCCGTGCGCCATGAGCTGAATCAGGTCTTCGGCTCTCCATAAGACAACATCATCAAAAGCCAGGGCTCCCCATGAGCGGACTCACTTCCACGACGCCGATTCCCACCGGCGTCGTCGTGCATTCGAAATCCCGCGTGCTCGAACTGCGATATGCGGACGACACGTCGTATCGCGTGCCATTCGAACTGCTGCGCGTTTATTCGCCTTCCGCCGAGGTGCAGGGCCACGGTCCCGGCCAGGAAACGCTACAGACCGGCAAGCGCGATGTCACGCTGATCGGCGTCGATGCGGTCGGTCACTACGCGCTGCAGCTGAACTTTTCGGACGGGCACAATACCGGCATCTATTCCTGGGACATTCTTCACAAGCTGGCAACGCGGCAGGACGATTTGTGGCGCGAGTATCTGGCGAAACTGGAAGCTGCCGGCCTCGACCGCGACGCGCCCATGACGGCGAAGGCGTCCGGCGGGCATTGCCACTAAACTCGAACTCAATCCAAATACGCGGCATAACGCCGCGGACCCGGCGCGATGCTTGCGCGGGTACACGACAAACGACAGGCGAGGAATCAGCGCGATGAGCAAGACCCACTTCGGATACGAAACGGTCGACGAGCAGGACAAGGCGAAGAAAGTGGCGGGCGTGTTCCACTCCGTCGCGGGCAACTACGACTTGATGAACGACCTGATGTCCGGCGGACTGCATCGGATCTGGAAGCATTTCACGATCGGGCAGGCGCGAGTGCGGCCGGGCTACAAGGTGCTGGATCTGGCAGGCGGCACGGGCGATCTGGCGATGGCTTTCGCGAGGCAAGCGGGCGAAAGCGGCGAAGTCTGGCACACAGACATCAATGAATCGATGTTGCGCGTCGGGCGCGACCGCTTGGTCGACAAAGGCGTGATTACGCCCGCGCTCCTGTGCGACGCTGAGAAGATCCCCTTCCCGGACAATTATTTCAATGTGGTTACAGTCGCCTTCGGTCTACGCAACATGACCCACAAAGAGCGCGCGCTTGCAGAAATGCAGCGTGTGCTGAAGCCCGGTGGTCGTTTGCTCGTTCTGGAGTTCTCGAAGGTTTGGGAGCCGCTGAAGAAGCCGTACGATATCTACAGTTTCAAGATTTTGCCGTGGCTTGGCGAGAAAGTCGCGAAGGATGCGGACAGCTATCGCTACCTTGCGGAATCTATCCGCATGCATCCCGACCAGGAAACTTTAAAAACAATGATGGAACAAGCTGGCTTGGATCGAGTCGAATATTACAATTTGTCAGGTGGCGTGGTAGCGTTACACGTCGGGACCAAATTTTAGTGTTCCACTCTTAATAGGATTCGAAATGTCCGATTCGCGCATACCCCAATCCCGGGGTTTCCTGAGCAGCATGTTCAGGAAGGCCGGAATCTTGGCGCTCGCTGGCGTTATCACGGTTGGCGCAATCTACACTGAAGATGCAGATGCCCGTCGCATGGGCGGCGGCCGCAGCATGGGCCGTCAGTCGGCAACTGCCACGCAGCAGCATCAGGCGACGCCGCCGTCACAGTCCATGCAGCAAGGCCAGGCCGCGCAGGCTCAGCGCGCACCGGCCGCGCCCGCCGCGGCGGCGGCCGCGCAACCGGCACGCAACCGCTGGCTCGGACCGCTCGCAGGTTTGGCGGCGGGTCTCGGCATCGCGGCGCTGTTGTCGCACTTCGGCTTGGGCGAAGCCTTCGCCGGCGCCATGGCCAATATGATCATCATCGGCTTGATCGTGCTCGCGGCCGTCATGCTGTTCCGCTTCTTCATGCGCCGCCGTCAAGCGAATCAGGGCAACACGCCCGCATACGCCGGCGCTTCGGGCGCGGCGTCGCCTTACGGCGCAATGGCGCGCACCGACTTGAACCAGGAGCCGCCGCAAACGCCGCGTTCCACGAGCCTCGGCGCGACTTATATCGATTCGCCGAACCAGCCGCCGGTGACAAACCCGAACGTGCCGGCTGGCTTTGACACGGAAGCGTTCGTGCGGAACGCAAAGGTCTACTTCGTGCGCCTGCAGGACGCGTGGGATCGCGGCAATGTCAACGACATCCGCGAGTTCACGACGCCCGAAATGTTCGCCGAAGTGAAACTCGACGTCGATGCGCGCGGCAGCACGCCGAACCGTACAGACGTCGTGCAACTTAATGCCGATCTGCTCGGCGTCGAAGACCGCGCGAACGAGTATCTGGCAAGCGTGCGTTTCCACGGCCTCATTCGCGAGTCCGAGGGTTCAGCGGCCGAACCGTTCGTCGAAGTGTGGAATCTCTCGAAGCAGAAGACGGGCAACGAAGGCTGGCTGTTGGCAGGTATTCAGCAAGTCAGTTGAGTTGTCGATCCAATTGCGCCCGGTCGAAAGACCGGGGGCGCGGCCGGTATCACGCCGGTTGCGAAGGTAGAATAGAAACCCGCGCCGGTCACCGCTGGCGCGGGTTTTTTCATCTCAGAGCCGATGACGAACGCAGACGAATCCGCCCGTTTCGCAGTAAATCCTGCCTTCAAGACCGCATCCGGTGCCTTCTCGGCCGCGGTGAACCATCTGCTCGTGCGCGAGCCGTGGGCGCTCGAACGCGTCAAGCCTTACGCCGGCAAGTGCGTCAAGCTGACTTGCGGACCTGTTCCCATCGCGCTCGTGGTGCAACCGGGCGGTCTCTTTGCCGCGACGAGCGAAGGTGAAGCCGGGCGTTTCGATGTCACCATCGCGGTTCCGCTCGACGCGTTGCCCGCGTTCCTGCAAGGCGGCCAGGCGGCCGTGATGAAGCACGTTCGAATCGAAGGCGATGCCGAATTCGCCACGACGCTCGCCAAACTCGCCGAAAACTTGCGCTGGGACCCGGAAGAGGATCTGGCGCGCGCCATCGGCGACGCGCCCGCGCATCGCGTCGGGCGAATCGCGCGGACGGTTCAGGAGCAGGCGCAACGCACCGGCCGCAATCTGCTGGATACGGTCGCCGAATATCTGCTCGATGAACGTCCGCAACTCGTACGCAAAAGCGCGCTCGACGGTTTCAACGCCGAGGTTTCCGCGACGCGCGACGCCCTGGCGCGCCTCGAAAAGCGCATCGAAAGACTGGAAAGACGACAACCGGAACGCGGCGCCTCAGCGCGGCCCGGTGGCGAGTCCGTGCGCGACTCGCGCGAATAACGAGCTGAAGCGAAACCGAATATGCGTTTTCTGCGTTTCCTCAAAATATTCTTCACGATTGTCCGCTTCGGGCTCGACGAGCTGGTGATGAGCGGCATCAACGATCGTCGCGTGCGCTATCTCATGCGCGTCACGACGTTCGGCCGCAAATTCGAAGTGGCGCGTGGCATCCGGCTGCGCCTCGCACTGGAAAGTCTCGGCCCGATCTTCGTAAAGTTCGGTCAGGTGTTGTCGACGCGGCGCGATCTGCTGCCCGTCGATATCGCGGATGAACTCGCCAAGCTGCAGGATCAGGTTCCGCCCTTCGATTCGGCGGTGGCAATGGAGATCATCGAAAAATCGCTGGGTGCGCCTATCGAAGTGTTGTTCGACGATTTCGAGCGCGTGCCGGTGGCGTCGGCTTCCATCGCGCAAGTGCATTTCGCGAAAATCAAGCACGGCGAGCACGCGGGCAAGTCGGTCGCCGTGAAGGTGTTGCGCCCCGGCATGCTGCCGGTGATCGATTCGGATCTCGGCTTGCTGCGCGATGCCGCGACTTGGGCCGAACGCCTGTGGCCGGACGGACGGCGGCTGAAGCCGCGCGAAGTCGTCGCCGAATTCGACAAGTATCTGCACGACGAACTCGACCTCATGCGCGAAGCCGCCAACGGCAGTCAGTTGCGGCGCAATTTCGCGGGTCTCGATCTGCTGCTCGTGCCGGAAATGTACTGGGATTTGTCCGCGCCCACGGTGCTCGTGATGGAGCGCATGGTCGGCGTGCCGATCAGCCAGGTTGAAACGCTGCGCGCGGCGGGCGTCGATATTCCGAAGCTGGCGCGCGAAGGCGTGGAGATTTTCTTCACGCAAGTGTTCCGCGACGGCTTCTTTCACGCCGACATGCACCCCGGCAATATCCAGGTGAGTCTCGATCCGGCAACCTTCGGGCGCTATATCGCGCTGGACTTCGGCATCGTCGGGGCGCTGTCGGACTTCGACAAGAACTATCTCGCGCAGAACTTTCTGGCGTTCTTCAAGCGCGACTATCATCGCGTCGCCACGCTGCACCTGGAATCCGGCTGGGTGCCACCGAGCACGCGCGTCGAGGAACTGGAAAGCGCGATCCGCGCCGTGTGCGAGCCGTACTTCGATCGCGCGCTCAAGGATATTTCCCTCGGTCAGGTGTTGATGCGGCTTTTCTCGACGTCGCGTCGTTTCAACGTCGAGATTCAGCCGCAACTCGTGCTCTTGCAGAAGACGATGCTGAACGTCGAAGGCCTGGGTCGTTCGCTCGATCCTGAACTCGATCTGTGGAAGACCGCGAAGCCGTATCTCGAACGCTGGATGAACGAACAGATCGGCTGGCGCGGCTGGTACGAACGTCTGCAGTTAGAAGCGCCGCAATGGAGCAAGACCATTCCGCAGTTGCCGCGCCTGATTCATCACCTTCTGGCCGAGCATCACGACGCGCCCAAAGGCAGCAGCGACGAAACCATGCGCCTCTTGCTCGCGGAGCAAAAGCGCACGAACCGCTTGCTGATTACGCTGCTCGCGGTCGGACTCGTTGCCATGGCGGGTGCGGGCGTGGTTATCGCCCAGTTGTGGCTGGGGCACGGCGGATGAGCGATCCCAACGTCCCAACTTTCGATCATCGCGATCCCAATTCGCCTGATTTCTGGGACGAACGCTTCGACCGGCGTTTCATGCCGTGGGATCAGGCGGGCGTTCAGGAGGCGTTCAAGGCGTTTGTGGCGTCGCGCGCTCTGCACAATGTGCTGATTCCCGGTTGCGGCAGCGCGTATGAAGCGCTTTATCTGGCCGAGCGAAGCTGGACGGTGCGCGCGATCGACTTCTCGCCGGTCGCCGTCGCAACGGCACGCGCGCAACTGGGCGCGTATGGGAAAAACGTCGAAGAGGCGGATTTCTTCGCGTATCAGCCGCCGTTTTCGCCCGCGTGGATCTACGAGCGCGCGTTTCTTTGCGCGCTGCCGAAAAACCGCTGGGCCGATTACGCGCAGCGCATGGCCGATTTGCTCGAACCCGGCGCGCTGCTCGCGGGCTTCTATTTCCTCGGCGCGACGCCGAAAGGTCCGCCGTTCGGCATCGAACGCGATGAACTTCACGCGCTTCTTACGCCGCGCTTCGAACTCATCGACGAGCGGGAAGTTCGAGACTCCATTCCCGTATTTGCCGGACGCGAACGCTGGATGACCTGGCGGCGCGCTTGAAATTCGGCATCGACGCCTCCGTTTAGCGGCAGGAAGTCGTAGCCGGAAACCCCCGAAAATCGCGGGTCAAAATCCGTTTGCGGCTATAATTCAAGGCTTTGCAAGCGTCGACAGATCATTGTAGGGATAGCACCATGCCGATTTACGCGTACCGCTGCGCCTCCTGCGGCCACGAAAAAGACGTGCTTCAGAAAATGAGCGACGCACCGCTCACGCAATGTCCCGCTTGCGGACAGGCCACGTTTTCGAAACAGGTCACTGCCGCCGGATTCCAGTTGAAGGGTTCGGGCTGGTATGTCACCGATTTTCGCGGCGGCAATAACGGCGGCAAGGCCAAGGACGCGGCGGCGCCCGCCAAATCGGAGAACGGCTCTTCGGATGCGCCCGCGGCTTCGTCGGAAGCTGGCAGTTCAGGCAATGCAAACGCTTCGAATGACGCCGGCGCGAAGGCGTCGTCCTCAGAAGCGTCGAAGCCCGCAAGCAGTACGCCTTCTTCCGGCACATCCACGTCGGGCGCGGCCTGAGCGGCTGAACGCAAGAGCGCGGCCATTGCGCGATATGCATGCCGTCCGGCATCTCCGGGCGAATATCGCTGTCGCGCTCGTCGATTCGGGCATCCGCCAGCCGTTTCGAACTGAAACGGTGCAACCTTCGGCTAAGACCTTAGCGACTACAACGTGACGACAAAAAAGACTACGCTGAAATCCGTGTTTCTGACTGGCCTGCTCGTGTTGGTGCCTTTGGCCATCACGCTGTGGGTGCTCGGCCTCGTCATCGGAACCATGGATCAGACGCTGCTCCTGTTGCCCGAATCATGGCAGCCCGAGCGCATCTTCGGTTTCCATTTGCCTGGACTGGGCGCGGTACTGACCATCGCGTTCATTTTTATCGTCGGCTTGCTGACGCAGAACTTCATCGGGCAGAAACTCGTATTGTGGTGGGACGCCATCGTGCGCCACATTCCGGTGGTTGGGCCGCTGTACACGAGCGTGAAGCAAGTGTCGGACACGCTGCTTTCGTCGAGCGGCAATGCGTTTCGCAAGGCGTTGCTCATCGAATATCCGCGCAAGGGCTCCTACACCATCGGGTTCCTGACGGGCATTCCGGGTGGCGACGTCCTGAATCATCTGGAGGGCGATCACGTGAGCGTCTATGTGCCGACCACGCCGAATCCGACCTCCGGCTTTTTTCTGATGATGCCGAAAAGCGAAGTCGTCGAACTGGATATGACCGTCGACGCCGCACTGAAGTACATCGTCTCGATGGGCGTGGTAGCCCCGGCGCCGAGCGCACCGATCCCGGTCGCGCCTGCCCGCCGCCCCACCGAGCCGCCGATGTAATGCCGGCACGCGCGCCAAACGTGAGTCAGTCAGTCAATCAAGAACATGACCACAGCGCGCGAGCCGTTGATCAACGAACAACGAAAGACACAAACATCATGTCGATGCGATCTGAATACTGCGGTCTGGTGACCGAGGCCCTGCTGGGCCAAACCGTTTCGCTGTGTGGCTGGGTGCATCGCCGCCGCGATCACGGCGGCGTTATCTTCATCGACTTGCGCGATCGCGAAGGGCTCGTTCAGGTCGTCTGCGACCCGGACCGCGCCGATATGTTCAAGGTGGCCGAAGGCGTGCGCAACGAGTTCTGTGTGCGCGTTCAGGGCGTGGTGCGCAACCGTCCGGAAGGCACGATCAACACCAATCTGACGAGCGGCAAGATCGAAGTGCTGTGCCACGAGCTGACCGTGCTGAACGCATCGGTCACGCCGCCGTTCCAGCTCGACGACGACAACCTCTCCGAAACCACGCGCCTCACGCATCGCGTGCTCGACCTGCGTCGTCCGCAGATGCAGAAGAACCTGCGTTTGCGTTATCGCGTGGCGATCGAAGTGCGCAAGTATCTCGACGCGCAAGGTTTCATCGACATCGAAACGCCGATGTTGACCAAGAGCACGCCCGAAGGCGCGCGCGATTACCTGGTGCCGTCGCGTGTGAACGCGGGCCAGTTCTTCGCGCTGCCGCAATCGCCGCAATTGTTCAAGCAATTGTTGATGGTCGCGAACTTCGACCGTTACTACCAGATCACCAAGTGTTTCCGCGACGAAGACCTGCGCGCCGACCGTCAGCCGGAATTCACGCAGATCGACTGTGAAACCTCGTTCCTGACGGAACAGGAAATTCGCGATCTGTTCGAGAACATGATCCGCCACGTCTTCAAGGAGACGATGGACGTCGCGCTGCCCGAGAAATTCCCGGTCATGCTGTACTCGGAAGCCATGCGTCGTTTCGGCTCCGACAAGCCCGACCTGCGCGTAAAGCTGGAATTCGCGGATCTCACCGACGCGGTGAAGGACGTCGACTTCAAGGTGTTCAGCATGCCCGCCAACTCGAAAGACGGCCGCGTGGCCGCCTTGCGCGTGCCGAAGGGCAGCGAACTTTCGCGTGGCGATATCGACGGCTACACGGAATTCGTGCGTATCTACGGCGCGAAGGGTCTTGCGTGGATCAAGGTCAACGACAAGGCGCGTGGTCGTGACGGCCTGCAGAGCCCGATCGTCAAGAACCTGCATGACGCAGCGCTCGCAGCCATTCTCGAGCGTACCGGCGCGCAAGACGGCGACATCGTTTTCTTCGCGGCGGATCGCGCGAAGGTCGTGAACGACAGCCTCGGCGCGCTGCGCCTGAAGATCGGTCATTCGGAATTCGGCAAGTCCACGGGTCTGCTGGAAACGGGCTGGAAGCCGCTGTGGGTGATCGACTTCCCGATGTTCGAATATGACGAAGGCGAGAACCGTTACGTGGCCGCGCATCATCCGTTCACGAGCCCGAAGGACGAGCATCTCGAATATCTCGAAACCGATCCGGGCCGCTGTCTCGCGAAGGCGTACGACATGGTTCTAAACGGCTGGGAAATCGGCGGCGGCTCGGTGCGGATCTTCCAGGAAGACGTGCAGAGCAAGGTGTTCCGCGCGCTTAAGATCGGCGCTGAAGAAGCACGCCTGAAGTTCGGCTTCCTGCTCGACGCGTTGCAGTACGGCGCGCCGCCGCATGGTGGCATTGCGTTCGGTCTGGATCGTATCGTCACGCTGATGTCCGGCGCCGATTCCATCCGCGACGTGATTGCGTTCCCGAAGACGCAGCGCGCGCAGGACTTGCTCACGCAAGCGCCGAGCGAAGTGGACGAGCGCCAGTTGCGCGAGTTGCATATTCGCTTGCGTCAGCCGGAGCAGAAGGCGCAGTAACCCGCGTTCGCTACAGCACGATGAAGAAGGCGCCAAGTGCGCCTTTTTCCGTTTTTGCGTTACAGTCATTCGCCATAGAGGCACACAATGAAACGCGCGCATAAACCGTCATGCTCAAGCCGCCGAAAATCCCTGAATCCGTACTCGTCGTCATTCACACGCCAATGCTCGACGTGCTCATCATCGAACGCGCGGATCACGAGGGCTTCTGGCAGTCCGTGACGGGTTCGAAGGACCGTATCGACGAGCCGCTTGCCGAGACCGCCGCGCGCGAAGTGCAAGAGGAAACGGGGATCGTGATCGGCAGTCCGCTCGTGCCGGAGAACGCGTTGCTCGACTGGAATCACAGCATTCAGTACGAGATCTATCCGCGGTGGCGGCATCGCTATGCCGAAGGCGTCACGCACAATACCGAACACCAGTTCAGCCTGCTCGTGCCGCACTGTCTCGAAGTGACACTCGCGCCGCGCGAACACACTTCACACTTGTGGCTGCCTCTGCGCGAAGCCGCGGATCGCTGCTTCTCGTGGTCGAACCGCGAAGCCATTCTGCAATTGCCCGAGCGCCTCGCGGCGCATAGCCGGTGATGGACATTCGCCCGCGACGCAAATTCAAGCGGCTGCGCGAGGCGCTCTTCTCGGGCCGTCGGCCGTCGCGCCTGTGCTTCACGTCGGGCAATCACGTTCGTATCTTCAAGTGCGGCGTGCAGTTCTTCCCGGCGTTGATAGAGCGCATCGACAATGCGCGCACGTCGGTGTCGCTGGAAACGTATATCTTCGCCAACGACGACATCGGCCGCGCCGTCTCCGATGCGCTCGTGCGCGCGGCCCAACGCGGCGTGACGGTGCGCGTGATCACCGATGGCATAGGCACCGACAGCAAACTGCCGATGTTCACGCTCTGGAAGGAAAGCGGCGTCGAGCATCGCATTTACAATCCGCATCTTTTGTTCGGGCCGCAAGGATGGTCGCGCACGCATCGCAAGCTCGCGATCGTCGACGAGACTTACGCGTTTTGCGGCGGCATCAATATCGTCGACGATTACGATCAGAACGGCACGCGCCTCGAACAACCACGCTGGGACTTCGCGATGGAAGCGCAAGGTCCGGTAGTGAAGGACGTAGGCGAAGCGATCGATTTGCAATGGCAACGTATTCGTCTTGGCGTGAAACCGCGTCAGCCGCGCCAGCCGGGATGCGAGCCCGAGCCGCAGCAAAGCCGCTGGAGCGCGCGCCGTTCGATGCGCGCGCGCAAACGCGCCCAGCTCGGCGAAATCCACGCGGTCGATCAGCCGTGCGTCGCTTTCGTCGCGCGCGATAATCTGTTGAACCGGCGAGCCATCGAGAAGGCGTATCTGCGTGCCATTTCGCATGCGGAAAGCGAAGTGCTGCTCGCGAATCCTTACTTCATGCCTGGACGCAAACTGCGGCGTGCGCTCGTGTATGCGGCACGGCGCGGCGTGCGCGTTTCACTGCTGATTGGCCGCAAGGAATTCGTGGCGCTCGACTACGCCACGCCGTTTCTCTATGGCAACCTGCTCAAGCACGGCGTGCGTATCGCCGAATATGAGAAAACCATGCTTCACGGCAAGGTCGCCGTCGTGGATTCCGACTGGGCAACCATCGGCTCCTCCAATTTAGACGCGCTCAGTCTCGTCTTGAACAACGAGGCCAACATGGTGCTCGTGAATCACCCGGAAATCGCCGGTTTGCACGACGCCATCCTCAACGCCTTCGACGAAGGCCGTCCTATCGACCAGAAGCATTACGCCGCGCGCCCCGTCACCGAGCGCATCCTGAGCTGGTTTGCCTACAACACGTATCGTCTGATGATGAAAGTCATCACGATCGGTCAATACGACTGATCACTACGATTTCGGCTCCCGATTCGTGTAGATTGCTGCTGACCAGCAGCAAATTGTTCCTTCATGCACCGCAACATGACCGGTTCAGAAAATGGGAACTCGGGCAGTCACTAGCATGCAGTTATCAATTAAAAAGGGACAATCGAGCGGCTAATGTTGAGACTTATCCTATTGACGTTGGCGGCGGGTTAGAAACGGTTTTCTAATAATTTTCTTGTTTCATTGGCGACTGGCCATAATAATAGAACGGCCGTTCGTTTTAAATCGGGTCACGAGAGGACGGTAGAGACATCATGCGAAAAGGCGAACAGACGCGGGCCGCGATTCTCGACGCAGCGCTTGAATTGGCGAGCCGGGACGGGCTGGAAGGGCTAACCATCGGGTTGCTGGCCGAGCGGATGCAAATGAGCAAGAGCGGAGTGTTTGCGCATTTCGGATCGCGCGAAGATTTGCAGGTGGAAGTGGTACGCGAGTATCACCGCCGCTTCGAGGACGAAGTGTTCTTCCCGAGCCTGCGAGAGCCGCGCGGATTGCCGAGGCTGCGCGCCATGATGGATCGCTGGATGGAAAAGCGTATCCAGGAGGTGACCACGGGCTGCATCTATATCAGCGGCGCGGTGGAGTACGACGACCGCGCGGCGAGCGCCGTGCGAGAGCAACTGGTAAGCAGCGTGACGACCTGGCGAGAGGCGCTCTTGCGCGCAATTCGCCAGTCGAAGGACGAGGGGCATTTGAAGCCGGATACCGATCCGCAACTGATGCTCTTCGAGTTGTACAGTTTCACGCTCGGCCTGCATCACGACGCGCGCTTCCTTCACTTGCCGGAAGCCGTGCAACTGACGCGGGATGCGCTGGAAAAAACGATCGATTCGTATCAGTCGCCGGAATCGACCGCGCGCGTGCACAGCAGTATCGCGGCAAGCGTGGGCGCCACGGCGACTTTAGCTTCACCACAACCCGATAGCCGTTAGCGGCGCCGCACGAATCGCACAACGATTTGGCGGCGCCTGACGAGAAGCCCGAAGAAACTGGAGAGACTCATGGGACAGTACGCCGCCCCGTTGCGCGACATGCAGTTCGTGTTGCACGAATTGCTCGATGTCGAAGCAGAACTGAAGAACATGCCGAAGCACGCCGATCTCGACGCGGACACCATCAATCAGGTGCTCGAAGAAGCCGGCAAGTTCTGCGCCGAAGTCGTCTTTCCGCTCAACCAGAGTGGCGACCGCGAGGGCTGCACGTATGAAGGCGATGGCGTCGTGCGCACGCCCGCCGGTTTCAAGGAGGCGTATCGCCAGTATGTCGAGGCGGGCTGGCCCGCGCTCGGCTGCGATCCCGAGTTTGGCGGACAGGGCTTGCCCGCGTTCGTAAACAACGCGCTCTACGAAATGCTCAACTCCGCGAATCAGGCCTGGACGATGTACCCCGGCCTCTCGCATGGCGCGTATGAATGTCTGCACGCGCATGGCACGCCGGAGCAAAAGAGCACGTATCTGTCGAAGCTCGTTTCGGGCGAATGGACCGGAACGATGTGTCTGACCGAGCCGCATTGCGGCACCGACCTCGGCATTCTGCGCACGAAGGCCGAGCCGAACGGCGACGGTTCCTTTGCGCTCACCGGCACGAAGATCTTCATTTCGAGCGGCGAGCACGACATGGCGGAGAACATCGTCCATCTCGTGTTGGCGCGTCTGCCGGGCGCACCTGCCGGCACCAAGGGCATTTCGCTTTTCATCGTGCCGAAGTTCGTGCCGGACGCGAACGGCGCACTGGGCGAACGCAATGGCGTCAAGTGTGGATCGATCGAACACAAGATGGGCATCCACGGCAACGCCACCTGCGTGATCAATCTCGATGGCGCGAAGGGCTGGCTCGTCGGCGAAGAGAGCAAGGGCTTGAACGCCATGTTCGTGATGATGAACGCGGCACGCCTGGGTGTCGGCATGCAGGGTCTTGGTCTCACCGAAGTCGCGTATCAGAACTCGCTCGTCTATGCAAAAGAGCGCTTGCAGATGCGCTCGCTCACCGGTCCGAAGGCGCCGGAGAAGCCGGCCGATCCGATCATCGTGCATCCGGACGTGCGGCGCATGCTGCTCACGCAAAAAGCCTATGCCGAAGCGGGGCGCGCGTTTGCTTATTGGGCGGCGCTCAATATCGACAAGGAACTTTCGCATGCGGATGAAGCGGCGCGTCGCGAGGCGGCGGATTTCGTCGCGTTGCTCACGCCCGTCATCAAGGCGTTTCTCACCGATAACGCGTTCGAAGGCACGAACATGGCCATGCAGATTTACGGCGGTCATGGCTTCATCTCCGAATGGGGCATGGAGCAGTACGTGCGCGATGCGCGCATCAACATGATCTACGAAGGCACGAATTCCATTCAGGCGCTCGATCTGCTCGGCCGCAAGATTCTCGGCGACATGGGCGCGAAGTTGAAGCGCTTCGGCAAGCTGGTCGCGGATTTCGTCGAGGAAGAGGGCGTTAAGCCGGAGATGCAGGAGTTCATCAATCCGCTCGCGGATATCGGCGACAAGGTGCAGAAGCTCACCATGGAGATCGGCATGAAAGCCATGCAGAATCCCGATGAAGTGGGCGCGGCTGCGGTGCCATATCTGCGTACGGTCGGGCATTTGGTGTTTTCTTATTTTTGGGCGCGGATGGCTCGAGTCGCGCTCGATAACGCTTCTTCTGACGATGCTTTTTATAAAGCCAAGCTCGCTACCGCACGGTTTTACTTCGCCAAGCTGCTGCCCGAGACAGCCTCTACTATTCGTGCTGCTCGCGCGGGGGCCAAGCCTATGATGGATTACGACGAGGCTTTGTTTTGATTTTTTTTAGGGGAGCCTGTGCTGCTTTCGTGCGGTTACATGCAGTAGCCGCCTCCCCGGCGGAGGGGTAACTTTCTTTGCTGCTGCAAAGAAAGTCACCAAAGAAAGCAGCTTCTGAACCCGCTTCTGAAGCACAACTGGTTCCCCGCTATTCACCACAAACCCTTTGAGCGCTCCCAATGTCCAACGCCTCAGGTTCATCTCAGGGCGAGCCCGCCTTCTGAAGAACAACCGGTTTCCCGCTATTTATCACAGGCCCATTGAGCACTTCCAATGACTAACGTGTTTTGTTCATTAGTTTTGGCGCTCATTGGGTAGCGCGCAGCCATTCGATACAAGTCGCGCACAACCCCTTTTTTTGGAGGCTTATTCGTGGGCACTCTCAACATTCGCAAAGTCGCCGTGCTCGGCGCCGGCGTAATGGGCGCGCAAATCGCCGCGCATCTGATCAACGCTCGCGTACCCGTGCTGCTATTCGATCTGCCAGCCAAGGAAGGTCCCAAGAACGGCATCGCGCTCAAAGCCATCGACAATCTCAAGAAGCTCTCGCCCGCGCCGCTCGGTATCAAGGACGACGCGAACTTCATCGAGCCGGCTAACTACGAAGACGATATCGCCAAACTCGCCGAGTGCGATCTCGTCATCGAAGCCATCGCCGAACGCATGGACTGGAAGCACGATCTCTACAAGAAGGTCTCGCCGCACATCGCGCCGCACGCCATCTTCGCAAGCAATACGTCCGGCCTCTCGATCACGGAACTGTCGAACGGCTTTTCGGATGAACTCAAGGCGCGCTTCTGCGGCGTGCATTTCTTCAATCCGCCGCGCTACATGCATCTGGTCGAACTCATTCCGACCGCAACCACGCAACCGCATATCCTCGATCAACTCGAAACGTTCCTGACGAGCGTGGTCGGCAAGGGCGTGGTGCGCGCGAAAGACACGCCGAACTTCATCGCGAATCGTGTCGGCGTGTTCTCGATTCTCGCCGTGATCGCCGAAGCGGAAAAGTTCGGTCTGCGCTTCGATCAGGTCGATGACCTCACGGGTTCGCGTCTCGGTCGCGCCAAGTCCGCCACCTTCCGCACCGCGGATGTCGTCGGTCTCGACACGATGGCGCATGTCATCAAGACGATGCAGGACAACCTGCCGGACGATCCCTTCCTGCCCATCTACGCCACGCCGCCCGTGCTCGCGAAACTGGTGGAAAACGGCGCACTCGGCCAGAAGACGGGCGCCGGTTTCTATCGCAAGGAAGGGCGCGCGATCAAGGTGCTCGATCCGAAGACCGCGCAATACGTCGATGGCGGCGCGAAGGCCGATGAACTCGTCGGCCGCATTCTGAAGCGTCCGCCCGCCGAGCGCTTCAAGCTGCTGCGCGAGACGGACAATCCGCAGGCACAGTTCCTCTGGGCGATTTTCCGTGACGTGTTCCACTACATCGCGGTGCATCTCGAATCGATCGCGGATAACGCGCGCGACGTCGATCTCGCCATTCGCTGGGGCTTCGGCTGGAATCAAGGGCCGTTCGAAAGCTGGCAAGCCGCGGGCTGGCAGCAGATCGCGAAGTGGGTGCAGGAAGATATCGATGCAGGCAAGGCGCTCTCGAAAGCGCCGCTGCCCGCGTGGGTGCTCGACGGTCCCGTCGCGGAAAAAGGCGGCGTGCATACGAGCGAGGGTTCGTGGTCGCCGCGGGAACGCCGCTTCGTGCCGCGCTCGAGCTTGTCCGTGTACGAGAAGCAAGTATTTCGCGCGCCGCTCGTCGGCGAGACCGGCGCCGATCCCAAGACCTTCGGCAAGACGCTCTTCGAAACCGAAAGCGTGCGCGCCTGGCTCGATGACGAGCAAAGCGATGTCGTCATCGTGTCGTTCAAGACGAAGCTGAACACCATTGGCCCGGGCGTGATCGACGGTCTCACGCAAGCCATCGAACTCGCCGAGAAAGCGTATCGCGGCGTGGTGATCTGGCAGCCGACTTCGCTTGCGCTCGGCGCGCCGGGCGGTCCGTTCTCGGCGGGGGCGAATCTCGAGGAAGCCATGCCCGCGTTCATGATGGGCGGCGCGAAGGGCATCGACCCGTTCGTGAAGAAGTTCCAGCAAGGCATGTTGCGCGTGAAGTACGCGAATGTGCCGGTCATCGCTGCCGTGTCGGGCATCGCGCTTGGCGGCGGTTGCGAGTTGCTGCTGCATTCGGCCAAGCGCGTGGCGCACGTCGAAAGCTATATCGGTCTCGTCGAAGTAGGCGTGGGTCTCGTGCCTGCGGGCGGTGGCCTGAAGGAAGCCGCGTTGCGCGCCGCCGATGCCGCGAACGCCGTCAACGCAACGACCGATCTGCTCAAGTTCCTGCAGAAGTCGTTCGAGAACGCCGCGATGGCGAAGGTTTCCACCTCCGCTTTCGATGCCCGCGCGATGGGTTATCTCAAGCCCACGGACACCATCGTCTTCAACGTGCACGAGTTGCTCGACATCGCGAAGAAGGAAGCGCGCGCGCTCGCCGATACCGGCTACCGCCCGCCCTTGCGCGTGAGACAGGTGCCGGTGGCGGGCCGCTCGGCGATTTCGACCATCAAGGCGTCGCTCGTCAACATGCGCGATGGCCGCTTCATCAGCGAGCACGACTATCTGATCGCGAGCCGCATAGCGGAAGCCATGTGCGGCGGCGACGTCGAAGCCGGCAGTCTCGTCGATGAAGAATGGCTGCTTGCGCTCGAACGCCGCGCGTTCGTCGAGTTGCTCGGCACGCAGAAAACGCAGGAACGGATCATGGGCATGCTGCAGACCGGCAAGCCGGTTCGTAACTGAACACGCGACCTATTGGAGCTGCAAATAATGAGCAAGCAATTGCAAGACGCATATATCGTCGCCGCGAGCCGCACGCCTATTGGCAAGGCGCCGCGCGGCGTGTTCAAGAACACGCGCCCGGATGAATTGCTGGTTCACGCCATCCGCTCGGCTGTGGCGCAAGTGCCCGGACTCGACACGAGCGTGATCGAAGACGCGATCGTCGGCTGCGCCATTCCCGAAGCCGAGCAAGGGCTGAACGTCGCGCGCATGGGCGCCTTGCTCGCGGGTCTGCCGAACACGGTCGGCGGCGTGACGGTGAACCGCTTCTGCGCATCGGGTCTGACGGCGCTCGCGATGGCCGCGGACCGCATCCGCGTGGGCGAATCCGACGCGATGATCGCAGGCGGCTGCGAGTCCATGAGCATGGTGCCGATGATGGGCAACAAGCCGTCGCTGTCGCCGCATATCTTCGATCGCAATGAGGACGTCGGCATTGCGTACGGCATGGGGCTGACCGCCGAGCGCGTGGCCGAGCGCTGGAAGGTGAGCCGCGAGGCGCAGGACGCGTTCGCGGCGGAGTCGCATCGGCGTGCGTTGGCGGCGCAAAAGGCGGGCGAATTCGCCGATGAAATCGCGGCTTACACGCTCAACGAACGCTTCCCCGATCTCGCTTCGGGCGAAGTGCGCGTGAATGCCCGCGAGATCGCGCTCGACGAAGGTCCGCGCGCCGATACGAGCGTCGAAGGTCTCGCGAAGCTGCGCGCGGTGTTCGCGAACAAGGGCTCGGTGACGGCGGGCAACAGTTCGCAAACTTCCGACGGCGCGGGCGCGTTGATCGTCGTGTCGGAGAAAGTGTTGAAGCAATCCAACCTCACGCCGCTCGCGCGCTTCGTGAGCTTTGCAGTGCGCGGCGTGCCGCCGGAGATCATGGGCATCGGGCCGAAAGAAGCGATTCCCGCTGCATTGAAGGCCGCCGGTCTCAAGCAGGATGACATCGATTGGATCGAACTCAACGAGGCATTCGCGGCGCAGTCGCTCGCGGTGATTCAGGACCTCGGGCTCGATCCTTCGAAGGTCAATCCGCTCGGCGGCGCGATTGCGCTCGGGCATCCGCTCGGCGCGACCGGCGCGATTCGCGCGGCGACCGTCGTACATGGCCTGCGCCGCCGCAATCTGAAGTACGGCATGGTGACGATGTGCGTCGGCACCGGAATGGGCGCTGCCGGCATCATCGAGCGGCTGTGATGACGTGGTCCGCCAGCGCGTCGAGCGTTAGCGGACCATCACGACAGGAGACGGAAGATGGAGATTCTCATCGAACGCGCGGATGGCGTGCTCTGCATCGTGCTGAATCGCCCCGAGAAGAAGAACGCGATCACGGCTGCGATGTATCAGGAGATGGCCGACGGTCTTTACGAAGCCGAGAAAGATCCTTCCGTGCGCGCCGTGCTGATTCGCGGCAACGGCGGCGCTTTTAGCGCGGGCAACGACCTCGAAGACTTTCTCAACGATCCGCCCAAAGACCAGGACGCGCCCGTGTTTCAATTCCTGCGCCGCCTGAGCGCGATGCCGAAGCCGGTGGTTGCGGCGGTATCGGGTGTGGCGGTAGGTATCGGCACGACGATGCTTCTGCATTGCGATCTCGTCTACGCGGCCGAGGGCGCGAAGTTCTCGCTGCCGTTCGTGCAGCTCGGCTTGTGTCCGGAAGCGGCATCGAGTCTATTGTTGCCGCGTATCGCCGGATACCAGCGTGCGGCGGAAAAGCTGCTGCTCGGCGAAGCGTTCGATGTCAAGGAAGCCACCGAAATGGGCTTTGTCAACGGCGTGCTCGCTGCCACCGAACTCGATGCCTACGCGTTTGGCAAGGCGAGGAAGCTGGCCGCGTTGCCGGCGTCGTCGCTGCGCACGACCAAGTCCTTGCTGAAGGGCGCACAGGCGGCGGAAGTCACCGCGCGCATGGGCGAGGAAGCGGGGCACTTTGCGCGCATGCTCGCCGCGCCGGAAGCGCGTGAGGCGTTTCAGGCGTTCTTCGAGAAACGCAAACCGAACTTCAGCGCGTTCGAATAAAGCCTGCGCAAAACGCCTGAAGCGCGCTCAGTCCGCGTCGTACTCGACGAAGCTGTTTTCGCGCGCGAAGCTGACGAGCCTCAGGCTCGCTTTCTTCGCGATGGCGATGGCAAGCGAAGTCGGCGCGGAGATAGTCGCGATCATCGGAACGCCAACGCGCGCCGACTTGCGCACGAGTTCGTAGCTTGCGCGGCTCGACAGAAACACGAAGCCTTGCGTCGTGTCCACACGCTGCAGCACGAGATGGCCGATGAGTTTGTCGAGCGCGTTATGGCGGCCGACATCCTCGAACGCGTGCAGCACTGCGCCTGTTTCGTCGCTCCATGCAGCGGCGTGCAGGCCGCCGGTGAGCTTCGTCAGCCGCTGATGCGCGGGCAGATCGCGCGCGGCGCGTTCGATGGCATCGGGCGCGAGCTTCGCGAGAAAGCCAGTATCCGGCACGGCTTCGGGCTGCAAATCCAGCAAGTCGATACTCTCGATCCCGCACACGCCGCAACCCGTGCGGCCCGCCAATGCGCGCCGCTTGTCCTTCAGCGAAACGAACGCCTGCTGCACGACTTGCAAGTGCACTTCGGCATGAGGCAGCGCGTCTGCTTCATCACGGTAATAGACTTCTATGTCGTGGATGTCGCTGCCCCGCTCGACAATACCTTCCGTCAGCGAGAAGCCCACCGCGAAGGCTTCGAGATCGCGCGGCGTGCACATCATGACCGCGTGCGAAATGCCGTTGTAGACGAGCGCAACGGGCCATTCCTGGCCCACGTTATCCGTGACGATCGCGCTCTCGCCCTTGCGATGTCTGCGCACGTTGCGTTCGACATAGCCGGGTTGATCGTCGGTATCGAGTCGACTCACTTGCTGCTCCTTCTTTACCGCATGGCCGCCGCGTTCAAGTAAAGTGTGGGTATGACACTTGCTGCCATGTCATGCTGTCCGCGTTTTCAAAAGCGCGCGCCAGCGGTTCATTTGCAACGGTTCCAGCCAGATTCAGAGCCCTACAATAACTTAAGCGGGCGATGCGCGCCGCGCGCGCCCCTCAATCCAACGAGGCTAACGTCATGGGACTTTACGACGCCGCTCGTCTCTTCGGCTTCGAGGTTGAATCCTCGGACAACTTGCGTTTCATTCCGCTTGCCGTGCGCTTCAATCTGGATCGCTTTGGCATGCGTATCGCGCTCGAGGAATGGCAACAGCTTCCGTATGAAGATCGCGCGTTGCTTGCACGCTTTCCCGTGGAAGACGATGCGGAACTCGAAAAGAACTTCGATCTCGCGCTCGAGGAGATGCTGAAAACACATGCCAATGCCACGCCGGAACAAATCGAGCGCGACACCGATCCCGTCTGGGCACATGCCGATGCCGTGCCTGAATCCGTGATTCGTCAGAGCAGTCTAGCTGGTGTGAGCGCGCCGAGCTTGTCGCGCTGGGGCAAGCTCGATCGCTTCCAGCGTTACGCGCTAGCCAAGCTCTCGCGCAACGCAGACAAACTCAATCACGACTTCTTGCCGGCCATGCGCGAATTCGGCCTGACCGAATAGACGTCTGCGAAAAGGTCAATCGAGTGCGGGCAACACGCGCGGGCGACGATCGCGATCCGTGGCGACATAAGTCAGTGTCGCCTCCGTCACCTTGACCACTTCTTCCGCGAGACTCATGCGCTGCGCATAGACCTCGACGGATATCGTCACCGACGTGTTGCCCGTCTTGACGATGTCCGCGTAGAAGCTCAGCAGATCGCCGACGAATACCGGATGCTTGAAGAGAAACGAGTTCACGGCGACGGTCGCCACGCGTCCGTTCGCGCGCCGGCTCGCGGGAATGGAACCCGCGATATCCACCTGCGCCATGATCCAGCCGCCGAAGACATCGCCGTGCACGTTGGCGTCGGCGGGCTGCGGGACGACACGCAGGGCGACCGGCTTTTGGGGAAGACTGGATTCTTGGGGCATGGAAAGGGTCCGGTGTTGCGTCGCAGCGGCCGTGAGCGGGGCCTTGAACCTTCTGCGACAATGCATATGTATAGATGACTCGCGAGCAGCAAGCCAGCGAGTCTCGCGAATTGTACCGGGATAGCACGCGTAGATCGCGCTCCCGCAAGAACCCCCAAGCGTCTGAAACGCCGCCCCCGCGCAACGTGCCCGAAGGCGCCCGAAAAATACGACTCATGCGCCGCATCCCCACGAGAGAGACGGACGCGCCTGCCAAGGGCTCGCGCCGCGACTGGCAGACGATCCGCTCGCTGTTGCCTTACCTCGCCACGTACAAGGTGCGCGTGGCGTTCGCGCTTGCGTGTCTCATCGGTGCGAAGGTGACGAACCTTGGCGTGCCTATCGTGATGAAGCATATCGTCGATAGCCTCTCGTCCGTGCAGCATCTCACTGCACTCGGCCGCGCGCAGGACGCGCCGGGGCTCGTGCTGATTAGCGGAATCGGGTTGCTGGTCATCGCTTATGCGCTCGTGCGGCTGTCGACTTCGATCTTCACCGAACTGCGCGAACTGCTCTTTGCGAAGGTCACGGAGAGCGCGGTGCGCCAGCTTGCGCTCAAGGTGTTTCGGCATCTGCACGCGCTGTCGCTGCGCTTTCATCTGGAGCGGCAAACGGGCGGCATGTCGCGCGATATCGAACGCGGCACGCGCGGCATTCAGCAACTCGTGTCGTATTCGCTCTACAGCATTCTGCCGACGCTCGTCGAAGTGGGGCTCGTGCTCACCTTCTTCGCGACGAAGTACGAAGCGTATTACGCCATCGTCACGTTCATCGCGTTAGTGACGTATATCGTGTTCACTGTGAAGGTGACGGAATGGCGAACGCATTTTCGCCGCACGATGAACGATCTCGATTCGAAGGCGAACGCCCGCGCGATAGATTCCCTGCTCAACTACGAGACGGTGAAGTACTTCGGCAACGAAGAGTGGGAAGCGCGCCGCTACGACGAGAACCTGCAGCGCTATAGAACGGCGGCGATCCAGTCGCAGCGTTCCTTGTCGATGCTCAACTTCGGGCAGCAGACGATCATCGGCACGGGGCTCGTGTTCATTCTCTGGCGCGCGACACAGGGCGTCATGGCCGGACGGCTCACGCTCGGCGACCTCGTGCTCATCAACACCTTCATGCTGCAGTTGTATATTCCGCTGAACTTTCTCGGCGTGGTGTACAGGGAATTGAAGCAGGCTTTGACCGATACCGACCGCATGTTCACGCTGCTCGGCGCGGGCCGCGAAGTGCCGGACGCGCCCGATGCGCGGCCGCTTGCGGTGAAGGGCGCGGCGGTGCGCTTCGAGAACGTGAACTTTGCCTACGAGGCGGCGCGGCCCATCCTGCATGGCATCGACTTCGCCATTCCCGCTGGCACGACGACGGCGGTGGTGGGTCATAGCGGCTCCGGTAAATCGACGCTGGGACGGCTGCTGTTTCGCTTCTACGATCTCGACCGCGCGGCGGGCGGCCGCATTCTGATCGATGGTCAGGACATTCGCGACGTGACGCAGGATTCGTTGCGCGCGGCAATTGGAATCGTGCCGCAAGACACCGTGCTTTTCAACGACTCGATCTACTACAACATTGCTTACGGAAAGCCCACTGCATCGCGCGACGAAGTGATCGCGGCGGCGCGCGCGGCGCATATCCATGACTTCATCGAAACGCTGCCCGCGGGTTACGACACGCCGGTCGGCGAACGCGGCCTCAAGTTGTCGGGCGGCGAGAAGCAGCGCGTGGCCATCGCGCGCACGCTTTTGAAAAATCCGCCGATCCTCATCTTCGACGAAGCCACTTCCGCGCTCGATTCGAAGTCCGAGCGCGCGATCCAGCATGAACTCGATAACATCGCTCGCGAGCGGACCACGCTCATCATCGCGCACCGGCTTTCGACGGTGGTGCATGCGCAGCAGATCATCGTGATGGATCACGGGCGCATCGTGGAGCGCGGCACGCACGCGGAACTGCTGCGTGCGGGTGGTCTCTTCGCGCAGATGTGGGCGCTTCAGCAGCAGCGCGGCAGCGATGATGTCGCCGCGATGGGGCAGCGGGATACGGCGGGGGTTTGATCGCCCTCGCCTCGGAATACGCGCTACTCCATCGCATGCGCGCCGTTCATCGCCATGCCTTCGGCCCCGAGCGCCGCCGTCGATGACCAACGCAGCCACTGCGCGCGCAGCACGAACAGCGCACCGAACGCGCACGTAGCGATCACGCCGAAAGTCGCGAAGCCCATCTGATAGCTGCCGGTGCTTTCCTTCGCAATGCCCATCACCACCGGCAGATAGAATCCGCCGATACCGCCCGCCGCGCCTACGATCCCCGACAGCAAGCCCGTCTTGCCCTTCCAGCGATGCGGCACGAGCTGAAACGTCGAGCCGTTGCCAAGCCCGAACGCGATATACAGGCAAATCAGCAATGCCAGACCGCCGGCGACAGGCGGCATCCAGATGGCGAAGGCAAAGTCGCCCACGGCGATCACGGCAAGCAGCACGAGCAGCGCACGCACACCGGTTACGCGATCCGCGACATAGCCGCCAAAGGGCCGCACGATCGCGCCGAGAAACGCCAGCAGCGACATGAAAAGCCCGGCTTCGAGCTTGGGCATCTGATAGAGCGAAGTAAGCAGCAGCGTCACATACGACGACATGCCGACGAAGCCGCCGAACGTGATGCTGTAGATGAGCATGATGACCCACGTATCGCGCTCGCGCAGCACGGTGCGATACCGGCCCGGCAACACCGCGATGGCGATGATCGCGCCCATCACCGGCAGCAGCAACACGCCTGTGCGTCCTGCACCGAAGACGCCGCCGCTCACCGCCAGCACCAGCACGATGAGGCTCACGAGCGTCACCGCGAAACTCGACAGCGCGCGCCATGTGCTGCCGCTTTTCTCGCCGAGATCCGATGCCCACGCGTACAGCGCGATGGCGGTCAGCGCGAGCAACGGCAGCGCTGCGGCGGTGGCGAGCTGCCAGCCGAACGCATCGGCGAGATGCGGGAACAGGAAGCCGTCGAGCACCGCGCCGATGTTGCCCGCAGCCGCGAGACCCAGCACCAGCCCCTGGACCTTCGGCGGATAATTGCTGCCGGCCATCGGCAACGCGACGGCGAAGCTCGCGCCGCCCATGCCGAGGAATACGCCGAGCACGAGCAAGAGCGCATACGACGGCGCGCCGGGCAACAACGGCAGCACGATCGACGGAATCGACGAGAGCACCACGCCCATCAGCGCGACGCGACGGCCATCGGTCGATTGATAGAGGTTGCCGAGCGTCACGCGCAGAATCGCCGCCGCGAGCACCGGCACCGCGACGAGAAAGCCCTGCTGCGCCGCTGTCATCGCGATGTCCCGGCCGATGAACGGCGCGAGCGGTCCATACAGCACCCAGACGGTGAAGCCCGTATCGAAGTACAGGAAACAGGCGAGCAGCGAGCGCCAGTTGCCGCTCTTGAGCGATGCGATCAGATTGGACATTGCGAATTCCAGATGTAGGCGTGTGGCGAAGTGCTTCTGCCTGGTTGACCGATCAGCATGCAGCGCATAGGCGAGCAATCGGCTTGAGCGGGACCAGGAAAATTTGCAAGCACCATGCCAAAGAAATGTGTGCGCAATCGGCTGGCTGCGCGACGCCCTTATCGGCGAGGCTTGAGGGCATGTGCCGCTTACGCTTGCGAGCCGCTTGCCCGCCTTATGTCCACGCGACGAGGCGCGCGCTGCGGCACCGCGTTCGTGCGCGAGCCGCATGGGTATGGTGCGTCGCGCTTGCGTGAGGTTCATGGGGCGTGCAGGGCGCATCCCTATAAAATGCTTTCTTCGCCGCATAGCGCGCGCATGGCGCTCATCCACGATGGAACTCAAATGGCTCGAAGACTTCGTCTCGCTCGCGGAGACGCGCAGCTTTAGCCGCTCGGCAGAACTTCGGCATATCACGCAGCCCGCGTTTTCGCGGCGCATCCAGGCGCTCGAAGCGTGGCTCGGCACCGAGCTCATCGACCGTTCGGTGTATCCGACGCGTCTCACGCAAGCCGGTCAGGTCTTCTACGAGCAAGCGCTCGCCATGCTTTCGCAGTTTCACGAAGCCCGCATGCTGCTGCGCGGTCAAGGCGGCGTGCCCGCGGCGACCATCGAGTTCGCGGTGCCGCACACGTTGTCGCTGACTTATTTCCCGCGCTGGCTCGAACACGTCGAAGCGCGGCTTGGGCGCATCCGTACACGCTTGCGCGCGCTCAACGTGCACGACGCGGTGCTGTCGCTCGTCGAAGGCGGCTGCGATCTCGTGATGGGCTATCACCATCCGAGTCATCCCGTCGCGCTCGATCCCGCGCGTTACGACATGCTCACGCTCGGTAGCGAACCGATCAGTCCATTCTCCGCGCCCAACAAGGGCGGACGCGCGCGCTACACGCTGCCCGCAAGCGCGGATGCGCCCGCGCCGTATCTGTCCTACACGCAGAACGCGTATCTCGGCCGCATGACGGAGGTAATCATCGCGACGGCGCCCACGCGCCTCTATCTCGACAAGGTCTACGAGACCGACATGGCCGAAGGCCTCAAGGCAATGGCGCTTGCCGGTCACGGTGTCGCGTTCCTGCCGCACAGCGCGGTCGAAGACGCAGTGGAAGAAGGCAAGCTGATCCGGCTCGACAGGGGAACACGCGGCACGAGCGCCGGTCAGTTCACGCTAACGATGGAGATCCGCCTCTACCGCGACAAACTGGCCGCTCAAGGGGAGGAACCGCGTCAGGCGTTGATCCGCGCGCTATGGGATGCAGTAGGCGAAGAAGTGCTCGATGCATCGGCGCAAAAGCCCGGTGGATAAGCGTTTGCAACGTTATGCAAGAAACGCATGATCGAATGAGCAAACGGCATTGGCATTGCGCACGCTGTTTTTCGACAATGGGCGCATTCCTTCACCGCTGGAGCATCAATTGTCCTCTTCGAAGCACTCGCTGCAAGCGCCGGACGCCAAACACGCGATCCCGTCGTACCTCCATGCCGACGATCTCGGCCCCTGGGGCAACTACTTGCAGCAGGTCGATCGCGTCGCACCGTATCTCGGTTCTCTCTCCCGTTGGCTTGAAACCCTCAAGCGCCCGAAGCGCATTCTCATAGTCGATTGCCCGATCGAACTCGACAACGGCACCGTCGCGCATTTCGAAGGCTATCGCGTGCAGCACAACACGTCGCGCGGTCCCGGCAAGGGCGGCGTGCGTTATCACCAGGACGTGACGCTTTCCGAAGTGATGGCTTTGTCCGCGTGGATGTCGGTAAAGAACGCGGCAGTGAACGTGCCGTACGGCGGCGCGAAAGGCGGTATTCGCGTCGATCCGCGCTTGCTCTCGCGTGGCGAGCTCGAACGCCTGACGCGCCGGTACACGAGCGAGATCGGCATCATCATCGGGCCGAACACGGACATTCCCGCGCCGGACGTGAACACGAACGAGCAGATCATGGCTTGGATGATGGACACGTACTCCATGAACCAGGGGCAAACGGCTACGGGCGTCGTGACCGGCAAGCCGATCGCGCTTGGCGGCTCGCTCGGCCGCAAGGAAGCGACAGGGCGCGGCGTGTTCGTCGTCGGCTCGGAAGCGGCGCGTCGCATGGGGCTTGAGATCGAAGGCGCGCGTATCGCGGTGCAGGGTTTCGGCAACGTCGGCGGAATCGCGGCGCGGCTGTTCCAGGAAGCGGGCGCGCGGGTCATCGCGGTGCAGGATCACACGGGCACGCTGTACAACTCGAAGGGTATCGACACGCTCGCGCTCGCCGAGCACGTCGCGCAGAACGGCGGCGTTGGCGGCTTTGCTGGCGCCGATCCGGTATCGGCGGACGAGTTCTGGACCATCGAGACCGACATCCTCATTCCGGCCGCGCTGGAAGGCCAGATCACCGAGAAGAACGCACCGAAGATCAGAACGAAGATCGTCGTGGAAGGCGCGAACGGCCCGACCACGACGGCCGCCGACGACATCCTCCACGACAAGGGCGTGCTCGTAATCCCCGACGTCGTGGCGAATGCGGGCGGTGTGACGGTGTCGTATTTCGAATGGGTGCAGGACTTCTCCAGCTTCTTCTGGACCGAGGACGAGATCAACCAGCGGCTCGAACGTGTCATGCGTGAAGCGTTTGCGGCGGTTTGGCAAGTGGCGAGCGAGCATAAGGTTTCGGTGCGCACGGCGGCCTTCATCGTGGCCTGTACGCGCATTCTCATGGCGCGTGAAATGCGCGGCCTGTATCCCTGATCGCATGGCCACGCGCTCGTGTCGGATGTGGCATGAGGCAAGCGGCTCGCATGACGCGTGCCGCATGAACGATCGATGAAATTTGCGGGCGACGCTCCTTCGGGACGTCGCCCGCATTTGCATGAGGATTGCTATAACATCGCGGTTTTCTGTCGCGACGCGGCTCGACTGAAGTAAGTGCTCAAGCGCCAATGCCGGTGACCTTTCCGCCGACATCCCGAAAATAAGACAGAGTGGGTTAACAATCATTCTTTCAGAATAATTACCCTGCTAAACTTGCCCCGATTTTTGCCACAGGAGATCGAACACATGAAGATTAAAAAAGCTGCGCTGCTCATCGCCGCGCTCGGATTCATCGCGGCTAGCGCTCACGCGCAAGACGCCGGGACGCTCAAGAAAATCAAGGACACGGGTGTGATCTCGCTGGGGCATCGCGAGTCGTCCATTCCTTTCTCGTACTACGACGACAAGCAGAACGTCGTCGGCTATTCGCATGAGTTCGCGCTGCAGGTCGTGGAAGCGGTCAAGCAGAAGCTCAACATGCCGAATCTGAAGGTGAAGCTCACGCCGGTCACGTCGCAAAACCGTATTCCGCTCGTGCAGAACGGCACGGTGGACCTCGAGTGCGGCTCGACCACGAACAACGCGGAACGTCAGCAGCAAGTGGCCTTCTCGAACACGATTTTCGTGATCGGCACGCGCCTCATGACCAAGAAGGATTCCGGCGTGAAGGACTGGGCGGACCTGAAGGGCAAGACGGTCGTGACGACCGCCGGCACGACTTCCGAGCGCCTGCTTCGCAAGATGAATCAGGACAAGAGCATGGGCATGAACATCATCAGCGCGAAGGATCACGGCGAATCGTTCCTCACGCTGTCGACCGGCCGCGCCGTCGCGTTCATGATGGACGATGCGTTGCTCGCGGGCGAACGCGCCAAGTCCAACACGCCGAACGATTTCGTGATCGTCGGCTCGCCGCAATCGCATGAAGCGTACGGCTGCATGATGCGCAAGAACGACTCCGAGTTCAAGAAGGTCGTGGACGACGCCATCGCCAAGGTGGAAACCTCGGGCGACGCCGACAAGATCTACAAGAAGTGGTTCGAAAGCCCGATTCCGCCGAAGGGCCTCAACCTCAACTTCCCGGAAAGCGACGACATCAAGGCTCTCTTCAAGAGCCCGAATGACAAAGTAATCGACTAACCGGTTCGACTATCGAGCGAACGAGACGGAAGGAGCTTGCTTCTTCCGTTTCTTTTTGGAGTGAGGTCCATGTCTTACCACTGGAACTGGGGCATTCTGCTGAGTCCGGTTTCGACCGGCGAGCCCACCACGTATCTCGGCTGGCTGATTTCCGGCTTCTGGGTGACGATTACCGTGTCGCTCGCGGCTTGGGTGATCGCGCTTGTGGTCGGCTCGTTGTTCGGCATCTTGCGCACGGTCCCGAATCGCTTCCTGGCGGCCATCGGCACTGTCTATGTCGCGATCTTCCGTAATATTCCATTGATCGTGCAGTTCTTCGTCTGGTATCTGGTGATACCCGAGTTGCTGCCGCCTTCCATCGGCAACTGGTTCAAGCAACTGCCGCCATCGGCGCAGTTCTTTTCCTCGTCGATCATTTGTCTCGGACTCTTCACCGGCGCGCGCGTGTGCGAACAGGTGCGCTCGGGCATCAGCGCGCTGCCGCCTGGTCAACGCAACGCGGGTCTCGCGATGGGTTTCACGCAATGGCAGACGTATCGCTATGTGTTGATGCCGGTCGCTTATCGCATCATCGTGCCGCCGCTCACGTCGGAATTCCTCAACGTGTTCAAGAATTCGGCGGTCGCGTCGACCATCGGTCTGCTCGACCTTTCGGCGCAGGCGCGGCAACTCGTCGACTACACGGCGCAGACGTATGAGTCGTTCATCGCGGTGACGCTCGCCTACATGCTCATCAACCTCGTCGTGATGAACCTGATGCGCTGGGTAGAAGCGAAGACCCGGTTGCCTGGCTACATCGGAGGCAAGTAATGCATCAATTCAACTGGAGCGGCATTGTGGGCGCGTGGCCCACGCTGTGGACGGGCGCCATCATCACGCTGCAGATCACGGTGCTCGCCATCGTGATCGGCATTGTCTGGGGCACGGTGCTCGCGCTGTTTCGTCTGTCGGGCGTGAAGCCCTTGCAGTGGTTCGCGAGCGCTTACGTCACGGTGTTCCGCTCGATTCCGCTCGTGATGGTGTTGCTGTGGTTCTTCCTGATCGTGCCGCAGTTGCTGCAGAATGTGCTCGGCTTATCCGCCGATATCGACATTCGCCTCGCTTCCGCGATGGTCGCGTTCTCGCTCTTCGAAGCTGCGTACTATTCGGAGATCATTCGCGCGGGCATTCAGGCGGTGGCGCGCGGTCAGGTGAACGCGGCGTTCGCACTCGGCATGACCTACGGCCAGGCGATGAAACTCGTCGTGCTGCCGCAGGCTTTCCGCGCAATGGTGCCGCTGTTGCTCACGCAGGCGATCGTCCTGTTCCAGGATACGTCGCTCGTCTACGTGATCAGTCTCGCGGACTTCTTCCGCACGGCGACGAACATCGGCGACCGCGACGGCACGACCGTCGAGATGGTGCTGTTCGCCGGCGCGTGCTATTTCGTGGTTTGCGTGTTGGCATCGGCACTCGTAAAAAGTCTTCAGAAAAAGGTCGCAAGATGATCTCTATCAAGAATGTTTCCAAGTGGTATGGGCAGTTCCAGGTGCTGACGGACTGCACGACCGAAGTGAAGAAAGGCGAGGTCGTCGTGGTGTGCGGCCCGTCGGGTTCGGGGAAGTCGACGCTCATCAAGACCGTGAACGGGCTGGAACCGTTTCAGAAGGGCGAGATCACCATCAACGGTCAATCGCTCACGGACAAGAAGACCAATCTCTCGAAGCTGCGTTCGAAGGTCGGCATGGTGTTCCAGCATTTCGAGTTGTTTCCGCATCTGTCGATCGTGCAGAACCTGACGCTCGCGCAGATCAAGGTGCTGGGCCGTTCGAACGACGAAGCGACGACGAAGGGTCTCAAACTGCTCGATCGCGTGGGCCTGCGCGCGCACGCGGACAAGTTTCCGGGCCAGCTCTCGGGCGGTCAGCAGCAACGCGTGGCGATTGCCCGCGCGCTGTCGATGGACCCGATTGCCATGCTCTTCGACGAACCGACCTCCGCGCTCGATCCCGAGATGATCAACGAAGTGCTCGACGTGATGGTCGAACTCGCGCAGGAAGGCATGACCATGATGTGCGTGACGCACGAAATGGGCTTCGCGAAGAAGGTCGCGCATCGCGTGATCTTCATGGACAAGGGATTGATCGTCGAGGACGACCAGAAGGAAGCGTTCTTTGCGAATCCGAAGTCGGATCGCGCGAAGGACTTTCTGGCGAAAATCCTGCACTGACGCGTTTTAGCGGCGTCATGCAAAACGGCCTTCCGTGAGGAAGGCCGTTTTTATTCAGCGTTCGATTCGTTTTATTCGATCCCGAGTTCGGTTTCCACCGACGCCGTCGACTGAATTTCCTCGATCTTCAGCGCCGATCCTACGCACGCTTTGGCAAGCGGCTCGGCGGCCTTCTTCGCGACTTCATCCGGCACCGGAATGTTCACCGTGCGCGAGAGCGCGCCTTTCTGGAACATGGCGAGATCGCCGGGCGCAAAACGCGTCCAGACTTCGTTATCGGTGAGCGGCGAGGTGGCGATGACCGCCACGCGATCTTCCGGCGTCGTGTACTTGGCGAAATCGATCGACATGTCCGCGTCGATCAGATGCGCGGTCGAAAACGGCCAACTGCGAACCAGATAGTACAAATGCGTCGAGCAGTGCGAGAAGAGCGCCTGGCCGTTGGACATCAGGAAATTGAACACGCCGTGCTTCGTGATCTCGCCTGTGAGTGAAGCGAGCGCGTCGAACAATTCTTCCAGCGGCGGCTGCGAGCGCGGAAACGCCTTGCGCAAACCTTCCAGCAGCGTGCAAAAGGCAAGCTCGCTGTCCGTGTTGCCGACGGGTTGATACAGGCCGTTCAGTTCGGGCGCGTAGTCTTTGAGATCGCCGTTGTGCGCGAAGATCCAGTGCCGTCCCCACAACTCACGCAGGAACGGATGGCAGTTTTCCAGCAGGATATGCCCTTGCGTCGCCTTGCGAATATGCGCGATGGTGTTCTTCGATTTGATCGGATAGCGCTTCACCATCTCCGCGAGCGGCGACTTGGCGGACGATTCATGGTCGATGAAAAGCCGGCACGCCTTGTCCTCGAAGAACGCGATACCCCAGCCGTCCGCGTGGTGATCCGTGACCCCGCCACGCGCGGCGAACCCGGTGAACGAGAACGTCACATCGGTCGGTTCGGCGCAATTCATTCCGAGAAGTTGGCACATGTTGCTGAAAGCGAGAGCCGGTAAGGGCATTGAGCCCGTTGTTACAATACGTCCGACAAGCATATCACCGGGGCAGTCATCCAAAATTCGAACGGCGTCGGGCAAAACGCGGCGTTGTCAATTTTCCACGGATGTTTTTGCCAGGTCTTTAGATCTCCCGACTCCAACGTTTCCGCCGCCATCACGCCATGTCCAATTCCGCCTCGCCCGATTCGCTCACGACACTCACGATTGCGCGTCCCGACGACTGGCATCTGCACGTGCGCGACGGCGCGATGCTCGCCGCCGTCCTGCCGCATACGGCGCGCCAGTTCGGTCGCGCGATCATCATGCCGAATCTGAAGCCGCCCGTGACGACCACGGAAATGGCCGCGGCTTATCGCGAGCGCATTCTGGCCGCGCTGCCGAAAGACGGCGCCGCCGCGCGTTTCGAGCCGCTGATGACGCTTTATCTCACCGACAACACGCCGCCTGACGAGATCCGCCGGGCGCGGGAAAGCGGCTTCGTGCACGGTGTGAAGCTTTATCCGGCGGGCGCGACGACCAATTCGGACGCGGGCGTGACGAGCCTCGGCAAATGCGCGAAGACGCTCGAAGTCATGCAGGAAACGGGCATGCCGCTGCTCATCCACGGCGAAGTGACCGATGGCGATATCGATATCTTCGATCGCGAGAAGGTGTTCATCGACCGCGTGCTGTTGCCGCTGCGCCGCGATTTCCCCGCGCTCAAGGTGGTGTTCGAGCACATTACGACGAAGGACGCCGCCGATTACGTGCGCGACGCCGAAGGTCCCGATGGCACGATCGGCGCGACCATCACCGCGCATCACCTGCTGTTCAACCGTAATGCCATTCTCGTGGGCGGCATCCGGCCGCATTACTACTGCCTGCCGGTGTTGAAGCGCGAGACGCATCGCGTGGCGCTGGTCGAGGCGGCGACTTCCGGCAACGCGCGCTTTTTCCTCGGCACGGACAGCGCGCCGCATCCGAAAGGCTTGAAAGAGCACGCGTGCGGTTGCGCGGGCTGCTACACGGCGCTCCACGCGCTCGAACTCTATACGGAAGCCTTCGATAAAGCCGGCGCGCTCGACAAACTGGAAGGTTTCGCGAGCTTTCATGGCGCGGATTTCTACGGCCTGCCGCGCAGCGCGGAGAAAGTGACGCTCGAGCGTGCATCGTGGACGCTGCCCGCCGAGTTTTCCGTCGGCGACGAAGAGGTCGTGCCGCTGCGTGGCGGGGAATCGATCGGATGGCGCTTCGTGGAGGCAAGTTGAGTGAGCGGCGCGTCGGGGGCGGCGGCTGAAGACGGCGTTGGCCGTTTCGCGGCAATAGACTGGACGCGCCCGTGGTTACCATCGATCGAAACGCGCGGCAGGCGCTGGCAAGCCGCCGCGCTCGATAGCCCGGCGCGCTATTTGTCCGTCATGAACGACGACGCCCGAGCCGCCGCGCATGTCACGGGGCGCGCTCGGCCGCTCGCGTTTATCGCGCAGGAAGCCTTGCCGGACGGGGCGTCGTATGAAGGGCATATCGCCGAAACGGGATGCGTGCCCACGCGCCATAACCTCCACGATTTTTTCAACGGCCAGATGTGGTTTGCGTATCCGCGCGTCAAGGCGGCGCTCAATGCGCGACAGGCCGAGCAGATCGAGACGCGCGGTATCGGTCCGACGCGCGGCGGCGTGCGCGATGCACTTACGCTTTTCGACGAAAACGCGGTGTTTTTCGCGTACTCGGACGCAATGCTCGCCGATGCCTTGCGCCGCTTCGACTGGCGTGCGCTTTTCATCGAGGGCCGTGCGGCGTGGGGTAAGCGCTGTGAGGCGCGCATTTTCGGACACGCGCTGCTGGAAAAACTCGTTGCGCCGTACAAGGCGTGCACGGGTCACGCGTGGCTCGTGCCGGTGCCCGCTGACTACTTCTCTCTTGACGATACCGCCCGCCGCGCCTTGCTCGATGAACGCGTAACGGCAAGCCTGAATGCCGGGACGATCGAAAGCCGCGCTTTCTCGCCGATACCGGTGCTTGGCGTGCCGGGCTGGTGGCAAGCAAACGAATCCCCCGAGTTTTACGACGATACGACAGTGTTTCGTTCGGGCAGACGCAGCGCGTGAGACGTCGCGGCCAACGCAGCGCGCACGATTCGCCAGGCAAAAAGCTATTCCTCGAGATGCGGTAGACACCCGATGCTAGAATCGACCCCGCAAAGCAGGCCAGGCAGTCGCGGCTTCGACGTTTCGTGCGTCGAGGGCGAGGAAAGTCCGGACTCCACAGGGCAGGGTGATGGCTAACGGCCATCCGTGGCAACACGCGGAACAGGGCAACAGAAAGCAAACCGCCGATGGCTCCTGGCGCAAGTCGGGAGATCAGGTAAGGGTGAAACGGTGCGGTAAGAGCGCACCGCGGCCATCGTGAGACTGGCCGGCACGGTAACCTCCACCCGGAGCAATTCCAAATAGGCAGGCGCGCATCTTCGAGATGCAGGACGGTGCCCCCGTTCGTCTGCGGGTAGGAAGCTTGAGCGCGTCAGCAATGGCGCGCCTAGAGGAATGACTGCCACGCGCGATCGCTTTCGGGCGTATTGCGTGCACAGAATCCGGCTTATCGGCCCGCTTTGTCGTATTCCAAAAGAAAGAGCCGGCGTCACGCGCGTGACGCCGGCTCTTTTTTGCTTGCGCGCTCGCTCAGACTTCGACGATATCGAACGAATGCGTCAGTTCCGCGGTCTTCGCCAGCATGATCGACGCCGAGCAATACTTGTCATGCGACAGGTTGATCGCGCGCTCGACGGTCGCCGGGTTCAGATTCTTGCCCGTGACCGTAAAGTGAAAGTGAATCTTCGTGAAGACCTTGGGATCTTCGCTCGCGCGATCGGCCTTGAGCGTGACGGAGCAGCCTTGAATCTCCTGGCGGCTCTTTTTCAGGATCATCACCACGTCGTAGGCGGTGCAGCCGCCGGTGCCAAGCAGCACCATTTCCATCGGACGCGGCGCGAGATTGCGTCCGCCGCCTTCGGGCGCTCCGTCCATCGTAACGATATGACCGCTGCCCGTTTCGGCCGCGAACGCCATGCCGTCCGGTCCCATCCAGCTCACTTTGCTTTCCATGCTCAGGCTCCAGCGTTCTACGTTTACAGGGGTTTCATTGTAGCGGCTCGCGGTCGTCGGGATGGCTGCGCATGCACGCATATACCGGTTGACGAGCAAACCTCTACGTGAGGGTATTGCCGCCGGATAACAGATTCGCGAAGTGGAGGAAGGACTCTAGCGGGTTAAATCGCTATGGATGACCGCTGAATCCGTTCTATCGCGATGATTTAAAAGATGAAGTTGCGCGCACTGCACGGTAACCGAAATTTCACATTATGAACTCATCTTTCACGATGCAAATCTTCTTGCCTCCCCGCATGACCGTGCCTATACTCGTCTCATTGGTTGTCGCAGTTAGACACATCTACCGCGTCTCCTCCACCTCCTCCTTTGGTGGATTAAGCCCGAGCCCTCAGCGCTCGGGCTTTTTTTTCGCCCACAGCGCCCATGCGGCGGGCCCAAAAGCGTCATTCTTTTGACCTCCGCGACTATTTCCCTTTATAATTCAAAGTTCTCTTCGTTCCACGCCCGCGAAGAGAAGCCAGGGAGAGCCTGCAGCGCGTCCTGAACGCAAGTTCTTGAACGCTCATATAAGCAGGACCGAACAAAGGTAAAGGCTGAAAACAGCCAAGGGCAGATTTAAATTTTTGGATCGATCATGAAGACGTTTTCCGCAAAAGCCCATGAGGTGACGCGTGAATGGTACGTGATTGACGCGACGGATAAGGTTCTCGGCCGTGTCGCCAGCGAAGTGGCACGCCGTCTTCGCGGCAAGCACAAGCCTGAATTCACCCCGCACGTCGACACTGGTGATTTCATCATCATCATCAACGCCGGCAAGCTGAAGGTCACGGGCAATAAAGCTACGGACAAGAAGTACTATCGTCACTCGGGCTACCCGGGCGGCATCTATGAAACGACGTTTGGCAAAATGCAAGAGCGTTTCCCGGGCCGCGCGCTCGAGAAGGCCGTGAAGGGCATGCTGCCGAAGGGTCCGCTCGGCTACGCAATGATCAAGAAGCTGAAGGTCTACGCCGAAGCAACGCATCCGCATACGGCTCAACAGCCTAAAGCGCTCGAGATCTAAGGGGAGCCCACATGATCGGTAACTGGAACTACGGTACGGGCCGCCGCAAGAGCGCCGTCGCTCGCGTCTTCATCAAGTCGGGCAAGGGCGATATCGTCGTCAATGGCAAGCCCATCGCCGACTACTTCTCGCGCGAAACCTCGCTGATGATCGTGCGTCAGCCGCTGGAACTCACGAATCACGCAAGCACGTTCGACATCAAGGTCAACGTGTCGGGCGGCGGTGAAACGGGTCAGGCAGGCGCGGTTCGCCACGGCATCACCCGCGCGCTGATGGACTACGACGCAACGCTCAAGTCGCAACTGTCGAACGCTGGCTTCGTCACCCGCGACGCGCGTGAAGTGGAACGTAAGAAGGTCGGTTTCCACAAGGCACGCCGCCGGAAGCAGTTCTCGAAGCGTTAAGCGCTTTGGCGCTTCGCCTCCGTCTTACTGGACGCGAAGTTGCCCGAAAAAGCCGCCCGCACCGCACGTGCCGGCGGCTTTTTTTGTTCTGACGCGCGCTGCGCCAAATTGTGTCGAATTTGCTTTAGCCCATTGATTTCATGGACATCGAGCACGATGTTAGGAAGAGCCCTACAATAGCGGTTAGAAGCTTAATTGGAGAATTCGAATGAGCACTGTGAGCGACACCCCCACGACCGAGATGCCTTTGCCCTTCGTCTTCACCGACGCGGCCGCGGACAAGGTCAAGCAATTGATCGATGAAGAAGGCAATCCGGAACTGAAGCTGCGCGTGTTCGTGCAGGGCGGCGGATGCTCGGGCTTCCAGTATGGTTTTACGTTCGACGAAGCCGTCAACGAAGACGATACCGTAATGGACAAGGCGGGCGTGCAATTGCTCGTCGATTCGATGAGCTATCAATATCTCGTCGGCGCGGAGATCGACTATAAGGACGACCTCAATGGCGCGCAGTTCGTGATCAAGAATCCGAACGCCACGACCACTTGCGGTTGCGGATCGTCGTTCTCGGTCTGAGTTCGGTTTAGCGGTCGAATGAAAAACGGAGCCTTCGGGCTCCGTTTTCGTTTCCAGGCTTTAGTGGGCTCAGTGCGGATAGATTGCGCCGAGCACGCGTTCGCCCGCTGCGCCTGTCACGGCTGCCAGATTGCCGGGCTTGCGCGCGACGCAGCGCATTGCGAGCCATGCGAAGGCAAAAGCCTCGACCTGTTGCGGCGGCACGCCGAGCGCGTCGGTCGTCATGACGGGAACGCCCGCCACGCCGCTTTCTTCCAGCGCCTGTTGAAGCATCCTGAGCAACACCGGATTACGCGCGCCGCCGCCGCAAACGTAGACCGCGCGGGCGTCGGATGCGTGACGCTCGATCTCGCGCGCCACCGAAGTCGCCGTCAGCGCGGCGAGCGTGGCTTGTACATCGGCGGGAGCGAGGCCCGTGAACGCCGCGAGTTTGGCGTCGAGCCATGCGGGATTGAACAAGTCGCGCCCGGTACTCTTGGGCGGTGCTTCCTGAAAGAACGGTTCATCGAGAAACGCGTTCAGGAGCGCCTGATCGACTTGACCCGATGCCGCGAATTGTCCGCCATCGTCATAGGGTCTTTGCAGATGACGAAGCGCCCATTCGTCGAGCAGCGCATTTGCCGGGCCGCAGTCGAAGCCGCGTACCGCGCCGCTCGACGAGAGAATCGTGATGTTGCTGATACCGCCGAGATTGCAGACCACGCGCGTTTCGTTTTTCGCGCCGAAGAGCGTCGCGTGAAACGCCGGCACGAGCGGCGCGCCCTGGCCGCCGGCGGCGACATCGCGGCTGCGGAAATCTGCTATTACGTCGATGTTCGTCATTTCCGCCAGCAACGCGGGATTGTTGATCTGGCGCGTGTAACCCTTTTCCGGCCGATGCCGCACCGTCTGGCCATGCACGCCGATTGCGCGCACCTTTGTGGACGAATAGCCGCTCATGCTCTGCAACTCGTGGCAGCAAACGGCGTAGCGCGTGGCGAGCGCGTTGGCGGCGAGCGCCTCGCGTTCAAGCTCGTTGGCGCCGGGCGCTTGCAGTTCGAAAAGCGCGTCGCGCAAACCCTTCGAGAACGAGACGTGAGCCTCGCCAAGAACAACGGGCGTCTTGCCGGTCGCGAACTGCACCGCGACGCCATCGACGCCATCCATGCTCGTGCCGGACATCAAACCGAAGTACACGCCGTCCGCCGCGCCGCTTTCGATTACCTCGGTCTTTTTACCCACGCTGCTCTCCTTCGATTCGCTCGAGTCCGCTAAGCCGCGATTATCCGCGTAACTGGCCGAATCGTTAAGCGGCGTCAAAAGCCTCGTTCTGCAATTCGGGCGCGATTGCTGGCCGAAAGGGCGCGAAAGGGCACGTCATCGCGTAAAATCGTCGGCTCGAACCTGCAATTGCACTCATTTTCGCGAATGTCGCCGCGTTGTTCGGACGGCTTCGTCATCGGCGTTAGTGCCGCCCGCGACCGCTCATTTTGACCTCACAAGCCGCAAAGCATGACCACTGAATCCAACGCACCTGCCGCGCAAGCCTTTCCGATTACCGACGAAGTGCGCAACGCGCTCGCCATCGCCAAGCGCGGTTGCGATGAACTGCTGATCGAAGACGAATTCGCGCAGAAGCTCGCCAAAAGCGCGGCCACGGGCAAGCCGCTGCGCATCAAGCTCGGCCTCGATCCGACGGCGCCGGACATTCATATCGGCCATACGGTCGTGCTGAACAAGATGCGCCAGTTGCAGGACCTCGGGCATCAGGTCATTTTTCTGATCGGCGATTTCACTTCGCTGATCGGCGATCCCTCCGGCCGCAACGCCACCCGCCCGCCGCTCACACGCGAGCAGATCGAAAACAACGCAAAGACGTATTTCGAACAGGCCGCGCTCGTGCTCGACCGCGAGAAGACCGAGATTCGCTACAACAGCGAATGGTCGATGCCGCTCGGCGCCGACGGCATGATCAAGCTGGCATCGCGCTACACGGTCGCGCGCATTTTGGAACGCGAGGATTTCACCAAGCGCTTTCAGGGCGGCGTGCCCATTTCCATCCACGAGTTGCTTTACCCGCTGATGCAAGGCTACGACTCCGTCGCGCTGAACGCGGACCTCGAACTCGGCGGCACGGACCAAAAATTCAATCTGCTTGTCGGCCGCGAATTGCAAAAGCAATACGGTCAAGAGCAGCAATGTATTCTGACGATGCCGCTGCTCGAAGGTCTCGATGGCGTCGAGAAGATGTCGAAGTCGAAGCACAATTACGTTGGCATCAGCGAGAAGCCGACGGAGATGTTCGGCAAGCTGATGAGCATCTCCGACGTGCTCATGTGGCGATATTTCGAACTGCTGTCTTTCCGCAGCATCGAGGAAATCGCGGGCTTCAAGAAGGAAGCGGAAGGCGGCCGCAATCCGCGCGACTTCAAGGTGTTGCTGGCGCAGGAGATCGTCACGCGCTTTCATTCGGCGCCAGATGCCGAGCGCGCGCTCGAAGACTTCAATCATCGCGCGAAGGGCGGCGTGCCGGACGATATCCCGAGCGTCACGCTCGCGGGTGCGCCGCTCGCGATCGGTCAGTTGCTCAAGCAGGCGGGACTCGCGCCATCGACGAGCGAAGCGCTGCGTAACATCGAGCAGAACGGCGTGAAGATCGATGGCGTGACTATCAACGACAAAGGCTTGAAGGTCGAGGCGGGCGAGTTCGTCGTGCAAGTCGGCAAGCGCCGTTTTGCGCGGATCACGTTGACCGCATGATTGCGCTCATCCAGCGCGTGGCGCGCGCCGACGTGCGCGTGGGCGAGCGTGTCACGGGCGCCATCGGCGCAGGCTTGCTCGCGCTGGTCTGCGCCGAGCGCGGCGACAACGAAGCAACCGCCGACAAGCTGCTGGCGAAGATGCTTGCGTATCGAGTCTTCAGCGACGCTGCCGGCAAGATGAATCTTTCCGTGCAGAACATGGATGGCGCGGGGCGCGCGGGCGGCGTCTTGCTGGTGTCGCAATTCACGCTTGCCGCCGATACGTCGAGCGGCTTGCGTCCGAGCTTCACGCCCGCCGCGCCGCCCGACGAAGGCAAGCGCCTCTTCGACCACTTCGTGCGCGAGGCGCGCAAGAAGCATCCGGTGGTCGAGACCGGCGAATTCGGTGCGGACATGCAGGTATCGCTCGTGAACGACGGGCCGGTCACATTCTGGCTGCAAGTGCGGCCGCAACCGGAAACGCCATGACCACTCAGATCCTTTTCATTCGCCACGGCGAAACCGACTGGAATCGCATCAAGCGCATACAAGGGCATATCGACATTCCGCTCTCCGAGCACGGGCGTCTGCAGGCCGAGCAACTGGGCCGGCGCTTGGCGCGCGAGGGCGGGCTCGATGCGGTCTATTCGAGTGACCTGCAACGCGCGCAGCAAACGGCGCGTCCTTTCGCGGATGCGCTCGGGCTCGAACTGTGTCTTTCGAAGGGACTGCGCGAGCGCTTGTACGGCGCGTTTCAAGGTCACGACAGCGACGAGATCAGCGAGAAGTTTCCTGCGGAGTTTGTCGAGTGGCAAACTCGGGACCCGGGTTTTACGCCGCCGGGTGGCGAATCACAGCGGGTGTTTTATCACCGTGTCGTGCATGCAATGGAGCCTATCCTAGCCGCGCATCCGGGCGGGCGCATTGCGTGCGTGGCGCATGGCGGCGTGCTGGACTGCATCTATCGGTTTGCTAAGAAGCTGTCGTTGCAGGACGCTCGCGACTGGCCGTTGTTGAATTGCAGCGTCAATGTCGTGGATTACGACGGGGATGCGGCGAGGGTGGTTTCGTGGGGCGACGTTTCGCATCTGGCGACGGATACGGACGACGATGGGTTGCGAAAGCAAGCCTAACCCTCACCCCTTCGCATCCCAAAGCTCGCGAATCGGCCCTGCATCGGGCGCAGCCAGCCCGAAGTGCCGATAAGTCAGCAACGTCGCCACGCGCCCGCGCGGCGTGCGTTGCAAATACCCTTGCTGAATCAGATACGGCTCCAGCACGTCTTCGATGGTATCGCGCTCTTCGCCGATAGCCGCCGCGAGATTGTCCACGCCCACCGGGCCGCCATCGAACTTCTGCAGGATGGCTTCGAGCAGCTTGCGGTCCATCAGGTCGAAGCCGACGGGGTCGACATCGAGCATCTTCAGCGCGGCATCCGCGACTTCGGCGGTAATGTTGCCGTCCGCTTTCACCTCGGCGAAATCGCGCACGCGGCGCAGCAGCCGGTTCGCGATACGCGGCGTGCCACGCGAACGCCGCGCAATCTCGAGCGCGCCCTCGGGCACGATCTCCGCCTTCAGCAACGAAGCCGAACGCGACACGATACGCGCCAGTTCGCTCGCGTTATAAAACTCGAGCCGCGACACAATGCCGAAGCGGTCGCGCAGAGGATTGGTCAACATGCCCGCGCGCGTGGTCGCGCCGACGAGCGTGAACGGCTGCAGATCCAGTTTCACGCTACGCGCGGCCGGGCCTTCGCCGATCATGATGTCGATCTGATAATCCTCCAGCGCCGGATAAAGAATTTCCTCGACGACCGGCGAGAGCCGATGAATCTCGTCAATGAACAACACGTCATTCGCTTCGAGATTGGTGAGGAGGGCAGCGAGGTCGCCCGCGCGTTCCAGAACCGGCCCCGAGGTCTGTCGCAAATTAACGCCCATTTCCCGCGCGATGATGTGCGCGAGTGTCGTCTTGCCAAGACCCGGCGGCCCGAACAGCAGTACATGATCAAGCGCTTCCGAACGGCGCTTGGCCGCCTCGATGAAAATCTCGAGCTGGCCGCGCACCTTTTCCTGGCCAACGTATTCGTCGAGCTGGCGCGGTCGCAACGCGCGCTCGAAGGCTTCTTCGTTCGGCGAGACGGGCGTGGCCGCGATGATGCGCTCAGCGGCGAGTTTGTCGGTTTCGATCATCCGTCGATTGTACAGCGAGCTTTCCCGCGATGAACCTGGCCGAACGGCCTAATGGCGCAACACACGAAACGCCCGCAGAATCAGCCTTTCGAGAGCGCCTTGAGCGCGAGCTTGATGCCCTCGGAGACGCCGGTTCCGGCAGGCACGTTCTTGATCGCGGTGAGCGCTTCTTTCTCGGAATAGCCGAGCGCAAGCAGGGCATTGAGGATGTCGGAGGCGTGATCGGACTGCGAAGCCGCGCTTGCCATTGCGCCGAGATCGGCGCCGAGCTTGCCCTTGAGTTCGAGCAGCAGACGTTCGGCCGTCTTCTTGCCGATGCCCGGGACGCGCGTGAGGCGCGCGGCGTCCTGCGTCGTCACCGTTTGCGAGAGCTCCTGCACGCTCATGCCGGAGAGCACGGCCAGCGCCATGCGCGCGCCGATGCCGCTGATCTTTAACAACTCGCGAAACGTCGAACGCTCCTGCGCGGTGAGAAATCCGTACAGCAGATGCGCGTCTTCACGCACGATCATCTGCGTGAGCAGGACGACCTTCTCGCCGGCATGCGGCAGGTTGTAGAAGGTGCTCATCGGCACGTCGATTTCGTAGCCGACGCCGCCGCAATCGACGAGCAGATGCGGCGGATTTTTTTCTAGCAGAACGCCGGCAATGCGACCGATCATATTTGCAGTAAGTATCGAGGTTGATTAGCCGATGAGACGACCGCGCCTGACGCGCAAGCCTTTTTTCGCCAGCGACGGCGCGATGGTGCCGAGCGCCGCGAGGCCGGTGCCGCCATGCGCATGGCAGATCGCCATGCCGAGCGCATCCGCTGCGTCGGTGCTGGGTACGCCTGTCAGGCCGAGCAGACGCACGACCATCTGCTGCATTTGCTCCTTGGTGGCGCGGCCATAGCCGACCACGGCTTGCTTCAATTGCAGCGCGGTGTATTCCGCGACCGGCAGGCCGCTCGCCACCATGCCGCAGATGGCCGCGCCGCGCGCCTGGCCAAGCAGCAGCGTGGACTGCGGATTCACGTTCACGAAGACTTTTTCGATCGCCGCCTGATCTGGATTGTGCTGCCCGATGAGCGTGGAAATGCCCTCGAAGATGGTGTTCAGACGCGAAGGCAAGTCTGCGTCGGCTGTCTTGATCACGCCGCTCGTCACGTAGGTGAGCGAGTGCCCGGACTTGTCGATGATGCCGAAGCCGGTCACGCGCAAGCCCGGATCGATGCCTAGAATTCTCATGTTTGCGGAAATGCGCTCCGGCGTGGCGGTCGTTCGAAATGAAATTGGCCTATTTGTGCCGCCAATTAGCAGGCAGCGCAAACAGGCCAATAATAAAGGATGCCGCAGCGATTAATGGCGGAAATGACGCGTGCCGGTGAGAATCATCGCAACATTGTGCTCGTCGGCGGCGGCGACCACTTCGTCGTCGCGCATGGAGCCGCCTGGCTGGATCACGCAGGTCGCGCCTGCATTGACCACCACGTCGAGCCCGTCGCGGAACGGGAAGAACGCGTCCGAAGCCACGGCCGAGCCGGTCAGCGTGAGACCCGCGTTCTGCGCCTTGATGCCCGCAATGCGCGCCGAATCCACGCGGCTCATCTGCCCCGCGCCGACGCCAAGCGTCATGCCGCCGCCGCAGAACACGATGGCGTTCGACTTCACGAACTTCGCCACGCGCCACGCAAACATGAGGTCGTCCATTTCCTTGGGCGTGGGGTGGCGCTTCGTCACCACGCGCAGTTCATGCGGCTGCACGTTTTTCGAATCGAGCGATTGCACCAGCAGCCCGCCGCCCACGCGCTTCAGGTCGAACGCGTTATGACCGTCGCCGAGCGCGATCTGCAAGAGACGCACGTTCTGCTTGGCCGCGAACACCGCGCGCGCGGCATCGCTGAACGAAGGCGCGATCAGCACTTCGACGAACTGCTTGGCTACGGCCTGCGCCGCCGCTTCGTCCACTTCGCGATTGAACGCGATGATGCCGCCGAACGCCGACGTAGCATCGGTCTTGAACGCCTTCGAGTAGGCTTCGTGCGCGTTTGCGCCAAGCGCCACGCCACACGGATTCGCATGCTTGATGATGACGCAGGCGGGCGCGTCGAAGGTCTTCACGCATTCCCATGCCGCGTCGGAATCGGCGATGTTGTTGTACGAGAGTTCCTTGCCCTGCAACTGCTCGTAGTTAGCGAGCGCGCCAGCGGGCACCGCGAGATCGCGATAGAACGCCGCGCTCTGATGCGGATTCTCGCCGTAACGCAGATCCTGCACCTTCTCGAAAGCGACGTTGAAGGTTGCCGGATACGTATTGCGAGTTGCGTGCTGAAGCTCTTCGGTCAGACTCGTCAGATAGTTCGTGATCGCGCCGTCGTATTGCGCGGTATGCGCGAACACTTTGGTGGCGAGACGGAAGTTCGTCTTGTAGGCCACGCTGTTGTGATTCGCGCGCATTTCGTCGAGCACGGTGGCGTAATCGGCCGGATCGACGATCACGGTGACATCGCGATGATTCTTCGCCGCCGAGCGCAGCATGGTCGGCCCGCCGATATCGATGTTCTCGATGGCGTCTTCCAGCGAGCACTCTTCCTTCGCCACGGTCTGCACGAACGGATACAGATTCACCACCAGCAGATCGATGGTCGGAATGTCGTGCTTTTCCAGCGCCGCCATGTGCTCCGGCAGATCGCGGCGCGCGAGAATGCCGCCGTGAACCTTGGGATGCAGCGTCTTCACGCGCCCATCGAGCATTTCCGGAAAGCCGGTGTAGTCGGCGACCTCCGTGACGGGCAAGCCCGCGTCGGCCAGCAGTTTCGCCGTGCCGCCGGTCGAGAGGAGCTTGACGCCAAGCTCCGCCAGCGATTTGGCGAAGTCGATGATGCCGGATTTGTCGGAAACGGAAATGAGCGCTTGCTTGATCATGGTGAACACTGAAACCAAAAAGGATAGCCAGGCCAGACCAGGGCGGACGCCCCGGTCCGATGAATCAAATCAATCCGTGCTGCTGAAGCTTCTTGCGTAATGTGTTGCGGTTGATGCCGAGATACTCGGCCGCAAGCGACTGGTTGCCGCCTGCCTGCTCGAGCACCACTTCGAGCAGCGGTTTTTCCACGCACGAAATCACCATGTCGTAGACGTCGTGCGGGTTGGAGCCGTCCAGATCCTGAAAATAATTGTCCAGGCTCTGGCGGACGCATTGTTCGATGTTATGTCTGCTCATGCGGCTTTTTGTCGGTCTATGTCGTGATGCCCGCCGCACGATTCTTCGGCAGCCGCGTCGCAGTCGTCGCCGCTCTCGTCGACATAGACCAGACGGTCGGACAACGCTTTTTGCGCGTCGAAGAATTCGTTGACCGCGAGCAATTGTTCTTTGGTCGTGTCCAGCGTATTCATCCGGTGCCGGAAGGTGTTGGCGCCGGAAAGGCCGCGAGTGTACCAGCCGATATGCTTGCGCGCAGTCCGTACGCCCGTGAATTCCCCGTAGAAAGCGTAGTGATCTTCGAGGTGCTCGTTCATCACCTGCTGGATCTCTTCGATGAGCGGCGGCGGCAGCCGTTCGCCCGTCGTCAGAAAATGTTCGATCTCGCGAAAGAGCCACGGTCGACCCTGCGCCGCGCGGCCGATCATGATCGCGTCCGCGCCCGTCACCGTCAGCACGTGCCGCGCCTTCTCGGGCGTCGTGATGTCGCCGTTCGCGACCACTGGAATCTTCACCGCGTTCTTGACGGCCGCGATGGTCTCGTATTCGGCGTCGCCCTTATAGAGGTCCGCGCGCGTGCGGCCATGCACGGTGAGCATGGAGATGCCGGCATCTTCCGCGATCCGCGCGATGTTCAGCGCGTTCTTGTTCTCGCGATTCCACCCCGTGCGAATCTTGAGCGTGACGGGCACGGCATCCGGCCCTACGCCGACGGCCTGAACCACCGTCTCGACGATACGCGCCACGAGTTCTTCGTTCTGCAGGAGCGCGGAACCCGCCGCGACGTTGCAAACCTTCTTGGCGGGACATCCCATGTTGATGTCGATGACCTGCGCGCCGTTCGCGACGTTGTGGCGCGCGGCTTCGGCCAGCATCTGCGGGTCGGCGCCCGCGATCTGAACGGAGATTGGCTCGACTTCGCCCGCGTGGTTGGCGCGCCGCATGGTCTTTTCGCTCTTCCACAACTGCGCGTTCGAAGCGACCATCTCCGACACCGCGTAGCCCGCGCCCATGCGCTTGCAGAGCTGACGGAACGGACGGTCGGTGACGCCTGCCATCGGGGCGACGAACAGGTTGTTGCGCAGAATGTGTGAACCAATGCTTGGCATGAAGGCTTGGGCGTGGCGCCGACGACATGAAGCAAGGCGCCATGAAAAGCGCCGCGCTGCGTCGAGCGTTTGCTAGTGCTGAAGGGAAACGCGTATTTTAACGCGAAGCGGGTGCTGAAATTAAGAGCAATCGCGCGCAAGTCTTTAAATCTTCTATGAAAGCGGACAAGCTCATAGAGGATAAGTCGGGCTTTGTGCTGACGAATGAGGCGGCGTCGCGTCGTGCGACCCGCCGCCGAATACAGATAGAAAGCGGATCAGCGTCTTTGCCCGAACATCATCTGACGGGCGAGCGCCGTCTTCAATGGCGGCAGGAACTCGAGCGCCGTCAAGGCAAGCCCGCGCATCGCGGCAAGCGGAGCGAAGTCCATCGTGAAGATGCGCGCGAGCGTATCGGTGGCGCCGATCGTCAGACGCCGGTCGAGCGCGCGGCGTTGAGCGAAGCGCAGAAGCGCAAGCGGACGCGCGCCATCGGCGGACAAGGCATCCGACAGCGCGCGTGCATCGCGCAAGCCCAAGTTCAGTCCTTGACCCGCGACCGGGTGCAAGGTCTGCGCCGCGTTGCCAATTGCGACCGTGCGGCGATCCACCAGCGCGTGGAGCGCGGTGAGCCCGAGCGGAAACGCCGCCCGCGACGCGATGCGCGTGAAGCGGCCCATGCGCGTACCGAAGGCATCGCCGAGTTCGGCGAGAAACGCCGAGTCGTCGAGCTGCATGCGCCGCGCGGCTTCATCGGGCGAACCGCACCAGACGAGCGAATAGTCCGCGTGACGCGCGCCGCCGCAGGGCAGCAACGCAATCGGACCTTCGCGCGTGAAGCGCTCCCATGCCACGTTCGCCTGAGGCTCCGATACGCTCACCGTACCGACGATCGCCGTTTGCGCGTAATCGCGCGCGTGCCGTTCGTTCGAGACGGCGCTCTCGCCCGAAGTCTGCTGATACAGCCCGCCTTCTGCGTTCACCAGCACGCGCACGCGGATCGTGCGTTCGCCCGCCGACGACTTGAGCGGCAAGGTGACGCCCTCGTCGTCCTGCAGCGGCGGCAGCGCGGAGGTCTCGGTGAGCCAGTCCACGTTCGTTGCGCGCACCCCGCTGGCAAGCGCACTGACGAGCGAACCGTAGCGCACCACGTAGCCCAGCTCGGGCAACTCGTGTTCGTCGTGCTCGATCAGCGTGCGGCCGAAGTGCCCGCGCTGCGACACGTGGATGCGGCGGATCGGCGTGGCATCGGCGGGAAAGCCGAGCGGCTGAAGCATCACGCGGCTGCCATGCGAGAGCGCGAGCGAACGCGGATCGCTCGCGGCGGCTTCAGGCGTGCGTGCGTCGATCAACGCGATCGACAAGCGTTGCGTGGCGCTGCGCCGCGCAAGCCAGCCCGCAAGCGCGAGCCCGACCGGCCCCGCGCCGACAATGGCGATGTCATGGTCGAAATGCCCTTCGTCGTGCACGGGCCTGGTCGTGTCGTTCATATCAGTCTTGGTTCGATTCGCGCATCAGCGCTTCGATTTCGTCGGCATCGACGGGCACCTCGCGGGTGAGCAGCTCGCAGCCATTAGGCGTGACGATGGCGTCGTCCTCGATACGAATGCCGATGTTCCAGTAGCGCTCGGGCACGTCTTCGGCGGCGCGCACGTAAAGGCCTGGTTCGATGGTGAGCGCGTTGCCCGCGGCGAGCGTGCGCCACTCGCGCGCGCCCTGCGCATCGCGCGGGCCGTCGGCGTTGCGATAGTCGCCCGCGTCATGCACGTCCATGCCGAGCCAGTGCCCCGTGCGATGCATGTAGAAGCGCGCGAAGGCGCGTTCGCCGATCACGTCGTCGATAGTGCCGAACTTCGCTTTATCGAGGATGCCGGTATCGAGCAAACCTTGCGACAGCACTTTCACCGCAGCCTGATGCGGCGCGTCGAAACTGACGCCGGCGCGGGTCGCTTCGATGGCGGCGCTTTGCGCGGCCAGCACGATGTCGTAAAGCTCGCGCTGCGGCGGCGTGAACAGACCGCTTGCCGGGAAAGTGCGTGTGATGTCGGAGGCGTAGCCGTCGAGTTCGCAGGCGGCGTCGATGAGGATCAGGTCGCCATCCCGCGCGATGGCATTGCCCGCCGGATAGTGCAGCACGCAGGCATTCGCCCCCGCCGCGACGATGGAACCGTAAGCGGGCGCCTGCGCGCCGCGTCGGCGGAACGTATAGAGCAGTTCGGCTTCGATCTCGTATTCGTGCATGCCGGGACGACACGCACGCATGGCGCGCCGATGCGCTTCGGCGGAAATCGACCCGGCGCGTCGCATGATCGCGATTTCGTGCGCGTCTTTCACGAGCCGCATCTCGTCGAGCAGCGGCAGGAGATTGCGTGCCTCTTCCGGCGCGCGAACACCGCTGCGGCCTTGCGCGCGCACGGCGGCGAGCCAGCCGCGCACTTGCGCGTCCACTTCCGCCGATGCCCCGAGCGCGTAGTACAACGCGGGTCTATCCGCGATGAGACGCGGCAACTCCTCGTCGAGCGAATCGATGGCGAAGGCGGCATCGAAACCGAAGGCATCGCGCGCGGCTTCGGGGCCAAACCGAAAGCCTTCCCAGGTTTCGCGCTCGGCGTTCTTTTCGCGGCAAAAGAGGATGGATGCAGGCTCGCCGTCTTGCGCGCTCGCGTTCAGCACGAGCGTCGCCTCGGGCTCGGTGAAGCCTGTCAGATAGTAGAAATAGCTGTCGTGGCGAAAGGGGTAGTCGGCGTCGCGATTACGCAAGACTTCCGGCGCGGTAGCCACGACGGCGATGCCCCCGCCTTGGGCGCGCATCGCGGCGAGCACGCGTTCGCGGCGGCCGCGATAGACGTCGACGGCGATGGGGCTGGCGAGTTCGGTGAGTGAGTTCATTCGCCGATTGTAGCGCCGGGCTTCGATGCAGGGGGACTCGGCCATTCGGCCTAGTGGTGAGTCGGTGAGTGCGGTGAGGGTAGGGCGGAATGTGCGGCCGAGTGGAGCGCGCGGGGCGTATGTGCTTTCGTCGCGGACGAATCGGCGCGCGGAATGTCGATTTTCGGCGATGCGCAGGGTCTCAGGCCCGATGGATCTACGCAGCATCACGGATTGATTCGTCGCATGTCTTCGACCTCCGTGGTGCGCACTGTCGGCAGTCGAGTCACCGAAGCGAAGCGGCGAACGCCGCACTGCGACGTGTCGCCTACTCGCAAACCAAGCTGCTTACTCTTCGCTCGTCCGATTCCGCACGCTGCCCGCGATCAGATCGAAGCGGAACAAACGGCATTCGAGCGCGCCATTGAAGAGCGGCGTCTTGGTCGATTCGCGCAACCGCAACATGCCCGGCAGCTTGCGGTCCGAGGTCAGCACGTAGGCGCGCCAGCCCGGGAAGCGTTGCTTGAGCGCGTTGCCGAAGGAGATGAAGAATTCGGTATCGGCGGGATCGGGTTGAGCGCGCGCGAAGGCTTCTTCGTCGTCACGATCGTCGCGACGCGAGCGCGGCGTGTCGCGAATCTCGCCGCGCGGGCCGCGTCCACGCACTTCGATCCGCTCGCCATACGGCGGATTCGCCACGAGAATGCCGGGCGCTTCCGTGGGCGGCATCATGTTGCGGGCATCGACCTGTTTGAGCTGCAGGTTCGATACACCGGCGCGGCTCAGATTGGCACGCGCCTTTTCCAGCATGTCGCCGGAGATGTCGCTGCCGAAGATGTTCAACTCCGAGCGCGCGGAGCGCGCGGCGCGCTTCGCTTCGCCAGCGGCCGACTTGAGCTTCTGCCACATGCCCGGATGAAACGGCTTGAGCTTCTCGAAGCCAAAACGCCGTTCGCTACCCGGCGCGATATCGAGCGCGGTCTGCGCGGCTTCGGCGAGGAAGGTGCCGCTGCCGCACATCGGATCAAAGAGCGGCGTGCCGGGCGTCCATCCCGTGAGACGCAGGATGCCGGCTGCAAGATTTTCGCGCAGGGGCGCCGCGCCCTTGTCCAGACGCCAGCCGCGCTTGAAGAGCGGCTCGCCGGAGGTATCGAGATAGAGCGTGCATTCGTTCACCGTGAGGAACGCGAACACGCGCACGTCCGGCTGCGCGGTGTCGATGCTCGGGCGCGCGCCGGCGACATCGCGCAGGCGGTCGCAGACGGCATCTTTGACACGCAGCGTCGTGAATTCGAGGCTCTTCACCGGCGACTTGATGGCGGTGAGATCGACGCGCATTGTCTGGCTCGGCGTGAACCATTGCTCCCAGCGCTGCTGGTGCGTGAGTTCGTAGATATCGTGTTCGTTACGATACGGGCCCTGCGCGATCTTCAAGAGCACGCGGCTCGCAATACGCGAATGCAGATTCGCCGCCATGCCCGCGACCCAGCCGCCCCGGAAGTGCACGCCACCGGGAACCTGTGCGCCGACGGCAAGCGTTCCGCCGCCGGATAACGGCGCGCTTGCGACATGGCGCTCCCCGATCTCGGCGAGCTCGGCGGCAAGCGGCGCTTCGAGACCGCGCGGGCAGGGGACAAACCAGTCGAAGAGGGGGGAGGACATGAGGGGGCTTTCGTTTGCGTGAATCGGAAGGCGACATTGTACGCGGCAGGTGGTTCGGCCGACCGGCGGCGCATTTCAGACGATTCACGTTGTGTACCAGCCGCTTAACATTTACCGTCGCACCGCCGTTGCTTTCATGGCGGCCAGATAGTAGCTCGTCCAACTTGTCGGGAAAAAAAGATGGAAGCCGCAGTGCAGCATGTACTAGACGCGCTCAGAGATGCAGAGCCACTCAGAGCGAAAGCTCTTGAGAAAGAAAAAAAGCCGCAACATCAAAAGAGAAAGCGGCTAACAAGTATTGTCTTTTATGGAGGTTTCTTCGTTGTCTTCCTCGCAGGGTTTTTCGCTTGGATGGCAAAACATCAATTTCTGCCTGGGAGGACGGGTTGGCTGCTAACCTTTACTGTCGTCTGGTTGATCTGGCTGGTTTCCAATCTTGTTATCGCTTGGCCAGAAAGCGGCCAATTAAAGCTAGCCTTTCAGTTTAGGCAGTACGAGAACCTGCGCGAACGAAAAGAGTTCGAGCACGATATGACGTTTGCCAGCAGGTTAGCTGCATTTCCAACAGCAGACTTGCAGAGCGCCACCGAATGGATTCGTATTGTCTCCGAGCGTCGAAAAGCCGCCATTGCACGATGCATTGGGTCCGTCGACAAAATCGCGCTATCGGCACTAGTCGCGACTCTTGTCGAAGCGAGTGGAACCCTTAAAGGTGTGGATGCGATTATTCACTTTAAGAGCTTCGAGGCTGCAGCAGCGGGTCTCGTCGCGCTGGGGACCACTTCTACGCAAGTGGGTTTTGCCATCGGTGCGCTCTTCCTGATCAGCGTGGTCGCGCGTTACGACTATCATCGTGATCTGCTCTCGCTCGCAATGCGGATTCAAGATTTTCATAACTGATGCTTGCCTGGTCCAGATGCTCCCTCGGACCAGGCAAAAATGAACGTCAGCCCCTCAATCCACCGCCTTCATCATATCCTCCACCACCTTCTTCGCGTCCCCGAAAACCATCATCGTCTTGTCCATATAGAACAGTTCGTTATCGAGCCCGGCGTAGCCCGCCGCCATCGACCGCTTGTTCACGATGATCGTGCGCGCCTTGTACGCTTCAAGAATCGGCATGCCTGCAATCGCCGATTTCGGGTCGGTCTTCGCCGCAGGATTCACCACGTCGTTGGCGCCGAGCACGAGCACCACATCCACCTGCCCGAACTCGCTGTTGATGTCGTCCATCTCCTGCACCATTTCGTAGGGCACTTCCGCTTCGGCGAGCAGTACGTTCATGTGCCCCGGCATGCGCCCGGCGACCGGATGAATCGCATAGCGCACGTCGATGCCTTTCTCCACGAGCTTGTCCGTCAGTTCCTTCAGCGCATGCTGCGCGCGCGCCACCGCAAGCCCGTAACCCGGCACGATCACCACGCTTTCCGCATTGCCGAGCATGAAGGCCGCGTCATCGGCGGAACCGGATTTCACCGGGCGCTGTTCCTGCGCGCCGCCCACCGCCGGGCCGCCCGCTTCGCCGCCGAAGCCGCCGAGAATCACGTTGAAAAAGGAGCGGTTCATCGCCCGGCACATGATGTAGGACAGAATCGCGCCCGACGATCCCACCAGCGAACCCGCGATGATCAGCATCGGATTGTTGAGCGAGAAACCAATGCCCGCCGCCGCCCAGCCCGAGTACGAATTGAGCATGGACACGACCACCGGCATATCCGCGCCGCCAATCGGAATGATGATGAGCACGCCCAGCGCGAACGCGATCAACGTCATCACGATGAACGGCAACCATGATTGCGTCAGCATGAAAATCACGCCGAAGCCGATCATCGCCACGGCAAGGAGCAAGTTGATGAGATGCTGTCCCGAATACGTGACGGGCGCGCCCTGAAAGAGCCGGAACTTGTACTTGCCCGACAGCTTGCCGAACGCGATCACCGAACCGGAAAACGTGATCGCCCCGACGAACGTGCCGATGAACAACTCGACGCGATTGCCGTACGGCATGTAATAGCCCGGCGGCGCAAGGCCGAACGCCGAAGGTTCCGACACCACGGCATACGCAATGCAGACCGCCGCGAGCCCGATCAGCGAGTGCATCGCGGCGACGAGTTCGGGCATCTTCGTCATCTCGACTTTCGCCGCGATATAGGCGCCCGCCGCGCCGCCGATCAGAAGCGCCGCGAACAAGAGCGTGAGTCCGAGCGAGAGATTGGAACCGAGATAGGAAGCCTGCTTCGCGATGAGCGCGAGCGTGGTGACGATGGCGATCGCCATCCCCGCCATGCCGAACGTATTGCCGATGCGCGCGGTCTTCGGATTGGACAAGCCCTTCAGCGCCTGAATGAAGCATACCGAAGCGACGAGATACAGAAGAGTGACGACGTTCATGCTCATTTACGCGCCCTCCTTCTTGATGAGTTTTCTCGGCTCTTTGCGCTTGAACATTTCAAGCATTCGCCGGGTCACGAGAAAGCCGCCGAACACGTTCACCGCCGCAAGCAGCACCGCGAGCGTGCCGAAGAACTTGCCAGCGCCGCCGATTGTCAGACCGACCGCGAGCATCGCGCCAACGATGACGATTGCCGAGATTGCATTCGTCACCGCCATCAAGGGTGTGTGCAGCGCGGGCGTGACGTTCCAGACCACGTGGTAGCCGACGTAAATCGCCAGCACGAAGATGATGAGATTGATCACCGTGTGATTGATGACGTCCATGTTGATCTCCGTGTGCTTTTAAGCCGCCGGGCGCGTGACTTGCCCGTCGCGGCACTGAAGCGTGGCCGCGACGATATCGTCCGCAAGGTCGATGTTGAGCGTGCCTTCCTTCGTGATGATCAGCTTCAGGAAGTCGAGCAGGTTGCGCGCGTAGAGCGCGGAGGCGTCGGTGGCGACCATCGACGCCAGATTCGTGAAGCCTACGATATGCACGTCATGCTTCATCACCACCTGATCGACTTCGGTGAGCGGACAGTTGCCGCCTTTACGGCCGTCGAATTCGGGTCCGCGTCCCGCCGCGAGATCGACGATCACCGAGCCCGGTTTCATATGCTTGACCGTTTCCACGGACAGCAAGGTGGGCGCGGGACGGCCGGGAATCAGCGCGGTCGAGATGACGATATCCGCCGCCTTCGCGCGTTCATGCACCTGCGCCGACTGACGCGCGAGCCAGCTCGGCGGCATGGGCCGCGCGTAGCCGCCCACGCCTTCCGCCGCCGCGCGTTCCTCGTCGGTTTCGAAGGGGACATCGACGAACTTCGCGCCCAGGGATTCGATCTGCTCTTTCACGGCTGGCCGCACATCCGACGCTTCGACCACGGCGCCCAAGCGCTTGGCCGTCGCAATCGCCTGCAGTCCCGCGACGCCCGCGCCCAGCACGAGCACGCGCGCGGCTTTCACGGTGCCGGCGGCGGTCATCAGCATCGGCATGAAGCGCTGGTAATACTGGCAGGCGACGAGCACCGCCTTGTATCCCGCGATGTTCGCCTGCGACGACAGCACGTCGAGACTCTGCGCGCGCGTCGTGCGCGGCGCGGCTTCGAGCGCGAACGCCGTCACGCCGGTGGCGGCGATCCGCGCGGTGTTTTCGGTATTGAATGGATCGAGCATGCCGATGACCACGGCGCCCGGCGTGAGCCACGCGAGTTCGTCGATGCCCGGAGACTGAACTTTCAGAACGAGTTCGGCGGAAAAAGCGGTGGCGGCATCGACGAGATCGGCGCCCGATTGCGCGAAGGCGTCGTCGACATAACTTGCTCGCAAGCCCGCGCCGCTTTGCACCGAAACACGATGCCCCTGAGTGACGAGTTTCTTGACCGTTTCGGGCGTGGCGGCGACACGCGCCTCGTTCGCCCCCGTTTCAGCAGGCACTCCGATGTGCATATTCGAATCCTCCTGTCTTCTCGCTTCCGCGCCGGGGCTGGCGTCAGGAAACTCGGGGCTGAGTTTCGTTTCAAATGCTGGAATCAACGGCTGTCTCCACTGTAACCGAAGAATGAGCCGATCCGGCACTCGTTCTTTCCCGCCGAGGGTTGTCACTCGTTCTCACGAGCGAGCTTCGAAGGCGCCGGGCGCGATGAGCGTCGGCACGATAAAATATCGAACATGAAATCAGATACTTGGGCTCCTCACGTCACGGTGGCTTCGGTCATCGAAGCCGATGGACGCTTCCTCGTCGTCGAGGAGCACACATCCGGCGGCCTGAAAATCAACCAGCCTGCCGGTCATCTGGAAGCAGGCGAATCGCTGGTTCAGGCAGCTATCCGCGAGACGCTGGAAGAAACGGCGCATCGCTTCGAACCCGAGGCCTTCGTCGGCGCGTACATGACGCACTTCACGCGGGCGAGCGGCGATGTCACGTATCTGAGCTTTACGTTTTGCGGCAAGTCGCTCGGCGAGACGGCGGGGCGGGCGCTGGACGAAGGCATTGTCCGCGTGATGTGGTTGACCGCCGACGAGCTCCGCGCGATCAGCGAGCGGCATCGGACGCCGCTCGTCATGCAGCGGGTCGACGATTATTTATCCGGGCGGCGCGTGCCGCTCGATTTCATTCATACGCATTCGGTCGCGCCGGTCGCGCCTCTTAAGCAGACTTGAGCCGCGGTATTCCTATGAGCAAGCGCAGAGTAGTGGTGGGCATGTCGGGCGGCGTGGATTCGTCGGTCACGGCATGGCTTCTGAAAGAGCAGGGTTACGACGTCGTCGGCCTCTTCATGAAGAACTGGGAAGACGACGACGACGGCGAATATTGCTCGACGCGTCAGGACTGGATCGACGTGGTGTCGGTGGCGGATCTGCTCGGCATCGACGTGGAAGCCGTGAACTTCGCCGCGGAATACAAGGACCGCGTCTTCGCGGAGTTCCTGCGCGAGTACTCGGCCGGCCGCACGCCGAATCCGGACGTGCTGTGCAATGCCGAGATCAAGTTCAAGGCGTTCCTGGATCACGCGATGTCGCTCGGCGCGCAAACCATCGCGACCGGGCATTACGCGCGCGTGCGCGAGCAGGACGGCCTGTTCCAGTTGCTCAAGGCGACCGATTCCACGAAAGATCAGTCGTACTTTCTGCATCGGTTGAATCAGCAGCAGTTATCGAAGACGCTGTTTCCGCTCGGAGAAATTCCGAAGACGCAGGTCCGCGAGATCGCGGCCCGGATCGGTTTGCCGAACGCGAAGAAGAAGGATTCGACCGGTATCTGTTTTATCGGCGAACGGCCGTTTCGCGAATTCCTGAATCGCTATTTGCCGACCAAGCCCGGTCCGATGGAGACGCCGGATGGCAAGGTCGTCGGCGAGCATATCGGACTGGCGTTCTATACCTTTGGGCAGCGAAAGGGCATTGGTATCGGCGGCGCGAAGGACGGCAGCGGCGAGCCGTGGTTCGTCGCGGGCAAGGACATGGCAAGCAACACGCTTTATGTCGTGCAGGGGCATGACCATTCGTGGCTCTTGTCGAACACGCTGGAAGCGGGAAACACGAGTTGGGTCGCCGGATTCGCGCCGGAAGAAGGCGCGGCTTGTGGCGCGAAGACGCGCTACCGGCAACAGGATGCCGCATGCCATTTCTCGCGCGCCGACGATGCCCGCTTCGCGCTCCATTTCGACGACGCGCAATGGGCGGTGACGCCGGGGCAATCGGCGGTGCTGTATCAGGGCGATGTGTGTCTTGGTGGCGGCATCATCGAACAGGCGGCTTCGGGGCAGACTTCCGCGATGAGCGCGGAGCAGTTGGCCACGCAGGCGCTTTGACGCTTATCGGCGAGTTTTCCGGATCATCGAAACTCGCCGACTTCCACCGACGCAATAAAGCTTTTTTGATACAAGTGCTTGACTGTCTATCTAGCGATAGATAAATTCTCCGACGTGGGATGCGATAACTATTGTTAGTGTCAGAAAATCCGGAGACTGCGCAATGGACAAGAACACCGTACGCGAAGCACTGCTGGAACATGCACAGACGCTCATCATGACGCGCGGGTACAACGGCTTCAGCTATCGCGACTTGTCCGAGTTGGTCGGCGTGAAGACGTCGAGCATCCATTACTACTTTCCCGCCAAGGAAGACCTGGCGCTGGAAGCCGTGAATGCCTACAGCGCGGATGTCATGTCGTCGGTCTATGCCATCGACAGTTCCGCGGCGGCCGACAAAAAACTCGATCGATACACGAAACTGTTTGGGCGCATTCTCGGCGACGGGAAGCAAGTGTGCCTGTGCGGCATGCTTTCGGCGGATTTCGATTCGTTACCCGAAAAGGTTCGTCAAGCCGTGCAGGGTTTTTTCAAGGCGAACGAGAATTGGCTGGCGAAAGTGCTCGCGGAAGGTGAAGCGCAAGACACGCTCGATGCGGGTGGCAAGCCGGAAGCGGCGGCGCGCGCCTTATATGCTGCATTTCAAGGCAGTTTGCTTGCTTGCCGGCTGTTTCAAACGCGCGCCAGACTGGACGAAGTTGTCGACGCTGTCAGACGGTAGATAACCCTGTGGATAACTATGTGGATTTCATGGGTTTTCGCGTTGTGTAACCTATCTCTAGGTAGATAGATTTTGACTGGAAGTGTTTTACTTTGCCTTCGAATCGGGTCGGTGCGGACAATTGAGCGGCAGTAGCCGCCGTTTAAAGCTTGCGGCTTGAATTCCGTCGCATATTAATTATGTGCAACGGCTTAAACGTTACGAAAATCTATCTAGGAGTAGATTCAATTTGAATTGCGGATTAGTGACGATTTCGTGCAGCAGTCGTCGTATGAAGCAAGCCGCAAAACAATCGGAAATTTGCCGCGATTATCGTGACAAGATCGATTTGCTAATGCTGAATGGGCCACGCGTAGCTTTTAACAAAGCAAACGCGGCCATCGAGGCCGCGTCAATCCGGGAAGCGAAGCGTCCGCTCGCGTTCAAGCCGGCGCCGTATCCACGAACGACTGCCGTTGCGCAAGCCGCGCGTAAAACTTATCGAGCGCCGGGTGCGCATCGCGCCAATTCAACTCCGGCAGGCGGAAATCCAGATAACTGAGTGCGCAACCACAGGCGATATCGGCAAGTGTGAAGCGGTTCGCCGAGCACCATTGTTTCGAGCCAAGACCGCGCGCCATTGCGCGAATGCCGTCGTCGATCTTCAAACGCTGCCGCTTGATCCACGCCTCGCTGCGCTGTCCTTCCTCACGCAGCACGCCTTCCAGGCGAATCAGCACGGCGGCGTCGAGCATGCCGTCGGCGAGCGCTTCCCAGCAGCGCACTTCGGTGCGCTCGCGGCGTTCCTGCGGCAGAAGCTTGCCGACAGGCGTGAGCGTATCCACGAACTCGCAGATCACGCGCGAATCGAACACCGCTTCGCCGTCGTCCAGAATCAGGCAGGGCACCTTGCCGAGCGGGTTGTAGTCGTGGATCTTGGAATCGGATGCCCATACGTCCTCGAGCACCAGTTCGCAATCAATCTTCTTCTCTGCCATGACGATCCGAACCTTGCGGACGTATGGACTTGTGTGCGAACCGATCAGTTTCATTATCTATCTTCGCGATCATTTCTTAATGCAGTCGAGAATGATCTTAACGGACGCACGCAAGCCATCGGCAAATTACAGGGGACGCCGCGCGTGGGTGTCGTCTGGTGACAACGCCGCCAGATTCCCCGCCGGGCACGGCAAGAGCGGCGCACTCGGCGGGCTGGCGGGCGTCTTGCCCTTTGCAGAAGACGAGACGGCGGGCGCGGGCGGCAGCGCGGCGACACTTCGCACGCCGCTCGAAATCGCCGATGCAATCTCGCTCACCGCCTGCCGATGCCCGTCGACGAGCGCATCGAAACCATCGCCGACGCGTTCCTGCGCCACGGTCCGGCACGTGAGCGTCGTCTGCGCTCCCGCCGATGTCTGCACGCTCCACACGGCGTCGATCACGGCCCGCGAGCCCGGCCACGATTCGAAGCGCTGCACGTTCACCTTCACGCGATACAGCGGCGTTCCTTCCGGCCGCGCCGTGCCCGAGACATCGATTGCCCCGAGCTGGCGTGTCAGATCCGCGGACAGCGCGCGCCGCATTTCGTCGGACGGCAGCGAGGCCCAGCGTTCCGTTTCGAGCACCTTGACCTGCGCGGGGCTCGTCTGCACGACCAACTGGTTGCGCGTGACCTGCTGCGGCATGTCCACCGGCGCGAGTTCGAAATAGAGCGAGGCCGGCTGCGCGGGCGCCGCGCCCGGCGCGTCCGTTCCGGTGAGCGTGTAGAAGCGGCTCGACGGCGACGAGGCGCAGGCGGCGAGCACGCCTGCCGCGCCCAGAGTCAACAACGACGCGACGAACCTCATGGTTTTTCTCCCGTTTTCCCGCGCAACAGCGATTCCGGATGGCGTTCCAGATAATCGGCGAGCGCATTGAGCGATTGCAGCGTCCGCGTGAGTTCCTGCATGGCCTGACGCACGTCGGACTGGACCGGCGAATCTTGCGAAAGCGTCGACTGCGCCGCGCCGAAGGTTTTCTGCGCCTCGGTCAGCGTGCTGCGCATTTCCGGCACGACTTCCGTATCGAGTTGCTTGAAGAGCGCATTGGCCTGCTTGAGCGAGCCGTTCAGATTCGTGCCGATCTCGTCGAACGGAATCTTGTCGAGCTTGCGGGCGATGTCGGCGATCTGCAATTGCAATTCGTCGAGCGTGTTCGGCACGGTCGGCAACTCGATCGGGTCTGTGTTGGCGAGCACCTTCGCGGCCGGCGCCTTCGGGAAGAAGTCGAGCGCGACGTAAAGCTGGCTCGTCAGCAAATTGCCCGTGCGCAACTGGCCGCGCAGACCGCGCTTGACGAGCAGATTGAGCATGTCCTGGCTCGCCGGCGACCCCTTGTCGGGGAGCGCTTCCTTCGCGCGCCGGCCGAGGCGGTCCGGATAGAGGTCGATCGTCACCGGCATCATGAAGGAATGCGATTCCTGGTCGTAGCGCACGCCGATACCCGTCACCTGACCGAGCACGATGCCGCGGAAATCGACCGGCGCGCCGACCGACAAGCCGCGCAGCGACTGATTGAAGTTCATCACCACGTGCACGGGTTCGCCGTCCGGATCGCGCATGGCGTCGGCCTGGTCGGCGGCGAGGCGGAACGTGGAGTTGTCCTTTGCCTGCGCGCCCGACTGCTGGTTCGGCGGCGTCTGGAACGCAATGCCGCCGAGAATCACCGTCGCGAGCGACTGCGTGTTCAGCGTGAAGCCGCTCGAATCCAGGCGCAGATCCACGCCGCTCGCATGCCACCAGCGCGAATTGCCGCCTACGTATTGATCGTAGGGCGAATTGACGAACACTTGCATGGTGACGCCGGTGCCGTCCTTGTCGAGCGAAAACGCCGTCACCTGACCGACCTGCACGCGCCGGTAATAGACCGGCGAGCCGATATCGAGCGAACCGAGAGATTCTCCGTGCAGCGTGAAAGTGTGGCCTTTCTGATCCGCCGTGACGGCGGGCGGCGTCTCCAGCCCGACGAAATAGCTCTGATCCTCGGAGGACTTGCCCGCATCGACACCGATATACGCACCCGAGAGCAAGGTGGACAACCCCGTCACCCCGCTTGCCGCCACGCGCGGGCGCACGACCCAGAAGCGCGTGTCCTTCACGGCGAAATCGGTGGCTTCCTTGGTGAGTTGCACATCGACGAGTACGCGTGAATGGTCTTTCGACAACGTGATCGATTTGACCGTGCCGATATCCACGTCCTTGTACTTCACCTTGGTCTTGCCGGTCTCGAGCCCTTCCGCGCTGACGAAGCTGATGGTCACCGTCGGTCCACGGCTCGTCACGGTCTTGACCACCAGAAAGATGCCGATCAACGCCGCCACGAGCGGAATGACCCACACGAGCGAAGGCAGCCAGCGGCTGCGTGGCTCGATCACCGGTTCCGGCAGATTGGGCGGCAGTCCGCCGCCTTGTTTCGACGGCTCGTCACCACGCGTGGATTCGTTCGGCCCGTTCGGCCCCTGGCCACTAGTCATGTTTCTTTCCTGACGGTTCTATGTTGTCCCATATGAGGCGCGGGTCGAATTGCATGGATGCGAGCATGGTGAGCACGACCACCGAAGCGAAGGCGATGGTTCCCGGTCCCGCCGTGATGACCGCGAGCGACTTGAAACGCACCAGCGCGACGGTGAGCGTGACCACGAAGACGTCGAGCATCGACCATCGTCCGATGCCTTCGACGATTCTAAAGAGCGTGGTCCGCTGGCGCGGTCGCCACACCGAGCGTCGCTGTACGCTGATGAGCAGGAAGCCGAGCGTGGCGAGCTTCATCATCGGTACGAGAATGCTGGCGATGAAGATGATTGCCGCGAGCGGATAGTCGCCATCGTTCCAGAAGAGCGCGACGCCCGACATGATGGTGTCGTCCTCGGAGCCGAGAATGGACGACGTGTGCATGACCGGAAACAGGTTCGCCGGAATGTACAAAATCGCCGCGCTGATAAGAAGTGCCCACGTGCGCGCGATGGCATCCGGGTGCCGCCGGTGCACGACCGCGTCGCAGCGCGTGCAGCGCTGTCTTTCGATGGTATGCGCGAGCGGCTGCACCAGACCGCATGCGTGGCACGCCACGACGTTCTGGCGCGATGCCGTGGTGTAGAGCGTAGGCGGCGGCGCTTCGGGTTCATCGACGGCCGCGCTGGTTTGATCCGGATTCATGATTTCTGCCTCACCGTCGGTGCGATGCGTTGTCTGCGTTCCGCGCGCTTGGGCAGCTTTTCGGCGATATCCCACAGCCGTTGCGGATCGAAGCTCACGACCACGGCGACCATCAGCGTCAGCGCGCCGAAAGCGAACAGCGCGGCTTCGGGAATCACGCGCGCGAGACTCACCATCTTCACGAGCGTGACGAGCACGCCGAGCATGAACACCTCGATCATTCCCCACGGACGCACGAACTGAATGGTGCGTAACGTGGCATTGAAGCCCGGCGGCACGTAACCCGCGCGCAGTGGCACGAGCACGTAGAGCAGCGCGAGCAGTTCGGCGAGCGGCGCGAAGATGGTGGCGAAGAACACCAGCACCGCGATGATCTCCATCTGCTCGTTCCACAAGGAAACGATTGCGCCGATCAGCGTGGTCTGCGAAGTGATGCCGTTGGCGTCCAGTTCGACGATGGGAAACGCCTGCGCGATCACGAAGGTGATCAGCGCGGCGAGCGTCATGGCGCTGATGCGATCGAGATTGCCCGCGATACTGCGATAGAGCAGCGCACCGCAACGCGGACAGCGCGCCGACGTATGCCGGGGCAACGCGCGCTTCTTGAAAAGCGCGTCACACTCGTGGCACGCAATGAGTTCATCCGGTTCGTTCTCGTTCATGGTCTGAAGCCGAGCCTTCTGATGCGGGTTGATCTGGCGCCGCGAAGATCGGCTCGGAGCGAGCACAGCAAATTACGAGCCAGCGCGATCGGAAGCAGCATGGTAACAAACGTCGCGGGACTGACGCTTATCTGGCGGCGCGGACAGGTGGTGGACGCGGTGAAACGAGCGCGGGAATATTGGCGCATGCTCCATCGTTATTCCTCATTGGGCGTCGGTCGGGCGTCGGTCGGGCGTGTGATTGGCGTCTTGCAGGGCGTGCGGGCGACTGAAGCCGAATGATCAATCGACCGTTGCATGGGCGGAATAGTTCGTTGCAACAGTGCGACGTAGCAGCAAAAGAGCGCGCAGCGTCAATAGCGGCGGGGCTTTGCGGCTATTGGGCAGACACCTCGCACGCGCTGGCAATTCCGTATTGTTGATGTAGGATTGCGGCCTTGAAGACCCGTCGTTCCGGACGGCCAGCCGCATAACGATGAATATCAGGGTGAAGCAATATGGAAAGCAGCGTTCGCATCGCGTCGGCTCAGTCGACCGGACGATACAGCGCCACGGCAATCGGCCTGCACTGGCTGATTGCGTTGCTGATCGTATGCGGCTTTTATCTCGGCTGGATCATGACGGACATCCCGGGTTTCACGCCGACCAAGCTCAAGTATTTTTCGTGGCACAAGTGGATTGGCGTGACCGTGTTCGCGCTTGCCGTTCTGCGGCTCGTGTGGCGCGCCACGCATCGCGCGCCGCCCATGCCCGCCGACATGCCGGGCTGGCAGAAGGGCGCGGCGCATCTCACGCATTTCCTCCTTTACGCACTCATGCTGGTGATTCCCGCATCGGGTTATCTTTATAGTTCCGCGGCCGGCTTGCAGGTGGTTTATCTCGGCGTGTTGCCGTTGCCAACCATCATCGGGCCGGACAAGGCTTTGAAGGCGACGCTGAGAATCGTGCATATTGCGCTGAACTACACGTTGCTCTTCTTCGTCGTGATGCACGTGCTCGCGGCACTCAAGCATCATTTCGTCGATCGCGATGGCTTGCTCGGCCGCATGCTTCCGTTTCTGCGCTAAGCCGCCGATGCGATTGTTTCCTGTGCGTTGGCAAGGCGTTTCCCGCCTGCTGTTTGTTCCAGCATTCTTTTGATTTCCAATACCGGATGTTCGTCGGACCCGATCAGGAAAAGGTACACATGAAAGTGAAACTCAATCGTTGGATGCTGGCCGCCGTATCGGCGAGCTCGCTTGCGCTCGCCATCGGCGCACATGCGCAAGTGGACGTAAGCAAGAGCAGCGTGACCGCGACATCGAAGCAGATGAACGTGCCCACGGACGGCAAGTTCAACAAGTTCACGGCGCAGATTTCGTTCGATCCGGCCAAACCCGCCGCCGGCAGCGCGAATATCACGATCGATACCGGCAGCTACGATCTCGGCGACGACGACTACAACAAGCAGGTGCGCGGCAAGGAATGGTTCGATGCCGCGACCTATCCGACCGCCACGTTCGTTTCGAGCGCCATTGCGCCGGCGGGCGGCAATCAATACAAGGTGACGGGCAAAATCACCATCAAGGGCAAGTCGCAGACGGTCACGGTGCCCGTGACCATCACGCAGCAGGGCGCAACGGAAACGTTCGACGGCTCGCTGCCGATCAAGCGCAACCAGTTCGACATTGGAACGGGTGAATGGAAAGACACGTCGGTGGTCGCCGACGATGTCGTCATCAAGTTTCATATCGTCGCCGCGAAGAAGTAAGCGGCCGACTCAAGCAAATCAAAGCCAACTCATTGCATCGCAACGATTCAACCAGGAGAAGCACTTGAACAAACTTTCCGTTTTCGCCGCAGGCGCGCTTGCAGCAAGCCTTTCGTTCAGCGCAATGGCCGCTGACACCTACCAGCTCGATCCGAACCACACGTATCCGAGCTTCGAATCCGATCACTTCGGCGGCGTGTCCACGTGGCGCGGCAAGTTCAACAAGAGCAGCGGCACCGTCGTGCTCGATCGCGCGGCGAAGACCGGCACGGCTGAAGTGACGATCGACATTGCATCGATCAACACCGGCAACGCGAAGCTCGACGAGCATCTGCAAAAAGCCGAATTCTTCGATGTCGCCAAGTACCCGACCGCGGTGTACAAGGGCACGTCGATCCGCTTCAACGGCGACACGCCGGTTGAAGTCATCGGCACGCTGACCATGCACGGCGTGACCAAGCCGCTCAACCTGAAGCTCGACACCTTCAAGTGCTTCGTCAATCCGATGATGAAGAAGGAAGTGTGCGGCACGGAAGCGTCGGCGACGTTCGATCGCGGCGACTTCGGCATGGACTACGGCAAGTCGTACGGCTTCAGCCTGAAGACGACGCTGCATATCCAGGCCGAAGGGGTGAAGCAGTAAGTTTCATCGAGTGTGGGATGAAACCGCCTCGCGTGCTGTACGTGAGGCGGTTTTTTTGCGCCCGCGCCAAATGCAAAGGGCCGGTCTCCTTTCGAAGACCGGCCCTTTGCTTGTCCATCGTTACGACGCGCCTTAAACCTGAGCGCCCGCGTTCGGATCGTTCGGATCGAACCTGTCCTTCTTGTCCTTGACGAGATCTTCGCGCTTCACGCCCAGCCACATCGCGAGCGCGGCAGCCACGAACACCGACGAGTAGATACCGAACAGAATACCCACCGTCAGCGCCAGCGCGAAGTAATGCAGCGTCGGACCGCCGAAGAAGAACATCGAGAGCACCATCATTTCCGTACAGCCGTGAGTGATGATGGTTCGCGACATCGTGCTCGTGATCGCGTGGTTGATGACCTCGATCACCGTCATCTTGCGCTGCTTGCGGAAGGTTTCACGAATCCGGTCGAAGATAACCACCGACTCGTTAACCGAATAGCCGAGCACCGCGAGAATCGCCGCCAGCACGGACAGCGAGAACTCCCACTGGAAGTAAGCGAAGAAGCCGAGAATGATCACCACGTCGTGCAAGTTGGCGATAACGCCCGCCACCGCATACTTCCACTCGAAGCGGAACGACAGATAGATCACGATGCCGATCACCACGCAAGCCAGCGCCAACAGCCCGTTGGTCACGAGTTCCTTGCCCACCTGGGGCCCAACGAACTCGACACGTTGCAGTGTGACTTGCGGGTCGTTGACCTTGAGCGCGGTGATCACCTGATCGCTCTGCTGCGCCGACGTGAGGCCTTGCTTGATCGGCAAACGGATGAGCACGTCGCGCGATGTGCCGAAGTTCTGCACTTGCGCATCGGCGTAACCGAGCCTGGCCATGGTGCCGCGCACGGGTTCGAGCGGCACGGCTTGCGGATACTGCACCTCGATGACCGTTCCGCCCGTGAACTCCACCGACAGATGCAGGCCTCGATGCACGAGGAAAAAAACAGCCGCGAGGAACGTGATGAGCGAGATCGCGTTGAAGATCAACGCGCGCTGCATCAACGGCAAGTCGCGGCGAATGCGGAAGAATTCCATGTTTCGTTTCTCCGGGGTTCAGTCAATCAGCGGGGCGAACCCGGTTTTTCCTCATCGATGCCAGGACCAGAACGGCGGCGCACGCTCGGCTTGCCGCCGCGCGCAGGCGTCTGAACCTGAGCACGCGGCGCCGCGACGGGAACAGCCGTCTTGGTCTTGCCTTTCACCGTCTTGATGATTTCGTCGACGGGCGAATCGTCACCGCGTTGGGCGGCGAGATACGCGGCCGCCGCAGCTTCGGTGTTGCCGCCTTCCGGGCGCCACACTTGACCGATAGCCAGCGACTTCAGCTTCTTCTTGCCGCCGTACCACAGGTTCACGAGGCCGCGCGAGAAGAACACCGCCGAGAACATCGAGGTCAGAATGCCGATACAGTGCACGACCGCGAAGCCGCGTACCGGACCCGAGCCGAACGCGAGCAGCGCGAGACCGGCGATCAGCGTGGTGACATTCGAGTCGAGAATGGTCGCCCAGGCGTGTTTGAAACCTTCCTGTATCGCCGTTTGCGGCGGCGCGCCGTTACGCAGTTCTTCGCGGATACGTTCGTTGATCAGCACGTTCGCGTCGATCGCCATGCCGAGCGCAAGCGCAATAGCCGCGATACCCGGCAAGGTCAGCGTGGCCTGCAGCATGGAGAGGATCGCGACGAGCAGCAGCAGGTTGACCGACAGCGACAACATGGAGATCAGGCCGAACAGCATGTAGTACACGATCATGAAGATGGCGATCGCGGCGAAACCGTACTGCACCGAATCGAAGCCCTTCTTGATGTTGTCGGCGCCAAGGCTCGGCCCGACCGTGCGTTCCTCGATGATGTCCATTGGCGCTGCGAGCGAACCGGCGCGCAAGAGCAGCGCGAGATCCGTGGCGGCTTGCGGCGTCGGCTGGCCGGTAATCTGGAAGCGGTCGCCGAGTTCGGACTGGATGGTCGCGACCGTCAGCACTTCGCCCTTGCCCTTTTCGAACAGAACCATGGCCATCGGCTTGCCGATGTTGTCGCGCGACACGCTCGACACCGCGCGGCCGCCGGCCGAGTCGAGGCGAAGATTCACGGACGGACGCTGATGATCGTCGAAGCCCGTGGACGCGTCGATGATGCGGTCGCCCGTGAAGATGATCTGCTTGCGCAGGAACACGGTGCGGTCGCCCTGCTTGAACGCTTCGTCGCCCGGCGGCACCGGGTCGGTTGCGTTTCCGTAGGTGTTCACGGGATCGGCGAGACGTGCTTCGAGCGTCGCCGTGCGGCCGATGATGTCCTTTGCCTTCGCCGTGTCCTGCACGCCCGGCAGCTCGACGACGATCCGGTCCGAACCCTGTTGCTGAATCACGGGCTCGGCCACGCCGAGTTCGTTGACGCGGTTATGCAGCGTCGTGATGTTTTGCTTGAGCGCGCCGTCTTCCACCGTGCGCTGCGTGCCCGGCGTGAAGGTGCCGACCACCTGGTAGCCGTCGCCGCCCTGACGCGTGGTCCATTGCAATTCGGCGACGCCCGTCGTGAGCAACGTGCGCGCGTTGTCGGCCGCGGCCGCATCGGCGAAATTCACCACCACCGATTGCCCCACGCGATTCACGCCGCCATCGCGGATATTGCGGTCGCGCAGGTAAGTGCGCGCGTCGGCGGCGTCGGAATCGAGTTTCTTGTTGAGCGCGCCGGCCATGTCCACTTGCAGCAGGAAGTGCACACCGCCGCGCAAGTCGAGACCGAGGTACATCGGCAATGCATGCAGCGCGGAGAGCCAGCGCGGCGATGCGCTCTGCAGGTTCAGCGCGACGATGTACTGCGGGTCGGTCGGGTCGCTGTTCAGCGCCTTCGTGATGATGTCTTTCGCATGCAATTGCGTGTCCGTGTCTTTCAGACGCACACGAATGTTCGCACTCGCCGACGAGTTGTCGAACGTGACTTCGTCGGACTGGATCTTTGCCGCGGCGAGCGCGCTCTCGACAGTCGAAAGCGTGGCGGAGTCGAGCTTCACGGTTGCCTTGCCGCTCGATACCTGCACGGCAGGCGCTTCGCCGAAGAAATTGGGAAGCGTGTAGACGAGACCGATGACGAGCGCCACCAGCATCACGACATACTTCCAGAGGGGATAACGATTCATGGGGATGGCCGAACGGAAAGTTGGCTGCGGGGGAGGGGGCGTCCGGCGTCATGCGCTGCGAACCGCATGGGAAGACCCGGTGGCTCGGTGGCGAGGCCGCGCCGGACGCGAAGGAACGTGGCCTTACAGCGCTTTGATGGTGCCCTTCGGGAGAATGGTCGTGACGGCAGCCTTCTGCACGGTGATTTCCGTGCCTTCGGCGATTTCCACGCCAACGTAAGCTTCCGACACCTTCGTGACCTTGCCGACGATGCCGCCGTTCGTGACGACTTCATCGCCCTTGGCCATGGCCGACAGCATGTTGCGATGTTCTTTCTGACGCTTCATCTGCGGACGGATCATGATGAAGTACAACACGGCGAACATCAGGATCAGCGGCAGGAAGCTCATCAGGCTCGATTCCGCGCTGCTGGCGGTGCCTTGTGCAAAGGCATTGGAAATGAACGACACGTTGGTCTCTCCGTTAATACGTTCAGAATTGCGTTCGAAATGACGTTCGCAAATGCGTTTGAAAACCTGGGCCAGAAATTAGCCCGATATTCTACCACTCGCAGCGCCCCTCAAATGGCTGGAATGCGCTTTGGCATCAAGCCGTTACCGCGACTTTCGAGAGTCCGTTGCGAGCGACGGAAAGGCGATTGTAATGCTTGTCCGGGCGATATCCGTCCCGCCTTAGTCGACGCCGCGCGCCCGATTCTCCGCGAACGTCTTGCGAAATGCCTCGAACGTGTGTGTTTCGATCGATTGGCGCACTTCGCCGATAAGTTCCAGGTAGTAATGCAAGTTGTGAATGGTGTTCAGCTGCGCGCCCAGAATTTCCCCCACGCGATGCAGATGGTGCAGATAAGCGCGCGTGAAATTGCGGCACGTATAACAACCGCAGCTTTCGTCGAGCGGCTTTTGCGAGTTCTTGTGCGTCGCGTTCTTGATCTTGAGGTCGCCGAAGCGCGTGAAGAGCCAGCCGTTGCGTGCGTTGCGCGTGGGCATCACGCAATCGAACATGTCGACGCCTGCGGCCACGCCCGCGACCAGATCTTCCGGCGTGCCGACGCCCATCAAATAATGCGGCTTGTCGGCGGGCAGCTTCGGGCCGATGTGATCGAGCACGCGCATCATGTCCTCCTTCGGCTCGCCGACCGAAAGGCCGCCTATGGCGAGCCCATGGAAGCCTATTTCCGAGAGACCCGCGAGCGACTCGTCGCGCAAGTCCTCGAACATGCCGCCCTGCACGATGCCGAACAGCGCGTTCGGATTGCCGAGCCCGTTGAACTCGTCGATGGAACGCTTCGCCCAGCGCATGGACATGCGCATGGAGTCGGCGGCTTCCTGGTGCGTCGTCGTTACGCCGTTTGTGGCGTAAGGCGTGCACTCGTCGAACTGCATGACGATGTCTGAATTCAGCACCTTCTGAATCTGCATCGACACTTCGGGCGAGAGAAAAAGTTTGTCGCCATTGATCGGCGAAGCGAACGTCACGCCTTCTTCCGTGATCTTGCGCAGTTCGCCCAGCGAAAACACTTGAAAGCCGCCTGAATCCGTGAGAATGGGACGGTTCCATCCCATGAACCTGTGCAGCCCGCCATGCGCGCCGATGGTCTCGAGACCCGGACGCAGCCAAAGATGAAACGTATTGCCGAGGATGATCTGCGCGCGAATCTCTTCGAGTTCGCGCGGCTGGATTGCCTTGACGGTGCCGTAGGTACCGACCGGCATGAAGATCGGCGTTTCGACGACGCCGTGATTCAGCGTCAGACGGCCGCGACGCGCCTGTCCGTCGGTGGCGAGCAGTTCGAACTTGAGGCCGTTGTCGGGCGGAGTGTGATTCTCGGTCATTGTGGTTCCTGGGCCGCCGGGGAGCGCAGAGATTGTCGCCATGGTAAGCGCTGTCGCTGGCCATGGAAGTCAAGCCGTCAGCTTCGGTCGATACGTCCGGCGCGTAGATGGTTAAGTTTGGGAATGGCGAGTCAAAAGCATGGCATCGCCATAACTGAAGAAGCGGTATTTCTCGTCGATGGCGTGCTGGTAAGCCGCGCGGATCGCGTCCATGCCGGCGAAGGCGGACACGAGCATCAGGAGCGTCGACTTCGGCAAATGGAAATTGGTGACGAGCCGGTCGACCACGCGGAAGGTGTAGCCCGGCGTGATGAAGATATCCGTCTCGGCGCTCGTCGCGGCGAGCGGGCGGCCGGCTTCGGCGGCGTCGCGGGCGGCGGCTTCCAGCGCGCGCATGGACGTCGTGCCCACGGCGATCACGCGATTGCCGCGCGCCTTCACCGCCGCGATTTTATCGACGAGCGACTGCGGCAACTCGTACCACTCGCTGTGCATCTTGTGCTCGGCGATATTGTCCACGCGTACCGGCTGAAACGTGCCCGCGCCGACGTGCAGCGTGAGCGTGGCGCGTTCGACTCCACGCGCGTCGAGCCGGGCGAAGAGGGCATCGTCGAAATGGAGGCCCGCTGTCGGCGCCGCCACCGCGCCGGGATTCGCTGCGTAGACGGTCTGATAACGCGTTTCGTCGTAGGCGTCGGGGTCGTGCTCGATATACGGCGGAAGCGGCAAGCGCCCGTATTGCTCGATGAGCGTCAGGCACTCGGCCGGAAAATGCAGCGTATAGAACGGTTCGACGCGCTCACCGACGGTGACATCGAATGCATCGGCGAGGCGAATGGTCGTGCCCGGCCCGGGACTCTTGCTCGCGCGAATCTGCGCAAGCGCGGTGGTTGCGCCCGTCAGACGCTCTACCAGCACTTCCACGCGTCCGCCACTGGCCTTCTGGCCGAGGAAGCGCGCCTTGAGTACTTTGGTATCGTTGAAGACGAGCAGGTCGCCGGCGTCGAGCCGGTTCGGCAGATCGGAGAAACGCCGGTCGATGAGCGTGGCCGGCGAAACGCGATTATCCACTTCGAGCAGACGGCTCGCGCTGCGCTCGGTGAGCGCACTCTGCGCGATCAGCTCGGGCGGCAGATTAAAATCGAAATCGGAAAGCGTGAACATGGCGTTTGATAGTTGCCCGATGTTGCTTGAGGGCGGCACAGGCGCGCCGACCAAAACCCCATATTGTACTTGCGAAGAGAGCAGATGCCCTTGTCCGACCGCCGCGTGACTTCTCCCGACGAAGCGTTTCCAAGCGCCAAAGACAGCGGCGCGCGTGTCGAAGGGAAGGCCGCGCGCACGCGGACGAAAGCGGCGAAGCCGGTGATAACGGGCACGATCCAGCCGGAGGGCGAGGTGCGGGCGTCCGCGCTCGACGACGGTGATTCGCAGCCGACTGCTTCGGCGGCGAAGGCTCAAGGCGCGGGTTTCGACAGCACCGCCGAAACCTTCGAGGAGCCGAGCGTGGCGGATGCGCACTCCACTCGCGCCGCCCGACCCGCGTCGGCCGCGAAAACTGGGAACGCGGGTCTGACCAGCGCCGGCAAAACCGCGCCCAAGCTCGTCAAACCCGCCGACAAGCTCGCCAAGCTCGGCTTGAAGACCGACATCGACCTCGTCTTGCATCTGCCGATGCGCTATGAAGACGAAACGTCGCTCACGCCAATCGCCGAACTCATTCCCGGCGACATCGCGCAGACGGAAGGCGTCGTGTTCGATAACGAGATCGCGTATCGGCCGAAGCGGCAATTGCTCGTGAAGATTCGCGACGATGCCGGCGACGACCTGACGCTGCGCTTTCTCAACTTCTACGGTTCGCAAGTCAAGCAGATGTCCGTCGGCGTGCGCCTGCGCGTGCGCGGCGACGTGCGCGGCGGCTTTTTCGGCCTGGAGATGGTGCACCCGGTCGTGCGCCCCGTCGATGACGACACGCCGCTGCCGCAAGCGCTCACGCCCGTCTATCCGGCGACCGCGGGCGTCTCGCAGGCGTATCTGCGCAAGGCGATCGACAGCGCGCTCTCTCGCGTGTTTCTGCCGGAGTTGCTGCCCGAGCCGATCGCGCGCGCGCATCTCGCCCCGCTCAACGTGCCCGGCCTGCTCGACGCGGTGCGCACACTGCATCATCCGCGCGCGGATTCCGACGAAACCGCGCTCATCGACGGCACGCATCCGGCGTGGACGCGCATCAAGTTCGAGGAACTGCTCGCGCAGCAGTTGTCGCTCAAGCGCGCGCACGCCGAACGCCGCACTCGCGCCGCGCCCGCCATGCCGCGCCGTGCCGCCGGCGATACCGCCTCGCTCGTCGTGCGTCTCCTGAAAGCGCTGCCGTTTTCGCTGACCGGCGCGCAGCAGCGCGTCAGCGCGGAAATCGCGCACGAACTGACGCTCGCGCATCCGATGCAACGTCTTTTGCAAGGCGATGTCGGCAGCGGCAAGACCATCGTTGCGGCGCTCGCGGCGGCGCAGGCCATCGACGCCGGTTATCAGGCCGCGCTCATGGCGCCGACCGAAATTCTCGCGGAACAGCACGCGCGCAAGCTGCGCGGCTGGCTCGAACCGCTTGGCGTGTCGGTCGCGTGGCTCGCCGGCAGTCTCAAAGCCCGGGACAAACGCAGCGCAAGCGAGGCCGCCGCGCTCGGCACCGCGCACCTCGTCATCGGCACGCACGCGATCATTCAGGACTCGGTCGAGTTCGCGCGTTTGGGCCTCGTGATCGTGGATGAGCAGCATCGCTTCGGTGTCGCGCAGCGGCTTGCGCTGCGGGCGAAGGCGCAGAAAGCATCGAACGGGGCGAAGGACTTCCAGCCGCATCAGCTGATGATGTCCGCGACGCCGATCCCCCGAACGCTCGCCATGACCTATTACGCCGATCTCGATGTCTCGACCATCGACGAACTGCCGCCTGGCCGCACGCCGATTCTCACGAGAATCGTCTCCGACAGCCGCCGCGACGAGATCATCGGCCGCGTGCGCGAGGCGGCGCTGACTGGTCGGCAAGTTTATTGGGTGTGTCCGCTGATCGAGGAAAGCGAGACGCTGCAGTTGCAAACCGCCGTCGAGACTTACGAAACGCTCGTCGCGGCGCTGCCCGAACTGCGCGTCGGGCTGGTTCACGGTCGGCTTGCGCCCGCTGAAAAGGCGGCGGTCATGGACGCCTTCTCGCGCAACGAAGTGCAATTGCTGGTCGCGACCACGGTGATCGAAGTGGGCGTGGACGTGCCGAATGCATCGCTGATGGTGATCGAGCATGCGGAGCGTTTCGGGCTCGCGCAGCTGCATCAGTTGCGTGGACGCGTGGGGCGCGGCAGCGCCGCTTCGGTGTGCGTGCTGATGTACGCGAATCCGCTCTCGCAAACCGCGCGCTCCCGGTTGCAAACGATGCGCGAAACGACCGATGGCTTCGAGATCGCCCGCCGCGATCTTGAAATTCGCGGTCCCGGCGAGTTTCTCGGCGCGCGCCAGTCCGGTGAGGCGATGCTGCGTTTTGCCAGCCTCGAAAACGACGGCTGGCTGATCGAACCCGCGCGCGCGGCCGCGGATCGCATGCTCGAAGCGTTCCCAGACGCCGTTACGCGCCATCTCACCCGCTGGCTGGGCGTGCGCGAACAGTATCTAAAAGCGTGATGGGTGAACTTGAGCGGGCGTCGTCGGTCCCTATTTGCTAAATACACAGCCGCGTTTGCAATAGCCGCGAGAGTTGTCGAATTGCGCTTGGCGGGTGTATAAGATAAACCTATCGAATCAATGTATTCCATTGGCCTCCAATGACGCTCACTGAACTTAAGTACATCGTCGCGGTTGCGCGCGAGCGGCACTTTGGCCGCGCCGCCGAAGCGTGCTTCGTCAGCCAGCCGACGCTGTCGGTGGCAATCAAGAAGCTCGAAGACGAACTCAACGTGCAGATCTTCGAGCGCGGCACGAGCGAAGTCAGCGTGACGCCCATCGGCGAGCAGATCGTCACGCAGGCGCAGCGCGTGCTCGAGCAGACGCTAGCCATCAAGGAAATCGCCAAACAGGGCAAGGACCCGCTTGTCGGACCGCTGCGCCTAGGCGTCATTTATACGATCGGGCCGTATCTGCTGCCGACGCTCGTCAAGCAGATGATCAAGGCGGTGCCGCAGATGCCGCTAATGCTCCAGGAAAACTACACGCTCAAGCTGATCGAACTGCTGAAGCAGGGTGAGATCGATGTGGCGATCATGGCGCTGCCATTTCCCGAAACGGGCCTCATGGTGCGCGCGCTGTACGACGAGCCGTTCGTCGTTGCCATGCCTTCGGGTCATGCGTGGGAAAACCGCGCGAAGATCGATCCGGACGATTTGAAGCAGGAAACCATGCTGCTGCTCGGCAGCGGCCATTGCTTCCGCGATCACGTTCTCGGCGTGTGTCCGGAGCTGATGCGCTTCTCGCAGAACGCGGACGGCATTCAAAAGACCTTCGAAGGCTCGTCGCTGGAAACCATCCGGCATATGGTGGCAAGCGGCGTCGGCATCACGGTCCTGCCGCGTATGTCGGTGCATGAAGTGAAGCCGCACGCGGCGGGCATCGATTCCGGCCTGCTTAGTTACGTCGCGTTCGATGACCCCGTCCCGGACCGGCGCGTCGTGCTGGCGTGGCGCAAGAGCTTCACGCGCGTGCCTGCCATCGACGCGATCAGTGATGCCATCGCTGCCTGTGATTTGCCTGGCGTGAGAAAGCTGGACATACCGGTGGCGGTGAACTGACTCCGCCGTAAGTTTGACGTGTCATCGCAAAGCCGTGCCTTCATCGAAGTCACGGCTTTTTCATCTTGGTGGCGCCCCCAGCTATCGAATAGATAAATTCAATCAAATTTTTGTTTTCGATAGTTTTCTATAAGATTTCTCCATCGACAGCGCTTGGCCACTCCGGCCAAGCCCACGGAGGAACGTCATGCACCGCCACGCCGCCATCGCCAAATCATGGAACGAACTGCGCCACGTCGCCGTGCGCGTTCTAGCGGACTTCGCCCGCGTCGCCTGAAACTCGGCGAACCGTCGCATCACTCATCTCAAGCCAACGCAAAAACAGGAGTATCACGATGACCAACGAACGCCTCACGACTGCCGCTGGCGCACCCGTCGGCGACAATCAGAATTCGCAAACCGCCGGTCCGCGCGGTCCCGTGACCTTGCAGGATTTTTGGTTGATCGAAAAACTCGCGCATTTCGACCGCGAAGTGATTCCCGAGCGCCGCGTGCATGCAAAGGGTTCGGGCGCCTTCGGTACGTTCCGCGTCACGCACGACATCTCGCGCTATACGAAAGCCAAGATTTTCTCGGAGATCGGCAAGGAAACGCCGATTTTCATGCGCTTCTCGACGGTGGCAGGCGAACGCGGCGCCGCCGATGCCGAACGCGACGTGCGCGGCTTCTCCATCAAGTTCTACACCGAGGAAGGCAACTGGGACGTGGTCGGCAACAACACGCCGGTGTTCTTCATCCGCGATCCGCTGAAATTTCCCGACTTCATCCACACGCAGAAGCGCGACCCATACACGAACACGCGCAGCAATGTCGCCGCTTGGGATTTCTGGTCGCGTCATCCAGAATCGCTGCATCAGGTGACGATTCTCATGAGCGATCGCGGTATTCCGAAGAATTATCGGCAGATGCATGGCTTCGGCTCGCACACGTTCTCGTTCATCAACGCCGATAACGAGCGCTTCTACGTGAAGTTCCACTTCAAGTCGCAGCAGCCGCTCGAAAACTACACGGATGCCGAAGCCGGCGCCGTGATCGCGAACGATCGGGAAAGCGCGCAGCGCGATCTGGTCGACAACATCGATCGTGGCGAGTTTCCGCGCTGGAATTTCCGCATTCAGGTGATGAGCGAGGAGGAAGCGGCGCGCTATCGCATCAATCCGTTCGATGTCACCAAGGTGTGGCCGCACAAGGACCATCCGCTGATCGATGTCGGCGTGATCGAATTGAACCGCAATGCGCAGAACTATTTCGCGGAAGTCGAGCAGGCCGCGTTCACGCCCGCCAACGTGGTGCCGGGCATCGGCTTCTCGCCGGACCGCTTGCTGCAAGGGCGCCTCTTCTCTTATGGCGACACGCAGCGCTATCGGCTCGGCATCAATCATCATCAGATTCCGGTGAATGCGCCGCGCGTGCCGGTGGCGAATGCATTTCATCGCGATGGCGGAATGCGCGTCGACGGCAATCTCGGATCGCGCGTCAATTACGAGCCGAACCGCTTTGGCGAATTCGCGCAGGACGCGAGCGTGAACGAGCCGCCGCTCGCGGCGGGGACGGTGTATCGCTTCGATCACCGTGAGGACGACGACTACTACAGCCAGGCAGGCGCGCTTTTCCGTCTCTTCGACGAAGCGCAGCGCGAGCGGTTCTTCGGCAATATCGCGCGGCATATCTTCGGCGTACCGGATGAGATCGTCGCGCGTCAGATCGAACACTTCCGCCGCGCGGACCCGGCTTATGCGGCAGGCGTGATAGATGCTCTTATCAAGCTCGGACAGAAAGTAACCGTGAAGCAGGATGAGGAAGATACGGCGGCCGCGTGATCGGCCAGGGAGAAACGACCATGAATCAGGCATTCAACACCATCGAGCAGGCCATGAAACATATCGAAGCCACTAGTCGCAAAGTGCGCGTGACGCTTGCGTTTGGCGCCGTCGCGATGGGTTACGGGCTCGTCGTTGCCAGTGCATTGCATGGCGCGGGCGCGGGCGTTTTCGCCTGAGGCAGGACGTCTATCGACACGAAGACAGGCCGCTCTGTCAGCACCACGCGGCGGCCTGTCTTCCACGCATGCAAAGCCGCGCCATATAAAAAAGTGACCTTGTTTCTACGATAAACTAGCGGACGGTCTGTAGCTTCGCGCCTCGCTTGAGCAATAGGCGCACTCAACGTTCGAATCACACTTTCACGGAGTCAATATGGCGAATAAAGACGCTGCACCTCCCGTCAACATCGGCATCAACGACGAGGATCGCAAGAAGATCGCCGACGGGCTGTCCCGTCTGCTGGCCGACACGTACACGCTATACCTGAAGACGCATAATTTTCACTGGAACGTCACGGGGCCGATGTTCAACACGCTCCATCTGATGTTCGAGACGCAATACAACGAACTCGCACTCGCCGTGGATGCCATCGCCGAACGTATTCGCGCGCTGGGCGTGCATGCACCGGGCAGCTACAAAGACTTCGCGCGGCTGTCGACCATTCCGGAAGCGGATGGCGTGCCCTCGGCCGAAGAGATGATTCGCCAGTTAGTGCAAGGTCAGGAAGCGGTGGTGCGCACGGCGCGCGAAATCTTCCCCGCGACGGACGCCGCCAACGACGAGCCGACCGCCGACTTGCTCACGCAGCGCATGCAGACGCATGAGAAGACCGCGTGGATGTTGCGCGCCATGCTGGCCTGACGTCTCGGCTTCAAACGCTTGGAAAGCTTCAAACGCTTCGATGAAAACCCCGTGCGCGGGGTTTTTTTGTGGGCGCAATGCGCGGGCTTGCGCCAGCACGCTGGTCTAAAATAGGCCATCGAACTTTCGCTGCCTTGCCATGCTCGCCCGCCTTCCGCTGTATATGCGCCTCGTGCGCCTGGATAAACCCATCGGCAGCCTGCTGCTGTTGTGGCCGACGCTCAACGCATTGTGGATCGCGTCCAACGGGCATCCTTCGCCAATGCTGCTCGTCATCTTCGTGATCGGCACCATTCTCATGCGCTCGGCGGGCTGCGCCATCAACGACTACGCCGACCGCGATTTCGACCGCTACGTGAAGCGTACGGCCGAGCGTCCGATCACGTCGGGCAAGATCAAGGCATGGGAAGCGGTGGCGCTCGCGGCGGCTTTATCGCTCCTTGCGTTTTTGCTGATACTGCCGCTCAACACACTCACGAAAGAACTGTCGGTGTTCGCGCTGTTCGTCGCGGGCAGCTATCCCTTCACCAAGCGATTCTTCGCCATACCGCAGGCGTATCTCGGCATTGCGTTCGGCTTCGGCATTCCCATGGCGTTTGCCGCCGTGCAGAATCACGTGCCCGCGCTCGCGTGGATCATGCTCGCGGCCAACGTGTTCTGGTCGGTGGCCTACGACACCGAATACGCCATGGTCGATCGCGACGACGACATCAAGATAGGCATCCGTACATCGGCGCTCACTTTCGGGCGATACGACGTGTTCGCCGTCATGCTTTGCTATGCCGTAACGCTCGCCATCTATGTGGGCATAGGCGTGGCGCTTGGCTTTGGCTGGGCGTACTGGCTTGGCTGGCTTGCCGCCGCGGCATGCGCCGTCTATCACTACGCGCTGATTCGCGAGCGCGACCGCATGGGATGTTTCGCTGCGTTCAAACATAACAACTGGCTCGGCGGCATGTTGTTCGTGGGAATTGCGCTGCATTACGCGCTGGCTTGATGCGCCGTTAATCTTGCCGACGCATCTTTATGACAGTTTTCGGGCCATCGACTGATTGCGTCAATCCATCCAGTGGCTAGACTCTTGCGGATTTACTTACACGCTTAAAACCGCATGAGTCACATCGAGCGCCCCATCGCCTTCATTCTGGCCGCGTCAAACCATGGCACGCTGATCGTCAATCGCAACGACTTCAACGCCGTGCAGAACGCCGTATCGAACTACACCTACGGCGTCGGGCATCAGATCCTCAGCAAGTCCAGCTTTGATCCGCAAGAAGTGCAGTTCGTGCTCTCTCTTCTCGCGCTGCGTCGTCGTTATTTCGGTGACGGCGTATTCGCCATAGACGGCGGCGCGAATATCGGCGTGCATTCCGTGGAATGGGCGCGTCACATGAACGGTTGGGGACGCGTGCTGAGTTTCGAGGCGCAGGAGATCATCTACTACGCGCTGGCCGGCAATCTCGCGCTCAACAACTGCCTCAATGCGAGGGCCAGGCTGGCTGCATTGGGTGAGTCCGTGGGCGAGATCGGCATTCCGCAACCGGATTACTTCTCTTCGGCGAGCTTCGGCAGTCTGGAAATCAGGCCGCGCGAGCACACCGAGTTCATCGGCCAGGCTATCTCTTACGATGCCGCCGCAAGCACGACGGTGCCGATGATCAGTATCGACTCCCTGAAGCTCGAACGCGTCGATCTTCTGAAGATCGACGTCGAAGGCATGGAAATGGATGTGTTGAGAGGCGCGCGCGAGACCTTGCTTCGATGCAAGCCTGCGCTTTTGGTCGAATGGATCAAGGGCAGCGAGAACGATATTCGCGACTATCTGAGAGGCGTTGGCTACGAGACGTTCTATTCGGTCGAACCGAATGTGCTTGCCATCGCCAAGGGTGATCCGCTGCATGCTCATTTGAACGAGCGCGATGGCGTGCTCAATATCGGTTTAGCGAGCTCGCGCGGCGGCGGTGAGCGCGAGCGAATCCTTCAATGCGCGGGTGCGAAGCCCGCGCACCTCGAAAGATTTACGTGTTGCCGTGCCGCCAGTTCCTTTTGTGCGCATGCGAGTTGCCAGCGCACCGCGCACGATTCACGTTTTCACAAGCCGCCCAACTCGTCACCCATCTCCTTCGCGCGCGCCTGCGCCGCGAGCGCGCCACGCACGATGGCGTCCTTCACACCTTCAGCCTCGAACGATGCCAGCGCCGCCGCCGTCGTGCCGCCTTTCGATGTCACCCGTTCGCGCAGCACGCTCGCCGCTTCGCCCGATTGCGCGGCAAGCTGTGCCGCGCCGGTGAAGGTCGCCACCGCGAGTTCGCGGCCCTGGGCTTCGTCAAGGCCGAGTGCGCGCGCGGCTTCCTGCATCGCTTCGATGAAGTAGAACACGTAGGCCGGACCGCTACCGGAAACAGCGGTGACGGCATCGAGTTTCGCTTCGTCGTCGAACCAGACGGAGGAGCCCACCGCTTCCAGAACTTGCGATGCCAGCGCCTTCGCGTCATCGCTCACGCCCGGCAGCGCGGCGAGTCCGGTCACGCCCATGCCGATCAGCGCGGGCGTATTCGGCATGGTCCGCACGATCTGCGTATAGCCGTTCAGCCAGCGCGACAGATCCGTCGCGCGAATGCCCGCCGCGATGCTGATGATGGTTTGCTGCGACAGATGCGGCGCGAGCGATTCGGCCACGCTCTTGAGCACTTGCGGCTTCACGGCCAGCAGGATCGCGTCGTAGGCCGCGAGTTTCTCGTCGATGGCCGCGCCCGTCGCAATGCCGAACTGCTTCGCGGTGCGTTCGCGCGCTTCGTCGTTGATATCGACGGCATAGATATCCGCCGGCGCGACGCCGCGCTTGACCAGACCGCCGATGAGCGCAGCAGCCATGTTGCCGCCGCCGATGAATGCAATTTTCATGGTGAAGTAGTCGAGAGTGAAATCAATGCGAATAGTCGCGCGCGCCGAAGATCGCGGTGCCAATGCGCACCATGGTCGCGCCTTCGAGCACGGCGGCTTCGAGGTCGGCGGACATGCCCATGGAAAGCGTGTCGAGATCGAGACCGTCTGCGCGCAGCTTGTTCATGAGTTCGCGAAGGCGCGCGTGCGGCTCGCGTCGCGCGTCGAGTGTGTCGGCGGCTTCGGGAACGGCCATCAGGCCACGCAAGCGCACGGCAGGAAGCGCCGCGACCGCATGCGCGAGCGCGGCGGCTTCTGCCGGTTCCACGCCGCTCTTCGAAGCCTCGCCGCTCACGTTGACCTGCACGCAGACATTGAGCGCGGGCGTGCCTTCGGGCCGTTGCGCGGACAGCCGCTCGGCAATCTTCAGCCGGTCGATGGAATGCACCCAGTCGAACTGCTCGGCGACGAGCTTGGTCTTGTTCGATTGCAGCGGCCCGATGAAGTGCCACTCGATGTCGCTGCGTAAGTCGGCGAGCGTGGCAATCTTCGCGATGCCTTCCTGCACGTAGTTTTCGCCGAACGCGCGCTGGCCGGCAATGAACGCGGCGCGCACGTCTTCGGCGGGAAAGGTCTTGGAGACGGCGAGAAGCTGCACGGACGCGGCGTCGCGCGAGGCGTCCGCCGCGGCCTTCGCGATACGCTGCCGGACTTCTTCGAGATGTTGAGCGATAGACATGCTGGCCGCCTGAAAAGCAATCCAGCCATTATACGAAGCGCTCAACCGTAAAGCAGATGCTCGAGCAACTGAATCCAGTGCGCGACGGGCGTGGACGTGCCGCTTTGCAGATGCGCGATACACCCGACATTCGCCGACACGATCATCTGCGGCTCGGTCTTTTCCAGCCGGTCGAGCTTTTGATTGCGCAGCGTGTATGAAAGCTTTGGCTGCAGCACCGAATACGTGCCCGCCGATCCGCAGCAGAGATGGCTATCCGCGGGCAAACGCACTTCGAGCCCGAGCGCGGTCAGCAGATGCTCGACGCGTCCGCGAATCTGCTGCCCGTGCTGCAAGGTACACGGCGGATGGTAGGCGACCGTATGCACGCTGCGGCGTCTTGCCAGCGCGATGAGTTCTTCCTCGTACATCGGCAGGATTTCGGCGAGGTCGCGCGTAAGCTCGACGATGCGCGCCGCCTTGTCGGCGTAGACCGGATCGTCGCGCAAGAGGTGCGCGTATTCCTTCACCGTCGCGCCGCAACCCGACGCGTTCATCACGATTGCCTCGACGCCGTTCTCCACATACGGCCACCATGCGTCGATGTTGTTGCGCACGTCGTCGAGCGCTTCGTCGTTGTAGCCGAGATGCAGGCGGATCGCGCCGCAGCAGCCCGCATCCGGCGCGGTGACGATCTCGATGCCGAGCGCGTCGAATACGCGTGCGGTCGCCGTGTTGACGTTGGGCATCATGGCCGGTTGCACGCAGCCGGAAAGCATCAGCATCTTGCGCTCGTGTTTGCGCGTGGGCGCGGCGAGCGGCTTCTCCGGGACGGGAATCTTCGCGCGCAGATTGCGTGGCAGGATGCCGCGAAACTGCTGGCCGAGTTTCATCGCCGGCGTGAAGAGCGTGCTGTTCGGCAGAAAGCTCGCCAGCAAGCGCCGCTGCAAACGCTGGCGCATGGGGCGCTCGACTTTCTCTTCGACCACCTTGCGGCCGATCTCCACGAGCCGTCCGTACTGCACGCCCGACGGACACGTGCTCTCGCAATTGCGGCAGGTGAGGCAGCGATCCAGATGCAGTTGCGTGCTGCGCGTGACCGGCGCGCCTTCGAACATCTGCTTCATCAAATAGATGCGCCCGCGCGGTCCGTCGAGTTCGTCGCCGAGAATTTGATAGGTCGGGCAAGTCGCCGTGCAAAAGCCGCAATGGACGCATTTGCGCAGGATGGCGTCGGCTTCGTCGCCATCGGCCGTGCCGCGGATGAAATCGGCGAGATTGGTTTGCATCGAGGCGCCTAGAAATCGGGGTACAGCCGGGCGCGATTGAACACGCGCGCCGGATCGAACGCCGCCTTCAGCCCGCGATGGATTTTCATCAGCGGCGCGGGCAACGGCGTGAACACGCCCGCATTGCGGTCATACGCGGAACCGGCGCGGAAGATGGTCGCGTGGCCGCCGGCTTGCTTCGCGCTGATACGCACGGTCTGCGGGTCGGTGTCCGTGATCCACCAGCGCTGCGCACCGCCCCATTCCATGAGTTGCGCGCCCGGCAGATGCAGCGGCTCCGCAATGGACGGCAACGCGAGCCGCCAAAGCGCCGAGCGCGGCTGAATGACCGCGAAGAACGGATCGGTCTGCTCGCGCATGCCGATCCAGAAACGGTCGGCTTCGACGGCGTCGACCACCTCGCCGCCGAGCGTGTTGCGCGCGGATTTAACAGCATCTTCCGCGCCCGCGAGACGTAGCGCGAGCGTGCCGTCGCGCCACGCGCTGCCGGTGACCGGCAAGGGATGACCGCCCCATTCGTTGAGCTTGCGCACGCCGTCCGTTGCATGCATGTCGAATTTGAGCGTGGCTTCGGCGACGGGGCGAGGCAGCACCTTGATCGACAGTTGCAGCATGAGGCCGAGCGTGCCGAGCGAGCCCGCGAGCAGGCGCGCGACGTCATAGCCCGCCACGTTTTTCACCACTTGGCCGCCGAAGTGCAGCACTTTTCCGTGCCCGTTCATCACCACCGCGCCGAGCACGAAATCGCGCGGCGCGCCGGTCCATGCGCGACGCGGGCCGGCAAGTCCCGCCGCGATGCAGCCGCCGAAGGTCGCGTTGCGGCCAAAGTGCGGCGGCTCGAAGGGCAGCATCTGCCCGTGCTCCCTGAGCGCGGCTTCGATTTCCGCGAGCGGCGTGCCGCTCTTCGCGGTGATCACGAGTTCCGCCGGATCGTATTCGACGATGCCGCGATGCGCGCGCGTGTCGAGAATCTCCCCTTGGAGCGTCTGTCCGTACCAGTCCTTCGTCCCGCCGCCGCGAATGCGCAGCGGCGTGCCGGTCTCGGTGGCGTGTGCAATCCGCTCCGACCAGCCGGCGACGATGTCGTCCTGTTCCATGGGTGTCCCGCTTGATTGATGCTTTTTCTATTCCGTCTCGTCCGGTCGATTGTACCGGGCGCTTAACGCAGCCACAGTCGGACAAACGTGGATAGCGGGATCGCGCACTCGTCAAAAGCGCGGAATCTCCGGGTGCGGCAAAAGCCCGCCGCGAATGTGCATCTTCCCGTATTCGGCGCAGCGCGCGCGCGTGGGAATGCCCTTGTCGGGATTGAGCAGGCCGGGCGGATCGAACGCGCGCTTTACCGCGTGAAAGGCGTCGCGCTCCTCGGGGGAGAACTGCACGCACATCGAATTGATCTTCTCGATGCCCACGCCGTGTTCGCCCGTCACCGTGCCGCCCAGTTCCACGCAGGTTTCGAGGATATCGCTGCCGAACGCCTCCGCGCGATGCCATTCGTCGAGATCGTTGCCATTGAAGAGAATGAGCGGGTGCATGTTGCCGTCGCCCGCATGGAACACGTTGATGCAGCGAAGCGCGTACTTCTGTTCCATCTCTTCGATCCGCTTGAGCAGCGGCCCGATGGAGCGGCGCGGCACCGTGCCGTCCATGCAGTAATAGTCGGGCGACATGCGGCCGGCAGCGGGAAAGGCGTTCTTGCGGCCCGACCAGAACTTGAGCCGCTCGCTTTCCGTGCGCGAAATCTGGATGCGCGACGCGCCGAACTCGCGCAGCACCGCCGTCATGCGGACGATTTCCTCGGCGACTTCGTCGTGCGTGCCATCGGATTCGCACAGCAGGATGGCGGCGGCGTCCAGGTCGTAGCCAGCGTTGACGAATTGCTCGACGGCGCGCGTCGCGGGCTTGTCCATCATTTCAGAGGCCGGCCGGGATGATGCCTGCCGCGATGATCGCCGCGACCGCGTTGCCGCCTTTGACCACGTCGTCGAAGCTCGCCATGATGACTTGCGCTGTCTGCGGCTTCGGGATCAGCTTGACGGTGATCTCGGTGACGATGGCGAACATGCCTTCGCTGCCGATCAGCACGGCGAGCAGATCGAGGCCGGGCGCGTCGGGTCCGAGCGAGCCGAATTCGACGGCATCGCCGTCCATGGTGACGGCGCGCACGCGCAGTACGTTATGCACGGTGAGGCCGTATTTCAGGCAATGCACGCCGCCCGAATTTTCGGAGACATTGCCGCCGATAGTGCACGCGATCTGCGACGATGGATCCGGCGCGTAGTAGAGCCCGTAAGGGGCGGCGGCCTCCGATATGGCGAGATTGCGCACGCCCGGCTGAACCGTCGCGGTGCGCGCGTACGGATCGACTTCGATGATCTTGCGAAAGCGCGCAAGCGACAACACGATGCCATGACGGATCGGCATCGCGCCGCCCGAGAGCCCCGTGCCCGCGCCGCGCGGCACGATCGGCACGTCGAGGCGCGCGCAAATCTGCACGACGCGCTGCACCTGCGCTTCGGTTTCCGGCAATGCGACCGCAAGCGGCAGACGGCGATACGCCGCGAGACCGTCGCACTCGTATGGCGCCGTGTCTTCCTCGCGAAACAGGAGGCAATGCGTGGGCAGCACCGCCATCAGCGCCTGCACGACATCGCGCTGACGCGCCGCGAGTTGTTCCTCGGAGAACCGCGGCGCGTCCGCGTGCGGCAGATTCGGCGAAGTGTCGGTCACGAGTGCGGTCTTGAGCTCGTCGGGTGCGTTCATGTCTCCTCCGGGCGCTCGGCGGCGCTTCGTTCGGTTTGATCGACGCAGATGCTCTTCGTCGACGAATGATTCGGATACCGCGGTCCATCTTGCCCGCTTGCGGCGACAGCGTCCATTGCCGTCGCCGTGTGCGCAAAATGGAGCGCAAACCGCGCGATTACTGCTCGAACGCGAAGATCTTGCCCGGATTCATGAGGTTTTTCGGGTCGAGCGCGTGTTTGATCGAGCGCATCACGGCGATGGCGTCCTCGCCGTGCTCCTCGATCATGAAGCCCATCTTGTGCAAGCCGACGCCGTGTTCGCCCGTGCAGGTGCCGCCGACCATCAGCGCGCGTTCGACGATGCGGTGATTCAGCCGTTCGGCTTCCGCTAGTTCCTCGGGCTTGGCCGGATCGAGCAGCATGGCGACGTGGAAGTTGCCGTCGCCGACATGGCCGACGATTGGGCAGGGAAGCGGCGAATCCACCAGGTCTTTTTCCGTTTCCTCGACGCATTCCGCGAGACGCGAGATCGGCACGCAGACATCCGTGGTGACGGCGCGGCAGCCGGGTTTCAGTTGCAGCATCGCAAAGTAGGCGTTGTGGCGCGCGTTCCAAAGACGACTGCGGTCTTCGGGACGGGTCGCCCATTCGAAACCGGTGCCGGCGTTCTCGGCGGCGATGTCCTGCACCGTTTGTGCTTGCTCCTTGACGCCCGCTTCCGTGCCGTGAAATTCGAAGAACAGCGTCGGCGATTCGGCGAGCGTCAGATTCGAATGACGATTGATTGCGCGCACGGCGAGCGAATCGACGAATTCGACGCGCGCAATGGGCACGCCCATCTGAATGGTTTCGATGACGGCGCGCACCGCATCGCCCATCGACGGGAAAGCGCAGATGGCGGCGGAAATGGCTTCGGGCTGCGGATAAAGCCGCACGGTGATTTCGGTGATGACACCGAGTGTGCCTTCCGAGCCGACGAAAAGACGCGTCAGGTCGTATCCCGCCGACGATTTGCGCGCGCGCGTGCCGGTTTTGATGACTCGGCCATCGGCGGTAACCACCGTGAGGCCGAGCACGTTTTCGCGCATCGTGCCGTAGCGCACGGCGTTGGTGCCGGAAGCGCGCGTTGCCGACATGCCGCCGATGCTCGCGTCCGCGCCGGGATCGATCGGGAAGAAGAGGCCGGTGTCTTTCAGCGCTTCGTTCAGTTGCTTGCGCGAAATGCCGGGTTCGACGGTGACCGTGAGATCTTCGGCGTTGATCGAGATGACGTTTTTCATCTCCGACAAGTCGATGGAAACGCCGCCTTGCACTGCCAGCAGATGCCCTTCGAGCGACGAGCCGTTGCCGTAGGGAATGATCGGCGTGTCGTGTTCGGCGCAAAGTCTGACGATGGCCTGCACGTCATCTGTGCTGCGCGCGAAGACGACGGCGTCGGGCAGTTGCGGGTCGAACGGGGATTCGTCGCGGCCGTGGTGCTCGCGCACCGCCTGGGCGGTGGAAACGCGCTCCGCGAATCTTGAGCGCAGCGCATCGAGCAGGGCGGCGGGGAACGGGCGGCGGAAGGCGGTTCGTGCGGCTTCGGCGGGGTGGTTCACGGTGTCTCCGGGGCAGCTTGGGCGCTGCGATTGTTCGGTCGATTTTCGCGGCGGATTCGTCGCGTGTTGCTTATTCGTGTCACTAAACGCTTCAGGCGACGGATCGAGCACGTTGCGTTTTGCGCGCCGGTGCTTAATCGTCGCGCTCGTTGGGCTGCTGCGCTCGGCGTGGTCGAGTGCTTGCTTCACGACTTCCATCTCATTTTACGCCGATGGAATGGAGGGCGGCAGGCGGGTAAAACCGTGGGACCGCGTGCCTATAATGGGTCGGAGTTTCGGCGCGGTTCAAAGCATGAACGCGCGTTTCGAGCGATGAATCAACGAGCAAGGAGAAAACGATGGGCAACCGTCTGAGCAAGATCGCCACCCGTACCGGCGATGATGGCACCACGGGGCTCGGCGACGGCCGTCGCGTTTCCAAGGACGATGCGCGGATTGCCGCAATCGGCGATGTCGATGAATTGAATTCGACTTTGGGCGTATTGCTATGCGAACCGCTGCCAACGGACGTGCGCGATGCGTTGACGACGATTCAGCACGATCTCTTCGATTTAGGCGGCGAGTTATCGATTCCCGGGCATTCGATGATCGAGGAATCGCATTTGGCGCAGCTCGATGACTGGCTCGCGGAATACAACGGGACGTTGCCGCCGTTGGCTGAATTCATTCTGCCGGGCGGATCGAGAGCGGCGGCAGTGGCGCATGTGGCGCGGACGGTTTGCCGAAGAGCGGAGCGGTCGATCGTGGCGCTGGGGAAAATCGATAAAGCCGGAGTAAATGAAGCGCCGAGGCGGTATGTCAATCGGCTGTCGGACTTGCTTTTTGTCCTGGCGCGGGTTTTGAATCGCGCGGATGGCCAGAACGATATTTTGTGGAAGCATCAGCGCGACGCGGCAACCGATTAACCGTGAACAAATAGACAACGGCCGCTGAGTTAGCGGCCGCTGTCTATATCTTAATTACCACCGCCTCGCGCAATGCGCCGCTGTTTAACCGACGCTGCCAATCCTTCGAGTACAGTCACGCTCTCATCCCAGCCGATGCAAGCATCCGTCACGCTTTGTCCGTAAGTCAGCTCGCATCCCGGCTTGAGGTCTTGCCGGCCGCCAACCAGATGCGATTCAATCATCACGCCGATAATTCGCTCATCGCCGGAAGCGAGTTGCTTGCCAATATCCTCGCAAACCGGAATCTGATTCTCGTGTTTCTTCGAGCTATTCGCGTGACTCGCATCGATCATCAAGCGGGCCGCTAATCCCGCCTTGCCGATATCGCTGCAAGCCGCATCGACACTAGCGGCATCGAAATTCGGCGATTTACCGCCGCGTAAAATGATATGGCAATCCTCGTTGCCGGCGGTGGAAACGATCGCCGAATGTCCGCCCTTCGTGACCGACAGGAAATGATGCGGCTGCGAAGCGGCCTTGATAGCATCGACGGCAATCTTGACGTTTCCATCCGTGCCGTTTTTAAAGCCCACCGGACAAGACAATCCCGATGCAAGCTCACGGTGAACCTGAGATTCGGTAGTCCGCGCCCCAATCGCGCCCCACGAAATCAGGTCCGCAATGTACTGCGGACTAATCATATCCAGATACTCGGTGCCAGCGGCAAACCAAGCTCGTTGATATGCATGAGCAATTCCCGCGCAGCCCGCAATCCATCATTGATCTTGAAGCTGTTATCCATATACGGATCGTTGATCAGCCCTTTCCAGCCCACCGTGGTACGCGGCTTTTCGAAGTACACGCGCATCACGATTTCCAATTCGCCCGCGAAGCGCTTACGCTGCTCGATCAGTCGTCCCGCATATTCCATCGCCGCCTTGGGATCGTGAATGGAGCACGGTCCGACGATCACGATCAAGCGATCATCCATTCCGTGCAGTATGCGATGCATCGACTTGCGCGCGTTGTAAATCAGTTCCGACACGGGTTCGGCGCAAGGGAATTCGCGGATCAGATGCGCGGGAGGCGTCAGTTCTTTCAGCTCACGAATGCGGACATCGTCGGTATTGTGCGGGGGCATTTCTTTTCTCCTGCGTCTCTTTCAATCAAAACCAACGTGTGAAGGGCGAAAAAAAACCGCCAGACTCGCTGGCGGTTTTTCGGGAATTTGGTTTTGCGTACTTACCGTACTTGCAACGACCCCTCTCCATCCGCCAGCGGCTTGAGATGCCAAAAGAAATAAAAGTAAAACTTGGCGGTCATGGCTTAAGAGAGAAAAGTCTGTCGCAAAAAAATCAGGTAGCTGCTTTTATAACCGCAAACACGCGGCGCTGGCAAGCCTTCCAATCGAAGAACGCGGGATTCCCGCATCGCCGGCCCGTGCAATCGCAAACCCAGCCCGAAGCGACGCGGAAAGCCCGCATCGAGAAACATCAAACCGTGCCGCCCACCGTCATTTTTTCGATGCGCAACGTCGGTTGCCCAACGCCCACCGGCACGCTCTGGCCTTCCTTGCCGCACACGCCGACGCCCGTATCCAGCGACATGTCGTTACCGATCATCGTTACGTATTTGAGCGATTCCGGTCCGCTGCCGATCAAGGTCGCGCCCTTCACCGGATACGTGATCTTGCCGTCCTCGATCATGTACGCCTCGGACGCCGAAAACACGAACTTGCCGTTGGTGATATCCACCTGTCCGCCGCCGAAATTCACCGCGTACAAGCCTTTCTTCACCGAAGCCAGAATTTCCTTCGGGTCCTTGTCGCCGTTGAGCATGTACGTGTTGGTCATGCGCGGCATCGGCAGGGCGGCGTACGATTCGCGGCGCGCGTTGCCCGTCACGGGCATTTTCATCAAACGCGCGTTGAGCGAATCCTGAATGTAGCCCTTGAGAACACCGTCCTCGATCAGCGTCGTGCACTGCGTCGGATTGCCTTCGTCGTCGATGTTGAGCGAGCCGCGCCGATTCGGCAGCGTGCCGTCATCGACCACGGTCACGCCCTTCGCCGCGACCTGTTCGCCGATACGACCCGCGAACGCCGACGATCCCTTGCGGTTGAAGTCGCCTTCCAGCCCGTGCCCGATTGCTTCGTGCAAGAGCACGCCCGGCCAGCCCGGCCCGAGCACGACGGTCATGGCGCCTGCGGGTGCCGGACGCGCTTCGAGATTCACGAGCGCCGCGTGCACCGCGTCGTCGACGTAGCGGTTCAGGATGTCGTCGGTGAAATAGCCGTAGTCGAAGCGTCCGCCACCGCCGCCCGTGCCGATCTCGCGGCGTCCGTTTTGCTCGGCGATCACCGTGACCGATACGCGCACGAGCGGTCGCACGTCGGCGGCGAGCGCGCCGTCGCTGCGCGCCACCAGCACGACGTCGTATTCACCGGCGAGCCCGGCCATGACTTGCGTGATGCGCGGATCGCGGCCGCGCGCCATCTGCTCGACGCGCTCCAGCAGCTTCACCTTCGCGTCGGAATCGAGCGAATGCAGCGGATCGGCGGGCAAATACAGATCGCGGCCCGACACGCCCGTGAGCGTGCTCGCCGACTTGATTTTGTGCTTGCCGCCGCCCGCCTTGGCGATCGCGCGTGTTGCGTGCGCCGCCTGGCGAATCGATTCGGGCGAAAGATCGTCGGAGTAGGCGAAAGCCGTGCGCTCGCCCGAGACGGCGCGCACGCCGACGCCCTGATCGATGCTGAAGCTGCCCGATTTGACGATGCCTTCTTCCAGACTCCACGCTTCGCTGCGCGTGGACTGAAAATAGAGGTCGGCGTAATCGACGCGATGCGTGAAAATTTCCGCAAGCGTACGCGTGATAAGCCCCTCGTCGAGGCCATACGGCGTAAGCAAAACGTCCTTCGCCGTGACCAGATTCCTAATGCCGGGTTCGATGATGTTCATGCGGTGCCTGTTGCGAGTTCGGTGATATTTCAGACCATTCTAATGGCTGACGGGGTTCGGTCATGTGCGGAGAAAAAATCGCGCTTTCAAGACCGTCGGAAAACCTATTTTCAAGATACTTAGCGCGCGCGTCTCAGCCGATCACGCGATGCCGATACGCCGGCAAGCTCTGTCGCACTGACGCGATGCGCGCCGGATCGATCTGGCCGGCCACGACGCCCGCGCCTTCGTCGCGCACGTCGATGATTTCGCCCCAAGGGTCGATCAGGATGCTGTGGCCGAAAGTGCGCCGGCCGTTTTCATGTTTGCCGCCTTGTGCCGCGGCGAGGACGTAGCACTGGTTTTCAATGGCGCGGGCGCGTAGCAAGATTTCCCAATGTGCCTTGCCGGTCGTGTAGGTGAACGCGGAGGGGACGACCATCAACGCGCAGTCGCCCATTTTTCGGTACAGCTCCGGGAATCGCAGGTCGTAGCACACCGAAAGGCCGACTCGTCCGAATGGCGCGTCGAAAGTCCGCACTTCGCTGCCGGGGCAGATGGTGCGCGCTTCGTCGAACGATTCCTCGCCTTTCTCGAAATTGAAGAGGTGAATCTTGTCGTAGCGCCCAACCTGCTTGCCGGCGGGGTCGAACACGAGCGTGGTGTTCAGCACGCGATCCGGCTCCGCCGACTGCAACGGCAAAGTCCCACCGATCACCCACACGCGATGCTCGCGCGCTGCATCGGACAAGAATTGCTGGATCGGACCCGCGCCCGGCGTCTCGCGAATGGCGAGTTTGTCGGTGTCCTTGAAGCCCATGTAGCAGAAGTATTCGGGCAGGAGCACGAGTTGGGCGCCGTCGCGCGCGGCTTCCGCGATCAGCCTGGCCTCTGGTCAGGTTGCGATCGCGGTCCGGCGCGCTGACCATCTGCAGCGCGGCGACGCGGAAAGTCGCGCTTTCGCTCGATTTATCGTTCATATTTTTGTGCGCGTTTGCCAAAAAAGGTGACGAAAATAGGGCGGAACCGTGCCGCCTTCACGGAGCGACTGCTGGTACGGTAGCAGGGACAGCGGCGGCGGCAGGTGTTTCGATCTTACCCTGATCGCCCCGCAGGCGCTGAACGACGGGTTTGGACCAGGGACCGGTGATCGAATAGTCGAGTTCGAACGCCTTCTGGATGGACTTCGACAATGCGAGATCGGCGGCCAGCGCGCCCAGACCGAGCAGCGGATTGATGACCGCCGCGCCGATTGCGACCGCGCCCGCGCCGACGGTCGGTATGACCTTAACGTGCAAATCCTGCGTGCGTTGTGGCAGGTCGACGAGCCCTTGCATCTGCACGCGCGCGGGCGATGTGATCATCACCAGATCGTCCGTCCTCGCGATGCCCTGTTCGATATGCGCGTCGCCCGTGACTTTCTCGAACGGCAGTCCCTTGCCGACGACATCCTGAAAATGCAGCGTGAGCAGATTCGCAAGGCTGCGCAAGCTGAAGATGCCGAGCCATTTCGCGGCGCCGGGCGCGCGCAGAATTTGGCCGTGACGCAAATCGACAGCGACGTTGCCATCGAGCGAATTTGGATCGACTGTCGTCGGGCCGCCGTTCCACGCCGCGTGACCGGACACCGTGCCCGCGCCGTGATTGACCGTGCGCGGCAGACCGAAGCGGTCGATCAACTGACCGGCGTCGTTCACGTCGAGCTTGAAGTCGAGTGCCGTGCGGCGCGGAAGGGTGTCGTCGTTCGCGGGATTCACGGCGGTCGAGACCACGCCGCCCGGCAGCGTGCGCCACGTCGCGTTTGCAGTGAGCGTGGCGTCGGGGTTCGCGAGTTCGAGCTTGTCGAGCGTCCAGACGGGTTGATCGGCGACGACTTCGTTATGCGCATCGACCTGAAGCCGGCCGAGATCGTGCTCGCGATATACGAGCTCGTTCACGGTGAGATCGATCGCGGGCATGTTGCGCGGCGGCTTGCTCACGATGCGTTCGTCCGGCGCGTTCGTCGCCGCTATCTTCTCGGGAATGACCACTTTGTCGAGGCGCGCCTGCAATGCGCCCGGACTTCCCTTGAGCGCGCCCGGCGTGAACGCGAGCGTGCCCGTCACCTGATTCGACGCCACGTTCGCCTGCCATTTGCGATTCGCCGGCTCTTCGTTCGCGCCGATCCGCACGTTGTCCCAGCGGCGGTCGAGCAGCTTGAGCGTGGTGAAGTGGATGTCGGCACGCGTCGGGATGAACTGCCTGACCATATCGTTCATCGGTGGCGAGGCGGGCGCGGCCGTATCGGCCACGGGTGAAGCGCTCGCGGATGCGTTGATATCGGCGATGAACTTGCGCCACGCGTCGGCATCGAGCGTGTCCATATCGACGGATGCCGACACGCCTTCGGCGGGCAACGCCGCCGGCTTGTTCACGGCGATCGCGCCGCGCGCGACCTTCAGCCGGGCGCGCATGTTCATCGGCTCGGCGGGGTTCTGCGGATCGACCGTGACCTGCGCGCGGCCGATTTGCTGCAGCGAGTAATGCGCCTGCACGGGCCCGAACGTGAGTTGCGCGTCATGCAGATCCGAAGGCCCGCTAGGCGCGGGCTGAAAGGTGAACGCGAACGGCATGGGCGTGCCCTTTGCCTTGCCGAACGGCGCGGGCAGATCGAAGCCGATGCCCGTCAGATCCGAACTCGCCTGCACGACGGGCAACGCGTTCTTCACGCCATGCACGTGCGCCTGATACGGCGCGGAACCGTCGATGCGCTTCAGGAACTGCGCGACCTGCGGCGTGATGCGCGTGTTCAGACGCTGTGCCGCGTCCACGCCGATGCGCCCGTTCACATCGAACGTGTAGCTGCCGTCCGGTTGCACGCCGCCTTTCGCGCGCACGTCGCCGCCGAGCAGTTGCGCGTTCAGTCCGTCGAGCGTCACGGTCTTCGCCGCGAAATTCGCCTTGCCGCGCAGATGTTCGAGCGGCGGCAGATTGCCATAAGCGACTTCGTTGTCCGCGAACGTGAGCGAGCCTTTGTATTCGGTGCGAAGCGGCGGCGCGGGCGGCGGCGGCCGGAATCGCGGAATGCCGAGCGTGAGCGCGAGCGCGGCATCGCCTTTAGCTTGCAGTTTGCGCGTGGCGTGCTTGGCCATCAGGCCGAGCGAACTGTCGTCGACATACTGAAGCATGTCCGAGAGCGGTCCGCGTGCTTGCCCGTCGATCCACAGTTTCGATTCGCGGTCGCCGGTATCGTCGATTCGCCCGCTCAGATTCGATACCTTCACGCCACGATAATGTCCGCGCTCGACATCGAAGCGCAGCTTGTTTTGCGCGAGCTTGAACGTGCCGTCGATCCCGTCGAAACCCGGCCAGATGCTCGGCATGCCGTTGGCGAGTTTGCGCGGCGGGAACGGCGTCGGATCGAAACGGCCGCCGGTGAACGGCGCCTCGATGCGAAACACGCCCGCGTCCGGCGCCTTCGCATACGGGAACTTGGTGAGGTCGCCATGCACTTCGAGCACGCTGTTGCGCGCCACGCCCGCTTGCAGCGCATGCCCGAGATAGACGCGCACGCGTTCGTTGAGACTCGTCGGCAGATAGCGCACGAGCCTTGTGACCTGCATGTGCGCGATCTTCGCCTTGAGATCGAGATTGCCGCGCCCGTGGCCCTGATTCCAATATGAAGCGGTGACGTCGCCTTCGGCATCGGCGTTCTTCACACGCAGCGTGTCGAGGTGAATGGTGAACGCGCGGCGCAATTCGCCGGGCGCGATTTCATCGGCGACGGTCCAGGTTGCGTGGCCTTGCAGCGTATCGAAGGTCAGACGCGGATCATCGAACGCGCCGGGAATGGTGATGGCCGCATTTTTCGTATCGATGTCGACAGCGCCTTGCGCCTCGTTGGCATCGACATGACCCCACAGGTTTTCGATGCCCGGAATGCCCGCACGCGGATGGTTGTTCACGGTAAGTCCCGGCGGCGGTTCCTGCGCCTGCACGCTGATGCCCTGCAAGTCGGCCTTGAGCGTGAAGTGCAAGAGCTTGGCGTCGCCTTTTTCGTGCTGCTGCTTTACCTCTTCTTCATTGCGCGGCGCCGCGCGCTCCGTGTAGATCGAGTAGTTCGCAATCTGCCCGCGCGGATTGAAGCGCACGAGTTCGTTGAGCACGCGCGGCGGCACGGGCAGCGCCCGTACGAAGTCCGCGAGGATGCCGAGATCGACGTGATCGCCCGCGACGCGAAACATCAATCCCTTGCCAACCGATGCCGGCCGGTACGTGCCCGTGAGCGTATGCGCCGCCAGAAGACGCGCGACCGGCGTGCCGTCCGAGAGCGCGGGCTGACCGAGTTCGGCATGGATGTCGGACAGATTCAGCGTGTAGGCCGTGTCGTTCTTGTCGATGGTCCAGTCGAAGCGCGCAATCGGCAATTCGAGGCGCGGCTGCGTGGCGCGCACGCGCAGCGCGACGTTGCCGCCGTTCAGATCGCCGCCTGCCTTTTGCAACTGGCCGCGTGCGAAGTCCACCCAGATACGGTTTTCGACGCGGCCATCGTAGATCTGAAAAGGCAGCTTCACGTAGCGGCCGAGCGTCGGCAGGTCGAGCGGCCCGGTGGAAACGTAGAGACGTCCGGTCCAGTTCGCGGGTGCGCCCATCGCGGTGAACGGCTCGTGGCGAAAGTCCGCGCGCACATCGAGCGGGCCGTGCAGCACGTCGCCGTCGGCGGGTGCATCGAGTGCGAGCCGATGCCGCAAGCCGTCGTTGAGGATGGTCAGTTGCAGGCGCTTGAACGCCACTTCGGGCGCGTCGCGTTCGGCATCGCGCCAACGCAGCGTGCCGTCGCGCAGACGAATGCGGTCTTGTCCGAGCAGCCAGTTCGTGAACGCGCCAGAACCCGTGCGATGCGTGGGAATAGGCACGCCCGCGACGGTCAGTTCGCCCTTGGCATTGCGCGCGACGATGACATCGGGACCATCGACGGTCAGATCGGCAAGCTTCGGCCGAAGATGCAGCAGCGAGCCCCACGCAATGCTCGCGCGCGCATGCGGCACCGCCACGCCGGGCGATCCGTCGGCGGCGTCGATACGCAGATTGTCGATCAGAAAGGTGGGTTGCGCACCCGCCATGACCGCCGTGATCCGGCCGATATGTAGCTGCGCGTGAATGCGCGAGGAGACGAGTTGCTCGATGCGCGGCCGGAACGAATCGACCTGCGGCAACACGATATAGCGCAGCGCGAGATAGATGCTCGCAACCGCGAAGTACACCACGGCTGCGAACACGAGAACGATTTTGAAGACGCGTGAAAGCACGCGCTCGGCGTTGCCGCTGGGCTGGGCTTGTCCAACTTCGGTCGGGTCGACGGATCGTCTGCTGTCGGACATGCTGCGGCTAGTCGGCGATATGGTAGTTTTGCGTGTTTGACGCTGCAATGTAACACAGGGAAAAGCGGGCAAGGCTTGGCCGCGCCGCTCTGGAAAAGTCTCTCGGAGCCGCTTCGGACAAGCCTCGCGGACCGTTGGTTCAAACCGCTTCGCTGCCGGTGTACGATCAGCATCTGTACCAAGCAACGAGCGAGCCTACCCTTTCATGACCGACGCGAAACTCCTCAGTTCCAGCTATTCCAACTACGCGTCGCGCGCCTATTCGGCGCGTCCGGAACTAGCCTCCGATGTCGCCCAGTGGGCAAGGACGCCGATCACGCGGCAATGGATCGAAGCGCGCCTCGACGCTCATTGCGTGCCGTGCGTCGAGACCGGCACGCTCGATGAAGCCGCGCTCAAGACGGCGTTGCGCCGCTTACGCATGGAGGTTTTCTGCACGGCGATGGAGCGCGATCTAGCGGGCACGGCGGATGTCGCCGAAGTCACCGGCGCAATGACGGATCTCGCCGAAGTAACGATCCAACGCGCCATCGCGGTACTCGCGGCCGACCTCGAAGCGCTCTTCGGCGAGCCGCGCTCACCCGAAGGCGAACGGCTTACGCTCGGCGTCGTCGGCATGGGCAAGCTTGGCGGGCGCGAACTGAACGCGTCGTCGGATATCGATCTGATCTTCGTTTATGAAGACGATGGCGAAACCGCCGGCGGCAAGCGCTCGCCGCTCTCGGTGCAGGAATTCTTCACACGGCTCGGGCGGCGCGTGATCGGCGCGCTCGCGGAGATGACGCAAGACGGCTACGTGTTTCGCGTCGACATGCGGTTGCGTCCCAACGGCGATTCGGGTCCGCTCGTGTGCAGTCTCGGCATGCTCGAAGAGTATTTCTATGTGCAAGGGCGGGAATGGGAACGCTACGCGTGGATCAAGGGGCGCGTCGTCTCGGAGACGAAGAGCGATGCCGCGCGCCGTCTCGTCAAACAACTCGAAGCCATTGCGACGCCGTTCATCTATCGGCGATACCTCGACTACGGCGTGATCGCCGCGATTCGCTCGCTGCATCTGCAGATTCGGCAGGAAGCGCGGCGGCGCGCGTCCATGCGCCCCGACAAGGCCGACGACATCAAGCTCGGACGCGGCGGTATCCGCGAGATCGAGTTCAGCGCGCAGGTTTTCCAGTTGATTCGCGGCGGACAGGCGGCGGATTTTCGCATTCGTCCGACGCTCAAGGTGCTCGAACGCGCCGCCGCGCACGGGCTGATCGCGCAGAACGTGTGCGACTCGCTCACCAACGCGTATCTGTTTTTGCGCACGGTGGAGCATCGGCTGCAGTATCGCAACGACGCGCAGACGCATGCCATGCCGGTTGCCGACGACGAGCGCGCGTTGCTCGCGTCATCGCTCGGATTTGCGAACTACGCCGCGTTGATGGACAAGCTCGATGCGCATCGCGAATTCGTCGAACAACAGTTCGATGCCATCTTCGCCGACAAGATCGGCGGTGAAAACGGCTGCGGCGTGTCGGACGATTCGGCTGCATCGTGGATCTGGAGCAGCGCGCTCGCCGACGATTCCGCGCAGGAAGAACTCGCCGGCCGTCTGTCCGAACTCGGCTTCGCGGACCCGGCGCCGGTGCTCGCGCGTCTAACGGGCGTGTGGAACTCCACGCGTTACGCGAGCCTGAACGAGCACAGCCGCGAGCGCTTCGACGTGGTCGCGCAGCGCGCGCTCGAAGTCGTGCAGTCGATCGATGCCGCGCGTCGCGGCGATGTGATCGCGCGGCTTTTCGACTTGCTCGAAGCCATCGGCAAACGCGGCGCGTATCTCGCGCTTCTGACTGAATATCCGGCGGCGCTCGAACGCGTGCTGTCCGTGTTGTCCGGCTCGCGCTGGGCGGCGGGTTATCTCATTCGCCATCCGCAATTGCTGGACGAATTGCTCGATGACGAAGCCATTGCCAGCCCGTTCGACTGGGACGGGTTCAAGCGTTCGCTGCTCGCCCGGCTTGCGGCAGCGGAGGACGCGGAGCATCAGATGGACTTGCTGCGTCACGCGCATCAGGCCGAAGTATTCCGCATTCTGCTGATCGATCTGGCGGGACATCTGTCGGTGGAACATGTGAGCGACCGTCTGTCCGAACTCGCCGATGCCGTGCTCGACGTAACCGTGCAGACGGTTTGGCGGCAGTTTCCGAAGCGGCATCGCGATACGCCGCGCTTCTCCGTCATCGCGTATGGAAAGCTCGGCGGCAAGGAACTGGGTTATGCGTCCGATCTCGATCTGATCTTTCTCTACGACGATCCCGACGATTCGAACGACAGCGCCGCCGACATTTACGCGATGTTCGCGCGCCGTCTCATCACGTGGCTCACGGCGGCGACCGGCGCGGGCACGCTGTTCGATGTGGACTTGCGTCTACGGCCGAACGGCGAATCGGGTTTGCTGGTGACGAGTCTGGAGTCGTTTCGCCGCTATCAGATTCGTGAAGGCGATGCCGCGAATACCGCGTGGGTCTGGGAGCATCAGGCGCTTTCGCGCGCTCGCTACAGCGCCGCCGACGCCGAGATCGGCGCGCAATTCGAAGCCATTCGCGCGGACGTGCTGGTGATGGAGCGCGATGCGGCATTGCTTGCCCGCGAGATCGTCGCGATGCGCGAGCGTGTGGCGGCGGGGCATCCCAATCGCAGCGAATTGTTCGATCTGAAGCACGATCGCGGCGGGATGGTGGATATCGAGTTCATCGTGCAGTACTGGGTGTTGCTGCACTCGCGCGAGCATCGCGAGTTCGTGCGCAATGCGGGCAATATCACCTTGCTCAAGATCGCGGCGCAGAGCGGGTTGATCAGCGCGGACGAAGCGGAAACGATTGGCGCGGTGTACCGGCACTACCGCAAGCTGCAGCACACGCTGCGGCTCGATGGAATGGAGAAGGCGCGCGTCGCGCCGGATGCGGTAAAGGGCGAAAGGGAAGCGGTGACGGCGTTGTGGAGACGCGTGTTCTCGATTGCCGAGTAAGGTGGAAGGCGGCGCAGCGTTTTTGCGCCGCCTCGTTCGCCCGCGCCTCAAGCCGCGAGCATCTCCTTTGCATGCTTGCGTGTCGTCGCCGTGATTTCGATTCCTCCAAGCATCCGCGCCACTTCTTCGATGCGTTTCGACTTGTCGAGCGGCGTCACCGTGCTGACCGTGCCGCCGGCATCGTCGGAAGTTTTCGCCACCTGGAAATGCTGATCGCCGCGCGCCGCGACTTGCGGCAAGTGCGTGACGCACAGCACTTGCCGGTCGCGTCCGAGTTGATGCAAGAGCCGTCCGACCACTTCCGCCACGCCGCCGCCAATGCCCGTATCCACTTCGTCGAAGATCAGCGTGGGCGTCGGGCTCGCGGTGCTCGCGATCACGGCGAGCGCGAGGCTGATGCGCGCGAGTTCGCCGCCCGATGCGACCTTCGCGAGCGGCCGTAACGCGACGCCAGCGTGGCCCGCCACGCGAAACTCGATCTGTTCCAGGCCGTTTGCGCCGCCTTCCGCAAGCGGCACGAGCGCGACTTCGAAGCTGCCGCCCGCCATCGACAATTCCTGCATGCCTTCGGTGACTGCCTTCGACAAAGTCTTGGCCGCTTTCGCGCGCGCCTTCGACAGCGCTTTTGCATCCGCGAGATAAGCGTCCTTCGCTTTCTCGGCGACGGCGTTGAGCGCGTCCAGGTCTGCGGCGGCATCGAGTTCGGCTAGCTGGCTGCGGCGCGCTTCATGTTCCTCGGGCAGCGCTTCGGGCTGAAGGCGGAACTTGCGCGCCGTCGAGTGAAGCTGATCCATGCGACGCTCGACCTGCGCGAGCCGGTCAGGATCGAGTTCGAGGCGCTGCGCGTAGTGCGAAAGCGAGTACGACGCTTCCTGCAACTGAATCTCGGCGGGTTCGAGCGAGGCGAGCACGTCGCTCAACGCGGGATCGATATCGGCCAGATCGCGCAGCTTCGTGATGATGGCTGCGAGTTGGGAAATCATGGCTTCGTCGGATTCGGACAATGCGGACAGCGCGCTCTGCACGCCGTCGATGAGACTTGCCGAGTGCGAGAGCCGATGATGCTCCGCGCTCACTTCCTCCCATTCGCCCGGCTGCGGCGCGAGCTTGTCGAACTCGCTCAACTGCCATGCGAGACGCTCGCGTTCCAGTTGCAGTTCGCGGTCGCGGCTTTGCGCGGCTTCTACGGCCTGCTGGGCCTCGCGATACGCACGCCACGCGCGATTCACGGTGCTCGCTGTGTCGACGAGACCGGCGTGCGTGTCGAACAGTTCGCGTTGCGCGTCGGGGCGCATCAGCAATTGATGCGCGTGCTGGCCGTGGATGTCGACGAGCATTTCGCCCACTTCGCGCAGTTGCGTGAGCGTGGCCGGCGTGCCGTTGATGAACGCGCGCGAGCGGCCGCCGGAATCGATCACGCGGCGCAACATGACGGTGTCGCTGTCTTGCGAGAGCGCGTGCTCGTCCAGCCAGCGCGCCACTTGCGCGTGCGTGGTGAATTCAGCGGTAATGTCGGCGCGCGCTTCGCCCGTGCGCACGACGCTCGCGTCGGCGCGGGCGCCGAGCGTGAGCGCGAGGGCGTCGATCAGGATGGATTTGCCTGCGCCGGTTTCACCCGAAAAAACCGTGAAGCCGGAGTCGAACTCGATATCCAGCGCGGCAACGATAACGAAGTCCCGAATGGAGAGATGACGGAGCATGGACGCTTGGAAAGGGCGTGGTGAGCGCTTCAGAGGGCGGAGTCTTGCGAGGGATGCTCGTTCCAGTGCAGCTTTTTGCGCAACGTGGCGTACGTGCTGTAGCCGACCGGATGCAGCACCGGCACCGTGTGCCGTGAGCGCCGCACTTCGATGGCGTCGTTCAGCTCGACGGCCGTGAACGACTGCATGTCGAAGTTCACGTTGACATCGCGCCCGCCGATGAACTGAATGGTCACCTTGGAGTCGTCGGGCAGCACGATCGGACGGTTCGAGAGCGAATGCGGCGCGATCGGCACGAGCACGAAGCCCTGCAACTGCGGATGAAGAATCGGCCCCGCCGACGAAAGCGCGTAGGCGGTCGAGCCGGTGGGCGTCGCGACGATCAGACCATCCGAGCGCTGGTTGTACATGAAGTGGCCATCCACCGACACGCGCAGTTCCGCCATGCCTGAAAAGCCGCTGCGATTGACCACGACATCGTTGAAGGCGAGCGCGTGATAGATGGGCTTGTCGTTGCGCACGATACGCGCTTCGAGCAGGCTGCGTTCCTCGCGCTCGAACTGTCCGGCGAGCATCTGCGGCACGATCTCGCGCATCTCGGTGAGCGGGATGTCCGTGATGAAGCCGAGCCGCCCGTGATTCACGCCGATGAGCGGCGTCCTGTACGGCGCAAGTTGGCGGCCCACGCCGAGCATGGTGCCGTCGCCGCCCAGCACGACCGCCACGTCCGCGCGCGCGCCGATTTCGGCGACCGAGAGCGCCGGGTAATCGGTCACGCCGACATCCTTCGCGGTGCCGGCCTCGAACACGACCTCGAAACCCTGCTTCGAGATCAGCTCCGCGAGCAGGCGCAGCGGCGTCTCGATGCCGGGCGTATTGGTGCGCCCGATGAGCGCGACAGTCTTGAATTGGCCAATTTCCATGCCGGCATTACACCATAGGTGGAAGGCGAAAAGAACCGTGCGCGAAGGGTGGCTGCGACGCCACCCGATCACGCCGGGGCACGCCCGTTGTTTATCGCTAGAATGGAGCGGACATTGAATCGCTCGACAAGCGATTCATCGCGGCGGGTACGTTCGCCGCGCCACGACACGTTAGGCTAAAATTTCCCCATGCTAGACCCACGTGCACAAACCCTCCTCAAAACGCTGATCGAGCGCTACATCGCCGAAGGTCAGCCGGTCGGTTCGCGCACGTTATCACGGCATTCCGGCCTGGAGCTGAGTCCCGCGACCATTCGCAACGTGATGTCGGACCTGGAAGACCTCGGCCTCGTCGTCAGCCCGCACACGTCGGCGGGACGCATTCCCACGCCGCGCGGCTATCGGCTCTTCGTCGACACCATGCTCACCGTGGAAGCGCCGCAAGACGAAGCCATGACCACCGCCGTCAAGACGCGCCTGCAAGGCGAGGAGCCGCAGAAGATCGTCGCGGCGGCGGCGAGCGTGCTGTCGAGTCTCTCGTCGTTCGCGGGCGTGATCCTCACGCCGCGCCGCAGTCACATGTTCAAGCAGATCGAATTCATGCGGCTGTCGGACAAGCGCATTCTGCTTATCATCGTGACGCCCGAAGGCGACGTGCAGAACCGCATGATGGCGACGCAGCGCGACTATTCGCCGTCGCAACTCACGGAAGCCTCCAACTACATCAACGCGCATTTCGCGGGCCTGTCCTTCGACGAAGTGCGTCTGCGGCTGCGTCAGGAAATCGACGAATTGCGCGGCGACATGACCGCGCTCATGCAGGCCGCCGTGGTCGCGAGCACCGCCGAAACCGATCCGGGCGAGACCGTGCTGATTTCCGGCGAGCGCAATCTGCTCGAAGTGGCGGACCTTTCGTCCGACATGGCGCGGCTGCGCAAGCTGTTCGATTTGTTCGACCAAAAGACGAGCCTCCTGCAATTGCTGGATGTTTCGAGTCACGCGCAGGGCGTGCAGATTTTCATCGGCGGGGAATCTAATCTGGTGCCGATCGAGGAAATGAGCGTCGTGACCGCGCCGTATGAAGTCAACGGCAAGATCGTCGGCACGCTCGGCGTGATCGGACCCACGCGCATGGCCTACAACCGCGTGATTCCCATCGTCGATATCACCGCACGCCTGTTGTCCATGTCGCTCAGTTCTCAATAGCTTTTCCTTCAGCCCATCATGCCGGCCCGCGCGCCGCGCCGCCACTAGGCCGTTCGGCCAATGATGCGGCGTGAAACGCGCCGCTATAATGGGTTTCACCTTTCGACCACTTCCGGCCGCCTTGCCCTATGCGTTTCGATCTCGAGTTGCCTTCGCAGCCTAGCGCTTCGCATCGTGTCGCGGTGCTGCTGATCAATCTCGGCACGCCGGACGCGCCCACGCCGCGTGCCGTGCGCAAGTATCTGGCGCAGTTCCTGTCTGATCCGCGCGTGGTCGAGATTCCCTCCTTGCTCTGGCAGATCATTCTGCGGTTGATCATCTTGCCGTTTCGCGGGCGCGCGTCGGCAAAGAAATATGCGCAGGTCTGGATGGCGGAAGGCTCGCCCTTGCGTGTCTATACGGAGAAGCAGGTCGAGGGCTTGCGGCGCCTCTTTGCGGCAAACGACTACCACGTGCTCGTCGACTACGCGATGCGCTACGGCACGCCGGGCATCGGCGTCATGCTCAATCAGCTCAAGCTCGAAGGCGCCGAGCGCATTCTCCTGGTGCCGATGTATCCGCAGTACTCGTCTTCGACCACCGCGACCGCTTTCGACGACGCCTTTACCGCGCTCAAGCGCGTGCGCAATCAGCCCGAGATTCGCACCATTCGTCATTACGCGGATCATCCGGCGTATATCTCCGCGCTTGCAGAGCAGGTGCGCGATTACTGGCGTCATCACGGCGTGCCGGATTTTGCCGCCGGCGACAAGCTCGTGCTGAGTTTTCACGGCGTCCCCAAGCGAACCATGGATCTCGGCGACCCATATCACGACCAGTGTCAGTTGACGGGCTCGCTGCTCGCCTCCGCGTTGGGGCTCACGCCGGTGGAATGCCGCGTCACGTTCCAGTCGCGCTTCGGCCGCGCGGAATGGCTGCAGCCATACACCGCGCCGACGCTCGCGGAACTCGGCGCGGCGGGTGTTGCGCGCGTGGACGTTTTTTGTCCGGGCTTCACGGCGGATTGTCTTGAGACGATCGAGGAAATCGGCATCGAGGTGCGCGACGAATTTCTGCACGCAGGCGGCAAGCAGTTTCACCGCATTCCTTGCCTGAATGCATCGCCGGCGTGGATCAAGGCGCTGGGAGAAATCGCGGCGCAGAATCTGCAAGGCTGGCCGGTGCAGGCCGTGCAGCCATTGACGGTTGCCGCCTGAACGAACGGTTATTCATGAACTACACGATTTCGACGGAACCGGGCGCGCGTCTGCGCATCGACAAATGGCTTTGGGCAGCGCGCTTCTTCAAGACGCGTTCGCTCGCGAGCGACGCGGTGGAAAAAGGCCGCGTGAAGATAGGCGGGGCGAACGTGAAGCCGTCGAAGGACGTGCGCGTCGGCGATCTCGTCGAGATCGATATTGAGCGGATCGTCTGGCAAGTGGAAGTAAAGGGCGTGTGCGACGTGCGCGGACCGGCTAGCGTGGCCCAGACGCTTTACGCGGAAACGGAAGAGGGCCGAGTGAAGCGGTTAGCCGAAGCCGAGCGGCGCAAGACGTTTCGCGAGCCGGCTGCCGGAATTCAGGGCAGGCCGACGAAGCGCGACCGGCGCATTATCGACAAACTGGCAGGTTCGGATTGAAGTAGTTTTCGATGGTCGCATGAACGCCGCCGTACTCGGTGTTACGGGCGGTGACAGCGCCGGACATACATATGGTGGTCGTTCCCGCAACCAGTACCAGAGCGACCACCGCGATAGCAAAGGTCAGTTTCATGGTACCCCCGGTGAGCGGGATAACCGGTTGCGAAAACCGGAAGGAAACGGGCAAGGGCTTGAGCGGTTACTGCATTCGTAGGATTAGGGTTAACGTGTTCCTGCGACGCATGTTCGAAGTGTAGGCGAACAACGCAATCGCCTCAATCTGATTTTTGCGTACTGCGACGAAACGCCCATTACGAAGTGTTTCTCGAGTCAAATGTGGCGAATTTGCACTTAACGCGTCATGCCGCCGACAAGCGTGGCCCGCCGTTGTCCGATGTTTGAAGCGCACGCGAAAAAAGCTAAATTTCGTCCGAAAAATCGCTTCTGGAGCCTTGAAAATCCCTCGGATGCCCCAAATTCCGCCGCTAGTGCGAAAAAGCCTGGCCTGGTTCTCGGCGGTAAGAGGACTCCCGGCCGATCGCATCCATTTCACTCACAGCAATACATTCAGCGACATGGAAAACACGCAAGAGAATCCAGCGAGCCAGAACCCCACGCCCGCAGACGAAACCGCGCGCCAGGCCGCCGACCCGACCCAAGCCGGCGCAACCGGAGCGCCGACGGGCGCCGATGCGCCGCAAGTCGCGCCGGACGCGAACGAAGCCGCGCTGGCCGAAGCGCAGGCGAAGATCGCCGCGCTCCAGGAAGAGTTCCTGCGCGCCAAGGCGGAAACGGAAAACGTGCGTCGCCGCGGTCAGGACGATGTGCAGAAGGCGCACAAGTTCGCCATCGAAAGCTTTGCCGAACATCTGCTGCCGGTACTCGACAGCCTCGAAGCCGCGCTTGCCGATCAATCGTCCGATCTCGTCAAGGTGCGGGAAGGCGTCGAACTCACGCTGCGTCAACTGACCGCCGCGCTGGAAAAGGGGCGCGTCACCGCGCTGAATCCGGTAGGCGAGAAGTTCGACCCGCATCGTCACCAGGCTATTTCCATGGTGCCGGCCGAGCAGGAAGCGAATACCGTCGTGTCCGTGCTGCAAAAGGGCTACGTGATTTCGGATCGCGTGCTGCGTCCGGCTCTCGTCACCGTCGCCGCACCGAAGTAACGCGCCGCGAGAACGCCATGGCCGCCTCGGAGAATCGCGTTCCCGTCGATGCCACCGCGTTTTCGGTCTTCGCCATGCAGGAGCTCGACGCCCCCGGTTTCGACGCCGCGCTGGCTTCGGCGGGAGATGATCTGGCCGTCGTGTTCTTCTGGGGCGTCGACTGCTTCAACTGCGAAATCGCCAAAAAAGCGATGCTCGCGAAGCCCGATGAAATCCGCGCGCTCGGACTGAAGTGGTTTCACAGCAATGTCTACGAGCATCGGGAACTGGGACGGCGCTTTTTGCTGCATGGCGTGCCGACGTGGTTTTTCTTTCATCGCGGCAAGCGTCTTGGGCGCGCCACCGGCTGGCATGGTCTCGCGCAATTCGAAGCGGCGGTCGCGGCGGCGCGGGAAAAGATCCGCGGCAAGGCTTCCGAGTGAAAAAAAGATATAGACCGCATCGCTTTCAGGGTCTTGAAAACGAAATCCGCGTTCTTATCTTGCGTACAGGTATGAATATTTGGGCGTTCGGCCCGGTAAATCGGCCGCAAAAGCCGGCGTTTTCCGGCCGCAGCGCTAAAGCGATCAAAGCTAGGAGAGTATAAAAAATGGGCAAAATCATTGGTATCGACCTCGGCACCACGAACTCGTGCGTGGCGCTGATGGAAGGCAATCAGGTCAAGGTCATCGAGAACTCGGAAGGCGCGCGCACCACGCCGTCGATCATCGCGTATGTCGACGACAACGAAATCCTGGTTGGCGCACCTGCCAAGCGTCAGTCGGTTACGAATCCGCGCAACACGCTTTATGCAGTGAAGCGCCTGATCGGCCGCCGCTTCGACGAGAAGGAAGTGCAGAAGGACATCAGCCTGATGCCCTACAAGATCGTCAAGCACGACAACGGCGACGCATGGGTCGAAGCGCACGGCAAGAGCCTCGCGCCGTCGCAGATTTCCGCTGAAGTGCTGCGCAAGATGAAGAAGACCGCTGAGGACTACCTCGGCGAGCCGGTTACGGAAGCCGTCATCACGGTCCCGGCGTACTTCAACGACAGCCAGCGTCAGGCAACGAAGGACGCAGGCCGCATCGCCGGTCTGGAAGTGAAGCGCATCATCAACGAACCGACGGCAGCCGCGCTCGCCTTCGGTCTCGACAAGGCCGAAAAGGGCGACCGCAAGATCGCCGTGTTCGACTTGGGCGGCGGCACGTTCGACATCTCGATCATCGAGATCGCGGACGTGGACGGCGAAATGCAGTTCGAAGTGCTTTCGACCAATGGCGACACGTTCCTCGGCGGTGAAGACTTCGACCAGCGCATCATCGATTACATCATCGGCGAGTTCAAGAAGGAACAAGGCGTCGATCTGTCGAAAGACGTGCTCGCGCTGCAACGCCTGAAGGAAGCGGCGGAAAAGGCGAAGATCGAACTGTCGTCGACGGCTCAGACCGACATCAACCTGCCGTACATCACGGCTGACGCGTCGGGTCCGAAGCACTTGAACCTCAAGTTCACCCGCGCCAAGCTCGAAGCGCTCGTCGAAGAGCTGATCGAGCGCACGATCGAACCGTGCCGCACCGCCATCAAGGATGCGGGTGTGAAGGTCGGCGATATCGACGACGTGATCCTCGTCGGCGGCATGACGCGTATGCCGAAGGTGCAGGAGAAGGTGAAGGAATTCTTCGGCAAGGAACCGCGCCGTGACGTGAACCCGGACGAAGCCGTGGCCGTTGGCGCCGCGATTCAAGGTCAGGTTCTGTCGGGCGACCGCAAGGACGTGCTCCTGCTCGACGTGACGCCTTTGTCGCTCGGCATCGAGACGCTCGGCGGCGTGATGACGAAGATGATCAACAAGAACACGACCATCCCGACGAAGCACGCGCAAGTGTATTCGACGGCGGACGACAACCAGGGCGCCGTGACCATCAAGGTGTTCCAGGGTGAGCGCGAGATGGCCGCGGGCAACAAGCTGCTTGGCGAGTTCAACCTCGAAGGCATTCCGCCTTCGCCGCGTGGCGTGCCGCAGATCGAAGTGACTTTCGACATCGACGCGAACGGCATTCTGCACGTCGGCGCGAAGGACAAGGCAACGGGCAAGGAAAACAAGATCACCATCAAGGCGAACTCGGGTCTGACGGACGCGGAAATCGACAAGATGGTGAAGGACGCCGAAGCCAACGCCGAGGAAGATCACAAGCTGCGTGAACTGGCCGATGCCCGCAACCAGGGCGACGCGCTGGTCCACAGCACGAAGAAGGCGGTTGCCGAGTACGGCGACAAGGTCGAAGCCGGCGAGAAGGAAAAGATCGAAGCTGCGTTGAAGGAACTCGAAGACGCGCTGAAGGACAACGCGAGCGACAAGGCGACCATCGAAGCGAAGGTCGAAGCACTGGCGGCGGCATCGCAGAAGCTCGGCGAAAAGATGTACGCCGACATGCAGGCGCAGCAAGGCGCGGCGGGCGCGGCGGCAGGTGCGGCCGGTGCAGCGGGCGCGGGTGCATCGGCGGAAGCGGGTGCGAGCCAGCAGCACGATGACGTGGTCGACGCCGACTTCAAGGAAGTGAAGAAGGACTAAGCCGGAGGGCGCGTGAGTGGCGACATTCATGCGCCCTTGGTCGTTTCGCGGCGCGTATGCGTCACGCGAAGACCGGCATCGGGACGCGTCTAGCGTCTGACGTGGAACGCGCCTGGCGAGCCTGACGGCTCTCCGGGCACGTTGTTTTTAGAGGCGTCTTGCTTCGAGCCGAGTTTTGGGGCGAGGCGTCAGAGGTTTCAAGCGCGGGTCGAATGGCCCGGAGCATCTCAGAGGAACCGTCGGGTTAGAAGCGCGGCGGAATCGAACCGACATGGCGAAACGGGATTACTACGACATTCTGGGCGTCGCGAAAAACGCGAGCGACGAAGAGATCAAGAAGGCGTATCGCAAGCTCGCGATGAAGTATCACCCTGACCGCAACCCGGACAACAAGAAGGCCGAGGAGAATTTCAAGGAGGCGAAGGAAGCCTACGAAATGCTCTCCGACCAGCAGAAGCGCGCGGCCTACGATCAATACGGCCACGCTGGCGTCGATCCGAACATGGGCGGCGCGGGCGCGCAGGGCTTTGGCGGTTTTGCCGATGCCTTCGGCGACATCTTCGGCGACATCTTCGGGCAAGCCGCAGGCGGCGCGGCGCGTGGCGGCCGCGCGGGTCCGCAGGTGTATCGCGGTGCGGATCTGCGCTACAGCATGGAGATCACGCTGGAGCAGGCGGCGCACGGCTACGACACGCAGATTCGCGTGCCGAGCTGGGCCAACTGCAATGTTTGTCACGGCTCGGGCGCGAAGCCCGGCACGAAGCCCGAGACTTGCCCGACTTGTCATGGTCAGGGCCAGGTGCGCATGTCGCAGGGTTTTTTCAGCATCCAGCAGACGTGCCCGAAGTGTCACGGCAGCGGCACCTATGTTCCGGACCCGTGCACGAACTGCCACGGCGCGGGCAAGGTGAAGGAAACGAAGACGCTGGAAGTGAAGATTCCGGCGGGCATTGACGACGGCATGCGTATCCGCTCCGCCGGCAACGGCGAGCCGGGTCTCAATGGCGGTCCGAGCGGCGACTTGTATGTGGAGATCCACATCAAGCAGCACTCGGTGTTCGAGCGTGACGGCGACGACCTGCATTGCCAGATGCCCATTCCGTTCACCACGGCGGCGCTGGGCGGTGAGATCGAAGTGCCGACGCTGGCGGGCCGCGCGAGCTTCACGGTGCCGGAAGGCACGCAGTCGGGCAAGACGTTCCGGTTGCGCGGCAAGGGGATCAAGGGTTTGCGTTCGAGCATCGCGGGCGACTTGTATGTGCATGTACAGGTCGAAACGCCCGTGAAACTCACCGATCAGCAGCGCGATCTGCTCAAGCAGTTCGAGAAGTCGCTGACGGAAGGCGGCGCGCGCCACAGCCCGCAAAGCAAGAGCTGGTTCGACCGCGTGAAAAGCTTCTTCGATTGATGTGTAAGACGTGGCACGACCGGCAGCGAGTGTTGCCATGAAGACTGAAGAGCGCGGCGCGGTGTTCGCGCTGCTCGACGACTGCGAAGCGACCGCCGAAAGGCGGTCGAGTCGTTTGTACACGGGATTCGTGCGCGCCCATGTCTGCGAAGACGGGCGCATGCTCGACGCCGTATGCGCGGCCATCGATGCCGATTTGCAGAGCGGCCTGCATGCGCTCGTCGTCGCGGATTACGAGTTCGGGCGCAATCTCCAGTTCGGCGGTATCGGGCGCGGCGCGGATCGTGCGTTGCGAGTGCTTATGTTCCGCGAGTGCGCGCCCATGTCTCGCGACGAAGCCAGCGCGTGGCTTGCATCGCGAGATGGCGGTTGTGAGACGCCCTCGGTGGCGGGCGTGGCGGGCATCGAGCCGAGCATCACGCGCGACGAATTCGATACCGCCATCGCCGCCGTTCATCACGCGCTGCGCGAAGGCGAGTCGTATCAGATCAACTTCACGTTCCGGTTGAATTTCGATGTATTCGGCACGCCGCTCGCGTTGTATCGGCGTTTGCGCGAGCGTCAGCCGGTGCGCTTTGGCGCGTTCATCGCCATGCCGGACGGCCGCGTGGTCGTCTCGTGTTCGCCGGAGTTGTTCGTCGAGAAGCAAGGAGCGCTTTTGCGCGCGCGGCCGATGAAAGGCACCGCGCCACGCGACTCCGATCCCGCCGCGCTCCACGACGACCCGAAGAATCGCGCGGAGAATGTGATGATCGTCGACCTGTTGCGCAACGACATGTCGCGCGTGGCGGCGACGGGCTCGGTGCATGTGCCGGCGTTGTTCTCGGTCGAGGCTTATGCGTCGGTGTGGCAGATGACGTCGACCATCGAGGCGCGCATGAAACCGGGCGCTTCGTTCGCCGATATCGTCCGCGCGCTGTTTCCCTGCGGCTCGATCACGGGCGCGCCGAAATACCGCACGATGCAGCTCATCGACGAGATCGAGAGCACGCCGCGCGGTCTTTATACCGGCGCGATCGGCTGGCTCGATACGCGCGGCGACTTTTGTCTGTCGGTCGCGATCCGCACGCTCGTCGTGGATGCCGACGGCACGCGCGGCGTGATCGGTATCGGCGCGGGAATTGTGCTCGATAGCGATGCCGCGAGCGAGTACGAAGAGTGTCTGTTGAAGGCGCGCTTTCTGACGGGCGCGGCCCCTGGCTTCGAGTTGTTCGAGACGACGTACGCCACGCGCGATGACGGTGTGCGCCACGCCGCGCGTCATCTTTCGCGTTTGAAGGCGAGCGCCGCGTGGCTTCGTTTTCCGTTCGATGAGCGCAAGCTGGACGCGCAACTCGCGCAACATCGTGCGGGCTTCGAGGCGGGCGCGCCGTATCGGTTGCGGATCGCGCTCGACAAGAGCGGACGCTTTGCATTGACGAGCGCGCGGCTTGCGCCGTTGGCGTCGGATAGCGTGGATGTGTTGCTCGCTTCGGATCGCGGGTTTGCGCCGCGATACTCCGGCGACGCGCTGTTGCGTCACAAGACGACGCATCGTGCCGACTACGATCGCGCGTGGAAAGCGGCGGAAGCGGAGGGCGCGTTCGACATGCTCTTTTGCAACGAACGCGGCGAGATTACGGAAGGCGGGCGGTCGAGCGTGTTTGCGCGCATCGACGGAAAGTGGTGGACGCCGCCTATCGAGGCGGGCGTGCTGCCGGGCGTGATGCGCGCGGTGTTGATCGAAGAACTTGATGCCGCCGAGCGCGTAATGACGACCGAAGACCTCGAGGGCGCCGATGAGTTGCTCATCAGCAATGCGTTGCGCGGCGGGGTGAAGGCGCGTCTGAGACGGTGACGGCTCGCGATCTCGACAAGCCGTCAGCGCGTCAGGAAATCACCACTCGGCTACGCTTCCATCCGCATGCCGCCAGACCGGATTGCGCCACCGGTGACCGATTTTCGCCATTTCGCGCACCTTCTCTTCATTGACCTCGATTCCCAGCCCCGGTCCTTGAGGAATCGCGACCATCCCGTCCGCATAAGCGAACACTTCGGGATTCTTGATGTAGTCGAGCAGGTCATTGCCCTTGTTGTAGTGAATGCCGAGGCTCTGCTCCTGAATGAACGCGTTGTAGCTCACGGCGTCGATCTGTAGACACGTAGCAAGCGCAATCGGCCCGAGCGGACAATGCAGCGCGAGCGCGACGTCGTACGCTTCGGCCATCGAGGCAATCTTGCGGCACTCGGTCAATCCGCCGGCATGCGACGCGTCCGGCTGAATGATGTCCACATAACCGCCCGCGAGGATGTGCTTGAAGTCCCAGCGCGAATAAAGCCTTTCGCCGAGCGCGATGGGCGTGCTCGTCTGACTGACGATATCGCGCAGCGCCTCGACGTTTTCCGACAGCACGGGTTCTTCGATAAACATCAGCTTGAACGGATCGAGTTCACGCGCGAGCACCTTCGCCATCGGCTTGTGCACGCGGCCATGAAAATCGACGCCGATGCCCACGTTCGGTCCCACCGCTTCACGCACGGCGCGCACGTTGTCGATGACGCCTTGCACCTTGTCGAAGGTATCGATCATCTGCAGCTCTTCCGAGCCGTTCATCTTCACGGCCTTGAACCCGCGTTCGACGACCGCGCGCGCGTTGTTCGCGACATCGCTCGGACGGTCGCCGCCGATCCACGAATACACCTTGATCTTGTCGCGCACTTGTCCGCCGAGCAGCGCGTGAACCGGTACGCCATGATGCTTGCCGAGAATGTCCCAGAGCGCCTGATCGACGCCTGCAATCGCGCTCATGCCGATAGGCCCGCCGCGATAGAAGCCCGAGCGATACATCACTTGCCACAGGTCTTCGATATGTCGCGGGTCTTTGCCGATGAGATAGTCGGCGAGTTCATCGACGGCGGCGGCGACGGTATGCGCGCGTCCTTCGACAACGGGTTCGCCCCAGCCGGTGATGCCCTCGTCGGTTTCGATCTTGAGGAAGCACCAGCGCGGTGGAACGATGAAGGTTTCCAGTTTCGTGATTTTCATGGACGTCTCCTAAACGGGTTCGCTATCTTAGCAAAACGCGGCTTGAAGTAGTATTAATAGTACTATTGGCGGATTGGCGGATTGGCGGATTGGCGGATTGGCGGATTGGCGGATTGGCGGATTGGCGGATTGGCGGATTGGCGGATTGGCGGATTGGCGGAAAGGCGGAAAGGCGGAAAGGCGGCAGGCGGAAAAGCGGAAAGGCGGAAAGGCGGAAAGGCGGAAAGGCGGAAAGGCGGATTGGCGGATTGATGGATTGGCGGAATGGCGGAAAGGCGGATTGGCGGATTGGCGGAATGGCGGAATGGCGGATTCGCGCGGACTCGCTAGGTGTCGGGTGGTGAGTAGGCGTAGTAGGAGTCGTGAGTGGCTTGATGGTTAAGTGACCAAGGTGCAAGGTGAAACAGCAGAGTGGCGAAGCCGCGGATCGGTGCACGAGCAGTTGGATGGTGAAGCGGTGGAACTATGGCGACACTTGCGCATGCACCATCCGCTATCCATGCAAAGCCGCTTCGTTCCAAGAAAACCGCTTCAGCACACCCAGCCAATGCCCGATAATCGTGCGCAAACGAGCAGGAGAACGAGATCATTCATCGCGATTTACACGGCCGCGTCGCTCACGAACTCGGCATGGCCATTTTGCGCGGCGATTTCGCGCCGCAGACTTCGTTGCCGCGCGAGGCCGAATTGATGGAGCGCTTCGGCGTGAGCCGCACGGTGCTGCGCGAGGCGCTGCGCACGCTCACATCGAAAGGGCTGATCGAATCGCGGCCCAAGGTCGGCACGCGCGTGCGCGCAAAGGACGCGTGGAATCTGCTCGATGCCGACATGCTCGACTGGTACTCGCGCGTGGCGCCGCCGCTGCAATTCGCGCTCAAGCTGCAGGAGATGCGCGAGATGATCGAGCCATACGCAGCCGCGCTCGCCGCTGACAATCACGAAGCGCAGACGCGCGAGCGGCTCACGAACGCGCATCAGGCGATGGTCGGCGCGCAGAACGTCGACGAATGGGTACGCGCCGATCTGGATTTTCATTTGTGCGTGCTGGCCGCCTGCAGCAACGAGTTGCTGATTCCGCTTGGCGCGCTGATCGAACGCACGCTGGAAGGCCAGCTTCGGCTGAACGCGAAGCGCGCGGAGGTGTACAACGCGTCGCTTGCCGAACACACGGCGGTGTTCGATGCGATCATCGCGCGCAATGCCGGCGCCGCTCGCCGCGCAATGGCCGATCTGCTCGGCGTGACGCGGTCGCGGATCGAGAGTTGAGGCGTGCGTCGGTGGATCATCGTGCGCGATGCCGCGCGGCGCACGACGCACGACGCACGACGCACGACGCACGGCGCACGCCGGCCAATCGGCTTTGGCGTGACGCAATCGCAGATAGCAGACAGCAGACAGTAGATTGAGGCGTACATCGGAGGCATGAACCATCTGTCCTGCGACCTCGGCATGTGTTGTCGCCGAACCGGCTGGCGTTCATCGGCAAGAAGGCAATGCGCGCCTTCTTCCTCGCACATCACACCGCAGTGACAGCGCCACGCACGCACGACCCAAACGCCCCGCTGACACCGCTACATTCAGGCAAACCATTCACGATCGCGATAAAGTGGAGCCCTTGCGCACCGCACCGAAAGCACGCCCGCATCGAAGAACCGTGCGCTAGCTCGTGAAGGAGTTTGAATGCCGCACGTCCCGACTTCGCTTGCGTCGTCGTGGGGCGCGTGGGCCGTGTTCGTCAGCGTCCTCGCGACGCAACTTGGCGTGCCGGTCCCCGCCGCGCCGATGCTGATTCTCGCCGGCTCGCTCGTCGCGTCCGGCGAGTCGTCCTTTTGGCCGATGCTCGGCGCGGCCGTGCTCGCGGTGCTCATCGCCGATTCGCTCTGGTTCGCGGCAGGCCGTCTCTACGGCCGACGCTTTCTCAATTCGCTGGTGCGCTTCTCCCTCTCGATCGACTCCACGCTGCGCACCGCGCGTCGCTGGTTCGAACGCTTCGGCGTGCCGCTGCTTGCGTTGTCCAAGTTCGTTCCCGGACTCGGGCTCGTGTCGGCGCCGTTGCTAGGCACCACGCAGATCGACGTGCGCGTGTTCGTGTTGTGGGACTTGATCGGCGCGACCGCCTGGGCCAGTTTCTGGATTCTGGGCGGCGCGGCGCTGCAGGAGCAGATCGCGCGCCTCGTCGTGCTGGTTCGCGCGAACGGCGCGACCGTGATCGATATTCTCGTGCTCGCGGGCGTCGGTTTCATCCTGTATCGATGGGTGCGGCGTGTGCAGTTTCACCAGTGGCTGGAGAAGTATCACATCACGCCCGACCAGCTCGACGCCATGATGCAAAGCGATACGCCGCCCGTCATCTACGATGCACGGCCAATCGACATACGCCGCAAGGAGCCGTATCGCATTCCGGGCGCGGTCGCGCTGGATCTCGATTCCCCCGGCCGCGTCGATCAGTTGCTGTCGGAGCACGAAGTCGTCGTGTATTGCGTCTGCCCGAACGAAGCGACGGCCAAGTCTATCTCGCGTCGGCTGCGCGCCAAGGGTTTCACCAACGTGCGTCCGCTCAAGGGCGGCCTGGACGCGTGGGAGAAGCACGGCTATCCGATCGAATCCATTCCGCCGGAAAAGCCGCACGTCGATACGCACGAAGACAGCGACATGGACGACATGGTCACGATCCGCGCGACGGCGCCCGAGTAATCGAAACTCGGGCGGTCCTGCCGCGCCGGCTTACTCGGGTGATAGCCGCAAGCGCCCATGCTCCAGGTCGGCGCTCGAATAAAAATTCAAGCGTTCCCGCCGCGCCGGTTGACGAGCGCGATGCCCGCAAGCACCATCGCCGCGGCGACCATGAAGCGCGCGGTGAAGTGCTCGCCGAGCAGCAACACGCCGAAGGTCACACCGAAAATCGGCGTCAGAAACGAAAACACGGAGAGCCGCGACGCCATATAGCGCGTGAGCAGCCAGAACCAGGTCAGATAGCTCACGAACGCCACCACCACGGCCTGATAAACGAGACTTGCGATAGCGAGCGGCGGCAGCGCGTCGACATGAGTTTGTCCGGTGACGGCCGCGAGCGCGAGCAGCATGACCGCCGATACCGCGAGCTGATAGAAGAGCGTCTTGCTCGCACTCGTTCGCGCGAGTGACGAGGCGCGCACGACCACCGTCGTCGCGGCCCAGAAGAGGCCCGCCATGACGCCGAGCGCATCGCCTGCGATGCCGCGCAAGGTCGATGCGCTTTGCGGCGCGCCGTGCAGAAAGCCATCCGCGAAGGCAAGCGCCATGCCGCAAAACGCGAGCATGATGCCGCACCACTGCGTGCGCGCAAGCCGCTCGCCGGCGACGAACCAATGCAGGCCAAGTGCGGTGAAACAGGGCGCGGTATAGAGAAAGACGGCCATGCGCGAGGCTGTCGTGAGACTCAGGCCGAAGAAAATGCAGACGAATTCACCGCCGAACAATATGCCGGCAAGGATTCCGGCGGGCAGGGTATCGTCGCGCTGAAGGAGCGGCACGCCGCGCGTGCGCGTCCAGATCAACACCAGAAAAGTGGCGATGAGCGAGCGTACGCCCGCTTGCAGCATCGGCGGAATGAAGCTGTTCGCTTCCTTGATGGCGACTTGCTGAAAGCCCCACACGCCGCACAGCGCAATCATCACGGCGACGGCCGTGAGGTCGGGCGCGCGGCGCAGGGCGAAAGAGGATGTGCTCATGTTTACGCATCGACGTCGCACTGTTTTGGAGCGTCGATTGTGCCAGCGAAGTGGTGACGCTGCCCGTGAAAAACCAGAAGTAGCACGACGGTGATGCGAAAGCGTGACCGGCCTTACGTTCGAGCGCGATGATTACGGCCGGCTTAGCCGTGGTCGGTCATGCGCCCACAGCCTGACGTTCGAACACGCCGAGTTCGGCTTGACGACTAGCGCCGCTGTGCACAAGCGCACGTCGTTTGGAAGCGGTAAGCACGGTCTGCTTGAGCAAACGGCATCACTTCGCCGCTTCCGATTTCCGCAATCGCCCTGAATCGAACGTCCAACGTCGGACGTCAATCAGGAATGTTTTTCGATCAACTCGACCTTGTACCCGTCCGGGTCTTCGACGAACGCGATCACCGTCGTGCCGCCCTTCACCGGACCGGCTTCGCGCGTGACCTTGCCGCCGGCTTCGCGGATACGGTTGCACGCGTCGGCGGCGCTGTCCACTTCCAGCGCGATATGACCATATGCCGTGCCCATCTCGTACTTCTCAACGCCCCAGTTGTAGGTCAGCTCGAGCACGCTGGTCTCGCTCTCATCGCCGTAACCGACGAAGGCGAGCGTGTACTTGTACTCGGTGTTCTCGCTTTGACGCAGCACTTTCATGCCAAGAATGCGCGTATAGAAATCGATGGAACGTTGCAGATCGCCGACGCGCAGCATCGTGTGAAGGAGTCGCATGGTGGGGTTCCTGTTGTTTGATTGCGAAAAGACGACACGCCCGGTTCATTTTTATCGATTGGTCGGGCGGCGCGGTTCTCGTCTCGAATTGTACCGGGCACCCGCGGCGCGCGCTGACGGGCGCTCAAAGCGCGGGCAGCAGATCCGGCGGATGATGCTTGAGCGTATGCCGGGCTTCGCGGAACTCGGGAAAGATGGATTCGACGGTCTGCCAGAAACGCGGACTGTGGTTCATCTCGCGCAGATGCGCAAGCTCGTGCGCGACCACATAGTCGATGATCGACATCGGAAAATGAATGAGCCGCCAGTTCAGGCGAATCTTGCCATCGCTCGAACAACTGCCCCAGCGCGTCGCCGCCGACGAAAGCGCATACGCCCGGTATTCCACGCCGAGCTTTCGTGCATAGACCGCGAGCTGCTCGCCGAAGATGCGCTTCGCTTCGCTTTGCAGCCAGCCTTGCACGCGGTCCTTGATCTGCTGCGCATCCGCGAGTGCGGGAAGCGGCACACGCAGCACGCCGGTCTCGTCATCGAACGAAAGCGATCCCGCGCCCGCATTCAGCGCCACGCGTATGGTCTTGCCGAGATACGGAAACTGCGCGCCGTCTTTCCAGTCGATGCGCGGCAACGCGCGCTCTTCCACACGCGTCTGCCATTCGGTCAGCTTCTTGAAGATCCAGCTTTGCTTGCCGCCGATCGCGCTTTCGATATCGGCGATCGTCACCCAGCGCGGCGCGGTGATGGTGAGTCCGGTGCCATCGATGCAAAAGCCGATGGTGCGCCGCGCCGACCGCTTCAGCCTATAGTCGAGCGCGCGCGCACCCAGGACGATGCGGCGCTGACGCACGCCTTCCGGCAGTGGTGCGCTTGAAGGAGGAACTTCGCCGCGCAGAGGCGCGGGCGCCGTGGATGGCGCACAGAACTCGGGCGCATGCTCGAACGGTAGATCGAGTTGCAGGGTATCGAGCGCGACGGCGGGGCGCTGTCGCGAAGGTTGCTTCTGCATCGGCTCGGCTTTGCGCTCCCGGCGCAGGAATGACGAGAAGAACGAGAAAGGCACGCCGCGGCTCGATCGGATGCGAATGCGAACGACCGCGTCAGCGGCCAGCGCCCGCCGCGCCAGGTTCACCCGGTCGCACGTCGGGCGTCGCATACGCGAGCGGATCGATGCGGCGCATTTCTATTTCGATCCAGCTCTCGACTCGCGTGTTCACTTCCTCGGGTGTGAGTCCGGCAGTGTCGATCGGCTGGCCAATCGACACCGTGACTATACCCGGATATTTGATGAACGAATTACGCGGCCAGAGCCGCCCCGCGTTATGCGCGATAGGCACGACCGGCGCGCCCGTCGCCACCGCGAAGCGCGCGCCGCCCGTCTTGTACTTGCCCTGCGTGCCGGTGCGTGTGCGCGTGCCTTCCGGAAACATGATGACCCACGCGCCTTCGTCCATGCGCGCACGGCCTTGCCGCGCGACGGAAACGAACGCATCGCGGCCTTGCTTGCGGTCGATATTCACCATCTTCAGGAGTCCGAGCGCCCAGCCGAAGAACGGCACATAGAGCAGCTCGCGCTTGAACACATAGCAGAGCGGACGCGGCATGAGCGCCGGAAACGCGAGCGTCTCCCAGGCCGATTGATGCTTCGACAACAGCACCGCCGGACCATGCGGCAGATTCTCCATGCCGACGATCTCGTAGCGAATGCCGACCAGATAGCGCAACACGACGATGGTCGACTTGCACCAGCCGGCCGCCATCCAGTAACGCTTGTCGGCCCGCATGAAGGGGAACGCGATGAAGCACGCGGTCGCGTACGGCACGGTGTACGCGACGAAGTAGAGCATCAACAGCAACGAACGGATGAAGCGCATGGAAGGTCAGTGATGCGGCGGCCGGTCAGTCACGATGCCGCGCGAGATAGTCGAGCGCAAAGGCGCGCAGATCCTTGTGAACGCTTAAGCCTTCGGGCAGATTGCCTTCCGCGAGCGTAATCGGTCCCTTGCCGGTCAGAACGAGATGCACGGGAAAGCCGAGCGCCGCGCCGGCTTGCAGGTCGCGCAGCGAGTCGCCGACGACCGGCGTGTCTTCCGGGTCGATCTCGAAGCGCTCGATGATCTGCTGCAACATGCCAGGCTTCGGCTTCCTGCAATCGCACTGGTCTTCGGCCGTATGCGGACAAAAGAAGATGGCGTCGATACGCCCGCCGACTGCCGCCGCCGCGCGATTCATCTTCTGATGCATGGCGTTGAGCGCGGCCATGTCGAACAGGCCGCGCCCGATCCCCGACTGATTCGATGCGATCGCCACGCGAAAACCGGCCTGATTCAGCCGCGCGATGGCTTCGAGACTGCCGGGAATAGCGACCCATTCGTCCGGCGACTTGATGAAGGCATCGGAGTCGACGTTGATGACGCCGTCGCGATCGAGAATGACCAGTTTGCGATTCATCGTCGTCATGCGGCCAGTTTGGAGATGTCCGCGACGCAGTTCATCTGCTGATGCAATGCGTTGAGGAGCGCGAGGCGGTTGTTACGCAACGCCGGGTCTTCCGCGTTCACCATCACGTCGTTGAAGAACGTGTCGACGGGAGCGCGAAGGGCGGCGAGCGCGGTCAGCGCTTCGGTGTAGTTGCGTGCGGCGAGCTGGCTCTGCACGCGCGGCGTGACACTTTCGATCTGCGCGTAAAGGTCTTTCTCCGCAGCCTCGACGAGCAGGTCGGGGTTGACCGCCGTCGGCACGCCTTGCTCGGACTTTCTGAGAATGTTCGAGATGCGCTTGTTGGCCGCCGCGAGCGATGCCGCCTCTGGCAACGAGGCGAATTCGCGCACGGCATCCAGACGCGCGACGATGTCGTCGAGACGCGTAGGATTCAGGCTCAGCACGGCGTCGATCTCGCTCGCGTTGAAGCCGCGTTCGCGCAGAAGACCACGCAGACGATCGAGGAAGAACGCGTAGATTGCTTCGGTCGAATCCGCGACTTGCGGCATGCCGGCGAATTGGCGTTGGGCCGCGTTGACGAGCTCGCGCAGGTCGATCGGCATCTTCTTTTCGAGCAGGATGCGCAGCACGCCGAGCGCATGACGGCGCAGCGCGAACGGATCTTTCTCGCCCGTCGGCGCAAGGCCGATGCCCCAGATGCCGACGATGGTTTCCAGCTTGTCCGCGAGCGCCACCGCGCAACCGACGCCGGTGGACGGCGTGTCGTCGCCCGAGAAACGCGGCTGATAGTGCTCCGAGCATGCGAGCGCCACTTCCTCCGGTTCGCCGTCGTGGCGTGCGTAGTACGTGCCCATCGTGCCCTGCAATTCGGGGAATTCGCCGACCATGTCGGTGAGCAAGTCCGCCTTCGCAAGACGCGCGGCGCGGCGCGTGAGCGCGGCATCGACACCGACGAGCGGCGCGATCTCGCCCGCGAGCGCTTCGAGACGCTCCACGCGCTGCAAGGCCGAGCCGAGCTTGTTGTGATAGACGACGTTCGCAAGTTGCGGCACGCGGTCTTCGAGGCGCTTCTTCTTGTCCTGCGTGAAGAAGAACTTGGCATCGGCGAGACGCGGACGCACCACGCGCTCGTTGCCTTCGATGATCTCGCCGGGCGTCTTCGTATCGATATTGGAGACGATCAGAAAGCGCGAGCGCAGCTTGCCGTCCTGGTCCGTGAGCGCGAAATATTTCTGGTTGGTCTGCATCGTGAGGATGAGACATTCCTGCGGCACCTGCAGGAACTCGTCGTCGAACCGGCACTGATACACGACCGGCCATTCGACCAGCGCGTTCACTTCGTCGAGCAGCGCTTCGGGCATCACGACGCGATCTTCACCCGCGAACGCCTGCAATTGCGTGCGAATGGATTCGCGGCGGTCGTCGAAATTGGCGACGACATGGCCCTTGGTGCGCAGCGTTTCGGCGTAGTCGTCCGCGCGAGCGATCGCAACGAAGCCTTCCGACATGAAGCGATGACCGATGGTCGTGTCGCCCGCATCGACGCCGAGCGCGCTGACCGGCACGATATCGCGGCCATGCAACGCGACCAGACGCTGCACCGGACGCACGAACTGCACGCTCGCGCCGTCCGGACGCTGATACGTCATGACCTTTGGAATCGGCAACTTGGCCAAGGTTTCGTCGAGCGCGGCTTGCAAGCCTTCGGTGAGCGTTGCGCCCGGCGCCGCGTAGCGCAGGAAGAACGCTTCGGCCTTGCCGTCCTGCGCGCGTTCGAGTTCGCCAATGGGGAAGTCGGGAAAGCCGAGCGCCGCGAGCTTCTTGGCGAGCGGCGGCGTGGGATTGCCGCTCGCGTCGAGCGCGACGGTCACGGGCAGCACCTTCTCGCGCACCTGCTTTTCCGGGGCGACGTTGCGCACGTTTTCGATCAGCACGGCGAGACGGCGCGGCGTGGCGTATTTTTCGAACGATGCCGCGCCTTCGATCAGATCGCGCGCGGCCAGACGTTCGACGATGCCTTCGGCGAAAGCGGTGCCGAGACGCGCGAGCGCCTTCGGTGGCAGTTCTTCGGTCAACAGCTCGACGAGCAGAGAAGCGGAAGTGGATTGCGTCATTGTTCTGTCGTCTCTCGTCAAGCTTGTTCGGTGTTGCCGGGATTGCTTTCGACTTTCAACGCGGGCGCCCAGGCGGGACGCGCCGCTTCCTCGCTGTCGGTGATGAGCCCGGCTGCGGCGTGCACGGGATTGCCGAGCATCGGGAAGCCGAGCGCTTCGCGCGAATCGTAATACGCCTGCGCGACGAGTCGTGACAACGCGCGGATGCGGCCGATATACGCCGCGCGCTCCGTCACGGAAATGGCGCCGCGCGCGTCGAGCAGATTGAATGTGTGGCCGGCCTTGAGCACGAGTTCGTAGGCGGGCAGCGCGAGCTTCGCTTCGATCATCTTCTTCGCTTCGGCTTCGTAGCTGTTGAAGAAGGTGAAAAGCAGATCGACGTTCGCGTGTTCGAAGTTATACGTGGACTGTTCGACTTCGTTCTGGTGATAGACGTCGCCATACGTAAGGCGCCGCAGTTCGCGGCCATTCGGGCCGTCTTCCTGCCATTCGGTCCAGATGAGGTCGTAGACGTTATCGACCTTTTGCAGATACATCGCGAGACGTTCCAGACCGTAGGTGATTTCGCCGAGCACCGGCTTGCAGTCGAGACCGCCTGCTTGCTGGAAGTACGTGAACTGCGTGACTTCCATGCCGTTCAGCCAGACTTCCCAGCCGAGACCCCAAGCGCCGAGCGTGGGATTTTCCCAGTCGTCTTCGACGAAGCGCACGTCGTTCTGCTTCAGATCGAAGCCGAGCGCTTCTAGCGAGCCGAGGTAGAGATCGAGGATATTTTCCGGCGCGGGCTTGAGCACCACTTGATACTGATAGTAGTGCTGCAGGCGGTTCGGGTTCTCGCCATAGCGGCCGTCCTTGGGGCGGCGCGACGGCTGCACGTAGGCGGCACGCCACGGTTCCGGGCCGATGGCGCGCAAAAACGTATGAACGTGCGAGGTGCCGGCGCCGACTTCCATGTCGATCGGCTGAAGAAGCGCGCAGCCCTTGTCGTTCCAGTAGGACTGCAGCGTCAGGATGATTTGCTGAAAGGTGAGCATGATTGCCTTTGATGCGGACCGGACGCGGCCGTGGACGCAGACGTCATGGTGCTCGTGACGGCACGGACCCGAGGCTCGGCGGAATACCGAAACTCTCGATTCTAGCGTATGGCGGGGTGGGGGAGCTTGCGTATGGGTTGCCGAGCGCGGATAAGGTGTCGGACCGATCCCATGCGCGGTGAGCCTTCGCGTGACTCGGTAGCTTGGATCGATGCGGCGCGCGCACCGGCATGAGCGCATGCCGCAGTCGCATTTACAAGCGTTTTCTCCCCGGCGCAAACGCAAATGCCAACGCCAGCAACAACAGCGAAACGGCAATCACGGTGACGTTCCCGCTCGTCACATAAGGCGTGCGCCCCGACATTCCCTGCACTGTCGCCTCCAGCACGCCTGTCGTGAACGTCGGCAGACGCGAGACGATATCGCCGTTCGCCGCGATCACCGCGGTCATTCCCGTGTTGGTCGCGCGCAGCATTGGCCGGCCGGTTTCGATCGAACGCATGCGTGCGATCTGCAAGTGCTGGTCGAGCGCGATCGTATTGCCGAACCACGCGAGATTGGTCGAGTTCACCAGCACGCCCGCAGGCGCTTCCTGCTCGCGGATCGTATGCGCGATCTCTTCGCCGAAAATGTCCTCGTAACAGATATCGACGGCTACGGGCTGGTTATGCACGAAAAACGCCTTCTGCGCGATCGGCCCGCGCGCGAGATCGCCGAGCGGAATGCCCATCAGTTGCACGAACCAATGAAACCCGAGCGGCACGAACTCGCCGAACGGCACGAGATGATGCTTGTCGTAGCGATAGACATCGAGCGTTCCCGGCGTGATGCCGAAAAGACTGTTCGTGAAGTCGGTCACGCGGCCATCGGGCAGAACCGTTACGCCAATTGCACCGAACAGGATCGATGACTTCGTATTGTCGGCGAAGCTGCGAATCTTGGCGGCGAAATCATGCGGCACCTGAACAGCCAGCACCGGCAGCGCGGTTTCGGGTGTCACGATGAGATCGGCGGATTTCTCCTTGATGAGCCGCTCATAAAGCGCGAGCGATGCATCCACACCCGCCTGTTCGAACTTCATCTCCTGTTTGACATTGCCTTGCAGGAGCCGCACGGTGAGCGGCGCGTTGGCGGGCGTCGTCCACTGCACGAGCGAGAGCAGCATGCCGGCGACGATCAGCGCGAGCGCAACCGCGCCCGGTACAAAACGCGCAGCGCGCGTTCGGCTGACTTGATAGATCGTTTGAACGATCAGCGCGGCGACGAGCGCCAGCACCCATGCGACGCCATATACACCGACGACCGAACCGAAGCCCGCGAGCGGTCCATCGACTTGCGCATAGCCGCTTGCGAGCCACGGAAAGCCCGTGAACACGAGCCCGCGCAACCACTCGCCGATAGCCCACGCGCTCGCGAAGGCGAACGCGCCGTGCCAGGTGGGCACGTAGCGCGACGCGGTTTCGATATCTTGCACGGTGGCCGCATCTTCATCGCCGAAACGCGCGCGCCCTGCGACGAGCGCCCAGAGCGCGCTCGATAACGCCGGATACATCGCGAGATACAGGCAAAAGAGCGCGACTGCGGCCGCCGCGAGCGGCGCGGCCATGCCGCCGTACACATGCATGCTGACATAGAGCCACCACACGCCCGTGACGAAATTGCCGAAACCGAACGCCCAGCCGGTTGCCGCCGCGCTCTTCCAACTGGTCGTGCGTGAGAGCCACGCGAAGAACAGCGTGAAGAGCAGGAGCTCGATCCAGCCGCCATGCGGCGTCGGCGCGAACGAAAGCGTGTTGGCCGCGCCGAGCACGGCGGCCACGAGGTAATGCCAGAAGGGAAGAGCGCGGGGCGTATTGCCGGTTGCGGATTCAGATGCCGCGCGTCGGCGCGAGAGAAGACGGAACGATGAGTCGGTCATGGAATACGTGGTTGACGGCGGAGCCGTGCGGGAGCGGAGGCGTGGTTGTGGTTTGCGATCGAGACTTTATCAATCGCGCACCCCTCAATCCCGCAGCTCATCCTCGTCATCGGCATCATGCCGGCGATGCTGCGCCACGCTCGGCACGCGCCTCACGAGCAGCACGTGAATCTGCCGCGCATCGCCACGCAGTATCTCGAACACGAAGTCGTCGATGCGCACCTTCTCGCCGCGATGCGGCACGCGCCCGAAACGATGCGTGACGAGCCCGCCGATGGTGTCCACTTCCTCGTCGGAAAAGTCGCTGCCGAATTGCTCGTTGAATTGTTCGATGCCCGTCAGCGCGCGCACCCGATACTTTCCGTCCGGCGACGCGATGATATTGCCCGCTTCCTCGTCGAAATCGTATTCGTCCTCGATATCGCCGACGATCTGCTCCAGCACGTCTTCGATGGTGATGAGGCCCGCGACGCCGCCGTATTCATCGACGACGATGGCAATGTGATTGCGGTTCACACGAAAGTCGTGCAGCAGCACGTTCAGACGTTTCGATTCCGGAATGAATACGGCGGGGCGCAGCATGCCGCGCACATCGAACTCTTCTTCCGCGTAATAACGCAGCAAATCCTTCGCGAGCAGGACGCCGATGATGTTGTCGCGATTGCCCTCGAACACCGGATAGCGCGAGTGTGCTTTTTCCAGCACGAACGGGATAAATTCCGCGGGCGTTTCGGCGATGTTGATGGCGTCCATCTGGGCGCGCGGCACCATGATGTCGCGCGCGCAGAGATCGGACACCTGAAAGACGCCTTCGATCATCGAAAGCGAATCGGCGTCGAGCAGGTTGCGTTCGTGCGCGTCCTGCAGCACTTCGAGAAGCTCGTCGCGCGACTCGGGTTCGTGCGAGATGAAGTCGGTCAGGCGTTCGAGCAACGAGCGCTTTTCCGGCGGTTTTTCGGAGTGTCGTCGACTGGGATAGGGTTCGTTCATAGCGGAGCGCCCGGGAATGCCCGGGCGCGTTTTAGCGGAAAGTTAAGCATACACCAAGGAAAATAGCGGCCGGGGTGAAGCGGCGCGCGCGCTTCTCCTGCGAAGGAGATGCTAGCCGAGAATTATGCGAGATGTGTGTCTCGTGCGCGGATTGGCCATCCGGACGATCTTCGTACGATGCCCGAGCGCGCGCCTTCACTCCGCGTTTTGCCCCTTGCAGCGCCGCAACAGCGCTTCCAGCGCGCGGTCCGGCATGCCGCTTTCGCGCAGCGCCACGACCGTGCGGCTCACGTAATCGAGCGTCGTGCCATAACGGCCGCTCGCGCAGCCGAGCACGGTCCGAACGATCGGGTCCGCGAGCTTGCCCGTGTACGACACCACGTCGCGACGCATCACGAAGGCAAGCGCATCGACGCGCCGGCCGTCGATCAGCGTGCACGGCAGCCACGCGGGACGGTATGAGCCCATTGCCATTTCGCGTCGCCAGAGCACTTCGAGATGTTCGTGCGCCTCGGTTCCGGACAGGCGAAACGCCATGCCGGTGCACGAGCCGCCGCGATCGAGCGCGAGCACGAGGCCCGGCTGTTCCGGCGTGCCGCGATTCACGCGCGACCATAAGTAGAGCCCGCGATGATACCCATGCACCTTGCCGCGCACGGCTTCGAGCGTCGGCAAGCCGGGGTTCCAGATGAGCGATCCATAGCCGAAAAGCCAGATGTCGGATTTGCCGTCCCAATCGGCAAAAGTCACCGCGCGCGAGGCGGCGAGCTCCTCGTCGGTGAGAAGCGCGGAGTTGCCCAGCACCGGCGGATAGTCGGGGCACGGCGTGGCGGGTTCGTAAAAGGGCGTGGGTTCAGGCGTCTTGTCGTTCACGGCGCGTGGCAAGGCATCTCGATGAAGACCGGGGATCAGACGAGCGGCACGTAGGGATCGGTGAAACCCAGAAACTGCATGATATCCGTCTCGATCGATTCCATCTCTTCCGCCTCGCTTTCGACCTCGTGGTCATAGCCTTGCGCATGCAGCGTGCCATGCACGATGAGATGCGCGTAATGCGCGGCGAGCGGCTTGCCTTGCTCGGCGGCCTCGCGCTCGACGACCGGGCAGCAAAGAATGAGATCGCCGGCGACCGGATCTTCTTCCGACTCGGCATAGGCAAAGGTCAGCACATTGGTCGCGTAATCCTTTTGCCGATACGTCCGGTTCAGCATGCGGCCTTCTTCTTCATCGACGAAACGCACGGTCAATTCGGCGTCCGCGAAGAGCGAAGCCTTGATCCAGCGCGCAACCGTCGCACGCGGCAACAGCGCCTTGTGCGACGGATACGCTTTCGCGGCAGGAAACTGCAGCGTCAAAGTGAGGCGAGGCATGACTTCACTCGGACCTTTGCCGCGCTTCCGCGATTGCCGCATCTTTCTGCGATTGCGCGTCGTAAGCCTCGACGATGCGCGCGACCAGCGGATGGCGCACCACGTCCGCCGACGTGAAGTGCGTGATCGCGATGCCGCGCACTTCCGCCAGCACATGCTGCGCTTCGATCAGGCCGCTCTTGTGTCCGCGCGGCAAATCGACCTGCGTGGTGTCGCCGGTTACGACCGCCTTCGAGCCGAAGCCGATACGCGTGAGGAACATCTTCATCTGTTCGGGCGTGGTGTTTTGCGCCTCGTCCAGAATGATGAACGCGTGGTTCAGCGTGCGCCCGCGCATGTAGGCGAGCGGCGCGATTTCGATCATCTGGCGCTCGAACATCTTGGCGGTCTTGTCGAAGCCGAGCAGGTCGTAGAGCGCGTCGTAGAGCGGGCGCAGATACGGATCGACCTTTTGCGCGAGATCGCCCGGCAGGAAGCCGAGCCGCTCGCCCGCTTCCACGGCGGGTCGCGTAAGCACGATGCGCTTGACCTGATCGCGTTCGAGCGCGTCCACCGCGCAGGCAACCGCGAGATAAGTCTTCCCCGTGCCCGCCGGCCCGATGCCGAAGGTCACGTCGTGCGCGATGATCTGCTTCAGATAATCGCGTTGCGCGGGCGTGCGGCCACGCAAATCGGCGCGGCGCGTGTAGAGCTTGGGACCGTGGTCTTCTTCGTCGCCCAGGTCGATGGTGGCGCTGGGTTCGTCGAAGGGATGGTCCGGATCGCCGCGAAAACGCGGATCAATCGGCGCTTCTTCTTCCTTCGCCTTCGCGCGGCGCGTTGCGTGGCGCGCTTCGACCAGCGCGAGCTGGATATCGTCCACCGAGAGCGGATCGCGCGCGCGGTTGTAGAAGTTTTCGAGCGCGGTAAGCGCAACCTTTGCGCCACGGCCGCGAATGGCGATCTTGTGGCCACGCCGCGAAAGCGTCACGTCGAGCGCTTGCTCGATTTGCCGCAGGTTCTCGTCGAGCGGGCCGCAGAGGTTGGCGAGCCGCGCGTTGTCATCGCGCGGAGCGGTAAATTCCAGATGCTGCTGAGGAGCGTTCTTCAAGGCGAAGGGGGTGTCCTTAACTTAGTTGGCCAACTCGGGCGTCGCCGCCGTATCCGGCGCGAGCACCAGTGCGCCGCGCAACGAGTGCGGGTACGCGTGATTGATCTCGACGTCGATCATTTGGCCGATCAGGCGCTTGTGAGCCGAAAGCGGCGCCGGGAAATTGACCACGCGATTGTTCTGCGTGCGCCCGGCGAGCTCGCTCGGGTCCTTGCGCGACGGACCTTCCACGAGAATACGCTGCACCGAGCCGAGCATGGAATTGCTGATCTTGACGACGTTTTCCTCGATAGTCGCCTGCAAATGTTGCAAGCGCTTGAGCTTGACTTCGCGCGGCGTGTCGTCGTGCAGATTCGCGGCGGGCGTGCCGGGACGCGGGCTGTAGATGAACGAGAAACTCGTGTCGTAGCTCATCTCGTGAATGAGCGCCATCATCTTGTTGAAATCGTCTTCGGTTTCGCCGGGGAAGCCGACGATGAAATCCGTCGACAGCGAAAGGTCCGGGCGAATGGCGCGCAGCTTGCGGATCACCGATTTGTATTCAAGCACGGTATAGCCGCGCTTCATCGCCATGAGAATGCGGTCGGAACCATGCTGCACCGGCAAATGCAAATGGCTCACGAGCTTCGGCACCTTGGCGTAGGTATCGATGAGGCGCTGCGTGAATTCCTTCGGATGCGACGTCGTATAGCGAATGCGCTCGATGCCCGGCACTTCCGCGACATACTCGATGAGCGTGGCAAAGTCGGCGATTTCCTGCGAACCGAGCGTCAGCGCGCCGCGATACGCGTTCACGTTCTGGCCGAGCAGCGTGACTTCGCGCACGCCCTGGTCTGCCAGGCCGGCGATTTCGGTGAGCACGTCGTCGAGCGGGCGCGAGACTTCCTCGCCGCGCGTGTAGGGCACGACGCAATAGCTGCAATACTTGCTGCAGCCTTCCATGATCGATACGAACGCGCTCGGGCCTTCGACGCGCGCGGGCGGCAAGTGATCGAACTTTTCGATTTCCGGAAACGAGATGTCCACCTGCGCGCGGCCGGTCGAGCGGCGCTTGTCGATCATGGCGGGCAGGCGATGCAGCGTTTGCGGACCGAACACGAGATCCACGTAAGGTGCGCGCGAAACGATGGACGCGCCTTCCTGGCTCGCGACACAACCGCCTACGCCAATCAGCAGATTCGGGTTTGCTTCCTTCAATTCGCGCACGCGGCCGAGGTCGGAAAACACTTTTTCCTGGGCCTTCTCACGCACCGAGCACGTGTTGAACAGGATGACGTCCGCATCTTCAGGCGTGTCGGTCTTGACGAGCCCTTCCGCCGCGCCGAGCACGTCGACCATCTTGTCGGAGTCGTACTCGTTCATCTGGCAGCCGAAGGTCTTTACATATACTTTCTTGGTCATGAATGGTCGCCGGTCGCAGTGGTTAACCTGGGGGCGCTAAAAGAGATTGAGAGGGTTTTGCGCGTGAGTGCCGCGCTTTTGCAGCAATCTGCACGGCTTCTACTTGTAATTAGGCCGATATTATAGCTCTGGCGACAAATCCTGACGAAGCCCGACGCGCTCGGGCGGATACGCCAGATCGCCAAGCAGTTCGCCCGTGGTCGTCTCGAAGCGTTCGATCAGAAAATCCAGCAGCACGCGCACGCGCGGCGCCATATATCGATTGGCGTGGAAGAGCGCGTGTACGGGCGCTTCGTGCGTGCACCAGTCGGGCAGAATCAACTGCAGCGCGCCCGAGCACACGTCGGCGGCAATGTCCCAGATCGACTGATGCGCGATGCCATGTCCCGCCAGCGCCCACGCGCGCGCGATTGCGCCGTCGTTGGTTTCCCAGGCATCGGCGACGGGCAAGGTGTAGGAATAGCGCTCCTCGCCGCGCACGAAAGCCAGTTCGTTGAGGGTTCCCGCAGCGGTGAAAATCACGACGAAGTGGTGCCCGGTTAGTTCGGCGGGCGTTTGCGGCACGCCTTTGCGCGCGAGATAGTTCGGCGACGCGCACAGCACGCGCCGATTCGGCGCCAGCGAGCGTGCCGCGAGCCCGCTGTCCGGCGGCGCGCCGAAGCGAATCGCCAGATCGATTTCCTCCTGCAGCAGATTCGACACCGAGTCCGACAGCGTGAGCGCGAAGCTCACGTCCGGATGCAGGCGGCTGAAGTCGTCGAGCCAGCCGCGCAGCATGTGCCGGCCGAAATCCGACGTCGCGGAAATGCGGACTTTGCCGCGCACGCGATTTTGCCCGGCTTGCAGCGCCGCTTCGGCGTCGTCGATAGCCTGCAGCGCGATACGGCAATGCTGCAAGTACAGCCGCCCTTCGTCCGTCAGGCGCAATTGGCGCGTGGTGCGCTCGAAGAGCCGCGCGTGCAGCGCTTTTTCCAGCTTGATGAGCCGCGCGCTCGCCGCCGCTGGCGACAAGCCGAGTTTGCGTCCCGCCGCCGACAGGCTGCCGAGCGTGGCGGCTTCGGTGAAAAGGCGCATGTCGCCTAGCCGATCCATTGTCATCTTCAAATCCGGTTTGACAATGATTCAAAGGCTAGCCCAATTATCAACGACGCGCCATGCGGTCACAATCGGTCCAACTCGTTTCAGGTTCAACGCCATGCAACTCGATCACGTGACTATCGTCGCGCCGGACTGCGATTCGATGATGCGTTTCTTCGTCGATATCGCCGGGATGTCGGTGGGTCCGCGACCGCCATTCGGTGTGAGCGGCTACTGGCTGTATCTCGGCGCGCGGCCGGCCGTGCATCTGATCGCGAAGGGCGATGCGTCTGTCGCCGCGCACCCCGATGCGACGCGCATCGACCATCTCGCGCTGCGTATCGACGACGAAGCCGAGTGGCGCACGCTCATCGACCGTCTCGAATGTCGCGGCTACGCCTATCGGATCGCGGAAGTGCCGCTTGCGCGCGAACGTCAGCTTTTCGTGCGGCTTGCGCCGGGCGTGGTTGTCGAGTTCGTGACCGCGCGCCATTGATCTATTTCGGAGCATGACCATGCCTTTACCTCTTCTCGCGCTGGCGATCAGCGCGTTCGCCATCGGCACGACCGAGTTCGTCATCATGGGCTTGCTGCCCAACGTCGCACGCGATCTTTCCGTGTCGATTCCATCGGCAGGGCTGCTCGTCACGGGCTATGCGCTCGGCGTGGCAGTCGGCGCGCCGCTGCTCGCCGTGCTTACGAGCAAAATGCCGCGCAAGCTCGCGCTGCAATTGCTGATGCTCGTGTTTATCGTCGGCAACGTGTTTTGCGCGCTCGCACCGAACTACGGTTTGCTGATGATCGCGCGCGTCGTGACCTCGTTCGCGCACGGTTCGTTCTTCGGCATCGGCGCGGTGGTCGCGGCGTCGCTCGTGCCCGCCGACAAGCGCGCGAGCGCCATTGCGCTCATGTTCACCGGCCTCACGCTCGCGAACGTGCTGGGCGTGCCGTTCGGGACGTTCGTCGGTCAGGAACTGGGCTGGCGCGCGACGTTCTGGATCGTCGCCGGTCTCGGCTTGCTGTCCGCGCTCGGCGTGACCGCGCTCGTGCCGAATCGTCACGATGCGGCACCAAGCGGACTCGGCCGCGAAGTACGCGTGTTGCGCGACCCGCAGGTTTGGCTCGCGCTGACGATGACCGTGCTCGGCTTCGGCGGCGTGTTCGTCGTGTTCACGTATATCGCGCCGATTCTCGAACAGGTCGGCGGCTTCTCGCCGCGCGGCGTGACGCTCGTGCTCGTGCTGTTCGGCATCGGGCTTACGGTCGGCAATACGATTGGCGGCAAGCTCGCGGACCGCGCGTTGATGCCTTCGCTGATGGGCATTTTGCTGGCGCTTGCCATCGTGATGGCCGTGTTCGCGAAGACGAGCCACAGTCAGGTCGGCGCGATCGTGACGATCTTCGTCTGGGGCATCGCGGCGTTCGCGACGGTGCCGCCGTTGCAGACACGCGTGGTCGAGAAGGCGAAGGACGCGCCCAATCTTGCTTCGACGTTGAACATCGGCGCGTTCAATATTGGCAATGCGGGTGGCGCCTGGCTCGGCGGCGCGGTACTGACGCATGGTTATGGGCTCGATGTGTTGCCTTGGGCGGCGGCGATGGTCGCAGTGGCCGCTCTTGGGGTGACGTGGTTCGCGGCGCGCTTCGATGCGCCGCAGGTCAGGTCGGGGGTGAAGGCGGCGGATTCGAATGCTTAACCATCCGCCCACGCCTTCGCCGCCTTCACCGCCCGCTGCCATCCCGCGAGAGACGCCTCGACATCGGCGGTGGGCATCGTCGGTGTGAACTGCCGCTCAAGTTGCCACTGCGATTTCAGCTCGTCGATATCCTTCCAATATCCGACCGCGAGCCCCGCGAGATAAGCCGCGCCAAGCGCGGTCGTTTCGGCGATGCGCGGTCGCACCGCATCCACACCCAGGATGTCCGCCTGAAACTGCATCAACAGATCGTTGGCGCAAGCACCGCCATCCACCCGCAATTGGGCGATGCGTATGCCCGAATCCGCTTCCATCGCGCGCAAGACATCGACCGATTGATAAGCGATCGAATCCAGCGCCGCCCGCGCGATATGGGCGGAAGTCGTCCCGCGCGTCACGCCGAACAGTGTGCCGCGAGCCCGCGCGTTCCAGTGCGGCGCGCCCAAGCCAGCGAAAGCGGGCACGAGATACACGCCATCGCTATGCGGCACGCCGCGCGCAAGGGCTTCGACGTCACTCGCGCGGCGAATTAGTCCCAACTCGTCGCGCAGCCATTGCACGACCGCGCCCGCAATAAAAATACTGCCTTCGAGCGCATAGTTCACCGTATCGCCGATTTGCCAGGCAATCGTCGTCACGAGATTGTTGCTCGACTCGATCGGCGTTTCGCCCGTGTTCATCACGAGGAAGCAGCCGGTGCCGTAAGTGTTCTTCACCATGCCGGTATCGATACACATCTGGCCGAACAACGCGGCATGCTGGTCGCCGGCAATGGACGCGAGTGGAAGATCGGCCGCGAACACGGTGCCCTGCGTCGTGCCATACACCTCAGATGAACTGCGTACTTCCGGCAGCATGCTGCGCGGTATCTCGAATGCCTCGAGCAGTTCGTCGTCCCAGCGGCGCGCGTGGATGTCGAACAGCATGGTGCGCGACGCATTGGTGATGTCGGTGACATGCAAACCGCGCCGCGTGAAATTCCACACGAGCCAGCTATCCACCGTGCCGAACGCGAGCCGTCCCTGCTTCGCCTTGTCGCGCGCGCCTTCGACGTTATCGAGAATCCAGCGGATCTTGCTCGCTGAGAAATACGCGTCGATGGGCAACCCCGTCTTCGCGCGCACCATGGCTTCGAGCCCGCGCGCCTTGAATTCGTCGCACAGCGAGGCCGTGCGCCGGTCCTGCCAGACGATCGCGTTATAGATCGGCTTACCCGTTTCCCGATCCCACACGATGGTCGTTTCGCGCTGATTTGTGATGCCCACCGCCGCAATCGACGACGCGCTCAAACCCGCCCGCGTCACGGCTTCGGCGGCGACGCCCGCCTGAGTCGACCAGATTTCCTGCGGATCGTGCTCGACCCAGCCCGCTTGCGGATAAATCTGCTGAAACTCCTTCTGCGCCACCGAAACGACATTGCCATTCCTGTCGAACAGCATGGCCCGCGAACTGGTCGTGCCCTGGTCGAGCGCGAGGACGTACTGATCCTGCATGGTCATCTCCCGAAAGTGCACGGATCGGCGTGCTTGTGAAATCGAGCGATGCCGTGCGAGGTCTGCATGCGCAATCTATCGGACGCGCGGCATGCGTACAACCTGGCCGGATGGCATAGGCCATTAGCACATAGCGCCGTAAGGAGCCGTTCGCGCCAAGGAAACCGTAAGAATGCCTATGCCATTTGGCCGAGTGGCGCGAACTCGCGGTTCGTCCGATACTGGCAACTCGAAATCGGGCAACGGGTGAATGCAATGCGAATGCGGGTTCTGTCAGGCGTGCTGGGCGTGGCCGTGCTGGCCGGCTGTGTAGCGACGCCTAATATCGACGGATCGAGCGGTGCGCCGTCGTTCAGCGCGTTGCAGGAGATGTGCGGGACCACGCAGGTGGACTATGGCGGGGACGCGCCGTCCGTCTACACGGCGTTCTTCGACGCTTACGTGGCGCAACGGCGCGGCGGGTTATCGAAGGATCGCTATTGCGCGTTTCAGGGGACGATCGCCGCGCGCTACGGCGTATATCGCGCGAATTCGGGGCCGGAGGCGCAAAGTGCGTGGGCCAGGTTCTTTCTGGATCAGCGTGCGCAGGCTTTGAGCTGGCGTGCGGCAGTCGATCCGACGCTGCGGGCAGGATAGGACGCGGCGCAGATAAGTCCGCGTCCGACATCGCTTGGGAAGCGAAGGCTAGGAGAACCGCTTGAATGCCTTGATGGTGGAGTCGCCAGTTGCGGTAAGGCGCCATTGTTGTCGGCCCGAAGCCAGGTTCTCGAGTTGAACGAGTTGACGTTCGAGCAATGCATCGAGTTCATCGCGTTCCATGTCGACCTGATTGGGCTCTTCCTGAACCAGCAGCAGCGTGGCGAATTCGTGCGGACTCAGCATTCGTGTTCTCCATTAAGACCGAACGGCAAGGCGACCGGCTTTGTGAGCCGGGTCTCTTTGCTTCTAAGCGTTTAATTGGAAGACTTCAATCTGCCGGGCAGTCGCGTTGTCGTGTGCTGCGTTTGCCAGGAATTCGGATTGTAGGCAAGCGTCTGAAGAGTGCCAAACTCCCGGTGAAAATTTTGGCTTTGACATTTCCTCGTCGCGCAAGCGGGTCCCAAGTCAGCCGAACTTGAAGAAATTACTTGAAGGTTTTGCCGCACTGCAAACACCTCAAACTAGGTCTTTTTCAGCGCCATGCGATTGACTCATCAATTGCGGCGACAAATGAATTTGCTTTGAATTAAGCAGACAATGCACCATTCGTTCTTTTGAACTGTCGGCTGATCGACGCGGCAAGCCGTCAGACCAGAGCGGCTCGCTGTTAATCCGGACATCAATCACATGACTCGTTTCAACTGGCAGAACCCTTATCCGACTCCGCGCTTGCCGGTTTTTGCGCGCAATATCGTTTCGACGTCGCATCCGCTGGCCGCTCAAGCTGGTTTACGCATGCTCTGGAAGGGCGGTAACGCCGTGGATGCGGCCATCGCCGCAGCGGCCGCTATCACGGTCGTCGAGCCGGTTTCATGCGGGCTCGGCGGCGACGCGTTCGCGCTGGTCTGGGATGGCAACCAATTGCATGGACTGAACGCTTCGGGCGTGGCGCCAGCGGCCTGGAACGTGGACTACTTCCGCACCAAATACGGCGAAGAGAACGGTCTTGCCCGTCAGCCCAAACGCGGCTGGGACGCGGTGACGGTGCCCGGCGTCATCGCCGGATGGGAAGCGCTTCACGCGAAGTTCGGTTCGCTGCCATTCGCCGATTTGATGGAACCTGCCATCGAAATCGCGGAGCGCGGACACGCGGTGGCCAGCATCGTCGCCTATAAATGGGCGGCCGCCGTGCCTGAACTGAAAGACCAGCCAGGCTTCGCGGATGTCTTCATGCCGCGTGGACGCGCGCCCGAAGTCAGCGAACTCGTGCGTTTTCCCGGCCATGCGAACACGTTGCGACGGCTCGCGGAGCGCGGCCCGCGCGCGTTTTACGAAGGCGAAAGCGCCGAGCGCATCGCTGCGTTCTCGCGGCAGGGCGGCGGCGCCATGACCATGGACGATCTCCGAAATTACCGCGCCGAGTGGGTCGAGCCGATTCAGAAGGATTATCGCGGCTACACCGTGCACGAGATTCCGCCGAACGGACAGGGAATCGCGGCGCTCATCGCGCTTGGCATCCTCGACAAGTTCGATGTCCGCGCGCTGACCGTCGACCGCATCGAGTCGCAGCATCTGCAGATCGAGGCGATGAAACTCGCGTTCGCGGATGTATATCGCTATGTCGCCGATCCGCGCTCGATGGAAGTCACGCCCGAGCAAATGCTCGACGACGCCTACCTTACGGAACGCGCCAAGCTGATCGATCCGAACAAGGCAAGGCATTTCGACTTCGGCATGCCGAAAGCGGGCGGCACCATCTACATGTCGGTCGCCGACGAGCGCGGCATGATGGTGAGCTTCATTCAATCGAACTACATGGGTTTTGGCTCGGGCGTGGTCGTGCCGGATACGGGCATCTCGCTGCAAAACCGCGGTTGCGGGTTCTCGATGGACCCGAAGTCAGCGAACGTGGCCGAGGGCGGCAAGCGGCCGTTCCACACGATCATTCCTGCGTTCCTCACGCAAGAAGTGGATGGCCGGCGCGAGGCCGTCATGAGCTTCGGCGTAATGGGCGGCGACATGCAGCCGCAAGGACATCTGCAGTCGATCGTGCGCATGCTCGACTACGGGCAACAGCCTCAGGCCGCCTGTGACGCGCCGCGCTGGAAGGTGAATCACGATTTCACGATCGATATCGAAGCGACACTCGACCTCGAAACGGCCCGCGCGCTCGAAGGGCTCGGCCACACCATCAAGTCGGTCGACGATCCATACATGGATTTCGGCTCGGGGCAATACATCTGGAAGCTGGATCGCCACGATCCAGAGCGTGGTTACGTTGCCGCAAGCGACAGTCGACGCGACGGGCTAGCGGCCGGCTTCTGAGCATGCACGCGCCGGCAGCTAATCACGGCGGCAGGCGCGTCGTCGACGCCAGATCGCGCAACCTCCCTTGGCGGCACATTTCGTGCTCCTTCGTGCGCCAGCCGTTCTTGCGCATCGACTCGTGAGAATTTGACATAGACGGAACTGCGCTGATGCGGCGCAAGTCTGTCCCCATGTCTGCAAATTCATTGCGGGACGGCTAAGATGGAAAAACAAGCCGTTAAGACGCGAAGTTGAAGTCGCCCGAGCCGAATGGTTCGCGGCGTCGCCTGAACCTCGGCCCGCTCTTGTTGGCCGATGGCGCGTTCAGTCCATCCAGGGAGCGCGATACATGCACACCGATAGTACCCATGTGATGCCGTGGCGCATCGAAGACATCGATCTCAACCGGATCGATCGTCAGAAGGCGGCATCCAACGAACATCTTCTTTTGCTGTTGTGCGCATGCTCATTCATCGAGAGCGGCACGGATCTCTACACGAGCAATCTCAGCAAGTATTTTCACGATGACCCCGAGATTTCGGCGTGGCTGAACGACGAATGGGAGCCCGAAGAAATGCAGCACGGCCGGGCGCTCAAGATTTACATCAACCACATCTGGCCGGAATTCGACTGGGACCGGGCTTTCAAGAGCTTCTTCGACGAGTACTCGCTAACGTGTTCCTACGAAGCGTTTGAGAAAAAGCGTGCGCTCGAAATGGTGGCACGGTGTGTTGTCGAAACGGGCACGGCCACGCTGTATCGCGCGATCAACGACTGCTCGGACGAGCCGGTGTTGAAGGAGATCACCGACAACATCCGCACAGACGAAGTGCGCCACTACAAGCACTTTTTCCGCTTCTTCAAGAAGTGGAACAAGATCGAAGGCAACGGGCGTCTCGCCGTGCTTGGCGCGTTGATCCGTCGCGTGATGGAACTGAAGAGCGAAGACTCGGAGATCGCGCTACGGCACGTGTTTGCGGTGCGTTATCCCGAGCGCGTCAAGGACTCGAGCTATAACCGCGAACTGTTCGCGCAGGTGAACGCGCTCGTGCGGCGCAATCTCTCGGCGGATCAGTGCATCAAGATGCTATTGAAGCCGCTCGATCTGCCCGCGCGCATTCAGCCGGGCGTTCACTATCCGCTTGCCAAGATCACGCAGTTGTTTTTCCGCTAATCAGGACGATGCCCGCTCAGGTTCATGCGGGCATTCGGTGGATCTGCCTTTCAAGTCATTTCCCCCATGACCGATGCCACGCCGCGTCAGGCCGAACTCTCGTCGCAAACGCTTTTCGATGAATGGCCGCCTGAACTCAGGACGCTCTTCGATGGCACGCTGACCGGCGCACCCGTCGGCTTCACGGCGTCGCTATGTGCCGTCGACAGCGGCGGGCGCGTCCGCACCGCGCTCCTAAGTGCGGGCGAGCTGCTCGCGCCGGACGCGCGCACGCTCGTGTTCGCGTTGTGGCGCGGCTCGCGTACCGCGCAGGCGATCGCCGCGAGCGGGCGCGCGACCATCGCCTTCGTATTCGACGAAGCGTTCTTTCAGGTTCAGCTGGATACGCGCCGCGTGGCGCTCGACGATGTCCCGCTCGCATGCTTTGTCGCCACGATCGAAAGCGGCGAAGCGCAACGTGTCGCCTATGCGCGTTTGAAGAGCGGGATTACGTTCGAACTGACGGAGACCGAGAGCGTGCCCACGCGCTGGCGTGAGCAGCTTGACTGGCTGAAGCGGGCAGCGAGCGCTGCCGCCTGAAACACACCTACGAATACTTAACGTCCGCGGCCGCCCGAGCGCATGCCGTCGCGCCGCGCGCCGCCGCTGTCGCTGCGCGCCTTGCCGCCGAGCAGCGCGCCGGGATTACCGGCCTTTGCGTTCGGATTCGCCGCGCGTGCCGCATCCGGACGGCGCGTTGCCGCGCCTGCATTGGCGTTGGGAGCGGCGGGCTTCGCGCCGGCAGGCTTGGGACCGCGTGCATCGCGGCCATCGCGTGAATTCGCTGCTTGCGATCCGCCGTTGCGATTACCGTTCGCCGGCTTGCCACTGCCGCGCGCTTCGCCAGATGCCGCGCCGCTTGCACGGCCGCCATCGCGTCGCGCTTCGCCGCCACCGCGCTTCGCTTCGCCTTCGCGTCGTGGGGCGCTGCTGCGCTTCGCTTCGCCGCCTTCACGCGGACCGCCGCGCCCTTGGCTGCGGCGCTGAATCGGTTCGGGACGCGCATCCGGGTCCGGCTCGAAGCCGGGAATCACTTCCTGCGGAATCGGGCGCTTGATCAGACGCTCGATGTCCTTCAGCAACTGAAGCTCGTCCACACAGACGAGCGATACCGCTTCGCCATCCGCGCCCGCGCGACCCGTGCGGCCGATACGGTGTACGTAATCTTCCGGCACGTTCGGCAAATCGAAGTTGACCACGTGCGGCAACTGATCGATATCGATACCGCGCGCCGCGATGTCGGTGGCGACGAGCACCTGCAAGGTCTGATCCTTGAACTCGGCCAGCGCACGCGTACGCGCCGACTGACTCTTGTTGCCGTGAATCGCAAGCGCGCTGATGCCGTCCTTGCCCAATTGCTCGGCAAGCCGGTTCGCGCCGTGCTTCGTGCGCGTGAACACGAGCACCTGGAACCAGTTGTTCGTGCGGATCAGATGCGTGAGCATCTCGCGCTTGCGGTCGCGATCCACCGGATAAATCTTCTGTTCGATACGCTCGGCCGTCGTATTGCGGCGCGCGACTTCGATCAGCGCGGGCGAATCGAGCAGGCTGTCGGCCAGCGCCTTGATTTCATCCGAGAAAGTAGCCGAGAAAAGCAGGTTCTGACGCTTCGCGGGCAGGCGCGCGAGCACGCGCTTGATGTCGTGAATGAAGCCCATGTCGAGCATGCGATCGGCCTCGTCGAGCACGAGAATCTCGAGCTGCGACACGTCGATGGTCTTCTGCTGCATGTGATCGAGCAAACGTCCCGGCGTTGCCACGACGATATCGACGCCGCGCTTCAACGCGTCGATCTGCGGGTTGATGCCCACGCCGCCGAACATCACGGTCGACTTGAGCTTCAGATATTTGCCGTAGGCGCGCACGCTTTCCTCGACCTGCGCGGCGAGTTCGCGCGTCGGCGTGAGGATGAGCGCGCGGATCGGACGCTTCGTTCCGGCGGCAGCGGGCGCCAGTTGCGAAAGACGTTGCAGGATGGGCAGCGTGAAGCCGGCGGTCTTGCCCGTGCCGGTCTGCGCGCCCGCCAGGAGATCGCCGCCCTTCAGAACGGCGGGGATGGCCTGGAGCTGGATCGGGGTCGGAACGGTGTAGCCCAGTTCGTTGACAGCGCGTAGCAGAGGTTCGGACAGGCCGAGTGAATCAAAGGACATAAGGGATTTTCGAATTCGTTGTGTCGAACGGCGTGCATGCGAATGACGTTGCGGCGAACCGTGGTTCTGCCGGTTGCGCGCATGTGCGACGCTCGGAAAAAAATCGGGCGGCTTGCCATCGAGCGTTCATCGATTTATCGACGAGCGCGAAGCGTTGCCGCGGGGATTCGACGCGTTATCAAGACACGCCGGCTGGCCGTAAGTTGCATCGATGAAGCCGCGATGCCCGGGCTCACTCGCTGTTCGCCGCTTCACGCGACATAGCGCGCGACGCTCACGAACTGACAGAGACTGCCCGCCAGCACGAACAGATGCCAGATACCGTGGCCGTGCCGGATACGCTCGTCGTTGATGAAAAAGTAGATACCGGCGCTATAGATCACGCCGCCCGCCACCAGCCACGCGGTGCCCGCGGGCGGCAGCGCCGTCACGAGTGGACGGACGGCTACGAGCGCGAGCCAGCCCATCAACACGTACAGCACCATCGAAACGCTGCGGGTTCGGCGCCCGAGCGTGAGTTCCTGCGTAATGCCGAGAACCGCGAGGCCCCAGCTTACGCCGAATAGCGACCAGCCCCAGGGACCGCGCAATGTCACTAGTGTAAACGGTGTGTAGCTGCCTGCTATCAGCAAATAAATTGCCGAATGGTCGCACTTTTGCAGAATCGACTTCAAGCGAGGCGAGCGCACGCAGTGGTACAGCGTCGAAATCAGGTAGAGCGCGCAGAGCATGGCGCCATAGATGGCGAAGCTCACGACCTTGTAGGCATCGCCGTCCAACGCACCCATTACGACGAGCGCCACCAGACCGGCGATCGACAAGACCGTGCCGATCAAATGGCTGATGCTGTTGAAACGCTCGCCTACGTACATGCCCGATCCATACCGAAAGACGCGCCGGTGACGCGCCACAAAAGACAAGGGGCGCGGCCTAAGTTGAAGGCTGCGCCCCAATGCGTATTGTACGCTGTCTTTCCCGAATGTCAGTCGAGCGGCGCCGAACGCAGATTACTCACCTGCTGCGGCGACACCGGCGTGCCGTGATTGCCCCACGACATACGGATGTACGTCACGACCGCGGCCACTTCCGTATCCGACAGCGACTGCGCGAACGGCGGCATGCCGTGCGGCATCGGGTTGCCACCCGTGCTCGGCGGATAACCCCCGTTGAGCGTCATGCGGATCGGGTTGACCGCCGACGGCATCTGAATGGACTGGTTATTCGCGAGCGGCGGATATGCCGGCGGCTTGCCAAGACCATTCTCCTGGTGACACTTCGCGCAGTTCTCGGTGTAGACCTTCTTGCCCATGGTCAGCAATTCGCCGCCGAACTTCTCGGAGGTTTCGAGCTGCAACGACTCCGGCGCTTCCTTCTTTTGCGGAATCGACTTGAGATACGTCGAGATCGCGTTGATGTCGCCGTCGGTCATGTACTGCAAGCTGTTGTGGACGACTTCGGCCATCGGGCCGAACACCGCGCCACGCTGCGACACGCCGGACTTCAGCAAGTCGTTGATGTCCTTGATGTCCCAGTCGCCGAGACCGGCTTCCTTGTTCGACGTCAACGACGGCGCATACCAGTTTTGCAGCGGAATCAGACCGCCGGCAAATGCCGCCGAGCTGACCGGACCGCCCATGGCGTTGATCGACGTATGGCACATGGCGCAATGGCCGAGGCCTTCGACCAGATACGCGCCGCGGTTCCATTCGACCGATTTGGTCGGGTCCGGCTTGTACTCGCCTTCGCTGAAGAACAGGGTGCGCCAGCCGATCAGCAGATTGCGGTTGTTGAACGGGAAGCGCAGTTCATGCGGACGGCTCGCTTCGTTGACCGGCGGGACGGAGCGCAGATACGCGTAGATCGCGTCCGAGTCGGCGCGCGTGACCTTCGTGTAGCTCGTGAACGGGAAGCCTGGATAGAGCAGACTGCCGTCCTTCGAGCGGCCAGTGTGCATCGCGCGGTAAAAGTCGTCCGACGTCCATTTGCCGATGCCGAATTGATCGTCCGGCGTGATGTTCGGCGTGAACATGGTGCCGAACGGCGTCGCCATGGGCAGGCCGCCCGCGAATTCCTTGCCGCCGCGCACCGTGTGGCACGCGATACAGTCGCCGGCGCGCGCGAGGTATTCGCCTTGTTTGATCAGCGCGGCTTTGTCGGTAGGCGTCGCCGCGACGGCGCCGCCCGAATGCAGGTTGTCGCCGCCCGACCAGAGGACGGCGGCGGCTGCGACGGCTGCCACCACGACAGCCGAGGAGAGTGCGAACAGGGACTTGCGTTTCATTATGTTGTCGCTCCAGACGCCTTATTGCGGTTCGCTGCCGCAGGTCAGCGGCATCTTCAACGAGCCAGCGGGCGCGGGCACCGGGTTGGCGGGTGCGGTTTGCGTTGAGAGCCAGGCGGCGACGGCGGTCACGTCGTCGTCGGTCAGGCGCGAGGCGATTTGCTGCATGCAGTCAGGCGCTTTCGCGTGGCGCGTGCCCGATTTCCATGCGCCGACTTGCGCGCTGATGTAATCCGAGTGCAACCCGACGAGGCCCGGAATGGCCGGCTGCATGCCGGTCAGACCCTTGCCGTGACAGGCCGCGCAGGCGGGAATGTTCTTCGATGCATCGCCGTTCAGCACGATTTGCTGGCCGCGCGCAAGCGTGGAAGCCGAAACATTCGTCTTGGCGGGCGGCGGATACGGCGGGCGCTGGCTCGAGAAGTATCCGGCAATCTGATGAAGGTAGTCGTCCGAGAGATACGTGACGAGGTAGTTCATAGGCGGATACTTGCGCCGGCCTTCGCGGAAATTCTGGAGCTGGTTGTACAGATAATCGGCAGGCTTGCCGGCAAGACGCGGGAAATAGTCATTGTCCGTGCCTTCGCCATGAACACCGTGACATGCCGTGCAGCCTTGCACGCGCGCTGCCATGGTGTCCGGGGCGATCGGCTGGTTCTGCGCCTGGGCTTGTGCCTGACCCGCGCCGAATACGCCGGCGCTGCTGACGACGGCCAAAGCGAGCAGCGGACGAAAAATGCGTCTTGAAAACACGCGACACTCCATGAAATTCGGGGACCTGCCGAGCTTCGTGCGGCTCGGTGCGAAGGTGGCGAACCACGGCCACGCGTTGGGTGGCGGAGGGTGGCGGGCCACGGCCATAGTGGCTCGACGAGCCTCTGATGCGACGCGGAATTCTATCATCGATGCATGATGATGACTATTTGACACAACTTTCCGCCCTCACTGAGGCGCAATCGCGACAATCTGCCGCGTCGCAACCAAGAACTTTGACATAGCGCAACACACATGCAGGTCGACAAAGCATCGACTTTATTGTGCGAAAACGGGGTCGCTGCACTCTATTCTCACGGCAAGCTTAGGAAGCTCGATGCGCAGGTTCAAGACCTTTCAATGGTGCCGCGCAAGGTGCGTTCGTTTAGACTGCGCGGGCCGAGACTCGCAGGTTCTTCCATGATCTCCCCAGCCTTACATCCAACAATTGGCGTTCCCGAAGCGTCCACGGCGGCGCCATGAACGGCGATTTCGACTTCCTCTGGCTCGCGCAGGTCGTATTCGGAGCATTGAGCGATACCGCGTTTGCCTGTGCGCTTGGCGCGGCGCTCTTCGACGCGTGGCTCTGCGGCGAAAGAGCGCACGCGGTCGTTTCGCCTGCGCATCGGGGTTGGCGGCATGCAGCGCGTGCCGGAACCGTGGCCGCAATTACCTTCGTGGCTTGCAACTTCGTGTGCTTGTGGCTTCAGGCCGCGGCGATGAGCGGTTCGCCTGTCAGCGATGCGGGCGCGTCGCTGTGGCTCGTCGCGACTAGCACGCAAGCGGGCATCGGCTGGCTGGTGGCGTTGGCGGGCGGCCTGGTGATCGTGCTGGCCTGCGCGACGGGCAGACCGCAAGGCGCATCGAAGACAGGGTTCGCGATCTTCGGCGCGCTCGTGGCCGCTGCAGGGAAAGCGGCTATCGGCCATGCCGCCGATGCCGGCGCGTTTTCCCTCGCCGAAGCCGTGCAGACGCTGCATCTGCTTGCCACGGGCGTGTGGGGCGGGATCGTCATCGTGGGCGCGCTGGCGGTGTTGCCGGCGCTCGGGACATCGGTGGCGCGTGCGTCGTTGATTCGCATCGTCGCGCGCATGTCGCGGGTGGCGACGCTCGCGGTGATCGTCATCATCGCGACGGGCGTGTTCAACGCGTGGCGCGGCACGGACGGATCGGCGGCGGTGCTTGTCGACAGCAACTGGGGGCACGCGCTGATCGTGAAAACGGGACTGGTTCTGGCGGCGCTCGCCTTGGGCGCGCTCAACCGCTGGTCGGTGTTGCCGCGCCTGCAGCGCACGGCATCGACGATGGATGCGCACACGGTCATCAACGTGATGCGCCTTGAAGCGGTGCTGATGCTTTGCGTGTTCGCCACGGCGTCGGTGTTGTCTCACGGCGTGCCAGGCGCGGCGCTCGCCGGCTGAACGCGTTTCGAACGGTTACTCGTATCCCAGCCGATGGCTGACGATCGGCGCACAGAAGAGCGCCACCGCGCAGCCGATCACTTTCCCCTGCAATTCGACATAAGCCGTGTGCGAGCTTGCAACGAGCAGCACTTCGAGCATTTGCGGCGCGCAGAAAATGCCCGCCACGCCAATGAACCAGTTGGTAACGACAGGAATGCGCCAGCCACGCTGCGCGCCAATTGCCGCCGCAACGACGCGCGCGACGCCGAAAGCGACGAGCGCGCCGACGGCCATCTGCGCGCGGATATATTCATCGGGAAGGACTTGCCACATGGCTGTTCTCGTTCTTGGTGACTGTTCGCAGCTTACTTTGCAAGAATCTCGCCATATGTACGACAAAACGCAATCGGCGTCAAAAAAATCAGAAGGTGTGTTCCGGGCCGGGGAATGTGCCTTCACGCACTGCGCGCACGTACGCGTCGACCGCCGCGAAAATGGTCGGCTGTCCCTGCATGAAATCTTTGACGAAACGCGGACGCTTGCCGTGGAAGATGCCGAGCATGTCGTGCAGCACCAACACCTGTCCCGAGCAGTCGATGCCCGCGCCAATGCCGATAGTCGGAATCGCCAGACTCTCGGTCACTTCGCGCGCGAGCAGCGTCGGCACGGCTTCGATCACGAGTAAGCGGGCGCCCGCCTGCTGGAGCGCCAGCGCGTCGCGGCGCATTTGCTCGGCGGCCGCTTCGGACTTGCCCTGCACCTTGAAACCGCCGAACGCGTGCACCGATTGCGGCGTGAGACCGACGTGTCCGCATACGGGAATCGAACGCTCGACGAGAAAGCGCACCGTGTCCGCAAGCCATTCGCCGCCTTCGAGCTTCACCATCTGCGCGCCGGCGCGCATCAGTTGCACGGCGTTGGCGTAGGTTTCCTCGCGCGATCCGATGGTGCCGAACGGCATATCCGCGACGATCAGCGCGCCCTTGCTGCCGCGCGCCACGCAAGCCGTGTGATACGCGATGTCCGCGAGCGTGACCGGCAGCGTCGTCGCATGGCCCTGAAGCACGTTGCCGAGCGAATCGCCGATCAGCATGACGTCGACGCCCGCGCGATCGAGCAGCGCGGCGAAGCTCGCGTCGTAGCACGTGAGCATCGCGATTTTTTCGCCGGCTTCACGCATGGCCTGGAGTTTCGGGACGGTGATCGCCGAACGGCTCGTTTCCTGCAAGTACGTCATGGTCGTTTCAAAACTCGATTAGGGGAAAACAGCAGCAAGCCTGGCGCTCAGACCGACACGCCTTTCACGAAAGATTCCTTGCGTCCGCGCATGGTCTCGATGCGCTCGACGAGCAACGCGAGATCTTCTTCCGATGTCAGCGGGTTCAGATGCTCCGCGTTCACCGTGAGCAGCGGCGTTGCATCGTAGTGATAGAAGAACTCGTTATACGCATCGCACAGTGCGCGCAGATACGAATCCGAAATCTGCAGTTCCATGGGCAGCGCGCGTTTTTGAATGCGCGAAAACAGCACTTCGGGACTCGCCTGCAGATACACGACGAAATCCGGCGCGGGCCCGGTCGTACCGATGCGTGAGGCCAGGTCCTTGTACAACTGGAACTCGTCGTCGGGCAGCGTGAGGCGTGCGAAAAGCTCGCTCTTCTGCGTGAGAAAGTCCGCGATCAACGGCGTGTGGCCGGTGAGCATTTCCGCGGCTTCGCGCGTCTGCGTCACGCGCTGCAACGCGAAACTCAGTTGCGTCGCGAGCGCATGGCGCGTGGTGTCGCGATAAAAGCGTTCGAGAAACGGGTTGTCCTGCGGGCGCTCGAACAGCGTGCGCATGGACCAGCGTTCGGCGAGCAAGGTTGCAAGCGTGGTCTTGCCCACGCCGATCGGACCTTCGATTGCGATATAGCGGTGCGGCGGGCGCAGTTGCGGCGCGGTGACAGTGAGAGGCGGAGCGCTCATCGGCAATTGGGTTTGGTGGCGGCAGCGGGTGCCTCTGCTGCACTGGATGGAGCGGCGCGCGTGAGCACCTGACATTGGCAGGTCGCGACCTGCTCGATACGCTGATCGGCGACGCCCGCGAGAAATGCATTGGCGCGGCCGCGTTGCGGAATGACGAGCTCGGGTTCAAGTTCGAGCAGCGGCACGAGCACGAACGCGCGCTCCGTCATGCGCGGATGCGGCACGATCAGGTCCGCTTCGTCGACGCCCGACTGGCCATACAGCAGGATGTCGAGGTCGAGCGTGCGCGGCGCATTGCGATACGGCCGCTCGCGCCCGAATTGTTCCTCGATGTGGTGACACAAGCGCAAAAGCGCGCGCGCCGGCAACGATGTTTCGAGCTTCACGACGCAATTGAAATAGTCGTCGCCCGAAGAGTCGATCGGCGCGGTGCGGTAAAGGCTCGATTTGGCGAGCACGGTGATCGTGTGCTGCTGGGCGAGACACACGACTGCGTCTTTCAGGGTCTGGCGCGCATCGCCGAGATTCGCTCCCAGGCCCAGATAAGCAATCGTCATGGCAGAAGTCCTACGCCGTCGTTCGGCGAAAAGCGGGTAGATCCCGGCGATACGGCCCGGGGGCAAACCTGTATTCGCTACTGTAACGAAAAGCGGCGCTATTCGTTGTCGGTGCCTTCGACGGGGCCCGAGTCGCTCGCCGCGCCTGCTTCGTGTGCTTCGTGCTCCACGGTCTCGCCGTTCTTGCGCTTCGCGTTGCTGCGCCGCCGGCGTTTCTTCGGACCGCGATCTTTCGTGCCGCCTTGCGAAAGCAATGCTTCGCGCTCGGCGTGATCGGCTTCGATGAAATCGGTCCACCATTGACCGATCTCGGCATCCAGTTCGCCCGACTCGCAACGCAGCAGCAAGAAATCATAACCCGCTCTGAAGCGCGGATGTTCCAGCAGCTTCAAGGCGGTGCGGCCGCGCTTTTCGAGCCGATGCTGAAGCCCCCAGATCTCGCGCATATCCGACGAAAAACGCTTGTGAATGGCGAGCTTTTCGGTCTGCATGTCGAGCACGTCGTCCATTGCGCGATGCAGCGCCGGCACCGGATAGTCGCCGGCTGCGGTGAACTGTTGCCAGCGCGTCTGCACGTCGTGCCAAAGCAGCGTGGCGAAGAGAAAGCCCGGCGACACCGGCTTGCCCGCGCGCACGCGTTGGTCGGTGCTCGTCAACGCGAGCGTGACGAACTTCTCGCCATGCGGTTGCTCCAGCACGACGTCGAGCAAAGGCAGGACGCCATGATGCAGCCCTTCCTTGCGCAGACGCGTGAGACACGCCAATGCGTGACCGGAAAGCAAGAGCTTAAGCATCTCGTCGAACAGACGCGCGGCGGGCACGTTGTCCATGAGATCGGCGAGTTCTTGAATGGGCGCGCGCGTGGCGTCGTCAATTTCGAAGCCGAGCTTGGCCGCGAAGCGCACGACGCGCAGCATCCGCACCGGGTCTTCGCGATAACGCGTGGCCGGGTCGCCGATCATGCGCAACAGGCGCGCGCGGATGTCGGCCATGCCGTCGTGATAATCCAGCACGGTTTGCGTGGCCGGATCGTAGTACATCGCGTTGATGGTGAAGTCGCGGCGCGTGGCGTCTTCGTGCTGCTCGCCCCACACGTTGTCGCGCAAGACGCGGCCGCTCGCGTCGACCGCGTGCGTGCGCGTGTCGAGTTCGCTGCGCTTGTAGCGGCGTGGCGCCTCGGCGGCGGGCGCGGTTTGCGCGGACGGTGCATCCACGAGCGCGCGGAACGTGGAAGTCTCGATGATCTCCTGCCCGAACTGCACGTGCACGATCTGAAAGCGCCGCCCGATGATGCGCGCGCGCCTGAAAAGCCGTTGCACTTCGTCGGGCGTGGCGTCGGTCGCGACATCGAAGTCTTTAGGCGCGACGCCGAGCAGGAGATCGCGCACCGCGCCGCCGACGATGAACGCGCGATGCCCCGCCTGTTGCAGCCCGTCGGTCACGCGCACCGCGTTCTTCGAGATGAGCGAAGGATCGATGCCATGAACATCCGACGACAGGATGACCGGCACGCTCGGATCGCGCTTGGGCGGCGCGACGGTTTTCTTGCGCGTGCTCTTGCGAGCCGGTTTCGTTTCTGACGAAGCGCTGGCTTGAACGTCGCCATCGGTGGTATCGGCGCTTTCTTGTCCGAACAGCTTGCGGATGAGTTTTTTAATCACGTGTATCGAAGAGGTTCAGAATGCGCCAGCCTTTGGCTTGCGCATGCGCGCGCAGGGTGTCGTCGGGATTGGTTGCGACCGGGTCGGTCACGCGTTCGAGCAACGGGATGTCGTTGTGCGAATCGCTATAAAAATAGCTGTGTTTGAAGTCGGCGAGCGACTTGCCGAGCGTGCCGAGCCATTCCTCGACCCGCACGATCTTGCCTTCGCGATAACTCGGCGTGCCGGTCGGCCGGCCCGTGAGCGCCCCTTGCGGGTCGTTGTCGACGGTTTCGAATTCGCAAGCGATCAGCGTTTCGATGCCGAACGCTTCCGCGATAGGCGCGGTGATGAACGCGTTGGTCGCGGTGACGAGGCAGCAGAGATCGCCATTATCCTGATGCTCGCGCACGAGCGTGACGGCAGCCGGGACGATGCGCGGATTGATCACCTCGCGCATGTACTGCGCGTGCCAGTCGTCTAGTTGCTCGCGCGAATGCTTGGCAAGCGGCCCCAGCATGGCGTGCAAATACGCGTTGATATCGAGCACGCCCGCCTGGTATTGAGCGTAGAAGGCATCGTTTTGCCGCGCGAAGCTGTCTGCATCGACGATACCGAGCTTGACCATGAAGCGGCCCCATTCGTGGTCGCTGTCGGTGGGAATGAGCGTGTGGTCGAGATCAAAGAGGGCTAGGTTCATGGGAGCGCATTTTACTTGAAGCGGGTCGGAGCGTTGTCTGTAGCGGCGTGCGCGTGAGGCTCGCCGAACAGGTCGATGGAATCGGGCGATGCGCTTTCCGTCTCGGACCCGGCCAGGTCCCACGAAGGCTGGCCGAAGCGCGCGAGCACGGTGCGCAAAAGCGGCATGGTCACGGCGCGCTTTTTTTCGAGCGAGAAGCGGTCGAGTTCGTCGAGCAGCGCCATGAGACTCGGCATGTCGCGCCGGAAGTGCGTGAGCAGATAAGCGGGCACGCCTTCGGCCAGCACGATACCGCGCTCGCGCGCCGCGTGCCGCAGCACCGACGCCTTGGCGTCATCCGCGAGCGGCAGCAGATGGAACACGAGGCCCCAGCCGAGCCGCGTGCGCAGGTCCTCGCGCACGGCGAGCTGCATTGGCGCGACGTTGCCGGTCGCGACGAGCGCGCTCGCGGGGTAAGCGCGCACTTCGTTGAAGAGATTGAACAGCGCGATTTGTTGCGCGGGCGAGAGGCCGTCGCAATCGTCGACGGCGTAGAGCGTTACGCGCGGATCGAAACCGAACGCGTTCAGCGCGCTTTGCGGGCTCAGAAAGCGCGCGCGGCCGTTCGCCTCGTACACGAGCGCGTGCAGCAGATGGCTGCGGCCGCTGCCGGCTTCGCCCCAGATATAGAACGTGCGATCCGCGACGGGTCCGGCCGCGAGCGCGCCTTCGAGCTCGCGCAGGCGCGTCACCAGTTCGTGGTTGCTCGCGGCGAAGAAGTTGTCGAAGGTGGCGGGCGGTGGTGTGCCCAGGTCGAGCGTCAGTTGGCGTTGCACGTGAGAAAGGAGTCGGTTCGGGCTGTTTGGGCGGATCGGTTGTGTCTTCGTCTTGTCTTCGTCGTGTCTTGAAAACAGGCGGTTCGGGTGCGCCGATGTTCGAAACGCCGCCGCTGGCCGCCTTTCGCGCGCGGCGCCGCTGCTTTCGCCGGACCGCATTCGATCTCGAAAAGAGCGCCGGCAGGCTTCGATGCACGCGCGGGAAAACCAGCCGGACGGCTGTCATCGGGTAAAATCGCATTTTACCGACCTTCTTGCGCTCCCCCCATGAATCAACCGAAATCCGCCCCTGATGCTCCCGGTTTGTCGTATCGCGATGCGGGCGTCGACATCGACGCAGGCGACGCGCTCGTCGACCGGATCAAGCCGTTCGCCAAGAAAACCTTGCGCGAAGGCGTGCTGGGCGGCATCGGCGGATTCGGCGCGCTGTTCGAAGTGCCCAAGAAGTACAAGGAACCGGTGCTCGTGTCGGGCACGGACGGCGTCGGCACCAAGCTGCGTCTCGCGTTCGAACTGAACCGGCACGACACGGTGGGCCAGGATCTCGTCGCCATGAGCGTGAACGACATCCTCGTGCAGGGCGCGGAACCGCTTTTTTTCCTCGATTATTTCGCCTGCGGCAAGCTGGACGTGGATACGGCGGCGGACGTGGTGAAGGGCATCGCGCAGGGTTGCGAATATGCGGGCTGCGCGCTGATCGGCGGCGAGACAGCGGAAATGCCGGGCATGTACCCGGACGGCGAGTACGACCTCGCGGGCTTCGCGGTCGGCGCGGTGGAGAAGAGCAAGATTATCGACGGCAGCACGATCAAGCCGGGCGATGTCGTGCTGGGTCTGGCGTCGAGCGGTATCCATTCGAATGGGTATTCGCTGGTGCGCAAGATCATCGAGCGGGCGAATCCCGACTTGAACGCCGATTTCGACGGCCGTTCGCTCGCCGACGCGCTGATGGCGCCCACGCGCATCTACGTGAAGTCGCTGCTGTCGGCCATGCAGACCGTGACCGTGAAGGGCATGGCGCATATCACGGGCGGCGGTCTCGTCGAAAACATTCCGCGTGTGCTGCGCGAAGGGTTGACGGCTGAGCTGGATCATCGCGCTTGGCCTTTGCCGCCGCTGTTCGCATGGCTGCAGAAGCACGGCGGCGTCGCGGATGCGGAGATGCATCGCGTGTTCAACTGCGGCATCGGCATGGCGGTGATCGTCGCGGCGGATGACGCGCAGGCAGCCACGGGCTTGCTGTCGGCAGCGGGTGAACAGGTTTGGCAGATTGGTGTGGTGCGGGAAAGCGCGGAAGGGGAGGCGCAGACGGTGGTGGTTTGAAGGCTTGCCGCGTTGTGATGTCGGTGTTGAAAACCCTCGCTGGTGGCGGGGGTTTTTGTTTTTCAACTACAGCAACGACATTACTCAGACGGCTGCGCGAGGACGCGTTCGAGTTCGGGCAGCGCGCTTTGCACCGTTTCCCAAACAATGTCCAGATTCGTATCGAAATAGCCGTGTGTCATGCGATTGCGCATGCCGCGTAGCTTTTCCACGGTACGGCAGCGTTGCTTTCCGCGAAGTCGGGAAACTCGGCCTCAATTTGAACCGCGGCTTCCCCTATTACGATGAGGTTCAGAATAACTGCCTGCTGAACCATCCGATTCGCGACGAAGTCTGCCTTGCTCAGCTTCTGAACGTAGCCGCGTGCAGTTCGCGAAGCGTCCAGCAGATGGTCGATATAGTCGGTCAGGCGCAACTGGCGCTGTTTTGCATTCATACCGCGCGCGCCTCACTCAGAACAACGGATCGAAACTTCATTGGCAAGTCTTGCGGTGTCACGACGTCCACCGGCACGCCGAGCAGTTCTTCCAGTTCGACCTGAATTGCTCCAAGGTCGAAAAGCGTCGCTCCTTGTAGAGCATCAACCAAAATGTCGAGATCGCTGCCGTCGTCGTCTTCGCCGTGAAGAACCGAGCCGAATACCCGCGGATTTGCCGCATGGTTGGCCGCGATGATGCGACGAACGTCGTTGCGATGCACTTCGAGCGCTGATGAAGGTTTGGTCATGGGACGGAACGATAAGAAGCCACGCATGAATGATAACGCGGCTTTGCCTTGAGGCATGAAGCGCAAGCGAGAACCGGTTCCGCCGCTTTTCTTGACGCCACTCACCCCGCGACCGCCAACACCGTCGCCACCGCCCGCTCCGTTGCATCCCCCGCGCAACAATCCACCACCGCCCGCTCCGGTATCGAACGCAGCCATGTCAACTGCCGCTTGCACAACTGCCTTGTCGCGAAGACGCCCTTATCGCGCATTTCGTCGTAGCGTGTCGCGCCGTCGAGATACTCCCATGCTTGCCGATAACCCACGCATCGCATCGACGGCATCGACAGATCGAGGTCGCCACGGGCGCGCAGCCGCTTCACTTCGTCGATGAAACCGTGCGCCAGCATCGCATCGAAGCGTGCCGCGATACGCGCATGCAGCACCGCGCGATCGGAAGGTTCGAGTGCAATCGGCACGAAGCGATACGGCGCATCGCCCGAAGACTCGCGCGGCGCGGCAAGCAGCGCCGACATCGGCTGCCCGGTGAGCATGAACACTTCGAGCGCGCGTTGAATGCGCTGCGAGTCATTCGGCGCGAGACGCGCGGCGGTTTGCGGATCGATTAACGCAAGTCGCGCATGCAACGCCGGCCAGCTGTCGCGCGCGGCATCGGCATCCAGAAGAGCGCGCGTATCGGCATCGGCGGGAGGCAAGTCGTTCAAGCCCTGCGTGAGCGCCTTGAAGTACAGCATCGTGCCGCCGACCAGCAGCGGCACATGCCCGCGCGCGACGATTTCGCCGACGAGCCGCAGCGCATCGTCGCGAAACTGCGCGGCGGAATAGCTCTGTGAGGGATCGATGATATCGATCAGATGATGCGCGGCCAGCGCGCGTTCTTCCGCGTTCGGCTTGGCCGTGCCGATATCCATCTCGCGATAAACCAGCGCCGAATCCACGCTGATAATCTCGACCGGCCGCGCAGAGCGCGCGGCAAACGCAAGTGCCGCCGCTGTCTTCCCCGATGCCGTCGGCCCCAATAAACACGCGATGGAACGAGCCGTCATTGTCCGCGCATGAAGAGGCGGTCGAGGTCCGCGAGCGTGAGTTGGAACCACGTCGGCCGGCCGTGATTGCATTGATCGGCGCGTTCGGTTGCTTCCATCTGGCGCAAAAGGCCATTCATTTCATCGAGCGTAAGGCGCCGGTTGGCGCGCACGGCGTGATGGCACGCGAGCGTTCCAAGCAACTCGTGCTGACGCTCGGTGAGCACGCGCGACCCGCCATACGCCTGCAAATCCGCCAGCACGGCGCGCGCAAGCGCTTGCAGATCGGCATCCTTGAGCAGCGCGGGAACTGCGCGAATGGCAATCGATGTCGGCGAGAGCACGGCCAGATCGAAGCCGAGCGCATCGAGCGTGGCGCGCTCTTCCTCGACGATGCCGATCTCGACCGCATCCGCCGTCATCGATACCGGAATGAGAAGCGGCTGCACGGCGATCGCACGATCCGCAAGCGCATTCTTGAACTGCTCGTAGAGAATGCGTTCGTGCGCGGCGTGCATGTCGACGATCACGAGTCCGCGCGCGTTTTGCGCAAGCACGTAGATGCCGTGAATCTGCCCGACGGCGAAGCCGAGCGGCTGGTCATCGGCGTGATCGAGCGGAGCGGGTCGCGGCGCATAAGCCGGCGCGCTTTCGCCGGCCCACGCCACCGAAGGCGACGCCTCGGGCGTGGCGTTGTCCTTGCGGCCGAAGAGCGCGTCGTACAGCGCAAGCGGCTGCGCGACAGGCAAGGTGCCCTGCGTCATGCGCGACTGGCGCATCCATGACGTGCCGTTTTCGCCGCGCATCGGCGCCGTATCGCCGCTGCCCGTGGCATAAGGCTTTGCGCTGAACGAAGCCGGTCCGGTCGGCGACAACTGCGCCGCATGCCCGCCTGACGTGGTTTCCGGCGACGCGCCCGCTTGCCGCGCGAGCGCGCGCTGCACGGCATGAAACACGTATTGGTGAATCGAGCGCGAATCGCGAAAGCGCACTTCGATCTTCGACGGATGCACGTTCACATCCACCGATTCGGGCGGCAAGTCGAGAAACAGCACATAGGCCGGATAGCGATTGCCATGCAGCACGTCTTCATAGGCCGCGCGCACCGCGTGCGTAAGCAGCTTGTCGCGCACGAAGCGGCCGTTGACGAAGAAATACTGCTGATCGGCGCGTCCGCGACTGGCGGTCGGCAGGCCCGCGCAACCGTAGACGGCGAGCGGCCCGGCGCGTTCATCGAGCGGCAGATGCGCGGTTTCGAACACCTCGCCGAGGATCTTCGCGACGCGCGTCCGCGGATCGCTCGCGTTCCAATGCTCGACGGCCTTGCCGTTGTGCATCACCGAAATGGCGACGTCCGGGCGCGCGAGCGCCATGCGCCGGATCACATCGAGGCAATGCCCGAGTTCGGTCTGTTCGCTCTTGAGGAACTTGCGCCGCGCGGGCGTGTTGAAGTACAGCTCGCGCACTTCCATGGTGGTGCCGACCGTGCCGGCTGCCGGGGAAATGGCGCCCGTTTGCGCGTCGATGCGCGTCGCGTGCGAGCAGCTCTCAGTGCGGCTCGTGATGAACAACTCCGCGACGGAAGCGATGGAGGCAATTGCCTCGCCGCGAAAGCCGAGCGTGGCGACGGCTTCCAGGTCCGCGAGCGAGCGGATTTTGCTGGTCGCGTGGCGTAAAAGCGCGAGCGGAAGTTCGTTGGGCGGAATGCCGCTGCCGTCATCGGCAATGACGATTCGCTTCACGCCGCCTTCATCGAGCGTGATGCGCAGGGTGCGCGCGCCTGCATCGAGCGCGTTTTCCAGCAGTTCCTTCACGACCGATGCCGGCCGTTCCACCACCTCGCCCGCCGCGATCTGGCTGATGAGCTGGTCGGGAAGCGGCGCGATGGCGCGCGAACCGCGCGCGGCGTCTGCGGTCAATGTGTAGGCGGAGGGATCGTTGAGTTCGGCCATCCCGAATTATAGCGATTCGCATCCGAGCGTCCCGATGCGCGATTTTGGCGGCAAAAGGGCGTCGAGACGGCGTCTGGATGAGCGCTTCCTAATTGAAGGCGCGTTTGCGTTCGGTATCATGGCGCGACCTTCCACGGTTCTTGACGGCGGGCAGATTCCTGTCGCGCCGGGCCATTTTTTTCGAGGAAAGCTTTTGGACACGCTGCTGCAATTTCTAGGGATGATCCTTCACATCGACAAGTCGCTCGGTGTCTTTATCCAGCACTACGGCGCTTGGGTTTATGCGGTGTTGTTCCTCATCGTGTTCTGCGAAACCGGGCTCGTCGTATTCCCGTTCCTGCCGGGCGATTCGCTGTTGTTCATCGGCGGCGCGTTTGCCGCGTCCCACGCGATGGACTTGAGCGCGCTCATCGTGCTGCTGCTCGTGGCGGCTGTTCTGGGGAACACGGTGAATTACTGGATCGGGCGTGCTATCGGCCCGAAGGTGTTCGACACCAACATTCCCGTGCTGGAGCGCTTTCTCGACCGCGCGGCGCTGCAGAAGACCCACAACTTTTATGAGCATCACGGCGGCAAGACTATCGTGATCGCGCGCTTCGTGCCGGTGGTACGGACCTTCGCGCCGTTCGTGGCGGGCGCTTCGTCGATGAATCACACGCGCTTTCAGTTCTTCAATATTCTGGGCGCGCTGGTTTGGGTCCTGTTGCTCGTGCTACTCGGCTACTTCTTCGGCAACATTCCGTTCATTCGGCAGTATTTGAACGTGATCGTGCTGGTGGGAATCGGCGCGGCAGTGGTGCCGATCGCGCTGGGTGCGCTTTGGAAGCTGACGCGGCGGCGCTCGAAGGCGTAAGCCGTAACGGCGATTGCTGCTTCGGGGCACTTAAATCGAGCGAGACGCGTGTTACTGCGCGCCTCGCTCGATGCGTTTTATCCGCGGCGAATCAGGCGGATAAGGAACAGCAGCACGACTGCGCCGATCACCGCCGTCACGAGCGAGCCGAAGATGCCGCCGCCGAACGAGATACCGAGCGTGCCGAACAGCCAGCCGCCGATCAGACCGCCGACCACGCCGACGATAATGTCGACGATCACGCCGAAGCCGCTGCCGTTCATGATGAGACCGGCGAGCCAGCCCGCGACGCCGCCGATGATCAGCCAGAGGATGATTCCGTGTTGCAAGAAATTCATGAGAAAAAACTCCGAGAGATTGGATGATTGCAGGACTGCAGGAAGCTCCTGCTTTCGAGCGCGGTGAATTTAGCCCAAAGAACGGCCACGCGGACCGGCCTGAGTGTCAAGTTTTGTCGATGCCACGGCTCGCGCCAGACACGGCAAGCGCGTCGAAGATAGTGTGTAATTTGATCAAAATTTAGAATGCCGAAACGCCCGGTGCACCGAATGGCCACGTGTGTCGTTTATGTCACGACGGCGGAATTGTTTCGGTAATGTTTTATGCTGGCGGATGTTGATCGTTTCACTTATTGCAACAGGAGCGGCGCGACGCATTGCTGTAATCGGCGCTGTGGGCTTTGAACACGCTGCAAGAGACTAGAACAAGAGAATGAGAACGTTGGTGTCGATGCAAATGGAAGGTTTCAAGCTATTTAGCCGCGCGGGCATCGCGGGGGCAGCGGTCGCGGCAATGCTCGCCGGATGTTCCTCCACACCGCGCACGCCCGCGCCTATCGTCGAGAGTTCGGCGTCGAGCGCGCCGCCTGTCGTTCAGACGACGTCGCCTGCCGTCATTCCCGCGCCGGTCGTGCCGCTCAACGCGCCGCCAGCGGAGCCGGGCTTCTATCGCGTGAAGCCGGGCGACACGCTTTACGGCATCGCGCGAAACTACAAGCAGAAGCCCGACGACCTCGCCAAATGGAACACGCTGCCCGAAAGCAAGCAGGTGAATATCGGACAGTTGTTGCGCGTGGTGCCGCCGGGCGCAGCCGTGGCATCCGCGAGCACGGCGCAAAAGAAAGACATGCCGCCGCTCATTCCCACACCGCAGAAGTCATCGAGCGACAAGACCGAAAAGTCCGTCGTGCAAAAGCCCGCGCCCGAAGCCAGCGAAGAACATGTGAGCGCGGCCAGGGGCACGTTCGTGTGGCCCGCGAAGGGCGAGGTCGTGCGCAAGTTCGGCGCGAGCGGCAACAAGGGAATCGATATCTCCGGCAAGGTCGGGCAGCCCGTGAAGGCGGCAGCCGGCGGCAAGGTCGTGTATGCGGGCAGCGGCTTGCGCTCGTATGGGCGCATGATCATCGTGCGGCATGGCAACGATTTTCTGACCGCCTACGCCTATAACGACAAGCTGCTCGTGCACGAAGGCGATACGGTCAAGCAAGGTGCGACCATCGCCGACATGGGCACGGGACCGAGCGGCTCTCCGGAACTGCATTTCGAAGTACGCAAGTCGGGCGCGGCGGTTGACCCGTTGCCCCTGCTTGGCGCAGGTGGTTGAAGAATGAAGGTTGAAAAATGAAGGTCGAAGGAGAGTGATGGTGAAGAAAGTCATGGGCGCGGCATGTGTCGCGCTGTCATTGCTTGCTGGCTGCGATCAGCAGCAAAGCGAGGATGGGTTGAACAAGCTCAAGGCAATTTTCAATGCCGTGAAGCCCGACAATCTGCTGCTGAAGGATTTGCAGCCTGGCGTCACGACCGAGGCGCAGATTCGCAGTCAGATGGGCGACCCGGAAATCGAACGGACTTTCACCGACGGTTCCAAGCGGCTCGAATATCCGCGCGGCCCGGCGGGAACGAACACCTATTTCGTCGACCTCGACGCCGACGGACTCTTCGTGTCGGTGACGCAGGTTCTGACCGCGGCGAATATCGCGAAGGTAAGGCCCGGCATGACGCAGGATGAAGTGCGCCGGTTGCTTGGCAAGCCGACCACCGTCGCGGAGTATCGACTGAAGCAGGAACGCGTGTGGAGTTGGCACTGGCTCGAAGATGGCGTGAATCGCGACGCCATGTTCAACGCGCATTTCGACCCGAACGGCATCGTGGTGACGACTTCGCGCTCGGAGGCGGAGGGCGGCGGACGTCATTGAGAGGTTGCAGAGGCAATGAACAATCAGAATAACGACAAGAGACGAAACGCCTTGATGAATGACGCCGCGCGCTATCGCGACCGTTATCTGCAAGACGCGAACGATGCGACGCTCACGCTCTGGGCTTGCGACCGTGGTCATCACTGGGACGACGCGGTAGATGCGGCTCAGAACATTCGTTGCATGAACTGCGCGTCGCACCGGCGCGAGGTCGAGATGCAGCGCTTGCATGGCATCGCGCAGATGCGCGGCGGTGCGCTGTTATCGCCGGGCCGTGCCGACATCAAGGCGCCGCCTTCCTGGCGATGCGCGTGGGGACACGTCTGGGATGCGGATATCGAATCCGCGCAGCGTTCATGGTGTGCGGAGTGCGGCCGGACGGTGTTCTCGAAGTACCGCTGAGTCGCGCAAAAAAGAAAAGCCGGCGAGTGCCGGCTTTTGAGCTTCTTTGTCGGAGCGATGGCGTGGTTCGCCTGCTACTCGCCGGGCTGTTGGCAAAACCGTGCGCTCTTTATTCGTTACCTGCCTGGCGCGCCTGTGCCTTTACCCACAACTCGGTCGAATGCCGCCCATCTTCTTTGTGGTCCGTTTGCGCTTGAATCGACTTCCCCCGTGCGCAGACACAGTATCGAGGCAACGGTTTTGTATGAGTGTTCGTTCTCGAACACACGCAAGCAAGATGCGTGGCGGATAAACCCTTAACCGTCCGATCGGCTTTCGACTAAGCCAGTTCTTCGTGTTTGGCCTCGTGACGCAAGTTCGCCGCGACGAGCGATTGCGTGACCATGCGTGCTTCGGCTTGCGCGATGTGTTCGAGCGTCGCGTCTTCGAGCTGGTCGGCATAGATGGCGAGTGCATCGCACAGGTTGGCGTGCGCCGCGTCGTCGAGCGTCCACTCGCCCGTGCCGATGTGCCGCTCGTCCAGTTCGACGAGCGCTTCGTAGGCTGCGGTGATGTCGTCGGCGTGATCCGTCACGTGACCGAGCTGGCCGAGTTCTTCCGCGATCAGCAGATGCCGGCACAGCGCCATGAAAAGCGGCTTCGAGCCGTGTCCGCGCCGGAGGGCGTCGAGTGCGGCATAGGCTTGAAGCAGCATGGCGTTGGTCATCGGTTCGCGGGCGGCGCGGCTATAGGTCAGCGCGCGCAACAGCGGCGACATGGCAGGACGGCCGGACTTCATATTCGTCGATTTTTTCTTCACGGAATTCTCCGGAACAGGTTCTTGCTCGCGCACCCGAACCGGCGGGCCGGGACGCTTCGTGCAATGAGCATGGAAACATCATCGCACTCGATAATTAGTGTTGTCTTAAGACGCGTCAGGCTATGCAAAGGCGCGCCGTTCTCAAGCCGGGCTCAGCGATTCACCCGCCACGCGCACTCGCTCGCCGACCGCGACGCCGGGCGCGCTGTCGTAATTGAAGCTGCGCACGCTGCCATCGTTCATGCGGACTTGCACCTGATACGTCGTCGTCTTGTGGACGACATGTTCGATCTGATTGCCCGCGAGCCCGCCGCCAAGTGCGCCGATGATCGTCGCCGCCGTGCGTCCGCGACCGTTACCGATCTGCGTCCCCGCCAAACCGCCGACGACCGCGCCGCCTATTGCACCGAGACCCGTGGTGGGTTGCGCGGTCTGCACCGCGTTCACCGCCATGACCTGGCCGGGCATACGGATCGTACGCCGGTTGGGCTTCGACCGCTGCGGGCGCCGCGGCCGCCACGCTATGTGCCGTCGTCGACGCCGGTTTCAAGTGATGCCCGCGAACCGCACGCGGCAATCGATCCGCGTCGCTTCCAGTCAGAGCCGGCGCGCTTGCGGGCGACGCCTTGGCGACTTGCGCATCTACCAGCGGCGAAGCCGTCACGGCCGTCGCGGTGGCTTTCGATGACGGCAGAAGGCCGGTCATCGCGGCCACGCCTGTACCGCAAGCGAGGATCACCGAGACGGCCGCCGCCGCCATGAGCGGATGAATACGTGAGGGCTTTTGATCGAACTGGGGTACGGCGTTCATGGCAGCGTCTCCGTTGAGTGCTTGCAAGGCATTGATGCCTGCCTGCTATAACGCCGCGTTTGCTACCCGGTGGACGCGTTCGGTGTGACATTTGTAAGCAAACATCTCCGCTTGATTCGAACGAGGAGGCGTTTGAAGCGTCGCGTCACTTCGCGGCGGGCAAGTCACGCGTGTCGAGTGTCATGGCGACGAGCGCGAAAACCAACGAGATGCGGAAAGGCGCCGGTTATGCGCGAAGACGGAACGCTGGCATGCCGGGAAGCGCGCCGAAAGCAAAAAGCCGCTGATCCTTGCGGAACAGCGGCTTCTTTTGATGCTGGTGGCGAATCAGGGATTCGAACCCCGGACCTGCGGATTATGATTCCGTCGCTCTAACCGACTGAGCTAATTCGCCGAAAGAAGCGAGATTATGGCGATAGGTGAAACCGCTGTCAACCCCTGCCGCTCGTTTTATTCAAGCGGCAGGAAAGCGCCAGGAAAGCACCATCGTCATCAATCTTCGTCATAGACATTCGTCTTGCGCGTGTCCTTGACGAACAACATGCCGATTACGAACGTCGCCAGCGCAATCACAATCGGATACCACAAGCCCGAATAGATATCGCCTCTCGCGGCGACGATAGCGAAAGCCGTCGCAGGAAGAAATCCACCGAACCAGCCATTGCCGATGTGATACGGCAACGACATCGACGTGTAGCGAATTCGCGCCGGGAACATCTCGACCAGCATTGCCGCGATCGGGCCGTAGACCATCGTCACGAAGATCACGAGGATGGTCAGAACGACGATCGCCATCGGCCAGTTGATGAGCGCCGGATCGGCCTTCGCCGGGTAGCCCGCGCTCTTCAACGTGCCGGCAAGCGTCTTGTCGAAGGCCGCGCCTTGTGCCTTCGCGTCGGCCGCCTTGCCGTCGTAGGTGTTCACCACCGTTTCGCCCACCTTGATCTGCGCGAGCGTGCCCGCCGGTGCCGCGACGTTTTCGTAGTTGAGACCGGCCTTGGACAGCGCGCTCTTCGCGATATCGCACGACGACGTGAACTTCGACGTGCCCACCGGATTGAACTGGAACGAGCACTCGTCCGGGTTGGAGATCACGACAATCGGCGACTTCTGCGTGGCGGCTTCGAGCGTCGGGTTGGTGTAGTGCGCGAGCGCCTTGAAGAGCGGGAAGAAGCTCAACGCGGCGATCAGGCAGCCCGCCATGATGATCGGCTTGCGGCCGATCCGGTCCGAAAGCGACCCGAAGAACACGAAGAACGGCGTGCCGATCAAAAGCGCCACCGCGACCATGATATTCGCGCTGGTGCCATCGACCTTGAGGGTTTGCGTGAGGAAGAAGAGCGAGTAGAACTGCCCCGTGTACCACACGACCGCCTGACCCGCCGTCAAACCGAACAGCGCCAGCAACACGATCTTCAGGTTCTTCCATTCGCCGAACGCTTCGGTCAGCGGCGCCTTCGAAGTCTTGCCTTCGGACTTGATGCGCTCGAACACCGGCGATTCATGCAGCTTCATGCGAATCCACACCGACACCGCGAGCAGCAGGATCGACACGAGGAACGGAATACGCCAGCCCCAGGCACCGAACTGTTCTTCGCCAACCATCGTGCGTACCGCCAGAATCACGATCAGCGAGATGAAAAGGCCAAGCGTCGCCGTGGTCTGGATCCACGCGGTCCATGCGCCGCGCTTGTTGGCCGGTGCGTGCTCCGCGACGTAGGTCGCCGCGCCGCCGTACTCGCCGCCGAGCGCGAGGCCCTGCAGCAAGCGCATCGCGATGAAGATGACCGGCGCCGCAATGCCTATGGTCGCGTAGCCGGGCAGGAAGCCGATCAGAAACGTCGACAGACCCATGATGACGATGGTCACGAGGAAAGTGTATTTGCGCCCGACCATATCGCCGAGCCGCCCGAACACGATCGCGCCGAACGGACGCACCGCGAAACCCGCCGCGAAGCCGAGCAGCGTGAAGATAAAGCCAGCGGTCGGATTGACGCCCGAGAAGAACGTCTTGCTGATGTAGATGGCAAGCGAGCCCGCCAGATAAAAGTCGTACCACTCGAACACCGTGCCGAGCGACGAAGCGAAGATGACCTTCCTTTCCTCGCTCGTCATCGGTGCGTGGGAAATGCGCCCCTCAACCGTAGCCATGAATCGTCTCCTGATTTGAATTCGCGTACGTGTCGGAAACGCCCGAGGCGCTCCGGTGCAACGATTATTGGAACGAAAACTTACGGCGTTCTGACTCGCCCGGATACGTGTCGAATCGGCGCATAAAGTACATCTTCGGCTAACCATCTGCTAATTTCTTTTTATCTCGCTCATTCTTGCGTCAATGCGCGTTTTATGTTGTTTGCCGAGGTGTTGGGCGCTGAGCCGCCTCAGGGTTTGTCCCGCATAGGAAAAACCCGCTGTAAGCTCACGCGAACCAGCGTTCCGGCCAGTCGCGGCGCTTCCTGATACACATGATCTTCGATGACGAGCGTGCCGCCGTGCATCGCCGTGATCTCCTTGACAATGGCGAGACCGAGGCCGCTGCCGTCGCCCTCGCGTCCGAGAATGCGATAGAAACGCTCGAGCACGCGCTCGCGTTCGGCGCTCGGAATGCCAAGTCCGGTGTCTTCCACTTCGAGATGAACGTGATCGAGATCGTGCTCGCCGGTCCGCACGCGCACGGTCACGCGTCCGTTCGGAGGCGTGTAGCGGATGGCGTTATCGATCAGATTCGACAGCAATTCACGCAGCATCACCGCGTTGCCCTCTACTTCGACGGGATACGCGGGCTCCTCGTAACCGATATCGATACCCTTCGCGAGCGCCGCCTGCACCCAGTCGCGCACGGCGAGCCGCGCGAGATCGGTCAGTTCGACGTGCGAGAAAATCTGCCCCGTCGCGCGATTTTCCGCGCGCGCCAACGCGAGCAATTGCGTGACGAGCCGTGCCGCGTGCTCGGAACTCGTGGCGATCTGTTCGAGCGAGCGCTGCACTTCCGTCGATACCTCTTGGCGCAACGCAAACTCCGCCTGCATGCGCAGGCCGGCGAGCGGCGTTTTCATCTGATGCGCGGCGTCGGCGATAAAGCGCTTCTGAAACTCCATGTTCTGTTCGAGCCGCACGAGCAAATCGTTGAACGACGCCACGAGCGGCGCGATCTCGGGCGGCGCGCGGGCCGCTTCGAGCGGCGAGAGGTCGTCCGGACGCCGCGCGCGAATGTTCGACTGCAGCGCGTGCAGCGGCGCGAGCCCGCGCGAGAGGCCGAACCACACGAGCACGATGGCGAGCGGCAGGATCACGAACTGCGGAAGGATCACGCCTTTGATGATGTCGTTGGCGAGCTGGCTGCGTTTGTCCAGCGTCTCGGCGACCTGCACGAGCACCGGCTGCGTCTCGGCTGGATCGCGTCCCGGAGCGAGACCGGGCACATCGACCGTCGTATAGGCGACGCGAATGTCGTTGCCGCGCAGGGCGTCGTCGCGAAATTCGACGATGCCCGGCTGCGGACGATCGTCGTCATGCGGCAAGGGCATGTCACGGTCGCCGCCGACCAGTTCGCCGCGCGTGCCGAGCACTTGAAAGAACACGCTGTCGACGTTGTCGGCGCGCAGGAAATCGCGCGTGACATCGGGTAGACGCAGTTCGGCGACGCCGTTCACCGGCTGGATTTGGCGCGCGAGCATGTAGACGTCGGCTTCGAGCGCGCGGTCGAACGGACCGTTGGCAATCGACTTTGCGACCAGATACGTCACCGCGATGCTCATCGGCCAGAGCAGCAGAAGCGGCGCAAGCATCCAGTCGAGAATCTCGCCGAAGAGCGAGCGCGGATGCGTTTCGTTGTCGGGTTCGAGTTCGTCGGGAGGCGCGAACGGGTTGGCGTAGCGCGCGTCGCGCTTGGCGTCGGTGTCGCTTTCGGTGGCGGCGTGGTCGTGTCCGTGCCCGGCTTCGCTTGGTTCGGTGGAAACGGGCGACGCCATGCGCGGCTACTTGTATTGAGGGCTGGCGGGCAGGGAATCGCTCGCCGCGGGTTGGGCAACGGCGCCGTTGTCGACGGTGGCGACGGCTTTTTCCAGCGTGTAGCCGAGCCCGCGCACCGTGATGATGCGCGCGCCGCTCGCTTCGATTTTTTTGCGCAAGCGGTGCACGTAGACCTCGATTGCGTTGTTGCTTACTTCTTCACCCCACTCGCATAGATGATTCACGAGCTGTTCCTTCGACACGAGCCGCCCGATGCGCTGGAGCAGCACTTCGAGCACGCCGAGTTCGCGCGCGGACAGGTCTACGACTTGCTCGCTGATATGCGCGACGCGTCCGACCTGGTCGAACGCCAGCGAACCATGCTTCACGACAGTCGGACCGCCACCCGCGCCGCGTCGCGTCAACGCTCGAACGCGCGCTTCGAGCTCGTTGAGCGCGAAGGGTTTGGCCATATAGTCATCGGCGCCGAGGTCGAGTCCCTTCACGCGTTCGTCGACACTGTCGGCCGCCGTCAGGATCAAAACCGGCATCTGCGAATTGCGTGCTCGCAGGCGGCGCAGCACCTCCAGACCGGGCATGAGCGGCAGGCCGAGATCGAGAATCAGGAGGTCGAAAGTTTGCAGCGAAAGGGCGGTATCTGCCTCGACGCCATGCTTCACATGGTCGACGGCGTATCCCGATTGGCGGAGTGATCGAATGAGACCGTCCGCGAGTATGCTGTCGTCTTCGGCAATGAGGATTCGCATCGTGTTGTGCGCCTTCGTGCGCGGCAAAGCGCAGTCATTGCCGACACCGCATTTCGCCCGGCGCGGCGGTCTCCAGGTGTTTTGCGGTTTTTGCGCGGTGCGCGCGGCGTGGAAAAAAGACTGCGTCGCGCGATCGGGCTTGCAAAAACTACTGTTTTTTTATACAGTGTCTGCGGGAGTGCTACAGACGGGCTCGAGTTCGTTTCGAGCTTGCCGGCACCCGCCTCAGACGCCGTTCATCATAGCAAAGGACGATTCATGGAAGAAAGCAAGAAAGGCCCGGCTGGCATGACTGCGGAGAAGGGCAAGGCATTGGCCGCCGCGCTCGCGCAGATCGAAAAGCAATTCGGCAAAGGGTCGATCATGCGGCTCGGCGCAGGCGAGGTGGTGGAAGACATTCAGGTGGTCTCGACAGGGTCGCTCGGTCTGGATATCGCGCTTGGCGTCGGCGGCTTGCCGCGCGGCCGTGTCGTGGAAATCTACGGGCCCGAATCGTCGGGCAAGACCACGCTCACGCTGCAGGTGATCGCCGAGATGCAAAAGGTCGGCGGCACGGCGGCGTTTATCGACGCGGAACACGCGCTCGACGTGCAATACGCGCAGAAGCTCGGCGTGAATGCGCAGGAACTGCTGATCTCGCAGCCGGACACGGGCGAGCAGGCACTGGAAATCGCGGATGCGCTGGTGCGCTCCGGCTCCATCGACATGATCGTCATCGACTCCGTCGCGGCGCTCGTGCCGAAGGCGGAAATCGAAGGCGAAATGGGCGACTCGCTGCCTGGTTTGCAAGCGCGCCTGATGTCGCAAGCGCTGCGCAAGCTGACCGGCACCATCAAGCGTACGAACTGCCTCGTCATCTTCATTAACCAGATCCGCATGAAGATCGGCGTGATGTTCGGCAACCCGGAAACCACCACGGGCGGCAACGCGCTGAAGTTCTATTCGTCGGTGCGCCTGGACATTCGCCGTATTGGTTCCATCAAGAAGAACGACGAAGTCATCGGCAACGAAACGCGCGTGAAGGTCGTGAAGAACAAGGTCTCGCCGCCGTTCCGCGAAGCCATTTTCGACATTCTTTATGGCGAAGGCATTTCGCGTCAGGGCGAGATCATCGACCTGGGCGTGCAGGCCAAGCTGGTCGACAAGGCAGGTGCCTGGTACAGCTATAACGGCGAGCGTATTGGTCAGGGCAAGGACAACGCGCGTGAATTCCTGCGCGAGAACCCGGACATCGCCCGCGAGATCGAGAACAAGATCCGCGAGTCGCTCGGCGTGGCAGCAATGGCTGACGCCGTGGCGCCGGGCGCCACGGTGGCGGACGAGTGAGTTGTCGCTTAATCGTTACGTGGTCGTCACGTGGTCGTCGCGCAGTCGTCACGTAGTCGTCGTCTCGTTGTTTAGATACTCACTTGGTCACTGACGATGTTGAAGCGCCGGTTCGGATCGAAGGCTGGCAGAACGGACGGAAGGTTCGGGCGGTCTGCTGGTTCTGATGATCCGAACGGCGCGAGTGATCCTCAGTCGCGTGACACTCAGTCGCGCGATTCGGCGAAGGCGTTGCGTGGTGGCTGGCGGCGAGAGTTGCCGGTGAATGCGCGTGATGCTGCTGAGTTGGACGCAAGGGCGGCCGATGTTGATGCTGCTGCTGTCCGGGAAAGTCAGACATCGTCGTCCGAAGATCGCCGGGCGCGTCTGGAGCAAGCCCGCGCGTTGCTGATGCAGGCAGCGTCCATTCGTGAGGGCAACGCACCGTCGAGGAACGCAACCTCCAAGCCGGCAGTGGAAACGCCGACTCTGGCGACCAACCGTGCGCAGAACGCGTCACCCTTGGTAAGCCGGATTGCCAATCCAAACCAATCATCTGCAATCGACGCCTTCGAAGACGCCGATCCTTTCGAGCCCTTCGAGCAGTGCGCGCCGGATGCAGGCGTCAGCACGGCATCCGAATCGGTCTACAGCCGTTCAAGTCAACGCGCTCGCAAAACTTCCGCTGCCGAAGTCAAAGATTCCAGACGTCCGCAACGTTCGCTCAAAGGACGCGCGCTCGCTTACCTGTCTCGTCGGGAATATAGCCGCGCGGAGTTATCGCGCAAGTTGCGACCCTACGTCGAAGAAGCCGATTCGCTCGAAACACTGCTCGATAGCCTCGAACGCGACGGCTGGCTCTCGAACGAGCGCTTTGTCGAAAGCGTCGTGCATCGAAGAGCGGCGCGCATGGGCGGCAGCCGGATCATCCACGAATTGAAGCGTCATGCAGTGGGAGAGACGCTCATCGGCGAAACCGCCGACAAACTCGCGCAGACCGAAACCGCGCGAGCGCAGTCCGTATGGGCGAGGAAGTACGGCGTCGTACCGGAAACGCCCGCGGAGCGTGCGAAGCAAGCGCGCTTTCTCGCGGCGCGCGGCTTCTCCATGAGCACGATCAGCAAGGTGTTGAAGGGAAGCGACGAAGACTGGACCGACGAAGTCATCGACGATTGATGGCGAACGCCGTCTAGTTCAGTGCGGGCGCACTCGAGCACCATGTGATTGCCCGAGCGCCGCGTGCATACATTTCATGCTTTCACATGCTGGACTCATGGCGAAGCCGCTTTCCATCACGACGTGGTTCAAAACCATTCACACGCGAAGCGTTAGGTTAATTATTCCATGCTCCACGCGCTTGCCTCGTCGTGCTGGCGGATTTCGACCGCTGAGTAATCTCAGGTTTCGCGCGCATGCAAAGAGTTCGGGCTCATGTTTCCACATCCGCGTGTTGAGCTTCTAGTCCACCAAAGTAAGAAGTGATTTCAAACGACCGCGTGCATGCAAGCTCCGAGGCGGGAAGAAAATCCCGCACCGCGCCGAAGCGTTAATAAGCACAGGCTTTCAAGCTTTCCCCGCGCACGTTTCTGGTGCCTGAGTCATCCCCGGCTTGAAATACCCAATATGCTAAAATTCCACGGTTTTCCCGTTCCGGCTTTGGTCCAGCATGCCTCTTTCCCCGCCCGTTTCCCGACAATTGCGCCATCGTCGCGCGATTCGGATTGAAGCGTTCGAGCGAGATGACGGCCTATGGGACATCGAAGCCGTCCTAACCGACGAGAAGACGCGCGACTTTCAACTCGTGACGGGCGTGCGGCCCTACGGTCAGCCAATCCATGAACTCTGGCTACGCATCACCATCGACCGCGAACTCACTATCGTCGACGCAGAAGCGTCCTCGGAGTGGGCGCCTTATGCTGGTCTCTGCGCCGAGTCCAATCCCGCCTATCGCTCGCTCATCGGGCTCAATCTCCTTAAGAATTTTCGCCGCGAAGTCAATCAGCGTATTGGCGGCGCGGCTGCTTGCACGCATCTCACCGAGTTGTGCGCCGTCCTGCCGACTGTCGCCATCCAGGGATTCGCGGGTCAGGTCTGGAACACCGAATCGGGTAATCCGTTCGATTCGAAGGACGCAAAGGCAGCATCGGACACACCGCCGTTTCAACTCGGGCGCTGTCACGCATTGCGCTTCGACGGCCCCGCGGTCGAGGAGTACTATCCGCGCTGGTTCGAGCGCGCAGGCACAAACGACACCAAGCCGCGCGATACCTAGCGCGCACGCGGCGATCAGCATTCAAACAAGAATCGATGAAATCAGCGGTTCAGCAAATCGAAGTTCACTCCAACTCTCAGACTGAAGGAATCACGCATGAAGATTCACGAGTACCAGGGTAAGGAAATCCTGCGGAAATTCGGCGTCGCGGTCCCGCGCGGCAAACCCGTGTTCTCGGTGGATGATGCGGTCAAGGCCGCGGAAGAGCTGGGCGGCCCGGTATGGGTCGTCAAGGCGCAGATTCACGCTGGCGGCCGTGGTAAGGGCGGCGGCGTGAAGGTCGCGAAGTCGATCGATCAGGTCCGCGAATACGCGAACCAGATCCTCGGCATGCAGCTCGTCACGCACCAGACCGGTTCCGAGGGCCAGAAGGTGAACCGTCTTCTGATCGAAGAAGGCGCGGACATCAAGAAGGAACTTTACGTCGGCCTCGTGCTCGACCGCGTATCGCAGAAGGTCGTCGTGATGGCGTCGAGCGAAGGCGGCATGGACATCGAGGAAGTCGCGGAAAAGACGCCCGAGTTGCTGCACAAGCTGCCGGTCGATCCCGCCACGGGCTTGAAGGACGCCGAAGCGGACGATCTCGCGCGCAAGATCGGCATTCCCGATGCATCGTTGCCGCAAGCACGCACCATTCTGCAAGGTCTCTACAAGGCGTTCTACGAGACGGATGCATCGCTCGCGGAAATCAACCCGCTGATCCTGACCGGCGACGGCAAGGTCATCGCGCTCGACGCCAAATTCAACTTCGACGCGAACGCGCTGTTCCGTCACCCGGAAATCGTCGCGTATCGCGATCTCGACGAAGAAGATCCGGCTGAAGTCGAAGCGTCGAAGTTCGACCTCGCGTACATCTCGCTCGACGGCAACATCGGCTGTCTCGTGAACGGCGCGGGTCTGGCCATGGCCACGATGGACACCATCAAGCTGTTCGGCGGCGAGCCGGCCAACTTCCTGGACGTCGGCGGCGGCGCCACGACCGAGAAGGTAACCGAAGCCTTCAAGCTGATGCTCAAGAATCCGAACCTGAAGGCGATCCTCGTCAACATCTTCGGCGGCATCATGCGCTGCGACGTGATCGCGGAAGGCGTGATGGTCGCGTCGAAGGCCGTGGACCTGAAGGTGCCGCTCGTCGTGCGCATGAAGGGCACGAACGAAGACCTCGGCAAGAAGATGCTCGCGGACTCCGGTCTGCCGATCATCTCCGCCGACAGCATGGAAGAAGCCGCGCAGAAGGTCGTCGCGGCGGCCGAAGGCAAGTAAGCGCGCCCGCTTCCTAGTCTGACAAGAGCGTTCCACCAGACACGAATGGCGGCGCGGGCTTTCCATATGAGAAAGCGTCGCGACGCCAAACGAACAGAGGTCACTACATGTCGATTCTGATCAACAAAGACACGAAGGTCATCACGCAGGGCATCACCGGCAAGACCGGTCAGTTCCATACGCGCGCCTGCCGCGAATACGCGAACGGCCGCGAAGCGTACGTCGCGGGCGTGAACCCGAAGAAGGCCGGCGAAGATTTCGAAGGCATCCCCATCTACGCGAGCGTGAAGGAAGCGAAGGCCGAAACGGGCGCAACCGTATCGGTGATCTACGTTCCGCCCGCGGGCGCCGCCGCCGCGATCTGGGAAGCCGTCGAGGCCGATCTCGATCTCGCCATCTGCATCACGGAAGGCATTCCGGTTCGCGACATGCTGGAAATCAAGGACCGCATGCGCCGCGAAAATCGCAAGACGCTGCTGCTCGGACCGAACTGCCCCGGCACGATCACGCCGGACGAACTGAAGATCGGCATCATGCCGGGTCACATCCACCGCAAGGGTCGCATCGGCGTGGTATCGCGCTCGGGCACGCTGACGTATGAAGCAGTGGGTCAGTTGACGGCGCTGGGTCTTGGCCAGTCGTCGGCGGTCGGTATTGGCGGCGATCCGATCAACGGTCTCAAGCACATCGACGTGATGAAGATGTTCAACGACGATCCGGAAACGGACGCCGTCATCATGATCGGCGAGATCGGCGGTCCGGACGAAGCGAACGCCGCTTACTGGATCAAGGACAACATGAAGAAGCCGGTGGTTGGCTTCATCGCGGGCGTCACGGCGCCTCCGGGCAAGCGCATGGGTCACGCAGGCGCGCTGATCTCGGGCGGCGCGGACACGGCCGATGCCAAGCTCGAAATCATGGACGCGTGCGGCATCAAGGTCACGAAGAACCCGTCGGAAATGGGTCGTCTGTTGAAGTCAGTGATCTAAGCGGGTTTATCGGCAGAACGGCCTGGGGTTTGGTACTCTTACCGAATCCTTTCGTAACCGCCGAATAGAAAGCGAGGGAGCGTTGGCTTCCTCGCTTTTTTTATTACTACATGCTCGATTTTTTTGCGACGCTCCATTGGGGCGCGGTGCTTCAGATCATTGTCATCGACATTCTGCTCGGTGGCGACAACGCGGTCGTGATCGCGCTCGCCTGTCGCGGTTTGCCCGACGGCCAGCGCACGCGTGGCATCTTGCTTGGCACGCTCGGCGCCATCGTGCTGCGCGTCGTGCTGATCGCGTTCGCGGTGTTTCTGCTCGATATCCCGTTCCTCAAGTTCGTCGGCGGCATCCTGCTGCTGTGGATCGGCGTGAAGCTGATGCAGCCCGACCACGACGCGCACGAGATCAACGCGTCGGACAAGCTCTGGACAGCGGTCAAGACCATCGTCATCGCGGACGCCGTGATGAGCCTCGACAACGTCATCGCCATTGCGGGCGCGGCGGAGGCGGCGGACCCGCGGCATCGCTTCACGCTCGTCGTCTTCGGGCTGGTGGTGAGCATTCCGCTCATCGTGTGGGGCAGCACGCTGGTGCTGAAGCTGCTCGATCGCTTTCCGGTCATCGTGCTCTTCGGCGCGGCGTTGCTCGGGTGGATCGCGGGCGGCTTGATCATCGACGATCCCTTCATCGATCGATGGCCCGAGCTGAACACCGAGCTCGTCGGGTATATCGCGCGAGCGGTGGGCGCGATTTTCGTGGTCGCGGCGGGCGTGCTGATCAAGCGGCGCGCGCTCGCCAGTGGAAAACGGGCGCCGGGGTGAGGTTGTTCTATGCAGTGGGGTGATTGAGGCGCACTCCGCCGAATCGCGTTGACCGGAAACGCGCTCACACTGAGGCCTTTACCGAAAGACGCTCACCCCAAGACCCACGTTAGCCATTCGGCCGACTGTCACCGCTAAAGCTCCCTGAATAAGATCGAAGCGTCTGGATTGCATCATGCATCCGGGCGCTTTTTGTCCTTTTGGGAGTACCGATGACAACGATCACCTGCAACACGAATTCGCCGCGCGCCTGGCGCGCGATGCCCGGCTGGCTGCGCTCTGCCGGCGACGCGGCGACGCGAGGTTTCACCCTGATCGAACTGATGATCGTGTTGGCGATCGTCGGCGTGGTGGCCGCGTATGCGATTCCCGCGTATCAGGATTATCTGGCGCGCAGCCGGGTGGGCGAGGGCTTGTCGCTCGCGGCATCGGCGCGGCTTGCCGTGGCCGAGAACGCGGCGAGCGCGGCCGATCTCGCAAGCGGATATGCCTCGCCGCCAGGCACGCGCAACGTCGACTCGATCCACATCGACAGCGACAACGGCCAGATCACGATTGCCTATTCGACACGCGTCGCACCAGCAGGATCGAACACGCTCGTGCTCGTGCCATCCACGCCCGACAACGCCGAGACTCCGACGGCCCGCGTGTCGCTCGCGCGCGGATCGGTGCAGGCAGGCACCTTGACGTGGGAATGCTTCGCGGGCGGCAAGGCGGCGTCGTCGTTGCCGGCGCCGGGCGCGGGACCGTCGCCCGCGGAGGCACCGAGCTTGCCCGCCAATCTCGCGCCGGCGGAATGCCGTGGCTGACGTGCATCGCTGACGACGGGCAGACGAGCGGTGCGTCGGCATCGCTCGTCTGCCATCGGCAAGAAGCGGTCAGGTGCGGGGATTTTTTGTTGGAAACGCGGGGATTTCGTCGCAAATCGGGCTGTGTACCGGACATGGGCAGCAAAGTTTTGTATAGTGCGCCGGTTGCCGACGTTCACAGCCCCTCATGCCTTCTCAATACGCGCGCTACCTTTGTTTTGCCGTTCTGTGCCTTGCGTTGACCTTGCCGTTTGGCGTCGTCAACCACACGTACCCGATTCCGACCTTCTACGCCGAATACAGCGCGCTGGCGCTTTACTTGGCGCTCGGGGCGACGGTCGCGCTGCTCGTGCGCGTGTCGGAGCCGCGCGTGTCGTTCGCCTCGCCGGTCGTTGCGCTCATGCCGCTTGCGTTCGGCGTGCTGCTCATCGCTCAGACGGTGTTGCTGCCGGTATCGCAGCCTTCGATGAACTGGCTCGGCGGCGCGTATCTGCTCGCCTCGTTCATCGCGGTGCATACCGGCTACGGGCTCGTGCGCGCGGGTTTGTCGGAGAAGGCGTTGCGCATCGGCGCGGCCGCGCTCATGGCGGGCGGTCTGTTCGCGGTCTTCTGCCAGATCGTGCAGTTGCTGCATCTGGAGGTGAAGTTCACGCCGTTTGTCGTCGCTTATAACGTGATGACCGAACGGCGGCCGTTCGGCAACATGGCGCAGGCAAATCACCTCGCGACGGTGATCGCCTTCGCGATGGCGGGCGCGCTGTACTTCGTGCAAACGCGGCGTTTGCCCGTTATCGTGTGGCTCGCGCTGACGGCGGTGTTTTCGCTAGGACATGCGCTGACCGTTTCGCGCGGACCCTGGTTGCAGATGGCGGTGATCGTCGTCGCCGGATTCTGGATGGCGTTCGTGCAGGGGCGGCCGGCAGCGGCGGAAGGTTTCGACGGACCCGGCCGCCGCGATCTTCGCGCGTGGCTCATGCCGGTGGTGCTCGCGCTCGTGTTCTTCGCGGTGAACGCGGCGGTGCGCTGGGCCAACGTGCGCTTCCACTTCGACCTCGCGCAATCGGCCGCCGAGCGCATGCAGGACGCCAATCAGATCGCGCCGCGCCTTGCGTTGTGGAAATACGGCTGGACGATGTTCCATACGCATCCCATCCTCGGCGTCGGCTGGGGCGAGTTTCCGCGCTATCAGTTCGACATGGTGCGCGAGCTGGGCGGCGTCGAGATCGCGAACAATGCGCATGACATCTTCATCGATTTGCTCGCGAAGACGGGCGCGCTGGGCCTCGGCATTCTGGTGCTGGGGTTCGTCTTCTGGCTGATTCGCGTGCTGCGCGCGCCGCAGACGCCCGCGCGCATTTTCGGGCTTTCGCTGCTTGGCGTTCTGCTGATGCATGCGTTGGTTGAATATCCGCAGCAATACATGTTCTTTTTGATGCCGGCGATGCTCTTGATCGGCTTGCTGGAGACGCGGCCGTTGCGGCTGGTGGCGAAGCCGTTGTCGTTCGGCGTGTACGTGGTGCTCGTGGTGGGCGGGCTGGCGGCGTTGTATCCGGTGATGCTCGACTATCATCGGGCCGAGGTGCTTTACTACGGATCGCGGCCGGCGGAGCAGTATCGGGACGATCCTTCGTTCCTCTTCACCGCGTGGGGCGAATACGGCGCGGCCACGCTCGTGCCGATCAACGCGCAGAACCTCGAAGAGAAGCTCGCGATGCATCGCAAGGCGATTGCGTTACTGCCGGGCGAGACGGTGTTGCGGCGATATGCGGTGCTGCAGGCGCTTGCTGGTCAGCGCGACGAAGCGCTGGACACGATGGCGAAGCTCAAGATTTTCGCGACCCAACTGCATGACTGGCCGAAGCAACTGGCGTCGGTTTATCAGCTCATCGATGAGACGGGGAAGCCGCTGGCTTCTTTCAAGGCGGATCTGGTGAAGTTGTATGGAGAGCCGGGGGTTGGGGGCGCCACTGCCGATGATGACGACGATGACGAGTGAGGTCGGCGTCGGCTCCGGGCGCGAGGACTACGCCGCCACCCAATCCCCCGACTTCCCGCCATGCTTCTCCAGCACCTTCACATTGTTGATCGTCATGCCGCGATCCACCGCCTTGCACATGTCGTAGATCGTCAGCAAGCCGATCTGCACGGCGGTGAGCGCTTCCATTTCCACGCCGGTGCGCCCGACCGTTTCCACACGCACTTCGCAGTGCACGCCAGGTAGCGTTTCGTCGATGCTGAAATCCACCGCCACGCGCGTCAGCGCAAGTGGATGACACAGCGGAATCAGGTCGGCCGTGCGCTTCGCGCCTTGAATAGCGGCGATGCGCGCGACGCCCAGCACGTCGCCTTTCTTCGCGCGGCCTTCGCGGATCAGCGCCAGCGTGCCATCGAGCATGGCGATGGAACCGCGCGCGACGGCGATGCGGCGTGTCTCGCCCTTGTCGCCGACATCGACCATGTGCGCCTCGCCGGCGGCATCGAAATGTGTGAGTCCGGACATAGCCTCTCCTTCGAACGGGCGCTCATCATACCAGCGCGATACGGCGTCTTCGGTCCGATTCAATCCACCGCCGAGCGCCGAACACTTGATACGATAAGCCCGTTTTCGTCATCAAGCTGACCGGCTCGCCGACGCCGGTTTCGCGCCATGAATCTGACACGTTCGAGCCGTGCGCTCATTTTCGTGCTGTGCCTGAGTCTCGCCATGCCGCCCGTTGCGTTGGCGCAGGTTGGTGCGTCCGTGGCTCGCGTGGATGATTCGGCGAAGGCGGGCGCAAGGGGCGCTGCAAACGCGACCGCCGCGAACGTGACCGCGACCGCCGCAAACGCGACCGCCGCAAATGCGATTACCGCAAATGCGATTACCGCAAATGCGACCAACGCAAATGCGACCACCGCAAATGCGATCGCCGCAAACGCGACCAACGCAAACGCGACCAACGCAAACGCGACCACCGCAAACGCGACCACCGCAAACGCCGGCACCTCAAACGCGCCCACCACAACCGCGCCCACCGCAACCGCGCCCACCACAACCGCGCCCACCACAACCGCAACCGCAACGGCAACTACGCCCAAGGCAACTGCGACCACCACCACCGTCCCCGCCTCACCCCCCGCCAACCTGGCCGACGGCGTCTTCGGCGTCTACGGCGGCGCCGAAAGCCGCTTCGCCAATCGGCCTGGCGAAATGAGCGGCCTGCGTGCGCCCTTGTCCTCGGTGCAGCTTCCCGATCTCGGCGATGGCTCCGACGGCACGCTTTCACCGCAAGCCGAACGCACGCTCGGCGAACGGATGATGCGCGAAGTCCGCGCCGACCCCGACTATCTCGACGACTGGCTGATGCGCGATTACCTCGATTCCATCGCCACCAAGCTCTCCGCCGCCGCCGCGACGCAGTACCTCGGTGGCTATCGGCCGGACTTCGACCTGTTCGCCGTGCGCGATCCGCAAATCAACGCGTTCTCGATGCCCGGCGGTTTCATCGGCGTGAACACGGGGCTGATTTCCGCGACGCAGACCGAGTCGGAACTGGCGTCGGTCATCGGTCATGAGATGGGGCACGTGCTGCAGCGGCACATCGCGCGCATGATCGGCGCGCAGAAAAAGAGCGGCTATGCCGCGCTCGCTGCCATGCTCGCCGGCTTGCTCGCTGGCGTGATGGCGCGCAGCGGCGATCTCGGCATGGGTATCGCGATGGGCGGGCAGGCGTTCGCCGTCGACAATCAGCTCAAATTTTCGCGCGCGGCGGAACACGAAGCGGACCGCGTCGGCTTTCAGATGCTCGCCGCCGCCGGCTGACGATCCCTACGCGATGACCGCGTTTTTCGCGCGTCTGGACCGCCTGACGATGTCCGACAACGGCGTGCCGCCTTATGCGCGCACGCATCCGCTGACCGTCGAGCGCATCGCCGATATGGAGGATCGTGCGCGGCGCGTGCCGTATCGGCAGCCGCGTCAGTCGCCCGAATACGCGTTCGTGCGGGCGCGCGCGCGGGCGTTGCAGGTCAATTATGCGAGTGATTATCGCGAGGTCGCGAGCCGGCTGAAGACCGAGATCAGCGATCAGACCGCGCTCAATCCGGCGGCGAACTGGTATGGCGTCGCGCTCGCGCAGTCGCTGCTCGGCGATTACGACGCCGCCAACGATGCGCTCGCGAAGTCGCGCCGTCTGTTCGAAGGCGAGGAGGCGAATGCGGCGGTGGCATCGGCGCAGGCGCGGCAGGAGTTGAAGAGTATCGGCGGCGCGGATGCGGCTAGCGGCGCACGGGGTTTGAAGGCGCAGCGTGGGACGGCATCGTCGGCGAAGGCGGCTGCTTCCGTCGATGCCGGGTTGAATCTCGCTGCCGACGGCGTGAGATCCGCACAGACGAGGCATGCGCCTGCCGTCACCGATGCAAGGACGAATGGCGTCGCGTTATCGGAAGGCATGTCTTCGCTGCTCGGCAGTAGTGCGCACGATGTGCTGAGCTTTTCGGGGAGCGGCAATCGCGCGAGTAATCCGAACAATCCGCTCAACGTAAAGAGCGCGGCCAACACAGGCGGCGCAACGCTGGCGAACGGCGGGAACGGCGGGAACGGCGGGAACGGCGGGAACGGCGGGAACGGCGGGAACAGCGGGAACAGCGGGAACAGCGGGAACAGCGGGAACAGCGGGAACGGCGCGAACGGCGCGAACGGCGCGAACGGCGCGAACGGCGCGAACGGCGCGAACGGCGCGAACGGCGCGAACGGCGGGAACGACGAGAACGGCGCGAACAGCGCGAACAGCGCGAACAGCGCGAACAGCGCGAACAGCGCGAACGGCGGGAACAATTCGCTCAACGTCAAGAACGCGGTCAGCACAGGCGGCGCGACGCTGGCGAACGGCACGAGCAGCACGAACAACGCAAACAACGCAAACAACGCAAACAACGCAAACAGCGCGAACGGCGCGAACGGCGCGAACGGCGGGCACGGCACGAACAATTCGCTTAACGTCAAGAACGCGGTCAGCACAGGTGGCGCGACGCTGGCGAACGGCACGAGCAGCACGAACAACCTAAACAACCCAAACAACCCAAACGCAAAAGGCCTGAAAACCGCAAACGTCTCAACCGCAGAGAAAGATTCGTCGATCCACCAAAACAACCCATCCGAGACGAATCGCGCGGGCGCTGCGACAACCACCGACGCGAACAGCACCTCTCGCCGCACGACCGCATCCAACACCCCGACCTCGAAGAACACGATCCCGCTTCCGCCGGTTCACGTCACGAGCACCTCGATCCCGCGCCAGAGCCCACAACCCGCCGCGCCACCGCAGCCGCCAGCGCCCGCAACACCCCGCAGCACGCCTAGCCTCGACGTGCTAGCCGCTGATATCGCCCGCCGCGCCGGCCGTAACGACGACGCCATCCGCCTCGCGGAAATAGCGCAGAAGCGCTGGCCCGACTCGCATGCGGCGATCGATATCCATCTGCAAGCCTTGCTGTCGGCGCACCGCTACGCCGATGCCCAATCGCTCGCGCGCCAGGAAACGCGCGCCGACCCGTTACGCCCCGACTGGTGGCTTTATCTCGCGCAGGCGAGCGCAGGCCTCAACGACCCGCTGAGCCAGCATCAGGCGATGGCCGAGAAATTTGCGCTCGACGGCGCATGGCCATCCGCGATTCGGCAGCTAAAGGAAGCGCGCGACCTGAAAACCGCGAGTTTCTACGATCTCTCGACGATCTCCGCGCGTCTGCGCGATTTCGAAACGCGCTACAAGGAGGAGCGCGAGGAGGAGAAAAACAGCTGAACGGCGCCGCGCCGCGGGTAGCGCTGAGCGAGCGCTCGACCCTGCCACGGCCGTACACGATCCGTGCGCCGATAACCTCTAACCCTGCACGCCAATAGCCCGGGCAGCCGGACTCGCGACAAAGCCAAAACGCGCTTGGACATCCGTCCGTCTGATCGTCTGCAAGGGAAGATCAATGCCGCCGCGCCAATGAAACACGCCACCGTGCTCGGGCAAAGCAGCCTCATCCAGCGAAGCATGATCCGCCAGCACCTCCAGATCATGATCGTGCAAAGCGGCCACGCGAGCCGGCGAGGAAGCATCGGCGAACAACACACCGCCTTCATCGTCGATCCACGCCTGTTCCGGCTCGAACGCCGCGCCCGCCTGATCGGTCAGCTGCAACGAACCATCCGCCGATACATCGAGCCGCACGATCCACGGCGTATAAGCCAACTCCACATACACGCGCTGCGGACCGTTCTGGAAGAACCACTGACCCTCGTCGTCGCGCTCGTAGTTGCGGTTGATGAAGCCGATCAGCGCCTCATGCCGGATGGGACTGCCGAGTTCGCCTGCGGCTTGCGCGGCATCGTCGCGCATGCGCCACTGGCCGCGTCGGTCGAGCAGAAGCCAGCCCGTGCAATGCGGCACGTTCGGCCATTTGGCAAGCGCCTGCCTGACGATGTCATCCATGAGCGACGAAGTTCTCCAGATAGCCGAACACACGCTGCGACAACCAGTCGATCCGCCCTGGAAACGGCCCCGTCATGAAGCCGACATGTCCGCCGTGGTTCGGCTGATCGAGCGTGACGCGCGACGACACTTCCGCCTGCGACGGCAACGCGAACTCGGGCAAGAACGGATCGTTACGCGCGTTGAGGATAAGCGCTGGCGCCGCGATGCGGTTCAGATGCGCGCGCGTGGTCGCGGTCGACCAATAGTGGTTGGTATCGCGAAAGCCGTGCAGCGGCGCGGTCACGACGTTGTCGAACTCGTACAGCGTGCGCGCGGCGAGTACGGCGTCGCGGTCGTAAAGGCCGGGAAACTGTCCGAGCTTCGCAAGCGCCTTGCGCTTGAGCAACTTCAAAAAGCTGCGTGTGTAGATCATGCCGAAGCCTTGCGAGATCGCTGCGCCGCCCGCGTGAACATCGAGCGGAGCGGAGATGGCGGCCGCCGCGCTGATGATCGACGAAGCCTCGGCGCCGCGGTCGCACAGCCAGTGCAGCAGCACATTGCCGCCCAGCGAGACGCCCGCCGCCACGATCGGCCCCGCGTGATTGGCGCGCAGGCGTCGCAGAATCCAGTCGACTTCGGCGCTGTCGGCGAGATGGTAAAAGCGCGGCAGCAGATTGAGCGCTCCACTACACGTGCGAAAGTGCGGCACGACGCCGTGCCAGCCGCGCGCTTGAGCGGCGGCCATCATCGTGCGGGCGTAGTGGGAGTCCGAACTGCCTTCGAGGCCGTGAAACAGCACGAAGAGCGGGGCGTCGGCGGGTGCTTCGTCGGCTACCCAGTCGAGATCGATGAAGTCGCCATCCGGCGTGGTCCAGCGTTCGCGCCGGTATTGCACCGCCGGCTTGCGCGCGAAGAGCGCCGGCACGATGGTCTGCGCGTGGCTCGTCGGCAGCCAGCGCGGCGCGTTGTAGAGCCAGTCCGCAACCGGCGCGCCGAGCGTTCGCCCGGCTGCCTGCACGCTTTCCTTAAGCGCCGCTGCGGGCCCCGTATCCACGAATGACGAATCGTGTTTCAACAAAGGATCGCGCTTCATGGCCACTCCCCGACATACGTCTTCTTAGTGCTGCTCTGCAACCTGCCGCGTTTTTTAGTGCAGCGGCCCCTGACCGTGGCGCATCTTGACCGCGAACTGGCCGGCTGTTTCCATCGGCATCTCGCTCGCGTGAATGTGCGCGATTTTCCATTCGCCGCGTTCGTGGACCATCACGTAAGTCGTGAACACCATGCGCGGCGCCACCGTTCCCGCTGGCTGATGCGCCTCCGCGATCGCATACACGACGGTGCCGAGACTGTCGTACACGCGGATATCGAGCGGCTCGATGGTCACCGCCTGCGCTTCGAACTGCTTGCCGATCCCGGCGCGGATGCTCGGCAGACCATGCAGATGCGTGCCGTCCGCGCAGATGCACGTGGCGAATTCCTCGTCGATCCACAACGACATCACGCTGTCGATGCTGGCGTCCGCGACAGCCTGGTAATAAGCGTTGAGGGTGTCGGCTGCGGCTTCGAAGAGGCGGGCGAAACGTGGCATGGCTCGTGGGTCTCAGGCTTTCGTTACGGCGCGCGCCCGTAGTGCCGGACTAGCGCCGCATCGGTCATTGGTCAAAGCATGCCCCCGTTCGGAGGCATTCGCGTGTGAGCGCCCGCACACTTGGGTCGATGCCGTCGGAGAACCGCTAGCGGATGTCGCAGCGGATCAATCTTCGAGATATCAACGATGCGCGAGCAGCATGCCGCGCAAGTCGCCGAAAACCTGTTCGGCGGAAAGTTCGCGAAGGCAGTTCAGATGGCCGAGCGGACACTCGCGGGCAAAGCACGGACTGCATTCAAGATGCAGCCATTGTACCTTTGCGAGATCGGACAAGGGCGGCGTGTGGCGCGGGTCGGTCGAGCCGTACACCGCGACGAGCGGCCGTCGCATGGCCGCCGCGACGTGCATGAGGCCGGAATCGTTGGTGACCACCGCGCTCGCTCGCGCGATCAACGCGCATGCTTCGCCGAGCGATGTCTGGCCGCACAGGTTGCGCACATTCGGTGCGCGGGCGGCGATGGCATCGGCGACGGCGGAATCTTTATTCGATCCCAGCGCGATGATCCGCGCATACGGAAACGACTGCGCGACGAACTGCGCCAGCGACGCAAAATGCTCCGGCGGCCAGCGCTTGGCGGGACCATACTCCGCGCCGGGGCAAAACACGACGAGCGGCGTACGCGTATCGAGATTGAAGCGCGCCGACACACGCGCGGACTCGTTCGGATCGTTTTCCAGGCGCGGCACGGGCAGCGTTGGCGCGGGATTTTCGATGCCTTCGGGCTGCGGTTGCGCAAACTTGTCGACGAACGGCAGCTTCGCGCCCGGCGCATAAGCGAGCGCGGCGTAGTGCACGGTCATCGGCGGACGCTCGGTATTTGGCGGATTGGCATGCCGCACGTTGAGCAGACCGTAACGGCTTTCGCCCTTGTAACCGATGCGCAGCCGGATGCCCGCCATCCAGGGCAGCAGCGCGGATTTCGCGGAGTTGGGCAGCACGTAGGCGGCGTCGTAGCCGACATCGCGCAGGTCGCTCGCCAGTTGCCAGCGGCGCAGCAGTTGCAGCTTGCCGTGGGCGAGGTCGGTGGCGTAGACGCCGTGAATTTCCGGCATGCGTTCGAGCACGGGCGCGACCCACGAGGGCGCGACGGCATCGATCACGATGCGCGGATGCAGCTTTCTCAACAGCGTGAAAAGCGGCTGCGCCATGAGTGCGTCACCGATCCAGTTCGGTGCTATTACCAGCGCGCGGCGCATCAGTCGTTTTCCGATCTCAAAATATACGCGGCTCGCGGCTTATGGCGAGTCGTCGGTTGATGTGGGTGAGAGGCTTGAGCGCGCAATGTGTGATTGCGATTCGCGCATTGGACGAAGGCCGAAGCGGGCACGAGGCGTGGCTTCGGCCTTCCGTAAGAGGGCGGCTGCTCAATGCCCCTTGATGACTTCGCCGTCTTTCAGCTTGTAGCGCGTGCCGCAATACGGGCAACGCGCTTCGCCGTGCGTGATGTCGATAAACACGCGCGGATGCGTGCTCCAGCGCTGCATCTTCGGATTCGGACAGAACGCGGGCAGGTCCTTGGCCGACAGTTCAACCAGCGGCATTTCCTTCAGGTCGCTCATTGCAATCTCTTTTGAATGACTTGTGTTGCGTGCGGGGACACGGCGGGACGCTTGAAACCTCGCCCGCCGCAGCTTGCATTAAACCTTGGCGAGCCAGCTTGCGTACTTCTCGTTCTTGCCGCCGACCACGTCGAAGAATGCGCTTTGCAGCTTCTCCGTGACGGGACCGCGCGCGCCCGAGCCAATGGTGCGGTTGTCGAGTTCGCGAATGGGCGTGACTTCGGCGGCCGTGCCGGTGAAGAACGCTTCGTCGCAGGTGTAGACCTCGTCGCGCGTGATGCGCTTTTCGATCACCGGAATGCCGAAGTCGCGCGCCAGCGTGATGACCGTGTCGCGCGTGATGCCGTCGAGGCACGAAGCCAGGTCCGGCGTGTACAGCTTGCCGTTGTTGACGAGGAAGAAGTTCTCGCCGGAGCCTTCGGAGACATAGCCGTCCACGTCGAGCAGAAGGGCTTCGTCGTAGCCGTCGGTGATGGCTTCCTGATTCGCGAGGATGGAGTTCACGTACCAGCCGGAGGCCTTGGCGCGCACCATCGACACGTTGACGTGATGGCGCGTGAACGACGAAGTCTTGACGCGAATACCCTTCGCGATGCCGTCTTCGCCCAAATACGCGCCCCACGGCCACGCAGCAATGGCCACGTGAATGGTGTTGCCCTTGGCCGACACGCCGAGCTTTTCCGAGCCGACCCAGATGATCGGGCGGATATAGCAGGATTCGAGCTTGTTCTCGCGCACGACTTCGAGCTGCGCGGCTTCGATGGTGGCCTGGTCGAACGGCACTTCCATCTGAAAGATCTTGGCCGAGTTGAAGAGACGCTTGGTGTGTTCCTTCAGGCGGAAAATGGCCGTGCCTTGTGACGTCTTGTATGCGCGCACGCCTTCGAACACGCCCATGCCGTAGTGCAAGGTATGGGTCAGAACGTGGATATTGGCGTCACGCCAGTCGACCAGCTTGCCATCCATCCAGATCTTGCCGTCGCGGTCGGCCATTGACATACGGTTCTCCTAGCTGTCTCGTTCAGTGAATGCGGGGCTTGGCGCCTTAGTTCGGCATGAGTGCGGCGCTGGCCGAAAGGCGGCGAAAGACCGTTATTTTAGCGTGATTTCGCGGCGGAACCGATCTCGAAGCGGCTTTCACGACGCTATAATTTCCCTTTCGCCGCCAAGTTGCCGGCAAAGTTCCTTTCGTCGCGGTATTGCGCGCGGATTACGCGCGGGATCGAAACCAGCGTGGAGCCAGCGCCCGGCGCATCGGTTGGAAGCGGCCAAATACGCGTCATCATGGATTGGCCGCTAAAAGCATCCGGTGCTATCGGTTAAAATGCTGGTCTTTCCTGTTGCATCAAGCGAGGTCGAGAGTGTGTCCGGCAGTCACCGCGCAACGGTTCCCAAGCTCACCGCCTCAACGGAGCGCGCCCGGCATGTGCTTGTACTTGAGCGCCGCCGCCTGTCTGTTCCTTCGATCTCCTGCTTTCCCGGTTCCTCGCATTGCCTGTTTTGCCCGCGCGTTCGGCCCGCTCGCGCGGCCTTCGCCTCCGGCATGATCCGCGTGTCGTTGCCACGGCTAAAAGAAGTCCTCGAAGTCACGCGGCCACCCCACGAACCGGCCGGCACAAGCCGGTCTTCCTCGCCCGAACCGCTTTTCTACCTACGTTGACTCCCATGACGAAAGTATTGCGTTTCACCGACCTCATCTCCGAAGGCAAAGTCTCCGGCAAGCGTGTGTTCATCCGCGCGGATCTGAACGTGCCGCAAGACGATGCCGGCAACATCACCGAAGACACGCGCGTGCGCGCCTCGGTGCCGGCCATCGAGGCCGCGCTCGATGCAGGCGCTGCCGTAATGGTCACGTCCCATCTGGGCCGCCCGACCGAAGGCCAGTTCAAGCCGGAAGACTCGCTCGCGCCCGTCGCGAAGCGTCTGTCCGAATTGCTCGGCCGCGACGTGCCGCTCGTCGCGAACTGGGTCGATAGCGTCGAGGTTCAGCCGGGCAACGTCGTGCTGCTCGAAAATTGCCGCTGCAACAAGGGCGAGAAGAAGAACGACGACGGCCTCGCGCAAAAGCTCGCGAAACTCTGCGACATCTATGTGAACGACGCCTTCGGCACCGCACATCGCGCGGAAGCAACCACGCACGGCATCGCGAAGTACGCGCCGGTCGCGTGCGCGGGCCCGCTGCTCGCCGCCGAACTCGATGCGCTCGGCAAGGCGCTCGGCAACCCGAAGCGTCCGCTCGTCGCCATCGTCGCCGGGTCGAAGGTTTCGACCAAGCTGACCATTCTGAAGTCGCTGGCGGAGAAGGTGGATCAACTGATCGTCGGCGGCGGTATCGCCAACACGTTCATGCTGGCCTCGGGCCTGAAAATCGGCAAGTCGCTCGCCGAAGCCGATCTCGTCGACGAAGCGAAGGAAATCATCGATCAGGCGCGCACGCGCGGCGCATCCGTGCCTATTCCGAGCGATGTCGTCACCGCGAAGGAATTCGCCGCGACCGCGAAAGCCGAAACCAAGCCCGTCGCGGATGTGTCCGACGACGACCTGATCCTCGATATTGGTCCGGACACCGCGAAGGCGCTCGCCGCGCAACTGGAAACGGCGGGCACGATCGTATGGAACGGCCCCGTCGGCGTGTTCGAGTTCGACCAGTTCGGCAACGGCACGAAGACGCTGGCGCAGGCCATTGCGAGTTCGTCGGCATTCTCCATCGCGGGCGGCGGCGACACGCTCGCGGCCATTGCGAAGTACAACATTCACGACAAGGTGAGCTACATCTCGACCGGCGGCGGCGCGTTCCTCGAATTTCTGGAAGGCAAGACGCTGCCCGCGGTCGAAGTGCTCGAGTCGCGGGCTTAAGGTCTTGACGACCCGAGGAAATCCGGCGAAGGCAGGCAAGAAGGGCGCGCAGGAAGCCGGCGGCGCGCAAAAAGACGGAATCAGAAACGTAGTGGCGGGCGGGGCATCGGGCGACGAGCTCGACGCCGCCGCGCTCGCGGCGCGGGCCATTGCCGAAGCGGCTCAGAACACCGAGCCGTCGTCCGGCGAAGCCCGCGCGCAGAATCAGCAACCGAGGCAGAACGAAGACGCGGCATCGCCGGCACCAACGGCGGCGCCCGTCATCATCGGCGGCTTGCCCGCTCATGCAATCAAGCAAATCGATAAAGCGACGCCGGCACGATCCGGCGCGCGCGCGCAACCGGTGAGCAACACCTCACCGTCGGCGCAACGTGCTCGCAGCGTCACGGGCGGTCCTACAGAGACGAGGAATTCCATGCATCGCGCTACCAAAATTGTTGCCACCATCGGTCCGGCATCGAGCAGTCCCGAGATCCTGCTGCAGATGATGCAAGCGGGGCTCGACGTCGTTCGCTTCAACTTTTCGCACGGCACCGCCGACGATCATCGCCAGCGCGCCGAATGGGTGCGCGAGGCCGCGCGCCAGACGGGCCGCGAAGTCGCCATCATGGCCGACCTGCAAGGCCCGAAAATCCGCGTCGGCAAGTTCGAGAACAACAAGACGATGCTCGTCGCGGGCAACAGTTTCGTGCTCGACGCCAATTGCGAACTCGGCAACAACGAGCGCTGCGGACTCGACTACAAAGACCTGCCGCGCGATCTGCGCGCCGGCGACGTGCTTCTGCTGAACGACGGCCTGATTGTCCTCGACGTCACGCGCGTGATCGGCGAAGAGATTCACACGGTCGTAAAGGTCGGCGGCGAGTTGTCGAACAACAAGGGCATCAACCGGCAGGGCGGCGGACTCACGGCGCCGGCGCTGACCGAGAAGGACATGGAGGACATCAAGACGGCGATGTCGCTCGGCGCGGATTTCGTCGCGGTGTCGTTCCCGAAAAACGCGACGGACATGGAAATGGCGCGTCAACTCGCGAACATCGCGGGCGCGCCTTACGGCATCAAGCCGAAGATGATCGCGAAGATCGAGCGCGCCGAAGCCATTCCGGCGCTGCAAGGCATTCTCGATGCGTCGGACGGCATCATGGTCGCGCGCGGCGATCTCGCGGTGGAGGTGGGCAACGCGGCCGTGCCCGCGCTGCAAAAGCGCATGATCCGCATGGGGCGCGAGTCGAACAAGCTCGTCATCACCGCCACGCAGATGATGGAATCCATGATCCACGCGCCCGTGCCGACCCGCGCGGAAGTGTCGGACGTGGCCAACGCCGTGCTCGACGGCACCGACGCCGTGATGCTTTCCGCCGAAACCGCGGCGGGCAAGTATCCGGTGACGACCATCGAGACGATGGCCGCCATTTGCGTCGAAGCCGAGAAGTCGGAAGAGTCGCAACTAGACCGCGATTTCCTCGACCGCACGTTCACGCGCATCGACCAGTCCATCGCCATGGGCGCGCTGTTCACGGCGTTCCATCTCGGCGCGAAGGCGGTCGTGGCGCTGACCGAATCCGGTTCGACCGCGCTGTGGATGTCGCGTCACTGGACGCATGTGCCGATCTTCGCGCTCACGCCGCGCGTGGCGAGCGAGCGCACGATGTCGCTGTATCGAAACGTCACGCCGTTGCATCTCGATACCAACATGGACCGCGACGACGCGCTCAATCAGGCGCTGGAAGTGGTCGTGTCGAAGGGATACGCGGCGCGCGGCGACATGGTCGTGCTCACCGTCGGTGAGCCGATGGGCGCGGCGGGCGGCACCAACACGCTGAAGATCGTGCGCGTCGGCGATCATTTTTGAGCGCGCGTAGAGCGAAAAACGCTTTCGGATGAGCGCGAATTCAGCCTGATCCGAGCCAGGCGTTATTTGTAAAGTAAAATCAACGGGTTCCGGCGACGGGACCCGTTCCCATTTCTTTTCGCCGCTCACGGCAACTTGAGCGGCGGTCAACATTTCTCCGTACCTCTTCGGACCATGACGATGTCCACGCTATACGAATCCACGATCAAATCGCTGCCGCTGCTCGGCCGCGGCAAGGTTCGCGACAACTATGCCGTCGGTCAGGACAAGCTCCTGATCGTTACGACCGACCGCCTCTCCGCATTCGACGTCGTCATGGGCGAGCCGATCCCGAACAAGGGCCGAGTGCTCAATCAGATGGCCGACTTCTGGTTCGAGAAGCTCGGTCATATCGTGCCGAATCACAATACGGGTATCGATCCGGCGAGCGTCGTCGCGCCGGACGAGGTGGCGCAGGTGACGGGCCGCGCGGTCGTGGTGAAGCGTCTCGAACCGATTTTGGTGGAAGCGGTCGTGCGCGGCTATCTCGCGGGCAGCGGCTGGAAGGACTATCAAGCGACGGGCGCGGTCTGCGGCGTGGAATTGCCGCCCGGCCTGCAAAACGCGCAGAAGTTGCCCGAGCCCATTTTCACGCCCGCCGCGAAGGCCGAAATGGGCCATCACGACGAGAACATCACGTACGACGACATGGAACGGCGCATCGGCACCGAACTGTCGGCCACCATCCGCCGCATTTCCATTCAGTTGTACAAGGAAGCCGCCGAGTATGCGGCGACGCGCGGCATCATCATCGCGGATACCAAGTTCGAGTTCGGCCTCGACAACAAGGGCGAGCTGTTTCTGATGGACGAAGTGCTCACCGCCGACTCCTCGCGCTTCTGGCCGGCCGACGGCTATCAGGTCGGCACGAACCCGCCGTCGTTCGACAAGCAGTTCGTGCGCGACTGGCTCGAAACGCAGCCGTGGAAGAAGGAACCGCCCGCGCCGAAGCTGCCCGACGAAGTCGTCGCCAAGACCGCCGAGAAGTATCAGGAAGCGTTGCAGCGCCTGACCGGGCAGACGCTCGCGTAACACCCGTATCGCGCGCGGTCATTTGGAAGAGATGACGGCGCGCCCGAACCAACGCCCAAGGAAAGCAGCTAAATGAGCGAAGTACAGACCGGAGCGCATTCGCACGATGCGCCGCTCGTCGGCGTGTTGATGGGTTCCAGCTCCGACTGGGACGTCATGAAGCACGCCGTCGCGATCTTGCAGGAATTCGGCGTGCCTTATGAAGCGAAGGTGGTGTCCGCGCATCGCATGCCGGACGAGATGTTCGGTTATGCCGAAAGCGCGCGCGCGCGCGGCGTGCAGGCGATCATCGCGGGCGCGGGCGGCGCGGCGCATCTGCCGGGCATGCTGGCCGCCAAGACCACGGTGCCGGTGCTCGGCGTGCCGGTGGCGAGCAAGTATCTGAAGGGCGTGGATTCGCTGCATTCCATCGTGCAGATGCCCAAGGGCGTGCCGGTCGCGACCTTCGCCATCGGCGAGGCGGGCGCGGCGAACGCGGCGCTCTTCGCGGTGTCCATTCTGAGCGTGACCAATGCGCGTTACGCCGAAGCGCTGGCCGCGTTCCGTGTGAAGCAGAACCAGGCCGCGCGCGATATGGCGCTGCCTCCGCTCTGAAGCGTTGAAACGTCGAAGCATTGAAGTGCGATGCTGCGCGCCCCTTTGCGCGGCGTCTGGAAATCAAACCAGCAAATCAGTCCCGGCAAGCCCCAGCCCACGATGAACCCAAACAAATCCCCGAACTCACCCATCCTGCCCGGCGCGTGGCTCGGCATGGTCGGCGGCGGCCAGCTCGGCCGCATGTTCTGCTTTGCCGCGCAGTCGATGGGTTACCGCGTCGCCGTGCTCGATCCTGACCAGACAAGTCCGGCGGGCGCGGTCGCTGATCGTCACATCCGCGCCGGTTACGAAGACAAAGCCGCGCTCACCGAACTCGGCCGCTTGTGCGCGGCGGTTTCCACCGAGTTCGAGAACGTGCCGTCGGCAAGTCTCGAATTCCTCGCTTCGTGCACGTTCGTGAGCCCGGCGGCGAGTTGCGTGGCAATTGCGCAGGATCGCGTTGCGGAGAAGCGGTTTATCGCCGAGGCGGGCGTGCCGGTCGCGCCGCACGTGGTGATCGAATCGCCGGAAGCGCTCGCGGCGTTGTCGGACGAGAAGATCGCGGCGGTGCTGCCCGGCATTCTCAAGACCGCGCGCCTTGGCTATGACGGCAAGGGACAGGTGAGCGTGCGCAACGTGCAGGAAGTGCGGAACGCGTATGGCTCGCTTTCGGGCGTGCCGTGCGTGCTCGAAAAACGCATGCCGTTGAAGTACGAAGTGTCCGTGCTGATCGCGCGTGGCGGCGACGGCAAGTCGGCCGTGTTCCCGCTCGCGCAGAATTCGCATGTCGGCGGCATTCTGGCAAAGACCGTCGTGCCCGCGCCCGATGCGCCCGCCGCGCTCGTCGCGCAGGCGCAGGATTCGGCGTTGACCATCGCGGCGAAGCTGGGCTATGTCGGCGTGTTGTGCGTCGAATTCTTCGTGCTGGAAGACGGAACGCTCATCGCCAATGAAATGGCGCCGCGTCCGCACAATTCCGGCCATTACACGGTCGATGCCTGCGCCACGAGCCAGTTCGAACAGCAAGTCCGCGCGATGACCGGCATGCCGCTCGGCGATACGCGCCAGCATTCACCAGCTGCAATGCTGAATCTGCTTGGCGATATCTGGTTCAACGGCGACAAGCAACGCGCTCCTGCCTGGACCGACGTCGTGGCAATGCCGGCTGCGCGCCTGCATCTGTACGGCAAGGAAGAAGCGCGCCATGGCCGCAAGATGGGCCACATCAACTTCACGGCGGCGACGCTGGAAGAGGCGCGCACGGCGGCGCGCGACTGTGCGCGCATGCTGCATATCGCGCTCGATTGAAAGACTTGAAGCAGTAAGGCAATGACCATCATCCATCCGAGCGCCGCGCAGATCGACGAAGCAGCAGCCCTGCTCGACGCAGGCGAACTCGTCGCGTTTCCGACTGAAACGGTCTACGGCCTCGGCGGCGATGCCGAGAATCCCGAAGCCATCGCGCGCATCTATGCCGCGAAGGGCAGGCCGGCGAATCATCCGGTGATCGTGCATCTCGCGCCCGAAGCCGATCCAGGCTATTGGGTAAGCGCGTTGCCGTTAGACGCACAAAGGCTCATCGACGCCTTCTGGCCCGGACCCTTGACGCTCATCCTCAAGCGCGCGGAGCGCATTCCGGCGGCGGTGAGCGGCGGGCAGGATTCGGTGGGCATTCGTTGCCCGTCGCATCCGGTGGCGCAGCGGCTGTTGTCGGCGTTTCACGCTTTACGCAGCGGAACGGGCAAGCAAGGCGGCGTGGCGGGGCCTTCGGCGAATCGCTTCGGACACGTGAGTCCGACGAGCGCACAACATGTTCGCGATGAATTCGGCGCGAGCGTTCATGTGCTCGATGGCGGGACGGCGCAAGTGGGAATCGAATCGACGATTCTGGATTTATCGCGCGGCTTTCCCGCTTTGTTGCGGCCGGGACACGTGAGTCCGCGGCAGATCGCGGATGTAATCGGCGTCGCGCCGAGATTGCCGGATGGAACGGATGCCACCGCGCCGCGTGCCTCGGGCACGCTGAAGGCGCATTACGCGCCGAGGACGCCGCTCGCGTTGCTGCCTTTCGCGGCGATCGAACCGATCCTCGTTGCGGCCCGTGCCAATGCGCGCGACAAGAAAATCGCGCTGGTGGCGCGTGCGTCGAGCGCAGGCGATTGGGCGCGCGATTCCGGCGTGCACTTCGTGGCTGCACCTGAAGACCCGCAGAGTTACGCGCGGGAGTTGTATGGCTTGCTGCGGGCGCTGGATCGGGCGAATGTCGAACGCATTCTCATCGAGAAGCTGCCGGAATCGGTCGAGTGGATCGCGGTGAATGACCGGCTGGGAAGAGCGGCGGCGGCGTTCGAAGGGGAAGGCGCTTAGCTCGCTCATGTTCGCTTCGACAGCGACGCGAAGGATTGTCCACGGCAAAAAGAAACCGCCCGGAAGACCATCTCCGGGCGGCTCGCCGACTTCCAATAAACCGGACTACTTACCCAACCCCGCCGCCGCGACCTTCTGCTCCGCCGTCTGCGCATACAGCGCATGCAGATGCGTCGTCGGGTGCACGGTGTCCGCATACATATAAAGTTGATCCGCGTTGGCCACCGTGTAGTTCTGCGGCGAGCAGAAAAGCGAGGTGGCGAATGCTTGCGGATTCGGCTCGCCGAAAGCCGCTGCTGCCGCGGCCATCGCCTGCAGATTGCACGCCGTGCCGGTATTCGACACCGTGAATCCGTACTGCCCGAAGTTGGCCGTGATATTGGCGAGCGCCGGCACGATATCCAGGTAAATCACCTTCGACATCAGGCCCGATTGCGTCAACGCGGCGGCAAGCGCCTGATTGAAGCCAAGCGATGCCTGCGTCAGCAGCGCCTTGACGGCCGCGTTGCTCATCATGCCCTGCGGCGTGGTGCCGATATCCGGTACGTTCGACACCAGCACGTGCGTCGCGCCATGCTGCAGCACCGAGCCGATGACGCCCGCCAGATCGATCGCCGATTGCACGATCGCGGTGGTCGCCTGCGCTGGCGTCATCTGTCCTGCCTGCACGGCCGTGAGGTTGTACAGAATATCGTTCGCGCCGCCATTGACGATGACGAGCTGATTCGAATTGAAGCTTCCGTGCGACGCCAGATAGTTCGTCACCTGTTGCGCCACCGGCACCGTCAGCGCCCCCGTGTAATTGGCCGGATCGGTCGTCGCATGACTCACGCCAATAGGATTGGTCACGCGCGATCCGCCCTGCGCGTAGCCGAGCCCCGATTGCGCCTGGGGTGGCGTGCCGAAGCCACCGGTCATCGCGGGCGTGAGCGTGTCGCCGTAGTATTGCGCGACATCCTGAACCCACACCTGACCGGGATTGGTCGTGAAGCGGCCGCCGCCGAAGTTCGCCGCCGCCACCGGCGCGTAGGTGCCGACGTCGGAGAGGCTATCGCCGAAAGAGACGACTTGCAGTTTGACACCGCCCGGCGGCAACGAATTGTTGTTGTCGTCGCCACCGCCGCCGCACGCGGCAATCAGGGCGAAAGCGGCGCTCGCCGTGGCGATTCGGGCGTAGCGCACCAGGGCGGCGCGCGTCGAGAGTTGCTTCTTCATGGACCTCGTCTCCAATTTTCGGTGTTATCTGTTTGAATCCGCAGCGCGTGTGCCTTGTGTTGGCCCGCGTGTCTGTCTGCGTTTCGTCCGGCGTGCGCCTCGATACGCGCGTGCGCTCGAACGAATTGTGCATCACGAAGGTGGTCGAGTCATCCTTCCGTCATGCGTGCCCGACAGCGTACACGGCGCGCGTGCAGGCGCGGGCGGTCTTCGTAGAAGAAATCTTCGGTCCGCCTTGCCGGGCGCGGGTTTGGCTCAATTGCGTCGCGCCTGCCTCCTATGCTTGGCGCAACGCGCGTTCAGTCTTCGATGCCCGGCTTGCGCGCGCCTTCGTACACCCATTCGAGGAGCGCGTCGTGCGCGGCGCGCGCTGCCTCGGCGCGCGGATCGTTGATGAAGCTCACCACGACATAACTCTCGCCATTGGCCGCGCCGACGTAGCCCGCGATCGCCCGGACATCGCGCAAGGTGCCGGTCTTGATGTGCGCATTGCCGAACGCGCCCGCGTTGGTCAGGCGGTTGCGCATGGTGCCGTCCACGCCGGCAATGGGCAGCGATTCGACGAACACTTGCGCGACCGGACTCGCGTTCGCCGCTTGCAGAAGGTCGGCGAGCGAGAGCGCGGAGATGGTTTCGTCGCGCGAGAGTCCGGAGCCGTTGTCGAGCACGAGACCGGTCATTGGCAGGGCGCTTTTCTTGAGAAACGTCTGGATGGCCTGCGAGGATTTGGCGGTCGTCGCGGGCGGTTTCAGTTGCGCCGCGCCGATCGTCAGAAACAGATTTCGCGCCATCACGTTGTTACTGAACTTGTTGATGTCGCGCACGATATCCGACAGCACCGGGCTGCGATGCGTGCCGACGAGCCGCGCCGACGAAGGCGTCGGGCCTTCGCGCGTGGCGCCCTGAAACGTGCCGCCCGCCTGCTTCCACAGCGCGAGGAAGCCGCCTGCGAAGAACGTCGAATGGTCGAGCGCGGCGACGTTGATGGTGCGCGAGCCGCAGCGCAACGGATAGTCGCCGATGAACGACGCCTGCACGAAGCCGCCCTGCGTCTGCGCCACGCTCGGCGATGCGGACGGCAACGTGCCCGCGCACGCGCCGCGCGTCACGCGCAATTCGTTGTCGATCTGCAGTTGCGCCAGTTGCGGCAATACGTCGATGGATACCTGCCCGTCCGGATTCGGCGTGAGCGTGAAGGTAAGCGACTTGAACGCGTAGAGCAGCGGATCGGGACCGACGTTGTAGGGCGCGGCATCGTCGTTATCGAACGCGGGCAGATCGCGCGTGGAGGCGTCGAAATAGCGCTTGTCGAGCACGAGCGCGCCATCGATTCCCGTGATGCCGTTCTTGCGTATCTGATCGACGAGATCGATCAGTTCTTCCGGCACGAGCTTCGGGTCGCCCGTGCCCTGAATGTAGAGATTGCCGTGCAGCACGCCTTGTGCGTCGACATCGCCATCGGCGTAGGCGGTGGTTTTCCAGCGATAGTCGGGGCCGAGCAGCGAGAGGCCCGAGTAAGTCGTGACGAGCTTCATCGTCGATGCGGGGAGCATTGGCCGGTCCGCGTTGATCGTCACGAGCGGCACGGGCGCGCCGATACGTTGCACGACTACGCTCATCGACGAAAGCGGGATGTGCGCGTGAGCGAGCGCCGCCATGACCGGTGCGGGCAGTGGCCCGGCGGGCACGCGTTCTCGTGCGGCGACGGCTTTCTCGGCCCGGGACGCCTTGCCTGCGCGCTTTGCCTTCGCGCCGCCATGCGCCGCGCGCTCGGGCGCCTGCGCTTGCGATTCGGACTTCGAGCCGCCACGCGCTTGTGCCTCGGGCATGTGAGCGATGACGGCAAAGCCGATTGCGGCGGCGAGTGCAAACGACGAACAGCGAGAAACGAGCGAGGCAAGCGGCATGGGCGTGCTTTTGGTGTTGTTAGGCGAAGCCCACACGGGCGAAAGGCTCATTGTAGACAAGCTGGCTTGCGAAAATCGTACGAATAGGGGTTTGTCGGCTGGCCAAGGACGGCGAGCAAGCACGCCCATCGTTACATCGCGTGATTAAGCGCCATGAATTCCAGCACCCTGCAATATCCATCACATCCACCCATTAAGCCTTGCTTAAGCCTGCCCGCGCCCGGCAAAGCTAGAATGGCTACGACTTTCAAAGCCGGTCTCCCCAACCACGAAGACGAGATGCCATGCGAATCCTGCTAGTCGAAGATGACCGGATGATCGCCGAAGGTGTGCGCAAGGCGCTGCGCGCGGACGGCTTCGCGGTCGACTGGGTGCAGGACGGCGAGGCCGCGCTGACGGCCGTCGGCGGCGAGCCCTACGACCTGATGCTGCTAGACCTCGGCTTGCCCAAGCGCGATGGCATCGACGTTCTCAGGACGCTGCGCGCGCGTGCGAACGCATTGCCGGTGCTGATCGTGACGGCGCGCGACGCCATCGCCGATCGCGTGAAAGGACTCGATGCCGGCGCCGACGATTACCTCGTCAAGCCCTTCGATCTCGACGAACTCGGCGCACGCATGCGGGCGCTCATCCGTCGTCACGCGGGACGCGGCGAATCGCTCGTGCGTCATGGTCAACTCACGCTCGACCCGGTCGGTCATCAGGTGACGCTCGCGGGCGCGCCCGTCGCGCTCTCGGCGCGCGAATTCGCGTTGCTCGAAGCGTTGATGGCGCGTCCGGGCGCCGTGCTCTCGAAGAGTCAGCTCGAAGAGAAAATCTACGGCTGGGGTGAGGAAATCGGCAGCAATACGGTCGAGGTCTACATCCACTCGCTGCGCAAGAAGCTCGGCGCGGACCTCATTCGCAACGTGCGCGGCTTGGGTTACATGGTCGCGAAGGACGCCTGATGCGGTCCATCCGCCGGCAATTGCTCATCTGGCTGCTCGCGCTCGTGATTGTCGGCGTGGGCTTTGCCGGATGGCTGATCTACCGGCAGGCGCTCGCCGAAGCCAACGAACTCTTCGATTATCAATTGCAGCAGATCGCGGCGGCGCTGCCTTCGGAGCCGTTTTCGTCGGTGCTCACGTCGCGTAGCGAAAGCGACGAGGGCGTCGTCATCCAGATCTGGAATCGCAACGGCGTGCTGATGTACTACTCGCATCCGCGCGTGCCGCTCGCGCCGCACGCCGAACTCGGCTTCTCGACGGAAATGACGGCGCGCGGCGAGTGGCGCGTGTATAGCGCGATCGTCGGCGACAACGTCGTGCAACTCGCGCAGCCGCTTTCGATACGCAACCGCGTCGCGGCGGGCGTCGCGTGGCGCACGTTGTGGCCGCTGGTCCTGTTGCTGCCGCTGCTCGGGCTTGCGATCTGGGTGATCGTCGGACGCGGGCTTGCGCCCTTGCAGCGTGTGACGAGCGCGCTCGATACACGGCATCCCGAAGCACTCGATCCGCTTCCCAATCAACGCTTGCCACAGGAAGTGCAGCCGGTCGTGCGGGCGCTGAACGCGCTGCTGGTGCGTCTGTCGACGGCGCTCGATACGCAAAAAGCCTTCGTCGCCGATGCCGCGCACGAGTTGCGCACGCCGCTTGCCGCCGTGCAGATTCAGGCGCAGCTCGTGGCGCGCGCGCAGGACGACGCATCGCGGCGCGAGGCGTTGCTCGATTTGCACGAAGGCATCGCGCGCGCCACGCGGCTCGCGGAGCAGTTGCTTGCGCTAGCGCGCTCGGAGCCGGACGGCAAGGGCGTGGCGACGAAAGTCGATCTGGCCGCGTTGCTCGAAACGTGCGTGCGCGGTTACGTGCTCGTGGCGCAAGAGCGCGGCGTGGACCTCGGCATCGAGGCAAGCGAGCCCGCCACCGTGACGGGCGACGCGGATTCATTGCGCGTGATGTTCAACAATCTCATCGATAACGCGACGAAATACACGCCGCGCGGCGGCCGCGTGGATGTCTGCTTAAAAATAAAAGATGGACATCCAGTAGTCGAAATCGCGGATTCCGGGCCGGGCATTCCAGAGAACGAACGAGAAAGAGTATTCGACCGGTTTTATCGCGTGGGCGAAAGCGTGGACCGCGCGCGTACGGATGTGGCGGGCAGCGGGCTTGGGCTTGCCATCGTGCGGCGGATTGCGGATCAGCATGGGGCGGCTGTTCATCTTGGAGCGTCCGTCGCAGGCGGACTTCGAGTCGTGGTCACGTTTTGATTCCCACACGCTGGTCCCTATCGGATCGTCATGCGCTGATGGGCGCATAGGGCGTTGGGCTGCGCTTGGCAGGCCAAACAGCGTCCGCCTTTAGGCGCCGTCGTTGTTTAAAAAGAATTCCAAATTCCGATTCTTCTCCGGCTTGTTCAAACGCGATCGCAGGAATGAAGAACAACCGAGTTAGCGTTTTGAAGGAAAGCTGTAATGCGGTTACACAGGATCTTTTCAAATTCACACAATTAATTACTCGTTTCAGACCTGATTTTCTATCGGTTAGACGTAAGTCTATTGACATCGGCAGACATTAGGAGCGCGCTTATGTCTCCTGACAACAAATTGCCGTAAATTTCGTCTCACTGCAGGCGAGCTAGTTTCGATTGATCGACGTGCTTCAAGGCAGTTAAATCAACGAGATCCTTTAATGCTCGCACCCGTCAACGTGGGCTGCGCCCATTCGGTGACATTGCTCTCTTTGATTCGTTTTTTATTCGCGATCCTTTTGCTTTAAACGGATTTCTCGTGCGAAGCAGTGTTTTATCGCATTCGATTTTTACTTTTAGGTTTACTCATGAACAAAGCTCTTCGTCCCTCGAAACTGCAATCGCGCCTGATCAAAAAAGTAATGCCCGCCGCTCTCGCTGCAGGCGCTGTTGCAATTGCATTGCCGATGACGGCGTCAGCTGTTACTGCACCATTGATCGTCAATGACATGGACTTTGGTACGCCTGATCCGGGCCAGTGTCAATTTCTGTCGGGTCAAGCCGTAACAACCGTTGGCATGGAAAATTGCGGCACGTCTGCCACTGCCGGTTACAACACAGTTACCCAAACGGGCTCAGTTTCGATCGCGAATGCTTCTATCTCTGTCGGGGGTTATCAGTTTATCAATGGCGCCGATTCTAATAACAACGCGCTGACCGTTTCGAAAACGGGCGCCAATATTCAACTCAACAATGGCAAGGTAACCAATCTTGCAGCTGGCACGGCGAATACGGATTCGGTGAATTTCGGGCAGTTGAAGAACACCGCACAAAGCACGGCAAAGGCGATTGGCGGCGGTTCTGCCCTGAATAGCGACGGCACGATTTCGGCTCCCAGCTTCGCGCTGACGAACGCAAACTCGATCAATGGTACGTCTGGCGCCGCTACCGACGTCGGCACGGCTTTCGGTACGGTCGATGCAGCGTTGGGCAAGCTCAACTCGAACGTGACGCAAAACACAGCCGACATCGCGAACCTCAACACCGGACTCACAAACGGCACACTCGGCTTGGTTCAGCAAGACCCGACGACACGCACTATCACCGTGGCAAAGTCCACGGACGGTACCGTTGTCGATATGACGGGCTCGCAGGGCGCTCGCACGGTCACGGGCGTTGCTCCTGGCGCCATTTCCGCATCGAGTCTAGATGCAATCAACGGCTCGCAGCTCTACGCTACGAACCAGAACGTGGCACAAAACACGTCCAACATTGCGCAGAACACGTCCGACATCGCGGCGCTGAACACGAACGTTGCTCAAAACACGTCTGATATCTCGTCGCTGAAAACCAACGTTGCGCAGAACTCGTCGGATATCGCGCAGAATACGAGCGACATCAGCAACATCAATCAACAGATCGCCAGCGGCAACGTCGGTCTGGTGCGTCAAGACGCAACGACGCAAAACATCACCGTTGCGAAGGACACGGGCGGCACGGTCGTCGACATGACGGGCACCGATGGCACGCGTACGGTGACCGGCGTATCCGCTGGCGCCTTGAGCGCCGACAGTACCGACGCAGTCAACGGCTCGCAGCTTTATCAAACGAACCAGAACGTTTCGAGTCTGGCGCAGCAATTGAGCAACGTCGAAGGCGCTGCTTCAACGGTCGCTTCGCAAAAGACCGACACCCCCGCTGTTGCGTCCGGCACCGACTCGACTGCCCTCGGAAATGGCTCAAAGGCAACGGGTAACAACTCCGTCGCGCTGGGTAGCGGTTCTGTCGCGGACGAAGACAACACCGTCTCGATCGGCTCGAAGGGCAACGAACGTCGCCTGACGAACGTCGCGCCGGGCATCAACGGTACCGACGGCGTCAACATGAATCAGTTGAACGCAGTTCAAAGCAACGTCGATACGGTAGCTCGTCAGGCATTTTCCGGTATCGCCGCCGCGATGGCCATGCCGAACCTGACGCCGAGTCAGCCGGGCAAGACCGTGGTCGCAGCCGGTGTCGCGAACTACAAGGGCTACACGGCCATGGGCGTTGGCGGCACCTACCGTTCGCGTGACAGCCGCTGGCTCGTCAACGCTGCAGCTTCGATCACGCCGCACGGCGACGCAGGCGTGCGCGGTCAAGTCGGCTACGAGTTCTAAGCACGCGGTTCGCGAGCGAGACCAAACCAGAAGCACGAAGCATCAATAAGGCAGTAAGCAGGGCGGCTATCCGAAAGGGTAGCCGCCTTTTTTGCATTTTTACGCACCTTAAGAAAGCTTTAAGCGACACCCCGTAATCTTCGTTCATCCAATGGCGCCTTCTCAAGCGCAACCCGTCAGGAGCACACACGATGAAAGCGAAGATTCTCACACGCAGCGCCGTCGCAGCAGCGGTCGCCGTTGCCTTGTCGGCGGGCTACGTGGCCGGACATAACAACGTGCCTGCGCCGCAGGTCATCGCGCCCGCGCAAGCCGCGCTGATGCCTGCCGAAGCCGCGGCGAAGACCGGCGTTCCCGATTTCTCCGGCCTCGTCGAAACGTATGGTCCGGCCGTGGTGAATATCAGCGCGAAGCATGTCGTGAAGCAAACATCCGCCCGACGCGGCAACGCGAATCAAGTGCCGATGGACCCCGACGATCCGTTCTATCAGTTCTTCAAGCGCTTTTATGGCGGCGTGCCCGGCATGGGCGGCGGTGATGGCGGCGCGGGTCCCGGCGCGGACCGTCCGAGCGAAGGGCTGGGTTCGGGTTTCATCGTCAGCAATGACGGCTACATTCTCACCAACGCGCACGTGGTCGATGGCGCGAATGTCGTCACCGTCAAGCTCACGGACAAGCGCGAATATCGGGCGAAGGTGGTTGGCGCGGACAAGCAATCGGACGTCGCGGTGCTGAAGATCGACGCGAAAGATTTGCCCACGGTGAAAATCGGCGACCCCAACGGCAGCAAGGTCGGTCAGTGGGTGGTTGCCATCGGTTCGCCGTATGGCTTCGACAACACGGTGACCTCCGGCATCATCAGCGCGAAGTCGCGCGCGCTGCCCAACGAGAATTACACGCCGTTCATCCAGACCGATGTACCGGTGAATCCGGGCAATTCGGGCGGGCCGCTCTTCAATCTGCAAGGCGAAGTCATCGGCATCAACTCGATGATCTATTCGCAGACGGGCGGTTTCCAGGGGCTTTCGTTCGCCATCCCGATCAACGAGGCGATCAAGGTAAAGGACGCGCTCATCAAAACGGGTCACGTCGATCGCGGCCGGCTCGGCGTAACGGTGCAAGGGCTGAATCAGACGCTCGCCAATTCGTTCGGCATGAAGTCGCCGCAAGGTGCGCTCGTGAGTTCGGTCGAGCCGGGCGGACCGGCAGCGAAGGCTGGCTTGCAACCCGGCGACGTGATTCTTTCGCTGAACGGCACGCAGGTGACGGATTCGACCTCGTTGCCGTCGCAAGTCGCGGGTCTTTCGCCGGGCACATCGGCGAAGGTGCAGGTGTGGCGCGACAAGAGCGCGAAGGATCTGACCGTGACGATCGGCGCGCTGAAGGACGCCAAGACCGCAAGCGCTGACGTGAAGGGCGACGACGATGGCGGCGCCGCCGCACAGGACGCGCGCCTCGGCGTCGCGGTGCGCCCGCTCACGCCGGAAGAGAAGCAGGAAAGCTCGGTGTCGCGCGGTTTGCTCGTGCAGCAATCGAACGGCGCGGCGGCGAATGCGGGTATCCAGGCAGGCGACGTGATTCTCGCGGTCAATGGCCAGCCCGTCACGACGGCGCAGCAGTTGAAGACGATGATCTCGCACGCGGGCGACAGCATCGCGCTGCTGATTCAGCGGGACAATGCGCAGATTTTCGTGCCGGTCGATCTTGGCTGATGGTGTACGTCGATGCGCGTCGTGCGGTTCGGAGTGGCGTGTTCGCGTCGCCCCGAACCGCGCTTGCGCATGCGGCATGAATGGCGCTTAGCGTCGCTGAGTCGTCCGGCGTGCTTTTCCAAACGCGCAATGGATAGCACGTTCTGCAATGGCTTTCGCATCATTCCACCAAGCGCGTTCCACCGCACGATCAACAACACCCCGCCTGAACGCGCAGGCACAAAGCATGCTCTACACCCCACTCGGTGCCCCATCGCGTGGAAAAGACGCATCGGGCGTGGCGTCGTCGGTGTGTTCGCATGCCGCGGCATCGAATAAAGGAGCCAACATAATGATGAGCAAGACCACGGGAAAACTGGCGACCGCGTTGCTGGTGACGGCGCTTTCGGCTGGAATGGCAGGCGGCGCATGGGCGCAGGCATCGAGCGCCGGCACGAGCGATACGTCGAGCGCGGGCAACGAAAACGGCGGCGGACTGCCGCAAATCGAACAGCAAGGCGATGTGTCCTACACGTCGGGCGGCGTCGGCCTCGACGAATCGCACGCCTTGCAGCGCGAACAAGCGCATTGGCCGCTATCGCTGCGCTTTACGGGTCCGACCGCGGATTACTTGTCGGGCGTGCACGTGCGGATCGTCGGCGGCAAAGGCGGCGAAGTGCTGAGCACCGATTCCATGGGACCTTACATGCTTGTCAAGCTGCCGGCGGGCAGCTACACGGTCTACGCCAAGTACAAGGATCAGGAGAAGAAGCAGTCGGTCAATGTCTCCGGACCGGGCAAGGCAAAGGCGGCGTTTCACTGGAGCATCCAGTAACGATAATTCCCGCCGGTCCGGGCGAAATCCCGTCCACCCGGCGACCAGAGTTTGTCTCATAATGAAGCCACGGGCAGCACGCTCGTGGCTTTTTTTGGTGACGAGGCGTCCAACGCGCCTCGCAAATTCGGCAGAGGCCGGAGGGCCCACGATGAGCACGGATCTGAACGACGGGCATGAAGCGGCGCATCGGATCGAGATCGCGCCGAACGGACGGCGCTGCCGCGTGATTCACCAGGGCGTCACTTACGCCGACACGCACGAAGCCGTGACGCTTTCCGAAACGGGCGCCGACGACGTGCACTATTTCCCGCGCGCCGACGTCAACATGGCGCGCCTGCAACGCTCCATCCATACATCGGACTGTCCGTTCAAGGGGCAGGCCACGCACTACCATCTGATGACCGAGGAAGGTCCGGTCGAAAACGCCGCCTGGAGTTACGAGGCGCCGCTCGAAAGCGCGCGGCAGATCGGCGGATACCTCGCGTTTTATCCATCGCGCGTCGATCGTATCGACGTGACTTCCTAGGCAGGGCGTCGAATAAAAAGCGCCGAACTCGAGGCGCGCGAGCCGAAACGCAATAGCCAAAACGCGGTCCTTGCCCGGAGAAGCGGATGGAAGTCACCGAAGCGTTGCGCGTTCCGCTCGATCCGGCGCATGTGAAGGCGGCGTTGAGCGATCTCACGCTGTTGCGCGCGAGTCTCGATAATTGCGAGTCCTTTACGCTCACGCCGAGCGGCGAATACGTGTTGACGCTCGTCATGCCGATCGGCGCCTTGCGCGCGCGTTACGAAATTCGCGCGCACATTGCTCGTCGCAGGCGTCTGGCGCAGGCCGACGAAAGCCAAGAAATCGACGACGACACCAGCACGCTCAGTTTCAAGGCGCGCGGCGAAGGCGTGGGTTCGTTGCGCGGTCAGATAGCCGTCGCGGTGAACGCGGAGGACGGTGGCGCGGACACGTGGATCGAATATACGGTCTGGGCGACGGTTTCGGGGCCGCTCGCCGCATTGCCGCCACGGCAGATTGAAAACGCGCTGCACGAAGCAGCCGACGACTTTTTCGCCGAATTCTGCGAAGTCGTGCGGGCGAAATACGGTTTGCCATCGGCGCGTGCGGAACAGGAAGCCGTGCCGCGCCGGCATCTCTTCTTGCGACCGGGTTCGATGTCGGCGGCGTTCTCGCGTCGCGGCGGCGCGACCGCTCGCGCGATGGGCGGAACCTCCATCGATGGCGCCGCGACCAATGTGCTGCGTCATCGTCTGGCTGCGCATGGCCTCGTGCGTCGTAGTCGCGATGGCGCGGGCGCACCGCGCGTGTTCGGTCTGCCCGCCTGGGCGTGGCTCGCGATGCTAGTTTGTGTCGGACTCTTTGTGTTCTTCGCAGAGTACGTTGGCCTGCAATGAGGCGGGCATCGAACGCTCGGGGTAGCCGGCGTTCTTGAGCAAGGCCGGACTGCACCGCAAGGCGTCGAAGCAGGCATCGATGACGGCTTCGGAGTCGTGTTCCGGATCGACGCTTCCAGGCAGCATCAGCGAATCGTGCAGGATGCCGGTGAAAAGCCCGTGCAACAGTGTGGTGGCGCGTCGCGTGTCGAGCGCCGCCGGCAGTTGCTTCTTTTCGATGGCATTACGCAGCGCACGCTCGATGCGCTCCATGCCGTCGCGCATGTTGTTCTGATGGCGCTCGCGCACCGGTCCCATTTCCTCGACGAACTCGCACTTCAGAAACAGAATGTCGAAGACGCGGCGGCGCTGTTCATCGGCCGTGATGCTGCGCATGCACCAGATGAAGATTTCGCGGATGCGCGCAAGCGGGTCGGGCTCCTTGCCGTCGAGCGTCGCTTCCACGAGTTCGTCGAGCGGAAGAAGACTTCGGTCGAACATGGCGTTGAAGAGGTCACCCTTGTTGGCGAAATGCCAGTAAATCGCGCCGCGCGTGACGCCTGCGGCGTGCGCGATATCCGCGAGCGTCGTTCGCGACACGCCTTTTTCGTAAAAGACGCGCTCCGCCGCGTCGAGGATGCGGTTGCGTGTCTCCTGTGCTTCTTCCTTGGTTCGTCTGACCATATTCTGCGGCCGTTGGCCGTTTGCTCCTGCCTTGCTGTTCGACCGGGCGAAGGCCGGTTGTCGAAGGTTCGTCGAACGTAATCGATTCCGTCGAGGCGATTTCGCTACGCCTTGCCGACGGATCGCTGTCTCAGTTTTTTACATTCATTCGTGAATGTATATACAATACCACCCGTCGACCGATAGCCCAAGCTGGAGAGGGCGAGTACTATCCGACCAAGCTTTCATTTCGATTGCCCGTTCTGGCCGTCCTCTTGGCCATCGGCGGCGCTTGCATAGCGCCGCGCACGGGCAGGAATACAGGCAAGCGAGCCGGCCACTGGCCGCTCGTTGCGCTCACTGGTCTCACTGCTTGGTTATTGGTCAGCGTCTTGCGACGCTTGTGCGCGGCATCGCCCGGGGAAGGCCGTCGCGCACCCAACTTCACTCTCAGTCTTAGACAGAGGTCGCTCCATGCGCGTCGAACGGGTTCCATTCCGCTTAATCACCGCCGCGACGGCTGCCGTTTTCCTGGCTGCCTGCGGACAAAAACAGTCAGCACCTCCGCCGCAAACGCCCGAAGTGGGCATCGTCACCGTGCAGCCGACCAGCGTGCCGGTCATCGCCGAATTGCCGGGCCGCACGAACGCGTTCCTGGTCGCGCAAGTGCGCGCGCGGGTGGATGGAATCGTCCTGCGCCGTGAGTTCGTCGAAGGCGCGGAAGTCAAGCAAGGTCAGCGTCTGTACAAGATCGACCCGGCGCCGTATATCGCCGCACTGAACAACGCCAAGGCGACGCTCGCCAAGGCGCAGGCGAACGTCGCGTCGCAGAACGCCTTGACCGGGCGCTACAAGGTGCTGGTCGCGGCCAATGCGGTGAGCAAGCAGGACTACGACAACGCCGTGGCCGCGCAAGGCCAGGCCGTCGCCGATGTCGCCGCGGGCAAGGCCGCCGTCGATACCGCGCAGATCAACCTCGGCTACACCGACGTGGTCTCGCCGATCACCGGCCGCACGGGTCTGTCGCAAGTCACGCCGGGCGCGTATGTACAGGCGAGCGCGGCGACGCTGCTCACCACCGTGCAGCAGCTCGACCCGATCTACGTCGATCTGACGCAATCGAGCGTCGACGGCCTCAAGCTGCGTCGTCAGATTCAGGACGGGCGTTTGCAGACTCAGGGCATCCACGCGGCGAAGGTGTCGCTGGTGCTGGAAGACGGCCGCGTCTATCCGGAGCAGGGCAAGCTGCAATTCTCCGATGTGAGCGTCGACCAAAGCACGGGTTCGGTCACCGTGCGCGCGATCTTCGACAACAAGGATCGCGTGCTGCTGCCGGGCATGTTCGTGCGGGCGCGTATCGAGGAAGGCACGAACGACAAGGCGCTCGTCGTGCCGCAAATCGGCATCACGCATGACCAGAAGGGCCAGCCGACCGCGCTCGTCGTCAACAAGGACGACAAGGTCGAACTGCGTCAGCTCGTCACCGGTGGCACGTTCGGCAACAACTGGGTGGTCGACAGTGGCCTGAATCCGGGCGACCGCGTGATCGTGAACGGCGTGGAAAAGGCGAAGCCCGGTATGCAAGTGAGGCCGGTCGCGGCGCAACTGCCCGCACAGCCGGCCTCGGGCGCGGCGGCCGGTCAGGCGCCGGTGGCATCCGGCGCGGGCGCGACACCCGACAACGCCAACAGCGCGAGCGGCGCCACGGGCCCGAGCGCAGCCGCGCCGGGCGCAGCTTCGGGCAACGCATCCGGCGCGCAAGCGGCGCCGGCATCTGCCGCATCGGGCGCGTAATAACAGGGAGCCTGTTTCATGGCAAAGTTTTTTATCGATCGCCCGATTTTTGCGTGGGTGATCGCGATTATCTTGATGCTGGCGGGCATGGCGTCGATCTTCACGCTGCCTATTGCGCAGTATCCGACGATCGCGCCGCCTGCCATCCAGATCAGCGCGACGTATCCGGGCGCATCCGCGAGCACGGTCGAAAACACGGTGACGCAGGTGATCGAGCAGCAGATGAGCGGCCTCGATCACTTGTTGTATCTGTCCTCGACCAGTGACGACTCGGGTACGGCCACCATCACGCTGACGTTCGCGGCGGGCACGAATCCGGACATCGCGCAGGTGCAGGTGCAGAACAAGCTGCAGCTCGCGACGCCATTGCTGCCGCAGGTCGTGCAGCAGCTCGGTACGAAGGTCACGAAGTCGAGCAGCAGCTTCTTGCTGGTGCTTGCGTTCGTGTCCCAGGACGGAAGCATGAACAAGTACGACCTCGCGAATTACGTGGCGTCGAAAATTCAGGACCCGCTTTCGCGTATCGATGGTGTGGGTACGGTCACGCTGTTCGGCTCGCAGTACGCCATGCGTATCTGGCTCGATGCGACCAAGCTCACCAACTACAGTCTGACGCCGGTCGACGTGCAGACCGCCATCACCGCGCAGAACGTGCAGGTGGTGGCGGGCTCGCTCGGCGGCACGCCGGCGGTTCCGGGGCAGATGCTGCAGGCGACCATCACGCAAGCGACGCTTCTGCAAACACCCGAGCAGTTCGGCAACATTCTGCTGAAGGTGAATCAGGATGGCTCGCAGGTGCGCCTGAAGGACGTGGCGCGTATCGATCTGGGTGGCGAAAACTATAACTTCGACACCAAGTACAACGGTGCGCCGACGGCCGGTTTCGGTATCCAGCTCGCAACGGGCGCGAACGCGCTCAACACCGCGAAGCTCGTGCGCCAGAAGGTCGACGAACTGTCGAAGTACTTCCCGAACGGGCTGGTCGTGAAGTATCCGTACGACACCACGCCGTTCGTGCGGCTTTCGATCGAGGAAGTGGTCAAGACCCTGATCGAAGGTATCGTGCTGGTGTTCCTCGTGATGTATCTGTTCCTGCAGAACTTGCGGGCGACGCTCATCCCGACGATCGCCGTGCCGGTCGTGTTGCTCGGCACGTTCGCGATCATGTCGGCGGTCGGGTTCTCCATCAACGTGCTGTCGATGTTCGGCCTCGTGCTTGCCATCGGCTTGTTGGTGGACGATGCCATCGTGGTGGTGGAAAACGTCGAGCGGGTGATGTCCGAGGAGCACTTGTCTCCACGGGACGCAACCCGCAAGGCGATGGACCAGATCACGGGCGCGCTGGTGGGCGTGGCGCTCGTGCTGTCGGCGGTGTTCGTGCCGGTGGCGTTTTCGGGCGGTTCGGTCGGCGCCATTTACCGGCAGTTCTCGCTCACCATCGTGGCGGCCATGGTGCTGTCCGTGATGGTCGCGTTGGTGCTCACGCCGGCGCTGTGCGCGACGATTCTGAAGCCGCATCCGGAAGGGCATCAGCCCGAGAAGAAGGGTTTCTTCGGCTGGTTCAACCGCAACTTCAACAAGAGCCAGGACAAGTATCACAAGGGCGTGCAGCACGTGATCCGGCGCTCGGGGCGCTGGCTCATCATCTATTTGGTCGTAATCGTGGCAGTGGGCATGCTGTTCCTGCGCCTGCCGAAGTCGTTCCTTCCCGATGAAGACCAGGGCACGATGTTCGTGCTCGTGCAGGCGCCGTCCGGCTCGACGCAGGAATACACGGCCGGTGTGCTCGCCGACGTGCAGAACTATCTGCTGAACGACGAGAAGGCGATCGTCGAATCCGTCTTCACGGTGAACGGCTTTTCGTTCGCGGGTCGCGGCCAGAACTCCGGTCTCGTGTTCGTGCGGATGAAGGACTACGCGCAGCGTCAGGCGAGCAATGACAAGGTGCAGGCGCTGGTCGGCCGGATGTTCATGCACTTCGCGCCCTACAAGAACGCGATGATCTTCCCGGTCAATCCACCGTCGATTCCGGAACTCGGCACCGCGTCGGGCTTTGACTTCGAGTTGGAGGATCGCGCCGGCGTGGGGCACGCGAAGCTGATGGAAGCGCGCAACATGCTGCTCGGCATGGCGTCGAAAGACCCGGTGCTCGCGCAGGTGCGTCCGAACGGCCTGAACGACACGCCGCAGTTCAAGGTGAACATCGACCGCGAGAAGGCGAATGCGCTCGGCGTCTCCATCTCCGATATCGACCAGACTTTCTCGATTGCGTGGGCGTCGCAGTACGTGAACAACTTCCTCGACGTGGATAACCGGATCAAGAAGGTGTACGTGCAGTCCGAGCCGCGCTTCCGTATGTCGCCGGAAGACATCGGCAAGTGGTATGTGCGTAACACCTCGGGCACGATGGTGCCGTTCTCGGCCTTTGCGACCACCGACTGGATATACGGTTCGCCGAAGCTCGAGCGCTACAACGGTATCTCGGCGGTGGAAATCCAGGGTGCGGCCGCGCCTGGCAAATCGACCGGTCAGGCCATGACGGCCATCGAAGCCATCGCGGCGAAGTTGCCGGCGGGTATTGGCTACGAATGGACGGGGCTGTCGTATCAGGAACGTCAGTCGGGTTCGCAGGCGCCTATTCTGTACGGCATCTCGATTCTCGTCGTGTTCCTGTGTCTCGCGGCGCTGTACGAAAGCTGGTCGATTCCGTTCTCGGTCATCATGGTCGTGCCGCTCGGCGTGCTCGGCGCGCTGCTCGCGGCGACGCTGCGCGGTCTGGAAAACGACGTGTTCTTCCAGGTCGGCCTGTTGACTACGGTGGGTTTGTCCGCGAAGAACGCCATTCTGATCGTCGAGTTTGCGCGTGAATTGCGCATGCAGGGCATGTCGACGGTGGAAGCTGCGATGGAAGCGGCGCGTCTGCGGCTGCGTCCGATTCTGATGACGTCGCTCGCGTTCATTCTCGGCGTGATGCCGCTTGCCATCAGTAACGGCGCGGGTTCGGCGAGCCAGCACGCAATCGGCACCGGCGTGATCGGCGGGATGCTGACCGCGACCTTCCTTGCGATCTTCATGATCCCGATGTTCTTCGTCGTGATCAGCAAGTTCAGCAAGAGCAAGGACATGCCGGCACCGGGTTCGTCCGGCGGCGATATCGAAGGTCCGCATGGCGGCGCGCCCGCGGGCTCTGGCAAGGAAGGACATTGAAATGCTAAAACTTTCGTTGATCGCAGCCGCCGTGGCTTTCGTGGCCACGGGCTGCACCTTCGAGCCGAAGTACGACCGGCCGGCCGCGCCCGTCACGCAGACGTTCCCGGAAGGCGGCGTGTACGCCACGCAGCCGACTGCTGAAGGCGCGGCAGACAAGAGCCGCAGCGCGAGCGGCCAGACCGCGCCGGATATCGGCTGGCGCGATTTCTTCGCCGATGCGCGTCTGCAGCGTATTGTCGAACTCGCGCTCAAGAACAATCGCGATCTGCGCGTGTCGATGCTCAACGTCGATGCGGCGCGCGCGCAGTATCAGATCACGCGCGCGGGCCTTTTCCCGACGCTCGATGCGGTTGGCTCGCAAAGCAAGCAGCGCACGCCGCGCAACCTGTCGTTCTTCGATCAGACCATCTCGAACACGTATTCGGTGGGCGTGAATGCGTCGTGGGAAATCGACTTCTTCGGACGGATTCGCAGCCTGAAGGATCAGGCGCTCGCGCAGTATTTCTCGCTCGCGGAAACGCGCAAGGCGGCGGAAATCTCGCTGGTGTCTTCGGTGGCGGACCAGTATCTGACCATGCTCGCCTACGACGATCTGCTCACCGTCACGCAGAACACGCTGAAGACGGCGCAGGAGTCGTATCGCATCACCAAGCTGCAGTTCGACAACGGTACGGGTTCGGAACTCGATCTGCGTCAGGCCGAGGGCGTGGTGCAACAGGCGCAGGCGAATCTGCAGTCGCAGGCGCGTCTGCGTGCGCAAGCGGAAAACGGTCTCGTGCTTCTCGTGGGCGAACCGTTGCCGGACGATCTGCCGGGCGGCATGCCGCTGGATGCGCAGGACTTGCTCGCCGACATTCCGGCGGGTCTGCCTTCCGACCTCCTCACGCGCCGTCCCGATATCGCGGCGGCCGAGCAGAGCTTGCTTGCGGCCAATGCGAACATCGGCGCGGCGCGGGCCGCGTTCTTTCCGCGCATTTCGTTGACGGGCAGTTTCGGTACGCTCTCGCCCACGCTTGGCGGATTGTTCAAGCCGGGTTCGGCGGCGTGGTCGTTCGCACCGCAGATCAGCGTGCCAATCTTCGAGGGCGGCACGAACGTCGCCAATCTGGATCTGGCGAACGTGCAGAAGCGCATCGAGATTGCCAACTACGAGAAGGCCATTCAGACGGCGTTCCGCGAAGTGGCCGACGGTCTCGCCGCGCGCGGCACGTACGACGAGCAGATTCGCTCCCTGCAACGCTTCGTGAGTTCGCAGAGCCGGCGGCTGGAGTTGTCGGACCTGCGCTATCGCAATGGCGTGGACAGCTATCTCGCTGTTCTGACCGCGCAGACCTCGTTGTATGACGCGCAGCAGACGCTCATCAGCGCGCGGTTGAACCGCCTGACCAACCTCGTCGATCTGTATCAGTATCTCGGCGGCGGATGGATCGAGCATTCCGGCGATGCCCCGCGTCCGGCCGACACTCCCACGGATTTCGGCTCGGCTACTCCGCCGAAGGCGGCATCCGACGCGGCGAGTTGAGGTTCGCAAGTTGCGCTCGGTAGTCACTTTCGCAAGCTGTCCGTGATGGTTGATAGTGGGATGATGCAGTGAAGAGCCCGACCTCGTGTCGGGCTTTTTTTCGTCCATGGTCCACGTCGCGGCGTGACACTGAATGTACCGGGAAAACGCGTCGCGCGATGACAGGTCGTGCCAAATTTCAGCAAATTATTACCTTTGTTTAGCGTTACTGATCGACGCGCTAACTATAATCGGCATCCTCCAACGTGCCTGCGTGCTGAAGGCATGTCAGCTTTCCTGTGCAACTGCGTGCGTATCGGCATTAATCGACACGCAAATCAGTTGCGATTGCATGTGAATCGGCTGCGAATGGACTGCAAATGGGCTGCAATCGACGAAGCGCTTCCTGGCCACAGGCTTCATTCAATGGGGAAGATTAGGTATCCCGAAAAGACGATTGGCATCGACGTTCTTTCCGTCCGTTCTCGACCGAGGACGTGCGTATCTATTCATCTATTTATCCCGGTAACCACAGAGGTCGTCGCTCCATGCGTTTCGAACGGATTCCATACCGCCTCATCTGCGCTTTGTCGGTCGTCACGCTAGCGGCCGCATGCGGTGAAAAACATCCGGACATGCCGGCGCATGCGCCCGAAGTCGGCGTCGTCATGCTTGCGCCGGTCGCGGTGCCCGTCACGAGCGAACTGCCGGGCCGCACCAGCGCTTTCATCGATGCACAAGTGCGTGCGCGCGTCGATGGCATCGTGCTGCGCCGTGAATTCACTGAAGGCAGTCTCGTCAAGGCCGGTCAGCGGCTCTACAAGATCGACCCAGCGCCGTACATCGCCAAGCTGGACAGCGCGAAAGCGTCGCTTGCGAAGGCCGAGGCGAATCTCGCATCGACCAATGCGCAAGCCGAGCGCTACAAGGTACTGGTCGCCGAGAACGCGGTAAGCAAGCAGGACTACGACAACGCTGTTGCGTCGGCCGGTCAGGCCGCCGCCGACGTGGCACAGGCTCGCGCCTCCGTGCAGACCGCGCGAATCGACCTCGGCTATACCGATGTCACCTCGCCCGTGACCGGCCAGATCGGCATCTCGCAGGTCACGCCGGGCGCCTACGTGCAAGCGGCGCAAGCCACGCTCATGGCAACCGTGCAGCAGCTCGACCAGGTGTATGTCGATCTCACGCAATCCAGCCTCGACGGGCTCAAGCTGCGCCGCCAGATTCAGGAAGGGCGTCTTACCGCGTCGGGTCCGAACGCCGCGAAGGTTTCGCTGATTCTCGAAGACGGCCGCGTCTATCCCGAACAAGGCCGCCTGCAGTTTTCCGATGTAACCGTGGACCCGTCCACCGGCTCGGTAACCGTGCGCGCCGTGTTCGAGAACAAGGATCGCGTGTTGTTGCCCGGCATGTTCGTGCGAGCGCGTATCGAAGAGGGCGTGAATCCGCAGGCGCTGGTCGTGCCTGTCACGGGCGTCACGCATGACCAGAAGGGCACGCCGATCGCACTGATCGTCGATACCGACGGCAAGGTCGCGCTACGCGAGCTCGTGACCTCCGGCATGGTCGGGCAGAACTGGGTCGTCGACAGCGGCGTGAAGGCGGGCGACCGGGTGATCGTCGAGGGTATCGAGAAGGTGCGTCCCGGCATGCCGGTGAAAGCGGTGACGGTTCAGTCGCCCGGGCCTTCCACGCAGCCTTCTTCCGACAATCAGGCCGCCGCTCCCGCGAAGGCTGCTTCAGCCGTTGCTGGCGCGTAGGGACGGAGGGTACGCCACATGGCCAAGTTTTTTATCGATCGCCCGATTTTCGCGTGGGTGCTTGCCATCATCCTGATGCTCGCGGGCCTCGCGTCGATCTCGACGCTGCCCGTCGCGCAATATCCGACGGTCGCGCCACCCAGCATCCAGATTACGGCGACGTATCCCGGTGCATCGGCGCAGACGGTCGAGAACACAGTCACGCAGGTGGTCGAGCAGCAGATGAACGGGCTCGACCATCTGCTCTACATTTCGTCCACCTCCGATGATTTCGGCACGGCCACCATCACCCTGACCTTCGCGGCGGGCACCAACCCCGACATCGCGCAGGTGCAGGTGCAAAACAAGCTGCAACTGGCGACACCGAACTTGCCGCAGATCGTGCAGCAACTCGGGTTGTCGGTTTCGAAGTCGAGCAACAGCTTCCTGCTCGTGCTCGCGTTCGTCTCCGAAGACGGCAGCATGAGCCGCAACGATCTCTCCAACTACGTCGCGTCGCATTTGCAGGACCCCATCAGCCGAGTCAACGGCGTGGGCACGGTGAGCCTGTTCGGCACGCAGTACGCCATGCGCGTCTGGCTAGATCCAAACAAACTCAGCAACTTCCAGCTCACACCGGTCGACGTACAGAACGCGCTCAAAGCGCAGAACGTGCAAGTCTCGGGCGGCCAGCTAGGCGGCACGCCTGCGGTGCCCGGCCAATCGATGCAGGCCACGATCACCGAAGCCACCTTGCTGCGCACGCCCGACCAGTTCGGCAACGTGCTTCTGAAGGTGAATCAGGACGGCTCGCAGGTGCGGGTGAAGGACGTGGCGAAGGTGGGTCTCGGCGGCGAGAACTACAACTTCGAGACGCAGTACAACGGTTCTCCGGCGGCGGGCTTCGGTATCAATCTGGCGACGGGCGCGAACGCGCTGGCGACGGCGGACGCGGTGCGCGCGAAGGTACAGGAGCTGTCGAAGTACTTCCCGCCCGGTCTCGTCGTAAAGTATCCGTACGACACGACGCCGTTCGTGCGCCAGTCGATCTCCGACGTGGTGAAGACGCTCATCGAGGCCATCGTGCTGGTGTTCCTCGTGATGTATCTGTTCTTGCAGAACATCCGCGCCACGCTCATTCCGACCATCGCGGTGCCGGTGGTGCTGCTCGGCACTTTCGGCGTGATGGCGGCGGTGGGTTTTTCCATCAACACGCTATCGATGTTCGGCATCGTGCTCGCCATCGGCTTGCTGGTGGACGACGCGATCGTGGTCGTCGAGAACGTCGAGCGCGTGATGAGCGAGGAAGGGCTTTCGCCGAAGGAAGCCACGCGCAAGGCCATGGGCCAGATCACCGGCGCGCTGGTGGGCGTGGCGCTCGTGCTGTCGGCGGTGTTCGTGCCGGTGGCGTTCTCGGGCGGCTCGGTCGGGGCGATCTATCGCCAGTTCTCGCTGACCATCGTCTCGGCAATGGTGCTCTCCGTGCTGACCGCGATGATCCTCACGCCGGCCTTGTGCGCGACCATCCTGAAGCCCTTGCCGCAAGGTCACGAGGAAAAGACCACGGGTTTCTTCGGCTGGTTCAATCGGACCTTTAACAAGGGCCGCGACAAGTATCAGGTCGGCGTTGCGCGTGTGATTCGTCGCTCGGGGCGCTTCCTCGTGTTATACCTCGCGGTCATCGCGGTGGTTGGCCTCTTGTTCACCAAGCTGCCGAAAGCGTTCCTGCCCGACGAAGATCAGGGCACGATGTTCGTGCTCGTGTCCACGCCCGCCGGTTCCACGCAGGAAATGACCCAGCGCGCGCTGAACGACGTGGCCAACTATCTTTTGAAGAAAGAAAGCGGGATCGTCGAGTCCGTCTTCACGGTCAACGGCTACAGCTTCGCGGGCCGTGGCCAGAACTCCGGCCTCGTGTTCGTGCGCATGAAGGACTTCGCCAAGCGCCAGAGCGCGGACGAAAAAGTGCAGGCGCTCGTCGGCCGAACTTTCGGACAGTTCGCGGGCTATCGCAATGCGCTCGTATTTCCGGTGAATCCGCCGTCGATTCCCGAACTCGGCACCGCGTCGGGCTTCGACTTCGAACTGGAGGATCGTGGCGGCGTGGGCCACGAAAAGCTGATGGAAGCGCGCGGCATGCTGCTCGGTCTGGCCGCGAAAGATCCGTCGCTTGCGCAGGTGCGCCCGAACGGCTTGAACGATACGCCGCAGTTCAAGGTCGACATCGACCGCGAGAAGGCGCTTGCGCAAGGCGTGTCGGCGTCCGATATCGACCAGACGTTTTCGATCGCCTGGGCGTCTTCGTTCGTCAACAACTTCCTTGATGTCGACAGCCGGATCAAGAAGGTGTATCTGCAGGGCGACGCGCCGTTCCGCATGTCACCCGACAACATCAATAGCTGGTACGTGCGCAACAACGCCGGTTCGATGGTGCCGTTTTCGTCGTTCGCGACCGGCCGATGGAGTTTCGGCTCGCCAAAGCTCGAACGCTACAACGGCAATTCGTCAGTCGAAATCCAGGGCATGGCCGCGCCGGGCCGCTCCACGGGCCAAGCCATGCAGGCCATCGAAGCCATCGCCGCGAAGTTGCCGGCAGGCATTGGCTACGAATGGACGGGTTTGTCGTTCCAGCAAATTCAATCCGGTTCGCAGGCGCCGGTTCTGTACGGCATTTCGATCCTCGTGGTGTTCCTGTGTCTCGCGGCGCTCTATGAAAGCTGGTCGATCCCGTTCTCCGTGATCATGGTCGTGCCGCTCGGCGTGGTCGGCGCGTTGCTTGCCGTCACCTTGCGTGGACTCGAAAACGACGTGTACTTCCAGGTCGGTCTTCTGACCACGGTGGGCCTGTCGGCGAAGAACGCCATTCTGATCGTCGAGTTCGCGCGCGACTTGCAGATTTCCGAAAAGATCGGACCGATCGAGGCCGCGCTCGAAGCCGCGCGTCTGCGTCTGCGTCCCATCCTGATGACCTCGCTCGCCTTCATTCTCGGTACCTTGCCGCTCGCAATCAGCAATGGCGCGGGCTCGGCGAGTCAGCACGCCATTGGCACCGGTGTGATCGGCGGCATGGTGACCGCGACGTTCCTCGCCATCTTCATGGTCCCGATGTTCTTCGTCGTCGTGCGCGCGCGCTTCGGCGGCGACAAGGAAGACGCGGACGCGGCGATCGCGCACTACGAACGGCAACGTGCCAATGCCTCGCACGGCGAGGGAAAGGGCAACAGCAACAGCAACGGCACGGGCAAGCAGGGACATTGAGATGCGTAGAGTTTCTTTGATTGCAGCAGCCGTGTCCGTGATCGCGACCGGCTGTACGATGGCGCCGAAATACGAGCGCCCCTTGCCGCCAGTCGCAGCGAGCTTTCCGACAGGCGGTGTGTACGAGACGCAACCGCCGGGCGCGCACAATGCAAACGGCGTGGCCGCGGCCGACACTGGCTGGCGCAATTTCTTCGTCGATGCGCGTTTGCAGCAGCTTATCGATATCGCATTGAAGAACAATCGCGATCTGCGCGTCGCCGTGCTCAACGTGCAGGCGGCGCAAGCGCAGTACCGTGTCGTGCGTTCGGAACTGTTTCCGACTATCGGCGCGCAAGCGGGCCAGTCGAAGCAGCGCACGCCGAAAGATCTGTCGTTTCTCGATCAGACGATCTCGAATCAGTATTCGGTCGGGTTGAACGGCGCATGGGAGATCGATCTGTTCGGCCGCGTGCAGAGTCTCAGGAATCAGGCGCTCGCGAAGTATCTTGCAACGGCGTACGCACGCAAGGCAGCGGAGTTATCGCTCGTGTCCCAGGTGGCGACACAGTATCTGCAAGTGCTGGAGGCTGACGACCTGCTTCAAGTCACGCAACAGACGCTCAAGACCGCGCGCGATTCATACGGTATCAACAAGCTCAAGTTCGATAACGGTACGGCATCGGAACTGGAACTGAGTCAGTCGCAGACCGTGGTCGAAAGCGCGGCGGCCAATTTCCAGGCGCAGGAGCGCGCACGCGCGCAAGCCGTCAATGCGCTCGTGCTGTTGCTCGGCGAGCCGATGCCCGCCGAGATGACGGGCGGCATGCCGCTCGACGATCAGCACCTGTTGACCGATATTCCGGCGGGTGTGCCGTCGGATCTGCTGACGCGCCGTCCGGACATCATGGAGGCCGAGCAGAATTTATTGGCGGCGAACGCGAACATCGGCGCGGCGCGCGCGGCGTTCTTCCCGAGCATTTCGCTCACCGGCAGTTTCGGCACGCTGAGTCCGTCGCTCGGCGGGTTGTTCAAGCCGGGTTCGGCAGCATGGAGTTTCGCGCCGACCATCACGCTGCCGATCTTCGAAGGCGGTCAGAACATGGCCAATCTCGATCTGGCGAACGTGCAGAAGAAGATCGAGATTGCGCAGTACGAGAGGGCCATTCAGTCGGCCTTCCGCGAAGTCGCCGATGGGCTCGCGGCCCGCGGCACTTACGATCAGCAAATCGCGGCGCTCACGCGCGAAGTGAGCGCACAGCAGCGGCGTCTCGATTTTTCGACATTGCGCTACAAGCAGGGCGTCGATAGCTATCTCGGCGTGCTCGAAGCGCAGCAGGATCTGTATTCGACACAGCAGATGCTGATCACGGCGCGCACTGAGCGTTTGTCTAATCTGGTGAGCTTGTATCAGGCGCTCGGCGGCGGATGGATCGAGCATACGGGAGACATGCCGCGCGAGGCAGATGCGCCGGTTGCGGCATCGGCGGGTTGAGATCGTGCGAAACAGCGCCTGCTGTTCTTGCGCGACGTAAAAAAACGCCGCGGCTTACACCGCGGCGCTCAACGCAAGCACTACAGGAATCTGCTCTTACTGCGCTTCACGCGCATGAGCCGCGCCGTCGAACTCATGTGCGGCCTCGCGAATTTCGCGGCGCGCATCGCGCTCCTTGCGCACGCCGTTGAACACGATATTCAGAATCACCGCCGACACCGAAGCCAGCAAGATGCCGCTGTGAAGAATCGGCTCCAGCGCATGCGGCAGTTGCGTGAAGAACTTCGGTGCGACCACCGGCACCATGCCCATACCCACGCTCACCGCGACGATGAACAGGTTGTGATGGTTCGTCGAGAAGTCCACGCGCGACAGCGTCTTGATGCCGTTCGCCGCGACCATGCCGAACATCACGATGCCCGCGCCGCCAAGCACGAACGGCGGCACCGATGCGACCACTTGCGCCATCTTCGGAAAGAGGCCGAGCACGACCAGAATCACGCCGCCGGTCGCGCAGACGAAGCGGCTCTTCACGCCCGTCACGCCGATCAGCCCGACGTTTTGCGAGAACGACGTATGCGGGAACGAGTTGAACACGCCGCCGATCAGCGTGCCGAGGCCATCGACACGCAGGCCGCGCACGAGCGCTTTCTGATCCACCGGACGATCGACGAGATCGCCGACCGCGAGAAACATGCCGGTCGACTCGATGAAGGTCACGAACATGACGATGACCATGGTCGCCACCGACAGCGCGTCGAAGTGCGGCAAGCCGAAGTGGAACGGCAGCACGACGCCGACCCACGGGGCGTGCGCGACGCCGTCCATGTTGACGCGGCCGAGCATGGCGGCGATCACGAAGCCCGCGACAATGCCGAGCAGCACCGAAATATTGGCGATGAAGCCGCGCGCGAACTTGTTGATGAGCAAAATCAGCGAAAGCACGACGAGCGACAGCAGCAGATAAACGGGATTGCCGTAGTCGGGATTGCCCACACCGCCCGCCGCCCAGTTGATGCCCACGCCCATCAGCGACAAGCCGATCACCGCGATCACCGTGCCGACCACGACTGGCGGGAAGAAACGCAGGAGTTTGCCGATCATCGGCGCGAGCACGATGCCGATCACGCCGGCCGCGATGGTCGAGCCGAACACATCGAGAATGCCGAGCGAAGGATTGGTGCCGATGGCGACCATCGGGCCGACGGCGGCGAAAGTACAACCCATGATGACCGGCAAGCGGATGCCAAAGATCCAGAGACCGAGCGTCTGGATCAGCGTGGCGACGCCGCATGAAAACAGATCGGCGCTGATGAGGAACGCGATCTGATCCTTGGACAGATTCATCGCGGCGCCGAGAATCAGCGGCACCGCAACCGCGCCCGCGTACATCACAAGAACGTGCTGGATGCCAAGTGTCAGTAACTGTCCTGTCGGCAAACGCTCGTCCACCGGATGCACCTTGTTCGAAGCCATGTCTCTCTCCTTGTATGCCTTGGCATTTGTGTGGCCTCCACGGTAAGTGCATCAAAATGCGCGAACAAGACCACGGGACGCTATACGCCGCGTTCGCACGCCGATATATATTTAGCGCGCCCGGATCGTTTGCGTTTCGCGGAAGTCCTTGCTACAAGGGGTTTGGCGGTTATCGAAGCAGAACCGTCGTGTGACGAAAGGCCGCCATCTTCGTGTGCTCGTTATGATGTTCATGGCGGCGCGCGTATAGTCCGTTTTTCATGCTCGTCGCGTATTGGCGGGGTTAACCCGCGATTTACGCGTTTTCCCTTACTCCTTCCGAAGCACGAAATCCCATGCGTTTCTTAGGCATCGATCTCGGTACGGGTTCGCTGAAACTGGCCATCATCGATGAACGCGGCCACGAGGTCGCCATGACGAGCCGTGCTTATTCCGTCACGAGCGCGCATCCCGGCTGGGCCGAAACTTCCGTCGATACTTGGTACGCCGCGCTCGCCGATGCCGCCGCGCATCTTCCTGTCGACGAACGTCAGGCGGTGCGCGCGATCGGCTTCTCCGGTCAGATGCATGGCGTCGTTCCCGCCGATGCCAACGGCCGCGCGTTGCGCCCCGCGATGCTCTGGCCGGACACGCGCGCGAGCCATCTGCTCGATGCGTGGCCCGAGCCGCAGCAAAACCCCGTCGCGCCGGGCATGGCCGGTCCGCTGTTGCGCTGGCTCGTCGCGCATGAAAGCACGCTTGTCCCGCAGATGCGCTGGGCGTTGCAGCCGAAGGACTGGCTGCGCGCGCGTCTGGGCGGCGCGTTCGTGACGGATGCATCGGATGCATGCGCCACGGCGCTCGCCGCGCCATCGGGCGAATGGGACGATGCGCTCATCGACAAGCTGGGTTTGCAGCGCGCGTGGTTCGCACCGCTCGCGGCATCGCATGCAACGGCGGGCACGTTGTCGGCGGCAGCGGCGGCGGAACTGGGCTTGCGCGCGGGCATTCCGCTCGCCGTCGGCGCGGGCGATACGCCATGCGCCGCGCTCGGCAGCGGCCTCACCGCCGACGGCGACGCGCTTCTCACCACGGGCACCGGCGGCCAGATCATCGTGATGTGCGACGCCGCGCCCGCACCCGTGCACGGACTGCATACGTATCGCGCGGCGAGCGGCGCGTGGTATCGCATGGCGGCCATGCAAAACGTGGGCGTCGCGCTCGAAGCGGTGCGCGGCTGGCTTGGTTATGCATCGTGGCCGGCCGCTTACGACGACGCTTTCGCCGCCGACCCGAGCGCCTCCGTCACCTTCCTGCCGTACCTGAGCGGCGAGCGCTCGCCGTGGATGAACCCGGCAGCGCGCGGCGGCTGGCTCGGTCTCGGTCTCAACGATTCGCGCGGCACGTTGATGCGCGCCGCCTTCGAAGGCGTGACGTTCGCATTGCGTGCGGGACTCGATGCCATCAGACAGCACGGCACGCCGCTGACTTCGTTGCGGCTTGCGGGCGGCGGTTCCATCGATGCACGCTGGCGTCAATTGCTCGCGGATTCCCTGCAAGCCGAACTCCATGCCGTCGATTGCCCGAACGCGGCAACGCGCGGTGCGGCGATGCTCGGCGGCATCGCGGCGGGGCACTTTCGTATCGACGAGATTCACGCGCTCGCGCCATCCGCGACACGGGTCGCGATTCCGCAAACCAACCCCGCACTCGATACGCGGTATGCGCGCTTCATCGATCTGTACCAGCGCGCGCATGACTGGTTTTGAGCGTGGGCGCTCGGGGCATCGGCTACGCAAAGTGCCATGTCTAGAGCGAACCCACGCCGACCCCGCGCCGCGTTTTTCTTTTACCGCTTAAACTTTGCGCTCGACCGAAGTTCGCGCCGTCCGGTTCATGAAGAACCGCTTCATATGAGCTGCCCCTGACCACATCGAAATCAGCCATGTCCGCATCCGCACCGTCGCAACCCGCTTTCCGCTCGCGCGAATTCCTGCTCGATCACGCGCTGCACACGATGATCTTCTATCACCCGCACTGTCTCGATCCGAACGGCGGGTTCTATCACTACTACAAGAACAACGGCACGATCTACGACCGCAAGTCGCGGCATCTCGTGTCGAGCACGCGCTTCGTCTTCAACTACGCGATGGCGCACAAGCACTTCGGCCTCGACGAATACCGCGGCGGCGTGAAGCACGGCATCGACTATCTGCGCGAGTTTCACTACAACCCGCAAACGGGCGGCTACGCGTGGACGCTCTCCGGCCGCGACGTCACCGATGCGACGAATCATTGTTATGGCCTTGCGTTCGTCGTGCTTGCGTATGCGAAGGCGATCGAAGCGGGTTTCGACGAAGCACGCGCCTATCTCGACGAAACCTGGCAACTGATGGAGACGCACTTTTGGGACGCCGCCCACGGCTTGTACAAGGACGAAGCGAGCGCCGACTGGAAGGTGTCGGACTATCGCGGCCAGAACGCCAACATGCACACGTGCGAAGCGTTTCTCGCCGCCTTCGAGGCGACCGGCGAAGCGCGCTATCTCGACCGCGCGGCGCTCCTCGCCGACAACATGGTGAACCGTCAGGCAGCGCTTGCGGGCGGGCTCGTGTGGGAGCACTACAAGCCGGACTGGTCTGTCGACTGGGATTACAACAAGGGCGATCGCAGCAACATCTTCAGGCCTTGGGGTTTTCAGCCGGGACATCAGACCGAATGGGCGAAGCTGCTGATGATTCTCGACCGGCATCGTCCGGAAGCGTGGCATGTCACGCGTGCGCGTGAGCTTTTCGATCGCGCGATGGAACTGTCATGGGACGACGAGCACGGCGGCATGGTCTACGGCTTCGATCCCGACGGCAAGTTCTACGACGAGGACAAGTACTTCTGGGTGCAGGCGGAATCGTTCGCGGCCGCGGCCTTGCTCGCGGATCGCGCCGAACGCGATGGCGTCAGCGCCGCCGCGACGCGCTACTGGAACGATTACGACCGTTTGTGGACCTATAGCTGGGCGCATTTCGTCGATCACAAGTACGGCGCGTGGTATCGCATCCTCACGCGCGATAACCGCCAGTACAACGACGAGAAAAGCCCCGCCGGCAAGACCGACTATCACACGATGGGCGCATGCTACGAAGCGCTGAACGTGATCCGCTAATTCCTATCAAACGACATCAGGAGCCTTGAACGATGAAGACCAAAGCAGCAATCGCATGGGAAGCAGGCAAGCCGCTCACCATCGAGGAAGTCGATCTCGAAGGCCCGCGCGCGGGCGAAGTGCTGATCGAAGTGAAAGCGACGGGCATTTGCCACACCGACTACTACACGCTCTCGGGCGCCGACCCCGAAGGCCTGTTCCCCGCGATTCTCGGCCACGAAGGCGCAGGCGTGATCGTGGATGTCGGGCCGGGCGTCGGCACGCTGAAGAAGGGCGACCACGTCATTCCGCTCTATACGCCGGAATGCCGTCAGTGCAAATTCTGCCTCTCGCGCAAGACCAATCTTTGTCAGGCAATTCGCGCGACGCAGGGCAAGGGCTTGATGCCCGATGCGACCTCGCGCTTTTCCATCGACGGCAAGCCGCTCTTTCACTACATGGGCACGTCGACGTTTTCGAACTACATCGTGGTGCCGGAGATCGCCGTCGCAAAGGTTCGTGAGGACGCGCCTTTTGACAAGATTTGCTACATCGGCTGCGGCGTGACGACCGGCGTGGGCGCGGTCGTGTATTCGGCGAAGGTCGAAGCGGGCGCGAACGTCGTCGTGTTCGGGCTGGGCGGCATCGGCCTGAACGTGATCCAGGGCGCGAAGATGGTGGGCGCGGACAAGATTATCGGTGTCGATATCAATCCGGGGCGCGTGGAGCTTGCGAAGAAGTTCGGCATGACCCACTTCATCAACCCGAACGAAGTGGAGAACGTGGTCGACCATATCGTGCAACTCACCGATGGCGGCGCGGACTATTCCTTCGAATGCGTGGGCAATGTGAAGCTGATGCGTCAGGCGCTCGAATGCACGCACAAGGGCTGGGGACAGTCGTTCATCATCGGCGTGGCGGCGGCGGGGCAGGAGATCAGCACGCGGCCGTTCCAGCTCGTGACCGGGCGCGAATGGAAGGGCTCGGCATTCGGCGGCGCGCGTGGACGCACGGATGTGCCGAAGATCGTCGATTGGTACATGGAAGGCAAGATCAATATCGACGATCTGATTACGCACCATTTGCCGCTTGAACGTATTAACGAAGGCTTCGACCTGATGAAGAAGGGCGAATCCATTCGTTCCGTCGTGATCTATTGAGAGAGGATGCAGCCATGCTCGAACTCGTCGAAGAACACCGTTGTTTCGATGGCGTGCAGCGTATTTACCGGCATCAGTCGGACGTGATTGGCCTGCCGATGCGCTTTTCGGTTTTTCTGCCCGCGCAGGCTGCCCATTCGCGCGTGCCGGCGTTGTTTTATCTTGCCGGCCTGACTTGTACCGAAGAGACGTTTCCCATCAAGGGCGGTGCGCAACGTTACGCTGCCGAGCATGGCATTGCATTGATTTCGCCGGATACGAGCCCGCGAGGAGCGGGTATTCCGGGCGAATCCGATGCGTGGGATTTTGGCGTTGGCGCGGGTTTTTATGTCGATGCGACGGTGGCGCCATGGGCCGAGCGGTATCGGATGTATTCGTATGTGACGCAGGAGTTGCGTGAGCTGGTTTTGCGAGAGCTGCCGTTGCGCGAGGACCGGATTGGCATCTTCGGGCATTCGATGGGTGGGCATGGTGCGCTCGTGCTCGCGTTGCGTAATCCTGATCTTTATCGCTCGGTGTCGGCGTTTGCGCCAATTGCCGCGCCGTCTTTGTGTCCCTGGGGCGTTAAGGCTTTCTCCGGATATCTTGGTGATAATCGCGAAGCGTGGAAGCTATACGATGCCAGCGAACTCGTTATCGGCGATGCGGCTTCGCGTTTCGATGGCGGGATCTTGATCGATCAAGGACTTGCGGATCAGTTTCTCGACGGGCAGCTTTTTCCGGATGTTTTCGAGCGGAATGCTCGGGAGGCGGGGCATCGAGGGGTCGTCTTGCGTAAGCACGATGGGTACGATCATGGGTACTTTTTTATTTCCACGTTCGTGGGGGAGCATGTTGCGCATCATGCGCGGGTTTTGTGTAAGTGATTTTTTTGGGTTTCGGCTGGCTTTGGTTTTGGTATTTGGTTGGAGCGCTTTTTTCTTCGGGGAAGTTGCTCTGGTTTCTTGCGGTTCTTTGCAGTAGCCGCCTGCCCGGCGGAGGGGTTACTTTCTTTGCTGCTGCAAAGAAAGTAACCAAAGAAAGCAGCTTTGGAACCGGCTTCTGAAGCACAACTGGTTCCTCGCTATTTCCCACAAACCCTTTGAGCACTTCCCATTGTTCGCGCTTGTGGTTAATCAATTATTAGGTATGCGGCGTTTTTGACTTCACTGTGTATTGGTCTAATGAATCCGGACGCTGATTTAGGCGAGAATGGTCGCCATGAAGAGGTGTCTGATGAGCAAGCAACGACGTACGTTTTCCCCGGAGTTCAAACAGCAAGCCGCCGGTCTGGTGTGGTGCGGGCCAATATCGGTAAGCGTGGCCCAAGCATCGAATGTCGCATCGGACAAGTCCGAATGTTGACCTGAACCGTTCCAGCACACACGCATATAACTTCTTGAATCTGCGGAATATTCAGCGGTTCCTACAGAATCCCGCTCAGTTCATGCCTAATGGCAGCGATTTATTGCGTCACAATGGCACGTGGTCGAAAAAGTAATTTCGTCGTCCTTTCGAACACGAGGCAACGCAAGACATGGCTGCAACCGATTTTCTGACGGCAATCAAAGATCGCAACGCATGGCTTTCCCAGCACCTCTCATTGACTGTCGCAGGACTTAAGGTCCCGGTCCGTCCGCTGGAATACACCATCACGGAAGCGATGAACGAGTTGTTCGAACTCGATATCCTCATCTATTCCGACGATCAGACGCTCGATGGCGTCCACTTTCTCGGCAAGAACGTGTCCTTCGTCGTCGAGGAGCGCGCGGCGCTGAAGTACCTCGACACCGCATCGCGTCACGCGCGGACCTTGCACGGCGTAGTCCGTGAATTCACGCACCAGAGTTCAAGCAACGATGGTGCGCAATTCCGTCTGAAGATCGCGCCACGTGTGTCCTTACTCGATCTGACGAAGACGTCAAACGTCTTTTTACAGAAGACGCTCAAGGACATTTTCTACGAGCTATTGGTCGATCGTGAACATCTCTTTCCGCATGATATCGAGTTGAATTTTGAGGGCGTCGATCAGCGCTACGATCAACTGCTGATGCACGAGGAAAGTGTTCTTGAATTTTTCCGACGTCAGTGCTTACGGCATGGGTTGTATTGGTACTTCAGGCACGCTCCGCTCGACAGTAAAACCCATCGCGATACGCTCGTGGTGGATAACCGTGCGAACGGTTACATGCGTTCGATCGACGTGCCCTACATCCGTCCCAATGGTCTGGACGGCGAGTTTCACGAAGCGCTGCTGAGCATCAAGCGCAGGCAGACGCTGCTGCCTGAAAGCGTCGAGTTGCGCGATCACAACTATCGGACGCCCAATGCGCCGGTGTCCGCGATCGCGTATGTGGATCGAGGCGACAAAACGCTCCATGGCCAAATCAATCGGAGCAGCGAGCATTTCCATACTCCGGAAGAGGCGCAGGCGCTCACCAAAGTTCGTGCGCAGGACATTGCTTCGAAGCAGGTCATCCACACTGGCACGACGAACATCGCCGGGCTGTATCCGGGCTGGGTGCTGACGACCACCAACCACAAGTTGCCGAAAGCGCCTTATGGTCTGGTGATCGTCAAGCTCAAGACGACGGGTTCGCTCTCCAAGCCGGTTCTGAACGAATTCGAAGCCACGCCTGCGGACAAGATATGGCGGCCCGAGTACGTCCCCGAGCGCGACTGGAAATGGATGAACGGCTCGATCATCGCGACGATCGAATCGAGCGCCGAGGGTAGCCCGTACCCGGATTTAGACCAGCATGGTCGATATCTTGTCCGGTTCCACTTCCATCATGGCGCGGGCAAGTCGGGATCGAACAGCATGCGGCTACGGCTGATGACGCCGTCGGCCTCGCGCGAAGGCGGGTTTCATGCGCCCTTGCTACCCGGAACGGAAGTCAGAATTTTCTTCACAAATTCCGATATCGACAGGCCCTATATAGGATTCGCCGCCTTCGACTATTCACACACGAATCACGTTCACGGGCTTGAGGGCTGGAACTCGCGTTCGGTGTGGCGCTCGGCGCTGCTCGCCAACAAGGTGCGCTTCGAGGACTTCAAAGGCCGCGAAGGCGTGAAGCTGGCGACGATCTATCAGAAGTCGTCGGTGAGCATGGGCTATCTGGTGGACAACCAGAAGCAGCTTCGCGGTGAAGGCGTCGAAATTCACACGCAGGGCCACGCGACCATTCACGGATCGAAGGGGCTGTTCTTTTCTGCCGACGCGTTGTCGAGTCCGAATGCGCCGCATCTGGAGATGAACGCCGCGCTGAAGGAACTGCAATCGGCTTTGACGCGCGTCACGTCGCTGGTTCAGGCGACGACGCAGGCGAAGCCCGAGCCCGAGGACAATGAGGACCAGGCGAACGAAGAGCATGATCAAGCATGCGAAGCCGTACCTAAAATCGCCACCGTCGTACTGAAGCTCGTCGATGCACTCGCGCCGCTGATTCCGGCGCTGCAAGCGCTCGCGCAATATGGTCCGCAATACGCACCGCTCGCGCGCGTGCTGGCGCATCCCGACGAAATGGACCTGCGCACACAGCAAGCGCGCGATGCGTTGCGCATCGCAGGCGCGCCCGCACTCGAATGCGCGGCTGAGCCAGCGCCGCACAATCTGATGCTGGCCGACGCTTGGCTCGACTCGCGCGAGCGTCGCGCGTTGTTGATTCTGGCCTTCGCCTGGCATGACGCCGATCCGCCCGCCAACAGCAGCGAAGCGGCTGTTGCGGTGCTGCTGAGTCCGGGCTTCTATCAACTTCCCGAGCCGATACGTGTGCTTGCGACCTTACACCGCCCGGTCGAGGAACTGGCCGGCGTCGAGTCGCTGCGCGATCTCATTTGCAACACAACGATATGGGGCAAGGCCGAACCTCAGACCATCACACGTGCGTGGCTCACGCGTCTCGAGCGCAATCACGACAGCACGCTACTCGATACGCTCAAACAAGCCTCTTTCACCGGCATCGCCACCCGCGAATCGCATGGCCGTCTGGATCGCGTATTGGGCGATGCAGGCGCAGCAAACGCATGGCTTTCCATCGCAGCCGCGATCGAATCGCGTTTGGCAGGCCCACACCTGATTGTCGATCGCTTGCAGTCTGCCATTCTCTACGTCAACACAAATCCTTTGCATGACCACACCGAGTACGCCGGGCAACAACCTGAAAGCGCTTGAATCGAAAGCTTCCACATCACTATCGTCTGGTTTCCTTATCATTTGGGGCGTCGCGCTGGGCGCTTTCCTGATCGCTGCGCTGTTGGGCGCGCTCGCATGGTGGGGACGTGCCGACATCACCGGTCTCACGTCGCTGGAAATGCGCATTTCTGCGTTGCTCAGGATCGTTCTTGTGCTTGCGGTCGTGTTGGTTGTGCACGCGGGGGCGCTGTGGCTCGGTCTGTACGGGAAGTTCGCGCGATGGATCGGCGATATCGGTGAAAGTGGCAAAGCGACGCGTTCCGCGAAAGCGCAGAAGCGCGATCCTCGTCTGCAATTGCTGTGCGACGAACTGCGCGTCTCGATCGGATGGCGCTGGCGAAGCGCGATGCCGTGGCTCATGCTCACGGGCGAAGAAGCGCTCGTCGATGAAGTCGCGCCCGGTCTCAAGCAATCGGCCGTACTGCGGGTGGGCGATACGATCCTCGTGCATGCCGCGCCCGATGGCATCGACCCTGAAACGTGGCGCACTCAGCTTCGCCGTTTGCGCCGCGCGCGCCCGGTAGATGCCGTCATTCCCGTGATGCAGGCCAGCGAAGCGCTGCCGGTGAATGAGGAGCGGCCCCGTGCGCTCTCGAATCTGGCGCGTGAGTTGGGCTGGGCAGCCCCGGTGACGTTGCTGCACACGGTGAGCGTACGCGGCGAGCGCCCTGACGAATTTCATGCGCTGGGCGCATTCATTCCGACGCCGTTGAACGCGGATACGCAAGCATCGACCAACTTGTTGACGCACGAACTGAGCGTGATCGAAAAGGCGGCAGCGGACGTTGGCGTGGCGCTATTGGGCAACGCGAAGCCGGTTTGGTATCTGGCCGAAATATCGCAGTATCTCGATGTGCGGCGCGAGCAAATCGTGAGCGCATGGCAAACGTTATGTGCATCGAAGTGGCGTCGTGCATCGCTCGCGGGCGTTATGTTTGCGCCGGTCTATGCGACGCCCGCCGTTCCGACGCCAATTCCTGCACACGAGGAAGATGTTGCGCAGGAAGTGGCCGAACGGATTGCGAACAAGACGACAGTGCCGCGTGAGCAACCGCGCGCGCTGCTGCCAATCTGGCGTGAAATCGGCGCACGCGTCGATCCGCGCAAAGGACGGCGTATCGGCTTTTATTGGCCGAACGCGCTGGCGGCGCTGGTGATGATCGGCGCCATCGCCTGGTGCGCGGCGATGACGATCTCGTTCATCGGCAACCGCTCCCTCGTTCAGGATGCGCGCAGTACGGTCGATGCGGCGCTCGCCGTTCAACCGAACACCTCTGCCGCTTTACGCAGGCAACTCGACCTTCAACAGCAAATCGAGAAGCTCGAATACCGCCAGCAGCACGGTGCACCGTGGTATCTGCGCGCGGGCCTGAATCGCAATGACGAATTGTTGGTCGCACTATGGCAACCGTATTCGACGATCATCGGAGTTTTGCAGACCGATCTGGTTGACCAGCGTGTTACGCGCCATGCCGACGAGATCGCTTGATCCGCTGAGACGCCATTCGGGATGCGCGCGGAGATGATTGGCATAGAAGGAGGCGAGGCGCTGCGAGAGATCGAGCAACTCGCCGGTGCGCATGTCTGGGTTCGCGGGCCATGCGCTTGGGAGTTGCCTGGACAGGAACGCGGCATCGGCGTGCTTCGGGTCAGCGAGCATCAGATAGGCTTTAAGCGCGTCGTAATCGCGTTGTTGCTCGTCGGCGTTAGGCAAAGCGTCGGCGCGGGCTTGCGATAACTGCGTGAGCGATGCTTCGAGGTGACGTCCAAGCGGATCGCGCAGGTTTCGTGCGGCGACACGCTCTATCAATCCGTGATCGCGCAGGTGAAAGGCAAGTACGCGGATATGACCTTGCCGACACTGCTCAACGGCGCGGACGCGCGGGGCCTGTTCGCATCGGCGCAGACGGTTCCCGGCGTCTATACGCGCGCCGCGTGGGACGGGATCGTGAGCGATGCCATCGACAAGGCCGCGAAGGAAGGCCGCGTCAGCGCCGATTGGGTGCTCGCCGATGCACGCGCCGCACGTGTGCCCGGTGCGGCGCTCGAAGCGCAGCAGGACATGGAGGAAGTGCGCCTGCGCCTGCGGGCGCGCTACTTCTCCGAATACGCCGCCGCGTGGCAGTCGATGCTAAACAGCATCCAGTGGCAGCCTGCCACGAACTTGAGTGCAGCGATCAGCCAGCTTACGCGCCTGACCGATGCGCAGACATCACCGTTGATCGCGCTGATGAAGTCGGTCGAATATCAGGCCGGAGCGGGCCGTCCGTCGCAGGCGCTGACCGACACGCTGGTGCGCAAGGCTCAGGACATGATCGGTACAAAGACGAACAACCCGAGCGAACCGATCGTCAATCCACTCGACAAACCCTTCGGCCCGCTGCTCGCGCTGATGGGCGATGACGTGATGACAGGCGCCAAAGCCAACAGCAGATCCGGCAGCAGAAGCGCTGCCGACTTCCGCGGCGTCAGCCTCGCGCACTTTCTGACAGTCGCCACCACCATGCGCCTAAAGCTGCAACAGATCGCCACCGGCGCGGATGCGCAGGCGATGGCGCGTCAAATGGCGCAGGCCGTGTTTCAGGGCAAGCTCTCCGAACTCACGCAGGCGCGGGACGATGCCGCACTCACCGCCGCGAGCCTCGGCTCGCAATGGTCGGGCTTCGGTGACGCGCTGTTCGCTCGTCCGCTCGATGTGGATGGCAAACGATTCTGCAACCCGCTGCGGCCAGTCTGAACGACCTGTGGCGCTCGGCAGTGGCCGCACCGTTCGCCAGTTCATTCGACGGCCATTACCCGTTCGCCGACACGGACGCCGACGCGTCCTTCGTCGAACTTGGCCGCTACATCAAGCCCGATACGGGGCTGATCTCGCGCTTCGTGACGACGCAACTCGCCGGTATCTTGCAGCAGCAAGGCAACGCATGGGTCCCGAACGACCTCGCCCCGCAAGCGCTGCAGTTCGATCCCGAGTTCCTGTCGGCGCTGCGCCAATTAGCGACGCTGGGCGCGCAACTCTACACGCAGGGCGATGCGAACTATCGGTTCCAGCTTATGCCGCATCCGACGCCTGAGGTAACGCGCAATGTGCTGACGATCGATGGCACGAAGATCGAGTACTTCAACCAGTTGGAGCAGTACACGTCGATCGTGTGGCCGAGCAACGGTCAGAATGGGCGCACGACGCTGACGTGGGAATCGGATACGGCGGGCACGCGCATCGCGTTCCAGGCGAATGGTGACTGGGCGCTGTTGCGTCTGCTTGGCACCGCCAAAGTAAAGCCGCTCGACAGCACAAGCTACGCGTTGACCTTCAATCAGGACAGCGGCTTTCCGCTGCACTACGACCTGAAGGCACAGGTTGGCGCGGGACCGCTTGATCTGCTCAAGCTGCGCGGTTTCAAGATGCCGCAGCGCGTGTTTATCGTCGGCAAGGGCGGCGTGGTCGCAGGAACGCCCGTGCTGCCGCCGCTGCCACCCGAGTTGCAGTAACCCGTTTGAACAGAATGAAGCACGACACCACCAGCGGCATCGAACCCGACTTCCCGCCATCTCGCCAGGATCAGGACCCAGTTCTGCGCTACTACGAAGCCGAGATGCGCTATCTGCGCGAGTCGGGCCGCGAGTTCGCGCGCGCTCATCCCGACCGCGCCCGCATGCTCAATCTCGATCGCGTCGGTGACCGCGATCCGTACGTCGAACGCTTATACGAAGGCTTCGCGTTCCTCACCGGCCGCTTGCAGCAGAAACTCGACGACGAACTCCCCGAACTGACCGAAGGACTCGTGAGCCTGCTATGGCCGCATTACCTGCGCATGATCCCGGCGCTGTCGATCGTCGAATTGATCCCGCGTATGGAGAAACACGAGCGCACCGAACAAGTGCCCGCAGGCGTAACGGTCCGATCGAAACCGATTCCGGTGACCCGAGACGCATCGGACGGTATTACGCAGAAGAACGTCCAATGCCTGTATCGCACGACGCAGCCGGTGGACTTGCACCCCGTGCGTCTGGAGCAGGCGGGACCGGGCGTGCGTCACGATGGCCGCTCGATCATCCGGCTTGCCTTCAGACTCGATGCCGCCGCCAAGCGCAACGAAACCGACCTCTCGCGCCTGCGCCTGCACCTGAGCGCCGATCAGCCCGTCGCGTTCGCCATGCACCTCGCGCTCACGCGACACGTGCATGCGATCGACTGGCGTATCCCTGAAATGCGCGATGGCGAAGCTCTACCGCTCGATGGCGTGACGATCGAACCGGCTGGCTTCTCGCCCGAAGAACGCCTTTGGCCCAAGTCCGACGCGGCGTTCGCGGGCTATCAACTGCTGCTCGAATACTTCACGTTCCGCGAAAAATTCCTGTTCGTCGATATCTGCGGTCTCGACGTGAACGAGCTGCCGGAACGCTCCACGCATTTCGAACTGGACATCGTGCTGAAAGAAACCTATCCGCACGACATGCGCTTCAGCAAAGACAACGTGCGGCTGTTCTGCACGCCGGTAATCAATCTGTTCGAACTGGACGCCGAACCGCTCGTGATCGACCATCATGAAACGGAATACCGCGTAATTCCGGCGAGCCATCAGGGCGAGCACATCGAAACCTATTCCGTCGATGGCGTGGTCGGCTTCGATCACGTCACAGCGCAAAGTTTCGAATACGTGCCGTTCTCGAACTTCCGTCATCGCGGCGGCATGATGCGGCACGAGTCGCCCGAGCGCTATTTCCATACGCGCGTGCGCCCCGGCATGGACGGCCTGCATGAGACGTGGCTGATCTTCGGCGGCAACGCATGGGAGTCGATGGAGGACTTGCCGGAAGAAAGCGTGTCACTGCGCGTGACCGGCACGAATGGCCTGTTGCCGCGCAAGGGCCTGCGTGAAGCACGCATCGACGAAATGGTGGGCGGCGCAGCGGAGCTTGTCGGCGTGAGAAACCTCGTCGCGCCGACGATGCCGCTGTACCCGCCGACCGGCGATCGCTTCCAGTGGCGCGTGCTGTCACACCTCGCGCCCAACTTCCTGTCGATGATGAATGCCGAAGTGTTGCGCGGTGCGCTGGCGCTTTACGACTGGACCAATGACGAACTCAATCGCAGGCGGCTGGCGGGCATTCTGTGGGTATCGGAGACGCTGCTCGAAGAGGTGTCGGGCGGGGCCCTAGAGCGTGGCGTGTTGATCGAAGTGACGATCGATTCGCAGGCGTTCTCGGGTGACGGCGATGTGATGTTGTTCGGCGAACTGCTGCATCGGTTCTTCGAGCTTTACGCGGAGATCAACCTGTTCACGAAGCTCGAGGTCATCAGTCTGCCGACGCAGAAGCGCGTCGAATGGCCGCGCGGCAAGACGTGGCGCTCGCCACTATGAAACCGCGCGATCTGCCCGATATGCAACAGTCGATCGAACCGCTTATCGCGGCTTTGCTCGCACATGCGCCGGCGATGAGCTTCACGCAACTGTGCCGATCGCTTGAAGCAAGCCACCCCGAGATGGCAAACGGCTTTGGCTTTTGCGAGCGAGACACGCACGAGCATGAGCCGGTGCGCTTTGGCTCGCATCCTTGCATGGGTTTCCCTGCGGGCGAGATCGCGCGTGTCGAACTCGATGACTCTAGCGATGGCCCGTACGCTGTTCCATTGCCGCCCGTCGTTCGCACGACTTTCATGGGTCTGTACGGTGTCGATGCCGCGATGCCGAGCCATTACCTCGACGATATCGCGCAACGCGAAGAAGGACACGAGGCGGTCGAAGCGTTCCTCGATCAATTCCATCACCGATTCGTGACGCTGCTGTATCGCACATGGAAGAAGTATCGCTATACCGAAACCTTCCGTTACGGCGGGGCCGATACCCATTCGCAAAACCTGCTCTGTCTTGCCGGTTTCGGTTGGGGCAACAAGCCCGCGCGCGCCGGTGAGCGACGGTGTTGGACGGGATGTTGGACGGAAAAAGCCGGATTTCCCTTGTAAATCCCTATCCATGAGGGGTTCAGCCTCAAACCCGTCTTTGCTTTGCAAAGAAAGTAACCCCCCGCCGGGGAGGCGACTACTAAACCAAAACGCAAGATAGCGGCCCAACTTCTCAACCGCGCCGAATAAAGAATGCAACCCGCTAAGCGGTTCGGAAGCTGCTTTCTTTGGTAACTTTTTGCAGCCGCAAAGAAAGCTACTCCGGCAGGAGACGGCTACTAAACCAAAACGCAAGACAACGACAAAACTCCAACCCACCGCGCCCGCAAAAGCAGCAAAAAACCTTCTCAACCCTTCCTCAACAAACTAACCCCATAAACCAAAGCCGCGAGCATCGTAATCCAGAAACTGGTAGGCCAATCCGTGTAGTAGGCAAGCGTCAACCCCACCCAAGCCTGCGCGAGCGCAAAAAGACCAGCCAACACCAACCCCGACGACAACCGCGTCGTCAAATTCTGCGCAGCGGCAGCCGGCCCGACCATCAACGCAAAAACGAGCAACACTCCGACGATCTGCGTACAAGCCGCCACGGCCAACGCGGTAATCGCTAGAAACAACGTCGACACGAGCCGCAGCGAAACCCCTTTCGCCTCCGCCAGCTCCGGCTGTAGCGAAGCAAACAACAGCGGCCGCATGATCACCGCCAACGCGCCCAGACTCACGACCGCAAGCCCCGCCAGCACGATCAACACGCTATGACTCACGCCCAGCACATTGCCGAACAAGAGAGCCGTAGCCTGCGTCGCATAAGCCGTAAAGAAGTGCAGAAACAACAGACCGAAGCCAAGCGATAGCGACAAAATCACGCCAATCGCCACGTCACGTCCCGCGAGCTTCTCGCCGAGCGCGCCCATGCCGACGCCCGCCGCAAGTGTGACGCCAATCATCCCCCAAAGCGGCGGCAGGCCGATCAACACGGCGCCCGTTGCGCCCGTGAAGCCGACATGCGACAACGCGTGACCCGCGAACGTCTGCCCGCGCAGCACCAGGAAATAGCCGACGATCCCCGACAGCACCGCGACGATCCCCGACGCCGCGAATGCGTTGACCATGAAGTCGTATTCAAACATTGTGCGTATGCTTTCCCTTCGTGTCGTGACCGTGCGCATGCGCGTGGCCATGACCATGATCGTGCTCATGAGCATGTTCGTCGCCTTCTTCGTGCGCATGATCGAGCTTGTCGATCTCCACATCGCCCGACATCACGAAGATGCGGCCGTTCACGCGCATCACGTCGATCGGCGAGCCATACAGCTTCGACAACACCGGCTTCGAGATGACTTCATCGACCGTGCCGAGCGCCGCGCGTCCATTGCCGAGATACAGCACGCGGTCGAGCGAGTTGAGCAGCGGATTGAGTTCATGCGCCGAGAACAACACGGTGATGTTCAATTCGCGCTGCACACGCCGCACGAGTTCGACCACGCCCGTCTGATGCCGCGGGTCCAGACTGATGAGCGGTTCATCGAGCAAGAGAAGGCGCGGATCGCCGAGCAGACATTGCGCAAGCAGCAAGCGCTGCCGCTCGCCTCCCGACAACTCGGACAGCGGCCGCCCGGCAAGCTGCACCGCGCCGACGAGATCGAGCACGCGCTCGACATCCGCGCGAATGCGGGCATTGCGATGCGGCACGCCCCAGTGATGTCCGTCCGCCGCCATCGCGACGAAATCGCGGCCCAACACTCGCCGGCCCGCAAGCCCGCTGCGAATCTGCGGCATATAGCCAATGGTCGGATTGCCGCGCACCACCGCCGCGCCGTTCACGCGAATCGATCCGCCGGCGAGCGGCACGAGGCCGAGCAGCGCGCGCATGAGCGTGGTCTTGCCCGCGCCGTTCGGCCCGAGCACGCCGATGAATTGGCCCGTGTGGACGGTGAAACTTGCGTCGTCGAGGATCGTGCGGCCGCCGAGTTCCAGCGTCACGCGATCGACTTCGAGCGCGGGTCCCGAGTGAACGCTCATCTTTGCCATCCTTGCAAGGCGCCCGATAACGAATCGAGCTGACCCAGCATCCATTGCTGATAGGTCTTGTTGGCAGGCAACGTCTCCGTCACGCTGACGCTAGGCAAATGCGCGTCCTTCGCCACGTTGAGCAGGCGTTTCGTGAGCGCGCCCGTCGCCTGGCTGTTGTAGATGAGCACGTGCACGCGCCGCTCGCTCAGGTCTTTTTCGAAAGCGGCGATATCGGCGGGACTCGGCTCGGTCTCGTTCATCTCGGCCATCTGGAAGCGCTGATTGCGCATCTCGAAGCCGATGGCATCGGCCATATAGCCGAACACCGGCTCGGTGGCCGTCACCGGCACGCCCTTGAAGTGTGCGCGCAGTTGCGCGACGCCGGCATCGATCGGCTTGAGCGAATTCAGGAAGGTCGCGAGGCGCGCGTCGTAATCGCTCTTGTGGGACGGGTCCGCGCTTACGAGATACTGGGTCACCGCTTTAGCGACGGCGGGCATGGTCGCCGGGTCGTACCAGAGATGCGGATTGTCGCCGGACTTCTTGCCGACGAGCTGCGCCGCGACGATTATCGTGCGCGTGTCGTTCTTTCTCGATGCCGCGAGCAGTTTGTCCATCCATGGATCGTAGTCCGCGCCGTTGTAGACGACCAGCGCCGCGTGCTGAAGCGCACGCGCGGTCTTCGGGCTGGCTTCGAAGAGATGCGGATCTTCATCCGGATTGCTGAGGATGCTCGTCACCTGCACGTGATCGCCGCCGAGCTGGCGGATCACATCGCCATAGAAGTTTTCAGCCGCCACGACGGGCACGCGCGTGGCTTGCGCGAAAGCTCCCTGGCAAAAGCCGAATGCGGCGACGAGGCAGGTGAGGACATGCGCGAGTTTCATCGGGTTCCTTGAGTCGTTATAGGGCGTGCCGGCGCGGTGCGGCAGGGGCATGGTTCGTGGCTCGAACGACGTGCGCTCAGGCGTGGCGGTGCTTCTTCTGGCAATCGCTGCACAGTCCGCTCAATTCGACGACCTGATGCCGCACTTCGAAGCCATGCGCAGGCGGCGTGGCCGAAAGCGACGAAGCCAGATCGCGGCCCTGTATTTCGAGCGTGTTGCCGCAGTCGTCGCAGATAAGGAACTGGCTTTCGTGCGGCTTGCCGGCATCGCAGCAGGCGACGAACGCGTTCTTCGATTCGATGCGATGCACGAAGCCGTTCTCGACCAGGAAGTCGAGCGCGCGATAAACAGTGGTGGGCGGCACGCGCGCGCCGCGCTTCGGCTCCATTGCGTCGATGAGGTCGTAGGCGCCGATCGGCTTATGCGCCTTCAGCACGAGTTCGTACACGTGCCGGCGCAAGGGTGTGAGCGCGACGCCGCGCTCGATGGCCAGCGCTTCCGCGCGAGCAAGCATGGTTTCGACGGATGCGGTCATGTTGAGGCTCGGTGTCCGGGTTTAATGCATGACACGGCGTTCATGTCGAATGCCGCATCGGAGAATTCCGAGATGATATAACGTATCAGCGTCGAGTGCACCTTTAGGAACGACCGTTGCTCGAAGCAGCGACTGGCGCGGCTTTCCGCCGCGGACGCAATTGCGCGTCGCACCATCGAAACTGGTTTTCCCGCCTTGACACTTCTCTACACAACGCCGATCATTCGACCACACAAAGAGCAATTGATCGAAGCCAGAGCGTTCGCTCACTTCGAACCAAACAAAGATCTCGGAGATGTCGGTGAGATTGAGCGACAAGGTGGCGATCATCACGGTTGCCACGAGTGGTATGGGCGAAGCGGTGGCGCGGTCTTTTCTTGAAGAAGGCGCGAAGCTCGTGGTCGATGACGAGAGCGAACTCCGTCGGCGCTCCGAAGACGCTGGCGAACGCGTACATGTGTTCGAGCGCATCGTCGCCAAGACCGTCGAGCGTTCCGGCGGTATCGACATTCCCTTCAGTCACGCGGCGCTCATCGACATGCATCCAATCCTCGGCAAATCGCGGGAAATCCACGGCCATGTCTTCGCGGTCAACGACATCATGGCCCGCAAGCTCAGCGTCGAAAAGCGGCAAGCGGACGAGTTGACGGCCCTTGCAGCGCGAGGCGCACCGTCTATAGTGAAACGGCACGATAAGCACGCAAGGGTAGGGCGCAAGACCAAAGAAGGCAGCGAAAGGTAAGAGGCGATACCGCAGCGAAGATTCAAAAGAAAACCCGAAGCAAAACCGGAATCCACGCGATATCCATCGCGCATCCCTGAGGCAGCAGGCAGCGGCACACCGGCGCTTGCGAGACAGGCACCGACGGCATCGAAGACATCGCCGCACGGCCTGTTTCCCGCATGGCGCCCATGCCAACAAAAAAGGAGACGCACCACAATGAAACGCATCCACACTATCGTTCGGACAGAGCCGCGTGCACAGCTTGCCGTGACCGGCGTCGTCGCATCGCTCATCGCGGCAAGCGCGGCCTTCGTGCCGCCTGCGCAAGCAGCGACCACCATCACGGTGGCCACGCTCAACAACCCGGACATGATCGAGCTGAAAAAGCTCTCGCCCGCGTTCGAGAAGGCCAATCCGGACATCCAGCTGAAGTGGGTGATTCTCGAAGAAAACGTGCTGCGTCAGCGCGCCACCACCGACATCACGACCAACAGCGGCCAGTTCGACGTGCTCACCATCGGCACGTACGAAGCGCCGCAGTGGGGCAAGCGTGGCTGGCTCACGCCGATGGCCAATCTGCCCGCGAACTACGATCTCGACGACGTGGTGAAAACCGCCCGCGACGGTCTCTCGTACAACGGCCAGCTTTATGCGCTGCCGTTCTACGTCGAAAGCTCGATGACCTATTACCGTAAGGATCTGTTCGACGCGGCCGGCCTCAAGATGCCCGATCAGCCGACCTACGATCAGATCAAGCAATTCGCCGACAAGCTGACCGACAAGGCCAAGGGCCAATACGGCATCTGCCTGCGCGGCAAGGCAGGCTGGGGCGAGAACATGGCCTTCGTTTCGACGGTGGTGAACACCTTCGGCGGCCGCTGGTTCGACGAACAATGGAAGGCGCAGCTCGATTCGCCCGAATGGCACAAGGCCGTGTCGTTCTATGCGGACTTGCTCAAGGCCGACGGCCCTCCAGGAGCAAGCTCCAACGGCTTCAACGAAAACCTCACGCTGATGTCCTCGGGCAAGTGCGCAATGTGGATCGACGCGACGGTTGCCGCCGGCATGCTCTACAACAAGGCGCAGTCGCAGGTCTCGGACAAGATCGGCTTTGCCGCCGCGCCGATCGCCGTGACGCCGAAGGGCTCGCACTGGCTGTGGTCGTGGTCGCTCGCGATCCCGAAGACGTCGAAGCAGCAGGACGCCGCGAAGAAGTTCGCCGCGTGGGCCACGTCGAAGGAATATATCGAAATGGTCGGCAAGGACGAGGGCTGGGCCTCGGTGCCGCCGGGCACGCGCAAGTCCACCTACGCGCGCCCCGAGTACAAACAGGCCGCGCCGTTCGGCGACTTCGTGCTGGCGGCGATCGAAAGCGCCAATCCGAACGATGCGTCGCTCAAGAAGGTGCCGTATAGCGGCATCCAGTTCGTGGGCATCCCCGAGTTCCAGTCGTTCGGCACGGTAGTCGGTCAGTCGATCGCCGGCGTCGTCGCGAATCAGGGCAGCGTCGATAGCGCGCTCAAGGCCGCCAACGCGGCAGCCGATCGCGCAGTGAAACAGGCGGGCTATCAGAAGTAAGTCACGTAGTTCGCAGGCCGCGCGTCTTCGCCCTCCGAAGATGCGCGGCCGGTCAATCATCGAGAGGTGTCACGATGAGTCAACTGAATCCCCCTATCTCCGACCACTACCAGGAGTCCGCGGCCGAGCGCGACAAGAAGCGCGCGAAGTCGGTGCGCTGGCTGATCACGCCCTCGACCGGTCTCCTGTTCTTGTGGATGGCGATCCCGCTCGCGATGACGATCTGGTTTTCGTTCTCGCGCTACAACCTGCTCAATCCCGATGTAAAGGGTTTCGCGGGCTTCGATAACTACGAGTTCCTCGCCACCGACCCGGCGTTCGGCCCGTCCATTGGCCATACGCTGACCCTGATCGGCTCGACGCTCGGCATCACGGTGATCGGCGGCGTGCTGCTCGCCGTGCTGTTCGACCGCAAATTCATCGGGCAGGGCATTGCGCGGCTTCTGGTGATTGCGCCGTTCTTCGTCATGCCGACGGTGTCCGCGCTGATCTGGAAGAACATGATCCTGCACCCGGTGTATGGCCTGGTCGCCTCGCTGATGCGTTCCATGGGCATGCAGCCGATCGACTGGTTCGCCGACTACCCGCTCTTCGCGGTCATCATGATCGTGTCGTGGCAATGGCTGCCGTTCGCGTTCCTGATTCTCTTCACGGCGATCCAGTCGCTCGATCAGGAGCAGAAGGAAGCGGCGCGCATCGACGGCGCGGGTCCGTTCGCCATGTTCTTCTTCATCACGCTGCCGCACTTGCGTCGCGCAATCGCCGTCGTCGTGATGATGGAAACAATCTTCCTGCTGTCGATCTTCGCTGAAATCTATACGACCACCGGCGGCGGTCCGGGCACCGCGACCACCAACCTGTCGTATCTCATCTATGCGCTCGGTCTGCAGCAGTTCGATGTCGGTCTCGCATCGGCGGGCGGCATCCTCGCGGTGATCCTCGCGAACGTGGTTGCGTTCTTCCTCGTGAGAATGCTCGCGAAGAACCTCAAAGGGGAGTACGAGTCATGAGCACTCAACCGGTTTCCACCAGGCCGCCCGTGCCCGTGTTCGAACACGTGAAGCGCATCGTGCCCGGCATCGTGGCGTGGATCGTTTCGATCCTGTTGTTCTTCCCCATCTTCTGGATGACGATCACCGCGTTCAAGACCGAGCAGCAGGCATACTCGTCGTCGCTTTTCTTCACGCCGACGCTCGACAGCTTCCGCGAGGTCTTTGCGCGCAGCAACTACTGGGGCTTCGCGCTCAACTCGGTGCTGATCTCGCTGGGCGTCACGGTGATCTGCCTGTTGCTCGCCGTGCCCTGCGCCTACGCGATGGCCTTCTTCCCCACGAAGAAGACGCAGAAAGTGCTGCTGTGGATGCTCTCCACGAAGATGATGCCGTCGGTCGGCGTGCTGGTGCCGATCTATCTGTTGTGGAAGAACACGGGCCTGCTCGATACGGTGTCGGGTCTCATCATCGTCTACACGCTGATCAATTTGCCGATTGCCGTGTGGATGGCGTTCACTTACTTCAACGAAGTGCCGCGCGACATTCTCGAAGCGGGACGCATAGACGGCGCGACGACGTGGCAGGAGATAGTCTATCTGCTCATGCCGATGTCGCTGCCGGGACTGGCATCGACCGGTCTCCTGCTCGTGATCCTCTCTTGGAACGAGGCGTTCTGGAGCATCAACCTGTCGAGCTCGAACGCGGCGCCGCTTACCGTGTTCATCGCGTCGTATTCGAGTCCGGAAGGCTTGTTCTGGGCCAAGCTTTCGGCGGCGTCGCTGCTTGCCGTCGCGCCGATTCTCATCGTCGGCTGGCTCTCGCAGAAGCAACTGGTGCGCGGCCTGACCTTCGGCGCGGTGAAGTGAGGCGTACCCAGTGAACCTGACACCTTCCAGAGAAGCCGCGCTCGCAGATCGACTGATGATCTGCGACTGCGACGGCGTGCTCATCGACAGCGAAGCCGTGGCGGCGCGCATGCTCGTCACGGAATTGCAGACGCTGTGGCCAGGCGTCGATATCGAACCCGTGGTGATGCCGCTGCTCGGCTTGCGCATCGAAGCCGTGCTCGCGAGCGCGGCGGACACCGTGAACCGCACGCTCACGCAGGATCAGATCATGTCGATCCGCCGCGCGGTCGAAGCGGCGGCGGTAGAAGCGCCGCCGGTCGCGGGCATCGCCGAGGCGCTTGCCGCCGTGCCGCTCACCAAGGCATGCGCGAGCAACAGCTTCGCGGCTTACGTGGATACCGTCCTGAATCGCACGGGCCTCGTGCAGTTTTTCGGCGACAGGCGCTTCACGGCGGACATGGTGGCGAACCCGAAGCCTGCGCCCGACGTGTATTTAGCGGCGGCGCGCGCGTTGAAGGTCGACCCGTTGCGCTGCCTCGTGGTGGAGGACAGCGTGACCGGCGTGACGGCGGCGCGCGCGGCGGGCATGCAGGTGCTGGGGTTCATCGGCGGAGGACATGCGACGGAAGGACAGATCGGCGCGTTGAAGCGCGCGGGCGCGGAAGTCGTCTTCGACGACATGGCGCGCTTGCCCGCACTCGTCGAACAATGGCTGCAGCATGCGACCTTCGAGACGCCTTGAAAAGAGGCTCGGCTAAGCGTCGCAAACAAAGATACATGGAGACGGATCATGGCTAGTCTGACACTGCGTAACATCAACAAGCGATATGAAGACACCGAGGTGATGAAGAGTGTCAACCTCGATATCAACGACGGCGAGTTCGTCGTGTTCGTCGGACCGTCGGGCTGTGGCAAGTCCACGCTGATGCGCATGATCGCGGGGCTGGAGGAGATCAGCGGCGGCGATCTGTCGATCGACGGCGTGCGCGTGAACGAGTTGCCGCCCGCGAAGCGCGGCATTGCGATGGTGTTTCAGTCGTACGCGCTCTATCCGCACATGACGCTCTACGACAACATGGCGTTCGGACTCAAGCTCGCGGGCGAGAAGAAGCCCGCGATCGATGCGGCCGTGAAGAACGCCGCGAAGATTTTGCATATCGATCACTTGCTGGACCGCAAGCCGAAGCAGTTGTCGGGCGGGCAGCGCCAGCGCGTGGCGATTGGCCGCGCGATCACGCGCAAGCCGAAAGTGTTTCTCTTCGACGAACCGCTTTCCAATCTCGACGCCGCGTTGCGCGTGAAGATGCGCCTGGAATTCGCGCGCCTGCACGACGATCTCAAGACGACGATGATCTACGTGACTCACGATCAGGTCGAAGCAATGACGCTGGCGGACAAGATCGTGGTGCTCTCGGCGGGCAATATCGAGCAGGTCGGCACGCCCAACACGCTGTATCACGCGCCGGCCAACAAGTTCGTGGCGGGTTTTATCGGCTCGCCGAAGATGAACTTTCTCTCGGGCACGGTCGAGCGCATTCAGGACGATGGCGTGCTCGTGAAGTATTCCACCGGCGAGACGCAACTGGCCGGCGTGCTGCCAGGCAATGCCAAGCCCGGCGATGCGGTGACTATCGGCATTCGTCCGGAAGCGTTACAGCCGAACGTTTCGGAATACGGCGTGTCCGCTTCGACGATGACCGTGGAAACGCTCGGCGACGCGGCTTATCTGTACGCGGAGACATCGGTGGCGCCGGACGGCTTGATCTCGCGGATTCCGCCCTTGGAGAAGCACACGCGGGGCGAGAAGCTGAAGGTGGGCGCGTCGCCGGAACACTGCCATTTGTTCAACGCCGACGGCATCGCGTTCAGGCGGCACGTGGTGGAAGCTTATCTCGTGGAGCATCCGGAATTGGCTGTGCCGAGCGTGGCGCGGGCTTGATCTCCGCAGTGGCGCCGGTGTCTCGCATGGACGCCGGCGTCATGGGACGAGCGATTCAAGCCGCCAGCGCCGCGCGCGCGCAAAGCTCATCCGTCACCAATCCAGACAACCACTTCCCCTTCAACGCCGCGACCAGCGCCGCGCGCTTGCGCTCGCCGCCGGCAAAGCCGATGGTCGGCCGTTTCGGCGGCGAATCGATCCGGAGGCTCGTCGCGCGCGCGCCTGTTTTCGAATCGACGCGCGCTCCGTTCGCATCGATCGGCAGGCCGAGCAGTTCCGCCACCGCGCCCGCTTTCATCAACTCGTGGACTTCGGCGTTCGAGATGAATCCGTCCTCGTGCAGCGGACAATTGATGCCCACATTGCCGATGCCGACAAAAGCCACATCCGCTTTCTGCGCGAGCGCATCCACGATCCGATAAAGACGGTGATTGCACCATTGCGCGCGCTCGGCTTCGCTATCGGCCATGAGCGGCGCGGGCAGCATGAAGTGCTTGCCGCCGGTCTTTTCGGAGAGCTGCTGCGCGACGTCGTAGCGATTGGACGAACCATCGTGCGCAATCGCGCCGACGAGCGACACCAGCCGATGCTGCGGCCGCTCCAGTTGCCCGATCTGCGCGACCACCGCCTTGAGCGTGCGCCCGCTGCTGATGGAGACGACGAGCGGTTTCTCATCGACGAGATAGCGTTCCATCACCTGCGCGCCTGCTACCGCGAGCTTGCGGTCCACTTGCTCGTTGCTGTCGCCGTCGATGGGCACCACTTCGCACATCGCGAGTCCGTAGCGGTCGCTGAGTTGCTTCGCAAGCGAAAGGCAATCGGCGATCTGATGATCGACTCGCACGCGAATCAGGTTCTTTTCGACCGCGAAGGCGACGAGCCGCTGCGCGACAGGTCGCGAGATTTGCAGTTTTTCGGCGATCTCATTCTGAGTATTGCCCGCGACGTAGTAGAGCCACGCGGCGCGCGTCGCCAGATCGAGTTTTTCGTTGGGCTTGGGCACGGTCGTTGAATTGAGTCTGCTTCAGTTGTAGTTCTTTTTATAGCGCGCGGCGCGGTTTATCGTCGGAAACCATCGCCGAATATTTACCCGCACGACCGAAACGCTGCGTTCAGGCCAAGCAAGGCGGCCAATGAATGCCGTTTGGAAAACGAAACAGCCGGCTACCCGCTTAACGGCAACAGCCGGCTTTCGAACGTCTCTCGGCGTCAGGCTAGTCGCGGACGCGCCGGATCGAACAACGGCCGCACGTGCTGATACAGCTCGCGATAGCCCTTGAGCCGCTGGCGCAACGCCGCGTAGCGCTCGGCATTCGGCGTGAACTCTTGCTTGATGGCAGGTTTGGTCAGCACCGTCGCCGGATCGCCGCCCGCCGCGAGCCAGCCGAGCCGCGCCGCGCCGAGCGCCGCGCCCGTCTCGCCGCCGCCGTGCGTGCGCGTGGGCGTATCGAGCGCATCGGCGAACATTTGGCCCCAGTACGCACTGCGCGCGCCGCCGCCAAGCAGCGACAAGGCATGCGCTTCCGTGCCCGCGGATTGCAAGGCGTCGAGACCATCGGTCAGGGCGAGCGTCACGCCTTCCAGCACCGAATAGCCGAGCAAGGCGCGATCGGTGGCGTGCGTCATGCCGAAGAACACGCCCTGCGCGTAAGGGTCGTTGTGCGGCGTGCGCTCGCCGCTCAGATACGGCAGGAACAAAGGCGCGGTCGATAAGGCATCGGCGGGCAGCGCCTCGATTTCCGCAAGCAGCGTGGGCTCGTCGGTGGACGTGAGCTTGCATACCCAGCGCAGGCAACTCGCCGCCGACAACACCACGCTCATTTGATGCCAGCGGTCCGGAATGGCGTGACAAAACGCATGCACCGCCGATGCCGGATTGGGCCTGAAGCGATCGCCCACCACGCACAACACGCCCGACGTGCCGAGCGAGAGGAAGCCATCGCCGGGTTCGGTTGCGCCGATTCCCACCGCGCTCGCCGCATTGTCGCCGCCGCCTGCCGCAACGATGACGCCATCGGGCAAGCCGAGTTCACGCGCGAGTTCCGGACGCAAGGTGCCCGAAGGCTCGCTGCCCTCGGCGAGCTTCGGCATCTGCTGCCGCGTCATGCTGCACGTGGCGAGCAGTTCGTCCGACCAGTCGCGTCGCGCAACATCGAGCCAAAGCGTGCCGGCGGCATCGGATGGATCGGACACCTTCGTGCCCGTGAGATGCATGCGCAGATAATCCTTCGGCAACAGCACGCAAGCCGTCTGCCGGAAGATTTCCGGCTCGTTGTGCGCGACCCAGAGCAGCTTGGGCGCGGTGAAACCGGGCATCGCCAGATTACCGGCGATCTCGTGCAGATTCGGCGCGCGCTCGTAAAGCTCGGCGCACTCCTTGTCGCTGCGCATGTCGTTCCAGAGGATGGCCGGGCGCAGCACGCGATCGCTCGAATCGAGCAGCACCGCGCCATGCATCTGCCCGGACAGGCCGATGCCGCGCACTTGCGCGAACTCTTTCGGAAACTTGTCGCGCAAGGCGAAGAGGGCGGCGCGCGTGCCTGCCCACCAGTCGAGCGGATTTTGTTCGGACCAGCGCGGTTTCGGGCGCGACACCGTAAAAGGCGTGCCCGCCGTGCCGATTACACTGCCGTCGCTTGCGAGCAGCAGCACTTTCACTTCGGAGGTGCCGAGGTCGATACCTAAATACATGAACGGACCTTTGTCGAAGCCAGGCGCGAAGCCCGGCAGAAAACCGGAGGCGCTAATGTAACGCCGTGCGCCTCAATGCGCCATGAGCACAACACCCAAGCGAGCCAATCAAGGCCGGTTCTTGAGCCACGCATCGACGCGCCCGATTGCCGCGCGCAGCACGCGCTCCAGGCTCTCGGTCTGCGCCATGCTGCCCCAGAGCAGCTTGTCGCCGGCGAAGGCCTTGATCGGATCGTCGGCCGTGAAATAGCCATGCGCGACGGCGGGGTCCATCACGCCATCCTGGTAGGTATAAGGCAGCTTGCCTTCGTGCCAGCGTTCGAGGAAGCGAAAGAAGAGCGCGGGCAGAATCGCGGTCGAGTCGGGATCGACGTTGCGCTCGAAACATTCCGCGAGCGTCGGCGCGATAAAGCCCGGCAGCTTCGAGAAGCCATCGGCGGCGACGCGCTGATTCGTGTCCTTGATATACGGATTGCTAAAGCGGTCGAGCACGACATCGCGATACTTCGCCAGATCGATCGGGCTAGGCGTGAGGCACGGGATGACGTCGTCGGTGACATAGGCTTCGGCGAGAGCGCGAATCTCCAGGTCCTGCGTGCCTTCGTGAATGTACTGCAGGCCGACGAGCGTTCCCGCCCACGCAATGCAGCTATGACTCGCGTTGAGAATGCGGATCTTCGCCTCTTCGTAAGGCAGGACGGACTCGACCATCTCCGCGCCCACCTTCTCCCAAGCGGGCCTTCCCGCGATGAAGTGATCCTCGATTACCCACTGGATGAACTTCTCGCCCATGATCGGCGCGCGGTCGTCGAAACCCGTCGCGGCTTTCACGCGCTCCGCGACATCGGGTGTCGGACGCGGCGTGATGCGATCGACCATCGCGTTCGGGCACGAGGTGTTGGCGATCATCCAGTCGCGCAATTTCGTTTCGCCGCGCAGTTCGAGGAATTCGAGCATGCCCGCCTTGAAGCGGTCGCCGTTGCTGCGCAGGTTGTCGCAGTTCTGCAGCGACAGCTTGCCCGCGTCGTTCTTCATGCGGGCGTCGAGAATGGCGGCAATGGCACCGTAGATGGTGGTCTTCGCGCCTTTCAGGTCGGCGGCGAGATCGACGTTGCCGGTTTCGAGCTTGTCGTGTTCGTCGAGGTAATAGCCGCCTTCGGTGACGGTGAACGATACGATCTTGCATTCGGGCGCGCTGCCCGCCGCGATGAGCCCGTCGAGATCGGCGGTCCAGGGAATCACGCGGCGGATGGAGCGCACCGTTTCGTAGTCGCGCTCGCCTTGCGGCGTGACGGTTTCGAGCGTGTACTCGCCGTTTTGCGCGGCGAGCGCATCGAGCACGGCGTTCATGTCGCCGCGAATGTTGCCCACGGCGAGCGACCAGCTCGCATCGCCCGATTCGATCAGCCGGCTCAAGTACCACGCCTGATGCGCGCGATGAAAAGACCCCGCGCCGATGTGCAGGATCACATTGTTTTCGCTCGTCATGTCTCGCTTCCTTTGATTGGATGTGCGCCCGTTCTTCGCGGACGACCGTTTGCGTTTGCAACGCCTTGCGCTCACAATTTACGCAGCCGTGGTGAGCATTTGCTCTTTGGTTGATCGAATGATCGTATTGGGCATCGCGAAAGTCAAGGCGCGGTGCCGCATGCGGCCGCGCGCGGCAGCGGCGCTGAAGCGCCGGACGTAGCCCAGCGCGCCGTTACAGGACGAATCGGGAATAACCCGGATAGTCAGCATGGCCGGCGTTGAACGAAGGTCTGCATCAACCATAGGCAATGACGCGGCAAACCACACAGAAAGATACGAGTCGGAGACAAAGCATGGATTACGTGATCGGCATAGACATCGGCACGCAGAGCACGAAGGCGCTCCTGGTCGATACGACTGGCGCAATCGTCGCGCAACATTCGAGCGCCTATCATCCGGATACACCGAAGCCGCTCTGGGCGGAACAATGGCCGTCTGTTTGGTTCGATGCCGTGACCGAAGCCTTGAGCGGCTGCGTCGCGAAAGCGCGCGCGAAGGGCGTCGCGGCCGATCAGATCAAGTCGGTCTGCGTGAGCAGTCTCTACGGCGGCTCGGGCATTCCCGTCGACGACGACATGGAAGCGCTTTACCCGTGCCTCATCTGGATGGATCGCCGCGCGACCGCGCAAGTCGAATGGGTGCGGCAGAACGTGGATATGGCGCGCATCGAGGCGATCACCGGCAACGGCGTCGACAGCTACTACGGCTTCACGAAAATTCTGTGGATGCGCGAGCAGCAGCCGGAAGTCTGGAAGAAGACGCGCTATTTCCTGCCGCCGAACGCGTTCATCATCCAGCGCCTCACGGGCGAACTCGCGATCGATCACAGCTCGGCGGGCAATATCGGCGGCGTGTACGACATCGGCCGCCGCGCGTGGTCGGAAGAAGCGCTCGGCATGCTCGGCATTCCCGTGTCGATGATGCCCGCGCGGCTCGTCGAGTCGTCGGAGATCGTGGGCGGGCTGTTGCCGCAGTGGGCGGACAAGCTCGGGCTTGCGGCGGGCACGCCGATCGTCGCGGGCGGCGTCGATGCGGCCGTCGCCACTTTCGCGGCGGGCGTGACGCGCGCGGGTCACCATGTCGCGATGATCGGCACGAGCATGTGCTGGGGCTACATCAACCAGAGCGTCGATGCGCGACACGGTCTCGTCTCCATGCCGCACGTCTACAACGGCAAGCGCGATCTCTACGTGTTCGGTGGCGCCAGCACGGCCGGCGCGTGCGTCGCGTGGTATCGCGATCAGTTCTGTCAGGCCGAGATCGCGGCAGCCAAGCAAATACCCGATGGCGATCCGCATCGGCTGCTCGAAGATGCGGCGGCCAAGGTCGCGGCGGGTTCGGACGGCGTCGTGTTCCTGCCTTATCTGATGGGCGAGCGCAGCCCCGTCTGGGATGCCCACGCGAGCGGCACGTTCGTGGGCTTGAATCTCTTTCACACGCGCGCGACGCTCTACCGCGCGGTGCTCGAAGGCGTCGCGTTTGCGTTGAAGCACAACATGGAAGCAGGGCGGCGCGGCGCGCAATCGCTGGATGACAAGCTGATCGTGGTCGGCGGCGCGGCGCATTCTGATCTGTGGATGCAGATCATCGCGGATGTAACGGGTTATCCCGTGCAATCCATCGAACAGGAAGTCGAAGCGGCGATGGGCGCGGCCTTGCTCGCGGCGCTCGGTGCCAATCTCATCTCACGCGAAACGGCGGAAGGCGGCTGGGTCACGCTCGTGGATCGCGCAGAGCCGGACGAAGCACGGCAACGCGTTTATAGAGACCGCTTCGGCGTCTATCTCGATCTGTATCCGGCGCTGAAGCCGCTGATGCATCGCCTGCGCAGCGACAGCTAACGCAATTCTCCGGGATGCGCGTCGAACACCGGCCCTTGCACGAAGTGCACGTCGTATTGTTCGAGCGCATTGAACTGCGCGGCATCGGCGACATTGCTGAAGATGAGCGGAATGCGCAGCCTATGCGCATACGCCACCAGATGCTTGACCACGGAATCGCGCAAGGCGGCGCGCGCATCCATCTTGATGAAGTCGAGCCGCGCCATGTCCGATACGGCCATGATCTGCCCGGCATTGGGCAGATTGCCCGCTACCTTGAAACCGTAGCGCTGATAGCTTTTGATGAGGTAGCCGAGAAACGTCTTGTGCGCGACGGCCGCCGCCGGCAATTCGATCACGATGCGTCCGGGATTCACGCCGAACTCCAGCAACACCGACGAAAAGTGCAGACCGTGGTCGTACTTCACGCTCTTCAATAACCGCTCATGCACGCGCAAAAACAGCAGACCGGGCTTTTGCGCGCCGAAGAAATTGAACGCATGCAGCGCGCGCGATAACCGGTCGAGCGCGACGAGTTCGCGGTCGTTGTCCAGTTGGCCAAAGGGATCGTGCGGAGTATCGCCTTCGATCAGCGTCTGCGCCTGCACGCCGAGTTCGTCGCCGAAACGCTCGGCGCTTTCGGGCGACGCGCTCAACACCTGCGGAAAGCTATGCGTGCCGACATCGAAGATCGGCTCGTACGCGCTTGCAATACGCAACTCGCCATAGTTCGCGACCGCTTGTCCCGCGTGCTCGCCTTCGCCCAGCACGATATGCACGCCGAGAAACGGATGCGCCTTGGCGCGGTTGACGAGTTCTGTCACGGACGGGGTGATCATGGCGCGTTCGGCGTTAAGGCTTCCAATGTGGGACGAATTCCGTCGATGGTACCAGCGCATGGCGCCGTGGCTTGCGCCAAATTCACATATTCATATGCGGGTGGGATAAGCCACGCTCAGGGTTTACGACAAATTTCACTAAACGTAATTGGTTTTACCATTCGTAAATACCACGCGATGGCACTCATCGAGGATCACGACCATGCCGACGTTCGACACGCATACCGACGCCAGCGCGCACTATCAGTCGGGTTTCGCCAACGATTTCGCGACCGAAGCGTTGCCGGGCGCGCTGCCCATCGGCCGCAACTCGCCGCAGCGCGCGGCCTACGGTCTTTATGCGGAGCAGCTTTCCGGCACGGCTTTTACCGCGCCGCGCGCGCATAACCGGCGCTCGTGGCTGTACCGCATCCGGCCGGCGGCAGTGCATCGGCCGTTCGTGCAACTGACTGGCGATGCCTCGCGCGCGCGGCTCGTCGCCAATTTCGCCGATGTGCCGCCCACGCCGCCGAACCAGTTGCGTTGGGACCCGCTGCCGATGCCCGCCGCGCCGACCGATTTCATCGACGGCTGGGTGACGATGGCCGGCAACGGCGCCGCCGAATCCATGAGCGGCTGCGCGATTCATCTGTACGCGGCGAACCGTTCGATGCACGAGCGCTTCTTCTACAGCGCGGACGGCGAATTGCTGATCGTGCCGCAAGCAGGGCGGCTCGCGATCTGGACTGAACTCGGCAAGCTCGATATCGCGCCGTTCGAGATCGCGGTGATTCCGCGCGGCGTGCGCTTTGCCGTGGCGCTGCCGGATGGCGAAGCGCGCGGCTATATCTGCGAGAACTTCGGCGCATTGCTGCAGCTGCCCGATCTCGGGCCTATCGGTTCGAACGGGCTCGCCAATCCGCGTGATTTCCTCACGCCGCACGCGGCTTATGAGGACCGCGAAGGCGCGTTCGAACTCATCGCCAAGATGAACGGCGTGCTGTGGCGCGCGGATATCGGCCATTCGCCGCTCGACGTGGTCGCATGGCACGGCAACTACGCGCCGTACAAATACGACCTGCGCCACTTCAACGCCATCGGTTCGATCAGCTTCGATCATCCAGATCCGTCCATCTTTCTCGTGCTGCAATCGCCGAGCGATACGCCGGGCGTCGATAGCATCGACTTCGTGATTTTTCCGCCGCGCTGGCTCGCCGCCGAGGACACGTTCCGGCCGCCCTGGTTCCATCGCAATGTGGCGAGCGAATTCATGGGCCTCGTGCATGGTGTCTACGACGCGAAGGCCGAGGGCTTCCTGCCGGGCGGCGCGAGTCTGCACAACTGCATGTCGGGACACGGGCCGGACGCGGATACCTTCGAAAAGGCATCGAGAAGCGATACCTCGAAGCCCGCGAAGGTCGGCGACACACTCGCCTTCATGTTCGAGACGCGCACGCTCATCAAGCCGACGCAGTTCGCGCTCGAAACCGCGCAATTGCAGACGCATTACTACGAGTGCTGGCAAGGGCTCACGAAACACTTCAACCCGGAGCAACGATGAACGACGCGCTTCACGCGACGCGTGCGCCGCAACTCAGAAGCTGGCTCGACTCCGCCAACGATCCGGCGAGCGACTTTCCGATCCAGAACCTGCCGTTTGGCATCTTCAGCGACCCGGTGAATCCGCGGCCGCGCGCGGGTGTGGCTATCGGCGACTGGATCGTGGACCTGGCGGCGCTCGAAGAAGCGCGTCTCGTCGATGGTCACGGCACCTTCAACGCGCCGCGTCTGAACGACTTCATCGCGCTCGGACGCGATACGTGGCGCGCGGTGCGCAGCGCGCTCGGCGGCCTGCTGCAAGAGGGCGCATCCACGCTGCGCGACGACTCCGCATTGCGCCGCCGCACGCTCGTTCCGCGCGCCGATGCAACGCTCCATCTGCCCGTCGAAATTCCCGGCTACACGGACTTCTATTCCTCGAAGGAACACGCGACCAACGTCGGCTCGATGTTCCGCGATCCGAAGAATGCGCTGCTGCCGAACTGGTCCGAGATGCCGATCGGCTATAACGGACGCGCGTCGTCGGTGGTGGTGAGCGGCACGCCGGTGCGCCGCCCGAACGGCCAGTTGAAAGCGCCCAACGAAGAGCGGCCGGTGTTCGGCGCATGCCGCAAGCTGGATATCGAGCTGGAGACGGGTTTCATCATCGGGCGCGGTAATGCGCTCGGCGAACCGATTGCCTGCGCGGATGCGGAGTCGCATATCTTCGGCATGGTGCTGCTCAACGACTGGAGCGCGCGCGACATCCAGCAATGGGAATACGTGCCGCTCGGACCGTTCAACGCGAAAGGGTTCGCAACCACCATTTCGCCGTGGATCGTCACGCTCGACGCGCTCGAACCCTTCCGCACCGCGACGCCCGTGCAGGAGCCGCAACCGCTCGCGTATCTGCGGCATGAGGGCGAGCACGCGTTCGACATCGACCTGGAAGTGACGCTGAGGCCGGAAGGCGCGAGCCGCGCCACGACCATCTCGCGCACCAATTTCAGGCTGATGTACTGGTCGATGGCGCAGCAGCTTACGCATCACACGGCATCGGGCTGCAATACGCGCGTGGGCGATCTCATGGGCTCCGGCACCATCAGTGGCGCGACGCCGCAATCGTGCGGCAGTTTGCTCGAAAGCACGTGGAACGGGCAACGGCCGTTGAGCCTCGTCGAAGGCGGCGAGCGCGCGTTCCTTCAGGACGGCGATGAAGTCACCTTGCGCGGATGGTGTCAGGGCGAGGGTTATCGCATTGGTTTCGGCGAGTGCGCGGGGCGCATCCTCGCGGCGCGCAAATAATTTCAAGGATTGAACATGGCGAATGCGGTCGATGTGGAGAGCGCGCTTGGCCACGCGCACCGGCCCGGCTTTCAGGCGATGCTGCTCGTGTTGTGCGGACTATGCCTCGTGATCGATGGCTTCGACGCGCAAGCGATGGGTTACGTTGCGCCGGCCGTCATCGCGGACTGGCACGTGTCGAAGGCGGCGCTCGGGCCGGTTTTCAGCGCGAGTCTTTTCGGCATGCTGCTTGGCGCGCTCGGCTTGTCGGTGCTGGCGGATCGCATCGGGCGCAGGCCGGTGTTGATCGGCTCGACGTTTTTCTTCGCGTTCTCGATGATCGCAACCGCGTTCACCGACAGCTTGCCGGTGCTCACGGCCTTGCGTTTCGTGACGGGTCTTGGCCTCGGCTGCATCATGCCGAACGCAATGGCGCTCGTCGGCGAGTTTTCGACGGCCGAGCATCGCGTCAAGCGGATGATGCTCGTCTCGTGCGGCTTCACGCTCGGCGCGGCGCTGGGCGGCTTCGTGAGCGCGGCGCTGATCCCTGCTTTCGGCTGGCGTTCGGTGTTCTGGGTCGGCGGCCTGGTGCCTTTGTTGCTCGCGGTGTGGATGGTCATCGCGCTGCCTGAATCGCTGCAATTTCTCGTGTTGAAGGGCCGCGAGGCGCGCGCCCGCGACTGGCTCGCGAAGTTCGATCCGTCGCTTGCCATCGATGCCTCGACGCGGCTCGTCGTTCGCGAAAAAGCGAGTTCGGGCGCGCCGGTCGCCGAACTGTTCCGCGCGGGCCGCGGGCCGGTCACGCTGATCTTGTGGGCGATCAGCTTCATGAATCTCATCGATCTGTACTTCCTGTCGAACTGGCTGCCGACCGTGATGCGCGATGCGGGATACTCGCCGGGCATGGCCGTGCTGGTCGGCACGCTGTTGCAGACGGGCGGCGTGGTGGGCACGCTCATGCTCGGCTGGTTCATCGAACGATTCGGCTTCGTGCGTGTGTTGCTGGCCTGCTTTCTCGTGGGCGCGGTGAGCGTGGGGATGATCGGCGGCGTGGCGCACGTGCAGTTCTGGCTGTTCGTCGCGGTGTTTGCGGGCGGGTTCTGCATCGTCGGTGGACAGCCTGCGGTGAATGCGCTCGCGGGGCATTTTTATCCGACCTCGCTGCGGTCTACGGGCATCGGCTGGAGTCTGGGCATCGGACGCGTGGGGTCGGTGATCGGGCCGCTCGTCGGCGGACAGATGATCGCGCTCGGATGGAGCAATGCGTCGCTCTTTCATGCGGCGGCGTTGCCGGTGTTCTGCTCGGCGTTGCTGGTTGGCGTGCTGGCTTTCGTGCGGCGGGAGCAAAGTGGGGCGGCGCAGACGGCTTGATGTGATGGAGACTTGATTCTTCAGGCGAAGCCTGCGCCGGCGCATGATGTCGCGCCACGCCGCCGCGTGGCCTTCGGTCGGCACGATCCAGATGTGCAACGAAGGCCCACGCGTAACGGCGTGTGCGCCATGCCTGCGAGGGCGACCCATCCGGTGGCGCGCTCGCAGCCGGCTCCGACAGAAAGACGGCGCGTTGGACGTTCAGGAAACGCGTTCAGCGTCATCTGTCGAAGCGCGCTTCTCCCAAGCCGCCGCGCCCAGAAACGCCGCCGCCGCGACCACCAGCACGCCAATCAGCGCATCCGGACTCACGCGATCCATCAATGTCCCCGCGATGATCGGCCCGCCGAAACTCGCCACGCTCCACGAAGCACCGACGATAGCCGTCGCCGACACCAGCGCCGTGCCGCGAAAGCGCTCGCCGCACGCAACGATAGACAGCGTATAGACGCTGCCCGCCGCCGCGCCGGTCACGAACAGGAGCGGCCAGCACAACCACGGATACTCGACCGCCCACGGCAGCAGCGGCAGCAGCAGCGTGACCACCACGCCCGCGCCGACATGCACCTTCGTGCGCCCGATACGGTCCGCCAGCCAGCCGATGGGAAACTGCATCAAGGTATCGCCGAACAGGATGGCGGAGGCGAACAGCACGCCCACGTCCGCGCCAACGCCGTGCGAGATCGCGAAGAGCGGCATCAGCGAAAGCGCGAGCGTGTCGAAGAGCGCGAAGAAACCCGTGCCGATCACGAGCGCGGGCATGCGCGGCAACACATGCCGCCAGTCGCCAGCGGTAGCGTGTTCGTCGTGCGATGCAAGCGTGTGCGGCGTGCCGCGAATCGAGGCGAGCGCGGGCAGCGCCAGCAGAAAGATCGCGCCGCAGACGGCGAAGCGCGCCGAAGTCCAGCCGCCGATGGCGCTGACGAGCACCGGCCCCGTCATCTGAAACAGAGTGAAGTTGGTCGCGTAAATGGCGACGACGCGCCCGCGCGTGGAGTCGTCGGCGAGCTGCGTGACCCATGCTTCGCCAATGGTGAATAGCAGCATCAGCGCCGCGCCGCATAGAAAGCGCAGCACGGCCCATAGCCACAGATTCACGGTGAACTGCATTGCGATGGTCGCGAACGCTGCGACGATCACCGCCCCGACAATCGTCCCGCGTGCGCCCAGCCGACTCGCAACGCGGCTTGCGAAAGGCGCGACGGCCAGCCCGCCGCCTGCCTGCATCGCCGTCATCAGGCCGACGATGCCCGTGCCGAACCCGGCTTGCGTGAGTGCAAGCGCGGTGAGCGGAATGGTTGCGCCTAGCCCGAGGCCGACCACCGCGACACTCAGTATGAGCGCGAGAAAGTCGCGAGAAAGAATGCCCTTCATATACCGCCGTGCCGCTCGCTTCGCCGAGAACCCGTGAGGATCTGCAGCAGCCTCAAGCGGCCTGCCCGAACGCAACGCGCCGCGCACGCTTGTCGAGCGTCGCGGAAAGCAGCGTGAGCGCAAAGGCGCAGCACGCCATCAGCACGCCGACCCACGCCAGCGAAGTCAGCGGCGCGCCTGCGCTGATGACGCAGCCGCCTAGCCACGCGCCCGTGGCGTTGCCCAGATTGAACGCGCCCTGGTTGAGCGTGGAGGCGAGATTGGGCGCATCGCTCGCGCGATTCACGATCAGGATCTGCAGCGGCGGCACGATCGCGAACGCGAGCACGCCCCACAGGAAGATCGTGATCATCGCCGAGACCGGTTCGTGCATGGTGCCCGCGAAAATCGTGAGGATCACGACGATCGACAAGAGGAACGTCAGCAGCGAGCGCAACAGCTTCCAGTCGGCGAGCTTGCCGCCAAGCGTGCTGCCGACCGTGAGGCCGAGGCCGAACAACAGCAGCACGTAAGTCACGGCGTGCGGCGTGAAACCGGTGACATCCTCGAGAATCGGCGTGATGTAGGTAAAGACCGAGAACAGGCTCGCCGAAGCCAGCACGCTGATGCCGAGCACCATCAGCACCTGCGGGTTCTTGAGCACGTCGAATTCGCGCAGGATGCTGGTCTCGCGCATCTCGATGTGCTTCGGCAGGCAAACCGCGAGCGCGCCCGCCGCGGCGAGGCCGATCAAGGTCACGACCCAGAAGGTCGCGCGCCAGCCGGCCGCTTGGCCGAGCGCGGTGCCGAGCGGCACGCCGAGCACGTTGGCGAGCGTGAGGCCGGTGAACATCAGCGCAATGGCCTGCGCGCGGCGGTTCGGCGCGACCAGATCGGCGGCGACCACCGAGCCGATGCCAAAGAAAGCGCCATGACAGAACGCGGTGACGATACGCGCGCCCATCAGCACCCAGTAATTCGGCGCGAGCGCGCAAAGCGTATTGCCGACGATAAACACGCCGATCAGCCCCATGAGCGCCTTCTTGCGTGGCATCTTCGCCGTGACGACGGCAAGAATCGGCGCGCCGATGGTCACGCCGAGCGCATAGCCCGAAACGAGCATGCCTGCCGCCGGAATCGATACCGCGAGATCGCGCGCGACGTTGGGCAGCAGGCCCATGATGACGAATTCTGTCGTGCCGATGCCGAACGCGGCGATGGCGAGAGCGAGAAGGGGCAGAGGCATGGCGGAGGGTGCGAGTGCGGTGTGTCGCGCGGCGCGCGTCGTCGGAATGAGCGGCGCGAATGTCGGCGAGTGAAGGCTCGGATTCTACCGAAAGGTCATTTTTGATGCTGGTGGAAACCCTTAGTCTGCTCGGCCCGGACAATGCACTCCCGCGAACGGATATTTTGACGAATGCCGCCTCGTCGACGGAGTTTTACCCGCGCGGCCGCTAGTTGACGTCAGATGTTTCTAGTAATGTTCTGACAGGACGCCATTGCTTGCGCGAGCGAAGTTCTGGGCGAGTGTTGGAAAAACGCAGCATCCACTGATTGACATGTCCCAACTCAAAAGTTTTTTCGGCGCCGCCTTTGCTGCCGCGCTGCTCGTCTCGGTTCACGCGCAGGCGCAAAGCAGCGCCACCGGACCCATTGCCACGTCGGCGGGCGCGCTCAATTTTCTGCGCGACGAATCGGGCTTCGCCGCCGTGCTCGGAACCGATACCTTCGACCGCTTCGACGCCAAGCGCGTCGTGCATTTCGACCAGACGGGCGCATCCGACACGCTCACGCGCTCGCTCGTGCAGACCGACGTCGGTCCCGTGCTTTACGACTTTCGTCACAAGCCGCCGCTCGTGCAGCGCATCGGCAAGAGGCTCGTCGTCAAACGCGTGTTCTGGCAAGGCGAGGAAGTCGTCATGCAGACGTCGTCCGGCTGGTACGGCTATCAGCGCGGGACATTGATCAAGCTGCAATCGTCGACGTCGACGTATCACTGACTCAGTTGCGCACGTTGAAGACGCGTTCGCCCGCCACGACATAAACCGCTTCGCCGCGCACGTCGCCGTTGACCTCGAAACCGCCAGTGAACGCGCCGAACGCGGGCAGCACGCCCGAGCGTTGGCCGAAGCGAAAGCACGGCAGCCGCACGCTGTCGGCACGCGTCGCGAGCCGGTAAACAGGGTGTTCATGTCCGGCGAGCGCGTAGGCATCGTCCACGGTTTGCGGATGATGACAAAGCGCCCACGGTCCCAGCCGATACGGCTCCTTCACGAGTTCCACGCCGAACGCTTCGGGCAGCGCGCCCGCGTGCTTGTCGTGATTGCCTTCGACCAGCACGAGCCGCATTTGCCGATGCCGCATGCGCCACGCATGTAGCGCCGTGAGCGTTTCATCGGCATGCGACTCGCGCGCATGGAGCAGATCGCCGAGAAACGCGATCGCTTCAGGTTTATGCGTGGCGACGAGCGTATCGAGCCGCATCAGGCTTTCCGCCGTCGTGCCGACTGGCACTGGAATGCCGCGCGCGCGAAACACGGCGTCCTTGCCGAAGTGGGCGTCGGCGATGAAAAGCGTCATCAGAATGGGATCGAAGGCCGCGCGCTCCGCCGAAAGCAGGAGCGCGTGACCGTTCACGTCGACCGTCAGTGCTTCAATTGCCATTTGCATCCTATGCTTGCGCTGCTTTTTCCAGATCGGCAAGCATACGCTCCACGCGGTCCGACAGCTTTTCGGTACTCACCTTTTCACGTAGACGCGCGATGATCAGCGGAAACGCAAAGGGCGTCGGCTTCTTCGGATGCGTGAGCGCGAGACGGCTTTCGCTCATGCGTTGCAGCGCGGCGCGGATGCGGCCGAGTTCGAGTTCCTGCAACATGACTTCTTGATCGGCTTGCGTGAGCAGCAGATTGCCGCTGTCGTGCTTGCGGAACACTTCGTAGAAAAGCCCGCTCGACGCCTGCAATTGCCGCGCGCTTTTCTGTTGCCCCGGATGCCCTTGATAAATCAGCCCCGACACGCGCGCAATTTCCCGGAAGCGCCGCGCCGACAATTCAGAGGCATTGAGGCTCGCGAGAATGTCGTGCTCGAGATTTTCCGCCGAGAAAAGCCCTTCCTCGATGAGCGTCTCCCAGTCGAACGGCCGCGCCGACAGCAGTTCGAAGCCGTAATCGTTCATCGAAATGGAAAAGGTGCTGGGCTGATCGCGCGCGACGCGCCAGCCGATGAGCGAGCCCAAGCCGATGTGCGCCATGCGCCCAGCGAATGGATAACAAAAGAAGTGATGTCCTTCGCGCGACCGCACGCTTTCGACGACCAGCACGCCCGGTCCCGGCAGCGCGGACCATTTCGCCTGCAAGTCGAGCAGCGGTTGCACGGCGCGCATTTCGGGTTCGTCGTAGATGCCGTCGTTGGCGCGCGCGAGCATGACGAGCGCGGCTTCCGAGAGCTCGGACGAGAGCGGCATCTTGCTGCCGGCCCATTGCGGCATCGCGCCGCGCGAGGAGGTCGCGCGTTTCACGTAGGCGGTCATGTCGCGCACGCGCACGAGTTCGAGCGCGCGGCCGCCGAAGGTGAAGACATCGCCCGGTTTCAGGCGCGAGATGAACGATTCTTCCATCGCGCCGATCCGTCCGCCCGTCATGTAGGCCACGCTGATGGTCGCATTGGCGACGATGGTCCCGACATTATTCCGATGCCTGCGCACGAGGTCCTCGCGCGGCACGCGATACACGCCGTCGTCGCCATGAACGACGCGGTGATAGTCCGGATACGCCGAAAGCGAAGTGCCGCCGCGTTCGACGAAGGCGAGCGCCCAGTCGAATTCGGCCTGCGTGAGATCGCGATACGCATACGCCGTGCGTACTTCGTCGAACATGTCGGCGGGCGTGAAGCCGCCGCCTATCGCCACGGTCACGAGATGCTGCACGAGGACATCGAGCGGCTTGAGCGGCATGTCTCGTCCTTCGATACGCCGCTCGCCGATGGCCCAGCGCGCCGCGGCCGCCTCCACGAGTTCGAGCGCATGCGTCGGCACGATGGTCACGCGCGACACACGCCCCGGCGCGTGTCCCGAACGTCCGGCGCGCTGCATGAGACGCGCGACGCCTTTGGGCGAGCCGATCTGAAACACGCGATCCACCGGCAGAAAATCGACGCCGAGATCGAGACTCGACGTGCAGACGACGGCTTTCAGTTGCCCGTTCTTCAGACCGAGTTCGACCCAGTCGCGCACTTCCTTGTCGAGCGAACCGTGATGCAGCGCGATGAGTCCGGCCCACTCCGGCTTCAACTCCAGAAGCGCGCGATACCAGATCTCGGATTGCGAGCGGGTATTGGTGAAGACGAGCGAGCTTTGCGCGTGCTCGATTTCATCGGCGACGGGTCCGACCTGGCGCACGCCGAGATGGCCGCCCCACGGAAAGCGCTCGATGGTCTCGGGAATCAGCGTGTCGACGACGAGCGTTTTCGGCTGCGCGCCGCGCACGATGACGCGTGGCGTGCGCACGGGATGCAGCAGCGCGTCGTGCGCGAGCGCGAGATTGCCGAGCGTGGCGGAGAGACCCCAGATCTGCACCTCGGGACGCCAGCGCGCGAGGCGGGCGAACGCGAGTTGCGTCTGCGTACCGCGTTTGTTGCCGAGCAGTTCATGCCATTCGTCGACCACGACGAGCCGCACGTGCGCGAGTTCTTCGCGCGCGTTGGAGCGCGTGAGCATGAGCGTGAGGCTTTCCGGCGTGGTGACGAGCGCGGAAGGCATGCGGCGGTTCTGACGCGAGCGTTCCGTGGATGACGTATCGCCCGTGCGCAAGCCGACGGTCCACGGCACCGAGAGCGCCGTCACCGCCGTTTGCAAGGCGCGGGCGGAATCGGCGGCGAGGGCGCGCATCGGCGTGATCCATAGCACGGTGAGCGGCGCGGGGAGGGGCGTTTTGTCAGTGATGGTGGCAACGCGGTCGGCGGTCTTTGCGGTGGATTGCGCGCTGTCCTCAGGGTCCGCAACGGCAAGCGCGCGGCCTTTCTCGTCGAGCCGGGAATGGCCGGCGGTTTTGCCTTTACGCTTCGCGCCCGCTTTGGGCTTCGGCGGTCCCGCGTACGCCGCAAGCGCCCCGAGCCACACGGCCCATGTTTTGCCCGCGCCTGTGGTCGCATGCAATAAGCCGCTCGCGCCTCGTTCGATCTCACGCCAGACTTCCCGCTGAAACTCGAACGGCTGCCAGCCGCGCGAATCGAACCAGCGCGTGATGCGTTCGTCCATCGGCTTCGCGGCTTCCTGCGCGTCGTATTCAAACGGCGCGGGTTTGAATAGCTCGGTGGCGGCATCGAGCTTGGCCTGCGCCGCCTGCGTGCGCGGCACGCGACGCGGACGCGGCGCACGGCGCCTGGAGCGCGCCGACGTGACGGGCGTGTCGATACCGTCCGCATCGTCGAGTTCACTCATGCCGATGCTCCGCGCGAGCTTCTCATGCCACCGCCTCGTTCAAAAACCCCTTGAGCATGTCGAGCGTATCGGCGTCCTCGATAGTCTTGTCGGTCCGCCAGCGCAGCATGCGCGGAAAGCGCACCGCGATGCCCGATTCGTGGCGTGGACTCGCCTGAATGCCCTCGAAGCCGATCTCGAACACGAGCGTCGGCGTGACGCTGCGCACCGGACCGAATTTTTCGATGGTCGTCTTGCGCACGATTGCATCGACCTTGCGCATTTCCTCGTCGGTCAAGCCGGAATAGGCCTTGGCGAACGGCACCAGCGTGCGCACGCCGTCCGCTTCGTCCCAGACCGCGAAGGTGAAATCCGTGTAGAGGCTCGCGCGCCGGCCATGGCCGCGCTGGGCGTAGAGCAAGACGGCGTCGATGGCGTAGGGATCGATCTTCCACTTCCACCAGGTTCCCGACGCCTTTGTGCGGCCGACGCCATACATCGACATGCGCTCTTTCAGCATGAGCCCTTCGACACCGCGCGCGCGGCTTTCGTCGCGCAAGCCGGCGAGCGTCTCCCAATCCGGCGCCACCACGAGCGGCGACACGCGCAAGACATCCACCGCGAGCGATGCCGCCAGCGCATCCAGCTTCGCACGACGCGTTTCCAAAGGCTCGGTGCGCAGGTCGCGGCCATCGGCTTCGAGCAGATCGTAGGCGAGCATCGCGGCGGGAGAATCGGCGAGCACTTTCTTCGTCAGCGACTTGCGCGTGATGCGCGGCTGCAGACGCGCGAACGGCAGCGGTGCGTCCGCGCCCGGTTCCCACGCGAGAATCTCGCCGTCGATCACGGTGCCGTCGGGCAGTGCGGCGCCGAGCGCGGCAAGCTCCGGAAAGCGCTCCGTGACGAGATCCTCGCCGCGCGACCAGATCCACACGCGGCCCGCGCGCTTGACGATCTGCGCGCGAATGCCGTCCCACTTCCATTCGGCGATCCAGTCCGATGGCGCGCCGAGCGTCGCCGGATCGATTTGCAACGGATGCGCGAGAAAGAAGGGAAACGGCAGGCCGATATCGCTTTCGTGCGGGGTATCGACGTCATCGCCTTCGGCTGTCGGCGCGATCAGCCGAAGATAACGCGCCGCGCTCGGGCTTTGGCGCGAGTCGGTCCAGCCGACCATGCGTTGCGCGATGCGTTTGTGATCGACGCCCGCCACTTGCGCGAGCGCGCGCACGACGAGTTGCCGCGCGACGCCCACACGAAAACCGCCGCCGATCAGCTTGGTGAGCAGGAAGCGCTCGCCCCAGTTGAGTTCGTCCCAGTAACCGAGCAGCCGCTCACGCAACTCCGCCGGCGACACGCCACGCAAGGTCAGCACGCGCTCCTCGATCCATTGAGCAAGCCCGAGTTCCGATTCGCGCGAGGCGGGCGGGAGCACGTGCGCAATCGTCTCCGCGAGATCGCCGACGGCCTGATACGACTCCTCGAAGAGCCAATCCGGCAGACCCGCGCGTTCGCGGGCGAGTTCGGTCAAAAGGCGCGTCGGCACCGACTGGCGCGGCTTGCCGCCTGCAAGGAAGTACGACGCCCACGCCGCGTCTTCGGCCGCGGCACCCGAGAAGTAGGCGATCAGCGCTTCGAGCTTCTCGTTCGTCGATGTGGTGGCGTCGAGCGCCGTATAAAGCGTCGCGAAGCGTTTCATTGCGGCGCCGTCTCGGCTGACGCGTCGGTCGCGGCTGGCGCAGAGACTTCGGCGGGCGCATCGGCGGCATCGGCTTCGATGGCGTCGTCGCCGTATTCGGTCGTGAACGCGCCTGCTTCGAGACCTTGCTCGGTGAGCCAGCGCACCATCGGCTCGATCTGTCCGTGCGTGACGATCACGCGTTCCGCGCCCGTCGCGCCTATCGCGAGTTGCAGGCCCGGCCAGTCCGCATGGTCGGACAACACGAAGCCGCGGTCCACGCCCTTGCGCCGCCGCGTGCCGCGCAGACGCATCCAGCCGGACGCAAAAGCATCGCTGTAATCGCCGAAGCGGCGCATCCACGTGCTGCCTTGCGCGGATGGCGGCGCGACGATCAGCGCGCCCTTGAACTCGGCCTTGTCGCGCGCGGCGATTTCACTGACGAGGCGCGTCGGCGGCAGGTCGACACCCGCATCGCGATAGGCGCGATTCAGCGGCTCGACCGCGCCATGACAGAAGATCGGCCCGATACTCCTGTCGATGCCCGCGAGCACATGCTGCGCCTTGCCGAACGAATAGCAGAAGAGCACGGAAGCGCGGCCTTCGGCGGCGTTATGCCGCCACCATGCATCGACGCCATCGAACACGGCCTTGGACGGTTCCCATCGATAGATCGGCAAGCCGAAGGTCGATTCCGTGATGAAGGTATCGCAGCGCACGGGCTCGAAGGGCGCGCAAGTGGGATCGGGCTCGACCTTGTAGTCGCCGGATGCAACCCACACGCGGCCGCCGTGCTCCACGCGCACTTGCGCCGAGCCGAGCACATGTCCGGCGGGATGCAGCGAGACCGTCACGCCATTCACGTCGATGCTCTCGCCATAAGGCAGACCTTGAACGTCGATGCCCGGAAGGCGCGACTGCAACACGCCCAGTCCCGCTTCGGCGGTGAGATAGCGCGCGTGTCCGAAGCGTGCGTGGTCCGCATGCGCATGCGTGATCACGGCGCGTTCGACCGGTCGCCACGGGTCGATATAGAAGCCGCCCGGCGGGCAAAACAGCCCTTCGGGCCGCGCGACGATCAGGTCGGAAGAGGTGTCCACGAGACGTTGAGGCATGCAGCTTGCCAATAGTGTTCGATTCCGACCACAAAAGCACGCCACGTGCCCGTCATGGTGCTTTCACGATTAACCGCTAGGGTGTAAAAGTTTAACTGACTCATCTATCGCCGCTTCATCTCGCGATACGCGCGCACGGGGCGCGCGCCGCTCGTCTTTTTGGTGCCGAACATGGATACGATCGTAGCGCCGACCGCCGCAGAAGCGGTCTGGATCGTCAGGCTGCAAGGCCATCCTCAGTACGACTTCGTGCGCCTGAAACGGGTCTTCAACGACCCGGGTTCCCGCCATCAGGTCGTACTCGTCGATGTCAGGAAACTGCTCGAATGCGCCAATCGCGACGACACCGACTACGTGCTCAAGGCCGTCACCGACTGGCACGCGGGCAAGGTACGCGGTATCCGCGAGTTTCTCGACCCGGACAATCCGCGTGTGCCGGAGATGCCTTACGTGACCATCAGCGTGCGCCGCTCGTCGGGTTTTCTCGGCTTGCTGGGCGTGCATCGTGAGGGTGTGATCGCGTTTCGCAACGGGCAGCATCGCGCGCGCTATCTGGCTCATGCGGGCGCGCTTTGCATGCCGGTGGAAGTGCACGAGCGCGAAGCGGCCATGCTGCTTGCCATGTGCGCCGCGCCCGGCGAAGCGAGCGCGGAATACGGCGATATGTGATTGCCGGTCAGGCGGCGGGGGCATCGACCAGATTACGCGGCGTGCCGTTCGCCCATGCGATGAGGTTGCCGAGCGTGGTCGATGCAATCTCGATCAACGCCTCGCGCGTAAAAAACGCCTGATGCGCGGTAATGATGACGTTCGGAAACGTGAGGAGACGCGCGAGCACGTCGTCCTGAAGCAAGTGGTCCGAATGGTCTTCGAAGAAAAGACCGCCTTCTTCCTCGTAGACATCCAGTCCGAGATGCCCTAACTGGCCGCTCTTCAACGCGCCGATCAACGCATTGCTTTCCACGAGCCCGCCGCGTCCGGTATTGATGAGCATGGCGCCGCGCTTCATGCTTGCGAGCGCGCGTTCGTCGATCATGTGATAGGTCGCGGGCAGGAGCGGACAGTGCAGCGAGACGACATCGGAGTTCGCGAGCAGTTCGTCCAGAGCGACATAGCGCGCGCCGCGTTCGAGCAGGTCCGTGGCGGGCGGTCCTGGATCGTAGGCGAGCACCTGCATGCCGAAGCCCGCCATGATCTTGCCGAACGTGCGCCCGATGATACCCGTGCCGACCACGCCGACGGTCTTGCCATACAGATCGAAGCCGAGCAGGCCGTTGAGCGAGAAATCGCCTTCGCGCGTGCGCGCCACCGCGCGATGCAGCCGGCGATTGAGCGTGAGGATAATGCCGGCCGCGTGTTCCGCCACCGCATGCGGCGAATACGCGGGAACGCGCGTGACGGCGATGCCAAGGCGCTTCGCCACATGCAGATCGACATGATTGAAGCCCGCCGAGCGCAATGCGACCAGACGCGTGCCGCCTGCGTGGAGCTTTTCGAGTACGGCGGCGTCGACGAGATCGTTGACGAACGGGCAGACGGCCGTGAAACCTTGCGCAAGGATGGCCGTCTGCGCGTCGAGATGAGCTTCGCGAAAATCGAGCTCGACGCCGAACGATTCGTTAGCCTGACAAAACGTATCGGCGTCGTACTGACGGCTGCTAAAGAGAATGAGGCGATGGGAATGGGCGCTCGACATGTTTCGTCACAGGCAAGAATCGACGCGTACCGGCCTGTGAGATAAGCCGCACGCCTTTGGGGTCAGTGGTGGGTCGCCGAGGTGACGGCAGGCGTCACGCCTGCGCCCGGTGCGGGTTTGAAGGCGGGGGGCGTCGGCCGATAGATTTCATCTGGCTTGGACGATGCCGAGGTCACTTCCTGAGTGAGCCTTTCAAGCGCGTAGTCGATGAAAAAGCGCGTCTTGGCAGGCAGATATTGACGTCCCGGATAGACGATCGACACTTTCATCTCCGGGTCGTCGATGGTGTACTCGGGCAAGAGCCGCACGAGCGTGCCGTCTGCGATATCCCGGTTGACGATGCCTTCGGGCAGGATCGAAAAGCCCATGTCACGCATCGTCGCAAGGCGCACCATCAGCGCACTGTTGACCGAGTAGACGGGAGCGAGGGCAACTTGGTCCGCTGCTCCATGGCGGTGCCGGAAATGCCACGAAGAGCTTCGTATCTCGCTGGGTAGCCCAACGGACGGCATGGACTGTAGATCGGTTGGCGTGGCGGGCGTGCCGTGTTCAGCGAGATACGCGGGCGTGGCAACGGGCACGAGCGCGTTATTGCCGACGGGACGTTCCACGAGCGCGGTGCTCGACACCATGAACGCGGTGACGATTCCCACGTCATAGCCGTCTTCGACGAGATCGACGTGACGTTCGGCGAGCGTCAGGCGCACATTGACTTTCGGATAAAGCTTTCTGAATCCGTCGATTAACGGAGTAAGGGTTAGGAGTGAAAGCGCGCTCGATGCCACCACGCGCAAAGTGCCGCTAGGTTCGCCTTCGGTATGGGTAACTGCCGACTCAAGATGATCCAGTTCTTCCAGCAGAGCCCGACAGCCTTCGAGATAGCGTGTGCCGGCTTCCGTGAGAGAAAGATTTCGCGTGGTCCGGTTAATCAAACGCGTTCGCAAATGCGCTTCGAGCATGGCAATTGCCCGTGTCACCAAGGCATTTGAGACGTCTAGTTGCTGGGCGGCTCGTCTGAAGCTTTCGGTATCGGCTACCCGAACGAAAACTCGCATTGCATGGATCTGATTCATTGTGCAGCCCTCAGGTTGTACAGCGATGGAGTGAGTTAGGCGCATCCAAAGATACGGCCGTTCACTTTTGTTGACCCTCGTTTTGTTCTTTAAACGGATAATATTGACAGGACGAAAGAAATGCAATATTTAATTTTTTAAGGTAAATAGAGTAATTGCGCACATGACGGGTTTTATTTCGGTTTTTCGTAGATGCACGGACTTGATGGTTGATTTTTATACGAATCTGCTCGTGAAGGTGCGATATCGCACGGAACCGCGCTTATGCTTGCCGGCAAAGCCATAACGAAGTCGTATGAAGTATTGTGTGGATACTAAAAAGCAGCATTTTAATTAACCGTGAGATTAGTAGTGGGTTTATGTTAAGAAACGTATCTCCGCTTTGCTGAATTGGATAAAATCCAATCGGGATTTTCCCGGCTTGAGAGCTAATAAACAAACCCGAGGTTTTGTCGACAATCAACCGGATCTACACCAACCATGCTGTGGACTCTGTTAAAGGCGCAACCGGAAATAGCCCTCTTCGCGAGTCTCGCGATCGGTTTTTTTATTGGGTCTTTCAAACTCGGGCCGATTCAGCTCGGCGGCGTTTGCGGCACGCTCATCGTCGCATTGATTCTCGGGCAAAGCGGCGCGCGAATTTCCCCCGATCTGAAAAATATCGCTTTCGCGCTTTTTATCTTTGCGCTCGGATTCACGGGCGGCCCGCAGTTTTTCGCGAATGTCGGACGCGGCTGGCGCTACGGCATCCTCTCACTCGTGGAAGTCGTCGTAGTGGTGGCGCTCGTGCTCCTGAGCGTGCGCCTGCTCAGGCTCGATCCAGGCACGGCGGCGGGACTTCTGGCCGGCGGCGCCACCGAATCGGCCGTGATCGGCACGGCGTCCGAGGCCATCGGGCGGCTTGGGCTTCCGGCCGCGGAAATCGCGCGCTTGCAGGCGAATATCGTGACCGCGTACAGCGTGAGCTACTTGTTCGGGCTCGTCACGATCGTGCTCTTTTCGAGCCAGTTCGCGCCGCTCATCCTGCGCGTTAATCTGCGCGATGAAGCCGAGCGCGTGTGGCGCAAGCTCGGTGGCGACGGCGCGCTGTCCGAAGGGCAGACGCTTGCCGCGCCGCCTCTCGCCGGACGCGAACTGAAAGTGACGGCGGGCGCGGGCCAGTCCATCGGCGATCTTGAAAAGCGCTTCGGCAACAACATCAGCGTGCAGCGCGTGTTGCGCGACCGCTCGGTCATCAAGGCGCAGCCGTCGGTCATCCTGAAGGCGAACGACCGCGTGATGGTCGGCGGCCGCCGCGAGGCGATCGTCGAGGCACTGCCCGCCATCGGCGAGGAAGTGTTCGGCGGCGGCGTCTCGGATGTCTACGTCGAGAAAGTCGATGTCATGCTCACAGCGCGCGCGCTGCACGGCCTCACGCTTGCCCAGGCGCGCGCCCGCGCCGCGCCGGGCGAAGGGCGCGGCGTCTTCGTCGCGGCCGTGACCCGACTGGACAGCACCATTCCCGCGTTGCCCGGCACGCAACTGCATCGCGGCGATGTGCTGACGCTCGTCGGCAACAAGGAAGATGTCGCGCGCGGCGCGTCGAAGCTCGGCTACATCATCCGCGCGACCCAAAAAACCGACTTCGTGTATCTCGGGCTCGGCGTGATCGCGGGCATCGCGATCGGGCGGTTTTCGGCGCGTGTCGGCGGCATCGACATCACGCTCGGCACGGGCGGCGGTTGTCTTCTCGCGGGTCTTCTGTTCGGCTGGATTCGTTCGCGCTATCCGGTGATCGGCTCGTTGCCATCCGCCGCCGCGCAGATTCTCAAGGACTTCGGGCTGTGCACCTTCATCGCGGCGGTGGGCTTGTCGGCGGGCGCGGACGCGCTGCGGCTGATTCGCGAATTCGGTATCGCGCTGCCGCTTGCGGGCATCGTCATCACGCTGGGGCCCGCGCTCGCGTCGCTTTTCATCGGCAGGATGCTGCTCAAGCTCGAAGTGCCAATGCTGCTCGGCGCGATCGCCGGCCAGCAGTGCAGCACGCCCGCCATCAGCGCGCTCGTCGGCGTTACGGGCAACGCGACGCCCGTGATCGGCTACACCATCACCTATGCGATCTCGAACGTGCTGCTGCCGCTGCTCGGGCCGCTCGTCGTCGGGCTGGCGAGCAAGCTCGGCTGAAGGGGACATCGACATGGAATGGCTGCACCTCGTCTTTCAGAAGTCGCCCGAAACGGCGCTCTTTCTTTCGCTCGCGGCGGGTTATCTCATCGGCCAGGTCAACTTCGGCAAGTTCCAGCTGGGCGGCGTGGGCGGCTCGCTGCTCGCGGCGGTGGCGATCAGCCAGATCGGCGTGCAGATCGACAATGGCGTGAAGGCGGTGATGTTCGCCGTGTTCATCTATGCGGTCGGCTACGACTCCGGGCCGCAGTTCTTCAATTCGCTCAATCGCAAGACGCTGCGCGAGATCGCGATGGCCGTGTTTCTGGCCGTCTCCGCGCTCGTCACGGTGATCGTCTGCGCGAAGGTCTTCGGATTGAACAAGGGACTCGCGGCCGGACTCGCGGGCGGGGCGCTGACGCAATCGGCGATCATCGGCACGGCGGGCGACGCCATCGCGCGGCTCGGCTTGCCGGCCGCCGAAGTGAAGGCGCTCCAGTCCGATGTCGCCATTGCCTATGCCGTGACTTACGTCTTCGGCTCGCTCGGCGCGATCATCGTCTGCGTGAACATCCTGCCGAAGTTCATGGGACAGAGCCTGAAGGAAGCATCCGTCGATGCCGAGCGGCAGCTTGCGGGCGGTGGCGCATCCGGGCCCGCGGCGGGCCAGGTTTCCGCGTTGCCCGCGCTCGTCGGGCGGGCGTTTCGCGTGACGGCGGCAAGCGGCGCGGCGGGCCGCACGGTGGCCGACCTCGAAATGGCCGAAGCGGACATGATCACCATCGAGCGCATCCGGCGCGGCGGCAAGGCGCTCGAAGCGCGCCCCGACGTCATGCTCGCGGCAGGCGATATCGTGCTCGTCGTCGGACGGCGCGAAGTAATGGTGAGCGCGGCGGCGCAACTCGGCGAGGAAGTCGCGGACACCGACGGCATCAGCGTCGTCATGCAGAAGCGTCAGGGCGTGTTCACCAAGCGCGGCATGAACCACACGACGATCGCCGCGTTGCGCGCGACCGTGGATCGCGACATGCGGCACGGCGTCTATATCCAGGAGATTTCGCGCGCCGGTTCGCCCATGCCCGTGTTGCCGGAAACGCGCCTCGAACATGGCGATGTGATCACCGTCTACGGCTCGCCGCAAGACACGAAGCGCGCCGTCGATGCCGCCGGTTACGAGCTTCCCTTCACCGACAAGACCGACTTCATCTACATGGGCGTGGGTATCGTGCTGGGACTGCTGATCGGGCTGATCGTGGTGCGCGTGGGCGGCATACCGATCACGCTCGGCTCGGGCGGCGGCTGTCTGCTCACGGGCCTTCTGTTCGGCTGGATGCGCGGCAAGCATCCGATGTATGGCGTCATGCCGCCCGCCGCATCGCAATTGCTGAAGGACTTCGGGCTGGCCGCGTTCGTCGCGGTGGTCGGCTTGAACTCGGGCTTGCAGGCGGTCGTGACGGTGAAGCAAAGCGGCGTGACCATCTTTCTGCTCGGCGTATTCGTCACGCTGTTTCCGCTTCTTCTCACGATGCTGTTCGGCCGATATGTCCTGCGCTACGACAACGCGGCGGTTTTCGCGGGCGCGCTGTCGGGGTCGCGCAGTGCGAATCCGGCGTTCGGCGGCGTGCTCGACAAGGCGGAAAGCCCGGTGCCGACGGCTGCGTTCGCCGTCACCTACGCGCTTGCGAACGTGCTTCTGACCTTGCTCGGGCCGCTCGTCGTCGGACTGGTCTAGCGAAGACCTGGAGTGCTCCTTGCGACATAATCGGCCTTCAGCACAAGGAGGCTTTCCATGGCGCACACACTGCCAACCGTCACGTTGCCGAACGGCGAAACCATTCCAAAGCTCGGCCAGGGAACCTGGGAGATGGGCGAACGCCCGAACACCCGCAAGACCGAGATCGCCGCATTGCGCGAGGGCGTGGAACTCGGCATGACGCTCATCGATACCGCCGAAATGTACGGCGATGGCGAAAGCGAAAAGCTGATCGCCGAAGCGCTCGGCGACCGGCGCGGGGACTTGTTCATCGTCAGCAAGGTGTATCCGCATAACGGCAATGAACGCGGCGTGCAGAGCGCGTGCGAGCGCAGCCTGAAGCGGCTGGCGACGGACCGAATCGATCTTTACTTGCTGCACTGGCGCGGTGGCGAGGATCTGGAAGGCGTGATCGCGGGCTTCGAAAAGCTCAGGCGCGATGGCAAGATTCGCCACTGGGGCGTGAGCAACTTCGACACCGACGACATGGAAGAACTTTTTTCGCTTGATCACGGCGATGCCTGCGCAACCGATCAAATTCTTTATAACGTCGCGCGTCGTGGACCCGAATTCGACCTGCTGCCGTGGTTGCGCGAGCGCCGCATTCCAGCGATGGCGTATAGCCCCGTCGATCACGCGCGTTTACCGAGGGGCGGGGCGCTGGAGAAGATCGCGGCGGCGCGCGGCGTATCGGCGTTTCAGGTCGCGCTCGCGTGGGTGCTGCAACAGCCGCAAGTCTTCGCGATTCCTAAAGCCGCGGATATTGCGCATATCCGCGAGAATCGCGCGGCGCTCGACCTTGCGTTGTCGGCGGATGAACTGGCGGATATCGATCAGCAGTTCAAGCCGCCAAAAGCGAAGCGCGGGTTGGAGATGCTTTGAGCGGACTCAGATGCGAAGCACGTGCAAGTCACGTGCAAGCATGATGCAAATGCACCGACCCCAGCACCGCCACTTCAGCCGGCGTGCGCTTGAGATCAGCTTCGTTCACCTGTTTCGCATCGGTGAGGAAGTCATCGACGATCGATGACACCGACGTATCCGTCAGGCACAGCGACACGCGCTTGGTGTCGCCATCCTGCAGCGACGCGCGTTGCGACAGGAACAGCACGCCGTACTGATAACCCCGCACGATGCCGCGCACGGCGCCCACGCACTGACCTTGCGCGGTGTTGTCGCCCTTCTGGGCGCATTGCTGCGCAAGCGAATAAGCAGTGAAGCTCTGGTCGATGGCGGCAGGCGCCGCCGTCTGCGCGTGAGCGGCGGCCGAACCGAAGGCACAAGCTGCGGCGAGAGCGAGCGAGAGAGTGGGTTTCATCGATTGAATCCTCGTTGTTTTGAGAGTGAACCGATGAGAGGCGCAAACACGCACTTTGGTTCCGGACGCGCGGCGCTTAAGTCACCTTTTCGGGACTTTGCAGCGCGCGCAGCTCCTCGACCGGAATATGACAGTGAATGGCATGACCGTGCCCCGCATCGCGGCAAGGCGGAACCTCGCGTTCGCAGATGTCGCCGACCTTGCGCGGACAGCGCGTGTGGAACACGCATCCCGAAGGCGGATTCGCCGCGCTTGGCAACTCGCCCGACAAGCGAATGCGCTCGTTTTGCACGGGCGCGCTTTCGAGCGCGGGCACCGACGAGAGCAATGCTTCGGTGTACGGATGCTGCGGCCCCGTGAAGACATCCGCCGCGCGGCCGATCTCCATGATGCGCCCGAGATACAGCACCGCAATCCGATCCGACAAATAGCGCACGACGTGCAGATCGTGCGAGATGAACACGTAGCTCACGCGCCGTTCGCGCTGCAAGTCCGCCAGCAGATTGAGGATGGCGGCCTGCACGGAGACATCGAGCGCGGAAGTCGGCTCGTCGCAGACGACGACGCGCGGATCGCCCGCAAAAGCACGCGCGATCGCCACGCGTTGCTTCAACCCGCCGGACAACTGGCGCGTGCGCGAGCCGAGATAGCGCTCCGGCAGACGCACGGCTTCGGTCAGCGATTGCAGGCGCTTTTCCTTCGCTTCGCCACGCAGCGACGCCAGTTTCGACAGCGAACGCGCAATCAGCCGGCGCACCGAATGCGCGCGATTGAGCGCCGAATCCGGGTTCTGAAACACGATCTGCAGCGACTTCACCTGCTCGTCGCTGCGCCGCGTGACGCGTTCAGGCAGATGCTGACCGTCGAGTTCGAGCGTCGCGCCCTTGTCCGGCGAGACGAGGCCCAGCAGCAGCTTGGCGAGCGTGGTCTTGCCGCTGCCCGATTCGCCGACGAGTCCGAGTGTTTCGCCTTGCACGAGATCGAGCGAGACATCGTGAACGGCGCGCACTTCTTCATCGCCGACATGGAAGGTTTTGGACAGGTTGCGTGCGGTGAGCGCGAGCGTCGGTTGCGCTCGATGATCGAGTGGAGGCGCGGCGGGCGTTTCGTCGGTCGAACGCGGCAGCATTTCCGCGCGTTCGTGATAGTGACAGCGCGCCATCTGATCGCCGTGCGCCGCACTCATCCGATACGGCGGCGGCGCTTCCTTCAGACACCGTTCGTCGGCGAGCTTGCAGCGCGCGGCGAAGATGCACCCTTGCGTCACCGATCCCGGCAGCGGCAACGAACCGGGAATGGTGTCGAGCCGGCCATTTTCCTTGCTGCGGCCACTCGTCGGCAGACAGCGCAACAGGCCCACGGTGTATGGATGGCGCGGCTTTGCGAAGACATCGGCGGTTGCGCCTTCCTCGACGAGCTTGCCCGCATACAGCACGCCGACGCGCTCGCACATGCGCCCAATCACCGCGAGATTGTGGCTGATGAACAGCACGGCGGTGCCGAGTTCCTCACGCAATTGCGCAATGAGATCGAGCACTTCGGCTTCGACGGTGGCATCGAGACCGGTGGTGGGTTCATCGAGAATCAGCAGTTCGGGATTGCAGGCAAGCGCCATGGCGATCACCACGCGCTGCTGCATGCCGCCCGACAGTTGATGCGGGTAGCTTTCCATCACCCGTTCGGGCGATGCAATACGCACACGTCGCAGCATCTCCACCGTGCGCTCGAGCGCGTCGCTTTCAGAAGCGCCCGAAGCCTCGAAGGCTTCGGACACTTGCCGCGCGACGGTCAGCGACGGATTCAACGCGCGCCCCGGGTCCTGATAGACCATGGAGACGGCATCGGCGCGCATTTCGCGCAGGGCGTCGGCGGACAGCGCGGAGACATCGCGCCCGGCTATCGAGATGCGGCCCGACTTTACGCGGCCGTTCTTCGGCAAGTAGCGCAGCACCGCGAGCGCCGCCGTCGACTTGCCGCAGCCGGATTCGCCGACGAGTCCGTACGCTTCGCCACGCCGCACGCGCAAGGAGACGTCCTGCAGCACTTCGCGCTCGCGTCCGCGCGAACGGTAGGCCACCGTCAGTCCGACGATGGTGAGCGCGTCGGTCGCTTCGCCCTTGGCGGCGCCGAACGTGGGAAATGCCGATGGCGGCGGTCCGTTCATCGGTCGAGCACTCCTTGCACGGCATCCGCGACGAGGTTGACAGCGACGACGAGCGAGGCAATGGCGGCGGCATCGAACACGACCGTCCACCACGCGCCGCCCGCCATCAGCGTATAGCTTTCGGACAACGCGAGTCCCCAGTCGGCGGACGGCGGCTGAATGCCGAATCCCAGGAACGAGAGCGTCGCGACCGCGAAGATCGCGTAGCCGAGCCGCACGGTGGCTTCGACGATGATCGGCGGCAGCACGTTCGGAAGAATCTCCGCGAACATGATGTAAAGCGCATTCTCGCCGCGCAACTGCGCCGCCATCACGTAGTCGAGATGGCGTTCGCCCAGCACGGCGGCGCGTACCGTGCGCGCGGTGATCGGCGCGAAGGTCAGGCCGATCACGATGATCACCGTCGTATTGCTCGCGCCCACGGCGGCCAGCGCCAGCAGCGCGACGATGACGAGCGGCAGCGCGAGAAGGGCGTCGATAGCGCGGCCGACGACGGCATCGACCCAGCCGTCGAAGTAGCCGACCACGAGGCCGATGGCCGTGCCCGCAGCCGTGCCGATGAGTGTCGCGAGCGGCGCGATGGTGAGAATGTCGCGCGACCCGACGATCACGCGCGCGAACACGTCGCGGCCGAGCTGATCGGTGCCGAACCAGTGATCGCCGGAAGGCGGCGCGAGCGAGTTCAAGGGATCGGAAGCGTAGGGATCGATCGGCACGGCATGCTGACCGAACAAGGCGCACAGCACCCAGAAGAGCAGGATCGACACGCCGACGACGAAGGTCGCCGAGCGCAACAGCGCGAAAAGCGCCTCGAAGCGCTTCGGTTTGACAGGGGCGAGGGCTTGTGTGCTCATCGCCCGTCTCCCGACGAATCCGCCGTGCGCAGACGCGGATTCAGCACGACGTAAAGCGCATCCGCGATCAGATTCGCCGCCGTATAGATCACGCCGATGCTGAGTACGCCTGCTTCGAGCATCGGGAAGTCCTTGGCCTTCGCCGCGTTGTAGATCAGCGAGCCGATGCCCTGATAGTGGAAGAGCGTCTCCACGACGACCAGCCCGCCGATCATGTAGCCGAGCTGCGTCGCGGCAACCGTCACGGTTGGCAGAAGCGCATTGCGCAGCACGTGCCGCCAGATCACGATACGGCGCGGCAAGCCCTTGAGGAACGCGGTGCGCGTGTAGTCGGCATCGAGCGCTTCGACGGTGCCCGCGCGCGCCATCCGCGCGATATAGCCGAAGAACACGAAGACGAGTGGCAGCACCGGCAAAATCAGATGCTGCAATTGCGTGAGAATGCCGGCATCGGCGCTGGCGCTTGCTTCTATCGGCAGCCATTGCAGCCACACGCCGAAGATGAGGATCAGCACGATGGACGAGACGAATTCCGGCACGACCGTCAGCGTGAGTCCGCCAATGCTGATGATCCGGTCGATCCAGCGCCCCGCGTGCAGCGCCGCATACACGCCGCCTGCAATGCCGAGCGGCACCACGACGATGAACGCCAGCGCGCCGAGCTTCGCCGAATTCCACAGCGCCTCGCCGATAAACGGTGCAACCGGCGCGCGAAACGCATACGACTCGCCCATGTCGCCGCGCAGGAAATGCGTGATCCACGCCGAATATTGCGTGAGAAGCGGCCGGTCCACGCCGAGCTGATGATTCAGCGCGGCGACAGCGCGCGCATCCGCGAGCGGGCCGAGAATGGCGCGGCCGACATCGCCCGGCAGCAACTGGCCGCCGGCGAAGACGATCATCGACAAGAGCCAGAGCGTGACGAGCGCAAGCAGCACGCGCACGCCGACGAAGCGCAACACGCGGCGTGCTTTCGCGCCGCCGTTGCGCGCCGGCCCGATGCGGGTCGAGGGCGTGATCGTGCTCATCCTCGCGAACCTCCTTTAAGCCGCCGACACCGTCGCCCGGTCGAACCACATCTGCGAAATCGCATTGAAGCGCACGCCCGAAACATTGGCGCGCGTGACGATCAGCTGGTCGTAGAAGTACGGGATGATCACGGGCGTTTCATCGAGCAACAGACGCTGAATGTCGCCCGACACTTTCTTCTGCGATGCCACGTCGAGCGAGGCCACGAACTGCGCGACGAGTTTGTCGTAAGCGGGATTCTTGAAGTGCGCCGCGTTCCAGGTGCCGTCGCTCGTGAGCGGCGCGTTAAGGAACACGTTCGGCACGCCGCGATGCCCGTAGTCCGTGATGCCGAGCGGCGAATCCAGCCAGTCCGACTTGCCGAACGTGCCCGAGCCGTAATACAGATCCTGACTTTCGACCTTCAGCGTGATGCGGATGCCCACGGCCTTGGCCGCGTTCTGCACGACGACCGCGAGGTCAGGAATCTCCATGTACTTTTCCGTCGTGAGCGTGATGTCGAAGCCGTTCGCCACGCCTGCCTCGCCGAGCAGTTGCTTGGCCTTCGCAACATCGAGATGGCGCTGCGGCACGGAAAGATCGCTCGACGGAAACACGGGCGCAAACGGGCTGTCGTTGCCGACGGTCGCGCGGCCCTTGAACAACCCTTTCACGATGACTTCGCGATTGATCGCCAGCGCCAGCGCCTGGCGCACGCGCTTGTCCTTGAACGGGCCGGTATCGCAGCGCATGTGAATCTGCCGATGCGAGCTCGACTTCGCGCCCAGTACCTTAAACTGCGAATTGCTCAGGATCGAGACGCCGCCTTGCACGGTGAAGTCGCCCATGACGTCGGCCTGGCGGCCTTGCATGGCAAGAAGCTGCGCCTGATGGTCCGCATAGAACGAGAAGTTCACGCGGTCCGGCAGCGCTTTTGCGCCCCAGTAGTCGGGATTGCGCACGAACGACGCGCCCACTTTCGGCGTGTACTTTTCGAGCTTGAACGCGCCAGTGCCCATGAAGGTCTTCTCGTACGAACCCGTGAAATTCGCCGGGAGAATGACGGCGTTGTAGTTGTCGGACGAAACGTAGTAGGGGAAATTGCCGTTGGGCGCGTCCAGATGAAACTCGACGGTGTGATCGTCGATGGCCTTCGCGGAATCCTTCGACAGCACGCCTTTCAGAACCGAGAGCGCGGCCGAACCGGCGTTCGGATCGGCCAGGCGGTTGAAGGTCGCGGCCACGTCCTTGGCGGTCATGGTCTGGCCGTCGTGGAACTTCACGTTCTGGCGCAGTTTGAAAGTCCAGACATCGCCCTTCGCATTCGACGACCACGACAGCGCGAGCGCGGGATTGAGCGCGAGCTTTTCGCTGTCGTCGTCGATCAAGAATTCGCCGGTTTGATTGATCAGCGCGAGACCCGAGGCATCGGTGACGGTGAGCGGATCGACGGCGCCCGCGGGCGTTAGATGCGCCACGCGAATGGTGCCGCCCGGCTTGGCCGCGGCCTGAGCGCGAGCGTTCGTCGCGCCGAGTCCAAGCAAGCCGCCAGCCGAAAGCGCGATACCCAGCACGCTCGCATGCCGCAATAACTCGCGGCGCGTAAGCCGGCCTGCCTTGAATTCGTCGATCGCATGATTACCCAGTTCGCCCGCATGAGTGCGCGCTGCGTCGAGGTGATGTGCGTCGGTCGAGGATTTCTTCATCGGTGGTCGTTCCGTATGCGGGTTGTCGTTATGCGTTCGGCCACGCGAAAAGCGTTGCCGCGTCGTTTCGAGGAAGCAAGGAACGGGCCGCATGCCAAGGCGTGCGGCCGGTATGTCAATGATCGTGCGGATGCTTGTGGATCGGGTCGACCCAGAAGACTTCCTCTGGCGCTTCCACGGCATCGATATTCAGGTTCACGACGACGGCTTCGTTGTCGCTGCGCACGAGCACGCATTCGAGCGGATCGTCGGTGCTCGCGTTGATTTCCTGATGCGGCACGTAAGGCGGCACGAAGATGAAGTCGCCCGGACCGGCTTCGGCGGTGAATTCGAGGTGTTCGCCCCAGCGCATGCGCGCCTGTCCGCGCACGACGTAGATCACGCTTTCGAGCGCGCCATGATGATGCGCGCCGGTCTTCGCATTCGGAAAGATCGTGACCGTGCCCGCCCAGATTTTCTGCGCACCGACGCGCGCCGCATTGATCGCGGCCGCGCGGTTCATGCCCGGCGTCTGCGCGGTGTTGGTGTCGAGCTGGTCGCCCTTGATGACCTTGACGCCGTGCTCGCGCCAATCGGTGTGATGTGCGTCGCTCATAGTGGTCGTGATGGTCGTGGTGATCGCGTCGGGTTTGTCGTTTTGGTCTGCGGATAAAAAAAGTCCGTTGCCGCCACCAACAACGCGCGAGCAACGGACTTCCGATATTACACGTCTTAAGCGGCGATCATTTTCCTTTGGAATTGATGATCGCTTCGGACACGTTGGACGGCGTCTCGGTGTAGTGCTTGAACTCCATCGTGTAGGTCGCGCGGCCTTGCGTAAGCGAACGCAGCGAAGTGGAGTAGCCGAACATCTCGGCCAGCGGCACCTCGGCGCGCACGATCTTGCCGCCGCCGCCCGCGATATCGTCCATGCCCTGCACGATGCCGCGACGGCTCGACAGATCGCCCATCACGTTGCCCATGAACTCCTCGGGCGTTTCCACTTCGACGGCCATGGTCGGTTCGAGCAGCACCGGCCGCGCGCGGCGCATCGCTTCCTTGAACGCGATGGAGCCTGCCATGCGGAAGGCGTTTTCGTTCGAATCGACATCGTGATAGGAACCGAAGGTCAGCGTTACTTTGGTGTCGACGACAGGATAGCCCGCCAGCACGCCTGCCTTGAGCGTTTCCTGAATGCCCTTGTCGACCGCCGGGATGTATTCGCGCGGAATCACGCCGCCCTTGATGGCATCGACGAATTCGTAGCCCTTGCCAGGGTCCGGTTCGAGCGTGATGACCGCATGGCCGTATTGGCCGCGCCCGCCCGACTGCTTGACGAACTTGCCTTCCACGTCCGTGACCTTGTTGCGCACCGTCTCGCGATACGCCACTTGCGGCTTGCCGACCGTCGCTTCGACGCCGAACTCGCGCTTCATCCGGTCGACGAGAATTTCAAGGTGCAGTTCGCCCATGCCGGAGATGATGGTCTGACCGGATTCCTCGTCGCTCGTGACGCGGAACGACGGATCTTCCTGCGCAAGCCGGTTCAGCGCGATACCCATCTTTTCCTGGTCGGCCTTCGTCTTCGGCTCGACGGCCTGCGAGATCACCGGTTCCGGGAAGATCATCCGTTCGAGGATGATGACGTGGTTCGGATCGCAGAGCGTGTCGCCCGTGGTCGCTTCCTTGAGACCGACCGCCGCCGCGATGTCGCCCGCGCGCACTTCCTTGATTTCCTTGCGCTCGTTGGCGTGCATCTGCAGGATACGGCCGAGGCGTTCCTTCTTTTCCTTCACCGGGTTGTAGACCGTATCGCCGGAATTCACGACGCCCGAATACGTGCGGAAGAAGATCAACTGGCCGACGAACGGGTCCGTCATGATCTTGAAGGCGAGGGCGGCGAACGGCTCGTCATCGCTCGGATGGCGTTCCGCTTCCTGGTCGTCTTCCGTATGGCCAAGGATGGCGGGCACGTCCACCGGCGACGGCAGATAGTCGATCACCGCGTCGAGCATGGCCTGCACGCCCTTGTTCTTGAACGCGCTGCCGCAAAGCATCGGCACGATTTCGTTGGCGATGGTGCGTTGTCTGAGCGCCGCCTTGATTTCTTCCTCGGTCAGGCTTTCGTGGTTCTCGAGGTACTTTTCGAGCAGTTCCTCGTTGGCTTCGGCGGCGGCCTCGACCATCTTGCCGTGCCATTCGTGCGCGAGTTCCTTGAGGTTGTCGGGAATCTCCGCATAGGTGAACTTGATGCCCTGGCTGTCGTCGTCCCAGAGAATGGCCTTCATCTTCACGAGATCGACCACGCCCTGAAAGTGATCTTCCGCGCCGATGGGAATTTGAATCGGCACGGCCACGCCCTTCAGACGCTCGCCGATTTGCCGCTGCACGCGGAAAAAATCCGCGCCGACGCGGTCCATCTTGTTGACGAACGCAATGCGCGGCACCTTGTACTTGTTCGCCTGACGCCACACGGTTTCCGACTGCGGCTGCACGCCGCCGACCGAGTCGTAGACCATGCACGCGCCATCGAGCACGCGCATCGAGCGTTCGACTTCGATGGTGAAGTCGACGTGTCCCGGCGTATCGATGATATTGATACGGTGTTCAGGATAATTGCCCGCCATGCCTTTCCAGAAGGCCGTGGTTGCAGCCGACGTGATCGTGATGCCGCGCTCCTGCTCCTGTTCCATCCAGTCCATCGTGGCCGCGCCGTCGTGCACCTCGCCGATCTTGTGCGTCACGCCGGTGTAGAAAAGAATGCGCTCGGTGGTGGTGGTCTTGCCGGCGTCGATGTGAGCGCTGATGCCGATATTCCGGTAGCGCTCGATGGGAGTCTTGCGGGGCACGTGAACCTCCTTTGGAGTAGTAAGCCCTGGCGGCATGCGCATATTCCGTGCACGCCGCCACACGATTGCCGTCCGGGCTCGCAACGGCATCGCGATAATCTTTTCAGGATAGCGCGTTGGCAAGGTCTTTGCAGGAAACTCGCTGGAACGCTCCTGCGGCAATCGAAAAGGCTCGGAGACGGCCATATGCGGCCGGTATGGACGAAAAAAAGGCGCGTTCACGTGACGCGCCTCTTTATCTTTCCAGCGATTGCCGCGATTACTGTGCGGCCGGCAAGCCCGAAATCTTCGTTCCCGGCTTGATGCCTTTGGCCGTGAACCAGCCCTTGCTCATTTCGAGGGCATAAACGCCGTTGTTGCGCGGGCAATGGTTGTTCTCGGTTTCGGCTTGCATCTCGTCAATGTCGGTGACGGTGCCATCCGCGCGAATGAACGCGATCGACAGCGGGATCAGCGTGTTCTTCATCCAGAAGCAGTGGACCGCGTTTTCCTGAAACACGAAGAGCATGCCTTCGTTCGATGCAAGCTGCGTGCGATACATGAGGCCTTGCTCGCGATCGGCATCGTTGGCGGCGACAGCGGCATCGATCACGAACATGCCGGCGGTGAGTCTTGCGCGGGGGAAATCGGAAGGTTGCTTGGCACCGGGCGGCATGGTCTGCGCTTGTGCAAGCGGCATTGCCGCAAACGGCAACAACAACGCAATAGTTAATGCTCGCACGGCGGCAAGCGCGCGGCTCGCAATGCGCGAACGCCAATTTGAATGATTCGGACCGAATGAAGACTTCAAGGCATGAAACAACGGAATCACGACGATGCTCCTTATCAAGAATCGATGCGCCGAGAATCCGGCAGGCTCACGGCAAACTCGCGAATGTTACTCGAAGCGCGTGCCATGAGGCGAGTCGATAAAACAAAAGGGCAGATGCCGTGTTGGCCATCTGCCCTTCAACGCCGTAAAGACGGCGATATTGCTCGTTATTGATTTTGCAGGTACTGCAACATCGAACTTCGCTATACCGCCTCTTACAACGAACTTACTGAGCTGCCGAAGCGGCTTCCGGTGCCGAAGCGGCAGCCTTCTTGTGCGCGTGCTTCTTCGAGCTCTTGTGCGACTTGTGAGCCTTCTTTGCCGGTGCCGACGAAGCAGCAGCCGGAGCAGCAGCTTCCGGTGCCGATGCTTGTGCGAATGCAGCCGTTGCGAACAGGCCAGCGACGAGAGCAGCGATCAGTTTGTTCATTTGTGAATCCTCTAGCTTGAGTTGATTAACCAAACGACCCGGTCATGGAGTCATGTCGGTAAACGAGCCATCCACCTTTCGGTTGACAGTCGTATCGATGATCTGGTCTTCGATACAGCTGTGAGCGCTTTGACCTTTCAAATACCCTGGAGCACACAGCATATTCAATTGGTTTATCGCTCATGCCGGATAGCTTTGTTCGGCATCTGCGGTCCTTAACGCATCGCGTGAAGACTCGGTTGACGTCGTTTCAAAGAGATTTGCGAACGCGCGGCAAAAAGTTTCTCGGCGCTTTGCACGCGTGGTTACACGACACGACATTTAAACGCACGACGTGACGCTTATCGTCGATAAAGCTTTAAGCGCGTCGCCACGGCGCGCGCGCATTCACCTCGATGCATTCGCCCGGCGCGAGTCCGAGCGCGAAGATATCGAGTGCACCGACAGCCACGCGCACGAGCCGCAACGTCGGATAGCCCACGGCTGCGGTCATGCGCCTGACCTGCCGGTTCTTGCCCTCGGTGATGGCGAGCTCGATCCACGTTGTGGGGATTGCCGCGCGATAGCGGATCGGCGGATTGCGCGGCCAGAGCGCGTCGTCTTCTTGGGCGACGAAGGCGCATTGGCACGGACGCGTCACGTAGTCGCCCAGATCGACGCCTTTCGCGAGATGCGCGAGCGCGGCATCGTCAGGGGCGCCTTCCACTTGCGCCCAATAACGCTTGACGAGCTTGTGACGCGGCTCGGCAATACGCGCCTGCAACGCGCCATCGTCGGTGAGTAAAAGCAGGCCTTCGCTGTCGGCGTCGAGCCGGCCCGCCGGGTACACGCCCGGCGTCTTTACCCAGTCGCCGAGCGAGGGACGCGTCTCGTGCGCGGAAAACTGGCAGATGGTGCCGAAGGGTTTATTGAGCGCGATGAGCGGCATCGGAGGAAGGCGCGGCGGAATTCGAAGCGGCATCTTAATGCATAATGAGCCGCCCCCAATCCTGACGCGAGCCGACGCAAGCGCGACGCCAGGCTTCGAACGGCGACCGGCTGTACTCGCGCGTGGTTAGAATGCTGTTCTGGCCATGCTCGCGGGCGCCGTCGACGTTCATGGTCCGCGAATCGTCCGCACTATCGCGCCAGCTTCCATTCGAGCCCGGCCTTCTTTGGAGTCGACCATGCCGTATCAGCACATCCAGGTTCCGGCGGACGGTGAAAAGATCACCGTCAACGCGGATTACTCGCTCAACGTTCCGGATCAGCCGATCATCCCGTATATCGAAGGTGACGGTACGGGCGTCGACATCACGCCGGTCATGATCAAAGTGGTCGATGCGGCGGTTGAGCGGGCCTACGGTGGCAAGCGCAAGATTCAATGGATGGAGATCTTCGCGGGCGAGAAGGCGACGCGCGTCTACGGCCCCGATGTCTGGCTGCCGGACGAAACGCTCGACGTGGTGAAGGAGTACCTCGTGTCCATCAAGGGACCGCTCACGACGCCGGTGGGCGGCGGCATTCGCTCGCTCAACGTCGCGCTGCGCCAGCAGCTGGACCTCTACGTTTGTCTGCGGCCGGTGCGCTACTTCAAAGGCGTGCCTTCGCCCGTGCGCGAGCCGGAAAAGGTCGACATGGTGATCTTTCGCGAGAACTCGGAAGACATCTATGCGGGCGTCGAGTGGCCCGCCGAATCGCCGGAAGCGAAGAAGGTCATCCAATTTCTGCGCGAGGAAATGGGCGTGAAGAAGATCCGCTTTCCGGACTCGTCGGGGCTCGGCATCAAGCCGGTGTCGCGCGAGGGCACCGAGCGGCTCGTGCGCAAGGCAATTCAATACGCCATCGACAACGAGCGCCGCTCGGTTTCACTCGTGCACAAGGGCAACATCATGAAGTTCACCGAGGGCGCGTTCCGCGATTACGGCTATGCGCTCGCGCAGAAGGAGTTCGGCGCGGAACTGATCGACGGCGGCCCTTGGATGAAGGTGAAAAATCCGAAGACGGGTGGCGATATCGTCGTCAAGGACGTGATCGCGGATGCGTTCCTACAGCAGATTCTTTTGCGCCCCGCCGAATACGACGTGATCGCCACGCTGAACTTGAACGGCGATTACATTTCCGATGCGCTCGCGGCGCAGGTCGGCGGGATCGGCATTGCGCCGGGCGCCAATATGTCGGACTCGGTTGCAATGTTCGAAGCCACTCACGGCACCGCGCCGAAGTACGCCGGCAAGGATTATGTGAATCCGGGATCGGAAATTTTGTCCGCTGAGATGATGCTGCGTCATCTCGGCTGGACCGAGGCGGCGGATCGAATCATCGTTTCAATGGAACAATCCATTCTGTCCAAACGCGTTACTTACGACTTCGCGCGTCTCATGGAAGGCGCGACGCAAGTTTCATGTTCGGGTTTCGGCGAAGTAATGATCGAGAATATGTGACTGCACGGCCGCAACGAATCACCGTCATTTGCATTAAAACCCCAAGGGCTTAAAGTCTTTGGGGTTTTGTCTTTGGTAAAACGCGTAGAAACAGGCAATAAAAAAACCCGGCCTGGGCCGGGTTTCAAAGGCTTTGCGCTTCTTACGGTCAGTCCGCGTCTCAGACAGTGTCCTGGATGTTGGAAGCCTGCTTGCCCTTCGGTCCCTGGACGATCTCGAAGGAGACCTTCTGGCCTTCCTTGAGCGTCTTGAAACCGTTCATTTGAATCGCCGAGAAATGTGCAAACAGATCCTCGCCGCCTTCATCGGGCGTGATGAATCCGTAACCTTTCGCGTCGTTAAACCATTTGACCGTACCAGTAGACATTCGTACTTCCCCTCTAACTCTCGTCGCAACCAGAGCACGCTCGAAAAGCTCGTCGGCCACCCCACTTTGTGAACCGCGTCCTCCTCACTAGCTCACCTCGGCTCTTTTTCTATTTCCGGAGGCCCCCGGAAAAAAGTGCCAGTTTGATTGTTGAATCTCTTAAATCGGGTGTCAAGGAAATTTTGAGATGGCCGTTAAGCTCGTTGTGTATGTCGCATTCGTAGGGTAATTCCTGCATTGCGTGTGCGCAGCCGCCCAAGCAAGCCATCTTGAAAAGTCGCATAATCGTCTCACTTGTGTGGTAACCCGGCGGCCCCCGGCACCCGGCACCCGGCGTGCAGTTTGTTTTTTTTGAAGCTGTGCGATACTGGTTTCAACGAGGTGCAAGCGGGCCGCGCTGACGTGATAAGCAGCGGCAGGATTGAATGGACGTTCCATCTGCGAGGGTTGCAGCCAGCAGTAACATCGACCGGGTGACCGGCGCTGGTGCGACGATTGCGATGGAATCGGTGTTGTTTAGAATGGGTGTATGGCGACAAATCCCAACAAGCAGGACGGCACGGTACTTGAGCGGCAGGAGCAGAAGCTCAAGCAGCCGGCGATGTACAAGGTAGTGCTGCTGAACGACGACTTCACGCCGATGGAATTCGTCGTGATGATCGTGCAGGAATACTTCAATAAGGATCGTGAGACTGCGACGCAGATCATGCTGAAGGTTCATCGCGAAGGCAGGGGAGTTTGTGGGGTCTACACGCGAGACATTGCGTCGACCAAAGTTGAGCAAGTCGTTAGCCATGCACGGCAGGCGGGTCATCCGCTGCAGTGCGTGATGGAGGAAGCATGATTGCCCAGGAACTGGAAGTCAGTCTGCACATGGCGTTTATGGAAGCACGTCAGGCGCGGCATGAGTTCATTACGGTCGAGCATCTCTTGCTCGCCCTTTTGGACAATCCGACCGCGGCTGAGGTGTTGCGTGCCTGCGCAGCCAACATTGAAGATTTGCGTCAGAACCTGCGCAATTTCATTCATGACAACACGCCGACCGTGCCCGGCACGGACGACGTCGATACTCAGCCGACGCTTGGTTTCCAGCGCGTGATTCAACGCGCGATCATGCATGTGCAATCGACCTCGAACGGCAAGAAGGAAGTGACCGGCGCGAATGTGCTCGTCGCGATCTTCGGCGAGAAGGATTCGCATGCGGTCTACTACCTGCAACAGCAGGGCGTGACGCGTCTCGATGTCGTGAATTTCATTTCGCACGGTATTGCCAAGAGCAGTAGCGGCGATGCGGCCAAGGCGAGCAGCGAGGCGAATCCGGAGTCGGAAGACGCCGCGGCGCAGAAGGAAACGCCGCTCGCACAATTCACGCAAAACCTCAACCAAAGCGCGAAGGACGGCAAGATCGATCCGCTGATCGGCCGCGAGTCCGAAGTCGAGCGCGTGGTGCAGGTGCTGTGCCGTCGCCGCAAGAACAATCCGCTGCTGGTCGGCGAAGCGGGCGTGGGTAAGACCGCGATTGCGGAAGGCCTCGCCTGGCGCATCACGCGCGGCGAAGTGCCGGACATTCTGGCCGACGCTCAGGTCTACTCGCTCGATATGGGCGCGTTGCTGGCGGGCACGAAGTATCGCGGCGATTTCGAGCAGCGTCTCAAGACGGTATTGAAGGAACTGAAAGAGCGTCCGCACGCCATTCTGTTCATCGACGAAATTCATACGCTGATCGGCGCTGGCGCGGCTTCGGGCGGTACGCTCGACGCGTCGAACCTGCTGAAGCCGGCGTTGTCGTCGGGACAGTTGAAGTGCATTGGCGCGACCACGTTCACCGAATATCGCGGCATCTTCGAGAAGGACGCGGCGCTTTCGCGGCGTTTCCAGAAGGTCGATGTCACCGAGCCTTCGGTCGAGCAGACAGTTGCGATTCTGCGCGGTTTGAAGTCGCGTTTCGAAGAGCACCACGGCGTGAAATATTCGTCGGGCGCGCTGTCGGCGGCTGCTGAACTGTCGGCGCGCTTCATTACGGATCGTCATCTGCCGGACAAGGCGATCGACGTGATCGACGAAGCGGGCGCGGCCCAGCGCATTTTGCCGAAGTCGAAGCAGAAGAAGACTATTGGAAAGAGCGAGATCGAAGAGATCATCTCGAAGATCGCGCGCGTCCCGCCGCAAAGCGTGTCGCAGGACGATCGCAGCAAGCTTCAGACGCTCGATCGCGACCTGAAGGCGGTCGTGTTCGGTCAGGATCCGGCTATCGACGCGCTGTCGGCGTCGATCAAGATGGCGCGTGCGGGTCTTGGCAAGATGGACAAGCCGATCGGCGCGTTCCTGTTTTCCGGCCCGACCGGTGTCGGCAAGACCGAAGTCGCGAAACAACTGGCGTTCACGCTGGGCATCGAGTTGTTGCGCTTCGACATGTCGGAATACATGGAGCGTCACGCGGTGAGCCGGTTGATCGGCGCGCCGCCGGGCTATGTCGGCTTCGACCAGGGCGGTTTGCTGACCGAGGCCGTCACGAAGAAGCCGCATTGCGTGCTGCTGCTGGACGAAATCGAGAAGGCGCATCCGGACATCTACAACGTGCTGCTGCAGGTGATGGACCACGGCACCTTGACCGACAACAATGGCCGCAAGGCGGACTTCCGCAACGTCATCATCATCATGACGACGAACGCGGGCGCCGAGGCCATGGGCAAGGCGGTGATCGGTTTCACCGCGAAGCGCGAGTCGGGCGACGAAATGGCCGACATCAAGCGGATGTTTACGCCTGAGTTCCGCAACCGGCTGGATCAGATCATCAGCTTCCGTTCGCTGGACGAGGAAATCATCCTGCGCGTGGTCGACAAGTTCCTCATGCAACTGGAAGATCAGCTGCACGAGAAGAAGGTCGACGCGGTCTTTACCGACGCCCTGCGCAAGCATTTGGCGAAGCACGGTTTCGATCCGCTGATGGGCGCGCGACCGATGCAGCGTCTGATTCAGGACACCATCCGCCGCGCACTCGCCGACGAGTTGTTGTTCGGCAAGCTGCTGAACGGTGGTCGCGTGACGGTGGACGTCGATGCGGAAGACAAGGTGCAACTGACCTTCGACGAAAACACGGCTCCGCCGCGTAATCCGAATCCGGAAGCGATCGAGGTAGATTGAGTTTTTTGCGGTTGAAGACAAAAACGGCGCGGATTGAATCCGCGCCTTTTTTTTTACGCGTCTCGCCCAGATTCCTAGTGATCGAGCGAGATCGGGTTATCCATGTAGACATTCAGCTTCTGTCTGGTCCACGGTTCCGGGTTGCCTATGGTCGTGACGATGCCCGTCGTCGCGCCGCCGCCGAGCAACAAGGTGAAAATGCCACGCAGTGGAAAGTCGCCGTAGAGGGGGTTGGTGATATCGAACGGCTCGGAGCGCGTGAACATGTCCGCGACCGTGTTGCCCATGTATTGCGTGAACGCGTCCGGGAAAGGCAGCGCAAGCACGGTTGCATTGACGTGGCTTGCATCCGAGCCGATTGCCGGATCGCCGAGAATGCAGCTTCCGCCCGTGCCCCAGTGCTGTGAATCGAACGGGTCCGCGACCGGGTCGTCAATGGTCGGGATGTGGCTGGCCGGAATTTGCCACGGCATCACGGGCAACTTGAGCGCACGACTGACGGCCTTGCAAAAGTCGAAAAAGCGATCCCATTCGCGTGGGCCGTAGCAATAGCCATTTTCGTAGGCGCGCTGAGTGAAGTCGTCGGCTTCATACCGGTCGATAGCCAGAAAGTCGGGCTTGTACGGCTCGTCGTAGACGCCAAGGCTCTGGACGTAGCTCGCGGTCTGCTGCGCCATTTGCGCGGGATCGACGTCAGCCTCGTAGATCCATTCCGAGTAGCCCACACCCCAAAGGTTGATCTGCCAGCCGAAAGTCACCTTGGGCGCGATGGTGCGCGTCAGCCAGTTCACGGCCAGCACATAGCCTTTGATGTCCTCCGTGACGTTTGCGGGAATCGTGGCGGTGACCTGCCAGTGATCGAGCGCGGTCTGCAGCGGCGCGCGTACCGGCATTGCGTAGGTCGGAGCATATTTACCCTGCTCGCATGAGCCGAGGAAGTCAGGATTCACGATGAATCCCGCCGGCACCGGATGCGCGCTGTCGATCGCCTCGTTCGCGATATTGAGCGCCAGAATGTAGTTCGCGAAGCTGTGTGCGTGAGCGTCCGCGTTCGCCAACTGGTCCGGCGTGTCGCCGAGCGACAGGTTGCAGGTGTAGGACACCATTACGGGCAGCACCGGCTGCACATTGCCCAAGTCGTCCTCGACTGAACGGGCAAGCGAGATCGTCGCGCGGGTCTGAGGGTCGTCCGTCAGATACGTGCTGGCGTCGCCAGCGCCGTCCGTTCCGGCATAACAGAAGATCGAAGTTGCGCGCGCGGCGACGAAATCCGCTTCATTGCTCGGCACGAGATCGGTACAGCCGCCGAACGACAGATAGTTCGGAAAGCCGGGCACGGTGAGATTGGCGGAGGTCGTAATGCTCACATCGAGATGCGCGCTCTCGTCGTTCGTCACGTTGAGCGAGGACGGTGCCTCGACGACATAGACCACGCCCGCGAGAAGGAAATCGCCCGCCGTCGTGCTATAGCTGCCTGGCTGTATCGGAACGGCGAATGCCGTCTGTTGCGACTTGGCGGATACGTTCTGCACATAGGTCATGGAACCGCCCGTCAGACGCAACTCGATCGCATGATCGACCGCATCCTGAGCCGTGATATTGATCGGCAGCTCGACATAGCCCGTGGTGGGGACGTTCGAGGTGGTGATCATCGAATCACTGATCGTCAACGTTTGCAGTGCGTTCGTCAGCGTGACGAGCGGCACCGAGAACGAGTATTCGACATTATTGAGCGCGACGTTTTGAATCGAGACTCGTGCGCTGCCCGAGGGTGGCAGCTTGCGTAGCGAAACGACGCTGTTCGTCCGGGTGTCGAATAATGCGAGCGTCGCGCCGGTCTCGATGTCGTTCACCGTCACATGAAGCGTTTCGGTCGAAAGGCCGGTAAGCGCGCTAAACGAGAGATCGAGCGAACAGTAATATTCGACCGGACCAAAGCTCGCTTTAAGCGACGAGGTTTGACCCGCCACGATCTTGACGGTCGACTGGTCCACGAGCAACGGAGCGAGGACCGTCTCATCGCCCGTGACAACAGGGTTGGCTATCACGCTATACGTGCCTTGTTCCAGTTCGGACGTACACGTCTGGTCATAGCAAAGGACGACGGTGACGGCCGCGTCCCCCTGAGTCAGCGTGAGTGTGGGAAGCACACCGGACAGAGCGGGATCGGGCGCGGCCGGACACGTGATTGACAGGGTTCCTTCGATATCGGGCGACTGGTCCGCCGCGAAGGTGAACGAATTGAGCCACGTGTCGGGGCTGGCTACCAGATTCCCATTGATGCCGATGGTGATCTGATCCGCCGGCTGCATCGTGTAGGACGTGGTGTAGTCGATCGTCACGGTGGCGTCGAAAGTGCCGTCGCCCAGTTGCGAAACGTCTGCGGTAATGTCTCCGATCACGTACACGGCATACGCTGGCGTGATTGCCGTAGCGTCGATATTGGCTGGGGAGTGAAAGTTGAACGCAAGATAGTTGTCGACCGTGACCGCGCTGTCGTCTTCATAGCGCAGGTTGGAGACGATGATCGTGCCGTACCATTCATTGGCGCCCGCACCGACGACTGCATCATATTTGATCTGCATGTTCTTGCTCCATCCGTTATTTCGGCTGGAATCATTATCAATTCGATATACGAAATAATAACAAGCCGATTTGTGAACTTACTTTATTTAAGTATGTACAACGAACTAATTGCAATGTGTCTTGTTTGTCGGCTCCTAGAACAATCAAGATATTGAGAATCTCGATAGCCGCTGCCAGCTTATCGAGGCGTGGTGCCGAACACCTTTAAATCAGTTCGACACCCGATTTATAGGTGGCGGAAATAAATGCCAGAATGGGAGAAATCCGAGATTTGCGCACCGTATCGGGGCGCGCGCCGGGGATGGCGCTCGAATAGAAAACGACTGATCGGGCCGTTGCAGCCCGACCTATGCGGCTTAGTGCTTGCCCGTGCTACCGAAACCACCCGCGCCACGCGCGCTGGCATCGAAATCATCGACGATATTAAACTGTGCCTGCACCACCGGCACGATCACCAATTGCGCAAGACGCTCCATCGGATTCAACGTAAATGCAGTGTCCCCGCGATTCCACGTCGATACCATCAGTTGCCCTTGATAATCCGAATCGATCAGACCGACCAGATTGCCAAGCACGATGCCATGCTTATGACCGAGTCCTGATCGCGGCAGAATTAGCGCCGCATAACCGGGGTCCGCGAGATGAATGGCGAGGCCAGTGGGCACGAGCACGGTTTGATGCGGCTCGATGACCATCGGCTCGTCCAGACACGCGCGCAGGTCGAGGCCCGCGCTGCCAGGCGTGGCATACGCGGGCAGGAAATCGCGCATGCGCGCATCGAGAATCTTGACGTCGAGTTTCATACGTTCTTTTGAGCGTGGCGGCCGAGTTCGAATGCCTCGGCGAGAAGTTGATAGGACCGCGTGCGCGCAGCATAGCTGCCGGCGACTGTAAGGACGATGAGTTCATCGGCGTCGAATTGCTCTTGCAGCGCATGCAGCTTTTCCGTCACGCGCTCTGGCGTGCCGATGATACTGCGCGCTTTCTCATGCGCGATCACTGCGAGCTCGCGTTCGCCGTAGACCTGCGAGATGCCCTGCGCAATCGACGGAATAGGCTGATTCAAACCATAAGCCATTTGCACGCGCCGCAGATCCACCGCGCGTTCGAGCGCATCGGCTTCCTTGTCGGTATCGGCGCAAATCACGAAAACCGCTGCGGCGAGATAAGGCTTCTCCTCGTGGCCGGCCGTGAAACGCTCGCGATAAGCCTCCGCCACGCGATGCCCATACTGCGCGTTGATGAAGTGCGCAAACGCAAAGCGAATGCCGAGTTGCGCGGCGAGCAAGCCGCCGAAATCACTGGAGCCGAGCATCCACAGTTGCGGACGCGTTTCGATCTGCGGCTGAAGCAGCACGCCTTTCGCGAGTGAATCGTCGGGCAGTTCGCCTTTGAAAAGCGCGACGAGTTCGGCCACTTGTTGCGGGAAAATGTCGCCGCGATTGTATGAACCCGCGGCCACCGCCTGCGCCGTGCGCATGTCGCCGCCCGGCGCGCGCCCGACACCCAAGTCCACGCGATTCGGAAACAGCGCTTCGAGCATCAGGAACTGTTCGGCCACCTTGAACGAACTGTAGTAGGGCAGCATGACACCGCCCGAGCCAATGCGGATACGCTTCGTGAGACTTCCGATACGCGCGAGCATCACTTCCGGACACGGGTTCGACACACCGTACAAACCGTGATGCTCCGCGCACCAGTAGCGCGTGTAGCCGAGGTCGTCCGCGAGTTGCGCGAGATCGAGCGTGGCCGCGATGGCATCCGTGGTCGAGTGACCGTGGATCACAGGCGTCTGGTCTAAAACCGAGAGCTTTGTCATGGGCTTAGGAGAGTATCGAGCCGCCGCCGCGTGGCGCGCGTTTCGCTATTTCGCCGATCAGCGTGCGAGCAAGCGTCGCTTTGTCGGCGCGCGGCAAGGGTGTCGCGCCGGATGCTTCGAAGAGCACGACTTCGTTGTCGTCGCGGCCGAACGTGAGCGGACCGAGATTGCCGATCAGAAGCGGCACGTTTTTGCGCTTGCGCTTCTCTTCGCCGTGAACGTCAAGATCGCCGCTTTCCGCCGCGAAGCCGACGCAATAGGGCGGGTTCGGCTGCTTGGCCACCAAAGCAAGAATGTCCGGATTCTCGACGAACTCGAATGATGGTAACGGCTGACCCGCGACCTTCTTGATCTTGTGCTCGCTGACATGATCCACACGCCAGTCCGCGACCGCCGCCACCGCGATGAAAATGTCCGCATCGGGCGTGGCCTGCATGACGGCGTCATGCATCTGCATGGCCGTCTGCACGTCTTGCCGATACACGCCCCAGGGCGTTGGCAGCGAAACGGGCCCGGCCACCAGATGCACGTCCGCGCCGGCTTGCGCCGCCGCACGCGCGAGCGCGAAGCCCATCTTTCCTGATGAACGGTTCGTGATGCCGCGCACGGGATCGAGCGGCTCGAAAGTCGGGCCGGCCGTGATGAGGACGCGCTGGCCGCGCAAAATCTTAGGCTGGAAGAAGGCGCAGATGGCTTCGAACGTGGCTTCGGGTTCGAGCATGCGTCCGTCACCGACCTCGCCGCACGCTTGCGAGCCCGAATCTGGTCCCAACACCTCTATGCCATCCCCGCGAATGTGCGCGACGTTGCGCTGCGTGGCCGGGTTTTGCCACATCTGCTTGTTCATGGCGGGCACGACGAGCAGCGGACAATCGCGTGCAATGCACAAGGTCGAGAGCAGGTCGTCGCACATGCCGTGCGCGAGTTTCGCGAGAAAGTCGGTGGATGCGGGCGCGATGACGATGGCATCCGCCTCGCGCGAAAGATCGATATGCGGCATGTTGTTCGGCATGCGCGCGTCCCATTGCGAGGTGTAGACGGGACGGCCCGACAACGCCTGCATGGTGACTGGCGTGATGAACTGCGTGGCCGCTTCCGTCATCACGATTTGCACGGTCGCGCCCGCCTTGATCAAGAGGCGCGTGAGTTCCGCGATCTTGTAGCAGGCGATACCGCCGGTGAGGCCAAGCACCAAATGCTTACCCGTGAGTTCGCTAGTCAACTTGCCTCCATCGATGCGAGACGCACGGCTCTCTGTAAAGCCGCGCCGGAAACATCAGCGCGAACCGCGCACGCGCCGCAGTTCGTCGAACACGAGCAGGACCGCGCCGACCGTAATCGCGCTGTCGGCAAGGTTGAACGCGGGCCAGTGCCACGCGCGCACGTGAAAGTCCAGAAAGTCGATCACGTGACCATAAGCGATACGATCGATCACGTTGCCGATCGCGCCGCCCATGATGAGCGCGAGCGCCGTGCAGAAGAGCCGCTGCGCGGCGTGCTTCTTGAGCAGATAGCCAATCACGACAGCAGCCACCACGCCCAGCGCCGTGAACGCCCAGCGCTGCCAGCCGCCCGCCGCCGCGAGAAAGCTGAACGCGGCGCCGCGGTTATAGACGAGGAACAGGTTGAAGAAGGGCGTGAGCGCGTGCGGTTCGCCGTAAGCGAAAATCTTCTGCACCGCGATCTTGGTCAACTGATCGAACAGAATGACGATCAGCGCGACGCCGAGCCACGGCGCAAGTGAGCCACTACCGGAAGTTTGTTTCGACATCGTTCGAACCATTATGCCGCGCCCCGCGTTTCGCCAGCGCCGAAAAGGTTGGAGAAGCAGCGGCCGCACAGTCCCGGATGATCCGCGTGCGAGCCGACATCCGCACAGTAGTGCCAGCAGCGCTCGCACTTGAGATAGCTCGATGCGCTCACGTCCACGCCTTCTTCCGCTTCGCTCGCCACGCGCTCGAGCGCCGCCGATGACGTGATCAGCACGAAGCGCAACGCATCGCCGAGACTGGCGAGTGCGTCATAACGCGCGCCGCTTGCGCGCACGAGCACCTCGGCTTGCAACGACGAGCCGATCAGATTGGCCGTCCGCGCTTCTTCCAGCGCCTTCGTCACGTCGCCGCGCGCGTTGCGGATGAGCGTCCACGTATCGAGCAATTCGCCCGCGTTCGCCACTTCCGGATACGCGTGATAGACCTCGGTGAAGATGGTTTCCTGACCGGGTTTGAGCACCTTGTACGCCTCTTCCGCCGTGAACGACAAATACGGCGCGATGAGCCGCAGCAAGCCATGCGCGATGTGATAAAGCGCCGTCTGCGCGCTGCGGCGCTCGCGTGAATCGGGCTTCGTCGTGTAAAGACGATCCTTCAGCACGTCGAGATAGAAGCCGCCCAGGTCTTCCGAGCAGAACGTGGCGATCTTGGCGACGACCGGGTGGAACTCATATTTTTCGTAATGCGCGAGCGCGTCGTCCTGCAGATTGCGCGACAGCGCGATCGCGTAACGATCGATTTCGAGCCAGTCTTCGACCGGCAACGCGTTCTTCTCGAAGTCGAAGTCGGACAGATTGGCGAGCAAGAAGCGCAGCGTGTTGCGGATACGCCGATACGTCTCCGTCACGCGCTTCAGGATTTCCTCGGAGATCGCGAGCTCGCCGGAATAGTCCGTCGATGCGATCCACAAGCGAATGATTTCCGCGCCCAGACGGTTCGCCACCTCGTGCGGATCGACGCCATTGCCGAGCGACTTCGACATCTTGCGGCCTTCGCCATCGACCGTGAAGCCGTGCGTGAGAAGCGCGTCGTAGGGCGGGCGGCCGTCGAGCATGGATGCCGTCAACAGCGACGAATGGAACCAGCCGCGATGCTGGTCCGAACCTTCGAGATACAGGTCCGCCGGGAATTGCAGCGAGTCTTTGTGCGAGCCGCGCAGTACGTGCCAATGCGTGGTGCCGGAGTCGAACCAGACGTCGAGCGTGTCGCGGTTCTTTTCGTACATGTTGGCGTCGTCGCCGATCAGCGCGCGCGGGTCCAGCGCCTGCCACGTTTCTATCCCGCCTTGCTCGACGCGCTTCGCGACTTCCTCGAGCAATTCGAGCGTGCGCGGATGCAGTTCGCCCGTTTCCTTGTGCACGAAAAACGCCATGGGCACGCCCCACTGACGCTGACGCGAAAGCGTCCAGTCCGGGCGATTCGCGATCATGCTGTAAAGGCGCTGCTTGCCCCACGACGGATAGAACGCCGTGTTCTCGACGCCTTCCAGCGCGGTCTCGCGCAGCGTCTTGCCGCCGTCCTTCGGCGTCACGTCCATGCCTGCGAACCATTGCGAGGTCGCGCGATAGATGATCGGCGTCTTGTGGCGCCAGCAATGCATGTAGCTGTGCGTGTACTTCTCGGTCTTGAGCAGCGAGCCTGCGCCTTCGAGCGCCTCGATGATCCGCGGATTCGCGTCCCAGATCGACAGTCCGCCGAAAAGCGGCAGCGATTCGATATAGCGGCCGTCGCCCATGACGGGGCTGACGATGTCGGAGTCCGACATGCCGTGCGCCTTGCACGACACGAAGTCTTCCACGCCGTACGCTGGCGACGAGTGCACGACGCCCGTGCCGCTTTCTGTCGTCACGTACTCACCGAGATACACGGGCGCCGTGCGCTTGTAGCCCGGATGCGCCGCCGCGAGCGGATGATGAAACCGCAGGTTCGCGAGCTTCGCACCGGTCGTCGTGGCGATGAGTTCGCCCGGCAAGCCGTAGTTCTGCAGGCATGCCTCGACGCGCTCTTGCGCGAGGATGAGGAGGCCGCGCGGGGTATCGACGAGTGCGTAGACGATCTCCGGATGCACGTTCAGCGCCTGATTGGCGGGAATGGTCCAGGGTGTGGTCGTCCAGATGACGATGCCGCCTTCAGCCTTCGGCAACGCGGGCAAACCAAACGCCTGCGCGGTCTTTTCGGGTTCGGCGAACGCGAACAGCACGTCGATGGTCGGATCGGTCTTGTCCTTGTATTCGACTTCCGCTTCGGCCAGCGCCGAGCCGCAGTCGAAACACCAGTTCACGGGCTTGAGGCCCCGGAACACGTAGCCCTTTTCCATGATCTTGCCGAGCGCGCGGATTTCACCGGCTTCGTTCGCGAAGTTCATGGTCTTGTACGGATTGTCCCAGTCGCCGAGCACGCCAAGACGCCGGAAACCGACCTTCTGTTTCTCGATCTGCTCGCTCGCATAAGCGCGCGCCTTCTGCATGACTTCCGTGGCCGGCAGCGACTTGCCGAACTGCTTTTCGATCTGGATTTCGATCGGCATACCGTGGCAATCCCAGCCCGGCACGTAGACCGCGTCGAAGCCCGCGAGATTGCGCGCCTTGACGATCATGTCCTTCAGAATCTTGTTGACCGCGTGACCCAGATGGATGTCGCCGTTCGCATACGGCGGGCCGTCGTGCAGGATGAACTTCTTGCGGCCCTTGCTGGCGGCGCGAATCTTCTCGTAGATTTTTTCGTCCTGCCATTCCTTCACCCACGCAGGTTCGCGCTTGGGCAAATCGCCGCGCATGGGGAACGGGGTGTCGAGCAGGTTGACGGGATATTTCGCAGCAGCTTTTTGTTTCTTGTCGCTCATGTGTGACTCGGTGAATTCGGTGAGACGGCGTCGCCGACGCGCGCAGTGATTCGATGACGGGGCAGCGGGCGGCGCAAGGGCGCCGCGCGCTCACCTAATTCGGTCGGTGGCCGAAATGGCGAAGCCCGTCGCGCCGCTGCCCGCCGCGCTTGCTGGCGGCAAACCGAAGTAGGCGCGCGCGCTGGCGACGTCCTTCGCGATGGCAACGGAAAGCGTTTCCAGGTCGACGTACTTTTCTTCGTCGCGCAGCTTCTTCAGGAATTCGACGCGCACGAGCTTGCCGTAGGCGTCGCCGTGCCAGTCGAGCACGAAGACTTCGAGCAGCACGCGGCCGGAGTCGTCGACGGTCGGGCGCAGGCCGAGACTCGCAACGGCGGGCAAGGGTTCATCGGCAAGCCCATGCACGCGCACGACGAAGATGCCGGCGAGCGCGGGCCGCTTGTGCGCAATCGGCACGTTGAGCGTGGGAAAGCCGAGATCGCGGCCAAGCTTGGCGCCATGCACGACGTGGCCGCTGATGACGTACGGACGGCCAAGCGCGAGTTGCGCGGCGTCGAGGTCGCCCGCGACGAGCGACGAGCGCACCGACGACGAGGAAATGCGCGCGCCGTTCGGATGCGCGACGGTTGCCATCTGCTCGACTTCGAAGCCGTGTTTTTCCCCGGCTGCCTTGAGCGATTCGAAGTCGCCCGCGCGTTTGGCGCCGTAGCGGAAGTCGTCGCCGATCATGACCCAGCGCGCGTGCAGCCCGTTCACGATGATGTCTTCGACAAACTTGTCGGGCGGCTGGCTCGCGAACGTGTGATTGAAATGCTCGACCACCACGCGATCCACGCCATTCGTGCGCAGCGCTTCGAGCTTGTCGCGCAACATGGCGATACGCGGCGGCGCGCCCGCCGGATTGAAGAATTCGCGCGGGTGAGGCTCGAAGGTCATGACGCAGACCGGCAGCCCGCGTGCGTCCGCGGCGGCGCGCACGCGCGCGAGCAACGCCTGATGACCGCGATGGACACCGTCGAAGTTGCCGATGGTCAGCGCACAAGGCGACCGGCTTTCGGCATTGGGGAGGCCGCGAAAGACTCTCACGATAGACGTTGGTGGTGGGCAGGGCTTGCGCCGCAAAGCGTTAGATTATAAACGCTCGCACGCATCGACGGGCGCGCGCGGCCGGATGCTGGGCGCTCGTCAATCGGATTGGCACGATTTTCGCCGTCGCCGAATGATAAAATCCGCGCATGAAAAATATCGTCATTCTGATCTCCGGACGCGGGAGCAACATGGAGGCCGTCGCGCGTGCTTGCGCGCGCGAAGGCTGGCCGGCTCGCGTTCGCGCGGTCGTTTCAAACCGGCCGGATGCCGCCGGGCTTGGCTTCGCGGCCGAGAACGGCATTCAAGGCGTGGTGGTGGATCATCGCGAATTCGACTCGCGTGAAGCGTTCGATGGCGCGCTCGCGCGGGAAATCGATCGCTTCGAACCGGATTGCGTGGTGCTCGCGGGCTTCATGCGGGTTTTGACAAATGCCTTCGTCGAACGCTATTCGGGGCGCATGCTCAATGTGCACCCGTCGCTCTTGCCGAGTTTCGCGGGCTTGCGCACGCATCAGCAAGCGCTCGATGCCGGCGTGCGCGTGCACGGCGCCAGCGTGCATTTCGTGACGCCCGAGCTGGATCATGGTCCGATCGTCGCGCAAGCCGCGGTGCCGGTCTTGCCCGGCGACGACGCCGCCACGCTCGCCGAGCGCGTGCTGGCCGTCGAACATGAGATTTACCCACGCGCGGTGCGCTGGTTCGTGGAAGGGCGTCTTGCCATCGAGGAAGAGCGCGTCGCGCTTCGTTCCTCTGAGCCACAGTGGCTCTTTGCCGACATTGCCGGGGAGGGCGCATGAGGCTGCATGGATTTTTGATTGGTCAAACCGAAACGCTATTGGCGGACGTACTCCGCTTTTCAGGTCCCGCCGATGCCGCGACCAGCCGTTTCTTCCGCGCGCATCCGAAGCTCGGTCACAGCGAGCGCGGCGTGATCGCGGAGGCGGTGTTCGCCGTGCTGCGCCGGAAAATGGAGTTTTCGCATCTGGCCGAAAGCGGCAGCGGCAACCAGGCGCGGCGTCTCGCGCTGCTCGGACTGATGCAGACTGCCGGTCTCACCGCGCTCAAGCCGCACGTCTCGGCCGACGAATACCAATGGCTCGCGCAGGTATCGAAGATCGATCCCGCGAGCTTGCCGGTGCGCATACGCACGAACTTGCCGCAGTGGATTTACGAGGCCATGGCCAAGCGTTTCGACGCCGAGGAACTCGCCAAACTCGCGGCCGCGCTGAACTATCCGGCGCCGCTCGATCTGCGCACGAATCCGATCAAGGCGAGCCGCGATGTCGTTTTGAAAGCGCTGAGCGAGGCCGGCATCGACGCGGGCGAAATGCCGTTCGCGCCTTTCGGCGTCCGCGTGGACGGCAAGCCCGCGCTCACGCGCCTCGCGCCGTTCCAGGAAGGCTGGATCGAAGCGCAGGACGAGGGCAGCCAGTTGCTGTGCTCGCTGATGGCGCCGCGCCGTGGCGAGATGATCGTCGACTTCTGCGCGGGCGCGGGCGGCAAGACGCTGGCGCTCGGCGCAATGATGCGCTCGACCGGCCGTCTCTACGCGTTCGACGTCTCCGACCGGCGTCTCGCCAAACTCAAGCCGCGTCTTGCGCGCAGCGGGTTGTCGAACGTAAATCCGGTGCTGATCGACAGCGAACACGACGCGAAGATCAAGCGCCTCGCGGGCAAGATCGACCGCGTTCTCGTCGATGCTCCCTGCTCCGGCTTGGGCACGTTGCGTCGCAATCCCGACCTGAAGTGGCGGCAATCGCCCGCGACGGTTGCGGAACTCACGCCCAAGCAGCTCTCGATTCTCACGAGCGCGGCGCGCCTCGTCAAACCCGGCGGGCGTCTCGTCTACGCGACGTGCAGCATGCTCGAAGCCGAAAACGAAGGCGTGGTGAAGCAGTTCCTGGAAGCGCATCCGAACTTCCGTGTCGTGCCCGCGCGCGATGTGCTGGCGGAACAGCGCATCGACCTCGACACGGGCGAGTTCTTGTCCTTGTGGCCGCACAAGCACGGCACCGACGGCTTCTTCGCCGCCGTGCTGGAACGCGTGCCCGACGCAAAATCGCCGAAGGCTTCCGCGGCGGAAGACGAAGCGCCTTCCGAAAGCTGATGCCGAACCGCATCCTGACGCATCTTTCCGAACGCCTGTTTCGCGACTTCGGCGAACCGGAGGTGCTGTGGCAGGTTGCGGTTCTGATCGGCCTGCTGGTCGTCGCGTGGTGGTGCGCGCGGCTGCTGCGCAAGCGGCTGGATGCGCGCCGCCAGTCGCGCTTCGAGGCGGTGCGTTTCGGCGCGGAGAGCCTGAACAAAGCGCTCTTTCCGCTGCTCGGCACGGTGTTCGTGACGGCCGCGCAACTGTTGCTCGCGCCGTTCATCCACACCGCGTTCCTGCGGCTCGCGCTGGTGCCGTTGTTGGGCATCACCGTCATCTATCTGATGTTCTACGTCGCGCGCCGCGTGTTCAATCGCGACGGCACCGAGCACGAGGCGGGCGCGCTCCTCTTTCTGTTCGAAAAGCTCGTGACGACCATTGTCTGGGTCGTGATGCTGCTCACCGTAATGGGCATACAGGACGACGTCGTGCGCTGGATGGCGAGCGTGCGCTTCAATTTCGCCAACGCGCACATGACGTTGCTGTCGCTTGCATCGGGCGTGTTGTGGGTCTGCGTGACGCTGATCGTGGCGATGTGGGCCGGCGCGCTGCTCGACGACCGGCTGATGCGCTCCCGCTCACTCGACGCCAATCTCAAGGTCGTGCTCGGCCGCGTTGCGCGGGCACTGATGATCCTCGCGGCCATATTGGTGAGTCTGTCTATCGTCGGCATCGACATTACGGTGCTCGGCGTGTTCGGCGGCGCGCTCGGCGTGGGGCTGGGTTTCGGCTTGCAGAAGATCGCGAGCAACTATGTCTCGGGCTTCATCATTCTGCTCGACCGGTCGCTGCGGCTTGGCGACATGATCAACGTGAGCAACTATCAGGGCACGGTCACGCAGATTCGCACGCGCTATACAGTCGTGCGCGGACTCGACGGCATCGAAACGTTGATTCCGAACGAAAAACTCATCACCGACGTGGTACAGAACCATTCGTCGTTCCTGACGCGCGGCAACGCGAAGATTGCCGTGCAGGTGAGTTATCGCTCCGACGTGGAACGCGCGATGCTGTTACTCGTGGAAGCCACGCACGATGTCGACCGCGTGTTGCAGGACCCTGCGCCCGCTGCGTTGCTTGCCAGCTTTGGCGCTGACGGAATCAACCTGGAACTGAGTTTCTGGATCGAAGATGCCGCGAAGGGCACGGGCGGCGTCAAGTCGCAGGTAAATCGTCGTGTTTGGCGGTTATTCTGTGACAACGGCATTGAAATCCCCTACGCGCAACGCGAGATAAGGATTGTTGGCGACGCGCGCAATGCACCAGTCGATACGGTAGGAAATGCCGAAAGGCGCGGCGATGACGCCGCAGGGCCGGCCGGAGCCCCGGTTTGATGCTCGATCCGTTGATTTGGATCGAAAACAGGCATTAAATCGGCGCGTGAGTTTTTGCGCGTTTTGTTACCATACAAGAAATTCTACCTTTACGACAAAGACTTGGAACGCATGCAGTAGAATGCGATCGAACTTGCGCGCGTTTCTTTCATGTGCCCAACACGGTGTTCAGCGTTATTTGCACCGGCCATTTTTTCCGAATTTCACAGCTAGATAGGTAAATTGCCTTGCTGAATTCTTCTCTCGAATTTCTCGCCAACGGATTGCTCGACTTTTCTTGGTGGCAGATCATTTTGTTCACGCTCGCGATGACGCACGTCACCATCGCTGGCGTCACAATCTATCTGCATCGCTGCCAGGCGCATCGTGCGCTCGACCTGCATCCGATCGCGAGTCACTTTTTCCGTTTCTGGCTCTGGTCGACCACCGGCATGCTGACCGGCCAATGGGCGGCGATCCACCGCAAGCATCACGCGAAGTGCGAAACCGAAGAAGATCCGCACAGCCCGCAAACGCGCGGCATCTGGAAGGTGCTGCTCGAAGGCGCCGAGCTTTATCGCGTCGAAGCTAAAAACGAAGAGACCATGCGCAAGTTCAGTCACGGCACGCCGAACGACTGGCTCGAACGCAATCTCTACACGCGTTATCCGATCCTCGGCATAAGCATCATGATGGTTATCGACGTCGCGCTGTTCGGCATCGTCGGTCTGTCGGTCTGGGCCGTGCAGATGATCTGGATTCCGTTCTGGGCAGCTGGCGTGGTCAACGGTCTTGCGCACTGGTGGGGTTATCGCAACTTCAATTCGGCCGATGCCAGCACGAACATTTTCCCGCTCGGTATCCTGATCGGCGGGGAAGAGCTGCATAACAATCACCACACGTATGCCACGTCGGCGAAGCTGTCGAATAAGTGGTACGAGTTCGATATCGGCTGGCTCTATATCCGCATGTTGTCGGCTGTGGGTCTCGCCAAGGTGAAGAAGGTCGCGCCCACACCGCGTCTGGCGGACAGCAAGTCGGTGCTCGACAACGACACGCTGCAAGCCGTGCTCGCGAACCGCTACGAAGTGATGGCGCGCTACGGCAAGGCGCTCAAGCGCGCATACGCACAGGAACTGTCGAAGCTGAAGGAAGCCGGTGCGCGCGAGAAGTATCAGTTGATGCGCGGTGCGCGCAAGTGGGTCCATAAGGAAGAAGACGGTCTCGACGAGCCGCAGCGCAAGCAATTGCCGGAACTGTTCTCGGACAACCAGAAGCTGCGCACGTATATCGAAATGCGCAAGGACCTGTCGGCAATGTGGGACCGCTCCAATGCGTCGCGCGAGCAACTGCTGGTGCAATTGCAGGACTGGTGCCACCGTGCGGAAGAGAGCGGCATCAAGGCTCTGCAAGACTTCGCGATGCGCCTGCGACGCTACGCCTGATATCGCGATATCCGTTAAAATTTGATGACGTCACAAGACCCCGCTCTGGCGGGGTCTTTGTTTTTGGGCGGCGGATTTCGCGTTTTGTCGCGGCGCTAGGTTTACAGCGTGGCCGGGCAGCGCATCGATACGAGTCAGCGCCGGCACGACACTCGCGCGGACACAGGAGACAGAAACAATGGAAGCGATCAGGAGCGTCGAATACGACCGGCCGCATGGCCTGACGTGCGGCGTAGGCGAGGCGTGGGCACGTGTTCCCAACGCGCCGTCCGCCGAAGAGAAGCGCGAATTGAAGGCGCGAATCCGTGCGCTGTTGCATCGGGAAGAGGCGGTTTTGGTGGCGCACTATTACGTGGACTCCGAGCTCCAGGAACTCGCCGATGAAACGGGCGGTTGCGTCGCCGATTCGCTCGAAATGGCCCGTTTCGGCCGCGATCACGCCGCGAAGACACTGGTCGTCGCGGGCGTGCGTTTCATGGGCGAGACATCGAAGATCCTGAGCCCCGGCAAACGCGTGTTGATGCCCGATCTGGACGCCACCTGCTCGCTCGACCTCGGCTGTCCGCCCGACGAATTCTCCGCTTTCTGCGATGCTCACCCGGACCGCACGGTCGTCGTGTATGCGAACACTAGCGCGGCCGTGAAGGCGCGCGCGGACTGGATGGTCACCTCATCGATCGGACTGGAAATCGTCGCGGATCTGCACGCGCGCGGCGAGAAGATTCTGTGGGCGCCGGACCGGCATCTCGGCAACTACATCCAGAAGAAGACCGGCGCGGACATGCTCTCGTGGCAGGGTTCGTGTCTCGTGCACGACGAGTTCAAAGGCATCGAGCTGGAGCTCTTGCGCGCCGAATATCCGGACGCGAAGGTTCTCGTTCATCCGGAATCGCCGGAAGGCGTCGTGCAACTGGCGGACGTCGTCGGTTCGACCACGCAGCTGATCGATGCGGCCGTCAAGCTCGACGCAAAGCGCTTTATCGTCGCGACCGATCTCGGCATCCTGCACAAGATGCGGCTCGCGGCGCCCGGCAAAACCTTCATCGAAGCGCCGACCGCCGGCAATAGCGCCACGTGCAAGAGCTGCGCGCATTGTCCGTGGATGGCGATGAACGGCCTCGCCAATCTCGCCGATGTGCTCGAGCGCGGCCACAACGAGATTCACGTCGATGCGGCTATTGCCGAGCGCGCGCGCGTGCCGATCGACCGCATGCTCGACTTCGCCGCGCGTCACAAGAAGCGTGTGCAGGCGAGCGGCGATCTCGCGAAGGATCAAACGTTGTTCTCGAACGTGGGGCCCGCATGACGAACCACTCGCCTTTATTCGCGGAGATCCGCGCGCAGTACGGCGAAGCGTTCGACGCCGCGCTCGCCCGCAATGTCGCCGATGCGCTCGCCGAGGACATCGGCAGCGGCGATCATACGGGGCGTCTCGTGCCAGCAGACACACGTCGCACGGCGCGCATCATCGTGCGGGAAGAGGCGGTGCTGTGCGGCGCGCCGTGGTTCGACGAGGTGATGCGTCGCGTCGATCCGAGCATCGAAGTCGAATGGCGGTATCGCGAAGGCGAGCGCATGACGGCGAATACGCCGGTCGTCTTGCTGCGCGGCCAGGCGCGTTCGCTTCTGACCGCCGAGCGCAACGGGCTCAATTTCCTGCAATTGCTGTCGGGCGTGGCAACGGCGACGCGCCGTTATGTCGATGCCATCGAAGGCACGCGGGCGCGCATCCTCGACACGCGCAAGACGCTGCCCGGCTTGCGGCTCGCGCAGAAGTACGCGGTGCGCGTGGGTGGCGGCGCCAATCAGCGGCTCGCGCTCTATGACGGCATTCTGATCAAGGAAAATCACATCGCGGCGGCGGGCGGCGTCGGCGCTGCAATGGACGCCGCGCTCGCGCTCGACGCGGGCGTGCCCATTCAGATCGAAGTGGAAACGCTGGCGCAGCTTGAAACCGCGTTGGCGCATCGCGCGGAATCTGTGTTGCTCGACAACTTCACGCTCGACGCCATGCGCGAAGCCGTGCGCGTGACGGCGGGAAGGGTGCTGCTCGAAGTTTCGGGCGGCGTGAATTTCGAGACCGTGCGGGCGATTGCGGAGACGGGCGTGGACCGCGTCTCTATCGGCGCATTGACGAAGGACGTGCGGGCAACGGATTTTTCGATGCGTTTGATCGAAGAGTAAGCTTGCTGCGCGTCGACATCTAAACCGCGCGCCGCCTCGCCGCCGGCGGCATCAACACTGTCGGAAGCGCTTTCGGCAAAGTCGCCGGCCAGTCGCGACTGAAGTGCAGCCCGCGGCTCTCGCGTCGCGAGCACGCGCTTTCCACGATCAGCGACGCCACATCCACGAGATTGCGCAGTTCCAGCAAATCGCGGCTGACCTTGAAGTTCGCGTAGTACTCGTGGATTTCGTCGCGCAAAAGCGCAAGCCGGTGCTGCGCGCGCGCCAGCCGCTTGTCCGTGCGCACGATGCCCACGTAATTCCACATCAGCCGCCGCAACTCGTCCCAGTTGTGCGCGACGACGACTTCTTCGTCCGGATCGGAAACGCGGCTTTCGTCCCAGTCGGGCAGCGGCGCATGGCAGCCCGCTGAATAACCTTCCGTCTCGATCGCCTCGGCCGTCGCGCGCCCAACCACCAGACATTCGAGCAGCGAGTTGCTGGCGAGCCGGTTCGCGCCATGCAGACCTGTGTACGACGTCTCGCCGACCGCATAAAGTCCCGCGCGATCCGTGCGGCCCGCGAGGTCCGTCACGACGCCGCCGCAGGTGTAATGCGCGGCGGGCACGACGGGAATCGGCTCCTTCGCGATATCGATGCCGAATTCGCGGCAACGCGCGAGGATCGTCGGGAAATGTTCTTCGAGAAACGCGCGCGGCTGATGGCTGATGTCGAGATAGACGCAATCGATGCCGCGCTTCTTGATTTCGAAGTCGATCGCGCGCGCGACGATGTCGCGTGGTGCGAGTTCGGCGCGTTCGTCGTGCGCGGGCATGAAGCGCGTGCCGTCGGGTAAACGCAGTACGCCGCCTTCGCCGCGCACGGCCTCGGAGATCAGGAACGACTTGGCGTATGGATGGAACAGGCAAGTCGGATGAAACTGGATGAACTCCATGTTGGCGACGCGGCAGCCCGCGCGCCACGCCATCGCGATGCCGTCGCCGGTGGCCGTGTCGGGATTCGTCGTGTACAGATAGACCTTGCCCGCGCCGCCCGTGGCGAGCACGGTGTGCGGCGCTTGAATCGTCACGGTTCGTCCGCTCGCGAGATCCAGCGCGTAGAGACCATGACAGCGGTGCCCCGGCAAGCCGAGCCGGTCGGACGTGATCAGATCTATCGCGGTATGGTCTTCGAGAACCGTGATGTTCGGATGATTGCGCACGCGCTCGTTGAGCGTCATGACGACTGCGTGGCCGGTGGCATCCGCGGCATGAATGATCCGCCGATGGCTATGGCCGCCTTCGCGCGTCAGATGGAAGCCGAGTTCCGCGGAGACATCGCGCGTGAAGGGCACGCCTTCCGCGATCAGCCATTCGATTGCCGCGCGCCCGTTTTCGACGATGAAGCGCGTCGCCGCTTCGTCGCAAAGTCCGGCGCCCGCGACGAGCGTATCGCGCACGTGATTGTCGATGCTGTCCGCCGAGTCCAGCACGGCCGCGATGCCGCCTTGCGCCCAGTCGCTCGCGCCGACGCTCACCGCGCGCTTGGCGATGATCGCGACGCGCCGCGTTTCGGCCAGGTTCAACGCCACGCTCAAGCCTGCGAGCCCGCTTCCCACGATCGCTACATCGAAATTCATGCTGCTCGATCTCCGTCTATGTGCTTTTTATGACTGCAAGCCGGCAAGCATAACGCGCTCGCCACCCAACCGGCATGGATAACCCGCGCGCCAACGAGTGAAAGCGAAAGAAGAAAAATCGCGCGCACAAACAAAAAGCCCCGCGTGTGCGGGGCTTCTCGTGTCTTTGTCAGGCTCTCAATATCAAGCGCTTACTTGATCTTGGTTTCCTTGTACTCAACGTGCTTGCGGACGACGGGATCGAACTTCTTGATCAGCATCTTTTCCGGCATGTTGCGTTTGTTCTTGGTCGTCGTGTAGAAGTGACCCGTACCTGCGGTCGATTCCAGCTTGATCTTGTCGCGTGCGCCCTTGGCCATGTGCGTGCTCCTTAGATTTCACCGCGTGCGCGCAGGTCTGCGAGCACGGCGTCAATACCGTTCTTGTCGATCAGGCGCAGGCCGGCGTTCGAGACGCGCAGACGCACCCAGCGGTTTTCGCTTTCAACGAAGAAACGGCGGTTCTGCAGGTTCGGCAGGAAACGGCGCTTGGTCTTGTTGTTTGCGTGGGAAACGTTGTTGCCCGACATCGGGCCTTTCCCAGTTACTTGGCATACGCGTGCCATGAGGACACTCCTAAAACACGTTGAGTCCGGAAGTCAAACGCTCGATTTTGGGGGAATCCCGCAATCGATACCTCAAATTCGCCCGATTGCCTTGAACGGGGAGTTGGCAGCACGGTTATGCCAATGAGGACGACGTAAGCCCGAAACAGGTGGGTTGAGAAAACGAATCGTGGATTCTAGCAGGAAAAACGTAGCAATATCAAGCCCGTTCGTCCTTATCTTAGTCAACCTCGGCTGCTTCGGGTCAAATCTAAAGCCAGCCCTCACGCCTAAAGCCAGCCCTCACGCGCGAAAGAAAAAATTTCATTGCCCGCGACCACCATGTGATCGAGCAATTTCACGTCGATGAGATTCAGCGCGTCTTGCAGCGTGCGGGTGAGCTTCTTGTCGTTCGCGCTAGGCTCCACGCCGCCAGACGGATGATTATGCGCCACGATCAGCCCCGCCGCGTTCAGATGCAAGGCACGCTTCACGATCTCGCGCGGATACACCGCCACCCGCGTGAGCGAGCCGCTCGCTTCCACGTGCGCATCGATCAGTTGATGCCGCGCATCGAGATAGATACATAGGAAAAGTTCGTTGGGCTGAGTGCCGATTCTCAGGCGCAGAAAGTCTTCCACCGCGCCCGGCGAGTTCAGCAGCATGCGTTCGCGCGCCTTCTCGATGAGCGCCCGTCGACACAGTTCCGACACGGCCAAAAGCGTAGCCGCGCGCGCCTCGCCGACGCCGCGCTCTTCCTGGAGCTGAAGCGCGGACGCGTCGAGCACGCCGCGAATCGAGCCAAAGCGCCGCAGCAGCGCACGCGCCACATCGACTGCCGTTTTGCCCGGCAATCCTGTGCGCAAAAATACGGCGAGCAACGCGGCGTCGCTCAACGAGTCGCCGCCGGACTGCAACAGACGCTCGCGCGGCTTGTCCGTCTTGTCCCACTGGGAAATTGGCAGAACGGAAACGGGCTGCGGCAGCGCGGGGCCGGCTTCCATTTCACGCATCAGAATCTCAAAATTGGCGGACATTCCTTCCCCTGAGGCCATCTTAAGGCTGTATTTTTGCGAGATACACCGCACTTACGCCGCTCGAGCGAAGCGCGGCGCTTCCCAACTCTGTCTTACAATAGCGGTTTCGGCGCGCGCTCCGCCCCACCACGCGGCCCGAAGTATCGCGCCAGGCGCACGTCCCGCTTCCGACTGAACCGTCACAGCCAATACTCATGAGCATCATCGATATCTCCGAGGTGAAACCCGGTTCGCATGTCACGCTTCATTACCGGCTCGCACTGGCCGATGGCGCCGACATCGTCAACACGTTCACCGACAAGCCCGCGACCCTCCTGCTCGGCGCAGGCCAACTCGCGCCGCCACTGGAAGAGATTCTGCTGGGAATGAAGGTCGGCCACCATTCGACCTTTCAGCTAACGCCGGAGCAAGCGTTCGGGCCGCGCAATCCGGAGCTCGTGCAGCGCGTGTCGCTTGCGACGCTGCGCGAAAACAGCATGATCGGTGAGGATTTTTCTCCCGGCGATCTCGTCGAATTCAACGCGCCCAACGGTGGGCGCTACGCGGGCGTGCTCAAGGAAGTGGGCGAGACGTCGGCGCTTTTCGACTTCAATCACCCGCTCGCCGGCCAGTCGCTGGCCTTCGAAGTGAAAATCATCGGAATTCTGTAGCCATGAGCCTGACTGAAAGCCTCAACGAGATCGATACCGACGTCGAGATCCTGCTCGCGCAGCCGCGCGGCTTTTGCGCCGGCGTGGATCGCGCGATCGAAATCGTCGAGCGGGCCATCAAGCTGTTCGGTGCGCCCATCTACGTGCGGCATGAAATCGTCCACAACGCCTACGTGGTGTCGGACCTGCGCAAGAAGGGCGCCATTTTCATCGAGGAACTGGACGACGTGCCCGAAGGCGCCACGCTTATTTTCAGCGCGCACGGCGTGTCGAAAGCGGTGCGCGGCGAAGCCGAAGCGCGCGGTTTGCGCGTGTTCGACGCCACGTGTCCGCTCGTGACCAAGGTGCACATGGAAGTCGCGAAAATGCGCCAGGAAGGCTTCGACATCGTGATGATCGGCCACAAAGGCCACCCGGAAGTCGAAGGCACGATGGGCCAGTCGGGCGAGGGCATGCATCTCGTCGAGGATATCGAAGACGTCCTGAAGCTCGATCTGCCCAATCCTGACCGCATTGCCTATGTCACGCAGACAACCCTGTCCGTCGACGACGCCTTCGCCATAATCGACGCGTTGAAGACCAAGTATCCGGCCATCAAGGAGCCGAAGAAGCAGGACATCTGCTACGCGACGCAAAACCGTCAGGACGCGGTGAAGTTCCTCGCGCCGCAATGCGACGTGGTGATCGTCGTGGGCAGCCCGAACAGTTCGAATTCGAGCCGTCTGCGCGAAGTGGCCGAGAAGCGCGGCATCCCGGCCTATATGGTCGATTCGCCGACGCAGATCGATCCGCGCTGGGTGGAAGGCAAGAAGCGTATCGGCGTGACGGCGGGTGCATCGGCGCCGGAGGTGCTGGCGCAGGCGGTGATCGCCCGTTTGCGTGAGCTCGGTGTGCGCAATGTGCGTTCGCTTGAGGGAATCGAGGAAACTATCGCGTTTCCGCTGCCGCGCGGGCTGACCTTGCCGCAATGAGTTAGATAGTTCTTTCGAAAAAAGCGCCTACGGGCGCTTTTTTTTTCGTTCTGTGTGAACGCTTTTGCTCAAGAACGGAACTACTCGGGCCGACATAAGACCCAAACGGTAAGCACTATTTTGGGGCGACTTTTGTTCGGTGAGAGTTTAAGGGTTTCCCCTTACTGCAAAGGCGCAAACGTCAACGCTTCGAAGCGCCGAATAAACCCGTTCCCGTTATGGTGCAACTGCTGCACAAAAACGAATCGCAACCCGGTTGCGACTTGCGCGGAAAATCGTCAAAAAAAACGGGTTGCAATGCTGGAAAACCCCGCCACACAAGAATATTGCTCGTCTCATATTTAGCGTTACAATGCGCCCGTCTTGGGCTCGGAGGGGTCTCTCGGCAACGGTTTTGAAAGGCGCAGGAGACCTATTTGATGCGATTCAAGTTTGCTTACGCCGTGTCCATCGCGGCTGCGGTTGCAATGGCAACCGCATGCGGCAAGAAGGGCGAGGGCGAAGCGAGCGCACCGGCATCGGCGGCGAGCGCGGTGTCCGCACCTGCCGCAGCGTCGGCCGCGGCAGCCCCCGCCGCGAGCGAAGCAATGGTCGTCAAAATTGGTCACGCCGCGCCGCTTACCGGATTGCAGGCACATCTCGGCCGGGACAATGAAAATGGCGCGCGACTCGCACTCGAAGAGATCAGCGCGCAGGGTTTGACGATCGACGGGCGCTCCATTCGCCTCGAACTCGACAGCCAGGACGATGCAGCCGATCCGCGCGTGGGCACCGAAGCCGCGCAGCGTCTAGTCGACGACCATGTGGTCGCGGTGATCGGCCACATGAACTCCGGCGTGTCGATTCCGGCTTCGAAGATTTACAGCGATGCGGGCATCGCGCAAATTTCGCCGTCGACGACCAATCCCGAATACACGAAGCAAGGCTACAAGACGACGTTTCGCGTCGTGGCGACCGACGCGCTGCAAGGCCCCGTGCTGGCCAATTACGCGATCAAGACGCTGCACGCGAAGAGAATCGTGGTGGTCGACGACGCCAGCGCCTACGGCCGCGGCCTTGCCGATGAATTCTCGAAGACGGCGCAGGCCGGCGGCGCGAAGCTTGCCGCCCGGGAAGCCACGAGCGAAAAGGCGCGCAACTTCAAGGCGATCCTCACGAAAATCAAACGCATCCAGCCGGATGTCGTGATGTACGGCGGCATGGACGTAACGGGCGGGCCATTCGCGAAGGAAGCGGCAGCGCTCGGCATCAAGGCGAAGATTCTGGCGGGCGACGGAGTCTGCACCGGCAAGCTCGTGGAACTTGCGGGCGACGCCGTACAGAACATCGTCTGCTCGGAAGCGGGGCTCGCGCTTTCGAAGATGGATAAGGGCGCCGACTTCGCGCAGAAGTACGAAGCGCGCTTTCATGCGCCGGTCCAGATTTATGCGCCGTTCACGTACGACGCGATGTACGTGATCGTCGATGCCATGAAGCGCGCCAATTCAATCGAAGCGCCCAAGGTGCTCGCGGCGATCGCCACGACGGACTTCAACGGTCTGACCGGGCATATCGCATTCGACGACAAAGGCGACCTCAAGGCGGGCGCCATCACGCTCTACGAGTTCAAGGACAAAAGGAAGGACGTGCTGGACGTAGTCAAGCAGTAAGCGAGATGTGTGAAAGCGGCGTCGCGCGTTGAGCGCCGTTCTCATGGCTTCGTGGCAGTGGATGGGAGTAAGACTTCCGTGAAAACCGTTCGGAGACGTTTGCAGCCAGATCCGGCAGCAGGCGGGACCCGGGCGATTAACCTTACCGGTTTTTTTAATCAGTACGCGCAGTGCTGCTCCAGATTTCGCTTCACATCGGTTTATCGGCCGGTGATAAAGACGTAATCCGGTCGCACGGGGCTAAGGAGCGTTATATGGATATTTTCATCCAGCAGGTCCTCAACGGTCTGGTGCTTGGCAGCATTTACGCCATCATCGCACTGGGCTATACGATGGTGTACGGGATTCTCGGCATCATCAACTTCGCGCACGGCGACGTGCTGATGGTGGGTGCCATGGTCGCGCTGTCGGCCATCGGCGTGATGCAGAATCACGCTCCGGGCATTCCCGGGCCGATCATGCTGACCATCGCGCTTGTCATTGCCGCCGTGGTCTGCGCGGTGGTGGGCTACACGATCGAAAAGGTCGCGTACCGTCCGCTTCGTAAAGCGCCGCGTCTCGCGCCGCTGATCACCGCGATCGGCGTGTCCATTCTCTTGCAGACGCTCGCGATGATGATCTGGGGCCGCAATCCCCTCGCGTTCCCGCAGTTGCTGCCGACCGATCCGATCAACGTCATCGCCGCCGACGAAACCCGTCCGGGCGCGGTGATCTCGATGACCGAAATCGTCATTATCGTGGTCGCGTTCCTCGTGATGGGCGGCTTGCTCCTTCTCGTGCACAAGACCAAGCTCGGCCGCGCCATGCGCGCAATCGCCGAGAACCCAGGCGTTGCATCGCTGATGGGCGTGAACCCGAACTTCGTGATTTCCGCGACCTTCATGATCGGCTCGGCGCTTGCCGCACTCGCCGGCGTGATGATCGCCTCCGAATACGGCAACGCGCACTTCTACATGGGCTTCATCCCCGGTCTCAAGGCGTTCACGGCGGCGGTACTGGGCGGCATCGGCAACCTGGGCGGCGCGATGGTCGGGGGCGTGTTGCTGGGTCTCATCGAACAGTTGGGCGCCGGTTATATCGGCAACCTGACAGGCGGCGTCTTCGGCAGTAACTATCAAGACGTGTTCGCCTTCATCGTGCTGATCATCGTGCTCGTGTTCCGTCCGTCGGGTCTGCTCGGCGAACGTGTCGCGGATCGCGCTTAACCCTCGCGTGAGGAGCTAAAAAATATGACTTCGATTCAACCGATTGAGCCGTCCACGACGCTCATTCCCGAGAAAAACGCGACCCGCAAGCTGGTGGTCGGCGTCATCACCACGGTGCTCGTGATCGCGGCGCCGATGATCATCGGCGCGGCAGGCGGCAACTACTGGGTGCGCGTGCTCGACTTCGCGATGCTCTACGTGATGCTCGCGCTGGGCCTGAACGTAGTGGTCGGTTTCGCCGGCCTGCTTGATCTGGGCTACATCGCGTTCTACGCGGTCGGCGCTTACGTCGCAGCGCTGCTGTCGTCGCCGCAACTGACCTCGCAGTTCGAGTGGATCGCGCATCTTGCGCCGGGCGGTCTGCACGTGCCGTTCCTCATCATCGCGCCGTGCGCGATGGCGCTGGCCGCGACCTTCGGTGTGCTGCTCGGTGCGCCGACGCTTCGTCTGCGCGGCGACTACCTCGCCATCGTGACCTTGGGCTTCGGGGAGATCATCCGGATCTTCATGAACAACCTCGATCGTCCGATCAACATCACGAACGGTCCGAAGGGCATCACCGGTATCGATCCGGTGACCGTCGCGGGCTTCAACCTCTCGCAGACGCACACGTTCTTCGGCATGAAGTTTCCGTCCGTGTACATGTATTACTACCTCTTCGTGCTCGGCGCGTTGCTGGTGATCTGGGTGTGTACGCGCTTGCAGCACTCGCGTATCGGCCGCGCGTGGGCCGCTATCCGCGAAGACGAAATCGCCGCCAAGGCAATGGGCATCAACACGCGTAACGTAAAGCTGCTGGCCTTCGCGATGGGCGCGTCCTTCGGCGGTCTGTCGGGCTCGATGTTCGGCGCGTTCCAGGGCTTCGTGTCGCCGGAGTCGTTCACGTTCTGGGAATCGATCGTCGTGCTGGCGTGCGTGGTGCTCGGCGGCATGGGCCATATCCCGGGCGTGATTCTCGGCGCGGTGCTGCTCGCCGTGTTCCCCGAATTCCTGCGCTCGACCATGGGTCCGCTGCAGAACGCGATCTTCGGTCATCAGATCGTCGATACCGAAGTCATCCGCCAGTTGCTCTACGGTCTCGCGATGGTGCTGATCATGCTGTATCGCTCGGAAGGCCTGTGGCCGGCCCCGAAACACGAAGACAAGATCGCGAAGATCGCGAAGCGCGGCAGCAAGAAGCCAGTGCGCGCCTAAACGGGGAACTCAAAGATGAGCGAAAAGCAAACGCGACTGTCCGTGAAGGGCGTCAACAAGCGCTTCGGCGGGCTGCAGGCTTTGTCGGATGTCGGCCTCGAAATCAAGGCGGGCGAAATCTACGGTCTGATCGGTCCGAACGGCGCGGGCAAGACCACGTTCTTCAACGTGATCACGGGTCTTTACACGCCGGATTCGGGCGTGTTCAAGCTCGATGGCGAAGCCTATACGCCGACGGCGGTGTATCAGGTGGCGAAGGCTGGCATTGCGCGCACGTTCCAGAACATCCGGCTCTTCGGCGGCATGACCGCGCTCGAAAACGTGATGGTCGGACGCCATGTGCGCACGAAGCACGGTCTCATCGGCGCGGTGTTTCAGACGCCGTCCGAGCGGCGCGAAGAGCGCGAGATCAAGGAGCGCGCGCTCGAGCTGCTCGAATACGTGGGCGTGCTGCAATACGCCGATTACACGTCGCGCAATCTGTCGTACGGCCACCAGCGGCGTCTGGAAATCGCGCGCGCACTGGCGACCGATCCGAAGCTGCTTGCGCTCGACGAACCGGCCGCCGGCATGAACGCGACGGAGAAAGTGGAGCTTACGCGTCTGCTCGACAAGATCCGTAGCGACGGCAAGACGATTCTGTTGATCGAACACGACGTGAAACTCGTGATGGGATTGTGCAACCGCATGACGGTGCTCGATTACGGCAAGGTGATCGCCGAGGGTCTGCCGCAGGACGTGCAGAAGGACCCGAAGGTGATCGAGGCATATCTGGGTGCGGGGGTGCATTAATGGCGACGCCAAGCGCAATGTTGAAGGTCAAGGATTTGCAGGTGAACTACGGCGGCATCCAGGCGGTTAAGGGTGTCGATCTGGAAGTCGGACAGGGCGAACTCGTCACGCTGATCGGCGCGAACGGCGCCGGCAAGACCACGACGATGAAGGCCATCACCGGTCTCAAGCCGTATTCGGGCGGCGACATCGAATACATGGGTCAGTCGATCCGTGGCGTGCCGACGCACGAGTTGCTCAAGCGCGGTCTTGCCATGGTGCCGGAAGGCCGCGGCATCTTCGCGCGCATGTCGATTCTGGAAAACATGCAGATGGGCGCCTATCTGCGCAACGACGCCGACCAGATTCAGAAGGACACCGACCGCATGTTCGGCTTCTTCCCGCGTCTGAAGGAGCGCGCATCGCAATATGCGGGCACGCTGTCGGGCGGCGAACAGCAGATGCTCGCCATGGCGCGCGCGTTGTTGTCGCGTCCGAAACTGCTTCTGCTCGATGAGCCGTCGATGGGTCTTTCACCCATCATGGTCGAGAAGATTTTCGAGGTGGTGCGCGAGATTTCGTCGGAAGGGCTGACGGTGTTGCTCGTCGAACAAAACGCGCGTTTGGCGTTGCAGGCGGCGAATCGCGGCTACGTGATGGACTCGGGCGTGGTCACCATGTCCGGCGACGCCAAGATCATGCTCGACGATCCGAAGGTGCGTGCCGCGTATCTCGGCGAGTGAATAGTGCTTGAGTCGTTCGAAAGCCCTTCCGCGGAAGGGCTTTTTTTATAGCCGCGTTATAGAGACGTTTATAGCCGCTTGCCGAGGCTCACGACTTCATCCATCCGATACCCGAGCTTTTCATAGAAGCCGCGCAGTTCGGTCTTGACCGCGAGTATCTGCAGATTCACTTTCGGGCATCCGCGTGCCGCGAGCGCTTCTTCGGCATGGCGCATGAGCGTTGCGCCATAGCCGCGCCGGCGTAACGCGGGCGCCACGGCCAGCGAATAAACCCAGCCGCGATGACCGTCGTAGCCGGACATCACCGTGCCGACCACGCGGTCCTCGACCGTTCCGACGAAGAACAACTCCGGCTGCGTGCTCATCTTGTTGGCGATCGACAATGCCGGATCGCGCTGCGGCCGCGATGCATCCGCGTATTCGGGGAAGACATCGCGCCACAGGGCGATCACGGCTTCGCGATCGCTTGCATCGAACGTACGGATGATCACAGCGCATCCAGCACGGTGCGCAGCATTTTCAGCATTTGGTCGATCTCGTCCTTCGTCACGTTCAGCGCGGGCATGAAGCGCAACAGATTCGGACGCGCGGCGTTGAGCAGCAGGCCGTCGGGTTGCAACAGACGCGCCTTTTCGACGATCTGCGGACCCTTGTCGCTATCGAGCAGAAGCGCGCGCAACAAACCTTCGCCGCGCTCGCCCCTGAAGCCGCGCTCGGCCGACAGCTTCAACAACTCGGACTTCAGGTATTCGCCACGCTCGCGCACGCCTTCGAGAAAGCCGGGCGCGACGAGTTGCGAGATCACCGAGTAACCCACTGCCGTCATCAACGGATTGCCGTTGTAGGTGCCGCCCTGATCGCCCGGTTCGAAACATTCGATTGCCGCCGTCGAAAGGAGCGCTGCCAGCGGCACGCCACCGCCAATACCCTTGCCGAGCGTCATGATGTCCGGCTCGATGCCCGACAGTTCGTAGGCGAAGAGCGTTCCCGCGCGGCCGCATCCGCTTTGCACTTCATCGACGATCAAGAGCAGGTTGTGTTGCTTCGTCAGATCGCGCAATTGCTGCATGAATTCGCGCGTGGCCGGAATCACGCCGCCTTCGCCCTGAATCGGTTCGAGCATCACGGCGACGGTCTTTTCCGTGATGAGCTTTTCCACCGATGCGATGTCGTTCAGATCAGCCTTCGGAAAGCCCGGCACTTGCGGTGCGTAGATGGTGTCCCAGCCCGGCTTGCCGCTTGCCGACATGGTCGCGAGCGTGCGGCCATGGAAACTGTGGTCGAACGTGATGATTTCATACGCGCCGTTTTTGAACTTGCGTCCCCACTTGCGCGCGAGCTTGATCGCGCCTTCGTTGGCTTCCGCGCCGCTGTTGGCGAAGAACACCTTGTCGAAGCAACTGTTGGCGGTGAGCAGACCCGCGAGCTGCGCCATTGGCGCGTTGTAGAACGCGGGCGACGGGTTGATGAGCGTGCGCGCCTGCTTTTCCAGTGCTTCGATCATGCCTTCGTTGCAATGGCCGAGCGAATTGACAGCCCAGCCCTGAATGAAGTCGAGATATCGCTTGCCGGTGTTGTCGTAAATCCAGGAGCCTTTGCCGTGCGTGAACACGATCTCGGGGCGGTTCGTGATGTACATCAGCGAATCGACGGGGTACTCATTGAAATTCATGACAGCAGGCTCCACGAAAGCAGTGACGAAGGAAAGGAAGCGAGAAGAACGGCGAGCCGAAAAAAACAAAAGCCACGGATATCCGTGGCTTCATTTCTTGCGCGTTGAACAAACCGAACCTTTGCGCGCAAATGCGTGACGAGCCAGCGGCATCCCTAGGGAAGCGGCGAGCGGCGACGTCGAAGTGCGCGAAGGTGAATCAGGATCGAGTTCATTCGCGAAGGATACGTTATCAAGTTCCCGCCTGTAAACCGTGCGCGCGAATTTTTATCCGCGCGCAGGTTCGCAGGCTGGCACCTTTGGCGATTCAGACCGGATGCGCGAGATCCGCCGCGCTCGTGAACGAATCCGCATAGAACTCGTCTTCCGGCAAGCGATGATGCAACGTGAAGTCGCGCTGCGCCGATTCCACCATCACCGGCGCGCCGCACGCGTACACCTGATGAGCGCTCAAGTCTGGCAGATCTTCGATGACAGCACGATGAACGAAGCCCGTGCGGCCGGTCCATGCGTCGTCGGCGTCGGGTTCGGAGAGCACCGGCACGAACTTGAAGTTCGGCACTTCGCGCGCCCATTGCTCGGCAAGCGCCATCATGTAGAGGTCTTTCTTGCGACGGCCGCCCCAGTAGAGTGTCATCGGGCGATTGAGGTTCTTGAACACCGCATGCTCGATGATCGCCTTGATCGGCGCGAAGCCCGTGCCCGACGCGAGCAGCACGATGGGCTTGTCGGATTCGTCGCGCAGAAAGAACGTGCCGAGCGGACCTTCGAAGCGCAGGATGTCGCGTTCCTTCATCGCGCCGAAGACGTGGTCCGTGAACGTGCCGCCGGGCATGTGACGCACGTGCAGTTCGAGCGGGCCTTCGTGATGCGGCGGGCTCGCCATCGAATAGCTGCGACGTTTGCCGTCCTTCAGAATGAATTCGATGTACTGCCCCGCGAGATATTGCAGACGTTCGTTGGCGGGCAGTTGCAGCTTCAGTTCGATGACGTCGCCGGCCTTGCGTTCGAGCGCGTTCACGCGGCAGGGCAGCTTCTTCACCTGCACGTCGCCGACACCCGCGACTTCGCGCACGTCGATGGTGAGATCGGTCTGCGCGGTCGCGCAGCAGAAGAGCGCCATGCCGCGCGTTTTTTCGTCGTTCGAGAGCGCGGACGAAGAATGCGGCGCCTGCTCGATTTCGCCCTGGACAACGGACCCCTTGCAGGAGCCGCACGCGCCGTTCTTGCACCCGTAAGGCAGACCGATACCCTGGCGCAAAGCGGCCGTCAGGACCGGTTCATCGGGTTCCACCTGAAACTGCCGGCCGCTTTGCCGGAGCGTTACATTGAAAGCCATAGATCGAATTCTTGCTGTCTCGTGAAGGAGTGTTCCGTGCGATGCCGCGAGCCATGAAGCCGTCGACAATGACTGCCGCGGATACAATGCTCGGCATGATCGCCACTCGAACTTTGCGCCGCTCGCGCGTGCTTGTCGTCGGATGCGGCGATGTCGGCATGCGCGCGTTGCCGCTTCTGCAAAACCGCGCCGCCGCGCCGCGCGTGATCGCGCTTACGCATCATCCTGAACGCGCGGGCGAGTTGCGTGCCGCGGGCGCGCTGCCCATTGGCGGCGACCTCGACGCGCGCCGGTCGCTGCGGCGCCTGGCCGGTATTGCGAAGACGGTCTTGCATCTCGCGCCGCCGCAACGCGATGGCGCCGCCGATACCCGCACGCGTGCGCTCATCGCCGCGTTGCGCGCACCGCGCCGCTCCGTCGCGCGTGGCCCTATGCAACCGGGTTCGCGCATTGTCCGAAGGTCGTTCATTGTACCCGACGCCCCTTTCGCGACGGGCACGCGCTTCGTGTACGCAAGCACGACGGGCGTCTACGGTGATTGCGCCGGCGCGCACATCGATGAAACACGGCCCGCGCGTCCGGAGAACGAGCGCGCCCGGCGCCGCGTATCGGCGGAACGGCAACTGCGGCATGCAGGCGCGACGAGCGGCTGGCACGTGTCGATCGTGCGGATTCCGGGAATTTATGCGGCGAATCGTTTGCCCGTGGCGCGCATCGAGAAGCGCATGCCGGCGCTTCTGGCGAGCGAGGACGTCTACACGAATCACATTCACGCCGACGATCTCGCGGCCATCCTCGTGCGCGCGCTCGAACGCATGCGGCCGCAAAGAGTCATCAACGCATCCGACGATACGGACCTGCGCATGGCCGACTATTTCGATCTCGTCGCCGATGCCTACGGACTGCCGCGCGTGCCGCGCATCTCGCGCGAGGAAGCCGCGACGCAGCTCGAACCGGTCACGCTTTCGTTCATGCGCGAATCGCGACGACTCGCCAACGCGCGCCTGAAGCGCGAGCTCGGTTACGCGCTGCGTTATCCGACCGTTGCCGACTTCCTGCGCGCGACGGCAAGCAAGCGCGCGGCCCGCTAGATAAGCGCGGGCAAGGTTTCGAGCAGGATGAAGCACATCAGCGCGCCGATCAACGCGCCGATCAGATTCGGCGAATACTTGTGCCGCATGTGCATGGCGACGGCCAATGCCCCGATAAGAACAACGCTCAGTGCGGCGAACGCGATCAGCGCAACGGTGGTGTGGGCGAACATGATGCCCTCCTGCTTTTTTGATAGTCATTCTGGTGTCCGTGCTTTGAGTATATGAATACGGACGCCGGAAAGCATGCTGCGGTGCAACGCCTCGCGTTCAGGGCTTACACCGATTTGCAGGATCAATGCGCGCCGATAAACGCGGCGACATCGGCCAGAACCGGGGAATTTGCGTGTGCCGACGCGGTGAAGGCATCGACGATGCGCCCGTGGTCGTAGCCCGGATAGCGCTTGAGCTCGACGCTATCGTCGTGCGCGCGCAACGCCGCGGCGAAGCGCTCGCTGTTGCGCGGATCGACGACGTTATCGGCGGTGCCGGTGGCGAGAAGCATCGGCGGCTCGTTGCCGGAAATGAAGTCGATCGGCAGCGTTTCGGCGCGCTCCGCTGCCGGAAAGATGTCGCCCATGTGCGGCTCGGACGGAATGGCGACATACGGCCCGGCGAGCCCGATCATGCCGCGCAACGATTCCTTCGCCATGCCTTGCGCTTGCAGATAGCGGCCGTCGGTGGCGAGCATCGCCGCGATATGCGCGCCCGCCGAATGTCCCATCACGAAGATGCGCTCCGGGTCGCCGCCGAACTCATGCGCGTGATCGCGCGCCCAGCGCACCGAGGCGGCGGCATCGGCAAGGAAGCCAGGGAAGACGGTTTCCGGATACACGCGGTAATCCGGCGTCACCGCGACGAAGCCGCGTTGCGCGAGCGCGTCCGCCACGCCGCGCGAATCGGCGCGCTGGCCGGCTTGCCAGCTTCCACCGTAAAAATACACGATCACCGGACGCGCATGTTGCGAGGCCTCTTCGGGCGCGTAGACGTCGAGCCGTTGCCGCGAAGTCGGGCCGTAGGGCAGGCCGTCGGCGAGTTCTTCGTCATCGGACGCGGCCGTGACTGCCGTTGCCCACGCGCGCGACGGACCGAAGCCCGCAGCGCACGCCGCCAGTGCCAGAGTGATGAAGCGCCGTCTCGCCGCGAGTTGCATGATGTCGTCGACCCTGAAAGTGATCGGCGCGCAGCCGATGCTATGACGTGCGTGAGTCCCGCAGCGCGGCGAGATCGGTCTCGTCGAGCCAGCGCCACGCGCCTTCGGCCAGGGACTCAGGCAAAGCATAACCGCCCACGCGCTCGCGATGCAGTTTCTCCACCCGGTTGCCGGCCGCCGCGACCATGCGCTTCACCTGATGGTATTTGCCTTCCTGCACGGTGAGTTCGAGCAGATGTTCGTCGCGTCGCGTGGCCGCGAGCGCGGCGCTCGGCTTCGTCTCGCCGTGCAACAGGACGCCTTCGACGAGGCGCGCGAGTTGTGCATCGTCGATGGGGTGACGCGTCGTCGCCAGATACAGCTTCGGCACCTTGCGCTTGGGCGACGTGAAGGCATGCACGAAGGCGCCGTCATCGGAGAGCAGAAGCAGGCCGGTGGTGTCCTGATCGAGCCTGCCGACGGGCTGCACGCCGCGCTCGATCAACTGCGGCGGCAACAGGTGAAAGATGCTCAGGTGATGTTGCGGATCGCGCGAACATTCGTAGCCGGGCGGCTTGTTCAGCGCGATGTAGGCTTTCTCGCGATACGTCCAGGCGTGCCCGTCCACTTCGAATTCGGGCGATGGCGTGAGGGAAATGCGCGCGTGGGGATCGGCGCAAACATCGCCACCGATACATACGCGGCCTTCGGCGACGAGTCCGCGGCATCGGCGGCGCGACCCGAAGCCTTGGGAGAAGAGGAGGGTTTCGAGGTCCATCGGATAGGCGGAGTTGAAGCGGCGATTCTAGCAAGCGGCGGGGGCTTGCGAGCGATTGTCTCCGCCGTTGCTCAATGCGCGTCGCCGCGACCCTTCGCCACCGTCGGCACGCCCCAGCCGAAGAGCGTCGCGTTGGAACGGTCTTCCGCGAGGCTCGTCACGGGCGCGTGGTGCGATCCCACGCTCCAGCGGCCGTCGAAGGTCATCGCGGGCACCGCGGGCGCCGGGATGGCCGCGCCTTGACTGAAGTAGGCGATGTTCGCTTCGTATTGCGCGGCCGTCGCGTGGCGCAGGACTGCTTGCGTTTGCGCGTTGCGCGGGTCGAGCGCCACGGCGCGCCGGGCATTGCGGACCGCGCAGGACGGGTCCTTGTTCAACGGGCACGAGCGGGCGCTTGCCACGGCGCTGTCGCGGGCGCGTTCCTGACGGGTGACATCGGCTGCGAGTTGTTGAACTTCCGGGTTGCGCGATTGGCTCGAAGCGAGGACGCGCAGGTTGCGGCGGGCGGCAGCCAGGTCGCGATTGGCGAGCGCCTGCTGGACGGCGGCGATGTTGCGGGCCACGGCGGGTGATTCTTGCGGCGGATGGGTGTCGGCGGGTTTGGCGGCGATCGATGCTGTTTTCGGTGATGGAGCGGGGGATGCGCTCGCAGCCGACGTGGTCGCGTGGTTGCGGGAAGCGTCCTGCGCGATGACGGTCGCGGCGGTTTGTGTCGATGCGAGAGGGGTCGGGGCGGGATGCACTGCGTTTCCGGCTGCCGGGCTGTGTTGGGAGGCTTCGGGCGCGTTGGCGACCGCGGTCTGCGCAGCCGGCTTCGCGCTTGGCGATGCGGTCTTTGAAGCTGCCAATGTCGTCGCGCTGCTTCGCGACGTATCCGCTGCGGTGACAGCGCCGGCTGCGGTCTGCGTTGCCGGCTTCCCGCTTGCGGTCGTTTCTGATGTTGCCAATGTCGTCGCGTTGCTTCGCGACGTATCGGGTGTGTTGGCGCTAGCGGCTGCGGTCTGCATCACCGGCTTTGCAGTCGTCGATGCAATGCCGTTCGATGCCGCCGCGTTGCCCCGCGAAGCATCCGCCGAGGTGGCGCCGCCCGCTACGGTCTGCGTCGCCGGTTTCGATGACGTCGAGCCATTCTCAGGCTTCGAGTTCGCCGCCGTTTGCGTCGCAGGCGACGCGACCGCTCCAGGCGCGCTGTGAGCGGCGAGCGAAGGCGCTGCCGGTTGTGCGGCGTTCACATTCTTCTTGCCATCGGTACCGGCCGCGACTGCTTCCCGTGTGCCGATCGCATCGTTCGCGGGGGCCTTGTTCGATGAGCCGCTCGCCATCGTGGCATTGCCGGGCGATGCCGGTTTCACCGTCGATGCACCGGCGTCACAAGCACCAGCCGCATTCGACGCCAAAGCCTTGTTCTGCGATGCGCCAAGCGCGGAAGCTGCCGGCGTTTGCGCGGAAACAGTGCCGCCACCCGCCGACGGCTTGCTTTGCGATACCACTGCGCCCGTCGACACACCCGCATCGGCGATCGATGCGGTTTTCACCACCGGCGTAGTCGCGGACTGCGGAGCCTGACCCGTCGACGCCAGAGCCAGAGCAGCGGATTTCGGCTCCGTTCCCATTGCGGGCTTCGCAACCGTCGAATTCCCAAGCCCGGCGTTCGTCGCACGACGATCGGCCATTGCGGTCGCCATCGGCCGATTGCCCGACGGTGTCGCCGACGCTCCCGCTGTCACGCCGGTGATCGCCACGGAACCGCCCGCAGAGGATGCATCGGGTGCCCGACGCGAACCCGCATCGGCCGAATTCGCGCGACTAGCAAGCCTTTGCGCGTCATCTGCACGAACACGTTTCGCATCGTCGTCAGCCGATGCGAGCGTGCGTGCCTGTTCCGCGACCGCTCTCGATTGGTCGAGTCCGGCACGCTTCTCGTCGCCCGCGCCGCGCGCCGCCGACGCACCATTTCCAATCGATCCAGCCGCGCTGATCACCGGCCGGTTCGCCGTGACGACGCCTACGTCCGATTGCACGTAAAGGTATCCGCCCGCGGCGAGTCCCGCGACCACGCCGCCAATGAGCACCGCCAGTCCCTTCCTCGCCGGTTTGCGCTCGGCCTCGGGCGGCAGGTCGCCCGGCTCGGCAAGACTCGGGTAGGACGTCACCATCCTGCGACGAACGAGACGCGTCAGCCAGCCGGTATCGCGCAGATCGGTGATGTCGAGTTGCCCCGGCATCGGCGCGGCGGCAGCGGCGGCTGGCGCCGCGGATGCAATGGGCGCGACAGGATCGGATCGCGTCGTGAAGATCGCGCCCTGCCGATCGGACCCGCAAGAAGGGCACGTTTCTTCCTCTGCGCGCGAAACGGCGTTACAGCGGCGGCAAATCACCGAATCGAGCGTCAGCGAATATTCTGGTCGGTTCATGTCGCACCCTATTGGAGTTATGGCCCGACACATGGCGCGGGCGGGTCACGACATCGGAACTCCTAAGGAAGCCGAAAGCGGTCGCCTGCGCAGGCACGCATCCTCGCGATGCATCCTGCGCCGGAGTCCTGAATGCCGAGCGGGAGCCTATTTTTGCGACTCCCGGTGAAACGCGTCTACGCGATTGCGCACATAGGCGTAATGATCGTGTAGGGGAAAACGCGGAGTTTAAAGGCTGAATATGTGCGTTGCGCCGCATAAAACAGGTATTAGCGATCTTGTCCTGGCCGATTGGCCGACTACCCGATGCACGCGGCATCGGCGAAATTGGCGGTCAATGCAAACGAGCGGGCACGACGATGAAATCCAGCGGTTTCGAATCGACGACGCGGCAGTTGGTTCTTCTGCTGCCGATCTTCATGGGCGTGATCGAATACTTGTTACGTGTCGCGATGAGGCAGTCGGATCAGAGCGAGTTCTTTCCAATCTCGCTTGTCGCGTCGGGGATCAGTTTGAATCTTGCGGTGACTGCGTTGCCTGATGGACTACTTGAGAATGCTGCTGAATGGCAGTTGAGAAAGCATCTCAGACAGGTAATTTTTATTGCGAAACTGGGAATTTTCGCCTCGCTAGGCGGGGTGCTTCTGTGGATATACTTGCTATTGTCTTCATTCAGTGAGGATGTCAAAGTATTACTTAACATGAATTCCATCTTGGAAGCTTTGACCTACTATGTAATTTCCATGCATTTGACGCGCTACAAGGAAGAGGTGGAAAAATGTTGGACCTCGTGATCGGGTTTTTTAAGGAATATGGAATCGTGGTCGTAGTGTGCGGAGGTATGTATTTCACCATGCCTTACTACGAGCGATGGTTGCGCCGGAGGCTGATGGCAGAGCGTGCAAAAGCTGAGCTCGAGGAAGGTATGAAGCGCTGAAGCCCCGCATCGGTCGCCCCAAACGCAAAAAAGCCGCTCTAAAAAGAGCGGCTTCTTCATGATTTTCTGGTGCCCAGGGCCGGAATCGAACCGGCACGCCTTGCGGCGGGGGATTTTGAGTCCCCTGCGTCTACCAATTTCACCACCTGGGCCTTCAAAATTGCCACTCGCGAGGAGCAGCAAATCGAGTCCGCGATTATGGCGCAAAAATCCGCCGTGGGCAAGCCGGTTCGACAAGCCGCCCGCAAGCACGCCTTCACTGACTCAAATAAGTGAACTGTCCGTCCTTGATCACGCCCATCACGCTTGCGCGCTGATCCAGCCCGACGTGATCCGTCGCGCTTGTATTCACGACGCCATTCGGCACGACGAGCTCATGCGCGTGCTCCAGTTCCGACCGCAAAGCCACGCGGAATTCTTTCGTACCCGGTTTCGCGGTCTTGAGCGCGCGCGCCACGGCATCCTGCAAACGCGGGTACACGCCCGCCGCATCGCCGGCAAATTGCGTCACGGTGCTCTTGCCGTACTTTTCTTCATAAGCGCTCACGAACGCCAGCGCCGCTTTCTTCGAAGGATGATCGGCCGGCAGCGTGCGCGCGACGACCACGGGCTGCGTCGGGAAGAGCGTGCCTTCCACATCCTTGCCGCCCAGCTTGATGAACTCCGGCGTCGCGATGCCGTGCGTCTGATAGATCGCGCCCTTGTAGCCGCGCTCGACCAGCGTGCGCTGCGGCAAAACGGTCGGTGTGCCCGCGCCCGCGATCAGCACCGCATCGGGCTTCGCGGACATCAGCTTGAGAATTTGCCCCGTCACGCTCGCGTCGGTCCGGTTGAAGCGCTCGCTCGCGACGATCTTGATGTGACGCAACTCCGCGAACTTGCCGAACTCGTTGAACCAGCTGTCGCCGTAGCTATCCGCGAAGCCGATGAAACCGACCGTCTTCACGCCATGATTCGCCATGTAGCGCGTCATCACGTCGGCCATGGCGCGGTCGGTCTGCGCCATCTTGAAGGCCCAGACCTTCTTGCCTTCCTGCGGCTCGACCACCGAAGCCGAACCGATCAGCGTGATCATCGGTGTCTGGTATTCCGCCACGGGATCGAGCGCCGCGAGCGCGGCCGGCGTGATGTTCGGGCCGACGATCACATCGACACGATCCTCGGTGATGAGCTTGCGGATGTTGCGCACGGCCACGCCCGGGTCCGAACCGTCATCGAGGATGATGTACTCCGCGTTCTGCCCGGCGATGATTTTCGGCCACATCAACATCGCGTTCTTGCTGGTGATGCCGATGGTCGCGGCGGGGCCCGTGCTCGACAGGTCCACGCCTACTTTCAGTTGCGCGTGCGCGGCAGCGGCCAGCGCGGACAAGGCAACGCCGGCCATGAGCCGGCGCGTGAACATCGACAACTTCATCGAAAAGCTCTCCAGGAGGGTGATGGGTTCTTCTGCGTCTCTATTACTCAAGACTAGTGGCGATCAGAGTTCGTAGCTTTCGTGGTCGCCCGAAAGCGCCTGCTCGATCAGCTTGCGATTCATCGACGGCGACAGCAGTTCGACGAGCGTATAAACATAGCTGCGCAAGTACGCGCCCTGTTTGAGCGCAAGCCGCGTCACGTTCGTGCCGAACAAGTGGCCAACCGGCATCGCGCGCAAATGCTTGTCGCGCTCCGGATTGAACGCGATGTCCGCCATGATTCCCACGCCGAGCCCGAGTTCGACATAAGTCTTGATGACATCGGCGTCGATGGCTTCGAGCACGATATCCGGCGTGAGATTGCGCAACGCAAACGCCTGATTGATCTTGCTGCGGCCGGCAAACGCCGCTTCATAAGTGATGAGCGGGTACTGCACCAGATCGTCGAGCGTGAGAAGCTTGCGTTCCAGCAGCGGATGATCGGCCGGCATGACGGCCAGATGCTGCCACTGGAAGCAGGGCAGCGAAATCAGTTCTTTATAGTTGGCGATGGCTTCCGTCGCGATAGCCACATCCGCCTGATCGTGGATGACCATTTCCGCGACTTGCGTCGGGCTGCCTTGCAGAATCGAAAGATGCACCTTGGGAAAGCGCTTCTTGAATTCCGCGATAGCCGAGGGCAGCGAGTAGCGCGCCTGAGTGTGCGTGGCGGCAATGACGAGATTGCCTTGATCCTGCGCCGCGTAGTCCTTGCCGACGCGTTTCAGGCTTTCCACTTCCTGCAGAATCTTTTCGACCGATGCGAGAATGATGCGCCCCGGCTCGGTCAGCGATCTGACACGCTTTCCGTGGCGTGTGAAAATCTCGACGCCGAGTTCATCCTCGAGCTCGATGATCGCTTTCGACACGCCCGGCTGCGAGGTAAATAAAGCCTTTGCGGCCTCGGTCAGGTTGAAGTTCTGCCGCACGGCCTCGCGGACGAAGCGGAACTGGTGCAGATTCATGTAGTGCCTTCGTTTTTTGCCCTTTCGTTATTACCTGAGGGCATATCAAAGTAAGTTTTAAGTCGTTTGCAATATATAGCAGGTTTATTACTATCAGTCCAATTTTTCCAATATCCATATCTGTTTTTGTCATTAGCTAATGAGTTAAGCGTCGGAACGGCGCTTGCGGTGACGAATCAATATGGAATGGCTGAATTCTCAACGCGCCGCGTAACCTAGGACGCAGGCGTTCGAACTAAAACTTGGGGCCCTGAATGTACCAATACGATCAGATCGACCAGCGCATCGTCGACGAACGTGTCGCGCAATACGCCGACCAGGTTCGCCGTCGCTTGTCGGGCGAGTTGAGCGAAGAGGAATTCCGTCCGCTGCGTCTGCAGAACGGCCTGTACATGCAGCGTCACGCCTACATGCACCGCATCGCGATTCCGTACGGCAATCTGCGCAGCGACCAGATGCGCATGCTCGCCACCATCGCGCGCGAGCACGATCGTGGGTACGGCCACTTTTCCACGCGTACCAACATCCAGTTCAACTGGGTCGAGTTGGAAGAGACGCCCGAGATTCTGCGCAAGCTGGCATCGGTGCAAATGCACGCCATTCAGACGTCGGGTAACTGCATCCGCAACATCACGGCGGATCAGTTTGCGGGCGTGGCGCCGGATGAACTCGTCGATCCGCGTCCGTGGGCCGAGATTCTGCGTCAATGGTCGACGTTCCACCCCGAGTTCGCATGGCTGCCGCGCAAGTTCAAGATCGCGGTGTGCGGCTCGGAAGAAGATCGCGCGGCCACGCAGGTGCACGATCTGGGCGTCTATCTGAAGAAGAACGAAGCGGGCGAAGTCGTCGCGAGCATTCTCGCTGGCGGCGGGCTCGGCCGCACGCCGATCGTCGGCGCGGTCATCAAGGAAGACTTGCCCTGGCAGCATCTCATTACGTATTGCGAAGCCGTGCTGCGCGTGTACAACCGCTACGGCCGCCGCGACAATATGTATAAGGCGCGTATCAAGATTCTCGTGAAGGCGCTGTCGCCGGAGAAGTTCGCGAAGCAGGTCGAGGAAGAGTGGCAGCATCTGAAGGACGGCCCTTCGACCATCACGGCGGAAGAAGTCGCACGCGTATCGCAGTACTTCGCGCCGCCTGCCTACGAAAAGCTGCCGGATACCGACGCCTCGTATGAAAAGCATCTGATCGACAGCAAGCCGTTCGCGCGCTGGGTCGAGCGCAATGTGCGTCCGCATAAGGTGTCGGGCTACGCGTCCGTCACGCTGTCGCTCAAGCCCACCGGCATTGCGCCGGGCGACGCCACCGACCAGCAGATGGACGATGTCGCCGCTATCGCCGATGAATTCTCCTTCGGTGAGATTCGCGTATCGCACGAGCAAAATCTCATTCTCGCCAACGTCAGGAAGCACGATCTGTACGCCGTGTGGGAACGCGCCAAGGCGGTGGGTTTCGCGACCTCGAACGTCGGTTTGCTGACCGATATCATCGCGTGCCCGGGCGGCGATTTCTGCTCGCTCGCGAATGCGAAGTCCATTCCCATCGCGCAAGCCATTCAAGAGCGCTTCAGCAACGCCGACTACGTGTACGACCTGGGCGACCTGTCGCTCAACATCTCGGGCTGCATCAACGCGTGCGGTCATCACCACGTCGGCAACATCGGCGTGCTGGGCGTCGATAAGGACGGCTCGGAGTGGTATCAGGTGACGCTCGGCGGCGAGCAAAGCTCGGGCGCGACCGGCGCGCATCTCGGCAAGGTCATCGGCCCGTCTTTCTCGGCGCATGAAATGCCGGATGTCGTATCGAGCGTGATCGACACCTTCGTCGACAACCGCATGGAAGGCGAGCGTTTCATCGAGACGTATAACCGCATCGGCATGACGCCGTTCAAGGAGCGCGTGTACGCATCGCGCCAGGCGCACGCTTAAACGTCGACGAGACCGAGGACTTTGCAGATGGCTTTGATTATCAAGAACCGCTCCGTCGTCAATGACGATTTCACCGTGGTCCGTGCCGCCGAAGACGGCGCGCTGCCCGCAGTCGATGCGCTGCCCGCCGGCAAGTTGCTCGTGCCGTTCGCGTTGTGGAAGGAGCATCGTGCGGCGCTCGTCGCGGCGCATTCGAAGGACGAACTCGGCGTGTGGCTCGCGCCCGACGACGAACCCGCCGATCTCGTCGCCGATTTCGGCGACATCGCCGTGATCGCCGTCGATTTTCCCGTGTTCCGCGATGGCCGCGGCTTCTCCATCGGCCGCTTGCTGCGCGAGCGCTATCAGTGGACGGGTGAGTTGCGCGCAATCGGCGACGTGCTGCGCGATCAGTTGCTGTTCCACGCGCGCTGCGGCTTCGACGCATTCGCTGTGCGCGAAGACAAGGACATCAACGACGCGCTCAACGCGTTCAACGAGTTCACGGAGCGCTATCAAGGCGCGACCGACGATCTCGAACCGCTGTTTCGCCGTCGCAGCGCGGTTCTCGCGACGCTTGGAGCCTGAGGCATGACTCCCGAATTGCAAGCCAAGGTTGCACGCCTCGACGCGCTGCTCGATTCGATCGCAGCGCGCCATGAGCGCGTCAAGCTAGCCAGCAGCCTCGCCGCCGAAGACATGGTGCTCACACACGCCATTCTGTCGCGCGAGGTGAATATCGGCATCTTTTCGCTGAACACGGGCCGTCTGCACAAGGAAACGCTCGGCATGCTGGATACGGTCAAGGCGCGTTATGGCTACGACATCGAGCAGTTTCATCCTCGCCAAGATGCCGTCGATGCCTACGTCCGCGATCACGGCCTCAACGCGTTCTACGAGAGCATTGATTTACGCAAGAGCTGCTGCCATATCCGCAAGGTGGAGCCGCTCAATCGCGCGCTGTCGGATGTGTCGGCGTGGGTGACGGGGCAGCGCCGCGAGCAGTCGGTGACGCGCACCGAACTCCACGAGGAAGAGCACGACGTGCCGCGCGGCATCGCCAAGTTCAACCCGCTCGCGGACTGGACCGAAAGCGATGTCTGGGACTACTTGAAGGCCTTCGACGTGCCGGTGAATCCGCTGCATGCGCGCGGTTATCCGAGCATAGGCTGCGAGCCATGCACGCGCGCCGTGCGCCCCGGCGAAGATAGCCGCGCCGGCCGCTGGTGGTGGGAATCGCGCGATACGAAAGAATGCGGCCTGCACATCACGAACATCAAGATCGTCGAAGAAGCACCGAGTTCGGCTATCTGAATCATCGAGGTGCTCAGAGAGAAGCGCCCGGTACGAACACTGTCACTGAACGCGGCGTCAAAGCGCCGCAAACGCATGACGCAGCCAATAAAAGGATCGACGCATATGAGCACCACGCTCGACTCTACCGTCACCGCCCCGATTACCAATCAGGCGACCCGGATGGACCATCTCGACTGGCTCGAAGCCGAGTCGATCCACATCCTGCGCGAACTCGTCGCGGAGTGCAGCAAGCCCGCGCTTCTGTTCTCGGGCGGCAAGGACTCGGTCGTCGTGCTGCATCTGGCGCTGAAGGCATTCGGTCTCGGCGCGGGCCGCAAGACCGTGCTGCCGTTTCCGCTCGTCCATATCGACACCGGCCATAACTTCGGCGAAGTGATCGAGTTTCGCGACCGGCGCGCGGCTGAAATCGGCGCGGAACTGGTCGTCGGCCACGTCGAGGATTCGATCAAGAAGGGCACCGTGCGTCTGCGTCGCGAAACCGATTCGCGCAACGCCGCGCAAGCGGTGACACTGCTCGAAACCATCGAGCAATACGGCTATACGGCGCTGATCGGCGGCGCGCGCCGCGACGAAGAGAAGGCGCGTGCGAAGGAACGTATTTTTTCGTTCCGCGACGAATTCGGCCAGTGGGACCCGAAGGCGCAGCGTCCGGAACTCTGGAGCATCTATAACGCGCGTCTGCATCCGGGCGAACACTTGCGCGTGTTCCCCATCTCCAACTGGACCGAACTCGACGTGTGGCAATACATTGCGCGCGAGAAACTCGATCTGCCGTCCATCTATTACGCGCATGAGCGCGAGATCGTGCGCCGCAACGGCCTGCTCGTGCCCGTGACGCCGCTCACTCCGGTGCGCGACGGCGAAACCGCCGAGATGGCGCAAGTGCGCTTTCGGACGGTCGGCGACATCAGCTGCACGTGCCCGGTTTCGAGCGATGCCGACGACGTCGAAAAGATCATCGCCGAAACGGCCGTGACGGAAATCACCGAACGCGGCGCCACGCGCATGGACGATCAGGCTTCCGAAGCCGCGATGGAACAGCGCAAGAAGCAAGGTTATTTCTGAAGCCACGCCCCCAAGGAACGAACGAAATGAGCATCTATCAAGCTGAAGACCTGGGCGTGTTGCGCTTCATCACGGCGGGCAGTGTCGACGACGGCAAGAGCACGCTGATCGGCCGCCTGCTGTACGACAGCAAAGCCGTGCTGTCGGACCAGTTGTCCGCCATCTCGCGCGCCAAGAACAAGCGCACCGTGGGCGATGAGATCGACTTGTCGTTGCTGACCGACGGCCTCGAAGCCGAGCGCGAGCAGGGCATTACCATCGACGTCGCGTATCGTTATTTCGCGACCGCGAAGCGCAAGTTCATCATCGCGGATACGCCGGGTCACGAGCAGTACACGCGCAACATGGTGACGGGCGCATCGACGGCGCATGCGGCGATCATTCTCGTCGACGCGACGCGCGTCACGTTCGACAATGGCGACGCTCAACTCCTGCCGCAGACCAAGCGCCATAGCGCGATCGTCAAGTTGCTCGACTTGCAGCACGTGATCGTCGCGATCAACAAGATGGATTTGGTCGAGTACAGCGAAGCGCGCTTCAACGAAATTCGCGATGCGTACGTCGTGCTCGCGCGTCAGCTTGGAATCGCGGATGTGCGCTTCGTGCCGGTGTCGGCGTTGAAGGGCGACAACATCGTGTCCGCGAGCGAGCGCATGCCGTGGTATGCGGGTGAGCCGCTGCTCGACTTGCTCGAATCGCTGCCGGTCGCGCAGCCCGTCGATCAGGCGCTGCGTTTTCCGGTGCAATGGGTCGCGCGTCAGGACGGCTCTCAAGCCGACGATTTCCGCGGCTACATGGGCCGCGTCGAAGCGGGCGAAGTGCGTCTTGGTGACGCCATCACCGTGCTGCCGGCGAATCGCCAGGCGACGGTCGCTGAGATCATCGCGCCGGTGCCGGGCGGCGTTGCGCCGGTGGATCGCGCGTTTGCCGGCCAGACGGTGACCATTCGTCTCGCCGAGGATGTCGATGTCTCGCGTGGCGATACCTTCGTGCCGCGCGCGGAGAGCAAAGCGCAGACGGTCGAACCCGCGAAGAAGCTCGAAGCGGATCTGTGCTGGTTCGACGAAGAGCCGCTTTCGCAGCAGCGCAAGTATTTGTTGAAGCAGACGACGAACACCGTGTTCGCGCGGATCGGCGCGGTGAAGGAAGTGCTGGATGTGCATACGCTGTCGCATTCGGTCGATCGCAATACGCTCGCCATGAACGATATCGGCCGCGTGGCGTTGACCTTGCAGAAGCCGCTCGTCGCGGACTTGTACGAGACGCATCAGGGCACGGGCGCGTTCGTCTTGATCGACGAGGCGACGCATCACACGGTCGCAGCCGGTATGATTCGCGCAATCTCAGCCTGAGTGCATGCAAATGGGTAAGGTCTATCTGATCGGAGCAGGGCCGGGCGCGGCGGATCTCATCACCGTGCGCGGCATGCGTTTGCTCGAACAGGCCGACGTGGTGCTGCACGACGCGCTCGTCGAACCTGCGATGCTCGACTACGCGCCGAACGCACGCAAGATCGCGGTCGGCAAGCGTTGCGGGCAGCGTTCCACGGCGCAGCATTTCATCAGCAAGCAGATCGTCGATGCCGCTTTGGAACACGGTCTCGTCGTGCGTCTAAAGGGCGGCGATCCGATGCTTTTCGGCCGCGCGGATGAAGAGATGCGCGCGCTGGAGGCGGCGGGTATCGACTATGAAGTGGTACCGGGAATCACGGCGGCGCTCGCCAGCGCGGCGACGCTCAAGCGCTCGCTGACCTTGCGAGGCGTCGCGCGCAGTGTCGCGCTGGCGACGCATAGCCGCGCCGCCGACAGCGACGATATCCGCGAGCAGGCGCAGGCGGATTCGCTCGTGTTCTACATGGGCCGAGACAGCGCGCCGGACATTGCCCAACAGTTGATCGATGCGGGACGGCCGGGTTCGACGCCGGTGGCGATCGTCGAGGCGTGCAGCACGCCGCGCGAGCGCACGCTTACGCTTACGCTGGCGCGCATGGCGCTAGGCGAGGCGCAGGAATGGCTCGATGCATCGCAGCCGAGTTTGCTGATGATAGGCGAGGCGTTTCGGGATCGCGACGCGGTGGCGAAGCCGAAGGTGCATCTGAAGGGGATGCAGGCGGCGGCTTGAGTTGATACGTCGGTAACGCGTTCGGTTGCGCCACTCGTTTAATGCTTTGCGTGACTCGGCTAGATGACGGGCAGACACAACGACTCAAACCTGCCGCAAACAATACTCCGCGACCGCATCCAGCACCGCATCATCCTCGCCGACCGCCGTCGCGCAATGAATCGCGACAGAGGGATGCGCCGCGCGACACGTCTCGATTACCGCCGGCAAGTCACGCCTCACATGACCGCCTTGCCCGAAGAACACGGGCACCACGGTAACGGCATCGCAACCTTCTTCAGCCAACTGCGTCACCGCCGAAGGCAGATCCGGCGTCATCAACTCCAGAAACGCAAGCGCAACCGGCTCGTCGCGCCCGGCACGCAGGCGCGACGCAAGCCGTTCGAACGGCTCCGCCCAACGTGGATCGCGTGCGCCGTGTCCGAACAGTACGATGCCGTGCTTGCCCATCATCTTCTCCCGAAGAAACTCAGTGCCGCTCGACCCACTTGAGCCCCAGCAAGCCAATGGCGAGATAGGCGAGGGCAGGCGCGGCCGCAGTAATCGGAGCCGGCCACGTATTCAAGGTCCCGATGTGCGAGAAGAGCGTATTGAATAGCTGAAAACTCATCCCGATCATGATGCCGCCGAACACCTTCACGCCGACCACGCCAGCCCGCGTGTGCAAATATGCGAACGGCAGCGACAGCACCAGCATGACGAACACCGCGAACGGATAAAGAATCTTGCGCCAAAACGCAATCTCGTAACGCTGCGTGTCCTGATGATTTTCCGTCAAGTGCTGGATATAGCGAAACAGGTTGAACATCGACATGCGATCCGGTGACACCAGCAGCACCGACAGAATCTGCGGCGTAAGCTCGGAACGCAGCGAGTACTCCGGCAGCGTGGTTTGCTTCGCGTTGTAGATAGGGTTGAGCGCGTCGTTGGGGTTGATGGCCGCGAGCGGCGCATCGACCAGTTGAGTGTCCGTTACGCCCGTCAGCTTCCAGTGGCCCGGCGGCTCGAAGACGCCACTCTGCGCTATACGCACATTGGTGAGACGGAACTTCGAATCGAATTCATAGATACGCACGTTGGCGATCGTCGTATCCGGGTTCAACGTGCCCACGTTGACAAAGCGCGTGACTTGCTCGCCGTTCTCCTTCGCGGTCAGCGTGTCCTTTACCCACACGCCCGACTGGAAATTCGACGAGACCGACGACCCCAGCGCCTCCAGACGCACGCGCTCCGACAACTGATCCGCATAAGGCCCAACCACTTCGCCGATGATATACGTCACCAGCACGAGCGGAATCCCGATCTTCAAGAGCGAACGCAATGCCGTGCCCGTCGAGAGTCCCGACACGCGGAAGATGGTGAATTCGGACGCCGCCGCCATCTGCGCGAAGACATAAATGGCCGAGATGAGCGCAGCAACCGGAATGATTTCGTAGAAGCGCGAAGGCGTCTGCAAGGCCACGCGCAATATCGCGAGCGTGAACTTGTAGTTGCCATGCCCCACGGTGTTCAGTTCGTTGATCAGGTCGAAGAAAAAGAACAGGCCCGAGAACGCGAACAGAATGAAGATGAACGCCAGATAGATCTGGCGCGCGAAGTATCGTTCGTAGATGCGCATTGCGTCAGGCTCCCTTCGAACGCGTGAACGTCGAGAGCGTGAAAAGTGGCCGGTTGCGCACGCGCAGCCAGAAGATGAACGCCACGAGTGCCGCCACCAGCAAATGCAGGCCCACGAGTCCCACGCCGAACGACATCTTTCCCTGCTCGATCCATGACTGGACCACGTTCAGCAAATTCGAATAGGTCAGATAGATGAGCACGGCCATCACAAGATTGATGGTCCGGCTGCGGCGCGGGTTCTGATAAGACAGCGGAATGGCGAGCAGCATCAGGTTGATGGCGATGAGCGGCAGACCCAGGCGCCACGCGAATTCCGCGAGGTTGTCCTTGCTCGGATTGGCGAGCAGGTCGGGCGTGGATATGCCGGTGGTGGTCGGCGTGTTGACGACCTGATGACTCATTATCTTCACACCGTAGCGCTCGAACTCCGTGATGCGGAAATTCGGCTGGCCAGGCTCGCCATCGTAACGACGTCCGTTTTCCAGCACGATGAAGCGGTCGCCGTCGGGACGCGTCTCCGTGTGTCCGTTCTTCGAGACGATGACGTTGACCTTGCCGCCTTCGGTGCTCGTGACGAACACGTTCTCCACTTGCGACTGATCGGGCGACATCTTCTCGATGAAGAACACGCGATGACTCGAAGGCGATTCGCGGAACTGGCCAGGCGCGAGCAACGACACTTCATCGCGTTGCTGGAAGCGCGCCTTGATGAGTTTGCTCTGCTGATTCGACCACGGCCAGCCGACGAACGCGAAGAAAACGATAAGGATGATGATCGGCGTGGAAAACACCGCGATGGGCTTGATGAGCTGCGTCTGGCTCACGCCCGAGGCAAGCCACACGACCATCTCCGAGTCGCGATACCAACGCGTCAGCACGAAGAGGATGGAAACGAACAGCGTCACGATCAGCATGACCGCGAGATAGCCGATCACGGTGAGCCCGATCAGCACGACGACATCGCGCGGGTCGACCTGGCCCGATGCCGCGAAGCCGACGATACGGATCATCATCGTCGTGAGCATGATCGTGAGCAGCACCATGAATACGGCGCCGGCCGTATACGCGAGTTCGCGCTGCAGGGAGCGTTCGAAGATCATTGAATTTAGCTGAATTTAGCTGAAGGCCGGCGGCGATGCGGCGTAACGAACATGCCCTGCAACAACAAGAAGTAGATGCAGTAGCAATGCAATCGTTCCCCGAGTCAGTCGGGCTTTGCCTGTGACCGCCGCGGAAAAAATAGCGGATAATTGCGGCTTTCATCCTTCAGCCCAGATTTTATCCGAGGATAAGCGCGATGGACTTTAGCATAAAAGCCTGTGATTGGAGCAAAGGCGAGGCAAATGGTTTCCTCACCGGGAAGTCAGATGTGATCGTGCTCGGCATCTTCGAAGCACAGACGTTGACAGGCGCCGCACGCGACATGGATGTCGCCACCAAAGGGCTCGTTTCGCGCGTCGTGAAGGCCGGCGACATGAACGGCCGCGCAGGCAGCACGCTCCTCATTCCCGAAGTCACCGGCATTGGCGCATCGCGCATCTTGCTGGTCGGACTCGGCAAGCAGGATGCCTTCAATCAGAAAGCATATGGCGAGGCAGTACGTGCCGCGTGGCGCGTGATCCTCGGCGCCAAGATCGTCCAGGCTACGTTTACGCTCGCGCAGTTGCCCATTCAGGAACGCAGCGGCGACTGGGGCGTGCGCGCCGCCATCCTCGCATTGCGCGAACTGACCTACAAGTTCACGCAGATGAAGAGCAAGCCCGACAACAGCGCGCGCTCGCTCAAGAAGATCGTCTTCAGTGTCGATCCCGCCGATGAAAAAGCCGCGAAGGCCGCAGCCAGGCAAGGCGTGGCGATCGCCAACGGCATGGACCTCACGCGCGATCTCGGCAACCTGCCACCGAATGTCTGCACGCCGACTTATCTCGGCCAGACCGCGAAGAAGCTCGGCCGCGACTGGAAGCTGAAAGTCGAAGTGCTCGGCCAGAAGCAAATCGAAGCGCTCAACATGGGCTCGTTCCTGTCGGTGGCGAAGGGTTCGGTGGAACCGCCGCAATTCATCGTCATCCATTATCAGGGCGCAGGCGGGACCGAGTCTGGCAAGGCGAAGGGCAAGAACGCGCCGGTCGTGCTGGTCGGCAAGGGCATCACGTTCGATACGGGCGGCATTTCCATCAAGCCCGGCGATTCCATGGACGAGATGAAGTACGACATGTGCGGCGCGGGCTCGGTATTCGGCACGCTGCGCGCGGTCGCCGAGATGGGGCTCAAGCTGAACGTCGTCGGCGTCATCCCGACCTGCGAGAACATGCCCGCGGGCAACGCGCTCAAGCCGGGCGATATCGTCACCGCGATGAACGACACGACCATCGAAGTGCTCAACACCGACGCCGAAGGCCGTCTCATTCTGTGCGACGCGCTGACCTACGCGGAGCGCTTCAAGCCCGCCGCCGTCGTCGACATCGCGACACTTACCGGCGCTTGCGTCATCGCGCTCGGCCATCACAACACGGGCCTGTTCTCGAAAGACGACGCGCTCGCCGGCGAATTGCTCGATGCCTCGCGCGAAGCCGTCGATCCGGCGTGGCGTCTGCCGCTCGACGACGAGTATCAGGATCAGCTCAAGTCGAATTTCGCGGATGTCGCGAATATCGGCGGGCGTCCGGGCGGCAGCATCACGGCGGCGTGCTTCCTGTCGCGTTTCGCGCAGAGCTATCCGTGGGCGCATCTGGATATCGCCGGGACCGCGTGGAAGAGCGGCGCGGCGAAGGGCGCCACGGGCCGTCCCGTGCCGCTGCTCTCGCAGTTCCTGATCGATCGCGCGGGCCAGTGAGCGTAAGGCCGTGACGCGCATCGACTTTCATACCAACGTGGGCGATTCGCTCGCCTACGCCTGCCGCCTCGCGCGCAAGGCGTATGCGAGCGGGCGCGCGCTCGTCGTCCTTGCCGAGCCGCGCCGTCTCGCCGAATTCGACGAGCAGTTGTGGACCTTTGCGCCGCTCGAATTCGTGCCGCACTGCATGGCGAAAAGCCCGCTTGCGGCCGAGACGCCGGTCGTGCTCACGTCGAATCTGGATGACGCGCCGCATCATCAGGTGCTCGTCAATCTCGGCGCGCCGGTGTCCGCGCAATTCGCGCGCTTCGAGCGGCTCGTGGAGATCGTCGGCAACGAGGACGACGAACTCGCGTCCGGGCGCGAGCGCTTCCGGTTCTATCGGGATCGCGGTTACGCCATCGAAACGCACAAGCAAGGCGGTTGAGCGAACATAGCGCGCCGTCGCGGGGCATTACGATTGGCGCACAACACAGGCTCATCACGCGACGGACGGAGACACCATGACCAAAACACCTGAATCCTTCGATACGTCCATCCCCGTTCTCACCGATGTCGTCGTGCCCGGCAAGCCGGAATATGCGCGCGCGGCATCGGCGGAAGCGGCATTCGAATACGATGCCGCGCTGGTCGCCGAACGCCTGCGCGCGCGCGTCACGCAGTATCTGGACACCGATGCCCGCGCGCTGATCGCGGCGCGCTGCGAGGAAGTGCTGCGCGAACATACGCAGACGCTCGTCGAGGACATCACGCGCGAAGTGGCGGTGGCGCTGGATGGACGCTTGCTCGAGTGGGTCGGAGCGGCGGTGGAAGAGGAGTTGCGGCGGCAGCGGGAAGAGTGAGCGGGGCTTGCCAACGGCTCCGAACGAAAAAAAGCCGCTACGAAGATCATTCGTAGCGGCTTTTTAACGCCGGGCGCTCGCCTTTCCTGGCTGGACCCACTTCAGCCCGTTACCGCCCCGCGATTGGCCGGCAACGCCAACGCCGCATACTTTGCCAGCACGCCGCGCGTGTAACGCGGCGCCGGCTTCATCCACAGCGCGCGGCGGCGCGCGATCTCCGCGTCATCCACGTTCAATTGCAGCAGCAGCTTGTGCGCGTCGATGGTGATCGAATCGCCTTCCTGCACGAGCCCGATGGTCCCGCCCGCGAACGCTTCCGGCGCGACGTGGCCCACGACCATGCCCCACGTGCCACCAGAAAACCGCCCGTCGGTGATGAGGCCGACGGTTTCGCCCAACCCCTTGCCGATGATCGCCGACGTCGGCGCGAGCATTTCCGGCATGCCGGGGCCGCCTTGCGGGCCGAGATAGCGCAGCACGACGACATCGCCGGGTTTGATCTTGTCGGCGAGAATCGCGTCCATCGCGCTTTGCTCGTCTTCGAACACGCGCGCCGGCCCCGTGATGACCGGGTTCTTCAAGCCCGTGATCTTCGCCACCGCGCCGTCTTCCGCGAGATTGCCGCGCAGGATCGCAAGGTGGCCTTCCTTGTACAACGCCTGCTCGATCGGAAAAATCACCTTCTGATCCGCGCGCGGCTTGCTCGGCACGTCCTTCAGTTCCTCGGCGAGCGTGCGACCCGTGATCGTGATGCAGTCGCCGTGCAGCATGCCCGCATCGAGCAGGATCTTCATCACCTGCGGAATGCCGCCCGCCTTGTGCAAGTCGGTTGCGACATATTGGCCCGACGGCTTCAGGTCGCAGATCACCGGCACTTTTTTGCGCATGCGCTCGAAGTCGTCGATGCTCCATTCGACTTCCGCCGCATGCGCGATAGCCAGATAGTGCAGTACGGCATTGGTGGAACCGCCCGTCGCCATGATGAGCGCCACGGCGTTTTCAATCGACTTCTTGTTGATGATGTCGCGCGGCTTCAGATCTTTCTTCACGGCCTCGACGAGCACGCGCGCCGATTCGCCGGCGGAATCGACCTTCTCCTGATCCGGGTTCGCCATCGTCGAGGAATAGAGCAGCGACATGCCGAGCGCCTCGAACGAGGAGCTCATGGTGTTGGCCGTGTACATGCCGCCGCACGAACCGGTCGACGGACACGCGTTCTTCTCGACGCCCTTGAAATCTTCCTCCGACATGCGCCCGGCCGTGAACTCGCCGACCGCCTCGAACGACGACACGATGGTCAGGTCCTTGCCCTTCCAGTTGCCCGGCCGAATGGTGCCGCCGTACACATAGATGCCCGGCACGTTCATGCGCGCGAGGCCGATCATGCCGCCCGGCATATTCTTGTCGCAGCCGCCGATCACGACCACGCCGTCCATCCACTGTCCCTGCACGGCCGTTTCGATACAGTCGGCGATGACTTCGCGCGAGACGAGCGAGTACTTCATGCCTTCGGTGCCCATCGACATGCCGTCCGAAATGGTCGGCGTCCCGAAGATTTGCGGATTCGCGTCGGACTTGCGAATGGATTCGACGGCGGCATCGGCGAGACGCTGCAGACCCGCGTTGCACGGCGTGATGGTGGAGTGACCGTTGGCGATACCGATCATCGGCTTGTCGAAGTCTTCCTCCTTGTAACCGAGGGCGTAGTACATCGAGCGGTTGGGCGAACGTGCGACGCCCTGCGTGATGTGTTTCGAGCGGCGATTGAAGGGCATGGCTGCCTCCTGAGGGGATCGTGGTTCTTGGTGTGGTGCAGGAAGAATGCAGTGTCGTCGATGTATCTGTCCAATATATTATTCAGGGTCTATTGAGTCGCAAAACATATCGATGCCAGTCGAACTCCGCCTGCTGCGCTACTTCGTGACCGTCGCCGAGGAGATGCACTTCGGCCGCGCCGCCGCGCGCCTCGCCATGACGCAGCCGCCGCTCTCGCAGGCCATCCGTGCGCTGGAAGACGCGCTCGGCGTCGTGCTGTTCGAACGCACGCGGCGCACGGTCGAACTGACGCCGGTTGGCCGCGATCTGTTGCCCGAGGTGCGCCGCCTGCTTGCCGCCGCCGACGCCTTGCGTCCGCTCGCGCAGTCGCTTTCGCGCGGCGAGGCGGGCGTGCTCTCGCTCGCGTTCGTCTCCACGGCGGATTACGGCCTTTTGCCAGCGTTACTGCGCGAATTCAATGCGCGTTATCCAGGCGTGCGTCTGCAACTCACGGAAGCCACCAGCGACGTTCAGATAGACGAACTCGTGGCCGGCCGTATCGATGCCGGTCTCGTGATTCCGCCGCTGCCGCCGCGTCACGCCATGACGCTTTCGTATCTGCCGATTGCGCGCGAGCCGCTCGTCATCGCCATGTCGACGGATGCCGCGCAGGAACTCGGGCAGGGCGCCGCCGAATGGACGGAGACGCCCGTCGATCTGCACGACTTGGCCAGCGCGCCGCTCGTCGTCTTTCCAAGGCGTCTCGCGCCGGGTTTGTATGACATCATTATGGGCTGCTACGGCGCGGCCGGTTTGACGCCGCGCATCGGACAAGAGGCGATACAGATGCAGACCATCGTGAGCCTCGTGTCCGCCGGGCATGGGCGTCGCGCTCGTGCCGCAGTCGTTGCGGCATCTGCGGCGCACGGGCGTGGTGTATCGCCCGTTGCGGGAACCGGGGCCCGTGGTCGAAACCGGGCTCGTGTGGCGCGCGGCCGAAGTGAGTCCGGTGTTGAGCCGGCGCATCGAGATCGTGCGCGCGCAGGCTGCTGCCGTCGTTGCCGTATGATTCGCCTTTGAAGTTCGCCTGGCTCTTCCATTACACGATGCTCATACATCCCAATTTCGATCCCGTCGCGATCCATCTCGGACCGCTCGCCGTGCGCTGGTACGGCCTCATGTATCTCGTTGCGTTCATTTCGGCCATTGCCATCGGCAGATTGCGTCTGCGCTTGCCGCATGTCGCCGCGCAAGGCTGGACCGTCAAGGACATCGACGACATGCTGTTTTACGGCGTGCTCGGAACGATTCTCGGCGGCCGCATTGGCTATGTGGTGTTCTACAAGGCGAGTTATTACTTCGCGCATCCGCTCGATATCTTCAAGGTGTGGGAAGGCGGCATGTCGTTTCACGGCGGCTTTCTTGGCGTGACGCTCGCGATGGTCCTGTTCGCGTTTCAGCGCAAGCGCACGTGGCTGCAAGTGACGGATTTTGTCGCGCCGATGGTGCCGCTCGGACTGGCGGCGGGGCGTCTCGGCAACTTCATCAACGGTGAGTTGTGGGGCCGCGTGACCGACCCGGCCGCGCCCTGGGCCATGCTCTTCCAGAATTCCACCAACGACGACGCCATCTGGCTCGCGAAGCATCCGCAGCTCGATGCGCAATACAATCTCTCGGAGATTTTCTCGCGCTATCACATGCTGCCGCGCCATCCGTCGCAGTTGTATGAAATCGCGCTGGAAGGGCTCGTGCTGTTTGCGGTGATCTACCTCTTCGCGCGCAAACCGCGGCCGGTGGGCGCAGTGTCGGCGTTGTTTCTGATCGGTTATGGGCTTGCGCGCTTCACGGTGGAATTCGCGCGCGAGCCGGATGATTATCTCGGACTCCTCGCGCTCGGCTTTTCGATGGGCCAATGGCTCTCGCTGCCGATGATCGTCGCGGGCATCGTCATGATGGTGTGGGCGTACAAACGTCAGAAACGCGTGTCCGGCAACGCGGCGTAAATCACGCCGCGTTCTCCGGTACAGCAGTTATCGCCCCATTTGCACCGAACCCGACACGTCGACGGTCACCGTCGTCGTGCCGGCTTCGAGCGCCATCGGCGCGCCGACCTTCGCGTCCGCGCCAAGCGAGCGGGCCTGCATCATCATCACCGGGCGCGGACCCGCGCCGCTGTGGCCCACGTTCACTTCGCGGATCGTGAAGTTGGCGTAACCGAACGCCTGACTCGCGGCCTGCGCTTCCTTGCGGAACGACTCGATGGCCTGAGTCGAGAGCTTCTGCTCGGCGGCGCGCTGCGCTTCGGGCGACAGCGAGAACGCGACGCTGCCGACTTGCATGGCGTTACTCATCTTGCCCGCGAGCTTGGACGCCGCCGCGAAGTCGTGCGATTCCAGCACGACCTCCGTGCGGCCGCGCCACGCGGAGATCTTGCCGTCGCGATCCGTGCTCGGATAAACCGTGAACGAGCCGCTTTTCGCGGTCACGTTGTCGACGCCTTTTGCTTCGCGCAATGCGGCTTCGGCGCGCTGATTGAGCGTGGTGGTGAGCGACGATGGATCGGCCGCTTCCTGCTCGTAGAACAGCGTGATGTTGACGACATCTTGCGGCACTTGCGCGCTGGCTTGCGCGGATAGCGAAAGCACGCCGGATGGCTGCGGATTGGTGATTACCGTCTGAGCGGCGGCCGAAAGCGGAAGCGTGAGCGCGGCGCTCGACATCGCGACGAAGGCGAGGGCGGCGGCGGTTTTCTTGTCGATCATCTAAGGACTCCGAGTGCAAGAGCATCGCGTGATTCGCGACCGCACTTAGGCGCTTCGTTCGTTCCCTTAGTTCCCTTAGTTCCCTTGAACGATTCGCGCGCCCTAGACCAGACGCTCGGTTATGAAGCGCCACTGCGCCTCGGTCACGGGCGTGATCGACAGCCGATTACCGCGCGCCAGCACTTGCATGTCGGCGAGTTCCGCGTGTTCGCGCAATGTCGCGAGCGGAATCAACGGCGTCTTCTTGACGAAGCGCACATCGACGAGCATCCAGCGCGGCGTCTCCTGCGTGGACTTGGCGTCGAAGTACGGGCTTTTGGCGTCGAACTGAGTGGGATCGGGATAGGCCGTCGAACAGACTTTGGCGATGCCCGCAATGCCCGGCTCCGGGCAACTCGAATGATAGAAGAGCACGCCGTCGCCGACTTGCATCTGGTCGCGCATGAAGTTGCGCGCCTGATAGTTGCGCACGCCCGTCCACGGGAGGGTTTTCTTCGGCGCGTGCGCGAGATGATCGATGCTCGCTTCGTCCGGTTCGGACTTCATCAGCCAGTAGCGCATGATGGATTCGGCAACGGGGTTGTAAAACGGGCTCGACAAAAGCAAACGGCATCGGTATGAACCGATGCCGCTGGAGTAGGGTCCCCACCTCGGCCGCTAGGCCGGCATCCTGAACCTGGGTTCAAGATTGGTCGCAGTAAGCAACACTTCGGGTACATCAGACAGAGTGACGCGCGCGCCCGTGCTGCAAGTTTCCACAACCGTGCCAATGTAGCATTGGTTCAAGGAATATATGACCTTGGCGAACCAGGCAGGGAGTAGTCACTCTACACCAATCGAATGTCTAATGCAGCCTCTCGACACCAATTGCGCAGTTTCTTTTTTCGATTGACATCGCGCGACCGATTAGCGTTCGCCAAGGAGCGGCGTCGCGGCACTTCGGTCACTGCACTTCATACTGCGCGATGACAGCACCAAGCTGTTCGTTCATGGAGTGCATCGTGCGGCGAATTTCCTCGGCGGGGAAGGCCTCGCCATGACGCACGCTTTCTTGCAGCCTCAGCAATTCGGAAGCGAGTGAAAGCGCGGCCATCACCGCGATGCGGTCTTGCCCGCGCACGTTGCTTGCATTGCGCACCTTGTTCATCTCAGCGTCGACGCGTGCCACCGCTTCACGCAGCGCGCCTTCGGTTTCCGGCGAACAGGCGAGGCGATATTGCTGGCCGAGAATGGATACTTCGATCTGCGTGGTCGTCATGCCTTCTCTCCGTGATGATGCTCGCTGTGCTCTCCCGCGTGCGCATGCTCGTGCGCGGCTTGCACATCGTGAGAACGGGCATCGAGAAGATCGAGCTGATTTTCCGTCTCGGCATGATTCGCGGACTTGCCGCGCGGCAACTTTTCGAGGATCGCGTTCAGGCGGACCTGCGCGTCGTCGATCTTGGCCGAGAGGGAATCACGTTCGGCTTGCAGCGTGTCGCGCTCTTCGCGCATTTGCACGAGCTCTGCCTGCACGTTCGCGTAGTCGCTACGCAGTTGTTCGATTTGTGCTTCAAGCGCGAGACGCGCCTGATTGTGCCGCTCGCTGATCTGGATCAGCCGGCCGATATTTCCTGACAGTAATTCGAGTTCGTTGAGCATGTGCTGCGTCCTCTAAAGACCTCGCATTCTAGCGCGGTTCAACGGAGCTTCCGATAATTGTCTCGTTTCGAGACGTAACAGCACGCGATCATGCGTGCATCGCGATGCATTCGTGTGTGGAAAGCGCGGGCGCTGCCGATGTGTTGCGACGGCGGGTTCTAGTTGGGTTCGTCGTGAGCCGTGTGTCTTGCGATGATCGGCCAGGGTCGTTTCTTGACGGTCCTGAATCGCGCTCCTACACTTGCCGCACTTTTGGTGCTCGCGTCCGCATTCTTTTGCGGGCGCAGTCAAACGGGAAACAGGAAGCGGCGCCGCCAAGGCCACGCCAACCTGTGCTGCCCCCGCAACGGTAAGCGACCGCAACGCAAGTTGCAAGTCGTCCCTTGCGCGTTTTTCGCCGCGCCGTCGTGTGAGTTTGCTTGCGAGTCTGTCTGATTCGCAAGAATCCGCCGCTCGACGCAGGCAAGGCGAAAAACGTGTCGATGCCACTGCGCTTCATGCGTGGGAAGGCGGGACGGTGTGTCGCCAGCCCGGATACCGGCCAACTGTTCAGCGCGTTCGTCTGTTCGCATTCGAGCGCGCTCGTCGCGCATTGGCCTTGCGGGGAGCGAGGTCGCGCCAGCCTACGCATGGGAACATTTCACGCATGGTATCGCCACTTGCCCGACACGCGGGCAGACGCAAAACGATCGAACGCGCCGCGCTCGTCGCCCTCAACACATGGCTGCTCGCTCATGAAGCGCTCGCGGACGAAGCCTCGCAACCGCCGCTCGCGCCCGTCGTCGTGACCGCGACGCGCACCGTGCAACCTCTCGCCGATACGATCGCGCAGACTTCGCTCTTCGACGCCCAGGATATCGCCGATAGCAATGCCTACGACGCGCTCGGCGTCATCGGTCTTGCGCCCGGCGTGCAGGTGACGCGCAACGGCGGCCCGGGAGCGAATGCAAGCGCGTTCATACGCGGCGCGTCCTCGACGCAATCGCTCGTTTTGATCGACGGCGTGCGTGTGGAGTCCGCATCGCTCGGCTCGGCGCAGCTTGCGCAGATCATGCCGGATCAGATCGACCGCATCGAAGTCGTGAACGGCAACGTGTCGGCGCTGTACGGCTCGGGCGCGATCGGCGGCGTCGTGCAGATCTTCACGAAAGACGGCGAGGCGCATCCGCCGCGCTTCTACTTCGAGACGGAATACGGCAGCTATCACACGCAGCGGCAAGCGGCGGGCGTTTCCGGCGCGCTCGATAGCGAAGGCCGCACGACCTTCAGCTTCAACGTATCGCGCGAGAAGACCGATGGTTTCTCGTCGATCGATCCCGCGCTCGCGCCCAACGCCAATCCGAACGCGAACGGTTATCTGAACGAAAGCGTCGCGGCCACGCTGCGCCACAAGTTCGGCGACAAATGGGACGCGGGCGTGCGCTTCTATCAGTCGAACGGCATCGACAGTTTCGACGATGCCTACGGCTTGCCCGGCGATCTCAACGATTCGCACAGTCGCGTGCGGTCGACATCGGTGTTTGCGAACGGCCGTATCACGGACCAGTGGACCACGCATTTCACGGTCGCGCAGGGACAGGACCGCGCGAACATCGAGCAGAACGGCATCTATACGAGCCGCTTCAATTCCGAGGATCGCCAGTATCTGTGGCAGAACGACTTTCGCCTGACGGAGGCGCACAAGCTCCTGTTCGGTTACGAGCATCTCGACCAGACGCTCGATTCGGATCAGTTCAGCGCGCCGGATCGTCACGTGAATTCGGTGTACGCGGGCTATGTGGGACGCTTCGGTCCGAGCGAAGTGCAGGCCAATCTGCGCCACGACCAGTATTCCGATTTCGGCGGCGCGAACAGCTACTATCTGGGCTATGCGTACAACATCGACACGCACTGGCGCGCGAGCGCGAGTTACGCGGCGTCGTTCCGCGCGCCGAGCTTCGACGATCTCTACTATCCGTTCAGCGGCAATCCGTCCATTCAGCCCGAGCGCAGTCATTCGGTGGAAGCGGCGCTGCAGTACGCATCGGACCAAGTGGGCGTGCTGCGCGTGACGGCGTTTCAGACGCGCTATTCGAATCTGATCGATTACGTATCGGACGGCAGCGGCTTCTATATCGCGCAGAACGTCGGACGCGCGAAGGTGCAGGGCGTCGAGGGATCGTGGGCAGGGCATGTCGGCGCCACTGATTTGCGCGCGGGCGTGACGTTCCAGAATCCCGTCGATGAAACCGGCAATCAGGACCTGACGCGCCGTGCGCGGCGTTTCGCGAGTTTCAGCGCGCATCGCTCGATAGGAAGCTGGCGCGTGGGTGGCGAGTGGATCGTGAGCGGTGCGCGCAGCGATTACGATTCGACGCTCGCGGGCTATGGCGTCGTGAATCTGTCGGCGCGTTATGACATCACGAAGTCGTGGTACGTGAGCGCGCGTGTCGACAACCTCTTCGACCGGAACTATGAACTGGCTTATTCGTACAACACGCCGAGGCGCGGCGCTTATGTCACGCTCGGCTGGCGCCCGTCGTGAGCGACACCGTTGACCTGCGCCGCGCGATGAACGCGAAACGCGCGTTAGGCATCTGGGCTGCGCTCGGGCTTGCCGCGTTGCTTGTGTTCGTGGCGTCGCTCGCGCTCGGCAGCGTCGCGTTGCCCTTGCCGCGCGCCATCGCGGCGTTGCTGCACGCGCATGCGGCCGCGCCCGATATCGCCGATGACATCGTGCTCACCTTGCGTTTGCCGCGCGCGCTTGCGGGTTTTGCTTCGGGCGCCTTGCTCGCGCTTTCCGGCGCGCTGCTGCAAGTGCTGTTGCGCAATCCGCTGGCCGAGCCGTACGTGCTCGGCGTATCCGGCGGAGCGGCGACCTTCGCACTCACGGCGATGCTCGCGTCGCTGCCGTGGTGGGGCATCGATCTGGCGGCGTGCGCGGGCGCGTTCGCATCCATCGTGCTGGTGCTTGGACTCGCGCGACGCGACCTGTGGCACGGCGATCGCGATGCCTCGCCGCGTCTTCTGCTGACAGGCGTCGTGATAGCGGCGGGCTGGGGCGCGCTCATCACGTTGATCCTCAGCATTGCGCCGGAAAATCGCTTGCGCGGGATGATCTTCTGGCTGACGGGCGACCTGAACGGCGCAGCGACGCCGTGGCCCGCGCTGATCGCGCTCGTCGTCGCGATGATCGTCGTCGTGCCGCTCGCGCCGCGACTCAACGTGCTGTTGCGTGGCGATACGGCCGCGCGTTCGCTCGGCGTGCCTGTCTCGCGCGTGCGGCTGTCGGTGTATCTCGTCGCATCGCTTGCGGCAGCGGCGGCTGTCACGACGGCGGGCACCATCGGCTTCGTTGGGCTCGTCGTGCCGCATTTATTGCGGCTCGCGTTCGGCAACGATCAGCGCATGCTCGTGCCGGCGTCGGCGCTGGCGGGCGGCCTCGCGGTAATGAGCGCCGATCTCGTCGCGCGCACGGCGATCGCGCCCGCGCAATTGCCGGTGGGCGTGGTGACCGCGCTCGTCGGCGTGCCGATGTTCCTGTGGATGCTGCTGGCGAGACCGCGATGACCCTGCATATCGAACACGTCAGCTTGCGCGCGGGCGCACGCACGCTCGTGGAAGACCTCACGCAAAGTATCGGCGCGGGCGAGATGTGGTGCATAGCCGGGCCGAACGGCGCGGGCAAGACCACGCTGATTGGCGTGCTCGCGGGTTTGACAAAGCCGGCCGAAGGCGCGATATCGCTCGATGGCCGCGCGCTCGCATCCTGGCGCGCGGCGGATCTCGCACGCGCGCGCTCGCTGATGCCGCAAAGCTCGCACGATGCCTTCAGCGCGACCGTACTCGACACCGTGCTGCTGAACCGCTTTCCGTATGTCACGGGCTGGGGCTGGGAGAGCGCCGAAGACCGCGCTGCCGCGCATGCCGCGCTCGATGCGCTCGGTCTTCTATCGTTCGCCTCGCGCGATGTCCTGACATTGTCGGGCGGCGAACGGCAACGCGTGACGCTCGCCGCCGTGCTGTGCCAAAACACACCGCTCTTGCTGCTCGACGAACCGCTCGCGCATCTGGACCTGCATCATCAAATCGATTGTCTGCACGTACTGGCCGACGCCGCGCGCAAGTCGGGCCGCACGGTGATTTTCTCGTGTCACGATCTCAATCTCGCGCGGCGCTTTTCGACGCACGCGCTTTTGCTCGATGGCAGGGGCGGCGCGCACGCCGGTCTCGTCGCGGACGTGCTCACGCCTGAACGCGCGAGCGCCGCGTCCGGCTATCCGCTAGCCTTGATTCGCGATGGCGAGCACGAAGCGCTCGTGCCGTCCATTCCCGTTGCACGCACCTGAAGGATTGCCGATGTCAAACGCCCACGACTTGCCCACGCCCCGCGCGCCAGACCGTTCGCGCGAAGCCGAACTGCAACGCATCATCGATACGAAAACGAAGCCGCCGGGCAGCCTCGGTCGGCTCGAAACGCTCGCGCTGCAAATGGGCGTGATTCAGCGCACGACGAAGCCGCGCATCGAGCGCCCGGCGATGATCGTGTTTGCGGGCGATCACGGTATCGCGGCTGAGGGCGTGAGTCCGTATCCGCAAGAAGTGACCGCGCAGATGGTCGCGAATTTTCTGGCGGGCGGCGCGGCGATCAACGCGCTGTCGCGTTCGGTCGGCATGACGCTCGAAGTGGTCGATGCGGGCGTGGCGACACCGATTCCCATCGATAGCGGCTACGAGCGTCTGTCGCTCGGCCTCGGCACGCGCAACTTCGCGAAGGAAGCGGCGATGTCGCGCGAGACCGCGCTCGAAGGCATCGCGCGCGGCGCGGCGCGTGTGCGGCATCACGCGGCGCTCGGCACGAACGTGATCGGCTTCGGCGAGATGGGGATTGCGAACACGTCGGCGGCGGCGTGCCTGATGAGCCGTCTGTGCGGTGTGCCCATTGGCGAATGCGTCGGACGCGGCACGGGTCTCGACGATCGCGGCCTTGCGCACAAGCGCGACGTGCTTGGCCGAGCGCTCGCGTTGCATGCGGCCGAAGGCGATGCAATCGACACGCTCGCGACGTTCGGCGGCTTCGAGATCGCGATGATCGCGGGTGCGTGTCTCGCTGCGGCGGACGCGGGCATGACGATTCTCGTCGATGGCTTCATCGCGACTTCCGGCCTGCTCGTCGCGGCGAAGATCGCACCCGAGGTGCTCGACTACTGCGTGTTCGCGCATGCGTCGAACGAGGCGGGGCATCGGGGCATGCTCGCGCATCTGCATGCGGAGCCGCTGTTGCAACTCGACATGCGGCTTGGCGAAGGCACGGGCGCGGCGCTCGCGTTGCCGATCCTGCGCGCGGCCGTGGCGTTCGTCGATGAGATGGCGAGCTTCGAGGCGGCGGGTGTCACGGACAAGCGAGAGTGACGGCGATGAGCATCATCCGCAAGCGCTGCGCGAGGTCGGGGCGCGTCACTGCGTTCAGGCGCGCGGGCGTCTCGACCCGCTTGCCACAATGACCCGTCCGCTCGACGAATTGCGCTACTTCTTCACCGCGCTCGGTTACTTCACGCGCGTGCCGGTGCCGCGTTGGGTTGGCTTCGAGCGCGCTTATTTGAACGCGGCGGCGCGATATTTTTCGCTCGTCGGCGTGATGGTCGGCGGTGTTGCCGCGCTCGTCCTGCTTGCGGCGTTGCGCGTGCTTCCGTTGGGCGTTGCCGTGTTGCTGTCGATGGCCGCCACGCTCGTGCTGACCGGCGCGTTCCACGAAGACGGTCTTGCCGATTGCGCCGATGCCTTCGGCGGCGGCTATACGCGCGATGACGTGTTGCGCATCATGCATGACTCGCGCATCGGGGCGTTCGGCGCGATTGCGCTCGTCATTGCACTGGCGCTCAAGTGGCAGACGCTTGCGAGCACGCCGCCGCTTATTGCCGCATGGTTGCTGATCGCCGCGCACGCCGCGAGCCGCGTTTTCGCCATCAGCTATCTCGTCACGCTCGACTATGTGCGCGCCGAGGGCAAAGCGAAGCCAGTCGCACAGCGCATGAGCGCGGGCTCGTTTCTGATTGCGATGACCTTCGGCGTGCCGTGGCTCTTTGTCATCGACTGGAAATTCGCCTGCCTGACGATCGCGTTGCTCACGGTGCTGCGCTGGGCGATGGGACGTTACTTCGTGAAGCGCATCGGCGGCTATACGGGGGATTGTCTCGGCTTCGCGCAACAGGTGTTCGAACTGGCCATTTATCTCATCGGGCTCGCATGGATCTCGTACTGATCCGGCATCCAGCCGTGCGCGTCGATGCAGGCGTGTGCTACGGCCAGAGCGATGTTCCCTTGCTGCGCGATGCGAATGCATCGGCTTGCGCTCTGAAGGCGCGCATGCTGTCGCTGAACGTGCCCGCGTGTGTCGATGGCTGGCATTCGAGCGGACTCGTGCGATGTGCATCGCTGGCCTCGGCGTTGAGCGGTGGCATCGCGCCTCACGTCGATGCGCGCCTCGCCGAGATGAACTTCGGCGCATGGGAAGGGCGCGCGTGGGATGCGATCGATCGCGCGCTGATCGATGCCTGGGCCGCGGATATCGAACACGCGAGGCCGCATGGCGGGGAGAGTCTCGTGCAGTTCGCCGGGCGCGTGGAGGACTGGTTGCGCGATATCGAGCGTGCCGAACGGCCGGTGCATGTGATCGCGCATGCTGGCGTCATGCGCGTGCTGACAGCGCATATGCTCGGGATGGAGCGCGCGAGCGTGTTGCAATGGCCGATCGAATTCGGCGCGATCGTGCAGTTCAGGCGCGTGAGAGGGAAGTGGCTGCTGGTGCGGTGGAATGCCTGAGGGCAGGGCCGCTTCGGTCACTTACCGCGACGCCCGCGCGCTTGCTCCAGATCCTTGCAAAGCTCGGCCGCGCCCAGCGCGATGCGCGGCGTCGGCCGATTGATCAGATCGCCATCGATACCGAAGAGGTTGCCGCGCGCCACCGCGGTGAGCGAACCCCAACGCTTCCATCGATCGAGTGCGGGTAATGCGCGATTCGGCGTCGTCGCGCCGGGCGTCGCGGTGACGATGGCTTCCGGGTTCGCCGCGAGCACGGCTTCGGTCGAGATGGTCGGCACGCGCGTGTCGTTCGCGGCGAAGACGTTGACGCCGCCGCACAACGCGATCACTTCGCTGAACACGTTGTCGCGGTTGAGCGTCATGAGCGGGTCGTCCCACACCTGATAAAACACGCCGACCGGCGGACGTTGCGCATAACGCGTCCGCAGACTGCCGATATCGCGCGTGAATGCAGCCGACGCCGCGCGTGCGTTCGCTTCCGTGCCGAGCAACGCGCCGAGCCGGTCGATGTTGCTCGCGATATCGTCGAGATGGCGCGGTTCGCTGAAGAAGATCGGAATGCCGAGCGCTTGCAGCCGATCCATCTGCCGCGCCGCATTGCCATGCCGCCATACGACGATCAAGTCCGGATGCAATGCGACGATGCGCTCCAGATCGAGCGCCTTGTTGTCGCCGACGCGCGGGATAGCCTGCGCTTCCTTCGGATAATCGCTATACGTCACCGCGCCGACGATACGCGACCCGCCGCCCGCCGCGAACAGCAATTCGGTGACATGCGGCGCGAGACTCACGACGCGCGTGGCGGGTGTCGCGAGCGTGATGCTGGAGCCGCTGTCGTCGGTGACGGTGATGGCGGCGAAAGAGGGCGATGCGCTCAGCGTCATTATCGTTGCGAGAAGGACATGCGGAACGGCGTGTCGAAGCGAATGCGCGGCGAACGCGCGCAGACCTCGGTTGCTTGCGCGCCGGAACAAGCCGATTTGCGCAGCCAAGGTGCGCAAGACGAGTTCTAAGCCCACGCGCAAACCTCCGGGAGCGAGCGTTCAAGCTGCGCCCGATTGACTTCACCGCCAAGCAAGCCGATCCGCGCAGCCAAGGTGCGCCAGAAAGATTTCGACGTCACGCGCAAACCTCCGCCATCGCTCGTTCAAGCCGCGCCCATTCTCCTTCGCTGCCTGGCAAGCCGATGCGCAAACTCGGCGTCATCCCAGCCGGATCGAAGAGCCGCGTCCAGATACCGCGCGTGGCAAGCGCATGCTGCAAGCCGCTCGCATCCAATGTCTGGAACGACGTAAAAAGCGGCGTCGCACGCGCGTCGAACCCATGACGCGCGATAAGAGCCGCGAGCCGTGCGCCATCGCGCTGCAAGCGTTCGCGGGTTTCCCGTTGCCACGCGCGATCCTCGAAAGCCGCCCGCACCGCGTGACGCGCGGGGCCGCTGACGGTCCATGAACCCAGCGCATCGGCGAGCATGGCGATCACTTCGGGTGCGGCAAGCACGAAGCCCGCGCGAATTCCCGCGAGTCCGAAGAACTTGCCGACCGAGCGCAGGACGACAAGCCCCGCATCCGCGCTGCGACCGGCAAGAGACTCGGCGGGATCGACATCGGCGAATGCTTCATCGACGATCAACGTACCGCCGCGCGATGCCAGCCTCGCATGCCAATGCAGCAAGACGTGGCGCGGGAGACGCTCGGCGGTCGGGTTGTTCGGATTGGCGACGATCACGTGATCGACGGCATTCGGCAACGTGTCGGCATTCACATCGAGCGGCACGACCGAATGGCCCGCGCGCACGAACGCCGGCGCGTACTCGCCATACGTCAACGGTGCGATGGCCACCGTGCGTTTCTTCAAGAGCCACGGCAAGGCGCGAATCGCGGCCTGCGAACCCGCGACGGGCAGCGCGAGCGGCGCGCCGTAATGAGTCGCGGCGAGTTCGGCGAGACCATCGGCGTCTTCGGGCAAACGGCGCCAGGCATCGGGCGGAATGGGCGGGACCGGATAGCCTAAAGGGTTGATGCCCGTCGAAAGATCGAGCCAGTCGTCGAGCGCGATGCCGTATCGACGCGCGGCTTCGCGCAGATTGCCGCCGTGACGGATGGGACGCAGTGGATCAGACATGATGGCGTGTGGAAGGCGCGAAGTGATGGACGCGTCGAATCGAAACAGAAGAATCACCCATGTCCGGACGCGCTCATCAAGGCAAAGACGAGCAGGATGGCAAGCCACAGCAAGATCGAACGCTCGACGAGCCGCAACGCCGCGACCACGTGCCTCGGCGTGGCCTCATGCCCCGCGCCGAGCGTCGGACGCGCTTCGAGCACGCCGTGATAAACCGCCGCGCCGCCAATCAGCACATTGAGGCTGCCCGCGCCCGAGGCCATCACCGGCCCTGCGTTCGGACTGTCCCACGCACGCGCCTGCGTGCGCCAGCAATGCCAGGCCATGCGCGTGTCGCCCGCGAGCGCGTAGCTCGCCGCCGTGAGGCGCGCGGGAATGAAGTTGAGCACATCGTCGATGCGCGCCGCCGCCCAGCCGAAGCGCAAGTAACGCGGCGTGCGATAACCCCACATCGCGTCGAGCGTATTGGCGAGGCGAAACGCGAGCGCGCCCGGCCCGCCCGCGATCACGAACCAGAAGAGCGCCCCGAAGATTGCATCGTTGCCATTTTCGAGCGCGGATTCGACGGCCGCGCGCGAAAGGGCGTTCTCGTCGGCTTGCGAGGTATCGCGCGACACGATCCGCGAGGTGAGCTTGCGCGCGCTTTCGAGGTCGCCGAGCGAGAGGGCGCGGGCAATCGGCGCAATGTGCTGACGCAAGCTCTTGGCGCCGAGCGCGAACCACAGCAAGATCACATGCACGGCCGCGGCATACGCGGGCGGCAGCACGCTCACGAGCGCCCATGCGACCAACACCGGCGGCACGACGGCCGCAAGCCACGCAAGCATGCCCGCCGGCCGCGCCCGATGCCCCGTGTTCATGCGCGCTTCGAGCTTCGTCGCATATCGCCCGAAGGCGACGAGCGGATGCCGCGTGCGCGGCTCGCCGAACATGCGATCGACGATCACGCCGAGCACCGCGAGCAAGGACATCGAGTAAAAGGAAAGCAGGAGCATCGCCGGTCAGCCTTTCAGCGCGATCGGCAGACCCGCGACCATCAGCGTCGTGCGCGTGCTTGCGGCGGCGACGCGTTGATTCAATCGGCCGAGTTCATCGACATAAAGGCGCGTGACGGAACCGAGCGGCACCACGCCCAAGCCGATTTCGTTCGATACCACGATGACCGTGCCGCGCACGGCGGCGAGCGCGCGGTCGAAGGCATCGAAGGCATCGGTGGCCTCGCGCGGCAGTGACGCGTTCCGCGCGTCGGCGTTATCGGTTGTGAAGAGCAGATTGGCGAGCCAGAGCGTCAGGCAGTCGATGAGCACGCACGCGCCCGGCCTGTCCGCGTCGCGCACGGCATCGGCAAGACTGAGCGGCGCTTCGACGAGCGTCCAGTGCGCGGGCCGTCTTTCGCGATGATGCCGCACGCGCTCGGCGAACTCGGCGTCGCTGCCGACGCGCGCAGTCGCGATGTATGTCACGGGCAAACCGCTCTCGTTGGCAAGGCGTTCGGCGTGCGCGCTCTTGCCCGAACGAGCGCCGCCGAGAACGAAGATGAGGTTGCGTGGAGAGTGGGTCGTGGTCATCGCAATATTGTACCGGCGGGCTAAGATGCAGGCTTTCACCCGAGGACCGCATTCCATGTCTTTCACGCCGCGCGGCACGCTGATGATTCAGGGCACGACTTCCGATGCCGGCAAGAGCACGCTCGTCGCGGGCCTGTGCCGGCTCGCGCGGCGCGGCGGCGTGAAGGTCGCGCCGTTCAAGCCGCAGAACATGGCGCTCAACAGCGCGGTCACGGTGGATGGCGGCGAGATTGGCCGGGCGCAGGCGCTGCAGGCAATCGCGGCGGGCGTGCCCGCGCGCATCGACTTCAATCCGGTGCTGCTCAAGCCGACGAGCGATCGAGGCGCGCAAGTGATCATCCACGGTCACGCGCATGCGAATCTGGACGCGCGGGCGTATCACGAATACAAACGCACCGCGTTCGATGCCGTGCTCGCGTCCTACGCGCGGCTCACGGCCGAATTCGACGCGGTGATCGTCGAAGGCGCGGGCAGTCCCGCCGAAATCAATCTGCGCGATCGCGACATCGCCAACATGGGGTTCGCGGAACGAGTCGATTGTCCGGTCGTGCTGGTGGCGGACATCGATCGCGGCGGCGTGTTCGCGCATCTCGTCGGCACGCTCGCGTGTCTTTCGGAAAGTGAGCGGGCACGAGTGCGCGGCTTCGTCATCAACCGGTTTCGCGGCGATCTCGGCTTGCTGACACCGGGGCTCGAATGGCTCGAAACGCAGACCGGCAAGCCGGTTCTCGGCGTCTTGCCGTATCTGCATGGCCTCACGCTCGATGCCGAGGACATGCTGCCGTCGCAGGCGCGGTCGCGCGGCGCGGAATCGACGCTGAAGGTGATCGTGCCGGCGTTGCCGCGCATCAGCAATCACACGGACTTCGATGCGCTGCGGGCGCATCCGCAAGTCGATTTCGAGTACGTTCGGCCGGGCATGGCGCCGCCGCCCGCCGACTTGATCGTGTTGCCTGGGTCGAAAAGCGTGCAGCGCGATCTGGCGTGGCTGCGTTCGAACGGCTGGGAGCGGGCGATCGAGCGGCATCTGCGCTACGGCGGCAAGGTGCTGGGCATCTGCGGCGGCATGCAGATGCTGGGGCGCACGGTCGACGATCCTTCGGGCGTCGAAGGCGCGGCGGGTTGTGTCGATGGCCTGGGGCTGCTCGATCTCGCCACCGTGCTCACGCCCGACAAGCAGCTCGCAAACGTGACGGGGCGGCTTGTCATCGACGGCAAGGAGGCGCCCGTGCGCGGCTACGAGATTCATATGGGACGCACGAGCGGCGCGGCGCTCGCGCGGCCGGCGGTGGCGCTCGACGACGGCCGCTTCGACGGCGCGGTGTCGCAAGACGGGCAGATCGCGGCGACGTATCTGCATGGCATCTTCGATACACCCGAAGCCTGTGCCGCGTTGCTCGCGTGGGCCGGCGTGAACGATGCCGCGCCGCTCGACTATCCGGCGTTGCGGGAGGCGTCGCTCGACCGGCTCGCGGATTCGTTCGAGCAGGCGCTGGATCTGAAGGCGGTGCTGGCGGCGTTCGCTTAAGGACGAGCTGCCGCGGGGCGTGCTTTTCCGCATTCAAGTTTTGCGGCAGCGGTCCGTTATCTGATTGTCGGCACGCCGTGACGAGCGGCGGCCTGTGCTCAATCCGATACCAAGAACACGTTCTCATGAACCTTCGCTCCAAGCTTATGCTGCTCGTATTGCCCGTCCTCGCTGCTTGCGGCGGCGGCGGCGACAAGACCTGCACGACCGACCTCGGTAATCTGCAGAAATCGTGCGTAACGAATCCGTCGCATACGCTTCCTGAAGGCTTCTGGTACGGCTCGGTGAATTCCGGGCAGTCGTTCGCGGCGCAGACCATCGTCCTCGAATCGGGTCAGTACTTCAGCATCTATTCGCGAGATGGCTCGTTCGTCTGGCTGATCGAAGGCATCATGACGGCGACCGATGGCGCGTTCAGCGACGCGTCGACGGTAGGTTTCCACGAAGCAGGCGCGATCCGTGCCGGCTCGCTCAGCGGCAACTTCACGCAGAAGAGCACGCTCACCGCGACCACCTCGCTCTATGTTTCGCCCGATACCGCCGCCACCGCGTACAACGGCAACTACAACGCGACGTACGACACGCCGATCACCATCAACGACGTGGCGCGCACCTGGACGAGCGCATCGGGCGTCTCGCCGATCTCTTCGATCACCTTCGCGGCGGACGGCACGGCCAAGGGCACGCAGAACGCCTGCACGTTCACGGGCAGCTTCAAGCCGCGCTCGACCGGCAAGCATCTGCTCGATGGCACCTTGAACTTCGCGGGCGGCGCGTCTTGCACGCTCAATAACGTGTCGATGCCCGTGGAGGCCACGGTCGTCAACGGACAGCTCACCGTCGTCGGCGTCACGACGCAGCGGGATCAGGCGTTCTATCTGTCGGGACAGTGAGCCTGTTGCTGGTTTCCTAAAATCCCGGTTCTTCTTAGGATTTCAGCCGGCCGCGCGCGGGCTTTTTCTCGTCCAGTGTGCCGTGACGCCTCGTACACGTCGCAGCACGACAACAGTTTCTGATACGACAAATACAATTTTTGTACCGTCCGTTTAATAGACACTTTACAATTGTTAACGATTCGCATTTACGCGCTCAGACGGCTCAATTCACCTTTTTTCGAATATCCACGCCTTATGTCACGATCGGTCACCCAGCAAGAAGTCAGTCGCCGCACTGCGGTATCGAAGGCGGTAGAACGTCTTTTCGTGGGACTGGTCGCCGCCGCAATGCAGGCGAGCGCTTACGCGCAAGGCGCGCCGGCGGCGGACGGCACCTCGGCCGATAGCGCCGGTGCTGCTCAATCGACGACCTTGCCAGCCGTGATGGTCAAGGGATCGGCGGCGCCCGGCGATCTGCCCGCGCCCTATGCAGGCGGACAAGTGGCGCGCGGCGGCAGCATCGGTGTGCTTGGAACGGCGAACGTGATGGACCAGCCTTTCAGCACGACGAATTACACCGAGCAGATGATCCAGGACACGCAGGCGCGGACCATCGGCGACCTCGTCGTCAACAACGCGTCGGTGCGCACGGAGCAAAGCGGCGGCGGATTCGGCGACGTGTTCCAGATTCGCGGCTTCGACGTCCAGCCAACCGATGTCGCGCTCAACGGCCTCTACGGCATGGTCTCGGCGGCGCGCGTGCCGGTCAACCTGCTCGAACGCGTCGAAGTGCTGCAAGGCCCGGGATCGCTCATGTACGGCATGGGACCGGGCGGCAGCGTCGGCGGCGCGATCAACATCGTCACCAAGCGCGCCGACGATACCCCGCTCACGCGTCTCACCGCGCTGTATCAATCGAAGAGCCAGTTCGGATTTGCCGCCGATATCGGCCGCCGCTTCGGCGATGAAGGCCAGTGGGGCGTGCGCTTCAACGGCCAGATCAAGGACGGGCAGACCGGCATTGCGCACGGCAACCAATTGCAGGGCGACAGCGCGATCGGCCTCGACTATCGCGGCAAACAGTTGCGTTGGTCGTTCGACGCCTACAACGTCTCCGAGAACACCGACGAGTACCGCTCGCAGATCGGTTTCGGCACCGCGACCGCCGTGCCCGCCGTGCCTTCGGCATACAACAATCTCTATCCCGGCTCGAAGCTCAAGCTGCGCGATTCGGCCGTCATGACGCGCGCCGAGTACGACATCAACCAGTACGTGACCGTGTACGGCGCGGCGGGAGAGCATTACGGCACGTCGCAGCAGAACTTCCCGTATGCGGCGGGCATGACGGCGGCGGGCGAGTTCAGCGCCTATAACGGCTATTACGACCAGTACACGCGCACCAAGACCGTCGATGCGGGCCTGCGCTTTCACTTCGATACCTTCGGCGTCAAGCACACGCTGGTCACGGGCGTGACGAGCCTGAATCAGGAGATCGGCTACTTCTACGCGCTGGGATCGACCGCGGTGGCGTCCAATCTCTATTCGCCGTCGCCCCTCGCACCCGTCGATACCCCGCGCGGCGACATGCAGCGCAGCAGCCAGACGCGCCTGAACAGTCAGCAGGTCATCGATACGATGTCGTTCTTCAACGACCGCGTGCTGCTGACGGGCGGTTTCCGTCGTCAGACGATCGGCCAGGACAATTACGATCCGACCACGGGCGCGCAGCAAAGCTCGCTCGACCAGCAGGCGATCTCGCCGCTCGCGGGCATCGTGATCAAGCCGCTTTCGAATGTTTCCGTGTACGGAAACTTCACGTCGGGTCTTTCGAATGGCGGCACGGCGCCGGCGGGCACCGCGAACGCGGGCCAGGCGTTTGCGCCGTACAAGTCGAACCAATACGAAGCGGGCGTGAAGGCGGATTGGGGCCGCGTGCTGACATCGGTTTCGGTGTTTCAGATCTCGCAGCCCAACGCCGTCACCGATCCCACCACGAATTTCTACGGCTACAACGGCAAGACGCGCGTACGCGGTCTCGAACTGGCTGCTTACGGCGAAGTGTTCCGCAGTCTGCGCCTGATGGCGAGCGCGACGTTCTACGATCCGAAGGTTTCGGGCACGGCGGGCGGCACGCAGGACGGCAACGATCCGGGCGGCGTGCCCAAGTTCGCCTTCAACCTCGGCGCGGATTACGACTTGCCGTGGGTGCCGGGCCTGAGCGTCAACGGGCGGATCATCCATACGGGTGCGCAGTACTACGATTCCAGCGATACCTTGCGCTTGCCGTCGTGGACGCGTTACGACGTCGGCGTGCGTTACGGAATGCGCATCGCGAAGAAGGACGTCGTGTTTCGCGCCAACGTCGAGAATCTCTTCGGCAGCCGGTACTGGATGCAGCAGGGCACCTACGTGACCAACGCCGCGCCGCGGACCTTGCTGATTTCCGCGCAAGTCGATTTCTGATCGCGACTTGAAAAGCCGGGACAGTCGCGCCGCTGTCCGGCTTTTCCTCAATAAAGAATCATCTGCGTACACCGGAACATGGCGATCAGCTTTCCTTCGCCATTGGTGACGCTTGCATCCCACACCTGCGTGCTTCGCCCGGCATGCACGGCCGTCGCCCGCGCGATGATCTTCCCTTCACGCGCCGTCGACACGTGATTGCTCTTCAATTCGAGCGTCGTGAAATTCTGCGCGTTCTCCGGTAAATGAGCGATGCACGCGTATCCGCAACAGGTATCCGCCAGGCCGACGACCGTTGCCGCATGCAGAAAGCCATTGGGCGCGAGTAACTCCGGCCGGATGACGAGTTCGCCCGTCAACGCGCCTTCTTCGAGTGAAATCAGTTGCACGCCGAGCAACTCGGGCAGACGGCCCTTCTGACGGTTGCGAAGAAAGTCGAGCGTCACATCGGAACGAAGGGGCATGGCGGTCATTTAGAAGAGATGGGAAGAAAAGGAAAGGGTAGTCCGTTCGGCCAGCGCTTCGCGTGAGCGCCGTTTTGCCGATAATATCAACGGCTCGAAATCATGTATCGGTTCCTAAAACGAAACCGCGCGCAGGCGTATCCCGGCGAAGGGCGTCGAAATCAAGCGCGTCGAACAATCTTCTGGACAATTCATGACCGTGATCGTGGTGGCAAATCCGAAGGGCGGCGTCGGGAAAAGCACGCTCGCAACCAATCTGGCCGGGTGTTTCGCGGCAAACGGCGAGTGGGTCGCGCTCGCCGATCTGGACAAGCAGCGCTCCTCGCACGCGTGGCTTTCGCTGCGCCCGGACACGCTGCCAAGAATCGAAGAATGGAATCTCGATGTCGACGCGCCCGCCAAGCCGCCCAAGGGCCTGGAAAAAGCCGTCGTCGATACGCCCGCCGGAGTCCACGGCAACCGGCTCGCGCTCGCGCTGGATATTGCCGACAAGGTGATCGTGCCGCTGCAACCGTCGATGTTCGACATCCTCGCCACGCAAGACTTTCTGTCGAAACTCGCGAAGGAAAAGGCGGTGCGAAAGGGCGCGATTCAGGTCGGCGTCGTCGGCATGCGAGTGGACGCGCGTACGCGCTCGGCGGAACAACTGCATCGTTTCGTGGAAAGTCTCGACTTGCCCGTGCTCGGCTTTTTACGCGACACGCAAAACTACGTGCAACTCGCCGCGCACGGACTCACGATCTGGGACGTCGCCAAAAGCCGCGTGGAGAAGGACCTGGAGCAGTGGCAACCCATTATCGAATGGGTGAGCAAAAAATAAGGCCGGCGGTCCTTGCGGAGCGCCGGCCAAGTCGCGGATGAACCCGGACGATCAGGTCCAGTTCTGCGTCGGCACGTGATCGCGGTTGCCCTTGATGCGGTTCGCTTCATCGACGAAGACGAGGTCCGGCTTCCAGCCCGCCGCGATCTCTTTTTCGTCGACGGCCGCGAAAGCCGCAATGATCACGAGGTCGCCCAACTGCGCGCGCCGCGCCGCCGAGCCGTTCAGCGAGATCATGCCGCTGCCGCGCTCGCCCTTGATGGCATAAGTGGTCAGGCGCTCGCCGTTGTTCACGTTCCAGATGTCGATCTGCTCGTTCTCCAGCAGATTCGCCGCTTCGAGCAGATCTTCGTCGATTGCGCACGAGCCTTCGTAGTGAAGCTCGCAATGCGTGACCGTCGCGCGGTGAATCTTCGATTTGAGCATGGTGCGCTGCATGATGCGTGTGGTTCCTTTACTTCAGATTTCCAGATTGTCGATGAGACGGGTGTTGCCGAGCTTCGCCGCCGCCAGCACGACGAGCGGCGCGCTCGCATCCGCTTCGCCCGGCGCGAGCAGGTCGACGCGCTTGCGCACGCTGATGTAGTCGGGCTTCCAGCCGCGTTCGGCGAGCGCGTTCATGGCCGTGCGTTCGAGCGCGGCCAGATCTTTCTCGCCCGAGAGCACGGCTTCGCGCACGCGATTCAACTGCAGCGCGAGTTGCGGCGCTTCCGCGTGCTCGGCGGCCGACAGAAAGCGATTGCGCGATGACAGCGCGAGACCGTTTTCCTCGCGCACCGTTTCGGCGGCGATGATCTCGGTAGGCAGCGCGAACTGGTGGCACATCTGCCGCACGATCATCAGTTGCTGATAATCCTTCTTGCCGAACACCGCGACGCGCGGCTGCACGCACGACATCAGCTTCATCACGACCGTGCACACGCCGGTGAAGAAGCCGGGGCGGAATTCGCCTTCGAGAATGTCGCCGAGGTTATGCGGCGGATGCACGCGATACTGCTGCGGCTCCGGATACATATCCACTTCGGTCGGCGCGAACAGCACGTAGACGTTCTCCGACTGCAGCTTTTCGATGTCGTCCAGCAGCGTGCGCGGATATTTGTCGAAGTCTTCGTTCGGCCCGAATTGCAGCCGGTTCACGAAGATGCTCGCGACCACCGGATCGCCATGCTGGCGCGCAAGCCGCATGAGCGAAAGATGGCCTTCGTGGAGGTTGCCCATCGTCGGGACGAAGGCGGTGCGGTTCTGACCGCGCAACTGATCGCGCAGTTCGTGAATTGAGCTGATGACTTTCATCGAGCGGGTGTCTCCTGGCGGGCGGCAGCAACAGGCCGCACCGAGGCAAGGGTAGAGAAAATGCTTTTAAGCGGGAGAGTACGCGAGTCTCACGTAAATGGGCGCAAAAGGCTCGGCCTGAGTGATTTCGATCAGCGATTCGCGCGACAACTCCAGCATGGCGATGAAGTTCACCACGACCACCGGTACGCCGCGCGTGGGATCGAATAGCTCGGAGAACTCCATGAAGCGCGCATGCTGCAGGCGCCGCAGGATTACGCTCATATGCTCGCGCACCGAGAGTTCTTCCCGCGAAATCCGGTGATGCTGAACGAGCTTCGCGCGCTTGATGACATCGGCCCAGGCGGAGCGCAGGTCGTTCATGTCGACGTCGGGGAAGCGTTGCGTCGACGCCTGCTCGATATAGACGTCCGCGCGCAGGAAGTCGCGGCCGAGTTGCGGCAACTGGTCGATACGTTGCGCGGCGAGCTTCATCTGCTCGTATTCCAGCAAGCGGCGCACGAGTTCGGCGCGCGGGTCTTCGGCGTCCTCGCCGGTGTCGGCCTTCTTGACCGGCAGCAGCATGCGCGACTTGATCTCGATGAGCATGGCCGCCATCAGCAGATATTCCGACGCGAGTTCGAGATTCGACTCGCGAATCTGATCGACATAGCCGAGATATTGCGCGGTGACATCCGCCATCGGAATGTCGAGCACGTTGAAATTTTGCTTGCGGATGAGGTAGAGCAGCAGGTCGAGCGGGCCTTCGAACGCTTCGAGAAAGATTTCGAGCGCGTCCGGCGGAATGTATAGATCCGTCGGCAGCTTCCAGAGCGGCTCGCCGTAGAGATGCGCGAAAGCGACGCCGTCGATGGTGTCGGGCGTCGAGTCGGTCGCAGGCTTGGCGAGCGCGGCGGCCCGTTCATCTCGCGAGTCGTCCGGGGCCTGACGGCGGGGCGACTGCGGCTCGCGGCCGGCTGTGCTCACGTTCAGAAGTTCTGGTAGTAGACGTATGGCGTCTGGTTCACGCGCGCCTTTTGCTGGCGTTCGCGTTCGTCGAGGTCGACCGGCTGCTTGTCCCACAGGAGCGCGCGGCCGCGACGCTGTTCGTCTTCGAGCGTCGGCTTCTGGCTTTTCAACTGATTGATGAACTGGGTGATGTCCGACTGGTACATGATCGGTTTTCCGTTGGCTCGATGCGGTGAGTAGGGACGACGCGCCCGGCAGCCTTTGCTGGCGCCGATGCCGCGCGGCACTGGGTTCGATCTCCGGGATTTTACAGCAAGCGTGAAGCGGTAACGCATGGGACTTGGGCTGTCACGGAAGCGATTATTGGAACCCGCGGAACCCCGCGAGCGTCTGACCGTCCAAAGCCGCACGACAGCGCGCCCGGCAGCGGTCCGCGGACGGCGCGCGGCAAACCACACCGCCGCAAGCCGCCGTTGCACATCCGTGCTCGGTTCCCATGCGAAGCTGTGGTGAAATAGCGCCTGCGCGCCGTGACCGGCTCATCGCATTGCAGCCGCGCGTTCGAGGTTCATCTTTCAGTCTCATTCATCCAGATGCCGGAGGTCACGTTTGGCGGGGCGTTCGTTTGATCCGCTGCGCGCGTTGCGCGCCTGTCCGCCGAAACGGCCGCACATGGCGATGTCCACGTCGCCCGGAATGAAGCGCTTGCCGGCTGCCCTGCGCAGCTTCGTGGCATGTGCGCTCCTGGCGGCCGCTTGGCCTGCGTTCGCCAAGTACGACATCGACATTGACGCGCCGCGCAGCGTCAAGAAGCTGTTGAAGGACCATCTCGATCTGTCGCGCTTCGCCAAGCGCGACGACGTCAGCGACGACCAGTTCCAGTTCCTCGTCACCGCCGCGCCGAAGGACGTGCGCGACCTCGTCGCGACCGAAGGCTATTTCACGCCGGTCGTGCGCACCGACGTGACGACCGATGGCGACAAGCGCAAGGTGACCGTCAGCGTCGATCCAGGTCCGCAAACGAAGATCGCCTCCGTGCAACTGCATTTCACGGGCGCGGTGACGACCGAAGACCGCAATCAGGAGAACGCCGCGCGTTTCGCGTTTTCAGTGAACGAAGGCGATCCGTTCTCGCAAGGCGCGTGGGACGACGCCAAGAACGCCGCGTTGCGAGCGCTCCAGTCGCGGCGCTATCTCGGCGCGAAAATCGTGCGCTCGCAGGCGCGCATCAATCCGCGCGCGCACCTCGCCGATCTCTCCGTGACCTTCGACAGCGGTCCGACCTTCACATTCGGCAAGCTCGATATCAGCGGCACGAAGCGCTATCCGGAAAAGATCATCGACAACGTGAACCCGATTCATCCGGGCGAGATCTACGACGTCTCGCGCGTGAACGAACTGCAACGCCAGGTGCAGAACACGCCGTATTACGCGAGCGTGGCCATCGACGCGGACAACGACGTCAACAAGCCGCTCGAAACGCCGGTGCATCTGAAGGTGAGCGAGTATCCGTACAACAGCATCCGCTACGGCGTGGGTTATGCGACCGATACCGGCTTTCACGTGCAGGGCGCCTACAGTTATCTGAATACGTTCAACGCGGCCTATCCGTTCACCATTTCCGGCCGGCTCGATCAGACGCAGCAGTACGGCCGCGTGCAACTCGCGATGCCGCCCGATTCGCGCGGCTGGGTGAACGCGGTGTTCGGCTCCTACACCATCACCGACGTATCGAGCACGAAGATTTATAGCGGACGCGTGGGCGTGCAGCGCTCGCGTTCGACGCAGAACATCGACACGACGTATTCGCTCGCTTTCTACGACGACCGCATCACGCAGAACGAGCCGAATCCGTCGACGGCGCGCGCGCTCGTGCCCGCGTGGACGTGGGTGCGCCGCGATGTCGACGATCCGCTGTTCCCGCGTCGCGGCAACATCATTCGCGCGGAAGCAAGCTTCGCGGTGAAAGGCTTGATGACCGATCAGACCTTTGCGCGTCTCTACACCAACGCGCTGCAGTATCTGCCGATCACGAAGAACGATCTCTTCGTGTTTCGCGCGGAATTCGGCGGCGTGTTCACGAGCGGGCCGTCGAGCGGCGTGCCGGCGTCCCTGCTGTTTCGCGCGGGCGGCGCGAATTCGGTGCGCGGGTATAGCTATCTGAGTATCGGCAACAATGTGGCGGGATCGATCTTGCCGACCAAGTACATGGTGACGGGCAGCAGCGAGTATCAGCACTGGTTCACGCACGATTGGGGCGGCGCGGTGTTCTTCGACATCGGCACGGCGACGGATACCTGGAGCGAGCGCGTCTTCCAGCCGGGCGTGGGCGTCGGCGCGCGCTGGCGCAGTCCGGTCGGGCCGGTCAACGTGGACGTGGCCTACGGGCTCAAGAACAAGAGCATCAAGCCGTATCTGACGCTCGGCATTGCGTTCTGAACGGGCGCACGAGCGATGGTGGATATCAAGGGCATGACGGAATCGAGCGCACAAGGAAGCAAGGACGAGCCGCGTTGGGATGAAGCGGGCGGCGTCGTTGCGTCCGATGCTGACGCGGGCGGCGGCAATAACGACGGCAGCGGCGGTTCCGGCGACGATAAAAAGCCGCGCCGCGGCGGCTTCAGGCGTTTCATGCGCTGGTTGGGCGTGCTCGCGCTGGTCATCGTTCTGATCGTCGTGCTTGCCATCGGCACCGTGTTGTTCGCGCTCAACACCGAGCGCGGCACGCGTTACGCGTGGCAGGCGGCGACATCGCTGCTCAAGGGTCAGCTGACCGGCAAGCTCGATGGCGGTGCTATCGCCACCGGCGTGAGTCTGCGCGATGTCCACTGGAAGAGTCCCGACGGCAAGGGCACGGACATAGCGGTCGACAGCGTTTCGGGACGCTGGGCGCTCACGCGCGAGCCGCTGCGCTTTACCATCGATTATCTGCATGTCGGCACCATCGACGCGCGCATCGCGCCTTCGCAAGAAAAGTCGACGAAAACGGAACTGCCGAAGGATTTGCGCCTGCCGATCCAGCTTGCCATCCGCGACCTGAGCGTGGAAAAGCTGCGGTTGCATCAGGGTGCGACGACCACCGAATTCTCGCGCCTGCTCTTTAACGGCGGCAGCGACGGGCAGCATCATCAGGCGACGGTGCAGCGGCTCGACACGCCGTTCGGCGCGGTGACGGCATCCGCGAAACTCGACGGCGGCGCGCGTCCGTTCCCGCTTTCCGGCGATGCCGGCTACACGGGCAAGCTAAACGGCGAAGCGGTGCAGGTGGGCGCGCGGTTATCGGGCTCGCTGGAAGACCTCATTGCCGATATCGACGCCAGCGGCATGAAGCTCAACGGCCGCGCACATGTCGAAGCGCTGCCGTTCGGCGACGTGCCGCTCAAGCTTGCCATCGTCAATGTCGATCACGTCAATCCGCAAGCGTTCAGCCCGGGCGCGCCGTTCGCCGACCTCGCCGTGAGCGCCGAAGTGAAGCCGGTCGAGAACGCGCCGGGCTTCGTGGTGAGCGGGCCGGTGTCGATCGTCAACGCGAAGCCGGGCGCCATCGACAAGAAGCTGCTGCCGCTCATCGACGCGCACGCCAACGTGCGGCTCGATGCCTCCGCGCAAAGCATCACCGATCTAAACGTGCGTCTCGTGAAAGACGCGACCGTGACGGGTGGCGGCTCGCTCAAGGGCGGCGACGGCAAGTTCGACCTCAAGGTGGCGAAGCTCGACCTCAACGCAATCGAAGCGAGCGTGCGTCCGACCGATTTTTCCGGGCCGATCAGCGTCGTGCTTGCGGGCGATACGCAAACCGTCACCGCCAACCTGAACGATCCGAAAGCGGCGATCCGCGCGCAAGCCAAGGTGAAGCTCGACCCGAAGCAGACCGCGCTCGACGAAGTCAAGCTGACCGTCGGCAAGGGTCGCGTCGAAGCGAACGGTGTGCTCAAGAAAGATACGAATTCGAGCTATGACCTGAAGGCGAAATTCATCGACTTCAATCCGCTTCTGCTCACGCAGCAGTTGCTTCAGCCGAAGCCCGCGCCCGTCAGGAAAGGCACGCAGAAGAAGCCCGCGCCCGCGCGCGTGATCGAGGCGCGCGTGAACGGCACGCTGGCCGCATCCGGCAGACTCGCGCCCGAACTCACCACCAAGGCGACCTTCAAACTCGCCGACAGCATGTACGACAACTTGCCGCTCACCGGCGAAGGCACGGTGCAACTGGCGGGCGTGCGGCTCTTGCCAAGCGCGGCCAAGTTGTCTGTCGCGGGCAACGATGTCGATCTGAACGGCAGTTTCGGCGCGCCCGGCGACCGGCTGCGTTTTCGCGTCGATGCGCCGCAACTCGAGCGCCTCGGCTTCGGTCTCGCGGGGACGGTGAAGGCGGACGGCGATCTGACCGGCTCGATTGCGCATCCGAACGTGGCGGCGAATTATCAGGCCGATGGCGTCGTGTTCGGCGCGAACCGCCTCGGTCATGCGGAAGGTCGCGCGGATATTCGCGATGGCTCGAACGGCGCGCTCGTCTTCACGCTGAAAGCGCGCGATGCGAGCACCTCGGGCATCGAAGTCGCCACGCTCGATGCGAACCTCAACGGCACACGCATGCATCACACGCTCGACGTGACCGCGGCCGGCAAGGTTCAGGGGCAGCCGGTGAATCTCGCGCTCGGCGCGAACGGCAAGTTCACCGATGCCGCCGACGGCCCGCATTGGGACGGCACGATCACGAAGCTCACCAACAAGGGCACGCCGTCGGTCAACCTCGAACAGCCGCTGACCGTGAGCTACGGTCCGGCCAGGCTCGTGCTCGGCGCGACGCGGCTCGTCGCGGAAGGCGCGGCGCTCAATCTCAAGTCGTTCGCGCTCGATCACGGCCGCATCCAGTCGGCCGGAACGTTGACGAATCTCTCGGTGCCGCGGCTTCTGGCCGTGCGTCAGGAAATGACGGGCGAGGAGCCGCCGATCCGCACCGACCTCGTCTTCGATGGCGACTGGAACTTCTCGCTCGGCGCCACGGCGACGGGTTATGCGCAGATCAAGCGCCGCAGCGGCGATGTGACCGTGGAAGGCACCCGTGGCGTCTCGGCGCTCGGCATCAACGACATCTCGGCGCGCGCCGATTTCTCCAACGGCAATACGCTCAACGCGACGCTGCGCGCGCAGGCGACGCGCATCGGCGTGATCGAAGCCAACGCGCACACGCCGCTCGCCAATCGCGACGGCATGCTGACCGTGGTCGACGAAGCGCCGCTCTCCGGCGCGATCAACGCGAATATCCCCGAACTGCGCACCACCGGCGGGCTGCTCGGCCCGAGCTATCTGCTGGGCGGCAAGCTTGCTCTCAAGTTGAGCATCGCGGGAATCGTCGCCAAGCCGAATCTGTCGGGGTCGCTGACGGGCGACAATCTTTCGGCGACGGTCGTCGATCAGGGCGTTCAGTTGAAGGACGGCATCATTCGCATTGCGCTGTCGGAGAATCTGGTGGACTTCCAGCAGGTGGAGTTCCACGGCGCGAGCGGCACGTTGCGCGCGACGGGCAAGGTGCGGCTCGATCAGGCACAGCCGGACCTCACCGCGAGCATCATCGCCGACAAGCTGGAACTGTTCGCTTCGCCCGACCGGCAATTGTCGCTTTCGGGCAGCGCGAGTATCGCGAACGCGGGATTGCAGGGCGGCATGGCGATCAACGGCAAGTTCACCGTCGATCACGCGCTGTTCGACTTGCCGGAATCCGGCGCGCCATCGCTCGGCGACGACGTGGTCATCGAACGTCCCGATGGCACCATCAAGGGCGAAAACACGACGAAGCAGACGGTGGCCGCTACGGAAAAACCGGTTGGACCGTTCACGCCGCGCGCGAATATCGACATCGACCTGGGGCAGCGCTTTCGCTTCAAGGGCGCCGGCGCGGATCTCGGGCTTGCCGGCGTCATCAGCGTGACGAGCGCGCCGAACATGCCGCTGCGCGCGGTCGGCAATGTGCGCGTGACGACGCCGGGTTCGAGTTACACGGCGTTCGGGCGCAAGCTCAACATCGAGAACGGCTTCTTCACGTTCAACGGACCGGTGGCGAACCCCGGCATCAATGTCCTCGCGATGCGGCGCAATCAGGAAGTCGAGGCGGGCGTGCAGGTGACGGGCACGGTGCAGGCTCCCGTGGCCAAACTCATTTCCGAACCGAGCGTGCCTGACAACGAAAAGCTCTCGTGGCTCTTGTTCGGTCATGGCACGGATCAGGGCAATAACGTCGGCCAGCAGAGCGCAATGACGAGCGCACTCGCGTTGCTCGGCAGCACGGGCGGCAAGCGTATTGCGCAGACCTTCGGGCTGGATGAATTCACCATCGGTTCGAGCGAAGTGGGCCTGACCGATCCGCAAGTGGTGATGATCGCCAAGGCCATCAACGAGCGGCTGGTGATTGGCTACGAGCAGGGTCTGCAATCGGCCAGCAACGCGATCAAGGCGACACTGAGCCTGTCGCGATTCTGGTCGGTGACGGCGTATGGCGGGACGTTCCAGGGCGTCGATCTGTCTTACACACGGCGCTTCAATTCGTGGATGCGGCTCTTTTCGTCGACGACGCCTACGCGGCCGGAGCGGGCGGCGGCTTCGTCAGCTGCGGCGGCATCCGAGGTGGAGTCGACCACGGAGTAGATCGCTTTGAAGACGTAAGGGGACAGGGGCATGCGAGTCGATCGCGTGCCCCTTTTTGCTTTTGCGCCGCGCCCGTAACCAATTTCTTTCTCTGGTCCCGAGACTTGCCTCCGATCTGAGTCGTTCTCAAGGCGCGCAAAAACCCGCAAGAACATTCTCAATATGATGCGTTACATCAACGATTTATGTAGGAAGTTTGTGGTTTTAAGCGTGTTCCTAATCGTTCGCATGGCCCTAGTCAGCATACTCAGCCTCTCGTCAGGAAGCGAGTATGCATACGCTTGTTCACGACTCGACCTGACGAATTTTCAAATCGGGCTCAGTCACTCAGGTGACGACTAAGGAATACTTATTATGAAGAAGATCATTCTTCCGCTGGTCGCGGTGTCCATGTCTCTGGCAGGCGCTGCCGCGCACGCCGCACCGGCAGGTAACGGTGGCACGCTGACTATCAACGGAGAGCTGACGGCCAACACGTGCACGGTAAGCGGCAATGCCCAGGGCAACAACTTCACCGTGACGCTGCCGGCGCTTGCCGCAGCGGAACTGACGAACGCCCGGCTCTTCCGCGGGCGCCACCGGTTTCAACATTGCGCTGTCCAACTGCACGCCGGCTACGGGCAACGTGCACACGTTCTGGGAATACGGCGCGAACACGCTGGCCGACGGCAACCTGAAGAACAACGGCACGGCGACCAACGTCGAAGTCCAGTTGCTGGACTACAACGGCTCGGGGCAAGCCATCGACGTGAGCAAGGCCGACGGCGCGCAGCAGTCGCAAGACGTTGCGATCACGAGCGGCAGCGCAAGCCTGCAATACGCAGCGCAGTACAACTCGCCAATGGGCGCCGCAACCGCGGGCACGGTGACGAGCCAGGTGACCTACTCGATGGTCTATCAGTAAATCGATTCGCGAACGAGGACGCCCTCGCGGCGTCTTCGTTTAACCCTCGCACGGCGCGGGGTCGAGTCATCGCGTCACCGCAAATTTTGTTGAATGTCATGAGTCTCCGAAAAGTCGTTTTTAGCGCAGTGACAGCGGGTGTGCTCGCTCTCGTTGCGATCCTGCCGTTCGCAGCCAATGCGTCCGTCGTCGTCGCGGGCACGCGCGTGGTGTACAACGCCACGGATAGTGAGGTGACGCTTAAGCTGTCCAACGCGGGAAAATCGCCGGCCTTGACGCAGGTGTGGCTCGACAAGGGCGATCCCAAGGTCGATCCGGCTCAGATCGATCTTCCATTTGTGCTCACGCCGCCGTTTGCGCGTATCGATCCGGGCAAGGCGCAGACCGTCCGTATCGCGTATACCGGCGAAGCGCTGCCGAAAGATCGCGAAACCCTGCTCTGGTTCAACGTGCTTGAAGTGCCGCCGAAGCCAACCGAAGCTCAGGCCGGCGCGAACTACGTCCAGCTCGCATTCCGCTCGCGCCTGAAGTTTTTCTTTCGCCCGCAAGGTCTGCCGGGCAGCGCCGACGACGCACCGGGCAAGCTCACATGGCGGCTGTCGTCGCAAGGTGGCAAGTCCGCGCTCGTGGTTTCGAATCCGACGCCTTATCACGTGACGATCATCGACGCTCATGTGGGCGAAGGCGAACATGCCGCCCGATTCGATGAAGGCGGCATGGTGCCACCGGGTGGCGAGCTCACGCTGCCACTGTCCGGTAAGGCGACCGCGAACGGCCAGGTCTCGTTCACGACCTTGAACGACTACGGCGGTCCCACGAAGCACGAGGCAGCGATCCACTGAGACCCGCTGCATGCGGGCTATCTGACCGATTCACGAGCGACGCGAAGGATGTCGATTCCTTCGCCATCGGTCGGCCACACGCCGGGCGCGAATAGCCTGGCGTTCACGTACACCAAGACTTAATCGTCGCGAGGCAGCGAGCCCCGGATGCCGATGTTTCCCATCGGTGGGGAGCGGTGTTGCCCGCGAATCCGGCTCGATATGAATGAACGCTGCATGGAATCGAATTCGAGGTTCGCTCTCTCGCTGAGTCGGACCAGCGTCGCCGTGATGCTCGCCTTCGCCGCGGCGCATGCCAGGGCCGATGCGAACACGCTGGCTCGCATGGACACTTCGTCATCGTCCGGGGTGCGGCCGGATCGGGCTCAGACCTCGTCCGATGTCAAGGCTGCATCGAGTGGTGCGACGGTTGCATCGACGGCATCGACCTCGACGGCATCGGCCGCATCGGCCGCGCCCGAGGCCGTGGAGTTCGACCCGGGCTTCCTGCGCTTTGCTGGCGCGGCGGTCATGGACGTCAGCCGCTTCGACAAGGGCAACATCGCACTGGCCGGCAATTACCGCGCCGCACTGTACGTGAACGGTGTGTGGCTCGGCATGACCGCCATTACATTGCGCAATGTCGGCGCGCCGGACCATCGCGCGGTGCCGGTCTTCGATCGCGATCTGCTCGCGCGCGCGGGCGTCGATACCATGCGCCTGCCCGATTCCGCGTTAGCGCAACTCGACGCCGCGAACAGCACGGGCGGCGTGGCGCTGCCGGACCTGATCCCGCAGGCGACGGCCACCTTCGACATGGGCGAACAGCGCCTCGACGTGAGCGTGCCGCAAGCGATGATGAGCCGCAACGCGCGCGGCTGGGTCGATCCGAAGCTGTGGGACGAAGGTGTGCCAGCCGCGACCTTGCAGTACAACGCCAACGTGTATCGCTCGAATGGCGGCGGCGTGTCGAACACTCAGGGTTATCTGGGCGTGACGGCGGGTCTCAACTTCGACGCCTGGCGTTTTCGCTACAACGGCAACGTCACGACATCGTCGTTTGGCGGCACGCATGCACAGAGCCTGCAGACGAATGTGCAGCGCTCGCTGATTCCGCTCAAGAGCCAGTTGACGCTCGGCGACTCCTACACCGACGGCTCGATCTTCGATTCGTTCGGCGTGCGCGGCGTGCAGCTCGCAACCGACGACCGCATGTACCCCGAATCGCAGCGCGGCTATGCGCCGATCGTGCGGGGTATCGCCAATACCAACGCGAACGTTCAGGTCAAGCAAAACGGCAATCTCATCTACGAGACGACGGTCGCGCCGGGTCCTTTCGAGATCAACGATCTCTACCCGACCGGCTACGGCGGCGACCTGCAGGTGATCGTCACCGAAGCGGACGGCAGCCAGCACGTTGCATCCGTGCCGTATGCCGCGCCCGTGAATTCGCTGCGCGAGGGGCGCTGGCGCTTGAACGTGGCAGCGGGCCAGTATCGCAATTCGAGCGAATCGGGCCATCCGTATGTCGTGCAGGCTGGTGTGCAGCACGGCGTGAACAACCTGGTCACGCTGTATGGCGGCTCGATCGTCGCCGAAGACTACATTTCGGCGGCGCTCGGCGCGTCGCTCAACACGTCGGTCGGTGCATTCGCCTTCGACGCGACGCAAGCCAATGCGAATCTGCCGAAATCCGGCAGCCGGAGCGGACAGAGCCTTCGCCTTTCGTTCTCGCGCAGCTTCACGCCGACGAACACCGACGTCACGCTCGCGGCGTACCGCTATTCGACGAGCGGCTTCCTCGGGTTCCGCGACGCCATGAACCTGCGCGACCTCGAGTCGAAGGGCACCGCGTTCATGAGCAACGGCATCCAGAAAGGTCGCCTGCAGCTCACGCTCAACCAAAACCTCGACAAGTGGGGCTCCATTTACGCATCGGGCTACACGCAGAACTACTGGAACAAGCATGGCAACGATACCGCGTTCCAGGTCGGCTACAACACGAACGTCGGGCGCGTCGGCGTGGGGGTTTCGGCTTCGCGCGAACTCGACACGTCAACCGCGAACTGGGACAACCGCGTGATGCTCACGCTGAGCGTTCCCCTCGATCTGGGCACGAACATCGCCAATTCGACGACGAGCTTCTCGCACGACTCGCGCGACAACACGAACCAGATTCAGGAAACCTTCACGGGCACGCTCGGCAAGGACTATGAGATGAACTACGGCGTGAGCGCGGGCCACACATCGGGTGATTCCGGCAGCCACAGCGACAGCCTTAGCGCCAATGTCGGCTATTTCTCGCCTGTGGCGCAGTTGCGCGCGAATGTTGGCCGCGCCAACGGATACACGCAGGCAGGCGCGGGTGCGTCCGGTTCCGTGGTCGCATACGGGGGTGGTCTGGTGTTGTCACCGCAAAGCGGCGACACGTTGGCGATTGTCGAGGCGAACGATGCCGCCGGAGCGCGCATTGCCAGTTCGCCCGGCGTGCGGCTGAACGGCGCCGGCCGCGCGGCCGTGGCGGGCATGCAGCCGTATTCGCAGAACGCGGTGGAGATCGACACCAAGGGCTTGCCGATGGGCGTGCAGCTCAAGACCACCGAGCAGCACTTTGCACCAACGGCCGGCGCGGTGTCGCTCGTGAAGTTCGATACCGAAGACCGAGGCCGCGCAATCGTCATGCGCTTGCGTCGTCTGAACGGCGAGCCGGTACCGTTCGGCGCGGACGTGCTGGATGCGAGCGGCGAATCCGTTGGCGCCGTGACGCAGGGCAGCCGCGCGATGTTGTATAGCAAGGCCGCGAGTGGCGATCTGATCGCCCGTTGGGGCTCGGCGGCCGATCAGAGTTGCAAGGTGCATTACGCGTTGCCCGAAGCCGACGGGAGCCGGGCGGCATCGACTGCCTTCACGGATGCAGCCTGCAACTAAGCCGATATCTCCACGACATGAATCTGCAATCGACAAAGACCCGCACGAGCGGCGGCAACATGAACACGTTTGAATGACTATGCGCACACTTGGATCACTTCTGGCTAATCTCGCCGTCACCATCGCCGTCACCGCGACCGGTTCGGCATTCGGAGCGGATGCCACGCTCAACTTCACCGGCACCATCGTGCCCCCGTCCTGCACGGTGGACACCGCTTCGGCGAATCAGACGATCAATCTGGGCAGCGCCAATATCCTCGACTTTCCGAGCGTGGGATCGACGATGAATCCCACGGCGTTCAGCCTGAAGCTGACCAACTGCACGCCGGGCACCACGGTATCGATGGCCGTATCGGGCCAGTCCGACACCGTTCCGAGCGTGCTCAAGAACACCGGCACCGCGACGCAGACCGGCGTGCAACTGCTGCAGGCGAGCAGTGCGGGCGGGACCACCGGTACGGTCGTCACGCTTGGCAACACCTCCAATCGCGGCCAAGTGGACGCGACCAACGCCATGACCATTCCGATGGTGGCGCAGTTCTATCGTCTTGGAACGATGACAGCCGGCACGGTGACGACCTCGGCGACGGTCAACTTCACCTACAACTGACGCGCGCGTGACTTCGACACCCTTTGACGGAATAGCGATATGAAAGGCATCGGATTTGCCCGGCTGCGACGATATGCTTGGATCATCTTGTCGAGCGCGCTGGTTCTGATAGGCGGCATGCAGGACGCATGGGCCGACGCTTGCACGGGCGGAGGTCAGAGTGTGCAGGCCATTCTCCCTGCGACGATTTCGGTGCCGCGCGACTTGCCGGTGGGCGCCATTCTGGCGCCCTGGAGCATCACGTCGATGGTCAACTACGTGTGCACCATGTCGACGACATCCGGTTCCGGCATGTATTCGAAGTTGAATGTCGCATGGCCGAAAAGCAGCGTGACGATTGCGAGCACACCGGGCCCAGGTCTCGCGTCCTATACGGTCTTGCAGACCAATGTGCCCGGCGTTGGCATGGCCATCGCGTTCGACGGCGAGCCGAGTTCGTGTGGCGGCGCCGATTGGCTCGACGTGGTGTCGCCCTCCGTGCGGCCGCCCTACGTGGGCTGGACCTGTACCGCCGTTGGTTCCAACCTCAAAAACTATGGGCGTTGGGCAGTTGCGCTCGTGAAGACAGGCGTTGTGAGCGCGGCGGGTGTGCTGGGCGCGCAGACGCTGGCGAGCTCAAGCTCCATGATCAATTTTGTCCCGGACAGCCCGGGCACCACGCCTTTTTATCTGATCGTCCCGGCGGTGACGGTCGTCCCGCTTACCTGCCAGACCCCCGATGTGCCGGTGCCGCTCGGCACCCATTTTCCGGTGGAGATGGCGTCTGTCGGTGCGACTACCGCGGCGGTCCCGTTCAACATCAGCCTCAACAATTGTCCCTCGGGGATGAATGGCGTCCTGTATGAAATCGATCCCACGACCAGTGTGCTTAACAGTTCGCAATCCGTCGTGGCGCTCAATGGCTCGTCGTCGGCCACGGGCGTGGGCGTGCAGCTACTGGATGGCTCCGGCTCCGTGTTTCCGCTGAGCACGACCAAGGCATTCTCCGGCTATAACAGTTCCACGGGTGGCAGCTATGTGATCCCGATGAAGGCGCGTTACTACCGAACCGGTACCGTGACGCCCGGTCCGGCGAACACGTCGATGATCCTCACCATGACCTATCAATAGGCATCGCCGGGCAGCGCTGCTCAGGTTGCTTGCCACGGACAGACGTCCGAAAAAAAACGCCCCTCAAGAGGGGCGTTCCTGTTTCGAGCGTCGCGGTTGTCGTTCAGCGCACCCGCATTCCCGGCGTGGCCCCGCCATGCGGTTCGAGAATATAGAGCCCCGGCTCCTTCTTCTCGTCGGCGGCGGACGCCGCCAGCACCATGCCTTCCGACAGGCCGAACTTCATCTTGCGCGGCGCGAGATTGGCGACCATCACGGTCAGCTTGCCGATCAGATCCTGCGGCTGATAAGCCGAACGAATACCCGAAAACACATTGCGCGTTTTCTCTTCGCCGATATCGAGCGTCAGTTGCAAGAGCTTGTCGGAGCCTTCGACCGTTTTGCAATCGACGATCTTCGCGATACGCAGATCGATTTTCGAGAAGTCGTCGATGGAGATGACGCCCGGCGTCTCTTCGTTCGCTTGCTTTTTGGCGGGCGCCGCGCTCTTAGCCGCACTCGCACTTGTAGCAGCGGCAGAAGCAGCGGCCGCTTCCGGCGCCGCCTGCAACGACTCGCGATTCGCCGCGAGCAAGGCCTCGATCTGCTTCGGGTCGACGCGCGTGGTCAGATGCTTGTACGCGTTCACGGCATTGGCCGACGACAGCGGCTTGTGCGCGTCCGCCCAGACGAGCGGCGCGATGCCGAGGAACGCCTCGACCGCTTCGATCAGCTTCGGCAACACCGGCTTCAGCGCAAGCGACAACAGGCGGAACGCCTCCAGACTCACGCTGCAAGTCTCGTGCAACGCGACCGAGTTGGCCGGGTCCTTCGCCTGTTCCCAGGGCTTCGCGGTATCGACGTAGCCGTTGACGGTATCGGCGAGATCCATGGTCGTGCGCAGCGCGCGGCCGTATTCGCGTGACTCGTAGAAGCCCGCAATCTGCGGAATCGCGGCGCGCAGTTGTGCAAGCAGCGGATGCTGCATCGCGCTGTCCTGCACGCGGCCGTCGAAGCGCTTCAGAAGAAAGCCCGCCGCGCGGCTCGCGATATTCACGTATTTGCCGACGAGATCGCTGTTCACGCGCGCCTGGAAGTCTTCCAGGTTGAGGTCGATGTCTTCCATCGTGCTGTTCAGCTTGGCCGCGAAGTAGTAGCGCAGCCATTCCGGATTGATGCCGGTATCGATCACGCTTTGCGCCGTGATGAACGTGCCACGCGACTTCGACATCTTCGCGCCGTCGACGGTCAGAAAGCCGTGCGCGAACACGTTCGTCGGCGTGCGATGACCGGAGTATTCGAGCATCGCGGGCCAGAAGAGCGTGTGGAAATACAGAATGTCCTTGCCGATGAAGTGGTACTGCTCGGTCTTCGAACCGGGCTTCACCCATTCATCGAAATTCAGGCCGATACGGTCCGCGAGATTCTTGAAGCTTGCGTAATAGCCGACCGGGGCGTCGACCCAGACGTAGAAGTACTTGCCCGGCGCACCGGGGATTTCAAAGCCGAAGTAGGGCGCGTCGCGCGAGATGTCCCAGTCGGCGAGCTTGGCCTCGCCCTTGTCGCCGAGCCATTCGCGCATCTTGTTCGTGGCTTCGGGCTGCGCGAGTCCGCCGACCCAGCCGCGCAGGAAGTCTTCGCAACGCGGGTCCGACAGGCGGAAGAAATAATGCGTGGAAATCTTGCGGATGGGCGTCGCGCCCGACACCACCGAATACGGGTTGATGAGTTCGGTGGGCTGATAAGTCGAGCCGCAAACCTCGCAATTGTCGCCGTACTGGTCCTTCGCGCCGCACTTCGGGCACTGGCCCTTGATGAAGCGGTCCGGCAGGAACATTTCCTTGACCGGATCGTAGGCCTGTTCGATGTCGCGCGCGTCGATCAATCCCGCTTCCTGGAGCGCGGCGTAGATGGTGTTGCAAAGGACGCGGTTTTCCTCGGCATCGGTCGAATAATAGTTGTCGAAGGAAATGCCGAAGCTGTCGAAGTCGCGCTTGTGCTCTTTCCAAACGCGTTCGATCAGCGCTTTCGGCGTGATGCCTTCTTTTTCGGCGCGCAGCATGATGGGCGTGCCGTGGGTATCGTCGGCGCCGACGTAGTAGACCTCGTGACCATGCATGCGCAGCGTCCGAACCCAGATGTCCGTCTGAATGTATTCGACCATATGGCCGATATGAATCTGACCGTTCGCATACGGCAACGCGGACGTGACGAGGATCTGGCGAGCGCCGTTCTTGACGGCGGGCGCGGCGGTGGCGATGGCTGAAATCGGTGCTGACATAAGGCGCGGCCCGGAGGAAATGCAGAAGTTGATCGAAGAACGCAAAAAAAGCGATTTTCGATTTTAGCAGGGAGGGGAAGGAAGACGGGGAGGTGGGGAGACGGGGAGACATGGGCGCGGCAGCCGAAAACCATCGCACCAAAAAAAACCGGGGTCCAAAACCGGGCCCCGGAGCAACAACGACAAGAGGAGAATGGCAGGTGGCGGCCTCGCCGCGCGCCTACCGTAAAGACAGACACGCGCCGTGCGCCCAAGTTTCAAATTTTTTTCAGGCGGCTTCGCGCGCTTTGCCACGCTGCGCCGGCATCTGCCGATTCTCCTTATAAATCAGAAATTTATTGCACTTGGCCCGGCTGTGCCGTCGCGCGCAGGTAAATTTCCACGCGACGATTTTGTGCGCGGCCTGCTTCGGTCGAGTTGTCGGCGATCGGCTGGTTCTGTCCCATGCCCTGCGACGACAAACGCTGACCGGCGACACCGTGCGTAGCGATATAGGAAGCCACGCTTTGCGCGCGATTCTGCGACAGCGTCTGGTTGTAAGCCGCCGTGCCGGTGTTATCCGTATGGCCGATCACGTTGGCGATCAACTCCGGATGCTGCTGCAACGTTTGCGTGACGGAGTTCAGAACCGGATCGAACGTCGGCTTGATCGCGTAGCTGTTGGTGTCGAAAGAGATCGAGTTCGGGATGTTGACCTTGAGCGATCCGTCTTGCTGCTCGGTCACCTGCGTGCCGGTGCCCTTTGAGTCGCCGGAAATCTTGTTGCGAATGGCTTGCCAGTTGTAGCCGGTCACACCGCCGACAGCCGCGCCTGCAGCCGCGCCGATTGCCGCGCCCTTGCCGCCGCCGAAAATCGCACCGAGGCCAGCGCCGGTCGCGGCGCCGACGCCTGTGCCGACCGCCGCATTGTTACCCTGCTCCGTCGCGCAGCCCGCGACCAGTGCGCCAGCAACGACGAAAACCGACAAACGGGTCATCAACTTCAACTTCATGTTTGATCTCCTTGAATCAACGAGCGATTCGGCGCGCCGCGCCGACAGTACGTAAGGGTCTTCGGACGTGCGTCCGGACGAACCTCTACAATTATGAGAAATGAGAGCGCGTCAGTCGCCAGTGGCGATGCATCCCCGGAAACAATTACCGCGCGCAATAGTGCAATGCGCGGGGACGCGGCGCAACGGCTCTAACAATTACTTTCACTTTCCTCAGTTTGTTGCAATGCGCCGTCGCATCAGCACAAACCATTCCATGGAGTTGCAATGAGTATCGACCGCGCGAAGATCGACGCCGCACTAGCCACACTGACCGATCCGAACACCAGCCGCAAGTTCGTCGATACCAAAAGTATCCGCAACGTTTCGCTACAAAACGGCACGGTCTCGGTGAGCGTCGTACTGGGCTATCCGGCGCGTACGCAGTTCGCGGCCACGGCCAAACTGTTCGAGGATGCGTTGCGTGCGGTGCCCGGCGTGGAAGACGTCGTCGTCGATGTGTCCTCGCAAGTCGTCGCGCACGCGGTACAGCGCGGCGTAAAGCTGCTGCCGAACGTCAAGAACATCATCGCGGTGGCGTCGGGCAAGGGCGGCGTCGGCAAGAGCACGACAGCCGCGAACCTCGCGCTCGCACTGGCGGCGGAAGGCGCCAATGTCGGCATGCTCGACGCGGACATCTATGGCCCGTCCTTGCCGATGATGCTCGGCATCTCCGGCCGGCCGGAGTCGCCCGACAATCAGTCGATGAATCCGCTGATCGGTCATGGCATTCAGGCGAATTCCATCGGCTTTCTGATCGAGCAGGACAACCCGATGGTCTGGCGCGGCCCGATGGTCACCTCCGCGCTCGAACAACTGCTGCGTCAGACCAACTGGAAAGACCTGGATTATCTCGTCGTCGACATGCCGCCGGGCACGGGCGACATTCAGTTGACGCTCTCGCAGAAAGTGCCGGTGACGGGCGCGGTGATCGTCACCACGCCGCAGGACATCGCGCTGCTCGACGCCAAGAAGGGCCTCAAGATGTTCGAGAAGGTCGGCATTCCCATTCTCGGTATCGTCGAAAACATGAGCACGCATATCTGCTCGAATTGCGGGCACGAGGAGCATATCTTCGGCGCGGGCGGCGGCGAGCGCATGGCGAAGGAATACGGCGTCGAGATTCTCGGCCAGTTGCCGCTCGATATTGCGATTCGAGAACGCACCGATGCCGGTCAGCCGACAGTCGTTTCGCAGCCGGAAAGCCGGATTGCCGAGACGTATCGCGCGATTGCGCGGCGCGTGGCGATTGCCATTGCCGATCGTCAGCGCGACATGACGTCGAAGTTTCCGAGCATCGTCGTGCAGAACACTTGATGTGGCGCGCTTGGACGCGTTTCGCCGAAGCCTTGTGCGGTGCGGCTCGCGGTATCATGTCGCCTGCTATGGGCGGCCGCGCGGATGCACCGGGTATCGGCGGGCCGCCGAGAGGATCGCATGAGACATAGATTCGACGGAAGGGCGGCCCACGCCGGACTTGCTTCGGCGCTCGTCGCCTGTAGTGTTCTCGTGAGCGGCTGCGGCATCATCTTCCAGAATCACGAGAAACGCGCCGACGCGGTGCTTCAGCCGACGCCTGGCAACGCGGCGCGCGGCACCATCACGCTGATCGAGCGCGCGGACGGCGTTCAGGTGTCGTATAGCCTGATCGACATGCCGCCCGACAGCGATCACGCGCTGCAGGTTCACGAGCGCGGCGACTGCATCGCCATGGACGATCAGGACGCAAGCCCGGTCTTCGCGCTGCCGGCGGAGCGCAAGCGCGCCACCGCGCGTCTCGAAGGCGAACTCGGCAACATTCACGCGGATTCCACCGGATCGGCCACGGGCTTTTTCGTGGCGACGGACGTGTCGCTCGACGGCGTGCGCTCGGTCATCTCGCGCGCGATCGTGCTGCATCGCGAAGCCACCGATCCCTACGCCGCCAGTCCGCACAACGTGGGACCGGCGCTCGCATGCGGCGTCATCCGGCGCTGATCGATGAAGACGCCGCGAGTATCATCCGAATGGTCGATCACGATCGAGCGTCGCCGATACGACCCGTCGTTCGCGTAAAATACGCGCTTTCCGTTTGGCCGCAGCGCGCGACAAAATCGCTGCCGCCATGCCCCGTTTCACCGCAGGCGTCCGGTCGCATGACCGCGAGCCGCAACGCTGGGTAGCGTCCCTATGAGCATCAAGTCCGACAAGTGGATCCGGCGCATGGCCGAAGAGCACAAGATGATCGAGCCGTTCGTGCGCGATCAGGTGCGCGTGACCGAAGACGGCCGCAAGATCGTGTCGTACGGAACGTCGAGCTACGGCTACGACATCCGCGTGGCCGACGAATTCAAGATCTTCACGAACATCAATTCCACCATCGTCGATCCGAAAAACTTCGATGAGAAATCGTTCGTCGACTTCAAGGGCGATGTCTGCATCATCCCGCCGAATTCCTTCGCGCTTGCCCGCACGGTCGAATATTTTCGTATTCCGCGCTCGTGCCTGACCGTATGTCTCGGCAAGTCCACCTACGCGCGTTGCGGGATCATCGTGAACGTGACGCCGTTCGAGCCGGAATGGGAAGGCTACGTCACGCTCGAATTCTCGAATACGACACCTTTGCCTGCCAAAATCTACGCGAACGAAGGCGTCGCGCAGGTTCTGTTTTTCGAAAGCGACGAGATTTGCGAGACGTCGTATGCGGATCGCGGCGGCAAGTATCAGGGGCAGCACGGCGTTACCCTGCCGAAAACCTGATTCCTTCGCTTCTCAAAGAAACGCACACCGCATACGCTTGTCGAAAGACCGCTGTCGTCGAGCTTCCAGTCTCGGGCAGCGGTCGTTCCATTTGGAGATTCGCACGATGAAGTTCCGCTTTCCCGTCGTCATCATCGACGAAGACTTTCGCTCCGAGAATATCTCGGGTTCCGGCATTCGCGCGCTTGCCGAAGCGATCGAGCGCGAAGGCGCCGAAGTGCTCGGCCTGACGAGCTACGGCGACCTCGCGGCCTTCGCGCAGCAGTCGAGCCGCGCGTCGTGCTTCATTCTGTCGATCGACGACGACGAACTCCTGCCATACGCCGATAACGTCGTCGTGGAAGGCGACACGCCGGAACTGGCTTCGGCTATCGTCGCGTTGCGCGCGTTCATCAACGCCGTGCGCCGCCGCAACGCGGACATCCCTATCTTCCTGTACGGCGAGACGCGCACCTCGCGCCACTTGCCGAACGACATCCTGCGCGAGCTGCACGGCTTCATCCACATGTTCGAGGACACGCCGGAGTTCGTTGCACGGCACGTCATTCGCGAAGCCAAGGTGTATCTGGATTCGCTCGCGCCGCCGTTCTTCAAGGAACTGGTGCAGTACGCAGAAGAAGGTTCGTATTCGTGGCATTGTCCGGGACACTCGGGCGGCGTCGCGTTTCTGAAGAATCCGCTCGGACAGATGTTCCACCAGTTCTTCGGCGAGAACATGTTGCGCGCGGACGTCTGCAACGCCGTCGAGGAACTCGGCCAGTTGCTCGATCACACCGGGCCGGTCGCGGCGTCCGAGCGTAACGCGGCGCGCATCTTCAGCGCGGATCATCTCTTCTTCGTGACCAACGGCACGTCCACCTCGAACAAGATCGTGTGGCACGCGACCGTGGCGCCGGGCGATATCGTGCTCGTGGACCGCAACTGTCACAAGTCGATCCTGCACGCCATCACCATGACGGGCGCGATCCCCGTGTTCCTCACGCCGACGCGCAACCAGTTCGGCATCATCGGACCGATTCCGCGCGACGAGTTCAAGCCCGAAAACATTCGCAAGAAGATCGAGGCGAATCCGTTCGCGCGCGAGGCGCTCGCGAAGAACCCGAAGATCAAGCCGCGCATTCTGACGATCACGCAAAGCACGTATGACGGCGTGATCTACAACGTCGAGATGATCAAGGACCTGCTCGGCGACCTGCTCGATACGCTGCACTTCGACGAAGCCTGGCTGCCGCACGCCGAGTTCCATTCGTTCTATCAGGACATGCACGCAATCGGCGCGGGCCGGCCGCGTACCGGCGCGCTCGTGTTCGCCACGCACTCCACGCACAAGCTGCTCGCGGGCATCTCGCAGGCGTCGCAGATTCTCGTGCAGGACAGCGAGAACAGCACCTTCGACCGGCATCGTTTCAACGAGGCGTACCTCATGCATACGTCGACGAGCCCGCAATACGCGATCATCGCGTCATGCGACGTGGCCGCGGCGATGATGGAAGCGCCGGGCGGCACGGCGCTCGTCGAGGAATCGATTGCGGAAGCGCTCGATTTCCGCCGCGCCATGCGCAAGGTCGACGACGAATACGGCGACGACTGGTTCTTCAAGGTCTGGGGCCCGGAGGCGCTGGCCGAAGAGGGTATAGGCGACCGCGAAGACTGGATGCTGAAGCCGAACGACCGCTGGCACGGCTTCGGCGCGCTCGCGGAAAACTTCAACATGCTCGACCCGATCAAGGCGACCATCATCACGCCGGGACTCGACGTGGACGGCAGCTTCGGCGACACGGGCATTCCGGCCGGCATCGTCACGCGCTATCTGGCCGAGCACGGCATTATCGTGGAGAAGACCGGGCTCTACTCGTTCTTCATCATGTTTACCATCGGCATCACGAAGGGCCGCTGGAACTCGATGGTCACCGAACTCCAGCAGTTCAAGGACGACTACGACAACAACCAGCCGCTATGGCGCGTGCTGCCGGAATTCATCGCGCAGCATCCATCGTATGAGCGCATCGGCCTGCGCGATCTGTGCGAGCAGATTCACAGTGTTTATCGCGCGAACGACATCGCGCGTCTGACTACCGAGATGTATCTGTCGAGCATGGAGCCGGCCATGAAGCCGTCCGAAGCGTTCGCCAAGCTCGCGCACCGCGAAATCGACCGCGTGCCTATCGACGAACTCGAAGGGCGCGTGACGAGCATTCTGCTCACGCCGTATCCGCCGGGCATTCCGTTGCTGATTCCGGGCGAGCGCTTCAATCGCACGATCGTCGATTACCTGCGTTTCGCGCGCGAATTCAACGAACGCTTCCCAGGCTTCCATACCGACATCCACGGGCTCGTGGGCGAGGTGATCAACGGGCGTATCGAATACTTCGTCGATTGCGTGCGCGACTGAGTTGCGCCCAGCTGCGCGCTGATCGTTGCTAGAAGACGATCAGCGCCATGATGGTGTCGCGATACCTTCCAGGCGGTTTCGATTCCTGCGCCGGGACCTGGCCATAGACCACGAGCGTTTGCGGCTGGCCGGTTCCGGTATTGAAGGCCATCGTCGTGCCATTCGTGCCATCGGCCCAAGGCACCTTGTGCGTCGGGTCGATGTATAGCTGATAGTCGATGGTCTCTGTCCCACCCTGGCGAGCGAGCTTGCGGTTGGTGGTCGTCGCGCCGGGCGTCATGCCGCGGTCCAGCGCCACCGAAAAGGGCATGCCCGAGACGCACGTCACCCGCAACGAACTCGTCGCCTCGATCGGTTGATCGAGCAGGCTCGCCTCCCGGAAGACGAGGGGCGACGCGTCTATCGTGCAAGTCGGGCCGACCGTCGCCGTAACCGTGAACGGACCGCTCGTATAGGGCGCCGTTGCCGTCTTGCAATCGGGTGGCGTGCCGGTGTATCCCACATAGACGAAGTAGGTGTCCGAGGCGCTGAACGGCATGGTGTACGTGCCGTTCGGTACGGGCTGGTTAGGCGGAATGCGTCCATAGAACGGCTCATGTTCCCAGACCTTGCCGCCCGGATGAACGGGAAGATCGAGCGTCAGCGGCACGGTGTCGGGCGCCGTGACCGATCCCCATACACCTTGATGGTCCGGATCGACGTAGAGGTTGTAGTTCAACGTTGCGCCGCTTGGGCCAATGAGCGTGCGCGAGTCGGTGTGGCCGATGTTCAGGCACATGCGAACCATCGCCGTCGAATAGCCGCTGCACAAAATGTGAATGCCGCCGACGATATCGGCGGGCTCGGTGTCCGTCACATCGATGGAGCCGAAATCCGTATAGCCCACCGAAAACGTGCAGGTTTGCGAGCGCGCCGCGCCAGAGAGCGCGCAGAGCACGAGAAACACGAACGCGTATCTGACGGGACGAAACGAGCCGTGCGTGCGGCGAAGGGGTGCGTGCATGTCATTTCTCCTTTTGGCTCTTGCCCTTGTCCGGCTGGCAGGTGATCGGCCCGAGCTGTGGCAGGTCTCCAGCCTTCGGCGGGTCGAGCCTGAAAACGGCTGAACAGTCGCCTTTCGCCTCGTGAATCGTCACGTGGTTGTCTGAATCGAGACGGCGGAAAAATGCAACGCCGTCGTAGCCGACGATCGCCGCTTCGCCCGTACTCGTGAGCGTCGCCACGGCGCCGGCGGGCAAGGGCGCGCCCGTGGTATCGACGAAACTCACCGACGCGCCCTGATAGCGCGACATGCCGAAGTGCGCGAGCGCACCCGAGCGCCGCTGCGGCGCGATGTCCAGTTTCGTTCTGTCGATGGATGCGTCTGGCGGCAGCGCGAGCGGGTCGATCGCGAGTTGATTGCGCTGATAGGAAGTCAGATTCGGCACGAGCAGATAGCCCTTCGAGTTCGTCACGCCGACAAAGCGGTTCTCCTGCGTGACAGGAACATTGGGGACGCCATCGGTCGAAACGAGCGCGAACGCGTCGGTGACCGTGCGCGTCGGCAAGATGGCGCCGTCCATGATCGCGATGCCGCCCGCCATGTCCGTGCTGAGCGCCGTCGTGCCGTTGAAGCGCTGCGCGGTCGCCTCGAAATCGCCGAACTTCGAGCGATAAGTCGTTCCGGCGAAGGCATGACGATAATCGGCACCGGCGCCGCCTTGAACCGACCAACCCCAGCCGCCACCGTAGTCGGCGGGACGCGATGCGGTGACGTCGGCGGTCGTGTGTCCACCCGACTGCGCCACCGTCGTGCTGACCGACGTATTGCCGCCGAGCGCGATGGTTATGCCAATCGAACCGCCCCATACTCCGCGCTGCAGAAAGTCGCGATACGTGCTTGCGAAAAGCGACCAGCGGCTGCCGATCTGGGCGTTGTAGGCAAGCGTGACGACGCGCGCGTGTCCCGAGAACGTGTCTTCGGAATCGACGTAGCTCACTGTTGCCGATTGCGACCGCATCAACGCGACCGATACGGTCGCCTGGTAAATATGCTGAAACACCGAGGTGCCGTCGAGGGCCGCGATATCGCGATAGTTGTTGGTCGCGTGCGTGGTCTGCAGCGTCAGCGAAGCCGCAGGACTGATGTACTGGTAGCCAAGACTGAAAAGCGCGCCGGTCGCGCCATTCAGCTTGCTGCCCGCGGCCGCCGCATTGAAGACGCCGAATTGGCCTGCGCGCACGATCGCGCCCGTGCCGGCGTTGCTCAAACCTTGCCCGCCTTCCGCGTGGGCTTGCAGTGTGAGCCAGTCGGTGATGCCATACGCGGCGGTTCCGCTGAAGACGGGCGATGCCTCGTACGACCAGGAGCGCAGCGTGTAATCGTCGCGCAGAAAGCCGAATTCCGCCGAATAGCTCGACAGGCCTTTTGACAGCAGATGCGTGTCGATATAAAGCGGCACGCTCGTCGTGACGCGACGGCCGAGCGCATCGGTCACGACCACTTGCGCCGTGCCCGCGCCTGTCAGACTGGGCGCCTGCGCGATCTGGAACGGACCCGGCGCGACGTTGCCGTTGTACTGGCGCAGACCGTTGATATACAAGTCGACGGCAGAGGGCACCGCGGCCGATCCGCTGAACATCGGCAGGGGAAACGTCACGAGATCCGGGCGCAGGCTGAAATCGCGCTGTATCTGGAAGCCGCCGAATCGCACCGAGCGCGTCCACGCGAGCGAGCCGGAGATGGCGTCGCCGAACGTCATCGTCATGAGTTTGGCCGGATTCGAATAGACCCAGTTCGTGTCCAGCCGCGTGTAGCCGTTGGTTCCGGCGCCGTTGAGGTAAGTGCCGGTGTTGTCGAATACGCCCGCCGGACTGAAGAGCCGCTGTTCGTTCCAGACGCCGAACTGACCGGCCGCCATTTCGCCCAGTTGGCGCGTGTACGTCACGTCGTAGTTGAGCGCGAAGCCGGTGCCGGGCGTTGCCTTCGGTGTAACCGGAAGCCGGTTGCCGAGGCGCTGCGCGATCTGACGCGACCGGTCGACGTCAAGAAGCGCCTGCTGACGCGCGGACGAATAAGTGGCGCGCACGCCTGGAATCGATGAAACGGCGATCCATCCGTCTGCATCGGCATGTAAGTCGTCGACACGGATGCCCGCATTTTCGAGCGTGGCGCGCTCGGCATAGAGCTGGCCGTGACGCAACTCGAAGTTGGACGGCTCGCCCAGGTTCGTGCCGTTGACGACGATCTCGAGCACGAGCGACTGCGTTTCTTGCGATTGCATGTCGAGCAAGGCCGTGCGCGGCGAGCCCGCGATATTCGGAACCTGGCTGGGCGAGCCGCCGGTGATATCGACTTGAGCAACAGCCGCTTGGGAAAACACGCCCAGTGAAATCAGGAGAGGAACACCGCGCGTCACGAGCCTTGGGCGAGTCGATCCATCCATGACGATGCACGCCGTTCCCGTGGCAACCCCGAACGATCAGGGCGCGGCCGGATTGCTTAACGATCCGTTCATGCTGGCGCCGTTCACCGTGGCGCTGACTTCGCCCGTCTTGCCGTGCATGGCGCTGGCCGCGTCGGGGAGTATCCATGAGCGCACCCGGCCTGGCAGCACGTAGCCGAGCAAACCGCCGGACACGCGCACATCCTTGTCCGATGTCTTGAGTGAAACGGTGCTCAGTTGCGCGTGAATGTCGCCATCGTTTTGCACTCGCAGATACGCCTTGCCGTTTCTTTCGACGACGGACCATTGCAGCTTCGGCGTGCTCGCCTCACCGCGCGGCGAAATGAATAGGGGTACGGAATATCGAAAGCGAAACTGAACCGCCGATTGCTTGTCGCCGCCGTCGGGCGGCAACTCGTCGATGATCAGGCGGTATGCGCGTTCCTGTGCAACGGGTGCGGCGTTGGCGCGAATGACGCGGATGACTTGCTGACCGCCGGCGGGCACTTCGGCGATAGGCGGACTGGCGATCAGATCGCGGGTAGGCGTGAGTTTGTCTTCTTCGTCGGACTGATCCCAGACGAAGGTTCGCACCTGAGCGTGAATCGGTTCATCGCCATCGTTGCGTAACGTGACGACCTTGCCGTTTTCCGGGCCAGCGAGCTGGATTGAAACCGGAGATATCTGCAATGACGCGGCGAGCGAGGCAGCGCATTCCAAAAGCAGAAAGGCTGCCCATGCTGGTTGTGTAAAGCGTGGCATCGTCGGTCTCCCGAATTACTTCCGACGATGCCAGTGATATAGCTTTATTCGAGCTCTGGCAAGCTTTGCACATGAAGCGAAGCGAGTTGCCTCAGAACACGACCGTGGCGGTAACAGTCGAGCTATAGGTGCCTGCGGCCGGTGTGGTTTGCGACGGTACGCGGCCGTACACGACGAGGCTCTGACTGTCGCCATTACCTACACCCGAAGCCGTGTCGATGCCGGTCTGCTGGCCCCAGAGCTTGGTGCGGGCTGCATCGCGATACAGGTTGAAATTGACCGAGGCGTCGCCGGTGGCGTTGGCGAGCTTGCGCTTTGCGATGAGCGAACCGGCTGCCGTGCCGGCATCGAGCGCGACGTTGTAGGGCGTTCCGGACGTGCAAGTCACCGCGAGGTTGCTGGACTGATCGACGTTGTCGGTAAGCGCGCCGGTGTCGCCGAAATTCAAGGGGTTCGCCGAGATCGAGCAATCGTCTTGAACGTTGAGCGTCACGTCGAACGTCGCGGTCTTGTTGCCGGCGAAGGCGCTGGGCGTGGCGACGGCAACGGTGCTTGCAACGATAGCGATGATGGCGACATTCTTGATCAGGTTACGCATGCTTGAGACTCTCCGGTACGAATTTAAGCGGGAAGCTTTTGATTCGGCGCTGCGTTTTTCTGCATCGCCGCGACATGTATGAATCATAGGGACGGGCGCTTTAAGACTGAATGAGACGAATCTCATTTGAGATAGCGTTGTGCTGCCTTTCCCTTACTGCATCAGGAGACGCGGCTTTATTGCGATAGATTCGTTGCGCCGTCAGATGCAAAAACGGCCTCCCGAAGGGGGCCGTTCCGTCTGCTTATCTACTCGCTTCAGAACACGACCGTTGCGGTGACAGTCGAGCTATAAGTGCCTGCGGCCGGTGTGGTTTGCGACGGTACGCGGCCGTACACGACGAGACTCTGACTTTTGCCATTACCTACGCCCGCTGTCGTGTCGGTGCCGGTCGTCTGGCCCCAGAGCTGCGTGCGGGCTGCATCGCGATACAAGTTGAAGTCGACCGTCGCGGTGCCGCCGGCATTGGCGAGCTTGCGTGTCGCGACTTGCGAACCGGTTGCCGTGCCGGCATCGAGCGCGACGTTGTACGGCGTGCCCGTGGTGCAGGTCACGGCGAGGTTGCTGGACTGATCGACGTTGTCGGTAAGCGCGCCGGTGTCGCCGAAGTTCAAGGGGTTCGCCGAGATCGAGCAATCGTCTTGAATGTTGAGCGTCACGTCGAACGTTGCGGTCTTGCTGCCGGCGAAGGCGCTGGGCGTAGCGACGGCAACGGTGCTTGCAACGATAGCGATGATGGCGACATTCTTGATCAGGTTACGCATGCTTGAGACTCTCCAGTACAAATTTAAGCGGGAAGCTTTTGATTCGGCGCTGCGTTTTTCTGCATCGCCGCGACATGTATGAATCATAGAGGCGAGCGCTTTAAGACTGAATGAGACGAATCTCAATTGAGATAGCGTTATGCTGCGTTTCCCTTGCTGCATCAAAGGCTGCGGATTTATTAAGATAGAAGCGCTGCGCGGTCAGATATAGAAACGGCCTCCCGAAGGAGGCCGCTGTCTGCTGCGATCAGGCCGCGCGGTGCGCTCAGATCAACCCTTCGGCCTTCAGCGCCGCCTGCACGCCGGCGCGCTCACCCACGCGCGACCGATACGCCACGAGCACCGGCCACTTGCCGAGATCCAGATCGATGAACTTGGCCCAACCGAGCACCGTGAACAGATAGGCGTCGCCAATGCTGAATTCGTCGCCAAGCAAGTACGGCTTGTCTTCGAGTTGTTGCGCGGTGTAGGCGAGGCGGCGTTCGAGATTGCTCATTGCCGCCGCTTTCCAGTCGCTGCTTGCGGACGGATTGAAGAACGGAGAGAAGTTCTTGTGCAACTCGGTGCCGATGAACGTCAGCCAGCCTTGCAGACGATAACGCGCCATGGCGTCGTTCAGCGGCGCGAGATGCTTTGCGGGCGCCTGGTCGGCGATGTATTGCATGATCGCGGGACCTTCGGTCAGCACATCGCCATTGTCGAGGACGAGTGCGGGAACGTAACCCTTTGCATTGATCTTCGTGAAATCCGCGCCGCTGGCAGTGACTTTCGCCTTCAGATCGACCGCTTCGATATCGAACGGAAGGCCGGATTCAACAAGCGCGATATGCGAGGCCAACGAGCAGGCCCCGGCTTTGTAGAACAGTTTCAAAGCGAATCTCCATTAATAAGGCTCGAAAGATTATGAAGGAGAGCGCTTGCGCCAGGCACGATCCACAATGAAATTAAGTGTCTCAATCCAGTATGTAGAGCCGCGACGAAGAAGAAGCCTTGGGCGCGCGTTCGAAGGCGGGATCGGCCGACATGTCGTGCAGAACGGCTTCGAGCGTATTGCACATTGCGTTCAGGGCGAGGTCGTTTTCTTCGAGGCCGAACGGATCTTCGATCTGTGCGGCGATTGCTTCGAGCGCCATGAACGCATAGGCGACGAGCAGCGCGAACAGTGGCGTGAGCATACCGGCACCATCGACGAGACCGAATGGCAGCAGCACGCAAAACAGATAGATGGTGCGGTGAATCATCACCGAATAGGAGAAAGGCAGAGGTGTGTTCGCGAGCCGCTCGCAGCCGCCGATGACGTCCGACAGCGCGTTGAGGTTACGGTCGATCGCGATGAGCGCGTAGCCGTCGATCGTGCCGTCACGCTGGCGTTGTGCGAGCCATTCGCCGAACCATAGCAGGATGATGCCCGGCTTGAATTGCGCGGTCGAGACGCGAGCGTGCAGTTCGGGCGTCAGCCGTGATGCGAGATCGGCGAGCGCATCGGTGCCGCGCAACTGATGCCGCAACGCATGCGCAAAGCCGCCGATTGCCGCGAGGAAGTGCCGCTTTTGTAGAGGATCGAGCGAATCGGGCATCGACAGAATCTGGCGTGCGAGCGAGCGCGCCGTGATGAAGAGTTCGCCCCACAGTTTTCGGCCTTCCCACCAGCGCTCGTAACTTGCGCTGTTACGAAAGCCGAGAAACACGGCCAGCGCGATGCCCACGAGCGCAAACGGCGGCGTGCCCAGGTTCACCGGATAGTTGCGAATGTGATCGTGCATGAACATCGCCGAGATCGACAGCACGAAGATGAGCGCGAGCCTCGGCAGCAGTTGGGGCAGCACGGAGCCGCGCCAGACGAACAGCAACCGGAACCAGTTCAGTTTTGGGCGAATGATCATGAATGACTACCTTGTGCGAAGCGTGGTCGCTGTCGTTGTCGATTGATGCAGAAACAATCAGCATGATAAGCGGGCCGTAGAAAGCGGCAGCGAAACGACGCGCGCACTGCGGTGCATGCGCGTCCTGATGGCGAACATCGGCTACGCTGACAACATCCGGGATGTCGGTCCGCGTGTGCTACCGCATATCGTTTGAAGCGTCTAGAATGAAACCCAAACGAAGGGCAAGTAGATTCCGTTTAAGTTAGTAAAGCGAACTATTTCAGATGGCGTAAGCGAAACATGCGTCGAAGCCAGATGCGAAAACAGTCCGTGTGAATCCGCGATACCAGACCCCTCTCCAGTTGCCTGTTTCATTTCTTCTATGCCGGGAGTGCGCACGTATCGATACGCGTGATCTTGCATAGCCGATCGAGGAGAAGCAAACAACAAGCTCGGGCACCAATGCCGTTCGAAACTGGAACGAGGCATCGAGTGACTCGACGTTCTGAAAATGAGTCCGCTTGCCGACGTGTTTCGAATCTTTATCGAGGCAATTCGGCTCGTCGTACACAAAGCGGACGCTGGCTATTGAACGAGCGTAGGAGTGTCTCTCATGTTGCGTCACAAGAAGAAGGTTTTGGCAATGCTGGTTCCGCTGGCCGTTCCATGCCTTGCGTGGAGTCACGGCACGATGGAAACGCCGATCAGCCGGGTCTACGCCTGCTACAAGGAAGGGCCGGAAAGTCCGACGTCCGCGGCGTGCAAGGCTGCGGTGGCCGTCGCCGGGCCAGCGTTTCTTTATGACTGGGCGGGCGTCAACCAGCTTCCCAATGGCGATCACAAATCGTTCGTACCCGACGGGCATCTGTGCAGCGCCAACAAGTCGAATTATTACGGTCTGGATCTGGGTCGCAACGACTGGCCCACGACGACGATCTCGCCCGACCTGAGCGGCAACTACGAGTTCGTCTGGAACGCGACGGCGCCGCACGTGACGCGCTACTTCCAGATATTCATGTCGGCGGATGGTTACGACTTCAATCAACCGTTGAAATGGTCCGATCTCGACAGCAAGCCGTTCTGCGAGATAACCAGCGTCACGCTCGACAACGGCCGCTACAAGTTGAAATGCAAATTGCCCGCAGGCAAGACAGGCAAACGCATCCTTTATGCGATCTGGCAACGCAACGATAGTGCGGAAGCGTTCTATGCGTGTATGGACGTGGTCATCAACTCGACTAAAACGAGCTGGCGCGAAGTTCGTCCAATCCCGACCACCGCGGTGGATCAGCCGGTCGGCACGAAGATCACCTTGCGGGTATTCGATAACGACGGTCACGATCTCGAATCGCTCAGTTACACGGTGACGCAGCAAACGACCGCCGCGGCCGACTGGGTGTATGCAATGGCCACGAAGATCAACACGGACTCCGGGCGCGTGCATCTCGGTCTCGTGGATAACAACGGGAACATCGTGCCGCAGAAGGTCATGTCGGCGAACCGCATCTACGTCGATAGCGCGCAAGACTACAACTTCGCGATGGACTACACCGGAGCGCCCGCGCCAACGCCTGCTCCGTCGCCGACGCCCACGCCCGCACCGACACCGACTCCCACGCCGGCCCCGACGCCCACGCCCACGCCAACCCCTGCGCCTTCACCGAAGCCGCCATCGCCGGCCCCGGCGCCAACACCAACACCAACGCCGAGCCCGACGCCAACCCCTGCCCCGTCGCCAAGCGCGGGCGGATCGACCTGCTCGGTTGCCTGGCAAGCCGGCACGCTTTATAAGGCGAAGGAAACGGTATCGGATAGCGGCCACAACTACAGCGCGCGCTGGGAGAACTCCGATCAGCCATCGCGCAACGCGGGTAACGGCAAGTCGTGGCAGGACATGGGGACGTGCTCCGGACAGACCGCGTTGACATGCGCGCCGGCCTGGAGTTCGAGCAAGACTTACTCGACAGCCGGAACGAGTGTCAGCGTGAGCGGCATGAACTATCGCAACAAGTGGTGGAGTTCGGGCGTCGACCCGGCAACCAACTCCGACGGTGCATGGGAAAAAGTAGGAGCGTGCAAGTAGCAGTGCCAGCGTGTCGCGCCGGAGCGATTGTTCCGGCGCACACGCGGCGTGGATCGCTCTTTGAATGCGTCAGGCTTCGGCGCGAAACCTGCCCTGACGAATCCACTTGGTGGCAATCCACTTCTCGCCTTTTTCGACAGGCGTTCCGGCATGCAGCGTGCGCGCGTCGGTTTGACCGAGGTCATTGACATACTCGAAATACAACGCGCTGCCGCGACGCGGATGAATGCGCAAGCCGACGTCCGGAAAGGTCGTATCGCCGCCTCGTTCGACTTCGTTGAGATAAAGAATGACGGTTGCAATACGCTGTCCGCCGCGCAGCATGTGGTGCCGGCTGCCGGCTTGCTCTTCGGGAAAGTAGTCGAAATGCGGACGATATTCGCCACCTATGCCGTAGCGCAGAATATGCAGGTCCTCGCCGTTCTCGATTGGTTGCCGCACGAGTTCGGCGAGCCTGCGATCGATCCTGGTGACGAGTGCATCGGTCGATGCGTTGACGAACGCGCCTTCGCTCTTGCGTTCCTCGATAGTGATCTCGTTGCCCGAGTCGGGATCGACGACCGATGACTGCTGCACGCGCGCGCGGCCGATATCGATCAACCTCGCGCATTCGTCATCGGTCAAGACGTCGGCCAACAACGCGACTACCGGCGTCTCGCATGTGAATACCTTTAGCGCTTCGCAATCGCTCGCGCTCAGCACGCGACCGTCGGGAAGCATGGGCTTGCCGTATCGATACACGCCGGGCGAATCATCGCCGTCATCCGATGTATCGCCTGCAATGTGACGCGCGATGATGGAGCGCGCGGCGTTCGGATGGAACGCGCTGGCGACCATTGCGTCGATGAGCGATTGATGCGTGCAGCCACGGCGGATATTCTCGTCGAGCCAGTTCTTCCATGTAGCGTCGAAGCGCGGATTCGTGCTCATCGTGACGTCATCAAAAAGCGAGAGTTTCGATTCGTCCCGAGCGGTGCGTGACAAGCCGACGCTCGGTTGAACGCTGGGGAAATCAGCTTTCATGGAAGCACAAATGCTGGCGTAAAACAACGGCATCCTTGGACAATCCGTCATTGAAGATCGTGCTAAAGAAGTGAATCGGCCAATGAATCGAAACGCTGACTGCATGGCGGTTTGGTTCGTTGGCTCGGTTCGTCGATTAAGCGTGGCGGAAGGCCCGAAGCACACTATCCTTGTTGAATGTCCGCACGTTCAACTGTAGCGCTCGTCTTGCGAGCCGGCACGCGTCATTCCATATCGACGCTGCTGGCCTGCGCGCTCGTGATGTCGATGAGGCAGGCGAACGCAGCTTCCATGTTGAGATGCGAGGCCGCGGATAATTCCGTCCGCTATGCGAGCGAGAATCTCGACAACGCGAAATGCAGTCGCGTGAATCTGATCTGGCAAGCCGCCTATCCGCCGGTGGCGTCGAGCGTTGCGCCAGCCCGTGCCGCCGCATCGGGCGATCCGGGCGCGCTGGCATCGAGCGTGGCGTTACCGCGTCGTGCAAGTCTTGCAAGGCGCGAAGCCGTCACGCCTGTCTATACCTACGTGGAAGACGGCGTCAGGCATTACCTCACGAAGATGCCGCTGGGCGTGGCGCAAAACGTCGAAGTCATCAAATTGCACTTCATGGAGACGTGCAGCTTGTGCGCGCCCGAAGAGAGCATCGGCATCCCCGCCTTGAAGCTCGACTTGCGTTCATATCAACGTGAAATCGATGCGGCTGCTTCGACCTTCGGCGTCGATAGCGCATTGGTTCGTGCCGTGATTCATGCGGAATCGGCGTACCGCACGAACGCGATATCACGCGCGGGCGCACAAGGGCTCATGCAACTCATGCCCGCGACGGCGCTGCGCTTCAACGTCAACGATCCCTTCGATGCCGCGCAGAATATTCGCGGTGGCGTGAGTTATCTGGCGTGGCTGCAAACGCGCTTCAACGGCAACGTCGATCTCATGTTGGCGGCTTATAACAGCGGCGAATCGAGCGTCGACAAATACAACGGCGTGCCGCCCTACAGCGAGACGAAGATCTACGTCTCGCGCGTCAAGGCGTTAACCGAGCGTTACAAGAGCGGCAAATGAAGATGGCACGGTCTTCGGAATCGGACGCACGATACCGTCGTTCGCAGGCCGCGCGTTCAACCAGAACGAACCGTTGAACGCGTGCCCGTGGACGTTGCTATTGCGTGTTGTCTATCACGATCTGCCCGTTGTATTGAACCTTGCCGCGGAAGAAGTAGTCGGTGCAGGCCTTGTAGTCGCCGGGCGTGAGAAGCGAGAACGGCATCTGATAATCGACGAGCTTGCATCCGGTGACGGGCTTGCCGTTGGCCCACGCATAGTCCTTGTCCAGATACGCCTTGATTGCCGCGGCCGAGCCTTCCGTGAAACCGCGCATGTTCGCGCAGCCTAGCGGTTCGTCGGCGGGAATGGTGACGCCGAGTTCGCGCGCGAACTCCTTGTACGCGTTGATGCGATTGGTGACTTGCGAGCGTTCCGCGCCGCCCTGACCGCACTCTATGCCGCCGTTGATGATGTAGATCGTCGCGCCGAAGCCAGGCTTCATGTTGTTGCCGACGTCGACGCTATTAGGCTTCCAGGTGCCGTCGATCGCCCAGGTCATCGGCGGCTTGGGCGTCTGCGGGGTCACGGCGAACCATACCGCCGAGGCGAAGTTCAGCCATGTATCCGCGACGCGGCCGGGGTCGTCGAGCAGCACGTTGGGGTCGCCGTATAGCGCCTGCGAGAACGGGCCGAAGTTGTAGTTCCAGGATAATTGCTTGGCGCCGCGCCCGAAGTAGTCGAGGTACTTGCCTGCCGCGTTCTTCGCGCACGGAAAGAAGATCCAGTTGGTCGCATGCGAGCCCGGCGCGCATTGTTGATACGCACCAACGGCCGAGCCTTCCTCGTAGCCCGACTCGCGAAGGAACCATAAAGCCTGCTGCCAGAGCGAGATGGCCGTGTCTTGCGGCATTTTTGCGAGCACGGCGTTGTTGTGGTCCGCATAGCCCGAGCGCACTTGCGCCGGCGTGAGCGACGGCCAGTTGGCGGCCGTCTCCTGAACGAAGTGCGCGAAGGACGTGGCGAGCAACTTGCGGCAGATGGCGGCGGCGTCGCGTCCGTCCGTGTAATCGCCGCAGTACGCCGGAAACTTGGCGATCCCGCGCAAGAAGCTGACGTAGGAGTATTTGATGTTGCGCACCGGGAAGAGCTGGTCGAACTTCGCTTCGCTTACGATCGACTCGACTCGCTTTACATTCGATGGATTCGCCGCGCGTCCGGGCGTGACGGCATCGACGTCGGTATCGGGCAGCACGCGCAGCGCGTCGCGGATCAAGCCGATCTGGCCGTTGGTCTGATCGACGAGTGTCTTCTCGGTCGCGTTGAACTGGGCGACGGTCGGATAGCCGGTGGGTTCGGGGATGTAGGTGATCTTCGGCTTGTAGGATGCGATTGGAGTCGGCGCCGGTGTTGGCGTCGGCGCTGGTGTTGGCGTTGGTACGGGCGCGGGAGCCGGCGTTGGTGTCGGTACGGGTGTTGGCGTCGGCGCTGGTACAGGCGCGGGCGTCGGCGTTGGCGTCGGAGTTGGTGTGGGCGCGGGCGTAGGCGTTGGCGTTGGCGTTGGCGTTGGCGCGGGCATGGGCGTAGGCGAAGGTGAGCCGCCAGAACACGCACCGAGATCTTCCCACGCACCATAGGCGCCCGATTGCGCCGGGTTGTCTCCCTGGGTCCACCACTTATTTCGATAGTTGCGGCCGTTATAAGTTATGCGCGTACCCGGTGTTGCATAAGCTTGGGTAGCAGACCACGCTGCAAAGCACGATGAAGTTGGCGTTGGCGTTGGCGTTGGCGTTGGCGTTGGGGCGGGTGTTGGTGATGGCTTTGGAGCTGGCGCAGGCACAGGAGCCGGAACTGGCGCAGGAGCAGGAGCAGGAGCAGGAGCAGGAGCAGGAGCAGGAGCCCCCGCCGCCCCCACATCCTTCCAAAGCGTCGGCGTAGTCGCAGGAAACCATCCCGCGCCCGGATACGCCGTATGCGCCTGCTGCGCCTGATAAACGCGACCGCTATAAGTCACCGTGGCGCCAGCCGCATAGGTCGCGCCTTCGCGCCATGCTTCCTGCGCGGACACGATGCCGGCATGCAATAGCAACGCGGCTGGAAGCATCGCCAACTTTCTACGAACGGTCAACATCTCAGCACCTCTTTTGGAACGCGACGGCCAGCAGCTGCACATGCCGGCCCGATATGAAAACTACCTTCGATTCATGCTCATTTCCGGGTAGCTCGTGAACTTCCAGTCCTCGTAGCTCGTCTTCAACGCGAAGCTCGCGTCCTCGTCGGAGAAGCCATCCGTTTTCAGCGGCGTTTGCTTCGATGAGCTGTACACGCCGTACAGCTCGCCGTTGGGGCCGCGCACCGTTTGCCATTCGCCGTTGGTCATCGGGTCGGTGTATGCATCGCGCAGGTATCGGCGCACGAAGGACGCGCGCGAGTCGCGCAACAGGTCATCGAAGCTCTTCGGAAAAGCGCCGCCAGGGTCGGCCTTGACGTACTCACGAATCGCGTTGCGGATCGCATCGCCCTTTTTCAGCAGTTCGAATTCGCGGTTGCGCTGAATCTGCGTGCTCCATACGGTGCCGATCTGCATCAGATAGATGCCGATGAGCGCCACGCACATCAGCGCCCACAACATGCCGAAACCATGCTGCCGCTTGCGCGATGCAAACGCTCGACGCGCTCGATCCGAATGCCGCCCGCGCGCGCTACCAGCTGCCGTAGTCGGTGCCATCCCTGGCCTTGCCTTTTGCGCCGCTGCGCACGTTATAGACGCCGGGCGTGCCGTCGTTGGGCGGCTCGGTCGTCCAGGTCGTGCGGCTTTGCGCGACCGGGTCCATCGGCACTTCACGCAGATAGCGGCGCTCGACCAGTTCGTTGAGCGATTGCGGATAGCGCCCCTGATCGCCGCGAAAGCGGTCGATGGAATCACGCATGGCGGCGAGATTCTCCTGCAGCACGGTTTCCTTGGCTTTCTCCGCCTGCCCGAAGTAGCGCGGCACGACGAGCGTGAGCAAGGTCGCGATGATCGCCAGAACGACCAGCAATTCGATTAGCGTGAAAGCGCGCAGCATTCGTTTGTTCATGACGCTCACCACTTGCGGTAAGGGACGCCGTTGAGGCCGGTTCCTTCCGAAAGCGAGTAGACGTCGTAGACGTCGTTGCCTTCGCTCGGTGAATCGGCGGAACTCGAATAAGCGCGCTTGCCCCAGGTCTGTTCATCCGAACGGCTCGGGCAATCGCACATCGGATCGCGCGGAACACGCCGCAGGAAGAAGATGCGCGCGTGAGTCGGATTGGTCTTGTCGACTTCGCCGTCCACCAGTACGTCGAGCTTGGCGGGATAGCCCGTTTCGCCGAGCGGACGATCGAACTTGCCGGCATCGCCGGCGGCTTTGTAAGCATCGATGGCATCGCGAATACTCCATAGGGCGCGCCGCAATTCGTCTTCGCGGTTGCGTTGCGCGGTCACCTGCACGAGCGGCGCCGCGACCATCGCCAGCACCGCGATGATCGCGAGCGTGATGAGCAACTCGATGATCGTGAAGCCCTTGTCCATGGTCGCGGCTGGTTGCACGTGTCTAGGGTTGGGTCGGCGGCGGCGAGGTCGCGGCGGGTGGCTGTGGCGGCGGCGTGGGTGCGGGCAGCGCCATCACGGGCGGCGGCGCGGAAGGCGTCGGCACGGGCGGAGGCAGGGCAGGCGCGCTGCCCGCGCCGCTTGGCGGAACGCGCACGCTTGCGTTCGGTCCGATCTGGTCGCGCTCCGTCGAAATGCGCGTCTCCGTGCCCGAATCGAAGGACACGACATTGCCCGCCGGCATGGCCTGATTGCGCACGATGCGCGGCGTCAGCATCAGCACGAGCTCCGTCTGATGCTGGTCGTTCGCGCGTGTGCCGAAGATCCGGTCCAGCAGCGGAATGCGGCTCAGGCCTGGCAAACCGGAGCCGGACGCGCGCTCGTTGCGCTGCAGGAGACCCGCGAGCAGCTGCGTTTCGTTGTTGCGCACGCTCATCACCGTTTCGGCCGTGCGAGTGCCGATCTGATAGGCGACCAGTCCCGTCGTCGTCGTGATCGTGTCGGTAACGTTCGACACTTCCATGCGCAACTTCACCTGCACTTCGTCCGAGTTGACGATCACGGGCGCAACTTCCAGCGTGAGGCCCACGTCCTGATAGTTGATGCTCTCGGAGCTGAAGTTGCTGGAGAGCGTCGTCGTGACCACGCGCAGACGGTCGCCGATCAGCACCTTCGCCTTCTCGCGGTTTCTCACGCGGATGCTCGGGTTCGCAAGCGTCTTGGTTTTGCCCTGGTTCTGCAGCATGTCGATACCGACCGGCCCGATCCTCACGAGCACGTCGCTGCTGTTCAGGTTGCGCAGTTGCTGCAAGGTGAGCGTGCCCGGCGCGCGGGTCGAGGCATCGGAATTGGTCCCGTCCGGCATGAGCGCGAACTCGATACGATTCGGATACGAAATGCCCATCTGCAGCAGATCGGATGACGATACTTCGAGAATCTGCGCGTCGATGACGACTTCCGCGGGCGTCACGTCGAGCGCGCGGATGATCCGCTCCGCGACCTTGATGGTGTCCGGCGCGTCGCGCATGATGATCGCGTTGGTGCGTTCGTCGAGCACGGCATCGCGCGTCTTGACCATCTGCTTGACCGCCGCGAGCACCTGCGCCGCCTGCGAGTTCTGCAGATAGAACGTGCGCACGACGAGGTCCTTGTATTCCGTTTCCTTGTCGGGCCGCTTCGGGTAGATCAGGATCGAGTTACCGCTCACCACCTTGCTCGCGAGCTGGTTCGCCTGCAGGACCATCGTCATCACTTGCTTGACGGGCGTGTTGCTCGCGAAGATGGTCGTCGGCGCGGCGGCCTGCACTTCGCGGTCGAAGGTGAAGTTCAGTCCGGTAATGTTCGACATCAGCTCGAAGATACTGATAAGCGGCTGATCCCGGAACTGCACCGTGATCGGCTGATTGAGGTCCTTGTTGAGCTTCGGTTCGAGGTCTTGTCCCTTGGGCGCGAGCAGCAGGTCGCGCAGACGGATGGCGCGCGCGTTGTCGGGCTGTTTCGAGAGCACGTCGTTGAGAATCGCCATCGCCTGGTCCGGTTGATCCTGATAGATCGTTTCGGCGTATTGCACGGCGGTGTCGATGGGCGCCTGCTTCTCGATCCACGCAATCATCTCGCGCGGCCCGTCGTCGCCGGGCGCGGCGGCCTGAGCCTTCTTCGCCCACGCGATCGCCTGGGCCGAATCGCCCGCGCGGTACGCAACACTTGCGCGCTGCAAGTACTCCAACGAAACCTTGCGACGCAGGCTCACATACCAGTTGTAGATTTCCAGGTCGTCGGGATACTGCGCGCTCTGCTGCGCGAGCAATTCGAGCTGCGCGTCGGGCGGCATGGTCCCCAGACGGTTCTGCAGATCCTTGCGATGCATCTCGCCCGCGCACGCCGTCAATAGCGGAATCAGGACCCAGACCGTAATGTCTTTGAGCCGGCTCATTTCAGTTCTCCGAGCGACAGCGTTTGTCGGCGCTTCAACGGCAAGTACATGAACCTCACTTCTTTACGGTTGATGTCCTCGATCTTGTAGGCGTTGAGAAGCACATCGCCCTTACGCAAGAAACCCGTTTTCTTGCAGTTGATGCAAAGCGGGAACTCGCGTCCGGTGCCGCTCAGAACGACGTAGAAGATGCCTTGCTGGTCCAGCCACAGCGAACGGACGACGAAAGGCAAGGGCGGCAAGGGCGGCGGTGGCGGCGGCTTGACGGATTCGGGCGGCGGAGGCGGCGGCGGTGGCGGCTGCCAGTTCTGCATGGGGAAGATGTTCACGGCGGCAACGCGGGTATCCGGCGCGGCGTTGGCTTGCGGCGCACTTGCCGGTGCAGGCGCGCTCGCTGGTGAAACTCGCTCCTTCGTGGCCACCGCCGGAGGACGATCCGCCTCGTCGTCGGGCGCCCCGCGAAACCATACGAACAAGATCAAGCCGAGCGTCACGACGAGCAGCCCGCTTATCGGCCACGAGATTCTCAGGGTTCGCATATCGAGCGGCTTCACTTGGCCGCCTCCACGACGAACGAACATTGCAGGCGAATTTCGAGATCGGTCACGCCGATATTCGGCCGCGACAGCGTGAGCCGCTCGCAGCGAATGCCCGGCAAGGTCCGCAACTCGGAGAAGAAAGTACGAAATTGCAGATACTGACTCGAAAACGACGTCTCGACGACAAAGCGGCGGGAGGGCGAATCCTTGTCCTGCGCGGCCATCTGATACGTGATTTGCGGCATCGAGATACCGTTCTTCGCGGCGATCGCGTGCAGGCTGTGCAGGAAAACGAAGTAACGCTGCTCCGGACTCGTCGGCGCCACGGCTTCATCCGGCATGGGCGGCGGCGGTTGTTTCAGCTTCGCGGTGCGCGCATCGAGATCGAGCTCGCGTGCGGCGATGTCGTTGCGAAGCGGCAAGATCTCGACCAGCGCGATGATCGCCGCGCTGCTCAGGAGCAGTAGCGCAAAGAGCCCGAAGGTGCCGAGCCGCCACCGCGCGCGGCGCAGTTCCCAAAGCCAGCGGCTCATCTGGAACCTCCGGCGGAAGACGCGGCCACATCCGGCGCCGACGCGCCCGTTGCCGCCTGCGTCGCGAACGGGCGCCACGTCACCTGAAGCGCGGTTTCCACGGTTTTGACGGGCGGCCCCGGCTTCTCGCTCTGCCGCTTGATCGAGACGCTTTCGGCGGCGGGCTGCGCCTGCAGCCAGTCCGCGTAGGAGATCGCTTCCTGCGCCGAGCGCGTCTCGAACTGCATGTTGATGGTGCGCGATGCGGTCACGATATCGAGCGAGAGCATCGCGATATTCGGTTGCCAACCGCCTTCGATCAGACTGCGCGCCGGTTCCGCCGCATAGCGCTGCTGCGCCATCAAGGCGTCCGCGCGGGGATTGCGCGTGCCGCGATGCGCTCGGCCAATGCGCTCGAAGCGTTTCTCCTCCTGCGCGACCGACGCTTCACGTTCATCGAGCGCGGCGCCTTGCTCCTTGAGCTTGTCGCGATACTGCATCGTCACGAACAGCACGACGACGCCGAGGGCGAGCGCAATCAGCCCGGTCGCCACGCCCGGACGATTGGCCCGATGCAGGTCGATGGCGGGCGCTTTCATGGCGAAGCCTCCCATGGCGCGGCAAGCCATTCGACGAGCGTTGCATCCGCGACCCAGCGATCGGCTGCGCCCGGCCCGATGGCGTAACAGCGCTCGGGCGGCTCGGTGGCGGCGAGCACGAAGGCGTCGCGCAGCACGTCGTCGAGCGGGCCCGCCACCGGCAGCGCGATGAAGCCGCTCCAGCCACCGCCGCGCCGCAAGCCGATATGCGCGATGGCCGCGCCGCTTGCCGCCTGCTCCAGTTCCACGACGGCGATGTTGCCGTCGCGAATGTGCGGCGCATGCTTTTGCATGGAGAAGGTAAAGCCCGGCTCGATACCGAGCAATTGCAGCCGTCGCGTCTTGCATAAGCGCTCGATGCCCGCGCACAGCGCCTCGGGCATCGCGGCGGCGAGGCGGCCTTGTTGCCACGCGCCATCGGTGACGGCGTAGCGCCACGGCTCGGCGCCCGCGCCCGCCTGCACGGCCTGCATGCGCGCCATCGACACCCATTGCTCCGGTTTGGGATGCGGCCGCCACGGCAACGCGTAATAGCGCACGAACGGCGCGCCGACGACCACGCGCAGGCCGTGCAGCCCAGGTCGCGCGGGCTTCGGCGCGAGTGCCTCGATGGCCTTGAGCGCGGCCGCCGTGTCGCCCGGCGTCGTAAGGGCTTCGGTATTCACGTTGCTCGCGACGCCGGACTCTCGCACGCGTTCGCCATCGACCCATAGCGTCACGCGCGGCATGAAAGCGCCCGCGCGGGCCGGTCCCGTGCGCCTCGAAGGGCGCTTCGCGACGGCGCTCATCGCTCCGACCAGATCCGACCAACGTGACATGTTCCCTCTCCGCTATGCCGGTTCGACGATCGTGACGCGATTGACTTCCGCGAGCGTCGTGCGGCCATCCGCGACCGCGCGCAGGGCGATCTGGCGAATCGGCACGAAACCGCTTCGATTCGCGAGTTGCTTCAGTTCGATCAACGGCCGCCGTTCCACGAAGCACTGCTTGATCGCGTCGTTCATCCGCAGCACTTCCGCAATCGGCTGACGCCCGAGATAGCCCGTCCGGCGGCATGCCTCGCAGCCCGCGCCACGGCGAAAGCGCCAATGCGCAACCTGCTCGCGCGTGAGCGCGGAGGCAAGCAGCGTGGCGTCGTCGGGCACCTCGTCGTCGCGCACGCAATGCGGACAGTTCTTGCGCATGAGCCGTTGCGCGACGGCGCCGAGCAGCGCATCGACGAAGCTGTGCATGTCGACGCCCATGTGAAGGAAGCGATCCAGCACGGAGAACACGTTGTTCGCGTGCACCGAGGTCAGGACCAGATGTCCCGTGAGCGCGGCCTGCACGGCGATGCCAGCGGTTTCGCCGTCGCGGATCTCGCCCACGAGAATCTTGTCGGGATCGTGCCGCAAGATCGAACGCAGGCCGCGCGCGAAGGTGAGTCCTTTCTTGTCGTTGATCGGAATCTGCAGCACGCCCGCGAGTTCGTATTCGACGGGGTCTTCGATCGTGATGATCTTCTCGTCGCCCGTGTTGATTTCGGTGAGCGTGGCGTAGAGCGTGGTCGACTTGCCCGAACCAGTCGGGCCCGTCACGAGCAACAGGCCGTAGGGCTCGCGCGCGATCGAGCGAATCGACGCTACCGTGTCCGGGTCGTGTCCGAGTCCGTCCAGACGCAGCGTCGTGCTGTTCGCATCGCCGCGCTGCTTGTCGAGCACGCGCAGCACCGCGTCCTCGCCGTGAATCGACGGCATGATCGACACACGAAAATCGATCTCGCGCTGATTGATGAACGCCTTGAAGCGGCCGTCTTGCGGAATGCGCCGCTCGCCGATATCGAGCTCCGCCATGACCTTGAGCCGCGAGAGCACTTGCTCCGCGACATCGGTGCCGGGCGCGGACGCCGTTTCCTGCAGCACGCCGTCGATGCGGTATTTGATGACGAGACCCGTCGCGGTGCTCTCGATATGAATGTCCGAGGCGCGCGCCCTGAGCGCGTCGTACAGCGACGAATTCACGAGCCGGATGACGGGATGCACGTCCGCCGAAAGCGTGGCGAGCGTGATCTCCACGCCCGCCGCGGCGGCGTTGCCGGTCTTGCTGTCGACATTGACCTGCGTGAGCGCCTGATGCGCGGACTCGTGCAGCGCGAGGTACGCCATGAGCTCGCCCGGCACGCAGAAGGCGAACGCGAATGGCTTCTTAACGCGCTGCATCGCCCAGGCACGCAGCGGCGGATCGAATGGATCGGCAAGCACGAACCACAGGCGCGCGTCGCTGTCGGCGGCAAGCAGACAGCGGCGCGACATGGCTTCGCCGAACGGCAGGAGGTCGAAGCGCGGTTCGAGCGTTTCGAGCGCGGTGGCGTCGAAGCCGCGCAGGCCGATGGTCTGCGTGACCTTCTTCAGATAGTCGGCGCCGTCGTGTTCCGCTTCGTCCCAGAGCTGCTGCTGCTTCGGGCGCGGGTCGCGCACGGGGTTCGCCTTCGCGGGCGTATCGGTGGTCTGTTCCATGTCTTATCCCACGCTTCCGGCCAACTGAAAAATCGGCATATAGAGCAGAAAGATGATCGTCCCGACGATGCCGCCCACCACCAGCATCAGCACCGGCTCGACCACGCGCATCAGCGTGTCGATCGCGCGGTCGAGTTCCTCGTCGCAGAATTCGGCCGAGCGCGTCACCATGCCGGCCAGCTCGCCGCTCTGCTCGCCGACGCGGATCAGCCGCTCGGCCACCGGCGTCGTGAGATTCGCGGCCGGCAACGCGCCGGACAGCGACTTGCCCGCGCGCACTTCGTCCAGCGCGCGCGCAAGCGCGGACTGCATCAGCGAAGGCAGCAATTGCGCGGAAAGTTCGAGCGCCGCGACCATCGACATGCCGCCCGCGAGCAACAGGCCGAGCGTCCGGTAAAACCGTGTCAGGGCGAACAGCCGTTGGTAATCCGCGAGCTTGGGCAGGCGCAGCACCGCGCCGAACAATCTGCCGCGCACCTTCTCGTTGCGCAGCGCCATGATCGCGCCGGCGAGCGCGGCCACGATGCCCGCGAGCAGCACGCCGCCGTGCTCGGCGACGAGGTTGCCCCAGGCGAGCATCATGCGGGCGGAGAAGGGAATGTCTTTCATCGACGCGAACACCTGGCTGAACTTCGGAATCACGTAGAACGCGAGGAACAGGATGATGAACGCGCCCGTGGCGATCACGATGGACGGATACACCATGGCCGACACCACTTTCTTGCGCACCGCCGCAAGCCGCGCGTCGTAGTGGTGATAGCGCTTGAGCGCCTCGGAAAGATGCCCCGTCTGTTCCGCCGATGCCACGGTCGCGACATACAGCGGCGGGAAATGTTCGGTTTGACGCTCGAGCGCCCGCGACAACGGCTCGCCTTCGTAAAGCGCGGTGACGATGCCTTGCAGCACCGTCCGGTTGAGGCCTTCCTTGCTTTTGTCGCGCAACGTCTCGACCGTTTCGACGAGACTCAGGCCCGCTTCCAGAAGCGCGATCAGTTCCTGCGTAAAGAGCGCGCGCTCGAATACGGGCTTGCGCAACGAGAGACCGCGCGACTTCTTTTCCACGGGCGTCGCTTCGATCAGCGACAAACCCATGTCGGCCATGTTCTGCCGAAGCTGCGTTTCGTCCGCTGCATCGAGCTCCAGTTCCTGCTGGCCGCCGTCGGACTCGACCCGCACGCGATATCGCATGACTGCCGCCGAATCCATCATTTGCCGATGATGTCCGCGTCCTCGCCCGAACCGCCGGGTTTGCCGTCGGCGCCGTAGGTCATGAGGTCGTAGTCCTTGCCGTTCTCGCCGGGCGAGCGGTAGACGTACGGCTTGCCCCACGGATCGTTCGGAATGGCGCTGCTCATGTACGGACCTTCCCAGCCCGAGGTGTTGCCGACGTTGCTCATCAACGCCTGAAGCCCGGCGTCGGTGCCGGGAAAGTGGCCAGTGTCCAGACGGTATCGATCGAGCGCGTCTTCGATACCCTTGATCTGCGTCGCCGCTGTCTTGGAGCGCGCCTTGCCGACTTCACCGAAGAGCTTCGGGCCGACATAGCCCGCCAGGAGCGCGATGATGAGCAGCACCACCAGCAACTCGAGCAAGGTAAAGCCGCGCCCGCGCCAGCCGAGGTCGTGCCGGGAGAGTTTCGTTTTCGACACAGCGGCCGTCGAGAACGCGGCATTCGTCAATCGATCCTGCATGGCTGCCCCCGATTCATTGCATTGCGCATCGTCTGCGCCCGGCGTCACGCACCGGGCGCAGTCGCGCGGCCGATCACTTGTTGACTTCGCTCATGACGTTCAGCAGTTCCGCGTTGGCGGCGTCGCCGTCCAGCTCCCAGCCGAAGACACCGCGCAGACTGAACTGCTTCACGTAGGCGTTCTTGACGCGGATCGTCGTGGGCGAGTCGTAGGACCAGAAAGTCGTGCCGTCGAACTTGTACGACTGCTTCGTCACCGGATGCTCGTACACCGTGCCTGCGGCGCTCTTCAGGAGCCGGTAGTCCTGGATGCCGGCCTCGTACTTCCCGGGCGCTGTCTTGGTGGCTTTCTGATAGAGCCCGTCTCCCTTCGGTCCCGGCGTGACGCCGGTCCAGCCGCGCCCATACAACGGAATGCCGAGAACGATCTTCGACGACGGCACTCCCGCTTTCAGCAAGGCCTGGATGGCGGCATCGGTGTAGTAGGTGTTGCCGGGAGCGCCCGCCATGTTCGGGCTGGCCGGGTCCGGATACAAATGCGACTGGAAGTCCGTGGGGCCAGTGCTTTCCCATCCGCCGTGATAGTCGTACGTCATCACGTTGATCCAGTCGAGCGGCTTGCTGTAGTCGCCCGGGTTGGTGCTGGCGATCTTGTCGCCACCCGCGCCGATGGCGACCGTCAGCAGATAGCGTTTGCCGTTTTGCGCGCCCATGGCGTCGAGTTGCTTGCGGAATTCCGTCAGGAGAAGCGTGTAGTTCTCCTTGTCCTTGACGTCGTACGTGTTGTAGGGCTGACCGCCGCCGCCGGGAAATTCCCAGTCGATGTCGATGCCGTCGAACACGTTCGCTGCGACGCCATCTCCGCCCGCGTTGGAGGCAGCATCGAAGGGCACGTTGCCCTTGATATAGACATCGATGCACGACGAGACGAGCTGCTTGCGCAGCGCATCGGTGGCGCTGGCCTTGCTGAACCACTTCGACCAGGTCCATCCGCCGAGCGAAATGATCATGCGCACGTTGGGGTACTTGTCCTTCAATAGCTTGAGCTGATTGAAGTTACCCTTGAGCGGACCGGACTTGCCCTGACGTGGATCGCCATAGGGCCAGTCCCATGCATCGCTCTTGCCGTTGACCGATTCGTTCGCCGAGAAGCCTTTTTGGTAGTCGGCCCAGGCGTCGCCGCCGGTGCCTGCGTCCGGGGCGTTCTCGTTGGTCGCACCCGGTTCTGCCTTGTTGATGATGCCGCACTCGTAGCCGCCGTTCTTTTGATAAACGTTGCCGAATGCGTAGTTGATAAACGTGAGCAGCTTCGCCGAGCCCGATGTGTCGACATCCTTGACCTTGTAGTTGCGGTCGTAGATTCCCCATTGCGCGAAGTACGCGCCGACTTCACGCGCGCCGGCGGGAGCGGGGGCGGGCGTTGGTGCTGGCGTGGGTGTAGGCGTAGGTGCCGGCGTAGGCGTCGGGACCGGTGTCGGCACGGGTGCCGGCGTAGGAGTCGGGACCGGTGTTGGTGCTGGTGTTGGAACCGGCGTTGGTGTCGGTGTCGGCGTTGGAGTCGGAACCGGTGTTGGTGTTGGCGTCGGAACCGGCGTTGGTGTTGGTGTTGGTGTTGGTGTTGGTGTTGGTGTTGGCGTCGGCGTCGGCGTTGGAACTGGCGCTGGCGCCGGCGTCGGCGTCGGACTTCCCGAGCATGCGCCTATGTCTTCCCATACGCCGTATTGCCCAGACTGCGTCGGGTTGTCGCCTTGGGTCCACCACTTGTTTCTGTAATTGCGTCCATTGGCCGTGACGCGCGTACCCGTCTGTGCATAAACCTGCGATGCCGACCACGCAGCGAAGCAAGCCGAAGGTGTCGGAGTGGGAGAGGGTGTTGGCGTTGGAGTCGGCGTCGGGGTTGGTACGGGAGTTGGCGCAGGAGTTGGAGCGGGTGTCGGCGCAGGCGCAGGCGTGGGCGATGGTGCTGGCGTAGGCGTAGCCGCGCTCACATCGCGCCATAAGGTCGGCGTGCTGGCCGGAGTCCACCCAGCGCCTGGATAAGCCGTATGCGCCTGAAGAGCCTGGTATGTGCGCCCGTTGTAGGTGACGGTCGCGCCCGCCGCGTAGGTCGCACCTTCCTGCCATTCGGCGCCCAACGCATTGATTGAATAAGCGACGAGCGCAGCCAGCGTCAGCGCAGTAGTCTTCGACTTCATGCCAAGGCGATTCATGAGAACGGCCTCCTTACTCGGTTTGTTTGGTTCGTTTCGATCCGCGACTCATTTGCGCTGACTGAATTGTCGTCAAGCCCTCTCTTATAGGGCTCGTGCGATCATTGATAATCCAGCGACCAAGGCGAGGCAAGCCGAAAATCGGATATTAGGTTTCCTACGGAAAAATTTTTAAGGGTGGACGAAGCGTGTTTTCCTTGACGTTTTTTTCTTGTGAGAATGACGTCGATTCGTTCAAGGAACTCGTTGAGAGAAGCGAAGCAAATACGAACGATCCAGGCGAAACTGCGAATGCAATCTCGAATCATGGCGATGCTTGCGTTACAAAGAAAGCTGCCACCGTTTAGCAGATGCCTTCAGTCGGGAAGACGATGAAGCAGATGCGGTGAAGCCGGAAGAACATCCGAGACCCGTCGTTTTATATTTGTGAATTTAAATCGGGATTGTTGGGCATCTAAAGCGTGTAGGGCAAAACACTCGACCTGCATTGCATCGCTTTCCAATGAATCGAGCGTTGTCTTGCAAGTCGTATCGTGCGCACGATTGGCGCCCCGCGAATATCAAAACTCGACGGTCACGAACTTGACCAACGGCGTGGTCTCGGAGTTTATCGCCGACGATTGCGGTTCCGCGGCAACGCCGATCGTCTTTCGAGCATCGCCGTAAGCGGCAGTCGCGGCCTGTGCTGTTGCTTGCCTGGAGACGGCGGTGCTTGCATGCAGTTCGCTCATGACGGAAACGCCGTAGGGCGTTTGTTTTCCCGTGCAATCCACCTTGATGGACGTTCGGGCATTCGCACCGGAAAGCATCTCAATCGGATCTGCCGTTTCCGAACCGCTGACGATCGAGCAGGCATTGTGGATGGTCAACGTGACTTCTAGTTGTGAGCTTTTGCGCTCGGCATATGAGGCGGACGTGCCGGAAAGCGCTTCCGCCGCAACGAGCGCAGCCAATGCGGTACTGCGAAAATTGCGCTTGTGCATGATGATTCCCGAAGGCAAAAAAGTGTCTCTCATCATGCTTGCGGGCCACGATAAGGCGGATAGGCTCGCTCCCATTTCATGCGCGCATTTTAACCATGCAGTGTTTCGCACGGCGTGATAAAAACCGGCGTTCCCAAAAAAAATGGACCCACGAATGGGTCCGATTCGAAGCATGGTCCGGCTCGATCAGCCAAGCGCCGCGCGCGCCGCCTTGGCGGCCGCACGCACCTGATCCGGCGCGGTGCCGCCCGCATGATCGCGGCTCGCGACCGAACCTTCGAGCGTGAGATATTCGAAGACATCGTCGCCAATCAGATGCGCGACGTTCGGCAGTTCCTGCTTCATTTCATCGAGCGACAAATCGGCGATATCGCATTCGCGATCCACGCAGATGCGCACCGCATGCGCCACGGCTTCGTGTGCGTCGCGAAAGGGCAGGCCACGCTTCACGAGATAGTCCGCGAGATCGGTGGCCGTCGAGAAACCTTGCAGCGCGGCCGCGCGCATGGCCTGCGGCTTGACGGTAATGCCCGCCGCCATTTCCGCGAAAATGCGCAATGTGTCGGCGACCGTATCGACGGTATCGAAAAGCGGCTCCTTGTCTTCCTGATTGTCCTTGTTATAAGCGAGGGGCTGGCCTTTCATCAGCGTGAGCAGCGCCATCAAATGACCGTTCACGCGGCCTGTCTTGCCGCGCGCGAGCTCGGGCACGTCGGGGTTTTTCTTTTGCGGCATGATCGACGAGCCGGTGCAGAAACGATCCGCGAGATCGATGAAACCGACGCGCGGACTCATCCACAACACGAGTTCTTCGGAAAAGCGCGAGACGTGCGTCATGACGAGCGCGGCGGCCGCCGTGAATTCGATGGCGAAGTCGCGGTCGGAGACGGCATCGAGCGAATTCGCGCAGATGCCATCGAAGCCGAGCGTTTTCGCCACCGCGTGACGGTCGATCGGATAACTCGTGCCCGCGAGCGCCGCCGCACCCAACGGCAGGCGGTTCACGCGCGTGCGGCAGTCGCGCATGCGCTCGGCGTCGCGCGAGAACATTTCGACATAAGCGAGCAGGTGATGCCCGAAGGTCACGGGCTGCGCCACTTGCAAATGCGTGAAGCCCGGCATGATGGTGTCGGCGTGTTTCTCGGCCATGTCGATGAGCGCGCTTCGCAGGTCCTTCAACAGTTCGCCGATACGGTCGATCTCGCCGCGCAGCCACAGGCGAATGTCGGTTGCGACCTGATCGTTGCGCGAGCGGCCGGTGTGCAGGCGCTTGCCGGCGTCGCCGATCAACGCGGTCAGCCGCGCCTCGATGTTCAGGTGCACGTCTTCCAGGTCCAGCTTCCACTCGAACTCGCCGCGCTCGATTTCGCCCTTGATCTGCGCCATGCCGCGCTCGATGGCGGCAAGGTCGTCCGCGCCGATGATCTTCTGCGCCGCAAGCATCGACGCGTGCGCGAGCGAGCCTTGAATGTCGACGAGAGCGAGCCGCTTGTCGAAGAACACCGACGACGTATAGCGTTTGACGAGATCCGACATGGGCTCGGAGAAGCGAGCCGACCAGGCTTCGCCTTTTTTGTGCAGTTGGGACGTCATGGTGATGTGATTGGCGGTTGAGGCGAATGAGGCGGCTAAAGCGGCAAGCCGGAAGTCGAAGATTTTAACATTCGGCGCCTGCTGCCTCAGTCGTTGCCGACGAGGATCACGAGCTTCAGATCTTCGCGATGCGCGGGCTTGAAGGTGATCTGGTTGAACACGAGTCGTCCGCGCGACGGATGATCGAACGCGCGTTCGCCGCCTTCGCGCTCGAACACGTCCTGCGACGCCCAGTAGCGCGCGAAGGCATCGCTGGCGGCGCCGAGCGTGTCGATCAGCGTGCGCGTGGGCGCGTCGTTGAGGTGACGGATGGAATCGGCGCGAAACTCGGCGGCAAGACGGCGCGCGCGCGTGTCCCAATCGACGATCAACGCGCGCGCCACCGGCGAGGTGAACGTGTAGGCGAGCAAGTTGCGGTCGTGTTCGCCATCGAGCCAGCCGACGAACAGTTCCGACGCGTGCGCGTTCCAGCGCAGCGCATTCCACTGGCGGTCGAGCACGTAGGCCGGCGCGCCGATCAGCCCGACGCTCTGCAAGAGCGCGGCGGGCACGTCCTGCGCGGTGGGATCGGGCTCGGCGGGATCGCGTTCCTCGGCCAGTTCGAAGAGATACGCGCGTTCGGCCCGCGACAACTGCAATGCGACGGCGATACGCGCGAGCGCATCCGCCGAGGCGGAAACCGGCCGGCCCTGCTCGATCCACGTGTACCAGGTCGGGCTGACGCCGCACAACGCGGCGACTTCCTCGCGGCGCAGCCCCGGCGTGCGGCGGCGCGGCCCCGGCGGCAAACCGACGGACTGCGGCGAAAGCCGTTCACGATGCGCCCGGATGAATTCGCCGAGCGCGCGTGCGGGGATATCGACAGCTTCTCTGGATTCGGTCTTCGGGATCGTTTTCATGAGGCGTGGCGGGTAATGTCGATACCAGAATAAACAGTCCACTTGTACTGGTACAAGGCGGGCTCTATTGTAGCGGCAGGCCGGGCGGCTCAGGAACCGCCCGGCGTCCCCAAGAACATTCCGGAGCCATACCGATGAAACACCACGACCAGGTAGCCGATGCGTTCGGCAGCACCGCCGCCGCCTATCTCACAAGCCAGGTTCACGCGAGCGGCGCCGATCTGCAAATCTCGCCGCGACTTTTGCCGCGACGTGCGGCAACGCGACCGTGCTGGACATGGGATGCGGCGCGGGTCACGCGAGTTTCGCGGTGGCGCCGCACGTGCGCGAGGTCGTGGCGTACGACATCGCCCCGCAAATGCTGGCCACGGTCGATGCCGCCGCGAAGGAACGCGGCCTTGCCACGATCCGCACGCAACAGGGCGCCGCCGAGTCGCTGCCATTCGCCGACGCCTCGTTCGACTGGGTGGTGAGCCGCATGAGCGCGCATCACTGGCGCGACGTGCCGCGCGCGCTGGCCGAAGTGCGGCGCGTGCTCAAGCCGGGCGGCCGGCTGAAATTCATCGATATCGCGGGCGCCGACGATCCGCTGTACGACACGCACATTCAGGCAATCGAACTGTTGCGCGATGCATCGCATATCCGCGACTATCGCGCCGACGAGTGGATCGCCATGCTCGATACCGCCGGCTTCGACGCGAACGTGACCGAGCGCTGGCGTATCGGCCTGGAATTCGATTCGTGGGTGACACGCATGAGAACGCCGCCCGAACGCGTGACGGCGATCAAATCGATGTGGGCCGCCGCGCCCGACGAAGTGCGCGAATACTTCAAGGCCGGCGACGACTTCTCGTTCGAGCTGGATGCGTTGATGATCGAAGGCAAGCGGCGCGACTGAGCGCCGCTCGAATGCCGCAAGGGCTACTTAAACAAACGTGCCACGAACACTTGGCGTGATTCGTGGCACGTGAAAGATGCAATGCCCGCTGCCGGGCGCATCGATCAACCCGTATTACGCAGGCCCGCCGCAATCCCGTTGATCGTCAAATGAATCCCGCGCCGCAGCCGCACGTTCTGATCGCCCGCGCGATGCCGCTTGAGCAGTTCCACCTGCAAGTGATTGAGCGGATCGAGATACGGAAAACGGTTCTTGATCGAGCGCGCGAGCAGCGGATTGTCAGCGAGGCGCTCGCCCTTGCCGGTGATTTCCGCGAGCACGTTGCCGGTCCGCTCGTGCTCCGCGACGATGCGATCGAACACGCGCTTCCTGAGCTTCTTGTCCGCGACGAGCTGCGCATAACGCGACGCCACCGCGAGATCGGTCTTCGCGAGCACCATGTCCATGTTCGAAAGCAGATTCGTGAAGAACGGCCACGTCTTGTGCATCTTGCGCAAGGTGCCGAGGCGCTTCGCGCGTTCCGCGTCCGAGTCGGCCGAATCGAGATAAGCCGTCACCGCGCTGCCGAAGCCGAACCAGCCCGTCAGCAGCAGGCGGCATTGGCCCCACGAAAAGCCCCACGGAATGGCGCGCAAATCTTCGATCTTGCGTTGCTTCGGGTCCTGCAGCTTGCGCGATGCCGGCCGGCTGCCGATGTTCAGTTCGGCAATCTCGGCGATCGGCGTCGAGGCGAAGAAGTAATCGGTAAAGCCGGGAGTTTCGTACACGAGCGCGCGGTACGCGGCCATCGCGGAATCGGAGAGCGTTTGCATCGTCGCTTCGAATAGCGGCAATTGCGCGGGCGCGTTCTCGTGCGGCAGAAGCGATGCCTCGAGCGTCGCCGCCACCACCGTTTCCAGATTGCGCCGCCCGATTTCCGGATTGCCGAACTTGCTCGAAATGACTTCGCCTTGCTCGGTGAGACGGATTTGCCCATCGACCGTGCCGGGCGGCTGCGACAGAATCGCCTGATAGGTCGGGCCGCCGCCGCGTCCCACGGTGCCTCCCCGGCCGTGGAAGAGACGCAAGGTCGTGCCGCGTTGCTTGAACAGCGCGACGAGCGCCAGTTCCGCGCGATACAGCTCCCAGTTGGACGTCAAGAAGCCGCCGTCCTTGTTGCTGTCCGAATAGCCGAGCATGACTTCCTGCTCGTTGCCCTGATTTTCGATGAGCGCGTCGATGCCCGGCAGCTTGAAGAACTCGCCCATGATGACCGGCGCATTGCGCAAGTCGGCGATGGTCTCGAAGAGCGGAATCACCATCACGCCATCGCGCGCGGGATTGTCCTTGCTGCCGAGGCAACCGTGCAGCACGCCGGTTTCCTTCTGCAGCAACATGACTTCGAGCAAGTCGCTCACGGTCTCCGTGTGCGAGATGATGTAGTTGCGCACCGCGCGCTTGCCGAACTTCTCGCGCGTCACGCGTGCGCCTTCGAGCACGCCGAGTTCGCTCTTCGCGAGATCGGAGTAATCGGCATAAGGAAGACGCAGCGGACGCGGCTGCGCAAGTTCCCTGAGCAACACGGCGCGCTTGTCTTCCTCGGAAAGCGCCGCATAGTCGGCTTCGACGCCCGCGCGCGAAAGCAACTCCGCGATCACCGCTTCGTGGATATCCGAGCTCTGCCGCAAGTCGATGCTCGCCAGGTGAAAGCCGAACACTTCCGAAGCGCGCGTGAGCGGCGCGAGCCGCAGCAGCGCAAGCGAGCCGCCATGATGTTGCGCGAGCGAATCGATCAGCACATGAAGATCGCGCGTGAATTCCGAGCTATCGCCATAAGGCGTCGCGCGAATTGGCGCCGCGCCGCGTCCCGCGCTGCGCACCGCGACCACGCCTTCACCCAGCCGCACGCGCGCGCTCGCCGCGATCCGCGTATAGATGCCGATCAGCGCGCGCCTATATGGTTCGTCCGTGCGATGCGGCGACTGGTCCGGCGAGGCTTCCGCGAGCGCCTGCAAGGCTTCGCTCGATCCGGCGAGCAGATTCGACACGGACAACTCCGCGCCGAGCTTGTGCACCTGTTCCAGATAGTGTTCGAAGATGACCGTTGCTTGCCGCGTGATGGCGTTTTCCAGCGTGGCGGCGGTGACGTTCGGATTGCCGTCGCGGTCGCCGCCAATCCAGCTTCCCATCTGGAAGAACGGCGGCAGCCGCGCGGGCAGGCCGTGTTCAGCGAGCGCTTCCTCGATATCGGCGTAAAGCGCGGGAATTTCCTCCAGAAAAGTCGCGCGATAGTACGAAAGCGCGTTCTCGATTTCATCGGCGACCGAAAGGCGCGACTCGCGCAGCATGCGCGTTTGCCAGAGCGAGGTCACGCGCGCCCGCAGGACGGCTTCGTTGTGCGCACGTTCGCGCGCTGTCAGTTCTTGATCGCGTTCGGCAAGCAGGCGCGCGATGTCGTGTTGCGCATCGAGAATGCTCTTTCGCGACACTTCCGTCGGATGCGCGGTGAGCACGGGCACGATGAGCGCGGCATCGAAGAACTTTTCCAGCACCTTGCGTGTTTTGCTGACGTTGGACTGCTCGCGCATGCGCTCGATGGCGTAGGCGATGGTGCCCGGCTGCGAAGTCGAACCGGCGAGCGCGTGAATCCGCCGCCGCCGATTGTGATGCCGGTCTTCCGCGATATTCGCCAGATGCGAGAAATAGCTGAATGCGCGCACCACGCTGACCGTCTGTTCCGGCGATAAAGCACGCAGACGCTTTTCCAGCGCTTGCGACGCTTCGTTGTCGTCCTCGCGGCGAAATTTGACGGCGGTCTGACGAATGGCTTCGACGAGTTCGAAGACGGCGTCGCCTTCCTGTTCGCGCAACACGTCGCCGAGCAGGCGGCCAAGATAGCGGATGTCTTCGAAGAGCGGACGGTCCTTGTCGTCGCGCGTGCGGCTGGTCGGCTTCGGCCGTTCGGCGCCATTGATGGCCGTTTTGACGCTCGCCTTCTTGGGAACCGGCGCGGCCTTTGGAGCCACGCTCGCCTTCGATGCCTTCACGGCGGTGGCCGTTTTCGTCGTGCGAATGATTGGCGTCGCTGACGTTGGCATCGCTGACGACGAGGCGCCGGTTGCATGGGCCGCGCTCGATGCGTCGGCGGAAGAGTCAGGCGATAGAGCGTTGCGGCGCGCGGGGCGGGCCGATCCGGAAGTCGTCACGTCGGGTTCTCCTCAGAAGCTGCGCAGTCAGGGTAACGCGACGAAATCACCGACGAAACGAGTTCTGCACAGCCGCGCGAGGTGCGGCGCGAAGCTGCCGCAACCGCGCCGCAGCCGCTTTGCCTTCCGCTACCGGAACGCGTGCTGAACGCTTCGAAAGGCGCGCGGACTAAGGCTCTGGCGCGCCGCGTGTCTTCAGGTCGACCCTGGCCTGCGTGCTACCATTGTTAGCTAATGTCTATTTATCCATCCCGTCATTCGATCGAGCTTCAATGAATTCCGAGACGCATTCAACGACACCGCCCGCGAGCCTCACAATCGTTTCGCGGGAAAGCCGGCTGGCGATGTGGCAAGCCGAGCACGTGCAGTGTGCGCTGCACAAATTATATCCATCTTGCGACGTCAAAATTCTCGGAATGACGACGCGCGGCGATCAGATTCTCGATCGCACGTTATCGAAGGTCGGCGGCAAGGGTTTGTTCGTCAAGGAACTGGAAGCCGCGCTCGCCGACGGCCGCGCCGATCTCGCGGTTCATTCGCTCAAAGACGTGCCGATGCAACTCCCCGAAGGCTTCGCACTCAGCGCGATTCTCGAACGTGAAGATCCACGCGATGCCTTAGTCTCTTCGCACTTCGATTCGCTCGCTGCGTTGCCGGCGGGCAGCGTGGTCGGAACCTCGAGCCTGCGCCGCGAAGCCATGATCCGCGCGCGCTATCCGCATCTCGAAGTGCGGCCGCTGCGCGGCAATCTCGACACGCGTCTAGGCAAGCTGGATCGCGGCGAATACGCGGCCATCATTCTCGCGGCGGCCGGTCTGATACGGCTTGGTCTCGAAGGACGCATCCGCGCATATCTGGATGAAACCGACAGTCTGCCGGCGGCGGGGCAGGGTGCGCTCGGCATCGAGATTCGTGCGGATCGCGCCGATCTCGTCGCGTGGCTCGCGCCCTTGCATCACGAAGCGACCGCGCTTGCCGTCGAAGCGGAGCGCGCCGTGTCGCGTGCGCTTGGTGGCAGCTGTGAAGTGCCGTTGGCCGCTTACGCGCATTGGGAGAACGATTCGCTGTACTTGCGCGGCGCGGTCTCGACGCCGGATGGCACGCGCGTCTTGAACGCGGAGGAACGCATCGCCACGCCCGATCTTGCCGCCGCGCTCGAACTCGGTTTGCGCGTATCGGCGGATCTCGAAGCGCAGGGCGCCATGGAGATCGTCAACGCGCTGACCACCATCAGCCACCCGGACGGGCCGAACCGAAGCCCCGGCAACGACGCGGCCAATCCCGACCTGATCCCGCCTTCGACGGCGGGCAAGCACTGATGGCGAGCGAGCGTCGCGCCACCATCGTCGTCACGCGGCCTGCGGGACAATCGGCTGCGCTCATCGCGCTTCTCGCCGATGCCGGTTTCGAGACGCTCGAGTTTCCGCTCATCGACATCGCGCCCGTCGCCGACGACGCTCCTTTGCGCGCGGCCCTCGACGAACTCTACGGGCCGCAACGTTACGCGCTCGTGGTTTTCGTCTCGCCGAATGCGATCGATCATGCGTTCAGCCGTCTTTTCGCGCCGTGGCCTGTGGATGTGCCGGTGGCCGTCGTGGGTCCGGGCAGCGTCGCTGCGCTGGCGCGGCAAGGCGTGAGCGCGCCGGCGTATCGCGTGATCAGTCCGTCGGCGGAAGAAGCCGATCCGCGTTTTGATTCCGAAGCGCTCTACACGGCAATCGAAGCCACGCTCGGCGAGAACGGTCTGGAAGGCAAGCGCGTGCTGATCGTGCGTGGCGATGGCGGGCGCGAGTGGCTCGCCGAGCGCCTCACCGAAGCGGGCGCGCAAGTGGAGAAGGCGGCGGCGTATCGCCGCGTGCTGCCCGAACCGTCCATGCACAAGTGGGAGCGCATCCACACGCTGCTCGCGGGCAATCCGCACGCGTGGCTGCTGACGAGTTCCGAAGGCGTGCGCAATCTCGACGAACTCGCGCGCGAACATCTCACCGCCGACGAGATCACGCGGCTGCGGCACGCGCAGGTGATCTGCCCGCATCCGCGTATCGAGCAGGCCGCGCGGCAAGCGGGTTTTGATAGGATGACGGTGTCCGGCGCCGGCGACGAGCGCATCGTGCAGGCAGTCGATGCGCTTTACCCGCGCAAATCGGCTGGAATTCAGGCTGAACCTCACACCAATCAAGCACGTGAAACGCACGCGAAGCCCGCACCGGCGGATGCATCGCCGGACACGCAACCGGCCGCCGCGCCGGCCCACCAAACGGCTCAATCACGCATGACTGATTCGAACGATTCCAACAAAGCTTCACCTCAGCCCAACGTGCCACCGCCTCCGCCCAATACGCCTTTCACGCCCTACGAGCAGCAGAAGCGGCGCGGCGGCGCGGGCACGGTGTTGTTGTGGTTCGTCATCGTTATCCTCGCGATCGCTGCCGGCGCGGGCGGCTATGCGCTCAACCGCAAGTTCGAACGCAATAACCAGGCGCTCGCCCAGCGCGTCGAAGAGGCCAACGCGCAAGACGCGCAACTGCGCGCCAAGGCCGACGAAGCCGCGAGTTCGACCGCCGCGCTCAATACGCAGGTCATTCAGTTGCAGGGCAAGCTCAATGACGCCGAGGCGCACAGCCAGGCGTTGCAGCAGCAGTATCAGGACCTCGCGAGCAATCGCGACGACTGGACGGTTGCCGAAGTCGAGCAGATTCTGTCGAGCGCAAGCCAGCAATTGCAATTGACCGGCAACGTGCAACTCGCGCTCTTCGCGCTGCAAAGCGCCGACACGCGGTTGGCCGCCACGAACGGTCCGCAGGTCGTGGCGATCCGCAAGGCCGTCGCGCAGGACATGGACAAGCTCAAGGCCACGCCGACCACCGACCTCACGGGTCTCGCGATCAAGCTCGATACGGCGATCGACCGCATCGACAGCTTGCCGCTGTCCGGCGAAGCGCCGATCGATCCGGCGCGCGCTCGCGCGTCAGAACCGGGTGACAGCGCGTCGATTGCTGCGGCGACCGGCGTGCCGCGCTGGAAGGTGCTGTGGTATCAGATCACGAGCGGTATCGGGCAACAGTTGTCGAGTCTCGTGTCGGTGCGGCGTATCGACAATGCGGACGCCATGCTCACGTCGCCGGATCAGGGTTACTTCGTGCGCCAGAACGTGAAGCTGCGTCTGTTGTCCGCGCGTCTTTCGCTGCTTTCGCGCAGTGAGCCTACGCTCAAGTCCGACCTGAAAGCCGCCGATGCCGCGCTTGCCCGCTACTTCGATCCCTCGTCGAAAGCGGTTCAGGCCGTGCGCGATCTCGTGAAGCAGGTCGATCAGGCGTCGATGGCCGTCGCCGTGCCGAACCTGGACGCGAGCCTCGCCGCCGTGCACCAGTTCAAGCGAGGCGGATGATGACGATTCGTGGACTCATCTGGATTGCGCTGTTGTTCGTCGTTGCGGCGATCATCGCGACGGTCGGCGGCTTCAATGGCGGGCAGATTCTGCTCGTGCTGCCGCCATATCGCATCGACATGTCGCTCAATCTGTTTGTCGTGGCGCTGGTCGTGCTGTTTCTCGCGCTCTATGCGCTGATCCGCGCGATCCGTGGCGTGTGGAAGATGCCGTCGCGCGTGGCGGCGTATCGCACGCGCAGCAAGCTTGCGAAGGCGAACGCGTCCTTGCGCGATGCGATCGGCCATCTGTACGCGGGCCGCTTCTCGAAGGCCGAGAAAGCCGCGCGCGATGCGTTGAGTGTCGAGGACAACAAGGGCGCGGCGGGCTTGATCGGCGCGAACGCGGCGCATCGGCTGCATGAATACGCGCGTCGCGACGAGTGGCTCGCGCAAGTCGGCGGCGCGGACTGGCAGGACGCGCGCCTGATGGCCACCGCCGACATGCGCGCCGATGGCCGCGACGCGGACGGCGCGCTCGTCGCGCTGACCGAGATCCAGGCGCAGGGCGGGCGGCGCATCCATGCGCAGCAGATCGCGTTGCGCGCCCAGCAGCAGTTGAAGAACTGGGGCGAAGTGCTGAAGCTCGTGCGCATGCTGGAAAAGCGCGAGGCGCTGCATCCCGCGGTCGCCGTGCGGCTGCGGCAAGTCGCGGCGGAAAACCTGCTGCGCGATCGCCGGCATAATCCGGATGCGCTGCTCGAACTGTGGCAATCATTGTCGCCGGTGGAGCGTCAGTCGCCGCGTCTCGCCGATCTCGCCGCCGAATTGCTGATCGCGCTGGATCGTCGGGCGGAAGCGAAGAAGATTATCGAAGACGCGCTTGCCGTGAACTGGGATGCGCGGTTGTTGCGCCGTTATCCGGACTGCATCGTCGGGGGCGACGCCTTGCCGCTCATTCAGCGCGCCGAAGCCTGGCAAAAGGAACGCACCGAAGACGCCGACCTGCTTTTCACGCTCGGTCGTCTGTGCCTGCATCAGCAATTGTGGGGCAAGGCGCAGGCGTTTCTCGAATCGGCGCTGAAGCTGGCTGAAGACGAGCCGTTGCGTATTCGGACGCATCGCGCGCTGGCGCGTCTGCACGAGCAACTCGGCGATACCGAAAAGGCCGCGGAGCATTATCGCGCAAGCGCGCTGGCAATGAACGTGGTCTGACGCTTTCGTTTCGACACAAAAAAGCCGCATGCGCTTCAAACGCATGCGGCTTTTTGTTGGCTGGCCTGAACGCTCGGATTCAGGCTCAATTCAATACGTTGGCACCGAAGGATCGACCTGACGCGACCACGCGTCGATGCCGCCGTACAGATTGAACACGTTCGTGAAGCCGCGCGACTCCAGAAACATGCCGACCTGCGCGCTGCGCGCACCGTGGTGGCAAATGCAGACGATCTGCGCGTCGTCGTCGAGTTCTTCGCTACGCGCGGGGATGTCGCGCATGGGAATCGACACGATCTTATCGAGCTTCGCGGTCTGCACTTCCCACGGCTCGCGCACGTCGAGCAAAACGGGAGCGGGGCGCGAGGTGTCGGCAAGCCACGCGGCGAGTTCGGGTGCGGTCAGATTTTGCATGGAATCGAGTAAGGACGATGGCGAAAGCCGGGCGGCGCCCGGCCCGAACGCACAGAATCAGAACCTGAATAGCGAAGGATGCACCGCGTTTTGCAGCGGCGCGACGAGCGTTTCGAAAACATCGGACACGCGGAATTGCTTTTCGTCGACCCGCGTGATGATCTGCGCCTTCATGACCGGCGCCGTGCCGACGAAAGCGGCGATACGCCCGCCCACTTTCAACTGTTCGAGCAATTCCTGCGGCATGACCGGCATGCCGCCCGAAACGCAGATCACGTCATAAGGCGCGCCGTCGGCCAAGCCCCGCGCGCCGTCGCCGTGAACCACATGCGCGTTCGACACACCGTTCGCCGCGAGATTCTGCTTCGCGAACTCGGCGAGTTCCGGCGAGATTTCAACCGTGGTCACGCTGCGGCCGCGATGCGCGAGGAGCGCCGCCATATAGCCCGAGCCCGCGCCGATTTCCAGCACCGTCTCACCCTTGTGAATGGCCAGTTCTTGCAGAACCCGCGCCTCGACCTTTGGCGACAGCATGCGCTCGCCGCCGGGAAGCGGAATTTCGAGGTCCGCGAAAGCGATATTGCGGTACGCGGCGGGAACGAAGTTCTCGCGCTTGATGAGCGACAGCAGATTCAGAATCTCCTGGTCCAGCACTTCCCAAGGACGAATCTGCTGCTCGATCATGTTGAAACGCGCTTGCTCGATGTTCATGTTCGTTGTGCGTCGTTGTGCGTCGTTCTGCAAGAAGGGTAGCCGCGAAGGCCGCCGGGTCAGACTTTCAGGCAGCTTCAGGCGGGTTGGAAAACTGTGCGATTGTAGCAAATAGACGGGTTTTCCCGCCCGTTCGCGCGCAGCCAGTGCGGCTCGGCTCATGCAGTTTGACTAATGCGGCAGTCGGATATCGAATTTGAAGGTGACGAGCCGCGCGACCAGAATGAAAGCCGTAGACAGCAGCACGTTGTAGATCGTGTCCACTTGAAGCTGTTCGAGCCCGATATACATCCAGCAGCCCGCAAACGCGCACACTGCGTACGGCCGCGAATCGCGCAGGATCAGCGGAATCTCGTTGCACAGCACGTCGCGCATGATGCCGCCGAACACGCCGGTGGTCACGCCCATCATCGTCGCGGTGAAAACGGGCATTTGCGCATCGAGCGCGATGGAAGTGCCCGAGACGCTGAAGAGTCCGAGGCCGATCGCATCGGTGATGAGGAGCGCGCGCTGATCGAACAGACGCGTCGTCACGCGTAGAAAGAAGGGCGCGAAAATCGCCATCGCGAAGATGACGAACACGTATTCCTGATGCTCGACCCAATAAAACGGCCGGCGTGACAGCAGCACGTCGCGTACGGTGCCGCCGCCGAAAGCCGTGGCGAGGGCGACGAGGAAGGCGCCGACGGCGTCGAGCCGGCGCTTGCGCGCCTCGATGAGACCGGAGAACGCATACGCGAAAATCGCGAACGCCTCCATGATGGAAATGGCGAGAGTCAGCCTGGGATGCACGTTCTAACCCGCTTTGCGGTTCTTGTCTTGTGGATGTTGATGATGTCGCGGCGCGCTCGCCGGTTGCAGCAGCACGAGCACGGCGCCCGCGCCGCCATCGTGCGGACGCGCCTGACAGAACGCAATCACTTCGACCTTCTGCACGAGCCACGCGCGCACCTTGCCCTTGAGCACCGGCTCGCGGCCGACGGACCCGAGCCCCTTGCCGTGAATCACGCGCAGACAGCGCAGCCCGCGCTTCACGGCTTCGCGGATGAACTCCGCAAGCGCCTCGCGCGCTTCCTCGCGGCGCATGCCGTGCAGATCGAGTTGCGCCTGAACGATCCACGCGCCGCGCCGCAACTTCCTCACGACCTCCTGACTGATGCCCGGACGACAGTAGGAAAGCGTCTCGTCGATATCGAGCAGGCTTTCCGGGTCGTATTCGTCGGAGAGCGCTTCCTGCAGCACCGCTTCCTCGTCGCGCCAGCTTTGCAGCGGAAGCGGTGGCGGCGGCACGCGAGCGATAGCGATGCGCGGCGGCGTCTTCAATGGCTCGATTTCGCCGATGGCGCGGCGAAACTCATCGGCCTCGGCCAACGTTTCGCGTTCCGCACGCACGGCCGCGACGCGTTCGACCTCGCGCTTCTCCGCCTGCGCCTTCAACGCGCTTTTCAGCGATCCGAGTCCGGCGAGCCCTTCGCGTTTCACCGCTTCGGCGACATCGGCGGGTTTCGCTTCGACAGGCGCGCTGACTTGCGGCGTGGCGGCGCGCCGCAGTTTCGGTTCGTTCGGATGAGGTTGGTTTTTCGGCATCGTTCGGCCAACGGATAAGCGCGGGACGGTCAAACGCAGCGCGCCGATTGTGCCACGCGCGGCGCCATGCACCTGCACGAAACGGCGCTCGCGAAAATAAAAACGGGCCGGCGGCGCGAACCGTGGCCCGTTCTTCAGTCTGGTTCAACCCTCGATGCGGTTGAACTCAGTGAGCAGTACGCTGCGCGCCGGCAACCATTCTAACGGTCCGACGCGCGCGCGGTCGCTCAACGATCCTTTTCGTGGCTCATCGAGTGCGGCGTGGGCGTTTCGTCGATGGTTTCCAGATAGCGTTGCGCATCCAGTGCCGCCATACAACCGGTTCCGGCGCTCGTGATTGCCTGACGATACACGTGATCCTGCACGTCGCCCGCCGCGAACACGCCGGGGATGCTGGTGGACGTTGCGTCGCCCGTCGTGCCGCCCTTCGTGATGATGTAGCCGTTCTTCATTTCGAGCTGGTTGGTGAAGAGATCGGTGTTCGGTTTGTGACCGATTGCCACGAACACGCCTTGCAGCTTGACGTCGGTGGTGTCGCCGGTTTCGGTGCTCTTCACGCGCAGGCCGGTCACGCCGGTCGCGTCGCCGAGCACCTCGTCGAGCACGTGGTTCCATTTGATATCGACGACGCCTTCCTTTTCCTTCGCCAGCAAGCGGTCGATGAGAATGGGCTCGGCGCGGAACTTGTCGCGACGATGGATCACCGTGACCTTCTTCGCGATGCCCGCAAGGTAAATGGCTTCCTCGACCGCCGTATTGCCGCCGCCGATCACCGCCACTTCGCCGTTGCGATAGAAGAAGCCGTCGCAGGTAGCGCACGCCGACACGCCCTTGCCCATGAACGCTTCTTCGGAAGGATCGCCGAGATATTGCGCCGATGCGCCCGTCGCGATGATGAGCGAGTCGCACGTGTACTCGCCCGAGTCGCCGATCAACCGCAGCGGACGCTCGTTGAGCTTCGCCGTATGGATGTGATCGAAGACGATCTCGGTGTTGAAGTTGCGCGCGTGTTCTTCGAGGCGCTGCATGAGTTCCGGACCCTGCACGCCCGTGGGATCGCCCGGCCAGTTTTCGACGTCGGTGGTGGTCATCAACTGACCGCCCTGAGCTAAGCCGGTGATGAGCAGCGGCGACAGATTCGCGCGCGCGGCGTAGACGGCGGCCGAATAGCCGGCGGGGCCGGAACCGAGAATCAGCACTTTGGCGTGTTTGGTCGATGACATGGCGTTTGGTCCGTTATTGATGGCCGTCGGGTTGTGGCGCGGCAACTTCGACGCCCGGCGCGAAAAGCGGCTCATGACCGCGACGCGCCATTGCAGCCCCGACGAACTCTAGTTGGGTGCAAGGGATCAATTATAAAGGCCGTTGCAAAAGCCTTCCGAGTGAACCTTTCAATCGGTTTGATAGCCGAGCGTCGCAGGAATCACGAAAAAATCGTTGCTTAATCGTGGCTTAAATCACGAGCGTTTGCGTGTGACGAGTGTTACAGGTTGCAAGCACGGACGCCTTTTTGCGCCGTTCACCGCAATGCAGCGTTTACAATAGGCCACCTTATATGCGGCACTTTATAAGCCGCGACAAGCGACTCCGAATCAATGGCCAAAGCATCCTATTCCGCGAGCCCGCAGGCGCTGCCGCACCGCATGTCGCGGCTCTTCACCGAGATTCGCTGGATTCTCCAGGTTGCGCTCGGACTGTTTCTCGTCATGGCGCTCCTTTCCTATAGCCGGAAAGACCCGAGCTGGATGCACGCCATCAGCGTGGATCACATTTCGAACTGGGCTGGGCGCGTCGGCGCCAACACGTCCGATATCCTGCTGCTCGCGTTCGGGCTCTCGTCGTACTGGTTCGTCGTGCTGCTCGGGAGGCGGATCGTCGCGAATTACCGGCGCATCACGCAACCCGCGCTCGCCGACGACGACACCCCGCGCGATCGCACCTGGCTTGCCGAGGCATTCGCGTTCGTGCTCGTGCTGCTCGCAAGCGATGGCATCGAGGCGTTGCGCATGTGGTCGCTCAAGGTGCCGCTGCCGCGCGCGCCGGGCGGTGTGGTCGGCGACATGGTCGCGCGCCATGTGTCCCACGCGCTCGGCTTCACGGGGGCGACGCTCTTTCTGCTGATCGCGCTCGCCATCGGCTTGTCGCTCTATTTCCGCTTCTCGTGGTTGTCCGTGTGCGAAACAGTTGGCGACGGCATTCTCACCGCGATCACCGGCGCGCAACTCCGGCGCGAAGCGGGCCGCGACCGCAAGCTCGGCGAGGAAGCGGCGACCAAGCGCGAAGGCAAGGTCGTGCGCTCGCGCGTGAAGCAGGAAGATCACGAGCCGGTCGTGATCGTGCCGCCGGTCGCCACGCCGCCGCGCTCCGAGCGCGCGGAGAAAGAAAAGCAGGTGCCGCTCTTCAAGGACCTGCCGGGCGATTCCACCTTGCCGCCGCTCGCGTTGCTCGACGCGCCGCCGAAAACCCAGGAAACCATTGCTGCCGACACGCTGGAATACACCTCGCGTCTCATCGAAAAGAAGCTGAAGGACTTCGGCGTCGAAGTGAGCGTGGTCGCGGCGTATCCGGGGCCGGTCGTGACGCGTTACGAGATCGAACCGGCCACGGGCGTGAAGGGCAGCCAGATCGTCGGGCTCGCGAAGGATCTGGCGCGCTCGTTGTCGCTTGTGTCCATCCGCGTCGTCGAAACCATTCCGGGCAAGAATTTCATGGCGCTCGAGTTGCCGAACCAGCGCCGCCAGACCGTGAAGCTCTCCGAGATTCTCGGCTCCGAGGTCTACGCAGCCGCCGCCTCGCCGCTAACGATGGGCCTTGGCAAGGACATCGGCGGCAATCCGGTCTGCGCCGATCTTGCCAAGATGCCGCACTTGCTGGTCGCGGGCACCACGGGTTCGGGCAAGTCCGTCGGCATCAACGCGATGATTCTTTCGCTCCTCTACAAGGCAAGCGCGGATCAGGTGCGGCTCATCCTCATCGACCCGAAGATGCTTGAAATGAGCGTCTACGAAGGCATTCCGCATCTGCTGTGTCCGGTCGTCACCGACATGCGGCAGGCGGGTCACGCGCTCAACTGGGCGGTCGCGGAAATGGAGCGGCGCTACAAGCTCATGAGCAAGATGGGCGTGCGCAATCTCGCGAGCTTCAACAGCAAGATCGACGAAGCGAAGAAGCGCGACGAAACCATTCCGAACCCGTTCAGCCTCACGCCGGACGAACCCGAGCCGCTCGCGCGTCTGCCGCATATCGTCGTGGTCATCGACGAACTGGCCGATCTGATGATGGTCGTCGGCAAGAAGGTCGAGGAGTTGATCGCGCGGATCGCGCAGAAGGCGCGCGCGGCGGGCATCCATCTGATTCTCGCGACGCAGCGGCCGTCCGTCGATGTCATCACGGGCCTCATCAAGGCGAACGTGCCGACGCGCATGGCGTTCCAGGTGTCGTCGAAGATCGATTCGCGCACGATTCTCGATCAGCAGGGCGCGGAATCGTTGCTCGGCATGGGCGACATGCTTTATCTGCCTCCAGGCTCGGGTCTGCCGGTGCGCGTGCATGGCGCGTTCGTGTCGGATGAAGAAGTGCATCGCGTGGTCGACAAGCTCAAGGAGCACGGCGAGCCGAACTATATCGAAGGCATTCTCGAAGGCGGACTGGCCGGCGAGGGTGAAGAAGGCGCGCCCGGCGCAGGCGGCGCGACCGATGGCGAGTCCGACCCGCTTTACGATCAGGCGGTGGAAGTGGTCATCAAGAACAAGCGCGCTTCGATTTCGCTCGTGCAGCGGCATCTGCGCATTGGCTATAACCGGGCGGCGCGGCTGCTCGAACAGATGGAGAACTCCGGGCTCGTTTCGTCGATGTCGTCGAACGGCAACCGCGAGATTCTGACGCCGGCGCGCGATTCCGACTGAGCGCCGACGTGTTTTGAATGGAGAACAAAAGCATGAAGCAACACACGGGGAAGAAGGTATTCGGCGCGGCGCTGCTGTCCGCGTCGATGCTGTTTGCATCGCACGCGTACGCGAGTGGCACGGAGCAGCTGAAGGCCTTCGTTTCGCAAGTCCACGCGGCACGCGGCGAATTCACGCAACAGGAAGTCAAGGCGCCAGGCAAGGTCAATAACGGCGCAAGCTCCACGACTACGCCGACCAAGGGCGTGACCTCCAGCGGCACATTCATGTTCGCGCGGCCGGGCAAGTTCATCTGGTCGTATGAAAAGCCGTACTCGCAGGTTTTGCAGGCGGACGGCGACAAGCTCTACGTCTATGACAAGGACTTGAACCAGGTCACCGTTCGCACGCTTGGCGGCGCGCTTGGCGCAAGCCCCGCCGCCATCCTTTTCGGCAGCAACGACCTCGACAAGAACTTCACCTCGCGCGATGCGGGCGAGAAGGGCGGCATCGACTGGCTGGAACTCACGCCTAAAGCGAAGGACACGCAGTTCGAACGCGTGGGCATCGGCTTCAAGGACGGCAATCTGCAAGCCATGGAACTGCACGACGTGTTCGGCAACGTCACGCTTCTTACGTTCTCGAACATTCAGAAGAACCCGCCGATCAAGAGCGATACCTTCAAGTTCAACGTGCCGAAGGGCGCGGACGTGATCAACGGGTAAGGTTGGGCGCCTGGCTTATTGATATTCGGTGACGACCGTCACGAGCGCTGTCGATGGCGCCGACATGGACAGCACGCCGCCTGTCGCGCCGACGTGAAACGTGCCATCGCTGCCGCGTGCGGTCTGACGTCCGGCGCCATCAGCGAAGCGCGCGTACACGCTGCCGGCAATGGCGACGCGTGCGTTCGGCGCGTCGGTTGGCGGCGGCGTGAAGTGCACCGAGACCGTCTGGTCGCTCGCATGGTTCGTCGCCGAAAAAGTTGCGGACGTTGCCGCCGTCGATGTCGATACGCCGAACGGCGGCGCCACCAGCGCGCCCCGGAATGTGATCGTGCCACCGGGCATCGTGTACACCGGGGCGGATACCGCATAGGCGCTCATCACGGCGAGCGCCGCTGCCAATCCCACCCGGCGTGTTTCTCTCAGCTTTGCTTGGTCCATCTTTTCCCCCGTTGAAAAGTCCGTGTTTCGCGTGACGTGATTAAGCAAATCCGATCATTCGGCTTATTTTTGAGATAACGCGATTAGCTTGGATATTAGGAGAAATCGTGTCGGTCGAGTGATTGGCTTTTGCTAATTGCTCGCGGAAATCGATGCTTGTCGAATAAGCATGCGTACTGCTTATTTAGCTGCGTCTAAGCAGTGTGAGCGGCGGTCATGTCCTCGATGAATGCATCGACGATATCGTTCTTCGCATTGCGCGAGCCGCGTCCACGCTCGGCGCGCACGACCATGTGAAACGCCACGCGATAACGCATGAACTCGGGATTCAACGCGGCGAGCAAGCCGTCTTTCACATAAGGCGCGGCGAAATGCTCCGGCAGATAACCGAGATGCCGCCCGGATAACACGAGCATGGCGACGGCTTCCATGTTGTCCGCGACCGCGCCGATAGTGCGCGGCGTGAGCGCGCCTGCTTCGGGCAGCGGATAGCTGCGCCACGCCCACGCATGATCGGCGGCATCGTCCGGACTCACATTGCCCGCGTGTGCAAAAAGCGGATGCTCGCGCGCGCAGTACGCGAACTGATCTTCGGCAAAGATCTGCGTGTATTCGAGCGACGGCACGCGATGCCAGAAGTAGCCGATCGCCATCTGAATGCGGCCGGCAAGCAGCATTTCCTCGAGTTCGCCTGGCGAGCGGACGAGCACGGATAGGCGCACCGATTCGTCGCGTCGCCGGAAGCGCGCGATCGCCTCGCTGATGCGCGCATTCGCGCTCACCGGCGTGTTGCCGATCATCCCGAGCGTCAGCGTGCCGACGAGTTTTCGGCCGACATGGCGCGCGGTGGAATCGAACGTTTCGACAGCGGCGAGCAACGCTCTGCATGCATCGACGAATTGCTCGCCGCGCGAAGTGAGTGCGAAACCGCCGCGTCCGCGCTCGCAAAGCCGGTAGCCGAGGCGCGTTTCGAGCGTCGCGAGTTGCGTGCTGATGGTCGACTGGCCAACATTGAGCGTGGCCTGCGCGGAGGAAACGCCGCCTGCATCGACGATGGCGAGAAACACGCGTATGAGCCGCAAATCCAGATCGGACAGATGAGTGAACACGCGCGCCGCCTATACATCGATTGGGATCGATGTGAAGTTGTTTTTGTCGCCATTTTAGCTTGGGTCAAAAGCGCGTACTAATACGCCATCTTTGGTTCAACGGGAACATTTGACACCATGAATATGTCTTCGCTCTTTACGCCTGCCGAACACTTTAACGCCGAGCGTCCGCAACCGCTTTCCGGCAATCAGATGCCGCGCTGCGGCGGCATCACCACGATGATGCGTCTGCCGAACGTGCCGACGGCCGCCGGTCTCGACGTGTGTTTCGTCGGCGTGCCGTTCGACCTCGGTACGTCGAATCGCACGGGCGCGCGTTTCGGCCCGCGCCAGGTGCGCAGCGAATCGGTGCTGCTGCGCCCGTACAACATGGCGACGCGCGCCGCGCCGTTCGACTCGCTGCGCGTGGCCGATATCGGCGATGTCGCGATCAATCCGTACAACCTGCTGGATTCGATCGACCGCATCGAGCGCGCATATGGCGAGATCCTCGCGCACGACTGCAAGCCGATCACGCTTGGCGGCGATCACACCATCGCATTGCCGATTCTGCGGGCGATCCATGCGAAGCACGGCAAGGTCGGGCTCATTCACATCGACGCTCACGCCGACGTCAACGACACCATGTTCGGCGAGAAGATCGCGCACGGCACGCCGTTTCGCCGCGCGGTGGAAGAGGGCTTGCTCGATTGTGGGCGCGTCGTGCAGATCGGCCTGCGCGGCACAGGCTACGAGGCGAGCGATTTCGACTGGTGCCGCGAACAGGGCTTTCGCGTCGTGCAGACGGAGGAGTGCTGGAACAAGTCGCTCGCGCCGCTGATGGCCGAAGTGCGCGAACAGATGGGCGACGGGCCGGTGTATATCACCTTCGACATCGATGGCATCGATCCGGCGTTTGCGCCCGGAACCGGCACGCCGGAAATCGCGGGTCTGACGGTGCCGCAGGCGCTGGAGATCGTGCGCGGCGCGTGGGGCTTGAATATCGTCGGCGCGGATTTGGTGGAGGTTGCGCCGCCGTACGATCCGTTCGGAACCACGGCGCTGCTCGGGGCGAATCTCGCGTTCGAATTGTTGTGCGTGTTTCCGGGCGTCGAGCGGCGCGCGTGAATCGGGCGAGACGTTACGAAGCCAACGCCGCCCGCCGCGTCGAAACCAGCAGCAAGTAGCAGACGGCGCCCAACGCAAGCGATGGCAATGTCGCGCCCAGATTCGGCAGCCACTGGTTGATCGCGTGATAGGCCGCGATTCCGATCGCCCACGCGACAAAGGCGCTCACGTGCCAGCCGCCCGAATAGCCATAGCGGCCGACGGACTGGCCGAGCGCGGCGAGATCGACGCGGCGTTTTCTCACGATGAAGTGATCGGCCAGCACCACGCCGAAGAGCGGCGCGAACACCGAACCGATCAGCAGCAGGAAGTTCTGATACTTGCCCATGGCAACGGCGAGCGCGACCAGCGTGCAGAGCGCGCCGAACGCGGCGGAAAGCACGGGTACGCTCACGCGCGCCCAGAACGTGCCCGTCGATACGGCGGCGGAGTGTATATCGGCGAAGGCGTTGTCGATTTCATCGATGAGAATCAGGAGCAGCGCAATGCCGCCACCCGCCTGCGCGAGCGCGATGGTGAGGAGCGCATCGCCGCCGCCCGCGGCCAGCCCGTACACCGCGCCGAGCGCGTAGAACCACAGGTTCGCGATGCCGTAGCCGAGCAGCGTGCCGCGAAACGAGCCGCCCGCGCTGCGAGAAAAGCGCGTGTAATCGGCAATCAGCGGCAGCCACGAAAGCGGCATGGCAACGACCAGATCGATCCCCGCGCCGAACGCCAGCTCGCCGGTGCCAGGACGCGCCAGCAGCGCGGCCAGATCCTGCTTGGCCAGCAGATTCCACGTGAGCCAGCCCGCGCCCGCGAGCAAAAGCCAGATGCCCCAGGTACGCAGAAAGCGCCGCACGAAGGACAGCGGACCGCTCACCGCGAGCAGCGTGGCGAGCACGCCGAAGATCACGGTCCAGACGAGCGGCATCGACAGATTGAAAGATTGTTTGGCGAGCGCGTCCGCGGAATCGCGCATGACGATGATTTCGAACGAGCCCCAGCCGACCAGTTGAACGGCGTTGAGCACGGCAGGCACCGACGCGCCGCGCACACCGAGCGTCGGGCGCAGCGAGGACATGGCGGCGAGCCCCGTGTCCGCGCCGACCACGCCCGCGAGCGCGAGCAGCACCACGCCGATCACCGTGCCGATGACGATTGCCACGAGTGCGTGCGGCAGCGACAGACCCGGCACGAGCAGCGCGCCCGCCTGCGCGACCAGCAGGCCGATGCCGAGCGAGAACCACAGCGCGAAGGCGTCGCTGGTGCCGAAGGCGCGCCGTTCGGGCGGCACGGGAATGAGCGGGGCGTAAGTCGACGTGTCCTCTTGCTGCATCGGATTTGATCCTTATCTTGTCTGTTCGCGGTTTGTCCGAAGCCGTCGCTCGCGCGCGAGCATCGGCTGTCATAATGACCCGGATTTTGCGGCCACGCGGAGCAATGCGCTAGCTCTGCCGTTCGGCATAGGCAAGAATGCGTCCGGTGACCCGGCCGTCGGCGCCTCACCTCACTCAGCAAGCACATGTTCGAAGAAAACCGTGGCACCGTCCCGCTCGCGGAACGCCTGCGCCCCCGCACCATCGACGACGTGATCGGGCAGAAGCATCTGCTCGGTCAGGCGAAGCCGCTGCGCGTCGCGTTCGAATCGGGCGAGGCGCATTCGATGATCCTCTGGGGCCCGCCCGGCGTCGGCAAGACCACGCTCGCGCGCCTCATGGCCGCTGCCTTCAACGCCGAGTTCATCTCGCTTTCGGCGGTGCTCTCGGGCGTGAAGGATATCCGCGAGGCGGTCGAGACGGCGCAGATTCATCGCGCAAACGGGCGCCAGACGCTCGTGTTCGTCGATGAAGTGCATCGCTTCAACAAGAGCCAGCAGGACGCGTTCTTGCCGCACGTGGAGTCGGGCCTGTTCGTGTTCGTCGGCGCGACGACCGAAAATCCGTCGTTCGAGGTGAACAGCGCGCTGTTGTCGCGGGCCGCCGTCTACGTGCTGAAAAGCCTGGACGCCGACGAGTTGAGAGAACTGCTGGAGCGCGCAAGCACTGAACTCGGCGGCCTGACCTTCACCGACGAATCGCGCGACGCGCTGATCGGTTCCGCCGATGGCGACGGCCGCAAGCTCCTGAATAACCTGGAAATCGTCGCACGCGCGGCCGCGCAGCAGAAGCAGACGCACGTGGATGGCGCGTTGCTCGGCAGCGCGCTCGCCGAAAATCTGCGCCGTTTCGACAAGGGCGGCGACGCGTTCTACGACCAGATCAGCGCGCTGCACAAGTCGGTGCGTGGCAGCAATCCGGACGCCGCGCTGTACTGGTTTTGCCGCATGATCGACGGCGGCGCGGACGCGCGTTATCTGGCGCGGCGCATCGTCCGGATGGCCTGGGAAGATATCGGTCTTGCCGATCCGCGTGGCGCGCGCATCGCGCTCGATGCCGCCGAAACTTACGAGCGGCTCGGCTCGCCCGAGGGCGAACTGGCGCTCGGGCAGGCGCTCATTTATCTGGCGGTCGCGCCGAAATCGAACGCGGGCTACAACGCGTATAACGAGGCACGGCGCTTCGTCGGCAAGGATCAGTCGCGCGGCGTGCCGGTGCATCTGCGCAACGCGCCGACGAAGTTGATGAAGGAGCTCGGCTACGGCCACGAGTATCGCTACGCGCACGACGAACCGGACGCCTATGCCGCCGGTGAAACCTATCTGCCGGACGGCATGCGCGATCCGCACTGGTATGTGCCGACGCCGCGCGGGCTGGAAGGCAAGATCGGCGACAAGCTGTCGCGTCTCGCGGAACTCGATGAAGCCTGGCGGCGCGAGCACAAGGATGAGAAGAAGCGGTAAAGGGTGTTGCACGCCGGCGGGTGCTTCGTTTCACTCGCACCGCCCGCCTGTTTCATCGAGCGAATCGAAGCGGCACGCGCCGGCCGTAACCGGTGCGTTAGACTTCACAGCTACTGGCGGCGCGCCTTGCCGCAAATATCGGCGGTGCATGATCGCCTGAACGCCAGCCACGGCCGCGCCCGATGCGTGCGCTAAAATCGTCGTTTTCGAATACTTAACAAAAGCATCCCCGACATGCTCGACATTCAACACCTCCGTAAAGACCTGAACGGCGTCGCGAAGCGCCTCGCCGACCGAGGCTACACGCTCGACGTCGCCGCCTTCGCCGCGCTCGAAGCCGAGCGACGCGACATCCAGACCCGCACCGAAGAACTTCAGGCGCGCCGCAATAGCCTGTCCAAACAAATCGGCGCGATGAAAGGCCGTGGCGAGGACACGTCGGCGGTGATGGCGGAAGTAGGCGGCATCGGCGACACGATGAAGGCATCGGCGACGCAACTCGAAAACGTGCAGAAGCGTCTGTCGGACCTGATGCTGACCGTGCCGAATCTGCCTCACGAAAGCGTGCCTGTGGGCAACGACGAGAAGCAGAACGTCGAATTGCGCCGCTGGGGTTCACCGCGCGCGTTCGATTTCGAGGTCAAGGATCACGTCGATGTCGGCGCGCCGCTCGGCCTCGATTTCGAAACCGGCGCAAAGCTTTCGGGCGCGCGCTTCACGCTCTTGCGCGGGCCTATTGCGCGGCTGCATCGCGCGCTCGCGCAGTTCATGATCGACACACACACCGAACAGCACGGCTATACAGAAGCGTACACACCGTACATCGTGAATCCTGAGATTCTCTACGGTACCGGACAGTTGCCCAAATTCGCCGACGATATGTTCCGCGTCGAGAAGGGCGGCGACGAAAACACGGTCACGCAGTACCTCATCTCCACCTCGGAGATTTCACTCACGAACACCGTGCGCGACAGCATCCTCGAAGCGAGCGCGCTGCCGGTGAAGCTGACGGCGCATTCGCCGTGCTTCCGTTCCGAGGCGGGTTCATATGGACGCGACACGCGCGGCCTGATTCGCCAGCATCAATTCGATAAGGTCGAGATGGTGCAGGTCGTCGCGCCCGAGCATTCGTACGCCGCGCTCGACGAGATGGTCGGGCAGGCCGAAACCATTCTGCAGAAGCTCGAATTGCCGTATCGCGTAATCACGCTTTGCACGGGCGACATGGGCTTTTCGGCGGCGAAGACCTTCGACCTCGAAGTGTGGTTGCCGGCGCAAAACACCTATCGCGAGATTTCGAGCTGCTCGAATACCGAGGCCTTCCAGGCGCGACGCATGCAGGCGCGCTTTCGCAATGCGCAAGGCAAGCCGGAGTTCGTGCATACGCTCAACGGCTCGGGTCTCGCGGTGGGACGCACACTGGTTGCCGTACTGGAGAATTTCCAGAACGCGGACGGCTCGGTGACCATTCCCGCGGTTTTGCGCCCTTACATGCGTGGCGCAGAGCGTATCGAGGCGCCGGCCGTGGTCTGACGTTTATTTTTAAAAAGGGTCTTGGAAAGCTCGAACGACTTCGTTATACTTTCGTTCTTCGCTTGGCAACGACCCGCTTCGCGAAGGCCGGCAAAGCCTTTAAGGCCTAGTCTGGTAGACGGAAAGGTGGCAGAGTGGTCGAATGCGCTGGACTCGAAATCCAGTGTACAGTTTTGCTGTACCGTGGGTTCGAATCCCACCCTTTCCGCCAAGATACTAAACCCCGCAAGTCGTGAGACTTGCGGGGTTTTTCGTTGGGGGCCCGGTTTCGTTCAAGGCCTTCGCATCAAGTCGTGCATCGCGCCACATCGAACCTCAGTTCGGGCTCCGGCAACCCGCTGTAGTCATCCACGGATCGCTGCACCTTCACCTCTGTTCCATACGCGGATGGCGTCAAGGTCACGAGCCACGCGTTCGGTCCGACGACGAGCTCCGTCGTTCCTTGATTGCGCACCGTCTGCACCGAAGGCAACCTGCCTTCGAGACAGCCCGATATATCCGACGCACGCCGCGCCGATGAAACATGAATCACGGGCTTCGACGCTCTCAGCTCCGGGCCACTCGTCGAACTGCAGGCAGCCAGCACGGACAAGACCGCGGTAACGGTACAAACGGCATAGACGGAATAAACGGCACGAGCAGCATTCAGGCGTTGCAGGTTCATATCTTCAGGCTCGGGTTTTCAAGTGCGAATGCGGGTCACTAGACCACAATCGCGCATCGATCACAAGACCGCATGGCGCGATCGCAAACGCCCGGTGTCGCCACGAAACGCAGCACGCATGCGCCTTTCCAAAGAGAGAGGGCCGCACGAGAGTGCTATCATCGGCCCCAATGTCCTCGTGCACGGCGCGCCCCAAGCGGCGTTTCTCGCGCCACGCACGCAGGCGCGACGAACACATCTGCCAATGGCCATTACGCTCAAGACACCCGCTGACATCGAGAAGTTACGCATCTCCGGCCGCATGGCCGCCGAAGTCCTCGCCATGATCGGGGAACACGTGCGCCCCGGCGTCACCACGGACGAACTCGACGCCCTCTGCAACCGCTTCATCGTCGATGAACTGAACGCCGTGCCGGCGAACGTTGGCTACATGGGCTTTCCGAAGACGGTCTGCACGTCGGTGAATCATGTCGTCTGTCACGGTATTCCCGGCCCGAAAGAACTGAAAGACGGCGACATCATCAATATCGACGTGGCCATCATCAAGGACGGCTACTTCGGCGACACGAGCCGCATGTACTACGCCGGCACGCCGAACAAGGAAGCGCGGCGCCTCACCGAAACCACCTACGAAGCCATGGTCGCGGGCATCCGCGAAGTGCGTCCGGGCGCGACGCTCGGCGACGTCGGCCACGCAATCCAGACGGTCGCGCACCGGGAAGGCTTTTCGGTGGTGCGCGAGTACTGCGGTCACGGCATCGGCCGCGTGTATCACGAAGATCCGCAAGTGCTGCATTACGGCCAGCGCGGCGCGGGTCTGCGGCTCAAGGCCGGCCTTGTCTTCACCATCGAGCCCATGATCAACGCGGGCCGTCCCGCCACGCAGCAGTCGCGCGACGGCTGGACGGTGACCACGAAGGACCGCTCGCTGTCGGCGCAGTGGGAACACATGGTCGCGGTAACGGAAGACGGCTTCGAGTTGCTTACGCCCTGGCCGGATGGCGTAGGCGCCTACGCCGCGCCGTAAAGAAGCGCGCGAGTACCGTTTGCGCGCGCCGTGATGGTGCGTAAGCGGCGAGAGCGCGTCTGCATGTGCGCTGTAAAGCACTATCCGAGAAGAAAGAATTGACGGGTACGCCCGTTCGGTTGAAGCTACGCGAATGGCCCGAATACCGGAAAGGCCCGAGCGCCTTCGAGGCAGAGAAGCCAGAGAGCCAGAGAGAATTTGCCTGCATGAGCCCCGCATGAGTCCCTCACTGACCGTCAACCGAATCGCCTCGCAACAGGGCGCGGTATTGCGCGAGCTGCGCACGTCATCGCTGCGCGAAGCGCCCTATGCGTTCGGCGAGACGCTGGAAGATGCGCTGCGCGTCGAACCGCAATCGTTCGACGACACCGCCGCCGAGCACGCGCATTCGCCTCGCGTCGCGACCTTCCTGCTCTACACGGAAGGGCATCCCTGCGGGCTCGTGCATGCGTATGTCGAGGAAGCCGGATCGGCGCGGGCCTTCGTGGCGGCGCTCTGGGTCGCGCCGGCAGTGCGCCACCTGCGTGGCGGCGAGTTGCTCGTGAACGCCGCGTCGCACTGGCTCGCGGCGCAGGGCGCATCGGAAGTGCATGCGTGGATCGCCGACGAAAACCGCACCGCAATGCGCTTCTACGAACGTCTGGGCTTCGGACCCACGGGCGATCGCCGCACGATGTCGTCGCACGAACAGGAGCACGAACTGCTCTACGTGCGCCACGTTCAGCGCGAGACCGGCGCGTAAGTCTCGCTTCACCCTTCCTTCGCGCGTACTCATCGTTTCCGATAGCTGAAACGGGCCGTAAAAAGTATGGCCGCGCGCCCACACGCCTGTAAAATACGCAAAAATTTTGGCCGTTCCTATGTCGCTCAACAAAACGCCCTTCTTCGAACTGCGCAGCGGCTCCGTCGACACGCTCTACTTCGTCGTCAAGACTCCAGACCTCGATGCCCTGCGCACTGAACTCACGCGGCGCTTCGAGGCGACTCCCGAATTCTTCGCGGGCGACGTGGTCGCCATCGACGTGCGCCGGCTCGCCGAGAAAGCCGAAGGCGGCGAAGGCGAGCGCGTCTCGCTCGCGGAATTGGAGACGCTCCTGAAGAGCGTGCGCATGCGGCCCGTGGGCATCGTCGCGTTGCCGGTGCAGCGCTGGGCAATTCAATGGGCAAGCGAGGGCGGCTTGCCGGTCCTCGAGGCGCGCGACCGGCGTGGCGCGCCGAAGCCTTCGGTCGATGAGGCCAAGCCTAACGTCGAGGCCGCCGCGGCGATCGAAGCAGCAGTCGCCATCACGCCGCCGCCCGCGCTGCCGCAGCCGTCGACCATCATCGACCGGCCGTTGCGCTCGGGTCAGCAGGTCTACGCGAAGGGCGATCTCATCGTGCTCGGGCTCGTGTCGTACGGCGCCGAGGTCATCGCGGAAGGCAATATCCATATCTATGCGCCATTGCGAGGCCGCGCGCTCGCAGGCGTGCACGGCAATCACGACGCGCGGATCTTCTGCACTTGTCTCGAACCGGAACTCATCTCCATCGCGGGAATCTACCGGACGACCGAGAACCCGCTCTCGCCCGATGTACAGAGCAAGCCGGTGCAGATCTGGCTGGACGAAGAAAAACTGATGATCGAACCGCTGCGGCTGACCTGACGCCGCGCGCCCGATGCCCCTTGGCGCGCGCTCGATTAAGCAACGCGACGGACCTATTTGACGAACACAAGGTACTTGTATGGCAAAAATCATTGTGGTGACTTCGGGGAAGGGCGGCGTCGGCAAGACGACCACCAGCGCGAGCTTCGCATCGGCGCTCGCATTGCGCGGCCACAAGACGGCCGTGATCGACTTCGACGTCGGTCTGCGCAACCTCGACCTCATCATGGGTTGCGAACGCCGCGTGGTGTACGACCTCATCAATGTGATCCAGGGCGAGGCGAACCTGCATCAGGCGCTCATCAAGGACAAGAAGCTCGAGAACCTTTACATCCTTCCGGCGTCTCAGACGCGTGACAAGGACGCGCTCACGCTCGAAGGCGTGGAGAAGGTGATCGACGAACTGAGCAAGATGGACTTCGAGTACATCATCTGCGACTCGCCGGCGGGTATCGAGTCGGGTGCGCTCATGGCCATGCACTTCGCGGACGAAGCGCTTATCGTGACGAACCCGGAAGTGTCGTCCGTGCGCGACTCGGACCGTATCCTCGGCATTCTCGCTTCGAAGACCAAGCGCGCGATCGAAGGCAAGGACCCGGTCAAGGAGCATCTGCTGATCACGCGCTACAACCCGAAGCGCGTCTCCGAAGGTGAGATGCTGTCGTTGAACGACATCCAGGAGATTTTGCGGATCGAGCTGATCGGCGTGATTCCGGAGTCGGAAGCGGTGCTGCATGCATCGAACCAGGGCTTGCCCGCGGTGCATTTGGACGGCACCGACGTTGCGGAATCGTACAAGGACGTGGTGTCGCGTTTTCTCGGCGAGGAAAAGGCGCTGCGCTTCACGGATTATCAAAAGCCAGGGCTGCTGCAACGTATCTTCGGCACCAAGTAAGGGGACGCAATGTCGATTCTTTCGTTTTTGCTGGGCGAGAAGAAAAAGTCCGCTGCGGTCGCGAAGGAACGCTTGCAGTTGATCATTGCGCACGAGCGCGCGGGTGGCAAAGCCGCCGCCGATTACCTGCCGGCGTTGCAACGGGAACTCGTTGCGGTGATTTCGAAGTACGTGAAGATTACTGACGACGATATTCGAGTGAGCCTCGAACGTCAGGACGATCTCGAAGTGCTGGAAGTGAAGATCGAGATACCGCCGGCATAACGCCGGGCTTGTGTATCGAGATGAAGGTATGAAGCCAGGATCGGGCGATCCTGGCTTTTTTCATGGCGACGCTATCGTTTGCGCGCGGCTTCAAGTGCGCGTTCGGCTTTCATCAATATTCGGTTGCACTTTGGTCATCTCGTAATCAGACGTTTGTCTTCCTTTTGACCACGTCGCGCATTGAACGGACATCGGCAGCAAGGTTGCGTTGCCGACATGAAAATCCGCGCCACCCGGCGCGTTCAATGTCCAGGAATACGAGGTCCAAGTATGAAAACTTCCGTTCGCCATTTGCTCGCTTCAACCGCGCTTATCGTCGCTGGCGCGCTCACCGTGACCGCGGCATCGGCCGAAATCGTGATCGTGGCGCCTAGCGCGCCGCCCGCGCCGCGCCATGAGCCGGTGCCGCCCGCACGCGCGGGTTACGTGTGGGATCAGGGTCACTGGAACTGGGAACACGGCCACTACGTCTGGGCGGACGGCCATTGGGAAGCCGAGCACGTCGGCCACCACTGGGTGCCGGCCGTTTGGGTGGAAGATCACGGCCAGCATCGCTATGTGGCAGGGCATTGGGACTGATCGGCGCGTAAGGCTGATTACTTTTGCGGGGCCGCGTCTTTCTCGACGACGGCCTCGTCTCTTTCCGGCACCTCGGGCGAGGCCGCCGGTTGTGGCAACGGCGCCATATAGCGCTCGGACAGCGCCTCGTATAAAGGCGGCGCGAACAAGCGCGACACGCGGCTCGACACCAGCGCGGTCGCCATCAGCGAGATGACGAGCGCGTGGCCGTTGATCATCTCCATCACGATGACGAACGCTGTAATCGGCGATTGCGTCACGGCCGCAAGATAGCCGACCATCGCGAGCGCGATCATCATGGGCAGCGACATCTGTCCAAACAGCAGATGCAACACGTTGCCGAAGCCCGCGCCAATCGACAGCGACGGCGCGAAGATGCCGCCCGGAATGCCCGGCAGATACGAGCCGATCATCGAGATCATTTTCAATAGCGGGTAGAACACCGAAAGATGTTCGCGGCCTTCGAGCAGACCGCGCGCTTCCGCATAGCCGCTGCCGAAGGTCGTGCCGCCCGACACGAGCCCGACGATCGCGATGACCAGTCCGCACAGCGCGGCGAACACGACCGGACGCGACGCATGCAAATGCCGCAAGGGCGCGGGAATCCACCTCGACGTGTTCAGAAGGAGCCAGCAGAAGACGCCGCCCGCCATGCCCGTAACGATGGCGGTCACGATCACCGCGACGGCCAGCATGTTCGAAAAGTGCGTGCCGACGTCGATGGTGCCGAAATACGTGTAGTTGCCGTTGAGCCCGAGCGCCACGATCCCCGCGATGATGATGCCCGTGATCAGCACGCCGCTCGTGCGCACTTCGAAGCTGCGCGTGAGCTCCTCGATGGCGAAGACGATGCCCGCGAGCGGCGTGTTGAACGCCGCCGACAGACCGGCCGCCGCGCCCGCCAGCACGAGTTGCCGTTCGATCAGCGAGTTCGAGCGCGGGTAGAAGCGCCGCATGTTGAACATGAGCGCCGCGCCGACTTGCACGGTCGGACCTTCACGGCCGATGGTGAAGCCGCCCAGAATCGCGATGAACGATACGGCAATCTTGCTCGCGAGAATCCTGAGCGTAAGCAGCCGTCCGCCGGCTTCCGAAGTCGGACTGTTGAGTACGGCGATGACCTGCGGGATGCCGCTGCCTTCCGAGCCGCGAAAGAACCTGCGCGTGACGAAAACGCATAGCGCGGCGGCGGCCGGTGTGATGACGAGCGGCAGCCAGGCGTGCGCGGCGCGCGCATCGAGAAAAAGTCCGTAGCTCCAGTCGATCAGCCGCGCATAGTAGACGGCGATCAGTCCGACGGCGATTGCGCCAAGCCAGAAGATACCGTAGCGACGCCACAGGCCGCGTGTGCGTCGCGCGGTGCGAAGAGAAAGAGAACGTAGCGCTCGGATCATGCGGTCGCTTCGGCCAAAGGGCAGAGTATAGCGAGCGTCCCAAGCATGCGGCAGGTTACGCCTGACGAAGCAGACCCCGGAGCCAGAAAAAAGAACAGGCGCGAGGCTTTCGCCAGGCGCCCAAGAAACGCTCCCGATAACGGGAGCGGAGAGGAGAAGGTTGCCGCGCATGCACGGCACTCCTGAAAAGACTTTTGCCCGTGACGAAAGTTCAATCGGCTTGAAAAATCTTGGTCAGTCGAAAGCTGGACACGTTTTAGCCGGTAAGCATCTCGAAAGCGATCACCGCGCCGATGGCTCCGATATTCGCAATGAGCGCCTCGCAAACGACGCCGCGCCATGTGAGCGGCCGGAACTTCATCGCAAGGAGCAAGGCCGTCACCAAGGCCAGTGCGATGACCACGACGAGATGCGAACTCTGCAGATGAAAAGGCATTTCAGCCTCCTGTCGATTGAAACGGCATTCCTTCCCGCGACCGGCGTTTTATCGAGTATTAGGTATTGGCATAGTTACTGCAACACCCAACAAAATAGTCATTTTGCCGCCAGCTTCCCGACTGTCTTCAAGTGTTAATTTAAATACGCGTTGATTCAGGGAATTTTCTTTTAAGGCTAGGTACAAACCCCGTATGCGCGCGAACGCCATGTTGGCCGCGCGCCCGACCGCAGTGCGTGGAGCATTCGTCCAATGAGTTCCCCGACCCAACGTTCTCTCGAAGTCGATTTCTTTCGAGGCGTCGTGCTGCTCATTATCGCGGTCGACCATATTTCGGGAAGCGTGCTGTCGCACTTTACGCTGCATCAATACGCGTTCTGCGATTCCGCGGAAGTATTCGTCTTCCTCGGCGGTTATGCGTCGGCGGCGGCATACACGGCGCTTGCGACTCGCCGTAGTGCACAAGCCGCCCGCCGACGCTTTTTCAAGCGCAGCTGGGAGATCTATCGCGCCTATCTGCTGACCGCGGTTCTCATGTTGATCGGCGGCGCATTGCTGATGCTCCTCAAAATCGATTCGCCGATGCTGCGGTACACCGAATGGCCGACGTTCCTCGCGCGTCCGGTCGGGCTCTTGTTCGACATCACGACCTTGCGCCAGCAGCCGTATCTTTCGTCAGTCTTGCCGATGTACTCCATCTTCGCGCTCGCGGTGCCTTTCGTGGTTCCGCTCGCCGAGAGGAAGCCCGTTATCGCCATGTTCGGCAGTCTGCTCGTGTGGCTCGCCGCTCTTCCCTTGGCGCGCGCGCTGCCCTCGACCTACGCCGAAGCGTGGTCGTTCAATCCGTTCGCGTGGCAGCTCATGTTCGTGATGGGCATCCTTGCGCGCGTGCAGCCTGTCAGCAACGACTTCCACGCAAGCCGTACTGCGCGTTGGCTGACGTGCGGAGCGATCGCGATCGCACTGACCTTCGCATTCTTCAAGCTCTTCCTGGAAACGCAAGCGCCGCCGGGATACCTCAAGCAGAACCTGGCGACGTTGCGTATCGTGAGTTTCGCCGCCGTTGCGTGGGTGATCGCACGCGCGGTCTATGCGGGATGGATCAAGGCGCTCGCGGCTAAATTGCCGGGCGTGGTGACCATCGGGCAGCAAGGGCTCGTGTGCTTCATCGCGGGCACGTGTGTGTCGCTCGTGCTGGATTCGGCGTTGCGCGCCATCGGCATGACGCACGATCAGTGGATTGGCGGTCTTGCCGCCGATGCGCTCGCTGTCGGCACGCTCCTATGGCTCGCGCACTTTTGGGCCGAGCGCAAGCGCACGCGCGTCGAACGGGAACGCAAGCGCGTGCCGCTCATCAAGGGCCAGCCGGTGCCCGCACATGCCGTGAACCCGCGCGATCGTTGAACGCGCCGGTATCGCCATCGAAGTCATTCGAACGCTATTCAAGTGCGATGTCGCGCGTCTCGCGCATGCACAGCACGGCGATGAGGCTCACCGCCGCCGCCGCCGATACGTACCCGCCGACCCACGACAGTCCGCCGCGATTTGCGAGCAATTGCGCGATATAAGGCGCCACCGATGCGCCCAGAATTCCGCCCAAGTTGTACGCGACGCCCGCGCCGGTGTAGCGCACGCTCGTCGGGAACAGCTCGGGCAGGAGCGCGCCCATCGGCGCGAAAGTCACGCCCATCAAGAACAATTCAATGGTCAGAAAGAGCGCGACGTAGACCGTGTTGCCGCTGCCGAGCAGAGGCAGCATTGCGAAGCCGGAGAGAATCGCCGCGAGACAGCCGACGATCAACACGGGCCGTCTGCCGAAGCGGTCGCTGGCGATGGCTGAGATCGGCGTCGCAATTGCCATGAACAGCACGGCAAAACACAAGAGACCGAGAAATTTCTCGCGCGAGAAATGCAGCGTGGAGACGCCGTACGACAGCGAGAAGACCGTCGAGATGTAGAAGAGCGTGTAGCAGACGACCATCGCGAAGGCGCCGAGCAAGGTCGGCGCGAGATAACGGCCGAGCAGCGTGGCGATGGGAACGCGCACGCGCTCGTGACGCTCGACGGCCGTGCGGAATGCGGGCGTCTCCGCGATTTTCAGGCGCACGTAAAGCCCGAGCCCGACGAGCACCGCGCTCACGATGAACGGCACGCGCCAGCCCCAACTGCGGAATTGTTCGTCGGAGAGTGAGAGCGCGAGGCCGAAGAACAGGCCGTTGGAAGCAAGAAAGCCGATCGACGGCCCGAGCTGCGGGAACATGCCGAAGAGGCCTCGCTTGCCCTTGGGCGCGTATTCCGTTGCAAGTAGCGCCGCGCCGCCCCATTCGCCGCCGAGCCCGATGCCTTGCCCAAAGCGCAGGATGCACAGGAGCACGGGCGCGAGACTGCCGATGGAATCGTAGCCGGGCACGAAGCCGATGAGCGTCGTTGAAATGCCCATGACGAGCAGCGACGCGACGAGCGTCGATTTGCGTCCGACGCGATCGCCGAAGTGCCCGAAGATGAACGAGCCGATAGGCCGCGCGACGAACGCAATGCCGAACGTGACGAAAGCCGAAAGCGCTTGCGCGGCCGGCGATCCGTGTGGAAAGAACACCGGCCCGATGACGAGCGCGGCGGCTGTCGCATAGACGTAGAAATCGTAGAACTCGATTGCGGTGCCGATGAAGCTCGCGAAGATCACGCGCGAGGTGCTTTGGGCGCCGTCGCCTGGCTTGGCGGCGGAAAGCGTGGGTGATGACATGGTGTCTCCGTTGTCGTGTCGCTTTTGTGGTGCTTATCGTGGCGCATTTCTGCTCGATGGGCGAGCAAGGCGTAAGAGCGCACGCAAGACGCTTGTTGGGGTGGGCGGTAAAACGGTCGAGCGGCTCGCAGGAGTAGAGCGCGAACCGGACAAAGACTTTCAACGGACGCGAGGGGTAGGCGCGGTATGAAAGCCATGCCGGAAGCTGGTCCGGCCGGGATGTCAAAAATTATAACGAGCGTGCCGCGCGAGCGCCAATCAATCGATGGTCGTCGCTTGTGGCGAATGCGACGTTTGCAACTGGAAGTGGCCGTCGTCGTTGAACATCCAGCCTTCGAAGAGTTCGAGTTGGCCGTTGCCGTTCAGGAGGCGCGCAGGCGGCACGGGCAATGGCGACGAGCGCCGCAGCGAGGCGAGCGCGGTGGCTTCGGCTTCGTCGTCGCCGTTGGTGCGATACACCGACGAATTGACGACGCGCCCGTTGCGATCCACGGTAAAGGACACCAGCACGAACGAGCGCAGCATGGCTTGCGGCGTGCCCTTCAGCACGTACGACGGATTGCGTTCGAGGATACGTTGCGCGACGCGCTCCTTGTAGTCGCCAAGCGATACGCGAGACGGTGCGGTTGCGGCGGAGCGTGCTTCGATGACGCTCGGTGGCGGCGTGATCGTGCAGGCGGCCAATGTCGCGGCAAGCACGATGGCGACGAGCGTGGCTGACGGCGGAATCGGTGCTTTAGGCATCGCGAGTAGCATCTGATGACGATGGATCGATGGTAGCCCGTGTCGGCGCCGCAGTGTTTGCGATTCTGCGTGCGCTTTTGGATGCGCTTCTTACAGGCGCAGGATTTGCTGACGATGCTTACACCCAAGGCAAAAAGGAGGAGCCATGACTAGCGAAGCGAAGCCGGCCGAAGCACAACCCGCCGAACACAGCGACAACGAGAAGAGCAAGCTGCCCGAACGCGATGACGAAGGCCGCAAGCAGTCGCCAAACGATCGCCCAGGAAAGGAAACAGGCGAGGGCGAAGCGCCGGTAGGTTGATCAATCCACGAAGGGTTTGACGAGTTCCGCACAGCGCAATGGCGCGGCGGTTCTCGTTGTTTCTGGCTCGGCGGCGCGCGTTTCGACGCAACGAAAGACGCTATTGTTTTTTTGCAGCACGTAAGTATCCGCAGGCAGACCGGACGCGCGTTCGGCGATGCTCGTCACGGCTACGATTCCGTAGCCGTTTTGAATCAGATCGAAAAACGAGGTTTCCGCCTGACGCCATTGAGTGTTGGGTTGCGGCTGTGCATGCGCTGTTATGCCTGTCATGGCGATGCAACCCAAAGTTACTTGCGCGATACGGCTTGGCTTCATCAGGCTTGTCTCCGCTTTATCGATCGATGAGGCGGTTAGATGGTAATTAAGCCGCCTTGTTCATGCGGATTGTGGCAGATGGGGTTTGTGCGCTCGTTGCTGTTTGCAAGTGCACGCGCGCGGCAGGCAAAAAAAAGACCTCGCGCGAGGCGAGGTCAAACACTTCGAACGGCTTCCTTATCGCGAAAAGGCGTTTAACGCGACGAGGAAGCAAGGTCAAGGATAGGGATCGGGCGATGCCTCATATATCGGAGGAATCCGATTGATTGTTGCTCTTGGGCATGCAGCCGTATCGGACGGTTGTCTCGTTTTAAGCTTTTGTTACCCAGTGCGGCGAGTTGGCCATGTTTCGAGCGGTTTCACAGGGAATTCGCCTTCGCGAAGCCTTATTGGTCGATCTTTCAGTGTTGGATCATGCGGCTCGATCAAACGCGCGCTTCTCCATGAACCAAGATCGATAGCACGCTAGAGCATGCCGACTGTAAGCAGTTCTGGATGCTCGAATTTCTTGATTTCCCAGCGTCGGTGCAACCAGTTCGTCATGATCGAAAGAGAATCTCGCTGTTCTTGCTTGCTGATGAATCAATTGCGCGCCAAAAAACAAAAAGCCCCGTAATTCAGAAATTACGGGGCTTTTAGAGATCGCGCTGGCGGAGGCGGTGAGATTCGAACTCACGGAAGGATCACTCCTTCGCCGGTTTTCAAGACCGGTGCCTTAAACCGCTCGGCCACACCTCCAGCAAGGCGCGTATTGTAGCGCACTCAAACGCGCTTCGGAACCATCAGCCTTCGAGCGAGCGCGTCGCTTTCAAGGCAGGAAATAGTTGCATCCATAGAAGCGCCACGGCGATCGTTCCGAGTCCGCCGATCAGCACCGCCGGCACCGCGCCGAACAAGCCCGCCGTCATCCCCGATTCGAATTCGCCGAGCTGATTCGACGTCCCGATGAACAATGAATTGATCGCGCCGACGCGTCCGCGCATCTCATCGGGCGTCTGCAACTGCACGAGCGACATGCGCACGACCACGCTGATCACATCCGACGCGCCCAGCGCCGCGAGCGCCACCAGCGACAAATAAATGTTGCGCGACAAGCCGAACACGATCGTCGCAATGCCGAACGCAATCACGCCACCGAAAAGCGCCGTGCCCGCACGCTGCCGCAACGGAAAATGCGCAAGCCAGATCGAGCCGGTAAGCGCACCCACGGCCGGCGCCGCGCGCAAGACACCCAAGCCCCAAGGTCCGGTATGCAGGATGTCGCGCGCGAACACCGGCAAGAGCGCGGTCGCGCCGCCGAGCAGCACCGCGAACAAATCGAGCGACAACGCGCCAAGGATCACCGGCTTCTTGCGGATGAAGGCGATGCCCGAAAACAGCGCCTCGAACGACAGCGGCGCGCGCATGCGGACGGCTTCATCGATCCTGATCGCCGCCACGGCAAACGCCGCGCCGAGAAACGCGACGGCTACCGCGCCATACACCGTCAACGCGCCGAGGCCGTAGAGGAGGCCGCCCATCGCCGGGCCGAGAATCTGCGCCGTCTGATTTGCCGAGGTGGACCACGCCGTCGCGTGCTGCAATTGCGAACGCTGGACGAGATTGGGCAGCAACGCCGCCATTGATGGCGATTCGAACGCGCGCGCCGCGCCCGTGATCGCCGCAATCGCGTAAATGGGCGCAACGCTTTGCCAGCCATGCCACGCGCCCGCGCACAGACAGAGCGCCGCGACGCCCTCGATGCCCTGACAAACCCACGCGATCGTGCGCCTGTCGTAACGATCCGCCACATGGCCGACGACGAGCGTGAGCACGAACATCGGCAGGAACTGCGCGAGTCCGACGAGCCCGAGCGCAAACGCGCTATGCGTGATCGAATAAACCTGCCATCCGATCGCCACCGACATCATCTGAAATGCCACCGACGACATCACCCGCGCGCTCCAGAAAAGCGCAAACGGACGATGCCGCATCACCGAGTCCGATCCCAACGTGGGCGCGCTCAATTTTGCGAATCCTTCAAGAACAGCTCCTGTAGATCGTTGAGAAAGCGCTGGCCGAGCTCGGTCGGCGCAATGCGTTCGAAGTCGCGCGTGATGAGTCCGCGCTTCTCCGCTTCGACGAGCGCGGGTTCGATAGCCGACATCGACAAGCCCGTGCGCTCGATGAACGAATGCACCGGAAAGCCTTCGACCAGACGCAGCGTGTTGAGCATGAATTCGAACGGCAGATCGCGCGGTCCGACTTCGCGCTCTTCCTGAATCGCGCTCTGGCCGGGCGAAAGCGCCTGGTCCATGAATGTCGCCGGATGCTTGAAGCGCGCCTGCCGCAAGATTTTTTGCGGAAACGAGAGCTTGGTATGCGCGCCCGCGCCGATTCCAAGGTAATCGCCGAAACGCCAGTAATTCAGGTTATGTTTGCTTTGCCGATGCGGCTTCGCATACGCCGATACTTCGTAATGCTCGTAGCCGGCATCGCGCGTGCGTTCGTGAATCCAGTCCTGCATGTCGGCGGCGGCATCGTCGTCGGGCAGCGTGGGCGGGTATTTCGCGAAGAGCGTGTTCGGCTCCATGGTCAGGTGATACAGCGACAAATGCGGCGGTGCAAAGCCGATCGCGGTGTCGATATCGCGGCGGCATTCGTCGAGCGTCTGCTTCGGCAACGCGAACATCAGGTCGAGATTAAAATTGTCGAAGTGTTTCGACGCGATCTCCACGGCTTTGCGCGCCTGCGTTGCATCGTGAATGCGGCCGAGCGCCTTCAGATGCGTTTCGTCGAAACTCTGAATGCCGATCGACAAGCGGTTCACGCCGCTCGCGCGAAACTGCGCAAACTTCGCGGCTTCGAAGGTGCCGGGATTGGCTTCGAGCGTGATCTCGGCGTCGGCGTCGATGGGCAACAAGGCGCGCGCGTCCGAGAGCAGCTGGTCGAGTCCTTTCGCGGACAAAAGGCTCGGCGTGCCGCCGCCGATGAAAATGGTGTGTACCTGCCGTCCCCACACGAGCGGCAGCGCGCTTTCGAGATCGGCACGCAAGGCGTCGAGGTAACGGTCCTCGGGGAACGCATCGCCGTTCCACTCGTGCGAGTTGAAATCGCAATACGGACACTTGCGCACGCACCACGGGAAATGCACGTAAAGCGCGAGCGGCGGCAACGACTTGAGCCGGATGCTGCCCAGTGACGTGAATGCCTGCACGACATTGATTGTCTTCGGACCGGAATTCACGCAAGTTCCTTGAGACGTTGCAGCAATTCACGCAGCGCCAGCGCCCGATGCGAAAGCGCGTTCTTGCGTGCCGGATCGAGTTCGGCAGCCGTCGCGTTGAGCGTCGGCAAAAAGAAGTGCGGGTCGTAGCCGAAGCCATGTGCGCCGCGCGGCGTGTCGATGACTTCTCCGTGCCAGCGGCCTTCGGCGATGAGCGGTTCTGGATCGTTCGCGTGACGCACGAGCACGAGCACGCAGAAGTAATAGGCGCGGCGGTCGGCTTTGTTGGCGAGTTCGGAGACGAGGTGCGCGTTGTTGGCCGCATCGCTTTTCACGCCGCCGCGCATCGAGGCGAAACGCGCCGAATACACGCCGGGCGCGCCGTTCAGCGCGCGTACGCAAAGGCCGGAGTCATCGGCCAAAGCGGGCAGGCCGGTGAGCGTCGCGGCGTGGCGCGCCTTGGCCAGCGCGTTTTCGACGAAAGTGGCGTGCGGTTCTTCGGCTTCCGGCACGCCGAGTTCGCCCTGCGCGATCAATTCGATTCCCGCCGCATCCAGCAGCGAAGCGAATTCGCGCAGCTTGCCCGCGTTGTTCGACGCGAGCACCACGCGTCCGAGTGTTGCCGTATCAGACACCTTCTATCCCCAATGCAGCTTTCTGCTTCGCGATCAGGCCTTTTATGCCGCTGTCCGCGAGATCGAGCAGCGCGTTCATTTCGTCGCGCGAAAATGGTGCGCCTTCCGCCGTGCCCTGAACTTCGACGAAACCGCCCGCGCCCGTCATCACGACGTTCATGTCGGTGTCGCACTGCGAGTCTTCCTCGTAGTCGAGGTCGAGCACGGGCGCGCCCTGATAGATGCCCACGGAAATGGCCGCGACGAAATCCTTGATCGGCGATTGCGCGATACGGCCATTCGCGACGAGCTTCGTAACGGCATCATGCGCGGCGACGAACGCGCCCGTGATGCTCGCCGTGCGCGTGCCGCCGTCGGCCTGGATGACATCGCAGTCGATATTCAGCGTGCGCGGACCGAGCGCGTTCAGATCGAATACGGAGCGCAGCGCGCGGCCGATCAACCGCTGGATCTCCTGCGTGCGGCCGGTTTGCTTGCCGCGCGCGGCTTCGCGGTCGTTGCGCGTATGCGTGGCGCGCGGCAGCATGCCGTATTCGGCGGTGAGCCAGCCCTGGTCGCGCCCGCGCAGGAATTCCGGCACGCGCTCGGCGATACTCGCCGTGCAGATGACCTTGGTATCGCCGAACTCGACGAGCACCGAGCCTTCCGCATGCTTCGTGTAGTGCCGCGTGATGCGCACGTCGCGCAATTGATTCGCGCGGCGGCCGCCCGGACGCGGAACGGAAGGTTTCAGCAGGGGAGAGTCGGTCATGGATGGGCCAGAGTGGAGTTGAACGCGTAATGAAAGTGCCGGCGCTCGATAAAGACGCGGGAATAACGCGAAAGCGCGGCGTGTGCGCGATTTTATCGTTAATCCAAAGCCGGCGTTGTCGCGCGCGGCAAGCGCCGCGAGGCGTCATATCGGCGGGCGCGGCAGTAAAAATGGGATAATGCCGGTTCCTCGCCCGGCGGCCATACGCGTGCCACCGAAGCGCACCCTCAAGCGCGCCGGGCGCTCGTATCGAAACGGCCTTCGCAACGAGGGCTCACATCGCGAGACGTACCATGATCTACAGCATGACAGGCTATGCCAGCGCGACCCGCGAAGTCGTCGCGGATGGCGCGGGGCCCAATGGCGCGGGCGGTTCGGGCGTCGGTGTATCGGTGGAATTGCGCACGGTGAATTCGCGCTTCCTCGATCTGAACTTCCGCATGCCCGAAGACGTGCGCGCAAGCGAGCCGCAATTGCGCGAAATGCTGATGAGCAAGCTTTCGCGCGGCAAGGTGGATATCCGCATCAATTTGAATCGCGTGGAGCAGACGGCCAACGCGGGCGCGCTCAATCGCGAAGCGCTCACGCAACTCGCCGCGCTCGAACGCGCCGTGCTCGACGTGTTTCGCGACTCCGAACGCATGCGCACTGGCGAAATTCTGCGCTGGCCTGGCGTGCTGAAAGAGAGCTCGGTGTCGCAAGACACGTTGCGCGAAGCCGTGCTCGCGTGCGGCAAGCAGGCAATCGCCGATCTCATCGACGTGCGCGCGCGTGAAGGCGCGGCGCTGGGCGCGGTGCTCATCAACAACGTGACGGAGATGGAAGCCATCGTCGCGCGCATCACGCCGCTCGTGCCGGAATTGATCGCGAAGCATCAGCAGAAGATCGTCGAACGCTTGCAAGACGCGCTCGGCATTGCGACGAACGACGGCGCCACATCGGCGAGCGTGCCGCGCGAGGAAATTGCCGAGCGCATTCGCCAGGAAGTGACGATGTACGGTATTCGTATCGATATCGCCGAGGAATTGCAGCGCCTTACCGCGCATCTGACCGAAACGCGCCACGTGTTGCAAAAGGGCGGCAAGGTCGGCAAGCGCCTCGACTTTATGATGCAGGAGCTCAATCGCGAAGCAAACACGCTCGGCTCGAAGGCCGCGGCGAAGGAACTCGCGGATGCATCGATGACGCTGAAACTGCTCATCGAACAAATGCGCGAGCAAGTACAGAATCTGGAGTAACGCAACATCATGCCGAACAACACGCACCGCTCGCACAGCAACTACACGGGCATTTATCCGGGCAACCTGTTCATGGTCGTCGCGCCTTCGGGTGCGGGCAAGTCCACGCTCGTGAACGCGCTGCTTGCACAGGACGAAGCTATCCGCCTGTCCGTTTCCTATACGACGCGCGACCCGCGCCCGAAGGAAAGCAACGGCGTGCAGTATCACTTCGTTTCCGTCGATGAATTCATGGAACGCCACAAGGCAGGCGAATTCCTCGAAAGCGCCGAAGTGCACGGCAACTACTACGCGACCTCGAAGGTGTGGATCGAGGATCAGATGCGTAACGGCAACGACGTGCTGCTCGAAATCGACTGGCAGGGTGCGCAGCAGGTGAAGAAGCAGTTCCGCAATGCGGTCGAGATTTTTATTCTGCCGCCTTCGCTGGACGCGCTCGAAGACCGTCTGAAAAAACGCGGCCAGGACTCGGAGAAAGTGATCGTGCGGCGTCTGCTTGCAGCCGGCAGCGAGATGGCGCATGCATCGGAAGCGGAGTACGTCGTGATCAACGAGAACTTCGATCGCGCGCTCGCCGAGTTGCAGTGTCTCGTCAAGGCGACGCGGCTGCGCTTCACCTCGCAATACGCGCGTCATACGGAGTTATTCGTGGAGCTCGGCATTCACTCCGCGCAGGCGCAATGACGCGAAGTAGTGGCCGGGTCATGCCGGTCACATAAGGTAGAATAAAGTACATATCGAGAAGGAAACAAACATGGCCCGCATCACCGTCGAAGACTGCCTGAAACAAATTCCTAACCGCTTCGAGCTCGCGCTTGCAGCGACCTATCGCGCGCGTCAGCTCGCACAAGGCCATACGCCGAAGATCGAAAGCCGCGACAAGCCTACGGTCGTTGCGCTGCGCGAAATCGCGGCCGGCCAGGTCGGCGTCGAAATGTTGAAGAAGGTGCCGGTTTAATTGCCTTCGTAACAGCCCGTGTGATCCTCATCACGGGCGCTGTTTTTTGCATGGCGTTTCAACTCTCCTAACCGGACGACATTGCGCGTCACTTACCCACGGAGGCGAACATGAGTCAAGCACCGTTGCCCGTCTCCGCCTCCGTGGAACCCGACATCGAAATCGATCAGGATTCGGTGCTCGACGCGGACAAGCCCCAAGCGGCGCGCAGATATATCGATGCGGTCCTCGAACAGTCGTTTCGCCATCTGTTCGGGCCCACCGCCACGCCGGAACAGCCGCGCAAGCACGACGTCGTTTCCATCGCGAAACTGACGAACACGCTTGCAGGCTATCTTTCGCCGGAAGAGATCAAGGAAGTCAAGTCGGCTTTCCATTTCAGCGACGAAGCGCATCTCGGGCAGTATCGTCAAAGCGGCGAGCCCTACATCACGCACCCGGTTGCCGTTGCGGAAATCTGCGCGGGCTGGAAGCTTGATGCGCAATCGATCATGGCGGCGCTGCTGCATGACGTGATCGAGGATCAGGGCGTCACCAAGACGGAGATCGCGGAGCGCTTCGGCGCGAAGGTCGCCGAACTGGTCGACGGCTTGTCGAAGCTCGACAAGATGGAATTTCGCAATCGCGAGGAAGCGCAGGCGGAAAACTTCCGCAAGATGCTGCTGGCCATGGCGCGCGATGTCCGCGTCATCCTCGTCAAGTTGTCGGACCGGCTGCACAACATGCGCACGCTCGGCGCGGTGCCGTCGGAAAAGCGCCGTCGCGTCGCGCGCGAGACGCTCGACATCTACGCGCCCATTGCGCATCGGCTGGGTCTGAACAATACGTATCGCGAGCTGCAGGATTTGAGCTTTGCTAACTTCAATCCGACCCGTTACGCCACGCTCGAAAAAGCGGTGAAGGCGGCGCGCGGCAACCGGCGCGAAGTGGTCGGCAAGATTCTCGAAGCCGTTCAGCGCACCATCGCGGACGCCAAGATCAGCGCCGAAGTCACCGGCCGCGAAAAGACGATCTTCAGCATCTACAAGAAGATGCGCGACAAGCAGTTGTCGTTCTCGCAAGTGCTCGATGTTTACGGTTTTCGCGTGGTCGTGGAAAGCGCGCTCGAATGCTATACGTGCATCGGCGCGCTGCATGCGCTCTATAAGCCGGTGCCGGGCAAGTTCAAGGACTACATCGCCATTCCGAAGGTCAATGGCTATCAGTCGTTGCATACCACGCTGGTCGGTCCGTTCGGCGCGCCCATCGAGTTCCAGATTCGCACGCGCAAGATGCACGAGATTGCCGAGGCGGGCGTTGCGGCGCACTGGCTCTACAAGAACGGCGGCGCCGACCTCAACGACGTGCAAAAGCGCGCGCATCAATGGCTCAAGTCGCTGCTCGACATTCAGAGCGAAGCAGGCGATTCGAGCGAGTTCCTCGAACACGTCAAGATCGACCTGTTCCCGGACGCCGTCTACGTTTTCACGCCGAAGTCGAAGATCATGCCGCTGCCGCGCGGCGCGACCGCACTCGACTTCGCGTATTCGATCCACAGCGACCTCGGCAATCAGTGCGTCGCGGTGAAGATCAACAACGAATTGCTGCCGCTGCGCACGGAGTTGAAGAGCGGCGATATCGTCGAAGTCATTACCGCGCCGTACTCCAAGCCGAATCCCGCGTGGCTCGGCTTCGTGCGCACGGGTAAGGCTCGCTCGGCCATTCGTCACTATCTGAAGACAATGCGCCTGAACGAGTCCGTGCAGCTGGGCGAACGTCTCGTCGATCAAAGCCTCAAGGGCTATGGTCTGGCGCTTTCGGATGTCACGCCGGAAGTCTGGGAAAAGCTCGTGCAATGGACGGGCAACAAGACGCGTCAGGAAATTTTCGCGGATATCGGTCTTGGAAGGCGCGTGGCGGCGGTCATGGCCAAGCGCATCGAAGTGCTGATGAACGGCCGCGACGACGACGATCACTCGCCGCGCGATCACGTCAATACGAATACGGCGCCGCCAGTTGTCATCACGGGCACGGAAGGCATGTCGGTGCAGCTTTCCGCGTGCTGCCGCCCGATTCCCGGCGACGACATCATGGGCTATATCGGCATCGGGCTCGGCATGGCCATTCATACGACCGAATGTCGCGTGGCGCAGCGGATTCATCGGCGCGATCCGGGCCGCTGGATCGACGTCGCGTGGGCGCCGCAGCCGGGACGTTTGTTCGATGTCGCGGTGAAGGTGCTCGTCAGAAACACGAAGGGCGTTTTTGCGCGCGTCGCGGCGGACATTACGTCGGCGGATGCCAACATCGTCCATATCGCCATGGATGAAGACGTCTCGCAGGAAGCCAAGATGCTGCGCTTCGTCATCCAGGTCAGCGACCGCGTGCATCTCGCCAACGTAATGCGGCGTGTGCGGACCAATCCGGACGTCATGCGTATCGCGCGCGAGCGGCCTAGCGACGAGCCGCATCATCGCAATCAGGAAGGCGGCATGCGCATCGACCGCGAACGCGCCGACTATTGATCCACGGCGCGGGCACATCGCGTGCATGCCTGTACGACTACAGGAGAAGCGCCACATGCAAACATCCGATCTCGACGGCCAGGCACTCGACTACTGGGTAGCGCGCGGGCTGCACGACTTCATTCGCGAAATCCACTTCACCGACAGCGGACAGACGCTCTCCATTCGCGGCAACGATCGCGGCCGGCCTTGGGATGGTCGCTTTCTGCCATCGACTTCGTGGGAAGCCGCTTCGGTCGTTCTCGAGCGCGCGTGCCGGCTCGAAATGAGCGATCACGGACGCGGCGAGGTGGTCTGCAGCGTGAGCTTCGGCAAGGACGCGGACACGATGGAAGGGCGCGGACCGTCGCTGCGCGTGGCGCTTCTGCGCGCGTTCGTGCGTCACTCTTTCGGCGATACCGTGGACGACGAATTCCCGCATCGCTCGCAAATGCTGATGGGCGAACGAGCCGAGGCGATTGGCGAGCCGAGCGCGGTGGCATCGGTTGAAGATTTGCCGATACCGGACGAGCGTATAGGCGATATCGGCTCGTTGCCGCGGCAGTAGAGTAAGTAGCGACGAGGCAGACAAAAAGGGCCTTCCGTGTGGAAGGCCCTTCGAAAGGTGGTGCGGCTGGCAGGATTCGAACCCACGACCCCTTGGTTCGTAGCCAAGTACTCTATCCAACTGAGCTACAGCCGCACGCAAAACGGTACTGCTTCAAACGGTACTGCTTGTTTATTACATGCGCTTTTGGTTAAGCGCTTGATGCTGTTTTCCGTCCGAAGGCGGGAAACCTGAATTAAGTGGTGCGGCTGGCAGGATTCGAACCCACGACCCCTTGGTTCGTAGCCAAGTACTCTATCCAACTGAGCTACAGCCGCACGCAGAAGCGGAATTATAGCCAAGCCTGTTTGAAAAAGGAAGGGGCGTTGACCAAATTATCGCTTTAGATGCGTCCTCCACGCTCAACGCGCGTGGTAAGTTGTTGGTTTGGGGGCGGAGAAGCCCCGGAAATTCGAACTTGGTCTGTGCGATGAACAAGGCATTTGTCAAAGAGTCGGACGAAAGTGACGACGATCTCGAACTCGGTCAGCCGGACGTTCCGGCGGGGACCAAGAACTACATCACGCCAGCGGGCCACAAGCGCCTGCGCGACGAGTTGCTGCAATTGCTCGATACCGAGCGCCCCGAAGTGGTCAGGCTCGTGTCGTGGGCGGCGTCAAATGGCGACCGCTCGGAGAATGGCGATTACATTTACGGCAAGCGTCGGTTGCGAGAAATCGACCGGCGTATCCGCTTTCTCGGCAAGCGTCTCGATCTCGCGGAAGTGGTGGACAGCAGCAGGCAGGAGAACGTCGACCAGGTGTTCTTCGGTGCGACCGTCGACTATTCCGGCGACGACGGCGAGGTGCATACGGTGACGATCGTCGGCGTGGACGAGGTCGACCTGGACGTCGGTCACGTGAGTTGGATCTCGCCGGTGGCGCGCGCGCTGCTCAAGGCGAAGATCGGCGATACGGTGCCGTTGCATACGCCCGCAGGCGTGCAGCAGATCGACATCCTCGACGTGCGCTATCCGCGCTAAAAGTTTTGAAGGCGCTTCGGTGCCCGGAACGTTGGACGAAAAAAGGCCGCTCCGAAGAGCGGCCTTTTTCATACTGATGAAACCAGTCCAGCTTAGAAGCGGTGACGCAGACCAACCGTTGCCGAGACTTGGTTCGGCGTCGACGAAACGCCTACGCCGTTGATCGTCGCGCCCAGACCCGTGCCATCCAGATCCGAAACGTGTTGGTATTCGCCTTGCAGATATACGTCCGTACGCTTGGACAGCGCGTACGCCGTTTGCAGGTCGACTTGGTGGAACTTCGGCTTCACGCCATCGATGCGGCTGTCGGTGTACGTGTAGTTCGCTGCGAGCGACAAAGCCGGCGTGAGGTTGTAACGGCCGTTGACTTCGTAGTTCGTGAAGCGAACGTGGCCGTCCGTCAGACCAACCAGGCCAGCGCCTTGCGAACCCGTGTTGCTGATGGCCGTTGCGTTGTCCAGCATCGTCTGCGTGAACACGAAGCCAACCGTTGCCGGGCCGAAAGCGTAGTTCACGCCGCCGCCGAAGATGCGTTGACGGCCAGCCACGAACGGGTTGTCGCCGCTGATCGCGCCACCGGTGTTCAGCGAACCGGCGTTGTTCAGTTGCATGTACGCGCCAGCGATGTTCAACGGGCCGTAGTTGTACGATGCGCCGACGCTGTATTGACGGTTGTCCGAGAAGCCGCCTGCTTCGTTCGAGAAGCCATACTGCGCGCCAAGCTTGAAGCCGGCGTAGTTCGCGCTCGTGTACTTGACCGAGTTGTTCACGCGGAACGTGTTGTCGAGGTTGTCGTTGTCGAACGGGTGGGCGAACTGCGTGCCGCCGTATTGCGTGCCCGTCAGAGCCAGAGGCCCGAGGAAGTCGACCACGGAGTCATATTGACGACCGAGCGTGACCGTGCCGAACTGTTCGCTCGACAGACCAACGTACGCTTGACGGCCGAATTCGCGGCCACCCTGGCCCAGCGTGCCGTTAGCGATGTTGAAGCCGTTTTCCAACGTGAAGATTGCCTTCAGGCCGCCGCCGAGGTCCTCAGCGCCGCGCAAGCCCCAACGGCTGCCGTTCACCGAACCGCTGGTTTCCTTGAAGTTGCTGTGGCCGTTCTGATTGTTCGTGTAGGTGATGCCTGCATCGATCAAGCCGTACAGCGTGACGCTGCTTTGGGCGTGAGCTGCAGTGGCGAAGACACCCGAGAGGGCTGCGACGATGAGAGTCTTTTTCATCTTTGTAACTCCGAGAGCAGATTGGGCCCTAGACCCAGGCTTTGAGGAAACCTCGTTCCGGCGCGCTGCGAGAGGCGCTGTCGGAGGAGTCATGCGTCACGAAGAGACACATGTGTTTCCGGACCAGACGAAGTGTAAAGACGGCGTTACAAGCGGGGCGTTCCAATTTCCGCAATAAATCATTCTTCTAACAGCAATGATCGATGAACCGCTTATTCTTCTTTTAATACAACGCTTTAAGCGCGAATAAAGTCGTAAGGGCGGAAGTGTCAACCAACTCGCGTTGCGCAAGCGCTACATATAAGTTGGCGCAAAGCAACAGGCGCTTTCCGAAAATACGGATTATTGAGCCAAGTGAAACAGAAGATTGCTTTTTTCGAGGGTAATTATTGCTGCAGCCGTAGCTATACTGAGGGCTCTGCTTTCCGAAGCAGACTTTTTCGTTGACGGAAAAGATCTCCAAACTTTGTCAGCGCGATCTTCGGGTCGCGCTTTTTTTTGCTTGAAATTCGCGGGCTCACCGGGCCGCGATCAGGCCGTGGCTTTCTCCTCTTCCCGCTCGACGACGTCCGCGCCGAGCGGCACTGCCCAATCCTCCATCACGTAGCGGCGGGCGTCCATGGGCGATGCGAGCAGGTTTTGCCAATGATCGCCGTGCCAGGAAGGATCGATTTGGAGCAAGCCGGCCGATGACGTTTCCGGCGCAATGGTCGGAGCGAATGCCAGTTTTAGCCAAAGCGCGATACGCTTGAATTGGATTATCACCGCGTCCTCCTTTACAAGTTAGTTTCGATAATCCTTAATTTCATAGAATTGGGCAAGACGAGTAAACACTTACGATTTTAATAAATCGGTTACGGGCGCGGTAATTTTTCCACTTAATAAATGCGTCTGCCTGTCGCTTGAGATAACGATGACGGAAAGCAATAATCGGGATGGTCTGAATTACAGATTAGTTAATGTGCAACAGCGATCGCCGTATTATCTTCCGGGCTCGATAACGATTATCGACCTCGGACTTGTGAGACCGGAGATTCGCAGGATGCGCTCCATCGCGGTAGCTCGCGGCGCGTCCATCGCCGGTCGACGGCCCGCTGGAGCGGCCTCTGGCGCGTATGGACGGTGTCCAAGCGACCATGACCAAAATCTATAAATAATCAGGGTTATCCGCCATTGTGTCAAAACTCGTGTTCAACGTTGTCGCCGCAAAAAATTCTAATTGCGACGACTCAAGCGTCGTAGATCGTAAATCCGGGTAATCACGTAAACCGACAAGATATTCCCTTAACCAGAATTACTTACCGATTACCGCGGCAGCTCGGCGACCAAAGCCCCGGTCACCCCGCTGCGTTAGAATGGGCAATCTCGTCCCATCGCTTACTCCCGCGAATCCCGCAATCTCCCGCCGTCCGATAATGCATTTCGATCCACCCGCCGAATTCAAGCTTCCCACCGATCCCATCGTCTTCGTCGATCTCGAGACGACGGGCGGCACGTTCGGCATCGATCGCATCACGGAGATCGGCATCGTCGAGGTCGGGCCAAGCGGCGTGTCGCAGTGGACCACGCTCGTCAACCCGCAGAAGCCGATTCCTGGCTTCATCCGGCAATTGACGGGCATCACCGATGCCATGGTGCGCGACGCGCCCACCTTCGAAGCGCTCGCGCAAGACCTGCTCGAACGCATGAACGGGCGGCTTTTCATCGCGCACAACGCCCACTTCGATCACGGTTTCCTGAAGGGCGAATTCCGGCGGCTCGACCTGCGCTTTACGCCGGATGTGCTGTGCACCGTGCAACTTTCGCGCGCCGTGTATCCCGCCGAAAGCCGCCACGGACTCGATGCGCTCGTCGAGCGTCACGCGCTCGTGCCGTCCGCGCGTCACCGTGCTCTCGCCGATGCGGATCTGCTTTGGCAGTTCTGGCAGCATCTGCATCGCTCGCACGCGGCCGATTTACTGAGCGCGCACGTCGAACGCGTGACGCGGCGCTTTCAGATCGCGGCTCATATCGATGAAGACACGATCGAGCGCATACCGGTTGGCTGCGGCGTCTACGTCTTTCGCGGCGACGACGATGCCCCGCTATATGTCGGCCGAAGCGTGCGCTTGCGTCAACGTGTGCGTTCGCATCTGGTCGGGCCACGCCGTTCCGCGAAGGATTTGCGGTTGTCCGCGCTCGTGCGGCGCGTCGAGTGGCGCGCGACCGGTGGAGAAATCGGTGCGTTGCTTGCCGAAGCGCAACTGGTGGCGGCACTGCGGCCGGCGCATAACCGCGTGCCAAAGGCGCGTACCGGCGACATGCGTGGCGCGCCGTGGCCCTATGCGGGTCCAATCGCAATCGAAGAACGTGATCCGGCGATGGCCGAACGCGTCTGGCATGTCATCGACCGATGGCAATATCTCGGTTCGGCTCGGAGCATCGTCGACGCGCGCGCCTTGTCGGCGATTGCTTCGGCGCCCGTCTTCGAACTCGCTACCTATCGCATCCTCGGCGAGCGCCTCGCGCGCGGACTGGGGTTCGTCGCACTCGAATGCGCGCCAGCAGCTTTCGCGAATCAGGTCACCAGCTAGCCAACCGCGCCCACGCCGCCCGCCGCGCACACATGCGACAACGCGTGTGAGAGCGGACCGTTCATCGACGAGTCATAGCGCGTCAGATGCTTCCAGCGCGCCACGCTTTGTGCAAGACGCAGCGGACAATCGTCGGCTTGACGTAGCGGTTCGACGCGCGCGAGCGCGGTCATGAGCGACTGCGTCAGGCGATCGAGCTTCGGGCGCGTGTCATGCGCGAGATCGGGCGGCGTGCCTTCTGGCGCAGCCTTCGCCGCGCGCCAGTTGGCGAAGAGCGCGTTCTGCACGTCCTTGCTGGCATCGATCTGATCGCGAAAGAACTGGCGCGCGAACGCGGGATCGACCTGCGCGGCGCTGGCTTTGTCTTCGACTTGCTTCAGGAGCGCGGCTTCGCGCGGTTCATCGGTGATCGGTTCGTGACGCGCCCACTTCCAGCGCGCGACGGGTTCGGCAAGCGCAAGCCGTTGCGAGACGAGAGCAATGAGATTGGTGAAGGCGGTGTCGTCGCCATCGGCGCTAACGGGCGCCGACAACGTGAAGAGCAGAGCGGCGACGCCAGTCACCGCGAGCACGCGAGATGAAGCGAGAAGAGAAGTCAGAGATCGGCTGCGCATGGGCTCGATGCAAAAGCGCCAGCATAACGCACCGCTGTGAGAGTTCATCCTGGATAGGCGAGTCTTGCCGCACGACTCTCGGCTGCCGTCAAAAGGATAAGGCGCGACTTCGCCTGGCTTCTGCCATGAAGAGACCGTGAGGTCCGTGCGCGCCGTGCGCACCGGGCGTCGTTTTCACGACGACGGCGTGACGATCCAGCGCGCCGCCTATTTCGAGCCGGTCGAGTTGCGCTGTTCGTCGAAGAACGCGCGAACATGCTCGGGCAACTCGGTGGCGAGAAATTCGACGGCAACCGGGTCCGGGTCCGGACTGTTCACTTTGTCGGGGGTCGGGATTTTCGTCGGTCTGGCGTCCATGATGCTCTCCTCTGTGTCGACAACGATTACTTACTAGCCATTCCGCGACGCAAGCCCGTTTCATGGCTTTTGCAGCGCCGCATGCGGCCTTGCGAATTCATTACTGCGTTCTGTGTGAATGCGTTATCGGTACGCCGGCAGTCCGACTTGAGCGATTTATCCAGTACGAACGGTTTTAAATAAGCATGTGGTCACGAATTACCGAATTTAAAAAACGTCCAACGCAAAAATTACTTAAAAAGCCAGATAATCGGTAGCTCCGGAAGCCGCGCCCAGCTTGGCTCGGCGACCGTGAGGCCATCGCGCACTAATAGTTTAGCGATTCCTCTATGGATATAACGATACCGGGAAACCAGCGTTGACGCTCGATTGTGCGCAGCGGAAAATAGCTCGTTGTTGTACGAAAGCGCACATAAAGAATCAATCATCGAAGTGTGACGCCCGAATGTGAAATCGGCGTGGTGATTTCGCTGTTAGTACGCAAGCGTTTCGGATCGAAACCGTACTGTTGTAATCGCACACTGAAAGCGTCTTCATGGCGTCACGCAAATCAGCTTGCGCTGCCGAATAGCTGCGCCACGACGGATCGCAGCCAGCGGTTTCCTGCTTCGTGGTGGTATCGCGCATGCCAGTGCTGACGCACGGCAAATCGATCGACGGGAAAAGGGCAGGGGTGAACGGCGACGTCGTTGACTCGCGCCAGCGTCTCGCCGATATTGCGCGGCAGCGTGGCGATGAGGTCGGTGGTCTTGATGATCGATCCGAGGCCGAGAAAGCCCGGCAGTTCAAGCACGACATCGCGCTCGATATGCTCGCGTAGCAGCGCCTGCTCAAGCAACTGCGCGCCCGTGCCGGCTGCAATCGCCACATGTCCCTCGGCGCAATATTGCTTTCGGCTGAGCTTCGCGCGCAGCCTCGGGTGGCTGCGGTTGGTCAGGCAAACCCAATCCTGCATATATAACTGCTGCTGGTAGATTCCTCCGCCAAGCCAGGGTACATGTCCGATCGCCAGATCCGCCTCGCCGGATTCCAGGGCGCGTTCCGTGTTGCCGTCGATTCGCGCCGCATCGAGACGCACGCCGGGCGCCTGCGCGCGCACATGCGCCAGCATCCGCGGGAGCAGCGTGATGTGACTGGCGTCGGTCATGCAGATTCGAAACCGCCGCTTGGCGGTCGATGGATCGAACGCAATTTCCCATGCAGCGAAGCGTCGCAGCGATTCGAGAATCTCCCGGCATGGACCGATCAGCGCGTCGGCCTGCGGCGTGGGCGCCATGCCGCTCGGCGTACGAATGAAAAGCGGGTCCTGCAGATGCGTTCGCAAGCGTCCGAGCCAGATGCTGATGGTCGGCTGGCTTTGTCCGAGCTGCTCTGCGACGCGCGTCACGCTGCGCACGTCGTAGAGCAAATCGAAGAGTTGCAGCAGCTTGAGGTCGGGAAGTTCGATCGGTTCCATCGGCCTATTGTCACGGAACAAGCCGCGCGAGTGATATTGCCAAACGCAATGTGGTCATTGAATTCATTGCATTGCCGATATGACCCGTGAGCCGTATCTTGGTCGCAGATCAGGGGGACGGCTGTGAAAATCGCGATTCTGGGTGCCGGTGCGCTCGGCTGCGCCATCGGTGCGGCGCTGACCGAAGGCGGCAACGAAGTGTGGTTGCTGAACCGCTCCGTCGCGCACGTGGACGCCATGCGCCGCGACGGCCTGCTCGTCGACGACGCCACCGGCTCGCGTCGCGTCACCGTGCGCGCCACGACGCAAGCCGCCGAGGCCGGCGCGGCCGATCTCATCATCGTGCTGGTCAAATCTTTTCATACCGATGCCGCCATGCGCGGCGCGCTCGAACTGATCGGTCCCGAAACGGTGGTGCTTTCGCTGCAGAACGGTCTCGGGCATGAAGACGTGCTGGCGGGAATCGTCGGACGCGAACGCGTGCTGGCCGGCAAGACATACGTCGGCGGCGTCATGCGTGGCGCGGGGCATATCGAGTCGGGCGTGGCCGGCAAGGCGACCATCGTGGGCGAACTCGACGGCCGCGTTACCGCGCGCGTTGCGGCCATCGCCGACACCTTCAACGCGTCCGGGCTCGCCACGACGGTCAGCGACAACATCCTCGGGACGATGTGGGACAAGCTCCTCGTCAACGTCGCCACCGGCGCGCTCACGGGCATCACGGGCCTGACTTACGGCCAGTTCTATGAAGACGCGCATCTCAAGGCCACGTCTCTCGCGGCGGTTGCCGAAGCGATGGCCGTGGCGAAAGCGGCGGGCGTCGCGCTCTCCGTCACCGATCCGGAACGGCCGTGGATTCTCGCAGGCGAAGGGCTCTCGCCCGCCTTCAAGACGTCGATGCTGCAAAGCCTGGAAAAAGGCTCCGCTACCGAGATCGATTTCATCAACGGCGCGGTCGTGCGCTGGGGCGAGCGGCACGGCGTGCCGACTCCCGTCAACGCGACGCTCGTCGCCTGCATCAAGGGCATCGAGCGGGCCATGACCGACCGAAAAGAATAAGGAGACAACCGCATGAACGGCAGCAAGGCGTATCTGGAACACGTCGCCATCTGGGTGAAGGACATCCACTGGCACATCCGTTTTTTCGAGGACGTGCTCGGCATGACCATGCGCGAAGTCGACGGCACGATCGACGAACCGCGCCAGTACTGGACGCTCGGCGGACTGCAGTTCATCCACAAACCGGACCATGACGCGCCCGAAGGCCGGCTCGGCCATTTGGGCGTGATGTGCGAGGACCTGGAAGCGGCGCTTCGAGCCGCGCAGCGCTACGAAGTCAATGAAATGCCGCAGGGACGCAACTGGATTCGCCTGCCGGACGGCCTTGCCGTCGAGCTGATTCAGGCCAAGCCCGCGTCGTGCGTGGCACGGGCGCTTTCCATCGATCCGCGGTCGGAGGCATGAGATGACGATTGTCGATAAATACTGGGACGACGCCCACGAAGGCGACGAGTGCACGAGCCCAACCTATACGGTCACGAAAGCGCGCATCCTCGCTTACGCCGACCTCACGGGCGACCACACGCCGGTCCACGTCGATGAGGACTACGCCAACGCGAGCCACTTCGGTTCGATCGTCGCGCATGGACTCTTCGGCTTGTCCATCGCGGACGGCCTCAAGACGCAGAGCGACTACCGCTTCCTGCCGGGCATGTCGCTTGGCTGGACGTGGGACTTCAACCTGCCGATCAAGGTCGACGACGTGCTGCATGTGAGGTTTCGCATCGGCTCGATGCGTGCCAGCAAGAGCCGTCCGGACTGGGGCATCGTCATCTTGCCGTCGGAGTTGATCAATCAGCACGGGCAGGTCGTCCAGCATGGCGAGCATCGTCTGATGGTGCCGCGCCGACCGGGAGCAAGGTAATGCAGGCACGTCCTCTGGAAGGCATGCGCGTCGTCGATTACAGCCACTTTCTGGCCGGTCCCTATGTCGGACGCTGTCTCGCGGCGCTCGGCGCGGAAGTCATCAAGGTCGAACGTCCGGTCAGCGGCGATGCGGGCCGGCAGCATGCAACCGTGCTCGACGACGAACAAAGCGCCTACTTCCTGCAACTCAACATGGGCAAGCGCGGCGTCAGCGTCAACATGCGCGATGCGCGCGGCAAGGAATTCATGCAGCGCCTGTGCGACTCGGCGGATGTGTTCGTCGAGAACTACCGGCCGGGCGCGCTCAAGAAGCTCGGCCTCGGTTACGAAGAGCTGTCCGCGCGCAATCCGGGTCTCGTCTATTGCTCGATCTCGGCTTACGGCCACACGGGACCGGACGCGCATCGCGCGGGCTTCGGGCTGATCGCGGAAGCGAAGAGCGGCATCATGCAGATGATCGGCAATCCCGGCGAGCCGCCGCCCCTGATGCGTATTTCGCTCGGCGACATGTACACCGGCATTCACGCGGTCGCGGCGATCAATGCGGCGCTGCTCGGCCGCGTGAAGAGCGGGCGCGGGCAGCATATCGACATGGCGCTCTACGACACGCTCGTGTCGATGCACGAATACGCGGTCCAGTGCTACACGATGCAAGGCGTCGTGCCCGAGCAAACCGGTCATGACATGCCGACATCGACGCTCTATGGCGTGTTTCGCGCCGCCGACGGCGACCTCGTGATCGCGGCGCAAGTGGACGATGCATGGAAGCGCTTCGCCGCGCTGCTCGAAGCGCACGGCGCACCGGCGGGCTTTGGCGCCGACGCGCGCTTTCACACGCTCAACGGGCGCAATGCGAATCGGCTCGACATTCTCGCGGTGGTCAAGCCCTGGGTCGCATCGCGGCCCGTTGCCGACGTGCTTGCGTTGCTCGACAGCATCGACGTGCCGTGCGCGAAGGTGCAGCGGATCGACGAAGTGCTTGCGGACCCGCAGATCATCGCGCGTGGCATGGTGATCGAGCAGGAGCATCCGCGCTTCGGCAAGCTGCGTCTGCCGAACCTGCCGTTCCGGTTCTCCGATTGCGATACGACCATTCGCGAAGTCGGGCCGGACCTCGGTCAGCACAACGCGGAAGTCGCGCAGTCGCTGGGGTTCGACGCGGCGCAGATCGACGCCATGCAGACCGACGGCGTGCTGTATTCGAAAGCGAGGCCGCGATGAGCGATCGGTACGCGGTGATCGGCAACCCGATCGGCCACACGAAATCTCCTTTGATCCACGGCCTGTTCTCGGAAGAAACGCGGCAGGACATGCGCTATACGGCAATCGAAGGACCGCTCGAACCGCACGACGCCTTTGCCGATACGGTGCGCGCGTTCATCGCGGACGGTGGCAAGGGCATGAACGTAACCGCGCCGTTCAAGCTCAAGGCGTTCGCCATGGCCGATGAACGCAGCGAGCGCGCAACCCTTGCGGGCGCTGCCAACGCGATGAGCTTCGAAGACGGCAAGGTCGTCGCCGAGAACTTCGATGGCGTCGGCCTGGTGCGCGACATCGAGATGAATCTCGGTTTGCCGATGGCCGCCAAACGCGTGCTTCTGCTCGGCGCGGGCGGCGCGGTGCGCGGGGCGCTGCTGCCGTTTCTCGATGCGCGGCCCGCCGAACTCGTCATTGCGAACCGAACCGTGCGGAAAGCCGAAGCGCTGGTGCGCGAAGTCGGCGCGCAAGCGTCGTTGACGGCCTGCGGATACGACGCGCTCGAAGCCATGGGCGGCTTCGATCTCGTGGTCAACGCGACCTCCGCGAGTCTCACGGGTGACTTGCCGCCCGTGCCGCCAAGCGTGTTCGATCCCGACGGCGCTGCCTACGAACTCGTCTACGGCAAACGGTTGACCCCGTTCCTTCGGCTCGCGCGCAATGCCGGCGTAAGGGAAATAGCCGATGGCGTCGGCATGCTGGTGGAACAGGCAGCGGAAGCCTTCGAATGGTGGCGCGGCGTGCGTCCGCGGACGCGCGCGGTAATCGATCGGCTCACCGTTCCGCTCGACTGACGAGGCATCCATGACACCCGAAACGGTTCGATTCTGCCGCTACGAAGTCGAAGGCCCGCTCCTCATCTTGACGATCGATCGTCCCGAGGTGCTCAACGCGCTGCATCCGCAGGCGCATCGGGAACTGGCCGAAGCGTTCGATCGATACGCCGCCGATGCTTCATTACGCGTCGCCATCGTGACCGGTGCCGGCGAGCGCGCATTCTGCGTCGGCACCGACCTCAAGGCGCTGGCGGCGAGCGGCGACCATACGAAGCCCGCGACGGGTTTCGCGGGCATCACGCATCGCTTCGACCTTTACAAGCCATTGATCGCGGCGGTGAACGGCCTGTGTCTCGGCGGCGGCATGGAGATTCTCGCGGCATGCGACCTGGGTGTCGCCTCCGATCACGCGCAATTCGGTTTGCCCGAGCCGCGCGTCGGACTGGCCGCGCTGGGCGGCGGTCTCTTGCAGCGCTTGCCAAGGCAGATCGGCATGAAGGACGCAATGGGCCTCGTGTTGACCGGCAATCGCATCTCGGCCGATGAGGCGCGCCGCATCGGTCTGCTCAACGAAGTCGTGCCGGCGGCTGAACTGATGAAGCGCGCGCGCGCCTTGGCAGAAGACATTCTCGCGTGCGCGCCGCTGGCCGTTCAGGCATCCAAGCAAGTGATGCTGCAAAGCCTTGCGCAAGCGAATCTTGCCGCGACCCTGCACGAAGACTATCCGCTCGCGCGGCGCATGCTCGATAGCGACGATGCCCGCGAAGGACCGCAGGCGTTTGCCGAGAAGCGCAAGCCGAACTGGACCGGACAGTGAAGCGCCGCGTTCTAAGCGGTGCTTGCGTAGGAAAACCGGAAGAGCGCGCGGTCGCAATCCGCCGCCGATACTCCGAGCGCGTCTTGCATGGCCGCCGCGCCGCATTCCAGCGCTTTGCGTGTCAATGCGCCCGCGAAAAGCAGATGACCGAAGCCGCCCGTGTCCTCCGTTCCACGCATGCGCTTTTCCTCGGTCTGCCGGCCGCTGAGCGCGTCGTGGACGCGGCCGAGCCGCACGCGCGTGAGCGCATGTGCGTCGCGAAGCTCGCGAATGGTGTCGCCGATATCGACGCCTTGCTCGAGATCGAAGCGCATGCACCATTGAAAAGGTGCCAGGCCGCCGCCCACATCCACGAGCGTCTCGCACAACGCGCGCTGAACATTCCGGTAATGCGGCATCAGCTTGCGGGTCCACTCGGTCGGTGCGTCGAGTCTCGCGAGATAGTCCGGCGATTCGAGATCGCGCGCGGAATCGACGTCGATCACGCACAGATAGCGCGGCCCGTCGCCACTGATACGTTCCCATCGCTCCGCATGCCGGAAGCCGGGCAGGGCGAGCCGTTCTGGCAGATGCTCGAACGAATGCCAGCGCAGATATTCATCGACCGTGTCCGCGTCCACGTCGTGGCGGATAACGACCATGGCCTGCGTGCGCGTCGTCATGAGCGTTCCCCGTGGAAGAAGTCGTCGAAACACGAGCATGCGCGCGTCATTGCCGTAATGCAATTACCGATTGAAATACCTTTCCAAAATCGATACGCTTTCTAAGAACATAGACGGCCGCGATCAGACGGCTGCATCGAGCGAACTGGCATCGGAGAGAGACACATGGCTTTCATCAGATACGCCGCAATCGGCTGCAGCGGCATGGGACGACGACATCTGCACGGTCTCGCGCAACTGAAGCGCAGCGGACTTGCGAACATCGAGCTTGCGGCCGTCTGCGATCTCAACGCCGAGAGCGCGCGCAGCATGGCCGACGAAGCCGCCGCGCTCTTCGGCGCGCGGCCCGCCGTGTACGCGGACATTGGCCAAATGGCGCGCGAGAATCCGGAGATCGTCGCCGCCGATATCGCCACGGACGCCGGCTCGCACATGAGCGTCGCGTTGCAGTGCTTCGCGGCCGGCCTTCACGTGCTGTGCGAAAAGCCGCTCGGCATCACGGTGTCAGAGTGCCGCAGGATCGTGAATGCGGCGAGGGATGCCGGGCGCGTGCTCTCGGTCGCGGAAAATTTCCGGCGCGATCCGATCAACCGGCTCGTGAAGGCGCTGCTCGACGATGGCGCCATCGGCACGCCGCGCCTGATGCTGGAAACGAGTATCGGCGGGCGCGATGTGATGGTGCAGACGCCGTGGCGGCATCAAAAGCCATCGGGCATGGTGGTACTCGATTCGGGCGTGCACAACGCGGACATCATCCGCTTCTACATGGGCGGCGTGGCGAGCGTCTACGGCGAAAGCCGGCTGGCACGAGAAGACGCGCCGCGTGGCCGCGCGCGCAGGCGGTTCGGCATCCGAGACGGACAAGTGGTGGCGCGCGCCGGACGGCATGCCAACGGAATTCGAAGCGAGCGGCGACGACGCCACGTATTCGCAACTGCGCTTTACTTCGGGCGCCATCGGCCAGTGGGTGAACGATCGCGCGGGACATGGCGAGCATCGCGAGAGCCGCGTCATTCACGGCTCGAAAGGCTCCATCGTGGCGCCGGGCGACCGCAATGGCCGTCCTGTCACGCTTCATCTCGACGATGGCTCCGTCATCGCCGATGCGCGCATTCTCGAGCATGCGCCGAGCTATCGCCTGGGGCCAGTTGCTGCCGCGCTTTTCGGCGATGCGCGTCCGTGGACCTATTCGTTTGCCTTCGACGAAGTGGACCAGCGCATTCTCGCGCTTCAGCTTCACGAACTCGCCGATTGTGTGATGCACGGCAAAGCGCCCGAAGTGACCGGCGAGGAAGCGCTTGCCGATGTCGCGCTCGCGTATGCGCCGATCGAATCGGGCAGGCTCGGCCGCAGCGTGAGCCTCGCCGAAGTGATCGATGGCGAGGCCGCACCCTATCAGGCGGAAATCGACGAGATGCGCCGCCGGTCCTGACACGTCGACTTCGGGAGCGAAGTTTGAATCCACATCACGTACAGCCGCTTGCCGCCGACCGCGCGCCCGCAGCGCGCGCGGGCGTCTCCACGCGCCGTCTGAACCAGATCGGCATGTTCGCGCTGCTCATCGCGGCGCTCGCCGTGCTGATCGTCCTGCCGCTCGGCGCGTTGATCCTGCGCGGCTTCGTGCGTATCGACAATGGTCATGCCAGCGCATCGCTTGCCGCTTTCGGGAAGGTATTCGGCGATATGAGCTACTGGATGGCGATGGGCAACACGCTCGTCATCGCGCTCGGTTCCATGCTGCTCGCGACCGCGCTCGGCGTCATGCTCGCGTGGTGTCTCGTGCGCACCAACGTGCCGTGGCGCGGCTTTCTCGAACGCGCCGCCGCCATGCCGATCTTCATTCCGCCGTTCATCGGCGCGTTTGCGTGGATTCTGTTCGGCGCGCCGCGCATCGGCATCTTCAACGTGGCGGCGAAGTGGATGAGCATCGGCCAGCCGTTCAACGTGTACTCGTATCTCGGCATCGTCTGGGTGATGGGCATCTACATCGCGCCTTACGTGATGATGATCGTCGCCGGCGCGCTGCGGAACATGGACCCGAGTCTCGAGGAAGCCGGGCAAGTGGCCGGCCTTCAGCCGCTTTCGCACGATGCGCGTCATCACGCTGCCGGTGGTCGGTCCGTCCATTCTGTCGGGCGCGGTGCTCGCGTTCGTCATCAGTCTCGGGCTCTTTGGCACGCCTGTGCTGCTTGGCATGGCGAAGGAGATTTATCTCGTCACCACGCGCATCTACCTCGAATTGCAGCAGTTTCCGCCCGATGCGGGCATCGTTGCCGTGCTGGCGATCTATCTCATGGTGCTTTCGGTCGCGGCCAATCTCGTGCAGCAATGGATGCTGCGCGGCCGTTCCTTCGTCACCGTCACCGGCAAGGGATTCAGGCCGCGCCTGATGAAGCTCGGCGCGAGCCGTCATGCGATCGCCGCCGCGATCTGGTGCTATCTCGCGCTCACGGTCTTCGCGCCGATTGCGATCATCGCGGCGGCGGCGTTTTCGACCTACGCGTGGTCGGGACACTTCACCTGGAACAACCTGCGCTTTCTCTGGACCACGGTGGACGTGCGCACGACCTTCGTCAACAGCCTTCTCATCACGATCATCGCGGCGAGCGCGACGACGGTTCTGGGCGTCGCGGTGTCGTGGTTCACGACGCGCTCGAAGATGCGCGGCCGTCAATGGATCGAAGCCATCGTCCTTTTGCCGATGTCGGTGCCGAGTCTCGCCTTCGCGCTCGGCGTGTTCTTCTTCTGGGTCGCCATGCCGAAGTGGGTCGGCGTGTACGGCACGGTGTGGATCATCATCATCGCGCTGGTGGGGCGCTACATCAGCTACTCGGTGCGCGCCATTTCCAGCAGTCTCGTGCAGATTCATCCCGAACTCGAAGAGAGCGCGCGCATCTCGGGCTACGGCTGGACGCGCGCGCTGTCACGCATCACGTTGCCGCTCATCATGCCGAGCGTGATTTCGAGCTGGGTGATGATCTACAGCATCTTCGTGTCCGAGCTTTCCATCGTGCTGCCGCTTTATACCGCCGAGACGCGCACGCTTTCCATCCTCAGCTTCGATACCTGGTCGATCGGCCAATTCTCGCAAGTCGCCGCGCTTTCGCTGCTGCAACTGATGATGGGCGTGGGTGTCATGGCGGCGGTCGCCGTCATCACGCGCCGCCGCGAGAGTTCGATTGTCTGACGCGCGCCATACGATCACCCGATACGAGAGTCCACGCCATGACCGTTGCCATTCAGTCCCTTACCAAGCGCTTCGGCGGCGTGCACGCCATCGACGATCTCACGGTGCAGTTCCGCCCGAACGCCATCACGGTGCTGCTGGGCGCGAGCGGCTGCGGCAAGACCACGACCTTGCGCTGCATCGCCGGGCTGGAGCAGCCGACGAGCGGCGAGATCGAGATCGACGGGCGCACCGTGTATTCATCGACGCGCAACATCGACCTGCCGCCCGAGAAACGCGAACTCGGCATGGTGTTTCAGTCGTATGCCATCTGGCCGCATTTGAGCGTGATGGAAAACGTCGCGCTGCCGCTGCGGGCGCGCGGCACGGCGCACGCGGCCATCGACACGCGCGTGCGCGACACGCTCGCTTCGGTGGGGCTCGGTCAGCAAGTGGATCGCAGCGCGATGCAACTCTCGGGCGGCCAGCAGCAGCGCGTATCGATTGCGCGCTGTCTCGTGGCCGATCCGCGTCTCATCCTGATGGACGAGCCGCTCAGCAATCTCGACGCGAAACTGCGCGTGGAGATGCGTCACGAGATTCGCAATCTGCAGCGGCGCATCGGCGCGACCATCTTGTTCGTCACGCACGATCAGGAAGAAGCCATGTCGCTCGCCGATGAAATCTTTCTATTCGATCGCGGACGTATCGTGCAGCGCGGCGCGCCCGAGGAACTGTATTTCCGGCCGGCGGTGCGCTATGTCGCGGAGTTTCTCGGCAAGGCCAATCTCTTTCCGGTTGCGCTGCGTTCGCACGCGGGCGAAACGGAAGTCGTGGCGCAATCCGGGCAGATCGTCGTGAAGGGCGATGTGACGGGCGCCGCCAACGGCAACGAAGCGCTCTGCATGGTGCGGCCCGAAGCGTGGCGCGTGCAGGCGCGCTCGCACGCGGGCGTGCCGGGCCGCGTGCGTGAAAGTTCGTTCGTCGGCGACCGGCGCGAGTTGCGCGTGGAAACGCCGCTCGGCGATCAGACCGTGGTGACGCCCGGCTTCGAACGCTACGCCAACGGCGATGAAATCACCCTGAGCGTCGCGCCCCAGCATTTGCATCTGATGAGAGGAGAGCTTCAATGATCGCTGTCGGCACCGGTCTCTTTACCATGTGGAACGACATCCCGCCCGCCTACGGCCGCGAGTTTGCGCTGATGCACACGCGCGACCACGTGCCCGAGCACATGGCCTATCTCGGCGATGACGGCATCCGCTGGGCGCGGCGCTGTATCGACGGACAAGGCGACATGCCGCGCTTCTTCACGTTTTACGGGCTGACGAGTCTTGACGTGCTCACCGACGAGAAGCACGCGAAGTGCAAGGTGACGGAGACCGCCTGGTTTCTGAAGATGCGCCCGCATTACCGCGACCGCATTGCGTATCACTGCTCAGTGCTGGCAAGCGCGGGCGGCGGCACGGGCGGCACGGTGGCGACGCTCTTGATCGACTTCGCCGACGATGCACGGCAGGATGCGCCGCGTCTCGCGGCGCTCGTGGATGACCTCACGCGTTTGTCGCCCGTGGTCGGCGCGCATCTCGCCGCGCCCGAATGGAACGTGCCGATCCGCGTCGGCGAAGCATTGCCGGCCGGGCGCGAGGGCAACGAAGCGGTGGGCGTGGTGATCCTCGAAGGTTTCGATCGATACGAACTGGCCGCGTGTCTCGAGGACGTGCGCGAGCAACTCGTGGCAAGCGGCGTCGCGGGACGCGTGCGTTCAGCCGGGCATTACGCGCAGGCGTACCGGCTGGACTATGACGAGCTTGCGCATCTCGAACACTTCCGTCGCGACGACGCGCTCATCACCGAACGCTTCGACCTGAAATAGCCGAACGACTACAAATCATCAGGAGACAACATGACCACTTCGATAAAACGGCGCCGCCTCGTCCAGACACTCTCGCTCGGAAGCGCGGCGCTCGCGCTCGGCATCTCGCCGCTGATCGCGCACGCCGAGCCCGACAGCACGCTGATCGCGGATGCGAAGAAGGAAGGCAAGCTCGTGGTGTATGGCGATCTCTTCACGGTGCAGATCATCGTCAAGGGATTCACCGCGAAGTATCCGGGCATCGACGTGACGACCGCGACCGGCGACGCCTGGCAGATCTATAACCGCTTCATCGGCGAACAGCAGGCGGGACGTCCGGTGATGGACGTGTTCTATCAGGCCGAGGACACCATCATCACGGCGGGCGCGTCGGGCACGCTCGCCGATGTGTCGTACGGCGACAAGGGCGTGCTCTTGCCCATCGCCACGCCCGCACAGGGCACGACGTATCTGCGCGGCAACGGCCAGCTGTGCCTCTTCGCCTACAACAAGCAGTCGATCGGTTCTGCGCCCATTCCCGCCGACTGGCAGGACTACGCGAAGCCGAAGGACGAATGGGACGGACTCGTGGCGACGACGAATCCGGCGTCGTCTTCCGCGACCTTCGCGGTGATCGCGAGTCTTTATCAGCATTACGGACCCGAAGCCGGCGGCGCGATCCTCAAGGGCGTGCGCAAGACCAACGCGGAACTGGTGGCCTCCATGGGCGTGATGACGACCAAGCTGCAAACCGGCGAACGTCCGCTCGATTTTTTCACCAACACGACGGCCGCGACGGGTCTCATCACGCAAGGTGTGCCGGTTGAAGTGAGAGTGCCGGCATCGGGCGCGGTGGCGCAGTTCAACGCGGTGGCGATCAGCAAGACGGCGCCGCATCCGAACGCGTCGAAGCTCTTTCTGGATTACGCATTGAGCGCGGAGACGCAGACGCGGCTCGCGGCGGCGGGCGCGTATCCGGTGCGCAAGGACGTTGCCGCGCCGAAGGGCTTGCCCGCGCTTACGAACGTCAAGCTGCTCAAGCTCGATTTGCCGCAGGCGCTGAAGGATCGCGACACGATCCTCAAGTGGTGGTCGGCGAGCACCGGTTTCAATACGCGTTGAGGAGAAACGATGATCGAGGAAGTGAATTTGCATGACGTGTCGGTGGCGAACCTGACCGTGGCGGGCGGCGCGCCCGTTGCACTGATCGAGGCCGCCGCGGCGGCGGGACTCGGCAAGGTCGGCTTGCTTTTGCGCACGGCGACGCCCAAGCCGCTCGCGCACGAAGTCATCGGCCGGCCAGACGTGGTGCGCGAGATCAAGGCGGCGTGCCGTGCGAACGACATCCGCGTGTTCGACGTGGAAGCGTTCATTCTTTCGCCCGCCGCCGATATCGACACTTATCGCGCGGCGCTCGCCACCGGCGCGGAACTGGGCGCGACGCATATCTCGGCGGTCGGCACGGAACTGCTGACCAACGACGCGTTTTTATCGGCGCCGGAACGCATCGAACTGTTCGGCCGCTTGTGCGATGCCGCCGCCGAATATGGCCTGCATGTGGGCGTCGAATTCATGCTGTATCGCGACGTGCGCACGCTTGGTGAAACGCTCGAGTTGCTGAATGCGGCGGGGCGCGCCAACGCGGGCGTGATTCTCGACGTGCTGCATTTTCATCGTAGCGGCGCGCGCCCGGAAGAACTCGACGCGGTGCCGGCCGAACGTATTGCCTACGTGCAGTTGTGCGATGCCATCGAACGAAGTCCGTCGCTCGACGGGCTCGCCAACGAAGCCCGCACCGCGCGCCTGCATCTAGGCGATGGCGTGATTCCGCTCGATGCGATTCTCGACCGCTTGCCCGCCGACGCGCAACTCGTGATCGAGACGCCGGTTGCGGCGGATGCCGATCTATCCGATGCACGCAAGGTAGCCCATTGCACCGATGCCGCACGTCGTTTCTTCGCGCGGCGCGCAAGCCAGCGAGGTTGAACATGACGATCAGCCAGGCATTCGAAGGACGCGTCGCCCTCGTGACGGGCGCTGCATCGGGAATCGGGCTCGCGTGCACGGAGCGCTTGATGTCGGAAGGCGCGACGGTGGTCCTATGGGACATCGACCAGAAGCGGCTCACCGCGTGCCAGGAACGTCTGGGCGAGCGCGCGATTGCGCAGCGCGTCGACGTCACGAACGAGGACGAAGTACGCGCCGCGCTCGAAGCGGCGGTGGCGCAGACGGGCAAGCTCGATATCGTGGTCAATAGCGCGGGGATCGTCGGATCGAGTGCGTCGGTGTGGGAGATGCCGCTCGATGCGTGGAACAAGGTGCTGCTGCTGAACCTGACCGCGACGTTCATCGTCTGCAAGGCGGCCGTGCCGTATCTGCTCAGAAACGGTTATGGACGCGTGGTCAACATGGCGTCGATTGCGGGCAAGGAAGGCAATGCGAACCAGTCGGCGTATTCGGCTTCGAAGGCGGGCGTGATCGGTCTTACGAAGTCGCTCGGCAAGGAACTGGCTCAGCGCAATATCACCGTCAATGCAATTGCGCCGGCATCCGTGCAAAGCGAGTTGCTCGCGCAGATGCCGCCCGAGCAGATGAAGATGCTGCAAGCCAAGATTCCGATGGGACGTCCCGGCACCGTGCAGGAAATCGCCGCCCTGATTCGCTGGTTGAGTAGCGAGGAGAGCTCGTTTTCCACAGGCGCGGTGTTCGATGCATCGGGCGGGCGGGCGACTTACTGACGCTTCAATGCGTCGGCGTCGGCACGCGGTTCAGGTCGAGCGGCAAAACGAGATCCTCCTGCACCGCGTCTTCGTCTTCGTAACGATGAATGCCCGCCGCATGCCGGCCCGCGACATAGCCGAAGGTCATCGCGGGACCAAGATTGATTCCGCCTGACGGATAGAATCCGCCCATCACGCTCGCCATGTCCGTGCCCACGGCGTAAAGGCCGGCGATCGCCTGGTCGTGCAAATCGAGCACTTGCGCCGAGCCGTTCGTCTTTAATCCCGCGAAGGTGCCGAAGCTGCCCGGGTACACCTTCACCGCGTAGAACGGACCGTGTTCGATAGGCGCCACACATGGGTTCGGCCCCTGATGCAACGGGTCGCCCATCTTGCGGTTATAGGGCGTCGAACCGCGTCCGAATTCCGGGTCCTCGCCGCGCCGCGCGTGGTCATTGAACGCGATGACGCTTTTAACCAGCGCATCGGAATCGATACCGCAGCGGGCGGCCAGCTCTTCCAGCGAATAACCGCGTTGCAGGTAGCCGTTGCGGATGAAGCGGCGCATCGGAACCGGGAAGGGCCGCACGTAGCCCAGGCCGTATCGGCGCAAGAATTGGTGATCGCAAATCAGCCATGACGCGACATCCTGACCGTCGGGCGCGCCCGCGACCATAGCGGCGGTGTAGTCGTAATAGCCATCGGCTTCGTTGACGAAGCGCTTGCCGTTCGACAGCACGCCGATCACACCGGGCTTGCCGCGATCGATGATGTGCGGAAAGTGCCCGATGCTGCCATCCGAATGCGTGACGCGCGACACCGGCGCCCATGCGGCGGGCGAAGCGACATCCGTCACGAGCGAGCCGCCCGCCGATTCACCCAGGCTGATGCCATCGCCCGAGCAGCTTTCAGGCGGCAGCGCCAGATGCTCGCGGCCTGTCGGCGTGCGCGGGAAAAGCGCCTTGCGGCGCGTGAGGTCGTTCGGAAAGCCGCCGGCGGCGAGCACCACGCCCTTCGCCGCGCGAATCGTGACTTCGCCTCTCTTCGTCGATACGACAGCACCATGCACCGCGCCATCCTCGACGATCAGACGCTTGGCGGGCGCGGACTCCATCAAGGTCACGCCGAGATCGTCGGCGGACTTGGCAAGACGCCCGACGAGCGCCACGCCATTCACGAGATGCATTGCGCGGCCGTGAAAAGCGAGGTCGCGCAAATGACGCGTGAAGCGTTTCGCCACGTGGATGAACGAGCCGAACGAGCGTGTCATGCTCAGAAAAGCCATGAGGTCGGCGCCCGCCATGATCGGCATGCCCATGAACGAAGTTTCGCGCATGGTCTTGCGCAGGCGCTTGTTGAGCGGACCGATTTCGCGCGCATCGTAGGGCGCGGCGATCACCTGATGCCCTTGCGTCGCGGCGCCTTCGACGTGGCCATGCACATCGGGAATCTGATTTCCGTCCACGAACCGGAGCGCGGTGTGCTCGTGAAAGAAGCCGACCATGTGCGGACAATTGTCCAGAAAGGCATCGACGCGTTCGGGATCGTAACGATCTCCCAACTCGTTCCTGAGATACGTGCGCGGCTGTTGCGGATCTTCGATGATGCCCGCGCGTCGTGCGAGCGGATTGCCCGGCACCCACATCCAGCCGCCCGACCATGCCGTGGCGCCGCCGAAGACGTCGTCCTTCTCGACGACGACCACTTTGAGCCCGTGCCACGCCGCAGTGACGGCGGCAGCGAGACCCGAGGCGCCGGAGCCCACGACCAGCAGGTCGCAGTCGATTTGATTCGGAGTATTCATGTGCCAGGCCGGTTCGTGGTGTTCGATTGTGGCTGCTTCAGTTTCGTCGACAGCGCATCAAACCCTGACGCGCACCGGAATGTCCCGCAGCCCGACCACGAATTCAGGATCGGCGACGGGCACGGCGCGCGCCGCGAATTTCGCGACACGCCATCCGAACACAAGTGCGGGTCCGAGCGTCGTTCCCGGCCCCGGATAAGTGCCACGAAAGATCGATGCGAGGTCGTTGCCGCATGCGAAGAGTCCGGGAATGGCGTCGCCGTGGTTATCGAGTACCTGACCGTCGGCGTTGCCGGACAGCCCCGCGCTGCATGCCAGATCGGCGGGCCACACCGTGACGGCGTAATACGGTCCCGCGCCGATGGGCCGCACGCAGGGATTGGGCTTCTGCGATGCATCGCCATTGAAGCGGTTCATCGCGCTTGCGCCGCGCTTGAACTGCGGGTCTTCGCCGCGCGCCGCGTCGCGGTTGTACGCGGCGACCGTGCGCTCCAAGCCGCTGGCATCGACCTCGAGCTTCGTCGCCAGTTCGGCCAACGTGTCGCCCTTGATGAGATACCCCGCCTTCACGAAGCTGGCAATGCGCGCCTGGCTGCGTTTCTTCATCACGAGTCCGAGGCCATAATCGCGCAGGAACGCGGCATCGACGATCAAATGCGCCGGCACGCTCGTGCCCTGGCCATTGTCGCGCAGCATGCCCATCACGAAGTCGTGATAAGAATCCGATTCGTTGACGAAGCGCTCGCCACGCGCGTTCACGGCGATGAGTCCCGGCTTCGCGCGATCGAGAAGAATGTGCGGCCAGACGCTATCGGGCTTGCCTTCGCGACGCAGGATGGAGCAGGGCATCCACAGGCCGGGGCTTTCGCAGCCATCGTCGAGCCTGGCATCGAGATCGAGCGCGCGCTCGATGCCATCGCCCGTGTGCGTTTGCGGCGAGAGCGACAACGGTTGTGCGGCAGCGGGGAACAACTGCTTGCGCAACGCCGGGTTGCGCGTGATGCCGCCCGTTGCGAGCACCACGCCCCGGCGCGCGCCGATGCGCGTTTTCGAGCCGCCTTTCTGTCCGACCACGGCGCCCGTCACCATGCCGTGCTCGACGACGAGTTCCAGCAACGGTGTCTCGAAACGCACTTCCACGTTTTGCTTGCGCAGGCTGTAGAAGAGACGCGCGGCGAGCGCGTTGCCCATGACGAGATTCGTGCCTCGCTTGTGGCGCAGACGGTCGGCGACATAACGTCCGACCACCGACAACGTGCGTGTGAAATTTTTCTTCGACGCGAACGGTTCGAGCAGCGCATCGAGGTCCGTGCGCGCGACCATCATCCCGCCTAAGCCCATGAACTCGGGGCGCGGCGGCCTTACGCGGGCGAAGTCATCGCCGAGCAGCCGGCCATCGAAGGCGACGGGCGCGAGCGCGCGTCCGCCGAACGCCGCGCCGGGACCGCTGACGTAATCGGGATGTGCCGCCGCGGCCACGAATTTGACCTCGCTGATGCGCTGAATTTCCTCGATGGCCTGCGGGCCGCTCGCCAGGAACGCCTCGCGTGCATCGTCGCCGCCGCGATCGCCGACCACCGACGCGAGGAAGCGCCGCGCGTCGTCGGTTTTATCGGGAACGCCCGCGCGCACGCTGTCGCTCGTGCCGGGCACCCAGGTCGTGCCGCCCGAGGTCGAGGTAATGCCGCCGACCGCGTCGGTCTTCTCGCAGATGAGCACCTTCAGACCTTCGTGATGCGCGACGAGCGCCGCGGTCATGCCGCCCGCGCCCGCGCCGAACACGAGCAGATCGACTTCTTCGTCCCAGGGTTGAGTCATCGAATTCATGCGCTTTGTCTCCTGTCTCATGCCGTGCGGTCGATGCGCGCTTCGGCTGCGGTGGCGACCGCCACCGGCGCTCTCGATGCGGCCGCGCGATGCACCGCGAATGTCGTCGCGAGCGTGCGCGTTGCGTCCTCGCCTGAACAGACCGGCGCTTCCTTGCCGTCGATCACCGCCGAGAAATGCCGCAGCTGCTCGTGATACGGATCGCCGCGATGCGGTGTGCTTCGTTCCACGGTCAGCGGGTCATGCCAGCCTTTGCCGCTGCGGTAATCCCAGACATCGAGCAAGGGCAGCGTGAGCGATCCATCGGTGCCCGTCAGAAAATGCGTGTTGACGTTCTGACGCGGGTAGTGCGCAGCTTCGCCCGCCGCGAGATCCCAGTTCCAGGGCGATGCCGCGCAATCCGAGACCGCGAGCGTGCCGAGCGCACCGCTTGCAAACCGCAGCAGCACGGCGGCCGTGTCCTCCACTTCGAAGCCGCGCACCGCGTTGGATGTCTGCGCTTGAACTTCGATCACTTCGCCGAGCAGAAACCGCATGATGTCGATGTCGTGGATCAGGTTGATGAGCACCGGACCGCCGCCTTTTTCGCGGCGCCACGCCATCTCGAAGTAGCTGTCGGGTTTATAGAACGTGGCAAGCGCCATGGCCGCAACCGGCGTGCCGAGGCGGCCGGATTGAACGATCTCGCGCGCGCGCCGCAGGATCGGGTTATGCCGCCGATGATGTCCGACGATGAGCGGCACTTGCGCTTGCGACGCCGCGCGGGTCAGTTGTTCGGCTTGCTCGACGGTATCGGCGATAGGCTTTTCCATCAGCACCGCGACGCCCCGTTCGATGCACGCCAGTCCGACTTGCAGGTGCGTCGCGTTCGGCGTCGCGACGATCGCGCCTCGCGGTTTGACCTCGTCGAGCATGGCGGTGTAGTCGGCGAACCAGCGCAGGCCTTCGGCGCGTGCGAACGCTTCGGCCGCCGGCGACGGATCGGCCACGGCCACGATCTCGCAATCGGGATGCAGCCGCGCGCGTTCCACATGCATGCGCCCGATCGCGCCGGCGCCGATGAGGGCAAGGGTCGTCCTGCTCATTCGTGTCTCCTGTTGTGGTGTCTCGCGCCGCGCGTGTTGCGTGAAGCGTTTGCCGGCACGCTATATCCTGTTACCGCGAATACGAAGCTATTTCGGAATAGTATTCCAACTTCAAAGTTTATTCCACACCAAATTGGATCGTGATGCTGGAGGCGATCCATGCTTCGTGCGCAGGCTCGCGAACCGATCCGTCGATGAAGCGGAATGTGTCGCGGAGCCTACGTACCCGGCGTCTTTGGAGTTCGAAACGGCGGTGACGCGGCCTTTACGAACATCGGCGGACGGCCAGCGACCGACAGCGTCGCGAAGCTAGTCTGAACGCGTTGAACGCCGCGGCGTGGATAGACGAAGCGCGCTTTATCCGTGCGTAAAGCGACGCCAACGTGATGCGTTCCCTGTTTCATCGCCTTCAGTTTTCCCGCGAGACAGCCGATAAAAAAGCGATCGGCGCACATTGCGCGTAAACCCTCGAATTGAAGACTCTCGATGAAGCTCAGCCTCAAGATCCCGCTCGCTTTTGCCGCCGCGCTCTTTTTCATGTTCGCGGGCGCGTTGTACGGTATTTTTGCCCTCAATCAATCCATCGACACCTATCGGACAGTGGTGGCGGATAACGTCGCGAGCGAACGCATGGTGTCCGCGACGCTGGTCGCCTTCAAGTTGCAAGTGCAGGAGTGGAAAGACACGCTCTTGCGCGGCAAGGACCCCGAGAAACTGCAGAAGTACTGGTCGGCTTTCCAGACTCGCGAAGCGACCGTGCACAAACTGGCCGATGAACTCAAGCGCACGCTTCCCGCGGGCGAGAGCCGCGATTTGATCGACCGCTTCGCTTCCGCACACGCCGCAATGGGCGATGGCTACCGGCGCGGCTTCGATGCGTTCAAGGCCGCGGGCTTCGAACCGTCCGCTGGCGATAACGCCGTAGCGGGCGTCGACCGCGAACCGGCCGCGCTGCTCGAACAGGCGGCCCAGAAGATTGCCGCCGATAGCGCCGAAGTGTCCGCGCACGCCGATCACGCCGCGCGGCAAGCGTCGTTCATCAGCGTCACGTTGATGCTCTTCGTGCTGGCGCTCTCGTTGATCGGCGGATATCTCTTCAGCCGCACGGTGTCCGGTCCGCTCGTCCGTGCGCTCGGTTGCGCGCGCGCCGTGGCGAAGGGCGATCTCTCGCACGAGTTCGAAACCGGCGGCAAGGACGAAATCGCCGAGTTGCTGGTGGCGCTCAAGCATATGCAGACGAGTCTCGCGACGGTCGTGAGCAAGGTGCGCCAGAACGCGGAAGGCGTGGCGACCGCGAGCGCGGAAATCGCATCGGGCAATCTGAATCTGTCTTCGCGTACCGAGGAGCAGGCGGCGTCGCTCGAGGAAACGGCGGCAAGCATGGAAGAGATCACCGCGACGGTGCGTCAGAACGCGGATAACGCGGTCGCGGCTTCGTCGCTTGCGGAGAATGCATCGCAGACCGCCACGCGCGGCGGCCAGATGATGGAAAAGGTCGTCGAGACCATGCACGGCATTTCCGAGAGCGCGGGCAAGGTGGGCGAGATCATCGCCGTGATCGACGCCATCGCGTTCCAGACGAACATCCTTGCGCTGAACGCGGCCGTCGAAGCGGCGCGCGCGGGCGAGGAAGGGCGCGGTTTTGCGGTCGTGGCATCGGAAGTCCGCTCGCTCGCTCAACGCAGCGCGACGGCCGCGAAGGAGATCAAGGAGCTGATCGAGCAGTCGGCCGGCCGCGTAGAGACGGGCTCGTCGCTCGTGCGGGACGCGGGTAGCATCATTGCGGATATCGTCGGCTCGGTCGAGCGCGTGACCGATGTGGTCGGCGCGATTTCGTCGGCGTCGAAGGAACAGACCACGGGCATCGAACAGGTCAACATGGCCGTCACGCAGATGGACGAGGTGACGCAGCAAAACGCCGCGCTGGTCGAGCAGGCATCGGCGGCGGCTCAGGCGCTGGCGGAGCAGGCGAGGTCGTTGCGTGACGTGGTGGCGATTTTCAAGCTGCGGGGAGATGGTATGGGGACGATGCGGGCCGCGTAGGTGTCGGTTTCGCAGCTTGGCCGCGCGCGATGCAGGTCGTAAATGAGACCGATGCCCGCGTATGCGCCGCCGCCTTCAGCACGGTGTCGCCCTGCCAGTAGCCGAAGCGATGGTTGAAGGGCTTGCAGTGCTCGAGATCGGCATGGCAGGCCACGAACGCGACGCCATGCCAATGAGCCGGTCGATATGCGCGATAAGCCGAGCGAAGTGCCACGGTCGATGTGCGGCCGAGGCGTGACGTCTTTCGGGATTGACGAGCTCGTCCGTGTCGCGGTTCGGCTTTATTTTCCGCGGCCGTTCTTACGCTTATGACTGACGAGCTTCACGATATCGTTCGTTGGCGTGCTCGTCATGAGCCGTGGAATGTCTTCGAGATTCACCCAGCGGCATCGCGAAATTTCATTGCTCGGACGCGGCTTGGCCCGAGCGGAGATATCGCAATAGAAGACGTGATGGTGCTTTTGCTTGCCTCTGAAGTCGAAGAGATACTTGGCCGACTTGCCGGAGAGTTGTGTTTCCTCCTTGAGTTCTCGAAGCGCGGCGTCAGGGAGATGCTCCCCGCGCTTGAGGATTCCGCCTGGCAGGGCCCATTTCGATTGGCGACGTGCCACTAGAAGAATGCGTTTTCCCTTTCGACAGATAACAGTGGCGCGCTTCTTCAATTGAACTCCACTTTGTTCTTTTGGATGTGATGGCTCATATCTCATCCACCTTTGTCGTCGAATAGCTTCGGCTCTTGGCGTCAGCTGTGAAGAGCCGCTGACGGGGCAGAAACGTGCGCTAATGCTATTACAAGAAAGCGGCCTTTTGTGATCGATTTCATAAAAACACACGAATGAGAAAATCGGCGGCTTGACACAAAAGTTTCATTGAGCAGATGCGCGTCGTAGGTGCCCTGCGCGTCTTCAATGTCGATGACGCTGCCAGCGGCGATTGCACTGGCAGCGGCGCGTTCCTCGACGTATTGCGAGGTTCGCGATCGAGCGGCGGTCAGGCGTTTGCAGGACGGCCGGTCTTGACGGTTTCGAGGGCCTTGATCGCGGCGACGATGCGCTTTTCCGGCGCGGCGTCGAGCACGGCGAGTGCGGCGCGCAGCAGTTCGCTCTTCTTTACGCGGATGCCGTTGTCGAGACACTTCTGCTTGAGCGATGCAATCTTCGCGTAGTCCGCTTTTGGCATGGTGAAGCTGTCGCGCACGACTTTATCTTTCTTCGCTCGCTTGGCTTTCGCCGCGGGTTTGGTCGTCGCGGCGGGTTTGGCTGTATCGGCAGGGGCGCGCGCGGTCGGTTTCTTTTCCCTGGCTTCGGTTGCCTTCGTCTTCGGCTTCGTTTTCGACTTCGTCGCGGGAGCCGAGGATGCACCGGCTATGGGCTCGGCAACCGCTTTCTTCGCGGGCCTTTTCACTCCACCCGATGCGGGCGCCGCAGCCTTCGACCGGGTTTTCGTTGCGGTCTTCGTGGCCGGCTTCTCGTCTTTTGCGACGGCGTTCTTGGGAGCATCGACAGCCTTGGTGGCGGGGGCATCGATTTTGGGTGTGCTCATTTTTTCTCCTCTTGATGTGGAGAAAACAGTATATACGGTTTTGTCTCGTGGCGAATGTCGCCGTGGGTCGAGGACATGGGCTGATGTCTACCGAGGTAGTCCATGTCGATGAGCGGATGAGTCCGCGCGGCATTCGACCCATGTTCTGCGACGAGCGCGGAGGAGGGAGGCTGAACTTGCTTCGCGGCGCGTTCAGCAGTTCGCCATTCTCAGCGGTGCTTCGGAAAACTTAGACGCACTGAGTTTTGTGATTGCTTGATTGCCGCGCTTCGAGACTCGCGACCGGCGTTTGCATGAAGCGCGTTTCGAGGACCGTGGCGGAGGCAACGTATGGCTTGTTTTCATGGCGTTACGTGTGCGCGGTGTTTCGGTGCCATCTGATCGCTGATATGGACTCGGTTGGCCTGCGTTTATTGGGAAGACCCCACAACGCAAAAAGCCCAGTCAACCTGACTGGGCTTTTTGCGTGATACGTTTGGTGCCGGAAAGAGGAATCGAACCCCCGACCTTCGCATTACGAATGCGCTGCTCTACCGTCTGAGCTATTCCGGCATCAGAGAAACGAGATTATAGAGACTCCTTTCCCAATTTGGCAAGACCCTGAATCAAACTTTCTTTTCCGAGTGATAACGCGTCACGCGATCGACCTCGCTCTTCGAGCCGAGAAACACCGGCACGCGCTGGTGCAGGCTCGTTGGAACGATATCCAGAATGCGTTGCTCGCCATCCGTCGCGGCGCCGCCAGCCTGCTCGACGATCAGCGCCATCGGGTTCGCTTCGTACATCAGACGCAGCTTGCCCGGACGGTCCGGCGTGCGCTTGTCGGCGGGATACATGAAGATGCCGCCGCGATTCAAGATGCGATGCACATCCGCCACCATCGACGCGATCCAGCGCATGTTGAAGTCGTCCTTGCGCGGGCCGTCCTTGCCGTCGTTCAACTCGCCGATATACCGCTGCACCGGCTCATACCAGTGACGGCTGTTGGACGCGTTGATCGCGTACTCGCGCGTTTCGGTCGGAATGCGCATGTCGCTCTGCGTCAGCACCCACGAGCCCAGCTCGCGGTCCAGCGTGAAGCAGTTCACGCCGTTGCCGGTCGTGAGCACGAGCACGGTTTGCGGGCCGTACACCGCATAGCCCGCGGCGACCTGCGCCGAACCCGGCTGCATGAACGCTTCCTCGCTTGGCTCCGCGCCGTCCGGACAGCGCAGCACCGAAAAAATGGTGCCGATCGACACGTTCACGTCGATGTTCGACGATCCATCGAGCGGATCGAAGGTCAGCAGATAGTTGCCTTTCGGATAACGATTCGGGATCGGGAAGATCTTTTCCATCTCTTCCGATGCCATCGCGGCCAGGTTGCCGCCCCATTCGTTGGCTTCGAGCAGAATTTCGTTGGACAGCACGTCGAGCTTCTTCTGCACTTCGCCCTGCACGTTTTCGCTGCCGGCCGTACCGAGCGCGTCGCCGAGTGCGCCCTTGCTCACCTGATAACCGATTTGCTTGCATGCACGCGCGACGACTTCGATTAGAAGACGCAAGTCGGCCGGCAGATTCTGGTGTTCGCGCTGCTGCTCGATCAGATATTTCGTGAGCGTAGTGCGGCTGGAGATGGACATGCTGGGCTCCGTGAGCGTTTGACGAATCTCATGATTCTAACCGCTTGCCCCATGCGCTCCGTATGACAGAGACCGCTGATGCCCGACATAAGCAAGAACGGCCACCGCGCTAAACAACACGGGGTGGCCGCTAAACAGTAAAAAAGTGTGATGAATCAGTGATTAAGCAGCGAGCGCCTTTTCGACGACTTCGCGCACATCGCGCGATTTCGCTTTCGACGCTACTTCAGTCAACGCCGCATGCATCTTCTCGCGCAACTGTGGCGTGAAGCGGCGCCACAATTCGAGGCCGCGCGCGAGGCGGGCGGCGACTTGCGGATTGAGCGCATCGAGCGCGATGACCTGTTCGGCCCAGAACGCGTAGCCGGAACCGTCGGGCGCGTGGAATTGCGCCGGGTTGCCGCTGCAGAAACTGAAAATCAGCGAGCGCGCGCGATTCGGGTTCTTCAGCGTGAACGCCTGATGCTGCATCAACTGGCGCACGATCTCGATGATCTTGCGGTCCGGCCCGCCACGCTGCGTCGCCTGCAGCGCGAACCACTTGTCGATGACGAGCGCCTCGTGCTCGAAGCGGCGATAAAAGTCGTCGAGCGCGGTGTCGGCGACGGTGGGATCGGCGCCCGCTGTCGCGCTTGCCAGGAGCAGCGCGGAAAGCGCCGCCGAACGATCCGTCATGTTGTCGGCCGAATCGTACTGAGCCTCGGCAAGCCTGATGGCTTCGCTCGGGTCGTCGAGCTGGCTCAGGTAGGCAAGGGCGAGGTTCTTCAGGCCGCGCTTGCCCGCATCTTCCGGCGTCGGACGATATTCGCCCGGCGTGCGGTTCGCCTCGTAAGCGGCGAGCCACTTGTCGCGCAGTCCTGCCGCGAGCTGGCGGCTCATGAACACGCGCGCCGCGTGCACGGCGGCGGGGTCGGAGACGGACATCTGCTCGGCGAGATAGCTTTCCGACGGCAGCATCATTGCGAGTTCGCGGAAAGCGGGCGTGAGCGTGGTGTCGTCGAGCACGCGGGAAAATGCCGCGATGATGTCGCTATCGAGCGTGAGCGTTTCGCCCTTGGCCGCGCGCGCTGCGAGCGCCAGCAGTTCGCGCGTGGCGAGCCGCTGACCGGCTTCCCAGCGATTGAAGGGATCGCTGTCGTGGGCCAGCAGAAACGCCAGTTGTTCGTTCGTGTAGTCGAATTCGACGATCACCGGTGCCGAGAAATTGCGCAGCAGCGAGGGCAGCGGTGCTTCGCTCACATCGACGAAAGTGAACGACTGTTCGCGCTCCGTGAATTCGAGCACGCGCGTCGTGCCGTTCGGCTCTTTTTCGCCTTCGAGACGAAGCGGCAAATCCGCGCCATTCGCGCCGATCAGACCGACCGCGAACGGAATCAGGAGCGGACCTTGTTGCGTGGCGCGCGCGGCTTCGTTGCCCTCGGCGTAGCCTTGCGCGAGCGTCAGCGTGTAGCGCTTGGCGGCGGCGTCGTAGGAAGCGCGCACCGACACACGCGGCGTGCCCGCCTGGCTGTACCAGCGCTCGTATTGCGCGAGGTCGCGGTTATTAGCGTCGGCCATGGCGTGACGGAAGTCGTCGCAAGTCACGGCCTGACCGTCGTGGCGCTGGAAGTACAGGTCCATGCCTTTGCGAAAACCCTCGCGGCCAAAGAGTGTCTGATACATCCGCACGACTTCCGAGCCTTTCTCGTAGACGGTCATCGTGTAGAAATTATTGATCTCGACGTAGCTTTCCGGGCGCACCGGATGCGCCATTGGGCCGGCGTCCTCGGCGAACTGCATCTGACGCAAGACGCGCACGTCCTCGATCCGCTTGGTCGCGCGCGCGGCCGCGCTCGCCGCGCCGTCCACGTCGCCCGCGGCCATATCGGCGGAAAATTCCTGGTCGCGGAAAACAGTGAGGCCTTCTTTCAGGCTCAACTGGAACCAGTCGCGGCAAGTCACGCGGTTGCCGGTCCAGTTATGGAAGTACTCGTGTCCGACGACCGCTTCGATGTTGGAGAAGTCGATATCGGTCGCGGTTTCCGGATTGGCCAGCACGTACTTCGTGTTGAAGATATTGAGGCCCTTGTTCTCCATTGCGCCCATGTTGAAGTCGCTGACCGCGACGATCATGAAGCGGTCCAGATCCAGTTCCAGCCCGAAGCGCTTCTCGTCCCAGCGAATGGAGTGGATGAGCGAATCCATGGCGTGGCGCGTCTTGTCGAGATCGTGCGGCTCGACCCAGACCTGCAGCAGCTTCTCTCGCGAACCGGACTGAATGCGCTCTTCTATCCTCACCAGCTTGCCGGCGACCAGCGCGAAGAGATAGCTCGGCTTCTTGAACGGGTCTTCCCAGACGGCGAAGTGGCGGCCGTCGGGCAGATCGCCTTCATCGATCAGATTGCCGTTCGAGAGCAGCACCGGATACGCGGTCTTGTCGGCGCGCAGGGTCACGGTGTAGGTTGCCATCACGTCCGGACGGTCGAGGAAATAGGTGATGCGCCGGAAACCTTCCGCCTCGCACTGCGTGAAGAAGTTGCCGCTCGACACATAAAGCCCGGACAGCGTGGTGTTCGCGGCAGGATTGCAGACGCTTTCAATGACGAGTTCGAACACGTCGCCCGGAATATTGCCGATGGACAGACCGTTATCGCTTACACGGACGTCCGTATGCGGCTTGCCGTCGATGGTCGCGCTAACGAATTCGAGTTGCTCGCCGATCAGTTCGAGCCGCGCGGTGTTGTCCGCCGCGTCCGGGTTGCGATGCAGACGCATGCTGTTTCTGACAACGGTCCGCGAGGGCACGAGGTCGAACTCGAGCGCGACGGAATCGATCAGGAACGCGGGTGGCGTGTAGTCCTGGCGGCGGATCACGGTGGATGCGGTCGTTTCGGTCGTGGTGGACATGGCAAGATCTTGAGTGAGTTGAGCGGCGCGGTCGCGCTCGTGAGCCGGGTGGTTTCGGGCACAAAAGCGGGCGCGGCATGTCGAACCATTGTACTGAACGCCCGCCGATCGTGAAGCCGGACGGTCAGCGAGGCGTCCGCGGCCACAGCAAGAGCGGCTCAAACCGGAACGACATTGAACGAAGCGAGGAAGACCATGATTTCCCGGATCGAAGGCAGCGGCCCGTGGCGCATGCTGGCCCGCGCGGCGCTCGCGCTTGGCGTGCTCTGGCTTGCCGGCTGCACGACCTACGTGCAGACGCAAGTCACCGCGTTCTCGGATTGGAGCGGCGGCAGCGACGCCACCCGTACCTACGCCTTCGCGCGCAACAACGATCAGCAGAACAGCATCGAGCAGACGACTTACGAGACGCTCGTCGCCACCGAGCTTTCGAAGTATTCGTTCCGTCAGGCGCCGGAAGCGAGCGCGAACTACAGGGTGGCGCTCAATTATTCGGTACGCGGCGATTTGATGACGGTGCGCCAGCCCGTCTATTACGATCCCTGGCCGATGTACGGTCCGTGGGGGCGCCCGGGCTTCGGACCATGGGGCGGCGGCTGGGGCGGCTATGCCTACGGCGGTGGCCCGTGGGGCCCGACGGGCTACGTCGATCAAAGCTTCCCGGTTTATATCCACGCGCTGCAGATTCGCATGAACGAGCGTGCTTCCGGGCGTGAAGTCTATAAGGTGACGGCGGTCAATTCCACGGAAGATCCGTCGCTCTATCACGCCATGCCGTATCTCACGCGCAGCGCGCTGGCCGACTTCCCGCTCGGCAACGGCACGGTTCGCACGGTCACCATTCCTGTCGACAAGAACGGTGGCATGTCGAGCGAAACCACGGCATCCATCGGCAACGAGCGCAGCGTTCCCATTCCACCGCCCAATGCGCCACCGCCTCCGCCGCCGCGCAACGCGCCGCCGCCCGCGACCATTCAGTGATCCGCAAGCGCCCCGAATCGAAACGGGGCGCCTGTTCCGTCAAAACGAATCGGAAATATTTTCTTCGGGGCGAATCGCGACAATCGTTTGCGGCGAGCGGGCATGGATCAAAACACGCGTCCGGCCCCGCTAAACAAGGTTCCGACGCCGTCGGAATGAGTCGCAATATATGCAGCTTGCGCGAAATAGCGATATATTCGCGTGATGACAAAATCGTGTCCGCCCAGCCCGAAAGCCGTTCCCGAACCATCGACATGGGACGCGCGCATTGCCCGCCGTCTCGTCACGCCACTCGTCGGAACGCCGGTAACGCCCAATCACCTTACGACACTACGGCTCGCCATCGGTCTTGGCGGCGCGTACTATTTGTCGCTCGGTTCGTTCTGGCTTTGCACGCTCGGCGCGTTGCTGATCGCACTGTCGAATCTCGTCGATCACACCGACGGCGAGCTCGCGCGTATCAGCGGTCAGTCGAGCAGGATCGGCCACCTGTACGACCTCGCGTGCGATGCGCTCGTCACCGTGCTGCTGTTCGCGGGCATCGGCTTTTACGTGAGCGTGCATCATCCGGCGTGGCCCGTTTCGGCGCAGTGGCTCGGCGGCATCGCGGGCATTGCCGTTGCGTTGATCTTTTTCCTTCGCATGCGGATCGAGTCGACGGTCGGCAAGGCCGCCACGAAGCAGGCGTCGATGGCGGGCTTCGAAACCGAGGACGTGCTTTACCTGCTGCCGGTGATTACCATCCTGAACGGCATGACGCCGTTTCTGATCGCGGCGGCCGTCGGCGCGCCGCTTTTCGCGATCTACGTGGCGGTGGATTATCAACGCGTGATGCGTCGCGAGCGTCGCGCGAAGAGCTCGAGCGCGAGCCAGGCGCAAACGCGTAGCGAGAACGGCAAGGACTTCCAGGCGGTGAGATGAGCGATACGGCAACCCCACTTCACGACAAGCTCAACGAAACGAGCAACGGGACCAGCAAAGCCACGCCGAGCGCGCGCGACATCGACACGACGTTGTCCGCGCGCATCTCGGCGCTGCCGACGCCGCAATTGCGCCAGGACTACGACAAGCAGGGCGCGTTTCTCTACCTCGAAGACTTTCTGCCGCGCGATTACACCGAACGCCTGATCGCCGCGGTGCACGATGTCATGCCCGCCGTGAATCGCAATTACTTGCCGGGGCACAAGGCGGGCGGCAGCGTGAGCCGTCATACGCTCGACAAGCTTGCGCCGTTCATCGCGGACCTGTACCGCTCGGAAGCCCTTATCGAGTGGCTCGAAACGCTGACGGGCGACAAACTGCAACTCTCGCCCGAAGACGACGCGCACGCCTACGCGCTGTATTTCTATACGCGGCCAGGCGATCACATCGGCTGGCACTACGACACTTCGTATTACAACGGCCGCCGTTACACGCTGTTGCTCGGTGTCATCGACGACTCCTCCTGCCGTCTCGACTACGAACTGCACACGCGCACGCCCGAGATTCCCGATCAGCCGGGCTCGGTGCAGTATCCGCCGGGCGCGCTCGTCTTCTTCGACGGCGACAAGCTGCGTCATCGCATCACGCCGCTCGGCGAAAATGAAATGCGCGTCTCGCTTACGTTCGAATACGTGACCGACCCGAACATGAAGCCGTTTCAGCGCTTCATCTCGAACATGAAAGATTCGATCGCGTACTTCGGTTTCAAGCAGGTCTTTCGCCGCAAGGGCGGCAAGAACGGCGCCGCATGAGTCGCGCTGGCACTTTCCTGCTGTCGGCCGGCGTGGTTCTGTTCGTCGCGCTGCTCGGCTGGCAAGGCTTCGGCTCCGTGGCCTCGACGCTCGCCGCGGCGGGCTGGGGACTCGTCGCCGTCGCGGCGTTCCATTTCGTGCCGCTTTTCATCGATGCAATCGCTATCAGCAGTCTCTTCTCGAACAAGGAACGCGACGTCTCCTTGCGCGATGCCTTGCTCGCGCGCTGGACGGGTGAATCGGTCAATAGCCTGATGCCCGCCGGGCAGATCGGCGGACCGATGCTCATGGTCCGCTATCTCACGCAGCGCGGCATGCGCGCCCGCGACGCCGCCGCGGTCATTACCGTCAGCACGACCATGCAGACGGTCGCGCAATTGCTTTTCGCGCTGGTCGGCGTCGTGCTCCTCACCGGTTACGCGACGGGCGGCTCCGCTTCCACCGTACGGATCGCGGTGCTCGCGGTCATCGGCGTGATCGGCGCGATGATTCTCGGCTTCTATCTGGCGCAGCGGCGCGGTCTCTTCGGTCGCGCCATGCGCTTCGCCTCCGGCATCGCGGCGCGCTTCTCGAAGAAGCACGACTGGTCTTCGCTCGTCACACGCGCCGAAGCGGTCGATACCGCCGTCCACGAGATGTATCGCGAACGCGGCAAGGTGGCGGCGAGCTTCGGCCTGAGCCTCGTCGGCTGGGTGGTCGGCACGGGCGAAGTGTGGCTCGCGCTGAGTCTGCTCGGGCACCCGGTCGGCTGGACCGAAGCGCTGCTGCTCGAAAGTCTCGGCCAGGCCATTCGCGGCGCGGCGTTCGCCATTCCCGGTTCGCTCGGCGTGCAGGAAGGCGGCTATCTGCTGCTCGCACGTCTGGTCGGCCTGCCGCCCGAAGCGGCGCTCGCGCTGTCGCTTGTGAAACGTGCGCGCGAGTTGCTGCTTGGCGTGCCGGGCATCGTCTATCTGCATTTCGTTGAAAAAGGCTGGCAGCGCCGCCGTCTCGCGCGTGTGCCGGAAATCGACTGAACCACCCTCGAAGGGAATCACACCATGCGCGCAATTATCCTTGCGGCCGGGATGGGCTTGCGCCTCGTGCAGCCCGAAGGCCAGCAAAAGCCGAAGTGTCTCTTGCGTTTCGGCGACGCGTCGCTCCTTGAGCGCCATCTGCACTTGCTGAAGGCAGCCGGTGTCGATGAAGTCGTCTTCGTGACGGGCTTCAAGCACGAACAGATCGAAGCGGAACTGGCGGGCATCGACTGGAAGCCCAAGACGGAAACGGTGATCAACGCCGACTTCTCGCTTGGCAGCGTGCTCTCCGTGCATACCGCGCGCGACGCCATGACGCGCGGCGGCGATGTCCTCCTGATGGACGCCGACGTGCTCTACGACGAACGCATTCTCGCGCCGCTGGTGGCGGGCGGCTCGGCGAACCGTCTTTTGATCGACCGCGACTTCGAAGCCGGCGACGAGCCGGTGAAGCTGTGCGTGGCGCACGGCGTGCCGGTCGAACTGCGCAAGCAAGTGGCGGCGGGCTTGGATTACGACACGATCGGCGAATCGGTGGGATTCTTTCGCTTCGATCAGAAGACGGCGCAGCGCCTGGCCGAAATCGTCGCGGATTACGTGGAAACTGGGCGTGCGAACTTGCCGCATGAAGAAGCGGTGCGCGACCTGTTGCTGGAAAAGCGCCACGCGTTCGATATCGCCGATGTCACCGGCGCACCGTGGATCGAAATCGACTTTCAAAACGACGTGACGCGCGCGGCTCTCGACGTGCTGCCGCAATTGAACGCCCTCAGTCAGTTTGCCGGAGCCCTGAAATGAACGCACCCTCGCAACTTCCCGTCGGTTTTTCGCGCACGCTGCGCCTGCGCGAGATGCTGCAAAGCAATCGCCTCGAATTCTTGATGGAGGCGCACAACGGCATTTCCGCGCGCATCGCCAAGGAAGCGGGCTTCAAGGCGATCTGGGGCTCGGGCCTGTCGATCTCCGCGCAGTTCGGCGTGCGCGACAACAACGAAGCAAGCTGGACGCAGGTCGTCGACAACCTCGAATTCATGGCGGACGCCAGCGACTTGCCCATTCTCCTCGACGGCGACACCGGCTACGGCAACTTCAACAACGTGCGCCGGCTCGTCAAGAAGCTGGAGCAGCGTGGCATCGCGGGCGTGTGTATCGAAGACAAGCAGTTTCCGAAGACCAACAGCTTCATCAACGGCGAAGCGCAGCCGCTCGCCGATATCGACGAATTCTGCGGCAAGATCAAAGCCGGCAAGGACTCGCAGAGCGACCCGAACTTCTCCATCGTCGCGCGCGTGGAAGCGCTGATCGCGGGCTGGGGCATGGAAGAAGCGTTGAAGCGCGCCGAGGCGTATCGCCAGGCGGGCGCGGACGCCATCCTGATTCACAGCAAGCTCTCGAAGCCCGACGAAATCCTGACCTTCGCGCGCGAATGGGCCGGGCGCGGGCCGCTCGTCATCGTGCCGACGAAGTACTACAGCACGCCGACCGACGTGTTCCGTCAGGCGGGCATCAGCACGGTGATCTGGGCGAACCATCTGATTCGCGGCGCGGTCTCGGCCATGCAGGCCATCGCGAAGGAAATCCACGATAGCGAGACGCTCATCAACGTGGAAGACCGCATTGCGTCGGTCAACGAAATTTTCCGTCTGCAGGATGCCGACGAATACTCGGCCGCCGAGAACATCTATCTGAGTTCGGCCAATGCGCAACGCAGCGCCGTGGTGCTGGCGGCAAGCCGCGGCGCGGGCCTCGAAGCGCTGACCGCCGAGCGTCCGAAAGTCATGCTGCCGGTCGCGGGCAAGCCGCTCTTGCGCCATCTGGCCGAGGCGTTCAAAAAGGAAGGCATCAACGACATCACGGTGGTCGGCGGTTATCGCGCCGATGCGATCGATGCGTCCGGTATCCGTCTCGTCGTCAACGCGGAGCACGAGACGACGGGCGAGCTGGCATCGCTCGCGTGTGCCGTGAAGCATATGAGCGGCGACACCGTGCTTTCGTACGGCGATCTTTTGTTCCGCAGCTATATCCTGCGCGATCTGGTGGAATCGGATAGCGACTTCTGCGTGGTGGTGGATTCGTCGCAGGCGCCGCAAGCGGGCGCGAGCGGCACCGACTTCGCGTATTGCTCGCACGCCGACGACCGCTCGCTCTTCGGCCAGAAAGTCTGGCTGCAAAGCGTGGTCGGCGCGGGCCAGAATCTGACCGATGGCCGCGCACCGCAAGGCCGCTGGATCGGCCTCATCAACGTGCGCGCCAACGCGCGAGAAGCATTGCAAACCACGCTCAAGCAATTGCAGCAACGCGCCGACTTCGACAAGCTCGACATGGCCGCGCTGCTCAATGCACTGGTCGCGGCGGGCAAGAAGGTCGAAGTGCAATACGTGCACGGCCACTGGCGCGGCGTGAACGACCTCGACGACTTCCGTCGCGCCGGCGATTTCGCGCACGGTCAAATGCCGGTCGGCACGGAGAACGAGCGTGATTGAAGCTGCCGGGTTCGTCGAAGCGGCGCGCGCGCGTGGCTTCGACTGGTACGCGGGCGTGCCTTGCTCGTATCTCACGCCGTTCATCAACTACGTGCTGCAGGACGACTCGCTGCATTACGTCTCGGCGGCGAATGAAGGCGACGCCGTCGCGCTGATCGCGGGCGTCGCGCTCGGCGGCGCGGGCAAACGTCGCGGCATCGCCATGATGCAGAACTCCGGCTTGGGCAATGCGGTGAGTCCCCTGACGTCGCTCACGTGGACGTTTCGCCTGCCGCAGTTGCTGATCGTGACGTGGCGCGGCCAGCCAGGCGTCGCCGATGAGCCGCAACACGCGCTCATGGGTCCCGTGACGCCGCAGATGCTCGAAACGATGGAGATTCCGTGGGAACTGTTTCCGACGGAAAGCGAAGCCATCGGTCCGGCGCTCGACCGCGCGACGGCGTATATGGACAAGACGGGCCGCCCGTACGCGCTCGTCATGCAAAAGGGCAGCGTCGCGCCTTTCGAGCTCAAGAAGACCGGCTTGTCGGGCGTCAAGTCGAACGCCACGCCTGCCGCCGTGCAGCGCTTCGAAGGCGAGCGCGTGACGCGTCATGCGGCGCTCGAACGCGTGATCGCGAACACGCCTGCCGGCGAAACGGTCGTGCTGGCATCGACGGGATTTTGCGGCCGCGAACTCTACGCAATCGATGACCGCGCGAACCAGCTCTATCTCGTCGGCTCGATGGGCTGCGTCACGCCGATGGCGCTCGGCCTCGCGCTGTCGCGCCCGGATCTGACCGTGGTCGCGCTCGACGGCGACGGCGCCGCGCTCATGCGCATGGGCGTGTTCGCCACGCTCGGCGCTTACGGGCCGCCGAACCTCGTGCACTTGCTGCTCGACAACGGCGCACACGAATCCACCGGCGGTCAGGCGACGGTTTCGCGCGGTGTCGATTTCGCGTCGATCGCTTCCGCGTGCGGCTACGCGCTCGCGCTCGATGGCGACGACATCGGCGTGATCGACCGCCTGCTGCAAGCGCGCGACGTGAATGGCGCGCGCTTTGCCCGGCTGTCGATTCGCGCCGGCACGCCGGGCGACTTGCCGCGTCCGAAGATCACGCCCGAAGACGTGCGCGCGCGTCTGCAACGACACATTGGAGACCGCTGATGCTGCTGCTCAATCCTGGTCCCGTCACGCTGTCCGAACGCGTGCGCAAGAGCCTTTTACAGACCGACTTGTGCCATCGCGAGCCGGAGTTCTTCGACCTTCAGGACGAAGCGCGCAAGCGTCTCGTCGCCGCCTACGAACTCGATCCCGCGAAGTGGAGCGCCGTGTTGATGACCGGTTCGGGCACGGCCGCCGTCGAGAGCATGATTGCGGGCATCGTGCCGGAAGGCGGGCGGCTTCTGATCGTCGAGAACGGCGTGTATGGCGAGCGCATCGCGCAGATCGCGAAGCAGTACCGCATCGACCATGAAGTCGTGAAATACGAGTGGATGCAGGCGCCGGATACCGATGCGATCATCGCGCGTCTCGATGGCTTCTCGCATGTCGCGATCATCCATCACGAGACCACGACGGGGCGCCTGAACCCGCTCGACACGCTGTCACGCGCGTGCGCCGAACGCGGCATCGGGTTGCTCGTCGATGCCGTCAGCAGCTTCGGCGCCGAGGCGATCGACTTCGACGGCGGCGGCATCGTCGCGGTGGCGGCGACAGCCAACAAATGCCTGCACGGCGTGCCGGGCGCGGCGTTCGTCATCGCGCGGCGCGATGCCTTGCAGAACGCCGCGAGCCGCACGTACTACCTTGGCATCGCGCGTCTGGCCAAACTGCAGGACGAGCGCAATACGCCGTTCACGCCATCGGTGCATGCGTATTACGCCCTCGTCGAAGCACTGCGCGAGTTCGAGGAAGAAGGCGGCTGGCGCGCGCGGCATCGGCGTTACGCGACGCTCGCCGAGCAGGTGCGCGCGGGTTTGGCTGCGCTCGGCATCGAGAGCGCGTTGCCGGCGCAGGAGTCGTCGGTGGTATTGCGGGCGTATCGCCTGCCTGCTGGCGTGAATTACGAGAAGCTGCACGACGCGTTGAAGGCGAAAGGTTTCGTCATCTACGCAGGGCAGGGCGGCTTGTCGAAGGAACTGTTCCGTATCTCGACGATGGGCGCGCTGGATTCCAACGACATGCAGCGCCTGCTTTCGTCGGTCGCGGAATTGCTGCGCTAGGAACGCTTGCAAAAAATCGCCGTGATGAAGGGCGCGACGTGGTGCACGACCGCGTCGCTGCCCGCATCGCGCACCTTCTTCAGCACTTCGTCGTCGCCGCCCCAGACGACGGCACCGTAGGATGAATCGCCAATCGGGTCGCCCTTGCCTTCCTTGAAGATCGGATCGTTCTTCTGATATCCCACCACCGCGTAAATCTTGAATCCGTAAGCCGTGAGATTCACGCCCTTGACCGGCCGGAACGCGTTGATCGAATTCGGCTCGACGCGCATGGGCTTGGTTTCGATGAGATTGGTTTCCAGGAGCGGCGCGATGAAATCATGCGCGTTGGAATGGCAGTCGAGCGGGCCTTCGATTCCAAAAGCCTGACAGAGCGCCGGCAACGCGAGCAATGAAACGAGAGCGGTCTTGACGGCGATGCGGGAAGTGCGCGCGGTGTGCTTCATGGAGGCCATTGCGAACGAATGGTTGAACGCGGAGGCTCCACTTTATCCGCTATGCACACGCCATGCTCGAATGGCGGCCATCGTTCTAAAAAGAAACGGGCTACTGGCTGCCGGTTGGCAATCAGTAACCCGAACTTCGCGGAACTACGCAGCGTAATGTTCGACTACGCCGCCAGTTCCAGCGCCGCCGTCTGCCGACGCTCGCGCGAATGCACGCGCTTGCCGGCCGCATACGTCTCGTACACTGCACGATCGTCGCCGAGAAGCGCGAACGCGAACAGCAGTTCCTCAAGCGTATTCACGCGCTGCGTGCGGCGTGCGAGCAGCGGCGTCGCAGCCGGGTCGAGTACGACGAAATCCGCTTCGCTGCCGGGCGCGAGCGTGCCGATCTTGTCGTCGAGTTCGAGCACTTGCGCCGCGCCCGTCGTCGCGAGCCAGAACATGCGCGTCGCCGTCAGATGATGCCCCGTCAGACGCGCGACCTTGTGCGCTTCGTTCATGGTCTGCAGCATGGAGAACGAGGTGCCGCCGCCGACGTCCGTTGCGAGCGCAACCGGCATGTTCGAGGCGCCGGCCTTGTCGAAGTCGAAGAGGCCGCTGCCGAGAAACAGGTTCGACGTGGGACAGTGTGACGCCACCGCGCCCGTTTCGGCCATGCGCTGACGGTCGGCATCGTCGAGATAGATGCAGTGGCCGTACACCGCGCGGCGTCGCAACAGACCGTAGTGATCGTAGATGTCGAGATAGCTGCGGTGTCCCGGAAACAGGCTCTCGACCCACTTGATCTCGTCGGTGTTCTCCGCCACGTGACTCTGGATGAACACGTCCCGATGCTTCTGCGCGAGCACGCCGCAGGCTTCGAGCTGCGCTTCCGTCGAGGTCGGCGCGAAGCGCGGCGTGAGCGCATATTGCTGACGCCCGCGGCCATGCCAGCGCCCGATCAGTTCGTCGCTGTCGTCGTAGCCCGACTGCGCGGTGTCGCGCAGGAACTCGGGACAATTGCGGTCCATCAGCACCTTGCCCGCGACCATGCGCAGGTTGCGCGCTTCGCTTTCGGTGAAGAAGGCATCGGCGGATTGCTTGTGGACCGTGCAATAGACGAGCGCGGTGGTCGTGCCGCTGGCCAGCAGTTCGTCGATGAAGAAGCTCGCCGTTTCGCGCGCGACCGCCGGATTTTCGAAGCCGCGTTCCGTCGGAAACGTGTACGTGTTGAGCCACGGCAAGAGGCCCGGCGCGGGCGACGCGATCATGTCCGTCTGCGGATAGTGGATGTGCGAGTCGATGAAGCCCGGCACGATCAGCTTGTCGCGCAGCGTATGCACGGTGGCGTCCGCGGCGAGCTTGTCGCGCACCGACGCATACGAACCCGCCGCGACCACCTTGCCATCTTCGACGATCAAGAGGCCATCGGCCTCATGGACCGCGCCGTCGGCGGCATGCGCGGGATCTTCCCGGAAGGTGAGCAGCTGGGCGCGGTAGGCGGTTTGAGTCATGATGCAACGTCTCCAATCTTCGTGGTTTTCAAAGCTGTGAAAGCAGCACTAACGAAAAGCCCGCGATGATCCACATCGCCGGCTTGATTTCCTTCGCGCGTCCTGTCGCCGACTTGAGCACGACGAACGCGAGAAAGCCATACGCGACACCGTCCGTGATCGAATACGTGAGCGGGATGAGGATCATCGCGAGGAACGCGGGAATGGCTTCGTCGAAGCGCTGCCATTCGATCTTGGTGATGGCTTCCATCATGAACACGCCGACGAGCACCAGCGCGGGCGCGGTGGCGATGGCGGGCACGAGCGACAGAAGCGGCGAGAGAAACAGGAACGGCAGGAAGCACAGGCCCGCGACGACGGCGACGAGTCCCGTGCGCCCGCCCGCCGAAATGCCCGCCGCCGACTCGATATACGCGTTCGCCGGACTCGTGCCGAGCGGCGCGGAAACGAGCGCGGAGAAGGCGTCGACCATCATCGACTGGCGGATGTTGCGCGGGTTGCCGTCCTTATCGTAGAGCTTGCCGGCTTCGGAGATCGCCATGAAAGTGGAGAGCGCGTCGAAGAAGGAGGTGAACAGCATCACGAAGATGAATGGCCAGTAGGCCACCTTCAGCGCGCCGATCAAATCGAGCTGGCCGAGCGCGGAAAAGTCCGGCGCGGACACGAACCCGTTCCAGTTGACGAGCGTTTTCGTGGCGATGGCGGCGGGCCAGTAAGCGGTGCCGTCGCCCCAATAGCGGCCGATGGGAATCGCGATGATCGTCGTGAACACGATGCCGAGCATGAGCGCGCCGGTGGTCTTGCGCGCCACCAATATGGTCGTCACGGCAAGCCCGATCAGGAACGTGATGACCACCGGATTGAGCGATGCCGAATGCACGATGGTCACCGGATCGCCCACCACGAACTTCGCGTTCACGAGCCCGATGAGGCTGATGAACAAGCCGATGCCGCACGAAACCGCGTGCCGCAGATTGTCGGGAATGGCATCGACCACGAGCTTGCGCGCGTTGAAGATCGCGAGCACCGCGAAGATCACGCCGGCCCAGAACACGCAGCCGAGCGCGGTCTGCCACGGCATCTTGCCGCCGTGAACCATGACGAACGCAAAGAGCGCGTTCATGCCCATGCCCGGCGCGACGAGCACCGGATTGCGCGCGTAAAGGCCCATCGCGCAACTGCCGAGAAAACTGACGATGACGGTGGCCGTGAGCGCCGCCGGAAACGGCACGCCCGCCTGCGAGAGAATGCCCGGATTGACGACGATGATGTACATCGCCGTGAGAAACGTCGTGATGCCCGCGACGACTTCGGTCTTGACGAGCGAGCCCGCCGCGCGCACGCCGAAGAAGCGTTCGAGCGCGGTGGCGTCGCGTTGAGTTGTTGCCGTGCTTTCCATTTCTTACTGCTTCCAGTGCGTGTCCAGGCGCGCGATCATCGCGGCGCGTTCTTCATCGGTGACGAACGAGGCTTCGAGGCTGTTGCGCAAGAGCGTGTAGACCTCGTGATCCGAGAGCTTCAGGGCATCGACGATGGCGAAATAGTTCGCGTTGACGTAGCCGCCGAAGTAGGCGGGATCGTCCGAATTCACCATGACCGCGACGCCCTGATCGAGCAGGTCCTTGAGCGTGTGCTTGGCCATGTCGTCGAACACGCAAAGCTTGATGTTCGAGAGCGGGCAGACCGTGAGCGCAATGCGCGAGTCGGCGAGACGCGCGACGAGCGCCGCGTCTTCGATGCTGCGCACGCCGTGATCGACGCGATCCACCTTGAGCAGATCCAGCGCTTCGTAGACATACGACGGCGGGCCTTCCTCGCCCGCGTGCGCGACGAGCTTGAGGCCGCGTTCGCGCGCTCTCGCGAACACGCGCTCGAACTTCGACGGCGGATGGCCGCGCTCCGACGAATCCAGCCCGACACCGATCAGCCGATGCGCGTACTGGTCGAACAGCGGCAACGCGGCATCGAAGGTGGCGAGCGCGTCTTCCTCGGAAAGATGGCGCAGGAAGCACAGAATGATCTTCGACGTGAGACCACGCTTTTCGCCTTCGGCGAGCGCGCGCTCGATACCGGCCACCGCCGTGTCGATGGAAACGCCGCGTTCGGTGTGCGTTTGCGGATCGAAGAAGATTTCCGTATGCGTGACGTGGTCCGCGAGCGCGCGCTCGACGTAGGCCATCGTCATGTCGTAGAAGTCTTCCTCGTGCAGCAGCACGCTCGCGCCGGCGTAGTAGATGTCGAGGAACGACTGGAGATCGGTGAAGGCGTAGGCCGCGCGCAAGGCGTCGATGGAATCGTAGGCGAGCGTCACGCCGTTGCGTTTCGCCAGCGCGAAAATCAGCTCGGGTTCGAGCGATCCTTCGATATGGATATGCAACTCCGCCTTGGGCGCGCGCGCAATCTTGTCGGCGAGTGTGGGATTCATGGGCTTGTCTTTGTTGGGGCTGGGACTTCCGCCTGCGGCTAGTCAGGCGGTCTGCTGCGACGACGCAGAAGTGCTGGCGTTGGCTTCGACCGCTTGCAGCAGTTGGGCTGCCGCTGCAACGGCGATCACTTCCGGCGCTTTGTCGACGATGCCGTCGATACCGATCGGACACACCATCCGGCCGATACGCGCGGGGTCGATCCCGCGCGCCGCGAGCCGGTGCTCGAACTGCTTGCGCTTGGTATGCGAGCCGATCATGCCGAAGAACGCGAAATCGCCACGCGCGAGAATTCGTGCGGCGAGTTCGAGATCCACCGTATGGTTGTGCGTCATCACGATGAAGTACGTACCGGGCCGCGCCTGGTCGATGGCTTCGTCCGGCGCGTCGTTCGGCTCGATGCTTACGTTATCCGGCACGAACTGCGCGGCGGGGAAGGCCGCGTCGCGTTCGTCGACCCAGGTGACGTGACACGGCAAGGTCGCGAGCACGCGCACGAGCGCGGCCCCGACATGGCCCGCGCCAAACAGCACGACCTGGAAATCGCGCGGCGCGATGGTCTCGGTGAGCAGCGCGCCGCTTTCGTCGAAGCCCGCGCCGTCCCACAGGAGACAGTCGGTGTCTTCGGCGCCCGGTTCGGGGTCGGAGAGCATGACGGCATCGGGCATCGGCGCGAACGAAACGCTGCGCACGGTCGAAAGACCTTGCGCCGTGCGCTTCGCGAGCGACGTCACCCAGTTGAGATCGCCGACATCGAGCCGCTCGAACGACAGAACGACCGCACCGCCGCAGCACTGGCCGAGGCTCGGACCGAGCGCGAAACGCTCGAGCCGCCGCATGTGCGGACGGCGCTGGCCGTCCTTCAGCACTTGCCGGGCGGTTTCGATCGCCTTCCATTCGAGATGGCCGCCGCCGATGGTATAGCGGGCTTCCTCGCGCGTGACGATCATTTTCGTGCCCGGCTCGCGCGGCGCGGAGCCTTCGACACGCGCGACCGTCACGAGCACGACGGCATCGCCGTGCGCGAGCAGGTGTTGCAGGTCGGTCAGCCAAACTTGCATCGAGGGGCTCCAGAGTCTTTTGCGTTGTCGCAGGCGTTAGTTTACCGGGGCGGCGGCCGCGCTTTGTGTTACGGATGCATCGAGCGCGTCGAGGATCGCTTCGGGCGTCGCGGGCGCGCGCAACGGCGGTGCGTGAGCGGCATCGGCCGTATTGGCGGCGATGGCCGCGCGGATGGCCAGCAGCACCGAAAACGCCAGCAGCAAGGGCGGTTCGCCGACCGCTTTCGACCGGAAAATCGTCGGCTCGGCGTTGTCGTTGCGATAAAGCGTGGTGTTGAACACGGGCGGCGTATCGCTGATCGCCGGGATCTTGTAAGTGGAAGGCGCGTGCGTCATCAGGCGTCCGTCGCGGTTCCACCAGAGCTCCTCGGTCGTGAGCCATCCCATGCCCTGAATGAAGCCGCCTTCCACCTGACCGACGTCGATAGCCGGATTGATCGAGCGCCCGGCGTCGTGCAGCAGATCGGCGCGCAGAAGCTTCCATTCGCCGGTGAGCGTATCGATGACGACTTCGGACACCGCCGCGCCATACGCGAAGTAATAGAACGGATGGCCTTGCAGCGTCCGCGCGTCCCAATGGACTTTGGGCGTGGCATAGAAGCCGTCCGACCACAACTGCACCCGCGCGAGATACGCGGCCGACACGAGTTGCTCGAACGGCATCTGCCCGCCGTTGACCTGCACCACGCCGCCATGAAAGCGCACGTCCGCGGCCGCGCCGCCGAGCTGCTTCACCACGAGTTCCGCCAGACGCGCGCGGATGGTGAGCGCCGCCGCTTCCGCCGCCTTGCCGTTCAGATCGCTTCCCGTCGATGCCGCCGTCGCCGATGTATTCGCTATCTTCGACGTATCCGTCGCTGTCACGCGCACGCGCTGCAAGCCGATGCCGAGCACGCTCGCCACCACCTGCGCGACCTTGGTGTTGAGCCCCTGGCCCATTTCCGTTCCGCCGTGATTCACGAGCACGGAGCCGTCCTTGTAGACGTGCACGAGCGCGCCCGCCTGGTTCAGAAACGGCACGTTGAACGAGATGCCGAACTTGACCGGCGTGAACGCGATACCGCGCTTGAGCACCGCGCTTTTCGCGTTGAACGCGGCGATTTGCGCGCGGCGCGATTCGTATTCGCTCGTTGCGATGAGTTCGTCCGTGAGCGGCGCAATCACGTTGTCCGCGACCGGCTGACCATACGGCGTGACATTGCGCTCGTCGATGCCGTAGTAATTCGCGCGCCGCACGTCGAGCGGATCGCGCTTCAACGCATATGCGACTTCGTCGAGCATGACTTCCATGACAAGCGCGCCTTGCGGGCCGCCGAAGCCGCGAAACGCCGTGTTCGACTGCGTGTTGGTCTTGCAGCAAAACGCACGGATATCGACATCGCCGAGAAAGTAGGCGTTGTCGAAATGACAGACGGCGCGCGTCGCGACCGCGCCCGACAGGTCCGCCGAATAGCCCGCCCGCAGCGCGATTTCCACGCGCGCGCCGGTGATGCGGCCGTCGTCGTCGAAGCCGCATTCGTATTCGTAGACCGCGTCGTGGCGCTTGCCGGTGATCATGAAGTCGTCGTCGCGATCGGCGCGCAACTTCACCGGACGCTTGAGCAGATGCGCCGCCAGCGAGGCGACGCACGCGAAGACGGCCGACTGCGATTCCTTGCCGCCGAAGCCGCCGCCCATGCGCCGGCATTCGCACAACACGGCGTTGGTCGGCCAGGCGAGCATGTGCGCGACGACTTGCTGCATCTCGCTCGGATGCTGCGTCGAACTATGCACGAGCATGCCGTGCTGTTCTTTCGGGATGGCGTAAGCGACTTGTCCTTCGAGATAGAACTGTTCCTGTCCGCCGACTTCGAATTCGCCTGACAGCCGATGTTTGGCTGCCGTGATTCGTCCGTCCGGATCGCCGCGCCGCAGATGCAGCGGCGGCAGCACGAACTCCTTGCGCGCTTTCGCTTCGCGCGGCGTGAGCACGGCTTCGAGCGGCTCGTAGCGCACGACGTCTTCGCTTTTCGCGAGCGCGGCGGCGCGGCGCGCGAGATCGTGCGTCTCGGCAATGACGGCGAAGACCGGCTGGCCGAGATACTGCACTTCGTCGACCGCGAGGATCGGGTCGTCGTGCAGAACGGGGCCGCAATTGTTCTCGCCGGGAATGTCGGCGGCGGTGAGTACGGCGACGACGCCGGGCGCGGCGCGCACCGCGTCGAGATCGAGCGAGACGATGCGCGCGTGCGCATGACGCGACAAGCCGAGCGCCGCGTGCAGCGTGCCGCGCAATTCGGCGATGTCGTCGGTGTAAATGGCTTCGCCGCTCACATGCAGCGCCGCGGACTCGTGCGGCAGCGAGGCGCCGGCGGCATCGAGCGCGGCATCGAGCTGGATAGGTTCGCTGGCCTTGTTCATCGCGGGTCCTTTTGGACGCTGGCGCGCAGTGGCGTGATCGCGGCGATCGGGATCGGGATCGGGAAGGGCCGCGTCATGACGTCTCGATCCCGTGTGCGCCGAACGCAAACGCGTTGAGTTCCGCGAGCGCGAGCGGCGCGTCGCGGCGCGTTTCCAGATAGAAGCGCCACAGCACGTTGCGCGCCACCTTCGCCCGATACGCGCTCGACGCGCGCATGTCGCTGAGCGGCTGAAAGTCGGTATCGAGCGCAGCCATCGCGGCGCGGGCGCTGGCTTCGGACCATTCGCGGCCGGTCAGCGCGGCTTCGGCGGCGGCCGCGCGCCTGGGCGTCGCGGCCATCCCGCCGAACGCGATGCGCGCGCTTGCAACGCGGTTGTCGTCGGCCAAACGAATGGCGAACGCCGCGCACACGGCGGAGATGTCCTGGTCGTAACGCTTGCTGACCTTGTACGTGCGAAACCGCAAGTCGGCCGATGCGCGCGGCACGCGAATCGCCGCGACGAATTCGCCCGCTTCGAGCGCGGTTTTTTGATAGCCGAGGTAGAAGGTATCGAGCGGCATCGTGCGCGTACGCTCGCCTTTTTGCAGCACGATTTCAGTATTCAGCGCGATGAGCGCGGGCATGGAATCGCCGATCGGCGAGCCGTTCGCGACGTTGCCGCCGAGCGTGCCCGCATTGCGGATAGGCCGCGAGGCGAAGCGCGTCCACAGTTCCGCGAGTTCGGGGTAATCGGCGGTCAGCGCGGCGTAAGCCTCTTCGAGCGATACGGCCGCGCCGATGGTCAGCGTCTCGGCGTCACGCTCGATGTGCTTCAGTTCATCGACGTTGCCGATAAACAGCACGTCGCCGAGATCGCGAAATTGCTTCGTGACCCACAAGCCGACATCCGTGCTGCCCGCAAGCAGACGTGCATTCGGATTCGCTGCACGCAGGCGCGCGAATTCGGCGCGCGTGACGGGCGCGGTGAACGCGGGCGTGCCAAAAGCCGCGCCGCGTGCGTCCGGCGCGCGGTATTCGAACGTAGCCGAACGGCGCAGCGAAGTCAGCGCGTCTTTGAGCGCGGCACGATCGAAGGCGGGGCGCGGATAGTCGAACATGCGCTCGGCGGCATCCACGATCGGCCGATACCCCGTGCAGCGGCACAGATTGCCCGAGAGCGCGGCGTTGATCTCATCGCGCGAAGGCGGCCCGGCTTCGGGCGGATGCGCGTGATACAGCGCCCACAGCGACATGGCGAAGCCCGGCGTGCAGAAGCCGCACTGCGAGCCGTGGCAATCGACGAGCGCCTGCTGCACGGGATGCAGCGCGCCGTCTTCGGCGCGCAGGTTTTCGACGGTGAAGAGCGCGCGCGAATCGAGCGTCGGCAGGAATTGAATGCAGGCGTTGACCGCCTTGAGCGCGAGTTCGCCGCTGGCGTCCAGCTCGCCCACGACGACCGTGCAGGCGCCGCAATCGCCCTCGGCACAGCCTTCCTTGGTGCCGGTGCAAAGGTCTTCCTCGCGCAGATGCTGAAGCACCGTGCGCGTGGCGGGCGCGTCGCCGATTTCACGAACGGCGCCGTGGTGAAGGAAGCGGATGGTTTGCGTTGTCATGAGCGACTCGGGGACATTGCGGACCGGGCGCGCGTTACGCGGTTTCCGCCTGCTTCATGGGTTGCCGTCGAATTCGACGCTGGCTGCCTTTGAACAAACGGACTGCGCGCACGTAGATCGCCATCCAGTCACGACCTTAACATCCCAATATCTCAAAAAGATTGTCGGGACCGTATCCAGATTATGCGGATGTGCTGATGCGAGGAAGAGGCAAGACGCGCGGGCCGTGTAAAAGCCCGCGCCGGGGAAGGGGGATGAAACGTGGCGGAATCAGCGCGCGGCGGCGCGCAGCTTGCGTTTCAGACGCAGACTGCCGCCGACGAGCAGGAAAATCACCCCGAAGGCGATCAGCGACCATTGCGGCAGCGAGATCCCGAGAATGGGCGGATAAGGCGTCTCGCACAGGCCCGCGACCTTGAACACTTGCGGCAGCCAGCGTGCGGGCGGCAGGTTGTCGACGATGGGCTGAAGCGCGTCGAAACCGCAACTGAAACCGGGATGCGACTGCACGTAGACATGGCGCAGCGCCGTCGCGACGCCGCCGAGCGCGGAGATCACCACCAGCAATTCGAGCAGCGCGACGCCGCGCCAGCCGCGCATTCCCGCGCCGAGAAAGGCGAACACGGCGATCAGCACGAAGAAGTAGCGCTGGATGATGCAAAGCGGGCAAGGGTCTTCGCCCTGGAAGAACTGCAGATACAACGCTCCGCCAACGAGCGCGAGACTCACGAACCCGAGCAACACGAGCAAGCGCTTCTCGCGGCCGAGGGAGCGGTCGTCCTGATGCATCGTAAAGTGATTTAGATGGTTGTTCATTTGTTTCGCAACGATTCGAGAAAGAAGCACCTGAGTTGCGGGAGATCGCGGAGGAATTCTAGCGCGAACGTCCGGCGCGAAACATTAGCGCGTCGTATCGAGCACCGCTTCGACTGCCCGGCCGATGGAGAGCAGCGTGTCGTCCGCGTGCGGCGCGCCCGCGAGCATGAGCCCCACGGGCGCCTCGCCACGCCGATGACAGGGCAGCGACAGCCCGCAGGCATCCAAAAAATTGAAGGTCGTGGGATTGCGCAGGATAAGCGCGTTCGTGCGCGTGAAGAGATCGTCGTCCTGTTCCAGCTCGGCGATACGCGGCGGCAGAACCGGCACCGTCGGGCAAAGAATTGCGTCGAAACGCTGCCACAGTGTCGTGCGCGCTTCGTCGATCATCGCGGCGCGCGCTTCGCACAGGTCGATGTAATCCGCCGCGCTCGCCGACTCGGCGCGCAGCAGACGAGCGAGCACGCGCGGATCGTACTCGGCGGCGTGATCGGCGAGCAGCTTGCGATGCCACGCATATGCTTCGATGGCGACGAGACTGAAGCGGCTGATGTCCGGCAGACGATCGAGCGGCCCGAAGCGCACGTCTTCCACGAGCGCGCCCGCCGCCGACAGATGATTGATGGCCGCATCGACGGCGCTGGCAACGGCGGGATCGAGGCCGTCCGTCACGTAATTGGTGAGCACACCGAGGCGCACGCCTTCGAGCGGACGCGTGGCGGGCACATCGGGTTCGCGGCCAGCGAGAATGCGATCGACTAGCGCGCAACACGCGACCGAGACGCCTATCGGCCCGAACGAATCGAGCGATTTGGACAGCGGCACGCCGCCTTGCCTCGGAATGCGGCTGGCGGTGGGTTTGAAGCCGGTGAGGCCGCACATCGTGGCGGGGATGCGGATGGAGCCGCCGGTGTCGGTGCCGAGCGCGATGGCCGCCATGCCGTCCGCCACCGATGCCGCCGCGCCTGACGACGAGCCGCCCGCGATGCGTTCGTCGCCCAGCACGTTTGCGCGATATGGCGAGTGCGGCGTGCCGAAGTGCGGATTCAGGCCAAGCCCGGAGAACGCGAACTCGCTCATGTTGGTGCGCCCGACGATCACGCCGCCTGCGCGGCGCAGGCGCGCGACGCTCACGGCATCGGCTTGGGCGGGCGCGGTGCTGGCGAGCGCGCGGGAGCCGGCGCGCGTGACTTGCCCTTCGATATCGAAGAGATCTTTCACGGAAACGGGGATGCCCGCGAGCGGCGAAAGCACGGTGCCGGCGCGGCGCAGCGCGTCGAGGGCATCGGCGGCGGCGCGGGCGTGGGCGGCATCGACATGCGTGAAAACGATGGAACCTTGACCGGCCGGATTGGCGATACGTTCTAGCGCGGATTCGACGAGTGCGCGACTGGTGGTGCGACCGCTTTTCAGATCGGCGGCGAGATGGGCTAGCGGGGCAAACTGCGGCGAAGTGGTTGGCATGGCGTCGGGCAGTGGCATTGCCGAATGCGAAACGCGCGTGACGTGCGATGCGCGCTTGAGGCACTCGGGCGGCGCGACGATGGGCTTCTTGTGCGGAGGTCCATCGGCGAGTGAATGGATGGGCGGTGGGGGCCCGGGGTGGGTGTCATTCTAAGCCAGGGTGGGGGGAAATACTTGGGGGATGGTTTGTTGAGGCGCGGGCAGGTGGTTTGACGGTAGGTGGTCGATAGGTGGATGTGGGCGTGGAAGTTGGAGATTTTGTGGAGGGTGTTTGATTGTGAGGTGTCTCTGTTTTGTGTTTTTGTGAGAGAGGCTTTGCGAGCCGTTGCTGCCGGTCGCGTTGTCGAGCATGCAACGGCAGTTAATAGATTAGTCCGGCCATCCGGATTGTGGTCTCCGAGCATTACTAGTGTAAGAAGACCATACGTTACGAGAGGGGCTTTTTCACCTGATTGCTGTTCCAACTGGCCATGGGGGCACCGAGTCTATATAGACTCTCAAATACAATACAGTGTGCGGTCATTCTAAGTGACTCGCCGTCGGATCGAATCAGAGAACGTGCGACCGGCAAAAAACAGCTCTTATGTACCTGTTCATGGGGCGATAGAGCTTATTAATAATCTAGGACGCCGTCGACGCGTCCATCAAAAAACCACGACGATGACTGGATCAAGAGCAGGCGCAGAAGTAGGGATTGAAGTTACGGTTAAGGAAGGCGACACAAGCACGGAGCGGGGCGCACTGCTCGAACAGCTAGCTAGACGACTTCTCCTAGCGCTACAGTTCGAGCACGTACGAACAACGGTACGGGTAACAGGATGCGAGCTCGACGTGGTAGCCGAGGACAAGCAGACAGGAAGTCGAATCTTGGTCGAGTGTAAGGCTTATCGAGATAAGACGATCAGTGCTGACGTTCTAACTAAGCTTATGGGCAACTTAGCCTTCCACGATGAATTTAAGGCCGCCTGGCTGATTACCACGGGTAAGTTGGGCAAAGACGCGAATGGTCTTATAGAGCATCATCGGTCAGGTCCGCCGGAGAAACGCGAACGTCTACGAGTTTGGGAGCCGAGGCAAGTGGTTCATTTACTTGTCTCCACAGGACAGATAGTTCCGATTGAGGCACTTCCCTTGCCGTCTTCGCACGTGGTATTAGGCAGTTATACCCTTTGCGTTACTGACCTCGGGGAGTTTTGGGCGGTATCTGCAGTTGGGCCGAAATCTGGCGTCGCGGATACCGTCTTGGCCTATAACGCCAAAGATGGAGCTCCTGTTCGGAGCGCTGCTATCCTACAGCAGTTGAATGCAAGGGACTCAAATCTGAAGTCGCTGCAATGGGTTTCCGGAAGCGACGAACTGGTATCAGTCGGGACAATCGCCGACACTTCGCTAAAGCAGGAACTAGACAGTATTGCTCCCGTTCCAGTGGCCGACGACTGGTCTGATTATCGACCTGCACGACCGGAAGATTTCGTCGGGCGTGACGAACTACTTCAGGGCATTGTTGACTACTTCGAATACGTGCGGACTGCTCAATCGTCGACGCGCCTTCTTGCGATAAAAGCTCCATCTGGATGGGGTAAGAGTTCGTTTTTAGTCAAGCTTCGCTCAATCTGTCACTCGAGTAAAAACAGGGATAAGGTTTTTTTCTATGCGGTCGACTGCCGGACTGCTAGTTCAGCACGGTATCCGGAACTTGCATTAAAAAAAGTGCTTCGACGAAGCGATTGAGTCGGGGTTCGTTGCGAGCGACGACAAGTCCTGCAGGATACCTTCAGCGGGACAGCCATTTACCGACACATCAATGACTTCCTTGCTCGAGGATTTAAAAAATAATAACAAGGTGGTTGTTTTATTTTTTGACCAATTTGAGGAAATAACCACAAAGCAAGAACTCGCCGACTTGTTTGTGCAGATTAAGATGCTTTCTTCGGCTGTGGAATCGGCCCAAGAAAATGTAATTCTTGGCTTCTCATGGAAGACAGATGGGTCAATCCCGGCAGACCATCCTGCATATCACGTATGGCATTCGTTTTCTGATCGACGTCGCGAATTTGAGCTGCCGCTTTTTACCAAGGGTGATATATCGAAGCTTTTGAGCCGATTCTCGCGGGAGTTGCAAGTTCCTATTTCACATAGCCTAACTCGTCTACTGGCCGAGCATTGTCAAGGGTATCCGTGGCTGCTAAAGAAACTCTGCGTACACGCATTCCAAGTTCTGCAAGCAAAGCCGGCGATGCAGCGAGAGCTATTAGATCGCGCATTGGATGTTGACGCGCTATTCAAAAAAGATCTGTCGGATCTTGATCATCTTCAAGTCGCTTGCCTAGAGCGAATAGCGAGTGATTCTCCGGCTGACCACTTAAAATTGTTGAGCAGTTTGGCGACAATACTGTTGATTTGTTGCTACATAAACGCCTTATAGTAAGAAATTCCGGGAAGTTGGTGCTTTACTGGGACATATTTCGAGATTTTGTTCTGTATAACCAAGTTCCTGCTATACCCGCTCGTTATGTGCCGGTGTCGACGCCTTCTACTGCGAAGCTGGTTATCGAGGCCTGCGCAAAAACTTCTTCGATTACGAGTCTGTGCACCCGACTCTCGCTTCAGAAAGGCACTTTGGACAACGTGGCCCGCGATCTTGTTATGATGGGTGTTTGCGCGTACGACCGAAAGAACGAACGTCTTCGATTGGTGCATCAGAGTCAACGTGATCTTCTCTCCGCTGCATTCAAGTTCTTTTCTACGCATGCTCTTTTGCGCAAAGTTATTGACGCGCATGGGAAGGGCTTTCGCCAGCTCCCATTGACCAGTCTTGTTGGTATTTGGAGTCAAAGCTTTTCGGCTAACGAGTATTCTGAAAAAACTATTGCTGCAATCTCGCGTCGCTTAGTGTCTTGGTTCCAATCGCTCGGAATCTTAGGCGTAGACAGTTCAGACTTGGTGACGCATCGTGTCGAACAGACTCCCCCTAGTGATTTCGGGCATTTTCGCGCCGAAGGCCGTCGGAGAAAAGGGCGACGTCTTTTTGTCGGCGAGGCTCCTCCTGCACGAGTACTTGATGTCATAAAGCGACTTATGAGGCCAGCATATAGAAGCGAGCCCACGGATCGGAATGCGCTCTATGTTCTGAACGGCCTTCGCTTGATCACATCGACAATTGAACCAGCTTTGCTTGATCGCCCAAAACAAAGGGGAGAAGAGTCTTGGCTGGCACTAAAGGTTATTTCTGAACCGACAATAAGAGCGGCAATTGAACTTCTTGAGTCCAACCCGGGAGTTGGTGGCCTCGAAGTCGGGCAGGTTTTCAAAGGTCGATTTGATATGGGCGTATCTGAAGCATCAATGCGGCGTTATGGCAGCGGAATCTTGGTGTGGGTTAAGTGGCTCGAAGAACTTGGGATTGTGAATTTCGAGCGATTAGAGACAACGCCGCTTCAGCGCGTTCGTTGGAATCCGCCGCAATCGACAGCTTGATGTATTGTGAAGCAGCATTGTAATTGTGCAGCGGTCGCGACCCTCGGCCCAAGCATCGGAAGCGAACGTATGCCGTCGGTGGAATCGCGGATACATGAGTTCAGCAATGACTGAATTGTGTGGGTATCTCATCCGGCAGGTTTCGAAGTAATTCCGCCGTTCCAATGGCGCGGAACCTGTCCGCATTTTTGTGTGCGAGGCGGTTAGCGGAGTCACCCGCGTGCGTTGGTAAAACGCTCTCCAAACAGGATGGCAAACTGGTTCATCGCGGACGACCAGTCGAACGCCGCGCGTACTGACTTTGCCAGCACGTTGCGCAATGCCAGCCACAGCAGCTTGATGGCGGCCTCGTCATTGGGGAAGTGGCCGCGTGTCTTGATGATCTTGCGTAGTTGCATGTTCAGACTCTCAATGGCGTTTGTGGTGTAGACGACACGGCGTATGTCCGGCGGAAACACGAAGAACGGTGTGACGTTCTCCCACGCCCGTCGCCACGACTGCACGATAGTCGGATACTTCGCACCCCACGGGCCTTCGGCAAAGGCCTCCAGGGCCTGCTGAGCGGCCTGTTCACTCGCGGCGGCATAGACCGGCCGCAGCGCTGCGGCCACGCTCTTGCGGTCCTTGTAGCTGGCGTACTCCAGACTGTTGCGGATCAGATGCACGATGCAGGTCTGCACGGCCGTACGCGGGTACGCCGTGCCAATCGCCTCAGCCAGTCCCTTCAGGCCGTCGACCACCGCGATCAGGATGTCCTGGCAGCCCCGGGTCTTCAGTTCGTTGAACACTTTCAGCCAGAACTTCGCACCTTCGGTCTGTTCGATCCACAGGCCGAGCACATCGCGCTGGCCGTCGGCCTGAATGCCCAGCGCCAGATACACCGCCTTGTTGCTCACCACGCCGTCGCCACGATCTTCACACGCAGCGCGTCGAAGAACACCACCGGGTACATCGGCTCAAGCGGACGGCTTTGCCAGGCGAGCGCTTCAGCCATGACTTCGTCGGTGACCGAGCTGATGAAATCGGGCGAAACCTCGGTGCCATAGGCTTCGGCCAGAAACGCCTGGATCTCGCGCACACTCATGCCGCGCGCGTACATGGCGATGATGCGCTCGTCGAAACCGGTAAAACGGCGCTCGTGTTTCGGAATCAGGATGGGTTCAAAAGTGCCGTCACGATCACGCGGCAGATCGACCCTGAGCGGGCCATAATCGGTGATGAGCGTCTTGCCGCTGGCGCCGTTACGTTCGTTGTCCTGGCCGTCGGGTTTCGGCTGCCCCGCCAGGTAGCCCAGATGCATCTTCATCTCGGCGCCCATCGCGCGCTCGATGAGTGCCTTGTTGAACGCCAGCATCAGGTCCTGGACCTCGGTGGGCGTCATCGGGCCTTTGACCAGGTCATCCAGCAGACCTTCCGGAAGGGCAGGCAGCGGCCCTCGGGCCGCTGCCTGAGAAGCGACGGTGCGTTTCTTCTTCATCGGCATATCCATGACTTTTACCTCTCATAATATGCCTCGCCCACAGAATTACGGATAGGTCCGTTGTGGCCGATCGCAGCCGTTCCCGCTAAATCATCCAGTCGATCCCGCCTAGTCAAACCGGGATTCAAATATGCGAGGTTCGCAAGAACACGGCCGTTTTCCTGAATTGCTTGTTCTGGATTCTAGTTTTCGATTGCCGATAAAGCCCACTCAAACCATCCGCGAAAACCGCTTCACTCTCGCCTGCCCGAGATAAGCATCAAACACAGAAGCCACGTTCCGCACCAGCATGCGTCCCGCAGGCAACACCCGAATCCCGTCGCGTCCAATCTCAACAAGCTCATCATCAACCATAGCCTCAAGCCGCGCGAGTTCATCGGCGAAAGTGCTCTCAAACGCAATGCCATGCACCCGCTCGATCTCATCGAACCACAGCCCACCACCGCACATCAACCGCATGATGACATCGCGCCGCAGAAGATCATCGGCCGACAACCGCACCCCACGCGCAATGGCAAGCCGTCCATCGTCGATAGCAGCCGCATACTCATCGACACCACGCGCATTCTGTGCGTAGACATCGCCGATCCTTCCAATCGCCGAAGCCCCGATCCCAATCAAATCACAATCCCCACGCGTGCTATATCCCTGAAAATTCCGCTGAAGCGTCCCGTCCGCGAGCGCGAGAGAAAGTTCATCACCGGGTAACGCAAAATGATCCATGCCGATATAAACATACCCCGCGTCGCTCATGCGCTCGATCACGCGCCTGAGAATCGCAAGCCGCACGGCAGGCGAGGGCAGCGCGGATTCATCCATCTGCCGCTGCATCTTGAACAGCGCCGGCATATGCGCATAACCAAACACCGAGACACGATCCGGCGCGAGCGCGATCATCGCATCGAGCGTGCGCGTAAAACTCTCGACGCTCTGATGAGGCAAGCCATAAATCAAATCGACGCTAATCGACTTGAAGCCATTTCGCCGCGCCGCCTGCATGACGCCTTCGGTCATCGCATAAGGCTGCACGCGGTTGATCGCCCGCTGCACACGTTCATCGAAATCCTGCACGCCCAGACTCAGCCGATTGAAGCCAAGCTCACGCAACACACCGATCGTTTCCGCCGATGCCTCGCGCGGATCGACTTCGATCGAATACTCGGCGCGATCGTCGGATACGAGGTTGAAGTGCTCGGCGGTCGCGGCCATCAACTCCGTCATCTCGGCGTGCGAGAGAAACGTGGGCGTGCCGCCGCCCCAATGCAGTTGCGTCACGGGACGGCGGGTATCGACAAGCGCGGCGTGCATCGCAAGTTCGCGCTTCATGCGGTCGAGATACGGCCGCGCGTGCGCGCGATTCTTCGTCGCGACCTTGTTGCAGCCGCAATAGAAGCAGACGGTGTCGCAAAACGGAATGTGGAAGTAGAGCGATAGATCGGCGGCCGGATCGGCTTTCATTGCCGCCTGGCAGTAATGCTTCGGGTCGAAGGAATCGATGAACTGGACGGCGGTCGGATAGGACGTGTAGCGCGGACCGTGCGCGTCGTAACGTTCGAGGAGATCGGGGCGGAAGAAGGTATTCGAGGATGTCATAACGGACCTTGGGCTTGCGCACGAGTGTAAAAGCGCGAGGCGCGCGGCAATTGCGAGATAAGGTCGCAGTACGGCTTCCGGGTTTGACGAAACGCAAACTTCAGGCGTGGGACAATGCGGTTTTACGCTTTTGAGCCAATGTCATGTCGACTGCTTCGAGCGCGCCGCATGCGTGCCGCGAAGGGTGCGGTGCGTGCTGCATCGCGCCTTCCATTACGAGTCCGATTCCGGGGATGCCAAACGGCAAGCCTGCCGGCGAACGCTGCGTGCAACTCGGCGATGATCTGCGTTGCGCGATTTTCGGCGATCCGCGCAGACCGGCTTGTTGCGGCGGGTTGCAGGCTTCGGCGGAGATGTGTGGGGAGACGCGGGAGTTTGCGCTCGCGTGGATCGCCAAACTTGAAGTCGCCACGCAACCGCATTGAAGTTCAGTGGTCCAATGACCGGTTTTTAGCCTCACCGCATTGCACAATTCAGCCCCCGGAGACTCCCGCATGTCCAACCCCGTCGCGCTAACCCGGCGCCGGTTCCTGCTTGCCACGCTCATTGCCTTGCCGGCGCTTGGCGCGTCATCGATGACGCAAGCAGCTTCGAATTCCATCTTCCCGTTCATTCCGGATCACTACACGTTCTCTCAGCAGCAAGTCCAGGAAGCCGTCGCGCGCAAGTTTCCCTTGCAACGCACGATCTCGCAGATCGTCGATGTCGTGTTGAGCAATCCCGTCATCGGCATGGCGCCTGATCGTAATCGCGTAACCGTGCATGTCGATGCGCGCTTCACCACGCCCTTCATGCCCAACCCCGTCAACGGCGCATTCACGCTCTCGACGCAACTCGGCTATGACGCGCAAAGCCGCTCGGTGATCCTCGTCTCGCCAAGCGTCGATGATTCGCAGTTCTCAGGGGACGCCGCGCAATACAACCAGCAGATCGCTGCCGCCGGTGCCATGCTCGCGGCGCAATTGCTCGAACGGTATCCCATCCACACCTTCAAGCCCGAAGAATTGCAGTTCGCCGGCGTTTCTTACGAACCCGGTACAATCATAGTCCTTACAAACGGCATACGTGTTCAGATCGTCGAAAAATAAGTCGAAATCTTGGCGCGGGGTGCTCCACACGAACGGCGATAACAGCGAAAAAGGGCTGACGGATGGACTGGATATTGATGGTGAAGGCGCTCGTTCTGGGCGTCGTGGAAGGGTTGACCGAATTTCTGCCGGTCTCGAGCACCGGACATCTGATCGTCGCAGGCAGTCTCCTGAATTTCACCGACGCGCAGGCTAAAACCTTCGATGTCGTCATTCAGTTCGGCGCGATTCTCGCCATCTGCTGGGAATATCGCAAAAAAATCGGCTCGGTAGTCACCGGTTTGCCGTCACGGCCGGACGCGCGGCGCTTCACGCTCAACGTGATCATCGCGACCATTCCGGCCATCGCGCTCGGTCTTTTGTTCGAGAAAAGCATCAAGGCGGTATTGTTCTCGCCGGTGCCGGTTTCGGTGGCGCTCATCGTGGGCGGCATCGTCATTTTGTGGGCGGAAGCGCGTCAGCGTGACCGCGCCGCCGCGCCGCGCGTGACTTCCATCGACGACCTCTCTTACTCCGACGCCCTCAAGGTCGGATTAGCGCAATGTTTCGCGCTGATTCCGGGCACGTCGCGCTCGGGAGCGACGATCATCGGCGGCATGCTGTTCGGACTCGAACGCCGCGTGGCCACGGAGTTCTCATTCTTTCTGGCGATTCCGATCATCTTCGGCGCAACGCTCTACGAAATGGCGAAGTACTGGCGCACGCTGAGCGTGAACGATCTCGGGCTCTTTGCAATCGGGCTCGTGGCGGCGTTCGTGAGCGCGTTTATCTGTATTCGATGGCTGCTGCGTTACGTCGCCTCGCACGATTTTTCGGCGTTCGCGTGGTATCGCATCGGCTTTGGCTTGTTGATTCTGATTGTCGGTTATAGCGGCGGTTTGAGTTGGGCTGACTGAAAGTCACGCACGCTTTCTGGCGGGAGTTGAACCCCACGTCTTTCTAGAGCGTGGGGTTTTGTTTTTTGGACGTGACTAAATGTCCGCGTCTCGATTCAAAGGCAGATCGATCGTCTTCAAACGCGGCGGAACAGCAAGTCCCAAACGCCATGACCGAGATTTAATCCGCGTTTCTCGAACTTGGTCACCGGACGATAATCCGGGCGCGGCGCATAACCATCGGCGGTATTTTGAAGCGCGGGTTCGGCGGACAGCACTTCGAGCATTTGTTCGGCATAGTTTTGCCAGTCGGTCGCGAGATGCACATAACCGCCCGGTTTCACGCGCGACACGAGCAAAGCCACGAACTTCGGTTGAATCAGCCGCCGCTTGTGATGCCGAGCCTTGTGCCACGGATCGGGGAAATAAATGTGTACGCCATCCAGACTAGCCGGCGCGATCATGTGTTCGAGCACTTCCACGGCGTCGTGCTGAAGAATTCGCAGGTTGCCGAGCCCTTGTTCGCCAATCAGCTTCAGCAAGGCGCCCACGCCCGGCTCGTGCACTTCCACGCCGATGAAGTCGTCGCCCGGACGCTTGGCCGCGATTTCCGCTGTTGTCCCGCCCATGCCGAAGCCGATTTCCAGCACGCGCGGCGCTTCGCGTCCGAACACGGCTGACCAGTCGGCGACTTGCGCGTCATACGGCACGATGTAACGTGGTCCGAGTTGATCGATGGCGCGCTGCTGGCCCGGCGAAACGCGACCCGCGCGCGTCACGAAGCTGCGGATACGGCGATGGCGCAGCGTGGAGGTTTCGTCGGCGGGAGCGCTAGACGACGTGGCGTCGTCCTGGGAATCGTGATTCATGGCGAGAGCAGAGTGCGTGACTAACGCGGCGCGGCTGGCGAATCCGCACGCGTGCAGAGCGTGGAAACTAAAAAGCCGCCCGGACAACGACAGGCGGCTTTCTCGGCGATGCTGGAGCGGGCGATGGGAATCGAACCCACGTCTGTAGCTTGGGAAGCTACGGTAATGGCCATTATACGACGCCCGCGTGAACCCGCTATTTTAAGCGGCGGCGCGGCACAGCGCAATTGCTGCCCCGGCGCCGGCCACCATGCGCGCTTCGTTCAGATGCCGAACAAGGTCATCGAAACGGCGAGACGCGTGACCACCATCAACAATACCTGCACGATGACGAACAGCAGGATCGGTGACAAATCGATGCCGCCCAAGCGCGGCAAAATGCGTCGCAGTGGATCGAGAAACGGCGCGGTGATCTGAAACAAAAGCGGCATGGCCGGCGATTGCGGATTGAGCCACGAAAGCAGCGCCATCAGAATCGTCATCCAGATGATGAGGTTCAGCGCCCACTTCACGACGGTGAGGAGGGCGACGAGAAGGATCATCGGCATCATAAGCGTCGGATCGACGTTGGCCAGCACGACCATCAACGTCACGTAGACGAGCGAGGCGATGAACGCGGCGAGAATGCTCGCCCAGTCGATCTTGCCGCCGGGCAGGATCTTGCGCAGCGGCAACACGATCCAGTTGGTTGCCTGCATCACGCCATTCGAGACCGGGTTATAGGGCGGCATGCGCACGACCTGCATCCATGCGCGCAGCAAAAGCGCCGCGCCGAACAGAGTGAAGACGGTATTAAGCAGAAAACGGGCGATCTCGCCGAACATCTCGGTTCCTCGATGAAGCCGCACAGGGTTCGAACCTGCGCTGGATAGGGTGAGCGAAGCTAAGGGAAGGCGACGGCCGGGCCACTCGCCGCGAAAAGATGCGCAGGTGCGTAATCGATAAGTCTTGCGCCGCGCGATAACCCGCCAACGAGCGAAGCGTCGATGCCGACCTTGATCGTCGTTCGTTCTCGACTGACTCGTCCTGCGGACACGGCGGCTTTTCTGCGCCTTGCTTCCCCGCCCACCGGATAAGCTCGGTGGGGCGCCGGACGTCACCTTAACATGGCTTGACGGCGGCTTGGGCGCGTTGTCGCACAAGGCGCGGCCGTTTGAGGCTCCGCAGCTTGAAAGGCGCATGCAAGGACCGTTCGCGAACCTGTAGGAAAGGGTTTCTCGCGACGGAAAACCCTAGTGTTGTCAATTCGAGACGATCGCAAAAGGCGCGTTCTACGTAAAACTGGCAGGATAGGGAAACGAAAAGCGAAACGGGTTACATAGAAAAGCCGGGGTTCTTCTGGCAACGAGGCGTAAAGCTGGCCGGAAAAGCACAAGCAGCCGAGGCCTTCGGAACCATTTCCCGCTTTTGTCTGAAAGCCCGCGAGTCTTAACGCCGAATGTGGTTCAACACACACCGATCGAAAGGCTTGGGTTCTATCCCGCACATTGATGCACGGACAGGGCGCGAATACTAAAGAAAAGATGGATCAACAGGGAAAACGGTGGCGCGAGAAAGCGCACCGTTTTCCGTGAGGTTTAATCGCTACGTTCGGAGGTCGCTGTGAGCATTTTCTCTTATCGAAAACATTTGCGATTCTTGAGCCAGGCCCAGCGGCGTCGCTGGTGGGATCAGAAAAAGCGTCTAACGCCTCGGGTGGTCATCAGCGGGGCATACGTGCCGCCGAATGTCTCGCGCGAATTCGCTTATGTGAAGGTGGGTTGAAGCGTCGTCGCTATTCGAACTTTGTGTTTGCAAAGCCCCGCCTGATCGATTGCCCGGCGGGGTTTTTCTTTGCATTTGTAAATGTCGTTACTTGCTGGGCGGCGAAAGTCCGGTCGCAGGACTTTTGCTGATCGAAAGGCACGCCGGACGGCCGACTCGCGTGGGCGCACGCGTTCTAGCCTTTCCAGAAGCGTAAGAAAACTTGCAATTTGCAACATATGGTTCCAGCGGCATTTGGCCTTTTTCGATAGATTGAAGCCATACCGTCGCTTGTCGTGCCGTACGGATCGGCAGCAGGCGGCGAGGAGAACGAAGGTGAAAAGGCTCGCTTATTGGATGGTTGCAGGGGCGCTGGGTGTCGGCATTGCCGGCGCTGCACAGGCGCATGTTTCGGTGGGTATCGGGATCGGGGTTCCCGCGTATCCGGTTTATCAGGCGCCGCCGCCGCCGGTTTATGTCGCGCCGCCCGCGCCGGTGTACGTAGCGCCGCAGCAGCCGGTGTATGTTGCGCCGCCGCCGCCCGTGGTCTATGCGCCGCCGCCTCCGGTCGTCGTCGGAAGCTATGGTTACGGCTACTACGGTCGCCCTTACTATCATCACGGCTACTTCCGGGGCGGTCCCGGCTACTATCGGGGCGGTCCGGGCTACTGGCGCCGCTAATCGACAATTCGGCTGTCGAATCTTCTGGCGATGCATGTTCCCAAGCGGACCTGCATCGCTTTTTTCATTGCGGCATCGCTTTTCAGAAGCGCGTCATAACTGGGACAATGACAGCTCTCCTCACCCCTCGTCCTCGTCCCATGTCCTCACTTCCCGCACCTACCTTCGAAGACGTCGCCGATGCCGCTCGCCGCATCGAAGGCGTCGCGCATCGCACGCCGGTTCTCACGTCCACCACGGCCGACGCCATGTCGGGCGCGTCGCTCTTCTTCAAATGCGAAAACTTCCAGCGCATGGGCGCGTTCAAGTTTCGCGGCGCCTATAACGCGTTGTCCCATTTCGACGATGCCCAGCGCAAAGCCGGCGTTATCACGTACTCGTCGGGCAATCATGCGCAGGCCATCGCGTTGTCGGCGAAGCTCGCGGGCATCCGCGCGACCATCGTCATGCCCGAAGACGCGCCTGCCGCGAAGATGGCCGCGACGCGCGGCTATGGCGGCGAAGTGATCACCTACGATCGCTATACGCAGAACCGCGAGGAAATCGGCCGCGCGCTCGCAGAGGAACGCGGCATGACCCTGATCCCGCCATACGATCATCCACATGTGATCGCGGGGCAGGGCACGGCGGCAAAGGAATTGATCGAAGAAACCGGACCGCTGGATTACCTGTTCGTCTGCCTCGGCGGCGGCGGGCTGATCGGCGGATGCGCTCTCGCCGCTGCCGCGCTCAGCCCGTCGTGCAAGGTGATCGGCGTTGAGCCGGAAGCGGGCAACGACGCGCAGCAGTCACTCGCGCGCGGCGAGATCGTGCATATCGAAGTGCCGCGCACGATCGCCGATGGCGCCGCTTCCACGCATGTCGGCGAATACAACTTCCCGATCATCCAGCGTCATGTGGACAGCATCGTCACCGTGAGCGACGCCCAGTTGATCGACACGCTGCGCTTTTTCGCGCAACGCATGAAGATGGTCGTCGAGCCGACCGGCTGTCTGGCCGCCGCGGCGGTGTTGCAAAAAGTGGTGCCGGTGGAAGGCAAGCGCGTGGGTGTGATCGTGAGCGGCGGCAACGTCGATCTGGCGCGTCTGGCGGAGTTCGTCGCCTGACGTGGGCTCGCTCATCGCGCGAAAGGCACGCGCCGCTCAAACCGGCGCGTGCACGATCAGATCGCGGTAACCATTGACGATCACGCTGTACGCGAAATAAGCGAATAGCACGGCCGAAAGCACGTGACACGCGCGCAGCAGGCTCGTGCCCGCGCGCTTGCGGCCGTGGCTCGCCAGCGTGCAGACGAAGAGTGTCCAGCCGAGCCCGCCGCAAAAGAAGCCGATCAGGAACACGGACGCGCTCATCGCGCTGGTCGCGCCGGCCTTGGCGATCAACGCGCCGCCCACGGCCGCGAACCAGAGAATCGCACTTGGCGACGACACCGCGAGCAAACAGCCACGCACGAAACTCTTCGCATGACTTTGGCGTGGCAGACGGTCGTCAGCTTCGCCTTCGACAGGCGGCGCGGATGCGGGATTCAGCGCCTCGCGCGCCATCTTCCACGTGAGGAACAGAAGCACGATCGCCCCGCCGATCCACACGACCCATCGCGCGGCCGCGAATTGCAGAAGCGCCGACATGCCGGCCAGCGCGAGCGCCGCGTAGAAGAGATCGCCGAAACATGTCCCGAGGCCGAGCACGAATCCTGGTTTGAAGCCGTGCGACAGCACGAGCGAAATGATCGCGACATTGGCAATGCCAATATCCAGACACAGCGACAACGACAAAAAGAAGCCGTCGGACAGCAGGGACCACGAGTGCATCGTCTTTTTTTTAGTGATCGCGTAGCGCGAAGTGGATGTCGAGGCGGCCGGTCGGTACGCCGACCGTGTTGCGCATTGGCGGGTGGCGAAAGCGTGCGAGCGCGCCAAGCTGCTCGTCCGTGCCTATGCCAAGCCGTTCGAGTACATGCACGACGACCGCGTTGAGCACGCCGGTGTTGCCGTCTTCCACCTTCACCGCGATGCCGAGTGTGCCTTCGGGGCGCCGCACGCCAATGGCGTAGCACGCGTCCGCGCCGGTCTTGCCGACGAGCGTGCCGCCGAAGGTTTGCATCAGCAGCGTACAGAAGCGGCCTTCGCCGGCGACGAGTTCGGGATGCGCCGTCATCGCCTCGTAGATACGCGCGAGCGGCGTACCGTCCGGCGCATCGGCGATCTTTGCGAAGAGCCGCGCGAGGCGATCGAGCGGGAAGGCGGGCGTTGGCAGATTGCAGCCGTCGATGGCCCATTGCACTTCGTCGTCGGCGAGATCAACGACGCGCGCCATCGTCCGCTTGACCCACGCCTGCAGCGGATGCGCGGGCAGATGATAACCGTCGAGCGGCGCATTCATGGCGCGCGCGCCGGCCAGCATGCCGGCGTGCTTGCCGGAACAATTGCTGCACACGGGCGTCGGCGTGAAATCGCGTTTGATCCAGTCGCGGAAGACGGCATCGGAAATGGGCGGATGGCCGCCGCAGCGAAGATCGGCTTCGTTTGCTTCGGCTTTCGCGAGCATCGCCCGCGCGCGCTCGATATGACGCGCTTCGCTGTTATGCGACGCGCACATCAGCGCCAGATCTTCTTCGCTGAAGCCGAAGCGTTCGAGCGCGCCGGTTTCGAGCACGGCCAGCGCCTGCGCGGGTTTCGCCGCCGAGCGCGGCAAAGTCACGCGATATGGATCGCCGAACCAATGCAGCACGCGCCCGGATGCATCGACCACCGCGACATGCGCCACATGCGTGTTCTCGATGACATCGCCACGAAAAACCGTCGCCCCGATCATGCTTTTCTCGCCGATGACGACGTGTCGAGGCCGAGTTCGCTCCACAACGTATCGACGCGGCGCTTGACGGCTTCGTCCATGACAATCGGGCGGCCCCATTCGCGCATGGTCTCGCCGGGCCATTTGTTGGTCGCGTCGAGTCCCATCTTCGAGCCGAGCCCCGCCACGGGCGACGCGAAGTCGAGATAGTCGATCGGCGTGTTGTCCACGAGCACGGTATCGCGCACGGGGTCCACTCGCGTCGTGATCGCCCAGATGACTTCCTTCCAGTCGCGCACGTTCACGTCTTCGTCGACCACGACGATGAACTTCGTGTACATGAACTGCCGCAGGAAACTCCATACGCCGAACATCACGCGCTTGGCGTGGCCGGGATAGCTCTTCTTCATCTGCACGATGGCCATGCGATAACTGCAGCCTTCTGGCGGCAGATAGAAGTCCGTGATCTCGGTGAACTGCTTCTGGAGGAGCGGCACGAAGACTTCGTTGAGCGCGACGCCGAGCACGGCCGGTTCGTCGGGCGGCTTGCCGGTATAGGTCGAATGGAAGAGGGCGTCGCGCCGCATGGTGATCTTTTCGACGGTGAAGACCGGGAACCACTCCTGTTCGTTGTAGTAGCCGGTGTGATCGCCGTACGGACCTTCGAGCGCGTGTTCGTATTTCGCGGATGCCCCCGCGGACGGACGCGGCGGCGCGCCCGCAGGGGCAGGCGGCGGCGCGCCGTCTTGCGGATGGATGAAGCCTTCGAGCACGATCTCCGCGCGCGCCGGCACTTGCAGCGTGTCGACGCCAGGCGTCAGGCACTTCGCCAGTTCAGTGCGCGAGCCGCGCAGCAGCCCCGCGAACTGATACTCGGACAACGAATCGGGCACCGGCGTGACGGCGCCGAGGATCGTCGCGGGATCGGCGCCGAGCACGACCGCCACGGGATACGGCTTGCCGGGATTGGCAAGCGCGAATTCGCGAAAGTCGAGCGCGCCGCCGCGATGAGCGAGCCATCGCATGATGAGTTTATTGCGTCCGATCAGCTGTTGCCGATAAATGCCGAGATTCTGCCGCGACTTGTTGGGGCCGCGCGTGACGGTGAGGCCCCAGGTGAGCAGCGGGCCGGCGTCGCCGGGCCAGCAGGTTTGGATCGGCAAGCGCGCGAGATCGACATCGTTGCCTTCCCAAACTATTTCCTGGCAAGGCGGCGAATTCACCGACTTCGGCGCCATGTCCCAAACGGCCTTGGCAAGCGACAACAGCTTGCCCGCGTCCTTCAAACCCTTGGGCGGCTCGGGCTCCTTGAGCGCCGAGAGTAGCCGGCCAACATCGCGCAGCGAGCCGAGCGCGGCGGTGTCGCTGCCGAGGGCCGTATCGTCGCCGCTCTGCGCTTGCGTTTCGATACCCATTCCGAGCGCCACCCGGCGCGTCGTGCCGAAGAGGTTCGCAAGCACGGGCATGGAATGTCCCGTTGGCGTTTCGAACAACAGGGCAGGGCCGCCCGCGCGCAATACGCGATCGGAAATTTCGGTGATTTCGAGAACGGGGGAAACGGGCTGCCGAACACGGCGCAGTTCACCTAGCGCTTCGAGGCGGGCGGTGAAGTCGCGCAGATCTTTGTATTTCATCGATGATCAGAAAGGGACTCGAGGACGGCCCAGAAGGGCGGGACGGCTGCGCGCCAGACGATTGTCGATTTTACATGCGCTCGCGTCGGTGCGTTCGGAGACATTCAGCAAATTCCGCTTCCAATGCCCCAACTGGCGCGGTTTTCGGCAACTGAACACTGTTCGTTATTACTTTAAGTAATTGAAACGGAAGTCTATAGCATTGACGGATGATTAAAGCCTGCTAGAATCCTTTGCCATCCTTTGCGGGTTTTGAAACTTTTTACCGCTGCCTCAGGTCTTTCAGACGCACATGCGTCGCCTGCGCCGAACATGCCCGGCGATTCATGGCTGTTGGTTGTCACGGCCGGCGTTACCAGCGCCGGTTTTTCGCGTGGAAAGCCTCTGCGCATTCATGGCATGCAGTTCGTGCCGCGCACTCCGGTCAACTTTTTAACCGGCGGCTTTCCAGACGGCTCCATGCCGTTTCCCCGATGCCGTTTGTGCTTGCCGAGAGCGAGCGGTGTCTGATTTACGCATTGAATTCGCGTTTTATTCGTATTCATCTGCGTTAAATCAAGCAACATTGGGAGCATAGATGAACGCTTCGGTTTTCTGGGGTTCCGACACCCGCGCAGCGCAGATCGTGCGCATTGCGCTGCGTCGCGGACGCCGTTTGAGTCAGCATCTCTTCAGCCTCGTCGGCGGCGCCGCCGTCATCACGGCTTTCGCACTTTGGCTCCTGCCTTCCTGGCGTACGACCTTCGCCGCACGAATCATGCCGTTCGTTTCGGCGGCCGTGCAGGCCGGTCCGGCTCGCTTGCTCGCGGGGCAGCCGCTGCCGCCGTTCGCGGCGGTGCATCGGCCGCCGGTCGAGTCGAATCTGGCTGTCAATCTCGTGTCGAAAGCACGGGCCGCGGATGCGCGCGAAGTGCCCGCAACCGCCGCTCCGTCGCTCGGCGCCGCGACCTACGACGACGCCAGCGCCCGCCAGCTTACGGGCGGCATCAGCCTCGCCGTATCGCCTAACGGGCTCGATCCGCGCACCATGCCCTCCGTCGGCATGCTCGCGAGTCTGATTCCCGCCCAACGCGTCGTCGCCGATGCCCGCGACGACCGCGTCCTCATCTCGACGCGTGAGCAGCAACTCGTCGCCAGCTTCATCGCGCGGCGATATCGCGTGGCGCAGGACCCGGTCAGCGAGCTCGTGCGCGCGGCCTTCGATACCGGCCGCGAAGTAGGCCTCGATCCGTTGCTGTTGCTTTCGGTAATGGCGATCGAGTCCGGCTTCAATCCGTATGCCGAAAGCGGCGTGGGTGCGCAGGGTCTGATGCAGGTGATGTCGAAGGTTCATTCCGACAAATTCCAGTACTTCGGCGGTTCGCACGCGGCGCTCGATCCGCTCGCGAATATCAAGGTCGGGGCGCTGGTGCTGAAGGACTGTATCGCGCGTGGTGGTTCGGTCGCGGGCGGTCTGCGTTATTACGTGGGTTCGTCGACGCAGGACGATGGCGGGTACGGCGCGAAGGTGCTGGCCGAGCGTTCGCGTCTGCGCGATGTCGCGCGTGGCCGCAATGTGCCGATCAACTCGCCCCAAGCGCCCGTGCAGGCGGCGCCGAAGCAGGTTCTCGCTTCTACGTCGGCCGCCACGGCGGATGGCAGCAAGCGCGTGCATGCGGCCATCGACAATCAGAAGAAAGCGGAATCGCAGGACGAAACCGATAGTGAAGCGAAGCATGTTGCTTCGGCCGAGTTCGGCGCCTGAGTTTTTTTCGTCGAGTCGTAAAAAAGGCACCCTCGGGTGCCCTTTTGCTTTTCTTCGCTGCAAATTTATCGGCTGAAAAGCGAGCCCAGGCGATGAACCGCTTCCTCCAGCTTTGCGTGCGCCGTCGCGTATGAAACCCGGATATAGCGCTCGGGCGCATGAAAGCCGAAATCGGCGCCTGGTACGAGCACGACGCCTGCATCGTGAAGCATCGATTGCGTGAGCGCGCCGCTGTGGCCGGCTGCGGGGTGCGCGACGCTCATCGTGTCCGCATAGACGTAGAAGGCGCCGTCGGGCGTGACCGGCACGCCAAAGCCCAGCGAACGCAACGCCGGCACGATGTAATCGCGCCGGCGCTTGAATTCGAGGCGGCGCGCTTCGTAGATCGCGATTGTCTCCGGCTCGAAGCAGGCGAGCGCCGCGTGCTGCGCCAGCGCCGATGCGCAGATGAAAAGGTTCTGCGAGAGCTTCTCGACTGCCGGAACCATTGCGTGCGGCACGACCAGCCAGCCGAGCCGCCAGCCGGTCATGCTGAAATATTTCGAAAAGCTGTTTACGGTAACGACATCGTCGCCGAAGGAGAGCGCCGAGATGGGCTTCGCGTCGTAGCTCAAGCCCTGATAGATCTCGTCGACGATCGTGAAGCCGCCGCGCGCACGCACCGCATTCGCGATGCGCTTCAGTTCATCCGGCGCGATGGACGTGCCCGTCGGGTTCGACGGCGACGCCAGCAATACGCCGCGCGTTTGCGGCCGCCAGTATTCCTCGACGTGAGCCGCCGTCAACTGAAAGCGCTCGGCCGGGCCGCTTGGGATCAGCACGGGCTTGCCGTCCGCCGCCGACACGAAATGCCGGTTGCACGGATAGCACGGGTCGGGCATCAGCACTTCGTCGCCGTGATCGACGAGCGTCATGCACGCGAGCAACAGCGCCGCCGATGCACCCGCCGTCACCACGATGCGCTGCGGGTCGACCGTGAGGCCGAACGCATCGCGATAGTGCTGAGAGATCGCCTCGCGCAACGCGGTCACGCCGAGCGCATTCGTGTATTGCGTGACGCCGCGCTGCAAGGCATCTGCGGCGGCGCGCGTGACCGGTTCGGGCGCCGTAAAATCCGGCTCGCCGATACCCATATGGATGATGTCGCGCCCCGCGCGTTCCAGCGCGTGCGCGTCCTTCATCAACTCCATCACGTAGAACGGCTCGATCGCGTCGACCCGTGACGCAAGCCGCACCAGCGGCTCGGTGGCGGTGTTCATCTGCGCGCCTGCGCCTCGGTCGGACGCAAGGCGACCGCGAGCTTGTCGAGCACGCCGTTCACGTACTTGTAGCCATCCGAACCGCCGAACGTCTTGGTCAGCTCGACCGCCTCGTTAATCACCACGCGATACGGAATGTCCAGGTGATGCTTGAATTCGAACGCGGCGACCAGCAGAACCGCGCGCTCCACCGGCGACAGTTGCTCGATAGGCCGGTCGAGACACGGCTGCAACTGCTCGGAGAGCACGTCGGCTTCCTTGATCACGCCGTGCAGAATGGCATCCAGATGCTCATGGTCGGCCTTGTCGAAGCCCTGCGCATTGCGCAACTGCGCGTCGATCTCGCCGCCGGGCGCACCCGACAGCAGCCATTGATAAAGCCCTTGCGTCGCGAGTTCACGCGAGCGGCGTCGAGCGCTCTTCATGCGCGGTCCTCGTCTTCGTCTTCTTCGTCGTCGCCGCCGAGCTGTTCCAGCGCGACGGAAAGATTCGCCATTTCAACTGCCACGCGTGCCGCATCGCGGCCTTTTTCCGTCATGCGCGCGACGGCTTGTTCGTCGTTTTCGGTCGTCAGCACGGCGTTCGCCACCGGCACGCCGAAGTCGAGCGCAATGCGCGAAATGCCCGAGCCGCTTTCGTTCGAAACCAGTTCGAAGTGATACGTCTCGCCGCGCACCACGGCGCCGAGCGCGATCAGCGCGTCGAACTGGCCGGATTCCGCGAGTTTTTGCAGCGCCAGCGGAATTTCGAGCGCGCCCGGCACGGTGACGAGCAGCACGTCTTCGCCGATCACGCCGAGGCGTTCCAGCTCTTCGATGCACGCATCGGCAAGGCCATTGCACACGGGTTCGTTGAAGCGCGACTGCACGATGCCGATGCGCAGACCGTCACCGTCGAGATTCGGCTGGTATTGTCCGATTTCCATGAATGAGTTCCGTTGGTTTGGAATGAGTTGATGCGTTCAGGCAGAGCGCAGATGCGAGACCGGCGTGTCCGCGGGCGCAGCGGTCGCGGGGCAGCCGGGCATGGCGATGAAGCCGGTCACTTCGAGCCCGTAGCCCGACATGCTGCCGAGCTTGCGCGGATTCGCGAGCACCTGCATCTTGCCGACGCCCAGGTCGCGCAAGATCTGCGCGCCGATGCCATAAGTCTTGAAGTCGATGGGACGGCGCTTCAGTTCGAGCGCCTTGTCCTTCTCGTCGAACGCGCGGAACACGTCCACGAGTTGTTCCTTGGTGTCGCCGCAATTGAGCATGACGATGGCGCCGAGATCGCGCGCGGCGATTTCCTTCATGGCCGCGTCGATGGTCCATGAATGCGTGGAGGAATCGATCTCGAGCAAGTCGAGCACCGAAAGCGGCTCGTGCACGCGCACCGGCGTTTCGCGGTCGGGCGAGGGCGTGCCGCGCACGAGCGCGATATGCGGCGAACGCGTCGGCTCGTCGCGATAGAGCACCGCGCGAAACGAACCGTGAGCGGTCTGCATGATGCGCTCGCCGACCTTTTCGATGATCGATTCCGTCCGGCTGCGATAGTGGATCAGGTCGGCGATGGTGCCGATCTTGAGCCCGTGCTGATCCGCGAATTCCATGAGGTCGGGCAGGCGCGCCATCTCGCCGTCGTCCTTGATGATTTCGCAGATGACGGATGCGGGCGTGAGGCCCGCGAGCGCGGTGAGATCGCAGCCGGCTTCCGTGTGGCCGGCACGCACGAGCACGCCGCCTGGCTGCGCCATGATTGGGAACACGTGGCCCGGCTGCACGATGTGCTCGGCGCGCGCGTCGTGCGCGACCGCCGCCGCGACCGTGCGCGCGCGGTCGGAAGCCGAAATGCCGGTGGTCACGCCTTCGGCCGCCTCGATGCTGACCGTGAACGCGGTGCCGTACTGCGTGCCGTTGCGGTGGGTCATGAGCGGCAGATTCAGTTGCTTGCAGCGCTCTTGCGTGAGCGTGAGGCAGATCAAGCCGCGACCGTGCTTCGCCATGAAATTGATCGCTTCCGGCGTGACGAAATCGGCTGCGACGAGGAGGTCGCCTTCGTTTTCGCGGTCTTCCTCGTCGACGAGGATCACCATCCGCCCGGCTTTCAGTTCAGCGATGATCTCTGGAGTGGTGGCGATCGGCATGATGGCGTCCCGAAGGGGTCCGGATTGGGAAAGGGCGTATTTTACGCCACCGATGATGGACAGTCGGTGAAATCGCGGCGTCGCCTGCACAGGCGATTTTTCCTATTCCTTCTGGACGACTGGCGCGGCCTCATGCGGCCTGAGATGATACGAATTCGTTATCCTTTGCGAGTGTGAATTCTGTACCATGTTGAGTACGTTAAATAGCACGGAGCCTAAAATGGCTTTTACCCCCAAAGACGTCATCTCCCTTTCGCAGGCGCGTGCGAATTTGTCGGAGCTCATCGACGAAGTGCAGAAGGGCACGGACAAGATCATCACGAAGAACGGCGAAGCTAGCGTCGCGTTGATCAGCACGGAGAAGCTGGAGCACTACTATCGCGCGGAGCGGGCGCGGATTCATTTGCTGTTGCTGGAAGACGCCAAGGAAGCGATCGCGGCGTGGAAGGCAGGGGAGCCGACGGAGGATGCGGGCGAGTATTTCGCACGCACTCGGGCGCGCTTGCGCGCGGAGCGCGAGGAACGCGAAAGAAAAGCGCAGCAAGGGAGCAATGCCGATGCCGAATGATGGACGCAGGCGTGCGACGGTCCGCATCTCGAGCAAATTCAAGACTCGAATCGCGGATATCGAACGCTACTGGATTCGTTTAGACCTGCCGGAGAGCTTCGAGCGAATGTTCGAAGCGCTGGAGACAAAGGCAAAGCCTCTGCTCGAGCGCTTTCCGGCAATTGGCCGAGTCTTCCTCAACACCGATCCCGATACCTATCAGGCAATACTGGCCTGCGAAGAGCTTATCGAAGAAACCGAGGAAGCCAAGAAGCGCGCCGAACTACGCGAACACGTGTTCGAAGACTACGTGCTTCTGTACCTTCTGATTGGCGACACGGTGCTGCTCACGTCCATTCGCCACACCAAGGAAGTCTCCTTCGACTTCGATCACATCTGGGGCCCCGAGCGCTGAGCCGCGCCGCGCCAAAGCGCCAAGACCGGAAAGCATCACGACGCGTTCATCATCCGCTCGACATAGCGCGCGATCAGGTCGATCTCCAGATTGACCTTCGCGCCCGGCTTGAGCGCCTTGAGCGTCGTGACTTCGACGGTATGCGGAATGAGGTTGATGGAGAATTCGCAGCCATCGGCGCGGTCGCTGACCGAGTTGACCGTGAGGCTCACGCCATTTACCGTCACCGAACCCTTGTAGGCCAGGTACTTGCCGATCTCCTTCGGCGCGACGACGCGCAATTCGTGCGATTCGCCCACGCGTTCGAAGCGCGACACTTCGCCAAGGCCATCCACATGGCCCGAAACCAAGTGACCGCCCAGCCGGTCATGCGCGCGCAACGCCTTTTCCAGATTGACTTCGTCGCCCGCGTGGCCGAGTCCGACCGTCTTGTTGAGGCTTTCGCGCGAGACATCGACATCGAAGGCATTCGCGGTCTTTTCAATGACCGTCATGCACGCGCCCTGAATGGCGATGCTGTCGCCCAGTTCGACATCCGCGAGATCGAGACCGCCTGCCGTGACCGTCAGGCGCACGCCCGCTTCCGGCTCCGCGCCAAGCGGCGTGACTTGGTCGATACGGCCTACCGCGCTGACAATTCCTGTGAACATCGACTGCTTCCTTTAACTTGACGAGCTGACTTGGCCGGACCCACGCGGATCAGCAGGCGTCGGTGGTGACATTTGCCTCGGCGAAACGCGCAAGAACGCGCAAGTCGTCGCCGAGCCGGTCTATACGATGAAACTTGAGATGCGCGCGCGCATCCAGCGTGGCGGGCGGCGCGAAGTCGAACATGCCGGGCGCGCTGCCGAGAAGGCTTGGCGCGAGATACACCAGCAGTTCATCGACACAGCCTTCGCGCAATAGCGAGCCATTGAGCTTGTGCCCGGCTTCGACGTGCAATTCGTTGATGCCGCGATCCGCGAGCGCGATGAGCACGGCAGGCAGATCGACCTTGCCCTGTTCGTTGGGCAGTTCGATCAGCTCCGCGCCCTTCGCACGCAACGCCGCGACGCGCGCGGGATCGGCGTTGGCCGAATGGAAGATCCACGCTGGCGGGCCTTCCAGCATGCGGGCATCGAGCGGCACGTCCAGGCGGCTGTCGATCAGAACGCGCTGCGGCTGGCGCGGCGTTTCGACCGCGCGCACGGTCAGTTGCGGGTTGTCCTCGCGCACCGTGCCTATGCCCGTGAGGATGGCGCAGGCGCGTGCGCGCCATGCGTGGCCGTCGGCACGCGCGTCCTCACCCGTGATCCACTGGCTTTCGCCCGAGGGCAAACCCGTGCGGCCATCGAGCGTCGCGGCCACTTTCATGCGCACCCACGGCCGCCGCCGCGTCATGCGCGACACGAAGCCGATGTTCATCTCGTGCGCCTCGTGCGCGAGCAGACCGCAGCGCACGTCGATGCCCGCATCGCGCAACATCACGAGACCGCGCCCGGAGACGGTCGGGTTCGGATCTTCCATCGCGGCGATCACTTTTTCCACGCGCGCGTCGATGAGCGCCTGCGCGCACGGCGGCGTGCGCCCGAAATGGCTGCACGGTTCGAGCGTGACGTAAGCGGTTGCGCCACGCGGGTCCTTGCCGCGCGATCGCGCGTCCTTGAGCGCGCGGACTTCGGCGTGATCCAGACCGGCCGGCTGCGTGAAGCCCGTGCCGATTACTTCGCCGTTCTTGACCAGCACGCAGCCGACGCGCGGATTGGGCGTCGTCGTGTACATGCCGCGCGAGGCGAGCGCGAGCGCGCGCTCCATGTGCGTGAAGTCGGTTTGCGAAAACATCGCGGTCGCCGCGCCCGAGGTTCAAGCCGCGAGCGACGCGAATGCGCCGCGCGCCGCTTCGAGGGTTGCGTCGATCACGGCGTCGTCGTGCGCGCTGGAGACGAAACCGGCTTCGAATGCCGATGGCGCGAAGTACACGCCGGCATCGAGCATGGCGTGAAAGAACGCGTTGAAGCGCCGCGTGTCGCCCTGCGTGACTTCGGCAAAGCTCACCGGCACCTGCTCGGCGAAGTAAAGGCCGAACATGCCGCCGATGGAGTCGGCCGAGAAGGGCACCTTGGCATCGCGCGCGGCGGCGCTCAGGCCATCGACGAGCTTGCGCGTCTGCTTCGCGAGGTCGTCGTAGAAGCCGGGGCGCTGGATCAGCTGCAAGGTCTTGAGCCCGGCCGCGACCGCGATGGGATTGCCGGACAGCGTGCCTGCCTGATACACACCGCCGAGCGGCGCGAGATGCGCCATGATGTCCCGGCGCCCGCCGAAGGCCGCGGCCGGCATGCCGCCGCCGATCACCTTGCCGAGGCAGGTCAGGTCGGGCTTGATGCCATAGACCTGCTGCGCGCCGCCGAGCGCGACGCGAAAGCCGCACATCACTTCGTCGAAAATCAGGACCGAGCCGTACTCGTCGCAACGCGCGCGCAGTGCGTTCAGGAACTCGGGCGTTGCGCGCACGAGATTCATGTTGCCCGCGACCGGCTCCACGATCACCGAGGCGATCTCCGCGCCGAACGCCGCGAAGGCTTCGTTCAGTTGCTCGACGTTGTTGTACTCGAGCACGGTGGTGTGCTTCGCGATATCCGCGGGCACGCCCGCCGAAGTCGGATTGCCGAACGTGAGCAGGCCCGAACCCGCCTTCACGAGCAAACTGTCCGCGTGACCGTGATAGCAACCCTCGAACTTGACGATGCGGCTGCGGTCCGTGAAGCCGCGCGCGAGACGCAGCGCGCTCATGGTCGCTTCGGTGCCGCTCGACACCATGCGCACCTGTTCGATCGACGGCACGAGCTTGCAGATTTCCTCGGCGATCTCGATTTCCGCCTCGGTCGGCGCGCCGAAGGAGAAGCCGTGGGCGAGCACGCGCTGCACGGCGTCGAGCACTTCGGGATGCACGTGGCCGAGAATCATCGGGCCCCACGAGCCGATGTAGTCGATATAGCGCTTGCCCTCGGCGTCCCAGAAGTACGGGCCTTCCGCGCGCTCGATGAAGCGCGGCGTGCCGCCGACCGAGCGGAACGCGCGCACCGGCGAATTTACGCCGCCGGGAATGGTTTGCTGAGCGCGTTCGAAGAGGGCTTGATTCTTGGACATGGATGAGGCCTGCACGGTTGTGGATGCGAAATACGCAAGGGACTCGACGCTCCGTTCAAAGTAGCAAAAGCGCGGCGCGCGGTTGATGCCGACGCGCGGTCCGGTGCGAAAAACATGCTTCAAATTGTACCGGAGTCGTCATATTCGAGCGGGTTCGGCCGCCCGCGTCGCCCGGTGCGCGCAGTCCACAGCTTTTCGAGCGCGCCTTCCGCCATCGGCTTGATGATCGTGCCGGAACTCTGCGCGTCCCACGTCTGCACGGAAAGCGGATGCGCGCGCAGTTCGTCGCGCGTGACGACGACTTGCTCGTTCGCATCGACGAGCCAGTCGTACACGAAATCGATGCACAGCCGGTATCCGCGCTTCGAGTGCGCATCCGGCACTTCGTAGGGCGCGCGCGTCACGTAGCCCGATGCGAACACGCCCTTCGGCTGCTGCGTCACGCGATGCACGAACACGCGGTCACCCGGCAAGAGGCCGCGCGCGGTGCCGCAGCCCCAGACGTCGGCGACGGCTTCGCCTGCGGCCACGCGTCGCGCACAGTCGGGCAGTTCGGGCCACGGCCATTTCTTCGGGCTCCAGATCAGGAGAAACGCGGTCATGGGTCTGACGAGAATAAGTGGATGGCTCAAAGCCGGAGCTTAGCGGATCGACGCGTACAATGGCCTCGCCCGGCGCCGATGTAGCACGCGCGCGGCATCCGCTCTGCACCTTCGTCTTTTCCGAGTCCAATGCCTGACACCACTGCCCGCCGGCCCGATGGCCGGCTGATTCTGTTGCTCGGCGCGCTCGCCGCCTGCGGTCCCTTGTCGATCGACATGTATCTGCCGAGTCTGCCGTCGCTCGCCGCCGCGTTCGGCACGACGCCTGCCGCCGCGCAAAGCACGCTCACGAGTTTCATGTTCGGCTTCTCGTTCGGCATGTTGCTCTATGGCCCGCTTTCCGACGCCTATGGCCGCCGGCCGGTGTTGCTCGGCGGCATTGCGCTGTACGCGCTTGCGAGCGTCGCGTGCGCGGTGGCGTGGTCCATCGACGCCCTCGTTTTCGTGCGCTTCCTGCAGGCGCTCGGTGCGGGCGCGGCTTCCGTGCTCGCGCGCGCCATCGCCCGCGATGCCCACGCGCCCGCCGATGCCGCCCGCGTGCTGTCGATGCTGTCCATCGTTACGTCCATTGGTCCGCTGCTCGCGCCGTTGATCGGCGGGCAATTGCTGCTGTTGGGCGGTTGGCGCGTGGTCTTTGCCGCGCTCACGCTCTTCGGCGTGGCGTGCTCCATCACCGCTTTTCTGCGCGTACCCGAAACCTGGCCGAAGGAAAAGCGCGCGGGCTCCGCGCTCGGCGCTTCGTTCGCGGCTTACGGGCACTTGTTGCGCGACCCCGTCACCTGGGGCCACATGATGTGCGGCGGCATGGCGTTCGCGTCGATGTTCGCGTACATCACGGCGACGCCCTTCGTCTACATCGATTATTTCCATGTGAAGCCGCAGTATTACGGGCTGCTGTTCGGGCTGAATATCGTCGGCATCATTGGCGGGAACGTGTTGAATACGAAGCTCGTCGGCCGCCTCGGCGCGATGAAGATGATCTCCGGCGCGGCCTTCGTCAGCGTGATCGCGGCGCTCGCCGTCGCGCTCGTTTCGCTGACGGGTTGGGGCGGGCTGTGGTCGATCGTCGTGTGTCTGTTCTTCGTGGTCGGCGTGGTTGGCCTGCTCGCGGCGAACTGCACGACGGAACTGATGCACCGCTATCCGCGCAACGCGGGCGCGGCCGCCGCTGTCTTCGGTGCGATGCAGCTTGCGCTCGGCGCGCTATCGAGTCTTGCGGTCGGGTTGTTCCACGATGTATCGCCGCATGGCATGGGCATCGTAATCGGGGTTTGCGGCGTGCTGACTTTTCTCGGGCGTACGTTGGTGCTTCGTTCGCATGCCGCGCCGGTCAAGGTTTGAGGCGCATTGCGCGATTAAAAAACCTCGCCGCCTGGCGAGGTTTTCGGACTTCGTTCTCGCGTCAACGGTTCGACCTGTCACCCGAGCGGCCCAAGCTTCATCGCCAGGAACGTAAATGCCGCCGCTTCCGCCTGCGCCACGGCTTCCGGCTCCACGCCCGCGCCGTGTCCGCCTTCGCCGGTTTCCTGATACCAGACGTTTTCGTGCCCTTGCGCCTGCATCTTCGCGGCCATCTTGCGCGCGTGACCGGGATGCACGCGGTCGTCCGCCGTCGATGACGTGAACAACGACGCCGGATAATCGACATCCGCCTTCACGTTTTGATACGGCGAATACGCCAGCAGATGACGCAGGTCGTCGGCATCGTCGGGGTCGCCGTATTCGTCGATCCACGATGCGCCTTGCAGCAGCAAATGAAAACGCGCCATGTCGAGCAGCGGCACTTCCGACAGCACCGCGCCGAAAAGCTCGGGCCGCTGCACCATGCACGCGCCGGTGAGCAAACCGCCGTTACTGCCGCCGCGAATGCCGAGCTGCCTGGCCGTGGTCACGCCGCTCGCGACCAGCGCTTTAGCCACCGCGATGAAGTCGTCGAACGAGACTTGCCGCTTTTCGCGCAGCGCCGCCTGATGCCATTGCGGCCCGAATTCGCCGCCGCCGCGAATGTTCGCGATGGCCAACAGCCCGCCGCGCGCGAGCCACGCAATGCCAGTGGTCGAATCGTAATGCGGATCGAGCGCGACTTCGAAGCCGCCATAGCCGTAGAGCAGGCAAGGCCGCGCATCGGTCGACACATCCGCGCCACGGCCGATCAGCCAGTACGGAATGCGCTCGCCATCTTTCGCGATCGCGTGATGACGCACCGCCGACATGCCGCTCGCGTCGAACTGCGCGGGCAAACGTGCGAGCAGTTGCCAGGGCGCATCGCTCGCAAGATCCGCGAAGTAGAGCGACGGCGGCATCAGAAAATGCTCGACGTGAATGAGCACCGTGTCGTCGCGTTCGCTGTCGATGGAATCGACGTAAGACTGGCTCGCTTCGGGCAGCGCGAAATCGCGCGCGTTCCACGCCGTCTTGTAATCGGCGGGCGGCGCGAGGAGCGTGACGCGCGGCGTGCCGTCGTCCATTTGGCTTGCGATCAGCCAATGCTTCGTGAAGTCGATGCCCGCGAGCACGCGCCTGTCCGACGGCTTGAACAGCACCGTGAAATCGCGCGCGCCTTCGAGAAACGCGTCACGGCGGATGACGAGCAAGGTCCCGCCTTCGTGACGCACGCCGCCCGTCTTCCACGCTTCGCGCGGCGTGACGAACAGCCAGCCGTTCCAGTGCTCGACTTCGACGTGCGTCGGCAGATCGTATTGACGCCACGCGTTGGCGGTTTCATCGAGCCAGAAGTGCAGTGTGTCGTAGAACGTCACCGCGCGCGAGGCGAGATGCAGCTTTTCGAGCGGATCGTAATCCGCGCCCGCCGAGACATCGCGACGCTGGCCCTCGAACACCACGGGTGCATCCGCGAGCGGCGTGCCGCGCTTCCAGCGACGCGCCTGGCGCGGAAAACCCGATGTCGTCAACGCGGGTTTCTTGTTGTGCTTGCTGTCGTCCCAGCCGACGTAGCAGGTATCGTGATCGATCCACGAAATGTCGTGCTTGCCGACATCCGGCAGCACGAAGCCATTTTCGATAAAGCTGCGTGCTTCGATATCGAACTCGCGGACCATGCACGCGTCCGAGCCGCCGGGCGACAAGCTGACGAGCGCGCGATTGTAAGTCGGGTAGAGCATGTCGAAGTCGGCGAGCGCCCAGCGCGTGTCGTCGGTTTCGTCGGTATTGAGATCGAGCGCATCGACGTCGAGGATGATCTGCCACTCGGGCGTGCCCGCGAGCCACGCGCTCCACGGCGTGCGCCGCACGATGCCAAGCGGATGCGCTTCGTCCTGCCACGTGTTGTAGCCCCACTCGCCATAGCGCGAGCATGTGACGATGCGGTCCTTCGAGGTGTACGACTTTTCGAGCTGCGAGGCGAGGGCGCGCGCCTCGGGCGTGTTGCCGAATGCGGCTTCGGTGCGGCGGTTCTGGGCATCGACCCAGATTTGCACCTTGGGATCGTCGAGCGATTCGAGACCGATGAACGGATCGGATTGCTGACCCGAAGGCCAGGCGAGAGCGGGTTGCGACGAAAGCAGACTCATGTACGGTGCAGAGAGGTTTTCATATGCCGATTGTGCCTGCTTCTGGCATCGCCCATGGAAATCGGGCTGAAAAATCAGCAAAAACAAAAAAGCCGCGCATGTCGCGCGGCTCTCCACGAACGAAGACGAAGCCTGAAACTCAGGCCAGCCGGTCTTCCGTCTGCGGGTCGAACAACACAGCCTTCGACACATCGAACAGCAAAGTCATGTTCGAAGCCGGTTGCGGGTTCGACGCCGGGTGCACGCGCGCCACGATACGCTTGCCGTTCACTTGCGCGAAGAGCAGCGTGTCCGGACCGGTCGGCTCGATCACGTCCACCAGCACGTCGATGGGCTGCATGCGCGCGTCGTCCGCGTTGTGGGCGTTACGCGCGTCGGTGATACGCTCCGGGCGCAGCCCAAGAATCACGTCCTGGCCGACCTTGCCGCGCAAACGGCTCGCTTCGAACGGCAGGTTCAGCACCTTCTTCGTCACGCCCGTGTCGATCTGCAGGCCGACGCCCGAACCCGCTTCCACCAGTTTGCCGGTGATGAAGTTCATCGGAGGAGCGCCGATAAAGCCCGCGACGAACAGGTTCGAGGGCGAGTCGTAGATTTCCTGCGGCGCGCCGAACTGCTGCACGATGCCGTCCTTCATCACCGCGATACGGTCGCCAAGCGTCATCGCTTCGATCTGATCGTGCGTGACGTAGACGATGGTCGTGCCCAGACGCTGATGCAGCAGCTTGATTTCCGAGCGCATCTCGATACGCAGCTTCGCGTCGAGGTTGGACAGCGGCTCGTCGAACAGGAACATGACGGGATCGCGTGCGAGCGCACGGCCCATTGCCACGCGCTGACGCTGACCGCCCGACAACTGACCGGGCTTGCGGTCGAGCAGATGACCGATCTGCAGCGTCTCCGACACGCGGTCGACGATCTTCTTCTGCTCGTCCTTCGGCACCTTGCGGATATTGAGGCCGAACGAGATGTTCTCGCGCACGCTCATGGAAGGGTAGAGCGCGTAGGACTGGAACACCATCGCGATGTCGCGGTCCTTCGGCGAGAGATTGTTGACCGTCTTGCCGTCGATCATGATGTCGCCGCGCGTCACGGTTTCGAGACCCGCGATCATGTTGAGCAAGGTCGATTTGCCGCAACCCGAGCCGCCGACGAGAATCAGGAACTGTCCGTCCTCGATGTCGATGTTGACGCCCTTGAGAACCGGCACCCCGTTCGGGTAGGTCTTATACACGTCACGGATGGAAAGGCTTGCCATGTGAATCCTCTATGTTTGTCTTGGCCGGAAAGGGACCGCGAAAATGGCGATCAACCCTTCACCGCGCCGGCTGTCAGGCCGCGCACGAAATAGCGTCCCGCGATCATGTAGACGAGAATCGTCGGCAAGGCCGCGATGATCGCGCCCGCCATGTCGACGTTGTATTCCTTCACGCCCGTGGATGTGTTCACGAGGTTGTTGAGCGCCACCGTGATCGGCATCGAATCGACGCCCGAAAACACGATGCCGAACAGGAAGTCGTTCCAGATCTGCGTGAATTGCCAGATCAGGCACACCATGAAAATGGGCAACGACACCGGCAGCAGGATCTTCGTGAAGATGGTGAAGAAACCCGCGCCGTCGATGCGCGCCGCCTTCACCAGTTCAGCCGGAATGCTGACGTAGAAGTTGCGGAAGAACATGGTCGTGAACGCAATGCCGTAGATCACGTGCACGAGCACGAGGCCCGAGGTCGTGTTCGAGAGGCCGAGCATGCCTTGCAGCCGCGCCATCGGCAGAAGAATGGCCTGGAACGGGATGAAGCAGCCCACGAGCAGCATGGTGAAGAACGCATCCGCGCCACGGAAACGCCAGTGCGTGAGCACGTAGCCGTTGAACGCGCCGATGATCGACGAGAGCAGCACGGCCGGAATCACCATGCGCACCGAGTTCATGAAGAACGGCTGCATGCCGTCACAACGCACGCCGGTACAAGCTTCCTGCCACGCCTTGACCCACGGCGCGAAGGTGAAGTGCGTGGGCGGCGTGAGCAGATTGCCGGTACGAAGCTGATCGAGGTCCTTGAAGGACGTCGAGAGCATGACGTAGATCGGGAACAGGAAGTAAAGCGCAAACAGAATCAGCACCGCATAAATGACGGTGCGGCTGATCGTCATCTTAGGCTGCATTGCGGGTGCTCCTCGATTCCAGATACATGAGCGGCACGAGCACGGCGACGACGGTGGCGAGCATCATCATCGACGAAGCGGCGCCTACGCCGAGTTGGCCGCGATTGAACGAGAACGTGTACATGAAGATGGCGGGCAGCGACGACGACGTGCCAGGACCACCCGCCGTCAACGCGACGACCAGGTCGAACGTCTTGATGGTGATGTGGCAGAGAATCAGCAGCACGGAGAAGAACACCGGGCGCATGCTCGGAATCACGATCTTGCGGTAGATGGTCGGCAAGCCCGCGCCGTCCATCTGCGCAGCCTTGAAGATTTCGCTGTCCACGCCGCGCAGGCCGGCGAGGAAAAGCGCCATCACGAAGCCGCTCGACTGCCACACCGCCGCGATCACGACGCAAAAGATCGCCTTGTCCGGATTGCCGAGCCAGTCGAACGAAAAGCTCGTCCAGCCCCAGTCGTGCAGCACTTTCTCGATGCCGAGGCTCGGGTTGAGAATCCACTGCCACGCCGTGCCCGTCACGATGAACGAGAGCGCCATCGGATAGAGAAAGATCGCGCGCAGCGCGCCTTCGTTGCGGATTCTCTGGTCGAGCAGGATGGCCAGAAAGAGACCGAGTCCGACGCAGATTGCGATGAACGGAATGCCGAACCAGCCGAGATTGGCGGCGGACGTCCACCAGACGTCGTTGTCGAAGAGTTGCCGGTATCGGTCGAGGCCGGAGAACTCGTAGCGCGGCATGAGCCGCGAATTCGTGAGCGACAGATAGCCCGTGATGAGGATGAACCCGTACACGAAGATCAGCGCGATCAAGATGCTGGGAGCAAGCACCAGCTTCGGAATCCATCGATCGGCAAGCGCCGCCGTCGCGGACGCGCGGCGAGGCTGATGCGGACGTTTTTCCGCGGTACCGCTTAGGGAGGCAGTCACAACTCGACTCCTGGTAATGCGCCGGCGTTTGGATACGCTTGTTTGTGCGCGTGAGCCAATGGCTTTGCTTCGTATGGCGTTTGAGCGCGTTCGAATGCTTGAAGCGGCCCGCGCGCAGGTGCGCCACGGGCCGCCGTTACGGCTTGCTTACTTCGTCTTCGCTGCGTTCGAAAGCGCTTGCACCGCGCTCTTCGAGTCTTGCGACGAGTTCATGAACTTCGTGACGACGTCGGTGATGGCGCCGGCGGTGGCATCGCCCTGAGCCATGCCGTGAGCCAGCGACGGCACGTAGCCGCCACCCTTGATCGCCGCTTGTTCATCCGAGTACGACTTCTTCGCGCAGTCGTCGAATTTGTCCATGTTCACGCCGAGACGAACCGGAATGGAACCCTTGTTCAGGCTGAACTGTTCCTGGAACTCCGGCGTCATGATGGTCTTCGCGAGCGCGAGCTGGCCCGGCGTCGCGGTCTTCTGGCCCTTCTGCTGGAAGAACACGAACGAGTCGACGTTGAAGGTGTAGGCCTTCTCCGTGCCCGGCACCGCGGCGCAGATGTAGTCCGTACCCGACTTCTTGTTGGCGCCGGCGAATTCGCCCTTCGCCCAGTCGCCCATGAACTGCATGCCCGCCTTGCCGTTGATGACCATGGCCGTGGCGAGGTTCCAGTCGCGGCCGGTGCGGCCGTTATCGAAGTAACCCTGAATCTTGCGCACGGTGTCGAACACCTGAACCATCTTGTCCGAGGTCAGCGTCTTCTGATCCAGATCGACGATGGCCTTCTTGTAGAAGTCCGAGCCTTGCGACAGCACGACGTCTTCCCACAAGGTCAGGTCTTGCCACGGCTGACCGCCCATGGCGATCGGCATGATGCCCGCGGCCTTCATCTTGTCGGCGACCTGGAAGAACTCGGCCCAGGTGGTCGGCACCTTGCCGCCCGCCTTGTCCAGCGCAGCCTTGTTGATGTAGAGCCAGTTCACGCGATGCACCGAGAAGGGCGCGGCGACATAGTGGCCGTCTGCGTGGATGATCTTGTCGATTTCAGGCGGCAGGTTCTTCTTCCAGTCGCCGGCAATGGAATCGATCGGCACGAGCACGCCTTGCTCCGACCATTCCTGGATCAACGGACCCTTGATCTGTGCCGCCGACGGCGCGTTGCCCGAGATCACCTGAGTCTTGAGCGCGGTCATCGCGGCAGCGCCCGCGCCACCTGCGACGGCGAAGTCCTTCCAGGTGTAACCCTGCTTCGTCATGTCGTCCTTGAGCACGCCGACTGCCTTGGATTCGCCGCCCGACGTCCACCAGTGCAGCACGGAAACCGCTTCGGCAGCTTGAACCGCCGACGCCGTCGCGCCGCACAGAAGACCTGCGGCGCACAGCGCGCCCATGAGCTTACGGACTTTCATTGTTTATCTCCTCCAGACACCTAACAAGAAACGATTGGCTCCTGATGTCGCCAGGAAGCGCGGTTGGAAAAACGGGCAAAACGTGGATGACCGGGGAATCGGCGGTGTCGCAGAAGAACGCGCGTGCAGCGGTGAACGAGGACGCGCGAAAGCCGGCGGTACCGATTGACGGCCGCACGGCTCTCAAGAGACGAGTGGGTTGAATCGCAACGACAGTCTCCTCTTTTGATTTTTGCTGACAGACAAAACGCGCTCGGGCCATTGAAAGCAGCGATGCGCGGAGTCCGTTAACATGCGCTCAGAGACGCCCTAGGGAAAACACTCATCTTCTGATTGACAAGCCATTTTTTCCCGGATGACATTTCCTCTTGATTTGAATTGTAGTTAAACTACAATTCAGTGTCAAAAAAAATTTTATCGGACTACGGGCGCCTTCGTGCGCTTCCTCACCGACGTCAGTGAACCGGCCTGGAGACTCATGCAAAGCGACTCGAATTTCACTTTCGTTCTCTTCGGCGGGACCGGCGACTTGTCGATGCGCAAGATTCTCCCCGCGCTCTTCGAGGCGCATCGCGCGAACATGCTTGCGCCCGCCGGCAGAATCGTCGCGGTGGCGCGCGGCGCGCAGGAACCGGGCGAATATCTCGCCTGGGTCGAAGAGCACGTGAAGCCGCATGTCTCGAAGAACGGTCTGGACGAAGCCGCGTGGCGCAGTTTTCTCGAGCGCATTCAATACGTGCAGCTTGACCTCGGGCGCGCGGAAGACTTCGTCGTATTGCGCGATGTCATGGCCCAGTACGAAGGCACGCGCGTGTTTTATCTGGCCACCGGACCGTCGCTGTTCGTGCCGATCTGCCGCGCGCTCGCGGACGTCGGCCTGAACCAGAACGCGCGCATCGTGCTCGAAAAGCCGCTTGGCTACGACCTCGAGTCGTCGAACGCAATCAACGACGCCGTCGGCGAAATCTTCCAGGAAGAGCAGATCTACCGGATCGACCATTACCTCGGCAAGGAACCGGTGCAGAATCTGCTCGCGCTGCGCTTCGGCAATGCGCTCTTCGAGCCGCTGTGGCGGCGCGAATGGGTCGAAAGCATTCAGATCACCATTGCGGAAGAACTGGGCGTGGAGGCGCGCGGCGACTTCTACGACAACACCGGCGCGCTGCGCGACATGGTGCAGAACCACTTGCTGCAACTGCTTTCCATCGTGACGATGGAACCGCCGCACTCGATGGATTCCGACTCCGTGCGCGACGAAAAGCTGCGTGTGCTGCGCGCACTCAAGCCCGTGGATGAACGCGACATCAGCCGCGTCGCGGTGCGCGGTCAGTATCACGCGGGCGTGATACGCGGTGCTGCCGTGCCGGCGTATGCAACGGAAAAGGGTGTGCGTCCGGACAGCACGACGGAGACCTTCGTCGCGCTGAAAGTTGAAATTGAGAACTGGCGCTGGGCAGGCGTGCCGTTCTTCCTGCGCACGGGCAAGCGGCTCGCGGACCGCGTCGCGGAGATCGTCGTCAACTTTCGCGCGGTGCCGCATTCGGCGCTCGGCGCGAACGCCTTGCGCGCGGGCGCGAACCGTCTCGTCATCCGCTTGCAGCCGAACGAAACCATCAGACTATATTGCCTTGCCAAGCAGCCCGGCGAAGGCATGAATCTCGCGAGCGTTCACCTCGACCTCGCGTTCGATCAGTTCTTCAAGGAAGGGCAGATGGAGGCGTATCAGCGTCTTTTGCTCGATGTGATCCACGGTCGCCTCGCGCTCTTCGTGCGGCGCGACGAGCAGGAAGCGGCGTGGCGCTGGGTCGAACCGATCCTGAACGCGTGGGCCCAGCCGATGAGCAAGCCAAAGCCTTACGCGGCTGGCACGTGGGGACCGGCGGCATCGAGCGCGATGCTGGCGCAACATGGCACGTGCTGGCTCGAAGAAGAGAATTGATGGCGTCGCGCGGTCGCCTGGCGGCAGCGCGAAACAACATAAGCAAGCTATAAGCAACCGCTCGGGGCATCGAAAAAGAGCGGGTCGACAAACCAGACAAGCAGGAGGAGCAGTGATCGAGCTTCGCACTTTCGACGATCCGCGCGCCCATTCGGACGCGCTGGCGAACGCCGTCAGCGACGCGCTGAAGGCAACGCTCGCGGCAACCGCGGCCACGCAAACCCCTCACGCAACGCTCGCCGTTTCCGGCGGTTCGAGCCCGCGCCCGTTTCTCGCGGCGCTTTCGCACGAGCCGCTCGACTGGGCGCATATCGACGTGACGCTCGTCGACGACCGCTGGGTGCCCGACACAGATCCCGACAGCAATTCGCGCTTCGCGCACGAAACGGTGCTGCAGAACGCGGCCGCGGCGGCGCATTTTCTGCCGCTCGTGGATGTCTCGAAGCCGCTCGAAGCGCATGTCGCCGAACTCAACGCCGACCCGCGCCGCCATCTGCCCGATGTCGTCGTGCTCGGCATGGGCGAGGACGGCCACACGGCATCCATCTTCGCCGACGCGCCCGAATGGGACTTCGCCATTTCGACGCAGGACCGCTTCGTCGCGGTGCATCCGGGCAAGGCGCCGCACGCGCGCGTGAGCCTGTCGATGTCCGCGCTCAAGCAGGTGAAGCAGTTGTATCTCTTCATCTCCGGCCAGAAAAAACTCGACGTCTTGAACGCGGCGCTTGCCGCGCCGCAAAAGAACGCCATCTCGACCCTGGCCAACGCAGAAGGAGTGAAGCTCGATGTCTACTGGTGTGCATAGCAAGGCCGCGCCCGCCGCGAACCAGCACGCCGACGGACCGAGATTGCTCGCCGACATCGGTGGCACCAACGCGCGCTTCGCGCTGGAGACGGGCCCCGGCGAGATCGGGCAGATTCGCGTGTATCCGGGCGCGGATTACCCGGGCATCGCGGAAGTGATGCAGCAGTATCTGAAGGACACGAAGGTCGCACGCGTGAATCACGCGGCGATTGCGATCGCCAATCCGGTCGACGGCGATCACGTGAAGATGACCAATCACGACTGGAGCTTTTCGATCGAAGCGACGCGCCGCGCGCTCGGTTTCGATACCTTGCTCGTCGTGAACGACTTCACCGCGCTGGCCATGGCGCTGCCCGGTCTCACCGATGCGCAGCGCGAACAGGTCGGCGGCGGTTCGCGCCGGCAAAACAGCGTGATCGGTCTGCTCGGGCCGGGCACGGGCTTGGGCGTGTCGGGCCTCATTCCCGCCGATGACCGCTGGATCGCGCTCGGCAGCGAAGGCGGTCACGCCACGTTTTCTCCGTTCGACGAGAACGAAGACCTCGTCATGCGCTATGCGCGCCGCAAGTTTGCGCATGTCTCGTTCGAGCGCGTGTCGGCGGGGCCGGGGCTGGAGCTGATTTACCGCGCGTTCGCGGAGCGCGATGAGATAGATGTCGCCGAGGATTTCACGAGCGCCGAAGTCACGAATCGCGCGCATGCCGGCGAAGCGCTCGCGCTCGAAGCGGTCAACTGCTTCTGCAGCATTCTCGGCACGTTCTCGGGCAATATCGCGGTGACGTTGGGCGCGCTCGGCGGCATCTATATTGGCGGCGGCGTGGTGCTCAAACTCGGCGAACTCTTTCACAAGTCGCCGTTTCGCGCGCGCTTCGAGTCGAAAGGACGTTTCTCGCAGTATCTGTCGAGCATTCCGACTTACATCATCACGGCGGAATATCCGGCGTTTCTCGGCGTCTCGGCTATTTTGTCCGAGCAGTTGTCGAACCGTGCGAATAGCGGTTCGTCGGCGGTGTTCGAGCGCATCCGCCAGATGCGTGACGCGCTCACGCCGGCCGAGCGGCGCGTGGCGGATCTCGCGCTGAACCATCCGCGTTCGATCATCAGCGATCCGATCATCGATATCGCGCGCAAGGCGGACGTGAGCCAGCCCACGGTGATTCGTTTTTGCCGCTCGCTCGGCTGCCAGGGGCTGTCGGATTTCAAGCTCAAGCTTGCGACCGGGCTGACTGGCACCATTCCGATGAGCCACAGCCAGGTGCATCTCGGCGACACCGCCACCGATTTCGGCGCGAAGGTGCTCGACAACACCGTGTCGGCCATTTTGCAGCTGCGCGAGCATCTGAACTTCGAGAACGTGGAGCGCGCAATCGAGATTCTGAACGGCGCGCGGCGTATCGAGTTCTACGGGCTCGGCAATTCGAATATCGTCGCGCAGGACGCGCACTACAAGTTTTTCCGTTTCGGCATCCCGACTATCGCTTATGGCGATCTGTACATGCAGGCGGCGTCGGCTGCATTGCTCGGCAAGGGCGATGTGATCGTGGCCGTGTCGAAATCGGGCCGCGCGCCCGAACTGCTGCGCGTGCTGGAAGTGGCGATGCAGCAAGGCGCGACGGTCATTGCGATCACGTCGAGCAACACGCCGCTCGCCAAGCGCGCGACGGTGGCGCTGGAGACGGATCACATCGAAATACGCGAGTCGCAACTCTCGATGATCTCGCGCATTCTGCACCTCGTGATCATCGATATTCTCGCTGTCGGCGTGGCTATTCGCCGTGCCGCGCCGCAACCGGGCGCGACGCTGAGCGAGACGGTGACGAAGGCGCGTGAATCGAGTGATGACGATGCGGCGGCCGTGCTGGATTGGTTGAGCCACGGGGCATCGGGCGCGGCGCGGGAGTAGGGTGCGTCTTGTTCGATTGAAAAAAGGCGCCGAAGAATGAACTGCACCCCAAAAGTTGGACATCGATCCAGCCTTTGGGGTGTTTTTCATGGAGGCGCTTTTTCGTATGCGGCTTTGTCGGCTTGACGCTGCGAACTCCGTTTTCAAAAGCGTCGCGAGACTAGCCGAAGCGCTCGGAGCCGTACGGCGCTCTTTATGAGAGTGCGCGCGGAGTCGCGTTCGTCACATACAAGACGAAGCAAGGCTAGCTCGCCTCTCCAGGACGATGCGATGCTTTTTTACGGCACCGCATCTCAGCTTTTCACTCAAAACGAGTGCTGAATCCCCGCATACACGCCAGTTTGACTGCGCCCGGGCAGCGGGTTGTCCGTTCCAGGCGACGACCCGAAGTCGTTGGCATTCAAGCCGTAGTTCGCTGTCTTACTGTTGCGCACGGTGGCCACTTGCAGATCGAGCAACGTGCGTTTGGACAAGCTATACGAGCCGCCCAGCGAATACATGGTCGCATTGCCCGCACCGTTGTTGCCGTTCACGTGATACACCGCCGCGATCAACGCCGCGGCTGGCGTGGCTTGCCACGTCACACCGCCCCATTCGTGATCGAGCGTGGTCGGCTGACCGGGCAACTGGCCCGTCATGCCCGACGAACGGATTGCCTGATACGCGCCCTGAATCTTGAACTGGCCGAGGAACACGTTGACCATCGCCGTGTACTCGCGCGAGTAGGAGTAGACGCCGTTGCTGTCCGCGTAACTTCCGCCAAGCGTGCCGTTAGCCGGATTGCGGATTTCATCGTACAGACCGCGAATCTGGAAGAGCGGGGCCGTATAGGTGATCGCGGCACCGGCCTCACGTCCCTGCTTCGTCGAACCGTTGCCGTTCCAGCTAGTGGCGTTCGACAGCGCGTACTGGCCGTAAAAGTCGAACCCCGCGATCTTCGGCGACTGATACGAAACGTTGTTGCTCGATTGCGGCCAGTTGCGACTGCGCACCAACGATGCCGACGACCAGTTCGACTGTCCGAACGGATCGAAGTCCCACACGCTGTTCGAGATGAACAGTTCGCGGCCGAGCAGGAAGGTGCCGTATCGATCGTTCTCGACGCCGATCGTCGCCCAGCGATTGAAGATGCCGGCGGTCGAACCCGACCCGTTCATGGTGTTGAAGCTGCCTTCCAGATGGAACACGGCGCGATTGCCGCCGCCGAGATCCTCTGCGCCCTTCATGCCCCACAGGCTCGTGCCCCAGTCGCCGCTTTCGGCCCTGAAGCGATTGGCCGATCCCGTTCCGGCGGCGTTTTGCACGCCGTTCATATATTCGAGGCCCGCGTCCAGACGGCCAAACAGCGTGACACTGCTCTGCGCGAAACTCGCGGCGCTAAACGACAACAAGGCGGCAGCCGCGATCAAAGACTTCTTTATCATCCCCCAACACTCCTTTTTGAATTCAAACTACAGAACCGAGCAACCGATCCTCACCTGTTGCATGAAGATCAATCGTCAGATGTTTGAATTTTGAAGGAGAACTACTTTTTTCGAATCCAGCTTTTTGTCGTTTTGTTTGTCAATCTGATACTTAATGTCGCGAAGGCGAGCGCATTCATCGCCCCAATAAAAAACGGTGCGATACCCTTTCGGGCACCGCACCGATACGCGCCTCTCGCAGCAGCGTGAAAACTCGATGAAGCTTTTTTCTTTGTTCAGCCTCGTTGCTTAGAACGAGTGCTGGATGCCTGCATACACGCCAGTCTGGCTGTGTCCCGGCAGCGGATTGTCCGTTGCCGTTCCCGTGCCGTAGTTGTTGGCATTCAGACCGTAGTTCGCGGCCTTGCTGTTTTGCGCCGTTGCCACCTGGATGTCCAGCAAGGTGCGCTTGGACAGGTTGTACGAGCCGCCGATCGTGTAGATGTTCGCGTTGCCGGCGCCGTTGTTGCCGTTCACGTGATACACCGCCGCGATAAGGGCTGCGGCCGGCGTGGCTTGCCACGTCACGCCACCCCATTCGTGGTCGAGCGTGGTCGGCTGGCCGGGCAACTGTCCCGTCATGCCGGACGAGCGGATAGCCTGGTAAGCGCCCTGGATCTTGAACTGACCGAGGAACACGTTGAACATCGCCGTGTACTCGCGCGAGTAAGCGTAGACGCCGTTGCCGTTGCTCTGATCCGCGTTTGCCGCGCCGCCGTTGACCGCGTTGTACGCGCCGCCCAGCAGACCGTTGCCCGGGTTGCGGATTTCATCGTACATACCGCGAATCTGGAACAGAGGCGTCGTGTAGGTGATGTAAGCACCACCTTCGCGGCCTTGCGGCGTCGTGCCGTTACCGTTGAAGTTCGTCGCGTTCGACAGCGCGTACTGACCGTAGAAGTCAAAGCCCGCGAACTTCGGCGACTGGTACGAAATGTTGTTGCTCGATTGCGGCCAGTTACGACCACGCACCAGCGATGCCGACGACCAGTTCGACTGGCCGAACGGATCGAAGTCCCACACGCCGTTCGCGATGAACAGTTCGCGGCCCAGCAAGAGCGTACCGAACTGGTTGTTGGCGACGCCGACGGTTGCCCAGCGATTGAAGATGCCGTTGTTGCCCGGGCCCTGACCCGTCATGGTGTTGAAGCTGCCTTCCAACTGGAACACGGCGCGATAGCCGCCACCCAGATCTTCGACGCCCTTCATACCCCACAAGCTCGTGCCCCAGTCGCCGCTTTCCGCGCGGAAACGGTGGGTGGAACCGGTGGCCTGGCCTCCGGGACCTGTGCCTGTCGGCACGCCGTTCATATATTCAAGCCCTGCGTCCAGGCGACCATACAGCGTCACGCTGCTTTGAGCCTGAGCCACCGCGCTGAACGTCAGCAGTGCTGCTGCCGCGAGCAAAGCTTTCTTCATCATCTCCTCCAACCCTGTCAATAAATGGAACCCAAGTGCTGCCGTGTGGTTCGATGCGAGCGCATCCAACCGGAAATCGTTTTTGGAGGAAGGACACGCAAGGGCGATGATCCTCGTGGGCGAGTCGCGCTTCGTGTGCGCGATGCCGACGCCGATCCGTCGATGGGCGTCTGCCTCCGTTTTCTTATCTTTTGAAGTAAAACTACTTTTTTTGCGGTTCGTTTTGTTACTTTGAGTAGCAATCTATCAAAATACGTCATGAGCGCCAAAGAAAATTGACGATCTGCAAAGGATTGTGTCAAAAACGCAATGCCAATGTGGTAGGTGTACTACCCATAGCTTGGGAAATCGCCCGCAAAGCCTTGTGGCATAAGGCTTCAGTTGCGGAGCGCGTCTGGAGTCGGGTTTCACGCCTATTGACGGACGTGCACGGCAGCGCTAGTGCGAGAAAAGCTTACCGATAAGGCATGACCCGCTTGGCGAGGGCGAAAAAAAAAGCGCCTCACGGGCGCTTTTAGAAAGGAAGGGAAGGGGAAAGGACTTACTTGAGACTGCCAGATAGAAACTGCTTGAGCCGCTCGCTCTTCGGGCTGCCGAACACGATATCCGGCTGGCCTTCCTCCTCGATGCGCCCTTGATGCAGAAACACCACGTGATTCGACACATTGCGCGCGAAAGCCATTTCGTGCGTTACGACGACCATCGTGCGGCCTTCCTCGGCAAGCGTCTGCATCACCTTCAACACTTCGCCTACGAGTTCCGGATCGAGCGCGGAAGTGGGTTCGTCGAAGAGCATGACATCGGGATGCATGGCAAGCGCCCGCGCAATTGCCACACGCTGCTGCTGGCCGCCCGACAAATGCGACGGATACTGCTTCTCCACGCGCGGCGCGAGGCCGACCTTCTCCAGATAGGTCCGCGCGCGATCCTCCGCTTCCTTCTTCGTGAGCCCGAGCACGTGCACCGGCGCTTCCATGACGTTCTCGAGCACGTTCATGTGCGACCACAGGTTGAAGTGCTGAAACACCATCGACAGCTTGGAGCGCATTTCGCGCAATTGATTCTGGTCGGCTACCTTCAGCGCGCCGTGCTTGTCCTTCAGCGTGCGCAGCTCGGCGCCATCGACGAAAATGCGCCCTTGGTTTGGCTGTTCAAGGAAGTTGATACAGCGCAGCATCGTGCTCTTGCCGGAACCCGACGAGCCGATGATGCTGATGACATCGCCCGCATTCGCCTTGAGGGAAACGCCTTTGAGCACTTCATTGCTGCCGTACTGCTTGTGGATGTCGTCGACGAAAAGCTTGTGCATCTTGGAATTCATGAACGGGTCCTTGCGGCTCAACAGCCCACTTATTTGCCTTGAGGCCGCAGGTACGCGAGCCAGCGATACTCGGCGCGGCGAAAGAGCCACACGAGCGCGAACGAAATGACGAGATAGAGCAGGGCCGCAATGCCGAACGCCTCGAACGACTGATACGTCGCCGAGTTCACATCGCGGGCAATCTTGAGAATGTCCGGCACGGTCGCCGTGAACGCGACGGTGGTCGCGTGCAGCATGAGGATCACCTCGTTGCTGTAGTACGGCAGCGCGCGGCGCAGCGCCGAAGGCAGAATCACTCGCCGATACAGCGTGAACGACGACATGCCATACGCGCGCGCGGCCTCGATCTCACCGTAGGGCGTCGCCTTGATCGCGCCGGCGAAGATTTCCGTGGTGTACGCGCAGGTATTGAGCGTGAAGGCGAGCAGCGTGCAGTTCATGCCGCTCTTGAAGAAGTCGGCGAGCAGCATGTGATCGCGCACGACCTGCAGGCTGTATAGGCCCGTGTAGCAGAGCAGCAACTGCACGTAGAGCGGCGTGCCGCGAAACACGTACGTATACAGCCACACCGAACGCGAGAGCAATTTGTTCTTCGAGACGCGCGCAACCGACAGCGGTATCGAAAGACAAAAGCCGAGGCCGATGGAGATGACCAGCAGCCACATCGTGATCGCGAGACCGGTGATGCGGTAGCCGTCTGTGAAGAGGTAGTTCTTCCAGTATTCCTGGATGATTTGGATCATGGATTCCGCCGTTCTTTTTTAACCGACAGGCTCTATCAGAGGTCAGCCTTGCGCACGCCGATGGAATAGCGCCGTTCGAGCCAGATCAGCACGAAATTGGAGATCGTGGTGATGGCCAAGTAGATCGCGCCGGCGAGCAGCGTGAAGAAGAAGAAACGCATCGTGCCCTTGCCGGCGTCCTGCGAGGCCTTGACGACATCCGCGAGACCGATGATCGACACGAGCGCCGTCGCCTTGACCATCACCTGCCAGTTATTGCCGATGCCGGGCAGGGCGAAGCGCATCATCTGCGGAAACATGATGCGCGTGAACGTCTGCCAGGGCGTCATGCCGTAAGCCGCACCCGCTTCGAGCTGGCCGCGCGGCACCGAGAGAAACGCGCCGCGAAACGTCTCCGTGAAATACGCGCCGTAGATGAACCCGAGCACGAGAATGCCGGCCAGGAATGGATCGATATCGATTTGATCCCAGCCGAGGGCATCCGTCAGCAGATTCAGCCAGATCTGGATGCTGTAGAAGAGCAGCAGCATGAGCACGAGATCGGGCACGCCACGAATCAAGGTCGTGTAGACGGTGCCGACGCCCGAGGCGATTCGATTCTTCGACAGCTTCGCCGCCGCGCCGATCAGCCCGATCACGAAGGCGAACGCGAGCGACAACACCGCCAGCTTGACGGTCTGCCAGGTGCCCGCGAGGATCAGCGGACCGTAGCCTTGCAACATGGTGGTTCCTTGTAAAGGTGCCCGACGTGCCGGAAACTGCGAACGTGACGCGCGCCGCGCGCGGGGTTCGGGCTCCGGGAGATGACGCCTTTGGTGCGCGTATTCTAGGTGGCCAAAATTGGCGGTCGCCGTTGGCGGACGCCGAAAGACGCGCCTTCACGGGCTTTCCCGACCGGCTCTGGCCACAGGGCCGCCTGAAAAGCGCGGTATTTTACCCGAAGCCGGAAGATGCGCGGGTGAGAAGCGGAGGCATCCGATTACCCTCATGCGCGAGACGGTGTAGTGCCCGCGTGCCCGTTGTTTGACGGGGTGGACACCCTTACATTCTGTCCATCGCATTTCAACGTATTCAACGGGAGCACACATCATGTTCGAGATTCGCCGCAGCAGTGAACGCGGTCACGCCAACCACGGCTGGCTTGACTCGTACCACAGCTTCTCCTTTGCCGACTACCACGATCCGGAGCACGTCCACTTCGGCGCGTTGCGCGTGATCAACGAAGATCGCGTCGCGGGCGGACAGGGTTTCGGGACGCACGGGCATCGTGATATGGAGATCGTGAGCTACGTGCTGGAAGGCGCGCTGGCGCACCGCGACAGCATGGGCAACGGTTCGACCATCCGCCCGGGCGACGTGCAACGCATGAGTGCGGGAACGGGCGTGCGGCATAGCGAGTACAACGGTTCGCCCAGCGAGACGGCCCACTTTCTGCAAATCTGGATCATTCCGGATGCACAAGGCAACGCACCGGGCTACGAAGAAAAGCGTTTCGGCGATGAGGAAAAGCGCGGCCGTCTGCGTGTGATCGCCTCGCCGCAAGGCGATGAAGGCTCGGTGAAAATCGGCGCCGACGCGCGCATCTTCGCGGGCCTTTTCGACGGCGCCGAGCGCGCGGACTTCGATGTTCCCGCTGGCCGGCGCGTGTACGTGCACGTGGCGCGCGGCGCGGTTTTGGTGAACGGCGAAGCGCTGAAAGCCGGCGATGCCGCGAAGATCGAGGATGTGTCGAAAGTCACGGTCGAAGGCGGTGAAGGCGCGGAAGTGCTGTTGTTCGATCTGGCTTGAGGTCGACGAAGGGTGATCGGGCGCTGCGGATGCTTCGCGCGGACGCTAAGTGCCGGAGAGCCGTGGAGCAGAAGATCCATGCAGCGCAAAACCGCGAAGCGCCCAAAGCGCTTCGCGGTTTTTTTTGACGCGCAACATCGCGTCTCAAGCTAAGAGCAGCATGATGCTGCCAGCTCGCGCGAACGCAGAGCTTGAACATAAACGCCCGCCGTCCGTATCACGACGGCGGGCATCGCTCCACGAAACTCAGGGCTTCGTCGTACCCGAAGCGCCAGCCGGCGCGCCGGCGCCCGGGCCGCCGTGCTGACCATCGCGCTTGCCCCAGCGTTCGTGCATCTTGTGCTCGTGCTCGCGCATCTTCGCAAAGTGCTTCTTGAGCGCCGTGCTCACAGTGGTCTTCTGCTGATCGTTGAGCGAGTTATAGAAGTTGAGCCATGCGGTCGTGGTGCCTTCGCGCAACTGCTGGTTCTGCTGCTCGATCTTCTGATGCGCCGCGTTCATGGCGTTCAGGTCGAGAATCGGCTGCTGCTCCAGCGACTTCATCTGCTCGTGCATCTGACGGTGGCTCTCGCGCATCGCCTGACGGTTCTGCTTCATGGTGTCCTGCGCGGTCTGCCAGAGCTTTTCCTGATCTGCGTTGAGCTTGAGCTGACTATGAAGCTGCTCCATCTGCTTCTTCATGCGCTCTTCCATGCGATGACCGCCAGGGCCGCCAGGACCACCGGGGCCACCCATCATGGCGGGACCGCCGGGCGGCGGCGCGGGAGGCGCGTCGCTGGTGGCGGCATAAGCCGTGGCGCCGAATGTCAGTGCAATTGCAGTGGCGGCGGCAGTAAGAATGCGATATTGCTTGCCCATTGTGAGACTCCCTGATTGATTGTCGATGCCGAAACGTCGAAGCCGCTTGCGACGGTATTTCCGAGAAGGTCGTCCAGGCTTTTGCGCTTGTCGGTGAGACACAGCGTAGAGGCTTGCGCCGCGTGGCGTGTTACGACACAGTCGCTGCTTATTACGCAGGTTTACGCGATGCTTTCGCGGTAACACCCCGTAACCCTTTACGGCATCCTTGCGGGCAAACGGTTACGTCTCACGCGCTAAACTTCAGCCCATGACTACGCAAATACTTGTCGTCGACGACGACGCCGAACTGCGCGACCTTCTGCGCGACTACCTGGTCCGGCAGGGCATCGAGGTTTCGGTGCTGCACGACGCCGGTTCGCTGGAACGCCGGCTGGAGCGCGAGCGCCCCGATCTGATCGTGCTCGACTTGATGATGCCGGGCGTCGACGGCCTGACCGCGCTCAGAAAGCTGCGCGCATCGGGCGACGACATCCCCGTCATCATGCTGACCGCGCGCGCGGACGACGTGGACCGCATCGTCGGTCTCGAACTCGGCGCGGACGATTACCTCGGCAAGCCGTTCAATCCGCGCGAATTGCTTGCCCGCGTGCAAGCCGTGCTGCGCCGCCGCCGCACCATTCCATCGGCCGCGCCGGAACAGCGCGAGCCGTATTCGTTCGGGCGCTTCAGGCTCGACTTCCAGTCGCGCACGCTGCAACAGGACGACAGGCCGATCACCTTGTCCGGCAGCGAATTCGCGCTTCTGAAGATTTTCGTCAACAACCCTATGCGCACACTGACGCGCGAGCGTCTGCTCGAACTGCTGCACGGGCCGGAATACGACGGCACCGACCGTGGTATCGACGTGCAGGTGTGGCGTCTGCGGCGCATTCTGGAAAGCGATCCATCCGCGCCGCGTTTCATTCAGACGGTGCGCGGGCGCGGCTACGTGTTCGTGCCGGACGGCGAGCAAAATGCGCCGGGCAATTGACACGCTGTTCGGGCGGCTGGTCGTCATCGTCATCGGCATGCTGGTGCTGTCGCATGTCGCTTGGTTCGCCATCATCCGCTTCGAGCGCGACAACGTGCAGACGCGTTTTGCCGTCGAGGAAACCGCATTTCTCGTCGATGCCGTGCGTCAGCACATGGCCAACACACCCGATCAACCCTTGCCGCCGCGCGTGCGCATCTTTCCGCTCAACAGCCCGGAAGTGCCCCGAACGCCCGACGAAGACACGCCGCCGCCGCTCGCTCATTTCATCGAAGACCTGAAAGACCGTCTGCCGGATGGCACCGATGTTCGCCTGAACGAACCCGGCGCGCCGCCCAGCGTGTGGGTGCATGGCGCGAAGGACGCCGGCTGGATCGTTGTGCCGGTGCAGCCGTTGCGGCCGCCGCGCTCGCGCGACCGCATGCTGCTGTGGCTCGCGCTTATTTTCTCGACCGCCGTGCTCGCCGCGCTCTTCGGCGCATGGCAGTTGCAATATCCGTTGCGCTCGCTGGCGCAAGCGGTCGGGCGTTTCGGTCGCGGTCAGCCGACGCCGCCCGTTCCCGAACGCGGCCCGCGTGAGTTGCGGCAACTGACGCACGGCTTCAATCAGATGGTGCGTGAAGTCTCGCAAACCGAGAACGATCGCGCGGTGATGCTCGCAGGCGTCGCGCACGATCTGAAGACACCGCTCGCGCGTTTGCGTCTACGCGCCGAGATGATGGACGACGCCAAGGTGCGTGATGGCGTAGTGCGCGATGTCGATTCCATGGCGCATATCGTCGATCAGTTCCTGGTATTCGCGCACGACCGGCCAGATGGCAGCGAGCCCGTTTCGGTCGATCAGCAGTGCGAGAAAATCGCGCGGACGTATCGCGCGGTGTCGCCGACCGCGGAACCGGTTCGGCTCGACCTGGAAGCCGGGCCGAATTTCGTGCTGCCCGCGGCAACGCTCGACCGGCTCTTGTCGAATCTCCTCGATAACGCGCATGCCTACGGCGCGGCGCCCATCGTCATTGCGACACGGCGCGCGGCAAAGGGCTGGGTGCTAACCGTCTCGGATCACGGCAAGGGTATCGCGCCGGACGATCTCATCAAGGCGAGCCGGCCGTTCGTGCGGCTCGATCCGGCGCGCGGCGGCAGCGGACATAGCGGCCTTGGACTGGCTATCGTCGAACGGCTCGCACGGCGCGCGGGTGGGGAATGCGAGGTCGGCAATCAGCCTGCGGGCGGGTTGCAGGTGGTCATGACCTTCCCGTTCGATGTCGCCACGCAGCCGACGAGCGAAAGGCGCGTGGGAGCGCAGCATGAGGAGCGTGCTTCTCTTTGAACCGCGCACGTCGGCTTTCGTCGCGCTGAAAACAAAACGCCTCCGCATCGAAACGGAGGCGTTTTGTTTTGCGCCAATGTCTATGGAACGATGTTTCAGTGTCGGGCCGTGTTCGTGTGTAGCTCGAAGTAGGCCAGACGATGCTCAACGTCCGAAGCGTTGAACCTGCATCGAGAAAGCAAAATCGCCTCCGAATCAAAGTCCGGAGGCGTCTTTACTAAACCCGCGTCAATGGAACAACGTTTCAAGGCCAGGCGGCATTAATCCATGCCCCACGTCAATCAAACAACGTTTCCAGCGCCGAGGCCGCTTCACTATCCACGGTGTTGTAAGTCACCGTCGAAGCCTCGAAGATGTAATGCGTGGTGTACTTGCCAAGCCGCGCGAGAATTTCCTCCTGAATGACTTCCGGCGCAAGCGCGATCTTCAGAAACCACGTGGTCGAAGAAAGGCGCGTCTGGAACGAGCCGTACTCGGCCAGCAATTGGTCGAACGTTTCAGCGTCCTGATCGCGGCACACGATGACCAGATTTCCCTTCATGCATTTCTCCCGTGACGGCGGCGTCATTCGATATCGAACGTCGATGATACCTGCACGCCGTCGAGCGCGACGAGATGCCTTCCCAAGCCATGCCGCGCTTACTTGCCCATCAGCGAGTTCTCGGGATAGCGCGCGGGCGGCGGCGGATCGGCCGGGCGCACTTCGCTGCGGTCGCGACCACGCGATTTCGCCTCGTAGAGCGCGAGATCGGCGCGAGAGAGAATCCATTCGAGCGCATCGTCGGCAGCGAGTTCGGTAATCCCGATGCTTACCGACAACACCGCCTCGTCGGGAAGATGCGCGCAATGCTCGTGATGAAAGCGCTTGCGCAGCCGCTCCAGCACGGCCTGCGCGTCCGCCAGCGCGGTCTGCGGCAGCAGGATGCCGAATTCCTCGCCGCCGAGCCGGCCGACTGCATCGCTCGGACGCAACTGCGCGCGGCACACTTCGGCGAAGTGTTCGAGCGCGCGGTCGCCGGACGCGTGTCCGTAACGGTCGTTGATCTGCTTGAAGTGGTCGAGGTCCGCGATGGCGAGCGACAACGGCGTGCCGACCGAGCGCGCGAGTTCCACTTCGTGGCGCAGCGTGTCGAGAAAGTAGCGGCGCGAGAGGGCGCCGGTGAGCGCGTCGTGGCGCGCTTCGGCCGACAAGAGCGTATTGGCCGATTGCAACTGCTCGGCGAGGTCGCGCGTCGCGCGATGCAGACGGCGCTCGCGTGAATACGAGACGGCGATCACGATAGCGAGTGTCACGACGCCGAGCATCGTCAGGAACACCAGCACGCGGTCGCGGCTGTGATTGCGGCTGATCTCAGGCCAGCTCGTGAGCGGATGGACGATGTGCGCCGACAGCCCCGAATTCAGCCCGGTGCGCTCGTCGTAGAGCGCGGGCACGCTGCTGCCGTTGGTCGCGTAGAAGGTTTCCGCGAGCGTCGGCGCGAGCCAGTGCTCGGCCGCGCGCATCTGATCGCCGACATGCGCGACGCGCAACGGCGGAAAGTCCTCGCGCCGGTAATGTTCGAGCCGCTCGCGCGGCGTCATCTGGGCGACGGGCGCATCGGGCATGGCCTGGTACTCGAGCGCGCCGTCGTGCGCCATCACCACGACGCCGTTTTCATCGGTGACGAAGGTGCCGGCCCGCGACACCCAATGCCGCAACCGGTCGATGCTCACCTTGGCGATCACCGCGCCCACGAGGATGCCGTCGTCGTAGATCGGCGCGGCGATGTAGATGCCCGGATCGCCCGAAAGCCGCCCGACGCCGTACATCTCGACGAAGCCGCCGAGCAGCGCCCGCGCGACATAGCCGCGCGCGCTCATCTTGTAGCCGATGAAACTGTTGTCGTCCGCCGAATTGCTCGATGCAATGCAGTAGCCCTGGTCGTTGATGAGCCAGATGGAATCGAGGCCGGAGAAGCCCTGCGCGTCATGGAGGAAGCGGTTGACCTTCGCGAGATTGGGACGCGCGGTCCATTCGGCGCGGCGTTCGCTTTCCGAGCCCGCGGGGTTCGAGGCATAATCCCGCGATTGCGCGAGCGCATGCTGCATGAGTTCGACCTGTGCGAGCGTGGCGGGAATGGCGCGCGACATCGCGAGATCGCTTGCGATGACCTGCGCCATGTTGTCGACGATGGATGCCGCCATTTGTCGTTCGGTGCGCACCGTGCCCGTCATTTCCTGCTGTACCATTCGGTCCGACAGCAAGCCGGCCGCGATCCAGCACGCAAGGCCGAGCAGCGCGAGTCCGAGGAGCGCGATCAGTCGGTGCAGGAGGGTCTTGTTCATCGCGTTCTCGGCTACGCTGGCTCACGCCGCGCGCGGATTCAAGCGAGAACAGCCGGGCAGACGGGCGTTCGGCTTCGGGGCGGCGTAGTGCATTGCATCGGCGCTCATTATTGTTAGTGATAGCCACGATTGGACGATGTTTTTCGCCGCCCAGCAAGCGCCTTGTCTCCACAGACGGCGTCTACCCAACACAGGGTAAGCACGGGCGGTTCGGTTCTTGCGTTATGTGTTGCCTTCGTCGCTGCTCAAACGCACTCCCGGCGTGGTTTTGGTCGGCCTGCTCGTCGGCTTGGGGCAGAGGTTAAGTCAAAAGAAAGCCAGACCATTCAAAATGCGGATGCGACGGCGGCCAAGCCTTTATTTTGCCTCCGTGGCGCCGAAGAGCAAATAGAAACATCACACGAATGACGTGCCTGAGCGCCGAAAGATTGTGACTGTCACGAAACTTGGTGTAGTGTCGCTCGGTTCCGCACAGCCGGTACGCACTGGTTAAAGAGTGACGGCTTCCTGACGTTATCCATTTGCTGGTTTTCTGTGTCGTCTGTCAGCTTTTGGACGGGCAGATACGTTGAGCATGCGGGTAGCGCGACGGATTCCACGAGAGTCGACGATCAGGCAGTCATCGATCACGAAGGCGTCTTGCCCGCGCGACGGCTTGCCGTCATGAGCACTATCCCGCGCCTTGCGCGGTTGGAACAAAGCCTTACGGGGAGGGCGTTGCATGGAATTTGGTTTCAATCTGAACCGCACGGCGAACGCGTCGGTATGGCGGATCTTGCCCAATCGCTGGGACTTCGTCGCGTTCCCGATGATCATCTGCATCATCGCGCTTGCCGCTGTCGGTTTCCACGAGACGCTCGCGCCTATTTCCACCCTGCAGACGCAGGCGATCTCGCTCGACCCCGGCAATCTCCCCGAATACGCGCTGCGCACGACCTTGCGCATGCTGCTCGCCATGGTCGCCTCGCTCATCTTCACGCTGGTTTATGGCACGCTCGCGGCGAAGAGCGGCGCGCGTCGGTCGTGCTGGTGCCGGTGCTCGACATCCTGCAATCGGTGCCGGTGCTCGGCTACATCTCGTTTACCGTCACGTTCTTTCTCGCGCTTTTTCCCGGGCGCGTGATCGGCGCGGAGTGTGCCGCGATTTTCGCCATCTTCACGAGCCAGGCGTGGAACATGACCTTCAGCTTCTACCAGTCGCTGCGCACGGTGCCGCGCGATCTGGATGAAGTCTCGCGCGGCTTTCACCTCACCAACTGGCAGCGCTTCTGGAAGCTCGAAGTGCCGTTCTCCATGCCCGGCCTCATCTGGAACATGATGATGTCGATGTCGGGCGGCTGGTTCTTCGTCGTCGCCTCCGAGGCCATCACGGTGGGCAACCGGAGCATCGTGCTGCCGGGCATCGGCGCATATTTGGCCGCGGCGATCGGCGAGCGCAATCTCTCCGCGATCGGTTGGGTGATTCTGGCGATGACCGTCGTTATCCTTGCCTACGATCAACTGATGTTCCGTCCGCTTGTCGCGTGGGCAGACAAATTCCGCATGGAGAACACGAGCTCGGGCAACGCGCCGGAATCGTGGCTGCTCGATCTGATTCGCCGCACGCGGCTGATCCACCGGTTGCTGGTGCCGGCCGGATGGCTGTTCGCGAAGGCCGCGCGCTTCCCGATTCGTCTGCCGTCGCTGCAAGGCGTAAAGCTGCCGTTGCGCGCCACCGTGCCGTCCACGCGCACCGGCGATATCGCCTGGGGCGCGGCCGTGCTGCTCGTCACGGCGTTCGTCACGTGGAAGGTGGTCTCGTTCGTGTCGACGGGCGTCGGCTGGAGCGATGTCGGTCACGTGTTCGTGCTCGGCTTCATCACGCTGATTCGCGTGGTCGTGCTGATCGGCATTGCGTCGGTGGTGTGGGTGCCGGTCGGCGTGCTGATCGGGTTGCGCCCCGCGCTCGCCGAGAAGATGCAGCCCGTCGCGCAGTTTCTCGCGGCGTTTCCGGCGAACCTGCTGTTTCCGGTGTTCGTCGTCGCCATCGTGCGCTGGCATCTGAACCCGGATATCTGGCTTTCGCCGTTGATCGTGCTCGGAACGCAGTGGTATATCCTCTTCAACGTGATTGCCGGGGCATCGGCGTATCCGAACGATTACCGCGAGGCCGCGGCCAACTTTCAGATTCGCGGTTGGCAATGGTGGAAAAAGGCCATGCTGCCGGGCATCTTCCCGTACTACATCACCGGCGCGATCACGGCATCGGGCGGCGCGTGGAACGCGAGCATCGTCGCGGAGGCGGTGTCGTGGGGCAAGACGAGCGTCGTCGCGCACGGGCTCGGCGCGTATATCGCGCAGACCACTGCGGATGGCGACTATCCGAAGATCATCCTGGGCATTGCCGTGATGTCGCTTTTCGTCACGCTGTTCAACCGATTGTTGTGGCGCCCGCTGTACGCCTACGCCGAAGCAAGACTTCGACTGGATTGAGGACGAGTTCCGATGCAGAACACCAAGAACACGCAAAACCCCAACACGCCGGGCGCATCGCGCACGACGGGCACGCCAGCGCCCAGCGTGCCCGGCACGCCGCCGCGCCTGGGCGCGGAAATCCTGCGCGTGCAGAACGTGAGCCGCGGATTCAACAAGACCCAGGGCGAACTGCTCGTGCTCGACGACGCCAACCTCTCGCTGCGCGAAGGCGAGATCGTCGGTCTGCTCGGACGTTCGGGCTCGGGTAAATCGACGCTGTTGCGAATCATCGCCGGACTGATCGAGCCGACTGCCGGCGACGTCACTTATCTGAACGAGCCCTTGCGCGGACCGGCGAAGGGCGTCGCGATGGTGTTCCAGACGTTCGCGCTGTTCCCGTGGCTGACCGTCATGCAAAACGTGGAAGCGGGTCTGGAAGCGCAGGGCGTGGCGGCGCGCGAGCGGCGCGAACGGGCGTTGGCGGCCATCGACCTGATCGGGCTGGACGGTTTCGAGAATGCCTATCCGCGCGAATTGTCGGGCGGCATGCGGCAGCGCGTGGGTTTTGCGCGCGCGCTCGTCGTCGATCCGACCTTGCTGCTCATGGACGAGCCATTTTCCGCGCTCGACGTGCTGACCGCCGAGAACTTGCGTACCGACTTGCTCGACTTGTGGACGCAAGGGCGCATGCCGATCAAGTCGGTGCTGATCGTCACGCACAACATCGAAGAAGCGGTGTTCATGTGCGACCGCATTCTGGTGCTGTCGTCGAATCCGGGCCGCGTGATGGCCGAGATCAAGGTGCCGTTCAAGCATCCGCGCAATCGCCTGGACCCGGCGTTCCGGCGTCTCGTCGACGACATTTACGCGAAGATGACCGCGCGGCAGCTGGATGAATCGAAGAAGAAGGGACTCGAGCTCGGAAGCTGGCTGCCGTCGGTGTCGACCAATCTGATGGCGGGTCTCATCGAAACGCTCGCGGCGGAGCCGTATCACGGTCGCGCGGACATGCCGGAAATCGCGCGCACGCTGCATCTGGAGGTCGATGAACTCTTTCCGGTGGCCGAAGTGCTGCAGCATCTCGGTTTCGCCGACGTGCGCGAAGGCGATATTTTCCTGACGCCGCAGGCGCGCGTGTTTGCCGAATTCGGCACGCAGGAGCGCAAGATGATGTTCGCCGAGCATCTGCTGCGGCACGTGCCGCTGGCGGCGCGGATCAAGAAGGTGCTGAACGAGCGGCCGGGGCATCGCGCGCCGCGCGTGCGCTTCGAGCAGGAACTGGAAGACTTCCTCTCCGACAAGGCCGCGCAGGAAACGCTGGATGCGGTCATCGACTGGGGTCGTTATGGCGAGATCTTCTCTTACAACGATCAAACGGAGATGCTGAGTCTGGAAGACGTGGAGGCTTGAGGCGGTGGTTTTTGCGGGAAAGGCGCGGTGACCGGTCAGGACGCCGCGTTTTTCTTTGGGGCTTTGATCATGACGTCGTGCTGGAGGCAAGTGAGAACGCTGAAGGTCGAGGCAAGGAGAAGCGAGTACTCGTCACGCCGTTTTCGAAAGTAGCAGGCGCACGGCAACGGTCAACGAACGGCGCGGCAGGCTCGCACTGCACTGGCCCGCCAACATCAAGCCATCGCCAGAATGGAAGCCAACAAAAAAGCGCGGACTCGCCGCGCTTCTTGTTCGAAGCCTCTAAGCAAAAAAGCGGTTCGGCTGTCTCCCGCCTACTGTAGATTTCCCCACCGCTCGACCGCCGGTTCCGCCGAAGCCCACTTCCATCCCTCGGTTTGCTGACACGCCGTCGCGATGAACCAGTCTTCATGCGAACTCGGATCGTCGCCATCCGCCACGGAGAACGCGAATTCCTTGCAGCTCGCAAGCGCGCTCTTGACCTCGCGCAGCACTCGCACCTGGCCGTGGCCATTTTCCACCGGCAAGGTGTGCTTGACCTTCCAGGGTCGCGTCTCGCCGATGTCCGACATGCCCGCCGTCACCGCAATGGCAACCTGTTGATCCTGATGCAGAGACTTCGTCACGCGCTTCACGACTTCGTCGGTCGCGGCCTGCACCGCAATGCCGACGCCCAGGCCGATAGCCGGATTGGTCGTCACCGCGCCCGTCGCCACGCCCGCGAGCGCACCGCTTGCCGCGCCAATCGACGCGCAGCCGCTCATCGCGACGCACGCCGCCGCGAAAGCCGCGATGCAGCCAAGGCGCAGCGCCATGGATACCGCCACGCGCTCCGTCATTGCAGCGAGCCCCAACGCGGCGTCGCCGGTTCGGCCGATGCCCACTTCCACTTGTCGCCGTCGCGGCACACGGATGCCACGTAGAACGCGCTGTCGGCGGCACGGTCTTTGGTCGCGTCGCGATCGACGGAAAAGACGATTTCCTTGCAGTCGAGCGTACCGCTGCTGATCTGGCGGCTCACTGTCACGCGGCCTTTCTCGTCGTCTTCGATAGGCACCGAATGCACCGAGATCCACGGCGCCACCGAGCCGACGTCGAGCGGGCCGGCGACCGACGCGATCTTGTCCTGCGTGTCCGTATGCACGATGCGCTGCGAGTACTGCACGCCCGCGCGCGCCGCCGCCACCGCGCCAAGACCGATACCCGTGGCGACCGCCGCGTTGCTCGTCACCTTGCCCGCGATAGCCGCACCGGCGATACCGGCACCAGCCGTCGCGCCTTCGCTATAGAGGGAATTGCAGCCGCTGAGACTCACGCAGGCGATAGCGCCCGACACGATCGCGGCAAGCGCGGCGGCGCGCTTGCCGCGCCATTCAACCCTGATCTGCATGTTGCTGGTTTCCTTCGTCTGCCCAGGCGCCGTGAGCCAGGCTGCGAATCTCCTTGAGGAATCGCCGCCAAAGCCCCGCCACGTAAGAATGCGCGACACGTGCATGTCGCGAGCTTCGCGCATTTTGAAGCATGCTTCTAATTACCGGTTCGAGAAAATTGCAAGAAATTGCAAGCAGCGGGAACGCGTAGCTCAACGCTCCATAAAAAAGGCGAGAACGCTTTCACGCACTCGCCTTTTGTTCGTCCGTGAAGGACGGATGCTCAACTTTCGTTGCTGCCGCCGGAAGGGGCTTCGCCTGATTCGGTGTCCTCGTTTTCATAGGCGCCAAGGCGGTTGTAGAGCGTCTTGAGACTCACGCCCAGCGCTTTCGCGGCACGACGCTTGTCGCCGCCGCAATGCTTGAGCGTGCCGAGGATGATCTGCTTCTGCGCATCCGCGAGCGGTGTGCCGACCCAGACGTTCATCGCATCGCCCTGAGTGACGGGCTTCTTCACGCGCGATGCCAGATGCGGATGCGCGATCTCCACCGTCTTCTCCGCGAGAATGAACGCGCGATACACCGTGTTCTTGAGTTCGCGCACGTTGCCCGGCCACGAGTAGGTGCGCAGCACGTCGAGCGCGCGCTTGCTGAAGGCCTTGCTCGTGCCCTCCTGCGCGTTCATTTCGGACAGAAAATGCTGGGCGAGCAGTTCGCGGTCCGAATCGCGTTCGCGCAAAGGCGGCGCGCGCAGCGGAAACACGGCGAGCCGGTACATCAAGTCCTCGCGCAAGCCGTTTTCCTTCACGGCGGCAATCGGATCGCGGTTGGTCGCGGCGATCACTCGAACGTCGGAGCTAATGAGATCGTTGCCGCCGACCCGAAAGAACGTGCCGGTTTCGAGCGCGCGCAAGAGCTTCACCTGCCGCACGGGCGACATCTCCGTCACTTCGTCGAGAAAAAGCGTGCCGCCATTCGCGTGTTCGAAGTAGCCGATACGTCCCGATACCGCGCCCGTGAAACTGCCTTTTTCGTGACCGAAGAGTTCCGCTTCGATGAGGTTGTCGGGAATCGCGCCGCAATTCACGGCAATGAACGGTGCGTCCTTGCGCGCGCTTTTATCGTGGATGGTGCGCGCGACGAGCTCCTTGCCGGTGCCCGACTCGCCGATGATGAGCGCGGTCGCATCGGTGCCGGCGACGCGTTCGATCTGCGTGTACAACTCCTGCATCACGGGTGATGAGCCGTACAGCAGTCCGTACGATCTCAAGCCCGGCACTTCCCCCGCATTGCGCTTTTTCTGCGCGGCTGTATCGCCGACGGCGATGGGCGGGTCCAGATCGGTTGTCGCCATGTGTGCTGATATGTCCTGAGTTCTGCCAATATGGTTGAGCGGATGGCGGCCAGGCATCGGTCAAGCGTGGTGGCGCATGTCGATGCGCGAGAGCGGCGCCAAGCATGCGAACCGGCCGCGTTAGCTGAGTTTCGGCTTGATGCCGCCAGTTTCGGGCGTTTCCTGGCAGCAACACGTCGCATGGTTTGACGGCAAGCAAGCTCGCGATCCATTCGTACGATCGCTCGTCAGGCGGCTCGATGTTTTCCGTAGACGGACAAGTCCATCTCATAAACGCTATTTAACCATTCGCAACGACTTTGCGGCAACGTGCGGCGTTCGGCATCGCCCAATTTGTCTGATTGGCACATGTGCGTCGCGTAACTTCCGGCAAGGTTCTCGCTTCGCTCAGGAAATTTACACGTCCACAGCGTAATACTTACCCGGTTTCGTGATGGCTTGCGCGGACCGCTTCGGGCAGAACATTTCCTGAACGCCGTCACAGACGGCTGGCATGAAAGCTGCAAGGATGGAGTCATCCTTATTCGAACAAGCTTGCAACAAGCGGTCGGTGTGCATCGCAACTGCGAGCGGACGGCAGCGAGAGAGGTAACACGCATCATGGACGATACGCTCGACTTCGACACCGCCACGCGCGACGGCAATATGGTCGGCAACTTCGGTGGCAACGCCAGCAAGCCCGTGCGGCCGACGCGCGGCGGACAGGAACTCGCGGTGCGCGAGCCGATCGACATTTACCATTGGGCTCTGGTCGCGCTGGTGACCGCGCTCATGTGTGCCGTGCTCGGTTACGCGGCGGGCACGCCTGCGCTTTCGCGTGCGGCGAACGTCACGAGCGCCGTGTTCGGCGTGCTTGGCGTCGCGTTGATGGCCGGCGGCGTCCTGCGCAATCTGCGCATGCGTTTCACGATGCACGGTGTGGCCAAGGCGCTCGCGGGCGCTGAAACGCATTGAGATACGCAAAGCTTCAGACTTTACCCCCACATTTCTAAGGCAAGGACCTGATTTCATGACTGAGACGACTGTCCAGCTTGCGTTGGGCAAGCAGAAAATTATCGAAGACATCAAGGTGCTGCTCAACGACTCGGAAGAGTTGTTGCGGCTCTCGGCGTCGCTGCCGGGCGAGGGCGTCGATGCCTTGCGCACGCGCCTTCGCGATCACGTCGATTCGGCGCGCTCCGCGCTCGAAGACGCGCAAGCAAGCGCGCAGACGCGTTACAAGACCAGCGTCGAGTGCACCGAAAACTATGTGCGCGAAAATCCGTGGCAATCGCTGGGTATCGCGGCGGGCGCGGGCTTTCTCATCGGGCTTCTGGTTGTCCGCTGATCGAAGCGCGCTGGGTAGTCAAGAGCGCGCATCGGCGAAATCAAGGCACAAACAGCGATTTAGATAACCAAGGGAGAAAACGAGATGGCACGTCCTTCAATCGGAATTTTCGGGGCGCTGTTCGCGGTGGGCAGCGTGCTTGCATGGAAATGGGCGCAATCGCGCGATGCCGCCACACGTCGCACGGCCCGCGATCTGCACCGTTGGGAAGACGAGGGCGGCAAGGTGCTGACGCCGTCGAGTCGCTTGCCCGCGCCGCATGAGGTGAATGGTCACGGCGTAGGCGGCACGGCAGACGCCTGGAATTTCCCGCGAAGCTGACGCGCAGTAGTTCACGACCGTCGTTCAATTGCGAGCGACGGAGTGCTGCCGGAAGGCGTTTTCATCACCGCCGCGTTTGAACGAACTCCACGCACGCCCGACCGGCGTGCGTTTTTATGTCGATAAACCTTTATAATCAACGAATATCCGCCATAAGTTGCCTAAATGGAAAAACTTACGGCTGAGAGACCCAAGCGTACAGCGCATCGGAAATTATTCTATTTCTCGCGCTTTTTGCGTCATGCACTTCAAGCTCGAGCCACAACGGGCGCATGACCGAAAGCCGCACCGGCCCGGGCAGTCCACCGTGTGATCGCCCGGAGAAGACCACGCCGCACTTGGCGTGTGACCCTGAAAACGCTTTGGAAATATCGAGACGCAATGCCACATGTATTGATTGTCGATGACGATCCCAGTACCCGCGAGGCGCTAGCCGCGATCATCGGCGAAGACGGACTGACGACAGCCACGGCAGGCGACTTGCGCGAGGCGCGCATCCAGCTCGTGCGGCAGACGCCGGACGTCGTGTTTACCGACCTCAAGCTGCCCGACGGCACCGGCGTCGATCTGTTCGAGGATCTGGACCCGCGCTCGGGCGTCGAGTTCATCGTCATTACCGGCCATGCGACCGTCGAGTCCGCGGTCAGCGCACTCAAGATGGGTGCGGCGGATTATCTGGTCAAACCCATCAACATGCAGCGCGTGAAGGCGATCCTTTCGCGCCTGCCGCGCGCCGGCGACCTGAAAGCGGAAATCGGCACCTTGCGTGGCGAGTTGCGCCGCATGGGCCGCTTCGGGCTGATGCTCGGCAATTCGCCGGCCATGCAGACGGTCTACGATCAGATCGGCCGCGTGGCACCGACGGCAGCGTCCGTGCTGCTGATCGGCGAGTCCGGCACCGGCAAGGAAGTCGCCGCGCAGACGCTGCACGAGCTGAGCCTGCGACGCAAGCACGCGTTCATCGCGGTGAATTGCGGCGCCATTTCGCCGAACCTGATCGAATCCGAAATGTTCGGCCATGAACGCGGCTCGTTCACTGGCGCGGACCGGCAGCACAAGGGTTATTTCGAGCGCGCGAACGGCGGCACGCTGTTCCTCGACGAAATCACCGAGATGCCTATCGAGCTTCAGGTGAAGCTGTTGCGCGTGCTCGAAACCGGCATGTTCATGCGCGTCGGGACCACGAAGGAACTCGAAACGGACGTGCGCCTGATTGCCGCGACCAATCGCGATCCCGAGCAGGCCGTGCTCGAAGGCAAACTGCGGCTCGACCTGTATCACCGCCTGAACGTGTTCCCGATCAACCTGCCGCCGCTGCGCGAACGCGGCACGGACGTCGAATTGCTCGGGCAGGCGTTCCTCGACGAACTCAACTCGCGTTACAACACGAAGAAGGTGTTTCCCGCCGCCGTGCGTGAAATGCTCGCGTCCTACAACTGGCCCGGCAACGTGCGCGAGTTGAAGAACTACGTGCAGCGCGCGTACATCATGTCGGGTACGGATTCGGATAGCACGGCCACCGTGCCGCTGCAGATTTCACTGTCGCGTCCTTCGGCGGGCACGGCCGTGACGATTCCCTTCGGCACGTCGCTCGCGCAGGCTGATCGGCAACTCATTCTCGCTACGCTCGAACAATGCGGCGGCGTGAAGACGCGGGCGGCGGAAATTCTCGGCATCAGCCTGAAGACGCTGTATAACCGGCTCGTCGAATACGGCGAGGATGCCGCTGGCAAGGCAGCCGTCGGAGAAGGCGGAGACCTTTCTGACGCGGATAGCGAAAATACCTGAACCTCGCTTATCTTTAGACAAAACATTGCCCGCTGCTTGCAAAAGCGCGGGCTTTTTTATTTGTCGCATGCGGATTCAGCGCCGATAATGAAGCGGAGTCCTGGCGTGAGGTAGGCGTAAATTGGAAGAAACAAGGGCATAGGCCTTGCTGACCTCTGACTGCCATCCACGCGCGGGAAACCGCAGGAAAAGGAGCGTGGATGCGGCGATTACGATCACAAGACCGCAAGGAGCCTGACATGCCCGATTTCGCATCCGATAGCGCTCGAATCAGCGCGCAGACGCCCCAGCCGCCGGACCCGCCCGTGACGCCGCCCGATCAGCCGCCGCCCACGCCGATCCCGCCCGACACGAATCCCGATCCGACTCGCGAGCCGCCCGAACAACCGATGCAGCCCATTGGCGACCCGCCGCCCGGACCGAACGAAGCGCCGCACGCGCAATAAGGGAATTGGCGGACTTTCGACCATTCACTGAATCTGTGCAGGCTTTGAATAAGTTTCCATCTCGAAGGTAGGGATTACAACGTAGCCAGCAACGATGACCGGCGCTGCAAGCAGTGTCCGGTCGATTTTTCTAATAAAGACGCATTGCGACAAGATCGGTCCGACGCCGCCGACGTCATTTTCGACGGCCTTCTTCTCTGGAGGCATTGATGAGGCATCCCGCACTCCGACGCTCCGCGCGTCACTCTTCCAAGCGCGAAGCACGCGCCGAGGCGGCTAAAACCGCTGGTGGCGAAGCCGCGCCGGCACCGCCGATCGAACACGATCCCGCCAGCCAGAACCGCCCCGCACCTGACGCTCCGCCCGACGGCGAGCACAATCAGGGCGGCGTGCGCCGCGAGGGAATCGACTATCAGCGCGACCTGGGTTCGGAGCAGGATTCCTGATTTCACCGCCTTCGTTTCCTTCGACGAAAGAGCAAAAACTTCTACGCGGCGACGGCTTACCGCGTATCCGATTTCGTTCGTAACACTTGGATACGAATTTTCATCCTGCCCGTGTCTCAAAAAGGCACGGCTCTTGCATATCTTCAGCCGCCAATTCGAGCAAGCAACGACAACTGAGAGGTGATGCTGTAATGGGCAGATTGATCGTGGTTTCGAATCGCGTCGCGCCGATCCAGGAAGGCAAGCCCAGCGCGGGCGGTCTTGCTATCGGCGTTCTGGATGCGCTCAAGGAGACGGGCGGCGTATGGTTCGGTTGGAGCGGCGAGATCGTCGGTGAAGCGGCTGACCCTGTCATCGAGAAAAACGGCAATGTGACGTATGCCACCGTCGGCCTGACGCGCCGCGATTACGACCAGTATTACCGTGGTTTTTCGAACGCCACGCTGTGGCCGACTTTCCACTACCGCAACGACCTGTCGCGCTTCGATCGCGAGGAATACGCGGGCTATATGCGCGTGAACGCGGGACTCGCCGCGAAGCTCAAGACGCTCATCAAGCCGGATGACATCATCTGGGTACACGACTATCACTTGCTGCCGTTCGCGCAGGAGTGCCGCAAGATCGGCATCCAGAATCCGATTGGCTTCTTTCTGCACATTCCGTTTCCGGTGCCGGAAGTAATGCGGACCGTGCCACCGCACGAGGAACTGATTGCCGGCATGTGTCAGTACGACGTCGTGGGCTTTCAGACCGATGCCGACAAGCAGTCCTTCACCGATTACGTCGAACGCAGCGGACGGGGTCATCTGAGCGAAGACGGCATGTTGCAGGCGTTTGGCCGCATGCTGAAAGTGGGCGCGTATCCGATCGGCATCTATCCGGACGCCATCGCCAAGGCAGCGGATCAGTTCTCCAACCGCAAGCAGGTCAAGAGCCTGCGCGACAGCATGCGTGGCCGCAAGCTCATCATGAGCGTCGATCGGCTGGATTATTCGAAGGGCCTCGTCGAGCGCTTCCAGGCTTTCGAGCGCCTGTTGCTCAACGCGCCGGGCTGGCATGGCCGCGTTTCGCTCGTGCAGATCGCGCCGCCGACGCGCTCGGATGTGCAGACGTATCAGCGCATTCGCCAGAACCTGGAAGGCGAAGCGGGGCGTATCAATGGCCGTTTTGCGCAACTCGACTGGACGCCGATTCAATATCTCAACCGCAAATACGAACGCAATCTGCTGATGGCGCTTTTCAGGCTTTCGCAGGTCGGATATGTCACGCCGCTGCGCGACGGAATGAATCTCGTGGCGAAGGAATATGTCGCGTCGCAAGACCCGGCCGATCCGGGCGCGCTCGTGTTGTCGCAATTTGCCGGCGCGGCAGATCAACTGCCGGGCGCGCTCGTCGTCAATCCGTTCGATCTGTCGCAGATGTCCGAGGCGCTCGAACGTGCGTTGTCGATGCCGCTCGCCGAACGCCAGGCGCGTCACGCCGATATGATGGCGCCGCTGCGCGAGAACAATCTGTCCGTGTGGCGCGATTCGTTCCTGTCGGATCTGCGCAGCGTCGCAACCGCGACTTCCGTCACAGAGCAGACCGTCAAGACGGTGCGCCAGGGCGCGAGTACATCGACGCAGGCAAGACGGCCCTCCGCCAAGGCTTGAACGTGTAATCAGAAAACCCCGCGCCTCTACACGGCGCGGGGTTTTTATTTGTGCGCGCCATTCGACGCCGCACGGTTTGCGCGGAACGCTCCTTGCGCTTCAACCTTCGACACGAAACGAAGGAGGTCACGATGAGCGGAAGCACTCTGAATCCCAATGAAGAAGGCGAGATCGAAGTTGGCAAGGGGCACGGCACAGGCGCGTTAGGTCCGAGCGATTCCTCGGATAGCGGTTCCGACGTGCAGGGCGAAATGCGTCATCCGGGCGACATCGAAGACGAACTCGATGCCCACGCGCTCGGCCAGTCCAAAGCCGAACTCGCGAGCGATACCGACCGCTACGGCACGGGCGAGGCAGCTTCCGCCGATGGCGACCACAATCTCGAACCGGACGCGGACATTCTGCCGGACGACATTGAGGACGAAACGCGCGGCCTGCTCGACGAAGACGCCGACCCCGCGGACGACGAAGACAAGGTCTGAGCACGCATTAACGATCGATACGGCGTGCCGCGATGCACTTGCGGCGCGCCGTTTTTACGCACGTCTTTCGAAGCGGCGTTAACATCGGCGATTGATAACCGCCAAGCTTACGCCGATGACCCGAGAAGTTCCGACCTCTTCCACGCCTGTCGCTGTCGGCCGCACGTCGCGTTTCGGCTGGGTTGCGTGGTTCGTCGATCCCGTCAGGCAATGGATTCAGGACCATTGCCTGATGTTCTCCGCATCGATTTCGTTTTTCGCGGCGTTCTCGCTGGCGCCGACGCTCGTCATCGTCATCGCGGTCGCGAGCGTTTTCTTCGGCGCGGATGCCGTGCAAGGCAGACTCTTCGATGAAATCAGCGGCGTGGTCGGCCCCGATGCGGCGCACGCGCTCGAAGCCATCGTCGCCAACGCGTGGCACGCCGATATCGCGCGCAGCACGGCGCTGCTTTCGGCGGGCGGCGTGCTGATCGGCGCGTCGGCGACGTTTTCATCGCTGCATAGCGCGCTGAACGTGATCTGGCCCACGCCTATTGTGAGCGCGAAGGAAAGCATCGTCTCGCTGCTGCGCGTTCGGCTGATGTCCTTCGGCCTGGTCGTCGGCTCCGGCTTGCTGGTGGTTGCGTTGCTCGTGCTCGATGCGCTCGTCGAAGTGCTCGGCCATTGGGCTTTCGGCGACGGCAATCCGTTCATCATTGTGTCGAGCGTCACGCAGCGCGCAATTTCACTTGGCATGCTCACGCTCGCGTTCACGCTTCTGCTCAAGTTCTTGCCGACCACGCGCATGATGTGGCGCGACGCCGCGTTAGGCGCAACCGCGGCGGCCATGTTGTTCGAGGCGGGCAAGCGACTGTTTGCGTTTTATCTCGCGCATGCGGGCACGGCTAACATGTTCGGCGCGGCGGGGTCGCTCGCGATCATCCTCATGTGGCTCTACTACTCGGCGGCGGTGTTTTTGCTCGGCGCGGAGCTGGCGGCAACGGCGGCACGCAGGCGCACGCATCGGGAAGCAGGCTGGCGTTAGCGCGTCGACTAAACGCGGCGATTCGGCCGCGCATAAAAAAACCGCCCGTTGAAAGGGCGGCTGCATGCTGAGGCTACGAGGCGACTCTCTTGACCGGGTCGTCGCCCAATGCGTCAGCGCGTGAAATCTGCATGCGTTCAGGCTTGGCGGCGCAACTCGGCGGGCGGCACCTTCATCAGATGACGATACTTCGCCACCGTGCGGCGCGCGACGATTACGCCCTGATCCGCGAGCATCTTGGCAAGGCTCACGTCCGATAGCGGGTCGCGCGAGTTTTCCTTCGAGATCATTTCCTTGAGCAGCGCGCGCACGGCGGCAGCGGAGCATGTACCGCCGCTTTCCGTGCTGAGTTCGCGCGGGAAGAAGTGTTTGAATTCGAAGATGCCGCGCGGCGTCGACATGTACTTGTTGCCCGTGGCGCGCGAGATGGTCGATTCGTGCAGGCCGAGCTCGTCGGCGACATCGCGCAGGACGAGCGGCTTGAGCGCGATTTCGCCGTAATCGAAGAACGCCTTTTGATGCGAGACGATACATTCGGCCACGCGTTGAATCGTCGTGAAGCGCTGCTGCGCGTTGCGGATCAGCCAGCGCGCTTCCTGCAACTGTTGCGCGAGCGGCGAACGGCTTGCGCCAGCGGACTGCGCGAACAATTCCGCGTACATGCGGTGGATGCGCGCGCGCGGCAACACCGCCGGATTGATCGTGACGACCCAGCTTTTCTTGACCTGACGTACGATGACGTCCGGCACCACGTAGTTGTCTTCGCTCGCGCCGTAGTTCTCGCCCGGCTTCGGGTCGAGACGACGCACCAGCGCACACGCTATACGCAGTTCTTCCGCGCTGCAGCCGATCTTCTTTTGCAGTTCGGCCTGCTCGCGACGTGCAAGTCGTTCCAGATGATGTCCCACGATCTCGCGTGCGACGGCGCGGCCCGGCGTGCCTTCGGGCATCGCATCGAGCTGCAGGGTCAGGCATTCCGAGAGGTTGCGCGCACCGACGCCCGGCTTGTCGAGCGACTGCACGAGCTTGAGTGCGATAGTGAGTTCGTCTTCGGTCAGCGCCGGTTCGATATCGACCACATCGGCGAGTTCGCTCAGTTCCTGACGCAGATAGCCGTCGTCATCCAATGCTTCGATGATGAGCTGGGCAATCGCGCGGTCGCGCTGGCTGAGTTGATAGAGGCGCAGCGTATCGTGCAAGGTCTCATGCAGCGACGGCTCGATGCGTACCCAGTCGGCGGGATCGGAACCTTCGCCGTCGCCGCTGTTGCGCGTCGAACTGCGGCCGAACGGATCGGACGAGTAGTCGCTCATGGAGTCGTCGCGCGAATTGTTGTCGCCGCCGGAGTCGCTGTCCATGCTGCTTTCGGAGGCCATTGGCGCTTCGGTCGCATTGTCGGACGAATTCGAGAGCGGCGAGTCGCTCATCGAATTGCCGTTGTCGGCGGAAAGGGCGTTGTCTTCGGTTTGCGACTCGTCGTATTCGAGAAACGGATTCGTGTCCAGCGCGTTACGCAACTCCTGTTGAAACTCCAGCGACGACAACTGCAGCAGGCGTACCGACTGCTGAAGGCGCGGGGTGAGTGCGAGGCTTTGCTTGGTGCGAAGTTCGAGTGTAGGCGGCATTGCTTGCTAATCCTCGTTATTCTGGACTGAGAGGTGTTCGTAACGAGGACTAAAGCAATGGTTATGCCAATGCGCATCGGATGCCTGCTGCATCTACGTTTCGATCTTTGTCCACGGCTTGTTTTCACTTGGCGAAGCGATGCTTTCGCGCACTTTTTACACGCACTCAGACAAAAGCGCCGCGCCCTCCCGGGCTTATGGATTGGACTTGAGCGGTTGATGCCGCGCTTGCCGAGGACGACTTCGAGAAGCGCCAAGCCCTTTGATTCGTCGGGCTTTTTTGCTGCGTGCGGAGACCCACTAAGCACTTTTGACGGGGCACGGCACGCAAGTTGCGGTAGGGGGGACACGATTCGTGCAACACGCGGCGAACGTGATCGAGCATCACTAAAAGCAGCACCCACGGGGCGTTCCGCAAACAGGCTCAAAGCCGCGGACGCGCAGTATCGAAAATCGAAAAAATGGAGTATTGCCATGAAGACGACTCAATTCCTCAAAGCTGCTGGCGGTATCGCATGTGTCGTGTTCGCGCTGAACGTGAACGCGCAGACCACGACGACGAACTCGGGTTCGACGGACACGTCCGTTGGCCAAAAGGTCGATGACAGCGCAGTGACGACCAAGGTCAAGGCCGAACTGCTGCAAGCGAAGAACGTCAAGTCGACGCATATTCACGTCAAGACGCGCGCCGGCGTCGTCTCGCTGACCGGCACGGTGCCGTCGGCGGAAGACAAGACCGCCGCCGAAGAAACCGTTAAGCAGGTTTCCGGTGTTGCTTCCGTGAAAAACCATCTTAAAATCGCTGCCAACTAATGGCATAGTGCGTATGCCCGGCTCGTCACGGCGGGTCGCGGTGTAGCAGTCGCAGTATCGGAACCCGCGCGGAAGTTTGGCGAATCGCTCTCTTGAACGATGAAGCCAGGCTTCTAGCGCGGGTCTTGCATGAGCAGCGTGGAGAACGTGCGCGCGGCCATGCGAAAGTCGCAGACAGACATGACACGCAATACCCTCGCAGCATCTTTGCTACCTTAAAACGAAGTACGTCCGTTCGAGGACGTTACGCAAAGCCGGCCTGCGAATGCTTCCTTCGCGATGCATCCAAGGGCCACGGCAAATGGAGCTCTTATGAAGACGAAAAAGATGGCCTTGATTGGCGCGCTGGCACTCGCATTCTCGACGACGGCATTCGCGCAAGCGGCTTCCGACGCCGCTGCCGCTCCGGCGAAGAAGCAGAAAGGCACGTATCTGCATCAGCAAGACAAGGCGCACAAGCTGAAGGGCGCATCGGCGGCCGCTGCGGCTTCCGCGCTCGGGACGAACGATAAGGGTCAGCCGCACTAAGCCTTCGTCGTTGCCTGCTGCTTAACTGAAACGGCCGCGCAAGCGGCCGTTTCTCTTTGAGCTTTCGCTTCCACACGCGCGCGCCGCAATAAAAAATCGCCGCGCACTTGGCGCGGCGACTGTCGCATCACGAGCCGCCAACCTCGCGGCTTCGACGCTAAACCGAATCAGGACTTCGCTGCGGCGTACTGATCGCGCAGATCGCGGATACGGTCGTGGTTCTCGAGCACGCCCTGATACTGGCGTTCGACCACGGCACGCACATCGGCGGGCAAATCCTTGTCGAGTGCTTCGCGATAGTTCTTCTTGGCGGAATCTTCACCGCGCTCGCATTCGGCGAGAATCGCGTGATCGCCGTGACCGGTGACGGCCGATTTGACATCGACCCAGCCGCGATGCAGCGCGCCTGCAACCGAGCCGCCCGTTTCCGGCGTGCCGCCCAGACGCTGAACGATTTCCTGCAACTCGCGTGCGCCCGTCGTGCAGGCTTGCGCGCGGTCCTGGAATAGCAGCTTGAGGCTTGCGTCACGCGTCTCTTCGGCGGCCTTGAGGAAACCCTTTTCGCCGTCCTTCGACGTTTCGATGAGATCGTTGAGTACCGATACGACATTCGTGCTCATATGACACCTCCTATTAGTTTGGATCTTGCCATCGTGCAACATCCGGCACGTTGGCTCTGGTACGAGTAGACGCACGCGGCGTGCCCGGCAGACCGCTTTCCGCAGTCATTCGCTTCAGGCACGATGTTCCGCAAACTTTTCCACCGGCTTCGGCGGCTTGGACGGATCGAAGTCGCTCCACTTGCCTTGCTGCCAGCGGCCCGACGCGCGTTCGACATCGACGCCGCCTGCATCGCGCAAGATGGTGGCGGCATCGTTCGAATTCTCCGGCGACACATGCACCGCGACCAGCACGCCCGCATGACGCGGCGCCGCTTCGGTGTGAGCCGATTCCTTGGTCTTGGTATGCGACATCGCGCCCGCCAGCGAGCCAACGTAGGCGCCGACGCCTGCTGCGATGGCCGAGACGATCAGCGGCGCCTTGAAGATGGCGAAGAGCGCCGCGCCGACGATAGCGCCCACGACCGCACCGATGGTCACGCCTTTACCTGCGCCCTTGGGCGAGGAGCGCGCGCCAACGTCGGTGCCGACATCGCCACCCAGCGGATGCCGCGCATGTTGACCGCCCGGATTCACGAAGAACAGGGTGACATCTTCTTCGATGAAGCCGCGTTCGAAGAGGCGCTGTGCCGCGGCTTCGGCAGCGGGAAAAGTCTGGAAGCGACCCGCGATGATCAGGGACATATTCCCTCCTTCTTTTCAGTGTTGCGTGGTTCGGCCCGGGCGCGTGCGCTCGCGGGACAAAGGATTAACGATGTAAGTCCTGCTCAATCCGGTTCGAGTCCCGCGACTCGGAACAAGCCGCTACGCAGCACGACGGGCACGCCGCCGTTGTCATCGAGCACTTCGGCGCATACCGCGCGAATGCGCGCCTCGCCGCGCTCGAATGCGGGAAGCAGATCGTCCTCGCGCGCGGATGGAGCGCCGAAATGATCTTCTAGCGCTTCGGCGCTGATAGAGCACACGACGGGTTCGGAGTCGACGAGCGCGGTGAAGTGGAGGGCGAGGTCGTCGCCATCGAACACGGGTTTTTCGTCTGCAAAGGTGATATGCATGGTCGAATCCTCATAGGCCGGACGATGTCTTGCATGCGCGTCCGCTACGGCGCGGGTCAGCCGTGTTGCAGGGCTGTCGGATACATCGATGACTTCCATGAATTGAAAGACGCTCATGACGCCGCCTTTGCCTTCGCCAGTTGTTGCGCCATGGCGTAGTGATGGCCGATAACGGGCAACGCCTTCGCCGCGACTGCCTTCAACGCGGCGTCATTGCCTTGCTCGCTTTCTTGCTTGAACAACTCCATGGCCTTGCGATGCCCATCGACGGCTACCTTTTGGATATAGGCATCGTCGAATGCATCGCCCTGAAGATTTTGCAGGCTGCCGATCACCGACGAATCCGCGCTCGGTGGCTCGCTCATGCCGTGGCGTTTTGCGATTCCATCCAGGCTGTGCGCGAGCTTCGTATGATCCGCAATCATTCGCTGTGCAAAGTCCTTTACCTGCTTGCCGCTTGCATGCGTGAGCGCGAGCTTGCTGGCTGCGATTTCGGTCGCGCCCGCGGTGCCGGCGTCTTGCACGAACTGCTGGTCGACGCTCGACAGTTTGGCGCTCGCGGCGTCACCGGTCTGCGCGTGAGCAGCGCAGGCAACGGCCAGCGTTATCGCACTTGCACAGCCTGCGAACAACGATCGCGGCATCATCGGCTCGACTCCGTTTTGGTCGTTGATTCTTGTTGAATACGGTGGCCCCGTCGCTTCTTGTTTCAGGCGGCGCGCGTCTTGCCGAGCGCGTCGATCAGTGCCTTGTTGAAAGCGGGAATGTCGTCGGGCTTGCGGCTCGTGATGAGATTGCCGTCGATCTGTACTTCCTGATCGACCCAAGTGCCGCCCGCGTTGCGAATGTCGTCCTGCAGGCTCGGCCAGCTCGTCATCGTGCGGCCTGCAATGATGCCCGCCGAGATCGGCAGCCAGCCGCCATGGCAGATCACGGCGATGGGCTTCTTCGCCTGATCCGCTTCCTTCACGAAGCTTTGCGCCTTGGCGTCCAGGCGGATGGCGTCGCCGTTGACCACGCCGCCCGGCAGCACGACGGCGTCGTAATCGGATGCGTTGGCGGCGTCGAAGGTTTGGTCCACATCGACCTTGTCGCCTTTGTCGACGTGTTTGAAGCCCTGGATCTGTCCGGGCTTTTGAGAAATGACATCGACCTGCGCGCCAGCTTCCTTGAGCGCGCGCTGCGGCTCGATTAGTTCGGCTTGCTCGAAGCCGTCCAATGCAAGAATCGCGACCCTGTAACCGTCAAGGGAAATTGCCATTGCTTCACTCCTTCATTGCTCGAATTTTGATGCACCGCAAGAGGCGGATACCTGATTCGAAAAGGAGCAAGGGGTGTGCCCAAGTGGGGGCTGGGGCGCGTCGGTGATCGGCCAAACCATGGCTAAAGCCGAACCATCAAACGGTCTCGACGCTACGCTTCCCCGTCAGCCGCAAGAGACTAACCAAAGCCGCCGTCGCCGCGAAACCAGCGCCTACGCCAAGCGCGATCAGCGGCCCGTGCTGCGGCTCGACGCCAAAGATCAACGCGACGATAGCCGCGCCGAGTGTCTGCCCCGTCAGCCGCGCCGTGCCGAGCATGCCGCTCGCGCCGCCGCTGCGATGCCGTGGCGCGGAAGAAATGATTTGTCGGTTGTTCGGAGACTGGAACAGCCCGAAGCCAAGCCCACAGACAGCCATGCGCCAGCCGATATCGAACGCATCCGGATGCGGGCCTGTCGTGGCGAGCAGCGCAAGACCCACGGTCAGAACCGCCAGCCCGATGCCGCCCAGCAGACCAGCGGGATAACGATCCGCGAGCACGCCCGCGAGCGGCGCGACGAACACGATCACGAGCGGCCACGGCGTCATCAGGAAGCCAGTTTCGACCTGACTCATGCCGAAGCCGTTCTGCAGCAGAAAAGGCAGCGACACGAACGCCAGCATCTGCGCGCAGAACGAACACACCGACGCGCCAATCGATAGTGCGAACACTGGAATGCGCAACAGATCGACGGGCAAAAGCGGCGCGCTTTGACGCAATTGCCGGCGCACGAAAAAGTAGCCGATGACCGCCGTCACGATGAACTCGCCGATCACATACGGCCGATGCTCGCCGTGCCCGAGCCCGTCGACCGCGACGATGGCAAGCCCGAAGAAAAGCGCGTTCATCAGCGCGCTGATGTAGTCGTAAGGCCGGCGATGCCCGTCCATGCGCGGCAGCGCCTTCGTGCCGATGGCAAGCGCCACGAGTCCTATCGGCACGTTGATGGCAAAGAGCCACGGCCAGGTGGCGACCGAGAGCACGCCCGAGGCGACCGTCGGACCGATCACCGATGAAATCGCGACCACGGTTGCATTGATGCTGATGCCGCGCCCCAGATGCTTTTGCGGATAGATCATGCGCACGATCGCGGTGTTCACGCTCATGATTCCCGCCGCGCCGAATCCCTGCACGATTCGCGCTAGCGTCAGCGTGAGCAGCGAACCGGACATCGCGCAGGCCAGCGACGAGACAGTGAAGACCGCGAGGCCGGCCATATACACGCGACGGTAGCCGATACGGTCGCCGAGCGAAGCCAGCGGCAAAAGCGAGATGGTGATGGTGAGCTGATACGCGTTGACGATCCAAATGGAATCCGCGGGCGAGGCCAGCAGATTGCGCGCGATGGTCGGCAACGCGACGTTGGCGATGGCGCCGTCGAGTACCGCGAGCGTAATGCCGAGCGCGACCACCGCGATGGCCCAATAACGCTGCGGCAGGGGAAGACCTTGTTCGGAATCCATCGGTAGGCGAGAGGTAGGAGCGGCGCGTTCAACGGCCGGACGATGCGCGCATCGTCCGGAGAAGAAGCGTGGTGCTTATTTCAGCTGATAGAGACCGGTGTACGTCGCCGAGTCGATCTCGTTGAGATGAGTCATGAAGCGCGCAACGGCATTGGTCGCGTTGGCGTCGAGCGGCAGTTGATCCGCCTTCAGCGCGTGAATACGGAAGATGTAGCGATGCGGCTTGTCGCCACGCGGCGGCGCGGCGCCACCGAAGCCAACCGTGCCGTAGTCGTTGCGCATTTGCAGCGCGCCCGCCGGCAAGAGGCTGCCATCCGCCTTGCCCGCGTTGCGCGGCAGCGAGCGGACATCGGCGGGAATGTTGACCACGACCCAGTGCCAGAAGCCGCTGCCGGTGGGCGCGTCGGGATCGTAGACGGTAAGCGCGAGGCTTCGCGTGTCGGCCGGCGGGTCTTCCCATTGCAGCGCCGGGGAAAGGTTGTCGCCCGAGACGCCGAAAGCCTGCTGATCGAACTCGTGCTCGCGCGTCAAGTAACCGTTGGCGGGAAATTCGTCGGACCAGATGCGGAAATCAGCCATGAGAGTCATGCCTCCTTGTCGCGTGTTGGGAGTTGGCGGACTGAAGGGTCCGCGGACGTGTGTCGATGCACGCTTGAATACGGCAGCACGCAACCGATTGCAGCAAGCATGCCTACGATCGGGAGTTGAACTTGCGGCGCGTTATTCGATCGAGTGTAGCATCCGCCCCTCAATTGAGTCGGGCGTCGCTCCCGATTCGGGAAAATCGCCCGGAATCTGCTCGCTTTTCAGCGGATGGGACGTAAAAGCGGCGCGCTACAATATTGAGACAAATCGTGCGATGAATAGCGCTCCGACGCGAGCCGAAGGGATTTTTATGCCAAACGATCCGCGCCCAATCACTGGACAGTTCACACCCGCGAGCGTGCCGGAAGACGATGCCGACATGTTCGACCTCGCTCCGGTCTCGCTCTGGCTCGAAGACTTCAGCGCCGTGCGCGAGCAGTTCGAGCGCTGGCGCGCCGCGGGCGTCACCGACTTGCGCGCGTTCCTCGAAGAAGACCCGGCGCGCATCGTCGAATGCTCTTCTCGCATTCGGGTGGTGAAGGTGAATCGGCGCACGCTCGGCTTGTTCGGCGCGAAAGACCTCGATCATCTCGTGCAAAACCTCGAACGCGTGTTTCGCGACGACATGCTGACCACGCACATCGACGAACTGGAGCAACTCTGGTCCGGCGAACCGCGTTTCGTAAGCCAGACGGTCAACTACACGCTCGACGGCAAGCGTCTCGACGTGCTTCTCAAGGCCGCGATCTTGCCGGGGCACGAGAATACGTGGAGCCGTGTGCTCGTCACCATCGAGGACATCACGGAACTCGAAACCATGCGCCGCCAGACCGCGGCGAGCGGCCTTTATGCGCGCGGCCTTTTCGAGCATTCGCCGGTTTCGCTGTGGGTGGAAGACTTCAGTTCCGTGAAAGACTTGCTCGACGATGTACGCGAACGGGGTATCGTCGACTTCCGTACCTTTACGAGCGTGCATCCCGAATTCGTCGAACGATGCATGCAAGAGATTCACGTCCTAGACGTGAATCAGCACACCTTGCGCATGTTCGCCGCGCCCGACAAGGCGACCTTGCTCGCGCGTCTGCCGGAAGTGTTCCGCGACGACATGCAGCAGCACTTTCAGGAGCAGTTGATCGAGCTATGGGAGCACAAGCTCTTTCATCAGCGCGAGGTGCTGAACTATTCGCTCGATGGCAACGAGGTGCACGTGCACCTGCAATTTTCGGTGTTTCCGGGGCACGAGAAGCGCTGGGATCTCGTGCTCGTCGCGCTCACGGACATCACCGCGCGCAAGAAGGCCGAGGCGTATCTGGAGTTTCTCGGCAAGCACGACGTGCTCACCAAGCTCAAGAATCGCTCGTTCTATGCCGATGAAATCAATCGGCTGGAGCGCAAGGGCCCGTTCCCCGTGACGGCCATCGCGGTCGATGTGAATGGCCTCAAGACCGTCAACGATCAGCTCGGCCACGCGGCCGGCGACGCCTTGCTGCGCCGCGCGGGCGAAGTGCTCTCGAAGGCGGTGGAGAAGCCGTTCCAGGCGGCGCGGATAGGCGGCGACGAATTCATGGTGCTGCTGCCCGGCACGGACGAACGCGGCGGCGAGGCGCTGATGGACGGCATTCGCCAGTTGCTCGAAGTGAACAATCAGTTCTACTCGGGCATGCCGCTCAGCTTCGCGATGGGCGCCGCGACCGCGCACGAAGGCGAGCGCATCGAGCCGATGCTGCAACGCGCCGATGCCGCGATGTATGTAGAGAAGCGCCTGCACTACGCCAACGCGCAACGCAAATAAGGCGCTTCGGACGACGGCTTATTGAGCCTGTGCCGTCGCTTCATCGATACCCTTGTTCAGCGCCGGGCAGGCTTCGTCGACCTGCTTTTGGTATTGCGCCGGATTGCTCGTCTGCAGCTTGTTGATGCGATCCACCGTCGGTTGCGCCTGCGCGAGCCCGAGCTTCCACTCGGCGTCGAAGTCGGGCGCATCGGGGAAGTTCTTGCGTGCCATGTCCTTGAAACGGGCCACCTTGGCAGCGTCGATATGACACACGTCGGCTGCGCCGCGCGCGATGTTCGCGCTCGTCATCACGCCTTCGGCGGCAAGCAGTTGCGGCGTGGCGGGATGACCGGGAGGCAGTTGCGTCTGCGCCGCCGCGTGCAGGGCGCCAAGACCCAGCAAGGATGCGGCAAGTACCTGAAGGTGCTTCATTCGATTCTCGTTTGATTGATGCGGACCACGCATCGGGGACCGAAAAATTATAGGTTAAGCCTTTGAAAACAAATGCCGCGCATAGGGATGAAGCGCATAAGACGCTTGGAAACCCCATGCTAGAATCGATTTTCGATGCCGTTCTCAGACAGAAAAATGAAGAAAGGAAGCAAGGCCGCCAGTGCTGCGCCCTCGTCGTCCTCGGAAGGGCGGCGCAAGTACGATCCTGAGGAGACCAAGCGGAACATCCTTGACATCGCGACGCAGGAATTCTCGGCAATGGGTCTGACCGGCGCGCGCGTCGACGCAATCGCGGAGCGCACCAACACCACGAAGCGCATGCTGTATTACTACTTCGGCAGCAAGGACGGTCTCTATGAAGCCGTGCTGGAGCAGGTGTATGGCGACATCCGCGCGCTCGAACAAGAGCTCAGGCTGGAAGAGCTGGACCCTGAAGAGGCCATGCGCGAGTTCATCGGCTTCACGTTCGACTATCACGACAAGCATCGCGATTTCGTGCGTCTCGTGACTATCGAGAACGTGCATGGCGCGAAGTACATCGAGCAGTCGAAGACCTTCAAGGCGCGTAACTCGACCGTCATCAAGACCATCGAAGACCTGATTGCGCGCGGTGTCGCGGCGGGGCGTTTTCGCGAGGACATCGACCCGATCGATCTACATCTGATGATCAGCTCGTTCTGTTTTCATCGCGTGGCGAATCGGCATACGTGGGGCGCGGCGTTCGGGCGCGATCCATCCGGGCCGCGTTCACGGGCGCGGCATCGCGAGATGATCATCGAAGCGGTACTGCGCTTCGTGCGCCGCGAAGACTGAAGCCAAGACGAGCCAAGACAAAACGGCGGCACTTCTGCGAGTGCCGCCGTTTTGGTTTCGAGGGCGCCGAAGGGCTCAGCGTTCCAGCAAGGTCTGGAAATGCGCGAACATGCGCTCGGCATCCGGTTCGAGGCCGGTAAAGATGCGCAACGCATCCACGGCCTGACACACCGCCATGCCGCCGCCGCTCACCGTGCGGCAGCCGAGCGCGCGGGCTGCTTTCAGCAACTCCGTTTCGAGCGGGAAATAGACGATCTCCGCCACCCACAAGTCCTTGTGCAGAAACTCGGCGGGCAAGGGCAGGCCGGGCAGTTTCGCCATCCCGGTGGGCGTCGCATGAATCAGGCCGTTCGCCTTCTGCAATACGTCGCGTAGATCGCCGCCGCTCTTGACTTCGCGATCGGGAAAACGCGCGGCGAGTTCGCTTGCGAGCGCGGCCGCGCGAGTGTCGTCCGAATCGAATAGCGTGAGCGATCGCGCACCCATGGTCAGCGCGGCATGGGCCACCGCCGCGCCCGCGCCGCCCGCGCCGAGTTGCACCACGCGATCCATCGGCACACCCGGCAGACCGCGTTCGAACGCCCGCGCGAAACCCGACCAATCGGTGTTGTAGCCGATCCGCTTGCCATCCCTGAAGACAACCGTATTGACCGCGCCGAGCGCGCGGGCGTCGGGGTCGAGGTCGTCGAGCAAGGGGATCACGCTCTGCTTGCACGGATACGTGATATTGAGCCCGTCGAAGCCCATGCGTTCGGCGGCATCGAGCAGATCGGGCAGCGCGGACGGTTCGAGCGCGAGCGCCTGCAAGTCGATCCGTCGATACACATAGTTGAGCCCGAGCTTGCCGCCTTCTTCCTCGTGCATCGCGGGCGTGAGCGAGCCGCCAATACCCGAGCCGATCAGCCCGACGAGATAGGAGCGGGGAGACGCTTTGCTGGTCATGCGCAATACTCCAGTGCAAATAATGTAAGCGCAGTGTGACGGGCGCTCGGTGCCGTGTCCTTCGGTGTTTTCACGTATTTGTACGGTCTAGTTAGTTTGTTATGCTTGCGCACAATGACGTGGATTGCGTGCGCACCGCTCCGTTTCCCGCAAGCGCCGCGAACGTCCTACACTGACGGGACTGCACCGATCCACCCGCATCATCTGAATGCAACGAGGAGGCAGCGATGCTGCGTTCAATCCGGACATCCATTGCGACGGTATCCATCAGCGGCACCTTGCCCGAGAAGCTGAAGGCAATCCGCGCGGCAGGGTTCGATGGCGTCGAGATTTTCGAGAACGATCTGCTGTACTTCGACGGCACGCCCGCCGACGTGCGCCGCATGTGCGCGGATCTTGGCCTCGCCATCTATCTGTTCCAGCCGTTTCGCGACTTCGAGGGCGTGAGCGCCGAGCGTCTCGCGAAGAACGCCGAGCGCGCGAAGCGCAAGTTCGAGCTGATGCACGAGCTCGGCGCGGATCGCATGCTGGCGTGCAGCAATGTGTCGCCGGACACCATCGGCGACGACGCGTTGATCGTCGATCAACTCGGCAAGCTCGCGCGCCTCGCGGAAGAAGCGGGCGTGATCGTCGGTTACGAAGCGCTTGCGTGGGGGCGTCACGTCAACTCGTACAAGCACGCGTGGAAACTCGTCGATGCCGTGAATCACGCGAGTCTCGGTATCGTGCTCGACAGCTTCCATACGCTTTCCATCCGCGATTCGGTGGAGGAGATCGCGCGGATTCCGGGCGACCGCATCACCTTCGTGCAAATCGCCGATGCGCCCGTGCTCGCCATGGACGTGCTCGAATGGAGCCGTCACTATCGCTGCTTTCCGGGGCAAGGCGCGTTCGATGTCGCGGGCTTCACGGCGCGCGTGTTCGAAGCGGGTTATACCGGCCCGCTCTCGCTCGAAATCTTCAACGATGGTTTTCGCGCGGCGCCCACGGCCATCACCGCCGCGGACGGGCATCGCTCGCTGCGCTTTCTGGAAGAGCAGACGCGCGCATTGATGGGCGACCAGGCGCCAGCCGAACTCTTCGATCCGCCCGCGCCGCCCGCGCATATCGGCTTCCAGTTCCTCGAATTCGCCGTCGATGCCGCCACGCGCGAACATGTCGCCGGCTGGCTCGGCAGGTTGGGCTTTCGGCTGGCGGGCAAGCATCGCTCGAAGGATGTCTCGCTGTACCGGCATGGCGCGGGGTCGATCGTGCTCAACGCGGAAGCCGATTCCTTCGCGAGCGCGTTCTTCGAGCAGCACGGCTTGTCGCTGTGCGCGTCCGCATTTCATGTCGATGACGCGAAGCTCGCGTTCGAACGCGCGGCCGCTTATGGGTCGAAGCCGTTTTCGGGGCAGGTCGGACCGAACGAGCGCGTGGTGCCAGGCGTGCAGTCGCCTGACGGCAGCCTCGATTATTTCGTCGATGAGGAACCGGGCGGTCCCACGCTGTGGGAATCCGATTTCATTTTGACGGACATCGACGGGCCTTACGAAGTGGGTCCGCTCGAACGTATCGACCACGTGTGTCTGTCGCTGCCCGCCGACGCGCTCGACACCTGGGTGCTGTTTTTCCGCAGCGCGTTCGGCTTCGAGGTCGAAGCGAGCGTGACCGTGCCGGACCCGTACGGTCTCGTGCGCAGCCGTGCGGTACGCAGCCGCGACGGGTCGGTGCGCATTGCGCTGAATGCGTCGATGGACCGGCATACGGCGGTGGTGGAGTCGCTGACGACTTATCGCGGTTCGGGTTTGAATCACGTGGCGTTCAGCACGTCCGATATCTTCGATGCCATTCCTCGACTCGAAGCCGATGGCGTCAAATTCCTGCGCATTCCGCGCAACTACTACGACGATCTGGTTGCGCGCTACGGCCTGGCCGACGAACTGATCGACGCCATGCACGAACACAACATTCTTTACGATCGCGACGAGCGTGGCGGCGAGTTTTTTCATGCGTACACCGAGCAGCTCGATCAGCGCTTCTTCCTGGAAGTGATCGAACGGCGCGGCGGTTACGATGGTTACGGCGCGGCGAATGCGGCCGTGCGGCTCGCGGCGCATGCGCAACAGCAGCGGGCGCGGCAGGGGGCTTCAACTTCGGCTTCGGCGGGCGGATGATTGGCTGGCCGTGCGTGACTGCACGTCCTATCATGAAGACATGGCGGCAATTCAAAGGAGGGCGCCATGTTCGACTTACCGATGTTTCTAGTGGGCCTCGCGGCGCTTGCCGCCATTAGCATCGTCTTGCTGGCCGACGATTGGCGCGATGCGCGGCGCGAGCGCATGGCGCGACGTGAGCTCGAACAAGCGGCGCATCATCCGCTGCGGGAGTGGTGGCTCAGGCATCGGCACTGAGCGGCGCGCCGGGTTCGATATCGGCAGCATCGGCCAGGCGCTTGGCTTCGCGTGCCTCCGCGGCGGCTTCGAACCGGTCGACATACAAATACAACCGATGCACCGTCTGCAACTGCGTGTGAGACAGATGCGCCTGCCGCGTGATGGCCGCGAGACGCTCGCGCCAATACGCTGGTGGCAGCGCGTACCCGCCCGCGTCGCGCGACAATGACTGCCGCAACACCCGCTCGAGATGAGTCAGGTCCTGGTCTGCCAGCAATGCCGAGAACGCGCCTTGTGGCTTGGTATCGGGGATAGGGTCCATTATTGCGATGGCGGCCGTTTCTGATCCAACTTGATAGGGATAAACCCTGAACGTACGCCGTTGGCGTCAGCGTGATGAATTTTCCGCGCGACGTCCCGATTAGCGCGAGTGGCGTTTGCTATACTCTGCGCTCGCTTGCCGTCTCGCAACGGCGAGCCGTGCGCCTCGATGCTGGCGCGCTCCCCGTAGTTCACGGGGTGGAATGAGGGGCGCAACGCCTCTCACGCGGAGCACTGACCATGTGCTGTAGCAGATTTGTAGCATCGCTTCCGCCGCGCCATTGAAGGCGAGGGGAAAATCAAGGCGTTCCGAGACGTTTCCCCGCCAGGACCAAAAGCGCAAAATTGAGCTCGCGCTTTTGTTGGTTCTATGGCTCCATACGTTTAACGACATTCAGCTTCGCTAACTGTCCCCGATAGAACTTCATTCTCGCAAGCGTTCTTCCTGCGTAGCCGTTAATTTTCGGCGATTGGCTGTCTCGATTCGCACCTGCGATCCCTCAGCATGCCATTAAAATGTCGCAGACGCTGTAGGCGGTGACGGTTTCACTGTTGAATCGAAAAATGACCGGTTGTCCCCACGAATCGCTACGTGAGGTGACAAAGCACGAAATAAGTGGTCGTCAGCGTATGGAAAACTGGTCATGTTGCGATGCGGACGCTCGTGGTCGCGAGCTGACCGATCGTGTATTCGATGCGACCGCTCGATTACTAATGCGAACCGCCATCACCACCATGCGCGCAGTACGGACATTGGTTAAGTTGTTCAGCCGCCGCGAGCAGTTGGAATCCGCGTGTCGGACGCGATGTCAGATAATTCAACTAGTGCGAAATTTGTCTTATTATTCACACTATCCATGCCGACAATAACAAAGGGGACGCATGAATACAAAGAATCAAACGACTGCGGAGTTTGCCCATGACATCCAAACTGGCCTGGCGAGGCTAAGCGTACCGGAATATGAGCAGCTGCCAATTATTGGAATGGCTGCGTCATTGGCGCTGCATATCCGGGGACTGGGCGAAATCGACTATGTAGTGATGAAGCCGGTCGCTGACTACTATTTCGACATTCCGGCAATGGTCTTGCCGCAAGTCCTCTCCGTAATGGAGGAGGTTCGGCACGTCAATCTAGTGACCGAAGGGAAAACCATCAAGAAAGTCATTCCGATGGTACCGCACTTCACAACTGTGTATAAAGGCCTTGGCGACTATGTGGGGACGATTGCACTAACGGAGCACGAGCAACTCTCGGTCGCCATCCTGAATGAGCTCTCCCAAAAGGCCGAAAAGCGTGATGCACTGTTCACGCGACTCGGCGCGGACACGCGAGCATTCTCGCGTGTCGAATCGATTACTCAGGCTGGCGGACTTGTAGTACCAAAACGCGCCCGCGGGCACGACATCCTCGTGAGCCCCACGTACTTTGCCGATAACCTAGATGCACTGGCAAATCTCGCAGCGGCCGGTGGTGCGAAGAAGATAGAGAAAATCCTTGGCCTCATCAAAGCAACACAAGGGTGGCCGCTTTCTGTCATTCTGAAAACTGGGGAAGTGCACGGGACGAAGCTTGATCCGACTGAACTGGCTTTGCTTCAGAGTCTCATTGCTGACGGCATCCTTAAGCCGCCCACTATCAAGAATGGCACAACGGGAGCGCTGGAGCACTTTATTTTCACACCGAAGCCCGGCAAGGTGAGACTAGATGGCGCTAACCGCATGATCTTTGAACGTTCCATGGCTCTGGCAGCTGCCGTGCGGAAGGGGCAACTCCTACCGAACGTTTATCCTATCAAGTATCCGACTGCACTTTTGAGGAAGTTGCGGGACGAGAAGCAAATTGGAGCAACTACGGAGGCGGCTTTTCAATATCAAAATCTGGTATCCCTTTCAGTCGGTCGACTCGACAAGGTGTCAGGCAACCGTTACAGGCTATCTCTGATCGACACTCCCGAAAATATTCAGGCGGTCGACGGAGCTATTGCCCTCTTTTCGGGCAGTGCGGCATTCGAAGCAGGCTACTCGGATGACGCTCGGATCGCACTGCAGAAGGATGAGGCCTATATGCATTCAATTGTTGGTGCAGCGCAATTCCGCGCTATCAGACGCCCTGAGCTGGATGAGGCGGCGAAGGCCGAAGTAGAACAGCTGTTGTTGGACTTGCGATAATGAAAGACAGCGGACAAAAACAAAAAGCGATCCGATATTGCGTAGCGATGGGCGTTGTTCCTTATCTTGAAGCCGTTGTGCGCTATGACGCTGATGTCTCCGACGTAGTTTCGGATATCACAGATGTGGACGTTCTTGGCATAAAGGCTAGTGACGCTAATCGATCGCAACGCATCATCTTTGATTGCAAGACGCTGGCGAAAGTAAGCGGTATTAGCAGAGCACTATGGGCAGCGGGATTGAAGCAGTTCGTCGAGGCAGACGATGCGTTCGTTATCCTGAATAAAGCGGCGCCGGAAGGTCATCGTCTTGCGGCGGGAACACTGGGCGTCCGCCTTTTCTCCGAACCTCTCTTCGACCAATTCGCGGCATCTGCATCGAAAAACTATTTCGCTGAGTCCTCCTACCTTGAGAGTATGGAGGCTTGGGAAAAAGTCTTCGAAGCGCGCAAGTCGAATCCGCGGTTGGAGGAGCTGGTCAATTATCTAACTTCCGACGCTCCCCTTGAGAATAATCCAGCAGCAGGCTTTCGGAGTCTGCTTGCGAAGTTCAAGCGGGCGGGGGGCGAAATTGATCCATCGAAACCTGTCCACCGTGCCATTTTTGGCATGATGCTAAGCCAAGCTCTGGTGTTCCTTAGCGAGATGGCATGTGCTCTTCATTATGTTTTCGATGCCAATGGGAACTCAGCGCAGTACGAGAAAATGCTGCGTTATTACATTTGGGGTGGCAAGGAAGGCTACGAACTGCGTCAGAGGCTCACGGTCTCGCTCAAGGCGGCAAAAGGTATGGATGATTTGCCAAGCTTCGATCTTCCGAACTGGGGGGAATTCAAAGAGTTGATGCGAGCCTATCTTGACGCTCCGTTTTCTCTCAGTGCCGCTTGCTTGCCGATGAAAGAGCTTGCTTTCAGAGAGATAGCTACCAATGCTGCGAAGCAAGATCTTGAACTATCGCGGCGGCTCAAGGCAAACAATCGCATTCATCAGTTTTCTCTTGTACTAATCAATTATTTCGCCGGCTTGTCAATGCTGACTAGGGAGTGCGGAACTCGTTTCGCCAGAACGATCCCTGAAGTCGGTGCAATAGCACCATAAATTCGGACCGCCTCGCTCCGCTCAATTAGGCGGAGACCGAGAAAAACACAACTCCTGTGAAAATGAAGATGCTTGAGCGCTCCGAGCTTTCGCCGAACTAATGCTGGAACGTGGGCTCGGCCCAGGAGGACCGTTGCAACTCACGCAGCGTCTCCGGCGCCGTAGCCTGGCGAGTTTAGGCGCTCTTCTACGTCATACGTTAAATCCATCTCCTGTTGAATAGGTTCTTCTTCGGGATGTTTGCTGTTCCAGATCATTTCATCAATTTTCAGGTGCACCGCGTCCCCGACCATTTGTTGCCGGCGGTCGGTGAGAGACCAAAGCATTTGCGAGCGAGTTGCATCCTCCATGTCAACCCACAGTACCATTTGTCGGCCATCGTTATCCCTCTTGCGCAGCGCGTGGTTTGCGCGATAAGACAACCCTGTCTTGGGATCGACACGATACTCGGCGCGTGCTGCGTCGGCCAGCTGAGCGGAGAATAGCTCGCGCGCGGTCTTTGGCTTCGGAAGTGTGGCTCCTTGGCGAATCGCCCAGTCGGCGATTTGCTCCATATCAACGGCCTTTTCCCCGGTCTCTTGCTTGTACCGATGTATCAACGCTAGCAACCGCTCATTCTTCGTCATGCCATTCCTCAACTCAAGCCCACCGGTGCAACGTCACCCCATCCATCTACAACCGCACTGGGCAAAACGCGATCGCGGATCTTTGCGAGATGGGGACGAAAGAGGTCATACCTGCCCGTTTTGAATTGAATCTGTCCCGCGACGAGGGCCGGGTGTACGCCGAGTACCTTTGCAAGACCTAGAAAGTCGCGCTCAGGGAAAATAGGTGCTTTCCGCTTGATGAAACTATCGATGCGTGCCTTGGGCGCGCAGAACTCTGAAGCAGCCGTATTGGCTAACTTCTCTTCTTCGTCAATGACATTTCCATTCAGATCGACATCAAGCGACGGTTCCGTCTTGCCGTGGCCCAACAAGACGTGTTCGAGCTCGTGCCGAAGCACAAACCAGAAGTTATCCATGCGATCGAACCGCATTGTCATACCGATCACAGGTGACTGCTCGTCGAGCCAAAGACAAATTCCATCGATCTTCGACGACTTAAGCGCCTCTACCACGACAAATCGAATGCCACATTCGTTAAGAAAACGAGGCACGTGTCGCGCCTCTTCTGGAGCGCTCAGCAAAGCCCGAAGCTTGGGCAGCATGGCACGCGCGGAGGCCTCGCGATACCTAGGCACCAGCAGCTCCTTGGCTATATGCCGGACACGATACAGCCAGGCTAGTTGCGCTGCTGACGCCTGCTCGCCTGCGGACGTTCTCCTAGCAGCGTGAGGCGTCCGCGCGATCTGACTTGGATTTTGGCCGTCAAAGAATGTGTAAAGCGCCTGATCCACAGCTTCCAAGTCGCGTATGTCGTCTGCATTGATCCACTGCCGTTTGATTAACTCGGCTACAGGCAACTCAGCGAACACCTGAGCGCGTTCGGCACGCACTGGATTCGGAATTGTGACAATTCGCGCCTTGGCCAAATCAAGATTGCGCTGAAGCTCAAGAAACCGCTCTGCAGGTAGGCCGAATACTTCTTCCAGTGAGATGGCGACCTCAGGTGTGACAGCCTTCTTACTAGAAATCAACTTACTTACGCCGGTTTCCTCTACTTCAAGCACAGCGGCTAATACGCGATTGTTCCATCCGCGTTCGGTAAGCAACGCCTCAATGAGCTGGCCGGGAGTGCGATACTGAGTAGATTCCATTTGTTTGCGATGATACCCAAACTTGCACCAAATCGCAAACTTTTACGGTGTCTCGCGTGATAGTAGGTCGATTCGGTCGAGTGCGAGGGCGATGTACTTTAGGTTGGATGGCGAGGCGAATTGGCGGATAGAGGCAGGTCTGTGTCAGTCCGGCCGCTAATTGCTTGTGATTTGCTGTACGGTTCCTCGCCGCCGCTGGTAGCAGTCGATGTAGTCAGGGTCGAGCGTTTTGTTATTCGCGTCAGTCCTGACTACGGATGTCAAGAGGCCGCGCGGTAGACGCTCGTCTCAAAGGACTCTGTTTGACGCAATTTCGCGAGCAAGCTTAACGCGACTGTCCTTGCGATCCTGTCTGCCATCGGTACTTGCAGGCGAACAGGCGAAAAGATGAATTCGGCAGATCGACCGACTCGTGCCCTTGAAGGTGCGCGCGTTCTGGACATCATCCTCAATTCCTCGCAGCACTAATGTGCGGCATGTCCTTCGCTGCGCTTCGCAGATCGCCTACGAATGTCGGTGACCGTGCGGCGCACGCAGGCTGATCGGGCGGCAGTGCGTCCAAACAGCGGCGTATGGTCTTTGACGGGGTCGGCGGGGAAGCTGCAGGTCTATCGCAAACGTCACGGCGTGGAATGCGAGCGGTGATGACTCTCAGGACTGGTCTCACGTATTTGCTGTAGAAATTTGCAGCAAGGCGTTTTTCGGACTACGAGTGAGGAGGGGTTGAACGTTGGGCGCATGCAGCGTCACGTACGCTGGCCTCGTGCAGCGCCACGGGCAGTGAGTCGCCGCCGCTTCACTTCAGAGACTGGGCTCACGATCACTGTGCGGCGGCAAGTGAGCCTGTCGCCAGTGTTGCGTATCAGGTCGGATATGACAATGTGAGCGTGTTTATCGCAGTATTCCGGCGAACCTTCGGTATCACGCCGGGCCGCTATTTCGCGGCTGAGCTGGCTTCACTTGGAGCCACCCTCGAGTCTCCGAGTCTCCGCGGGGCGTGGACAAAAGCACCACCATGATCAACGGCTAAAGCCGCGACTCGAACTTCAGGCCGATCGCTGCGTCATCGGGAGTTGTGAATGGATCATGCATTCGAGGTCCGCACAAAGTGACCAATGACCAGAGACGAGACATCCTCGAGTCTAACGTGAAGATGTTTTTGAAATCGATTGACCGACGTCACGAAACGGTCGGTGCAGCCATCCGAGTTGCGAGGGCAACGGTGCACAGCGAGTCGCCTCGGCAGTGACGCGCAATTAGGGACGGTCTGCAGAACACGGTTTAAAATGCCTGTGCACCATGTAGACGTTGGAGCAGTTTTTTTATCCAGCTCGGTCCATCAATGACAGAGGCGATGGGCCCAATTGTGCCCTCAACGAGGGTGCGGGGCGAGTTCAACCTGCGGTGTCTTTTACGCTTTGCGCAGCGCCTTGCGCACCATCCATAAATTGCCCAACGCAAATAATGTGGTGATCTGTGCGGTGTTCTTCGCCAGCCCCCGGTATCGCGTCTTCAAATAACCAAACTGTCGCTTGATGATTCGGAACGGATGTTCGACCTTTGCACGAATCCCGGCCTTCAGTCGTTCTATCTTGTCGTATATCGCATCGAGAGGATTCTTCAAGTTCAATTTCCTTCGCTTGCTGGGCCGCATCGCAATATGCCATCGAGCCGAGCCCGTTTGCTTACGTTTTTCGATGCCTTGGTATCCAGCGTCAGCGTAAACATCCGTTTCTTCACCGTGCAATAGCGCAAGGGCCGCGTTGATGTCGTGCTCGTTAGCCGCCGTGCCGATGACCGTGTGAACGAGGCCTGATTCTGCGTCCACGCCTATATGCGCCTTCATGCCGAAGTACCAATTCCTGCCTTTCTGGGTCGACTGCATCTCCGGGTCACGTGTGCCCGACCCGTTCTTGGTCGAACTGGGCGCTGCGATCAACGTAGCATCGACAGCCGAACCGGCTTTAAGCATCAGTCCCTTTTCATTCAATATCTCATTGACGACCGCAAGAATCTGCGCAGCGATGCCATGCGCTTCGAGCAGGTGCCGAAACCGCAAGATAGTCGTTTCGTCTGGAACACGGGTCATCCCTCCATCGAAGCCTGCGAATTCGCGATACAGCGGGACATCATAGACGGCTTCTTCCATCGCTGGATCCGACAGACCAAACCATTGCTGGAGGAAGTGAATTTGCAACATCGTCGCTACCGGAAATGGCGGCCGACCGGTCTTCCCCTTCGGATAATGCGGCTCGATCAATGCAATCAGCCTCGACCATGGCACCACTCGTTTCATCTCGTCCAGAAACTCCCGCTTACGCGTGCGCTTGGTTGACAGGTCCAAGCCGAGATGAAGCTGCGTCATCGTGATGCCTCCAAGTCGCTTGTTTACTAATAGTATTCCTTATTGTAACCACAAGAAGGAGTTCTGCAGAGTCTCCTTAGCAGCATACGCCGCGAGTCGTGGCTTCCTCCGTGGTGCCCGAGTTGGCGCATCGAGCCGGCAGCACGAGCGCCGTTAGGCCTACATCAGAACCAGCTTGCAAGCGTCATGCATTGCGCTCAATTATTCCCTGCGCGGTGATAAACGCTCGCGCTAACTTGGCCTTTAATGTCGCTTTCGGGAAAGGCATTTTGCTCTGCGCGTTCGGTCAGACAACGCCGAGCTGCATGACGCAGCCGCTTTGCTGCGTTGAGCGCAGAGTCGTTGACCTGCGACCACTCCCAATCGGAATGCCACCAAGCGATGTGGCCGGCAGCACTCCTGACCGTCGGTGCGTCTACTACCGCCAAGACATCCAACGCGACCGATGCCCACCAGGCGGCGCTTTCGCCGTCCGCATTTGGATCAATGGCGTCCCGATAAACTCTTTTAATCTGCTCTAAGGTCATTTTCATGCCGTCTATTTATACTAATGCGCCGCGTTAAGACGTTCGGATACTGCAGGCACCATTTCTATAGTCCAATGTCCCTGCCCAAGCCTTGGCGCTCAATACAAGTTCTTGCGGACTGACTGGTAGTACGCATCGTCGATCGTGCGTACGATGTTCGCATCCTTTTCAGCCATTGCCGCTTTCATTTCTCCAGGCGACGGAACGCTCGAACGATCAAGTCGCGATGCGTCGCTCCAGAGCTTTGCTCGATTAATTGCTTTGCCGCAGTGAAACAGTACCCCGTCAATCGTCACGACAATTACCGTCTTGGGTGTTTTTGTGCCCTCGGCAAAGCGTCCTAGAACTGCTGGGTCACCTGTGATTGTGGCGCGTCCATTAATGCGCATGAATACCTCGAGACCGGGAAACAAGAACAACATGCCAACGCGGTCGTCTTCGGTCAAATTTCGCAACGACGCTATGCGGTTATTTCCCGGCCAGTCCGCAAAGGCGACGTGCTTTTCGTCGAGCGCGTGCACGAATCCGGGTTCGCCTCCGCGAGGTGACGCATCTAGACCTGCAGCATTGCCTGTAGCGAAACAAAAAAAACTCGCAACACGCAAGTAGGCAAGGTGGAAAGGTAGCAGGCGCGGCAATACGCCCTTTGTGATGAATTCGGATGGTTGATCATACAAGCGGGCGAGGTCGCTCGCGTCGAGCGCGGCAGATGACATGGTTCGGCTCCGGCAAGAGGATGCTCGAAGCATAATCCGATAAGCGTTGGCAGCGGTAGACTATAGGTGCCAACCGATAGCGCGAAGCCGCCATGCCTTCACTCAATCATCTGCAGAGCAAATTCGACCTCGTCCATACGTTGACGGGTGTGGATCCACCGTTGATCGCGCTAGCGGGGAAGCAGAGCGCTCCGCGCGAGTCAGGGGCCCATCAGCACCCTACGGGTCAATTGCTGGGCCTCTTTCAAGGCCTGCTGAGCGTTCGGACTCATAGCGGCGCTTGGGTACTTCCGACGACACGGGCCGCGTGGATCCCGCCATCAACCGTCCACGCCGCACGTTCGCACGGTCCGTTCTCGGGTTGGGCGGCATACGTGTCTGCGCACGCGTGCGCTGCACTGCCCAAAGAGCCGCGCGTTATCGAGATGACGGGCTTGCTGAAAGAGGCGATCGTGCGTGCGGCCGAGTGGGAGTACGCGCCTTTAGACAACCGACAGCGGCACATCGCCGCCGTGATCCTCGACGAGATCGCCGGCAGCCCCGCCGATGCTTTTAGCTTGCCGATGCCTAGCGACGCTCGGCTATTACGCATCGCGACCGCACTTGCCGATTCGCCCGCTGACACGCGATCGCTCGAAGACTGGTCCATCTGGGCGCATGCAGCACCACGTACGGTAAGTCGCCGCTTCGTTTCAGAGACTGGCATGACGTTCACCGCGTGGCGACAGCGAGCTAGGCTTGTGCGCGCACTCGAGTTGCTAGCGGCAGGAGAGCCAGTTACCAGTATTGCCCTGCAGCTCGGGTACGACAATGCGAGCGCATTTATCGCGTTATTCCGGCGGACGTTCGGCACGACGCCGGGCCGCTACTTCGGGGCCGAGCCCACTACGCTCGGGTGTGCGCCTGACTCTCTTGCAACTCTATCAAAGCCAGCGCCGAAATTAACACATCTATAGCTCTTGGCGGAAGGCGGCAACACGCCTTTCCTGCTGCGGAACCTATAGAAGATGGCGGATGTGCCGTTATACCTTTCGTGCTGTCGCGCCGTTCCGTGCATAGAGCAGAAAGCGCGGTGTCTCACGCTTGACCCATAGCATTTTGCAAATGAAGCGCCTTACAAATTTCTTGATAGTAGTGTCGACGTATGGCGCGCTTGCATGTTTAGGCATAGCCCTGACCCGGACGACATGGGGCGTCAGCAGTATATGGCCTGCAAATGGTCTGATTGTCGGCCTGTTTTATAACGGCCGTAATACCCACTGGAGCGACCTTGTCAGCGCTGTCGCCATCGGCGGCTTCATCGCCAATGCGGCGTTCCTGACTGATCGCACGGCGGTGCCGCTTTTCACATTCGGAAATGTTATTGAACTCGTGGTCCTTTGGATTTCGTTCACCGTTTCTCATGCCTCCGTATCAGCAGTCAAGAATCCGCGCAGTTTGTTTTGGTTTTTGACCTGCGCGGTGCTTTTTCCGGTAACAGTGTCGGCGGTCACGGTCGGGGTGGCCTCGCATCTCGCACTAGGGTGGCCTCCGCTGTCTGTCAGCCGCAGTTGGTTCGTCAGCGATGCGCTCGGTCTATTGCTTTTCATGCCGCTCGGCTATGTTTTCCGACGTGCGCAGCGTCAATTGTTCGTTGCAAGAAGGCGCCGAAGGTCATCAGAGAACGTCCTGAGGATGTGCCGACAAGGCGCATTTGCGCACGCAATCGTTTTAGTCGTGACCATCGCCGCATTTCAACAATCGCACTGGATACCAGCCTACTGGGTATTGCCCTCTGTGGTACTCGCCGTTCTTTACGCAGGCAGTTATGTGGCTGTAACGGGCACCTGCATCGCCACGGCGCTTGCGGTGACTTGCACCGTTGGACAACCGCTTCTTAGTCCGCTGGGCACATATACAGGTCCCGAGCAGGCCATTCTCGCAGTTCAGGGATTTGCTCTGGCATGCGTGCTTGCTTCATATCTGATGGCGTCTGTACTTTCTGACCGCCGTCAATATTTGACTCGGGTGCAAACGATCTGCCGTACGCAGCAGGACCTTGCAGAAAGGCTTCGCGCTGCGAATGACGAACTTGCAACGCTGGCGCTGCGAGATCCTCTAACTGAGCTTGCTAATCGTCGCTGTTTCGAAGCAGCATTGATAAATGTCCCACGTGCTAAGGGCGTAGCTGACAACAAGATCGCGATTCTGTTCATTGACGTCGACTGGTTCAAATGCTTCAACGATCGCTACGGACACGCATTCGGCGATGCGGTCTTGAGGGCGGTCGCGCTTGCCATCAGCGAGCCGTTGCCGGTCGGCTCGACGGCTGCGCGGATTGGCGGCGAGGAATTCGCGGTGTTGTGTTCGGTCGACAGCGTGCTCGCGGCGGAACAACTCGCGGAAACAGTGGTGCAGAGAGTTCGAAATCTTTCGATCACGCATGCCGATAGTGCATACGGTGTTGTAACGGTGAGCGCGGGTCTCATGCTATTCGAGCATACGCAAGTTGTCGAAGGAGTGCGCGTGCTGGACCTCGCTGACGCAGCAATGTATCGCGCCAAACATGCAGGGCGCAATCGTTGGGTCCGTCTATCGCACGACGAATCGACGCAATATAGCGGCGACCTCGTTACGAACGAGCCGAAGTTGTCCTGTGCGATATGACAACTATATGGACGACGATGGTGCTCAACGCTCAACTTTGTTAGCGAGAGAACCGTTACCCATAAAGCGGTGGATGCTTCGTTCGATGCAGGCATGTTGAGCAATCGGATGATCCCCAAACGGTCTGAAATCCCCTTTCCTTCTTTGCAGCGAAATAAAATGAAGCTTCTCAATCGTCTCACGGTCCGCCAAAAGCTTCTCGTAGCAATGGGCTTCGCCATCCTTTGTTTTGTGTTGGTCTCGACGGGGTTGAGTGTCGCCCTAACAGGCAACAGCATCAAGCAGCGGGCGGTGGCCGTCGAGTTGCCAGCCGCGCTGGGCGAAATTCGTAATGACGTGTTGCGGCAGATTGGCGCGCCGCTTGCGCTCGCGGATGGGATGGCCTCGAATACCTTCCTGCTGAACTGGGAAGCCAAAGGCTTGCCCGATGATGGCATTGGAGAGTGGAAGGCTTATGCGGAGGCGTTGAAGAAACAAGCAAATGCGTCGACGATTTCGTGGGTGTCTGCTAAAACGGGCAAATATCTGAACGAGACTGGCCTGTCCCGGACAGTTTCGCGAAGCGACGCCGGCGACCAATGGCTATATAAATTTCTTTCGAGTGGCAAGCCGTATGAGTTGGATCTCGACAAAGACAAGGCTTCGTCGCAATACAACCTCTTTATCAACTCTCGCTTCGACGCAGGCGGAAAAGTCGGCGTTGCGTCACTCGGACTGTCCATCAGCCAACTCGCGGATGCGATTCGCAACTACCGCATCGGAGAACACGGTTTTGTTTATCTTGTGCGCCCGGACGGCGCTTACGTTATTCATCGCGACACGACGCTCGCAGATGGTCATCACTTCCTGAAAGACCAACTTGGTTTTGGCGGGGAAACTGTGAAAGCGCTGCTTTCCGGGCAGAAATTCGCAATAACAAGCGTGGCCGGAGCAAATGGGCGGGAGTTCGTGGCTGCCTCATACATGCCTGAGCTCAACCTGTACGTGCTTGCTGAGGTGCCTGAAGCAGACGTATTGGGCAAGATTACACAAACATCGACAATTGCTGCCATCGTCGCTTCTCTGGTTGGCGGCGGCATTGGATTGCTAATCATCATGTTCGTGTGTCAGACGATTGTCGGTCCGCTCGGTCGCGCAGCGTTGATGCTGCGTGAAATTGCGAACGGCCAAGGTGATCTCACTCGGCGCATGAAAGTGGAAAGCTCAGACGAAGTAGGGGTGCTTGCTCAGTCTTTCAACCGTTTCGTGGAATCGTTGAACGGCATCATCGGAGAGGTACGCACCAGCACGCAGACGATCACTACAGTCTCGGGTGAAATCGCCTCCGGAAATTTGGACCTTTCCGCCCGCACTGAAGCCCAAGCGTCTAGCCTGCAAGAAACTGCGGCGGCAATGGAAGAACTCACAACAACTGTGCAACAGAATGCCATGAATGCGCGTGCGGCTAACGATCTGGTCGTCGCCGCCGTGGGGTGCGCGCAACGCGGCGGTGAAGTCGTCACTGATGTAGTGAACTCAATGGCTGCGATCAGCGAGTCTTCACGGCGGATCACGGAGATCATTGCGGTTATCGACGGCATTGCATTCCAGACCAATATCCTCGCGCTAAATGCGGCCGTCGAGGCTGCCCGCGCAGGCGAGCAAGGGCGCGGCTTCGCAGTCGTCGCGTCGGAGGTACGCTCGCTGGCACAACGCAGCGCTAGCGCCGCGAAGGAAATCAAGCATTTGATCGATGGGTCCGCCGAAAATGTCGATGAGGGCAGCCGTCAAGTTGCGATCGCTAAAGCATCAATGACAGAAATCGTAACTTCAGTTGAACGCGTGACCCAGATAATCAGCGAGATCGCGAATGCGAGTTCTGAGCAGAGTGTCGGTATCGGTCAGGTTAATCAGGCGGTGGTACAAATCGATCAAAATACACAGCGCAATGCAGCGCAGGTCGAGGAAGCGGCTGCAGCGGCCGGCGCGATGCAGGATCAGGCCGCCGCGCTGGCGCGCATTGTCGCAATGTTCAAGCTTGACGATCACGTGTGCTGATCGGCATCAGGTACTGGGCCCCGCGTGTCATGCGAAATACGTCCGCAGCGCTCAAAGATAACGGAGCGGATGCGATGCAAAGAAGGGCAAGCGAAATCTTTTTATTAGACGTGTATGCAAGCCTTTCCCTGATTTAGATGGCGCTTCGTCAAGCTCGCAAGCCGGCGACCGGGACCGCGGCCAATGCGACGGTATGGCTTAACGCCGGCCATCACATAATGTTTTGAATGCTCAGCGTTAATCGCTGGCATGAGCACATAGACGAAGAGTCGGACGGTCACCCGTCGCTTAACAAGTCCTATGCCTTTCACACTAAGCGTTCTCTGCGGCTACCGCCCGCGCATGTACTGACTCAGAAAAGCCAACGCTAAACGCTTCTTCGCATGCGGCCACATAGATAGTAGGGATCGTATATCAATCTCTTTTGAGATACTGGCGGTTCATCTGACTCGCGGCTCGAACGAGCTAACGTCAAGAGTGGTGTATGAGCAGCATCGTCACGGTCGATTTCAAGCGGCGAGTTTCTGCTGAACCGGTCGATCGCCTTGCACCGGTTCGCCGTCCTTGAAGGTGACGCCTTCGAGCAACAGCTTGATCTTTTCCGGTCCGTTGATGCGGCGCCAAGTTTTCTCCGCCTCCTCCATCAGCTTGTATGCCAGACCGAGGAAGGTAGGCCGCGACACGCAGTTACGCGTACGCGTCGTTCGATGATGTACCGTCGCGAACGTCGACTCAATCGCGTTGAAGAACGCCAACAGGCTCTCTCGCGATCCTTTTTCAGCGTCTCGGTTGCCCTCGGATATTTCGCCGAATGGATCGACACGAAACGGTCGAAAGCGGCGTACGCGTCGGCTCGTGTCACCAACCGGCGCTATCGAGTCATTCCCTCGATATTGCACAGTTTCATAGTCCGGAACAACGATGATTGCCGTTCCCGCCCGCGAGTGCCTCGACGCGCGCTTACAACTAAACCCAGGCACTCGTTATCAATCTGCTGACCTGCCGCGCTCTACATTACGGAACTTCTGAGGTACGTGTGCTTCTCGCGCGTCGCTTAGCCACGAGAGGCGGAGTGCCAGCACGCAGCTTCGACTCGTCATCCGCTGCGGAGCAAGCCGGGCGGTATTTGACGACGACTGAAGCGCTGATTTCAAACGACCGTCTCGCGTGAGGACGCGCGAAGTGTGCCCTGAAGGAGAGCCCTCTTACGCGCGGATGCGGCGCTGAACGCTACCCAGAAATGGCAGTGCTTTACGCATATAAAAGCCGAATAAACTAAAAAAGTTTGATATATCTTATAAATCGTTTACTTATCGTGAATTATTAGAACGAAAACGAATTTCGTTGGCAAAAGTGTCGCACGTTGTATCGCCGTGCGAACAATGCATCAGCAAAAAAACATGTCTAGGCAAGTAAACTTTGCCGATGCCTCATTTTTGGTGTTTAATTGTGTTGCGGCTTGGCTAGGCGGCACGAACGCGAGGATTGAGCCCTCCACGCGCCGCAGTTTGACGAGTGTATACATTGAAACGTACACAGCGATGCTGAGGTCACTCGCGCGCTCGCTACGCGTTAAAAGTACCGAACCGAGAGGAAATGATGCTTTGCAACATCGAGTGGGGCAGACACGCAATCGCTGTGGTAGTGAAGAGCAGGGTGTTCGTTGGTGTATTCCCGCGAGCAGTCAATGTTGGTTATGAAGATTCAGCCTTCCATATCCTGCACCTTGCAAACGGCGCGTCGCTGAAAGACATCTTCGCCTGTAAAGACTTAAAGTTCACTGGCGGAGAAAACGAGGTCAGCGAGTACCTTCTCGAATTCGTCTCGCAGGCTAGGCAGACAGTAGGATCGATTCACGTTCCATCAACTCATCCAAGATTTGTAAGCACGATCGCGAGAGGAGGCTGGCATATAACATCCGGGTAAATTTGCGGTAAGGCTTCGGACAGTGCGCTTCATCTTGCGTCGTCTACCATAATCGTTCTGTCCGGTAGTGCTTACACCATTAATCGACTTATGCGTTATCAATCGGGATCGCGCCAAACACCCTATATTGCGAATCCGTCATCCTGCACTAACGAAAATAAACATGAGATTTTTTCTGAGCGCCATACTCTTACTTATTTCCACAAATGCGCTGTCGAAACTGGCTGATCCGACATATGTCTTGGTAGGAGGCGAGACGGCGATTTTCCACGCCAGGAGCGGTCCGATCTTAATCAGTGAGAGCGGAATTCTCCATGATTCCCCCGGAACGGGAATCAGCATCAAGGATGCAAGTGCCGCGAATCTCACCATCGGCCATTTCCTCACGAACAACATTTCGGTTGAGGCTGAGGTCGGCTCACCATATGACTATGCGATTTACGGAAAGCTTGAGGAATTTGCAAATCGCGACTTGGCGCATGGATCGCTTATTCGTGGAACCGTTCAAGCCAAGTATTTCTTTGATATTCCGAATACGACGATTCGCCCTTTCCTAGGCGGCGGGGTCGCGCTCCAGTTCGAAAATGGTGTCCACCTGAGTAATGACGTTTCTGACTGGCAGCCCCACGTTGTTCAGATGAACATGAGAACTCCATTGGCGGCGCCATTGGTGACTGCTGGCGTGTCTTTCCACTTCAATCAACACTTGTTTGGAGTGTTCTCACTTTCTGCCAGTCCACTTCAGTCGCGGATAAGCTACCGCCATCACATGGAAGAAGACACTTATGTCGTCGACGGCCATAAGCGCGTGTATCCAGCAAGAGAATTGTACGGCAATGCTGTCTTGCCACTAAATCCGGTAACTGCAAGCCTGAACATCGGATACCGGTTCTAATGACCTGACTGTTCGCATGCAATCCTCGGCCTCACGTCGATTGTGCGAAGCGGGTGTGCCCAGAGAGCACGGCAAGTGCGAATACTATCGAAGTCCCGTTCTCACGTCTGAAAGCCACCGCAACTTAGCTGGCCGTATGGAAAAGCACCAAATTGCTCCAGTTCGAGCCAATGCAGCATGCAGAGAGATTTTTTGGGAAGGAGGCTCGCGTTGCCCTTGCAATGGTTCAGTTAATTAGGCCCGCGAGTTGCTTGTATGAAGAATCTCGGACGGAGGTCGCCATGCACAAGATCGGCGGTTACATCGTGGAATGCTTGGTAGAAGAATATCGGGACGGATGGAGAGCTATTCTGCGGCTATTCCGCCATTGGCCGACATCACACCGTCGCGAGGCGGCAGTGCAATACTCTGTCCCTGCGTTATTCCCGGCTAAGTCAGCTGCCGAACGTGCTGCGTTTCTTTGGGCTCGCCGGCTGAATCGATACTAACCGAGACAACATTGAGCTCGCGCTGGCGGACGCGGAGTTGGATGGCGAGTTGGCAACCCACCGGTAACTTGCATAGACGCCTCATCTGTCCTCAGATTCGGTGAGGCGGAGAAGTAACTCGTTTAGCACGGCGACTTCGCTTTGTATAAGCGAACCTCGGGCAAGCAAGTCTACGATGCGACGCCGCCAGTACGCGGGCGGCAAAACTTGATTTGGCGAGCGCAGGACAATGGCCACGGCGACCTGAAGGTGTGCTAGCTCGCCATCATTCATGTTAATGACACGCGCGTCGAAGGGAGGGCCGGAATGTGAAGTCACACCATGATATCGGCATGGGTGTGCTTTTCTTAAAGATTCGCTTACAAATAAATTCGTCTTGTAAGCGTATTGCCTAACCGACGAGCCGGTCAGCCGATGGCGAACCTTACAGCGTCGTTCAACCTTCGAGTGGCGTCGTCATCGCGGCTGCGATAGCCTAAGTGTTCCTAGCTGCTCGCGACGGTCGGCTGCGACTGAAAGCGACGGCCGCGGACGATTTCGTTTCAATCTCAGCGCGATACATCACGGAGGGCACTTATCGGTCGAGCACTTCAGCCACCTCAACTGTGGTGCTGACGACTAAACCTGCGATCTGATCAAGAAACATGCGTATTTCCGGAGTGAGTCCCGCCTCTTTCAGTTGCTCGGAAAAATCGTCCGCACGTGCCGAAATATCAGCAAGTCCAACTTGGTATGACCGGATCGCCTTAAACATCTGAACCTTCGTCCAGGCGACATCGTCGTCTTTCATAATTCCGCCATTTTGTATAAAAGCGTTGTAATCAAAACAAAAGCCGAATCATAGCTTCACGCCCAATCACAGGCCCAGGCTTATTTTCGCGGCATGATTTGCCTCAGCCACCGCGCGAATCGTCTCAACGACGAAGACATGTGCCTCAAGATCGAGTCCACGGGAGTTGGCCACTTCGAGCATGGCGTCGGCTTGCTGCGAGATCTCTGACAGTCCGGCCTGAAGCGCCTGGATTGCGTCGAGCATCTGAAGTTTCGTGAACGGTATTATTTCATCGAACATCTCTTTTTCCCTGTCGGCCACAAGTCGTCAATGACAAAAAAAGAGACACCACAGGTCCTGCCGCGCTACCTCTTTAAGCTCCTACTTACATCATGGACGGAAGTTCGTCAAATTACTATTGCGTTCTCTCATGCGGGGTCCACTGCTCGACAGGGAAAAGGCAGCTCCAATCGATGCCGACTAGCCTCGGCTCAAGCCTGTGTCAGGGCCACAGGCTGTGAACCGCAGTCATCCGAGCTCTGTTAATTGTTGCTTCGATGCTGAACACAGCATGGCGGGACTCGGCGTTTATCAGATGCTTGCGCCCAGCTAGGGCCAGCACTTCGACGTTATCCGAAACCTCGTCCAAAGCGGTTTGAAGTGTCTGAAGTGCCTCGAAGAGCTGCACCTTGGTGAAGGGAACTTCGTCGTCGACCATCTATCTCTCCAAAAAGCGTAGGGCGTTAGGAAGTACCACGTATTGGTTCGCCGTTATCAGTCATCGAGGACGTCACGTTGCGGGATGCGCTGCTGCGACGCGGTCGAGCATGTCCTGAGGCTGTCTAAAGCCCAAAGTGGGCCGACAAAATGCCGGTGATTCCGATGTTTCTGCCGTGGCAATGCACAGGACATCTCGATAAAGATTGAGATTAAATGACTATTCCGAATCCGACGACTCGGTAAAGGAGCTGTTTTGGCTTCTGTTCGTGCAATCGCCACACCACACGACGTGCTGTGCCAGTCTGGGGCGCTCAGCACTACTAGATTGACCCGGATTTCGGCAACAATCAGCCAGGCGTACGAAAGCCGATCGACGCAACTCTCATTGTCTCCCGCACTTGAATATCGAAATACTCCAATTGAGCGCGCAGGATGATAGCGGCGATGGTCATGGGGCGCTCCACGACCGTCACGCGGACATTGAGAAGCTTCGGCGGAGCAATCAGCGCGCCGGCGCCCAAATGGACGCGGCTGGTGCGCCGGTTTAAGTAGAAGGTCTTTCAAGCACCGTTCACATCATTTCCCATAGCCGACTAAACCGTTCACGTCGATTTCAACGCGCTTCGATATCCTAGACAACGTTATCCCTCTGTCGAATGCGCCAAGCGCTGGCAGGCATCTGAAACGATCTCTCGATTCAACATAATTCGTTCAGACTTTGGCCTCGAACTTTGGTACCCGTCTGATTCCATCGCTAACGAGCCAACGCTACTCTCTCTTTTCTCGCGAACACATGAATGAAGGGGTCGAAATTGAAGGCTATGAAAAAAGTCGGCGAAGTGATGGTCTTGGTGTCTTGCATCGGCGCTGCTTGCTTATCCTACAGCGCGGCAGATGCAGCTGTAGTTTCCAACGTCTCAAATGGACGATCGTATGCGGAACACTTACCGGCAAAGAGCCGGTTGAAGCGAGGCTCCAAAGAGGGTAAGAAAAAACGCAAGCACCATCGCTCTAAGTCATTCGAGCAACAAAGTTGGTTGATGAACCCGAGCAACCGCACGGGGAAGGCCCTTCGCCGTGACAAGACACATGAACACGCTCGCTCCCAGCGTCGCGATGCTGGCGTGGAATTGACCTCCTACTGACTTTGAAGAAACAGCAAGCCTAAATTGACGCCCGCACCTTCACGTGAGGGAATTGTCGCCGCGATTACTAAAGGGATTTTGGGCTTAATCTTCTTTACCGTCTTTCGAAGCGAGGCTCATGCGAACGGTCGACATTAATTCAGGGGTGTCGCCAAGTCTCACCCGAGTGCACGTTTTAAACAAAGAAATTGAAAGAATATAAACAGAAATGGATCCCGAAGCTAGCATCGATAAATCGAACTCGTTCGCGGTTTGTTGCGGAGTGCGCCTTGCATGTGTATCCGGGCAAGACCATGTACGCGCGCTGGCGTAGATTCCGATTTGTTACCCGAACTCTAATTTGCTACAAGACGACTATTTGTTGGTTAGACGCTTGCTTATCGTCAAAAACTCCAGGGCTAGTGAGCCGAGCGCCGCAATGCTTTGAGCGTATTCACCGTCCGTTCCTGCACAATGCGCTCCAGCCAGACGACATTCTCCGAGTGAGTTTGGAGCATCAACGTTTCGCATGCAAACTGCTTCCTTCGATAGCAGGCGAAATTGCTAAGTCAGGCGTCGCGGTTGTCGCAACCTTCTCAGTAGGTGAAGAAAGCTGGCAGGTCGTAATTGAAGTGCTAGAGCAATTTAAGAGGGAGGGAGATTGGACGCTATCCATCAAAGACGCAGAAGGCTATTCCGTCGTTTCATGCTCGTTTTCAATAGCCAGCTTAGGAGGACGAATTTTTCGTCCAAGGTTGATGATAGGAAGTGTGCAAGGTCCGGCACAGGGGAGGAACGGGCAAGAACTATTCCGGTCGTTGACTCACAAATGGCATGGATGGCGACCGAAGCAACTGGCTGTTCGCCTGATTCAGGAGATTGCTCATGAGATTAACGCGCGTAACGTTTTGATTGTATCGAACGATTCCCACGTTTATGCGAGCTGGCGCTATCCGTCGTTCAGGTACCGCATCGCTGCGGACTATCAAACCTTAGCGATCGAATGCGGTGCGAAGCGACAGTGGCGAGGATGGCTCATCTTGGGTTGCGCAAAAACGCCGAGAAAAGGGCGAGACGATGAGGAATTCGTCACGCGCCGAGGCCGACGCACGGCACTTTTGAGGCAACTGACAGAGCAGATTCGATGCTCAATCGGCTTGACGGAATCCAGCAACTGATTGGTACCGCCTGGCTAAGGTTTGCACCGGAGGAGCGGACTGCAACCACATTATAAGTGGCAAGTTGGCTGCAATGTCCCTGAAGCGTGGGCAGGACGCCTTCGCCTTCATGCTCTGTAATCGATATTTTCCTGCAGCCGGAGAGGGCGGAAAGTTTGCTGATGTTCAACTCGCTTTATCAAATGTCCCAACGAATATTCGCTGGACCCTTTATACGAACGGCCATCATGCTCGCGATATTGTCGGTTAGCGTTGCAACGGCAGTAGGTATATCGCTGAATGATAGATTAGCGAGGCATCGGGCAGTCATGTTTGTCGTGTCCATTGCTCTCAGTGACTTCCGTGAAACACGGCACGGCGCCGTTCGCGTTTTCAATTATGCACCAAACGAAACGGAGCAGACTCTGTCTTCCTCCATTCAAAGATGGCTGAATGAAGGCGATAAGACTAACCTACGACTTGTGTATCCGGACCAGGAGACCATCTTCGCGGCTTACTGGGCAGCGACGCAAATGTCAGCGACTTCCCCGTGCTTCTCTAGAATTGAAAGCGAGGGTTGTCAAAAGGAACTGGGGTATTGGCTCGCGCGTGTACGGACCGGAGATCCTAGGTTTATCGCAGCTTACGAGCAATCTTATGTCCGACTCGGCTTGCCACCTTTAGTGCGGCAAAGCGACTGAAATCTTTTATAGGCGCCGATAAGGTAGATAGGGAGGTGGAAGCGGTACGCCTCGTTCGAATGCGGCGAGCGATCGTCTGCATCGCGCCATGGATTGGTTCAGATTCGCCAGGCGTCATATCATGCCGCAGCTCGCGCACGCGCCTTCTTTGACATGGAATCCAAATAGTCCGCAACAGCCTCGTACGATGCAAACCGCTTAGAGCCCTCCGTGTAAGTTGCGATCGGGAAGGTTTCAGCGCTGACTTGGTTGCGGATAGTGCCCTCCGACATCGCGAGTAGCGTTGCCAACTGATTCATCGTGAGGCGAACACCGTATTTTTCCAAAATGAAGGCGCGGGTTAGAAGAGTCATCGTTTCGTCTCTGTTGTTCACGAAGGTTAAACCTTGATGAAACGATTATCATCGCTCAGTGTGTAGATGGTGTATGGGTCTAAGCCGTCCTCTCCAATGTATCCGACCTTCATGAGGTAACGCCTTTCCATGAAATCCCAATACCAAATGCTGATTTGACCAAGCTTGCCAGCGCTTGCTTTGCCTTGAAAGCCGGTGATCGCAGTTCCATGATCGTCTACAGCAGCGACTCCACCATCGCCAGCGACAGCTGTTCCGCAGCGACCCGCCACGGACGTGCCGAGAAAGCCGGTGGTTGCTACTCCGCGAGCTCCAACTAACGCAACGCCACGATTTCCCGCGACAGCGGTTCCGTTATCTCCAGCGGATGCTGTGCCAAGCGCGCCAACGATAGCGGACTTGCCATTGCCGACGGTGCGATGCTCACCAATCACGGGAAGCTCGCGAGCGCGGGGCTCATGCGTAATGAGATATTCAGCAGCCTTCTTGCGCGGGCCAATAAAAAGCACCTTACCGCGCGGAAACTTGCAGATACCGTGGAATTCGATGATGTCGCTCGTATCCGCCTCGACAACGAGCCACTTCGCTGTCGGCTCGATACATCCGCCAAGGGCATACTCGCCATGACCGTAGAGCCAACCACGAAGACCGCCAAAGCGAAGGTTCGGCTCCCAGATGGAAGCTTCTGCCGTTTCGCCAACACTCGGCCATGTGTAGCCAAATTCGGTCGACCTGTCAGCGCCAGATGTGCAGAGCACGAGCGATTTGTCCGAATGAAACGGTTTCGGTGGATCGTCTTTGAACGGAAAGCCGAGAAGCGTAGCGGCTTTGGGGAACGGCAATAGTGCTAAAGCTGCCTCAATCATATGTATTCCACTTAGTAGACCTAGGTTTTGTGCCATCGTAGACATTTAAGGGCGCCGTGTTTGATCAACTGGGCCTGCATGGCCCATGCGATGTCCGCCACGCATATCAATATCGGTGACCTAATCCTGATGGGTGTGCGCGATATTCCTACCGCCGCAGGCTGTTGATCAATTGCGGTTGAGGTGCTGGCTAAGCACATGCGAACGATACATATGAAGATATTAGGAGAGGCTAACTTAAAAGTCAATAGCGAGGAGAAGCGCGTGGCGCTATCGTCGAACAGGGAAGAGGACTAACGGGCGAGTTGCAAGGAGAAGATAACGCGGAGCCCGCTGCCTTAGTGCGGTTAGAGAAAGTTGTCGTTCCAGAGCGCGCGGCCAACGAGCATTGTTCGATCGTCAGGCGGAAGAATTTTGTCTGGATGTGCAGCCTTGTCAGGATTGTCGCTGCGCATAATCCAAGTCTGTGCGCCTATTGCGGCGTGGTAATCCCAAATCAACCGCTTTAGAACAAGCCCCCCTTCGGGTATGCACATGGCAAAGACTTTTCCGTCTTTAGGCGTTACATCAGCCGTGTTGATTAAGACTGAGCAACCGTCATGCAAAGTCGGCCACATGCTGCACCCGACAGCACTGATTATTCGTGCCGTTACCTCGGTGACGCCGAGGGCTCTCAAAGTTGAGCGCCTGAAAACGAAATTGCCCTGCACGTCGGCATGCTCATTAAGCCGCCCATCCCCGCAGGCTGCGGAAATATCTAGTTGCGCAATTAGCGCGAAATCATCGTGCGGCAGATGATCGTGAGGTCGGAGTTGCGCGTTCGAATCGGCCTGTATGTGCGCGGGCTGGCCCTTCATTGGCCCCTTGCCAGTAGCCAGCCACTCTTGCGAAACCTTCAGCGCCCGTGCTGCTGAGAGCAGGTTTTCGCCACGAAGAAATTTTGACTTTCCACTAAGCCATCCATGGACGCTGGGCGGCCGAACACCACAGGCACGCGCAAGCTCTGCTTGGCTAATGCCTTCGGCCTTCATTGCAAGAAGTAGTCTTTCAGAGAGCATTAGTTAATCCTAACACTTTAACGCAAAGGAGAAGCTATTGACAATGACTTTAGCTAGTCCTAACATGGTGTGGTTTTGCACTGTTTTTTGAGATATGAGACCTTCCGCACTCATCGATTCTTTGGGCGGCACGACAGCTGTGGCGCGGCTGTTGGGCATAACCGCGCCTTCCGTTCATGCGTGGCGCAAAGGCGGCATCCCAGACGACAAATTGATTCGTCTTGCACCTTTGGCGGAGAAACGCGGGATTTGCCGTCGCCGCGATCTGCGACCCGCTGACTGGCATCTGATCTGGCCGGAACTCGCTCAAAAGCAGGCCGCATTCGTGAAAGGACGATTCCGATTTCGGCGCGAAAGATCGAGCGTTAGGGATCGGCCGTGCCCACTGCGTCCGACGCCATCCGCAGCGGTTCGACGAAAAGCAAGCGCCTTGCCTCCACTTGCGACCTCAGGGTCCCTCTTTTCACAACGTCGCATCCGGCGAAACAAAAATAGCCGCGGAGTTTAAAGCATTCGCTAGGACCCGACAGTCACGGCTTTGATGCTTACGCGGACTATCGCTGGGAAAGAGGTTCCCAGCATTTGACAAGCGGCGGCGGTTGGTTCGGTCAATCAAGGGGATGAAGCCGGAAGGCGCCATGTTTTGCGTACCATAAGGAGAAGCAAGAATGCTTACTGAGCGGCATCATCGAATGCTTAAGAATGCGACTAGCGAAACACTTGAGGCAATTGTCGAGCAAGTAAAAACCGAATGTCCTGGAGCCTTTCATGTTGAGACCGGCGAGAACGAGACACTCTCACAGCGGCGCTTTGTCTATGAGCCCGCAATGCCATTACCAATGGCAGCTTTCACCGTCGCGCGGAACAGAGCCGCAGACGCCATACCGTCAGCTCCGCAGGAAGCCCCGCAGCAGCAGACGAATCAGTAACTGAAAAGGCGCGATTGACGGGTGTTCGTTTTGCGGTTAGTACGACTACGAAAAATGCGATACGCCGGATTGCATTACGGCAGCAAACCCCTGCGCTCATGGATCGATTGAGACGCGAAATTGATGAGCATGAACTATGGCAAAGAACTCAATTGACGCTTATGGCGCATCGGGAAAGACGAACCTGCTCTTCTTCGATCCTGACAAGCTGGTGTTGGTGACGGACCTGAATTCGCCGCTTTATGATCCACGCGTTGACCTCCCGGTCAACGAGGATCTTGCTCGAAACATCGACTTTCAAGGCGTCTTGCAACCTATCTCGGTTGTGAAAAACACCGAGACCGGAGAGACCGAGGTTGCGGTTGGTCGGCAACGTACCAAAGCGGCCCAGTTGGTCAACGAGTGGCGGCGAGCACGTGGCGAGACGCCTATTCAGATCCCGGCGCAGGTGTATCGAGGCGACAGACGCACGACGCTGACTGCAATCATCGGCGAGAACGAACTTCGTGAGGCGGACACGCCGCTCAGCCGTGCTGAGAAGATGAGGCGCGTAATGGCGCTCGGCTACAGCGAAGCCGAAGTCGGCACGATCTTCGGGTGCGGCATAGGCACTGTTCGCGCCACCATCGCGCTGCTCGACTGCTGTGCCGACGTCCGCAAGGCGGTAGAGAGCTTGCGCATCAATGTCACGCACGCGCGCCAACTTTCGAAGCTTCCACCGGACCAGCAACGAGAAAATGTTCAGAAATTGGTTGCAGCGGGGCAGCATGTCGTTGGCCACGCACGCGCTCGCGCGCAACGTGCAGTAATCGGCGCTGCGAAGCCAAAGCTGCGCGGTCGAAAGGAGATCACGCGCGAGCTCGAAAAGTCGTCGGGAGATCGCGCAGCCGCGCTGCGCTGGGTGTTGGGAATGGAGCACAACGGTGAGGGAGGAGCATGACGGGCTCGATTTTCTCGTCCGCAGCTTCTGGGGAACTACGCGCTCTCAGTCTTTTAGCGAGACCCGTTCTCACGCCTAAACGGCAGCTCGGATCGTTTGGTCAGCTTAACTTGCGTGGACGCTGGGCAGCACATCCCGCTAGTTCTGCACCCGAACTCTTTTCTGACGGCGTCACGCTGAGCCGCTTAATTAACGCTAGTGGCAGCGCTTCACTTGCGCGTTTAAAGAAATGCGCATCTGCTTTCGTCATCTCACGGACTTCGCCCTTGCTGTCGGTTAAGGGGACTAAAATTGGAACTTCGTATGTATCGACAGTGAGTTTCTCACCGCGCGGCGACTTTTTCTTACGATTGCCGTTGTCGCGTCCCACGTCAACCGCCGGGCAGTGCTTGCGGCAAGCGCGTTATTCTTCCAATTATGCGGCTGCCGGTGTCTTCGTGCCGATGCGCTCGTCAACTTCAGCGTGGCTGAGGCCTGCTTCGCGCCACGTAGCCAGGATCTCATCAAGCAGCGCGTACTCTTCGCTATTCAGTCTGTTGTACTCCGCGCGCACGGCCACGTCAGCCAGTGCGCGTTCTCGCAATTCTTTATACGTTGCCATTCCGGCTCTCCTACCTGCGCTCGAAAGCGATTTTCGGCTGACTGGACTCAAGCTCTATGCGGGGATGCAGGCCAGCCCGCGCAGCCAACCTGACGAGCAAGTCGAGGCTGAACTGGTTGATCTTCCCTCGTTTGATGTCAGACACGCGCGCCTGTTTAGTGCCAAGCACTTTCGCGACTGCGGCTTGCGTCATCGTCTGACCGTCCAACCAGGTCGAGAGCCCTTGAAGCAAGATTGCGCGCATTTCGAGCGACGCCGCTTCGCTATCGGCGAACAAGTCATAGAAAACGCTTTTCCCTCGCGTCGTTTGCCCGGTAATCAATTGCATAAAGAGCTAACTCGTATTCAGCAGAGTTTGTTTCGGGCTTGCTTATCGCGATCGACGTCACTCGCCGTCAGACACCGGAACAAAACTGCGCCCACTCAACTGCTTTGCAGATCGCGAAGCGCTTCCGGGTGCAGCGCCGCAACGCGCAGCGAGGCTTGGGCAGCTCCGGTCGGCTTGCGCCGGCCTTGCTCCCACTCCTGCAACGTGCGCATTGAGACGCCAATAAGCTTGGCGAATTCATTTTGTTACAGACCGCTTTTATCGCGAGCGACAGATGCTGTGGACGGCTCCACGTGCATGACGCGAACTGCACGGCCTTCCTTCATTTCGCGGATCGCCTGCAGCAACTCGCCAGCAAGATTCCGCTTCGCTTCTTTTACGGCGAGATTTGGTTTTGTGAGTGTCATTATAAAAATAAAAGACATCGATGGCCATGCGTGCGCACCAAATCAACCAGCGTGTCTTTCCAATGGTTTGATGTCCGGCCTTGGTTGCTGCTGCGCTTGCCAAAGATCCCACTGGGCTTGCATCCCCATCCATAGGTCGGGAGGAGTCCCGAGCCAAGCTGCTAAGCGCAAAGCAATATTCGCCGTTGCGCTTGCCTTGCCATTCAAAAGCTTCGACAACGTCACACGATTTATCTGTAGCGCCTTGGCTGCCTGCGATACGGTGATTCCTTCTGGAATCCATTCCCTGAGGACCTCGCCAGGGTGGGGCGGATTATGCATTCGGCTCATGTGGTGTTTATGGCGATTGTCATACTCAGCCGCGCGCACGTCGTTGTGGCGATATTGGGACCAGCGCACAAATCGTTTTTCAGAAATGGGCCGCTTCGCGAGGCGAAATCTCACGCTCAATATCGCGAGCAAGGTCACGCTCGGCAATCTTCATGTCGTACATGAGTTGAAGGTTCATCCAGCTTTGGGCATCTCCACCAAAATAGCGCGCAAGTCGCATTGCGGTGTCGGGCGTAATGCCGCGCCGCTCCCGCACGATGTCATTGATACGCCCGGCCGTGACATGCAGCGCGTTCGCCAAAGCGTTTGCGCTCATCCCAAGCGGCGCGAGGTAGTCCTCGCGCAGAACTTCACCTGGGTGCACCGGGCGCATTCCATTTTTGACCATTTCATTAGCTCCTGTTCAGTCATAGTCGACGATCTCAACGTCGGCAGGACCCTTTACCGTCCACGTGAAACAGATTCGCCACTGACCGTTAATTCTGATGCTGTACTGGTTCGCGCGGTTGCCCTTGAGACTCTCCAGCCGGTTACCCGGCGGGGAGCGCAGCGCATCCAAGGTTGCCGCTGCATCAAGCGCGCTGAGCTTGCGTTCGGCGGTGGTCAGGATGTTCGCAAAGCGCGGGATGCGTTGGCCTTCAAAAAGCGCCTTCGTATCGGCGCATCGAAACGACTGGATCATGCTGCAGATTATATGCTGTTTGCCGATAAACGGCAAATCTCGGGCTTGACCGCTTCCTACCGTGCTGCCTATACTCAAAGCGTCGCTCACACCAAAGCGATCGGGTTTAGCAGCCTGGAGAACACAAGCGCACAACCGCGCAACGCGGTTTTTTTGTGCGTAACGCCTCTGTGCGCCTCTTTCAATGGGCGGGCCTTGGCGGGGGAGCCTTCGGGCTCGCCGGTTTCTTGTGTTCCCGGTCTGCTAACCCTGTCATGTGCCCGCCCACCCCATTTAGCAGTGGGGAGCGGGTTGTTAACCCGAACACAAGAGGCCGCCATGCGTGCCAATACCCTCGCTCGTCCTGAGCAAACACGATCTCTTTGTTTTCAGACTTACTGCTTCGACGTTATCGATCGTTACGGTCAACGTTGGCTAAGGGCGCAGCAGATTGCTGATGCCCTTGGCTACAAAAATCGTCATCGGGCGATCAGCGACTTATTCGAGCGCAACGCTGCAAAATTCAGCGACGACATGACCAGCGTTGTGGCGCTGCCTGCAAAAGGTGGCGATGAGCAAGTCCGCATTTTCTCTCTACGTGGCGCGCACTTACTCGGCACGCTTGCGCGTACCTCGAAGGCGGCCGAGTTTCGGTGTTGGATAGCGGAGTTGCTCGAATGCGAAGCGACGGGCTGGATCGCGATCAGGCATGACGAAGCCCAGCACCTGGGCGCGCTCTTAATCCATCTCACGATTGCACAAGCTGCCTGGCGCAAAGCAATGCCTGCGCTGCAAGCGCTTGAGTCGCCGCTCACTCGGCATCAAGACGCGTTCGCACACGTCTCCTTCTATGCGTCCACGATCTCCGCGATTCTTGCGAGACACGCTGCATCGGGCGCGGGCACGTCTGAACGTCAACCGTGGGATAGGGCTTCCCGCAAAACTTCGGAGGCACGCTCATGAGCGGCTACGTCTACAGATGGGTCGAGCACCGGCAACTTGGCGACCTTGTGCTTAAAACGCATACGCATTGGACTGTTCTCTTGTGCTCTCGCGCTATTCCCGACGCTCAAAGTGACCGTGGAGGTGGCGCATGAGGCTGTTAGAGTTCCTCGATAACGTAGGCCACCCGTGGGCCTATTATCCCGCTCTCGCTACTCCCCTTGGGGGCGCGAAGGCCGCGTTGTTTCTCAGCGCCATTGCCGCGTGGCAAGACGAATGTTGCGGGCCGCTGGGCGTCAGCAAATCCGTTGATGAGATCCAGCGCGCAACCGCTCTCACGGCAACTGAACAGCGCACAGCGCGTAAGGCGCTGCGCGCAGCTGGTGTACTGATTGAAGTTGAGCGGCGTCTCGAACATAAGCTGTATTACCGGATCGATGTTGTCGCATTGCTTGCTCTGATCGATCGTACGCGCGCCATTGGTGTCGAAAGGAGGGCGCGTTGAGCCGCTTCATCATCATTCCACATCGCGTGCTCTCGGACGCGCGCTTTACCTCAATGACGCCTCTGCGCGTCTTGATGGCGCTTGGCAACCGAACCGATAAGAACGGCTGGGCATTCGTCAAACGCAAAACCCTCGCCGAAAGCGTGGGCGTATCACGTGCGCGCATCAGCCAGTGCATTGCTGATCTTCGCGCGTGGGGCTACATCGAAGTCATAGCGCAGGAACGCAGCGGCGGCGGCGGACAGACCTGCAATCGTTATCGCGTGCTGTATGACGTTGGTGGTCCCGAGCAGCTCGACGAGATCGACGACGAGGACGGAAACGGTCCCACTCCCGGGGTAAGCGTCCCTGACCCCCCGGTAAGCGACGCTAACCCCCCGGTAAGCCCCAAGGAGCTTACCCCCCGGTTAGCAGCGCTTACCCCCGGGTTAGCTCTATACGATTTACCCCCCGGTAAATCCCGGGGATTTACCCCTGTAGTTAACGATGTTGTCGTTAACGATAAAAGCAGCAGCAACGCGTGCGCGCGCGACCCTGTGGATAACTCCGATGCTGCCGCTGCTGCTTTCTCGAAAACCCAGAATCCAAACCTTGAGCACGAGCTCACCGAGCTGCTTATCGCTTTGGAGGCGGCTCGTCGCAAACGTTGTCGTGTCAATCGCAGTTCGGACCGAGCGCACGTGCTCGCATGGGTGCGCCGTGGGATCACGGCCGATCAGCTTCGCGAGGCGCATTGTCGAGCGGTGGCGGCGCGCGAGCGGGACATTGACAGCCGTGCCGTGAATGTTGGCTTCCTGGCTCGGTTCGTTGACGAGGTACTTGCCGAAGCGCCCAGCGCTCGCTCAGGCGCCAGCCGAAATGAGTGGTGGCTCGGCGGCGAAGCCGATGTCTGCGGCGAGGCTGCGCGACTCGGTGTGCGCCCTAAGGACCCTGACGAGTCGTTGCCCGAATACCGCGTGCTGGTCGCGAAGGCCGCAGGCAAAGGGCCATGGATAGACCACGTGCTGAAAGACGCCCAGCGCAGTGGGTCCGAGCGCTTCTATCGAAACGTGCTCGACATATTCGGCGATGCACTGTTGCCGGCGGATTTTCACGCCTGAGCCGTGAGAACACATACGCCTCGAGGTAGCTCCGGCAACGAAGCAGTGTTTCGTCCGGGCTTTCGCAACTGCGCGTTCCTCCCCGACTGGCGTTACGTGTCGGGACAGTCGACGTGTCTTATCGACCTTTTTTTGCTGGAGTTGAAAATCATGAATCTTCGGAAACTTGTACGTACCATCTTCTTCGACATTTTGCTGGTTATCTGCCTGTATCTGTGGATCGAGTGCGGATATGAACACGCGCGAGAAATCGCCATTGCTTACCTCTGCATCATTGCCGAAATCATGTGGATAGCGGCGTTGTTGGTGCGTGCAAGGGACTACGAGCATGGTTATCCGGTGAACGCGTTCTACGATTTCGTAAGCACGATGGCAATCATCGGCATTCTCGTGTGGCAGCGCGAATCCTACATTGCGCTGTTTCTGGGCATCCCGTATTGCCTCACGTTGGTAAAACGAGAGGTAGCGCAAGCATGGTGAAACGCTGCTCATCTTGGCCCGTGCACGTGCCGGCAGGTACGAAGAACGTCGGCACGGCGCGCGTACGCGACATAACTGTTGGTCGAGATTCGCAGCAGCGTGCGCTTGCGCAGAAGTTCGGCACACAGCCAAACAGCGAAGTCGACGAGATCATGTCCGGCTTCGATCCGGTGGTGTCTCAAGTAGTGGCGGCGCGCGGCACGGCGACACCGGGCGAGGCTGCGAGAAAGACACTTCACGCGCTCGGTCGGCTTCGCGACGGCGAGCAGAACGCAACCGAGCGTCGTTATGAAGCGCATCTCGAACAGCAACGACGCTCAGGCGAAATCCAGTGGTACATGTTTGAGGGCATCAAGCTGAAACTCGCGCCGAGGACCTTTCTGACTGTGGATTACGTGGTGTTGCCTGCGTCCGGGGTGCTGGAGATGCACGACGTGAAGGGTGCGCGTGCCATCTTCAGCGACGACGCCAAGGTCAAGATGAAGGTCGCTGCACGGATCTTCCCCCTCGTTTTCAAGGTGGTGTATCCGAGAAAGGCGCGCGACGGCGGCGGCTGGGATGTGGAGGAAATTCGGTGATTAACTCGCGACTTACGCCGTCGCCATTCAGAAAGACGGCAGACCGGTCGACCACCCTGCGACGCACGGCGATAAAGCGGCGCATCAAGAAGCCGACGGTGGCCGAAGGTTCCAAGTATCTCGCTGCATGCTGCGGCGAATCATGCTGGATTCGGCTTGCAGGAGTCTGCCTTGGCGCGTCAGCGTCGGTCGTGCCCTGCCACTCAAACCAAAGCAAGCACGGCAAGGGAATGGGGCTTAAGGCGAAGCACGAGTTCACCGTTCCGGGCTGCCACGCTTGTCATGCGTGGATCGATCAAGGGTCGGCGGCGCGCAAGGTCAAGTTTGCAACGTGGGACCGCGCATTCGCGCGATGGGAGCGAGTGCGCGCTGTGAAGATGGGTTTGAAAGAGGAAAGCGCATGAAGATGATGCAGCCGATGGTATTAACCGTACAGATCCCCGTAGTTGGTCTGGTGACTGAGAGAGGAATGCGCGGACGATACACCTATATGACGAACAAAACGCCATTAGAAACGATGGTGCATGGCTTGCGCCGTGTGCGGCATCTTGATCACAGCGGTGAGGAATACAAGGTGAAGGCGCTGGCTTTTATCCCTTTGGGATACCGCGGCTCGATCCAAAGATCTGATTGGGTCAATCACGAATACGCATGGGTCGATTGCCTTTATGCGAGTAACTGGAAGTCGCTTGAGGCGTTTCGCGATAGCGGCGATCGGACATGGATGGCGCCGGACGCGCCGGCATCGGAAAGGGCCACAGCATGATTAACATCCACACCGGACGTACAAACACGGAAACCCACCGCGCGGTAGTGCATGCAGAGCAGATCAAGCACATCCTCGCGGACCACGTGTGTAACGCCGCAGGCGTCCCCCGCGCGAGCGATGGCACGAGCGTCGTTGTGCAGCTTAGCAGCCGGATGGGAAGCTGCGGAACAGAGTACGAAGCCGTCGTCACCATCACGGTCGATTTCGAGAAGCTGCCGCGTGCGAGCCGAGAATGAGCGCGTTCACGTACATACAGATGTCTGCCATCCCGGGGCCTATATTGCAGATGGCCGTCCGACGCGTTGATTGCGGTCAAAGTTGGATCTCATTTCCGGGTTGTCCTTTCGCGGGAATCGAAGCGGGAGGTGAGGTCCAATTACCGTATCCTCGCAATCAAGAATTGCGCGAGCAGTTGGTGGCTTGGTTGGATCAGTGGAGTATTTCTTATGGGGTTGAGCGATAGCAGGATGAGCGGAGAGGCTATGAGTGAACAGGAGTTGAGCGAAGGGGCACGCAATGCGGCGGACGACAAGGCGCATCGCTGGGTCATCTGGTGTCTGACGCGCCGCATCTTTGCGCCGTACGTCAAGTCGAACGTGCTCGCGCGTCTCCAGCCGCCGCGGCGTTTGACAGCAATGGAGCCTGACTCGTTTCTTGATCCAGAGATGCCATTTTTCAACATGGCAATCAGCGAGCTATGCAATCGCGAGGAGTTGTTTGAAGAGGCCGAATGCTTTCTTGGATTGTATTGGTTTCGCGCTAACATCAAGTTGGTAGCCCATCAACAGCAGTGTGCACGCGGTACTGTTTATAACCGAGCGCGGCGGTTCGCCATTCGAGCTACAGCCCTAGGTAGGTCTATCCGGCGTAAGCGGGAGCGACTCGGCCTCGACAAAGTGTTCAATTCAATTGAACAAAATAGTTGTACTGCTGATCGAACACTTTGGTCTAAAATCAGCCCTTAATCGATAGGCTGCGTCATTGCCTCTAAAGCCCGCGCAGCGTCCGTCGCGTGGGCTTTTCATGAAGTCAGTCTCGCGCGGTAGCCTCGTTCGAGGCTAGTTCATTGATCACTCTGTTGCAACTTACGAATGCCACCCAGACCAATGCGTCCATGCAGACATCGTGGATGCGGCGCCCTTGTGTCAGGTGGCAATTCGTATTGTCTGCACCACGCGCGTGAAAATGTGAAGTGGCAGCCGGACGCCGTGCGCGGTAATCGGCATGCACGCGGTTACGGGTCTGTGTGGGTTAAGCAGCGGGAGCGGATCCTGCTGCGCGACGGCGGTTTGTGCCAGGTCTGCAAGCGCGCTGGCCGTGTGGCCCTAGCAGCAGAGGTCGATCACCGAGTTCCCAGATCTCAAGGCGGCACTGACGATGATGAGAATCTTCAAAGCATCTGCCGAAAGTGTCACGCGACTAAGACTGGCAGTGAACGCCGCTGATGGGGAGGGGGTGGAAAAACTCTGGGTCGAATCGGCCAGGGACCGACCGTTCCGTCGAATTTTTACATCCACAAAATTCATGTTTCGGGTGTAGTCGGTAAAGCCTTGTCGCATAAGGCATGTGCTCCATAAAAGTCGCCAATTTGCTCAAAAATTAAACAATGAGATTTGAAAAGCGCGTCTGGGCGACAGGTCAACGAGTCCGAACAGCGCGGCGCAATTGCTCGCGCTTGAGAAGAGGGTTAATCCATGGCGCGTCCACGTACGCCAGCTGCAGTCTTGGAGTTGCGTGGCTCCTACAAACGAAATCCGAAAAGGCGTCGCGAAGAGCCGGATGTCTCTGGCCCGCTTGGAGATGCGCCCTCTTATTTCTCCGGCGAGGAGCTGGTGGCATGGAATGACATTACAAGCGGAGCGCCGCGTGAGGTACTCACGAGCGCCGATCGCATCACAGTCGAGCTTTCGGCACGCCTGCTGGCAGAGTCTCGCCTGAATTGGACAAATTTTAGCGCCGCCAAACTCGCTCGCCTGGAGGCGATTCTCGGCAAATTTGGAATGTCGCCGGCCGACCGGTCGAAGGTGACGGGGGGCGGTAAAAAGAAAGATAGCAATCCGTTTGCTCAATTGCTCGGATAGACCAGCGATCATGCTCTGAAGATCGTGCGGCTTCGCGCGCTCGTCGACTATGCAGAGTGTCTCGATGCAAAGCGTTGGCGCGATGCTCACGGCCAAGCAGGTCCTTAGGCAAGCGCCGTTGCGCCAGCGCTCGGCGATGCATGCACCGTGAACTGAGTAACGGCTTCGGGATATGATTGAATGTTTTTTTTGGCCTTAAATCCGGATGGCAGCAAGCTATACGCGCGTGGAGCAGGGTCTCCAGTTTGCGCGCGCCGTCGTGCGCGGAAAGCGGCTGGCAGGGAAATACGTACAGCTCGCGTGTCAGCGTCATCTGAAAGAACTTGCAGCGAGCCGTAAAAGAGATTTTCGCTGGAAGTTCGATGCGGCGGCGGCCGAAAGAAAGCTTGCACTGATTGAACTGATGCCGCATGTGAAGGGCGATTGGGCGTTCAAGCGGCAGCTTGTGACGCTTGAGCCATGGCAGAAGTTCGGTTTGATGTGCACGTTCGGATGGGTGAGCAAGCGCACGGGACAGCGCCGTTTCCGCGAGAGTTATTGGGAGGTGCCACGCAAGAATGGAAAGTCGGTTATTGCGGCGGGCGTCGGCATCGGAATGTTTGTACTCGACGACGAGTTCGGCGCCGAGGTGTACGCCGGCGCGACGACTGAAAAGCAAGCATGGGAAGTGTTTCGACCCGCTCGTCTGATGGTCAAGCGTTCGCCGATGCTGATCGAGGCCGCAGGAATCGAGGTGAATGCCTCGAACATGAACAAGCCGGAAGACGGCAGCCGCTTTGAGCCGCTGATCGGCAATCCGGGCGACGGCGCATCGCCGTCGTGCGCGATCGTGGACGAGTATCACGAGCATGATTCATCTGCCCTCTATGAAACCATGCTTACCGGCATGGGTGCGAGGCAACAACCTCTAATGTTCATCATCACGACGGCCGGGGCAAACATCGAAGGTCCGTGCTACGACAAGCGGCGGCAGGTCATCGAGATGCTGGAAGGAACTGTGCCCGACGATGAGCTTTTCGGCTGGATATGGACCATCGACGAAGGCGACGACTGGACCGATCCGCGCGTGCTGGCGAAAGCCAACCCGAACATTGGCATCTCGGTTTATCAGGAATATTTGGAGAGCCAGCAGCAGCGCGCGATCAAGTCGGCGCGCTTCACGAACACGTTCAAGACCAAACATTTGAACGTGTGGACGTCGGCGAAGGCGGGATATTTCAACCTCGAGGACTGGAAGAGCTGCGAGGACCCGACGCTCAGGCTCGAGCAATTTGAGGGGCAGGACTGCATTCTGGCACTGGACATGGCGCGCAAACTCGACTTGAACAGCCTGGCACGACTCTTCTGGCGCGATATCGAGGGTCGACGGCATTACTACAGCGTCAAGCCACGCTTCTGGGTGCCGGAGGAAACGGTAAAGAACACCGAAAACCGGCGCATGGCGGAGCGGTACCAGAAATGGGTTAATTCGGGCCATCTGCTCGAGACGGATGGTGCCGAGATTGACTATCGCGACATTCAGCATGAGGCTGTTGAGTCTAACCGGAGCAGCCCAGTGCAATGTGTGCCGATGGACCCGCACGGCGCGACCAACCTTGCGCACCAGCTCGCAGACGAGGGGCTGACACCGGTCACCATTGTGCAGAACTACACGAACTTGTCCGATCCGATGAAAGAACTTGAGGCTGCGATCACCTCGGGCCGGTTCCATCACGACGGTAACCCGATCATGTCGTGGTGCGTGAGCAATGTGGTCGGCAAGAACTTGCCAGGCAACGATGACGTCGTGCGCCCGATCAAGCAGGGTAACGACAACAAGATTGACGGCGCGGTGGCGCTGATTATGGCAGTCAGCCGGGCCATGCTCGCAGGGCAAACAGGCTCCATCGGAGATTTTCTTTCGAGTCCGATCATCGTATGAAGCAGAGCAAGCAGAAGTCGCCGGGGCGCGTCAAGGCGCGCGTCCTGAAGTGGCTTGGCGTGCCAATTTCACTCACGGACGGTAGTTTTTGGGCAGCGTGGGGCGGGATGAATTCGTCCAGTGGCGAGTCCGTCACCGTTGATTCGGCGCTTCAGTTGTCGGCGGCATGGGCGTGCGTGCGCTTGATTGCTGAAACGATCGCAACTCTGCCGATGAACTTCTATCGAAAGACGACTAATGGAACGCGATTGATCGCTACGTCCCATCAGCTTTACGACATCCTGCATCGCCAACCGAACGCCGAAAACACGGCGACCGAGTTCTGGGAAGTGATTGTTGCGAGCATGCTGCTGTGGGGCAATGGTTACGCGCGCAAGCTTGTTTCGGCTGGAACCATCATCGGCCTTGAAATGATGCTTCCTCAGCGCACGCAGGTGAAACGTCTTTCAACCGGAGCGCTGCAATACACGTATCAAGATCTCGATGGAACGACGGCGACGCTATCGGAAGATGACGTCCTGCACTTTCGGGGCTTCAGTCTCGACGGTCTGATGGGGCTTTCCGTGATCTCGTATGCACGTGAGGTACTCGGTAACGCAACTGCGGCGAACAAGACTAGTAGCAGCGTCTTCAAGAACGGCTTGCGGCCGTCGGGGGTGCTTTCGACTGACCAGATACTGCAAAAAGAGAAGCGAGGCGAGATCCGCAACGACCTTGCCGAGCAGTTCGGCGGCGCAATGCAGGCCGGCAAGACGATGGTGCTTGAGGCGGGCATGAAGTATCAGGCCATCACCATGAATCCGGGTGATGTGCAGTTACTCGAAACCAGGGCGTTTAACGTCGAAGAAATCTGCCGCTGGTTTCGCGTGCCGCCGTTCATGGTCGGGCACAGCGAGAAGTCCACCAGTTGGGGTACGGGCATTGAACAGCAAATGATCGGCTTCTTGACTTTCTCATTGCGCCCGTGGCTGACCCGCATCGAACAGACAGTCAGCAAAGGATGCCTCCCGCCGGCTGAGCGCGGATCGTACTACGCCGAGTTTTCAGTTGAGGGCCTTTTGCGCGCTGACAGTGCAGGGCGCGCGGCTTTCTACTCCACCATGACGCAAAACGGCCTGATGACGCGCGACGAGTGCCGAGTGAAAGAAAATCTGCCGCCGATGAGCGGCAATGCGGCAGTTCTCACGGTGCAGTCGGCGCTGCTGCCGATCGACGAGCTCGGCGAGCAGTCGGCCGCGTTGCAAGCGCAAGACGCGCTCAAGAATTGGCTGAATCAGGAGCAAAAGAATGAATCGTAGAAGCCGAAATGGTTACAAGGTCCGCGCGTTCGATCTCGACGTTAAATCTGTCGATGATGCGGGGCACTTCTCCGGCTACGGATCGGTGTTTGGCAACGTCGACAGTTATGGCGAGATCGTCGCGCCTGGCGCATTCGGGAAAAGCCTCAAAGAACTCCAATCCAGCGGCCGCGCGCTTCCAATCCTCTGGCAGCACGACACCTATACGCCGATCGGATCGTGGTCGGGCTTGAAAGAGGACGATCACGGCCTTTTCGGCGACGGCGAACTGTGGATCAACGATGCGCCGAACGCAAAGATCGCGTATCGCGGCATGAAGTCGAAGGCCATCACCGGCCTGTCGATCGGCTATTACGTGCTGGACTCCAGCTACAACGAGAAGACCGGCGTTCGTACTCTGAACGAGCTAGATCTCGTCGAGATCAGCATCGTGACGAACCCAGCAAACCCGGACGCGCGCATTGAAGCCGTGAAGTCGGTCATCGCACACGGCGGCATGCCATCGCTTTCACAATTCGAGCGGTTCCTGCGCGATGCAGGCTTCTCGAAATCGCAGTCTGCGGTGATCGCCAATCGCGGACTGAAGCACCTGCTCCAGAGCGAGTCTGGCAGCGAGGCGAACGATGTAGGTAATCGGCTGCTGGACAGCCTCAAATCTCTCTCTTTCTGAGGAATCGCACAATGAGCACCGCGCAATCCCGTGAATTGGGTCGTAAGGAATACGGCCGCAAAGACACCGGCTCGAATCCCGAGCAGGTCATGGAACAGGTCACCGCCGAACTGAAGCGCATCGGCGACGAAGTAAAGAAGTTCGGCGAAGAAGCGCTGAAGCAGGCGAAGTCAGCTGGAGAAGTAAGCGCCGAGACGAAATCAAAGGTGGACGAACTGTTGCTAAAGCAGGGCGAGTTGCAAGCGCGGCTGACTGAGGCGGAGCAAAAGCTTGCGCGACGCGGAGATCTCCGCGAGCCCGTCGAGGTTAAGAGTTGGGGACGCCTGGTCGCCGAATCGGAAGAGATGAAGGGGATAGACAGTAGCGCGCGCAAATCCGTGCGTGTTCGCATCGACCGAAAAGACATCATGAATGTCCCGGCGAGCGTGGGTGCCAGCACAAGTGCGACAAATTCGCTGACCGTTGCCGACCGTCAGGCCGGCATCGTGGCGCCGGGACAGCGCACGATGACAATCCGCGATCTGCTCATGCCCGGTCAAACGAGCGCCAACTCCATTGAATACACCGTCGAGACGGGGTTCACCAATGCTGCAGCGACGGTGGCTGAAGGCAAGCAAAAGCCGCAATCGGACATTAAGTTTGATCTGAAGAACCAGCCGGTCCGCACGATCGCGCACGTTTTCAAAGCATCGCGGCAAATTCTTGACGATGCACCGATGCTCCAAAGCTACATCGACGGGCGCGCTCGTTACGGCCTGATGTATTCAGAAGAAGCTCAACTGCTTAGCGGCGATGGCACGGGTTCGAACATCCTCGGCATCATGCCGCAAGCTTCGGCATTCAAATCTACTCTGGACTTCGCGAGTTCTACTGCTATCGATCGCCTCCGACTCGCGCTGTTGCAGGCCGTGCTCGCGGAGTTTCCGTCGACTGGTATCGTGCTCAACCCTATCGACTGGGCGACCATCGAGTTGATGAAGGATAATCAGGGGCGCTATCTTATCGGCAACCCGGTTAACGGGACCGCGCCGCGCCTGTGGAATCTTCCGGTAGTGGAGACTCAAGCGATGGAGCGAAACCACTTTCTGACCGGGGCATTTGCAATGGCTGCGCAGATCTTCGATCGGATGGAGGTCGAAGTTCTGATCTCGACGGAGAACCAGGACGACTTCATTAAAAATATGGTAACGCTGCGCGCGGAAGAACGACTCGCGCTGGCGGTCTATCGTCCTGAAGCCTTCGTGACTGGTGAAGTCACGGCGAAAGCACGCTGACGCTGCGTCGCGATCTAGATAGGGAGCCGCCTTCGATGCGGCTCTCTTTTTGGGGGGAGTTCAATGAGCAGTTACAGCGATCCGAACAAGGTTTGGGTGCAGCCAATCTGCACCTATGGCGGCGAGGATGGGTTCAAGAATCCTACTAGCGCCCCGTATGAAGTTACCCGTGCGCGAGCGGCCGAGTTAAAGGCCAATGACCTTGTTCGCGAATTGGACAGTGGTGGCGAAGTTGGGAGCGGAAAGATCGCTTCGCCCCCTTCAAACAAGAAGGCGCCTGATCCGCAAAACAAAGCCAGGGCGCGATGAATGGATGATCCGACGCCCATCATTACGAGGGAACAAGCACTTGCGCATTTGCGCGAGGACGCGGGCGTAGCTGATCAATTGATCGCGCTCTACACGCGCGCAGCGGTGCAGTCTGCTGCAGACTTTCTTAATAGACAGATCTACGCAAACGCGGATGACATGGCTGCGGCCGTTCGCGCCGGGACGGCTGGTGATGATCCAATCGTGGTCAATGACGCCGTACGCGCGGCGATTTTATTGATTCTCGGCACGCTGTACGCTTATCGCGAGGACGTCGCTGTCGGCACCTCGTCGAGCATTTCAGAACTGCCCCTGGTATCGAAGCAATTGTTGTTTCCGTACCGCAATGGGCTTGGCGTCTAATGCGTGCGAGCGAACTAAACAGGCGAGTGCGCATTGAGCAGCAAGACACGCAAAGTAAGTATGCCAACGGAATCGAATGGGTGCTTGTCGACACTGTATGGGCTGACGTGTTCATGGATAGCGGTCGGACGGTGATTGCCTCCGATGCACTCATCAGCGAGGTCCGAGCGAGTGTGCGCATTCGCTATCGACGGGATATTCGTGCAGGCATGCGCGTGGTTGTGGATGGGCAAGCAATGCGTATAGAGGCGGTGCGCCTCGATTTGCGTCGACGCCAACACGTCATCCTCATTTGCGTGAGTGATGAGCGCTGAAGACATTGTTCGCGATGCTTTGGCGAACCTGGCGGACGGCCACGTTTTTGCTGACGTCGCCAAGCAAGGCGTGCCTCCGCCCTGGATCGTGTATCAAGTGGCGGGGGGCGAAATCGCGGCGGATCTGAGCGGCAGGCCATTCGACGAGTATCTTGCGCGCGTGCAGATCGCGGTGTGGCATGCAACGCCGGAGGGTCGCTCCTCGCTGATGCAACAAGTCGTGCGCGCAGTGATTTGCCCTGAGGTAGGGGCTGTACCGCTAGGCGCGCCTGCGAACATCTTCGAGCACGAGACGCGGCTATTCGGTAGTCGCGTTGAAGTGAGCGTTTGGAGTGATTTGTAGCGAGACGCGCAAATCTATTGAACCGCGAGATTGTTTTTGTTGCTTTAAGAGGAGTACAGATATGAACGAAATGCGAGTATCGCCAGACGGTAGCAACAGTGCCGATGTCTCAAGCGCAGTACCGTCTCTCGGTACGCAATTGGATTACAAAAAAAATGGTGAAGGCGATGAGAAGTTTGCCGCAGTCGCCAACTTTACGGACATCTCGAGTTTCACGGGTTCAGCGAATCTTGTTGATGTGACGCGCCTAAACAGCAAGGGGCGAGAGAAGAGGCGCGGCATGCCAGATTGGGGGCAGGTAACGGTTGCCTTGCACATCAATATGACAGAGCGATCGCATCAAGACTTGTTCAATGCGAGAAAAGACGGAACGCTTCTTAACTTCAGGCTCACGTTGCCTGATGAAAAAAACGATTCGAAGGATAAAGTGCGAACGTCGATTCACTTTAACGCCTACGTGAAAGATTTCCCGATTTCCGCGAAAGTCGACCAGATGCTATCGAGCTCGGTCAACCTTGAGGTGACGGGCGACATCGAGATCAACTTCCGTAAGTAAGTATCGATTGAGTCTCCCCGCACGTCCCTTCGGTGTACCACATGAACAGCGAGAGCTGAAAAGGATATCAATGAAAAGAGAACAAATGCTGGCGGCGTTGGAGCCGCTGATTGTCGAGGAACCAGTTAAGGCGCTGAGTGGCAGTTTGATACGGTTTCGCGAGCTTTCGGGCGCAGCGCGCGACGCGCTGTACGACAGTGTAAAGAACAGTGGCGGCAACAGCGGCTTCGAAGCGGCACTGATTGCGGCCACCGTTGTTGACGAGAACGGGGTTCCGGCCTTTCGCGAAGACGATATCGACACGCTGCAAGCAGCGCGCACGCCGCTGTTGGAGGAGCTATCGCAGATCGCGATGCGCCTGAATGGTTTGGGTCAGCACGCGCAGGAGGAAGCCTCAAAAAACTGAAGGCCGACCCGCGGAAATTGATGTGGATGCGCATCGCCATGAAGCTGGGCATGTCAGTGCGGCGCGCCAAGCTCGAGGTGTCCAGCGCTGAATTCGCGGACTGGGTTGCGCTGTATGAGCGCGAGCCTTGGGGTGAGCACATTGAGGATCTGCGGGTGGGCGCCTTGATGAGCCTGCTGTACAACATGAGTCGTGCTCAAGACGCGCCGGTGGCGAGCGCCGCGCAGTTCACGCCTTGGTCGGGATGGAGCCGAGATTCGCTCAAGCCGCGCAAGCGCAGCGCACATGAGATCGTAGCGAGCATGTTGGGTGTCGATCTGGAGGCGGCCGCGCGCTCTGGCATGAAGCGCGTGATCGTGCGCAACGGTGAGGTGATCGAAGGTGAGTAAAAACTTTCGTGTCGACAATCTGGAGGCGTTGAAGGGGATGTTGAGCAAGCTCGACGGGGCGATCAGCGAAAGCACGCTTCGCCAGGCGGCGGTCGCCGGCGCTCGCGTCATTCACGATGAGATCAAACGGCGTGCGCCGGTGGGTGACCGAGAGGGGATGCGTAGAGGTCAGCCGCACGCCCCCGGTTTCCTGCGGGACCATATGCTGATTGCCTATGATAGGGAAGAGTCGGTGCCGGGCAAGTATGCCTCCTACCTCATCACCTGGAGCAAGGATGCCTTTTACGGGCGCTTCGTCGAACTTGGCAAGCGCAACGCGGTAAAGCTCACTGAGCGCACGCTTGCGCGCGCGATTCGAGAGATCGAGTTCGGCAGTTCGCGCACGCCTGCGCAACCCTTCATTCGCCCTGCCTTCGATGCCAAGAAGTCTGAAGCAGCTCGGAAAATAGCTGAAGTGGTCGAGCGGAAGCTAAAGGAGGCCGGCTGTGACAAATGAAGTCGTCACGCGTGTCAGTGTCGATGCGAGCGGTTTCGAAGCAGGCATGGAGCGCACCAAGCGAGCTGCGAACGGGTTCGTGGCGCATCAGCAAGCGAGCGCGAGCAAGTATGAGGCGTCTCAGCAGCAGATGGCGGCAAGCAGCGCTATTACGGCCCGCGCGCTTGAGGAAGCGGCGAGGTCGGGCAGTGCCGCGACGGCACGGCAGGTAAGCGCTGCTGTGAGGGGATTCGAGAAGGTTGCGGATACAGCAGGTAAGACGCGCTTTGATCTGATGCGATTGAGAGCGGCAAATCTCGGCATTGCCGAGTCTGCGGAGCCTTTGATTGCAAAAGCCGAGGCGGCGTCCAAAGCGATGCATCACTTAGGCGCAGGCTCGGTAGCGGCTCGACGCGAGCTCTTTGTGCTGGGTCACGAGGCGATGCAGGGCAGCTGGAAAAACTTCATGGGTTCGCTCATGGTGCTGGCCGAGCGCATCGATGTGTTGCCGATGTTGTGCGGGCCGGCGGGCGTAGCGCTCGGCGCGCTGGGCGCAAGCGGCTATGCTGCCTATCATGCGATTCATTCGTTGACCGAGCAGCAGGAAAAGCTTGATCGCGCAATGCTGCTCACGGGCAACTATGCAGCGCTCACGCAGGGCAAGTTGCAGGCGTATTCCGACATTATCTCTCGTCGCGTGGGCGTCTCGGTCAGCGAGGCGCGCGATGCGCTGATGGCGCTGGCCAGTTCGGGGCATGTGGCCGGAGCGGATATGCAGCACGCGGGTGAGAGCGTTGCGGCCTACGCAAAAGTTTCGGGCCAGGCGGTCGAGGAGGTCGCCCGCCAGTTTCTGCAATCGTACGGTCATGCAGCGGACGCTGCGCGCAAGTGGCGCGAGGACCATCACGATCTTGGACAAGCGCAGATCGACCATATTCGCATCCTTGAGTTGTCGGGTGACAAGGCAGGAGCTTGGGCGGCGTTCGTGCAGGCGGCAAGCGCGAGGGCACGCCAGGCAGTGGCGTCCGACAACCGCGAGATGGCGCAAAGCTATGAAACGCTCGGCCAGAAGTGGGACCGTTTCTGGCGAGCCATGACGGGCAAAGGCGACGCTTTGCAAAAGGCGCAGGACGAGCTGGCAGCGGCGCGCTCGGCGCTGCTCGATCCCGAGTTAAATCCCGGCGGGATGAACACGGAGGCGTTCGACAAGAAGATCAAAGCGCTTGAGCAGTTGCAGCAGACATTGCTTAACGCGAGTGAAAAAAACGATCCGCATCAAAAGAGCGTTGAGACGTTCAAGGCGATGATGGATCATCATGCCGAGTACATGAAATCGGCGCGCTCGCGGCAGGAGCAGCTTGCCGACGCGAACAAGGAGACCAACGCGTATTTCGATACGCTGAAAAGAGCGGGCCAGGCAGCGGGCAAGACTCGCGAAGAGCTCAAGGCGCTCGATGCAGAGCGCCAAAAAATGCTTGCGCATAATGAAGACCGTTACCGGCCGCACGACCGAAAACTGCATGCGTCTCAAGTCGATGCCGCGGCACAGTATCTGGAGCGTATCCGAGAGCAGGGCGCTGTGCTCGATGCGCAATCGCATACAACGGACAAACTCACGAACGCGCAGAAGGAACTCGCGCAGTTCAACGAGAGGGTGGCTGCTGCCAAGCAGCATGTTGCGAGCGCTGACGATAGGAGCCTGCTTCATTCGGAGAAGCAAATCCGGTTTGCGCTTGAGCACAACGTGGCGCTGGAGAAGGCAAACACGCTGCGGGAGGCACAGGCGAAGCTCGCGCAGCGCGCAGATCGGACGCACGCGAATTTGATTGAATATCAGCAGGGCCAAAAGGAGCGCTATGCACGCGTGCTCGATGAGCGCGCGGGCGGCGGCCAGGTCGATCCTTTGCGTCGGCAAGCGCGGGCGGATATGACCGAGATTGTGCGCCATTATCAGCATGCGCTCGATGCGCTCAAGCAGACGACACCCGCCGAGTTGCTCGGCAGTGACGCGTATCGCAAAGCAGTTGAGCAAATCAAGGCAAATCTTGATCTTTCCACCGCGATGCACACCGAACACTTTGCGACGCTCAAGCGCCTGCGTGACGATTGGGCGGCGGGCTTAGGCAATGGCGTCGCTGATTTTTATAAAGACACGCTCGACAGGGCTGAGACCGCGAGACAGGCGATGGTCAATGTCATGAGCCGGATGGAAGACGCGGTGGCGAAGTTCGTGACGACGGGCAAGCTCGGTGTGAGAGAGTTTGTCGCCAGCGCGCTCGCCGATCTCTCGAAGCTTGCATTGCACCAGGCAATGGGGGGCGTGATTGCAAGTCTCATGGATCGCTCACCGACCACGGGGGTGATTGCGCAGCTTCTGAAGCTGCTGCCCCATCACGCGCAGGGCGGATCCATTTCCGGGCCAGGCACGGGCACGAGCGACAGCATTCCTGCGATGTTGTCCAACGGCGAGTACGTGGTGAACGCCGCTTCGGCTCGCCAGCATCATGCGCTGCTTGACGCGATCAATTCGAACCACGCTACGCATTTCGCTTCCAGCGGCGTCGTGGGCGCAACGGCTGCAGCGGCCCCACGATCAGCGGGCGCGCAAGTTCATCTGGAGGTCCACCATCACGCAGGTGCGGGCTTGGGCGAACAGGACGCACGTGAGTTGCAGGAGATGGTGCGCGCATTTGTGGATCAGAGAATCGCCCGCAAGATGGGCGGGCAGGGCGGAGTCGGTTATTTGATGTCGCAGGGGTTGCTTGCGTGAGCATATCAGCTACGCATCGCACCTTTACCTGGTCACCTTCTGTTGATGCGGAGGGAACCACGCACTTTCGAGTGCGTGCGGTGCAGTTTGGCGACGGCTATAGCCAGGTCGTGGCGGACGGCGCGCGCAACGTTACCGAGTCGTGGCCGTTACGGTTTGTTGGTGATGGGCAAGAAATCGGCGCAATCCGCGCGTTTCTTGATGCCACGCGCGGTACCGAAGCCTTTTACTGGACACCGCCATTACGCACGCGCGGTCTGTTCCGACTCGACGCTCAGCAGGGCGTGCAAACGCGCGCGCTCGGCGGCGATCTTTACGCATTGAGTGTGACATTCAAGGAGGTCTTTGACGCATGAGTGAAGTGATCAATGCGGCACGTGCGGATGTGCAGCGACTGGAGCCGGGTGCGCTGATCAATTTATTCGAGCTCGATCTGACAAGCCGAGGCGGTGAAGTTCTGCGGTTTCACGCGCATCAGAACGGCGGCGTGATCAAATGGCAAGGACAGGAGTACCACGCATTTCCCGTGCAGATTATGGGCTTCGGACGAACGGGGGACGCCGCACAACCCACGCCTACGCTGAGCGTCGCCAATCTCGACGGCGCGATTTCCAGACTATGTGAGCGATTTGCCGATCTTGTGGGCGCGCCGGTGCGACGGCGCAGAACGCTTGCGCAGTATCTTGACGATAGCGCGCAAGCCGACCCGCATGCCGAGATGCCCGTCGAGGTGTGGCTAATTGAGCAAAAGACGCTTGAAACGGCGGCGGTGGTCGAATTCTCTTTGAGTTCACCCTTGGATCTGTCGGGGCGCAAACTGCCTGCACGCCAGATTATCAGTGCGGTGTGTCAATGGGAGTACCGCGGTGCTGAATGCGGTTATCGCGGAACGGATTACTTCACGCGCAACAACATTAAGACGGACAATCCGGAAGAGGATAGGTGCGGTGGGCGATTGTCGTGCTGCCGAAAGCGCTTCAAGGACGTGCCGCTGCCTTTTGGTGGCTTTCCGGCGGCAGGCGCGGATGGCACGCTCACGCGCGGCGGATAAGTGATGCTTGCCGATCGGACGCGTGCGGCGATTCAGAAGCACGCGCTCGCGTGTTATCCGAACGAATCGTGCGGGCTAATCGTGAACGGCGCTTACCTGCCGTGCGCCAACGCTTCTCATCACCCATCCGAGCACTTTTCCATTTCAGCGGCCGACTATGCTTGCGCAGAAGATGTGGGGTCCGTGCAGGCCATCGTTCATTCGCATCCTGATGCGAGTGCTCTGCCAAGCCTTGATGACCTGTTTGCATGTGGGACGTCAGGCGCTCCGGTGTGGCTCATCCAAAGCGTTGAACGCGGCGAGGGCGGCGCCGCTCAGGCAGGCCGCCTTCACCAATTTACGGCGCAAGCAATCGCTCAAGCGACTGCCACCGCGCCGCTCCTCGGTGCGCGCTTCGTACACGGCACACATGATTGTTATGGCGTCGTGCGACGTTATTACCGCGCAGCACTCGGGCTGGATCTGCCGGACTTCGAACGCTCCGGGAAGTGGTGGATCGATCCCGCCCGCTCGCTGTACCTGGACAACTACGAAGCGGCGGGCTTCGCGAACATAGAGCTCAGTGCAAGCTTGCATACGGGCGACGTCTTACTTATGGCAATTGCGAGCCGATACGGCGTGCCCAACCACGCCGCAGTCTATCTTGGGAACGACGAGATATTGCACCACCTTTGGGGTCAGCTCTCGCGACGTGAGCCGCTGCCCCGTTACCGCAAACACGTGACGCATGTGCTGCGTCATCGGGAGACGCTCAATTGGAAGATGTAGTGCGCCCAATCAGGCTCTATGGGAGTCTGGGGGCCAAGTTCGGTCGCGACCACGCCTATATCGTGCGTTCTCCTCGCGAAGCGATCGGTGCCCTCGGTGCCATGATTCCGGGCTTCTGGCGCGAGCTCTGCAAGAGCGGGGAACAAGGCGTGCGCTATGCGGTGTTCGTCGGACAGCGCAACGTGACAGAGACGCAGCTTGGCTGGCCGTCTGGCGGCGAGCCGATTCGTATCGCACCGGTGCTTGCAGGAAGTAAGGCGGGCGGGATCTTCCAGACGATTGCGGGCGTGGCGCTTGCCGCGGCAGGCGCTGCGTCGATGTGGCTGATTCCAGGCAACAAGTTCGGCATCGACATGATGCTCATGGGAGGATCGTTGGCGCTTGGCGGAATCGCGCAAATGCTCTCGCCACAAACGCCTACACCGCCTACGGCAAACCAGCATGGGATGCCAGGTATCCAAAATGTGGTCGCTCAGGGCGGGCCCGTACCGTTGCTCTATGGCCGTATGCGCGTGGGTTCGACCGTGATCAGCGCCAGCATGCTAGCCGTCGAAGCGCATGTGAGCGCCGTGCAAGAGCAGCCCGGGCAAGATTCATTATCGCAAGCGAGCAGCAGTCTTGCGGAGCAAAGCAAGACGCCTATTAAGAGCCGCCTGTGTTGCACGACGGTTGACCTGATTTCCGAGGGGGAAATTTCCGGTTTAGCAGAAGCAGATCAAGTTAAGCTTCGCTCGGTTTATTTGGACGGCGTGCCGGTCGAAAACAATGATGGAAGCCGTAATTTCCAGGTTGAGCAGTTTGAGACCCGTAAGGGAGGGATTCAGCAAGACGCCATTGACTGGGTGACGGCGGCCTCAAGTGAGGTGCAAGTCGGTCACGAGCTGCAGCGTCGTCTGGTTGACAAAGAGGAGAGCGGTGGGAAGATCAAGGTGACGCATTTCACGCCTTGTTCGATCGAGGTCTCCGAGCCGGACGTGAGTGAGGTGGATGTTACTGTCCAAGTGAGCAATCTGTGGTGGGATTCGAACAAGGGGCACACCAACGCGACGGTCGAGCTGCAGTTCGAACCATCCTATAGAACACTGTCGAAGGACGAGCTTCCGCCGAAGACCGAGTCCTGGGAAATCACCGGGTTGAAGGACAAGCCTCCGCCGAAGACCGAGTCCTGGAAAATCACCGGCGTCTGTCAGGTTTATTGCAAGACCTTTACCTTTCCCGTGCATTTGGCTGCGGGGGCGCGATTCGTCTTGAAAATCTCCCGGACAGACGTCATTGACCAGGGTGAGAATGCGGGTAAAAAGCATGGCACAGCGCACGTGCTTAGCTACACCAAGCGCCGCACCGGAAAGTTTAAATACCCCGGCAGCGCGCTGGTGGCGATGCAAATCAGCTCGCAGAAATTTGACCGGGTACCTGTTCGCTCGTACGACGTGAAGGGATTGCTGGTTGAGGTACCGGACAATTACGATCAGGCCGGTCGCGAGTACAAGGGCACGTGGACCGGGAAATTCAAGCGAGCTTGGACCGACAATCCGGCCTGGATTTTTAGGGATCTTCTGCTCAATCGGCGGTACGGCGCCGGTGCCTGGGTGAACGAGTCGTGCGTAGACCGGTATGCGTTGTATGCCATCGCAAAATACTGCGACGAGAAGGTTCCAAGTAGTGGTGGCGGCACAGAGCCGCGCTTCACGTGCAACTGCTATATCACATCACGCACGCACGCCTTCGCTTTGCTGCAACAGCTTGCGAGCATATTTCGGGGGATTGCTTATTGGTGCGCGGGCAGTGTGCTGACGTCGGCGGACATGCCGTGCGACCCGGCATACATCTACAACCCGAGCAATGTAGTGGAAGGGGTGTTCAGGTACGCCGGGAGCGCGCTGAAGTCACGCTACACGGCCGTGATGGTGACGTGGTGTGACCCGAACAATGGGTTTCAGCGCGCCGTCGAGAGCGTTGAAGATGCCGACGGTATTGCGCTGTACGGGTATAACACCGCTGAGATCACCGCCTTTGGCTGCACCAGCCGATCACAGGCGCAACGCGCAGGCCATTGGTTGCTCCATACATCGCGCCTAGAGACCGATACGGTGACATTCGGCGTCGGGCTCGATGGGGCGCTTGCACTTCCCGGACAGGTTATAGAGATTGCCGATCCGTTGCGCTCGCAGCGTTCGGCCGGTGGGCGTGTCAAGGCGGTGAGCGAGACAGGCCATGTGATCCTGGACCGCGAGGTGCAAGCGCTTTGCGGGGACTATCTCACGTTGATGCTGCCGGATGCGCAGATTCAGCGCGTGGAAATTGAGAGTGCGCACGGCGCGGAGGTCACACCTTGCAGGCCACTTTTGCAGACGCCGGTTTGTGGTGCCGCATGGACGATTCAACCGGCAGCCGAGGTACGGCAGTTGTATCGCGTGGTCAGCGTATCTGAATCGCATGACGGAACGTCTTTCACGATCACGGCGACGCGGCATGCGCCAGAAAAGTTCGCGCTCGTCGACAATGCGGCGTCGACTGACAAGACCGATCAAGCTTACGTGCCGATTGCCGCGCCAAGCGCGCTACGCATTGAAGCACTCGCGGACTACGGTGCCAGAATGTCGGCCAAGATATCGTGGGGCGCGGTGGCTAGCGCCAAGCAGTATCTGATTGAATGGCATGAGCCGGGTCACGAAGTAAAGAAAGAGCGGCTTGCAAACATGAAGTGCGAGTGGGTCGTGCACGACTTAAAGCCCGGCAACTACAAAGTGCGCGTTCAGGCCGAGGTGTGGGACGGTCTCTTATCGGAGGTGGCTGAGGTGAGCCGGACGCTCAATGGATTGGTCTCAATCAAGGATCTGCGCCTGGGCCGTGATCGTAGAGCGTTGATGATCGACTGCGAGCTCGAAGGCGCAACGAACACACTGCAATGGCGTGTTGAGATTCGCCTAGGTGAGACGGACAAGTTCACTGACGCCAGGGGCAACCTATACGGCGAAATTGGCTCCGCACGGATGCGGGTAGCCGAGCGCCGTTCAGGATATTGCTGGGTCCGGGCGATCTATGCGATCCCCTCTCCATCTGGCGACTTCAATAGCCCTCATTCAAGCGCCTGGTTTCCGAGTGAAGCCGGGCCTGGCATGCGATACGAAAAGGATTGACGCGGATGCAAGCGAACGAGACCAGGTGGGGACTTCTACCTTGGAACAAAGGTTTCGACTATAAGAATCGCCGAACGGGCAAACTGATCCTCACGCAAACCGACGATAAATTCCGAGATTCGCTGCGTGAGGCTGTTTCCAAAAAGCGTGATCTCAGCCATATCGACCTGGGTAGAACAACAATATTTAGTGGCGCTCCGCTATCAGATTCGCAGTTGAGCGCAGCGCGCCTGGCCGACGCAAATCTGGTGGGGGCGAATCTGGAACGAGCTACGATTGAAAAAGCCGATATGCGCAGTGCCGATCTAGAGGAGGCAGTGCTCGTTGGCGCGCAATTGAGCGGTGCCGTTCTGTGCGGCGCTAATTTGGTCAATGCCAAGATGGCTGGGGCTGTATTGCGCGGTGCGGATTTAACAGGCGCTAACTTGTACGGAGCTGACTTGAAAGGGGCTGATTTGCGCGATTGCAACCTGAGCGGCGCGATGCTTGAGGGCGCGAACCTCGACGGCGCAATTCGCAGCGACACGTCGTGGAAGCGTGGTACTGAGATCAAGAACCGCCATACCGGTGCGGTGATACTGACCACGCAGAGCGACAATCTTGCTGACGATCTCAGTCAAGCTGCGAACAGGAATCTAAGTCACGCAGATCTTGGCGGCGAGCATCGGGGCAGCGCGCCGCTCGTGAATGTGAAGCTCGCGAACACCGCGCTTTGCGATGTCGACTTCACTGGAGCAAAGCTCACATGCGCGGACCTGCGTGGGGCTGATTTGCGGGGTGCGATTCTTGTGCGAGCTGCGCTTGAGGGCGCGAATCTGAGCGGAGCTTGTCTGCGCAGCGCGGACCTGTCCGAAGCTGACTTGCGCGGAGCCGACCTAAGCGGCGCTGACCTGGATGGAGCGCGGCTGGAAAATGCGAAGCTTCGCGGTGCGGATTTGGCGGGTACAAACCTGCGTGCTGCGTGCTTGAACCGGACCCAGCGATAATAAAGCTATTGCACGGGACGTCGGTCGGCTATCTGCCGCGTGGCGTTGCGACCTCAGAATTCGTACGCGTCATATTGTTCAAGGAGCAGGATGCTTTTACAGTAGTACCGCTCCGCACCGATTGGTAACGGCGTTGCTTGTCCGACTGGACGAGCGATTGCGGAGTAGTTTGTGATCCTCGACCCTGGGGGCCATTTTCAAGCCCTCTTTAAGCCGCCTTGTGCGGCTTTTTTTTTCGTCCACTGAAGCGCACGAATGAAGCGGCTAACGCCGCTGCAGAGAAAGCGCGTCTGCGCGAAACGGATCGCAGACTAAGCAGGCAGACGACACAAGCGGTAATTAGCGGAGATGCAATGAAAGATGACCTAACTATAAGCGTTGCAAAAGCGATGCCCGTCGTTGGTGGCAACTTCTGGTTATGGCTGAGTAGTCACGATATTAACTGGTGGGTCGCGGTGGCGACGCTTGCCTATATTGGCGCGAGTTTCGTGTTCGCCTGGAGAAAAGACCGGCGCGATCAACGCGCGCGCGAACGCGAGTCGGCTCACGTCTGATCCGCCAAAATCTGAGCAAAGCCCCGTTTGCCATCGAAAGCCGGGGCTTTGTTGCTTCTGGAGACTCTTAAATGGCCAACCTTGGGAAAGCAGCGCTCGCGGGCATAGTCGGCACCGTAGCTGCGACTACGTTGTATTGCATCGTGCCTCGCTTTGAAGGGGTGGTGCATCGCGGTTACCTCGATCCGGTGGGCGTTGCGACGAAATGCAGCGGCGACACGCACGATGTCGTTGTCGGTCAGTCGTACAGTTCGGCCGAGTGCTGGGAGTCGTTGAACCGCCAACTCATGAGGCATGCCGATATTGTGCTTCGGTGTACGCCGGAATTGAAGGACCATCCGAATCAACTCGCGGCCGCGGTCAGCTTTGCCTACAACATAGGCGGCACAGCCTACTGCAAAAGCACCACCGCGAAACGATTCAATGAGCGTGACTGGAGGGGCGCTTGCCGGGCGATGAATGAATCAGACGACGGGCGCGCTCAATGGGTGAGTTCAAGAGGCCAGGTGCTTCCTGGTCTTGTAAAACGGCGCGCTGAGGAGCGTGCACTTTGTGAAAAGGAGCTGTGAATGAGGAGTCTGAATCGAATACGGTCGATAGCGCGAACGTTGCGGCGAGGCATACCAACGTCGAGGATGCCTAGACCTCCCGCCGATTACACCGGCGAGGCGCGCAGTATTGCTTTGATGATCATGCGCTGGCTGGGTCTTGCGTTCGTCAGCCTGTGCGTTGTATCAATAGCGTGCCTTATGGCACCCGTTCTACCGTTATTTGCCCTCGGTAGTAATACTTTGCCGCGTTGGTTGCGATGGTTCCAGACACCCGATAACTCTTTAGACGGCGACGAAAATTTTAAGAAAGACGTTGCACCCTTTCCCGGGCCACAACGGGGCTGGCGGCAGTATGTTAACCGGGTTGTCTGGCTGTGGCGCAATCCTTCTTACGGGTTCGACCTCGAAGTTCTTGGGTTCACCGCGACAGAAGACGCGACTCTGTCCACGTTCGGCACGCTGCCGATGAACGTTGCTCCGCCGCGTACGGGATGGTACTTCGCGGTGGCGGAAAATCTTGACGGTACAACCGCGTGGCAGTTTTATGCCGTAAAGCGTTGGAGAGCGTGGGCGTCGCGCGTGAATTTTGGCTGGAAGCTGTGGAGCGTGCCTGGCAGGTGCCAGTTTGTCGTGACGATACAGCCTTACCTTTCGATATCGACGCAATAGCTGGCGCGTCGCACACGGAAAACGCATGATGTAGCCGCTGATTGCCGAGTCGATCGGCGGATGCAGCTATCGCTTGAACTTCACTGACGCGAGCTTCTCGGTTGGAGCCCGTCAGTCGATTCGCATTGAATTTCTAAAGCGAGGAAAGGACTCGTGTCCTCAACTTTCAGCGACGTAGCTCTCCGTTTGGTCTTTGGCGTCGTGATCGGTGCGACGTCGATGCACGCGTTGGACAACGCTCAACTCGTTTTCGAGCAGGCTGCGCATGCGCGCGATAACGAAGCGAATGCGCAAAAGCTCAGTGCGGTATCTGATGCTGCGGCCAAGGCCGCACGCGAGTCGATCGCCGCGCATAACGAAGCGGCCGCGCAAATCGCAGCACTCGACGAACGTTTCTCTAAGGAGCTTGCATCTCATGAAGATGATTACGCCAAAAATCGCGATGCTGTTGCTGACGGCACTCGTCGGTTGCGCATCGCAATCGCGGACGCAGAACGCCGTAGCAGTGCCGCAAATCCAAGCACTGCCGCCGGCGGCGTGGGCGATGGAACGCGTCGCTACGCCGAGTTATCACCAGCGGTTGGAACAGCTCTTTTCGGAATAGTTGACGATGCGGACAACGACGCCCGTAGAAAAGCCGAATACCTCCAGCGATACATCTGCGCGCTTCACAAACAGGGCGTGATTGCGGGCAGATGTTCCGACCGGGACCGCGGGCGCGAGCTTCCAACGGGCGCTTCTTGATACGGCGAATATTTGACGTAATGATTTGGCGCGAGAAAAATGAATTGCATAGGCTTCGACGAACTTCAGCGTCAGCAAAGCAATTACATGATTGTGGGAATATTTTTGTGTCAGGCAAGGCTCAAATTCGTACGAGTCCAATTGTCGGGCAAGCAGAATATTCATAAAGTAGTTTCCGCTCCGCGTCTGTATCAACAGCACGCCTGATCTGAACGGTCAAGCAATTGCGGAGCAGTTTGTGATCCCCGACCTTGGGGGCGAAGCACGCCCTCCTTAAGCCGCCTCGTGCGGCTTTTTTTTTGACCGCTCGTTGGTTTCATGCAACGAGCGCGACCGGCGCGGTGGATGTCGGTGAACAAACAGGCGAGCGCCGGAAGACAACGATGGATTACTTCTCACGGTGAAAAATCTTGACGGTCTGGTGAAGCGTTGGGCCACGGAGCGCCCACTTTGCGAGTAAGCTTTATGACGCAAGTGTGTGTATCTGCAATTCGAACAGACTTCATAAATCGGCGACGACATTTCGCCTAAGAGTTCTCTCAGTTCATATCCGTGTGCTTTACCGGCATTGCATATTGCGCATGCGGCAGGCCTTTGCGCGTTTCTGGTTGAATAAGAACCAACTCGGTTCGTAAGGCGACAGTTGTATTTTTTAGGCGCGTTGACTCACCCGCATTTATGTAGGGCTTCGGTAGTACGACTACCCGTCTACTTGGAAGTAGCACAATGAATGGAGACATCCTCACTGGGTAGTCGGTTGGATTCGTAATCGTCAAGGTGTTGCCTAACTCGTGAAATTGCAACTTGGTCCATGGTTCGATGTTTCCCTTCAACTCCGCTGGCCCAGAAAAAATCCTCACTAACGCTATTCCCGCACTTGACGAGAGTGTGGAACTGATTGAGTTGGATGTTGGCTCGGAAGACCTTGCGCTTTCGCGGGGTGCAGGAGGTATGACGTTCGACGCCAGCGCCTTGGCGTTGATGGCAAGAGGGTTAGAGCTACCGCACATGCTGCACTGCTCAAAGGAATGCTCTACATAGCCGGTGTTATGGCCGGGCACATGCCCGAGAATCAGCCACGCCAAGATGGTAGTTATGAGATCGTCGGTTGTCATGCCTATATTGTTGCGAGTTAAAGGAACTAAGCTACGCGATGAAGGCGACAACATCAATCAGACGCTTCTCGGACTTGTCATTGAGACGGCCGAGGGCGCCAATGCGTCATCGTAGGACTGCAACCCGTTAATGTCGAACTGTCGGATGGGAAGCTGAGAAAGCTTCGTATGGCCCAGCCCCAAGGCCCTAAAATCGTCATATCTCTCAGCGTTACAGCAGACTTCTTATGGGAGCTGTCGGCGTCATTGGCGTTGAAACCGGTGCGCATGCCGAGCTATCACTAGAAGTTGCAGCAACTCGTTTCAAAATGGGAGATGACGCCGAGCATAGCGCTCGCGCAACAGTTAATATTTGCAACGCTATGTCTGCGCGCTACGGCAGGAAGCGAGTCTCGTCGGCCACCGCAAGACTCCTTTCCCTCGAAGTGACGATTGTTGTGACCGTCTGTACTGCCTCTGCTAGACCACGGTAACTAGGTCGAAAGGGACCGTCGGGCAGGAAAGTATTGACTCTCACCAGAACCTGTTTGCGGACGGCTCCGCGCTGCGTGGGAATCACCCGTCAAGAAGCCCAATCGTTTTGCGAAAAAATTCAAAGTTGATCGCTTCACTGCGCGCGATCTGTACAGGTGTCACTCCCGCGCCGTGTCCTCCTTCATCCACTTCTCGATACCAAACGTTGCTGTGCCCTTGCGCCTGCATCTTTGCCACCATCTTACGCGCATGAGCCGGATGCACGCGGTCATCGCTCGTAGATGACGTGAAGAGTGCCGGAGGGTATGTGACATCAGCTTTCACATTTTGATAGGGCGAATACGACAACAAATTGCTGAGGTCGTCATTTTTATTGGGGTCCCCATATTCGTCAATCCACAATGTGCCTTGCAGTAGCAAGTGAAACCGCGTCATGTCGAGTACCGGCATTTCCGACAGCACAGCACCGAATAGATCGGGTCGCTGCACCATGCATGCCGCCACCAGTAGGCCGCCGTTACTGGCGCCGCGAATCGCGAGCTGCTTCGGCGACGTGACATTCGAGTGAATCAGCTCCTGCGCGACCGCAATGAAATCGTCGAATGCTACTTGTCGGTTCTTGCGCAACGCCGCCTGATGCCAGGCTGGTCCAAACTCGCCGCCGCCGCGAATGTTGGCGACCGCATACAAGCCGCCGCGCTCAAGCCACGCGATGCCTGTCGTCGCATCGTAATGCGGATCGAGTGCGATTTCGAAGCCGCCGTAGCCATAAAGCAGGCAAGGGCGGGCAGCGGTGTATGTTTCAACATTGTGGCCGATCAGCCAGTACGGGATGCGTTCGCCGTCCGGCGCAATAGCATGATGGCGCACGGCTGACATTCCGTTCGCGTTGAACCGGGCGGGCGACTGCGCTAGCAGTTGGCACGGCGCGTTGTTGGCGAGGTCGGCATAGTAGAGCGTAGGAGGTGTCAAAAAATGTTCGACTTGAATTAAGACCGTATCGTCCCGCTTGCCGTCGACTGCGCGCACGGACATCTGACCCGCTTCTGGTATGGGAAAATCGCGCCATTCCCACGAAGCGTTGCAGTCGACTGTCGGGCGCATCAACGTTATGTGCGGCCTACCATCGTCCTTTTGGGAGACGACGAGCCAATGTTTTGTATGATCGATTCCGGCGAGCACTCTGCGATCGGACGGTGCGAATAGCTCTGTAAAGTCTCGCCCTCCGGCAAGGAAAGTGTCTCGGAGGATGACGAGCAGCGAACCCGCATCATGGCGCTTCTCGTTAACGGTCCATTGTTTGCGCAGCGTGACGATAAGCCAGCGGTTCCAATGATCGATTTCAGCGTGTGCCGGCAGGTCATACTGCCTCCAGCAACCTGTTGTTTCGTCAAGCCAATAGTGCAGCGTTTCGTAGAACGTCAAGTTGCGAAATGCAAAACGCAACTTCGCAGCCGGGTCATAGAAGGCAACCGCAACCATATCGCTTTTTGCGCCTTCAAACGCGACGGGTGCATCGGCGAGACGCGTACCGCGGGTCCAGAGACGCGATTGTCGCGGTAAGCCTGAAGTTGTGACCGCGTCTTCTGTGTCAACGAGGCTGTCATCCCAACTTACGTAGACAGCGTCGCAACTGATCCATGAAATGAAATGTTTCCCGACGTTGGGAACATTGAAGCCGTCGTCTATGAAACGCTTTGCTTCAACATCGAATTCGCGTACTACGCACGCGTCGGACCCGCCACGAGAGAACTTGATCAAGGCGCGGTTGTGGTCGGGGTGCAATAAAGCGTAGCTAGCCAGCGTCCAATGGATGTCTTCTATATCGGACACGTTCAGGTCAATCGCGCCAACATCCAAAACTGTTTCCCAATCCGGTTCACCAGCGAGCCATGCATGCCAGGCAGTGCGTCTTAAGATACCTAGGGGATACTCATTGTCTTGCCAGGTGTTGTATGCCCAGTCGCCATGACGCGTGCACATCACCATCCGGTCCTGCGACGTATATGCCCGTTCGAGGCGCGCCGCGAGTGCGAGGGCGTCTGCTGTCTCGCCGAACGACACCTCGGTGCGACATGTTTGGGCGTCAACCCAAGCCTGCGCGCAAAGACTATTTAGCGATTCGAGCCCCATGAAAGCGTCGGGATCGTTTGATTTGGGCCAAAGTAGGCCGTCGCAGTGCCGTGATTTATAAGTCATCAACGAGAAAATAAAAACTGCTCTAGAAAAGAATCGGCGATTCGAACGCAGCTTCAACGTAAGAAGGCGTCACAGTGCTCTGGTTATCACTGCCGTGCGGCTGGTTCGCCTACTTCAACCCCGGTTATGGTAAAGCCCAAATTTTGTCTTGGGAATTAACACCGCAGCGTTATTCAAATGGTCCATGCCATGAGCGTTCGATTGCAGTCCACGGACGCAGATGCAGATCAAGCGAAGAGGTCGTGACCCCAGTCGGAGTCTCGATGGTGATACCGATAGCGGATGGTGTCATGCCTGACGCCACTCCGCGGCAGAGCTGCCATGACTGTGGCGCGATGTAGCGCTGCGAAAGCACAAACGTTTGACCGAAAGGGACCAAGGTGACTAGCGGAGAAAGAAAGACAATATGCGCGCTACGATTCTCAATGATTACGTCGCCATATTTGTTTATCGATGCAGAGAGCAACTCGCATGGGTCGTCTTCAAACTTTAGTCCCGCTGGTCGAAAAATTAAAGGAATGGATGTCTCCGCCTCCTGCGTGGCAGCGTTGGGATAGGATTGGAACCATTCGAAACGGGCTCGGTACAATTGTTCTGTCTCTGCTTCGCCCGTGAGGAGAACGTAGTCGATAGTTCCACACTCCCCGCTTTCTAAACTCATCATAAGGGGCATTACCATGATCGATGTCGCCTGCGTCTCCGGGAACCGGTGAACTGACGGTAAAACTACAATGCGAGACCTGCCTACGTTTTGAACCGCCAGTTTTGTCTGCTTCGCGTCCGTATCGATCGTGATCATACGCGCACCGATGGCTAGCGAATCAAATAGTGAGAATTCCTCATTCTCTTGGTTCAAATCGGAGCTTTTGCAAGCTGGCTCTATTCTCATCTTATCCAGAAGGCGCCTCTTCCCGCGTTGAAGTTTCGTGATAATCGATCTTGGTTTGTCGATGAACGATTGGGTCGGCATATCATTTTCTCCCTCGTGTGTTTGTCAGTTAAGCATCTGACATCCAATTTTGCGCGTCTGATTAGTTTGGCTTGAACTTCGGACATAGACAATCGGACCTTTCGTACTTGCGCCTCGAATGTGTCCGACCCGAATCGAAGCCCAATTTCAGTACGGGTGCAGTTTTCAACGGCGCGTCATCATTCTGTGCGCTAGATTCGTACGAGTCAGATTGAGGGCGGCCGACAGTTCATCTAATCTGACTGCCCTTTGTGCGTCCGGTGATCCGCTATCCTCTGCGGCGTACCTTCACGTTCCATGAGTTGGCTAAAAATGTGTATAAAAGTTATATCTGCTGAAAGCCACCCGCTAACCGCGCTCGGAGTGAAAACTCTAATTCAGCGTTATGAAGGGATGGATTTGGTGGCAGTCGTTCGGAGAAGCGATGAACTTTCAAACTTGGCGTCAGCGCACGATTTTCACGTCGTGATTACAGATCAGGAGGCGGCGTGTGAGGCGGCCGGAAAGTCGTTCAGACCGTTGCTTAAAATAATCCTTGAAGACCATCCAGCGGTGGGCGTGGTTCTACATTCTTGTGTCCGCAATCCGGCTTATGTATCGACTTTAGCGCAGCTTGGTGTACATGCGATACTTGATAAAGAAGACATAATCGAATTTCTACCAGTCGCTATTTTGGCAGCTCACGCGAAGGCTACTTACGTTTCTCCGAAACTTGCAGGTTTTAACGTTGCACCAAGCTCGACTGCTGATGTCAGGCCGTTGTCTCGATGCGAGATAAATGTGTTGAAATCGGTCTTGGCCGGATTGTCTGTGAAGGAGATATCGTTGACGCTCTACCGGTCGAAGCAAACAGTGAGCACGCACAAGAAAAATGCGATGCGAAAGCTTCAAATTAATTCAGACGCCGAGTTGTTCCGAGCCTTCTCTGAGCAAGATTTCGCGATTGTTGAGTCTGGGCTTCGTTATGTCACTGGTGGTCCGCAATGCAGAGGGTAAGCGGATCGTTCAATGTTAGCCGATGTAGGCAGTCGGTCATTCCAGCTATTATCCTTTGCGTTGCTTTCGGGCTGTTGGGCTGTACAGACCTGCACGAGCACGGCTATGCAGGCTCTATCCCAAATTCAGATGCGTCACCCACAAATCCTGGGCCGGAGCTACCTCTTTATCGAGTTGAAGATCTTTCAGGGCGGGTTCAGAGTTTTTTGGCTGACGGCTACGTCGTTGTAGCCGTGGCGGCTTTCGTCACAAGTGACGAAGGTAAGGAACGAGAGAAAGCAGTACAGTTTGGAGCGGACAACAACGCCGACGTTGTGATTATGTGGGACGTACCAGCCAAGGAGTCATTCATGGACATACCTTCCGGCCTGCCACCGCAGTTTTGTCGATTCGCGGGCAGCCGATGTGGCTCCATCAGTATTGCTCGAGCGAACCGTGCGCACGTGTACGTTGCAATGGCTAGGCGACCAAATGCTGACACGACCTAACGTCGAGATCTCCCAAATTTGGTGGACCTTGAATTGCAAACGATGCCGTGGGGTAGTGATGCGCGTTCGTATAGAGCGGAGCGAGAATGCCGTCGAATTCCCAGGTCGCCCCTCGATTAGGCAGCCGAGTCGATAGTGAGGCGTCCTTTCTTCGCAATGTTGGCGACGTTTAAATTTGTGTAGCGCTTGAGGTTACGCCAATCCTTATGGCCGGTGACTGCCGCAACTTCGGGAATCTCCCATCCTGCCTCAAAAAGAGCACTCGTTGCTTCATGCCGCAGATCATGTAGACGGAGGCCGACTATTCCTTTCGCGTCGCATGCTTGTTTGAAGTATTTGCTCGCGGTGCCTTTGTTAAAACGAAAAATGAATTCGTTTTTATGCGGCGGTAGGGAAGGGTCAGCGGCTCGCTTGCGCATGTAATCTTCCGGGACCGGGTAGCGCGGTTGCCTTGCAATGACCTCGGACGAATCGCCGATAAGCGGAACCCACTCGTTGTTGCCGGCCTTCTGCCTCGGATGTTTTCGGTCTCGCACAAGCGCTAGGTGTCTCTCAGTGTCGATGTCATCCCAACGTAGCGAGAACAGCTCCCCCCGGCGAAAAGCGCACTGTATTGCAACCCGCAGCAAGTCTGGCATTGCCTGCTCCCGCTCCGGGTGTTCTACAAACCAAGCGAAGATCTGTTCAATTTCTTCTTTCGAGGGGCGGCGTTCTCGCTTTTTCCCCGGTCCTATCAGATGCAGGTGATGGAGGGCCGGCCGCGCGGTGCCCACTGCATCAGGTAACGCAATGTCCAGGAGCGAGGCGGTGTGACGCATTACTGTGCCGAGTTTTGATAAGTCCATGTCGATTGTGTACGCGCCAGCACCGCCCGCTTTGCGCGCTTGGGCAAACTTGACAATCCGCTGCGTATTCAGCTCGGCGGCTAAGCCATCGCCAAACTCATCCTCCAGCCGTTGCAGAATGTAGTGTTCATTCGACTTAAGCTTGATTTGGCGGCCGGACGCAGCGCGTGCCTCGCGATATTTGCCAATCAGCTCTCCGACAGTGACGGCGCGAGCGTCGGCGGCGTTTTGTCCTTTGTCGATCGCTGTTTCCTGTTCGCGTGCCCACGCTTGTGCCGCGCCTTTCGTTTTGAATGTCTTTGTTATACTCTGCCCGCAACGGCGCACCTGGGCGCGCCAGCGGCTACCAACTTGCAAGATAGAAGCCATCCGTGATCTCCATGGTTGTAGCAGTGCCAGATCAATCTTTAGCCCAAAAAGTGGGTTTTGTAGCAAAAGTGTAGCAAAGATGGTGTTAAACGAGGTCTCATTGCGTGTCACGGTGCTTCATTTAGGAAGAAGCTTGAACGGCCGGAAACGCAAGCTGTATAAGGCTTAAGGACTGATCTTCGTGAGCCCGAGTCGTCCCCTCGGAATGGTCTCTCTCCCCGTAGTTCAATGGATAGAACGAGTGCCTCCTAAGCGCTAGATGCAGGTTCGATTCCTGCCGGGGGGACCAATGAACGGCGTCGGAGCATTGTCGGGAAAGGGATTGCGTGAAGTTTGGCGTAAATCTGGCGTAACGGAGAAAATTTGTCGCTACGTTGGAGCACACTAGATTCCGCCAAGCATCATCGACTTCAGTCACTTATACTTCGTTACCGCGCCGCGTGCTGGGCCGGCACCCATGTTCGGCGCCGCACTGTTTTTTTGCGGTTTTGCCCTCAAATTTTGGGCATGGCGGACGTTAATGTGTATGTGAGCAGGCGTCTGCAATCGCCTCGATGCACTCAAGGTCGTTACTGTCAAATGCCAATTTTCGCAGCCGCTAGCAACGCTGAAGAGCAGATCTTCAACGAAGTTGTGCACCTCCTTGTGAGGCAGCGAGACGCTTCGGTTTCCGGGGCATTGATCGAGCTCAAAGCGCAGTTGGAAGCCATCTATCAACGCAAGATGAAGGATGTTGTTGCCTGCCAGATGGGGCTCGGCCTTGCAAACCTCGGGCTGGGCGATCACGCAGAGGCTTTCAGGTTGATCGCTAACGCACAAAAGATTGCTCCAGGGGTCGATTACGTGGTGGGCAACGCGATTGTTGCCTTCGTGAACATGGGGTACTTTGAGGACGCATTGAAGCTGGCGAACACTGCCGTAGTTAGATTCGAAGGTGACCAACTGGTCCTACGCGCGGCGACGCTCGCACTTGAATCGACGTTGCACTTCGAAGAAGCATCTCAAAGTATTGATAACCTCCTGAAATTCGCTCCGGACGCCAACATGCAAGCATCTCTTGTCGCTCGTCAAGCACTTCTGGCACAGTTGGCCGCAAGGGGCAAGCATGATGGATTTGATGGCGATTCATTGATGGCACGTGCTCAATGTGCGGTCGAGTGCTTGAAGCGATCTGGCAAGCAGATCTTCTCGATTGATCTGCGTGGAGTCCACGTCAACTCTGTAGCGCTGGAACTCTCGATCGATGCGTCACCGCAGGAATGCGCGGAGTTGAATTACGTCGTTGCCGAGGCACTTTTCGACAACTTCGAAGATGCGACGGCTGTTGATCTTGTCACCTTCTCAGTTCGGTCGTTTGTAGGAGCGTCGCCTCTTTCCACTTTCGCGGATTCGCGGGTAATTGCATGACAGTTTCGTCTGCGGACTTCCTCGTTAGCGCGATCGCCTGCAGCAACGGCGGCGCCGAGATCGATTTCAGGAATTGCATCAGCCGCGCATACTACAGCGTTTATCATGCTGCGCTCCCGGTCGCGGACGCACATTTTCCCGACACAAATGCTGCCTTGGCGATGGGGACTCACGAGCGCCTCAGCAAGCGTTTCCTTGCGTCTCCGACGAGGTCGGCAAAAGGCGTTGGATACGTTCTTGAAAACCTGAAGCGCGCCCGCCATCGAGCTGACTATGATCTTGGCGATGAAGTGACAGGTTCAGACGCAGCTCAGGCGATAGCTGATGCCCGCGCGTTCGCGCAACGTTTGTCGCAGTGTGTTCCGGCAACGGCGATGTCAGCTTCTGCCGTTTCCGCGCAGAAAACGTAACTTGGCCTTACGACCGTTTCGGGAATAGCGGACGCAGCGGAGGTCGAAGTTCCGCGATGGGCCCACTGTCTAGCCGATATTTTCGGGCCAACAATAATTCGAACGTGTCCCAAGTCATAACAACTAGGCCGTCGTTACGACGCACGACGTTAATCGCGAAGTTCTCCGCAAACCAGTCAGCCTGTTTGTTCCGCTGAAGCAACCCCGTCACTTCGGCAAGGTCTGCATGAGTGAGTAGGCGATCGCCCATCGTCTTCTCACTCCATGTAATCGGCGTTTGGACTAACGAAGAATCTGCCACCGATCTTCTTAGGAGGAGGGTAGATGTGCCCGTCTTCCATCCATTTGCGGATGTCGTCATGTGCGGCGCATGGTCACCGAACATGATCTCAGCCCAGATTTTGAGCGGCACATATCTCGGAAAACCTTTGAGTTGGGGCTTCGTTGCATACTTCGCAGCGCGCTTGGCGATCGCCTCGCTCCGTTCGTCCATGCCTTTGGCAACCCACTCGGCAAGCCAATTCGGGTTGCTGCGGTCGACCTTTGGCATCGTCGATCCTCTATCCTCAAGTCGGGACGTGTTCACTTGTGAGCGCTAATCACGCTGAGCAATTGACGCGCAATTTCAACCTCTCGCCTCAACGAGCCAGCCTCGCTTTCACCCGATACTCTCGACGGCGCGTGCGCGACACGATCGAGCACTTCGGCGGCACGGCCCAAGCCACTCCAAAGTATTCCGTTGTGCTTCATCAGCGAGTCGGTGAGTTGGGTATCTCGTTGCCGAATTGCTTCAAGGATGTCGGACGTCGCGTCCTTGTGTGGGTCGTGACGCAACCGTAGCGTGACTTCGGCGTTGAAGGACGAACCGGCGGCATCCGCAGCATGGGTGATGGCCGCGTGTAGCTCCGGCGGCATGCGAAGCGTCGTTTTGTTCTCTTGGTCGTCGGCGGGCATGCGCGAATTCTATCCGCCGGGTGATAGAACGGCTACCGATAAGGAAGCCGACGCCGATTATCGCAGGTAAATGCCCTCATTTTGGCGCTTCGATACTACATTTGAGACGGCACAATGCCATCGCTTTATCCACGATGCGAGATGGCTGCAGGCCAACATGTAAGCCGGAAGATCGCGATAGTCGACTTGCTGACTGACCGATCGACTCCGATCGAAGCACTTATGGCCGCGCTCATCGCAGTGACCGAAACCCCGGATCTGCCGATCGAGCAGTTGCGCTCTCTACTTGGCCTTGCGGCGGACATGGCTTCGGACGTGTCAACGGCCGCAAGTTCGATGCTCATCAGCTAAAGCGCGCGCCGACGTCGGCCTGGCCGGCCTGCCGGAATCACTCCTTTATTGCTCCGCGCCCATTCGAGTACATCGCTCGCAAACCAACGCCGCTGCGCCTGTTTTGAATCGACGGGGCGAAAGGAAGATGGGAATCCGGGTCGGGTAACCACACGCATTTCAACGGTCGTCTTCGACAAACCCAGCCATTGCGCAATCTGATCGACGCTCCAAAGCGTTTCGCTAAGCGGGCGCCGATTCTCCAATGCCGCGACTAGACGCTCAATCAAATTCTCTTCGATCGTTTCGGTACTCATGCTAATTCCTTTTCAGGCACCTGGGGCCAAGCACTCGATAATCCGTTTGTGAGACGCGCACGACGGGCGGCGCGCATCGCTTCAATATGTTTGCGCGACACGGGATTGACCAGGTGCGGACCTTCTCCAAGCGTGTCGGTTTCAACGTGTCCGAAAGTCGTCACGACGCCGACGTGGGATTGCGACACCTGCGTGAAGCATGACAGCAGCCCGCCGAGAATTGCTACGACTAAGAAGGCGATAACGCTGTATCGGTACTGGGGCTGGCGGTCTTTGCGCAGGAGCGCGCTGCCTATTGCGGCGAGGGCTGCGATCGTACCGCCGAAAAAGATGATGACGAGGACTTGGAACATTTCGGGGCCTTCTAGATTGGTTAGGTGGAACGACGTTCGGATTCGTTGTTGTGCTGACGCTGCAAGGCTTCGTCGCACAGGGCAATGACGGTCTCGGGCGTCATCAGCTGCGCGAAGATGTCGACGGCGCGGAAGGCGAAAACGGCCGGCAACATCGGATCGAGTTTCATGGCCTGCGCCGACTTCGCGGCGCGCTTAATGTGTTCGATTTGGTTACGGGTCATCAGAAGTCCCTGAGTTTGAAAACGCGGATCAACCACGTGCAGACATCATTGCTGATGATCTCGTGCGACCAAGCGCGCATCACGATGCGTTTAAGTGGGGTGCGGAAGTTCACGTCGCAGACCCCGCAATCTCGTTGTAGAAGCTTGCTTTGCAGCGGCCGATAATCGGATAGCAGGCTTTCACATCATCACGGCGCAAAGTGCTTGCGGCGGCTGGTGTGTAAGAGCGCAGCCGGTACCTGTCCCCGTCGAAGGACGCCAGCGAGCGCACGATCGTCTGCCCGTTCGTGAGGTTGATTACGACGTCGTCGTCGGGCTCGGTCGCATCTTCGGTGTCGTAGATGACGACTTCATTGACCTTGATCCGCGGATGCATGTCGCGCGACTCGACGCGCAGTGCGAAGTAGCGCTCACTCATTGCGACACCGCTTGGTTTTCTTGCTGAACTTCGTCGATCCGGTCGGCGTAGAACTCGATCTTGTCGATCGCCATTTCGGCCAGCGCTTGAATCGCCGAGTGCAAACCGCCTGTCATGTATCCGTCGAGCGGTTCGCATCCGTTATCGGACGAATAGCGATCGTTTGTGAGAAGGGTGTTCACGACAGCGATGCCCTGAAGTGCACGATGCACGTGGTTGAGACAGTGCGCTGCGCCCGCATCGCCTAATAGTGGCTGGGCGCTGATGCGGTTATATCGGTCGTTGTAATGGTTCGATTCCTCAAACTCGCTGACCGCGCCCCGCTTGCCATCGCTGGCCAGTTGTGTAGAATCCGCCGTGTTCATGTTTCAAGTCCTCGTTGTGCGACGCGCCTCGGCTGCCACCAGCGGCGCGTCATTCTTAAAAGCCGTGTTCTCGGCGCCTTCAAAAATTTGCAAATTCTCGATTCGTAAGTACGAGTGCTCCCCCTCAGTAGTAGTACTGAGTAGTTGCAACGAAGTGGTTACAGCTTTTTGGCTGTCTTATGCGGCGCTATCGCTGATCCATTCGGCGGTCGATTTCGCGTGATCTCGGCAGTACATTTCGTCAGCCATGTCGTGCAAGATGCACTGCACGTCGGCGGGCAGTTCATGCTCGCTGAGTTCCTTGAGGCTATGGCGGATGTCGGCAACATACGCGGTTGCGTCCAGAATTGCGGCGACCATCGAAAGGCTCGAAACAGCGGAAGTCCCCCGCAAATCGGATATGACAGTGGAAAGGACAGCCGAATCGCGCTCTTTAGCGAGCTCGTCGGCCACATGCGCTGATGCCGACAACAGTTCGGCGGACGCTGCAGAATCGCGGTTGGCAATGTCGTGCAACTGCAGTCCAGCGTTGTGGATTGCGGCGGAGAGTCGCGCGGCCGCGCCACCTTCGTCGTAATTGACTGTTGGGATGGGATATTTCACTTTCTTCCTCCGTTGTATCCTGGCAGGCTTGCTACAGCACTGGGCTTAGCCAAGCGTCCAAGTCTTCCTTCCGGTACCAGACTCGGCCCCGCTTGATGAACTTCGGTCCCTTCCCGGAGACCGCATACATGGCTAGCGTTTTCACGGACAGGCCGGTGTACTTCGCCGCATTTTTCCGATCCATCCGACCGTCCGGTAGCACGGTGACTTCGACATGTCTGAGATGCTCCACCTTGTAAGTTCCTATGTGTGTTAACAGACAGTACACGAATCATACAGAATTTCAGATGTTGTACAAGAGCTGCGATGTGTTTAAAATCACCACATGGATTCTTATAGAACATTGAGGAACAGATGATCGACGACGCAGAGAAGCGAAAAGGCGGTGGCGCTAAGACGAGCCGGTCGGAAACGGTGACGGTTCGACTCGAGCCTCGGCTCAGATACTTAGCGGAGCTTGCCGGCCGGAAACAACGCCGCACGCTCTCGTCATTCATCGAGTGGGCAATCCTCGAAAGTCTCGAAAGGGTGAACATTGATGACGGCGGTCCGAACCACAACTCGGAGTCGATCGCTGAGGCCAGCAGCAGACTGTGGGATGTTGATGAGGAAGATCGTTTCGCAAAGTTGGCTTTGCATTTCCCCGAGCTGTTGACGCATGACGAGCAAGTCTTATGGAAGCTAGTCAAGGAGAATGGGTATCTCTGGAAGGGAAGATATGCACGGCCCAACCTCGTTTGGACGTGGTCAACAGACGAAGCCAGTCTGATCTTTGAGAGGCTGCGTGAGCACTGGGCCGTATTCAATGCTGTTGCAAGAGGAGAGCGGCCAAGAACTGATTTACCGAGCTGGAATCGAATCGATCCAACCAAGGCCGGCGATCCTGATCCTATGGACGACGACATTCCGTTCTGAGGAATACTTACTGTAGTCGTTTTTCTCTTGCGCACATGTGCCTCCTTTTCAGCGCGTCGTGGCGATGCCGAACAGACCAGCCCCGGCGAGCGGTTCGTCGGAAGCCGCGTTGGCGCGCACCTTGAATCGTCCGCTAATGTAGGGGTGCTCGAATTGAGCTGTCGTTACTGGCCGACACTCGTCGACAAACCGCCGGAACACCGCAGTCACATCTTTTCGCCACCAAACGGTGTAAGTCGAGCCGTTCGCGTCTTCGTGGTTATTCTTGACCTCGCCGGCAGGCTTCGGTGCGAGCGGGCTCTGGCGGATTACCTCGTCCACGATTTTTGCCGACAAGCCGAACTCTTCGGCGATGCGTTTGCGAATATGGGTGATCGACTCCGCGTTGCTCGGGCATGACGTGAAAGCGCGGGTCTCGGTGAGGTCAACGACCTGCTGGCGCACGAGCTCAATCGCTGCTGCCTGTTCGATCTGACGCGTTTCAATCTCGGCCATCAGCTGTGCGCTCTGCAGGAACATCTGCGCCGGCGAAAGTGGCTGCGCACCAGGCATCGCATACGACCCGGTCTTGCGGATCGACGGCAGCACTTCCTCAAACACCCAGCGCTCGAACTTCTCGGCGGCCGGCATTCTGCTGTTCACGATCAGTCGGAGCACGTCGGCCTCGGTCAGGACTCGGAGTTCCTGCATTCCGCCAGCCGTCTGAAGGGGGTAGCGATTCGTTACCCCCTTGCAGTGATCGTTCATAGCCTTGCTGGCGTTGGCGTAACTCAGCACGTCACACACATCTTTGCCGACGAAGTGCTGAATGCCATCAACATCAACCACGCGCACGTCGTGCTTCTTGCCATCCGACGCAAACTGGAAAATGTTGAGCGCGCTCATGCCGACACCTCGGCCGCAGCCGGGCGCTTGACGTCGATGCCTGCACCGCGCATCCACTCGGCTTGTTCGGCGTCAGCGTGGCCGCGCATGAATGCGCAAAGGACTGCGACTAAGACCGCCCAAATCAGGGCGAAGAGTGCTGCGTGTTGGAGGTCCATCTAGGCTCTCACTGGCGGGTGACTGTGAGAGGCAGTATCGCAAAAGCGATTAAAGCGCGCAATGGCTTTTGCGATTTTTAAGAAAGAAAATTACTATCGTGCGATAGCTCACATAGTTAAAGCCGATCCAGAGCGATACACACATTGGCCGATGATCCAGAGGCGATCAAGGTGGATAGGCTCGACAGTGCGGTCCAGATAGTTCTTGCTTAATGCGTGGACGACAAGCGTCCCGCCGGCAAGTTTGAAAATCTGCCGGATGATAGGCTCACCTTCGAAGATCATCGCGAACACTTGGCCGTCGCGCGGCTCGCAATACGCAGTGTCAATCAGTACGAGATCGCGGTCATTTAGAAGAGGTTGCATAGCGGTCCCCCGCATCGTCACGACCTTACAATCCTTGGGATCTCGCCCCGTCGCGACGAAGAAATCTCGTGGAACAGGGACAGCCAACCGCCTGACGGCCAGCCAGTCCACAGCATTTTCCTGCTGTGAACTTCGTTCGAAGGTCTCGAGATCGAACCAAAAGTGAAGGTCTTGACTTGCCCTGCCGTGATGCAGTCCAGGAGCGGCTTTGGTCGCCTCGCTCGTCGCTTCAAAGTCACCATCCATTCCGACACTCAACCTCGGCGGTGTCCCATCCAGCAACCATTTCACGTTCGTATTTAGCGCGTCAGCAATCTGCACCACATGCTTGCTTCCTAGATTGCGACCCGTTTCGATATTGTTGATCGTGGTCTGCGACACTCCCGCGAGCTTGGAAAGCTCGGCTTGCGACAGGCGGGCCTCTCGGCGCGCAATCTTCAACCGTTGACCTAGCGTCATCTCTGTTCCCTATGGCAAATGCCTTGCGAAATATTCGCAAAAGCCATATATTGCGATAATCGCCAAAGCGATTGGCGTCCACCGCGTTCGCAATATTAGGGCATATATGAAGGCAAATCTACTTGTCCACGAATTGATTCTGTTGGGTCTCACACAATTGGAGATCGAGCAGCGCTCTGGCGTCGGTCAGTCCGTAGTCTCAGATCTGAAGACCGGCCGCAAAGGCAAACGTGTTTCGTACGAGACGGTGGTAGCACTCGAACGCCTCCGAGACGCCGTTCTGCACGAACGCTTCGCTACCTCGGTTCGGCGCACCCCGCGATCGAGGAGGATCGCTGCAATGGAAACGGTGGAATGAGGCGCGCTTGTCTGACTCTCGCTCCGAGATCCGATTTCGACCGTGAGCGTCTGATCGGTCAACTCGGCGCGCTCGTCTGCTCGTCGTCTTCGACGCGCCTTTGGCGGATCACCTGCATGGCCGCCCAGCGCCGCCTGATCCGCGGTCGTTCGCCAATTCAAGTCGCCAAGATGGACACGCAGTTGCGCGTCCGTGCCTATCAAGAACAATCGTCCGGACGCCGTCGCAAGTGAAGCCCTATACCTGGCGCCAAGCCATTATTCGGTCGGAGCTTCCGCCGACGACCCGTCACGTTTTACTGACGCTTGCCTGCCATCTGAAAGAGGATGGCGCCGTACCTCCCACCTCGAACGACGTCCTTGCCTTCGAATCGGGCCTGTCTGAACGGTCCGTCACGCATCATCGCCGTCGCGCGACAACCCTCGGTTGGCTTGACAGAGCGCAACAGCCGGCAATTCCGTCGAACTTCTCGCCCTCATTTCTCGGCGACGACGACTCTGTTTTCCGCGAAGTGGACCGCGAGTCCTCGCAATCTAACCGTCGCAGTGTGCCAGCATGAAACCCACTTCCCCGAAAGAGAAAACGGCACCGCGTCGATTTCAAGGCGTATGGATCCCGGCCGAGATGTGGCTTGATCGCTCGCTGTCATTCGTCGAAAAGCTAATGCTTGCCGAGATCAGCTCACTCGAGAGCGACGCTCGCGGATGCTATGCGTCGAACACGTACTTCGCTCAGTTCTTCGACCTCTCGCCGTCTCGCGTGTCTGAAATCATCTCGTCGCTGTCGGCCAAGGGGCGAGTCGGTGTAACGCTCATTCGGAAGGGTAAGCAGATCATCGAACGGCAGATCCGGACCTTACCCCCCTTCGATTTTCCGAATACCCCCTATTCGGAAAACACGGAGAACCCTATTCGGAAAACCGACGAGGGGTATTCGGAAAACACGAAAGAGATAACAAAGAAAAGCATTAATACAAAAGCAGACACACACTCGGCTGACGCCGAGGAGCGCGAGACCGAAAACGAGAAATCGAACGACGATGCCGACTTCGAAGAAGCGTGGAAGCTCTATCCGAAACGTGACGGCGGAAATCCGAAGGCAGCGGCGCTGAAGGCATGGAAGGCGCGGATTCGTGAAGGCATCGAGGCAGCCCGACTTGTCGCGGCCACGCGCGGCTATGCGACAGCGATGCTGAAGGCGGGGAATGTCGGCACGCGGTTCGTCCTCCAGGCGTCGACGTTCTTCGGTCCTGATCGGCGATTCGCGGAGTTCGCGCCTCGCGATGATGAAGCCAGTGAAGCCGGCGCGACGGAAGCGCTGCTGCCTTGGTGGCGGCGCGCCGGGTTCGATATGGAATGGAAGGCCATCAACGCCGGCTGCAGCGAAAAATACGCTTTCGTGTGGCGGCACGGCGTGCGGATGACTGACGACGAAATCCGCGCGGCTCGCGAGCGAGGTGAACTGTGAACGCACGCGAACTGAGCGCGCTGATGGCGGAGAGCGCCGAACACATTGCGGCGCACCTGCTGCGCGAAGGTAAGAAGCAAGGCCGTGAGTTCAAGGCAGGAAGCATCGCCGGCGAGGCGGGCAACAGCCTCTCGGTTTGCGTCTCGGGTGCCAAGCGGGGAGTGTGGAAGGACTTCGCGACCGGTGAGACCGGCGACATGCTAGCGCTGTGGTGCGCGTGCCGCTCGCAATCTGTCGCGGAGGCAATGCGTGACGCGAAACGCTTCCTAGGCGTGCGCGACGAGATGCCTGCTCGTTTAATGCCGAGCTACAAACGGCCGCCGCGGCCGCAGAATGCAAAACGCCCGACCAGCGCGGTCTCCGACTGGCTGTCGGCGCGAGGCCTGAGCGAGAGCACGATTGCGGATTTCAAAGTCGCGGAGATTGTGCGCGGTGACTCGGTGTACGTCGTGCTGCCATACCTGCGTGACGGCGAACTGATCAACGCGAAGTATCGGAACATCGCCGACAAGAAGGACATGCGTCAGGAAGGCGGCGCGGAGCCCTGCTTATTCGGCTGGCATCTTGTCCCGCCCTCTGCCCGGACCATTGCTATCGCTGAGGGCGAGCTTGACGCGATGTCGCTTCATCAGATGGGCATTTGCGCTTTGTCCGTGAACGCTGGGGCAGGGAATCACGGATGGATCGATAGCGATTGGGACCGGCTCGAGCGTTTCGATGAGATCCTGCTTTGCTATGACGCAGACGACGCTGGTCGAAAGGGCGCGAAAGAGGTCGCCACGCGGCTCGGACTTGACCGTTGCCGAGTCGTCACTTTCGGCGATTCTAAGGATGCGAACGATTTCCTGCTAGCCGGGGCTGACACTGCAGCGTTCCGCGCCTGTCTGGCGGCGGCGCGCTCTTTCGACCCGGACGAGCTGCGGTCATTGGCTGACTTCTGGCCCGGCGTAAAGGCGCTGTTCTGGCCGGCGCACGAAGGCGCGCACGCGCCGTTCCTATCGTTCTGCGGCCAGTCGCAGCTCTGGTTTGAGTTCCGCTATGGCGAGGTGACGGTCTGGAGCGGTTACAACGGTCACGGCAAGTCGCTGTTACTGAATCAAGTTCTCATTGGTCTGCTCGACCAAGGCGAGCGCGCCTGCGTGTTCTCGGGGGAGATGACGCCAGCGCGTCAGGGCAAGCGTCTCGCGAAGCAACTGGGCGGACTCGACAGGCCTTCTCCGGCGTATCTCGATCACATGGCCGACTGGGTTCGCGATCGGATGTGGATCTTTGATCTCGTCGGGACCGCGTCGATCGACCGCCTCTTGATTGTCTTCACGTATGCATTCAGGCGCTACGGGATCAGGCACTTCGTCATCGACTCTCTAATGATGACCGACACACAGTCCGATGGTCCGGGATCGATCACTGCGCAAAAAGAAGCGATGCGCAAGCTGGCGAGCTGGGCGCGCGCCAACGATACCCACGTCCATTTGGTCGCGCATCCCCGCAAGGGACAAGACGAAAAGCGCACACCTGGCAAGCAGGACGTTTCTGGGGCCGGCGTTATCACCGACGCGGCTGACAACGTGTTTTCCGTGTGGTCTGCCCAAAAGCAGGACGTTATGCCCGGCGACCCCGAGCCGGATGGCTGGCTTGAATTGCTGAAGCAGCGCAACGGCGATGTCCAGAACAAGAGGCTGGCGCTGTTCTTCAACCGAGAAGCTCAGCAGTTCAGCACCTCGGACTCCCGGCGTGCGCACACCTATCTGGAATACAGCGCTCAGCCTGCGCAGTACGACGCTGCCCGCGAGGGATACATGCAATGACTATCGACGAACTGATGAAGGACATCGCGATCATGTTTCCGCGCATCAAGCGGATGCAGCGGCAATACCGATGGGCCGATGACGACGAGCCACGCTGGATGATCGGGGCCGCATCGGACGTCCTGTTTGCCGACGCCCTCCCGATTTTCTGGGATCTTATGAGCGGCGAACCTTCCCACGATGGCGGCGTACACACAGCTTTCACGGCATGGGTCGAAAGCCGCGGTTGGTATCTTGAACGCGTCGATGCCTTCTGGTGGATGCCGGTCGAACAGCCGACCGAGGAGGAATTCACAGAGATGGGTGAAGAGGAGTCGGCGCGCATCGAGCAAGCCTTGCAAGGTCCGCACAACCCCTTCGATTGCCCGTTCTGATCATGCCGACCAATTGCACACGAGGAGATCTCGCAGTGATCGTGCGGGCATCGGCCAATGGCGATGAGGCGTATCGCAAGTACACGAAGCGTCTGATCGGAAGGGTCGTGACCGTGACGAAGTGGGAGATGCAGGGCGCCGAAGTGTGCTGGGCGATCCGCCGGCCGTTCTGGATGCGCATCGACGGCGTGAAGACCCGGGTCACAGGCATCCACGACAGCCTACTGCAGCCCATCCGCGGCGCGGCGGCGCGCGAAGTTGAGGTCCTATGAGGCGCTTCGAATATCTCGATCCGGCGATCGTGCTTGAGCGAAAGCAGGAGGGCACGTGTCTCGGATGCGATTTGCTGGAGATCTCCCGATGGAGCGGCACGCGGAAGTACGTTTGCAGCAAGGGCTTTCAAAAAGCATCGACGGAATGGTCCGAGATGCGTCGATGCAGAAAGTACGAGGAGCCGGTATGAGGCCGCCGTTGACGTTCGAAATCGTGATGCTGCTGAGCAAGTCGGAGTTGGGCCTGCAGAGCGCCATGATCGCGCGAGAGCTAGAGGCCTCGCGCCATGCAGTCCAGAAGGCGCTACCGAAGTTGGTTGCGCGGGGGTTCGTCACTCGCGCCAAGGCGCGCAAGGGCGAGTTCAGCCGCTATTTCGTCACAGATGAACAGGCAGCGCGATACCGGCTCAGCTGCGTTCGCAGGGCGCCAGCGCAATTCGGCGCAATGCGCGACGACGCCATCGCCAGGAAACTCAAATTTCTTGAGTCGGTTGGACGCGGGGTGTTCGGCGAGAGTCCTGTGCTGGCCGAGATCATTGCGGATTTTCAAGAATTACGCCGGCGTCAAGCCGAGACGGAGTCGCGATGAAGACGCCGCACACATGCTGCTCACGAGGGACCCGGGTTCGCGTCGTGCTTCGCAATGGAGACGTGATCGTTGATCGTTTTGTTGAACGCACGGGCAAATTCATCGTGCTTGCTAACCATCGGCTTCGCGGAGGCGATTTAAAGTCGTTCGGGATTTATCGAGGGGCGACCCGGTGAGCTATCGGTTATTTCGTATTGGAAAGATCTGGCATTACCGCTTTCAGTTAAACGGCGCGCGCGTGCAGCGCAGCACACGCGAGAGTGTCAAGCACAAGGCCGAAGCCGTGGCCGCGCGCGCCTATAACGATGTCAAGCTTTGGTCCAGAGGATGCGAGCCCGTCCCGACGTTGCGGGACTTGTTCGTCAAATGGATCGCGGCCAACGAGCCGGTTGTGAGCAACGCGCACATCAAGTCGATGCGAACCGTCGCCCGTTTGCATCTGTACGAGCTCGGAGATGTTTCGGTCGATCAGTTGACGAACGGGGCCATTGAGCAGGCGCGCATCGAGCACTTGAAGACCCACAGTCGCGCGAGTGCCAATCATTGGCTCAAGTCGATCAAGGTCGTGTGCAATTGGGCGGTTCGTCGCAACATCCTACCGATGGTGCCGTGGTCGGTGAAGCTGATCAAGCTGCAGAAAAGGCCACGCACGACGTTGCCGGCGTCGATGGCTTCGAAGTGGTTGATCGAAGTGGATGCGGCGGCCGCTCGGCAGCCGGGTGTGTCGATCGCCGTGAGGTTGATGCTCGGATTGGGGCTGCGCGAAATGGAGACCATCACGGCGCGCTGGGAGTGGCTCGACTGGGAGCGCGGCACCTATACGCCAGGTCGGACCAAAGGGCGCGAGGCCGACCCCGTACCAGTGCCTCAATGGTTGCTTGACTATCTGCATCCGATGCGCCACGCATGCGGACTGATCGTGACGCGCAAGAGCGGCGAGGCGTTCAAGGCGGGTTTTACGCGTCGAGCGATGTTCGCCGCAAACGCCGCATGTGAAGTGGTCGGGCTCACACCGCACCGACTGCGAGGCACGTTCGCCACGCTATTGAGCGAACAGGGTGTTCCCATCCAAACCATTCGGCGGGTGATGCGCCATAAGGATCCACGCACGACGATGGTGTACTTGGAGGCGGACCTTGCGGCAGTTGTCGATGCACAAGCACGGCTGAGCGACAAGATGGGCTTGGCCGATGCATCAAAACCTAAAGTGAGTGGCGAAAAAGTGGCGAAGAGCATCGCTCAAACCCTTGTCGTTACTGAGTTGTCAAATTCCTGTGAGTCATCCGCTCAAGGCGCAAAAAGCGGGACTAAGGTCATCATGAAACCATCGACATCATGAGCGCGTACACCTACATTGAGATGTCTTCTGTCCCGCGCCCGCTCTTGCAGATGGCCGTGCGACAAGTAGAAGGATTGCAGAGTTGGATCTCGTTTCCCGGCTGCCCATTCGCTGGAATCGAAGAAGAAGGTGAGGTCCAGTTCCCGTATCCGAGCAACCGCGAATTGCGCGAGCAGCTGGTCGCTTGGCTGGATCACTGGAACATTTCTTACGGCGTTGAGCAATAGCGCGATGAGGAGCGAGGCTATGAGTGAACATAGTTTGAATGAAGATGCGCGAAACGCGGCAGACGACAAGGTTCATCGTTGGGTCGCTTGGTGTCTGACACGCCGCATCTTCGCGCCGTATGTAAAGTCGAATGTGCTCGCGCGTCTGCAGCCCGCCCGTCGAGCAATGGCGCGCGAGCCGGACTCGTTTTTGGATCCCGAGATGCCGTTCTTCAATATGGCGATCCATGCGCTGTGCGAACAAGGCGGTAGCGCGCACGAGGCGGAGTGCTTCCTCGGGGTCTATTGGTATAACGCGAACATTAAGGCATTGGCCTACGAGCAGAAATGTGCGCGTGGCACAATCTATAACCGCGCCCGGCGGTTTGCGGTACGCGCCGAATCGCTTGGTAAATCAATCCGCCGGGCAAGTGAGAGCTTCATGTCCGAAAAGTGTTCAAGAATTATTGAACAAAATAGTTCTACTGCTGATTGAACACTTTCATATAAAATCGGCTCTTAATCGATAGGCTGCATCACTGTCTTTAAGGCCCGCATGGCTCAAACCATGTGGGCTTTTTTGCGTTGGTGCGCGTCTTGCGCGATAGCCTCGTTCGAGGCTAGTTCATCCATCTCTGTGTTGCAACCTGCGAATGGCGAGACTGAGGACCCTTAAGCCCCGACTGGGTAACGTGAAGGCCAATAGGCTCTCGTTGTTGGACGTGAAAGCTGGATCCACGGTGCGCATTCGCGGGCGCAGATGGATGACGACGCGCATGCGCATCGCCGCGCGTGACAACTTTTGCTGCGCGCGGTGCGGCCGATTGTGGAACGAGCATCTCGATCACGTCGATCACCGCGTTCCGCTCGAAGCTGGCGGCAGTAACGACGACGCCAATCTGCAGTTGCTCTGCGTTGACTGTCATGCGCGCAAGACGGCGGCGGAGGCTGCGGGGCGGTTTGGACGTTGAGCAAGTGTTTGGGGGGGAGGGGGTGTCGAAAGTCTGGTGGGTTCGAGGCTCGGACACCGACTGCTCTCTCACGCGCAGAAAATTTCCCCTTTTACGAGAGTTGCTAATGTCGCTAACGAATAAGCAACGGCTGTTCGTAGAGGCGTATCTCGTTGATGGAAAAGGGAAAAACGCCGCAGTCGCAGCCGGATACAGCCAGCGCACCGCTAGCATCGAAGCTAATCGGTTGCTAAAGAACCCGCGGGTGTTAGCGGAGATCGAGCGTCGAAAAAAGTTGCTTGATCGTCCCGCGAAGGTCGATGCGAATTTGGCAAGTGTGGCCGCGGCCGCAGGGTTCGACATATCTAAAGCGGTCGCGACGCGCGACGCGCTGGAGTTTTTAATCGCCGTGTTTAATGATCCGATGACCGAGCCGAAATTACGCGTTGATTCGGCGAAAGCGGTTGTTCCGTATCAACACGCGAAGAAGGGCGAGGGCGGCAAGAAGGATGCAGAACAAGAGGCAGCGAAGCGGGCTGCATCCAAATTCGGGGCGCCTCCACCTGCACCGCGCCTTGCGGCGAGCGGGGGTAAGAAGCTGTGACGCCCGAACAAGAGGAGATCGTTCTCGATTGGGTCACGTCATGTAAGGATTGGGGCGAACGGATCAAGGAAGGCCGCACGATCATCCCGCCGCCGATCTTCGCCGAGGAGGCCGAGTATGCGCTGTCGATCTTTAAGGCGCTGAAGATCGTTGACGCCCCCGGTTCACCTTCGTATGGCGAGGCGTCGGCGCAGTGGGTGTTTGATCTGGTGGCGTCGATCTTCGGTGCGTATGACCGCGCGAACAATCGGCGGCTGATTATCGAATGGTTTGTGTGCCTGCCCAAGAAGAAGGAATAGCACCTTTTCGAGGGCGTTCTACCCCGTCTGCGGAGGTACGGGCGCTTATTCCAACTTCATGATTTCATTGCGTTTGTCGCGCTAGTTTTATTCGGCGAGGTCCTGGGAGATACCTTCGCAGCGTGCCCTTTTTGGGGGTGCGCGTGGGGGTAGCGGTAGCGTCGAAGTGCTTTTCATAAAGAAGATACCCCCAAATATGCGGCTAACCAATATCGCAATTCGCAACGCCAGACCGGCTGGAAAAGCCAGAAAACTGTTTGACGGACGCGGCCTGTATCTGCTGCTTACACCGAGCGGCTCGAAATGCTGGCGAATGAAATATCGCTTTGCTGGCCGCGAAAAGCTCATGTCCTTGGGCATGTATCCGGACGTCTCATTGGCTGAGGCGCGTGAACGTCACGCACAGGCGCGCAAGGTGTTGTCGGGTGGTGTGGATCCGGTGCAGGAGCGACGCAAGACAGAAGTCAAACCCTACGTGACGTTCAAGGAGGCGGCCGAAGCGTGGTTCGCACATTGGAAGCCTTCGCGATCGCCGTCGCGGGTCAACCAGGTCGAAAACTATCTAGCTTCGGACATCTATCCGATCATGGGCGGGCGGCCGGTCACGGATATTCGGCCAGCAGTGCTTCGCGAGATGCTCAGGAAAATTCAAGCACGGGGTGCGCCCTCAGTCGCCAAAGTGGTCCTGCAGATTTGCAATCAGGTATTGCGTTACGCGATGGCGCACGACTGGGCAGAGCGGAACCCTGTCGCCGAGCTTCGCACAGGCGATCTACTGTCTCTTCCTACAGCGAAAAATCACGCCCGCGTCTCGGAGGCTGATCTGCCTGCCTTGCTGCATGCAATCGATTCGTACGGCGGCGAGGAGCAGACGCGGCTTGCGTTGAAACTCATGAGCTACTGCTTTGTGAGAACGGGTGAACTGGTGGATGCCCCATGGTCTGAGTTTGATCTCGATCACGCTCGTTGGACGATCCCGGCCGAGCGCATGAAGATGCGCACGCCGCATATCGTGCCGCTTTCGCGTCAGGCGGCCGATGTCGTGCGTCGGCTGAAAGAGATCGGCGTCGGAGGCGAGTTCGTATTCCCGGGTTATCACTCGCACAAGAGGCCGATGAGTCGAGCGACGATGCTCATGGCGCTACAGGCGCTTGGTTATCGCGGCCGCATGACTGTGCATGGATTCCGCGGCGTTGCCTCGACGATCCTGCATGAGCAAGGCTGGTCGCACGAGCATATCGAGCTTCAGCTCGCGCACCAGTCGCGTGGCAAGGTGAGCGGGGCTTACAACCATGCGCAATATCTCACGCAGCGAGCCGAAATGATGCAGGCATGGGCGGACTATCTCGATGCCCAGCGCGCCCGCTACGTGCGCCCTGTCTGACCAACCAACCTATTAACACCACAGCCCGCGCATGCGGGCTTTTTTATGGAGTTCACAGTGGAACAAAGACTTCTTCGATTGCCGCGCGTGCGTGAGAAGACGGGCCTGAGTCGCACAGCTGTTTATAGCAACCCGTCGTTTCCTAAGCCAGTGAAGATCGGCGAGCGGGCGGTGGCATGGCTGGAGAGCGAGGTCGATGACTGGATTGCTCAGAGGATCGTCCGGAGCCGGGGTTGCGCTTTTGACGCTGGTGAGGGTCGGGTTTGATGAGTGGAAATGCAGACAAGATCGATATGCCGCACCGAGCGCCATACTCGTGCCCTTTGCCGAAAAAACGAAGTGAGAAAATCTCACTTCGGTAAGCACGTAGCGCACTGGCTGACAAACGCTGAAACGAAGCAATATCTCACTGCCTTTGCAGAGGCGCTAAAAAGTCGGATTTCCGATGTTTTTCGAGCGCGCCACACCAATGGGAATTGCCAATATCTAAGACCGAAGCGTGGGCTGACAGCAGCGCTAAATCCCACAGATGTGCGGGGTTTAAGTCCTGCAATTAGAAACGGGAAAATTCCGTTTCTAAAGCTCATCCGCCGCGACCTTAGATATCTCGGATGTGAGAGCTTTGAACCGGGGATTTGGGTGCTGAGAGCGCTGCAACGGCAGACAAAAAGAGCTGGCCCGAAGGCCAGCGAATACACCTTTCGAAGGAGACTGCACCGCAATAATAGCTATGCGATGCGGTCAGCGCCATCTGACCGGTCTGAAAAATACTTGCACGAACGTCGGAGAACTCCGTATACTTCTCACGTGGCCGAAACAGAGGTCACCCGGATTGGAGTCCGGAAGCGTTCTCTGGCGGACACACCGCCAACTGGCGGTTTTTTTACGTCCGCTGCCTTGCGCACGCCTTCAATGGTCGGGCCTTGGTGGGGGAGCGTTCGCGCTCGCCGGTTTCCAGAGACGCCGGTACTCCAATCCTGCCTTGTGCCTGGCCACCCCAATTGGAGTTGGGAGGGTCGGGATTTTACTACCGTCTCTGGAGTCCGCAATGCGTGCTAATCCCTCCGCTCGTCCTGAGCAATCACAGCAGTCTGTTGCCCCCACCACGACCTTAATCAAGCTGCCTCGTGTGCTTGAGAAAACCGGTCTGAGCCGTACGGCCGTCTACACCGAGGCATCGTTCCCGAAGTCCATCAAGATTTCCTCTCGTGCTGTTGCATGGATCGAGCAGGAAGTCGACGACTGGATCGCGGCACGAATCGCGGCGAGTCGCTCTGCCAACGAAACCGAGTGAGGGCGCGACGATGACTGCAAATATCCTCGCTCGTTCTGAGCAAACCCAAATCCCCGTTTTCGTCGTTCAAATCGACATCATCAATGGCGCGTTGCGTGAAGCGGCGCTTGCCGCAACTGCGAATGATGCGCTGGACATCACCGGAAATGCGCTGCGTCAGCTGGTGGACATTGCTCGGGCGAGCAGTGGCGAAAAATCCCCGTATTTCGGGTATTTGACCTGTCCCGCAACCGGAGATGATGCAGAGGTGCGTCATGACTAACACCACAGAAGCGATCGTTCGTCGACACACGACGGCCGCAGGCTTGATTGATTTCTTCTTCGAGCGCTTCGATACCGCCCATGCGTCGGACAGTGAATTGGAATATCTCGCGGGCTTCACAGGCACCGTTGCGGACATGGCTGAATCGCTCTCTACGTTGACCGCGGGCATCGGTATGTTGGTGAGCGCGGATTGTCGATCGGAGAACAAGCACCTTCGCGTCGAAGCTTTGCAGGGCAAAGATGAGCCGCTGTTGCTCTTTCATATCGCGGCCGAGATCGAGCTGATGGCTCGCATTGCGGAAGTAGCAGCCGATTCAAATTGCAACCTGCAACGACGGTTCATTGACCGTCTCAAGGTTGAGCGCTCTCGTCGTGGATTTAGCGATGAGTACTCCTCACATGATGTAAGCCATGGCTAAGAACAGTGAAATGCCGGCGAAGGTGCAACAGATCCACGACACCTTGCAGATGCTGCTGATCGCTATCAGCCATCTTCCTATCAGCGACGGCCACCCGATTTATGGAGTCATCTGCTTGTTGATCGATCAGGCTCAGGAGGTGGCAAACAAGCTGTCCGATCCAGCGTATGCGGGTGATGACGCGCGTTTCGAGAAGCACGCAGGCGGTTCGAAGGAGGACGTATGAGTACGGTCGATCAGGACAAGATGGTGATGGAGGTTCAGAAGAACGCGACGCAACGCGTTCGTATCTCGCATCGCTGGTACAAGGGCCGTCAGTACGTTGATGTTCGTCTGGTGGTTGTTGATATGGCGGGTGATTTTGTGCCGACTCGACAGGGCATCATGCTTCGCCCGGAGTTGCTTGCGCAGGTCATTCAAGGGCTGACGCTGGCCGCGCGGGAGGTTGTATGAAAAACAGAAAGAACATGGGTAAGAGAACGGTCATTCTGCGTAGCGCCCAAGAAATTTGGGACGAGCGCTGTCGAAAGCAAGCTTCCACTAGCGGCGCGGAACGGCGCATAAACGAGAACTACGAGCTGGGTATGCCCATCGCTGAGGGCGAGTATGCAAGCCCGACGCAATGTGTGCTGATGTGCGGTTTCCTCGTGTTTCAAGCGAAGAAGGTTGATGACGAAGTGCGCCAGTTCGCACGCCGCGTGCTCGATGTTGTATTTGCCGCAGCCGCCGAGAACGGATTTCGCAACAGCGATCTGCTTGAAACCATGATGTCCAAGCGTGAACCATCGCCGCGCATGCGCGTTCTCGCGGAGCAGGCGACGGCGGCGATCGGCGACAACCTTGCTTTCGCTCGCGTGGTTGCACGGGCAGGTGTCATTGCGGGAGGCAAGCAATGAGCACTGTCTTTGACCATCATCAGCGCATCCTCGAAGCACTGTCATACATCCCGCCGGACTGTGATCGAGACGTATGGTTTCGAGTTGCTGCTGCGTTGAAACACGGAGAAGGGGAAGCAGCGTTCGAGACCTTCGACACCTGGAGTAAGGCGAGCCCGAATTACTCGGCCGCTGACACGCGCGACACGTGGCGCTCGATCCGTCCCGACGCCGGAATCACGATCGCGACGCTGTTCGCGATCGCCAAGAAGTACGGCTACAACACGCGTTCGAAAGTCGGTGCGGTTGTTGATCCGAAGGAGGTCGAGCGTCGTCGTGCCGAGCGCGACGCCCGTGTTGCGCAGGACGCGCAGAAACGCGAGGTGAAACGCAAGCATGCAGCATCGCTTGCGCTTGCCATCGTCGAGAAGGCCGGGTCTGCACGCGATGATCATCCGTATCTGTTGCGCAAGGGTGTAAGTGCTGTTGACACGCTGCGCGAAATGGATGCCGCGAAGCTTCAGAGGCTGATCGGCTACCGTCCACAGTGCGGCGGCTCGCACCTCGAAGGCCGGATTCTGATCGCGCCGGTGACGATCAGCGGCGCGATCACGACAGTCGAGATGATCGATGAGTCGGGGCGCAAGTCCGCCTTGGCGAACGGCGAGAAAGCGGGCGGCTGTTGGTTCGCGTGCGCCCTGCCCGAGAAGTCCGAGCGCATCCTCATTGCTGAAGGTGTCGCCACGGCGCTGTCGGCTCACCTGTGTACGGGTGATGCGGCTGTGGCGGCGCTCTCGGCAGGCAACCTCATGAAGGTTGCTCAGGCAATGCGCGCGGCTCATCCCGACGCCGAAATCACCGTGCTGGCTGATCTCGGCAACGGGCAACAGAAGGCAGTTGATGCGGCGCGCTCGGTAGGTGGCGCCGTCGCTGTTCCCGACTTCGGAGATACGCGTGCAGATAACGAAACCGACTTCAACGACATGCACACGCGCTTTGGCGCGGACGCAGTCGCCGCGCAAATCGAGAAAGCTGCAAAGCCCGATGGTGACGAGCAACGCGATAAGGGCTGTGTGCCACGCGGCTTCTCAATAACGAAGGAAGGTGTGTTCTATACAGACGATGACGGCATGCCGCATTGGATGTGCTCACCGCTTCATGTGCGTGCCTTGGTTCGGGATCGGGCTTCGGAGAATTGGGGGCGACTGCTGGAGTGGACGGACGCCGATGACCATCCTCACGTGTGGGCCATGCCAATGGAGATGTTGCGCTCGGACGGCGCGGACATGCGCGGCGAACTCGCTCGACTCGGACTGGACATCGCGCCAAGCAATCGAGCGCGCAACAAGCTCACGGAGTATGTGACAACCGCCAAACCAAAAGCGCGGGGGCGGTGCGTCACTCGCACGGGCTGGCATAGCGGCGCTTTCGTGTTCCCGGACAAGACCATCGGAAACGCGTCCGAACGTGTCATCTTTCAATCGGAGGCAATTATGCGTGCATATTCACAGGCCGGAACGTTAGACGACTGGAAGCGCGACGTCGCTTCGTATTGCTCGGGCAACTCCCGCATGCTGGTCGCGGTCTCGACGGCATTTGCCGGGATGATGCTCGCGTATTCGGGTCAGGAGTCGGGCGGCCTGAATTTCGTTGGCGACTCGTCGACAGGTAAAACGACGGCGCTTCGAGCCGCGTGCAGTGTCTACGGCGGACCCGAGTACATGCAGAGGTGGCGTGCAACCTCGAACGGGCTTGAGGGTTTGGCCGCCCTACACAACGACACGCTGCTCGTGCTTGATGAACTCGCGCAGGTCGATCCTCGGGAGGCGGGTGAGATCGCCTACATGCTGGCAAACGGCAGCGGCAAGGCACGAGCGGGGCGAACCGGCTCGGCGCGGGCGCGGCAATCGTGGCGGCTGCTGTTTCTGTCGGCAGGCGAGATCGGCCTCTCACAGCACATGCAGGCAGGTGGGAAGAAGGCCAAGGCGGGCCAAGAGGTGCGCTTGGTAGAAATTCCGGCTGACGCGGGTCGTGGCTTCGGCTTGTTCGAGACGCTGCACGAGCAAGTCGGCGGCGCGCAGCTCTCGACGCTGATCAACGAAGGTTGCAAGCGTAGCTACGGCGTTGCCGCCATCGAGATGCTCAATGCTATTGCCAATGAGCCGGAGGTGATCGAGCAGTACCTGCGTCAGGAGACGGCCAAGTTCCTCGCCGAGCATCTGCCAGCAGACGCCAGCGGACAAGCCCACCGTGTTTGCGAACGGCTTGCACTCATTGGTTTGGCGGGCGAATACGCGACGAATCGGGGTATTACTGGATGGCAAGACGGCGAGGCGCAATCAGCCGCAGCTTATTGCTTTAAAGCGTGGTTGAGCAATCGCGGCGGCGCGGGGAATCACGAACATACTGCGATTCGCGCTCACGTAAAAGCGTTCTTCGAAGCGCATGAAGAGTCTCGTTTTACCGACTTAAACGAAATGTCGGAAAGACCGACGATTAATCGAGCGGGATTTAAAAGAACGGTTGACGGTGTTGTTGAGTATCTCGTTTTTCCGGAGGTATTTAAACGCGAAATTTGCAATGATGTGGATGCAAAAACCGCCGCCAAGCTTCTAATCGATTCTGGCTGGATTAGGCCTGCCGCAAACGGGTGGGCGCAGCGCGCTGAGCGACTTCCCGGGAAGGGGCCGACGCGCATGTACGTCTTCACTTCGTCGCTCTGGTCGGGAAACTCTTCACCATCCTGCTGAATATCGCTGTTACGGCTGTTACGCTGTTACAAAAACGCGCAAAGCCCCAGTGGGCGGGGCTTTGCGCGTAACAGCGAAAGCGTAACAGCGAAGCAGTGTAACAGCGCCCCGCTGTAACCTCGATGCACGACGCTCCACCGTTCTATCAACTCCGCTGTTACAGCATGCCGCTGTTACGCTTTCGCTGTTACGCGCAAACCTTTACCGGTAAAGGCTTTCGACGAAGGTGTAACAGCGTAACAGCCGTAACAGCGAAAAAAAACAGATGGGTGAGACTTACTGAGTGGATTCCGTGCGGCCATCGAGACGCCTTACATGTGGCGCTCAAGAAAGAGCAGGAGGAAGTCGTCGCTAACCCATGATTTTGACTCGGTTCAGTCGTTAGGTGGGTAAGCGCAACCATGCGTTTTCATACTATCTTTCATGCACTGACGGTAACCAGATTCCGCTTTCGAATTGCATTTTTCCACGCTGTTCATGAATGTGTGGAAACATCTGCTTTCGGCGTCGTCATCTCTTATTTGCAAAACAAGATAGCCGATTATCACAAGAAAAAGCAATGTAATCAAAATGTGCTTTAACTGCTGCCTCGTTAGAGAACAATTCATATTCAGACGCCAAATTAAAAGACTGCCGGTTCGAACTGCCTATATCCGCTATTAGATATCAAATTCGGCTGTTCGCAAATCGTACTTGTCCTGGAAATCTCGTGTTGAGATAGCAATTGAGGTCGAGACTGACATGCTTAGCTTCGTGCGCTTCCTGGATACCCGTTTAAGACCGATAACTCGTCGGTTAAGAGTTGCATTCATGCTTAGGTCGTCGCTTCACATCCAGAGGAGATGGCGGCCATCACCGTGACAGGTTCCTCCTGAGGGTTTAGGAACTGTATGGGTTCAACTGCCAGCGGCCACCTTCGATGAGAGAGGTACGAAAAGAAGAAGGGGCGAGAGTTTCGCTCACCCCTTTTCGTATTTGTAGTGGCGAGAAAGTGGCGAAGTGCATCGCGCAAACCCTCGTGGTTACGGGATTGCCACATTCTTGTAGGTCATCCGTTCAGGGCCACCCCGCGTCCTCAGCGTCGCATATCATTGCCATGAGTTAGGTTTTTACGACATATAATTTGTCGATTAGTCAACAGTAGATTCACTTATTCGAATCCATCGTGAACTCGCAACCTGTAATGCCCGGCTTCGTCCTTGACGCGCGAGGCCGCTACGTCCCCGAATCAATGATCAAGCCCGTTGATCGTCTGCGTGACCAGACGGTCATGGCCCTGATCGACACTGCGAAAAAACATCAGGAACAACTCCTTGCATTCAAGGAGCTGGCCTTTGCTGATGTCGCCGCGTTCGTCGAAGCCAGCAGCGAGCAATACGGCGTGCGCATGCGGGCCATCAAAGGAAATATTTCGCTAGTGACCTTCGACGGGCGCTATAAGGTCGTGCGACAGATCGCCGAGCACATCCAGTTCGGCGAACAGTTGCAGGCGGCCAAGGAGCTGATCGACGCGTGCATTCACGAGTGGACCGAGGGTAGCAGCGACGAGATCAAGGCGCTGATCAACGAGGCGTTCCAGGTGGACAAGCAGGGCAACGTCAGCACGGCCCGCGTGCTTGGCCTGCGTCGCCTGTCCATCAGTCATCCGACGTGGGACACCGCCATGCGTGCGATCTCCGACAGCATCTGCGTAACAGGGACGAAGCCCTACATCCGTTTCTACGAGCGCGACGCCGCGACCGACGCATGGCGTGCGATCAGTCTTGATCTAGCCAGCCTATGACAGGTACGGCTCGGACCCGAGGCCGTCGATGGCTTCGCATTCGAGGTCGCATCCTTGAGCGTGACCCGATCTGCATGCGCTGCGCATCGGCCGATCAGGTTAGGGAATCAGTGATCGTGGACCACATCATCCCATTGGCCCAAGGCGGCACGGATGACGAATCGAACCTGCGCGGGCTGTGCACCGCCTGCCACGACGCAGTGACACGCGAGCAGTTCGGATATCGGGAGCGTAAAGCGTTCGGCGCGGACGGGTTGCCAGCGGACGGCGAGTGGTCGTAATGGATGGCGGGGGGTAGGTCGATTTCTGGCAGCGCGCGGGGCGGACACCGACCGTTCCCCTTCGCGACCATAAACGTGGACAAAAAAAGTAAAAAATGGCTCAACGGGGAAGGAAATCCGCGGCATCGCTGGCAATCGCGCCAACGGTGCCGATCGCGCTCGAGCAGCGTCTCGCACCGCCCGTTCACCTTAGTGACGCGGAGCGCGCAGCGTGGCTGGAGCTCGTCAACGACCAGCGCCGGCGCATTCAGCGCGACTCACGCTCCATTGCTGGAAATGTACTGTCGGCACGTCGTCAATGCCCGCACGCTCGCCGATGAGCTGCTCAACTTTGAGCGCGCATGGCTTGCGCGTGACGATGGTCTGAAACGCTATGACCGGCTACTGGCGATGAGCGAACGTGAGAGCCGCGCAGCCTCGTCGCTCGCCACGCGTCTTCGCATCACGCGGCAGGCCGTGGAGCATCCGACGACCGCCGGGCGGGCGATTGCCAATCAGAAGAAGGCGGGCAAGCCGTGGGAGCTGCCTACGTGAGCACCCGTGGTCGGCTCGCGCGCAGCAAGCGCAACATTGAATGGATCGAGGCGCACTGCCGGGTGCCCGAAGGCCGTCTTGTCGGTCAGCCGGTGAAGCTCACTAAGGAACAACGGCGCTGGCTCAAGCGAATCTACGACACGCCTACGCGCACCTTCATCCTGTCGATGGCGCGCAAGAACGCCAAGACCGCGCTCTCCGCGTTTCTCGTGCTGCTGCACCTCGTCGGCCCCGAGGCGCGAGTCAACAGCCAGCTTTACAGTGCGGCTCAATCTCGCGATCAGGCGGCGGTGCTGTTCGAGCTGGCGGCGAAAGTCGTGCGCATGTCGCCGGAGCTCTCGCAGTATGTGACCATTCGCGACACCGCCAAGGAAATGCTATGCGCTGAGCTGGGCACGTTCTTCAAGGCGCTCTCGGCGGATGCGACGACCAAATTTGGTCTGAGCCCCGCGCTCGTCATCCACGATGAGCTGGGCCAGGTCACGGGGCCGCGCTCGCGGCTATATGAGGCGCTTGAAACCGCAACCGGTGGGCAAGAGAGCCCGCTGTCGATCGTGATTAGCACGCAAGCGCCGACCGATGCAGATCTGCTCAGTCTGCTGATCGACGACGCGCTCACAGGCGCCGATCCGCTCAACAAGGTCGAGCTGTACACCACCCCCACGGACATGGACCCGTTCAGCGATCGCGCCATTCGCCTGGCGAACCCGCACTTCGACGTGTTCATGAATCAGGCAGAGGTGCGCCGCATGGCGCGCGAGGCCAAGCGCTTGCCGAGCCGCGAGGCTACCTACCGCAACTTGATCCTCAATCAGCGCGTGGACGCGCGCAATCCGTTCGTGGCGCACGCCATTTGGATGGAGAACGGCGAGCCGCCTGCCAACATTGAAGGCGAGACGGTCTACGGCGGCCTCGATCTCTCCTGCGTGAACGATCTGACCGCGCTCGTGCTGGTGTCCGAAGCGGGTGATGTTCACCCAACCTTCTGGCTGCCGGAGGCAGGTCTTGCTGAGAAGTCGCGCGCCGATCGCGTGCCGTACGATTTATGGGCCCGAGATGGTTACTTGCAAACGACGCCGGGGCGTGCGATCGAGTATGAGTTCATTGCCCAACACCTGCGCACGGTGTTCGACCGTTGCGACGTACGGGCGCTCGCCTTCGACCGTGCGAACATGCGTCATCTGAAGCCATGGCTGGCACGCGCAGGTTTTACCGAGGAGCAGTTAAGCCGCTTTGTTGATTTTGGGCAGGGCTGGGTATCGATGTCGCCTGCCATTCGCGAACTTGAAGCACGCTTGCTTGCGTGCAAGCTGCGTCATGGGAAGCATCCGGTGCTGACGATGTGCGCGGTCAACGCGGTGACAGAAGCAGATGCTGCGGGCAACCGCAAATTCACGAAGCAGAAGGCCACGGGGCGCATTGACGGGATGGTAGCGCTGGCAATGGCCGTGGGCGCAACGCAACTTAATGCGGAGGAAATGGAGAAAGAACCGCAGATGTTCTTTATCTAGGCATTGTAATTGCATTAAATGCGTGCTATACCGCATCGATGCACAATTACTATCGATCAACCCCGGTTTTGACGCAATTCGTTGCGAAGAACACGCCCACACCGTCGAATAAAGCGTTCTCCCGACTTCAGGTCAAGCGCCTCGACGAGGATTCCCGCACCCTTACCGGTATCGCCAGCACGCCCACTCCTGATCGCGTGGGCGATGTTGTCGTGCCGGATGGCATCCAGTTCAAGACGCCGTTTCCGCTGCTGTGGCAGCACGACCCGCGTCGGCCGATCGGCACCGTGACGAAATTGACTGTGACGAAAGCGGGGGTCGAAGTCGAGGCAAGCATCGCCCCCGCGGGGACTGCGGCCTACATCGACGAGGCCTACAGCTTAATCAAGGCGGGGCTCGTGCCGGGACTGTCGATCGGCTTTCGCCCCATCGACGCGGAGTTCGACCGCTCAACCGGGGGCTTTCTCATCAAAGCGTGCGAGCTCTTCGAAATCAGTGCCGTCACCATCCCGGCGAGCGCCGACGCCGCCATTCAATCCATCAAATCGCATGACAGCGCGCGCGCGGCTATGCCCGTCGTGCGCTTGAGCGCATCTCTTCCCAAGGAAACCGATATGACCATCGCAGAACAGCTCAAGGCGCTGAACAAACAGCGCACCGCTCACCTCGCCCGACGCAAGGCGCTCATGGACGACGCAGCGGCCGACAATGCGCGCACGCTCAATGACGACGAGTCGGCCGAATACGACCAGCTCGGGCTTGAACTGAAGTCGCTGGACGCTCACGAGGTGCGGCTAAAGGAGCAGCAAGCCCTTGAAGCGAAGTCGGCCGTGCCGGTCTCGGGCGGCCCCGCCTCGCACGCCCCTATCTTGCTTAAGCCAAATGTGGCCAAGGGCACGGCTTTTACACGCTACGCCATCGCGCTGATGCGCTCCAAGGGTAACGTCATGCAGGCGGTCGAGATCGCCAAGGAGTGGAAGGACTCGACGCCTGAGGTCGAGTTGGTGCTCAAGGCGGCGGTGCAGGCGGGGACCACCACCGATCCGGCGTGGGCCAAGCCCTTGGTGGAGTATCAGAGCATGGCGAGCGAATTCATCGACTTGCTGCGCCCGGCCACGATCATCGGGCGCATCGAGCACTTCCGGCGCGTGCCGTTTAACATCAAGGTGCCCGGTCAGGTCACGGGCTCCTCGGTCAACTGGGTCGGAGAAGGCAAGCCCACGCCTGTCTCCTCCTTGGCCTTTAACACCACCTCGCTCGGCCACTCGAAGGTCGCGGGTCTGGTGGTCATGACCGAGGATCTGGTGCGCTTCTCAAGCCCTAGCGCCGAGGCGCTGGTTCAGCAAGACCTGATCGCAACGGTGGGCGGCTTTCTTGACGGCCAGTTCATCGATCCGAAGAAGGCCGAAGGGGAGTACGGCGTCTCGCCCGCGTCCATCACGCATGACCTGAACCCGATCAAGGCATCAGGCGTCGATGCGGCGGCCGTGCGCGCGGACGTGAAGGCCGCATTCGACGCCTTCATCGCGGCCAATCTATCGGTCGCCAAGGCGGTCTGGGTCATGTCCGAGAGCACGGCGCTGGCGCTCTCGATGATGCACAACGCGCTGGCGCAACCGGAGTTCCCGGGCCTCACGATGGCGGGCGGCACCTTCTTCGGGCTTCCTGCGCTGCTCTCGCAAACCGCCGGCGACATGATGATTCTCGCCAATGCGTCGGAAATCCTGCTGGCTGACGATGGTGATGTGACGCTCGACGCGAGCCGCGAGGCGTCGGTCGAGATGGAAAGCGGGCCTAAGGGCGGTGCCACGCAGCTCGTCTCGCTCTGGCAGAACGGCTTCGTTGCGATGAAGGCCGCGCGTTTCATCAACTGGAAGCGCCGCCGCACGCAGGCTGTCCAGTACATCACGGGCGTGAAGTACGGCGCGCCCAAGGCTTAAGCGGAATCATTGATGCGCCTGTTTCCGTGGCATAACAAGTCGGCTCCTCGCGCCTCGGTCGTCCCGGCCCGGTCAGTGCACAGCGCGCAAGCTGTCCCGGTCGGCGCAAACAGCTTTATTGGCATGATCCGCGAGGCGTTTGCGGGCGCGTGGCAATCGGGCGAAACGCTCGACTGTCGAGAGAATCTGCTGGCCTTCTCGGCCGTCTACGCGTGCGTGGATCGCATCGCCTCGGACATCGCCAAGCTTGGCGTGCGCTACGTGAGGCGCGAAGGCGCGATCTGGCAGGATTACCGTGCGCCACGTTTCACGACGCCACTGCGCCGCCCGAATCCGTATCAGAACCGCATCCAGTTCATCAAGGCGTGGCAGACCTCGAAGCTGCTCTTTGGCAACACCTACGTGCTGCTGGCGAGAGACGTGACGCGCAATGTGGTCGCCATGTACGTGCTCGATCCGACGCGCGTGCGGCCACTGGTGGCCACTAGCGGCGCGGTGTTTTACCAGCTCGGCACGGATGCACTCAGAGGCTTGCCCGAGCAGATCACGGTTCCTGCCTGCGACATCATCCACGATCGCGGCATTTGCCCATGGGATCCGCTTATCGGCGTCTCGCCGATCGTGGCGGCCGCTGCCGCCGGCACGATGGGCAACCGCATCCAGTTCAACAGCCGCAAGTTCTTCGGCAACCTGTCGCGCCCCGGCGGCATCCTCTCGACCGACGGCAAGATCAGCGATGAGACCGCCAACCGCCTCAAAACGCAGTGGGAGACGAACTACAGCGGCGAGAACGCGGGACGCGTGGCCGTCGTCGGGGACGGCCTGAAATACGCCACCGTCATGATGAGCGCCATTGACGCGCAGCTCATCGAGCAACTCAAATGGGCGGTGGAGGATGTGGCGCGCTGCTATCACGTGCCGCTCTACAAGATCGGTGCGGACCCGACCGGCTCAAAGACAGCGGCCAACATCGGCGCGCTTGAGCAGTCCTACTACACCGACTGTCTGCAAGCGCCGATCGAGGAGCTCGAGCTTTGCCTGGACGAGGGGCTTGACGTGCCAGACGGTCAGGGCTTCGAGGTCGATGTGCGAGATCTGTTGCGCATGGACCCGGTGGCGCGCTACGACGCGCATTCCAAGGCGGTCGGCGGCGGTTGGATGGCGCCGAACGAAGCACGTGCGGCCGAGAACCTGCCGCCGGTCGCGGGTGGCGACACGCCCTACCTCCAGCAGCAGAACTTCGCGCTCTCGGCGCTCGCCGCGCGTGACAAGCAGCCCGCGCCGAGCAACACGGCCGCGCGCAGCGAACCGAACAAGGAGCCGACCGATGGCAACGAGCCTGAGTAAGCCGCTGGTGTCGCTGGGGCGTGCCTGTGCGCATCTGCGCGTCTCGCCCGGTGAGGATGACGCAGCCATCAACGACCTCATCAGCGCGGCAAGCGACATCGTGATCGACTATCTGAAGAAGCCCGCGCCTGAGGAGTGGAAAGTCGAGAGCGATTTGACGCCGAGCACAGTGCCGGGTCCGGTTCGCTCGGCTGTGCTGCTCGTGCTCGGGCATCTCTATGCCGATCGTGAAGGCGGTGGAAGTCCAATCAGCCCGGCCGTCGAGTCGTTGCTCATGCGCTTTCGTGATCCGGCGGTGGCGTGATGCTGCGAGCTGGCTCACTTAACCGGACGGTGCGCATCGAACGGCGTGCAAAGGCGAAGCCGGGCGATATGGACATTCGCTGGGAGGAAGTGGTGACGGTGCCCGCGAACATCCGCATGCTCAACGGCAAAGAGGTGATGGCGGCAAACGCGAACATCTCGATGGGCACGGCGAGCATCCGCATTCGATATCGCACAGATGTGAAGGCGGGCATGCGCGTCGTCCATGGTGACGCGGCGTTCCACGTGACCGCCGTGCTGCCCGATTATGTGAGACGTGAGCACGTCGATCTCACTTGCCAGACGGATGATATTCACTAGCCATCAGACTGATATCGCGCAAGGGTACCCGGGATCGAGGACCCCTTGTCAACGAGAACGGGACTGTCCTCGCCCGTTGTCCCTACGGGGTAGCCAAATGAAAAAACATCGTGACCTGACGCAGCATGACCGCCACGCGGTGGACGATCTCATCAATCGTTGGGTGGAATGGTGCCGAACGCGCCGCATCTTCGTGCCGCCGGTGAAGTCGAACGTGCTCGCTCGGCTTCGGCCGTCACGGCGCACGCGCACCGATGAACCCGACGCGTTCCTTGACGCCGAAATGCCTTACCTGAACATGGCGATTCACGCGCTTTGCGAACGACCCGATTTCGCGGGTGACGCGGAGTGCTTCCTCGGCGTGTACTGGTATCGCGCCAACATCAAAGTGATCGCGCATCAGCTTCAGTGCTCGCGTGGCACGGTTTATAACCGCGCACGAGCCTTCGCGAGGCGCGCTCAGTCCCATAGCGCCACGATCCGCCGGATACATGAGCACTTCACGTCGGCGGACAACAACGAAACTTTCGTAGTGAGCAATTCTGAGGGGTCACACGCTTCTTGAGAAATCAGTGCTCGTTGTCATGCGTATCGACCCAATCGCGTCCCCATAAAATCCCAGCCATTTCCGCTTCCACACACGAGTCGCGCAATACGACTTGGACAAATCGAAAACGCCGTTTCGGTGACTGAGGAGTGACCGGTGCAGCCTCTAAATAAACGCTTGCACTGTAGGGTTTGCCAGTGTCTGAACAAGCCGCTTTCACCGTCCATTGTCGATAGGTTTCTTGCCGCATTATGGTTTGCCTCGTCTCCCGCATGCCGAACAACATTTGTCGAGTCGGCAGCCGAGCTTGGAAGGAATGCAGTCTTCAGTATCGCTCAGGACACGAGCCCTCACCACTGCCTTTATCGAGGGGGTAACTAACGGGGTATCAGCGGTATCCTTGCCAATGAGAACCTTGCCCAATAAGCGACAGCGGGGACATTTCGCATTTCCAAGAAGAACAGTAAGTCGACGCTTGCGGCGGGCATCATGATGACCGCGATGCTGGTCAATCAGCGCCAGTCGGCGGAATTCGCCATTCTCGCGCCCACCATTGAAGTCGCGAACAACAGCTTCGCGCCATCGCGTGACATGGTCAAGCACGAACCCGAGCTCGAGCCGATCTTTCAGGTTCAGGTGCACGTGAAGACAATCACGCACCGCATAACGGGCGCGACGCTCAAGGTTGTGGCGGCTGATGCCAATACGGTATCGGGCAAGAAGTCGGTCGGCACGCTTGTTGACGAGCTATGGCTGTTCGGGAAGATGGCGAACGCAGAGGACATGCTGCGCGAGGCCATCGGCGGTCTCGCGGCTCGCCCTGAAGGCTTCGTTATCTACCTGACCACGCAGTCGAACGAGCCGCCCGCAGGTGTGTTCGCCAAGAAGTTGCAGTATGCGCGCGACGTTCGCGACGGCAAGATTATCGACAAGCAGTTCGTGCCGGTCATTTATGAGCATCCACCGGAAATGGTGCGCTCGAAGGAACACCTAAAGGTCGAAAACTTGGCGATGGTCAATCCGAACTTCGGATTCTCTGTTGATCAGGCGTTTTTAGAGCGCGAGTTCCGCAAGGCGCGCGAAGAGGGCGAAGAGTCATTCCGGGGGTTCCTCGCGAAGCACGCCAACGTAGAGATCGGCCTTGCATTGCGCTCAGATCGCTGGGCGGGCGCGGAGTTCTGGGAGGCAGCAGTACTCGCGTCGGGTCTCACGCTTGAGGCGCTGATGGCTCGTTCAGAGGTAATCGACGTGGGAATCGATGGCGGTGGTCTGGACGATTTGCTCGGTCTCGCGGTAGTGGGTCGCGAGAAAGACACCCGTAACTGGCTTGCCTGGACGCACGCGTGGGCGCATCCGTCTGTGCTCGATCGTCGAAAGGAGATTGCGCCGCGATTGCGCGATTTCGAAGATGATGGCGACTTAACGATGGTGGCGCAGATTGGCGATGACGTGCGCGATGTCGCGGAGATCGTTTCGACGATCTTTCAGGCGGGCCTGCTCGATAAGGTGGGGGCCGACCCAGCAGGCATCGGCAGCGTGCTCGATGCGCTGGCCGAAGTAGGCATACCCGAAGACAAGGTAGTTGGAATCTCGCAAGGCTGGAAGCTCTCAGGCGCGATCAAGACTGCCGAGCGTCGTCTCGCGACTGCGGGTAGTGGTCACAGCGCAGACGATGAAGGCGCGCCCGATGGCGTGCTCATGCACGGTGGTCAGCCGCTCATGGCGTGGTGCGTTGGGAATGCACGCGTGGTCCCGGTTGGCAATGCGGTGAACATCACGAAACAGGCCAGTGGGACGGGCAAAATCGATCCGTTGATGGCGCTATTTAACGCCGTGACGTTAATGGCGCTCAATCCCGCCGCGGCGCGTCGCTCGGTGTATGAAACGCGTGGATTGTTGTTTATCTGAGGAACGGATTGGGATTGCTCAACATTTTTCGGCGCGGCGATGCATCGGCGCACTCGCCGCACGCGATGAGTGCTGTCGATCGTAGTGAGGCGATTGCGCGCGTAGAACCCACGATGACCCGCGCCCATGCCTCGGTGGGACTGAGCGCGGCAGGCGTGACGTTCGACGGGCTCAACGATCCTCGTCTGCTGGACTATATCCGCGAGGGTCAGTCGGGTGGCGGCATGTGGGGCAGATCGTGCAGCTTGCGCAATATGGCGGTGCTGCGATGCGTGACACTGATTTCCGAGGCGATCGGAACGCTGCCTTTGAATCTGATTGGCAGCGATGATCGCAAACAGGTGCAGCGAGACCACCCGGCGCACCGGCTCTTGAAATACAAGCCCAACGATTGGCAAACGCCATACGAGTTTAAAAGCCTGCTTCAGCTGCATACGCTGTTGGACGGTCAGGGCTTTGCGCGCGTTATATGGTCGCGTGATCGGCCGGTGCGGCTCGTGCCGATGCCACGAGGCTCGACCAAGCCTCGTCAGACGGATACGTGGGAGATGAAATATGACTTCACGAGCGCCTCAGGCGAAAGCATCACGCTGGGCGCGCGCGACGTATTCCATTTGCGTGACTTGTCACTGGATGGGGTCAATGGGCTGTCTCGGGTGACGCTTGCGAGCGAGGTCTTGGAGCTGGCCTCGGCCGCGCAGCGCGCCGCATCGCGCACATTCCGCACAGGTGTCATGGCCGGAGGGGCGCTTAAGTTCAAGGAGGGTCTGTCCGAGCAGACCTATGCTCGCATGCGCGAGCAGCTCGATGCGTTCGGTGGCCCGGAAAGCGCGGGCCGATGGCTGATTGCCGAGGAAGGTGCGGAGCCGGTGAAGTTCGCTAACACGGCGTCCGACGCGCAGCAGGTCGAGAACCGTAATCACCAGATCGAAGAGGTAGCGCGCATGTATGGCGTGCCGCGCCCACTGTTGATGATGGATGACACGAGCTGGGGCAGCGGGATCGAGCAATTGGCCATCTTCTTTGTGCAATACGCGCTGTCGCACTGGTTCACGGCGTGGGAGCAGGCCGCTGCGCGCGTGTTATTGCCTGAGGAGGCACTTGACGAAATGCAGTTCAAATTCAATGAGGGTGCGCTGCTGCGCGGCACGCTCAACGACCAGGCGAATTTTTTTGCCAAGGCGCTTGGCGCGGGCGGCCACGCGCCGTGGATGTCGCAGAACGAAGTGCGCGATCTGTCGAACCTGCCGAAGTCTCGCGATGCGCAGGCCGATCTGTTGCGTAATCCCATGACACAGAAACGTAAAGGAAGGGGCGATGAGTCTACTCAGCCTGCCTGAGATTCGAGCGGATGGACGGCTTGCTGCCGCCCAGTTCGAACTGCGTCCGGATGCGCTGGAGCGCTGGGAGCCTGAGATTCGCGCGGCGACGGGCGACGATGCGGCAACGATTTCGATCTACGATGCGATTGGTGAGAACTGGGAAGGTAGCGGCGCGACGGCCAAGCGAATCAGTAGCGCGCTTCGTAATATCGGGGCGCGCGATGTGACGGTCAATATCAATTCGCCGGGCGGTGACTTCTTCGAGGGCGTAGCGATCTATAACCTGCTGCGCGAGCACAAGGCGAAGGTGGTCGTCAACGTGATGGGGTTGGCCGCGTCCGCGGCGTCAGTGATTGCGATGGCGGGCGACGAAATTCGCATGGGTGATGGTGCGTTTCTCATGATCCACAACGCGTGGGGGGTGGCGGTGGGCAATCGTCACGACATGATCAATGCCGCCGCTGTGCTTGAGCCATTTGATGGGGCGATGGCAAAACTTTACGCGCAGCGCACGGGCATGACCGAATCCGAGGCTGCGGCGTTGATGGACAAGGAGACATGGATTGGTGCGAGCCAGGCGCTCGCCGATGGCTTTGCCACGGGCAGACTCGACCAGGCGCAGCAATCTAAGAACACGCAGATGAGCACGAGCCGAAAGGCGCTTGCGCTCATCGAAGCATCGATGGCGCGCGCGGGATATACGCGTGCGCAACGCCGCGAGGCGATCAAGGCTTTATACGACGGCCGCGACGGCCGCGACGGCCACGACGGCCACGACGGCAAGCCGGGCGCTGCCGGTTATCCCGCCACGCCGGGCGCTGGCGATGCCGTTGCAGCTTCGCTGCGCAATCTTCTTAACACTATCGAAGGCTAATATGAATACGTCTAGCTTCATCGCTGCGCTCGCCGCGGCGTTGACCCCGCGCGCCGGTTTCGTGCCGCGCGGCCTAATGTTTGTGCGCGCCGAGGGCGCAATGCCCGAGGTCAAGGCGTTGGTCGAGACGCTGCAAAAGGCATTTCACGACTTCAAGGCCGAGCATACGAAGCAGCTCGAGATCGTGAAAGCGGGTTTGCCCGCAAGCGACATCGCAGCCAAGGTGACGAAGATCGACGCCCACGTCGAGGAGCTACAGAAGGCCATCGACGATGCGAACATCAAGATTGCGGCCACGCAGATGAATGCGGGCGGCAAGCAGCTTCGCGACGCGCAATACACGGAAGCGTTTAATGCGCATGTGAAGCGCGGCGACGTGAATGCGGCGCTCAATAAAGGCGCCGATGAGCAGGGTGGCTATTTGACGCCAGTCGAGTGGGACCGCACGATTACGGACAAGCTGGTGCCTATCTCACCGATGCGGCAGATCTGTCGTGTGCAATCGGTCTCGAAGGCGGGCTTCTCGAAGCTGTTCAACATGGGGGGCACCGCAAGTGGCTGGGTGGGCGAAACGGAGGAGCGCAAGCAGACCGGCACCGCGCAATTCAAGTCTTTGACGTTTGGTTCGGGCGAGATCTATGCGAACCCGGCGGCCACCCAACAAATCCTCGACGACAGCGAGATCGATCTCCAAACCTGGTTCGCTGATGAGGTGCAGGCTGAATTTGCCAAGCAGGAGGGTAGAGCGTTCCTTGACGGCGACGGCGAGAACAAGCCCTGCGGCATTCTGCAATACGTGAAGGGCGGTGTGGCTGAAAAAAAACACCCATTCGGCGAGATTGGTATCGTAGGCTCGGGCACAGCGGGCGCAATCTCGTCAGACGCAATCATCGATCTTATCTACGATCTGCCATCGGCCTTCACCGGCAACGCGCGCTTTGCAATGAATCGCAACACGCAGCGCGCGGTGCGTAAGCTCAAAGATGGGCAGGGCAATTATTTGTGGCAACCGTCGTTCGTCGTTGGTCAGCCCCCGACCCTGGCAGGTTATCCGGTGACGGAAATGCCCGACATGCCGGACGTTGCGGTCGCTGCGACGCCGATCCTGTTTGGCGATTTCAAGCAGTCGTACCTCATCATCGATCGCATCAGCACTCGCTTATTGCGCGATCCCTACACGACCAAGCCGTATGTGATGTTTTACACGACTAAGCGTGTTGGCGGCGGCTTGCTCAATCCCGAACCGATGCGTGCGCTCAAGATCGACGGTGCAGCCTCGAAGAAGAGCGAGGTCTAATTCATCGTGGCGCTTGTGGATTTGCAGGTGGCGCTCGACTACCTGCGGGTCGATCCAGGCGTGGAAGATGGCGTGATTGAGGTGCTCGTGGAAGGGGCGATTCAGTATGTGGCGGATTACCTGAACCGGCAGGTGTTCGCCACAGAAGCCGAGCTTAAGGAGGCGCTTGCCAAGAACGAGGCGGGCACTCAGCCGATGGTCATCAATCCAGCGGTTCGCATGGCCATACTCAAAGTGGCCGCCGATCTTTATTCGAACCGCGAAAACAGTGCGCAAGGCTCGCTTTCCGAGGTGCCGCTGAGTGTTCGCAAGCTGTTGGCGGCTCATCGTCGCCGGCCGGGGCTGTAGTGAGCATCGGCAGCTTCAATCGGCGCGTGCGCATCGAGCAGCAAGACACGCAAAGTCCGCATTCCGATGGCATCCAATGGGTGCTCGTGGACACCGTATGGGCTGACGTGTTCATGGATAGTGGCCGGACGGTGATCGCCTCCGATGCACTCATCAGCGAGGTCCGGGCGAGTGTGCGCATTCGCTATCGACGGGATATTCGTGCAGGCATGCGCGTGGTGGTGGATGGGCAAGCGATGCGTGTGGAGGCGGTGCGGCCCGATTTGCGTCGGCGCCGACACGTCATCCTCATTTGCGTGAGTGATGAGCGCTGAAGACATTGTTCGCGATGCTTTGGCTAACCTGGCGCACGGCCACGTGTTTGCTGACGTCGCCAAGCAAGGCGTGCCTCCGCCCTGGATCGTGTATCAGGTGGCGGGGGGCGAAATCGCGGCGGATCTGAGCGGCAGGCCATTCGACGAATATCTTGCGCGCGTGCAGATCGCGGTGTGGCATGCGACGGCAGAGGGTCGCTCCTCGCTGATGCAACAAGTCATGCGCGCGGTGATTCGCCCTGAGGTAGGGGCTGTGCCGCTAGGCGCGCCGACGAACATATTCGAGCACGAGACGCGGCTATTCGGTAGCCGAGTTGAAGTGAGCGTTTGGAGTGAGCTGGGGTGAGCCGGGGGTAAGTGGTAGCGAGCAGTGCAAACTTCTTGGCCACGCTGAGTCGGGGGATTACGTATGATGAGGGAGAGCAACTGAAATGGCTGAAGTGAGAACGCTACAAGACAGCGTCCAAACGCAGAAAAGCACAAGCGCTGTGCGATCGCAGAAGACAGTGCTGCAGTACAGCGTTGCTGGCGGCGATTCCCAAGCAGTAACTTGGGAGCAGGTCACAAACCTGAGCGACATAACAGGCTTCAATGGTTCGGCCAACATGGCCGATGTCACGCGTCTCGATAGCGAAAGCAAAGAGAAGAGTCCTGGCTTGCAGGACTGGGGACAGGTGACGATCGCCCTATTTATCAATTTCAAGGAAGCGTCTCACAAGGCCCTGCTTGAAGCTAAGCAGAAAGGCACCTTGCTCCAATTCAAGCTCACGCTCTCGGATGGGAGCACGATCGAGTTCAAGGCGTATGTCAAGGACTTCCCGATTTCTGCCAAGGTTGATCAATACGTGGCGGGCTCGATCAATCTCGAGATTACCGGTGACATTACTGTAAAGCCGAGCACGAGTAGCGTCGATCACGCGAAGCCAACGACGTAATCCAAGCCCGACGCTGTGGACCGGTCCTTAAATTTAAGATGCAGGATGCAAAGGTGATGAACAAGGAGCAGTTTCTCGCGGCGTTTGCGCCGCTTGTTGTGGAAGAGCCGGTGCAGACGCTGGATGGCGAAACGGTGCGCTTTCGAGAGCTCTCAGGGGCGGCGCGCGATGCACTCTACGACAGCGCGAAGAATGGCGGGGGCAATAGTGGTTTCGAAGCAGCCCTGATTGCGGCGACGGTCGTGAACGAAAACGACGAGCCGGTGTTCAGCCAGGATGATGTGGCGGTCATGCGCGCCGGTCGTGCGCCGTTGCTCGAGGAACTCGCGCAGATTGCGATGCGCCTGAATGCGCTGGGTCAGCGCGCGCAGGAGCAAGCCTTAAAAAACTAAGGGCCGACCCGCAGAAACTGATGTGGATGCGCATCGCCATGAAGCTGGGCATGTCGGTGCGGCGCGCCAAGCTCGAAGTGTCTAGCGCCGAGTTCGCGGACTGGGTAGCGTTGTTCGAGCACGAGCCGTGGGGCGAGCACATCGAAGATTTGCGGGTAGGCACGCTGATGAGCCTCTTATACAACATGCATCGCGGCAAGGATGCGCCCGCGCTGCGTGCGGCGGATTTCACGCCATGGTCCGGTTGGTGCAACCCGGCTCGTTCAGCATCCGAGCGTGCTGGCGAGTGCAATCGAAGTGCCGACGAAATCGCGATCTGTGCCTTCGGCATCGATCTCGAGGAGATCAAGCGCTCTGGGGCGAAACAGGTGATTGTGCGTAAGGGCGAGGTCATTGGGCGATGAGCCGAGACTATCGTATCGAGAATCTCGAATCGTTGACGGGGATGTTGCGCTCGCTTGACGAGGCGGTGAGCGAAAGCACGCTTCGCCAGGCGGCGGTCGCCGGCGCTCGCGTCATTCATGACGAGATCAAACGGCGTGCGCCGGTGGGTGACCGAGAGGGGATGCGTCGAGCTCAGCCGCACGTCCCCGGTTTCCTGCGGGACCATATGCTGATTGCCTATGATAGGGAAGAGTCGGTGCCGGGCAAGTATGCCTCCTACCTCATCACCTGGAGCAAGGATGCCTTTTACGGGCGCTTCGTCGAACTGGGCAAGCGCAACGCGGTAAAGCTCACGGAGCGCACGCTTGCGCGCGCGATTCGAGAGATCGAGTTCGGCAGTTCGCGCACGCCTGCGCAACCCTTCATTCGCCCTGCCTTCGATGCCAAGAAGTCTGAAGCAGCTCGGAAAATAGCTGAAGTGGTCGAGCGGAAGCTAAGGGAGGCCGGCTGTGACAAATGAAGTGGTCACGCGTGTCAGTGTCGATGCGAGTGGTTTCGAAGCGGGCATGGAGCGCACCAAGCGAGCTGCGAACGGGTTCGTGGCGCATCAGCAAGCGAGCGCGAGCAAGTATGAGGCGTCTCAGCAGCAGATGGCGGCAAGCAGCACCATCACGGCCCGCGCGCTTGAAGAAGCGGCGAGGTCCGGCAGTGCCGCGACGGCACGGCAGGTAAGCGCTGCGGTGAGGGGCTTTGAGAAGGTTGCTGATACGGCGGGCAAGACGCGCTTTGATCTGATGCGATTGAGAGCGGCGAATCTCGGCATTGCCGAGTCCGCGGAGCCGTTGATCGCGAAGGCGGAAGCTGCCTCGCGTGCCATGCATCATCTCGGCGCCGGGTCGGTGGCCGCCCGGCGCGAATTATTTGTGCTGGGTCACGAGGCGATGCAGGGCAGCTGGAAAAACTTCATGGGCTCGCTCATGGTGCTGGCCGAGCGCATCGATGTGTTGCCGATGTTATGCGGGCCGGCGGGCGTAGCGCTCGGCGCGCTGGGCGCAAGCGGCTATGCTGCCTATCATGCGATTCATTCGTTGACCGAGCAGCAGGAAAAGCTTGATCGCGCAATGCTGCTCACGGGCAACTATGCAGCGCTCACGCAGGGCAAGTTGCAGGCGTATTCCGACATTATCTCTCGTCGCGTGGGCGTCTCGGTCAGCGAGGCGCGCGATGCGCTGATGGCGCTGGCCAGTTCGGGGCATGTGGCCGGAGCGGATATGCAGCACGCGGGTGAGAGCGTTGCGGCCTACGCAAAAGTTTCGGGCCAGGCGGTCGAGGAGGTCGCCCGCCAGTTTCTGCAATCGTACGGTCATGCAGCGGACGCTGCGCGCAAGTGGCGCGAGGACCATCACGATCTTGGACAAGCGCAGATCGACCATATTCGCATCCTTGAGTTGTCGGGTGACAAGGCAGGAGCTTGGGCGGCGTTCGTGCAGGCGGCAAGCGCGAGGGCACGCCAGGCAGTGGCGTCCGACAACCGCGAGATGGCGCAAAGCTATGAAACGCTCGGCCAGAAGTGGGACCGTTTCTGGCGAGCCATGACGGGCAAAGGCGACGCTTTGCAAAAGGCGCAGGACGAGCTGGCAGCGGCGCGCTCGGCGCTGCTCGATCCCGAGTTAAATCCCGGCGGGATGAACACGGAGGCGTTCGACAAGAAGATCAAAGCGCTTGAGCAGTTGCAGCAGACATTGCTTAACGCGAGTGAAAAAAACGATCCGCATCAAAAGAGCGTTGAGACGTTCAAGGCGATGATGGATCATCATGCCGAGTACATGAAATCGGCGCGCTCGCGGCAGGAGCAGCTTGCCGACGCGAACAAGGAGACCAACGCGTATTTCGATACGCTGAAAAGAGCGGGCCAGGCAGCGGGCAAGACTCGCGAAGAGCTCAAGGCGCTCGATGCAGAGCGCCAAAAAATGCTTGCGCATAATGAAGACCGTTACCGGCCGCACGACCAAAAGCCGCATGCGTCTCAAGTCGATGCCGCGGCACAGTATCTGGAGCGTATCCGAGAGCAGGGCGCTGTGCTCGATGCGCAATCGCATACAACGGACAAACTTACGAACGCGCAGAAGGAACTCGCGCAGTTCAACGAGAGGGTGGCTGCTGCCAAGCAGCATGTTGCGAGCGCTGACGATAGAAGCCTGCTTCATTCGGAGAAGCAAATCCGGTTTGCGCTTGAGCACAACGTGGCGCTGGAGAAGGCAAACACGCTGCGGGAGGCACAGGCGAAGCTCGCGCAGCGCGCAGATCGGACGCACGCGAATTTGATTGAATATCAGCAGGGCCAAAAGGAACGCTATGCGCGCGTGCTCGATGAGCGCGCGGGCGGCGGACAGGTCGACCCTTTGGGTCGGCAAGAGCGGGCGGATATGGCCGAAATCGTGCGCCACTATCAGCATGCGCTCGATGCGCTCAAGCAGACCACGCCTACGGAGTTGCTCGGCAGCGGCGAATACCGCAAGGCGGTAGAGCAAATCAAGTTGAATCTGGATCGATCGAGCGCGATGCACACCGAACACTTTGCGACGCTCAAGCGCCTGCGTGACGATTGGGCGGCGGGCTTAGGCAATGGCGTCGCTGATTTTTATAAAGACACGCTTGACAAGGCTGAGACGGCGAGACAGGCGATGGTCAACGTCATGAGCCGGATGGAAGACGCGGTGGCGAAGTTCGTGACGACGGGCAAGCTTGGTGTGAGAGAGTTTGTCGCCAGCGCGCTCGCCGATCTCTCGAAGCTTGCATTGCACCAGGCAATGGGTGGCGTGATTGCAAGTCTCATGGATCGGTCACCGACCACCGGGGTGATTGCGCAGCTTCTAAAGCTGCTGCCCCATCACGCGCAGGGCGGATCCATTTCCGGGCCAGGCACGGGCACGAGCGACAGCATTCCTGCGATGTTGTCCAACGGCGAGTACGTGGTGAACGCCGCTTCGGCTCGCCAGCATCATGCGCTGCTTGACGCGATCAATTCGAACCACGCTACGCATTTCGCTTCCAGCGGCGTCGTGGGCGCAACGGCTGCAGCGGCCCCACGATCAGCGGGCGCGCAAGTTCATCTGGAGGTCCACCATCACGCAGGTGCGGGCTTGGGCGAACAGGACGCACGTGAGTTGCAGGAGATGGTGCGCGCATTTGTGGATCAGAGAATCGCCCGCAAGATGGGCGGGCAGGGCGGCGTCGGTTATTTGATGTCGCAGGGGTTGCTCGCGTGAGCATATCAGCTACGCATCGCACCTTTACCTGGTCACCTTCTGTTGATGCGGAGGGAACCACGCACTATCGAGTGCGTGCGGTGCAGTTTGGCGACGGCTATAGCCAGGTCGTGGCGGACGGCGCGCGCAACGTTACCGAGTCGTGGCCGTTACGGTTTGTGGCATGCGGCCAGGAAATCGGCGCAATCCGCGCGTTTCTCGATGCCACGCGCGGTACCGAAGCCTTTTACTGGACACCGCCATTACGCACGCGCGGTCTGTTCCGACTCGACGCTCAGCAGGGCGTGCAAACCCGCGCGCTCGGCGGCGATCTTTACGCATTAAGCGTGACATTCAAGGAGGTCTTTGACGCATGAGTGAAGTGATCAATGCGGCACGTGCGGATGTGCAGCGACTGGAGCCGGGTGCGCTGATCAATTTATTCGAGCTCGATCTGACAAGCCGAGGCGGTGAAGTTCTGCGGTTTCATGCGCATCAGCACGGTGGCCTAATCAAATGGCAAGGGCAGCAGTATCACGCATTTCCCGTGCAAATCATGGGCTTCGGACGAACGGGGGACGCCGCACAACCCACGCCTACGCTGAGCGTCGCCAATCTCGACGGCGCGATTTCCAGACTATGCGAGCGATTTGCCGATCTCGTGGGCGCGCCGGTGCGACGGCGCAGAACGCTTGCGCAGTATCTTGACGATAGCGCGCAAGCCGATCCGCATGCCGAGATGCCCGTCGAGGTGTGGCTAATTGAGCAAAAGACGCTTGAAACGGCGGCGGTGGTCGAATTCTCTTTGAGTTCACCCTTGGATCTGTCGGGGCGCAAACTGCCTGCACGCCAGATTATCAGTGCGGTGTGCCAATGGGAGTACCGCGGTGCTGAATGCGGTTATCGCGGAACGGATTACTTCACGCGCAACAACATCGAGACGAAGAAGCCGGAAGAGGATAGGTGCGGTGGGCGATTGTCGTGCTGCCGAAAGCGCTTTAAGAACGTGCCGCTGCCTTTTGGCGGCTTTCCCGCTGCGGGCGCGGATGGCGCGCTTACGCGAGGCGGATAAGTGATGCTTGCCGGGCGCACGCGTGCGGCAATTCAATCGCACGCGCTTTCGAGTTATCCGAACGAATCGTGCGGGCTAATCGTGAACGGCGATTACCTGCCGTGCGCCAATGTTTCAAATCTTCCGTCCGAGCACTTCTCCATTTCAGCGGCCGAGTACGCTTGCGCAGAAGACTTGGGATGCGTGCAGGCCATCGTTCATTCGCATCCTGATGCGAGTGCTCTGCCAAGCCTTGATGACCTGTTTGCATGTGGGACGTCAGGCGTTCCGGTGTGGCTCATCCAAAGCGTTGAACGCGGCGAGGGCGGCGCCGCTCAGGCAGGCCGCCTTCACCAATTTACGGCGCAAGCTTTCGCGCAAGCGACTGCCTCTGCGCCGCTGATCGGCGCGCGCTTTGTGCACGGCGTGGACGATTGTTACGGCGTCGTGCGTCGTTATTACCACGCCGCACTTGGGCTGGAGTTGCCGGACTTCGAACGCGCCGGAAAGTGGTGGACCGATACTGCGTGCTCGCTGTATCTCGACAACTACGAAGCGGCGGGCTTCATCAGCCTGGGGTTCGACGCGCGTTTGCATACGGGCGACGTCTTACTTATGGCGATTGCGAGCCGATACGGCGTGCCCAACCACGCCGCAGTCTATCTTGGGAACGACGAGATACTGCATCACCTTTGGGGTCAGCTTTCGCGACGCGAGCCGCTGCCCCGTTACCGCAAACACGTGACGCATGTGCTGCGTCATCGGGAGACGCTCAATTGGAAGATGTAGTGCGCCCAATCAGGCTCTATGGGAGTCTGGGGGCCAAGTTCGGTCGCGACCACGCCTATGTCGTGCGTTCTCCTCGCGAAGCAATCGGTGCCCTTGGTGCCATGATTCCGGGCTTTTGGCGCGAGCTCTGCAAGAGCGGGGAACAAGGCGTGCGCTATGCGGTGTTCGTCGGACAGCGCAACGTGACAGAGACGCAGCTCGACTGGCCGTCTGGCGGCGAGCCGATTCGCATCGCACCGGTGCTTGCAGGAAGTAAGGCGGGCGGAATCTTCCAGACGATTGCGGGCGTGGCGCTTGCCGCGGCAGGCGCTGCGTCGATGTGGCTGATTCCAGGCAACAAGTTCGGCATCGACATGATGCTCATGGGAGGATCGTTGGCGCTTGGCGGAATCGCGCAAATGCTCTCGCCGCAAACACCTACACCGCCTACGGCAAACCAGCATGGGATGCCAGGTATCCAGAATGTGGTCGCTCAGGGCGGGCCCGTACCGCTCCTCTATGGCCGTATGCGCGTGGGTTCGACCGTGATCAGCGCCAGCATGCAAGCCGTCGATGCGCATGCGAGCGCCGAGCAAGAGGAGGCTGAGAAAAACTCTCTATCACAAGCGAGCGGCAGTTTGGCTGAACAATTCAAGACGCCCATTAAGAGCCGCCTGTGTTGCACCACGGTCGATCTGATCTCCGAGGGGGAAATTTCCGGTTTAGCAGAAGCAGATCAAGTTAAGCTTCGCTCGGTTTATTTGGACGGCGTGCCGGTCGAAAACAATGATGGAAGCCGTAATTTTCAGGTTGAGCAGTTTGAGACCCGTGAGGGGCAGATTCAGCAAGACGCCATTGACTGGGTGACGGCGGCCTCAAGTGAGGTGCAAGTCGGTCACGAGCTGCAGCGTCGTCTGGTTGACAAAGAGGAGAGCGGCGGGAAGATCAAGGTGACGCATTTCACGCCTTGTTCGATCGAGGTCTCCGAGCCGGACGTGAGTGAGGTGGATGTTACTGTCCAAGTGAGCAATCTGTGGTGGGATTCGAACAAGGGGCACACCAACGCGACGGTCGAGCTGCAGTTCGAACCATCCTATAGAACACTGTCGAAGGACGAGCTTCCGCCGAAGACCGAGTCCTGGGAAATCACCGGGTTGAAGGACAAGCCTCCGCCGAAGACCGAATCCTGGAAAATCACCGGCGTCTGTCAGGTTTATTGCAAGACCTTTACCTTTCCCGTGCATTTGGCTGCGGGGGCGCGATTCGTCTTGAAAATCTCCCGTACAGACGTCATTGACCAGGGTGAGAATGCAGGTAAAAAGCATGGCACAGCGCACGTGCTTAGCTACACCAAGCGCTGCACCGGAAAGTTCAAATACCCCGGCAGCGCGCTGGTGGCGATGCAAATCAGCACGGAGAAATTCGACCGGGTACCTGTTCGCTCGTACGACATGAAGGGATTGCTGGTTGAGGTACCGGACAACTACGATCCGGCCGGCCGCGAGTACAAGGGCACGTGGACCGGGAAATTCAAGCGAGCTTGGACCGACAATCCGGCCTGGATTTTTAGGGATCTTCTGCTCAATCGGCGGTACGGCGCCGGTGCCTGGGTGAACGAGTCGTGCGTAGACCGGTATGCGTTGTATGCCATCGCAAAATACTGCGACGAGAAGGTTCCAAGTAGTGGCGGCGGCACAGAACCGCGGTTCACCTGCAACTGCTATATCACATCACGCACGCACGCCTTCGCTTTGCTGCAACAGCTTGCGAGCATATTTCGGGGGATTGCTTATTGGTGCGCGGGCAGTGTGCTGACGTCGGCGGACATGCCGTGCGATCCGGCATACATCTACAACCCGAGCAATGTAGTGGAAGGGGTGTTCAGGTACGCCGGGAGCGCGCTGAAGTCACGCTACACGGCCGTGATGGTGACGTGGTGTGACCCGGACAATGGGTTTCAGCGCGCCGTCGAGAGCGTTGAAGATGCCGACGGTATTGCGCTGTATGGGTATAACACCGCTGAGATCACCGCCGTTGGCTGCACCAGCCGATCACAGGCGCAACGCGCAGGCCATTGGTTGCTCCATACATCGCGCCTAGAGACCGATACGGTGACATTCGGCGTCGGGCTCGATGGGGCGCTTGCACTTCCCGGACAGGTGATAGAGATTGCCGATCCGTTGCGCTCGCAGCGTTCGGCCGGTGGGCGTGTCAAAGCGGTGAGCGAGACAGGCCATGTGATCCTGGACCGCGAGGTGCAAGCGCTTTGCGGGGACTATCTGACGTTGATGCTGCCGGATGCGCAGATTCAGCGCGTGGAAATTGGGAGTGCGCACGGCGCGGAGGTTACGCCTTGCAGGACACTTTTGCAGACGCCGGTTTGTGGTGCCGCGTGGACGATTCAGCCGGCAGCCGAGGTACGGCAGTTGTATCGCGTGGTCAGCGTTTCTGAATCGCATGACGGAACGTCTTTCACGATCACGGCGACGCGGCATGCGCCAGAAAAGTTCGCGCTCGTCGACAATGCGGCGGCGACTGACAAGACCGATCAAGCTTATGTGCCGATTGCCGCGCCAAGCGCCCTACGCCTTGAAGCACTCGCGGACTACGGTGCCAGAATGTCGGCCAAGATATCGTGGGGCGCGGTGGCCAGCGCCAAGCAGTATCTGATTGAATGGCATGAGCCGGGTCACGAGATGAAGAAAGAGCGGCTTGCAAACACGAAGTGCGAGTGGGTCGTGCACGACTTAAAGCCCGGCAACTACAAAGTGCGCGTTCAGGCCGAGGTGTGGGACGGTCTCTTATCGGAGGTGGCTGAGGTGAGCCGGACGCTCAATGGATTGGTCTCAATCAAGGACCTGCGCCTGGGCCGTGATCGTAGAGCGTTGATGATCGACTGCGAGCTCGAAGGCGCAACGAACACACTGCAATGGCGTGTTGAGATTCGCCTAGGTGAGACGGACAAGTTCACTGACGCCAGGGGCAACCTATACGGCGAAATTGGCTCCGCACGGATGCGGGTAGCCGAGCGCCGTTCAGGATATTGTTGGGTCCGGGCGATCTATGCGATCCCCTCTCCATCTGGCGACTTCAAAAGCCCTCATTCAAGCGCCTGGTTTCCGAGTGAAGCCGGGCCTGGCATGCGATACGAAATGGATTGACGCGGATGCAAGCGAACGAGACCAGGTGGGGACTTCTACCTTGGAACAAAGGTTTCGACTATAAGAATCGCCGAACGGGCGAACTGGTCCTCACGCAAACCGACGATAAATTCCGAGATTCGCTGCGTGAGGCTGTTTCCAAAAAGCGTGATCTCAGCCATATCGACCTGGGTAAAACAACAATATTTAGTGGCGCTCCGCTATCAGATTCGCAGTTGCGCGCAGCGCGCCTGGCCGACGCAAATCTGGTGGGGGCGAATCTGGAACGAGCTACGATTGAACAAGCCGATATGCGCAGTGCCGATCTAGAGGAGGCAGTGCTCGTTGGCGCGCAATTGAGCGGTGCCGTTCTGTGCGGCGCTAATTTGGTCAATGCCAAGATGGCTGGGGCTGTATTGCGTGGCGCGGATTTGATGGGCGCTAACTTGTACGGAGCTGACTTGAGAGGGACTGATTTGCGCGATTGCAACCTGAGCGGCGCGATGCTTGAGGGCGCGAACCTCGACGGCGCAATTCGCAGCGACACGTCATGGAAGCGTGGTACTGAGATCAAAAACCGTCATACCGGCGCGGTGATTCTAACCACGCAGAGCGACAACCTTGCTGACGATCTCAGTCAAGCCGCGAACAGGAATTTAAGTCACGCAGATCTTGGCGGCGAGCATCGGGGCAGTGCGCCGCTCGTGAATGTGAAGCTCGCGAACGCCTCGCTTTGCGATGTCGACTTCACTGGAGCAAAGCTCACATGCGCGGACCTGCGTGGCGCTGATTTGCGGGGCGCGGTTCTTGTGAAAGCGTCGCTTGAGGGCGCGAATCTGAGCGGAGCATGTCTGCGCAGCGCGGACCTGTCCGAAGCTGACTTGCGCGGAGCCGACCTAAGCGGCGCGGACCTGGATGGCGCGCGTCTGGAAAAAGCGAAGCTTCGCGGCGCGGACTTGGCAGGTACGAATCTGCGCGGGGCCGGGACCGCGGGAATGGAGCGGTAGCAGAAACGCCGTATTAAGCAACTGTGAAAGGCGATGAGCCTGAATAGGAACAAGCGATCACGTACATCCGAAGATTCACACCGTTTGCACCTGAAGCATGCGCACAAGCCGCTTGCATCGGAAAGGCTGTGTTGTAAAAATCGGCCTTGCCTCGCAGCAGTGCGTTCGCCGGTGTCGGGACTGCGGCGCACGGTGAGGTCTCTCGAAGCATGGTGATGGTCTTTAAGCCGCCTCCGGGCGGCTTTTTTTAACCATTGCAAACGCAACGGCATGCGCGATCGCTCACCAGGATGAATGTGGGAGAAGCGATGAACGATGAATTTGTTGCGAGCGCGGCGAAGTGCGCGCCCGTGGCAGGCGGGAACATGTGGCTGTGGTTAGGCAAGCACGATATCAACTGGTGGGTGGCGGTGGCGACGCTTGCCTATATTAGCGCGAGTTTCGTGTTCGCCTGGAGAAAAGACCGGCGCGACCAACGCGCGCGCGAACGCGAGTCGTCTCGCGCGTAGTTCTGCTCAATATTAATGAAACCCCGCTTGCCATCGGCAGCCGGGGCTTTGTTGTTTCTGGAGATCATTGAATGGCAAACCTTGGGAAAGCAGCGCTCGCGGGCATAGTCGGCACCGTAGCTGCAACCACGCTGTATTGCATCGTGCCTCGCTTCGAAGGGGTTGTGCATCGCGGTTACCTCGATCCTGTGGGCGTTGCGACGAAATGCAACGGCGACACGCATGACGTCGTTGTCGGCCAGTCGTACAGTCCGGACGAGTGCTGGCAGTCGTTGAACCGCCAACTCATGACGCATGCCGATGATGTGCTTCGATGTACCCCGGGCCTCAAGGATCATCCGAGCCAACTCGCGGCCGCGGTGAGTTTCGCCTACAACATAGGCGGCCGCAACTATTGTGCGAGCACGACCGCAAAGCGATTCAATGAGCACGATTGGAGGGGCGCATGCCGGGCGATCAACGAATCGGACGATGGTCGCGCGCAGTGGGTGAGCTCGCGAGGGAAAGTGCTTCCCGGCCTAGTGAAGCGTCGCGCCGAAGAGCGAGCGCTTTGTGAGCGAGACTTATGAGTTACGCACCATACCTCATCGCCGGGCTGACAGCATGCGCTGTTGGCGTCGCAATCGGCGGCGGCGCTGTTCACGTGTTCGACAACAGCCAGCTCGCTACGGAGCAGGCCGCTCACGCGCGCGACAACGAGGCGAACGTACGGAAGCTCGCGACCCTGTCGGAGCACGCAGCGAAGGAAGCGAGCGTTGCGATCGCGGCTCACAACGCAGCGGCCGCTCGTATTGCCGCGCTCGATCAACAATTCCACCGTGAGAAAACGTCCCATGAAGCAGACAATGCGAAAAATCGCACCGCTATTGCTCACGGCACTCGTCGGCTGCGCATCGCAATTACCAAAAAAACCAGCGGTGTCAATGCCCCAGGTACAGGCACCACCGCCGGCGGCATGGGCGATGGAGCCCGTCGCTACGCCGAGTTATCACCAACGGTTGGAGCAGCTCTTTTTGCAATAGTTGACGATGCTGATGGCGACGCCCGAATGAGAGCAACATACTTGCAGCACTACGTGCTCATGCTGCAACGGCGAGGTCTGATCACCGGAGACGAGCCGTCGAGTAACGCGGCCAAAGAATTTGATTAGCGAAGCGGGATACTCGGTATTCCTCCATCAATAATGCGTCGATCCGCCGCGCGCTGAACGACGGTTCAGATTCTAGCGAATAACTAACCAATCCGAGTTGTATTCGCGAATGTGGTGTTCGGTCGTTCCGGTGGGACGCTTGCCTGACGACACTGTTCGTGCAAAAAATGAACGTCACGGAAGATGACAACACGGCTTTGCTTTTGAACGACCTACACGACGTTGTTGTCACGTCAGACGAAGCGCAGACATTCGAGATTTCATATGGATCAAACGGCATCAAGCAGCACACGGAATGCAGACAGAAAACTCCCGGCATTCGGCGGGGAGCGGCACGATGCATTTAGCAACGCCTACCATCTGGGTAACGGGTACAGAGCGTACAGTCCCGCATTAATGCGCTTCCGATGCCCGGATAGCTTGAGCCCGTTTGGAGCGGGCGGCATTAATCCCTACGCATATTGCGCGGGCGACCCCATTAACAGGCTGGATCCCTCCGGACATCTTAGTTGGCAGGCGTGGATGGGTATCGGTTTGGGGTTAGTGGGACTAGGGCTCGCGGCATTCACCGCGGGCACTTCCATCGCCGCTGCAGGCGGTGTCATAGCCGCAATCGAAAGCGCTTCCGCCGTGGGACTGGCTGTTGGAACGGCGGGCGTAGTCGCTGACGTTACGGCGATCGCGAGCGGCGCTGTTGAGGATAGCGATTCGAAAGCATCAGCCATCCTAGGGTGGATGTCGCTGGGCGCGGGTGCTCTTGGAGTGGCTTTCGCACGGCCATTTGGGTTGCGCGGTATTGCTCGCACAGCGAACGAGGGGGCTCCCGAATTTGTCGCAATGGGAGGCAATATCAGGCTTTTGGTTTTCCCTTATCAATCTGCCTTCTATTTCGGTGACAATTATAAAGGCCTGAGGCGCCTGAATATAGTAGCGCATTCAACACATCAGCATGGAATTACTTTCTTGCAGAGGCACCCGACCGACTTACTCACGGCTGGCCAACTTGCGTATGTCTTAGAACAGTCATTTATCGACATAGATGCCTATCGCTACGTTCGACTTGTATCTTGTTTTGCTGGCTATGGAGGAGCGAATTCTTACGCTCAGAGGTTTGCCACCATGATTAACAAACCGGTGAAAGCTTATGCTGGACGCGTGTATGCGACATCGCCGAGGTTTTGGCCTGAGGGCCTTTTTCGTGAGATGCATGCGCTTTATCCAGCACCTCCCCACATCACAAACCCTTCTGAGGTGCTTCGCTATCAATTTCGGGCTTTCAACGCAAACGGTCATCGGTTCCGTGTTGACAAGTCTCGACTGAATTATCAACCAGTCCACTTTGTGCCGCAACGTCCGCCGCTGACTCCGCCGCTAAGCCCATGAGGAAAGCAGCTCTGCTCCTGAGCAGAATCGACGCAATCAATCCAAACAAGTATGCTGAACTCACTATGAGATAGGTACTTTAGTTTCCCTTCGGTTTATACACACAGGCCATTAGGTTGATGATGCTGCGGCTCGTTTGGTCTCGCGAGGCAAGCTATATTTCAGGGCTTTGACCGGGTCGCGCTCTCAGCTTAAACACAATTACCGGGCGGAGCAACTTTCAAATTGGATCTCAGACTCTACTGCGGGTCGGGAGCAGCACCTACTGCGTTTGGGTCCGGCCACCTTGGCGCAGGTTAACGACGGTGCGCAGCAGACGACGTGGCTCACTGGTACTAGCGATGGCCATGAAGTCGTTGCTGCGTTTAATAGAACTTAACATGTGGAGTAGGTATATGGCCCGTATGGTGAAAAGAAGTGAGGCACCGGGCCTCCCGGCTTATGGCGGAGAACGGCGAGACGCCGTGAGCGGTGCCTACCATCTTGGTAACGGGTACAGAGCCTACAGTCCTAGCTTGATGCGCTTCACATGCCCAGACAGTCTGAGCCCGTTTGGGGCGGGCGGCATTAACCCTTACGCATATTGCGCGGGCGACCCCATTAATAGGCTGGATCCCTCCGGACATCTCAGTTGGCAAGCCTGGATGGGTATCGGCCTGGGGGTAGTGGGGCTAGGGCTTGCAGCATTCACCGCAGGCGCTTCCATCGCCGCAGCAGGCGGCGTTATAGCCGCAATCGAGAGCGCGTCCGCAGTAGGACTGGCTGTTGGAACGGCGGGCGTAGTCGCTGACGTTACGGCGATCGCGAGCGGCGCTGTTGAGGATAGCGATCCGAAGGCGTCGGCTGTACTCGGATGGGTATCGCTCGCCGTCGGCATATGCGGGTTCGCTGGCGGTGTGCGGCAGGTCTCGCAACGTTTCGCCCGACGGAGTAAGTTGTCTTACGCATCACGCATTACTCTGGGAGGTGCAATGGAGCTTGTAGCGTCAGAACCTGGCTTTTATTTGTTTGACGACATTTATAAGAACGCCAAGCGTCTCAACCTTGTTGCTCATTCACGTTTCGTGAACGGCGAACTGCATATTGGTGAAATGAACGCATCGGCGAGCCAGGTGAGTCGGCTTCTGCGTTGTTATTATTCCCTCGAGGACTATAATTACTTGCGACTTGTAACTTGCAATGGGGCGGATGGCGGGCCTCGCTCCTTTGCCGCAAAGCTTTCAATTGAAACTTTTACTCCCGTTAAAGCTTATCAGGGAGAAATAAGTATCATGGAGAGTCTTGATCCGCGATATGTACATCAGACGGTGAATGGAGATATTGCCCGAGCACGTTGGCCTGGCACGAATATTGTAGAAAGATTTGATTTCTACAACGCTGACGCCGGGCCTTTCGCTATCGAGAAAGAAGTGCCGGGATATTCGCCACAGTATTTTCTTCCTCGGCGACATCCCACCTTTGAGCGATTGCTAGGCGGCCAAAAAAGGCGCCGTCGGTGCTTATAAAGACCGGTGTTGACTAGAATGATCAATGCACATGAGCGCACGGCGGGGATGCCTCGGCGCACCACTTGGAATAGGCGCATTTCTCATTCAATCGTGTTTTGAAAGGTGCCACCGCGATCGACTGGTACATCGATTTAAACTCCGGTGGTATGAGTCAGGAGTCCGTCGCGATGAAACTCTAAGCAACCAGTGACGTACCGCAAATCCAGCACCGCTGTAGGCATGGGCGATAGACACGCCGCTATGTCGGGCTGTCACTAGTGGTTGCAGAAGCTTCTTCTGGGATGGCCGATAATGCTGACGCCGACGCATGGGGTAGTGCTAAACGTCCCAGCGTGAGGTCTTTACCCTTCAAGCGCAGGGCGTTATCGCAAGTCACTTATTCGATAAAGGCGTAGGCCCGGCAAGGGAAACCAAAGATATCGAAAGAAAGCCTCGCACCGAGGAAGCAGTAGACGCAAACGCGGAAGCGCTGCACCAACCGGAAGCAGGATAAACCATGGCGGAAAAATTCTGGGCACGTCTCGACGAGCACGTTGCTTGCGTGATCTCCAGGCTCTTCCACGATCCCGGTGCCGATATCTCGATTCAGGGCAAGCAGCTCTGCCAAGACCGACCCGAGTCGTCGAGAACACATCCCTATACTTCAAGTCCTCACGCCGAATGACGCCTATGTGCGCCTATTTCGCATTGCCTCGGATCATAACAAGGTGAACGCGCAGCGTTACTGATGGACTTCGGCACATCTTTGTCGGCCTCACTGAAATCCAAAACAGCTTCCTGAAACGTTGATCTATATCGTGCGTAGTTGTGCGAATGATGCATCGATTAGTGATGGGAAAATCCGGTCCGAGCGCGCGTATGTCTCTCCGGCTAATGGGTTGATGTGCTGATGCGGCATATCGATCTTTCGGTGGCGTCGGTGCTCGGCGCATCGAGCGCGCTGATGGGCGTGCTCTGGCACATGGGTTTGCCGATGCCGCTCGTCATCGTCCTCGTGCTGTTGTCCGGCGTGCTTGCGGGGCTAATGAACGGGCTCGTGATCGTGCGCTTCGGTTTGCCTTCGCTGGCCGTGACCATCGGCACGCTGGCGCTGTTTCGTGGCCTTGCGTACGTGCTGCTGGGCGATCAGGCAATTGCGGATTTTCAGGCGGCGTACATGGCGTTCGGCATCAGTACGGTTTGCGATTCATTCCTGCCGACGCCCTTCGTTCTGGTGATCGCGGGCGCGATCGTTTTTGCGGTCCTGCTTCAGGCGACGCCGGTCGTCCGCAGTCTCTACTCATTCGGCGCGAACTCGACCGCCGCGCAGTTTTCGGCATTGAAGTCGCGGGCACCAAACTCAAACTTTTCATGATGTCCGGCGCGCAGGGTGAGATCTATCACGGCAGTTAAGCGTTACTGCGATTGAATGATGATGGTCGGCATGTTGGCGGGCAGGGGGTAGGGCGTTTGCGCGCCGCCGCCTTTGGGCATGGCGGCCTGCTGTGCCTGAAACTGCGCCTGATGTTCGTCTGCGAAGCGCATAGCGTCAATCACGCGATCACAGGACGGAGGCTCAACCCTGTTCGCACATTCGGCTTATTGCGCGGCGTTTGCGCTCTCGAAAACGCTCACTACTCCTGCCACAATCAAAATCTTGATTTTCATGGTTGTTCTCTGTCTGCGGCCTAGTCTAGGCGCGCAGCGAGTTCCGCTGGCGTCTCGTCATAGTAAATCATCAACGATTGAATATCGCGATGCCCGATCATCTTGGCGAGCGCCAGCACATTAAGCTTCCGCGAAAGTCTTGTGGTCGCTTCATGCCGTGAGTCGTGAAAATGCAGATCAGCCATATGCGGATGTTTCTGAGCAAGTTTGTTTCGTACCTTGCGCCACAATGCATCGACACTACTCTGCGCTATAGGGAAACACCTTTGATCACCCTGAATCTCCGGAAGGCGCTTCCACAACTCAACCGCCTTAGTTGTTAGCGGAACATCACGCGCATCACCGTTTTTCGATTTCGGGATATGCACGTACCGCTGCAATAAATGGACGTTCGGTCGAATAGTGTTTAGCAATTCTCTTTGCCGCATTCCCGTCTCAATCGCGATAAGAAAGGCCACCGCAGCGTACTGCTGCGTCGTCGCAATTATCGTTCCATCTTCAAGTCCAAGAGCATGGGTCATGAGCGATGTGTCTGAGTCCGGAACGCGCCGGCGGCGAGGTGGCGGGTCTTTTGGACGCTTCACCTCGTGACAGGGATTATCGTGAATCCACTTCCATTCCGTTTTCGCTGCCTCGAACACGGCAGAAAGCAGGTTCATGTCTCTGTTAACGGTCGATGACTTCACATTCTTTAGGCGCTTGTCTCGCCAGTCAGCGATCGACTCGGGCCTTACATTGCGGATCAGCTCGCCGCAGAAGTCCAGTTCGGCTTTCAAAAAAGCGATGCGGGTCACATTCCAGTCGTGCTTGCCCAAATTCGGCGAGATCTTATTGAGGTATTCGTCCATCGCGTCGGACAGCGTCTTCTGGACCTTCGCGTATGCCCGCCGCCGGCCACCCGCAATCTCAGCTTCGAGCTTCGTGGCCCATTCGACAGCCTGGGCCTTGGTATCGAATGTGGCCGACTCTCGGACGCCGCCCTTTGCCACCTCTGCGCGCCAACTCGTGCCGCGCTTCCTGTACGTTGCCATGCTTCCCCATCAGTTGGCGTAAATTTGGCGTAAAGCATATCCGAAATGCGGGGAATTCTGATGGATTTCGATGTCGGAAATGTCGGCTACCGAACGCGCCGAACGCCCGCCAGCATTGAGTTTGAAGGCATTTGATAGTGTTGCCTAAAAGTTTGCTGTTTGCCGGGAGATTCCTGCCGGGGGGACCATCCTAGGTGCCGACATCACCTAGGAAAACCCCATCGCCCTCTCGAAAACGCCAATCGGCAGGGCGCGCTCATGAGCGGCAAGCGCCCGTCTAATGGATACGCCTCGGCTCGGGCGTCTTGCATCCTGTCGCAAAGCGCGGCCACCTCATGGATTCCCCAGTCCTCGTGTGCGGGACGTCAGTCATTGGTTGACGCACCCATTTGATGTGTCCACTACGGCTTGAGTCGATCAAGTCTGCCGAGACGCTGCGGCACCTACGACGAACCCCAAAGCGCGCTCGCAACGACGCCGGAATCGTTGCAAGCGCCTGGGATCGAGTTCAAGCCGACGCTGTAGCCAGCACGCATATCCAACATTGCCCCTGAGCGTCTTCCGCCATGAGATGCGCCCGTCGACTACGCGTGCCTCAATCAAATCGATCTTCACCGCCTGTTTAATTTTTTCCTTCCAGTGCCGTTAATCCAGAAAGTTCGCGCTTAGGGAAAAGGTTAAGTGATCGTCGAATTCGATCCATGAGACAACTTCGTTCCAACCTGCCATCAGCGCATATCGCCGCAACTTCTACTGGCGGGTGACAATGCATAACAATCCGGTCAAATTCTCCTTTACTCCGGCCGATCAGGAAGCGCTGGAGAGAAGCCTCGGGCGGATCGCCTTCGCGCCCGACGGCAGCATCCTTCGTGTCAACGAGCGCTTCCTGGAGCTCTTCGACTACAAGGGCTGGGAGCTCGTCGGACGCAATCGCAGCATCTTCAGGCCGCTCGCGACAGGCGCCACCGCGCCGGACGAGATCGATACGGTCTTCGCAACCGCCAAAGCCTTCTTCGGCGAGATGCAGCAATTGAAGCGCGATGGCACGTCCTTCTGGACCGAGGTTTCCTGCATACCGGTCGCAGCAGAAGACGGCGCGGTCGGCGAGACCGTCATGCTGGTGCGCGACGTCACTGACCGCATGATGTTGGCCGCCGACGTCGCCGGCCAGATCGCCGCCATCAACACTTCGCAGGCCGTCATCCATTTCGCGATGGACGGCACCATCCTTCATGCCAACGAGAAGTTTCTGGAAGCCACCGGCTACCGGCTCGACGAACTCGTCGGCAAGCATCATCGAATGTTCGTCGCCGCCGACGAGGCCAGGGACCCGTCCTATGCCGCCTTCTGGGAACGGTTGCGGCAGGGTTTGCACGCTTCCGGCGAATATCGGCGATTCCGCAAGGACGAAAAGGCCGTCTGGCTTCGGGCAACCTACAATCCGATCCTCGACCTCGAAGGACGTCCGTTCAAAATCGTCAAGTATGCGGTCGATGTCACGTCGGAGAAGAAGCAGAACGCCGATTTCGAAGGCCAGATCGCCGCGATCGACAAGTCGCAGTGCATGGTGACCTTTTCGCCCGACGGCACCATTCTCGACGCCAACCGCAACTTCCTGGAAGCGGTCGGCTACACGATGGAGGAGCTCGAAGGCCGTCATCACCGCATGTTCGTCGATCCCGCATACGCGCACAGTCTCGACTACGAGATCTTCTGGAGCGATCTGGCCGCCGGCCGTCATCGCAGCGGCGAGTTCCGGCGGATCGGCCGCGACAAGCGCGAAATCTGGCTGCAGGCAATCTACAGCCCGGTGCTCGACCAGGACGGGCGGCCCTTCAAGATCGTCAAATACGCGACGGTGGTCACGCGTGAAAAGCTTCGCCAGGCGGACCACCAAGGCCAGATCGCCGCGATCCACAAGTCGCAGAGTGTCGTCGCCTTCAATGTCGACGGCACGATCCTCGACGCCAACGACAACTTCCTGGACCTGACGGGCTATCGGCTGTCCCAGGTCATCGGTCGCCATCATTCGATGTTCGTCTCGGCCGAGGAGCGCGAAAGCGAAGCTTATGGGAAGTTCTGGCAGACGCTCGCCGCGGGCGAGTATCAGGCAGGCGAGTTCAAGCGGCTCGGCCGCGATGGCCGCGAGATCTGGCTGCAGGCTTCCTATAATCCGATCCTCGACATGAACGGGCGCACCTTCAAGGTCGTCAAGAACGCCGTCGACGTCACCGGGCAAAAGCTGCGGCAAGGTGATTACGAAGGACAGATCGCCGCCATCAACAAGTCGCAAAGCGTCGTCTCGTTCGACATGGACGGCAATGTGCTCGAGGCGAACGACAACTTCCTTACCCTGATGGGCTACGCGCTCCCGGAGGTCGTCGGCCGGCACCATCGCATGTTCGTCGACAAGGAGACCGTCGCGCATGCCGATTACGCACGCTTCTGGAGCGATCTGCGCGCGGGCAAGTTCCTGTCCTCGAAGTTCAAACGCATCGCCGCGAACGGGGCGGAAGTGTGGATTCAGGCGTCCTACAATCCGATCTACGACCTGAACGGCAAGCCCTTCAAGATCGTTAAGATCGCCGCCGACATCACCGCCGACGTCTCGCTCGCCGCCGATCTCTCGCGCGCCCAGAAAGAAGTCCAGCACGATCCGGCGACGGGCCTTCCGAACCGGCTCGGCCTGCGCAAGTTCATGCGTCAGGTGCTTTCGGCGACCGACAGCGAGCTCGCGCTCTTCTATCTCGATCTCGATCACTTCAAGCCGATCAACGACACGTTCGGCCATGAAGTCGGCGATCTCGTCCTGCGCACCGTTGCCGCCCGTCTGACGGGCGAGTTGACGGAAGGGCAGCTCGTGGCGCGGATCGGAGGAGACGAGTTCGTCGTCGCGGCCACGAATCTCACGCGGCCGCAGATCGTCGAACTCGCGGAGCGCCTCATCGAGTCCGTGTCGCAGCCGATCGCTCATGGCGAGCGGTGGCTGGAGGTCGGTCTTTCGATCGGTATCGCGCTGACGCCGCAAGACACGCTGGAGGAAGACGAGCTTTTCCGCTTCGCCGACGTCGCGCTCTATCGTTCCAAGGGCAAGCAGCGTGGCACCTTCACCTTCTACGCCGAGGATGCGGAAACCTCCGCCGAGACCGAGCGGCATCTGGCGCACGACATGCTGATCGCGATCAAGGCGCGTGAGTTCGATCTTGCCTGCAGCGTGCGTGTTTCTGCAAACGACGCAATCGCCGTCGAGATTCAGCCGTGGTGGAACCACCCGACGCTCGGCCGCCTCGGCACCGAAACCTACCTGCGCGTCGCCGAACAAAGCGGTCTCGTCGTTCCTCTCGGCGACTGGATCTTGCGCGAGGCCTGCAAGCTCGCCACGGACTTGCCCGAGATTACCGTTTGCGTGCCGGTCTATCCGAAGCAGCTCCTGACCAGCGACTTTGCGCAGACGCTGACGCTGGCGCTGCGAGAGAGCGGCGTGGACGCGAGCCGCCTCGAACTGCGGCTCGAACGCGGCACGGCGCGCGTCAACACGGAAAGCCTTCGCTCCGATGTCGCAAAGTTCAGGGCGATGGGTCTCGAAGTCGTCGCCGATAGCGTGCTCGCCGGCGAAAACGCGCTTTCGAATCGCGCCTACTGGAGCATGGACCGGGTGATGGTCGACGCGCGCCTCGGCGCCATTCTCAAGAGACAGGCTCATCCGCTCGCAACCGAGATTGCCGAGATCGAAGCTCGCGACGCCAAGGCGAAAATTTCCGGCAAACGTTGCTTCGAGATCGACGCCAAGGCGGCGCTACACAGCTTCGTGGTGCTCGATACGGTCAAACCGGCCGAGCTCACGGCCGCGCTTCGCGAGACGAGTAAGAGCGCGGAGGATGCGCAGGCCGAAGACGACGGGATGATCGCGAACAAAGAGAACGTCGCGTGAGAGTCGGTTCTACCGATCTTCGTTGTCGTTGAGCGGAGCCAGCGCCGGGCGCTTCGTTCTCCAACTTCGCCAAAACTTCGTGTGACGGCGCAGACGTGTGGGTGGCGCTTCATCGGCGCGACCCGTGCCCTGATAATGAACGATGGCCGAATCCGCTAGTCGCTTCAAGTCGCTCGGTTCGAACTCGCCGATATTGCGAAGCCGCGCCGGACGCGGATAACGCGGATTGACGTCCATCCATCGGTAAAGCGCCGGAACGATGCGCGACATGCTGCCCGCGCTCGCGGCCTTTCGAAGCGCCTGCCACGCGGCGAACTCGCCTTCCGCGCGTGCTTTGCGCCACGCCGCCCACCGGCGCCAGCCGCGCTCGATCAGTACACGCATGCGCGGATAAAACCAGATCGCGAGCGCCATAGCCGCCAGAGCGACACACGCATACATGACATCTCTCTCATCGAGGTAGATCACCGTATGCCGCGCCAGGCCGCCCGGAATGTCCCAAAGCGGCCGTTCGCTCGCTGCATGCGCGCGAAAGCTAAGCGCCGGAAGATGAATCTTTTCGCGCGCGCGAGTGGTCGTGTTCCACCATTCGATATCGATTGCCGGCAGCGTGTACGTTCCCGGACGCTCGACGAGATACGCGACCGTATCCGTGCGCTCGCCCGCGACGAATCCCGAACGGTCCTGCGTGATATTGCGGGTTACCGGCGGCTTCGAATAACGGCGCAATCCGGCGATGTCCGCAAAAGCGAGCGGTGGAATCAGCATCGACTCGGTGCCTTCCGCGCGCTCCGTGACGGCACGCGTCAAGGTGCCGCCGACTTCCAGCTTGCCGTCCGAAGGTTCGATTCTTTGCGTCACGGTAAGCTTTGGCGTCGGGAAAAACGACGCCATGTCTTCGGCCCCCGCCGGCACGCTTGCGACCAACTCCAGCCGGGGCGTCGTAAGCGTGACCGGTCCGTCGGCGCCGCCGGGATGCAGCGTGATGGCGAACGGCGGCACATCGAAAGTGCCCGCCGCGCGCGGCACGATTCGATAGACGCGCCGGACCCCGAACCAGCGCACACCGTCCATGGTCTCCGAAAGATTCTGCGCACTCTCGTCAGGCAACGTGACGAACGCATCGTGCACGTCGAACAGCGGCCAGTCCGGCGCGGCCGTGAACCATGTGGTCGTGAGCGCATCGACGACGAGTTGCGCCGCGCTGCCCGCCACCACCTTGCCAGCCGGTTCGAGATGCGCGCGCAACATGGTTCGGGGCGCATCGTCCGCGTGAGCGATCGAAAACACGTTCGAGAGAATGACGAACCCTATCGCGAGGAGCAATCGCATCACGGGCTCGCTCCTGCTTCCTGTTCGAAGCGCTGATGTAAAAACGCCGCGGGCGATGTATTCAGATTACGCATCCACGTTTCCTCCGATGGACGCTGTTGCTCGACCAGCACGCGCTGGCCGCCTTTGATCTTTTTCTTGTCCGTCTCGACCTGATCGGGCTTCTGCGTGGTCGATTCGTCACTCTGCTCGTCGTCCTCGATGAGCATCTGTACCAGCTTCCGATTTGCACGCGCCTCCGCGAACCCTGCGCGATGCGCAATCGCGGCGTCGTAAGCCTTCATCGCGCCCGCGTAATCTTTCATCCGCGCGAGCGTGTTGCCGACATAGAACAACGCGTCCGGCGTGTCGAGTCGGGTGAACGTATCGAGTGCGCCGGCAAAGTCGCCGGCAAGATACTGTGCGCGGCCTTTCCACATGGGATCGTCGAAACGCGCGGCGGCACGCTTGTAGTCGCCATGTTCGAAGCTGTAGCGACCCTGCTGATCATGCGTTGCGAAGAGATCGAGCCACTCGAACGACGCGGCTTGCGCCTGCCTGGGAAAGTAAGCCATTGAAAGCGCAACCAGTATGATCGGCAGCCACTTCACCGTCCAGCCGCGCCTGAAGCAATACAAGGCGATGACGAGAATCGGCGCGAGCAGCCAGTAGCCCGATTCCTTCCAGCGCGGCACGATCTTCGAACCCTGCGCCGCTTCGAGATACACCTGCGCACGGTGCTGCACCCATTGCACGTCGTCATCGTCCGCGCGCATGCTTGCAAGTGGAATCGAAGCCGCTTGCGTGACTTTGCGGATGGCGGCTGCATCGAACGTGCCGGGGAGAGGGCGGCCCGCTTCGTCAGTCGCGATTTCGCCGTTCGCTCCCCGGATCGCGCCGCCGCGTTCCGTGCCGACCGCGAGCCAAAGCAACTGGTGGCGCGATTCTTTCGCCATCCGAACGAAATCATCCGTATGGCTTTCATCGAAACCGTCGCTCATGAAGACGATCGTACCCGCTGCGTCGTCGGCCTTCTGCAAGACACGCTCCGCAAGCGCCAGGCCGGCAGCGGCGTTCTTGCCGTCATGCGGCATCAATTCGGGCGCGAGCGCAGGCACATAAAGCCCGAGCAAGGCGGGATCTTCCGTGGGCGGCACGACGAGATGCGCGCTCGCCGCGAACACCAGCAGCCCGGTGCGCGCGCCTTTGCGCGCTGCCGCGAGATCGAGCACCTTTTGCCTTGCCCGTTCGATACGGCTTGGCGCGACATCGGTTGCATCCATCGAACGCGCGAGTTCGAGGACGATCATGAGCGGCGCCTTGTCCCGATCGAAGGGCGGACGTTCCTGTTGCCACGTCGGCCCCGCCACGGCAATGGCGGATAAGGCGATCAGCGCGGCCAACGAATGGATCGGCTGCAAACCACGCTTCGCACGCTCGCCGACGATCAGATGCTCCAGCAAATGCGGCGCGATGATGTTGCGCCAGCGTGAACGCACATCGTTACGACGCAACCACGCAAACGGTAATAGCACGGCTGGAATGAGCAGCAAGAGCCATAACGGGCGCAGGAAGTGAAAAGCCGTCAGATCGATAGCCATATCAAGCTCCGATCTCCCCGGGCACGCGACGCGGCGCGCGCAAGAGCGCAACGAGACAGGCAATGCCGTGATACAGCGTGAAGAGCGACACCGCGAGCGCGAGCGCCAGCCAGTAGAACTCCCGGCGCGGTCTGTACACCTCGCGCGTGATCTTTTCCGGCGTCATCTTGTCGATCTGCGCGTACACGGACGCGATGTCTTCCGCGCGGCCCATTGCATGAAACGACGTCCCGCCAGTCGTCCGGGCAATGCTCGTCAGCGCGTCGAGATCGACCTTGTCCTCGCCTTCGGTCTGCGGATCGCCGATACCGATGGTGTGCACCACGATGCCGTGATGCTTCGCAATCTGCGCGGCCTGCGTGGGCGCGATGGCGCTTGCGGTGTCGTTGCCATCGGTGAGCAGAATCAGCACCTTTTCCTGCGCGGGCGTGTTTTCCATGAGTCTGACCGCCAGCCCGATCGCGTCGCCGATAGCCGTGCGCGGTCCCGCCATGCCAATGCGCATGGCGTCGAGCAGCATCAGCACGCTGTCGTGATCGAGCGTGAGCGGCGCTTGCGGATAAGCACCGTCGCCGAACACGATCAGGCCGATGCGGTCGCCCTTGCGCTTCGCAATGAAATCGGCGACTACGCGCTTGACCGCGCTCAGGCGATCGAGCCGTTCGCCGGTCGCGCCATCGATGAAATCGCGCTCGCTCATCGATTGCGACAGGTCGATCGCAAGCAGCAAGTCACGCGCGGGCAACTCGTGCGTGACGGGCGGTTCGAGGAACACCGGCCGCGCCGCCGCAACCAGCAGCAAAATCCAGAGCACGGGCATGAGCAAGCGCTGCAGCCAGTTGCGGCGCAGACGGACGCCGCCGGGCGCGGGTTTCTCGCCGGCAGCATGGGCCATTTCCTGAAAGAACGGCATGCGCACGGCCGTCGATGTCGTGCGATACGCGGGCGCCAGCCACCACACGAAGAGGGGCAAGGGCAGCAGCGCGAACATCCACACGTACTCAAACTTCCACATGATGATGCTCGATCCAGTCGCGCGCCGCGTGAACGAGACGGTCGGCGTCCTGTCGCGTGATGGCGGCGAGTCGCGCTTGCGGCGCATATGTCGCGGTGAAAAGCAGCGCGCCGCTCGCATCGTCGAAGTGACCGTGCGTGGCGCGCAGAAATGCAAGCCAGGTTGCGCCGGTGAGCGCGGCCACTTGCCCGCGCGGCGCGGCGGCAAGCGCGGTACGTTTGATGAGCGGCGCGATCTCGGCAAGCGCGGCCGCACGGCTTGCTTCGTCGGCAAGCTTCGCTTCGATGCGCGCCAGTTCGGCAAGCGCCTCGCGCCGGTAGCGGCTCCTTTCATGCCGACGCCAGGCGAACCATCCGGCGAGCGCCGCCAACGCCGCGAGCAAGATAAGCACGATTAGCCAGCCGATGGTCCGCGGCATATACGACACGGGCTCGGGCAACGGTAACTCGCGCAGCGCCTGCAACGCGGCGGGCGTGTCGGCGGGCATGAGCGGCGTGGTCATAGGCCGCCTTGCGCCGCGCGACGCACGCGCTCGCCGAATAAGCGCCGCACCTGATCGACGACCGGTTCGGCGGTCGATAACGCCATCAACGGCACGCCGCTCGTGCGCAATAGCTCCGCAATCGCTGCCGCGCGGCCCTTGAAGAGGCTGGCGAGCGGCGCACGCACGCGTTCGTTTTCCATGCGCAGTTCCACTTGCAAGCGTCCTTCGCTCACCACCAGCGCGCGATGCTCGGGCATGCCTTGCCAGAGCGGATCGAAGACGAGCGCCGCGATCACGTCGTTATGCGCGGCAATTTGCCGGAGCAGCCGGCGCGTGCGTTCATCGGCGCCTGCAAAGTCGCTCATGATGCACACCAGAAAGTCGTGCGATGCGATCTGCAACACGCCTTCGAGCGCCGCATTGAGTTGCGCGTAATTCGTTCGCGCGAGACTCTCGGCATGCAACGACGCGTTCATCCGCGCGATGGCGCCGAACAGCAAGTCGATGCGCGCGCGACTTCGCAACGGACGCACGCGGACCACTTCTTCGTCGCCGAACACGACGCCGCCCACGCGATCCCCGGCGGCAAACGCCATCCACACGGCGAGCGCCGCCGCTTCGGCCGCGACCACGGACTTGAGCGCACGGCTCGATCCAAAGAACATGTTCATGCGCTGATCGACGATGACCAGAAGCGGCCGATCGCGCTCCTCGGTATAGACCCGCACATGCGGCTTGCCCGTGCGCAGGCTCACGCGCCAGTCGAGATGGCGTATGTCGTCGCCGGGCAAATAGCCGCGCAGTTCCTCGAAATTCAGGCCGCGTCCGCGCATGCGCGACGCTTGCCGTCCCGACAAGATGCTCGTTACGGGCGCGGGCGCGACGAAGCTCAAACCCCGCGCGCGGCCTTCGAGCCCGGCGAGATGCGCGGCATCGACATAAACGCTGCCGATGGCCGAAGCGGGCGGGCCATGAACGTCTGCTGCGTCGTGCGGCATCGCGGGTTTCCTCCAGGCTCAAGCTGGCACGGCCACTTTCTCCACTAGCCGGTCTATCACTTGGTCGGCGCCGACCTTGTCGGCGGTCGCATCGTAGGACAGCAGCAAACGATGCCGCAGCACCGGATGGATGACCGCGCGCACGTCGTCTGGCGTGACGAAATCGCGCTCGTCGAGCCATGCATGCACGCGGCTCGCCCGATCCAGTCCGATCGCGCCGCGCGGGCTCGCTCCGACTTCGATCCATTTGCCGAGGTCGGCATCGAGCGCGCCGCCATGACGCGTCGCGTTGACAATCGATACGATGTATTCGTCGATGGCCGGCGCCACCGCGACGCGCCGGACGGCCTCGCGCGCGGCGAACACATCTTCCTGCGTCAGCGTTTCCATGGCGGCCGGCGCGCCCTCGCTTTCGCGACGCAGCAAGCGCAGCATGTCCGCCTCGCTCCGGGGCGACGCATAACCGATCAGCACCTTCATGAGAAAACGGTCCATCTGCGCTTCCGGCAGGGGATAAGTGCCTTCCTGTTCGATGGGATTCTGCGTCGCCATCACGAGGAAGAGTTCGGGCAGCGGGTACGTCTTGCCGGAGATTGAAATTTGCCGCTCTTCCATGGCTTCGAGCAGCGCGGATTGAACCTTGGCGGGCGCGCGGTTGATTTCGTCCGCGAGAATCAGATTGCCGAAGATGGGACCCGGCTGGAACGAGAGCGTGCGTTCGTTGCCCGATTGCAGAAGCGTCTCGCCGCCCGTGATATCCGAGGGCAGCAGATCGGGCGTGAACTGGATGCGCTTCATCGTGGCGGCCAGACGCGCCGCGATGGCCTTGACGGTACGTGTCTTTGCGAGACCCGGAAGGCTCTCGAGCAGCACGTGCCCATCCGCGAAAAGCGCAATGAGAATCTGGCGCACGACGGCCTCCTGGCCGATCACCGCTTGCCCGATGCTCGTCTCGAATCGCCGGATGAGGTCTTGCATGGCTCGCTCGCTAAGAGTGCAACGCGCACGCGTTGCTGATGCGATGATCCCGAAGCTGTCTGAACACGTGCTGCACAAGTTACTAAAGCAAGGCGGTTTCGTCAAAGCCGTGTCGGCCCTTTCGCAAGGATGCCTACCGTTTGCGGCATCGCTCGAAAAAAAGATTGCTAACATTTATTCGTTCGTATATTGGTGGCTCCATTGTGTTGGCTCCCATGCGACACGGTCGGGGTGACGGCAATGGCGAACATACCGGTGAATCACAACGCGGCCGGGCGAAGCTCGGAATTCAACGCAAGGCGCATGGCGCTGTGGGCCGTGCTCGTGCTGCTATGTCCGGCGCTCGTCGGATTCGCGGTGAGCCGCGCGCTGCGCGAGCCCGCCAGGCCGATGGTCCATGCCGTCCTCGGCGACGGCGTGAGCGGCCCGAAAGGCATGGCGTGGATACCCGGCGGCGAATTCCAGATGGGCAGCGACAGCAAGCTCGCGCAAGCCAACGAACGTCCGGCGCATACGGTGCGCGTTCACGGTTTCTGGATGGACGAGCATCACGTGACGAACGCCGAATTCGGCGCGTTCGTGGCGGCCACGCACTACATCACCACCGCTGAAAAGAAACCCGACTGGGAGACGCTCCGGGTGCAGTTGCCACCCGGCACGGCGCGTCCGCCGGACAGTGCGCTCACGCCGGGCGCAATGGTGTTCGTCGGCACACGGGAACAGGTGTCTCTGCAAGACTATTCGCGCTGGTGGCGCTTCGTGCCGGGCGCGGACTGGCGGCATCCCTCGGGGCCGTCGAGCAATATCGATGGCAAGGACGATCATCCCGTCGTGCAGGTCTCCTACGAAGACGCCGAGGCCTATGCCAAATGGGCGGGCAAGCGCCTGCCCACCGAAGCCGAATGGGAATTTGCCGCGCGCGGCGGGCTCGATCAGGCGACCTATTCCTGGGGCAACCAGTTCGCACCCGACGGCAAGCAAATGGCCAACGTCTGGCAAGGCCAGGAAAAGCAGCCGTTCCCCGTCGTCAACGCGAAAGCGGGCGGCGCGGCCGGGACGAGCCGCGTGGGGAGTTTTCCGGCCAACGGCTACGGACTCTCCGACATGACCGGCAACGCGTGGCAATGGGTAGCCGACTGGTACCGGGCCGATCAGTTCAGGCGCGAGGCATCGATAGGCGGGGTGGTCAACGAGCCCGCGGGCCCGGCCAGTTCATGGGACCCGGCCGATCCCGGCGTTCCCGTGGAAGCGCCCAAACGCGTTACGCGCGGCGGTTCGTTTCTGTGCAACGAAGACTACTGCCTGAGCTATCGGCCAAGCGCGCGGCGCGGCACCGACCCCTACAACAGCATGTCGCACCTCGGTTTCAGACTCGTGGTGGATAAGGACGTCTGGCAAGCGGCGCATGGCGCATCGCCGGCGAATCCGACCCGGACCGCCGCTCGCTGAACGCATCGGCGCGGCAACACATTGCTTTCGCGAAAGGAGAGTCGAGTGCGGCGGGGACTTCGACACATTCTTGCTGGCGTGCGGGCCGCGCTGCTGACTGCCGCGTTCGCGGTGCTCCTGGCGGGCTGCGCGCGCTCCGGCAACGACGCGTCCGCGCAGGCCAGCGCCGGCGTGAGCGCCAGCACCGCGCAGACGGCGCAAGGCGTTCTGCCGTCGTGGCGCGGCGGCCGCGCTCGGCAAGCGCTCATCGACTTCGTGCAAACCGTCACGCGCGAAGGATCGCCAACCTATTTGCCGCCCGCGCGACGTATCGCCGTGTTCGATAACGACGGTACGTTGTGGAGCGAACAGCCTATCTATTTTCAGTTTGCCTTCATGCTCGATGAAGTGAAGGCGGCCGCGCCGAACCATCCGGAGTGGCGCGGCGACCCGGCGTTCAAGGCGTTGGCATCGGGCGACAAGGCCGCGCTCGCGGGCCAGCAAAAAGCATTGCTGAAACTGCTCGCGGTGGCGAACAGCGGCATGACGGTCGATGAATACGACAGCGCCATTCGCGCGTGGCTCGCAACATCGAAGCATCCGACGCTCGGGCGTCCGTACACCGCGCTCGTCTATCAGCCGCAACTCGAACTGCTCGACTATTTGCGGGCGAATGGCTTCAAGACCTTTATCGTGTCCGGAGGAACGATCGAATTCATGCGCGTGTTCGCCGAACAGGTCTACGGCATTCCGCCCGAACAGGTGATCGGGTCGAGCCAGCTCGTGAAGTACGTCGTGCGCGACGGCAAGCCCGCGCTCGTGCGCGAACCGAAGCTCGATTTCGTCGACGACGGTCCCGGCAAGCCCGTCGGCATCTACCGGAACATCGGCAGAAAGCCCGTGCTCGCATTCGGCAACTCGGACGGCGACTTGCAGATGCTGCAATACACGGCCGCGCAGGAAGGGCCGCATCTTGAACTGATCGTGCATCACGACGACGCGGCGCGCGAATTCGCCTACGACCGCCAGTCGAAGATCGGCAAGCTCGACCGCGCATGGGACGAGGCGCTCGCGCGCGGGTGGATCGTCGTGAGCATGAAGAACGACTGGAAGGCGGTTTATCCGGCAAGCGCGCCATGACGGGCGACGCGCGAAAGACGTATGGCGCTCAAGGAGAATCACAATGACCAAGCCGCAACTCCGACGCTTCCGCTATATCACCGGCGCGCTCGCCGCGCTCGCGGCGATCTGCGTGCTGATCGTCCCGCCGATCGTCTCGACCGCGCAGACGCCGAACGCGGCGAAGCCCGCGAAACCCGCGCCGGCTCCCGCGCCCGCCGCCGCGCAGAACAATAATCAGAATGGGAAGAAGCCCAACATTCTCGTGATCTTCGGCGACGATATCGGGCAGACCAATATCAGCGCATATAGCAAAGGCGTGGTTGGCTACGAAACGCCGAACATCGATCGCATAGCCAACGAGGGCATGCTCTTCACCGACTACTACGCGGAGAACAGCTGCACGGCGGGCCGTTCGACCTTCATCACGGGCGAAGTCACCTTGCGCACGGGGCTGTCGAAAGTGGGCATTCCCGGCGCGGACGTTGGCCTGCAGGCGCAGAACATCACCATTGCCGAGGCGCTCAAGCCGCTCGGCTATGCGACCGGCCAGTTCGGCAAGAACCATCTCGGCGACCGCGATCAGTACTTGCCCACCAAGCACGGCTTCGACGAGTTCTTCGGCAACCTGTATCACCTGAACGCCGAGGAAGAACCGGAGCGTCCTTATTATCCGAAGAACGACACGGCGTGGGTCAAGGCGAACGCGCCGCGCGGCGTGATCCATTCGTTCGCGGATGGCCGCGTGCAGGACACGGGTCCGCTCAACACCAAACGCATGGAGACGATCGACGACGAAACGACGAGCGCCGCCATCGACTTCATGCAGCGCCAGAACAAGGCCAACAAACCTTTCTTCGTGTGGATGAACACGACGCGCATGCATTTGTTCACGCACGTGCGGCCATCCATGCTCGGTCAAAGCGGCATGCCGGGCAACGAATACGCCGACGGCATGATCGAGCATGACAACGACGTCGGCAAGCTGCTCAAGGCGCTCGACGACATGAAGATCGCGGACAACACCATCGTCGTCTATACGACGGACAACGGGCCGAACCAGTTCTCATGGCCGGATGCCGCCACCACGCCTTTCCGCAGCGAGAAAAACACCAACTGGGAAGGCGCGTTCCGGGTGCCCGCGATCATCCGCTGGCCCGGCAAGATCAAGCCGGGGACGGTTTCGCGGCAGATGATCTCGGGCCTCGACTGGTTCCCGACGCTGGTCGCCGCCGCGGGCGACAACGGCATTGCCGACCGCTTGCTCAAGGGCGCGGCGATCGGCGGCAAGAACTTCAAGGTGCATCTGGACGGCTATAACTTCGTGCCGTATCTCACTGGCCAGACGAAGGACGCGCCACGTCACGAGTTCTTTTACTTCAACGACGATGGCCTGCTCGTCGCGATGCGCCAGGACGACTGGAAGGTGGTCTTCTGCGAGCAGCGCCAGCCGGGCGGCTATGAAGTGTGGGCGAACCCGTTCACGTGTCTGCGCGTGCCGAAAATCTTCAATCTGCGCATGGACCCTTACGAGCGCGCCGATATCGTCTCCGACCAGTATTACGACTGGACCACGAAGAACGTGTATATCGCGCAATACGCCGTCTCGAAGGTCGCGCCGTTCCTCGCGACGTTCAAGCAATATCCGCCCGCTCAACGGCCCAGCAGCTTCAGTATCGACCAGATGACCGACAACTTGATGAAGAGCATCGAAAGCGCGGGCAAGTGATCCGGGAGCCGAGAGACGATGACAGATCTGAGCGCCGCGATCAAATCCGCCCGGACCAAGGCAAGCCGCCGCGCACCGGCCAGCGCCGATGCGCATCACGCGAGCACCATGCGTCTCGCGTGGCCTGCGTTGCTGTTGTTTGCATCGGGCGGCGCGGCGCTGATCTACCAGGTGTTGTGGGTGCGGCAACTCACGCTCGTGGTCGGCATCGAAGTGCAGGCCGTGACCGTTGCGATCAGTGCGTTCTTTGCGGGACTCGCGCTCGGCGGATGGATCTTCGGCAAGCTCGCCGACCGGAGCATGCGGCCTTGGTTGCTGTACGCGGGACTGGAACTCGCCGTGCTTGGCCTCGGTCCGGGCGCGACGCACGCGCTGGCGCACTCGGCCGCGCTCTTCGCGACGCTGCAAGAGCGCGCCGGGCCGCTTGCGTGGTTCTTGCCGTTCGCGCTGGTCGGCGCGCCTGCCATCGCGATGGGCGGCACTTTGCCCGTCCTCATGCGTGCAACCGGCGCGTCGCGGCAAGACATCGGTGGCGCGGGCGGGCGGTTGTACGCGGCCAATACCGCGGGCGCCATCGCTGGCGCGTTGCTGCCGGTGTTCGTGCTGATTCCTTTGCTAGGCGTGCAGGGCAGCGCCTATGCGGCCGCGCTTCTCAACGCCTGCGCCGCGATCGGTGCAATGTTGCTCATGCGCCGCGCCGCCGTGCAGAACGGTTCGCTCGATGACCCCGCCGCGCGCGCCAGCGCCGCTTCCTCCGGCTCGCGCATCGCCATTGCGCTCTATGCCGTCGCGGGTGGCATCGCGCTCGGCTACGAGGTGATCTGGTCGCAGGCCATCGGGCAATTCGTCAGCACGCGCAGCTTCGCTTTTTCTATCGTGCTCGCCACGTATTTGCTCGGTCTTGCGCTCGGCAGCGCGATCGCGGCGCGCCATGCCCAACGGATACGCGACCCGTGGAGCGCATTCGGCGTGCTGATCGCGTTGGCGGGTCTGGCCGCGTTCGCGGGCGTCGCATGCGTGGGCGACTGGCTTTCGCTCGCCCAGCGTCACGCAGCCGACTTCGGCCTGAGCGTGACGGGCAACATGCTCGCGTCGATGAGCGCGGGCTTTGCCGTCGCCGCATGCGTGATCGTGCTCGTGCCGACGATCTTGCTCGGCGCGGCGTTCCCTTTCGCGCTCGCCATGGCCGCCGATGGGGACACGGCGCACGGAAGCGGCATCGCAAGCCGGGTAGGGCGCGTCGTCGCGATGAATACGGCGGGCGGCATCGGCGGGACGCTGTTTGCGGGTTTCGTGCTGATTCCGTCGCTCGGTCTAATCCGCTCGCTCGGCTTGCTTGCGGTCGCGGCGAGTCTGATCGGCTTGTCGGCGGCACTGAGCGCGCGCTCCGCACAAAAGGCCGGCATCTGGGCAAGCGCGGGCATTGCGGCGATCTCGGTTGCCGTCTCGATCGTCGTGCCGTCCGACCGGCTTGGCGTGCTGCTCGCCAAGGCGCATCACGGCAGCCTTGCCTATTACGAGGAAAGCTCGGGCGGGACGGTCGCCGTGCTCGAACAAGGCCCTGAGGCGCAACGGTTCCGCCGTCTCTACATTCAAGGTGTCTCGAACTCGGGCGACGCCATGACGTCGCTGCGCTACATGCGTCTGCAAGCGCTGCTGCCGCTCATCGTGCATGCCGGTGCGCCGCGTTCCGCGCTCGTCATCGGACTCGGCACGGGTATCACGGCGGGCGCGCTGCTCGCGTGGCCGGGCCTCGACAAACGGGTGGTCGCCGAATTGTTGCCGGCGGTCGTGCGCGCGTCGCCGGCGTTCGCGGGCAATTACGACGTGAGCGCCGATCCGCGCATCGAACTTCGAGCCGGAGATGGCAGGCGCGAACTGCTGTCGCGCGATGAACGCTACGACCTCGTGACGCTCGAACCGCCGCCGCCATCGGCGGCGGGCGTGGTGAACCTGTATTCGACTCAGTTCTACCGGCTCGCGGCGGCGCGATTGAACGAGCGCGGTATCGTCGCGCAATGGTTGCCAATCGCGACGCAAAACGAGCAGGAAACGCGCTCGCTCATCCGCAGCTTCATGCAGGTGTTTCCGCATGCCGCGCTCTTCACGACCGAGTTCCACGAGATGATGCTGATCGGCTCCAGGGAGCCGTTGACGCTCGACGTGCCGCGCATTCGCGAGCGCTTGGCACAGCCCGACGTAGCGCGCGCGTTGAACGAAGTGGGCATCGGCTCGGCGGAAGCGCTTCTTGCAACTTATGTCGCGGACGGCCCCGCACTTGCCTACTATGCCGCCGATGCCCGCCCCGTCACCGACGACGATCCGCGCATCGAATACGCGCCGTGGGTCGAGCCGACGGATTTTCCGGCGACGCTGACGCGCTTGCTGGCGTTGCAGAGCGAACCGCCGCTCGCAAACGACGACGCCGGATTCACCGACGCGCTGCACAGCGAGCGCGACACACTGCATGCGTTTTACCGGGCGGGACTCGATGCGTATCGTGGCGACCGCAACGCATGGGCGGGGGAAATTCGCGCGGTGCTGAGCGCCGACCAGGCGAACCCGTATTACCGCTGGGTGCTCGGCGCGCACGACTGAGCGCCGCATCTTGCTTGCGTGAAATCGTTGTTTTTTCTAAAGGCGATGAACCGGCATGACGTTACCGACACACCACCTCATGCATGCTTTCCGAGTCCATTGGCATCGCCTCGCCGTGGCGCTTTTCGTGGTCGGCGTCTGCCTGCTGCCTTTATCCTCGCGCGCGACCGAGGGCGCGTTGGGGCGGCCCGTTGCGGGCATGAGCGTGCTGTCCGGGATCGGCATTGTTCCGCCGGAGCCGCTGACGCTGGTGAGTCTGCAGCAAATTTATATCGATGGTTCCATCAGCGGCAATCGTCAGGTCCCGATTGCCGGCAAGACCTCGCTCGGGATCGACGGGCAAGTCGCCTTCACGCTCGCGACGGTGCTCAAGGTATGGGGCGGCTTTGCGGGATGGGACTTCGCATCGGGAATCACGGTTCCGTACGTATGGACCGAAGTGACGGCATCGTTTTCGGCGGGGCGTTTCGGAACGACGAGCAGCGACCGCGCGTCGAATCTGTTCGACCTCTACTTCACGCCTATCGTGGCCGGGTATCACTTTTCCCAGACGGCGCATATCGCGCTCAGCTTCAATTTCTGGGCGCCCACCGGTCACTACGATGCGAACGCGCTCGCCAATCCCAGCCTGAATAACTGGACCTTCGTCCCGCAGGTCGCGTTCACCCAGTTGATGCCGAAATACGGACTCGAATTCGACGTCGTGGCCGGTCTCCAATTCTATACGCGAAACACCGCAACCGATTATCAGAACGCGCCATTGTTCACGCTGGATGCAATGGGACTGAAGAAGTTCTCGAACGGCCTGGGGGTTGGCCTCGTGCTCGGAACGGTTCAGCAGTTGGGCAACGACTCGGGACCGCTCGCGGACAGGCTGAACGGCTTTCGGGGGCACGACTTTTCGATGGGTCCGATCCTCACCTACGACACCAAGATCGACGGCAAGCGCCCGTTGTCGGCGAGCTTGCGATGGGTGCCGTCGATTGCAAGCACGAACCGGTTGAAGAGCACGGCGAGCGTGATGGCGACCATGTCCGTCGCTTTCTAGGCCGCGGCCGCCCTTCGATCGACGAGTCGAAACGCTGCGTCCCCGGCGTTTTTTCAACTGCACCGCGCCTGCTTTCTGGTCGATAATGCGGCGAACCGTTGCGCCGCCGCGCCCACGACCCATGCGCTCATGACTGAAGTCGAATCCGCCGTCCTCGTTTTCGCGTTGCTGCTCGCAAGCACCGGCTTGGGCGCGATCGTCCGGCCGTTGCTGCCCGAGGAGCACAAGGCGCAGGAGACCGTGCAACTCGTGCAACTGCTGGTCGGCATGCTGGTGACCTTCGCGGCGCTCGTGCTCGGCTTGCTGACGGCATCCGCGAAAACGGTCTTCGATACCACCAACACCGACTTGCGCAGCTACGCGACATCGATCATCGAACTCGATCACACCATGCGCGATTACGGCGCCGACCTTGAGCGCGCACGTGCGCTCTTGCGCTCGTACACCGCTGCGGCGATCGCCAGCACCTGGCCCGACGAAGCGCCGCCCTTGGGCGATTATCCGGCGGTCGGCACATCGCTTGGCGGAGCCGACAATCTCGCGAGCCGCACACTCGGCGAATTGCTCAATCGTGGCCAGCATGAAGTGCGCATGCTCGCACCGGGCGATGCCTACCACCAGCGCCTCGCCGACGAATGCGCGACGCGCTTCGAAGACCTCATTGCGCTGCGCTGGAAGCTCGTCGAGGAAGCGCATGGGTCGATCTCCTATCCGTTCGACCGGATTCTCGTCGGCTGGCTGCTCATCATCTTTCTGTGCTTCGGGCTGATCGCGCCGCGCAACGCGCTGTCGCTCGTGACGATCACGCTGGGCGCGCTGTCGATCGCCTCGGCGGTGCTCGTGATCCTCGATCTCGACACGCCGTTCTCCGGTCCGATCATGGTGCACAGCCAACCGATGCGCGACGCGCTGGCTTATCAGAGCCGCTAATCTCCGGTTACGCTGATGCGTGCTTCGTCGCGCTCGCCGACGAGAAGCGCTAATCTCCTGTTACGCTGAGCGGCGCTTCGTCGCGCTCCATCACTCGTTCGCCTACAGAGCCGCTCATGTCCAGTTACGCTGATCCACGCATCGTCGCGCTCTACGACGCGCTCAATCCCGCCGCCGCCGATACCGCTTTTTATCTCGCGCTAGCCGAATCGGCGGGACATATCGTCGATCTGGGCTGCGGCACGGGCTTGCTCGCCTGCGAATTGGCGATGCGTGGCTACAAGGTCACGGGCATCGATCCTTCCGCGCCCATGTTGCGCGTTGCGCGCGCGCGTGCGCATGCGCATGGCGAGCGCGTGACGTGGATCGAAGGCGACGCCTCCGCCTTGCCGTTCGTCGCCCCTGCCGATCTCTTGTTGATGACGGGTCACGTCGCGCAAGTCTTTCTCGACGACGCCACCTTTCTCGCCACGCTCGTGGCCGCGCGCCGGGCGGTGCGTCGTGGCGGACGCATCGCCTTCGAAAGCCGCAATCCCATTGCGCGCGCGTGGGAGCGATGGACGCCGGAGCATTCGCGACGTCGCGTGAGCGGGCCGGATGGCCGCGGCGTCGAAGTGTGGCAGGAACTCCACGCGACCCCCGATCCGCTAATCAGCGCACGCGCGGCCTTCACGACGCACTATCGTTTCGACGATGGCGAGACGCTATCCGCAAAGAGCGAGTTGCGCTTTCGCTCGCGCGATGAGTTGGCGCGCCTGCTCGATGACGCGGGTTTTGCGCAGATCGATTGGTATGGAAACTGGGATCGTGCGCCGGTGACGGACGAGAGTCCCGAGTTGATCGCCGTGGCGTCGTGAACGCTCGGACGCGAGCGCGCCACGTTGGCGTGGCGAGTAGCCACGACAACTTCACGACACGCGGTGTATCCTTGGTCGCGGCCTCGGCGCGAAGGCTCGCGCAATCGGCCGGTTTATCGACAAGGAGAACACGATGCTTAAGAAAACGCTCTCGAAAGCGCTGTTGCCCGGCGCATTCGCGCTCTCGATGCTCGCTGGCGCGGCACATGCGCAATCGTCGCGCGTCTACTTCGTGGAGCCGAAGGACGGCGCCACCGTCACGAGCCCCGTGCATGTGAAGTTCGGCGTGGACGGCATGAAGATCGCGCCAGCCGGCACGATGACGGAAGGCACCGGACATCACCATCTGCTCATCGACAGCGGTCCCTTGCCCAAGGGCACCGTGATTCCCGCGAACGATACCTCGCTGCACTTCGGTAAAGGCCAGACGGAAGCCGATGTGAAGCTACCGCCGGGCGATCACACGCTCACCATGCAGTTCGGCGACGGCCAGCACAAGTCGTATGGGCCGGAAATGAGTTCCACCATCAAGGTTCATGTGAAGTAACGTGAGAGCGGCGGGGCAGCGGCGATTCCTTGCGGAATGGCCGAGGCTGCCGTCGCGATTCTTTCGTCCCTACACCGGCACGCCGCATCCGCATCCAGCCGACGATTGCATCAGCCGCATCGACGTCCCATGCGTTTCGGACCAGCCACGCCGCCGCCCTCATCCATACGGCCAGGGCCTTTGCCGACGACCGCGCGCGCACGCCGCGTTTCCGACTCGCCATCCTCGTCCATTCAGCCAGCGCCCCAACCCTCGGGCCTAACATCGGTACAATGGCCGCTTCCCCGGTATCGCACTGTTCGCATCCATCCCCATGTCGCTTTATTCCATTACGGACGCGCAGCTCGCGTTCGGTCACGTCGCATTGCTCGATCACGCGGATTTTTCGCTCGAAGCGGGTGAACGCGTCGGTCTGATCGGCCGCAACGGCGCGGGCAAGTCGTCGCTACTCAAGATCGTGGCGGGGCTCGCCGCGCCCGACGACGGTCTCGTCACGCGTCAGAACGAACTCTCCACGGTCTATGTGCCGCAGGAACCCGAATTCGATCTCGACGCCACCGTGTTCGATGTCGTCGCCTCCGGCCTGACCGAAGCACGCGCGCTCCTCGACGAATACGACGCCGTCGCCCACGAACTCGCGGATACCCCCGAAGGCGCGCAGCACGACGCCTTGCTCTCGCGCATGAACGCGCTGCAATCGGCGCTCGATTTGCGCGATGCCTGGAACTGGCGCAATCGCGTCGCGACCACGCTCGCGCAGATCGGTCTCAACGGCGACGCGCGTTCGGGCGCGCTGTCCGGCGGCATGAAAAAGCGTGTCGCCCTGGCCCGCGCGCTCGTCGTGCAGCCCGACGTGCTCTTGCTCGACGAACCGACCAACCATCTCGACTTCGACGGCATCCGCTGGCTGGAAGACCTGCTCGTGACACTGCGCACGGGGCTGCTGTTCATCACGCACGATCGCGCGTTTCTGGATCGCGTGGCTACACGCATCGTCGAACTGGATCGCGGGCGGCTCTTGTCGTATCCCGGCAACTTCAGCGCGTACCAGACGAGAAAGGCGCAGCAACTCGAAGTCGAACAGGTGGAAGCGGCGAAGTTCGACAAACTGCTCGCGCAGGAAGAAGTGTGGATTCGCAAGGGCGTGGAAGCACGCCGCACGCGCAGTGTCGGACGCATTGCGCGGCTCGTCGAGATGCGCAACGAGCGCGCCGAACGCCGCAACGTGCAAGGCAACGTCAAACTGGATGTCGGGCAGGGCGAGAAATCCGGCAAGATCGTCTCCGAACTGACCGATGTAACCAAACGCTTTGGCGGGCGCACCGTCGTCGATGCCTTCACGGCCACCGTCATGCGCGGCGACAAGATCGGGTTCGTCGGGCCGAACGGCGCGGGCAAGACGACGCTGCTCAAGCTGATTCTCGGCGAATTGCAGCCCGACGAAGGGCGCGTGCGTACCGGCACGAACATTCAGGCGGCGTATTTCGATCAGATGCGCGCACAGCTCGATCTCGACAAATCGCTCGCCGACACCATCAGCCCCGGCAGCGAATGGGTCGAAGTGAACGGCGTGAAGAAGCACGTGATGAGCTATCTCGGCGACTTCCTGTTCGCACCGGAACGCGCGCGCTCGCCGGTGCGCTCGCTGTCGGGCGGCGAGCGCAATCGGCTGCTGCTTGCGCGGCTCTTTGCGCGGCCCGCCAACGTGCTCGTGCTGGATGAGCCGACCAACGACCTCGACATTCCCACGCTCGAACTGCTCGAAGAACTGCTCGCGGAATACGACGGCACCGTGCTGCTCGTGAGTCACGACCGCGCTTTTCTCGACAACGTGGTGACGTCCGTGTTCGCTGCGGAAGGCGGCGGCAAGTGGCGCGAGTATGTCGGCGGCTTCTCGGACTGGCAGATTCAGCGCGAACGTTCGGAGCGTATCGCCGAGGAAGCCGCGCGTCAGAGCGCGAAGGAAGCGACGAAGGACGACGCGCCGAAGGAAAGCGCGGCCGGCCGCAACGCGCAACGCAGCGTCAAGATGTCGTTCAAGGAACAGCGCGAGCTGGAAGCGCTGCCGGTGCGCATCGCGGAACTGGAAGAGGAGCAAAAGCGCATCGGCGCGCAGCTGGAAGACGGTTCGATCTTCGCGAAGGACGCGAAGGAAGGCGCGCGTCTTTCGGAGCGGCACGCAGCGATCGACGAGGAACTCATGGTTGCGCTCGAGCGCTGGGAAGAGCTCGAAGCCAAGCGCAAGTAACACACGCATTTCAGCATGCCTGGCCGCGACCGCGCGAAATCGGCGCGGTCAGGGCTGGCCTTTTATTCGTCCGATGTGGGCGGCGCGGACGAAAACCGCTATTCTCCTAGCGCGGCCAAGGATCGGCGGGCGGGGCGAGCGCTCCGCACGAGCACATCCGGCCAGGCAGATAACGTTTCGAGCAATCGATCAAGCATTCGCCGGCACTTCGGGCGCATGTCGTGGCATTCCCGCGAGCACGCACGATGCCGGGTCAACGTTCAACTATGACCACGAAAAAATCCAGCGCGGCCGAGTCAGGCACGCAACACCGCGCAGCGCAACGAGAGCGCGCGATGAGCGCGAAAGCGGCCGGCTACAGCGAAGCATCGATCAAGGTTCTCAAGGGGCTCGAGCCGGTCAAGCAGCGGCCCGGCATGTACACGCGCACCGAGAACCCGCTGCATATCATTCAGGAAGTCATCGACAACGCGTCCGACGAGGCGCTCGGCGGCTACGGCAAGCAGATCACCGTCACGCTTCATACGGACAACTCCGTGTCCGTCGAGGACGACGGCCGTGGCATTCCGTTCGGCTTGCATCCGGAAGAAGGCGTGCCGGTGGTCGAAATCGTGTTCACGCGCTTGCACGCGGGCGGCAAGTTCGACAAGGCCGCGGGCGGCGCCTATACGTTTTCCGGCGGGCTGCACGGCGTGGGCGTTTCGGTCACGAACGCGCTTGCCACGCGCCTCGAAGTCACGGTCTGGCGCGACAACAAGATCGCGCAACTGGCGTTCGCCAATGGCGACGTCATCGAGCAACTCGTCACGCGCCCCGGCGACCGGGGCGCGAAAAAGACGGGCACGCGCGTGCGCGCATGGCCCAATCCCAAGTACTTCGACTCCCCGAATTTCCCGCTCGGCGAACTGCAGCGCCTGTTGCGTTCTAAAGCCGTCTTGCTGCCGGGCGTGGAAGTGGCGCTCGTCATCGAGAAAACGGGCGAACGGCAATCGTGGCGATACGAAGACGGTTTGCGCGGCTATCTGCTCGAAGGCATGGGCGGCAGCGACTTGCTGATCCCGCTTTTCGAAGGCGAACGTTTCGCGGAAAGCTCGCGTTCCAGCGAGGAAACCTTCGCCGAAGGCGAGGGCGCGTCGTGGGTCGTCGCGTGGAGCGAGGAAGGGCCGCTTCTGCGCGAGTCTTACGTCAATCTGATCCCGACGCCCGCGGGCGGCACGCACGAATCCGGCCTGCGCGACGGGCTCTTTCAGGCGGTTAAAAGTTTCGTCGAGCTTCATAACCTTCAGCCGAAGGGCGTGAAACTTCTCGCCGAGGACGTGTTCGCGCGCGTGTCGTTCGTGCTCTCCGCGAAAGTGCTCGATCCGCAGTTCCAAGGCCAGATCAAGGAACGCCTGAACAGTCGCGATGCCGTGAAACTCGTTTCGTCGTTCTCGCGTCCGGCGCTCGAATTGTGGCTCAACCAGCACGTGGAATACGGCAAGAAGCTCGCGGAACTGGTGATTCGCCAGGCGCAGGCGCGTACGCGTGCCGGGCAGAAGGTCGAGAAGCGCAAGAGTTCCGGCGTCGCGGTGCTGCCGGGCAAGCTGACGGATTGCGAATCGACGGATATCGCGCGTAACGAACTCTTTCTCGTCGAGGGCGATTCGGCGGGCGGCTCCGCGAAAATGGGCCGCGACAAGGAGTTCCAGGCCATCCTGCCCTTGCGTGGCAAGGTGTTGAACACGTGGGAAACGGAACGCGACCGGCTTTTCGCGAACAACGAAGTGCATGACATCGCCGTGGCGATCGGCGTCGATCCGCATAGTCCGGACGACAAGATCGACCTGTCGAATCTGCGCTACGGCAAGATCTGCATTCTCTCGGACGCGGACGTCGACGGCTCGCACATTCAGGTGCTCTTGCTCACGCTTTTCTTCAAGCACTTCCCGCAATTGATCGAACGCGGTCACGTGCATGTGGCGCGTCCGCCGCTCTTTCGTGTCGATGCCCCCGCGCGCGGCAAGAAGCCCGCGCAGAAACTCTATGCGCTCGACGAAGGCGAACTCGAAGCCATTTTAGACAAGCTGCGCAAGGACGGCGTGCGCGAAACCGCATGGACCATCAGCCGCTTCAAGGGCCTCGGCGAAATGAGCGCGGAACAACTCTGGGACACGACCATGAACCCCGACACGCGCCGTTTGCTGCCGGTCGGCCTGGGCGATCTCGGCTTCGATCTCACCGTCTCGCGCATGACCATGCTGATGGGCAAGGGCGAAGCCGCGTCGCGCAGAAGCTGGCTCGAAGAGAAGGGCAACGAAGTGGAAGCGGACATCTGAGCCTCGCAATCTGGCCCATAGCGCCCGCATGCAACGCGCCCTGAACGCATAACAACGGATATTCGATGGGAATCACAGACGATCTCTTCGCCGATCAGCAAGCAGCACCGGAAGGCGAACAACTCACACTCGGCGATTACGCCGAACGCGCTTATCTCGACTACGCGGTGAGCGTGGTCAAGGGCCGCGCGCTGCCCGACGTGTGCGACGGGCAAAAGCCCGTGCAGCGCCGCATCCTCTACGCGATGAGCGAGATGGGGCTCGCCTCGGGCGCGAAGCCGGTGAAGTCGGCGCGCGTGGTCGGCGACGTGCTCGGCAAGTATCACCCGCACGGCGACCAGTCCGCCTACGACGCGCTCGTGCGTCTCGCGCAGGACTTTTCGATGCGCTATCCGCTCATCGACGGTCAGGGCAATTTCGGCTCGCGCGACGGCGATGGCGCGGCAGCCATGCGCTACACCGAAGCGCGTCTCACGCCCATTGCGCGCCTTTTGCTCGATGAAATCGATCAGGGCACCGTCGATTTCATGCCGAACTACGACGGTTCGTTCGAAGAGCCGAAGCTCTTGCCCGCGCGTCTGCCGTTCTTGTTGCTCAATGGCGCATCGGGCATTGCGGTGGGTCTCGCAACCGAGATTCCCTCGCACAATCTGCGCGAAGTGGCGCAGGCCGCCGTCGCGATGATCCGCGACCCGAAACTCGGCCATGCCGGCGTGCTGGAAAAGCTGAACGGCCCGGACTTTCCGGGCGGCGGGCAGATCATCTCGAGTCACGCGGAAATCTCGACGGCCTACGAGACCGGACGCGGCAGCCTGAAAGTGCGCGCCCGCTGGAAGATCGAGGAACTCGCGCGCGGTCAGTGGCAACTCGTCATTACCGAATTGCCGCCGAGCACGTCCGGACAGAAGGTTCTCGAAGAAATCGAGGAGCTCACCAACCCGAAGATCAAGCTCGGCAAGAAGACGCTCACGCCCGACCAGTTGCAGACCAAGCAGACACTGCTCGGCTTGCTTGACACCGTGCGCGACGAGTCCGGCAAGGACGCGCCCGTGCGGCTCGTGTTCGAGCCGAAGTCGAGCCGTATCGACCAGACCGAATTCGTGCATTCGCTGCTCGCGCATACGAGCCTCGAATCGAACGCGGCGATCAACCTGGTGATGGTCGGCGCGGATGGCCGGCCGCGGCAAAAGGGCATCGTCGAAATCTTGCACGAGTGGGTCGGCTTCCGCTTCGTGACGGTGACGCGCCGCACGCAGCATCGGCTGAACAAGGTGAACGACCGCATCCATATTCTCGAAGGGCGGATGATCGTCTTCCTGAATATCGACGAGGTCATTCGCATCATCCGCGAGGCGGACGAGCCGAAGCAGGCGCTGATCCAGCGCTTCAACCTGTCGGACCGGCAGGCGGAAGACATCCTCGAAATCCGCTTGCGTCAGTTGGCGCGGCTCGAAGCGATCAAGATCGAGCAGGAGCTGGCCGACCTCGGCACCGAGAAGACGAAGCTCGAAGAGTTGCTCAATAGCGATGCCGCGATGAAGCGTCTGCTCATCAAGGAAATCGAGTCGGACGCGAAGCAATATGGCGACGATCGCCGCACGCTGATTCAGCAGGAAAAGCGCGCGACCTTCGAAGTGCGCGTGGTCGACGAACCGGTGACGGTAGTCGTCTCGCAGCGTGGCTGGGTGCGCGCGCTGAAAGGCCACGGACTCGATCCGGCGGGCTTCACCTTTAAGGCGGGCGACAGTCTTTACGCGGTGTTCCAGGCGCGCACGCCGGACACGCTCATCGCATGGGGCAGCAACGGGCGCGTGTATTCCGTGGCGGTCGCCTTGCTGCCGGGCGGCCGTGGCGACGGCGTGCCGGTCACGTCGCTGATCGAACTGGAGTCGGGCTCGCACTTGCTGCATTACTTCGCGGCGACGGCGGAGCAGCCGTTGCTGCTGGCATCGAGCAATGGCTTTGGCTTCATGGCGAAGCTCGGCGACATGGTGAGCCGCAACAAGGCGGGCAAGGCGTTCATGACGATCGACGAAGGCGCATTGCCGCTTGCGCCGATGCCGGTCGTGCCGGGCGCGAACTATGTCGCGTGTTTATCTAGCACGGGGCGACTGCTCGTGTTCGGCATGGACGAGATGAAGACGCTCTCGGGCGGCGGACGCGGCGTGATTCTGATGGCGCTCGACCCGAAGGAAACCTTGCGTCAGGCGCTTGCCATCGATGCACGCGGCGTGGTGATGATCGGCACCGGACGCGGCGGCAAGCCGAAGGACGAGAAGCTGTCGGGCTCGCAGTTGCAATTGCATCTGGGCAAGCGGGCGAGAAAGGGCAGGACGCCGGATGGGACGTTGAAGGTCGCGGAGTTGAGGCCGGTGTTTGAGTGAGGGCGATTGCGGGTCCGTCGCGATGCCGGTTTGCTTCCGGCATCGCGCTCTACAAGACCGACCGGAATCTCGCGAGAGATTTACAAGTAGTGACGAGCCCCTGCTTCGACAGGATGTCGAGATAACGGTCCACGTCGAGCAAAGGGTTCCTTAGCTGTCTGCGTTGACGTTGGGCCGCGAGCACCACGGCGGCTTCGTCGAGATCGAAAAGATTGTCGACGAACACATCGGGGTGCTGCGCCTCGACGTCGTAGGTCGACAAGACTTCGTCTGGAAAATCGCGCTTGTTGAACGTGACGATAACGCTCGCGCCGCAGCGAATTGCCGCCGCCAGCACATGGCGGTCGTTGGGATCGGGAAGGTCGAGCGCGTCGATGAGTTCGTCATAGTGGCTGACGAGTGCGTCTGGAATGGCGGCATCCATCAGGGCGGCCGTGCGGTCCACTTGTCGTGCCGACAAGTCGGGACGGTTACGCAAGAGATTGCGCTTCCATTCGTCGTGTATTCGCGCGCTCCATCGCGCTCTGAAAAAAGCCCGGACAAACCCAGCCACATCAGAAAGTCTCGCAACGGCGCCGGGTACAACACGCACGCATCATAAATAACCGTAAAGCGGGAACTCCTCATTCGTAACCCATTCCTAGTTCTTGTGCCTGTCGGGTTAATGCTTCCATGGCCCGCTCGCTTTCTTGATCGCGCTCGGCTTTGTAGCGCATGAGGTCCGTGAAGCGCACGCGGCGATGCTTCCCGGTCTTGCGAAACGGCAACGCATTGGATTCGAGCAATTTGACGAGATGCGGTCTGGAAACGTTGAGCAGATCGGCGGCCTCCTGCGTGGTCAGCTCGGCGTGAACCGGGACCACTCTTACAGCGTTGCCGTCCGCAAGTTCGGCGAGGATATCGACGAGCAGTCGAAGCGCCGAAGTTGGCAATTCAACTTGATGCGCCTTTTCATGGTCATCGTAAATTTGAATGCGTTGAGTCTGAAATCCGGTCGAGAGATAGGCGGCAAGTGTGCGCTGTCCTTCGCCCGCAACCTGTACTTCGCGTTCGACCGGCAGCGTCGTCTCGGATATGGCTGGATGGGTCATGGCTGTTCTCATGTACGTTCGGCAGGCTTTCCATTTTATTCGAAATAAACGAAAATCGCAGCAAACAAAACGGCTACACATCGCGTCACTCGCGGCACCTTCCTCCCGAACCTAATCACCCGATAATCAAAAGACCCATGACCCACGCCATCGAAGCCGCCCTTTTCCTGCACCTGCTCGGTGTCGCCATATGGATAGGCGGGATGGTCTTCGCGCATTTCTGCCTGCGCCCGGCGCTCGGCGATCTCACGCCGCAATTGCGCCTGCCGCTCTGGGAAGCCGTGTTCGCACGCTTCTTCAACTGGGTCGCGGGGTCGGTGCTCGTGATTCTGCTCACGGGCGGCTTCCTGCTGTGGCAGTTCGGCGGTGGTCACGCGGCGTGGCCGCTGCACGCCATGGCGGGGCTCGGCATCGTGATGATGCTGATCTTCGGGCACATCCGCTTCGGCGTGTTTCCGCGCATCCGTCGCGCGGTGCAGGCGCAGAACTGGCCCGATGGCGCGCGCGCCGTGGGCACGGTGCGGCGCCTCGTCGTGATCAACCTGGTATTGGGCGTGGTGACGATCGGTACTGCCGTCTTGTCGCGCGGCTTTTGAGTCTCAAACGCCGCGTTCGTCGCTCAGCGCGGGACTCGGCGGCTCTTGACCCGCATGGCCCGCATCTTTCTCCGAGCGTGGCATGACCCCTCGTGTCAAGCCGCATACGCCAAAGCGGTCGAGCAAGGCCTGCACGCCATCCGCGGGTACGGGCCGCGAGAACAGGAAGCCTTGCGCTTCCACCGGACCGAGCGCCGCGAGCCACACGATCTGCTCTTCGCGTTCCGTGCCTTCCACGACCACCGTCAGGCCGAGTGAACGCGCGAGATTCACGATGGCCGACACCATCACGCACACGCTGCGGTCTTCGGGAATCGCCTGGATGAAGGAGCGATCGACCTTCAAGGTATCCACCGAAAAACGGTTCAGATACGACAGCGACGAATAGCCCGTGCCGAAGTCGTCCAGCGCGATACGCACGCCAAGACGCTTCAACGCCATGATCTTTTCCTGCACGAGCTCGGGATATTCAACCATCACGGTTTCGGTGATCTCGAGTTCGAGCTTGTCCGACGGAATGCCGCTCGCCTCGATGGATCGCGCCACCGTCTCAAGCAAGTCTCCCCGCCAGAATTGCACGGCCGATATGTTCACCGCGAGCGACAAGCCGGTGTAGCCCTCGCGCTGCCATTGCGCGAGCTGCATGCAGGCCGTGTGAACCACGAAGTCGCCCACCGCGACGATCAAGCCGGTCGACTCCGCAACCGGAATGAATTCGTTGGCGGGAATCAGCCCATGCTGCGGATGATTCCAGCGCACGAGCGCCTCGAACCCGGTAATGCAGCGCCGCGCCAGATCGATCTTCGGCTGATATACGAGAAAGAGCTGCTGCTCCGTCAACGCGACGCGCAACTGCTGCTCCCACTTCATCAGATGATCCGCGCGATGCGACAACTGCGGCGAATAGAACTGATAGCAGTTCTTGCCCGCGTCCTTCGCGCTGTACATCGCGAGATCGGCCTTCTTCAGCAGATCGATCTCGCTTTCGTTCGATACCGAAAAGAGCGCAATGCCGATGCTCGCGTGCAGCACGAACGCACTGCCGCGCACATCGAACGGCGTGGCGAACATGGTCGAGATGTCGTCGGCGAGCGTGATCGCGCGCTGCTCCACTTCCTCGCCCTTGACGACCACCACGAACTCGTCGCCGCCGATACGCGACAGTGTGCCGCTTTGTCCGACGGTTTCGGCGAGACGCGACGCCGTCATCTGCAGGACGATATCGCCCGCGTTGTGGCCGAGCGTGTCGTTGACGGTCTTGAAGTTGTCGAGGTCGATGAAGAGCAGCGCAAGCCGTCCGATGTTCTCGGTGTGCGCCACGTCCTGCCGCAGCCCGCGCAGAGTCGAATAGCGATTACGCAAGCCTGTCAGCAAATCGTATTCGACGAGATGCGTCATCTCGCGCTCGCGCCCGAGCAGCTTGCCGATGAGACCCGTGGCGACCGCGAAGAAGCCCAGCATCGCGAGCGAGATGAAGCCCGCCATCAGCAGATACACGTTGCGCGTGTGATTGAAGTCGACGAGTTCCTCGCGCTCCGAAAGGCCGACGAGCACGCCGAGCGGATAGCCGTCGATATGCCGGTAAGACACGATGCGCCTCACGCCGTCGATCGGATCGACATAGATGCCCGACGCGTGCTCCGAGGTCGGATACACGCCGCTCGCACTGAACTCGCCGTGGACGGGGCCGCTCGCGTTGCGCGCGCCGCTGCCCTTGGCTACGGCGTTCGGCGCGCGTGCATCGGAGGCCGCAGACGAAGCGCCAGAGGCGCCGGATACGCCAGCTACGCCAGAAGTGCCCGCGCCGCCGCCCGTACTGCGCGCGAGCACCGAGCCGTTGTCTGACACGACCGCGATCACGCCTTCATGCCCGATGGAGGCGACGTTATAGAAATCGCTCGTGAAGTACGCCGGGTCTTCCGAAACGACGACCACGCCCGCGAACGAGCCATCGGAATGATTCAACCGCCGCGTGATTTGCAGCGTCCAGATGCCGGAGACGCGTCCGCGCACGGGCCGGCTGATATAGAGCAGGTCGTCGTTGGAGTGGACGTGAACCTTGAAGTGCTCGCGATCCGACAAGTCGATGGGCTTCGGATGCGGATCGGCCGTCGTGGCGATGAGCGCGCCGTGTTCGTCGATGAGCGAGACTTGCACGAGCGTGTCGCTCTGCACGACGCCTTTGTCCACGGTAGCGATGAGATCGAACTCGCTGGGCGACTTCTCGTATTCGTACTTGACAAAGCGCGTGATCTGATCGACCTGATGGATCGCCTTGATCGTGTGCTGTTCGAGCGCGGAGGAGAGGATGGCGGCGGACGCCATGGATTCGTGCGTGGTGGATTCACGTTCCACCGAGAGCCGCGTGAAGATCACGGCCCACAACGACACCAGCACCAGTGTGCCGAGCACGGGAATGAGCAGCAGTGCGCGCCGCCGCCGCGCGCCCGGTGTCACGGAGCGCGCGTCGCTGGCCTTGATGCGCGAGCGCTTCATGGAAGGCGTGGGCCCGCGAGGGCATGCAACGCTTCGGCTGACGAAGAGCACGAGAGGTTGCAAGCTGCCGAGCGCGCGATGTGTATGAAGCGGACCATGTCTTCTTGCGTTGAGGCGAAACGAGCCACTATACCGCGCGAGTTGGGCGACCACGCTTCGAACGACGATGCATGGCGAATCTGGCGCCATGCGCTTCGCGTGAAAAGCGTTCGGCGCCCGGCGGTTACTTGAAGCCGTGCGGCAACTGAAGCAACTACAACACGGATTTGACGATGAGGGTGCGACTTATCTGACAGCATACGTTTGCGCCGAAGCGCAAGCGGCTGAATACGACACGAATCGCGCTCGAGCTTTTGTGGTCCCCGATTGTTCAGATATTAGCGAACAGACCCGAGTTCGGAAAGGGGCGTCGCCAAGGGGTATACGCGTGGCACGACTTGCCGATGAACCGGCGTCCCGCAAGCAAAATGTGCCATCGAATATCGTAACGAAATGGCTGCCGATGCCTGCCGACGAATCGTTTCGGCAGGCGCGAATGCATCGGCGAGGGGCTTTCACCGCGAACGCGCATTCAGCCGTTCTTGGCAAGCATGCAAACAAAAAACCCGGCGCCTGATGACGCCGGGTTCTTGCGACCGTGCGGTGCGAAGGCGAAAGCGTCAGGCTACTTCGGCGATCAGTTCGATTTCCACGCATGCGCCAAGCGGAATCTGCGCCACGCCGAAGGCCGAACGCGCGTGCTTGCCGGCATCGCCGAAAATATCCGCGATGAGTTCGGACGCGCCGTTGGTGACGAGATGCTGCTCGGTGAAGTCTGGCGTCGAATTGACGAGGCTCATCACCTTGACGATACGGCGCACGCGGTTCAGGTCGCCCACATGCGCGTGCAGCGTCGCGATCAGGTCGATGGCCACGTTGCGCGCGGCGGCCTTGCCTTCTTCGGTGGAAAGCGTGTCGCCGAGCTTGCCCGTATAAACCTTGCCGTCTTTCTTGGCAATGTGTCCCGACAGATAAACCGTGTTGCCGCTCTGCGCGCTCATCACGTAGGCGGCGGCGGGCGCGCCCGCGGTCGGCAGGTCGATACCGAGTTCCTTCAGCTTGTCGTAAACGTTGGATGCCATCGATGACTCCTGGAGTGAGTTGAAGCGCGACGCCAATGAAGCGCCGCGCGTGGATCAGACGCTCGCGCGCAGCAGTGCGCCGAGCCTGGCGACGCCTTCGTCGATCTTCGCGGGCGGCACCGTCACGAACGAAAGACGCAGCGTGTTGTGCTCGGCGTCGTTGGCGAAGAACGGACCGCCCGGCACGAACGCCACGTTCTCCGCGATGGACTGTTCGAGCAGCTTCATCGAATCGATGTGCTTCGGCAGTTTCACCCACACGAACATGCCGCCTTCGGGCCGGTTCCATTCGACACCGGCGGGCATGTGACGTTCGAGCGCGTCGAGCATGGCCTGACACTGGTCGCGATACAGCGCGCGGATGGTCGGCACATGTCGATCGAGGAAGCCGTCCTTGATGACTTCATGAACGATACGTTGCGTGAGACTCGGCGTATGCAGATCGGTTGCCTGCTTGGCCTGCACGAGTTTGAAGTGCAGTTCCTCGGGCGCGATGATGTAGCCCACACGCAGACCCGGCGCCAGCACTTTCGAGAACGAGCCCAGATGGACGATGTGATCGGGCGCCATCGAGAGCAGCGTGGGCAGCGGAGCGCCGGCGTAATCGAGCGCGCCGTAGGGGTCGTCCTCGATGATCGGAAACCCGGCGCTTTGCGCGAACGCGGCGAGCGCGCGGCGGCGTTCCAGCGGCAGACGGCGACCCGTCGGATTCTGGAAATTCGGCTGTGCGTAGAGCAGGCGTGCATCGGCGGTGAGCGCGGCGCTCAGTCCTTCGGGGATGAGGCCGGCTTCGTCCGTCGGCATCTGCACGTAATGCGGCTCGAACATCGAAAAGGACTGCAGCGCGCCGAGGTAAGTCGGCGTTTCGACGAGCACGCGGCTGCCGGGATCGACGAGCGTCTTGCCAAGCAGATCGAGCGCTTGCTGCGAGCCCGTCGTGATGAGCACCTGGGTCGGACGAATGGTCACGCCGTCTTTCGAATAACGCGCCGCGATCCATTCGCGCAGCGGCATGTAGCCTTCGGTCGCGCTGTACTGAAGCGCGGCGGCGGGCTGATCGCGCAAGATGCGTTCGGACGCGACGCGCATTTCCTCGACGGGAAACGTCTGCGGCGAGGGCAGGCCGCCCGCGAAGGAAATGACTTCGGGCCGCTCCGTGACTTTGAGAATTTCACGAATCGCCGAGCTGGTGAGCTTGCGGGCGCGTTCGGAAAGTTGCCACGGCGTGGCGCGCAGATCGGCTTGATTCATGGAATGTCTCGCTTGGGGTTTCCGGGGTTGACTACAACTGGCTGAAGCTGATCCTGAATCCGGCGGCAAAGTGCACGGCCGCCTGAAATGTCGATTATCGCCCAAGCGAACTTGCGTGCACGGTCTCGGGCTTTCGGCCTGGGTGCTTATCTTGCGCTGTTCGGGCTTGCCGCCGCAACGGGCAGCGGCGCCGCGCGCACCGCCGTCTTGCGCCCGAGCACGACTGTCACGATGACGGCGGTCGCGTAGAGCCACGTCGTCGCGCTCACCTGTTCGCCGAAGAAGAGCGCGGAGAATGCCATCGTGAAAAAAATCTGCAGCAATTGCACTTGTCCGACGCGCGCGATGCCGCCCATCGCGAGACCCGCGTACCACGCGAAGAAGCCGATGAACTGCGAGAAGAGCGTCACGTAACCGAACGCGAGCCACGTGCGTAAAGCGAGCGGCTCGGGATGAGCCGCGTGATGCGCCCACGCGAGCCAGCCGACCGGCAGCACGAGGAAGGGCGCCGATAGCACGAGCGCCCAGCAGATCACCTGCCATCCGCCCATCTGTCTGGCGAGCCGCGCGCCTTCCGCATAGCCGAGCGCGCCGATGCAGACCGCGACGAGCATCAGAAGATCGCCTGCCTGCAAGCCGCCGCCGCCCGTCTGCAAGGCGAACGCGATGACGATCGCGCTGCCCGCGATAGCGCTCACCCAGAAGAGTTTCGATGGCCGCTCGTGCGAGAGCCACGCGGCGTAGATCGCGACGCACAGCGGCTGCAAGCCATTGACCACGGCGCCGTGCGACGCAGGGACGGTTTTCATCGCCCAGGCGGAAAACACCGGAAACGCGACGATCACGCCAAGAGACACGACCGCGAGGCTCTTGATCTGCGGCCAGGACGGCCGCTTTTCGCGGCACCATGCAAGCAGCAAGGCGGCGGGCAGCGCGGCGACGAGCGCGCGCCCGAGCCCGTTCAGAAGCGGATGCACTTCCTGCACGACGATGCGCGTCATCGGCAGCGTGAGGCTGAAGATGACGACGCCGATCAGGCCGAGCAACATGCCTTCGGTTTCGCGGGTTCTCATCGTTCCATGTCTCCTTTGGGGCGGGCTCTTGGGCTCGCTGGTTAGTCGTCGTTGTCGTCGGTAGGTGCGGCGTCGGCATCGACCGTGGCTTGCTCATTCGTCTCGGCTTGCAGTTCGCGCGGATCGCTTTGCATGCTGGATGCACCGCTTTCTTCGGCAGACGAATCGCCATCCGACGCAACCGCCGCAGCCTTGTCTCGCACACGCCTTCGCTTGCCTGCCGCCTGCCGCGCCTGCTCGTTCGCAAGCCGCGCCGCCTCCACCGATTCCGCCGATTCGCCGAGCGTCACCATCGAGCCATCTGGCAGCTCGAAACGCGCGACGAGAGCGGGCGCGCCACGCGTTGGCTCGACTTGCATCAGATGCGCCGCGCCGAGCCATTCGAGCTGTTGCGCCACCGCATCCGCGTTCGGATGAAACCCCGTGAGCGATGCCAGCGCAATGCCCGTTTGCGGCAACGTATCGCTCGGATGACGCGGCGTATCCCATTGGATCAGCGCGGGCAACACGCCATCGCCCACGCCTTGCCACGCGGGGAACGCGCCGTCGTCCGGCACCGTCAGCCCCCACGTATTGCCGGAGCGCGACATTGCCACCACGGGCGCGATGCGTTCCGGATACTGCTCCTGCCAGCGCACGAGCGACTTCGGCCGATCCACACGAAGCACCCAGTGCACGAGCTGCGGACCGTCTTCGAGGCGACGCTGCAATGCCGGGTCGTCGAGCGCGAAGAGGCGCGGGCGCGATGTGGCGGGCGAAGGCGCGTCCGGATCGATTGCGATCACTTCGATATAAGCGCCGCCCCACAGGCTCAAGAGCCGGTTGTGCGTGCGCATGAGCGGATGCGCGCCACCGGGCGCGGTCTCCACGCCGAACTTCGCGGCGATGAATTGCGCGCCCTCGGCAAGCGTGCGCGCGGCAATCACGAGATGGTCGAGTTTCAGCGGATGAGCGGTCATGGCACAAGCCCGAAGCGTCAATACAGGGGCCGATAGCATAACCGCTCGCCCGCGCCGCCCGAAGCGCACGGTTACGGAAAGGATGCGCCATCCAGTGCAGCCCGAATGCAGAATGTAGCTGCTGCCACCAGAACAGTAACGGTACAATCGGCGGAATACTGTTCTGTACAGTTTTGAGCATATCGAACGCTTCGCCTGAACCGCACATCCGCCACGGAGGCCCGCATGTCCGTCCCGCTCGATCAGATTCCCGCTCCGCACGACGCCGCGCAGCTAACGCTCGTCGATCAGCTCGTGCAGTGGGGACGCCGCCGCATCGACGAACGGGTGTTCCGGCCGGGCATGCGCATGCCGTCCATCCGCAAGTTGGCAGTCGATAAAGGCGTGTCGCGCTTCACCGTGGTCGAGGCTTATGAGCGGCTCATCGCGCACGGCTATCTCGATTCGCGGCGCGGGTCGGGCTTCTACGTGCGCGACCGTATCGTGGCCGCCGCGAGCCCGGCGCCGGAGCAGGCGCCCGTGCAGAACGCGATCGACGTGGTCTGGCTTCTGCGCAACATGCTGCACAGTTCGAGCCCCGAGAAGGGGCCGGGGCTCGGCTATCTGCCGAACCGATGGCTCGACGGCGAGCTCATCACCAACGCGCTGCGCTCGATGAGCCGCATGTCCGGCGCGCAGATGCTCGGTATGGGCACGCCGCATGGTTTTCTGCCGCTGCGGCTGCAGTTGCAGACGCGTCTCGCGGAACTGGAGATCGGCGCGACCGAGCAGCAGATCGTAATGGTGTCGGGCATCACGCAGGCCATCGACCTGATTTCGCGCCTTTACGTCAAGCCGGGCGATGCGGTGATCGTCGGCGATCCCGCGTGGTTCCAGATGTTCGGCCGTTTCGCATCGCAGGGCGCGCGGCTCGTCGGCATGCCGTACACGCCGGATGGGCCCGATCTCGACGCGCTCGAATCGCTCGTCGCGACCTGGCGGCCGAAGATGCTGATCATCAACTCGGTGCTGCAGAACCCGACCGGCACGTCGCTCACGGCGGCGCAGGCGTTCCGCATCCTGCAACTCGCGCAGCAGTACGACTTCATGGTCATCGAGGACGATATCTACGGCGATCTGTGTGCGCCTTCGTATCCGGCAACGCGCCTTGTATCGCTCGATCAACTCAAGCGCGTAATTTTTCTCGGCAGCTTTTCGAAGACGCTCGCCGCGAATCTGCGCGTGGGCTATGTCGCCGCATCGGCGGAAGTGGCGAAGGCGCTCGCCGATCAGAAGATGCTCGTCGGCATGACGACGCCCGAACTCAACGAACGCGTGCTTTACAAGGTACTGACCGAAGGGCATTACCGGCGGCACGTCGAACGGCTGCGCGGGCGGCTCGACGCCGTGCGTGACAAGACCGCCCGCATGCTGGAAAAGACCGGTCTGAAGCTGTTCACGACGCCATCGGCCGGCATGTTTCTTTGGGCCGACACGGGTGTCGATTCGGAAAGTCTCGCGGCGGCGGGGCACGAAGCCGGCTTTTTATTGACGCCGGGCAGCCTGTTTTCGCCGAATCAGTCGCCCACTACGTGGATGCGCTTCAACATCGCCAACTGCGGCGATCCGGCGTTGCCGGAGTTGCTGGCGAGTCATCGGGAAAAGGCGGCGCGGCGGGGTTCCTAGGCGAGCGGCTCGGCTGAATGGTGTCGTGGAAAACCGCGCACCCCGGCCGCACGTCAACTCTCCCGACGCGGCCGATTCCGAAGACGAGGCAAATGCCGCCGGTCCGATGGCGCATTCAAAAACCCCGCCAGCACGTGCTCGAAGAGCGCAAGCGCACCCGGCATCAACCGATACCGACGCTCATAGAGCCGCGCCTGTCCGCTGCAAAACTTTAGCGCGTAATAGTCGGCAAGCAGGTTGCCTTGCGCTTCCATGTTGTAGTCCGCGAGACCTTTGTCGGCCGCGAGCGCATAGCGATAAGGCAGGCCGATACGAATCGCCCCGCGCAGCCTCACCCAATAGCCGAGCTGGAACTGCCACACATGCGTCATCTCGTGGATGAACCACATGCGCTCACCGAGGTCGCAGGCGGAGAAGTCGTGCTGGTAGCATGCGCGTGGAAAATAGAGGTTGCCGTTCGGCGACATCGCGGTGTGTCGCGGTTGCAGTCCGAACGGCAGATAGCCGCGAGCGTGAACGCGGACCGTCGAATAATCGATCGAAGCGCCGAACACGCACCGCGCCAGCGCGATCTCACCGGGCGTGAGCGGCCGTGCGCGTATCAAGGGCTTCGGCGTGTGAAACATGGTCGGGCGATCGGTCGTGCTAAAGCGTCATCCTAACCGGCTTTTCACCGGCCCTTGAAATAGCCCGTCCCGCCCATATATCGGACGAATTCTGCGCGTGTACGCGGCGCATGCCATGCAAGTGGCTTAAGATCGCACGCCGCGCATTCCGAACCGCATCTATAAAACTCAACCAGAGGACTCGACCATGGCGCAAGAAACCATGAGCTTTCAGGCGGAAGTGAAGCAGCTTCTGCAACTGATGATTCATTCGCTCTACAGCAACAAGGAAATCTTCCTGCGCGAGCTGATTTCAAACGCATCGGACGCGGCAGACAAGCTGCGCTTCGAGGCAATCGAAAACAGCGCGCTCTACGAGAACGATCCGGACTTGCGTATCCGCGTGTCGTTCGACAAGGCGGCGCGCACCGTCACCATCGACGACAACGGCATTGGCATGAGCCGCGAAGAAGCCATCTCGCATCTGGGCACGATCGCGCGCTCGGGCACGAAAGAGTTCTTCTCGAAGCTCTCCGGCGACCAGCAAAAGGACGCCGCGCTCATCGGACAATTCGGCGTGGGCTTTTACTCGGGCTTCATCGTCGCCGACAAGATCACAGTGGAATCGCGCCGCGCCGGTCTGCCGGCATCGGAAGGCGTGCGCTGGACGAGCGCGGGCGAAGGCGAGTTCGAAGTCGAGAATATTGAGCGCGCGCAACGCGGCACGACCATCACGCTGCATCTTCGTCCGGAAGAGGACGAACTGCTTTCGAGTCACAAGCTCAAGTCGATCATCCAGAAGTATTCGGATCACGTCGCGCTGCCCATCCTCATGAAGAAGGAAGAATGGGACGCCGAGAAGAGCGAGATGGTCGAGAAGGACGAAGACGAGACCGTCAATCAGGCGAGCGCGCTGTGGACGCGTAACAAGAGCGACATCACCGACGAGCAATACAAGCAGTTCTACCAGCATATTTCGCACGATCACGACGACCCGCTCGCGTGGACGCACAACCGCGTGGAAGGCCGCAGCGAATACACGCAACTATTGTATGTGCCGAAGCACGCGCCGTTCGATCTGTGGAACCGTGAACATCGCGGCGGCCTCAAGCTCTACGTGAAGCGCGTCTTCATCATGGACGATGCCGAGCAATTGCTGCCCGCGTATTTGCGCTTCGTGAAGGGCGTGGTCGATTCGGCCGATCTGCCGCTCAACGTCTCGCGCGAGATCCTGCAGGAAAGCCGCGACGTTAAGGCAATTCGCGAAGGCGTGAGCAAGCGCGTGCTGTCGATGCTGGAAGAAATCGCATCGTCATCGGCCGAAGCAACCGACGAAGCCGACCGAGAAAAGTACACGAATTTCTGGAAGGAATTCGGTCAGGTGCTCAAGGAAGGCATTGGCGAGGATTTCAGCAACCGGGATCGCATCGCGAAGCTGGTGCGTTTTGCATCGACGCATAACGACTCCGACGTGCAAAACGTCTCGCTCGCCGATTACGTCTCGCGCATGAAGCCCGAGCAGACGAAGATCTACTACGTCACCGCGGACAGCTGGCAGGCCGCGAAGAACAGTCCGCATCTGGAAGTGTTTCGCAAGAAGGGCGTGGAAGTGCTGTTGCTGACGGATCGCGTCGACGAATGGATGCTCTCCTTCCTCAACGAATTCGACGGCAAGCCGCTGGGGAGCGTCGCGCGTGGCGACCTCGATCTGGGCGCGCTGAACGACGAGGAAAAGCAGCAGCAGGAAAAGGTCGGCGAGGAATTCAAGCCGCTCGTCGAGAAGATGAAGGAAGCGCTCGAAGGCAAGGCCAAGGACGTGCGCCTGACCTTCCGCCTGACCGATTCGCCGAGCTGTCTCGTGGCCGACGAAGGCGACATGAGCGGCTACCTGCAACGCATGCTGAAGGCAGCGGGGCAGAACGCACCGAAGATGGAGCCGATTCTCGAAGTGAACCCGGAACATCCGCTGGTGAAGGCGCTGCAGACCGATGGCGCGAATTTCGCGGATTGGTGTCATCTGCTGTTCGATCAGGCGTTGCTGGCCGAAGGCGGATCGCTGGAAGATCCGGCGAGTTTCGTGAAGCGGACGAATGCGTTGTTGTTGGCGCGTTGAGGTCGAGAGTTGGTTGTTGAGGTGAAGGACGCGCCGCCGAGTGAACGGCGGCGCGTTTTTTTTGCGGCTACGACTTCTTGGCCCGCTCTGGCACGGAAGCGGACTGAAGCGTTGTCGTTAGCGCGCTTGAAGTCTCGACCTTTGGATGCGCGCTGCCGGAACGGACCGGCAGCGTGTATTTTTACTTGCGCTCCTTGTTGGACTGGGCGAGCACGGAAGCAGCTAGCGTCTTCGTTTCCTTCGAATACTTCGGGCTTTTCAGCACTTCGCTTGCCTTGTGCTCCATCGCGCCGCTTGTTTGCTTCGCGCTATGGGCCTGTGATAGAGCCGACGCGGCAAGACTCTTTTTGATCTCCGATGCTTTCGGATCATGAAGCGTCTCGGATGCCAAATGCGCCACCTTGTTCGACGTCTGCTTTGTGTTTTTAGACATTTAGATATCCTTTTATAAATGCGCTGATCGTGAAATCCACGGTCTGCAATTCAGTGTGCTGCGTTGCGCGCCGCCATTCCATACGATTTGTCCGAAGGGCAAGCGCGGTTTTATAATCAATGCCATGCTGACCTGCACCGATCCCGTCGACCGCCATTGGCGCAGCGCGCCGCTCGCATCGCTTACGGGGCATCAAAAAGACTGGCTCACACGCGGCGGCTCCCTGACCGCGCACTTGCGCGCGCTAGGACAAGTCACTGTGGAAGTGACGCGCGAATGCGTCGCCGCGCCGTGGCTTGACGAATGGCAATCGCTCGGCGTCACGCCGCGCACGCCAGTGTGGACGCGCGAAGTCGCGTTGAAGGTCGATGGCGTCGCAGTTGTAGTCGCGCACAGCATCGTCGCGCTGTCGCACAGCACGGGCATCTGGCAATCGATGCGCCGCCTGCGCACCCGCCCGCTCGCCGAACTTCTCTACAGCGACAGCAGCGTGTCCCGTTCCGTACTCGCAAGCCGCGTCGTCACCGCGCGGCATCCGCTCCATGCGCTGGCCTTGCGCGAAACGCCGCCCGGACATGCTCTGCACGCGCGCCGCTCGGTATTCCTGCGCCACGGCGCGCCGCTCATGGTCACCGAATGCATGCTCGATGCGCTCTGGGCCCGGCTCGCGGAATCGGCAAGACCGCGGGGTGTTCATCATCGTGAGCATGCGCGGGCGTTCGAGCACCTGAGTTCGCATGCAAAGCGCGTCGCGGACGAGAAAGCCCGATGACGCTGACCGGATTCGCGCCCGTGGCCGACCGCGCCACGCATACGCTGATTCTTGGCAGCTTTCCGGGCGTCGCATCGCTGACGGCGACGCAGTACTACGCGCATCCGCGCAATCAATTCTGGCGGCTCGTGGGCGCGGTGATCGGCGAACCGCTGCATGAATTCAGCTACGAGGAACGTCTGCAACGCCTGCTCGCTCATCGGATCGGCTTATGGGACGTGCTCGCCGCATGCGAGCGCCAGGGCAGCCTCGACAGCGCAATCCGCAACGCCGCCGCGAACGACTTCCACGCATTTCACACGCGCTTTCCCGCGCTCGGGAAAGTCTGCTTCAACGGCAAGACTTCGGGCCGCTTCGAAGCGCAGGCGAGCGCCGCGGGTTACGCGACGCTCGTGCTGCCTTCGTCGAGCGCGGCCAATGCTATGCTCTCGTTCGACCAAAAACTGCGCGTCTGGCGCGACATTCTCAGCACACAATGAAGAATCTGATCAAGCGCGCATCCGCCGAAGCACGCGCGTTCGGCCGCAACAAGGACGCGGCGAAACAGGACCGCCGCCGCATCAAGGGCGATGACGACGATCTCGCCAACGCGCCGCGCATCGACGCGCCGCGTAAGCCGCGCTTCGCGCCCGTGACGTTCTCGGAAGAGGGCGGCGTGCGTTATCTGCACTTCGGCACTGAATGGATCCAGGGCGCGATGCGCATCAAAAAGCCCGATCACCTCGAACTCGAATACGCGCAGCAGATGATGGCGTGGCTGCTTTTCATCGAGACGCCGGCGCGCATCGTGCAACTCGGGCTCGGCTCGGCCGCGCTCACCAAGTTCTGCTATCGCTTCCTGAAACGCGCGCAAGTCGAAGCGGTCGAGTTGAATCCGGCGGTCGTGATCGCCGCGCGCGCCATGTTCGAGCTTCCGTACGACGACGCGCGCCTCACCGTCACCGAACGCGACGCGTGGGAGTTCGTCAACGACCGCGCGAACCACGGCACCATCGGCGCGCTGCAGATCGATATCTACGACGCCAGCGCGCGCGGTCCCGTGCTCGACAGCGTGTCGTTCTATCGCGCGTGCCGGGCGTGTCTCACACCGGATGCGGGCGTCGTCACGATCAACCTGTTCGGCGATCACCCGAGCTTCGTGCGCAACATGCGGCATCTGAACGAGGCATTTGCCCATCGCGTGATCGCGCTGCCGGAAGTACACGACGGCAACCGTATCGCGCTCGCCTTCGCCGGTCCCGCGCTAGACGTGCCGTTCGCCGCGCTCGAAGCCCGCGCCAGGCTGATCGAAGCGCAACTCGGCCTGCCCGCGCGCAAGTGGGTAAAAGGCCTGGCTGAAATCGCGAAGCTGCCGATGACCGGTTCGTTCGCCATCTGATCCTCGGTTCCGCTCCAGCCAATCCAGGCAGGCGATCCCGGCGATTTTTACGATCTCATTTCTTATCAGGGGATTAGTCGGGATTCCCCCTGCTTGACCCGCGTTTTTCGGTCCATATACTCCTCCTGTTATTTCGGGGCGCTTTCAGCGGCGTGCCATGCAAGATGGCAACCGGCCTTTCGAGCGAGCGACCGACCGTCCTCGCCTGGCCGCGGCCAAAGCGAATGCTCAAAACAATAGGGAGACCGTCATGGCTCACGAAGCTGCGACCGGCACAGGACAACCACGCAACAAGCATTGGCTCTGGCTTCTGATCCTTCCATGGATCGGCGTGGTTTGGGTGCCGTTTTACAACAAGATCGAGCCGGTTCTGTGGGGCTTTCCGTTTTTTTACTGGTATCAGTTGCTGTGGGTGCTAATCAGCGCGGTCATCACGGCCGTCGTCTATAAGAAGACCAAGGCGCTGTCCTCGGGTCGTGCCACGCCCCGACAAGGAGCCCCGCGATGATGAATCTCACCGCGACTTTCGTCTTCGTCCTGTTCTTCGTCGGCGTGACGATTCTAGGCTTCATCGCCGCGCACTGGCGCAAGGGCGATCTCGGCCAGCTCGACGAATGGGGCTTGGGCGGCCGGCGCTTCGGAACCGTCGTCACGTGGTTCCTGCTCGGCGGCGATCTCTACACCGCGTACACCTTCGTGGCCGTGCCGGCGCTCGTGTTCGGCGCGGGCGCGACGGGCTTTTTCGCGCTGCCTTACACCATCCTGATCTATCCGTTCGCCTTCGTCGTGTTTCCGAAGCTGTGGAGTATCGCGAAGCGGCACGGCTACGTAACCGCCGCCGACTTCGTGCATGCACGCTACAACAGCCGCATGCTCGCGCTGGCGATCGCCGTGACGGGTATCGTCGCGACCATGCCGTATATCGCGTTGCAACTCGTGGGCATCGAAGTGGTGATCGGCGCGCTCGGCTTTTCGACGCAAGGATTGCTCGGCGACATGCCGCTCATCATCGCGTTCGCGATTCTCGCGGCCTACACGTACACCTCGGGCCTGCGCGCGCCCGCGATGATCGCCGTGGTGAAGGACGTCCTGATCTACATCACCATCATCGCCGCGATGATCATCATTCCCGCGCAGCTCGGCGGCTTCGGGCACATCTTCGGGGTCGTGCCGCCCGCCAAGCTGCTCTTGAAGGCGCCCGATACCGCGAGCCTCAACGGCTACAGCGCGTACGCGACGCTCGCGGTGGGTTCGGCGCTCGCGCTGTTCCTGTATCCGCACTCGGTGACGGCGATTCTTTCGTCGAACTCGGGCAACACCATTCGCCGCAACATGGCACTGTTGCCCGCGTACTCGCTCGTGCTCGGGCTGCTCGCGCTGCTCGGCTACATGGCGCTTGCCTCGGGCGTGAAGGACATGCCGGAATACGCGTCGTACTTCAAGGCCTATGGCGCGAACTTCGCCGTGCCGGCGCTCTTTCTGCATTACTTCCCGTCGTGGTTCGTGGGCGTGGCGTTCGCGGCCATCGGCATCGGCGCGCTGGTGCCCGCGGCGATCATGTCGATCGCGGCGGCCAACCTCTACACGCGCAATGTGCATCGCGAGTTCGTCAACCGGTCGATGACGCCCGAGCAGGAAACCAACGTCGCCAAGCTCGTCTCGCTGATCGTGAAAGTGGGCGCGGTGGTGTTCATTCTCGCGCTGCCGCTCACTTATGCCATCCAGTTGCAACTGCTCGGCGGCATCTGGATCATCCAGACGCTTCCCGCGCTCGTGCTCGGTCTCTATACGCGCGTGCTGGATCATCGCGGTCTGCTGATCGGCTGGGCGGTGGGTATCGGCACGGGTACGTGGATGGCCGTATCGCTGCAACTCAAGGGCTCGATCTTCACCGTGCATATGTTCGGCTACGCCGTGCCGGGCTATGCGGCGGTGTGGGCGTTGATCGTCAATCTCGTGGTGTCCATCGTCGTGAGCCTGCTGGTACGCGCGCTCGGCCTCAAACGTTCGGATGACCGTACACGTCCGGAAGATTATCTGGACATCGTGGAAGGTTGATCGCGCGATTCCTCCGCGTTTGATACCCTGAACGCCCGTAACCGCCTTCCGGCTGTTGCGGGCGTTTCGACTTCGGACCACGAGCGACCATGCCCTTACAGACTTCCGTGTCACCCCGGCGCATGCAGGCAAGGCGGCTCATGCACGGGCTCGCTTCGCCGTATTTTCGATACCGGCATGCGAACGTGATCCACGCGGTGCGCGTCGCGCTCGGCATGGCAACCTCGTTTCTGGTGACGACCGGCATCAACGTCCCGCATGGCGTGTGGGCGTCGGTGTCGCTGCTGGTCGTGATCGGCGGCTTGCAGCACTACGGCAATATCCGCAAGAAAGCCGTTGAACGGGCACTGGGTACGGCGCTCGGCGCGGGCATCGGCCTCTTTCTGATCCTCGTGCATGCGCTGTTCGGCTCGCTCCTGCTGTTTTTCTTTCTAATGTCCCTGTTCGCGGGCGCGTGCGCCTACTACGCAATCGGCAAGGCGGGCTATGTCGCGCTGCTGACCGCGATCACAATGGTCATCGTCTCCGGTCATGGCGATCTTTCCTTCGATGTCGGGCTGTGGCGCACGGCCAATGTGATGATCGGCATTGCCATCGCGCTGGCGTTCTCGTTCGTGCTGCCGCAGTACGCAACGTATTCGTGGCGCTATCGGCTGGCGGACAACCTGCGCGAATGCGCGCGGCTTTACGGCGCATTGCTCGATGGCAAGCCGCTGTTGCCCGAGGAAACCACGCGGCGCTTTCTTGCGATGAGCCAGCGTCTCGTGCAGGCGCGCGGCTTGATGGAATCGGTCGCAAAGGAAACACATGTGCCAATTGCGCGGCTAGAGGAGATTCAGCGCCTGCATCGTTCGATCCTGGCGGCACTGGAAATGCTGGCTTCGTCGGCGGGGGAGAATTTCGGCATTGACTGCACGCCGCGTGAGCAGGAGGCGCGGCACAAGCTGCTGCGCATGTCGCGCGCGCTGCGTTTCGGGCGCGTGGGTCTTTTGCACCGAAGCGTGGACCTGACCGTATTCACGCCGATGCCAGGAGAAGCGAATGAAAGTGATTTATCGACGCAGGGCATGCACTGGCTCGCCATGCGTTTTGCGGAGCAGGTGGAACGCCTGCGCTTGCGACTGAGTGAGATCGAGCGGCAGTGGAACATAGAAGGCGCACGGCCGCTCAACGATTGACTGTGCTCGTCTCGCGCCTTCAGTGAGCGGGCTGTCACGCCTGCGCGGGTGCTTCCTCGGTGGTATTGACCACGTTGATGAGCCAGGGCACGCCGAAACGATCCTTCAGCATGCCGAAGCCTGCCGTGAAGAACGTGGCCTGCCACGGGGTCAGCACTTCGCCGCCTTCGACGAGCTGGTTGAACATGCGCTCGCCGGAAGCCGCGTCGTCGGCGGCGATGGACAGCGTGAAGCCCTGATAAGCCTTCGACGGCTGACCGAACTGGCCGTCCGACACCATGATGGCGTTAGGTCCCACGCTGAAGAGCGCGTGCATGACCTTGTCCTGCCATTCGGGCGGAACGCTCGCGCTGTCGGGCGTGTCGCGAAAGCGGATCAGCGCATGAATCTCCGCGCCGAGTGCGGTTTGGTAGAGAGCGAGCGCGTCCGCGCAGTCGCCGTTGAAGAACACATAAGTATCGAGTTGCATGACTGACTTTTTAAGCTCTTACGTTTTGCCTCAGAGCCTCGCAGTCTATTGCAACGCGCGTTTATGGAAACTGGGAAAAGGTCAATTTAGGTCAAAATAAACGGGAATAGTGCGTTTACAGAAACACTGACCCATGACAACAAAATGGCGCAGTGCAAGTGCGCCATTTGTTGTACTGCATTGGGGAAGCGCCCGGCTTATTGAAGCGCGGTAATCAGCTTTTCGAGCTTGATTGCATCGGCAGCGAACGCGCGAATACCTTCCGCGAGTTTTTCGGTGGCCATGGCGTCGTCGTTGACGAGGAAGCGGAAGGTCGGCTCATCGACGCTGATCTTCTCGACGTTCTCGTTCTTGACCGAATCCGCGGAGAGCTTGCGCTCAACCTTCTCGTCGCTGTCGGCGAGTTTCTTCAGGAGATCGGGGCTGATGGTCAAAAGATCGCAACCCGCGAGTTCCGTGATCTGGCTCACTGTGCGGAAACTCGCGCCCATGACTTCCGTCTTGTAGCCGAACTTTTTGTAGTACGCGTAGATGCGGCGCACCGACTGCACGCCCGGATCGTTAGCGCCGCCCATTTTCGCTTCGTCCCATTCGGCGCCCGCCGACTTCTTGTACCAGTCGTAGATGCGGCCGACGAACGGCGAGATCAGTTGCGCACCGGCTTCCGCGCACGCGACGGCTTGCGCCAGCGAGAACAAGAGCGTCATGTTGCAGTGGATGCCTTCCTTTTGCAGCACCTCGGCCGCGCGGATTCCTTCCCACGTGGACGCCAGCTTGATCAGCACGCGGTCCTTCGAGATGCCCGCTGCGTCGTACAGCTTGATGATTTCGTGTGCCTTGTCGATCGAGCCTTTGGTGTCGAACGAAAGGCGTGCGTCGACTTCGGTCGATACGCGGCCCGGAATGATCTTCAGAATCTCGGTGCCGAACGCGACGAGCAGATTGTCGATGATCTGACCCATCGGCTTGTCCTTGTGCTCCTTGACGGTCTTCTCGAGCAGCGGCTTGTAGTCGTCCTTCTGCACGGCCTTCAGGATCAGCGACGGATTGGTCGTGGCGTCCTGCGGTTTGAACGCGACGAATTGCTGGAAGTCGCCGGTATCGGCGACGACGGTGGTGTATTGCTTGAGCTGGTCGAGAGCGGATGTCATGTCGAGTTGTCGGCGCAATGCGCCTTGTCAATTGCGGTGGCCCGCGGTTTGCCCTTGAACGCGACGCCGCATGCGATGCTTCGGCTGCGGCGCGCCCCTGATTTCTGACTTCATCATTCTAGTCCCGCGCACGGGTTTCACGCTTGAAAGCGCGCACGCGGCATGCCCGGCTTCGACCGGAGCTGCACGGCACGGTTCCTTACAGCGCGGTCACTCGATGCTGTACGCCAGCTCGTGCCAGCGCCGCACCGTGCCTGAACCGATCTGCCCGCGTGGAAAGCGCATGGCGCGTACTTCCTTGAGGGCGCGCGCGTCCTTGGCCGTATCGCCGCAACTTTTTTTGAGCACGACATCCTGGACGGTGCCGGTGTCGTCGAGCAGGACGCGAACGATCGTCTTGCGCTTTGTCGCGCCGGCGGAGATGCCGCGCGCCAGTAATTTGTCGATCAGAGACATGACGGTGATGCAGAAGTAGTTGCAATGTCTCGGCCAGATAATGCCGGCCGATACCGTCATTTTAGGCGCTCGGCCGGCGCGCATTAAGGATCAGATGCGTCACGACGCCCGCGATTAAACCCCAGAATGCGGAGCCGATCGACAGCAGGGTCAGCCCGGAAGCCGTCACCATGAACGTGACGAGCGCCGGCTCGCGCTGGCGCACGTCGTGCATGGCGTTGGCGAGTCCGCTCATGATCGAACCGAAAAGCGCGAGCGCCGCGACCGAAACGACCAGCGCTTTCGGGAACGCCGCGAACAGCGCCGCAATGGTCGCACCGAACGTGCCCGCGACGAGATAGAAGACGCCGCACCAGACCGCCGCCGTATAACGCTTGTCGCGATTTTCATGCGCTTCGCGGCCGGTGCAGATGGCGGCCGTGATCGCCGCGAGATTGACGCCGTGCGAGCCGAACGGCGCGAGCAGCAAGGAAGCGATGCCGGTGGTCGAAATGAGCGGCGCGGAAGGCGTGTCGTAGCCGTCGGCGCGCAAGACGGCGATGCCCGGCACGTTTTGCGAGGCCATCGCCACGATGAAGAGCGGAATGCCGATGCTCACGATTGCCGAGACGGAGAACGACGGCATCGTGAAAACGGGGTGTGCGAGCGCCACATGGAAGCGCGAAAAGTCGAGCAGTCCGAGCGAACCCGCGACGGCGATTCCGGCGATGAGCGTCGCCGGAATGGCGTAACGCGGCGCCAGGCGCTTGGCGATGAGGTACGTGAAGAACATCACTAGCACGAGCGCCGTCTGCATTTGCGCCGCTCGAAAAATCTCGATGCCGATTTCGAACAGAATGCCCGCAAGCAAGGCTGCGGCGATGCCCGACGGAATGCGCTTCATGAGCGTGTCGAACCAGCCCGTCACGCCGACCGCGGTCAGGAGCACCGCGCACACGATGAACGCCCCGATCGCCTCGCCATACGCCACGTTCGGCAGCGACGAGATGAGCAAGGCCGCGCCCGGCGTCGACCACGCGACGACGATAGGCGCGCGATAGCGCAGCGACAAGCCGATCGTGCACAGCGCCATGCCGATGGAAAGCGCCCAGATCCACGACGAAATCTGCGCGTCCGACAGATGCGCGGCCTGGCCCGCCTGGAACATCAGCACGAGCGAACTGGTGTAGCCGGTCATCATCGCGACGAAGCCGGCGACGATGGCGGAAAGGGAGGTATCGGCAAGCGGGCGAAGCGGGGCGGGCGTGGAGGAAGAGACGTTCATGCGTGGTGGATGGTTATTTGGACAGCGCGCGCATCGCGCTTTCGAGGCCTGCCATGGTGAGCGCGTACATGCGGTTGCCGAGGACATGGCGGATCGCGGAAACGGACTGGCGATATTCCCACAGCCGCTCGGGCTCCGGGTTCAGCCACGCATGATGCGGAAACTGATCGGCAAGACGCCGCAGCCACACCGCGCCGGCTTCGGCGTTGTTGTATTCGACCGAGCCGCCCGGTTGCAGCACTTCGTAGGGACTCATGGTGGCGTCGCCGACGAAGATCAGCTTGTAGTCCGGCGTGAATTTATGCAGCACGTCGAAGGTCGGCGTGCGTTCGGCATGCCGGCGCCGATTGTTTTTCCACAGATAGTCGTACACACAGTTGTGGAAGTAAAAGAACTCGAGATGCTTGAACTCGGCCTTCGCCGCCGAAAAAAGCTCTTCGACGCGCTTGATGTGATCGTCCATGGAGCCGCCGACATCGAGCAGCATCAGCACTTTCACTTTGTTGTGGCGCTCCGGCACCATCTTCAGATCGAGCCAGCCGGCGTTGGCTGCCGTGCTGCGAATGGTGTCGGGCAAATCGAGTTCGTCCGCGGCGCCTTCGCGCGCGAAGCGGCGCAAGCGTCGCAAGGCGACCTTGATGTTGCGCGTGCCGATTTCCACCTGATCGTCGTAATCGGCATAGGCGCGCTCGTTCCACACCTTGACCGCGCTGCGCTCGCCGGGCGAATCGCCGCCAATGCGGATGCCTTCCGGGTTGTATCCGCCATGTCCGAATGGCGACGTGCCGCCCGTGCCGATCCACTTGTTGCCGCCTTCGTGGCGGTCCTTTTGCTCGTCGAGCAGTTCCTTCAGGCGCTCCATCAGCTTGTCGATACCGCCCATTGCCTCGATGCGCTTTTTCTCTTCCGGCGTGAAGTCGCGTTCGAGCCGCTTCTTGAGCCAGTCGAGCGGAACCTCGAAGGCTTCGTCGGGCAACTCGGTGATGCCATGAAAGTACGCGCCGAACGCGCGGTCGAACTTGTCGAAGTACTTCTCGTCCTTGACGAGCGCCATGCGCGCGAGGAAATAGAACTCGTCGAGCGAGGGCGAGATGACCTGGGCCTTCAGCGCTTCGAGCAAGGTCAGGTATTCCTTGACCGAGACGGGCAGCTTCGCGTCGCGCAGCGAGTAGAAAAAGTCGATCAGCATGGCGCGCTCTCCATAGCGAGGTGAATCAGCGGTCGAGCCGATACTTCAGATGCGCGCGCACCGCGGGCCATTCCGACTGAATGATCGAGAACACGACGGTATCGCGCAACACGCCGTCGCGTCCTATCTGATGGTTGCGCAGAATGCCGTCTTGCTTCGCGCCAAGCCCCGCAATGGCTGCACGCGAGCGGTGATTCATGAAATGCGTGCGGAACTCGACGGCGATCGCATCGAGCCTTTCGAAGGCATGCGTGAGCAGGAGCAGCTTGGCTTCGGTGTTGAGCGCGGTGCGCTGCACGCGCTTTGCATACCACGTATGGCCGATTTCCAGCCGCCGATGCGTTTCGTCGACCGCGAAATAGCGCGTGGAACCGACGACATCGCCAGTCTTCGCATCGATCACCGCGAAGGGATGCGCGCCAAGACGGTCGCGCATGTCGAGCGCTGTATCGATATATGCGCGCGTCTTGTCGAGCGACGGCACGAAGGTGTACCAGAGTTTCCACAACTCGCCGTCGGAAGCAGCGACCGTGAGCGCGGCTTCATGTTCGACGGTGAGCGGCACGAGCTTGACGTGCTCGCCTTCGAGCGTGACGGGTTCGATCCAGCGGCTCATGCGTGCTTTTTCCAGGGCTTGGTTAGCGGTTGTTGCGGTTCATGAACAGAAGCCGCTCGAATAGCGCGACGTCCTGTTCATTCTTCAGAAGCGCGCCGTGCAGCGGCGGCACGATCTGCTTTTGATCAGTCGAGCGCAGTGCTTCAGGCGGGATGTCGTCGGCGAGAAGCAGCTTCAGCCAGTCGAGCAGCTCGGAGGTGGACGGCTTCTTCTTCAGGCCCGACACGTTGCGCAGTTCGAAGAAGCTCTGCATCGCGGCGGCGAGCAACTCCTGCTTGATGTCCGGGTAATGCACTTCGACGATTTCTTTCATCGTCTGCGCATCCGGGAACTTGATGTAGTGGAAGAAGCAGCGGCGCAGGAACGCGTCGGGCAGTTCCTTCTCATTGTTCGACGTGATGATGACGAGCGGGCGATGCCGCGCCTTCACGAGTTCCCGCGTCTCGTAGACATAGAACTCCATGCGGTCGAGTTCGCGCAGCAGGTCGTTCGGAAACTCGATATCGGCCTTGTCGATCTCATCGATCAGGAGCACCGTCTGTCGATCCGCTTCGAAGGCCTGCCACAGCACGCCCTTGACGATGTAGTTGCGGATGTCCTTCACGCGCTCGTCGCCGAGTTGCGAGTCGCGCAGGCGCGAGACGGCGTCGTATTCGTAGAGGCCTTGCTGGGCCTTGGTGGTCGACTTGATATGCCATTGCAGGAGCGGCATGCCGAGCGCGCTTGCCACTTCCTCGGCAAGCATGGTCTTGCCGGTGCCGGGTTCACCCTTGATGAGGAGCGGGCGTTGCAGCGTCACCGCGGCGTTCACCGCGAGTTTGAGGTCGTCGGTCGCGACGTATTGCGATGAGCCTTCGAAACGCATGACGAAGTCCGGTGAGGAAAAAAATCCCAGTATAAGTCAGAAGACCTTTTGGCATCGGGGCTTGCCGGGGTATCGTGTGAGCCGCTTCAGGCACGCCGGAGCACGCGCGCCGGCCCTGCATCCGAAGTCGGGTGAAGTCAATCGGAATGTTTGTGCAGGGACCAATTGTCGCAGGCGGGTTGGCTGCTTTTCAGCCGATTCCCCTTGTCAGCAGGGCTTTCGCGCGATCTCCCCTTGTGGACGGTGGGGAGGTCGCGCGGTACAATTAGCCCGATTTTTTTGGCCTGCGTGGCTAAATAGCGAAAACAGTCCCGAGAAGGTTGTGATGCGCTCGGCGCGGCCTTGGCCCCAGGCGGTAGAAGCGCGCCGGATTTCCCCTCATGCTAGGTTAGAAGCTATGAACAATTTTGTCGGCAAATGTGCCGTGATTGCAGCGCTGTCGGGTCTTGCCGGCTTCGCGACCCAGGCGTCGGCCGACGTCGTGGGCAACGCAAAGGCCGCTGAGGGCAAGGTCGCGATGTGCATCGGCTGCCACGGCATACCCGGCTATCGCACGGCGTATCCCGAAGTTTATGAAGTGCCCATGCTCGGCGGTCAGAACGCGCAGTACATCGCCAATGCGCTGCATGCCTACAAGAAGGGCGACCGCCACTTCGACACCATGCGCGCCATCGCGACTACCTTGTCCGATCAGGACATCGCCGATATTGCCGCGTACTACGCCGCGCAAACTCCCCAATCGAAGAACAATCCCGACAAGTGATCCGTGCTGTTTAGCGTTTGACTCGATGCGACGCGCGCGCACTCATGCGCCGACGTCGATACGGCAATCCGGTATTGCATGGACACAGGAGAATTCATGATGCCCTCTCAGGCACTCCACACAAGCTTCAAGGCGGCATGCGCGGCAGCGGCGCTCATCGGCATGGCGGCGTTGAATGTTGCGCACGCGGCGGACGTCGGCAACGGCAAGGCACTGTCCGAGAGCCACAATTGCTCGGCCTGCCACGGCCCTAACCTCAATAAACCAGTGAGCGGCGAGTATCCGCGTCTCGCGGGTCAGCATGCGAGCTATATCTACTGGGCGCTCCGGCAGTATCAGATTGGCGGCGGAAATCCGAATTTCGGCCGCAACAACGCCATCATGGCGGCGCAGGTGCAGAACCTGTCGCAGAGCGACCTGAAGGATCTCGCGGCTTATATCGAATCGCTCGATGGCAACCTCGTGCTGAAGAAGTAAGCGCGCTTCGGTTCGTTCGCATCAAACGAAACACCCCGCATCGAGCGGGGTGTTTTGCTTTGTCGCGCGGCTTCGAAGATGTTTAGTCCGGCGAAGTTAGTCCTTTGAAGCTCGACGCTCGATGAGCGCGAGGTATGCGTCGGTATCTGGCGGCGTGTTGCTGCGCTGCGCTTCCCAGATCACCTGCCCGAGGCATTCCATGATGGCGTGCTGCGCCTCGTGCGTGGAACCGAGCCGCGCGGCCAGTCGCTCGTGCGCTCGACGAATGCCAGGCGGCTGATCGATCGACAACTGTTCGGTGATCGCAAGATGCATCGACAGATGCAGAAACGGGTTGCTCTGGCCGCGATCGGGCGAATAGTCCGCGCCTTGTGCTTCAGGATCGATGAGCGCGTCGTGATATTCCGGATGCTCGCGCATCCAGTCGGCGGCCATGCTTTCGAGCGGCGTGAGAATTTCGCTCGCGCGCTCCTTGCGCCAGGTTTCGGTGAAGAACTGACGAACTTCGTCGCGGCTAGGGTTGAACATAAGGTATTGATTCGATTGCGGGATTCAGACCGCTATTGTAGAGCTTGGGGTGGGGGTTCTGCTTGAGCGCTGGGGCAATTGGCGCTTGGCTGCCCGGCGGTTCAAACCACCGGCGCCGGCGTCTTCGGCCGATATTCGCAAAGCGGCTCGATCGCGCAATGCCAGCACTCCGGCACGCGCGCCTTGCAGACGTATCGCCCATGCAGGATCAGCCAGTGATGCGCGTGCTGCAAAAATTCAACCGGGACATACTTCTCCAGCGCGGTTTCGACCGCCCGCACGTCCTTGCCCGGCGCCAGTCCCGTCCGATTGGCGACGCGAAAGATATGCGTGTCGACGGCAATGGTCGCTTGCCCGAACGCAATATTCAGCACGACATTCGCTGTCTTGCGTCCGACGCCTGGCAGCGCTTCGAGCGCCTCGCGATTGTCGGGCACCTCACCGCCGTGTTGCTCGATCAACATCCGGCACGTCGCGATCACGTTCTTCGCCTTGGTCCGATACAGCCCGATCGTGCGGATAAAGTCCGTCACGCCTTCCTCGCCGAGCGCAAGCACTTTCCCAGGCGTGTTGGCGACGGGGAACATCTTGCGCATCGCCTTGTTGACGGAGACATCGGTGGCTTGCGCCGAGAGCATCACGGCGATCAACAGTTCGAATGGCGTCGTGTATTCGAGCTCCGTCTTCGGCTCCGGGTCGATGCTTTGCAACGTTTCGAAGATGGCGCGGCGCTTTTTGGCGTTCATCGGGAGTTCGGGGGATCGTTGTTCGCGTCTTCCTGCATGGCGAGCTGCCGGCGGCGCTCCTCGGCGGCATCGATCTGCGCTTGCACGGCGGGGCTCACGTTGTCCGTGTTCTTCGGGCCGGTGCCTGCGCGCGCCATCTCTTCCTTCTTCTTGCGTGCGCGGTCGAGCGCGGCCTGAATGATCGCGCGTTTCCTGGCTTCGGGGTCGTCGGCTTGCACGGCGGCGCTTACGGCTGCTTCGGGCTGTGCGGAAGATGCCGCCGCTTGCGCCCGACGCGCCGATGCACGCGCTTCGGCCGCCGCGCGCTCACGTTCGTCGCGCGCCACGCGCCGGTCATGACGCTCGCGCGCCGCGTCGGCTTCCGGTTGAGACCACGCATTCCAGCCGGTGGCGTCGCCGGTCACGGGAATCATCGCGATGCAATCGACGGGGCAGGGCGGCACGCATAGATCGCAACCCGTGCACAGTTCGGGGATGACCGTATGCATCTGCTTCGCCGCACCGACGATTGCATCGACAGGGCACGCCTGCATGCAAAGCGTGCAACCGATGCACGCGTTCTCGTCGATCACGGCAACGGGACGCGGACGTTCGACGCCATGCGTGGTGTCGAGCGCAATCACGGGCTTGTCGAGCAATCGAGCGAGCCGCGCGATGCCTTGTGCGCCGCCTGGCGGGCACTGGTTGTAGTTTGCATCGCCCGCGGCGATGGCTTCCGCATAAGGCCGGCAGGCGGGATAGCCGCACTTGGTGCACTGGGTCTGCGGCAGCAAATCTTCAATGCGCTCGGCGAGCGTCTTTGAAACGATAACGGTCACGAAGGGGTCGCGATATGGCTTGGGGAGTCGAGGCAGGGAGGAGCGCAAGAACGGCTCGACCACAATCAAACACGTATGACGGTTGCTCGCTGCCTGCATTCGGCGCGCTTATTCCGCTTTTGACGACGGTACGCGCTCGGGTTTAGGCGTCATTATCGCCGAAGTCGCAAATAGTCGTGCTGCGAACGCTTAATCCCAATTGCCAATGACGTGGCGATGTGCGCATAATCAAAGCGCTTTATCGTTTGACCGCAGGACGGTGTTCCCCAATAACCATGGGCAGCGCCCGTTCACGTCATGTACCCAAACGCGGGCCGCGTGACGCTCATCCGGACAACGCGGCTCCTGAATCATGCCACCATGAATCAGCCGAAAATCAAAAGAGATCCTGAAGGCACCCGTCGCCGTATCCTGCTGGCTGCTGCAGAAGAGTTTGCAGCGGGAGGACTGTTCGGCGCGCGCGTCGATCAGATCGCGCGCCGGGCCGAAACCAATGAACGCATGCTCTATTACTACTTCGGCAGTAAGGAGCAGCTTTTCACGGCAGTGCTTGAACACGCCCTCGGCTCGCTGGTGGAAGCCGAGCGCACGCTCGACCTCGACGGCGTGGCGCCCATCGAGGCCATCACGCGCCTTGCCCATTTTGTCTGGGATTACTACCGCGATCATCCGGAATTGCTGAGGCTGATCAACAATGAAAACCTGCACGAGGCGAAATACATCAAGAGCTCGAATCGCACGCGCGAACTGATCTCGCCCATGCTCGAAACGGTCACCGCAATTCTGGATCGCGGCCAGAAAGCGGGGCTTTTTCGAAACGATGTCGACCCGTTGAAGTTCTATATCACGCTGTCGGGGCTCGGCTACTACATCGTATCGAATCGATTTACGCTCGAAGCCACATTTGGACTCGACTTTAGCGAAACGTCGCAGCGCGAACAAATGGTGCGGATGAATACGGAATTGCTGCTCGCGTTTTTGACGCGTCGTTAATCGTCTGACACGCGGCCAATAAAAAGTCGCGCCTGGAAACGGGCGCGACTTTTTCGTCTTTTACGGAACCGGTTCTATGAACCGGCGCGTAGTCGAACTCGGTCACTGAATCTCAGGCCGGCACGGCTTCCTTCTTCGGCGCCTTGTCGTGTTCGAGAATGAACTCGCGCAGTTGCGGATACACCATCGTGCGCCAGCGGCGTCCGGAGAAGATGCCGTAGTGACCAGCTTTTTCCGCCGTGAAGTGCCGCTGATTCTGCGCGGGAATGCCCGTGCAGAGATCGTGCGCGGCGCGTGTCTGACCGCTACCGGAGATGTCGTCCAGTTCGCCTTCAATGGTGAACAGGGCCGTCGCCGTGATGTCTTGCGGGCGCACGCGCTCGCCGTTCACGTCCCACGTGCCTTCGGCAAGACGGAACTCCTGGAACACGATACGGATGGTCTCCAGGTAATACTCGGCGGCCATGTCGAGCACGGCGTTGTACTCGTCGTAGAAACGGCGATGCTGCTCGGCGTCGTCGTCGTCGCCGCGAAGAAGGTTCTGATAGAAGTCCCAGTGCGCGGTAAGGTGGCGCTCTGGATTCATCGCGACGAATCCCGCGTGCTGCAAAAAGCCCGGATACACCTTGCGGCCCACGCCCGGATAATTCGCCGGCACCGTATAGATGACGTTGTTCTCGAACCACTCGTAAGAGTGCTCGTTGGCGAGCGAATTGACCGATGTCGGGCTGCGGCGCGCGTCGATCGGGCCGCCCATCATGGTCATGGTGCGCGGCGTGTCCTCGCCGCGGCTCGCCATCAGCGAAATGGCGGCAAGCACCGGCACGGTCGGCTGACACACCGAAATGACATGCAGGTCCTTCGCACCGATATGACGGATGAACTCCTGAATGTATTCGACGTAATCGTCCAGATGGAACGCGCCATTTTCGACCGGCACCATGCGCGCGTCCAACCAGTCGGTGATGTACACCTTATGGTCTTGCAAAAGCGTGTTCACGGTATCACGCAAGAGCGTTGAATGGTGCCCGGAAAGCGGCGCGCACACCAGCACGATAGGCTCGTCCTTCAGCTTGGTGACGGTGGCGCTGTCGTCGGCGAAGCGCTTGAAGCGCAGCAGACGGCAAAACGGCTTTTCGACAACCGTCTGCTCGACGATCGGAATGTTATGGCCGTCCTTCACGATCTGGTGAATGTCGAACTGCGGCTTTTCGTAATCTTTGCCGAGCCGGTACAGCAATTCGTAGCCGGCGGCAAAACGGCTCGCGCCGGGAACATAGGAAAGCGGGCTCGCCGGATTCACAAACGACTTCGATGCGGCCTGGGCCCAGGCGGTGAGGGGCGACAACATGGCCCGCTGAACTTCGTGGATTTGGTAGAGCATGGTTGCCCCGTGAAAAACCGGTCTGCGTGTCGATCCCGGCAAGACTTCCGGCGATCAGGCTCAACGACGCTCGATAATCCCCGCGTGCGGCGGGCTGTCGCCGCACGCGAGGCACTGTCTCTTCCCTTACTACAAACGTCTGATGCTTGATACTGGGCAACTTCTGGGCATTTAACGACACGCCCGGTTCGGAGCTTGAGCCGAAGCAGAATTTTCCGCGCAACAAACGCACGATTCCACTAAACGGTTAAAAATACCAGCTTTTGCTTCGCTACGCGCAACAGTTAAATTTTGTGCGTTGCACCAATCTTAACTGCATGGCATTCGTATTCCAAACACGACTTTGCCTATTTCTTGGCCATCGCGGCTTCCAGTGCTGGATTTGCCTTGAGATTTCCGTCTTTCGAGTCACCAGCAGGTTGACCCGTCGCTTCGGCCATCTCTTCTTCGTGCCGCATCAGATTCATGCCGGTGTGCACCAGCGCCACGTGCGTGAACGCCTGCGGAAAGTTGCCAACCATGCGCTTCGCTATCGTGTCGTACTCCTCGGCCAGAAGGCCTACGTCGTTGGCGAGGCTGGCGAGACGCTCGAACATCTGATGCGCCTCATCGAGCCGTCCTTGCAGCGCGAGGTTGTCGACCAGCCAAAAGCTACAAGCCAGAAACGTGCCTTCTCCAGGCGGCAGACCATCGGCGACTTCGGTCGTGTGATAGCGCTTGACCAGCCCATCGTGCGTCAGAGTGGTTTCGATTGCATGTACGGTTCCGGCCACTCGCGGATCATCGGGCGGCAAAAAGCCGAGCAATGGGATCAAAAGAAGGCTCGCATCGAGCGCATCGCCGTCATACGTCTGCGTGAACGAATTGATTTGCGGATTCCAGCTTCTCGCGCAGACGGCGGCATGCACGCGCGCGCGCATCTCGCGCCAATGATCCACCGGACCTTCCAGATCGAACTTTTCCGCCGATTGAATAGCGCGGTCGTAGGCCACCCACGCCATCACCTTGGAGAACGTGAAGTGCTTGCGGCCGCCGCGCACTTCCCAGATGCCTTCGTCGGGCATCTCCCAGACGGTGTCCAGGTGCTGAAGCATGGCGCACTGGATCGACCATGCGGTTTCGTCGCTTTGCAGGCCACCGACGCGCGCGAGATGCAACGCGTTCATCACTTCGCCATAGACGTCGAGCTGCAACTGATTGACCGCGCCATTGCCGATGCGCACCGGTTGTGCGCCTTCGTAGCCCGGCAGCCAGGGAATCTCGTATTCGGGCAGACGCCGCTCGCCCGCGATGCCGTACATGATCTGCACCTGATCGGGCGAACCCGCCATCACGCGGCCCAGCCACGCGCGCCAGGCGCGGGCTTCGTCGTAGTAGCCGCCGCGCATCATCGCGAGCAGCGTGATGGTCGCGTCGCGCAGCCAGCAATAGCGATAATCCCAGTTGCGCGTGCCACCGAGCTGTTCGGGTAGCGACGTTGTCGGCGCGGCAACGATGCCACCGGTCGGCTCATACGCCAGCGCCTTGAGCGTAATGAGCGAACGGCGTATGGCGCTGGCCCACTTGCCCTTGAGTTCACTTTGGCTAGACCATTCGCGCCAGTAATTTTCGGTGCGTGCAAGTTGCGTGTGTGGATCGTGCGCGGGCGGCAGCCGCAAATGCGATTGCGAATAGCACAGCGAAAAGGGCACGCGTTCGCCCGCGCCAACGTCGAAGTACGCGGTCGTGCGCATGTTCTCGCCGACGAGATCCACGGGCGTACGCAGCACGGCGAGATCGGGACCGGCAATCGCGCGAATGCCGCTTGCGTCGGGCAGGCGGCTGACCCACGGAATCGCCGAGCCGTAGTCGAAGCGCAGCACCAGTTCCATCTTCATGCGCACCGAGCCGCGTTTGCCCACGACGATGCGCACCAGTTCCGAATGACCGTTGCGCGAAGGCATGAAGTCGACGATCGTCACCGCGCCATCGGGCGTCTCGAAGTCGGTTTCAAGGATCAGCGTGTCTTCGCGATAACGACGCCGGATGACCGGCGCTTTACCGTCGGGCATTTCCGGCGCGAGCAGCCATCGGCCATGTTCGGGTGTGCCGAGCAACGCCGAAAAACACGAGGCTGAGTCGAAGCGCGGCCAGCAGAGCCAGTCTACGGAACCGTCACGGGAAATAAGTGCTGCGGTGTGGCCGTCGCCGACCATGGCGTAATCTTCGATCAATGCTGGCATGCGGACATCTTCCTGCTGGCGGCGCCCGAGAGCGCCGAGGGTTGGAATGAGAACGACACAGACATGTAAGACGCAAAACGCAAACCCTTGGTCTGGCCGCATTCTGCCGCATTCGTTCACTGTGAGCAGGAAACCGGGCGAACGCTCCTTTATCGCGGCGGCAACGGCGCGCCCCGCCGGGCTGGCGGAAACGCCCGCGTGACTCGCCGATGAAAACTTGCCGGAACGATCGGCCAATGTTTAAATGAAGTCTTACGAACGGCCTTCAGGTCGCGTCGTTCAACTGCGCGTCGGGGCCATGTCGCGCTGTCATCGAACCTTCTTTCGCACCACGGTTTCACGCTTCGCACGTCGCATACCGGTTCATCACTTCGTGATTTCGGGGAACAGGACACCATGCACAATCCGTCGAAAGCTGACTGCATCGCCATTCTTTCCGCAGCAAGCCGGTTGAACGAGCCCGACACTTTGCTCGCGCTCGATCCCGGACATCTCGGTTTGTCGCGCAACGCGATGGAAACCGCCGCTGTCTTTCTCACCGAGCGCGGCTGCTTCAGCGGCTATTCCTTCGACGCGGCGGGCGTCGCGGTAGGCGCGCTGTCCTTGCAAGGCCGCTTGCGGCTGGATCAACTCGCCAACGGTTGAAACGCGAATACTTTCGCGTCCAGTCCTAGGACATGCGCGCGGTTCAAGCCGCGCGCATGCGTTCGTCAGAAATGCGCCGAGCCCATGCCGAATAGCCCGATCAGTCCAATCACGATCAGATAGATCGCGACGATGAAGTTCAGCAGTCGCGGCATCACGAGGATGAGAATCCCGGCGATCAGCGACACCAGCGGCCCAAGGCTTACGTGAATGTTCATCGCAGCAACTCCTTTTTGTTGTTGGTTCGAATGGTTGGGTTTAGCCTGTTGCGGTTTGCCCGGTGGCACGGTAGGAGCAAAACTTGGCCGCGCCACGCCAGCCAGACGATGCCGCAGCCGTTCGCGCATCGCCCTCGATAACAAGCATCAGAAGACGATGAGGAGCTTTCATGCACCCGAGCCATCCGTTGCCGGAACGGTTGTCCGCCGTCGCGGCGAGACGCACGTCGCAAGTGCCGCGCCCGCTACAGAATACGCTCACGAGTTCGCTCTTGGCTTCATTCAAGCCGCGTAGGTGGGCCCGGGGTTTCGCGTTGATCCTGTCGATCGCGGCCACGCATGCCGTGGCGCAGACGCCCGCAAGCGCGACGCCGGCCGCGGGCGCCAGTGGCGCTGCGGTTTCATCGGGCGGCGAGGTGCTCGATCTGCTCATCGGCACTTACACGGGCGGCGGCAAGAGCGAAGGCATCTATGTTTATCGCTTCGATACCGGCAATGGCGAGCTGACACGCGTCGCGTCGGCGCAGACGGTGAACCCGTCGTATCTCGTCGTGAGTCGCGATCACAATTACGTGTATGCCGTAAACGAACTGCCCGGCGACAACGGCCCGGCTTCGCAACGCGGCGGCATCAGCGCGTTTCGCTTCGACCGCGCAACCGGCCAGTTGAGCTTTTTGAACCGCGTGTCGGCGGATGGCAACGACCCGTGTTACCTCGCGCTCTCGCCGGATGGCAAATATTTGCTGACAGCCAATTACTCGGTGGCGGCCAATCCCGGCGGCAGCTTCGCGGTGTTTCCGATCAACGCCGATGGTCACGTCGGCACCTCCGTGCTGACGGTGCATCACGAAGGCAACGGGCCCGTGAAAGGGCGGCAGGACAACTCGCACGTTCACTCGACCGTGTTCTCGCCCGATGGCAAATATCTCTTCACGCAAGACCTGGGCGTCGACAAGGTGTTCGCGTACCGCTACACGCCCGATGGCAGCCGCGGCCTGTTCGGTCCGACCGATGCGCGTTACACGCCGATCAAGGCTGGTTCGGGCCCACGGCATCTGATTTTCGATGCCAGCGGCAAGCATGCGTATCTCACGACCGAAATGAACGCGTCGGTGCTCGTCTTTAACTATCGCGACGGCAAACTCAGCGAAACGCAGAGCGTGCCGATGACCGCGCCCGGCTTCAAAGGCAAGATCGGCGGCGGCGCGGTGCATCTGTCGCCCGATGGACGCTTTCTGTATGCGACCAATCGTGGCGACGCGAATGAGCTCGTCGCGTTCGCGGTCGATCCGAACAACGGCCATCTCAAGCTCTTGAAACGATATCCGACGCTTGGCAAGACGCCGCGTGAGTTCGCGATCGACCCGAGCGGGCGCTGGCTCATCGTCGGCAATCAGGACAGCGACAGCGCGTTCTTCTTCCGGCGCGATCCGGCATCGGGCGAACTGGCATCGGATCCGAAGCGGCTTTCTATCGGCTCGCCGGTCGATTTCAAGTTCGTCTCGCCGTCTTGAGAAGTTTTGCGCGGTGCATTGTCGATCGCGGCAATGGTCCGTTCCAGGCTTTCGTCACGTGACCGCGACGCGAAGCCGTCACGGTTTCATCTCTGTGAACGGTCTTCGCGCTTCTCATGCGGCCCGTGCAACCGATGGCAACGGCGGCGTTGTGTTCTTCCGGGTCCGCCACGAGTTCTAGTACGATGCTGCGTCGGCTCGCGCAGCCTGGCATTCGGAACCGAAAGGTATCCTGATGAAATCGAAAGACAACGGAAATTGCAGGGAAAGCAAGATTGAACACGACTTACACTTCCGGCCGCGCCGGGCGTCCTGAACCGGGCCCGCAACCTGACAAGAACGAAGCGGCGCCGCCCGGCTTCATCAGCGCGTTTCGCTTTGCGGGCGGCCAGGCGCTGCGGCTTTCGTGGGACGAAGCGCGCGATGCAATCACGGGCGACGGACCGACGTGGCTCCATCTCTCGGCCAACGACGATACCGTCGAAGGCTGGCTCGAAGGCGTGAGTTCCATGCCCGATGTCGCGCGCGAATTTCTGAACGGCGAGGACAAACGCCCGCGCGTGCACATGGGACCGAATTTCATGTACGGCGTCGTCGCCGACTTGGAGCTCGTCGCGGCGACGCCCGCGGGCGCGGAGCCGGGCGCACGCGAGGCGATTCGCGCGACCGGCGCGTTGCGCTTTTACGTCGACCGCAACCGCATGATTACGGTGCGCGCGCGTCCCTTGCAGTCGACCGACCGGCTGCGTCATGCCGTGCTCGAAGGCGCGATGTTCCGCGATACCGTCGATCTTTTCGCGGGTTTGATCCGCGCGCTCAACGAGACCTTCGCGGACCGTATCGATGAAATCGGCGACCGTCTCGACGATGTCGAAGAGGGCGTGCTCGAAGGCGGCCATTCGAACTGGCGCGTCGAACTCGGCGTGGTGCGGCGGCGGCTGGTGGAGGTCAAGCGCTTTATCGACCCCGAGCGTAACGCGCTCACGCAACTCGTGACGCGCCGGCTTGAATGGGCCGAACCGCGCTCGATGGAAGCGCTCGTGCAAGCCATTCAGGTGCTCAACGGATTGGGCGGCGGGCTCGAAGGACTCTACGAGCGCGCCAAACTCTTGCAGGACGAAATCGCCGCGCTGCTTTCCGAGGACATCAACCGCAAGCTCTTGTGGCTCGCGATCATGTCCGCGTTGTTATTGCCCGCCACGCTCGTGACGGGCATCTTCGGCATGAACGTCGCGGGCTTGCCGGGCACGCACAATCCCGCTTCGTTCTGGGTGGTGGTCGGCGTGATGGCGGGCTGCGCCGCCATCACGATCTTCCTGTTGCGCCGCTTGCGGCTCTGGTAAAAACGCTTAGTCGGCCGGGCCCGGCGGTGCGAGCACTTCGCGATTGCCGTTGCTGCCCATCGAGGAGACGAGCCCGGCCGTTTCCATCTGCTCGACGAGCCGCGCCGCGCGGTTATAGCCAATACGCAGTTGCCGCTGCACCGACGAAATTGAGGCGCGCCGTGTGCGCAACACGAACGCGACGGCTTCGTCGTAGAGCGGGTCGGCTTCGGCCTCGGGCGTTTCGCCGAACAGGTCTGGCGACGCGCCTTCGGACGTCGGCCCGGACAGAATGCCTTCCTCGTATTCCGGCTCGCCAAACTGCTTCAAATATTCGACCACGCGATGCACTTCGTCGTCCGCGACGAACGCGCCGTGTATGCGTTGCGGGTAGCCGGTGCCGGGTGGCAGGAACAGCATGTCGCCTGCGCCGAGCAGCGATTCCGCGCCCATCTGATCGAGAATCGTGCGCGAATCGATCTTGGACGACACCTGAAACGCCACGCGCGTCGGAATGTTGGCCTTGATGAGACCCGTGATGACATCGACCGAAGGCCGCTGCGTCGCGAGAATCAGGTGGATGCCGGCCGCGCGCGCCTTCTGCGCAAGACGCGCGATCAATTGTTCGATTTGCTTGCCCGCGACCATCATGAGGTCGGCCAGTTCGTCGATGATCACGACGATGAGCGGCAGCGTCGATAGCGGCTCGGGTGCATCGGGCGTCAGCGAAAATGGATTCGTGAGCTTCTTGCCGGCCGCTTCGGTGGCGCGGATTTTTTGATTGAAGCCCTGCAGATTGCGCACGCCCACCGCCGACATCAGCCGGTAGCGCTTTTCCATTTCGCCGACACACCAGTTGAGCGCGTTCGACGCGAGCTTCATGTCGGTGACGACGGGTGCGAGCAGATGCGGAATGCCTTCGTAGACGGACAGTTCCAGCATCTTCGGGTCGATCATGATGAGGCGCACGTCCTCAGGCGTCGCCTTGTAGAGCAGCGAAAGGATCATTGCGTTGATCGCGACCGACTTGCCGGAGCCCGTCGTGCCCGCGACCAGCATGTGCGGCGCCTTGGCGAGGTCGGTGACGACCGGATTGCCGACGATGTCCTTGCCCATCGCGATGGTGAGATTCGACTTCGACGCGCGGTACACGTCCTGTTCGAGAATCTCGGACAGACGGATCATCTGGCGTTTCGCGTTCGGCAGTTCGAGGCCCATGCAGGTTTTGCCGGGAATCGTTTCGACGACGCGGATCGACGTGAGACCGAGGCCTCGCGATAGATCCTTCATGAGGCCGACAATCTGACTGCCGCGCACGCCGAGCGCCGGGTCCACTTCGAAGCGCGTGATGACGGGGCCAGCGGATGCGCCGACGACCGTGACGGGCACCTTGAATTCCTGCAGCCGTTGTTCGATTAGCTGGCCGGTTTCGGCGAGTTGCTGTTCGGAGACGGGTTCGGCGTCTTCGGATGCGGGTTCGAGCAGGTCGAGCGTGGGCAATTCAACTGCGGATGCGTGCGGCGCGTGGAATTCGAATTCGGTGGGCGCGAAGCCGCGTACCGGCGGGCGCGGGGCGCTTGCTGGTGACGTTGTTGCGGCGGGTGGCGCTTCGGCTTCGGCCTCTTGCAACGGGACGGCGACGGGGAAGCGCACGATGTTCGATGGCTTTTCCGGCGCGTCGAGGGCTTCCTCGCGCGCGGTCTCGCGGACGGGAGACGTCGAAGCGCTTTGGATCGAGTCATCTCGAAGCGACGCGGGCGCGTGCCGCACGGTGCCGTCGCGCGGCAACGCGGGTGCGCTTTGGCCGGTTTCGTCGCCAGGCAACGTGGATGCGCTTCGGAATGTTTCGTCGGGAGGCAATGCCGTCGCGTTTCGCACGGGATCCGCACCAGACGGGACGGGCTGATCGCGAGCATCGTCGAATGCGTCCGCGAGCGGCGGCGGCTCGTCCATCGGCAGGAACGACGGCAGCGGAGGTGGCTCGTATCTCGGCGACGATGACGGCTCGTCCAGCCACGGCGGTGTAGGCGTTTCAGTGTGACGCGTTGGCTCGACGAAGTCAGGCTCGATGCGCTCCGGCGTGAACTTGCGCTTACTCGTTGGCGTAGCGGACGTTGCGGGCGCTTCCAACGAAGGCGCTGCCGGTGCTTGTGACGCAACGTTGGCTCCCATGCGTGAGAAAACGAGCGTGCTTGCCCCAACGGAGGTGGCATCGTCTGAAATGGCGCTGTCCGCGTTCAGACCGCCGTCGATCAACGTGTCCGCTGGCTTCGGAGAGAAGTCGACAGGTTCCGTACTCGTGGGCGCTCGCGTCACGGCGTCGCTCGCAGATTGCGATGCGACTTGCGAGCCAGACGCTGCGGCCATATCCGCCACCATCGCTTCAGGTTCACGCGCGAGCCCCGTTCCGGCGAGCGACGTCCATAACGCGGCGTTCTCCTCGATAGATCGCAGCGTCGCCTGAACGGACTCGGGCGGTGGAGGTGGTTCGAGCGGCGGAAGTGCCGAACGCGCCAGCGCGTCGGCGGGCGTTGGCAGCGAACGCCCAGCAAAGTCACGCGTGGCCGGTGTTGCGGTCGGACGAGCGGGCGGCGCGCGCCGCACGAGCCCGGGCGAAGTCTGCCCCGCACGACTTTGTGCGGGCATCGGACCGCGTGCATTGCCTCCTGCCGATACTGAAGCGGTGCCACCCCGGGCCAGTGCAGCCGATGCAGCCGGAGCCGCACCCGCCCGAAGAACATTCCCGCGCGGCTCGACCGCAACCGATGAGGCAGTACTGCGCGACGCAGAAGCCGCAGCCATTCCCGCGGAAGTTCGCGCCGACGCTGTCGGGCCATTCGCGCCTTGTGCCGGCCGCGCCCCCGGCGACACCGAGGCACGCGGCTGCGTGGACGGATTCAACCATCCACCGGGCGCGACCGGCTCGATGGGCATCGGCCGACCGGACGCGCTCTCCGCTTCGAACGCGGATCGGCTGAGACGCACGGCGGCATAGTTGGTCGACGCGGTGTTCCTCGCTGACGCCTGATCGCGATTCGCGCCGCTCTTGCCGATAGAAGGGGGACGCCACGCGGTAGGCCGCCGATAGCGTCCGCGTTGCTTGCCGGTCGGCAAACCGAGCGTGGGCTCATCCTGCGGCACGCGCACGGACGAGGCATCGAAACGATCCGCGCCGATGCCGCGCACGGGGATCTCGCGCGTCGTCTTGGTCTTGTCGCGCGCACGACGCTCGAACCAGCCGGATGCATCGCGTCGCCCACGGCGTTCCTTCTTCGGCTGCGGTTCGCGCTCGTTTTTTTCGGGTGGTGTCAGCCAGCTCTTCGGCAAATCGAAGCCGAACGCTTCATCGAACCAGATCAGCACCGAGCGCCACGAGAACTCGACGAGCCACGGCGCGAACATTGCCAGCACGAGGGCCGCAACGGCAATCGCGCCAGCCGGATAAGCCAGATTGACGAGAAGCAAGGCAAGCGCCCGACCACCGCGATTGATATTCGCCTGCGTTTCGACGCCACTTGCAAGCAGGCCTTCGAGCACGCTGCTCGACAGCAATACGCAGAAGAAGCCGACCCACAGCCGGATCGTGCCGGGGCCGCGCAGTCCGCTGCCGCTCGGGAGCACCGATTTCACGATGCGCCAGAGGAGTGGAAGGATCCAGACGACTGATGCACCGAACCAGCCGAGAACTACCATTTGCATGCTAGAGATAGAACCAATGTTGGGTGAGACGTATGAGACAGGACCAGACTCGCTGCCGGCTTCGGACGCATGCGCGTTCAACCAGGCAGTTTAACGGTTGCGGCGTGCGCCGATAGGTATGGCGCAAGCACGCAACACCTCGCGCTTACTTTGGCCGCGGCGCGAACGTGAGCACCTGTCCATCGGCGAGCGTCAGTTGCAACGCTGGCGGCGGGTTCATCTGAACGCCGCTTCTGGCGACATGTGCGAGCCCATCCAGATACGGCTGCTCCAACGCACCGCCCGTGCCGGAGACGCAGGCCATGCGCGTACCGGCGAGCGGGCCGAACGTGAGCTTGCCGTCTTTCAGGTCATAGGCGCCCGCGAAGCGGTTGCAACCGGAAAAGCCGCTCGCGCGCCGATGGCCGCTCGCCGTCGAAAAGTCGAGCGTGATGGGCTGTGCGCCGCCCGCGTCCTGAGGAAGCGCACGCGGCTTGCCGCTTGCATCGGTCCAGCGCGTGAGCTGCCATTGCGTGTCGTCGAGCAATTGCGTGGCGGCGGGATTGTACGGATCGGTGGGCGGCGCGCTCGAGTCGGGATGCTTGGGGAGCGCGCAGCCGGCGATGAAACCCGTGGCGAGCAACAGCACACCGGCGCGCCGCGATGCACGTGTGAGCCACGCCGGCGCTCCCCGAAAAAGCGGCGACGAAGACGGTGTGCGGATGAAGTGCGTGGGCATCGGGGAGTCCTGAAACTGGCGAAACCGTAAGGGTATCGCACTCGTCCTACGATTTGTCCAGCGCTCGATGCAACAAAATGATCGGCAGCGCTTTCCTCCCGTCGACGATCTTCGAAAAGCACGCGAATGCCTTGCAACTGAGCAGCGATACCGCTTGTCATACTGCTCTTGGCGCCTGTCAATAGACCGAATGGCAGAGCTGTTGCACTAAGCGGTGCGTGTTAACATCCGGGCCATTCTCGCCTCATCGAATGTTCGAGCAACAGGCGCCACCGAATCCGATTTCTGGAGCACTCATGCACACCGACTCGCAACGCGACCCCGCTACCGGCACGAATGCCGCGACCGACGTCGAGCGCCGCATCGGCACGCCGCTTTCGGCGCATGCCACGCGCGTGATGTTGCTCGGCGCGGGCGAGCTCGGCAAGGAAGTGATCATCGCGTTGCAGCGGCTCGGCGTCGAGGTGATCGCGGTGGATCGCTATGCGAACGCGCCGGGGCATCAGGTCGCGCACCGGGCGCATGTCATCGACATGACCGATGCCGTGGCGCTGCGCGCGCTCGTCGAGCAAGAGTCGCCGCATCTGATCGTGCCCGAGATCGAGGCAATCGCCACCGACGCGCTCGCCGACATCGAAGCCGCTGGCATTGCCACCGTGATTCCGACCGCGCGCGCCACGCAATTGACGATGAATCGCGAAGGCATTCGCCGCCTGGCCGCCGAGACGCTCGGCTTGCCGACCTCGCCGTACGCGTTCGCGCAGTCGCTCGAAGAGATGAAGGCGGCGATCGCGAAGATCGGTTTTCCGTGCGTGGTGAAGCCCGTCATGTCGTCCTCGGGCAAGGGACAATCCGTGCTCGGAAGCGACGCGGATGTCGAGCCCGCCTGGAACTACGCGATGGCGGGCGGGCGCGTGAACCACGGGCGCGTGATCGTGGAAGGGTTCATCGACTTCGAGTACGAAATCACGCAACTCACCGTGCGCGCGGCCGACCCCGCGACCGGCGAGACGGCGACCTTTTTCTGCGAGCCTATCGGCCACGTGCAGGTGGCGGGTGACTACGTCGAATCCTGGCAGCCGCAGGCGATGAGCGCCGTCGCGCTCGCCCGCTCGCGCGATGTCGCGGCAAAGGTGACGACCGCGCTCGGCGGACGCGGCCTCTTCGGCGTGGAACTCTTCGTGCGCGGCGATGACGTATGGTTTTCGGAAGTCAGTCCGCGTCCGCACGACACGGGTCTCGTGACGCTCGCCACGCAGCGTTTCTCCGAGTTCGAACTGCACGCGCGCGCCATTCTCGGCTTGCCCGTCGATACCGCGCTGCAAACGCCGGGCGCATCGGCGGTGATCTACGGCGGCCTCGACGAAGCGGGTATCGCCTTCGAAGGCGTGGCCGAAGCGCTTGCGGTGCCGGGCGCGGATCTGCGCCTCTTCGGCAAGCCCGAGAGCTTCGCGAAACGGCGCATGGGCGTCGCGCTCGCTACTGGCGTCGATACCGGCGAAGCGCGTGAGCGTGCGAAGCTGGCGGCGTCGAAAGTAAAGCCCGTATCGAGTCGAACGGGCTGACCATTGCCTGCAAATGGCAGGGAGAAGATAGTGAAGCGAATCATCATGGCCGCGTTGATCGTGGCGTGCGCGGGACTTTCGGGCTGCGGGCTGGCCGCGGCTCCGTGCCGGATCGCGTCAGCGGGTTTGAAGATCGTGCCGGTGGTCGGCCATGTCGCGGCCGCGCCCACGGACGCCTGCGCGGACGTGATCGATCCATGATCTTCGGGCCATCCATCAAGGCTCGCCGAGCCGCTTCCCACGATTTCCGGACTCGATGATGAAACGATCTCTCGTACTTTCGGCCGCGCTTCTTATGGCGTCTTCCGTCGCCACGACCGCGCGCGCGATGCCGCTCACCGTGCCGCAAATCCAGACCGCCTCGACGCAGACCACGCGCTACGACTGCAAGGATGGCAAGAGCGTGTCGGTGCAATACACCAACGCACGCAATTACCAGAGCTTCGCGGCATTGACGGTGGATGGCCGCAAACTGCTGTTCGTCAACGTGATCGCGGGTTCCGGGGCCAAATACGTCGCGGATCAATATACGTGGTGGACCAAGGGACCGCAGGCCAATCTCTATGACGAGATGGCGGCCAAGGACTCGCCGCCGCTACTGGCCGATTGCGAGGCGCACAACAAGTAAGCGCGGCCTACGTCGTGCGCCTCTGTCGCATGAAGCGCGGAAAGGGGCGGATCGACGCCGGATGCTACAATGTGCGGCTTTCCGGCTAAGATTTTTGCCCTGCAGCGTCGTGGTTCGCATCGGCTCGCGTGGCCTTCCACTTGAGCGTGCGTCGGCCGCCTTGAAGGCGTCATCGAAGCCGTGTTCCATCGCAGCGGGCCTTGTCCCCGAACCTGCGGCGTTCCGCAGGCCGCGACCATCGGCCGAATCTGCGTCAGGCGCTCGTTTTCCTGCCCGGCGCGCTTCAAGTGCATGGCAAGCGCCGCGCACAAATGCTTGCGCGGACAACCCTCCGCGTCACCGAAATACTCACGCGTAATCGACCGAACGCCCGCTTACGCACCGCTTCAAGCGGATTTTTAGCGAAAGCCCAATAGTCACCATGTCAGATTCCGTCGCCACGAACCCGTCCACCGCGCCTACGTTCGATCAGTTCGGCCTGGCCGCCGACATCCTCAAGGCAGTGAGCGAGTCCGGCTATACCACGCCCACGCCGATCCAGGAGCAGGCCATTCCCGTCGTGCTCGCGGGCCGCGATGTGATGGGCGCGGCGCAGACCGGCACGGGCAAGACCGCGAGTTTTTCGCTGCCGATCATCCAGCGTCTTTTGCCGATGGCCAATACGAGCGCCTCGCCCGCCCGCCATCCCGTGCGCGCGCTGATGCTTACGCCCACGCGCGAACTCGCCGATCAGGTTGCCGCCAACGTGCAGACCTACTCGAAGCACACTGCGTTGCGCAGCACGGTGGTGTTCGGCGGCGTCGACATGAATCCGCAGTCGGATGCACTGCGCCGTGGCGTGGAGATTCTCATCGCGACGCCGGGACGTCTGCTCGATCACGTTCAGCAGAAGACGCTCAATCTCGGCCAGGTGCAGATGCTCGTCCTCGACGAAGCCGACCGCATGCTCGACATGGGCTTTCTGCCCGACCTGCAGCGCATTCTGAATCTGCTGCCTAAGGAGCGTCAGACGCTGCTGTTTTCGGCGACGTTCTCGCCTGAAATCAAGAAGCTCGCGGCAACTTACTTGCGCAACCCGCAGACCATCGAAGTCGCGCGCAGCAACTCCACCGCGACCAACGTGCGGCAGATCGTCTTCGAAGTGCACGAGAGCGACAAGTCGGGCGCGGTTGCGCAACTGATCCGTCAGCGCGGATTGAAGCAGGTCATCGTGTTCTGCAACAGCAAGATCGGCGCGAGCCGGTTGGCGCGCGTGCTGGAACGTGATGGCATCGTCGCCACCGCGATTCACGGCGACCGTACGCAAGGCGAGCGCATGCAGGCGCTCGACGCGTTCAAGCGCGGCGAGATCGAAGCGCTCGTCGCAACCGACGTGGCCGCGCGCGGGCTCGATATCGCCGAATTGCCGGCGGTCATCAACTTCGACTTGCCGTTCAGCGCGGAAGATTACGTGCACCGTATCGGTCGCACGGGGCGCGCGGGTGCGTCGGGCGACGCGTTGTCGCTGTGCAGCGCGAACGAACGCAAGCAGCTTGCCGACATCGAAAAGCTGATCAAGCGTCCGCTCGAAGTGATGACGCTCGAAGTAGCGACGCCGGTGCGCCGTGAAGGCGCGCGGCGCGACGAGCGGCCGGTCCGCCCGGAGCGCAGCGAACATCGGCATGGCGCGCGGGAAGAAGCGGGTCCGCGCCGGCGCACGTCGGGGTCGTCGTATGATCGGCCGCGCGGGCGTCAGCAGCCGGTGGACGAATTCTTCCTCAAGCCTTACGAGCCCTCGCCCTCGGCGGTGAAGCGGCATGAGGAAAGCGTCGAGCCGGAGCGCAAGAGCGCGCCGAAGCAGCCGTTGGCCGCGTTGCTTGGCGGGTTGGGTGCGTTGCGTAAGTCGACTTGAGTTGGCGCGTGAAGCTCTAAGAAACGGTGGTCTCTGCGACTGCCGTTGAACCGTTGGGAACGGTACGTGTGGGATGAAAAGGGCAACCGGTTAGGTTGCTTTTTTTTGTGCCGCTCTTTGACCACTTAAAGGCCGCAGCCAAAGTCCTGACGCGACAAAAGGCCCAATCTCGTACCGCACTCGTCAGTCGAACGCTTACGCGGCGCGAGCGATTCGCCCCTCAAAAGAGAACGCATGCGGCTAAATAATCCCGAACCGACGCGCCCACTGCGCGGTCGCATCCGCATAAAACGACTCGAGCGAACCGGCGGCGGCCACTTCGATACTCAAATGCCGCGCCGCCTGCACCAACGCATCCAGCGGCGCGTCACGACCAAGCGGCGCCGCGCCCGTCTGCTTGCTGAGTTTCTCGCCCGCATCGTTGCTGACGACAGGCACATGCAGATACGACGGCGTCGGCACATCGAGACATTGCTGAAGATAAATCTGCCGCGCGGTCGAATCCAGCAGGTCTGCGCCGCGCACGACATGCGTAATGCCGGCTGAAGCGTCGTCGACGACGACAGCCAGTTGATACGCCCACAGCCCATCCGCACGCTTCAAGGCGAAATCGCCGACTTCGGACGCAAGATCTTGCGTTTGTATTCCCTGCCAGCGATCCACGAAACCGACGCGCGCTGCGTCGCCGTCCGGCACGCGCAGTCGCCACGCGCGCGCGGGACGGCCATGCAAGCCGCTTCGACAAGTACCGGGATAAGCGAGTGTCGCGTGACGAGCATGCGCATGAACGAGCGAGTCGGCGATCTCGCGTCGCGTGCAGCCGCAGGGATAAACGAAGCCGGCGGCAAGCAAGCGCTCGAATGCATCTTGATAAGCCGCGTCGCGTTGACTTTGCCAGACCGGCGGTTCGTCCGAATGCATGCCGAAATGCGCGAGCGTTGCGAGAATCTCGTCGGCCGCGCCAGCCACCGTACGCGGTGCATCGACATCTTCTATTCGCACGATCCAGCTACCGCGATGCGCCCGCGCATCGAGAAGACTAGCAAGCGCGCTGACGAGCGACCCCGCGTGCAGCGGCCCGGTGGGCGAGGGCGCGAAGCGGCCACGGTAAGTCATCTCAGGGCTCGTTCAAGGTTCAGGCGGCCTTCGCATCCGGATGACACGCCGGGCACGTGGCGCCCGGCACGTACAACGGCGACTGCTGATCTTCCACGCTGACCACCGCGCGGCAGCCGAAGCATTGCGAAGTGGAGGTCTGCTGCAGGTTCGGATCGAGCGCCGTGCGGTAGTCGAACACGAAACATTCGCCCGAGTAATGCGCGCCGCCCACTTCCTCGAAGTATTTGAGGATGCCGCCCTCGAGTTGATAGACGTGATCGATGCCCACTTCCTTCATGTGAATCGCAGCCTTCTCGCAACGAATTCCGCCCGTGCAGAACGACACCACCGTCTTGCCTTCCAGATCGGCACGGTTTTGTTCGATCACCTCGGGAAACTCGCTGAATTTCGTGATGCGGTAGTCGAGCGCGTGGTCGAACGTGCCGACGTCCACTTCGAAGGCATTGCGCGTGTCGAGCATGACGACCGGACGGCCTTCGTCGTCATGACCGCGGTCGAGCCAGGCCTTGAGCGTCACCGGATCGACGGCGGGCGCGCGGCCGAGTTCCGGCTTGATCGCGGGCTTCTTCATGGTGATGATCTCGCGCTTGAGTTTCACCAGCATGCGGCGAAACGGTTGCTTTGCGGAGAGGCTTTCCTTGAATTGCAGATCGGCGAAGCGGTCGCCGAAGAGCGCGTCGCCCCGAATGTAATCGATGAACTCGCGCACCTCCGCGACCGGCCCCGCGATAAAGAGGTTGATGCCCTCCGGCGCGAGCAGAATCGTTCCCTTCAGGCCAAGCGCGTTGCAGCGTTCGGTGACGAGCGGGCGCCAAGCGGCGCTGTCGTCGATGGAAACGAATTTGTAGGCGGAGAGGTTCAGAATGCTCATGATCGGATAACGGGGCAAAGCCGGTAAAAAGGGCGGCAAAAAGCGGATGCTGGGACGCCGCGCAACTCCGTATTATCCCGCAAATGGCGCAGGTCTTTTCGCAGGCGCGGGCCGCCGCGTTCGCGCCGTTTGCGCCAGCGCAATTTCGAGAATCGCCGAGGGCTTGTCCGTTCGGCTAACGCGCGCCCCTTAGCCGTTTTCGCGATGGGCCGCATGTACAATATCGTCATGTCAGATCCCCGCTTCGTTCATCTTCGCGTCCACTCCGAGTTCTCGATTGCCGACGGCATCGTGCGGCTGGACGACGTCGTCAAATCCGCCGCGAAAGACGGTCAGGGCGCACTCGCGCTGACCGATCTCGCCAACGCGTTCGGCCTCGTGCGCTTCTACAAGGAAGCGCGCAGCAAGGGCATCAAACCCATTGCCGGCTGCGATGTCTGGATCACCAATCCCGCCGATCGCGACAAGCCTTCGCGGCTGATCCTGCTCGTGCGCGACAAGACCGGCTATCTCAACCTGTGCGAACTGTTGAGCCGCGCGTGGCTGACGAATCAATATCGCGGGCGCGCGGAAGTGCTCGTCGAATGGCTCGAAGAAGGGCTGGCTGAAGGTCTGCTCGCCATTTCCGGCGCGCAGCAGGGCGACATCGGCATGGCGTTCGCGGCGGGCAACGCGGCAAGCGCGCAACGCAACGCCGAACGCTGGTCGGCGCTCTTTCCGAACGCGTTCTACATCGAACTGCAGCGCGCCGGTCAGCCGGGCGAACAGGCATATTTTCAGGAGGCCGTCGCGCTCGCCGCAAAGCTCGGGTTGCCTGTGGTCGCCACGCATCCGCTGCAATTCATGACGCCCGACGACTACACCGCGCACGAAGCGCGCGTGTGCATTTCGGAAGGCGATATCCTCGCCAATCCGCGTCGTCAGAAGCGCTTCACGACCGAGCAGTATTTCCGCACGCAAGACGAAATGTGCGCGCTTTTCGCGGATATTCCTTCCGCGCTCGCCAACACGGTTCAAATTGCGAAGCGCTGCAATCTCACGCTCGAACTCGGCAAGCCCAAACTGCCGCTTTTCCCCACGCCGGACGGCCTCACGCTCGACGACTACCTCGTGCAGTTGTCGAAGGAAGGCCTCGAGGTGCGGCTCGCGCAGCTTTATCCCGATGAAGCCGAACGCGAGGCACAGCGCGAGACTTATTACGCGCGGCTCGAATTCGAGTGCGGCACGATCATCAAGATGGGCTTTCCGGGCTACTTCCTGATCGTCGCCGACTTCATCATGTGGGCGAAGAACAATGGCGTGCCGGTGGGTCCCGGCCGCGGTTCGGGCGCGGGCTCGCTCGTCGCTTATGCGCTCGGCATTACCGATCTCGACCCGCTGCGCTACAACCTGCTGTTCGAACGCTTCCTGAATCCCGAACGCGTGTCGATGCCCGACTTCGACATCGACTTCTGTCAGGAAGGGCGCGACCGCGTCATTCAGTACGTGAAGCAGAAATATGGCGCGGACGCGGTTTCGCAGATCGCCACCTTCGGCACCATGGCGGCGAAGGCGGCGGTGCGCGACATCGGCCGCGTACTCGATCTCGGCTACATGTTCACCGACGGCGTCGCCAAGCTCATCCCGTTCAAGCCGGGCAAGCACGTGACCATCGCGGACGCGATGAAGGAAGAGCCGACCCTGCAGGAGCGCTTCGACAACGAAGACGAAGTGCATCAATTGCTCGAACTCGCGCAGCGCGTGGAAGGGCTCACGCGTAACGTCGGCATGCACGCGGGCGGCGTGCTGATCGCGCCGGGCAAGCTCACCGATTTCTGTCCGCTCTACACGCAGGGCGAAGACGGCGGCGTGGTCAGTCAGTACGACAAGGACGACGTGGAAGCCGTCGGTCTGGTCAAGTTCGACTTTTTGGGCCTGACCACGCTCACCATCCTGGACTGGGCCGAGCGCTATATTCGCCGGCTCGATCCCTCGAAGAAAGACTGGAATCTCTCGCAGGTTCCGCTCGACGACCCTGCTTCGTTTTCGATCCTCAAGAAAGCGAATACCGTCGCCGTGTTCCAGCTGGAAAGCCGCGGCATGCAGGGCATGCTGAAGGACGCGCAGCCGGACCGCTTCGAGGACATCATCGCGCTGGTGGCGCTGTATCGTCCGGGCCCGATGGACCTGATTCCGAGCTTCTGCGCGCGTAAGCACGGGCGCGAGATCGTCGAGTATCCGGACCCGCGCGTCGAGCCCGTCCTGAAGGAGACCTACGGCATCATGGTCTATCAGGAGCAGGTGATGCAGATGGCGCAGATCATCGGCGGCTATTCGCTCGGTGGCGCGGACTTGCTGCGTCGCGCGATGGGCAAGAAGAAGCCCGAAGAGATGGCCGTGCATCGCGAGTTGTTCCGCGAAGGCGCGGCGAAGAACGGTCTCACCGCGCAGAAGGCGGACGACACCTTCGACCTCATGGAGAAATTCGCGGGCTACGGCTTCAACAAGTCGCACGCGGCGGCTTACGCGTTGCTCGCTTATCACACGGCGTGGCTGAAGGCGCACCATCCGGCGGAATTCATGGCGGCCAATATGTCGCTCGCCATGGACGACACCGACAAGGTCAAGATTCTCTTCGAGGACTGCATCGGCAATGGCATGGCCGTGCTGCCGCCGAACATCAACCAGTCGGCGTATCGCTTCGAACCGGTCGCCGAAGCGGACGGCAAGCGCTCGAAGACCATTCGTTACGGTCTCGGCGCGGTGAAGGGCAGCGGCCAGAACGCAATCGAGGAAATCCTGCGTGCGCGTGAAGACGGGCCGTTTGCGGATCTCTTCGACTTCTGCGAGCGGATCGACCGGCGCGTCGTGAATCGCCGCACGGTCGAAGCGCTGATCCGCGCGGGCGCGTTCGACTGCCTGCACGAGAACCGCGCGCAACTGCTGGCCTCCGTGCCGCTCGCCATGGAAGCCGCCGATCAGGCCGCCGCCAACGCCATGCAAGGCGGTCTCTTCGACATGGGCGACGCGCCGCTCGAAAAGCATCGGCTCGTCGATGAACCCATGTGGTCCGACAAGAAGCGCTTGCAGGAAGAAAAAACCGCGCTCGGTTTCTATCTGTCTGGCCATCTCTTCGACGCCTACAAAGGTGAAGTGCGCCGCTTCGTGCGTCAGAAAATCGGCGAACTGAAGGAAGGGCGCGACAAGCTCGTCGCGGGCGTGATCTCGACCACGCGCACGCAAATGACCCAGCGCGGCAAGATGCTGATCGTCAATCTCGACGACGGCACCGGCCAGTGCGAAGTCACCGTGTTCAACGAGCAGTTCGAAGCCAACAAGGCGCTGTTCAAGGAAGACGAGTTGCTCGTGGTGCAAGGTCAGGCGCGTAACGACGCCTTCACCGGCGGCATTCGCTTTACCGTCGATACCGCGATGGACCTCGAACGCGCGCGCAGCCGCTACGCGCAGTCGGTAAAGGTCGAGATGAACGGCAACGCGGATTCCTTGCGTCTGCGCCGCGTGCTCGAAGCGCATGCGGCGGGTGCGGAAGCGCCGGCGGCCGTGGCGCCGCCCGCGCGCGAAAACGGCAGGCAGCGCCAGTCCGCACCCATCCCGAACGGCTTGAACGTGAGCATCGTTTATCGCAGCGAGCATGCGGAAGGCGAAGTGCGGCTCGGCGATGCCTGGCGCGTCAAGCCCACCGACGAACTCATCACCGCGCTGCGCGGCGAGTTCGCGGGCAGCGCAATCGAAATCGTCTACTGATGCGCATCGGCATCTCGGCGAACGCGCTCAAACTGAGCGGCGGGCTCGAACGCTACGCCATGGACCTGGTGCGCGGTCTTGCCGCCGCCGGCTTCGAGGGTCGCCAAAAGCCCGCGTTCTTTGCCCGCAAGATCGACTCGTCGTTGCCGGAGAGCAAGCTCGTCGAGGCGCATCGCATCAAGGTGTCGTTTCTGCCGGGCAAGCTGCGCGACGTGTATTTTTCGTGGGCGCTCAAGCGCGCGCGCAATAAGGCCAGGGTCGACGTGCTGATCGGCTGCAATCGCGTGGAAGGCTCGGAGATCGCCATCTGCGGAGGCACGCATATCGGCTTTCTGCGCGCAACCGGGCGTCGCGAAAAGCGGTCGGATACGCGGCAGATCGCGCTCGAACGCAGGCAGTATCGGGACGCGCGCGTGATCGTCGCGCACTCGGACATGATGCGTAACGAGCTTCGCGGGCTCTACGGCATCGACGAACGGAAGATTCGCGTGCTTTATCCGCCCGTGGATGGCGCGCGTTTCGCCTTAGCCGATGAAACCTCGCGCGCCCGTCTGCGCGAACGGTTCGGTTTCAAGGAAAACGAAATCGTGCTGCTCTTTCCTTCGAGCAGTCACGAGCGCAAGGGTTTGCCGCTGATCGAGAAGGCGCTCGGCGGCGCAGGCTTGCCGATCGTGATCGCCGTCGCCGGGCGCGCGCCCGAGAAGAGCGCGCCGAACGTGCGCTATATCGGCTACGCGAAAAATATCGAGGACGCTTATCGCGCGGCGGACTTCACCATTCTCGCGTCGAGCTACGAGCCGTTTGGGCTCGTGGGCATCGAATCGGTCATGTGCGGCACGCCGGTGATCTTTCCGGCCTGCATCGGCTGTGGCGATGCCATCGACGAAAGCGCCAAGCACGTTTTCAAATCTGGCGATGCGGACGACCTGCGGCGCGTCGTCGCTGCGGCAATTGCTTCACGACGCCGCGTATCCGGCAATGCCGTTCGTTATGACGCGAGCGTCGCGTCGCATGTGAATGCGCTGCTGGCGCTGGCGGAAGAAATCAGCGGCGGTCGTTGAAGCCGCTGAGCCAAGCCGTGGCGCCTATCGTCTCTCGTTCAGATGCTCGAGCTTCAAGAACCGGTAATACACCGTCTGCGCATTGAAGAGCGCGATCATGAAGCCCGTGCGCCCATCCAGAAAACCGCGGCGCAGAAAATACGTTCGCAAAAAAGCCCACGTGCCGCGTGTTAGCGCAACCCCGAAACCGCCGCGCTTGCCTGCCGCATGACGCTGCACGGCGCCCGCGGTCGAATAAGCGTCCAGCTTGCGCAGCACGGTCTCGAAGTCTTCGTAGGAGTAGTGCATCAGCCGGCCATTGAGCCTGATCGCGGGCTCGTTCGTGGAAAGCACCAGACGCTCGTGCACGAGATCCGACGAGAAGCGCGCCGCGCCCCGCTTGAACAGCCGGGGAATCCAGTCCGGATACCAGCCGCTGTGTCTCACCCACGTTCCGCAAAAACTCGATAACCGGTCGACCGAATAGACATCCGCTTGCGGGCGAGCGATGGCGGCTCGAATCGATGCGGCGAGTTCGGGCGTCACGACTTCGTCGGCATCGATAGACAAGACCCAGTCGGTGGCGAGCGCATCCAGCGCGCGATTCTTCTGCGGCCCGAAGCCGGGCCAGTCGCGCGCTTCGATCACGCGCGCGCGATGTGCCTGGGCGATACCCACGGTGGCGTCGGTGCTGCCGCCATCGACGATGACGATGTCATCCGCGAACGAAACCGAGTCGAGACATTGCGCGAGCCGCGCGGCCGCGTTGTAGGTGATGATGGCGATGCCAAGCGTTGGCGATTTCATGTTGCCCGAGTCCGGCCTCTGATTCTTGTCGTGGTCACGTTCGATTGGAAAAGCCTAGCCGCGCAAATGCCATTTCACGAAGAAGAACGGCGAAAGCAGCCACGGGCACGTCGCATACACGAACATCTTGATGCGAAATCCCGGACTGACTTCATTCGATCCAGCCAGCAACGCGACCTTGCGCGCCAACGACGCGTCGCCGAACACGGCGCTCACGTAGCGCTCGCGCGCCGACTTTCGCGCCAGCATCGCGCGCATCCGAGCGCCGACGCCGACCTTGTCCGCGTCGCTTTCGAGCTGACGCGTCTCGCCCGATCCGTTGATATTCGCTAGCTTGATACGCGCGACGAATTCCGCCGGCGTGCGCCATTTGCGCTTGCTCGACAGCCCGCCGCGCCGGTACAGCACGAGCGGTTCGTGCAGCGTATGCGCGCCGTGACTCATGATCGCGCGAAACGCCATGATCTGGTCTTCGCCGTAGATGCCGGGCGCGATCGGCCCGAACTCCTCGAAGAGACGCCGCGCCCACGCATGCGCCGCGCCGACCAGATGAGGCCGCCGTTCCATCCAGTCGTCGAAGCTGCGATAGTCATCGAGGTCCGTTACGCGCAGGATGTCGTGCGTATTGCCTTCGGCATCGAGGTCTTGCAGGTCGGTCGCGATGAGGTCGTGGCGCTTGCCGCTTGCGAGCCACACTTCCATGACGCGCGTGACGCGTTCCGGTCGCGAGATATCGTCGCCCGCCGCGATAAAAAGCATCTCGCCCGATGCGCGCGCCGCGAGCGCACTGAGATGCGCGCTGATACCCGTGTTCTTCTCGTTTCGATACAGCCGCACCGTATGCGGCCCGCGATATTCGCGCACGCAGCGCTCGGCGACGGCGTAAGTGGCGTCGGAGGAGGCATCGTCGGAAATGAGGATTTCCAGCGGCGACCAGGTTTGCGCGAGCGCCCCGGCAATCGCGTCGGCAACGGTTTCCTGCTGATTGAAGGTAATGAGCAAGAGACTCGCGAGCGGCGCGTTCTGCTCTGGCTGTGATATTCCTGACATGTACGATTCTGAGTGCTTCGGAGGCCCGGCGCGTCTTGGCCACGGCGTTGCGCGCTCGCGGAGAGCGAATCTCATGCCAGACGGCAGCGGCTATAATAACCCGCGATTTGGGGATAGGCGACCGGGCCGGCCGGTCAATCCCGCTTAAGGTTCATCGATTTGGAAAAAACTCTGCGCTACATGATCGCCAGCATGGTCTTGCTGGCGCCCGCGAGCACACTCGTCGTGCGAGGAGGGACGGGCTACTGCTTCTTCGTGTTGCTTGCCATCGCGCTCTTCGCGGGGTTCAGCAAGCCGTTTCGTCTGAGGCTCGGTCTGCTCGTCAATGCGTTCCCGCTCTATACGGTGGCCATGCTGTGCTTCATGGTTTATCTGCCGTTGCAGCAAGCCATCGAAGGTTATTATCTGCCGCGCGAATTCGACGGCATGTCGCGCTTCGCACTCGCGTTGCCGATTTTCCTGCTGCTCGTCAACGTGCCGATTCGGCAACTGAAGGCGCTCGGCTGGGGCTGCGCGCTCGGTGCCATCGGCGCGGGTTTCTGGGCCGTGGACAGCGCCATCCACATGACGGTGACGGAACTCGATCGCCTCGGCAACGATTTCACCAATCCGATTCCCTACGGAAATACCGCGCTCCTGCTCGGCTTTCTTTCGGTGATGTCGATCCGCTGGGATCGTTATCCGAACGTGCTTACGAAGCGCCTCGGCATTGCACTGAAGCTGCTCGGACTGGTGGGCGGCATTTACGCGTCGTATCTGTCGGGCACGCGCGGCGGCTGGCTTGCCATTCCGCTCTTTCTCGTACTGTGCCTGCTCAATTTCGGCTGGATCAAACACCCTCGTCACTGGCTGACCGCGCTCGGCGTCGCCGTTCTGGCGATGGCGCTCTTGCTCGCCTCGCCGATCGGCCGTGAACGTGTGCAGGCGACGCGCTCCGACATCGCGCGCCTGTCGCACGGCGCGGCGGCGGACAGTTCGCTCGGCGCGCGGCTGCAGTTGTGGACCGCGTCGATTCATCTGTTCGAGGCGAATCCGGTCTTCGGCGTCGGCAAGGGACATCTGAAGAATTCGCTCAAGGGCATGGCCGATGCCGGCGAGGTATCGCCGCTCGTCGTCAATCAACGCGCGCACAGCGAGTTTTTCTCGACGATCGCGGAATTGGGCGCGTCGGGCGTGGTCTGTCTTGCGTTGCTGTATTTCGGGCCGCTCGTGTATTTCCTGCGCTACCGGAAGTCGCCGCATCCCGATGTGTCGACGGCGGCGTATTGCGGGATCGCGGTCTCGGGGTCGGTTATCATCTTCGGACTGAGTATCGATGTATTCACGGTCGTGATGAGCACGTCGCTCATCGCGCTCTTCTGGGCCGTGCTGCTTGCGGTCATCACGCACGACGCGCGCGAGCCGCTTGGCAAGCCGGGGCGCGGACCGATCGGCTGAATTCGGGCCGGCCGGTTTCATTCTCCGGCTGACGAGAAATCACAAAAGTAACCAACGAGCGCCGCGGGAAGAGCTGGAAAGCGCCGGGCGAAGTGGAGATACGCTCTTGAAACGAGAAGGTAGTTTGCGCAAGCCGATTGGCGGCGCGGAAAGTTCGTCGCCGACCGCGGTCATGCGGCGCCTGTGGCCCTACATCCGCCCGCTCATGGGCATGGTGTTGCTCGGGCTCGGCACGATGGGTATCGTCGCCGCGACCGAAGCCGGCATCCCGATGCTGCTCAAACCGTTGCTCGACCACGGTTTTGGCTCCAAAAGCAGCGATCACGCGAAATGGCTCGTGCCGGCCGCGGTGATCGGACTCGCGCTCGTGCGCGGCGCGGCGCAGTATGCGTCGGGCTATTTTCTGTCGTACGTGTCGAACAAGATCCTGCTGCAACTTCGCCTGCAGATGTTCGAGCGCATGATCCACACGAGCGCCGGCTTCTTTCAGCGCGAGACGGCCAGCACGGTCATCAATGCAGTCGTGTTCGAGGTCAACCAGATTCTGAGCGTGCTATCGAGCGTCGTCGTCACGCTTGTGCGCGATTCGCTCACGGTCGTCTTTCTGCTCGGCTATCTGTTCATCCTCAACTGGCGGCTCACGCTGATCGTCGCGGTCATCCTGCCGGTGATCGGCTGGCTCGTGAGCAAGATCAACCGACGATTGCGGCGGCTCAATCGCGAGCATCAGACGCTGACCAACGAGTTGTCCTATGTCGTCGAGGAAACCGTCGCGGGCTACAAGGTCGTCAAGGTGCATAACGGCGAACCGTACGAAATGGACCGCTTCACGGAGATGAGCCAGCGCCTGCGCGGCTACTCGATGCGCATGCAGGTTTCCGGCGGCCTCGCGCAGCCGCTCACGCAGTTTCTTGCGTCGATCGCGCTCGCGGTGGTCATCACGATTGCGGTCGTGCAGTCCACCAACGATCAGACCACGGTAGGCGGCTTCGTTGCCTTCGTCACGTCCATGTTGCTCGTTATCTCGCCGCTCAAGCATCTGATTGACATCAATCAGCCGATGCAGCGTGGCATGACGGCGGCGGAGCTGATCTTCGGCCTGATCGACGAACCCGAGGAGCCGAAGGGCGGCGGGCGGCGTCTGGAACGCGCGCAAGGCGAAGTCGAGTTCCGCGATGTCACGTTCAGCTACGGTTCGCTGGACCGCATGATTCTCGACCGCGTGTCGTTCAAGGTTGCGCCCGGCGAGATGGTCGCGCTCGCGGGGCCGTCAGGCAGTGGCAAGACCACGCTCGTGAATCTGCTGCCGCGCTTCTTCGATCCACGCGGCGGGCAGGTGCTCGTCGATGGCGTGCCGATCACCGACTACGACCTGCACGACCTGCGCGGCCAGATGGCGATGGTGAGCCAGGATGTCGTGCTGTTCAACGACTCCATTGCGGCGAACGTTGCTTATGGGCAGAAGCCCGATCGCGACCGCGTGTTCTCGGCGCTGATGGCGGCGAATCTCATCGATATGGTGCAGGCGCTGCCTGATGGCATGGATACCTTGATCGGCGGCAACGGAATGCGCTTGTCCGGTGGACAGCGGCAGCGTTTGGCGATTGCCCGCGCGATCTACAAGGACGCGCCGATCCTGATCCTGGACGAGGCGACATCGGCGTTGGATTCCGAATCGGAACGCTACGTGCAGGCCGCGCTCGAAACGCTGATGAAGGGACGCACGACGCTCGTGATCGCGCATCGCTTGTCGACCATCGAGCGCGCGGACCGCATCCTCGTCATGGAAGGCGGGCGAATCGCGGAGCAGGGCAGCCATGCCGAACTATTGCGCAAGGAAGGACTGTATGCGCATCTGCACCGGATTCAGTATCAGCAGCAGCCGGCTTGATCGGCTTATTGACCATCGGCGCTTGTTCGCGACTTCGGTCAACTATTGATACAAACGCTTCGATTCGCCTTGATATGATCCGCAGCCCAATTCGTGGGACCGGATCATTGAAAGAGAAGCGAAGATCATGTTGCAGTTCGTTGTAAAAGCAAAAACGCGCAGCCGGCCGAGCCTTGCGTCGATGGCTACGGTGGTTCTCATCAGCACCGTTCTTGCTGCCTGCTCGGGCGGCGGCTCTAGCGCTCCCTCGAAGGATTCGACGGATACCACGGGTACGACGGACCCGTCGGGCAAGAGCGCAACGCCCGCGGCCGCGCTGCCGGCCATGTCCATTAATACGGATGGCCGTGTTTCAATCGTCGATAAAGATGTTTATCTCGGCGCCGATCTCGGCATCACCGGGCCGGACGATGTCGATCCCTTCACAGGCAGGACGAGCATCAAGGGCCATGGCAACAGCACGTGGACGGCGGACAAGAAGCCATATCGCTTGAAACTCGACAGCAAGGCAAGTTTTTTTGGGCTGCCGAAGGATAAGAACTGGATTCTGCTCGCGAATTACTTCGACAAGACGCTTTTGCGCAATCGCACGGCGTTCGAACTCGGTAGGCGTTTTGGCATGGCGTGGACGCCGCATGACGTTCCCGTCGAACTCACGCTCAACGGTCAGTATGCGGGCGTGTATGACGTGGTCGAGTCGGTGCGGGTGGACAAGAACCGCGTGAATATCGCCAATAGTGACAACGTGGTCGCGCCCGAGAGCACAGGCTTCCTGGTCGAAATCAACGAGCGCATGGACGAAGACGTTTGCTGGCGCACGACGCACGGCATTGCGCTTTGCATCGACAGTCCGGATTCGGCATCGGACGCACAGGTCGCTTTTATCAAAGACTATATGCAGCAGGCCGAGGACGCATTGTTCTCCGATGCGCGGAATTACGAGCAGTACTTCGATGTCGCATCGCTGATCGACTGGTATCTCGTCAACGAGATTTTCAAGAATCAGGACGCGCGGGATTTTGCGAGCATCTACCTCTATAAGGATGCCGGCGGTAAATTGAAGTTCGGGCCGTTGTGGGACTTCGACATTGGCGCGGGCAACATTAACTTTTCCGACGCGCAGTATCCGGAAGGATGGTGGGTTGCAAACGGTCAGTGGATCTCACGCATGAAGCAGATCGATCCGAGCTTCGAGACACGTGTTCGGGCACGGTGGGATCAACTGAAGGCATCGCAAATCGATACGATCGTGAGTTATGTCGATGAGAACGCGCAGGCGCTTCAGGCAAATGGCGCAGCTAAGCGCAACTTTGATAAGTGGCCGGTGCTTGGGAAGAAGCTTTGGCCGAATCCGGTGGTGACGGGTACTTATCAGGGTGAGGTAGCTTATCTGAAAGATTGGCTCACGCGGCGGATTGCCTGGTTGGATGGGAATCTTTGAGGGTGGAATTGAAGGAGCGTCACGCGCTCCTGTTTGCTATTTGCTATTTGCTGTTTGCTGTTTGCAGCATCGATACAGAAGAGCCGCTCGGCTCAGTCGTCTGGAAAACCATACCAGCCATCCATTAAGGCGCTGATTTCGATGTCGACAAATTCTGGTCTGCCTTCGAATGAAGCTTCGTAATGACGAAGGGCCGCTGTTCGGCCCTTTCGTTGCTTATTTATGCGTCGATGAACAAAAGGTTCGAACGCGCGCCCCTGCGTGTTTCTTTAGAGGTTGTATGAGTTAGTCCTACATCAACACAATGTCATACTGCTCCTGACTCAAATTCGACTCCACCTGCAACGAAACCGGCTTGCCGATAAAGTCCATCAACATCGCCAGATGCTGTGACTCTTCTTCCAGAAACAGATCGATCACCTGCTGAGAAGCCACCACGCGAAATTCGCGCGGATTGAACTGCCGCGATTCGCGCATGATCTCGCGCAACACGTCGTAACACACGGTTCGCGGCGTCTTCACCTGCCCCTTGCCCTGACAAGTGGGACACGGCTCGCACAACACATGCGCAAGAGATTCCCGCGTGCGCTTTCGCGTCATCTCCACGAGCCCGAGTTGCGAAAAGCCATTGACCGTCACGCGCGTACGATCCCGCGACAGCGCGCGCTTCAATTCGCTCAGGACCTGATCGCGATGCTCGACGTTCTCCATATCGATGAAATCGATGATGATGATTCCGCCCAGGTTCCTCAACCGTAATTGCCGCGCGATGGTGTGCGCCGCTTCGAGGTTCGTCTTGAAGATGGTGTCGTCGAAATTGCGCGCGCCGACATAGCCGCCCGTATTCACGTCGATGGTGGTCATGGCCTCGGTCTGATCGATCATCAGATAGCCGCCCGACTTCAAATCGACGCGCCGCGACAGCGCCCGCAAAATTTCCGCCTCGATGTTGTACAGGTCGAAAAGCGGCCGCTCGCCCGTGTAGTGATGCACGCGCGATGCCACCGCCGGCGTGAACTCCGCCGCAAAATCCGCCAGCATCTGATACGTCTCGCGCGAATCCACTTGAATGCGCGTGGTCTCGTCATTCACGAAGTCGCGCAACACGCGCTGCGCCAGATTTAGATCCTGATAGAGCAAAGTGGTCGGCGGTACGCGCTGCCCTTGAGCAACTATCGTCGCCCAGGTCTTGCGCAGATACGAGACATCGGCGGCAAGCTCTTCACTCGATGCATCTTCGGCAATCGTCCGCACGATATAGCCGCCTTTCTCATCGGCGGGCAGCACGGCGGTGAGACGCGCGCGAATAGCTTCGCGCTCCGTCTCGCTCTCGATCTTCTGCGAAATCCCGATATGCGGTTCCTGCGGCAGATAAACCAGCGTGCGCCCCGCAATGCTCACCTGCGTGGAGAGTCGCGCGCCCTTCGTGCCGATAGGGTCCTTCACGACCTGCACCATCAGCGCCTGTCCTTCGAAGACGATCTTCTCGATAGGCACATGCGGCGACGATCCATGCGGCTCGCCCGCCACGCGCGGATGCCATATATCCGCAACATGAAGAAACGCGGCGCGTTCCAGACCAATGTCGATGAACGCCGACTGCATGCCCGGCAACACGCGCACGACCTTGCCAAGATAGACGTTGCCGACGCGGCCGCGCGAGAGCGTGCGTTCGACGTGAAGCTCCTGAACGGCGGCTTGCTGCACCAGTGCGACGCGGGTTTCTTGCGGTGTGACGTTGATCAGGATTTCTTCGTTCATGGCCTGTTTAGAATTCGACGCGTGCCACGCGCAAGAGTGCTGCGGTTTCGAAAAGGGGCAAACCCATGATACCCGAATAGGACCCGTCGATTCGCTCGATAAATGCTGCCGCGCGGCCTTGAATGCCATACGCGCCGGCCTTGCCCAAAGGCTCGCCCGTCGCGGCGTATCGTTGCAGCGCAGCACGGTCGACCGGCGCGAAACGCACCGTCGAGCGCGAGAGCGCGGCGTGACATGCGCCATCGGCATCGACGACGGTCAGCGCCGTCAGCACTTCATGTTCGCGACCCGCGAGCTTCGTCAGCATCGCGACCGCGTCTTCTTCATGCGCGGGCTTGCCGAGTATTTGTCCGTCGACGGTCACGGTGGTATCCGCGACGAGAATGGGCGCTGTCCCATGATTGCCCGCGACGAGACGTGCGCGCGCCGCATGCGCCTTCAGCATGCAGACACGCTGAACATAGGCATGCGCTGCTTCGCCGGGCAGCTCGGCTTCGAGCGCTTCGGCGTCTTCATCGGGACGAGGCAAGAGAAGTTCGAACCGCACGCCCAGTTGCCGCAGCAACTCCTGGCGGCGCGGGCTTTGAGACGCAAGATAGACGAAGGGATAAGTAGACATTCGATAGCGGGTCTCGACAAGCGCGCCGGCCTTCGACACCACCACGGAATATCAGGGCATCTGCCGTTACGCGCGATGATAAGGATGATTCTGCGCGATGCTCCACGCACGGTAAAGCTGTTCGGCAAGCAGCACGCGCACCATGCCGTGCGGCAGCGTGAGACTCGAGACACGCAGCATGAGTTCGGCGCGCGCCTTCACTTCGGGCGCGAGGCCGTCTGCGCCGCCGATCACGAACGCGACATCGCGGCCGTCCTGTTGCCAGGCGGGCAGGGCGTTCGCGAGTTGCATCGTGGTCCAGTCGCGGCCGCGTTCATCGAGCGCAATCACGCGGGCGTTCTTCGGCAGGGCGGCTTCTATTCGCTGCTTCTCGGCAGCCATCACGCTTTCGGCATTGCGGCCGGACGAGCGCTGCTCGGGCTTGATCTCTTTGAGCTCGATGCGCAATTCGGGCGGCATGCGCTTCGCGTATTCGTCGAAGCCATTCGTGATCCAGTCGGGCATCTTGTGTCCGACTGCGAGAATGACGAGCTTCATCGACGCGCTGCGCTTTAGGCCTGCTTGCGCGCGGTCTTGCGGGCGGGACGCTTGACGGCCGGTGCGGCATCTTCCTCGTCTTCGTCCTCGTCGGCTTCGACGTTCGCGCCGCCGAACATGCTCGGCTTGCTCAGTTTCACGCGCACGGGTTTGTCGCCCCAGACTTCTTCGAGGTTGTAGTACTGGCGCAGCGCCGGTTGCAGGATATGGACGACCGCGTCGCCGCAGTCGACCAGCACCCATTCGCCGATCTCTTCGCCTTCCGTGCTGATGATGTCGCCACCGGCTTCCTTCACCCGTTCGCGCACGCTGTTGGCAAGCGCCTTGGTCTGCCGGTTCGACGTGCCGCTCGCCACGACCACGCGGTCGAACAGCGACGTCAGGTGAGTGGTGTTGAACACTTTGATGTCTTGCGCCTTGACGTCTTCGAGACCGTCGATGATCGCGCGTTGAAGCTTTTGAATTTCCATGATTACCGTTGATACAAATGATGTTGAACAATGTAGTCCCATACGGCGGATGGGACCTGCGCGCGGACTTCGTCTTGCGACGCGCCTCGTGCGCCTTCGTGTGATGCGCTCGCTTCCTCGCGGATCGCCGTGGCGGATACGTCGATGAGAAGCGCGGTGTCGATCAGCATGTGACCGTGCGTGCTGGCCTGCAAGACTTCCGGGGATGCCTCGCGTGCTTCGAGTTCAGCGGCGACGGGCGCGGGCAGCGACGCGACATCGAAGCCGGGACGCGTCTCCACGCAGACATGCGCGAATTCGAAGAGCCGTTTCCAGTCGCGCCAGGTATTGAGCTTGACCAGTTGATCCGCGCCGATCAGCAACGCAAGCGATGCCTCGGCGCCTTCCTGCTCGCGCCAGCGGGCAAGCGTCTCCACCGTGTAGGTCGCGCCTTCGCGCTCGACTTCATCGGTGGCGACGGTGATCTTCACGCCCTCGATGTGCAGCGACTGCGCCGCCGCGCGCGTCATCGCCAGCCGGTGATGCGGCGCCGATACGCCTTCCTTCTGCCACGGCTGACCCGCGGGCAACAGCACGAGTTCGGTCAGGCGCAAGAGCGCGGCGAAGCGGCGCGCGAGCGCCAGATGCCCTTCGTGAATCGGATCGAAGGTGCCGCCCAAAATGCCGACGCGCTTTTTGCAAGGTGTGCCCGGCGCGATCACAGCCATTGCCGGCGCACCAGGAAGTCGGAATAGAGTCGCGCTTCCGGCGTGCCGGGCTCGGGCGCCCAGTCGTAGCGCCAGTTCGCAACCGGCGGCATCGACATGAGAATGGATTCGGTGCGCCCGCCGCTTTGCAGACCGAAGTGCGTGCCGCGATCGAACACGAGGTTGAACTCGACGTAACGTCCGCGCCGATATGCCTGAAACGCGCGTTCGTGCTCGCCGTAAGGCGTGTCGCGGCGCTTGTCGATGATTGGCAGATACGCTTCGAGAAACGCGTCGCCGACGCGCCGCATCATCGCGAACGAACGCTCGAAGCCGGGCTCGGAGAAATCGTCGAAAAAGATGCCGCCGATACCGCGCTGCTCGTCGCGATGCTTCAGATAAAAGTACTCGTCGCACCACGTCTTGAAGCGCGGATACAACTCCACACCGAACGGGTCGAGCGCGTCGCGGCAGACGCGGTGGAAATGCCGCGCGTCGTCCTCGTAGCCGTAAATGGGCGTCAAGTCCATGCCGCCGCCGAACCAGAAGATCGGCTCTTCGCCGGGCTTGACCGCCGTGAGCATGCGCACGTTCATGTGCACGGTTGGGCAGTGCGGATTTCTCGGATGCATCACGAGCGACACACCCAGCGCCTCGAAACCGCGCCCGGCGAGTTGCGGACGCGCGGCGCTAGCGGAGGGCGGCAGCGCGTCGCCCGCCACGTCCGAAAAGCCGATGCCGCCGCGCTCGAAAAACTCGCCGCCTTCGAGAATGCGCGTCACGCCCCCGCCACGCAGATGCGCGCCGGGCTCGCGAGTCCAGGCATCGGTCGCGAACGAACTGCCGTCGAACGCGCCGAGGGCATCGGCAATACGCGTCTGCAAGCCCGTCAGGTATTGACGGACGGCGGCGATATCGTGGGCTGCGTCGTGCTGGTTCGTTTCACTCATCGATTGCTGCAATGCGCCATGACAGGCGTTATGTGGATTCTCTAAAAACGCGCTGCCGGACGCGGAGGTCCGGCAGCGCGGGAAAAACGGCTCGATTTCAGGCGAAAAGCCTTATCCGTGCTTGCGGTTCACCGCCCGGTAGCCAATGTCCCGGCGATACTGCATGCCATCGAACGAAATCTGATTCACTGTATCGTAGACCACGGACTGCGCGCCGCGCACGGAATCCGCCAAACCCACGACACACAACACGCGCCCGCCTGAAGTGGTGAGCTTGCCGTCCGTGAGCGTAGTGCCCGCATGGAACGTGACGGCGTTGTCCGTTTCAGGCGGAATGCCGTTGATGCGGTCGCCCTTGCGCGGCGTCTCCGGGTAGTTGTGAGCCGCGAGCACGACGCCCAGCGCCGTGCGCCGGTCCCAGTCGAGCTCCACGCTGTCCAGCTTGCCGTCGATGGCCATCTCCACGACCTTCGAGAAATCGCCCTTGAGGCGCGCCATGATCGGCTGCGTTTCGGGGTCGCCCATGCGGCAATTGAATTCGAGCGTCTTGGGCGTGCCGTTGGCGTCGATCATCAGGCCCGCGTACAGAAAGCCGGTGAAGCGGATGCCGTCGTTTTCCATGCCGCGCACGGTCGGCAGGATGATCTCGCGCATCACGCGCGCGTGCAGTTGCGGCGTGACGATCGGCGCGGGCGAATACGCGCCCATGCCGCCAGTGTTCGGGCCCTTGTCGCCGTCGAGCAGACGCTTGTGGTCTTGGCTGGACGCGAGCGGCAGCACGTGCTTGCCGTCCACCATGACGATGAAGCTCGCTTCCTCGCCGGACAGGAACTCTTCGATCACCACGCGCGCGCCTGCGTCGCCGAGCTTGTTGTCGGCGAGCATGGAGTCGATCGCGTCGTGTGCTTCCTCTGCGCTCATCGCGACCACCACGCCCTTGCCGGCAGCGAGGCCATCCGCTTTCACGACGATCGGCGCGCCTTTCGTGTCGATGTAGGCGTGCGCGGCGGCGGCGTCGGTGAAGGTTTCGTAGTCGGCCGTTGGAATGTTGTGGCGCTTCATGAACGCCTTCGCGAAGTCCTTCGAGCTTTCGAGCTGCGCGGCTTCCTTTGTCGGCCCGAAAATCTTGAGCCCGCGCGAACGGAACAGATTGACGATGCCCGCGGCGAGCGGCGTTTCCGGTCCGACGACGGTCATCGCGACATGCTCGCGTTCGACGAAATCGGCGAGCGCCGAAGGCTCGGTGATGTCGATATTGCGCAGGCGCTCGTCCTGCGCGGTGCCGCCGTTGCCGGGCGCCACATAGACGATCTGCACGCGCGGCGACTGGGCGAGCTTCCAGGCCAGCGCATGTTCGCGACCGCCGGAACCAACGACGAGTAACTTCATTTGAATCCCCGAAAAGCTTGAGTGAAAGCAGTAGCCGCGCGCTGACGCCGGGCGGACCAGGCCAATGCCCGAGTCCACGCCGTCACCGGCATGACAGGTCGAAGGCGGCTCGCGCGGACTTCAGGCTGCGTCACCTGCCTTCTCATCAAGCGAAAGCCGTTCCAGCATCGCGGCCCGCCGAGCGCGGCGGACGGGCGCAACAGCGGCGCTTATTCGTCGTTGATGGCGGCGTTTGTATAGACTTCCTGCACGTCGTCGAGATTTTCGAGAGCGTCCAGCAGTTTTTGCATTTTCAGGGCGTCGTCGCCGCTGAATTCCACTTCGCTTTGCGGCTTCATGGTTACTTCGGCGAGTTCCGCCTTGAAGCCGGCGGCTTCGAGCGCGTCCTTCACCTTCTGGAAGTCGTTGGCGGGGCTGATCACTTCGATGCTGCCGTCGTCGTTCGTCACCACGTCGTCCGCGCCTGCTTCGAGCGCGGCGTCCATCAGCTTGTCCTCGGGCGTGCCCGGCGCGAACAGGAACTGGCCGACATGGTCGAACATGAACGATACCGAGCCGTCCGTGCCCATGTTGCCGCCGAACTTCGAGAACGCGTGGCGCACTTCCGCGACCGTGCGGGTGCGGTTGTCGGTCATGGTGTCGACGATGATCGCCGCGCCGCCGATGCCGTAGCCTTCGTAGCGGATTTCCTCGTAGCTCGCGCCATCGACGCCGCCGACACCGCGCTGGATCGCGCGGTTGATGTTGTCCTTCGGCATGTTGGCGTCGTACGCCTTGTCGACCGCGAGCCGCAGCCGCGGGTTCGAGTCGACTTCGCCGCCGCCCATGCGGGCCGCGACCTGGATTTCCTTGATGAGGCGCGTCCAGACCTTGCCGCGCTTTGCATCGGCTGCGGCCTTCTTATGCTTGATGTTGGCCCATTTCGAGTGACCCGCCATTACCTTTCTCCATCGCGCGCGGACGTCGTGCCGCGCCTTGGTTTGCTGTGATGCTGTAGATGTCTGTTCGATGCGCTGCCGCGTCTTTTTAAACGGCAGCCGGGTTCGTGCGTCGGGCGCGCGGCCCGAAGGCAAGCCAGTCAGGCTCGCGGCAAGATCCGATTAGGAACAGACCGAAATTTTATCATGCTGGGATGGCTTGGCAGGCGGCTTGCGTCGATTGGGGAAAACGAGCGGGCGAAGGCGAATTCGGGGAAAGTGCGCCGCGCAAAAGCCATCGCACAATAAAAAACCGCCGCGCATGTCGCGCGGCGGTCTCGAGACTTGATTTGCGAAAACGGGTTGCGATCAGTTCTTCGTGCCGAACAGCCGGTCGCCTGCATCGCCGAGACCGGGAACGATATACGCATGATCGTTCAGATGCGAATCCAGCGAGGCGACGTAAAGCTTCACGTCCGGATGCGCGTCCTGGAACACCTTCACGCCTTCGGGCGCCGCCACCAGCGCCACGAACACGATATTCTCGGACAGCACGTTGCGGCGCTTCATCACGTCGACGGCGTGGACGGCCGAGTAGCCGGTCGCGACCATCGGATCGCACAGAATGAAGACGCGCTCCTCCAGGTCGGGCGGCAGGCGCACGAGATACTCGACCGGCCGGTGATCTTCCGCGCGATAGACGCCGATATGACCGACGCGCGCCGAGGGGATCAGGTCGAGCAGCCCGTCCGACATGCCGATGCCCGCGCGCAGCACCGGCACGATGGCGAGCTTTTTGCCCGCGATCACGGGCGCGTCGATCTCGACGAGCGGCGTCTCCACGCGCTTGGTCGTGAGCGGCAAATTGCGGGTGATCTCGTAGCCCATCAGCAAGGTGATTTCCCGCAGCAGTTCGCGAAACGTGCGCGTGGACGTGTCCTTGTCGCGCATGTGGGTGAGCTTGTGCTGGATCAGCGGGTGATCGGTGATGAAGAGATTGGGAAAACGGCTGTCCTGTTTCATGGGTCTCGCGCGTTCGCGCGTCCTGCTGGTGTGCTGCTCGTGTGATGGGATGCCGTCATGGGCGATGCGTGAGCGCCGGCGCTCACGCCGCGCGCCGGGCGGACAGTGGCGACAGTTTACCGAAAACCCCGCCGTTGCCTAAGAACATTTGCCGCATTCATCGGCAAGCCGCATGGCCCGCCCGACGTTGCCGCCCCGATTCTCTTAGAATTGCGCGGAAGGCGTGACGGTCATCTCACGCGCTCCGAACCGAAACAGTCGAGACAACCTCTGGAGGATGGACGATGGACATGGGAATCGCAGGGCGCACCGCGCTCGTCTGCGCGGCAAGCAAGGGACTCGGGCGCGGTTGCGCCGAGGCGCTCGCAGCCGAGGGCGTCAATCTCGTCATCACCGCGCGCACGGCGGAAACGCTCGAAGCGACGGCCGCCGCCATCCGCGCGGCCTATGGCGTGGACGTGAAGACCGTGGCCGGCGACATCGCCACGCCCGAGGGCCAGGCCGCCGCGCTCGCCGCGTGTCCACAGCCGGACATCCTAGTCAACAACGCGGGCGGGCCGCCGCCGGGCGACTTCCGCAATTTCACGCACGACATGTGGATCAAGGCGCTCGAAGCCAACATGCTCACGCCGATCGAACTCATCAGGCAGACCATCGACGGGATGATCGGGCGCGGTTTCGGACGCATCGTCAATATCACGAGCTCGTCGGTGAAGGCGCCGATCGATGTGCTCGGGCTCTCCAACGGCGCGCGCTCCGGGCTCACGGGCTTCGTCGCGGGTGTGGCGCGCAAGGTGGCGTCCACGGGCGTGACCATCAACAATCTGCTGCCCGGCACCTTCGACACCGACCGCGTCGCCGTGACGTTCGAAGCGCAGGCAAAGGCGCAGAACATCAGCATCGACGAGGCGCGCAAGCGTCGCGCGGACGCGCTGCCCGCTGGACGCTTCGGCGAGCCGGACGAGTTCGGCCGGGCCTGCGCGTTCCTGTGCAGCGCGCATGCGGGCTACATCACCGGGCAGAATCTGCTGATCGATGGCGGCGCTTATCCGGGCACGTACTGAACGCAGCCGCGCAGCGCGCGCATCAGCGCGAAAGGCGCACTTGATTCTCGACACATGGCGAACTGAACCGACGGAGACATTCAAGCGATGACCAAGGCAATCCGATTCGACAAGACAGGCGGCCCCGAAGTCATGAAGTGGGTCGACGTGAACGTGGGCGAGCCGGGCAAGGGTGAAATCCGCGTGAAGCATCACGCGGTCGGGCTCAATTTCATCGATGTGTATTTCCGCACCGGGCTTTATCCGATGCCGCTGCCCAACGGGCTCGGCATGGAAGGCGCGGGCGAAGTCACGGCGGTGGGCGAGGGCATCACGCAATTCAAACCGGGCGATCGCGTGGCGTATGCGTCGCGTCCGCCGGGCGCTTATGCCGAGGAACGCGTGATGGCGGCGGATTTCGTCGTCAAGCTGCCGGATGCGATCAGCTACGAAGATGCCGCGTCGATCATGCTGCAAGGACTGACCACGCAATATCTGCTGCGCCGGACCTATCGCGTGAAGGCGGGCGAAACGGTGTTGATCCACGCGGCGGCGGGCGGCGTCGGCCTGCTCGCGGTGCAGTGGGCGAAGGCGCTCGGCGCGACGGTGATCGGCACGGTCGGTTCGGACGAGAAAGCGGAGATCGCGAAGGCGCATGGCTGCGATCACGCGATCGTCTACACGCGCGACAACTTCACGCAGCGTGTGCGCGAGATCACCAACGGCGCGGGCGTGCCGGTGGTCTACGATTCCATCGGCAAGGACACGTATATCGCGTCGCTCGACAGCCTCTCGCCGCTTGGATACTTCGTGAGCTTCGGCAATTCGTCGGGTCCGGTGCCGCCTATCGATTCATCCGAACTCGCCGGGCGCGGTTCGCTTTACTTCACGCGTCCGACGCTTTTCAGCTATATCGCCAAGCGCGCCGATCTGGATGCCATGGCGGCGGAACTGTTCGAAGTCGTGTCGTCGGGGAAGGTCAGGACGAACGTGCGGCAACGTTATTCGCTGGCCGACGCGCCCCGCGCGCATGAAGACCTCGAAGCGCGCAAGACGACGGGCTCGACCATTCTTTTGCCTTGAGCCTTTCCCGCGTGACGGATTCTCACTGAAACTAAGAAATAGAACAGCATCGATATGAGCGAGCCGTCCGTCACCGTCGTCCTGATCGAGGACGAAAAGCAGATTCGCCGCTTCGTGCGCGTGTCCCTGGAAGCCGAGGGCATGACCGTGCACGAAGCGGAAACCGGCCAGCAAGGTCTGATCGAAGCGGCGACGCGCAAGCCCGATCTCGTGATCGTCGATCTGGGGCTGCCGGATACCGATGGCCTCGACGTCATTCGCGAACTGCGCGGCTGGACCGAATTGCCGGTGATCGTGCTCTCGGCCCGCACGCAGGAAGCGGAAAAGGTCGCCGCGCTCGATGCCGGCGCCGACGACTATCTCACCAAGCCGTTTGGCGTTTCCGAGTTGATGGCGCGTATTCGCGCGCATTTGCGGCGGCGCAATCAGGCGGCGGGCAGCGAGACGCCGGCCGTGCGTTTCGGCGATGTCACCGTCGATCTCGCGTTGCGGCGCGTCACGAAAAACGGCGAGAGCGTGCATCTGACGCCGATCGAATATCGCCTGCTTGCCACGCTCGTGCGGCATGCGGGGCGCGTCTTGACGCATCGGCAATTGCTGAAGGAAGTGTGGGGACCGTCGCATGTGGAGAGTCCGCATTATCTGCGCATCTACATGGCGCATCTGCGGCAGAAGCTCGAGCGCGATACGGCGCAGCCCGAGCATATCGTCACGGAAACGGGCGTGGGATATCGGCTCGTGGGAGTCGTGTGACGTGCGTCGTTCGAATTACGCGGTGACCGCGGCGTAGGTATCGAGCACGGCGTCGAGCGGTTCGTTTCCGCCGACGAAGCCGATGACCCGATCCCGCACGCCAAGCGCCACGCAACGCAGCGCAATGCGCGCGACATCCTCGCGCGACACGTCGGGCATCTCGACCGTGGTCTCGTCCGCGAGCGCAATCGTGCCGCGCGCGGGTTCGTCGGATAGCGGGCCAGGACGCAGGATCGCGTAAGGCACGCCGCGCCGCATGACGTAGGCATCGGCTTCGCGTTTCATGCGCGAGTAATGACGCAGGGAAAGCGGATTGCGCTCCGGATGAAACGCGGTCAGCGCGCTTACGACGACGAGTTGCCGCACGCGCCGGCGCTTTGCGTAATCGGCGGTGCGCATGACGGCGTCGCGATCGATCGCACGTTCCTCGTGCACGCCTTCGCTCTCGGACGATCCCGCCGCGTAGATCACGTGCGTGATGTCGTCGAAGACATGCGAGAAGTCCTGATCGAGATCGCCGAGCACGATTTCGGCGCCCAGCGCCGCGAACTCGCTCTTGTGCGCGGATTTGCGAAGCAGCGCCCGAAAAGGCGCGGCGTGGTCATGAAGACCTTGCGCGATAAGCCGGCCCGTGCGGCCGTGCGCGCCGATCAGCAGAACTTTCATCGTCTTCATTGAGTTCGCTCCCTTGCGGTGGCCGGCTCGACAATCAAAGTAGGCGATTTCGGCGCCTTGTGCTATCCGTGCTTGCGCGGCCTCGCGTCACTCCACCGCGCTTGCCGGCCGCGCATTGCCACGCCGCCGCGCGCGCCGTTCCTCTGCGCGCACACGGAAGCGGTCCATATACAGATAAACCACCGGCGTCGTATAGAGCGTCAGCATTTGACTCACGATCAGCCCGCCGACGATTGCGATGCCAAGCGGCGCGCGCATCTCCGATCCTTCGCCAGTTCCGAACGCGAGTGGCAGCGCGCCGAGCAGCGCGGCGGCGGTCGTCATCATGATCGGGCGAAAGCGCAAGAGACACGCTTCCTCGATGGCATCGCGCGAAGTCTTGGCGCCGTGCCGCGTGGCCTCGATAGCGAAGTCCACCATCATGATCGCGTTCTTCTTCACGATGCCGATCAGCAAGATGACCGCGATCAACGCGATGATGCTGAACTCCGTCTTGAACAGCAGCAGCGCAAGCAGCGCGCCGACGCCCGCCGACGGCAGCGTGGAGAGAATCGTGATCGGATGGATATAACTTTCATACAGAATGCCGAGCACGATATACACGGCCGCGAGCGCCGCGAGAATCAGGATAGGCTGGTCGTTCATCGACTGCTGGAACGCCTGCGCCGTGCCCTGAAAACTGCCGTGGATGGTCTGCGGCACGCCGATTTCGGCCATCGTTTCGTAGATCGCGGCGGTGGCCTCCGAGAGCGACTTGCCCGGCGGCAGATTGAACGAGATGGTGGAAGCCACGAACTGGCTCTGGTGATTGACGGAAAGCGGCGTATTGCCCGGCCCGAATTTCGCGATGGCCGAAAGCGGCACCATCGTTTCCTGCGATGTGGAAACCGCCGCGCCTGACGACGAACTCGACTTGCCGCTCGCCGCGATGGCGTTGGTCGCCGAATTCTTGACCGAAGCGAGCGCCAGCGCGGCGGCTGTGTCGGAACTGCTGGTGGACGAGCCGCCCGCGCCGGTCGAACCGGTCGCCGAGGTGGACGCCGTCGAGTTGGCGCCGGAAGTGGTGGTCGAATTAGTCGATGACGTGCCGCTCGCCGTGCCGCCCGACGTGCTGATGTAGATCTGTTTAAGCATCTCCGGGTCCTGCCAGTATTTCGGCGCGACTTCCATCACCACGTGGTATTGCGACAGCGGGTTGTAGATGGTCGAGACCTGGCGCTGGCCGAAGGCGTCGTAGAGCGTGTTGTCGATCTGCGCTGGCTTGATATTCAGACGCGCGGCCGTGGCGCGGTCGAAGGTCACCATCGCTTCGAGACCGCCTTGTTGCTGGTCGGAATTCACGTCGGTGAGTTCGGGGCGCTTGAGCAGCGCCTCGGTGAGCTTGGGCGCCCACGTGTAAAGGTCGCTCGTGGTGTCGGACAGCAGCGTGAATTGATACTGCGCATTCGACTGCCGCCCGCCCACGCGAATATCCTGAACGGCCTGCAGGAAGGTGCGCGCGCCCGCGACATCGGCAAGCGGCTTGCGCAGACGGTTGATGACCTGATCCGCCGACACCTTGCGTTCGCTCTTCGGCTTGAGCGAGATGAACATGAAGCCGGAATTGGTCGTGCGCCCGCCCGTGAAACCGGCGACGCTGTCCACGGCCGGGTCCGATTCGACGATTCGCATCATCTCCGAAAACTTGCCTTTCATCGCCTGAAACGAGGTGCTCTGGTCCGCCTGAATGCCGCCGACGATACGCCCCGTGTCCTGCTGCGGGAAAAAGCCCTTCGGCACGATGATGTACAGATAGACGTTCAGCCCGATGGTCGCGAGCAAAATGAGCAGGATGAGCCGCGGGTGCCCGAGCGCCCAGCCAAGCGTTCGCGCATAGCCGCGCTGCATGCGCTCGAATTGGCGTTCGAGCCAGAGCGCGAGCCGGCCTTCTTTCTTCTTCTGATGCGGCTCTTGAAGCAGACGCGAGCACATCATGGGCGTGACGGTGAGCGACACCACGAGCGATACGGCGATCGCCAGCGACAAGGTCAGCGCGAACTCGCGGAACAGGCGCCCGACGATACCGCCCATCAGCAGGATGGGCAGGAACACGGCAACGAGCGAAATGCTGATGGACAGCACCGTGAAGCCGACCTCGCGCGCGCCGAGTATCGCGGCCTGCATGCGCGGCACGCCGTTCTCGACATGCCGCGAGATGTTCTCCAGCACGACGATGGCGTCGTCCACCACGAAGCCCGTCGCGATGGTCAGCGCCATCAGCGAGAGATTGTCGAGCGAGAAGCCGAGCAAATACATCGCCGCGAAGGTGCCGATGATCGATATCGGCACGGCGACGCTTGGAATCAGCGTTGCGCGCCAGTTGCGCAGGAACAGGAACACGACCATCACGACGAGCGCCACCGCGATCACGAGCGTGAGTTCAGTGTCGTGCAGCGAGGCGCGGATGGTGGTCGAGCGGTCCGCTGTCGGGGTGATCAGGACATCGGCGGGAAGGGCGGCTTGCAGTTGCGGCAGCATGCCCTTCACGCGGTCGATCGTCTCGATGATATTCGCGCCCGGCTGACGGTACAGAATGACGAGCACCGCGTGCTTGTTGTTGATGAGGCCGAGATTGCGCAGGTCTTCCACGGAATCGACCACTTCGCCGACGTCCGAAAGATGCACCGCCGAGCCGTTGCGATATGCGACGACCAGATCCTTGTATTGCGACGCCTTGCTCGCCTGATCGTTGGTGTAGAGCTGGACGTGGTTGTCCTTGAATTCGATTGCGCCCTTCGGACTGTTCGCATTCGCCGATGCCAGCGCCGCGCGCACGTCTTCCAGCCCGATGCCGTAGTGAAACAGCGCGCCCGGTTCGAGTTCCACGCGCACGGCCGGGTTTGCTGAACCGCTCACGTCCACTTCGCCGACGCCCGGCACGGTAGAAAGCGTCTGCTGCAGCACGGTCGCCGCGGAGTCGTAAAGCGCGCCCGCGGTTCGGGTAGGCGAGGAGAGCGCGAGCACCAGGATGGGCGCGTCCGCCGGGTTCACCTTGTGGTAGGTCGGGTTGCTGCGCAGCGCGGTTGGCAAGTCGGCGCGCGCGGCGTTGATGGCGGCCTGCACGTCGCGCGCGGCGCCGTCGATGTCGCGGTTCAGGCCGAATTGCAGCGTGATGCGCGTGGTGCCGACCGCGCTTTGCGAAGTCATTTCGCTGACATCGGCGATGGAGCCGAGATGCCGTTCGAGCGGACTCGCCACGCTCGTCGCCACGGTTTCGGGACTTGCGCCCGGCAACTGCGCCTGCACGGAGATGGTCGGAAAATCCACTTGAGGCAGCGGCGCGACCGGCAGCTTCACGAACGCGAACATGCCGGCGAGCGCGATGCCCACCGCGAGCAGCGTCGTCGCAACGGGCCGGTCGATGAAAATGCGCGACATGTTCATGGCTTACTCCGCGTCGGCGGCGGGCCGCGGCTCTTGCATGCCGCCGCCGAAGCGCGCGCGCAACCGGCGGCCGAGCGAATCGAATGCCAGATAGATCACGGGCGTGGTGAAGAGCGTGAGCAACTGCGAGACGATCAGACCGCCGACAATCGCGATACCGAGCGGATGCCGCAGCTCCGAACCCGCGCCCCAGCCGATCATGAGCGGCAGCGCGCCGAGAAGCGCGGCCATCGTCGTCATGAGAATCGGGCGAAAGCGCAGCAGGCACGCCTGGAAGATCGCGTCGCGCGGCGACTTGCCTTGATCGCGCTCGGCTTCGAGCGCGAAGTCGATCATCATGATGGCGTTCTTCTTCACGATACCGATCAAGAGCACGATGCCGATGATGCCGATGATGTCCAGATCGTGCCCGGTGACCATCAGCGAGAGCAGCGCGCCGACGCCTGCGGACGGCAGCGTCGAGAGAATGGTGATCGGGTGGATGAAGCTCTCGTACAGCACGCCGAGCACGATATACATCGTGACGATGGCCGCGAGGATCAGGAACAGTTCGTTCGAAAGCGAAGCCTGGAACGCGAGCGCCGCGCCCTGAAAGCGAATCTGGAACGACGCGGGCAGACCGATGTCGTTCTTCGCCTGCTCGATGGCCTTGACCGCCGCCCCAAGCGATTCGCCCTTGGCCAGGTTGAAGGAAACGGTCGTCGCCGGGAATTGGCCCAGATGCGTGACGAGCAACGGCGCCGCGCGCTCGTGGAACTTGGCGATGGTGTTGAGCGGCACCTGCCCCGTCGTCGAAGTGGACGACGGCAGATAGATGCCGTTCAGGATCTCGCTATAGTGCGCGTCCGAAGGCTCCGATTCGAGGATCACGCGATACTGGTTCGACTGCGTGAAGATGGTCGAAATGATGCGCTGGCCGAAGGCGTCGTAAAGCGCGTTGTCCACCGTCGCGGGCGTGATGCCGAAGCGCGCCGCCGTCGGCCGGTCGATTTCGATATACACCGACTGGCCGTTTTGCTGCAGGTCGGTCGCCACATCCGTGAGAATGGACGTATGTTGCAGCCGCTCGACGAGCTTCGGCACCCATTCCGCGAACTCGGACGGGTTCGGGTCGGTCAGCATGAACTGATATTGCGTCGGACTGACGGTGGAATCGATCGTCAAGTCCTGCACCGGCTGCATATACAGCTTGATGCCGGGAATGTCCGCGACGTCGCTCTGAATGGAACGGATCACGTCGCTCGACGTGTTGCTGCGGTCGTCGCGCGGCTTCAGGTTGATGAGCATGCGCCCGCTGTTCAGCGTGATGTTGGTGCCGTCCACGCCGATGAACGAAGTCAGGCTTTCGACATCCGGGTTCTGCAGAATCTTCTGCGCGAGCGCCTGCTGCTGCTCGGCCACGGCCTGATACGACGCGGCCTGCGGCGCTTGCGTGATCGCCTGGATCACGCCGGTGTCCTGCGTGGGAAAGAAGCCCTTCGGAATGAAGATGTACAGCACGGCGGTCAAAACGAGCGTCAGCAGGGCGACGACGAGCGTCGCGGCTTGCCGCTCCAGCACCCATTCGAGCGCGACGGCGTAGCGGCCGATCACGTAGTCGATGAACTTGTGGGCGCGCGCCTCGAAGCGCTTGCTGTCTTTGGGCGGCGTGTGGCGCAGGAGTTTTGCGCACATCATCGGCACGAGCGTGAGCGAGACGATAGCCGAGATCACGATGGTCACGGCGAGCGTGATCGCGAACTCGTGGAACAGACGGCCAACCACATCGCCCATGAAGAGCAGCGGGATAAGCACCGCGATCAGCGAAACCGTCAGCGAAATGATGGTGAAGCCGATCTGCTTCGAGCCTTTCAACGCTGCTTCGAGCGGCGGGTCGCCTTCCTCGACATAGCGCGCGATGTTTTCGATCATGACGATGGCGTCGTCGACGACGAAGCCTGTCGCGATGGTCAGCGCCATCAGCGAAAGATTGTCGAGTGAAAAGCCGCACAGGTACATGATCGCGAGCGTGCCGACCAACGACAGCGGCACGGAAAGACTCGGGATGATGGTGGCGTAGACGTTGGCGAGAAACAGATAAATTACCAGCACGACCAGCACGACGGAGAGCGCGAGTTCGAACTGCACGTCGCGCACCGACGCGCGGATGGTCGTGGTGCGGTCCGTGACGATGCGCACGTCCAGCGCCGCCGGCAGCGATTGCTGCAAGCCTGGCAGCAGCTTCTTGATGCCGTCCACCACTTGAATGACGTTCGCGCCCGGCTGACGCTGCACGTTGAGGATGATGGCGGGCGTCGCGTCGACCCACGCGCCGAGCTTGGTATTCTCCGGACCTTCGACGACCGTGGCGACATCGGTGAGCATGACCGGCCGGCCGTTCTTGTATGCGACCACCGCGCTTTGGTACGCACTTGCATCGGTCAACTGGTCGTTCGCATTGATGGTGTAGTTGCGCGACGGGCCGTCGAAATTGCCCTTCGGCGTATTGACGTTGAGGTTGGCGATAGTCGTGCGCAAGTCGTCGATATTCAGCCCGTACGAGGCCAGCGCTCGTGTGTTCGCCTGAATGCGCACGGCGGGGCGGTTGCCGCCGCTGATCGACACGAGACCCACGCCCGCGACTTGCGAAATCTTCTGCGCGAGGCGCGTGTCGGCGAGATCCTGGACCTTGGTGAGCGGCAGTGTCTTGGAACTGATCGCGAGCGTGATGATCGGCGCGTCGGCGGGGTTCACTTTCGCGTAGATCGGCGGGGCGGGCAGGTCGGACGGCAGCAGATTACCCGCCGCGTTGATGGCGGCCTGAACTTCCTGCTCGGCGATATCGAGCGGCAAATCCAGACTGAACTGCAAGGTAATGACCGACGCGCCCGCCGAACTCTGCGACGACATCTGGTTCAGGCTCGCCATCTGCCCGAACTGCTTTTCGAGCGGCGCGGTGACGCTGGAGGTCATCACATCCGGCGACGCGCCGGGGTAAAAAGTCTGCACCTGGATGGTCGGATAGTCGACCGCGGGCAGCGCGGACAGCGGCAGAAAACGTAGCGCGACGAGGCCGACCAGCATGATCGCCGCCATCAGAAGCGCCGTGCCGACCGGACGCAGGATAAAAAGGCGAGATGGATTCATGCGGCTCTGGTTGCTCTTGGCTTAACTGTCACTGCTGCGGTTGCTGACGACGATGCCCGCCATGCCGCGCACCCGAAGCTGCCGACGCGGAAGCCGCCGCCGATGCACCTGAAGCGCCGGATGCGCCCGAAGCACCCTTGGCCTTGTCCGCCGGAATCGTGATCTTCGCGCCTTCCTTGAGCCGGTCGGAGCCGTCGATCACCACGCGCTCGCCGGCCTGCAGACCGGTTTTGATGCTGGTGCGCTCGCCATCGACGGGACCGGTTTTCACGTTGCGCACCGTCACCGTATTGTCCGGCTTGACGACATACACGAACGATCCCGATGAGCCGTTCAGCACCGCCGAAGTCGGAACGATAAGCGCGTCCTTGATGACATCGACGAGCAGCTTCGTGTTCACGAACTGGTTCGGAAAGAGCCCGAGTCCTTTGTTGTCGAAGGTCGCGCGCAGCTTGACGGTGCCGGTGGTGGTGTCGATCTGGTTGTCGAGGGTTTCCAGATAGCCCGATTCGAGCGCAACCGTATTGGCGCGGTCATATGCCGTTACCGACATCTTCGTGCCCGCGTGCAGCGGCTTCAGGATGGCGGCAAGGTTGTCTTCCGAGGTGGTGAAGATCACGCTGATCGGCTGCAATTGCGTGATGACCACGACGCCGTTGGTGTCGCCCGTCGTCACGTAATTGCCGGGATCGACCTGACGCAGGCCGACGCGTCCCGACACGGGCGCCGTGATGCGCGCGTAGGTGAGATCGAGCTTGTAGGTATCGACGTTGGCCATGTCCGACTTGACCGCGCCTTCATACTGCTTGACGAGCGAGCCCTGAGTGTCGACCTGTTGCTTGGCGATGGAGTCTTGCGAGAGTAGCGTCTGATAGCGCTGCAAGTCGAGCCTCGCGGTCTGCAACAGCGCCTGATCCCGCGCCAGCGTGCCTTCGGCGTTACGCAGCGAAATCTCATAAGGACGCGGGTCGATCTGCGCGAGCACGTCGCCCTTCTTGACCATCTGGCCTTCCTTGAAGGCCACGTCCATCAGCGTGCCATTGAGCTGCGTCTTGACCGTGACGTTGGCAAGCGGCGTGACCGTGCCGAGCGAATTGATGACCACCGGCATCTCGCCTTGCGCGACGGTCGCGACATGCACGGGCTGCGGCTGATTCATCGCGTTCGCGCCGCCGCCGCGACGGCCGCCGCCCTGACGTGCATCCTGTGGTTGACCCGAGGCACTGTTGCGGCTCCACGGATGCCACCAGGCGACGGCTCCCGCGACAATCAGCAAAGCGATCACGAGCGGGACGAGCTTGCGCCGCCTTGGCGGACGTTCCCCGAGCGTGGTCGTGGCAGGTCGATCAGGCGAGTTGGACGGTTTCTGCGGTTGTCCGGGAGAATTCTTTTGGTCGTCCATCGGTTCTGTGGCTGGTATTTCGAGTGATTCGTTGGAGCGCCCAAGGCGGCGCGCGAACGCCAGGCAGGACAGCGCAATCTGCAAGCCGCATCGAGGCGAGGACCTGAAAGCAGGCGATGAGCACATGAAGCTTTTTCGCGACGCGTTCGAAGCGCTGCCGCGCATGACGAAACCGCAACGAAGAGACACGACGCATACAAGCCGCACCAACGCCGCGCAGTCGTGCGAAGCATGATGCTACGTCCCGCATCGAGGCCCGTCCACCCACCTTTCTTTCGGCTGATTACGAGTGTTACACGCGGCCTGACATGGCTTTCGCACGATGCGAGCGCAGGCCGGCCGAACCCGTCGATGGGTCGGCCGGCCAATACGTTAGGGGTGTCAAGTCTACTCGGTGGCGCGCAAGTCCGTAGAGGCAGCCATCGCGATGGCCGCCGATGCGGCGCCGGACGTGCCGCCGATCTCATGCGCGATCTGGCTCACGCAGCGCAGCAGCGCGGGCGCGACTGTTTCGATGAGCGTCTCTTCGGGACACTGATGTGCCGCGCCACCGCAGTTCACGGAGTAACGCTCCTCCGACGGACCGATGAAGCCCGCCGCGACCGCGTTGAGCCCCAGATGCCATTCGCCGATCGAAACAGCGAAGCCATTGCGATGCGTGTCTTCGATACCGTGCCGAAGTCCCATCGCGATGAGCGGCCAGTCGTCGCCGGATGCGATCTGCAGACTACCGATGAGCGTCTCGCGATCCGCCTGCGACAGCACGGACAAGTACGCGCGCCCCACGGCGGTACGGGTCAGGTCCATCCTTCCGCCCACTTCAAGACGTGAGACGAGCACGGCCGAACGCGGACGGATGGCATCGATAACGACCATTTCCAACCGGTCCCGCACCGCCAGATGCACCGACAGGCTGGTTTCCTCGGCGAGCGCGATGAGGTAGGGACGCGCCCGAGCACGAATATCGAAATTGCGTAAGAATCCGTTGCTGAATTCCAGAACAGAGGCGGTCAGCACGAAACGCTCGCTGTCGGGCAGCCGCAGCAGCAGGCCCGCGCCGACGAGCGTTGCTGTGATACGCGACACGGTAGGTTTGGGAATGCCGGTCCATTCGGTAAGCTCTCGGTTGCTGACAGGGGCATCGGCGGCAGCGATACGGCGTAGAACGTCAAGACCGCGCGCAAGCGCCGTGACTTCTTCGCCCTCTCTCTCTCGGTTTTTCCCGGTCTGGTAGCCGGCTTTTTAATGTGTGCATTCTTATTTTCTGAAACGTAGTTTCGGATGCGGGCTGACGCTAAATAACCCGGATGCCGCCTAAACTTGCAAGCGGTGCAAGCCTCTCATCAATAAGCGGTATACGGGTTGAAACATTTCTCTTGTTAGGGGTTTGCAAAGATTACCTTGGGCAGAAGTTCTGCGCCGGAGATTTTGCTTGACTTGGGCAGCAATCCCATAAAAAATGGAACCGAATTTCGAAACTGGTGGGGCGACGTGCACAGTAGCTTTCCGCTCCCCGCTTGAATGACCGGCTCTCAGGTTCTAGCACGGCCCTCGGAATGGCTAGAACTTTTAAGGCGCTATGGAAACATAGCGCCTTTTTTTTCGCCCTATGTTTGCGGTAACAAACGCACTGAATATACGCTGAAAGCAGAAATGGCGTCGGACTGGAAGCTAGCTTGCTTCGGCGCGAAGGGTTGCGGAGACGCTGGAAGAGGGCGAGGCGCGCGCCCGAAGGCCGGGCGCGTGGACCGATAGCGGCGCGCGATGCGCCGCCGGTGAGTCGATTCAATCGAATTCGTTGAACACACGGCGCTGCCGAAGCAGCCGCTTGCCGCGCATGATCCAGTACACGCCGGCAAGTAACAAAAGCAACGCGACGCTCAAAACGAATACTGGCGAAATGCGTTCGGGCGCTGGCTGACTGGTGGCGATCAAAAGCGCCGCGAAAAATGCCGCCGCCGCTTGATAGTAGGCGCGCTTGGCCAGACTGCGGCGCATCTGGTGCGTGGTAAAGCGGGAGACAGGAGGACGGGTGAAAGGCTCGAAAAGCAGGACCCCGGCGAAGAGGGCCACGACGAAATTCATATAAAGCATGGGGCAACGTTGGCGCGAAGAGATGTGGACTGGCGGCGAATATATGCGAGTCCCATGCCTCTCAAAACCAGAAGTGTCCTAAATGTAGAGGGAAAACTCTATTACATTCGCGGGGAGTTAGAGGGTGTTCAAAAGTTAGGCAAAGCCGAGAAGAGCCGGTAAGGGTTTTCCAAGGTTCCCTTGTGATGCAAGCTTTTCAAAACGCTTCTTTTCCAGGTGCCAATTCGAGCTTTCGCGCTTAGGCAAAATGCGCTCAAAACGTTGCCATCCAGGGTCAGCGTATGATGAGCGCCATTTCCAAGAGGAACAAATCGCCCTCAGGCGTGCGGACTTCGCATCGAGATTCATGCAGCACTCAGGCACCACATCTGGAAGGAACGACCATGCAGACTTCGCCCATGACCCGAATCGGGATCGCGCTCGCCGCGCTCGGTGTACTTGCCGCGTGCGAAAAGCACGATGCATCGGCAGGACAGGCGGCGGGCGCGCTCAACAACCTCGCGAGCCAGACCCAGCAAAAGTTCGATCAGGCGGCGAGTTACGTCGGCCAGAAGGTCGATTCCGCCAAACAGACAGCTCAGCAGAACATCGACAACGCCGGCTCGATGCCCGATATCTCTGCGAGCAGCGTCGCGGCGACGGCACGTGCGAATCTGCAGAACGCGGCGAGCGCGACCAACGCCGCCATCACCGACGCGGCCAGCGCGACGGGCGCCGGTTTGCAGAACGCTGGCCGCAAGTTGCAGGACTGGTCGAAGGACGGAAGCGCATCGGGCACGGCGGGTAACGCGGGTACGTCGGGCACTTCGGGCGCGAGCCCGACCACCGACACGAGCGGCGCCCGCACGGAAATGGACAAGTAAGCAGCCGGCGCGGACTTAACATTCCGTTACGTCCGTTTCGGCCGATGCCTTTACCGCAGCCGCTAAACTGGCGGTCTTTCGGAAATCGAGACAGTTATGAAGTCACGCAAGCTCGCGCATGACGGCGCGCTGGCGATCGTCGCGATATTTTGGATGGCCGCGCTTGCGCTTTTCTCGCCCGCCGCGTTCGCGGCTCCGGCGCTCACGCTGCCTTCGTTCGAGGAACTGATCAAGCCCGCCGCACCCGCATCCGCTCCCGATGCGGCTTCCGGCGTGACGGACCCGGCCGTATCGGATGCCGACATGGTGCGCTCGCTCGATACGGTCATCTCGACGCTCGACAGCGATCGACAGCGCGGCGCGCTCGTCGCGCAATTGAAGAAACTGCGCGAAGCCAAGCGCGCGGCCGAGACGGCTGGCGCGGCATCGGGCGCGGTCGCGGTCGATTCAGCCGCTGCGTCAGGCGCAAGCGCGCCCGCGGCCACGCCGTCGACGGCATCGTCGGTCGTGGCGAGCATGGCGCAGAACGCGGGCTTGCTGGGCGCGATAGCATCGGCGCTCACGAACATCGAAGCCGACGTGAAGCGCGGCAAAACGCCGATCGCGTACTGGGGCGGGCGCTTCAACGCGGCCGGCAACGAACTCTTCACCATCGTCACGAGCCAGAGCCGCGAGCCGTTCGGCCGCACGCTCTTCAATTACTTCGCGATGCTAGTCGGCTGGGGCGCGTGCGCGTTCGTCCTCGTCTATGTGCAGCGGCAGGTCCACGCGCGTTACGGCATCCAGGCCGGACTGCATTCCAACCCGACCACGCGCGAATTGCTGCTCTTCGCGCTGCGGCGCGTCGCGCCTTATTTGTTCGCGTTCCTCGTCGCGCTGGCCTTCGTGCGCATGATGCCGCTTTCGCTCGGCCGCACGCTCGCGATGGTCACGGCCTACGCCATCGTGGCGGGCGCGGTGTTCTCGGCGATCTGCCTCATCATGTTTTCGCTGTTCGGCTCGGCACACCGGCGTGTGGCGGTGAACGTGCTGATCATCCGCGCGCGGCGGCTCCTGTTCCTGATCGGCACGTTCGGTGCGCTCGGCGACGCGGCCGCCAACTACGACGTCGCGCAGCAACTCGGCACCAATCTGTCCGCCCTGATCTCGACCTTCGCAAACATGGGCGCGGCGGCGCTTACCGCGTATTTCGCGCTGGCGTTCCAGCGGCCGGTCGCGCATCTGATCCGCAGCCGCACCTACGAGCAGCGCAACACGCGCAAGGCCGCGACCGAGACCTTCGAAGTGGTCGCTTCGTTGTGGCAGGTGCCGTTGCTGCTGCTGGCGTCGGCGTCGGTGGTGGCGACGCTCGCGGGCATCGGTACATCCGAGAACGTGTTGCAGATGGCGATTGCGACCGCCGGACTGCTCGTCGTCGCGTTCTTCCTGTCGGCGATCGTGATCCGCATCACGCGGCCGAAGTCGCAGAAGCCGCGCCGCCAGTCGGCTTACGTGCGGCGGCTCGTGAAATTCGTCGGCACGATGATCGTGACCGGCGTGTGGCTCGTATTCCTCGAACTGTCGTCGCGCTTCTGGGGTTTTTCGCTCGCGCACATGGCCGAGGAGAGCGTCGCGGCGCGCGGCATCACGCGCGCGTTCGCCATGATCGTGCTGACGTTCTTCATCGTCTGGCTGGTGTGGATCCTGATCGATACCGCCATCCAGGAGACGTTGCGGCCCGATTCCACGCGGCGCGGCACGCGCGGCCCGAGCATGCGCGCGCGCACCATGCTGCCGCTCGTGCGCAACGTCGTGTTCGTCGTGCTGCTGATGATCGCGGGCATCGTCACCGCGGCCAATCTCGGCCTGAACGTCACGCCCTTGCTGGCGGGCGCGGGCGTGATCGGGCTCGCGGTCGGCTTCGGCGCGCAATCGCTGGTCGCGGATCTGATCACGGGGCTTTTCATCATCATCGAGGACACCATTTCCGTTGGCGATTCGATCGAGGTGGAAGGCGGCCACGCGGGTATCGTCGAAAGTCTGACGATCCGCACCGTGCGCCTGCGCGACGGCCAGGGCGCAATCCACGCGATTCCCTTCTCGCAGATCAAGACGGTGAAGAACCTGTCGCGCGACTTCGCCTACGCCGTGTTCGAAGTGCGCATGCCGTTTTCGGCGGATGTCGACGAAATCACGCAAATGATTCGCGAAGTCGGAGTCGAGCTGATGGACGATCTGCGCTATCGGCGCGAGATGCTGGGTCCGGTGGAGGTCTGGGGACTGGACCGTTTCGATCCGAACTGGATGGTCGTGAAAGGGCAGATCAAGACGCGGCCGCTGCAGCAATGGAGTGTGGCGCGGGCGTTCAATCTGCGCATCAAGCGGCGGATGGACGAGGCGGGCATCGAGATTCCCGTGCCGCGGATGCATGTGCAGATGAGCCGCACCGACCTGCATGCCGCGTTCGAGCCGCACGCCGATGGCCGCGCGCAGCGCATCTGGACGGGCGAGGAGCGGCTGCTCGAAGACGAGGAATTGGTGGATGCCGATCCCTCGAAGGCCCGCGATGTCTCGCACGAACCGCGTCCCGCGCCGCCGCCGACGGACCAGTCCGTGCAAATTCCGCCGCAGATTCCCACGGCAGAGCCGGGCAAAGGTTGAGACGAACTCGTCGTCAGGCCGCGAGCAAGTCGTTCACGTGCGTGGCAATCTCGTCGCCCGCGACGCCGTAGATATGCAGCGAGATCGCGCGCGCGGTGGCATCGGCGGGATTTCCCAGGCGGTGAATCGCGCCTCGGCCCGCCTGCACGAAGGAGACGTCGCCGGCCTCGCGCGCATGATGCCGCGTTTCGATGGCTGATGCCGAAGGCGCGTCCCAGCGATAAAGCGTCTCTTCAAGCGTCCCGTCGATCACCGCATAGCCGCACCACGTTCGATGACCGTGCACCGGACTCGCCTGTCCCGGCTCCCAGACGAGCGCGGCGATGGCGTAGCGGTCAAGCGGGTCGGCCGCCAGCAGATGACGGCGATAGCCGCGCGCGCCGCTCTCACGCTGGTCGAGGCGCAGCAAGCTCGTATCGGACGAAGCGCGCCGCAGAGCCGCACGCACGCGCGATCCGAACGACAAGGCATCGGCGGAATGGAAGGCGGCATCGATTTCATCGCAGAGCCGGTTTAGCGCCGAACCGCCGCGTAGCGACGCCGGCGCTTGATCCCGAGGCCGCGAAAGGCGGCTGAACGCTTCGAATTTCATGATGACGGCACCGGTTTTCGTTGTGTTTCGCGAACAACATTTATACCGGCTTGCGCCAAGAATTAGTTTCCATATAATTCCGCTCGAAGAACCAAAAATAGAATAATTTCCTATCGGGGGTGCGCTGTGGGAATGGACCTTATCGATCGCAAGCTGCTGGAATTGCTGCAGACCGACGTGACGATGCCTATCGCCGAGCTTGCGCAGCGCGTGAATCTTTCGCAGACACCGTGCTGGAAGCGCGTGCAGCGCTTGAAGGAAACCGGCGTGATCCGCGCACAGGTGGCGCTATGCGATCCGAAGAAGCTGGGTGTCGGCACCACGGTGTTTGTCGCGGTACGCACGAATCAGCACACGCAGATCTGGGCCGAGGACTTCACGCGCGCCGTGCGCGACATTCCGGAGGTCGTGGAGGTGTATCGGATGAGTGGCGAGACGGACTATCTGCTGCGCGTGGTGGTATCCGATATCGACGATTACGACCGCGTCTATAAGCAGCTCATTCGCGCCGTGCCGCTCTACGATGTCAGTTCGAGCTTCGCGATGGAGCAGATCAAGTATTCGACCGCATTGCCGGTGCGTCCCACGCTCGAATCCTGAGGCGTGACTTGTTTTCAGATGGCGGTTGGCGCTTGCCCGCGCCATGCCACTTCGGTCCGCACCAAGCGCCTGCCTGTGGAAGGCGCGGCATGCTCGATTCGCCAAAAAAAACCGCCCGTGGAGGGCGGCGTAACGCGTCCAGTCACTAGGTATTCCGGTCTAGCCCTTACTGCCCCGGCCGGAATCAGACGCGCATGGAATCGAAGGAAGTATGGCCGGTGACGCGGTGCCTCTCAAGCGGGACCGTGCAGCAAAGAATTTCGCGGTGCTTGGCCGTCTTCCGAAACGGCGCGCGCGGACATGCGGCAGATCGAGGAACGGTCGGCGCAACGCAACTGAAAACCAGTGCGGGTACTATCACGGGTTGATGACGAAACGCGCCAGGAGACGCAACATCCGCCATGACCGATGACCGCAACGACCGCCGCCCGGATAGTACCCGCAACGGCGCGCCCAAGAAGAAGAATCCGACATTCGGCGTCGGCGCGTTTATCGTCGTCGTGGTGTTGCTCGTGATCGGCACGCTCGCGTATAACGCGATTCGAGAGAAGCGCGACTTTGATCAACAGAACGCGACGCCTTCGCCAGCGAGCGATGCGCGGCCGGCCGTGCCGGCGATCGGAGCGTCGCAGTAGCCGAGCCCCTCAAACCGGCAAGCGAATCTGCGCCGCATCCTTGCTGATCAGCGCGGACGCCGTAAGCATCTGCTTGCATTGATGCGCAAGCAGTTTGAGATCGTGAAGCGCATCGGCGGGCAACGCCTGCGTGCGTTCGGCGTTCGTGACCATGGCGTCGAGTTCGCGGCGCAGTTCCTTGATGTCGTCCGCATTCGCCGGTGTCGCTTCTTCGCGCGCGGGCTCCGGCAGCGCGCCCTGTGCATCCGACAGATTGTCGCGCACGATTCCGAAAGTCCGTTGCAACGGTTCGAACGCCTGACCTTCGGCTTCGTTGATCGTTTGCAGAAGCGGCGCCGCTGCCGTGATCTGCGACGCGAGCACGTGACTTTGCACGAGCAGATCGTTGAGTTCGGCGACATATTTTTGCTGCGCCTTGGGCTCCAGCATCATTCGCTGGAACGCTTGCGCGAGATTGGCGAACGCAATGTGCACGTTCTTGCGCGCGAGCCGGTAGCGGAAGTCGCGGTCCAGCGCGGTGGCGGCGACGGTCGCGGCAGCCGATGCGCCCTTGCTGGTGGTCGCCGCCGTGCTCTCGCCGATGCTCACCGACGACAGCTTTTCCGCCGTTGCGCTCGCGGCACGTACCGCCGATGCCGTCACGAGATTCGGATCGAGCGCGGGGGTATCGACGGTGGATTCGTTGGCGGCTTCTTTCGCGATCACGATGGTCGATACGGCGGCGTCGTCTAGCGTCTGTGTCGCGGTGGCCGTGGCAACGGCGGCCGGTGCAATCGAATCTTGCGTGCGGGTGCTCGCACCCGCACCCGCACCCGCACCCGCACCCGCACCCGCACCCGCACCCGCACCCGCACCCGCACCCGCACCCGCACCCGCACCCGCACCCGCACCCGCACCGCCACGCGCTTTACTCTCCGCTTGCCCCGTGCTCGCGCTCTTGGCCTTCCACCACCAACTCGCCTCGAGATAATTGCGCGTCGCGCCAAGCAGATCCTTCACGAGCTTGCCCATCAGCCGATATTCCCAATACGGGAACAGATGGCTCGCCGCGATTGCAATCGCGCAACCGACCACCGTATCGATAGCCCGTTCGCCGATCAGCCGCATGCTTCCCGGCGCGAGCAGATGAAACATCAAGAGCACATACGACGACGTGAACACCACGCTCGCCGCATAGTTGAAGAGCAGCAGGCTGTAGCTCATCACCATCGACGCGAACATCACGATGAGCAGAATGTGCGGCTCCTTCACGAGCAGAATCAGCGCGATGGTCAGCGCGCAGCCTATCGCCGTGCCGATGATCCGCTGCGTGTTGCGCTGCTTCGTGAGCGAATAGCCAGGCTTCAGAATGATGACCGTGGTCATCACGATCCAGTACGCGTTCGTGAGCGGCAAGAGCCGTCCCAGCCAAAAGCCGATGCCCACCGCGATCGTGACCCGAAGCGCGTGCCGGAAGCTCGGCGAGGCCATCGTGAGATTCGAGAAAATCTGCATGAACGGCACGCGCCGGCTCGATATGAAACGCGACAACGCATGGTCGATCTGCACTTCGGTTTCGATCAGGCTCGCGTCATCGCGCGTGCGGCGGCGCATCTTGTCGATCAGGCGCGTGGCGCTCCACAAACGGCGGAACACCGCCGCCGCGGCCGCGTAGGCTTCGGCGTTCTTCTCGGGCATGCCGTGCTTGCGCATGAGTTCGAGTTCGTACTCGATAGCGCGCAGCTCCGCCTTCATGCTGATCTGCCTGGGCGCGGAACTGTTCTGCAATACGGCCAAGCCGATTTCCTCGAGATCCGCGCTCGCCTTGTGCATCAGGTCGCGATAAAAGATCAGCACGTCCGAGCCCGCGAACGTCTTGCGCACGAGCGGATAGTCCGTATGCGCGCCGACGAAGAACTCGTGCAGATCCACCACGTTGATGAACAGATTGAAAAGCCGCGCGCGCCGCGCGTCGAGCTTGCGGCTTTTTACTTTCGGCAGATTGCGCAGCACGATGTCGCGCGCGGCTTCCTGTTGCTCCACCGCCGCAATCTGCTTTTCGATCAGCTTTCGGTAGCATTCGTCGAGATCGGCGTCGTTGTCATAAAACTCGGCGCGCGCCTGCAAGTACTCCGCGCAACTGAAGATGCTCTGCGCCAGTGCCTGCTGTTCGATGCGATACACGAGCAGCCGGCGTCACGAGCGTGGCCCAGTACGTGTACCAGAGGCCGCCCAGCAAGATCCACGACGCGTTGACGAGCGCCTGCATCGGCGTGAAGTGCTCTTCCAGCGTGACGACCATCATGAAGAGCGTGGCGAAGCTGATCTGCGGCCAGCGGTTGCCATAGACGACGATCAGCGAGAGCACGAAGGTGAGCGGCACGACCGTGAGCCATAGCGTCAACGGATGCGCCGTCGCAATGCCCGTGGCGAGCGCCGAAAAGAAGCCGATCACCGTGCACGCGAGCATCTCGTTGTGCTTGTATTTGAGCGGACCCGGCATGTCGACGACACACGCGCCAAGCGCGCCCGTCGCGATGGTGAAGCCCAGCTCGCGATTGTGAAACACGATGAGCATGAGCACGGCGGGCAGCGACACGCCCAGAGCGATCCGCAAGCCGCCGAAGAAATACTGGCTGTAAATGAACTTCCTGATTTCGAACGAATAGCGCATCGACTTCCTGGTTTGACGCTCGTTATGACCACGGGCGAAGCACGCTCCGGACCCAGGCGGTCAGGCGGGTTGAGTCTATCGCACTTGTCATGCACTTATAACTCACTTGCGCTTCGTTCGGAACTCGGCCGAATGGCCAGCTTTTCGGCGCCTCGCGGCCTTTGTTATGCTCACGTGAAAAGCGCCGAACACATCTTCAAGGGAGCCCACCGATGAGCGACAGCATCGCCGTGCCGCCGCACGAGATCGAGCTGACGGCCGTGCGCGCGCAGGGTGCGGGCGGGCAGAACGTCAATAAGGTATCGAGCGCCATTCATCTGCGCTTCGACATCCGCGCATCGTCGTTGCCGGAGCACATCAAGGCGCGGCTGCTCGCGCTGTCGGATAGCCGCGTGACGCGCGATGGCGTGGTCGTCATCAAGGCGCAGGAATATCGGACGCAGGACATGAATCGCGCGGCGGCGCTCGCGCGGCTCGACGAGCTGATTCGCAGCGTGAGCATCGTGCGCCGCAAGCGCATCGCGACCAAGCCAACGCGCGGTTCGCAAGTGCGGCGCGTCGAAGGCAAGGTCAGGCGCGGGGCGATCAAGGCCGGGCGCGGGCCGGTGCACGGCGACTGAAGCGGGATTCGAGCGAGAGTTGAAGCGGCGCGTCAGCCGTGCTGCTTCGCGGGCGATACATCGAGCGGCCCGAGCATGATCGTCTTAAGCCTGCCGCGTCCGAGCACGCGCGCGAGTTCCGCGAAGACGCAATAGTTGAAGACGAGCGTGACAAGCAGAATCTGCACGGCCCAGAATTGCGGCCAGTTCAGATGGTCCAGCAAGTCCTGGTGCGCGGCCGCAAGACTATGCGTCTCTTTCCAGAACTCGAACAAGCGCTCCAGGTAATGAAGCACCAGCGCGACGAGCGTATAAATGACGGTTTTCCATCCCGCATTCCAGATGAGCGGGCGCTCGGGATAGCGATTGATGAACGGAAGCATATCGGCGAATAGAACCGCCTTGCCGAGAATGAGTGAGGCGACGAGCACGGATGCCGACGCGGGAATCGACAGGCCGGCGCCTTTCACCATGAGCGCGTGCACGACCATCACCACGTGCAGCACGACGAAGAAGAACAAGGTGGGCGGCAGCATCTTCATCAATTCGTGCCTGGCCTTCGCGAAAAAGTCGTGCATGGTCTGCTCCAGGAAACGCATGGATGCGCATGCCGGCGCGTTGCACGAAATGCAACGCGCATCCGAACAATTCGATGAATCTCGCACTGCGGCAGCGGCTGCGCTGTTTGCAGTCTAGTTCAGCCTACGAGCTTGCGGCGTCCTGAAAACGGCAGGCGCTTGATCGCGCCGGTGGCGAGCGCGGTGCCCGCAAGCACGACGGCGCAGCCTTCGAGCATGACGAGCGACACCCGCTCATGCAGAAACAACGCGCCCCACAGAATGCCGAAGAGCGGAATGACGAAAGTGACGGTCATCGCGCGCGCGGGACCGACGACCGCGACCAGATGGTAGTAGATGAAGTACGCGATACCCGTGCAACCCACGCCCAGCGCGAGCACCGCCGCCCATGCAGGCGCGGAGACCGGCGCGGCGGGCCACGTGACGAAGGCGATAGGCGCGAGCACGAGCGTCGCGCCGATCATGCTGCCCGCGGCGTTGGTCATGGCATCGACGTCCATCAGATACTTTTTCGCGAAGTTGCCCGCAACACCATATAGCGCCGATGCCGCGAGCGCCGCGGCCGCCGCCAACACGCCCGCCGCGCCCGATCCCGCCGATCCGGGCGAGCCTTCTATCTGATTCCACACGAGCAGCAGCACCCCCGCGAAACCGATCGCCGTGCCGATAGTGCGCAAGGTCGTGAGGCGGTCCTTCAGCCAGAGATAGGCGACGAGCGCGCCCCACAGCGGCGTCGTCGCATTGATGACGGATGTGGCGCCGGCCGAAAGCGTCAGCTCCGCATAAGCGAAGAGGCAGAACGGCGCGGCCGAATTGAGAATGCCGACGATGAGTAGCGGTAGCGCACGCTTGCGCATGATCGCGAGACTGCTCGAAAACTGGCGGCGGCCGAGCAGCATGGCGACGAGAAACACGGCGCCGATGCCGACGCGCAAGGCCATGAGCGGCGCGACGCCGAACTCGGCGACGCCCACGCGGATAAAGAGAAACGACGCGCCCCAGAGCGCGGCGAGACAGACGAGTTGCAACAAATTGACGGGTGACATGACGATGCGGACTTCAGTGTTCCAAGGAAAAGTCCGCGCATGTTAGCACCGCGCCGCGTGCCGTCGGTCATCGCGCCGATGAGACCGCAAGGAACAATCAATGTGGCGGAATCATCCACGTCAACACGTTCTGCTGCAGCCACACGAGAATGCCGAGAATGATGGTGAGCAGAATCGAATGCTTGAAGGTGCGCGCGAAGACGAGTCCTTCCTTGCCCTTGAGTTCGGTCGTGGCGACGCCCGTCGAAATGTTTTGCGGCGAGATCATCTTGCCCATCACGCCGCCGGACGAATTGGTCGCGGCCATCAGCACAGGATTGAGATTGAGTTGATGAGCGGCGACCACCTGAAGGTTGCCGAAGAGCGCGTTGCCCGAGGTATCGCTGCCTGAGAGAAACACCGCCACCCAGCCGAGAAAGGCCGACACGAGCGGGAAGAACGGCCCGACCGAGGCCACCCCGAGTCCGAGCGTGTAGTTCATGCCCGAGTAGTTCATGAGATACGCGAGCCCGACGATGGTCGCCACCGTGAAGATGGCAATGCGCGTTTGCACCCAGGTATCGACGATAGCGTGGCCGAACTCGCTTGCCGGCAGCTTTACCAGGAGCGCGGTGATGATGGCCGCCACGAGAATCGCCGTGCCGGTGGCGAGCGGCTGGAAGTCCCAGATCGCGCCGTAGGGCTGATTGTAGAGCGTGATGTAGACCGCCTTGTCGAGCCCCGGCCACGGGACCTTCACGTCGCCGATGAGGAAGATCTTGGCTACCGTCCAGACGATCACCACGACCGAGACGACGATCCACGGCATCCATCCCTGAGCGGCCGAGACGTTGCCGCGCGCGTTGGCAAGGCGATCGACGTTCACCGCGAAGCGTTCGTCGGGCGCGGGCTTCCAGACGCGCAGGAACGCTATGGTGAGGATCAGCGAGACGAGCGAGGAGAGGACATCGGTGAGCGAATAGCTGATGTAGTTCGACGTGACATACTGCGTCAACGCGAACGCGCCGCCCGAGACGAGCAGCACGGGCCACACGCGCAGCATGTTGCGAAAGCCCGCGTAGATACCGATAACATAGAACGGCAGGAAGAACGCGAAGAACGGCAACTGGCGGCCGACCATCTTGGCGAGCGCATCGGTGGGCAAATGCGTGACCGCGCCGAGCACGGTGATCGGTACGCCGAGCGCGCCGAACGCGACTGGCGCCGTGTTGAAGATCAGCGTGAACGTGAGTGCTTCGAGCGTCGGAAAGCCGAGCAAGATCAAGAGCGAACTGGTGATGGCGATCGGCGTGCCGAAGCCCGAGATGCCTTCGAGCAACGCGCCGAACGAAAAGCCGATGACCACGAGCACGATGCGCCGGTCGTTCGGCAGGTTGTCGATCATCCACACGCGAAACGCTTCGAAGCGTCCCGAGCGTTGCGCGACGTTGTAGAGCAGGATCGCGGAGAACACGATCCACATCACCGGCCAGAGCGCGAACACGGCGCCGGCCGCGATGGAGTCGAGCGCGAGTCCAACCGGGAAGTGCCAGCCCACCATCGCGATGATCAACGCGACGATCAGTCCCGCAAGCGAAGCCTGCCACGCGGGACGGCGCGCCCAGCCGAGCATGACGAGTACGACGATGATAGGCAACGCGGCAACGATAAAGGAGAGCGCGAGCGAACCCGCGATAGGCTTGAGGATCTGATGGAACATCGGGTCTCCTGTGTCTCTATTCTTGGATGGATGCCGCGGTCTTCGCTGCTGGTTCGAGTGGTATCGAAGACTTTAAGCAACCGCATAACGCGCTCACTAAGAATAGGGCGAGGATGGCCCTCGTCAAGGCTTGAATATTGGCGTAAGGATGCCGGATGGAAGCGGAAAGGGACGTGACGCATCTGCTCCGTTCGGACGGTTGGTCACGCGTTTCGCGGGATGCGGCGCTCAGCTCTCGACGGTCGCTGGAGTAGCCGTCGTTCGTTGTGCCGCGCTGGATTCAAGACGCGATGCCGGCACTTGGCGAAACACCCAGAGCGCGAGCAGCCCAAGGGATGCGACCATCCACAGCAGGAAAAAAGCGAAGGCCATCATGTCCAATCCCCGAGAACGATAGGTAACGCTTGGGCTGCCACCCGCGCTGTCCGATAAGTAGGGATACCATTTAGCGATAATCGTGCCAAAGCACCGGCGTAATGCGCCAGGGCCTTGTCGGATAAGGAAAGTGACCGATCGTACAGAGCGGCAAGGCAAGCGAATTGCTTCTGCATTGCCGGAAAATGTTTCAGAGTTGTTACTTTTTTCGGTAATAGCGGCGCAGAATGCGACATCGACGCCGCATTCGAGCGTGGGGTTTCATTATTCAATGGCCATGGCCGCCACCGCCATGTCCACCGCCGCCTTGCCCACTGCCACCGCCGCCGTGCCATCCGCCGCCACCGCCGTGCCATCCACCGCCGCCGCCATGCCATCCGCCGCCATAGCCGCGTCCCCAGCAACATCCGCCGCCGCCCCAGTAGCCGAAGCCGATCGACACCGACGGATAACCGTAGCCGTAGTAACCGGGGTAAGCAGCATATGCGGGATAAGCGGCGTAAGCGGGATAAGGTGCGTACGCGTAAGGATAGGGATAAGCCGGCGCATACGGCGTGCTCGTATAGATCGTCGAGTAGTCGACTGTCGGCGCGGCCACTGCGTACTGAGCTTGCGACGGCGCGTTCGCGGCACTGACGCCCGAAGCACCTTGCGCCGGTAACGCGAACTCACGTTGCGTGTAGGCAGCGGGAACCGGCGGATAGTAATAAGCAGGGTAGTCGGGATACGGCAGGTAGCATCCGCCGAGAAGCAATCCGGCAGCAAGCGAAACGGCCGCTGCCCTGTAACCGAAGATGATGCGCGGGGAAATCATGATGCTGCTCCTTGCTTGCGGCTTGCCGGACTCTACCTATGCGATTGCGAGGAAGGGTCCGTTAAGAAGGAGCTTACTCGATCGTTGCGGCGTGCGCGTCGCGCGTCCGCTAACAAGCCTCGGCGTGTATCAATCCTGAAACAGCCCTCGATCGAAGCGGCGGCAAGCATCACTGCTTGCCGCATGAGATGACTGTGGATCGCCCACTTACTTCCCGACTTGATTGCCGATAACCCCGCCTACTGCCGCGCCCCCCAGCGTCGATAACGCGCTTCCGCCGATCACGGCCCCACCCGCGGCGCCAACACCAGCGCCAACGGCCGTATCGCGTTGACGCGTCGTCATGTTGTCGCAGGCCGTGAGTCCGGCGAGAAGGGAAACGACCACTGCTGCGGCGCCGATTTGTTTGATGATTTTCATGTCGACTCTCCAGAACGATTGATCAATGAAACGGCCGCGGCTTTGCCCACGCGTCCTGCCGTTCGATCACGATCTGGCTTTCATCGACGGACGCCGCAACGTTTTTTTCGCCGGTTCGTTCGTTTATCAGCAGGAAAGATGCCCGAAACGGTGCACGCGCGCGCCATGCAAAAACGGTCTGCAAGGAAGCACAGGCCGTTGCGTACAGTCAGCGTTTGCTTCAGGTCGGCTGATAAATCTCCGCGCCCTTCCTCACGAACTCGATGGCCTTGGTCTGCATGCCCTTGGCGAGCGCATCGCTTTCGGAGACGCCTTGCTTGGCCGCGAAGTCGCGCACGTCCTGCGTGATCTTCATCGAGCAGAAGTGCGGGCCGCACATTGAGCAGAAATGCGCGACCTTGGCGGAATCCTTCGGCAAGGTTTCGTCGTGAAACTCGCGCGCCTTGTCGGGATCGAGGCCGAGGTTGAACTGGTCTTCCCAGCGAAACTCGAAGCGTGCCTTGGATAGCGCGTTGTCGCGCACCTGCGCGCCCGGATGACCCTTCGCCAGATCGGCCGCGTGCGCCGCGAGCTTGTAAGTGATGATGCCGGTCTTGACGTCGTCCTTGTTCGGAAGTCCGAGATGCTCCTTCGGCGTGACGTAGCAAAGCATGGCGGTGCCGAACCAGCCGATCATCGCCGCGCCGATGCCCGAGGTGATGTGATCGTATCCCGGCGCGATGTCGGTGGTGAGCGGCCCGAGCGTGTAGAAGGGCGCCTCGTCGCACCATTCCAGTTGCAGGTCCATGTTCTCCTTGATGAGCTGCATCGGCACATGGCCGGGGCCTTCGATCATCACTTGCACGTCGTGCTTCCACGCGATCTGCGTGAGTTCGCCGAGCGTCTTCAGTTCACCGAGCTGGGCTTCGTCGTTCGCGTCGTAGATGGAGCCGGGACGCAGGCCGTCGCCGAGCGAGAACGAGACGTCGTACTGCTTCATGATCTCGCAGATGTCTTCGAAGTGCTCGTAGATGAAGCTTTCCCGATGATGCGCGAGACACCATTTCGCCATGATCGAGCCGCCGCGCGAGACGATACCCGTCATGCGGTTGGCCGTCAGCGGCACGTATTGCAGGCGCACGCCCGCGTGAATGGTGAAGTAATCGACGCCTTGCTCGGCTTGCTCGACGAGCGTGTCGCGAAAGATTTCCCAAGTCAGGTCTTCGGCCTTGCCGTTGACCTTCTCGAGCGCCTGATAGATCGGCACCGTGCCGATCGGCACCGGCGAATTGCGGATGATCCACTCGCGCGTCTCGTGAATATGCTTGCCCGTGGACAAGTCCATCACCGTGTCGCCGCCCCAGCGGATCGCCCAGGTCATCTTGTCGACTTCCTCGCCGATCGACGAACTCACCGCCGAATTGCCGATGTTCGCGTTGATCTTCACGAGGAAGTTGCGCCCGATGATCATCGGCTCGCTTTCCGGGTGATTGATGTTCGCGGGGATGATCGCGCGGCCGCGCGCCACTTCATCGCGTACGAACTCGGGCGTGATGGCCTTCAGGGCGTCCTTGTCGAACGGCACCGCGCCGAACGACTGGCCGGGATGCTGACGGCCCATCATCGCGGCGAGTTTTTCGCCGTTCGGACCGCTCGTCTTGAGGCTTTCGAGGTATTCGGCGCGGCGCTGATTCTCGCGAATGGCGATGTATTCCATCTCCGGCGTGACGATGCCCTGCCGCGCGTAATGCATCTGCGACACGTTCTTGCCGGGCGTCGCGCGTCGCGGATGACGATGCAGATCCGGGAAGCGCAGCTCGGCCGTTTTCGGATCGGCGGCGCGCTCGCGGCCGAATTCGCTCGAAAGACCCGCGAGTTCCTCGGTGTCGCCGCGCGCTTCGATCCAGCCGGCGCGCAACGCGGGCAAACCGGAGCGGATGTCGATCTTCGCGTCCGGATCGGAGTAGGGGCCGGACGTGTCGTACACGTACACCGGCGGATTCTTTTCGCCGCCGAAACTGTCGGGCGTGTCGGACTGCGTGATCTCGCGCATCGGCACGCGGATGTCGGGCGTCGAACCCGTCACGTAGACCTTGCGCGAGTTGGGCAGCGGCGCGATGGCGGCTGCATCGACGACGGCGTTTTCGGACAGGAACTTGGGATTCGCATTCATGTGCTGTTTCTCCTTTTCAGTCGCAGGGACGGTAATTGACAGCGAGCACGCGGGCGATCGAATGAACGACGAACAAACGAACGCCGGCGAGCTCGGCTGATTCAGGAGCTAGACAGGGAGGAACGAGATGGAAAGGTGCGGGCCCGAGAAGACGTGGCGCGTGAGAGAGATACCGTGCGCCGAGGCCCGAACGCTTCCCTGCGCTGGCATTATCCAGATCAGGTTCAAAGGGTATTTCTCACCCACATTGCACGGGCCATTCAGTCGACGCAGCCGGACGAATCGCGATGTGCAACGCAGGACCCCCGCGTTAGCAGGCGTCACCATACATCGTGGCGTGGCATCTTGGCAACCGTTCGCGAAGTTTGCGCTGAAGCGCAGGCGCTTACTGCATAATGGCGAGCGCGCGATTTTCGGTACTTACCCGGATGTCGTCAGCAGTCGCCCCGCCTGTCGCTTCCGCACTTCTTTCGCTCCGTCATGCCGTCCATCGTCAGTCCCGCCTCGTTCGTCACCTGGCGCGCGCGTTCTTCAAGCTCATGCCCCGTTCGGTCGATTGGCGGCAGTCCCCATTGCAAGTCTCTTGCCCCGATCCGGGCGCGCTTCGCGGAGTAATGCATGTCTGCCGTACCTCCGCGTCTGCCGCTCGGTTTTCCCGACCGCTTTCCGTTTCGCGCTCCTCGCAGCCTCAAGGGACGCGTCGCGCTCGCGCTGGCCGTCGTTTATCTCGTGTGGGGATCGACGTATCTCGGCATTCACCTGGCGCTCGAATCGTTTCCGCCGCTCATGCTTGGCGGCCTGCGTAACCTGTGCGCTGGCGTCGGTCTCTTCGTGATCGCCGTGCATCGCAAGGCGGTGTGGCCGACGGCGCGTGAAGTACGGAATGCAGCGATCGTCGGGACTTTGCTCGAAGGTTTGTCGAGCGGGATGATGGCTTACGGCATGCGCACGGTGGGAACCGGCACGGCTGCCGTGATGGTGGCTACCGTGCCGCTCTTCGCGACGATCTTCACCGCGCTTGCCGGGCGCAGTGTGGCGAAGGGCGAATGGTTTGCGGTGGCGCTGGGTCTCATGGGTATCGTGTTGCTCAATCATGGCGATCCCTCGCCGAGCTCGACCGTCGGCACGCTTGCCATCTTGTGCGCGGCAATTTTTTGGGCGGGCGGGGCGCATTTGGCAAGCCGTCTCTCGCAGCCTTCCGATCTGCTGATGTCGACTGCGTTGCAGATCGGGCTTGGCGGGCTTATCGCGACTGTCATCGCGTTCGTGTCAGGCGAGCGCCTTGGCCAAGTGAGCATGGGCGCGGGGTTTTCATTCTTGTATCTCGTCGTGATTGGTTCGATGGCCGCGTATGTCGCTTATAACTTTCTCATTCGGAACACGAGCACGATTGTCGCGACGAGTTGTCTTTACGTGAATCCGGTCGTCGCGGTTTCATTGGGCGCTTTGTTGCTTGGGGAAATCATCACGCAGTGGACGGTTGTTGCCACGGTCGTGATTTTGATGAGCGTTGCGTTGTCGTTTTGGTTTGATTATCGGCGGCGGGGGTTGATTTGAGCTGCGCGCCTTCCGCCTTTCCTTTTGTAAAAATCTCCTCCGCGCGCTGCATTCGCTCGTATCCGGCGCCGCTTTAGTCGGCCTTCCAGCTCGGCCCGAGCAATTCCTCTAACGAATAACAAAGCCTTGCGGCGCAAGGCTCGCCGTCATATCGGCCGCCTCTGCGCACCGATGCAGGGCATGCGCATTGCTCAATGCCGTCACCCTCGAACGACAGTTTCATCGGCATGACACGAAAGCCTGTCGTTCAAGGGAATAGAAGCAAAAGAGAGAAGGGGTCTTCCGAGGCGCGCCGGGCAATACGCATGATCACTTAAGCATGATGCTCGCAGCGCGGACCGGACAACAAAATCAATGACTAAAGCTAAGGAAGGTGGAAACATGAAGCTCATCCGCACAGTCACCGCGCTTGCCGCCGTCGCCTCGATCCTGTCCGCTTGTGGCGGCTCCGACGACGTAGGCAAGGAACTCGGACTCACGAATCCAGAAGTCCACTTCATCCACGCGATCCCGAGTGCCCCCAACGTCGACTTTTACGACAACGGCAAGGTGCTGCAAGCGAATCTCGGCTACCAGACGGTGACGAACTTCGCAAACATCGATACGGGCCAGCAGAACTTCTCCTACGCCGCCGTCAATACGACGACGCAACTCGCGACCGACACGAGCATCTCGAATGCCGCCAAGGGTCACGAGTACACGGTGATCGCGCTGCCTGACGCGGGTTTCCTGCCGTCCATTGCCGTGATCGACGATCCGTTCGACAAGGGTCTGCTCTCGAACAGCGCGCGGGTGCGCGGCTTCAATGCGTCGGCGAATGCGCAGACTCTCGATCTGTATCTGGTCGCACCGGGGACGAACATCGCGACCGTCAATCCGACGATGGCGGGCGTCGGCTTCAAGAACGCCGTGCCGGCAACGACGCAAGACTCGCTCTACGTCAACGGCGGGACGTATCAGCTGGTCGCGACGCTGCCGGGTTCGAAGACGCCGGTGTATGCGTCGGCACCGTTCAATCTGAGCAACAACGCCGATTGGCTCGTGACGACGCTGCCTTCAGGCAACGCGCTGTCGCAAGTGATCCCGAACAAGATTCGCGTGCTCGTTGCGCAGGGCGGCAATACCACGACGCCTGCAATCGAGCTGCCGGACACGCTGTAGGTTGAAGCGCCCGGGTAACAGGGCGCAGACATCGACGAACCCCACGCTGCCGCACGCGTGGGGTTTTTTCGTTCGAAGAGGAGCGGGTTTATGACCTTCGCAGACATCCGGCCGCCTAACTACGTGCGAACGTCGCCGATCACGCGAGGCAAGCAAGCCTCAGGTGCCACGCATCCACGCTCTTTCACGTACTAAAGACAAACGAAAAAAATCCCGCCAAAAACATGACGGGACGACAGAAAATCAGCACGAAACATCAACGCGATGAGCGCCTGGCTCACCGCGCCGCGGCCAATTTACTTATGCTCTTCGGCCGAATTCGAAATAGCCTGACCGCCCTTCGAGATATCCTGGCCCGCGCCCGACATGGTATTGCAGCCCGCGAGCGCGGCGGTGCCGGCGATCAGCAGCAAAGCGATGATTCGAGTCATGTGTGTTCCCCTTGAATTAGAAACTCGGGTAGCCCTTCGAGGCTTCCGTTGTGATCAATCATAAAAAAGCGGCGTAGTCGACGCTGTAGGCGCGCACGGGTTTTTGGTGTCGGCCGTCTCTGCTATTGGCGTAAGTATCGTCCTACGTAATCAAGCAAGCGGAACGGCCGCCGGCGTGCTTGCATCGATGAACGCACCCGCGCTGCGCTCGCGTGGCATCGACACGCTGATGCGCGTGCCATGCGGCGCCACGCGTTCGATCTCGAAGCGCCCGCCGCGCGCCGACACGCGCTGACGCATGCCGACCAGGCCGTGCGTCTGCGTGCGCTTCAAATCCTGCGGACGTATGCCGATGCCGTCATCCGCGATAGCGAGCGCAACGTCGTCACCATCGAGCGCGAGCGCGATTTCGATGCGGTTCGCGCGCGCGTATTTCGCCGCGTTCGTGAGCGTCTCCTGCGCCACCCGAAAGAGCGCGATCTCGATAGCCTCGCCGAGCTTTACATCGTCGCCGGGAAGATCGAATTCGACGCTCCAGCCGTTGCGTTGCGCGGCTTCATCGGCGAGCGAGCGCAGCGCGGTCACGAGACCGAAGTTGGCAAGCACGGTCGGCCGCATGTCTTCGATAATCCGCCGCTTGAGCGCAATTCCCTGGTCCAGATTGCCGATGGCGCGCGCGAGCTTGTCGGACATGGCGGGTTCGCTCGTCCTGAGCTTGCCGCGCACCCACGCGACATCCATCTTGCTCGCGGTAAGAATGGAGCCGAGTTCGTCGTGCAGTTCGCGCGCAAGTTCGGTCTTTTCGTTTTCGCTCACGGATTGCAAATGCCACGCGAGCGCTTCGAGCTGACGCGTGCGTTCGAACACGAGCCGGTCGAGTTCCTCCTGCTGCGTAATGAGCTTCTTCTGCACGCGGTCCTGCTTGTCCAACTGGATACCGAGATTGCGGAACAGCAGCAGGAACAGGACGATGTTGAGCGCGCACAACGCGCCGACGCACAGCGTGGAAATGCGCTGATCGGCGCGGCTTGCATCGAGCGCGTGCTGCGCGCGTTGCTCTTCGTTCAGCCGCAGGAGGGCGAGCGCGGCATCGAGCGTGGCGCTGGTGTCGGGCGACGGCGTCGCTACGACGCGTGCGCGCATTTCCGCATCCGCGGGCGTCTTCGACAGATCGGCGAGATGCGCCTCGCCTTGCGCGATGTTCTCGTCGGCGGCCGCGCGAATCTGCGCGAAGCTCGCAAGCGCGGCGTCATCGCCGATGCGGCGGTAATAGCTATCGAGCGATGTCAACGCGCGGCGCACGCGCCCGGCCGTTTGCGCGAAGTGGCTCTTGTAGGTGTCGTCGGCGGCGAGCGCGAAACCGCGTTCCTCGGCGCTGAGCGTGGCGATATCGGCCGCCAGCGACGATAACTGCGCGGTGGCGCTTTTTGCATCGAGTGCGGTCTCGTACTCGGCCGCGATGCGCATGCGCCCCGATTCCAAAATCACGAGCCCGCCGACGGTAATGACGATAGCCACCGTCATCGCGACCGCCCAGCTATAGCGATGCATCCATTCGTTGATACGCGTCGCGCGCCGGGCGAGTCCCTGTGGAGTTTCAGATGCTGCCGGCGCGGCGTCTTTTAGAACGTGGCTCATGGTGTGTTTCTGCGGTTCCGGCGGGCGTCGTGAGCCACGCCGGCAAAGCCGTTTGAAAGCGGATGTCGGTGGATTCCCACAGCAAAAAAGGAGCCAGCCCGGATGCGCGCGCCCAAAGGCCCGGCTAGCATGGGTTCGTCATCATTTTTCAATCATTCCAACGGGGAACGATCATGCTGAAGTGGGCATTGTTTTTCGCGATCGTGGCCGTGATCGCCGGTCTTCTCGGGTTCACGGGTGTGGCGGCGGGCGCTGCGACCATCGCCAAATTCTTGTTCGTGCTGTTCCTGATTTTGTGCGTCGTGTTCCTGGTACTCGGTTTCGTCGTCACCAAGAAAATAGTCGATTAGCGACCAACTCACTCGCGCCCGAACCTGAATCAGACCATCAAAAGCAAGTCAGGGGGATTCCATGCTTCATTACGCTGCCGTTTTCTTCGTCATCGCGATAATCGCGGCCGTGTTCGGCTTTACCGGCATTGCCGCGGGCGCCGCGGAAATCGCCAAGATCCTTTTCTACATTTTCCTGGTGGTGTTCGTCGTCACGTTGCTGCTGGGCGTGTTCCGAACCTGACGTACGCCTGAAAGCCTTGCCGCACCGGGCCGCTCGCGCGGCCCGCGCCTTTTCCGCGCCTTTTGCGAGGCATTGGTGGGAGCAGGCATGGCGCGTGCATCGGAGTTTTTGATTGGATAGCAGGGCCCTATGAACGAAGCGGCACGCGTAGGCCTGCTCTAGCGAACGTCTTTCATCAAATATCAAGGAGCGAACCAAATGTCCAAATCGTCTGCTGTACAAGCCGCGCCGACTCAATCGCGGGACGCATTTGTCCTCGACGTGGAAAAGATCCGCGCCGATGCGCGCACGCACATGGACGAGGGCCCGGTCACGCCGAGCTACGGCGCCGACCGCGAAGTCGTGCTCAAGCTGCTGAACGACTCGCTCGCGACGGAAATCGTCTGCACGCTGCGCTACAAGCGTCACTACTTCATGGCCAAGGGCATTCATTCTGAAGCTGTGGCGGCAGAGTTTCTCGAACACGCCAACGAGGAACAGGAACACGCCGATACGCTCGCGGAGCGCATCGTCCAACTGGGCGGGGCGCCGAACTTCGCACCCGACAGCCTGAAGTCGCGCTCGCATTCCGAGTACAAGGAAGGCTCGGACCTGATCGACATGATCCGCGAGAATCTGATCGCCGAGCGGATTGCGATCGATACGTATCGCGAGATCATTCGCTATCTCGGCGACAAGGATGTCACCACGCGCCGTATCTTCGAAGACATCCTGGCGGTGGAAGAAGAGCACGCCGACGACATGGCCGATCTGCTGGAAGGCCGTAACGGCTAAATAGCAGGGCATGCCGGCATGACGTCACGCGATGCGCGGAACTCGTCCGAGACCGCGCATCTTTTGCGTGGGCGCATGCGTACAATGGCGGCTCATCCCTGATTTCAAGCGCGAATGATCCGAGTCCTGATAGCCGACGACCATGCGATCGTACGCAGCGGTTTCAAGCAGTTCGTCGCGGACGAACCCGATATGGAAGTGGCGGCGGAAGCCTCCACTGGCGACGAAACCATCGCGCACGTGCGCGTTCAGGCGTTCGACGTGGTGTTGCTCGACATCGCGATGCCCGACAAGAACGGCGTCGATACCTTGCGTGTCATCAAGCAGATTCGTCCGGAGCAGGGCGTGCTGATGCTGTCGGGCTATCCCGAGAGTCAGTACGCGATCAACTTGTTGAAGGCGGGCGCGAACGGTTATCTGAACAAGGACGCGGCGCCGGAGGAAATCGTCCGGGCGATTCGCACGGTGGCGCGCGGGCATCGGTATCTGTCGGAATTCATCGCCGACGCGCTCGCCGACAAGCTCGACAAGCCTGCCGCCGAACGCCCGCACGAGGCGTTGTCCGAGCGCGAGTTTCAGGTCTTCTGCAAACTCGCGGCCGGGCGTATTCCGACTGAGATCGCGGAAGAGCTGCATCTGTCGGTGAAGACGGTGAGCACGTACCGCGCGCGCGTGCTCGAAAAAATGAGGCTGGCGAACAACGCGGATCTCACGTATTACGCAATCAAGAACGGCCTGATCGAATAGCGCGACGCGCAGTCGGACGGCAAGCTGAACCGGAGGGCGCCCGAAGTGGGCAAGCACATCATCACCGACGACCGTGCGCAGCAACGCGAAGCGCGCGACACGCCGCTCGCGGTGCTGCTTATCGAGGATTCCCCGCTGATCCGGCGCAGCCTGACCGAAGCCATCGACGCGCTCGGTCCGTGGCGCGTGACCGCGTTCGCCGAGGCTCCGGACGAAGCCATCGCGCTCTTGTCGTCGCAGCGGTTCCATGCGGTGATCATCGACTTGCAACTCAGGCACGGCTCGGGCATCGAGGTACTGGCGTGGTTGCAGGAGAGCGGCAAGGGATCCATACACGACGAGGCCTTTGTCGCGGTGCTCACCAATCACGCGTTGCCGACGTATCGCGAGCGCTGCCAGCAATATGGCGTGCGCCATTTCTTCGATAAATCGCTGGAGTTCGATCGGGTGCTGGATGCGCTTTGCCGGCACGCGCGGGAAAGAGAAGGTGAGCGCGGTTAGCGATCCCCGCCGCCGGAATCCGCCAACGAATCCGCCGCTTCCCGCCCGCGCCAGTGACTGAACGCCGCCAGCGCCGTCGCAGCCAGCCCGACCAGGCAGACGCCCGTCCATCCCATTGCGTGCCAGGCGAGCGAAGCCAGCGCCGATCCCAACGCCCCGCCAATAAAGTAAGCCACCATATAAACCGTATTCACGCGGCTGCGCGCCTCCGGCTTCAATGCGTAGATGCGCGACTGGTTGGATATCTGCGCGGCCTGCACGCCGATATCGAGCACGATCACGCCGATGACCAGCCCCGCGATGCTGCGCGCCGAAAACGCGAACACCACGAACGACAGCGCAACGAGCCCGATGGACAACGTGATCACCGCGCGCGGCCCGCGCCGGTCCGCCGACTTGCCCGCAAGCGGCGCCGCGAGCGCGCCCGCCGCGCCGACGATACCGAATAGTCCCGCGGCCTGCGGTCCCATGTGAAACGGCTCGCCCGCGAGCAGGAGTGTGAGCAGCGACCAGAACGCGCTGAATGCTGCAAAGAGCGCGCCGCCCGTGAGCGACGCTTCGCGAAGCCCGGGATTCTCGACAGCGAGATGCCACATCGACACGAGCAGCTTGCCGTAGGGCAAGGTAGACGTCGGACGGCTCTTCGGCAGCCGCGCAACGACGACGACCGCCAGCACGATCGTCGCGATCACTGAAGCGCCGAATACCGCGCGCCAGCCGAAGTATTCGGCGACGAAACCCGACACCGTCCGCGCGAGCAGGATGCCGAGCAATAGACCGCTCATCACCGTGCCGACGGCATGACCGCGCTCGGCGGCTGGCGCGAGTTCGGCGGCGAACGGCACGGCTTGTTGCGCGATGGTCGCGACGACGCCAATGGCAAGACTCGCGGCGATCAGCACGGCGAGCGTCGGCGCGATGCACGCCACCACGAGCGCCACGCCGAGCGCGGCCAGTTGGAGCAGGATCAGAAGCCGCCGGTCGAAGCGATCGCCGAGCGGCGCCAGCACGAGCATGCCGAGCGCGTAGCCGAGTTGCGTCGCGGCGGGCACCGCGCCGATCAGATACGCGCTGCCGGGAAACGAGCCACGGAAATCGCCCAGCAGCGGCTGATTGAAGTAGATGTTGGCGACCGATACGCCCGCGATGGTCGCAAGCAGCCAGAGCGTGGCGCGCGAATAGTGCTGATGATGACTCGAGGAATCGGACGAAGCGGTCATGGTTGCCTTGAGTTGAGCGCGAGAACGGCGGCGAGCCGCCGTGGAGATGCGCGCTTCCGGTCGCCCGCTTTACTGCGCGGCATCGTCCGTGGGCTGCGGCTTCTTCACGAGCCTGGCGGGCGCGAGCCATTGAAAGCCGGTCAGCGTGTTCTCGGCGAACGTGCATTCGGCGGCGGCGGGCGTCTGGACGATTTTCGTGGCGGGCGGCTTGGGCTGCGTCGGGAATTCGCCGCGCACGACGACGCGCGAACCGTGGTAGCTTGCGCCCGATCCGGTGAGCTTCAGTGGCGCGCTTGCGGCGTCGGGATACTCGGCGCGCACGCGGTCCTTGCACGTTTCGACGTTGCGGTAATAGGAAGTGCAGCCGGACAAGAGCACGAGCGGAAGGCAGACCAGCAAGAAGAGGCGGGAACGGGTAATCATTGGTGAACAGGGTGAATGCTCGGCCGCGCGAGGGCGCATCGGAGCGAAATCAGGGGATGGCGAGCTTTATAACATGCGGGCGCGGCTTGCGTGACCGCATCGGCGTCGTGCTCGTTGGCGTGCTTGCCTGTCGTGCATGCGGCGCGCGGCGGTAGCACAATCGGCGAATAGCGTTTCGTTTTGTGGAGGCCATCGTCATGCGCAAAGATATCGAAGCCGGCGAATATCTGCTGGCGCTCAACGCGGAAGAAAGCGAAAACGAGTCCGGCGCGGGCTATGCGGTTCGTGTGCGGGTGGCGCGCATCGACGGAAAAGCGGTGCACGGCTCGCGGCTGGTCGATGATTCCGGCGAGATGATCGGCCCGCACGGTCCGTTCGAGACGATAGCGGGAGCCCTCGCGCATGGCGAGGCGTGGGGGCGCCACTACATCGCGCGCGTATTGGCGCACGGGTTGTAACGGCGGGTGGCGGCGCAGGGAGGGATGTCATCCCCGCGAGGCGAGGGTGCGCGCGCGAATTATCGGCCGCTAGACTTGGCCTTACCGCTCGGTCCTGCGCCGATCGGCTCAAGCCAGTTTGCGGAGATTGCCATGACGCCCGTTGCGCTTTACGTCACGCCGAACTATATCGCCTCGGTTCGCCGGGGAAGAGGACGTGAATGTTTTGGAGGCACCGTGAGGTTTATCGGTGTGGATGCGTTGCCGTTCGATATCGAGCATCTCTGCCTGCTCGACCGCGAAACGCCGATCGAAGCCTTGTTCGATGCAGTGAGGGATGCAGAACGCTTGTTGAATGCGGTGTGATCCGCAGTGTCGATGAAGCAGGCAGGCGAAGGAAAGCGCAACGGGGTTGATCCCGCAGCGGGGCGCGGTCTCGGCCCGCAGCGCTATCACCCGCGTGGTGGTTTCAATTGTGTTCGTGGTCGTTCAAGTCTGAACGGAAACAGCGCGCGCCGCGATAAAAGACGACTGGCTTTATGCTGTCGATTCAGCGTGAAACCATGGGCGAGTGGTACCGGGGACCGGACTTGAACCGGCAAGCCGTTAGGCGGCGGATTTTAAGTCCTGATGCACTGTATATACGAACAGTATATTGGCATGAGTCTCACGGTAAGACAAGGCGTTCGGTCGGTCATATGCTGTATATAAAAACAGTGCTGTAGAGTGCGTTGGCAGAAAAATGCACACCCTACCCGAGGTCTCGGCGCGCGTAAGGCCCTCGCGGGCCCATGCCGATATCTCAAACGGACCCAGGCGAGCGGCGCGGCGGGCCGTTCAAAAGGCTGAAACAGTTAAAATCCTGATACCCTGAACTCGCGTAACGGACGGTATGCGATTACTTGTGGCGATGGACTTGATAGCCGACCTTGACTCCTTAACCGTCGAGCGATTGAGTGGTCTTGGGCATCGAGCGCACGCACGCGAAACAGCCTTTGATCGGTTCGCTATGTTATGTACATACACGGAGCGAACGATTCCGCCGACTCCATATGCGGTCCAATTTTCGATCGAACTAACTCAAAACCCCAAGTTCAAGGTTCGCCGAAAGGCGCTGGAAGAAATAACGTCCCGACTTCGAGAGGGCAAGAGTGTGAGGCCCTACCTCTCGAAGCAGGCAGTGGTGCCTGCGCACAAGGATTATCTGCTGCTGTCATGGGGCGTCCATCACTTGCATTTAAACAGCATTGACACCGCAGGCAAGGATGGTTTCGTATCTCGCGAGCGCGGAAAATCCGAACTTTTGCTGCTGCGTCTGGATGGCGAAAAAGCCTACTTGATCGACATTGTGTCTCACGCCGAGCCCTATCTCTTTGAAAACCCGCGACTGCTGGAGATCGTTGATCGCAACTGGCCGGAATTGCACATAGCGCCAAACATGGTTACTGGAAACATCTTTACGCCGCAGCAGATCAAAGCGTTGCGTTCAAACGGTGCGAACTATGCGATTACGGTCAATGGTCGAACCATATTCCCTAAACCCGTGATGGCGGGCGGCGTCCCAATGGAAGTGCAGATGTGGTATCGAGTTCTGCGGGACGAGTTAACCGACGTAGAAACTGATGTGCGTCGCAGACTTTACGAGTTTTTCCCATACAAGGCGTCGCCCGCATTCAGCTGGCCCGCCATTCACGGAGTCCGGTTGGTCGGAATCGAAGGAGACTATTTCGTTCTTCAGGACCGCGCCACGCTGCGTATATGCCACGCACGGCGAGTAGGAGCGAAAGCCCAAGAAACCCTCAAATCTTAGAGCGCGGCGGAGCGGTGTGAGACAGACTGTACGGATAACCTGTCCGCGCTCTTAAGGTCGCTTGAATGCACTCCTGAGTCTATCTGCAATGTCGTCTGTGTCAGCGACGGATAGCTCAGGGACATCGCCCCATTCGGTTCCACCAACATCCAGCGTTCCGGCGACATGAAAGTGAACGTGGCTAATAGCTTGTCCGGCTGGTACGCCGTTGTTTTGCCATACCGCGATTCCCGGTCTCGCGTAGCACTCGTCGATTGCGTGGGCGGCGTCGCGCACTGCAATCATCAGCGCGCTCGCCTCTTCATTTGTCAAGTCCAAAACTGTACTGATGTGACGGACAGGAAGAATCAGCAAATGCGGATAGCCCCGCTGTTCCCGTGTCACCAAAGTCGCTGTAAGTGCCGTACGGGCCAGAATGGTAAAGGGGCGCTCTCCGCGAAGATAGGCGCAAAAAGCGCAGGTTCCATCATCGGGAAGGTCAATATTCGACATACGTTACGATGGTCGGAGGGAAGAAAGGAACGATTGCAGTTCTAGTCTATCAAGCTTCTCGTAGTCTCGGTCGCGCACGACTATTCTGAGTTCGTCGCATATCTTTTCTTTCCGTGACGCAAACATGAATGACAAAATAATAAAGCGGATTGAATCTTGTGCAGGTAACACGCTCGACAAGCGTGCCTGCCCTCCACCGATTACAGGAATTGAAACTGATTTGCCATTACCATGCGTGGAAATCGCGCCCCATAGTGACAACAGACTTTTCCAAACATCGTCAATGGAAGCACGAGCCTCATTGCTTTGATTCATTCGGCAATACGCCAAGAAGAAAATATTCCGTCCACCGTGTTTGACAACTGCCACCGACCCGATACCGTAAAGTTGAGTTTTGCCTTCCTTATCAATCTTACCTTCAATGGCTTTACCATGGAGAGCCGCAGATAGTTTTTCGTCCAAGTCACGCCGATCCCCGCCGAAGAGAACGTCAAGCGCTTGGCCTTGCAGACTTTCTTTCGCAATGATTGGCGTCTCGGTGTCAAACGTGTCACAAGTACCAACCACCAAATGTTCATTCTGCTTAAGGATATCACCCTTAATAATCCGAATACGCATATTTGGGGCGTTGTACGCAGCTTCGATGGGGCGTGGCCATGACAAGAAAAGTCCAACGACGAGACTGATCAAAATCACCGCGAGCAGCGTATGGATACCTTGAAAATACGTCCAGGCTGGAAAAAGAATATTCGTAAATTGCAATGTGGCAGATATAGCGCCGGCACAGGCAAAAAAATTGAGAAAGAAATGGCGCCAAAATCTCCACTTCATCATGTCATTCAAAATGTTCACGCTTAAATTCCATTAATAGGATGGTCCGCCCCTCCCGAAATGGCGTAATCTGGGTTGACACCGATTACTGAGTAAGGAGGTGTGTGATGAGTCAGCAATGCTCAACGGCGATCGCCCGCTTGGGAATTGACATTGGCAAGTCTGTGTTTCATGTCGTCGGCCTTGATACTAAGGGCAACCCTGTGTTCCGAAGCCGATTCAATCGTGAGCGGCTACTTCAGTTTCTGGCCCGAGCAGCACCGACGATCGTCGGCATGGAAGCGTGTCCGGGAAGCAACTGGTTGGCGCGCAAAGCGGCTTGTCTCGGGCATGAGGTACATATTGTTCCTGCGCAGTTCGTCAAGCCGTTCGTCAAGTCTAACAAGACTGACCTCGGCGACGCGGAAGCCATCGCCGAGGCAATCTCCAGGCCGACGATGCGCTTTACTGAGCCCAAGACCGAAGCGCAACTCGATCTGCAAGCACTGCACCGGGTCCGCGAACGGCTGGTGCGTTGCAAGACTGCGACCGTAAACCAAGCTCGTGCGTTTCTGCTCGAGTACGGGCTGACTATCGGCGCAGGTCCTGCGTATTTTGTCCGCGATATGCCTGGAATTCTCTCAGACGATGGCAATGGTTTGACAGCAGCGATGCGAGAGCTTTTGCAGGAACTGTGGCAAGAGCACCGATCCCTCGAAGCGCGACTCCTGCAACTGCGTCGCCAGATCGAAGCCATCTCCGGTGCCGATGATGCCGCCACACGACTAACTTCCATCCCTGGCATTGCACACCTGACGGCAACGGCCATTACGGCTTTTGCAGGCACTGGTACACAGTTTAAGTCCGGTCGCCGCTTTGCCGCGTGGCTTGGACTTGTTCCCGGTGAGTTTTCGACCGGCGGCAAACAGCGTTTGCTTGGGATCACCAAGCGAGGCAACCCGTACTTGCGCAAGCTGTTCGTACACGGCGCGCGAACGTGCGTATCACATCTCGATCGGAGCAAGGACCATCTGGGGCAGTGGATTTCTCAGATGGAAGCCAACGGTGTGCATCGAAATAAAGTGATCGTCGCTCTTGCCAATAAGCTCGCGCGTATTGCGTGGACCGTGCTCACCAGGAAAGGAACGTTTTATCTGCGGCAACCGTCCGCATAACAGGAATCACATCGCCCTTCTAAGTTTGCAGACGCGCAATTGATGACGAAACAGTGCACTGGCGTTCGGTAAGCCCGGGACAAAAAAACGGCTCTTGAGGTCCCACCATTTATTGGGAACCGAACGCGCATATCCCATCATGGCCTTGCCGCCAAAAGCGGCTGACTCGCGAGAGGCCGGATACATTTACGCAAACTGCTTTGCTGTCAATGCTCGCTTGCAAAACCGGGGCGGACCATACATTTTTTTATAGTGTTCATCGGGATAATAGTGAGGGCCCTTGTTGTTTCTCCCTGCATATCCGGAGGCATAATTATCCAAGGCGTATCGAATGATCTTCGGCTGATAGGAAACGGATAGCGTGTAATAGTCCTTGTCGAGGAAAGGCGTCGGTATAAACGCCGTATCGATGTTGCGATCCCCATCCAAGTTCGCGACAACGACGGGCAAATTTAATTCAATAATTACTTCGACCTCATGAGCCAAGAACGACATTCCGTCGCCGCCCTTCTTTTTCGCATGACTGCTGCCCAGCAAAACGATTTGTTTTGCATTCTTTAATCGCTCACGCAGATTTCTTTTGATAGTTTCTGGTTTGCTGGTATCGCGGGAAATGTAAAGATCGTGGGCGTCGTAGAAGTTGAATTCGAGATGTTCATTGTCCCGCCACGCCTCCATTAAACGGTAGTAGTGGATGTCTTCGCTCGCAAAGGCTACATAAGTCTTGTTTCGATAGCTCATATCCACCCCGGAATAATCGTCTCGACCATGATATGCGTTCGGCATATCCCTATTGCTGCTTGCCGTTTGTATTGTAACGAGAAAATTCAACTGGTGACGATTCCTGAACCTGCGACGCGACAAAAAAACAGTTGCACGGAACTCGCTGCGCAGATAATCACAGTCTCATATGCTGCAGAATCAGGTGCTTGTGTGCCGTATTCATGTAGTGTGGCGAGCCGATGGAGAAGCGACGAGTCACGATCTGCTCGGTGCATTTACGTTACAGCCGGTTGGCGGCTTAGCGTGCCGTTCGCGTGTGGTGATTCCCTCGCGCTTGACACTGGCGGTCGCAACGCGAAGGCGGTCGCCCTCTGCTTCTGCGCGGATCGTAAACCATTCGCGACGGCCTTCAGACGATAGACAGGCGTGGTCTGACGTTCTGCGGGGATTCCCATTTTTTACAGCATTTCGACCGTCGCCCCGGCGCGCGCGTCTGGCACATTCCACACGCGGAGTAAATAGCCGATATCAAATGGGATCAATGACCCAAACGCGCCAAGTTTCAGCCATATGTCACTGTTGAGCGAGCGTCGATTCATGGCCGGTAGTGCTCGTTTGCACGAACACCACGACGTTGACAATGGAGACTTCCGGCATCGGCACGGCGGCACGCTGATTCAACTGGTGCTATCGGCCATGAAGAGACTTTCGTCTGACGCATCGGTGAGACGTTCAGACGGCCGCTTCACTCTGCAAACCGTCATTCGATCGCCTTGTGCCCGCGTCGCAGTGTAGTAATCGTCGAGGCCGTGCATGCCGATGATTTCATCGCGGGAAACGCCAATGAACCCGAGTAGCAAGCCAAATTGACGGTGGGAGGCGGGGATTCTCTGCTCACGCTTCAACCGGGAAGGGATTGACGCTTGCGAACGTCGTAAGCTCAAACATGAAGCGTGCGACCGTGATCTCCACGGGCGGTCGCCATAGTGCTCAACGGTTTTAAACGGAGTCCTGCCAAGGACGATGCGGTAGTCCGCGCTCGTATATCGCACCGTGCGCCGATGATTCGGATCCTGCCCGCATCAACCACGTGCGAACAACGGAGAACTCCGGCTGGCAATCGCCATACCCTTCGCACATTCGATCACCTTCGGGGCGAGCGCGTCCATCCGTTCCGCTGTCATACGGATAGACGGTCCAGCGATACTAATCGTGCCAAGTGGCTCGCTGTTCTCGCCGAGCCGTACTACCGCGGCGATGGCACTCGTCCCAGACTCATAGGCATCAAAAACAACCGCATATCCTCGCTGGCGTGCCTGTTCAATCTGTTCAAGCAGTGCACGGAGCGATTTCGGCGCACCGGGTCCCATCTCCCGGACGCGCTCCATTCCCTGACGCGATATCAACGCCAGCGCGCGCTCCTCATCGAAAGCCGCGAGATATGCGATGCCGTTTGCCGTCGCCGGAAAGTAAATCTCGAGTCCCGCGTCCGCGTCTAGCCGCAGCCCCGTGCGAGCGCCTTGCGCCTTCGCCACCCATATCAGGTCATCTCCCTCCGCCACTGCAAGCCGGACCAGCTCTCCACTGAACTCGGCAAGGTCATCGAGCAGGGGTTGAGCAGCGTCCGTGATGCCGGTCGCCGCGAGGTAGCTCAGTCCGAGGGATGCGAGCTTAACGGTGAGCCGGTACTGCGAGGTATTGGGGTCCTGCTTCACATAGCCCGTTTCCTTTAGATCCGTGAGCAGCCGATGTGCGGCGGTACGTGGAATGCCAAGGCGGTCGCCGACTTCGGACATCGGGAGCCCGTGGACGTGGTGGGAAAGCAGCTCGACGATGGCGAGCGCTCGGTCGCGGACGGCAGTCATGTGGGGTTTGCAAGGATGAACGTAGGCCCATTTTATCCCATCTGGATTGCTGTTCCATTTGGAAATTATCGTGTTAACCCTAAAAGTGGTTTACTATTCCATTTGGTAAATTAAACCAAAAACTTGGATGCCGACATGAAGCTAGCCATTGACTCCTACAGTTACCACCGATATTTTGGCGAGGTGTATCCCGTGCTGGAGGAGGATCCGGGCACGCGGATCACGATGGAGGGCTTCGTCAACCGTGCGCAGGCGCTTGGCGTCGATGGTGTCTCGCTCGAATCGTGCTTCCTGCCGACGCCAACGCCCGACGAAATCACCCGTCTGCGCAACCAACTCGACCGACTCGAACTTGATCGCGTTTGGGCATGGGGTCATCCGGGTGGCCTGCACTCGGGCGCGGCGCCGGAAGAAGTGGCGGACCTCAAGCGGCATACGGAAATTGCCGCGGCGGTCGGCGCAAAAGTCATGCGCATTTGCTGCGGCGGCCGCCGCACGCGCATCGATGACTGGTCGGAGCACAAGGCCCGTCTGATTCCGCTGCTGCGCGATGCCGCAAGCCACGCCAGAAGCCACGGTGTCGTGCTCGCCATCGAAAACCATATCGACCTGCTCGCTGACGAACTTGTCGAGCTTATCGAGATCGTCGATTCGCCCGCGCTCGGCGTGTGCCTCGACACCGCCAACAATCTGCGCATGCTCGAAGACCCTGCGGTCGCGATCGAGAAACTCGCGCCGTATGCACGCGCGACACACATCAAGGACATCACCGCAAAGAGTGGCAATCCGCGCGAGTTCGCTTTCTGGCCAAGCGTGCCGCTGGGACAAGGTCTCATCGACATTCCGCATGCCTTCGACGAGCTACGCAAGCACGGCTATGCCGGCTTGCTTGCACTCGAGATCGATTATCTGCATCCCGCCTACGAAGACGACCAAAAGGCTATCGCCGACAGCATCGAATACATGCGCGGACTGCTTTAAGCACGCCGCATTCAAAGAAACCCGGAGACGACATGAGCATCCCTGCCAAGCAACTGAACGTCCAGGAATTCCTGGATTCGAGGCCGTTTGCCGGCTTCCACTGGAAAATTCTTTTTTTGAGCCTCGTGGTCCTGATTCTCGATGGCTTCGACGTCGTCGCGATGGGCTTTATCGCGCCTGCGCTGATCGCTGACTGGAAAATCAGCCGCGCCGCGCTTGGTCCGGTGCTCAGCATGGGGCTGTTCGGCCTTGCAATCGGCGCGCTCACCGGCGGGCCGCTGGCGGACCGTTTAGGTCGTCGCAAGGTCATCATTGGCGCCGTCATCTTCTTTGGCGTGATGAGTCTTGCATCCGCATGGTCGCCGAACGTCGAAGTGCTCTCTGTCTTGCGCTTTCTGACCGGACTCGGTCTGGGCGCATCGCAGCCGAACGCCGCGACGCTGGCATCCGAATATGCTCCCAAGAAGCATCGGTCGGTCATGGTGACGGTAATTTACTGCGGGTTCACGCTGGGTGCAGCCGGTGGTGGCTTTCTCTCCAGCTATCTCGTTCCGACCCACGGCTGGCATTCGATTCTGGTGGTCGGCGGTATCGTTCCGCTCCTGTTCGCCGTGATGCTGTTTTTCGTCCTGCCGGAATCCGCAAAGTTTCTGGCCGTGAAGCACGAAGGACGTATGGCGCTCGCGAACATCATCAACAAGATTCAGCCCGGCACGGTGGACGCTTCCACCCAACTCGCAACGGCCGAACGCGGACACGCAGGCAAGGGCGCAATCCGACTCATCGTGTCGAAGCCGCACACCGCCGTCACGCTGGCTCTGTGGGTCGGACTGTTCATGAACCTGATGACGGTCTACTTCCTCAATAGCTGGCTGCCGATCATCGTGAAGGACAACAATTTCTCGCTCGCCGACGCGGCGCTGGTGGGTGCGATGATGCAGGTGGGCGGCACGCTCGGCAATATCGTCATCGGTTGGGAGATGGACCGCTTCAAAGCGCACAAGGTCATGATCGCGACGCTGCTTGCAGCGCTCGTCTTCACGATCGCGATCTCGCAGCTGAACGTCGGCCTCGCCGGTCTCATAATTCTCGTTTTCCTGCTCGGCTATTGCACGAACTCGACGAACACCGGCTGGACTGCAATGGCTGCGAGCTACTATCCCACTGAAATGCGTGCCACCGGCACCAGCTGGATGACGGGCATCGGCCGCTTCGGTGCCATCTCCGGCGCATCGATTGGCGCCGTGCTGCTGAGCTTTAAATGGAACTTTGGCCAGCTTTTTCTGTTCCTGACGGTTCCTCTCGCAATTGCCATCGTCGCAGCGTATGTGCAGGGCCGTGTCCGTAGCAATGCGGCACCCGTGCTGGGCAATGCAACCACGCATTGAACTGAGGAGAGCATCGATGTCTGTAACACGAGTGGGTCTTATCGGCGCGGGCGCAATCGGTCGCGCGCATTTGGTCGGCGCTGCCCAGGCCGAAGGTGTCGAGATCGTTGGAATTGCAGACCCGAACGTCGCTTCGAAGGCGCTGGCCGACGAGTTCTCGATACCGTGGTTCGCGGACCACCGAGCACTCGTCGACCAGATGAAGCTCGACGGTGCCATTGTCGCAACTCCGAACGCCTTGCATGTGCCGATGTCGCTGGAGCTGATCAACGCGGGCATCGCCGTGCTCGTCGAGAAGCCCGTTGCCGATACAGTCGAGGAAGCACTGCGCCTGGCGAAAGCTGCAGCCGATGCAGACGTGCCCTTGCTCGTGGGTCATCATCGTCGACATAACCCGATCATCCGGACGGCACGCTCGTTGATCCAAGATGGCAAGCTGGGTCGGCTGGTCTCCGCGTCCGTGCTCGCGACCTTCCTCAAACCGGACGCCTACTTCAACGAAGCATGGCGCCGGACGACGGCGGCCGGACCGGTGCTGATCAACCTCATCCATGAGATCGACTTGTTGCGCTTCGTTTGCGGCGAGATCGCAAGCCTGCAAGCCATTACTTCCAATGCGGTTCGCGGCTTCGAGGTCGAGGATACGGCTGCCGCCATCATTCAGCTAAAGAACGGCGCGGTCGCGACGATTACCCTGTCCGATACGGCAGCATCACCTTGGAGTTGGGACACGTCTTCCGGCGAAAACGCTTCGTTTTCGAAAAATTTCATCGAGAGTCACTTCATCTCTGGGACCGATGCCTCCCTGGCGCTGCCTACCTTGCGCATGTGGCACTACGCGGGCGAACGAGGTTGGTTCCACCCTCTCGCGGATGAACAAGTGCCCTACGCATCCGCAAACCCGTATGTTGAGCAGATGCGCCACTTCGGAGCTTTCATTCGAAAAGAGGAGAAACCGGTTTGCGATGGCTTCGACGCTGCAAAAACGCTTGAAGTCACAGCATCTGTGCGACGGGCTGCCCAATCTGGAGCAGCCGTTCGTTTTGGCTGACCGCTGGCACGGGATCTCGAACTAACGAGGTTTCGCGGAAAGGACTGCTTTATCGTCGGAAGCAGTCTAGGTGCGAAAGAAGTCTCTAGGCCCGCTTTGGGTCGATTTCGCCCGTTGGTCGGGAGGTGAACCGAAGTTCGAGAAGACCATGGCACCAACGGCAAGTGTCGAGAGTTGAAAAGCGGTCCCGCCCGCGGTCAACGAACGTCAGCAATGGCCGACGAAGGTGCATTTATCCTCGATACACAGATGGCCGGCTTCAAGGTGAAACCGACATCGCAAACAAACGCGAATTTCCTCCGCTTCGGCGTGTTACTGAGTTGGACTTGGACGCAAGATACGAGACTTCGTTCTTCCAACGCTTGTGTCCTCGACTGTCGGTGTGTTCGCGAGGCAAACTAGCCTAGACCAGTGAAGATAGCTTTCCTTATTTGGTCGATCCTATTCGCTCGATCGCGTTCGCCAGCTTTTCTGTGACTAAGTGGCTATATCGTTTTGTCGAAACGATCGATAGATGCCCGAGTACCCCGCCGACGGTGAAGAGGTCGACGCCGGCGTTAATCATTTCAGACGCGGCTGCGTGCCGCAAGTCATGGAAGCGCGTCTTTGAAAATCCAGCGGCGGCGCGAGCTGATTCGAAGTGATTGCCGAACACGTTTGCGCTGACCGTGAAGCGGACGTTGCGAGCGAGCACCGCGATGCGTGGATGGATCGGAATTATCCTGGGCATGCCGTTCTTCGTGTCAGTCAGCGCAAAGCCTTTCTTCGTCACCGTCGCACGCAAAATCTCTGACTTGCGCATGCCCGAATAGAACGCGATGCGAATCGCGGCACGTACTTCTCGGTGCTTACACGCTCGTGCGATCAGAAGCATTTCACGGCGCTGTGGATAATGATGGCGTTCGTTGCTCACTGACGGCATGACCATCCTTGCGGTCTGATCCTCGGCGAGCATGCCGACCTTGTGAGCGTACTTGATGGCGGCGCGCAGGTATGCCAGCACGTTCTTGATCGATGCATCAGTCAGCGGCCGCTTGGTCATGCCATGGTGATCTCTCGCAGCGCGCATGGAGGCAGCGATTCGAATTGACCAATCATGTAGATCGAGCGCGTCTTGCTCTGCATATTCGGCGCTCCATTTCTGGAGGATGCGGATACGCTTCTCTGCGTCCTTCCAGCGATCCTTCTTATCGACGACGTGCTTGCGCACGCACTCACCAATCGTCACCGTCGGGCGACGCTCTCCGTTCGCGATTGCGTAGATTTCCGCTTCCCATCGTCTTGCGAGGCCGTCCGCTTCTGCGGAAGAAACTCCAAGAGGGAGAAGCTTTGTTTGACGGATACGTTCGCCCTTGATGATCCGGTTGAATGTCCACCGGTAGCGCTTGCGTCCGTTTTTTGTAACGGTTTCGATTGGCATGATTCAAGGTATAAGAAGAGGGAACGGAGGTCATACACATGCGTTTTGCGCGTGAGCTTAAAACGTTTGATGTACGCTCCACGAGTGTCGAGTCTGCTGATCATCTTCGGTGGCACGCCGAGTATCTCGGCGGCTTCCAATGCAGTTACCCGCTTTCCGGATTCGATAGGCATGTGCTTCCCCAAGGTTGCGGTTACTCAGCGCGGCATCCTTGTCTTACACCTTGATGAAGTGATGTTGATCGTTCAGTGTGTAGAGCGCATACGGATCGAGACCCTCTTCGCCTATATGCCCGACTTTCATGCGATATCTCTGTTCAAAAAAATCCCAGTACCAAATGCTGATCTGGCCTTTCAGGCCGGCGCTTGCTCTTCCTTGAAAGCCTACGATGGCCGTTCCGCAATCTTCTGCTGTGGCGACCCCGCCGCTTCCGGCGATGGCAGTCCCACGTCGACCAGCTGAGGAGATACCGCGAAAGCCAGCGGTCGCTGTTCCGCGAGATCCAACTGATGCGACACCGCGATATCCGGCGACGGCTATCCCATCACTCCCAGCAGATGCTGCGCCGAGTGCCCCGACAATAACGGATCCGCCATCGCCAACAGCGCGATGTTCGCCAATTACGGGGTGCTCGCGAGCGCGGGGCTCGTGTGCGACAAGGTAGTGAGCCGCCTCCTTACTCGTGCCGACGAAGCGCACTTTGCCGCGTGGGAACTTGCAGATGCCTTCAAATTCGACGATCTCATCCGTGATCGCTTCGACGACGAGCCACTTCGCGGTTGGCTCAATATACCCGCCGATGGCATGATCGCCGTGACCGTAAAGCCAACCACGAAGACCGCCAAAGCGGAGCGTTGGCTCCCAGCAGGGCGCTTCCGCAATCGCGCCTATACGCGGCCATGTGTATCCATAGTCGGTCGACATGTCAGCGCGAGATATGCAAAGCAGCAGCGACTTATTCAGATGGACTTGTTTCGGCGGATCGTCTTTAAATGGGAAACCAAGTCGGATGGCGGTTTTGGGATACTGCAGTCGGGGGAAGATTGTCTCTATCATTGGACGCCCAGTTAGTAGACCATAATTTAAAAGATGCTTGATGCAGGTGGAGATCGACGAGTCAGCGCATTATCGCCAGAGCGCGCCCGCTGGTGCCGCTAAGCAGAGGAACCAGATAACCGCAATGCCGACCGCGTACAGCACTATAGAGATGCTTTCCTTGATGCGCGTGTGTGCCTTGACGGAAACGGTTCGGGTGTCGACTTGCAAGATGTTGCGGAGAAGAGCGTTGTCTTTGGCAGCGCGGTTCATTGCGGTCCTCGCATTGATGACTATGTGTATTTCGCAAGGCACAGCCTCTTGCACATTAATTCGAAGCCAGCCGATGAAGAAGTTACTACGCGAAGTCAAATGCCTTGACTGCGAACCGGACAGGCGCATGGACAGTGACAAAAACATCAATCTGGAGGAAAGCTCACAGACCGATAGTCAAGTAAATAACTTCGAGATGTTCATTACTTACTTTGGCGTCAGATCTTCGGTGTGCTCTCATTGAGGCAAGTCCGTTGACGCACTGACAAGTCCCAAAGGTTAACGCGGGACAGGGCGCTTCAAGGATTGCCCGCTGCTTCAAAGCTTGGCGAGACGCCTCGTCACGTTCAAGTGACGCCAATACCTCGTAATCAGTCCATGCCGAAGATTAGCGTAGCGCGAACACGCATGTCAATAGCGTTACGCGAACTCTAAGTCTGGTTTTATCGGAACAATGAATGTGGGCTTTTTGGCTGACTGTATGGATATACAGTATTATTGTCTGAGGAAATATTACCGGAGACGTCAGTGAAGCAAAATCCAACGCGCGAGGAACCCGACGCAGTTTGGTCCCTGTCCATCTCAAAGAGAAACGCGGCCCGCCTAAACGTTGTGGACGCGTCAGATAGATTCAAGCCGAGAGGGTTGTCTACGCTGTCGATTTCGTGGGGGGACGGCGAGATGTCGCAACGGGTAGAAATACGACCGGAGCATCGCAGGGAAATCGCCTTTTGGCTAACTAACCTCGCCAGACGGATTGGGGCGCCCGACTAGCATGCTTTACTTCTTCTGGTCCACGCTTTTGATTGCGCAGGTGCTGGAGTCTCTGTGTTCTCTATGAATGCTTCTGTATGAGAAACGTGCTGCGCTTGCGCTAAAAGTCCTTGAATAAAGCCGATCACTTTCGCTTGCTGCATGGACCCCAGCTCATCCCATCCAGGAACTTCACAGCGGGCGGGGTCGTTGTCCATCCATCCTACTGGCTTGCCAGTCGCCTTTTCAATATACCGTGCCATGTCATCGGCGATGCCGCGCGGCTTCCCTGTTCGCGAGTCTTTTGATGCGTTCAGCCATTGGCGAACTTGAGTTTCGCTTCTTGAGATTATCGAGGCGAGTTCGATGACTCCTCCTACCTCCTCCGCAAGGACGCGTAGCTGATCTTTTCTAATTTCGTGACATGTTTTCATAGGCGTATTGCAACCCATTCCATGCACTGACGGAATTCGCGTAACGCTATTGACACCGTCGTTCGCGATACGCTATTGTTGGCCGATGGACCTTGACGCATTCTTATCTTGTTCTCGCTCGCCAAAAGCCAAGCATTTCGCCGAGATGCTTGGCGTCCCGTCGACGCTTATAAGCCAATGGCGTAACAGGACGCGAGAAATACCAATAAAGCGCTGCGTGGTCATTGAAAGAGCAACGGGTGGGCTAGTGAGCAGACGCGATCTTCGACCTCACGATTGCGAAGAAATCTGGCCGGAACTTTCAGACTGTCCAGGACAAGATAGAACCTATGAAAGCCGCATCAATAACGTTTGAAGCACGTCCGGATGGCGACGATCTCGTGGACGCGGCAGATCGCGCGGCTATCGACGGCAACAAGATTGCCGGCGTTTCGCGCGCCCAAGGTGTCTCGGTCGATGACGTACCTGTGGTGCCTCTGGTTTTGTGTTTCGGTCGCGATGTGGCGATGCAAAAGCGTTCAATCAACGTTAGCGTGAAACGGAGATGCCGCCAATCGTGGACCTTGCCCTGTCGAAACAAGTATGTTGCAGGCACGGCCTACAGATTGACGGCGCAACGCTTCAGTCCATTGAGATGTGTAGGTGGGGTGCGATGATCAGATCCTAGTGATTTGAGTGCCGCTCGCGACAATCAAAAAGGTGTTGTCGGAGAGGGGCAATAAATCGCCACCATCGATGAGTCGAAAATTTTTTGAGCCTAGTCTAGGCTGCGCTGAAAACGGCGACGACCCATAAATCGAATCCTGCGTCACGACAACTCGATAGACGTTACCAGCTCGGTCCCTTGCGTAAAACAATTCGGTGAACATGCGCCTGCACTTTTTTGAGGTTTGGGGGACCCAGATTTTGCTGTGTATCAGAAGGCATTTGGATCGGCAAGCTGATCGATTGGTGCGACTGCTGCGAATTATTGGTTCGATTGGCGGCCTTCGGCGAGCATAGCGGCCGGTGTTTTGGTATGCCATGAAGACCGCGCCATTTTTTGGTGTTTTTTGAGCGTTTGGTCATAACCACTTGAGGTGGCGTGACAGCATGAAAGGACAAAATATGAACTCTGAAAGTGACGATTGAGACCACTGGGCTGGGCCAAGGTCCCGCCACGACCATGGGTCGTGTTGCCATTCACGTAAGTAAATGCTAGGCGTGCGTCGTGTAACGACGCTCGTATCAGTCGATGAGGCGCCATGTTAAGGACCGACTTGTGCCCAGGTCACGAGGTGACAAGCGAGATCGGCTCGATCCACGTAAGCGATGCAGTGATGCCGCCGAGGGAACAAGGCCTGTGGGAGCACCTGCGACTGAAGTACGGCAGTGAGATTGACATCACAACGCTTTGCTCGCGAAACCGTCGATGAGCGCGGCGCCAAACAAATCAGACGGCACTATCAAGTTTTCGTCTGTCTTTCAATCGAACTCGCACATCGTGCAAGCGAGATCTTGCTTATGAAGAGGAGAAGCAAAGATGCATATTGAGAAACACAAGCAGATGCTTAAGCAAGCGACCAGCGAGACGCTGAACGAAGTTGTAACGCAGATCAAAGAGGAGCGCCCGAACGCCTTTCATGTCGAAGCCGGCGCGAACGAAACAGTGTCGCAACGGCGCTTTGCCTATGAACCGGCAACACCATTGCCGATGGCGGGCTTCAATGTCCCACGCAGCGAAGCAGCGGCGGCGATTCAAACCGCTATGCGGAAGTCGTCGGACCAAGGGGCGAAACGGTAGTAGCTATGCAAAGCAGTCTCCAAGATAGCTTTTTGATTTAGTCGTACTACAGACAGGCACGAACGCTAGTGTGCGTCATCAACGCAGTAGACCTTGCGTTTAGATGTCTGCCTAAGAGCGAGAACTGATCGACACGACCTATGGCAAAGAATTCAATTGACGCTTATGGCGCGGCGGGGAAGACAAACCCTGCTGTTCTTCGACCCGGACAAGCTGGTGCTGGTCACGGATACGGATTCACCGTTGTACGACCCACGCGTTGATTTACCCGTGAACGTCGATCTTGCACGGAACATCGACTTCCAAGGCGTGCTTCAACCAATCTCGGTGATGAAGAACACCGAGACCGGCGAAACGGAAGTCGCGGTCGGTCGCCAGCGTACCAAGGCAGCTCGACTCGCCAATGAGTGGCGACGATTGCGTGGGGAGCAACCCATCCAGATCCCTGCACAGGTCTATCGCGGCGAGCGGCGAACCGCGCTCACCGCGATCATCGGCGAAAACGAGCTGCGCGACGCTGATACACCGCTCGGTCGAGCGGAAAAGATGCGGCGTGTGATGGCACTCGGCTATAGCGAGGGTGAAGTGGGGACGATATTCGGATGCTCGACGGCTACTGTTCGCGCCACGATCGCTCTTCTCGAATGCTGCGGCGATGTCCGTCGAGCGGTCGAGAGCGGGCGCATCAAAGTCACCCACGCTCGCCAGCTGTCGCGCCTAGAGCCGGATGCACAGCGTGAAAAGGTGCGGGAATTGATTGCCGCTGGCGAGAATGTGACGGGCCATGCGCGCGCTCGCGCTCAACGCGCCGCTATTGGCGAGCGCTCAACTCGGATGCGAAGCCGCAAGGAAGTCCTGAAGGAACTGCAGGTTTCGTCGGGTGAGCGTGCGGAAGCGTTGCGCTGGGTGATGCAGGTTGCACAGCAGGAGGACGGTGAATGACGACATTGGAGCACGAAGCCCAGTCCAACGTGCAGTCAGAGGCCGAGACCCAACGAGACCAGCGCGCGTCGGAGCCTCGAAAGATTTGCATTAGCTGCGGAGCAAAGCAAAACGACGACGGCTCTCTGCCGTGCGGTCACGACAACAACCTGTGAGGTCATCGATGACTCAAGTCACCCCGTTCATCTTCGATGGCGCGCCTGTGCGCGTCGTCCCCATCGACGGAGAAGCTTATTTTGTCGCACGCGACGTCGCGTTGACACTGGGCTACGTTAAGCCAGAGAACGCCATTCCGACGCATTGCAAGGCTACCCTGAAACGGGGTATCCCCACGCCGGGCGGTATCCAAGAGATGACGCTCATTCCCGAGCGCGATGTCTACCGTCTGATCATGCGCTCACGACTTGCGTCTGCCGAGCGATTTGAGGAGTGGGTCGTAGGAGAAGTTCTCCCGTCAATCCGCAAGACGGGGGTTTACTCACACGAGGCAACCACTTCGGCAAAGCTGGCCGGCGAGTTGGCGATCGCCGAATGCTTCACACGGCTTCTTAAGCCGTCTCCGTCCAGCCAGATCGCAATGCTGTCTCATATCGCAAAGAACCACGGCCTGGAGCCGGCATTCCTTCCTGCCTCCGCCGTTGACGCTACCCCGGATTCGACAATGGGCAGTTCGATGGAGACGAGGCCAATAACGGATTTGCTCGTCGCGCATGGAATCTCAATCTCGCCTCGCACGTATAACCGTCTCTTGGCGGATGCTGGGATGCAAGCCGAGCGCACGCGCCGCAGCTCCTCTTCTCGTGCAGTCAATGGAACGAGGCGCTTTTGGGCGATCACCGAGGCGGGGCTGTTGTACGGCAAGAACATCACCAACCCGAATAGCCCGCGCGAAACCCAGCCGCATTGGTACGTGGATCGGTTCACCGATTTGCATGCGCTCGTCTCGTCACGGGTCGTTGGAGCTTCCACGTGAGTATCAAAGTTCAAACAATGGTCTGGGATCGTTACCCGGGCGAGGATCACGAGCTCCTACTCGCTCTGAAACTCGCGGACTACTGCGACGACAACGGCGAGCATATTTTCCCGAGCATCGAAACGTTGGCTCAAAAGACTCGTCGTTCAGCACGGGCGGTTCAATACCAGATAAAGAGCATGGTTCAGCGCGGTTGGTTAGTTCAGGTCGCGAACGCTGGCGGAGGTCGGGGAAAGACATGCGAGTACCGCATTAGTCCTGGTTGGATAAACGGTGCAGAGATTGCACCCTTAGTCGGCCCCAAAAAGGGCGCAACGGTTGCATCGTTTTCAAAGGGTGCAAAGGATGCACCCAATGCAAAGGGTGCAATGAGCGGCAAAAAGGGTGCAACGAACGACGTAAAGGGTGCAACGAACGACAGTAAAGGGTGCAACGGGTTGCACCCGATTCACCAAGAACCATCAGAACCATCAGAGAACCACCAACCTGCGCGACGTGCGTCGCGAGTTGCGTCGCATGAGCAGATCCGAAATCTCGAACTGCCCGACGAGATCCCATCGGCCGTCTGGGCAATGTGGTGCGAGCACCGCGAGGCGAAGCACAAGGACGCCCCATGGACGCGAGTAGCGGCTGCTGTCTCGGTCAAACGTTTGCTTGCGCTCGCAGCGGGCGGCCAGTCGCCCGAGGTGACGGTCGAGGAGGCTGTGCTTCGTGGCTGGACGGGGCTCTTCCCCGTGCGAGCTGAGACGCTCACGCAGGCATCGCCCGGCGGCGCGAGAACGATCGCTGCGGACTGGTGGCGAACATCAGGGGGCATCGAGGCGCGCGCCGAGCAGCTTGGCGTACGGCAGGGCGATGGTGAACTGTTCATGCGCTTCAAGGCGCGCGTGTTCAAGGCGGCCGGTCCGGGCGAATGGATGGAGGACATGCTGCGGACAGTGGGGCGGGAGAGCGAGGAGCGCTACGAGGCGCTTTACGCTTACTTCAATGATATCCCGCGCGATCGCAATGGCAACACGGAGGCGGCATGAGCGAGTCCGGCCAAGACCGCTCCGCCATGGATCCGCAGCGTGACCTCCTCGGGGCAGAACTCGGTGCGAACCAATGCCAAACCTGCCGATTCGCAGTCACGAATTCGGCCCGCGAGCGCATGCATCAACTGGCCTTTCAAAACTGTTTGCTACTGCCCGACTGGCACTACGTGTCCGGACATTCGACGTGTCGTTTCAATCCTGTTCGTTGGAGTTCAACATCATGAACGCTCAAAAGCTCGCGCGCGCGGTCGTGTTCGACGTGTTGCTCGTCATCTGCCTGTACCTGTGGATCGAGGGTGGTCATGCTTTCGCACGGGATGTCGCCATCGCCTATCTTTGCGTCATCGCTGAAATCATGTGGATCGCTGCCTTGCTCGTGCCTGCGACGGATTACGAGCACGGCTATCCCGTAAATGCCTTCTACGACTTCGTGTCGACGACGGCCATCTTGGGCATTCTCGCCTGGCAGCGCGAATTCATCGTAGCGATGCTACTCGGCATCCCGTACTTTCTCACCTTGGCAAAGCGGGAGGTGGCGCAAGCATGGTGAAACGCTGCTCATCCTGGCCCGTGTACGTGCCCGCAGGTACAAAGAACGTCGGCACGGCGCGCGTACGCGAGGACATGACTGTCGGTCGAGATTCGCAGCAGCGCGCACTTGCGCAGAAGTACGGCACACAGCCAAACAGCGAAGTCGACGAGATCATGTCCGGTTTCGATCCGGTAGTGTCTCAAGTATTGGCGGCGCGCGGCGCGGCGACATCAGGCGAGGCCGCAAGAAAGGCACTCCAGGCGCTGGGCCGGCTTCGCGACGGCGAGCAGAACGCAACCGAGCGCCGTTACGAGGCGCATCTTGAACAGCAACGGCGCTCAGGCGAAATCCAGTGGTACATGTTTGAGGGCATCAAGCTGAAACTTGCGCCGAGGACCTTTCTGACTGTGGATTACGTGGTGTTGCCTGCGTCCGGGGTGTTGGAGATGCACGACGTGAAGGGTGCGCGTGCCATCTTCAGCGATGACGCCAAGGTCAAGATGAAGGTCGCTGCATGGATCTTCCCCCTCGTTTTCAAGGTGGTATATCCGAGAAAAGCGCGCGACGGCGGCGGTTGGGATGTGGAGGAAATTTGATGAACAACTCGCAACCGGAAGCGTTCTGCATACGCAAACACGGTGGTTTGCGCATCCAAAGGATGGAATCGGTGCGCGCAGTACGAATGGGTTTGGCAGAGGAAATCGCATGAAAGCGATGCAAGCGATGGTACTGACGGTACAGATTCCCGTTGTCGGTCTCGTAACAGAAAAGGGAATGCGCGGCCGCTACACCTATATGACGAACAAGACGTCATTAGAAACGATGGTGCATGGCTTGCGCCGTGTGCGGCATCTTGATCACAGCGGTGAGGAATACAAGGTCAAGGCGCTGGCTTTTATTCCTGTGGGATACCGCGGCTCGATCCAAAGATCTGATTGGGTCAATCACGAATACGCATGGGTCGATTGCCTTTATGCGAGTAACTGGAAGTCGCTTGAGGCGTTTCGCGATAGCGGCGATCACACATGGATGGCGCCGGATGCGCCGATATCGGAAGGAAGCAAGGTATGACACCAGCAAGATTTCAAGCGGCGCTGAGCGGGCAATCTGCGATTGCGAAGAAAGTGCTGGAGATGGTGCCGAAGCAAGACGCATGGTCGCGCAACGAGATCGCGATGCATCTGCGGCGAGTGACGAAGAGCTCGCCTGATGTCGCGGTGCTCGATGGGTGCTTGCTTCGGTTGCAGGAAGCTGGTTTGGTCCGTGAGAAGTTCAAGGGGCGCTTTCAGCGCGTGGAAGTAAGAGAAAAGGAGAGCATGGTGACCGTAGCAGCGAAACAAATCGAATCCAGTTCAGCGGGTAGCGTGCCGAGCCATTCGGTGCTCGACATTCTGTCCGCGCTTTCCGGTCGCGCGCGCAAGCTCGCCGGGGATCTGACGGAGCTAGCCTCTGACGTGGAGACCGCGGCGCTGACGATCGAACAGCGGCAAGCACAAGACAGCGCCGACCTGGCGAAGCTGCGTCAGTTTCAGGCGCTCTTCAAAAGTCTCGCCTAGGAGCCGCCATGAAGACGCCGCACACCTGCTGCGCCCGAGGGACGCGCGTTCGCGTAGTGCTGCGCAATGGAGACGTGATCGTCGATCGCTTCGTGGAACGCACGGGCAAGTTCGTCGTGCTGGCCAAGCACCGGATTCGTGGGGGTGAATTGAAGTCGTTCGGGATCTATAAAGGGGCGAGCCGGTGAGCTATCAATTATTCCGCGTTGGAAAATGCTGGCATTTCCGCTTCCAGGTGAACGGCGCGCGGGTGCAACGCAGCACACGCGAGAGCGTCAAGCACAAGGCCGAAGTCGTGGCGGCGCGCGCCTACCACGACGCCAAACTATGGTCGAGAGGACGCGAGCCGGTGCCGACGCTGCGCGAGTTGTTTGTGAAATGGATCGGGGCTAACGAGCCGATCGTGAGCGGCGCGCATATTAAATCGATGCGAACCGTCGCCCGTTTGCATCTGTATAAGCTCGGCGATGTTTCAATCGATCAGTTGACGAACGAGGCAATCGAGCAGGCGCGTCTTGAGTATTTGAAGACGCACAGCCGGGCAAGCGCGAACCACTGGCTCAAGTCGATCAAGGTCGTGTGCAACTGGGCGGTTCGGCGCAACATCCTGCCGATGGTGCCGTGGTCGGTGAAGCTGATCAAGCTGCAGAAGCGGCCGCGTACGACTTTGCCTATTTCGATGACCGCGAAGTGGCTGATCGAAGTCGATGCTGCGGCCGCTCGGCGGCCGGGTGTTTCGTTCGCCGTGCGGTTGATGCTCGGACTAGGGTTGCGCGAAATGGAGACCATCACGGCGCGTTGGGAGTGGCTCGATTGGGAGCGCGGCACCTATACGCCAGGCCGGACCAAGGGGCGCGAGGCGGACCCCGTGCCTGTCCCGCAATGGTTGCTCGACTATCTGCAACCCACGCGCCAGGCGTGCGGACTGATCGTCACGCGCACGAACGGCGAGGCGTTCAAGCCGGGTTTTACGCGTCGAGCGATGTTCGCCGCAAACGCCGCATGTGAAGTGGTCGGGCTCACACCGCACCGACTGCGAGGCACGTTCGCCACGCTTTTGAGCGAACAGGGTGTTCCCATCCAAACCATCCGGCGCGTGATGCGCCACAAGGATGCGCGTACGACGATGGTGTACCTGGAAGCTGACCTGGGCTCGGTTGTCGATGCGCAAGCACGATTGAGCGAACGAATGGGCTTGGTCGATCTCGCGAAACGCAAAGTAAGTGGCGAAAAAGTGGCGAAGAGCATCGCTCAAACCCTTGTCGTTACTGAGTTGTCGAATTCCTGTGAGTCATCCGCTCAGGGTGCGCACGACGAGACTCAAGCCATCACGAGGTCGTCGACAACATGAGCGCATACACATACATTGAAATGTCTGCGATTCCGCAACCGCTTCTGCGGATGGCCGTGCGACGGCTGGAAGGATCGCAGAGTTGGATCTCAATTCCAGGCTGCCCATTCGCTGGAATCGAAGAAGAAGGTCAGATCCAGTTTCCGTATCCGCGCAACCGGGAACTGCGCAAGCAGTTGCTTGCCTGGTTAGATCACTGGAACATTTCTTACGGCGTTGAGCAATAGCGAGATCGGTGGAGAGGCTATGAGTGAACAGGGCTTGAATGAAGGTGCGCGAAACGCGGCAGACGACAAGGTTCATCGTTGGGTTGCTTGGTGTCTGACACGCCGCATCTTCGCGCCGTATGTAAAGTCGAATGTGCTTGCACGTCTGCAGCCCGCCCGTCGAGCAATGGCGCGCGAGCCGGACTCGTTTTTGGATCCTGAGATGCCGTTCTTCAATATGGCGATCCATGCGCTATGCGAACAAGGCGGTCGCGCGCACGAGGCGGAGTGCTTCCTTGGAGTCTATTGGTACAACGCGAACATTAAGACATTGGCCTACGAGCAGAATTGCGCTCGCGGCACGATCTATAACCGCGCCCGTCGGTTTGCGGAACGCGCCGAATCGCTCAGCAAATCAATCCGCCGGGCAAGTGAAAGCTTCATGTCCGAAAAGTGTTCAAGAATTATTGAACAAAATAGTTCTACTGCTGATTGAACACTTTCATATAAAATCGGCTCTTAATCGATAGGCTGCATCACTGTCTTCAAAGCCCGCATGGCTCAAACCGTGTGGGCTTTTTGCATTGGTGCGCGTCTTGCGCGATAGCCTCGTTCGAGGCTAGTTCATCCATCTCTGTGTTGCAACCTGCGAATGGCGAGACTGAGGACCCTTAAGCTCCGACTGAGTAACGTGAAGGCCAATAGGCTTTCGTTGTTAAAGGTGAAAGCTGGATCCACGGTGCGCATTCGTGGGCGCAGATGGATGACGACGCGCATGCGCATCGCCGCGCGTGACAGCTTTTGCTGCGCGCAGTGCGGCCGAGCTTGGAACGAGCATATCGATCACGTCGATCATCGCGTTCCGCTCGAAGCTGGCGGCAGTAACGACGACGCCAATCTGCAGTTGCTCTGCGTTGACTGTCATGCGCGCAAGACGGCGGCGGAGGCTGCGGGGCGGTTTGGACGTTGAGCAAGTGTTTGGGGGGGAGGGGGTGTCGAAAGTCTGGTGGGTTCGAGGCTCGGACACCGAGCGTTCTCTCACGCGCACAAAATTTCCCCTTTTACGAGAGTTGCTAATGTCGCTAACGAATAAGCAACGGCTGTTCGTAGAGGCGTATCTCGTTGATGGAAAAGGGAAAGACGCCGCAGTCGCAGCCGGATACAGCCAACGTACCGCTAGCATCGAAGCTAATCGGTTGCTAAAGAACCCGCGGGTGTTAGCGGAGATCGAGCGTCGAAAAAAGTTGCTTGATCGTCCCGCGAAGGTCGATGCGAATTTGGCAAGTGTGGCCGCGGCCGCAGGATTCGACATATCTAAAGCGGTCGCGACGCGCGACGCGCTGGAGTTTTTAATCGCCGTGTTTAATGATCCGATGACCGAGCCGAAACTACGCGTTGATTCGGCGAAAGCGGTTGTTCCGTATCAACACGCGAAGAAGGGCGAGGGCGGGAAGAAAGAGCTGCGTGATGAAGCCGCAAAGAAGGTCGCGAGCAAGTTTGCACCTGCCGCGCCGCCCAAGCTCGTCGCGGCAGGCGGCAAGAAGGTGTAAGTATGGAGTGGACGACAGCCTGTCCCGATTGGGAAGCTCGTTTGATCGACGGGAGGTCGATCATTCCGGCTCCGATCTTTCCTGATGAAGCAGAGCAGGCGCTGGCGATCTTCAAAGAGCTGCGCGTTGTCGATCTGCCGGGCAAACCGACGTTCGGCGAATGTAGTGAGCAGTGGGTCTTCGACTTTGTCTCTGCCATTTTCGGAGCCTACGATGCGCAGAGCGGTGCGCAGTTGATTCGCGAGTTCTTTCTGCTTATCAGCAAGAAGAACACGAAGTCGACGATCGCTGCCGGGATCATGTTGACGGCCGTTATTCGCTGCTGGCGTGAAGAGGAAGAGCATCTGATCCTGGCGCCCACGAAGGAAGTCGCCGACAACAGCTTCAAACCGGCCGCCGGCATGGTTCGAGCCGATGATGAATTGTCGACGTTGTTTCACGTCCAAGACCATGTTCGAACCATCACACATCGCGTGACGCGTGCGTCGTTGAAGGTCGTCGCTGCCGATACTGACACGGTTTCCGGCAAGAAATCAGGACGCGTTCTCATCGACGAGCACTGGTTGTTCGGCAAGAAGTCGAACGCTGAAAGCATGTTTATGGAGGCGACGGGTGGTCAGATCTCGCGCGACGAGGGATGGGTCGTCATCCTGACCACGCAGAGCGACGAGCCGCCGGCGGGTGTGTTTCGCGAAAAGCTCAACTATTACCGCGACGTGCGCGACGGAAAGATAGTTGATCGCAAGTCGTTGGGCGTGCTTTATGAGTTTCCGGAAAAACTGATTGCATCGAAAGGCTATCTTGACCCGGCGAACTTCTATGTCACGAACCCCAACATTGGGCGCTCAGTCAGCGCCGAGTGGCTCAAGGACCAGCTACGCAAGATCCAGCACAAGACGGACGGTAGCTTTCAGCAGTTCGTTGCGAAGCATCTGAACGTCGAGATAGGCCTGAACTTGCGCTCCGATCGGTGGGCGGGCGCAGATTTCTGGGAAAACGCTGCGCGCGCACGTGGCATCACGCTCGAAGAGGTGATCGAGCGAAGCGAGGTGATCGACGTCGGAATTGACGGCGGCGGACTGGACGACTTACTCGGGCTTGCTGTGATCGGGCGCGAAAGACAAACGCGTAACTGGCTTGCCTGGACGCACGCGTGGGCGCATCCGTCCGTTCTCGATCGTCGAAAGGAGATCGCGCCGCGGCTGCACGATTTTGAGGCTGAGGGTGATTTGACGATGGTCGCGCAGATTGGCGATGACGTGCGAGACGTTGCCGACATCGTTGCCACGATCTATCAGGCCGGGCTGCTCGACAAAGTCGGCGCTGACCCGGCCGGTATAGGCAGCGTTCTTGATGCACTCGCCGAGCTCGGCATTCCCGAGGACAAGGTGATAGGTATCTCGCAGGGCTGGAAGCTCTCCGGCGCGATCAAAACCGCTGAGCGGCGCCTCGCTGTTGCAGGAAACAGCAGAGTGAGCGCAGATGACGTTGTGCCTGACGGCGTGCTGATGCATGGCGGTCAGCCGCTAATGGCGTGGTGTGTGGGTAACGCGCGCGTCGTACCGGTCGGGAACGCTGTCAATATAACGAAGCAGGCCAGTGGATCAGCAAAGATCGATCCATTGATGGCGCTGTTTAACGCCGTGACACTGATGGCACTTAATCCCACAGCGCTGTACGGCGGTTCCGTTTATGACCAAGGGGTAGGCGTTTGAGTGTGATTGGACTTGCTGGCTGGATCGCTGGATTGGTCGGCTTCGGACTGCTTGTTTCCGGTGTGGCACTCTTAAGCGTGCCAGCGGGATTTATCGTAGCGGGACTGCTCCTTTTGTTCTGGGCATACCTTGCCGACCGTGCCGCGGCTCGCATCGGGCAGGCGGCGCAGGCAAAGGAGTAGGTAGTGTTTTTTAGCAAGCATCTATTGCCTAGCGCTGGTCTCTCGCAGACAGGGTCAGGCGGATGGATCTCGTCGCTTCTGGGTAGCGTGCGCTCCGAGTCGGGCCAGACCGTTACCAAGCAAAGCGCGCTATCACTCACGGTGCTGCAGGCCTGCGTCACCTTGTTGGCCGAAAGCATTGCGCAGTTGCCGATCGAGCTGTATGAGCGATTCGGCGATGATAGGAAGCCGGCGGTTGATCACCCGTTGCATTCGATACTGAAGTACGAACCGAACCCGTGGCAAACCCCGTTCGAGTACCAAGAGCAGTCGCAGCTTGCCGTCGGACTTTGCGGAAATAGTTATAGCTTTATTGATCGCGACTGCGATGGGGTTGTTCGGGGGCTCTATCCGATGCCAAGCGAATCGGTGGTAGTTATGCGCGGTGGGGATCTCAAGCCTTTTTACTTCGCCTTCGGCAGGGAGCTGATGCCCCAGCGCCTGATCCATCATGTTCGCTGGATCACGCTCGATAGTTATACAGGGCTGTCCCCAATCATGCTCCATGCGAATGCGATTGGGCATTCTCAGGCGATACAGCAGTATGCGGGAAGGTCGTTTCTGAATGGCACGGTGCTCTCCGGCGTGATTGAACGACCGAGTGCAAGCCCGCCCATCAAGGATCAGGCAGGTGTCGATCGCATTACCGAAAGCTGGAACGCAAAGTTCGCAGGCTCCGGCAATGCCAAGAAGGTCGCGCTCCTGCAGGAGGGCATGACCTTTAAGCCGCTGTCGATGACTAACGTTGACGCGGCTTTGATCGACGCGTTGCGGCTCTCCGCGCTCGACATCGCCCGCATCTATAAGATTCCGGCGCACATGGTGAACGAACTTGAGCGGGCCACGTTCAGTAACATCGAGCATCAGGAGATCCAGTTTGTGATCTATACCTTGTTGCCATGGGTCAAGCGGCATGAGCAGGCGAAAACGCGTGATTTACTGCTGCCGTCCGAGCGCAAACGGTACTTTATCGAATACAACCTGGCAGGGCTGCTGCGGGGTGATCAGGCGTCGCGGTACGCAGCTTACGCGGTCGGGCGTCAATGGGGCTGGCTGTCAAGCAATGACATTCGGCGCTTGGAGAACATGCCGCCAGTGGACGGGGGAGATACCTATTTGAGCCCGCTCAATATGGTGGACGCATCCAAGCCGCTGCCCATGCCGCCGAGCAAAGCTCAGCCCACTAAAGCGCAAGTTGCAGACGTCGAAAGGATTCTGTCTTGAAGTCACATCTCAGACTCGCGAGCCTAATTTTCAATCAGCCGCAACTCGTTAGTGATCACATGATGTCGCTGGCGGTCCAATGGGCTAATCAGGCCCTGTATCTGAATATCGTGAATTTGAGCGTGCACGGCACGCAGCCGAAAGTCACCGACGACGGAGACTTTGGCGGCAGCGCGCAGATGGCGGCGGCATCCGAGCGCCGACGCACAGTGGTTGCCGATACTGGTCTGGACATCATTCCGGTCGCCGGCATCCTTGTATCGCGCTCCGCGCACATGAACCCGTGTGAGCCGATGACGAGCTATGAAGGACTGCGCGCGTCGCTGAACCAGGCTGTCAGCGATCCCGCGGTCGAGCACATCATTCTTGACATCGACAGCAACGGCGGCAGCGCGACGGGTGCGTTCGAGTTAGCCAACGACATCCGTGCTGCCACGAGAGTGAAGCCGATCACGTCGATCGTCAATTTCTCCGCGTTCTCGGGCGGCTACCTGATCGCGGCGGCCGCGTCGAACGTGATCGTCAGTCAGAGCTCTGGTGTCGGTTCGATCGGCGTAATCGCCAAGCATCTGGACATGTCCAAGCGCGACGAGCAGCAGGGCATCAAGGTTACCTCGGTGTTCGCTGGCGACCGCAAGAACGATCTTACGCCCCACGAGCCATTGAGTGACCAGTCACTCCAGCATCTAACTAGCGTAGTGCAAACAAACTACGCGCAATTCGTCGATGCAATCGCGAACTTCCGAGGCCTCACCACTCAGGCGGTCAAGGACACGCAGGCGGGAATTTTCTTTGGGAAGCAAGGAGTAGAGGCGGCACTGGCCGACAGTATCGAAACGCCTCAGTCTGCTGTGAATCGGATAGCCGCAGAGATACGAGCGTCGCGTGGCGAGCGCAAGGCGAGCACGGCTTCACGGCGAAGCGTTGCCGCGCAGGCCGCTGCGATGAGGATGCGAAGTACCTACTGACATACACGAGTTTCGCACGTCAGCGCGTTCGCGGCTGAACGAGTACTGCCGCCTTCAGGCGGCTTTTTTTGGAGATCGATCTTGAATATCAACGAACTTCGCCGCGAACGCGCGAACATTAACCAGCAGGTCCAAGCGCTTGCGGCGAGCGAAGCGGGAGGCGTTGCGCTGTCTGCCGAGCAACATGTCGAATTTGCTAGTTTGAGTACGAAGTTCAGCGAGATCACCGCACAGATCGAACGGGCAGAGATGGCCGAGCGCATGGCGGCCGCGGCGGCAGTTGCAATCGATCCGACGCCGGCAGCGGTGGCGAGCGGCGGGGCACCGAGCGTTCCGGCGCAGCCGAAGATGCCGGAGGTGAAAGGCGCGAAGGTGGCGCGTATGGTGCGCGCGCTGGCCGCAGCGCGTGGCGACACGCAGTTGGCTTCCAAGTTGGCGCTGGAGCGCGGTTTTGGTGAAGACGTCGCCATGTCGCTAAACACCCTCACCTCGAGTGCGGGTGGCGTCCTGGTGCCGACAAACCTCTCGAGCGAAGTGATCGAGTTGCTGCGTCCGAAGTCGGTTGTTCGCTACCTAGGAGCACGCACGCTGCCGCTGTCGAACGGCAACATTACGATTCCACGCTTAAAGGGCGGTGCTGTAGTCGGCTATATCGGCGCAGACACGGATATCCCGGCCGCACAACCGAAGTTCGACGACTTAAAGCTTACGGCGAAAAAGCTTGCCGCGCTGGTGCCGATCGCAAACGATCTGCTCAAGTATGCGGGCGTGAATCCAAATGTCGACCAGATCGTTGTTAGTGACTTGACCAGTGCTATCGGCTCTCGAGAGGATAAAGCATTCATTCTCGACGACGGAAATTCGAACACACCGAAGGGCCTCCGTCACTGGGCGGTTCAGACAAACAAGATCGCCGCAAGTGACGGGTCGTCCGTGCAGAAAGTCGACATCGACTTGAATAAGGTAATTCTGGCACTCGAGGGTGCGGACGCAAACATGATCACGCCGGGATGGATCATGGCGCCGCGCGTGTTCCGGTTTCTGACGAGCTTGCGCAACGAAACCGGTAATAGGGTCTATCCGGAGCTCGACAAGGGCATGTTGAAGGGTTATCCGGTCGGGCGGACGACGCAAGTTCCGATTATTGGCGATCCTGATGGCAAGCCGGCCGATAAGACCAATGCGTCGGAGGTCTACTTCGCTGACTTCGGCGACCTGTTCATCGGCGAAGAAGATTCGCTTGAGATCGACTACAGCAAGGAGGCCACCTACAAAGATTCGGATGGTCAGGTAGTCAGCGCTTTTCAACGTGACCAGACGTTGATCCGGGTGATCGCCAAGAACGACTTTGGTCCGCGCCACGTCGAATCTATTGCCGTGCTCATCGGCGTACGCTGGGGTTTGTAACAACCCTCGATGAGTTCACTCGCCGGTTAAACTGAATGGCCGCTTTGCTGCTTAAATACTTGGATGCCGAACCACTGACGTTCGAAGATGTCGCTGCGCAATGCCGAATTGACGACGAGGATGAGCGCGATTTCATTGAGCGAACTGTGATCCCAGGCGCGCGGCAGGCGGCGGAAAGTAAGTCGGGCGCTGCGATTCGCCACGCGCGGTACGTCGAGCGTTTTGCTAGCTTCCCGCGAGGCGAAATCCCGTTGTCAACTGGACAGGTCCTAACCGTCGAAAGCGTGCAATCGCGCATTGCTTCGGAAGAGTTGACAACTCTGGATAGCAATACCTATGAGGTTGTGCAGCTGGGTCGTGAGACGCTTCTCGCGCCCAAGGCCAATAGAGCCTGGCCCGATGCCAGTACGGTTTTGATCACCTACCAAGCGGGCATCGACCTGTCGCGCTATCCATCGGTGCGTTCGTGGATGCTTCTGGCGGCCGCATGGGCATATGACCATCGCGAACTGTATGCACGGGGACAAGCCATCGGCGAGATGCCAGGTGGCTATGCCGACGTGCTGCTCGCGCCGATTTGCGTGCCATCGAGATTTTGATGCCGGCAGGAGTGTTCAATCGGACCGTGCGCATCGAGCGCCGTGTACGAGATCCAAATCGTGAATCGATCGCGTGGGAGCTTGTCATTAAGACGCGCGCGTTTGTGATTATGCAAAGCGGCAAGGAGATCATTGCGGCCGATGCGCCCGTCAGCATCACGCGAGCAAGCGTGCGTATTCGGTATAGCCGGATAGCTTGCAAGGCCATCCGGCAGGGCATGTGCTTGACGGTTGATGGCCTCGTCATGCGCATTGAGCAAGTGCAGCCGGATGTTGCTCGGCGCGAGTACATCCAACTTATCTGCGTCACCGATGAGCGCCGGGAAAATCGTTCGTAATGCGCTCGCGCATCTGGCCGACGGGCGCGTGTTCGAAGACGTGGTGGATGACGATGTTCGCCCCCCGTGGATCGTTTATCAGATGGCCGGCGGACGTTTTCCCGTCGGTCTGAGCGGCAAACCTTTGGGCGTAATCCGAGCACGAGTGCAGATTTCCGTGTGGAGTACTACGTCTGAGGGTCGCGCGAAACTGATGCATCAAGTCGTCTCGGCGATCGTCAACCCTACGGTTGGCGCGGTGCCTCTAGGCGCACCTGAGGATGTCTTTGAACACGAGACCCGCCTCTTTGGAAGTCATCTTGATGTGAGTATCTGGGGCAAGTTTTATTAGAACGTGATGCAGGACCGCCGCGGCGATTTTTGAATAACGGAGTAAAGGCAATGGCAGAGAAAACCACGCCGGAAGATATTTTTCGCGCAGATAACGACTCAAATAAACAGCAGTCGACCGCAGTTCCATCGCAAGGCACCACGCTGGCGTATAAGGACGCAAGCGATGACAACGCTTCGTTTGCCGAAGTAGCAAATTTCACAGACATCTCAAGCTTCACGGGTTCGGCAAACCTGGTTGACGTCACGCGTTTGAATAGCACCGGTCGAGAGAAAAAGCGCGGTATGCAGGATTGGGGGCAAGTGACGCTCGCACTTCACGTGAATATGACCGAGAAGTCGCATCAGGCATTGTTCAACGCGAGAAAAAACGGAACGCTGCTTGAGTTTCAACTCACTTTGTCGGAAGGAACGGTGATCAATTTTAAAGCGCATGTGAAGGATTTCCCGATCGCGGCGAAGGTCGATCAAATGCTGACCAGCTCCGTCAACTTGGAGGTGAGCGGCGAGATCGTGATTGCGTTCGGTAAAAAGTCGAATTCGCAGTAAGGCTCTATCTAACGTTTATCTCATTCGCAAAACCAATCGAAAGAGGCATGACATGCAACGAGAACAAATTTTATCGGCTCTTCAGCCCAATATCGTCGATGAGAACGTCATGGCACTCGGAGGTGAGCGAGTACGCTTTCGCGAGCTCACGGGCGCGGCGCGCGACGCGCTTTACGACAGCGTTAAAGATCGCGCTGGAAACAGCGCATTTGAAGCGACGCTGATCGCCGCCACTGTGGTTGATGAAGCCGGTGAGCCGCTGTTTTGTCGAGACGACATTGAAGCGCTTCGTGCGGGGCGCAAGCCGCTCCTCGAAGAACTCGCGCAGATCGCGATGCGGCTGAACGGTCTCGGTAACCGCGCCCAGGAGGAAGCCACAAAAAACTGAAAGCCAGCCCGCAGAAACTGATGTGGATGCGCATTGCCATGGTATTGGGTATGTCGGTGCGGCGCGCCAAGCTCGAGGTGTTCAGTGCCGAATATTCGGATTGGGTGGCGCTGTTCGAACTCGAACCGTGGGGCGGCCACATTGAAGATCTGCGGGCCGGCACACTTATGAGTCTGTTGTACAACATCCATCGTGGCAAGGAAGCACCGCTCGCGACGGCGGCAGAGTTCACGCCTTGGTCTGGTTGGAGCCGCGAAAATTCAAAGCCTAGTGGGCGCAGCGCCGAGGAGATTGTGGCCAACACGTTTGGTGTCAATCTGGACGCAGCCAAACGCTTCGGCGCAAAGCGCCTCGTCGTGCGCAATGGGGAGGTGCTTGAGAGTGAGTAAAAACTATCGTGTTGAGAATCTTGAGGCGTTGACTGAGATGTTCGCCAAGCTCGATGACGCGGCAAGTGAAAGCACGCTCCGCCAAGCGGCGGTGTCCGGCGCTCGCGTGATTCATGACGAAGCGAAACGGCGCGTGCCGGTAGGCGATCGCATCGGCACGCGTTTCGGCCGCCCCCATTCTCCTGGATTCCTGCGAGACCATCTTCTGATCGCATACGATCAAGAGGAATCAGTGCCCGGCAAGCTTGCCTCCTACATTGTCACCTGGAGCTCGGATGCCTTTTATGGCCGCTTTGTGGAACTGGGCAAACGGAACGCGGTGCCGTTGACGAAGCGCACGCTCGCGCGCGCCATTCACGACATCGAGTTCGGTAGTTCGCGAACGCCAGCGCAGCCGTTCATGCGACCCGCGTTCGACGCCAAGAAGTCAGAGGCGGCTCGAAAGATGGCTGAGGTCGTCGAGCAGAAGCTGATGGAGGCAAATCGTGGCTAATGAGGTCGTCACTCGCATTAGCGCCGATGCGTCCGGTTTCGAAACGGGCATGGAGCGGGTAAAACGAGCGAGCAAGGGCTTCGTCGCTGATCAGCAAGCGAGCGCCCGAAGGTTCGAAGCCTGTCAGAAGGATATGGCTGCAAACAGCACGCTTGTAGCACGTGCGCTTGAGGAGGCGGCCAATAGCGGCGCTGCGGCGAGCGTGCGTCAGGTGAATGCTGCGGTGAAGGGCTTTCAGAAAGTGGCCGAGACCGCAGGTAAGACACGGTTCGATCTGATGCGATTGAGGGCAGCGAATCTTGGAATTGCCGAGTCCGCGGAGCCATTGATTGCGAAGGCCGAGGCGGCATCACGCGCCATGAATCACCTCGGAGCTGGATCGGCGGCTGCTCGGCGTGAAATATTTGTGCTTGGGCACGAAGCCATGCAAGGTAGCTGGAAGAATTTCATGGGCTCGCTCATGGTGCTAGGTGAGCGCATCGATGTCCTGCCGATGCTGTGCGGGCCGGCGGGCATCGCCTTAGGCGCCTTTTGTGCAAGCGCATACGTTGCTTATCATGCCATCCACGCACTCAGCGAGCAGCAAGAGAAGCTCGATCATGCGATGGTTGTTACTGGCGACTATGCAGCGCTCACGCAGGGCAAATTGCTGGTGTATTCCGATACTCTCTCGCACCGCGTAGGCGTGTCGACGAACGACGCACGCCAGGCGTTGATGACTCTCGCGCAGTCTGGGCGCGTCGCAGCGGCAGATCTCTTGCAAGTCGCCGAGGGTGTGGCGGCCTATGCAAAGGTCTCGGGGCACTCGACAGAGGACGTAGTGCGTCAATTCGAGCAGGCGTATGGACATGCTGCCCAAGCCGCGCGGAACTGGGCTGACACGCACCACGACCTGAGCCGGGCGCAGATCGAGCAGATCCGTACAGTCGAACAATCCGGCGACAAAGCGGGCGCATGGGCGCAGTTCGTACAAGCGGCGAGCGAACGCGCGCGAGAAGCCGTCGTGTCCGACAACAAGGCAATGACGGATAGCTACGAGACTCTTGGCCAACGGTGGGAGCGTTTTTGGCGGGGTGTGACAGGCAAGGGCGACGAGCTCGCGAAGTTGCAGGATGCGATCGCTTCCCAGCGAGGCATGCTGTATGACGCCGATGCTAATCCGTTCGGGACGAACACGGAGGCGATTGAAAGGGAAATCGCGGCGCTTGAGCGCCGCAAGCGTGCTCTGCTTGACCAAGCATCTAAAGCAGACGCGCACAAGAAGAGTGTCGACACGTTGGGATCCATGATGGCGCATCACGACGAAGAGATGAAGTCAATGCGCTCGTGGAAGGAAAAGCTTGACGATGCGAACGCCAGCGCACGCGCAGCCAAGGATGCGATCCTGGGCGTCGCCAGAGCGGCTGGCAAGAGTCATCAGGAGCTTCGCGAGCTTGGGGCACGGCTCGATGCGGATCTGAAGAAGACGCTTGCTCACAATGAGTCGCTCTACCATGCGCCAACGGCCGACAGGCGGGCGTCACACACAGATGATGCCGCAAGGCGTTATCTCGATCGGCTTCGTGAGCAGGCTGCTGCGCTTCGGGCGCAGATGTCGACGACCGGCAAGCTTAGCGACGCGCAAAAGGAGCTCGCGCGATTCAACGAGAAGATGGCCGCATTAAAGGCCCACGCCGCGAATAGGGAAGAACAAAGTCTCGCGCATGCCCAATCAGCCATTCGATTACAACTTGAGCGCAATATTGGCATCGAGAAAGAATTGAAGCTGCGCGAGGCGACAGCGAAGATTGCCGTGCAGGCGCGGCATGCGCGTGAGAGCCTACGCGAGTACGGCGAGGAGCAAGCTGGCCGTTACGCGCGCGCGCTCAGTGAGCGCGACGCGGCTCCAGTGCGCCAAGACGAGCAAGCTGATCTGAACGAAATCACGCGCAAGCACCAACGCGAGCTTGATGAGTTGCGAAGGAGCGCAAGCTCAGACGTATTAAACAGCGATGGGTATCGACGAGCGGTGGCGGATGTTCAAGCGAGTCTCGTCGCATCGATCGCGAACCATGACCGGTATTACGCGGAGCTCAGGAGGCACCAAACCGATTGGCTCGAAGGTGCAAACCACGGCATGGCGGAGTTCTTCAAGGACACGCAAGCTCACGCGGAAACTGCACGCCACGCGGTGGTCAACGTCATGAGCCGGATGGAAGACGCGGTGACGAAGTTCGTGACAACGGGCAAGCTCGGTGTGAGAGAGTTTGTCGCCAGCGCGCTCGCTGATCTGTCGAAACTTGCATTGCACCAGGCAATGGGCGGAATTCTTGCAAGTCTCATAGATTGGTCACCGACCACAGGGGTGGTTGCGCAGCTTCTGAAGCTGCTGCCCCACCGCGCACAGGGCGGATCCATCTCTGGGCCGGGCACGGGCACAAGCGACAGCATTCCTGCGATGTTGTCCAACGGAGAGTACGTGGTGAACGCCGCCTCAGCACGTCGGCATTATGCGCTGCTCGAGGCAATCAATTCCAATCACTTGGCGCATTTCTCCTCGAGCGGCCTCGCGGGCGGGTCGACCGCGGTCGCGGCGCGATCGGAAGGCGCACAGGTTCACTTGGCTGTTCACCATCATGGAGGCTTGAGTCTGAGCGATCATGACCTTCGCGCGCTGCAGGAATGGGTGGGGGCGTTCTTTGACCAGAAGCTTGCGCGCAAAATGGGCGGGCAGGGCGGAGTCGGTTATTTGATGTCGCAAGGGGTGCTTGCGTGAGCATATCAGCTATGCATCGCACCTTTACCTGGTCACCTTCTGTTGGTGCGGAGGGAATCACGCACTTTCGAGTGCACACGGTGCAGTTCGGCGACGGCTACAGCCAGGCGTTGGCCGACGGCGTGCGTAACGTCACGGAGTCGTGGCCGCTTCGGTTTGTTGGTGACGGGCAAGAAATCGGCGCAATCCGCGCGTTTCTCGAAGCCACGCGCGGTAGTGCCCCCTTTTACTGGACACCGCCATTACGCACGCGTGGTCTTTTCAGGCTCGACGCGCAGCAGGGTGTGCAAACCCGCGCGCTCGGCGGCGATCTTTACGCATTGAGCGTGACATTCAAAGAGGTCTTCGACGCATGAGTGAAGTGATCAATGCTGCACGTGCGGATGTGCAGCGACTGGAGCCGGGTGCGTTGATCAATCTATTCGAGCTCGATCTGACAAGCCGAGGCGGTGAAGTTCTGCGGTTTCACGCGCATCAGCACGGTGGCTTAATCAAATGGCAAGGGCAGCAGTACCATGCGTTCCCCGTGCAGATTATGGGCTTTGGACGAACGGGGGGCGCCGCACAACCCACGCCTACGCTGAGCGTTGCAAATCTGGATGGCGCGATCTCGAAGTTGTGCGAGCGGTTTGCCGATCTCGTGGGCGCGCCGGTGCGACGACGCAGAACGCTTGCGCAGTATCTTGACGATAGCGCGCAGGCAGACCCGCATGCGGAGATGCCCGTCGAGGTGTGGCTAATTGAGCAAAAGACGCTTGAAACGGCGGCGGTGGTCGAATTCTCTTTGAGTTCACCCTTGGATCTGTCGGGGCGCAAACTGCCTGCACGCCAGATTATCAGTGCGGTGTGCGAATGGGAGTACCGCGGTGCTGAATGCGGTTATCGTGGAACGGATTACTTCACGCGCAACAACATCAACACGAAGAATCCGGAAGAGGATAGGTGCGGTAAGCGATTGTCGAGTTGCCGAAAGCGCTTTAAGGACGTGCCGCTGCCTTTTGGCGGCTTTCCCGCTGCGGGCGCGGATGGCGCGCTTTCGCGAGGCGGATAGGTGATGCTTGCCGGGTGCACGCGTGCGGCAATTGAATCGCACGCGCTTGCGTGTTATCCAAACGAATCGTGCGGGCTAATCGTGAACGGCGATTACCTGCCGTGCGCCAATGTTTCGAATCTTCCGTCTGAGCACTTTTCCATTTCAGCGGCCGCCTATTCTTGCGCAGAAGATGTGGGGTCCGTGCAGGCCATCGTTCATTCGCATCCTGATGCGAGTGCTCTGCCAAGCCTTGATGACCTGTTGGCATGTGGGGCGTCAGGCGTTCCAGTGTGGTTTATTCAAAGCGTGCAGCGCGACCAGCACGGGGCCGTCCACGCTGGCCGCCTTCATCACATCACGGCGCAAGTAATCGCCCGAGCGACTGCCACAGCGCCGCTGATCGGCGCGCGCTTTGTGCACGGCATGGACGATTGTTACGGCGTCGTGCGTCGTTATTATCACGCCGCACTTGGGCTGGAGTTGCCGGACTTCGAACGCGCCGGAAAGTGGTGGACCGATACTGCGTGCTCGCTGTATCTCGACAACTACGAAGCGGCGGGCTTCATCAGCCTGGGGTTCGACGCGCGTTTGCATACGGGCGACGTCTTACTTATGGCAATTGCGAGCCGATACGGCGTGCCCAACCACGCCGCGGTCTATCTTGGGAACGACGAGATACTGCATCACCTTTGGGGTCAGCTCTCGCGACGCGAGCTGCTGCCACGCTACCGCAAACACGTGACGCATGTGCTGCGTCATCGGGAGACACTCAATTGGAAGATGTAGTGCGCCCAATCAGGCTCTATGGGAGTCTGGGGGCCAAGTTCGGTCGCGACCACGCCTATGTTGTGCGTTCTCCTCGCGAAGCCTTGCGAGCGCTCAGCACGATGATTCCCGGATTCTGGCAGGAGCTCGTCAGAAGCGGCCAGCGGGGCGTGCGTTATGCGGTATTCGTGGGCCAACGCAATGTCGATAAGACGCAGCTCGATTGGCCCTCGGGCGGCGAGCCGATCCGCATCGCTCCGGTGATTGCGGGCAGTAAGGCCGGCGGGATATTCCAGACGATCGCAGGCGTGGCGCTTGCCGCCGCCGGGGCCGCCTCGATGTGGCTCATCCCGGGCAATAAATTTGGCATCGACATGATGCTCATGGGCGGCTCCTTGGCGCTGGGGGGAATTGCGCAGATGCTCTCGCCGCAGACGCCGACTCCGAGCCCGGTAAGTCAACACGGGATGCCAGGCATCCAGAACGTCGTCGCTCAAGGTGGTCCGGTGCCTTTGCTATACGGGCGCATGCGCGTTGGATCAACAGTGATCAGTGCGGACATCCAGGCCATCGATGCTCCGGCGCGTGCGGCCGAGCAGGACATTGCGCCGGTCGCGACGCAGACGTCAGGCGGCATTGAAGGGCAAGAGAAGACGGTTATCAACAGTCGCCTTTGCTGCACCATTGTCGATCTTATTTCGGAAGGAGAGATAGAGGGATTGGCCAACAACGTTGGTCCATTTCCCGCTAAAGCTGTTCAGCGTCGCTCTGTGTATCTGGACGGCGTTCGAGTCGAAAATGACGACGGGAGCTTGAATTTCGAAGTTGAAAAATTCGATTTTGTCGAGGGGAAGGTTCGGCAGGACTCCATCAAGTGGGTCACGGCGGCTTCAAGTGAGGTGCAAGTGGGCGTCGAGCTTCAGCGTCGTCTTGCCGACGATTATAAGGACGGAAAGAAGATCAAGGTTACGCAATTCACGCCCTGTAAGATCGAGGTCGCAGAGCCGGACGTGGATGAGGTGGATGTTACTGTCCGGGTAAATGATCTGTGGTGGGATTCGAATAAGGGGCACACCAACGCGACGATCAAACTTCAGTTCGCACCATCGTACGAACCGGCGAGCGAGAACGTTCCTGCGCCCGAACCAGAGATTAGAGAGATTACTGGCATCTGCCAGAGCTATTGCAAGACATTCACGTTTCCAGTAAAGCTGGTCGGAAGTGCGCGTTTTGTGCTGAAGATCTCGCGTGCGGACGAGATCAATCAAGATAAAAACCCCGGAAAGGAGCACGGTACGGCACATGTAGTGAGCTACACAAAAAAGCGAACCGGCGAGTTCAAATATCCCACTAGCGCAGTGGCGGCGATGCGCATCACCTCCGATAAATTCGACCGAATTCCAGCCCGCTCATACGACGTGAAGGGGTTGCTGGTTGAAGTACCGGACAACTACGATCCGGTCGACCGCAAGTACGGCGAGGAGTGGACCGGGAAGTTTAAGCGCGCGTGGACAGACAATCCGGCATGGATCTTTCGAGATCTCCTTCTCAATGGCCGCTACGGCGCTGGTGCCTGGCTGCGGGATTCCCATGTCGATCGCTTCGCGTTATATGCGATTGCGAAGTACTGCGACGAGAAGGTTCCAAGTAGTGGCGGCGGCACAGAGCGGCGGTTCACCTGCAATTGCTACATCACGACACGTTCGCACGCGTTCGCCTTGTTGCAACAGCTTGCGAGCGTATTTCGCGGCATTGCCTACTGGAGCGCGGGCAGTGTGCTGACGTCGGCAGACATGCCGTGCGATCCGGCATATATCTACAACCCGAGCAATGTAGTGGAAGGGGTGTTCAAGTACACCGGGAGCACGCTGAAGTCACGCTACACGGCCGTGATGGTCACATGGTGTGACCCGAACAATGGCTTTCAGCGCGCCGTCGAGAGCGTCGAAGACCTTGATGGCATCGCTCTATACGGTTACAACACGGCAGAAATCACAGCGTTTGGCTGTACCAGCCGATCGCAGGCGCAACGGGCTGGGCATTGGCTTCTTGAGACCTCGCGCTTGGAGACCGACACCGTGACATTCGGTGTCGGTCTGGATGGAGCGCTTGCGCTTCCAGGACAGGTGATCGAGATTGCCGATCCGTTGCGCTCGCAGCGTTCGATAGGTGGGCGAATTAAGGGTGTGACGGATACAGGCCGTGTGATCCTGGACCGGGAGGTCGAGGCCCTTCCTGGGAGTTACCTTACGTTGATGCTGCCGGATGCGCAGATTCAGCGCGTGGAAATTGAGAGTGCGCACGGCGCGGAGGTTACGCCTTGCAGGCCACTCTTGCAGACGCCGGTTTGTGATGCCGCATGGACGATTCAGCCGGCAGCCGAGGTACGGCAGTTGTATCGCGTGGTCAGCATATCTGAATCGCATGACGGAACGTCTTTCACGATCACGGCGACGCGGCACGCGCCAGAAAAGTTTGCGCTCGTCGACAATGCGGCGTCGACTGACATGACCGATCAAGCTTACGTGCCGATTGCCGCGCCAAGCGCGCCGCGCATTGAAGCACTCGCGGACTACGGTGCCAGAATGTCGGCCAAGATATCGTGGGGCGCGGTGGCCAGCGCCAAGCAGTATTTGATTGAATGGCATGAGCCGGGTCACGAAGTAAAGAAAGAACGGCTTGCAAACACGAAGTGCGAGTGGGTCGTGCACGACTTAAAGCCCGGCAACTACAAAGCGCGCGTTCAGGCCGAGGTGTGGGACGGTCGCTTGTCGGAGGTGGCTGAGGTGGGCCGGACGCTCAATGGATTGGTCTCAATCAAGGACCTGCGCCTGGGACGAGATCGTAGAGCGTTGAGGATCGACTGCGAGCTCGAAGGCGCAACGAACACACTGCAATGGCGCGTTGAGGTTCGCCTAGGTGAGACGGACAAGTTCACTGATGCCAGGGGCAACCTATACGGCGAAACTGGCTCCGCACGGATGCAGATACACGCGCGCCGTTCAGGATATTGCTGGGTCCGGGTGATCTATGCGATCCCCTCTCCATCTGGCGACTTCGATAGCCCTCATTCAAGCGCCTGGTTTCCGAGTGAAGTCGGGCCTGGCATGCGATACGAAATGGATTGACGCGATGAAAGCGAACGGGACCGGGTGGGATCTTTTACCTTGGAATAAAGGTTTCGACTATAAGAATCGCCGAACGGGCAAACTGATCCTCACGCAAACCGACAGTGAATTTCGAGATTCGCTGCGTGAGGCTGTTTCCAAAAAGCGTGATCTCAGCCATATCGACTTGGGTAGAACAACAATATTTAGTGGCGCTCCGCTATCAAATTCGCAGCTGCGCGCAGCGCGCCTGGCCGACGCAAATTTGGTGGGGGCGAATCTGGAACGAGCTACGATTGAGCAAGCCGATATGCGCAGTGCCGATCTAGAGGAGGCAGTGCTCGTTGGCGCGCAATTGAGCGGTTCCGTTCTGTGCGGCGCTAATTTGGTCAATGCCAAGATGGCTGGGGCTGTATTGCGTGGCGCGGATTTGACGGGCGCTAACTTGTACGGCGCTGACTTGAAAGGGGCTGATTTGCGCGATTGCAACCTGAGCGGCGCGATGCTTGAGGGCGCGAACCTCGACGGCGCAATTCGCAGCGACACGTCATGGAAGGGTGGTACTGAGATCAAAAACCGTCATACCGGCGCGGTCATACTGACCACGCAGAGCGACAACCTTGCTGACGATCTCAGTCATGCCGCGAACAGGAATTTAAGTCACGCAGATCTTGGCGGCGAGCATCGGGGCAGTGCGCCGCTCGTGAATGTGAAGCTCGCGAACGCCTCGCTTTGCGATGTCGACTTCACTGGAGCAAAGCTCACATGCGCGGACCTAAGTCGGGCCGATATGCGGGGTGCGATTCTTGTGCGAGCTGCGCTTGAGGGCGCGAATCTGAGCGGAGCATGTCTGCGCAGCGCGGACCTGTCCGAAGCTGACTTGCGCGGAGCGGACCTAAGCGGCGCGGACCTGGACGGAGCGCGTTTTGAAAAAGCGAAGCTTCGGGGAGCGGACCTAGCAGGCACGAATCTGCGCGGTGCGCACATGGAAGGCGTTGTGCGATAGCGATCAACGTTCACAAATCTCTTAGCGGGATATCCAATGAAAGACGAGTGGGGCGCCAGCGCGGCGAAGGCTGTGCCCGTGGCGGGCGGAAACTTTTGGTTGTGGCTGAGCAGTCACGACATCAACTGGTGGGTCGCGGTGGCGACGCTTGCCTATATTGGCGCGAGTTTCGTGTTCGCCTGGAGAAAAGACCGGCGCGACCAACGCGCGCGCGAACGCGAGTCGGCTCACGCCTGATTTGCCTGAGCATGGATGAAGCCCCGCTTGCCATCGGCAGTCGGGGCTTTGTTGTTTCTGGAGATCATTGAATGGCAAACCTTGGGAAAGCAGCGCTCGCGGGCATAGTTGGCACCGTAGCTGCAACCACGCTGTATTGCATCGTGCCTCGCTTCGAAGGGGTTGTGCATCGCGGTTACCTCGACCCTGTGGGCGTTGCGACGAAATGCAGCGGCGACACGCATGACGTCGTTGTCGGCCAGTCGTACAGTCCGGACGAGTGCTGGGAGTCGTTGAACCGCCAACTTATGACGCACGCCGATGATGTGCTTCGATGCACGCCGGGCCTCAAGGACCATCCTAACCAACTCGCGGCCGCGGTGAGTTTTGCCTACAACATAGGCAGTCGCAACTATTGCGCGAGCGCGACTGCAAAGCGATTCAATGAGCACGATTGGAGGGGCGCTTGCCGGGCGATGAACGAATCGGACGATGGTCGCGCGCAGTGGGTGAGCTCGCGAGGGAAAGTGCTTCCCGGCCTCGTGAAGCGTCGCGCCGAAGAGCGTTCGCTTTGCGAGCGGGACCTGTGAGTCACGCACCGTACCTCATCATATGTGTGGTCGGCGTCGCAGTCGGCGGCGCTGCCGTCCACGTATTTGATCGCAGCCAACTTGCCAAGGAGCAGGCTGCTCACGCGCGCGACAACGAGGCGAACGTACGAAATATCGCGACCCTCTCGGAGCGTGCCGCGAAGGCAGCGAGCGACGCGATCGCGGCTCACAACACGGCAGCCGCCCGTATCGCAGCGCTCGACGAACAGTTCCACCGTGAGAGGATTTCCCATGAAGCTGACAACGCCAAAAATCGCGCCGCTATTGCTGACGGCACTCGTCGGCTGCGCATCGCAATCGCCGACGCGGGCTCCACAGACCACAGCGGTGCCGCAAATCCAAGCTCCGCCGCCGGCGGCATGGGCGATGGAGCCAGTCGCTACGCCGAGCTATCACCGACGGTTGGAGCAGCTCTTTTTGAAATAGTCGACGATGCTGATGGCGACGCCCGAATGAAAGCAACTTACTTGCAGCATTACGTGCTCATGCTGCAGCGGCGAGGTCTGATCACCGGAGGCGAGCCGTCGGGTAACGCGGCCAAGAATTTGATTAGCGAGGCGGGATACTCGGTATTCCTCCGTCAATAATGCGTCGATCCGCCGGGGCGCTGAACGACGGGTCAGGTTCTAGCGAATAACTAACCAATTCAGGTTGTATTGGCGAATGTGGTGTTCGGTCGTTCCGGAGGGACGCTTGCTCGACGACACCGTTCGCGCACAAAATTGAACGTCACGGAAAATGACAACACGGCTTTGCTTTTGAACGACCTACACGACGTTGTTGTCACGTCAGACGAGGCGCAGACATTCGAGATTTCATATGGATCAAACGGCATCAGGCAGCACACGGAATGCAGACAGAAAACTCCCGGCATTCGGCGGGGAGCGGCACGATGCATTTAGCAACGCCTACCACCTGGGTAACGGGTACAGAGCCTACGCAATGAGTCGCAGCGCCACGTGTCCGATCAGGATTGAGTCTACTAACTGAGGAAGGACGCACTATGGAGCAGAACGCAGCCTGGGAACAGGTCACAGCCCTTACCACTCTCAATATCGTGTCGCACGACACGAGTCAGCCTCAAATCTATGCCAACGGCAGGCATCAGGCTGTTGTTGACGTGTTCCTAACTCCCATTAACGTGGATCGGGAGGTCATCGAGATCAGCTCTAAGGAACTGCTCGATCATGTCACGCTGGTGGATTACGAGACCGGCGGGCGACTCGGCGGCTCCTCCAGTGAAGGGTGGGGCTGGTCGGCGAAAAACGGAAATTATCCGGTACTTAATACGCGCGGCGATGTGGGTGTTGCTGAATCGATTGATGCAGACAGAGGCAATTTCGTCAGGTTGTACGTGACATGCTCGAACTCCGCTCAGATGCAGAGTATGGACGTGGCTGTGACGATCACTCTGTCAAACGGCAAACAGGTCTCGACTCGCCGTGGAGAAATGACGGGAGATCGCAATAAAGTACATGTAGCAACGATCCCCCCGGTCGACTATGGCCGACCGGAAATATGGGATATCCAGCAAGGAAGCTTTGACGTCGTAGCAAAAGATATCAACTGCCTCTCATATCAAGCATCGCCAGTCGATCCAACCCCTACATGGGTTGATGACTGGATAGGCGAAAGTCGCTGGAAAAAGATCGCGGTCAAACTTATACAGGCGCCCACCCGCTTCAAGCTATCAGCAACGCCCGATCCGAAGCACCTTTTTGAGAAGATTCATTCGGAGATGTTCCGTAGGGGGGCCAGTTTGCCGCTGCTTGGCAAGGCTCAAGCTTACGCCGGATGTAATCGCGGAGAAGCATTCGACGTGTTGATCTGGTACATCGACCCGGACAGTCCCTTTGGGATCAAACCCAACGCTGACTTGCTGCTGAAGAGATCGAGCCTAGCCAGCACAAACCGCTGGATACATATCGATAAAAATGACCTCTTGCACAAGGCGTCGCCGTCCACGCGTCATAAAGGGGAATTTCACATTTACCTGTGGAATCTGCGCGTCCCAGTTTCCGGGCTCGAGCATTCCGGCTGGAACAACGAGGACGGAGTGAGGAAAGTGTTGGTCAGTGACAATTTTGGAAACCAAAGCATCCTGAAGATGCGGTTCGACTACGACAGTCTGCTTCCAGCGCTTATCGATTGATTGGATAGCCGATAACGCTGTGGAAAGATCTCAGGAATTGATTTTTGGTTGAATTTTCGAGGGCGTATGAGCTCAGGTTTTACAACACAAGCGCAAAATTTTGGTAGCGCCGTGAGTGGTGGAGTAGATCCGCGCACCGGGCTGTTCAATGTACAACTGGTCGTGGGTGAACTCACGGGAAATCACAATCAGGGCCCCTGTTTCAAAGCCACATTAGGGTACTCCCCGCTTCAGCGCCATAACCTCGGATATGGTATCGGATTCTCTCTGGGGTACTCCCATTTTGACTCCGACGGGGGAGTGCTCGTTCTTTCAAACGGCGAGCAGTATCGGGTCGCGGGCAAAGAAGATCCCGTCATCCTGCAAAAACACACAGACCACTTTCGGTTTGATTGTGTGGTTCTTGGGGGTAAGCGTTTCTACCGCATTCGCTGGAAGGACGGGTCCGTAGAAATCCTAGCGGGTCCTGATGTAGGCGACGTGCTCAAGATGCCCCTTCATACGTTCACGCCAGCTGGTCACGGGTTGACTTGGACATGGAGCTCGGTCGAGGTTAATCAGTCCCCTCGGCTAGAGGCAATCACCGATGACACGGGCGCGAGCTTAATGGAGGTGGCATACAAGAACAATGTTTCCTCGACATTGACGTTATGGCCGCGCACGCCTGATCAGTTCGAAGTCGTTCTCTCGTTCACCAACAATTATTTGACGGAGATCCTACGAGCTGATTTGCGTACGATACTGGGCTATGACGCAGTCGGCTCGTCTGCCGACAGTGAAACGATGAGTTACCTGAATCGCATTGAGCACTCAACGGGTTTGGTTGAAGAGGTGACCTATCTTAGTGAGGCGATGCATTTCCCGCAGGGAGCTCAGTTGACGGCGCTCCCTGCGGTCGTAAAACACACTCTAATGCCGGGGGCAGGGCAGCCTGACATCAACCGGGAGTTTGCATATTCAGAAAATAACTATCTCGCCGGCGGGTCCGGCGGCGATTGGTCATCCGAACTTGACGCGCTGTACGGCGTGGCCTCCGAGTATGAATACTGGAGCCAGGAAAAATTAATGGTTGACGGAGAGGAGCACACCGCCACCACCCGAACTTACAATCATTTCCATCTGCAAACGCGGGAAGAAATTCGTAGCGGACATTGTGTCACCCTCCATGATACGAAATATAACGTGCGGCTTGGTCAGCCACTGGAGCAACAGCCAAAAACTTTCCTGCTTCCAATGCAGCAAATCGTTACTTGGAGAGACGAGTCGAATCCTCTCGAAGAGCAAAGCCGTTCAGAGACGATCACCTCGACGTTCGATGACGCGGGAAATCCGCTCACACATGTCCGGCCCGATGGCACTAGGACGGAATATACGTATTATCCCGCTGGAGGTGAGAAGGATCAGAATGGAGAAGAGCTTTGCCCTGGGGAACCCAATGGTTTCGTGCGCCTGCTCAAGAGCGTGACGGTGCATGCACCGGTCGTGATGGCAAACGCCGGCAAACTTCCCTTGAGTGTACCGGTTACCCAAACTCGGTATACCTATTGCTCGCATCGCACGCGTAAGGGCGCTCCTTTGACCTCAGTCGTGTTGCAGTCGAGCGAGCAGCATCTTGTCGACGGCCAACTAATTCGGAAGATTGAGCGCGAGTATGTCGACGACCCGAGTAAGGACGAACACTGTCGACTAAAAAACGAGGCGGTCGCCCTCTATCATTACAGCGCTGAAGGCCAGCATGTGTACGAAACTCGGCGGACATTTGATTTTGCAGTGCGGCCACATGATCAGCATGTATTGGCGCAAACCGTAACCTCAGTTGCACACGATGGTTTGCAGATTTGCGAAAAACGCATTCAGTCACTTCAAAGCGGCAGGCTTCTCGAAAAGGAAGATCACCAAGGGCTGCGAACGACCTATGTGTACGATGCGCTCGGCCGGCTGGTGTGCGAAACCCGAAACGCGGGCACTACTTATGAGCTCGTCACGCGATATGCCCACGAGAAGACCGATGAGGGTTTATTTACTACACACGAGGATGCGCTTGGCAACAAGACGAAATCGAGATTTGACGGACTGGGTCGCGTCGTTCAATCGTGGCAATGGGATATTGATGGTCCGTCGAGGCGGTGGGTGGAAATTGGTAAGTGCGGCTATGACGCCGCTGGTCGGCTTGCGATGCGAGAGGCGTACGACTGGACCGTGCATGATGCAGACCGTCCGGGCATCAACCTAACAGAACGGTTTGCGTACGATCAGTGGGGACAAGCTGAAACTGTAAAAACGGGCGATGGATTGAGGCACGTACGTCAGTATGATCCTGTTACCCGCACGCAAACAGTCTATGTGCAAGGTACAGATGGTACGCAAACTGCGATCCATGAGACCGTGTACGACGTGCATGGTCGACCTCGACAGGAGTGCCTATATCTCGTTGACGGCGCGGCGCGGACGTTATACAGCGAACGCCAGCACATGCACGATGCTTGGGGGAGGCTGCGACAGGATGTCGACGAACTCGGCCAAATGACGCTCTATGAATACGACGCACACAGTCGCGTGAGTCGGATTAAGCTCGCCGACGGAACCGTGGTATTTAAAAATTACGGATCGTTTTCGGAGCAGACGCTCGTTCGAGAAATCGGCGTAGAAATCGGGGAGCCGCCAGATGTTCGACGTATCACCTTGGGTGAGCAAACATTTGACGGCCTGGGTAGAGTGACGCACAGTCAATGCGGCCCTCGCTCGTGGTTCTATGAGTATATGAATCCAGGAGCCGCGACTCCTTCGAAGGTCACGGCACCCGATGGGGTGACGCTAGAGTACACGTATATTCCGGAACTCGATAACGCAGTTTCTCGTGTTCGCGCAAAACGCGAGCGGTGGCATATTCTCAGCCCTGGCATTGAACAAAATTTCAAGCACGATCGACGAAGCGGCGCGGTCACTGAAGCTCAGGCGACGCCAAATCCAGTCCTAACCCGTCTGGAATATCACCCGTCCGGCCGTCTTAAAGGCGAAGCGCAAACCGGTGTCGATGGGCGGACGCGTTCCACCGTGCACGACTTTTCGTCGGGCGGCAAACTCATGCATTGGACGGACGTCGCAGGCGCGCAGCAAAAGTACGATTACGACGAGCACGGCCGTCTGATCACAATTGCGGATCCGGCGGTACGAGTTAACCTAAGTTACGACGTCTTCGGGCGCATAGAGAGATGGGTCGCCACAGACCTATCGTCAACCCAATGCCATACGCTCACAACGATCTTGAGGTTGGACGCGCTTGGCCGTGAGATTGAGCGAACGATTAGCAGCAGTCGGGGACAGACATGGGCGATCGCTCAGACGTGGAAAGCCAATCATCAAGTGCGCACGCGCACATGGAGTATTGGCGGGCAGACTCGACGAAAGGACGCTTATGAATATGACGCGCGTAACCGGCTTGTGACCTATACCTGTTCCGGAGCCGACGTACCCATGAACGAATTCGGTAAGAGGGTCACACGGCAGACGTTCGCGTTTGATGCGCTCGACAACATCACGCAGTGCGTCAGTGAGTTCGAAGGTGGCGCTAATATCGCGACCTTTGACTATGACAAGAAGGATCCGTGTCTGCTTGTAGGCGTCGCCAACACGCATGATGGGTGGCCTCGGCGGCTCCGCTTTGAATATGACGATGCTGGACGAATGCTCCTCAACGAGTGCGGTCAAGAGCTCTCATACGACGAGCTTGGACGACTTGTGTCGACGGAATCGGGCGAACAAAAAAGCGAATACGGTTACGATGCGTGGGATCGGTTGGTCTCACAAAAGACGGGCGACGAAACCGAAATGCTCTACTACCGGGCAGAGAAACTTGTAAATCGGATTCCAGACGCCGCCGCAGAGCAGCAGCGACTTGTGCGCCTGGGTTCGGTCACTTTGGCTCAGGTTAGCGAAGGCGCGCAGCAGACGACGTGGCTCACTGGTACTAGCGATGGCCATGAAGTCGTTGCTGCGTTTAATGGAACTGAACATGTGGAGTATGTATATGGCCCGTATGGTGAAAAGAAGTGAGGCGCCGGGCCTCCCGGGTTATGGCGGAGAACGTCGAGACGCCGTGAGCGGCGCTTACCATCTTGGTAACGGGTACAGAGCCTACAGTCCCAGCTTGATGCGCTTCACATGTCCAGATAGTTTGAGCCCTTTTCAAGCGGGTGGCATTAATCCGTACGCATATTGCGCGGGCGACCCCATTAACAGGCTGGACCCTTCCGGGCATCTCAGTTGGCAGGCGTGGATGGGTATCGGTTTGGGGGTAGTGGGACTAGGGCTCGCGGCATTCACCGCAGGCACTTCCATCGCTGCTGCAGGCGGCGTCATAGCCGCAATCGAAAGCGCTTCCGCCGTGGGACTGGCTGTTGGAACGGCGGGAGTGTTTGCAGACCTTACGGCAATCGCGAGCGGCGCTTTTGAGGATAGCCATCCGAAAGCGTCAGCCGTCCTAGGTTGGTTGTCGTTGGGAGCCGGGGTGTTTGGATTTCTAGGTTCATCGGCAATCGCGATACGGAGGCGGGCTGGCTATGGCCGAGTTCGAGCAATGTCAATAGAATTGCATGACTTAAGTTCTGTTCCTGGTTGCTTCGTGGAACATGGCACGGCGTCCATAATTCCATCTTTTAGTCCGTTTGTTTATGTCGATCTCTGCCGGCGGATGCATCGGCTGAATGTTGTTGCGCAGAGCCGTATTGTAAAAGGGAAGGTCTGGCTACAAGCGTCTGGGACGAGGTTTGTGAATCCAAGAGGCCTAGCTGAAGCATTGAGGAGCTCGAAAGATTTCGAGGTACCAGAGTTTGCGCGCTTTCGACTGGTAGCGGGGTACACTGCTTTGCACGGGAGTGCTTCTTTTGCGGCTCGGCTGGCACGAGATATCCAAAGGCCAGTAGAAGGTTATGAAGGCACTGTGCGTCTAAGCCGCCCCTTAAGCCAAGGTAAGTTCAGGGATATAATGGAAGCCTTCTGGAATCGTTCAGAGGGCATAGAGGAACTAGAGCCTTTCAGATTTATAGGGGAGGCCGAAGAGGGTCACGAAATTCTCGATGTTTGCTGTTCTAGTTACGCGGAAGCGAAAACATTCTACCCATAAACACGGCGCGGTATTCCTTACCTTCGCCGCTGAAAGAGTTGGATCACGACTGCAGACGGCGGGAAGCCAGCATGTGGCGACTCCAGCGTCGCACCAAGCGTAGGGCTAACCTGCGTATTTCGGCGGACGTGATCACGTATTCCGACGGATCGTGATCATAGATTCCGAATGATCGTGATCACCCGTTTCAGTTCATCGTGATCGCCGATCACAGGTTTCCGAAATGCGTGATCGCAATGCCGGAATGAGCGATCACGGGACCGAAACGGGTAATCACGTAACCGGAATGTAATCCGGGTTTAAGTCTAGCGGTGGGTAATAGTCCGATCGACACCGTGTTGACAATGCAGCGGCTTTAATCAGCATCCACGGACTAGCAAAAACTATTGACCCTCAGGTCAGTGATAGTGAGGGCTCCGATTGGTGGGCATCCACCGAAGTGCAGGAAGTCTTTTCTACCGAGAGCGACGGCACGTAAAGCGCGTTCGGCTGCGTTGTTGTCAATTTCCACAGCACCGTCATCGATGTACAGCGTGAGCGCTGCCCACTGATTCAAAGCGTAGTTGATGGCTTTGGCGGTGTCGCCTTTCTGCGAAACCGTCGCCAACGTCGAGCGCAGCCAGATCTCGAAGGCATCGAGTAACGGCCGCGCCTGCTCCTGCCTGACACGTCTTCGTTCGTCCGGTGGCTTACCTCGAACTGCGGCCTCAATTGCGTACAGTTCGCCGATCCGGCGCAACGCTTCAGTGTTGACTTCGTTTTTGCGCGCGACGAACAAATCGTGGAATTTGCGACGTGCATGCGCCATGCACGCAGCCTCCCGCACATCACCGCTTTCGTAGATCGCGTTGTACCCCGCGAACGCATCGGCCTGCAACGTTCCCCTGAAGTCCTTCAGATGGGCCTGCGGATATTCTCCAGCCCTTGTAGGACTGTATGCAAACCAGACTGCTGGCGCGTCCTTGGAGCCCGCTGGCCGGTCGTCCCGAACGTATGTCCAGAGACGTGCGGTATGGGTCTTGCCATTGCCGGGCTCGAGCACCGGTACCGGGGTGTCATCCGCGTGGATCTTCGAGGCGCCATCACGTATCGGCGAACGACATCTACTAGTGGCCGGAGCAACGCACTGCACTGGCCGACCCAGTCCGCGAGTGTCGAACGGCTGAGCTGCACGCCGTCGCGCGCGTAAATCACTGACTGTCGATACAAGGGGAGGTGGTCACAGAATTTAGCGACCAAGACATGCGCGAGCAACCCCGGACCCGGCATGCCGCGATCGATTGGCCGGCTGGGCGCAGCCGCCTGCACGATGCAGTCGCAACAGGTACAGGCCTTCTTGAGTCGGCGGTGACGAATCACTCGCCAATGCCCCGGCACATAGTCGAGTTGCTCGGAGACGTCCTCGCCGAGGTCGCCAAGCGCACCGCCGCATTGCGGACAGCACGCGTCCTCGGGCTGATGTATAACGTCTTCGCGCTGAAGATGTTGCGGAAGCGGCTTGCGTCCCGTCGACTTGCCGGTCTCAGAGCGAGGCCTTGTTGGTGCGTCGACCGTTGCCGCGCCATCGTCGGCCTGCAAATCTTCGAGACGCAATTCGAGTTGCTCGATCTGACGATCAATCTTCTCCGACTTGCGCCCGAACTGCAGGCGCTGCAGCTTCGCAATCCACAGCTTCAGGTGCTCGATCTCGAGCGCCCGGTCGGAGAGTGTCTTCCGGAGCATCGTTACAGTGTCGCGCAGATCCGTAAGCTCGCCTTCGTGCTCACGTAACGCCGCCTCGCGCTCGATCAGGAGCGCCTTCAAAGCCTCGATATCGTCCGGAAGGATAGCGTCGCTGGATGCCATGCACGCAGTTTACGCGCGTGCATTGCCCCATGCGTGCGTTGTCACATACGTTTACAAAGCGCTGGAGGGTCGCGCTGCATCGACGGGCTGTCGCCAGTCGAAACCTTCAAGTAGGAGGCCAAGTTGAGCGCTGGTCAGCGAAACAACACCGCCGTCAGCACGAGGCCACGCAAAGCGCCCGTGCTCCAGGCGTTTGGCGAAAAGGCATAGGCCGCCGTCGCGCCAGTACAAGCATTTGATGAGGTCGCCACGTTTGCCCCTGAACACGAAGATGTGACCAGAGAATGGATCCTTCGCCAGCACAGTCTGCACCTTCGCGGCCAGGCCGTCGAAGCCGCAGCGCATATCCGTAAATCCGGCGGCAACCCAGATGCGCGTGTTTGTCAGCGGACCAATCATCGGCTAAGGCACTGGATCACAACGCGCAGCGCGTCGGGATCGACGCTCCCTTCCACGTGTACCTCGCCTCGTGGCAACTGGATCCGGATCGTGCCGAGCGCCTGTGTCAAAGGCGTAGAAGCGGCCTGTTCGGCCGCGCCGCTGTCGCTGGCCTCATTCAAAGTGATCGGCAGCAAGGCGCATTCGCGATCGTTCACACCAAGGCGTCCCTCCAGATACTGCTTGCGCCAGTCAAACAGCTGATTCGCGTTCACTTCGTGACGGCGTGCAATCTCCGCCACCGAACGTTTACCGGATAACGTCTCTTCGACGATCCGGCGTTTCTCGTCCACGGTACGCCGGTGATATTTCCGGGCGCCTTTAACTTCGGTGAATTCAGTCACTGTGTCCATGATTCCCTTATGGACACAGTCACATCTGTGCCCCGGGAAAGCATGGCTTCGCCTTCATCAGCCGTCTATACGGTCAGGGTCGGACGGTTACAGCGGTGCGTTGCGCATGTATTCACCGGCGGCGTTAACCTGCTCCCTTTCTTGCGGGGGAAGCGCTGATGCCGACACCTCGGATGAGCATGCGCAACTTGAAGGAAGTCCTGCGACTCAAGTGGGCGTGTGGCCTGAATGCGGTCGCAAGCGCGCGCGACCTCAGTCACATTGGGCTAGAGCCGGACAGGTTGAATAGTGGCGCGCCGCTCGCGCGGGCGCGGCTGCCGAAAGCGCTACTCGCCGATGCCAATCTAACGGGCGCGATCCTTGAGCAGGTTAATCTTGAGAAGGCGGACTTGCGATGCGCATGTCTGGATGAGTCGAATCTCCAAGATGCGCAGCTTAGCGGTGTGCGCTTGTCTGGCGCGAGTCTAGTTAAGGCAAAGATGGCTGGGGCTGTCTTGAGCGGTGCGGATCTGACCGGTGCCAACTTGTATGGAGCGGACTACTCGTGTCCTCAACTTTCGGCGGCATAACTCTCCTTTTGGTCTTTGGCGTCGCAATCGGTGCGACGGCAATGCATGCATTCGACGGTCCTCAACTCGTTCTCGAGCAGGCTGCGCATGCACGCGATAACGAAGCGAATGCGCAAAAGCTTAGCGCGCTATCTGATGCTACGGAAAAGGCCGCAAGCGGGGCGATCGCCTCGCATAACGCAGCGGCCGCGCAAATCGCAAAGCTCGACAAACGATTCTTTAAGGAGGTTGCATCTCATGAAGCTGATAACGCGAAAAGTCGCGCTGCTATTGCTGACGGCTCTCGTCGGTTGCGCATCGCAACCGCCAATGCCTCCGCAAACCATAGCGGTGCCGCAAATCCAAGCCCCGCCACCGGCCGCGTGGGCGATGGAGCCCGTCGCTACGCCGAGCTACCACCAGAGATTGGAAGAGATCTTTTTGCAATAGTTGACGATGCTGATGGCAACGCCCGAATGAAGGCAACTTACTTGCAGCACTACGTGCTCATGCTGCAACGGCGAGGTCTGATCACCGGAGGCGAGCCGTCTAGTAACGCGGCCAAAGAATTTGATTAGCGAGGCGGGATATTCGGTATTCCTCCGTCAATAATGCGTCGATCCGCCGGGGCGCTGAACGACGGGTCAGGTTCTAGCGAATAACTAACCAATTCAGGTTGTATTGGCGAATTCGGTGTTCGGTCGTTCCGGAGGGACGCTTGCTCGACGACACTGTTCGCGCACAAAATTGCACGTCACGGAAAAGGACAACACGGCTTTGCTTTTGAACGACCTACACGACGTTGTTGTCACGTCAGACGAGGCGCAGACATTCGAGATTTCATATGGATCAAACGGCATCAGGCAGCACACGGAATGCAGACAGAAAACTCCCGGCATTCGGCGGGGAGCGGCACGATGCATTTAGCAACGCCTACCACCTGGGTAACGGGTACAGAGCGTACAGTCCCGCATTAATGCGCTTCCGATGCCCGGATAGCTTGAGCCCGTTTGGAGCGGGCGGCATTAATCCCTACGCATATTGCGCGGGCGACCCCATTAACAGGCTGGATCCCTCCGGGCATCTTAGTTGGCAGGCGTGGATGGGTATCGGCTTGGGCTTCGCGGGATTGGGACTGGCGGGCTTTACAGCAGGCGCATCAATCGCGGCTGCGGGTGGTATCTTGGCCGCGATAGAAAGCGCGTCCGCAGTGTCGCTTGCAGTTGGGACCGCTGGTATTGTTGCAGATGCAGCTGCGATCGCGAGCGGCGCTGTCGAAGATTGCGATCTGAAAGCTTCGGGCGTTTTAGATTGGGTGTCGCTTGCGGCAGCCGGGATCGGCTTGTTATCCGGTGGCATCAGAGCTGCAAAATTGAGTGGTCCGAAGACCCGGTACCGCAACGCGTCAATCACTTGGGGCGGTCCCATGCGACTAAAAGGAGTCGGCCCTTCAAGTTATATCTTTGAAGATACATACAAGGGGGAGGCCCGACTCAATGTTATTGGTCACTCGCGTATTGTCGCCGACACCCTCTATTTAGATGTGACCCACGAATATGCCGCATCACCTCTCGGGTTAGCAAATTTCCTATATGAGCGTTTTTCTCTGAACCGCTTTAGCACGGTACGTCTTATTACTTGCCACGGAGCAAATGGCGGCGAGCATTCCTTTGCCGCGCAATTCGCGCGAATAATCCGTAAGCCTGTAAAAGCGTATGAGGGTTGTGTCAGTACGACAATCGGTTATCTACCGATGGCTATGGTCAGTTTATTCAAGGGGGATATTGGACTGACCTTGTGGCCCCATTACAACTTAACGAGAAGGATCGCAATTTTCAACAACGCTGAATTCTCTTTCTTAATGAACAAGGCAAATGGGTTCTACCATCCTGTGCGATTTGATAGCGGAGGAAGGGTATGGAATCAGGCGGAGGCCAGCCGATTTCCGATGCCTTAAGCTTGACACCGCGGGCGGCTGTTCCGAAGCAATCAACAACGATGTCAGCGCTTGCAACATCACCGTGTCACCCAGAGAGCGCAGCCGCTTGCAGCTGGCAACGCGCTCAGCTTTCTTCGTATTCAGAAGACGTTCGCGGATGTCCTGCGGCGCGCTCACCAGCAAGCTCCGCAACTGGTTGATGGCCTGAGTCCAGGCCTTGATGGCACTGCGATGAACAACGCAAACGGCTCGCATCGCTTCGGCTGCGCCAGATCGCTCTTTGGGAAGCGCGGTTGCTTTTCCGGCGAAAACCGCATGCGCTGCATTTTCCGCATCGATCGGATCAGACTTCCCCCGTGATCGACGGTAAGCGCGAATTTACGTAAACATAGCGTCTGGGTTGAGAACAAGGCAAGCTGCGTCCACTGATATTCTGTGGACACATCATATAACTCAGCCTCGCTCAGATACGGCGCTTCTTGCGGTGGCCCACGTCGGATGCTCCTGCAAGCGTCGCTACGACGCGCAATCTAAACATAGGCTTATCGAGCCCTGCCATTGAAACACCGTAAGCGCAGATTAACACGCACCACGCGGACCACTTGATGATCTGTGCTCGATCACGTTGACGCGAATGCGTCGTTCGACTTCACGAAGTTGAATAGGAGCAGGTTACGGACATCGTGATCCGCTGCGCGTTGCGGAAGCTTCGTCAGCACGCGTAGCGAAACGCATACACGAAACGTCAGCATCATGCTGCATGTCGCGCTCGAGCAGATTGTTGTCAATGGATAAGCTGCCATCATCGACGTAGCGTTGCAAGTAATGCCACCGATTGCGTGTATAGCTGCCATCACTACATAGACCGCTTTAGTTCTTGACTCGTTGATTTCGTTTCATTGACGTTAGTGCAGTTATACCGGCGCATCGATCATGCGCCGCCGACGCCTTGTGCGTTTTGCGAGTTTTCGCACCCAAACTCGGCATGGGAAAGTCGGGTGATCTGCTCCCCGAGGTTAGGACGCTAAAGATGTCGAGTCCTTTGCATTAACGAGCGGTCATGAAAAAGCGATTCACCGAACAGATTATTGGTGTTCTCTAGGAAGGCGAGGCAGACTTGAAGCACAGCGGAACTGTGCCGCAAGTACGGCCTCTAGGAGGCGACCACTTTAACTGGAATGCGAAATGGGCCTAGACGGTGTTCGACGTAAAGCGCCTAAAGGGGCTGCGACGAAGCAGCAACAAGAACGTGCGATCCCATATCATTCGAAGAACAAACACACCGTCTACGCCTTGTTGTCGCGGGCAGGGGCCGTTCCACCTGCGCGCATGCCAGAACTCTGAGTCCGCCACTCTTGCTTAGGCTTCTGTCCGCACTTGTCGTTATCGACGACAGTCGGTTTGACGTAGCCGTGTGATCGCAAGCCGACAAAGTACAGCCGCCGTCAGCAGCATTCCGATGGCAATCGAGAACCAATAAAGAAAGACCACACTTGATGACGACGGCTGGATGTCAGAGGGGAAAGCGACCAATAGGCTTCCCAAAAAGACACCGCAGAGCCATAGACCGAAAATTTGTATGCAAGTTGGAAGCAGGTTAAATCCATTTGCGCGAAGTATCGACGCCGCGGTCGACTGTAACGAATCGAACAAAAAGACGCATGCCACAATTGGAAGCACTCGATTCCCTATCGCCGAAACAGTGACCACCGACGTATAGGAAGATACGATAACAGGCCGCACGGCTAGGCATAACGCCATCAAAATCAATCCCAGGCCTGCAGATAGAAACAGTGCATGAACGATCCGATCATCTAACATTGCCGCTATTGCGACACGACGTGACCGACTAATGTAGACCGAGGTCACGATAGCGAACGCCGATATGAATGAGTATCCGACGTTCATAACGTTGCTAGCAATCTGATGTGCCGCAAGCGCTACAGCTCCACGATGGCTAATTTCCCCAGAAATGAAAGCAAACGCAGAGAGTTCTGCGAACGCTGAAAGGCCGAATGGGATGCCGCTGCGAAGGAAAAGTGCATAGCTTCGCAAACGGAGTAATTCCTTTATCCATCTTGGTCGATAGCTATGAAACCGCGATCGTCTGTGAAGCAAGACTACACCCAGTAAGCCAATGAGGAGAAAGCTGCCCGCGGTTGATATTCCGCAAGCATCGATCACGGTAAGCCTATCAGGTAGCTTGATCAACTCGCGCAAAATGATGCACTTCGTGACTAAGCCGAGCGCCTGAAGCGCTGTGCCGTATCGAGAGAGAAGCGCTCCATGGCATATCGCAGCAGTAACGCGGAACAACATTGAGGGCAACACGCCGATAGAAAGCCAATTCAAATACATACTTGCGCTAACCTGCAAGTGTAAAGGCGCTCCTCGCCAGATGCTTGCATGGGCAGCCATCTGTAGTATGGCGATATCAAAGGCCCCAAGTACGATCGCGATCACAAATGATCGTGCAACGAGTGCGCCCAGGCTATCACTGGTCGCCCGATGCTCTCGTGCAATCAAGAAAGTCGTCCCAGACAACACAGCAGTCGATGTGACCATAATTGGAACATAGAGGGAATTTCCAAGCGTTAAGGCACCTAGATCGAGCGGAGCCACATGTCCAACGACAAGCGAGTCTAGTAATGCATAACTAATCAAAAGCAATTGTCCAAGCCATACGTTTAGGTATAACCATAGCGCTGCTAGCCGCGGTGACGCGCTTATTCTCCGCCTTTGAGCTAATAATCTCATACTTCAGTAATTCGATATCCTCGCGAATGGAATGCCGCTTCCAATCGATGGCGGTCATGGTTTCCGGTCAATATTAGATATGGCGTTGGCTGATCACGCGGCTCTACGCTTGGCAGCGGTGCGAGCAGCTGCAAGAGTTCGTCCGCCACGGCCATAGCGGGATCATAGACCGCCGACGTCTCCAATCTTAGGAGACGACATATTTCATGACGTATGGCCCAGAAATGCGTGCATGCAAGAACCACGGTGTCGATAAGTTGAGCCGCCGAATTGTTCATGAGCGAAGACATTTGATGTGCAATAGCCGATTCACTGATAAATCCAGTAAGCATTTTTTCCTGAGATGATGCGACAAGACCGATCGATGCATGACAGATAACATTGGCGTGCTTCCTATGTTCATGGATGGACTTCCTTATGAAATCTCTTTGCAGCGTCGATGGAGTAGCTATTAGTGCTATGTTCTTGGTATGCGATCTAACCACTGCAGGTCCGAGATCGGGAATCACACCATAGACTGGCACCGGACTCAATTTCCGCATTTCTGATAGACATGCTGTCGCGGCAGTATTACAGGCAATGACTATGAAATCTGCGTTGTACTTAGATTGCAGCGGCAACAACGTTGAAATGCAACGGTCGCGCACTTGGGCTTCAGTAAAGCGGCCGATCGGGAACACCGCATTATCTGCTACAAATATTTTTTTAATTTTTTTTGCACTTATTCCTAAAAGATCGATGACGTTTAGTCCCCCAAGTCCGGAGTCGTAAAAGATGATTGACAGCGGTTGCCCGCAGTTCATGCCGCGTTGACTCATATCTTTTTCTTAAAACTTTGTTTTATTTCTATTTCCGTAGTTAGCGCTCTCGAAAGCCGAGCAGAGCAAACGGTGCATTTGCTCTTGTCGGTTAATTCCGCTCTCTTCGAATAATCGCGGGAAGTTGCTTTCTCGGCCCTGCCCGGGAAGGCAATTAATTTCGCCAACAAGAATGGTATTGTCGGCTGTCACGAAAAAATCTAATCGCAAAGCGCCACTCGCCCCCAGTCGGCGAGTGAGTTCGCGGGCGAGAGCTTGCAACTGCTCACATACTTCAGCGGAAAGGTCGCTGGGCACAATTATTCGGGAGAGATCCTTTGCGGCGTACGTGTGCCAGCGTACCTCAGGCGGGAGCTTTACAATTCCTGGCTGGCTCGCAATGACTTCGGTGGCACCCGCAATGACTGCTACCTCTGCCTCGTGCCCGACGACGGCTTCTTCAATGACAAGCTCCGAATCAAACTCTCTTACGCGCGCGATGACCGATAAAATCTCTGTCGAGTCTTCGACCTTCTCGATACCGAGGGACGCGCCTAGCCGCGCAGGTTTTACAAATAGTGGGTACTTAAGATGTTCAATGCTTTGAGCGCTAAATGATTCGCTTCCGAGTAGACGCGCATACCTGGTTTTCCCGAAACCCCAGACGACAAGAAGATCATTGAGAATCCCTTTATTCGCCGCGATACCTGCCGCGGTAGAGTCGGACCCAATATACGGAATACCGATCGCTTCTAAGAGGCCCTCGATACCGGAGATCAGCGGAAATGCCGCTTGGCATGAGCATAGCTCTGCGAGGCATTGCGGAGCATCGCTTAACGTTGGATGCCAATGGATAATTGTTGTGCTGTGGTCGAGCTGACACAGCGTAGTTTCGATGAGTCGCGCCGAGCTCATGATATCGCTTGCCTCGGGGGTGCCAGAGCCAACGATAATTGCTACTTTCATAAAGGCTTCCTGGAGATGGCCATACCGCGTCCGGCCGAAAATCGGTAAAGGGTTTCGTAATCGAGTTTGACCCAGCTTTGGTAGGGTTCGATACCTGAAGGGTTATGAAAAATACAGGCATCGCGATCAGCGGCCATAACAAGTATCAGATGACCACCGGTACGTTGATTGGGCAGATGCGGCGACCGTATTTCACTGCTCACTGACCATATAACGAAACCGTCCGAAGGTAGAACCGTTGCAATTCGTGATGCGGGCGTGTCGACGACTATTTTGCCGCTTAGACCGAATTGACTGTCGATCATCTGCACGAATGGTTCGTAGAGCAGGCCTTCCACCGTCCCGTCGCCTCGTTTTCGATATGAACCCGACTCAAGAGCCAGCTCTAACAACTGAAACGTAGTAGGCACATGCACGCGATAGGCAGACAAAATCGATTTAAGACAAGCAATACCGCACAGTCGTCGAGCCCAGAAACGGTAATCGTCCGCGTCAGCAAATCCGGATGCAGACCAGGTAGGATCGAAACATGGGTCCTCTCCTTCAATGATTCTTCTGTTATACAAGGGGTCAGCCCATTGACTAAAATAGCGGACATCATTGAGAGAAACCATGATGATTTCTAAGGCTGATAGGAAAGAGCAGCGCTTGACGTCTCCAGCATTGTGTCTATCAGCTGTGAATATGACATTCCGTAACTCGCTGCCATCGTTGCAAAGTTGCCAGCCTCAGAAAGACCGGGAAGCGTATTAGCTTCAAGGAACCATTCACGCCCCTGCCGATCTACGATGTAGTCGAAGCGAGCAAAGCCGCGACACAGAAGCATCTGGAACAACTTTCGAGAATGATGCTCTAACCTTTTGGCCGTCTCGCGAGGAATCGCCGCCGGGCACTCATGACGTCGTAAGTGTGTAGTGTGCTTCACATCATAGTCGTAGAAAGGTGCGTCGTAATACGTGGCTAATGGTGGCAAGCAGCATAGTTCGCCGTTTATTTCGAGAATACCTACTGTCACATCTGTTCCGCGTATGTACTCAGACACGACACAGGGCTGATCGCGCTGGGTGGTCGCGATCATGGATGCCAATTTAGCAGCGCTTTGCGCGATGCCAGCACCAATGCTCCCACCGCCAGAAGCGGGCTTGATGAAGATGCATGGTTCAAGCTCATCATAAATTTCGCCAGTCGTCTCGGACTTAACGGGGCCCGCTTCTAGAAGTCTCCACCTAGGGTGAGGGATGCCCAGCAGATGCGCCAATCGCAGAGTTGCTGGCTTATACATTGCGGTAGCACTGGCTAAAGACCCCGAACCGAGATAAGGAATACCTAGAATATCAAGCGCACCTTGAAGCTTACCGTCCTCACCGAACCACCCATGGGTGGTAAGGAATGCGACATCGCAGTCGTGGACTTCCGTCAAAAATTTCGGGGATACAAGGTCAAAAACCACTACTTTGTGCCCGAGCGATTCCAGCGCGCGCTTGACATCTCGCCCGGACGCTAATGAGCCTTCTCGTTCGGGGCCTGGGCCTCCAGTTATGAGATTTATAAGCATAGTTTAAATTTTGGGTAGCAACTGGAAATCAGTTTAGCAACCGTTAAGTCTTAGCGTAATCGGACGGATACGAAAGTGCGTTTTGTGTGCGATGTAAGCGTCACCCCGCCGAGAATTTAGCTGTCTTGAAGGAGGTTGTTGACATTCTGGACATTTGGTCGTTTCTGGAGGCGGCCTTTGAGAAGTTGCCGCCGGCAGATAAGGAGAAGGTGGCGAAAGACGGGGTCGTCTACGGTGACACCGTCGAATTTGCCGGGTTTGATAGCAACAACGGGGATCATTACTCGGTTGCCCCGTTCTTGGTCCCCGATCTTGGACGGTTTCAGCAGTTCGCCGGCGTGAGTTGAACTCTCATAGCGAGTCCGTCCCCAGCTACAAAAGAATGCTCCGGGTCTCCCTGCCAATTCGCAAGAATCGCCACATCGGCATAATGACCGCCGATCAGATCATCGAAGTGATGAAGGCGCGGTTCGTTCGCTAGACAGGCATCTGCACTGCCGGAAGTAACCGCGCTTTAGGTTGCGCAGGGTGTCTGGAGTAGCGTGCGCGCCGGGCTCAGGACGTTTCGGCGCGTCGTCGATTGTCCCGATGCGTTCGGTCTCCCGCAGGGCCAGTCGCTCGGCTCTCTGGAAAGGCGAGTGCTTCTCGCGCAGATCGTCGAGGCCGAGGTGCCGCAGCTTCTTATCGTGCTCGGCCAACAGCGCTCGCACTTCGTCGAGCCGAATGCGCGCGTGTTGCACTTCCGGGATCAGGCGGCGTAGGTCTTCGATCTCGGGCGTCCGTCTCAACCACAGTTGCCGAAGCTCGTCGAGGGTGGGCGGGTTCGGCGCCAGCGGCTTCACGACACTTCGGCGCGTTCGATCCAGTCGGGCTGCTCGTACTCGTCGTCGTGTTCGTTGACCGCGCAATTACAATCGCCGCACATCCACCGGTTCGGCATGTCGCCCACCGCCGGCTGGAACTCGTCGCGCTCGAGCCGCCGCGCAGAGCGGGCACCACATCGACGTCTCCGCCAATTCTCGCCAACTTCGAGATACTGTATCGATGTACAGTATAGCGCGGAGCGTCAGCAAGGTCGGTTGTCCCCCAGGCGAGGCTCTCGTACGTTCTCGCTGCCGCACAGTAGCAACTGTGGGTAGCAATGGGGGTAGCCGATTGGTGTCTCCGTGGGATCCTTACCTAGCAACGCATTCAGCCGATAGATAGAGTCGGCTGCCTTCCGCCAATGCCTTTCCTCGCGCCTCTTTGCGTGCCGTTAGCGACGCTCGTACGACAACGTCGCCGGATCGCTGTTTCTGAAGACCGCAAACCACGGATCGACGAGGCCTCCGCCAACCGGAACGACGACGTCGCATTTCTTCGTGCGCGTGTCGCATCGGCGCAATTCGCCTGTCGTCTCCGCTGCGCTCCCAGAGATCGGAATGTACAGCTTTCCTTCGGGACCGAAGATCAGTGCCTGCGCGGATGCTCGCGGTTTATCGAAGTCGGATAGCGGCAAGGAGTCGACGACTTTCCCGCTCCTCACGTCGAACTTCAGAATGCGGTCGACGTTGTTCTTATCCAGCGGATCAGTGCTGCTGGTGGTATCGCGAAAACTCGTGACCCAAAGGTAGCCCTTGTCGTCGAACACCAAGCCTTCTGGCCGATGGAATCCGAACTTCAAGCCCTGACTTTGCACCGATGCATTGGTCGCAATTACCTTGTCCAGTTTATGGGTGTAGGGATTGAAGCGAAGGATGTACGCGAGCAGCGATAAGGGGTCCGTCGGCGCCACCGCCGGACAGCCGTGCGCCGCGACATACAGCATGCCGTCCGGCCCGAACACGACGCCACGCGGATAGAAACCCGCCGAGAATCCGACACGGTCCAGCGTGCGAACGAACGCGCCCGATTCGCTGTATTCCCGCACATCGCCTTCGTCCACCTTCGTGCAGGTTTGCCCGCTCTTGATGACGTTCGCGACGTAGTAATGGTCCGGCTGATAACCGTAATGCCAGTCGCGCGTGCCGCCGCCGAAAACGATGCCTTGCGGCGCATAAGGTACGTTTCGCGATTTTGGATTCACGAGGTACTGCTCGAACATGCCCGTGCGCCCATTCAGCTTGATGACGTCGCCGCTCGCCGTAGGATCGATGCTGAAGTTTTGAATGCTTGCGATCAAGGAGGCGTCGTTGAAGATGATGCCCATGACGCCGTTCAACTCGCCACCGAAGGTAGAAGATGCGAAAACGCGCACGGCTCCGGTACGGAGGTCGACCTGCTTGATGGTGTCGTCGTTCGTGTCATTCGGGTCGCCGATATCGCCGACGAAGATGCTCTCACTTCTGTTGCCGCCTCCTCGCGAGAACGAGTCATCGGCTTGCGCCCAATGCGTCGTGAACATGCCGCCCGCGACGGCCGCACCCAAAAATAATGAACGAAGAATCTTCGACGCGAATACCGCTCTTGCGTGCCGTGTCTCGCTTGAGACCGGGAAAGCTGGTTTCATTGCCGCCTCCATGGATGAGCTTGATGTGTTCCTCGTATGCGCCACGGTCCGATCGCGCATCTGTGTCGTGACATGTGTGTACGGCCGTGGCTTTCATCGACGTCGCGTGCGGCGTCTGGTCTTGCTGAATTGCGCGGACAAAAGGAGAGGCGTGCTCGTGTCCGTCGAGCAGCATGAATTCGTTTGGAGTCGGAAATATACCGAACGGTCGGATGCGCGATTGCTTTCTGGCGCGCGCTGGGACGCTGGCGATGACCTGACTTAGCATAGTCGGAACGAAGCGGAATGCAAGGCAATGACAAGACGCTCGTCGGATGCGTCCGGTGGGTTTCGGGCACAGCCAATTCAGCGCGAATCTTCGAGCCATGCGGAATTCACAATTCAGACTTGCTTTGACCTCTGTATAGATTTTGGCTAACATCCAATCACTTGGTGTGTTCGTTTCGGGTTTTTGCAGCTCTTGCCCGCGCTTAAAAGTGCATATGCACTTCAGCCGGCCAACCTGGAACGGACGTGCTTAACCACGAAACAGGAGAGGCATCATGGGACAGCAACGAATTTTGGTTACGGCAGCGGCGGGCAAGACGGGCGTGCATACCGTTCAGAACCTCCTCGACAGCGGACATGCAGTCCGCGCGCTCGTGCGAACAGTGGATGCGCGCAGCGAGGCGCTTCGGCAGGCCGGGGCGGAAGTCGTCGTCGGAGACTTGCTCTCGCACGACGACGCCATTCGTGCGACGGATGGCGTCTCTGCCGCGTATCTCTGTTTTCCCGTGCGTCCGGGCTTCATCCAGGCGACCGCGTATTTCGCCGATGCAGCGCGTCGCAACGGACTCGATGTCGTCGTCAACATGTCGCAAATCTCCGCGCGAGAAGATTCGAAGAGCCACGCTGCGCGCGACCATTGGATTGCCGAGAGAGTGCTCGACTGGTCGGGCGTGCCGACGGTGCATATCCGTCCGACGTTTTTCTCCGAGTGGATGGTTTTTCCGTGGGTGCGCGATACGATCGTGCAGGACGGCAAGATTGCGCTGCCATTCGGCAACGGACGTCACGCGCCGATTGCCGCCGAAGATCAGGCGCGCTTCATCGCGACAGTGCTCGCGAAACCCGCAGGTCATATCGGCAAGACGTACGAGCTTTGCGGTCCCATCGAGCTGAGTCAGAAGGAAATTGCCGAGAAGATCGGCACGGTGCTCGATCGCAAAGTCGTCTACGACCCGATGACGCTCGACGCTTATCGCGAGCATCTGAGCCAATACAAGCTGCCCGAATTCATGATCCAGCATTTCATCGAAGTGGCGGTGGACTATCAGAACGGCGTATTCGAAGGGCGCGGCGAGATCATCGGCCGGGTCACCGGGAAGGCGCCGCAGACCGTCGAGGAGTTTGTGGAAGCCAATCGGGCTGCGTTCGAAAAGCGCGGCATTTAAGGCGCGTGCTCTGTAGCGTTGCCGTGGCGCGTTTAGTGTAAGAGCGCGTCACCGGCCCGCTTCAGCATCACGGACGTGTGCCGTTTGCAGATGTTCTCTGCATTAACGCGTCGCATGCGTTCCGACCCGTAGCGGTCTTTGGGTACGCTGGCTTATTCGCTGCAGAGCGCGTACCGCGTCGTCCGCGCCATGTACGGCCGAATAGCTTGAGTTTTGCAACCGGTCTAAATCGTTACCGGCCGACTGGCAGCGCAACGTATATGCGTCTTGCCAAACGACAGACATATTTAGGACGTTTAATAAAGTATCTTTCGTGCAGCTTGGTTACGATTGGGGTTCCGCTTGCTTTCGAACGACCGAGCCTGGTGGCTCCGGTTGTCGACAGCTTAAGTATCTGGCGACAGCATGTTTGCTGAAAGCGGACTGTCGCCCCACATAACCAGAAAAGGTTTGAAATGATCAAGATCGATCGCATTGCACTGGCACAATCGAATATCGCTGGCGGCGCTGTGAAGCAGGGAACGGGCACCGGCCCGTACTCGCCGAGCACGCCTGCCGCACCGACGCAAACGGGCACTGCCAGTTCCGTCATCATCGTCAACGGTCAGACGGTCATCAGTCAAAGCGTCACGTTCTAACGAACGCTGCGGCTGACAGTCGACAAAGGCGGATCGCACGATCCGCCTTCCTTCGAGTGTGTAACTGCCGTTCAACCTGCCTGCGCGGGTTGCACGCTGTCTTTCTGCCTGCGCTGCAGTTCCTGCGTCGTCTCGCCTTGACCGTTCGGCAACCAACCCGGCGGGCGAAGCACGAAGGAGACAGCATCCGAAACACGCTTTGCACCGGCCATGTCTTTTGCAAGGCTCACCCAGTGCTCCGTCTCCACGACGATCGGGTTATGCGAAGTGGTCGGCGTTGTCAGGCCGTAGCGGCAGGGTTCATCGGCGCGTTCCTCCACGTAAGTGCCGAACAGCCGGTCGAAGATAATCAGCACACCGCCGAAGTTGGCATCGAGGTAAGTGGCATTCGAAGCATGATGAACTCGGTGTGAAGAAGGCGTGTTGAACACGTATTCGAGCCAGCCGAGCTTGGGTATCCACGTAGCGTGCAACCAGAACTGATAGAGCAGATTGATGGACACGACGGCTATCACCACTTCCGGTTTGACGCCGAGCCACGAGAGCGGCGTGAAGAAGATGGCCGAACCCGTGAGCTTGGTGGTCCAGCCGAGCCGATAAGCGGATGACAACGTCAACTGGTTCGGCGAGTGATGAACCGCGTGGCTCGCCCAGAAGAAGCGCACCGTATGCGCTATGCGGTGATACCAGTAGTAGCAGAACTCCTGGCCAATGAAGAGCAGGAAGATCGTCAGCATGTCGTTGGTCGCGACGGTATGAATACGGTGTTCCCACGCGAAATGAAACACAGGCGTTGCTAGCGAAAGCGGCAAGAACGCGAGCAGCTTTCGGCCGATCAGATCGGCGAGCGAAATCCAGAACTCGTGCCAGTCAAACGCGCGGTCGGTGCCTTTGTACTTGCCATGCAGCACGAACGCTTCGGTCATCGATGCAACAAGCACGATGGCCATCATGTACGTCGTGATTTTGCCGATCAATTCCATGATTTCACTCGGTTCCAGTGGGTTGCGAATGAAGTCACTTTAGCGATCGACTTCGTTGAAAACCATGCAGAAGTTATTTCGCGGGATGTCACGTCAACGACCTGCACCGGGCCTGCCGAAAAATCGAATTTAGATGCGCTTGCCTTTGGACAGCCGTCTGAATGTTGCGTCGCTACAAATTTTCCATGCGGTTAATGATAACGAATCGCATTTACACTATAATGCCGGCGACAATAGAACAGACCGAACGTGCGTGAGCCTTTCGGCGTTCGCCAAAATAATCCCGCCCGGATTCCCCTTGCCCTGGGACGGTAATCGACCATCACCGACGTTCTTCCGATTCATGCCCGTGTTCCGTTCGAATTCCGCGCAGGCCTTGCCTGCCAAGGCGCTTGTTCATCGCGCCGCTATCGTTGCCGCTATCGCCGTCGTGTTTTCCGTGTCGGCCCAAGCTCAAACTGCCGACGCTCCATCCAGCACCGATAACAGTGCTTCTACCGCCAATACTTTGCCTGCGGTCAAGATTCAGGCATCGAAAGAAGCGTTGCCCGGTTCGCTCGAACCGACTTATGCAGGCGGCCAAGTCGCGCGCGGCGCAAGTTTTGGCGTGCTCGGCCAGCAGAAGATGCTCGACGTGCCGTTCAGCATGACGACTTACACGTCCAAGCTGATCGAAGATCAACAAGCGCGCACTATCGGCGACGTGCTGATGAACGACCCGTCAGTGCGCACGTCTTACGGCTTCGGCAACTTCGCCGAGACCTACGTCATTCGCGGCTTCCAGTTGCAGGGCGACGATGTGTCGCTCAACGGTCTCTATGGCATCACGCCGCGCCAGCTCGTCGCGACCGACGCGCTCGAACGCGTCGATGTCTTCAAGGGCGCAAATGCGTTTCTGAATGGCGCATCGCCGGGCGGTTCGGCGGTGGGCGGTGGTTTGAATCTGCAGTTGAAGCGCGCGGACGATAAGCCGCTTACGCGCGTGACGGTGGAGGAAACCGCTTCGGGCGATTTCGGCGCGCATGTCGACGTGGGTCGCCGTTTCGGCAGCGAAGGGCAGTTCGGTATTCGCGTGAACCAGGCGAATCACGACGGCGAGACGAGTATCGACGGCGAACATCGGCGCGACAATACGACGGCCGTGTCGCTCGACTGGCGCGGCGAAAAGCTGCGTCTCTACGGCGATTTTCTGTATCAGCGCCAGCGCGTGAACGGCGGCCGGCCGACGGTCAACGACTCGGCGAACTACATCCCCGAGCCGCCCTCGGCCACGTATAACTATGCGCAGACGTGGAGCTATTCATCGCTCGAAGATACCGTCGGCATCCTGCGCGCGGAATACGATTTTCTGCCTGGCTGGACGGCTTACGTGACGGGCGGCACGCGTCACACCAACGAGCACGGGGAGTATTCGTCGCCCACGGTGAGCGCGACTGGCGTGACGGCCACGCGTCTCGGCGTGCCGCACCAGGAGGACAACACGTCGGCGGAAGCGGGTGTGCACGGTCATTTCAACACGGGACCGGTGTCGCATTTCGTGGCGGCGGGCGCGTCGATCGTACGGACGGATTCGCAGTCGGCCTACACGCTTTCCGGTTCGTTCCCGACGAGTCTGTATGACACGCCGCAAGTCGGCTATCCGGCTAACGCGTTCACGGGCGGCAATCTGCAAGATCCGCAGACCACCGCGCTGAATCTGCTGCGCAGCATTTCCGTGTCGGATACGCTCGGCTTCCTGAACGATCGCGTGCTCTTCACCATCGGCGCGCGGCACCAGGAATTGCTGTCGAATTCTTACTCGTACACCGGAGCGCAGACGGCGAACTATAACCAGTCGATCACGACGCCGGTCTTCGGCCTGGTCGTGAAGCCGTGGGAAAACGTGGCGCTGTTCGCGAATCGCAGCGAAGCACTGACCATCGGCGACACGGCGCCCAACACCGCGCTCAACTTTGGCCAGCAACTCGCGCCCGAGAAGTCGAAGCAATACGAAGTCGGCGCGAAGTACGACAACGGCAAGTACGGCGCATCGCTCGCGCTATTCCAGATCGAAAAGCCGATGACCTACACCAACACCGCGGGCTTCTTCGTCGCGGACGGTGACGAGCGCCATCGCGGCGTGGAGGCATCGGTGTACGGCGAGCCGGTAAAGGGCGTGCGCCTGATCGCGGGCGCGACTTACATCAACGCGACGCAGCAGGACACGGGCACGGCCGTGACCAACGGCAACAAGCCGATCGGCGTGCCGACCATGATGTTCAACCTGAACGCGGAATACGATGTGCCGATGCTGAACGGCCTCACGCTGACGGCGCGCTGGATCCACACGGGCTCGCAGTATCTGAACGTGAACAACACGTTGTCGATCCCGGCGTGGGATACCTTCGACCTCGGCGCGCGCTACTCGACGGCGGTTTTCGGCCGTCCGACGACCTTCCGCGCAAGCGTGCTCAACGTGGCGAACAAGTCTTATTGGTCGTCGACGAGCGGCGGGTATTTGCTGCAAGGCGCGCCGCGCACGGTGCTGTTGTCGGTAACGACGGATTTCTGATGCTCACGTAAAAACGCCGCCGGTTCGCAGGGAGACCGGCGGCGTTTTCGTTTGCGCGATACACGTCAGGCAATCAGGCGTTCAGGCACTTATGCAGCGAAACCCGGCGTAGACGTACTGGTAATGCCCTTGAAACCAGTTGCGAAAACTTGGTCTCAACATGCATGCCGCGGTACGCGGTGAGCCGCCCTTCATGATGAAGTGCTTGCCGTCGAAGAAATTGGCCGAATAGCCGAGATAGAACGGGAAGGGCTCGAAGCCTTCGAGCGGCCCGAATACCGTCGAAGTCCATTCCCAGCCATTGCCGAACTGGCCTTCGACGCCAAGGCCGCTGCGATTCTCCGGATAGGCCTGCACGGGTGAGGGATCCCAGCGCCGGAAGTCGAAGTTGCCTTCTACTTCGTGCGGCGCGCCTTCCGCCGCGCGCTGCCATTGCGCCTCGCTCGGCAGCGCCTTGCCGGCCCAGCGCGCATAGGCGTTCGCCTCGGCATAACTCACGTACACCGGCCAGTCGAGCGGCAACTCGATTTCCTCGAACATCGTGCGCAGTCGCCAGCCATCGGAGCTGTCGCTTTCGGCGGGAATCCAGAACGCCGGATGCGCCACGCGTTGCTCCTCCTTCCACGCCCAGTCGGCATCGGTCCAATAGGCACGATTCCAATAGCCGCCGGCATCGATGAAGCGCAAATAGTCGCCGTTCGTCACCATGTGGCGGTCGATCTCGAACGCAGGCACGTCCACGCGAACCTGGCCGAACTCGTTGTCCCAACCGAACATGCCGCCTTCGCGTGTCAGCCCCAGTGTCGCCGTTCCGGCCGGCACGCTCACCGTCTCGTGGGAAAGTTCACGTTCGGAGTTTCGCTGCGAAATCGCATTGGCCGGCGCGATTTTTCTATCGACTGGCAATTGATGCAGCATGTAGGCAAGCGTTTCGGCGTGCATCAGCCGATGTTCGATTGCGACTTCCAGCAACTGCGCGGGCGACTCGTCGGCGGAAAGCGGCCGTGCGGCAATGGTCACCGGGTCGAATTGCGCGTCGATATCCGCGCGCACGCGGTCGCGATACGCCCGCACTTCGGCGAGCGTGGGCCAGTCGGCGGGCTGATCGGTCGGCAAGCCGCCATCGACCGGATCGATGCCGAAAGCAAACAGTTGGTCGTAGGCAGGATTGAAGTCCGGCAGGTCGAAGAGCCGTTTGTCGAGCAGATTACGGTCGAAGGCTTCGAGATGCCCGATGTAGAAAACGATGCGATGCCGTTCGGCAATCGGCCGGTCGTAAAGATGCTCCGGCTTGACGATATCGAACAATTCGTCGGTCACGCGACGCGCCTCGGCGAGCCGGTCGAGCAACGGGTGACGCAGGGAAGGTTCGCGATTCATGTCGCCCAATCTCCGTGGCTTGGCCAATCAGAAAGATTAAAGCGTAGCGAACCGCGTGCCAACTGAAAAATCCACGCGGTTTATGCGCGTTTTGTCTAACAATCGCGGCGCAAGGCGCGCCGCGTAAGGCTTTGGCGTCAGATGCTGCGCAGGCGTTCGAAATCGTTGATGCGAATGGACTTGCCCTTCGCTTCGATGAGGCCGAGCTTGTCGAAACGCGAGAGCGTGCGGCTCACGGTTTCAAGCGTCATGCCGAGATAGCTGCCGATATCGTCCCGCGTCATGCGCAACGTGAACTCCGCCGTGGCATACCCCCGCTTGGCGAGCCGCATGGATAGATCGAGCAGCAAGCGTGCAACGCGCTCTTCGGCGCGCAGCAGGCCGAGTTGCAGGACATGATCCGCCTCGCGATTGATAGCCTGTCCGAGCATGCGAAGCATCCGCTTTTGCAGAGTGTCGGTTTCGCGGCACATGCGCTCGAAAAGCGCATACGGAATGACACACACGGAACTGTCTTCGAGCGCGATCGCGTCGCAGGCATGCTCGCCTTCGCCGATACCGTCGAGCCCGAGCGCGTCGCCCGCCAGCAAGAGGCCCGTGACCTGTTCGCGTCCGCCTTCGCGGATGACCACGGTCTTGATCGACCCCGAGCGCAACGCGAACAGCGAATCGAACGGAGTGCCCGCCCGGTAGAGCGCTTCGCCACGCCGCACCGAACGCGTAACCGAGATCACATGTTCGAGCTTGGCGATGTCACGAGCGTTCAGGCCTTCGGGCATGCAGAGATGGCGCATGGCGCAGGTCGAGCACTGAGCCAGATTGCGCCGTGAGGGAAAAATGTCGGACATGGCGGCCGCTTTTGTTGATGGATGACAAAAACCATTGTCCCATCGCGGGATTGTTAACCCTGGCGACAAAATGCCGCGCATCCGTTTGCGCTAGTCCATGGTTAGGCGCTCTCGTCGCCTTCCGGGCTGGCTGCCGAGGGAATCAGCAGAACGGGCAGCGTGGCTTGCCGCAGGCATCGCTCAGCAACGCTGCCAAGAAGCAGGCGCTGAAAGCCTTTGCGCCCGTGCGTGCCCATGATCAGCACATCGGCGTTGAAGTCGACGGCGGCCTTGGTGATAAGCATCGCGATGTCGTCGCTCGCGGTGGCCTCGACGGTCACGACCTGCCCTTCGATGCCGCGTTGCCTGAGCGCGTCCGCCGCCTGTCGAGCAAGGTCGGAGCTTTCCTCCGCCAGCGTTTTCTGCAACTGGCTCGGATCGTAGCCGGGCACGTCGAAGTACACGGCCCCGCTCTCGACGACGTAATACGGCTGCACGACGGCCTGATGCGTGACAGCGAGATCGAGCGCGATTTCGAAGGCGCGCTGTGAAGTGCGGCTTCCGTCGATGGCGACGACAATGCGTTTGAACATGACGTTTTCCTCATTCCCGGTCGATGTTTCACCGTGGATTGCACGGCGAGAAGGCGCTTCCAGCATAGCGCGCGAGTAGTCCGAAGACGTGCGGTTAATTTTGCGCTGAGTCGATCTGCCGCAAGCTAACCCGTACAATTCGTCTTTCTGACATCAGCGCCCGCTTAAAAATTCCATGGGCGTTCCTCCGACTCGTTTTCCCAGCCCGCCGCATGACCGAAACCCAGCCGCCAGCACTCGCCTTCAGAACCGCGCTTTACGCGATGCTCGGCATCGGACTCGTCAACATGCTCGTGGCGCTCGATCAGACCGTGGTGAGCACCGCGCTGCCGTCTATCGTCGCGGAACTGCACGGCTTCGAGTATTACGCGTGGATCGCGAGCGCGTATCTGCTGGCGTCGGTGGTGACGGTGCCCGTGTTCGGACGTCTCGGCGATTACTTCGGGCGCAAGCGTTTCGTGATCGCCGCGGTGATCACGTTCACCGTGGCGTCGGTGCTGTGCGGACTCGCGCCGGACATGCTGTTTCTCGCGCTTGCGCGCGGCTTGCAGGGCGTGGGCGGCGGCATGATGGTCGGCACCGCGTTCGCCGCGATCCCCGATCTCTTCCCCGATCCGCGTGCCCGCGTGCGCTGGCAGGTGGTGCTGGCGGCGGCATACGGCATAGGCACGGCGGCGGGGCCGTCGCTCGGCGGCTGGATGAGTCAGCACTGGGGCTGGCGCTCGACCTTTCTCGTGAACTTGCCGGTCGGCGCGCTGGCGCTGTACTTCATCTGGGCGCATTTGCCGAATCTGCATCGGCCGCGTGAAGGTGGCGTGAAGATCGACTGGCCCGGCGCCGTGCTCGTCGCGCTCGTGCTCGGCGGTTTCCAGGCGTTGATCGAGGCACTGCCGAAGGGCGGACTGTCGGCTGGCAATCTCGCGCTCGGCGGCGCGGTGATCGTGGGCGCGGCGGCGCTTCTGATTTGCGAGCGGCGCGCGACGCATCCGATCATCCCGCTCGATATTTTTCGTGAGCCACAACTCGTCACGTTGTTCACGCTGTCGTTCCTCGCCGGCTTCGTCATGTTCTCGCTGATCTTCTTCGCGCCGCTTTTGCTGCAGGGCGGCTTCGGCCTTTCGCCGCAGGAGGCGGGGTTGCTCGCCACGCCGATTGCCGCGTGCATTGCGCTTGGCAGCTTCATCAACACGCGTATCGTCATTCATTTGCGCAAGCCGACGATGATCCTCACCATCGGCTTCACGCTGCTGATGCTGGCGTCGGTGGCGCTTGCCTTCGCGCAGGAAACGACGCCCTATTTGTATATCGAGCTGCCAATGGGCGCGGTCGGCATTGGTTTGGGCTTCGTGCTCAACAACATGAATATCTTCGGGCAGGAGATCGCGGGGCGCGAGCGTTTCGGCATCACAACGGCGCTCTTGCAGTCCACACGCATGGTCGGCGGCATGCTCGGAACGAGTATCGTCGGGACGATCGTCGCGCATCATTACGCGAGCGTGGTTTCGCGCACGATCAGCGTTCTGGGTACGAGCGCGGCGTCGCAGTGGCGGCCGCGTTTTATCGACCCGCGCATTCTCGTCGATGAAGCGTTGCGCGACACACTGCTGTCCGAACTGCGCACGGCCGGGCTCGATGCTCCCGCGCTCTTCGATGCGGCCCGCGATGCGCTCGTGCAGTCCATTCACATCGGCGTGATGTTGACCGCAGTGGCCGCGCTGGTGGCGGCGTTGCTCGTGCGGCGGATTTCGCATATCACTTTTCGGCGGGCTGGGGCTTCGGCGAAAGACGCGGCGTAAGGCGCGGCGGTCAGGCTGAACGGCTGCCGCGCTTTAGTACGATCGGCTGCGCCTTCCACGGTTTGGTACCTTTCTGGCGCCAGTGTGCTAGCTTTTCGACGCGATCACCGCAGCTACGACACGCGTCGCTCATGCATTCGCGGAACGCTTCCCTCGCGTCGCCGGTCACTGAAATCAAGACGCGCAGCGCCGCACGCGGCACGCTTACTGCGCCCGTTCGTCGACACGTTCATTGCCGCGCGCCCTCGGATTTAGTGAACGAAGGCGCATCCGGCCTCATCGATACAAGGAGCTGACATGAAGATCACCGGCGAAATGCTGATCGGTTCATCGGCCGTACGAGGCACCGACGCCACGCTGCGCGCCTTCGATCCCGCACGCGACATCGAACTCGAACCCGTCTTCGGCGGTGGCGGCGACGCCGAAGTCGCGCGTGCCTGTGAACTCGCGGATGCCGCATTCGACGCGTATCGTCTCGCGCCGCTGGAAACCCGCGCGCAGTTTCTCGAAGCGATCGCGGACAACATCATCGCGCTCGGCGATACGCTGATCGACCGTGCGCACGCGGAATCCGCGTTGCCGAAGGCGCGAATCGAAGGCGAACGCGCGCGCACGGTCGGACAACTGCGGCTCTTCGCGTCGCTCGTGCGTGAAGGCCGATGGCTTGCCGCGACGCTCGATTCCGCCCAACCCGACAGAAAGCCGTTGCCGCGCTCCGATCTGCGTTTGCAAAAGATTCCGGTCGGTCCGGTTGCCGTGTTCGGCGCTAGCAATTTTCCGCTGGCGTTCTCGGTCGCGGGCGGCGACACGGCGTCGGCGCTCGCGGCGGGGTGTCCTGTCGTCGTCAAGTCGCATCCGGCTCATCTCGGCACGTCGGAACTCGTGGGACGCGCGATCCAGAAAGCCGTTGCCGACAGTGGCCTGCCCGAAGGCGTGTTCTCGCTGGTGGTCGGCGCGGGCAATGCCATCGGCGAGGCGCTGGTGGCGCATCCCGCGATCAAATCGGTTGGTTTCACGGGCTCGCGCCGCGGCGGCCTCGCGCTCGTGAACATCGCGGCGAAGCGCCCCGAGCCGATTCCCGTTTTCGCCGAAATGAGCAGCGTGAATCCGGTCTTCGCTTTGCCGGGCGCGCTCGCCAAGCGCGGCGATACGCTCGCTTCGGGCTATATCGATTCGGTGACATTGGGCGTCGGCCAGTTTTGTACGAATCCCGGCCTCGTGATCGCGCTGGCGGATTCCGATCTCGACGACTTCATCGATCACGCGGCGGCCGCGCTCGAAAAGAAGGGCACGCAGACAATGCTGACCGCGGGCATCGCCGACGCCTACGCGAACGGCGTGAAGGAACGCGACGCGACGGGAGCGGAACGCATTGCAACGGGCAAGCAGGAAGGTGGCGCAGGTGGCAAGGGCGGCGCGTTGCCGGCGCTGTATCGCGTGACGGCGGAGCAGTTCTTGACCGTGCCGCAGCTCGCCGACGAGATTTTCGGGCCCACGTCGATCATCGTCGTGTGTCAGGGCGAGGACGAGATGATCGACGTCGCGCGTCGTTTGGAAGGCCAGTTGACCGCGACCTTGCTGATGGACAACGACGACATCGAGCTCGCGCGCCGGCTCATGCCCGTGCTCGAACGCAAAGTGGGCCGCATTTTGGCGAACGGCTTTCCGACCGGCGTCGAGGTGTCGTATGCGATGGTGCACGGCGGCCCGTACCCGGCGACTTCCGACAGCCGTGCGACTTCGGTCGGCGCGATGGCAATCGAACGATTCCTGCGGCCGGTCTGCTATCAGGATTTGCCGGCAGCGCTCTTGCCCGAATCGCTTGCCGATGACAACCCGCTCAATCTCTGGCGCCTGCGCGACGGCGAGCTGGGACCGAATTGATCCACTTGAGCCAAACCGAGGAGACCCCAAGCATGACAAGCAACGAGCGCCGCTATCCCGACCCTGCCGTCCGTGTGCTGGACCCGCGCTTCAATGCGTTGAGGCTGGCATCGGCGTCGGTGGAATGTCTGTATCAGGGCGCGCGATGGTCGGAAGGCCCGGTCTGGTTCGGCGATGGCCGCTATCTGCTGTGGAGCGACATTCCGAACAACCGCATCCTGCGCTGGGACGAAGAAAGCGGGCAGGTCGGCGAATTCCGCAAGCCGTCGAATAATGCCAACGGCAACACGCGCGATCGCGAAGGGCGGCTCGTCACGTGCGAGCATCTCACCCGGCGCGTGACGCGCACCGAGTACGACGGTTCGATCACCGTGCTCGCGGATCAATACCAGGGCAAGCCGCTCAATTCGCCGAACGATGTGGTCGTGAAGTCGGACGGCTCGATCTGGTTCAGCGATCCGCCTTTCGGCATCGACGGCTATTACGAAGGCGAAAAGCAGACGGCGCAATTGAAGCCTGCGGTGTATCGCGTCGACGGCCAAAGCGGCGAGGTCACGCTTGTGTTCGATGGCTTCATCGGGCCGAACGGGCTGGCTTTTTCGCCCGATGAGTCGGTGCTGTATGTCGTCGAATCGCGTTCGTCGCCACGCACGATTTACGCGTTCGATGTGCTCGACGACGGCCGGAAGCTAGGCGAACCGCGCCTCGTCATCGACGCCGCACGCGGTACGCCGGATGGTTTTCGCGTGGATATCCACGGCAATCTGTGGTGTGGCTGGGGTATGGGCGACGCGGAACTCGACGGCGTGCGCGTCTTCACGCCGCAAGGCGAGGCGATCGGACATATCGATTTGCCGGAGCGTTGCGCGAACGTGTGTTTTGGGGGAAGGCATCGCAACCGGCTGTTCATGGCGGCAAGTCACGGCCTGTACGCGCTTTATGTGAATACGCAGGGCGCAAAAGGCGGTTAAGCCATTCAGAATGCGCCGTGTGTGAGCGCGGCGCGTTCAAACCGATGCTTACTTGAAACCTGAACGGGTTCCGGCATCGAGCGCAGGGCCTACGCAATTCAGGCTGTAGCGCGCAGCGGCATCCGCGAGACGAGATAGAGCGATGCCGCGAGCTTGCATACCAGTGCCGCACCGCAAATGATTGCGCCGGTCGGCAACGCATGCCATTGCAGGGCGATGGTCGGCGCCACGAACATGACGGACACGAAGCCGAGCGCGACAGTCATCCAGCGCGCCCACTGCAGTCGCGCGGCGACGCACAGATAAAGCAAGCCGACAAGCAAGCGCGAGACAATCGATGCAGCGAGCGGATGACTCGACGCATCGCCGGGAAATCCAATCGCGATAGCTAGCGCGAGTTCGGCCCATGACAGCGCGTACGCCGCGCCAAGGCACACGAGCGCGGATCTGAAGCGCTGTTCGGCCGCCGTGCGCGGCTCAGGACGACGCGTGTTATCTGTTGGGACGGATGCGGCGGTGTCGCTCGCGTAGCTTTCGTAGGCTTCGATCGTGGCCATTTGTTCTTCCCCTTGGTCGCGCTTCAGTCGATTAACGCGGTATCCGCGCTGTCGTTCTCATACCTGTTCACAGGCGTTTTTTTGCTGTGTGACTTGAGCATACGGCGTGCCTGAGCGATCATCGTTCGTCGGAGGAACACGCGTTGCTCGTTGAACATCAGCTTTCACCACGACAGGAGCCGAACATGAGCAACCAGAAAGAGCAAAATCCTCACTCCGAGCGCGACGAGGAAGACGTCGACAAAGCCGTGGAAGATACTTTCCCGGCGAGCGACCCGCCAGCGACTGGCGGCGTCACGCGTATCGAGCCGGATGAAGAGAAAGATCAGAAGAAATGAAAAAAGCCACGCTTCGCGCGTGGCTTTTAGTGGCGTCACGCCAGCGTGGCGTCGCGCTACGTTACGACTTGTCGATTTCGAAAAGCCGCGAAGGCCGCATGTGATTCAGGGCGTAATGCTTACGGCCACGCAAGGTGTTGCCATGCGCGTCGCCGCTTACATAAACCTGATTTTCCTCGACGGCGCGAATGCTTGGCGGCACCATCCCGCGGTCGATCACGCGATAACCGTGATCTAGCGCCAGCAATATTCCGTTGCGACCTGGCCGGCTGTCGAACCCGCCAAAGCCGTCGCCTTGCTCGGCGACATGGTTAGCATGCGTCGCGTTCGAATTGATGACGGCATCCGGATCGGTGGCCTGCATCTGCTCAAAGCGCTTCGCCTGGATGTTCTTGCCATCGGCATCGACGGTGTCGTCGAGGGTCTCGTCGTTGGCGACGTCGATGCCGCGCGGCCGCGACTCCGGCGTGCCGAGCGGTCCGATATTGCGGTCGGCCTGGCCCGCGCTTTCCTGCTTCGCGCCCGCGCCCGCGCCTGCATGCGCCTCGCGGCCGGACTCGGCCTTCTTCGCATCGCTCATGTTCACGCGCGCAGTCTCTGTGCTCGGCGTCTTGATCGGGCTGTCGGCGGCGCGATCCGCTTGCTTGTCTTGCGACTCGTTGGATTCGGCGTTATTCATTTCCTGCTCCTTGGGAACTGGCTAAACCGTTTTTCCTCACGCAAGACTCGTTCCGGAAATTTGGCGACGGAACTCCAGCCCTTGCAGGCGGGACACTCAATCGTCATCGAATTTTTAAGGCTTTTTTTTTCAATGCCAAGCGGATTTCCTGCAAGTATTATTTGGAACCTGCTGGCAGCAAAGCGCGAATGCGGGACGCGAGCAACAAGGAGGGCGTGTCCAGTACGGCTGCTGGTTGAGCAAGTCATACGAACGAGCAGGGCACTTCACACAGGTGACTCATGCAACAAGATGCAGCCTTTTCACATCGAGGCTATCTACTCAACTGTGCGCCAGCCAGGACGGGGGATGGCAATTATCAGCCGTACGTCGTGATTTCGCGATCCAGCGACGGCGAGCTCGTTGCGAACCGATTCTTCCCTGCGGACTTGCGATTTCGCAACGAGGGGGAAGCCATCGCGCACGGCCGCGATTGGGCCGTCCGATGGATTGACGCAAGTCACGTTACCGTTTAATCCGCAGGCCGTACACGCAGCACGCTTGCGCAAAACCGTTTACGCTTAGTGTTCATCCGCCGCCACTGCGCGGCCTCCGAACGCCAGCCCAGAAGACATGCAGAACAAGTCCTTACCCGAGCAGGCAGCGCCATCCGATTCTTCCACTCACGCGCCCCACGAATGGGGCTTGTCGCGCATCGTCGCCGACTTACGCCAATCGCGCGAGGAACTGCATCGCACGCGGCATCCGCTTGGCATACGTGAGTTGCCTTCGCGCGAGGCGATCGTGAGGATCGTCAACGGCCTGCGCTCCGCGCTCTTTCCCACGCACTACGGCGCGCCCGATCTGACCGATGAAAGCGTCGACTACTATGTCGGCCAGACGCTGGAAACCACTCTGCGTCTCTTGCATGAGCAGATTCGCCGCGCGCTGCGCTTCTTGCCCGAGCATCGTGAGACGGGCGAAGCGGAGGTCACGGCGCAAGCGTTCGCCATTGCGCGCGAGTTCGGCTCGCAGTTGCCGGAGATTCGCGCGCTGCTCGTCAGCGACATTCAGGCTGCCTTCACGGGCGACCCCGCCGCGCAGCACATCACCGAGATTCTGCTGTGCTATCCCGGCATCTGGGCGATGACGCATCACCGGCTCGCGCATGCGTTGCATCGGTTGGGCGTGCCGCTGCTCGCGCGCTTCATCAATGAGATCGCGCATTCGCTGACGGGTATCGACATTCATCCGGGCGCGACCATCGGGCCGAGCTTCTTCATCGATCACGGAACGGGCGTGGTGATCGGCGAAACGGCCGTGATCGGCCGGCATGTGCGCGTGTATCAGGCCGTGACGCTGGGCGCAAAGAGCTTTCCCTCCAGCAGCGACGGCGTGCTCGTGAAAGGCAACGCGCGGCATCCGGTTGTCGAGGACGATGTCGTGATCTACGCGGGCGCGACCATTCTCGGGCGCGTGGTCATCGGCAAGGGCTCGGTAATCGGCGGCAACGTTTGGCTCACGCACAGCGTGCCGCCGGGCAGCAGCGTTTCGCAGGGCAAGATCCGCGAAGGCAGCGGCGCCGATTCACCGGGCAACGGTTACGGCGCCTGATAGCTCTAAGTGTTCGAGACGTTGAACACGCTTTGAGTGCCGACGATAGACAAGAACTCACGCCGCGTCGATGGGTCGTCGCGGAACGAGCCGAGCATGCGCGACGTAACCATCGACACGCCCGCCTTGTGCACGCCGCGCGTCGACATGCATTGATGCGCGGCTTCCAGAATCACGCCGACACCGAGCGGTTGCAGCACTTCGTTGAGCGTATCGGCAATCTGCGCGGTCATCTTCTCTTGAATCTGAAGGCGCTTGGCGAAGGCGTCGACCAGACGCGCGAGCTTGGAAATGCCAACCACGCGTTCTCGGGGCAGATACGCGACGTGCGCCCGCCCGATGATCGGCACCATGTGATGCTCGCAATAGCTCTCGAAGCGGATGTCCTTCAGGACGATCATCTCGTCGTAGCCCTGCACTTCGGAAAAAGTGCGGGCAAGGATTTCATGCGGGTCTTGCTGATAGCCGGCGAAGAACTCTTCATACGACCGCACGACACGCGCCGGGGTGTCGAGCAGGCCTTCGCGACGCGGATCGTCGCCCGCCCAGCGCAAGAGAACGCGCACGGCGGCTTCGGCTTCCTCGCGGGACGGACGATCGGCCGGTTTAGCGTGGATGTCCGAATCGGAAAAATGGGTTTTGCGCGGGGCGCTCATTATTAGCTCCTTTCACATCGAAAGTGCGGATAGCACCCCTGTATTGTTCCATGTTTTCGGACCCTATCAGGGGTCAGGTCTTTCCTCCACCGTCGATGCCTGAGCCCGTCCGCCAGACTTGCTTGCCGTCTTCGGTGAGCGTGCCGCTACTGTTGTCTTTGTCAGGCTCGGTGCCCGGTTCGGCCAGATGGCCGCCCGGTTGCTCCTGCGCAGGCTGCTTCTCGCCCTTGCGCTGCTCGATGCGCTCCTCTTGCGAACGCCCCGCGTAATTGTTGCTGCCTGCATTAGTCATGGCGCTTCTCCTCGATTAAGTTACGACCAGAGGCGCGCAAGAGCTATACCTAAGCGGGTTTGTTTTCCGCGCCGCCAACCACCATCCACGACACGCCGAACTTGTCCTGCACCATGCCGAAGCGCTTGGCGAAGAACGTCTGCGTGAGCGGCATCTGCACCTGTCCGCCGTCCGATAGTGCGTGGAAGAACTTTTCGGCTTCCTGCTCGTCTTCCGTGGAAATGGACAGCGACACGCCCTGGAAATTCGGCTTGCCGCTGCACATGCCGTCGGACGCCATCAGCATGGACTGGCCCACGGTGAAGGCCACATGCATGACCTTGTCTTCCGACCCAGGCGGCATGCCGCAACCGCTCGCGGCCTCGTTGCCGCCACCGGATTTTCCGGCGTCAGGGTTGTCGCGAAAGCGCATCATCATCAGCACTTGTGCGCCGAGACTCTCGCGATAAAACGTGATCGCTTCTTCGCAGCGGCCTTCGAAGAACAAATAGGGTTGCACTTGCATGTCTGCTCCTTGAGTAATGCGTGAGTTGCCAGGTGAATTACTGGGACTCGTCGGGGTCCATATCCATTGTCAATGGCACCGACGCGTGTTCGTGCACGACGCGCCAGTCGCCGTCGATTCTTCTGAAGCACACGGTTGCACGCACGACGTCGTCGCGCCCGCCCGCGGCCACGCGATTCACCGCATGCGCGAAGGCGAGATCGCCGCTCACCGCCACGTGCAGATCGCGCACCTCGAACACGAGCGGGCCGCTGATGCTGTCGAACCACCGCTGCCAATGCTCGCGATACAGCTCGACGCCTTTGAAGGATGCAGGCGGCACGACATCGAACACGACGACATCCGTCGCGTAATGAGTCACCAGCGCAGCCGCGTCTTTTGCAAGCACAGCCTGACGCCACGATTCCGTGAGTTCACGGATGCGTGCTTCATCTTGCGCACGTTCGTTCTTGACGACCATGACCTTCTCCTCGATGACGTTGAACCTGAGTCGTGACAATGCAACGACACAGCCTTTGTTTCAGGCGATATTTTTGTTTGTGTACACCGTCCACAAAAAATAGCAGAGATAATGGACAGTGTCCACATAGGTAAAGCCTCGCTTATAAAAATGACAAAAGCCAAGCCGCGCAGCACGTATCGACATGGCGATTTGCGCCGCGCAATGATCGATGCCGGCATTGCGCTCGCACGCGACGGCGGGCCGGACGCCATCGTGCTGCGCGAAGTCACGCGGCGCGCGGGCGTGGTGCCGAACGCCGCGTATCGTCACTTCGGAAGTAGACAGGAGTTGTTGACGGCCGTGCGTTCCGCGGCGTTATCGGCGGTCGCGCAAGCAATGGAGGAAGAACTCGCCGCGCGGCCAAAAAAGCGCAAGCGTGCCGATGCCGCGAAGGCGGGGCTACGCGCGGTCGGCGTGGGTTATCTGCGTTTCGCGCAGACCGAGACGGGTCTCTTTCGCACCGCGTTCACCGCGCCGCCAACCGAGTGGGGCGAGCATGAAGCCTCGTATGGCGTGGGGCCGGGCGGGCTCGATCCCTTTCAGTTGCTGAGCCGCGCACTCGATGAGATGGTGGATGCCGGCGCGCTCGATCCGTCAAGCCGGCCAGAAGCCGAGTATCTCGCGTGGAGCGCGGTGCATGGCTTCGCGCTCTTGCTGATCGAAGGGCCGTTGCAGGGATTGCCCGGCAAAGCCATCGAACCGCTTGCCGAGCGCTTGCTCACGATGGTGGAGAACGGTTTGTAATCGCCATGAAAAAGGCCGCGAGACAATCGCGGCCCTTGGCAGAAGCGAACGCTGGTTACACTCGTTCTATCTTTCCGGACGCAGGCTCGACCACGCTGAACAGCAGCAACAGACAAAGCAGCGACGTTCCGAGCATGTAAAGGAATACACTGGTCCAGCTATAGCTGTCGAGCAGGAAGCCCACCGCGAGCGGTGCGCACGCGCCGCCTATCTGCCCGAGCGAATTGACGATACCGAATGCAGTCGGATACGTCGCCTTGCTTGCAAGTCCCATGGGATACGCCGAGTATCCCGCGAAGCCGATGCCGAGCATGAGGCCCGAGAGAATCAACGCTGCGCCGAGATAGACCACGCTGTCCGGCGCGTCGATGAGCGCGAACATCATGAGCATGGTGCCGAGCGCGCCGAGCATCATCATCGGCTTGCGGCGGCCGCCGAGCAGACGGTCGGAGATCAGGCCGCCGAGCATGTTGCCCGCCACCGCGCCGATGAACGGCGCCGAAGCGAGAAAGCCCATCTTCACCGAGGCAAAACCCTTCACGGTGACGAGATACGTGGGGATCCACGAGATGAAGATGTTGCTGATGCCGATCATGCAGCCATAGCCCAGCGCAATGCCGAAGATATTCCACGAGCGGAACACTTGCCCGACCGTTTCCAGCGGCGCCACGCGCTTCGTGCGATTGATGCCGTCGAGCCAGGGCATGGGCTCCATTTCGCCACGGCGCACGAGCTTGCCGGTCGAGCCATCGGTGGCGGATTCATCGAGAATATAGCGGCGTTCCGCAGGCGAGCAGAAGCGGTTTTCGCTCGGCGAATTCGTGACGAGAAACATCCATGCGACGGCAAAGAGAATGCCCGGAATGGCGAACACATAAAAGATTTCGCGCCAGCCCCAGAGCTGGATCACGATGATGCACACCGAAGGCACGATCAACGGCCCGAGCTTCGATGCGGCGATCCAGAGTCCTGCTGCCGTGCCTTTTTCGCGCGTCGGGAACCAGCGGTTGATGACGTTCGTGCAGCCAATGCCGAGCGGCCCTTCCGACAGCCCCAGACCCACGCGATACGTCATCAGAAGCAATACCGAGGACGTCGTTCCCATCAAGCCCGTGAAGACCGATGTCAGCAGCATGAAGACGGAAAACAGAATGCCCGTGGTGCGTTCACTGAGCCGTTTGTAAAGCAGGCCAACCGGAATCTGCACGAAACCGTAAGCGAAGGAAAAGAGACTGACGATCATCCCCGCTTCCGAATTGGAGATGTGATATTCCTTCTTGAGATACGGCAAAGCGAAGCCGAAGTTGGCGCGGTCCGCGCACGCGATGGCCCAGATGCAGAAGATCAGGCCCATCACTACCCAGCGATGGCTGGTTCGCTTCTCCGCGATCGGTTCTGCTTTCGCCGCGCCCGCGACGCTGTCAGCATTGTTCATTCGTCTTCCTCCGGTTCATACGGCTTCAGCGCTTCGACGCCTTTTCCGCGCGATGCTGCAACAGATGAATTTCAGCGCGCGTTGCCGCCGAGATGGACCGACTGGGTGGAATGCGATGCAGAAGGGGAAAAGAAGCGGCGTGTTTTCAAGCTGTGTCTCCGATCTGTATGCAAGGCTTTTTTATGGTGTTCCTGCCGGTGAACCCATTGTCGGGGTGGTGATTTTGGGCGTCCAATCTTTTATTGCTATTACCTGATTCCCGGATTGAATCGATCGAGCGATACCTCTGAGAGCACGCCAATAACGGTATCAGTTGATAGCGCTTTGGGATTGGACGCGCCATGCAAAAGACGACATGATCCGTCAACATCGCGGCCTGGCGCATGGCAGGCGAGACACGACCCAAAGGAGCCACCCAATTGAAGCCGACGAAGCCGAGCATTCTGCAACTGAACCCCATCCTCGTTCCCGCGATCAACGAGACGCTGGAGTCGCTCTACATCATGCATCGTCTCTTTCAGGTGGACGATAAGGACGCGTATATCCGCGAGCATGGCGCTGCGATCGAAGGCGTCATCACGGGCGGCCATACGGGCATCTCCAACGATCTCGTCGACAAACTGCCCGCGCTCAAGGTGATCGCGGTCAATGGCGTGGGCACCGATGCCGTCGATCTCGCGTACGCCCGTTCGCGCGGCATTCCGGTCACAGCCACCTTCGGCGCCTTGACCGAGGACGTCGCGGATCTCGCCATTGGCCTGATTCTCGCGGTGTTGCGTGAAATCTGTCCGGGCAACGACTTCGTGAAGACCGGCAAGTGGCCTGAAAACCCGAGCCCCGCTGCGATTCCGCTGTCACGCCGTTTCAGCGGCAAGCGCGTGGGCATCGTCGGCATGGGCAAGGTCGGACGCGCCATCGCCGTGCGCGCCGCGGCGTTCGGCTGTCCTGTCGCCTATACCGATGTACGCGCCATGGACGACATTGCGCATCGCTTTGTGCCCGACCTGCTGCAACTTGCGCGCGACAGCGACATCCTCGTGCTTGCCGCAGCCGCCGATAAAGCGCAAGGCATCGTCGATGCAGCCGTGTTGGACGCCCTGGGCCGCGACGGCTATCTCATCAACATCGCGCGCGGCAAGCTCGTGGTGGAAAGCGATCTCGTGCAGGCGTTGCAGGGCGGCGTGATCGCGGGCGCGAGTCTCGACGTATTCGTCGATGAACCCAACGTGCCCGCCGAACTCTTCGGCATGGACCGCGTGGTGTTGCAGGCGCATCGCGCGAGCGCGACGGTGGAATCGCGCACGGCCATGGGCGAGATGGTTCTGTCGAGCATCGCGCAGGCGCTTGCCGGGCAGCGTCCCGAAGGCAGCCTGACGACCTGATGCATGCACGGCCGTAAAGCAACGCAGGAGCCACTCGCGAGCCTCGACCTATAATGATCGGCTATTTCGTCAAAGTCGATTCCGCATGCTCGATCTCGGACAAGTGCGTTGCTTCGTCGCCGCCGCGACGGAACTGAACTTCAGGCGTGCGGCTGCGCTGCTCAACATGACGCAGCCGCCGCTTTCCAGGCAGATTCATCTGCTTGAAGAGAATCTCGGCGTCATGTTGTTCGAACGCGTTGGCCGCACGGTCAAGCTGACGCCGGAAGGGCGCGTCTTTCTTGCCGATGCCGCGCGTCTGCTCAATCTCTCCGAGCAAGCGGAAAGCACGGTGCGGCGCGCGAGCAAGGGCAAGACGGGACGCGTGCGGCTCGGCTTCACGGGCGCGGCCGGCTACGAGTTGATTCCGCAACTGCTCGTCGCGGCCAAGCACGCGCTGCCCGATATCGATGTCGTCCTGCTCGAACTCGTTTCCGTCGCGCAGATCGAGGCCTTCGCGGCCAATACCATCGACCTCGGCTTTCTGCGGCCCTTGCCTTCGCGGCAACAGCTCGAATTTCTGCTCATCGACAGAGAGCCGCTGATCGTCGCGCTGCCCGCCGGTCACGAGCTATGCGCTTATGACGAGATCGCCCTGCCGCAACTCGATCAAGAGCCGTTCATCATGCACTCGCCGGTGCACGGCAAATACTTCTGCGACCGCATCATGGGCATGCTCGCGAGGGAAGAAGTGAACCCGCATTTCACGCAATATATCGACCAGACGCCCACCATTCTCTCGCTCGTGCGCGCGGGGCTTGGTCTTAGCATCCTGCCGGCGTCGGCGCAGCGCTTTCATTACGACAACGTCGAGTTCAGGCATATCGCCAACAATCACGTGCAGGCGGAAATGAGCATGGCATGGCGCGTGGATCAGGATAATCCCGCTGTGACGGCCTTCAGACTCATGGCCGCGGATCACTTCGCGAGCCGGGTGCAGGACTGATCGACGCTTGCGCCCCAAGCGCCCATGCGAGCTTCAAAAGCAGCGCTCGAACCGGTTTCCCGCGCGCTGCTTTTTGATGCAATAAGGCCGAAGCGTGCATTTCATCGATAATGACGGCTCGCTCGCCCAACGCACGACTCAGCCCGATTCAAGCCGACTCCCGACCGCGCCCGATGCTCGCCAACTTGCTCGTCCAACTCGTCAACGGTCTCGCCGATGCCTCCGCGCTCTTTCTCGTCGCCTCGGGTTTATCGCTGATATTCGGGGTGACGCGCATCGTCAACTTCGCGCACGGCTCGCTCTACATGCTCGGCGTGTACGTCGCGTACAGCCTGACGAGCCGCTTCGGACAGAGCGTCGCGGGCTTCTGGATGTCGGTGCTGGCGGCGGCGCTCGTCATCGGCGTGCTTGGCGCGCTGATCGAAGTCGGCGTGTTGAGGCGCATCTATCGCGCGCCCGAGTTGTTCCACCTCCTCGCAACCTTTGCGCTTGTTTTGATCTTTCGCGATGCCGCGCTCTATCTCTGGGGCCCCGAAGACCTGTTCGGTCCGCGCGCGCCGCATCTCGCGGGCGCCGTGCAATTGCTCGGTCACGCGTTGCCTTCGTATGACATCGCGCTGATGTGCATCGGCCCGCTCGTGCTCGCGGTGTTGTGGTGGGCGCTGACGCGCACGCGCTGGGGCACGCTCGTGCGCGCGGCAAGCGCCGACCGCGAGATGCTCGGCGCGCTCGGCGTGAATCAGGCGTGGCTTTTCACCGGTGTCTTTTTCGCGGGCGCGTTTCTCGCGGGGCTGGGCGGCGCGCTGCAAGTGCCGCGCATGTCGGCGAATCTCTCGCTCGATCTGGAGACTATCGGCAACGCGTTCGTCGTGGTGGTCGTGGGCGGCATGGGTTCGATACCCGGCGCGTTCGTCGCTGCCTTGCTGATTGCGGAGATCAAGGCGCTATGCATTGGCATCGGGCATGTGTCGCTCGGCGGTATCGACTTTTCCCTGTCGAAGTTCACGCTCGTCGCGGAGTTCGTCGTGATGGCCGTGGTGCTCGTGTTGCGTCCGTGGGGACTCTTCGGCCGTCCGCAAGCCATCGCGCGCACTGCCGCGCCCGCCGATACGCCGCTTCGTCCCGCCACGCGCCGCCTGAAAATCGCAGCAGCGGGCGTCATCGTCTTGCTGGCGCTTGCGCCGCTCGCCGCTGGCGCGTTTCCCTACATGCCCGTGTTGCTCGTCGAAATCTTTATCGCCGTGTTGTTCGCCGCGAGCCTGCATTTCATCATGGGACCGGGCGGCATGCATTCGTTCGGGCACGCGGCTTATTTCGGCTTAGGCGCTTATGGCGCGGCCCTTTTCCTGAAGCTCTTTTCGTGGCCGATGGAAGTGTCGCTCGTGCTCGGCCCGCTCATGGCAGGCGTCGGCGCGCTCGTGTTCGGCTGGTTCTGCGTGCGCTTGTCTGGCGTCTATCTCGCCATGCTCACGCTCGCGTTCGCGCAGATCGTGTGGTCCGTCGTGTACCAATGGGATGAAGTCACCGGCGGCAGCAATGGTGTGCTCGGTATCTGGCCAGCGGCGTGGCTGGCGTCGCCGGTTGCGTTTTACTATTTGACGCTCGGGTTCGCGATCATCGGCGTATGGCTGTTGAGGCGCATGCTGTTCGCGCCGCTCGGCCTCGCCATGCGCGCCGGCCGCGATTCGCCGTTGCGTGCGGAAGCAATTGGCATCGACGTCATGCGCGTTCAATGGATGGCGTTCGTCGTCGCGGCGCTCGTGTGCGGTCTCGCCGGATCGCTCTATGCCTTTTCCAAAGGCAATATCTCGCCGGATGCGATCAGCGTCTCCCGATCCGTCGATGGTCTCGTCATGGTCCTGCTCGGCGGCATACAGACGCTATCCGGGCCTGTCGTCGGCGCCGCGCTCTTCACGTGGCTGCAGGACACCGTCGCGCGTCAGACCGACTACTGGCAGGCGCTGCTCGGCGGCGTGATTCTGCTGCTCGTGATCGCGTTTCCGCAGGGCATCGTGGGCTTTGCGCGCGAACGTTTCGGGAAGGCGCAATGATGCTCTTGCGCATCGAGCATCTTTCGAAAGCGTTCGACGGCGTCAAGGCTGTCGATAGCGTGTCGTTCGATCTCGCGGCGGGCCAGTTGCTTGCGCTCATCGGGCCGAATGGCGCGGGCAAGTCGACGTGCTTCAACATGATCAACGGGCAGTTGAAGCCTTCGTCGGGATCGATCCGTTTCGACGGTCACGAGATCGCGGGCAAGCGTCCGCGCGATATCTGGCGGCTGGGCGTCGGGCGCACGTTTCAGATTGCCGCCACGTTCAATTCGATGACGGTGCTCGAAAACGTGCAAATGGCGTTGTTATCGCGCGAGCGTCGCGTGTTCAATCCGTTTGCGCGCGTGGCCGCGTGGCGCGAGGATGAAGCGCTCGCACTGCTCGAACTCGTCGGCATGACGTCGCACGCGAACCGTAGTTGCGCGGTGTTGGCGTATGGCGATGTGAAACGCGTCGAACTGGCGATCGCGCTTGCGAATCGACCGAATCTGCTGTTAATGGATGAGCCCACCGCAGGCATGGCGCCGCAAGAGCGTCACGCGCTAATGGCGTTGACGGCGCGGCTTGCAAGGGAGCGCGATATCGGCGTGCTGTTCACGGAGCACAGCATGGACGTGGTGTTCGAATATGCGGACCGGTTGATCGTGCTGGCGCGCGGCAAGCTGATCGCGGCAGGCGACGCGCGCACCGTACGCGACGATCCGCGCGTGCGCGAAGTCTATCTCGGGGAGGGCAGCGAATGAGTCGATCGAACGCGCTCCTCAAGGTCGAGGCTTTGAACGCATACTATGGCCGCGCGCGGATTCTGTTCGATGTCGGCTTCGAAGTGGGGCGCGGCGAAGTCGTCGCGTTGATGGGCCGTAACGGCGCGGGCAAATCCACGACGATGAAAGCGGTCATGGGCATGCTCGCGCGGACATCGGGCACCATTCGCTTCATGGGCGAGGACATTGCGGGCGTGGCGCCTTACCGTATCGCGCGCTTGGGGCTTGGCTACGTGCCGGAAGACCGGCGCGTGTTCGGCGATCTCACGGTGATGGAAAATCTCGACACGGGACGCCAGCCGGCGCGCGAAGGTGCGCCGCAGTGGACGCCGGACAAGCTTTTTCGCGTATTTCCGAACCTCGGCGAGATGCGCGAGCGGCGCGGCAGCCGCATGAGCGGCGGCGAGCAGCAGATGCTCACGGTTTCGCGCACACTGATGGGCAATCCGCGCCTCGTGTTGCTCGACGAGCCATCGGAAGGCGTTGCGCCGGTGATCGTGCGGCAAATGGCCGACATGATCCTCGAACTGAAGCGCGAGGGCTTGTCGATCCTGCTGTCCGAGCAGAATCTGAACTTCGCGGAACGCGTCTGCGACCGCGCGTATGTGCTGGAGAAAGGGCAAGTGCGCTATGCGGGCGCGATGCGCGATTTCGTGCGCGACGGCACCGCGCGACGCGACTTGCTCGGCGTCTGACGGAATGAATCGACCAAAGGAGAACGCTTGATGATTACCCGAGCAGGCACGCTGATTCGCCTGACCCTGACTTCCGCCGCCGTGAGCGTGACCCTCGGCGCGCACGCCGACACCATTCGCATCGGCGAGATCAATAGCTACAAGGCGCAGCCTGCGTTCCTCATGCCTTACAAGAACGGCTGGAATCTGGCGCTCGACGAGATCAACGCGGCGGGCGGCATCAACGGCAACAAGCTCGAAGTCGTCTCGCGCGACGACAACGGTAATCCGGGCGATACGGTGCGCGTCGCGCAGGAACTCATCGCGCGCGAACAGGTGCAACTGCTCTTCGGCGGCTACTTGTCCAACACTGGCCTCGCGCTCTCGGACTTCGCCAAGCAGCGGCGCATTTTCTTCCTCGCCGCCGAGCCCCTGACGGACAAGATCGTCTGGCAAGATGGCAACAAGTACACGTATCGGCTGCGGCCATCGACCTATATGCAAGTGGCGATGCTCGTGCCCGAAGCCGCGAAGCTCAAGAAAAAGCGCTGGGCGCTGGTGTATCCGAATTACGAGTACGGACAATCGGCCGTGGCGACCTTCAAGCGTCTGCTCAAGGCCGCGCAGCCGGATGTGGAGTTCGTCGCCGAACAAGCGACGCCGCTCGGCAAGGTGGATGCCGGCGCGGTGACGCAAGCGCTCGCCGACGCCAGGCCCGACGCCATCTTCAACGTGCTCTTTAGCGCCGACCTCGGCAAGTTCGTGCGCGAAGGCAATACGCGTGGCTTGTTCAAGGATCGCGCGGTGGTGTCGTTGCTGACGGGCGAGCCTGATTATCTCGATCCGTTGGGCGCTGAAGCGCCGGTCGGTTGGGTGGTGACGGGCTACCCGTGGTATTCAATCGATACCCCCGCCAACAAGAAGTTCGTCGCGGACTACGAGGCGAAGTATCACGACTATCCGCGGCTCGGTTCCGTGGTCGGTTATACCGCGATGATGTCGCTTGCCAACGGCCTGAAGAAAGCCGGTTCCGCCGATCCCGACAAGCTCGCGGCCGCCTTCAAGGGCCTTGGCGTCGATTCGCCGTTCGGACCGATCACCTACCGCAAGCAGGACAATCAATCGACGATGGGCGCGTATGTCGGCGTCACCGCGCTCAAGGACGGCAAGGGCGTGATGACGTCGTATCGTTATATCGACGGCGCGAGCGTGCAGCCATCCGACGACGAAGTGAAGAAACTGCGGCCCGCCGACTGACGCATCGACATTAAAAATGGACTACCTGACAAGCCTGAAGATCTTTCGCACGGTAGTGGAGGCGCGCAGCTTCGCGCGCGCGGCGGATATTCTCGGCTTGTCGCCGCCGGTCGTTTCGCGCGCGATCGCGGGCCTGGAGCAGCGCCTGGGCAGCAGGCTTTTCAATCGCACGACGCGGCAGATATCGCTGACCGAAACCGCCGAGCGCTTCTTCACCGACTGCTCGCGGCTTCTCGACGAGCTTCAGGCAATGGAGGAACGCGCGTCCAATCGCGCGAGCGAGGCGACAGGCCTCTTGCGGCTCGTCGCGCACACCACGGTGATGATGAGCCGCTATGTCCCGCTGATCGCGAGCTTCAGACGCGAGCATCCGCAAGTGCGGCTCGATGTGACGCTGACCGAGCGTCCCGTCGATCTCGTCGGCGAAGGCTACGATCTGGGTATCGTCATGCCGTTCATGTTGTCGAGCGATACCGTGGTCACGCGTCTGCTCGAAACCATTCCGCTTGCGCTCGTCGCCAGTCCCACGTATCTTGCGGCTCATCCGGCGCCGCGTCATCCATCCGAACTCATCGATCACGACTTCGTGCCGATGTCCGCGTCCATCCGCAAACCGGCGCTGACGTTTCGAATCGGCGGCGAGGACGTGATCGTGCCGCTGCGTTACGATACCTCGTCGAACAGCGCCGTCTTCAATCGCGCGATGGTGCTGGAAGGCTTCGGCATCGGCATGTTGCCTGTCGCGCTCGTGCACGAGGAAGTGCAAGCCGGCCGGCTCGTGACGTTACTCGATGCCTACGAACTCGTCGATGGCGCCATCGAATTCAAGCTTGCCTTCAGCACGCGTACGCTCTTGCCCGCCAAGGTGCGCGCCTTCGTCGAACATGCGGTGCGTTTCTGCTCGGACCAAAGCGCAACAGCCCGCCCGCACGCCTGATCCCCGATTCTTTCTCTCCGCGTTATTCACTCATGTCGGCCGCGCAGGTTGACCGGGTGCATATGCACATATAGTCTTTCGAGTCATCATGCGCGGCTCGAAACGCGCGCTATTCCATTCACTTTCGTGCATATGCACAACGACTCGCAAATGACGACTCCATCGACCAATCTTCCTTCGGCCACTTCGCCCGCAGCGGCCGCGAAGCCGCGCCGGATACCGTGGATGCTGCTCTCGCTAGGGCTTGTCGCGATCATCGTGATTGCGGCTGCGGCGTACTGGGCGCTCGTGCTGCGCTTCGTGCAGACCACCGACGACGCTTACGTCGGCGGCGATGTCACCGTGCTCGCCCCGAAGGTCAACGGCTTCGTGACGGATGTGCTCGTCACGGACAATCAGCCGGTGAAGGCAGGCCAGGTGCTGATTCGCCTCGATGCGCGCGACTACGACGCCCGCCTGGCGCAAGCGAACGCGGAAGTGTCGAGCGCGCGGGCCGCGGTCGATGAACTGCGCGCCAAGGACGCGTTGCAGGCGGCGGTCATCAACCAGCAGCAGGCGGAAGTGCGTGCTTCGTCGGCGGAATTGTCGCGCAGCACGTCCGACCGTTCGCGTTATCGGGAACTCGTCAAGGACGACGCGGTGTCGAACCAGATCGTCGAACGCGCCGATGCCGACTATCTCAAGGCGCAAGCGGCGATGGATCGGAGCGGCGCATCGCTCGTCGCGGCAAAACGCCAGTTGACGGTGATCGAAGCGCAGATTGCAGACGCGCAAGCGCGCGTGCAGACCGCCGAAGCCGCGCGGCGCGTGGCCGAACTCAACGTCGAATACACGACGATCCGTTCGCCTGTCGATGGCTACGTGGGAAATCGCACGGCGCGCGTCGGCGTGCTCGCGAACGTCGGGACATCGTTGTTGACCGTGGTGCCCGCCACGGGCCTCTGGGTCGACGCCAACTTCAAGGAAGACCAGCTCAAGAAAATGCGCGCCGGCGATGAAGCCGATGTGAACCTCGACGCATCGAGCGTGCCGCTGACGGGTCACATCGAAAGTCTCGCGCCGGCCACGGGCGCGACCTTCAGCGTGCTTCCCGCCGAAAACGCCACCGGCAACTTTACCAAGATCGTTCAGCGTGTGCCGGTGCGCATTCGTCTGGACGTACCGAAAGGCATGGAGCACGTGTTGCGGCCCGGCCTTTCCGCGACGGTGAAGGTTCATCTCGACAAATCGCGCGGATAAGACGATGACACAGACCGCTCCCTTGGACCCGGCAAGTCAGCCCACGCGTCAGCGCGTGCTCGCGTTCGCGCTGATGTGCCTCGGCTTTTTCATGGCGACGCTCGATATTCAGATCGTCGCGTCATCGCTCAAGGATATCGGCGGCGGTTTATCGGCGAGTCAGGACGAGCTTTCGTGGGTGCAGACGTCGTATCTGATCGCGGAGATTCTCGTCATTCCGATGTCGGGCTGGCTCTCGAAAGTGTTCTCCACGCGCTGGCTATTCGTGGCATCCGCGGTGGGCTTCACCATCACGAGCATGTTGTGCGGCATGGCGTGGGACATCAATTCGATGATCCTCTTTCGCGGCATGCAGGGCGCGCTCGGCGCCGCGATGATCCCGACCGTGTTCACGACCGCCTTCGTGCTGTTCCCCGGCAAACAGCGACTGATTGCATCGACAACTATTGGCGCGCTGGCCTCGCTCGCGCCTGCAATCGGACCGGTGATCGGCGGGTGGATTACCGATCAATGGTCATGGCACTGGCTCTTCTATCTGAACGTCGTGCCGGGAATCGTGGTCGCGGTGCTGGTGCCGAAATACGTGCATATCGATTCGCCCGATCTTTCGCTGCTCAAGAAGGGCGATTACGTCGGCATCGCGCTGATGTCCGGCTTCCTCGGCTGTCTGGAATACGTGCTTGAAGAAGGGCCGCGCAAGAACTGGTTCGGCGACAACGTAATCGTGGCCTGCACCTGGATTTCGGCGATCTGCGGTTTCCTGTTCCTCGTGCATGCGTTCACCGCGAAAGAACCGATCGTCGATCTGCGCGCGCTCGCGGTTCGCAACTTCGCAATCGGCAGTCTGCTCTCGTTCGTGACGGGCATCGGCATCTTCGTGTCAGTGTTTCTGACGCCCGTGTTCCTGAGCCGCGTGCGCGGCTTCGACTCGTTGCAGACGGGTCTCGCGCTGCTTTCCGTCGGCTGCTTTCAGTTGATCGCGCTCGGGGCTTACGCGTTCGCCACGCGCTTCTTCGACATGCGCATCTTGCTGGTTTTCGGGCTCATCTGCTTCGGCGCGGGATGCTTTCTCTATACGCCGCTCACGCATGACTGGGGCTGGCAGGAACTGCTTCTACCGCAGGCGTTGCGCGGCATCGGGCAACAGTTCGCGGTGCCGCCCATCGTGACGATGGCGCTCGGGTCGTTGCCACAGTCGCGGCTCAAATCGGCGAGCGGACTGTTCAATCTGATGCGTAATCTGGGCGGCGCGATCGGCATTGCAGTGAGTGCGACCATGCTCAACGACAGGCTGAACCTGCACTATCTGCGGCTGAGCGAGAGCGTGACCGTTGGCCGGCCCGTCATCGAGCAGATGCTCTCGCGCAGTTCCGCACATCTCGCCGCCGCCGCCGGCGATGCGCTCGATGCATCGCAAGCCGGGCTCGCTTCGCTGCATGCGCTCGTGTTTCGCGAAGCACTCGTTCTGACTTTCGCCGACTGCTTCTATCTGCTCGCGCTGTGCTTTCTCGTCGGTATCGTCAGCGTGATTTTTTCGAAGCCGATTGCAAGCGCGCCGCCTTCGTCCGATGCGCATTGAGTGAATACGACCATGAAGAAGCTTCTCATCGAATTTCTGGCCTTGAGCGCGTTGAGTGCTTGCGCCGTGCAACCCGCGACGCACGCCGATCTTCCGGCGACGGTTCAGACGACGGCTCCTGTCGATTGGAACGTGGAAGTGCCCGCCAATACCGCCGATCCAGCCGCATGGTGGAATCAGTTCAACGACCCGGTGATGCATGAACTCGTCGCGTCGGTGCTGAACGGCAATCTCGACCTCCAGGCCGCAGTGGAGCGCGTGAAGCAGGCCGAGGCGCTCACCACGCAACGCCGCGCTGCCTTGCTGCCGCAACTCGATGCGAACGCCACGGCGTCCGATACGCGCCAGAACACGCCGCCGCCGCTTGGCTATGTGCGTCAGGCGGGCGTCGGTCTCGCACTGAGTTGGACGCCGGATGTGTTCGGCGGCGAGCGGCTCGAATTGCTGGCGGCGCAGGCGCAACTGGTCGGCCGCGAACACGCGTCGGATCAACTGCGTCTTGCACTCGCTGCCGATACGGCCGCCGCTTACGTCGACTTACGTTGGGCGCAGGCCGAACTCAAGATTCTGCAAGACAACGAGGCGATCCGCGAACGCGCGCTGAAGCTCACGCAACGCCGCCTGCAATTCGGCTTGTCGACGAAACTCGACGTGGCGCGCGCGCAGAATCAGCTCAGTGATCTGCAATCGCGCATGCCGCGCACGCAGTCGACCATTCAGCATCAGTTGAGCCTTATTGCCGTGTATTCGGGCCGCACGCCGGAGTCCATCGACCAACTGATGCTCGCCAATCCCGGCGCATTGCCCGCAATTCCCGTCCCTGCCGATGGCGCGCCGCAATTGCTGCCTTCCGAAGCGCTGCTGCGTCGACCCGATGTGCTGGTGGCCTACGCGACGCTTCAGCAACGCGCGGCGGAAGTGGGCGTGGCGCGCGCGGAGCGCTATCCGAAGTTCTCGCTGCGCTTGTCGGATGGCTTGCTTGCATCGTCTTATCTCGGCTTGCCGACGCTCACCGACAACCTGTTTTTCGGCCGCGCTCAACGCCACGAGTCCGATCTTCAACGCGGGGCGTATCACGGCCGAGATCGAACAGAACGAGAGCAGGATGCGCGAGTCGGAACTGCATTTGCGGCAGACCCTGCTCGAAGCGCTCAAGGACGTGGAAGATACGCGCAGCGACCTCGTCAGCACGACCGAGCAGAGCGCGAGATTGACCGACGCGCTCGGTGCATCGGGGCAGTCGCTTACGCTTTCGACGCAGCTCTACAAGGGAGGCGCGGCAAGCTTTCTGGATGTGCTCGATGCCCAACAGTCCTATCTGCGCGACGCCGATGCGCTGAACCAGGCAAAGCGCGAGCACGCGCTCGCGGCGGTGGCGCTGTATCGGTCGCTCGGCGGCGGCTGGAGCGTGACTAACGATGACGATCCCATCAAGACAGCGAGTCTCAAGGAGAACACGAAATGAGCTTGATCGACGAAACCGCACCCGGCCTCGACGGCCTCGCTCAATTGCGCCGGCTGATCGCTAGCGGCCGCAAGCCCGGCATATTCGAGTCGCTCAGGCTCGACTTCGTGGAAGTGGAAGCGGGCAGGGCCGTGTTCGAAGGCATACCGGGCGATCATGCGTATAACCCGATCGGCACGGTGCATGGCGGCTACGCGGCCACCTTGCTCGATTCGGCATGTGGATGCGCGGTGCATTCGTGTCTGACCGCGACACAGGCCTATACGACGCTCGAGCTGAAAGTGGCCTATCACAAGGCCGTGACGCGCGATTCCGGTTTGGTGCGCGCCGAAGGACGCGTGCTGACGATGGGGCGGCGCGCGGCGTTTGCCGAAGCGACGCTCAAGGACGCGAGCGGAAGGTTGTTGGCTTCGGCGACATCGACGCTGCTGGTCATCGAGCGGTGAGAAGGCCCGGCATCCTCGAATCGGGATGCCGGGCAATGGCGCTTACTTCACGCTCTGCAACACCTTGCGCACCGTGCCGAAGATATGATCGATCTGATCGTCCTCGACGATCAGCGGCGGCGAGAACGCGAGGATATCGCCGGTGTAGCGCACGAGCACGCCTGCCTCGAAGCACTTCACGAACACTTCATAAGCACGCGCACCCGGCGCGCCTTCACGCGATTCCAACTCCACGCCCGCGACGAGTCCGAGATTGCGGATGTCCTTCACATACGGCGCATCGCGCAACGCGTGCACGGCGCTTTCGAACTTCTCCGCCTTCGACGCCGCGCGCTCGAACAACTTGTCACGCGCGTACAGATCGAGTGTCGCGACAGCCGCCGCGGTTGCAACAGGGTGTGCCGAATACGTATAGCCGTGGAACAGTTCGATCGCGTTCGCCGCGCCTGCATCGACGATTGCGTCGTGCACCTTGCGATGCGCCGCGACCGCGCCCATGGGAATGGTGGCGTTGTTGATGGCTTTCGCCATGGTGATGAGGTCCGGCGTCACACCGAAATACTCGCTCGCCGTGGCCTTGCCCAGACGCCCGAAGCCGGTGATGACTTCGTCGAAGATCAGAAGAATGCCGTGCTTCGTGCAGATTTCGCGCAGCTTCTGCAAGTAGCCCTTCGGCGGCACCAGAACGCCAGTCGAACCCGCGAGCGGCTCGACGATGACCGCGGCAATCGTCGATGCATCGTGCAGCGCGACGATACGTTCCAGTTCTTCCGCGAGATGCTCACCCCACGCGGGCTGACCCTTGGAAAACGCGTTGTGCGCGAGGTCGTGCGTATGCGGCAAGTGATCGATCGACGGCAACAGCGCGCCCGAGAACGTTTTGCGATTCGGCGCGATGCCGCCCACCGAGATGCCGCCGAAGCCGACGCCGTGATAACCGCGCTCGCGGCCGATGAGACGCGTGCGCTGACCTTCGCCGCGCGCGCGATGGTAGGCAATCGCGATCTTCAGCGCCGTATCGACGGATTCGGAACCGGAGTTCGTGAAGAAGATGCGATCCAGTCCTTCGGGCATCAGGCCCGCGACCTTGGTGGCCGCCTCGAAGGCAAGCGGATGGCCCATCTGGAAGGTCGGCGCGAAATCGAGCGTCGAGAGCGCCTTCTGCACCGCTTCGACGATCTCGTCGCGGCAATGGCCTGCGTTCACGCACCAAAGGCCCGCGCATCCATCGAGAATTTCGCGGCCGTCCGTCGAGCGGTAGTACATGCCTTTCGCGCTTTCGAGCAGGCGCGGTGCGGCCTTGAACTGGCGGTTGGCGGTGAAGGGCATCCAGAACGACGAAAGGTCTTCGATGACGGGGCGGGCATTCATATCAAGTCTCCTCAAGGAACGGTCACTCTATTCCTCGACAAAATGGCGAGGCATAGACAGTTGGTTCACTGCATTGCCAACTGTGCTGGCAAAATGATGCAAACTGTAGTGGCGAGCGCGGCGCATATTCATCCAGTCCCGCGTGTTTCGACTATCCATACACATGATAGAACTCAGGCTCGAACGCGGCTCGCGTCATGCGCCGACGCTCGTCGAACAACTCGTGCAGGCTTTTTCGGGCGCTATCGAGGCCGAGACGCTGCGCGCGGGCGCGCTTTTGCCCTCGGTGCGCCGGCTCGCCGAGTCGCACGCGCTCAGCACGTTCACGGTGACCGAAGCGTATGGCAGGCTCGTGTCGATGGGTCTTGTCATCGCGCGGCGCGGTTCGGGGTATCGCGTGGCGGTGCGCCAGAAAAGCGAGCGCGTGCGGGCCGTCGAATGGCAGCCGCCTAGTCTCACGGCGACCTGGCTGCTCTCGGATGTCTTCGCGGATCATTCCGTGCCGATTAAATCCGGCTGTGGCTGGCTGCCGAACGAATGGGTCAACGAAAGCGGTTTGCAGCACGCGTTGCGCGCGGTGAGCCGCGTGCCGGCGGCGCGCATTGCCGATTACGGGCGGCCTTATGGATTTGCGCCTCTGCGCGAACGCATTGCGGAGCAGCTCGACCGGCACGGTTTGCCCGTCGATGCCGCGGCGAACGTACTGTTGACGGCCGGCGCCACGCAGGCGCTCGATCTGATCGTGCGCACGCTGCTGCGACCGGGCGATGCGGTCGTCGTCGAAGATCCCGGCTACTGCAATCTGCTGCAGATTCTGCGGCTCGCGGGTCTCGACGTGCATGGCGTGCCGCGCACCGTGGCGGGCATCGATACGGAAGCGTTCGAGCGGATTGCAATCGAGCATCGGCCGAAAGCGGTTTTTCTCAATACGACTCTGCAGAACCCGACGGGCGCGACGTTCAGCATGGCGTCGGCGTTTCGTTTGATGCAGATTGCGGAGCGCCACGGCATGTGGGTCGTCGAGGACGATGTCAATCGTGAACTTGCGCCGCCGGGCGCGCCCTTGCTCGCGGCGATGGAAGGGTTGCATCGCGTGCTGTATGTCGGCGGTTTCGCGAAGACCATCACGCCTTCGTTGCGATGCGGTTATGTCGTCGCCGAGCGCGAAGTGCTGCGCGAACTCGCGCGCACGAAGATGGCGGTGGGACTGACATCGTCGGAGACGACTGAACGAATCGTCGAGAAAGTGCTGACCGAAGGCCGCTACGCGCGGCATGTCGAATTCGTCGTGGAAAAACTGAAGGACGCGCACGCGCTCGTGGAGGAGCGCATGGATGCGCTCGGCATAGCGCTGTTCCGCCGGCCGCGCGCGGGGCTGTTCGTATGGGGCGAATTGCCGATCGATCCCGCCGATGCAGGCGACATCGCAACGCGCGCGTTATCGCATGGAATCTGGCTCGCGCCTGGCTCGTACTTTCGCCCGGGCGACGCCGAGAGCGCGTCGTTCCGCTTCAACGTCCCGTATTCGATGGACGATTTGCTGTGGTCGTTCCTAGAAGGCGCGATTACGTAGGCACCCGCGATGCAGCCTCAAGCACTTCCGCTGGACTCATGCGTGCGCTGCCTCGCGATGTTCGCGTTGCGTGGCGGCGTCACCGCTGCGCTTACGTCGGAAGGATTGCGCAGACCATGCCGTGTCTCGCGCGACGCGGCCAAATGCGCCTGTAGCCGCTCACACACGTCTTTTCTGCGTACGGGATTGAGCGGATCGCACAGACGAATGGTGAGCGTGCAAGCGTCGATATGCTTGAGACGATTGGTGGCGTGCTCGGGCGCCTCCCACAGCACGACGGTGTGCGTGCCATCGGAAACCTGCACGACCTGAAAACGTGCAAGATCGATCTTGGTCAATTCATGCGGTTCGATCGCCTGATGCATGGTGTCCTCGACATTAGCCGGCTGGGTGAGCGAGAGCAATGCAAGCACCATGCCGAGATGCGCAAAGCACGTCGGATGGTCGAGCGCGTTTCGAGGCGCATTCGCCCGCGTGCAAAAAGGACAATGCGCGCTTCAAACTACGCGCCCCGTCTTCGTGCACGCGTCATTTCCTGACCGCAACGAAGGCCGCAGTCGTGTAGGGCACGGTGACGACATCCTTGCCGCGCAACTCCGGTTCGGCTTCGATCAACGCGCGTACTTCATCGTCGATGAGCACGCGTTCCGCTTCCGGCAACGCCGCGATAAAACTGGTCGAGCGCACGCGATGCACGATTACATCGTCGGGGGAACCGGTGTGTCCGATCGAAAAATGGGTTTCGGCGAGCGCGTCGAAACCTTTATGCGGAAACGCGTGGCGCCATTCGCCTGTATAAAAGCGCGGCGCATCGCCCTCGTAGCGGTTCACGATGGCGTCGAGCTTCGCCACCCACGGCACACGAAAGTCGCGCAGATTCCAGACGAGGCCGAGCTTTCCGCCCGGCTTCAACACGCGATGAATCTCGCTCAACGCTTCGCCGTTCGCAAACCAGTGGAACGACTGTGCGCACACGACGGCATCCACCGATGCATCGTCAAGCGGAATGGCTTGCGCGGCGCCTTCGAGCACTTCCACACTCGGCTGGGCGGCGGCGAGCTTCGCGCGCATCGAAGCGACGGGTTCGACGGCAATCACGCGCGCGCCGGTTGCAACGAGGCGCGGCGTGAACTTGCCCGTGCCCGCGCCCAGATCGACGACGCTCGCGCCCGGCCGCAAGCCGAGCGTCTCGGCGAGCCAGCCCGCGAGTTCGGGCGGATAGTCGGGCCGTCCGCGCACGTAGCTATCCGCGTTCGCCGTGTAGCCGACGCTTGCGGCCTGATGAACGTTGGTCATGGCAGCTCCTTCATTCGCCATAGATATCGAAATCGAAATACTTTTGCTCGATGCGCTTGTACGTGCCGTCCTTGATCATCGCGGCGATGGCGCCATCGAGCTTCTCCTTCAAGTCGGTGTCTTCGCGACGCAAGCCGATAGCCGTGCCCGGTCCGAAGATCGCGGGGTCTTCGAGCGCGCCGCCTGCGAATGCGTAGGGCTTGCCGCGCGGGGTATCGAGAAAGCCGCGTTCCGCTTGCACCGCGTTTTGCAGCGACGCGTCGAGCCGGCCCGTGAGCAGATCCGCATAGACCTGATCCTGATCCGCATACGACACGATGGTCACGCCCTTCGCGCCCCAATGCGCCTTTGCGTATGTCTCTTGCATCGACCCTTGTTCGACGCCCACGGACTTACCCGCGAGCGATTCGGCCGTAGGCTGGATGTTCGCATCGCGCTTCGAGACGAGACGCGTGGGAACGTGGAAGAGCTTGCTGGAGAAGGCGATCTGCTTGACGCGCGCGGGCGTCATCGACATGGTCGAGAGCACGCCGTCGAACTTGCGCGACTTGAGGCCGGGAATCATGCCGTCGAAGGCGTTTTCGACCCACACGCATTTTGCTTCGAGCCGCCGGCAGAGTTCGTTGCCGACATCGATATCGAAGCCGACGAGCGTTCCATCGGGCGCTTTCGATTCGAACGGCGGATAGCTCGCGTCCGTGCCGAAGCGAATGGTCGACCAGTCTTTCGCATGCGCGCTGACGGCTACAGTCAGCATGGAGCCCAGCAACACCGTCAACAGCCTCTTCACGATTAAGTCCCTTGTTTGAGTTTGATTGCTTGTGACCGCCCTGGGATTATAGAGGCTCGTGCAGGCGAAAAAACGGCCGCGTGATAGCGGCCGTTCGTTATTGCTGAGACATCGAAGCGCTCAACTCGCGCGCACTTCCACGCGACGCGGACGCGCTTCTTCACGACGCGGAATGGTCAGCTTCAGCACGCCGTTCTGCAGGTTGGCATCGATCTTCGCGGTGTCGAAGTCGTCGCTTATCGTGAATGCGCGTGCAAAGCGCGGCACGCGCAATTCGGCGTGATGCACACGCAGCGACGCCGTGACAGGGACGATTGCCTCGGCTTCGATGGTGAGACGCGAGTCATGCACTTTCACATCGAGTTTCTCGCGGGGCACGCCGGGCAGGTCGGCCCACAGCGTGATGCCCTGACTATCCTCGACGATATCGACCGCAGGCGTGACCGTCGTGCGGCGCACGGTGTCTTCCTTCTTGCGTGTAACTTCGTTTGCCTGACGCTCGGTGATTTGCGTGGTGTCGTTCATCATTTTCTCCCTGTGCCTTACTGAATGGTGATGGCGCGCGGCTTGGATGCTTCGCGCTTGCCGATGACGATAAACAAGGTGCCGTTTTCATAACGCGCTTCGACCTTGTCGGCATCCGCGTTTTGCGGCAGTTCGATCACGCGGCGAAACGCGCCCGTGAAGCGTTCCCTCGCGTAGGTGCGCGAGCCTTCGGTCAATGCTTCGGCGCGCCGTTCGCCGCTGATGGTGAGCAGGCCTTTGTCGACCGTCACGTCGAGCGATGCCGGCTCGACGCCCGGCACGAATGCCACGACTTCGATGGCTTCGTCGGTGCTGCCGACGTTCAGCGAGGGAAACGCATCCGCGCGGCTGGCACGAATGCTGGAAGGCAGATTGCCGAGAAGCGAAGACATCTGCCGTTGCACGCGGTTCAGATCGCTCAGGAAGTCGCCGCCAAAATAAAAGTCACTCATGATTCGGTCTCCGATGTTACGGCCGTCAAGCCGGCAGCAGGAAGTTGAGATATGTCACCATGACAGCGCGCTGGTTCGCTGCCTCTGCATGCAAGGTAGGTGCGACGGCTATCGTTTCAATATCGAAAAGCGTATTTTGGACGGGAATATTTATTCGTTTTCGTGCTCTTGAAATGCGCGTCGGCGCGCCTAGATTGAATCGTTTCGGCATGCGCCAAGCTCTTACAATGAAGTCCGACAGTTCAGACGAGGAGACGAGACATGAAGGTGTGCATTTATGGCGCAGGCGCGATCGGCGGCTGGATCGGCGTGAAGCTCGCGCAGGCGGGTTGCGATGTCAGCGTGGTCGCACGCGGCGCGACACTAAACGCCATTCGCGCGCACGGTCTGCAACTCGTCGAGAAAGATGCGACGCATGCCGTGAAGGTCGCGGCGAGCGCATCGCCCGAAGAACTCGGTGCGCAGGATCTCGTCGTGGTGGCGGTGAAAGCGCCCGCGATGGAAGCCGTGGCCGTGCAGATCGCGCCGCTTTTGAGCGAAAAGACCACGGTTCTGAGCGCGATGAACGGCGTGCCGTGGTGGTTCTGCGAAGGCCTGGGCGCCGATTTCGCGGGCAAGCGGCTGAGCTCGATCGATCCGCACGGCGCCATCGCCGCCGCCATTCCGGCCGCGCAAACGGTGGGTTGCGTGGTCCACGCGAGTTGCTTGGTCGAAGCGCCGGGCGTGATCCGGCATCATCAAGGCAAGGGTCTCATTCTCGGCGAGGCGGCGGGGCAGTCGGGCACGCGTGCCGAAGCGCTCGTTTCGCTCTTCACGAAGGCCGGTTTCGACGCGACGCTCTCGCCGCAGATTCAGCGTGACGTGTGGTTCAAGCTCTGGGGCAACATGACGATGAACCCGATCAGCGCGATCACCGGCGCGACCACCGACCGCATCCTGAGCGACGATCTCGTGCGCGGCTTCGTCACGAACATCATGCTGGAAGCGAAGGAAATCGGCGCGCGCTTCGGCATTCCGATCGAGCAGAATCCGGCGGATCGCCATGCCGTGACACTCAAGCTCGGTGCAATGAAAACCTCCATGCTGCAAGACGTGGAAGCGCGCAAGGCCGTCGAACTGGATGCGCTCGTGGCGTCGGTACGCGAACTGGGCGCCATGACCGGCGTCGCCACGCCTTTCACCGACGCCTTGCTCGGCCTCGCGCGTCTGCATGCGCGCACGCTGGGCCTTTATCCCGCATAACGACACAACGGCATAACGGCATGACGACACGTCAAAGGATGGCGATGGATCAGCACAACGCGCCGGAAGGCCGAAGCGAACTCACCGAACTGCGCGACATGCTGCGCGAGTTCGTGCGCGAGCGGGACTGGAGCCGCTTTCACTCGCCGAAGAATCTGGCGAGCGCGCTTTCAGTCGAAGCGAGCGAATTGCTCGAACCGTTCACATGGCTGGCCAGCGGCGACAAGAGCGAGCTGGACGAGACGAAGCTCGTGGCGATTCGCCACGAAATGGCCGACGTGCTCGCGTATCTCGTGATGCTCGCCGATTCGCTCGACGTGGATCTGCATCGCGCGCTCATCGAGAAGATGGCGTTGAATCGCGCGAAGTATCCGGCGGACATGGTTCGCGGCGATGCCCGCAAATACTCCGAGTACAAAGCCGCAGATAACAAAGCGGATAAAAACAAAGCGGCCGGGTACAAAGCCTGATGACGCGCCGTTTCGCGCGCGGTTAAGCTTGTGGATCACCGCCTTCAAAGGATTTGCCGATGGACTTCTCCCTCACGCCCGAGTTGACCGAATTGCAGGCGCGCGTGCGTGCCTTCATCGCCGAAGAGATCGTGCCGCTGGAAAGCGATGCGCGCTGCACGCCGCATGGCCCGGACGAGGCGCTGCGCGCGGAACTGATCGCCAAGGGCCGTCGTGCGGGACTTCTGTCGAGTCACGTATCGCCGGAATTCGGCGGCCTTGGGCTCAATCATGTCGCCAAGGCGATCCTTTTCGAGGAAGCGGGTTATTCGCCGCTCGGCCCGGTCGCGCTCAATATCGCCGCACCGGACGAAGGCAACATGCATTTGCTCGAAGCCGTCGCGACGCCCGAGCAGAAGGAGCGCTGGCTGCGTCCGCTCGCCGCGGGCGAGATTCGTTCGTGCTTTTGCATGACCGAACCGCCGCCGGGCGCGGGCGCCGATCCTTCCATGCTGCAAACGCTTGCCGTGCACGATGGCGACGGCTACGTGATCGACGGCGGCAAGTGGTTCATCACGGGCGCACATGGCGCGTCGGTCGCGATCATCATGGCGCGTTTCGAGGACGGCCCCGCGACCATGTTCCTCGCCGATATGAGGAGCCCCGGCATCGTGGTCGAGCGCGCAATGGATTCGCTCGATACATGCTTTCCCGGCGGCCACGGCGTGGTGCGTTTCGAAGGCTTGCGCGTGCCCGCGCAAAACGTCCTTGGCGAAGCGGGCGAGGGGTTCCGATATGCGCAGGTGCGCCTGTCGCCCGCGCGTCTCACGCATTGCATGCGCTGGCTCGGCGCGGCCCGGCGTGCGCACGATGTCGCCACGGCGTATGCGCGTCAGCGTCAGGCGTTCGGCAAGTCGCTCGGCGAACACGAGGGCGTTGGCTTCATGCTCGCCGATAACGAAATGGATCTGCACATCACGCGCCTTGCCATCTGGCATTGCGCGTGGGTGCTCGACCAGGGCGTGCTCGGCAAACACGAATCGAGCGTCGCGAAAGTGGTGTCGTCCGAGGCGTTATGGCGTGTCGTGGATCGTTCGGTGCAAGTGCTCGGCGGACAAGGCGTCACGCACGAAACGGTCGTCGCGCGCATTTTCAGCGACATGCGCGCATTTCGCATTTACGACGGTCCGTCCGAAGTGCATCGCTGGAGCATCGCGCGGCGTATCTTGCGCGGTCAGCGGCCGCGCGCGGAGTAACGCGCGAGTACCGTGCTCAGGCAGCAGAAACGCTACCTAGTTCGCACCGGTCGCGCGTTGCGCTTGCCGTTGCTGGGAGACAATCTGTCCCGCGCGCATGGCATTGTCGGGATAGTTCAGCCAGTCGTTGGGATCGTAGCCGGCCGCGCGCCAGGCGAGAAACTCCTGCTTGACCTGAGCGCGTGTCTTCGGCGCGGAAGGGTCGCCGATCGGCGCGACCGGCTGGGCGAGCGCGCTCGCGGCACATGAGACGACGGTCGCAAAAAGTATCAGATGGGAAAGACGAAATTTAGATGCCATGGCGATCACCTCGCATCGCGTCGAGCGGTTATTCCATTCTAGGCGACGGACACACGGCGGACACGTTAGAAGCGCCACTTATCCGCATCGAATAGAGGTGTTTTTGGCGAGATAGCCTTGAGTCAATACGGGTGCTTCATTGTCGATCTTCCGTCTATCTCGTGTAAAAGGTTCCGCAATGATCGGCCTCGTCGGATCGGTACCACGCCTCGGGAAACCCCGTGTTGCAATGCAGCATCCCATTGCGTATGCTGTTCTGAGCGGGGCGGCTCACAGCCGCTCAAGAATATCAACAGACATCGACGCAATAACAAAGCGCCCGTTTTCGAGGGCGTTCGTCGAGGAGGCAGGTTAGCCTTACGAACGTCAGCTTGAAGGAGCCGCAAACATGGACTTGACCTTATCGTCTCTGCCGACGCTGCATGTTTTTTATCAGGAAGGCGGCTGGCATTGGGCCATCACCGTCGAACGTGCCGCGGGTGTCGGCATGAAAATCGCCGCTTATAGCGACGAAGGTTTTGATACGGAAGAGGAAGCGCGCGAGGACGGCGAGCAAGTGCTTCGCTCCGACGACTGGCGTTCGCGTCAAATCTTCAGCCGCGGTGAGCGGCAGCAGGGTTGCACATAACGGACAATCGTCGGGCCTCGTTGCTTCTCTGTCTTCTAGCTTCTCTGCGTTTTATCTTCGGCCGCGTTATGCGTGACACGCTGCGCGTCGTTATCGACACGAATCGCATGGGTCGATGTCTCTCTGCTTCTCTCTCTCGATGCACTCCGCTTCGCGATGCCTTTCATGAATTCGCTTCGCCGTGCGGTAGTCTGCGTTTCATCGATCCGCCAAGTCGAGCGCGGTAAAGTTCAAGATGCAACGTGCGTCTTCAGCGCATGCTTTCTCAGCCGCCGATTCGCGGATTACCTACATGAACCACGACGAGCACCAACGGATTCAGCCCAGCCCGAGCCTTTTGGACGCGACGCGAGATAGTTACCGCGAGGCGATTTATCGCATCGATATCGAGCCGGTCGTGGAGATGAAAATCGGCGAGCATAATGCCGATGTTGCTTCACTTCTTTCAAGGCATCATGTCTTTAGCGCGGTGTTCGTGACGGCCTTCAATCCATTCGGACACGTGCTTGAACCGGCGCATAACGCAAAGCGGCAGTGCTTGCTGATTGACCATATCGAACGAGCGGGCTTGCATGCGCTGCCCGGAGCCGGCATCGATCCGAAGGGAAAGTGGACCGCCGAAGCAAGTCTCTTCGTCCTCGGCACGACACCCCAATTCGCAGATGCGCTTATGCAAAAGTTCGAGCAGAACGCCGTGGTTTATGTCGATGCTGCAGGTCTGCCTTGTTTGCTGTGGCATCCGGTTTATCGTTGATATCGGTATTAGCGGTTGATCTCCATCACTGGGTTTTCTGACTGACCACATCGCATGATTCGGACAGGTGGTGCTATGTGCACGCGCCAGTTGCTAACGTGATCGTCCATAAGACACGCAACGCAATTGCAAGTAATGCGTGGCACGCGCGACAAACGTAGACAGTTTTCGACACCTTCGTCGACGATGTCTGCGTGCCTTCTGCCCGATCGATTTGCCAACACTACCGAACGCTTCGGACCCGATACCGCGTTTGCAATCCGCGTCTTGCAAGCGTGTGACTTTGTTCTGCTTTTCGTTCGCGACAAGTCCTTTTGTCGAATGTCCGGCGTCCCATCAAAGTAGGAACATTCTGATTGTTACGAACGGTTAATCCGCGAGTAAATAGCGGCCTTCCGCTTCGGGCGTTACCTGCGTTTTGAAATCTTTATAAAACTATAAGAAAATGAATAAGCATTCCTACCGGCTGGTTTTCAGTCGCGTGCGACGTATGTTGGTGGTAGTAGCTGAGTTTGCATCGGCCCACGGTAATGGTGCTGCACGGGGAGAAGGTCTTGCACGGCGCACTCCCGTCGCCTCGATGTTTCAAACAGCTTTTAGCGCAATGGCTTGGGCGGCCGTGCTGCTGCTCGGTTCGGCTTCCGGGCTGACGTTTGCACAGATCGTCGCAGCGCCAGGCTCCGGCGCGCAGGTCATTCAAACTCAGAATGGTTTGAATCAGGTCAATATCGCAAGACCGTCCGGCAGCGGTGTTTCCGTCAATAATTTTTCACAATTCGACGTACCTGCGAAGGGCGCGATTCTCAATAATTCGCCGGTCAATATCCAAAGCCAGCTAGCGGGATATATCTCGGGTAATGGGAATCTGACACCCGGCAATTCAGCGAAGATCATCGTCAATCAGGTGATGAACAATGCGCCTTCGCAGCTGCACGGGTATTTGGAAGTTGCGGGGCCTAAAGCAGAGGTGGTCGTCGCCAATCCGAATGGCTTGGTAGTCGACGGCGCGGGCTTCATCAACACTTCGCGCGTCATTCTCACCACCGGCACGCCGAATTATGGCCCGAACGGCAGTCTCGCGGGCTTCAATGTCACGGGCGGCAATATCACCGTGCAAGGCGCGGGGCTGAATGCGACGAACATCGATCAAGTTGATCTTCTGGCTCGCGCGATTCAAATCAATGCGGCGGTGTACGCCAACAATTTGAACGCCATCGCAGGTTCAAATCAGGTTGATCACGACACCCTTGCCGCCCATGCGGCCCGCGCTTCTTCTACTTCTCTACTCCAGATTCATTCTCCATACTGCTGCGCCTGAGCCAGCACGGTGTCCAACATCTCGAACACGAAACGTTGCCGCGCCTTCGGTAGCTGACTGGTGGTTATGCTGGTGGAATGAGTGGCGCCTATGATTTATTTGGTGGCGGTTTGATGTATTCGCCGGGTAACGGGGGCGCGACTGTGATTGGTGTCGGTGCCGGGGTGAATGCCGGTAAGACCAATAATATCGGCACGGTTGGAGGCGGATATACGGTGGACCAAGGAAAAACTGGAATCACATGCCAAGCTTCCCATTCTCGTCATCGGCTAAGACTCGTCGAAGCCGCGTTGTTGCTGCAATCGGATTTACGATTGTCTTCGGTTTCATTGCGTACATATTGATAAAGAACATCTTCTTCCGCTAAAGCAACGAACCCGGCTGAGGCCGGGTTCGTTGCTGGGAGCTGTTCAAGCAGGCGTAATGATGAGCTTGCCGTCGTGCTGCACGCGCCGTCAGACACGGCTAGTCGACAACACTTCGTCATGCCATGTATTTGAGATGAGGGCAGTTCGTCATCTGGCACAATCGCGTCTTTAGGGCAAGAGTCGCGTCAGGGCAAAATGCTGTTGGGTCAGAAATGTGTCGGGCGAAATTCGGTTGCAAGTGCTTGGCGCGCAAAGCGGCATCTTCGCGGGCAGTGGGCTGTTTGTGCTGTCTTTTGGATACATTTTCTTTTACGACGTGTTGCTTACGAATCCAACGGATGTCTCGCGTAAGTTCAATATGATGAAGTCTGACATGGACTATATGCTTGGGATTGGCGGAAACATTGTATTCCGAAAGGATGTGAATCGCGGAAGCGTGGCGTCCCTAACGCGCAACATCGCTGCCGACTCATGGACGGATCAATTATTTGATAACTACCAGACAGCGCTTCAGAGCCGGGGATGGGAAGAGAGGTCGCACACCGACAACGAAAAGTGGGAGGCCTGCAAACTCGGTGCACTAGCCACGCTCGACAAAAAGGCAGAATTTTTCCCAGCGCTTTCCGCCACGACGTATGGAGTGCGCTTTGAGTACAGCGCAGCATCGATTAATGAGTGTGGTCCGTAAGCAATAACCGTCCGACATGTACATTCGGCATTAGCAATATCAAGAGCGGTATGGCTCAGTCTATTTGTAAGTGAGGGGCTTACCGAAATGAATTTGCGTACACGAATTTTTGCGATGAGCGCAGCTTTTTCAGCTTCGCTGACTGTGCTTGCTGCATTCTTTTTCAAAGAGACGTTTAACGCAATAAGTTCTGTGCCAATCAGAGTGTTTGTCAGCGCTGCAACGTCTGTCTTCGTTATTCTTTGTGCGCTAGCCGCCGGAGCACTCTTCACGGCAGCCTATTTCTTCCTGCAAATGGTAAATAATCCGCAACCAGGGCAAACCGTTTTCGACGCTCGATTGCTAAAGAGAAAGTCGCTAGTCTCTGAACGTTACCTAAGTGAGGAAGGCAAGAAAGCTCGATTTCGTTTGTTTCGAGCACTTCGATGGTTCGGAGCGTGCTGGGTGGGCTGTTTGTGCTTTGGCCTATTCGCAGGCTGGCTGGTCAAGATTGGTTGAAGTCGTGGATTTGTACAATCGGCAGTTGCATCCGGGTGAGAAGAAGGCCATCAAGGATTTAGCCAACGGCGACGCTGACAAAGAACATCGACTAGAGGCGGCTGGCTGCGCTCTTGTTCACTGCGCGGCCGAATACGCACCGGGCACCGCTGATTACACGAAGTTGGCAGAAGCATTTGCTGATAAGGCCGACCTAACTAACCAATTTCTTGGAGGGTATTCGTATGGCGGAAACGGATGCCTTTTTGGAATTTGCGGCGGGCTTAACCACGCTGTCGGAGGTCAGACGGCTATCGAGGCCGGGCTTGGAGTAGGGGCGTGACCAAAACGCCCAGTCCCGATGGAAACGCGAGCGGCGGCGATAGCTTTCCTGTCTATACAATTTTAGGAATGGGAGGCACAAATGCATAGCGGTAAGTGGAACGCCCGGAGGACGACATGTGTGGCACTTATGGTTGTCTTTGGTTTAACAGCGATGATTGTCGCCGACATAAAGAATCCCTCGAAAGGACAGAGTGAAGACCATCTAGCCGTAATGGCTGCGGATATGAGTCATGCTCTTGTGGCAGGCGGTGACGTCAATTCAGTCTATTCAAATGCGAAATCCGGAGGGGCGTTGCTGATTAAGAACATTACCGCAGAATCATGGACGCCGGAATTAACTGTCGAGTATCAGAAAAAATTAAGAGAGAGCGGTTGGGCTACTTTGGAATCGAAAAAACTGAGAGAGGTCCTGCTTTGCAAGAATGGGATGCTTGCGCGGATCGATACCAAGCCATCAACCGATGCGTCACATGGAATACCCCGAATGATCTACGGATTTTCTATGTCATATAGTGCAAATTCGCTTAGAACCTGCGGCTCCTAGGAGTTTGCGCACGGGCAGCCACTCCATCAATCAGGTTCAGACCTCGAGTCTGGACACCAGCAGTGTGAAAGTGACGGCAGTTAAGAATAGCTCGCAACGACAATTAGGCAGGCATCGCGTACGGCTAAATACATTGGTTTGGCAAAAGCAATATCAAGAGCGGCGATGTTGGACTCAACAGTACCACGTCTCGGAGTAACCAGCCCGGAACACGGTTGCTTTACTCAAGTGACGGGCTGCTGTACATAACTACCAATCACTACAAAACTGCCGCGCCAGTGGGAAATGGAAGTAACTATGAAGATCGAGCTTGATGGCGAGAGGGTACTGAGTGAGCAGGATTTCCATCAGCAGTTGGCGTCAGCTCTCGATGTGCAAGCGTTTTATGGGTGCAACTTGGACGCACTGTGGGATTTGTTGAGCACAAGTGTGGAGCGGCCCGTTACCCTGGTGTGGAACAACTCGCAGATATCGAAGACAAGTATGGGGAGGGCGTTCGAAGAGGTTCGAGGGATTCTTGAACGTGTAAAGCAACAAGATGAGAAGTTTGGGTGGGAGGATAAGTTCACTTACCTACTATGCTAGCAACAAACCCGGCCGCGGCCGGGTTTGTTGCTAGGGGAGTAATCAAGTAGGCGCTAGATCGCCACCTCCAAGACACAACATACGAGAGCCATCGTCCGACGAAGTGATTTCGAGCTTAAATGGTGAGCGAAGAAAGCTTGCGAAGGCGAAGGCATGCGAAGTAAAAGTGAGTATTTGAGCATTATGAGAATCAGAAAGTGGCTGACGGCTTTGCCGCTTACAGCCTTCGCATCACTAGGGATACACGCACAGCAAGCACCAAACTCCGCAAATGAAGCGGCAGCAGCGCGCGCCAACGCCCAGCAAGAACAACAGGTCCAGCAGCAACGCGAAGCGCAGCAACGTGAGACGTCAGTTCAAACGCCCGCCGTGCGCTCAAGTGTTCCCGGCGATCAGGGCTTTCCAACCCTGCCAACCGAATCGCCGTGCTTCCGCATCGACGCGTTCACGCTCGACGTTCCACCAAGCCTGCCCGACGCAATACGAGCCAAAGGCGCATCAGCCTTACCGCTCGATCCGTTCGCGTTCGCGCGTGAATGGCTCGGCCACTACACCGATCAATGCATCGGAAAAGAAGGCGTGAACGTGCTGACCAAAGGCCTGCAGCAAGCGATCCTGAGTCGCGGCTACATCACCACGCGCGTGTTGTTACCCGAGCAAGACCTGTCGCATGGCACGCTCAAGTTCGCGCTGGTCCCCGGCGTCATTCGTGACATACGGTTCGCCGAACCCATGTCACGGGGCTCGTGGAAAACCGCTTTCCCCACAAGACCCGGTGACGTCCTCGACTTGCGCGATCTTGAACAAGGCATCGAACAGATGAAGCGCGTCGCCAGTCAAGATGCGGACATGAAGATCGAGCCGACCGACATCCCCGGCGAGAGCGATGTCGTGCTCACGGTCAAGCGCGGCAAGCCTTATTCGTTCGTCGCATCGGTCGATAACTCAGGCAGCCGCGCAACGGGCAAGCTGCAAGGCAACCTCAGTCTCGGCATCGACAATCTCCTTGGCCTGAATGACGTCCTCACTGTCGGCGCAAATCAGGACCTCGAATTCGGCGACAAGGGCCTGGGCTCGCATGGCTTCAACGGATCGTATTCGATGCCATGGGGCTATTGGACCGCGACCGTCTTCGGCAACACCAACACGTACTATCAACAGATCGCGGGCGCCAACCAGACCTTCGTGTCGAGTGGCAACTCACAGACCGCCGGCGTCAAACTCGCGCGCGTCTTACATCGCGGACAAAGCGACGTGTTCGGCACCTACGTGCAACTGTCGAAGCGCTTCGGCGCGAGCTTCATTGACGACACCGAGATCGAACTCCAGCACCGCAACAACACGTTCCTGGAACTCGGTCTGACGGATCGGCATTACCTGGGTGGCGCGCAGTTCGACGGCACGCTTGCGTTTCGCCAGGGCATCGGCGCATTTGGCGCGACGCCCGATCCATCCTTGCCGCCCGACCCGAATATCGCACCGACGCCGGCGACCAAGCCGAGCGGCCCGACTTACCGCTTCCACATGGCCGTGCTCGATGCGAACCTCTCGGTGCCGTTCGCCATCGCAAATCAAGCGCTTCGCTACGTGACGACGATCCACGGCCAGTACACGAACGACACGCTCAACTACATCGACGATCTGACCATCGGCAGCCGCTATACGGTGCGTGGCTTCGACGGTGAACAGATGCTCGCGGCCGAGCGCGGTTTCTACTGGCGCAACGAGTTGCAAGCGCCGATCGGAAAGACAGGACAAGCGCTCTATGCCGGCATCGACTATGGACGCGTGTTTGGCCCGAACACGGCATTTCTCGCGGGTACGCAGCTCGTGGGCGCGGTAATCGGCATTCGCGGCGGCGTCCCAACGAAATATGCTGGATTGAGTTACGACCTTTTTGCCGGCACGCCAATCTACAAGCCGTCACGGTTTCCAACCTCACGCGTAACGGTTGGATTCCAGATGACGGCCCAACTCTAAGTCATCGCGAAGGGGCGTACTTGAAAGTACGCCCCCTCGCTCGGGCACTGAGCGAGCAGGCGTCGCACCCTTAGCCTTCTTCCTGATCATCCTCCCCGCACCAAATCCCGATGCGTCAAATAAAGCCGTAGATCGAACTCGATTTGGTGATACCCCGGCTGCATCAATTCGCAAAGCCGGTAAAACGCCTTGTTGTGATCGTTCTCTTTCAGGTGCGCGAGTTCATGCACGACAATCATCCGAAGAAACTCGGGAGCCGTATCCTTGAAGAGCGATGCGATCCGTATCTCTTTCTTCGCCTTGAGCTTGCCGCCCTGCACACGTGAAATCGCCGTATGGAGTCCGAGCGCATGACGCAGCACATCGAGCTTGCTGTCGTAGATGACCTTATCGATGGAAGGCGCCACGCGCAGAAACTCGCTCTTGAGTTCCGCACAGTATTGATAGAGCGCGCGGTCGGACTGCACCGCGTGCTTTTGCGGATAACGCGCTTCGAGATAGCTGCCGAGCTGTTGCTGGGCAATCAATCGGCGCACTTTGTCCTGTAGCGTATTCGGATAAGCGCTCAGGTATTTCAGCTGTTGCATGACGATAAAAGTCGATAGATAAAGATGCACGAAGGCGCGCACGCGCAGCGTTGTTTTATTCATTCTAGTCAACGCTGCGCCATCTCGCCGCCGAAAGAACCATGAGCGGTGTTGCAGGTCCCGCATTTACGTAAGTTTCTGTATCCGCCCGCTCCGGCAGACGCGCGCCATGCGAACATCTGCGCTCTTCATTGCAAGCAGGACAAGGCAGTCATGGCATCGAGCAAGGCCCATCACGCGACCGGGTGGGCTGCGGGAATCATCGCGGCGGCAATCGTTGGCCATATGGGCAACATCGGCAGCGCGCAAGGCATCGACAAGACCAGCGGCGGCATGTATTACCTTTACCTTGCGCTGGCGTTACTCGCTGGGGTAGCCGGTGCAACCGCGCCGGACTGGCTCGAAGTCGCCTGGTGGAGCAAGAGGCGCAAGCTCTGGATCACGCATCGCACGCTGACGCATTGGGGCATCGGCTGGGTCGCCTTGCTCGCGCTTTCGTGGCATCTGCTGAGACAACATCCCGCCGCGGCGGTCGGCGTCGGGTTCGCGTGCGGCGGCATCATGCATTTGCTCGCGGACTGGCCCAACCCGCTCGGCGTGCCCTGGATCGGTCCGCGTCATTCGCTCAATCTCTGGACGAGCGGAACCTGCGACCTGATCGTGGTCGGCTTGTCATGGGTTGCCGCGTTCTATGTCGTGGACGATCTCTGGTTCCATCACGCGCATGTTCGCATGCTGCTGAACGCGGTGCATGTGCTGACCGGTCCGGCATGAAGGCATCACCCCGTTAGAATGTCCGTTGCCTAATCTCTCGCAACAGGAGCCCTTGCCGATGCAACCGAATCACGCGCGAAGCCGTTTCCTTTTCCTGATCACCGCTCTCGTGATGCTGTTCGCCTTCTCCGGGTGCGCGAGTCTGCTCAACCGCGACAGCCTGCGCGTGAGCGTCGCGGGCATCGAACCGCTCGAAGGGCAGGGGCTCGAAATGCGCTTCGCCGTGAAGCTGCGCGTGCAGAATCCGAACGATACCGCCGTGAACTTCGACGGCGTCGCGCTCGATCTCGATGTCAACGGCCGTTCCTTCGCAAGCGGCGTCAGTCCGCAAAGCGGCACGGTGCCGCGCTTCGGCGAAGTCGTGGTGTCGGTGCCGGTGACGGTGTCGGCGGTATCGGTGGCGCGTCAGGCGCTCGGCTATGCATCCGGCGACTCGGTCAGCAAGGTCTCCTACGTCGCGCGCGGCAAGCTCGCGGGCGGTCCATTCGGCGGCACGCGTTTCTCCGACTCCGGCACCATCGACTTTCCCGGCGGCAACGGCGCGTTGGGTTACTGAGCAGCCCGTCTTCGGGCTGTCGCGCGTTCGTCATCGTGACGGAATAAGGTGCCCTGACGAGCGCTCGCGCATTGTGCATCCGCACATGGTCCATCCAAGGCTTCCGCACGACGGGGCGCATAATCCTGCAGAGCATCCGACAGACTCGAAAAGACTGAGGAGGGCACCATGCTGGTCAGGAACGAAGCGCAGGTCGAACATCTCATCAAGGATCTGCTCGAATTCGCACACGGGCGTCTGCCTGACGCCGCCTTCCAGCTCATCGAGCCTTTCCTGCGTCATTACTACGACCAGGTGGATATCGAGGATATCGCGAGCCGCGATATCGCCGATCTCTACGGCGCGGCCATGGCGCACTGGCAAACGGCGCAGCAGTTCGCGGGCGGGCGCGAGGTCCTGCGCGTCTACAACCCCAATCTCGAACAGCACGGCTGGCATTCCGACCATACGGTGGTCGAGATCGTCAACGACGACATGCCTTTCCTCGTCGATTCCGTGACCATGGAGCTGAACCGTCTCGGTCTTGCGCTGCATTCGGCCATTCATCCGGTGTTTCGCGTGTGGCGCGCGGATGCCGGGCCGCACGCCGGCGACATCGTGCGTATAGGACAAGGTCACGCCGATGCAGGCGATGGCCGCTCGTCGCTCGAATCGTTCATTCATTTCGAAGTGGACCGCTGCAGCGAAGGCGAGCGGCTCGAAGAAGTGCGCGAGAGCATTGCGCGGGTGCTCGGGGACGTGCGCGAGGCGGTCGAGGACTGGCCGAAAGTGGTCGATGCGGCGCGCGCGTCCATCGCCGATCTGAAAACGCGCGATACGTCTCCCGACGGTCTCGAAGCGCGCGCCTTTCTCGAATGGATGGTGGCCGATCACTTCACGTTCCTCGGCTGCCGCGATTACGACCTCGTCGAGCACGAAGACGGTCTCGCGCTGCGCGGCGTGCCGGGTTCGGGCGCGGGCATTCTGCGCGAGCCGGCGGGCGGCGATCTCACGCCGCTGCCACCGGGCGCGGCCGCTATCGTCGAAGGCGCGGCGCCGATCTTTCTGACCAAGGCGAATTCGCGTGCCACGGTGCATCGGCCGGGCTATCTGGATTACGTCGGCGTGAAGCGCATCTCGCCCGACGGCAAGGTCACGGGCGAACGGCGCTTTCTCGGGCTTTACACATCGACGGCTTATCTCGTGCCGACCTCCGAGATTCCTATCGTGAGGCGCAAGTGCGCGAACATCGTGCGGCGCGCGGGCTTCCTCGAAAAAGGGCATCTCGCGAAGTCGCTCATCTCCGTGCTCGAACAATATCCGCGCGACGAACTTTTCCAGGCCGATGAAGACGTGCTCTTCGACATCGCGCTCGGCGTGCTGCGTCTGCAGGAACATCAGCGCACGCGTCTGTTCGTGCGGCGCGATCGCTTCGACCGCTTCGTGTCGTGTCTCGTGTTCGTGCCGCGCGACAAGTTCAACACCGACCTGCGCCGCCGCATTTCGAAAGTGCTGATGGAGGCGTTCAACGGCAAGAGCATCGAGTTCACGCCGCTGTTGTCGGAGTCGCCGCTGGCGCGAATTCATATCGTCGTGCGCGCGGATCGTGGCGCAATGCCCGAAGTCGATACGCGCGAACTCGAAGCGCGCGTCGTGCAGGTCGCGCGCCGCTGGCAGGACGATCTCGCCGATGCGCTCATCGACAGTCACGGCGAGGAAGAGGGCAACCGGCTGTTGCGCCGTTATGCGGATTCGTTTCCCGCCGGTTATCGCGAGGATTATCCGGCACGCACGGCGGTGCGCGACATCGAACTGATCGAGGCGACGCATTCGCGCCCCGGCGGTCTCGCAATGAGTCTTTATCGGCCGATCGAAGCGGCCATAGAACCGGGACGGCGCGCGTTTCGCTTCAAGGTGTATCGCGTGGGCGAGCCGATCGCGCTGTCCGCAAGCTTGCCGATGCTCGAACATCTCGGCGTGCGCGTGGACGAGGAGCGGCCGTATCTGATCGAGCCGAACGGCGCGCCTACCGCGTGGATTCACGATTTCGGTCTCGAATTGCAGGACGACGTGGAGTTCGATATCGACCGCGTGAAGCCGCTCTTCGAAAACGCGTTCGCGAGCGTCTGGACGGGCGAAACCGAGAGCGACGACTTCAATCGCCTCGTACTGCGCGCGCAGTTCGGCGCACGCGACGTGACCATCATGCGCGCGTATGCGAAGTATCTGCGGCAGGTCGGCTCGAATTTCAGCGACGCGTATATCGAACGCGCGCTCACCGGCAATCCGAAAATCGCGACGAAGCTGCTCGAACTTTTCATGGTGCGTTTCGATCCCGCACGCGGCGGCTCGGCCGAAGAGCGCGAACCGCACGTCGAACGCGTGCTCGCCGATATCGAAGCGGCCCTCGACAAGGTGCCGAATCTCGATGAAGACCGCATTCTGCGGCAGTTCCTCGGCGTCATCACGGCGACCGTGCGCACGAATCATTTCCGCCGCGAGCCGAACGGAGAACCGCGTCCGTATCTGTCGTTCAAGCTCGATCCTTCGAAAGTGCCGGGTCTGCCCGAACCCAAGCCGATGTTCGAGATATGGGTTTATGCGCCGCGCGTGGAAGGCGTGCATCTGCGCGGCGGCCGCGTGGCGCGCGGCGGCTTGCGCTGGTCGGACCGGCGCGAAGACTTCCGCACCGAGGTGCTTGGCCTCATGAAGGCGCAGATGGTGAAGAACGTGGTGATCGTGCCGGTCGGTTCGAAGGGCGGTTTCGTCGTGAAGAATCCGCCGCCGCTCACCGACCGCGAAGCGTTTCTCGCGGAAGGCGTCGCGTGCTATCAGATGTTCCTGCGCGGCCTGCTCGATGTCACCGACAACCGCAAGCCCGATGGCATCGTGCCGCCGCCCGATGTCGTGCGCCACGATCCCGACGATCCGTATCTCGTCGTGGCGGCGGACAAGGGCACGGCCACCTTCTCCGATTATGCGAACGCCATTGCGCATGAATACGGCTTCTGGCTCGACGATGCCTTCGCCTCGGGCGGCTCGGTTGGTTACGATCACAAGAAGATGGGCATCACGGCGCGTGGCGCGTGGGAGTCGGTCAAGCGGCATTTCCGTGAGATGAACTTCGATACGCAGACCACCGACTTCACCGTGGTCGGCGTCGGCGACATGTCGGGCGATGTGTTTGGCAACGGCATGTTGCTGTCGCGGCATATCCGCCTGATCGCGGCGTTCGATCATCGGCATGTGTTCCTCGATCCGAATCCGGATGCGGCCACGAGCTTCGAGGAACGTCAGCGTCTCTTTGCGTTGCCGCGTTCGAGCTGGGCCGATTACGACACCGCGTTGATCTCGGCGGGCGGCGGGATCCATGCGCGCACGGCGAAGGCCATTCCCGTGTCGCCGCAAGTGCAGAAGGTGCTGGGCATCACGGCATCGAGTCTTGCGCCAGTCGAACTGATCCGCGCGATTCTGCTCGCCGAAGCCGATCTGCTCTATAACGGCGGCGTCGGTACGTACGTGAAATCGAGCATCGAGACCAACGCGCAAGTCGGCGATCGCACCAACGACGCCGTGCGCGTGAACGGTGCGGAACTGCGCTGCAAGGTCGTCGCGGAAGGCGGCAATTTGGGCTTCACGCAACTGGGGCGCATCGAGTTCGCGCAGCGGGGCGGACGCATCAATACGGATGCCATCGACAATTCGGCGGGTGTCGACTGCTCGGATCACGAAGTCAACATCAAGATTTTGCTCGGCCTCGTGGTCGCGGACGGCGAGATGACCGAGAAGCAGCGCAACGTGCTGCTCGCGGAAATGACGGACGAAGTGGGCCTGCTCGTGTTGAAAGACAACTACGCGCAGACGCAGGCGTTGTCGATTGCTAACCGTCACGTTGCTGAAACGCTCGATGCCGAGGCGCGCATGATGCGTTATCTCGAACGCGCGGGCCGGCTCAAGCGCAAGATCGAGTTCCTGCCATCCGACGACGAAATCGCCGAGCGCGCCGCTGCAAGGTTAGGACTGACATCGCCCGAGCGCGCCGTGCTGCTTGCCTACGGCAAGATGTGGCTCTACGACGAATTGCTCGAATCCGACGTGCCGGAAGATCCGCTCGTCGCCGATCTGCTGCCCGCGTATTTTCCGAAGCCGCTGCAGCGCCGTTTTAGCGCGACCATGCAGCATCATCCGCTCAAGCGCGAAATTCTCGCCACGCATCTGACCAACGTGCTCGTGAATCGCACGGGTTGCACGTTCGTGCATCGGCTGATGGAGGAAACCGATGCGCGGCCGAGCGATATCGTGCGCGCCGCATTGATGGCGCGCGACGTCTTCAGCCTCGATGACTTGTGGCGCAATATCGACGGACTGGACAATCTCGTCGCGGATGAAGTGCAGGCACGCATGTTCGTCGATGTCGTGCGTCTGCTCGACGACACCGCACTCTGGTTTCTGCGAACGCTCGAACAAAGTCCGAACGATACGGCGGGCGTGCTCGCGCGTTGCCGTGAAGCCGCGCATAGGCTCGCGCCGCAACTGCCCGCGCTCTTGCCGGCCACGCAACTCGATGCCTGGTACGCGCGCCGTCGTGAACTCGAAGACGCCGGCGTGGAAAGCAGTCTCGCCGCACGTGTCGCGAGTGGCGAGATTGCCACGGCGGTGCTCGATAGCGCGGAAGTGGCCGCCTGCTCGGAGCGTGGTCTCGAAATCGTGGCGAGCGTCTACTTCGGCATCGGCACGTTGCTGGATTATCGCGGTATCGCCGAGCGCGCGATGGCTTTGCCCATCACCACGCACTGGGACTTGTTGGCCCGCGCCGCCGCGCTCGAAGAGCTCGGCCGGCTCAAGCGTGCGCTGACGGTGAGTGCGCTCGAACAGTCGAGAGGCATCGACAATCCGGATGTGATCGTGGAGAGTTGGCGCGCCAAACGCGAGGCGGCGCTCGACCGCTACACGCGCTTGCTCACCGAGCTTCGAGCGAGCGGCGGCACGAGTCTGTCGATGCTGCTCGTCGTGGTGCGCGAAATGGCGGTGCTCGAACGCGCCTGAATCAGCGGCGCTTTTTCCTGGTGGCTTTCGGTGGCGTGAGCGCGGCGGTCCAGAAGTCGGCTACTTGCTTCTGGCTGCGGCGCGTCGCCGTTTTCGTCTGTCGCCTGGCGGCCGCCGTTGCGTGGCCGCGCACCGATCCGGCCACGGCATTGGCGCCGGACAACCACATGCTCAGAAAAGGGTTCTTCATGGCGTTTGCCTGATGGTTGCGTTCGTTGATTCGTTTTTAACGCATCTCGAACGCACGGGACGTGCCCGCGCGGTGCGGTTGTGGTATTGCTTGGACGAAGCCTTGACGATCGAGGTTTTCGGTGAACGCAACATTCGCGCTGCGCCTTGCAGATGGCGGGTTGGCGCTGCGACCTTGATCGGCAAGAGAAGAAAGTAGCGACGCGCTTGGCAAATGCCGGGGCATCGTCTACGTCCTGCATGCCATTTCACGCCGCCGCGTTTGTAACGGGCGACGGACTGACAGGAGCACGGGGTCATGGCTATCGTGCACGCCACAGCGGCCTTCGCGGCCGCGTTGATGGGACTGACGCTCGCGCCCTTCGGCAAGCGCGCGCCGGCGCGGGACATTCGGGTGGCGCGCGCGTCGCTCTCGCTTCGTTTCAGCTCGCTGTTCTCCGTGCCGCCGTTCAAGCGGCATGCGCATGGTGCCGCATCGCAAGCCATTGCAGTGCCCGCGAGCATCGAACCCAATTCGTCCTTGCGCGATACGCTCGAATGCCTTCCGCTCGCGATCCTGATTCTGCAAGCCGATGGCCGTATCGAGTTCGTGAACGGCAGCGCCGAAAAGCTGCTCGGTTATGCGCGCTGCGAGCTGATCGGCGAACTCGCGGAACTCGTCGTGCCCGGCTTGCAGATGGCGAGCCTGCAGCAGCCTGGCGATATCGGCACGACCGTCGCGCAACTCTTCGCACGCCGCAAGGACGGCACGCAGTTTCTGGCCGATGTCGCCCTCAACGCGATGCACGGCAGCGACGCCTGCCTCACGCTTGCGGTGGTCATCGACCGCACGGACCGTTACGAGCTGCAGCGCAATCGCCAGGAACTCGCGCATATGACGCGCGTGTCGATGCTCGGCGAACTTGCAGCATCGCTTGCGCATGAATTGAATCAGCCGCTCACAGCCATACTCAGCAACGCGCAGGCGGCGCAGCGCTTCATGAGCCGCGAGCCGATCGACCTCGACGAAATGCGCGAGATTCTGCGCGATCTCGTCGCCGACAACAATCGTGCGAGCGAGATTTTGCGACGCATTCGCGCGCTCGTGAAAAAGGGCGAGCTGGAAGTCACGCCCTTGTCGATGGCTGGCGTGATCGGCGATGTCGCGTTGCTCGTGCATAGCGACGCCATCGTGCGCGGCATTCGCGTCGTGCTCGAATTGGCGCCCGACTTGCCGCAGATCCACGGCGACAAGATTCAGCTGCAACAGGTTGTGCTGAACCTGCTGCTGAACGCCTTCGACGCGATGAACGATTGCACCGGCAAGCGCGTCGTGACCGTATCGGCTGCGCGTGATGGCGATGCGTGGCTGCAAGTCACCGTGCGTGATGAAGGCGAGGGCTTGCCCGCTGCTTTCACGGACGAACTCTTCAAGCCGTTTCATACGTCGAAGCGCGATGGTCTCGGGCTTGGGCTTTCCATCAGCCGCACTATCGTGGAGATGCACGGCGGGCGCATCTGGGCGGAGAGCAACAGCGGACATGGGGCGGCGTTTCATTTCAGGTTGCCGATTCGGGATCACGTAAGGACCGCGCCATGAGCGAAGTCTTCATCGTCGACGACGATGCTTCCGTGCGCCGCGCGCTCGAGCGTCTAGTGGGCGCGGCGGGTTATCGCGTGGAGGCGTTTGCATCGGCGCAAGCGTTTCTCGATCGTGCGCGCAAGCGCGCGGACCCCGCCTGTCTCGTGCTCGATGTGCAGTTGCCGGGCGTGAGCGGACTCGACTTGCAACGCGCGTTATGCAACACGAGCGAGACCTTGCCGATCATCTTCATCACCGGTCACGGCGATATTCCGATGACGGTGAGCGCCATGAAAGCGGGCGCGACGGATTTTCTGTCAAAGCCCGTTGGCGATACGGCCTTGCTCAATGCAATCGATGCCGCGCTGCTTCGTTCGGCCGCGGCGCTAGCCAGCCGCGATGAAATGGCCGGAATTCAACGCCGTATCGAACGACTCACGCCGCGCGAACGCGAAGTGCTGATACTCGTGGTGAACGGCTGGCTAAACAAGCAGGTGGCGAGTGAACTTGGCACCGTCGAAAAGACCGTGAAGGTGCATCGCGCACGTGTGATGGAAAAGATGGAAGCGCATTCGCTCGCGGAACTGGTGCGTCTGTCCGACAAGGCGGGCATCTTCGCTTCGGTCGGCGCATGCGCGGGGTACGCGAGCCGTGATCGTGGCGAGCGTGGCGCTGGCAATGCAGAGGTTCATTGAGCCGCGCCGGAAACTCAGGCGCGACTTCTTGCCGTTACGGCTTAGTGCGGGAAAGCGCCGTGTTCCGGTGCTTGCATCGGCGCGTGCTCGTGGTCGCGATTCTGCTCCATGCCGCGGTTGTCGGCGTGAAGCTCGTCCCGACGGCGTGCGTCCGGACGGCGTTCGTCGTGACGACGCGAATCGACGCGGCGTTCGTCGTGACGCTCTTCGTGACGGTACTCGTGCTTTTCATGCTTGTCGTGCTTGTCGTGCTTGTCGTGCGCGGCGAACGCGCTCAGCGACAGCGAAGCCATGACGATCGCGGCGAAAATCTTCTTCATTTAAAGCGCTCCTGATTCCATGACCGCAAGCCGGATGGCTCGCGTTGCGGAATCAACGTGCGCTTGGGTCTTTCGTTGACCCTTAGTATGCCGTTGTAAGGACTTTCAACATTTGTTCACAGATGTCGGCATGAGCGCGCGCCGTCAGAAGGGGCGGCGCGCGCTCATGCCGGCTGAGTCTTCGCTGGCATCTTCATGGACGAGCTTTTGAATCTCGATGCTCAGATACTCACGCAAGGTGCCGAGAAAACGCGGTTCCACTGCCAGCCGCAAGCGATCGAAGCGATGATTCACACGGCTGCGTTCGAGCATTTCGGCAACGGTTCGGGCGAATTGCCGGTCGCGTTCATTGGACTGCGGGGCGCGAGGCGCCGGGTTACGAAGCTCCTCGATTTGCCTGAGGTCAAGCTTGAGCCCTCTGGTTTCGAAGATCCGGGCACGGCTGTCATCGGCGGCCAGAACCCAGGTGATGGCGGTCATGTTGCTCCTCCTCCTCGCGGCCTTGAGCGCGAAGTCCCGACATTGTGCGCTTTCTCTCGCGCGTCGTCAGACATGTCTGTCACGCAGTGCAGCAAAGCGCGCGGCGGGTTCCAGGAGGAGCAACGATGTGAGGCAGCGTCATGCAATTTCGATGCGCCATGCACCGCAACGTAGGCGCATGGCGTCGAGTCCGCATCAATTCGCGAACGACAAATACGGCGAGCTGAAAGCCTGCGGCGGGAAGAGCGGCTGCACGCTGGTTTGCCGCGTGAAGCTGTATCGAACGTACACGGCAGCGAGCCATTCGCGATACTGATACGCGTTGCCGAACGAAGCCGTCGCGCCGATGGCGAGTTGCGGCGCAAGCTGGTATTCGCCCGTCGCGTTGAGCGAGTAGGACACGCCCGTCTTGCTCTGACTCGGATAGACCGCGCCGGCATCCGGTGCAAGGTTGGCCGCCGCGAACGCCGCCTGATAATTCGGCTCCGTCGGGAAGTAGTTCGACGCGTCCTGCCGATAATGCTGCACGCCGATCGAGCCCTTCAGGTCGTATGTGAAAAGCCCGGTGCGGCCCATGTATTCGACCGGAAAGTTGAGAATGACGTACTGCTGCGGACTGAAGTAGCCGCCTTGTCCGTAGGTGAAGTACGAAAGGTTTTTGTCGTAGTGCATCAAGGTGGTATTCGCGCCGATGGTCAGCGCCTGATCCGCGTCCTTGATGATGCGCGTGTACACACCGCCGCCGCCCTTGACCGCGTTGTTCGTGGCGACGTTCTTGCCGTCGAGGAACTGGTACATCGCGTTGACATAGACACCGCTCGTGCCGTCGTCCCAGGCGAGGTCGCCGCGCGCACCGCTCGATGTCACGCCGCCCCAGGTCGCGCCCGCAAGCTGATCGCGCGCGCCGGCATAGGACAGCAGGCTGTCCGTGACCGCGCGTCGTGCGACGGCGAGCGAGTACGAGACTTTATCGGTGATGGCGTTCTGATACTGCAAACCGCCGACGACGTTGGTCTCGCGAAAGCCGAGCGGCGTCGTGCCGACGTCGCCCTTGAAGTTGCGGTTCTCGTAACCGACCGCGAGTCCCACGCCGGTCGCCGTCTGAGAGCCGTACTGGTTGCCGGCGGCCGGAGCGATCGCGTTGATGCCGGAGCCGAAGCGCGCGAGCGTGTTCTGCTCGCTGCTGGCGGTGCCGGCGTCGAGCGTGACGGGCGTCGCGCGCACGATCACGTGGCCGTTGCCGGCCTTGATGCGGCCTTCGATGGGCGCTTCGATATCGGTGAGGTTCGAGAGACCGTCCTCGCCGTTTCGATTGCGGAAGATGATCCCGCCCGACACCGTGCTGGCCTGTTCCCGCTCGATCTGCGCGAGTTCATCGGCGACGCCTGCCGTCTGCGGATTCGCGACGGGCGCGGGCATGCCGCCTGTGTTCATCGTGGCGGCGGACGCGGCGCGCTGCCCGGCTTGCGCGGCTTGCGGATAATACGGCTGCGGATAACCGGCGGGTGGTTGCGGCACGTACTGTTGCTGGGCGTATTGCGGTGGATAGGGTTGTTGATATTGCTGTTGCGGATACTGTTGCTGCGGGTAGGGCTGCTGATATTGCTGCTGCGCATAAGCTTGCTGCGGATACGCTTGCTGATACGGCGGCTGATATTGCTGCTGCGGATAGCCTTGCTGCGCATAAGCCTGCTGACCATACGACGCCTGCGCGTACTGCTGCTGCGGCGCGTTGGCGGCTTTACGCGATGCCGAGCGCTTCGCCGTCGATGTACCCGCCCGAGTGCTCGCGCTTTGCGGCGCATAAGCTTCCGACTGCGCGGCTTGCGCCGCGGGCGACATCGGCCAGGGCGAACTGTTATACGCGTCCTGAGCGGCAGACGGCGCGCCTTGATACATCAGCGCTTGCTGCGGATACGGCGCGGGCTGCGCGTATTGACCTTGTTGCGGATATGAAGCGGGTTGCGCGTACTGCGCTTGCTGAGGATACGAAGCCGGCTGCGCATACTGAGTCTGCTGACCCGGATAAGCCTGCTGCGCGCCACCCGCGCCCTGATCCTGTCCCGGGTACGGCTGCAACGGCGCACCGGATTGCCCCGAGCCATAACTGTCGGGACCATAGCCGCCCTCGACCGGACGCGGCACCCTGACAGGGACGACCCCGCCACCCGACTCCCCCGACCCATCCGCCGCACCGCCATACCCACCGCCCGCAACCGGACGAGGCACATTGGCAGGCGCCCCCGGCGCGCCGTTATAAGGACTCACATAAGGCGCGGAATAAGGCACGGTCTGAGGAGGCGGCAAATAGTTCGGCACGGGCTGCGAATAAGTCGGTGTGATGTTCTGGCGATACCCCGGAAACGCGTTCGATCCGGCGGCAAGCGCGGACGGCGCCGTATCGACGGCGGTCTTGCCTTCGAATGGATTGGTGCCCGGCAACGGCATCGTGCCGATACGGCTCATCGCGGTCTGCCAGTCGCGCGGCAGGTTGCTCGCTGGCTGACCGGGAGCAGGCGCGAGCGGCGTATTGGCCGCAAGCAGCGAGCGCTGCAGGAACTGCGCGGCGAGATCGAGCTTGCCTTCTGCCCGATACATCCTCCCGATCGATGCAAGCACGCCCGGATCGTTCGGCGCGGTGTCGTACGCCTGTTTGGCGAGCGTCTCCGCCAGCTTGAAATCGAGCACGCCGGTGGCGGCCGACATTGCGGCGGCTTGCAGATTCACGTCGTCCGGACGGCGCGCGAGCGCAGTTCGATAGCAGTTGAGCGCGCTGCGGTCGTCGCCCGCCGAGGTGTACATGCGGCCGAGCGCGGCCTGCAAGTCGGCGTTGTCGGGCATCGCGGCGAGCCAAGGTGCGATCACGTCGTAAGCCGCCGCGAGATTGCCGCTCTGGCGCACGTTGTCCGCCCGCGCGATCACGATTCCGACGTTCAGATTGTTGAAGTCGGCGCGTTGCTGCGCGGTGAGCGGCATCGACTGCAGCCGGCGCATCACGGAACCGAGTTCGGCGTCCTGCTGGGTCTGCGAGAGAATGCCCGCGTATTGCAGCAAGAGACCGGGATCGTTCGGCGAATTGGCGATCGCGCCGCGCGTGAGCGAGAGTGCGCGCGATGCATCGCCCGCTTTCAGATACGCCGACGCTACCGCGCCCGTCAGTTCCGCGTTGCCGGCAGCAAGCGGCTCGGCGCGACGCAGAATCGCATAGGCCTGCTGGCGCTGACCGGCCGCGGCGGCGCGCGTCGCGAGTTCGGTCTGCTGATGCACCCAAAGACGATGCTGCAACGCGCCCATCGCCGGCGTGCGCTGCGCGGCAGGAATCCGGTCCAGTTGAGATAGACCCGTCGACCAGTCCTGTGTTTCGGCGGACAGAAGGGCGCTCGCGTAGAGCGCGTCGGTCATGTCGGGGTGCGCCGCGAGCAAGCCGTCCATCATGCTGCGCGCATTGCCGACCGCGCCCTGACGCACGTAAATGCGCGCGAGGTCGAGCCTAAGCCACGGATCGTCGGGGCTATTGAGCAGCGCGTCCTCGAAGAGACTGCGCGCCGTACCCAGATCGCCGCGTGCTTCGGCGGCGCGTGCCTGCGCGGCTTGCGCATCGCCACGCAGCTTGTTGATGCCGCCGGCTTTCGCCTGTTGCTCCGAGTTCAGCTTGTTGGCGAATTCGAGCGCTTCATCGCCGCGCCCCTGCGCCGCGAGCGCGCCGACGAGTCCGCGAATGGCATCGGGATTGTCCGCCTGACGCCGCAACGCCATGCGGTACGCCGCTTCCGCGCCCTTCGGATCGCCATTCGCGAGCAGCATTTCGCCGAGCAGCGTCTGCGCGGTGACATCGGCGGGACTCGTCGCGATGGCGCGTTCGAAGAGCGCTTTGGCCTTCGCGATCTCGCCGTTGCTGCGTGCGCCGATGGCATCGCTCGTATAGGTCCAGTACGTCGCGCTCGTCAGCGCGTCCTTCCAGCGCGCCGGATTGCCCGGCCCGCGACGCGCGTTCGAGATAGCTGCGCGCTTCCGCGAAACGCTCCTGTTTCAGCGCGATGACGCCGAGGCCGCCGAGCGCGTCGGCATCGTTCTGATCGCTTGCGAGCACCGACGAGAAACGCGCCTGCGCCGCGACCAGATCGCCGCGATCCACGGCAGCGAAACCTTCTGCGACAGTGCGACCGCGTGCATCGACGACTGCGCCCGCCTGCGCGCGTTCGCGTGCTTCCTTGTCCTGCAGCACCATCGAATCGAAACGCGCCTTGACGGCGGCATCGTCGGGCGAACCTTGCAGATACGCCTGAAACAGCGGTGCGTCCGATGCGCGCGCGCCGAGCCACAGCAGCGCCTGCCGCCAGCTCTTCTTCGCCTGCGCGCCGACCGTGCTGTCGTTCGACAACGCCGCCAGCCGGGCGATGCCATCGCGCCGCGTCGAATCGCGATACGTCAGATGCTGCGCATAGGCGAGGGTGTAGCGCGGATCGTCGGCGTTCTGGCGCGCGAGTTGTTCGAGGCCGCGTCGCGCTTCGTCCCAGCCTTGCGGCGTCGCGGCGAGCGCCTGGTAATACTCGAGCTGAAGTTCGGGCGTCGCGGGCTTGCCTCCGATGGCACGCTTGTATTCCTGCACCGCCGACGCGCTCTGTCCGCTCTGCGCGAGACGGCGCGCGTCGTTGACGGTCTGATCGCGCGCGCTGGTTTCGCCGAGCCGCCGCCCCAGATCGTCGATGTTCGGATAGTTCGGCGCGACCTGACGCAGTTGCGCGAGATACTGCTGCGCGCCGCTGCCGTCCTTGCGATCGGCGAGCACCATGCCCATGCCGAAGAGCGCATCGGGCTGCTTCGGGTCGAGGCGCAGCACCTTCTGCCACGCCTGCTCCGCGAGGTCGCCGCGCTTGTGCGACTGCCAGTATTTGCCCTGGTCGATCAACACGTTGAGCGGATCGGCACTCGTCTGCGCGATGGCGATGGCCGGCGCCGCCGCCGCGAACAATGCCGCGATGCGGATGGCCAAGGTACGTTGTCTGGCCCGCATCAGCATGCGCTTCTCCAGTTCGGCACGAGACGGCCGGATTCGTCGAAGCGATAGCGGCCTTCGACAAAGCCGCCACCGAAGAGACCGAGCACGCGGTCGTAATACACCGGTTCGCGGCCCGCGCCCGGCGGCGCGACGAGTGCTTCGAGATGCGTGCGCGCGAGGCCCAGGCCGTGCTGGTCGTTCAGCGCCTTGAAGTATGGCGCGAGCGCGCCCCAATACGAGAGCGGGCCTTCGCCGCTGGCCGTACCGGTCGTCGAAGAAACCTTCTCCGGCGGAAATCCCGTCTGCGCCACGCTCTGGCGCATGCCGCCGAGCGCGTCGAGCCAGGGCTTCGCGAGCGGATCGCCCGCTGCCGTCATGCCGGCCCAAAGATAGACGCGGATCGCGTCGTAGCTGCCGGTATCGCCGCTTTTTGGATCGACCACGAACTGGCCGTTCTGACTCGTTTGATACGCCGCCCAGTCGGGCGCATAGCCGCGCGGCGCGGTGATCTTGATCATGCGCGCGGCGCTTTGCGCGAGCTTCGCCCACGGGCCGTCGGGCATGTCGCGAGCCAATGCGCGCAGGAGCGGCAGCGGCAGATAGCTCGGGTTCAGACGCGTGACATCGCCCGTGCGAAAGCCTTGCGGACCGGGCAGCAGCATCGGCCCGAGGCCCGGCAGATCGACCACTTCCTGCTTGGCGATCTGCGCCGCGAGCGCCTGGCCGAGCTTCGTATAAGCCGGCTCCTTCCACAGCCGTCCGGCTTGCAGCAAGTCGTATGCAATCCACAAGTCCGAATCCGATGCCGAGTTCGGGTCCATCACGCCATAGCTGCCGTCCGGCTTCTTGCCCCATTGCCACGAAGGCAGACGCACGTTGTTCGCATCGAACTGATTGCCGGCCAGATTGGCGCGCGTCCAGTCGAGCAGACGGTCGAAAGTCGCGCGGTCGTTGGCGACCAGCGCGAAGAAGAGAGCGTAGGACTGGCCTTCTGAGGTGGTCTGCTGCGCGTCGGTGGAATGGTCGACGACTCTGCCATCAGCCTGCACGACGCGCTCGACGAACAACCGATACGCCGGCCATTCGCATTGCTGTGCAGCTTGTGAACTCAACGCCGCGCCGGCAAGAACACCCGCGACGGCGGCCTTCGAAATTGAACCCCGCATGTCAGTCCCTCAGACGCCGCGCGGCGAGCGAGCGCAGCGCACGATAAAAGACGGCAGCGATGATGAGCGCGGCGATCACGGCGGAAAACACCAGCAGCACCGGATGCGCGGACAAGGCCCAGCGCATGTAGTGCATGGGCGAAAGCTGGCCGACGTAATAGGCTTCGCCGTTGGACGTGACCGCGACCGTGCGGCCGTGAATCACCGCCATCGCGCCTTGAATGGATGGCAACAAGTCGTTGTCGAGCAGGGCGGCGGACAAATCCGCATCCGACTGTCCCGCCGCGCTGATGAGCGCCACCGCGCTGCGCCCGCTCTTCAACGGCGACTCGAAGCCGGTGAGAAGCGCGTCGCCGTTGGAGCTCACGAGCGACAGATCGGCGCGCGCCGGAGAACGTTCCGGGCCATGCTCGCCATGCCACCAGTCGACCAGCTTGAACGCGACATCGCTCAGCTGGAAGGTGCGCGCGTCGCCGTCGCCGGAAAAGGGCATGTTCTTCGCCCAGCGTTGCAGAAGCGGCTGGCGGCCCGGCGAGCCGAGGACCAGCAAGTCCTTGTCGGCGAAGCGGTCGACATCGTTCGCGCTCGTCACCGTGACGCCCGTGACCGGATAACCCGTCGACGCCCCCATGCGGCCCATCTCCAGCAGAAAGAGACTGTAGTCCGCCGAGTTCGGATCGTTCGGCAGCACGACCGCCGTCTGCGACAAGTCGGCCATGCGCGTGAACGGGAAACCGCCGTTGGCGAACGCGGCCAGATCGGGCAGCGCCATGTAATGCGGGAAGCTCGAAAGATCGATGGTCGAATTCGGATCGATGGCGCCGACGACGTTATCGAGCAGACGGCCGGTGCATTCGCCGGTCTTCGGAATGTCGTAGTAAAAGTGCATGCGCAACTGCGCGCGCGGCGAGATCAGAAGCGGCGGCAGATAAACCTCGCGGCGCGCGGCCACGGTCTTGTCCGGCATCACGCGGCTGAAGTACTGGCCGAGATCGAACGTCGAAGTCGATACCGCCGGGATGCGCAGCGACTGCACGAAGCCATTGTTCACGCTGATATTGAGCGACGAACGGTCCGGCGCCGGACGCACGGTGTAGCGATAGCTCAGATCGACCGGCACGCCCTTGGTCTGCCACATGAAGAGATCAGGCGGCACACGCAGGTTCACGCGCACGGCGTCGGCGTCGTAACCGCGCGCGGTCAGATCCTGCGCTTCGGCCAATTCACCGAAACGCACGGCGCGGTCGGACGGCAGCCAGTTCGGCGCATCGTAGGGGCGGCGCGGTTGCAGATCGGCGAATTGCGTGATCGTCGCGCTCGTGCCGGAGAACGCGTTGCGACCGACACCCAGCGCTTTCGCGGCGGTCTTCAACTCGTTGTCGTCGCGTCCCATCACGAGCAGCAAGCGGCCGCGCGCGGCGGCATCGCGTTCGACGACCGCAATGGTCGGACCGGAAACCGGCGGCAGATCGACGCCCGCGATTTTCGTATCGCCGGTGGCAAACACGACGGCGTTGCCCGCGAGCGGGACGTTATCGGACTGTGCCGGGAAGATCGCGCCGCGATAGCCCGCGAGCGAGCCGAAGTACGACGCCACGGTGCCCGCCGCTTCGAGCGCGGGCAGGCTCGGCTTGCCCGCGAAGACAAACGGCAGTTCCAGGCGACGCACGTCGCGCCGGTCGAAGAACGGCGCGGGCAGCGCGGCGAGATCGGGCTTGCTGGCAAGCGACGCATAAGTGAGATCGAGCGAACTCGCGTTGCTGACCGTCGCCCACAGCGTCGAATTCGACGGGTCCTCGCACTGCTGCGTGTAATGGCCGATCAGCTGAACGTTGAGGTGATTGAACTCGGTGATGAAGCGCGGATCGATGGCGATATCGCGCGCCACGAGCGTGCCGGCCTGATCGCGCGGCACGGGCAGGGTCGCCGCGACTTCGCCGTTGACGAGCACCTTCAATTGCGAGATGGACGGCAACAGCGACGGCGAATAGCTATAGATCAGATGCAGGACCGCGGCCGTCACGACTTCGTCGCCGCGCACGGAAAACGCCACGCCGTTCTGGCCATCGGTGCCGCGCATTTGCAGCGGGTCCTGCGCGCCGAGGTCCACGAAGGTAAGCGTCTGACGACGGCCGCCGGGAACGAGCGTGCCCGGATCGGCGGTAGTCGGAAGACGCGCGGCGAGCGGCGAGGACGGCTTGCCGGAGAACGCGGGAACCGGCATGGCGAGCGCGGGCTGGACGATCGTCGCGGAGTTGTAGATCACGGCCGGGCTTGGCGCGGGCACGCTGCCGACGCCGGTGGCCTGCTGCGTCGGCGCACCGTTGGCCGCGACGGCATCCGCCGCTGCCGCGATGGACGCGAGCAGGGCCGGCAAGCGCGGTCTGCAGTGCCGCGAGGAACGCCAGCGCCCGCACCAGCGGGCGTTCGCAAAAACGCGGCGCGCGCTCGCCCGCATCGTGATCAACACGCAACTTCGCCATGCCGGTGCCTTTATTGGTCTTTGGTGTTCAGCTTCTTCATGTCGACTGAACGCTTGCTCGTCCAGGTCCGAAGGTCGCTGTAGAGATGCTCGAAAAGCCCCGCGATACCGCGCGTGCCTACCAGCAGCACGTGCGAAAGGCCGCGCAGCGGCGTATCGGGGCGGCGTCCTTCGGACCAGCCGGTCCACGCGTCCGCGCGCGCAAAAGTGGTTTTCACGAAGTCGTATTCCTGCTCGCGCGTGAGTTGCGAGAAGCGCAGGCCAACGCGGCCCTTCGCCGTGAAGCCGACCGTGGCCGGGAATGCGTATTCCTCGTCGCCTCGAAAGAGCGAGACGGTGACGCGTTCGTGCATCGGCACTTCGATGTCGTTCGGCAGCTTTACGCCGACGCCGCCTTCCGAATAGTCGATGGTCTCGCAAGCCAGCGTGCGCCCCGTCGAGAACTTGAGCATGACGGGCATCTTCATCGTCACGCGATGCGTGCTGCGCACCTGACGCCGCTCGCTAGCCGCCGCCACGCTCGCGCCGAGAATCAGCATGTTGTAGACGGTCCAGCAGAGATTCAGCACGGTGGTCTGCACTTCGCTGCGGATATGCCAGTTGATGACGATATGCACCACGCCCGCGATGAAGCCGAGCAGGTTCAGCAGCAACAAGAACAGATACGGACGCGAGATGCCCCAGTCGAAGTAATCCTTCGCGATCTGGCCGCCCTTGGCCGTGACGTTGAACTTGCCGAGCTTCGGGTTGATGACGGCCAGCAGCGTCGGCGCCGTGATGTACGACGCCAGCACCGACTCATACACTTCGGCCCAGAACGAATGGCGGAACGAACGCTGCATGCGCGAATTGGTGATGCTCGCGTGCATCATGTGCGGCAGCGCGAAGATGGCGATGGTGCCCGCCGCCGCCTCGATCACGTGCGCGCCGAAGAACAGATACGAGAGCGGCGCGGTAAGGAACACGAGACGCGGCACGCCATAGAAAAAGTGCAGCATGCCATTGAGATAACACAGCCGCTGGCCGAGCTTCAAGCCCTTGCCGGTGAGCGGATTGTCGATCCGGAAAATCTGCGTCATGCCGCGCGCCCAGCGAATGCGCTGACCGATGTGGCCCGAAAGACTTTCCGTGGCGAGTCCGGCTGCCTGCGGAATCGCGAGATACGCCGTGGTATAGCCCAGCCGATGCAGCTTGAGCGCGGTATGCGCGTCTTCCGTCACGGTCTCGACCGCAATGCCGCCGATCTCTTCGACCATCGAGCGGCGCAGCACGGCGCACGAGCCGCAGAAGAACGTCGCGTTCCACAGGTCGTTGCCGTCCTGCACGAGACCGTAGAACAGTTCGCCTTCGTTCGGCACCTTGCGGAACGTGCCGAGATTGCGCTCGAACGGATCGGGCGAGAAGAAATGGTGCGGCGTCTGCAGCATCGACATGAGCTTGTCGCGCAAAAACCAGCCGAGGCAGATTTGCAGGAACGAGCGCGTCGGAATGTGATCGCAATCGAAGATGGCGAGGTATTCGCCCTTCGTGATCTTGAGCGCTTCGTTGATGTTGCCGGCCTTCGCGTGGCGGTTATGCGTGCGGATCGTCCAGTTGACGCCCACTTCCTCGCAGAACGCCTTGAACTCGGGACGGCGGCCGTCGTCGAGCACGTGGATCGCGATCTTGTCGGTCGGATAGTCGAGCGCGAGCGCCGCGTAGATGGTCGGCTTCACCACCGAAAGCGGTTCGTTATAAGTCGGAATGAAGACGTCGACGGTCGGCCAGTCGTTGCGATCGGCGGGCAGCGGCAGCGGCTTGCGCTTGAGCGGCCATGCGGTCTGGAAGTAGCCGAGCAGCAGCACGAGCGTGGCGTAGACCTCGGCTGCGACGAGCAACAGGCCCCACGCGGCGTCGAGCGGACGCTCCCAGTAGGTCGTCTCGGTCAGACGCCAGAACATGTAGCGTCCCGACGATACGACCGACAACATGATCATGACGAGCGTCGCGTACTGGCCTTGCAGACGCCGGAAGCCGAGCGCGCAGGCAAAGCAAACGGTTGCGAAAGCGAGCTGCTGACCGAACGCGAGCGGCACCGTCACCACGAAGTAGAGCGAGAACAGCGCGAACAGCGTGAGCAACACCGTGAGGATGCGGCTGCCCCAGATGCGCGCATCGACGAAACGTTCCAGCCGCGACGTGGCGACGCTGACTTCCGTTTCCTGCGAGGGAATCTTGGCGGAGCTCATGCGACGTTCCTCGAAGCGGCCATGGAATCGACGGTGGCGAGAAGCCAGTCGCCGCACGCGCGCAAATCGGCGGCGGCTTGCGAGAGCGGGTCGTAGTGGATGAGTGTCGTGTCGCACGCAAGCGACTCGGAGACGCCTTCGTCCTGATGGATCACGCCCGGAAAGAGCTTCGTGCCGAGCATGTTGCGCAAGACCTTGAGCACGTCCTTGCTCAACTGGCGCGATTGGTCAACCTGATTCACCACGTAGCCCTGTCCGCCGAAGTCCTGACGCGGCGCGGCGTAGGCGTCGATCATGCGCTCCATGCCGGGAATCGCGGCGTAGGAAGCGGCATCCGCGAGCACGACGTTGAGCGCGAAGTTCGCGGCGCACAGCGCGGTGCGCGTATAGACCGACGAGCCCGGCGGGGTATCGACGATAACGATGTCGTTGATATCGAGCGCAAGCGATTCGAGCGAGCGCGCGAGCCACGCGGGGTCCTGGTCGACGAGCGCCTCGAAGCGGCGGCGATCGTCTTCCAGCACCGCGCCGTAGGGCAGCACGGTGACGCCGTCGACGCCATCGAACATCACGGTCTGCCACGGGTCGCCCGCGAGCGTTGCACGCGAAATGCCGTCGATGCTGTCGAGCGGAATGCCGAAGTGCAAGCGCAGCGCGTTTTGCGGATCGAGATCGACGACGATCACGCGGCGATGGCGCGCGGCGAGCACCGAGGCGAGGTTCGCGGCGAGTGTGGTCTTGCCGACGCCGCCTTTCGCGGAAACTACCGTGATGACTTTCATGAGCGTGTGAGGCGGGCAGCGAAGAGGGCGCGGTTCGGCTGCGCGGCATCGGATGCGCCGGATGACGGGCTCGGTTGGCGCAGGCGGTCGAACATCGCGGTGAGCGAGCCTTCGGCGGCTTGCGGTGCTTGTGGCTCTTGTGGCTTGAAGAGCTTGCCGAGAATGGAAGGCGCGGTGCTTTCCTGTTCGCGCGGGCCGGTGCGGGTTTGCACAGCCGGGTCGAGCGCGGCGGGTATTTCGCGTGCGCGGAAGGTCGAGGCGCCTTCCTGAGCAAGGGAGTTCGAAGCGGTTTTGATGCTGCCGCTCGCTTCCGCCGCAAGAATGGCCGGAGGTGTCACGGCACCAGCGTTCCCCTGTTCAGACGCTAAGGGCGACGCCGAAAACCGCGCCGGCGCGCTCGGACGCGCAAAGACAGGCGCTGGAGCGGAATCGGGAATCGGTGCCGCGCTTTCGGGCTTCGCCTCGACGGCAACCGGCGCGGCGTCGGCGAGCGCCGAAAAGCGCAAGGCGCTCAGCGAATCGAGCGCGGCGGGCGGCGTGACGGGCGGAATCGTGCGGCGATGCGCACGCGCGAAAAGCGGCGGCTTGGCGCGATTGATCGGCATTGGCGTGGGCGCGGCCGTGGCACGGTCGGTATCCGCTTGTGCCGCAAACTCGCGCTTGTGCACCGGACTCGCCTGCACATCACGACGCGGCGCGATTTCCGGGATGGCCGGTTGCGCGAAATCGAGCGTGGCCAGGAGCGGCCAGCGCGTGCGGGCATTCCTGGCCTCGTTTTCGCGGCCGATTTCCTGGTAGTCGCCTGCATTGCCGCCGAAATGATCGAACAGCTTTTCGATGTCGCGTGATGTATTCATGTTGCCGCATCCTCGTCGTGCCTTGCGTCGAACTGGCCTGATGCAATATTTTTGGCGCTGTCCGTTGCATGGACAGTCGATATCGCCGTTGCCTTCCTATTTAACGGCGGTCGTTGAAATTGATTGAATCCTTGCAGCGCCGCTTCAGTTGCGTCGCTTATCTCGTTGCGGCGCGCGCGAGCCGGAACTCGACTGCACCCTCACTGCTCAATTCGCTTGCCTGGGAAATAGCAAGCCCTTGCGCGCCCAAACCGCTCAACCAGTGCTGATACGCGCCTTCGAGAAAAGCCGGTGTCCATGCAAGCGCGCTTTCTCCGAACGCCGGCAACGGCGCGCAGTAGTGAACGATGCTCAGATACTCGCGCTCGTCGGCTAATTCGACGAAGCCCCATTCCGAATCACGCCACAAAACATTCAGCGCGTGTGCGAGGTCGGCGGTCGAATCGCATTGAGGAAGCGGCCGGGCATCGGCGAATCGGCTGCCGACTCGATGCATCAACTGTCGAAGTTCCGCACGACCGATCTGCGCTTCGAACTCCTCGGCAAGCGCGCCAAGAAATCCACGCCATTGCCTGGAAATCGTGTGGTCGAAGAGGTAATCGAAAGTAGCTGACATGGTTGCCGTTCAGAATGGCCTAAGGGAGTCTGCAAGAATTCTTGCAATGTCGTCGGTTCTTTTTACCTGGAACGCTGCGACTGTTTAACTGCGCGAGAGAGCACCGATCCGGTGGTTTGTCCAGTCGATAACACACGTCTGAAGGTATCCCACTGGGTTTTTTTTCGCCAGTGGAAAGACTATCAGCGCATTTTTTTATCGCATTGAGCGAATAGGCATGCGATTGCGGCTTAGTTCGAGCATTCGAATAAACCTGCCCTTATTGACAAAATTTAGACAGGCTCGGGCGGAGGCCCGCCCGCTATGGCTCTGCGGTCGCGGACGCGAGAGTGTACCATCTTGTTAATATTATCAAACGACAAAAGTCAGGCCTGATTCATACGGATTGACAATCACAGGAATGGTTAATCCTCTTATTAATTGCGTTGAGACAAAATGCATCTTTTTGTCTGACATTAGTGTTTCGAGGCAATTAAAAATGTCTGTAGATTGAATTGATTTCGGTCAATGTGACCGATTACGACGCGGCTCAACGCAAGCCTCTAAGGCGCAACAGGCGAAAAAAAACGCCCCGAGCGGGGCGTTTTTTTCTTGGCCAATCAACGATCACGGATTTGCGCGCACTGCGTCTCGAACTGCATCCATGACGATGCCGTAGTCGAGCGGAATGTCTAGCGCATCGGAATAACCGTTTTCGTCGGCGGACTCTTCGGGCGCGGCACTGACCGGAAGCGACTCGTAGGCGGTTTCGCCAGACGGATTGTCGCGTCCTTCGATGGCACCCTGTAATTGCGGATTCTTCACGATTAACTCCTTCCGGTAATGGAGCGGCGAGGAAATGCAATATAAACCAATGACATGACAAATTGACGAATCGATGGAAGCTCTCGATGAGCGTGCTTCGCGCGGTGCGCCGATGACCGCTGCAGTTGCATGTTCCCAAGAGCACGGGGCCCTACAGTGTAAGGGCGACGCGCTCGTGTGAATGTGCGTTCTGATTATGACGAAGCATGTTCTGAATTGTCTTGCAAATCTGTTTTTCGGCTCGAAACTTGCGTCCTTTTTAGCGAGAAAAATGTAGCTAAACACGCGGCGAAAAACGAGATCGCCGTGTGACGCGACTATGATGAAGAATCGTTGCGAAACGCCTTGCGAATGAGCGATTTATTGCGAAGTGGGGTAAGTTAAACGCAGGCTCGATCGCCGGCGAAAGCGGTGTCACAAAGGAGAACCAACAATGAGCAAAATAGCGATCATTGGCGCGACCGGACATGCCGGCAGCAAGTTGCTGGAGGAAGCGTTGCGGCGCGGACACACGGTGACGGCGCTTGAACGCAACACGTCGGAGATCGCCAAGCGTCCTGAAGTCACCGCGAAGAATGTAGACGCATCGGATGCGGCCGCGCTAAGCGAAGCCGTCGCCGGTCACGATGCCGTCTTCAGCGCCGCGCATTTCGCTTCATTGTCGGAGAGTGCGATCACCGAGCCGCTTCGACGCGCGGGCGTCAGGCGCTTGCTCGTGGTGGGCGGCGCGGCGAGCCTTTATGTCGGGCCAGGCCAGCGCGTGTTGGATCTGCCCGATTTCCCGGAAATGTACCGTTCAGAGGCAGCCGCGGGCGCGGCATTTCTCGACGCGCTGCGTCGCGAGCGCGAACTCGAATGGACGTTCGTTTCACCGTCGGCGGAATTCGTCGACGGTCCGCGCACGCGCAAATTCCGTATCGGCGTGGACGAATTGCTCGTCGATAACAATGGCCGAAGCTGGATCTCTTTCGCTGACTTTGCCATCGCGTTTCTCGATGAATTCGAGAGCGGAGCGCATATCAAGCAGCGTTTCACCGTCGGTTACTGACAGCAACCAATAGACGCAAGGCGGCAACGATCCCGACACCCTGGGGTGCCGGAACCCGTCGCCGTCGTCGCTGCGCGACCGAGCGGTCAGCTTAGTCGTGCACGTCGCATTCGACTTCCTCGCTGTTGGCCGGCATGGCTGCGGCGAGAATCATCGCGGAGGCATTCTGCGGTTTCGGATCGCGCTGTGACGGGCGATACACCTGATCGCCGCGATGAATCGGCATCCCCGAGAGCGAGCAGATGCCTTCGGCGCTCGCCGTCGTCGCGCGCCAACCTTGATAACCATAGTGGCAGGTACCTGGGTCCGACCAGTAGACGAGCGCCGTCGCGCTGGACGGCCGCTCGATCACGCGCACGACTGCCTGTGGGAAAGGCAGGCGGTCATCCGACGGGCGCGGATGCGGGTGCGCGCGGTTCCAGTCGCGCGTCAGGCGGTCGAGGAAACTATCTTCGATACGCGCGGTTTTTTGCGAGGGGCTGGTGTGGGCGGCGTCATGCGGCGCGGCCTCGAGCAGGTGAACCGTCTGTGACCACGGGTCTGCAATTTTCGAAAAAGCTGTCATGGCATTGTTCCAGGCTTTGACTCGACCTAGAACGTACGCTATTAAGCATATTCCGATAAATAGTGCATCGGTGAAAACACTGTCCCGTTGCCGCGAATAATCGCGCGCTGGCGAAGCGAAGGCTTGCTGGATATGGGTTTGAGCGCCGGACGTTTGCGATCGCGGACCGCCGGTATTGTACGATCGTTTTCCGAAGTGGCGGCCTTGGCGGCTTAATTGGCCGACATAGCAATGAGGCAAGCGGGTAAGCGGGCGCTTTACGCGTCCTTCGTCCCGGAAGCGACGATGCGCCGGGCACGCGCTTCCACGCGTCGCGCTAAATGCGAATCTGCCGGAAAGCGACAGCTTTATCTGACGGTCGGCGAAGCGTCAACACGCCGGAAGTGGCCATCTTTGGGTCTGTGGCGTGGCGCAATGAAGCCGGCGTGGGACGCAAGCAGTGCGTGCCGCGTCTCACGTTGCCGTTGTCGCTGTCGCACGACCATCGTGTCACATTTTCACGCGCGCTGTGAGTCAGTTGCCGCGCGATGAATGAAGTATCTACAAGCAGCGCCTCGGCGGAAAGGCGTTCAGCGTTAGCAAACTGCATGTCGTTCGGCGGTCGCGGGCCCAATCGAAGGCGCAGCCCGCAAGCGCCTCACGCCAACCGTGGGCACGCTTGCGGACTGGCGTAGCAGCGAAAACATTGCGGATAAAGCGTCGACATTCATAGAAGCACACCGAACTCTCGCTTATCGCCGACCGAAACCTGAAAATACGGAGTTCGGCGATATCGCATTGCAGTGCTTTTCGCGGCCGAGGCCCCACTCGAAGCCTCAGCCGGTAATGCTTTGCCTCGATCTGGCGAGCCATCTCGGACCGCTTGCAGATCATCACTCCGCAACCGCACGCGCCGCCGCACGACCCCGCAACCACTCCAGCGCCAGCAATAAACTCGTCGAAAACACGATCAGAATCGTGGCCAACGCGGCGATCGTCGGGCTGATGTTCTCGCGGATGCCCGTGAACATCTGACGCGGTAGCGTCGTCTGATCGGCGCCAGCGAGAAACAGCGTGACGACCACTTCATCGAACGATGTCGCGAACGCGAACAACGCACCCGAAATCACGCCCGGCGCAATGACCGGCAGCGTCACGCGAAAAAACGTCCGCAGCGGACTTGCGCCAAGCGACTGACTCGCCCGCACGAGATTCATGTTGAAGTTTTGCAAGGTCGCCGCAACCGTGGTCACGACGAACGGCACGCCCAACGCCGCATGCGCCAGAATTAACCCAAAATATGTGTTGGCGATGCCGAGCGGCGCAAAGAACAAATACATGCCGACGCCGACGACGATCACCGGCACGATCATCGGCGAAATGAGGACGGCCATGAGCACGCTCTTGCCGGCGAAATTCGCCTTCGTCAATCCAACCGCCGCGAGCGTTCCAAGAATAGTCGCGACGAGCGTTGCCGAGGGCGCGACGATAAAGCTGTTCTTTGCCGCCATGCGCCACTCGTCCGACATGACGAGATTGTGATACCAGCGCATCGAATAGCCCGGAATGGGATAGACGAGAAACGTGCTCGACGAAAACGAAAGCGGCACGATGGCAAGTACCGGCAGAATTAGATAGAGCAACGTCAGCACGCAAATGATGCGCAAAGCGAAATACCAGATGCGCTCGATAGCGGACGTATGCGGCGCGAACATCGGTTTGGCGAGTTTCATGTCTTACCCCAGGCTTACGTTCGAGCGCGTGAATCGACCGTAGACGACATAAAGCACGAGCGTCGCGGCAAGCAGCAGCGCGCCGAGCGCGCAAGCCATGCCCCAGTTGATCGTTACGTTCGTGAAATACGCGATGTAGTAGCTGACCATCTGGTCGTTCGGCCCGCCGAGAAGCGCCGGCGTGATGTAGTAACCAATCGCCAAGATAAACACCAGCAGCACGCCGGCCCCGATGCCTGGATAAGTCTGCGGCACATACACGCGCCAGAACGCCGCGAACGGATGACTGCCGAGCGAAACAGCCGCGCGCTGATAAGTCGGCGGCACGGACTTCATCACGCTATAGAGCGGCAAGATCATGAAGGGCAGAAGAATGTGCGTCATCGAGATATAAACGCCCACGCGATTGAACAGCAGCGCGAGCGGCGAACCAATCAGCCCGCTCGCGAGCAGCGCCTTGTTGACGAGCCCTTCGCTTTGCAACAGCACGATCCACGCGGCGACACGCACCAGCACGGAGGTCCAGAACGGAATCAGCACGAGCACCATCACGAGATTGGCACGGCGCGCGGGCAGCGTGGAAATCCAGTACGCGAGCGGATAACCGAGCAGCAGCGCGAAAAACGTCACCGCGACGCCGATCACGAACGTGCGTCCAAAGACATTCAAATAGATGGATTGATCCGGACCTGCATGCTCGATGTCACCGAAACCGTCCTGCCGGTGATCCAGCGAAGCGAGCAAATAAAACGGCGAATATCGACCGGCGTTTTTCGCGATTGCCTGCCAATACGCGGGATCGTTCCAGCGCTCGTCGAGTTCGACGATCTTCGCGCGAATCTGCGGTGCGGCGAGCGACGTGCCGTCGTCTGCGGCGAGCGGCATCGCGCGGGCAGTTTTTGCAACCAGCGAGCGATAGCCCGGAATCTCGGTGTTGAGCCGGCGAGCGAGCGCGCCCATCGATTCGCCGTCCTGTATCGCGGTGAGATCTTGCGCGAGCGCGGCATAAGCGGCATCGGGCGGCGCGGTTTTGCGATCCCAGTTTGCGAGCGCCGCGCCCGTGTGCGGCAGCGCGTTCGCGACTTCGGGGTTCTGCACGGCGCGCGTGAGCAGCGCACCGATTGGCACCACGAAGATCAGGAACAGAAAAATGGCGAGCGGCGCAATCAGCGCGAGCGCCATTGCGCGCTTTTTCGCATCGACGAGCTTCAGTTCGCGCTTGAGTCGCGCGCTCGATTCGCGCGTGTCGTCCGCGGCGATCGTCAAGGTGTTCACGCTTTCTGTCTCCTATCCATGCAAAGGCTTGGCGTTGGCTGCGGTTCGCATTGCACGAAACGCAGCCGTGCTTTCACCAAAAAACGCTTACTTCGACGACCACGCCGTGAAGCGCTGTTCGAGCTCGTCGCCGTGATCGGTCCAGAACGCCATGTCCTGCAGCACGGCATTCTTCGCGTTGGCGGGCGAATTCGGCATGTCGGCCTGGATCTTCGGATCGAGCGCCGCGATGGCCGCCTTGTTCACCGGACCATAGGCGATGTTCTTCGCGTACGTTTCCTGCGGCTGCTGCGACACCGAATACGCGATGTACTGCGTCGCGACATCCTTGTTCGGCGATCCCTTCGGAATGGCCCAGTAATCGAGGTCGTAAATGCTGCCGTTCCAGACGACCTTCAGATTCTTGCCTTCCTTGCGCGCGGCATCGATACGTCCGTTATAGGCCGTCGACATCACGACATCGCCCGCGACGAGGAATTGCGGCGGCTGCGCGCCCGCTTCCCACCACTGGATATTCGGCTTCAGTTCTTCGAGCTTCTTGAACGCACGATCGGCGCCGGCTTTCGTGCCGAGCACCTTGTAGACATCCTTCGGCGGGACGCCGTCGGCCATCAGCGCGAATTCGAGGTTGTAGCGCGCACCCTTGCGCATGCCGCGTTTGCCGGGGAATTTCTTCGTGTCCCAGAAGTCTGCCCAGCCGCGGCGCGCCCTTGAGCTTGTCGGCGTTATAGGCGAGCGCCGTCGACCAGACGAAGAAGCCGGCTCCGCAAGTTTGCGGCGATTCGGTGACGAGTTCCGACTTCTTAGCGATCTTCGACCAGTCCAGCTTTTCGTAGAGACCTTCGTCGCAGCCGCGTCCCAGATCGCCCGATTCGACTTCGACGACATCCCAGTTGACGTGCTTCGCTTCGACCATCGCTTTGACCTTGGCCTGCTCGCCGTTGTATTCGACGGCCGTGACCTTGTTACTCGATGATTTTTCGTAAGGCTGATTGAATGCGGCCTTTTGCGCATCGCCGTTCGCGCCGCCGAAATTGACGACGGTCAGTTCCGCCGCGAATGCGGATGCGCCCGACATGCACACGAGCGCCGCCGACGCCATGGAGCACAGTGCGAACTTCTTCATGGTGGTTTCCTCTCTTCCTTTTTGGCTTGGTGTTAGCAGTGGACTTGCGAGTAGACAAAGCAAAAGCGATGAAGCGCGCCGCTTTAGGCAAACACGCGCAAATGCTCGGGAGCGAATTCAAGCGCGACGGGCGCGCCGGGCGTGAAGGTATCGAGCAACGCATTGCCGAGTGGCACTTTCACGAAGCATTCGTCCTGTTCGCGCACGCCGCAGCGCATGCGTACGTGATCGCCGAAATAGATGAGGCTCTTGGCCTCGCCAGCGAGCGCGTTATGTGTCGCATGGTTCTGTTCGCGGATGGCCGCGAGCTTCATGCGCTCCGGCCGGATGCAGGCAATAGCCGACGCACCCGCCTTCGCCTTCGCGACATTCAGCCCGGAAAGCCGCGTGCCGTCGGCTAGGCGGATATCGCAGAACTCGCCTTGTGTTTGCTCGATGGTGCCGCGCAAGCGGTTGCTATCGCCGATGAAGTTGGCGACGAACTCGTTGCACGGCGCTTCGTAGAGATGGTCCACGGTATCGAGTTGCTGCACGATGCCTTTGTCGAATACCGCGACGCGGTCCGACATGGTGAGCGCTTCGCCCTGATCGTGCGTGACATATACGAAGGTCACGCCGAGCTTCTCGTGCAACGACTTCAGTTCGTACTGCATGTGCTCGCGCAGTTGCTTGTCGAGCGCGCCGAGCGGCTCGTCCATCAGCACGAGCTTGGGCTCGAATACGAGCGCGCGCGCGAGCGCGATGCGCTGCTGCTGACCGCCCGACAATTGCGCCGGGTAACGTTTCGCGAAGCTCTCCATGCGCACCATCCTGAGTGCGTTGTCGACGCGATGCGCGCGTTCCTCGGCGGACATCTTGCGAACCGTCAGCGGATATTCCACGTTCTGCTGCACGGAAAGATGTGGAAACAAGGCGTAGTTCTGAAACACCATGCCGATGTCGCGCTTATGCGGCGGCACCTTGTTGAGCAACTTGCCGTCTAGCCAGATCTCGCCGCCAGTCGGGAATTCGAAGCCAGCGAGCATCATCAGGCAAGTGGTCTTGCCCGAACCCGATGGCCCGAGCAGCGTGAGGAATTCGCCCTGGTAGATGTCGAGGTCGAGCGATTTGACGACTAGGGTTTCCCCGTCATAAGTCTTTCTAACGCCGCGAAAACTGACGATCACCTGATCGGATTTCATCTTCCGTGTCTCCTTCGGAAATCGATGCGTTGTAGCTGGGAGCGGCCTGTATGAAGCCTCTACGGCGCCTGACCGGCGCCTTTGCGGCGCTCGGAAATTCTTCCACTGCCTGCGATGACTATAGCCCGTGACGGTTCTACAATGTGGAGCCATTTCAATATTCAACTTGGAACCACTTTGCCTTCTGGCGAGGTTCCTGAGGGCTCGGGGAAATTCATGGATACCATCATCCTCGCGGACTGGCTGAGTACGCGACTCGTCGAACGCTCGCAGGCGGAGCCGATGTACCGGCAGATGCTGGAACTCATGCAGCAGGCCATCCTGACCGGTCAACTTGCGCCCGGCACCAAGCTGCCGAGTTCGCGCATGCTGGCAAGCGATCTCGGCATCGCGCGCAATACCGTGCTGCACGTGTACGACCAGTTGACGGCCGAAGGCTATGTCACGTCGACGACCGGCAGCGGCACCTATGTGGCCGATACGGCGCCGCGCGAACGCGCCGCTGCGAAGCCGGGCGCCAAGTCGAGCGCCGACGCCGCTCAGAAGCCCTGCGCGATTTCGCAACGCGGCGCGCGCTTGATCTCGCAGGCGGGGGTATCGCCGAAACAGTGGGGCGCGTTCATGCCCGGCGTGCCCGATGTACGCGAGTTTCCCGCGCAAACTTGGAGCCGCTTGCAAGCGCGGCTCTGGAAGCGCGCGAATCCCGATTTGCTGACCTATGCGCCCGGCGGCGGCTACCGGCCGCTGCGGCGCGCGTTGTCGGACTATTTGCGTGTCGCGCGCTCGGTCAAGTGCTCGCCCGATCAGATCATCATCACGACGGGCATCCATCAGTCGATCGATCTGACCGTGCGTCTGCTCACCGATTTCGGCGACCGCGCGTGGGTCGAAGAACCGTGTTACTGGGGCGTGCGAAGCGTCCTGCAGTCGTCCGGGCTGTTGCTCGTGCCCGTGCCCGTCGATGACGAAGGCTTGAATCCGAACGCGCGTGACATGGCCACGCCGCCGCGTATCGCGCTGGTTACGCCTTCGCATCAGTATCCGCTCGGCATGGTGATGAGTCTCGCGCGGCGTCGCGCTTTGCTCGAGTTCGCGCGGCAACATGGCACGTGGATCATCGAGGACGATTACGACAGCGAGTTTCGCTATGGCAGCCGGCCGCTTTCGTCGCTGCAGGGACTCGACGACGCCGGACAGGTGATCTATGTCGGCAGTCTCGGCAAGATGCTGTTCCCCGGTTTGCGCATGGGCTATATGGTGGTGCCGGAAAATCTCGTCGATACGTTTCGCACGGGCGTCGCGGAGCTGTATCGCGAAGGGCAACTGATGCAGCAGGCCGTGCTCACCGAATTCATTCTCGACGGGCATCTCACCTCGCACGTGCGGCGCATGCGCGGGCTATACGGCGAACGAAGGGAATTGCTCATCAACGCCATTCGCGCGCGGTTCGGCAATACGCTCGCGGTGCACGGCGATCAAGCCGGACTGCACTTCGTCCTGGGCATGCCGGAACACGTCGACGACCGCGAAATCACGCGTCACGCAATGACGGCGGGCGTGGTGACACGGCCGCTAGCCAATTACTACATGAACGCGGATGCCGCGCGTTCCGGTCTCATGCTCGGCTACGCGTGCGTGCCGAACGATGAGATCGCGCCCGCGTTTGCGAAGCTCGCCGAATCGATCGAGATGGCGCTCTCGCTGGCGATGCAGCTGTGATGACGGCTCGTTGGCACCATTGCGCCGCGTTACCGCGGCGGGGCGGTCAAGATAACTGCTGAAGCGCAATCGAAGCAGGCGAGCGCCTTGCATGCCGTCGGATGTTCGCTGACTAAAGTCACGTCGAAGATAGCTGCTGCTTGCGTCAGGCAGCATTTATCGCATCACTAACTATTCCCTGACAAATTAGGAAAAATCGAGTGCCGTTTCTCGACTGTCTCGATTATCGTTGCGCTTCGCATTTCAACCAGACGAGATAAACGTAGCGCGCAAGCGGATGTCTATCTGTAGCAAACCTGGAAGCCGAGATGCGGCATTTGGGCGTCAAGTTCGAGGAGTGGGCGACCGCCTTTCGCGGCCGAACGTTCAGCTTGATCTGACGACCCATCCTTGTCAATTTTTATAAGCACATCCAAATGAAAAAATCCTTGATCTCGGCGATGGTCGCCGCAGCACTGGGCCTCGTAGCAAGCGCCGCGTTCGCGTCGGACGGCACCATCACGTTCAATGGCGCGCTGACGGCCACGACCTGCACGATCAACGGCAACGGCACCAGCAGCAAGGACTTCACGGTCACGCTGCCGACCGTTTCCACCTCGACCCTGACGGCATCGGGCCAGACGGCCGGCACGACTTCGTACAACATCGCGTTGACGGGTTGCGCGCCGGTTACGGCAACGAGCGAAGCGGGCGTGTTCTATGAAGCCGGTGCAACGGTCGATGCGAACGATGGCCGCCTGATCGTGGCCACGGGCGGCGCAGGCAACGTCAAGCTGCAACTCTTGAACGCCGATGGTTCGATGATCAAGGCAGGCTACTCGCGTGAGCTGCAGAACGTGAAGTCGGCCGACATCTCCAGCGGCGCGGCATCGCTCAGCTATCAAGTTCAGTATTACGCGACGGGCGCGACGACCGCTGGCGCAGCCAACTCGTCCGTGATCTACAGCATCGACTACATGTGATCTTGCGGTAGTGGAACGGGGTCTTCGGCGCGATCATCGGTTGAAGACCCGTACATATGCGGGCGCGAGCCCGCTTTATCTTTACACTCGCGCTCCGTTTCGGGCATTACGTCAACATGAAAGTGGCAAAGAGACTCATAACGACCGCGGCATTTATCGTCGCGATGCAAGGGTTCATTCCTACCGCGAATGCGTCGGTGGTGATTGCCGGCACGCGGGTCGTCTTCAATCAAAGCGATTCCGAAGTCACGGTGAAGCTGACCAACAACGGCAAGCTTCCCGGCCTGACCAAGGTGTGGATGGACAAGGGCGATCCGAATATCAAGCCGGACGCCATCGACGTGCCGTTCACCATCACGCCGCCGATCATGCGTATCGATCCGAGTAAATCGCAGACCTTGCGGATCATGTCGACGGGCGAGCCTTTGCCTGCGGACAAGGAGAGCATCTTCTATTTGAACGTGCTCGAAGTGCCGCCGAAACCCACGGGCGACGAAGCGAGCGCGAACCAGCTGCAGCTTGCATTTCGCACGCGCATCAAGTTTTTCTATCGCCCGAGCGGCCTCAAAGGCCAGGCAACGGACGCGCCAGGACAGATCGTGTGGCATCTCAAACACGATGGCGGCAAGAACTCGATCGAGGCGAGTAACCCCACGCAGTATCACGTGTCGTTCGACCGCGTGCAGGTTAGCAACGGCGCGAGTGCATCGGAGTTCACTGACGGCGGCATGGTAGGCCCGGGCGAAAGCAGGGCTTTCCCGCTCAAGGGCGAGGTGCCCGCGAACAGCACGAAGATTCGCTATACCGCGATCAACGACTACGGCGGCCCGCAGGACGGCGATGCCAGTTTGGCGCCCTGAGTCATTCGCAGGCTTTTCGGCGGGCCTGCCCAGCAGGCCGATTCCCCGCGATAGCGCAGCGTTGCGCTGAACGTCGCCATCACTCGTTAAGGATGAACTCGGAGCATGCCGCATAGCGTGCCGAGTCACGCTGTTGCCGTAATTTCGGAACACTAAATGAATATGCAATACCGAAGCGCTCATGTGTCCGGCATGCGCCTGAGACCCATCAGCCTGTTCACGCTTCAGGCATTGGCCGCAATGGGCGTGAGCGCTCACGCATGGGCCGATTCCACCCAGCAGATCGCGGCCGTCGAATTTAACGAACAATTCCTCGAAAACGGCAGCGGCGAAAAGCTGGACATATCGCGCTTCAACAAGGGACAAGAGATTCTGCCCGGCACGTATCGCGCGGATACCTACGTGAACGCCGTCTGGAAAGGCAAGTTCGATATCGATATCCGCGAGGCGGGCGCAGGCGCGGGTGTTGTCGCCATGCAGCCTTGCGTGAATGCGGACCTGCTCGATCGCATGGGTGTCGATCTGCGCAAGCTCTCGCCGGAGGCATCGGCGAAGCTCGATAACGCGGGCGATGCCTGCCTTACGTTGCCCGATCTCATTGCTGGAGCAACCGCGTCGTTCGACAACGGCGAGCAGCGTCTCGACGTCTCCGTTCCGCAAATCGCGATGAATTCGCGCGCACGCGGCTACGTCGATCCGAAGTACTGGGACGACGGCATCAACGCGGGCACGCTGCAGTACAACGCGAACGTTTATCACAGCTCGTCCGGCGGATACAACAACGACTCGCAGTATCTCGGGCTGATCGGCGGCATCAATGCGGGACCGTGGCGCTTTCGCTATCAGGGCAACCTGACGCACAACACCATCGGCGGTCAGCACTATCAGAGCGTGCAGACTTACGTGCAGCGTTCGTTCAGGGACATCAAGAGCCAGCTTACCGCCGGCGATACCTTCACGGACGGCGCGCTGTTCGACAGCTACGGAGTGCGCGGCGTCACACTCGGCACCGACGACCGCATGTATCCCGAGTCGCAGCGCGGCTATGCGCCCGTGGTGCACGGCATTGCAAACAGCAACGCGCGGGTGCAGGTCAGGCAGAACGGCAACATCATCTACGAGACGACCGTCGCGCCCGGCGCATTCGAGATCAACGATCTTTATCCGACGGGTTACGGCGGCAATCTCGATGTCATCGTCACGGAAGCCGACGGCTCGCAGCACATTTCCACCGTGCCTTATGCGGCGGCGGTGAACGCGTTGCGACCCGGCGTCACCCGCTATAGCGCGACCATCGGTCAGTACCGCGATCCGAGCATCGATATTCATCCGTTCGTCTCGCAGGCAACGGTGCAGCACGGCGTCAACAATCTCGTGACGCTCTACGGCGGCATGATCGGCGGAGATATGTATTTCTCCGGCATGGTCGGCGCCGCGCTGAATACGAGCGTCGGCGCATTCGGCCTCGACGTGAGCCACGCCACCGCGAGCTTCAAGGGCTACGGCACGCACAATGGCGCGAGTGTGCGCTTGAGCTTCAGCCGTCTGTTCGAGCCGACGAATACGAATATCGCGGTCGCGGCCTATCGCTATTCGACCAATGGCTTTTACACGCTGCAGGATGCCGTCGCGCTGCGCCAGTTGTACGAAGACCATCAACCAGGTTTTCTCGATGCTCGCCAGAAGTCGCGCGTTCAGTTCGTTCTGAATCAGAGTCTGGGCGAGGGCGGCAAGTACGGCTCGGTGTATGCCGTGGGATCGATTCAAAACTACTGGAACCGGTCCGATCACGACACGCAATTTCAGATCGGCTACAGCAATAGCTGGCGACGCCTGACGTATGGCGTATCGGCGGTGCGTCAGTATCAAGTGAACACGAATCGCTGGGATAACCGCATCATGCTCAACCTCATGGTGCCGCTCGGCTTCGGCGCGCACGCACCGCAATCGTCCACGACCTTCCAGCACGATACGAGCGATAGAAGCTCCACGTTGCAGGAATCGGTGACAGGAACGCTCGGCGCGGACAACGCGTTCAGCTACGGCGTCAACGCCAACTACAGCGACGGCGGAAATGGCTCGGGCAGTTCGACGAGCGCTGGCGGCAACGTCGGCTACATGTCGCCATTCGCGTTGATGACCGCAAACGCCAGTACCGGACGCCACTATTCGCAGGTCGGCGCGGGCATTTCCGGCGGAGTGGTCGCGTGGCGCGACGGCGTGGCGTTCACCCCGAATATGGGCGATACGGTCGCCGTGGTCGAAGCCAAGGACGCGGCAGGCGCGCGCCTCGCGAATGGTGCGGGCTTGCGCGTCGACCGTTGGGGGCATGCGGTCATCTCGGGCATGCAGCCTTATTCGAACAACGAGGTCGAAATCGACCCCAAGGGTCTGCCGCTCAACATCGCGCTGAAGTCGACGGTGCAGCGCACGGCGCCGACCGCCGGTGCGGTGGTCGCCCTGAAGTTCGAAACCGAAAACCTGGGCAAGCCAGCGGTCATGCGCGTGACGCAGGCCGATGGCACGCCGCTGCCGTTCGGTGCCGAGGTATTCGACGGCGACGCCCACACCGTCGGTACCGTGGCGCAAGGCAGCCGCATCATCGCTACCGGGTTGAAGGCGGACGCGGGCGCGTTGAACGTGAAATGGGGCGACGGAGCCAGCCAGCGTTGCGTGGTGCGTTATCAGCTGCCGCAGTCCGTCGACGCAACCAAACCCAATTCGATCTCCATCGGCGATGGCGTGTGTCAGTGAGGAGAAGACGCGATGATTAATCAAGAAAACCATATGGGTACGATCGACAAGGTCGCCTCGGCGCTGGTGCGCGCTCTGCTGTGCTGGCTCGTCGCGTGGGCGCTGTTACCGGCGAATGCATATGCGGATTCCGCTACTTGCCGGTCGAACTACAGTGCGTTCACGCTTTCGATGCCCGCCGCCGTGGCCGTGGCGCGGGATCTGCCAAATGGGTCGATCTTGACCGCATGGTCACTGTCGCCATTGAAGAGCGACTATTACACGTGCACCGTGGTTGGCTCCGTGTACACGGGGACCGACTTCGAGACCGCGGGAGTGACGACGGACAGTCGAACCACATATACCGTGACCTACAACGGCGTTGCGTTCGCTGTGTACCCGACAACTGTGCCGGGTATAGGCATCGCGATGGGCGGTTACGTCGTCCCCGATGGCAGACAGACGAACCTTCGCTCGTTCGAAAAGATGGGTTCGCAGTGGAACTACCCGGGCACGATCTACAACGGCGGGCAATTGATCGTGGCTTTGGTGAAGATCGGAGACGTGACACCCGGCACACTTTCGGGAACGATCGCCCAGGCTTTCTCCTGGCAGACCTTGACACCACCGCCCGCTGGCAACGTGCTGTCCGCCGGGGTGATCGACTTCAACATCACGCCGGTCGTGATCACCGTTCTGACCTGCGAGACACCGGACGTGACCGTGCCGATGGGAACGCAGGGACCAGCCGACCTGCCATCCGTCGGAGCCGCGCCTAGCAAGGTCATCGGCTTCAATCTGAGCTTCAACAATTGCCCGGCCGGTGCGGCGGTGCCGAATACGTCGGCTGGATTGATCCACAGCGTGCAGTACCGGATCGATCCGACTAACGGAACCATTGCCGGCTTCACCGACGTGGCGGCGCTGAATGGCAGTCCGAGTGCGGGCGGCGTGGGCATCCAGCTGTATGACAGCACGGGCTCGGTATTCGGCTTTGGCGTCAATCGGACGTTGAGCGGATTCGACGGCACGCGCAATGGCAGTTACTCGCTTCCCATGACGGCCCGTTATTACCGCACCGGCGCGCTGAGTGCGGGACCCGCCAACGCCACGATGACCTTGACCGTGCTCTATCTGTGACAACGCGCGGCGAATTGCCTGAGATTTCGCCGCGCATTGTCTGACCGCTCATCAACACAAAGGAGAAACTCGAATGAAGCTTTTGAAAACCGGCGTGGCCGCGCTTGCACTCGTTGCCGCGCATTCGTCATTTGCCGCCGATGCCACGCTCAATTTCACCGGAACGATCATCTTGCCGACATGCACGGTGGATACGGATTCCGTTAATCAGACAATCACGCTTCAACAGGCTAAAACGACCGACTTTGCAGCCGTTGGCGCAACCAACTCCGCGCAGGCGTTCAATGTCAAGCTGGTCAGTTGCGCGGCCGGCACGAATATAGGAATGACCGTCAATGGAACCATCGACACGGTGGCAAGCGTCCTGAAAAACACGGGTACTGCTGCGCAAGTGGGCGTGCAATTGCTCAAGGCCACGAATGTGGGTGACAGTACGGGTTCGCCTCTCGCGTTGAATAGCGCGCTCACGCTGGGCGCAGCGGACGCTTCGGGTTCGATGACCGTTCCGATGGTCGCCCAATACTATAGGCTCGGCACGATGACCGGCGGCACGGTGACGGCATCGGCTACGGTGAACTTCACTTATAACTAAGGTTTCAATCGCTTCGTTAAACATAGCTGGCAAAACTACTTATTTGATTCCGCGGAGTCTGTATGTAGTCTCTGATTGCCGGATAAAGCCGGCTCAAAGAAAACCCTCTACTTAGCAACAAGCAGGATCATATCTATGCACAAAATCGATCGAGCAGCGTTGAGCGAATGCTACGTCGCCGGTGGTGAAGCCAAGGCGTCGAGCAACTCCAGTTCAAATACTAACGTTTCTATTTCCATTACGTCTGGGAACCATAACGACAAGGCAAGAATCTCTGTTGCGGCCAACTAACGTTTCCAGTCTGTCCGAAGAAGCGATTGAACGACGGGGCCAGTGGCCCCGTTGTCGTTTGCCTTTAAAAAACAGTCCACGATGACAATGAAAGCTCAATTGAAGCAACTGATAAGGGCTTCTCGGCAATCACAAACTTTATTTGATTGCCTGTGGGCATGTATATACTCCTATGACCAGTTTTATTTTTCGGAATTATCGAAGTTTAAATTCGTTTCGGGATGCCGTATCATTCGCCTTCCTTTGATATTCAGCAAGATTCGGATATCAAAGGCAATGTAATTCGCAAGAACCTCATACTTGAATTCTTGCGCGTATCGTCAATCTAAAAATAGTTTCAAGGCAATCATGCAAAAAATCGAACGTAACGCACTCCAACACGCTGACATCGCAGGCGGCTGCAACAAGGGTTCGTCGGCTCAGTCGCAAACCGTGATCAACATCTACATCACGGGCTAAATCGAATATCCGCTTAGCACTTCCCGGACGGCGGTAAGTGGTGGCCAACAGGGTAGTGCTGGCGGTTGATCGCTTGGCTTTTGACCTCTCCTGGTTTGCTCTCCGCGAGAGGTCATCGCAAGGGTAAAGAACGGATTATCCGCGCTGTATCCAATCTCGCCGAAGAGTGCGAGATCCGCTTTCTCATTATCTGACAGAAAATACCATGGCATCGTTGCGCCCAATGCTGAGAAAGTGGCTCGCGGTGTGTCGACATCGCGTAAAGCGCGCGGTGATTGGACGTATCCCGATGACCAAAGCGGAACAGCTCGCGAATATCATGCTGCGCGTCAACGGTTTATTCAATGCCGTCTGCCGCGCGCACGGAAACATTCGCGCAGAGATTGCGCGCGATATCCTGCATTTGCCAGCCGCGCAAATAAAGCGTTCACGCGCGGCAGCGCAACTGGAAAAGTTGATCGACCAGCGCATTTATTTCGGTCGCGATATTCGCAAGCACGAAGCCCTGCCCGAGTTAGACGCAATCGCGGAGAAGTTGGCGGCGCGAATCAGGCAACTCAAACGCGATGTGCCGAATCAGCCCGTGTTTGTCTCGCCCTTTCACTATGTCTCGCAATACGCGAATATCTATATCGTCGAGCGGCTTGTCGCCTTGCTCGACCTGAAGTCGCTTTCGGTGGTTTCGGGCGTGCCAAGGAATCAATATGGCGACGATCACAAGCTCATTCCCGGCATTAAAGTGCTTTACACCTATGGTGATGCGAATCGCAATGGACTTGGCGTGCGCGTGGCGCGTGCGCTGAAACGCGATGGCGTCGTCGTGCTGTTCTCCGACGTGCCGCCATTCACCATGCATCGTTATCCCATGGAGACCGCCGAGGTCAGAATGTTCGGACGCAGCGCGCGTATTCATAACGGCGTGTTCCGCATGGGCGAGAGTTTCAATGCGCTGTTGCTGCCGTTTTATTTGCGCTTCGAGCGCGGACATTTCGAGGCGCATATCTTCGACCACATTCCGCTCGCCGCGCCCGACGCGCCCCAGCGGCTCGCAAATTACATCGAAAGCGCGCTGACCGATAACTATCAGCAGTGGACTCCGGGCGGTCATCCCGCCATGTATTCGTTCGCTCCCAATCGCTAATCAGCGCAACCGAATCTGCGCGTCACGCACCCGGTGCAGACCGGGCCAGACCACGCAGCGAAGCCAGCCTTCATTCTCATGCAGCCGACCGATCTTCCCGAATTCAAAGACGTCCCGTGGCGATGGATAGCCTACGCGACGTCCATTTTTACTGTCGCCGCCGTCGCTTTCGCGTTCTTCCATCAGGTCGAACTGAAGCAGGATGTCAGTGGCGAAGTCATGTCTCCGTCCGAGGTCAAGATTCAAGGCTTGAGTGGACTGGTGTCGGGCATCTACGCGCGCACGGACGAAAAGGTGCAGCCCGGCACGCCGCTCTTTCGGCTGCAGCGGGATTTCTCGCTGACGACAGACGGACGTCGCCGACAAGTATTCGACGAGCAAATGCGCGATGACCAGATTCGCTCCATCGACGCGCAGTACAACGAGCGCCGCATCCAGTTGAATGCGCAGCGCGAATCGGCGCGCCTGACAGCAGTAAGCCGCCGCGCCGAGCTTGGGGCGCTCAACGCGCAGATCGCGCAGAACAATCAACTGGTCGGCGAGTTCCAGCAGCGGCTGGCGCGTCTGGATTCGGTGGCGGATTACGTTGCCGCCGACAAGGTCGAACAGGCTCGCGCGGATGTTCATCAGGGCAAGGCGACGGCCGCGCAAAGCGTCGCGCGTCAGCAGCAACTGGCGGGCGAAGTCAGCGCGTCGAGCAGCACGCAAGCCGATCTCGAAGCGCAATTGCGCGGCCTCGACGCGCAACATGAGCGCGACGTGCAAGACGTGCGCACGCGCTTCGAACGCGAACGTCAGGACGCGACCGTGTCCGCGCCGAAGGGCGGCACGGTCACGTTTTCGGGCCTCGTCGCGGGCCGCATGTTGACGACGGCCGACGTGGCGATGGTCATCGCGACAGACGAGAGCGGGCCCTTGCGCGCCGCGTTGAGCATTCCTTCTCGGCGTCGCGGTTTCGTGCGCGAAGGCCAGATCGTGCGGCTCAAGTTCGATGCATTCCCGTACGCCAAATTTGGCACGTACGAGGCGCGCATCGACTCCATCTCCGGCACCACCGTGCTGCCGGCGAGCCCGCCCAGTCCACCCGGCACACCAGGCGCGCCCGATCCGACCGAACAGACGGATAGCTCGAAAGAAGGCGAAGGCGATTACCTCGCATGGGCCACGCTGCGCGGCAATACCTTCGACTTCGAGGGACAGCATTTCAAGATTTTGCCGGGGATGCGGGCGACGGCGAGCATCGTCGTCGAGCGAAGGACGATTGCCGAATGGGTGCTGGCGCCCTTGTTCCGAATGCTGAGAGGTTGATGGTGCGGGTTATTTATCAGAATGAAGTGGCCGAATGCGGCTATGCGTGTCTGGCCATGGTGCTGTCGCATCTCGGCCGGGCGACCGAAGTACGCGAGTTGTCGAGCTACAAGCCCATTTCGGCGAACGGGCTGAGCTTGATGGACCTGTACGATGTCGCCACCGATTTCGGCCTTGCAGTGCAGGCATACCGGTTCGATCCCAACGATCTCTCGCAGGTCAAGAGGGGCTCGCTCATGCATTTCGGCGGCTCGCACTTCGTGGTGTTCGAAAAGGCGAGTCACGGCTACGTGCGCGTGCTCGATCCGGCAAGCGGCCGCCGGCGTATCTCGATGGACACGTTCCGCTCCGCCGTCTCCGGCTTTCTGCTGGAGTTCGCGCCTACGCCGCAAATGCCGCGCATCCGCGCGAAATCGCGCGTGCCCGCAGCGTTGAAGCGCGTGCGCGCACTTAATCCGGACCTCACGGCGCTCATCGCCAAGGTGCTGTTCGTCGCGCTCGGCAGTCAGTTCGCCATTCTCGCCGCGCCGTACTTCGGCAATCTGGTGCTCGACTACGTGGTCGCCGCGGACAATCGCAACTTGCTGAACGTGCTGATCATGACGTTCGCAAGCATCTTCGTGCTTGGCGCGCTGAGCGAATTCGTGCAGAAGTATCTGACCGAATTGCTCTACAACGTCACGCAGATCAACATGACCGAAGGGCTGATCGGCCATTTGCTGCGCAATCCCATGTCATGGTTCGAGAAGCGTCACGTCGGCGACGTCTTCGCGCGCGTGAAGGCGCAGGACGAGATCAGCGTGTTCGCCACGCGCTCCGCCATTTCCTTGCATATCGATCTGGCAGTCGGCGCACTCGCGCTCGTGCTCATGTTCATTCAGAGCCGCCAGCTTGCCGTGGTCGCGCTCGTCGTTTTCGCCGTGTATGTGGCGGTTGCGCTCAGCATGTTCGCGGCCATGCGCGACAATCACGCGCTCGTGCTCGAAACCTCGGCCCGTTGCGACGACTCGCTGATCGAGACCATCCGCGCGGCTTCGCTGCTCAAGCTCGCGCAAGGCGAGACCCGCCGCACGGCTATCTACATGACCGTCTACAAGGCTTACGCAGCGGCGCTTCTCAAGAGCAGCCGGGCTGACCTGCACGCGCGACGGCATGCTCAAGCTCGTCAATTATGCCGATACCATCATCATCACGTATCTGGCGGCGCGTCTCATGCTGGGCGGCAAGGTGTCGGTCGGCGTGTTCTATTCGTTTCTGATCTACAAGTCGCTGATGTCGGAGCGCTTTGCGAGCGCCATCAACGCGATGTTCCAATACTTCATGCTGAGCGTGCCGACCGCGCGGGTGGACGATATCGCCGAGAACGAGAACGAACGCTATACGCCGCTCGCGGATGCGCAGCGTGCCACCGAAGTGCGTCATTTCGAGCGTATCGACGTGCGCGATGTGACGTTTAGCTATGGCATTTCGGACCAACCGGTTCTGAAGAACGCGAGCTTCGAAGTGCGCAAGGGTGACAAGATCGTCATCACGGGGCCGTCGGGTAGCGGCAAGTCCACGCTCTTCAAGTTACTGTCGGCGGCCGAGCCGTTGCAGGAAGGGCATATCGCGCTCAACGACATCGCCTGGCCGAATCTCGCCGTCGATGAAATCCGCCGGCATCAGGCGCATATGCGTCAGGGCGACATCATCCTGCACGGATCGATCGCGGACAACATCACGCTCTTCACGGGCCAGGCGGACGAGGAGCGCATCCACAAGCTGCTCGACGACGTCGGCTTGTTACCCGACATCATGCGTTTGCCAATGCGAACGCGCACTGTCATCAGCGACACCATCGCGAATATTTCAGCGGGGCAGCGGCAGCGTCTGTTGCTGGCGCGCGCGCTCTATCAAAATCGAGAGTTATTGCTACTCGACGAACCGACCTCGAATCTCGATCCTGCATCGGTGAAGCATATCGCCGGATTGTTGCGCAATCTCGATCGCACCGTCGTCGTGATTACGCACGATATGTCGCTGGCTTCGGCTTTCGATACGCGCTATCGCTTCGAGGATGGTGGACTCGTGCGCGAAGGCCAAGCGCCTGTGGTTGCGACGCCGGAAGAAGAAGCTCATGCATAAATCGTTGAAGCGCAGCTTGCTGCTCGGTATGTTGATACACGCGTCGTTCGCCCATGCCGACGATCTCATGGCGGTCGTTCAACAATCGCTCGGTCACGACGCCGAATTCGCGCAGGCGCGCGCAAGCTTCGAGGCCGCGAAGCAAGCGGTGCCGATCGCGCGCGCCGCATTGCTGCCGCAAATTGGAGGTGGCTGGGGACGCGCGTATAACCGCATCGTCATGGACGGTTTTCCGCGTCAGGACTATTGGCAGAACGGCTGGATGGTGACCGTCTCGCAACCGCTCTTCGACTGGAGCAAGTGGACCGCGTATCGTCAGGCGGATTTCACGGTGGCGCAAGGCGCGGTGGACTTCGCGGGGGCGCAACAGGCGTCGATCCTTCGCGCGGTGCAGGCTTATTTCGATGAACTCGCCGCGGAAGACGAGCAGAAGCGCACGGCGGACTATCTCGCGGCCATCGACTTGCAGCTCGATCAGGTGCGTCGCAAGCGGGCGGCGGGTGAGGCCACGCTCATCGACCAGCGAGAAGCCGACACCGCGCGCGAACAAGCCCAATTGCAGCAGGCGGATGCGCAGGAAGATGTATCGACGAAACGCCGCGCGGTCGAGCAAGTCACCGGCCAGCCGTTCTCGGCGTTACTTGCGTTGCCCCCAGGCATGACCTTGCCCGCCCTTTCCGACGGCGAAGAGTCGTGGACCGAGCAGGCGAAGGCGTCCAACTATTCGGTACAGTCGAAGCAACTCGGCTGGGAGATCGCGAAGTTCGATACCGCGAAGGCGCGCGCCGCGCATTATCCCGTCGCAAGCATTACGGGCACTTATCAGCCTGCGGGCGCTGCATCCGGCTACTCACGGCCTACGACTACCACCACGGCCATGTTTCAGGTGCAGATACCGTTGTTCTCGGGCGGCGAGGTTCAGGCGCGCGTGAAGCAGACGCTCGCGCTCGCGGACAAGGAGGAGCAGGCGTATCTGCTGGCATCCAGGCAAGCAGAAGCGTCCGCGCGCGACAACTTTGCTCGCTATACGCGTCAACGGATTCGGGTGGATTCGCTCACGCATCTCGTGCAATCCTCGCGAGACACGCTGGATGCCACGCAGATCGGCTACAAGGTCGGCAGCCGTTCGGGCACGGATGTGCTTCGATCCATCGACGCGCTTTACACCGCGCGCCGCGATCTGCTGCGCTCTCGCTACGATGCCATCGTCGCGTTCCTGAAACTGAAGGCCGATGTCGCGACCTTGAGCACGAACGATATCGAGGCCATGAACGCGAAGTTGTGTTGCAGCGCGCAGACGGCGCTCACGGAATCGGCGAAAGCGAGCGGCGGGTCGTTCTAGTCCGCGCTCGCTCCGCGTTTCACCGCTCGCACCACGCGTGCGAGCGCCTTCAATGCATCGGCGGGGGAGTCGGCGAATTGCGCGGCGACTATGGCGCCATCCACGGCGAGCGCCAGCGCTTGTGCATCGGCCTTGGCTGTGCGCGATGCCGGCATGAGTGCGCGAATTGCCGCTGTCATATCCCGCTTGTGCCGCCGCGCGATATCCACGGCCGGCGGCAACGTGCCGCCCACTTCCACCACCGAATTGATGAACGCGCAGCCGCGATACGTGTCGCCGCCGAACCACTCGGCAAGCGCGGGCACGAGCGCTGAGAGCGAGCCGCCGTGACGCGCGAGCGCGTCGCGAAACCACGTCATCCAGTTCTCGTGACGGAACGCGAGGAACGCGACGATCAGATCGTCCTTGCTCGGAAAATAACGGTAGAACGTTTTCTTCGCGACGCCCGATTCCGCAATCACCCGGTCAATGCCGGTCGCGCGAATGCCGTCGCGATAGAAGAGATCGTGAGCCGTTTGCAGGATGCGCGCGTCGGGCGTGAGTTCCGTGACTTCGTTATGCGTGTTCATGCAATCGATTGTAGACAGGTTCGTCTACCTGCGCTAGAGTAGGCCGCAGGTAGACAGACCTGTCTCCCTATATCGACTACACGTCAGAGCGCAAAGGAGAGTTCGCCATGGAAAGCAAACCGCCGTTCCCGCCGTTTACCGCCGAAACCGCCGTGCAGAAAGTCCGTGCCGCCGAAGATGGCTGGAACACGCGCGACCCGAAGAAAGTCGCACTGGCTTATAGCCAGGACACCCGCTGGCGCAATCGCGCGGAATTCGTCGACGGGCGCGCTGCCGTGGAAGCGTTCCTGCAGCGCAAGTGGGATCGCGAACTGGACTATCGACTCATCAAGGAACTGTGGGCGTTTACGGGGAATCGCATTGCCGTGCGTTTCGCTTATGAATGGCACGACGATTCGGGCCACTGGCATCGCAGTTATGGCAACGAGAACTGGGAATTCAACGAGGCGGGTCTCATGACGCACCGCCACGCGTCGATCAACGACTTGCCGATTCGGGAAGCGGATCGCAAATATCATTGGCCGCTCGGACGTCGGCCGGACGACCATCCCGGCCTGAGCGATCTCGGCTTTTAACACGCGCGTACGCTCACATGTTGCGACGGCGGCGAAACGCCCACCATCCCGCGAGCACGGTAAAGCTCGCGACGATCAACACGAGCAGCCAGAAGCCGTGATGATTTTCCGCGAGCGGAATGCCGCCCACGTTCATGCCGAAAAAACCCGCGACGATATTGATCGGCAACGCGAGCACGGTCACGAGCGTCAGCGTGAACAGCGTGCGATTGCTCTGCTCGTCCATGCGCGTCGCGATCTCTTCCTGCAAGAGCTTGATGCGCTCGACGAGTCCCGCGAGATCGTTGAGCACGAGCGAAAATTCCTCGGTGGCGTCGCGCAATTCCTGAATGTCCTGCGCGTGCAGCCAGCGCGGCGGACGCGCAAGCAGCCGGAATACCGAGCCCGGTTCCGGCGCGAGCAGGCGTTGCAGCCTGACGAGCACGCGTCGCAACGCGCCGAGATCCGAACGGCTCGTGGGCGAATGCAGCGACAGAAAGCGGTCTTCTATGCCGTCCACTTCCACGCTCGTGCGCCGCACGATCTGCACGAGCAATTCCGCCTGATCGCGCAGCAGATGCGCGAGTAATTCCGCGGGCGAACGAAACAGCTCGCCACGTCGCACCGATTCGCGCAGGGAGTCCACGGAACGCAGCGGCTTCATGCGCGCGGTGACGAGAATCTTGTGATGCGTGTACGCCCACAAGGTGGCGATCTCGGACGGCGTCAGTTCGAAGTTGAAGATCACATCGTTGATGACGGCGAACAACGCGCCTTCCTTATGCTCGATGCGCGTCGAGTGCGAGCCTTCGCTGAGCGTCTCGAAGAACGCGTCGGGAAGGCCGAGCCGCGTGCGCATCCAGCGTTCGCACGCGCTATTGGCGAGATCGAAGTGCAGCCAGATGAATTCCTTCGACGTATCGTCGCGGGCGAGCCAGGCGCTCGCGGTGTCGGCGTCGATGGCAACGCCCGGCTGGTCGAGATGAAACCGGAAGCCGCAGACGAGGCCGGAGAAGTCAGAGCCGTAGGACGGTCTATGCAGGGTAGCGGGATTCATGCGGGCGGTCGGTGGCAGTGGCTAAACGGCGTCATCGATATCGACTGGCGTGACAGGGCGGCAGGCGTTAGTGTGCCATTGCTCGCGCGTCTGTCGATTGGGGCGCGCGAGCCAGGTTCTTCATACCCGTGCAAATATGGCTGTCACAAAGCGGGCGTATCATGGCGCAACGCAAGAAGGGCGCGGCGCGCCCTCGCATCGGACGATATCGACGCGAATCATTTGCCCAAACCGGGGAGAGGCAAGAGTGGACGACCGTGATGAACTGGATGGCGATACGCAAACCACGGCAGCAGGCGTGGTCCGGCTGGCTTCGGTGATCGCTGTTCTCGTGCGCGAAGGCGCGGTGGATACGCGCTTTGGCGGCAAGCTTTTCAAGCGGATCGACAAGGAAGCCCGGCGCGTGGCGGAAAACGAAGAAGCGGAGCGGGACGCGGTTTTCGCAGCGCTCGGCGAACTCGATCTGGCCTTGCGTCAGCACGACGCCGCATCGCTCGTGGAAGCAAACGCGCGCCTGCGTGACCGCGAAGAAGTGGTCGCGGGCAAGCGTCGCAAAAGCAAAAAAGACTGACCGCGCACGCCGAGAAGCGGCGGCGCGCGTCTCTGGTCCGAAACCTGCTGGCTGTTCGGCAAAATGAATTTGCCGGATTGCCATGCCTCTGACTTCGCTGACCTCGTCTTCTCAACCGTGTTCGCTGTGGACCAACCGCAGCGTCGACGTCGACCGTAAGCAATGGCGCATTCTTATCGTGGATGACAACGCCACGAGCGCCGAGGCACTCTCCGCCGCCTTTCTCGCCGATGGCTTCGACACGCGCGTCGCGCTCGGCGGCCTGGAGGCGCTGCACGCGGTGGATCGTTGGAGCCCGCACATCGTCATTCTCGATATCACCATGCCCGAGCACGACGGTTTCGCCACCGCCCGTGTCTTGCGCCGCGTGGCTCAGACGCGCGACGCCGGGATCATTGCGTTTACCGCGCTCGGTGAAGAACTCGTCAGGACGCAAGGGCTTCACGCCGGCTTCGACGGATATTGTCAGAAGGGCAGTTCGCCGGCCGCGCTCGTACGGCTCATCGAAAAGCTCGTGCAGGTGCATTGAGAGATAACGCCGGAAATCAGCCCGAGTTACCCGCTTATTGCACGCTCGTGCGATAAATAATCGTTTTGCCCCCGCTAAACAAAGCTCGCGCCGCTGCTGGACTGCATCGTCCGCAAACCCTTGTCCGAAAAAGCTGCTCAGAACTTAAGCACAATCGTGCTGCCAGCGATTGTTGGTTCAGCGTGAAAAGTGTATTGAAAGATATCGAGATAAAAAAACGATAGTAGGGGTATACACTGCATTTCATCGACGTAGCAGACAGTTTCTCGCAAGACCGCTGCGGCGCTTTCTGATTGAACGTCAACCGTCTTTGGAGCTCACCATGAAACGCAATCTTATCGCTACTCTTTTGATCGCCGCTTCCGCCACGCTCGCAGCACCCGCATTTGCAAGCGGCTACGGCCCGGCTCCGTTCTACCGTCCGGCAGTCGGCGCGCCGAGCTCGCAACAAGGCCCGAGCGCACAAACCATTGCTGCTGAAGAAGCGGCTCATGGCGACAACCGCGCTTTCGGCGGTTCGCGTGACTCGCTGGCTCAATCGGGCAATCGTGCGCAAGCCAACGGCGATAACAACGCAAACTCGGTTTTCTTCGGTCACTGATCGAAGCAGTCCGGCCGGATTATCATTCGGCTGAACGGACTGACCAGTACGCAATAAGCAAAGAAAACGGCGCCCGGAGAAACAGACTCACAAGGTCTGTTTTCTCGGGCGCCGATTTCGTTTGATCGCTCGGTTTTCAGGCCGCGTTGGCCAATGCGCCGCGCATGACGGTTGCGAGTTCGGAAGCCTCGAACTTCGACACATACGCATTCGCTCCGACTTTGCGAACGTGCTGCTCGTTCGCGGAACCCGAAAGCGACGAGTGGATCACCACCGGAATATGCTGCAAACCGGATTCCGCCTTGATCCGTCGCGTGAGCGTGAAGCCGTCCATTTCCGGCATTTCCAAGTCCGTCAGCACGAGCGCGATCTGATCCGAAACTTCCGTGCCGTCCTTCTGCGCCTTTCTGAGCGCCGATTCCAGCACGTCCCACGCTTCCTGACCGGTCTTGGTCATGACGAAGGGCACGCCCATCGCGGTGAGGCTCTGTCCGATGAGCGAGCGCGCCACGCCCGAGTCGTCCGCGGCGAGCACGCGCGCGCCGGGCTTGAGCCGCAGGCGGCCGGTGCTTTCCTCGGTGATATCCGATTCCTGCCCCGGCAGCACTTCTCGCACGATGCGCTCGACATCCAGCACTTGCGCAAGACGCGATCCGTCGACGTTGCCGTCCAGCCGCGCGAAGCTCGTTACCGTGCTGCCGCCCGAATGCGATTCCGCCGACAGCACCTGATTCCACTCCAGCCGCACGATGTCATCGACTTCCTCGACCGCGAAGCCCTGCGTGGTACGCGCGAACTCGGTGACGAGCAGGATCTTCGGACCGTTTTTCGGCCGGCATCCGGTGATGCGCGCCAGATCGATCACGGGAATGATCTGCCCGCGAATGTCGGCGACGCCGAGAATTTCCGCGCTCGATCCCGCGACGGCGGTGATCGTCGGCATCGCGAGAATCTCGCGCACCTTGAACACGTTGATGCCGTAGAGCTCGCGCTGTTCCGAACCCGGCGCCTCGCCGAGCCTGAACAGAAGCAGCTCGAACATGTTGCTGCCCGCGAGCCGCACGCGCTGCTCGATATCCTGTTGTGAACTGCTCACCTTTGTCATCTCCATGAGCGGCGCCTCATTGCGCCGCTTGATGCGCGCATCGCGGCGCGCGTGTCTGATTAGCGGCACGAATCGACAAAACTGAAGGCGACGCGGCTTGCGTGCGCAAACGCAAGTCCAGCGGGCCTGCAAAAACATGCGAGCGGACGGGCGCATATCCGCGAGCCGGGGTTGATCTATACTTTTTCCACGGTCGGACTTTCGCCGATGCAGCCGGTCACTTTTAAGCCCGCGCTACATGTCGCACGACGAGCTGCCTCGCCCGTTACGCGCAACATCGGTTCCGCACAACAAAAGCGCGTGTTCATCGGCCGGTGAGCCGCGCGAAGCCAGACGGAGGCGCTCGATGGCAACAGTCGCACAGGTACTCAGTTCCAAACCCGATCAGACGGTCATCACGATCGCGGCAACTGCATCGGTCTACGATGCAATCAGATTGATGGCCGACCGCCATATCGGCGCGGTGATCGTCACGGAGAACGAGGAGATCGTCGGGATCGTGACCGAGCGCGACTATGCGCGCAAGGTCGTGCTGATGGACCGTTCGTCCAAGCAGACGCCGGTGCGCGACATCATGACCTCGCACGTGCGTTACGTCCGCCCCGACCAGACCACGGACGACTGCATGGCGCTCATGACGGAAAAGCGCATGCGCCATTTGCCGGTGATCGAAGACGGCAAGCTGACCGGCATGATTTCCATCGGGGACTTGGTGAAGAACATCATCTCCGAGCAGCAGTTCACCATTCAGCAGCTCGAGTACTACATTCGCGGCGGCGAACATACCTGATCTGCCTTGAGCGATGGCGCACGCTTGCGCGTGCGTCTCGTCATGCAGCTGTAAGCATTTTGTTATGATTCGGCAGATACTCGCCGGGCTTAGTTGCGTGCGTGTCGGCGGGACGTGGCGTCTTAAGCGCGCTTCCACGGCACGTCGGCGGCCAGGCGGGACGAATCGCACGATGCCAGGAGCGCTGCCGATGACCCCGACCGCCACACCCGTCATACCCGCCGAACCTGCTCGAGGCGCGGAACAAGGGCAGACACTTGCGCCGCACGCGCCGTTTTTTATCGTGATGAACGCGGGATCGGGCCGCAAGCAGGCCGATGAAACTCGCGCCGTGCTGGACCGCGAACTTGGCGCGGCGGGCCGGCGCTTCGAAATGTGCGTCGTCGATGACCCCGGCCGTCTGCCCGCCGCCGCGCGCGAGGCGGCACAACTGGCGCTCGATCAGGGCGGCGTGCTGGTCGGTGCCGGTGGCGACGGCACGCTATGCGCCGTGGCCGAAGCGGCGCTTACGCGCGGCGTGCCATTCGCGGTGCTGCCGCGCGGCACGTTCAATTACTTCAGTCGCGATCACGGTATTCCCGCCGATCTCGAGCTTTCCACCCGCCTGTTGCTCGAAGCGCGCGTATTTCCCGCGCAGGTGGGCTACGTGAACGGCCAGATGTTCATCGTCAATGCGAGTCTCGGGCTTTATCCCAAGCTGCTGGAAGATCGCGAAACCTACAAGCAGCAATTCGGCCGCAGCCGTTTGGTCGCGCTGTGGTCCGCGCTCAACACGCTATTGCGGCGGCATCGGCATTTGCGGCTGCATATCGAGCATGAAGGGCAAGTGCGCGACATCCGTTCATCGACGCTCTTCGTCGGCAACAACCGGCTGCAACTCGAACAGATCGGCATGGCCGAAGCCGGCGCACTGGAACATGGCTTGCTCGTGGCCATTGCGCCGCGCCCGGTCGGGCGGCTCGCGCATCTGCTCCTGTCCTTGCGCGGCGCGGCAGGGCGGCTAGCCGACTCCGATCACGTGACAAGTTTCACATTCGAGCGCATTACGGTGACGCATCCGTCCGGACGACGCCGTCGCGTGAAGATCGCAACCGATGGCGAAGTGGCGTGGCTGCAGATGCCGCTGGAATTCCGCGTTTCCGACAAGCCATTGCTGCTGCTCAAACCCGAGCCGGCCGTGGCCGAAGCCAATCGCTCATGAACGTTTTGCTGCAAATATCCGATCCGCATTTCGGCACCGAACGCCCGACGGTGGTGGCGGCGCTCTTGCGGCTTTCCGATGCCATCTCGCCCGATTTAGTCGTCGTCTCGGGCGACATCACGCAGCGCGCGCGGCGTTATCAGTTCGCGCTGGCGGGCGCCTTCTTCGATGCCCTCGGCACGCGGCCCCGGCTCGTCATTCCCGGCAATCACGACATTCCGCTCTTCAATCCGCTCGCGCGGCTTTTTCGTCCGTATGCGAATCATCAGCGCGTGTTCGGCGCGGAGCTCGAGCCGTCGTTCGAATCGGACACGCTGCTCGTGCTCGGCGTGAACACCACGCGTCCGTTCCGACACAAGGACGGCGAAATTTCGATGCAACAGGTCAAACGCGTTTCCGCGCGGCTCGAAGCGGCAAGCGCGAAGCAATTGCGCGTGGTGGTCACGCATCAGCCGGTCGCGGTCACGCGCGCGAAAGACGAGGCCAACCTTCTGCATGGACACGAGCGCGCCGTGCAGCGCTGGGCGCGTGCGGGCGCCGATCTCATTCTCGGCGGGCACATTCATCTGCCCTACGTGTTGCCGCTGCACGATACCTTCGCCGGCCTGCCGCGCAAGCTGTGGGTGGTGCAGGCGGGCACGGCGCTGTCCCGGCGCACGCGCGGGACCATCGACAATTCGGTGAACGTGATTCGCTACGACGGGTCTTCGGGTACGCGCAGCACGACCGTCGAGCGCTGGGACTATGTGGAAAAGAGCGAGCGCTTCGAGCTGATCGCGCGTCACGATCTCGCGCTGGATAGCGCCGCCGCCGAACCGGCAACAGTCGCATCCGCCTGATCGACGCTCTTGGAGCGCTTAGTGCTGCTGCAACTCAGGAAGCTATGTACGCCGGATGACGAGTTCCGCGAAACCTGTCGCGGGATCGTGCTCACGCGTGTAGCGTTCGTCCGGCAACTTTGCGATCAGCACTTCCGCCGTCGTGCGCACGATGCATCCCGCCGTGACGTGGCCGCCGAAGACGCGGCCATCGGCATCGGAGATGCTCATGTGCAGATGCGGCCCATCCGCCGATAGCGATCCCGCCAGCGTCAAGATTTCGAGGTCGCCGCGCAGAACGGTTGCCTCGTCGCGCCCGGCATAGCGCAAGGCAGCCACGCTCAAGCTGCCAATGCCTTGCAGGACGAACGCCGCGCCCGCTTCTTGCGCGCTTTTTTGCGAGCGTACTGCGAGATCGAGCGCGAGGCGCAGGTCATCGCCGGGAGAAAGACGCAGGGTAAGCGTGTGCATGGAAGATTCACCGCGAGCTTGAGCGTGAGAACGAGCGTAAGTCGAAGGAATGCCAACAAGCGTACACGTTCGCACGGCCCGATGGCATGATGGACCGTCGCTTGCATCGCCAACAAACCGATTGGAGACGCCATGAGTTTCGAACTGACGATGCTGGCCTGGACGCTCATCCTCGCCCTCGTGCAAGTGCTGCTGCCCGCGTTCTTGCGCAACAAGGAGACGGGCCTCAGATACAACGCCGGTCCGCGCGACGGCCCGGCGCCGCCGCCGCGCAAGCTCACCGGGCGTCTGATGCGAGCGCAATCGAACCTTTTCGAGACCTTGCCGATCTTCGCTGTCGCGGTGCTGATCGTGCATGTCGCCGGGCGCGAAAATGCGCTTACGCACTATGGCGCGCTCATGTATTTCGTCGCGCGCCTGTGCTACGTGCCGCTTTATGCGGGCGGTGTGCCGTTCGTGCGCTCGCTGGTGTGGCTCATTTCCATCGTGGGTATCGTGTTATTGCTCGTGCCCATCATCTGACGCGTGATTGAAACGTGATCGACCTCAAGGGAGTGATTGCATGTCCGCACAACCGTACGATCCATCGGTAGTGGAAGTCGAAACCGCGCCGGACCCCGAGTTCGCGGTGATCCTCATGCACGGACTGGGCGCGGATGCCAACGACTTCGTGCCGCTCGTGCCCGAACTGCGTCTGGCCGATGCCCCCGCCATGCGCTTCGTGTTTCCGAACGCGCCGGAGATTCCCGTAACCGCGAACAACGGCTACGTGATGCGCGCGTGGTACGACATCCTGTCGTTCGAAGGTATCAACCGGCGCGTGGACGAGGCGGGCATCGAGACGTCTGTGGCCTTCGTGCGCGAACTCGTCGCGCAGCAGAACGCGCGCGGCATCGCCTCCGAGCGCATCTTTCTTGCCGGCTTTTCGCAGGGCGGCGCGATGACCTATCAGGCGGGACTCACGCATCCGGAAAAGCTCGCGGGGCTGATCGTGCTGTCGGGTTATATCCCGTCGAAAGGCTTGATCGATGCCTCGTTCAGCGAGGCGAACCGCGACACGCCGATCTTCGCCGCGCACGGCAGCTTCGACGACGTACTCAACGTGCGGCTAGGCGAGGAAGCCGTGGAATTCGCGCGCGAGCAGGGCTGCACGGTTGAATGGAATACGTATCCGATGCCGCATTCGGTCTGCATGGAGGAAGTGGAAGCGCTGCGCGAGTGGCTGGGTGCGCGGTTGCGCGAGGGTTGAAGCGCCGCGTTGGTATGCCCGCCGATCCGCTTCGGCAAGGTGCAAGCCGCAGCGCGTCGGCATTGCCGCGGCGCGCGCCGGTTGCATGAAAGAAGCGGCGCACTAGACGAGCACGTCAGCCGCGCAATGTCCGAGCAAAGAGTTCGAGCACCGCGTCCGCATTGACGCCGATACACGCGTCGCACGATGGCCGCGTGTCCCAATCCGGCGCGCTGGCACGCATCGACGTGGGCTTTTGCACAGTCAAACCCGCCGCGATACCTTCGGTCAGCACGCGCACCGGCCCGCTTCTCGTCGTGAACAGTTCGCGCGCGACGACGAAAGCGGCCGCCGAATAATCGTGCGCGTAGATGCCGCGCGTCTCGCCGTCGTTCGCGTGAAAGCGCTCGTAAAAGCGCGAGACGTTCCATACGAACCGGCCGGCATCGCCTGCGCTGTCCCGCACATCGGCGAGAAACGCGTTCGTCATCACGGTTTCATGCGTTACATCGAGCCCGACGATCGACACCTTCCACGGCGCGCCGAAGACGATATCGGCCGCTTCCGGGTCGCCATGGATGTTCGCCTCGGCGGCGGGCGTCACGTTGCCGAGCGCGCCGTTGTAACCGAACGCGCCGCCCATGACGACGACCTCGCGCACGAGCGATGCAATCTCCGGATCGTCTCGCAACGCGAGCGCGAGATTCGTGAGCGGCCCGACCGCGAGCAGCGTGATTTCGCCCGGCTCCGCGCGCACCTTCTCGATGATGAACCGATGTGCCGCGCGCCCGTCCTCCTTCACCGTGACGGCTTCCGTGCGCTCGACGTTGCCGAGCGCATCGTCGCCGTGGATATGCGGAATAGGTTCGGGCGCGGCGCGTTGCAAAGGCGCCGCCGCGCCGCGCGCGACCGGCACGTTCGGCGCGAAACGCGATGCAAGATAGAGCGCGTTGGCGGTCGTCGTATGGATGTCGGCATTGCCGAACACGCTCGTGATGCCGATGAGTTCGATCCGCGGATGCAACGTCTGAAACAAGAGCGCGATAGCGTCGTCGATACCGGGGTCGGTGTCGTAGATGACCTTGTGCACACTCATGCGATGGCTGCCTCGCAAGCGCTCTGGCCGGCGGCTGCGTTCGGCATCAACGCGACCATGCCGCGGCGCAATTCCGCCGGGCTCACGGGCTTGCTCAGCACATCCTGCTCGCACGCGAGCGGCACGATGGTGGCCGACGGTTCGCCCGTCACGACCAGACACGGACACGGACGGCCGAGCCTTGCGGTGCCCAGCATGGCCACTTCGCGCGCGGTCTTGGAGTCGCGCAGGCGGTAGTCGGTGATGATGAGATCCGGGAAGCGCTCGATGTCCGCGAGAATGGTTTCGAACTCGTCGAAGGTCGCGGCGGAGTCGTAAAGCACGCCCCATTGCGAAAGCAGCGCCTCGGTGGATGCGCGCACGAGGCCGTCGTCTTCCACGAGCAGCACGTAGCGCCCGCTCAGCGCCGCCGCTTCGTTCGCCTCGGACAATGCAGGCGCGCGCGTGGACGGCTTGTCGAGCGTCGGTCCGCACTGCGGCATTTCCAGCGAGAAACGCGAACCGCGCCCTTCGGTGGACTTGAGCTCGATGCGGTGTTCGTCCAGCATCGAAATGACCGCATTGACGATAGACAGGCCGAGTCCCAGCCCCTTGTCGCGATCTTGCTCCGGGTTGTCGACCTGGAAGAAGGGCTGGAAGATGGCGTCGAAATAATCGGCCGGAATGCCGATGCCGTTATCCAGCACGTCGATGCGCGCCCGCGTCGGCGAGCGCACCACGCCGACGATCACGGTGGGCTTGGCGGTCTTGCTGGCGGTCTTGCTTTGATCGGCGTACTTGATGCCGTTCGAGATCAGATTGGCGATGGCGCGTCCGAGCCAGTGCGCGTCGCTTCGCACGCAGACGACTTCCGACTTCGGCAGCCGCAGCCGCAAGTCGACGCCACGGCTCATGGCGAACGGACGCAATTGTTCGACGGCTTCCTCGATGGTTCGCCGCACGTCGAACACGTGATAGCGCGGCACCACGCGGCCCGATTCGAGCCGCGAGAGATCGAGCACGGCATTCAAGAGCCGCGCCAGAATGATCGACGAGCGCCCGCATTCGTCGATGAGCCGTTCCGCCTGCTCGAACTCGCCGTTGCGGATGGCCTCGGCGGCGGCTTGCAGGAACAGGTTGAGCGCGTGCATTGGCTGGCGCAGATCGTGGGTCGCGGCGGCGAGGAAATTGGACTTCTCGCGGCTCGCGGTTTGCGCGGCGATCATCTGCTGTTCGCGCAACGCGAGCAATGCCGTGGTCTTGTTCTCCTGGTCCTTCCTGGAGATCTCCAACTCGTCGTTCTTGCGCGCGAGCGAGCCGTTCGCGGCGCGCAGTTCGTCGTTGAGCGAGGCAAGCGCGCGTTCGGCGGAAAAGCGTTCGCGCGAGACGCGTTCGGCGTGCACGCAGACGCCGTGGCCGACCACGATCACGTTGAACATATAGAACAGTCCGGCAAAGAAATTCTCCGGATTGAGCAGATGCGCGGTGAGCTGCAGCACCACGATCGACGCCATGGTGACGATGCCCGCCGTCAGCACGACCCGCGAGCGCAGATAGAAGAAACTGAACTGCACGAAGAGCGCGAGGCACAGCCCCGTGAAATGCTGCGTGTAGTTATAGGGCGAGGGCGTGATCGCGAAGAGCGCGAGGATCAGACACAAGAGCCCGTAGATGCCCGTGAGGATGACCTTCTCGGACATCGCGTGCGAGCGGAACGAGGGCCGCAGGACGAGACAGCATTCGAGAATCAGCAACACGATGCCCGCAAAGCGGATTGCCAGAATGTCGGACAGGCGCCCGTTCAGCGCGCTGTTGCCTTGCGAGAAACTGAAGTCCCACCAGAGGAAGCAGGTCCAGATGACGAGCGCGAGCAGCGCGGATGCGCGCCTGAACGCGCAGAAGCGCTGCGCGTGATCTTCGAGGAATTGCGCTTCCAGCGCGCGGTCGGCGAAAGCGGCCGGAATGGAAAGATTGCGAACGAGACTGAGCCCCGCTTCTCGCGCGGCGGAGAAAATCTCGGGAGTGCGCACACGTTCGGCGCGTTGAGGGACGGCCATCGCTTGTTCGAGTCGCGGTTTCGGGGATATCTACTGTAGGCCAACTTGGTCTTACCAATACGCCTTTTTTTAGGCATCAACCGTTAAAAACGGAAATTAATGCGAGCTTTTGGCGGGCAGACGCTGAAAAAAGATGGCTTTGGACGGCAGCGGCGGGGAAGGAGAAGAGAGTCGACGCGCAAAGCAACCGGTGTATCTCGAACCGGATCAGTCGAACGGCGAGCCGGGCATGCCTGCTCGCCGTATCGAAGGACAGCCACGACCGATGCCCCCCGCGCGATGACCAGGGCTATCCGTACCGCGCGAGAGTGCGCGATACCGCGCCTCGCGCATTCACGATTTCGGTTTGGCCTTGGTACTGCGTTTGGCGACCTGCGTTTCCTTGGCGCCCGCTGCCTTGGGCGGCGATGCTTTAGGACCGGCCGTTTTCTTGCGGCTCGACATTTCGGTTTCGGCGGGATTGCTCGCTTGAGCCTTGCGTGGGGATGGCATGATGACCTCCTTCAGTGTGTGTCCAGGACGAACACACTGATAACCATAGGACGCGCATAGCCGGGAATCAAGACGGCGCAAGGCTTTCGCGCCGTCTTTCGCAAAAAGCTTCTGAGAGCGAAGCAATTCGCGGTCTCGACGCGCCGCATCGACGCCAGTTCAGCCGATGAGCTTGAGCCCCGCCGGCAACGCCTCGCCGAACACACGGCCTTCGTCGGCACGATCGAGCGTGACGACTTCGCGGACCATGGCGATCCACGCTTCCGCCGCGCCCATCGTCTCCAGGCGCTGCACGACGGCGGCGCGGATGTCGTCGGGAAGGTCGCGCGAACGGTCGCCCGTCATGCGCGCGATCTGCACGGCCGCGAACGCCGCCGGATCGACCTTCTTCCAGTCGAGCGCGAGGATCGCGCCGAGCCAGGCGGTCGCCGTCTCGGGCGGCACGACGCCATGCGCGCTGCCGTAGAACGGCTGCCGCGCGCCGATCCGCCCGACCGCCCACCAGCTCTGCACGTTCTCCGAAGGCTTCTTCAGCCGCGTGAGCAGCCATTCGCCGGTTTCGATCTTGCGCGCGACCGGCACGCGTTCGAGCGATGCCGCGAGCCGCACCATGTCTTCATAGCCCGCGCGCGCAGCGCCCGCCGCGCGCCGATAGCGGCTCGTGCCGGGCGGCTGAAGCACGAAGGCCATGTCGTCGAGCAGGCGCAGTTGCGCGGCTTCGGGCAGACCGCCTGCCGCGCGCCGCCATAGCGTCCACCATTCGGACCAGATCTGGCTTTCGTTGCCGTACTGGATGCCCTGGTCGAAGAGCGTCCACAATTGCTCGACGCGCCAGCCATCCAGCGGATGACCGAAGCCCGGCCGCAAGCAGTAGCCCGTCAGGTTGAGCCACAGCCGTTCGTGATCGGCGGAGCGGCGGCGGCGTTTCGCGCGGTTCCACAGCGCGCCGTAAAGCTCGCGCAAGAGCGCGAGATCCCAGCTATCGCGCGGGCCGAGCGCCTGTTCGAGCAGCGCGCGCAGGCGCTTGATCTCCTTCGGGCTGACGTCCTGCGAACGCGCGCCGAAAGTGCGGTCGATCAGATCGATGGCTTTTGGCAACGCAGGATGCGTTTCGCTTGCCGCCGCGTCGTTCGACGCATTCTCCCGGCGCAATTGAAATTCGAGCAGCCAGCGTTTGGCGGGATCGTCGGTGGCGATGCAGTGCATCTCCAGCGTGCCGACTTCAGTGAGCGAAGTCGTCAATTGCACGGGCGTCTCGTTGGGCTTGTGCGCGTGATTCGCCTCCTGGCCGCGCGGATCGACGACCGTGGCGATGGGCGGCAAGCGCACGAAGTCGCCGGCCGAGGCGCTGACATCGGCGATCTCTCCTGCCTTGAACGTCGCATCCGCCACCGAAGACACCAGGTGAAAGCGCACCGGCGCGCCGAGCCGCAACGCGAAGGTGCGGTCCGCCAGATGGATGGCCTGACCTTCCTCAGTGCCGCGCGGCAGCACGCAGACGCCGCGCTCGCCAGCGTCGCTCGTGTCTTCGTCGAGCAGCAGGAAGTAGCTGCGTGCAGAGCCGCCGCCGATCTTCGGTGCGCGGCCCGCGCGCGCGAGCGCATAGGCGACCGCGCCGCGCGCCACGGCAACGTCCGGATCGTGATTGGCGAGCACGTGGACCGGCGCGCCGCGCCATGAACCGAGCGCCTCGGCGATACGGCTCGCAAGCGGTTCGGCGCGAAACACGCCGCCGTTCAGGAGCAGCGTGTCGGGAACGGGCAAGCTGGCTTGGTCAGATGCCGCTTCGCCCAACGCCTCGCGCGCCTGCGTGGCGTGTTGTGCGAGAAACGCCGCGACGTGCCGCGTGACGCCGGCATCGCTTGCATAAGGCAGCCCGAATTCGACGATACCCCCGCGCGCGCGACGCGGACGCTCGTCGGGCGCGACCATCGGAAAGAAGCCATCGACGATGATCCGCGCGATCTCCTCGCGCGTCACTTCCGTGGAACGCGCGCCGCCTATCAGCTTCGAGCCCGCGCCGAGCAGCGTGATCGTGGCCTTGTCCGGCGCGTTGGCGCCGAGCAATTGCTCCTTGGCCGCGCGGCAACGTTCGACGAGTTGCGAAAGACGCGCGGCGGAGAGGCGCTCCTGATCGTTGCCGGCAAGGCGCCGCTCCACCAGATGCGCAAGCGCCAGGTCCATGTTGTCGCCGCCGAGCATCAGGTGGTTGCCCACGCCGATGCGCGTCAGGCGCGGCTCCGGGCCGTCCATCGCGACCTGGATCAGCGTGAGGTCGGTCGTGCCGCCGCCGACATCGCAGATGAGCACGAGCCGCGTGGCCGCGAGTTCATCGGCGAGCTTTTCGCGATGGTGAAACAGCCAGTCGTAGAACGCCGCCTGCGGTTCCTCCAGCAGGCGCAGCGCCGTAAGCCCGGCCATGCGCGCCGCTTCGAGCGTGAGGGCGCGCGCGCCTTCATCGAACGATGCGGGCACGGTGAGCACGAGGTCCTGCGCTTCGAGCGGCGAGCCCGGAAAGCGATGGTTCCACGCCGCGCGCACATGCGCGAGATAACTTGCGCTCGCGGCGACGGGCGAGATCTTTTCGATGTCGTCGCCCGCGCCCCACGGCAGAATTGGCGCGACACGATCCACCGAAGCATGCGACAGCCAGCTTTTCGTGCTCGAAACGAGCCGGCCCGGAACCTGCGCGCCGAGCACGCGTGCGAGCTGGCCGACCACTTCGGGCCGTGCCCCGGCGTTTGCGTCACGGGGCCACGGCAACTGCAAGTCGTTCGCGTTCAGTTCTCCCGCTGCCGCGTGATACCGCAAAGACGGCAGGAGCGGGCGCGCTGCCACTTCGCCCGGACTCACGAGCTGTTCCATCTCGAAGACGCGAATCTCGTCCGAGCCCGCTTCGGCATAGGCGACGACGGTATTGCTCGTCCCCAGATCGATGCCGACGCGATAGCGCGCGCCCGCCGCCCTCTTGCGCGCCGGCACTTACAGGCCCATGCCCGAGTCGGCGCTCACGCCGCCGCGCATGTCGAACTCGACCTTCCAGCGCTCGGACGATCCGCGCGGCACGGCTTCGAGTTCGAGCGTGCCGGCCTCGGTGATGCGCGCGTGTAGCTTGACCGGCACGACTTCGCCGGGCGTGCGCCCTTCCGATGGCAGCGATGCCTCGATCTCCTCGAGTTCCTGCAGTTCGTCCGGCTGCCAGTATTCGAGCAGCGTGCCCACCTCGTCCTGACGGCGCACCGACGAGCCGAAGAAGCGGAAATGCACCGGCTCTCCGACCACGAGCCCGAACTCCTGCGCGGGCAGCGCGGCCTCCGTGCCTTCCTCCATGCCGAAAGGCGCCACGCACAGTGCCTGCACGGGCGGTTCGAGTCCGGGCACGGCAGGCATTGCCGACTCGACCGCGACGTAGTATGCGCGTGCCGTGCCGCCACGAATGCGCACGCCCTTGCCGCGCCGAACATAGCCGTAATAGGCCGCGCCGCGCGCCACCGCCAGATCGAGGTCCGCGCCTTCGAGCAGACGCGCGGCGGGCGCGTTCTCGGCGGCGAGCCATGAATTGAGCGTGGACATGACGCGCTCGACCAGGAGCGGCGACTTGAACACGCCGCCGTTGAAGAGCACCGCGGTCGGATGCAGCAGCGTCGCGCCTTGCGGGGCTTCGTGCTGCAAGCCTTCGATTTCCGCGAGCGCGTTCACCTGACGGCCAAGGAACGCGGCGAGGTGACGCGTCACGGCGGCATCCTGCGCATAGGGCAGACCGAGTTGCGTGAGACCGGCGCGTGCGCGGCTGACCGGGCGCGCGCTGCCATCGACTTGCGGGAAGAAGCCTTCGAGCAAGATCTGCGTGAGTTCGGCGCGCGTGAGCTCGGTGCGCAGCGAGCCGCCGATCAGCTTCGAGCCACGGCTCGGCACGACGAGCGGCACGGTTTCCGTGTCCGGATGGGTGAGCAGCGTTTCCTTGGCCGAACGGCACGCATAAGTGAGCGCGCGCAGTTGCCACGGATCGGGTTGCGTGCCGGCGGCCGCGAGCTTGCGCGCGACGATATGCGCGAGCGCCAGGTCCATGTTGTCGCCGCCCAGCAGGATGTGTTCGCCGACCGCGACGCGATGCAGTTCGAGATTGCCTTCACGCTCAACCACGGCGATCAGCGAGAGATCGGTGGTGCCGCCGCCGACATCGACGACGAGAATCACATCGCCCACTTTCACTTGCTTGCGCCAGCCGCCCGTCGACTTCTGAATCCAGCTGTAGAGCGCGGCTTGCGGTTCTTCGAGCAGCGTCATGCGCGCGTAGCCGGCCGCCGCCGCAGCTTCGGCGGTGAGTTCGCGGGCGGCGGGGTCGAAGGAGGCGGGAATCGTCACGGTGACGTCCTGCTGATCGAAAGGCGCGTCCGGATGCGCGTGATTCCATGCCTCGCGCAAGTGCGTGAGATAGCGCACCGAGCTTTCGAGCGGCGAGACGCGTTCGACTTCCTCGGGGGCATCGGCGGGAAGGATGGCCGCGCGACGATCCACGCCCGGATGGCAGAGCCAGCTTTTCGCGCTGGAGACGAGGCGGATGGGCGTGCCAGCGCCCCGGCTGCGCGCCAGCTCACCGACGATAAACGGCCGCTCCTGCGTCCACGGCAAGGTCAGATCGCCGGGCGCGAGTTCGCTCGGATGCGGCAGATACAGAAACGAAGGCAGCAACTCGCGCTCCTCGGCCGCGCCAGGCGCCGTCAATTGCGCGATGGACAGCACGCCTTGCGCGGTCTTCTCGCCGTCGCTTGCGGACAAGTCGACGTAGGACAGCGCGCAGTGCGTGGTGCCGAGATCGACGCCGATGGAATAGCGCGGCGCGTTCTCTTCGTGATGATCGCTCATAGCTCCACCTCGGCCGGTGCGACGATGCTCGCGTCGTGTTGGTCCGCGAGCTTCGGCAGACGTGTTTCAGCGACCTTCCAGCCGCGATGGCTGAGATTGCCCGAGAACGGCGGCTTGCCGACGACGTTGCCGGTCACCCGCACGGCGCTGGCGTCGAAACCTTCGGGCAGCGTGATGCGGCTGCCTTCGGCTTCGTTGCGCACAGGCTGGACCGTGAAATGTTCGCGCAGCACCGAGCGGCAGCCGTCGTGCACGAGACGCGCGGCCGCGCCGATATCGGCGTCGCTGTAGTTGGCGATGTCTTCCTCGACGAAATCGATGAAGCGGGCGTCGCGCTGCAAAAGGCCAAGCAATTGCAAGGCGGCGACGGGGCTCGATTCCTTCAGCGGCGACGGCGCGGGCTTGGGCGCGACCGGCGCGGTTGCCACCGGCGCGGTTGCCACCGGCGCGGCGGCGGGCACGGGCGCTTCCGGCGCATGCGGGGCTTCGCGCAGGCGCTGCACGCGGCCGGCGAACGCGCCGTTGCCGAGCACGCCGAAGAACGCTCCGAAGGCAATGCCTATCCTGCCGAAGAAGGACGGATTCATGTCGGTCATGTGTTTGATGCTCCTTGTGGCTGCTTGCGAGGACGACCTATCCTCGGCGGCGCTGGTGGCCGGTGGCGGCGCGGTTCTGGTGTGCGGAAAGCGGCAGCCGATGCCGCGAGCGGCGCACGGCAGGCCGTTTGAGCGCGGTTGCGTGAGCCGAAGCACGCGACGAGAACGTCAGCGCGTTTCGATCCGTATCCCGATATTGTCCATGATGTTGGCGCCGGGGCGCTAAAACCCGCCCGCGAGGGTCGCGCGGCGGCGCCCATTCTCTTGATTTAGGCGCTTAAGTCAAGGCTTGGCGGGATCGAGACGGCTTGATCGTGGCGCGGAGGCCGAGTCGCCACTGAACCTTGCGTTGGCTGGCGTGCTCACGACCGGGTCGAACCGACGTGCATGCAAGCTGGCGTACGGCGTGTCTTGGTCGCTTGCGACGTTTGCGCCTGGCCCTCGCACCGGCCGATGCAGTTTCGCGAGACGAGACAACAGCCCGCGCTCAAGCCTTCACATCGAAGCCCGCGAGATAACCGGCCGTATCGCCGCCATCCCAAACGCGTCCATCGCACAAGGTCGCTTTCCGATACTCGTCCGGCACACTTACGCCTGCCGCCAGCGCCGCCTCGCGATACAACGCCGTCTGGTTCACTGCCGACGCAATGGCGGCATCGTCGTGTTCACCGGAAAGCATGCCCCAGCGCCGATACTGCGTGATGAACCACGAGCCATCCGACACGCGCGGAAAGTTCACCGCGCCATTGTCGAAGAAGCGCACGGGAAGCGCGCGCGCGTCGCCGCCATCGGCAGCAGCCAGCCGGCTTTCGATGAGCGCCGCCGGGACGCCAAGCAACTCCGCCGAAGCCAGCGCCTGCGAAATCTCCACGCGATGCTCGCGCGCGTCGAGCCACGCGCATGCGTCGAGCATCGTACGCACCAGCGCCCGCGCGCTATTCGGATACAGCGCGACGAAATCGCGCCGGCACGCAAGGACCTTCTCCGGATGATCCGGCCAGACTTCGCTCGTGTACGCAACCGTGCGTCCCACGCCGCGCGCTTCGGCCACCGCATGCCACGGCTCGCCCGCGCAGAAGCCGTCGAGCATGCCTTCGGCCATCGCATCGGCCATGCGCGGCGGCGGAATCACGACGCTTTGCACGTCGCGCAGCGGATGCACGCCATTCGCCGCCAGCCAGTAATACAGCCACATCGCATGCGTGCCGGTCGGGAAAGTCTGCGCAAGCACCGGCGGGCGGTCGAGCGACGCCAGCGCATCTTTCACGCTCGCGCCATTCCGAATGGCATCGGCGAGCGGGTTTGAAAAGGTGATCGCCTGACCGTTGCGGTTGAGGACCATCAAGACGCCCATGTCCGCCTGCGGCCCGCCGATGCCCAGTTGCACGCCATACACGAGCCCATATAGCGCGTGCGCGGCGTCGATCTCGCCGGAAAGCAGCTTGTCGCGCACGGCGGCCCACGAAGGCTGACGGCACAGTTCGATACGGATGCCGTGGCGCCGCCCCATCTCGTGGATGGCCGCGACGGCAAGCGGCGCGGCGTCGCTCAACGCGACGAAGCCGAGCCGCAAATGCGTGCGTTCGGGCAACGCGGACGGGGATGTATTCGTTTCGGGCAAGTTCATGGTCTGTGCAATGTGCTTGGTCAGGGCAGCAAATCCGCGACCGAGAGAAGCTGGCGCGCGATCTCCGCGACTTTCACGCCCTGGTCCATCGCGCGTTTGCGCAGCATGGCGTAGGCGTCGTTCTCGGACAGGCCGCGGCGATCCATCAGCAGCCGCTTCGCGCGGTCGATGATCTTGCGCTCCGCAAGCTCGTTCTCCACTTGCGCGAGCCGCTGCCGCAACTGCGCCTCGTGTGCGAAGCGAGCAAGCGCGACTTCGATGATCGGTGCGAGCCGCGCGGGTGCGAGCCCTTCCACGGAATACGCTGTCACGCCCGCGCCGACGGCGGCGCGAATGAACTGCTGATCGGCGTCGTTGCTGAACATGAGCACGGGACGCGGCGCGGCCTTGTTCATCACCGCGAGCTGTTCGAGTGTGTCGCGCGAAGGCGAATCGGTATCGATGATGACGACATCCGGCTTCTGGCTCTCCACGGCCGCATGCAGCGCGGAAGGCGCGGCGACCTCGGCGAGCATGTCGTAACCGAGACGCGCCAGCTGCTCGCGCAAGTCGCCGATGGGCTTGGCGGTGTCGGTGACGAGCAAGACGCGCAACATGGATGGAGCAGGAGTCATGCGGGAAACGGTCGGAACGAAGGCATACGCGATACCTTCGACTCTAACGTGCGCCAGGCCGCTTGAGAACCTGGCCGAATGGCATAGGCAATACGGCGTGCGAATGTGCGCGACCAGCGTCTTTCGTTGCGACGAACGCGCGGATTCAACGTTGCATCGCGAGCTATTCGTTCAAGCGGCATGCGCGAGACCTTGCTTGGAATAGCACGCGAATTCGACGGCTTCGCCTATCGCGCCGCCAATCAGAATGACGGCGGGGCTGCCGAGTCCGGCGGCGGTGGCGTCGGCGGCGAGACGATCGAGCGTGGTGACGAGGCGCTTCTCATCGGGCGATCCCGCGTGCTGCACGACCGCGGCCGGTGTATCGGCTCGCAGCGCCAGGAGCAACGCCTGAGCGATGCTCGCAATGCGGCTCATGCCCATGTAGATGGCGAGCGTCGTGCCGGTGGCGGCGAGCGCGGCCCAGTCCGGTTGACTGTGATCCTGCATGTGCGCCGTGACGAAGGTCACGCCCTGACAATGATCCCGATGCGTCAGCGAAATGCCGAGCCCCGCTGCCGCCGCGAATCCCGACGACACGCCGTTCACGATATCCACGGCAATGCCTGCATGGCGTAGCGCCGAAATTTCCTCGCCCGCGCGGCCGAACAGCAGCGCATCGCCGCCCTTTACGCGCACCACGTGCAGGCCCTTTCTCGCATAACGCTGCATCAGACGTTCGATGAACGCTTGCGGTGTCGACCGGCAACCGCCGCGCTTGCCGACGCGAATCACGCGCGCGTTGGGCGCAAGCGTGACGATCTCTGGATTGGCGAGGTCGTCGAGCATGAGGATGTCGGCGGCGGCGAGCGCCTTGGCCGCGCGCAAGGTCAGCAAGTCGAGATCGCCGGGACCCGCGCTCAGGAGGGTGACTTTGCCTTCAACGTGATTCATCGTGTTCTCTTTCGGCTTGGGGCGAGATGACTCGCCTGTATCGGTGGGGCGCATCGGCGCGGCGGGACGAAATGCAAAAAGCGTCCGCCCGTGTCGTTGCACGAGGGGACGCCGTTGTCCTTGGGCCTTGGTCGATGCACGCATCGGTCGATGTATGCATGCTTTGCGCTGCTGCCAGCGCCGTTGCCGGCAGCGCTTCGAGCAATGCAATAAGCGGGCCATTTGCGCCGGGAACGCGCTTGCGTAGATGTCGCAAGGGCTTGCGCCTCGACGCGCGCATCACGTCGCACCGCAAGAAGGCACTGTCGATGTGCAGCCGGCACCCGAACAGCGCGCGCATGCTTCGATGCGTTGCCAAACGCATGGCGTGCATGGCGTCCCGCGTTCATTCGCACGATTAACCAGACGGTTCAAATATAAGCGACGTTAGCACGCCATCAGTGCTGCGCCGCACCAGCGATGTGCCCGCACGCATCAAAACGCGACGCAGAGCCAATGCGCGTTGCCGGTGCAGGATCGCTCGAACGCTTATGCCGCATGGTTGTGAGCTGCACGCGTTCAACATGGCATATCCCTTGCCTTATGTCCCGCCATCGGATCAACGGCGATCCGTCCTGATTACAGCGCCCGGCAGGTTAAAGCCATGCGGGCATCGGACAACGGCGTCCCCCGCATCGGCTTTCCGGCTGATGCGCGGGACGCCTTTCTTTTTTGGCGGAAAGACGATGGACAAAGCCACCCGGATCGATCTCTTCAGCATGCGCACGGCGCCGATGCGCGCCTTCCATCTCACATGGATGGCGTTCTTCGTATGCTTCTTCGCATGGTTCGCTTGCGCGCCGCTGATGCCGCTCATCAAGCGCGAATACGGCCTCTCCAACGACCAGGTCGCCAACCTCAATATCGCGGCCGTGGCCGTGACCATTCTCGTGCGTCTGATCGTGGGCCCGATGTGCGACCGCTTCGGCCCGCGCAAGGTCTATAGCGCGCTGTTGCTCGCAGGCGCGGTGCCGGTGTTCGGCGCGGCGCTTTCCACGGGCTACGACAGCTTCCTGTGGTGTCGTCTTGCCATCGGTGCAATCGGTGCGAGCTTCGTCATCACGCAATACCACACCTCGGTGATGTTCGCGCCGAACGTCGTCGGCACCGCGAACGCCACGACCGCGGGCTGGGGCAACGCAGGCGCAGGCGCGGCGCAAGCTCTCGTGCCGATGCTGGTTGCCGCCGCGATCGCGTTGGGCGCAGGCGCGGCATCGTCGTGGCGCATCGCGCTGATCGTGCCGGGTATCGCCATGCCTGTGATGGCGTACTTTTACTGGCGCTATACGCAAGACTGTCCGCAAGGCAACTTCACGCAACTGCGCGAACTGGGCGTTGCCATCGACGGCGGCAAGAAGGGCGGCTGGCAGAGTTTCGTGACCGCATGCTCGAACTATCGCGTGTGGATGCTGTTCGTGACCTACGGCGCGTGCTTCGGCGTGGAAGTGTTCATCCACAACATGGCGGCCGTGTATTACGTCGATCACTTCAAGCTCTCGCTCGGCGCGGCAGGACTGGCGGCAGGCAGCTTCGGTCTGCTCGCGCTCTTTGCCCGCGCGCTCGGCGGCTGGCTTTCCGATAAAGCGGCCGCGCGCCGCAGCCTCGATATTCGCGCGACCTTGCTGTTCGTACTGATCGCGGGCGAAGGCATCGGTCTCTATGCGTTCGCGCATGCCGAAGGCGTCGCGCTCGCCATCGTATCGATGCTCATCTTCGGGCTCTTCACGCATATGGCTTGCGGCGCGACCTACGCGCTCGTGCCGTTCATCGACCGCAAGGCGCTGGGCGGCGTGGCTGGCGTGATCGGCGCGGGCGGCAACGTCGGCGCGGTCGCGGCGGGCTTCCTCATGAAAGGCGTGGGCAATGCGCAAGCCACGCTCTCGATGCTCGGCGTGATGGTCGGAGGCGCTGCACTGTGCGCGCTGGCCGTGCGCTTTACCCCGGAACACAAGGCACGCGAAGCCGCGTTGCGTGAAAGCGCGCTCGCGGGCAACAACCGTGTAGCTGGTTAAGTCATCACTCAGGCAGAGTCCCCATGAAAATCGTCGTCATCGGCCACGGCATGGTCGGCCACAAGTTCCTCGAATGTCTCGCCGAAAGCGGGCATGACACGCTGCAAGTCACCGTGCTCTGCGAAGAACCGCGCGCGGCCTATGATCGCGTTCATCTGACCGAATTTTTTTCGGGCAAGTCGGCCGATGAGCTTTCGCTCGTGCAGGAAGGCTTCTTCGATCGCTCGGGCTATGCGCTTCAGCTCAATGCGAAAGCCGTCGCGATCGATCGCGCGGCGCGTACCGTGACGGCATCCACGGGCGAAGTGCTGCCCTACGACAAGCTGGTGCTCGCAACGGGTTCGTATCCGTTCGTGCCGCCCGTCGAAGGCAAGGAGCGCGCGGGATGCTTCGTGTATCGCACGATAGAAGATCTCGAAGCGATGCGTGCCTTCGGTGCGAAATCGAAAGTCGGTACGGTCGTCGGCGGCGGTTTGCTTGGTCTCGAAGCGGCGAAGGCGTTGCGCGATCTCGGGCTCACCACGCATGTCGTCGAATTCGCGCCGCGTCTGATGGCCGTGCAAGTGGACGACGGCGGCGGACGCGTGCTGCGCAGCAAGATCGAGGAACTGGGCGTGACGGTGCACACGGGCCGCAACACGCTTGCCATCGTCGATGGCGAGGGTGCTGCGAATCGCATGAATTTTGCCGATGGCGCGCATCTCGATACCGACATGATCGTGTTCTCCGCGGGCATTCGTCCGCGTGACGATATCGCGCGTGCGGCCGGTCTCGAGATCGGGCCGCGCGGTGGCATCGTGATCGACGACGCATGCCGCACGAGCGATGCGGATATCTACGCCATCGGCGAATGCGCGCTGTGGCAAGGGCAGTTGTTCGGCCTCGTCGCGCCGGGTTACGACATGGCGCGCATCGTCGCGAAGCAGGTCATTGGCGCGGACGACGCCATGTTCGCGGGCGCGGACATGAGCACCAAGCTCAAGCTGATGGGCGTGGACGTGGCGAGTATCGGCGACGCACATGGCAAGACGCCGGGCAGCCGCTCGTATCAGTTCAGCGACGAGCGCAAGCAAATCTACAAGAAGCTGGTCGTGTCGGATTGCGGCAAGTTCCTGCTGGGCGGCGTGATGGTTGGCGACGCCACTGAATACGGCACGCTTTTGCAGATGATGCTCAACAAGATCGAGCTGCCGGAAGCACCCGAATTCCTGATCCTGCCGCAAAGCGACGGCAAGGCGAAGCCCGGCCTCGGCGTCGAAGCCTTGCCCGATGCCGCGCAAATCTGTTCGTGCAACAACGTGAGCAAGGCGGAAATTTGCGCGGCGGTGTGCGCGGGCGCGACCAGCATCGGCGCGTTGAAGAGCGCATGCAAGGCGGGCGCATCGTGCGGCGGCTGCGTGCCGCTCGTTACGCAGGTGCTGAAGAGCGAGATGAAGCGCCAGGGGCTCGCGGTCAACAACCATATCTGCGAACACTTCCCGTATTCGCGCCAGGAGCTTTATCACATGGCGCGCGTGGAAGGACATCGCACGTTCGGCTCGATGCTCGCGAAGCATGGCAAGGGTCTGGGCTGCGATATCTGCAAGCCTGCCGTGGCCAGCATTCTCGCTTCGTGCTGGAACGAGTTCGTGCTGAAGAAGGAGCATGCGGGCCTGCAGGATTCGAACGACTACTACCTCGCCAACATTCAACGCGATGGCACGTATTCCGTCGTTCCGCGCATGCCGGGCGGCGAAGTCACGCCCGATGGTTTGATCGCGGTCGGACAAGTGGCGAAGAAGTACGGGCTCTATACGAAGATCACGGGCGGCCAGCGCGTCGACATGTTCGGGGCGCGCGTGGAGCAGTTGCCCTTCATCTGGGAAGAGCTGATCGCCGCGGGCTTCGAATCGGGACATGCCTATGGCAAGTCGCTGCGCACGGTGAAGTCGTGCGTCGGTTCGACATGGTGCCGCTATGGTGTCGGCGATTCGGTCGGTCTCGCCATCGCGCTGGAAAACCGCTACAAGGGGCTGCGCACGCCGCACAAGATCAAGTTCGGCGTCTCGGGTTGCACACGGGAATGCGCGGAAGCGCAGGGCAAGGATATCGGCGTCATCGCGACGGAGAAGGGCTGGAATCTCTACGTCTGCGGCAACGGCGGCATGAAGCCGCGTCATGCCGAACTGCTCGCATCCGATCTCGACGAAGTCACGCTCATTCGTTACGTCGACCGCTTCCTGATGTTCTACGTGCGTACGGCGGACCGCCTGCAACGCACGAGCGTGTGGCGCGACAACCTCGAAGGCGGCCTCGATTATCTCGTCGATATCGTCGTGAACGACAAGCTCGAACTCGCCGCCGAACTCGAAGCGGAGATGCAACTCGTCGTCGATACGTACGAAGACGAATGGAAGAAGGCCGTCACCGACCCCGAAACGCGCAAGCGCTTCCGTCACTTCGTCAACAGCGACAAGAGCGACGAGAACGTGACCTTCGTGGAAGAGCGCGGCCAGATTCGTCCCGCGACGCCCGAGGAACGCAAGCTGAAGCTGATCGACATTCCTGTCGTCGTCGAAACCGTTTGAGCGCTGGAGACCACCATGAATGACCGCATTGAACAGGACTGGACCGAGATCTGCGAACTCGATGACATCGTGCCCGACACCGGCGTCTGTGCGCTTTTCAAGGGCGCGCAGGTGGCCGTGTTTCATGTGGCGGGCGACGAGCAGAGCGTCTTCGCCATCGACAACTTCGATCCGCATTCGCAGGCGGCGGTGCTCTCGCGCGGTATCGTCGGCAGCTTGGGCGAGCGCATTGTCGTGGCATCGCCGATCTACAAGCAGCACTTCGATCTGCGTACCGGCGAATGCCTCGAAGCGCCGGAGCGCTCCGTGACCGCGTATCGCGCACGCGTGGCGGGCGGCAAAGTGTGGATTGCCGCATGAAGACGGAATATGCGGTTGCGGCTGGTGCGGCCGATGTACCGATGGTGCAGGCGCGTCAGCGTCTCGTCGTGATCGGCAACGGCATGGCGGGCATGCGCACGGTCGAGGAATTGCTGAAGATCGCGCCCGAGCTGTACGACATCACCGTGTTCGGCGCCGAGCCTTACGGCAACTACAACCGCATTCTGCTTTCGCCCGTGCTTGCAGGCGAGAAGAGCGTGGACGACATCATCCTCAACACGCGCGAATGGTATCGAGCCAATGACATCACGCTGCATGCAGGCGACGCCGTGGTCCAAATCGATCGCGTGCGGCGCATCGTGCGCTCGGCAAGCGGTATCGAGGCGCGCTACGACCGACTTCTGATAGCGACGGGTTCGAAGCCTTTCATCATTCCCGTGCCGGGTTGCGATCTTCCGGGCGTGATCGCGTTTCGCGACATTCAAGACGTGGAAAAGATGCTGGCGGCATCGCGCGATCATCGTCACGCGGTGGTGATCGGCGGCGGCTTGCTCGGTCTCGAAGCGGCCAACGGTTTGCAACGTCAGGGCATGTCGGTGACGGTCGTGCATTCGAGCGAAAGCCTGATGGACCGTCAACTCGATGCGAGCGCGTCCACGTTGCTCAAGCGTTCGCTGGAAGCCAAGGGTCTGCGTTTCGCGATGGCCGCTAAGACGACGGAGATCGTGGGCGATGAACGCGTGACGGCGGTGCGTTTTGCCGATGGCCGCGAGATCGAAGCCGATCTCGTCGTGATGACCGCGGGCGTGCGTCCCAACATCGCGCTCGCGAAGGAAGCGGGACTGCACTGCGAGCGCGCGATCGTCGTCGACGACACCTTGCAGACTTACGATCCGCGCGTCTATGCAGTGGGCGAATGCGTGCAGCATCGCTCGGCTACATTCGGTCTCGTGGCGCCGATCTGGGATCAGGCGCGTGTGGCCGGCGCGCATCTCGCGGGCGCGGGACATCGCCGTTATGTGCAGCGCGCGACCGCGACCAAGCTGAAAGTCACGGGCGTCGATCTTTACTCGGCGGGCGATTTCATCGGCGACGATTCGTCCGAAGACCTCGTGCTGCGCGATCCGCGTCGCGGCGTCTACAAGCGTCTCGTGTTGCAGGCGGGCTGTGTGATCGGCGCGGTGCTGTATGGCGACGTGAAAGACGGCGCATGGTATTTCGAGTTGATTCAGAACCGCACGGATGTCTCGCATCTGCGCGGACGTTTGTTGTTCGGCAAGACGCTTTGCGAAGCGCAAGCATAGATATGAACGCGAGAATCCCCATCATTCCGGTTCAGGCCGCTGCCGTTCGCACGACGTGTCCTTATTGCGGCGTGGGTTGCGGCGTAATGGCGACACCGCGCACGGCTATCGACGTGGCGATTGCTGGCGACGAAACACATCCGGCCAACTTCGGCCGCTTGTGCGTGAAAGGCTCGGCACTCGGCGACACGGTGAGCCTCGAAGGACGTCTGCTCAAACCGAAGCTGCGCGAAGGTAAAACCGGCGCGCTCGCCGATGTCTCCTGGAGCGATGCCATCGGCACCGTGGCGAGCGGATTCGCTCGCATCGTCGAACGTCACGGTCCGGATGCGGTCGCCTTCTACGTATCGGGGCAATTGCTCACGGAAGACTATTACGTCGCCAACAAGCTGATGAAGGGCTATATCGGCAGCGCGAACATCGATACGAACTCGCGGCTTTGCATGTCGTCGTCGGTGGCGGGACACAAGCGCGCGTTCGGCGAAGACCTCGTGCCGCTGAATTACGAAGACCTCGAACTCGCCGATACCATCGTGCTCGTCGGATCGAATACGGCATGGTGTCATCCAATCCTGTTTCAGCGCATCGTGAAGATGAAGGAAGCGCGGCCAGACGTGAAGATCGTCGTGATCGATCCGCGCCACACGGCAACGTGCGAGATGGCCGATCTGCATCTGCCGCTCAAGCCCGGCAGCGATGTGCGGCTGTTCAACGGCCTGTTCGCGTTTCTGGCGGAGCATGGCGCATCCGATTCCGCTTTCGTCGATGCACACACCAACGGCTTCGATGCCGCGCTCGCGGCAGCAGGACCGTCCGATCTCGCGCAGACCGCGAAGGACTGCAAGCTCGACGCGCACGATCTGATGACCTTCTATCGGCTCTTTGCGCGCACCGAACGCGTGGTGACGGTTTATTCGCAAGGCGTGAATCAATCGAGCGCGGGGACGGACAAAGTCAACAGCATCATCAACTGTCATCTGTTGACAGGACGCATTGGCAAGCCAGGCATGGGACCGTTTTCCTTCACGGGACAACCGAACGCGATGGGCGGGCGCGAAGTGGGCGGCCTTGCCAACACGCTGGCGGCGCATCTCGAACTGGATAGCCCGTTGCATCGCGAGATCGTGCAGACGTTCTGGGCGTCGCCTGCGATTCCCGAACGCGCCGGATTGAAGGCTGTCGATCTGTTCGACGCCATCGAAGCCGGCCGCGTGAAAGCACTGTGGATCATGGGCACGAATCCGGTCGTGAGTCTGCCGGACGGCGACCGCGTGAAGCGCGCGCTTGCAAAGTGTGAACTGGTGGTGAGCTCGGACATCATCGAGCATACGGATACCAACGCTTGCGCCGATGTGTTGCTGCCCGCGCTCGGCTGGGGCGAGAAGGACGGCACCGTGACCAACTCGGAGCGCCGTATCTCGCGGCAGCGCGCATTTCTGCCGGCACCGGGCGAAGCGCGCGCCGACTGGCGGATCATGTGCGATGTCGCGCGTCGCATGGGCTTTGCGGGCTTCGACTTCCAGGCGCCGCATGAAATTTTCGATGAACACGCGCGTTTGAGCGCGTATCGCAACGACACGGAGACGGGCGTTTATCGCGCATTCGACATCGGCGGACTAACGCAACTCGGAGAGCAAGGTTACGACCTGCTCGAACCCGTGCAATGGCCGCTGCGCTCGAAAGACGACACCGGCAGCGCGCGCCTTTTCGAGCAACGACGCTTCAGTCATGCCGATGGGCGCGCGCGTTTCATCGCGACGCCGCCGCGCGATCCGGTCAACGCGCCCGATGCCGACTATCCGCTCATTCTCAACACGGGCCGCGTGCGCGACCAATGGCACACGATGACGCGCACCGGGCGTTCGGCGAAGCTCGCCGGGCATATCAGCGAATCGTTCATCGACATGCATCCGCAGGACGCGCTTGCATACGGCGTGCGCGAAGGAGAGCTCGCGCGCGTGACGAGCCGCTGGGGTTCGATGATCGCGCGTGTTCAATTCGGCGGCGGCATGTCGCGCGGCAGCGTGTTCGTGCCGATCCACTGGAACGATCAGGTTGCCTCGGATGCGCGCGTCGGCGCGGTGGTGAATCCGGTCGTCGATCCGGTATCGGGCGAGCCCGAGTTCAAGCACACGCCTGTGTCGATCGAGCAATTCCACGTGACATGGCACGGCTTCGCGCTTTCGCGACGCGCGCCCGCGCTCGATTCCGTTACGCAATGGACGCGCGTGCACGGCGCGCGTTTCGTGCGCCATGAACTGGCAGGACGCAATCGTTTCGATGCCGCGCATGACGATCATCACGACTGGGCGCGCGCGCTCTTTCGCATTGACGATCCGCATGCGGACTGGATCGAATACGAGGACAAAAGTGCGGGCGTGTATCGCGCGGCGCATGTGGTGAACGATCGCATCGAGAGCTGCGTGTTCGTTTCCGAGCGCCCCGACTTGCCTGCGCGCGCTTGGCTTGCGAGTCTCTTCGATAAAGAGCGTCTCGACGATGAAGACCGCGCGAGCCTTTTGCTCGGCCAGCCGATAGGCAAGGGCGAGGACACAGGACCGACAGTCTGCTCGTGCTTCGGCGTCGGGCGCAATACGATCTGCAAGGCGATTCAGGACAAGGGTCTGAAGACGGCCGCGGAGGTCACCGCTTGCGTGAAGGCCGGCGGCAACTGCGGATCGTGCGTGCCGGAGTTGAAGAAGCTGATCGTCGAAACGGAGATGGCTCGGTTGAGCACGGGTTGATTTGTCATTGACGGCTGCGGCAAGAAGCGGGCGCCTCGGCGCCCGTTTTTACTTCATGCCGTCTTCCAATAAGCGCCCTGTGAGCGTTGTCGAACCAAACATCTGATAATCAGCTCGATTTCAGCGCATATGTTGGTTCCCCCGCCAATTCCTTTCGCGATTCTCCTTACAGTCCTTTCCCACAGGCGCATCGACAAAAATGAGCGTCAGCGGGCATCGTCGAATGGCTATAGGGATTGAAACGAAGGCACGGTTATTTCGGATGGCGAATGAGTTTCTTGGTGACGCTTCCACGCTATAGGGCACACGAAGCGAAGCTTGCCGCCATTGCAATAGCCATTGCCATTGCCATTGCCGCGACGAAACCGACGTCGCAAACCGCTCAGTAACACCGTTGGAACTCCGGAGGCAACCAGGCAAGGTGGCGTTTCTGGAGCATGGAGATGTGCTTCACAGCCGTCTCTTCTTTTTGGGTTGGCTCGGATGTGGATACATCGGAAGGGCCAACCCTTTTTTTTGACATCGCGGGAAAGCACCGCGAGAACAATCAGCCCGTGGAATGCCGCTCCGAAAGGCCCATCGCAATGCGCGCCTGCTGCGCATGCTCGGCGGATAACGGCGCCCCGGCCGATGCCCCGCCTTCGCTCATGGGCCGATGCTCATTGCCGAATCGCGCCACCGAGAACGCGAACGTGTTGATGCCCTTGGCACTCGTCGCCGATACCGTGCCGCGATGCATTTCCGCCACGGCCTTCACGATAGCCAGTCCCAGCCCGTGATTCTCCCGGCTGTTGGTGCGCGAGCTTTCGGCGCGATAGAAACGATCGAACAGATGCTGCATGACAGGCGGCGCGATCTGCTCGCCGGGATTAGCCACCGCGATCCGCACGCGCCCATGCTCGCGCGCGATGTTGACCGAGATAGTCGCGCCCGGCGCGCAGTGCTGAATGGCGTTCATCACGAGATTGGAAAGCGCGCGGCCGAATAGCGACGTGTTGACGAAGGCGCGTGCATCGCCGCTTGCCGTCGCGCGCACTTGCGCTTCTTCGAGCGGTATCTCCAGAAACTCCAGCGTGCGGCTCACTTCCGCCGCGAGCGACACTTCGACGAGTCCCGTTGCGCGTTCGCCCTGATCGGCACGCGCGAGGAACAGCATGTCGTTGATGATCGCGCGCACGCGCTCGAACTCTTCGAGATTCGACTGCAACGTATGACGCAATTCTTCGATCGGCCGGTCGCGCGTGAGCGCCACTTCCGTCTGGCCGATGAGAATGGTGACGGGCGTGCGCAACTCGTGCGCGACATCCGCATTGAACGATTCGAGCCGTCCATACGCGTGATCGAGCCGTTCTAGCGCGCCGTTGAATGACTTCGCGAGGTCTTCGAGTTCAAAGGGCAACGAGCGCGTGTTGAGCCGCTGCGAGCGATTGTTCGGACTTACGTTCTGCGCGTCGCGTGTCAGACGCGTCAAGGGCGCAAGGCCCAGTCGCGCCACCGAATAGCTGAGGAACAACACGGCGACCGTGGCGAGCGCCGTCAATGCGGCAAGCGCAAGCCCGAAGGCGCGCATGGTCCGCACGTTCGGCGAACAGTCCACGGCCACGAAAAGCTGCAACGGCGGACGGTCCATATACGGCGGAATGGTCAGCGTGGTCATGAGCATTTCATACGCGCGGCCTTCGGGCTGGAAGTGCCCGTAATGGTCCTGCACGCGCTTGATCTGATCGCGCAAGGGCGGTGCGCCGTAGTTATAAAGGCCGTCGTTGCTGGCCACGGCGAACATCGTGGAGCCGTCACGCGGCGTGATGTCCGCGAGCTTCTCCTTGGCCATCTTCCACTTGTCGGGGTTCGATACGTGCGAGACGATCAGCCGTGCGATCTCCGCGCGATTGTCGAGCGAGTCGCGCAGATGCTGTTCGAGCTGCACACGCAGCACGAGAAAAAGCCCGGTGCCCACGAGCGCGAACACGAACAACGCGACGACCGCGAACATGACCGCAAGCCGCCGCGCAATGGATCGCTGCGAGCGCGGTTCGCCGTCGCCGGATTTGGCCCACTGCACGTTCATGATGTTCTCGCGTCTTCCCTGGTTTCCCGCGTGTCGCGTGCTTCGCGCACTTCGAGCACGTAGCCCATGCCGCGCACGGTATGCAGGAGTTTGGTGCGAAACGGCCCGTCGAGCTTGGCACGCAGCCGCTTGATGGCGGTTTCCACCACGTTGGTATGACTTTCGAAATCCACTTCCCAGACGAGTTCGGTGATGGCCGTCTTCGACAGGATATCCCCATGACGGCGCGCGAGCACGCTCAGCAGCTGAAATTCCTTCGCGGTGAGATCGAGGCGCACGCCGTCACGCGTGGCGCGTCTGCCGATCAGATCGACGTAAAGATCGCCCACGGAAATGAGCGTGGATTCCTGCGCGCGCGTGCGCCGTGCGAGCGCGTGCAGTCGCTCGACGAGTTCGAGAAACGAAAAAGGCTTGGTGAGATAGTCGTCCGCGCCCTCGCGCAGACCGCGCACACGGTCATTGATATGATCGCGCGCCGTGAGCATGATGACCGGCGTCGACTTCTGCAGACGCAGCGCCTTCAGCACCGCGAAGCCATCGCGGCGCGGCAGCATGACATCGAGCACGACCACGTCGTAATCGTATTCGATGGCCAGATGCGTGCCTTCCTCGCCGTCCATCGCCACATCGACGACCCAGCCTTGCTCGGTCAGTCCGGAACGCAGGTAATCGACTACCTTGTGTTCGTCTTCCACTATCAGGACTTTCATGCCTGCCTCTTCAAGGGGTTTGCTTACCGCTCGCTTGCTTATTGTTATAGGTGATTACTATACGATCCTCACGTCTAACATGCTTGCATCGAACCGCCATTCAACGCGATGATTCCTCGACGCTCTGATTCGATGCACCCTGTTCCTGCGCCGCGTCATGCACGTCCCATCCGCCGCCCAGCGCCTTGACGAGCGCGACAGACGTGGTGTGTTGCTGGCCACGTATCTGCACATCCTGGCGCTCGCTCGTGAGCAATTGCTGCTGTGCGGTGATCACGTCGAGATAAGCGACGAGGCCGCCCGAATATCGATCATTGGCAAGCGAAAGCAGACGCTGCGAGTCGACGACGGCTGCATGCGATTGCTTCGCCGCGCCATCCAGCACCGATAACCCGACGATACCGTCCTGCACCTGCTGGAACGCGCCGAGAACGGTCTGACGATAATTCGCCTCAGCCGCCACGTAGCCTTCGCTCGCGAAGTCGACGGCAGCGGAACGCCGGCCGCCATCGAACACGACCTGGCTCGCCATGGTGCCGATGGTCCACAAGAGGCTTGGCGCGGAGATGAGACTCGAGAACGCCGTGCTCTCCCAGCCGACGTTACCGTTCAAGGTCAGGCTCGGAAAGAATGCAGCCTTCGCGACGCCGATCTGCGCATTCGCCGACGCCATCGAACGCTCCGCCGATGCCACATCCGGCCGGCGTTGCAGCACGTCACTCGGCAGGCCGAGCGGTATCGACGGCACCGGACGATCCTTGATGTCCGCCGCGATGGAGAACTGCGGCGCGGGCGTGCCGACGAGCGCCGCAATGGCGTGTTCGTATTGCGCGCGCTGGTTCAGCAGCAGTTGCGCCTGCACGCGTGTCGAGTCGAGTTGCGACTGCTGTTGCAGTACGTCGAGACCGGATACCGCGCCCAGATCGTGCTGCGAGGTCACGTAATCGAGCGCTTTCTTCTGCAGCCCCACGGAGCGATTCAGCACGTCGATCTCGGCATCGAGTTCGCGCATCGAGAAATAGCTGCTCGCGAGTTCCGTGGTGAGAACGAGCCGCGCGTTGGCGAGGTCGTCGCGCGATTGTTCCGCCGTTGCCTGTGCGCCTTCCACTTCGCGGCGAATGCGTCCGAACAGATCGAGGTCATAGCTCACGGAAGGCGCGAGCTTGATGTCGTTCTGAACCGTGCTCATGACCGGCGTGTTGTAGCTCGTGACCGGACGATTCTTCGATACGCGCAGACGGTCGGCCTGTGCGCCGAGATCCACCTCGGGCAGCGCGAGCGATGAGGTTTGCGCGAGCGTTGCGCGGGCCTGTTCGTAATGCGCGACGGCGGCCGCGAGCGTCTGATTCTGCGCGAGTGCTTGCGTCTCCAGCGTGTTCAGCGTGGCGTCGTCATAGCTCGTCCACCAGTCGAGCGCGAGCGGCGCGTGCGAAGGTTCGCCGACTCGCCAGTACGAGTCGGTTTGCCAGTCGGGCGGCGTCTCGGCGACGGGGCGCTTGTAATCGGGGCCGACGGTGCACGCCGCAAGCATCGTCAACATGCCGATGGCAACGATGCCTCTCATGACGCGGCCTTCTGATTCGGAGTCTGCGGATCGTGCTGATTCTGCTGCTTCTGCGGCTGGACCACGACATGATCGCCGTCCGCAATGGAATCGCTCGGATTGATGATGATCTTGTCGGTCGGCTCGATACCGCTCTCGATTTCGAGCGACTGCCCAAGATCCTGCGCGATCACGATCTTGTTCAGATGCACATGGCCGTTCGAGTCGACCACCGCGACGCGCGGTCCTTCCGCACGGAAGAGCAACGCATTGCCCGGCACGAGCAGGCGTGCATGGACGACGGCTGGCACCGCGACCTGCACATAGGCGCCGGGACGCAGGCGCTGATCGGCGTTGGGCAGCGTGACTTCGACTTGCAGCGAACGCGTGGGCACGTCGATCGCGCCGGAGATATGCGTGATCTTGCCGTGGAACTGCTGACCGGGAAGCTCGGCCTGCATCACGACCACCGACTGACCGACCGACACGTTTTGCGCATACGCCTGCGGCAACTGCACGAACACGCGCAGCGGGTCTGACTGCGCGAGCGCAAAGAGCGCGCGGCTCGCGCCACTGCCCGCGTCGATGAGATCGCCGACATCGACGTTGCGCTGCGTGACCACGCCTGCAAACGGCGCGACGATGCGCTTGAACGATTCGAGCTGACGCAGACGCTTCACGTTGGCGTCCGCGGCGGCGAGATTGGCCACGTCCTGGTTATACGTGCTCTGACGTTCGTCGAGTTCCTGCTGCGAGACGGCATCGCGCTGACGCAGTTGTTGCCAGCGTTGCAGCGAGCTTTTCGCAAGGCCCAGGCTCGATGCTGTCTGATCGCGTTGCGCGACCGCCTGCGCGAGCTCCTGATCGATTTCAGGGGTATCGAGATCGGCGAGCAACTGGCCTTGCTTCACGCGTGTGCCGATATCCGCATACCAGTGCAGCAGATAACCCGTCGCGCGCGCATAAATCGGCGATTCGACGAAGCCGCGCAGCGTACCCGGCAAGGTCGTGTTGCCGCCGCCATCGGTCTGCGTCGGCGCGACCACGTTGACGTATTGCTGGGCGTTCTGTTGCGTGCGCGTGACGACCGAGCGGTTGTGGATCATGTCGCTGATCACGGTGCGCGCCGCGCCGAGCGCGAGCAGCGCAAGCACGATCACGAGCGCGATCTTCGCGCGTTTCCATTCGACATGGCGCGGTGGCAGCGCGGGTCCTTCATTCGGATCACGCGCGGGAATCGCGAGCGAGGCGTGGTTCTTTTCAGTCATGTTCGTCGGAGTGCCTGGATTGAATTCAGTGCTGCGTGTTCGTGTCGTCGGACTGCGCTTCGCCGTGCGGTTTCTGGCCTTTGCGTTCCGCGCGTTTAGCAAGGCGCGCGTGAATACCCGCGAAGACGAGCGGCACGAAGAACAGCGTGGAAACCGTGGCAAACAGCAAGCCGCCGATCACCGCGCGGCCGAGCGGCGCGTTCTGTTCGGCGCCTTCGCCGAGACCGAGCGCCATCGGAATCATGCCGATGATCATCGCGAAGGCCGTCATCAGCACCGGGCGAATACGGCTTGCGCCTGCTTCGAGCGCGGAGGCGAGCGGCGGCACGCCCGCTGTCAGACGTTGCCGCGCGAACGACACCATCAAGATACTGTTGGCGGTGGCGACGCCCATCGTCATGATCGCGCCCGTGAGTGCGGGCACGGACAGATGCGTGCCGGTGAGAAATAGCATCCAGACGATACCCGCGAGCGCCGCCGGCAACGCGCTCACGATGATGAGCGGATCGACCCACGACTGGAAGTTGACGACGATAAGCAAATACACCAGCACGATCGCCATGGCCACGCCAACGCCCAGCCCGAAGAACGATGTACGCATGGTCTCGACCTGACCACGCACATTGATCTGCGTGCCGCGCGGAAGCGTGCGGCGCGCTTCATCGACGAGATGATTCACCTGACGCGCCACGCTGCCGAGATCGTTTCCTTCCACGCTCACGAAGAGATCGATCACGGGACGGATGTTGTAGTGCGAGACTTCCGCGAACTGATTCTGCGGCGAGACACGCACGAGGTTGCCGAGCAACTGCGTCGGTCCCGTGAGCGAGGCAGACACAGGCGTGCGCAAGAGTTCGTCGACCGATGAAACCTGATACTGCGGCGTCTGTACCGCGAGGTTGTATTCCACGCCATTCTTCGGGTTGAACCAGAATCCCGGCGACGTTTGCGAACTGCCCGATAGTGAAACGAGCACGTTCTGCGCGACATTGCTTGCCGAGAGATTGAGCTGCTGCAGACGCGTGCGGTCCATGGTCAGGTTGATGACGGGTTCGTCGAGCTTCTGCTGGATGTGCGTATCCACGTTGCCGGGAATCATGCGGATCTGCTTCATCAGCTTGGCCGCGACCTGAAAGTTAGCTTGCTGATTTTGGCCTTGAATCTGCACGTCTACGGCGGCGGGCAAGCCGAAGTTCAGAATCTGCGTGACGATATCCGCGGGCTGAAAGAAGAACTCCACGCCGGGGAATTTCTGCGGCAAGAGCGCGCGCAGTTCATCGATATATTTTTCGGTCGGCGCGTGATCTTCTTTCAACGCGACCTGTATCTCGCCGTCGAGCGTACCGATGGTGCCCGAGTTGCTGTACGAGAGATTGATACCGCTATAGGGCAGGCCGAGATTGTCGAGGATGGTATCGAGCTCATCGGCGGGCACGACCTGACGCACGACCTTCTCGACTTCATCGGCGAGACGCGCGGTTTCCTCGATACGCGTGCCCGTTGGAGCACGCATGTGCATGCGGATGTCGCCGGCATCGACCGTGGGAAAGAAGTCCTGGCCGAGCACGAACACCAGCGCGGTGGAGATGAGACAGAAGCCGAGAAAGAGCGAACCGTAGAGCCGCCGCTTCACGAGCAGGCTGCTCAGAATCACGATGTATGCGGCGCGCATGCGCTCGAAGCCGTGATCGAACCGGCGATGCAGCCGCATGAAGAGATTCGGCTTCTTCTTGGCATCGGGTGCATGCGCGTGGCCCATCAGCAGCATGGCGAGCGTCGGCACGAGCGTCCGAGAAAGAATGTACGACGCGATCATGGCGAACACCACGGCTTCCGCGAGCGGCACGAACAGGAACTTCGCCACGCCGGTCAGGAAGAACATCGGCACGAACACGATACAAATACACAGCGTCGAGACGAGCGCGGGCACGGCAATTTCGCCCGCGCCTTCGAGAATCGCTTCGTGCAGATCGGTGCCCATGTGCAGATGGCGTTCGATGTTCTCGATGGTGACGGTGGCGTCGTCGACGAGAATGCCCACCGCGAGCGCGAGCCCGCCCAACGTCATGATGTTGATGGTTTGCCCGAGCGCATGCAGCACGATCAACGACGAGAGAATGGACAACGGAATCGAGATCGCGATGATGCAGGTGCTGCGCCAGTTGCCGAGGAAGAGCAGGATCATGGCGGCCGTGAGCGCGGCGGCGATCAGCGCTTCGCGCACCACGCCCTGCACGGCGGCTTTCACGAACACCGATTGATCGAAGAGCGCGGTGATCTTGATGTCTTCCGACAACGACGAACGCGCTTGCGGCAAGAGACCCTTCAACGTGTTGACGATAGAGAGCGTCGATGAATCGCCGTTCTTCAGCACCGAGATCAGCACGCCGCGCCGGCCATCCTGACGCACGACGTTGGTCTGCGGCGAGAAGCCATCGCGCACGTGCGCCACTTCACGCAGATAAGTCGTCGCGCCGTTCACGGTTCGCACGGGCAGGTCGTTGAGGCCTTCCACGGTGGTCGGTGAACCGTTCATGTTGATGGTGAATTCTTTCGGCCCGATCTTCGCCGTGCCGGTCGGCAGAATCAGGTTCTGCGCGTTGACGGCGCTGACCACATCGGTTGGCGTCAGGCCTTTGGCGAGCAGCGCGCGCGTGTCGAGGTCGATGGAGATGAGACGCGACTTCCCGCCATACGGATACGGCACCGATGCGCCGGGAATGGTCACGAGCTGTGGGCGCAGGAAGTTGAGCGCCGTATCGTTGAGCGATTGCTCCGACTCCTTAGGACTCGACAATCCAAGCTGGATCACCGGAATGCTCGACGCCGAATAACTGATGACGAGCGGCGGCGTTGCGCCGGGCGGCATCTGCTTGAGCTGCGCCTGTTCGACGGCCACCGTCTGCGCGATCGCCGTCTGAATGTTCGCGGTCGGCTGCAAAAACAGCTTGATGATGGCGATACCCGGCAACGACTGCGACTCGATATGCTCGATGTTGTTGACGGTGGTCGTGAGACTGCGTTCGTTCACGGACGTGATGCGGTTGGCCATGTCCTCGGACGAGAGGCCCGTGTACGTCCAGATGATGCTGACAACCGGAATGTTGATCTCCGGAAGTACGTCCACCGGCGTCGTCAGAATGACGAATGGCGTGGCCAGCAGGATCATGATGGCCATTACGATGAACGTATAAGGCCGCTTCAGCGCTACGTTGACAATCCACATTGAGGCGTTCGGAAGAGCGAGGGAGGGACGCAGGTGCTTTCACGCGCGGGACGAGTCTCGAAGGCGGGTCGGTGAGTCGCCTTCGGTGCCCTATGGTAGTGGCAACGTACCAACGAGATAATGACGCGAAAATGGCGATTTCGTCATCTTGCGTGAAATGAAAGGCGTGTGTAATCCTAAGCGCTCGAAAGGAAAGCCGGCAGCGCGCAATGGAAGGTGAACGTAATCGGAAAGTACGTCGATGCATCGCGCGAAAGGCAATGCGAGTACCGCAGTGAGACGGCGCGGGATCGCTTCAATTCAGCGGAAGCCGCGCTGGCCTCGTTCGGAATGGCGTGACTGTTGAATGACGTTATTGCGGAGTCTGGCCGAGCGGCGTGGTCGTCATGGTCGGTTGTCCCGACGCGGACGAGCCTTCCGACGATGCGCCATACGACGGGTTCGAGACCTTCTGTTCGGCGGCCTGGATATCGTTCGGGTAAAACGCATCGCGCTCCGACGGGTTGTAGCCGGCTTGTTCGACCTTGACGAGATCCTGTCTGACCTGTGCACGGGTGAGTCCTTCGCTTTGAGCAAAGGCGGCAAGTGGCGCTGCGGCCAACGTAACGATAGCGATGCGAGCGAGTAGTTTCATGGCGAACTCCCTGAAAAGTTAAGGACGATTCGCGGCGTGCGGTTTCGTGGTTTCGAGCGTCATGAAGCTCGTTACACCCACCACCGCCACGGCACCGATTCTATGTCTGGCACCGTGACGAGATGCTGGCGGTCAAATGGCGCTTTGGTCAGATTGAAGCGGGCGCTGTCACAAACGTTTTCGCCTGTGGCGGCAAGCGCCCGATGATAGACTCGCGAGCTTCGAGCGTCCTGTAAGACAAAGGCATGATTCGTTTCAGTGACGCTCGCTTTCGTTCAAACATCTTTCGTTCAAACATCGACACCGGGACCGTCAATTGCCGTTCAAGCTGCCGACCACGGCCACCGCGCCATTCTGTCCGTCTGAAGTCAAAGGCTCCGTCGCCGTCGCGCCTGGCGCGTCGTTCTGGAAAAAGCTGCTGCAGTTCGCGGGGCCGGGGCTGCTCATCTCCATCGGTTATATGGACCCGGGCAATTGGGCCACCGATATCGAAGCCGGATCGCGCTATGGCTACGACCTGCTTTTCGTCGTCGTGCTTTCGAGCCTTGCGGCGATGGTGCTGCAATGTCTGTCGATGCGCCTCGGCATTGTCACCGGACGCGATCTCGCGCAGCTATCACGCGAACGCTACGCAAAGCCCGTCGCTCATGCGCAATGGGCGCTCGCCGAACTCTCGATCATCGCGTGCGATCTCGCCGAAGTGCTCGGCGGTGCGCTCGCGTTTCACTTGCTATTCGGCTGCTCGCTGATGTGGGGCGTGATCTTCACCGCGTTCGATACGCTCATCGTGCTCGGTCTCAAGGGCAAGAACTTTCGCGATCTCGAAGCCATCATGCTGGGTTTGATTGCGACCATCGGGCTTGGTTATATTGTCGAGCTCGTGCTCGTGAAGCCGCATTGGGCTTCGGTCGCCGCAGGTCTCGTGCCTTCGATCAGCCTCTTCTCGCAGCGCGAGCCGCTGTATCTCGCCATCGGCATTCTCGGGGCAACCGTGATGCCGCATAACCTCTATCTGCATTCGTCGATCGTGCAAACGCGCGTGGTTCAGCGCGATAAGAAGAGCCTGGCGTCGGCGATCGGCTTGTCGCGCATCGACACTATCGTCGCGCTCGTGCTTGCGTTGCTCATCAACGCGGCAATTCTGATTCTCGCGGCATCGGCGTTTCATGCGACAGGGCATACCCAAGTCACCGAGATCGAAGATGCCTACAAGCTGCTGGCGCCTATCGTCGGCACCGGGCTGGCCGCGGTTCTATTCGCGGTGACGCTATTCGCTTCGGGACAAAGCTCGACGTTTACCGGCACCATCGCGGGCCAAGTCATCATGGAAGGCTTCCTGCACTTGAAGATTCCGTGCTATCAGCGGCGTTTCATCACGCGTGCGCTCGCGCTCGTGCCCGCGCTGATCGGCGTGTATGCGATGGGCAACGGCGCGGTCGGCAAGCTGCTGGTCGCGAGTCAGGTCGTGCTGAGCCTGCAATTACCGTTTGCATTGTGGCCGCTCATTCGCATGACGAGCGATCGGACGCTGATGGGCGAGTTCGCCAATGCCATGACCACGAAGCTGCTGGCGTGGCTCTTGTTCGTCGTGATCAGCGTGGCGAATGTGTGGCTCGTCGTGCAGACCGTGAGCGACTGGCTTTCCTGAGCGCACAAAAGAAAGCGCCATGCACGCGTGATTCGTGCATGGCGCATCTGTCGATGAAGGCTGGAGGTTACTTGACCACCGCTGCCGGTGCGGTCGATTTCGCCGCCACGGCCGCCGGAATCGCGGTTTCGGGAGGCAAGGTCTGATCCACCGTCGTGCGGCCGCCATCGCGGAAGAATGCCTGTTCCGCAGCCTTGTTCAGCACGAGAATACTGATACGGCGGTTGGTCGGTTCGTCGGCAACGTCCTTATTGAGCGGCAGTGCATCGGCGAGACCGCGCACCTGAAGAATCTTGCTTTCCTTCATGCCGCCGCTGACCAGCGCCCGGCGCGCGGAGTTGGCACGCTCGCTCGACAGCTCCCAGTTCGAGTAGCCCGTCTGATTGCCGGAATAGGGCACGGCGTCCGTGTGACCGGCGATAGACACGCGGTTATCGACGTCATTCAACGACGCGCCGATATTCGTGAGAATCGTCGTCACGTAGCTTTCGAGCTTGAAGCTGCCCGACGCGAACATGGGCCGCTTGAGCGAATCGACAATCTCGATACGCAAGCCTTCGCTCGTGATCGCGATCCGAATCTGATCCTTGAACGCTTTCAATGCAGGCGTCTGTTCGATCAGCGCTTGCAGCTTCTGCTTCAGTTGCTGCAGGCGCTGCATGTCGTCCGCGGCGACGGCGGCACGCGCGATTTGCGGCGGCACTGGCTGCGTCTGGCTCTTCTTGCCTTCGCCGGGACGCGTGCTCGACAGATCGCGTCCGCCGCCTGGAATCACGCTCGTGTGCGCGGATGCGCCGCCGTCGTTGCCGAAGAGCGCGGAGAGCGGTGTGTTGAAGTAGTCCTCGATGCCTTCCTTGTCGTACTTCGACGTGGAGCCCAGCAGCCACATCAAGAGAAAGAAGGCCATCATCGCGGTGACGAAGTCGGCGTAAGCAATCTTCCATGCGCCGCCATGATGACCGTGTCCGTGCGCCTTCTTTTTGCGGCGCACGATGATGGTCGGCGCGAGCACGGATTGCAGCGGATCGCGTGAAGGTTTCTCAGCCATGAACGTGTTTTCCGGTAATGAGCGCGAGCGGCTTTAAGCGGACTTCGGCATCTTGGTGGCGCGCACGGCGTCGTCCAGTTCCTTGAAACTCGGACGGTCCGCCGTGAAGAGCACCTTGCGGCCGAACTCGACGGCGATGGTCGGCGCGTAGCCGTTCATCGACGCGAGCAACACGGACTTCACGCACTGGAACGGCTTGGCTTCGGCCGCGCCCTTTGCGTTGAGCAAGTCAGCGAGCGGTCCGAAGAAACCGTATGCGAGCAAAATGCCGAGGAAGGTTCCGACGAGCGCACCCGCGATCATCTCGCCCAGCACGGCGGGCGCGGCGCCGACCGAGCCCATGGTGTGCACCACGCCCATCACCGCCGCGACGATACCGAACGCCGGCAAGCCGTCCGCCATCTTCTGAATTGCGTTACCGGCAATCGCGCTTTCGGTGTGATGCGTTTCGAGTTCTTCGTCCATCAGGTCCTGCATTTCCATCGCGTTGACGTTGCCTGCGGACATCATGCGCAGATAGTCGACGATGAATTCGAGCAGATGATGATCGTTCATCACGTGTTCGTACTTCTGGAACACGGGGCTGGCTTCGGGAGCATCGACGTCGGCTTCGAGCGCCATCATCCCTTCCTTGCGGGCCTTTTGCAGCAGCTCATAGAGCAGCGCGATCAGCGCAAGGTATTTTTCTTTCGTGTAGGCGCCGCCCTTAAAGGCCTTCGGCAGACCTTGCAAGGTCTTCTTGAGCGTTGCGGTCGGATTGGACACGACGAACGCGCCGATTGCCGCCCCGAAAATACACAGCAACTCGAACGGCTGAACCAGCGCCGCCAGATGCCCGCCGACGCCGATAAAACTCCCGATCACCGAACCGATGACCACTACCCAACCGATAATGACAAACATGATCTCTCCGCAAGAAGTCAGGGCGTCGCGAGCACTGCGAGCTCGACATGAGACACGCACGGCACGCGAAACTTTATTGGCTTGTTGATGGCTTTTAACGGCGCGGACCACCCGAGATTTAGGGTTACGCGCGCAAAGATTTCTGCGCAATGGTTTGCGAGGTAAATGTTACGACCGCATTCGACGCAACTTTGACCGGTCATTACGCGTGAGGTAATGGATCGCGGATGGACGAATCGACTAACATCGGCGGCATGAATTCGACTTTTGCGTTCGTTGCATCGAGTGTTGCGCCGCCCGCGACGGTCGGCACGCTGTTGCGTGAATGGCGCCAGAAACGGCGCATGAGCCAGCTCGACCTGGCTGGCGACGTTGAGGTGTCGACGCGTCATCTGAGTTTCATCGAATCAGGGCGATCGTTGCCGAGCCGCGAGATGCTCATGCGCCTGGCCGAGCAACTCGATGTGCCGCTGCGCGAGCGCAATACGCTTCTGATGGCGGCGGGTTATGCGCCGCTATATCGCGAACGCCCGTTCGCCGATCCGCAACTCGATGCCGCGCGCCGTGCCGTCGAACTTGTGCTCAAGGGACACGAGCCGTATCCGGCGTTGGCCGTCGATCGTCACTGGACGATGATCGCTGGCAACGCCGCCGTGTCGGCGCTGGTTGCGCTCGCGGCGGATGCGTCGCTACTCGCGCCGCCCGTGAACGTGCTGCGCTTGTCGCTGCATCCGCAAGGCTTGAGTCACGCAATCGAGAACTGGCACGAATGGCGCGCGCATCTACTGGCGCGTGTGCGTCGGCAGATCGAGGTTTCTAGAGACGCCACGCTCGCCGCGCTGCTCGTGGAACTCGAGGCGTATCCAACGCCGCCGCATGCCGGTAAGGCGAGGAGTGCCGAAGTCGATCCCGTGGTCGTGCCGCTGCGCCTTTTGACGCTGCACGGCACACTGTCGTTTCTGAGTACGACGACGGTATTCGGCACGCCGGTGGACATCACGCTATCCGAGTTGGCAATCGAGGCCTTTTTTCCCGCCGACGAATTTACGGCTACCGCGCTCGCGGAGATGTCGTTGCGCTCACGGCCATCAGCTTACAAAATTGAACCTGACGACGCGGCGCGAATCAATGAATGAGCACGCGGCGTTTTAGCGAAGCGGCTAACCATGGCTTTTGTCCAACCAACGCGGAAGACAGCGATGATTCAAACATTCGAACAAGTAATCGGCGGGCAAAGCATGCAGTTCTGCGCGAGTATCGCGGACGGCGGCGGTCCCCGGCGCGTCATCATCAGCCGGGCGGATTCGGCGGAATCGCTCGTGATCGTGGAGGCGGGCGGCATTATCGGTGCCATCAAAGCGGAAGTCGAGGCGCCGGATACGTTCGTCGCGGATGCCGTGAAGCGGGCGCAGGAGGAAGGCTTGATCGAGCGCGCCCTGCAGACGGGTGCCGTGCAAACTACGAATTTGTAATTCTGGTTTAGACGGCAACAACGCCCGCGCGGCGATCTTCGGTCGCGCGGGCGTTGTGCTTTCTGTGTTTGGATGATAGTGCGAGCCACATAGCGCGCTGCTTAGGCTCTCGGCCTGCCGTCTCTGCGGTCAGTTAGGCGTGACCTCGACCGGCGCCGGAATTCAGCGGATCCGCGCGGTCCGTTTCACGAAAGCAGCGCCGCTCGAACAACGCGCGTGTTCAAAGGCGCGGCTGCCCATTCCTCGGATCGGCGGGAACCAGTGGCGTCGCTGAATCCGGGCCATCGGGCATGTCCGGATCATCGGGATTCGGCGCCGCGTCGGGGTCGAGCAGCTTGTCCGGGTCTGGTTCCATCGGCTCTTCGGGTGAGCGGGGCATCGTCGACATGATGGGGTGTTCTCCAGAGTATGCAGTTCGTGTGTGACCGGCACGGTTTCGTCGATGCCGGGCGTCCCTCATGCGTCTGCAACGCGCGTTCCCGAGTCTCGTCGCATTATTCCGTCGCCTGCCGAGCCGCGCTCATAGGGCGATTGCCACGCGCATCGCGCACGAGAAACCCGCTGAAGCAAGCGCAGACTAGAAGCGCCACGGATATGCCCGCCGACCAGTGCACCGCGTCGACGATCTGCGCCGTTGCCGCGCCGCCTTCGCCATGTCCCGCGAGCGCGCCGAATGCCGCCACGCCGATTGCGCCCGCCGCCTGCCGCGCCGTATTCAATACTGCGGACGCCGTGCCCGCGCGCTCCTGCCCGACCGTGCCGAGAAGCGCGGTGGTCATTGCCGGAACCGCGACGCCCATGCCGGTTGGAATCAGGAGGAACGGCACGATGAGCGCGAGCGTGGGCGTGTGGGCATCGACGAAAACGAGCGCCGCGAAACCGGCGGCGTCGATAAGCGCGCCGGCGATCATCGGCGCACGCGAGCCGAAACGCGCGACGACCGGCCCGCTCGCCAGATTCGACAGCAGAAAGCCGCCCGTCAGCGGCAGAAAAGCGAGACCGGTCTGCAACGGCGTATGTCCGAGCACGCGCTGCAAGTACAGACTCAGCACGAACACCATCCCATAGTAGGTAAGATTCACGCCGATACCGAACACCACCGCCGCGCTGAAGGTGCGCTCCTTGAAGAGCGCGAGCGGAAGCATCGGCGAGCGTGTGCGGCCTTCGATCACGACGAACGACGCGCCCGCCAGCAACGCCAGCGCAACCCCGCCGAGCACGAGCGGATGCGTGAGTCCGAGCGGCCGCATCTCGATGACCGCGCCGACGAGCGCCGTGAGCGCGATCACGGCAAGCGCCTGACCGGGCAGGTCGATACCGCGCGCGCCGCGACCGGTTCCAGGTTGCGCGGGTGTTTCGCGGACCCACGCGAGCGTCGCCGCTATGCCCGCCGCGCAGATCGGCACGTTCACCCAGAAGATGCTGCGCCAGCCGAACGCCGCGATCAGCACACCGCCGACGATCGGCCCGGCCGCGATCGAAATCGAGCCCGCAGCCGTCCACAGACCCACCGCGCGCGCCCGCAAACGCGGATCGTGACCGCAGGCTGCGTTGAGCAGCGCGAGCGAATTGGGCAGCATCGCCGCCGCGCCGATTCCTTGCAGCGCGCGGGCCGCGATCAACTGCGGGGCATCGCGCGAGAACGCGCACGCGAGCGACGCCAGCGCGAACAAGGCGAGCCCGCCCGCAAACAGCCGCCGCGCGCCGATGCGATCGCCGAGCGAGCCGGCGGAAAGCATCAGCGCGGAAAAGGCGAGCGCGTAGCTGTCGATGGTCCATTGCAGACTCGCGACGTTCGCGCGCAGGTCGTGACCGATGCTCGCCAGCGCCACATTGACGATGGATACATCGAGTTGCGAGACGACGAAGCCGACGCTGGTGGCGGCAACGATGAGCACCTGACGCGCGCTCAGGCGCGCCGTTTTGGGATCGAGATCGAGGTTCGAGTTCATGCCCTCAATGCTAGACGCGGCGCGCGCTCGATGTTTCAGGCACGGGTGAAACGTGGCGGTTCAAGGCGAAAAAAGCGCACTCACGGGGAGTGCGCGTTGCGTGATCGGATCAGGCCCGCCGTTCAGGCCTCGACCGCCGCTTCCCGGATAAACAGCGTAGTCACCGCGCCCACCGCGCACAGCGCGCAGACGTAGATCACGGGCGCCATCGGACTGGATTTCATCATCAGCGAAACGACGATCGGCGTGAGTCCGCCGAAAACGGCATATGCGACGTTGTACGAAAACGAGATGCCCGAAAAGCGAATGGCGGGCGGAAACGCTTTCACCATGACGAACGGAATCGCGCCGATCACGCCAACCGTGAAGCCCGCGCACGCGTACCACGGCAAGAGCACGGACGTATCGAGCGAGACTTGCCGGAACAGCAGGTAATACGACACGCCGAGCGCAATCGCGCCGATGAAAATCGTCCTGCCCGCGCCGATGCGCCCCGCAATCGCGCCCGCCAGCACGCAACCGATGGTCAAGAACAGCGTCGCCACGCAATTGGCCGCGAGCACGGTCGCCGGCGCGATGTGGAATTGCTTCTGCAGAAGCGTCGGCGTCATCAGAATGACCACGACGATAGCCGCGGAAAGCATCCACGTGAGCAGCATCGACACGATCACGGCGCGGCCATGATCGCGCAGCACGGCTTTGAGCGGAATCTCGGCGGCAAGCGACTTGCGCTTTTGCAGTTCGGCGAACACGGGCGTTTCATGCAGCCAGCGTCGCAGATACACCGAGCACAGCCCGAATAATCCGCCGAGCAGGAACGGCAGACGCCACGCGAAGTCCGCGACTTGCGCCGGCACGAAGCTCTTGTTGATCGCGGTCGCGACCAGCGAACCGAGCAGAATGCCGGCCGTCAGTCCCGCCGTGAGCGTGCCGCACGCGTAGCCGACATGACGACTCGGCACGTGCTCCGACACGAAAACCCACGCGCCAGGCACTTCGCCGCCGACGGCCGCGCCTTGCATCACGCGAAAGAGGAGCAGCAGAACGGGCGCCATCATGCCAATCGAAGCGTAAGTGGGCAGCAGGCCCATCAGGAGCGTCGGCACCGACATCAGCAGCACGGAGAGCGTGAACATGCGCTTGCGGCCGAGCAGATCGCCGAAATGCGCCATGACGATACCGCCCAGCGGCCGGGCAAGATAACCCGCCGCGAAGATGCCGAAAGTCTGCAGTTGCCGCAGCCAGTCAGGAATCGTGGCGGGAAAGAACAGCTGGCCGATCACCGGCGCGAAGAACACGAAAATGATGAAGTCGTAGAACTCGAGAGCGCCGCCAAGTGCGGCGAGGGTGAGCGTTTTATAGTCGCCGCGCGTGAGACGGCGGCCCGCGGCGCTCGTGGTGTCCGAGGCGCCGGGCAGAGGTGTTGCGTGCATCGAAAAAAGAACCCGTAAATGAAAAGAGCCGCGCACGTGTCGGGACGTGCCGCGCAAGAAGAGGCGTTGTCCTGCGGCTTTTCAAGACGCGCCGGGTGAGCGCGAATCAAGGACCGGATGATGAGCCCGACGGACGCATTGTCCTATCGCGCCCGGCGGCCGCGCTGCGCGAACGACTCGGAGTCGCGCGGCAGCGTTCCTTTGCGAGGCATCGGTAAGAGCTCGCAAACGGGGACGTTCAAGCCAGACGCGCGATGTTACAGGATGAAAGGCCACCTCCGGCAGAACGGCCGATCTATTTTCGAGATGGTTGTGCGTGCGACACGGTGTCGAAATCGTCACATGCGTTGACAAATTCGGATGAGTCCGATGGGAAAGGGAAACAGGTCTGCCCAGAATGCCGCCTGTATTTAACCGTCTCAGTCTGTAACGAGACGTCCTGCGGTGCCCGTTCGACAAGGCATCTGCTTATTGCCCCTCAGACTCATCAGGCCAGACCCTATGCGCGTCGCCGTTTTGCAAACCGACCCAAGTTATAGAAATCTCATCAGCGACGTCGTCAAGCGGCTTGGTCACGCGTGCGTGACCTTTGGCGACGGCCTTCAGTTGTCCAAGGCGCTCTCGCGTTCCACGGTCGATCTGCTCATTCTCGACTGGAATTCATCCGGTCTGTGCGGTCTCGACCTGCTCAAATCCGTGCGCTCCAGCTTCGGCGAGCGCGTGCCGGTCATGTTCGCCACGCCCGACGGCGCCGAACACAACGTCGTTTGCGCGTTGACGGCAGGCGCGGACGATTACGTCGTTTATCCGGTGCGCCCGGGCGAATTCGGCGCGCGCATCGAAGCGCTGATCCGCCGGGCGTATCCAACCACGTCGAGCGCTTGCCTCGAAGTCGGGCCGTATCGCTTCGACTCGCGTCAGCAAGCCGTCACGGTGCGCGGCCGTCCGGTGCAGTTGAGCGGCGCTCAGTTAAATCGGCTGCAAACCCAATACCAGCAAGGCGCTTCTAATATTCCTGACTTCGTTTCTAATATCAGGCGGTTTTTGGAAGCTTCAGATGAATGTTGCTGAGCGGCGTTTTACGGTCTTTCATATAGACCTTCGTCGTCGCAATATCGCTGTGCGCGGCGGCAATCATCAGAGCATCCATCTCGTATCCCTGAGCCTTCGCGTCGGTCATTGCCTTGGCCCGAATGTCCTTGATGGTGTAGCCGTACTCTGCCAGGCCAGCAGCGCGGCAGGCGCGCTGCCATATCCTGAGCGCGTGGTTGTTTATGTAGTGACCCCCGGAACGGTTATGCACCACGTAGGGCGACTTGACCTTGCCTGTCGTGCGCGCGCGCTCGAGCACGGCTTCGATTTCGTCGGTGATCGGCCAGTCAATGGCGATGCCGCTCGACTCTCGGGTCTTCGAAGGAATGAAGTGGATGACGCCATTCTCGCGGTCTACCCAGTTCGCTGTCTTGTCGTCAGTCTTGCGCCAGCGCAAATCTCGAATCTCAGTCGAACGCTGCAACGTCAGATAGCACAGATCGACCAGGCATAGAATCATCGGCGTGTCGATCTTCGCCCGAATGGCTTCGAAATGATCGTTCGGGATATACACCTGACGCGGGCGCGGCGAGACAATGCGCATGCCCGTGAGGGGATTGGGCTGATCATAGTAGCCTTCTTCCCGGCACCATTGAAAGAACCCGCTCATGAATGCGCGCATCGCCCGCTGCATTGAGAGCTTGTCAGCCCAATTGTTCCGAAGGAATCGAGCGACGGCAGAAGTGTCCGCGTCCTCGATGTCAGCATTCGCGAAATCCTTCTTTACTGGGTTTCCGTAATTGGGCCATCCCCTCTCGCGATGTTCTACCTTTTTGGCCTCGATGTAGAGGTCAACGAGCGCGGGGATATTTCCTGTCCCCTTGTTACCTTCTCGCTTCTTCATCTCGGCCGCTAGACGCTCATGCATCTTGCGCGCGCCTTCGTCGACGCGGCAGAGCTTAATCCACGGGCCATGCTTCGGGTACCAATACCAGCTCCCGCTCTTTTGGTAGACGCGGTTTGGAAGACCGTCAGGGACGGTGCGGCGGCGTGCGTTCATGTTCAGAGTTTGCTATCGGATACGAGGACGAGGCGCTTCTTGGGAGGCTGGCCACCGGATGATAAACCAGCACGCTTGTCCATCAGTGCCTGGAACGTGGCCCACGTCATGACAGGGCTACCATCGCCACAGCGCACGATGCGCACGCCGAATTCCTCGAAAAACCATTCAGCCTGCTTGTTCGAAGTCTTCTTGCCGGTCACGCGCGCGAGGTCTTCGGCGCTCATTAATCGATCGCTCATGTCTAACCCTCTTTGCTCTCATTCAAAGCGCGGATTGCGTCAATACATTCGTCAGCACCAACGAGGTCAATTTGATCGCATGCTGCAATTGCTCTTGCGAACGCTTGTCGCTCGGCTGCTTGCCATGTGCTCCAGTGCGTCGGCATATGGCCCGTCGTGAGAAGGTGCTGGTTCATCCATTCTTGATAGGTCATCTACTTCTCCTTCGTGTCGGTGGATGCGCTCAATTCCCCGCACTCGATACATACGCCGTCCGACCGCTTATAGTCGTGCGAACCCCCTTCCTCGGATGCGCGGTTAGCTGCGATGGCGGCGTCATATTCTTTCCCGGATGAAAAAAATGTCCCATTTTCTCGGAGCAACTTTTCCAACTTGCGTTCGTTATATGTCTCAGCTTTGAAGTCCCCATAAGCAAAAATGCTCGCAATCAACCATGCAATTTTTCGCAGTCGATCAATCTCCCTTTCCTCATCAGCGGATGCGATGGGGTGGGCGACAATAATTCGGGCTTCCCTCATCGTAAGACCGCACGAAGAGCACGCAATCTCGTTATCATCCGCCTCTTGCTTGTCGCTCGTTTCGAATGGTCCACACGGATCGTTGCAGTTCTCAGGATCACCGCAGCAATGCGGAACGTCCGTTGTGAATGGCGCGCTATACGGAGCCTCTTGCTTGTCGCTCGTCTCGGCAAGGATGGACTCGATATGCGGAATGTATTTGCGCATATCAGCGATTTGGAAAGCCGCTATTGCCATTCGCAACGCATATTTCTGCTCTTTAGTCATTTCAAATCCTTGTCGGGAGATGTGACAAGTGCACGTCGGTTTGCTCGAACGAATGCTTCCTGTACGGCGCTGTCGTTGAGAACGACCCGCGCATATCCGACGACCTTGTCGTTCACTTCCTTTACGCTGTACGCGCCGATAAGACCGCACATGTTCGCCAGTTCGAACAGGTGTTCGTAGCTGATGCCGTCAGGCGATTTCGTTTCCGCTTTCGGGACATATACAAGCATGTGATCCCACGCGCGCGGATCGACGTTCTTAGCCTCGCTGCCGAGCCGGTCTACTAAATCCATCATGGCATCGCTTATCGGCTGTGCCGCCTCTTGCTTGTCGCTCTGTGCGAACTCGCGGGCCGTCTTTACAAACGACTCCCAGGAGCCTTGATAACGAGCGACGTTCCATAGCTTGCCAAGCTGCTCATCAGTCATTTCGAATCCTTGTCGAAAGCGTAGAGCGGCCGAACGTCGGCCCACTCTTTAACCCATCTATCAGCTTCTTCTGCATCGGTCGTGACATATTTCGCGTAGCCGTTTTTGCTAAACACAGCCCACGCCACCACCTCTAGCTTGTCGCTCTCCTGCCGATCTTCGATAGCGTGAATCGCACGAAATATCGGATTGTTATTGCTAGTCCATTCGCCCACGTCGACGCCAAGGAGTTCGCTAACCCGGTTAGCCAGCACAGTGCCCATATGTTCGAAGCTGTCACGCTCGTCAATCAACTGCGTGATTTCCGCCTCTTGCTTGTCGCTCTCAGCAATACCACCGGCCCCAATTTCATGGCTGGACTCTTGACGCATCAAATCGAGTAGCTTCGGAGCCACCTCTTGCTTGTCGCTGTTTTCGACATAACGACATGCTCCGCCCTTGTCTTCGCACGTAGGACCGCAATCGCAACCGGCTTGCTTGCCGCTTTTAGCCATTTTTTCGGCTCCCTTGGCGATAGCGGCGTCGATAGCTCGTTTTTCAAGGTCGGTGACGTATTTGTACTTCCTCGCCATTTTCCACCGCTTTGCATCGCGAACAATGCGCCATAAAAAATCGATCTGTTCGTCAGTCATTTATTCATCTCCGTAATGATTGCGTGTGCGAAACCAAGTGTTCTACTTTCAGACCATAATTCATGATCAATTGCATAGTGCCGAACTAGCGCTAAGATTTTTTCGTTGCTCAACGTCTTTTCCTCTGGTGTGCATATCTTCTGTATCGCCAAACGGAATGTATCTTGGCACTGTTTAGCGAAATTCTCGGGCACCATGCGAGCGCTTGATCCGTCCGGGCAGCAGTCTCGAAATTTCGGGCTTACTTCACCGACACTGCCGCATCCTGGGCAGTAACGAACCATTGGCTCCGCGCTCACTGCCTGCATAACTTCAAGCGAACGACGCGGCTTCGCCTCTTTCTTGTCGCTCATTACGCGCTGATTCCACAAGGCCATCGAGGTATCCATGTCGTCGCTCGTTACGCAAGGGCGAACGTGGCAACCTTCGTTTTCGCAACGAACGATTTCCTCGCCAGCGTAGATATGCAGACATTCGGCATCACGTCCGCAGAACGGGCAGGGCTTTAGGTCTTTAGTCATTTATTCATCTCCGCAATTGTTGGATGCGCTCTCGTCTTCCGGAATGTCTGAAACGTCAGATAGCTCGAACGTTCCAAGGTCTTCAACGCTGAATTCTTCGAATACAAAAACACCGCCGCCTTGTTGAACTTCTGTGCGCGCATCATCCTCGTTGTCCGCGTCTACGTAATAAACTTGATAGCCGCTAACGGAAGTCACATCGACGGTAAATGTGTATCTCTTCACGATTTCTCTCCTTCCTCGGATGCGCGGTTAGCTGCGATGGCGGCGTCAATTTGCTCCACATCTTCAAACTCAAGCAGACCAAGCTGAACTGCCATATGGAATCGTTTTGCTTGCAACTCATCCGCACTTCCTTTGGCTCGATGCCGGATCAATTCATCGCTAGCCCAACTTACCCAACTTTGCTTAGGGGTCTCCGCATCGCGCACATCAGCGGATGCGATGGGGTGGGCGTAGAGCTTTGTTCCGACAGGCGGCATCTTGCCCTTGCGCCACGCGACTTCCTTCAGGTCGGCATCCTTTCCGATTAGCAAGACTTCGCCAACCGCCTCTTGCTTGTCGCTCTCTGCTAGTACGCGGGATTCGATGGCTGCTTTGAATCCCTCCTGAAAGAATGTCTGAACGTTCATATCCAGCCAATCGTTGGATTCATGGTCGTAACGATTCGCAAAGGCGTCAAACGCTTTCTCGGCGGTTTTGTCTTTGTTAGTCATTTGCTCGCTCCCTTGGCGATCTGCACCAGATAGTCAAAAGCGGCAGGGGCTTCAGTAACGCTCACGACCCGATAGGTCATCGCCGCATCGTGGAACTGCTCTAGCCAATCCTCATCGATCCTGTCTTGCTTGTCACTCGTCACGTCCGGATCGCCTTTCCAGCCATCCTCGCGGGGTTTGGTTGCGTCTTGCTCTCGCAAACGACGCATTTGATCGTCTAGGCCGCGCTGCTTCATTGCGTCCCGTTCCGCTTCTTGCTTGTCGCTCTCCTTGGAAATACCTGCGCCATTGTTCCAAAGCATCATGCAGAAGTTAGCCACGTCGCGCGGGTCGCCTTTTTCGACGTGCTCACGGAGCATGCGTGACAAATCATCCGGCGAGCATTGCTCCCATCCGCCGCGACCTTTAGCGCGTGCTGCTGCCATCTTCTCTTTCATTGCTTGGGCGAAGCGGTCGACCGATTTATCGTCTGTATGCATCGCCTCTTGCTTGTCGCTCGTCGCTCGAATATCGCTAAGAGCCTCAAGCACGTCGTGGTATTGGCCGATGGGTACCACGCTAAACAGAAGTTGTCGAACCTCTTCAAATTCTCGGTCAGTCATTTATTCATCTCCGCAATGATTGCGCGTAGTCGCTCGGCATGCTTGCGATTGCCAATGTCTTCTGATCGAGACAGCCATTCGGCTGCATAGATAATCGATTCCTCTTGCTCATCGCTCAACGTCTTCTTATTTGTGCGAGTGAAGAGCGGTTCAAACTTACGCCCGTAAAGCGATGCGTGATAAACGCTCGAATCGCTTGGAGCATCTTCGCAATACTGATAATTTCCTTCCCCATCGAAATATCGCCAAACCACAGGCTCCGCGCTCGCGTCTAGGGCAGCGCGGCCTCTAGAGGCCAGTTCCTTCGCATCGCTTTCGTAACCTTTCAAAGCAAGCCACCCAATGGCGATTTTAAAAACATCGAGCAGCGTTTCCCGCTCTGCGTCTTGCGTCTTCTCGCTCGCGTCTAGGGCGTACTTCTCTGCTAACGCATACGCTTCATCGACCTTCTCTTTAGAGACGTGCCCCGCTGCAATTAGCGCATCAATCACGTATGCATCTTGCGTCTTCGTGTTCATCTTGTTCTCCTTAGGCAATAAGGCCTATTTGCTTCAGCCGCTCTCGCAGCTCAGATGTGTCTTTCAAAAGCCACGTTGGGCTGCACCATATCTGTCTTACCTTGCGCTCTCGCCCCCGAGGTTGACACTCGATCAAAACGAGCGACGGATGTGGATGCTCTTGCTGGATTACGACGCCAAACCTCCACGCGTCGGGATGCCCCTCTCGAAATTGACGGCCATCGATAACTACGCTGGCACTCATTTCTCACCTCGTGCAATAAAAGCTTGTCCGATCACGTTCTTCTCCTTTATGGGCGCGGGTGCGATACGCGCCCGGTGGTCTTAGGCTTCTACCTTGTCGCCCTTCGCCAAGCCAGGTGCGGACAGGCATTGGTTCAATCCATTGTTAGCAAACTCGCCATGAAAATTAGGCGCTGCTTTCGAGTAAGCTTCATGCGCAGCGGCGGCAGTGTCGAAGTACCCAAGGTGGATTTGCTTCGATCCTGAAACGTTGATGGTTGCTCTATAACGTCCGGTGGCTTTGCAAAGGCAAACGCCCTTAAAACCAGTTTTGTTGTTCTTTGGCGCTAATCGGTTTCTGCTGTTTTCAGATTTGTTGCATATCCGAAGATTTGATTTCTGATTGTTCAACCTATTCCCATCACGATGATCGATTAGTCTTTTGTCATCGGAGGGGAGGCGAAGTATTTCTCGATGCATGAGCCGTTGAACAGTGTGTCCTGCGACGGTAGTGCCACGGAGGGCGTAGCCACAACTCATACACCAGCGATGTTTTGCTATTCGCTCATAGTCTTCGTCATCAACCAAGGCGATTGCCCCCTTGGTCAGTCGTATCTCTTTCATACTTCAACCCCCAATTCGGTTTGAGCCCAAGCACGGACTATTTCGATAAGGTTGGAAAAGTCCCCAACTCCAAGCGTTTTTGTACTCATGCCACGCTCGATACGCGTTCCATCTGGAAGACTTATTTCTTCGGTGCCGATGAATTTGCAACGTACGATCTCTTTCCAGACATCGACTTCGTATTGCTTGCCGCCGATGACGGCTTGCTGCGCAATGTCATTGAGTAGAGCATGCAGAAGTCGGTTCTGATCTGCAGACCTGGCTTGCTTATGCGTGGCAACCGTCACTGCAAGCGGATGCCCCGCGCTTGCATTCGGACCGGCGTGAGCCTTCAGGAACGCGATCAACTCATGCGCGATGTCCGGATTCCTGAGGACGAACGTCTTACTCACGCTGGCACCGCTTCGCGCAACACGCTCTCGTTCTCATCGACGAGTTTTGCGAAGCTGACCAAGTCTTTTTCGAGCTGCTCGATGAATGCTTCATCACGCTCGACGCGACGGTGGAAAATCTGCTTGCCGATCGATTCGAGTTGCGGGCAGTACATAACGAAGTCGGCCCATTTGCGACCAGTGATCCACAGGCCGCCCTGAATCTGATGCATGTAGTCGGACATATCGCCGTCGCGCCACATCGCAACGATCTTTTCGGCGCTCGCCAGGCTCTTGATTTCGATCAATCCGTCGTCGCCAATGAACCCATCGGTTGAGTATCCGAAGAGGCGATCGTCGGTGAGCACAACGCCGGACTCAGTTGCGAAGTTGCCGGTGAGTGCTTCGTACTCCATGCGTGCGGCCGGCTCTAGCTCGGTACCGCGCTTCATCTGCCACGTGACAAAGGTTTCGTCGTTGGCAACGCCGCTGATGCGCTCAAGCGCAACTTGGGCGGCATACAGCGTCGATTTCGCAGTGCGCTCGCCTTTCTTCGTGACGTCGACCGCGCCGCGGAATTTGCTGGCAGTGATAACGCCGCAGCGCGCCTTGTGCCATTCCTCTGTGCCTTGCATGCATTCGATCAGGATCATTGCTGTTCTCCCGGTTGCTCATCGTCCGAGCCAGGCTCACGTCCTGGCATGTCGATCGTGTTGCTGTCTTGCGCCTTCAGTTCGCTTCCTCGTGCCGCCACGGTCGCCTTGAAGCGCTCATAGGCCCGCATGTCTTTCGTCGGCTTGATGGCGGCCAAGCCTTGCGTCCATACGCTTTCGAGATCGGAGGAACTCTGTGCGGTCTTTGCCTTTGAACACCATGACGACAGAATGTCTTCGGGGCAGCCAGTCTGTGCCTGCTGGCGAATCGATTCGAGCCCTTCATTTCCTTCCGTGTTGAGAAAGTCGACTGCTTGATCAAGACGCTCAGTCTTAGGCCACGTCTTATAAGCGCGCTTGATAACAGTCTTTTTCGCCATCTCACCCGGATCGGTTACCCAAGGGCAGGACTTTTGTTTGGTAATCCATGCCTTCCATGCGCTCGAACGGTCACGGATGGCATTGACTTCGTCGATCGTCATTGTTTCTGTCAGATAGTCGCTGCTATGCGTCTTGACGACGACGTACACGCCGATGACTTCGCCGCGATCCTTGGCGAACGGGTTACGCTCGTGCGCAGGAGGCTTGTCAAAACCGTTCAGACGGAAGTCGTCAGATTCACGAACGAGCTCTGCCTTACCCCACATGATCGAGCCTGATGCGACAGCAAGATCCAGCAAACCCATGTAGCTGATATCGAGGCAAATCTTGCGATCGCGTGGCACCAGATACGCTTGCTTCTTGGCCGGATTTAGGCTGATGCCGATTGCCGAAATATTCGTCACGGCATCGATAACGGACTGGCGATTGTTCATCGCGACGCCAAGCGCGTATTCGTTGGCGCCGAGAATCTGGATTGCGAAACCCGCTTCGCGTTCGAAGTTGATGGAACGATCGACCGACACCGACTCAAAGTCGGCACGCACGCCGTAGATGTCGTTGCTGATCGTGGTGATTGCGGTGCTCATGCTTCTACTTCCTCGCCGATTGGTTGTTGTTCTGTCGGCGAGTGGGTCGCGCCGCGAATGAAGAGGAAAAGAGAGCACGGCGGCAGCCAGCCAAGCGCTCAGAACGATTTGAAAGGTACTCATGCTGCTCTCCTCAAGGTCATGCACAGGGCCGTCCTGCGCTCAAATTCGGCCACGTAGCCAGTCAATTCGCCAGTCATCGTGATGCCGATTAACGGTGTTGCAACTTCGAATTCACCGTTTGCGATCTGCTCTTGCTTCGTCGGCAGGAAGTACTCGAAAAACGAGTTCGAGTTGTTCTCACGCTTCCTGGCCACCTTGCCGTGCGACAACATGCGAATCAGCTTTACGCGCACGCGGTCATCGGTTTCTTGAAGACGGTTCGCTAGTTGATGAACCGTTGCTTTGCCGATGATCTGCAGGCGAGCGATAATATGGTCATCGGTTATTTCGGGCTTGTAAGGGCGGCTCATTTGGCGCTTCCGTAAGGAGTCGTGCGGCGTTGCACGCGGTTGCTAGGGTGGAGCAGCCACTTGCTACCGAGCTGCTTGATCGCTTCTTCCCGAGCGATCATGTGCGGGTCAAACTCGGCTGCATCAACCAAGCGCGCCATCTCGCGCAGGGCTAGCTTCCGTTGCTGTTCGTAGGCGTCGCGCATGGTCGGTCTCCTTAGTTGCCAGCGATGCGGGTGGATTCGGGTTGCGTATCAGTGCGGCTCTCGTCGGACTTTGGCTTGCGTTTGCAAACAAAGCCCGCATCCATCATCGCGTTGTAGACCTCTTCACTTACTTGGCAACGCACTCCGATTGATGCATTCATAAGCTTCTGGCGATTCTCGGGATCGTTGAAAGCCTGGCGCGCCATCTCAGCTGCAGCGACTTCCAGCACGCACGACTTGCTTTCAGTAGACGTCCCGCCTGCTACGCTGAAGCCGGCGATTGCAAAGCCTCCTTGCGTCGTACTGGAGCAATTCATTTGTGAAAATGACGAGGCGTAGGCGCCGAGAACCGGGGCAGACACATTGCGAACCGTCTCGCTAAGGTGCTGATCGGCGGGCGACTGAGACATGTTGAGCGTCCCGAAACTCGCAGCTTGCGACGTGCTTTGCTGCGTCGCTGATGCGTTGCTTTGCGCATATGCATGGCTGATACTGAGTGAGAGTAAAATCACTGCTGCCGTGGATTTATTCATGGCGACTTCCATCCTGAGTGGGGGTCTGGCCTTGGGTGTTGGTAGCGCCCAAGGCCTCTCTTGCTTCAAAAGATTTAACGAGACAGCAAGCTTCAAAAAAGTCGTGGGTCGTGACATCAATCAGCTTGATGTCGTGGCGACGAAGCACGACGCGGAAAGCGCCGCTCTCCGGTCGACAGAAGATGCCGGTGATTCCGATCTTGTTAGATCGACGTACGCGCTGGTTAATCCTCTGTTCGAATGAACTGGCCCACCGGCAGTTTTCAGGCGAATAGCCTTTGTCGTTGTCGATACGGTCCATGCTCATGTCAGAAGGAGCTTCCCCCATATCAGCTAGGAAGTTTTCGAAGGACTTCCAGCGATCGCATACGTCTATTCCACGCCCACCGTACGACGCGTAATGAGCCACGCGCGGGTTTGTGCAACGGGTAAGCATGTTTTGCCAAATGCGGTAAGTCCTTGTTGATGACATACCGTGAGACCTTCGACTGTCGCCCTTTACTTCTTCACGGAAACATCCGCAACTTCTCGTGTCGCCTCGGCTTAAATCTGATCCCATTACTTCTTTCTCGCGTCCGCAGTCGCAGCGGACAGCCCAGTTCACGAGCCGCCGCCCAGATGACAAAACACGATCAGGCGCACGGTGCAATACGACTAGTCGCCCGAACCTCTGACCAGTCATCTCTTTGACTGTGGACATGTCGAACCTCAGTAGGCGTAAGAGCCGTTCAGGCCAGACCAGCCGCCGGCCGAGTAGTCAACTCCCGACCCCCCTTTGGTAGCGCCGTACCCGTCGCCAGACGTGTAGCCGTTGCTCGTCGACGTCGTGTTGCTTCCGCCGACCGCACCCGAGAACGAGCCGCCCGCGCCGATAGCGCCAACGCCGTTGTACGCATACGAACCGACTGCGCCGCCGCCCATCGCCGTGCCGCCAGCGGCGTAACCCGATGCGGCGCTGTTCGACGACTGCTGCGAGAAGCCATTTCCGTTCGAGCCGCTCGATGCCATTGAACCGCCCGAGAGCGTGACCGAGCTGCTGAAGCCGGCGCCAACGTTGAAGCTGTCGGTTGCGTGAGCAACGTTGAAGGTCGATGCGACTGCCAGTACCACGATTGCTTTGCGAAACATGTGAATCTCCTCGTTTGATGCGCGAAACCGTCGCGCTGCGGTTAATTCAAGAAAGCCGCGATCAAGCCAGCGAAGAAGACAGCAGCGACGCTGACTGTTACGTAAGCCGCAATGCGGTGAGCGTCTTCAAGTTCCTTTTCGGTGACGGCTCTCATGCGATCACCCTTTGCGCTTCACGAAGGTCAGTGCGGATCATTGCAAGGCGAAGAGGAATAACGACCTTCCTTAAAAGCTTTGTTTCCTCTTCTCCCAAATCTCCTTTGAAGTACTGATCCATCATTTCAAGCGCATCGATCATTGCCTCCATCATTCGAATCTGTTTCATTTCAATCTCCGTCTTTCGGTAAGCAGACACGGCAGATCGGAAGACCGCATATGCCGTAGTAGAAAAGTCTGTGAGCTCTGCAGTCCTCGCACCAATAGCGCGGAGGTTCAGCAAGGTCGTCGAAGTCGTTCTCGTAGTCGGGGGCTAACACCAGACCACCTCGTCGTAGTGAATCGTGCGAAAACGTTCATGAATCGCGTGCCCTGTAGTGCAGATGAAGTCGAGCGACTCGACGATTCCGTACTTGAAATCGTGATAGGTGTGCTTCCACATGGCGTCACACCTTCAAGGCACGCCACACGGCGCCGAGGACTACGAAGGGAAGCGAAAACAGCCATACAACTGCGCCCATGAGAAACGCACCGATCCAGAACAGCGTGCCGATCGCTGCGGGCAAGAGAGCCAGAAAAATCACAAGCTGGAGCATTTGGTCACCTCAGGTCTGTGGTCGACTTGTTCTGCGACCGTGAAGTGATGATAGACAATCTGTCGCGACGATGCAAGAGAATCTGTCGTCAACGATAGAAAAAATATCCACGACCTTGCGGTGGTGGATATCGGTGTCTTGCTAAGGTAGAGCCGTCAGTGGCAGGGGAAGGCTTTGATGAAGGCGGACCATACTAATTGAGCTCCCGCGAAAGCTCGTTCTTCAGGGTGATCCCGGAGGTATTTCACCACGACGTCTACGCCCTGAGCGGCGGTCGCGTTTTTGGGTAGGCAGTAGCGTGGGACCACGCTATTTTCGCCAACAAGGCCCTGTGATCGTTGTTGGAAAAACCCATTTTCAACGGCGCCTGATATGTACCCCAACAACAAGCCTTTTTCCACAGGGCTATCTGAGGTACCCCATTCGTACAGCGTGTTTCCATCTGTCGCTGAAGCCGTCGAGGAAGCAAGCAGCAATGCCGTAGCAACCAATTTTTTGGGGTTCATTCGTCGAGGTCAGTTTCCAACCGTGTCCGAATTGATGCTTCGGTAATGAAGCCAAGCATTATCAGCTCTAGTTCTCGCATGCGATGAGGCGGAACTTTATCCAGGACCGATCGAGGAAAACTAAAGGGCCAATCAGTCACCTCTCGTGCCGGCTTTTTGGTTTGGGTGAACGCGGAGGCGATGAGAGGACTTCGGGTTGCTCATCTGGCTCCGGGGTATCCCAATCGAATCCCGGTGGAGCGTCACCATGGGCATTCGACATCAACATATGCCAGTCGATATTCAACAGCTTCGACAAACGGAAAAGCTGTTTGATGTTCGGACGATGTAGGCCGTTCTCCCACGCAGAAATATTTGCTCGTGTTAGGTCCATCGCATCAGCCAACTGCTGCTGCGTCAGGTGACGTTTCCAACGTGCGTCTTTGAGCAACGTTCCAAGCGGGTCATTTTTACTCATCTCTGAATTGTAAAGATTATCTATCTTGCGTTGTGACAGAAAAGCTTGCGTTTCAGCGACAGAATTTCTATCATTACCGTCAGGCTCATTCTTAACGGAAACAGACATGGAACATCCCCTCGACCGCGCAATTAGGGCGGCCGGCCTGACGGTCAAAGGCCTCGCCGATAAGTTGGGCGTTTCTCGCGCAGCCGTCCAGCAATGGAAGGATGCGGATCGACGTGTGCCTGCTGAACATTGCCCAGAAATTGAAAAGCTCTGCCATGGCGCAGTGCGCTGTGAAGAGTTGAACGAACGAGTTGACTGGGCTTTTTTGCGCTCAACAACTCACGAAATACAGGTGACGGCATGAAAAAGACCATGCCGCGTCTTGACCGTCGTTGCGTCATGTGTGAATGCGACATCAGCGCCCAACACGTTCAAGCCGCGTTTTGTTTCGACTGTCGCGCTAAGCGCAACGCACAACGGGCGAAAGATCGAATCAATGCGCTCAAGCAAATCCAACGTGAGTTAGCCAAAGAGCTGACCGCCTAAATCAAAACCACCGAGACAAGAACAACACCGGGGTGAACCGTGGAAGCAGTTTCCAGTGAAGTGAACACAAAGGCACGCATCTTCATGTCGCTCGCTATGCAACGCGCTGCACGCATTGGACAAAACGACATTGCTCTTGCAGTGGGCGTGGACGGATCAACCGTCTCTCGCTTCATGAGCGATGAGAAAGACATGACGCGCGCGCTGACGATCATTGCCGCGCTCGGGCTGAAGGTAGTCCCGAGCGAGATGCAATGTTTTCCGCCGCGCAAGGTTCAGCTACTTCTGGAACTGGCCCGCGACCATCTCGCACAGCTCGAAAACGTCGAGCAACTGACGTGGGATTGAATGTGAAGACGATCTTTAAGCGCGATGCGATTTGGTCGCACCTCGGCAAGCTATTCGGCCTGTCGAATCGCATTGAAGGCATGGCCGAGAAATGAAATGGACGACTGGATAAAAATGAGCACAGACCTTTCAGAAGACCCGATCGTCATCACGATCGCGGCACGTCTCAACGTCGACGAATTCAGCATAGTCGGTCGTCTTCACCACATTTGGAGTTGGGCCGATCGCCATCTCTCGGATGGGCTCGCGCTTGGCATCACGTGTGAATGGATCGACAACTTCGTTCGTCTCGAAGGTTTCTCGAAAGCGCTTCTCGATGCGGGTTGGTTGGTGAAAATCGAGAAAGAAATCGAGAAAGGTAGTCTTCTCGAATCCAACGAAAATCTTCTCGATTCCTTCTCGGAAACCTTTCTCGATTCTTCTCGATTCCTTCTCGAAAAAACGGATGGGGGGGGGTTTGGGGGGGGTTGTATTTCCAAGGTTTTTTAGGTTTTTAGGTGGTAAAACAACCAAAACCAATACAAAAACCAAAACCAAAACCACATCAACGTGCGCGCGAGAAAACCCGATCGAGAAAGAATCGAGAAAGGAAATCGAGAAAGAAATCGAGAAGAAACCTTCTCGAATCGAGAAAGAAGAAGCCTTCTCGATTTTCTGGAAAAACTACCCTCGCAAGGATTCAAAGGTGCCTGCTCAAAAGGCGTTCGAGAAGGTCGTTGTCTCTGAAGACATGCTTCAAACCGTGATGGCTGGATTGGATAAGTTCAAGGTCTGCGAGCAGTGGGTTCGTGATGGAGGCAAATTTATTCCGTTCGCTTCGACGTGGCTTAACCAACGACGGTGGGAAGACGATCCATTGCCAGCATCTGCTGCTTCTCGTTCTGCGACATCTTCGGATGCAAAAAGCGACTCAAGACGCAATGCCTATGAAGTTCTCACCGGCCGATCGGTCGCCCGCGAAACCCAGTTCCCCGAGGTCATAAATGGACATGTCAAATTCCTCGGCTGAAACGTGGCCGGCAGATGCTGCCCCTGAGCATTGGGTTACAGCGTTGTTCGAAAAAATGTCTCGTATGTGGGGGAACACCTTTCTCGATAAGTGGCGCGACGTCGATCTAGCTGGCGTAAAGGTGGAGTGGGGAAAGGGCTTGAGACGGCTTTCGAACGCCGAACTTAAAGCAGGCGTGGATGCCATGCTGACTCTGAAATTCCCGCCAACCCTGCCAGAGTTTTTTGCGCTGTGTAAGCAGATGCGTGCGAACGAAACTCCGGTCGCGCCGGTTCTTACAGATCAAACCAAGGCAGAGGCAGCGGTTGTCCAGGCAAACATGCGGCGGATGCGTGCGCTGATAGCTGATGCCATGGCGCCAAAGGAACGAACAGCAGAGTGGGCTTATCTGGTCCTCATGCGAAGCACATCCAGATCTGGATCTGCGTTGCCGTTCGAAGTAATTCGATGCGCTACGGACGCGATTTCTTCGAAAGAAGGGAAGCTGGTAATTGACACGTGCGAAGACGATGAACTTCGTGGCGCATACGCAAAGATCCGGGCCGGTGTTCTTGAAGGTTATAGAAACGCCGGCCGCAAACCTTGGGAGACGAAATGACGTCAGGAGAAATGAGACGCTGCGCAAATTCCGGGATTCGTACAGTGGACTGGTCAAAAGTTATGCGGCACTTCGAGCGCGGATTCGAATATCAGCCAATTTCTGCGCATATGTCATTGAGTGAGCGCTTTAAAGCTATCAGGGCGAATTACAAGACATATCAACTTGAGGTCGACGAGGGATTTTCTTCGTGGATGGACTGTGATCCGTACCGTATAGCTGACTGGATCCATCTCTTCACGCCGATCGAAGCGGATCTTTGGTGTGACATTCGAGCTAACGGCCTGCCTCTATGGCCTCAATTTCCGGTCGGTCGGTATTTTGCGGATTTTGCAAATCCTATTGCGCGTGTCGCCATCGAATGCGACGGCGCGGCATACCACGACGCAAAGAAAGACGCCGTTCGCGATCGCGATTTTGCACGCATGGGCTGGCGCGTCATTCGCATTCCAGGTTGGCGCTGCTCGAAGATCATCGATTCACCTTCCGATCTCATCGAGAAGGGCGAAGAGATGCCTGAGGACTATGAGAACTATTGGTTGCAAAACACCACGGCTGGTGTCATGCGACAGCTTCGTGACGAGTTCAAGGATCTGCAAGAGGAGACCGCGTAATGCTGCCCGAAAACTTCGATGCCTATTTCGCCGTCATGGGCGTTCCTCGTCGGCAGTGGGTGCCGCCGCAACCGCAACCCGTGAAGGTGGCGCGATGACCCTGATCGTTGCCGTAGACCCGGGAGTCCGTGGCGCCATCGCTTTCATGCACGGCGAATCGCTCAAGGTTGACGACATGCCGATCCGGCAGGCGATGCGCACCGGCAAGGTCAAAAATGAAATTGACCCGGTGGCGCTGCAAAAGCTGATCCGAGCGCGCGTGCCGGCCGATGAGACGGCGCTCGTGGTTATGGAAGACCTGAACACGTTTGCGGGCGGCAGCGTTCAGACGATGGGCTCTCTCGAAGCCACGAAGGCGGTTATCCGCACGGTCATGGAGTTGAACCGGCTGGACGTCGCGTTCATCTCGCCGCGCGCTTGGCAGGCGACGTACGGCATCAAGAAAACGGCCGCGTCGAACACGAAAGAGCAGAGCCTGAAGATCGCACGCGAGCTGTATGGCCGCGATTACTGCCCGCTTGCCAAGCATGACGGACGGGCCGACGCAATTCTGATTGCACGCTACGCCGCGAGGAACCTCGTATGACTCTCTGCATGCCAGAAAGAAAACCTGCGATTCGAAAAATCGGCGGAGTTTGGTATTGCAGTACGGGGCTGATCACCGGGCAAGGCCCCACGCCGTTCGTCGCTTACCTGATGTGGAGACGGGACAAGACAGTTATGGACCGTTGGCATCACACCGACCCTCACACCTACGGAAGGAATTGACCATGCCAGACACCGTTCTTTACTTTGACCCGACCAAGAACCGCATCACGGCCGTTTATACGCCGCAGTCGCACGAAATCACCAAGGCTGAAGTGCCGGCGCTCGTGCGCAAGGGTGCTGAAGTCGATCAATCCGCGCGCGATCTGAACGATTTGATGCGGCGGGCAGGTCAATGATGACCTATCAGCAAGCTCGGCAGATTGTGGATGCTTTGCCAGTCTGGCATCCGCTGCGAAAAGAAGCACAGAAGACGCTTAACGAGTTCTACAGAAACGTCTTGGAAAAGATGGTCGCCAGATAACAACCAGGTCCGCGCACGTCGCGGCGAGTCGTTCACGAAACGAGCGCTTTCACGCAGGGCGGTTGATGCCGTGCTAGCCGGTAGGAGCGATCCTCCCAGCCGCCCGCCGTGAAGGTTCCCGAATCCCCTCACTTATCCGGAAAGACCATGAAAATCATCAAAACACGCCGTGGCGAAGAGATCAAAGTGGACGACGCTGACTTTGAGGAACTCTCGGTATTCACGTGGTCGATCAGCTCTCGCGGTTACGCGCGGCGCAATGTGAGGTCAAACCGGAAAAACGGCGTTGAATACATGCACCGGCGACTTATGTGGCTTACCCCCGGCGGTAAGGTCGAAGTCGATCATATAAACGGAGACCGGTTAGACAATCGCCGGGAAAACATGCGGCTCTGTACGCGTCAGCAGAACTTGTGGAACAGAGGGCGACTTTCGACCAACACCAGCGGCTTCAAAGGCGTGACTCGTGCGTCTTATGGCAGTCGCTGGGTGGCACAGATCGATGCCCATGGAAAGCACTATTACATCGGCACCTACGACACTCCTGAAGAAGCTCACTTGGCATATTGCAGTAAGGCACGCCAGTTCTTCGGGGAATTCGCGTACCCCTCGGCACAGACTTCCGTGTGAATGTGGTGGATGACCTCGATCAGGCGGTCGACTGGTTCCGTGTTCTCACTGATCTTTGTGAGAGCGGCGGGTCGCTTTATCAAATCTCTCGAATCACATCTATCCCGCGCAGCACTCTCCAGAGCTATCGCATGGGGGTAGAGCCATCTCATCGAATCGGCGTATGTCTCTTGCGACTTTGGTCTATCAGAACGGGTAAGGATCGAGATGACGCCCCGATGGTTGAAAGAACTCCTTCTTTGTCCGTCTTCAAGCGCTTATAAATTTCACGAAAAGTACAATTAGCCAATATTTCGTCTAATAAAAACCGAATAATGCGTGTCAAGCGCATATCGCGCAATTTTCGACAGTAGCGCAACGGTAGAAATGGACGACGCGACTCAGCAGCCTAAGAAACGAGGAAGAAAGCCAGGCACGCCGAAAACAGGTGGCCGTCAGAAAGGCACGCCGAACAAAGCCACGGCTGAAGTCAAATCGCTCGCGCGCCAATACGGGGCAGACATGATCGACGTGCTCGCCAAGATCGCGATGGATGACGAAAGGCCTGAGTCGGCGCGTGTATCGGCCGCCAAAGAGCTGCTCGATCGCGGGTATGGCAAGTCGATCCAGCAAATCAGCGGACCGGATGAAGGCCCGATTCAGCAGCACATCGAACACTCCTACGCACAAGACCTGACTGACGATGAACTCGCCAATATCGTTGCCCGAGGCGGCCGCTGAGCTGCTCGCGCGTCGAATGGCGCGCAAAAACCTCATCGACTTCACTGTCTACACGAAGCCGGACTTCGAAGTGGGCGAGCATCACCGCATCATTGCGCGCGAGCTTGAGGCTGTTGAGCGTGGCGAGGTCGATCGGTTGATGGTGTTCGCACCACCGCGTCACACGAAGTCTGAGCTTTCGTCACGACGCTTCCCTGCCTGGTATCTCGGGCGCCATCCAAATCACCAGCTGATCTGCGCGACGTACTCGGGGGAGTTCGCGCTTGACTTCGGGCGTGACGTTCGGGGGATCGTCGCCGCACCGATGTTCCGTAACGTGTTCCCGGAAGTGTTCCTGCGTGGTGATTCACGCGCGGCGAACGTCTGGCGCACGTCGCATGGCGGCATTTCGGCATACGTGGGTGTTGGCGGCGCAATCACTGGTCGCGGCGCGCATCTGACGATCATCGACGACCCGTTCAAGAACCGCGAGGAGGCCGACAGCGAGGTTCGCAGAGAAACGGTATGGCGTTGGTATTCCTCGACCCTTCGTACCCGTCTGATGCCAGGCGGCAAGATCGTGATGGTGCTCACGCGCTGGCACGAAGATGACTTGGCAGGGCGCATTCTCGCGCAGCAAGGTCGGATCGAGGACGGCGGCCAGTGGAAGGTCGTAGAGCTGCAGGCAATCGCCAATGAAGGCACGGATGACGAGCAAGCCTTGTGGCCAAGCTGGTATCCGCTCGAAGACTTGCGTCGTGTGCGGCAAGACATCATGCCGCGCGACTGGTCGGCGCTCTATCAGCAGAAACCGTCGCCCGACGAAGGCACGTACTTCCAGCGCTCGTGGATCCAGCATTGGCAGACGCTGCCGACCAATCTCGCCATCTACGGCACGAGCGACTACGCCGTGACCGAAGGTGCAGGCGACTTCACCGTGCATCGCGTGTGGGGCATTGATCCGCACGGCGACATTTACCGCATTGCTGGCTGGCGCGGTCAAGGCACGGCCGACGAGTGGATCGACAAGAAGATTGACCTGATGGCGCGGTGGAAGCCGATCGCGTGGTTCGGTGAGTCTGGCGTGATCCGCCGTTCAATCGAGCCGTTCCTGATTCGTCGCATGCGTGAACGCAAGGTGTTCTGCCGCGTCGAGTGGATCACGCGCACGGCCAACAAGACCGCAAGTGCTCGTGGCTTTCAAGCACGCATGGCAATGGGCGGCGTGTATTTCGAGCCTGGCGCGAACGTCGACGAGTACCTCTCTTTCCCGACTGGCAAAGACGACGATGACGTCGACACAGGCGCGCTGCTAGGCATGGCGCTCGATGAAGCGCATCCGGCGATTGCTCCCATCAAAGACAAGCAACCCGTCATTCGCGACAGATGGGCGGCTGCCTTCGCGCGCGGCGATAACGAAGAAGATTCACACTGGAAAACCGCATGAGCACCGTTCTCGCCCAACCCGCGCAACCTGTCGTCGCTGTCGAAGTGGACGTGATCGAAGCGCCGGACGTCTCGCGTCTGTGCCGCTGGTTCGAAGAAGCCGAAGACATGACGCGCGAGGCTCGTGAGTTGTCGGAGCGCGACCGAGACTATTACAACGGCTCGCAGTGGACGGATTCAGAGTTGGCGACGCTCAGAAAGCGCGGGCAGCCTGCGCTGACGATCAACTACATCAAGCGCAAGGTCGAGTACCTGCGAGGCTTCGAGCGCCGCATGCGCAGCGATCCGAAGGCTTTCCCGCGCAATCCGGACGATGACCAGTTGAGCGAGGCTGCGACCGACGCGCTGCGTTACGTGGCCGATCGCAACGACTTCGACGTGATCCGATCGGACGTGTACGAAGACATGCTAGTCGAAGGCTACGGCGGCGTCGATGTGACGGTCTACAACGGCGTGGACGGCCCGGAGATCGATCTGACGCGCGTTCCTTGGGATCGCATCGTCTATGACGCGTACAGCCGCGAGAAAGACTTCAGTGACGCGATGTACATGGGAATTGTCATCTGGATGGACAAGGACGAGGCACTCGAAACGTTCCCAGGCTACGAATACGCCATCGAAGGCACGCTCAATAGCGCGTCGTTTAGCCAGACCTACGATGACCGGCCGAAGTTCTCGACGTGGAGCGACAACCGCCGTACGCGTGTTCGCATCGTGCAGATGCAATTCCAATGGAAAGGCACGTGGATGATCGCCACGTACACGAAGGGCGGTTATCTGACCGAGCCGATTCCTTCGCCTTACGTGGACCGCGAGAACAAGCCGGCATGCTCGCTCAAGCTGCGTAGCGCCTATGTGGACCGCGAAAACAACCGCTACGGCCACGCGCGCGACATGATCAGCCTGCAAGACGAGGTCAACAAGCGACGCTCGAAGGCGCTGCACCTGATGAGCGTGCGTCAGACGTTCGGCAATCGGCAGGCTATCTCGGACGTGGACAAGGCTAAGCGCGAGCTTGCAAAGCCTGACGGTCACATCGAGATCGAAAACGCCGGCGTGCTGAATCAAGACTTCGGCATCTTGCCAACGGGTGACATGGCGCAATCGCAAATGGCGTTACTGCAGCATGCGACTGGCGAATTGCAGGCAAGCGGCCCGAATGCGGCGATGGCAGGAAAGGATCCGCGAATCCAATCCGGCCGAGCAATCCAGTCTCAGCAAGCCGGTGGCGCCATCGAAGTCGAGCCGATCATCGACGACCTTCGCCAGTGGACGAAACAGGTCTATGAGGCTGTGTGGCTGCGCGTGCGCCAGTTCTGGACCGAAGAGAAGTGGATTCGCGTGACCGACGACGAGAAGAACGCGAAGTGGGTCGGTCTGAATCAGCCGGTGACGCTGAGTCAAGCGCTCGGCGAGTTGCCGCCCGAAGAAGCCGCGCAATACGCGCAGCAGATGGGATTGCAGCCTGGTGATCCGCGCCTCGATCAAATCGTGCGCGTCGACAACGACATAGCCGGTCTCGATGTGGACATCACCATCGAAGAAGGTCCGGACGTCGCGAACATTCAAGCCGAGCAATTCCAGATGCTCACGCAGCTCGCGCAGTCGGGAATTCCGTTCCCGCCGAACGTGCTAATCGAAGCATCGCAACTGCGCAACAAAGACAAGCTGATCGAGATGCTTGAACAGGCGCAGCAAGGTCAAGCACAGGCGCAACAGCAGGCCGCGCAGCTTGGACAAGCCAAGGCTCAAGCAGACATTCAGAAGACGACGGCTGACGCTGAAAAGAGCCATGCAGTGGCAATGAAGACGATGACCGAGGCGCAGCAAGGACCGGCACCTGTGCAGGCCACGCCGCAAGACACACCGAGCGAACTTGAACAACTCAAGACGGCGGCTGAGATCCGGAATTTGAATCAGAAGTCTGGGCTTTTGCAAGCGCAAGCGATCAAAACAATTTCTGACGCACAGCAGCCGCCGCGCGTCGCTGACTACGGGTGATCACATGGACGAACAAGACAAGCAGGCCCTTCTGGCAGCGCGGAAGAACCTCATGGTTTTCAACATGAGCACGAAAGAGATCGACGGGTTGCTGAAGAAGTATTTCGGCATCGAAATGCCCGAATTTGACGCCACCGCAAGCGCTTACGAGCGGCTGCACAGCAACCAACAGTCGGGCGACTGACATTGATCTGAAGTAGGCATCACGGGCCGCCGCCGATTCGGGCGTTTGTTGGACCTGCCGCCGAGGGTATCGGGCGTTTTGTAAAAGGGGATGACAGATGAGCAGCTTGGACGAAGTTCTACGTGGGGAGACGAGCGATGACGCTACCGCTAACGCAGCAGCTGATTCGGGAGAAGCAAACCACACGGGCGAAACGCAGCAAGAGGCGCAGCCAGCAGGCGAAAGCCAAGCGGCAGCACCTGAGGCTGGAAACGATGCGCCGCCGGCATCCGAACATGACAAGTTGGTCCCACTGAAAGCCCTTGAGGAAGAGCGTAAAGGCCGTCAGGACTGGAAGGAAAAGGCGATCCGCTTTGAGGAAGAGTTGAAGCACATGCGCGCGCAGCAGTCGCAACCGCAGGCACAGCAACCTCAACAGCCGTCGCAGCCGTTATCGACGGAAGTGGCAATGCTCAATGAGCGCTTCAATTTCTCGGAACTGTTGGCTCGGCAGCAGTATCCCGACCTCGACGAGAAGTTCGAAGTGTTTCAAAAGGCAGCCGCTGACAATCCGGCGCTCGGTGCCGAACTCGCGCGTCAAAAGCATCCGTACGACTGGATGTACAAGCACGCGCAGAAGCTTCAGGCACTGGCAGAGATCGGAGATGACCCGACCGCGTATGAGCAGAAGATGCGCGAAAGGATCATGGCCGAGCTGCAAGCTGCGCAACCCGCCGAAGCCCAACAGCCCGCGACACCAGCCGCTGCGCCCGTCCTGCCGAAATCACTTGCAACGAACCGATCCGCCGCGCCGCGTAGCGCGCCCGTGTGGACCGGTCCGACACCACTCGACAATATCCTGAAGAGGTAAGAAATGGCAGATACCCCAGTCCAGAAAGGCTTGACGCCCACACAGTGGGACGATCAATTCTTCGCTGAATATGTCCGATCCAATCAGTTCGCGCGCTATCAAGGTACGGACGAAGGCTCGATCATCCAACTGAAAGACGCGCTTCAACGCAAGGCTGGTGACTCAGTCGTGTTTGCAGCTGTGCGCAAACTGCGCGGCTCCGGCGTGCGTGGCAATGAGGTTTTGGAAGGAAACGAAGACGAACTCGATTCGCGTTCGCTGAAGGTTGTCGTGCAGCCGATTCGTAACGCTGTCGTGCTGACCGATTGGGACGAGCAACGTTCTGTGATCGACATGCGCAACGCCGCGAAGCCTGCGCTGCAAAACTGGATCATGGAACTGTGGCGAAACGACTTGATTTCGGCCCTCGGCCAAGTCGCGCTCAACGCCAACGGTCTACCGATTCCGTTCATCAACGCAACGGCCACGCAGCGCAACAACTGGCTGGCAGCGAACTCGGATCGCGTGTTGTTCGGTAATTCGGTGAGCAACAACACCGGTGACGCTGCAGCATCTCTTGCGACGATCAACAACACGACCGGCAAGATGACGGCCGCGACCATCACGCTCGCGAAACGTCGTGCTCGCTTGGCTGGTTCGGTGATCGGCAGCGACGGCTTCAACCGTCCGGCGATCCGCCCGTATCAGGTCAAGGAAGGCGCGAACCTCGGGCAAGAGTGGTACATGATGTTCACGAACAGCTATGCCTTCCGCGATCTGCAAAACGATCCGGTGATGGCCCAAGCGAACCGTGACGCCCGTGAACGCGACGTTGCGACCAACCCCATCTTCACCGGCGGCGATCTCGTCTATGACGGCGTGATCATCCGCGAAATTCCCGAACTGAACCAATACATGGCGGCAGGCGCGAGCGGCATTCAAGTTGGCCCGTCGTATATGTGCGGCGCGCAGGCAATCGGTGCTGCATGGGCTCAGCGCACGAAATCCACCACCGACGACCGTGACTACAACTTCCGCCACGGCGTTGGTGTTCAGGAAATTCGTGGCATGTCGAAGCTTCAGTTTGGCGTTGGCATCAATGACACCGACACCCTCGTGGATGCAGGCGTGTTCACCATCTACACGGCCGCTGTGCCGGACGCTTAAGGAGAAATCGACATGACAACGTACCAACTTCAACCGCCGGCAGGCGTCACAAGCAACAAAGCCGGCCCCGGTCCTGGTCAAGGCAGTAAAACGACCATTCGCCAGATTACTCTCACGGCCGCGCTCGCTTCCGGCGATGTGCTCGTCGGGCCGCGTCTTCAGGCAGGCGCGATTATCACTGGCGCATACAAGGTGAACGGCCCGGCTGGAAACCTTGGCACGCAAAGCACTCCTTCTGCGTTCAACACGACGCCGTTTACGCCGTATGTCGTACCGGCTGGTGGTGAAAACGTGCAGTTCGTCGCGACGGCAGCAGGCGGCGCAGCGAACGACGTGGTTTCGATCGTCGTTCACTACGTCCCGCTCAACACCTAAAACGGCGCGCGGGCGGCTTCGGCTGCCCGCCTTCAGGAGAAATCATGGCAAAGGCAAAGAAACCAGCGACCGCCACGCTGACCTATAACGGCGATCTGCCGTCGGTCATGCTCAACGACGGCCAGTACGTGCTGCCGAAGGGCGAAGCGGTCGAGGTCGATATGGATACCGCGAAGCGATTCGCGGACAACCCGTTCTTCGACGCATCGAACGTGACGACCGACGATCCGGCAACGAGTGTGGCGCCGGAAGACGCATTGGCCGCCGAGCGCGCGGCGCATGCGGCTGAACTCGACCAAGCGAAGAAGGATTACGCCGAGCAGTTGCAGAAGGCAACCGATTCGCTGAAGGCGGGTTGGGAAGAGCAGCACGCAGCCGATCAGGCGGAAATCGCGCGCCTGAATGGCTTGCTGAACAACCCGGCACCGGCTCAACCGCAACCGATCGCACCGGCACCGGATGCCGCTCAATCTGACGCCGACAAGGCAGAGGGGCAGTAATGGCCGCGACGCAGACCGATCTCGCTATCCGCGTGCTTCAAAAGCTGAAAGTGCTCGGCGTGGGTCAGTCTGCGTCCGCCGAAGACCTTCAGGTGGCGAAGCAGGCGATCAACGAAGCGCACGCAAGCTTGCGAAAGGATCGACGCGTGCGGTGGACACTTCAAGAGTTGCCCGAAGCGGCTGAGCTTCCCTATGTGATGTTGGCGGCGACGATCTGCGCGGCCGATTTTGGCGCAGCAGCGGACCCAGGCTGGGGCAGTTGGGCCGAGAAAGAAATCACCGGCGTCATTTATACCCCGCGAACTGACGCGCCTACGCGCACGGAGTATTTCTGATGGACATTCAGCTATCCGTCGCGCTCAACACGGCCACGCAACAGCGGGACTTGGAAGTTCAGGCCGGAGACAACTATCGCGTGATCGTCGACGTGTTCGCCGATGAAAACGATTCGACGGTCGATCCGATTTCACTCACCGGCAAGACGCTGACCTTCGAGCGCGTGCGCTACCCCACGACCGACGCAATAGCTGTCGGCAATACCTTCACTTTCGACCCTGGCGCGCCCGCATACGCATGGCCTCGCGTCCCCTATCGGATCGTGATGACCGATGCGGACGGCCTTCGCACCACGTTGTGCTATGGAAACATCGTCACGCGCGGCGCAAGCCTTTATGCATGGGGTCTGTACGGGAATGATTACGGCTGGGGCTGGGGGTATCCAGTATGAAGATGCCCTTGCTCGCCGGCGCATACGAAGCCCGAAGCATTATTGCCTCGGCGCAGCGGTGCGTTAATTGTTATCCGGAGCAAAATCCGAGCGACTCTGAGTTTCCGACGACTCACTATCCTCGCAGTGGTCTGATTAAACTCTCGACCGCGCCGGAAGTCGGCTTTCGGAGTATCTACCTAGCGACTGACGGAGCGTTGTATGCAGTCGTGGGAGAGACGCTTTACAGCATTGATAAAGACGATTGGTCGTTTGCGACGATCGGAACGTTGACGACGCGATCAGGCCCAGTGTCGATAGTAGATAACTCGATCACGCTGGTGATCGTCGACGGTTCGTCAAACGGCTATGTCGTCGACTTGACGACCAAGACGTTTTCGGTGATCTCGGATTCAGCCTTCTACGGTTCGAACCGGGTCGACATACTGGATGACTTCCTCATCTTCAATCAGCCCAGTACGCGACAGTTCTATGTGAGCGGCGCGCTCGCGGTGACGTTCGATCCGCTCGATATCGCATCAAAGAACGGCGCGCCTGACAAGACAGTGGGTTGCGCAGTCTCAAACCGCCGCATCTGGGTGTTTGGCGAGCGCACAACCGAGGTTTGGTACAACGCCGGCGCTGCTGATTTCGCGTTTCAACGCGATCCGGGCGTGTTCATTCCGCACGGATGCGTGTCTGCTGCTTCGATTGCGACGTCGGACACTTCCATTTACTGGTTGTCACCGCAAGGCATCGTTTTTCGTTCAAGCGATATGAGCGCGCTTCGCATCTCGACGCATGCGATGGAGAACGAGATCAGGAAGTACGCGGAAATAAGCGACGCATGGTCCTACACCTACGAAGAAAACGGGCATTTCTTCTACGTGCTGACATTCCCGACGGCCGACAAGACGTGGACCTTCGACTTGGCTACGGGGCAATGGCATGAGCGCATGTTTTTGGATCAGCAGGGCCAAGAACATCGCGACCGTCTTGCTTGTGTGATTGACATTGACGGCAAGCGCATTGGTGGCGATTGGGAGACGGGCGACCTGTACGAAGTAAGCCCCGATGCGTTCGACGATGCCGGGGCGCCAATGCTCTGCATTCGCACCTTCTCGGCCTTGTCCAATGAGAAAAAGAACGTTTTTTTGACGCGCTTCTTTGCAGATATGCAGGTCGGCGAAATTCCGGTGAATGAGGAAGAGCCGGTTGCGCGCCTTCGTTGGTCGGATACACGCGGCCGGACATGGGGCAATGCTGTATCACGCGGCCTTGGTGCGCGCGGTCAGTTCGGCGAATTGGTGCAATTCAATCGTCTCGGGCGCTCACGCGAACGCGTGTTTGAGCTGGCCTGGTCGGCCAACGTGCGAACGGCTTTAAACGGTGCCTATGTCGCGGCTGAGGGTGAGCAGTAATGGCAACCAAAACGCCTATCCCCCTCGCGCAGATCGCTTTCCTTACGCCTTCCGGGCGTGTGAGTGATCCCTGGCGGCAATACCTGCTTGCGCTTGGTGACGCAGACGGGAATGCAGGCACTGGCGATTTCGGTCCGATTCTGATTGCCCTTGCCGAACTGCGCCAACAGGACGCAGCGACCGTGAGCGTGCCATCGTTGCCGGCTGGCCGCCTCGACGAAATTGTCGCGAGCGTTATCGCGAACGCACAGCGCTCTGAACAGCGCGATTCGAGTGCTGATCTCGCCATGACTCACGGCATTCAGGATCAGTCGGACCTTCACGCAACGGCCACGCAAACAGACGCCGGATTTATGTCCGCTGCAGACAAGGCCAAGCTTGATGGCGTGAACGCAATCCCTGCGCAGTCTCTGACGGCGGATGTGACCGCGTCGAACACGGCGAGCGACGTTACGGTGCTGACGGAGACGCTGCCAGCGAATGCCGCGCGCGCGGGCATGCAGCGACGCTTCTCGATGTACTGCCTCGTGAGCAACGGCACGACGGCTGGCACGCTTCAGATATGGGTCAAGCTAGGCACGACGAAGGTATTTACGCACGCGTTCACGTCACCGACGACCGCAGCGACCAACAAGGGGCTATTCGTCGCGTTTGAATGGTGCTTTCGAACGATCGGTGCGAGCGGCTCGCTGCAAGTTTCGGGAACGCTCTTCACGAACGATACGCCTGCCGTGACGCTCACGCCTGATTCGCTTGTCACGCCCGCGTCGATCAATACGACGATCTCGCAGACGTTCACGTTTGGATTCAACTGGCTCGCGGCGAATGCCTCGAATTCCGTCACGGCGAAGTCGGCCTCTCTTGTTGGGGTGGTGTGATGGCAACAACAAACATGACCGAATTTCGTTGCGTGATCTGGCGCGATCCGACGACAAATCGAGAGGTGAAACGCGAGTTCCAGTACCGCACGCAAGCGGCAACAGTGACCGCTGGTGTTGGCAGTCTGCTGACGCTCTCTGCATTGAACGGATTCGGTGCATGGACGCCTTTCCCCATCATCGAAACCACTGCATCAACCGACACGAACCCGAGCTAACGACATGGCGACGAAATACAAAGAGATGGTGAAGGCGGCGACCCTGACGGGCACGGCTGCGACCTACTACACGGCGCCGGTTCTCACCTATGCGGCGATTCATGCGGTGAGCGCGAACAACCCGACAGCCGGCGCCGTAACGGTCAACGTCTATAAGGTTCCAACGTCGGCCGCCGCAGACGGTACAACGCGCCTCGCGAGCAAGATCGTTCCGGCCGGTCGCCCAATGCAGTTCCCCGAACTCGTCAATCACAAGCTGGAACCCGGCACGCAAATCTATGCCGACGGTAACGGCTGCTCGCTGAATATCAGCGGCATCGAGTACGTACCCGAATGAGCGCCGATATTAGTTTCATTCGTGAAGTAATGCGTGATCCGCGCGTGTGGCGTGCGGTAGCAGAAGACGGCATCGACCGCGATACGTTTCAGCCCGACCCGTCTGCGCACTACTTCCAGCATGCCAAAGGGTTCTTGATGTTCAGGCAAGTGAGTACGTGCATGTATGAGATTCACATCGCAATGCTTAGGGGCGCTCGCGACGTTGATCGGTTTGTGGCTGAGTCAATGCAAGCAATGCGCGATCGAGGTGCGGAAAAGTTTCTCGCAACGATCCCGGAATGGAACCGCGCGTCGATTGCGATCGCCAGAACGGACTGGCTTCAAGAAAGAAGGGTGCGTCGAAGATGCCTATCGGCGCGATGGCAAGTTACACGCAATGATTTTGATGGGGTCGCGATGAGCTTCATTACAAAAACTGTCGGCGGGATTCTCGGCAGCGTGACGGGTTCTACCCAAGCGGACGCCGCTAAAGATGCTGGCAATACGCAAGCTGCTGCTGCCAATCAGGCCGCCCAGGTCGCTCAACAGCAATACCAACAAACGCGCAGCGACCTTCAGCCATATCGTGATCTTGGGTCTAGCCTCGTTCCCGCGCTCCAAGATTCTCTCGTGAATCCGTGGCTTGGCGCGCAGTTCAGCTATGGAGACTATCAAGCGCCTGCGGCGTTCACCGCTCCGACTCAGTCCGAGGCAGAAGCGACGCCTGGGTATCAGTTCACTTTGCAGCAAGGATTAAAAGCAGCGCAGAACAGCGCATCTGCGAGAGGGCTTGGTTCTTCTGGAGCCGCATTAAAAGGTGCATCGACGTACGCAAATGGGCTTGCGGACAGCACTTACAACGATGTCTATAACCGGGCTCTACAGACGTACGACACCAACGCAAACAATGCGCTCACGTCCTATACGACCAATCGGAATAATGCGCTGAGCAACTTCACGACGAACTACGGCGTGGCGAGTGACGCGACGAATCGCTTGCTCGGATTGGTGAATTTAGGTCAGAACTCGGCGGCCATGACCGGGAATCTCGGCGCTCAAACCGCCTCTACCGTTGGCAACGACATCACTTCAGGTGCTGCCGCTCAAGCTGCCGGAACGGTTGGCGCAGCCAACGCATACGGTGGCGCACTGAACAACGCGCTGAGTCTCGGCACGACGCTTTACGGCATCAACACGATTGGAGCGAAAAAATAATGGCCGTCGATCCTTCTATCGCTCTTGGCGTTCAGACGCCGCAGTTCAATCCGCTCGCACAGCTTGCGCAAGTCGCTGCGCTTCGAGATGCGCAACAACGCAACCAGCTTTACGATCTTTCGATTCAGGATAAGCAACGTGAGGTTGCGCAAAACGCGGCTTTGAATAAGGCGTATGCCGACAACCTCGGGACAAACGGCACGATCAACGGCCCTGGTTTGGTGACGTCGCTTGCTCAAAACGGCGCTGGCGCGGCGATCCCGGGCGTTCAAAAGTCGCTTAGCGACGCCGCCACCGCGCGTATTGCGCAGCAGAAATCCCAAGTCGAACTTGGCCTACAGCACGTCAATGCCATCGGTCAGATTCTTGGCAGCGTGAAAGATGAGCCGACGTACCAAGCAGCGTTGCGTACGGCGGCCAACACGTTTGGCCCGGATTCGATCTCCGATCTGCCAGCGCAATACGACCCGAATGTCGTCAATCAGCATCTTGCGCAGACACTGACGTACAAGGATCAGCTCGAACAGGCCAACAAGCACTTCGACCAACAATTGCAAACGGCGCAGTTTGGCGAGACGCAGCGGCACAACACCGCGACCGAAGACAGCACCGTTCGCGGCCAAAACCTCACGGCGGCAACGGAGACGCGGGGCCAAGATCTGCGCGCAAATGAGTACGATCCAAAAACAAACATGATCGTCAACAAGGCGACTGGTCAAGCGCGGCCGGCGACAGGCCTTGACGGGCAACCGATTGCAACGCCGACTGGCAACTTGACAGGTGAACAATCGAACGCTGTTGCCTTTGGCGCTCGTGCGCTTGACGCACAAAACACGCTGCGTCAGCTTGAAGCGGGCGGGACTAACAGTGGAGGCCGCTTCGCACAGGGCCTTGAAAACCTTCCGTGGGTTGGGGGCGCACTTAGTAACGGCGTGCGTTCGACAGCAACGCTTCCGCTTGGAATTGGCGCGGCAGCGCAGGCGACGATTGCACCGAACGAGCAGCAACAAAGCTACGAGCAAGCGCAGCGTAACTTCGTGTCGGCCGTCTTGCGGAAAGAATCCGGCGCGGCAATCTCGAATGACGAATACGCGAACGAGGCAAAGAAATATTTCCCGCAACCGGGCGATACACCAGCCACGATCGAGCAAAAGGCTCGCGCACGCGACCTCGCTATTGAAGGATTGAAGGCGCAAGCAGGTCCTGGTTCATCGCTTATCGGCGGAATCATCTCTAACGCGAATCAGGATTACAGCAACCAACCGCGCCCGCAAACGCAGCAGTCTTCGCAACCAGCACAACCATCGCAATCGCAAGCGACGTTGTCCGGTTTATCAGACGAGCAGCGTATGGCACTTGCGCAACAACGTGCCGCTCGCGATCCAGCTTTTGCAGCGCGTCTTCGCGCATTGGGGCATTAAATGGCTGGCTACGACTCGATCTCTGACGATGCTCTGCTGGCCTCACTTGGGCCAGATCCGAAGGTCGCTGGCACACCTGCCGCGTTCATCGCGCAGCATCAGGGCTCAGCACAAGCTGCCGGGCAGCAACTTGGCGTTGATCCGAACTTGTTGCTTGCACAGTGGGGGCTTGAGACTGGATGGGGAAAATCCATTGTTCCGGGCACGAACAATCTCGGCAACGTGAAAGATTTCTCGGGCGGTGGTGTCGCGGCTCGCGACAACATGACCGGATCAACGGACAACTACCGGTCGTATTCATCGCCTGACGCTTTCGCCTCCGATCAAGCATCTCTGCTCGCGCGCAAGTATCCGGGTGTCGTCGGTGCTGGCTCGGACGTCCAGAAGTTCGCTAGCGGGCTTCGTGGCTATGCGGAAGACCCGAATTATGGGGCGAAGCTCGCGAGCGTCGTGCAGACCGTGCAGCGCCATCAGCCGCAGCAACAAGGCGTGCTTGCGCGCGTCGGCGACGCAGTTGCAAGCGCCATTTCTGGCACCGCGAACGCCGCGACGCCGCAAGACCTTTCTGGCATCAGCGATGAAGACCTTCTTGCGGCGCTGTCGTCGCGCGGAAAAGGGCAACCGGCCCAAGCGGCGGCGAACGCTGCAAGTACAAATCCGCCACTTCTGGATTCTGTTGGCCATCAGCTCGGGCTGACTGCGCGCGCGGCAGGTCATGGCATCGCCGATGCCGTCGGTCTCGTGGCGAATCCGGTAAATGCAGCCATCAACACGGTAGGTGGCTGGCTTGGCCATGACCCGCACTTGCAGGACGTCGACACGCTCATCAAGCGCGGTGTCGATGCCGTAACGCCCGCGCCTGCCAATGCGACAGAGAAGACGGTCGGCGACATTGCAAGCGCGGTGGCAAACCCTGTGAACGCAATCGGTGGTCCGATCATGCGCGGAGCACAGTCAGTGGGCGGCACTGTTTTGCGAGGTGCGGTCGCTGGGGGCGCTACTGCTGGAATGCAGCCCATGCATGCGGGCGATACTGTCGGAACGGAGTTGGGCCGCATCGGAGCCGGAACTATTGGCGGCGGCATTGGATCATTAGCGGGGGCAACGGCTGGCCGTGCCGTCGACGCGATAATGAATGGTGCAAATCAGATCGTGACGGCTATCAAGGCCGCAACGCCAGGCGTTCAGCGCACCGCGAACATGAATGCTGATCAGATCGTGACGGAAGTCGCGAGGCAAGAAGGCATCGATCTCGCTGCGATTCCCGACTCGATTCGCAACGGTCTTCGCCAGCAGGTTTCCGAGGCGCTTGCAAGCAACCAGACGCCCGACGCAGCGTCCTTGCTTCGTCGCGCCGAAGGTCAGACTGTGCTTGGCAACGATGCCGGCCTCACGCTTGGGCAAGCGACGCGCGATCCAATGCAGTTTGCGCAAGAGCGCAACATGCGCGGCGTCCAAGGTGCCGGCGAGCAGCTCACGCAGCGCTTCGCCGATCAAAACCGCGCGCTCATCGGCGCACTGAATGAGCGAGGGGCGGCAGCGGCGCCCGGCGAGTTCAATACCGGGCAATCTGTCATCGACGCGCTCGCAGCACGCGACGCCGCTGCACAAGGCAACGTAAGTGCGCTCTACCAGCGTGCGCGTGATCTGAACGGCGGAGACATTCCGCTTGATCACACGCAGTTCGTACAGCAAGCGAACGACGCTTTGGATCAGGGGTTGGCACATGCGCATCTCCCTGAGTGGGCGCGCGGCACCATGAACGACATCGCGTCCGGGAATTTGCCTCTGACGGTGGGTGTCGGCGAGCAATTCAAGACGCAACTCTCTCGCGCAATGCGCTCAACGGATGACGGCAACACGCGATTCGCCCTCGGCGCGGTTCGAAATGCGCTTGAAAGCGCGGAGCCGATCCAAGGATCGACGCAATTTGGCGGAAACCAACGCGTTCCATTCGGGACGCCGCTGCCGCCATCGAACCCAGGCGAAGAGGCGATACAAGCGTTCGGTCAAGCCCGCGCCGCCGCTGCGCAGCGTTTTGGCACCATCGACAGCAATCCAGCATTGCGCGCGGTCGTGAACGGCGACGCTGTGCCCGACAACTTCTTCAAGCGCTACGTGGTGAACGGCAATGTCGGCGACGTGAATTCGCTGCTTCGCCTTGTTCCGGATCAAGGCAATCAACTGCGCTCACAGGTCGTGGATTATCTGAAATCGAAGGCGCTCAACGGTGCGAGCGACGAGATCGGCACGTTTTCGCAGGCGGGATTCAACAAAGCTTTGAACTCGCTCGGCGACGCCAAGCTCAATGCGATCTTCGGGCCTGATACGACTGCGCAGCTTCGGCAGATTGGACGGGTGGCGGCGAATATTCAGGCGCAGCCGGCAGGTTCAGCAGTGAACAACTCGAATACGGGCGCAGCGGTGATGAACATGCTGAGTCAGATGAGCGGGAAAGTCGGCGGCTTCCCCGGCGTGAACATTCTGCGCAACTCAGTGAATCAGTTTCTTGATGAACGCACCGTAGCGAATTCACTCGCCGCGAACATCGTCCCGACGCCGGCGCTTGGCGTCAAAGGGAGCCTGAACGCGCTTCTCCCACTTTCGGCGCCACTTGGCGGGGTCGTTGGCACCGATTCTCGCAGAGAACGCAAGTAGGGCCGCGAATAATGCCGACGCTATGACTTGGATCTTGAAACCTTCTGAAGTCACTTCCGTGATGAACCAGTTCCAAAATTTTTCCATGTTTTCCGCCTTTTCGATTCGAGGATTCTAATATGGCTTCCATCCTGCCAGCCGCAAAAACTCAGTACCTCGATGCCAACGGTCGACCGTTGGTCGGCGGTAAAGCATATTTTTACTTCGTCGGCACCGAAACGAAGAAGGACACCTTTCAAGACCCAGACCTGTCCATCCCAAACGCCAATCCCGTGATTCTGGACAGCTTCGGCGAAGCGTCCATCTGGGGCACTGGCGCCTATCGCCAAGTGCTCAAAGACAAGGACGATCAACTCATCTGGGATCAGGTGACGCAAGAGTCTGGAGACGCTGTAGCTGGAAACTTCAACGACGACGTCTTCGTTTCTGGCACTGACTTCACGCCCGGCACGACGGATCATCTTACGCTTTCGCAGGCATACGGATCGATCGATAACCTAGACGTGCATTTCGATGCCGCCTATCAAGGACCGGACCAGATTCTCTCCCTAGTCGACAATGTTCTGACTTTCACGTCTCCTATTCCCGTTGGCGTTGAACGCGTCTATGTGAAGGGAGGACTTACGACCCCGATTGCGAAGCCCGGTTCAGGCACTGTCGGCGACAACGAGATTGCGCAGGGCTCGAAGATTTATAACCGCATAAATGATTTCATTTCGGTCAAGGATTTCGGTGCGAAGGGCAACACGAAATTGGATTCGAACGGCGCGTATATCAGTGGGGCGAACGATACCGCTTCAGTGAAGGCGGCGTTTGACTACGCGGCGTCGTGCGGCGGCGGCACCGTTTGTTTCCCTCCCGGCACGTATTTTGTGAATTCCAGCATCAACGTCGGCACTAACGTAACTGCGCTCGGTATGGGCGGGACGGTTTTTTACGCGAAGCCGTCCGCAAACTATTTTCATTGCTTCATTTTGGGAGGCAAGAATCCAAAGGTGCTTGATCTTGCTGTCACGAGCGATCCGGCCTTAATCCGTGGCGATACTGGTTTCGGTATTTGCGTGTTGAATGCGCAAGACGCGGTCGTAAGCGGAAACACGCTGTACAACTGCGCGGCGCTTATTTGGGTTACGGAATCCATCGATACGCGTGTAACAGACAACAAAATTAACAACAGCCGCGCGGACGGCATTCATTTTTCGGACGGTGCTGTCGGGGGAACGATTGATGGCAACATCATCACCGGAACGGAAGATGATGCGATAGCGGTTGTGCTTGATACGGTCGGCGCTGATTTGCCAGGCAAAGTAACGATTTCAGGTAACGCCGTGGTTGGCACGAAACGAGGCCAGGGCGTTTGTTTTATCGGTTGCTTCGATGTCTCGATTGTCGGAAATACGTTCACCAATTTGGGGGCGGCCTCTGCAATAGGCAATTACCAATGGAATGCCGACACGCGGATGGCGAGCAACATCCTAATCGCAGGAAATACGATTTCTCGGCCTGGGCTGACTGTCGGATCTTTCGTGCCAGGCAACGAGCTCAGTGTTCACGGCATCCTTATTGGCTACGCCAGTAATGTGACCATCACTGGCAATCTGATTAGTGATATTGCCGACAACGCGGGATACACCTCCGCCGCAATCGCGCTGTTCGCCTATCAGAATATCTACGTCCGTGGGAACACCATACAAAACTGCACTAGCCATGGCGTATGGGTCGTGGAAGACACGGGGCAGACAAGCACCAATCTGAAAAGCCTGCACATCGACGGGAACGAGTTCTACAACGTCGTCAAATATGCTATCCGCGCTAAGCCGGCAAGCGCATTCCTTGATGGCCTATTCATCACTGACAACAAGTTCAAAGACTGCTCGTATGACGCGAGCGTCGCGAACTATGTCGTTAGTGTCGGTCGCACTCAGGCGACACCGTTGCGTTACTACGGGAACAAGCTGTTGAACCGCGAAACGAGTTTGATTGATCTTGATCCGACTAATGCGACCGACATTCGTCAAGCGAACAATATTCCGGCCTTCTGAACCGGCAACGATTATGAATAAGTGAAGGATGTCAGGGAGGAAATGGTGGATGACTCAAAGTTAGACGTGCTTGCGGAGCGCCTGAGTGCGGCGCTTGATGACCTTAAGGAAATGAAGGGAAAGGTCGACGCTATGCACATCATCAGCACGCGTCTTGCCGGGTTAGAGAAAGACGTTGTTGCGGTGGATAGAAAAGTCGATGTCGCGCTTCGCAAGTCAGACGCGATGGACAACCTTTTCTTAACGATGAAAGACGATGTCATCCAACCTATCAAAGAAGAGATCACCGAGATCAGATCGGACACGACGAATAACCGCAAATGGTGGAGAACGATCGGTGCAATCACGGTGGCTATCCCGGCACTGACGGCTTGGGCCGGATTTCAGTGGAAGCCTTGGCAGGGTGATATCGATTCCGGCGTGAAGAAAGTACAGGACCAATTTGATGTTGCCAGGGCCAAGCGAGACGATCAGATGGCGAAGTACTCACAGGACGTCGGGCACGAGTTGCAAAGCAATGACCGACGCTTAACGGTGCTCGAATTCAGGGCCAACAACGTTGACGGCAAGGGAGCGAAATGAACCTCATACAACTCATCGCAGTGATTCTGCTGGTTGCAATTTTGTTCGGCGCGTTCCCTCTCGCGCCGTGGACTGCTACATGGGGTCTAGGCTGGTATCCAAGCGGTGCAGCGCTTGTACTGCTCGTTCTTCTTCTGATCTTCATTCTATGAACGCTTTCGATATGCCGACCCTCGTGGCTGAGTTGAAGAGGGATGAAGGGGTAAGGCTTAAGCCATACACCGATACGGTCGGAAAGCTGACCATCGGCGTTGGTCGGAACTTGACCGATGTCGGTATCAGCGATGACGAATGCACGACACTGCTGCAGAACGACATCGATAAGACGGTTGCGGCGCTTGATCGCACTCTTCCGTGGTGGCGAAATCTCAACCCCGTGCGGCAGCGAGTGCTCGTGAACATGGCATTCAACATGGGGATGGTTGGATTGCTTACGTTCAAGAACACGCTATCAGCAATGCAAAACGGCTCATACGCGGCGGCGGCGGCCGGAATGCTGGCTTCGAAGTGGGCGACTCAGGTAGGGGCGCGCGCCGAACGGTTGGCCGACATGATGCGCACGGGGGCAGTATGAGCACTTGGGGAGATGTGGCGGCAACCGTCGCCAAGGTAGCGCCGATACTTGGAAATATCCTTCCGGGTGTTGGCACGGTCGCAGGGCTTGGCGTAGGAGCAGCCGCCTCGATAGTGGCGTCAGCGCTTGGCGTATCGGCTGATCCTGACTCTGTCATGTCGGCCCTTAAGAGTGATCCTGATGCGTTGGTTAAAGTGCGCACCGCTGAACTGGATAACCAGACTCAGCTCGCGAACATCGCCATGCAGCGTGAACAGAATTCGCTCGCCGCTCAGACCGCTCAATATCAGGCTGATGCGGCAGATCGAGCCAGCGCCCGCAATCTCGCCTCCGAAGACAAAGATCACACCGCACGTAACCTCGCCTATCTCTATACCGGGGCGCTATTTGCCGTAATTGGCGCGCACCTTTTCATCATCGTTCAGGGCGTGGCAGTGGACGCCATCGCGATGTCGTTGATCTCAACGCTTGAAGGCGTCCTGATCTCGATGGTTCTTGGGTCCAAAGAGTTTTACTTCGGGTCGTCGAGCGCTGCCGTAAAGCAACAGGCGGCTATTACGAACTTCGCCACTGCACCGGGAGCAGTGACCGCAGCGGCTGGCGACACGACCACCGTTCAGACTCCGACAGATTCACAGCAAACCGTAACTGTCGGCCCTGCCGACAACACATACAAGGGCCATTGACCATGAAAAGACTCGTCGCTACAGCGCTCGCCGCATTCACCTCGCTCGCATTTGGTGCCACGCTTACACCGATCTCGCTGCTCAATCCTTCCGGCTCGACATCTGGGCAAGTGATCGCGTCTACCGGACCATCCACGGCGCCCGCCTGGACGACAGTTACGCTCTCAGGGCTACCGGGCACCGTAGCAATCTCCAACGGCGGCACGGGCGCCACGAGTGCAAGCGCCGCACGCACGAACCTCGGCCTTGGCACTGCTGCTACAGTCAACACCGGGACGAGCGGAGCAGCTGTGCCGCTGCTAAACGGCGCGAACACCTGGGCGTCGGCGCAGACGTTTTCCGTTCGGCCCACCTTCAACGGTGCCACGCCGTGGGATAGTGCGAACCTCGCAAGTCCGGCATCGACAGCCGGCAACCTTTCACAGTTCGCTTCGACCACGAGCGCGCAGCTCGCTGCGTTGCTCTCCGACGAAACGGGGAGCGGCGCGAATGTCTTCGGAACATCGCCGACGATCACGACGCCGAACATCGTCGGGGTGACGAACGGCAGTAATGCTGCTGCTGGTAGCGTCGGAGAGTATGTGACAGCGTCGCCAACTGGCATTTCATTGACGACGGGGACAACGATCAATTTGACGTCAATAAGCCTGACGGCTGGGGATTGGGATGTGTCTGGCGCGGTGGAGTTTTCGCCGGCCGGCACCACGGTTATCACAGCAGAATACGCTTCGATTTCTACGACATCGGCCACGTTGGGCGGGTTGGGTCAGCGTTCCGCCATATTGCTGAATCACTCGGCTGGAGCCGGAGATATGCTTGCAACTCCGAGCGTGAGATTGAGCCTTGCATCGACTACGACGGTCTATCTGGTCGCGAACGCATCCTTTACAACAAGCACGGCAAGCGCGTCAGGATTGATTCGCGCGCGCAGGATTCGGTGATTGCGAAAGAGGCACGACGACGGGCGTGCCTCAACCACCACCGCCGCCGCATCCGGCACAGGCCATGAGCGCGATGCTTGCGATGGAAGCAACGATTCCCTTCATGATTTTTCCGTTCATTATTTCCCCAGACGAATATTATCAGTCTTCTAAAAATTCCCCGGTTTAGGCGGCTAAGCGTTTCTAATAACGACATCGGAACATGGCGCAAACCCGCACCCAAACCTGATTAAAAGTTCGGCAAAATATTAGAAGCGACGTAGCGGAACGCCTTATTTGGCAAGGCTCTTAGGCTTATTTTTAATTTTGAGCGGCACGCAATTCCGCCTCGCCCAGTTGTTCTTCTCGAATATCGGTCGCGTGCTGTCGCGCGATCATATTTTCGCGATGGTCTGGGGTCGCGAGTTCCGCGAAACCACGCGCACTATCGACAGTCACGTGTCGCGTCTGCGTCTGGCACTGGAAATCGAGCCGGTCAATCACTTCCGACTGCAGCCGGTGTACAAGAGCGGTTATCGCCTGTTGCATCTGTATGGCGATGGCGAGGAAACCGGCGACGAGCGCGTCGAACCCGAGCATGCCCGTATTGCTGCTTAAGAGCACCAAGTAAAAATGCCGTCGCGAGACGGCATTTTTGCGTTTGCCTTGAAAGACTCACGCTTTCACATAATGGATTCCGTCGCGAGACGGCATCGCTGTGATCGGCGAAATCAGAACCGCGGCAATTCAGGCCGCGTTTCGATACTTTGCCGGATCAGCGCTTCGATCTCCTTGCGTTCGTCGCCGGCAAGCGGAAGTCGCGGCGGGCGTACCGGCTCCGTGCCAAGGCCGACGATCGTTTCCGCGAGCTTGATGTTCTGCACGAGCTTGTGCGACACGTCGAGCGCGAGCAGTGGCGCGAACCAGCGGTAAATCGCGCGCGCTTCCTCCATGCGTCCCGCCTGCAAAAGCTTGTAGATCGCCACGGTCTCGCGCGGAAACGCGCACACGAGGCCAGCCACCCAACCGTGTGCGCCCATCAGCATGGCTTCCATCGCCAGATTGTCGACGCCGCAAAAGAGCGCATAGCGGTCGCCGACTTCGTTGATCAGGTCGGTAATGCGCCGTACGTCGCCGCTGGATTCCTTGATCGCCGCGAATTTGCTGTCTTCGGCCAGTTCCGCGAACATGCGCGGTGTGACATCGACGCCATACGCGAGCGGATTGTTGTAGACCATGATCGGCAGCGGACTTGCATCCGCGACCATGCGGAAATGGTTGAGCGTCTCGCGCCGATCCGACATATAACGCAGACCCGGCAGCACCATGTAGCCCTTCGCGCCCCGGCTTGCCGCGCGCGCCGCCTGGCGGCAGCCGTCGAGCGTGCTGTTTTCTGCGATGGTCAGCAGTACCGGCACGCGTTCGCGCGCCGCGTCCACGGCGATATCGAGCACGTCGAGCTTTTCGTCGAGCGAAAGCGTCGAAGCTTCGCCGAGCGAGCCGCACACAATGATGCCGTCCACGCCAGCCTCGATCTGCGCTTCGATGTTCTTCTTCGTCCACGCGCGGTCTATGCTGAAATCGGCGTTGAACTTGGTGGTGACGGCGGGCATCACGCCTTCCCAGATATGCGACACGGCGGCTCTCCGAAAATGTTTGAACGCTGTGCAGTTTAAGCACGGCAAAACAAGGCGTCTTGCGCGTTTCGCGCGCGGCGCGTGCCGATTTCGGCACAGCGCGCGCGGGCTCCGGCGAGCGTCATCGGGCGAGGGCGGGTTATGCCGATATCGTCATCGAAATCGCGTAGCCGCTCCAAGACGCCTGCCGCGCGCATTTTTAGGATAGGCAGCATGAAAACCATCGACATCATCGATTCGCATACGGGCGGCGAGCCGACCCGCCTCGTCACCGCGGGCGGTCCGGACTTGGGCGACGGCACACTCGCGCAACGGCTGGAGACGTTTCGCACGCGTTTCGACGACTGGCGCCGCGCCATCGTCACCGAGCCGCGCGGCTCCGACGTCATGGTCGGCGCGCTTCTCTGCGCGCCCGACGACCCCACCGCGACTGCGGGCGTGGTCTTCTTCAACAACGTCGGCTATCTCGGCATGTGCGGGCACGGGACCATCGGGCTCGTGGCGTCGCTGGCGCATGCGGGACGGATAGCGGCGGGGCGGCATCGTATCGATACGCCCGTCGGTCCCGTCGATGCCACGCTCAATCCGAACGGCAGCGTCAGCGTGCGCAATGTGCCGGCATACCGGCATCGGCGCGCGGTGACGGTGGATGTGCCTGGCTACGGTCCGCTCACGGGCGATGTCGCGTGGGGCGGCAACTGGTTCTTCCTCGTCGCGGACCACGGACGCACGCTCGACGGCGCGCGTATCGCGGAGTTGACGGCATTTTCCGATGCGATTCGCGAAGCGCTGCAGGCGCAGGGCATAACGGGTGCGGCGGGAGCGTACATCGACCATATCGAACTGTTCGCGGATTCGCCTTCGACGGGCATCGACAGCCGCAGCTTCGTGCTGTGCCCAGGCAGCGCGTACCGACCGGTCGCCGTGCGGCACCGGCACGAGCGCGAAGCTCGCGTGTCTCGCGGCGGACGGATTGCTCGCGCCGGGCGAAATCTGGCGGCAGGAAAGCATCATCGGCAGCGTGTTCGAGGCGAGTTACGAGCACGCGCAAGGCGAGATCGTGCCGACGATCACCGGCTTTGCGCACGTCATGGGCGAAGGGCGGCTCGTGTTCGACGAGCGCGATCCGTTCGCGCGCGGCATTCCGGCGAGCGTTGCCGCGTGACGCACATGTCGGCGGATGTGATCGTCGTCGGCGCGGGCATCGTCGGCGCGGCGTGCGCGGCGGAACTGGCTGCGCGCGGGCTTGTGGTCGATGTCGTGGATGCGCGGGGTATCGGCGGCGGCGCGACGGCGGCGGGCATGGGGCATATCGTCGTGATGAACGATTCCGCCGCCGAATTCGCGCTGACCCGCGCGTCGCGCGACTTGTGGCTGGCGCTCGCGCCGCATTTGCGCGAACGCGACGCCTTCGTGCGATGCGGCACCGTCTGGGCCGCCGAAGACGACGAGGAACTCGACGCGGCGCAAACCATGCGCGATGCCTTCGCGGCAGGCGGCGTGCGCGCGCATTTGCTCGATGCGACCGGCTTGCGCGAGGCGGAGCCATCGCTGAGTCACGCGCTGCGAGGCGGCGTTCTCGTCGATGACGACGCCATCGTCTATGCGCCTGCAGCCGCGCAATGGCTGCTGACGCGCTCCGAAGGCGCCGCGCGCATTCGCGTCGTCACCGGCTGCGCGGTCGCTGGCGTCGCCGCGACCGACAGCGCCGCGAGCATCACGCTTCGCGGCGGCGAGCGGTGTCACGCGGCGCATGTGGTCGTCGCCAACGGGATTGCGGCGGCGGAGTTGATCGATGGCGTGTCACTCGAAGCCAAGAAGGGACATCTGCTGATCACGGATCGTTATCCGGGCACGATCAGGCATCAGGTGGCGGAACTCGGGTATATCAAGAGCGCGCATCACGCGCGCGGCGTGTCGGTGGCGTTCAACGCGCAGCCGCGGCCGACGGGACAGATTTTGATCGGCTCTTCGCGGCAGTTCGGCAATGTCGATCCGGCCATCGATGCCCGCGTGCTCGCGCTCATGCTCAGACGCGCGTCGCGGTTTTTGCCGGGCATCGGCGCGCTCAACGCGATTCGCGCGTGGACCGGTTTGCGCGCGGCGACGCCGGACGGCATGCCGCTGATCGGCCCGGCGCGGTATGCGGGCGATCGGTTGTGGCTTGCGGCCGGGCATGAAGGGCTGGGCGTCACGACTTCGCTAGGCACTGCCGCGTTGCTGGCGGATCAGATTCTCGGCGCGATGCAAGCGCCTTACGCGGCTGCGTTTTCGCCGCAGCGGTTTGCGCGGGAACCGGTCGATGGTTGAAATTGCGCGCTTGCCGCTTGCGTGGCCGCTTTGGCTTCGCAAGCTCGCAAGCAGGAATGCCTCGACGATTGCTGCCGGGCGTATCGCAAGCGACGGCGAAGCGCCGGGTCCGCTCGCGCTCTTACAAGATCATCCAGATGGCTGAAACCGTCCGCATCTTCATCGACGGTGAAGCGCTCGACGTCGCCGCTTTCACCACCATCGCCGCCGCGCTCGCGATGCGCTCGATCGCAGGCACGCGCCGCTCCGTTTCGGGCGAGCCGCGCGCCGCGCTCTGCGGAATGGGCGTCTGTCAGGAGTGCCGCGTCGTCGTGGCGGGCCGCGCGCATGTGCTCGGCTGTCAGACGTTGTGTGACGAAGGCCTCGTCATCCAGACGATGGCGACGCCGCGATGACGCCCGAAATTTTCGATATCGCGATCGTCGGCGCGGGGCCGGCGGGGCTCGCGGCGGCGCAGGAGGCCGCGCGCGCGGGCGCGCGGGTCGCGCTCATCGACGATAACCCGCGTCCCGGCGGTCAGATCTGGCGGCAGGGTCCGCAGGCAGCGCTCGCCGATCCACTTCGTCACTGGCTCGCCGATACCGCCACGCGCCCGAATCTCACACGCTTGAGCTCGACCAAAGTGGCCGCCGTCTCCGGCGACAAGCGGCTCCTGCTGGAGCAGCAGACGGCATCGCTCGAAATCGCCTGGTCGAAGCTGATTCTCGCGACCGGCGCGCGCGAGCGTCTGTTGCCGTTCGAGGGCTGGACGTTGCCCGGCGTCACGGGCGCGGGCGGCTTGCAGGCGCTCATCAAGAGCGGGATGCCGGTGCGCGGGCAGCGCGTCGTGGTGGCGGGAAGCGGTCCGCTACTGCTCGCCGCCGCCGATACCGCGCGCCGTCATGGCGCCGAAGTTCTCGCGGTCATCGAGCAGGCGCGTTTTGGGCGCATCGCGCGTTTTGTCGCGTCACTTGCGGTGACGCCCGCGAAGCTCGCGCAGGCCATGGCGCTTGGGACGGCTGGCTATCGGACGGGCGGTGTCGTCGTGAAGGCGCACGGGCGTGAGCGCGTCGAAGCCGTCACGATCCGCACTGGCAGTCGGGAGCGAGTCATCGAAGCCGATCGCATCGCGTGCGGTTACGGGCTCGTGCCGAATACGACGCTCGCACAGGCGCTAGGCTGCGCATTCGCCGATACCGCCGCCCTTTGCGTCGACGACACTCAGCGCACTTCGCTCGATGCGGTGTTCGCCGCCGGAGAATGCACGGGCATCGGCGGCATGGAGCTGGCGCGCGTCGAAGGATTGATTGCGGCGCGCGCGGCGTTGGGGCTCGCCATCGACATGCGTCTCGTGCGCGAACGCGGGCGCTGGCGTGCGTTTGCCGGGCGCGTCGAGCGCGCTTTCGAGCTGGGTGCCGCCGCACGCACGCCGCCATCCGCCGACACGCTCATATGCCGCTGCGAGGACGTGCGCTTTGGCGACGTCGCGGCGCATGCCAATTGGCGCGATGCGAAGCTGCAGACGCGCTGCGGCATGGGCGCGTGCCAGGGACGCATTTGCGGCGAGGCGGCGTCGGTGTATTTCGGCTGGGAACGCCCGATGACGCGTCCACCGTTCGCGCCAGTTCGCATCGATACATTGATGGCGGAACTCGACGAAGGCGCGGTGGATTGAGGTCTTGGCGGCCGATGAACCGCGTACTAGCGTGATGAAGCCGTGCCGCGATACGCTTCACGCCAACGCCAACGCCAACGCCAACGCCAACGCCAACGCCAACTTCAAGAACCGACGCCCGCTCACGCATGAGCCGCCATGCAAGGCAGACGCCACGCTCAATTTTGTCCCGATGCACGCGCTCCTATAATCACCCGCATCGCGTTCAAAGTCAGCCCAACCGAAAACGCATGCCAACCTCGCCCGGCCTTCCCGACGAAGAACCCGCAGCCGATGCCTCGCCTGCATCGACGCTCGGCGCCATGCTCGCGCACTTCGCGCTGCTCGCGCCGGTGTTCGACGCGATGCCCGACATCGTATTCTTCGTGAAAGATCGCCACGCGCGCTACGCGATGGTCAACCGCACGCTCGCGCGCCGCTGCGGCCACAAGGACGACAAGTCCGCGCTGCTCGGCCGAACCGCCGAGGACGTTTTTCCGAGCCGCTTCGGGCGCATCTATACGGCGCAGGATCAGGCGATCATCGCGCAGGGCACTCAGCTCATCGATCAACTCGAATTGCATCTGTATCCCGGCCGCGAGCCCGGCTGGTGCATGACCTGCAAACAGCCGCTGCACGATGCGACGGGCAAAATCGTGGGTCTCGCGGGTATTTCGCGCGATCTGCAAGCGGCCGAAGGCACGCATCCGGCCTACAGCCGGCTCGCGGCGGTCGTGCAGCACATCCAGGAAAATTTCGTGCAGCCGCTCAACATGCGGCAACTCGCGCAGATGGCAAACATGTCGATCGCGCAGCTCGAACGATATTTTCACAAGGTCTTTCACCTGACACCGCGCCAGGTATTGCTGAAGACGCGGCTCGATGCCGCCACCGCACTGCTCGTCTCAAACGACAACAAGGTGACGGACGTGGCAGCGTTATGCGGCTACACCGATCACAGCGCCTTTACGCGGCAGTTCAAGGCGACGGTCGGAATTACGCCGACGGAATATCGCGCGCTGTTGCAGACATCGCAGGCGCCGCAGCCGTTGTCCACGCGCCCCGATTCCGCCGCGAACCTAAATGTCTGACGAGAAATCGGGGCATGGCTGCGGTTTTAATTACACGGTCGTGCGGCTTTACCGGCCGGTGCGCCACTAAAAAAACGCTGAAAGCGCCGCCAGTCAAGGGTCTGCGGGCGACGCCGCAGACCGGTCCGGTTCTTGCTCGATTTCGGTGCGCCGAGACCGGCATTACCCCCGTTGTCCCGGCGCGAGACATACTGCGCGGCATTCCGCACCGGTGCACGCGCAGCATAGAACACGGTGCGTTCGGAATTCCCGCCGCGTTTTCTTGTCAACGTATGCTTGGTGCGCGCAGTCGACGCAAGGTTGCCCAGGCAGTCAGGAGCGGCGAGCCGTGGAGACCGTGCGCGAGAATTCCGTTTTAGGTAGTCGAAAAGAACATCATGAACGAAGTAGCAAGACTGGGGCACACGCGGATCGTGCTGGTCGAAGACGATCCCGAAAGCAGGGCATCACTGCAAATTTTGCTTGAAGAAGAAGGCGCCGATGTGATCGCCGTAGCCGACGCCGAAGACGGCGCGGAAGCCGCGATCCGGAATCTTCCCGATGCGGTGATATGCGATCTCGACCTTCCCGGAATGGACGGTTTCTACCTCGTGCAACGTTTGCGCGACCATGAAATACGGGGCAATCTCCCGCCTTCCGTGGCCATCGCGCTGACGGGACACGACGGCGACGAATACCGATTACGAAGTATCGGCGAAGGATTCCAGCATTTCATGACGAAGCCCGCGCATCCCGAGGAACTGGTGGCGCTGATTCAAGACGCGCTGTCGGCACGTGTGGTGACTTAACTTCGCGTTTGTCTTGCGCGAGCGGCGTCGGCTGCAAGCGCAAGACAGCGGGAAAGGGCAGGCGATAAGCGGCTACGAGCGGTCGCGATTGCGGGCGCGCGTTGCGCCGGTAATGACGGCGATGCCGAGCAGGATGACGGCTACGATGGCGATCGTATGTTGCGACACGTGCATGGCAACGAGCCCCCACGCTACGCCGCCGATGAAAATCAGCCAGCCCACCAGATAAATGATCAGCGTCACGGTTTCTCCTGTTGTCCCTGTGTGCGTGTGAAAGAGATGCGCCCTCGGGCGCGCGGACATTATCCTTCGACGTATGCTCGCGTGGTGTCGGCTTGCAAGTCGCATACCAACGCTCACGATAACAATACGAGGCAACAGCGTGCTCACCGTCCATCACCTCAATAATTCCCGCTCGCAACGCGTCCTCTGGATGCTCGAAGAACTCGGCGTCCCGTACGAGCTGAAGCGTTACGAGCGCGATCGCAACACCATGCTCGCGCCGCCCGAATTACGCGCCGTGCATCCGCTCGGCAAGTCGCCGGTCATCACGGATGGCGCGCAGACCATTGCGGAATCGGGCGCCATTCTCGAGTATCTCGTCGATCGCTACGGCGAAGGGCGTTTCTCGCCGCCGCATGGCGCATCGCCGGAACGCGTGCGCTTCAACTACTGGATGCATTACGCCGAAGGCTCGGCCATGCCGCCGTTGCTGCTCAAACTCGTGGCCTTGCGCATCGGCAGCGCGAAGATGCCGTTCTTCGTGAAGCCGATCGGCCGCCGGATCGCGCAGACCATGCAGACCAGTTTCATCGATCCGCAATTGAAGCTGCACTTCGGTTATATCGAAAGCGAACTCGCGAAGTCAGAATGGTTCGCGGGCGACACTTTCAGCGCCGCCGACGTGCAAATGAGCTTTCCACTCGAAGCCGGCAGTCAGCGCGCGGGCGCGAAGAGCTTGCCGCATGTGCGCGCGTTTCTCGAACGCATTCACGCGCGGCCTGCATATCAGCGTGCGCTCGAGCGCGGCGGCCGTTACGATCTCGCGGGATAGCGTCGGATAGCGCCCGACGCTTCGGCGCGCGCCGTTGCATACAATGAAGCGCGACTTCATCGCAGATGCAACCAAGCTCCAAGGCAAGCATGGCTCGAATCGTTCCCGACGACTGGAAGAACCTGGAAGCAACCGGCGCAGCGGCCCGCGAGCTCGAAACGCTCGCGCTGCTGGAAAAGCTGCCCGAGGACTACACGGTGTATCACGGCGTGCACTGGACGCGCGTCAACGAAGGCTTCTCCGTCTTCGGCGAAGCGGATTTCGTGGTGGTCGCGCCATCGGGCCGCGTGCTGATGATCGAGCAGAAAGCCGGTTTCCTGCGCGAGACCAGCGCGGGGCTCGTGAAGGTCTACTTGCAGAAGGAACGCAACGTCGCCATTCAACTCGCGCGCACGCTGGAAAATCTGCATCGGCGCTTCACGGCGGCGTTCGGCGCGGGAACGTATCGCATCGAGGAACTGCTGTATTGCCCCGACTACACGGTGAAGGACGCGGCCATTGCCGGCGTGCCGCCCGGACGTATCGTCGATGCAAGCCGCAAGGCGCAACTGCCGAAAGTCGTGCTGGAGATTCTGCCGCCCGACGAGCCGCGCTTCGAGTCGGCCGCGCGCATCCATCACTTTCTCGCCGATGAACTCTCGCTCACGCCCGATACCAACGCGCTCGTCGGCGCAGCCAACACGCTCGTCACGCGCCTTTCAGGCGGTTTGGCGACATGGGCGCGCCGGCTGGAGTTTTCGCCGTTTCGCTTGCGCGTGATCGCGACCGCCGGCGCGGGCAAGACGCAACTCGCCGTGCGCGTCATGCGCGACTCGCTCGCGGCGGGCAAGAGCGTGCTGTACGTATGCTTCAACCGGCCGCTCGCGGATCATATCCGCGCGATTGCGCCGAAAGAGGCGAGGATCGCGAATTATCATCAGCTGAGCGCCTCGGTGGCGCGCGATGCCGGCAGTCCGCCCGACTTCTCCCAGCCCGATGTCTTCGCGACGCTCGAAGAACGCTTCGCCGCCGTGCCCGTGCCCGAGCACTGGAAGACGGATGTGTTGATCGTTGACGAAGGACAGGATTTTCAGCCGGGATGGGTCGAACCGCTGGAACGGTTGCTGAATCCGGACGGCGCGTGGTGGTGGCTCGAAGATCCGATGCAGAACCTGTATCTGCGCGAGCCCGTGCCGCTGCCCGGCTGGACCATTCTGCGCGAGACGACCAATTACCGCAGTCCGCGCGATCTTCTGGGCTTCATCCGCAAGATCGTCGGTCCGGGCGCGCGGCTGGATGCGGGCAGTCCGTTCGATGGCTCGGACGTGACTATCGCCACCTACGAGAACGGCCATTCCGACGAAGTGATCGAGGCGACCAAGCGCGCCATCACGCAGGCGCTCTCGCTCGGCTTTCGCAAGCAGGACATCGCGGTGCTGTCGTTTCGCGGGCGCGAGGGTTCGGCGCTCACGCCCGTCGATCATCTCGGGCCGCATCGGTTGCGCGCGTTCACCGGCACGTACGATCTGTTCGGCAATCCGGAGTATCGCGAGGGCGACGTGCTGCTCGAATCGATCTATCGCTTCAAGGGACAATCCGCGCCGTGCGTGATCCTCACCGAAGTCGACTTCGACGTGCTCGATGAACAAGCCGCGCGCAAAGTCTTCGTCGGCGCGACGCGCGCGACCATGAAGCTGATCGTGGTCGCGTCGGAGCGGGCGGCAGCCGCCATCGAAACGCTGCCATAAAGCAATGTCCGTCATAGCCGCCAAACCTGCCGCGCCCGGCATGCCCGGAAGGCCGTGGTTTCGCCGTTTCTGGTACGCGGCGCTGATCGTGCTCGCGGTGGCACCGCCTATCGGCGCGGTCGGCTACATGCTGTATTCGGGGCTGTTGGCGCGCGATTCGCATCGCTTCGCGCTGCCTTACGACGGTCTCTATTGGGACGCGGCGCAATTTCAGATCGACTACGAGCGTTTCGAGAGCCAGGTGCTGCTGTTCCGTGGCGGAATCGATGAAGACGCCGATGCCGTGCGCGCAAGCTACCGGCAGCTACGCGCGCGGCTGAAGCAGGTCGCGGAATCGAACGATCTGCTCGCCGGACACGACACGCTGCGCAATCGTCAGCAGGAAATTCTCCGGCAGATCGACACCGCGCTCGGCTCGGTCGAAACCGATGTCGAGGCATTGCGCGCCGACCATCAACGCACGCTGCGCACCATCGGCGTGTTGCGGCAGAATGCGCCCGCCGTCGCGGAACTCGCGAGCGGCCGGCGTCTGATGGAAATCGTCGGGCGCGATTCCGTGGTGCGCGACTTCGAAAAGAAGCGCACGTATCTGATCTACGGTGGCATTCTGCTTGGGCTTTTATCGGCGGCGGCCACGGCGCTATTGCTGTTCAACGGCTACCGGCGCACGCGTCTCATCGAGCAGCAACGCGCCGCGCTCAGCGCCGAGCACCAGGCGACCCGCGCCGCGCGCGAGGCGGGCGTCGCGAAAGACACGTTCCTCGGCATGATCAGCCACGAACTGCGCACGCCGCTGCACGCCATCGTCTCGTCGGTCGAGCTTCTCGGGCTGAATCTGCGCGCCGAGGCGGATCGCAAGATCATTCAGCGGCTCGAAGCAGGCGCGCGCCATCTCGAAGCGCAGATGCGCGATCTCACCGACTACGCGCGTCTCGGCGCGGGCAAGCTCGAACTGCGCATGGCCGTGTTCGATCCCGCCGAACTGCTCGATTCGATCGTCGATGCCAACACGCCCGCGGCCAACGCGAAAGGTCTTGCGTTACGCGGCGGATTCGAAGGCGCGCGCGGGCCGCTCGAATCGGACCCGCATCGCGTGCGGCAGATCGTGACCAACCTTGTGACCAACGCCGTCAAATACACGGAGGCAGGTTCCATCGACGTGCATTTCGTGCGCGCCGACAAGCGCCTCGACATCTCCGTGGTGGATACCGGACCCGGCATCTCGCGCGAACAATTGCCGCTCATCTTTCAGGAGTTCACGCAACTGGATTCATCCAGCACGCGGCGCTTCGACGGCGCGGGCATGGGCCTCGCGGTCGTGCGCGGCCTGGTGAATTTGCTGGGCGGGACGATCGAGGTATCGAGCGAAGTCGGGCAGGGCGCGGCGTTTCGCGTGAGTCTGCCGGCGGTATCGGTGGACTACTTGCCGGAGCCGCGCGATGAAGCAATAGAAACGCCCGCCAGCGGCAGATCGCGCGTCCTCGTGATCGACGACCACGAAGCGATCCGCGATTCATTGACGGAAATGCTCACGCACCTGGGTTATTGGACAGTCGCAATGCCCGATGTGGACAGCGCACTCGCATGGCTGCGCGCCAACGACGCCGATGTGATCCTCGCCGACCTGCACATGCCGGGCAAGGACGGCTACTCGTTCGCCAACGAATATCGCGCGCGCCTTTCGCCGGGCGCGAGCGTGCCGATCATCGCGGTGAGCGCCTACGCGCCGGAACTCGTCGACCCGCGCGCGGCGATTCTCTTCTTCGATTATTTGCTGAAGCCCGTGCGCTATGACGTGCTGAAAGGCGCCGTGCACCGCGCCGTGACGGTGCGGCGGCGCGCGGCGTGAGCGGACTCAACTACGCAAAAGCCGCTTGGAAAGATCCGCGACGAGAATGCCGAGCCGCGCCGGTTTTTCGAAACACGTCACGTTGTAGTCGCGAATCACCTGGCTGATTTCGGACTCGCTCGCCTTGCCGGTGGTTAATTCGCCTGTCAGCACGAAGATGGGCGCATCCGGATTGTCCGACTCGCGCACGTCGCGGATGGCGCCGGCTGACGTGTGTACGCCGAACAGCCAGTCGATCACCACGGCATCGAACACCTGCACTTGCAGCGCTTCGTGGAACGCGTCGAGCCCGTAGTAAGCCATCGCCGTGAAGCCGCTGAATTCCAGATAGTCGTGCAGATTGTCGGCGGAAGCGTGATCGTCGTCGACCACGGCGATGATCGGCTTCTCAATATCCGCGCGGCGCGGCAGGATCTCGATCTTGTGGACGTCGAACGCTTCGTGAAGCAGCACGCCTTCGTGACGCGAGACGATCCAGCGGTTATTCAGCTTCTGCGCGATGAAGTCGGGCCGGCTGCCCGCGTCCAGCGCATTGCCGACCCACGTCATGCAGGGAATTTCCAGCGAGCCGATCTTGAGCACCGCGTCGTGCGCCGTGCCTTCACTCTCGTCGGCGCGCGTGTCGATGGGTTCGAAGAGCTTGAGCGCGGCTTCGTCGAACGCGTCCGCGACCTTGCGAATTTGCGCGAGCGTCCATGGGCTGTTACCGCGCAGTTTGCGGTGCCCTTGCGAAAAACTCAGGTCGAGGATGCGGCACAGTTCCGCGGTTTGCTGCCGCTTGCCAATACCGTGGCGGGCCATGAGCTCACGCACGCGCTCAGCGACGGCGAGCGATTCCGATGAAGACGTTTCAGTGACCATACAGCCAAATGCGTAGAGGGGTGTCGACAAGGAAGCGGTTCGCGCGAGGCAAGACGCCTGAGTGCCACATTGTAAAGGGCGCGGCTAAGCGAACTCAAAACGGACTGGCGGACGATCGACAATGAGCTTGCATTTTACTTTCGTGCGATTGCTGCCGTCGTTCGTTGGCGCTCATTGAAGATCGTGGTTTACGAGGCGTGCGTAAGTGTTGCCGATCGACCCGCCAGGGGCGTCGGATCGGCGTCGCGAGCCGCGACGCTCGATTGCGCAACAGGCATCGGTTGCGGCGGTTTCAGGCGAATGCGGGCGCGGTTTGCCGCGCGGATTTTTGCACGACGGGCATTTCGTCGAGCAGCGTGGAAAGCTGGCTTTCGGCGTCGCGTCCACTGAATTCGCGCAAGGTGGCAAGCAGCGTGCGCCACGGTGCGGGCCAGCGCGTCTCGCGGACGCAATGTCCGGTTGCGTCTGTGATGCGCAGTAGCGTGGTGTCGGGGAAGTACGTGAGCGTGACGGGCATTCCGTCGAGTACGCAAGTGGCAGTGCAGGCTTTCGGTGTGAACATGCTTTCTTATGTGAGTAATGTTCGGGCGCGGCCCGATTTATCGTCTGGTCAATGCGACCGTGAAGAGCTATAGCAACGCGCGTTCCCGACGATGGCTGCGAACGCTACTTGAACATTCGGAAATCGGCTCCATCCTAAAAAGTCGCTTCGATAGTTAAACGGCGTTTTGCGAAGTTGAGGATAATTTGACCGAGATTATCGCTTTATACTGCGACGTAGCCAGTTTAAGGAGTTTCTCGTGTTCGTCGCCATTCTTCTCTTTAGCCCAATCGGTATCGCCGCTTTATTTGCCTTTGCCATGTTCGCCGACCGCGCCTTTCACGACCAGCACTTGGAAAGGTCTGGGACTGCAGTCCACCCCGAGACACCTCGGCGCATGTTCAAACTTCGCTCACGCGACGCAAAACCTGCTCGTCGATAAGCCAGCCGATCCGCTTTCGCTATCGAACGATTGCCCTTTCGAATTGTTGCGCTATTGCCGTGGGACTATAGTGCGTCTCACGGCATTCATTTCTTGCATGAATGACGCAACAAAAAGGAGACGAAAGGATGAACCGGATCGATCTGGCGGGCCGCACGGTGGTCGTAACAGGCGGCGCGCGCGGCATTGGCCTCGCGGTGGCGCAACGGGCGCTCGAATCGGGCGCGGATGTCGTGCTGTGGGACGTCGACGGCGAACGGCTGCAACGCACGACTGCGGAACTCTCCGCCAAGCACGAAGACCGCAAGGTGAGCGACGCAGTCGTCGAACTCACCGATGAAGCCTCCATCGAGGCGGCCGTCCAGAAAGCGCTCGCCGCGCACGGCCATATCGATGTCCTCGTGAACAACGCAGGCATCACCGGCGGCAACGGCACGACCTGGGAACTCGCTCCCGATGTCTGGCGCCGCGTCGTCGATGTCAATCTGATCGGGCCGTATCTCACTTGCCGCGCCGTCGTTCCGCACATGCTGAAGGCGGGTTACGGGCGCATCGTCAACGTGTCGTCCATCGCGGGCAAGGAAGGCAACCCGAACGCCTCGCACTACAGCGCGTCGAAGGCCGGGCTGATCGGGCTCACCAAGTCGCTCGGCAAGGAACTCGCGGGCAAGGGCATTCTCGTCAACGCGGTCACGCCGGCCGCCGCCAAAACCGAAATCTTCGATTCGATGTCGCAGCAGCACATCGACTACATGCTGTCCAAAATCCCGATGAACCGCTTTCTTCAGCCGCAGGAAGCCGCGTCGCTGATCCTCTGGCTCTCGTCGGAAGACTGCGCGTTCAGCACGGGCTCGGTGTTCGATCTGTCGGGCGGACGCGCGACTTATTGATATCGCCGTGATTGCTCGATCGCCATCATAAAAAAGCAAGGCGACCTGGAGAGAGACATGAATGACTCCGTTAGCGCGGAAGGCGCCGTCACGTCCCGCGTGATGCGCCGGCTGCTGCCGTTTCTGCTGCTCATGTATGTGCTCGCGTTTCTGGACCGCGCGAACATCGGTTTCGCGCAGAAGGCGCTGCAGCAGGACACCGGCCTCACCAATGCCGCGTTCGCGTTCGGCGCGGGCGTGTTCTTCGTCGGCTACGCAATCTTCGAGGTGCCGAGCAATCTGCTCTTGCATCGCGTGGGCGCGAAGCTGTGGATGTGCCGCATCATGGTGACGTGGGGTCTTGTTTCGGCGGCGATGTCCTTTGCGCACAACGCCACGACCTTCTACACGTTGCGCTTTCTGCTCGGCGTGGCGGAAGCCGGATTCTTTCCCGGCATCGTCTATTACTTGACGCGCTGGTTCCCGCAAAGCGCTCGGGCGCGTGCGCTCGGCGTGTTTTACTTCGGCGCGCCGCTCGCGTTCATCTTCGGTGCGCCTTTGTCCGGATTGCTGCTGGACTTGCACGGCGCGCTCGGCTTTTCGGGCTGGCAATGGCTCTTTCTGGTCGAAGGCTTGCTCGCGTCGATCGTCGGTGTCTGGGCGTTCTGGTATCTCGACGACGACCCCGCCCGCGCACGCTGGCTCACTCAGGATCAACGCGCGCTGCTCGTCGCGCGTCTCGATGACGACGCCCGCAACGCGTCATCGCACGGACCGCGTGGCGTGCTGGCGGCGCTCATCGATCCGCGCGTGCTGGTCTTGTGCTGCGCGTATTTCCTGATCCAGGCCGCCGTCTATGGCGTGGTGTTTTATCTGCCGCAACAAGTGTCCGCGCTGCTCGGAACCAAGGTCGGTTTTCGTGTCGGACTCGTGACCGCGTTGCCGTGGGTGGCGGCCGTCATCGTCACGTGGATCGTGCCGCGTTATGCGGATCGCACCGGCAAGCATCGCGTGTGCGCTATCGCGTTGCTCGTTATGTCGGGCGTCGCGATCGTCGTGTCGGGCATCGCGGGAACGCCGGTGGTATCGCTTTTCGCGCTGTGTTGCGCCGCGAGCGGATTCATCGCCGCCCAGCCGCTCTTCTGGACGTTCCCGACGCGTTATCTCACTGGCGCGGCCGCGGCGGCCGGCATCGCGCTCATCAACTCGTTGGGCGGCCTCGGCGGATTCTTTGCACCGATGGCCCGCACCGCCGCCGAAGCTGCATTCCATTCGACCAGCGCCGGACTCATGGTGCTCGGCGCGGCGAGCGTCCTGGCCGCGCTCGTGATCGTCGCCTTCGTGCGCGTGCCGCAGCGCGACGCCTCGCGGGATGCCCGCGCCAAACCCGCCAGCGCATCCTGAACAACAACGCCTTCAAACGGAGACAGACACTCATGTCCATGCCCACCATTCGCCAAGTGCGCGCTTTCACCGTTCGCGGCGGCGGCGCCGATTATCACGATCAGGGCGCGAACCACTGGATCGACGATCACATCTCGACGCCGATGGCGCGTTATCCCGAGTATCGCCAGAGCCGTCAGTCGTTCGGACTAAACGTGCTCGGCTCGCTCGTCGTGGAGATCGAGGCAAGCGATGGCACGGTCGGCTTCGCGGTGACGACGGGCGGCGAGATCGGCGCATTCATCGTCGAGAAGCATCTGGCGCGCTTCCTCGAAGGGCAGCGCGTGACGGATATCGAAAAGATGTGGGATCAGATGTATTTCGCGACGCTGTACTACGGGCGCAAGGGTATCGTGCTCAACGCGATATCGGGTGTCGATCTGGCGTTGTGGGACCTGCTCGCGAAGGTGCGCCAGGAACCCGTCTTCCAGTTGCTCGGCGGCCCGGTGCGAGATGAACTCCAGTTCTATGCAACCGGCGCGCGGCCGGATCTCGCCAAGGAGATGGGTTTCATCGGCGGCAAGATGCCTTTGCAGCATGGACCGGCCGAAGGCGAGGAAGGGCTCGCGAAGAACATCGCCAAACTGGCCGACATGCGCTCGAAAGTCGGTGACGACTTCTGGCTCATGTTCGACTGCTGGATGAGCCTCGACCTCAACTACGCGAAGCGCCTCGCGAACGCGGCGCGCGAGTATGGCCTGAAATGGATCGAAGAGGCGCTGCCGCCCGACGATTACTGGGGCTATGCCGAACTGCGCCGCGCGGTGCCAGGCGGCATGATGGTGACGACGGGCGAACACGAAGCCACGCGCTGGGGTTTTCGCATGCTCTTCGAGATGGGCTGCGCGGACCTCGTGCAGCCGGATGTCGGCTGGTGCGGCGGCATCACGGAGCTCATCAAGATATCGGCGCTCGCGGATGCGCATAACGTGCTCGTGGTGCCGCACGGTTCGTCGGTGTATAGCTATCACTTCGTGGTGACGCGTCACAACTCGCCGTTCGCCGAGTTCCTCATGATGGCCGAGAAAGCCGATCAGGTCGTGCCGATGTTCACGCCCTTGCTGCTCGACGAACCCGTTCCGGTGAACGGCCGCATGAAGGTGCCGGAGACGCCGGGCTTCGGCGTGCGGCTGAATCCCGAATGCGCGTTGACGCGTCCGTACACTCATTGAAGGAAACGTTCATGCTGTTGAAAGACAAAGTGGTGATCGTGACGGGCGGCTCGCGCGGCATCGGCCGGGCGATCGCGCTGGCGAGCGCGCGCGAAGGCGCGAACGTCGCGATCAACTATTGGGGCGACAACGACAAGTCGTACGGCAAGGGCTACGCGGTCGAGTCGATCCTGCGCGAGATCGAGGCGCTCGGGCGCCGCGCGATTGCGGTCGAAGGCAATGTCGCCGAACACGAGACCGGCCGCGAACTCGTGCGCCGCACGGTGGACGCCTTCGGGCGCGTCGACGTGCTGTCGAGCAACGCGGGCATCTGTCCGTTCCATGCGTTTCTCGACATGCCGCCATCGGTCTATGAAACCACGGTCGCGGTGAACCTGAACGGCGCGTTCTACGTGACGCAGGCCGCGGCGAATCAGATGAAGGATCAGGGCACGGGTGGCGCGATCATCGCGACGAGTTCGATCAGCGCGCTCGTCGGCGGCGGCATGCAGACGCATTACACGCCGACCAAGGCGGGTGTGCATTCGCTGATGCAATCGTGCGCCATCGCGCTCGGCCCTTACGGCATCCGCTGCAATTCGGTGATGCCGGGCACCATCGCCACCGACCTCAACGCCGAAGACTTGTCCGATACGGAAAAGCGCGCCTATATGGAAAAGCGCATTCCGCTCGGAAGACTCGGTGAACCGGACGATGTGGCGCAGTGCGTCGTGTTTCTGGCATCGGATCGCGCGCGTTACGTGACGGGCGCGTCGCTGCTCGTGGATGGCGGTCTCTTCGTCAACCTGCAGTGACCGCGAGCGACGACGCCGAATACTTGCGCAACAGCGCGATGAAGTATTCGGCGGGTTCGGAGAGCGTCTCGAACTTGCGGCGCAGCAAGCCGAAGCCCGACAGACTCTTGCCGATTTCAATGGGCAGTTCCACCAGCAATTGCGCGCGCAGATAATCGCGCACGACGGATTCCGGCAGCATTGCGACGGCGTCGCTGTTTTGCAGCAGTTGCAGCGTCGCGAAGATAGACGCGCATTCCACGATATCGGCAGGCGTGGTGAGCCCGGCACGCGCGAGTTCATCCTCGAAGAGATGACGCGCGGGACTCGTGATCGGCTGAAGGATCCACGGCCAGCCGACGAGTGTATCGAGCGCGAGCGTCGTCTTCGAAACGAGTGGATGTCTGGCGCGCACGACGAGCCGCATGGCTTCGCGCGCAAGCGGTTCGAAATCGAAGTCGTTGTGCTGCAAAGGCGTGGTGAGACGGCCGAGCGCGAGATCGACTTCGCGGCGATGCAGCAGTTGCACGACCTGGTCGCTGGTTTCGCCGAGGATGCGCACGTTGAGCAGCGGCCGCTCCGACTTGAGTTCGGTGACGGCCATGGCGAGCACGTCGGGCGCGGCGCCCATGATCGCGCCGACCGTGAGTTGGCCATGTCCGCCACGGCGTTTGTTGTCGAGGTCGTCGGCGAAGCGGGTGAGGTCGGCAAGCGAGCGGCGCGCGTAGGCGAGCGCGGACATGCCGAGCGGCGTTGGCTGCATGCCGCGCGCGTTGCGCTCGAAGAGCAGGAAGCCGAACGCTTCCTCGATATCGGCCAGCATGCGGCTCGCGCTCGGCTGCGCGACGTTGATGGCATCGGCGGCCTGGTGCAGATTGCGCGCGTCGTCGAGCGCGACGAGCAGCGCCAGATGCTTGAATTTCAGGCGATTGACGAGCGCCACCTGTGAGACGTTCTGATTCATTGTCGGTCCGCGGTGATGCAACGCAGTAGCTTCAAACCGATACGCATTTGCGATCGGCCAATCCTTCTTTCGGATTGTCGTGTTATCGGTCGGCGAATTATAGTCGCAGCACAACGAGCCGCGAACATTCGGGCTCACTAAACAAAATCAGGCGGTCCGCCATGGAGACAATGGCATTTCGCATGACCCTAAAGCCGGGCATGCGCGAGGAATACGAGAAGCGCCATCGCGAGATATGGCCCGAACTGGCCGATGCGCTCGTTGCAGCGGGCATCCGCGACTACTGGATTTTTCTCGACGAAGCGACCGGACATCTGTTCGCCACCTACAAGCGCACCGGCACGCATTCGACCGACGCGTTGCCGCATTTGCCCATCATGCGCAAATGGTGGGACTACATGGCCGCGCTGATGGAAACGCATGCGGACAACGCGCCTGTTGCCGTGCCGCTTGCGCCCGTCTTTCATCTTCCGTAATCGCGCATTTCCAAGCTCGTGAGGAACACCATCATGCAGGTCGTCGATCCGCATATCCACTTGTGGGATTTGTCCACGCATCACTATCCGTGGCTGGCGAATCCGCAGACATCGTTCGTCGGCGACGCGCGCGATTTAAAGCATGACTATCTGCTCGCCGATCTGTTGCGCGATGCCGGCGACATCGAAGTGCTGAAGATCGTGCACGTTGATGCGAACCACGATCCCGCCGATCCTGTCGAGGAAACGCGCTGGCTGCAAGGACTCGCCGACGACACCGGCCGCGGCATGCCGAACGGCATCGTGGCGGGCGCGGATTTGTCGGCCGACGATGCGCCTGCCGTGCTCGAAGCGCACGCGGCCTTCGCCAACACGCGCGGCATCCGGCAGATTCTCAACGTGCATGAAAATCCGTTGTATGACTACGTCGGGCGGCACTTCATGCACGAGCCTCGGTGGCGCCGGAACTTCGCGTTGCTCGAGCGCTTCGGCATGTCGTTCGACTTGCAGCTTTATCCGTCGCAGATGAACGATGCCGCGCAACTCGCGCGCGAACATGCAAACACGCAGTTCATCGTCAATCATGCGGGGATGTTCGTGGACCGGTCTTCGGTCGAAGGATATCGCGCGTGGCGCGACGGCATGCGTGCGCTCGCGGCTTGTCCGAACGTCGCGGTGAAGCTGAGCGGCTTCGCCATGCTCGATCACGAATGGACAGTGGAGAGCTTCCGGCCGTATGTGCTCGAAACCATCGATACCTTCGGCGTCGGCCGCGCGATGTTCGCATCGAATTTCCCGGTCGACAGGCTTTTCGGTACTTACAAACAGCTGTGGAACGCCTACGCGCAAATCGTGAGCGACGCGAGCGACAGCGAAAAGCAAGCACTATTCGTGCGTAATGCGGAGCGGATTTACCGCATTTGATAGCAACGTTCGAAGACCGGAACTGGCGTCGGACTCGATCGAAGGCGTCGCGTGAAACCCGCGTAAGCGCTCAGGCGCAACGCCAAGGTACAGGGCGTTGCACAGGCCGGAGCAAGCGCCAGCTTCGGCCGACAAACAGGAGACAGCGCATGACAACCAACAAGCCGCCAAGACTCGAATTGCGGCACGCGAGCAAGGCGTTCGGCCGCGTGCGCGCATTGGGCGACGGCAGCCTGCAACTCTTCGCGGGCGAGGTCCACGCGTTGCTCGGCGAAAACGGCGCGGGTAAATCCACGCTCGTCAAACTGCTCGCCGGCGTGTATCAGCCGGATGCAGGCGAGATTATGGTCGATGGCGAACCGCGCCGCTTCGCCAATCCCGCCGAGGCACGCGATGCCGGTCTCGCCGTCATCTATCAGGAGCCGACGCTGTTCGCGGACCTTTCCATCGCGGAGAACATCTACATGGGCCGGCAGCCGCGCGACCGGCTCGGACGCATACGCTACGACGAAATGCATCGCGAAGTCGATGCGTTGCTCGCGTCGCTCGGCGTGAACCTGCGCGCGCAACGGCTCGTGCGAGGCTTGTCGATCGCGGACCAGCAAGTGGTCGAGATCGCCAAGGCGCTTTCGCTCGACGCCAACGTGCTCATCATGGACGAGCCCACCGCCGCGCTCTCGCTAACGGAAGTGGAGCGGCTCTTTGCCATCGTGCGTGCGCTGCGTGAGCGGGATGTCGCGATCCTCTTCATCACGCACAGGCTCGACGAAGTCTTCGCGCTGACGCAGCGCATGACCATCATGCGCGACGGCATGAAGGTCTACGACGCGCTCACCAGCGACATGACCATCGATGCCATCGTGAGCAAGATGGTCGGCCGCGATCTGGACACGTTCTATCCGAAGGCGGACGTTCAGCCAGGCGACGTGCGTCTCTCGGTCCGCAACCTGACGCGCGAAGGCGTATTCAAGAACATTTCCTTCGATGTCCGCGCAGGCGAGATCGTCGCGCTCGCGGGCCTCGTCGGCGCGGGACGCAGCGAAGTCGCGCGCGCCATCTTCGGCATCGATCCGGTCGATGGCGGCGAAGTGAAGATCGCGGGGAAGGCGCTCGCCCTCGGCCATCCGGCGGCAGCGGTGCGCGCGGGCCTCGCGCTCGTGCCGGAGGATCGCCGCGCGCAAGGGCTCGCGCTGGAACTGAGCATCGCGCGCAATGCATCGCTCACCGTGCTCGGCCGCTTGATGCGGCACGGGCTCATCTCCGCGAAAAGCGAATCGACGCTCGCCGCCGACTGGGGCAAGCGCCTGCGCCTCAAGGCCGGCGATCTCGATGCGCCCGTCGGCACGCTGTCGGGCGGCAATCAGCAGAAGGTCGTGCTCGGCAAGTGGCTCGCGACGAATCCGAAGGTGCTCATCATCGATGAACCGACGCGCGGTATCGACGTGGGCGCGAAAGCCGAGGTGTATCGCACGCTCGCCGAACTCGTGAAAGAGGGCATGGCCGTGCTGATGATTTCAAGCGAGCTGCCCGAAGTGCTCGGCATGGCGGACCGCGTGCTCGTCATGCACGAAGGCCGTATCAGCGCCGACATTGCTCGCGCCGATGCAAACGAAGAACGGGTGATGAGCGCCGCGTTGGGCGCATCGCCGCAAACCCTGGGACGCGCCGCATGATGACACGACACTCTCCCACCATGCCCGCGCTGCCTGCCGCCGAAACGAAACGCGAGAGTCTCGCGGGTTCGATCGCGAAGAGTCGCGAGCTCACGCTCTTCATCGTGCTGCTCGTGCTGATTGGCGCGACCGCTGCGGTGAAGCCGGACTTTCTGAATCTGCAGAATCTGCGTGACGTGCTGCTGAATGTGTCGATCATCGGCTTGCTGACGGCCGGCATGACGATCGTCATGCTGATGCGGCATATCGATCTGTCGGTCGCGTCGATCGTCGGCGTGAGCGCCTATGCGGTCGGCAGCCTCTTCGTGATGAACCCGCACATGCCGGTGATCGTCGCGATGTTCGCGGGCATGGGCGTCGGGCTCGTGATCGGCGCGGTGAACGGCGCGCTCGTCACCTTCGGGCGCGTGCCGTCGCTCGTCGCCACGCTCTCGACGCTGTATATCGTGCGCGGCGCGGACTACGCGTGGGTCCACGGCGGCCAGATCAACGCGACGAGTCTGCCGGATAGCTTCGCCACGATTGCAACCGGATCGCTGCTCGGCGTGCCGAATCTCGTGTTGATCGCGCTCGTCGTGCTGATCGCGTTGTCGGTGTATCTGAAGCAGTATCGCGGCGGCCGCGAGCATTACGCCATCGGCTCGAACCCCGAAGCCGCGCGTCTCGCGGGCATTCGCGTGGACCGCCGCGTGATGATCGGCTTCCTACTGTCCGGCGCGATCGCCGGCCTTGCGGGCGTGCTGTGGCTTGCGCGTTTCGGCACCGTCGATGCCAGCACGGCGAAGGGCATCGAGCTGCAGGTGGTCGCGGCGGCGGTGGTCGGCAGCGTTGCGATCACGGGCGGCGTCGGCACGGTGGCGGGCGCGACGCTTGGCGCGCTGGTGCTGGGCGTCATCAACATCGCGCTCGTGGTGTTGCGCGTGTCGCCGTTCTGGCAGCAGGCCATTCAAGGCGCGCTGATCGTCGCGGCGATCGCGCTGGATACGTTGCTCGCGCGCTCGGTCGCGCGCCGCATGATGAGGAAACGCGATCATGGCTAAACCCGACTCGGCTCTTTCCACGGCAAAACGCCGTCATCTGCAATGGGAGGCGATGCTCGCCATCGTGCTGGTCGTCTCGCTGATCGGCGGACGCGTGCTTTCGCCGATGTTCCTTTCCGGCGCGAACCTCTCGAACATGCTCGCCGATTTCACCGAGATCGCGCTGATCGCCTTGCCGATGACGCTCATCATCGTCGCGGCGGAAATCGATTTGTCGGTGGCGTCGGTGCTGGGCGTGTCGAGCGCGTTGATGGGCGTGCTCTGGCACATGGGCTTGCCGATGCCGCTCGTCATCGCCATCGTGCTCGTCGCGGGCACAATGGCCGGGCTGCTCAACGGGCTCGTGATCGTGCGCTTCAATCTGCCATCGCTTGCTGTCACCATCGGCACGCTTGCGCTGTTTCGGGGTCTCGCTTACGTGTTGCTCGGCGATCAGGCCATCGCGGACTTTCCGGCGTCGTACACGTCGTTTGGCATCGATACCATCGCGGATACCTTCCTGCCGATGCCCTTCGTTCTCGTGATCGCGGGCGCGCTCGTCTTCACGGTGCTGTTGCAGGCGACGCCGTTCGGTCGCAGCCTCTTTGCCATCGGCGCGAACCCCACGGCCGCGCAGTTTTCGGGTATCGACGTGGCGAAGACCAAGATCAGGCTCTTCATGCTGTCCGGCGCGATGGCGGCGCTCGCGGGCATCGTCTATACGCTGCGTTTCACGAGTGCGCGCGGCGACAACGGCGAAGGCTTCGAGTTGTCGGTGATCGCGGCGGTGCTGTTCGGCGGCGTGAGCATCTTCGGCGGACGCGGGTCGATGATCGGCGTGCTGCTGTCGCTCGTGATCATCGGCGTGCTGCGCAATGCGCTGACGCTCGCGGATGTATCGAGCGAAACACTGACTATCGTGACCGGGGCGCTGCTGCTGTCCTCGGTGCTGATTCCCAATCTGGTCGCGCGCTGGCGGGCCGCGCGTGAAAGACGCTTCATGGCGCAGACGTCGTAGGTGTTGAAGGCTGGTCGAGGGTGCATTGAAGAACGTTGATAACCAGCGCAACGGTTTGTCCAAAGGCAAAACTCGCGCGCAATGACAGGAGACATACATGAAAAAACCGTATCGATTCTCACGCGGGCCGGTGCTCGCGGCGGCCTTGCTGGCCGCCACCGTGGCGCTTGCCGCAAGCGCCGCCGAGCTGAAGAGCGGGCTGAAGATCGCTTTCCTGCCCAAGCAGATCAATAACCCGTACGAAGTCATTGCCGATGACGGCGGCATGGCCGCGATCAAGGAGTTCAAGGGCGATGGCAAGGTCGTCGGCCCGTCGGATGCGGGCGCGTCGTCACAGGTGAGCTATATCAACACGTTGATCACGCAGCGGCAGAACGCCATCGTGATCGCCGCCAACGACGCCAACGCGGTCGTGCCGTATCTGAAAAAAGCGATGTCGCAGGGCATCAAGGTCGTGACTTTCGACTCGGACACCGCGCCCGACGGACGGCAGATTTTCGTGAATCAGGCCGAGTCGGAAGCGATCGGACGTGGACAGATCCAGTTGCTGTCGAAGCTGATTGGCGGTGAAGGCGAATTCGCGATTCTCTCCGCGACGCCCAACGCGACCAATCAAAACACCTGGATCAAATGGATGCAGGACGAACTGAAGAAGCCGGAGTATTCGAAGATCAAACTCGTGAAGATCGCCTACGGCAACGATGACGATCAAAAATCATTCGTGGAGACGCAGGGCCTGTTGCAGGCTTATCCGAACCTGAAGGGAATCGTGGCGCCGACATCGGTGGGCATCGCGGCGGCGGCGCGTTATATCTCGAGTTCGCCGGCCAAGGGCAAGGTCACGGTGACGGGTCTCGGCACGCCGAACCAGATGCGCGCGTTCGTGAAGAACGGCACGGTCAAGGCGTTCCAGTTGTGGGACCCGGGTCAGTTGGGTTATCTCGCGGCGTACGCGGCGGCCAGTCTTGCCTCGGGCACGATCACGGGCAAGGAAGGCGATTCGTTCGAAGCCGGCAAGCTGGGCAAGCGGACCGTGGGAAAGAGCGGGGAAGTGATTCTCGGGCCGCCTACGACGTTCGATTCGGCGAATATCGATAACTTCAATTTCTGAGGTCGAAAGGGTAGTGGGAATGAGAGGTTGGCCCCGCGGTCGCGGGGCTTTTTTATTCGCGTATGCAAATGGGTCATCCACGAAACTATCCACAGTTTCTGTTGAAAGCCCTGTGGATAGCCGCTGCGTGACCCATCCAACGCATTGATCCGCAAAGGCTTTCCTGAGGATGGCGATTGCGCGTCAAGATCAGCGTAAGGGCTGCCCGTCCCTGAGCACTTGAATGGCCGTCGCCGATTCGAATTGCGCATGCACCATATCTCCGGACTTCAAGCCGTCAAGCGATAAGTCCGGCGCGACCGCAAGCGTCACCGTGTGGGTCGGGCCGCGTAGCGTGATCTCGCGCTTTTTCTTGTCGATGTGTTGAATCGTCGCCAGTATCTCCACCGTGCGCGCCTGCGCCGTCACGCCGTTCGTCGCCGGAACGGTCGCTTGCGTGTCGACGCGCTCACGAATCGCACCCGGCTTCGCCTTGACCGCGCGCATCAGCACGGCGTTGCGATACTCGATGTTCACCGTGTCGCCTATCTTGAGCTTCTTGACATCGGCGACCTGCGGATTGACGGCGACTTCCACGACGCGCCCCGCTGGCCCCTTCAGCGCGACGCTGTTCGTCACCGGGTCAATGCCAACCACATGCGCCTGCACTTGCGCCACCGCCGCCCCGGCTCGCGCTTGCGGTTCCGACGCGGCATCCTGCGCCGCAGCCGGCAAAGCCGAGACACAAGCAAGCGCGACGAGTGCGCATCCGATCCATGAACTGCCTGCACGACGCGAAGTTCGAAGCATGGTCATCTCCTTTGATATTTGAACATCACCGGCATCAGCGTCGCGACTTCGACAGCAGATGCCCAAGTCCGAGATTGGTCGCGATCTGCCACACATAGACGCGCGAATAACGCACGCCGAAGCGCCGCTCGATCAGTTCGCGCAGACGCGAGTTGGTCCACGCGTCGCTCGCAAAACCATGCACGCGCGCCGGGCCCTGCAAGGCGGCCGCGATCCATTCGAGCGCCTCGCGGTCCAGCACCGATACCCGTCCGCCCACGCCCATTTTCGCGAGCTCGTCGAGCCCGCCATCGGACACGATTGCCTTGTAACGCTTCACCGTCTGCAAGGACAGATGCAGATGCTCCGCCACGGCCTGCACCGATGCCCCTTCGAGCAACATGCGCCCGGCTGTCATGCGCCGCTCGACGCTCGGCAGGGTAGTGGGCCGGGGCAACATGGCGCTCCTCGTTCGATACGCGTTTCGCGGACGCTATACGTCAGCCGCGATGCAAGGCGAGGTCTGAGCGCGTGCTCCGCTTCCTCGTCTGTCGATGCAGCTGCCAATCAGTTTCGGTTTCGGTATCGTGGCGCGCGAGGCGTCGGTAAGCGTTCATGCGTTCCCCCCTGTCGAGCAAAGACTGCGGGACCTGTTCGGCGTACTTGCGGTGTACTAACGGTGTGCTGGATGTAACGATGAAGTGTTCGCGAAACGGCGGCGCTTTCAGGAAAGCCGGGTACTGGTCACCACCAATAAACGTTTTCCGCCGCGAAAGGGAACCATCGTCGAAATTTTTTAGGCTTGATTATTCGCGATGAATTGCCTATGCGCGAGGCTTCGCACGCGCCGAGCCGCGCAATTGCATGCGTGTGCGTTTCGAATGTGCACGGCCGGTCGGCAAATGCGGGCGCGATTAACCACGCCGTCTTTGCGAAAAACCGGCGCGCGCAGAAGCGCGCGGAGCATTCCGCTTGCATGGCCTGAGGTGACAATGACGAAGGCGAAACGCCCATGCCTTACGAATCGCGCTAAATGACTACGCATAATGATGGCGTTTATTGGCCACCGTGCATGCGTATCCGAAAGGCGGGGAAACGAGGAAGGGCGTTACACGCGATAAAACTCGATATCCTGACCGGCATGCACGGCGCGCTTCAGCCATTCGGGCATGTCGCCCAGGCCGTCCCACGTATCGCCGCTGGCGTTACGGAAAATCGGCGCTGCGCCGTCTCCGGATTGCGGCAGTGACGGCAATTGCGGCATGGCCCGAGCTGGCTTCGCCGTACCGTTGGCGCCGTTGGTCTTGGTAAAGGTGGGCGGCGGTTCGGCCGCTGGTGCGTCGGCCAATGCTTCGGCCAGCGCGCCTTCCGTAATGCCGAACTCGACCATTCGGCTGCGTAAATACGCGATGATGCTGTCTCGCTTTCTTTCGTCCACGGCTTTCCTGATTCAGCTTTTTGATTTGCGAAAGACGAACCGATGCCCCGCGCGGACCGGGGCGGCTCGATGACTAGGTTTGATATGTTTTTTCCAGCGTGACGCACAGTGAAACGTGCGTCAATTAGTGTATTTACCGCAGACCGCGCTTATCCCGTCACACGCGCCGCCCACACCGATTAATGTCCCCGCTGTGTCGGCTATATAACAGTAATACCGGCTTCGGACATTGGCTCGTGCGGGAATCGCCATGACGGACGCACGACTATAGTGCGCGCGGGAGGTCACGTCGGGAGGCTACGAACTACGGGAAAGCGACACTCGAACCGCCCGGTTTCCCGAACGGCTGATGCGTCGCCCGAACGCTATTGTATGCTGCTTGCGCCAACTATTAAATTGTTTTAACGACTATGTTGTTCACCCGGCAATTCCGCACCGTGCGCGCGAATTGCCGCAATCAGTTCGGCGGGCGTAATTTCATAACGAACTTCACGATGAATACCCGGCTTGCGCTCGTCGATCTCGATCAGCAGAACAGCCTTGCCGTCGGAAGCGGGTTCGAGCCGAAGCGAACGCACTTCCTGGCCGCTCGATTCATCGTATTCCGTCAGGAGCGTCATGGCGCCCGTGGCGGCGCTTTTCGGCATCGACATTCTTCCTCCCGTCTTGCGACGTATTTGTTGTTGTCTTGCCGCGCCTCCTCTCTCATGCACGAATTTCGGGCGCACGACGAAGGCAGACACGGCGGATAAGCAGATGCGAAGCGCGCACGCGCCCCGCCTGTCTCATTATTGCCTGTCAAAAGCGCGCGCGTAAAGCGTAGGGGCTTTCCCGAATGTCGTGCGGCCTTCGTCGTTGCGCCGATTCAACCGCCGGCGGCAATCGAATCGCGTACTTCCGCCGTGATCTCGAACGAGCGCAGACGCGCCCGATGATCGAAGATCTGCGCCGTGACGATCAACTCGTCGGCCTGAGTCTGCTCGATCACCGAGCGCAAACCCGCTTCGACATCCGCACGCGCGCCGACCACCGAACACGCGAGCGACCGCTCGACGCCTGCGCGCTCGCCCTCGCTCCACGCGATCTGGTCGACGGGCGGCGGCAACTGGCCGGGCGTGCCGCGCCGCAAATTGATGAACTGCTGCTGCAGCGAGGTAAATAGAAAGAGGGCTTCATCGACGGTATCGGCGGCGAAGACGTTCACGCCGACCATCGCGTGAGGCTTCTTGAGCGTCGCCGATGGCCGGAACTGCGTGCGATACACCTCCAGCGCGGTCAGCAGATAATCCGGCGCGAAATGCGACGCGAACGCGAACGGCAGCCCGAGCGCCGCCGCCAGTTGCGCGCTGAAGAGCGACGAGCCGAGCAGCCAGATGGGCACATGAAGACCGGCGCCGGGCACTGCGCGCACGCGTTGTCCCTCGACGGGATCGGCGAAAAAACGCTGCAGTTCGACGACGTCGTCGGGGAAGGAGTCGGCGCTGCCTTGCAAGTCGCGACGCAGCGCGCGAGCCGTGGTCTGGTCGGTGCCGGGCGCGCGTCCGAGGCCCAAGTCGATACGTCCCGGAAACAGCGACGCGAGCGTGCCGAACTGTTCGGCGATGACGAGCGGCGCGTGATTCGGCAGCATGATGCCGCCCGAGCCGACGCGAATGGTCTTGGTGCCCGCCGCGATATGGCCGATCACGACCGCCGTCGCCGCGCTGGCAATGCCCGTCATGTTGTGATGCTCGGCGAGCCAGTAGCGGTTATAGCCCCAGCTTTCCGCGTGACGGGCGAGGTCGAGCGAATGCGCGAAGGCGTCGGAGGCGGTCGAGCCGAGCGGAATCGGTGAGAGGTCTAGAAGCGAGAAGGGGATCATTGCGACGTTCCGGATGCGTGGGACGGCGAGAAGCGTGGCCGTCAGCGTTCAGGCCCGGCTGGCGGACAAGCCGCGCCGGCGCCTCGCGTTTAAAAGTCGATTGTGCCGAATGTGCGGGATTCTTGCCGAAGCGATCAGGCGAGCCGCGGATAGCCTTGCGCGATGGCATCGCGTTCGAGGTCGAGAATCGGCGCGTAGTCGGCGCGCGTGGGGCGCACGAAGCCGTCGAGCCGCAGCCGTTGCGCAAGCGCGGGATGGTCGCGTACGGAATCCGCGAGCGCGGCGGCGAGCCGCTCGATGCCGTCTCGCGGAACCCGCTTCGAGGCGATGAAAGGCAGCGCGGGCGAACTCGCCGTCACGCCGATTTCCCTGACGCCTTCGGCTAGGTCCGGCACATGTTCGCGCACGTAAGCAAAGGTCACGCAGTCGATGGCGGCGACATCCGCGCTTCGGTCCGTCGCGAGCGCTTGAAGCGAAGCCAGATGCCCGCCGCTTCGCTCGACCGAAGCGAAGAAGCGGCCCTCGCGGGCCAGCGGCGCGACCGCGTGACGCAGTAAGTTCATGCCGCTGTTGGAGTCGTCGCTGTTGTAGATGGCTCTGAGGCCGCGACAGTCGGCGAGCGTCGTCGCTTGCGTGTGCTTTCCGGCGACGATCACGCTGCGATAGCTGCCGTTCGCGCAGCCGGGGACATCGAAATTGGGCGTGGCGACGAGTTGCACGCGGCCTTCGAGCGCGTGAACGAGCGGATAACCGCAGGTTTGCGACAGGAGCAGATCGTCGCGTTGCCAGAAAGTGGTGAGATCCCCGCCCGGATCGACGATGTCGAGCGTATCAGCGCGTTCGTCCAGCCAGTCTGTCACCCGCGCTTTCACGTCCGTCAGCAGCGCGCGCCAGTCGGCAGCCAGCGCGGGCGTGACGTTGTACATCGGAAGGGCGGTGATCCATTGCATGGGCGAGCTTTGCGAGAAGCGAGAGCGCTCTATCGTACAGGGCGGCTCGGCCGCAAGCCGATCTACGAAACCTTCGCCGAGCGCGAATCACGCGTGGACGCCGCAGCCCTGACGAGCACCGGCTGCCCGAAGCGCTTGGCCGCGCCGCGTTGCATCGCGTTCGTGCGCGTCGTGACGGCGGTATCGGCGATCCATTCCACCGGCGCGCGCGTCCCGCCCGCGAACGGATGCACCGGTGAAACCGCGCGCGCGAACGCATGCTTTTTGATCCACTCGCCGTACCCGCGCACGACAAATCCGCCATTGCTCGCGCCGTATGCTTCGCGCCGCTGCCGATACACCGCGCCCAGCGCAAACCACGGCACGCCGGGCAAGTCGTGATGCACCGAATGATAATTGTTGTTCAGAAACAGCAGTCGCCAGGGCCACGCGGCCTCGTTCAGAACGGTGCGTTCGCGGGCATCGCCTTCCGCCCGATGCTCCTGAAACGATCGCACCGAAGCCAGCGCCAGCGATGCATAGCCGACGCCGAACAGAAACGCGCGCCACGGAATGCCGCAACGGGCATCGAGCCACCATGCAAGCGCGGCAAGCGACGCTGCGTGCACGAGCCAGCTCGCGACGATCCGCCATTGACCCAGCGCGACCGCCTGCGCGGCTTCGCGCCACGAGGCGGCGATCGAGAACCATGGACCGATCAGCACGCGGCCCAAGAACGTATTGCGGGCAGCGAGAGCCGCGCGCAATACGACGCCCGCATTGGCCCACTGCTCCGGCGTGACGTAATAGCTTTCCGGGTCGCGGCCGGGCTCGGTCAGATGCGCGTCGTCGTGATGACGCAGATGCGAGTCGCGATACACCGCATACGGAAACCACACGGCGAGCGGCGCCAGGCCGAAAAGCATGTTGACGAGCGGCCAGCGCGTGGGATGTCCATGCAGCAGTTCGTGCTGCAGCGACATGTACCAGCACGAGAGCACCGCGAGCAGCGTGAGCGTGACCGGCAAGCCGAGCGTGCGCGCATGGAGCGCCACGCCGAACCAGCCGCTGTACACCGCGACGATCACGAGCCACGTCGGCCACGCGCTGCGCCAGCGCCACGTCGCGCGTTGTTCCTGGAGTTGCTCGCGTTGCGCGTCGTCGAGATAGCGGGGCATGGCGAAAGTCGGGATAAGCGAAGTGCCATCCTAGCTGCGCGCTTCGATGCGCCCAACCAATGAATCCGCCTATGTTTTCCCCGCTCAGCGAATAGGAATAGGCAAAAAGTCATATATGCGGCAGGTCACGTGATTGCCGGTGAACGCGCCGAACGCGCGGGAGTGGCCGCGCCGATTATTGGCCGCCCATCGAAGCGCGGTATCCTTTGACCCTTTGTGGCCCCAAATCCACCGACATGTCCCGATTTCACGACAGAGACGCTAACCCGAGTCACAGCGCGGGCATCGAGACTGCCGGGCGAATGGGCGCTTTCAGTCTGCGACGCAAGTCGACGCGCATGTTTGCCGGGCTCATCGTCTTCAATGTGCTCGCGTGGCTCTGGGCGCTCGTCGCGTTCCGGCACTATCCGGTGCTGCTCGGCACGTCGCTGCTGGCGTATTCGCTCGGACTGCGCCATGCCGTGGATGCCGATCACATCGCCGCCATCGATAACGTCACGCGCAAAATGATGCAGCAGGGTAAGCGTCCGCTTGGCGTCGGCATCTTCTTCTCGCTCGGCCATTCGACGGTCGTCGTGGTGGCGAGCGCGCTCATTGCCGCGACCGCGTTCGCCCTGCAGGGCCGCTTTGCGCAGTATCGTGAGATCGGCGCGGTGATCGGGACGTCCGTCTCCGCGCTTTTTCTCTTCGCCATCGCGGCGATGAATCTGTTCGTGCTGGGCGGCGTCTGGCGCGCATTCAGGCGCGTGCGTCGCGGCGAAGCATGGCGCGACGACGACGCCGATCTGCTGATGGCGGGCGGCGGACCGATCGCGCGCATCGCCCGGCCGCTTTTCCGCCTCATCAGCCGAAGCTGGCATATGTATCCGCTCGGCTTTCTCTTCGGACTCGGTTTCGACACGGCGACCGAGATCGGCCTCATGGGTATCGCCGCCGCGGAAGCCGCGCGCGGCATGCCGGTGTGGTCGATCCTCGTGTTTCCGGTGCTTTTCACCGCGGGCATGTCGCTCATCGATACCGCCGACAGCATGCTCATGGTCGGCGCCTATGGCTGGGCTTTCATGAAGCCGATCCGCAAGCTCTACTACAACCTCACGGTCACGCTGGTCTCGGTGCTGATCGCGGTGCTGATAGGCGGCATCGAAGCGCTCGGGTTGATCGCCGACCGGTTGCAACTGAAGGGCGGACTGTGGGACGCGGTCGCCGTGCTTTCCGAACACTTCGGCGCGCTCGGTTATGCAATCGTCGGTCTCTTCGCCGCGTGCTGGCTTATCTCAGCGCTGATCTACAAGTGGCGCGGCTATGATTCGCTCGATGGCGGCATCGTCCGCTAGAAAATGTCTTCAAACTGACTCGTCGGGCATTCTTTCTGCTTGAAAGCTTCGCCGCCGCTCATCCGATCCCTGCATCGAGCGGCTTTCAGGGAGAAAAACATGTCACAGCCGCAACCCGGCGCGCAGCAAGAAGAAACGTCCACCGAAGCTTCTCCCAAGGAAAGTTCCGCTGGCGCACAGTCGCCCAACCTCGATAACGCCGAGCGTGAACAGGCGGCCGAGCATTCGACGCCGCATGCGCTCGTCGTTCACGAAATCGTCCGCGAAGAAGGCGAGGCGGCGATGGAGCGGACCTTCGGCGCGCTGATGTGGTCGGCGCTTGCCGCCGGCCTTTCGATGGGTTTCTCGTTTCTCGTCCAGTCGATTCTCGAAAGCTCGTTACCGGAGACGAGTTGGCGTTCGCTCGTATCGAGCTTCGGCTATACGATCGGTTTCGTGTTCGTCGTGCTCGGACGCCAGCAATTGTTCACCGAGAGCACGCTGACCGCTGTGTTGCCGGTGCTCACGCGCCGCGATATGAAGACGCTGTTCAAGACACTGCGGCTTTGGGCGATCGTGCTCGTCTTCAACCTTATCGGCACGGCAATTTTCGCGGGCATTCTGCAGATCAAGGGCGTCTTCTCGCCGGAAGTCACCGAAGCGCTTGCCCACGTCGCCGAGATGCCGTTTTCCGCCGACTTCGGCGTGACGCTCGTGCGCGGCGTGTTTTCAGGTTGGCTGATCGCGTTGATGGTCTGGCTGCTGCCGAGCGCGCGCTCGGCGCGGCTGCTGACTATTTTGATCGTGACTTATACGGTTGCCGTGAGCAAGCTGACGCACGTGATCGCGGGATCGGTGGAAGCGGCCTATGCGGTGATGATCGGTGCGGCGAGTATCGGCGATTACTTTCTGGTCTTTATGATTCCGACCGTGATCGGCAATATGCTCGGCGGGATATCGCTCGTGGCGATCGTGAATCACGCGGCCATTGCGCCGGAAATCGAGGGAACGCCGCAAGGCGAGAAGTAACGGATAGGCGGCACAGGGCATCGGGTAACCGGCAACGCCCTGATCGCTATCCGACCACACGCCTTATTTATTGTTGCCAGCTCCCGTGCCGTAGAGACCGTTGTTGAACCCGCCCGCGCCATCGGTCTTGTGATCCTTGCCGGCGCTGGGGCCTCGCGCCGCGCCCGCCGCATCCTTCGATTGCGGCTTTTGCGACTCATGCACCGTCACGCCCGCCGGATTCGCACGCGAAGTCGAATCAGAGGCGCGACTGTCTTGCGAGTCGGAGCCGGAGCCCTGGACGATCTGCGCAAAGCCGTAAGTGCTGAACACCGTCGTGCCGATGGCAACGATAGCAGCGACCATCTTCGAGGTGCGGTGTGATGTGTTGGACATGGCGTTCCCTGTATGAATCGATGACCTTTCATCGAGCAGGAACGATGCCCGGCAGTGAGCACCGGGAACCCCTCGCGCAGCTTTCGCGCGAACGGATATGACAATAGCGCGCGCCGCAGCGCGGAATTTCGCGCCGCCCGGCGCGAGTGGCGAAAGCGGTTTTTAGGCCGCTTTCGCCCACAGCCTGTTCGTGGATTTCTTGCGGCTTCCCGGGCCGCTCGGCCCTTTGCTGCTCACGGAATCGAGCGCCGTCGAAAGCGCTTCGATGCGCTGCTTCTGCGCCGGCACGAGCGCGAATCCCGCCGATACCGCCGCAAGCCGCTCGCGCCAATAGTCGACATTGAGCGTGCCGGAAGACTGGTTGTTCATCGTGCGAAGCTGCGCGACTGCGCGCTCGATATGCTGAAGTTCGAGATCCGCCATGGCCGAGGGCAAGAGACTGCCCTCGGTCTCACTTTTCTTTTTTTTCATTTGTGGTCTTCCTCTCGGCAGGCAAGCACCCGATGAAATCGCTCATCGTCGCGCTACGCCGTAGCCGCTTCACCCCGTACCCCGATCTCCCACGCCGGCTCTGGTCGAACCGTCGTGAGCGCCCCTTACTCGTCTTTGTTTTCACGACGCGTGCGGCGACGACATCCCCATGTCAACGCCTTGCGAATCGTTGAAAAAATAGTCGCAAACGGCGAGGCGGCGCTCCGTCTGGCATCGCACATTCAAGCAGGCGCGGTGCGGCGCTATGTGCGCTGCGCCGCGCAAAGGGCTGATGAGATTCGGAAGGATGCGGGACTACCCGCGAAGACGAAACTGCTACTCGGACGCGCGCTTGCCGCTGCGGCTGATCTGCGCTTCGAGCGCCTCGTCGAGCTTGCTGACCTTGCGCGGCTTGCCGGGCTCGCGCGCGTTGACGAAGGTGACGAAATCGTCCATTGGCATTGGCTCGGAGATCTTGCGCGAGCCTTCCGCCGATCGTTCGATTAGATAGAAGTAGCCGCCGGGCATGGAGACGGCCGCATAGTGCGCGTTGCCGCTACGCGTTTTAAGCCGTTCGACGGCGTTGATGGCTTTGGTCGAGCGCATTTGAATTCAGGGCGCGCACTTCTTGCCAGCGCCTTCGATCCAAAGATTCGATGCGTGGCGCTCGCCGGGATAAAAGCGGTACGTGGTTTCGCCGTTGTCGTAGCGGACCTTGACGACGTTAGAATCACCGAATTCGAGCATGGTGCCCTGCGGGATTGGCGTCGACTTGTATTTGGTGTCGTGCTTCTTTGCTTCGTCGGTGATGCACTGGACGATTTCGCCGACCCGGTTATCCGTGGATGCGGCTTCGACTTCGGGTTGCCCGGCATCGGCATTATGGAAACGGCCGCACGCGGTAATGAGCAAAGGCAGCGCTAGCGCCGCGACATATTTCTTCATGAGTCTCCCGAATGACCGTTGTTCTCTGCGAACCCGCATTAGAGCACAGGGCCTTTACAGTTCGATAAGGCGGACATGCGGCAAGGTTCGCGCTCGATGATTTGGCAGCAAAGTGCGCGCCCGCTCAAGCATCCGGCGGCACGCCCAGCAATGGCAACGTCGCGCCGACGATGCCAGAGAACACCGGCCCCGCCACTGTCCCGCCGTAATACGTCGTGCCCGACGGCTCGTCGATCATTACCGCGACGATCACGCGTGGATCGCTCATCGGCGCGATGCCGACGAACGACGCGCGATACTTGTTCGCCGCATACGACCGCCCGATCTGCTTTCTCGCCGTACCGGTCTTGCCGCCCACGCGATAGCCTTCGACCGCGGCGGCGCGGCCGGTGCCGTTCGGGCCCATCGCCATTTCCAGCATGTTGCGCACGGCCTTCGCGGTGGCGGGCTTCGTGACCTGCAACGGGTCGCGGCGCGTTTCGCCCTGAATAAGCGTGGCCGCGCGAAAGCGCCCGTCGCCGGCATAGGCCGTATAGATCTGCGCAATCTGCACGAGCGACAGCGACATGCCGTAGCCATAAGCCATGGTCGCCTGCTCGATCGGCTTCCAGCGCTCGGGCGCGCGCAACCTGCCGACCGCCGCGCCCGGAAAAGTCAGCTCCGGCGCGCGGCCGATGCCGTAATCGCGGTACTTGTCCCAGATGGTCTGCGCGGGAATCTGCAGCGCGAGCTTCGTGAGCGCGACGTTGCTCGACATCTGCACCGCCTCCGACACGGTGATGACGCCGTGATTCGACGTATCGTGGATCACGTTCGGGCCGATCTTGAGCGTGCCGGGCGACGTATCGATGCGCGTCTCCGGCCGCGTCTTGCCGAGGTCGATGGACAACGCGGCGACCAGCGGCTTGATGGTGGAGCCGGGCTCGAAGGTATCGGTGAGCGCGCGATTGCGCAGTTGCTCTCCGGTCAAATGGCTGCGGTCGTTCGGATCGAAGGTCGGATAGTTGGCGAGCGCGAGCACTTCGCCGGTCTTGGCGTCGAGCACGACGACACTGCCCGCGCGCGCCCGATGCTTCGCAATCGCCGCCTTCAAATGCGTATGCGCGAGCTGCTGAATGCGCCGGTCGATGGTGAGCGCAATGGTCTCGCCGTTTTGCGGCAAGTCGGGCTCGCCGATCTGCGAGATCACGCGCCCGAGCCGGTCGCGAATCACTTCGCGCTGACCCGCTTCGCCTGTCAGACGCGCGTTCGCCGCGAGTTCGACGCCTTCCTGACCGTTGTCCTCGTTGTCGGTGAAGCCGACGATATGCGCCGCCGATTCGCCTTCCGGATAAAAGCGCTTGGTGTCCGGCACGAGCGTGATGCCCGCGCGCCCAATCTGCGCGATCTTCTCCGCTGTCTCGGCCTCCACTTGCCGCCGGAGCAACACGAAGCTGCGGCCGGTTTCGACGCGTCTTTGCAGATCGCGCGCGGGCATGCCGAGCAGTTGGGCGATGTCGTCGCCGCGCGTGCCGTCGAAGAGTTTCGGGCTTGCCCAGACTTCATACGTCGACAGGCTGACGGCGAGCATGGCGCCGTGACGGTCCACTATCTTGCCGCGCGTCGCCTGCAAGGAGAGCGTGCGCTGATAGCGCTTCTGACCTTCGCCGATATAGAACTCGCGATCGACCACCTGCACCCACGCCGCTCGTCCGGCGAGCGCGAAAAAAGCCGCGGCAAGGCCGATCACCACGAGTTGCGAACGCCACGCGGGCAACTGCCGCGCGAGCATCGTACTGCGATGATGAGTCTGAAAATCGCTGCCGCCGCGCGTCTTTTTCTTGAGCATCGTGGTCTCGTGCGTGTGCTGGGAGTGGGATCGGCGTTGCGCTCGATGCGTTACGGAAGCCGCGCGAGCGCGCCATCGAGATCGGCGGCATCCGGCAGACGAATGGCGAACTCGTCCGACAGCACACGCCTTAGTTCTTCTATCGTCTTCAGTTCGCGATGACTTGTGCCTTCGCGGTCGTCGTGCACGCTCAGGCGCCGGTTGAAAAGCCCGTAGCGCTTGCCGGGCGCAAGACGTGCCGCGAGCAGGTTGTTCACGAAGACGGAACTCGGGTAAGTCGACACGAAATGGTTCGACATCTCGTAGTCGACGTCGTATTGCGGATCGAGGTCGAAGCGATAGACCGGCTTCCAGTCGCCGTCGATATAGGCGTTCAGGATGTAGCCCGGCAGCATGGTTCCGGTTTCGATGCCGTCGAGCCGGAACGCGCCATGCGGCGTGATCTGTTCAAGCCCGGACTTGAGCGCGAGCGGCGCGGAGAGCGTCATGCCGCCGAAACCGACATCCGTGAGGAAGGGACCTTCGTCGAGATCGACGATCAGCAGCATGTGGGCACGCGGCGGCATGGCGGGATCGTCGCGGCCCCACAGCACACGTCCCGCGTAACCTCGCGCGCGAAAACCGAGCGCTTCTAGTACCCTGCGGAACAGCAGATTGTGTTCGTAGCAATAGCCGCCGCGCGCATTGGTCACGAGCTTGCGCTGAACCGAGGCAAGATCTAGGCGAACGGGACGGCCGAGCAGGACATCGAGATTTTCGAACGGGATGGCTTGCGGGTGCAGCGCATGCAGGGCGCGCAGTGTTTCGAGCGTGGCCCCCGTATGCTGCGTTTGCTCGTAGCCAATGCGTTTGTAATAGGCGGGCAGGTCGATCTTGGTATCGTCGGCATTCATGTGAGGTCCGTGTCGCATTGATGGTTGATGATGACGCATGCCCCGCACCGCCCGTACCCACGCCGCTGGCGCGCATATTTTACGACACGTAAGGTTGCGAATTACAAAAACCATACGTCTTTATTGCTTCTACCGCAAAGCACTGCAAGCTTTTGAACTGTGCCGCGTCGCTCGGGGTCTGTCCTGAGTACTGCACAAAACGATCAAGGGGCAAACGAGTCATGCCGAACGAGAACAACGAAGCACAGCAATCGAATCCAACGCAATTGAGCGGGCAAAAGCCGGAACAGGCCACGCCGCTTGCCGGCAAGCATCCCGCGCCGCCGTGCACGCTGGTCATCTTCGGCGCGGGCGGCGATCTCACCAAGCGGCTCCTGATGCCCGCGCTCTACAACCTCGCATCGGATGGCTTGCTCGACGACGGCATGCAGATCATCGGCGTCAATCATGGCGAGCGCGAAACCGCCGACTGGCGCGATGAGCTGACGCAGTCGCTACGCAAGTTCGCCGCCGACAAAGCGAGCACGTTCCACACGTCGCAACTCAACGAAAAAGCGTGGAGCTGGGTCACCGAGCGGCTCGAATACTTCGCGGGCGAATTCACCGAAGACGAAACCTTCGAGCGCCTCAAAAGCCGGCTCGCAAAGGCCAAGGGCGGCAACGTCGTGTTCTATCTGGCGGTGAGCTCGCGGTTCTTCGGGCCTATCGTCGAGCATCTCGGCAGCGCGGGCCTGCTGGAAGAGAAGGACGGCAACTTCCGCCGCCTCGTCATCGAGAAGCCGTTCGGTACCGACCTGGCCACGGCGCAGGAGCTCAATCGCTGCATTCTTTCGTATGCGTCGGAGTCGCAGGTTTATCGCATCGATCATTTTCTCGGCAAGGACACGGTGCAGAGCATTCTCGCCGTGCGCTTCGCCAACGCCATGTTCGAGCCGATGTGGCGGCGCGAGTACATCGATCACGTGCAGATCACGGCGGCGGAAACCATCGGCGTGGAAGGGCGCGGCAGCTTCTACGAACAGACCGGCGCATTTCGCGACATGCTGCCGAACCATCTGTTCCAGTTGCTCGGCATGGTGGCAATGGAGCCGCCCAATTCCTTCGACGCCGAAACCGTGCGCGACAAGAAAGCCGAGGTGTTCGATGCAATCGTGCCGCTGCATCCTAAAGACGTCGTATTCGGCCAGTACGAGGCCGGTCCAGCGGGCAAGGGTTACAAGGAAGAAGACGGCGTCGCGAAAGACAGCCGCACCGAAACTTATGCCGCGGCGCGCGTCTATGTGGACAACTGGCGCTGGGCGGGCGTGCCGTTTTACTTGCGCACCGGCAAGCGCTTGACCGAGCGCCGCACGGAGATTTCGATCTATCTCAAGGCCGTGCCGTTTCGCCTGTTCCGCGACACGCCCGTCGATGAACTCACGCCCAACGTCTTCACGCTGCGTATCGATCCGGCGCACGGCACGAGTTTCGACTTCAACGTGAAGGTGCCGGGACCGATCATGCAGATCGGCGCGGTGCGCTCGGCGTTCAATTACGGCGATTTCTTCGCGGAGCGCGCCAACGTCGGTTACGAGACGCTGCTCTACGACTGCATGCTCGGCGACGAGACGCTGTTTCAGCGCGCGGACAGCATCGAGACGGCATGGGCCGCGGTGGACGACGTACTGCATCCGCATGACGGCGAGGTCGAGGTGCACGGCTATCCGGCCGGTAGCGCGGGGCCCGAGGAATCCGACAAGCTGCTCGCAGCCGATGGCCGCGCGTGGCGCTCGCTTACCGACACCATCAAGAAAACCGACTGATCAAGGGGACGAAAAGCGTGAGCACGACATCCGTAGCGAAAAAAACCAAGAGCCGCACGACCATCGACAAAGGCGCCGCGCGCGCCGAGCGCATTCTCGCCATCGACGTGGGCGGCACGGGCTTGAAAGCCGCAATCATCTCGGAAGAAGGCGAGATGAAGAGCGATCGCCTGCGCGTGGCCACGCCGCATCCGGCGACGCCCGAAGTGCTCGTCGATACGCTCATCAAGCTGGTCGAGCCGCTCGTTGCCGAACCGCCGACGCATATTTCCATCGGCTTTCCGGGCGTGGTGCGCAACAACGTCGTCCTGACCGCGCCCAATCTCGGCAACGAATACTGGAACGGCATCCCGCTCGCGGATTTGATCTCGCAGCGCGTCGGCGGCGTGCCCGTGCGCATGATCAACGATGCCGAAATGCAGGGGCTCGCGGCTATCGAAGGGCGCGGCCTGGAGTTCGTGCTGACGCTTGGCACCGGCGCCGGCACCGCGCTCTTTCGCGACGGCGAACTCATGCCGCATCTGGAACTCGCGCATCATCCAGTGTCGAAGAAGGGCGACGCGTATGACCAATACATCGGCGCGGCGGCGCGCGAGAAGGCGGGCAATAAACGCTGGAACAAGCGCGTTCAGAAGGTCATCGGCATTCTGTCGTCGCTCGTGAATTACGACAAGCTGTGGATCGGCGGCGGCAATGCCGCGAATCTGAAGTTCGAGTTACCGCCGAACGTGGCGGTGGTGTCGAACGCGGCGGGCATCGAAGGCGGCGCGAAGCTCTGGCATCCGCGTTCCGTGCGGGAAACGCGTCAGTTGCCGCATTTCAATGCGCAGCACGCGGACAAGGAAAAGGGAGCGCAAGCATGAGCGCCGCCGATATCCGCTACGGCCTCCATAGCGCAACCGGCGACGGCGCCGCCGCGTTCGAGGCGCTCGCGAAGGTCGAACTCGTCGTCACCGATTGCGACGGCACGCTGCTCTACACCGACAAGACGCTCGGCGACAAAGCCGTCGACGCCGTGCGGCGCCTGCGCGAAGCGGGCGTGCAGTTCACGGTGGCGAGCAGCCGGCCGGGCAAAGGCATGCGTCATATCGTGAAGACGCTCGGCGTGGATTTGCCGTTTGGGTCCTACAACGGCGGCAGTCTGGTTCAGCCGGGAACGTGGGAAACGTTCGCCGCGCACAAACTGCCGCGCGATGCCGTGCAGACCGCGCTGGACAGGCTTGCCGAAACGGGCGTGGATGCCTGGGTGTTCATCGATGATAACTGGTACTTGACCAATCCCGATGGCGAATACGTGCCGCTCGAAACGCGCACCGTGGGCTACGAAGGCGTGCGCGTACAGCGCTTCGACGAACTCGATCTGTCGGCGGTGGACAAGATCGTCGGTTCGACTTCGAATGCAACGCTGATCGAAAAGGTCGAGAAACAGTTGGAGGAGCGGCTGAAGGATCGCGCACACGCGGCGCGTTCGCAAACCTATTACCTCGATGTCACGAGCCTCGAAGCCAATAAGGGCGACGCCGTGCGCGAGCTGGCGAAGCGCGCGAATGTGCCGCTGGATCGTGTGGCCGTGCTCGGCGACATGGGCAACGATGTCGCCATGTTCGAGATCGCGGGTGTGTCGATTGCCATGGGACAAGCGTCGGAGGCCGTGCAACGGCGCGCGAGCCTGGTTTCGGCAAGCAATGACGAAGACGGTTTCGCTATCGGCCTCGACGCCATATTGGCGATGCGGGCCGCTCGATAGCTCGATTAAGCGAAACATACAGACATCGACGCGTGGCGCAGCCGTGGCGGTTTGCCCGACCGGGCTGGCTAGCGGCCGCGTCGAAGTTGTGAAGATCCGCTCAAGGTAATGCACGCGTTTGCCGCGGATCGGGCGGGCGCGTTCCTGATCAAACCGTTACCGCATGTACGACGTTGCCGCTTAACGACGGCGCATCGGCGCACGCGGGCCACCGCTGCCTGCGCGTTCGTCCTTGTGCCGGAAGTTGATACGGCCCTTGGTCAGGTCGTACACCGACAATTCCAGCGTCACGCGGTCGCCCGCGAGAATACGAATGTGATTCTTGCGCATGCGGCCCGAGGCGTATGCGCCCACGACGACGCCATTGTCCAGCGTCACGCGGTAGCGACTGTCGGGAAGCACTTCATCAACGATACCGTCGAGTTCGAGTAGTTCTTCTTTCGCCATATGGAGCTCCTGTTGAAGTAGTAATCATGGGTGCCGCGCCGTTGCCACAGTGCCTCGCCGCGGAAGTCGCCAAAAAGGCGGGCGGCGCTGCACGGGCGTGGTCGCTGCAGGGCGGCGTGCATCGCAAACAAAGCGCGAAAGCGGTGCCCGACGCGCCCCTGACGATGAGCGCGCCGCGTCTCAATTCAGGCCCGAGAGCTTGACGGACAGAGGCCGGAACGACATGGCGGCTCGGAAGTGAGCGCCTGGCCGGCATGACCGGGACGGCGACATCGGCGTGGCCAAGGCCGTGCAGGACCTTGAATTTTTGCCGACGTGCGGTTGGTGCGGTACAGGTGAAGCTTAGAGTGAACGTGTCGAATGCGCGCTGGCAACAGTCTGGAGGAGATATGAGGCCGTTTCGCGTCAATTCAAGCTACCAGCTCTGAACCGGTGAGCCTGCCGACAGACCCTGAAGCCCCTCGCGCCGACATGTTCTGTTAGACAAGTGAAATCGCGTTTTGGTTCCGTTTTGGCGCCAGGCGCGAGCTCCGCAAGACAGCATTATAGCCAACCTGCCTTCTTGAAGCGCCAATATAGTACTAAATCCACCGCTAGCATGACAGCAAGACATGCAGGATAGCCGTAAGCCCAGTCCAGCTCGGGTATGCGATGGAAGTTCATCCCGTAGATGCCGGCGATCATGGTCGGTACGGCAAAGAGCGCGGCGAACGAACCGAGACGCTTGGTCACTTCGCTTTCCGAGAGCGCGATCAGGCCGAGATTCACCTGTATCGCGGTAACGATCATTTCGCGACGTCCTTCGATGGTCTTCACGATTCGCAACAAGTGATCGTACACATCGCGGAAATATTCCTGCATGCCCGCGCACACCCCCGGAGAGCGTCCGCCATACAGTTTGCTGACTGCTTCGAGCAACGGCGCCGTGTGATGTTGCAAGATCGTCATGCGGCGCTTGAGCGAATAGAGATCTTCGATGATCTCGCGCGAAGCCGTCGAGCCGTTCTGTTCGAAGATGCGCTCCTCGACTTCATCGAGTTCCGAGCCGAGCGATTCCAGCACGGGAAAGTAACGATCGACCACCGCGTCGAGCAGCGCGTACATCACGAACGCCGGACCGTGCTTGAGCAAATGCGGCTCGCGCTCGCAGCGCTTTCTGACTTCCTGAAAGCCTTGCGTTGTCCGGTTACGCACCGAGAGCACATAGTTCTTGCCGACGAAAACGTTCATCTCGCCAACGAGCACTTCGCCTTCTTCATCGAACTCGACAGTGTGGAACACGGCGAATAGCGAATCGCCGTATTCCTCGATCTTCGGACGTTGATGCCCGTTTTGCGCGTCTTCAACCGCGAGTTCGTGCAAGCCGAACTGATGCGTCATGTGGGCGAGTTCGCCGGGACCAGGTTCCTTCAATGCAACCCAGATGAAAGAATCGGGCAGATCGCGATAAGCGTTGATATCGTCGATATGCACGTCCGCGAGCTTCCGGCCGTTTTGATAAGCCGCGCAATTGACCAGCATGGGGCGCCCTTGTTGTGTCGATGTCACGGGCCACGCGTCGATGGGCGCTCGGGCCGCGTCATGTACGAGCGACATGCGAGGGCGCGAGCGCGTGGCCTCTTCATCTCTCGAATCTTAGCGGAAATGCCTCGCCTTGCATGCTCGCTGTTTCCCTTGCTGCAAGAACGCGACGCCTTATTTCGCCGAGTAATCGAGCACGGGAATGGGTTCGGGCGCGGGCAGCGTGGCGACGAGGCCGCCTTGCATCGAATCGAGCCGAGTCAGCTTGCCTTCTACGGTCGCGCCGACATCCATGCGCAACTTTTGATAGTAGATGTTGCCGTGCACGTGAGCGTTGGACTGAAGCTCGACGAAATTCGCGACGGTGACGTCGCCGACCACGCGTCCGTTGATGATCACATCGTGCGCGACGACGTTGCCGTGAATCGCGCCCTGATCGCTCACGACGAGCAGCGACTCGTCACCCATGCGGCCCGTCACGTTGCCAGTGACCTGACCGTCCATGCGCAGGCCCTCGCTGAATTCGAGGTCGCCCGAGATATGAACGTTATGCGCGATGAGCGTGGCAAGCTTGGCTTGCTTCACGCCTTGAGTGTCTTTCTTCGATGAAAACATATCGAGTCCTTGCAATGCTGTTTGGATGTGACGAGCGACGCCGGCGGCGCTGCGAGAAGCGCATCAACGCTGTTTCTTGAGGAAGGCGAGATCGGTCTGTAATTTCTCGATCTGCGCGGTGGCCTGCGCCGCGCGTTGTTCGAGCGCCGTGCGCGTTGCGGCTTCCTGTTCGAGCGCGAATTGCGCATGCTGAAGTTGATCGCGCAACGTCTGTTCGGGGGCTGGCGGCGCGCACAGCACGTCGAGCTTGCGCGCCTGTTCGTGCGAAGTCTTGAGCGAATAGCCGGCAGCGCCGAGCGCGGCGATGGCGCAGACCGCGGCGATGACGCCCGGTACGAACGCGAGACTGCGCTTGGGCGTGAGCGAGTAGGTGTGGCGCGCGAGTTGCATCGACGCCCGTTTGGAATCAGCCTTGCGCATGAGCGATGCCCCTGAAAAGCATGAGATAGGGCTTCGGATTGATCTGCGCGCCATCGAGGATCACCTCGAAGTGCAGATGCGGTCCGGTCGAACGCCCCGTGGAACCGACTTCGGCGATCTCTTGTCCCGGCATCACGTACTCGCCCTGATGCACGAGCAGTTTCGATGCATGGCCGTAACGCGTGACGACGCCGTTGCTGTGACGGATATCCACCGCATTGCCATAGCCGGAATGCTCGCCGGCCTGGACCACGCGACCGCCCGCACTCGCGAGAATGGGTGTGCCCGTGGGCGCGACCAGATCCATGCCGGGATGGAAACTGAGCCTGCCGGTGAACGGGTCGAAGCGATTGCCGTAAGGCGAGCCGAAGTGCGAGCCCGGCGCGGGATCGCGGCCGGGGTAGGCCATGTAGGCGGCGTAGTGTGCAAAGGTCTTGTCCTGGAGCAGCGAGAGTTTGTCGCCGATACAGTCGATGATCTGCTCGGCGCGCTTCATGCGCTGCCGGGGCGAGCCGGTCGCGCTGCTGTTCATATCGCAAAGATTCGGCGGCAATTCGGGGCCGCCCGCGCCATCGAGTGCGGGGCCGCCTTCGTCGCTATCGGGCAGCGGCGGGACGTCGTGGACACCGGGTGCTCCGCCCTCGCCGCCGTTCGCGGCCTTGAGGTGAGCGTCGAAATCGTGCAGTTCGCCGACTTGCGCGGCAAGACTTTCCACGCGCGGCGCGAGTTCGATCAGCGAGGCATTGAGACGGCCGAGTTGTTCGATCTCGTAGGAATTGCGCGAGACGAGCGCGTGTTCCTCGCCGAGATGACTACGCCCGAAGATCGTGCCGATGGCAATGCCGAGCGCGAGCGCCGCGATGAGCAGCGCGATCAGCGCGACGACGGCGATTGCACGCGCGGTACGCGCTTCGACGAAGCGAATGCGCTTGCTCGATACCGATCGCCGTGACCAGATGACGAAAGCCATTAGCGAGACGCGCGAGCAGAACGGGCGTCGTGAGCCCGTGCGGATTGAAGCAGGATGAAACTAGGCGAAAGCATGAGGATAGGAGGATCGCGGCGCGGAACGAACATGGAAACCGGCCGGCGATTATGCCGCACGAATGCGCGTATTTGAGGTCTCGAATCAAAATGCTACGAATTCCGCTTTTTGGCCTTATTTATCTCGGAATTAATCAGGATGCCTTGACGTCGACCCACGTCATGTTCGAGTCGCTGCCCATGAGAAACGCGCGGTTGGCGTCCGCTGCTTCGCGCAAGTAATCCCACACTGTCGTGATGCGTCTGAGCTTGCGCAAGTCCTCGCGGCAAGAAAGATAGAACGCCCGCGTCACTTCCACTTGCTCCGGCAACACCGCCACGAGTCGCGCATCCGGCGCGGCCATGAAGCACGGCAGGATGGCGAGCGCGCGGCCCTGCAACGCGGCGAAGTACTGCCCGATCACGCTCGTGCTGCGAAAGCGCGAAACCGCGCCCGGCACCGCGCGCTCCAGATAGAGCAGCTCGTAGCTGAAGGCGAGATCGTCGATATAACTCGCGAAACGATGACGCGGCAGATCGTCCTTCGTCTGGATGCGCGGATGCGCGTCGAGATATTCGGCGGTGGCGTAGAGCTTGAGCCGGTAGTCGCAGAGCTTTGTGTAGACGTACTGGCCTTGCTCCGGGCGTTCGAGCGTGACGGCGATATCCGCTTCGCGTTTCGAGAGACTCACGAAATGCGGCACGGGCAGCAGATCGATGGAGATGTTCGGATGCGCATCTTGAAAGCGCGCGAGTTGCGGCGCGAGAAAGAAGCAGCCGAAACCTTCCGTCGAGCCGACACGCACGTGGCCGGACAGCGCGTGGCCCGTGTTGGCAATTTGCTCGGTGGCGGACTGTACCGTGGTCTCGATCGAATCGACGAAACCGAGCAGATGTTGTCCTTCCGCCGTGAGGACGAAACCGCCACTGCGCGATTTATCGAAGAGTAGCGCGCCGAGTGCGTCTTCCAGCACGCGAATGCGCCGCGCGACCGTCGTGTAATCCACGCCCAGCCGCTTGGCGGCGTGGCTCGCGCGCTGCGTGCGGGCAACTTCGAGGAAATAGCGCAGGTCGTCCCAGTTGAGTTTGCTTAGATCGAAGTTCGTGTGTTTTTGCATATCGATCGGGTGTTTTTATGGCGCGTCGATGGACTTTTGCATAACTATACTCAAGGGTACGAGTGCGCTGCATGACGGCGCGCCGATAACGATTCTGGAGACGACATGCTCATTCCCTTGCCGCTGGCCTTCTGGCGCGTCCCGTCGCTTCCGTTCGTCCTTTCTGCATGACATTCCAACAAGGAGACATTCGTGAATATTGCTGCTGAACATCCGGCTCAAGGCGCGGCTCGCGCAGACACGTCGACTCGCACGGCCAAATTGCTGATCGACGGCAAATTCATCGACTCTAAGACTGCGGATTGGCGCGATATCGTCAATCCGGCGACGCAGGAAGTCGTCGGCCGCGTGCCGTTCGCAACCAAGGAAGAAGTCGATGACGCCGTCACTGCCGCGCACAAGGCGTTTCAGACCTGGCGCACCACACCGCTCGGCGTGCGCATGCGCCTCATGCTGCGCTTTCAGGATTTGGTGCGGCAAAACCTGAAACGCGTGGCGCAGACGCTGACCGCCGAGCAAGGCAAGACGCTGGCCGATGCCGAAGGCGATATCTTCCGCGGCCTCGAAGTCGTCGAACATGCGTGTTCCATCAGCACGCTGCAACAGGGCGAGTTTTCGGAGAACGTCGCGGGCGGCGTGGATACCTACACGCTGCGCCAGCCGATTGGCGTCTGCGCGGGCATCACGCCTTTCAACTTCCCGGCCATGATCCCGCTCTGGATGTTCCCGATGGCGATCGTCTGCGGCAACACTTTCGTGCTGAAGCCATCGGAACAAGATCCGCTTTCGACCATGGAACTGGTCGAACTCGCGGTCGAAGCGGGCATTCCGGCGGGCGTGCTCAACGTCGTGCACGGCGGCAAGGAAGTGGTGGATGCCATCTGCACGCATCCGCTGATCCGCGCGATTTCCTTCGTCGGCTCGACGGCGGTCGGCACGCACGTGTACAACCTCGCAAGCCAGCACGGCAAGCGCGTCCAGTCGATGATGGGCGCCAAGAATCACGCCGTCGTCCTGCCCGACGCCAACAAGGAGCAGACGCTCAACGCGCTCGCGGGCGCGGGCTTCGGCGCGGCGGGACAACGCTGCATGGCGACCTCGGTCGCGGTGTTCGTGGGCGCGGCCAAGGACTGGGTGCCGGAACTCGTCGAACGCGCGCGCTCGCTCAAAGTCAACGGCGGCACGGAGCCGAATACGGATGTCGGGCCGGTTGTATCGAAGGCAGCGAAGGAACGCATTCTCGGGCTGATCGGCCAAGGCGTGGAAGAGGGCGCGACGCTCGCGCTCGACGGACGCGACGTGTCGATCGAAGGCTACGAGAGCGGTAACTTCATCGCGCCGACCATTTTCACGGGCGTCACCACCGAGATGACCATCTATAAGCAGGAGATATTCGGGCCGGTGCTGTGCGTGCTGGAAGCGGCGACGCTCGAAGACGCGATCGAACTCGTGAACCGCAATCCGATGGGCAACGGCGTCGGCCTCTTCACGCAAAGCGGCGCGGCGGCGCGCAAGTTCCAGAGCGAGATCGATATCGGTCAAGTCGGCATCAACATTCCGATTCCGGTGCCGGTGCCCGCGTTCAGCTTCACGGGATCGCGCGGCTCGAAGCTCGGCGATCTCGGTCCGTACGGCAAGCAGGTCGTGCAGTTCTATACGCAGACTAAAACCGTGACCGCGCGCTGGTTCGACGACGCCACCGTCAACGACGGCGTCAACACGACCATCGCGTTGCGTTAAACAGGAGACAGCGATGCATATCGGCTTTATCGGACTCGGGCACATGGGTGGCCCGATGGCGGCGAATCTCCTCAAGGCCGGTCACGCGGTGACGGCGTTCGATCTTTCCGCGCCCGCGCTCGATGCGGCGAAAGCGGCAGGCGCGACGCTCGCCGCGCGCCCGAGCGACGCGGTGCGGGATGCGGAAGTGGTCATCACCATGCTGCCCGCCGCCGCGCACGTGAAGGCGGTCTATCTCGGCGATGACGGCGTGCTCGCGGGCGTCAAGGCAGGCGTTCCGCTCGTGGACAGCAGCACGATCGACCCGGCGACGGCGAAGTTCATCGGCGCGGTGGCGGCGGAGCACGGCAATCCGTTTGCGGACGCGCCGGTGTCTGGCGGCGTGGTCGGCGCGCAGGCCGGCACGCTCACCTTCATGGTCGGCGCGGAAGAAGCGCTTTTCGAAACCTTGCGTCCCGTGTTGGCGGGCATGGGTAAAAACATGGTGCGTTGCGGCGAAACCGGAACGGGCCAGATTGCGAAGATCTGCAATAACCTGCTGCTTGGTATTTCGATGATCGGCGTAGCCGAAGCAATGAAACTCGGAGAAACGCTCGGTATCGAGCCTTCGAAACTGGCGAGTATTGTCAATACATCGACGGGGCGTTGCTGGAGTTCGGATACGTGTAATCCCTATCCGGGGATTGTCGAAACCGCGCCGGCTTCGCGCGGATATAGCGGCGGCTTCGGCGCGGATCTCATGCTCAAAGATCTCGGCCTTGCAGTCGATGCCGCGTGCGGCGCGAAACAGCCCGTCTTCATGGGCGCCCTGGCACAACAATTGTATCAGTCGATGAGCCAGCAGGGATTAGGCGGACTCGACTTTTCGGGCATTATCAGGTTATACGGAAAAACCCAGGAGCGGTAACGCAGATTAAGCAATAGGTTAATTAGGCACGCACGTGCGTGCCTAATTCGTCTTAACGTAATAATCGCTTTATTAAGCTGCACTGCACCATGTCGCTTTAAACCCCTTACTGGGTGGAATCATCGGGATAACGATGATTCGCTTTCTCGAAAATTGTCCTATTCTGAAAGCACGACGCCCTTGTACTGTTTAAACACGGCTGCAATGGCGTTACTGGATGCAGGCGATTAGCCCGGCCTGTCGGGCGCTCAGACGAGGAGTACGCGATGCAAGTAACACGACACTTAAACATGGAACTGCGGCACGCCACGCTGCCGACTTATGTAGCCAGCTACTTTTTCCCGTTGCTATTATTGGCATACGAAATCTGGCGAGTAGGGTCTTACGTTGCGGTCAACGGCTTTAATTTCATGAACTTCAACGCGATGGGTTATGAGTTCGCGCTGATGGTCGCCGTGTTCGCCATGCAGGTCATCGTTGAAATTGCTTTCCTGGCGGGCGCGGTGTTGACGAAGCATAAGGACGTGGGGCATCGCCTTGCGAATTTGTCGCTGGGGCTGTTTTGTTCGCTCGTCGTGCTCGGTTTTGACCTTGCACTGCAATATGGCTTGAGCCAAAGCTAAATCACGCATTCTTGCTCTAAGTAAAAAAGGGCCGGCTGCTTTTGCAGCCGGCCTTTCTCGTTTCAGGCGTTCAATAACCTGCGGCGCTGGGCAATCCCGGTGGCGTCTCCGAGCGTTCTTCATAGCACTTTCTATTCGCATCTTTTAACGCGGTGCGCAATCCTTCTTCGACAACCGGGTGATAGAAAGGCAGCTTCAGCGTTTCGTCCAGCGTCAAGTCGAGTTGCATTGCCCAGGCGAGTAAATGCCCGAGATGTTCCATCGCCGGGCCGCAGCCTTGCGCGCCGCGCAGCTTGCCGGTTTTGGCATCGGCGTAAATATGGAGAAGGCCGCGATTCTGCCGCATTACCCGACTGCGTCCTTGCGTCTCGAACGATACTTCGCCCGTCACCGTCATCTGCTTGTCGAGATCGTCGTAGGCTGCGCCGACGATCGCCACCTGCGGCTCGCAGAACACGATGGAAAAGGGCGCCTTGCGCTTGACCGGCTTCACGTCCGGGAAGCGCGCGGCATTGTCGCCTGCGAGCTTGCCTTCGTCGGCGGCATCCTGTAGCCAGGGACGGGTGCCGTCGCAATCGCCTGCAATGAAAATCGCGCTCTTGCCGCATTGCATGGTGTTTTCGTCGAAGAGCGGCACGCCCTTGTCGTTCAGCTCGATGCCCGTTTTGCCGAGGTCGAGCGGCTTTAGATTCGGCGCGCGTCCGGTCGCGGCGAGCACGAGATCGAAGCGCTCGATGCGCTCGTCGCCTAGGGGCGTCTTGAAGCGCAGCGTCGGTTGCCCGTCCATGAGCGACATTTCGTCGATCTTCGCATCCGCATCCAGATAGAACTCGTCGGCGAGCGCGGCGGCGAGCGCATCGCGCACGGGCGTGTCGCTGATCGCGCCGACGCCGCCGCCTTTCGCGAAGATGAATATTTCGACGCCCAGCCGCGACAGCGCCTGTCCGAGTTCCAGCGCGATCGGTCCCGCGCCGAAGATGGCCATGCGCTTTGGGAACGTGTGCAGTTCGAACAGATCGTCGCTCGTGATGAGTTTGTCCTCGAAGACCTTCAACTCGTCTGGAATCACGGGCGCCGCGCCCGTCGCGATCACGATACTTTTCGCCTCGATGCGCGTCTCGTCGCTAACGACGAGCGTCGTCGGCCCGTCGAAGCGGGCGTGGCCGCGCAGGATCGACCCGTCGGGAAACGACTTCGTTTCCTCGATCACGCTATTCACGAAGTGATCGCGCTCGTGCCGCACATAGTCGAGCACGTGCGCGAAATTGGCATCGAGCGCATGCGTGCCTTCGATACCGCGCGGAGCCAGCGCGTGCGCGTCGTGCAGGCCGTTCGCGGCGGCGAGCAAGAGCTTCGACGGCATGCAGCCGATGCGCGCGCACGTCGTTCCCAGTTCGCCGCTTTCGATCACGACGGCCTTCGCGCCAGCCTCGCTTGCCGCGCGAAACGCGGCGAGACCGGCCGTGCCCGCCCCGATCACGGCGACGTCTACTGTGATTGTCTTCATCGTATGTCCCGTTGGTTATGTGGTTGCGGCCCGCTGGCCTTCGTTTGTTGTCGGGACGAACAGATCATCCGTTGTCGGCGAAACCGGGGTAAAGCGTCATGCCGCCGTCGACGAAGAGCGTCGTGCCGATGACGTAATCGCTGTCGTCGGAGGCGAGCCAGACCGCCGCGCGCCCGATGTCTTCCACTTCGCCGACGCGCCCATAAGGCACGAGCGTGAGCAGCCGGTCGAGCGCTTCCTGCGTGTCCCACGCGTCCTTGTTGATCGGCGTGCGGATGGCACCGGGCGCGATGGAATTGACGCGGATGCGCAGCGGCGCGACTTCCTGCGCGAGCGACTTCATCATCATCTGAATGCCGCCTTTCGACGATGCGTAGTTCACGTGCCCTGCCCACGGAATGATCTCGTGAACCGAACTCATGCAAATGATCTTGCCGAGCGCCTTCGACACCGGCCGCGGCCCGCGCCGCTGAAACTCGCGTACCGCGCGCTGCGCGGTGAGAAATTGCCCGGTCAGGTTCGTGTCGATAACCCGGCGCCAGTCGTCGAGCGTGAGTTCGGTGAACCTCGCGTCCTTTTGCAGGCCGGAGTTCGCCACGACGATATCCACCGTGCCATAGCGCTTGACGACGGCATCGAACATGGCGTCGGTTTCGTGTTCGTCGGAGACGTCGGCGGCGACGGCGAAGGCATCGCCGCCATTCGCCGTAATCTCGGCGGCGAGCTTTTCGGCGGGTTCCGCGTGCGAGTGATAGTTGATGGCGACTTTCGCGCCGGCATCGGCGAGCGACTGGGCGACACCCGCGCCGATGCCGGAACTCGCGCCCGTGACGAGCGCGATCTGGCCTTCGAGGGATCGTTGCATGAGCGTTTCCGTGTGATTTGCGTCACGTGGCGGCAAGCAAGGTGCGCGCCCGGCACGTTCACGCGCCGAGCACGCCCTGATAGACCTCCGCGTAGCGCAATGCCGCCGTCTCCCAGCCGAAGTTCTGCGTCATTGCGCGTTTGACGACGGTCTTCCACTCCGTGCGACGCGCTTTCAACGCGAACGCGCGCCGGATTGCGCCGACGATTCCCGCGCGGTCGAAGACATCGAAGGTAAAGCCGGTCGCGAGTTCATCCGCGAGATTTTCCAGCGAGCAATCGACGACCGTATCCGCGAGCCCGCCCACGCGATGCACGAGCGGCGGCGCGCCATACGACAGCGCATAAAGCTGCGTGAGTCCGCAAGGCTCGAAGCGCGACGGCACCATGACGACATCGCTGCCCGCGATGATCGAATGCGAGAGCGTTTCGTCGAAAACCAGTTCGACGGCCACCGCGCCCGGATGCGCGAGCGCCGCGTTCTTCATGCCGGTTTCGAGCGCCGGGTCGCCCGTGCCGAGCACGACGAGCTGGCCGCCGCGCTGCACGATATCCGGCACGGCGGAAAGCAGCAGGTCGAGACCCTTCTGCTCGGTCAGGCGGCTGACGACGCCGAAGAGCAGGGCGTCGTCATCGCGCGTGAGGCCCATGCGCTCCTGCAAGGCGGCTTTGCATTTGCTTTTCGCCGATGGCTTCGCGGCCGTGTAGCGCGACGCGATGGAGTCATCGACGGCAGGGCTCCAGATCGAATAATCGACGCCGTTCAGAATCCCGGTGATGTCGTGGGTACGCGACTGCAACAGGCCATGCAGACCCGCGCCGTGGGCTTGCGTCTGGATCTCGCGGGCGTAAGTCGGACTCACCGTGGTAATGCGGTCCGCGTAGTAAAGCCCGGCCTTCAAAAACGAGACATGACTATAGAACTCGACGCCATCGACCGCGAAAAAGTCGCCCGGCAATTGCAGCGCGCCGAACTCGGACGCCGGAAAGACGCCCTGATACGCAAGGTTGTGCACCGTCATCACCGTGGCGACGCGCGGCGCGCCTTCACGCTCGAACGCGCGCATGTAGGCGGGCGCGAGGCCCGCATGCCAGTCGTGCGCGTGCACGATCTGCGGCTGCCAAGCGGGATCGGCGCCGCCAGCGATACGTGCCGCGCTCCAGCCGAGCAGCGCGAAGCGCCGGTCGTTGTCCGCATACGGGCGATGCGCGGCATCCAGATAGGGATTGCCCGGACGGTCGTAAAACTGGTCGGCCCGCACGACGTAGACGATCACGCCATGCGGCTGCAGCACACCGCGTTCGAGCCGCACATTGCCGGCACCGAACGCAGCGCCCAGATCCGCGACGGGCTCGATGCCGGTGAGACCTTCGAGCACGGCGGGAAAGCCCGGCAGCACCACGCGCGCGTTCGTGCCCAGTTGCGATTGCGCCGGCGGCAGCGCCCCGACTACGTCGGCGAGGCCGCCGGTTTTCAACAGCGGAAACATTTCTGCTGCAACATGCAGCACGCACACGGTCATCGGCGCTCCCGTAGGTTGAGTTGACTACTTCGTGGCTTCAACGATCCGCGAGCCGCTGCAACGCTTCGCGCGTGACGAGCGTGACGCCGGACTCCGTGCGGAAAAAGCGCGCGGCATCGTCGTCCGGATCTTCGCCGATCACGAGACCTTCCGGCACCGTGCAACCGCGATCGATCACCACGCGCTGCAATCGGCAACTCGGTCCTATCGTCACCTGAGGCAACAAGACTGCCTCATTGATGTTACAGAACGAGTGCACCCGCACCGCCGACGAGAACACCGACTTCGAAACTTGCGAACCCGAGATCACGCAGCCGCCGCAGACGAGCAGATTGGTGATCGCGCCTTGCTGGCCGTTGAGATCGCGCACGAACTTGCCTGGTGGCAACTGTTCCTGGTTGGTCCAGATCGGCCATTTGCGGTCGTACAAATCCAGTTCGGGGATGGTCGATGCAAGGTCGAGGTTTGCGGCCCAGTAGGCATCCACGGTGCCGACATCGCGCCAGTAAGCGGGCGCTTCGGGATCGGCGCTGGAGGTCACGCACGACATGCTGAACGGATGCGCGATGGCCGTGCCGCTCGTCACCACGCGCGGAATGATGTCCTTGCCGAAGTCGTGATCCGTGTTCGACGCGGCGATGTTCTCTTCGAGCAGGTGGTAAAGATACTTCGCGCTGAACACATAGATGCCCATGCTCGCGAGCGCCACGTCGGGCTTGCCGGGCATGGCGGGCGGATCGGCGGGCTTCTCCAGGAAGTCCGTCACGCGGCGATTTTCATCGACATGCATCACGCCGAAGGCGGTCGCGTCCATGCGCGGCACTTCGATGCAGCCGACCGTGCAATCCGCGCCGCTCTCCACGTGGTCGAGCACCATGCGCGTGTAATCCATCTTGTAGATGTGATCGCCCGCCAGCACGATGATGAACTCCGGCGCAATCGACCGGATGATGTCGAGGTTCTGGAACACGGCGTCGGCCGTGCCGCGATACCAGCTCGAATCGACGCGCTGCTGCGCCGGCCAGATATCGATGAACTCGTTGAACTCGCCGCGAAGGAAACCCCAGCCGCGCTGAAGATGGCGCAACAGCGAGTGAGCCTTGTATTGCGTGACGACGGCGATACGGCGGATGCCCGAGTTGAGGCAGTTCGATAAAGCGAAATCGACGATGCGGTACTTGCCGCCGAAATGCACGGCAGGTTTGACGCGCCTGTCGGTAAGCGGTCCGAGACGAGTGCCGCGCCCTCCGGCGAGGACGATTGCCAGGGTCGACTTTTGCAAATCGGTGCGATTCTTTGACGACGTCTCCATGTCAGCTCCTGATTTGACCTGCGACTAGTGAATTGATGCTGCTCTCTTGTTCGTCCTCGTATGCTGGCGGCGCGCGAGCTCGCTGGCTTGGGGTAGGTCCATGGGTTCGCGCGCACGAACAGGGTGGAAGCATTATCCGGTGCGCGTCGGCATTCGTGTACCGATGTCGCTCTTTTTTTGTTCCACCGATCCGCGCTGCCGCGCGCAGTGCACGGAAATGCTGGCGGCATTTTCGAGCAAACAGCGTGCCGAACGCCCGTGCGGCGGCCTTCTCGGGTGTTGCAGTTGCGCAATTTATCGTGCGTGGACGATGCCGCGGTGCGTTAAGGCACGGCACAATACGGCTATGCAAGCTTCGTGATCCACACGCAAACGCTTGCGAGCACGAAGAGAAGCCGCATGCCATGCGGCATTCTCCTGACCGAACAAGCCGCACCCGGGAATCAAAAACATGAACAACGTCCTGAGTATCCAGTCGCATGTGGTGTTCGGCCACGCCGGCAATAGCGCGGCGGTTTTCCCAATGCGCCGTCTCGGCGTCAACGTCTGGCCGCTCAACACGGTGCAGTTCTCCAATCACACGCAATATGGCCGCTGGACCGGAAGCGTGGTCGACGCCGACGAGCTTCAGAGCGTGATCGAAGGTATCGGCGCGATCGGCGTGCTCGGCCGCTGCAACGCCGTGCTGTCGGGCTTTCTCGGCGCGACCGAGCAAGGCCGCGCGGTGGTCGAGATCGTGAAGATGGTGAAGGCGGTGAATCCGCGCGCGCTCTTCTTTTGCGATCCGGTCATGGGCGTGACGGGCGGCTGCACGGTGGCGCCGGGCATCGAAGACTTCCTCGTGACGACCATGCCCGAAGTCGCCGATGCCATGATGCCCAATCACCTCGAACTCGAAAAGCTCGCGGGCCGGCCGATCGAGACGGTGGAAGAAGCCGTCGATGCCTGCCGCGAAGTCATCGCGCGCGGGCCGCGCACGCTGCTCGTCAAGCATCTGCTCGACCGCAACAGTCGCGCCGATACCTTCAACATGCTGGCCGTGAACGCGCACGAAGCGTGGTTCGCGCAGCGTCCGCTGTATCCGTTCGCGCGTCAGCCAGTGGGCGTCGGCGATCTGACGAGCGGTGTGTTCGTCGCGCGCACCTTGCAGGGCGATTCCTTGCGCCACGCGCTCGAACACACGCTCGCGGCCGTCAACGCGGTGGTGAAGACGACTTACGATGCAGGGCGTTACGAGCTGGAGATCGTCGCCTCGCAGGACGAGATCGCAAAGCCCACCGACTGGTTTCCGGCCATTCGCGTGTCGGGCACCGAGATGGCGCGGCGATAGTCCGGCCACGCGCCCCGTATTTACCCTTGGTTGGCTGACAGAACGCGCGGTTGCTTTTGACAAGCTGCCAGATGGGCGTCGATGATTCATCGACTCTCACTCATGGAAGCGCGACATGGCAAAGGCATTCGCATCCCAGGCGGACCTGGAAGAGAAGAAGATCACTTTCACGCAGCTCTCCGAGAACGCCTATGCCTATACTGCAGAAGGCGATCCGAACTCGGGCGTGATCGTCGGCGACGACGCCGTGCTGATCGTCGATACGACCGCGACGCCCGCAATGGCGCAGGATCTGATCGCGAAGATTCGCAGCGTCACCGACAAGCCGATCAAGTACGTCGTGCTGTCGCACTATCACGCGGTGCGCGTGCTGGGCGCATCGGCGTATTTCGCGGAAGGCGCGCAGCAGGTCATCGCGAGCCGTGGCACGTACGAGATGATCGTCGAGCGCGGCGAGGCGGACATGAAGTCGGAGATCGAGCGCTTTCCGCGCCTCTTTGCAGGCGTCGAGACGGTGCCGGGCCTGACATGGCCCACGCTCGTGTTCGATCGCGAGATCACGCTCTGGCTAGGCAAGCTCGAAGTGCGCATCGCGCATCTCGGCGCGGGTCACACGAAGGGCGATACGGTCGTATGGCTGCCATCGCAGGACGTGCTGTTTTCGGGCGATCTGGTCGAATACGACGCCGCGTGTTATTGCGGCGATGCCCAGCTCGCGCAATGGCCGACGACGCTCGAAGCCTTGCGCGCGCTGAATGCGCGGAAGCTCGTGCCGGGCCGTGGCCCCGCGTTGCTCACGCCTCAAGATGTGCACAAGGGTCTCGACTACACGAAGGACTTCGTCACGACACTGCTTGCCGCCGGGCGCGAAGCCGTTGCGCAACGACTCGACCTCAAGGGCGCGATGGCGCTCGCACGCAAGTCGATGGACCCGAAGTTCGGCCACGTCTTCATCTACGAGCATTGCCTGCCTTTCGATGTCTCGCGCGCCTTCGACGAAGCGAGCGGCATCACGCATCCGCGTATCTGGACCGCCGAGCGCGACAAGGAAATGTGGACCGCGTTGCAGGAATGATGCGCGCGGCCGTTCGCGTTTGGTCGTCAATCACGCGGTCGCGGCGGCTGCGGCCATTGCCTTGAAGTTCTCCGGCGTGGCGAATGCGAGGTACTGCGCCTGCATGTCGGGCGTGAGGAATTCGAGCATCGTCGAGTTTTCGATCCATAGTTCGATCACGTCGAAGAAATTGCGGCCGCGCGTGCAGCGCACCGCGCGCCAGCCTTCGCGTTCGCCGATGGCGATCACTTGCGCCGCGTCCATCTGCGTGGCAATCGCCATATGAAACGCGCTGTATTGCGGACGGTCGACCTTGCCCGCGCCAAAACTCACGCTGGTTTCCGCGCCGCCGCCGGGCGTGATGACGCGATCGCCCGGATAGACTTCGATGATGCTGCCGCGGTCATCGCCGGCGACGGCCATCCACGAGTCGGGAAACGATGGAAACGGCGCGGCGAAACCGTTCCAGAGTTCGGCGAGCACGTTGGCGACGTGTTGTGGATCGCGGGCGGGAATGGATGCGTGGTAGATCATCGCGAAGGTCTCCGGTGGCTTTGAGGAAGATCGACGGCGATGCTTTCATGCTTCGCAAGTGGCTGTCAATTGGCACTGCTACGAAGCGCGGATGAGTGCTTAATTTTGGCGTTATCTTGTCACTAAGCGCTGATAGAAAACGCTTGAAGTGTCTGAGGAAAATCCATCGATTAGTTAGCAAGACAGACGGATAAAAAAATGCCGCCCGGGGTAGGCGGCGAGAGCGCGTCCAGTTGAAATCCCGTTAGGGTGAACGCGTGAGGAGACAACATTGAGGAGTATGGCAAACGCCCGCGCGGCGCTCAACCTCGATTCGGAAGCACACCATTTCATGGTCGTCGTGATTCCGTTCAGGCTGAAACCTCGTCGTCGCAAGGTTCATTGCTCGAGTAAGCGCTTCGGAACGATGTGCATCATCGTTGCGCTTTCAAACATATCTTTGCGTTTCTGAACGCGCGCAACGCCATGCGTTGGCTACACTGATAATCCGCTTCGTTTCCTCGCTTCATTCATGCCTTGTCTGCTCGTTGATTCATTCGATTTCAAGCAGTATCCCGACGCGAACCACGCACTCAAGCACGCTTTGGAAATACGTGATTCCGGCGATTGGGCGTTGCTCGAGCACTTCTGTGCAAACGCGCTGCAGTGCTTTCCTGCCGATGTCGAACTGTCCTGGCAACTCAGTCATAGTCACTGGATGCGGCATGACTGCATGAAGGCCGAAGCGGTCATGCGTGATGCCGCAAGGCTGCATCCGGACAACGGTCTCGTCACGGGCGCGATCGCGATGTATCTGAACGAAGAGGCGCGTTATGAGGAAGCGGAAGCGCTTTACCGCCAGGCTATCGCGCAGAGTCCGAATGCGCCGCATCTCCCGATTGATCTAGCCGATCTCGAATTGCGTCGCGGCGCGTGGCGTGACGGCTGGACGCGCTTCGAACATCGTTTGACAAACCCGCATCATGGCGACAAGAGCGTCGTCACCCGCGTGGAACGTGAAGCGCCGCGCTGGCGCGGTGAATCGCTCGCGGGAAGGCGCGTGGTTGTGTATAGCGAGATCGGTCATGGCGACGATATCCAGTTCGTGCGTCTATATCCGCGATTCGCAGAGTTGGTGCGCGCGCACGGCGGCGAGCCGATGCTGGCTGTGCGCCACGTCCTTCACTCGCTCATCGAGCGTGTCGTGCCTGATTGCGTGCTGGTCGCGGAACATGCATTCAGCGGCTGCGATTACTCCATACCCATGATGAGCATGCCGTTCTGGCTAGGCTTAATGCCGGCGGATATCGAGGGCCGCGCGTATCTGCATGCCGATGCGGAACGCGTTGCGGCGTGGCGCTGCTTGCTCGAAGAAGAAGGCGCCGATAACTTGCGTGTCGGCATCGTCTGGGCGGGCAGTCCGACGCATCGGCGCGATGGTCAACGCAGCATTCCCGTCGATGCGCTTGCGCCGCTTTGGCGTCTGTCGAACGTGACGTTTTATCCGGTTGCTCCCGGCCGCGATGGCGATATCGCAAAGATGCGCGCGGCAGGTGCGTGTGTCGTCGAGGTTGCGCAGCGCTATCGAGACAATTTTCACGACTCCGCTGCATTGCTCACGGCGCTGGACGTATTGGTGACTATCGATAGTTCGCCCTTGCATCTCGGTGGCGCGCTTGGGCGGCCGGTGCTGGCGATGATCGATCTTGCATCGCACTGGTGTTGGGGAACCGGCGAGACGCAGCCGTGGTACGACTCGGTGCAACTGCTGCGTCAGCATGTGGCGGGCGACTGGCGGCCCGTGGTGGAACGCGTTGCGGATGAACTGGCGCAACGCGTCCGCATGCATCAAAGGACGGCGGGCAAATGAGTTGACCCGCCGTTGCCGCTCATGAGCACTCGTGGCAGGCATGGGCCGCGCATAGCCGCGCTGGGCGGAAACGATGGTGGTTACGCACTGACCGTCTTGCGGTTCAAGCGCGCTGTCGATATCGCGCTTGGCGCCGTCGTGCGTCTTCATGCTGTAGCGACTCTCGCGGTGCGCTCCGGGCTGCTACGAAGAGGCTAATGAGATCGGCACGCGCTTCGGAAGGAAGCGAATGCGCGGCCATCAAAGTGCAGCAAGGACCATGGAATTGAAACCGAAAGCCTTTATTCGGCTGGCGCGGCCTCAGCGCTTCAACAGATAGTCCACGATTTTGTCGCACACGCGCCCGAACATTTGTGTGCCGGTGACGGTGCGGCAACCTTGCGCGCGCGCCGCTTCGATGAACGGCGTAAGCGGCGGCTTCGTGACGACATCGCCGACGAAAGTCTTTGCATCGAGCTTCGATACATCGATTGGCAGCGGATCGCCTTCGCGCATTCCGGCAGGCGAGGCATTCACGACGATGTCGAAGTTCTCCGCGCCCGAGTCGCTATCGACGCTCACGGCGCCGCGACCCAGACTCGCTAAACGCGAGGCGAGGGCTTTGGTGCGCGCGGCATCGAAATCGCGGACAGCGAGCGATGCGACGCCCGCATTTACCAACGCATGACCGATTGCCGATCCCGCGCCGCCCGCGCCGATTAGAAGCGCGCGTTTTCCTTGCGGATCGCAGCCTGCGTCGCCAAGGGCCGCGACCATCGCGGCGCCGTCGGACATGCCGCCGTGCCAGGAGCCGTCCGCGTTGCGTCTTAGCATGTTGGCCGCTCCGAGGAACGCGGATTCTTCCGCGAGCGACGCGCAGAAGCCAGCGGCGCTGAACTTGTGCGGCACGGTGATGATGACGCCATCGACGTTTTGCATTGGCGTGACGCCGGCGAAGAAAGCGGCGAGGTCGGCAGGTGCGACGTGAGCCGGGATCACGATTGCATCGTGTCCTGCCTTGCGCAAGGCGGCGGTCACGCCGGAGGGCGAACGTACTTGCGCAATGGGATCGCCGACGATGAAGTAGAGGCGAGTTGCGCCGCTTAAGCCCGCATCGAGCGATGCGGAGAAGGATGTGTCCTGCGCCATGCTTTGAATGTCTCCTTTGTGCGCTTCGGTCGGTGGACGTTGCGCGGATGGGTGTCTTAGCTCAAAAGCGTTGATGAACTGTAGTCTAAATTGGAATTGGATTCAATCTTCTGTCTGCGTTGGCAACTAACGGTCTTTAATTTCGGCTTACTTGAAATATACAGAGTGAGTGGTCGGAGGAAGTGCCTCACGGCTCTCTGCGCCAGCGTGGGCAAAGTGCATGCAGTATGCAACTTGCGGGTATCTAAAATACAAATCCAATGCAAAACGAGTGTGAACGTGCCGAAGCCGAAGCCGAACGCCGAACGCCGAACGCCGAACGCCGAACGCCAAACGCCAAACGCCGAACGCCGAACGCCGAACGCCGAACGCCGAACGCCGAACGCCGCAGCCGCAGCCGCAGCCGCAGCCGCAGTCGCAGTCGAAGCCAGATGCCGAAGCCAGATGCCGAAGCCGAAGCCGAATGCCGAACTCCGAGCCCTGAGTCCTATGTGCCGAACGCGCCGCACCTCAAAGCGCCCCTGCTTCATGCGCCTCGGCACTCACCCCCGCAGCCGCAAGCGCCTCGTGCAGCGTCGCGAATACATTGGACTTGCCGATCACTTCCGTTAGTCCATGCCGATCCATGTCGAGCCGAAGAAACGGATTCACTCGTCCAAAGATCATCGCGATATCGCGATGCCGCACGCTTGCGACTAGATCGCTCAACGTGCGCGCGGCCGAGTAGTCCATATCGGTGATCGCGCCGGCATCGACGACAAAATGACGTAGTTCAAGAGGCGCCGCATTGATCAACTGCTTCACTTCGGCCGCGAAGAGATGATCGTTCGCATAAAACAGATCGGCGCCGAACCGATACACGATCAAGCCAGGCGCGGTGACGACGCCGGGACGCGTCGGTACGAACTGCCATCGGCGGTCCGGCGCGACGGGCGCGAGTACCATCGTATGCGGACGATAGCTGTGCCGCACATGCCGCATCAGCGACAACGCCACGGCAAGCAAGATGCCATGCTCGACCCCGATCAGAACGACCGCCGCCGCCGTGATCAGCGCCAGCGTGAACTCTCCCGGACTCTCGCGCCGAATGGCCTGCAGGCTTTGCACATTGACGAGCCCGACGGCGATGGTGAAGACAATCGCGGCAAGCACGCAATGCGGCAGGTACTGCAAAAAGCCGCTCAAAAACATCAAGACGACGACCACCACCGCCGCGAAGGTGAGTTGCGCGATCTGGCTGCGTGCGCCGGCGCGATCGGCCATCGCTGTCTGCGTCGGGCTGCCGTTGACCACGAAGGCGCCGCTGAACGCGGCAGCCGCATTCGCGGCGGCGAGGCCGAGCAAGTCGCCGTTGGTATCGGCGGACTCGTGGTGCTGCTGTGCGAAGACGCGCGCCGCGGCCGCGCTTTGCGCCACGATCATCACGAAGCACGACGCCGCCACGGGCACGAGATCGAGAAACTGCTGCCACGTGACGTGTGGCACGCGCAGCGGCGGCAATCCGCCTGCGACCGGGCCAAGGACCGCGATGCCGTGGGCCGCGAACCCGAACGTCTTGCTCGCGAGGATGCTGCCGATGACCGCGACGAGCGGTATCGGCACGCGCGGCCAGATACGTCTGAAGCCAAGTATCGCGACGATCACGAGTAACGAGAGAGCGAGCGTCGGCAAGTTCGCTTCGACGATATGGTCGACAACATACCAAAGCTGCGCAAGGCTGCGCGACGACGGCACCGGCACGGTCATGCCGAGGATATCGCCGAGCATGGCGATCGACACCTGTATGCCGACGCCCGCCAGGAAACCGGCCAGCACCGTGCGCGAAAGGAAATCGGCGAGAAAGCCGAGCCTGAAGAGCCGTGCGAGCAGCAACAACGCGGCAGTCAGCAGCGCGACCATGCTTGCCAGTTCGACATATTCGGCGCTCGCCATCGGCGCGATGGTCGATACGCGGCTCGCGAAAATCGTGGCGGTGGCGGAATCCGCGGCCACCACGAGATGGCGCGATGCCCCGAACAACGCGAACGCGGCGAGCGGAATGAATGCGGTATACAAACCGGTAACCGCAGGCATGCCGGCAATGCGCGCATAGCCCAAGACTTGCGGGATATCCATCGATGCGAGCGAAAGCCCCGCAAGAATGTCGCGTCCCGCAGCGAGCCGGTCGATCGGCAAGATGCCTTTCAGGAAACGCGGCGGCACGGGAGGTCGCGGAGTTGAATCTTGCATGCGTTATACCGGGTCGCGGGAAGAGCGCATCGTGCCCCATGACGGCCGCAATGCCAAGCGGCTTGATCACTCACGCCAAGCAATCTAAAAAGGTCTTTGCGCGCGATCGGAAAATGGAATAGGATTCCAATATCAAAGACAGTTCTACAGCTAAAGGCAGCTTCGAGTCGCGTATCACTGCGATCCGAATCGGAAGGAGCGAGACAAAAATGATGGAGACGCTGGTTAGATCGAATACAAGCGGCCGTATGCGCGAGCTTGTTTCCCGGCTGTCTACGCGACATCGAACGTCACCAGACAGCATGCGTTTGCTGCACGAGGACTCGTCGCCGCGTGCGCCGGCAAGCAATAGGCATCAACCCAGGCCTAGCGATGAAGCCTGACCCGGTACTGGAATGCGACGTCCTCGTGCTCGGTTCCGGTGCGGGCGGACTATCGACGGCCGTGACAGCGGCCACGCGCGGACTCTCCGTTTTGGTCTGCGAGAAGGAAGACGTCTTCGGCGGCACGACCGCGTGGTCGGGCGGCTGGATGTGGGTTCCGCGCAGTCCGCTTGCGACGCGCGCAGGAATGATCGAGGAAGCAGACGCGCCGCGAACGTATCTAAAGGCCGAACTCGGCGCGCAATACGACGCGGCTAAAGTCGACGCGCTCATCGAACACGGTCCGCGCATGGTCGAGTTCTTCGAGACAAATACGTCGATGCGTTTCATCGATGGCAACCGCATTCCGGACTTTCATACCTCGCAAGGCGCGGGAACGGGTGGCCGCTCCGTGTGCGCCATGCCTTTCGATGGTCGCGAACTCGGGGCGCTCATCGACAAGCTGCGGCCACCGCTTCTCGATACGACGATCAACGGCATGGCGATCTCTCCAGGACAAGAGCTCACGCACTTTCTGAACGCCACGCGCTCGGTGCGCTCCGCGTGGCATGTCACCAAACGCTTCGCCAAGTTCGCGCACGACAAGCTTCGCTATGGCAGATCGATGCATCTATTGAACGGCAATGCGCTCATTGCAAGACTCTTGAAGTCGGCGGCGGATCGTGGCGTCGATCTGCGCACGCGCGCTAAAGCGGTCGGTCTCTTGCGCGATGGCTATCGTGTGATCGGCGCTCATGTCGAGATCGAAGGCGTAAAGCATGAGGTCCATGCGCGACGCGGCGTGGTGCTCGCGTGCGGTGGTTATCCGCACGATGAAGCACGTCGCGCGGCTACGTTCGCTTATACGCCGACGGGCCGCGAACATTGGTCCGCGGCGCCGCGTTCCAACACCGGCGACGGCATTCGCATGGGCGAGGCCGCAGGCGCATACTTCAACGCAATGCTCGAAAACCCCGCGGCTTGGGCGCCCGTTTCGCTCGTTCCGAAGCGCGATGGTCCGCATGTCGCGTTCGCGCATCTGATCGAACGCGGCAAGCCTGGTCTGATCGCGGTGACGCGTGTGGGGAGGCGCTTTGTGAACGAAGCGTCGTCGTACTACGACTTCATGTCCGCGTTGATGGACATCACACCCGCAGGCGATGAAGTGTGCGCGTGGCTCGTCTGCGATCATCGTTTTCTGCGACGCTATGGCCTTGGTGCCGCGAAGCCGTTTCCATTCCCGTTGCGCGCGCACGAACGCTCGGGCTATCTGAAAAGCGCGCCCACGCTCGAAGCGCTCGCGCGAGTTTGCGGCATCGAGACAACTGGTTTCATCGAAACCATCGCGGCGTATAACCACTACGCTCGCGACGGCTTCGATCCGCAATTTCATCGAGGCTCGACACCCTACAACCGCATGCAGGGCGATGCATCGCATAAGCCGAATCCATGCGTTGCACCTATTGCCGATGGCCCGTATCACGCAGTGAAAGTGCTGCCCGGCAGCCTCGGTACATTCGCCGGCCTCGCTACCGATTCGAGCGCCCGCGTGCTGGACGAAGCGCACATGCCGATTGCCGGCCTCTACGCAGTTGGCAACGATGCCGCGAGCATGATGGGCGGCCACTATCCCGCAGGCGGCATCACGCTCGGTCCGGCGATGACCTTCGGTTATCTCGCGGGCCACGCACTTGCAGATCAAAGCGATGACAGCAGTGAACGCGAAGCGCATCGCATCGAAACCATGACCACTCTCTCTCAATTCAATCAGGCAAGGACATTTCAATGACCCTGTACGACACAGTCACACTCACCGTGAAGATCGGCACGAACGCGCAGGTCTTCGAAAACATCAAGTCGAGCGGCGAGCAAGCAGGCGCGCGCTTGCTCGGATGCTGGTATTCCGATATCGGTGCCTTGGGCAAGGTGATGGTCTTGCGCGGCTACGCTTCCGAAGCGGCACTGATCGATGAACGCAGGCGCCTTCTGCTCGAAGGCAATCCGTTCGGTTGCGGCGAATTCATTACGGATGTCGAAATAAATAGCTATGCGCTCTTTCCATTCCTGCCGCCGATCGAGCCTGCCGAACACAACGGCATCTATGAAATGCGCGTTTACGGCACGAAGCTCGCGAGCCTGCAGCACACCATCGACGCGTGGCAGAACGCCTTGCCCGAACGCACGAAGCGTTCGCCGTTGATCGGTGCAATGTACGCGCTCGATGGCACCGTGCCGCGTTTTCTGAACATCTGGCCGTACAAGAGCGTGGATGAACGCTCGCGTATTCGCGCGGAATCGGTGAAGGATGGCGTATGGCCGCCGAAGGGCGGACCCGCCCATCTGACGACGATGGAATCGACCATCTATGTGCCCGCACCGTTCTCGCCACTACGCTAAGGAAATCCATATGTCCACACGAAAACTTTCGCTCTCAGCTTTGACCGTGCTCGAATTGACGCCGCCGCAGATGGTCGAATGCGCGGCGAACGCCGGCTATGACTATGTCGGCCTGCGCCTTCTTCCGGCGACCGATACCGAAGTGCGGCACGACATCATCGGCGATACACCGCTCGTGCGCGAGACGCTCGCGGCGTTGAAGGACACCGGCATTGGCGTGCTCGACACGGAAATTCTTCGCCTCAAACCCGACACCGATGTAACCGCGTACGAGCCGATGCTTGCGACCGCCGCCGAACTTGGCGCGCGCTATGTGCTCGTCGCGGGCAACGATCCCGACGAGTCGCGCACCGCCGAGCGTCTCGCGCAGTTGTGCGATCTGGCGCGTCCGTATGGCCTCTCGCCATCGCTCGAACCGATGCCGTGGACCGACGCTAAGGACATCGTGCAAGCCGCGCGCATCGTGAAGGCGGCGGAACGCAACAACACGGGGCTGATCATCGATCCGCTTCACTTCGACCGCGCGGGGTCGTCGACCCAGACGCTGAGTGAGTTGCCGCGCGAGTATTTCGGCTATGTGCAGTTCTGCGACGCACCCGCCGAGCGCCCGACCGACCTCGAAACACTACTTTTCCAGGCGCGCTGCGAGCGGATGATTCCGGGTGAAGGCGGTATCGACTTGTCTGGCATTTTGCATGCACTGCCGGAAGACTTGCCGCTTTCACTCGAAATACCGACGCAACAGTGGGCCAAGACCACCAACGCGCTCGAGCGCGCGAAGCGCATGCGCGAAGCGACGCTTGCCTTGCTTGACGAGATTTATGCCGGGCATTGAACGATGGCGGTTGAATTCCGAGGTGGAATCATGTTCAAATTCCGAATCGGAACTTCGAGGTAACGAAACATGGCAGGAAATCTTGAGCGCGCGTTGTCCATCATCGAACTGCTGGCGAAGAACGGCGGACGCATGCCGCTTGCCGCCATCGCGGATACCTTGAGCATTCCCCGCAGCGGCACGCATCGTCTGCTCGCGATGTTGATCGACGAGGGCTACGTGCGCCAGGACGAGGATCACGGCGAGTACATGCTCGCGCTGAAGCTCGTGTCGCTCGCGCTGATCTATCTTTCGACGGGCGGCGTACTCGATGTGTCGCAACCGGTGCTCGACCGCCTCGCGGCGGCGTCGGGCGAACTGGCGCGGCTTGGCGTGGTGGAGGACGATCACATCACCTTCGTCGGCAAGGCGCAGGGCGCGAAGTCCGGGCTGCGCTACGACCCGGACATGGGCAGCCAGCCGCCCTTGCATTGCACGGCAAGCGGACAGGCGTGGTTGTCGTCGCTGACCGATGAGGAAGCGCTCGAACTCGTGTCGAAGCAAGGCGGACTCGGCAAGCCCGGACAAGGCGGTCCGAAGGCGCCGAAGACGATTCAGCAGTTCCTGACCGACTTGCGCGCGGCGCGCGAACGCGGTTACGGCATCGCGAGCGAAACCTACGAAGCCGGCATGACGTCGATGGCCGCGCCGATTCATCATCCTATGACGGGCGTGGTCGTGGGTGTCGTCAGTCTCGCTGGTCCGACTAGCCGTTTGCCGGAAACGCGTCTGAAAGAGCTCGCGCCCGCGCTGCTCGAAGCGGCATCCGATATGAGCGCGGCAACCTTGAGCTCGCCTTATTTCAAGCGGCCGTTGACTCAAGCTCCGGTCGTTGCCGAAGCGCCGGCGCCTGCTGGCAAGAAGCGGGCAAAAAGCGCTCTCGTTCAATAAGCGCAACGGCCGTCGCGCGCGTCGCGCTTGCACTATGCTGTGCACATCAGCGCTTGCAAGGCCGATCATGAATGCCGCGTCCGTCACAGCTTCTTTGCGCGAAATCGACGACTTGCCTTCGCCGCGCGGCTTGCCGCTCGCGGGCAATCTCTTTCAATTGCCGCCGTCGACTCATCATCTGACGCTCGAGCGATGGGCGAAGGAACTGGGCACGCCGTATCGCTTCAAGCTCGGCCGCGTGCCTATTGTCGTGTGGTCGGATTTCGAGCTGTCGCAAGCGGTTTTGCGTGAACGTCCGCATCGTTATCGGCGTTACGGTCCGCTCGAAACCTTGTTCGATGAAGTCGGCTGCAACGGTCTCTTTTCCATCGAAGGCGAAGCGTGGGGGCCGCAGCGTCGGCTCGTGATGCAGGCGCTGTCCGTGCCGCATATCAAGGCGTTTTATCCGACGCTGGCCGCGATCACCGAGCGTTTGCGGCGGCGCTGGGAGTCAGCCGCGCGCGAGGGACGTATCGTCGAGATGAACGACGATTTGAAGCGCTATACCGTCGATGTCACGAGCGCGCTCGCATTCGGCGAAGACCCGAACACGCTGGAAAAAGAACGCGGCGTCATCCAGGAGCATCTCTCGCAGCTTCTGCCGATGATCATGACGCGCCTCTCCACGCCGTTTCCCTACTGGCGCTATATGCGGCTGCCGCGCGACCGCCGATTCGATCGTGCAATGGCCGAAGTGCATCGCTATGTGCGTGGCTTGATGTCGAGATCGCGCGAGCGCATGCGTGACGAGGCATCTGCACTCGAGCCGCGCAATTTGCTCGAAGCGATGCTCGCGCTGCGTGACGCGCCCGAGTCCGGCCTCACCGATGACGAAGTCGCCGCCAACGTCATGACGATGCTCGTCGCGGGCGAAGACACGACGGTGGCATCGCTCGCATGGGGACTCCTGTTTCTCGGCGGCGATGAAGCCTTGCAGACGCGCATCGCGACGCATGCAAAATGCACGTTCGGCGACGCGCGCGTTTGTCCGAGTTATCAGGCAATGCGCGAACTCGATCTATGCGAGGCCGTCTGCACGGAGGCGAGCCGACTGCATCCGGTGGCGCCGTATTTGTCGCTGGAACCGTTGGAGGAAGTGGAGTTGCAGGGCGTACGGCTACCCGCGGGCACCAAGCTCTTTTTTCTAAATCGTCCCGCGATGCTTGACGAAAGCCACTTCAGCGATCCCGCGCGCTACGATCCGGATCGCTGGCTGCGCGAGCATCGGCTGCAGGCGGGCGAGCACGCAAATCAGGGAACGCACGATCCACGTGCTTATCTGCAAATCGGCGCGGGGCCGCGCGTGTGTCCGGGACGACATCTGGCAGCGGTCGAAATGCGGCTCGTCATTTCGATGCTCACGGCGAATTTCACGGCGCGCCTGGCTCAGGATGCCGCCGATATTCACGAAGTCTGCAACTTCACGGTGGTGCCGAATCGCATGCCGATGCGGCTCGCTTTGCGGCCCGCCTGAACCGCGTCATCGTTCATTGAGCGTCGGCGGCACCGGTTGCCATCCACAGAACTTCGGCATCTTCCGCGCTGGTCGATATCGCCGCGTGGCCCGTGCGGCTGTCGAAATAGATGCTGTCGCCCGCATTCAGATGCGTCGGCGCATAGAGTTCCGAGTAGAGGCATACGCTACCGCTGATCACGTACAAAAACTCTTCGCCTTCGTGACGGCCCCAGTCGTCGAAGGCATCCAGTGTATGCGCCGAGATGCGGATGCGAAACGGCAGCATCGCCTTGTGCGCGAGTTCAGTCGCCAGCAATTCCATCTGATAACCGCGATACGCGTGCCTTTGCCCTTCGTCGCGTCGCGTGAGTGCGCGCCGGCCGCTTGCGCTGGCAGCGGGCGCGCTGCCGAACAGTTCCGCGAGATCGATCTGCAGGCCGCGTACTATCTTCTGCAAGACATCGAAAGTCGGCGACATCAAGCCGTTCTCGATCTTCGACAACGCCGAGCGCGACACGCCGCATAGCCGACTCGCGGTTTCCAGCGTGAGATTCTGAGCGGTGCGAGCGTGCTTTACCCGTCGTCCGAGATCGGCTGCGGATTGCTCAGTCGAATTTTTGGCGGGCAAAGTAGACATGAGAGGTCGAAGGTGGTTTGTTTCCGATAATACCATCGACTTTTCGGGCGTTTGCATTCGGTATGCAAACCGAGACTGGTGAGAACCCCAATATTGACAGCGTTGTGAGCATGGGACGCTGCGCGTATAGTTTCCGAACTTGACCGTTGTTTCGCATCGGAAACAGCGAAACTAATTTTGCATGCAAAAGGAATTCACTGTGGACGCCAAGACCATTCTCTCCGACCTCGGTATCGCAGGCATCGCGAACGAGGGCGACATGACTGTCACTTCGCCCATCAGCGGCGAAATCATCGGACGCGTGAAACGCCATACTTCCGCCGATGTCGATACCGCGCTTGCGCAAGCCCGCAGCGCATTTGCCGTGTGGCGCAACGTTCCGGCGCCGCGACGTGGCGAACTGGTGCGTTTGCTCGGCAATCGCCTGCGCGAAAAGAAGGCTGCGCTCGGCCGGCTCGTCGCGCTCGAAGCGGGCAAGATCCTGCAAGAGGGCCTGGGCGAAGTGCAGGAAATGATCGACATTTGCGACTTCGCCGTCGGCCTTTCGCGGCAACTGTATGGCCTGACGATCGCCTCCGAGCGACCCGGTCATCGAATGGCGGAAACGTGGCATCCGTTCGGCGTCTGCACAATCATTTCTGCATTCAATTTTCCGGTCGCGGTGTGGTCGTGGAACGCGGCGCTTGCGCTCGTGTGCGGCAATGCGGTCGTGTGGAAGCCGTCGGAAAAGACGCCGCTTACCGCGCTCGCCGTCGATCGCATCATGCGCGATGTACTCGACGAGTTCGGCACCGCGCCCGGCCTGGCATCGGTTCTGATCGGCGACCGTGAAGTGGGCGCGAAGCTCGTCGCGGACAAACGCTCCGATATCGTCAGCGCGACCGGCAGCACGGAAATGGGCCGCGCGGTGGGCGTGGAAGTGGCGCGCCGTTTCGGGCGCTCCATTCTCGAACTCGGCGGCAACAACGCGGGCATCGTTTCGCAGACGGCCAATCGTGACCTCGCGCTGCGCGGCATTCTGTTTTCGGCGGTCGGCACGGCGGGGCAGCGCTGCACGTCGCTGCGGCGTCTTTTCGTCCATGAGAGCATCTATGACGAAACCGTCGCTCGCCTCAAGGATTTGTATGCAAAAGTCCCGGTCGGCAATCCGTTGAACGACGGCGTGTTGATGGGACCGCTCATCGATGTGCAGGCTTTTGCGCGCATGCAGGACGCGCTGGAACAGGCGAAGGGCGAGGGCGGCAAGGTGTTCGGCGGCGAACGCGTGAGCGTGACGGGTAACGAGAATGGCTATTACGTGCGTCCCGCGCTCGTCGAAATGCCCGCACAAAGCGAAGTCGTGCTGAAGGAAACCTTCGCGCCCATTCTTTACGTGATGCGCTACACCGATTTCGATGACGCCATCGCCGCGAACAACGCCGCCGCGCACGGCTTGTCCTCATGCGCCTTCACGACGGATCTGCGCGAGGCGGAGCGCTTTCTGTCGGCATCGGGCAGCGATTGCGGCATCGCCAATATCAACATCGGGCCGAGTGGCGCGGAGATCGGCGGCGCGTTCGGCGGCGAAAAGGAAACCGGCGGTGGACGCGAATCCGGCTCGGACGCGTGGAAGGCCTACATGCGGCGCGCGACCAACACGATCAACTATTCGTCGGAATTGCCGCTTGCACAGGGCATCGACTTCAATCTCGGCTAGTCCTTAAACGGAGGCGGCGTGGTGTCCAAGGTTGTGATCGTTGGCGGCGGCGTGATCGGCAGTTCGACCGCGTACTTTCTTCGCTTGATGGATCCAGGCGTGCAAGTCACGGTGATCGAGCGCGATCCGACTTACGCGCGCTCGTCGTCGGCGTTGTCTGCGGCGTCGATCAGACAGCAATTCTCGACGCCGCTTTCCGTGCGTATGTCGTTGTTCGGTATCGAGTTCTTACGGTCGATTGGCGAGCGGCTCGAAGTGAACGGCGAACGGCCTTCGGTCGATCTGCACGAAGGCGGCTATCTCTTTCTAGCGACGCCGCCGGGCCTGTCCACGCTGCAAGAGAACCATGCGCTGCAACGCGAACTCGGCGCGGATATCACCTTGCTCGATCCCGCTTCCCTGCGCGCGCGCTTCCCTTGGTTGAATACAAAAGACCTTGCGGCGGGTGCGTTCGGCGAGACCGGCGAAGGCTGGTTCGACGGCTATGGTCTCGTCCAGGCGCTACGACGCAAGGCGCAGGCGCTGGGCGCGCGTTACGTGGCGGCCGAAGTGACGGATATTGAATGCCAAGGCGGCCAGGCGAAGCGCGTGCTTGCCTCGAACGGCGAAGCGTTCGCATGCGATGTCGTCGTCAACGCAGCGGGCGCTTGGTCGCGCCGGATTGCGGCAATGCTCGACATCGATATTCCGGTGTATGCGCGGCGGCGCAGCATTTTCAACGTATCGTCGCCAGCGGTGCTCGAAGACTGCCCGTTGTTGATTGATCCGAGTGGCGTCTACTTTCGCCCTGAGGGACGCACGTTTATCTGCGGCACATCGCCTTCGGCGGACAACGATCCGGACGACCTGCCGCTCGATGAAGTCGATCACGCGCTTTTTGACGATGTCATTTGGCCGACGCTTGCGCACCGCGTTCCGGGATTCGAAGCGCTGCGCGTGGAACGATGCTGGTCTGGGTATTATGAATACAACGTGTTTGACCAGAATGCGATCATCGGGGCCCACCCGCACATCGAGAATTGCCTTTTTGCCAATGGGTTCAGCGGACACGGCTTGCAACAAGGACCCGCAACGGGACGGGGCTTGAGCGAACTTATCTTGCATGGAAAATACATCACGCTGGATTTATCTTCGCTCGATTGGGCGCGCGTGTTGACCGGCCGGCCGATCATTGAAAAAAACGTGGTTTGAAAAAGCTATATGCAGTCCAGTTGCATAAACCAGTATGGCTGCATTACCGTCTGCAAAAGCAGGCGCTAATATGGCCGTCAGAGAAATTAGCAGATTGCCGTCAACGACATGGGCACGCGATAAATAGCAATTTTTTCGAGCAAGTCACAAAAATGCCGTTCGTCCATTAATGAAATCCACTAGGGCCAATAGACGCCGATAAGCGCATGCTTAAACCGTCAGACGCAACTTGCGTTTTTAGTACGGAGACAAGACATGGAAGCCTATATGAGCGCCCGGCTCGCACAATGGCTGGAAGACGAAGCCGACACCGCGTCGGCAACAACTGCCCCGGTGTGTCACAAGTCCAGCCAGGTCAGCGGCGCACCACAGTATGTTGCGGAAATCTGCGGTCGTTTTGCAGGCGAGAAAACCGAAGAGGAACAAAAATCCTGCGTGATTCGCGGGTATAACTGATCATTTTCTTTTCCGATTCGTTGCGCGTGCGACACGCTTTACGGCACGCGTAGCGCAACTCTGCCCGATAGAAAAAGCCATTCACGCGAGAAAAGGATTTTGCTTATGATCGCTTCAGGTCATTAAGCTTCCGCGATTCACGCGCATCAATCGGCGCTGGAAAATTGTTTCCATTGCAAGCTAAAAAAATCGCGGTTGACGCATTTTGGCAATCTGGCGTCGCGTGAGAACGTGGAGCGAGTTTTTTTGATCGCCTACGCTGACGCTTGTGAATGGAGAATTCCAATGAAAGATATCGGGGAGCGGCAAGATTTGACCGCTCGGCAACCGCATGTTTTGCGAGCGTGTCATGAGCGGCGGTGACGATCCCGGGCCACTGGAACTGATGTCGCCGCCCGCCCCGCGCATGCGCGACAGACCAGCCGACTTGCCGCCGGTCGCGTTCGAGCTGCCTGTCACGCCACCGTTCGAACCGCCGTCAGGCAAGCGCTCGCTTCAAGATCTCGTGGCGGACGCGGATCGTCTGCGCCGTGCGGTTGCGGCGTCGGCGTGTGTAGTCGTTGCATGGTCGATATTCGAGGCGCCTTGGGAAATCGACGCCAACAGCAGCACGGAGGAGATTGCCGGCGTCATCTTTTCGAAGGCGATGCTCGGCGTAATCGCAGCCTTTGCGCTTGCTGGACGCAAGTCGGCGCGCTATCTGCTGCTCTTTGTATGCTTGACGAGCGTGCTGGCCATCGTGCCTGACTTGCCTGCCGAATTCGTTCATGCGCCATGGCTGGCGTTCTTATCGAGCGTCGAGTCTTTGGCAAAACTCGCGACTTTTGCCATGCTCGCGTGGTATCTCAAGCTCGTCAGCCGAATCGACGCTTTGCGCGCAGTTGCGCCGACCAGATGAAGGCCTAAGACTTGAACAACCTCCTCAAAACCCGCCTCGCGCGGGTTTTTTGATGTGCGCGAGAAACCCAACGTGGCGGCACGTTGCGCGCCTCGATGGCACAATCGAATGCAATATTCCAAACCCGCGCAGCACCCGCAAGCATCGACGATGCAAGGAGATCCGCAAACGTGGCGAACCTGGATCTGGACAATCCGTTTCTCGAAGCGCTTGGCGCGACCCTTACGGCATGGCGCGCCGGGTATGCAGAATTCAATATGCCAATTCACGCGGGGCATTTGAACCGTCAACGTATTCTTCAGGGCGGCGTGATCGCTACCTTGCTCGACGCCGCCTGCGGTTACGCGGGTCTTTTCACGAGCGGTTCCACGCCCATCCACGGGTTCACACTTTCGCTCACGGTCAACTATCTGGATCGAGGTATTGGCGACAAGGTGGTCGCCAAAGGATTCCTTGAGCGACAGGGACGCTCGGTTTACTTTGCGCGCGGCGAAGCGTGGATAGACGAGCGCGTGATGATTGCGAGCGCGCAAGGCACGTTCAAGTACGCGCGCTGAAGCACCATGCCATGACCTCTCGCAACCTGCTCCGGCGCCTCGACCTCACCACGCTGCAACTCTTTCTCGCGGTTTTCGAGGAAGGCACGCTCACACGCGCGGCGGAACGTGAAGCGATCGCGGTATCGGCGGCGAGCAAGCGGTTGCTGGAACTCGAGCAAGCGGTCGGCGCCGTGTTGTTCGAGCGCAAGGCGCGTGGAATGGAGCTCACGCCCGCGGGCGAAACGCTTCTGCACCATGCGCGCCGCGTGTTGCGCGATGTCGAGAATATCGGCATCGAACTGGCGGAACATGCGAGCGGCGTGCGCGGTTATGTGCGGATGATGGCGAATCTTTCCGCCATCGTCGAATTCCTTCCGGAAGATTTGCGCGCGTTCATCACCGTGCACGATCAGATCAAGATCGATCTGGAGGAGCGGCCGAGCGGCGGCATCGTGGAAGGCGTGCTGGATAGTCTCGTCGATCTCGGCATTTGTTCGGGCGATGCCGACACGCGCGGACTTCAATCCACGCATTACCGCCATGACCGTCTCGTGATCGTGACGCCGGGCGATCATCCGCTGAGCCAACGCGAGCACGTCACTTTCGCCGATACGCTCGACTTCGACCATATTGGCCTGCATTCGGCCAGTTCCATCAATATGCGCACGCATCTGGCCGCGCGGCAAGCTGGCAAGGCGTTGCGGCTGCGCATTCATGTGCCGGGCTTCGACGCCGTTTGCCGCATGGTTCAGGCGGGCATGGGCGTGGGCGTGTTGCCGCATCGCGTGTTCGAGGCGATGGGGCGACAGCTTGGACTCGCTGCCGTCGCGCTCGACGAGGAGTGGGCCGCGCGCAGCCTCGTGATCGTCGTGCGCGATACGGGCGCGTTGTCGCCAGTGAGCCGTCTTTTGTTCGATCATTTGCGATCGGTGGAAGCGGGCACATAAGCGAGCGTTCGTCATCCGCGAACGATGCTTGCCAAAATGCGGTTGGACGCGGTCGAGCGTTCGCCAATAAGCTTGTCTCAAGCAAATCATAAATGGAGACAAGCACCATGAGCGGACCCCTCAAGGGCATTCGCGTCATCGAGATCGGCACCCTCATCGCGGCGCCTTTCGCGGCGCGCATGCTGGCCGAATTCGGCGCCGAAGTCATCAAGATCGAAACCCCCAACGGCGGCGATCCGTTGCGCAAATGGCGCAAGCTTCATGAAGGCACGTCACTCTGGTGGTATCTACAGTCGCGCAACAAGAAATCCGTGTGCGTGAATCTCAAGTCGCCGGAAGGCGCGGACGTCATCAAGCGTCTTGCGGCGGATGCGGACGTCGTCGTCGAAAATATGCGGCCGGGCGCGCTCGAAAAGCTTGGCCTTGGCTGGGACGTTTTGCATGCAATCAACCCCAAGCTCACGATGGTACGCATTTCCGGCTACGGTCAGACGGGCCCGTACCGTGACCGGCCGGGCTTCGGCGCAATCGGCGAAGCGATGGGTGGCATTCGGTATACAACCGGCGATGCCGATGGCCTGCCCGCGCGCGTCGGTGTCAGTCTTGGCGACTCACTGGCGTCGCTGCATGGCGTGATCGGCGCGTTGATGTCCCTGTTGCGCGTCAAGACCGGACAAGGCGACGGTCAGGTGGTCGATGTCTCGCTCGTGGAAAGTGTTTTCAACCTGATGGAGAGCCTCGTACCCGAATACGATTTGCTCGGGCATGTACGCGAGCGCAGCGGCGGCGCGCTGCCGGGAATCGCGCCATCGAACACCTATCGGACCGAGGACGGCGGCTTCGTCGTGATCGCAGGCAACAGCGACCCGATCTACAAGCGTCTGATGAACGTGATAGACCGCCCCGATCTCGCCGACGATCCCGCGCTCGCGCACAACGATGGTCGTGTGCGGCAGAGTGCGATGCTCGACGAAGCCATCGCGGCGTGGACCACGCATCATGCAATGGAGGATGTGCTCGACACACTCGCCGTTGCGGAAGTCCCTGCGGGACGCATCTATTCCGTTGCGGACATCATCGACGATGCGCATTACCAGGCGCGCGATATGTTGCTGCAGGCCGACTTGCCGGGCGGTGCATCGGTGAAGATGCCGGGAATCGTGCCGAAACTGTCGGATACGCCAGGCGAAGTGCGCTGGCAAGGCCCGACGCTTGGCGAACATACGCAATCGGTGCTGGAATCGCTCGGCTTCGATGCAAGCGAAGTGCAAAGGCTTCGTGCCGAAGGAGCGGTTCAATGAACGATGATCGTTTGCTCGTTCAGGAAGTCGCGCCGCGCGACGGCTTGCAGATCGAATCGAAATGGGTCGAGACTGCCGACAAGATTGCATTGATCGATGGTCTCTCGGCGTGCGGCTTCACGCGCATCGAAGCGGGCTCGTTTGTATCGCCGAAAGCCATTCCTGCGTTGCGTGATGGCGAGGCCGTGTTCAAGCGCATCGGGCGTCAAGAAGGCGTGATCTATGTCGCGCTGGTGCCGAACGTGAAGGGCGCGCAGCGTGCGCTCGATGCGAACGCCGACGAACTGAACCTCGTGATGTCTGCAAGCCAGACGCACAATCGCGCCAACATGCGCATGAGTTGCGAGGCATCGCTTGAGGGCTTCGGGGATATCGTCGCGCTCGCGCAAGGTACGAAGGCCATGCTCAATGCAACGGTTGCCACCGCGTTCGGCTGTCCGTTCGAAGGGCATATCGATGAAGACCGAGTGCTGTCGATCGTGCGGGCATATCGCGAGTTGGGTATCGATGGCATCACGCTTGCCGATACGACGGGCATGGCGAATCCGCGACAGGTCGCGCGGCTCGTTACGCGCGTGCTGGAGCAAGTGCCGGCCGCTGCGTTGACGTTGCATTTTCATAATACGCGAGGGCTAGGCCTTGCCAACGTACTTGCCGCATACAACGCAGGCGCACGCCGGTTCGATGCCGCGCTCGGCGGCCTGGGTGGCTGTCCATTTGCGCCGGGTGCATCGGGAAACATCTGTAGCGAAGACCTCGTGAACATGTGCGACGAGATGGGCATACCCACAGGCGTCGATTTGCAGAAGCTCATCACGTTGTCACGCACTTTGCCTGCGCTCGTCGGCCATGACGTGCCGGGACAAGTCGCGAAGGCAGGACGCAACTGCGACCTGCATCCCGTTCCCGATTACGTGCGCGCAATCTGAAATCATCGACGACAAACCATACGACCGGATATCACAAAACAATCCGGCCACTTTGCTTCGAGCAAGGAGACAAACATGAGTGACTTGAGCGTAGGTGCGCCGCGTGAGCAAACGCTAGGCAATACCGCGGACATCATCCGCAAGGTGGCATGGCGTCTCATGCCGCTCATCATGCTGTGTTATCTGTTCGCGTTCTTCGACCGCATCAATATCAGCTTCGCGAAGTTTCAACTGCAAAGCACGTTGGGTTTCTCCGATACCGCCTACGGTCTCGGCGCGAGTCTCTTCGTGATCGGCTATGTGCTTTTCGAAGTGCCGAGCAACTTGCTGCTCTACAAAGTCGGTGCGCGTCGATGGATAGCGCGCATCATGATTTCATGGGGTATCGCAACGGCGCTGATGGTTTTCGTGCAGACCGAGTGGCAGTTCTATGGCTTGCGCTTCATCATCGGCGCGATGGAAGCGGGCTTTGCGCCAGGCGTGCTTTACTACCTGACGCTGTGGTTTCCGGCGAGCTATCGCGGACGTATCACGTCGCTGCTGTTTCTTGCATCGGCGTTCTCGGGTTTGTTTGGCGCCCCGTTGTCCGGGCTCGTGCTGGGGCATATGAACGGCGTGTTCGGTATCGCCGGATGGCATTGGCTCTTTCTGCTTGGCGGCCTGCCTTGCGTGCTGCTTGGCATCCTCGTTCTGAAGGTGCTGAAAGATCGTATCGACGATGCCGCGTGGCTCACGGGCGCCGAGAAAACTTACCTGAAAAGCCAAATTGCGACGCAGAGCCAACACACGGACTCCGGGCACTCGCTCTTCGGCGCGATCAAGACACCCGGTTTTCTGATGCTCGGACTGATCTACTTTCTGATTCAAGTCGGATCGTACGGTCTCAACTTCTGGGCGCCGCATTTGATTCGCGCCGCCGGGACGGAGAATCCGACGATCATCGGTCTGTTGACGGCGGTGCCTTATATCTGCGGGGCGATCTGCATGGTCGTGGTAGGGCGCATGTCGGATCGCTCCGGCGAGCGGCGCAAGTTCGTTTGTGTATTGCTTCTGATGGCGGCTGCAGGCTTCTTCGCGGCCGGCGTGTTCGACAAGCAGACGGCGTTGTTGATCGCCGCGCTCGGTGTGATGGGTGCGGGCGTGATTGCATCGATTCCGGCGTTCTGGGCGTTGCCGCCCAAGCTATTGACGGGAGCAGGCGCGGCGGGCGGGATCGCGCTTATCAATACGCTTGGACAGCTTGGAGGCATCGTGAGTCCGGTGATGGTCGGACGTATTCGTGATGTCACCGGCAGCACGACGCCTGCGCTGTATGCCATCGGTGCGATGAGCCTGATTTGCGCGCTGCTGCTCTTGTATGGGCTGCCGCAGTCGTTGCGGCAAAGGGATCATTCGGAGAAATAGGACCAAGGTGGTCCGAGGAAGGTTGAAGAAGCGCCCGGCGATGGTTGTTCACCGGGCGCTTTGCCTATTGCATGCTGCATTCGGTACGTTGAATGCAGAATGGGATTTGTCGACACGTGGCCGTTCTTCACGCTTGGTGCTTTCACGTTGTGCAGCCTTTTGCATGCAAAAGTCAAAGAAACTCGGCGTGCAATAGGATCGTGGTTAGCGCGTTGCGTTGCTTGTACGAGTGCACGCAACGTAAAGATCTACGTCTTGTCCGTTGCACTCTGCATGCAAAATGCCGCCGACCATCCGACGGCACACTGCATGCAAAATGCAACCAGTCACGCATCAAGCAACCGCCGACAATGCCTTGCAATCTGCCGTTCCTCCTCGGTCTCCACCACCCGATGCGAAGCCCCAAGAAACGAAAGCCCATCGAGAACCTGCGCACGAACCGCCTCGCTATGCTCGCCAATTCCTCCGCTGAACACGATCTCATCCAGCCCGCCGAGCAAAGCCGCATACCCGCCGATAGTCTTCCGTATCGCCGTGCAAAACACGTCGATGGCAAGCGTTGCGTTCGCATCGCCGTGACCGCGGCGTTCGATCAGCGTTTGCATATCGTCGTCCGATTCCGATAACGCCTTAAGACCGCTTTGCCGATTCACGAGCGTCTCCAGCGCATCTGCGTCGAGCGACTCCTGGCGCAAGAGATGAATCAGCACACCGGGATCGAGGTCGCCGCTGCGCGTCGCCATCGGAATGCCGCCGGTGGGCGTCATCCCCATCGACGTATCGAATGAATGGCCGTTCTGCAACGCGCACAGGCTCGCGCCGCTGCCAAGATGCGCGATGACCGTGCGCGGCTTCAGCTTCGCGCCAAGCGCGTTGACGATGGATTCATACGACAGCCCGTGGAATCCATAACGCATGACACCACGCTCGGCAAACTCTCGCGGTAACGCATAACGCGTCGCGCGCTCCGGCATCGTGCGATGGAATACCGTATCGAAGCATGCAAAATGCGGTATGCCAGTGAAGATGCCCTGCGCTTCGTCGATGAGGGCAAGCGATTGCGGCAGATGCAGCGGCGCAAACGGCACGGCGTCGCGCAACGTGTCCTTGAGCGCGGGTGTAATCTCGCGATGCTCTCGCACATCCGGCCCACCATGCACCACGCGATGCCCGACCGCTGCAAGCGGTTCGCGCATATGTTCGCGCAGGGCATCGGCGACACGCTGCAACGCGTCGTGCTGCGACTCCATCAGATGGTCCTGCGCGACATCGATCTGCTTGTCGGAAGAACGCATCGTCAAGGAACCGTTGTCGCGGCCGATGCCCTTCGCGCTGCCCGTGAGCCACGCCTCTTCATCGCCGTCGTTCGCCATGAACACACCGAACTTGAGCGAAGACGAGCCGCTGTTCAACACGAGAATGCCCTGTGTCATGGTGTCAGTCCTTCCATGTCCACTCGCGGATCTCGTCGCGGTCGATACCTTCCGCATGGGCATATTGCACGCTCTCGATGATCTGATTCTTGAGCCACTCCTTCGTATGCGCGGCGGTATCGGAGATACGTTCCACGCGGTCGATCACGTCGATGGCAAGCGAAAAGCGATCGACGCCATTGATGATCGCGAGCTCGAACGGCGTGTTGATGTTGCCGCGCTCGCAGTAACCATGCACGTGCAGATTGTCGTGATTCGTGCGGTTGTACGTGAGTTTGTGCACGAGCGACGCATAGGAATGGAAGTTGAAGATGACCGGTTTATCACGCGTGAAAATGGAGTCGAAGTCGCGATCGGAAAGACCATGCGGATGGTCCGTATCCGGCATCAGCCTGAAAAGATCGACGACATTGACAAAGCGTATCTTCAGATCGGGGCATTGCGCCTTCAAAATTTCGACGGCGGCGAGCGCTTCCATGGTCGCGATATCGCCCGCGCTGGCAATCACCACGTCGGGCTCGTGGCCCTTATCCGTCGATGCCCAATCCCAGATGCCAATGCCCTTCGCGCAATGCACGATGGCATCTTCCATGTTCAGATACTGCAGATGCGGCTGCTTGTCCGCGACGATCACGTTCACGTAATCGTGCGAGCGCAGACAATGATCCGCGACGCTCAACAAGCAATTCGCGTCGGGCGGCAGATAAATTCGCACGACACCCGGGCTTTTGTTCGTGACGACATCGAGAAAGCCAGGGTCCTGATGCGTGAAGCCGTTATGGTCCTGCCGCCATACGAGCGACGTGATCAACAAATTGATCGATGGCACCGGCGCGCGCCACGCAATCTCATTCTTTGCTTTTTCGAGCCACTTTGCGTGCTGATTGAACATGGAGTCGATCACGTGCACGAAGGCTTCGTAGGTCGCGAAAAGACCGTGGCGACCGGTCAACACATAGCCTTCGAACCAGCCTTCGAGCGTGTGTTCGGAGAGCATCTCCATCACGCGGCCATCGACGGAAAGGAAGCCGCCGTCTGCATCTTCGGGCAGCGTTTCCGCAAGCCAGCGCTTGCCCGAAACTTCATAGACGCCGTCGAGTTTATTGCTCGCGGTTTCGTCCGGACCGAAGAGGCGGAAGCGCGTCATGTTGCGACGGATCACTTCGCGCAGATAAATGGCGAGCACGGCCGTTGGCGACTGATACGTACTGGCCGCGCTTTTGAATTCGAATGCAAAATCACGAATGTCGGGTAGATCGAGCGATTGCCGCAACACGCCGCCGTTTGCATGCGGATTCGCACTGATGCGGCGCGCGCCTTCCGGCGCGAGTTCGCGCAGCGGCTCGATCAGCCGGCCGTTCCCGTCGAACAACTCCTCTGGCTTGTAACTGCGCATCCAGGTTTCGAGTACCTGCAGATTTTTGCGATTGGTCGCCGGATCGGCTACCGGCACCTGATGCGAGCGCCAGAAATTTTCGACCTTGTGACCATCCACTTCTTTCGGACCGGTCCAGCCTTTCGGCGAACGCAGCACGATCATCGGCCAGCGCGGACGCTCCACCTTTTCCTTGCTCGCGCGCGCACGCTCTTGAATTGCGCGAATCTCGCCGATGCAATGTTCCAGCGTCGCCGCCATCTTCTGATGCATGGTGTCGGGGTCGTCGCCCTCGACGAAATAGGGCGTGTAGCCGTAGCCCTTGAAGAGCGCTTCGAGCTCCTCATGCGGAATGCGCGCAAGGATGGTCGGATTGGCGATCTTGTAGCCGTTCAGGTGCAAGACCGGCAGCACGGCGCCGTCGGTTATCGGATTGAGGAACTTGTTCGAATGCCAGGACGTGGCGAGCGGTCCGGTTTCGGCTTCGCCGTCGCCGACCATCGTGGCGACGATCAGATCGGGATTGTCGAAGGCTGCGCCGAACGAATGCGACAAGCTATAGCCGAGCTCGCCGCCTTCGTGAATCGATCCCGGTGTTTCCGGCGTGCAATGCGAGCCGATGCCGCCCGGCGAAGAGAAGGCGCGAAAAAGCCGCTGCATGCCGTGTTCATCGGCGCTGCGATCGGGATAGATTTCCGAGTAATGGCCTTCGAGGTAAGAGTTGGAAAGCGTGGCGGGCGCGCCGTGTCCAGGGCCCGAGACGAACATGACGTTGAGATCGTCGCGCTTGATGAGACGGTTTAAATGCACCCATACGAACGATTGCCCCGGGTCCGAGCCCCAGTGGCCGAGCAAACGCCGTTTGATGTGTTCGGGCTTGAGGGGTTCGCGCAGCAACGGATTCGCGCGCAAATAAATCATGCCGACCGAAAGATAATTGCAGGCTCGCCAATATGCGTCGAGCTTACGCAGGAGGTCGGTGGAAAGAGGCGTCTCGGTTGCTGTCCTGCCTTGGACGTCGTCGTTCAATTGCATCTCCTTGCGGTGAAGTGAGAAATCGAGCGTCGGGATACGGCCTGGCGCGTGTACTTGCCATGTTCGAGCTTTATTGTTGCGCTTTAGTTGCAGCGCCGTGCGGGAGTGTGACGCGATGCCGCGAACATCATACTTGGGTTCGCCAGATGATGTCCGCAAGCATGCAGAGGCAGGTTAATCGCGGGCGGATTGCCTGAGATCGTAGTCCATCAGCAGCGCTTTATGGGTTTCCCATATGCCGATGTAATGCACCATGAAGCTGGTCGGCCGCTGATAAATCCAGGGTGTGTTGAAGTCGATAAGACTGGCTACCTGCGTTGCGTCGAAGTCGGGGCGCGTGGAAAATTCGGCGTTTAAATAATATTGATCGCCCTTATTTGCGTAGACAGTGGATTTGTCGTCGATGCAATTGCACGCTTCGAGTATGCGATGAAGCGAATCGTAATTACGTTGCGTGCGCTTGAGTCCCATGATGCCGGAATTGAAGCGCCAATAGCCGATATCGCGTGCAAACACCGCTTCCTTGTCGTGCATGATGGATTCGAGCGGCCGGTTCATGTCCTTGAAGAGCACGTCGGCGTCGACCCAGAAAATCCATTCGTGATTCGGGAGGGTTTCGCGCAGTAAGGCCGCCTTGAGCCAATTGCCCGAAGTTTTACCGTCGTTCAGATGCGCGGGAATTTCGCGGTGCACGTAAAGTGTATAGCCGTGGCGTTCGCAGTATCGCGTGAAATTGGCTTCGGCAATACGGCCGTAAATCGCGATGTTCGGCGTGTATAGCGTCACTATCGCGACCGACCGATTCGGCTGTCGAATACTGACGGCGGATGTATCGGTAATGCCGGTGTCGTTTAGCGAAAGCAGTGGCAGGCCGCGCGTCTGGCAGTCGTTGATATGTTCGAGGAGCGCATTGCGGAATCGCCGATGATGCTTCTGGTCACAAATCTTGACCGAGAAAGCAGACCAGTGCGCCCAGACGCTCTCGACGTTGGTGGAGGCGGGCACGACAGCCATGACATCACCAACGCGATACCGCGACGGACAATACGCAAATGCCTGCAAGAGGAGCGCTTCTTCCTTCGGAAGCACGACGCCATTGCGGCATCGCGTGACTATCTCGAACAACTCACGCATGACGTGCTCGGTCTTGCGCCAAATTTGCATGTCGAGTTGCGGCAGATCGGACTCGATGCAGGTTAGAAGCCAGTCGCGGCCCTGCATGAGTTCCGGCAAAGCGAGCGGCCTGAGAATCGCGGCATTCTCGTTCAACAGCAAGACGAGTTCGTCCTCATTCGCCAAGCCGAGCTGATGCAGCAGCGTTTCGTATTTGATGATCCAGCGTGTTTCGTCGCTGCAGCCGCTGATTTCGGACATATCGATTTCGATGTGCCGATAACCATGCCCGCGCGCATAACGCCGATGATTGGCAAGCGCGGCAGGCGCATGGTCGAAAAGCAGGCTGATGACGATCATAAGACGTAGAAATGGCCAGAAATGCGGAGCCGTAAGGATCAGTGACAGCCTACCTTTCTCGCATGGGATTCGTCCGAAAAAGCCCTGATAAACGCAGTTTCAAAACCCCTCATACAATGACCGCATGACCCGCACCGACGCCCTGAAGGGCTTTCATCCCGCCGTCGTCAACTGGTTTCGCGCGCATTTCGAAACGCCGACCGCCGCGCAGGCGCGCGCGTGGCCGCTCATCCACGCGCGCCGTTCCACGCTCGTGGCTGCGCCAACTGGCTCGGGCAAGACGCTGACGGCCTTTCTCGCCGCGCTCGACGAACTTGTGCGCGAAGGCGTGGAAAGCGCGGCAAGCGGCAAAGTGCTGCCCGACGAGACGCGCGTGGTGTATGTGTCGCCGCTCAAGGCCTTGTCCAACGACATTCGCGTAAATCTGGAAGAGCCGCTTGCGGGCATTGCGCGCGAACTTGGCCCCGACGCGCCGCTGATACGCGCCGCCGTGCGCACGGGCGACACGACCCAGCAGGAACGCAGCGCCATGCGAAAGCGCGCGCCGCATATTCTCGTGACGACGCCTGAATCGCTTTACGTGCTGCTTTCGTCCGATTCCGGCCGGGCGATGCTTTCGACCACGCGCACGGTGATCGTCGATGAAATCCATGCCGTGGCGGGCAGCAAGCGCGGCTCGCATCTGAGTCTGAGCCTCGAACGGCTGGATGCGTTGTGCGAGGCGCGCGGCGCGGCGCGGCCGGTGCGCGTCGGTTTGTCGGCGACGCAAAAGCCGATCGAGCTCGTCGCGCAGTTTCTCGCGGGCGTCGGAAAGCCGTGCGAGATCGTGGACGTCGGTCACGTCCGCGCCCGCGATCTTGCCCTCGAAATACCGCCGATGCCGCTCGAAGCGATCATGTCGAACGACATGTGGGAGCGCGTCTATGACCGGCTGGCCGAGCTTTCCGGCATGCATCGCACGACGCTCGTCTTCGTCAATACGCGGCGCATGGCTGAGCGCGCGGCGCGGCATCTGACCGAGCGCCTTGGCCGGGACGCGGTCGCGGCGCATCACGGTAGCCTTGCGCGCGAGCAGCGGCTTTCCGCCGAACAGCGCCTGAAGCGCGGCGAATTGCGTGTGTTGATCGCGACGGCATCGCTGGAATTGGGTATCGATATCGGCGATGTCGATCTCGTCTGCCAACTCGGCTCGCCAGGATCGATCGGCGCATTCTTGCAGCGCGTCGGGCGCTCGGGGCATCACGTCGGCGGCGTGCCGAAAGGGCGGCTCTTTCCGACTTCGCGCGACGACCTGATCGAGTGCGCGGCCTTGCTCGATTGCGTGAGGCGTGGCGAACTCGACGCGCTTTCCATTCCGCGCGCGCCGCTCGACGTGCTCGCACAGCAGATCACGGCGGAGGTCGCCTGTCGCGAATGGGGCGAGGATGAATTGTTCGAGCTGATTGGGCGTGCGTATCCGTACGCGCCGCTCGAGCGCGCCCGCTTCGACGAAGTGGTGCGCACGCTCGCCGAAGGCTATACGGGGCGGCAGGGCGTGCGCGCGTCGTATGTCCATCGCGATGCGGTGAGCCGCACGTTGCGCGGACGGCGCGGCGGCAAGCTGACGGCCGTGACTTCCGGCGGCGCGATTCCCGACAACGCCGACTTCGCCGTGCTGCTGGAGCCGCAGGGCTTGCAGATCGGCACGGTGAACGAGGACTTCGCGGTCGAGAGTCTGGCTGGAGACATCTTTCAGTTAGGTAATACGTCGTACAGGATCATGCGGATCGAAGGTGGCCGGGTGCGAGTGGAGAACGCGAATGGTCAGCCGCCGAACATTCCGTTCTGGCTTGGAGAGGCGCCGGGGCGCAGCAGTGAGCTTTCCTTCGCGATCGCGCGGTTGCGGGCGGGGGTGGATGCGCGGTTGGCGAGTGTCGGGGCCAAGAGCGCGAAGGATATAAGCCTCGCGCATGGCGCCAATGACGCGTACGCGGCGAACGCGGCGAAGGACGCGCGCAACGCCGACAGCGCGAAAGACGCACTTAGCGACTCGCTAGCTCCCACCATCGCATGGCTCGCCGATGAAACCGAAGGCATCGGCGCCGATGCCGCGCGTCAGATCGTCGAATATCTCGCACGCGCACGCGCCGCGCTGACCGTGCTCCCGACCCAGGACACGCTCGTCATGGAGCGTTTCTTCGACGAATCCGGCGGCATGCAACTCGTGATTCACGCGCCGTTCGGCAGCCGCGTCAATCGAGCGTGGGGTCTCGCGTTGCGCAAGCGTTTCTGCCGCACCTTCAATTTCGAACTGCAGGCGGCGGCGACGGAGGATGCCATCGTCCTGTCGCTCACGGGCAGCCACAGCTTCGCGCTCGATGAAGTCTGGCGTTATCTGAAATCGGCAAGCGCGGAACATGTGCTGATCCAGGCGCTGCTGGACGCACCGCTTTTCGGCGTGCGCTGGCGCTGGAACGCGACCAACGCGCTCGCCTTGCCGCGCTATTCGGGCGGCCGCAAAGTCGCACCGCAGTTGCAGCGCATGCGAAGCGAGGACTTGCTCGCCGCCGTTTTCCCGGATCAGGTCGCGTGCGCGGAAAACATCGCGGGCGAGCGTGAGGTTCCGCGGCATCCGCTGGTCGAGCAGACTCTCGACGACTGTCTGCACGAAGCGATGGACAGCGAGGCTTGGCTTGCACTTTTGCGTCGTATCGAAACGGGCGATGTGCGGCTCGTCACGCGCGAGTTGCCCGCGCCGTCGCCGCTTGCCGCCGAGATTTTGTCGGCGCGGCCGTATGCTTTTCTCGACGACGCCCCGCTCGAAGAGCGCCGCACGCAGGCTGTCTTGGCGCGCCGCTGGACCGATCAGCAATCGACCGATGATCTCGGCGCGCTCGATGCCGACGCTATCGAAAGCGTGCGCGCGGAAGCCTGGCCTGCGGTGACGAGCGCCGATGAGATGCACGAAGCGCTGACCGGTCTCGCGTGCATCGCGCATGGCGAGGCGGCGCGTTGCGACGGCTGGCCAGCGTGGCTCGACGCGCTCGCACGCGCCGGGCGTGCAACGCGCTTGCAGATTGCGCAGCACGACGCGCTGTGGATCGCCGTGGAGCGGCTTGCCTGCCTGCGCGCGGTCTATACGCATGCGCCGATGCATCCCGCACTGCAGCCGCCGCCCGGTTTCGACCATGCCTGGACTGAAGACGACGCGCTCGTCGAGATCGTCCGCGCGCGGCTCTCGGGGTTCGGTCCGCTAACGGTGCCGGAAATTGCGCGTCCGCTTGCGTTGCCTGCGTCGAGCGTGGCTTCGGCGTTGACGCGTCTGGAAGCCGAAGGCTATGTAATGCGTGGCTGCTTCACGCCCACGGCTAAAGACGAGGAATGGTGCGAGCGGCATCTGCTGGCGCGGATTCATCGCTACACGGTGCGGCGTTTGCGTCGCGAAATCGAACCCGTGGAGCGGCAGGATTTCATGCGTTTCCTGTTCGAATGGCAACGCGTCGCGCCGGATTCTCACGGCGAAGGCCGCGATGCGCTTCTCGGCGTGCTCGAACAGCTCGAAGGCTTCGAGGCGCCCGCCGTGGCGTGGGAGGATGAAATCCTGCCGACGCGCATCGCCGATTACTCGGGCATGTGGCTCGACGAGGCTTGCCGTGCGGGCAAGATCGTGTGGACGCGTCCGGCCGGCCGTGCGCGCGCGACGGGTGGCCCGGTGCGCGGCACGCCGATCGTACTGCTGCCGCGTCGCCATCTGAGGGCATGGAATACGCTGATGCGCCCCGACGAAGCGCCGCAGTTGTCGTCGCGCGCGCAACGCGTGTTCGAGGCCCTGAGCACGCACGGCGCGATGTTCTTCGACGAACTTCTCGCCGATGTACGGCTCCTGCGCACGGAACTCGAAGACGGGCTCGGCGAACTAGTCGCGCTGGGCCTCGTCAACGCGGACAGTTTCGCGGGCTTGCGCGCGCTTCTGGCGCCGGCCGCCAAGCGCAATGTGTTCGCGCGGCGGCAGCGGCGCGGCGGGCTTTTCATCGGCGGGATGGACGATGCGGGCCGCTGGGCGCTCTTGCGTCGAGCCAATTCCAACGATGATGCGGACATCGAGCACGTCGCGCTTGCGCTGTTGCGCCGGTATGGTGTCGTGTTCTGGCGACTGCTCGAACGCGAAGCGCAGTGGCTGCCGCCGTGGCGCGATTTGCTGCGTGTCTATCATCGGCTCGAAGCGCGTGGCGAGATTCGCGGCGGGCGCTTTGTTGCGGGACTCGCGGGTGAGCAGTTTGCATTGCCGGATGCGGTGCCGCTGTTGCGCGACGTGCGCAGGCGGGCGAAAGAGGGCGCGCTCGTCGCGCTTGGCGCGGTCGATCCGCTGAACCTCGTGGGCACGTTGCTGCCAGGCGAGAAAGTGCCGGCGATTGCGGGCAATCGCGTGTTGTTTCTGGATGGCTTGCCGGTTGGGGCGGTCGTGGCCGGTAAGACGCGATATCTCGGCGATTTCGATGGCGATACACGCGAACGTATCAGGCTTGCGCTTGTGAAGCGGAGCGGGCGGTCGATCGGTACGCCATTGACGGGCGGAATGGGCACGATCGGGATGACGGTGCGTAGTTGACGCACCGCTCGTTGGCGTTTTGCATGCATGATGCAGCGCGGTGGCATTTTGTATTACGACCACCGTGCCTCGCGTTGCTGCTTGCTTCAATGCATAAGCAGCACGCTAATAATTCACCCCGCGAACATCGACGGACGTAAGCGCCGTGTCCTCAAACGCTACTTCTTCGACACGATCTTGGTCGTGAATGGCCCAGGCTTTTCAGCGGGCACATCGTTCACCGGCACGCCTGGATAATCGACCACGCGATTTGCGTTCGCTTTCGGCCTGATACGAAAGAGCGGACGGGCACCGCTGCGTGCGCCGCCCGTGATCGCGGTCATTGCCTGACGGTCCAACTCGATGCTGTCCGCGAGATCCTTGATTTTGACGATGGCCATGACTGTGTCCTCCAAAAAAGTGAGAAGCATGAAGCCGCGCCGATCCCGGTCAGATGCGACGCGTCGACTTACCTTGCATGCAGCATGCACATTCGACGAACGCAGAACGCATTAAGTATATGCATTTCGTCTGACGCTGCCACGCAAGGCTACTCGTGCCGCCGCGACCGTTTCATTCTGACCGGATGTGCCAAGCGGCAAGACGGCGGAGGGGTGAAACCCTGCGCCGTTTGTATGATGCATGCGTGATACCAGCATCATGTACGCGCGATTCACTGAATGCACCATGCACCTAATCGAGAGTGCAAGGTCGTAGCCTTCTCGGTCATGTCATGCATCAGGTATGCCAGTCGAACGCCTTGGCATGAACGAATCGACGGACCCCATGTGTGACGTGCTTTGCACGGCGACGAGCCGCTTGGCCAACCGCGCGCAATAAGACGCAAAAGCCCGTACCTGACTTAACCGAACCAACACCCGAACCAAACATGTCGGTATCCGAACGACATGTGCGCGATGCCGCGCATCATCGAAAACGCCATTTGCGTAAGGCGCATGCGGAGGCTAGTATCAAGCGATTACTGGGTATTTGTTACGACAAGTGAATTGTCGGTCGATTTGGAGCCGCGTCGCGTCGCACAGATGACAAGCTTTGCGCAAGCGATTCGTACATATCGGGGCGACGGCGGGTCGCGCGACGAGTTCTTTGCCGGGGTCGATGGCGCGCTCGCCATCGAACGAACTCCGGCCAAGCGGCTCATGGAGATCCTCGACGAGGAGCACGCGGCTCGGCCTCTGCCACCCGATATCTACGTTGCCATTCGACGCCGCATCGAACATGTGGCGCTCGCTCATCCCGAAACAGAGTTCGGCACCGGCTTCGCGCCCGGCCGCGACGAGACACGCATGCAGACCACGCCGGGTTTCCCGGCGCCTTTGCCGCCGCGCGCATCGGGCGACGCGAGCGCATCGACGTCCGGCCACGCCACGCAGGTGCTCACGGAAGTCGTTCAGGTCAAGGGTGTCGGCGACACGCTTAACAATCGCTTCGTGCTGGAAGAATGTCTCGGCATCGGCGGGATGGGAACGGTCTACAAAGCGCTCGATCTGCGCAAGCTGGAAGCGTCGGATCGACGGCCGTACGTGGCGATCAAGGTTCTCAATCTTCAATTTCGCGGCAACCCGAAATCGCTGATCGCACTGCAGCGCGAGGCGCGCAAGGCGCAGCAACTCGCGCATCGCAACATCGTGACCGTGTACGATTTCGATCGCGATGGCTCGATCGTCTATCTGACGATGGAATATCTTTCCGGCCAGCCGCTTTCAAGAATGCTTCGGAACCCGAACTTCAAGGGTCTGCCGTTTGCCGAAATGTTTCCGATCTTCAAGGGCATGGCGAACGCGCTCGCATACGCGCACGAGCGAGGCTTCGTCCATTGCGATTTCAAGCCGCCGAACGTTTTTCTCACCGATACGGCGGAAGTGAAGGTGATCGACTTTGGCATTTCGCGTGCAATCACGCGCCCCGAGGACGAAAGCGAGGCCACGGTCTTCGATCCCGGCAGCCTGGGCGCGCTCACGCCTGCCTATGCAAGTCCGGAGATGCTCGAGCATCGCGAGCCCGATCCGCGTGACGATATCTACGCGCTTGGCTGTATAGCGTACGAATTGCTGGCGGGGAAGCATCCGTTCGAGCGCGTTCCCGCGCTGCAGGCAAAGAGCGCCAACATGAAGCCGCAGCGGCCCGAGAATCTGGGCAACAAGCAGTGGAAGGCGCTCAAGGGCGCGCTGGCGTTCGAACGCGAGGCGCGAACGCCGAGCGTCACGCAGTTCCTGGATGAGCTTAGCGAACCGCCTGCCGCTGCGCCCGCAAGCAATAAACCGAAGCGCGAAGTCGGCCCCAGGATTGCGATCGGAGCCGTGGCAGTTGCGGCGATCATTGCTGCGGGCGCGAGCTATTACTTCTTCGAGCGGTCACAAAACAGCGAACAAGCGCCACCCTCGAACGCGAGCGCAAGTCCGGTCGAACCAGTAAGACCGTCGAGCGCCGAACCCCAAGCGAGCGCGTCGGTGGTCGCGATCACGCCTGCCGTTCCCGTCGCCGCCGCACCGCAGCTTACGATGGCCGCGGTCACGCCGGTGCTGGCGAGCGCGCCGTGTTCGGCGCTCGTGGCATCGGTTCACGGTCAGACGGTCGATGTGCAGGGTTTCATATCGGAGAAATACGGGCTCGCGCGTTTGAAGGACACGCTTGGACGCGTGCCCGGCGTGAAGACCACCAACTTCGGCGTGCAGCAAGTCGTCGACGACAAATGCGATCTGCTCAAAGTCTTCGCGCCTTACTGGACGGCGAACCGGCAGTTGGGACATCCGGCATCGGTGCATACGCGGTCGAACCAGTTGCGCCTGACCGAAGGCGATCCGCTGATCGTCGATCTGATGACGCCCGCGTTCGAGTCCTACGTCACAGTCGATTACTTCATGCTCGACGGCAGCGTGGTGCATTTGCTGCCGACCGAAAGATCCCGCGACAACCAGGCGCCTGCAAACTACGCGGCCACACTCGGCTCGATGGGCGATTGGGTCGTCGGCAAGCCGTTCGGCTCGGAGATGATCGTATTGACCGTGACGCCCGCGCCGCTCTTCGATGACATCCGCCCGGACAGCGAAGCGAAGAGCGAATATCTGCGCGCACTCGACAAGCGTCTTACGGCGCTCACCGGCAAATACGGACGCGATAAAGTCGTCGTGGACATGTTCCAGATCACGACGCAGGCGAAGAAGTGAGCGTCGCCACGTAAGCGACGGCTCACCGGACCGTTGGCTGATCTCGCGCGATCAAGCTTGTGGTTTGTTGACCGACGCCTTCAGTTCCTGCAACGCATCCTCCATGCGCTTCGTGACGAGCGCATACGCTTCGGCCTGCGTCTGCTGCGTGGTGCGGGCGATGTCCTGCATATCGGCGAGCGCATTGTGCAATGCCCGTTGCACGACTTCGTTGGCGTTGAACGGCGGTTTCGCGGCCGACGATGCCATTTGCTTGGCGATATCCTCCAGATCGCCCAGCGTGCGCCGCAAGATTTCAAGTTGCTTGTCGCGCAAGGCCTCGATGCCGCCGAACGCAACGCGATTGGTGGCCGCGAGCGCCTCGACGTCTTTGCGTCGCGATTCCATGATCGCGGTGACATCGAAACCGGGAAGCTGATACTGCTGAAACATGGCGGCAAACTGGCTGAACGGATCGCTGAATTTCTGATTCATCTTGCCTCCCAGGTCGTTCGGTGGAGCGCGTTCTCATGCATGGAGCCATTCGATCGCGCGGCAACGTGCGCCGTGTGCCACGTCTTCTCGACGCGCGGACCGGCCCCTGATACTACCAATTTAACCGTGCTAAATGGGGCAAGGGAAAACACCAGAGCGATTGCATTCAAACGACCAACTGTCGGGATGCTTAATGCAAATCAAGGCGCGTCGCGCCGCAGCGAGCACGCAATAGAGCAACGGTTGACAGGCCGCGCGACTGGCGGCCGGGATCGGAGGCGAGGGAGGGTCGTTCCGACAGTCCGCGTGGTCTTCGTATAGTTGGCCGGCGCGGCACGGACATGGTGTTCGACGGCCACGCAGTTTTCCAATTACCGCGCGATAGCGATTGCGATTTGCACGACAATCTTCATCAGGCCGCTCATGCCGCTACCGAACGGCCACCCATTATCTTCGAGATGTCGTGCCTGCCCGCTTCAGAGCGCGGTCCAGTTGACCTCCTCGCCAGCGAATACGCCGTGCTCCGCCTTGATCTGCGCGCGGTCGATACATTGCACATGCCAGCGTCCCTCGCTCTGTGCGCCGGATTGATCGGTATACCAGAGCGCGCGTCCGGCGAGCCCTTCGGGCGGACCGCCCGGTACGTCGAAATCGAGTTGTTCGAGCACGCAGATCGGTTGCGGCGCATCCTGCCCGCAGATCACGGTGTCGCCCGCGCCTTTGGTCAGACCGCCCCAATCAGGCACGTCCATCGATTGGTGACCTTCGCGTGACCAGCGGCTGGATTCTCTGTCGAGCCACAAAATGGCGTAGGCGGCCGATTGAGCGCCTTCGAATCCATCCAGCTTGACGGTGATACGCATGACTTCCTCCATTACATCGATTTGGCGGACGGGACGCTCGAGCGCTTGTTCGCGCTGGCCATGAGCGTCTTCGATTTGAACGGTGGCGTCGCGCGCCACGCTGTAATACGTGTCTTTAGTTATTTTTGTATTCGGTATGCACTTAAACACTCGCGGGTTTAGGCGCAATGTCTGGTTCGAGCGCGATACTGGCGATCGGTTCGATAAGCCGAAAGAAATCGCAAATCGGTCGGTGCTGTGATGGCTCCACGCCATGAGTGCTGCGGCGCACAACAACGCGATCAACTTAAAGCAAGTGCGATGCCGACCTCAGCTCCTGCACGGTGGTGAAGCTTAGTACGCCAATCCGACGCTTCGGAGGCATGGCAGCACTTTTGCGTTGTCGATGAATGCACTACCTTGTCAGCCCGCGCCCCAACAGCATGCCTGCGTGCCCCACACCGGACTTACACGCCGAACACGCTCATTGCACTGCAGCAACTAAGAGTCGCTATGGGTATGCGGTCGACAATATGCACGGTCCATCTGTTCAGTTTGATAGCGCCTTCAAGTTGAAGCGTCGATGGCAACCGGCTGACGGTTTTTTCATTCAAGGCGATGTACGCGCGAGCCATCAGCACCTGCAGGCAGCTTGATATTGGTTCCGCTGCGCGACCGTTTCATCTTACGAGAACAGTATGGGCTCACCGGAGAATGAATGCAAAATACTGTTAAGCCGCGCATGAATTTTAAATACCAAGCGGCAAGACAATGCACGCCTCAGCGCCACCACCATCGCGCGCCCGCAAAACTAGCGTTCCGCCGTGCTGCCGAGCGATGCGCTCTACGATCGCCAGACCCAATCCCGTGCCTTTTGGCTGCGCCTCGCCGCCGCCGCGCTTGAACGGCTGTTTGAGCGCTTCCGGGTCCTGACCGCCAAGCCCCTTGCCGCGATCCGCGATCACAATGCATGCAGCATGCAATCGCGTATCGGTCCAGCTACGCACTTCGAGTCCGACGACGCCATAGAGTATGGCGTTCTGCATCAGATTCATCAGTACGCGCATCATGCCGATGGGACGGAAGGCGAACGGCTCTATGGGCTCGAGCGTAAGCGCGAACTCCTGGCCAAGGCCCGCAAAATCCGCTGCCAGATTCGAGATCAATGCGTTTATGTCTCCCACGACCGGCGCTTCCTTGGCACCGCTCCCTGCATAGTCCATGAACTGCTGGAGGATGCTGTTGATCCGATCCAGATAACTTTCCGCCGATGCCGTGAAGTGAGCGTCCGCCGCACTCGCCGAGGACATCGCCATCGCAAGGCGCAGCTTCGTCATCGGGGTGCGGATGTCATGCGAAATACCAGCGAGCATCAGTGCTCGCGTGGCGTCCGCTTCGCTCAGGGCAGCGCTCATTTGGTTGAACGCGCGACTAACCTGGGCAATCTCGGTGGGGCCGTCTATCGGCAAGACGCCGGGTTCATCGCCGGCAGAGAGGCGCCGCGCGGCATCGGCGAGGTGTTCGAGCGGGCGGTTCAAATGCCGCTGGATCAAATACGCGGTCGCGATTGCGAGCGCCCCTAGGCCGAGCGAAAGCAGCAGGGCCGTGGCGAGGCCGTCGTCGTGCGCGGCTTCCGGCACGGGCAGGGCGATCCAGCGTGGCTCACCGGACAGATGCACACGTATCCAGAGGCGCTGCTGGCCATCCGCCGCCGTCGCACCGCTTTCCCAGCGCACTAGCATGTCTGGCGGCAGATGCGCTCGCAAACTATCGATGAAAGTCTGACGCTGATACGTGCGATAGAAGCGCAAGCGCGACTCTTCGGGCGTCTCGCGCGCGTCCTCGGGCAGGGCGGCGCGCACTTCGAGATGAGCGGCGATGGAATTCGATGCTTGCGGCGGGCTTGCTTTCAGAAGGGTATCGAGCGTCTCGATGTAAGCCGCGAATGTGGTCGCCGCCCGTTCGATGCGCGGCGTCTGAATGAAATGGAGCAGCACGGCGAGCGCGCATACCTGACTCACCGCCACCAGCGCCACGAGCAAAAGAATATTGCGTGCAAAAAGGGACCGCGGCGCGAGGCTCACGTTTCCACGTCCGCAAGCAACATATAGCCGACGCCCCATACCGTCTTGATGAAACGCGGCTTGCCCGGATCTTCCTCGATGAGCTGGCGCAGACGCAGCACCTGGACATCGATGCTGCGATCGAGTGCATCGTGATCGCGTCCGCGCGTGCGGGCGATGAGGTTGTCACGACTCACGGCACGGTTCGGTGACGATCCTAGTGCATGCAATAACTGCATCTGCGCGGAATGCATTTCGAATGCATTACCGCTGCGCGTAATCTGCTGCTTGCCGAGATCGAGCCGAAACTCGCCGAAACGCAGCACTTGCGAGGTGAGCGTGGGATCGCCCGCTGCAATCTTCTGACGGCGCAGCAGCGCTCGCACGCGCGCCACCAGTTCCTGCGGCAGGAAGGGCTTGGCGAGATAGTCGTCGGCGCCTGTCTCCAGGCCGACGACCTTGTCCACCGGATCGCCCTTGGCCGTCAGCATGAGAATGGGCAGCGTGTGTCCTTCGGTGCGCAGACGCCGGCATATCGAAAGGCCGTCTTCCGGCTCCATCATCCAGTCGAGTACGAGCAGGTCGTATGGTTCGCGTTGCAGATAGCGGTCGAGCCGCTTGCCGTTTTCCACGACCCGCACCTCGAAGCCTTGCGATGTGAGGAAACGTTGCAGCATGTTGCGCAGTTCGGCTTCGTCGTCGAGCACGATGATTTTCGGAAGTGCTTCCATCGGCGATCTCCGTTAGCGTTGCGCGGCATGCTGATGCATGAAGGCTTCGATCTGCGGCAGCGTCACGTAGCCGGTTTTTTGCGTGTCGATTTCGTCGAAATGTCGAGCCACCATCGGCATGCTGGACGATGCTTGCGCGCGCGTGAGCTTGCCGTCGTGCGTGGTGTTGGCGCTTGCGAAGCGCGTCTGCAGACCGTGCATGACCTGCTCGATATGCGGACTTGCGCCCATTGGCTGCGTGGCGGTTTGTGCGAAGACCGCCGTGGCGATTGTGAAGCCGAGAATGCCGGCCACGCACGCTCGTGGAATCTTTTGCATGTCGGTTCTCCGTAAATTCGATGCAGCCAGACAGTGACGACATTTTATTGAGCCGCGTAGCGAAGGCAATCTCGGGGAAACGACGAATCATGTCGCCATGTGTCATGCATCGCCCGGCAAGTCTTTCTCGACATCCAGTGAAACATGTTTGCGCTCACGTTTTTCGCGGTCGTTCGATATCGTTCTGCTGGCCGGCATTGCTGGTCGCCGCCTTCCTCTCAAGACTCAAGGACATCGCCATGAAAGTTCGTCTGCTCAGTATCTCCGCTCTTGCCGCCCTTGCCCTCACTTGCGCAGGGAGCGCATGGGCAGGAACCTCAGTCGTCGTTTCGTATGCTGCGCCCGCGGTGATTTACGCGCCACCGCCGCGCCCGGTTTATTACTACGCGCCTCCGCCTGCTCCGACTTATTACGTGCCAGGGCATGCGGTGGTTGTGACGCCCGTCGCGGTGCCGCCGCCGCGTACGGTCGTAGTGGCGGCGCCCGCGCCGACCTATGTCGTGGCGCCGGCCGCGCGCGTGATTTATGCGCCGCCGGTTTATCGCCCGCCTGTCGTCATCGTTCGATAGGCGCATTGGATTTTGAATGCCAATGGGCCGTTGCACTTCGTCTGTGCCAAGTGCTTTGGTGGCGTTTGGTTCCCTTGAGCCGCTCGTGCGCCGCGTCAATTTGCATTCTGCATTTGGTCGATTGAATGCAGCATACGCATTGAACCGACCGTTTGAAGGTCACGGGCAAATTCACTGCGCGCGGTTATGCACCGGCACGATTAGCCGCACTAGACGTTTTTTTGCAGTCTCGCACTGTGTGACACACAATTCGCAAATTCCAAACGAGAGCGCCAAATGCGATTTTGCATGCCATATGCGGCGTCGCGGCATACAAAAGGCAACGTCACATCGACAGCTAGCAAATGCCGCCTTCTATACTGTATGTAAGCGTCAGGGCGTCTACTGGCGGAGGCGGCTATCGGATTTTTTTGCCGTTGTCTGTGGTCTCGAAGTTAGGGCGAATACGCGACCTATCGTGAACACGGCATTTTGCTGGAATCAAATGAGCTCGAACGAGCGCTTACTATAAACACGCGGCTCGCCGCCGCAAGGCGTGCGATCGCCGGAGCGCTGGCACGCAATTGGCTCGTTAAGGGTGTCGCCATTTGCGAATGCGACAGTTTCCAGTGGCTCAGGCAAAAAACGCAAGACCGGGCTCGCTTGTTTCAGGCGATTTATGGCCGGCGATTACCGACTAGTCGTTTGACAAGACGGTTGCTGGCCCAGAAGCGACAATCGCTCCACTGTCGGAGTCAGAAAAAGCACGAACGTGAGATCGATTGGGTCCATAAGAATAAGGGTTTGCGCGGCTTGCAACGCTTCGTACGATCCAGCAACATATTAAACGTACTAGTTAGTTAAAATTAACCGAACCGCCGGCGACTAGATCGGCGCCTCACAGGAGCACGAACGTGACGCAATCGCCTACAACTGATCCTTGCATCATCTCGGTCGCCATCACGGGCTCGGTACCGAAGAAAAAAGATAATCCCGCTGTGCCAACCACGATTCCCGAGCAGATTGAAAGCACGCACGAAGCCTATGAAGCCGGGGCAACGCTGGTTCATCTCCACGTACGCGATGAAGACGAGAAATCGAGCTCGGATCGTCACCGCTTCGAAGAATTGCAGGACGGCATCCGCAAACACTGTCCGGACATCATCATTCAGTTTTCGACAGGTGGACGCGGCCGATCTTTCGAGCAGCGTGGGGCGATGCTCGATCTGAAACCCGACATGGCTTCGTTGGCGACGGGTTCGGTGAATTTCCCGACCATCGTGTACGAAAATCCGCCAGACTTCGTGCGTTCGCTCGCGCAAACCATGCTCGACCACGATGTAAAGCCCGAGATCGAGATCTTCGATCTGGCGATGCTCTACAGCACTTATGAGCTCGTCAACCAAGGTTTGCTCAAGTCGCCGGTTCACGTGCAGTTCGTACTTGGTGTAAAGAATGCATTACCGGCGCGTCGCGAAATCCTCGAGTTCGAAGTGGAGCAGTTGGGCAAACTCTTGCCCGACGCGACATGGACGGCTGCAGGAATCGGCCGGCATCAACTCGAAGTGAATCACTGGACGCTGGAACTCGGCGGCCACTGCCGCACGGGTCTGGAGGACAACGTGCGTTGGGACAAAGACACGCTCGCCAAGAGCAATGCGCAACTGGTGAGCCGCGTGGCGTCGCTGTGCGCGGAGTATGGCCGGCCGGTGGCGAGCGCAAAGGAGGCGCGGCAGTTGTTGTCTCTTTGAAGTTTCAATTGCTTGAAAGGGCGCGTCGACGAGAAATCGCGACGCGCTTTTTTTGTCTCGCTTATTCATCGCAAGTTGATAGGCGATGTTGTCGCTTATGTGTGACGCATGCGCATGCGCATGCAGCATCGGTTACCGCGTGTCTTCGCATACTGGTAACGCTTTCCAATACGCAAGTTCTGTTTAATTTCCTGCTGACTCATCTTTTAACTGCCTAATGGCAATTGAATGGCCATATCGCCAGCTAGATCTTCTTCGTATTTATACATCGCTGATTTTCGGCAAATACGTCGTTCGGCACGTTCAGATATTCGATGCATTTTTAAGACTTTCTGAATGGAAAAAACGCTTCAATAAGACAAAAATCCAAGCGTGGATAGAGACTTCTTGCCGCGCCATTGAGGAATGTCAGAGGCTCCATGTCCTGGTGACACTCTGACATGCGTGATTAGGTTTTGGAAACCTAAATAATCGAAGCTCTGACGATTATTGCTTCTTCATGTTTATCCGATGGCCCCGAGCCAAGCGGTCTATGTCGCGTTTGGTCAAGCGCCGTGTTGCTCATTACGAGCACATCAGTCCGTGTCGGAAATCACGAAGAAAAAGAATTTCAACTTGAACTCGAAGAAGGTTTTGATGAATAAGACGTATCGCGTGGTTTGGAGTCAGGCATCGGAAAGCTGGGTTGCCGCAGCGGAAAATGCGCGGACCAAAAGCAAGCGTGGCCGAACAAACGCAGCAGTGTTGGCGGTGTTCGCACTCGCTGCGGGCAGCGCGCAGGCGGGGAGTGGGTATTCCGTCGGTGTGTTATCGGACGGATACACGCCGGCCAGTTGCCTGAGTGACCAAGGCGCAGGGAACGTCGTGCAAACGTCTTCCGTGGCTTGTGATGGCACCAATCACCCTGGAGCGGGTCTGGTTGCCTATTCAGCAAGCGGGGGAATGGGCGCTTACGCCGTCGCTGTCGATTCCAATACACTTGTAATGGGAGCCGGGGGCGGGACCCTCATGACAATGACTCCCGGCAATATCTCGGTCACTGCATCGACCTTCTCGATCAGTACCGGTACCACGTTCGACATGGGCAACAACAAAATTCAGAACATGGCGCCGGGGGGACTGACAGCAGGAAGTCATGATGGCGTGACCGGTGCTCAGTTATATCTGGCTCTTTCGACGACCGCGTCTAGTTTGGGCGGCGGCGCGTCCGTGAGCGGCGCAAGTATCTCTCCACCGTCTTATCCTGTAGCCGGAACGACCTATCATGACGTAGGCGGGGCGATCAACGGGCTGAACACGCAGGTCGGCTCTTTATCGACGACAGTCAGTTCGGTGTCGACAACGGTTGCTTCCCTTTCCACCACCGTAGATTCGGTTTCCACTGGTCTCAATTCGTTATCCACAACGGTTTCGACGACGGCCACTTCCTTGTCGACGAGCGTGGACTCGTTATCGACGTCGACTTCAAGTACTTTGAACTCGCTGTCTACCTCTTCATCGACGGCGGTGACGTCACTGTCCACGACCGTCGATTCGGTATCCACGAGCGTGACTTCCCTATCCACGGGTGTCGACTCGCTCTCGACCTCGGTTTCCACGGGGATGAACTCGCTGTCGACCGGGTTGACCTCGGTGTCGACTACCGTCGACTCACTGTCGACAAACGTCGGTTCGCTGTCCACCGGTCTCAATACGTTGTCGAGTTCGACATCGACTGCCGTAGGATCGCTGTCGACGGGTCTCGCGAACTCGGTTCAGTACGACAACGCAAGCCATGACTCCGTCACGCTGGGCGGTGTCGCCGCGCCTACCGAAGTGAAGCTGACCAACGTCGCCAAAGGCGATGTAACAAACTCAAGCACGGACGCCATCAACGGTAGTCAGTTGTATTCGCTTTCGACGTCTGCTTCAACGGGCCTCGACTCGCTCTCGACCTCGGCTTCGTCGAGCGTAGCCTCCTTGTCGACCTCCGTTTCGACCACGACCACCTCGTTATCGACAAGTATCGATTCCTTGTCGACGTCGGCTTCGACCACTGTAGGCTCGCTGTCCACCTCGGCCTCGACCGCGGTAACCTCACTGTCTACAACTGTCGATTCAGTGTCGACGAGCGTGAACTCGCTGTCTACGGGCGTCGACTCTCTTTCGACTTCGGTTTCCACGGGCGTGACCTCGCTGTCAACCGGGTTGACTGCAGTGTCGAGCACGGTCAACTCGCTGTCGACTAACGTCGGCTCGCTCTCCACGAGTGTGGACACGCTGTCCATCTCGACTTCGACCGCTGTCGGATCGCTGTCGACGGGTCTCGCGAACTCGGTTCAATACGACAACGCAAGCCATGACTCGGTCACCCTGGGCGGTGTCGGCGCCTCTGAAGTGAAGCTGACCAACATAGCCAAGGGCGATGTAACAGACTCGAGCACGGACGCCATCAACGGCAGCCAACTGTACTCGCTTTCGACGTCGGCTTCGACCGGCCTTAACTCGCTTTCGACTTCCGCTTCGACGAGCGTCGCTTCGCTTTCGACGAGCATCGATTCCGTGTCGACAAGTGTTGGATCATTGTCCACAACTGTCGATTCTGTGTCGACTGGCGTCAATTCGCTGTCCACGAGCTTCGACACGCTTTCGGCTTCAGTATCGACGACCACGGGCTCCATCTCGACCAGCGTCGAATCGCTTTCGGCTTCCACTTCGACCTCTGTCAATTCGCTGTCTACCAGCGTCGATACGCTGTCGACATCCACTTCGACCGCAGTCAACTCGCTCTCAACGGCGACCGCGACCAGCGTTAGTTCCCTGTCGACGAGCGTCGATTCGCTTTCGACGTCGGCCTCGACGAGCGTTGCCTCGGTGTCCACGAGCGTCGGCTCGCTTTCGACCTCGGTGGATTCGATTTCGACAAGCGTAAGCACACTGTCCACAGCTGTCGATTCAGTGTCGACGAGTGTCAGCACGCTGTCCACGTCCGTGGATTCGCTTTCGACGTCGACATCGACGAGCGTTGCCTCGCTCTCGACGGGCGTGGACACGCTCTCGACCTCCACCTCTACGGCAGTCGCCTCGCTCTCCACCGGTGTCGATACGCTTTCCACTTCGATGTCCACGACGGTCGGGTCGCTTTCAACAGGTATCGACACACTGTCGGGATCGACGTCGACATCGGTGGCGTCGCTTTCCACCGGTCTCGCGAACGCCGTCCAGTATGACAACGCGGCCCACGACTCGGTCACGTTCGGCAACGCCGGCACGCCCGTGAAGCTTCACAACGTTGAGGACGGCGTTGTAGCAGCAGACAGCAAGGACGCGGTCAACGGTGGTCAGTTGTACAACTTGTCGTCATCCGTGTCGACGGGCATGACCTCGCTTTCGACCAACATCGACGGCATTTCGACCAGCGTCACGTCGCTGTCGACGAGCGTCGATTCAATCTCGACGGGCATGACCTCACTCTCGACCGGCGTCGCCAACTCGGTTCAATACGACGACGCTAACCACACGTCGGTTCGCTTGGGCGACACCGGCGCCGCCCCGGTCAAGCTGACGAACGTTGCCGATGGCGAAGTGGCTGCGGGCAGCAATGAAGCGGTGAACGGCGGGCAGTTGTTTACGCTCTCGACATCGGTATCGACGAGCATGACGTCACTTTCGACCGGCATTGCCAACGCGGTCCAATATGACGACGGCGACCACAAGACGGTCACGCTGGGCAATGTGGGTACGCCAGTCAAAATCAAGAACGTGGACGCAGGTGAAGTGAGCGCGGACAGCCTTGAAGCGGTGAATGGCAGCCAACTCTACAAAACTGCATCGAGCACGGCCGACGCCCTCGGCGGCGGTTCGACCGTAAATCAGGACGGCACCATCACTAAGCCGACGTACACGTTCCAGGACGGTAATACCTTCAAGAACGTCGGCGACGCCCTTACCAATCTCGACGGCCGCGTCACGCAGAACACGACCGACATCTCGACGATCAACGAGACGCTCAACAACATCAACACGGGCGGCGGCATCAAGTACTTCCACGCCAATTCGGTGCTGGAGGACTCCCAGGCCACGGGCGCGGAATCAGTGGCGATCGGCGGCAATGCTCAGGCTATCGCGAACAACTCGGTGGCGCTCGGCTCGAACTCGCTGGCGGATCGTGCAAACACCGTGTCGGTCGGATCGAAGGGCGCGGAACGTCAGATCACCAACGTGGCAGCCGGTACGCAGGATACCGATGCCGTCAACGTCTCGCAGTTGAAGGGCGCCGGTCTCATTAATGGAGACGGCACGACCAATACTTCCGTGACCTATGACCACAACGCGGACGGGTCGACCAACTACTCGAGCATCACGCTTGGCAATAACGTCGCAGGCGGCACGACAATCCACAATGTTGCTGCGGGCGTTGCGAGCGACGACGCGGTCAACGTCGACCAGATGAATGCCGCAATCGATCGCGTGACGAACATCGCCACGAGCGGTGGCAACCCAATGTTCGCCGCGCAAGGCGATGTCAACACTGAAGTCGCTAGCGCGACAGGCGTGCATTCCGTTGCCATGGGCGCGAACGCCAGCGCCACTGCGGACAATTCCGTCGCGCTCGGGGCTAACTCGGTGGCTGATCGAGTCAATACGGTTTCGGTCGGGTCTGCGGGTAACGAACGTCAGATCACGAACGTCGCGGCGGGCACGCAGAGTACCGATGCGGTCAATGTGAGTCAGTTGAATCTCGCTTCCACACAGGCGCAGAACTATACCGACTCGCGTATCGCGGGCGTGCAAGGCCAGATCAACAACATGGCGAAAGCGGCTTATGGCGGTATCGCGGCCGCGATGGCTTCCGCCGGACTGCCGCAGCCTACCGCTCCGGGCAAGACCATGGTCGCGTTGGCCGGCGCACGTTACGCCGGGGCCTCCGGCGCGGCACTCGGCATCTCTCATGTTACGCAAGACGAGAGTTGGGTAATCAAGGCTTCCGGCAATACAAGCAGTTCCGGAAATGTCGGCTTCACCATCGGAGCGGGGCATCAGTGGTAACGCCCGGTGCGTAAAGTGAAGTGAAGTGAAGTGAAGTGAAGTGAAGAAGGCCGACGCAGCATGGCGTGCGTCGGCCTTCACGCGTTATCGCGACAACGCAAAAATTTGCCTTACAATCGTTCCCTACTCTGACAAGCACGTCCAGCGTACACATGAACGAGCGTAAATCGCATGGTCTCGCCGACCGAATCTACAGCGATATCCTCAACAGCATCATGGAAGGCGAGTTCAAGGAAGGCGATCGTCTTCTGACAGAACACGCCCTTGCCGAACGCTTTGCGACCTCGCGCCCGACCGTGCGCGAGGCGTTGGCGCGACTGCGCGCGGACGGCATCATCGTCACGCGGCGCGGATCGGGCACCACTGTCGGTCGTCGTCCAGACCCGGATGTGCGGCGCTTCGCTCCGTTAGAAACGCTGTCAGACATTCGCCGATGCTACGAATTTCGCGTAGTCACGGAGGCAGGCGCAGCCGAGCTTGCCGCGCTTAAGGCGGATGACGACGACATCCGCGCCATCGAAGCCGCCTGGGAACAACTCGAACGCGTGGTGGAGGCGCAAGAAGGCATTGGCGCGAAAGACGACTTCGCGTTCCATCTTGCGGTCGCAAAGGCATCGAAGAATCAGTTCTTCATTACGGTGCTCTCGTTTATCGAGGAGCAGATTGTCTTCAGCATGAACCTGTCGCGAAACCTGTCGCTCGTGAAAACAGTCGAGCGGCAGCGTCTCGTCCAGCGCGAGCATCTGGATGTGCTCGATGCGATTCGTGCTCGCGATTCGTCACGAGCCGGCGAAGCTATGAAGTCGCATCTCGAAAATGCGCTGAATCGGATGTTCGGCAGTTAGGCGTAGATGTCATACGACCGTATCGATAGGTTAAAGGGGAAACCCTAGTTAACAGAAAAGTTGTTTGACAACTTTGGGGTGCCTTGCTACTTTCGATCGTTCCAGACGACTACCGCGAGGCGCCGTGAACATCCAACCGATTACCGTAAGCGAGTTTTCTGAGTCCGTCATGGCCGTGCCGCCGCTCGCACGAAATGTCGATTACTCGTTGAATCCTCATGCAAACCGCAAGTTGGTCGAGCATATAGAAGCGGGCGGCGTGCGCACGCTCCTATACGGCGGCAATGCGAATCTTTATCACGTTGCCGTGAGCGAGTACCGCGAGTTGCTTGACATGCTTGCCGAGATTGCGGGGCAAGAGACGCGCGTAATTCCCGCCATCGGTCCGGACTACGGAAAAATGCTCGACCAGGCGCACATTCTTTCGCAGACGGACTTCCGTACCGCGATGGTGCTCCCGCTTGCCGGATTCACGACGCCACAGGGCGTGGCGACGGGCCTCAAGCGCCTGGTCGATGCAGCCGGCATGCCGTTCACGCTCTATATCAAGAGCGAAGATTATGTCGATGTCGATACGCTCGCCGCACTCATCGATGACGGTACGTTGCTGGCCGTCAAGTACGCGATTGTGCGTGCCGATCCCGCCGTCGATCCGTATCTGCTCCGCCTGCTGCAAAGCGTTCCGGCCGCGAAAGTCGTGTCCGGTATGGGCGAGCGCCCGGCGATCGCCCACGTGCGTGAATTCGGGCTCGCTGCGTGGACAACGGGCTCGGGCTGCATTGCGCCTAACGCGGTGACGGCGTTGCTGCACGCCGTGAAAACCGGTCGCATGGACGAGACTCGCCAGCTTTATAACCGCTTCCTCCCGCTCGAAACCCTACGCGACGAAATCTCGCTCATCCGCGTCCTGCATGACGCCGTGACGCTCTCGGGCATCGCGGATATGGGGCCGCTTCTGCCGCTTCTGAGCGGCTCGCCCGAGGCGGCGTTGCCTGCCGTCGCAAAGGAAGCGCGCGACCTCGTTGAAATGGACCGCGCCATCGCGCGAGTGCGTAATGCGGCGCCTTCACGGGAAACGCCAGTTAAAAGCGGTTAAACAAGTCGCTCGGGGTATATCCCGAGAGCGCGCAGCAAACATCGGCAGACAAAGCGTCAACGCCTGTTTGACCCGGTCGGGAAACAAGATCTGCTTCCGTCGATTTGCTTGACATACGATGATCGCGTTAGCTATTTTTCAACTTCCGAAGTAAAAGGAAGCATTGCGCGGCTGCGCTGCAACGTGCGGAATCGCGAAGTATCGAAAAATCTGAGCAAGCAAACCCAGGCCGGGCACCAATAAAACAACCGGCCTTGCGAAAGACGTGAGGAGACGAAATGGCTTTCAAGGCAGACTGTCAGTGAAACTGGCGGCGGTATGCGTCGCCGTCAGCGCGATATTTGCGACGGGCGGGGCGAATGCGGCCGATCCGGTATCCATCAACATCGTCGACGTTGCGGGCAATCTTCAACTGACGCAGAAGGGGTTCGAAGCCTTCAAGGCGAAGTATCCCGATCTCGTTTCCAGCATCACCTTCACGAACGCGCCCGCGCCGCAGTTGCCGGGCAAGATCAAGGCGATGCAGGGCGCGGGCCGCTCGGACATCGACCTCGTCGTGACGGGCACGGATGCGCTCGCGGCCGGCATCCAGCAAGGTCTGTGGGAAAAGCTGCTGCCCGATAACGCCAAGGCGTTCCCCGGTGTGCTCGACAAGTACGCACCGGGTCCGCGCAAGATGCAGGACATCGCGCAAGGTTACGGCCTGGAAGTCACCTACATGCCCGCAGGTCCGCTGCTCGAATACAACCCCGCAAAGGTCACCGACGTGCCGAAGACGCCGGATCAACTGCTCGCGTGGTGCAAGGCGCATCCGAACAAGCTGATCTACGCGCGCCCGGCCAATTCCGGTCCCGGCCGTACCTTCCTCATGGGTCTGCCGTATGTGCTCGGCGACAAGGACCCGACCGATCCGGTCAACGGCTGGGACAAGACCTGGGCCTTCCTCAAGCAACTGAACGACTGTATTCCCTACTATCCGGGCGGCACGTCGGCGGTGATGAAGGAACTGGGCGAGGGCACGCGTGACATGACCGTGACCGTGACGGGCTGGGACATCAACCCGCGCGCGCTCGGCATCGTGCCGGCGGAATTCAAGGTGCAAGCCTTCGACAACATGACCTGGGTGAACGACGCCCACTACATGGTGATCCCGAAGGGCGTGCCCAAGGAAAAGCTCGACGTGCTCTACAAGCTGATGAACTTCATGCTCGAGCCCGCGCAGCAGGCACTGACATACGACGACGGCTATTTCTATCCCGGCCCCGCCGTGAAGGACGTGCCGCTGTCGGCCGCGCCCGCCAAGAGTCAGGAAGTGATTCAGAAGTTTGGCCGGCCGGAATATGCGAAGTTGCTTGCCGACCGTCCGCACGTCGTGCCGCTCAACGCGCAGGCGATGGTCGCCGCGTTCCAGAAATGGGACCGTGAAATCGGCGCGGCGAAAACGAAGTAAGCATCGACGCCAGGCATCGATACCGCGTCATTGATAAAGCGGCGGCGCTCCTCATCGGACGCCGCCGCTTCGCACAAGGGTTTCGCCATGAAGCATGATTTTGAGCAGTTGCGTCTCGACTCGGTCTCGCGCAGTTTCACCAATGCGGAAGGGCAGCAGCTCGCCGCGCTGAAAGGACTCGACCTGAACATCCAGCGCGGCGAGTTCATCGCGCTGCTCGGGCCTTCGGGTTGCGGCAAGTCGACGGCGCTGAACTGCATCGCCGGTTTGCAGCCTTTGACGGGCGGCGGCATCTGGCTGGACGACAAGCGTATCGACGTGTTGCCGCCCGAGAAGCGCGGCTTCGGCATGGTGTTTCAGAACTACGCGCTGTTTCCGCATATGTCGGTGCTGGATAACGTCGGCTTCGGCCTGAAGATGCGCGGCGTCGCGAAGGCGGAAGCCACCAAGCGCGCCAAGGCCGCATTGAATCTCGTGCAATTAATCGGGCACGACGCAAAGTTGCCCGGCCAGTTGTCAGGCGGCCAGCAGCAGCGCGTGGCGATTGCGCGCGCAATCGTGATCGAGCCGCCGCTCGTCCTGATGGACGAGCCCTTGTCCAATCTCGACACCAAGTTGCGGATCGAGATGCGCGCGGAAATCCGCCGCATTCACGGCAAGCTCGAACGCGCCACCATCTACGTGACGCACGATCAGGACGAAGCGCTGTCGATGGCCGACCGCATCGTCGTGATGAAAGAGGGGTCGGTGCAGCAAGTGGCCGCGCCGAAGGAAGTCTATTCGCGGCCGAAGAACCTGCATGTCGCGCGCTTCATGGGCTTTCGCAATGTCGTGCCGTTCACGCTCGAAGGCACGCAGGGCGAATCCGTCGCGGTCACCGCGAATGGCGTGCGCTTGCTCGGCATGCCGATGGAAGGCTTCGACAGCAAGAACGTCAGCGTCGCGCTGCGGCCCGAAGACATGGAACGCGCCGCACCCGGCGAGCCGAACGCGTTCGACGCGCTCGTCGAGATCGTCGAATACGGCGGCCGCGATTCGCTCGTCATCGTAAACACGGCGTTCGGCAAGCTGTGGGCGCGCATTGCGGGCGAGTACAGCGAAGGCGAGCGCATCACGTTGCGCGTTGCGCCTTCGAAGACGCTCGTGTACGGAGAAGACAAATGATCGCCACGCTTCCCGCTCAGCGCGATCCGAAGGGTTGGCTCGTCGCGCCGGCGCTGATTTTCATCGTCGCGCTCTTCATCTATCCGTTCGCCTACGGTCTCATGCTGTCGTTCAATCCAATGAACGGCGGCGGCGCGTGGGCCAACTACATCACGTTCTTCACCGATACGTCGATGTGGCCGACGATCATCGTGACGCTCAAGCTCGCGGTGCCGGCGACGCTCATCAACGTCGGCGTCTCGGTGCCGGTCGCATTTGCGTTGCGGCGCTCGTCGCCGTATCAGAAATTCGCGACCACGCTGCTCGTCATTCCGGTGACGCTCGGCACCGTGCTGATCGCGGATGGCATGCTGACGTACTTCAGCCCGAACGGCTGGTTCCCGCAAGCCGTGCAGGCGTTGCATCTCTATGGCGATGAAGTCCGGCTCACGCATAACTACTGGGGCGTGCTGATTTCGCTCATCGTGTCGGGCTTTCCGTTTGCGTTTTTGCTGACGCTTTCGTATGTGACGGGCATCGACCCGACGCTTGCGCGCGCGGCCGCCACGCTCGGCGCAAGTCCGTGGCAACAGTTCCGGCAGATCTACTTTCCGCTGTTGCTTCCCGGTCTCACGATGACCGCGTGCCTCTCGTTCGTGCAGGCGTTCTCGGTGTTTCCGTCGGCGGTGCTGCTCGGCGCGCCTGCGGGTCCCACGCGCGTGATCTCGATCGCCGCATCCGAAGCGGCGTTCGAGACTTACGATTACTCGCTGGCATCGACCATCGCCCTCGTCATGGGCTTCGTGCAGTTGCTCGTGGTGGGCGGCATGCTCGGCGCGCGGCGCTTCTTCTATACCGGTCCTGTCACCGGAGGGAAGGGATAATGGCTACCGACAATCGCGCGACCCAGAACTGGCCGGCCGCCACCCTCGGCGAAGGATCGAAGCCAGGCAAGAACATGAAACAACGCGCTAGCTTGCCCGACCGGTTGTGGAAAGCCCTCGTCTGGGCGACGATGGGTTTCTTCCTCTTGAACGTGCTGCTGCTGATTGCGACCGTCGCGGTGAATTCGGTCGCGACGCGCTGGTTCGGCACGCTCTTGCCGCAAGGTTTCACGCTGCACTGGTACGCGCAGGCGTGGAGCGACTTTCAATTGTCGAGTGTGCTGCTCGTCACGATGGAAGTGGTGGGTGCGGTCGTGCTGCTGTCCATCGTGCTGGGTGTGCCCGCTGCGTATGCGCTTGCGCGCGTGCAGTTTCCCGGCAAGCGCTTTGCCATGCTCGTGTTTCTGCTGCCGCTGATGGTGCCGCCCGTCACCTACGGCATTCCGATGGCTACCGTGATGTACAAGTTCCATCTCGCCGGCACGCTCACAGGCGTGATCCTCGCGAATCTGGTGCCCGCGCTGCCGTTCGTGATTCTTGTGATGACGCCGTTCATCGAGCAGATCGATCCGAATCTGGAATCGGCGGCGCGCATCTTCGGGGCGAACACGACGCGTTACTTTCGCTATGTTTTGCTGCCGCTGCTCGTGCCGGGCATGCTCGCGGCCGGTTTGCTCGTGCTCGTGCGCACCATCGGCATGTTCGAGCTGACGTTCTTCACGGCGGGACCGACCACGCAGACGCTCGTCGTCGCGCTCTACTACGCGGTGTTTTCGACAGGCGTGCGAGCGCCGCAATCCATCGACGCCATGGCGATGATCTACATGGCGATCACGCTGATCTGGGTGCTGATCGCGCTGCAGTTCGTGAGTCCGACGCAACTGGTTTCGCGCGTGAAGGAGCAGCGGCAGTGATGGGACCGCGTGATGTCGTGGCGCTCGCGGCCGAGCCGCGTCTGACGATTGCGAGTGGGCCGCATGTCATCGAAGTGGCGCCGTCGGCGGGCGGGCGCATCACGCGCTTCGCCACCGGATTCGCCGGCGGTCTGCAAGACTGGCTCGTGCCGATCACGCTTTCAGGCTGGCCCGCCGATACCTGGCCGAAAGGCGGCAGCTATCCGCTCGTGCCGTTTTCGAATCGCGTGCGCGATGCGCGCTTTCCGGCACCGGATGGCGAGCGTGTCGAGTTGTCGACGTTTCCGGGCATGGCGCACGCGCTGCATGGCTTCGGGCAATACGCGGCGTGGCAGGTCGAGCGCCATGACGCGGATTGCATCGTGATGCGTTATGTGCATCGCGAGGACGAGCATGGCTGGCCGTGGCCGTTCGAAGCGGAGCAGGTCATCCAGGCGAACGCCGAGGGTGCGCGGCTGTCGATGCGCGTGTTGAACCGTTCCGCGCGGCCGATGCCGGTCGGCATGGGTTTTCATCCGTATTTTGCGGCGCAGGAAGCCGAAATGGATGCGAGTATCGACTGGCGGCATGAAGGCGAGATTGCGGTCGAGCCATCGGGGGAAGCGCCAGCGCGCCGGCATCGACGAGAAGAGGAAGGGTACACGCGCTATCTGAGCGGATGGAGCGGCCGCGCGACGCTAAATTTCGCCGACGGCCGCACGCTTTCGCTCGACGCCGGCGACACGCTCGACCACGTCGTCGTGCATTGCCCGGCCGGTGCGGGCTATCTGTGCGTCGAGCCCGTGTCGCACGTGAGCGATGGTTTCAATCTCGACGCACGGGGCTTGCGCGGGACGGGCGTCGCCGTCATTGCGCCAGGTAGTGAAAAAGCGGTGTCGCTCGTGATGGCAACCGGCGTGAGCCGGGACGAACGCCCGGCCGGCGCCGGCGCCTGACGCGCGCCGCCACGGCGTGCCGCATGCGCGATGCATTGGCCGGCAACATGCCCCCGGCTAAAAGGCAAGCATCCCTGTTCATGCGGCACCTCCCGTTTCGAGCGTCAGCGTGTGGCCGGCGCGGAGAAAAATGCCTCGACCATTTCGACGATGCGCCACGTCGAACACGGTCTGCGGCAATGCGCGTCGAAGCCGGCTTCCTTCAGCGTCTGCACCGGATCGGCGGGTAAAACGTTGCTGAGGGCGACGAGCAGCCGCCCGGTGACATCGACGTCCATGCGCAGCGTGCGGATAAAGACGTAGCCGGACTCACTGTCCAGACTCGTATCGACGATGAGCGCCTGCGGCTTCCAGCTATTCACGAGCGCGCGCACCGACTTGAGATCCTGCGACAGAATGACCTGCAGGCCCTTCAGGCGAAGCTGTACGGCGAGCGATTCACCGATCGATTTATCCTTATGAGCCACCAGCACGCGCCGAGGCGCATCGCCCGTGTGAGCCCGCTTCATTCGCCACAACGCGAACTCCCGTTCGTTGTTGGCTTGACTGCTTGACATCTCATCCTCCCGGTCTTGGTTGATCTCTTGGTTGATTCGATGCCGAGCATTTTTGACCGGCCGTGCTTTGTCCAACACCCGGCACGGGTAGGGGTTCAGGGGATTTTGGGAGACTGCCGAATGTATCCCTGCGAAGGGAGGGTGGAAGTCAATCAGCGAACGCGTAATATCGGAACCGTTCTCGGAGCTTTGCAATGGAAAACGGTTATTTCAAAAATGTATTGCTGGTAGAGGACGAAGGGCTGACCAGGAGCGCGATGAAAAGTCTCATCCTGGCGAACGAGCCTTTGCTTGAAATCGACGAAGCGGACGGTTTCGAGCAGGCTAAGGCCAAGTTGTCGGCCAACTCGTATGACCTGATGTTTCTCGACTACCACTTGCGCGGTCAGACCACGGGTATGGATTTGCTCAACTGGATCCGCGAGGAAGATCGCGAAATTCAGACGGTCATGCTTTCAGCCCAGGACGACCGCGATACGGTGCTCGAGTGCATCAAGAACGGCGCGTGCGGATTCATTTCCAAGGGTAGCGAACAGGGCGCGGGCGTGTTCCGCGAGGCGCTCAAGACTATCCTGAACGGCCGCGTCTATCTGCCGAACACGGTACTCGGCAAGGGCGGTCATAGTCCGCGTCCGGTCACGCCTCACGCTGGGATTACCGTCGAATCGCTGGACTTGCCGCCACGACTTACCGAAACCTTGCGGTATTTACTGCAGGGCCTATCGAATAAGGCGATTGCGCGGAAGATGAATATCAGCGAAAACACGGCGAAAGAGTATTCCAGCGACTTGCTGGCGCGCTTTCACGTCACGCGGCGCACGTTCCTCATCGTGGAAATGGCGCGGCGAGGAATCGAGATGCCGATGAGCAATACGTCGTCGGCTTCCTGAGGCGGTTCTCTGCCAATACTGCGCGGGCGCACTGAGAGGGCGTCCGCGTCGTCGTTTGGGTTTGGGAAAATCCGTCGCAAAAGCGCCGCGTCCCCATTTCTCAAAATTCGGACGAATCCGACGACGGTGTTAAGGTAGAGCCCGTTTATTTCAAGACGGGAATCTGCAGGTGAATAGCGGTTCGAGATTCAGCACACTCCGGCGCGGCGGCGCAGCTTACGCGGTAGCGATGGCGCTGGCCTTGGCACTTGGCGCTTGCGCGCCCCTTCCGCAACAGGCCGATGCCGATGCGGCCGCCGCGGCATCTGCCGCGTCCGCGGCTCAGGCAGCACAGGCGGCGCGTGCTGCCGCCAAGCCCGTGGCACCGTCCCCGCCGGGCGAGCAGCGTATCGTGATCGGCGGCACGAGCGGGTTCCACACGACCGTGAAGACCACGCCGCCCTCGCAAGTCTGCGATACCGACGCTTTCGCCGACGGCGTGCGCTACGGCTACGCGCTCACCTGGAATCGGCTCATCGCTGAGGCGGCGCGCAGCGGTGGCCGCGTCGACAAGCGCAAATTCGATGCATCCGCCGTGCACTCGCAGGACGACCAGTACAAGATCCAGTGGGACGGCAAGGAGCGTACTAACGCGTGCGCGTCGGATGGTTATCTGATTGGACGCATCGTCGGCACGCACCTCGCAGGCTTGAATCTGCGCGACGGCAAGCCGTCTTGAACGCCTTCTAGTTGCTTAGTCGCAAAGGTGGGCCGCAGTCACATAGCGGCTCGCGACCGCGATATCCCCGTAAATCGTGTAGCCGGTGCCGCCCGCGGATTGTTGCGCGACGGCCAGCACCGTCGATGCACCGCCTTTTCCCGCCACCGAAACCGCTTCGGTATCCGCGCTCAGCGAGTATTCGCGTACGCGCCCGCCAATCGGCATCCACCTGGCCTTGGCGCATTCCACGAAGTCGTAGGGCGCGCGCTGCGAGGTGCCAGAACCGATCGGCACGGTCTTAATGAGGGCGTCGTCCGTGCTTGCGCAGGATGCGAGGACGAGGGCAAAACACGTTGCTGCACAGGTTGTGACAATTTTTCTCATAATTCCGATGACTTTCTCTGCAGTATCCGCTTAATCTGCGCCCCGTGCGCCGAAACTGGCGTGCCGATGCGGTGGCCGTCGATCGTAACCGCAAGGCTGACGAACCGTAAACCCGCCAGTTCTTGCTATTCGAGCATGGTCGGCCGCTTGCAAAACCGCTCCAGCTCACGATTTCCACGTTCTTACCCGTGGTTGTCCCAATATTAGTCAAGTTGGGTCAACCGTCGCCGTTATACAGGCGTTTCTCGCTCTGAAGCCTTTTGTATGGCGCGAGCACGGGCGGCAAGTGTAGACGAGCCGAACGAGCGCTGCGACCGCGCAAGGTTGCGTGGTTCCCGATAACGATGATCAGCGCTCGCGCCGGGCAGTATTCCTGCCCACGCGAGCGCGGGCAAGTTCCAAAGAACGCATGTCTCGCAGAAAGTTGTTCTCCCGGCTTCGCGCCACGTCGATGCCCGCTCGTTTCAGCGGCATCGTTTCCGATCCTCAGCGGCTCGCCGCGCCTGCGCTCACGGTAATCGTCGGCGTGTTGCTGCTCGTGGTCTTCGAGCATCTTTCGCGCGCGGTCAATTATCAGTCGGTGATGCACGCGCTGCGAGCGACGACGCCGCAGGCGTGGCTCGCGGCGCTTTGCGCGACCGCGCTCAGTTTCGCCGCGCTCGTGGGACGCGACGCCGTCGGTTTGCGGCACATTGGCGTGAGCGTGCCGCGTTCGCTTCTGTGGGTCGGCGCGACGGTGGGATCGGCGCTCGGCAACGTGACCGGCTTCGGCGCGCTGACGGGTGGCGCCGTGCGCTGCCGCGTGTACGGTGCGGCCGATGTCACGCCGGCTCAGGTTGGCCGCCTTTCGGTCTTCACGGGCGTCACGCTCGCTTTGTCGCTCGCCTTCATGGCTGCGGCCGGCATGCTGTTCTCGGCGGGCACGCTTGCCGGCATGATGCATCTTTCGCCGACGATCCTGCAGATCATCGGCGCCGCGCTGCTCGCCGTGTTCGTCGCGATGCTCGTCTTTTGCGGCCGCGCGCCGCGCACCTTGCAGTCGCGCTGGAAGTGGCTCGCGTTCACGGTGCCGTCGCGCCGCGATTTCTTGGCGCAAACGGCGCTTGCCGTCGTCGATGTGTTCGGCGCCGGTCTCGCACTGTGGGCGCTGTTGCCGGGCGCGCAGGTCGGCTTCGGCGAATTCATGACGGTGTTTTCGGCGGCCATGTTGCTCGGCATGATCGGTCATACGCCGGGCGGCGTGGGCGTATTCGAAGCCGCGATGGTTTTCGCGCTCGGCAGCAGCGCCCGGACGCCGGACGTGCTCGCCGCGTTGCTCGCGTATCGTGCGATCTACTTCGGCCTGCCGCTGATCCTCTCCGCCGGTGTGATGACCGCGTTCGAAGGCCGCGCGCTCAAGGGCCGCTTCGGCTTCCTGCGTCCGAGCCGCGTTTCGCAACTCGCGCCGCTGTTTCTGTCGATCGTGACCTTCGCGGCTGGCTCCATGCTCGTCATCTCCGGCGCCACGCCCGCTTTCAAGATCCGCATCGCGTTCTTGCAGACCGTGCTGCCGCTGTGGGTGCTGGAGAGCTCGCAGCTGCTCGGCAGCGTGCTCGGCGTGCTCCTGTTGTTCGTCGCGCGCGGCCTGATGCGCCGTCTCGATGCGGCGTGGTGGCTCGCGCTCATGCTCGCGGTGGCGAATCTGGCGCTGTCCCTCGCGAAGGGTCTCGCGTTCGTCGAGGCAGGCGTGCTCGCGGTCCTGATCCTCCTGCTCGTCGCGACACGCGAGCGGTTCAACCGCCGCTCGTCGCTGTTCGCCGAGCGCTTCACGGCGACTTGGCTGTTTTCTATCGGCATGGTGATCGCGGTTGCCGTGTGGATCATGTTCTTCGCTTTCCGCGACGTCGCCTACAACACCGATCTCTGGTGGCAGTTCGCTTTCGACGACCGCGCGCCTCGCGCCTTGCGTGCAACGCTCGCGGCGGGCGTGTTCGCGTCGGCGTTCGCGGTGTGGCAACTGCTGCGTCCGGCGGCAGGCCGTTTCGAGAAGCCCGCGCCGCAAGATCTCGCCGATGCCGCGCGCATCTTCCGCGCGCAGGAGCGCAGCGACGCCGGTCTCGCGATGATGGGCGACAAGAGCTTTCTCTTCTCCGAGTCGCGCCAGGCTTTCCTGATGTATGCGAAACATGGCCGCACGTGGGCTGCGCTGCACGACCCGGTCGGGCCGCGCCACGAGTGGGCCGCGTTGATCCGTCAATTCGTCGCGCTCGCGCATTCGCACAACGGCCGCGCGGCGTTCTACCAGGTGCGCGCCGATGCCTTGCCGCTCTATCTCAACGCCGGCCTCACGCTGATGAAGCTCGGCGAGGAAGCGCACGTCGCGTTGTCGGAATTCGATCTGAAGGGCTCGCATCGGTCGCATCTGCGTTATGCGTTGAAGCGCGGCGAACGTGATGGCTTCGATACCGAAGTGATCGATCCGTCGCGTGTCGCCGAATGCATGCCGATGCTGCGCACCATCTCCGACGACTGGCTCGACAGCCGTTCCGCGCGCGAAAAAAGCTTCTCGGTGGCGGCGTTCAACGAGGATTATCTGGCGGCGCAGTCCGTGTTGCTCGTGCGTCAGCAGGGCGCGCCGGTCGCCTTCGTCACCTTCATGACGACGGACATGAACACCGAAGCGACCGTCGGCGTGATGCGCCATGTCGCCGAGGCTTCGCCGTACGCGATGGAATATCTCTTCACCAAGCTCGCGCTGCATTTGAAGGAAGCGGGCTTCAAGTCGCTGTCGCTCGGTATCGCGCCGCTGTCGGGGATGGAGCCGACGCCGCTGGCATCGCACTGGCATCGGCTGGCGGGCCTTGTGTGGCGTTTCGGCGGGCGCTTCTACAACTTCCGCGGTCTGCGCGGATTCAAAAGCAAGTTCCAGCCGCGCTGGGAACCGCGTTACCTCGCGGCGTCCGGTTCGGTTGGCGTATTTTTCACTTTGGCGGACCTCTCGCTTCTGGCGGGAGGCTGGCGTTCATGATTTTGAATAGCAAGAAACTGATTGCGGCGGCGCTTGCCGGCATGTCGCTGCTGGGCGCGGCTCACGCGGCATCCACGATTTCGGGTGGCACTTATGGCCAGGTCACGCTCACCAAGCCTTCGGGCGACATGACCGGCTTCGTCGTCTTGTTTTCCGAGAAAAGCGGCTGGAATGCGAGCGATCAGCAAGCCGCCGATGCGCTCGCCGCGAAAGGCGCGATGGTCGTCGGCGTCGATACGCCGCGCTACGCCGCCCGCCTGACCGCGGAAAAAGAGAAGTGCCATAACCTCGTCGGCGACGCCGAGAGCATGAGCCATCAACTCGAACGCACGGTGCAGGCGAGCCACTATTACTCGCCTATTTTCGCGGGCACGGGCCAAGGCGCGATTCTCGCCGAGCAGGCGCTCAAGCAGGCGCCGGACAATACGGTTGCGGGCGCGATATCGCTTGCGCCGGATACTCAACTCGACGCGCGCTTCAATCCGTGTCCGCCCGACCCGACCATCATCCACGCGAAGGGTTTGCCGGGCTTCATGGCGCGCGATGCGGTGCGGCCGGGCCGCGGCAAATCCGATGCGATCGTCGCGATGGCGGCGCCGCATCTGAAGAAGGCGGAAGTCGCGGGCGAGCATGACGTGTCCGATCTGCCGCTGATCGAGTTGCGCGCCGCGCAGCCGACGGATCTGCTCGCCATCGTCATTTCCGGCGATGGCGGCTGGCGCGATCTCGACAAGACGATGGCGCTTGCGCTACAGCGCGATGGCGTGTCGGTGATCGGCATCGATTCGCTGCGCTATTTCTGGAGCGAGAAGTCGCCGCAGCAAACGGCGGCAGATATCGCGCGCGTGGTTCGCACTTACAACGCGCGCTGGCATACGAGCCATGTGGCGCTGGTTGGCTATTCGTTCGGCGCGGACGTCATGCCGTTTGCCTACAACCGTTTGCCGGACGACGTACGCGATCAGGTTTCGTATGTCTCGCTGATGGGTTTTTCGCCGTCGGCGGATTTTCAGATTCGCGTGACGGGTTGGCTCGGCATGCCGGCAAGCGATAAGGCGCTCAAGGTACGGCCCGAACTCAACAAGCTGCCGCCGGCGCTCGTGCAGTGTATCTACGGCGAGAAGGAGGAAGATACGCTGTGTCCGTCGCTGACGAAGACGGGGATCGAGGTGGTGAAGCTGCCAGGCGATCATCATTTCGGCGGCGACTACGATGCCTTGGCGCGGCGCATTCTCGCGGGATGGCGTAAGCAGATCGCGGCGCGAGGGGAGCAGGCGCAGACGGCTTCGCGGTAGGCGGGTCGTTCGAGTTTGGTTTGAAAAGCCGAAGCGCGATGGGTCGCGTTTCGGCTTTTTTGCGTTTGCGGGCTGCGCTCTTGATTAATGCGGGCGCTTCGTTCGAGTTCGCTCGTTGGTGCGGTTCGAGAGTCAGGGCGCAAGGCAAGCGCCAGTTTCCCGAGCGTCGTCGTTCACGAGTCAGCGTCATCGTCTACCATGACCGGACCCTACACGCGGAGTCCGGCATGTCTCTCATCGATCATCTCGACCATCTCGTCCTCACCTGTGTCGACGTGGAGGCGACCAAACGCTTTTATGTCGATGTGCTGCAGATGAAGCTCGAAAGCTTCGGCGCGGACCGTCTCGCGTTTCACTTCGGCAATCAGAAAATCAATCTGCACGTGCGCGGTTCCGAATTCGAACCGAAGGCGCATCTGCCGGTGCCGGGCGCGCTCGATCTGTGCTTCATCGCCGCCGTGCCGCTCGACCGGGTGATCGAACGGCTCGCGCAGATGAACGTGCCGATCATCGAAGGTCCGGTCGAACGAACCGGCGCGACGCAAAAATTGCGCTCGGTCTATGTGCGCGATCCGGACTACAACCTGATCGAGATTTCCGAACTCATTTGAGCGGACCGAGATAGTCCAGCTTGCCGATAGGCGCGCCGAGGTGACGCAGGATGTCGTGCGTCGTCACGACATGGAAGTAGAAATTCGGCAGGCCGAAGCCGAAGAGATAATCGACGCCTGAAAACGATGGTTCGAAGTTGGGAAACTTCATCGTGACGGTGCGCGTTTCGCTGTCGGCCAGTGTCTCTTGCTGGATGCTCTTCAGAAACACGATGGTCTTCGCGATGCGCTCTTGCAAAGCGGCAAAGCTGTCTTCGTTGTCTTCGAAACGCGGAGCTTCCGCGCCTGAAAGACGCGCGGCGGAAAGCTTGGCCGTATCGCTTGCACGCTGAATCTGCGCGGCGAGCGGCAGCATGTCGGGGGCGAGACGCGCGTTGATTACATCGGCGTGGGTGAGGCCTTTTTCATCGGCGAAGGCGGCGCCTTTTTCCAGCAGGCTGGCGCAGACTTCGAGTCCGCGAATGAACACGGGAATCGACGCGCGATACATCGAGAGTGACATGGGAGAGCGCTCCTTTTTTGGTTTGTGATGCGGGTGGGGCTAGGGTAGGCGTTTTCGAGTTGCCTCAATCATGGCCGCCGCGCCGAGTATGTCGGCGGGGCATAAGCATAGCGCTGTGAGGTGCGGGCTGCTGAAGTGAATCGGCGAGCCGGCTTGGTCCGTCGTGTTGCGGACATGAAAGCTCGAACGGCTGGTTACGACGCTTTCCATGAACGGCGATTCGGCCTGCCACGCCGCCAGAACCGCCTTCTCACCCAGACGCCTCACCCTGTCTTGCGTTCCACTCCCGAAGTCGTTCTTCGTAACGCTCCAGCGCTTCTTCATAAAGATCGAACACGCAAGGATGGCAGCCGCTTTGGCAGCAGTCTTCCGGCAATGGACGTTCGGGGGCGCAGGGCGCGGGTCGTCGGTAGGGGGGCATCTCTCGCTGTGGGGAATCTCACCGGGTCATTGTGCATTGCATGTTGCATGCAACATGCCGCATGCAAGATGCTTCGTCACCCAGGAGCGCACGGTCGTCTAAATTTTGGCGGCGGCCTGCGAACGCCGAATGCGATACTTTCGCGCGAGGCATTCTAAAAACCGCGTCGATCGGACACAGGATTCTCCCGATGAACCAGACCGTCAGGCATGCGATTTCTGGTGCGCTCCTAAGCGTGTTGCTGGCCGCGTGCAGCGCGCCTCAGTCCGATGCGGGGCGAGCGCAAACCGCGCAATCGACGCAAGCCGGAAACACAGCGTATAGCGCGGAGATCCGCCGCACGGAGTCAGGCATCCCGCACGTACGCGCGGCGGATTGGGGCAGTCTCGGCTTCGGTTTCGGCTATGCGCAAGCCGAAGACAACCTGTGCACGCTCGCCGATGCCTTCGTCACCTATCGCGGCGAGCGCTCGGCCTCGTTCGGCGCGGATGCGCGTCCGCCAGCGATGTCGACGTTCGGTCAGCCGCGCAACCTCGATGCCGATTTCTTCTTCCGCATGGTTATCGATCAGGCCGCCGTCGAACGCTATCGCGCGGCGCAAGCCGTCGACCTGCGCGATCTGATCGATGGCTTCGCTTCCGGTTACAACCGCTATCTCGCCGATTTGAACGCGGGCAATTTTCCGAAGTTGCATGCTGCATGCAAAGGCAAGCTGTGGGTCGACAAAATCACATCGGACGATATTTACCGTCGGCTGATCGCGGCGAATCTCGCGGGCGGATCGACGCGCTTCGTGCAGGCGATTACGGCGGCGCAACCCCCGAAGCCGGGGGCGACGCCGCGCGGGGAGACAGCGCCGGACGCGGCGCCGGCGACAAGCAGTACATCGGCTGGTCCGCTGGATGAAAGCGGCGGGCGAATCGCGCTAACGCCATCTCCGGTGAACAAGGGCGCTCTGCTTGCTGCCGCCAGTTCGCGAATATTGCCGCGCTATCTCGGCGGCGAAGGTCCAGGCATGAGCAATGACGCAGCATCCGGCACTCCGCTTCATGCCACAAAATCGCACGATTTTTCGGGCTATTCCGCCGGTGACAATCCCGGCATTGGCACTCAAGCACCCGCATTCGGCACTCCGTTCCACGCCAACAACGCGCTCGATGCCCTGCGCTATCCCATCGGCGAAAACCCCGGCATCGGCAGCAATGCACTCGCATTCGGCGCGCCGGTAACGAGCGACCAACGCAGCATCCTCTTCGGCAATCCGCACTGGTTCTGGCGCGGCCCGGACCGCTTCTATCAGGCGCAACTGACCATCCCCGGACGCGTGAATGTGGCCGGCGTGTCGTTTCTCGGCGTGCCGCTCATCGTGCTCGGCTTCAACGAGAACATCGCGTGGACGCATACCGTATCGAGCGCGCGCCGCTTCGGCATCTTCCAGTTGACGCTCGATCCCGCCGATTCCACGCATTACATGTTCGATGGTCGAAGCCAGCCGATGACGCCCGTGCCGCTCACCGTCCGCGCGCTTCGCGCCGATGGCACGATCGAATCCGTCACGCGCACGCTGTATCGAACGCGCTTCGGTCCGGTGATGGACCTGTCCGCGCTTTCGCCGGCACTTGGATGGAACACGCAGCGGGCCTATGCGCTCGCCGATGTCAACGCCGACAACGCGCGCGCCTTCCAGAACTTCTTTGCTTGGAACCAGGCGCGCTCGCTCGAGGATTTCATGGCGATCCAGAAGCGCTATGCGGCGATGCCGTGGGCCAACACGCTCGCGATCGGCCGCAACGACGCGCGCGTCTGGTTCGCCGACATCGGCGCGATCCCCGACGTGCCCGACGCGCTCGCCGATGCATGCACGCCGCCCGCCGGCCGCGCGCTCGCGAGCCGTATGCCGGGCGTGCCGTTCCTCGACGGTTCGAAGAGCGCCTGCGCGTGGCGCGCGGATGGATCGAGCGTGCAGCAGGGCGCGCTGCCGGTCGCGCAAATGGCGAGCGTCGTGCGCGGCGATTACGTCGGCAACTTCAACGACAGCTACTGGCTCACCAACGCGAACGCGCCGCTCACGGGCCTTGCGCGCGTGGCCGGAGCGACGCGTTACGAGCAGTCGCTGCGCACGCGTTACGGCCATCTGCTCGCGGCGCGGCTGCAGCGCGAGCCGGGCGGCATCACGCGAGACGCGCTGGAAACCGCGGTGCTGGCTACCGGCTCGATGTCGGAGAGACTGTATCGCCAACCGCTGCTCGATGCCGTGTGCAACGGCAACGACGCGCAATACGCTTTGCATGATGCATGCGAAGTGCTGCGCAGCTGGAACGGTTCATCGGATATCGATGCACGCGGCGCGAACCTCTGGGACGAGTTCTGGCAACGCGTGACGCGCCTCGCGCCCGAGCGCCTCTACGCGACGCCCTTCAGCCCCGACAAGCCGCTCGATACGCCGAGCGGCTTCAACATCGACAATCCCGCCGTCGTGCAGGATCTGCGACAGGCGCTCGGCGGCGCGGCGCTCGCGCTCCGGCTGAACGGTTTCGCGCTCGATTCGCGGCGCGGCGACATTTTGTATACCACGCGCGCGGGCGAACGCGTGCCGCTCTACGGCGGTTGCGACGAAGCGGGCTACTTTACGGTGGTATGCGCGCGGCGTCCGCTGGACGCGAAGGGGTATCCGATGGACGCGAACGGTCAGGGCGACAGCTACGTACAAGTCGTCTCGTTCGCGGCCGATGGCCCGGGCGGCGTGGAGGCCGACACGCTGCTGTCGCATTCCGAGTCCGACGATCCCGCTTCGCCGCACTCGGCCGATGCCACGCGTCTTTTCTCGGCGAAACAGTGGGCGCGCTTTCCGTTCACCGATCAGGCGATCGAAGCCGATCCAGCCGTTTCGCGCACCGTAATCACGGGAACGCGCTATTGATCATACATATTGATAAAAATTGCATGATTGCCGCACGATCAAAGGCATGGGCGCAAAAGGGCCGCGAAACCCGTCTATGATGAAGGTTTTGCCCGCCTGGACACACGCTCATGACTAACGGCGACAATACGCAACACGAAGAAGCGGTACGGCTCGATTCGACGGAACTGCAGCGTTTCGTCGACCAGAAATGGAACGATGAGATCGTGCCCGCGCTGACCGACTACATCGCGGTGCCCGCGAAAAGCCCGATGTTCGACGCGGACTGGGCGCGGAACGGTTTCATCGAACGAGTAGTGACGGACGCGGTGGACTGGGTGAAGGCGCAGCGCGTCACGGGCCTGAAAGTCGAGATCGTGCGTCTGCCTGAACGCACGCCCGTGATCTTCTTCGAAGCGCCCGCAACGCGTTCGGGCAGCACCGAAACCGTCGTGCTGTATGGCCACCTGGACAAGCAGCCTGAATTCGAAGGCTGGCGCAATGATCTCGGCCCGTGGACGCCGAAGTTCGAGGACGGCCGGCTCTACGGCCGGGGCGGTGCGGACGACGGCTACGCGACCTACGCCAGCATCACGGCGCTCGCCGCGCTCGACGCCCAAGGCGTGGAGCGGCCGCGCTGCGTCGGCATCATCGAGACGTGCGAGGAATCGGGCAGCTACGACTTGCTGCCGTATATCGACGCGCTCCGCGAACGCCTGGGCGATGTCGGCCTCGTGATCTGCCTGGACTCCGGCGCGGGCAACTACGACCAGTTGTGGCTTACGACTTCGCTGCGCGGTCTAGTCTCGGGCGACCTCGAAATCCAGGTGCTCGAAGAAGGCCTGCATTCGGGCGGCTACGGCGGCATCGCGCCATCGACCTTTCGCATCATGCGGCAATTGTTCGAGCGGCTCGAAGACGCGGCCACCGGCAACCTGCTCCCGAAGGACTTTCATTGCTCGATTCCCGCGCGACGTCTGCGTGAGGCTGAAGCGACCGCCCGCATTCTTGGCGACGATGTCTGGAAGAAACTGCCGTGGAGTTGTGGCCAGGACGGCGGCAGTGTGTTGCCGACCACTACCGACCCGCAAGAAGCGCTCATCAATTCGACGTGGCGTCCGTCGCTGACGGTCACGGGAGCGGCAGGCCTGCCGTCACTCGCCGACGCCGGCAACGTGCTCGCACCGCGCACCGCGTTCAAGCTGTCGCTGCGTCTGCCGCCGCTTGTCGAAGCCGCCGAAGCGGTCGGTCAGTTGAAGTCGCTGCTGGAACTCGATCCGCCTTACAACGCCAAGGTCACGTTCAAGGCTGAAGCCGGCGCGGCAACTGGCTGGAGCGCGCCCGAGCTTGCGCCCTGGCTGGGGACGTCGTTGAACGATGCATCGCGTCGCTACTTTGGCGCGGATGTCGCATACATGGGGCAGGGCGGCACCATTCCGCTCATGAACACGTTGAAGGAAGGCTTTCCGCGCTCGCAGTTCATGGTGTGCGGCGTGCTCGGCCCGAAGTCCAACGCGCACGGGCCGAACGAATTCCTGCACGTTCCCTACGCAAGGAAACTGACGGCGGCGGTGGCGGAAGTAATCGCTGCTGCGCCCTGATTCAACGCGTCTTCCGGAATCAGAAATCGCCCGCTTCGCGCGGGCTTTTTTTCGGGCCTTTTCAGCGAATTCTTCAAAACGAACTGGTAAGGCCAGTTGATCATGGGTAAAGTAATAGGCCCTCGCCCGTCGTGCGGCATTGCGGCCGGGCCATGCACTTCACATACAGGAGACAGACATCGCGATGAACGATACCCAAAAATCCCCCGAACTGCGCATCGCCGCCGATACCCTTCACGCCTATGTGCGCGCCATCTGGGAAAGCGCCGGCAGCGCGCCGCGCGAGGCCGAACTGGTGGCGGACCATCTTGTGATGTCGAATCTCTCGGGGCATGATTCGCATGGCGTCGGCATGATTCCGCGCTATACGTCCTCCCTCGCGGATGGCCAACTCAAGCTCAACACGCATGCTGAAATCGTTCGCGATGCGGGCGCCGTCATCACCGTCGATGGTCGCAAGGGCTTCGGTCAAGTGGTTGCCTACGAGGCGATGGAATTCGGCATCGAGCGCGCGAAGAAGTTCGGCGTGTGCGCGGTCGGCTTGCGCAACGCGCATCACATCGGCCGGATCGGACACTGGGCGGAGCAATGCGCGAAGGCGGGGCTCGTGTCGTTTCACTTCGTGAACGTAGCGGGCGATCCGCTGGTGGCGCCGTTTGGTGGTATCGACCGGCGCTTCGGCACGAACCCTTTCTGCGCGGCGTATCCGCGTAAGGGCAAGAAGCCGCTGGTGCTGGATTTCGCGACGGCGGGCATTGCTTACGGCAAGACGCGCGTGGCCTACAACAAGGGCGTGCAGGTCGCGCCGGGCATGCTGCTCGACCACGCAGGCGTGCCGACGCTCGAACCGAAAGTGATGCATGAAGAGCCGTTCGGTTCGCTGACCGCATTCGGTCTGCACAAGGGCTCGGGGCTTGCCGCGCTCTGCGAGATTTTCGGCGGCGCGCTGTCGGGCGGATATACCACGCATGAGAGCACGCTGGAGAAGTCGAGCGCGATCATCAATTGCATGACTTCAGTGATTCTCGACCCGAACGCCTTCGATGCCCCGGCCGCAGAGGCCGAAGCGGAAGCGTTCCTCGAATGGATGAAGGCTTCGCCGAAAGCCGCTGGCACCGATGCGATTCACGCGCCTGGCGAACCGGAGGAAGCGCGCCGCGCCGAGCGGAATTCGAACGGCGTGCCGGTCGACCCGACTACGTGGCGGCAGATTCGCGAATCGGCTGTGAAGTCGGGGATGGCGGAGACGGAAATCGAGAAGTTCGCGGGCGCGTTGAAGTAACGTGAAACCGAAGGGCAAATTGGTCAAGCCAGTTTGCCCTTCGCGCTTTGTTTTGCTCGATGGCAGATTGCCTCTGGCCTCAGTCGCGGAATAACGGCGCGACTTTCAGAGCCGAAGCGACACCATTCACCGCACCATTTCTTTCTCGATCCAGTCAATGACCGAGGTCCGCTTCGGCTCCCAGCCCAGCAGGAAGCGCACGCGCTTGCCTCTGACGCGGCTGTTCGAGCCAAGCCCGTAGTTGGCCATCTCATAACCCCATTCCTTGACGGCATCTTCGAGCGGCCAGTCTTCGGGGCCGCGCAATTGCATCGCGCGCGCCATGGCGGTGGTCATGTCGCGATATTGCGCCTCGCCGCTTTCGATGAAATAGAACGTGCCGGCGGCGTCTTGTCGAGTGCGCGTCGATAAGCGACGACGACATCGTCGATATGCACGTTCGACCAGATGTTCAGCCCGCGTCCGACATGACGCACGATGCCGCTCTTCTGCGCCTGACGTTCGAGTCGCGGCAGTTGCACGCTTGCGGTGTTCGGAATGGCGCCGTGACCGTAGATCAGCGTGTTGCACAGCACGGCAGAGCGCACGCCACGCTTGGCGGCGCCCAGCACGAGCTTGTCGATGGCCACGCGCGGCGCCTTGTCGGCGGTCGGTTCCGGCAGATTCTCTTCGGTGTAAATGTTGTCCGATGCTTCGCCGCCCGACGCATCGCCGACAATGCTCGATCCGCTCGTATGCAGGAACGGTTTGTCGGAGCCTTCGAGCGCGGCGATCAGGGTTTCGACCGCGCCGCGATGATCGCTGCTGGCCGCGTTGATGACTGCATCGGCAGAACGGGCTTCGGCGGTGAGAAGCGCGGCGTCGTCGAGACTGCCGACGACGGGCTCGATACCCGCCTGCTTCAAGGCGTCGCTCTGCTCGGCTCGGCGGATCAAGCCGCGCACCGTGTGACCGTCGCGCGCGAGTCCCGCCGCGATCGAACCGCCGATAAAGCCGCCTGCGCCTGTGATGAAAATCTTCATGTTTTGCTCCTGTGGTCCCATGCAGTGCGATTTGCGGGAATTCGTTTGAACCGATGCAGAGAGTATGTCCCGTTTCGACTTTCGCAAAAACGATGCTCGTCTCAAATCAAACTTGACTTGAAATCAACAATCGATCCGCATCGCGCCCGCATGAAGACCAATACCGACGAACTGCAGGTTTTCGTGACCGTCATAGACAGTGGTTCGATGACCGCCGCCGCCGAAACGCTTCAGCAAACCGTATCCGGCGTGAGCCGCACGCTGACGCGCCTGGAAAAGAAGCTCGACACGACCCTCGTGCGCCGCACGACGCGCCGTCTTCAACTCACCGAGGAAGGCGAGCTGTTTCTGACGCGCGCTCGCGCCATTCTCGCCGCGATGGATGACGCCGAGGAAGCGATCTCGCGCCGGCACGAGCGTCCGGCCGGGCGCCTGCGTGTGGATGCGGCGTCGCCGTTCGTGCTTCACTGCATCGTGCCGCACGTGAAGGCGTTCGCCGCGCTTTATCCAGACATCACGCTGGAACTGACGAGCAACGAGCGCATCGTCGATCTGATGGAGCAGCGCGTCGATATCGCGATTCGCATCGGCGTCCTGCAGGATTCGACCTTGCACGCGCGCTCGCTCGGCAGCAGCCGGCTGCGTGTTCTGGCGAGTCCGGATTATCTTGCCGAACACGGCGAGCCGCGTGATGTCGATGAACTCATGCGCGCGCGGCTGATCGGCTTCACCGCACCCGAAAGCCTCAATGACTGGCCGTTGCGCGCATCGGGCAATATTCCGGGCGCGCCGTTCGTGACGATCCGGCCTGCGGTATCGGCGTCCAGCGGCGAGACTATCCGGCAATTGACGCTCGATGGCGGCGGCATTGCGTGCCTCGCCGAATTCATGACCGCCGCCGATATCCGCGCGGGCCGTTTGCGTCCGATACTTGACGACGCGCTCGAAGACGTGCGTCAACCGATCAGCGCGGTGTTCTATCAGACCGAATCGATGGCCGCGCGCTCGCGTGCGTTCCTCGACTTCCTGGCGACGAGGCTCACGCTTTGAAATCAAGCTTTGATAATCACTCGACCATGACCATGCCTACGATCAAGACCATCAACGCACCCGAACTTCCGGTTCCCGCCGGCCACTACAGCCACGCAACGCGCGTGGGCAATCTCGTCTGCGTTTCGGGCCAGTTGCCAATGCGCCCCGACGGCACGCATACCGGGGACAGGCCGTTCGAGGAGCAGGCAGAGCAGACGCTTGCCAATCTGCGGACCGTGCTGGAAGCGGCGGGCGCGCGCATCGAGGATTGCATCGAGGTGACGGTGTATCTCGTTGGCGTCGATCACTGGAAGACGTTCAACGAAATTTACACGCGCTTCTTCGGCGACTGGAAGCCAGCGCGCGCCGTCGTGCCGGTTGGCGCGTTGCATTATGGATATTTGGTCGAGATATCGGCGCGGGCGTGGGTGGAAGACGGACGATGATTTCGGGCTTGGGATCATCGCGGATTTACGGGTGTTGACTTTCGCGCGTGATCTTTGAAATGCGAGTCGGCCGTCGCCGCGCGAGTTACGCCATTTTGTTGAATCAAGAGCGGCTCCGGGCGCATCGGCTTGCGTCGCGCAACGCAGTTCCCGGCGGCTCGCTGCCTCGCGCGCTTTACGCCGAGTCCGATATTTTGTCGGATACCGGAGGGCTTCGATCGGACGCGTAATCCCTCGCGTGATGCGAAGTTCCGTCCGGCCGTCGGCACGCGAGTGTTGTCAGGCCAAATCCAGCGCTCCCGTCAAGTCGCCGAGCGGCTTCTCCCCGTTCGCCGCAAACGCCCGATCCCGCGACGCCACGCCATCGAGCGGTTCGAGATCGTGCACGCGCGAGATGAAGCGAAGAATCGAGTTGGTGTCGTAGACCGTGTGATCGACATATCCCTTTTTCGCGTACGGCGAAATCACCAGTGCCGGAATGCGCGAACCCGGCCCCCAGCGATCGCCCTTGGGCGGCGAGACGTGATCCCACCACCCGCCGTTTTCATCGACCGTGACAACGATCACCGTGTTCGCCCATTGCGGTCCGCGCTGAATATGCTCGATGACATTGGCGATATGCCGGTCGCCCGAAGCGACATCCGCATAGCCCGCGTGCATGTTGAGATTGCCCTGCGGCTTGTAGAACGTGACGGAAGGCAGGCGTCCGGCATCGATGTCCGCGAGCAGCTTGTTCGTGGATGGATCGTCGCCGAGACCCGCATCGCGCAAATGCCGGGCGCGTGCAGCCGTGCCCGGCGCGAAATTGCGAAAGTAGTTGAACGGCTGATGGTGGTACTGGAAGTCCGGCACGGAACCCGTGTCCCGATGATCGAGCGCGTACTGCCACGCGCCGCTGTACCACGCCCAGTTGACGCCCTTGGCCGAAAGCCGGTCGCCGATGGTCGCGTAAGTCTGCGGCGGCAGCACGAGCGGATTCGAAGGATCGGCGGTGAAGCTATCGCCGCCGGGCGCGGGACGCACGTTGCTCGGCTGGTACGGCGGGAACATCGTGTTGACCGCGTAGCCGTCCGCGGTGAGGGCGCCATCGCGAACGAATTTGGGCGGCCCTTCGAGCGCGGATTTCGGCGAATCCGGCGCCAGTTTCAGGCGCGGCGTGGTCGGATCGTCGCCATCCACGACGGCGAGCAATCGCGCCGCCGGAGTGTTGTGCACATCGGGATAAAAGGGCGCTTGCGCCGAGATCAGGAAGATATGGTTCAGCCACGAGCCGCCGAATGCCGACATGAAGAAGTTGTCGCATAGCGTGTATTGCTGCGCGAGGCCCCAGAGCCTGAGCGTATCGGGCGAATTCTGGTAATGGCCCATGACGAGGCCACCCGAGTCGCCCCACGCGGCGAACTGGTTATTGCGGCCCGCGTTGATCTGCATCTGGTTCTGATAGAAACGATGCACGAGGTCGCGTGTAATGACCGAATTGGGAAGCGGCGCGCCGTTCGCGTCCATGATCCGGAAGGGCGAGTTCTTGAGGCCGGAAATCTGCTGCTCGGTGATGGCGTAGCGCGTGCCATCCACTTCCTGCGCCTGCGGCACGAGCCCGCCCCAGATTTTCGGCAAGGTGGGCATGGGCGTGACGCCATCGCGGTCGAGCTGCGTGAAGCGCGACGCCGACACGGCCGACAGCGGATACTGCACGCCCGGAAAATTCCCGTACAGATTCGTGAAACTGCGGTTTTCCGCGTAGATCACGACGATCTGCCGCACGTTCGCCGTGAGCGTGCGGTCGAGCGCGACATCAGCCGCTGTTTTTGGTGTGGCAGGCTTCTGCTCGAAAAGATTGCAGCCGCCCAGCGATAAACCGGCGAGTCCGACGCCGGCCGCGAGCAAGCGGCGCCGCGCCGGATCGACAGGCGCGTCGTTCGCCGATGCTTCAGGAAGGGAAGACAACTCGTGATGCGGATGGTCGTTCTCGTTCATCGCCTGACTCCTCGTGGTCTTGTCGCACGCACCGCGCGCCGTGCATCGACGCCTTTTCACGCCGCACGCACCAAGGGCGCGCACGCTTTTCCGCTCTCCGCTGAAGAATGCGGTGACGCGGGCCCAACTGAGAGCGCATGATGCCGTATCGGCGCGCTTGGCGAAACCCGGCCAAACGGCATAAGGCGGATTGCGAACGGCTGCGTATCCGCCTATGTCATTTGGCCGACTGGAAACCGCCGGGCCGCGTGACTAACATCAACTGAATACGAGTTTGGCTCCGACCAGAATCAGCGTCGCGGCAAGCAGGTAACGCAGCACGGTTTCGGGCGCTTTCGAGGAAAGCATGCTGCCAATGGCAATGCCGGGAATCGAGCCGACCAGGAGTGAAAGCAGGAGCGCCCAGTCCACCGAGCCGAGCATCCAGTGCCCGGCGCCGGCAATGAGCGTGAGCGGCACCGCATGCGCCACATCGGAACCGACGATGCGTACCGTCGCGAGACGCGGATAAAGCAGCAGCAGAACCGTCACGCCGATCGCGCCCGCGCCGACCGACGTGATCGAAACGAGCACGCCGAGGATGGCGCCCGTCAGCACGGTCAGAGCGGTTGTGCGGGCAGGGCGTTCGGCTCGTCACTGGCCTTTGCGGTAGGCCAGTCGCGCGAGCTGCGGCCGAAACACGAGCGACACGGCCGTGATGAGCAGCGCGACGCCGAGAATCAACTGGATCAGGCGGCCGGTGTCGGGTGAAGTCATGCCGTGCCGGTGCAGGAAATACAGCGTGATGGCGGCGGCCGGCACGCTGCCTGCGGCGAGCCGGCCAGTGATGCGCCAGTCCACCGAGCCCTTGAGGCCGTGTACGAGCGTGCCGGCGGTCTTGGTCGCGGCGGCGTACAGCAGGTCGGTGCCGACTGCCGTTGCCGGATGAATCCCGAAGAGCAGCACGAGCAGCGGCGTCATCAGTGAACCGCCGCCCACGCCCGTGAGGCCGACCAGAAAGCCGACGCCGAGGCCCGAAGCAGAATAAAGTAAGTCGATATGCGGAAATGCCATGGATGCGGAGAACCCGTCAGGCCCGGTCCGGTCGAAAAACCGTCGATGATATCCGGTGAGCGGCCCGATTGCTGCGCATGAGCGGCGGGCACCCTGCAAAAACATCGGTCTGGTCGAGCTGGCCGGCCGTCGTGATTACACACTACTTTCAGTTCAGGAAGGCGCAATGGACACAAAGGATCAGACGCAGGACCAGACGCAACAGCAGCAGCAACAGGCGCAAGCGACTATGCCCGGCGCGGACGATGCCTTCATTCCGACCGAGAACGTCAACATTCCGAGCGAGCGCCAGTTCGTCCTGAAATCGGGCAACACGTTCGCCGTCTACGACGCCAACGGCGATATCCGCGGCGGCGACGACGGCCTGTTTGTCAACGATACGCGTGTGCTCTCGCAATTGGTGCTCACGTTCGGTGGACGCGCGCCGTCGCTGCTTTCAGGCAGCGTATCGAGCGATAACGCTGTCTTCACGGCGCACTTGACCAACCGGCCGCTGCCGCCCATCGGCGGAGCCCAGACACCGGAGGGCGTTATCCACGTCGAGCGCAAACGTGTGCTTTCCGGGCACGTATTGCACGAAAGCATCGTGCTGACGAACTACGGCACCGAGCCATCCACGGTGCCGATCTCCATTTCGTTCGCCGCGGACTTTCTCGATATGTTCGAGGTGCGTGGCTCGAAGCGCCAGAAGCGCGGCACTTTGCGGCCGCCCATTGTCGAGAATGGCGAGGTGGTGTTGCGCTATATCGGCCTGGACGAAGTGGAACGCACCGCGCGCATCCAGTTCACACCCGCGCCGGACGTGCTCTCGCCAACGCGCGCCGATTACGCGCTGCGTATCGAATCGGAGACGGCGATTTCGGTCTATCTCTCCGTCACGGCCGTGACACACGCGCTCAGCGACGCCAGCGAAGAGAGCAAGCGCAACGCCGCCGAAGCCGCCGAATGTGCGCCCGAATCGGGCCGTCCGGCTATCCGCGAAGCGCTCGTCGAGGCGCATCGGCGTATGCGAGACCGGCGTCGCGCCAGTGCGCGCGTGCGTTCGAGCAATCCGCTCTTCAGCGAATGGATCGACCGGTCGCTGGCCGACCTCGGGCTTCTCACCACCGATCTCGAAACCGGTCCGTATCCGTATGCGGGCATCCCGTGGTTCTCCACCGCGTTCGGGCGTGACGCGATCATCACGTCGTTGCAGATGCTGTGGCTGCATCCCACGCTAGCGCGCGGCGTGCTGCGCTTTCTCGCGGCTCATCAGGCGCGGGAGGACTCGGCGTTTCGCGACGCGGAAATCGGCAAGATCATGCACGAGACGCGCAAGAGCGAGATGGCCGCGACCGGCGAGGTGCCATTCGCGCTTTATTACGGTGGCGTCGACAGCACGCCGCTTTTCATCGTGCTCGCGGGCGCGTATGCGGAACGCACGGGCGATCAGGCGCTCATCGACGAAATCTGGCCCGCGTTGCAACTCGCGGCGGACTGGGTCGCGCGTCATTGCGACAAGAATCCGCACGGCTTGCTCGACTATCAGCGCGCGTCCGAGCATGGACTCGCCAACCAGGGCTGGAAAGATAGTCAGGACTCCGTGTTCCATGCGGACGGTAAATTTCCCATCGGACCGATTGCGCTGGTGGAAGTGCAGGCATACGCATCGACGGCATTCTCGACGATGGCGCGGCTTGGCCGCGAACGCGGCGAACACGAACGTGCGGACGAGTTCGAGCGGCGCGCGCGCCATATCCGCGAGCGCGTGGAAGCAATGTACTGGATGCCGGAGATGGACTTCTACGGCATAGCGCTCGACGGGCGTGGCGACTTGTGCCGGGTGTTGTCATCGAATGCGGGGCATCTGCTCGCGTTCGATCTGGTCGAGCGCGAGCGCGGCGAGAAGGTCGCGCGTCAGCTCGAATCCACCTTGTTCCACACCGGCTGGGGCGTGCGTACGCTCGCCGCCGGGCAGCCGCGTTTCAACCCGATGTCATACCACAACGGCTCGGTCTGGCCGCACGATACGGCGTTATGCGCGCGTGGCCTTGCGCGTTACGGCGAGCGTGGCGCGGCGGTCGGTCTGCTGCAGGCTTTGTTCGAGGCGGCCGTCACGTTCGACATGCGTTTGCCCGAGCTGTTTTGCGGCTTCACGCGTCAGCGCGGCGAACGGCCGATCGCTTATCCGGTGGCGTGTCTGCCGCAGGCGTGGGCTGCGGGCGCGCCGTTCATGGTCCTCGAAGCGTGTCTCGGCGTGACGATGGACGCGGTCAACGACGAGATACGCATCGACCGGCCGCAGTTGCCGGAGGGCATCGACTGGCTGGAGATCGGCGATCTGCGTCTCGGCGACAAGAACGTGACGATCACGTTCCGGCGCGTGGGCGGCCAAGTGGTGCCATCGGTGGAAGGGGATGCGCGGGTCGTCGCGGTGCTTTGAGTGAAGAAATGCGCAACGCGTGGGAAGCGTTGCTTGCGAGGTTTCGGGAAATGACCTCGCAAGCTGCGCCGTCCATCCGCTCGAACTGAACGCGCGGAAATCAAACCGCCACGCTGCCCACGTAGTTCTCGGCCAGCGCCGTCGCCGCCGCATGCGAAGTGGTCACATGCTCCAGCTCCGCGACCTGCAGGCGTTGCTCGAAGGGCGACGTATCGTCGAGCTTGTGCAGCATGCGCGTCATCCACCACGAGAAATGCTCCGCGCGCCACACACGCTTGAGCGCGGTCTCGGTATATTGCGCGAGCTTGTCGCTTTTGCCTTCTTTATAAAAATCGACGAGGGCGGCATTGAGCACCCGCACGTCCGACACCGCGAGATTCAAGCCCTTTGCGCCCGTCGGCGGCACGATATGCGCCGCGTCGCCGGCGAGGAAGAGCTTGCCTGACTGCATCGGCGTGGATACGAAGCTGCGCATGCCGACAATGTTCTTCTGAAAAATCTTCCCTTCCGTGATCTGCCAGCCATCGTGGGTATCGACGCGTGCGTGCAGTTCGGCCCAGATGCGGTCGTCGGACCAGGCGTCGACGGACTCTTTCGGATCGCACTGGAAATACATGCGCTGCACGCCGGGCGAGCGCGTGCTGATGAGCGCGAAGCCGCGGTCGTGACGCGCATAGATGAGTTCGTCGGACGAGGGCGGCGCTTCGATCAGAATGCCGAACCAGCCGAACGGATACACCCGCTGATAGTCCTGCCGCACCGCTTCCGGAATGCACGGGCGCGAGACGCCCTGCGAGCCATCGCAGCCGACGATGAAATCGCACTCCAGCGTTTCGGCGCGCCCTTCATGCGTGTACTCGATGCGCGGCTTGCCGTCGCTGTTCTCCGCGAAATCGTGCAAGCTCACGTTCGACACGTTGAACTTGAGCGCACCGTTCGCCGCAAGGCGCGCCGCGACCAGATCCTTGATGACTTCATGCTGCGCGTAGACCGTGATCGAATGGCCCGTCAGTTCTGTCAAGGCGATACGGCGCCGCTGTCCCTCGAACGCCAGTTCGAAACCGTGATGCAATGCGCCTTCGGCCTGCATGCGCGCGCCGACTCCCGCCTGATTGAGCAAATCCATCGTGCCTTGTTCGAGGACGCCCGCACGAATGGTAGATTCGATGTCCTGCTGACCGCGCGCTTCGAGTACGACCGACTCGATGCCGCGCAAATGCAGAAGATGGGAAAGCAGAAGCCCGGCCGGGCCCGCACCGACGATGCCGACTTGAGTACGCATGATGTCTCCTTGATTGCGTCGAAATGTTGTGCGTACAGTCTCGTTGCAACCTCGGTATGTCGCAACGCGATACGGAACATAGCGCCTATCCCATTTCGAGATAAAGGCCCGAAAATGCCGCGATCACGGGTCCATCCCTTGCTGACTCAGGGTAAATCCCGAGCACGCAATCGAATGGAGAGACAGATGAGCGCGAAGAATTACCCCAAGCCGCCGTTTCCTGAACAGCAGCAAGAACGCCGTCCCGGATTAACCAAGCCGCTCGATCCGCAGCCCGACCACGGCGAGGAGAGTTACAAAGGTAGCGGCAAACTTGCCGGCAAGACTGCGCTCATCACAGGCGGCGATAGCGGCATCGGGCGGGCGGTGGCGATTGCATTCGCGCGCGAAGGCGCAGACGTGGCGATCTCTTATCTCGACGAACACGACGACGCCAAGGAGACGGCCCGCTGGGTAGAAGAAGCGGGACAAAAGGCGCTGCTATTGCCCGGCGACATCACCGACCGCGCGCATTGCCGCGAACTCGTCGCGAAGACGGTGGAGGCGTTCGGCCATCTCGAAGTGCTGGTAAACAACGCCGCTTACCAGATGACCTACGACGGCCTCGAAGACATCAGCGACGACGAGTGGGACAAGACCTACTCGACCAACATCGGCGCGATGTTTCGCATTACCAAGGCGGCGCTACCGCATCTGAAGGAGGGCGCGGCGATCATCAACACGACGTCGGTGAATGCGGACGCGCCGAATCCCGGTTTGATTGCGTATGCGAGTACGAAGGGGGCGATCCAGAACTTCACGGGCGGCCTCGCGCAATTGCTGGCCGAGCGCGGTATTCGCGCAAATTGCGTGGCGCCGGGACCGATTTGGACGCCATTGATTCCTTCGACGATGCCCGTCGAGAAGGTCAAGAATTTCGGCTCGCAAGTGCCCTTGAAACGCGCCGGCCAGCCTGCCGAACTGGCCGCCGCTTACGTGCTGCTCGCCTCGGACGAGGCGAGCTACATTTCGGGCGCCACCGTCGCGGTGACGGGCGGCAAGCCGATCATTTGAAGCCGCGCGTCACTCGCTCAACTGCTTGCGACGATACTCGCCCTGCCGCGTCAGCATCCAGCCGGGATATTCGGCGGGAAGCTGGCTCACTTCGTCGAGCGCGGCGAGCTCGTCGGCGTTGAGCGTTACCTTGGTCGCCGCGATGTTGTCATCGAGTTGCTCGATACGTTTCGCCCCGACAATCACGCTCGTCACCACCTTCTGGTGCAACAACCAGGCAAGCGCGATCTGCGCCACCGAAACGCCCTTGGCTTCGGCGACACGACGCATTACGTCGATACAGTCATACGCGCGGTCCACGTTCACGGGCGGAAAATCGAACTTCGTGCGGCGGCCGCCTTCTTCCTTGCCGCCTTCGCGCGTGTACTTGCCCGACAAGAGGCCGCCCGCGAGCGGACTCCACACCATCAAGCCGACGTTCTCGCTTTGTAGCAACGGGACGAGTTCGCGCTCCAGGTCGCGCCCGGCGATCGTGTAATACGCCTGCAACGACTCGAAACGCGCCAGGCCCAAACGCTCCGAAATGCCAAGCGCCTTGGCAATCTGCCACGCGGCCCAGTTCGACACGCCGATGTAGCGCACGTGGCCGTGCTGCACCAGATTGTCGAGCGCGCGCAGTGTTTCCTCGATTGGCGTGGCGGGATCGAATCCGTGAATCTGATACAGATCGACGTGATCGAGTTGCAGCCGCTTGAGACTCGCCTTCACGCCATCGATGATATGAAAGCGCGACGCGCCGCGCGAATTCACGCTCTTGGTTCCCGCCTCGCCCAGAATCTTGGTCGCGACGACCACGTTCTCGCGCGGCACCTTGAGGTTCTTCAACGCCTGGCCCGTGATGATTTCGGACTGGCCGTCGGCATAAACATCGGCGGTATCGATGAAATTGATGCCCGCGTCGAGCGAGCGGCCGACGAGCTTGTCGGCGTCCGCCTGCTGAAGCTGACCGATGTTGTCCCAGATGCCGCCGCCGCCTCCGCCGAAGGTCATGGTGCCGAGGCACAGTTCGGAGACGAATAGGCCGGTATTGCCGAATTTCCTGTAGCGCATGGAAGGCTCCAGAGTGACGATGCGGTGATCGGAAGGCGCGAAGTGTCGATGTTTCGACCGGTCGACGCGTCGCGCCGGCAATGCAGTATCTTCCCGCGCCTCTTGCGTGTCATAGCCTGATCCTGTCGAATCCTTGCCAATTCCTGCAAAGCGGGCGCGCGACCCTAAGCACAACCGCGCCCGCGCGAGTAAGCTAACGAGACTCCTTCGAACGCTAAATTCCTCGGAAAATCATGGCGCTGAACGACACACCCGGCCTTGCCGACAAAGATCCGCACGAGCATCCCAGAGAGATGCGCAATAACAATCAGACGCTCGATCCCGCGCTGGATCAGGCGCGTCTCGAACTCGTCTCGCTACTCGACCGCTTGACGGCGGGCTGCGAGGGTTCCATCGAAACCTGCGTGCCAGGCGTCTTCGTGCACCGCATCATGAATCCGGGCGGGCCGAAGCCAGGTATTCAAACGCCCGCGCTCGCGCTGATCGCGCAAGGCACGAAGCGCATCATGGTTGGCGACGACGTCTACGTCTACGACCCCATGCATTACCTCGTCTCGTCGGTGGATCTGCCGGTGATCGGGCAAGTGACGGTGGCAAGCGAAACGGAGCCCTATCTCGGCATGCGGCTCGATCTCGATGTCGAAGAGATCACGTCGCTGATACAGGACCAGCATCTGCCGCCCGTCACGCAGTCGGACGCCACGCGCGGCGTGTATGTGAATCGACTCGGCAATTCCATGCTCGACGCGGTGCTGCGCCTCTTGCGCCTCATCGACACGCCGGACGACGTGCCCATTCTCGCGCCGCTGGTGAAGCGCGAGATTCTGTATCGGCTGCTGATGAACGGTTCCGGCGCGCGGCTGCGCCAGATCGCCTTGCAGGACAGTCAGACGCAGCGCATCGCGAAGGCCATTCTTCTGCTGCGTCAGAACTTCGATCAACCTTTGCGCGTCGAAGATATCGCGCGGGACGTGCATATGAGCGTGTCTTCGCTGCATCATCATTTCAAGGCCGTGACGGCGATGAGTCCGCTGCAGTATCAGAAGCAGTTGCGCCTGCAGGAAGCGCGGCGTCTGATGCTGCTCGATATCGCCGATGCCGCGACGGCCGCGCATCGCGTCGGTTACGAAAGCGCGTCGCAGTTCAGCCGCGAGTACAGCCGCCTTTTCGGCGCGCCGCCGCTGCGCGACACTCGGCGCTGGCGCGATGCCGCCGCAACCGGCGCCTGAACGAAGCGAAGCGCGCCGCACGGTCGAACAAAGCTTGCCGCATGGCGATGCGACGGCGCTGCCGCATCGGTTTATTTCATCGTCCGCGGAATAGCGCAGCGCTGCCGAACGTTCTACGGATACTTCTCCAATAAGGAAGATGAAATGAAGAAGCGCATCCTCACGATCGTCACGGCCGCGGTTGCGGCGGCGTGTCTGGCATCGCCCGCGTTCGCCGCGGCGCCGAAAGAATCGAACGGCATGTTCGTCGATGACAACGGCATGACGCTCTACACCTTCGACAAAGACACCAAGGGCGGCGCGAGCGCCTGCTCCGGCGGCTGCGCGCAGGCGTGGCCAGCCGCGATGGCGGGCGCCTCGGATCAGCCGAGCGGCAAGTGGACCACCGAAACCGCCGACGGCGGCAAGCAATGGGCGTACGACGGCAAGCGCGTATACCGCTTTGCCAAGGACACCAAGCCCGGCGATAAAAACGGCGACAACTTCAAGGATGTCTGGCACGTCGTGAAGCCGTAAGCGTTTCTGCGAGCGGGCTCGCGGGAATAAACCGGCGAGCCTGCGAGTCTTCTTTCTGACGGGACACGAACATGAAACGACTGTCCGGAGCAGCGTTGCTCCTGGCTGCGCTCGTCTGCGCGCTGGCGTCGAGCGGCTGCGCGAGCGGCACGGCGGGTGCTTCGGGTAATGAGAGAGCCGGCGCCGCCGATCCGGTCATGAAGGGCAGCTACTGATGCCGAATCGTCCGGTTCTATGGCCGTGAGTTTCGAGAGCGATCTCCTTGCGCATCTTCCGCAATTGCGCCGCTATGCGCGCGCGTTGACGGGCGACCGCGCCTGGGCCGACGATCTCGTGCAGGACGCGACCGAGCGTGCGTTGAATCGCATGCGGTCGTTTCGCGCGGGGACCAATCTGCGCGCGTGGCTGTTCACGATCATGCGCAACTTGTATATCGACCAGTTGCGCGGACGGCGCGACATTGCCGTCGACGATGAAACCGCGCCGTGGCGGCAGATGGCCGCGCCGCGTGGCGAAGTGGACGGACTCGTGCTGCGCGACGTGCAACGCGCGCTTTACTGCCTGCCGGTCGAACAGCGCGAAGTCATGTTGCTCGTGTGTGTCGAGGAAATGAGTTACCAGGAGGCCTCCGTGGTCTTGAACGTGCCAGCCGGAACCGTGATGTCGCGCCTCTCGCGGGCGCGAGAACACATGCGCGTTCTGCTTGGCGAGGAACCGGGGCGCCGTGCGTCGTCGCTGAAAGTGGTGAGCCGGACATGACCCACGACGAACGACCGCCGGATCGCGACCTTCAGGCGCTCTCTGCCTGGCTCGACGACGAGCTTCACGGCGATGAGCGCAAGGCCGTCGAAGCGCGCCTGGCCGATGACCCCGCGCTGCAGGCGACTGCGACCGACTATCGCGCGCAGGACAATGCGTTGCGCGCGCTCTTCGCGGCGGAGCAGGCCGAGCCGCAGATCGTCGTCATGCGTGCGCGAAAGCGCGAGCGCTTTCTCCTGGCCGCGTGCTTTCTCGTGGTGGGCGTCGCGTGTGGATTCATGATGCACATGCTGCTGCCTTCGTTCGGCGAGCCGCGTGCGCGCTTCGCGGAACGCGCAGACATTGCCTATGCGGTGTATGCGCCGGAGCAACGTCACGCGGTGGAAGTGGCGGCGTCGCAGCAGGACCATCTCGTCAATTGGCTGTCGAAGCGGTTGAATCGAACGTTGACGATTCCATCGCTCGTCGAGTATGGCTTTCAGCTCGTGGGGGGCAGGCTCTTGCCCGGTGAACGGGCCGGCCGCGCAGTTCATGTATCAGAACGCAGCGGGCGAACGTCTCACGCTTTACATGGCGACGGTACGACGCAACGACGCTCAGATCCGGATGCTGCGCGACGGCCCGCGCAGGACGTATTACTGGGCCGCGGACAGCGTGGGTTATGCGCTCTCGGGGCAGATCGGGGAGGCCAAGCTGCAAGCGATTGCCTACGACACCTGCAAGGAACTGGGCGGCAACCCCAAGGACTGGTGAGGCTCAGGCTCACCAGGCAAAAAAAGCCGCAGCGCTTCGAGTCGCTGCGGCTTTTTCTTCTAAAGCCGATCAATAACGATGCGGCTCTTCGTGGTGCGGACGATGGTGACGTTCCCACTCGTTACGCGCCCAGTAGCGATGACCGTCCCAGTAGCGCTCGCCATGCCAGCCGACCTTCACCACATGATGCGGACGATGATCGTCCGCCGATGCAACGTTCATCATGCCCAAGCCAAGCGACGCTGCAAGGGACGCGATCAAGAGGCTCTTCTTAGTCTTGTTCAACATGATTTGCTCCTTCGGTATTCGTGGTCTTCCGTTGGCTCGCTTCGTAACTACGAGCCCGGTGGTAGTAGTTATGGATTTTTGTCATGCCAGTGTTCTAGCGGTAGTAATCGTGATGATGGTGGTAACCGCCACCGTCCGGCAGGATGATGCAGCCCGAGAGTGAGCCCGCGAGCGCCACGCCCAGTGCTACAAGTATCGCCAGCTTCTTCATGGATTTCTCCTTGGTGAGTCCATGAAGAGCAATTTAGCGGTTCGTAAAATGACAAGCCGTGTTCGTTTGTAAGCAAAGGTGAAGCTTGAAATATTTGGAAGCACGCTTATTAATTTGAGATTGCCGCTGTCGGCCCGCGAGCGTGGCACTATCCTGAACTACGATAACGCTTATCGGAGTAACACATGGCGCATATCAGCACGGGCGTGGAGTACGCGCTGCACTGCATGCTCTATCTCGCGGAGCCGCCGCACGGTGTGAGCGGCGCCAGCGTGCGCGATCTGGCGGGACTGCAAGGCGTGCCGGCGGAGTTCGTGGCGAAGCTGTTCACGAAGCTGCACAAGGCGGGGCTCGTCACCGCGACCGAAGGCGCGCGCGGTGGTTTCTCGCTGGCGCGGCCATCGCGAGAGATCAGCGTATTGGATGTCGTGCATGCCATCGATGGCGACAAGCCGCTCTTCGAATGTCGCGAGATTCGCGCGCGTTGCGCGGTGTTTGGCGAAGAAGCGCCGCCGTGGTCGACGAGCGGCGTGTGCGCCGTTCACGCCGTCATGAAGAACGCGGAGAAGCGCATGCGCGAAGCGCTGGCCGCGGACAAGCTGTCCGATCTCGCAGGCCGGGTGAATGCAAAGGCGCCGCGCAGTTTCGGGCCGCAGGTCGTCAAATGGCTGGGCGGAAAGAACGTGGGCAAACGCGCCGCGCGAGGCTAGTCTGCACCGTCGCCAATCAACGCACGATGGTCGGCTTTATGTTCGGCGTAAGCGATACGCCCACGACGTGCCCGTCGCGCACGCCGCATCGGCTGTCCACGCGCGTCCATTTCGTCTTGCCGCGCGCCTTGGCGAACGCGCGCATCACGATGACCTGATCGACTGGAATCGGATTGCCCACGCTAAACACGGGCGTTTCGCTGTCGATTCTGGCTGACAACACGCGGCGGTCGGGCACGATGAGCGCGTCGTACTTCGGCGCGTCCGCAACCCATCGGTCGAAGGCCGCGACGCATTGCGCGACGCTCTCCGGCACATGCAGCCGCGACAGATACGAATAGTCTTCCGTCACGTTATCGGGCGCCTCTTGGGCCTGCGCGATCTGAACCATCGACGCGGACAAGAGCAATGCAAACAAGGCGGGAACGAAGGCGGTTTTCATGCGATGAGTCATGAGCGGCGAGAGCGAAGAGGCGGACAAAGACGAGCCTGCGCGACGAACGGCAATACGCTGGCGCCTGTCACGTGGGCTCGGGCGACATCGCCAACGTCGGCACGGATCGGGCGCGTCTTTTTGAGATTTCGCGAAGTATACCGTGTGATGTTTCGGCGCGTCGAGCGTGCGGCGCGTGTCGAAGGTGGATCGATGGCGTTTAAGCTGCGTTGTATGCTGCGCTTTCGAACTCACAACGAGGCGCGCGATGAAAACAGTGAGATGGTCGCAAGTGGACGGCACAGGACTGGAACATCTCGTACTGGACGATGAAGCGTCGCCGATCGTGATCGAGAGCGTGGTCGCTGGCGAAAGCGAGGCGGGCGCGTTCGGCCTCGTCTATCGCATAGAGTGCGATGCGCGCTGGCAGGTCACGCGGCTTGCCGCGAAGCTGGCGGGCGGTGCGACGCTCGATCTGCATCGGTCAGATGGAGACGACGGAGACGAACACGCATGGATCGACGCCGACGGCTCCGCACGCGATGAACTCCGCGGTTGTATCGACGTCGACCTGAGCGCGACGCCTTTCACGAACACGCTGCCCATTCGCCGGTTGAAGCTGCAACGCGGTGAGCGGCGCGTGATTCGCGTCGCTTATGTGAACGTGCCGGCGTTGACTGTCAGCGCGGTCGAGCAGGCTTATACGTGCCTGGAAGATGGGCGCCGCTATCGCTACGAAGGGCTCGATACGGGCTTTACGGCCGAGATCGATGTCGATGAGAACGGGCTCGTTACAGCGTATCCGGGGCTATTCAAACGTACTGCCTGAGCGCGCGTTTGTTCCCGAGCGGCGATAATGCCGCATCGATCGCACTTACCGGATGAAACCAAGATGACCGCCCATTTCAGCGCATCACCCCGCCTGACCAGCCTCTCGCACGGCGGCGGCTGCGGCTGCAAAATCGCGCCCGGCGTGCTCGCCGACCTGCTCAAGCGCAGCACGCCATTGCCCGCGTTCCCCAATCTCCTCGTCGGCAACGACACCGCCGACGATGCCGCCGTCTACAAGCTCAACGACGAACAGGCTATCGTTGCGACGACCGACTTCTTCATGCCGATCGTCGACGATCCGTTCGACTTCGGCCGCATCGCCGCGACCAATGCGCTCTCGGATGTCTATGCCATGGGCGGCAAGCCAATTCTTGCGCTCGCACTCGTCGGCATGCCGATCAACGTGTTGCCGCATGACGTGATCGCGCAAGTCCTCAAGGGCGGCGAGTCGGTATGCGCCGAGGCGGGCATTCCCGTCGCGGGCGGGCATTCAATCGATTCCGTCGAGCCTATCTACGGGCTCGCCGCGCTCGGTATCGTGCATCCGTCGCGCGTGAAGCGCAACGCGGCAGCGCGCGCGGGCGACGTGCTCGTGCTCGGCAAGCCGCTCGGCGTCGGCATTCTGTCGGCCGCATTGAAGAAGGATCAACTCGATGCCACGGGCTACGCCGCGATGATCGCCGCGACGACCAAGCTCAATCGCCCCGGCGCGGAACTCGCTCTGCTCGATGGCGTGCATGCACTCACCGACGTGACGGGCTTCGGCCTGCTCGGCCACGCGCTCGAACTCGCACGCGGCGCGCAACTTACCGCACGTATCGACTATGCAAGGCTGCCGTGGTTGCCACAGGTGCGCGAGTTCGTGCGCGCGGGCATTTACACCGGCGCGTCGGGACGCAACTGGAACGCGTATGGCGCCGATGTATCGCTTGCCGCATCCCTCGACGCGCCTCAGGACGAGGCTCGCAACTTGCTTACCGATCCGCAGACTTCGGGCGGTCTGCTCGTTTCGTGCGCGCCTGAAGCCGTGAACGACGTGCTCGCGATCTTCCGCGCGGATGGCTTCTCCGACGCCGCCGTGATCGGCGAGATGGTGGACGGCGCGGGCCGTATCGAAGTGGCCTGAGACGCATCCGCGTAACCCAGCTCTTACCATCCACCGGGACATCAATCGCAGATGAAGGAAGAATCTCCGAAAGCGATTCTCTATGCGCTCGCCGCCAACTTCGGCATCGCCGTATGCAAGTTCGGCGCGGCTGCTTTCACTGGCTCAGGCTCCATGTTCGCCGAAGCCATTCACTCCACGGCCGATTGCGGCAATCAGTTGCTGCTGCTCCTCGGGCTCAAGCGCGCGCAGGCGCCCGCCAACGCGCTGCATCCGCTCGGCTCGGGGCGCGAGATTTACTTCTATGCGCTGATCGTGGCGCTGTTGCTGTTCTTCGTCGGCGGCGCGTTTTCGGTGTATGAAGGCACGCATCGTTTGATGCATCATGAGCCGCTAACGAACCCGATCGTCGCGCTTGTCATTCTCGGCATCTCGGTCGTGCTCGAAGCGTTTTCACTGGCGGGCGCGGTGCGCGAGATTCGCAAGACGGCGGGCAACAAGACCATGTGGCGCTGGTTCCGCGAGACGCGCGAGTCGGAGTTGCTGGTTGTCGCAGGCGAGGATGTGGCCGCGCTCGCGGGTCTCGCCATCGCGTTCGCTGCCGTGCTCATGACGATGATCACCGGCAACCCCGCATGGGACGCGGCGGGCTCGGTCGGCGTGGGCGTGTTGCTGATGCTGATTGCGTTTCTCGTTGCGCGCGAAGTGAAGTCGATGATCGTCGGTGAATCGGCCAGTCCCGAAGTGCGCAAAGCCATCGAAGCGCATTTGCGCGCGCGGCCCGAGATTACGCGCATCATCAGTTTGATCACACTGCAGTGGGGCAAGGATGTCGTTGTCGCCGTGCAAGCCGAGATGATCGACTATGCCAGCGGCCGCGCGATGATCGATGCAATCAACATCGTCGAGGAAGATTTGCAGCAAGCCTTTCCGCAGGTGCGCTGGGTGTTCTTCGAACCGGACGTGCCGCGCGAAGCCAGCAAGCCCGCCGCCGCGGCTTGAAACATGTCGTCCGTCGTCCGGCTCACGGCAAGTCAGCCGGCGGTCGCGCGTTGTGCGGCCTCGGTGTGACAGGCGTGTCCGGAACTTGCGTATTGCCGCGCGCGGGCACTTGCGTCACGCCCATTTCCGGCAAGGACGATGCATCGTCCGGCAATTCCGCTGAAGCCGCCGACGCCGCTCGTCCACCCCGCATGAGCGGACTTTGCGCTGCAAACGGCAGGGCAGGCGCGGCAAGTGCTACCCAGAGCACGGTCAATTTCATTGCAGGACGCGTGAGCCAGTTGGAGCGACGGTCCGGATTATCGTCGCGGCGAGCTTGCGGGAGCCTGTCTCCAGAATCATTGAGTCTCGCGTTCATTTCAATTCGCGTCGTTTCAATGTCTGCATATCAGCAGACTTCATTCCGGCCCCGCGTCGAGACCCGGCCATGCCGTTACTGCGTTGGACCGGGGCATCGCGTTAGGATAGGGCGTGCGCGTCGTCCGCATCGAGTCCCAGCAATTTCGTGATTTTCATTCGACCCATGCGCAAACTCATACTCTTAGTCTGTCTGCTCGCCTTCACGAGTCTCGGCTCGCTTCTTTCGGCGGCCGCCATTGCCGCCGGTTCGGCGCAAGGCGCGTCGCAACCCGCGGTCGCGCTCACGCCGCAACAGGCGCGCGATGCCCTTGCGGTGCTCAACGATCCGCAACGCCGCGCACAGGTCGCCGATACGCTCCGCGCAGTGGCGGCGGCCGGCGCGCTTGCCGCACCGACGGCCGCGAGCGCCACGGCGGCGAGCGGCGCGGAAACGGCTGCGCTTGCTTCGGGCGCGTCGGGCGTGCTTGCGAAATCGCTGACGGCGAACGGGCTTGCCTCGCAGCTATCGCATCAGGCGGGCAACTGGGTCGTTCAGTTCGCAACCGAGATGCGGCATACGCTGGCCGAGTTGCTGAACATTCGTTCCGTGGTGCATTGGTGGAGCCAACGCATGGCGACGCCGGAATCGCGCGCGCAGTTCGGTCACGTGCTCTGGATCGTGCTCGTGTGTCTCGTGCCCGCGTTTTTGCTTGAAATCGTCGGCGGCCGTCTGCTGCGTAAATCGCGTGCGAAGATCGCCGCGCGCGGTGTCGCCGATGCCGAGGTCACCGATCCCGAACTCGTGCAGAACGAGCATGCGGCGGAACGCGCCGAGCACTTCGCCGAGCGCACCGGCGACGAAGCCGCGCAGCACGCAGCCGAGCGCAAGGTGGAAACGGCGCGCGGCCAGCGGCACGCGGCACGTCACTGGACCCTGTTGCAGCGTCTGCCCAATGCGCTTTTGTATCTGCTGTTCAAGTTCATTCCGCTTGGCGTGTTCATCGGCGTGGCGACGCTCCTGGTGTCCGTCTTTATCGACGACAACTCGATCGAATCGCACGTCGCGAGCGAGTTTATCGATGCCTACCTCGTCTGCCGGATCATCATGCTCGTGAGCGGCTTTCTGCTGGCGCCGCATGCCACCGGCTTGCGGCTTTTGCAGATGCGCGATCAATACGCGCTCTACACGTATCGCAAGCTGCGCAGCATGGTGATCATCGCGGGTATCGGCATCGCGCTGGCCAACGGCGCGGAGCCGCTCGGACTGTCGGAAGCGGCGCGCATCGCCATTCTGAAGATCGTCACGCTCGACATCCATCTGATGCTCGCCTACACCATTTTCGACTGCCGCAAGCCCGTGGCGGAGCGTATCCGCGAACGCATGCGCAGTCATAAATCGACCGCGCTATTCGGTGGCTGGATCGCCGATATCTGGGCCGCCGTCGCCATCTTCTTCGTGCTCGCGCTGTGGTTCGTCTGGGCGCTGGACGTGCAGAACGGCTATCGCACGCTGTTCCATCTCGGCGGCGTGTCCATTCTCGTGCTGGTCGGCGCGCGCGTCGCGGCAATCGTCGCGTTCGGTGCGCTCGGCCGCGTGTTCCACGAAAACGATGACGACGACTTTGCGGCGAAGTCCATCGCGCATCGTCATGCTTATCGCTATTACCCGCTCTTGCGCCGCGCCGTGCAGACGATCATCGCCGTGGTGACGGTCGTGGCGCTGCTCGAAGTGTGGGGCGTGCATATCGTGCAGTTCTTCACATCGGGAGGCATTGGCAACCGGCTGGCATCCGCGCTCGTGACCATCGCGGTCGCGGCGGTGTTCGCGGTCATCGTGTGGGAGACGGCCAACGTAATGGTCGAGCAGCGTCTCGATCAATGGAACGCGAGTGGCGACCGCGTGCGCGCCGCACGCCTGCGCACGCTTTTACCGATGATGCGCTCCGCGCTGTTCATCGTCATCGCCATGGTCGTCGTGCTCACCGGTCTCTCGGAAATCGGCGTCAACACCGCGCCGCTTCTGGCGAGCGCGAGCATTTTCGGCGTGGCGCTCGGCTTCGGCTCGCAAAAGCTCGTGCAGGATTTCATCACCGGCATCTTCCTTTTGATGGAAAACGCCATGCAAGTGGGCGACTGGGTGACGGTCGCGGGCGTCTCGGGCACGGTCGAATATCTGTCGATTCGCACGGTGCGTTTGCGAGGCGGCGACGGCTCGCTGTTCACGGTGCCGTTCAGTTCGGTATCCACGGTCAACAATACGAATCGCGGCATTGGCAACGCGGCGGTGCGCGTGTCGGTCGCGCTCGGTCAGGACGTGGATCTGGCCATTTCGACGCTCAAGGAAATCGGCACCGCGCTACGTGAAGACGACGCCTTCAAGGACGGAATTCTCTCCGACTTCAGCTTCTGGGGCGTCGATGCCGTCGATGGTTCCACCGTCACGCTCGCCGGTCAGATTCAATGCCGCGACAGCACGCGCTGGCCGGTGCAACGCGAGTTCAACCGGCGCATTCTCAACGAGTTCACGGCGCGTGGGATCGAGATCGCCAATCCGCAGCGTAACTTTGTGATCGTCAACGGCACGCAGGACGCGGCGCACGATCCGGCGCATCCAGCCGACGTCGATGGTGACGCCCCCGCCGATCAGCGCGGCGAACCGTCGAAGGCGGCGCAGCATCCGACGGGCGAGGCGGCTGCCGGACAGGGCACGGCGTCCAGTGCGCCGCCGCCGCGGACATCGCAGGCTTGAGCGTTTTTAAGGGTTGGCGCGGGGCTTGTTTTGTTATTGACGCTTCTATAATCGGTCGGGCCGGCCGCGCCCCTCAAAACGAATGGCAACAGGGCGCGGCTTTCTTCGAAGTTCGAACCTTATCGAGGAGCACGCCCCCCATGAACATTGCCGCCCGGTCACGTTCAAAATCCGCTTCACGCTTCCCCTCACGTTCTTCTTCACGCGCGTTAAGCACGACTGTCCGCAAGGGCCTGTTTGCGTTAGGACTCGCAAGCCTCACGGCCGCAACGGGATGCGCCTTCGCCCAACAATCCGACGATCACGACAGCGATGACCGCTACGGCGGCGGTGGCGGCGGTGGCCGTCAGGTCAAGGTGATGATCGTCAGCATGTTCGGTCCGGAAGGCCAGGTGTGGCTCGACAAGCTCGGGCCATGGCAGGCCATCAAAGTGCCGGGGCTCTCGCCGGATTATCCCGAAGTCCATTGCAACCGCGACGATGTCTGTGTGATGACAACCGGCATGGGACACACGAACGCGGCCGCATCGATGATGGCGCTCGCGTTCTCGGAGCGCTTCGATTTGCGCCGCACGTACTTTCTGGTCGCGGGCATTGCCGGGATCGATCCGGCGCGCGGCACGCTCGGCTCGACGGCGTGGGCGAAGTATCTGGTCGATTTCGGCATTCAATGGGAGCTCGACGCGCGCGAGAAACCCGCCGACTGGCCGAGCGGTTTTCTCGGTATCAACACGAAGGGGCCCACCGAAAAGCCGCCGCTCGATTACCGCACCGAAGTGTTTGCCCTCAATGCATCGCTGACGGATGCCGCCTATGCCATCTCGCGCAACGTCACGCTCTCCGACAGCGACGACGCCAAGGTCGCGCGCGCCAAGTTCAACTACGCGCCGGCCAACCGTCCGCCGCACGTGATCCAGTGCGACACGCTCGCGGGCGATACCTGGTGGTCGGGTAAATACATCGGCGAAAGGGCACGCTACTGGACGCGCCTGCTGACCGATGGCAAAGGCATCTACTGCACGACGCAGCAGGAAGACAACGCGACATACGAGGCGCTCAAGCGCGCGGCCAGCATCAAGCGGGTCGATCTGTCACGCATTGCGGTTTTGCGCGCCGGTTCGGACTTCGACCGGCCGTACGAAGGACAAACCGCCTCCGACAACCTGTTGAATTACTCCGCGCAAGGCGGTTTCGTACCCGCAATTCAGAACTTGTATCTGACCGGTAACCCATTCGTGCAAGAAGTCGTTACACATTGGGGCGCTTGGCGTAAAGGCGTGCCGCAACACTAGTCGCGAGTGGTGCTCAAACGGCGTTGCAAACCTGTAACTGCATAAAAGTAAATATTGCCACTTATGCCGCGACTCGGTAAAAACCGGATTCGCGGCATTTTTACTAATTTTTACCGCTTTCTCATCGTCTCAAAAATACTTGTGACCAGTGTCAACCGAACCGCCGGAAGCCCCGTTCTTGGGGCATCGGCGATTAATCCTACAAAAAATCAGCCGTTCGTATTAAGCGCTCAATCCAAAAGAATGACAAAAACGGCGCGGTCAATATTGCCGCTTTTTTAGGCGCGAAAAAGTTACCGATGCAAAGTGTTGTTTGCAACAGAATATTATTGAGATGCTCTTGCGTTCGCTTCAGAGTCTTCTTAGAATCCGTTTCACAGTGTCTGTTACAAGATGTAACGCACTGAAACAAAATCAGATGGACGTAGCCGGGCAGAGTTGAGTCCGGTGAGGCAAAAAAATATATCGGCACAAAGCCGGCGGGAAATCGGGGATTTACTGGAAGTTGCAACCATGAACGGTCGCGAAACGTTGGAATCGATCCGGGAAATCAACTTGTCGTACATCATGCTCGCGCAGCGTCTGTTGCGCGAGGACCGCGCCATCGGCATGTTCCGGCTCGGTCTTTCGGCGGAACTCGCCGATCTGTTGTCGGGCCTCACGCTCGCTCAGGTCGTCAAGCTCGCCCAGTCGGACAACCTGCTGTGCGCATTTCGCTTCAACGATCACTCGATGCTGTCGGCTTTGACGCAGCCCGCCAAGAACGCGGAAATTGCGCCGACGCACGCGGCAATCCTGCTGGCTGGCCAGCCGGCTGAACAGTTCGCTTAAGTAAAGACGGAGCGAGCCATGCTGAAGAAGAGCCTCACTGAAGATGCCCAGGAAGTGTTCCGCGCCATCGCGCTGATCGAGCTCGGTGCACGCATGCAAGTGCTCGAGAGCGAGCTGACGCTCTCGCGGGATCGCATGATTCGTTTGTATCGCGAAGTGAAGGGCGCGTCGCCGCCCAAGGGCATGCTGCCGTTCTCGGCCGATTGGTATATGACGTGGCTCGCGAACATCCACGCATCGCTGTTCTACAACACCTACACGTTCCTCAAGAACGAGGCCGGCTGCTCGCATCTCGACGCGCTGACCAAGGGGTATCGCCTGTATCTCGAGCACTGCAACCATAGCGGCGCCGAAGCGGTACTCGATCTCACCCGGGCCTGGACCCTTGTGCGCTTCTTCGACGCGGGCATGCTGCAGATGACCAAATGCTGCCGCTGCACCGGGAAGTTCGTCGCACACAAGCATGATTTGCAGAACAACGTGGTGTGCGGGGCCTGCCAGCCGCCGTCACGCGCGGGGAAGACCAAGAAAGCGGCGGCCGCTAAACAGGCCATTCAAGAAGCCGCGCTGGAGGCTGTGTCTGTCAAGAACGAAGTGCCAGCCGAGCTTGAAGAACTGGTACTCGACAACGTAGCGGCTTTGCAGCCGCAACGGGCTGGCCTGGTCGCACAGGCCGCTTAGGCGGTAGCGGCGCTGAACTGATCCTCCGGGGGCCGTCCGGAAGGACGGTGGACAATCAGCATGCCGCTACCGCTTTTTACTTTTCTGGTTCTCGTAGCTCATTTTCATCTCAATGCCGGCGCGCTGACTCCATGGTCATCGCGCCGTTCGTTTTTTTAGCTCGCCATTAAAATACTTCGATTGCATGCCTTGCCGCATGCGCTTTTCGAAGGGACGGGCTTTGTCATCCGCACAACAGGGATTTTTGCTGACGCGCCACTGGCGCGATACGCCTGCCGGCACGGAGGTCGAGTTCTGGCTCGCCACCGATGACGGCCCACGCAAAATCCGAATCGGCGCGCAGACGCCTGTTGCATTCATCCGCGCCGAAGATCGAGCGAAAGCGGAGCCGCTCGTCGCGAGCGTGCGCAACGCCGAACTGCGCGACTTGCAGCTCAAGGACTTTCGCCAAAAACCGGTATTCGGGCTGTACTGCGCACAGTATCGGCAACTGCTGGCGCTCGAAAAAACCCTCAAAAATGCGGGCATCGTTGTCTATGAGGCGGATATTCGGCCACCCGAGCGCTATCTCATGGAGCGCTTCATCACCGCGCCCGTGACCTTCGAAGGCGAAGCGCGCGACAGTTACATCTTCAGCGAACTCAAGCCTGCAACTTCGTATCGGCCAAACCTCAAGCTGGTTTCGCTCGATATTGAAACGAGCGTTCGCGGCGAACTCTATTCGATCGCGCTCGAAGGCTGCGGCGAGCGACAGGTCTATATGCTCGGCCCGGCCAATGGCGCCGATGCATCCGTCGACTTCGACCTCGACTACTGCGCAAGCCGCGCCGACATGCTGCGCCGCTTCAACGAGTGGATGGAGCGGCACGATCCGGATGCGATCATCGGCTGGAACGTGGTGCAGTTCGATCTGCGTGTGCTGCAAAAACACGCGGACGATTACGGCGTGCCGTTACGTCTCGGCCGCGATGGCAGCACGGTGGAATGGCGCGAACACGGCATCAAGCGCAATCATTTCTTCGTTTCGATTGCGGGGCGGCTCGTGATCGACGGCATCGAGTCCTTGCGTTCGGCGACGTGGAATTTTCCGTCGTTCAGTCTCGAATATGTCGCGCAGTCGCTGCTCGGCGAAGGCAAGGCGATCGACACTCCCTATGCACGCATGGACGAAATCGAGCGGCGCTTTCAGGAAGACAAGCCGGCGCTCGCGCGTTACAACCTCGTCGATTGCGAACTCGTGACCAAGGTCTTCGACAAGACCGAACTGCTGCCGTTTCTGCTCGAACGCGCAACCGTTACGGGTTTGGCCGCGGATCGCAGTGGTGGATCGGTGGCGGCGTTCACGCATCTATACATGCCGCGTATGCATCGGCTGGGCTTTGTCGCACCCAATCTCGGCGATGTCCCCGAGGAAGCGAGTCCCGGCGGATTCGTCATGGACTCGCGGCCCGGTCTTTACGATTCCGTTCTTGTGCTCGACTACAAGAGCCTGTATCCGTCGATCATCCGCACGTTTCTGATCGATCCGGTCGGGCTCGCGGAAGGCATGCACGAGACCGATGAAGCCGCCACCGTGCCCGGTTTTCGCGGTGCGCGTTTCGCGCGCGAGAAGCATTGTCTGCCCGCTATCGTCGAGCAAGTGTGGGAAGGTCGCGAGGCGGCGAAGCGTCAACGTAACAAGCCGCTTTCGCAAGCGCTCAAGATCATCATGAATTCGTTCTACGGCGTGCTGGGTTCGAGCGGTTGCCGCTTCTTCGATCCGCGCCTTGCGTCATCCATCACCATGCGCGGACACGAAATCATGCACCGTACACGCGAACTGATCGAAGCGCGCGGGTATGGCGTGATTTACGGCGACACCGATTCCACCTTCGTGTGGCTGCGCCGTGCACGCGACGAAGCAGATGCTGCGCGTATCGGCCGCGCGCTCGTCGAGCATGTCAACGAATACTGGCAAGGTCATTTGCGCGAGACCTTCGGACTCGAAAGCGCGCTGGAGCTTCAGTACGAAACGCATTACCGTCGATTTTTGATGCCGACCATTCGCGGCACGGAAGAAGGCAGCAAGAAGCGTTACGCTGGTCTCACGACGCGCGCGGACGGCAGCGAGGAGATCGTGTTCAAAGGTCTCGAAACGGTGCGCACGGACTGGACGCCGCTCGCGCAACGTTTCCAGCAAGAGCTTTACATGCGTATCTTCAAGGGCGAATCTTATGCGGACTATGTGCGCGATTACGTCGAACGCACGCGACGCGGGGAGCAGGACGAACTGCTCGTCTATCGCAAGCGCCTGCGCCGCAGCCTCGACGATTATCAGCGTAACGTTCCGCCGCATGTACGCGCCGCGCGCAGTGCCGACGAACACAACACGCGCCTCGGACGTCCGCTTCAATATCAGAACGGCGGCTGGATCAGCTATGTGATGACGCTCGCCGGTCCCGAGCCGGTTGAAGCGCGCCATGCGGCCATCGACTATGAACACTACGTGACGAAGCAGCTACAGCCGATTGCCGACGGCATCCTGCCCTTCCTGCGCGAAGACTTCGATACGCTGATGTCGGGGCAAGGCGCGCTGTTTTAGCCGGTTCATGCGGGCGCGTTCCTTGCTGCCGCATCTTCCCGAAGTCCGGCAAGAGAACGACGGACCGCGCCGCGTTTAACCGCGCTCAAGGCGCCTTCCTCCCTCAACTTCCGGGATGGTTGCATATGTCGACTGCATCAAGCGAAATCAGCCGCTCGCAATTGCGTAACCGCATTGCTGGCGATCTCTGGCAGGCAATCTGGAAATTTCGCGTACAGACGCTCGTCGCGGTGACGTTGATGATCGCGTCGCGCCTCGCTGTGGTGTCCGTGCCGCTGATGCTGAAGCACGTCATCGACGAGTTCAGCCAGCCCACGGCGAACCTCGTGTTTCCGGTGTTCGTGATCCTCACTTACGTGCTGATGCGTTATCTCGGCGACGTGCTGAACGAAGCACGCGACGTGGTGTTCAGCATCGTCACGCAACGTACAGTGGCGTCATTCACGGAGCGTACGTTCGCGCATTTGCATAACATGGGTGCGCGTTTTCATGCGCAACGCGAAACCGGTGGCGTGGTGCGCGACGTGCAGAAGGGCGCGGACGGTATCGGCTTTTTGCTGGGCGTGGCGATCTTCACGATCGTGCCGACATTGATCGAAATCGGCACCGTCGTGGCGATCATGGTAAGCCAGTATGCATCGACTTTTTTGCTGGCGATTGGCGTGACCTTCGTGTGCTATGCGGTCTATACGTTCATCTTCACGCGCTATCGCATGCGCTTTCAGCGCGCGGTCAATCGGCTCGAAGCAAAGTCCGACAGCCGTCTCGTCGATAGCCTGCTCAACTACGAAACGGTCAAGCTCTTCGCAAGCGAAGAGGTCGAACGCGGCCGGCTTTCGAGCGTGCTCGAACAATGGGTGCATGCACGCACCGCGAATCAACGCGCGTTGACCATTCTGCATGTCGGGCAAAGCACGATCATCGCGGTGGGCATTGCGGCGGTCATGCTGCTTGCCGCGCAACACGTGGTTTCGGGAACGATGAGCGTCGGCGATCTCGTGCTGGTGAACGCGTACATCGTGCAGGTGTGCTCGCCGCTGAACACGCTCGGTTTCGTGTTTCGCGAGACGAACGATGCGATCGTGAACGTCGAACGCATGTTCGAGATTCTGCTTGCGCGCGGACGGCGTGGCGAGGATATCGACGAACAGGACGCGAAATCGCTCGTGGTGAGCGCGGGCGAGATCGAGTTCCAGCACGTGGATTTCGGCTACGATCCGGCACGGCAGATCCTGCGCGATATCGACTTTCGCGCACACCCGGGCAAGAAACTCGCGGTGGTGGGCGGCAGCGGGTCGGGCAAGTCCACGTTGATGAAACTACTCTTCAGGCTTTATCAACCGACGGCCGGTGTGATCACCATCGACGGACAGAATCTCGGCGAGATCACGCAGAAGAGTCTGCGTGAAGCCATTGGTATCGTGCCGCAGGATACGGTGCTCTTCAACGATACGATCGCCTACAACATCGCGTATGGCCGCCCATCGGCGACGCGTGCCGATGTCGTGCGTGCGGCACGCGCGGCGCAACTCGACGGCTTCATCGAACGCTTGCCCGATCACTACGAGACGCGTGTCGGCGAACGCGGTGTACGGCTGTCGGGCGGCGAGCGGCAGCGTATTGCAATTGCGCGCGCCATTCTGAAGGACCCGCGCATCATCGTATTCGATGAAGCCACTTCTGCGCTCGATACCCGTTCGGAACGCGCAATTCAGAGCGAACTCGACCGGCTCGCGCAAGGGCGCACCTCGATTGTGATCGCGCATCGGCTCTCGACCGTGGTCAATGCAGACTGGATTCTCGTGATGGAGCACGGGCGCATCGTGGAGCAGGGGCAGCATGCTGAATTGATCGAACGCGCGGGCGTCTATGCACGCATGTGGTCGCTGCAATCGCAGCAAGGCGAACTCGCGCACGCGCAACGCAAGGTATCGTCGCAACCGGTGGGACTCGGCTCGTTGATCGCCGGCGTGGTGGATGGACTGCATGAAGAGATCATCGAGCACGGCGTGCATCTCTTCACGGTGATGACAGAGCCGGATCTTCGCGTGACGGGCGATCCCGGCGTGCTGCAGTTCGTGATCGCCGATCTGTGCCGCACGGAAGTTCGCGCGGCAACGCGCGGCGCGCGTGTCGAACTGCGAGTGGAGCGCGAAGACAATCAGGTGCGCTTGTGCGTGCTCGGCCCGGGCAATAACCCCGCGCCGCTGACCGAGGAACAGGCGGCGCGGCTCGAAGAGGCGCTTACCAGCACGGGCGGCAGTTTCACGGTGAATTACGTCGATGGCCATCTCGCGTATGTCGCCGTCATGCCGTTGCGGCCTGTCGTCGAGGCCGACGATGCATCGAGATTGGCCGAGCCGAAAGCGAACGTTGCCGAAGCGCTCAAAGGCCTTTCGATCATGGTGCTCGACGATCAGGAAGATGCCCGCGAAGCGCTCGAAGCCGTTCTGGAAACGGCTGGTGCACAAGTGCGGTTGGCCGCGTCGGGAACGGAAGCGCTCGACTGGCTTGAAGCGACGCCTGCCGAGGCGTGGCCGAATGCGTTTCTATGCGACATCGTGCTTGGCGAGGAAGACGGTTATCAAGTGCTGCGTCAGGTGCGCGAACTCGAAGCGTCGCGGCGGGTGTCGCTGGATCGGCGCATGCCGGCAATCGCATTGACGGGACATACGCAGACGGATGACCGCTTGCGCGCGCAGCTTGCGGGCTTCCAGTTGCACATGACGAAGCCCGTGCCTGCGGAAAGGCTTATTGAAGCGATTCTGCAAGTCGCCGCGCGGCTGGAGGGCGCGGGGCGTTGAGCGCGCTGGCGCGCGTCCGGCACGCTTCGATCGCGTCGTGAGCCCGAGCGCTCTGACTGAGCCCGCGGTGCCCGGGCGATGAGACGCGATTGCACGAGGGTCGTCGGCCATGCTGGCCGCGCCGATCGGTTCAGGGATCGTCGTCGTCGTCCTTAAAGCTGGCCAGCGCCGCTCTTTCACGGGCGCGTGCGTCGTCGTGCCTCTTTATGTCACGCTGCAAGGCGGACATGGCGGAACGGACGTTCGCCTCGGCGCGCAGCAACAAGGCTTGCGCTTGCAAGACCGACGCGTTCAGCGCCGCTGCCTGAAGCCGATGCGTGTGCAAAGCGCCTCGCCATGTCGCAGCGCCGCCATGCTCGTGCGAGCAAAAGGCGAGTAGGCGCGGCAGTTGTGCGGCATGGTTGCGCAGCAGTTCCGTGCGACGGGCTACTTCGTCTCGTGCCTCGCGTGCGGCCTGTCGCGCCTGCGCGAGCGTTGCCTCGCCGCGCCGCACCCGCAGCCTGCGTACGCGCGCAAGCACCGCCCAGCGACGCAGATCTCCGGCGCGGCCCGTCACGTGGATGTATCGGCGCCTTCGCCGAGCGCCTGCAATGCCGCGATTGTCTTATCGAAAGCGACGTGGCTGTCATGACGCTGCCGAAGGAAGGCCGTGATGGCCGGATGACGGTCGATGGCCCGGTCGCTCGCGGCATCGCTGCCGCGCCGGTATTCGCCTATTTGCAGCAGCAGCTCGACGTCCCGATACCGCGCGAGCCACTCACGCACGCGCTGGGCGCATGCGCGATGCGATTCCCCGGCGACCCGCGTCATGAGCCGGCTCTTGCTCTGCAAGATATCGATGGCGGGATAGTGTCCCGCGGCGCCTAAACGCGACGAGAGCTGGATATGACCGTCGAGCAGCGAGCGCGCTTCTTCCACGATGGGATCGGCGAGATCTTCGTCCTCGGCAAGCACGGTAAAAAACGCAGTGACGCTGCCGCGACCGAGCAGGCCGCCCATTTCGACGATTCTCGGCAGTTCCGCGAACACGCGTGGCGGATAGCCCCGCCGCACGGGCGGTTCGCCCACGGCGAGGCCGACTTCGCGCAGGGCGCGCGCGTAGCGCGTCAGCGAGTCGAAGAGCAGCAGGACGTGGCGACCTTGGGAACGCAGCGCGGCCGCGATCTCGCAGGCTAGACGCGACGCGCGGATACGTTCGGCCGCTGGACGATCCGATGTCGACGCGACGACGACAATCCGCTCGCGTTCATGCAGATGGTCATGCACGAACTCATTGACCTCACGCCCACGCTCCCCGACGAGCGCGATCACGATGGCATCGGCTTGTGCGCCGTTCGCGATCATGCCGAGCAGCGTGCTCTTTCCGCCGCCCGCGGTTGCGAAAATGCCGACACGCTGTCCAACCCCGCAAGTGAGCAATCCGTCTATCGCCCTGACACCGGTAACGAAGGGTTGCGCGATCAACGGGCGGTCGAGCGGATTGATCGCGGTCGTTGCGTCGAAGCGCGCGCTCGAATGGGCAAGCGGCGCGGGCGGCCCGCCATCGAGCGGCTTGCCGAGGCCATCGAGAATGCGCCCTTGCAAGCGCGTTGCATCTAGCCGATTCCAGTCGAGCCCGCATCCCTCCACGCGCGTGATGTCGGAGAGTCCCGCGAGTCCGGATAGCGGCATGACGAGTGCGCCGTCCGGAGCAAAACCGACTACTTCGCCTGTTTGCTCCTCGAGTGTGTCGGGCCGCACGAGTCGCACACGTTCGCCGATTCGCAGCGACGCGCCGACCACGCGGACGATCACGCCACGCGCCTCCACTACGCGGCCGTGAAGCGTCGGTCCGGCCATCAAGCTGCCGACCGGCTTTGCGTTTTTATCAGTCGTCTTGCGCATTATGGCCTCGTGAAGGTAACCGAAGCGTTGATGCGGTAGACGTCGCGCGGAATCTCGTCTATGGCGAGCACATCCATGCGGATGCCGATCGCTCCCAGCACCTGCGATAAATGCGGCCGTAGAATCGCCGATGTGAGCAGCAGCCTCACGGGCGTGGCCGCACCGCTCAAAACGCGGCGCAACGTATCCAACTGCATGAAATCGAGCGGGCAATATGGCTCGCCGTCCGAGCCGTGGCGAATGCTGGCTTCGAGCTCGTTCTCCCACTCGGCTTCGAGCACGCCGCCGCGAATCTCCCAGGTATCGAGGTTCGCATGGGTACGCGCGATTTGATGGCCGAGTTCGATACGGCTTTCGCGCACCATGCGTTCGAGCGTTTGTTCGTTTGCGGACACGCGCAGAATGGCTTCGAGGATGCCACGCAGATTGCGGATCGACACGCGTTGCTGCAGCAACTGCCGCAGCACGGCCGCGAGCCGGGCTGTCGTGATCCGTTGTTCAATCTGCGCGACGAGTTCGCGAAACTCGGGGCTCAGACGATTGAGCAGAAAGCGCACCTCTTGCGTGCCGATCAGGCGCGGTGCGCACCGCTCGAATATCTCGATGAGGTGTTGAGCAAGGACGTCGTCGGGCGTGGCGGTATTCAGAACGGAGGCATCGAGCGACGCAGCGGCGCCGGCCGCGATCCACACTGACTTCTCGAAGCCCGGTCGATACCCCGACGGGCCTTCGGCCGGCACATCCGCCGGGCGTCCGCTCGCCAGGACGTGCTGGGGCATGAGCGTGCCGCTCGCGAACGGTACATCGTCGACATCGATGATGTAGCGCTCGGCGGCGAGCCGCTCGTCGATCACGACGGCAAGGCCGGGAAAGGGCAGGCCGAAGCGCGTGTTGAGATGATGGCGCAGCGTGCCGAGCACGCGGTTGAACGCATCGCGCGGCACGGCTTTGAAGGCGTCGTTGCCAAGTCGAAGGCGCAGCACGGTGCTCGTTCCAACCTCGGCCTCGTCGAGCAAATGAGGCATGTACCGGCTGCCGTCGCGCGCAAGCGCGGGCATGGGAGCGCGTGCCTCGTCGCGCGCCCGTTGCGCCGCGCGCATGAGCACGAAGCCAAGTCCTCCGAGCAGCGCGGCCAGCAGCGCAAACTGCGCATGCGGAAAGCCGGGAATGAGCGCCAGTGCCGCGCAGCACGCGCCCGCCATGACGAGTGCGTGAGGCCGAAGCGTCAACTGCTCGTAAAGGTCCGTGCCGAGATTGGTGGCGCCGCTCGCGGGCGATACTCTCGTGACGAGCAGGCCGGCCGCGATCGACACGACGAGCGATGGTATCTGCGAAACGAGGCCATCCCCGATAGTCAGGATCGTATAGACCTGCAAGGCGTCGCCGAACGGCATGCCGCGCTGCCCGATACCAACCGCGAGCCCGCCCACGATATTCACGAGCGCGATCACGAAACTTGCAATGGTGTCGCCCTTGACGAACTTCATGGCGCCGTCGAGCGATCCGTAAAAATAGGTTTCGCGTTCGAGTCCGGCGCGCAGCAGCGCTGCCTGCTCGGCGGTGATGAGCCCGCTTCGCGAATCGGCGTCGATACTCATCTGGCGTCCTGGAATGCCATCCAGCGTGAAGCGCGCCGCGACTTCCGCGATGCGGTCTGCACCCTTCGCGACCACGATGAACTGAATCGCACAGAGCACCAGGAAGACGACGATGCCGACTGCGACGTTGCCGCCCGCGACCAGCTCGCCGAAGGCCTGGATGATGCGCCCGGCGTGCGCCTGGAGCAGGATCATCTTGGTGGATGCGATGGCCAGCGCGAGACGCAGCAGCGTGGTCATGAGCAGAAGCGCGGGAAAGCCCGGAAGATCCGCCGCGCGCGACACATAGATCGTAGAGAACAGCATGACGAAACCCGCGCAAAAGCTCATGCCGATGAACAGATCGAGCAGGAACGGCGGGATGGGCAGAATCAGCAACGCCAGCACGCTGATGAAACCCGCGGCTGCCGCGATGTATGCGTGGCGCGCGATCTGTCGGGGCAAGCTGGCAAAGAGAGGAACGGATGGGCGGCTCATGATTCCAGATTCGGGGTTTAACGGTTCAGATCGCGATGAAGCGCGCGTCGCCGGCCTTTGACGTAGGGGTCGCCGTGTTCGTCGCGGTATTCGCGTTTGAGTTCTTCCTTGTCCATGCGCAAACGGCGCTTTCTCAGCACGTGCTGCATGGCATAGTCGGCTACCGCGGGCGCGGCCTGCGAAAGCGCAACCAGCGCGAGCAGACGGGAATGGCTGAGAGACGCGAGCGCAAGCTGGGATAGCGGATCGAGCGAATACGCCGGCTCGATCTGCACGAGCCATTCTGCCGTCACACGCCAGGCCACGAAGATGAGCACGGCGAACTGGAACAGCATCAGTACGGTCTCGAACGCGACCTTCAAGCCGAACAGATTCTTCAGCCCTTCCACCGGGTTCAGACGCTTGAGATCGGGCGCGATCCGCCTGAACGACACGAGTCCACGCGTTTGAACGAGTTCAGGTATGACGTTGGCAAGCATGCCGGCACTGAGCATGATCAGCGCTCCCTTGCCCGGTTCGAGCAGCGCATTCAATACGGCCTTGAACTGCCACGCGAACGAACGGCTAGCGTCCAGTCCCGACACGGCGTCGATCATGTGGACGAAACCGGAGAACGTGTGTGGCGCTTCGAACGCCAGCAGCAGCCACCACAGCGCGGCGCTCATCGCGGTGCTCAAATGGGCGCTCTTCGCAATGTCGCCGTCGGTTCGGGCGCGCAGCAGCCGGCGAGGCGTGGGCTTTTCGGTTTTGTCGCTCATATCGACCGGTGCCTCCTATTCGAGATTCAGCGAGAAGGCGAAAATGCGCGCGAGTCGATCGAGGATCGCTGGAACGCACGCCATCAGCGCGAAGGAGAGCACCATTGCCTTGAACGTACGCGCAGTGGAAAACGGATTGAGACGCTTTGCATGCCGCGACGCGAGTCCGAGCGAAACGTCGGTGAGCAGCATCAAGGCCAGTAACGGGGCCGAAAGCTGCAAGCCCTGCGCTAAAGACTGCGGCAAACGCGTTTCCGAGAACATGGAGAGGAGGCGCGCGAATCCACCGGGATACGGACCGCCCGGTGGCCAGATCGACCACGCGTCGGCGAAGACTCCGCACAGTGCGACAAGACCGTGGCCCGTAAAGAGCGTGAACGCCGCGAATTGAGTGAAAAGCGTTTGAAACGCGGCGGATTCTTGCTGAAAGTTCGGGTCATAGACCGCGCCCACGCTATAGCCGCCTTGTTGATCCAGGATAGCGCCGGCCGTGGAGGCCGCATGAAAGACGACGCCGAAACCGAGTCCTAGCAAAAGACCGATGCCAGCTTCCATGACGCTTGCCGCAAGCGGTTCGTGCGGCAATCCCGCTTGCGCGGGCAGCACCGCGAACATCAGCACGAGCGGAGCACGCAGTGTCACACCGAGCGCTCCGTCGTTACCAAACGGAATCAGGGCGAGCGCCACGGCTGGACGAATCATGCAGAATGCGAAGCCGCTCAATTGATCGAGGATGTTCATGGTCAATGCGTGCGGCCCGAGGCGATCATCGTGAAGATATGGCTCAAAAGACGCGCGACTTCCCGGTTTGCCCACGGCGCCGTCACGATCAGCACGAGTCCGACGCACACGATCTTTGCACCGTACGGCAGACTCTGATCTTGGATCTGCGTGACCGATTGCAACAGACCGAGCAAAAGACCGACCGCGGTCGCGACGGCGAGCATTGGCAACGAAAGCCAGAACACGAGCAACAGCGCGTCGGTTGCGAGCGAGGTAAGGGAAGGAAGCGAATTCACTTGGCGTAACCGAGAATGAGTGCATGCATGAGTCTGGGAATGCCGGAGGCGGCCACCAGCACGAAGAGCTTGAGTGGAATGGAGACGGTGCTCGGCGAGAGCATCATCATGCCCATGGCGGTCAGCACGTTCGCGACCACCAGATCGATGACGAGAAAGGCGATATAGAGCAGGAAGCCCGCTTCGAAGCCGCTCGAAATCTCGCTGATCAGAAACGCCGGAACGAGCAGCGTGAAGTCGCTTTCTTGCGCGTCGCGAGCGGGATCGGTGCGCTTTGCTGCGTCGAGCAGGAACGCACGTTCTGCCGGGTGCGAGTGCGCCAGCATGAATTCCCCGAGCGGTCCACGAACGGCGTCGATCATCTGCGGGAGGGGCGGCAATTGCCCGCTTTCGACGCGCTCGTCGAGGGAGAGCGCGTCGCCGATAGCGTGCAGGGTAGGCGCCATCACGACCAGTGTTGCCGCGAGCGCGAGACCGGATATCGCCAGGTTGCCGGGCGCTTGCTGCACTCCGAGCGCGGAGCGCAACAGCGTAAGGACGATGCTGAACTTCGTGAACGAGGTGCACATGATGACGACGAGCGGCGCCACGCTCAGTAGAAAGAAGACGCCGACGAGTTGCAGTTGCCCGGTTTGCGCTCCGATCATGACGCGACATCCGGATGGGCGGATTGCAGCACGCTCGTGATCCGCACGGCCAGCACATCGTCTATGTTCACCAGTTCTCCCTTGGCGAAGGGCAATCCCTGGCACAACAGCGTGACCGAGCGCTCGCGCACCGAAAGCTGCAGCGACACCAGCGAACCCTGTCGCAAGCGGCTGAGTTCGTATAAGGACAGGCGCATCGAGCCGATCACGGCGTCGAACGGAAAAGTGAGGGCTTCGACCGGAATGAATTCGCTGGTCAGTTCGGACGGCTGATTGTCTTCGTTGAGAATGGGGCGATCTAGCACGATCTGATCTCCAAGAGTTTTCAAGAGAATGCGCTGTGTGCCGTTTCGAAGCGGCAAGCGCAGGTATTGAACTGACTTGTCGAGCACCAGCGCGTCACCGGCGCGAATGCGCCGCAAACGCAAGAGCGTGAGCGTTGGCCCGGCGACGCAGACCGGAATGCTGACGACGATCTGGCGCGCAAGCGCTCTCGAATTGCACTGCGGATCAGGCTGGCGCCGCAGCCAGCGATCCACCGCCTCGCAGTGAAATGACAGGCTCGCCGTGCGTCCGCTTTGGACGTGCGTAAGCGCGAGGCCATAGGCGCCCGGCGCGGGCGACGCGTCATAGGAAACGCCGGTTACATCGAGCGCGAAGCCGAATGCGCCTTCCAGCGCGCCAAGCCAGTCCTCGCACGCGTCGGCAATCAGCTTGTAGGCGAGCTTCCCTGTCTTTTCCAGACTCTGGCGCGAAAGTTCGGGGATAAGCGCCCGCGCATCCAGATCGAGTACCAGCGGCTGACCGCAGGCCATGCCGTGCAGCCGCAGCGGATAGTGCGAGCGACACGGCTCGAACGCGAGCGTGTAGCGCCGATGGCCTACGCTCACTGGCACGTCGGAGCCGAAATGCAAGGCAGCGATGTTCTGCCGCTCCGCCTGTTCACGTGTGAGCCGTTCGAGGCCGGCGAACGGATTCATATCGCGGCGCCCCCGCTCGTGGCATTGAACGCGATCCAGCCGGCCGGCGCGGCATCGCGGGAAAGGACGTCGAGCGTGTCGCGCAGTCCTTGCTCGATGACATCGAATTGCCTGAGAAGACGGTCGTCCAGGCGCGTGTATTCGTCGAGCACGGCGGCGATCGCATCGCGGATGCCGCGTTCGAGTGCGGCGAGCTGCTGCCGCAAGCTGCCATCGATTACGCCGATATCGGTTTCGACCACGCACGAACGCGGCGGCAGATCGGCGTCGCCAAGAACGGTGATAAGCGTCAGGCCCAGCTCGTCTTCCATCGCGCTGACTGCTTGCCTGGCTTCCTCGTAATCGCATGCCGAGACGCGCACGGAGAGCGGCCGTTGCCCAGGCGCCGCTTGCAGACTGCGGCGAAGTTGATTCGGAAAGATCGCGCCGGCAGGCATGTCGCCGACGACGTCGCGTACGGCCTCGACGACGATCTTCACGAGGCGATCGTTCAAGCCACGAAGCGCAAAGGCGGCCGCGGCGGCCGGCATGGCGAGGTCATGCACCGCCGCCGCGCGGCCCGCGATGAAACCGCGTGCGAGCGCCTGCCGTCTGACACGCCGGGCGCGTTGCGCGAGGTCGGCTGCCTCTTGCCTCGCGCGTTGGGCATTCACGCGCTGCAGCGCGGGCAGGTCTTGCAGCAAGGCGAGATCGTTGGCGCAAATATAGCCGTCCGATTCGACCCGCCAGTCGGAAACTCGCCAGATCAGCATGGCCGCCTCTCTGTGTCGAGGAGTTGCAGTGCATCGCCGATCAATTCGAGCGCCGCTCGCGCCGACACGAAAGGCAGGCGCCATTGCGCCGCGGCCGTGGCGTACTCGCACGGCAGGCGCACTTTCATCCACAGCCGTTGTGCGTGGCCGCTCGTCGCCCGCAGTGCGAGCGCGATCCCGGCTATGCACAGGCTGCGCCGGTTGAAGAAGTCGACAGGGGAGTCGAGCCTCAGGTCGGGCTGCTGTCCGCGCCGATGGCACTGGAGCCGCGCGAGCGGCGGCAAGCCCACCGCGCCCGAGAACTGCGTGTGCGCGGCGGCGCTCACGAGAAGGCGCAGCGAGCGCGCGCACGCCAGCGCGGCGCACAGGCGCAAGAGTCGTCCGCACGCCGGGCGCGCGAGCGGCGCGGCGAACCACGGCAATTGCTTGGCGCCGGCCTCGGCGAGCGTCGGAAAGCGCGCGAAAAGATGCAAGGCGGCTGCGGCGCGGGCGCGCTCGCTGCGTGCGGGCGTGGCTCGTCCGCACCAGCTGTGATGCGCCCAGCCTGCGACGTCGAGAATGGGTAGGGATTTCATGTGCGGTCTTCGCGAGAGTGGGAGGAGTCGTTGGCGGCTGCGCCCGGCTTCGGCTTCGCCGGCACGGCCTGGCGGGTCCGCCGCCTGAAAAACGTCACACCGGGTATGCGTATCCGCGGCAATGCGCGAATGCCCGAATCCCACACCCAGACGGCCAGGATCAACAGCAGCGCCATGACGGTCAGAACGATGAGGACACGCTCGACCTTGCGCTGATCGGCAAGCGGTGGCGGACAGTGGCCCGTCTGCGCGCACAGATCGATTTGCGTGACGACCGGCATGACGGGAACGAGCGTCACGTAGACCTTGTCTTGCGTGAGCCCCTGCACCGCGCCGGCGACGAGCGCGCGGATCTTCTCGCGCATGGGCTCGAGATTCGCGTCGCTGCGATATCGCACCATGACAGACGCGCTCGGCAGCATCGGGGGGCCGAGTAGCGGATCTCGCTGCGGATCGACGATATGCACCCGCGCCACCAGCACGCCGTCGATCGTTTCGAGCGTGGCGGCCAATTCTTCGGTGAGACCATAGACGTAGCGCACGTGGTCTTCTTCGGGGCTCGAGATCAATCCCTGGCGGCTGAAGAGTTCACCGAGATTGGCATGACTGGCGTGGGGCAAGGCATACGCGCCGGTCAGCTCGGTCGCGGTGACGGCTTCGTCTTCATCGACGGATACGGTCCACGTCTTGTCGGCGTTGCGCTCCTTCGAGCTCTCGACACCGTGTTGACTGAGGACCGCGACGATGCGGTTGGCCTGGTCCTCGTCCAGCCCCTCGTATAACGAGGTCTTGCATGCGCCGAGCAGGACGAGCGGCAGAAGAATGAGCGCGCGACGCATTACGTTCTCTGAGTGATGGATTGGATGGCGCTGCCTACGCTCTGGGCAAGATGCGACAGCGTAATCAGCGTGACCGAGTAATCGCTGACGGCGGCTTGCAGCGTGAGCATCTCGCCTGTCGTAAGCGGCCGTCGGCGGGTGGGATCGAGCAACGCGCCGAGGGGCGCTGCCGCTCCTTGCAAGGCGAACTGAGCTTGCTCGGCAAGGCGCGTGATCCCTTCGCCTCCCGTGCCGGCATCCAGTTGCGCCGGTGTGGCGGCGATCGCTGGCGGCGTCGCGTCGACCTGAAAAGATTGGATGGCAACTGCTTGCGAAAGCATCATCGTGAATATTCTTGGTTGGACAGGAAAATCCGGCGCGCGGGAGCCCCCGCATTGGAGGCCCCGCCGGTGTGTGCGTTGGCTTACTTCGTGTTCTGCGCGACGGATTTGTGTGTTTCCGCCAGGCTGCTCAAGATGGACGTCCCTTGTTGCAATGAAGACGTGTACTCGCCGACCTTCTTCTGCATGTCGAGCATGCTGGCGCTGCCCACGCCTCCGGCTCCGCCTTGCCCTCCTTGACCGTTTTGGCCGCCTTGCGCGCTCTGCGCGCTAGCGTCTTGCTCCGATTGATTGATCGACTGGGCCTGCTGTTGCAGGTTTCGCTTGACGGCGTCCGCCACGCTTCCGAGCGACAGCGTGCCGTCGGGTGCGATCATGCTGCCGCCCTGGGCGCCGCCCATGCCATAACCGAACATGGCAGGGGTGTAACCGATATTTGCCGCTTGCATCGACATATTCTGCTTTCCTATATAAGTGATGGCGCGCTAAAAGGATCGTGCAGACTCCATGAACCTTCGTGCGGCGCGCCGACGCGCGAAGGGCAGCGCACCGGTAAGGGGCTGTCGGGTGCGGGTCCGGCGGCGTGAGCCGCTAGCAGGACTTGCCGAAACTCGTGCGTTGTGCAATCAGGACATAGATGCTTCCGTCATCGCGAATCACCGATGCGCCGCATGGGTCGATTCGCTCGATCCGTCCTATCGACAGATGCGCTCCCGCGAAATATCGGGCTCCTTGCTGGTCGGCGAGCCACGCGGCGTGCGGAGAATTCAGCAGATTCAATCCGAGCGCTTCGAGCGGAACACGCACGGGGCCGCTGTTGTTCTCGTGACCGTCGAAGCGCAACGCCTCTAATCCATCCACCTGTCCTTGCGCGAGCCGGTCGACCCGCGCGTAGTCCCATGACTCGGGTTGCAGATAGGCGTCCGCTGCGGGAAGTGTCGCGACGAACACGCCGGGCCGTTCGCCTGCACGCAAACGGACGCCGCGGTAGTACTTGTCGAGAAAATCGCTCAGTTGCTCCCGCATGCTGTCGATCACGGCGACGCGCACACGCACCGCGCCGCCGCGTGCGCGCGCGACGAGGGAAACGGCGCCAAGGTCGGCGGCGGTCTGTACGTAAGCCGCCCTCGGTGGTTTGAGTTCGCTGCTCGGCGGCCTCGCGCAACCATTGAGTAGCTTGCTTGGCGGCCTCATGAAGAACCTGGGCGCAGGCGGTGGTGCTGGTGCAGGCGGTGGCGCAGGCGCAGGCGGTGGTGCAGGTACAGGTGCAGGTACGGGCGGCGGTGGCGCAGGTGGCGGCGGCGCGACGCCTGCACTCGGTGGCAACACTCCATCCGCGCCTGCGCAGGCCGATAATGCATCCCTGGCAACGGCTGACACGGGTGGCGATGCCGCGGCTGGCGATGCGGCATCTGGCGACAGTTAAAGGTAAGGGCCGGTAACACTAATCGACGTAGGCGCACTGCATCGCGATGCAGTGCGCCTTAAGCACCACATTGCCACAGCCCTACCGTTGCGACTTTCGCCGACAGCTCGACTCGTACGCAATGCTCCTGTTGTACGAAGATCGACGCGTTAATCGCATTTGCTTTAGGCAAGCGCGACCTTGATCAATTCGAGCAGCGCCAAGCTCCATTTTGCCTCGATAGCCTAAGAGCTCAATCCTATCACGGATAAATTCCGCCATCCTAACAATTAGAGCAAGAGACGCTTCGTGCTCGGCGCGTGTCCATCGCTTTCAATACCCAGTCATTTCCCACGGCGATGCCGGCGATTCATATTGGAGTCACCGTGCTCCAGCGCGGTCATGCCGCGAATTCACCGCCGCGAAGTAGGGCATTGCAACGCGGGGCGGCATGTCCTTGGTCAACGAAAAATGGATGTCATCATGGATACGAATACACAACCCATCACCGGTAAGGAATCGCTTTGGGGCGACTATCAGCCGTCGCAGAGTCAGCTCAAGCTGATCAACGCGAGTCCGACTTTCATCTCGGACATACATACAGCGAGTGATCGGATCGATAGCGGATCCACCCCGTGCCGCTTGAGCTCGCGAAGAGGTTCATCCCATCGCGCGGAGTCTGCTGTGCCAGCGCGAAGCCGTCCTGACTGCGCTGCACGCTGAGCGGGGCGCTGTCTTGCTCGCTCAACCCCTTGACGACATATGCCCGATTACCCTGCGTAACCGTCACGTTATCGGCGAAGGATACGTTCGAATTGCCGTTAGCCGGTGTCGTGCCGATGCTCACGCGGGTGTGATCCGGCAAGTTGAAGTCGATCGAGCCATTGAACATCCCGCTCGTCTGGTTCGGTGTACCCGAATTGAGATCGATATGCGGATCGCCCCAGACCTTGGTTTGATTACCCGTCTTCTCATCGGTAAGGTTGATCGAGGACTTGGATTTGTCGAAGTCCAGCTTGTAGTCACCAAGGTCGATGGACGATTTGCCGTCGTGTACGCCCGTGTCCGACCATTGGCTTTGTTGACCCGCCGCGCCGTCACAGGCGTCCCCACGCATCCGGTTCAGATAGCTGCTTGATTGCATGCTGCTGTATTGCATGTCCTGTCTCGGACTCTCACGCTCGAAGTACGAGTAATTGGCCGAACTCGCCGACCGGCTGAATCCGTCCGGGCCGCGTGACATCTGCTGCGAAGAATCACGAAAGTCGCCGCGCATCTGGTTCGAAAAGCCGCTCGGTAGCATGCTGTTGTACTGCATGTCCCGGCCAGGACCCTGACGCTCGAACGACGAGTAGCTGGCCGAAGTCGCCGACTGGCTGAATCCGTCCGGGCCGCGCGACATCTGCTGCGTCGAATAACTGAAGTTCGAACTGGACATGCTGCTGCCACCGAATGCACGCGGCATGGCCGGCTGATTGAAGGGCTGACTGAAAGACTGGTTGAACGGCTGATTGAGCGACATGCCACCGTAGGGCATGGACATCATCTGAAGCGGCCGGTTGCTCGAGAAAGACGAGTTCTGTTCGAAACCGGTAGTAGAGGACGGAAACCTCGGCAGGTTCATCGAGAACGAGGCACGGCTGTCGAAATTTGCTTGCATGGTTAGATATCCTTGTAAATAGACGGATGTACATGACTGACTATCACAGAGCATCGGCGACCAATTTCGTGATGGCTTGAAATTGCCCTGCAGAGGCAGTGTAGGTTTCGCAGATCTGCCCATGCACTAAATATTCAACGCGCGCGAAAGAATCCGACACCGGGGGTCCCCGTCGAACGACATCGCTCGCATGTCTTGCCCAAAAAACGCACAAGTAATGAAGGAGTATCACCTTCGTCGCGTCCGGGATTTGTACGCTTCAGTCATGTGAATCACCTTCATGTTGGATGCCGCGTGCATTCGAGAAGTCGACCAAAATCTAATGAGGAAAACGAGTGACGTCATCCCGCGAATCGATCCACGTCGAACCAGCGCATGCCGCGGGTGTCGTCAAGACGGGCAGAGTGCGTAATGTCAGGCTCTTCAATCCGCGTGCGCTAGCCGGTGCCGCGAAGGCTTTGCTCGTCGTGGGAATTGGCGGCACGGTTTCGTACGCTTCGGCGCAAGCCAGTGGAGACGCAGGTCACGAAAACGCAAGAGCAGCCAGGACGCGCGGTGATTATTCGTCGGTGGGCATGGACGATTCGAAATCGTTGAAGGCAGGTGCCATCGGCTCAGGCGTGTTGCAAGTCGAGTCATCCGAGCCGCTTCGATTATTCGATTCTCCCAAGGTTAAGTTGCGCCGCGGGCCGCACGATTCATCATTCGCGCAACGCTTTGCGAATAGATCCGATGCGACGGCAAGCAACGAGCTGCTGGCTAATACGATGCATACGCGGCCTCAACATGCCGTCTTCTTCGCCGCCCCATTCGTGAGCAATGGGCTTGATAAAACCTCCGATTACGGCAAGGTAGTCGACACACGCATGACCGTGCGTTCGTCCACGCCTTTATCGCACGACGCATCAAAACGACGCGCGCCACCGGACAAGCTTGCGGGCCATGTGCAAAGATTTACTAAGCGGCGCGCCGCCCACGCGCGAGTTCATCAAGGCGTTGGGACACCGATGCATTCCAACCGAACGCGGCGGGTTGCACCGCGCGTCGCGCATCACGCTGCGGGTGCATGGAAGCATCATCACCACGCAGTCGTTTCGGGCAGCGACATGGTCACCGCGCGGGTTGATGACATCGCCGCGCACTTGGATCACACGCGGCACGACGCGCCGGAAACGTCGCTTTACGCACTGGGACAGCAGCGCGCTGCGCAGATGCCACAGATGACGCCAGCCTTGATGGCAGACGTCGCCAATGTCACCACGGCCGCAGCCCATCCCGCGAGTCGACTCATCGCCACCATGTTGAGAGCGGATGAACCGGAAATCGTTCTCGGCGATGTGGTGAGTCGTTCCCTGGATCGAAAGCCAACAGTACGTTTGGAGGAGGCCAGAAGCCCCATAACGAGTCTTGCCTCGCTGCCTGACTCAACGCCTCGGAATGCCGTAGATGTAAGCCATGCCGCGCAACGACCCGAACTGGCAGAAGGGCCACCCGCTGCAATGCGGGCATCGATTGGCTCTCCTTCGACCAAAAAGACGGCAACCGTAGCGGTGGGCAGCGATGCAATCGCCCTTGGCGCACATGCGAGCGCTCTCGGCGATTCCGCGATGGCAAGCGGCGAAAATGCCGTGGCAATAGGTGCGAATTCGCTAGCCGACCGGGATAACGCGGTGTCGGTCGGCAGCACGGGCCACGAGCGCCAGATCACGAACGTCGGGGCTGCAACGACGCGCACCGACGCAATCAACCTTGGACAACTCAACGACGCCATCGGCGGCGTGAACGGTCGTATCGACGATGTCGATCGCGCCGCGCGACGAGGTATTGCAGCGGCTTCAGCACTCAACATTGCCACGCCGTATTTGCCGGGGCGGACCACGTTCAATGCAGGCATGGCGAGCTATCGCGGTCAGGCGGCGCTCGGTATAGGCGTTTCAAGCTGGAATCGTAAAGGAACGGTGAACTATAACCTTGGCGTTTCTACAGCAGGCGGCAATAGCACCATCGTGCGCGTCGGTATGGGCATCGTACTAGGCGCGTGAGCGAAGAGGAACTGCGAATCTTTATAACATCGAGGAGGAGCCGGGGTTGGCCAGATGACCCAACGATCCATTCGGAATCGAACTGGCAGTTTATGTAGTACTACCAATATCGCAAGAAATTCAGGTTACGTGGAGAATTTATCAAATGAAGAAATCTGTTGTCGCAACGCTTTTCGCGGGTGTCTTTGCCGTGTTTACCGGCAGTGCTTTCGCATCTGACGGAACCATCACGTTCAACGGCGCGCTGACTGCCTCCACCTGCGCCATCAACGGCAATGGGACTTCGGCCAAGGACTTCACGGTCAAGCTGCCGACGATCTCGACCAGTACGCTGAAAGCCGCAGGCGAGACAGCCGGAACGACGTCCTATCAGATCGCTTTGACGGGATGCACCCCGGTGACGAGCTCCAGCAAGGCAGCGGTCTTCTACGAAGCCGGCACCTCGGTCGATCCCGCCGACGGCCGACTGACCGTCACGGCTGGCGGTGCCAGCAACGTCAAGATGCAGTTGTTGAACCTGGATGGCAGTCGAATCAAGGCGGGCTATTCGACCGATCTCCAAAACTCGAAGGCTGCCGACATCTCGTCCGGTTCGGCAACGCTTAGCTACAACGTTCAGTACTACGCAACTGGCGTAACCACCGCCGGTGCGGCCAACTCTTCTGTCGTTTATAGCATCGACTATCAGTAAAGCGACACGCGGGCCACGGAGATCGTCATGTCATCGCGGCCCGCCGTTCACTGCAACGTCTTGACGACGAGACACAACGCCAATGAAACTCGCGATAAAGATCCTCACGATTGCAACCCTGGGCACGGTGATGCTCGCGCGCACGCACGATGCTGAAGCATCGGTGGTTATTGCAGGAACTCGCGTCATCTATAACCAAAGCGACTCCGAGGTCACGGTCAAGTTGACGAACAACGGCAAGCTCCCTGGCCTGGTGAAGGTGTGGATCGACAATGGTAATCCGGACACCGCGCCGGACACCATCGAGGTTCCGTTCGCCATCACACCGTCCATCATGCGGATCGATCCGGACAAGTCTCAGACTTTGCGGATCATGTCATCAGGCGAGCCTTTGCCCGCGGATAGGGAATCGATCCTTTACTTGAACGTGCTGGAGGTTCCGCCCAAACCAACGGGCGATGAGGCGGACGCGAATCAGCTACAACTTGCGTTCCGCTCACGTATCAAGTTCTTCTATCGGCCAAGCGCACTGAAGGGTCAACCTGATAGCGCGTCCGGACAGGTCGTGTGGCAAATAAAGCCTGGCGACGCCGCCAACAAGATCGCGGCATTCAATCCCAGCCAGTACTTCGTCTCTTTCGATCGAATCACGCTAACCGACGGTGCGCGCACCGCCGTGTTCGATGAGGGCGGGATGGTTGGTCCAGGTGAGACCCGAGTCTTCGCGCTAACCAGCGACATTTTGGGTCCAGGCGCGAAGTTGCACTACACAGCAATCAACGATTACGGCGGACCACAAGAGGGTGAGGCCGACTTGCAGCCGTGAGCAGGAGATATCGAAGCTGCTGACACACAAACGGCAATGCGGTTTTGTAGCGAACCAAACGCCAATCATACAGACAGGACGCGTTGATGCAGGCCAGGTCTCATGCGTAAGGCTTGCCTCTGAGATGGAATTTCGGAATCCGTAATGAAAGCAAGAAAATATAAAAGCAATGAGCCTCAACCCAGGCTCAAGCCAATAAGTGTCTGTACGATACAGGCATTGGCGGCGATTGGTGTAAGCGCTCATGCGTGGGATGCATCCGCGCAAGTTGCAGCGGTCGAATTCAACGAGCAATTTCTCGACACGGGCGACGGCGGGAAAGTCGACATCTCTCGCTTCAACCAGGGACAGCGCGTATTGCCTGGCACCTATCGCTCCGACCTCTACGTGAACGATGTCTGGAAAGGCAAGCTCGATATCGAGCTACGCGAATCCACGCCCGGGACCGGGACAGTGCATCCGTGCGTCACGACCGGATGGCTCGAAAAGTCCGGCGTGGACTTGAGGAAGCTCTCGTCCGAGGCATCCGCAAGGCTAGAGAACGACAGCGGGGAATGCCTCGAACTTCCCGACTTGATACAGAACGCGACTGCAACGTTCGACAGCGGTGAACAGCGACTCGATGTAAGCGTGCCGCAGATCGTCATGCTCAAACGTGCGCGTGGCTATGTCGATCCGAAGTATTGGGATGATGGCGTGCCAGCCGCATTGCTTCAATATTCCGCAAACGCTTATCACAGCGAGTCGGGAAGCGCCCGAACCGACACGCAATACCTCGGTGTCAACGCCGGTCTCAACGCCGGACCGTGGCGCTTTCGCTATCAGGGAAACCTTACGCGCGGGAATCTCGGCGGGCAGCATTATCAAAGCGTGGAGACTTACGTACAGCGCGCGTTCAAGGACATCAAGAGCCAATTCATTGCAGGCGACACCTTCACCGACGGCGCGCTGTTCGACAGCTACGGCGTGCGAGGCGTGACGCTAGGCACGGATGACCGGATGGTTCCCGAGTCGCAGCGCGGCTATGCGCCAGTCGTTCGGGGCATTGCAAGCAGCAATGCGAAAGTGCAGATTCGCCAGAACGGCAACGTGATCTACGAGACGACGGTCGCGCCCGGTGCGTTCGAAATCGACGATCTCTACCCCACGGGCTATGGTGGAAATCTGGAGGTACTTGTTACGGAGGCGGACGGTACGACCCACGTTTCCTCGATTCCATATGCCGCTGCCGTCAACGCGCTGCGCCCCGGTGTAACACGCTATAGCGCGGCAATTGGCGAGTATCGCGACCCGGCCGTGAGAATTCATCCGTTCGTATCTCAGTTCACGGTTCAGCGCGGCATGAGTAACCGTGTGACGCTGTATGGCGGTATCACCGGTGCGGACATGTATTTCTCCGCGCTCGCCGGCGTGGCGCTCAATACAAAATTCGGCGCATTCGGGTTCGACGTGACGGAATCGAGCGCGAGCTTCAAGGGCTTCGGAACACGGAATGGGACGAGCGCTCGCCTAAGCTATGCCCGAATGTTCGAGCCGACCAACACCAACATTGCAATCGCGGCCTATCGATATTCGACTGGCGGTTTTCTGAGCCTGCCAGATGCGGCCACGACGCGTCAACTGATCAGCGATCATCAGCTCGGTTCGATGTCCGCTCCTCAAAAGTCGCGCTTGCAGTTCACGCTGAATCAAGGACTAGGCGATAGCGGACGCTTTGGCGCCATCTACGCGGTGGGCTCGCTCACGACATACTGGAACCGGACATCGCGCGATACGCAGTTTCAGCTCGGCTACAACAATAGCTGGAAGCGCCTGACCTACGGGGCGTCGGTCATCCGTCAATACCAGGTGGACAACAAGCGATGGGATAACCGCTTCATGTTGACGGCGATGGTGCCGCTCGGTTGGGGCTCGCACGCTCCTCAGTCTTCGACCAGCTTTCAGCACGACACCGGCAACGGCAACTCCAGCCTTCAGGAATCGGTGACGGGCACGCTTGGCTCGGACAGCGCGCTTTCATATGGCATGAATGCGTCGTTCAGTGATGGCGATCGAACGAGCGGCAATACCGCCAGCGTGGGTGGAAATCTAGGCTATGTATCGCCATTTTCCTCGCTGTCGGTCAACGCAAGCAAGGGACGCGACTACTCGCAATACGGCGCGGGCATTTCCGGTGGCGTGGTGGCCTGGAAAGGCGGCGCGGCATTCGCGCCAAACATGAGCGACACCGTCGCCGTCATCGAAGCGAAAGACGCGGCGGGCGCAAGGCTCGCGAATGGCGCAGGTCTTCGTGTTGATCAATGGGGACACGCCATCGTCTCCGGCGTGCAGCCTTATTCCGACAACGAGGTCGAGATCGATCCTAAAGGGCTACCGCTCAACGTGCAACTCAAGTCGACCGTACAACGCGCTACGCCGACTGCGGGCGCCGTGGTGAAACTCGAGTTCGACACTGAGAACACCGGCAAGCCCGCCCTGATGCATGTTCTTCAGGCAAGCGGCAAGCCGCTTCCGTTCGGCGCGCAAGTTTCGGATGGCAAGGACGACACCGTGGGCACCGTGGCGCAGGGCAGCCGCATCATTGCCACCGGACTCAAGAGCGATGAGGGAACGCTCAATGTCAAATGGGGAGACGCTCCAGAGCAGCGTTGCGTGGTTCGCTACGCGTTGCCAAAAATGCCGCTGGCCAGCACGCCTAATTCACTTAGCATAGCTGATGGAGTCTGCCGATGATCCTCGACAGATCACTTGAGATCATAACTTCGATGAACCGTTTAAACACAATCGTCCGTGCCGTTGCACGGCATGCAGCGGCCTGGCTTATGCTGGCCGGATTGATTCCTTCCGCCGCATGGGCCAGTGCGTCTTGCCATTCCAACTACAGCGCATTCACGCTTTCTTTTCCGTCTACGATAGCCGTGGCGCGCGACCTGCCCGACGGATCGCTTCTGAGTGCATGGTCCGTGTCTGCGGCCACCCCAAACTATTGGACCTGCACTGTGTCCGATGGCTGGTACACCGGCACCGATTTCGAGCTGGCAGGTATCGTCGCCGGTGCGCCAACCCGCTATAAAGCCTCCTACAATGGCGTCGAATTTTCGGTCTATGCGACTAATGTGCCTGGCATCGGGATCGCACTTGGAGGAACAGTCTATGCCGCTAAAACGCAATACGGCCCGTGGGACTTTCCGGTTCTAGGATACGAGAGAAACAATGTCGGTAGCCCGGTGGACAATGGCGGCCAGCTCATAGCGGCCCTCGTGAAGATCGGTGACGTTACCCCGGGTACAGTTTCCGGATTGATCGCGAGGGCCTTCTCGTGGGAGACCGCCGGGAAAAGTCCTCCTGGATACAACGCGGCTTCGGGTTCGATCGACTTCAACATGACGCCGGTGATCATCACCGTTCTGACATGCCGCACACCCGATGTAACGGTGCCAATGGGAACGCTAGCCCTGACGGACCTGCCGGCATTGGGACCCGCACCGCGCAAGTCGGCATCTTTCAATCTGAGCTTTGACAACTGTCCCGCAGGCACGTCCGTGGAGGGCACTTCGGCGGGCATGATCCATAGTGTTCAGTACCGGATCGATCCGGCGAATGGGACGGTGTCGGGCTTCAGCAATGTTGCGGCACTAAGCGGCACGCCTTCGGCAGGAGGCGTCGGCATTCAGCTATTCGACGGCGCGGGCGCGGCAATTCCGTTTGGAACGAACCTTACCTTGAATAGTTTCAACGGAGCATTCGCTTCGAGTCACACCGTCGCAATGACCGCACGTTATTACCGGACAGGTCCGTTATCCCCCGGTCCGGCCAACACGACAATGACAATGACCATGTACTACCAGTAGTAATGCGATCGACGTGAAGATGTGCGCTCCCCGACCTCGCGGAAGGGGTAGATCGGCTCACTTGCGGGCCACGTTCATTTACTTGTTTAACCGAAAGGAGTTTCAAATGGAATACATCAAGCGCGACGCCTTGGCTTACGCGTCGGTGGCCGGTGGCAGCGCGAAGGCGTCGAGTAGTTCGTCTGCGTCGACGAACGTGAGCATCGTAATCAGTGCACCGGTTCCACATGGCAACCAGAAGGGATGATGCATCAGCCCATCCGTAAAGCAGGCAAGACCTGCGTTTCGCTTGTCTTTAAAGCGAAGGCCGCCCTTGATTCTCTGAAAGCGGCCTTCGTCCTACCTCGCATTCAACTGGCGAACGTCGCCATCGTGCGTTGCGCCTCGGTGATCTGGCGGAAGTACCGCGCCGTACGCTGCAAGCCTTCATCGAGTTCTGTCACGGGTTGCCAGTCGAGCAGCGTGCGCGCCTGCGTGATATCCGGTTGACGATGCCACGGATCATCCATCGGCAATGGATGAAACACGATCTCGGAACTCGAACCCGTCAACGCGATGATGCGTTTGGCAATGTCCAGCATCGAAAGTTCGTGCGGGTTGCCTAGATTGACTGGACCCGTGACGTCATCGGGCGTGTTCATGAGGCGGATGAAGGCGTCGACCATATCGTCGACATAACAGAAGGAGCGTGTCTGCGTGCCTTCGCCATAAACGGTGATCGGCTCGTTGGCGAGCGCCTGCATCATGAAGTTGGACACCACGCGGCCATCGGCGGGATGCATGCGCGGCCCATACGTATTGAAGATTCTCGCGATCTTGATGTTGAGGCCATGCTGCCGCCGATAATCCATGAAGAGTGTTTCGGCGCAACGCTTGCCTTCGTCATAGCAAGAACGCGGACCGATAGGATTTACATTGCCCCAATAGGCTTCTTGTTGCGGATGCACACGTGCGTCACCGTACACTTCACTCGTCGATGCCTGAAAGATGCGCGCCTTCACACGCTTGGCGAGACCCAACATGTTGATCGCGCCATGCACGCTCGTCTTCGTGGTCTGAACGGGATCGTACTGGTAATGAATGGGCGAAGCGGGGCATGCGAGGTTATAGATCTGGTCCACTTCCACATAGAGCGGAAACGTCACGTCGTGGCGCATTAGTTCGAAATTCGCGCTGTCCAGCAGATGCGCGATGTTGTCCTTCGTGCCGGTATAAAAATTGTCGACGCACAAGACATCGTGTCCTTGAGCGAGCAGGCGTTCACATAGATGCGAGCCGAGAAAGCCCGCACCTCCCGTGACCAGAATGCGCTTGCGAAAGGCTTCCTTCATGGATGTTCTCTAAAATGATGTTTAGCTGCAGACGTGACGCAGCGTGGCTTCCCACTCGGCTGCGAAGCGATCGATATGAAAGCGTTCCAACGCCACCTTGCGTGCACCTTCACCGAGCCGGCGGGCCTCGGCGGGATCGCGTAGAAGGTGTTGCATGGCATCGATCAACTGGTCCGTATCGGTATGGATGAAGCCGCTCTCGCCGTTGCGAATGACGGTCGCAAGCTCGGTCGTCGCGAGGCCGACAATAGGCATGCCTATCGTCATCGCCTCGACGATTGCGAGACCGAGGCTCGTCCAGCGAATCGGATTAAAAAAGAAACGGTATTGCGCGCTGAAAGACGCGAGATCAAGATTGCCGATCTCGCCGAGTCCTCCCGCTGCGTGAGCATCCATGCCGACTAGGTCGAGCGGCACACGCCGCGCGGCTTCGGTGAATACATCGTGACCGAGCCTGCGTCCACGCTGCTTCAGATGATTGATGATGACAATGCCGCGTTCTTTCTCGCCGCTATAGCGCACGCTGTCGGGCACCACAACACCATGTTCGATCACCTGCGTCGGCGTCTCGCCGCTGTCCCACATGAGGCGGTTGAAGTGGGTCACATGCACGAGCAGGGTGTCGCGGTCTTGCACCCAATGCCGCTGTTCGAAGGCATTTTCCTGCGGCGGATCATGCTCGATATAGACGCGCGGCAAGCGGCGTTGTGCGTTGCTCAAGAGGTTCAAGCGGTCGTCGTCCCAATGCGTGCGATGCTGAAAGAGCACGACATCGAAATCTTGCGAAGCCAATTCGTCATAAGGCACTTCGTGGACATTGCCGCCCCACGGCAAGACGCCGACCTTGCCCGCGTAGCCCGGAGTATGGCCGGGCTTCGTGACGAGATAGAAGTCGTGCTTCGCTTGACTCAAGTAGTACATGTAGTTGCCGTGCACGTGCCATGTCAGAACACGCAGGCGTCGGTTGTCAGCAGTGAGCATGGATCGGGGCCGTATGAAATCGAGGTTCGGGCAGCTGCGCATGTGCGACATCCAGTACCTGTGCAACACTGATATTCAGCGCGCATGGATGCCCATATGGGCAGTCGCGAAACGAGCAGGGACGACAGGACGGATAATCCGCCAGCACGCGATGACGTTCATGGTCGAGCGGCGCCCAGCGGCGCGTGTCGCTACCTGACGCGATGACGACGCTTTTCGTGCGCATTGCCGCCGCGATATGCGATATGCCGGTGTCGTTGCAGACAACGAGTTGCGCCTTCGCTACGAGCGCGGCGAGGCCGCCTAGCGATGTCTTTCCGGTCAGGTCGATTGCATCGCAGCCTTCCAGTGCCCGCGCTATATGCGACGTGATCGGCGCTTCTCCCGCGCTGCCAGTCAATGCGATCTGCCAACCCGCATGGGCAAGCGATAAAGCCACTTGCGCAAAGCGTTCGGCGGGCCAGCGGCGTGAAGGCAGTTGCGAACCCGCATGCACGAGCACGAGTCGCGTGGAATCGAGTTCATAAGCATCGAGCAATCCGGCGCACTCTCGGATGTCTTCGTCGCTCAATGGGATGTCGAGATCGGTATGGCTTGCATCGATACCGAGCGCATCCATCAGCGCGTTATAGCGTGCTATCTCGGGTAGCGTATCGGGCCAGGGAATGAAGACGCCTTCGCGCATCGCTTCATCAGGCTTCAGATAGCCGGCGTTCAAACGCGCGCCCATTCGTTCGACGATATCGTTCGCTACACCGCCGCTGCCATGCAGCTGAATCGCAAGATCGAAGCGGCGCTCCTGCATCGCGCTCCAGAATGACGGCAAACCCGCATCGGTTTCTTCCTGCTCGGGAAACCCGACAGCGCCGGGAAAGGGAACGAGTTCATCGATCAGCGAACGATAGCGCGTCACGAAACTGCTTGCCCACGGTAGCCCTATCAGCACGATATGCGCACGCGGATGAGCAGCTCGTAACGCGCGCAACGCGGGGACGCAGCAGAGCATGTCGCCAAGCTGCAAAGCCCTGAAAATAGCGATGCGTTCGATCATACGAACACCACGCGAAATTTGAAGGCGCCGTATAGCCGCCAGTAGATCGAGAGAAACGGAATCCACAGCGACGTCCACGCCATTTCGAGCACGTGCGATGGCGTAAGCGCTGTCTTCATCAGGCGCTTGACACAGAACCAACCGCTCATGGCGAGCCATGCAATTACGCAGGCAATGGCGAGCGAGTCGAAACGCAGTGCGTAAGCGACGATGGCCGCCACGACCACCGCGAGGATCATGTAATACAACACGGGCGGCGTGCTGCGTATGCGCGTTCTGAACAGCGCAGGATGCTTCTTGTAAAGCAACGCATCGAACTGACTCTTCTTCTGTTGCGACAAGCTCACGCCCCAACGTGCGGGGCGCACGGGGTGCAACACCATCGCATCGTGCGAACGGACGATATGCGCGCCGCTGCGCAGGAGTTGAAATTGCAGATCCGAATCTTCGCGCCACGCAGATGTAAAACGCGCATCGAATCCGCCTATACGGTCCATCGCGGAGCGCTTGACGAAGGTATTGGCCGTTGCGAACTCTGCGCTCGAAAGACCTGCCGCGTCCTGCTCGTAGTCGGTCGGCCGCGCGGGAAGCGGCACGACGATGCGTCCCGACACCGCATCCGCGCCGGCATCGAGCGCGGCGACGCCCGCACTTAGCCACTGCGCATCGGGGATAGTGTCGTCATCGGTGAATGCGATGAAACGTGACTGCGCCGCACGCCATCCCGCGTTGCGCGCACCCGCAGGCCCTTGCGTCGCGGTGACGGGAACATAGCGAATACGCGGACCGCGCGGCTCGGTTGTCTCGCATTCGCGCGCAAGCGCCATGACCTTGGCGCGCGTGGCATCATCGGGACCGTCGTCGCAGACGATGATCTCGTAACGCGATGCGCGCATGTCCTGCGCCATCACCGCGCGCAAGCATCGTTCGAGCATGTCGGGACGACGATAAGTCGGCACGACTACGCTCACGTCGTACGCGAACGATGATGGCGTTACCGCGCTCTCGCTCCTTTCGAAAGCGTCGGCGCCATCGAAGCTAAAGCCGCCGGAAACCGTGCTCATGCATGTGCTCCGGGTTTTTCGATTAAGAAAGAACCGATGACGAGCGCATCCAGCGGCGACGTCCAGAAAGATTCGAGCGCATCGCGCGGCGAGTTGACCATCGGTTCGCCACGCGTGTTGAACGACGTGTTGACGAGCACCGGTACGCCCGTGCGTGCCTTGAATGCGGCGAGCAGGTCGTAATAGAGCGGATGTTGCGAGCGGTTCACGGTCTGTACGCGCGCCGTGCCATCGATATGCGTCACGGCCGGAATCTTCGGCTTCATCTCTTCGCGCACGTCGAAGACGAAGAGCATGAAAGGCGCCACGCATGCATCGACGAACCAGTCGACCGCGTGTTCTTCCATGACCACCGGCGCAACAGGACGGAAGTCTTCACGATCCTTGATCTCGTTGAGCTTCGCTTGCATGGACGGATCGATCGGCGATGCAAGTATCGAACGTGCGCCGAGTGCGCGCGGTCCGAATTCCGTGCGGCCCTGATACCAACCGATCACGCGATTCCGCGCGAGCAGATCGGCTGTTTCGCCCGCGACGTTATCGAGCTTCCGATACGGCGCCTTGGCCCACTTGAGAAACTGTTCGACTTCGTTGTCGTCATAACGCGGGCCGAGATATGCGTGATCCATGCGCCATTTGCGGCTGCGGTCGCCTTGCTTCTCTCGTTCGCGATAGTCCGTCCAAAGCGCCGCGCCCAGCGCGGTACCGGCATCGCCGGCCGCAGGTTGCACCCAGATCTCTTCGAACGGGCCACGGTCGCGCAGACGCGCGTTCATCACGCAATTGAGTGCCACGCCGCCTGCCATCGCGAGCTTCGATAAACCAGTTCGCTCGTGCAACCACTTTGCCAATTCGAGCGCCGTGTCTTCGAGCACGACTTGCAACGAATGCGCGATATCGTAATGATGCTGATCGAGCGGACCGCCGCGCTCACGACGCCGACCGAAGCGTTCTTCCAGGCGCGGGGCATCGACGGTATAAGTGCCGTCATGCCGATATTTCACGATCTCGCGAAACTGGTCCACGTAAGCCGGCTTGCCGAACGAAGCCAGCGCCATGACCTTGTACTCGTCCGAGGAATGCAGAAAGCCCAGATAGTCGGTGACGGTCTCATACAGCAGCCCGAGCGAATGCGGCAGTTCCACCTGTTTGACGCGCTCGTACTGTCCGTTGACGAATTGCCCGAGACTCGTTGTTACGCCTTCACCGCGTCCGTCCATGGTAAGCACGGCGGTATCTTCGAAGGGCGCAGCGAGAAACGCGCTCGCTTCATGCGACAGATGATGATCGACGTGATGCCAGTCGAACCGCGGCGCGCGTCCGCCGCTTGCGAAACGCTTCTTCAGATGATGCGGCGCTCCATCCACCAATTGACCGCGCGCATTGACGATATAGCTTAAAAAAAGCGGGTCCCAAGGCGATTCGGATGGGTTGCCGCTCGAATGCTCGGACGGCATGAACGGCAACGCAATGCTCGCTTTAGGCTGCCGTGGCATGGCGGAAAGCAAATGCGGGTCGTATGAATAGGCGACATGATCGACATCCGCCAGTTCGATACCAGCCTCTTTGAGGCAATAGTCGATAGCGTCGAAGGGCAATTGCCATGTCGAAAACGGCACCGGACGCTTCGCATGCTTGACGTGCGTGAAGCGTTCGTCTTCCGCTGCCGCAACGACGACACCGTCCTTGATCAGCGCAGCCGCGCTGTCGTGATAGACCGCATTGATTCCGAGGGTGTACATGGAAAGCGAACCTTATGGATGGATCGAGAGAGGGGCGGCAGCGTCTGCGCGGGCATCGCAAAGCGACATGACAGCGTCGATTACTTCATCTACGCTCACGCCGAGGAGGCACAAATGATGTCCTTCGGGACAGATGCTGCGATAGCACCACCGGCACGGCACATCGTGATTGAGCACGCTATGCGGCGTCTGCCATGGCGTATGTTGCGGATTGGTGAGTGCATAGAGATCCACTACAGGCGTGCCGAGCGCAGAGGCAATATGAACGGGACCGCTATTGTTTGAAACAAGGACGCGTGCGTGCTTCACGAGAGCGGCCAGTTCGCCGAGGTCGAGTGCGCCCGACAGGTCGCTGATGCCGCCGTGACCGCCGCTTACCTCGCGACACAATTCCGCTTCGCTTGCCGAGCCCGTGACGACGACTGGCCAGCCCGTGCGCGCGTTGAGCGCTTGCGCGACCTCCGCGAAGCGGTCCGGCGGATAACGACGCGATGCTGCCGTTGCACCTGGATGCATCATGAAAAAAGGCCCATGAAGATCGATACCGCGCGCATCGAGCTTCTGCGCAAGCGATGCCTCATCGCCGTCGCGAACCGTGAAGCGCATGCGTCTGTCATCGGCGCGTGCGCCTACCTGAGCGACCAACGCAAGCTGACGCTCGACCTCGTGACGTGTGCCGTTCTGCGGTTCAGTTTCGGCGACCCAGTCGGTGAGCAAACCGTAGGGATTCTCGCGGCAATGCGCCAACCTTCGAGGGATACCCGCAAGATGACAAAACATTGCGGCAGGCAAAGGATTCTGGCTATAGACCGTGAAGATCACGGCGGCATCGAAGCCGAGCGTTCGAATGCGTTCGAGCATTGCAAGATCGCGACTCGCGTCGATGGGCGTGTGATGCTTGACCCACGGCGCGTCATACTCGATCACGTCATCGATATCTTCGATGAAGCGCGCGGCCATCGCACCCGAACGCGAAGCAAGCAAGCTCAGATGCCGTCCGGGATACGCATGTTTGAGAGCGTGCAGAGCAGGCGTCGTCATCAGCACGTCGCCTAGATTGTCGGTACGTACGCAGAGGATGCGCTTGACGTTCTCGCCCCAGACGCCTTGCGGACGCGACTCCGGTGCGCGCGCGTGAGGCGCGATGGCGACGACAGGGATTCGCTCGCGCTTCACGCTGCAAGCTCCCCATGCCATGCCGCTTCGATCATGCGCGCTGCTTCGTGCATGTCTTTCGCAATGGCGTCGGGCTCGCGCAGTGGGCCACGCTGCCATAACGTTTCGTTGCCATTGTCTATAAGCACGGCGCGGCAACCTGCACGATGACCCGCTTCGACATCGTCGAGTATGTCTCCGACGAACCAGCTTCGTGCAAGATCAAGACCGAGGTCACGCGCCGCGCGTTCGATCATGCCGGGCGCTGGCTTGCGGCATTCGCATATTTTCCGGTATTTCGCCACCGTTCCTCGTGGATGGTGCGGGCAGAAGTACACGCCAGCGAGTCGCGCGCCTGCGCGCGCCGCAAATTCATGCAGCGTGCGTTCGACATCGACGAGCGCCGCTTCATCGAACTTGCCAAGCGCCACGCCGCTTTGATTGCTGATGACGACGACCGGTACGTCCATGCGTGCGAAGAGCGCGAGTGCATTGACGGCGCCAGGTTCAAGACGCATCTTCAGCGGGTCGACGTTGTAAGGCACATCGTCGAGCAAGGTGCCGTCCTTATCCAGAAACACGGCAGGGCGAAGGAGTCTCGGCTTCATGCGGAAGCGCCACCGTAAGCACTGCGCTCATCGAGCACGGTGTTCGAAAATTCCACTTCCGCCACGCGCGCATAGACGCGTTCGAGCGCTTGCGCGACGCCGGTCCATGTGAACATCGAACGCGCACGTTCCAACCCCGCCGCGCCCATGCTTTCGGCGAGCGCGGGATCGCGCTTGAGCATGGCAAGCGCGACCGCCAGTGCATGCGGGTCTTTCGGCGGAACGAGCAGGCCAGTCTCTTGATGAGCGACCGAGTAGCGAATGCCGCCCACATCCGCGCCGATTACAGGCGTGCCACAGGCCATGGCCTCGAGCGGGGTAATGCCGAAGGGCTCGTACCAAGGCGTCGTGACGAAGACATCCGCCGCGTTATAAAACTCCTTCAAACGCTGGCGTCCATGACGTCCGAGAAAATTGACGCGGTCTTCCACGCCGCATTCGCGGGCTATTCCGCGCAGTCTGCCGATTTCCGGTGTCGCGATTTCGTTGGCCTCATCCGAGTTGCCGCCGATCACGTAAAGATGCGCGTCTTCGTTCAACTCGCGATTGCACACGCCAATCCCGCGCACGACATTATCGATCCCCTTGCGCGGCACCATGCGCCCGAGTTGCAATGCAATGAACTTGTCCTGCGGCCAGCCGAGCCGCTCGCGCGCTTCCTGCTTGTTGATCGGATGAAACTCCGCGCTGTCGAAGCCGCATGGCACGAGGTCGATCCGCTGACGCTCCGCCTGATAGAGCGCGATGAGATCGGCAGCATCTTGCGGACATTCGGCGATAACGGAATCCGACTCGCGAACGAGCGCATCTTCTATGTCGAAGCGCTCGTCGGGAAAGCCATCGCCTGCGCCTTGATGAATGCGTCGCACGCGACCGAGCGCGTGGAACGTGGTGACGAGCGGCGTGCCGAGCGCAGCCTTGATCTGCATGCCGACGAGTCCCGACATGAAAAAGTTTGCATGGACCACGTGATAGGGCGTTTCCTCTTTCTCGAAGAACCCGATCATGAAGCGCGCGAATTCGTCCATGAACGGAAGTAATTGCTCCTTGGGCAATTGCACGGGCGGCCCTGCCGGAACATTGATTACGCGAATTCCTTCGAAGCGCGAGACAAGCGGAAGTAAAGAACGATCGCGACGCGTGAACACATCGACTTCATGACCGCTGCGTGCAAGTTGCCGCGCTACGTGCGCGACATAGATGTTTTGTCCGCCGCTATCGACGCCGCCCGCCACTGCGAGTGGAGAAGCGTGTTCACTGATTAGTGCGATCTTCACTGTGCCCGTCCCCATCACGAAGGTCCAAAGTAGGCTCGTCGCGCTTGATCGTGCGAGTCCTTCGGAGTCGTGGAGTAAGAGCATTCGTTGTGCCACTGAAATGGAAATACGCAGAATCGTTTGTTCGTTGTCGGACGAAAGCAATTTCGTTTTGGGTTCGCACACGGCCGAATCCGTGCTGGTGCGCTTCTATATCGCGCTGGCAGTGGATGAGCGGCGCTGGTCGTCATCGCGGACGACGGCGCGCATCAGCAGGACGCTGCGTGCAACCACGCGCCGTTTCGACAACGCCCACGGCAAACCGCGCAACATTGCGAGCGAGTCGCGTAAGAGCGTGCGTTCACGTCGCATGATGAAGAAGGCATTCAGACTTGAACGCAGCGCTTCGGCAAGCGGCAGGCGCAACCATGCGACCCATGCCTCATTCCGCGCAAGCAGACGCCTGCGCAGCGCACTGTCACGTATTTCCGATGGATGGTGATGTAGCACGAGCTCATCGGCATAGACGAGCGCATGGCCGCTGCTCAGAATATCGAGTGCTAGAAGCGACTCTTCGCCGCCAATGAAAAGCTTCGGCTCATATCCGCCCGTTTCGCGGTAGACGCTTGTGCGGAATACGCTCGCACCCGCCATGAAGCCGATCAGCGCGGGCCCCGGCAGCCCATGCGACCCGAGCGGACTCACGCGCATGCGCTCGCAGGTTTCGTCCGTCGATTCGGCATCCCCGACGACCACGCGAGCGCTTAAAACAGCCACGCGAGGCGACGCATCGAGTATCTGTACTGCGCGCGAAAGCGAGCCAGCTTGCCACCAGGTGTCGTCATCGCAGAAGGCAACGTATTCTGTCCGCACACGCGCCACGCCGAGATTGCGTCCAGCCGCGCCCATGTTTTTGGACGCAATCACGAGCTCGACCGAGGGAAATTTTTCTGCAATACGGCGGGCCGTATTATCGGAGGAGGCATTGTCGACCACCACGATACGAACGGGATCGGGCAGGGCGGCAAGTTTTGCGATCGTGCGCAGTACGACATCGGCACGATTATAGGTAAGGACGACAACGCTAAGGCGTACGGACGAGACGTCGTGCGCGCTCATCGGCCATCCTCGCTACGTTCGAGCGTCCAGTAGCGCTCAGGAAGAAAAACGTCGTCATAGCCGCCGGGGCCGAAGGCCTTCAGTTGGCTCGTATAAGCCTGCACGGCGTTTCTCTTGGCTGCATGCGCGCGTTCGGCATCCGCGGGATTCGTCGTGGCGGCTTCATAAGGCGTTGCATCGATGCCGATGCCATGCAGATCGAAGAGACGCCGCTGCACCAGACCGCGCATTCGCCGATATAACCCTTCCTCATAGCCGATGCAGGCGAGCGCGGGATGTTCGAGCCATGCATCGCAAGCGGCAAAGTGCGTGAGCGCATGGTCCGAATGGAACAGGCCGAGTGGAATCAGCAGAAGATCAGGGCGATATTCGCGCACGACATGCAGCAGTGCATCGCGAATCGCCGCGCGCGTCGGTTTTGCCGACTCCGGCGCATGCGGCACATATTGCGAATCGAGAAAGCCGAGATTGACTGAACGCGCGCTTAGCAATCCGAGCGCCCGCTCGTCCTCGTCGATGCGTGAGCGCATCGCTTCGTGAGCGCTACTGAAACCGCAATGCTGGTCCCAGTCCGTCGTCAAATCTTCTTCGGGGCTGCCGGTGAAGACATTGCAGACGATAGTCTCGTTGGATGCAGCGAGCAGGGCGCCGCAACCGAAGACGGCGTCGTCGAGATGTGGTGAGACCAGGAGAACACGGGAGCGCATTTCAGGCATGGGGACAGGTCCACTTGCGAATGACGGCAGCTGCGCCGCAATCGCCGGACCCGCCCGCCTTGCGTTTGCGCCATGTCAGAAGCGCATGCCGATACCCGCTTCGATGATGTCCGAATCGCGGTCATAACGCGTGACCATGCGATTCCATGTCAGCCGCGCGAGCCATCGGTCGGTAAAGCGATAACTCGCCGATGCCGACACCACTCCCGCGAAACGGCCATCGCCCGTGCGGTTTTGCGGCAAATCGTCGTTCTGCGTGATCGACAAATAAGGACCCGCGCCCACGCCGAGCGTGAGTCTGTCGTTGAAGAATGCGCGCGTGGCCCAAAGCTGTGCCGCAATGCCATCGCGACGCGACTGCACGTGACCGCCTTCGTGCAGATACGACGCGGTGAAGTCGACGTAATGCCACAGTCCGCGCCTGTACTCGACGCTCTCCGAGAGATTCGATTCCGAGTCTAGACTGTTGAGGATCGTGCGCCCGAGCATGACCGTAACTTCGTTATTGGTGACGTTCGTGCTGCGCGACGGCGCGTAGGCGCGCGGACCGCGACCATCCGGCGCGTCGAGCTGGTAGCCGATACCGAACAGAAGCGCGGTCGTGTCCGGACCGCCGAACGCCTGCACGCGGTTGAGCTTCATCTCCGCGATCCACCGGTTATCGAAGTAGTACGCGGCGCGCAACGTGAACATGCCGCCCCAACCGTGCGAATTCGAATAGCCGCTGCCGGCTTCCGCTTGGCTCGTATCGAAGTAACGGTAGGGACCGGCGCCCGCGGAAAGTTCGAGCCGGTTGTTCCAGAGCGGCAAACGGCCCCACAACTGCACGGCCTGACCATCGCGATGATGATCGGGAATGTGGCCTTCGTTGAGCCACGAAAAACTCCAGGCCGCATAGCGTCCAAGGCCTTCCCGATAGTTCGCTTCCCATGAATAGCTGTTCTGGCTGCTGCTCTTGAGCGGCCCGGCGAGCACCGAAAATTCCTGAGCTTGTGCGCTTGTGACCGTGCCCGCAAGGGCAGCGCCTGCAATCGTCCAGGCAGCTAACTTGCGAGATCGTCTTTTGATCGAAGTAGTAGTCATCGGGTGGAGTTAAATGCGCATTGTTTGCATTGGCAGCATAGCGGCTATAAGCGGCTTTTGCCCAGATGACGCTTTACCGAATGTTCTTGCATTGAGTCGATGGCTCGACGCGGTGCCTTTGGAAGCTGTCCTCGGCATTGTAAAACGTTTGCGGCGGCGAATTCACGCGCGCTGCGGGCTTCCGAGCATTGTGGTGAGCCATGATTCAAGCGTCGTCGCGCTAGCGCGTCTGAAGCCGATATGACCATCTGGACGCAGGGCCCAGATCATGCCGCTGCGCGCGCCGAAAAAAGCCGCGAATTCACCCGCCGCATCTGCGAGAACGGCGTACGTCTCGCTGCATTCAGGCGATTTTCCCGCCGTAATCAGCACCGCATTGCCTGCGTCACCCAGCATGTCGCGCCACGTTTGAAACGCTGCGTCGAACGATTCGCGTGAGTCGCCGTTCATGTCGTGATCCAGATACCCGATGAGCGTATGCCGCCCGCGACCGATATGGTCGCGCAGCCGCACGGCATGCCCGACGAACGCTTCAGCGAGCCCGCCGCATTCCGGTACGCGATCCCCAGGCGCGGGAAAGCCGGGCGCAATCTGCGCGCTGATCTCGTCGTTTGCATCCGCCACGATTGCACTGCCGCGATATCCGACGAGCAACTGTGTTTCGCGCATCGCGGGCCGCACTTCGCCATGCACGAGCACGGTGTTCAAGGCGCGGCTCGTTGCTTCGACCACATCCAGTCCGACCGGCCGACGTTCGGCTTCGTAGCTCGACAACAGTGTTTCGTTCGCGATACCGCGCGCCACGAGCGCGAGTTTCCACGCGAGATTGTGCGCATCCTGCAAGCCTGTATTCATGCCCAGGCCACCGACGGGCGGATGAATGTGCGCGGCATCGCCCGCAAGGAACACGCGTCCGCTCGTGTACTTTTGCGCAATGCGATGACTCACGCGGTACACGGACGACCACCGCATCGACGAAAGCCTCGTTCCCGGTGGAAGTAACGGCAGCATGATGCGTTCTACGTCGGCGAACGCGGGCGCGGTTTCATTGACGAGGCGCGCGGCATCGTCGTCGCCTAGGATCATGGAGAGGCGATAACGGCGGGCCGAACCGCGCACCGGCAGCGCGGCAATCGTCGTCGCACCACGAACGCCTTCCACTGCGGACAGGTTGAAACGCAGCATCGGTCCGCGCTGAACGTGCCAGTCGACATCGAGATCGGCGAGCATGAACGTCTGCGGATACTGCCCGCCTTCGAACGGTACGTTCAGATGATGCCGCACGGTGCTGCGTGCGCCGTCGCAACCGACCAGCCACCGGCAGCGGATTTCACGCATGGTGCCGTCGGCGTCTTGCATGCGAGCGAGGACGCTGTCGCCGGTATCGTCGAAATCGATGAGGGTTGTCCCGTAGTGCACGTGTCCGCCCATACGCGCGAATGCCGCTTCCAGAATGCGCTCGGTTTCATATTGCGCGAGAGAGAGTGCGCCATAAGGCAGGCCCTCGCGCGGCACTTCGACGCTGAAAGCTAGCGTGCCGTCTTTATAAGTATCGGCGCCAGTGAGCCAGACACCCGCATCGATGGCTTCACGCGCGATGCCCAGATCGTCGAAGACTTCGAGCGTGCGCGCGGTCACGCCCAGCGCCTTTACGAAGAACGCGCGGTTGGCGCGCGCGTCGATCACTCGCGCGTCGATGCCGTCGCGGCGCAGTTCGGTTGCAAGGAGGAGACCGACAGGTCCCGCGCCGGCGATAAGAACGTCGATGGTATCGGGCATGGCGAGCGTTCTCCTGAGCGTTCAGCCGAGGTCGTTCTGCGAGGATAACCGTGCATGCGTCGCCGCGGCTAGTGATTTATGGCGCATGAAAGGAGGGCATGTATTCGCACGCGTCCTACACTTTATTTGAAGCACGCGGCTCGCTCAATAATTTGCAATTTCGACCCGACGGTTGGCTATGCTCATGCCTTCATTTTCATTTACGCTGGTTTAGCAATCATGGTCACGCTGGTCAGTTGTTTCTTCGATCGCAACGCTCACGAATCGCTCGTCAATCACGCGGAATATTGCCGTCGCGCGGGTGCTCGTCACCGCTTCGAGCCGGTCGCGGCGGGGGCTGCATCGCTTGAACTGAGGATCGTTTATAAATATCAGTTGCTATGCGATCTCATGGTCCGCGCAGCCGATAACGAGCTCTTGATCTTCGCTACCGAGAACGCGCTCTTCCTGCGCTTCGACGATTTCGAATCGATGATGGCCGGACGCGATGCGCTCGTGACGACAGGCCATTTCGGCATCAACAGCGAGATAGTGGTGCTGAGAAATACCGAAGGCAATCGCGTCATTGCAAGGAGCATGGCCGCGAAGGCTCGGGCGTATTACGACTATGGCCAGTTCGTCACGGAAGATCAGTTGCTCGAAGCGCTGCCCGTACAGAGCGAAGCCGGTAGCGTCAACGAAAGATTCCCGATCGTCTCGGCGTGTTCGACTCAGTTTCCCGAGTTGAACGCTTCCCCGATCGTGGCGTTGTCGCTTGTCTTCACCCCGCGCCTTTATAGCAAGTACGGGCCGCGCTGGGGAACGACGCTCGCTCGGCATGTGAACGCGTGTCACGCTAGCGCACAGCGGTTCTTCGAAATAGCGCCGCCCGAAGGGGTGTCGTCTGAAGCGCTGTCGGTCTATCAGCCAGGCCAGCGTATCGCCGTGGTCATGCTGTACACACCGAACATAGCGAATTACGCATGTTTTGGCGAAGCGAGCCTGCGCGATTACTGCGAACAGCACGGCTACACCTTGTACATGCATCGCGAGGTGCCGGCTGACTTCGCTCGCGAAGCGTGTGGCAACTGGGCCAAGCCATTTCTGCTCAGCAAGTACTTGCCGCATCACGACTGGGTCTTCTGGATCGATGCCGATATTCTCGCGACCAGTCGCACCGTCAAGCTCGAAGACTTCATGGACGGACGCGAGCGCGTGCTGAGCGCGGATATCGCCGGATGGCCTTTCAACTCCGGCGTCATGGGCTTTCGCAATACCGACGTCAACGCGCGCGTGCTACAGGGCACGCTCGACCGTATTCGCGGGCTGGACGATCTAAGCTGGACCTTTTCCAATCATGGCGATCAGGCGCACTTCATGTTCGAACTGGAAGCGAACGGCGTCTTGCCAGCGCGGGAATCGACCGAATTGGTCAGTTTCCGTGAACTGAATACGCCTTGGTATTACGCAGACCAGAACACGTTCCTCTGCCATTTTCATGGCATCGGCAGCGAGTTGCGGATGCTGTTCATGTCCATGAAGGGCGTGCCCGAAGGCGGGTTCGACTGAAGTCTTTCGCGCACTTCAAGCGGGAGCCGCGCACCAACTTGAACGCTGCGCGAACCATGTTGGGACGTGATCAGTCCTCTTGCATGAGACACCACACCACGCACGAAGCCCCATGGATAAAGGCTTTTGAGCGTCATGGCGTTGACTGGCACAGATGCTGCACAGTGACGTTCAACTTGTATTCAAGATTGAACTCATGTCCTACGACCCGCTTTCAGGCGTGTACGCGCTTATCGAATCGTATAGGCAAGGCAGCACTGATCCAATCGCCATGATCGAAGAAGTGCTGCGCAGGCTCGATGCAAGCAACCGGCCCGAAGCCTGGCTGCTGCGCGTGCCTCAGGCCGACCTTCGTGCGCGTGCCGCGAGCCTTGCGCATGAACTCGCCGAAGAGGGCGGCGCGATCTTCGCGCGCAAGCCGCTTCTCGGCGTGCCCTTCGCGGTGAAGGACAACATCGACGTGGCAGGCTTGACCACCACCGCCGCGTGCCCCGCATTTGCCTATACGCCGCAAGAGACGGCGTTCGCCGTGCAGCGTTTGCTCGATGCGGGCGCGGTGCTTATCGGCAAGACCAATCTCGATCAGTTTGCAACGGGCCTCGTCGGTACGCGCTCGCCTTTCGGCGCGGTACGTCAGGTCGATCACGACGCATACATCTCGGGCGGATCGAGCTCGGGTTCGGCGGTAGCGGTCGCGGCGGGCATCGTCGCGTTCTCGCTTGGAACCGATACAGCGGGCTCCGGCCGTGTGCCAGCAGGCTTTAACGGTCTCGTCGGTCTCAAGCCGACGCTGGGTTTCGTCAGCAAGCGCGGCGTGGTGCCCGCATGCAAGAGCCTCGATACGATCTCGATCTTCGCGCATGACGTAGCCGACGCCTGGCACGTCCTCTCGACGATGGCCACGTTCGACGCAGCCGATGGCTATTCGCGCCGCATTCCTTCCTTGCCGGTTTTGCCGCTTGCGCCGCAAGCCTTGCGCGTCGCCATTCCCGACACGCTGGAATTCTTCGGCGATACCGCCGCCGCCGATGCCTTCGCCGCGACACTCGAAAAGCTCGCGCTCAAGCCGTCGACGTTCGCCTTTGCGCCAATGCAGCAAGTCGCTGCGCTGCTTTACGACGGTCCGTGGGTCGCCGAACGGCGCGCCGCGTTAGGCGACTTCTTCGAGACGAATCACGACGATATCGACCCGGTGGTCGCAAAGGTGATCGGCAAGGCCGACAACTTCAGCGCCGCCGATGCCTTCGACGGCCAGTATGAACTTGCACGCTTGAAGCGCCACGCCGAAGCGCTCTTCGAAAGCGTGGACGTGTTGATCGTGCCGACCACACCGACGCATCCGACCATCGATGAAGTGCGCGCGAACCCTATCGAAGTGAATAGCCGTCTCGGGCTTTACACGAACTTCGTCAACCTGCTCGATCTGTGCGCGCTCGCGGTGCCGGGCGTCCCGCGCGCCGATGGCTTGCCCGCCGGCATCACGTTGATCGCGCCCGCTGGCGCCGATCAGCGGCTCGCCATGCTCGGTGCGCAGTTCGAAGGCATGCAGAAGCAAGATGCCGTTGCAGCGAAGCCATTGCCGTTCAACGAGCCGACCGTGCAGCTTGCGGTGGTTGGCGCGCATCTACGCGGCATGCCGCTCGAATGGCAGATGCGCAAGGCCGGCGCGCGCTTCGTCGAAGCGACGACGACCTCGGCTAACTATCAGCTATTCGCGCTTGCGAACACGCAGCCGCCGAAGCCGGGCCTCGTGCGCGCGAATTCTGCGGGGCAAGCCGGGCAAGCCATTGCCATCGAAATATGGGACATGCCCGTGCGCACCTTCGGCGCGTTCGTCGAAGCGATTCCGGCGCCGCTTGGCATTGGCAGCATCGAGACGGCGGATGGCCGCATCGTCAAAGGCTTCATCTGCGAACCGCTTGCCGTCACTGCCGAAAGCGGCGCGCGCGACATCACGCGTTTTTGCGGCTGGCGCGCCTGGCTCGACAGTCAAACCTCCAACGACCCAACCACACAGGAATTGAGACCATGACCAACCGCCGTGAGTTCATCAAGGGCGCGGGCGCGCTTGCGCTCGGCAGTGCATTGCCGTTCGATCTGGCGTTCGGCGCGAGCAATCTCACGGTCGGCGTGATCTACGTCGGCGCGCGCGGCGACTACGGCTACAACCAGGCGCAGGCGCAAGCCGCCGCAGTCATCAAGAAGCTACCCAACGTGAAAGTGGTCGAGGAAGAGAACGTGCCCGAAACCGTGGCCGTGCAAAAGACCATGGAAGCGATGATCGAGCAGGACGGCGCCACGCTCATCTTCGCGACCTCGTTCGGTTATTTCGATCCTCACGTCCTGAAGATGGCCGCGAAGTATCCGAAGGTGCGCTTCGCGCATTGCGGCGGATTGTGGAAGCAAGGCAACCCTTCGAATATCGCGAGCTACTTCGGTTATATCGACGAATGTCAGTATCTGAACGGCGTCGTCGCGGGTCATATGAGCAAGAGCAAGAAGCTCGGCTTCGTCGCGGCCAAGCCCATTCCGCAGGTGCTGCGCAACATCAATGCGTTCACGCTGGGCGCGCAATCGGTCGATCCGGCTATCACGACGAACGTGATCTTCACCGGCGACTGGTCGATGCCCGTCAAGGAAGCAGAAGCGACCAACAGTCTCATCGATCAAGGCTGCGATGTGCTTACGTGTCACGTCGATGGTCCCAAGGTCGTCATTGAAACAGCGGAGAAGCGCGGTGCGATGAGTTGCGGCTATCACGCGAGCCAGGCCGCGCTCGCGCCGAAGGGTTATCTCACGGGCGCGGAATGGGACTGGGCGACGCCTTATAAGGAACTCGTCACGGATGCGCAAAGCGGCAAGCCGCAGCCCAACCTTCTGCGCGGCGGCCTCAAGGAAGGCTTCGTGAAGATGTCGCCATACGGCGCGAAGGTCACGGCCGATGCGAAGACCAATGCAGACGCCATCAAGACGAAGATGGTCGCGGGCGACTACGCCATCTTCAAGGGGCCGATGAAGGACAACAAGGGCGGCACGGCAATCGCGGCGGGCACGAGTCATCCGCAGACGGACATCGCGCTCGAGAGCATGAACTATCTCGTGGCGGGTGTGGTGGGGCAAATCTGATTATCTGCAATCGATAGGAGCCGCGGATGTCCACTGTGATCGGTTCGAATTCAGGCGCGCTCGGTCCACGGCTCCTGCTCGGCGTCTTGCCCGCGCTGCCCACGTTGTGCGCGCTCGTCGGCACGCTGGTGCTGTTCTCGCTCTTTCTGCTGGTGCAGGGACAGCCTGCGCTGGATGCGCTCGGGCTCATCGTGCAAGGCGCATTCGGTTCGTCGTTTGCATGGCAGAGCACGTTGCTGCGCGCGGCGCCGCTCATGCTGACCGCGCTGTGTGTCGCGTTGCCGGCTCAAGTCGGTTTGATCGTGATTGGTGGCGAAGGCGCGCTGGCGCTCGGCGGTCTCGGCGCGGCCATCGTGCCGTCCATCGTTCCCGCATCGTTGCCGTGGTTCGTCGCCACGCCGCTGATGGCGGTCGCCGGCATGCTCGCGGGCGCGCTCTGGATCGGTGCCATCGGCGCGATGCGGCAATGGCGCGGCGTCAACGAGACCATCAGCAGCCTTCTGATGTCGTATATCGCCATCGCGCTCTTCAAGCATCTCGTCGAAGGCCCGTTGCGCGATCCGGCAAGCCTCAACAAGCCCTCCACGCCTCCCGTTCCCGATGCCTTGATGATCGGCTCGCTGCCCGGCCTCGACGTCCACTGGGGCCTGCTATGGGGCGCGCTGGCATGTGTGGCCGCGTGGGTCTTCGTGCGCCAGAGCACCAAGGGCTTCGCGATGCGTGTGGCAGGCGGCAATCATCACGCGGCGCGTCTGGTCGGCTTGCCGGTGACGAGGCTCGCGCTCACGGCTTGCATGCTCGGCGGCGCGGCGGCGGGACTCGCGGGCATGTTCGAAGTCGCGGCCGTGCAGGGCAGCGCGAATGCGTCGCTGCTCGCGGGTTATGGCTATGCGGGCATTCTCGTGGCCTTCGCCGCGCGTCAGAATCCGCTCGCGATCATCCTGTGCGCGGTGCTCGTCGGCGGGATTGAAGCAAGCGGTAGTTTGCTGCAACGGCGCCTCGGCCTGCCCGATGCCACCACGCTCGTTCTACAAGGTCTGTTGTTCGCCAACCTGCTCGCGTGGGAAGCGCTCGGCGGCAGGATTACCGCGTGGCGCGTGAAGTTGCAGGCAGCGGCGCTCGCGCGTTCCACGGTTCGACTGGAGGGGACTCATGCCTGATGCTCAATCGCCCGCTGTCGTGCTGTTGCTCTCGCTGTTCGCGGGCGCCATTCGCGTGAGCACGCCTTATCTTTTCGTGAGTATCGGCGAATGTCTGACCGAGAAGGGCGGGCGCGTCAATCTCGGGCTCGAAGGCATTCTCGTCTCCGGCGCAATGACGGGCTACGCGGCGGCTTATCTGTCGGGCTCGCCGTGGATCGGCGTGCTTGCGGCAGCGGCCACGGGCTTCGTGCTCGGTTGCCTGCATGGTCTCGTCTGCTCGTTGCCGCGCGTGTCGGATATCGCGTTCGGCATTGCGTTGATGCTTGCGGGCACCGGCCTCGCGTTCTATCTCGGCAAGCCCTTCATCGAACCGCAAGCGCCGATGCTGCCTTCCATCGATCTCGGCGGCTGGAGCGCATCCGCGCAATTGCATAACGCGCTGCATATCAATCCGCTCTTCGTGATCGGTGTGGTGCTCGCGTTCGCGTTGCAATGGGGCTTGCGTCATACGCGCTGGGGCATGGCCCTGCGGCTCGTCGGCGAGAACGCGGAAAGTGCGCGCGCCATGGGCTATCCGATCACGCGTGTGCGTATCGTTGCCACGGCCGTTGGCGGCTTGCTGGCGGGCGTGGGCGGCGCGTATCTGTCGCTCGTCTATCCCGGCAGCTGGAACGAAGGCCTGTCGAGCGGCCAGGGTCTCATGGCCGTCGCGCTCGTGATCTTCGCGCGCTGGCAGCCGCTGCGCTGCCTGTGGGCCGCGCTCATCTTCGGCGCGGCAGGCGCGCTCGGTCCCGCGTTGCAGGCCATAGGCGTGACGAGCGGCTATTACCTCTACAACGCAGCGCCCTATGTCCTCACGCTCGCGATCATGGTCATCAACTGCCGTCCCGACCGAACCCTTGCCGGCGCGCCCGGCGAACTGAGCCTCACACGCTGATGTCATCTTCCGGAGAAACGCTCATGACCCGCTTCATCGAGGCTCGTCCCTATCCGTGGCCCTACGACGGCAACCTGCGCGCCGATAACACCGCGCTCATCATCATCGACATGCAGACGGACTTCTGCGGCATCGGCGGCTATGTCGACAAGATGGGCTACGACCTGTCGCTCACGCGCGCGCCTATCGAGCCGATCGGGAACGTGCTCAAGCTCATGCGCGAACAGGGCTTCACGATCATTCATACGCGAGAGGGGCATCGGCCGGATTTGTCGGATCTGCCTGCCAACAAGCGCTGGCGCAGCCGGCAAGTAGGCACGGGTGGCGTGGGTATCGGCGACGACGGTCCTTGCGGCAAGATCCTCGTGCGCGGCGAACCGGGCTGGGAAATCATCGAAGAACTCGCGCCAGTGGCGGGCGAAATCGTCATCGACAAGCCGGGCAAGGGCTCGTTCTGCGCCACCGATCTCGAACTCATCCTGCGCACGCGCGGCATCGTGAATCTCGTGCTCACGGGCATCACCACCGACGTGTGCGTGCATACGACGATGCGCGAGGCCAACGACCGCGGCTTCGAATGCACGCTGCTCGCCGATTGCTGCGGCGCCACCGACAAGAGCAATCACGACGCCGCGCTCAACATGGTGCTCATGCAGGGCGGCGTGTTCGGCACGGTATCGGACTCGGCGTCGATGCTCGCCACGCTCGGACGCTAACGCCATGACGCCCGCTCGCCAAGCTCTGGGAGTCGAAGTGGTCGGTGCGACCAAGCGTTTTGGCGCGTTTACCGCGCTCGACGATGTCACGCTAAAAGTGCGACGCGGCACCGTACATGCGCTGCTCGGCGAGAACGGCGCGGGCAAGAGCACGCTCGTGAAGGGACTCGTGGGATACGGCGTGCTCGATCAAGGCGAGATCATCGCGGATAGCCGTCAAGTGAAGATCGCTTCGCCCCGCGACGCGCAGGCGCTTGGCATCGGCATGGTGTATCAGCATTTCACGCTGGCAGCGGGGCTTTCCGTTGAAGAGAATCTACTGCTCGCGCGGGGCCGGTTGTCGTGGAAGATCGACTGGCCGAAGGAACGCGCCGCGCTCGATGCCTTCATGCGCGGCATGCCGTTTCGTCTTGCGCTCGATACGCCCGTCGCGAGTCTTGCCGCTGGTGAAAAGCAGAAGCTGGAGATACTCAAGCAACTCTATTTGCAGCAACGCTTCTTGATTCTCGACGAACCCACTTCGGTGCTCACGCCGCAAGAAGCCGACGAAGTGCTGGGGTTGATGCGCGATCTTGCTTCGAGCGGCGCGTTGACGGTCCTCATGATCACGCACAAGTTCCGTGAGGTGATGTCTTATGCCGATGACGTCACCGTGCTGCGCAAAGGCAAACTCGTCGGAACGAGCCGAGTGGCGTACACGAATCGCGACAGCCTTGCCGCGATGATGATGGGCGGCGACGCGCCTCATGCCGCAACGGATGTCGAGCGTCCACCGCGCAAGCCGCTCGCTGTCGATGCACCCGTGCGTCTCGCGTTGTCCGGCCTATGCGTCGTGGATGATCGCGGACATATGGCCGTGCGTGAAGTGTCGCTTGCGGTGAAGTCGGGCGAGATACTCGGCATTGCAGGCGTGTCGGGCAATGGACAGAAGGAACTGATCGAAGCGCTCGTCGGCCAGCGCCGTGTGCATGCAGGCGAGATGCGCATGCATGGCGAACCCTACACGGCGACACGCGACGAGATGACCCGTCTGCGGGTTTTTGCGTTACCCGAAGAGCCGCTGCGCAATGCATGCGTGGCGGGCATGAGTATCGCGGAGAATCTTGCGCTGCGCGATTTCGATCGCGCGCCGATGAAGCAAGGCGGCTGGCGTCTGGACCGCCGTGCTATGCGTGAACGCGCGGAACGCTTGATTGCCGACTTCAACGTGCGCCCGCCCTTGCCTGCGCGCGCCATCGGCACGTTGTCGGGCGGCAATGTGCAACGCGCGGTGCTGGCACGTGAACTGGGGCAAGCGGTGGATGTGCTGATCGTCGCGAATCCTGTGTTCGGGCTGGACTTCGCATCGGTCGCGGATATCCATGCGCGCATTCTCGCCGCGCGCGACACGGGCGCCGCCGTGCTGCTCGTGAGCGAAGACCTCGATGAACTGCTGGAACTCGCGGATCGCATCGCGGTGATCGCCGAAGGGCGGCTCGTGCACGAAAGCGCCGCGAGCACCGCGGATCGCGTCACGCTGGGGCGGCACATGGCCGGTCACGGTGACAGCACGGATAGCGGTGTGGCCGAACCCGTCACCGCGCATGCGTGAACAACAAGGAGCGTAACGAATGAGTTCGAGCGGACTGGGCGGTCTCAACAAATCGCCGCAAGGAATGGTGATAGGTCTCGTGCAATTGCAGAATCCCGACGTTGCGACGCCCGCGGATCTTGCGGCGCAGACGCGACGTATCGTCGAGATGGTTGGCAAGGCGCGGCGCAACAATCCGGCGATGGACCTCGTCGTGTTCCCCGAATACGCGCTGCACGGCCTCTCGATGCGTATCGACGACGACATCATGTGCGATCTCGATGGTCCAGAGGTGCGGGCTTTCAAGGACGCGTGCATCGAACATCGCATATGGGGCTGCTTTTCGATCATGGAGCGCAATCGCGGAGGCAATCCTTATAACAGCGGTATCGTTATCGACGAACAAGGCGAGATCAAGCTCTATTACCGCAAGCTGCATCCGTGGGTTCCGGTCGAACCGTGGGAACCGGGCAATGTAGGCGTGCCGGTTTGCATCGGACCGAACGGTGCGAAACTTTCCCTGATCATCTGCCATGACGGCATGTTTCCAGAGATGGCGCGCGAAGCCGCGTATAAGGGCGCTGAAATCATTCTGCGCACGGCGGGCTACACCGCGCCCATTCGCCACGCATGGCGCATCACGAATCAATCGAACGCATTTCAGAACCTCGCGCAAACGGCAAGCGTTTGTCTCTGCGGTACGGATGGTTCGTTCGATTCCATGGGCGAAGGCATGTTCTGCGACTTCGACGGCACCATCATGGTCGAGGGCAGTCATCGGCCGGATGAGATCATCACTTGCGAAATGCGCCCGGACCTCGTTCGCGAAGCGCGCGTGCATTGGGGCGTGGAAAACAACATCTACCAGTTCGGGCATCGCGGTTATGTCGCCGTGAAAGGCGGTGCGCGCGATTGTCCCTACACGTTCATGCAGGACATGGTGCGCGGCGAATATCATCTGCCGTGGGAAGACGAAGTGAAGATCACGGACGGTCAATCGTGCGGTTTTCCCGCACCCGCACGCCATTACAAGGGCTGACCACATGCCGACCTTGAACGGCGCAAAGCCGTCCCCTTACACGTTCGAAGCGAACACGACCGCGCTCGTCGTCATCGACATGCAACGCGATTTCATCGAGCCCGGTGGCTTCGGGGAAGCGTTGGGCAACGACGTGTCGCTGCTGTCGTCCATCGTGCCGACGGTGCAGCGTCTTATTGAACATGCGCGCGAACAAGGCTGGTCTGTGGTGCATACGCGCGAATCGCATGCCGCCGATCTGTCGGATTGCCCGCCCGCGAAGCGCTTGCGCGGAGCGCCGCAAGCACGTATCGGCGATGAAGGACCGATGGGACGCATCCTCGTGCGCGGCGAGCCGGGCAACGCGATCATCGATGCACTCGCGCCCGTCGAAGGCGAGCTCGTCATCGACAAGCCGGGCAAGGGCGCCTTCTACGCGACGCGCCTCGCCGAAGAACTCGCAGAGCGTTCGGTCACGCATCTCGTGTTCGCGGGCGTGACGACCGAAGTCTGCGTACAGACCAGCATGCGCGAGGCCAATGACCGCGGCTATGAATGTCTTCTTATCGAAGACGCGACCGCGAGCTACATTCCCGCGTTCAAGGACGCGACCATCGACATGATTCGTTCGCAAGGCGGCATCGTGGGCTGGACCGCGACGCTCGCCGACTTAACGGAGAACCGAGCATGACGCTTGCGGTGAATCGCGCCGAGGTGGTTGCGGAAGTAAGCGCCGCGTTCGTCGCATACGAACGTGCGCTCGTCGATAACGATGTCGAGACCATGAACATGCTCTTCTGGAATGCGCCCGAGACGGTGCGTTACGGTATAGCCGAAGTTCAGCACGGCGGCGAAGCGATTCGCGCGTGGCGTAAAGCGGCCGCGCCGGTGCCGCCATCGCGACGGCTGCATGGCACGGTGGTGACGGCTTTCGGGGACGATCTCGCGACCGTGAGCACCGAATTCACGAGCGACGTCACGCCCTTGCTCGGTCGCCAGATGCAAACGTGGGCGCGGCTGGGCGACGCATCGTCCGCGTTCAACGGATGGATCATCGTGGCGGCGCATGTCAGCCTCATCGACGCGCCGTAAAAGGGCGATAATCGTTGCATCATGATGGAGACACGGCATCGGCTCGCTTAAAACTCGCGGAACCGCAGCGCTCGCATTCGAGGCACCGGACGCGACGCTCACGCGGACTGTCCAGAGCGCCAACCCGCTAGCGGAACAGGTGTACCAGCTTCTCAAGCAGGACATCTTCAATTTCCGGCTATTCCCGGGCGATCGCTTTTCGGAGACCGACATCGCGCAACATTACGGCGTGTCGCGCACACCCATGCGCGACGCGCTGTTCCGCCTGCTGCGCGAAGGTTATCTCGAAGTTGGTTTCCGGCGCGGCTGGAAAGTGTCGGACATCAACTTCGACCAGCTAGACCAGTTGTATGACTTGCGTATCGTTCTCGAAGTCGCCTCGCTCGACAAGCTCGGTAATACGCCGCCGCCTTATCCTCATATCGATGCACTGAAGGAAGTGTGGTGCGTCTCGCCCGAAGCGCGCGAAAGCGATCCCGTCGCCATGTTCAACATGGACGAGAATTTTCATCGCGGCATTGTAAGCGCGACGGGCAACGCGGAAATCCTGCGCGTGCACGACGAAGTGACGGAGCGGATCAGGATCATGCGGCGGCTGGACTTTCTGAAGGCACACCGCACCAGCGCGACTTACGAAGAACACTCGACCATGCTGAATTACATCGATCGCGGCAGACATGGCGAAGCCGCTATGCTGCTGCGCGCGCACATCACGCAGAGCAAGCTCGAAGTGCGCAAGATCACTGTGTCGATGCTATCCGAGGCGCGTGACCGAAAGCTGCCCTTCGTGAACTGAAGTACCTCAAGAAGCCATTCGATCTCACGGGAACGGCCAATGACGGAGGTCGTGCTGAAGACGGCCGCCCAAGCGCCTACTGGTATCGCGGGCCTGGCGTTTGCTGCATTTTCGTGCCGACCTTTTTCAAAGGAGCTCGACATGACATCCGTTCCCCGCGCAACTGCCGACGACATGGACGAACCGCAGGGTAAGCCCGCGACCCCCAACACCACACAGACGGACGTCGACACAGCAGAGAAGCAAAAGCACGAGGACAGCGAGAACGCACTGCCCTCGTCACAGGACAAAAATCCTGTGCCGCCCGACTCGACGCGCTGATCATGCGCCAGCAGGCGTGAGCGCTTGATCTGCTGATTCGTCCGGCGCAAGCTTGTAGGCAACACTACGCGCACGCACCCGCCGCGCGAGCTTCGCGCTTTGGCGCTTACGCACCAGCGTGCGCGCCGCGCGTGCCAAGGCAAGATCGATTGCGCCTCGCCAGTCACGCGCTATCGATGTTGCCACCACGGTATTGCTCCGGTCTATCTGCACCTCCACCTGACAGCGCTTGTCGACGCCGCCACGCGGGCCGTTGATATCGGAGAGACTGACGGTGGCCTTCGAAATCAGCCATGCAAGCCGGCGAAACACGAACTCACTGCGCGTCTTGGCGAGTTCGTGCATGGCGATAGCTTCAGGTTCACGCGATTTGAAAAGGACCTTCATGTATGCCTCCTCGTTGGATGTGAACCAGCGTAAGGTTTGGCAAGCGTAAGAAAAAGCAGGGTGAGCAGAACTCGAACTTCGGAAAAACCGAAGTTGCATTAGTCTAGGAAGCTGCCCGAGCCAGCACTTCCTGAGTCAAAGGATGATGCCTTCCACGTCGCGACACGATCGCGTAAATCTCTTCTTTCACTTCCTCGGAACGGCCTAGCCAGCGAAGACCGCGTAACAACGGCGTCTCGCCCGCACCGAATTCGGCCAGCGGAAACACGCCGAGCCCACGCGCACCGAACACGGCCATCAAGGCGCTATCCTCGAATTCGCCGACAATGCGCGGCACGATACGCTCCGTCTCCAGCCATCTGTCCAGACGCGCTCGCAACGACGAGTGTCCGGTTGGCAAAAGCATGGGCAATGCGGCGAGGCTGCCGGGAAATTGATCGACCGCGCTCTTGCGTACGACAGACGCCGGCCCATACCAGTCAACGGGCGAGGCGATCAACCGCTCGCTCGTCAAACGCAGATTGTGATTGTGCGGTGCAGGCTGGCTTGCAAGCACAAGATCCAGCCGATGCAGCGCAAGCTCGCCGAGCAGTTCGTCGGTCTCGCCTTCGTGACACAAGAGACGCAGCGCCGGATTGCCGAGTACGGGTTCGAGCAGCGCATGCGCCGCCAGCTTGGATATGCCATCCGACAAACCCACGGCAAGCCGCGCAAGCTTTCCGCTTGCGGCCTCGCGCACTTCGTCCGCAATATGCTGGCCAATCTGAAAAATTTCCTCGGCGCGAGCGTAGGCCGCATGGCCGGCTTCGGTCATCGTCACGCCGCGTCCCGATGGCTTCAGCAACTGATGACCGAGCGATTTCTCGAGTTCGCGCACTTGTGCGCTGATGGTCTGCACGGCCATGTCGAGCCGTTCCGCCGCGCGTGCAAAACCGCCTTCCTTGACCACGACCCAGAAGTAATGCAGATGTCGATAGTTGAGCATGCGAGTAATGCCTCCATCCATGTGTTCGAAAAAACCGAAGTATGGATTCGATTATCACTGATTTTTCCGATCACGTATTTTCGCCATCATCGGGGCTCGGTCACCTATCGACAACAATATCCCACTGCTCATGGAATACCTTCTCGCGCTCGCTTACGACCCCGCCGTCTGGGCCGCACTCGTCACGCTCATCGTGATGGAAGTGGTGCTCGGCATCGACAATCTGGTCTTCATTTCGATACTCAGCAACAAGCTGCCCGAAGCGCAACGCGCACGCACGCAGCGTCTCGGCATCATGCTTGCGCTCGTCATGCGGCTCGTCTTGCTCGGCACGGTGGCGTGGATTGCGCAACTGACTCAACCGGTGTTCACCGTGTTCGAGCACGCGTTTTCATGGCGCGATCTGATCTTGCTCGCGGGCGGTCTCTTCCTGGTATGGAAGGCCACCACCGAGATGCGTCATCACGTGAACAAGGACGTGCATGCGCCGGGCGCGGTATCGGGCGTAGCCAGTCTGACGGCATGGGCGGCCATCGGTCAGATTCTGTTGCTCGATCTCGTGTTCTCAGTCGACAGCATCATCACGGCGGTCGGCATGACGGAGCATCTGCCGATCATGTTTATCGCAGTGATTTCCGCGGTCGCCACCATGCTGTTCGCCGCACAACCGCTGTCACGCTTCATCGAGCGCAATCCGACCGTGGTCACGCTGGCCTTGAGCTTCCTGCTCGTGATTGCGATGACGTTGATCGCCGAAGGCTTCGGCACGCACGTACCGAAGGGTTATATCTATGCGGCGATGGGTTTTGCGGGCTTCGTCGAAGGCTTGAATCTGCTGTCGAGGCGCGGCAAGAAGAAGCCGCGCGAAGACGCGGCGCGGCTCGATGGCGTGTCGGGCTAAGCGACACGATACGAGGCTTCGCGGCGGTTTATCCTCTTGCGAGCAACGCCGAGACTTCCTGCAGATCGAATTCGCGTTCGAGCGAATGCAGCAGCGAATCGTGGATCAGGCCGCCGCGATGCATCTTGAGTAGCTCGGCGCGACCGGCCGCCAGGCCCGCGAGCACGACATCGTAATGAGCACGGCGGGCATCGACCGGAAAATCATCCAGCGACTGGAAGCGTTGCGAGAGGCTCGCCCGATACGAGTATTGCTCGAAGAGACGCGGATGGATGACGTTGCCCTGCGCATCGTGGACAAGCGGGCGGATTGCTTCGAGTTGCGCCGCTTCCAGGCGCGACCACGCTTGCGGCTCGCTCAGATGACGCTTCGAGCGCTCGGGGCCGCCTTGAATGGCGAGGAGGGCGATCAACGGGCCGATAGTCGTGCCCTGCAGCAGCACCGTGACCAGAATGACGGCAAAGCCCGCGAAGAGAATGAGGTCGCGTCCGGGCATCGAATCGGGCAAGGACAACGAGACAGCCAGCGTTACCACGCCGCGCATGCCTGCCCAGCCGATGACCGTGGCCGCGCGCCGGTTCGGAACGATAGCGTTCGGCTCACCGTCCTCGTTGCGGTCCTTTCGCCCGGTGGCGTGCCATATCGCGCTCTTGACGGCTTCCACGGCATAGACCCACACGAAACGCGACAAGACCACGACGGCGATCACCGCGCCCGTCGCTGGCGCGAGCAATTCGAAGGCGTTGCCTGCGCCGCCCAGACGCGTCACGATACCGCGCAGCGACAGTCCGATCAGCACGAACACGAGCGATTCCAGCACGAACACGACCACTTGCCAGAACGCCGTGCCGCGCATGCGCTGCGCCGCCGAGAAGACGTCATGCTGATGCCAGCCGACCACCATCCCGCACGTGACGGTCGCGATCACGCTCGAAACGCCCAGCTCTTCCGCCGCGATGTAGCTGACCCACGCGGTGAGCATCGATGTCGTGATGACGAGGTAATCGTCCTCGAGCGCGCGCAACAGCCGCACCGCGATGAATCCCGCCACCACGCCCACGATCACGCCGCCGACCGCGAGCACGGCAAAGCTGCCGAGCGCACGCGGCGCGCTGAACATGCCGCTCAATGCGGCGGCCACCGCAAAGCGAAACAGCACGAGACCCGCGGCGTCGTTGAGCAGACTTTCGCCTTCGAGCAGCACCATGAGCCGTCGAGGCAACGCGACGCGTTCCAGCACGGCCTTCGCGGCGACGGCATCCGGCGGGGATACCACGGCACCGAGCGCGAAGCACGCGGCCCAGGGCAGGGCGGGCACGACCAGATGCACGGCATAACCGACCGCGAAGGTCGTAAAGGCGACCGCGCCTATGGCGAGCAGCATGATGCCGCTGAGATTACGCTTGAAGTCGTCCCATACGAAGAAATACGCACCATACATCAAGAGCGGCGGCAGAAACACGACGAGCACGAGTTCCGGGTCGAGCTCGAAATGCGGCGTGCCGGGAATGAATGCCATGGCCGCGCCGCCCACCAACAGCGCGGCTGCGGGCGGCAGATTCAGGCGCCGCGCCAGCACTTCCAGCGCGATGATGGCGATGAGCGAGACAAGCACCAGATTGAATGCCGACACAGCATGCATGGGTAGATTCCTGGCGGATGGTGGCTATGTTGTGCCTTGCACGGACGGAAATCCGTTAATCGGCTATCTTCGAGTCTTGGCGACCGGGCGTTTTCGCGTGCCGGCAACATCGTATCCGATTGGGAGCCTGGATGAAGCGAAACACGTCTGGAGTGGCAGTGGTGGCGGTGCTCGTGGCCGTCGTCGTGGCGGCAACGGTTTATATCGCGAGCTTCGGCAAGTCGTCGCGGCATGCCGAACTAAATGCCGAGCCGGCGCAAGCTCTCGCCATCGAAGCGTCCGCGCCGATGGCCAGCGGTGCGTCGGAGGCCGACGCGCGCACTGCGGCGCGTTAGATGTCGACCGACATACGACAGAAAGACGACAAACACGGGAACGTGTCTTGCGTGTTCGGCGTGATCAGGCAGACCGACCGACTCGCATTACACACAGGCTGAAGTCAGGCCAAAGGCATTCTCATGGGCCATCCATCCCAAGAAGTTCCGCCTAAAAAGATTCCCATCGATGCACGCGGCATGATCGGCAACATGAAGACGGCCGCTCTCGTGTCGTTGCGCGGCGCCATCGACTTCATGTGCTTTCCGCGCATCGATTCGCCGACGCTCTTTGCCGAGCTTCTCGATGGCGAGCACGGCGGCGCATTCGCGATCACGCCAAGAGAGGAGCAGGCGAACGTCAAGCAGATGTATCTGCCCGAAACGAACGTGCTGCTCACGCGTTTCATGACGCACGATGGCGTATGCGAATTGCTCGATCTCATGCCGGTGCCATCGGGCGAGGCGAGAGTCGATGCCGTGCCCAACTGCGTCATGCGTATCGTGCGGCTCATTCATGGAACCATGACGCTCGATGTGCGTTGCGCGCCGCGCTTCGATTACGCGCGCATTCGCCATGGCGCGCGCGCAGTGAAGAAGGGCATCGAGTTCATTCCGGACGACAAGACCGCGTCCGTCCAGTTGCTGGCAAGTGTCCCGCTGGACATCCAGAATAACGACGCTCACGCCACGCTCGAATTGAAGGCTGGCGACTCCGCATGCTTCGCGCTCGGCGCAGGCGACGACTTGCAAAAGCTCGAATCGAACTTCGAGAGCATCCTTGCCGAGACCATCGATTATTGGAAGGAGTGGTCGTCGCGATCGACGTATCGCGGACGTTACCGTGAAGTCGTGTTGCGTTCGGCCCTCACGTTGAAGCTGCTCAGCTCGGACGAGTTCGGCGCTATCGTTGCCGCACCGACCTTCGGCTTGCCGGAGTCGCAAGATGGATCGCGTCGCTGGGACTATCGTTTTACATGGATTCGCGATGCCGCGTTCTCGGTCTATGCGCTGCTCAGACTCGGCTACACGGGCGAAGCGGAACGCTTCATGAAATGGATTGGCGAGCGCAATCGCGATTGCGGTTCGGACGGCTCCTTGCGCGTGATGTATGCCGTCGATGGTGAAACCGCGCTCGAAGAGGCGGAGCTCAGGAACTTCGCCGAGGCCACGCAGGCGAAGGTCGTGGTCGGCAACGAGGCGCGCGAGCAGATGCAGCTCGATGTCTACGGTGCGTTGCTCGATTCGCTCTATCTCTACAACAAGTACGGCGCGGCTATCTCGTATGAAGGCTGGAAGCATGTGACGCGTACCGTCGACTATGTGGTCGAGCACTGGCGCGAAGCCGATCACGGTATCTGGGAGTTTCGCAACGGCACGCGTCCGTTGCTGCATTCGCGGCTCCTGTGCTGGGTCGCGGTGGATCGCGCGTTGCGGCTCGCGGAGAAGCGTTCGCTGCCTGCGCCGCTTGCAAAGTGGTTCAAGACGCGCGATGAGATTCATCGCGACATTCACGAGGAGTTCTGGAACGAGGAGTTGAAATCGTTCGTGCAGACGCCGGGTTCCGCGACGCTCGATGCCTCCACGTTGATGATGCCGCTCGTGCGTTTCATCGGTCCGAAAGATCCGCGCTGGGTCGGTACGCTCGATGCAATCGGCCGCGAATTACGTGTCGATCCGCTGATTTTTCGCTATACACGCGGCTCGACGCTCGATGGATTACCGGGCCTGGAAGGCGGCTTCAGCGCATGTTCGTTCTGGTATGCGGAAGCGTTGGCGCGCTCCGGCCGTGTGGATGAAGGCCGGCTCGTGTTCGAGAAGATGCTCGCATATGCGAACCATGTGGGGTTGTTTTCGGAGGAAGTGGCGACCAATGGCGAGGCGCTGGGTAATTTTCCACAAGCGCTGACGCATCTGGCTTTGATCAGCGCGGCTTATCAGTTGGATCGGGATCTGGACCGGGTGCATGTGGCGTGGACTTGATGCTAGCTTGGCCACGGCGCGGCATCTGAGCGTGTGGCCAGCAACCAATGTCGAGGCTAGATTCAAATGATTGCCGCAGCCCCTGAGCAGGACATCAGGATATCGCCCATACAACAAAAAAATTTGCTAATTTGTGTTATGTAAAGTTTCGTTGACTGTGGTCAGAGGTTGATTTATTAGACAAAATGCGCTGCATGCGTTAGCGTATCGCCACTCACTTAATCTCCTCAGGGAATCTAAGTGCCCACACAAGCACGACACGCCTCCATCGAGGATTTCCTCGCCCTCACAGATGGGCTCTGCTTCAAGGATATTGCGCGATTACTTCGTTGCTGCCTGCGTACCGTCAAAAACTATGTCGCTGGCCGCTCGCCGATTCCATGGCATCGAATCCAAATTCTTCGTACATTGCTCGACGATTCATGCGATGCGCCTAAATGCGAATGCGTGCCCGAAACGCCGAACGATGATGTGAGCGTGGTCGCGAACATTGACGAGGGCCTGGCGACCGAAGACGTTCCGCCTGAAGAGCTACTCGCTTGGGTCGGAACGCATGCGCCGCATTACCTTTCCAGCAAACGCAGCTTCTCTCTGTACATCAAAGGATGGGATGTCGTTAATAAAATTCGGCGCGCTAAGCACGAAGGTTCATTTCAGTTAGCTCTATATGAATGGCGACGCCTCGTCCGCGAGTTACCGACATCGTGGCGTTCAGGCAAGTTGTTCTCTGATCCACCGGCTTATCTGCGTAGAACAGCCTAGCTGCATTCAAGCCTCAAGCGAGACTAACGCTTTAATTAGAGGTGTAGCGAATCCGCTCGCATTGTTGTTACGGCGGTGCTGTAGACGGGTCCGAAGCTAGGCCGGGAGCATCGGACCCGATTAAATCACAAACGTTTGAGTTGACGTTAGATGTAGGCGTTAATGACGTTCGAGCTCAGACACTTGATCAACCTTCCTATCCCTGTTCCACGTGACGTAGACCGCGACAGCGTGATCGAGTAAGGAAGCCGCTTTGTCGCACATCCAACGGTCCGATAAAAGGAGCCACTTGTCCGAGTACTCTGGCTGACTTTTATCGTCGACTTGTATGTAACACGGAGCCCCAGAATAAACCGTTGCTTTCCATCCGGTGAGGGAACCATGTAGCATGTATGCGGCCGAACATGTCGACGACATGAACAGAAGGAATGCGGACAGAAGCGAGATTGTGGAGAAATTTTTCATGAGTGGAAAAGAATCGATAGACGCAGAGACGTAGGCGCACACCCGCACTCCTGAATTCGAAATCAGTCGTAGGCGCGGCCGGTGCACGGAACGTCGATACGGGTGACTGCGATGACCGCAGGCGCACAAATGCTCAAGCTAAAGCTAAAGCTCATGGCTAGGCTGGTTAGTAAACGTCCATGCCGACTCCTAAATTCACTCGGTTCAACGGTGTGCGATGCTCGGTACCGCCGATTGGAAAAAGGGTTTTAGTTATCGTGTCCGGCAGAATGAAAGTGCCTACTGGCGAGACTGCCATCCCGAGAGCGGCTCTACTCAAAGCGAAATACGTGTGTAATTTATCGCCAACAATCGATGATCACGCTTAAAATTTTCTAACGCTTCATGCATCCGTTAGATTGTTTTAATCCCGTTGAGTCTGCGGCCACCGAGAGCGGCGCATTGGTTGGTTTGAGTACGCTATCTTCGCGGGGGACAAGTTTATTGGCGGCCGCGTCTACTAAAATGCGATCGATGCCGCTTAGAAGCCGGATCGTCGCGCACTTCGAGCTCGATCGAAGTGGCGAAACCAGCGTCGCCCGTCAGCGTGTGCACCACCCTTTTGACGAGCCAAGGCGTGTCATCAATTTCAGGCTTGAAGCCTTTGATCGTCACTGGCAGCTCGGGAAACACCTCCGCGCGGCCGCGTGCCAATGTGTAATCCATCGTTGCCTGACTGCGCTGCACTCGTGCATATTCCGCCTTCGCTGCTGCTCGTGCCTCAGGCTCGCTCGCGTAGTCTTCGGGCAGGACTTTCACATTGCGATTGTTTTCTCCGCCGATCACAACGGACCGCCGTTTGCCGGCGCCGTTGGAATGCCAATGCGCTCGCACGGCAGAATAGCTCTCGCGCTGCGCGACGTGGTAGCGATGGCTATCCCCGTCTTTGCGCGTGAGTGTGACCTCGGCAAGCGCCCGCCCGCTCGCCGTCTTGCCGGTGCCGATCGGCATGAAGAGCAGATGCAGATCTTTGACGTTCATCACCGCGTCAAAGCGCCGCGCAAGCCGCGTGAGAAACGACATATCGCTCTCATGTGTTTGATCGATATGGGCAATCGCGACCGAGGCGAGCACCTCACTCACCGCCGCTTTCAGCGAATGCCGTGATGCAATGGTGCGCACGATCGCGCCGAGTGTCTGGCCATGCCAGCTTTGTTCGCGCCGCTCGTGCATGGCATGGGTCATGGAAGCGGATCGTGCGCGGATCGTGATGATATCTGGCGCGCCGCTGTGCTCGATCTCATCGACCGTGAAGACTCCCTTGTCCACAAGCGATTCGCCTACCCACCCGATCGCCACTCGGATGTTTGCGCCACGTTTCGGTATGGCAAAGGTGTTTTTCGAATCATCGATGACGAGATCAAGCGTGTCAGATTCTTCAGCGCGTGACTCCGAGAGCGTCAAGCTGATGAGCTTGGGCGCGATCTGGCGCGACAGATCACGGCCGTCGAGCGTGATGCGGTAGTCGGCTTGAGGCTGCGAGCGTGCGTGCACGGTCATGCTCAGGAACCTTGCGCATTGGCCAACGCATCGTCATCGACACGCTTGATCGATAGATTGAACTCGATCTTGCGGGCAACACCATCACGCGTGTGATACGTCGCCGTCTCATTGAGACTCTCAATGACGAACGCACCATACACCGTGCCCGCGCCGTCAACAAGCACATACGCGTCACCTGCGTCGCCCATTTTCGCGAGCTCATCCAACGATGCGATGGTCCCGATTGCATTGTCTTGCGCGACCATGCCGTTGAGCGTGATCGTGTCGTCGCCCACGCCGACGTATTGACTTGCGTCACGCGCGCCAATGCGCGAACTGGTTCGATGCTTCCAGTTGCGCTGCCGTTGCAGCTCCTTGAACGGCGCAGTTTTGAGACTGAAGACGAACTGTCCAAGCGACATCATCATGACGACTCTCCGGTGCTCACGAACGGTCCAGGAGGCTTGAGCCCAAGCGCGACTGCTTCGCGCGCTCACGGCGATCGAGCTCAGCCGCAACGGCTCGCGCGATGGCTTGCGCGCCCATGCCCGGCTGCGGATAGATGTTGATCGTGACCGCATCGGTAGCGTTCCTTGCCGCACTACCCGCTGCCGTCGCCGCCAATGGTCCGCGCGTGTCGATCGGCACGCGCGGACGTGTCAGCGCGACGGTAGGCTCAACAGACTTGATGAGCTGCGGCACTGCCGCGATCGCAGGGGATGCGAACGAGCTTGCCGCGACCGCCGCCAAGCCGACGGCCGCGCGTGCGACACGTCCCTGAGCGCGGTCGATGCCGAGCGCCGCGCCCTCTCCAACGAAGTGGCCCAGTGCGCTGAAGACGCGACTTGGGCTATGGATGCCGAGCTTCTCCTTGAACCAACCGACAGTCGAGCTCGCCACGTTCATGATCGAATCCTTGACCGACCCCATGCTGCTCGTGATGCCGCTCACCAGGCCAGAGATGATGTTCGCTCCGATCGCTGCCATCGACGCTGGAAGGGCTTTGAGCCAGGCTACGCCGCCGGCGAACGTCGATCGGATATGCGCCCAGAGCGATGACGCGCTTGATTTGATGGTGTCCCAGTGCGTGTAGATGGCGTACGCAGCGACGGCGACAATCGCGACAAGGGCCGTGATTGCAAGCCCGATCGGGCTCATCAACAGCGCACGCCCGGCGAACATGGCGGCAGAGCCAAACATCCGAAACGCGCCGACGGCAAGCCCCAGCCCTCGCGTCAAGAGACCGCCCTTCATGCCGAGCACCGCCATGCTAAAACGCAGCAACGCGAGCGGCCCAAGGATGGCCGCCAAAGCAATCGTCAACGTCCCGCACACGGCAAGTAGCGCGGCGAATACCGCTAACACGGTAATGACGGCCTTCGCCGCGCCCGGATGCGCTTTGACCACGGTGAGCAACCGTTCGGCTAGCGAGCGCGTTTTGTCGAGCCCCGCGTTATACAGCGGCGTGACGCGCTGACCAATCTCATTTTTGAGGTCACGCAGCTTGGCCATTGCGGCAAGCTCTTTGCCGCTCGTTTGCTCCTGCGCAATGCCGCTCAGCGTATCAATGTCCGCCGCCCCCTTGTTCTGGCGCTCGTTCTTTGCAATCTGATTGCGTTGCAAGAACATCGTGGTGAACAAGTTCGAGGCGGTCGAGTTCGTGAACATCGAGCCGATCGTGCTGACGATCGCTTTCTCGTCGGTGATCCCTTTCTTCGCAAGCGCTGGTAGCAACGTCTTCTTCATCCACTCATAGGGCGAGGACTTGAACTGTTCCGAATTGAGCAGCGCGCCATCGGCGAATGCCTTGACGTGGCCGTTCTTGTCGTATTCGACTTTTTTGGAATCGAGCAGTCCGAGATTCATCAGCTTGCGCGCGGCGCGTACGGTCGTGCGCCCCTCGATCAAGTTCTGGTAGCCCGACATGAGGCCCTTACCGGCGCTGCCGCGCATCTCCTGAATGAGCGGCTCCATCTGATAGAAGAACGCATCTTTGGAAAGCGACTTGGCGGCCACGCCGCCGCGCTGAATAAACTCCATCCATTGATCGCCGCCGACGCGCCCGCCGGTCGCCGATATCACTTTCTGAACGCGGTTAGCCTCATCCAAAAACGTCGTTTGGTCCTTCGTCCCGCCTCGCAGCTCGATCACCTTGAGCATGTTCATGAACTTGCGCTCATTGTCTTCGGCATGCTCTCCACCGTACACGGCGTCGTTCGCAAACTTCATTTTCGACAGGATCGGCGCGGCCACTTTCGCATGATGCGAATCGGCAAAGACTGACATCGAGTCGCGCATCATCGTCATGTTGTCGGCCGTGCTCGCGCCGTACACCTTCATGCCGCGAGCGAAATTCACGGCGTCTTGCGTTGCGCGCTCGCCCAAGCCGAGCGCTTGAATTCGCGCGATCTCGTTCTGGACCTTCTTGGCCTCGCCGAGCGTCTGACCCAGGCCGCCCAGAATGTGCGTGCCCGTGCTCCTGGCCGCATAGCCGCCGATAGCCATGTTGACCCCGACACCCTGCATGGCCTGCATCTTTGTGCGGGCGGCCGCGACCCGCCTTTCACGCTCCGCAAGCTGTTCCAGTTGCCTCTGCTGTTGCGCGATCGATGCCTTGGTCGCGTCGATGCTGGTCTTGAGTTCGCGCTCGTGCCGAGCCAGGCTCGATGTCGCGACACCCGCGTCCGATAGCTTCGTTCGCAACTCGCCCAACTTCGCGACCTGCTGACTATGCTTGGCGGTGAGCGTCACGGCGGCCTGCTTGGCCCGCTCGAAATCAGCAATCATGGCTTTCGACGGCGGCCCCGATGCATGCAGCGCGCGTGTGAGTTCTCCCACGGTGGCGTGAGCGGACTTCATTTCAGCCGTCGTCTTGGCAACGCTACCGGAAAGCTCGCGAAACGCGGCGATGTTCTTCTGCGTGTTGCTCAATTGGGTTAACTGCGCACGCGTTTCTTTGAGCGATGAGGCGAGCGCTTTGTTGCCTGCGAGCATGGTCTTCAAGGGCTTGGTGATCTTGTCCACCATGTCGAACATGACCCGAAGTTTCAATGCGTTGTCCACCGCTATTCGCTCCCGCTACGTTGCCGCGCCCGCTCGCGCCACGCCATCAGCTCCACTAGACCAAAGTCATCCATTACCGCAGGCGTCCAGCCAAAGACCACGGCGATGTCGGCCATCGCATCTTCTACCCTTTCAGGGATTCCAGTTTCGATTTGACGGCCTTCGACATCAAAAAACCCGCAAAGATGCCTCCTAACTCGACCAGATCAGCGGGATCGATGTTGGCGACATCGTGCTCGGTGAGCGTAGGCATGCTGATGCGCGGCAGCACCTTCGAGAGCGCCGCGACATCGAGGTTCACGAGGTCGGACAGCGACACGCCGCGCAACTCGCCCGACTTGGGTTTTCGCAGCGTGACAGTGGTGATGGTCTGCTCGCCGCGCACCAATGGCGTGTCGAGCGTGTGCGTGTTTGCATCGGCCTTCGGTTCGTTATCGATTTGATTGGTTTCCATATTCGTTTCTGTCAGTCAAAGTGGTGAAGGAATTGTGAGCGCTGCGCCCCAGCTCAAATGCCGATCGCTTTGCGCAGCGCGGCCAATAGATCCTTGCCGTTGATCTTTTCGATCGAGTTGATGAAGTCGATCTCGATGAGCTCTTGCCCGTTGATCGTCAGCTTGTAATAACTCGCGACGGTCGTGACCTTGAACGCGGTGTCGTCTTTGGCCTTCGCTGTGCCCATCTCGATCTCGCTATGCCGACCCTTGATGACGATTTCGACTGAATCGACACTGGTTGCGTCTTCGGACTGGTAGCCGCCGGAAAAGCGCAGCAACACGCCATCGTGCGTGGTCACGCCATACTGGGCGAGTACAGGACGCATCAAGCCGCCGCACGTCCATTCCATCTGGATGCCCTCTTGACCGAAATCAATCTTGATCGGCCCGCTCATGCCTGCGCCCTGATAGTCCTCCATCTTGCGGGTGAGCTTGGGCAGCGTAACCTCGGCAACTTGCCCGATAAAGCTTTCGCCGTTGTGAAACAGGTTGAATCCTTTGAGTTTGCGAGGCATACCCATGTTTTTAGCTCCTTGAAGGGGTCACGCAGCTGGTCACGGTGACGCCAACGGTTAAGGCAAATCGTTACGCGCTCACGCGCGAGGCGAAGTCTGCGAGATACCGGTCGGTGATGCGCTGACGCAGCACAAGGTTTTCAAGCGGCGGCACGGGCGTATAGTCGTAGTCGATGAACGACTGCCCAGACTTCAACGTGTCGGTTGTGTTGGGGGCAGGATCGAACCAGGCCGAGCCGCCGATCAGATAGCCTTGAGAAATCCACGCCCTGAATTTGCCGTTGATCGTCTCGATGATGTCGCGCGGCAACGACGGATGAAGCGGCCCGTCGACGACGGGCATTTGTGCTTCCGCGATCGAATCGGCGAGCACCTGTGCGGTGCGCGTCGAGTTCTCGAACGCAAAGAGCGGATCGCTGGAGCAGGTACGCGAGCCCCAGAACCGGAAGCCGTCCTTGTTGATGAGCGTCGTGACGCCTTTTTCATTGAGATAACCCGCGTCGGTAGCCGGATCTTGCAGACCCCACGAGACGTCAGCCGAGATGCCCACCACGCCATTGACGGCGACGTTCGAGAGCGTCTTGTGCCAACCGATTTGCTCGTCGATCTTCGCACGCAGACCTAATGCGTACGCCACTGACGGAACCTCGACGTTTTTCTTCGCATCGCTATCCCAGGCGATGAAGTTAGGCCAAAGGAGCATGATCTCGCGCTGGCCGAATTGGTCTCGATACGCGGCGACCTCCTCCTTGGTCTTGCACCCCCAAGCGAACGCATACGTCATCGCGCGCAACGATTGCGCAATCGGCAGCATGGCGGCGGCGACTTCCGGCCGGTCCAGTCCCGGCACACCGATAATGCGCGGCGTGACATGAAGCTTCGCGTTTGCGGCGAGAAAAGCTTTCATGCCGGTGTAGCGGCCGTCGCTCGTCACGGTCCCGATCACATTGCCGACCGTCTCGTCCTGGTCCTTACCTTCGGCCACCCGCACGACAACAGTAAGGGCCTTCGTCTGCGCGCCGATGGCGCGAAGCGTGGTAGAGAGCGTGCCCTTCTTTCCAGCTTTACCTAGCGCGTCGACGACGTTCGTGAGCAGAACCGGTGTATTCAAAGGAAAGGCGTTTTCGTCCGCATCGTCTGCCGTGCACACCACGCCGATCACAGCGGTGGCCACGGTGCGAATGGGTCGCGTGCCCTGATTGATTTCGATAACACGAACGCCGTGGTGATAGTAGGTTGGCATGGTGCGAAACTCCGATGATGAGGGTGAGTAAATACGGGAGATGAGGCTTACGGTACTGTGATGTCAGGCACCACATCGGCGTCGCTGAACACGAACCGATTGGGCGGGAGCGCGGACGGGTCGATGCGCTCGGGGGGCGGCTCGATCAGCACTCGCTCGGCAAACCGAGTCAGGTCTTCGCCCTTACCAGGCACGCCCTCCACCTGAACGGTAGCGATACCGATGGACTGCGCGCCTTGTTGCGCGACCTCGCGGTTGTAGAAGCTTGCGACCTCGACGATGCTCTGCTTCAACTGCAGATCAACAGTCACTCGGCGGACAACATGAAACGATGCGGGGACACCGATCGAGGCGATTTCAACGTTTTTTTTCAGCGGCATATGTGGATTCCAAATGAGAGATTTACAGGGGTGACACCGGCCACTCGATGTGCTTCGGGAAACCGGGTTGAGCGGTGACTGCGCGAAGCGCCTGGCGATAGACGACGAGCGCTTTGAAAGTGGAAGCATCCAACGTCGTCGGCACGCCCGCGTCTTGCTCGTCACGATGCCGATCGACTAGCCACTGTGTCGCGGCGAGCCGTTCGTTGCGTTGCTCGCGCGCTTGGGCTGCGATGACTTCCATATCCTCCACGTAACTCGCAATTGGACCGAACTCGCCCGCGACCAATCGGGCGAATAACGCCCGACCGTGCGCTTCAACATCAGTGGGCATAGCAAAGAAGACCTGTGGTTCCGTGATGCCCATCGGATGATTGGGGAACGTCACAGTGCAGCGGATGCATTGCTTTTGCTCGGGATCCATCCATTGAGGGTTCGTGACGGTGCCGATCTCATACGGATCGCGGATCACCGGCGCTTCGTGCAATATCGCGCTGGTGCTGCGAGCTGAATGCGCGGCATGACGGTTGGCATTGGTGTCGAAAAGGATTGGAATCTTCATGATTAGCTGATGCGTTGCCAGAGGTAGACATACAGCGAATGGTTGCCACCGACCTTGCACTGATCCTGCCGACGCCAGTTCCCCGAGTACGCGGCAAAGCCGCCATCAGAGGGTTGAGTCGGCGAGATATAGCCGGGACGCGAGGTGCGAAGGCAAAACGAGCCGACGCCGCCTGGATCAAGGATCGTGCGGGGCGCAGCCCAGTTGCCGAAATTAGTGTGCGTAAGGATCGCGCCGATGTAGGTGGTATCGACATACATGTCGACATTGGCGCCCCAGTTAAGCGTTACCTTGTGGGCGGTATCACTCACGACATAGCCATACCCGCCGTTGCCATTTCGGATCGGCGCGCGTGCGTTGATGCCGTTATCACGCGCAGCGAATTGAGTGTTCAGCCAGTTGGACAGCCATCCACCCCAAACACCGCCGGAGAGGTTGCCGTCGCTGGCGAGAGAGGCGTGCCCACCGCCTGCGTAGACATAGCCCAAAGACACAAGATCAGCGCCTTGCACACGCTGATTCGAATACAGTGGCCCGTTGATCGAGCCTCCGTTCGTCGTCAAGGGATTGGGCAGATTGCCAGTGTCCCAGGGCGTGACACCCGCCCATGTCGGGCGCGCGCGCGGCAAAGACAGCACGCCGCTGTCGGACAAGGTCGCGTTAATCGCGCGATTCGCGCTATTGACGAATTCGAGTTGCCGTTGCGTCGCGTTCGAACGTACAAAAGGCGAGAAGCCGTTCGCATCGAATAAGAGCGCCGGACTATAGGGAGAGCCCGCAGACTTCAGACGAACATCGCCGCCTACCGGTCCGCCCGTAGTCGAATATTTGCCGTCTAGCGCGGCCTGCAACCCGTCAATCTCGAGAATTGCGTGGTGGTGCCCACGATTGGATTTGTCAACGATGGCGTGACCGATCGCCGCTTGAACACCGGCCGGTGTCGCCGCGCGGCGAGTATCCGTGCCCGCGACGGTCTCAGCACTGGTGGCAAGCTCCACCACGCCTTGCCGTTCCGTGGTCGCCGGCGGATTGAGGAACGACGTTTCGCCAAAGACCAACTGCGTAGCATCGATCGCCGCGAACTGCATGTCACACGAGAGCAACAGCAAGGCAGCGGGCGACTTTTCCATGATCGGCGTGTCCTGCCCGTACGCGGCTAGCAGCGTGCCGTCTTCGAGATACAGCCCAAAACCGTAAAGCGAATATTGGTCTTCGCTATCGTCCGTAAGCGTCGCGTGAATCGTGTCGGGGGCCACGTTCGTGCCGCCGAAGGTGATGATGCGCTTGAGCTCGTTCGGCAGCGACTTAAGCGCCTTGCTCGACTCGAATGCCGCGGTCGCAAGACCGATCTCGACAATCTTGTGCGCATTCGTACCGTCCTTATTCGGTGCAACGAGCGCCGCGCGGCCAGCATCGGTTAGGGTGAGAAGATTTGCCATCGTCTGCTAGTCGATTCGTTATTCACATAAATTGAGTCGGCGGTACACTGCCACGCGCGCCGCAGCGCCGATCGGTTGCTGAACCTGCTTCGAAAATCCCTGCTTGAACGTGTAGTGCGCCCGCAGGGGCTTGGTGCGGTCGATCTCTGCACGGATGTCGGCTACATACTCGGCGCTCGGCACCTTGCCCTCATGACCGCTGACGGTCATCAGGATTTCGAACGTGCCTGGCCTGCCCTCCGGCTGGAGCTCGAACCACTCGCGCAGGATGAGGTTGCCACCGAAGGCTGCAACCACCTCGCGCACCGCGGCGGCCGTCCCCTTGCGACGCGCTACGGGTATAGCCTGCTTCACACGCGCGCGTTTCACGTGTTCGGGCCAATACCCTTTCCACGTATCAACGCCCAACTGCCACGCGAGCCACGGCAGGAGATCGAGACGAATCGCATCAGGATCGATGAGCGTGGCAAGCGGCGTCGGAATGTCGTCAATAGATGCGCTCGTATCGGCAAACCGGCGTTCGAGCCGAGTCGCATTGGGCGGAAGCAATCTATTCAAGGATGTACACCCCGTCGTCGATCAGTTCGATGCTGGTGCAATAAGGCGCTTGCGTCTTGGACGCTTTGATACTTTGGAGCGGCTGCTCAAGCACGACCTTCTGAACGCCCGGTGCGCGTGCGGCCGCATAGATTCCATCGAGCGTGACTTCCATCCCAAGCCGGTGCATCTGCTCGGCGTAGCCTTTCATGGCTTTGTTGGCCTCTTCAAGCGCGACCGCGCGATCGGGGCCGGAGAAGAAAGTCAACCTCGCGCGCACCTCATATTTGATGACTTCAGCTGACTTGACCGTGACCTTATCGGTGAGCGGTCGCACGTCGCTCGCACTCAACGCGGCGGCGACGGCATCAATCAAGCTCGCTTCGGCCGCGCCATCATCCAAGCGAGACAGGATCGTGACGAGCACCTCACACGGCGCGGGACTGATGGCGGTCGCGTCGAGCACATGAGCGTGCGCGTTGCGCGCAAGCGAGATATAAGCGCCTTCGGGACCTGCCACGGAGAAACGCTGTGGCGCGAGCTGCACCCGCGCACGCAGATCGGCATTGCCCTCCATCTTGGCCTTGGTCCCCTTCTCGGCGTTCGCCGGCGTGATCGTCTGCCGTTTAATGCCGACGAGCGCGGCCAGATGATCCAGGTCTGCATCGATCGCATACGCGAGCATGATTCGGCGCGCGGCATCGTTCACGCGCTGGCGCAGCGTCATTTCGCGATAGGCCAGCAGCTGCAACAAGCGCACAATCGGCTCCGATTCGAGCTTGAGTGTCTCCGATATCTCCGCCTGTTCCTCCTTGGCATGCAGCGAGACGAATTTCGCTTTCAAAGTCGACAACAAGGTGTCGAAATCGATCGTCTCGATGATGTCTGGCGACGGGAGCTTAGAAAGATCGATAGGTGTTGCGCTCATGCTACTTTTCCACTCAAGACGTCAACGCGCGCACGCACGGGCGTGCCGCTCACACCGGTCCAGCCCTCAATTTCAAGATAAAGCACCCCTTGCGCGGCCTCGTCGGCGACAAGCAGCACCCGAGTCAACGTGAGACGCGGCTCCCAGCGCATCAGCGCAGTCGCAACGGCCGCATACAGGCGAGTTCGCATCGCGCCGTTGGCCGGTGCGTCGATCAGATCGGTCAATTCGGAGCCGAAGTCGCGACGCTTGATGCACGAGGCAAGCGGCGTCGAAACGATCTTGCCGATCGACTGGTAGAGATGATCGAGGCCGGAGATCCAACGGCCGTTGAGTGCGTTCATGCCTTTCATACGGTCCTCCTCAGTCGGCTCGTTCGTCGGCTCGCCCGTCGGCGTATTGCCGACTTTCCGACCCTTCCTCCAGCGGCCGCATTCATGCCTCTGAAGTTCGCGCCCTTGATCGGCTTACTCGTCGGCGCATTAGAGCCTTGGGCACGATGCAGATGGCTTTCCACACTCACACCGGCCGCCGTCACGTCCTTCGAGAAGTGAGCACCGCCGTCAATGCGCATCGCATGGCCACCGCTCCCGCCTCCACCCTGTCCGCTCATACCGGACTGGAATGCAAATGCGCCTACGACCGTCATTGATCTGCTGACCACGACATCGCCGTCGAGCAAAATGTGCTTCGCGTCCAGCGTCGCATCATCGCTGCGAACGGTGACCGCTTTGCTTTCGACGACGACGGCGCCAGGCGCGCTCAGGTTCACCGATGCGCCGTCCGGAAGACGGACTGAGAGTGAATGCTTGGCGTGGTCGTATTGCACGAGCGCGCCATCGGGGTAGGCGATCGCGTGAACGTCGGGACTGCGACTCGGCGGCGTCACTGCATCACAGAAGACACCGCCCCAAGCCACACCTTGCGCAAGATCGCCCATTGGACAGAGCAGGATCACTTGCTCGCCGACGCTCGGTGGATTCCAGGCACGGGTCTTACCGGCGCGCAAGGTGACGAATGGCAACCAGTTCGTCATGAGCCCAGGCGCATGCTCATCATCGGGGTCGCCCACCGACACCCGCACGCTGGGCGGGTTCGTCGAGAGGTCAACCTCGGCCACTGATCCTCGGCGGATCAGGTTGATGAGAAGGCGGCGAAATTCATTGGCGTGCATGTCGCCAATCTTGCCAAGCAAGCGCGCGCGAGACGAGTAATCACCGATGTTTCGCGCCTGGACACAAAATTGTCCGCCGAGGAAAATGCTAATCGTGTGAGATATGTTTGAGCAGCATGTCGCGGATCAACTCGCGATCGTCGCGGGTGAAGCCAAGCAGCTCACGTGCGGGATAGCGATACTCCGGGCCACCGGGCGCGACATGATCCGTCTCACCGAATTGATGCACACGCGCGATCCGCGCCACGCGACCGATGAAGCCGATGGCGAGCCCGTTCGCATCGGCTTCAATGCGCATATAACGCGTCGTGCGAAGCTTGGAGAACATTGCCGAGCGCTTGATTCGGCCTCGCTTGCCGCGCAGCTTCTTTGTTCCAGACTTCAAGCGCGGCTTGCGGGGTTCATAAGCACTGCCGTCCGGATTGCGTTGCGCGGCGATGCGCGCTTGCTGGCTGCGGCGCAGCTCGCGGGCGATATCGCGCATCACCGCGCGCCGAGCAGCGGGATCAAGCTTGGCAAGCAGCGTGCTGGCCCACGTCTCCAGGCTATCGAGTTGAGATTGTGAGTCCATCGTCTGCTAACCATTCAAACAGCAACCTGTTCGCCCCCGGCATCGTCGACCTTGAGGCGCTTGCTGATAAGCTTTTCCGCCAAGCGCAACAGATAGTGCGTAAGCGGCCACCTCTGGCGGCGTCTCGCTCAGTAACCTTACCCACTCACCGTATGCGCTGATATCGCCTACATAGCCCACAGCTTGGCGACGGATCAGATTTGCGATCGCATCGCTTTGTTCCATGCGATTCATTGAGGTATTTGAGGACATGACTTGCTCCAACATCGAATGTTTCAACGAAGCGAGCGGACGGATTCAATTCAGCTTTCCCAAGGCTGCTGGGCGGATTGTGAATCATCAACATGTGTCACTGTTCGCGCGCCATTCTCAACCGTCACGACGACACTTTCGGTGAGTTGCAGCTTGATAGACACGTCGGCGGTGCTGTTGCCAAGAATGTCGATCTCGTAAGTGATGCCGCTTTCACGCTGATCCCAGTTCGTTACAAGGTCAGGCTGATGCGCGCGGACCCAATTAATCACCGCGATGAATATGTCGTCTGCCTGGCCCGCGTAATCAAGCACTAGCACATTGAGCACGTATCGGTATTCGAACGAGCTCGACTTCGCGCCGGTCGCGGCAATCGATCCTTGATCGATAAATACCGTCAGCTTGTCCGGGTTTTCAGCAAGCGTCGGAATAGCGGCTGCGAGCGCCCCGCGCAAACTGCCAGGTTTAATCATGCTTTGCATCCTTGCTCTGCGCGGCGTTCCGCGTCTGCGCGCGAGCCTGACACTCGACGATCAGATCGACTTTCGCGGCGCACGTGGCCCACGCGCCCTTCGCTGTTGTCAGTGCGTCCTGTAACTCGCCGTTAGTGCGTGGTGACATCGCCGGTAGACCGCACGGCGTGATCGTCTGGCACTGCTGCACTAAAATCTGCGGAGCCGGTGTAGGCTGGATTGGCTGACAAGCGCACAACATCATCAGGCAAAGCAGTGTCGGCCCAAGCGTGAACGGTCGGACTGTCATGGATGGCTTCCCTCATCGCTTGGCGTTGCGTCGAGATAGTCTTCTCGGCAGCGGCCGTCGCCCTGTCGAGCTGCGCTTGCTGCCGCGCTTTTTCAAGAGCGTCACGTTGAAGATCGCGAATGGTCCTATCGCGATCTTCAATGCGCTGGCTCGCGGCGCGCAGTAGTCCACTTTCCACCCCGAGCTGCGCACGCAACGCTCGGACATAAAGCACGGCGCTGACCGACGCTGCAATGAGCAGTGCGCAGACAGCGAGCTTAAATTTGATCGCGAGAAAGTTCATGCAGTCGCTTCGGCTGGCGTTGGCTTAGGCGCGAGCGTAGGCGTAGGCGCATAGCGCTCATACGCGCGCGCAAGCTTCACGTCATAGAGGTTCGCCTTGTACGCCTTGCCGTTATAGCCTTCAGCAAACGCCTCCCAGCGGCGCGATTTCAACGCCGCGAGCAGCTTGGCGTCAGCGGCAACGAAACGCACGAATGCATCGAGCTGCTCCCTTTCGCTCGCCTCCATACGCGACACGAACTCTTGCGGGCTTTGATAATCGAGTCGCTTCCAGTGTTCGCCCATGACCTGGAAGGCGCCCCAGCTCGTTGCCTCCCAGGCGGCGACTGGTGCGAGCATCTGAGCCCACGCGAGCCGCACATATTCCGCCGATCCGCCTTCATAGCCGCCACGGGTTTCCGACACAATGTTCGGGTAGCGAGCCGCGAGCGGATTGGGGTCGATCCCGTGGGTCACCAACCGCTCCCAGAATACGTGGCGCTCGAACAGGATGACGGGTCGGCCATCAGCAAGGAAGCCTTCGCCGCGAGACTCGACCTCGTTCACCGCACGCACGCACTCGACAGGAACATCGAGTGAGGCGGCCGCTTTAACGATATCCGCATCAGCAAGATGCTTGGCATCTCGCTTTCCGGTTGCAAGCGCAAGCATGGTCTTCGGCCCTGCAAGGCCGTCGATCACGAGACCCGCGTCGGCTTGTAACTTTTTGACGGCAGTCTCGGTAGACTCATCAAATACATGCGTCACCGCGAGCTCGAAACCTGCGCGAAGCAATCGGTGCTGCAAAAGCGCCACCTCATCGCCCATCGAGCCAAATCGAAGGATCCTCATTGTTCGCCACTCCATAAAAGGCGCGCCACGTTGCCGCGCGCGCAGAACACAAAAAACGCGAGCAAAACCGACCGCGCGGCTTCGAGGAAGTCCACGTGCCGGGGATGCAGCGCCAGCTCGATTGCCGAACATCCAAGTACGCTCACGAGCGACCAGGCAAGCCATGAGACGTGAGCTCGGTGCCGAGCGCCGTTGCGCCGGAAGAACACGATGCGCAGCGCCGCCACGACGTGCGCCATCAAGGCGATGCTGGCAAAAGAGAGGTTCATGTCACTTGCCCCGCTTGAGGAGCGCAAGCAGATCCACGCTCTTGACCCGCTCGATAAGCTGCAACGTCACGGTGATAACCAACGAAGCCGCGAAGAAAGCGGCGACACCGCTTGATCGCACCGGCGTCGAATCGATGATCTCCGGGGCAGTCATATAACCCATGATGAGCGAGATGATCATGTAGGCCGCGCGCTGGACGATACCGATATCTTTCGATGTCACGACAACGAGCGCTGCGCCCGCGAATGCTCCGATCAGCGCATTGCCGTCGATTCCCGGTGCAAGGCTCGCAAGTCCAATCACAGCGGACAGCGCCATCGCAGTGGTAGTGTTGGGCTCGGCCATGGGCCAGTTCCTCAATCAATCGAACAATTGCAATAAAGGCGTCGTGCTAGCGACTTCACCGAGTTCGGGCATGCTCACGAGCGTGCCAAGAGGAAGCATCAGACCCAGATCGGCAAGACCCGGGTTCGCTTCGAGCACCGCCTCGACCGTGCCGTTGGTGCGACCATAAAATCGCCAACACAACAAATCGACCGTATCGCCCTGCTGCGAGCGCACCTTCATCAAATCGCCTCGACCGTTAATCTGCGCCGCCCGACGATATCGCCCAAGGCCCAATAGGCATCCCGGCGCGCCTCGTCCGGCGACAACGCCACGGCATCGACGCGGCGCGTTCCGCTCTGTGATGTGTCGTAGCCCCGATATCGCTCCAACACCAACGCATGCGCCCAGCCGTACACGGCGCGCCGATAGCGGCGCACCTGGACGCTTTCGCCTGCGACCTGGCGAGGATGGGTCGCCGCCAGATCGGCCGCCCCGCTTGCCTCACATTTGACGCGCCACGCATGCAAGACGTCGGCCGCATGGGCGATGCCTTCGACTACCGCATCGAAAAGCCGCGCGTCCGTCACCGTGCCGTCCAGGCGCAAGACGACCCGCACGTCTCGTAGATCGATGTCCGGGTACCAACCGTCGCCCTTGAGGATCGGCTCGACGCGCGGCGGGTTCGGATCATGGGCCGCGTGCGCTGAAATCGGAGCGACCGATACGAAATCGTTCATCGCCGCCTCGTCGTGCAAGGGTGACGGTAGGGTGGGCGGTGGACGCGCGTCGTTCGGCCAAGTGCAATACCTGCCGCTCGGCGCGCGTGCCGCCCTGTCGCGAGGGACGCGTTACTCATCCGATTCGCTCCCCGCCGAATCGGATAATGGCGCTCGAGCCGCGAGCGCCGCCTCGATGCGAGCGATGTCGCGTTTCACGCCAATCCGGTTGTTCAGTTCGAACGCGACGCTCAACGCATCGAGTGCAGCCACCGGGTTGCTCGCCTCGATCGCCAGCCCGTATGCCTTGTTGAGCTTCGCCTTGATCTGGTCGACCATATCGAACGGCGCAACCAGCGCAATCACTTCGGCGAGCATGTCCGCGTCGACGCCCTGCGCGTCGGCGAATCCTTCGGCCACCGTCGCCGCAAGCGTGCGCTCGAACGTGGCGGGCATCTGCAACCCATGACGGATTGCATAGGCGGCAACGTCGAGTGCGCCGCGCCAGTCGCCGGCGTCGATCATCCAGACCATCACCGTCACCAGTACATCGTCTTGGCCGCCTTCGTCGCTCGACAGCGCTTGAGCGATGTATGGGGCGTAGTCCGGCAAGACTTCGCGCTTGATCTCGATCTTGCGTGCCATCGAGCGCGTATCCTTCAGGCGCATCTGATCGGCCGCGAGTTTCGCGCGCATCAGGTCTTGCGCGCGGGCCTGTTGCCGACCTGCGCTGACCGATACGTTCGACGTGCGCAGCGCCGCGATCTGCTTCAGATGACGGGAAATCGGCGTGTCTCGTTCCATGGCGCGCTTAATCCGCCTGATTCTGAGCGGGCTTGGTCTCGCTGCTCGCAAACTTCACGTTGTCGATCAGACAGCCCGCGCTGTAGTCCTCGACCACGTACGCTTCGTTGCTCGATTCGAAGAACTCGTAGCGGTCGCGCTTCGGATTGTCGATGATCGAGCGGCGTCGGCCGCCAATCTGCCAGTAAATCGACAGATTTTTCTGCGGCGTGATGAACAGCTTGCCGCTCGGCATGAACGGCGCGCGCACGGCCTTGATGCCGCCCATGCGCTGCTGGCTCACAATCAGATTGGCCGCGATCTGGTCGACCGGACGATTGTCTGCGTTGAGCGTAACGAAGTAGCGGTCGAGCATCGTTTCGCGGCCGCACAGCACCACCAGATCGGGGTTACTCGCGTGCCACGGTGCGACCAGCGAATTCACCGCTTCGAAGACGAGCGCGTCCGGCGAGTGATAGTGCGAGTCCTTCCCGCCCACCACGATTTGGTCTTTCATGACCTGATGGGGCGCGTACAGACGGTATTTCTCAAGCCAGCCGACGTTCACGTCCTCGCACACCGGGTTTTTCGACCGGTCCGACGTGGCCGCACGCGACTTGCCGTTAAAGCCGATGCGAATGCGATCCAGCGCTTGCTGACGAATCAGCATGTCGCGCAGCTTCGCCTGAAAGCCGTTGAGGTGCGCCCACGCATCGAGCAGGTCGTAACGCATCTGCGTATCGAAATTCGTCTGCGTCGCAAAATATCCGTTCGGATCGAAGTCGTGCGGATCGATCGGCTCGCGCTCTTTCTGAGTGGTGTCCGTCGTGCTCGCGATCGTCGCGCCGATCAGCAGGCCCAACTTCTCGCCTTTCTGCGCGGTGACGCCGATCATGTTGATGCCCTTCAGAAAGTCATCCGACTCCTGAATGCGTTTTTCGATCGTTTGCTGGACGGACGGCGTAACGGCAAACTTCTTTGCCGCGTCAGCGACGCCGCTCAATCGTGCGACCTGCTGCGAATAAGCTTCGATCGCGGCGCGTGCAATCGGTGTCATATCGTTTCCTTGTGTGCGATGCGTGGGTTCTTCGGTAAGCGGCTGCCGCGATCAGCAGTCGGTCAATTCGCCAGTGCCGCCGGTGCCGCCACCACCGGTGACGGGCGGGCGCGGCGCACTGAACTGCACCGATTCCATCTTCTTCACGAAATCGGAGAACTGTTGTTCGAATCGGTCGAGGCGTTCCGTTACGGCTTTGTCTGCCGCTTCGCCCTGCGCCTCACGCTGAGCCTGATGGAACGCTTGGGCGAGTTGCTCGGCCGTGAACGTCTGCGGTGCGCCCTTCCCCGAGCCCGCTGCTGGCGAGTTGGCTGGAGAGTTGGATGGCGACACTGCGTCGCCCACCTGAGCGCCGCCGCTCGATTGCGCGCTGAAACCGAGCTTGGCGAGCACGTTGCCGAAGAACGTCACCGGATCAGGCGCACCGCTCGCACCGCTCGCATTACCCGCTTGGTCGGCCTCGCCGAAGTCCGTGTCGATCTCGACACTCGCCGAGAACACGTTTTCGGGACGCTGTTTCTTCGACCGAAAGTGATCGGGATGCTGCTGAGCGAACGTCAACACGTCGGTGCCGAAGCTGGCCGGACTGTCGGTCACGCCCAGACCCACCAGATATGCCTTGCCAGAGCCGCCAAAGTTCGTATCGATTTCGACGCTCGAATAGATTTTCTGACGGCTCTTCGCCATCGCTTTTAGATCGTCCGTCGGATCGATCTGCGCGAACAACGCCAACTTGCCGTCCTCTACCGCTTCGGCCTTCAACGCGCGCACATCGCCGAATGCACGGAATGGGCTATCGGGCGCCATGCCACGAATGTGCTCGCAGAACACGCGTGCGCCGATCTTCGTTTTCGGGTCGTACGTGCTCGCCATGTCTTCAATCTGCTGACGCGTGATTTCGCGCCCGTCCGTCGTCGCGCCTTGCGTCGCCACGCGCTTCCAATTCAACGGCATCGTGTTTCCTCCCTGATCCAGTCCGGTGTCGTTGCATGGTGCGTGAGCCGCGAGCGCACTTCAATGCGCCGCGTGGCGCGTGAGCCTCAGCACAAATTCAAGGGCTCACGCCTGCGCTCCCGCGCGCGATACGCTCGACACATGACCACCGCAAACCCGTTTTCCGCGTTCCCCGACCGATCACAAGTTGTCGAACTAGCCGTTCGCCGCGCCGCACGCGACCTGTTCTGGTCGGGCTGGACGATCACGGCCATTGCCGAACACATCGGGCACAAGCGCTCGACTGTCGAGACATGGAAGCAACGGGGGAAGTGGGATCAAGCGACGCCCGTCGACAAGATCAGCGACGCGCTTGACCAGCGCATGCGCGTGCTCATCACCAAGGAGAACAAGGACCCCAAAGACTTCAAGGAAATCGATCTGCTCGGCCGCGAGATCGAGCGAATGTGCAAGATTCAGGCACGCAGCGCACGCGCTTCTGCCCAGGTTGGACATGAAGAAACCGCCGCCCCGCGATCACCGACACGCAGGTCCAAACGCAACGCGATGAGCGACGAGCAGCGCCAAAAGCTCATCGATGCCGTGAAGGATTGGCTAATCGGCCATCAACGCATCTGGTACATGAACCGCGCGATGCGTCGCCGCAACATCCTGAAGTCGCGGCAGATCGGTGCGACATTTTATTTCGCGATGGAAGCGCTCGAGCGCGCGCTTGAGACGGGCTATAACCAGATTTTTCTGTCGGCCAGCCGCGCGCAGGCTCACGTGTTCAAAAGCTACATCCAGAAGTTCGCCTGGAAAGCGGCCGAAGTGGAATTGACGGGCGATCCGATCATTCTGCCCAACAGCGCGGAACTGATTTTTCTTGGTACGAGCTCGCGCACCGCACAGAGCTATAACGGCGATCTGTACTTCGACGAGTATTTTTGGGTCGGCAATTTCGCGACGCTTAACAAGGTGGCGCAAGGCATGGCAACGCACAAGCACTTGCGCATGACGCACTTCTCGACGCCATCGACGACGACACACGAGGCGTATTCATTCTGGACGGGCGCGCACTATAACAAGGGGCGCGCAGCCGATCAACGCGTTGAAATCGATGTCTCGCATACGTCGCTTGCACGTGGTCTGACATGTCCAGATGGCCAATGGCGGCAGATCGTTACGGTGGAGGACGCCGTCGCCGCAGGCTTTGACAAAATCGATATCGAGGAGCAACGCAACAGCAATAGCCCAGCTGACTTCGCCAACCTGTATATGTGTGAATTCGTCGACGACACGGCCTCAGTGTTCCCGTTCGACGCAATGAAACGCTGCATGGTCGATAGCTGGGAAGCGTGGACCGATGTGAAGCCGCTTGAGGCGCGTCCGTTTGGCGTGCGACCCGTCTGGATCGGCTATGACCCCGCACTGTCGAGCGAAGGGGACGCCGCCGGATGCGTGGTGATCGCACCACCCACCCAACCGGGCGGCAAGTTCCGCGTGCTCGAACGTCACCGCTGGCGCGGCGAGGACTTCGAGACACAGGCGCAATACGTGCGCGAGATCACCCGGCGCTATAACGTCACCAAGATCACGGTCGATGCAACCGGCGTCGGTTACGGGCTGTATCGGCTGGTTCAGCAGTTCTTTCCGCGCACCTACGCATTGCAATATTCGCCCGAGCTCAAGACGCGACTGATTTTGAAGGCGCAGTCAGTCATCACAAACGCACGACTCGAATTCGACGCCAGCTACACGGACCTGGTGCAGTCATTCATGTCGATTCGGCGATCGATGACCCCGAGCGGCAGCAAACTCACCTACACCGCCGCACGCAGCCAGGAGATCGGCCACGCCGATTTGGCCTGGGCCTGCATGCATGCGCTCGACAACGAACCGCTTGAAGGCGCGACTCGCGCTCGCAGCACTGTGGAGTTCTATTAATGCTTGTCACCTCGATCAGCAGCGCCAGCGAAATCGCCGCGCGCGACTCACTCAGCTCAATTACCACATTCGAGTTTGGCGACGCCGCCACCGCGCTTGAAGCGCCCGACATCTTCGACTATCGCGAACTGTGGACGATTAACGGCTTTTTCGAGCCCCCCATTTGTCGAACTGGACTGGCGAAATCGCTTCGCGCGGGCACCCATCACGCCTCCGCCCTGTACTTCAAGCGCAACGTACTCGCCTCGACGTTCATCCCGCATAAGAGGTTTTCGCGCGAATCGTTCAGCCGCTTGGCGCTGGATTATCTGACCTTTGGCGATGCCTACCTCGAACGCGAAACCAATTTGTTAGGCAAAGCACTCAACTACCGGCCGACCGTCGCGAAATACACGCGCCGGATGACGGATCTGGAGCACGTGGCGCTGATCGACGGATACCAGATCGCCCATACTTTCGAGCGTGGGTCAGTGTTTCAGCTCGCCGAGCCCGATGTGAACCAGGAGGTGTACGGCATGCCTGAGTACATCGCGTCACTTCAAGCGGCGTGGCTCAACGAGTCCGCGACGCTGTTCCGCCGTCGCTACTACGCTAATGGTTCACATGCCGGTTTCATCCTGTACCTGAACGATCCATCGGTCGATCCAGAGGATGTGGACGCAATCCGTCAGCAGCTGCGCGAGACCAAGAACCTCGGCAACTTCCGAAATTTGTTCGTGCATTCGGCCAGTCGCGACGGCAACGGGAACAAGGGCTCGCTCGAGTTAATTCCGATATCGGAAGTGGCCGCCAAGGATGAATTCTTTAATATCAAAAATATCACGCGCGACGACAGTCTCGCCGCCCACCGCGTACCACCGCAACTGATCGGTATCGTGCCAAGCAACACCGGCGGATTCGGTGCGGCCGACACTGCCGCGCGCGTGTTTGGCTACAACGAAATCCGACCTTTGCAGCAAAAATTCCGGGCGATCAACGAATGGGCCGACGAGGAAATCGTGCGATTCGAGGACTACGCTGTGCCGCCTGCAACAACATCTAATCACGCTTAGGAGCGAAACATGAGCAGTTTGAAAACGCAATTCGAATACGCCGAACCGGTCGCCATCGGCATGAACACGGCGGGACTGAACGAGTCCGCGACGCTGTTCCGCCGTCGCTACCACGCCAATGGTTCACATGCCGGTTTCATCCTGTACCTGGATGATCCATCGGTCGATCCAGAGGATGTGGACGCAATCCGTCAGCTGTTGCGCGAGACCAAGAACCTTAGCAACTTCCGAAATCTGTGCGTACATCCGGCCAGTCGAGACGGCAACGGGAACAACGGCTCGCTGGAGTTGACTCCGATATCGGAAGTGGCTGCCAAGAAGTAATTTTCTAACATCGGAAATATCTCGCGCGATGATAGCCTCGCCGCCAACTCCCCCGAGATGATGAACGACGAGTCACCGATTGTCGCACTGACACCGGTCGAGCGTGATTTTTCGAGCCTGCGTCTGGACGCGCACACCGCGCGTCAAAGTGCGTCTGGAAATATCCTCCGAAAGTCGCCGAAACCCGCGTCGCGTCGGCCTGCGCCCGTCCAACCTTTTGCGTCTGAAAACGCCATTTTGTTTTGGATGGCAGGCGCGGAGGGGACTGCGATTTTCGAGGTCTCGCGAGCGGCTTCTCCCGTCGCCCTCCTCACGCGAAACGGCACCATCCGCTGTGTGTGAGCGTCTTGCCCTGGCGGCGACGCTTGAGGTGTACTTGGATCGAGTGAAATTGTCGGCAGCGAGATGGTTTGCGTTAATGTCGTTTGTGACGCGCTTAACTTTAGATGGGTGGCAAGGTGCGGTAGACGTGGCTGAAATCGCCCAACTTCGGTCACTCGACAAGCACTCGTACATCGCTGACAATTAACTACCTACTACAATCTAAGGTCACTTCATGATTCGATCCGCAGAGAGCTTCTACGATGACATGGCATCCTCTTATCACCTGATTTTCGACAATTGGGATGAGGCGATCGAGCGTCAACGTGCGGTATTGGCACCGCTCATAAGCGAATCCGGTGTCCTCGGCACCATCCTCGACTGCGCATGCGGAATCGGTACGCAAGCGTTGAGTCTCGCACGCGCGGGGTATAAGGTTGAGGGTACAGATATATCGAAGACGGAAGTTGAGCGAGCGGCGCGGGAGGCTGCTCTGCGAAATCTGAGCGTCGAATTTCGCGTGGACGATATGAGGCTGCTCGTCACGTGCAAGGCGCAATATTACGGCGCGGTTGTGGCTTTCGACAACGCCATTCCGCACCTGGATAGCGACGAGGAGATCGCCCAAGCGCTGACGGCAATGCTCAGATGTCTAAGAGCGCGGGGTAAGATTTTTGTTAGCTTGAGGGACTACGGCACGTTGCTGACTCAGCGACCGATTGTGCTGCCACCATCACTGTTCATGGACAACGGTCTTCGCCGCATTGTGCATCAGGTGTGGGACTGGCAAGACGCTCGGCGTTACACGGTCCATTTGTATATCACCCGTCAGACAAGCGGTCTTGACTGGCAGTTGAGCCATTTCGTTGGTCGCTATCGGGCTATCACGCCCGAGGAGTTAGCGACTCTTGCTATGCAGGTCGGATTCAACGACGTACAGGTCCTGTCACCAACTGTCACTGGCTATTACCAACCGATTGTTACGGCGACGGCCCCGTAGTCTGCCCTGTTCGGTTGAGCTTCGAATGGCGGCTGCCGTGAACGATGACCGTCCCTTGTGGGTGGCGTGCCGCCGGTGAGCGGCAGCGGTCGCTTAGGCATGCATGAGGCGCATGCTGGCCAGATGCGGACATACGACCAGCACCGGCGACCAGCGTTTAGCGGCTGCTTCGCTTCGCGAGCAGCCATCGATTTGTCCTTCACTTTTGCTTGGTTTGAGCGACCGCCGCCCGCCAGGCGAGCAGATAGCTCTGCACGCCAAAGCCGCAAATCTGCCCAGCGACGACTTCGGCGAACACCGAGTGATGCCGGAACAGCTCGCGTGCGTGGATGTTCGCCATATGCACTTCCACGACCGGGCAGGTGAGAATCGCTAGCGCATCGCGGATGCCGTAGCTCGTCGGCATCTCAGTTCTCGATGCCGAGGACCTCAGAGTGTTTTGCTCGGACGAAAGATTCGTTCACTTGACCCACGATGCGGCTACTCAGTATGGCCGGAATGTTGCTCGCGCCGCGATCGCGTCCGGTATCAACTCCGTCTGAGGGTGTCGCGATCGCTCCAGGCGAACTCTTACCCCCTTCGGATCGCATGCATTGGGCGGTTAGCGCGTCGGTGTTGGTTTGAGTCATCGTGCTTTCGACTGCTTAAATTACAAAATGTAATCTAACCGCGCGATGTACAGGTTAGCCGGGCCCGTCACGACCGCCACATCGCCAGCGACTTATGCGGTAGAATTGGCTACACACGCGTGTATCCATGCAGGTTTTCTGTCCAATGCACAGCAAAGACGTAGGTCTCCGTATTCGCGTTGAGAAGGAGCTCCGCGCTGACTTCCAGCGCGCGTGCGACGAGGACGAGCGCGCCGCTTCGGAAGTGATACGGCAATTTATGCGTGAGTTCGTAGAACAGCACGCTAATCGAAGACAGCAGAGCTTGTTCGCGGAGCAGCACAAGCCTGAGAATTCACAACAGAGAAATACATGAGCGACTTCTCGTCACTAGAAATGTGCGCGGGCGCTGGAGGTCAAGGCCTCGGGATCGAGATGGCCGGCTTCGACCACGCCGCCTTGATCGAGATTGAACCTCCCGCCTGCGCAACGCTTCGATTAAACCGTCCCGACTGGAACGTAATCGAAGGGGACCTCCGCAAGTTCAGCGGGAAACCCTACAGAGGCATCGATCTGGTAGCAGGCGGCGTCCCCTGTCCGCCGTTCTCCAAAGCTGGCAAGCAGCTCGGCGCAGACGACGAACGTGACTTGTTTCCAGAGGCTATCCGATTGGTGGACGAGTGCAGGCCGCAGGCCGTGATGTTAGAGAACGTCCGAGGATTGCTCGATCCCGTATTTAGTGATTATCGCTTGAATGTCGAGAAGCGTCTCAAGAAGTTGGGGTACGTCGCGGGGTGGCGCCTGCTCAACGCTTCCCACTACGGGGTCTCCCAATTGCGCCCGCGGGTGATTTTCGTGGGTATCAGAAAGGAACTAGCAGACGCATTTGCTTGGCCAGAGCCGCTTAAAGCAGAACCGCCGACGGTTGGCGCGCTCTTGCACGACTTGATGAAGGCAAAAGGCTGGCGCGGTGCGGACCGCTGGCGCGAGATGGCAAATGCGATTGCCCCGACGCTGGTCGGTGGCTCCAAAAAGCACGGGGGTCCGGATTTAGGGCCGACGCGCGCCAAACGTGCTTGGGCGGCCATTGGAGTTGACGGAATGGGACTATGGGACGAAGCGCCCGACCGCGACTTCGTTGGAATGCCGCGGCTTACGCCTCGCATGACTGCACGAGTACAGGGATTCCCGGACGATTGGGCGTTCGCAGGAAAAAAGACGGCGGCGTACCGGCAAATTGGGAACGCGTTTCCGCCGCCAGTTGCAGCAGCTGTCGCGCGCCAGATTCATGCCGCGCTGTCGGTGCAACGCATATTCAAGGTTGCGTGATGACCAACAACGATTCAGCAAACAACAATTTGTTTAGTCCAACGCCCGAAAAGGTTGTTGAGACGATTGCGTCCGATTTCGCATACTTCGCGGAAGCACGCAAGTCTTTCCATGCCTCGCTGCTCAAATCAATCCTGACCATCAGTAGCGATGGCATAGTTAGCAACGCCGACGGGAGCAATGTCGGGAGCAAAAAGATTGCATTGAGCATCGCAGAACAACTTAAGGCAGAGACGATCCAGGAACGTAGCGCAGGACAAACCGCAGGCAACAAGTTCGAGGACTTCGTCGCCGCATTTGTGCGTCAAACTTTCCCGAAGCTTGACCATTTGCGGCCGGGCAGCTGGGATGTGCGTAGGGTCAGCGGTCGGAATCGCTTGGAGATCGCAAAATATGATCAGTATGCTCATCTAATCGCGCTAAACAAGGCTGCAAACGATAATCCGGAACTGGCTGCAGCGTTGGGCAGTGACTACACGATTACGCCCGATATCGTCGTGGAGAGAGCCACGGTTGACGACGAATTGATCAATGCGTCCGAATTGCTGGTGGACGAGAACGTCACGACGCGTGCAGGTCTCCGGAAGAGGAACGGCGGTAAGGCACTCCTGCACGCGAGTATTTCGTGCAAGTGGACAATTCGGAGCGACCGAGCGCAGAACTCGCGATCCGAAGCATTGAATTTAATTCGCAACCGAAAGGGTCGTCTACCCCATGTCGTCGTCGTTTCAGGAGAGCCAACGCCGAATCGGCTCGCGTCAATTGCGCTTGGCACTGGTGACATCGATTGCATGTACCACTTCGCTCTATACGAGTTGCAGGCTGCGGTGGCAACCTTAAACATGACTGACGCTGCGGACCTGCTGGCTATCATGGTCGAAGGCAAGCGGCTCAAGGACATCTCAGATTTGCCGCTTGACTTAGCGGTTTGAGGGCTTAGCGATGGCAATGAGCCGCAATGAGAATATGCGGCGCATCCGCAGCAAGGACACTGCGCCTGAGATGAATGTGCGACGACTGCTGTACTTGCTCGGTTATCGCTACCGCCTCCACCGGAAGGACGTCCCCGGCAAGCCTGACATCGTTTTCATCGCGCGCAGGAAAGCCATATTTATTCATGGATGTTTCTGGCACCAACACGCAGCGTGCAGAGAAGGGCGTCTTCCGAAAAGCAATGCCGGATATTGGCAGCCGAAGCTTGAAAGGAATCAGGAGCGCGACCGGCAAAACCAAGATGCCCTCGCGACACTAGGATGGGATGTAATGGTCGTTTGGGAATGTGAAATCGCTAGCGACCCGACTTTGTCCGAGCGGCTTGTAAATTTCCTAGGGCCGTCCACCTTCAACGACAGGGAGGCAAACTCAGGCAATCAATGAAACTTCCGCTTATTGCGTTCGCCGCATGTCTTATCAACATCGATACGGCCGCTGCCGACTTCACGCCGCCGGTATCCGAAACTTTGCTTTGTACCGTCACGTCGATCTACACCAGTAATGACGACGGCAGCATGCGGAAGATCACAACACTTTCAGAGTTATCTCCTCCCCCGACAAATCATCGGCTTAAAGTTCATGATTGACCGCCCGACGGGCGCGATGGTCGACAAATATCATTCAAAGAAAGGGCTGAACGTCTCAGTGCTCGAATACGGCGATAGTCAGATAGTCAGCAGTCGCACACAGCGATTGAACGAAATAGCAGCGGCTACTTTTGGGTGTCTTATATGGTTATCGACGTATATACCCGCGGACCTCGAAAGCCGTTTAGATACGCGGATACGAATCAGATCGACGCCAGCTTCTGCCAATGAGCGAACAAGCGATGACTTAAACACTATTCCAATACGCTCTGTGTTGAAGCCAACTTTTTTACACCAGCACCGCCTTTACAGATCAATCGACAATGCCGCATCAACTGCATTCCCGTCTAGGGAATAACGGGAATGCAGTCAGCGTGATAGGCGGGCCGTAAGCATCGCTATTCGTTAGCCGTTCTGCTCGAGCCCAACCGCTTTCATGAACGCGGCTAGTGTAATTTCTTCTCCGGTTGCCCATTCCCGGTGTTTCGCTGCGTCATAACCAGAACTAGCCAGCAGACTCGCGGATCTCTCAAGGCATTCCCGATCCGGACGTGCGGGACGCCTGACGCTCTTCGGTTGCGCGAGTCTGGCGGTCGCGGCTATCGCCATGTTCGCGTCGGCCGGCGCCTCGCCGCTCGTCGCAGTGGTCGCGCTATGCGCAGCCATCGCGGGACGGTTCAACGGTTCAACGGTTCAACCAATCTTTTGGACGATGCTCACGAACCGCATCGGCGGAATGGCGGCGGTCCGGCGTGGCGATGGTAAACACGATCGGCAACATCGGCAACTTTGTTTCGCCAAAGGTGAAGGCGTGGGCCGATGCGAGCTTCGGATCCGGCGTGGCGGGTCTGATTCTGCTGAGCGGTGTCGTCGTGTTTGCCGCGGTGCTCTTTATCGGCGCGCCGTTCTCCGCAACTGGCCGTTGAGAAGGCTCTGCACCCGTAGAGCGGAAGCGTCACGGCGGCAAAGATGAATGGCGGTGTGTTTATGCTTTCGCCGTTTCCTGGCGATTATCAAAACGATCATTCGAGCGAGCAAGTTCCAATAGAGGGCAACTCTTGGTGCTTCTTTCGACTGGTCGTCCAACAATTGAGTCGACCGATCGAAAGTCCGATGTGCCGTCGGAAGCAGTCGGCCGAGGGAACGCCGACCGGACAGCTGAATGGGGTCGATTTCAGCCGCTTTGTGCTACTCCGACGTTGGAAGCGTAGCCCGGATAGTTCAGAGTGACGCGGGTCGCAAGCTGGATGTTAAGGGACCTGCAGTTCGAACTCGAATGAGCGCGGTTATTAGCAAGCACTGCGCTCATTGATGCGCGATTTCGGCGTCATTGTCCTTCTTCATATCGGTGTGTTTCGCGCCCGCTGACGAAAACCGCCTCTTCGCCCAGATCTACATCGGCGAATAGCGGCAGCGACTGCCGTCGCCCGAGCTTGGGAATCGGGACGACGGACGGAATCAAATCAATACGTGTGCGGCACGCGTGACCACACCGCACGTTGTCGCACTGAAAATCGATTAACCACGCTGTTTCCGAAAGCTTCTCCATCGCGCGTGCGATCGAGCGCGAGCCACAATGCGGGCATGCAATCGAAAATCTCACGACACCCCCCGTACGCGTTTGGTTGTGCGCGAATTGACTGGCCCACGCAGCCCAGGCGCAACCCCGGTGTGAATCTCCAGCACGACATGTGGATTCGGAGCCTGCGCGGGCGACAGCGAGAACAGGATTTCGAAACTGGCCGGAGCACGGTATCCGCACGACTCACAACAGAAGTACAGGCGACGCAACAGGACACCGAGTTGCTCGCTGTGCCGCACTTCCAATTCTTCGCCACACGATGGGCACTCCATGACCATCGTGCGCGGCTGATCGACGCATTCGCTCATGACGCCACCCATCGCGTTTCGCGTGTCCAAATCGAGGGGCGGCCTCTCGCTTCCGCAAGCGCGTAGTCCGCAAGCCAATCCCCTACGTCATCGGGACTCACGTGAATTTGCTCGACCGCACGTGCAACCGGCCGTGCGTGCAGATCGGAACGCGCATGCCTATCCGGGACATCGGCCGTGCGCCACGAATTCGTCGTCGGCGCACCCCTTCCCGCAGGCTCGCTGTTATCGGCGCGATCGTAGTCAGCGATCCAGTCGTCTAAGTCGCTCGAATCAGGCGTTTGACTCTGCGTACAGTTATTGACACAAGTCCAAGGGCGCGCTTCGCGCGCTAACCCCAATCCCAACTCCCAACTCTTGCGGCTCGAATGACGCGTGAGGTCGTTCTCGGCATCGCTCGCCACACGCGGCGCGATCGTCCATGTATGCCGGTTCGTGCGCACCACGATGCTCACGAACTTCTCACGCAACACGATCCCGTCTTGCTCAAACCGAATGCCGCGAGCCTCCAGGCCCTTGACACAATCGCCCACTGGCTCCCCATACTGGCCGAGGTGCGCATCGTATTCACGGTAGATCTGCACCGGACGGTCGCCGCGAGGACAGAAAATGCCGCCATTGGACTTCACGTACTTCGCCCAGGATGCGGACTCGACCTCACCATCGCTGTACTGGAATTTATTCACGGCCGCGTACATTTCATCGAGCACGCAAGGCGCGCCATCAGGCACCTTGTCGAGTCGGCGCGCCTCGCGCCATACGGTTACAGGCGGACCACCGATCGGCTGGAACTGACGGATGCCCCACGTCGATGCCCACGCATCAACCCGCATCGCCGTCTCAAGACCAGCGTTGCCAAACATGTCGTCTTGCACGCCGTAACCGTCGATATTCTTCGCGACGTATTTCGCGATGTAGCCCGCCGCTGTTCCTCGCTTCCAATCGATCGGCCTGAAATCGACGCGGTGATGTTTCGCGCCTCGCTCATCAGGCGAATCCTCCAGCGCGTAACGTCGTATCCATGCGCACAAGCGCGGCAACAGCGCCGCACGCTCGTCTCGTACGAACACGTCTTTTACGCGCCCGCGCTGACCCGGAGCGCGCACGCCTTTGCGGCGACGGAACAAGGCGGGATCGAAGAAGACAAGAAAATGCCAATGCGGGGTGCCGTCGTGATTGGGCTCCGCGATACGAAAGCCGTACCACTTTACGCCGTGATTGCCAAGGAACGCGCGCAGACGCGCGAACATACTCGAAAGATAGGACTGCGCTTCGTTCGGTAGCGTGCCGTCGTATCGCGGGTTCTCTCGCACGTTCTTCACGTACCACCGGCCTTTCGATCGAACGGATCGCTTGCCCTTGGTGAACTTGTGCATGCGTGATGGGCATGTCACCGTAAGGAACAAGCCGATGTGCCCGAGCTCGCGTGCGATTGCCTCGCATCCATTGATGCGCGTCATGAGTTCGCCGCGCTTGATCGCAGGGTTCGATACTGAGCGGGCGCGTAAGTCAGCCAAAGAAAGACACGCGCCTTCTTCGTTTGTTGCAACTATCCGTTCAAGCATTCGTTGGGTCCGCTTGTGCTGCTGCACGCGCCTTTTGAGGGATTCATCGCTCACGTACGAACCCATCTTTGCGTTGATAAACCCAAGTTGCATCGCCGCGGCTTCGAAGAACTTGCGGTGCATGACGCGAATCACCTTGCGCCACCACTTCGCGCAGGTCATGCGCAAAATTGCCGGCTTATCCATCGCGCCCGCGATCGTGCCGTTACGCGTGATGCGCATCGGCTTGGGTGGCTCGCAATTGAACCTGCGCACGATGTCTTCCAACACCGCGCGCCGATTCTTCACATCGGTAATCTTGGAGGCCATCGTCAAACATTCGCGAGCCTTCCTTTTGGCCGTTTCGCGAATCAAATCGTCGTCAGCATTCAGCGGCAAACGTAGCGCGTTGAGGCGCTCCGTGATATTCAGCAAAAACAGGTTTGCAGTGCGACGCGCATCGATCTGACGTGACGCGTGCCGCTCACGCCACTGCTGTGTGATGTGGTCACGCCAACGAACCGGGAAGTTTCGGAGTCGCTTCCCGGCCCACTCTTCATCAGTCGAAAGTCGGAGGTACGCCATACAATATATAAGCGAGGCTATTTTCGTCTTCGATATGCAGCTTCTACGGTCGACCCGCCCTCATATTGCGCACCGCAGTCGTAAGCCGCACGCATTGCAGCGCCTTGGTCAACCATCCACTGCCTGCGCAATGCGCAGCACTTGAGCTTCAAGACATCGACGCGCGCCTGCGTGTGCTCCAAAGCGATGGACCTGCCGGCGTGCGCGCCCTTGATTGGATTGCTTACAACCGAAACCTTCTAACTCATGGATACGGAGACAATCTCGTCAAGATGCCCCTCCTAAGCAAAGCCCTGTCGTTGTTTGTTTAGCCTTGCGTAATAGGTCTCGCGACGAGACATCAGTCGGCAATGGGCTTATCTGGTTGGAACTGCTATGTGGTGGGAGCTCTCCCGCTTCAGAACCGACATCGGCTGCCAAGCCACGTCATCAGCACCTTGCGCTACGAGAGCTCCCGTTGGCCTATACATTTCCATTCAACCTCGCTACACCCGCCGCACGCTTTAGCTGGCCATACTGGTAGCGAACCATCTTCATCCTCTGGTTGGGCGCCGCACCATGTGAGCATGCCGACTATGGCGATTAGCCAGATCGCCCACCATGGCATAAAGTTCTTCTCGGGCTTCAGGTTCATAGGGTTGTTTTCCTAGTTGGCAACATAACGGCTGCGCTTTGAAAGGTCGCGCAGCAATGGACGCAGTATTCGCATTGCTGCCGCTTCGGCTTGATCCGATAACGCCGTGCGCCGCGGGCTCGACAGCTCAGGAGCCGTAGCAAGCACGCCCGCACCAATGCCAAGAACAGCTAAATCCTCGATCAGCAGTTCGCGCGTTGAATACACCTCATCGTCGCGGCGGTGATCCATGTCAGCCCCGCGTCGCGCCAACCGCGAACAGGGGCATGTCCGTTGCATCGTCGCCGAGACATACTGACGTGCTCGGCTCGATGCCGGTTGCTGCGCAAGCCGCAGGTGAAACCCAAATCACTTCCTCGCGCGCCACAGTGCCGACCTGCCCGCTCCCACGCGTGCCACGAGTGAACCGCGCCCACTCACCTAAGGCGCGGTCGTACATTCCCGACGCATAGCCGCTGACGACGGCCATACCATGCAGATTCGCGAGCATCGCCAGCAGATCGGCATGTTCTAACGTGGACATTTCGCAGCGATAGTCGCGGCCGAGCCCACGCGATACGCTTTTTCGCACTTCGGGTAGGTACGGCGGATCGACGTAGAACAGGACATTCGGCGCGTCGTATTTCGCGATCAGTTCGACAGCGGGCATATGCTCGATCAGGGTTCCGCGCAAACGGGTACCAATAGCCGCGAGGCGCGCGGGGTACCGAAGCCATTGCCCCGCCCCATCCGACCAAACGTCCGCAGCAAACCCGGTCGGAGCGTGCAGCGGGCGAGCCGATCCACTGCTACCGAAACCCATCTGCGCCCGGACGCACAACCGCCGCGCGCGCTCAACCGGCTCATCCGTCTTAAGCCATGCATCGTCAAACTCGGCGCGCGCGTACGGTGTCGCCTCCAATGCGGCGATCAGACGTGCGCGCATTGCATCGTCTCGGACCACGCGGAACAGATTCACAATCTCGCCATCGAGATCGTTGTAAATCTCGACTCGGCTACAAGGTTTTCGCAGAAGGACGGCCGCCGAGCCACCAAACGGCTCAATGTAGGTTTCATGGGGCGGCAGGTGTGCCAGTACCCACTCAGCGATTCGAAATTTGCTGCCGAAATATGAGAGAAACGGGGTCTTGATAGCCGCCTCAGGCAAGCCGCTCCTCATGCGATCACCTGCTCGGAATGGCGCACGTGATCGCGAGCATCTTGCAATGCCCACTCGCGGGTTTTGAAGTGCTCGGATATGTCGTGCCCCGCCTCTTCATACCAGTGAAACTCGACTTCGCGCGCAACGAAATAGCCGCCGCGCGCGGCTTCCGTGTTGTAGTACGGGCCAAATTCGGTAATGCCCGGTTCTATCTGACGGCCGGGTTGCATGGTCAAACTGCCCGAACGAAGGAGAGCTTGCACTCGGAGCGGCTTGCAACGACTGCATGCCGGTGCGCCGCTTCAGACTCATCAAGCGCCCGCCGACGCGCCATCTGCTCCGCGTTACTTGCACGGATCACTCGCGCAATCGCGATCCTCTCTTCGTTTTTCCAGTTAGTACTGCTATATATAGTCATCACTTAAGCTTCCAAAGATGCCGACGCCTTAATGCGCCAGCGATGTCAGAATGGAATTTTGTTGTAGCGTAGCGTTCTCATGCGACGCGCTCAGTGCCTGGAAGATGCGCGTTGCCATCGAGCATTACGAGCAGCGACACCCCGGGAATTCCGTGGAATGGGACCGGCAGAGGCGAAGCTCAATGGGAAGCAAATCAGATTGGTCCAATCCAGCAAATCGCGCCACATATTCCAGCGACGGCATCTGATCGACTGCAGCACTCAGCACTTCCCGTAACGGGACGCTAGTGCACGATGCGCCGACAGCGATGTCGATCCTTAGACCCGCCCACTCTTCGCGCGCCCGTGAGCCGTTTACGCAAATCGAGGCAATCGCCTCCAACTTCGAGGCTTGCTGTTTAACGTCAACATAAAGCAATACGTTTTTCATTGGTTCACGCGGTTTATTGCGCGAGTTGGATGTGCATGAAAGAACGTCGGCGATCGGGACCGAGACCAGCGTTGAAACCCCATCAGCGTGCTGGCGACCACTGCAATTCATAGAAACCTCCGAAGTTGTGCCAGTAGCGGCAGTGCGTCGGTCGTCACACCTTATTCGCATCCGCGTTCGGCAAAAGAATTCCTCAGACAATATGGCAAAATTGACGTCTCTTACCTCGTCAACGTTCCATCCAAGGAGAAAACATGACGACACCTTCAACTAGAGCCTTCATCATCGCTACCTTCGATCCGGCTGAGTACCGGGACATCAAATCGATGTTGGTCGACGGCGATGCGTTGCCAGAAACATTCGAAGAGTGGGACTCGAATCTGAATCAAAAGGCTATCGAGTTGCTGAGTACATCTTCCTCGACAGCCATCGACACTCCAATCGTAAGACTCACCAAACTTTCGGAATGGTGTCGCGCCAGACAAGTACCGCTGAGTCGCGCCGCGTGCGACCAACTCGCATTGGAACTTGTTCAAAAAACCGCGCATTAGCCCGCGATCGACGATAGGAGATTGCAGCTCGGCGGAATTTTGCGCGTTCGAATTCATGCCGAGCGCAATCCGCTTTGAGGTCGATGTTTGATCGCACAGATTCATGCCGTGCCCCTAGAATCATCAAGCTCCCGCACGGGCGGGCGCTTTCTTGCGGCGCAATCGTTCACGACTCGCGGACGCCATTCCATTTCGAACGCGCGATGCAATACATCACTGCGCGCACGGAAGCGCACCGGATCCTGAGTTTCGGCAACGCCATCCTGATGATTCGCGATATTCCAAAACGAAGTCTGATGCCACGACAACAATCGCGAAACGTTCGCGATCGTGACGTGTGCCCGATGAAGTTCTAGGCACAGCGTTGCGTGTGCCCGATGAAGTTCCTGGCACAGCGTTGAATCGTAAGTGGCTTCGATCACTGCCCTGCGCTCTTGGGAGCGGACAAAGCCGCCCCCATCCTCGATAACAGCGGCGTGATAGTTCGCCGTTCGCCACATAAGCTTCTGCTCGAAAGTCACAACACCGAGCGCATTGCGGATGATGATGTCCGCAACGCGCAGCTCGCCGCGCAGCTCGTTGACGCAATCGGCCCACACGGCGGGATCGCTAGAGGATGCGGCGCGATCTTTAACCGAAAAGCGTGATTGATCGCTCATGCTGCCCGCCTGTCGCACTGTGTTTCCGTCATAGAAGTCCAAATATGGACTTTGACGAGCACTCCGTCCATCCATGCGCGGAAATCCAACGTAAGCGCTCGGCGCAGAAGTTTCAAAGCTTCGAGAGTTCTCTGAATCGAAACGTGCATTTGACTACCCCTTTGTTTCTACCCGTTGGTGGATGCTGCTAGTGAAGCGTCGCCCCGGCGACTAGCGCCGTCGCACTAGCACCGGTGGGTAAGGTCGGTTGCCGGGGTGACAAGCGAAGAATAGTTCGAGCCCTCGACATATGTCAAGAGCTCGATATATCGAGACTCTCGATCGTTGCATGTTCTCGAACATCGAACTACCCTTGGCTCTGGGTTGTTTTTATGGGGAAAGAAATGAAGTCAACGATTGACTATCTCGACGAGGCGAAGCGTTGCCTCGGCATCGAATCCGATTACGCACTTGCTAAGGCGGTGAACATTCGCGCTTCGACGATAAGCGGCTATCGAGCGGGACGTAGCCATTTCGACGAAACAACTGCTTTGAAGATTGCCCAAGCGTGCGGTATCGAACCGATGGAAGTTATCGCTGCTGCTGCTTATGAGCGCGCGAAGTCTGCTGACGTCCGGACGATTTGGTTAGGTGCTTGGGAAAAATTTTCCAAGGGTTTTCGGTGGCTGGCGCTACCCGCTAACGCTTGTGGGGCTTGGCTCCCGCAGGTGTAACGCCAGCTGCAGTTAGCGAAACTTTTTGTGTTATGTAAAGTAATGAGTTGCCCGCCGTATCAGCTCGTCTGTCTTCAGCCAAAGCACCACGACAACCGCCAGCGCAAATCAACCTCGTCGCGCCGAAGCGGACAAATCCATCATCAAAACGGTCGCGCGAAACGTCAGCGACACGCCGATCACCCACAAACCGTAACCGACGTGCCGAAGCCCCAACCGCATCACCGCGATTCATCAAACGCCAGCCTCAAATCCCGCGCACTTTGCGGCAGATCACGACTGAACACCGCACTGCGCGGCGACAAAAAGTACCGCACGTAAGCAATAGCGGCAATTTGCCGGTCCCGTCCAGGCGTCACGTTGACATCGGCAAGCGCACCCACTTGCCAGCGCGAAGTCACCTGCAGCGCGCCCGCAAGTTGAACGTGCGCGTAAGGCCCGCGATCGTTGCTGCCGCTGCAATCGATCACCACGCCCAGTTTCGCGGCCTCGGTCGTCGAGCACGACCCCATCGATTGCTTCGAATAATTCCAGCCGCTTTCGATGTTTCCCGAGACCTGCCAAGACCGGCCTTCCTTCGATAGAAACTGAAGCGCCGCGCCCACGCTGGTCGATCTCTGCGGACTGTAATAGCCGCCCTGCGTCGGCACGAAGAAGTTCTCGTTACGCCGATAGCCCAGGTAATGCAGCGCAGGCCCGATGCTCAAATAGTCGAAGCCCGGCGCACGCAAATCGTAGCTCGCCGCGACATCGACGCCTAAGCCTTCGTTACCTTGGACCTCATGGCCCGTCAGCCAGTCCAGATGACCGCCCGCGCTGACGTTCCAGCGCTCACCGATCTGCCAGCGCGCGCTGCCGCCCGTCGTGGCACGCGTGACGCGGCCCCATTCGAAGACGTTCGCGTTGGGATTCGTGCCGTCAAGACGCACGGTCTCGCCGCGCCACGAAAGCAGCGAATCGCGCACCGGCAGCGCCGCGGCATAGGCCGACCACGCGCCCCACGACGTCGTCTGGCCGACGCCCGCCTCGCCCTGCAACGATGCGCCGAACGGTCCGCCCTGCGTGGCGCCCGCCATCGCATGGACGTCGAGGCGATCGTCGCCCAGACGCACGGTCTGTGTGAGCTTGCCCTGCAATTCTTCGGCGTTGACGTTGCCCGTGCCGCTGTTCAGAAACAACTGGCGATAGCGCAGTTCGTATGAGCGCGATGCGTCGAACCATTCGGCATCGAGCGTCGGCGAAAACACCGTCAAGCGGTTCTCGCCGCGCGTGCCCGCGTGATTCGCCCAGCCCAAACCGGCGGTGATCGACGGCGCGTCGATGCCGGTGAGATCGGCGGGCAGATAGTGCGCGATGCGCTGCGCGTCGGCGTTGCCCGCAATCGCATTGCGCCACATGCGCTCTGCTTCGACGAACTGCTTCTGGTAATAGAGATGCTGCGCGTCGAGCGCCGCGGTGTAAGCGGGCAACGGCCCCGTATCGGCGCTTTCGGTACGCGTCGCGCGATGACCACGCCCTTGCGCTTTCGCACTCAGCGCAATGCCCTCGGCGCTGTCGTCGTCATGATGTTGCTGATAGTTCGCCTCGAACACGCGCTCCGCTTGCGCATAGTCGCCCAGCGCAAAGAAATTCCAGCCGCGCAACGGCTCGACGCGTTCATCGGCCGCGCCCGCGTCTTGCGCGGCGTCGAGCGCCGTCAGACTATCGCGATAGCGCGCTTGCCGGTACGCATCGCTTGCACGCGCCATGGCAACTTCCGCGCGCAGCGCACGCGTACGCGAATCGGTTGCGAGCGAGGGTGACTCGATCAGGCGCTCGGCATCATCGAGATCGCCTTGCGCCATGCGTACTTGCGCGAGGCCCAGCATCGCGTCGTTCAAGGTCGCTTTGTCGCAGTCGCTCGCGAATTCGAACCATTGCGCGGCTGCGACGTAGTCGTTCTGTGCGAGTTCGAGCCAACCCGCGCGCATGGCGGACGGGCCATCGCGCGAGTCGCGGATCGACGGCGCGAGTTCGGCGAGCGTGCGCTTCGTGCTTGCCGCGTCCGTCGCCCATGTCGATGATGCATCGAGCACGCGCGCATTGCGCAGGCGCGCGAAATCGCGTGCGGCGGGCTCGCCGCGACTCCCTTGCTTCCATTCGATGTCGATCAATGCGTCGGCCTGTGCGGCGGGCAACTGCTGCGTCGCGCGCTGCAGCGTGACCACGCGATTCACATCGGACGTGCAAGCGGCGACTATCGGCCGATAGAGCGCGTAGACCGCTCCGTCATCGCCCGCGGCGGCAAGCAGTTCGCCCGCTCGCCATGCACGGTCGATGTGCGCGCAGCCGAACGCATCGGGGTCGCTGGCAATCTGCGCGCGCAGCAAGGCGACATCGCCCGCGAGCGAGCGCTGGATTTGCGCGTCACGCTGCTGACGGGTGCGTTCGGCGACGAGGCTCGCGGGCGGTGACCACGCAGGAAAACGCCGCTCGACGCGTGTGAGCATCGCGTCGAAATCGGCGAGGCGCCTTGCGTGCAAGAGGTTCCAGAGCGGACGCTCGTCGGGCGCGCCGGGCGCTTTGGTGGCGGGCGTGCGCATGCTTGAAGCGTGAGCCGCCGTCGGATCGCCGGACGGCGTGCGCGGCATTGCGTGCACGAGAACGTTCGTTTGAGCTTGTTGCTGGACTTCCTTGATGGTGCTCGTCGAGTTCGCGCTGTTCCTTGCGTTTGCCGCACTCGCTGCGCCCTTCACGCCTGGCGCACGCGTTGAACTGGCCGCGTTAGCCGCACTCGCGGCCACTCCCGGCATGACGCCACGCTCCGCCGAAACCACGTTCCCCTGCCCGTCTGCCGCGACCGCGGCGGACGGTAACGCGGCAACGCAAAGCAATGCCGTCGCGAGCCGCGCACCTACGGCCGGTGTAAAGCGCGCACGGTGGCGCGGGATGTCGCGGCCCATCCTGTATGGATCGCGCGGACCGATGACGCTCATCGACATGGCCGTTTCCCGCACGAGCAATCTGGCGAGCGCTTTGCGCCGATCAGCTTCTCGAATCGACATGATGCTTGCGGTGATAACGACGCAACAGCAACGCCGTGAGCGCCGCGAGCATCGCAAGCGCCCCGGCCAGCACGCCGTAAGCCATCCACGGATGCGCCGACACTTCGTAGCCGATATGATCGAACGCGCCGATCTCGCCGACTTCGTAGCGACGGCTCACGCGCGTCGTCCAAAGCGCGTCGCTGTCGAAGCTGACGACGCTCACGTCGCCATCGAGCGATCCCCAGTGCTGCGGCGCGATCAGCTGCTGCACGCCATGCAGCAGTTCGGCAGGCGTCGCGGCCGTCAAAAGCGTGGTCGTCGCGGTGGTTTTGCTCGCGGCGCTGCGATACTGCATCACGAGCAATTGACGCGACAACTTCATGTCGCCGTCGAGCACCATGTCGGGCGCGATGTCCGCCGCGTAGGCCGGCTTGCCGAACACGCCCGCCACGCGTGCCCAGATGCTGTCGGCGAGCGTGGGCTCGGCCGGTGCGGGCTCGTTGCTCGCAAAGCGCATGGACTTGCCCGGCGCCCACGGTGCGCCGTTGAGCGCCGCGCGCGGCAACTCGGCGCCCGCGCCGACGACGATGGTCTGCCGGCCCACGCCCGGCACGCCCGCCGTGATCTGCGCGGCGGTCAGCGGCCTGCCCTGTTTCTGCGCGAGCTTGCCGAGGAGCGACCACGCGGCGTTCAGCGTGTCGTCGTCGCGCGCGTTGAGCTGAATCGCGAGATCGGCGCCATTGGCGCGGCGCGTGTATGGAAAGCCGCTTTCCGCGAAACGCCGAAGGTCCGGCAGATTCGTGAAGTGCAGCATGGGCGGCAGCTCGATGGTGGAATCGTCGAACAAGGACAGTTGCAGATTCGCCGACTGACGCAGCGTGCAGCGATCGGTCACGAGCGGCACGAGCACCGGGCGCAGCGAGAGCACGTTGGCGCCCGGCTGGAAGCGCTGCAACGGCACGGACACGCGATAGCGGTTGACCACCGCGCCCTGCTGCTGATCCAGCGCGACGGCCTGCACGAAGCGGTCGTTCAGGTACAGGTTCAGCACCGAGTCCGAACGCATGCGCGCGCCTTCGGCAAAGTTGAGCGTCAGCACGGCCTGCGCGTTTTCCGGCGCGTAGGCATCGGCGGGTAAGGTCAGCGTCACATCGGCGCTCGAGCCCACACCGAGCGTCGTGCTGCGGAAGCCCAGATCGCGCAGCGAGTACGGCTTCGTGCCGGACAGCGCGTCACCACCCTTCGCGCCGTCCATGCGCGCTTCCGTCAAACCGTCGGCCGTCATTTCGGCGCGGCGCGGCAGCGGCAGTTCCGCGTGCGAGAACACGCGCGCGGCCAGATTCACTTCTTCATCGGTACGTCCCGCGACGAGCAGCACGAAATGTCGCGGATCGTCGGGCTTCGGATAGACGCCGAGAAACGCGCCGCCGATACGCTCCAGCATGGCTGCATCGAGATACGGCGCAAGCGTGTCGCGCTTGCCGATCAGGAGTACGTCGGCGTTGGCGAGCGACGCGAGATCGAGGCCTCGCAACATGCCCGCGCCCTCGCCCGCTTGCGCATCGAGCACGCGCAGATCGGCATTCCTGTAACGCAGCCGCAACGCGACGCCCTGAGCAAGCAGACCGCCGCTCGAAAGCTGCGAGTCCGTCACCGGATGGACTGCGTTGACGATCGCGATGGAGCGCTGCGCATTCTGCTTCGGATCGATCAGATCGTCGAGCGTGGCAAGCTGCGGCGGCGTGCTGGTGAGCGGGCGCAATTCCGTATCGACGGCAAAGGTCGACGCGCTGGTATCGACTTCGGTCCATAGTTCCGGCGCATTCGGTTCTTCGCAGTTCTCGGTCGAATGCTGCGCGACCTGGAAGGTCAAATTGTTATAACCGGCGCGCAGCAGTTCGGCGGGCACGCGAATGTCGGCAGTCAGTTCCGGCTGACGCGGCGAAAGAGGAAACTGTGCGATTGCGCGATCGTTGACGCGCACGACGAGCTGCGAGCGTTCCCCGAGCAAGGACACCGAGTTGGACGCGACCAGATGCAGCGTCGCGCCGCGCACCGCTTCACGAGCAGACACGGGCACGCTGACCGAACGTGAAGCGGACGCGCCGACGATACGCATCGGGCCCGACAGATTCGCGTAGGTCGCAAGCGACACGGGCGACGATGCCGCCGTCGCGTTGGCGGTGGCGTCGGCATTGGCCGCGAGCGGCGCGGATGCGGCTTTCGGCGCATGCGATGCCGCCTCTGCCGTCGCGCCGAAAATCGCGCACGCCGCCCAGCCGGCAATCATGGTTTTTCGAATGGCAAACATGGTGAAGATCCAGTCAAGACTTCGCTTGCGTGACGACGCCACGCAGATCACGCCGTCGCTGCGACAACCGTTTCGCGACATAGCGCAGGAGCGCGGTGAAAAAGGTCCGGTAGTGCGCGAGCGCGTGCACGGTGCCGAGCCGCACGACGAGGCCGAGACCTCGCCGGATGCCGATGCGTTTGTTGCGGCCGTCGCGGAAGCTGCGCCAGCGGCCGCTGTCGCCATAGACGAGCGACACGCGGTCGCTCAAGCCTTCGACGCTGCGATCGGCGAACTCGACGCCGACCGCGCACGTGCCGTCGCCGCGCTCGAACACGCCGCGCACGATTACCGGCAACTGGCTGTGGCAACCACGCGCGGCATCGAAGGCATCGAGCGTCGCGGGCGACCCGCGCGGAATGGAAGACTCGGCGTCGAATGGCACGATGAGCTTCGCGCCGCCTGCCGAGAGATCGACGATATGGCAGCCGAACGCCGGAGAAAACGAGCGGACGGGTGTTGCCGCATCCGTGTTGGCGGACTTCGGCAGCAGAAGCGTGCCGGCAATGTCGGCGGGTACACGCGGCGCGACGCGGCGCTGACGGCGTTCGTATAGCACGCCGATACACGCATTGAGCAGCACGAGATTCAGCACGCTCCACGCAACCGACGAAGCGATCACACCGCGCTGCGTGTCGCCGTCGATCAGACGCCATACGCCGACGATGGCGGAAATCAGCACGCCGAGATACATCGCGTAGAACGGCCCGGCGAGTTCGGAAATCTGATCCGCGTCGCTTTGCTCGCCCTTGGGCGTCACGTTGAAGGTGGGCGCGCGCGGATTGAGCAGCACGGCGATCACGCCGCGCAGCGAGAACAACGACAGCAGCATTTCGTAGACTTCGGAGATGAGCGTCCAGCGATACTTGCCGAAGAGATAATCCGTCGTGAGGATCACGCCGGCCATCTGCGGCAGACCGTATGCAAAGAACTCGGGCAGCGTCGCGTTATAGAACTGCAAACCGAACAGCAGATACAGTGCGGGCGCGAGCAGAAACACGACGCGCGCATAGCAGAAGAACCAGAAGAACGCGTTTGAAAAGTAACAGATGCGCTGCGCGAGCTTGAGCCCTTTCATGCGCAACGGATTGCGAAAGAGAAGAAGCTGGATCATGCCCTGCGCCCAGCGCACGCGCTGAACGACGAAGCTCGCGAAGGTTTCCGGCTGCAATCCGGCGATCAGCGGTTCGTTCAGATAGGCGCTCCGATAGCCGCGTGCGTGCAGCACCAGCGCCGTTTCCGCATCCTCGGTAATCGACGTGCCCGTAATGCCGCCAATCTCCATCAGACACTTGCGGCGCAGCACCGCCGCCGAACCGCAGAAGAACGATGCGTTCCAGAAGTCGAGACCGCGTTGAATCACCGAGTAGAACATCTCGTTCTCGGGCGGCATCTTGCCGAACATGCCGAGGTTCTTTTCGAGCGGATCGGGATTGCTGAAAAAGTGCGGCGTCTGCAACAGGAACAGCTCACTGTCGCGCTGAAAATGACCGACGGTCTTTTCGAGGAAATCGGCGGTCGGCACGTGATCGGCGTCGAAGATCACGATGAGTTCGCCGCTGGTTTTGGCGAGCGCCGCGTTGATGTTGCCCGCCTTAGCGTGCTCGTTGCGCTCGCGGCTCAAGTACTGTGCGCCATGCCGCGCGGCGAGCAGGGAGAGCGTCAAGGCGCGTTCCTGCGCGGCTGCAGCCTTGACCGGATCGGTCTGCGTGCGCTTTTGTTCGGTGCCGCCATCGTCGAGTAAGTAAACGTTCACGCGCTCGCGGTCATAGCGCATGTCGAGTGCGGCGCGCAGTGTTATCTCGAGCATCTCCGGCGGCTCGTTGTACGAAGGCACGTAGACGTCGACGGTCGGCAGCGGGCCGGCCGAGCGGTTCAACAGCACGCCTGGGCGCTCCAGCGCCCGGCTATTGACGAACAGACCGCCCAGCGTCAGCACGATGCCGTAGAGTTCCGCGCCGTACATCATCATCATCAGGATGAAGTCGGCGAAACCGTTATAGCCAAGTGTCGAGGTGGTGCGCCAGCAGACGTAGCGCATCGAAAGGAAAGCGGAACACAAGAGGAAGAAGAGCCGCGTATGTTCGATGAAACGCGAGCGGCGCAGCACGACCATCACGGCGAGCGTGGCGAACGCCAGGCAAAACTGCGCTTCGAGGTCGATGCGAACCATCGCCAGCACGGCGACGACCGCGAACGCCGCGACGCATGCCACGACGATGACCCAGGTCGGCAAGCCGCCGGGCCGTCGAGGCGGCGGCGCGTGTTCGACACCGACGCTCGGCATCTCGCGCGCGGGCGGCCGCAATGCACGCGGCGTGAAATTCAACCTGGTCGTTACACTCATTAATCTCGCCCGCGTTGATTCGATTCAAGGCACGGGTCCTTAAGACCGTGCGTTGCCCCATTGGCATCGGCGCGTTCCGCCCACACGGAGAAGAACCAAGGAGAACAAGGCGCCTGATTCACTTAACGGCAGGTCGCAAGAAATCCTGAGCAAACGTTTCCTGGGAAAGAGCGGTTTCGGTTTGAAAATGATTTTTATATGAAAGAAGTACCGACATCGGCTTGTGAAAAGCGTGGAAAGCACCTTTTCGGTGCTCTCGATATCGGGGGGGCGCGCAGGTCGAATCGCAAACGCGCACTTTCGACGATCGGCCTGCCTAGTCAGCCCGCGCGTTATCATTGCCATCTCTCGAATAACAATGAAGACGACCGCCGATCATGGCTTCAGGCAGACAAGATGAAACCGACGCGGACTTCCGCCCCGACGGGGAAGCGGACGCGTCCACGGCAGGCGCCAACTATCTCGTGCCAGGGCTCGAACGAGGCCTGCGCATTCTTGCTGAATTTTCGGCGCGTGAGCCGGTGCTCGGCGCGCCGGAATTGTCGCGCCGCATCGGCATTCCGCGCACGACCACGTTTCGCCTCTTGCAGACGCTCGAATCGCTCGGCTTTCTCGAACGCGTGAATGGCGACCGCAATTTCCGGCTGGGCGTCGCGGTCTTGCGACTCGGCTTCGAATATGTGAACTCGCTCGAACTGACCGACTTTGGCACACCGTTGCTTGAACGCCTGCGCGATGCCACCGGCCTTTCCACGCATCTGCTGATCCGCGATCAGCGTGACGTGGTCTTTATCGCCAAGGCACAGAGTCACGAGCGCATGTTCAGTTCGGTGAAGGTGCAGGTCGGCACGCGCCTGCCCGCTCATGCGACCGTGCACGGTCACGTACTCATGGGCGACCTGACGCGCGAGGCGCTTCGCACGCTTTATCCGGAAGAGCGGCTCGAGCAGTACACGGACCGCACGCCCGTTACCGTCGATGAACTGTACGAGCGCGTCCGCGAGTGCGCGACGCTTGGCTATGGTCTGAGCGAGGCGTCGTTCGAGCGCGGCATTTCGGTGGTCACGGCGCCGGTGCGCGACCGCGCGGGTGCCATCGTTGCGGCCGTCACGGCGACCGTGCCGCGCTCAGACATCGGGCGGGACGAGGAGAAGCGCCCGCTTATCGAAGCGGTGTGCGGCGCGGCCATCGACCTGTCCGCGCGGCTGAACTACCGCCCATCGCCCGACGACCCGACCGCGCGGCTCCTCTCCCGCTAGAACGAGTGATGAATGCCCGCGAGCACGATCACCTGATTGGCCGTGCTCGACACGCCCGCCGTGAAGAACGCCGCCTTGGCGCCCGACGTGGCGTGCTCGTAGAGCGCATTGACGTATAGCTGCGTGGACTTCGACAGCAAATAGATCTCGCCGATTTCGAATTGCGTCCAGCGTCCGCCCGCGAAAGTCGTGGTGGCCGCGCCGCCCGCGATCCAGTTGTCGGGCATGAGCTTGTAGGTGAGACCGGCATCGTAGGACTGGAAGGTGTTCGAGAAGCCATTCGATTCCAGCTTCACACGCGTATAAAGCCCATGCACGAGAAACTTGCCGATCTCGTATGACGCGCCCGCGCCCATCACTTCCTGCTTGTCCGCCACGTAACTCGCGGATGCAACGCCCTGGAAGGTGTTGATGCCCGTCGTGACGATGGACGGGGTGCGGTTATGCTCGTTCGCGTAAGTCGCGGCCGCCTTGAACGGACCGTTTGCATACGAGACGCCAAAACCGAGGTTCCTGCCCGTGGAAAAGTTCGTCGTGTTGCCTAGGCCCATCATCGCGCCGGCGGAAAAGCCATAGAAGTTCGCCGAGCGGAATTTGACCGAGTTGTCGTACGGCACCACGCCCGTATCGGCGAGTTCGTCGAGATTGCCCGGATGGAACGCGTACCAGCTTGCCGCGAGATAGGCCGTCGAAAGCGGTCCGAGCATGTCGAAGCTGAATGGCGTCTGATGCCCGAACGTCAGCGTGCCCACGTTGTTCTGATCGAGACCGAGGTAGGCTTGTCGATTCCACAGCGTGTTGGCCTTCGCGAAGGTTCCGGTATTCGTATAAAAGCCGTTTTCGAGTTGCGCCACCGCCTTAAGCCCGCCGCCCAGATCCTCGACGATCCGAAAGCCCCAACGATCCGGCTGCATGTTGCCCTGCTCTTCCATCCACTTTGGATGTCCGCCCACGTTGTTCACGTACGCGATCCCGGCATCGAGGCTGCCGTAAAGCGTCACTGTACTTTGCGCCGCCGCGCCGGTTGCGATCCCGGCTCCGAGCAGCCCCGCTGCGATGATGTGCTTCACCCTTCGTCCTCCTAACCGTGTGGTTCAAGAGCGGACCCGTTCCGCTTCTTTCCTTTGCCGTTTCGTAGCGCTTGACCGCATCCCGGACGGCCTTCGATGACCGTGCTTCGGAAGGCATCGCGCTGATCGATGGTTGTGTTCCATATATGGATCAACGTCCTGCCTATGGAAAGTATAGTGAGGTTTTTAGCGCGGAAATAATAATTTTGCGACGCGGTCGGCAACGTCAAACGGGGCTGAAGAACCGTAATTCCGGCAGGAAAAATGCTTCTGAATCAAGGTCAAATTGCACTCTAGGCGCGTTGCTAGTGAGAGGGGATGCACATTTTTAAGACGCAGCTTCAGTGTTTTCACCTAGAGCGGCGGATTTTTATTTTGTCGCAGCAAAAGCACTCCTATAATGCCCATACATAAACTGATGTTCCTTAGGTGGAACGCAATACGATCCCAAGGAAGGTGAGAGATGGCAGAACAGTGGCGTTGCGCCGGTCATGCCGGCGACCTGTCGGAAGACGCGCCGATCGAGTTCAAACTCGACGACGGCGCGGAAATCGGCATCTACAAAGTCGGCGATGAGGTGTATGCGCTCGAAAACGTCTGCCCGCACGCGTATGCGCTGCTGACGCAGGGTTTTATCGATGGCGACACCGTCGAATGTCCGCTGCACGAAGCGGTGTTTCACATCCCCACGGGCAAATGCATGAAAGAGCCCGGCGGACGCGACCTGAAGATGTATTCGGTGCGTCTGGCCGGTGAAGAAATCCAGATCAAGGTGGCGTGACATGGAAAAAATCGTGAGCTTCAATCCGCATCTCAAGCCGTGGCTCGCGCCGCAACCGAATAACGTCGCGGGCAAGGGCGTGATCGAGCAGCCCGGACAAACCGAAAACTTCGTCTGGCAGACGCGCAAGGCGGAACCGACCCAGTACGAGAACGATTTCGGCGATGCCCTCGAACACGTGTTCGAAGCCGGTGCGCTGGAACTCGATCAAGTGGCCGCAGGCTTGAACAAGGATGGCTTTCGCACGCCGGAAGGCGCGGCCTGGACCACCGAGCGTCTCGCCGCCGAGTTGCGCACGCTCGCGGAATGACGCGGCGGCACTGACAAAACGACATCGAATCCGGAGCAGATCCCCATGACGTCCCTCAAGCAAATCTCGACCGCCGATCCCGTCCAGCGCTATCTGGATCGCGGTCTGCGTAATTACTGGTATCCCGTGGCGCCGAGCTGGCAAGTGGCGAATGCGCCTATCGGGCTCACGCGTCTCGGCGATCAGATCGTCCTGTGGCGCGATAACGAAGGCCATGTACATGCGCTCGAAGATCGCTGCCCGCATCGCGGCGCGCGGCTGTCGCTCGGGTGGAATCTCGGCGGCAGCGTGGCGTGCTGGTATCACGGTATCGAAGTGGATGGCAGCGGCACCGTGCAGAAAGTGCCGGCCGTTTCCGCGTGCCCGCTCGAAGGACAGAAGTGCGTGAAGTCGTATCCGGTGGAAGAGCGCGCCGGCGCGATCTTCCTCTGGTTCGGCGACGACGCCAATCAGGAACCCGCGCCGCTCGTGCTGCCGGAAGAACTCGTCGGCGAGGAATACGCGAGCTTTCTTTGCATGTCGCACTGGAAGTGCAATTACCAGTACGCCATCGATAACGTCATGGACCCGATGCACGGCGCATATCTTCACGCGACCTCGCATTCGATGGCCGAAGGCGACAAGCAGGCCGACATGCGCGTGCGCAAGACCGACACCGGTCTCATGTTCGAAAAGGTGAATCAGCGCGACGTGAATTTCGACTGGGTGGAACTCGGCGAAACCGGCTGTCTGTGGATGCGCCTGGCTATTCCCTACAAGAAGAAGTTCGGCCCGGGCGGCAACTTCGGCATCATCGGTTTTGCGACGCCCGTGGACGAAGACAACTGCCAGGTCTACTTCTGGCGCACACGCAAGGTGTCCGGCTGGCAGCGCGACGCATGGCGTTTCCTGTATCGCAATCGTCTGGAAGGGCTGCACTGGGCCGTGCTGGAACAAGACCGCTACGTGCTCGAAAGCCTTGCGCCCAACGCGCGCGATCACGAATTTCTCTATCAGCACGATGTCGGCATGACGCGCGTTCGGCGTCTTTTGAAGCAACGCGCGCAGCAGCATTTGGCCGCGCTGGAAACGAGTGCAAAGGACGCGGAGCACGTTCATGCGTGACGCGCTCAAAGGCCGCCGCGTACTCGTGACCGGCGGCGCTCGCGGACTCGGCGCAGCGTTCGTCACGGCGCTCGCCAAACAAGGCGCGCGGGTCGCTTTCGGCGATGTCCTGCATGCCGAAGGCGAAGCGCTCGCGCGATCGCTCAGAGAAGCGGGCCACGACGCGCATTTCATCGCGCTCGACCTGGCAGACCCGTCAAGCATCGAAGCGTGCGTGGCGGCGAGCGTGCAGACGCTCGGCGGTATCGACGGCCTCATCAACAACGCCGCGATCACCAACTCGGGCGGCAGGTCCGCGGAAGAGCTGACGCCCGCGACCTGGGATGCCGTCATGAACGTCAACGTGCGCGGCGCATGGCTGATGAGTGTGGCATGCCTGCCGCATCTCGCGGAGTCGGGGCGCGGAAGCATCGTCAATATCGCTTCGGATACAGCGTTGTGGGGCGCACCGAAGCTTCTTGCCTACGTTGCGAGCAAGGGCGCGGTGATTGCGATGACGCGTTCCCTCGCCCGCGAATTCGGCGGCCGCAACGTGACGGTCAACGCCATTGCGCCCGGCCTCACCGAAGTCGAGGCGACCGCCTACGTTCCCGCCGAGCGTCACGAGTATTACCTAAAGGGCCGCGCGCTCACGCGTGCGCAAGTACCCGACGACGTGAACGGCCCTGCGCTGTTCCTGCTCTCGGACGCCGCGCGTTTCGTGACGGGCCAGTTGCTGCCGGTCAACGGCGGCTTCGCGATGAATTGACTTCTACCTCATTCGAACACCTGGAGATTGACGATGGCCGATGCAGATATCGAACGCAAATCGTGGGAGCAGCCCGCTGGCGCGAGCTTCGATCAATGGATGACCACGCGCGTCGCGCGCCTCGACACGCGGCGCTACGACTGGGACGCGCTCAAGTTTCAGGCTGACTACGACCCGAAGTATCGCCGTGCGCAGATGCGCTATGTCGGCACGGGCGGCACCGGTGTCGCCAAGGACATGAACACGGTTCCGGCAGGCGGCTTCACCTTCTCGACGATGGTCATTCCCGCCGGCAACATCGGACCGAGCCATATCCACATGGACGTCGAGGAAATCTTCTTCGTATTGCGCGGCAAGATGAAAGTGGTTTGCGAGAAGGACGGCGAAACCTGGGAAACGGTGATCGGCGAGCGCGATCTCATTTCGGTGCCGCCGGGCGTGTATCGCACGGAGATCAACATCGGCGAGGAAGACGCGCTCATGTGCGTGATGCTCGGCGCGGCCAAGCCCATTACGCCGACGTATCCGCCGGACTCGCCGCTCGCCAAGCTCAAGCGTTGAGACCCGCCATGACCGCTCGCACGCTCACCTACCTCGACGCGCTCGCGCAGTTTCCCGAAGTGCGTATCCATACCGCACATGGTGTCACGGGTTATCGCAAGGCAGGTGCCGCGCACCTGCGCACCCTGCCCGTGGTGCTTCTGCATGGTATCGGTTCGGGCGCGGCGTCGTGGCTCAGGCAACTCGACGCACTCGGCGCGCATCGCCGTGTGTTCGCATGGGACACGCCGGGTTATGGCGTATCGACGCCCGTGGCAAGCGCGCAGCCGCATGCGGCGGATTATGCGCAAGCGCTTGCGGCATGGCTCGATGCGCTCGATATCCCGCGTTGCGTGCTTGTCGGTCATTCGCTCGGCGCGATCATCGCGGGTTCGTTTGCAGCGCGCATGCAAGGGCGCGTCGCGGGCTTGCTGCTGATATCGCCGGCGGCGGGATATGGCGCGGCATCGAAGGAAGAGCGTGAAAAGAAACGCGACGCGCGTCTGGCGATGCTCGCCGAACTGGGTGCGCAAGGCCTTGCACGCGAACGCAGCGCCAACATGCTGTCGCCCGATGCGGACGATGCCGCGCGCGACTGGGTGCGCTGGAACATGGCGCGCATCGTTCCTGCCGGCTATGCGCAAGCGACGCATCTGCTCGCCAACGCGGATCTTGCAGCGGACGTTGCACGTTATGAAGGACGCGTGGCCGTGGCCGTCGGCGCGCATGACGCGATCACGCCGCCGGTTGCGTGCGAGCGCATCGCGCAAGCGGCACGCGTGAGCTTGCAGGTGATGCCGCACGCGGGCCACGCAGGTTATGTCGAAACGCCCGGCGCTTATACGGCGCTGATCGAATCGTTTTGCACTAGCGCGGATCGACCATGAAAGACGAAGGACAAACAATGAAACCGGAGACGTTCGGCGCAGACGACGCCGACAAGGCCGAACCGACTTACATCGTGCCGGGACTCGAACGCGGCCTCAAGATTCTCACGGAGTTTTCGCCGCGCGAGCCGGTGCTCGGCGCGCCCGAGCTGTCGCGGCGTCTAGGCATTCCGCGCACGACGGTGTTTCGCCTCTTGCAGACGCTCGAATCGCTGGGTTTTCTGGAGCGCGCGGACAAGGATCGCAATTACCGGCTGGGCGTGGCCGTATTACGCCTCGGCTTCGAATACCTCAGCTCGCTCGAATTGACCGATCTCGGCTTGCCCGTGATCGAAGCCTTGCGCGATGCAACCGGCCTCACGAGCCACATCCTGATTCGCGATGGCCGCGATGTCGTGTTCGTGGCGAAAGCGCAAAGTCACGCGCCGATCTTCAGCTCGGTGAAGGTGAATGTCGGCACGCGTCTGCCCGCTCATGCGACCACGCACGGTCATGTGCTGATGGGTGATCTTTCGCTCGACGAGCTACGCGCGCTTTATCCCGAGCCGCATCTGGAACGCTTTACGAAGGCGACGCCAGAAACGGTCGAGGAACTCTTCGAACGCGTGAAGGAAGACGCCGAACGCGGTTTCGCCACCAGCCAGTCATCGTTCGAGCGCGGCATTTCGGTGGTGACCGCGCCGGTGCGTAACGATACCGGGCGCATCGTTGCCGTCATCACGACGACGATCCCGCGTCCGGAGATCGATGCCGCGCTGCTCGAAAGCGGTCTCATCGACCGGGTCCGCGAAGCCGCCGATGCGCTCTCCATGCGTCTGAATTATCGTCCGGCCGCGCAGACCGCCGCGTCGAGCCGCTATATGAAGTCTCTGGGGTTGCAATGATTCAGATCGATCTCACGGATAAGGTTGCGGTAATCACGGGCGGATCGTCTGGTATCGGCTTCGCGACGGCGCAACTCTTCCTGCGCGCGGGCGCGGCAGTCGCCATCTGCGGGCGCGACGGCGAACGCCTCGACGCCGCGCAGGCCGAACTCGAGCGCCAGTTCCCCGATGCGCCGTTGCTCGCGGCCCGCTGCGACGTGCTTGATGCCGAACAGGTGAACGCTTTCGCGGCGCGCGTCATGGAGCGCTTCGGCCGCGTCGACATGCTGGTGAACAACGCGGGACAGGGCCGCGTGTCCACCTTCGCCGATACCACCGACGACGCCTGGCGCGACGAGCTCGACCTCAAGTACTTCAGCATCATCCGTCCGACGCGCGCTTTCCTGCCGATGTTGAAGGATGCGCCCTCGCCCGCGATCGTCTGCGTGAATTCGCTGCTCGCGCTGCAGCCCGAGGCGCACATGGTCGCGACGTCATCGGCGCGTGCGGGCGTGTTGAGTCTCGTCAAGTCGCTAGCGACCGAGCTTGCGCCCGAGCGCATCCGCGTGAATTCGATCCTCATCGGCATCGTGGAATCGGGACAGTGGAAGCGCCGCTATCGACACTATCTCGATGCGCAGCCCGAACCGCGTCAGAGCTGGGAGCAATGGACCGCCGAGCTCGCGCGGAAGAAAAACATTCCGCTCGGCCGCTTCGGTCTTCCCGAAGAAGCCGCGCAAGCGCTCTTTTATCTTGCTTCGCCGTTGTCGTCCTACACGACCGGCAGTCATATCGATGTTTCCGGAGGCTTTGCCCGACATGTCTAAAACCACCACGGTCGGCGAACTGATCGCCGCGTTTCTCGAACAATGCGGCGTGCGCACGGCGTTCGGCGTCATCTCGATCCACAACATGCCGATCCTCGACGCCATCGGCCGGCGCGGCAACATCCGCTACGTCGGCGCACGCGGGGAAGCCGGCGCGCTCAACATGGCCGACGGTCTTGCGCGCGTGTCGGGCGAACTGGGCGTGGCGTTCACCTCGACCGGCACGGCGGCGGGCAATGCAGCAGGCGCGATGGTCGAAGCGCTGACGGCGGGCACCGCGCTCTTGCATATCACCGGTCAGATCGAAACCGAGTATCTCGACCAGGACCTCGCGTATATCCACGAAGCGCCGGATCAATTGGCGATGCTGCATTCCATCTCCAAGGCGGCGTTTCGTGTACGCACCGTGGAGACCGCGCTGCCGACCATCCGCGAAGCCGTGCGCGTCGCGCTGACCGCGCCTGCGGGTCCGGTGAGCGCCGAGATTCCCATCGACATTCAGGCGGCGCAGATCGAATGGCCGGCGGACCTAGCCGCACCGCACGTCGGCATGCTCACGCACGACACTCTGCGCGTGCATCAACTCGCCGAAGCGTTGACGCAAGCGAAGCGCCCGCTCCTGTGGCTTGGCGGCGGCACGCGTCACGCGCGCGCGGCGGTCGAGCGTCTGGTGAAGCTGGGCTTCGGCGTGGTCACGAGCGTGCAGGGGCGTGGCGTGTTGCCCGAGGATCATCCGGCCACGCTCGGCGCGTTCAACGTGCATCCTTCCGTCGAAGCGTTTTACAAGACGTGCGACGCGCTCGTGGTCGTCGGCTCGCGTCTGCGCGGCAACGAAACGCTCAAGTACAAGCTCGCGCTGCCACAGCCACTCTATCGTATCGATGCCGACGCACTCGCCGACAACCGGGGTTACCGCAACGAACTCTTCGTGCATGGCGATGCCGCCACCGTGCTCGACGAACTCGCCGCGTTGCTCGAGGGCCGCTTGCGCGTCGATCAGACGTTCGCGGGCGATCTTGCCGCCGCGCGGGAAGTCGCGGTGGCGGAAGTATCGAAGGGACTCGGGCCGTACAAGCGTCTGGTGGATTCGCTGCAACGCGCGGTAGGCCGCGACTACAACTGGGTGCGCGACGTCACCATCTCGAACAGCACGTGGGGCAATCGGCTGCTGAAGATTTTCAACCCGCGCGCGGGCGTGCATGCGCTAGGCGGCGGCATCGGTCAGGGCATGCAGATGGCCATCGGCGCGGCGCTTTCGTGCGCGGCGAAGAAAACCGTCGCGCTCGTCGGCGATGGCGGTTTGATGGTGAACGTAGGCGAACTCGCCACCGCCGTGCAGGAAAAAGCCAACGTCATGATCGTACTGATGAACGACCAGTGCTACGGCGTCATCCGCAACATTCAGGACGCGCAGTACGGCGGTAGGCGCATGTTCGTCGATCTGCATCAACCGGATTTCGCGCAGTTTTGCGCGAGTCTCGGCCTCGCGCATCGCCGCATCACGTCGCTCGATCAGGCCGATGAGATCGTGCGCGAAGGGCTTGCCATCGACGGTCCCGTGCTCGTGGAAGTGGACATGCTTTCGGTCGGCTCGTTCGCGACCGCGTTTGCCGGGCCGCCCGTGAAAAAGGAAGAGCCGAAGGAGCCGGAATATGCGTGATCCCCGACATGTCCATCAAGCGATCGATGTCGCGATGATCGGCTTCGGCGCGATCGGCCGCGCGGTGTATCGCGCGCTCGATCACGATCCGCATGTGCGCATCTCGCATGTGATCGTGCCGGAGCGCGATCGCCACGATGTGCGCGCCTTGCTCGGCGACGGCGTCGATGTCGTATCGCATGTCGATGCGCTTTCGCATCATCCCGAGTTCGCACTCGAATGCGCGGGCCATGCGGCGCTCGTCGATCACGTGGTGCCGCTGCTCAGGTCGGGTACGGACTGCGCGGTGGCGTCCATCGGTGCGCTGTCCGACGTGAACCTGCTCGCCGCGCTCTCGCACGCCGCCGACGAAGGCGCGGCCACGCTCACGCTGCTTTCCGGCGCGATAGGCGGTGTGGACGCGCTGGCATCGGCGAAAGAAGGCGGCCTCGACGAAGTGCAATACACCGGCCGCAAGCCGCCGCTCGGCTGGCTCGGCACGCCCGCCGAAGGCGTCTGCGACCTGCACGCGCTGACGGTCGAGACCGTGATCTTCGAAGGCACGGCGCGCGATGCGGCGCGGCTCTATCCGAAGAACGCGAACGTCGCGGCAACCATCGCGCTCGCGGGCCTCGGGCTGGATGGCACGCGCGTCACGCTGATCGCCGATCCGACAGTCGAACGCAACGTGCATCGCATCGTGGCGCGCGGCGCGTTCGGCGAGATGTCGCTCGAAATGTGCGGCAAACCGCTGCCGTCGAATCCCAAGACGTCCGCGCTCACCGCGTTCAGCGCGATTCGTGCGTTGCGCAATCGCGCTGCACGCTGCGTCATTTGAGGAGCATGTAGAACCATGAATCATCCCGACACTTCGATCGTTTCGTCTGGCGAGATTTTTCTCGGCGGCGAGTGGCGCAAAGGCCGCGGCAACGGTTACGCGAGCATCTATCCGGCCGATCAATCCGTCAACGCGGAGATCACCACGGCGAGCGCCGACGATGCGCTCGAAGCCGTGGAGATTGCAGATCGCGCGTGGCGCCGCGACGACTGGGCCGGCCTCAAGCCGCATCAGCGCGCGGCGGTGCTGCATCGCATCGCTGCCCTGATCGAAGCGCGCCACGAAGCGCTCGCGCAATTGCAGCGCCGCGACAACGGCAAGCCGATCAGCGAAACGCGCGCGCTCGTGGCGAGCGCCGCCAGCACGTTCCGCTATTTCGCATCGTGTCTCGAAACACTCGAAGAAGCGCTGACGCCCCCACGCGGCGACTATCTGACGATGAGCGTGCACGAACCGCTCGGCGTTATCGCCGCGATCACGCCGTGGAATTCGCCCATCGCCTCCGATGCGCAGAAGCTCGCACCCGCGCTCGCCGCCGGCAACGCGGTCGTGCTCAAACCCGCCGAAGTGACGCCGCTTGCTTCGCTGGCGCTGGCGCGCATCTGCGAGGAGGCGGGCGTGCCGCGCGGCGTGGTGAGCGTGTTGCCGGGCAAGGGATCGGTGATCGGCGACGCGCTGGTGCGCCATCCGCTCGTCAGAAAAGTCGCGTTCACGGGCGGCACTGAAGTGGGCCGTGGCATCGCGCGACTCGCGGCGGAGAAGTTGATGCCGGTATCGCTCGAACTCGGCGGCAAGTCTCCGACCATCGTCTATGCCGATGCGGACCTCGATCACGCGGTCAACGGCGTGCTATACGGCATTTTCAGTTCGTCGGGTGAATCGTGCATCGCGGGTTCGCGCTTGTTCGTCGAACGCAAGGTATATGGCGAATTCATGGCGCGCCTCGTGGAAGGCGCGCGCAAGCTGCGTGTCGGCGACCCGACGCGCGAGAACACGCAGATGGGTCCGCTCATCACGGCGCAGCATCGCGAGACCGTGGAACGCTTCGTCGCGCTCGGTCAGTCCGAAGGCGGCCGCGTGTTGTGCGGCGGCGAACGTCCCACGGGCGAAGGCCGCGAAAAAGGCTTCTTCTATCTGCCGACGATCATCGAGGGTTTGAGCAACGACGCGCGCATGTGCCAGGAAGAGATCTTCGGCCCGGTGCTCGCCGCCCTGCCCTTCGACGACGAAGACGCGCTCATCCGCGCTGCGAACGACAGCGTGTTCGGTCTTGCCGCAGGCATCTGGACGCGCGACTACAAGCGCGCGTGGCGCACGGCCCGCACGCTTGCAACCGGCACCGTGTGGATCAACACCTACAAGCAATTCTCGATTTCGACGCCATTCGGCGGCTGGAAGGACAGCGGCATGGGACGCGAAAAAGGCCATTTGGGCCTGCGCGAATACATGCAGCAAAAGAGCCTTTACTGGGGCTTGAACGACGCCCCGCTGCCGTGGGCGAACTGAAAAGAACTGAAGAGGCGGCTATGACCATCCTTGGCATTGAAAGCATCACTTACGGCGTGAACGATCTCGACACCTGCCGGCGCTTTTTCGCGGATTGGGGTCTGCGCGAAGTCGCCCACGACGAGACGGGCGCGCGCTTCGAAACGCTCAACGGTTGCGCCGTGCAACTCGCGCTCGCCGACGACCCCGCGTTGCCGCCCGCCTTCGAAGCCGGTCCAACGCTGCGCGAAGTGACCTGGGGCGTCGCCACGCGCGAGGAGCTCGACGCATTGCGCACACGCTTCGCGGGTCAGCCGGGTCACTTCGAGACCGATGACGCGGTCGGCTGTATCGACCCGAACGGCATGTCGATACGCGTGGTCGTCACGACCAAACGCGCGCTCGACGTGAGGGGTTCGCCTTCGAACGTGTGGGGACAGACGCTGCGTGTCGATACACCGAGCCCCGTCTACGATCGCGCCGAACCCGTGGAAGTGGGACACGTCGTGTTCTTCACGAACTGCGTGGCCGAGCAGGAGAAGTTCTATCACGAGCTGCTCGGCTTCGAGACCTCCGATCGTTACCCGGGTCGCGGCGCGTTCATGCGTTGCGCGCCGCACGGCGGGCACCACGACATTTTTCTTCTGCAATTGCCCGATGGCAAACGCGGCCTGAATCACGTCGCCTTCACCGTTCGCGACATCCACGAAGTCTTCGGCGGCGGCCTGCATATCAGCCGCTGCGGCTGGGCCACGCAGCTTGGACCGGGGCGGCATCCGGTTTCATCGGCGTACTTTTGGTACTTCAAAAATCCGGCGGGCGGTCTCATCGAGTATTACGCCGATGAAGACATGCTCACGCCCGAATGGCAGCCGCGCGATTTCGAGCCAGGTCCGACGGTCTTCGCCGAATGGGCCGTGGATGGCGGGCTGGACGGCCACACGCGCCGTCAGAAGGAGGCGAAGGCGCCGGAAGGCAAGTTCATGACGGAGCGTAAAAATGGCTGATTCGAACGTGCTCGACGCGCCACGCACCGTGGTCGTCATCGGTGGCGGACAGGCGGCCGGCTGGATCGTCAGGACCTTGCGCAAGGAAGGCTTCGATGGCCGGCTCGTGATGATCGCCGATGAAATCCATCTGCCGTACGAGCGTCCGCCGCTTTCGAAGGCCGTGCTCTCGGGCGATGCGGACATAAGCACCGTGCGTCTCGTCGATCACGATGCCTTCGCTTCGCTCGTCGAAGCGTGGCAGCCGGAATGCGCGGCATCGATCGATCGCGAAGCGCGCGTCGTGCGGACGGCGAGCGGCCGCGAAGTGCATTACGACCGCCTGGTGATCGCGACCGGCGGCGCGGCACGCCGTCTGCCGGACGCGCTGGTGAAGACCTCGCATCTTGCCTACTTGCGCACACTCGACGACGCCGTCGCGCTCGGCACGCGTATGCGCGAGTCGCATGGCAAGCGCCTGCTCATGATCGGCGGCGGCTGGATCGGTCTCGAAGTGGCGGCGACCGCGCGCAAGCTCGGCGTCGATGTGACGGTGATCGAAGGTGCGTCGCGTCTATGCGCGCGCTCGGTGCCCGAAGCGGTATCGGCGTTTCTGTTGCGTCTGCATCGCGATAGCGGTGTCGACGTGCGTTTGAATGCATCGCTCGTATCGCTGGACGATCATGCAGGCGGCGTGCGCGCGCATCTCGCCGATGGCAGCACGCTAGACGCCAATTTTGCGGTAGCGGGCATCGGCCTGAATCCGCACACGGCGCTTGCCGAACATGCGGGTTTGGACGTGAACGATGGCATCGTCGTCGACGAATTCGGCGCCACGTCGGACGCTTGCGTGTTCGCTTGCGGAGATGTCGCCAATCATCCAAATGCGTGGCTCAAGCGTCGCGTGCGGCTCGAATCGTGGGCCAATGCGCAAAATCAGGCTATTGCCACGGCACGCGCCGTACTCGGGGTGCGCGCGCCGTATGCGGAAATTCCGTGGTTCTGGTCGGATCAATTCGACGTCAATCTGCAGATTCTCGGCGATATCGCGCCCGGCTACACACATGTCGTACGTGGCGATCTCGAAGCGCGCCGAGCTTCGCTCTTCTTCTTCGATGGCGACGCGCTGCGCGGCGTGATTGCGATCAACGCGGCGCGCGATCTCAAGGTCGCGAAGAAATGGATGAGCCAGGGACGCGCGGTGGACCTCGCCGCCCTCGCCGACACCGCGAAAGCGCTCGCCTGAGACAACCATCACCCCTTTACCGAATCACCCAGGAGCAGGCATGAGGACCATGGGCAATACGGTCGCCGAGCACGGCGGCACCGCCACCACTGCCGAGGGCGCGGCCGCAGCCGCCGCTTCCCCGGTGACGAAAGGATCGATCATCGCGCGCATCGAGAGGCTGCCCGCCAATGCGATGCAGGTGCGCGCCCGGATTCTGATCGGTGCGGCGACTTTTTTCGATGGCTTCGATGTCATCGTCATTGCGGCCACGTTGCCGCTTCTGATACAGAAGTGGGGGCTGACGCCGGGGCAAGTGGGCTTTCTGATTGCGTCGGGATCGATCGGGCAACTCGTAGGCGCGTTCCTGTTTCCATCGCTCGCGGAACGTTACGGGCGTGTGCGTTCCATTGCGTGGAGCTCGGGCATCATCGGGCTGACCAGTATCGCGTGCGGCTTCGCGCCTTCGTTCGCGGTGTTCGTGGCGTTGCGTATCGTGCAGGGGCTGGGATTGGGCGGCGAATTGCCGGTGGCGGCGACCTACATCAACGAGATCACGCGTGCGCATGGACGCGGACGTTTCGTGCTGTTGTACGAGATCGTGTTTCCCATCGGACTATTGGCATCGAACGGGCTTGGCGCGTGGATCGTGCCGCGCTTCGGCTGGGAAGCGATGTATATCATCGGCGGCGTGCCGCTCTTGCTGTTCTTCCTGTTGCGCACGCTGGTGCCGGAATCGCCGCGCTGGCTCTCGGAACGCGGCCGCATGCGCGAAGCGAGCGATGCGCTCGGCGCCTTCGAGGCCTCGGTGAAAGGCCCGTTGCCGCCGCTTGGCAACGTCGCCGAATTCGATGCCATGGCGCTGCGCCATCCGAAGCGCCGCCGTCTCGATCTGATCGGCCCGGCGTATCTAAAACGCACCATCGCGGTCGCGATGTTATGGATGACGTGCGGGGTGATTCAGTACGGTCTCTCGACGTGGCTGCCTACCATCTACAAGACGGTTTATCACGCACCGCTGCAACTCGCGTTGAACCTGGCCGTCGCGGCTTCCGTGCTCGGCGTGATCGGCTCGCTCACCTGCGCGTTGATCGTCGACAAGGTTGGGCGCAAGCCGGTCATCAACTGGTCGTTCGTTCTGTGCTCGATTTCACTGGTGCTTGCGGGCGTGTTCCAGCATGAATCCGTCTACGTGGTCGCGACGTTCTGCGCGCTTGGGCTTGGATTCATGGCGTGCGGCTTCATCACCGCTTATGTCTATACGCCGGAACTGTATCCGACCAGCATCCGCGCATTCGGCTGCGGACTTGGCGGCGCATGGCTCAAGGTGGCCGCGATCTTCGCGCCGGCGCTCGTCGGCAAGACGCTGCTCGGCGGCCAAATGGACCTCGCCTTCTATGCGCTCGGCGCGGTGCCGTTGCTGGCCGCGCTGGCGGTGCATTTCCTCGGAATCGAAACCAAGGGCCAGGTGCTGGAGCAGTTGGAGGCGTGAGGCGCTCAGGCGGCGGTCATTGGCTTGAGATTCGCCATCGAATTCCAATGCCCGCCAGTCGGTGAAACGAATCAACGGCCGCAGATGGAAGCGGCCGTTGCGTTTAATCGTCGAACCAGCAGTGCTCGTTCGGATCGACGCTCAGAAAATCGATCATATCCCTCAGGAAATCCAGTTCAAGCGCTTCGAACTCGCGCGTGCCTGCCGTGACGTCGTCGGGATTGAGCTTGCCTCGCGCCTTTCGCAGCGCGGCGACAGCTAAAGCGACGGATTGAGTAGTCCCGTGCAAGGCGCTGCCGGGAGCGAATGGGAGAGAGGTTTTTGAGTTCATGTTCACGATTACGGCAGGCTCGCGTGAAACGTGAGGCCTGTTTTCTCGAAGGCGCTGATTTTTTACGGCACCCGATGCGGTAAGTCTAACTTGGCGCGCATCGTCGGCTTTACTTGCTTGCGTTCGACGCGACGGTTTCTTCGCCAAAGGCCGCATCTGCTTCAATAGATAAAGCTTTGATGGTTACACAGATAATTGGCTCACGTTCTACAACGTAAAGCGATAAAAATGTGATCCATCGTTGGTCGCTATTAGACATTAGTTTTATTATGTTGGACGCTCGGCTATAAATCCGAGCAGCGACACTACTTCCCCGATCAGCGCATCACGCAATTACGCTCGACGACTCAGAAGCCAATCCCTTGCTAAAGTACGCCTCATCCACTCATCTCCATCCCAGAGAGGCACAATGGTTAAAGCTCCGACTCGAAGAAGCGCACGCGCCCTGTGCGGTTTTGCCGTCTCCCTTCTCGCCGCGTTCATCGCCACGCCGCAGACCGCATCGGCTCAAAGCAAGACCCTCGTCTTCTGTTCCGAAGGCAGCCCCGCCGGATTCGATGCCGCCCAGTTCACCACCAGCACCGACTTCGACGCCAGCGCGCACGCCGTCTACGACACGTTGGTCGAATTCAAACGCGGCACGCTCGACCTGACGCCGGGCCTTGCCGAAAAGTGGGACGAGTCGCCCGATGCCAAGACCTTCACCTTCCATCTACGACGCGGCGTGAAATTCCAGTCGACATCGTGGTTCAAGCCCACGCGTGATTTCAACGCCGACGATGTGGTCTTCACGTTCAAACGCATGATCGACCCGAACGATCCGTTCCAGAAGGCGCACCCGGTGAGCTTTCCGTATTTGACCGATCTCGGCTACGACAAGAACATCGCATCGGTCGAGAAGCTCGACGACAACACCGTGCGCTTCACACTAAAGACGGCCGATGTCGTTTTCGTGCGCAACATAGCCATGGAGTTCGCGTCCATTCTTTCCGCCGAATATGCCGCGCAATTGCTCAAGGAAGGCCGGCCGGAGGACATGAATCAGAAGCCTGTCGGCACCGGCGCTTTCGTGTTCCGCGATTATCAAAAGGACGCGACCATTCGTTACGACGCGAACCCAAGCTATTGGAATCGCAAGGACGTGCATATCGACAAGCTCGTCTTCTCGATCACGCCCGATGCCGCCGTGCGCGAACAAAAGCTCGCGAGCGGCGAGTGCCAACTCACCTCGTTCGCGCGCCCTGCCGACATCGTCGAGGCGAAAAAAAATCCGAAGCTCACGGTGTTGTCGGGCGTGGGCTTCAACGTTGCCTATGTGGGCTACAACACGACGCACAAGCCGCTCGACAACGTGACGGTGCGCCGCGCGCTGGACATGGCGATCGACAAGCAGGCGATCATCAAGACCGTCTACGAAGGCGCGGCCACGCTGGCCACGAACCCGATGCCGCCTTCGCAATGGTCGTATAACAAGGCGCTGAAAGACGCACCGCACGATCCCGCGAAGGCGCGCGAGTTGTTGAAGCAAGCGGGCTTTCCCGATGGCTTCACCATTACGCTATGGGCCATGCCCGTGCAGCGCGGCTATAACCCGAACGCGCGACTGATGGCGCAACTGATTCAATCGGATTGGGCGAAGATCGGCGTAAAGGCGAATATCGTCAGCTACGAATGGGCCGAATATAACAAGCGCGCAAAGACCAATGGCGAGCACGACGCCATTCTCTACGGCTGGCTAGGCGATAACGGCGACCCCGACAACTGGCTTGGCACCACGCTGGGCTGCGATGCAGTGCATGGCAGCAACATGGCGAAATGGTGCAACAAGCAGTTCGACGATCTCTTGGCTAAAGCGCGCCTCATAACAGATCAAAGCGCGCGCACGAAGCTTTATGAAGAAGCGCAAGTCGTCTTCAAGGATCAGGTGCCGTACACACCGCTTGCGCACGCCAATACGTTTCAGCCGATCTCGAAACGCGTGCACGGCTATCTGATCAGTCCGCTTGGAGGCCATCGTTTCGACGGCATCACGCTGGATTGATTCAACTGGCGACCGCTTCGCGCAAGGCCTGCAAAAAGCGCACGTAAGCGGTCGCACCAGGGTCAGCGTGGCCGATGCTGCGTTCTTGCACCCATAACGCGCGACCCTTTTGCGATTGCTTCGAGGCCGTAGCCGTTACCTGCGCTTGCGCAGTCGCGATCATGGCATCGAGCAACTCAGTCGCGCTGCCTTGCAATGCTTCGAGCGTATCGAGACTCGGCACGAGTGCATCGAGCACGGTCTTGTCGCCGACCTGACTCTTGCCACGTTCGATGATGCGCGCAGCCACCGCGCGTCCGATGCCAAGCGCCTCGTCGCGGCTCACCGTGTCCTTGCCGTTCATCGCCTTGCCTGCCGCGAGCAAGCCGCCGCCGACGAGCGCTGCAAACGTAGATGGATTCGCTGTCGAGAACGCCTTGCCCGCAGCGAACAATACGTCGGTAAGCGAGGCGTCATCGTTCAAAGCGGCAAGCGCCTTCACGATGGCAATGGACCCTGATTGCACCGTGATGCCGAGATCGCCGTCGCCCAAAGCGGCGTCGAGGTCGCGTAACTCGTCGGCATGCGCGGGCAGCGCGCTTAGCGCACGCGTCAAAATGGCGCGCAGTTCCTGGTTCGATACGCTCATTGCGCACTCCTCTTACGATGCGGTGCCGTCGCGGAAAAATGGCGAACTCGCGGGCGCTTCGAGCAGCGCTTCGAGTTCGTCGTCGAGCAGCATCACCGTGATCGATGCCCCCGCCATTTCCAGACTCGTTACGTATTCGCCGACATACGAGCGCGCTATTTTCAGGCCCTGATCGGCGATGAGTTGCGAGGAACGGCGATACAGCAAATACAGTTCTTCGAGCGGCGTCGCGCCGAGGCCGTTCACGAGTATCGCGAGCTTCGATCCCTTAGGCGCGTTCAAATCGCCGAGAATCTGACCGATAAGCCGCTCGGCGATGGCATCGGCCGTTTCGAGCTTGCCGCGATGCGTTCCCGGTTCGCCATGAATGCCGATACCGATTTCCATCTCGCCATCGGGCAATGTGAAGGTCGGCTTGCCTGCCGCGGGAAGTATCGTCGGCGAGAGGCCCACGCCCATGGTCCGGCAATGGGCATTCGCCTTGCCGCAAATGCGCGTGACCTCATCGAGCGAATCGCCGCGTTCAGCGGCGGCGCCCGCGCATTTGAACGCGAACAACATGCCCGCGACGCCGCGCCTGTCGGCCGCACGTTCCTTCGGCGCGGATGCTACATCGTCGGTCAACACCACTGTCTTGATGTCGATGCCTTCGGGTTCGGCCAAGTCGGCGGCAAGGTCGAAATTCAGGACGTCGCCGCCATAGTTGCCGTATACGTAAAGCACGCCCGCGCCGCCATCCACTGCCTTGGTCGCTTCGAATATCTGTTCCGCCGAGGGCGATGAAAACACGTTGCCCACGGCCACGCCACTGCAAAGCCCCACGCCGACGTACCCGAGAAAGCCGGGCAAATGCCCCGAGCCGCCGCCTGTCACGATTCCCACTCTGCCTTCCTTGGGCGCGTCCTTGCGCACGAGCGCGCGTTTGTCGTCCGTCGCGCTCTTGATCCACGCGGGATGAGCGATAAGCAAAGCCTCGATGATTTCATCGACGAAGACATCGGGCTGGTTAATGATTTTCTTCATGTTGTGCTCCTCCGGTTTTAGGGTGCGTTGCAAGAACACGTCTAACGCTTGCGCCGCTGACTAAGCGCGTCGAGCAAGACAGCCGCGAAAATGACCCCACCTTGAATGAATTGCGTCCAGAAGGGATTCACGCCGAGTAGCGACAAACCCACGTTGATCACGCCGATCAGCACGACGCCGATAAAGGTGCCCACGATCGAGCCACGTCCACCCGCAAGCGATGTCCCGCCAATCACGATAGCGGCAATCACCTGCAATTCGAGTCCGTTGGCCGCGGACGGCAAGGCGGAATTGAGCCGTCCGGCAAGCACGATCCCAGCGATGGCAGCAGTTACGCCGGCCAGCATGTAGGTGAAAAAAACCACGCGGCGCACGGGAATACCGGCAAGACGCGCAGCTTCCTGATTGCCGCCGACTGCAAAGACCTGATGCCCGAACGTGGTCTTGCGCAAGAGCACATGGCCTATGGCGAAGATCACGAGCATGACGATCATCGGCATGGGCAAGCCCGCGATGGTCTTCGCGCCGAAGGCCGTGAAGGCGGTGGGGAAATCGAACTTCGTGCGACCATCGGAAATGGCGAGCGTGAGGCCGCGCGCCATGGCCATCATCGCGAGCGTGACGATGAAGGGCACGAGGCGCAACCACGACACGGCAAGGCCGTTGAGCGCGCCTGCCGTGGCCCCGACCGCAATTGCGACGCATAACCCTCCAACGCCGAGACCGACGGCGCCTGGGCTCGATCCTGCCATGACCGTTGCCGCGACCATGCCGCTCAACGCAACGAGCGATCCGACCGAGAGATCGATCCCCGACGTGATGATGACGAACGTGCCGCCTACCGCCGCAATGCCCACCACCGAGACCTGCACCATGATGTTGGTGAGCGTGCTGGTCGTCAGAAACTCGGGCGATGCAATCGACAAGGCGATGCAGATGATGACGAGTGCGGCAAACAATGGCCCGATGCCGCTCCTCAGTTGGCGAATCACGCGGCGCGAGAGCGCCTCCGAGTCCTCGCGGTTGGCTGCCGTGGAGGTCATGCGCCTGCTCCTGTTGTAGCCCATTGAATGACAGTTTCAGAGTCCGCTTTATCGCGCGGTAGCTCCGTCACGATGCTGCCGCGATACATCACGAGCACGCGATCCGACATGCCGAGCAACTCCGGCAACTCGGAACTCACCATGACGACCGCTGCGCCCGCACGCGCCATGGACACCATGTGTGCGTAGATTTCGGTCTTCGCACCCACGTCGATGCCGCGTGTGGGTTCATCGAGCATGATGACCACGGGTGCTGTCGCCGTTGCGCGGCCAAGAATGACTTTCTGCTGATTGCCGCCGGAAAGCGTGCCGGTGATCTGCAACACCGAAGACGAGCGAACGCCGAAGCGCGTGCTTGCTTCCTGCGCCAGCTTGCGTTTCTTGGCGCGGCTCACGAAGCCGCCGCTCGCAAGCGCTTTAAGGCTCGACAGTGCGATGTTCTCTTCGATGTTGGCATCGAGCACGAGCCCTTCGAGCTTGCGGTCCTCCGACGTATAAACGAGGCCGTGACGCACGCCTTGAGTGGGCGAATGGTTCGTGACCTTCTTCCCCTTCACGAAAATCTCGCCACCGGTCGCGGGCAGCGCGCCAAAGATCGTCTTGAGCAATTCGGTGCGTCCTGCCCCGGCAATGCCCGCTATGCCCAGGATTTCGCCCGAGCGTACCGTAAAGCTCGCATTGCGCAGCAACGGCGCGCTAGCGAGATTGCGCACTTCGAGCACGACATCGCCATAAGGACGCGGCTCCCACGGATAGAACGATTCGAGATTGCGCGCGACCATTGCCTGCACGAGTTCGGCTTCGGTCCATTGCGACATCGGACGCGCGCCGACCGTCGCGCCATCGCGCATTACGACGGCGGAATCGGCGAGTTCGAACACCTCTTCCAGATGATGCGAAATGAAGATGATGCCCATGCCCGAGGCACGCAGCCGCCGCACCACGGCATAAAGATTGGCGATGTCCTGGCTCTGCAGCGCGGCCGTGGGTTCGTCCATGACGAGAATTCGGGCATCGCGCGCCACGGCTTTTGCTACTTCCACGAGCTGCCTCTTGTTGAGCGGCAGATCGCCGAGGCGCATCCACGGCGGCACGTTGTCGAGTCCCACGCGATCCAGCGCTTCGCGCGCAAGCTGGTTGGCCTCGCGTTGCTTGACGAAGCCGTTCCTTGCAGGCATGCGGCCAAGGAATAAATTTTCCGCGACCGTCATGTCGTTGATCAGCGAGAGCTCCTGATAAATCACGGCCACGCCTGCATCGATCGCCGCGTTGGTGCCGCGCGCAAGCGGTACGCCGTCGATCTCGATCGTGCCTTCGTCCGGCTCATACGCGCCAGACAAGGTCTTCACGAGCGACGATTTGCCCGCGCCATTCTCGCCGACGATAGCGAGCACATGGCCCGTTCGCAGTTCGAGGCTGACGCCGCGCAGCGCCTTGACGCCAGGAAAGCTCTTGACGATGCCTTGCATGCGCAATAGCGGCGCGGACGCTTCGAGCGGCGCCTGCGCTTGCGCTTCCGTTTCGACTGTCATGTCGTGCATTCCGTTAGCGGGCAACGCGCTAGAGCTCAAACGCTTGAACGCTTGAAGTCTTAAGCGTGTGCCCGCGGCTTGCCTTACTGTTTGACTTCCTCTGACCACAGCCCGTACTTCTTGGTCTCATCCGAATCGATATTCGATTTGTCGATGAGTAAAGTCGGCCAGGCATAATTCGCCGGAACGTCCTTCTTGGCGTTGTAGTCCGCGATGAACTGCAGCGACTTGGCGGCCATCTGAATGGGGTTCTGCGAGATGGTCGCGTCCTGCTTGCCCGAGCGAATGGCGGAAAGCGCCTGCGCCGTGCCATCCGCGCCGATCACGAGAATGTGCGCTTTATCGCCGAGCGGCTTATAGCGGCCCGCATTGTCGATAGCCTTTTCCGCACCCACGGTGTTGTCGTCGTTGGCGCCGAATACCGCGTCGATTTGCGGATATTTCTGCAGGATATTGGTCATCGCGTTAAGCGACTTCTCCTGATCGAATGCGCCTTCCTGACGCGCAACCACCTTGATGTCGGGATACTTCGCCATTTCGTCGCTAAAGCCTTTCTCACGGTCGGTGGCGGCGGTCGTGCCGACAAGGCCGATCAAATCCACCACATTCCCTTTAGCCGAACCGTAGCGTTTGGTCAGTTGATCGGCAATCCACTTGGCGCCGGTTTGACCGAGCGCGACGTTATCCGACGCAACGAACGAAGTTACCTTGCCGCCATCCGACCCACGATCGAGCGTGAAGACCGGAATGTTCATCGAGTTGGCTTTCTCGACAGCCGGAATGATGGCCTTGGAGTCGATAGGATTCAGCACGAGGGCAGTCACGCCTTGACTCAGCAAGTTGATGGCGTCGTTGACTTGCTGTTGCGCGTCGCCATTGGCATTGGTCTGGACGAGATCGAAGCCTTGCTCCTTGGCGCCCTTCTCCACGCCGGCCTTGAGCCCGACAAAGAACGCATTGTTAAGCGTTGCAATCGAAAAGCCTATTTTCGCCTTGCCGCCCGCGGCAGCGGCCGGCGCCGGTGCGCTTGCGGGAGCGCTCGCGGCTTCGCTCGAACTCGCGCCCGAACTGCTGGCGGTCGAACTGTTGTCGCTCTTGGAACAACCGCTAAGCGCGGCCGCCGCGCATAAAAAAACCGCGCCGGTCGATTTGCCGAACGTGCCCCATCCGTCGAATCTTGCTGAATTCCAGGCCATAGCTGTCTCCGTTGTAGGATTTATTCATTACGATGCAAACGACTATTTCCTCAAGGCAAGCGCGCTAAGAATCTTTCTTGTCGCGCCGGCCATAAGTCTTGAACTTCTCCAGCACTTCATCCATCTGCTCCTCCGAAAGAAGCGGCGGAGCACCCAACTGACAGGCGAGAAGATATTGCTTGGCAAGCACTTCCACTTCATGCGCGAGCCACACGGCGCGCGCAAGATCGGTGCCGAGCGCGATCACACCATGATGCGCGAGCAGACACGCTCGCCGGTTCAGAAGCGCGGCTAAGGCGTGATCGGAAAGAGTTTGCGTGCCAAAGAGCGCATAAGGCGCGCAGCGAATGGAATGTCCGCCGGCGGCCGCGACCATGTAGTGCACGGCGGGAATATCGCGTTCATGAATGGCAAGCGCCGTGGCCGCTATGGAATGCGTATGCACGACCGCGTGCATGTCTTGCCGTGCTCGAAGAATGTCGCGATGAATGCGCCATTCCGAAGACGGGCGAGCCGTGCGCAGCACGCTCGCGTCATCACCGACATTTAACGGCAGCCACACCATCATGTCTTCGTGCATTTCACGCGCAGGAACGCCGCTGGGCGTGATGAGAAAGCCGTCGTTGAAGCGGGCGCTGACGTTACCCGAGGTTCCCTGATTGATAGCGAGCCGCTCCATTTCGAGCGAGGTCTCGACAATACCCCGGCGCAGCGCGCCTTCATCCACCGTGCTCATGCGGCATTACCTTCGGCTGCGAAGAAACCACGCAACGAACGTTCGAAAGGCGCTTTCACGATACCGCGCTCCGTGATGAAGCCCGTGACGAGTTCATGCGGCGTGACATCGAATGCGGGATTGCGCGCGTTGATGGCTCGCGGCGCAATAGGTTGCCCTGCAAGCGATGTCACCTCTTCTTCGCGACGTTCTTCTATCTCGATCTGCGCGCCGGTCGGTGTGCGGAAGTCCAGTGTGGACGAAGGACAAGCCACGTAGAACGGTATGCCGTAGTAATTCGCTGCGATGGCCACGCTCAGTGTGCCGATCTTGTTGGCGAAGTCGCCATTTGCCGCAACCCGGTCCGTGCCGACGATCACGAGGTCCACCAGTCCATGCGACATGATCGACGCGGCCGCGCTATCCACGATCAGCGTTACATCCACGCCCGCCTGCTGCAGTTCGAACACGGTCAGGCGCGCGCCTTGCAAAAGCGGCCGCGTCTCGTCCGCGAACACCTTGAACGCAATGCCTTCGCGATGTGCGGCATAGATCGGCGCGGTGGCCGTGCCTAAGCCTGTGGTGGCAAGCGCACCTGCATTGCAATGCGTGAGCACGCCGCTGCCCGGTTCGATAAGCGGCAGACCATGCATGCCGATGCCTTCGCATAGCGCCTGATCTTCCGCATGAATCTGTTTGGCCTCATCCACCAAAGCTTCGTAAAGCGCCTTCGAGTCGCTTGCGTTGCATGCGCGCGCGCATTGCAGCATGCGTCTCAATCCCCAACTCAGATTCACCGCCGTGGGGCGCGCGGTATCGAGCCAGCCCGCGCGCCGTTCAAGCTCAGCACGAAATTGCGTCAAGGGCAAGTCGCGCGCGTCCTGCATGGCGACGCACAATCCGTATGCTGCCGCGACGCCGATGGCGGGCGCACCCCGCACGCGTAATTCGTGAATGGCTCGCCAGACGGCGGCTGCATCGGCGACATGCTCCACCACGATTTCATGCGGCAGGCGCGTCTGATCGAGCAGCAGGAGATCGCCATCGCGCCATTCGATCGTCGGGGCAAGCGTGGGGAACAAGGACTGCGCAACCATGGAAGCTCCGAGTGGACTATGCATGTGTGATTGTTTCGCGCTGAACCTCGCGCGCAAGCATGACGACCTGTTCGATACTGCCAAGCGTCGCGCGCTTGACCAGCAGGTCTTCCGCGCAACGCAGACAGCGCACTTCGATACGCGCCCTCGCCTGAGCATCTGGAATGCGCGTGATGTCCGCGACCTTCGCCATGCCGACGATGCGCCGAATCATCTTGCAGCCAGCGAAGCCGAGCGTATCCGCTAGCAGCCGACGCATGAAGTGCGTGCGATAACCTTCGACAGATCGCGCTTCTGCGTGACCGCCTATAAAGCCGCGTTCGCCACGGCTTTCGTGCTCGCGCCACAGCTTTAAAAATTGCGCGCTAAAGCCATTCCAGACCTCGGCCACTTGAACGAGCAACCATTCCTGATAGCCGGAAGGATCTCGATCGTCTATACGGCCATGCCAGTCGCGCGAAAAATACGCGAGCAGCAGGTTTGCGAGCACCGCGCCGATATCGAAGCCAATCGGTCCGTAGAACGAGAATTCCGGATCGATCACGAAGGTTTCGTCTTCGTTGACCATGATCGAGCCGGTGTGCAGATCGCCATGCAGCAAGGTCTCGGCGTGATTCATGAACGCCCATTTCATGTCGCCCGCGGCAATGCGCAACGCTTCGCTGGTCCTCAGTCGTTCAAGCGATGACGCAGGCAATGCGGCGCTGTACACGTTCGACGGATGATCTTCGAAAGGAAACGTAAAGACGAGGTCCTCGGTGATTTTGCACAACTCGGAATTGACCGCCGCGCTCATGGCCTCTTTCTTGATGTCCGGCGCAAGAAACAGATCGGACCCGTGGAAAAGCGTTTGCGCAAGATACGTCGACAGATGCGCGGCGAGCTTCGGATAGACGACGCCATCCATCAGGCCTTGCCGCAAAATGCGATGCGAGGCAAGCCTTTGCATCACCATCAGAAAGCGCTTGCTGTCAGCGTGATACACCTTCGGCACATGCCGCGGACATAGCGCACCGAAGCGGCGTAACGCCGCTACCTCATGCTCCATGCGCTGACACGACAACGGCCACGTCTTGCCGACTAGTCTTAAAAAAGGCGGCGCCTGCTTGACGACGACGCTGCGTTCCGGCGCCTTCGTGTTCGTCACGAAGTACACATAGTTCAGGTTGCCGTCGCCGACTTCGGCCACTTCCAGATCGTGCGGCTCGCCAAGCAGCGCACGTATCTCGGGAATTGCGCCGAGATACGCGGCAAGCTCGCTTGCGGTAAAAGCCTCGAACTCCATCGGTGTCTCCTCCGATGTTGCTTCTGGTGCGCGTCTAAACGCAAGATTGTCTTAGCGACGCTTGCGCACCAGATCGAATTTGAAAATGCTCGTGTTGTAGTAGTCGTTGCTATAGCAGAGCGGTTCCCCGCTCTGATCGAAATCCACTTCGTCCAGCAGGAGAAACAAACCGAAGCCGTCTCCGAGTTCCGGCAGATCGCGCGGCGTGAGGATGGTCGGCTGTATCGACGTATGCGTATGCGACAGACGCCGGCCCGTGCGCGCAAACATGCCGAAAAGCGATTCGCCGACTTCACCGTCCGCTGCATCGAAGAGCGTCTTCGGAATGGTGTCGATGCAATAGGCGGCTACGGCGTCGTCCGCGCGGCGAACGCGTTCGATACGTACGCACGGCGCCCCAAGCTCGATGCCGAGTCTTTCTGACAAACTCTCCGATGCCGCAATGGTATCCATCTGTATGCGACTCGTTGAAGGCACGGCGCCGACGCTCTTGATCATGTCGGTTACGGACATCAGATCATCCAGACCGCCCTGCAACTTCAGCGAAATTTGTCTGATGAAGGTGCCGCGACCTTGTACCCGAGACAGCAGACCGTGCGAGATCATCTGAGCAACGGCTTCACGCAAACTCGAACGGCCTACCCCGAGCAATTCGCAGAGTTCCAGTTCCGTAGGAATCTGATCGCCTGGCTTGAGCTTGCGCTCACGGATCATGGTCAGGAGCGACTCTTGAATCTTGTCGCTCATTGAGCGCTCTACGCTTAGACGCATGTTGCTCTCTTAGGTAGCATGCAGTCAAATATACATCAGACATCAGATGTTTTTCTTAGGACTTTCCCTTGGATATCTTGTAGGCTCAATAGCTGGCGATACCGATGAACGGCCATGCGGTTGCAGCAAGACCATATTCATTTGCTTGCCGCGTCTGACTTGTTGGCGCGTTGCACTGCGCCAAGAATTCATGGCTTCCACTGGTACATCAGAATCTTGGCGCGTGCATCGTCTTCCAAAAGAATGTCGTATTCACCATTGGCCCTTAGCGTGGCGCTGATACCCAGTTCCACATCGACATAGCCGCTAGTCCAGCCTACGTTCGCGCCCGGCGACATGCAGCCAACGTGTGCGCCGGTGCGCGCGTCGTACACATACACCTTCTGCGTAAAGAGGCCCGCGACAAAGAGGTAATTGCCCGCTGTCGCAAGTCCCACGGGCGTGATCACGGGGTTGGTCGTCGTGTCCCAAGGGAGCGCGATGAGATAGGTCATGACGCGCGGCCCGCGAGTCCAGTTGTCGTAACGCGCGAGATATGGGCCGGCCTCTTTCCAGCGCGCGGCATCATAGGGAATGGTTTGCGTGAAGCCCGAGATATACATCGTGTCGGTCTCAGGCACGTAAAGCACTCGGCCAATGCGCGTGAAAGGCGCTGGCATCGTATAAGTCTTCGCCGATGCATAGGTGTAAAGCGGATTGCCCAAGGCATCGAAGCCCTGCAGCGGCATTTCTCGTATGCCGCTCGTCGGGGTACCGAACCATACGTTGCCAAGGGAATCGACCCAGATGAAGCTGTTGCCTATCAGACTCCCCGTCGATGGATTGCCTATGAATTCGCTCGTGTCGAGATGGCCATCGCCATTGATGTCGCGCCACATCCATTCGCCATAGGCCGGTTGATTCGCTGGAAAACCGCCTGAAATATAGGACTCGGCGAACATGACCGATGGTATTGCCGTATAACCGTGCGCGGCGTCGAAGCGATGCACATAGAGCTGATGCGAATATGGATCGAGCGTGAATAGATACGGCCGGTTGCCGTTCAGGCGCCGTACCATCGGCTGGCCACGCACCGCGCGTCCGATGTGAATCGAAGGGTCATCAGGAAAAGTGAAGCGGTCCACGGTATGCGCCGTGTACGTCCATTGCTTGCCGGGCGCCTTGCTCCAGTCCATCGTAAAGACTTTCGAGCCGGTATAGATGGTGTTCGGCGCGCCGGGATCGAAGCTCGCGCCATCGACGAACACGAGACCGTCCAGTTCCCATGTAATAGAACGTGTGACGCCTTTGAAAGCCTGCAGCACCGCGCCCGTTCCTACCGAGGCAGAGTTGAGAACTCGCGGGCCTTCGCCGTTTTGTCCAACGTACAAATTGCCGGCCTGATCGAAACCGATACCCGTGACCGAGTTGAAGCGCCCTGCTTCGATCGTGCCAGCGGTCGCATGATTCACGCCCTTGAGCGTGCCGACCGCAGTTAGCGCCGCGTTCTTTCGGAAAGGCAAGATCTGCTGGCCCACGCCGTTATCCGCGATATAAAGATCACCCGATGGAGTGACCGCGATATCCGCGGGTATCGTTCCTATGGGGAGTATCGGCACGCCGCCGAGTATCGCGCCTGTCGTCGAATAATGTGCAATGGCGGGGTGTCCGTTGAACGTGCCTGTAATGACCCAAAGCGTGCCGTCTATATCGAGTGCCATGCGTCCCGGTGATGTCACGTTGAACGCGCGATTACGCCTCATCGTGTTGGCATCGAACACGACGATCTGATTGCTCGACGCGTCGGAAACAAAAAGCTCGCTATCGTTAGCGGCCAGGCCGCGAATGCCCGCGTCCGTTCCGGCCGGCACAGTCGCCACGATCAGGAAACTGTTCTTGGTAGCATTCGCGCTGTTGCCGGCGCCGCCCGTAAAAGACGCGCCCTTGGCGATGTTGGCGATCGTGCGTCGCGTAATGCCGAACCACGTATAACCGTTGGGCGGATAATCCGCGCCGACGAGGCCACCGCCTTGATTGCCGATGGACATCGCCGCATAGAGGTATGTGCTGTTCGATGCAATGGCGTCGCCGCCCGCCGCGCCCCAACCATGCGTCGCGCCCGCCACCGCGATGCGGTCGCCATTGCGATACGCCGCGATCTCGGCGCCGCTTTCATCCCACGGACTATTGGTATAGACGGTTCCGTCCGGTGCAACGCGGATGGCTTGTATGTCCTGCTGCATCCACTTGCCATCGCCGAAGCCGAAAGTGTTGCCTATCCAGGACGTGGTGTAATTGAGCGGCGACGTAGCCGCGCGCGCGCCGCTGGCAAGGCTGAACACCATTAGCCATACCGCTAGGAAACATGAAACGTTCATCACTTGCACCCAGGCAAACCGCTGCAAAGCGAAATCGAGTTACGACCCTAATGATATGAAGAAAAGGCCTGTTTTCTTCTTAACGGCGGTCGGTACGAATGCTTGAATCCGGTTTATTGAGGCGTGTTCAATGTGCAAGAAGGCGAGCAAACAACGGAGAGGTCGAATGATAGATAGCGTGGACAGGAAACATCTCGAACGATGCATCGAACTGGCTAAAGAAGCGCTCGACCAAGGCGATGAACCCTTTGGTTCGCTACTGGTGGCGAGCGACGGTCACGTGCTCTTTGAGGATCGTAACCGCATCAGCACGGGCGACAAGACCTTGCATCCTGAGTTCGCTATTGCAAAGTGGGCTGCGGAAAATATGAGCGAGCCCGCGCGCAAGAATGCCGTGGTCTACACATCGGGCGAGCATTGTCCGATGTGCTCGGCGGCGCATGCGTGGGTGGGGCTTGGGCGAATCGTCTATGCGAGTTCGACCGCGCAGTTCACGCGCTGGCGTGAGGAACTCGGTGCTGGGACCAGCCCTGTTCGCGCGCTGCCCATTGAAGAGGTGATCGACGGAGCAATCGTGGATGGCCCCGTCGACGACCTTGCAGAACGCGTGCGTGCACTACATGTCGCTTATATGCAGAAGCATCAAACGCGTTGATCGGTCAGTGCGCTGCTATGGTTTCGCTGTTGCGACACGCCTGGAACTTCGGTCTGCACGTTCGTCTGCGTGATGACCGACTCGCACAACGCGATCACTTGCGGAAGACTTGCGGCATTGAACAACGAATGATCGACATCGGCGTAAGTTGCGACACGCACTGAACGAAGCCGCTTGAGTCGGGCGCCCAGCTTGCCGCAATGCGCGGCGAGCAAGTCCAGGCCCGCATCGTAGGCGCCGTAGACCAGCACCGTGTTCACGCCTCTAGCGTCGAGCGCGCGAATGATCGGCATGGGTGTAGTGGCCTGCTCGGGCGGCGTTTTGCTCAAGCTGTCGAGCCTCAATACATCGACGACACGTGAACGCGCACGCGTGAGCATGTAGCCGCCGATAAAGCCCATTACGCGAAGCAGATTCTTATCGCCGCGCAAAATGGCTTTCCACTTCTGCGGATCGAGCATGGAGAACGCATAACCCGCCATGGAGTTGCGTGTGGATTCGCGCAACGCTTCGGGCGTTTTGTCCTCGGGACGCTTGAACGTAGGGATATTCACCGAAATCACGCCGGTAATAACGCTCTCGCTGACCGCTGCCTTCAAAGCGTGATACGCACCTGAACAAATGCCGAACGCATAGATCGTCTTGTAGCCTTGCCGGGACAACCAACGCGCGGCGACGCCAGTGTCTTCGGTTGCGACCACGTTATAGATTCTGCCGAAGGGCGTGTCTGACTGCACATCGCCCGAAGGAAGCGGACTGTCGCCACGGCCGCGTGCATCGAACCGCAATGAAGCAATACCACGTGATGCTAGCTCGCGTGCAATCCGCACGGAAAGCCGGCTATCGCCTACGCGTGAACTCGCCGCCGTATTCGTCATGACAAACACAGGGCCACGCGCTGCACCATGACGCGGCTCGCACAGCACGCCTACGAGTCCTTGTTCGTCCATTCGCACGGGACGCTCGACAGCCTCCGGCGTTTCGATGACGAGATCTGGCCACACGTCATGTGCCGCAGCCGATGTATTAACGGGGCCTGCTTCGAGCGCGCCGTTTGCAATCCACTCAGTGGCCGTTGCCAAAGCAGCCTTGGGCAATACCGTGAATGCCGACTCTTGAATGAAGCCGAGCAAATCTTCAAAGGGTTGTGTCTGCGTATCGACGCCAAGCCCACTGAGCGCATCCAGCAGCGGGTCTTTCGAGCTCGTTCGTGCGTGCATCAGCAATACGCGATTGGCGGGCGCAATGGCCGCACTTTTCACTTGCGACGCGAGATCGATCTTTTCAAGCCGGTCCCTGAAGGTATCGTCATAAACCTGACCCAGCACGTTGAGCGGACCAGTCTTGGGTTGCGCTTCGCGAAGGGGCGGTGCGAGCTGGTCGAGCCAGGTCTTGCGCACTGCGCCGAGTTCGCGGATATAGGTGCGTCCGCTCACGACTGGCGCAAGCAAGGCGAGATCGTCGACGGGACGCTTGAGCGCCGCAGCCAAAGCGAACGCGGCACCGACCCGAAAGCCCGCTAGCGTGACGTGTTCGATACCCGTCTGTTCCTTGAGGAAATCGACGGCTGCACCGATGTCATCCACCGCCGAATCGAACAGGTCTTGTCCTGCCTCTAGATCGGCTGAATCCCCCGTGCCGAGATAGTCGAAGCGCAAGACCCACAAGCCGCGGGCCGCAAGAGCGTCTGCCAGGTGACGCAGGCCGCTATAAGTCCACACATATTCGTGGCCATAGGTGTTGCAGAGAACGACGCCGCGCGTGCCGGCGCCTGCGTGCAGCCATCCGAATCTTTTGCCGAAAACCACCGGTCTCATTTGTATTTTCCTCGTCTTTGGCGGTGTTCAGACGTAAGCAAGGAGTGCCTTCGAAACCGCCAGCCTGCATGCGTCATTATTATGCTTGGACAACTGCAGGCACAAAGGGAACGGGCAGCAAGTGCTATTCCCATCGACACGGGACTCCAGCTAGTCCTAGTCGGGCGTTGCGCAAAGCTTCTCTCCGGGCTTTGCGCCGCCATGCAGCGAGGGTTACTTGTCACCAATTATATTAAGCCCGCTTAGCACTTGCGATGTGCCGACGCGAATTTTGTTCAAACGGACTATCTATTGGCGATCATTGCATGGGGTGCATGATGTCTTGTCTGGCAAATGCGCTTAACTGCAAACAATCCGCGCGGCATCGCACAGAGCTTTTTAGGGTTTGCTTATATTTTTTTGGCTTTTGGCTTTTCGCAAAGCGGCGAGTCATCCCCGCCTATGAGGTTGCGATAAGGCGCGTGCCGAGCGAATGAGGTCGTCAAGCATGAGATCGCGTTTCTCTGGAACGGTGTCGCGACTTGTCATGAAGCAGAGCGCCGCGACGGCCAAACCAGAACGATCGCGAACGGGCGCGGCCATGCAATAGCGAAACGTATGCGACAAGCCTGTCGTGCAGCAGAAGCCCTGCTCCCTTGCACGTTCCACATCGGCGAGGAAGTCTTTGAAATCTACTCGCTTGCCGTTGTCCAGAACGAAGTCTTCATCAGGAATGAGCGCGCGAATTGCGTCGCCGCTCAAATGACCTAGCAGCAGCCTGCCCGATGCCGTCCAGGGAATGGGGACCTTGACGCCAATACCCGAACTGATATTGAAAGGTCGAGAACTGTTTTCTGAAAGCACGACCGTGTATTTGTCGCCTTCAAGCATGCACAGTTGCGCGGTCTCGTCGTGGCTGCGCACGAGCGCGAGAATGGACTGATGCGCGCGGCTGATCAAATCGTTGTGCACCGCGTAATCGGAGCCGTAGTAATGCATCTCGCGGCCAAAGAAGATGCTGCCGTCGGGGCCCGCTTCCAGTAGACCCGCCTCGCTTAAAATTGCAACCAGTTCGTAGATGCTTGAACGCGGCGCGCCAGTCGCTTCGATCAATTCGCGCATCGCAAGCGGCCTGCGAGCTAGATGCAATTGCTTCATGATCGCCACGACCCGATCCACCCCGCGCGCACGCGACGTTTCCACTGTCGACATCGGCCGGGCTCCGCTCAATGATCCAGCACGCGATGCAGAAACTGCCGCGTGCGTTCGTTCTGCGGATTCACGAAGATTTGCTCGGGTGCGCCCTGCTCTGTAATCACGCCCTTGTCCATGAACACCACGCGATCCGCCGTCTTGCGCGCAAAACCCATTTCGTGCGTGACCACGACCATCGTCATGCCATCGCGCGCCAGTCCGCGCATGACTTCGGTCACTTCGCCGACGAGTTCCGGATCGAGCGCGGAAGTCGCCTCGTCGAAGAACATGATGCCTGGCTCAACGGCGAGTGCGCGTGCAATGGCAACGCGTTGTTGCTGGCCGCCCGACAATTGACTCGGATAATGCGTCGCACGATCGGCGAGGCCGACACGGTCGAGCGCATCCATGGCGCGCTTCTTAGCATCGGCGGGACTCATTTTGCGCGCCTTGATGAGTGCAAGCGTGACATTGCCGAGCGCGGTCTTGTGCGGGAACAGATTGAACTGCTGAAACACCATGCCCACATGTCCACGAATTTCTTTAGCGCGACGTGCATCGTGCAGCGGCACCTGGTTGACCCACACTTCGCCCGCATCCGCGGTTTCAAGGCCGCTCATGATACGCAACACGGTGCTCTTGCCGGAGCCCGATGCGCCGATCAAGACGAGCACTTCGCCAAGCCTCACATCGAGATTGATCTCCCGCAGCACTTGCGTGGCACCGAACGACTTGCTCACGCCCGCGAGGTTGATGATCGACGCTTCACTCATGACAGCACGCTCCTTCTACGGTCGTGACGGCGCACCCACTGCGACAGCGGAAAGCACACGATGAAATACAGTATGGCGACGAGGCCATAAATCTCGACTGGCTTGCCCACGCGATCGACGATCGCCTGGCCGCCGTGCATCAACTCCGACATGCCGATCATGCTAACGATCGACGTGTCCTTGATAAGCGAGAGATATTGCCCGACCAGCGGCGGCAAAACGATCCGGCCGGTCTGCGGCAAGACTACGGAGAAGAACGCTTGCGCTTTGGAGAGACCGAGAATCTGCGAGACTTCCCACTGTCCTTTAGGGACCGCCTCGATGCCTGAGCGAAATACTTCGGCGATATACGCGCCTTGATAAACGCTCAAGCCGACGACTCCGGCGGCAAAGACATCGATGGCATAGCCGAAGTAGGACACGCCGAAATAGATGAACATCAGTGTGATGAGCACTGGCGTGCCGCGGAAGAGTTCGGTGTAGAGCCTTGCAATCTTGTCGGTGCCCCAAGGCCCGAAAGAACGAAGCACGGCGGCCAGAAGACCGATCACCGTACCGCCCACGATCGACGCGGCCGACAAGGCCAGCGTCATCAAGAGCCCTTGCAAAAGGATCGACAGGCTCGTCGTCAATAAATCGCTCGACATGTCTCGCTCTCCGATTAAGTGCGCGCGGCAGGACGGCGCAGCATGAACGATCGGCGCGAAGGCTTCCTGATGACGAGCGGCGGGTGAAAGAGCCTCAAGCCAATCTGCCCTGCAGCCCAGGAAAGCAGGTTGCTGAGCACGAGATAGGCAAGAAGCGTGACCGTGAAAGTCTGTACGTAAAGCAGCGTACGCGAATTGATGACGGTCGCCGTACCGCTCAACTCGGGCAGTGCAATCGCGGAAAGCAGCGACGTGCCGAGCAAAAGCTGGATCAGGTTGTTGACGATAGCCGGATAAACAGCGCGTGCCGCTTGCGGCAAGACCACTTGCGTGAAGATCTGCGAGCGCTCTAGTCCGAGAATCGATGCCGCTTCGAGCTGACCCTTGGGCACCGACTGGATGCCCGCCCGAAACACTTCCGCCAGATAAGCGCCTACGTTCACCCCTAGTGCGATCACGCCTGCTGTATAAGCATCGAGCGTAATGCCAAGGGACGGCAAGCCGAAGAACACGATGAATATCTGCAGCAGGACCGGCGTGTTGCGGATGACTTCGATATAAACGCTTGCGATTCCGCGCAGCACGCGGCTCTTGGACCCGCTTGCAAGCGCCGTCAAAAGACCGAGCGCCATCGCAAGAATGAACGCCAGCAGCGTGATTTGCAGCGTGAGCCATGCGGCATGCAGGAAGTCGCTGAAATAGCCAGCAAGCGTCAACCATTCATAGCCCATGATTTTTCCTCACGTTGGACGTCACGCAACCGGCGTCACGGTTAAATTAATATTGCGGGTGGAGCGGGAAACGCGGCTCTTGCCCAAACCATTTTTTATAGAGCTGCGCGTTCTGCTTGGACGCGTTGATCTGGAACAGGAACAGGTTCAGATAGTTGAGCCAGACCTGATCGCCGGCCTTGACGCCGAACGCGTTGTATTCAAGCGGCACGAGGGCTTCGTCAGTGACGGTAAGTTCCTGATCGAGCGATGCCTGGTATGCGAGAAAGTTGTTGTCTTCGATCATCGCGTCAGCCTGGCCTTGCTTGACGGCGAGAATGGCGGCTTGCGAGCTGTCGAATTCCTGAATCTTCACCTGCATGTTGAGTGAGCGCACTTCGTCGCCGTTGGTCGAGCCTTTGACGGTGGCAATCGTGCGGTTGCTCATGTCCTTGATGGATTTGATCCCGCTCGATTTCTTGACCAGCAGCGCTTCACTCGCCACCACGTACGGATTGGTAAAGGCAATTTCCTTGGCCCGTTCGAGATTGCGAGTGAAATTGCAGAACACGACATCCACCTTACTCGTCTGCAGATTTGGAATGCGGTTGGCGCTGGTGGTGTTGACCACTTCGAGCTTTACGCCCATTTGTTTAGCGAGTTCCTTAGCGAGATCGACGTCGTAGCCGTCCGGCTGGCCGTCCTTGTTATAGAAACCGAAGGGCGCAAAGCTCAAGCAATCGCCTACGCGCAAGGTGCCGCGTTGCAAAACGGTCTTAAGCGTTGAGCTTGCCGCCCCATCCTGCGCTGGTGCTTCGACTTTCGAACAGGCCGCCAACGCGACAAGGCCGGCAATTGCAACCCAACGAGCAAAGCGCGCGCTTTCTCTAACAAGTTTCATGTGTGCATCTCGCAAGAGGAAAATCCGTTTGAGGCTTGTCCGATATATCGGACACGTATCCGACGCGGCAGATGGGAGGCAAGTCTTCCACTAAAAAAAACTTGAGGCAAGCGGGTTTACGCGTGGACGGATTAGACGCTCGCAAAGAAAAAGGGCAGACAAATTTCTTTGTCTGCCCTTCGTGGTGGTTCAAGCGCTTGCTAAAGATCCAGCACCAGCACCCTGCTCGTCGCACGCGATACACACGCCGTGAGAAATTCGGTCTTTTCGTCGTCGCCGAGAATGCAGTCGTTGTGTTCGACTTCGCCTTCGAGATAGCGCACTTTGCAGGTGCCGCATAGACCTGCGCAACAAGAGGTTTCAATCGGTACGCCTGCCAGTGCCAACGCGTCTGCAATGCTTTCTTCCTTAGATACCTCGATCTCTTGTCCCGTACTCGCAATGCGCACGGTGAAACTGTCAAGTGCATCGTTGGCGGCTTCATCGTCGAGATTGCGCTCCGGCGCCTTGAAATGCTCGAAGTGCACCGTGCCGGTGGGCCAGTGTCCGGCGGCATCGGCGCATGCCTTCATGAAGCCGCCTGGGCCGCAGTAATACACATGCTCGCCTTCGCGCGGCGCGTCGAGCAACCGGCGCAGATCGAGGCCCGTGGCCGGGTCGCCGCCATCGAAATGCAGGTGCAGCTTTCCGCTTGCGCGCATCGATTCGAACTCGTCGGTAAACGCGGCGCAGCTTGCGTCCCTGGTGCAGTAATGCATCTCGTAGTCGATGCCGGCGTCGTCCAGTTCATGCGCCATCGCCTTGAGCGGCGTGACGCCGATACCGCCTGCGATCAGTAACACGCGACGCGCGCCATCGACGAGACTAAAGTTATTGCGCGGAAGACTCACCTTCACGATGTCCTGTACGCGCAGTTGCTCGTGCAGTGCTTTCGAGCCACCGCGTCCGCGCTCATCGCGCAGAACGGCAATCACATAGCGATGCCGTTCGCGCGGCGCATTGCAGATGGAATACTGACGGATCACGCCGCCTGCAAGATGGATGTCCAGATGCGCGCCAGCCGTGAACGGCGGCAATGCATGTCCCTCAGGGTCGACGAACTCATAGGAGTTGATGCCGCGTCCTTCGAAGCGGACTTGTCGCACCATCAATTGCAGCGTCTGTGCCTGGCGGTCGGTTGATATGGGTTGTGTCGACATGGTTGCGTCTCCTCGATCGATGAGCGGCGGGCCTGCGAAAGCGCTCGGCATTGGTCAAAGCGCCTTCGCCATAAGCCGCTATTGCTTCATCGATTGCTCGAGTTCCTCGAAGCTTTGCCGCACGAAGTTAGCGCGCTCATCACCCTTCATCGTCTCGCTCTGCGCGATAATGGCGACGATCTTCTTGGTGACGGCGCGACGACGCGTGACTTCTTCTTCAACGGTCTTGCCCTCGGGAATTTCGAACACGTTGCCCGAGCAGAAGCTGTTGGGCGAGCCGGCGTTCTCGCGAAACCAATCGGCGAAATTCTGCGCGGATGCCGCCGGGTTCGAACCGCGCACCGCATCGCGCAACATCTTGCGGAAGAGGAAGAGGCCCGCATCAAACTTCGTCGGATTCTCGAGCGCGTGCACGGCAATGGGCCGCTGCGAAATGATCGCTTCGTAATCGCCCGGTGCGTATTGCGCTTCCTTATAAGTCTCGCGCTCGCGATGGTTCGGCGGAATCGGTACGATATCTTCGATCTTGTACTTGCCAAAGCGCTCTGGACGACGCATGGCGACTTGCCCTTCGAGAAAGTCGATCGACTCGTAGCCGACCATTTCCTTCTTGCCCACACCGCGTGTGTCGATGCCCGGACCCATCACGCGCCAGCCGATCATCTTGCTGTTTTGATCGTCGACAGGCACGGTCCAGCGCACGATATGAAAGCGGCTAAAGAGCTTCTTCTTCGAACCGTCCTCCGACGTATATGCGTGCAGACTCAAGTTCGGCAGCACCTGATGCTGCACACGCACGAAGAGCCGATCCTTGTTCACGCGGCGCGCGCCCGCGCAAGCGAGGCTTCGGCCTTGCTGCACCGGTTGAAAATGCATATCGGGAGCGACTTCCATCGAGGCCGCGCCGACTTCATCGAACGTCGTGCCCTGGAAGTTGCCATTGACGACGTTCTTGGCCGCATGCAGCGCGGTCGGGTGATAGTTGTCGGCGGCGTTGTCCTGCACTTGCAGCCAGTTGCAATGCTGGAAGTTGCTGTATGGGACGAGTTCATCGCCGGGCAGCACCGTGTAGTCGCCTTCCCATTCAGGGAACGGCGGCTCGTTCTCGGGCGGCCCCATATAAGCGAACACCAGGCCGTTACGTTCGACGGCTTTATAAGCGCCTTGACGAATCGAACAGGCATACTTCTCGGCCTCTTTTTCTTCGCCCTTAGGGAACGGTACGTGAAGACACGCGCCATCCACATCGAACACCATGCCGTGATAGCAGCACATGATGCCGTGTTCTTGAATGGCACCGTACTCGAGCGATGCGCCGCGATGCACGCAATGCGCGTGCAGCACACCAATCCTTCCGCTGCCGTCACGGAACGCCACGAGTTCTTCGTTGAGTATTTTCAGGTAACGCGGAGTATCGGTCAGTTCGATCGACATGCAGATGGGATGCCAAAACGCGCGCATGTACTCGCCCATCGGCGTGCCGGGACCGGTCTCGGTCAACTCCGGATCGTGGCCCGGCACCTTGCTCGTGTAGTACCCGCCGAAGGGAATCAGCTTCTTGACGGCGGGCGTGGCGCCGCCACTGCTCTTCTGCCCTTCCAGCTTGTCTGATTTGATCGTCATGGAGAGTCTCGTCCTGATGTGGGGATGGATATGGTCCGCTGCTTTTGATAGTTGAAGTCCGAACTCCGGTTACCGAACTCCGTACTCTGTATACAAAGATTAGCGGACGGACTGCTGCGTTGTCTCTATGGGTAAACGCGAATGTTGACTAGCGTGCGTGGCTTCGTTCGTTGACCGCCGCACTGGCGGGCTGTAACCTTGTCGTATTCTGTATCCAGAGATTGAGCTCGACATCATGCCCGCCAAACTTCTCAAGCTTCAGGCCCGCACGGACTACGTGGACGAGGTCTACAAGGTCTTGCTCGATGCCATCAGTTCCGGCTCGCTCGCGCCTGGTACGCGCATCACGCAGGAAGAGATCGCCGAGCAACTCGCCGTATCGCGTTCACCCGTGCTGCAGGCGCTGCGGCTCCTAAAAAAAGATGGACTCGTGCAGGACGCGCCCGGTCGCGGTTTGCTCGTCACCCCGCTCGATCCCGCGTGGATCAGCCATCTCTACGAGATTCGCGGTGCACTGGATTCGCTTGCCGCACGCCTCGCGGCGGAACGTGGAGCGAAGCTCGACAAGTCGCTGATCGCGAACGGCCGGCGCGCGTCGAAAAGCGACGATGTTAAGGCGATGATCGATGCGGACATGGCGTTTCATGGCGCCATCTACGAAGCCTCGGGCAATCCGCTGATCGCCGATACCGCGCAGATGCATTGGGTACATCTGCGTCGCGTGATGGGCGCGGTCTTGCAGGCATCGGGACAGCGCAAGTCGATCTGGGATGAGCACGCTGCCATTGCGGCGGCAATCGCGGAAGGCGACGCGCAACGCGCATCCGAACTCACGGATCTCCATACCGCGAACGCGCGCAAGAATCTGGTCGAGCGTCTGGGTCTTGTACTGAATGAACAGAGGCAGGCGGAAGCAACGTGAACATGAATCGGCATCGCGCGAGAAAGCCCTGCATTTGCAGGGATTTTCGTGTTGAACTGCTTTCATCGGTCCGTGCGACGGCGGCTATTCACCAACGCAGCCGGTATCGTAAAGACCATGAGGGCGCCTATCACGCAACTTACCGCAAGACCAAGCACACCATTGCCGGTCGAACCCGAATGCGTCTGGATGATGCCAATCAGCCACGGGCTCACGACACCCGAGATGCTGCCCACCGAATTGGCAAGCGCGAGCCCTGCGGCTGCCGCACCGCCGCTGAGAATCGCGGGCGGCAAGACCCAGAACTGCGAGATGGTCGTGACCACGCCCATGGTCGCAATCGTGAGCGCGATCATGCCGAAGAAGGTCGAGTGCGCATACACCACGCTGAAATACAGACCGATTGCGCCGACAATGCCCGCGCCCGCCAGATGCCAGCGACGCTCGCCGAGCTTGTCCGAGCTATGACCGACTGCCAGCATGGCGATGGCGCCGGCCGCATATGGAATTGCCGTCAGGAGACCGATGTTGAGCGGATCGGAAACGCCGCTTGCCTTGACGAGCGTCGGCAGCCAGAAGCTCACGCCGTAGAGGCCCATCGTGAAGAAAAAGTAAGTCACGCTCAGCAGCAGCACCTTGGGATGCAAGAGGCCATCCTTCACGGAATGCAGTGCATGTGCGGGCTTCTCATCGCGAAGATTCGCTTCGAGCATGGCCTTTTGCGAGTCACTGAGCCACTTTGCATCGGCGACTTTATCATCGAGATAAAAGAACGCGACAATGCCGAAGAGCGCAGTCGGAATGCCTTCGAGCAGAAAGAGCCATTGCCATCCCGCAATGCCGTGCATGCCGCCCATATGACTCATGATCCAGCCCGACAGCGGTCCGCCAACGACGCCCGACATCGGAATGCCAGTCATGAAGAGCGCGGTCACCTTGCTGCGCCGCGAGGCCGGAAACCAGTACGTGAGGTAGAGCAGGATGGCTGGAATGAAGCCAGCTTCGGCCACACCGAGCAAAAAGCGCATGATGTAGAAGCTCGTCGGGCTGGTCACGAACATCATGCCGGCGGAGATGACACCCCACGTCACCATGATGCGCGCAATCCAGCGTCGAGCGCCTACGCGCAAGAGGATCAGATTACTTGGTACTTCGAACAGAAGGTAGCCGATAAAGAATACGCCCGCCCCGGCTCCATAGACCGCTTCGCTGAAATGCAGATCATTGAGCATCTGCAGCTTGGCAAAGCTCACGTTGATGCGATCGAGATAAGCGCAGAGATAACACACGAAAAGAAATGGCAGCAGGCGCCATGTCACCTTTGCATAGGTGGACGACTCGTCGCCCGCCAGGTACGCAACCGGACTATGGGAACTCATTGTTGTGTCTCCGTTGTGGGGCAGGTGCGGCGTCGCATGCATCGCGTGCCTCTTGCCAGTGTCGTGGCCTTGAACGACCGTTATGGATATGTCTCGACGGCTTCCATGTTCGTGGCGCGCACAACGAAAGACAAACGATGCCTGTTCATAGAACCATGACACGCATTCATGCATAAGGAATTGCCATGAGGCGCATCCCCAACTTCGTTCTCTTGCGCGCATTCGAGGCGGCCGCGCGGCTGGAGAGCTTCACGCTTGCCGCAAGCGAACTGCACCTCACGCAATCGGCCATCAGCCATCAGGTGAAGGAGCTGGAGCAGTACTTCGGCAGGCCGCTTTTTCATCGACGCAACCGGCGGGTCGAGACGACCTCCGAAGGACGCCGGCTTCATGAGAGCCTTGGACGCGTGTTCGATGTGATCGAAGCCGCGTGTGGTGAGGTCGCGCTCGAACCCCAGGCGCAAGTGCTAGCCGTGCACTGCGCGCCGAGCTTTGCGGCGAAGTGGCTCGCGCCCCGTCTGCCCGAGTTCATGAGCGAGCATCCGATGGTGACCATTCGCCTGTCATCGGATGCGGAGCCGGCCGATCTCGCGCGCGTGCGTGAAGTCGATGTCGCGATCTCTTATGGCTTCGCGCATGAGCGTCCCGGTGTGATCACGCGCGCGCTCGGAGCGGAGCGCATCGTGCCGCTTTGTTCGCCTGCACTCGTGCGCGACGACGTGCCCGTTGCCGAGCAGATCCGCAAGCTGACGCTCATCGACTCGCAACTCAGCCGCGTGACCTGGCCGGGATGGTTTGCATTGAACGAACTGGAAATGCCGCGCGGGCCGAGACCATCGTTCGACCGTGCCGCACTCGCGATATCGGCGGCGGCGGATGGCATGGGTGTCGCGCTGGAAACGACACGGCTCGCCGAACGCGAGCTTGCGCGTGGCGATTTGATTGAACTCGGGGCAGGCATCTTCGCGCCGCTTGCGAGAGAAACGCACTTCCTTTCCTATCGCGTAACCGAGCGCAATGTCGAAAAGGTGAAATGCTTTCGCGACTGGGTGCTGATGAAAGCAGGCCTCGACGAAACTGTCGAAGCCTGAGTAAATCGAGCCGCTTGTTTCAGGCTGCGATAGCCTGCTTCTCGCCTTTTTCCTCGATTGCTCGCGCATGTTCGAAAACGCGCTCGCGTTCACGCGCAACCAGCGCCCGTTTGCGCGCGAGAGTTTGTCGCTGATACTTCGGGTCGCCCATCAAGGTGACGTACTCGTTGTATCGATGCCTGAGATAACGCTGGAAAAACTCAGCGCCGGGCAGGCCGCAATCAAGCGCCATAAGCACGCCGTAGTCCATATCCCTTAGATCGGCCAGGGCGCTTATGGCCGTTTCAAGCGCGGCGTAGCGTTCTGCGAGCGGTAAGCCTTTACCGCATAACGCGTGAAAGCGTTGATAGGGAAATACACAGCCATGCGACGCGCAGCGCCGCAAAGCTCTCGCAAGCCGTAGACTCAGTTCGGTTTCCACATGCCCTCCCTGTCTGTTGCGCGGATCGCAAGCGCAAGATTTCGCCGCCATTATTCGAGCTATCGAGAATGGCGAACCTTTGCCTGAAAATCATTCTTTAAGCCAAGAAAACGCGCGGCATTCACTTCGGGCCGCATTTTTTCGCGATTAGAACGGCGAAAAAATACCATGCAGGCATTTGCACTGGCTTACGGAAATAAGCTTGACACGCAATATCCCATAGTGTGCGTGCGCGTTGCCAAAGATCTAGATGGAAAGCACAACGTTGTCGATTGCCAATGCGCCTAAAGAAAATCAGGCGCAAAAAAGACTTATTAAGGTAACGGGTGACCGCTTTGAGACTCGGAGCGCTAGTTTAAACATGCAGATGCAGTACATGCTAGCAAACATATTGTCGAATACCAAGAAAACTTTTGCCGAGGAAAGTACCAATGGCTTACACGAAAATGTCATCCGGAATGTTTTGCTTGCTGCATCTTAGACGCGTGCGCCAAGGTTCATGATTATGCGGGGAATAAGACGAAGGCCGGGGGTCTGCTTTAGAAAATCACCTGACTAAAAACGTAACCAATGTCAACCGCCGCAGGCGATCTTAAGGATGGTTTAAGGGTTCCGGGCTAAAACCATCACGAAACACGTTCAGTCAAGCAAGGTCCACGCGGATGGTCAAACCGGGCAACGCTCAAAGCGCTTTGCTTCAGGCTTAAGAGCGTAGGTGATGACCGTCCCATTTGGCCCGGCAGCGATGCCGGGCTCTTTTTTAAGCGTTTTTATTCGATGGGTCGGGCAACTGCGGAGCATGCTCGCCGCTCCTGGCACTGCTTGCGGGAAGCTCGAAGCTAAACGCCGCGCCCGCTTGATCCAAATCGATGAGTCGAATCTGGCTGCCATGCAACTGAAGCATGCGCTGCACGATCAGCAAGCCAAATCCGCCGCGATGCCTGCCTCCCGAAGCGAAAGCGCGCTGAAAGAGCACGCCGCGCACGTCGGCTGGAATGCCGGGACCTGTATCGCTTACCGTGACTTCCACGTGGCCGTTTGAATGTGCAAGCCTAACCGTGACCGTACCGCCTTCCGGCGTGTGATAAATCGCGTTGTCGAGCAAATTCGTGAGGATTCGCTCGATCATGCCAAGATCAGCCGATACATTAGGCAGGCGCGGCTCGATATGCGCATCGAGTCGCACTTTGCGCGCATCGGCGGGCAGTTCGAATTTCTCGAACACATCTTGCAGCAGATCGGCGAGCGAGAACGACTCCGCTTCGGGATGCACCATGCCGTGTTCAAGCCGCGCTAGTTCAAAAAGCGATTGCGCGAGATGCCCGACCTTCGCGCTTTGCGTAAGTGCGATCGACAGATAACGGCGGCGGTCTGTGTCGGCAAGAACATCGGCCTTGAGCGAAAGCGTTTCCAAGTAGCCATGCAAGGAAGAAAGCGGCGTGCGCAAGTCATGTGAAATATTGACGACGAGTTCGCGTCTTTCACGATCCTGCCGCTGCAATTCGCGCCATTGTTCGCCAATGCGCGCGGCCATTTGGGAAAAGGCGCTTTCGAGCACCACGATTTCGTCCCGCTCGTTCTCGCGTGCCGCCACGTGCAACGGTACAGGCGATGGCTCGGCCGATGCCCCGCTTGCATCGAACCTGCGCATGGCATCGGTTAAGCGGCGCAACGGACGCGTAATGAGCCCGAAAGCGATCACGCCCGCAACGAGTCCGAGCATGGTCACGAGTCCCATGGACAGAAGCGTAGTGCGCAAGACCGCGCTCGCCGAGGCTTTGGCCGCAAGCTCGTCGTGCTCTTCGCCAAGCAAAACCACATAGACATAACCGAAAGGCGGCTTGCCGGGCGTGGCAAGCGGCGCGGCGCTAAAGACTTTGCGCTTGTCGATGCTGCGTGGATCGTCGCCCAGAATAGGGAGCGGCGCGCCATTGATCAGACGATGCACGGGCGCAAGATCGACACGATCGCGCTTCAGATGACCGGGAGGCGCATCGTCGGCACGAACGCGGCCTTCGTTGTCGAGCAGATAGACTTCGACGCTCGGGTTCACCACCATCAACTGGCTAAAGAGACGGCGCACGGCGGGCGCGTCGATATCGCCTGCGTCCATCAGCGCGCCATCGTGGGCGATATGCGCTGCGAGCCCGCGCGACAGGCTCTGAATGACTTCCTTCTCGCGCAAATCGCTTGCGCGAATCTGCAACCATGCCGATGCGCCGCAGCATGCAAGCAGCAGCACGCAGAACACAGCGAAAAGCCGTTGCGACAGGGTGAGCTTCATGAACTTCACGATGCGCTGTCCGTCGCGAGTTTGTATCCGCGTCCCCAGACGGTCACGATCCGGGCAGGCTCGGTGGCATCTTTTTCGACCTTGGCGCGCAAGCGGTTGATATGCGTATTGACCGTGTGCTCATAGCCTTCATGCGCATAACCCCAAACCGCATTGAGCAGATCCATGCGGGAAAATACTTTACCGGGATGCTGGGCGAAGTAATAAAGCAAATCGAATTCGCGTGGTGTCAGTTCTATGCGCAGCTCATCTACCCACGCTTCGCGCGCAAGCGGATCGATAGCGATACCCGCGACTTCGAGACGGCCTGTATCCAGGCGCGAATTCTTGGCGACTGCATCCACGCGACGCAAAAGCGCCTTCACTCGCGCCACCAGTTCAAGCACCGAAAAAGGCTTGGCAAGATAATCGTCCGCACCGAGTTCGAGACCGAGAATGCGATGCACCTCGCTGGAACGCGCGCTAGTGATGATGATCGGGGTATAGCGCGTCATGGCGCGCGCACGCCGGCAGATTTCGAGGCCATCCACGCCGGGCAGCATCAGATCGAGAATCAACGCATCCCACCCGCCTTGTTCGAGCAAGCGCAAGCCCTCGGCGCCATCCGCGGAATGCACGACCTCATAGCGCTCGTCGCGCAGATGCAGGCTCAGCACATCGGCGATATGCATGTCGTCTTCCACGATCAAAATGCGTTTAGGCTGGTCCATGAGGAAATGCAAAAGAATTAAAGCGCTAGCCCGGATATTGTGCAGAAAAGCGGCGCGGCCAAGTATCACATTTAATTTAACTTTCGGTGAGGACTCGGTAAGCCGCGCACGCCTAAGATGGGCCTCATCTGATCGAGCGAAGGAAAAGACATCATGCTAAACCGCCGCCGCTTTCTGCTGACAGGCACCGCTGCCGCAGCCGCGTTTGCGTTGACGGGCCGTCTGCGTGCGCTGGCCGCGCCTTCGCCGCAAGAAAAGTTCGAAATCTCGCATAGCGACGACGAATGGCGTCGCATGCTCGATTCCATGCAATACGACGTCCTGCGTCGCGAAGGCACCGAGCGGCCCTACACGAGTCCGTTGAATGGCGAGCATCGGGCCGGCACCTTCGCGTGCGCGGGTTGTGCCCTTGCGGTGTTCTCTTCAAGCACCAAATTCGAAAGTCACACCGGATGGCCGAGCTTCTGGGCGCCGCTCGATCACGCTATTGCCACGCGGCAGGACGGCTCGTTCGGCGTCTTGCGCACCGAAGTGCATTGCCGCCGCTGCGGTGGACATCTGGGCCACGTGTTCGACGATGGACCCAAGCCGACCGGTCTGCGCTATTGCATGAACGGCGTCGCGATGAAGTTCACCGCTGGCGCTGCTTGATTGGCCTCCTCGACGCTTATTAACTTTCTAAAAAGACACGACCATGCTGCTCATCGTTCTTGCCTATCTTGGCGGCGCGCTGACGATACTCAGTCCGTGCATCCTGCCTGTCCTTCCCTTCGTGTTTTCTCGCGCGGATCAGCCGTTTGCTAAAAGCGGCTTGCCGTTGCTGCTCGGCATGGGCATCACGTTCGCGTTGGTGGCGACGCTCGCCGCGCTTGGCGGCGGCTGGGCCACGCAAGCAAATCAATATGGACGCTGGGCCGCCATCGCACTTCTCGCCGTGTTCGGACTTGCTTTACTGTTGCCGCGCCTGGCCGATCGCATCATGCATCCGCTCGTCAGCGCCGGTAACCGACTGACGGCTTTCGCCCAGCGCGGCGATGGCAAGGCGAGCTTCGGCGGCTCGTTCCTGCTCGGCATAGCAACGGGTCTTCTGTGGGCACCGTGCGCAGGTCCGATTCTCGGACTCGTGTTGACGGGTGCCGCATTGAACGGCGCAAGCGTAGGCACCACGCTGCTCCTGCTCGCTTATGCCGCGGGCGCCGCGACTTCGCTTGCCGTGGCGCTGCTCATCGGTGGCCGCGTATTCGCCGCGATGAAGCGCTCGCTCGGCGCGGGCGAATGGATACGGCGCGGCATCGGCGTCGCGATGCTTGCAGGCGTCGCCGCTATCGCATTGGGCCTCGATACGGGCGTGCTTGCAAGGGTATCGACAGTAGCGACGGCGGGCATCGAACAAAAGCTGGTCGACCGGTTTTCGCCTCGCAATAACGCCATGAAAGCCGCTAATACCACTGCCGATGCCGATGCACCGCGCATGATGCGCGCGAGCGCGGCGCCTTCGACTGCGCCGACGGCTTCGTTGCCCGTGGAAGGCACGCTGCCCTCGCTCGATGGCGCGGTGCAATGGCTCAACACGCCGCCGCTCACGAAGGACGCGCTGCGCGGCAAGGTCGTGCTCGTCGACGTGTGGACGTATTCATGCATCAATTGCCTGCGTACCTTGCCTTATGTGAAGGAGTGGGCAAAAAAGTATCGTGACCAAGGGCTCGTGGTGATCGGTGTGCATGCGCCTGAGTTCGCATTCGAACGAAACGTCGACAACGTGAAGAAAGCCGTGCATGACCTGGGTGTGGACTATCCGGTAGCCATTGACAATAACTTTGCGATCTGGCGCGCGCTCAACAATGAATATTGGCCGGCGCATTATTTCGTGGATACCGAGGGCAAGATCCGCTATCACCACTTCGGCGAGGGCGACTATGCGCATTCGGAAGAGGTGATCCGCCAGTTGCTGGCGGAAGCGGGTCACGGTAATGCGCCCGTGGCGAAGCAGCCCGACACCAACGAAGATATCGCGGCACAAGGCGCGATGATGCAAGCCGATAACGCGGACGTGCGCTCACCCGAAACTTATATTGGCTATGCGCGCGCCGAGCAGTTCATGTCGCCTGGCGGCCAGACGCAGGATCGTGTGCATGACTATGCCCCGCCCAAGGCGCTCGATGTGAACGACTGGGGTGTTGCCGGCCCGTGGAAGATCGGCTCCGAGCACGCGACGCTCGCGGGCAAGTCGGGACGAATCGTTTATCGCTTCCATGCGCGCGATCTGCATCTCGTGCTCGGGCCTTCGCTGGATGGCAAGCCCGTGCGCTTTCGCGTGAGTATCGACGGCGCGCCTCCCGGTGCTTCGCATGGTAGCGATGTCGCAGCCGATGGAAGTGGTACCGTGACGCAACAGCGCCTTTATCAACTCGTGCGGCAAGCGGGGCCTGTCAAGGACCGCACGTTTAGCATCGAATTTCTGGATTCGGGTGTCGAGGCTTATGCCTTCACCTTTGGTTGATTCATCGAGGAGCCATCATGGCGAATAAATTCAGCAAGACAGGCAAGGCCCTTAGCGTGGCTGCGCTGGCTGCAGGTGCTTTCGCGTTGCAGCAAACCGCGCATTCGAGTGAAGACGCCAAGGTCATTCCTGCACCCGCGCATGACGAGAGCGTAGGCGCCACCCACACGGAGACGGCGGTATTTGCCGGCGGTTGCTTCTGGGGCGTGCAAGGCGTGTTTCAGCACGTGCGTGGCGTTAAGGAAGTCGTCTCGGGCTATACGGGCGGCAATGCCGATACCGCTCAATACGAGCGCGTAAGCGAAGGCGATACGGGCCATGCGGAGTCGGTGCGCATAACCTACGATCCTGCCGAAGTGACTTATGGCCGGCTCTTGCAGATTTTCTTTTCGGTCGCGCATAACCCCACCGAGTTGAATTACCAGGGACCGGATCACGGCACGCAATATCGCTCGGCAGTCTTTCCGCAAAATACGACTCAGCGCAATGTCGCTACCGCATATATCGCGCAACTCGATGCGGCGCATGTTTATTCCGGCAAGATCGTGACTCATGTCGACAATTACAAAGGCTTTTATCCGGCCGAGGCTTACCACCAGAATTACTTGACCGAACATCCGGAAAGCACGTATATAGCGATTAACGATCTGCCTAAGGTGGGAAATCTCAAGCAATTATTCCCGCAGGCTTATAGAAACGACGCGGTGCTCGTGGCGGTCGCATCGAAATAAACGTTTTAGCGCGGTGCGCGCGTTTCGAGCCAGGCGTCGACGTAATCGAGAACGGCGGGCATATTCCGCCTGCCGAAGCCAATGCGAAAATGTGCGTCGCCGTAATCGAGCAAGGTCGAAGGAAGCAGCAGCACGCTCGTGTCCTGCAGCAACTCGGCGCAAAAGCTGCTGGCGCGCTCCTGCCTGAGCCGCACGAAGCCGATCGTGCCCGCACGCGGCCGATGCCATTCGAAATTCATGGCGTGGCGTGCCATGAATTTATCAAGCACCCGTAGATTTTCACGGACGATAGAGACATTCCGCTCGATGAGCGTGCCCGAATGACGCGCGGCGATGGTTGCAAGATACTCGCTCGGCGCGCTGTTACTAATCGTCAGATAGTCCTTGAAGATGCTCATGCGTTGCAGCACTTGGGCGCTTTGCGTTGCAATCCAGCCGATGCGCAAGCCCGCCAGTCCATGCGTCTTCGATAACGCACCGAGCGTGATTGCACGCTCGTAGACATCGCATGCGGCGGGAAGGCGGTCGGCACAGTCGTGTTCGAGGCCGCGATAGACCTCATCGCTGAAGAGCCACAGTCCGTGCTTGCGCGCAAACGAAACGGTAGCGTCGAACACCTCGCGCGATGGCAGATACCCGGTCGGATTGTGCGGCGAGCAAAGGACGATGGCGCGCGTTTGCGGCTTCAGCAGCGCTTCGAGATCGGCCGGATCGAGCGCCCAGCCGCCCGCTTCGTTTGCTCGCCACGGCGATACACTTACGCCCAGCGCTTCAACCACCGAGTAATGCGATTGATAGCCGGGCATGTGCACGATGACATGATCGCCCGCCTCAAGCATCGTGTTCATGAACAAAAAGATCGCTTCCTGAGCGCCCGTATGCACGATGATCCCGCTTGCATCGATGCACTCATACATGGCCGCCAGCTCGGTTCGCAAGTCCGATGCGCCCGGATATTCCGTGTAGCCGAGCCAGGTATCGAACAAGCCGTCGCTTGCTTGCGGTTCGAGCGCGAGCAGGTCACGCACCGACATCGATTCGGGATCGGAACTGCACAGCAAATGCCGTGCGGTGAATTCGTGCTGTGCGAAGTAACGTTCCAGCTTGAAAGGTGTGGGATTCATGGCGTGGGCTTGATCATGGTCGACGAAAGCCGTAGTCTCTCGCAGTAAAGGCCCATGAAGCCAGCTAATCTTTCTAAGTTCGATTAAGGAACGCTAATGCTCGACTACGCCTCGCTCGATGCCTTGCTCGCGGTCGTTCGCACCGGTTCGTTCGAGCGCGCGGCAGCGTTATTGAGCGTCACGCCTTCGGCTGTCTCGCAGCGCGTGAAGTTGCTGGAAGAACGCGTGGGCAGCCTGCTCGTGCGACGCGGACAGCCGTGCGAGGCAACCTCCTCAGGCGCGCTATTGTGCCGCCATACCGAACGCGTGCAATTGCTCGAAGCCGAACTGGGCGGTCGCATGCCCACACTACCCGGCACGACGAGCGGGAGCCGCGCCAGGCTGCGCATCGCGGTGAACGACGACAGCATGAGCACATGGTTCATCGACGCCACCGCTGACTTCTGCATCGAACGTGCGCTGTTGCTCGATGTGGTCGTGGACGATCAGGATCACACCGCAGAGCGTATCCGTGCGGGCGATGTACAAGGCGCCGTCACCACGCAAGCCGATGCCGCACCGGGCTGGCGGTCGGTCAAGCTTGGTCGCATGCGTTATCGAGCGGTGTGTTCGCCCGGTTATTTCGAGCGCTATTTCGCGGAAGGACTGACACGCGAGGCATTGCGTCGCGCGCCGTGTGTGAATTTCAACGAGAAGGACGAATTGCAAAAGCGCTTTGTTCGCCGCGTTGCTCGTGCCGATATTGCACCGCCCGCGCATTTCGTTCCGCACGGCGAAGGTTTCCTGCGCGCGTGCACGTCCGGACTTGCATGGGGCATGTGCCCGCAGCGGCTGGTCGAGTCGCGGCTCGAAAGTGGCGAACTGGTCGAGCTATCGCCGGGGACGCGACTCGATCTCGATCTTTACTGGCAAAGCTGGCGCTTGGCCTTAGGCTGGCTCGACGACTTCACCGCCGAGCTACGCGCCCGGGCGAAGTCGTCGCTGAGTTGAGTATTAAGCGCCCTGCTTTTCGATGGAATCGACACGGTCGGGATAGAACGCGAGATGGTCCTTGATACCGGCGACGGCATCGTAGGGTTGCTCGTAGGTCCAAACGGCGTTGACGCCTTTTTCGCCCAGGCTCGTGATGCTGTAGTAGCTGCAAACGCCTTTGTAAGGACAGTACGTCTCGTGTGAAGTGCGCGTGAGTTGCGACATGTCGGCGTCATCGCGTGGCAGATAAAGCACTTCACCATATGAGGCTTCGCGCAAGGATAGCGCTTTGCTGGTATCGGCGATTACGCGGCCGCCCGCCTTCACAACGACATGCGCGGGACTGGGCTGGACAGTAATCGGATGATCGGGACCGGGAATCTTGACGGTACGTTCCATGGCTTCTTCCTGCCGTTTTCGAGGAGAAAGCCATGGTAGCGCGGTTGTATGAACCGCGCAGAAACGGACGGCGGTAGCGCCGTTAGAGCGCTACCGCGAGCATCGCTTAGTGGCCGAAATAGGTCGGCTTGGAGCCGTCGTTATTTACGGGCGGCATGGCGCGCGAGCCGGTGGATGCACGGTAGTAATCCGAGCCGCCATAAGCGCTATCGTTGGTCGACGCTGCACCATTCTGGCGCGCGGCGCGGCCTTCGGCGGCCTGTACATCGGCCGGATACGTCGTGCGGTCGCCTGCTGCGGGGTTATAGCCCGCCGCTTCGACCTGTTGCAGGTCTTGCTTGACTTGCGAGCGCGTCACGGCCGAATTGGTGTCCGACTGAGCGAAAGACAGAACCGGCGCCACCACAACGGCAGCAACGGCCACGACTTTGATGATCGACTTCATGGTGAACCTCCGGGAGTTGTAGCGCTGACAGTTCTGCGCCTGCTACATTTGAGCATCAGGCGTGCCTGGCTCCCTTCGGCATTCAATCTGCCTTGCTCTCCACGAGCTTCACCAAAACATGCAGCATGCGATTAGCTGGCGTCGCTACACCGAGCGCATCGCCACGTCGCACGATCAACCCGTTCAGATGGTCGATTTCGCTGCGCTTGCCGCGCATCACGTCCTGAGCCGTCGACGAAAACTGGTTCGGCATGGTCTCCGCAATACGGCGCACGGCCGCATCCACATCGCCAGGTAAGGTCACGCCTTCGGCACGAGCGACGGCCGTGCATTCATCGACGATATCGCGCATGACGCGCGTCACGCCCTCGCCCTTCACAATGCGTCCATAAGGCAATTGCGAAAGCGCTGAAAGCGCATTGTAGGTGCAGTTCAAGACGAGTTTGACCCACAGCGCGCCGCGCACGTTGTCGGAGATGTCGGTGGGCACGCCAGCGGCCACGAAGGCGTGCGCGACTTCTTCGCTCGTACTCGATGGCTCGATCACCAGTTCACCACGCCCGTGGTGCTTCATATGTCCTGGCCCTGCCATTTCGGACGCGACATAGACCATGGCCGCCGCCACTTCTTGCGGCACATACTCACGCAAGCGCTCGGCGTTCTCGACGCCGTTTTGCAACGACAAAACCAGCGCATCGCGTTCGAGATGCGGTTTGAGTAACGCGGCGGCGCTTTCGGTATCGGTGGACTTCACGCAGAACAGCACGAGCTTCGCTCCTCGCACTGCGCTCGCTTCGGTGCTTGCCGCAATCTGCACACGTTCATCGAAGGTTTGTGTTTCGAGACGCAGACCATCGCGCGTAATGGCCTCGACGTGCTGCGGCCGCGCGATCAGCACGACCTCATGACCCACGCGCGCGAGCATGCCGCCGTAATAGCAGCCCACTGCGCCTGCGCCCATGACGGCTACTTTCATGTCCTTTCCTCGCTCTGTTGCGTTGTCGTTGACCGGTGACGCCGAGCAAATGCAGCGTCTATCGGTTCGGAAAATAACACATCGGCAAGCGTTGGCGTTCCATGTCGATACATGGCGGCAAGCCACTCGAATGCTTCGCAGACCGCATCGAGCTTGCCGACACGCTGTTCCTCGCAAACGCTTGCGCGAAAAACACTGTGTGCGGACGCACTATAGTCAGTCGTTTTCGTGATGAACCATATTGTTAAAACGTATGTGCGGGAGATACGCTCCGTCAAGCGGATCGACGATGCTGTTCATAAAAGGACGACCGCTACGGGATGGCTGATAACGGGGAGACCAGGTTGCGGCGAAGAAGCCGTGATCACCCAACGAAGAGTGGTACCGAGAGCAGAAACAAAAAGCAAAGCGGCAAGCCGCTCGGCGACGGGCGAGGCGCGGCAGAGGCTTGGGCGTTTTCACGAGAACAAAAACATGAATCATGGATATGAAACATCGCTCGTCAAGCGCGTGGTGAATCAGCTTGTCGCGAGCATCGTCAGCGGGGAATACAAGGACAACGTATTGCCTCCGCAAGTGATTCTTTCGAAGAAGCACGGGGTAAGCCGGACCATCATGCGCGAGGCGCTCAGCATTCTGATCTCGCGACGCATGCTCGATGTGCGGCCCAAGACCGGCACGCGTATCAAGCCCGCGAAAGAATGGCTCGTGTTCGATGAAGAAGTCGCCGACTGGCGTTTGCGCGCCATGCCCGATCAGGAATGCATGCGCCGTCTGATCGAGTTTCGCGCACTCGTCGATCCGCCCGCTGCCGCGCTCGCCGCCATACGCGCGAACCGGCATCAGCGTATTGGCATCAACGCGGCCTTTCAGCGGCTCGTCCATGCAGGCCCTTCGGAAAGCCTGCAATCTTCCGCTGAAGAAGCGTTGCAAGCCGCCATCATCGAAGCGAGCGGCGACGAACTGCTGCAGCAAATGGGTTGCGTGGTGCGCGTCGGCATCCGTGCGATGAAGGCAACCGTTCGCACGCAGACTGTCTCCACCGATGCGCAACTCGGCGATTATGGCAAGGTCGTGCGTGCCATCGAGACCGTCGATGGCGAAGGCGCGCGCTCCGCCATGTCGCAGGTGCTTTCGCGTGCGGCGTCGGTCTGGCTGGAAGAGACCGTCTGAGGCATAGCAGGAAGTTCGAAAGCCGTTGCCTTCCCGTGGACCGTATCTTGCGCGCGATTCGTGCGGCTTACATACGGCGTCGGCGTGACTACAATGGGTGAATGCCCTTTTCACGCTGAGCGTTCCATACTGGAAACACGGAGGCAAACATGGCGGAACTCGATAAGGAAGCAGTCGTCGGCGTGCTCAACCGGATTCTCGAATCCGAACTGGCGGGCGTCGTGCGATACACCCACTACTCCTTCCTGGTCTTCGGCTTCGGCCGGATACCGATCGTCTCGTGGCTGCGCGAACAGGCGGACGAATCGTTACTGCATGCGCATCAGGCGGGCGAATGGATCACCACGCTCGGGGCCTATCCGTCGCTTGAAATCGGTCCGTTGCTCGACAACCATACGTTCGATATCGCGACCATTTTGCGCGAATCGCTGCAATCGGAAAAACTCGCGTTGGATCTGTATCGCGATCTGCTGAAGATCGTGGAAGGTCGGTCGGTCGCGCTCGAAGAATATGCGCGACAGATGATTCAAACCGAGGAACTGCATGCCGGGGAAGTGGACAAGATGTTGCGCCGTCCCGGTGAAGTGGATACCGCGCCCGAACGGAGAACGGGACACGCATAAAAGAAAACGCGCCGGCCGCATCCACATGCATGCAGCCAGCGCGGTGTCGGCTCGTGTGCTTATTTCGGCTGCGCGACCGTGCGCAGATATGGCTTGAGCGTCTTGAAGCCTTCCGGATACTTTTTCTTGGCGTCATCGTCCGACACGGAAGTCGGGATGATCACGTCTTCGCCCGGTTTCCAGTTCACCGGCGTGGCGACCGTGTGCTTCGCGTTGAGTTGCAGTGCGTCGAGCAGGCGCAGCACTTCGTCGAAGTTGCGTCCCGCGCTCATCGGGTACGTAAAGGTTGCCTTGATCTTCTTGTCCGGACCGATTAGAAACACCGCGCGAATGGTCGCGTTATCGACCGCGGTGCGCGGGCCACCGCCGCTCGCGTTTGGATGAATCATGTCGTAAAGCTTCGCGACATTCAGGTCCGCGTCGCCGATCATCGGATAGTTGACGGCCGTGCCCTGCGTTTCCTCGATGTCCTTCGCCCATTGCGAATGGTTCGTTACCGGGTCGATGGAAAGGCCGATGACCTTGGTGTTGCGCTTGTCGAACTCGGGCTTGAGCTTTGCCATGTAGCCCAGCTCGGTAGTGCAGACAGGCGTGAAGTCCTTCGGATGCGAGAACAGAATGGCCCACTTGTCACCAATCCATTCATGGAAATGAATCGTGCCTTGGGTGGTTTCCGCGGTGAAATCGGGGGCTTCGTCGCCAATGCGGATGGACATGTTTGATCTCCGTGTTGAAGTAATTCGAAGCGCGCCTCGCTCGTCGTGATGACCGTGACGAAACGGCTTTCGATACGAATACGCAATTCACTCGATGATTATAGTGTGCTTGCGATTCTCCTCGCGCGGCGGCCGATGGTCGCTCATCGACGTTTTCAAGCTTTGGTTATCTGTGCGCGAGCAAAGGCGTTCCAATCGAACGGCGAACGTGCGTTCCTTAAGTGTTTATCGCGAGACGATATAAGCTAATAACCGCTTCAAGCCTGGCGGCTTTCGTGATCGCGCGCCTCCTCGGCGCTTTCGTAGATATAAGGCGCGACGCCGCGACGCTTGAGCGCATCGCCGAGTTTCATGCGCAGGAAACTGCTCGTGGTATAGCGCGTGACGCCGTCGTAGTGGTCGCCCACGAGTTTCGTCACCATCTCCGAATAGGCATCGAGCATATCGGGGCGAATCGAGAAATTGTCGTAGTTGACGATCGCATGTGGGCGCACCTTTGCGTTCGCCAGTTGCTTGGCAACTTCGCGGCGAATAGCTTCGACATCGCCAAGATTCTTCACTTCGTGCCCCTCGAAATTGATGAAGAACAGGTTCTTGCGCGCGTCGTAGCTGAAGCGCTCCGCGAGGTTCAGACCGAGCAGCGTATCGCGCAATCCCATGGGCGTATCGCGGAAAATGCGTTCGTCCATGAGGCGCGGCGGCGCGTCGATCACCGGCGTAAAACCCATCTGCGCGACGATGTCCCGCTCGATATCTACACCGGGCGCCACTTCGATCAGCGCGAGCCCGTCTTGCGTCAATTCGAACACGCAGCGCTCGGTGATATACAGCACCGTCTGCCCGCGCTCGAACGCATATCGGCCGCTGAACGTGCGATGCTCCACGGCATCGACGAACTTGCGGCAATCGCCTTCGTGGCGAATCACGAGCTTGCCGTCCTCCAAGCCGACATCGAGCTTGCCTGCGTTGAACGTGCCGACGAACACGACTTTCTTCGCCGCCTGGCTGATGTTGATGAAGCCGCCCGCGCCCGCGAGTTTCGGCCCGAACTTGCTCACGTTCAGATTGCCGTCGCGGTCCGCCTGCGCAAGGCCGAGGAAGGCGATATCGAGTCCGCCGCCATCGTAGAAGTCGAATTGATACGGCTGATCGATGATTGCCTGCGTATTGGTCGCCGCGCCGAAATTGAGTCCGCCTGCGGGAATGCCGCCGATGACGCCGGGTTCGGTCGTCATCGTGAAGAGGTCGATGACCTGCTCTTCGTTCGCCACGCTTGCAATGCCCTCCGGCATGCCGATGCCGAGATTCACCACGCTATTGGCCATCAATTCGAACGCGGCGCGCCGCGCGATGATCTTGCGCTCGGTCAGCGCCATGGGTGCAACCGAACTTGCCGCAACCCGCAGTTCGCTCGAATAAGCCGCGCTATAAGGCTCGCCGAAGGTCTGCCAGTGATTGTCGGAACTCGCCACCACCACGCAATCGACCATGACGCCGGGAATCTTCACCTGCCGCGAGTTGAGGGTATTGGACTCCGCGAGCCGCTCGACCTGTGCGATCACGATACCGCCAGAGTTGCGCGCGGCCATCGCAATGCTGAGCGCTTCGAGCGTGAGCGCTTCCTTTTCCATCGTGACATTGCCGTTGAGATCGGCGGTGGTGCCGCGCACGATGGCGACATCGATCGGGAAGGTCTTGTAATACAGATACTCCGCGCCGTCGATCGACATGACGCGCACGATATCTTCCGTGGTGCGCGCGTTGAGCTTGCCGCCGCCATTGCGCGGATCGACGAAAGTGCCGAGGCCGACCGTGGAGAGTTGCCCCGGCCGATGCGCGGCAATATCGCGAAAGAGCTGTGAAATCACGCCCTGCGGCAGATTGTAAGCTTCGATGCGGTTATCGATGGCGAGCTTCTGCAACCCCGGCACGAGTCCCCAGTGACCGCCGATCACGCGCTTGACGAGCCCTTCGTGCGCGAGATGATTGAGGCCCTTGCCACGGCCATCGCCCTGACCTGCCGCATACACGAGCGTGAGATCGGCAACCGGTTCGCTGCCCTCGGCGTGATCTTCGAGAAAGCGCGCTTCGAGCGCAATTGCCACTTCCTCCGCGAAGCCGATACCGACAAAGCCGCTCGTCGCGATGGTGTCGCCCGCATGAATCAGGCGCACGGCCTCGCGCGCGGTGACGATCTTGCCGCGCTCGACAAGCCGCGTGGACGAGGGAAACGGATGGCGTGTCGGTGCGCTGCTGGCGGTCATGGCGTCTCCTCGCTTGAGTCTTTCCCGGCGCGCGTCAGTGTTCGCGCGCTCGCTCGTCTTCTGCGTCTAAGCGTACTTGATCTGGGCGACGGCACGCAATTCATCGGCGGTCGCCGTGCCATAGCCGAAGAATTCCAGGTACGCCGGGATCATCTCGAACAGCATGTCGGTGCCGACCTGCACCGAGCAGCCCTTGTCCTTGGCCGCGCGCAAGAGCGGCGTGTACTCCGACTTCATCACCACTTCGCCGACAAAGGTCGTGGGCGCGATGCGATCGATATCGAACGGCAACGGATCGCTCTCTTTCATGCCGAGCGGCGTTGCATTGACGATGACATCGAAGCCTGCGGGATCTCTCGTGTCCGTACGCACGATGAGTTCCGGATAGTGATCGCGCAAACGCCCGGCGAGCCCTTCGACCGAAGCGGTGTTGGTGTCGAAGATGGCGAGTTCCGCCACGCCCGCCGCCGCGAGAGAAGCCGCAATCGGCGAGCCCACGCCGCCGCTGCCCAGCACCAGAACGCGCGCGCCCTTCAACGCGCGGCCCTTGCGTTCGACGCCGCGCACGAAGCCGGCGCCATCGAACTGGTCGCCGAGCAGCGTGCCGTCTTCGCGTTTGAGAATGGCGTTGCATGCGCCCGCAATGCGCGCGGTGGGACTCACTTCGTCCATCAGGCCGACGGTCGTGATCTTGTGCGGCATGGTGACGAGCGCGCCGCGCAGGTTGGTCAGCTTGAACAACTGCGGCACGAAAGCGACGTAATCTTCCGGTTTCACGCCCATGGGGACGACCACGGCATCGATGCCCTGTTTGTCGAACCAGGGGTTGTAGATCATCGGCGCCTTGAACGCTTCGGTCGGAAAGCCGAGATGGGCAATTACGGTGGTCTTGCCGCTGATCATGGCGACGCTCCTTCGAAGATGAGCGCGCAACGGTGCGCGCGACGCCTCCATGATAGTGCGACTTGCCTGCCCGCGGTTCTTTAATGGCTCGCGCCGAGATAGGCCGCCTTGACCGAAGGATCGTTCTTCAGTTGCTCGGCGGGGCCGTGCGTGGCGACGCGGCCGTTCTCGAGCACGTAGCCGTAGTCCGCTACGTTGAGCGCGGCGGCGGCGAACTGTTCGACGAGCAGCATGGTCACGCCCTCGTCTTTCAGGCGCGCGATGATGCGGAAGACTTCATCGACGAGAATGGGCGCAAGGCCCATCGAAGGTTCATCGAGCAACACGAGGTCGGGGTTCAGCATGATGGCGCGGGCCATCGCGAGCATTTGCTGTTCCCCGCCCGAAAGCGTGCCCGCCAGCTGATTGCGGCGCTCCTTCAGGCGCGGAAACAGTTCGATGGCGCGTTCGAGATCGGCGGCCACGTCGCCTTTCGGACGCGCCCAAGTCAAGCGCGGAAACGCGCCGAGCAGCAGATTGTCCGTGACCGACATGGTCGCGAAAACGCGTCTTCCCTCCGGCGAATGAGCGAGGCCGAGGCGCGCGATCTTGTGCGAATCCATGGCGTCGATGCGCTTCGCGTCGCTGCCGATGCCCATGGTGATCTCGCCTTCCGTCGGCCGGATCATGCCGGAGATGGCGCGCATGGTCGTCGTCTTGCCCGCGCCGTTCGAGCCTATCAGCGTGACGACTTTCGCCTTCGGGACATCCAGGCTGATGCCGTGCAGCACTTTGACCTTGCCGTAGCCTGCGTGGAGATTCTTGATTGTCAGCATCGCGTGTCGCTTCGTCGGATTGATCGGTTTGGCGTGATTGGCGCGTTGCGTTCAGACGGCTTCCGCCGCTTGTCCGCCGAGGTAAGCCTCGATCACCTTCTCGTTGGCCTGTATTTCGGCGGGCTTGCCCTCCGCGATCTTCTGCCCGAAATCCAGCACCGAAACCGTGTCGCAAACACTCATGACCACATCCATATGATGCTCGATGAGCACCACGGTAATGCCGTGATGCCGCACCTTGCGAATGATCGCGACCAGTTCGCGGATATCCGGCGCGGTCAGGCCCGCAGCGGGTTCGTCGAGCAGCAGCAGTTGTGGATCGAGCGCGAGCGCGCGGGCTATTTCAAGCAGACGCTGCTTGCCGTATGGAAGATTGCGCGCTTCCTCGGCCGCTGCATGTTCGAGTCCGACGAAGCGCAGCATATTGAACGCCCGTTCGCGCGCCGCGCGTTCTTCACGCTTGTAGCGCGCACTCATCAAACCCACATCCGCGAAGTTCGAACGGAAGGTGTGATGCAGGCCGACGAGCACATTCTCCAGCGCCGTCATCTCGCCGAAGAGCTGCACGTTCTGAAAGGTCCGCGCGATGCCCGACAGCGCGATCTTCGACGACGTGCGTCCCGCAAGCGACTCGCCTCGATACTCGATTGCACCCGCGGTCGGCACGTAGATGCCCGTGAGCACGTTCATCATCGTGCTCTTGCCCGAACCGTTCGGACCGATCAGGCCATGGATGGTGCCGCGCCTGACGGTCATGTTCACATCGTTGAGCGCCTTGAGACCGCTGAATTGCATGAGCACGCCGCGCACGTCGAGAATGGTGCTTGCTCCTTCGGTCGTGACGGCGGCGACGGCGTCGTCCTGCTGGGTCTGCATCGCCAGTTCCTGCGTGTCGACCTTCGTCACGCGCACGCGGCCCAGATTGAGCGTCTTGCGCACGAAGCCGACAATGCCATCTTGCAGGTAATACACGACGAGCAGAATCATCAGGCCGAAGATGGTGAGACGCCAGTCGGTGAGCGCTTCTATCCAGAAGGAAAACGCCGCAAGACCGGCTGTACCGATGACGGGAATCGCCACGCGTTGCAGCGTCGTGGTTTTGCGAGCCAGGGCGAGCGCCGCGCCCGCAACGACGAGCACCGCAAGCGCGGTTGCCACGACGCGGAAGTTGGAGATGTCGTCGAGCAACTTCGGCAACAGCACGATCACCGTCGAACCGATGATCGCGCCCGTGCGTGTCTTGCGCCCGCCCATGATGATGGCGAGCAGGAACAGAATGGTCAGCTCGAAGTTATACGTGTTCGGCGAGATGTACTGCTCGGAGTACGAGTAGAGACAGCCCGCGAGCCCCGCGAATCCCGCGCTGATGACGAACGCATAGACCTTGTGCCGATACACCGACACGCCCATGCAATCCGACGCAATGGGGCTATCGCGCAAGGCTTCGAAGGCGCGCCCGAGATGCGACTTGAGCACGCGATGCACCACGATCAGCGACACCACCAACAGTGCCGCCACGAGCCAGTAGTACTGGATTTCGTCGAGCTTGTGACCGGCAATGGTCGGCTTGGGAATCTTGAGACCCATCGGACCATTGGTGAGGAAGTCCATCTCGTTGATAAGAATTTGGATGATGGTGCCGAACGCGAGCGTCACCATGGCGAGGTACGGACCCGACACGCGCAACGCGGGCAACGCCAATATTGCGCCGAAAGCCGCCGTCACCACGATGGCAAGCGGCGCGGTCAGATAGAACGGCAAGCCGAGCTTGATGAAAAGCACGCCTGCCGTATAAGCGCCCACGCCGAAGAGCCCCGCATGGCCAAGCGACACTTGCCCCGTGTAACCCACCACGATATCGAGCCCGAACAGAAGGATCGCGTAGATCATGATGGTTTCGACGAGGTGGATGTAATACGGATTGCCCGATACCACCGGAAAGATCGCGACTGCGGCGAGTCCTGCGAGCGCCGCGACTATATTCTTTGCTTTCATGTAGGCGGCCTCAGACTTTCTTGATCGCGGTCTTGCCAAAGAGGCCCGCAGGCTTCACCGCAAGCACGATCAGCAACAGCACGAGTCCCGGCACGTCCTTGTAGCCGGTCGAGATATAGAAGCCCGTCGTCGTCTCCGCTATACCCAGGATCATTCCGCCGACGATGATGCCCATGCCGCTCGACAAGCCGCCGATGATCGCGACAGCGAACGCCTTGAGGCCGAGCACCGCGCCCATGGTCGCGCCGGTAAGTGTGAGCGGCGCGATCAGCACGCCTGCGAACGCCGCCGTCAGCGACGACAACGCATACGAGAACGTGATGACGAGCCCCGTGTTGATGCCCATCAGCGCGGCCGCATCGCGATCGTTCGCGGTGGCCACCACGGCCTTGCCGAAGATCGTCTTGCGGTTGAAGAACTCCACCGCGAGCATCATCACGAGCGCGCCGCCGACCACGAGCAGTTCCATCGGCAACACGTTTGCGCCAAACACCTTGAGCGGCGCTTCGGGCAAGGGCGACGGAAAGCGCAGATCGTCGCGGCCCCATACGTTTTCCGCGACGTTCTTGAAGATGATGCCGAGCGCGATGGTCGACATGATCCAGCCGAACTCCGACTTGATCTTGATGGCGGGCCGCACGCCGATGCGCTCCACGAACGCGCCCTGCACGAGCCCGAAAAGACACACGAGCGGGATCATGAGCCAGTAGTTCACGCCCGCCGAAACGAGCGTGAGGCCGACGAGCGCGCCGAGCATGAGAGCATCGCCCTGGCCGAAGTTCAGCGTGCCGGACGTGGCGAACGTCAGTTGATAGCCGAAGGCGATGACGGCGTAGATCATGCCGAGCGCGATGCCGCTATATATGAGCTGGAGAAGGATCATCGTCGGGCGTCAGGGCGGCGGGGGATGCTCGATTGAAAAAGAGCCCGATCTGCGACCGGGCCCTGGAGAGACAACAGCGGCGGCACGGCGTTAGTTCGACGCCGTCGTCTGCTTGGTGCGAAGCGTGCTGCCGCCCTTCTTGTCCGCGTCGTAGGCGTAGATCACGCGGCCGGCCTTCACTTCGCCGATCACCGGAACGTTCGAACTGATCGCTTCGTGATCGGTCTTGGTGAAGGGCTTGTCGTAGACCATGACCACGCCTTCGACCTTCGTCGTGAGGTTTTCCAGCGCTTCCTTCACCTTCGGACCATCGGTCGAGCCGGCTTGCTTGATGGCCGCCGCGAGCAGATAGATCGAGTCGTAGCCTTGCGCCGCCGACACCGGCGAATCGATACGATCGCTCTTCGGCTTGAACTCCTTCACGTAAGCGTCGATGAAGGCTTTGCGCTTGGGTGTGTTGGCTTCCTGGATGAAGGTCTGCGGCATGCGCGCGCCTTCGCCGTTGTTACCCGCGTTGTCGATGTAATTGGCCATCGAAAGCGTCCAGCTGCCGATGAGCGGCACCTTCCAGCCGAGCTTGGCCATGCCGTTCGCGATCTGCGCGAGTTCCGGCCCGATACCGTAAGTCAGCACCGCTTCCGCGCCCGCTTCCTTCGCCTTGAGCAACTGGGCCGTCATATCGACGTCCTTGATGTTGAACTTCTCGACCGCGACGGGCTTCACGCCCTTGGCCGACAGCGCCTTTTCCAGATCCTCGCGGCCGAGCTGACCGTAGTTGGTCGAATCCGCGAGAATGGCGACCTTCTTGAAGCCGCGCTTGGTGATGGCTTCCTCGACGATCATCGGCGCCTGGATGCGGTCGGCGGCGGCGTTGCGGAATACGTAGTTGTCGGGCTGATCGTCGAATTGCTTCGTCACGACCGTACCTGTCGCCACGTTGTTGAAGACCGGAATCTTCGCTTCCTGGAAGAAGCGTTGCGAGGCGAGCGCCACGCCCGTGTTGATATAGCCCACGACCGCGACCACTTTCTCCTTGTTGATGAGTTCCTGCGCGATCTGCACGCCGCGTTCATTCTTCGCTTCGTCGTCGCGTTCCACGAGCACGATCTGCCGTCCCAGCACGCCGCCCGACTTGTTGATCTCGGCAGTGGCGAGACGCACGCCGTCGCGCATGGAGACGCCCATCGAGGACGAACCGCCGGTAAAGGGACCGTCGACGCCGATCTTGATCGGATCCGCGGCCTGCGCGAGGCTCGCGCTCAATGCAAAGACGCCGAACGCGAGCGCACCTGCGATGCGCTTCATCTGCATGCCCATATCTGTCTCCGTCGCTTGAATCGTTATGTGATGAGGTCGGCTTTGCGCATGCCCTCGCCGCTCGTTCGTTTCGGTGCATCGCTCGAACGGCAATTTACGAATGCGGTGATCGATATTAGAAAATTGTAAGGATCAGACCATATTCGGACATACCCGAACAGCACGAGCGTTAGCGCACTCCCGACGCGACGTAATGTGCGACGGGATGGAATAAACCCTTAGTCAGGTAGATTTCAGATGCGTAAGCGCATCAGCGCGTGCCGCAAAAAAAACGCGCGGCGTCCCTAAGGAACGCCGCGCGCAACTTGCGCACGATTGCTCGTTTGATCGCGGCCCGGCTTAACGTGGCGAGCCTGCCTCGATAGCCTGCACGAACTGACGCATGACCGAGCCGGAGGCATCGGTGACGGCCCAGAAGGTCATGCCGTCGCGATTCCAGCGTGCGAGCGCATAACCGTCGTCGGATTGCGTGACGGCCGCCGCCCCTTCCTTCGTATCGAGCGATGCGCCGCCCTTGCCCGAGGGAAACACGTACACGTCGATCGGATGCTTCAGATAGCGATACACCACCACCGCCACCGGCCGATGATTGACGTAATCGAGCCTGCCGCCGACCAGCGCGAATCCCGGCCCGGCCGGATCGATGACGGGCGGCGCATAGTCGATACGTCCGTTGAACCAAGGCTTCACCGTGTGCTTGTCGCTCGACAGCACGTCGATAGGCCGGTCCGACATCAGTGAACGCACGTGACTCGCGACGATCTCCTGTGCAAGCGGATCGCCCGCACCACTCACGCCATGCGGCACGGCCTGAAACCACAGCATCGCGCCGAGCACGAGCGCGGCCAGCGTGCCGCCCGCGAACGCGCCGCCGAAGAACGGCACGGGCGTGGCGAACCATCGCCATGAACGGGCCGAGCGTTCGCTCTGCTCGTCCTGCTGGTTTCGTTCGCGCGCGCGTTCCCGCACCTTGACGTCTTCCGCTTCGGCCCGGATGCGCGAGAGCACCTGAGCACGCAAATGCGCGGGCGCGCGATGAGTCAGCGAGCCGTCGATGAGCCTCGTTGCGAGCGAGGCGGTGTCATTATTGTCCATTGCCCGACTCCTCAAGACCCGGCCCCGTGCGACGCACGAGCCGCATGCCCGGTTTGTCCTGCGCGGCGTGCACGGCGAGCGCCAGCAACTTGCGGCCGCGCGCGAGCCGTGACATCACCGTTCCTATCGGCACGCCCGTCACGGCGGCCACTTCCTTGTAACTCATGTCTTCCAGCTCTCTCAGGACCAGCACTTCACGAAACGGAATGGGCAAGGTTTCGAGTGCGCGATGCACGATATGCACCTCGTCCTTGCGTACCGCAAGCGTTTCCGGGTCTATGCCCGCTTCCTCGGACCAGCCGGGCAGCGCTTGCTCCCCGGCGATTTCTTCGTCGTAGGGCGTCGCGTCGGCGAGCTGCACGCGGCGGCGCCATTCCGTGAACCACGTATTTCGCACGATGGCAAAGAGCCATGCACGCGCGTTCGCTTCCTCGCCCTCCTCGAAGCCGCTGAAGAAACGAAAGGCGCGCAGATAGGCTTCCTGCACGACATCGTCGGCGTCGCTCGGACTGCCGGACAGCCAGCGCGCGAGGTTGTACGCGGCATCGAGATGCGGCATGAATGTCGCCTCGAAACGCGCGTCCACGCCCGCCGCCTGTGTTCGGCTTTCCGCGGACTTATCTGCTTTCGACCTGGGCCACATCGCGCGGGTCTCCTTGGGAACAGGGTTCGACGTTTTCGTTACCTTGCAACGCCCTCGTCACATGTACTCGCCCTGGGCGCGGTTTATTCCCGCCGAAGCGGCGTAATCGAAAAAATAAAATCGACAAGATGAATCGGGAATATCGCGACGCTCTCGCCGGTTCGATGGACGGATGCCGCGCAGCTTCAGCACTCGAACATGAACGCGCCGGCTTCACGCCCATGCATCGTGCCGCCATGCGCGTGAGCTTCAGGAAACCATGAAACGCGGCCGCATTGTTCGTATTCAAGGAGTGCGCATGACACACGACCCGAAAGACCTGCCCGACGCGCAGGAACTCGACGACCACGGCAAGCGCCGGCGCACTGCATTGTCCTGCATGGCCTGGGCCGGCGCGGGCGTGCTGTGGACGGTGAGCGGCGGCGTGCCGGTGTCGAGCATCATTTCATCGGCGCAGGCGGCCGAGAAGAAGACGAGTTCGTTCAGCTTCGTGCAGATCAGCGACAGTCACATTGGCTTCAGCAAGGACCCGAACACGGAACCGACGAGCACGCTGGAAGAAGCGATCAATCGCGTGAGCGCCATGCCGAAGCAGCCCGCGTTCATGATTCATACCGGCGACGTCACGCATCTGTCGAAGCCCGCCGAATTCGATACCGCCGACCAGATCATCCGCAAGGCGGGCATGCAGGTGCACTACGTGCCGGGCGAGCATGACGTGCTGGTCGAGGACGGCAACCCGTTCTTCTCGCGTCTTCCCGCGCAATACGGCAGGAGCGGCGACCGGCACTGGTACAGCTTCGACGAAAGCGGCGTGCATTTCATCGGCCTGACCAATGTCATCGACCTCAAGGGCGGCGGTCTCGGCTTTCTCGGCGATGCGCAACTCGCCTGGCTCAAGGCCGATCTGCAAGGACGATCGAGCAGCACGCCGATCGTCGTGTTCGCGCATATCCCGCTGTGGGCGCTTTATCCGCAATGGGGCTGGGGCACCGACGACAGCGCACAAGCGCTCGCGCTCTTCAAACGCTTCGGGTCCGTCACGGTGCTCAACGGCCATGTGCATCAGGTAGCGCAAAAAGTGGAAGGCGACATGCGCTTCTATTCGGCCATGTCCACCGCGTTTCCGCAGCCTGCGCCCGGCGCCGCATCGGGGCCCGGACCGATGAAAGTCGGCGCGGACAAGCTGCGCTCCATGCTCGGTCTGCGCGAAGTCACGCATGTGCAGGGCCGCGAATATCTCGCCGTCGTCGATACCCCGCTTGCAGGAGATAAGGCATGAACGTCGCCACGCTCGCGAGCTATGTCTCGCCTTCCAGATTGCGTCCTCTTGCCGGACGCGTTGCGCGTCAGGCCGCGCTTGCGCTCGTCGTCAAGGGACTCGTCGGCATCATTCCCTCGGCGTGCGCGGAGGAACCCGCGCAGCAGACGGTAGCGATGAATACGCCGACCATCAGCATCGACAATTTCGCTTTCAGCCAGCCGAGCGTCACCGTGCCGGTCGGCACCAAGGTGACGTGGGTGAATCATGACGACATGCTGCATACGGTCGCGGACGAAGCGAAGTCATTCAAGTCAGACCCGCTCGACAGCGGCCAAAGCTACTCGCATGTGTTCGACAAGCCCGGCACTTACAAGTACTTCTGCTCGCTGCATCCGCATATGACGGGGACAATCGTCGTGCAATGAGCGCGCGGGCACGTTCGCCTGACGCTCAACCGCGTGCCTTCGCGATGGCGCTCAGATTGCCTTCGCCGAAGCCGTGATGCCCGCGACGCTCGACGATCTCGAAGAACATGTCGCCCGGTTCACGCTCGGCGAAGGTTTGCAGGAAGAGTTGCGGCGTGCCGTCCGGCAGAATCTCGCCGTCCACGAGAATGCCGCGCGCACGCAGCTTGTCGATATCGAGTCCGTGTCCGGGCAGGCGTTCGTCGATCTGATCGTAGTAACGCGGCGGCGGATTCAGAAAGCGCATGCCGCGCGCCATGAGGGCATCGACGGAAGCGAAGATGTCTTGCGATGCCAACGCGATATGCTGCACGCCTTCACCTTCGTGATCGGGCAGATACTGCTGCATAAGATCCGTGCGATACGTGCCTTCCTCGTACACCGGAATGCGGATGTTGCCGCACGGCGAAACCGTGACCGCGGAGTCCTGCGACACATGCCAGTCTGGATGCACCTGATGAATCTCCGAGAAGTGCAGCACTTCGCGGTAGAAATCGAGCCATTCGCGGATGCGGCCCGCGCCGACCGTCTGCGTGAAGTGATCCACTTCGAAGAGACCGGTGCCGCCTGGCTCGGCCTTCGCGCCGGCAATGGGCCGGAAATCGATGTCGTAGATCGTGGACACGCCGCTATCCTTGCCTGGCCAGTGATCGACGAAATAAATGTGCGAGTCGCCAATACCCTGAATGGCCGGAATGGCCAGCTCGTTCGGGCCGATCTTCTCGCCTTCGAAATCCCAGGCGCCGAATTCGACCGCGCGCTCGTGAGCAAGCGCCGCGTCCACCACGCGAATGCCGATGGCGGCAATGCCCACACCATGCGATTCGGCGAAGCGCGACGCGAAGGAATCCGGCTCTGCGTTCAGGAGGAAATTCATGCTGCCCTGACGAAACAGCTTGACCGCCTTGCTGACATGCTGCGCGACCGGCACGAAGCCCAGCCGCTCGAATAAAGCGGCGAGGCCCTGCGGGTCCGGGCTGGAAAACTCGACGAACTCCAGCCCCGCGATGCCGAGCGGATTGTCGCCGACTTCGCAATCGGGCGTCGCGCGGGCGGGGGAAGTGGAGTCGGGCTGGGTCATCGGCAAAGTCCTCAATGGTCGGGCGGGTTCTCGGACGTGAAACTACCACAGCGATGGCTGCCTGTGCTCACGGCCGATAAACCTGCCGCTAGAGTAGCGGCAGCGCGATCATCGTGTCAAAGCCGGGACTTCGCGCGGCTCGGGCGCTTTCGCTGTATCAGGCGGCAAGCCGTTGCGGGCTCATCGACGGGCGTCTTGCTTGCGGGGGAAACACGTTCCAGGTGCCGTCGTCGTGCCGGAAGAAGATGATCGCAAGCGGTCCGTTCGCGTGCCACGCCTCGATGCAGACGTAGCGCGAGCCCGTGACCTGCGAGCGACACAGCCGCACGACGCGTGCCGGATGCGCCGCGCTCGGGGCGAGCCATTTGTCGACGGCCCAGTGCAGCGAGTTTTGAATGGTGTGCATGATGGTCTCCTTTCTGGTCAGGCCGTTCAGGCGGCGAGTGCGGCGTTCAAGCGGCGTTGCCGATCGGCAGCGACATAGGCGCGAAACAATCCCGTCACTGCGCGCCACGCCACGCGCGGATGGGCGAAGCAGGCGCGAACCTGGCGGCTTTGGCTTTGGCCGAACAGGCACCACGTCACGAAGTGCTCGCAGTTGTTGGTCAACAAGCGATACCGGTCTTCACCGAGCCGGCTGCGGGCGCGGCGCACTGCTTCCAGGCCGACGAAGCACGCGGTCGGGTTTTGGCGGATGGTCACTTCATGGCCGCCCGCGAATTGCGCGAGACTGACTTCTTCCACCGGACCGCGATGCAGCGACTTGGCAAATCCCGCGTAATGGATAACCCGGTCGTTGCCCGCATAGAGTCCGTGATGCTCATAGCCCGAGCGGCGCGTGACGAGTTCGGCGCCTATGGCCGGTTCGTCATCGAACGACAGGCTGCACGCGGCAGCTTGGGTATCGTTCGGTCCGGACGGTTGGGTGTTCGACATGGCTCGCTCCGATTTTTGGTCTCGTCGCGCCGAAGTGTCTGTTCGGCGGCTTGTTGCGGAGTCTTTTGCAGGTTTCTTGCCAGTCTTCGTAAATGTTTGATTTATAAAGAAAATCACCGTTTTACGTTAGATTCTTGATAGCGGTTGTTGATTATCAACCAACAGTCTGGGAGAGCGATGTGTTGGCTCCAGAGCATCAATAGAGCGCCCGTGCGCGTTCGGTTCGTAGTGTTGGTCGTTCGGTTGTCTGCCAACAGCGGTTGTTGGCGACGGTCCAACTGATGGCGCAAGGCGCGGGCATCGACATAGGGCGAAGGCCGCATCGAATAAGCCGATGGCGGAGGCGCATGCAAATCGGCATAGCCCTTGCATAAGTGCCCGCATCGAATTCGAGCAAACAAGGAGAGCCGCAATGAGCGCAATCACCATCACCGATCTGGATCACGACCGCGAACTCGATCGCGCGGCGATGTTGGCCATCAGTGGCGGCGGTGGCGCGCCTTGGCTCTTCGGCTGGATCACGCCATATGTCGCGGACCGTCAGCAAGGCGGTGGCGGCAGCAGCGTGGTGAACATCTACGACATCACGAACAACATCAGCGTCGGTCAGATGGTCAACCAGTATCAGAGCGTCGATGTGAACAACACCGGTGCGGGCGCGACGCTCACCGTCAGTCCCAACGCGCTGTCCAGCAATCGCGCGGGATAAGCTCCGCGGTTGGGTGCACAATGACCGGGGCCGGGCGCCTCGGCCGACCGCATGACGCGCCAGTCAGGACCTTGGGAGGTTGCCGTGACCTTCAGCAACGAGTTTCGATGGACATCCGCTGCGCGCACCGACGCGGGCCTCGTGCGTCAGATCAACGAAGACGCTCTGCTCGATGCGCCCGAACGTGGCCTGTGGGCCGTCGCAGACGGCATGGGCGGTCACGCAGTCGGCGATCTGGCGAGCCGCATGGTGATCGAGAGCTTGGCGAGCATGACGGCACAAAGCGCACTGGCGGATGCACGGGCGCATTTGCTCGATATCAACGCGCGCTTGCGTGCGGAAGCGGCGCGACGGCAGGTATCGCGAATCGGCAGCACGGTGGTGTTGCTGGCTGCGCGAGACGGCGTATGCGCCTATCTGTGGGCGGGCGACAGCCGTATCTATCTACTGCGGCGCGGGCGGCTGCGGCAACTCACGCGCGATCACAGTCACGTGGAAGAACTGAAGGCGCGCGGACAATTGACGGCGGAAGAGGCGCTGCATCATCCGGCGCAGCATCTCATCACGCGTGCGGTTGGCGCGCTCGACTTCCTCGATCTCGACGAAGATTCCATCACGCTGCACGATGGCGATACGTTCCTGCTTTGCAGCGATGGTCTTTCGAACGAAGTGAGCGAGGACGAGATGGTGGCGCAGCTTGCGTTGAGCAGTTGCGACTTCGCGGCGCAGAGGCTGCTGGAGATTGCGCTGGAACGCGGCGGGCGCGACAACATTTCGGTTGTCGTCGCGCGTGCGGAGGATTTGATGGCTTTGGATAGGACGCAGGTTAATCCTGGCCTGTAAGCGCTTACGAATGGCGCTGCTGATGCATCTGCATATACGCGCGCAGAAGCCGATTGATGCGTGTTTGATACCCCTTCCCTTGCTCACGAAACCATTCGAGCACGTCTGCATCCAGCCGCATGGTGACGGCCTGCTTCGGCGGCACATGCAGTTGAGCCTGTTCGAAGAAGGTGTCGTCAAGCTCCGGGATTTCAGTCAGGTCGATATCAGCGTCTCGTGCCTGCTCGAGCCGCTTCCAGTCAGTTGCCGATTTTTTGCTCATAGCGCTTTGCCTCATGTCTGGTTGCCTTGCGCGCCGAGATGATTCGCACCGCGTCTGCGCACCGCTCGACATACACTACGACGCCCACCGTGGCGCTCATCCAGCCCAGCGCAATCCAGCGCTCCTCGCCGTAGTCTTCCCGCGAATCCAACCAGGTCAGAACCGGATGGTTGAATACGTCTACTGCGTCTCGAAAATCAATGCCGTGCTTCCGGATGTTGGTCTGGTTCTTGGCTTCGTCCCACTCGAAATGCACGCATCACCCGTATTGACAATTGTATGTACAGTCTAACACGGACGATCACTACATTGAAGCTACTGTCCTTCCCTGCTCTTTTGCGCCGCAAGCCTGAAGTCCTTCGAATGCAGCCCGTGTTTCTTTAAAAGCATCTGCAGATGCGACCGGTTCATCTCATACCGCCGCGCAAGTTCGGCCACCGTGCCGCCCACTTCATGCAACCCACGTTCGAGAAATGCGCGCTCCGCTTCGTCACTCGCAACGCGCTTGGCTTCGCTCAGCGAACTCGCCGTCGCAATGCCGTTGCCATTCGCGGCAGGACCGCCCATCGCCAATGAGAGCGATGTCTTCGGCCGGATGTCCAGCGGAAGATGCTCGATATCCGCCATCTCGCCTGCAAGACAAGCGATGCGATAGATGATGTTGCGCAACTCGCGGATGTTGCCGGGATAATCGTAATTGCGCATGAAGTCCCTTAAACGTGGGGACATCTTGATGGGCCGGCGCTTGAGCGTGGCCGCCGCTTCATCGCCGAAGTAAGACAGCAAGAGCGGTATCTCGTCGCGGCGTTCACGCAGCGCGGGCAAGGTCAGATGAATCACGCTCAAGCGATAAAACAGGTCTTCGCGAAAGCGACCTTCATCGCAGAAGCGCCGCAGATTGCGATTCGTCGCCGCGACGATGCGCGCATCCACCGAAATGGCTTCATCCGAACCCACGCGCTGAATCTCGTGCGCTTCGAGCACGCGCAACAGCTTCACCTGCCCAACCAACGGCAGCTCGCCAATTTCATCGAGAAATATGGTGCCCGTATGCGCGCTCTCGAACTTGCCCTTGCGGTCGTTGGTCGCGCCCGTGAACGCGCCCTTGCGATGCCCGAATAGTTCGGATTCCAGCAGATTATCCGGAATGGCCCCGCAATTCACGGAGATATAGGGCTTGTCCGCGCGCGAGCCATTCGCATGAATGACCTTGGCCATCAGCTCCTTGCCCGTGCCGCTCTCGCCGTCGATCAGCACGGGAAGATCCGTAGGCGCGGCTTTTTCCGCTATTTCCAGGGCTTCGAGCAGCTTCGGGTTATCGCCGAACGTGCCTTCGAATACGAAGCTGCGTTCGATCAAGGCCTGACGCCGCGAGCCCGGCGACATGTCGCGTCGAGGTTCGGCGGCAGCGGCCTGAATGAAGCGCTCCTTGTGCGAAAGCTGCATGACCTCATCGCGCAAGGAACTCGCCTGACGCAGAAGCTTTTCGATCTCGGGCCGCTCCAGCCGCGATGTCCATCGCAAGGTGGAACGCAAAATCTCGATCTTCTCGATGATGCCCGCATACGATATGGCCGATGCGGGCACGCCGCTGTCGCTTTCCGGTTGGTCTAGTATTTTCATGCTGCGCTCAGTTGCTTCTGCACGAGTTGGTAATACATGCCCTTTCTTGCGACCAGCTCATCATGCCTGCCCTGCTCCACGATACCGCCTTCATACAGCACCAGAATCTTGTCGGCACGCATGATGGTGGAAAGCCTGTGCGCGATGATGACCGCGGTGCGTCCCTTGAGAATCTCCTGCATGTTGCCGAGGATATTGCTCTCGGATTGCGTATCGAGCGCGGACGTGGCTTCGTCGAAAACCAGCAGACGTGGGTCGTGATACAGCGCGCGCGCGATACAGAGCCGCTGAATCTGTCCACCCGACAAACCCACGCCACGTTCGCCCACCACCTGCTCATACCCTAGCGGCAGCTTGACGATGAACGCATGCGCATCCGCCATCTTGGCCACTTCCTCGATACGCCTTCTATCCGGCGACTCCTCGCCGCTCGCGATGTTCTCCGCTATCGTGCCCGAGAACAGCAAGTTGCTCTGCATGACGTAACCAATCTGCGCGCGATAAAATCCCTTGTCGATGACGCTCAGGTCGTAGCCGTCCACTGTCATCTTGCCTTCGCTCGGCGCATAGAAACCAACGAGCAGCTTGGCAAGCGTCGTCTTGCCTGAACCGCTTCTTCCGACTACCGCGATGAGTTCGCCGGGCTTGATATCGAAGCTGATATTTTCCAGCACGTAAGGCGTGTCGCCTTCGCCATAGCGAAAATACACGCCGTTAAAGCTGATTTCGCCCTGCAAGTCGGGCAACATCACGCGCTGCTCCATCTCCGAAGGCTTCTGCTCCGGGTCTATGTCGAGCACATCGCCGAGACGCTCCATCGCCACGCCGGCATCGTTCACGAGACTCCATAAGTTGATGAGGCCCATGAGCGGCGACAGCACGCTACCCATGAAAGCATTGAACGCAATCAACTGGCCAATGCTCAGTTCGCGCGAAAGCACGAGGTTTGCTCCGACCCACAATACGGCGATAGTCGTACCTGCATTCAGCAACTGGCTGCACAAGCCTACGCCGATATTGAAGCGTTGCGACTTGTATTGCACTTCGAGCGACTTTGCGTACTTCTTTTCCCACTTGAGCCGCACCGCACGCTCGATGCCCATCCCCTTCACCGTTTCGACGCCGCCCAAGGCTTCCATGAGAAACGAACGTGCGTCTGTAGCCGAGGAAAACGCTTCGCGCGCATTCTGCTTGATGCGCGGCGTGGCGAGGATGGTAAGCGCCATCATCGGGATGACGAAGGCAATCAGCAACAAGGTCAGCTTCACGTTGTAGAGAAACATGATCGTGAAGTAGATGAAGATCATCAGCAGATTGAGTACCGTCGTCACCGTGGATTCGGTGAGAAAAGCGCGAATGGTGTGGTTTTCCTGGAAGCGCGCGAAAACGTCGCCGGTCTTGCGCTTGGCGAAAAAGCTGAAGGGCAGCGAGAACGTGTGCCTGAAGAACTGCGACATCATCGCGAAGTCCATGTTGCGCACCATGAAGTTTGCAAGATAGGCGCGAATGGTCGACATGAGCTGAGTGAACAGGTTCGAGATGATCAACCCGCCTATCAGCACATGCAGCAAGCTGACGTTCTGATGCACGATCACGCCATCGAGAATGTTCTGGATAATGAGCGGCGGAATCACGCCCAGCACTTGAATCACGAAGGTCGCTAGAAACAGATGCAGCAGGACCTTCTTGTACGGCTTTAGATACCCCACGAAGCGAATCCACGGCGAACGCGATACCGCTTGCTGCGCCATGTCCTGCACCGGAGAAAAGAGCAGACATGTGCCGCTCCAGCCGCGCTCGAACTCGCCCACGGTCATCTTCTTGAAGCCGATGGCCGGGTCCGCGACCCACACGTTGTCTTTCGAAATGCCGTAGACGATGATGTAGTGATATCCCTCCCAATGCGCGATGAACGGCATCTCGAAGCCGCGTAGCGACTCGAACGTGCACTGCACGCCGCGCGTGGTGAAGCCGAGCGCATCGCCGGCGCGCGCAAGACTGTCGAGCGTTGCGCCTTGCGTCGTGACGTTCGCCAGTTCGCGCAGTTTGCCGAGCGTCATGTTGATGCCGTAGTGCTTGCAGATCATCGCAAGACACGCGGCGCCGCAATCCATTTCCTCGGCCTGCTCGACCCACGCAAAGCGCTTGATGACGCGCTCGCCCATCTCGGGCTTGGTGTGGAGATCGAGCATCGACGGCAGTCTGCGACGCTCAGCGAGTTTCTTCTGACGCTGCAGTTCGCGCTCGCTGAAACGAATGCGTTCTTCCAGCACTTCGCGCAGCTTCACATTGCGCTCGATGATGAAATGCACCGTCTTTTCAGGGATCACGAGCAGGCGCGTGTCCGTGAGCGCAATGGCCGACGCCATCTGCTCCTGACGCATCACGCACGCCTTCTCGCCGAAGATTTCACCAGGCCCGAGCGTGGCGAGCACATGCTTTTTGTTGCCGTCTTCGCGCACGATCCGCACTTCGCCCTGCCGCACGACATAGAGGCGCCGGTCGTCGCGCGAGTCTTGCTTGAAGATCTCCTTGCCTTCGCCGACGCGCTTGACGCCCACGCTGCGCACGCATTCCTCGAGTTCCGCCTTGTTCAATTTGCCGCGCAGATCGAACAGTTTCGCGACGAAGCCGCCCGCCGAACTGATCGCGACGAAGCTCGTGACGAACGCGAGCGCAGCCGGGTTTCTTGCGATAATCGGCTCGATCGCATTGCGCGGGATGAACAGCAGTTCTGTCTTGCCTGAAGAACGCACCGACGATTCATGGCGATACTCGCGCAGCATGGCGATATCCGCGAACGTCTCGCTCGCCTTCTTCACTCCCATGCTGATTTCCTTGCCGTGCTCCTCGGTAAAGATGCGCACAGAGCCGGCCTTCACGACATAGAGCCCGTCGGCGGAATCCCCCGCATTGCACACGGTTTCACCGAAGCCAAAGCGGCGCGACTGAGCATGTTCCGCGAGTTGCGCGATCTCCTCGCGCGTGAACGGCGAAAGAATCTCCACGGTCGCGAGAAAGTCGGCGGGCGCATCCAGGCTCGAAGGGGCGTCCATATCGTTCGCTCTGTTGTAGTTTCGGCTTGGTTCTGGCTTAACGTGCTTCGATCACATGTTCCTGCGCGCGCGCCACCAGCCATTCCTCGCGTAATAGCCGGCGAATCTCGGCTGCAACGTCCTGATCGAGCTTCGCGGGATACTTCGACGTAACCGAGAAAATCTCATAGGAAGAGCCATCGGCGGAGATGAACGGGCCGAGCAGATCACCGGCTTCTGCATTGAAGACCTTCGCTTCGATCTCCGGCTTGAGTTGCCCGCGCATCACGCGGCCTATTACGCCGCCTTCTTCGCGCGTATCGGCGAGCGAATGTTCGCGGGCCATGTTCGCAAAGCTGTCTGGGTCGTCGTTGAGATACGAGATCATTTCGCGCGCGCTGCCTTCGGTATCGAGCAGAATGTGGCTCACTTCGATACTGTCGAACTTCGGCGAATTGAGCTGAAAATATTCTTCGACCTCGCGCTCCGTACCGATGTTTTCAAGCATTTTTTCCTGATACAGCGTGTCGGTGATGAACACTTCGAATTCGTCGAGACTCACGGAAAGCGCATCGAGATAGTTGTTCATGTCGGCCGCGCGATGCAGCCCGCGAATACGACGGAACTGGTCGGCGCGCGTCTGGATCTCATCGTCGCTTAGTTTGACGCCCGCCTTCTTCGCCGCGCGCACGGTCAGCTTGTCGCGCACCAGTTGCTCCAGCAGGCCGTCGAACTGGCCGTTGAGCTTCAACAGCCTGATCAGTTCGCCGACATCGACCACTTCGTCGTCGATTCGCACTATCGCCGTCATGTCGTTCTCCGTTGATTTGAGGATGCATCTCGCAGCATGTCCGACCGGTTCCGCGTGCGTAACCCTCCTTCCCTATCCCGCCACATTGCGGAAGGGGTCGAGCCCGAGGTCGATGAGCCGGCGCTCGCGCACGACGATCTCGGCAGTGGCGGTCATGCCGTAACGCAGCGGATATTTCGTGTCGGCCACCTGATAGAAGTCGCGATCGAGTGTCACGCGTCCTTCGTAGACAGGCTGCTTCGTGCCAGGGCTCGGCTTGGTCGCGGGCGAGATGAACGCGAGCGTGCCGTCGATCACGCCATAGCGTTGGTAAGGAAACGCGTTGAACTTGAGCTTGACGTGCTGTCCCTCGCGAAGAAAAGCACGATCGTGTTCCGCAATTTCGATCTTCAATACGGGCCTGGCGTTGGCGGGGGCAATGCCGCCCAGCGGCGTGTTTGCCTGAATCTTGTCACCGGTCTGCGTGGATGTGACATCGGTGACGACGCCCGATACCGGCGCGAGTATCACCAGAAAATTATCCTTGTCGATATTTTCGAACTTGATGCGCGCGGCAGCATCCGCCACGAGCCGCGCGGTCTGTAGTTGCAGACGCAACTTGTCTTCCGTGCTCGCCACTTCGCGCATGGCCGATTCATATTGCAAGCGCAGATTGGTCGATTCCTGTCCGCTTGTTTCGAGTTGCGCCTTCGCCTGCGTGAATTCGTGGCTCAGACGAAAATCCAGTTCTGCGAGTTTCGACTGTTCCACGCGATAGCCGCCATCGGCTTCGAGATACGCGTTGCGTTTGACTTCCACTTGCGATTCCGACACCCCGCCGCCGCCCGGCAAGGCAAAGAGCCGCGTGAAGCGGTCGAGTTCGGTCTTCGCGGCATCGCGTGCGCGGCGGGCGTTTTCGAGCACGCTGCGTTGTTCCTGCAATTGCGCCTTCTGTCCTTCCGCGAGCTTGCTCGTGCCTTCGTTCACGCGCTGTTGATGCTGATGCTCTTCCACTTCCATCTGATTCTTCAGCGCGACGATCTTGCGCTGCATGAGCAGCTTCTTCTCGGGGAACTGCTTCCATTCGCGTTCCGCATCGTCGAGCTTGAGTTGCGCTTCGAGCGCATTGGTCGCCGCTTCGATTGCACCACGTGCATTGAGGCGCGCGACGACGTCATCTTTGCGTACGGGCTGGCCTTCCGCGATGAAAAGCTCGGCAAGCTCGCCGTCGATCGGCGCGTAGAAGCGCCGCACTTCAGACTCCGGCGCGAGCGTGCCTTGCGCGGCCACGGTGACATCCGCATGTCCCACGAACGACCAGACGAGCGCGGACGCGACCAGCGCGACCATCGTATAGATGAGGGCTTGCGTCAGGCGCAGCGGCTCGGCCGTGAGTATGGCGATACCTTCCGCGCCATGATCGACCAGCGCTTCCGATAAAGGTTTAAGGTGCGCGTCTTTCTTCACCGCTCGTGCCTCCCGTGGTTGCCGTCGTGATGGTGTTGGCACCGATCAAGCCGAGCTTGGTCTTGAGCAACTGCGGTTCGAGCACCATGCGCAGATCCTGCAGCGAGCGGCGCTGCAGGCTCGCCTCGTTGTCTATCTCGCTTGCAAACGCCGCCCACTTACCGTTGTCGGCCTTCACTTGCCGGAAGATGCGCATGCCGCGTGTGGCCGCATCCTCGGCATCGGTGAGAAGCCGCGCCTGACTGCGGAACGTGTCCGACACGCCCGATTCGAGCCGTTGCGATCCGCCGATGCCACCGTTCGTCCGATACTGATTCCATAGCGTCTGTGCTTGCGACATGAGGCTTTGCGCGCGGGCAGCAGCCTTATCCCGGAGCGAAGCGACATCAGGCGCGACCTTGTTTGCGAACCACGTGTCGCTATCGAGATCGAGCGTTTCGTAGAACGACAGCAGCGCTTCGTCATAAGCTTTCGTGCCGCGCGCCTTTTGCAGATCGGCGTATTGCGCGGCCACGGCTTTCTTGTGCGCGAGTTCCTTTTGCGCAGTCGCGGACCATGAGCCTTGCGGCAATTTCTGCAACCCGTCCAGCGCATCCGGCGTCTTGCCGTCGCGCCAGGCATCGGCGATTGCAGCGTATTGTCTAAGCACCTCAGGCGGCGGCAGTTGATCCGCACTGATCAGTTGATACCGCTCCTGAAAAGGCGGCGTCGAAAAATTCGCCGTATTTACGGATGCGGCAAGCGGTGCGAGGCTCGTGCCGCTCGCCGCGCTGCGCAGATCCGCATAGCGCTTGAGATCGGCTCGCACGCGATCGAGGCCGCCCAGTCGGGGATATTTGTCCGCATAATCCTTGAGCGCGCCGTCGATGGAATCGAGATCGTCTTGCGCAAGACCTTTAACGATGGTCGCATTCAATCGCTCGATAGCCGCGAGGTAGACAGAGTCGTCGCTCTGCAGCTTGCGCAGATGACTAAGTGCAAGCGCATACGGCTCGCGAAACTCGGGCGCGTAGCCCGCAAGCCGGTCGAGATCGCGTTGGTGCCCCGACGCATCCGCTTCCCAGTGCTTCAGAATTGCGCCGATCCGCCCTTCATCGTCATACATGCGAATGGGCGCATCAGGACCTCCGCGGCTCATCACGAAGCTCTCCAGTTTGCCTATCCAGTCGAGCTCGTCGATCATGGAGCGCACATCGGGATTGTTCTGACCGAGGGCTTTCATCTGCGCGATGACGGCGTCGGCGTTCGCGAAGTCACCATGTTGCAATGCGGCCAGCCAGCGCGGAACATTTCCCTTGAGCACGGCTTCCGTGTTCATCGCGGCGAATTGCGTGTCTTGCGGATGCGTGAGCAGATAGTCGCTAGTGACGCTCGCAGCTTGTGCATAGTCGCCCTGCGCCAGCAGCGATTTCGCCTGACGTTCGTTCAATCCGCTGTAAAAGAGCGCCGCACCACCGGCGAGCATCGCGATCAGCACACCCGCTCCAATCATGCGCGTGCGGCGCGTTGTACGACGGTCATCGCCTGCGAAGGCCGTATGCAATTCGGAAACGAAAAGCGCCGTCTTGCCACGCCGCTTCTTTTCAGGAGCGGCTTCTTTTGCGGGGACAGGCTGCGAATCCAGATTGATTTCGTCTTCGATCGCCGCAGCTTGATCGACGCAAAAGATATCGAGGAACGAGTGCGCCGATCCGACGAAGGTCGTCTTGTCGCTGTCGAAGTTATTGTCGGCATGCGAGGCAGCCATTTCCGTGAGCGTCGATTCGCTCTCTTCGCCATGCAGATGCACGACATAGACGAAATGCGTGCCTCCGAAGGCAAGCGTGTCGCCATTCTTCAGTTCGACTGCTGACTCGCCTAGGCGCGCGCCATTCACGAAGGTGCCGTTGGTGCTGCCAAGGTCTTCGACGAACGGCGCCGCGCCCTTGACGAACACGTGCGCATGCCGCCGCGATACGTAATTCACCTGATGTGGATACTGCTCTCGATGACGCGCAAACGTAGCGTCGCTCTTGCTCACGAGAAACGGGAATTGCAGCAATTCGACTGGCTGCAAGTTCAGGTCGTTGCGCTGCGGAACGAGCGTGATGCTCAAGGGCTTGACGGCCACGTTGCGGCGCTTGCGCGGTGCAAATTGCACGCGGTATGCGAGACGGTTGCCGAACCCGATCTCATCGCCCGCACGAACGCGCACGGGCATTTCGCGCACGGGTGTGCCATTCACGGCGGTGCCGTTCTTGCTGCCGAGATCGGCGATATAGACGAGGCCATGCTCGATGAAGATGCGCGCATGACGACGCGAGAGTTGGGCGACGGCTTCGGGCGGGGTGGTATCGAACGGTGCTTCCGCGCGGCCAATGGCGAAGAGATTTTCGTCGATACGAATCTCCGCCAAATTCTCGCCGATTCCGTTACGAGCGAGCGGCTTCAGGACGACATCGAACGCTTCGCCCACGTTCGGCTGCTGTTCCGCTATCGGATCGCCTGGAGCCATGTCCATGTCACGAAGTGAGTCCACGAGCCTTGAGCGGCGCATGGAGCGGATGGGTCGTCCCGCCAGCCGAGCTATGCGACGGCGGGTGTTGAAAGTTTAAGTCACGCATTATCGTAGTCAATCATGCAGCACTGGCTTAAAACGCCATACGCGAGCCGCTTGAGGCGATATGGAACGAGCGTTAGCAAAGCTTGAGGATTGCTCACTGAGGCGTATCCGTGGATGCGTTCTGAACATTCACCGTTGGCCATCCGCCGCCGAGCGCCTTATAGAGCGTCACCGTATCCGACAGGATCTGCTGATGATTGGCGAGCAGCGCGAGCTGTGCGGCAAGCAAGGTGCGCTCGGTTTCAAACACTTCCAGCTGAGAAATCACGCCTTCCTTGAGCTGCGCGTCGATCTGCGCCGCGACGATGGTCAGATGCTCTACTTCCTGTTGCAACTCGACGCGCTGCTTCGTATGCGAATCGAGATTCACGAGCGCATTCTCTACTTCCTCGAACGCGCTCATGACGGTGCTGCGATATTGCTGTTCCGCGACCGTGGTTTGCGCTTCGGTGGTCTTCACGTGAGCACGAACGCTCGGATCGAGAACCGGGATGTTGATGCTTGGCAGAAAGCTGAAGGTGAAAGTTTTGAGCAGGTCCGTCAGCGCGAAACTGGCGCTGCCGCCGCGCCCGGTGAGACTGATGGTCGGCAATTGCGCGAGCTTCGCCTGACCGACGAGGTCATACGATTCGAGCACGCGATACTCCGCCGCGACGAGATCGGGACGCCGTGCGAGCAACTGCGATGGCAGCCCCGACGGCACCGGCGGCGCCTGCACACGCGTTTGCAGATGCCCTTCCGGCAGCTTGAATTCGCCTGCGGGAACGCCTGTCAATGTAGCGAGCGCGTTATTGGCAAGATCGCGCGAACGGCGCAATTCCAGCAGATCGCGCGTGAGGCGGTTCAATTCCGCGCGCTGCGTCAAAACCTGCGTATGGGGCACGAGACCGTTCTTTTCCATGCCCTCGAAGATCGTCAGGATTTGCCGGTTGGTCGCGATGGTCTTCTTCTGCTGCTCGATCTGATCGTCGAACTGAAGAATCTGGAAGTAAGTGGTCGAAACGTTGGCGACGAGTTCGAGATAACCCGCGCGCCAGTCGGCCTCCGTCGCGCGAAATTCGGCCTTCTGGGCTTGCACGCCTTTTTCCACCGCGCCCCAGATGTCGATGTCCCAGTTCACTTGCGTGCCCAGGTTGTATTGCTTCGAAAACATCTGGCCAGTGGTCTTTTCGAAGCTCGCGCCCGCACCCGCATCCATGGAAGGCAACGCGCCCGCACGGGCCTCGCCGATCTGCGCGCCCGCCACGTTGATGCGCGCGGCCAGCACCTTGATATCGAAGTTGTTGTCGATAGCCTGGCCGACGAGCGTATCCAGTGCGGGATCGTGGAACTGCTTCCACCAGTCGGGCTGAATGGTGGCAGCCGCTGCGACCTTGGGCGCGTCGATCTTGGTGAAGGCGGTCTTCTCAGGCGTGTCCGGGCGTTGATAAGTCGGCACCTTCACGTCGATGCAACCGGCGAGCAGAGCAAGCCCGCTTGCAAGGCCGACGCGTAGCAGCCCAAAGCGCAAAGAGCCTAAGCGCATAGAGCCAAAGCGCAACGATGGCAACAAGGCTTGCACGATCTCGCTCCCGGTGAACGCGCACCGACGGTCAGGTTGAGTGTGGAGGCGTCGCGGCCCGGCTCGTCGATTCATCGAGTAAATCACAAGGCGGAACGGGATGCCATACGGATCGAATCGGAGGCCGCCCGCCGTCTTGCGAACGGCGGGCGGGTATTGCAAGCGAGACTCCCCGTGCCTCGCCTTTACCGCGTAACCACATTGATGCTTTACCGCGTCACTGCCGCTTTTATTCCCGGCTTCACGAAACAAACGGCGTGAACACGTTGATGTTGCTGACGTTGTGTGCGTCCTGCTTCGGCTTGACGTTCGAGGTCATGTCGCTTGCGAACGCAGCGTTGAGGCCGTTCTGGTTGAACGTGTTTTGCGTCTGGTTTGCGAGTTGTTCCGTCGTACCGCTCAGATCGAACGCGCTGCTGCTATAGAACGGCATGAGGAAATTCATGCCGCCGCGCACGGCCGACATTTCGTCACGGTCCATTTCGGCTTGATGGGAAAGATCGCGGATGGTCAGAGTGGACATGATCGAAGGCTCCTGGATAAGGTTGATTTAGCTCAGTACGGGACTGGCGCCAAGGTTGACGGTGCTGATGTTCTGCGCTTCCTGCTTTGGCATGACGTTCGACATCATGTTGCCGCCGAAGGCCACGCCCACGCCGTTTTGATTCACCGTGTTCTGGGTCTGGCCGATCAGTTGCTGCGTGCTGAACGAAGATTCGAACTTCGTGATGTCGATGCCGGGAAACAGGAACGACATGCCGCCGCGCACGGCCGACATCGTCTGGCGATCGAGCTCTTCGGTAACGGGCAGGTCTTGAATGGTCAGCGTGGTCATGGCGGTTCTCCTTGGGACTTCGCGCTTTGCGCATCGGGTGGTGGTTGGCGACAACTTGTTTGCGTGAGCTGTTAAATGCATAGGGTGTGCCAGTCGTCGTTCGATGCGGAAAAATATCTAGCAAAGCCTTGTCGCACATAAGCACGGTCGACGTAATGCGCTCTCAAACTCGACCCACTGATGATGGTCTTCTACCAACACTTCGGACTCCAACTGTCCGTTATCGAACGACATCGCTTTTCTCGGGCCCGAGACGAACGCTCTTATCCGCGAAACGTCTGCGGATATGGCGTATCAACAGGGAAAGGCGGCGCTTAAGGCATGCGCGCGCCGCTTACTTGACGTAGATCGTGATCTTCTTCGAGTACACAGGCGGGTCGGTCGGGATGTGCCGGTCATCGCCCATCAGGAGCTGAAGTGTGTGCTTGCCCGGCGGAAGTTCGATAGTCGTTTCCGTTTCGCCCGCGCCGTAGTGCAAGTGATTGCGGTCGGACGGAATCTCCTGATCCATCGGCGGCAAGTCCGTATCGATCAACAGGTGATGATGCCCCGTGTTGGGGAATTTGACGCCGCGCGGCGCCACGCCCATGTACCGTAGACCGAACCACACCTTGATAGGCTTGCCCGCCGCGAAGGTCTGGCCATCGTTTGGATAGCCGATATAGGCGTAAGCGTTGGCGGGCGCCGGCGTCGGCCCCGCTACGGCGAATTGCACTGCAAACACAGCGGCAAGCAATGCAAAACGTGATAGCGCGATTGCGCTGACGGTTCGGTTCTTCATGTCACTCCCCTGGGCTGCGCGGTTGCCGTGCATGCTTCATTTCATCGTGATGGTGATCTTCTTGGAATAAACAGGAGGATCGTGCGGTACGTGGTTGTAGTCGCCCATCAGCAGCTGTAGCGTGTGCTTGCCCGGCGGAAGCTCCAGGCGCGCATCGGTCTCGCCCGCGCCATAGTGAAAGTGATTGCGGTCGGAGGGAATCTCCTGATCGAGCGGCGGCAGGTCAGTATCGATCAGCAAGTGGTGATGTCCGACGTTGGGCATGTCCACGCCCTTCGGACAGACGCCCATGTTGCGCAGTCCCATGCGTACCCAAAGTTTGCCGCCCGAGATCACGGCGCCGTCGGGCGGCCAGATGATGTATGCCTCGGCGTTCGGCGGAGCGGGAGTGCGCTGACGCGCGGCGGAAAAAGACGTATCGGCGGCGACGGCGGCGAGTGAAGCCAGTGCGCCAAGCACGGTTCTTCTCAACATGTTGTGCATGCCTCTTGATGAACAGTCACATGAAGGACTGACGAATGTGCGAGCGCTGAAGATACTGTCGTACGCTCGTGCGTGGAGCGATCAAGCCGTCGTCAGGTTTTTAGATTAGAACGTAACGTTTAAAAAAGATACTTACGAGAGACCGGAAGCGCACTCCTCATCACGCATACCTGCTTAATGGGGATTTAAGTGCCGACTGACCGCGTGCTATCTTTGTTTGTGCTGCAGATGCACGAGCGCGACGGCAAATGCATGGTCCTCGCATGCGCCGACTTCGCATGAGCATCCAGGCGACAACGACAGACGCGCGAACGGCGCGCCCCTAATCAAGCCGGACCGAAAGGGTGTGAATATGTGGCGAACTCTCTTCATCGCAGGCATGTTCGTGACGATGGGCGGCGCGTTCGCAGCGCCTTCCGATCCACCGCTTGAGAGACCTTCGGTCGCGGCCGCCGACACTCATGCGAATCGCATGGCGCTCGTTATCGGCAATACGCACTACGGCGACGCCCCGCTGCCGGCCGCGGAGCACGACGCATACGATATGAGCGTTGCGCTCACGTCGCTCGGATTCAACGTGACGCGCCGTATCGATCTCAACGAGACCGCCATGCGCGACGCGCTCGACACGTTCGTCATGCAACTGGGTCCACACGATACCGCGCTCGTCTACTTTGCGGGCCACGGTCTGCAGGCAGGCGGCGATGCCCTGCTCGCCCCGCTCGATGCCCGCGCCGATGCGCCCGTCACGCTGGTCGAGAAAGGTATTCCGGTGAAGGATGTCGTGGCGCGCATGGTGCAACGCCGTCCGGACGCCGCGAACATCGTCGTGCTCGACATGTGTCTGAACGATCCCTTCGGTGCCGCGCCCACCGAGAGCATGTCTTCGCCCGCGAACACACTGGTTGCGTACGCAACTACTTTTGCGACCGAAGCCGCCGAGACGGAACGCAACGGCCTTTACACCGCCGCGCTGTTACGAGCGATGTCCGGCGGAGCACGCGCCACATCCAGAATATTCGAAATAGCCGCCGCAAATGTCGCGCAGTCGACGCACGATAGCCAACGGCCGTGGATCGCATCGACACTCGATGCCGCATTCACACTCGCACCGATGTCGTTAGCTTCCACGGACGCCATCGATGCGACGCAATCCGCCACGGGTACCCGTACGCGCGGCATTCTTCCCAAGGACAGCAGCGAGCAATACGAACTGACCTTCTGGGATTCGATCAAGGACAGCACGTACCCAAGCGATTACGAAGCCTATTTGAAGGCGTATCCGAACGGACGATTCGCCACGCTTGCCAAGGCACGCATCGATCGCTTGCGGGCGGCCGCCGCAAGCTCGAAGCCCGCGGCATCGCCGCAGTTGCCAGCTTCGCCTACTCCGGCGCCAACGCCGAAGCCCGCGCCGCCTATCGTCGCTGAAAAGCCGCGTCAAACCGCGCCCACGCCTGCACCGGCAACCACGACCGCCCCTGTCGCAGTTGCATCCAAACCCGCAGCGAAGACTTCCGCTGGGGCCGAAGTAAAAGACTGCCCGTCTTGTCCCGCGCTGGTCCCGCTCTCGGCTGGCAGCTTCACCATGGGCAGCAACAACGACGATCCCGCAGAAAAGCCGCCGCATCGCGTGGCCATTGCGCAGCCGTATCTCATCGGCAAATACGAGGTGACGATCGAACAATGGAATGCATGCGTCGATGCCGGCGCCTGCACACGTATCTCACCCGATGGCGACGCCGGCAACGCGCCGCCCGCCAATGCGCCGATGCGCAACGTCAGTTGGGACGACGCGCAGGTCTACGTCAAATGGTTGAGCAAGGTGGGCGGCAAGGCATATCGCCTGCCGACCGAGGCCGAATGGGAATATGCGGCGCGCGGCGGCACGCAGAGCACTTACTGGTGGGGCGATCAAATGAAGAAAGGCAACGCCGACTGCAAGGATTGCGGCGAGCCTTATCGTCCCGAAGCGCCGACGCCCGTAGGCTCATTTGCCGCGAATCCGTATGGTCTCCACGACATGAACGGCAGCGTCTGGGAATGGGTCGCCGACTGCTGGCACGGCAACTACAAAGGCGCACCGGCCGATGGCCACGCGTGGGACGATCCATCATGTTCAGTGCGCGTGATTCGCGGCGGCTCGTGGCGCGAAGGCGCGAGCTATATGCAATCGGCCACGCGATTCAAATACAGCTCGAGCGTGAGGCAATCGCAGAACGGTTTTCGTGTAGCGCGTGACGCGCAGTGAAGGCACGCAACGCAAGCGTGATGACGAATGAATTTTGTGCTATCGCTTAATCGTCCAGGGCAGGATTCATCCGCAACGATCGGCATACTCATTGACCCTTCCGATCATCGTGAAAGCCATGCGTTTTTTCACTTCGTCACCGTACGCCACAGCGCGCTTTTCGTCGGCCAGAGTGGCCATTGCCGTTGCAGCGCTGCTAGGTTCGAACGTGGCGCACGCAGCCTGCACCTGGATAAATGGTCAGAGCACGCAGACTTACGTCTTCGCAATTCCCAGCGTCAGCGTTGGACGCGATACCGCGGTCGGTACGTTGCTGTATAACGCTCCGCAGCAAACCGCCATCCCGGCTTCAGGTAATTTCGCCACGTGCGCGAGCAACGGGATCGTCAACCGGAGCGTCACCGGCGGCGCCCAGGTCTCCGCGAGTCCGTACACTTTCGCCACCAACGTGCCGGGCATCGGTATGCGCTTTTACGACAGCTACGGCGGCGTGCGGCGATACTGGGGCGCTGGCGACGGGGAGACCTTCAATGGTCAGTGGGCCTGGAACGGAACGACGCTCGGCGTGGAGGTTGTCACAACCGGACCGGTAGGGAACGGTACAGTGAATGGCGCCTTGACCGCGCAGATGATGCTTGGAGGAACGCTCGTCGACGCCATTCTGAGCACCTCGCCATTCGCGGTAGTCGGCGCGACTTGTTCGGTCAAGTCATCGGTAATTTACGTCACGATGAAAACGGTGAATACATCTGCATTGAAGGCGGTCGGTGCATCCGCCGAGCCAACACCGCTGTCGATCAACCTCGACTGCGCGTCGAACATACGCGTATTCGTGACCCTAACTGACAGCGTGGCGCCAGGCAACCGCTCCAACACACTGACGCCGACTAGCGATTCGACCGCGCAAGGTGTTGCATTGCAAATCCTCAACGGCGATACAGCGGTGAATTTTGGCGCCGATACATCCGTGGCTGGCAACCCGGGCCAATGGATGGTCGCCACGTCGACAGGCGGCCCAATGAGCATTCCGCTCGTCGTGCAATACATCCGGGTGGCATCGACCGTGTCGCCTGGCAGCCTGTCCGGGCTCGTCACCTTCACCATGTCTTATCAATGACGCGCCTTCACGATGATCTGCCCTTGCGTATCGCGCTCGATCTTCTTAAGCACCGGCTGCGCCGCCTGAAAGTCCTCGGGCGTGCAGACCTGCTTGCCGAAATTCGCGGTGAAAGTGCGCGAGATCTGAATCGTGTTGGTCGCTGCATCGAACAGATAGCGCGATGAAAAGCGGAAGAAGCCGCTATCGAGGTCGAGGTTGTCGGGCACTTCGACCACGTGCATCGTACGAGGAAGCACGATCTGCGATACCTCGTCGAACACGCCGCCTACGCACAGATAAGGTTGCGTACGCACGCGCTCCGCAAGCCAGTTGCGCGCCTGCGTCGCGATGCCGCCCGAGAGACTCGTCAACGCGGGCAACGCGGTCGTGCCAGTGGGCCAGACCACGTCGTCAAGCGTGCCGTTCACGGTCGTGGCGAAGGGGCCGCTCGTGGCATCGACATCGCTGGTCGTGAGCGCGCCCGCGCCACGCAGATTCGTATAACGCAGACGGTCCGTTGCGATCTGCTCGCGCCGCTCCGTATTCGCCGAACGCAAATTCATACGCTCGATCTCGGCACTCCATCCTGCATCCTCGACCCAGTACGCAAAGTTGGCGACGCCTCCGGGCGCCACGTCGATCTGCAATCGCGCCGCGCGCGACAAGGGCTGCGTGGATGCGTGTGCGAAAGCTTGCCGGCATTCACGAGCACGGTCGGGCGATCCATGTCCGCGAGTGGCAGATAGCCGAACTCGACGCTCGCCGCCGTGCTATCCGCATATAGATTCAGATCGGGCATCCATGTGATGACGTGATTGATCGCGCCCGCGCCGTAGCCTGGCACCGAAGGCAGCGAATACACCGCGCCCAGGCCGATCAGCGCGGGCTCGTTGCGAATGCCCACGGCATCGAGCAACGCGCCGAACAGCGCGACGTGGTCCTTGCAATCGCCATAACGATTCGCAAGTACCTCGGTCACGCGATGCGGCACGGCGGGACTTTGACCGATGAACATCGCGACATAGCGGATATTGCGACGTACCCAGTCGTAGAGCGTCTTTGCTTTGGCGCGCGCGTCGGCGTCGTTGCGTGTGAGCGATTGCGCGAACGCGATCACGGCGGGATCTTTCGTGCTCGGGTCCACGGAAGGTTCGCGATAGCTCGCGGCGAAGCTCGCGTAATCGGGAAACGTCGACACCATCAGACGGTCGCCGTATTGCGCGTAAGCGACCGAGCCGGTTTCGATGCGCGCAATGTGTTCGCGACGGTAATCGAACGCATAGCGCGTGCGGCCATTCGCGGTGACGGGCGGCTCGGCTTCATAGCCGCGCGCATCGGCGAAGAGCGGCTTGGTCGCGGGCAGATCGAAGATGAGCCGCTGTGCAAGCACCGGCCGCGAACCTGGATCGACGTAATAGTTGAACTGCCCCGCGATGACAGGACTCGCCTGGCTCTTGCGAAACCGCAGATGCACCGTCGAGCCGATGCCCACCGCCGGAAAAATCACCGCGCGCAGCTTGGCGTCCTGAAACGTGGGCGCGCCTGCCGAACGCGGCTCCTGGATGTCACGGATCTGCTCGGGCGAAACATCGTGACGCGCGCCGTTGGCATCGACGGAATAGGCTTCGACGATTTCCACGTTCGACACGCTGCGGTCGTACCAGACGTAACGCTGCGCAATTTCGTCGATGCCGGCCGACGTGTTCGCGCGCAACACGGTGGTATCGTCCTCCGTCACCGAACCGTCTTCGGCCACGACGAACTCGTGGCTGTCGCTGATAACGGTCGATGGATCGTCGTCGCCGGATGCGGCATGCGCAATGCCAGTCAGCGCGATCGCCAAGACGAGCGCCAGGACGAGAACCAAACGGATCGATAGACGAGTCATGTCGCGGGCGCATGTGGGAGCTGCGTCAATCGTACATGAAGCGCGCCGGGGTCGAGCGGCGTCAGCGTGCAGCGAGTTGCGCCAGATCGGCCTGCAATTCGTCGAGCGGATGAGATCAGTCGCCGAGTTGCGTCTGACGATAAAGCCGCATAGACGGATACCAGGGCGTGAAGCGCTGACAGTCATACCAGCGGCAATCGCACGCGTTTGCAAGCAGCACCCACACGGGACGATTCAACGCGCCTGCAAGATGCGCGGGCCCGGAATCGATGGTAATGAACAAATCGAGTTCGTCGAGGACGTATGCCGTATCGCCGAAATCCGCGAGATACGGCGCCATGTCGATGACATCGTGTGCCTGCATCAACGCACGTTCGTCATCGGTCAGCGCGCCGACCTGAAGCGAGTAGAAGCGGCAATCGGGATTGGCGAACAACGCGGCCAGTTGTTGGAGTTGCATCGACCGGTACGGCTCATGGCGCACGTTGCTGGCGCTGCGCCAGCCGATACCGACCTTCATCCGCTTCGGTTCGCGTGGCATCGATGCAAGCGCTTCGTGCGGCAAGCCGCGATTGGGATTGCATGCGATCATGCCGCCGGGATTCTCCATCGGAAAATATGGCGAATGCTGATAGCGCGCGAAGAGATTGAACACGTACGTGATGCGGTCGCAATGCTGCATCTCGTGCGCACGTTGCTCGGCCGTCGGGATGACAAGACGCACGCCTTCGCGCGGGCGGACGACATCGCGCCACTCGTCGAAGACTTCGATGACCAACTCGCGTGCGCCTTCCCGCAGCAAGGCATCGACGTAGCGCGAATAGAGCACGAAATCGCCGAAGCCGCCTTCGATGGAGATCAAGATCGACTTGCCGGCAACGGGTTCGTCTATGCCGAGCAGCTTGGGACGCGCCAAGTCGATCCACGGCATGTCACCGCTAAAGAGCACGTGGAGAAGCGACTCGCCGCGTCCGACATCGCGGTTGATGCGATGCAGTGCATGCGCTTCGTGATACTTGCCGCTCGAGTAAAGCACCATCGCGAGTTCTTCGGTGAGCTGGTAGCGCACTAAGGGAGACATGTCATGCGTAAGCGCTATCCTGAGACAACGTTCCGCAAGCTCGCGCATGCCGAGATAGTTCAAGTCGATGCCGAGTTGTCCGATCCATATGCCCGGATCGGGCAAGGCGGCGAGTCGAGTGATCATGGCCTGCGCTTCGACGGCGCGCCCGGCCACGCGCAAGGCGCGCACGCTGTCTATGTTGAGCGGTAAGTTCTGGGCGTCTGGGAGACTCATTTTTGTTTTGCAAGGTGCGAAGAGCGAAGCCGCGAATGCCGGCGCTCGGGCGCACATGCTAACTGCACGGTTCGCCTTAGCTGCAAAAAAATGTCAGATCGAGCTTTCGTTGCCGGGTACGACTTCCGAGCATAGACGCAAGCGTATCGATCAGGCGAGCACGTACGTGAAACAAACGCGCCGGTTATGGTAACCGTTTCCGAGTCTGTCTCGACGAGCCCAGGAAGAAGAAGCGCCGGCATCGTTCGTTTCGGTATCGGGTTATCCTGCTGCGAGACGCGGGTTGCACCGGACATTGCGTCTGTTCTTGCATGTCTTCGCCAGGAGCCTGATCGATGATGCCTTTGCCTAACTCGAACCATGCACTGCGTCATGGTTCTTCTCTGCCATGAACGGCCGTTCACCGGATCGCCGACGGTTCCTGCGTGTCGCGGCCACGGCGGCGCTCGCCGGAGCGACAAACCCGCTCATCGCGCAGATCGCGCCCTCGCAGTCGACGCCCATGCACAAGCGCCCGATTCCATCGAGCAACGAAGCGCTGCCTGTAATCGGCTGCGGCACGTGGCGCACATTCGACGTCGGCGACGACGCCGCCCGCCGTCGCGAACTCGCCGAAGTGCTGCGCGTGCTGTTCGCGGCGGGCGGCTCGGTGATCGATTCATCGCCCATGTATGGCTCGTCCGAAGCCGTCGCGGGCGACCTGCTCGCCGAATTGCACGCACGCGACAAGGCGTTCATCGCCACCAAGGTGTGGACCGATGGACGCGAGGCGGGCATCGCGCAAATGGAACAGTCGATGCGCCTTTTCAAAACGCCGCGCATCGACCTCATGCAGATCCACAATCTGCTCGACTGGCGCACGCAACTCGCCACGCTGCGCGATTGGAAAGCGGCCGGGCGCGTGCGCTATATCGGCGTTACGCATTACACGTCGAGCGCGTTCGGGCAGGTCGAAGCGGTGCTGCGATCCGAGCGTGTGGACTTCGTGCAAATCAACTACGCGGCCAACGACCGCGACGCCGAGGAACGGCTGCTGCCGCTTGCCGCCGAGCGCGGCGTCGCGGTGCTCGTCAATCAGCCGTTCGGCGGCGGCTCGCTGCTCGCCTCGCTTCGCGCAAAACCGCTGCCCGCGTTCGCGGCCGATTTGGGCTGCACGAGTTGGGCACAGCTTCTGCTCAAATTCGTGTTGGGAAACCCCGCCGTCACTTGCGTGATTCCGGGCACCGGACGGCGCGAGTACATGATCGACAACGTGCGCGCGGGCATTGGCGATTATCCGGATGCGGCGCTGCGAAAGCGCATCGCGGATGCCGTCGCGTGACTACAGAGCCAGGACATGCCATGAGCGATACCTTCGATCTCCAACGCTTCGTCGATGGACAAGAAACCGTCATCGACGACGTGCGCGCCGAGTTGTCCGCCGGCCGCAAGCGCACGCACTGGATGTGGTTCGTGTTCCCGCAAATCGCAGGTCTCGGCCATAGCCACATGGCGCGGCATTACGCTATCCAGTCCCGCGCGGAAGCCGAAGCCTATATCGCGCATCCTGTGCTCGGCGCGCGGCTCGTCGAATTGACGGGCATCGTCAACGGCGTGAAGAATTCGAGCGTCGAGCAAATTTTTGGGTATCCGGACGACATGAAGTTTCATTCGTCGATGACGCTCTTCGCGCGCACCGCGCCCGATCCCGCGATCTTTAACGACGCGCTGCAACGCTTTTTCGATGGCCACGAGGATGAAGGGACGCTCGCCCGCTTGAAGTAGCCGTGCGTGGGCATGGCCGTTGCGCTTTCGTTGGCACTTTAACGATGGAGAGACGCGATGACTCAATCCCTCAAGCTGCACGATCACGTTAGCTGGAGTACGCCGCAGGGCGAGACCACGGGCCATGTCGTGAAAGTGATCCACGAACGCACGACAGTCGATGGCCATACGGTCAATGCATCGAAGTCCGATCCGCACTACGAGGTGGAAAGCGACAAGAGCGGCAAGCATGCCGTGCACAAAGCGGAAGCGCTGAAACGCATTTCACACTGAATTTTCTTCGATTTCCGCGTCACGGCGTGCGCCCCAAGCGGGTGCACGCCGTGCGTATGAGCACGTTCCCTGCAAAATTCGCAATAAACGTTCACACTTCTACCGCGCTAGATTCGCGCAATTCCCAAGAACTGATTTGCCAAATCTTTTGAGGATTGGAAGATGAACTCGAAACTCGTGGCACTGCTCTTCGCCGCATCGGCCATTGGCCTGACTTCCACCGCGTCCTACGCGCAAGTTGCGGGCGCACAGACGCTCGGCGTATCGGTCGAGGTATCGACCGCCATCATCGACGGCTGGAGCGTCAGGAAGTCGATTCTCAACAAGCCCGTCTTCAATGAACAGGGCGCGAAGGTCGGCGTGATCCACGACATCATCGTGGCGCCAGACCGTTCGGTTTCGTTCGCGATCATCGCGGCAAACCAGTTCCTCGGCGTCTCGCATCACGACGTCGCCATTCCAGTCGAGCAACTCGATTTCCAGGGCGGCAAGCTCGTGCTGCCCGGCGCGACGAAGGACGCGATCAAGGCCCTGCCCGAATTCCAGTACACGAAGGTCAAGGCAACGCCGAAGCCGCGTGCGGAGTTCGAACATCATTGATGCTTGGCAGGCAGCGGCGTGAGGTTTGCGCCGCTGCAGGTCGCTTGCGAGTTCGTCGTATCGAAGTAAGCACGCTTCAAAGCCGTGGCGGCGTTCGTTCGACGCCGCTACGCACGGCATCGGTCCGACGCAGCTTCAACGCGCTAATGCGCGCGATCGGTCAGAACGAACTCCACTCGTCGCCATGCGTCGCCGCAGCGGTCGCCACGGGCGCGGCACGCCGCGTACGCGCGGGTGCGGCAACGCGCGCGGCAGTACGCGCCACGGGCGCGGCAGGCGCATACGACCGGGGCGCAATACCACCGCCTTCGACCACGAAGAACGCCATGACTTCGTTCAGGCGACGGCCCTGCTCTTCCAGCGCCTGCGATGCGGCCGCGGCTTCCTCGACGAGCGCCGCGTTCTGTTGCGTGACCTCGTCCATCTGCGTGATGGCCTGATTCACCTGCTCGATGCCGCGTCCCTGCTCCGCCGATGCTGCCGCGATCTCCGACATGATGTCGGTCACCTGAGCCACGGCCTGCGTTACTTCGGTCATGGTCGTACCGGCTTCGCTCGCGAGTGCCGAACCGTCCTTCACCTTTTCGACGGAATCGGCGATCAGTTCCTTGATCTCCTTCGCCGCCGACGACGAGCGCTGCGCGAGGCTGCGCACTTCGCTTGCCACGACCGCAAAGCCGCGTCCCTGTTCACCCGCGCGCGCCGCTTCAACGGCCGCGTTGAGCGCCAGAATGTTGGTCTGGAAAGCGATGCCTTCGATGATGCCCGTGATCTCCGCGATCTTCGACGAGCTGTTGCTGATGCCGTGCATGGTGTCGACCACGCGACCGACCACATCGCTGCCCTTTCGCGCGACATTCGAGGCATTCGACGCGAGCGAACTCGCCTGATGCGCGTTGTCGGCATTCTGACGCACCGTGGACGTCAATTGCTCCATGCTCGCCGCCGTTTCCTGCAACGACGCCGCCTGCTCTTCGGTGCGCTGGCTCAGGTCCGTGTTGCCTGTGGCCAGTTCCTTGGCGGCGCCGCCCACCGCGCCGCTGCTGTCGCGCACACGGCTCACGGTTTCGGTCAGGCGTTCGTTCATCTCGGCAAGCGCACGCAGCAAGTCGCCAGTCTCGTCCTTCGAATCGGCGATGATCGTGCTGCGCAAGTCGCCACGCGCCACGGTTTGCGCGATCTCGACTGCGTCCTCGATAGGCCGGGTGATCGAACGCGTGATCGCAAAGCCCGCAGCCACCGCGAACAGCGTGGCGAACGCGCACAACGCGATCAGCACGTTGCGCTGCATTTCGTACTGAGCTTCGAAATCACGCACGATCTCTTCGCGACGCGTGGCCGTGTAGCTCGCGTAGTCGTCGGTGGCCTTGACCAGTTGGGCGAGCAGCGGACGGCATTCGTCGTCCATCTTGGAGATCGCCTGGTCGTGCTTGCCGGCGAGCGCGAGGCCGACGATATCCGTCGCCACCGGGCCGTACAAGCCTTCCACGCGCGCCATTTCGGCGACGAGGCCACGGGCCTTCTCGCTCGTGTCGCTCGCCGAGGCGATCATGTCCTTGAGTTGTTTCAGGCGCGCCTGCACGTCTTCGTGAGCGCGCGTGACCTGGGCTTTTTCCAATTCGAGATCGGCGGGCTTGCTGACGAGCACGAGATTGCGTGCGGCAATGGCGCGGCGATCGACTGCGGTGCGCAACTGACTGGCCACATCGGCGCGCGCGTTGATGCCGTTGACGTAGTTCGCGAAGCCGTCGGTCGCCTGGGAAAGCGAGCGCAGCGACATGCCTGCGACGAGCACCACGAGGACGGCAAGAATGCCGAAGCCGGCGACCAGTTTGTTCTTGATCGTGATGTTTCTAAGGTTCATTTGAAGGTTCTCTCAGTCAGTTCGTGGAACTGTTTCGGCGTCGTATGTTCGACTCGTGCGCCTTACGCGGCGTACAAGCGAACGTTTGCCCTCATCCGGGGCTTGGCGCTCTAGGAACTATTACGGCGGGCGGTTGCGAAGTCTGAAGGGGCGGAAATACGATTAGTCGGCATTTTGTCCATACCTTCGTCGCAACGGCGGTAACTTTGTCCAATCGATACTTCATCGGCGATACTTGATGCTCCTCACGCGATCAAAAGACCGATGACCGAACATCTCGACTTCCGCACGCCTGAATTCAACGCCGCCCTGGCCGCGTTACCCGTCGCGCCTGCCACGAACATCGCTCATGCCGAAGACTGGTGGGACGCGGTGCGCGGGCTGTATAGACAGTCCGACGACCTGATCAATCTGGAAAACGGCTACTGGGGCGCCATGGCCGAGCCGGTCAAGTCGATGTTCCATTACTGGATCGATCGCCTGAACCACGAAACCACGCTGCTCGTGCGTCCGCATTGGATGACGATCCACGACGGCCTGCGTCAGCGTCTTGCTGGCGCCATGGGCTGTTCCGCCGACGAGATAGAGCTCACGCGCAACGCGACCGAGGCGCTGCTTGCGCTCATCAGCGGCTATAACGGCCTCGAACCGGGCGATACCGTGCTCTACAGCAACCTCGACTACCCGTGCGGACGCGATGCGATGGAATGGCTGCGCGAACGGCGCGGCGTCGAGCCAGTGCGCATGACGATGCCCGAGCCTGCCACGCGCGAGGCCGTGCTCGACGCTTACACGTCGGCGTTGAAAGCACATCCGCGCACGAAGCTCGTGCTGCTGTCGCATGTCTGTTTTGCGACGGGGCTGGTGCCGCCGGTTCGCGAGATCGCGGCGCTCGCGAAAGCTGCGGGCGCAGACGTGATCGTCGATGCCGCGCATTCCTGGGGCATGCTCGACTTCGACGTGCCGACGCTCAACGCGCCGTTTGTCGCGTTGAATCTGCACAAGTGGATCGGGGCGCCGCTCGGTTGCGGGGCGATCTACATCAAGAAAGAGCGTCTCGATTCAATTAGTCCCTATCTCGGCGATACGACCTGGCCCGCCGACGATATCCGTTCGCGCGTGCACACGGGTTCGCCGAACTTCGCGGCTTGGCTCACGTTGCCGGCGGCGCTGGAGTTGCATCAGCGCATTGGCGCGCGCTCGAAGGAAGCGCGTCTGCGGGCCTTGCGCGACGCCTGGGCCGAACCGGCGCGCGCGCTGCCGGGCGTGCGGATCATGACGCCAGCGGATGCATCGATGACGGCGGGTATCACTGCGTTTCGCATCGAAGGACTGGCGAGCGATGTCATCGTGAAGACGTTGAAGGACAGGTTTGGCGTGTTCACGGTCGCGCGGCCGATTCTAGATGCAAGCGATGTCGTGCGTGTGACGCCGGGGATTTTTACGCGGATGGAGCAGGCGGAGAGGTTGCTGGAGGGGATTGATTCGATGGCGGGTGAAGCGGGCTGAGTGGATACGTGGGGACGCTCGTTCAACGCATCGAGCGTCCCCGCTCACCCCCCATCCAGCCCCTCGATCAACGCCTCGAGCGTCTCCGAACAAGGCGCCTCGACCTTCAACGCAAGCAATGCATCCGCGCGCGTCTTGCCGATATTGATCGCCGCAATCGGCTTGCCGCTCTTCGCCGCCCATTCGCAGAATCGATAGCCCGAATACACCATCAACGATGACCCGAGCACGAGCATCGCGTCGGCGGCTTCGAGCGAGCTTGCCGCGTCCTGCACCAGCGCGCGCGGCACGCTCTCGCCGAAAAACACCACGTCCGGCTTGAGCACGCCACCACAACGCGTGCAGCCCGGCACATTGAACGAAGCGAAGTCGATATTCTCGATTTGCGCATCGCCATCCGGCACCGACGGCGCCGTGTAATTCGTAAAATCCGGGTTCGCTTCTTCCAGCATCCGCTGCACCGCCACGCGCGTAAGCGCCGCGCCGCAAGCCATGCAGCGCACGCGGCCGAGATTGCCGTGCAGCTCGATGACATCGGGATTTCCAGCACGCGTATGCAAGCCATCGACATTCTGCGTCACCAGCCGATGCACCCGCGAACGCGCCGCCAGCGCCCGCACGGCGTGATGCGCCGCGTTCGGTTGCGCATCCGCCACCACCGGCCAGCCAATCAGGCTGCGCGCCCAGTAACGGCGGCGCGCGTAGTCGTTGCCTAGAAACTCTTTCAGAAGAATCGGCTGACGGCCCGTGCGCTGGCCCTCACGATCGCGATAACAGGGAATACCCGACTCGGTGCTGATACCCGCGCCCGACAGCACGAATAGCCGCGGATGCCGCTCGACAAAATCCTGAAGTGCAAGCACGTGCCGTCCTGAAACCTTATTGAGATGCTCAGAATATAAGGCGAAACGCGCCGCCGCGCCGACGCACAATCCGGCCTTACCACTTTATCGAATACCAAATTGGCTTGACCAGATCGCCGCGTATCGCTAAATTAATGCGCTGTCGCCCCCACACGAACCACATAAAGAGACACGCCATGCTGACCGTCATCTGCGAAACCCCCGGAACTCTCAAGGCCGAACAGCGCGAGAAGCCCGCGCGCGGCGACAACGAAGTGCTGCTGCGCGTGAAGCGCGTCGGCGTGTGCGGGACCGACCTGCATATCTTCACCGGCAATCAGCCGTTCTTGTCGTATCCGCGCGTGATGGGGCATGAACTCTCCGGCGTGATCGAAGAGGCGGATGCATCGAGCGGACTCAAGGCGGGCGACACCGTCTATGTCATGCCCTATCTGTCGTGCGGCAAGTGCATTGCATGCCGCCAGGGCAAAACCAATTGCTGCGTGAACATTCAGGTGCTCGGCGTGCATCGCGACGGCGCGTTCACGGAGTATCTGAACCTCCCCGCGCAATTCGTCCACAAGGCCGAAGGCGTCACGCTCGATCAGGCCGCGATGGTGGAATTCCTCGCGATCGGCGCGCATGCGGTGCGCCGCGCGGATGTGCAACCGGGACAACGCGTGCTGGTCGTCGGCACGGGGCCGATCGGCATGGCGGCGATCACCTTTGCGCGTCTGCGCGGCGCAAACGTGACCGCGCTCGACACGCGTGAAGATCGCCTGAACTTCTGCCGTCGCGAGTTGAAGGCGGACGCGACCGTGCAAATCGGCGAGCGCGACAAGGAAGAGTTGTCGAGCCTCACCAACGGCGAATTCTTCGATGTCGTCTTCGATGCCACGGGCAACTCGCGCGCAATGGAACGCGGCTTCGAATTCATCGCGCATGGCGGCAAGTACGTGCTGGTGTCCATCGTGCCGGACCGCATCTCGTTCGCCGATCCCGAGTTTCACAAGCGCGAAGCAACCTTGCTCGCGAGCCGCAACGCAACGCCCGAGGACTTCGAGACCGTGCTCGATGCCATGCGTCGCGGCGAAGTGCCGACCGATGCGCTCAACACTCACCGGCTCACGCTCGCCGACGTGCCCGAGCGCTTCTCGTCGCTACTCGACCCGAAGGCGGGCGTGGTGAAGGCAATCGTCGAGTGCTGATGAACTAGTACTGCCGGCCGCGTGCGAAGCGCGGCCTGCCCTGCGCGTCGTGCCACGGCTCGGCGTTTTTGCACCAGATTTCGTAAGTGGGCGGAAAGAGGCCGGTTTCGTCGAAGATGCCGGTTGGCACTTCGATTTCCGGCACGCGGTCGAAGGCGAGATAGATAGGCGAGCCGCATGTCAGGCAATGATGCCGATGCCCGGTCTCCGAGCTTTGCCAAGCGACGGTATCGCCCGTGATCTGCACGGCGTCGCGCTCGAAGATGGCATATACGCCGAACGGCGCGCCGTGAATGCGGCGGCATGTCATGCAGTGGCAGAGATTGACTTGCAGCGGCCGCGCGAAAACCGCAAGGCGCACCGCGCCGCACGCGCATTGGCCTTCGTGAAGGGACGTCATGGCGTTCATCTGAAGTCTCCGTTTCGCGCTGCAAGGAGCTTCTAATCGCTTGGCCCTCGGGCGCGTTCGTTATGAGCGTAGGTCGCACGATGCAGACTGCCTGGGCCGTGTTGTCTGGCCGCGTCCGCAAGAGTTGAATACTCTTTCACCGTCTGCTTCAGCCGTATAGCCACGAGCGCGACAAGCGCCCTGCATTAGCCGATGCAACGAGCGCACTCGAGCGAATGCGCTCATCGGCGGCCCTCGGCTTCAGCGAACGTAGTAACCGCGATTTTGCATGCACTCGCCGTACGCGCGCCAGTAGCGCACCATTGGCGGCTCGGGCGGCGGCATCGGCGGCATTTTCATCTCGGCGTAATTTGCATCCGATGCGCCCGAGGCCGCCACGGCGCCCGATGCGCCCGAAGCACCTGCAGCGACCGCGGCTCCGGATGCGCCCATCGGCGCCGATGCGCCCGCGGCAACCGTCGCCGAAGCGCCTGCGGGCCGGCCCGCCATCGTCGCGGATGCGCCCGATGCCGGCGCCGCCGACGCGGCCAGCGCGCCCGATGCAACCGGCGGCAACGGCGGCTCAACCGGGCGCGGAGCCCCGAGCGTGCGCGTCTCGATGGCGTTGTTCTTGGGTGCGGTCTGCGGCTCGCGCGCCATCACGACCTTGGTCGTCTGATTGGCATAGGCGTAGCAGGCCGCGTTGTCGACGCTCTGCTGCCCCGTGCTCTGACTGCGGCCGGGCAAGGCGAGCGGTTGTTGCGCGAAGGCCGCGCCACAACTGACGAGCAAAGCGAATCCCGCGTAAGTGGAAGGTCTCATTGGCTTGCGTTTCCCCGATGCGGTGTTATTAGTCGTTGCAGCGCGCACGGGGTCACGCCGGCCTCAGGCGGCAGGTGACCGCGCGCGTCTGCGCCGGGCCTGCTGCAAGAATACCGTGCCGGCAAAGTGTTCCACGCCAGAAGCACCGGCTTCATCCGCCAAATTTCGATAAAACGGGTCGGTCGCCGCCTGTTTCGCCCTTAGAACTTCATGCCCACGCCAACGCCGAACACCCACGGGTCGATCTTGAGCGAGCCGAGATCGACGCCGCCCGCCGACGCGCTCGTGCGCATCCAGATCTTCTTGACGTCCGCGTTGACGAACAGATTCTTCGCGACCTGCACATCGACGCCCGCCTGAAGCGCGGGGCCGAAGCTGCTGTGCTTGATGGAGACATCGGCGTCGCCCGCTTTCAGTTTGTCGTTGTAGAAGAGCGTGTAGTTGATACCCGCGCCGACATAGGGCCGCACGCGTCCCGCATGATTGAAGTGGTATTGCAACAGCAAGGTCGGCGGCAAAACACCCACGCCGCCCAGCCCGCCTATGCTCGATGTCACCTGATGCCGCGAGGTCGCGAGAATCAGCTCGACGCCGATGTCGTCGCGAATCATGTAGGTGAAGTCGAGTTCGGGAACGATGGAGTTGTTCACGTTGGTGTTGAGCGTGCCGAGCGCCCCGCCCGCGCTCACTTGCGGCTCGATGCTGATGGCGCGCAACCGCACGAGCACATCGCCTGCATGGATGCCGCTCATCGAAACGTTCGACGACGAATCTTCCGCCGCGTGTGCCATGCCCGCGCACAATGCCGCGCATGCCACGACGATGGCGCTAATGCCTGCTTTCACTGTTTTCATTGCTGGTTTTCCCTGTTCTGGATCGATGTCCTGCACAGGAATTGTCCCGAGCGCAGCACAGCCCGGCGTTGATGCGCGTCAAGGCAAGACGCCGTGGTCTGCTCTCCTGCGGGGGACTTTGCGCGAGAACAAGCTATGTTCGCGGGTCCGTTGTTTGCTGGCTACAGTCGGGCGCACAACAACGGGAGGCGATACATGAAACCGATAATCGGCGCACTCAGCCGCACGGCGGGGATACTGCTCGGCGGCACGATCGCAGTCGTGGCAAGCGCCCAGCAACCGAACAAGCTGCACTACGACAGTACTCCGGCTTATCAGGAACACAGCTCGACGACACCTGCCGCAGCGGCGGCATCGGCGAGCGATGCGCTCAAGACGACGCCGGGCAAGACCTCGGCGGGAAAGGGACCAGCGCCGGATCGGCCGAATGGCTTGGGGATGGATGCGGGCGCGGGCAGTATGAGCAAGAAGCCCTGAGCTTCGTGCGGGGTTGGGAGGATCGCAGAACGCGGACGTGTTCGTAGGTCCGCGCGCCTCGATGCGCTACGAACAGGCTGCCAATGTCCTCGCCCCGCAAGACCATTGCTTGGCACGCTATGACGCATCCTTCGCCTTATGCGGCCACGGCCAGGTCGCATACCGCGACGTCTTCGCTGAATCGCTGGACTCGGCTGCATCCAATGACGCTGTGTTCTGCTCGACCTCCGGCAAGTCCTCGCCAAACCAGACCACCTCGCGGCGTCGTTCCTCGACGTACGCATCCCAGCCTTTCGCGTTGTCTTCGAATAGATCGTGACGCACGGTATTCGCGAGCATCGGCCGATTGAGCGTCTCGTCGAGCAGCGCCTTCGGCCACACGAAAAACGCGCCCGACGCGCGCCGGATAAACTCGCGCGGCGTCATGTCGCCCGCGACGAAGCCAAGCAGCGTGAAGTCCGCGAGCGCATCGGTGCCACGCACCGCATCGGCGATGCTCGGATAGTCATCGGCGCATTGACTCAGGCAGAACACGGTTTCCAGCACATCGCCGAGATGCAGCAGCAATGCGCGCCGCTCGAAGGGGTCCTGCACGGGGGACGCTTGTGTCGTCATTCGATCTTCCGTCTGTCGATTTAGTTTGCGATGCAGCGTGCCCGCAGCAAGAAAAGCCGCAACAGCGGCACGCCTCGTTATCCCAATTTTAACGAACGCACGGCGACGCCTGTTCCATCACTTTGAAAAGCGTGTCCTAAAGCTCAGCCGATAGTCGTTCGGCGATACCCCGAGCCGCCGCATGAACACGAGGCGCATGCGGTCCGCGGTGCCGAAGCCGCATTCGTAGGCCACGGTCTTGAGCGGCGTATCCGTGCTTTCGAGCGCGTTGCGCGCAGCATCGACCCGCGCGCGCTCGACGAACTCGTGCGGCGTCATCTGCGCGAGCTGCACGAAGGCCCGCGCGAAATTGCGCTCGCTCATGCCCGCGACCTTCGCGAGTTGCGACACTGCGAGCCTTTCGCCGATGTGCTCCATCACATAACCCTGCACTTTCGCCACCGGCGATGTCTCGTCGGCAGGCGCGCTCAGATAAGGGCTGAACTGCGACTGTCCGCCGCGCCGCTGCGCGAACACGACGAGGCGCTTCGCCACCGCAAGCGCCACGCGCGGCCCGTGATCTTCCGCGACGAGCGCGAGCGCCACATCGATACCCGCCGTCACTCCGGCCGACGTCACGAGCCGCCCATCGCGCATATAGATGCGATCCAACTCCACGCGCGCCTGTGGAAAGCGCTCGGCCAGACGCGGCGCATTCTGCCAGTGCGTGGTCACTCCGCGCCCGTCGAGCAGACCGGCATGACCCAGCGCAAACGCGCCCGTGCAGATCGAGCCGTAACGCTCGCATTTTGCGGCGACATCGGCGAGCCAGGCGGTGAGATCGGGATCGGGTTCATCGAAAGGCAGACCCGGACCGCCCGCGACGAGCGCCGTGTCGTAGCGCCCGCGCGCTTCATGCCATGAGACGTCCGCCAACAGCCGCGTGCCGTTCGATGCGCGCACCGCAAGCGCTTCGGGGCCGACGAGCGTGATTGCGTAGGCATCGGCCGCGGGCACGAACATGTTGGCTTCCGCGAAGACATCGACGGGGCCGGCTACGTCCAGCGCCTGCACGCCGGGAAAGATCGCGAGGGCAACGGTGGGCATCGGCGAAGGCGGTTTTTAGCTCGTTGAAAACACATGGCAGAAGACAGCGTGCGACTGGCAGAGTTCGACGCGTCGTTTTCATTGTCGCGACCGCGCGTTTTGCCGACACTGATACTCATCGAAACGCAATGCAACGCAATGTCTCACGCCACGGAGGCGAGTGCAATGGACACATCAGCAAACACCCGCGTCGATATCGAACGCGGCGCGCATGCCGACTTGCAGGAGTATCTGCTCGATGAAGCGCTGGCCGAAACTTTTCCGGCAAGCGATCCCATCTCGCCGAGCCACATCAGCTGAACAACCTTCAAGGAGTAATTGAAATGAACGAAATCATCGCTGGCATTCGCATTCCCGACAGCAAGATGGCGCGCGAAGCCACGCAACTCGTGCGCGATACGGAACCCGACTTGCTCTATCACCACTCGCGCCGCGTGTTCCTGTTCGGTGCGCTCGCGGGCGAACGCAAGCAACTGAAGTATGACGCGGAACTCTTGTATATCGGCGCGATGTTCCATGACATGGGACTCGTCGATGCCTACAGCAGCGCGCACGACCGCTTCGAAGTGGATGGCGCGAATGCGGCGCGCGACTTCCTGCTCGGCTACGGCATCGGCGAAGGCGAGATCGAACAAGTATGGGATGCCATCGCGCTGCACACGACGCCGGGCATTCCGCAGTACAAGAAGCCGGTCGTCGCGCTCGTGACGGCAGGCGTCGAGATGGACGTGCTCGGGCTTGCTTACGACGAATTCACGGCGGATCAGCGCCGGCTCGTGGTGGCGGCACATCCGCGGGAAGCGAACTTCAAGGAAGGCATCATCGATGCGTTCGCGCAAGGCACCATCAAAAAGCCCGAAACGACGTTTGGCAACGTGAAGGCCGACGTGCTCGCGCTGAAGGACCCGAGCTACAAGCGGCTGAACTTCTGCAGCATCATCCTCGGCTCGGCATGGAGCGATGGTTCTCACGATCATTCGACCTGCCGTAATCCGGCGCATCAGCACGCGTGACGTGAACGCATCAGCGGCAGATGCGATACGGGCCCATGTCGACGTGAAAGTGTGTCTTGTGGAGCGCGTTGTAATCGGGGCCGAGGGTCGTGTCGAACGACTGGCATGCGCCTTCGTGGACGCGTCGCAGGAAGCTCGCTTCGGGCGATGCAGAATCGTCCCAGCGCGCGAGCGTGATGCGCTTGCCGTCGGCGAGCACGAAACCCGTGAGGTCGATGGCATTGGCGCTTGCATGCTGACTGAGCGCGCCGTCTTGCCGATGATTCACGTTGCGGCACGCGTAGCTGCCAACATGCTCGATGCGCGTCACGCGTTCGCCGAAGAGTTCGACGGCGGCGCTCTGCAGGTATCGATGCTCGAGGAACGCCATCGAGAGCGCGAGCGGACACGTGGCGAGATACGGCGAGCTGTAGCGAACTTCGGCGGATTGCGTCACGCGCACCACGTCCTTGAGTCCGCAGCCGCCGGGGGCCGATGAATCCGCCATCGGCCGATAGTCGAGCCAAGATTGTTCGAGCGCGGCCCGGCACATGTCGGCATCGTGCAGCGTGCGCCAACGTCGGAACGTGGTGAAGAAGTCGGGTGGCGCGCGAACATCGAGCGGCGTGAAAGGATCGTATTGCGCGGGTACGCTAATGCGGCGCGCATAGACCGCATAGCCCAGGCCGAGCGCCGCGACGCACGCCACCAGCAGCAGCCACGCGACGAATCGACCGATCAAGACGCGCGCCCTGGTCGAAGCGGATCGACGCGCAACCGTCAGCTCCCTTCCGCCGCGCGCGTGCCGCCTGACTGCACGCGCTGCGCGAGCTTCGCGTCGTAACTCGAATGAACGTGCACGCGCTTCTTGTCGGGGTAAGCGTACGAGTAAGCCTTGCGCAATGCGAGCGATGCCTCGTGAAAGCCCGACAAGATGAGCTTCTGCTTGTTCGGATAGTTGGCGATATCTCCGACCGCGAAAATGCCCGGCCGCGACGACTCGTAATACGAGGTATCGACTTCGATACGTCCGCCGCGCACATCCAGGTTCCATTGGGCGATAGGCCCGAGATCCGCCACCAGGCCATACAGCGCGACGAGCTTGTCGGCGGCGAGATCGGTGGTGCCGTCAACGTGCTTGATACGCACGCCGCGCAAGGTGTTGCCGGGCGCGTCGAGCGAATCGATCATGCCGACGACGAACGCCATCTCGCCCGCCTCCACGGCGCGCTTCATTGCCGCCACGGATGCCGCCGCCGCCGAAAACCCGTTACGCCGATGCACCAGCGTGAGCTTCTTCGCGACGCCGCGCAAAGCCAGCGCCCAGTCGAGCGCGGAATCGCCGCCGCCCGCGACGATGACCTCGCGGTCCGCGAAATCTGCCAGACGCGCGACGCTGTAGTGCACGCCGTTGTCTTCGAGCGCGTCCGCTTGCGGCACTTGCAGGCGCTGCGGCACGAACGCGCCATTGCCCGCGGCGATCAGAATGGCGGCGGCATCGAAACGCATGCCCTGCTCGGTCTCGACAGTCCAGCGATGATCCTCGCGTTGCGCCACCGATATCACGCGCTGATCGAGGTGGATCGGCACGTCGAACGGACGAATCTGTTCGAGCAGACGATCCACGAGTTCGCGCGCGGTGCACGACGGAACGGCGGGAATGTCGTAGATCGGCTTGTCGGGATAAAGTTCGATGCATTGCCCGCCGATGCGCCCGAGCGTGTCGACAATCTGGCACGAAAGGCCGAGCACGCCGGCTTCGAAGGCGGCGAAAAGCCCGACGGGGCCTGCGCCGACGATGAGGACGTCGGTGGTGTGGATGGCGTGATCGTTCATTGCGGGGTCCGGTGCCTGCTGCGCAAAACGCAGCATTGAACGGACCACGATACAGAAACCGAACCAGCGCGGCAACGAAACCCCTGCTTTCCGAACGGCGATAGCGTGCAGTTGCAGCCGCTCAATGCCCGTCCAGCTCCCGCGCATAATAAGCCGCCGCGGCTTCGATCTCGTCCGGCGTCATGTTGCGCGCCACGTTGCGCATGACTTCGTTGATATCGTTGGTGCGCGTGCCATTGGCAAAAGCGGTCAACTGCGCCTTCGTATAAGCGGCCGGCAAGCCGTCGAGCCACGGGCTGCCCGCCTTGCTGTCGATACCGCCGTGACACGTCGCGCAGGGCGCGATGTTGCGCATCGGCGCACCGTGGGAAACGATCGAAGGCGCGAGCGACGCGCTCACCTTGCGCTGCGCGGGCGGCCTCGGCAAGCTCGCGTAGTAAGCGGCAAGATCGCGCATGTCTTGATCGGAGAGATTCACGGCCATCGGCGACATCACCGCGTTATTGCGCGCGCCCTTCTGAAAATCGATCAACTGTTTGTAGATCACCGACGCATACTGGCCCGCGAGATTCGGCGAATTGGCCTCGCTCATGCCGCGCTCGCCGTGACACATCGTGCAGCGCAGAGCCAGCGTCGCGCCGCGTCCAACCGCGCTCGCGTTGACGTTCACGAGCAACTGCGGCGTGACTTCGACACCCGTGAGCGTGACGGTCGGCTCGACGGTCTTTCCGCCCTCGCCCGCGTACCAGCTGCGCGGCACGCCCGCCGCGCTGCAGATGGCGTTCCAGACGCCCGTGAACGGCTCGTCGCGATGCACCGAAGGCAGCCACACGAAGCCGATCAGCGCCGACACCACCGCGATGCCGATCATCCCCAGCACGCTCGTCGCGAACCAGCGGTTCCTGAAGGTGAAGAGGCGTTCGTCGCTCATCGCTGCGCTCCGATGGGAACCGCGGGCACGGCGGTATCCGGCCGCGAGAGAAGCTGCGCGATGGGATAACCGTAGTTGACGAGCGTGAGGCCGATCATCAGCACGAGCCACAGCGCGAAGCTGTTCAACGCCACCGGTATGCTGCGCGGCTCATGCAACGCGCGGCTGAAGCGGAATTCCTCGACCGTCACGCGCGGCGCGCGATGCGCCTGTATGAGCACGATGAAGAACAGCACCGCCGAGACCACGAGAATGAACCCGCCGATCACCGAGACGATCACGGACACGGCCTGCGCCGCGATAGCAGGGTCCGTGTAATCGTAGAAGGCCATGCGTCGCGGCATGCCGAGCACGCCGACGTAATGCCACGGGAACGTCAGCACGATCATGCCGACGAACCACAGCCACAACTGCCAGCGCATCAGCTTCAGGTTTTGCAGCGCGCGGCCGGTGAGATGCGGCCACAGATCGTAGGCGATCGCGAAGTACATGATGACGATGGCGCCCGCGAAGATCAGATGAAAATGCCCCGTCACCCATTGCGTGTTGTGCACGGTCGAGTCGAGCTGATAACTCATGTTGATGAGCCCGCCTGCGCCGCCGAAGCCGAGCATCACGAAGGAGAAGGCGACGGCGAGCATCATGGGATTGGACCAGGGCAGCGCCTTGATCCACCCGAGCGCGCCCTTGCCGCCGCGTAACCGCGCCGCGATCTCCACCGACGCGCAGATGGTGAACACGGTCAAGAGCGTCGGCACCGCGACCAGCGCCGTGAACACCGAATGCATGAACTTGAAGCCCGAGCCGACTTGCGGATCGGCGAACAGATGGTGAATGCCGATGGGCATCGACACCACGAGAAACAGAATGAAGGAGATGCGCGCCATCGCATCGCTGTAAAGACGCCCGCCGATGGCGCGCGGAATGATCGTGTAATACGCGATATATGCCGGCATCAGCCAGAAATAGACGATAGCGTGCAGCGTCCACGAGAAGAACACGCGCGCAAGTCCCGCGTCGATGGTGTGCTTGAGGCCGAGCGCCACCGGCAGAATCATGAACAGCACTTCGATGGCCGCGCCCACCGCCGTCCAGCCCCACAAATAAGCGCCCGCGACGGTCGCGAACATGGCGAGCGGCACCGGCTTGCCGCGATTGTCGCGCTTCCACGCCGCGAGGTTCACCGACATCAGCGCGACCCAGATCCACGAGCCGACGACCACCAGCACCACGCCGATGTAATAGAACGCGTTGCCGATCATCGGCGGATAGAAGGTGTAGAGCACCGACGCAAGACCCATGGCGACAGGCGCCATCGCGGTGACGGAGCCTATGGCGACGAGCCAGAAGCCGAGCCACGCCCAACGCTTTCCGACGAGCGGGCGCTTCAGCGCCAGTTCGCTTACCGCATAGCCGAAGCCCATGGCGATCAGGGTCGGAAACACGTAGCCCATGGCCGAGCCGTGCGCCGTCACCGAGCGGTAGTACAGCTCCGGATTCTGTAGCCACGGATGCAGCGGACTGCGCACCAGCATCTGCCACGCGCCGAGCAAAAGCGCGACACCGAAGGCGATGAACGCCAGCCAGAAATGCGCGAGGACGAGGCGCTTGCTATTTAACACAGGACACTCTCCGCGAATTGGCCGGCAATTGCACGGCCATCTGCATGAACTCGGCGCGATCCACCACTTTCACATGCGCCCACATGTTCTGATGCCCGGTGCCGCAGTATTCGTGGCATGGCATCAGGTGCTCGCCGGGTTGGTTGAAGGTCGTCTTGAAGGTCGAGACGTAACCGGGTTCGAGCATCGAATTGATGTTGGTGTTCTCGATCAGAAAGCCATGCACCACGTCCGAACTCGTCGCGCGGAACGTAACCGGCACGCCTGCGGGCACCACGAGACATTGCGGCGTGAACGAATACTGCTGCGCGACGATCCGCACCGTCACCGAGCCATCCGCCTCGGGCGCGCTGCCGAGATTGCTTTCGATGAATTCGCCCGATACATGCAGCGATTCAGGGCGCACGGTCTCGACGCGCGAAGGCGGCATCATTGCCCAGTGGATGCCGGTGTAGACCACCATCGCGACGAGCACGACGACGATCGCCATGACAAGCATTGCCCAGCGTTTTTCGACGCGCTCGGCGACTTCATGCGAACCGGGGGAAATGGCCATTTATCTGCCGCCTCGACGAATCACGATCACTGAATCACCCCGCGCGGCAAGAACACGGCGAAGTAAAAGACGAACCACAGTCCGATGACGATCGCGGTGGAGATACCCGCGAGCGCGAGCGCGCCGGCGGGGCCGCTCTTGACTATTTCATCGAGCCGCGCGTCTTCGTTCGGGTCTTCGTTCATGTGTCGTCGATCCTCAATAAAGCGGCGCGGAGCGCAGCTCGTTGACTTCCTTCACCGTCACCGGCGCGCCGCGATTGCCCCACGCCGTGCGGATATACGTGACGACCGCCGCGACCTCCACGTCGGACAGCGACTGCGCGAACGGCGGCATGCCGTACGGACGCGGATTCTTGAACGTGCCGGGCGGATAGCCGCCGTTCAGCACCATGCGGATAGGGTTCACGGCCGAGTTCATGACGATGGACTGATTGTTCGCGAGCGGCGGAAAATCGGGCGGCTTGCCCTGGCCCTGGGCCGCGTGACATTCGGCGCATTGGGCGTCATAAATCTTCTTGCCGAGCGGCGAGAGATTCGTGCGCTGTTCGACCACGGCCTGGGTCGGCGGCTCGGACTTGTCGCCGGAGCGCGCGGGCAACGCCTTGAGATAGACGGCCATCGCGCGCACGTCGTCTTCGGAAAGATATTGCAGGCTGTCGTAGACCACTTCGGCCATCGGTCCATACACCGCGCCGCGATGCGAGACGCCCGCGTGCAGCAAGCCCACGATTTCGTCGATACTCCAGTCGCCCAAGCCCGCTTCCTTGTTCGACGTAAGCGAGGGCGCGTACCAGTTCTGAATCGGGATCAGGCCGCCTTCGAATGCCTTCGACGCGACATTGCCGCCGAGCGCGTTGATCGCGGTATGGCACATCGAGCAATGCCCGAGTCCTTCGACGAGATACGCGCCGCGATTCCATTCCACCGATTGCTTTGGGTCCGGCCGATATTCGGCCTCCCTGAAAAAGAGCGAGCGCCAGCCGATCAGCAGTTCGCGCCGGTTGAACGGAAAGCGCAGTTCATGCGGCCGGTTCGGCTGATGCACGGGCGGCGTGGACATGAGAAACGCATAAATGGCGTCGGAGTCGGCGCGCGTGACCTTGGTGTAGGACGTGAACGGCATGGCCGGATAGAGCAGCGAGCCGTCCTTCGAGCGGCCGGTGTGCATCATTCGGTAGAACTCGTCGGCGGTCCAGTTGCCGAGTCCGGTCTCCTTGTCCGACGAAATGTTCGGCGTGAAGAGCGTGCCGAACGGCGTATCCATGGGACGGCCGCCGCCAAAGGTCTTGCCAGCGGGCAACGTATGGCACGCGATGCAATCGCCCGCGCGCGCGAGGTATTCGCCGCGCTGGACCGTGGCGGCATCGGCACTCTTCGTCTGTGCAGACGCGTTGCCCGCCGATACGAAGCAGGCCGCAAAGAACACCGCCAAGGCAAGCGTCCCAAGTTGTCGGAATCGAAGCACGTCGGTTCCTCGGTTAGTTATGGACGCTGCCGCAAGCGAGCGGCATCTTGAGGCTTCCGGCCGCGACCGGCGACACATCGGGCGGCGCGGGCAACGACGCGAGGAACGCGGCGATGGCGGTGATATCGCGCTCGCTCAACTGCTGCGCGACGTGGCGCATGCAGTCGGGCGCGATGGTCGTGCGCGTGCCGTAGCGCCATGCCCCGAGTTGCGCGCTGATGTAGTCGGCGTGCAAGCCGAGCAAGCCGGGAATGGCGGGCTCCATGCCGGTCATCGCGCCGCCGTGGCAACTCACGCATGCGGGCACGTTGCGCGCGGAATCGCCCTTCGTGACGAGCGCCTTGCCGTAATCGAGCGTCTTCGTATCGGCCGTGACGGCGCTCGGCGGCGGGAATGGCGGACGCTCGCCCGCGAAGTAATCGGCGATCTGCCTGAGATACGCATCCGGTAGATACGCGAGCAGATAGTTCATCGGCGGATACTTGCGGCGCCCGTCCCGAAACGCGAGTAACTGGTTGTACAGATAGCCTGCGGGCTTGCCCGAAAGACGCGGGAAGTAGTCGTTGCCGGTGCCTTCGCCCTGCGCGCCGTGACAGGCGGCGCAGCCCATGACGCGGGCCTGCATGGTGTCCGGGGCGCGCTCGAGCGCCGGCTCCGCCGCGAATGCGCCCATGCTCGCGAATGCCAATAGCGTGGACAACAGGAGTGCGGTGCGCTTAGTCACGTATCCCACGTTTCCCACGTATCCCCCGTTTCGAGTTGCCGTGTTCGATCAGCCGGACGTGCACGTCAATGCGGTCGCCGGCGCTTGTTGTTCAGTGCAATGCAATGCTCGTACTGCTGATGATTGTCGGGTGGTTGTATCGGTGGATCGTCGTTTTTGCACTTCTGATCTTAGAAGAGCCCAACCGTTTTTCCCAGCCTGCAGATTGTCTCAATCCGCGCGTTTGCTGCGTGCGGAACGAGTGATCGTTGTTTGCGCCAGATCAATGAACCGCATTATTTTGAGATGCGTAACCACGCCATGCCGTCTTGCCTAGCCTCACCAATAAACGCTTTGCGCGTCCGCGTGAAGATTTTCGAGAAAAATATTTGCGCGCTTACTTGAGCCCGAGGCGGCGCGCGAGACGATTCAGATTTGCCCGGTCGACGCCAAGCTCACGCGCCGTCGATGCCCAGTTCTGCCCGTTACGCGCGAGCGCATCGAGGACGATCGTGCGTTCGTAGGCGGTGACGGCTTCGCGGAAATCGACGCCGGCGGCAGGCGTCGGCGGCGCGCCCGGTGACGCGGTGCGCGTGGTGTCGGCGAGACCGAAGTCGGCGGCGGTAAGCGTCAGGATGCGCGGACGTTCGCGCACGCCCGCGAGCGCCTTCAATGCGCTGCGCGCGATCAGATGCTCGAGTTCGCGGACATTTCCCGGCCAGTCGTAAGCGAGCAGCGCGGCTTGCGCATCGGCGGAAAGGCGCAGGCTCAGAAGGCCGAGGCGCGCGCGGTTCTCCTCCAGAAAGAAGCCCGCGAGCAACAGGACGTCGCGTCCGCGCTCACGCAACGGCGGCACGACGAGCGGATAAACCGACAACCGATGATAAAAATCCGCGCGAAACCGTCCCGCCCGGACTTCCTCGACGAGATCGCGATTGGTCGCGGCGATGAGCCGCACATCGACCTTATGCTCGCTGTCCGACCCAATGCGCTGCAACTGCCCGTTCTGCAGCACGCGCAAGAGCTTGGCCTGCACGGCGAGCGGCAGTTCGCCGACTTCATCGAGAAAAAGCGTGCCGCCGTCGGCCAGTTCGAACTGCCGCGCCGGTCCGACGACGCGCCCGAGAACGCACCGCGCACGTGCCCGAAGAGTTCGCTTTCGACGAGCGTATCCGGCAGCGCCGCGCAATTGAGGCTCACGAGCGGCTTGTCGGCCCGCGACGAGAGCGCATGAATCTCGCTCGCGACGAGTTCCTTGCCGACGCCCGTTTCACCGGTAATGAGCACGGTCAGCTCGCTCGTAGCGACGATCGCGATGTCTTCCAGCAAGCGCTTGTGCGGCTCGCTATTGCCGATCATCTCGCGGCGACGCGTCCCGTTCGCCTGCCGATACGACTCCGCGCGCTGCCGTTCGGCTTCGCCCGTGCGCGCGAGCGTATCGATGCGTTCGGCCACACTCACGGTCGCCGCCGCGAGACTGAGAAACGCCTGAAGCGAAGCCATGTCGATGTCGTCGAAGCGCGCGGGATCGAGTGCGTCGAGTGTGAGCAAACCCCAAGGCCGTTCGTCGATGAAAAGCGTGCAGCCGAGGCAATCGTGTACTTCGAGATGACCGTCCACGCCCTTGACCAGGCCGTCGTAAGGATCGGGCAGATCGGAGTTGGCGGCGAAGCGCGTCGGTTCGCTGCGCGCGAGGATGCGGGCAAAACGCGGATGATCGCCGACGCGGAAGCGCCTGCCGAGCGTATCGCCAGACAATCCGTCGATCGCGAGCGGCACGAGCATGTCGCCATCGAGTCGCAGGAGCGCGGCGGCGTCGCCCGGAAAAAGCGCGCGCAGCGTACGCAAAAGGCGACGATAGCGCTCGGTGTCCGGCATCTCGTGCGAGAGGTCTTCGATCAGCGGAACGAGCGCGTCGAGCAATACACGCGAAGTCATTGCGACTACTTCAGCAGTCTTTCTGACTAGAGTCGAATCGACCATGTGCGAAGGTAAGCAATTGATTTAACGATAATTCTACTCTGGCACGGAACCTGTATTGCAAATTGCGAGACGAAGCGCTCCCTGCTTCGCCCTGGAACGAGGACTCCGACCATGCTGTCACCCGAACACCGCGCCATCGTCAAAGCCACCGTGCCGCTTCTGGAAAGCGGCGGCGAGGCGCTCACCACGCACTTCTACAAAATGCTCATCGACGAGAATCCCGAAGTGCGTCCGATGTTCAACCAGGCGCATCAGGCGAGCGGCGCGCAGCAGCGTGCCCTTGCCAACGGCGTCTTGATGTACGCGCGGCACATCGACCAACTGGAACAGCTCGGCGGACTCGTCGGGCAGATCATCAATAAGCACGTCGCGCTCGATATCCGCCCGGAACATTATCCGGTCGTGGGACGCTGCCTGCTCAGGTCGATCCGCGAAGTGCTCGGCGAGCAAATCGCCACCGATGCCGTGATCGAGGCATGGTCCGCCGCGTATCGGCAACTCGCGGATCTTTTGATCGGTTTGGAAGAAGGCATGTACAGCGAACGCGAGAAGGCGCCGGGCGGCTGGCGCGGCACGCGGCGATTCGTGGTCACGCGCAAGGTCGCGGAGAGCGAGGAGATCGTGTCGTTCTATCTCGTGCCCGAAGATGGCGGCGCCCTGCTCGACTTTCATCCAGGTCAATACATCGGGCTGCGCGTTTATATCGATGGCGAAGAAATGCGCCGCAACTACTCGCTGTCCGCCGCGCCGAATGGTCGCGAGTACCGCATTAGCGTGAAGCGCGAAGCGAACGGCCGCGTGTCCGGCTTTCTGCATGCGAACGTACGTGAGAACGATGTCATCGAGCTTTATCCGCCCGCTGGCGACTTCAGGCTCGAACATAACGAGAAGCCGCTCGTGCTGATCAGCGGTGGCGTCGGGATCACGCCGACGCTTGCCATGCTGCAGGCCGCGCTCGTCGCCAATCCGAATCGACCGGTGCACTTCATTCATTCGGCGCGCCACGGCGGCGTGCACGCGTTTCGCGAGGTGGTGGATCAACTGGCGGCACAGCATCCGCAATTGAAGCGTTTCTACTGCTATGAACAGCAGCGCGATGGCGACCAGGAAGCGCACGGCACTGGTTTCGTCGATGAAACGCTGCTTGCGCGATGGCTGCCCGTGACTCGCGACGTCGATGCCTATTTTCTCGGGCCGAAGCCCTTCATGAAGGCGGTGAAAAAGCATCTGAAGACGCTCGGCGTGCCGGATGCGCAGAGCCGCTACGAGTTTTTCGGACCGGCTTCCGCGCTGGATTGAGCGCTGTCATCGAGCCCGCGACTGATCGTCTCGGGCTTTTTTTCACCGGTTACTGGTCACCTGAAATTACCAAAAATCGGCCATTTCATAAAACCAATCCGGCGACTAATCTACATCTGTCGCGTCACTCATGACGCTCTTTCAAACCCTAAGCGAAGAGGAAATCATCATGGAATCACGTCTCGACTTCTACAAAGCCAGCCCCGCCGCGATCAAGGCGCTCGTTGGTGTCGAAGAGCGCATCGCTAAATGCGGACTCGAGAAATCGCTGACCGAGCTGGTGCGCTTGCGCGCATCGCAGATCAACGGCTGCGCGTTTTGCGTCGACATGCACACCACCGACGCGCGCAAGGGCGGCGAAACGGATCGCCGGCTGGCGACGGTCGTCGTCTGGCGCGAAACGCCGTTCTTCACCGACCGCGAACGTGCCGCGCTGGAATGGACCGAGGCGCTCACGCTCGTGTCCGAGGATCACGTACCCGATGCCGTCTGGACCGCCGTGAAGCCGCATTTCAGCGACGAGGAAATCGTCGACCTGACGCTTCTCATCGCCGCGATCAATAGCTGGAACCGCTTTTCGATCGCGTTCCGCAAGATTCCCGCGTGAGGTGAGAGCCATGAACCTTCGCAAGATCATGATGTTGACGGCGGCGCTGGCGTTGAGCGCGTCCAGGGTGTTCGCGCACGATGCAGCCGCGGAAGTCATCACGCCCGTGATGAAGCAGGCGATTCCCGAGATCGCGGGCAAGAACGTGCTGATGGCGACTGTCTCGTATAAGCCGGGGCAGGCATCCGAGGCGCATATGCACCCTGGCTCGATCTTCGCGTATGTGCTGGAAGGTCATGTCACGTCACAACTCGAAGGGTCGTCCGCGAAGACCTACGGGCCGGGCGAATCGTGGTACGAGCCACCCGGCGCGCATCACCTCGTATCGAAGAATGCGAGCGCGACCAAGCCGGCGAAGCTGCTGGTCTTTGCGGTGGCAGGCGACGGCGATCCGGTCAAGCTGCCGATTCCGCATTGAGCGATGTCCTGGCGGTTAAGCGTGATTCATTCGGCATTCACGCTTTGTGACAAACGTGCCTAGCCATTGAGCGACAATCGCGGCGCCACGTTTATTTCGTTTCGACATCATGAAGCAGGTTCGTACTTTTCTTGCCGCCGCCGCGGTTTTCGCAGTCTTATCCGCGCTTGGCGGATGCGGCATTCTGGGATGCGCCGGCTTCGCCACCAATGGCATTGGCTTCGGCATGTGCAACATGGGCATGCGGTTCTAGCGTCGGCGCGGGTGCGCCGACTTGGCGCTTCATTCGCTTCTTTGAGAGGCGCCCGAAGCCGTCGCCGCCATGCTGATGCACCATGCGATAAAGCACCAACGAGACGAGACGGGCGACGCCTAACGCCACCCGCCCGCGCCTTGCGCTCTACTCCTTCACCGGCGAATACCCCATCTCCAACCCCGCCGCGCGCGCATGCTTCTGCGAATGGGCATTGCGCATCGGCTTGAGTACGAAGAGCGCGAGCAGCGCGGATATTGCCGCCATGCCCGCCGCCAGCATGAAGACCGCGTGCCAGCTTCCCGTCATCGATGTGATCACGCTCGAGAACGGCACCAGCAACGCAGCCGTTCCCTTCGCCGTGTACAGCAATCCGGCATTGGTGGCCGCGAACTTCGGGCCGAAGGTATCGCCGCACGTCGCGGGAAAGAGGCTGTAGATTTCCCCCCACGCGAAGAACACGATGCCCGTCAGCACCACGAACGCCACCGGACTCTGCCCGTATCGCGATAACGCGACAATGCCCACCGCTTCGATCGCAAAGGCGATGAACATGGTGTTCTCGCGTCCGATACGGTCCGATACCCAACCGAAAAACGGTCGCGTCAAGCCATTGAGCACGCGGTCGATGGTCAGCGCAAAAGTCAGCGCCGGCAACGTCAGGCCAAGCAGCGACACGGGCGAATCGTGCAACCCGAAATCCTTCGCGATTGGCCCGAGTTGCGCGGTCGCCATCAATCCGCCGGCGGCCATCATCACGAACATGATGTACATTACCCAGAAGATCGGCGAACTCAACACCTGCTTCGGGCTCGCGTTGTAGACGGCGCGCTTCAACTTGCTCTTGACCGCGGCGAGCATCTGCGCGGGCGGCGCGTAAAGCGCCATGCCGAGCAGGAACACCACGAGTCCCTGACCGAGTCCGAACCATAGGAACGTGGCTTCGTATCCGCTTGACTTGATCATGTGCGCAATCGGCACGACAGTCGCGGCCGACCCCATGCCGAAGCCCGCCGCCGTGATGCCCGCCGCGAGGCCGCGTCGCTCGGGGAACCACTTGAGCGCGTTACCGACGCATGTTCCATACACCGCGCCCGCGCCGATGCCGCCCACCGCCGCCGCGAAGTACAAGAGCGGCAGTGACGACGCCACCGAGTTGATCGCCCAGGCAATCGCGCACAGCAAGCCGCCGCACACGACGACAGGACGCGGACCGTATTTGTCGACGAGATACCCCTCCACGGGCACGAGCCACGTCTCGGTAACCACGAAGATAGTGAACGCGACCTGAATCGACGCGCGGCCCCAGTGATACTTCTCGTCGATCGGATTGACGAAGAGCGTCCACCCGTACTGCATGTTGGCGATCATCGCCATGCAAATCACGCCGAACACCAACTGCACCCACGGCGACGCCAGGCGCGACGTCTCCTTCTCGCGATCCATCCGGTCGGTTCCCATGCATGTCTCCTTGCCTTGTGTAATCGGACGCCGAGCGGCGCCTCCTGCGATGACGCTTCGACCGCCATCGCATATACACAGTATTTGATATATCAAGTAAGTCAAGCGAAAGAAACGGCGGGGTTTTCACTTAGGACGATGCATACCGTAAGCGCATGAAAGCTAACCGCCGCACATTGAACGGACGAAAAAAAGCCCGGCAGTCACGAGGCTGCCGGGCGATGGGCGTGGGCGAGACATGGCAATCCGCAACACGCACTCTCTTTATATATGAAAGCTATACGTAATGTAAAGAGGAGATTTTGTAGGATTCTCGCTTCGCGTCAGAACACGTTCACTGGGACGTTGACCATGAGTCGATACACGTCGCTCGTTCCGTCCGAATAGTATTGGCTGCCGTGATGGTGCATGTAGTAAAACTTGACCGACGTGTTCTTGAACTTGCCGTCCGGCACCGTATAGCTCGGGATTACGCCAATTTCGTAGTGCGTGCCATGCACCGGCTGCCCGTCCTTCCAGTAGAGCCCGTGCTGGCTGCTATCCGGGTTGGAATATTGGTTGGCCATGGCTGTCGCATCCGCGTCCCAGCCATACGCGCCCCACAGCGTGAACTTCAGGCCGGGCACGCCGTACTCCTTCATGTTGAGCGAATACGACAGACTCACGGACTTTTCGTGCGGCGCGTTGTAGTCGACATCCAGCGAATTCGAGAGATAGTCGCCCGCGGATTGGCCCACGTAGTCGAAGAACTGATCGCTTGCAATCTGCTGAAACGCGAATTGAAGCGTATGCGCGCCGTGCGTGCCGGCAAGCGCCAGGCTGTACGCGTTGTTGTTGATCGAGCCTTGGCGCTTGTCGCCGATCGCGCCCGTGTAGTAGTAGTTCAGCGCGCCGGTCCAGCGCACGGTTTTCGGGTCGCCGATACTTTGCGTCGCCGAGAGATAGTACTGCTGCCACACGTTGTTCGCGACGCTGCCGTAGAGCGTGACGGCGGTATCGTCGCCATGGGTCCAGTCGCCGCCGAAATACGTGAACTGCGACATGTGCGTGCCGCCGTACTCGGTGGTCAGGCCCGTAACGCTCGCCATGCCGCGCGCGATCACGCCATCCACGGTACCGGCCTTCAAGGTCAGGTTCTTGATCTCGTCGCTGGCAAGCGAGAAGCCGCGATATGTCGGCGGCAGCGCGCGATTGTCGTGCGGCACGAGGAACGGGTTATCGAAGAGTTGCTGGCCATACTTGAACACGGTGTTCGAAACACGCGCCTTCACGTCCCACACGCCGGGATACGCCCACGCGAGTTGCGTGCGCCCCGCTTCGCCCGGCGCGCCGATCCGCACGCGGTTGCCCGCGCCGCTGCCGCCGTTGAGCTTGAGCGCGCCGAACATCGTCAGATCGAAACCGAGACCGACGAGACCGCGCGTGTAACCCGATTCGAATACCGCTTGCTCGCCGAGCACCCACGCGTCCTTCTTCTCCGCGCCCTTCGCTTCGAAATGCTCGGTGTAAGAGCGCGTGAGCAAGTTCAGATGCGAGTCTTCGATCAGCCCTTTCGATTTCGCCTGATTGCTCACGGGCGCATCTGCCTCGGTATTGGGCGGCGATGAAGGCGGCGCCTCGGTGTGCCGCGACGGCGGGTCGGTATCGTCGGTCTGTGCCGGGGCTTGTTGCCCGTAGGACGCGACCGAAGCGGCCATGAAGCCGCTGAAAAGCAAAATGGAAAGCGCGAGGGAACGTTTTTGTTTTTTCATGAAAAGTATCTCCAACTACTGACTCAACCTGTTGATTGCTCCATCGAAATCCATGAAGGATTCCGAAACGAACGGATGCGAAAAGCCACGTCCGGCGATACAAACGGTCGGGACGAACGTGGCAAACGGCTAGGGCGAACAGAAGACGCGCCATGCTGCGCGCGAGCGAATTGATAGTGCTTTATGACGAGTTTCCGGGTTCCTCTATTCGACGTGTTTAGATGTAATCAAGCAAAGAAGCAGGCGGCGGAGGATTTCTCCGCCAACGCGCGCAACGTGGGCGTCTCGAGCGAACAACGCGACTCGGCCATGGGACAGCGTGTATGAAACACGCAGCCCGATGGCGGGTCGATCGGGCTCGGAATATCGCCGGAAAGAATCTGCACGACCTTGGCGCGCTCGACCGACGGGTCCGGCACCGGCACGGCCGAAAGCAGCGCGCGCGTGTACGGATGGCGCGGCGTTTCATAGAGCGCGTGTTTGTCGGCAAGCTCCATCACGCGGCCGAGGTACATCACCATCACGCGGTCGGAGATATGGCGCACCACGGCGAGATCGTGCGCGATGAAGATCAGCGAGAGCTTCATCTCCTTCTGAAGCGACTTCAGCAAATTGACGATTTGCGCCTGGATGGAGACATCGAGCGCGGACACCGGCTCGTCGCAGATCACGAGTTTCGGCTCGACGATCAACGCGCGCGCAATGCCGATGCGCTGACACTGCCCGCCCGAAAACTCGTGCGGATAGCGGTTGATCATCTGCTCGCGCAGACCCACTTTCGCCATCAACGCGCGCACCTTAACGTCGATCTCGTGCCGGCTCATGCCCGGCCGATGTTCGAGCAAAGGCTCCGCGATGATCTGCCCGACCGTCATGCGCGGATCGAGCGATGCCAGCGGGTCCTGAAAGATCATCTGCACGTCGCCGCGTACGCGATGCCATTCGCGCGTCGATGCTTCGCGCAATGGCGCGCCCATCCACACGATATCGCCGGCGGTCGCGGGAATGAGGTTGAGAATGGCGCGCGAGAGCGTGGACTTGCCGCAGCCCGATTCGCCGACCACGCCGAGCGTTTCGCCCGCCTTCAGATCGAAGCTCACGCCGTCGACGGCCTTGAGCGTGCGCGACGGCGCCCACGGCAAGCGCTTCTTCGACTTCACCTGAAAATGCACGCGGACATCGCGCACGGAAAGTATCGTCGGGGCCGATGCATCAGACATGGCTCGCCTCCTGGTAGCGGGTGATCATGTCTTCGGCGGAACGATGGCAGGCGCGCAGCCAGTGCACGCCATCGACCGGCCGCAACGCGGGCACGTGCTGCACGCAGTCTTCGGCGGCATGCGCGCATCGTTCGTGAAACGGGCAGCCCGCGGGCGGATGCGCCATGTTCGGCGGGTTGCCCGGAATGCCGGTCAGTTCGCCGCCGCTCTTGTCGAGACGCGGCAACGCGCGCAAGAGCCCGATGGTGTACGGATGCGACGGCTTTGCGAACAGGCTGCTCGCATCGCACTGCTCCATCACGCGGCCGCCGTACATCACCATGACTTTTTCGCAGAGACCGGCCACCACGCCGAGGTCGTGCGTGATCAACACGATCGACGTGCCGAAGTCGCGCTGCAGATCGCGCAGCAATTGCAGCACTTGCGCCTGCACGGTGACGTCGAGCGCGGTGGTCGGTTCATCGGCGAAAAGCACTTCGGGCTCGCAGAGCAGCGCCATGGCGATCATCACGCGCTGACGCATGCCGCCCGACAACTCATGCGGATATTGTCCGATACGATGCGCCGCTTCCGGGATGCGTACCGCTTCGAGCATGCCGATGGCGCGCTTTTTCGCCGCGCGGCGCGTCATGTTCTTGTGCAGTTCGAGCACTTCGGTCATCTGCCGTTCGATGCTCAGGTACGGATTGAGCGAACTCATCGGGTCCTGAAAGATCATCGAGAGACGGTTGCCGCGAATGCGGTTCAGCGCCTTGCCCGACAGCCCGAGCAAATTTTTCCCGCGATACAGCGCCTGCCCGCTTGCGCGTCCGTTCGATGCAAGCAGCCCAAGCATGGCGAGCACGCTCTGGCTCTTGCCCGAACCCGATTCGCCGACGATACCGAGCGTTTCCCCCGCTTCCAGCGTGAAGTTAACGCCGTTGACCGCGCGCACGGTGGCGTCGTTGGTCTTGAACTCGACCTGAAGATCGCTGACTTGAAGTAGCGGCATGATTCACCTGTCCTTCGGATCGAGTGCGTCGCGCAAACCGTCGCCGACGAAGTTGATGCAATAGAGCGTGATCGAAAGCAGCGCCGCCGGACACAGCAAAATCCACGGCGAGGTTTCCATCACGCCTACGCCGTCCTGAATCAGCACGCCCCAGCTCGTCATCGGTTCCTGCACGCCAAGCCCGAGAAACGACAGCACGGATTCGGTGAGAATGACGCCGGGCACCGTGACGGTGGTATAGATCGCGACGATGCCGAGCAGATTCGGCACCACATGCCGCACGATGATGCGCGAGGTCGGCACGCCGATGGCGCGCGCCGCTTCCACGTATTCCTTCGAGCGAATGGCGAGCGTCTGGCCGCGCACCACGCGCGCCATGTCCATCCACGAGAACACGGTGATGGTGAGCACGACGAGATAGAACTCGCGGCCGAGCAGCGTGACCATGAGAATGGCGATCAGCAGGTACGGAATGGCGTACATCATGTCGACGAAACGCATCATCGCGTTATCGATCTTCCCGCCGATGAATCCCGCCAGCGCGCCCCACACGATGCCGAGCGTGACCGATGTCAACGTGGCGAGCGCGCCGATCACGAGCGACACGCGTCCGCCGATGAGACAGCGCACGAGCAGATCGCGCCCGGTTTCATCGGTGCCGAAGAGGTGCCAGTTTTCGAACGTGGGCGCGGCGCTCATGGCGTTCCAGTCGGCGGAATCGAACTGATTCGGCAAGAGCCACGGTCCGACTACGCAGATAAGCGTGATGACCGCGAGCAACGCGAGACTGACCACCGCCGCCTTGTTGCGCACGAAGCGCGCGCGGGCGTCCTGCCAGGGGCTTCGGCCCGCGACGGCCTGTTCCAAGAGCGGCGCTAAAGATACGGATTTCATTGGGCGCCCTTTAGTAACGGATCTTCGGATCGAGCCACGCATAGGCGAGGTCGACCAAAAGGTTGAGCAGCACGGCCACCACCGTGACGAGCACGACGAGTCCCAGCACCAGTGTGTAATCGCGGTTGGCCGCGCCGTTCACGATCAGCTTGCCGATGCCCGGCAACGAGAACACGGACTCCGTCACGACCGCCGCCGTGATCGAGGAAATCGCGAGCGGACCGAGCACCGAGACGACTGGAATGAGCGTGGGCTTCATCGCATGGCGAAGCACGATGGTGCGCATGGGCAAGCCCTTCGCGCGCGCGGTGCGGATGTACTGCGTGTTCATCACTTCGATGAGACTCGCACGCGTCACACGGCCCACGGTGGCGACGTTGATCATCACGAGCAGCGCGATGGGCAGCACCATGTAGCGCATCTGAAAGTCGTTCCAGCCGCCCGCGGGAAGCCATTTCAGCGCAATGGCGAACACGAGGATCAGTACCGGCCCGATCACGAACGAGGGAAACGCGTTGCCCGCGTTGCTCACGAACATGAGCGCGTAATCGATCATGCTGTTGCGCCGAAGCGCCGCCGCCACGCCGAAGGCGACGCCGATAATGATGGCGAGCAGCATCGACACGCCGCCGATGGAGAGCGACACCGGCAAGGCGCGCAGCACGAGTTCGTTCACGCTCCAGTCGGCATAGCGGAACGAGGCGCCCAGGTCGCCGTGCAACAAGCTGTCGAGATACAGCAGGTACTGCTTCCACAACGGCTCGCCGAGGTGGTACTTCGCCTGCAGATTCGCGAGCACTTCGGCGGAAACCTTGCGCTCGCCGTCGAACGGACCACCGGGCGTGGCGTGCAGCAGCAAATAGCACACCGTGATCACGATGAGAAGCGTAGGCAGCGTGAGCAGCACGCGCCGCAATGTATAAGACCACATAGGTATCTCAGTGCTTGACGATGTAGAGGTCCTTGCTGCCGTAGTGATCCATCGGATTCTTGAGCGAATAGCCGCCTACGTAGCTCTTCACCAGTCGCGGCAGGCCGTATTGCAGGAGCGGCAGGAACGGATAATCCTCCATCACGAGTTTCGCCGCCTGCGTCTGCAACTGCGTGCGCTTCGCCTGATCGGTCGTCTCGCTGGCTTGCTGCGCGAGCGCGTCGGCCTTCGGATTGCAATTGAAGTTGTCGTTCTGCTCGGACTTGCACTGCACGAGCGTGAGGAACGTGGTGGCGTCGTTGTAGTCGGCGACCCAGCCATTGCGCGCGATCTGATAGTCGCCCTCGTGACGCTTCTTGACCAGAACCTTGAATTCCATCGATTCGATCTGCGTGTCGAGGCCGAGCTTGGTCTTCCATTCCGACGCCGCGAAAATCGCCATTTTCTTGTTGTAGTCGCTCGTGTTCATGGCGAAACGCAGCTTCGTGCCGGGTCTAACGCCGGCTTGGTCGAGCAGCTTCTTCGCTTCCTCGACGCGCTTGGACATCGGCCAGGCAGACCAGTCATATGCCGATACATCCGCGCCCTGCACGCCCTTGGGCATCAACCCGTACATGGGCGTCTGGCCGTCGGCGGTCACGCGCTGCGCGAGCAGATCGCGGTCGATCACCATTGACAAGGCCTTGCGCACGCGCACGTCCTTCAGGAGCGGATCGCGATTGTTGAAGCTGTAATAGCGCGTGCCGAGGATCAGCGAATTGCGAATGTCGTTCGGAAACTGCTGGCGATACTTGGCAAACGTGCCAGTCGGAATCTGATAAGTCATGTCGTTATCGCCCGACTGGAAGAGCTTCACGTCCGTGTTTTCGTCCTCGACGGGCAGATAGGTCACTTGCGTCAGCTGCACATGTTCCTTGTCCCAGTAACTCGCGTTCTTCGTCAGCACGAGCTTGCTGTTGACCTGCCAGTCCTTCAACTGAAACGCGCCGTTGCTCACGAGCTTGCCCGGCTTGGTCCAGTCTTTCCCATATTTCTCGACGCCCGCGCGATACACCGGCGCGAAGTTCTGATTCGACATCAGTTCCGGGAGGAACGGCACGAGGCCGGCGGTCTTGACTTCGATCGTATAGGCGTCGATGGCGCGCACGCCGAGCGCGCTGGCCGGCTTCTTGCCCGCGACGATCTCGGCGCCATTCAGGAGAAACGGCCCGAACACGCTCGCATAAGAAGATGCCGTCTTCGGGTCGATGAAACGCTGCCAGCCGTACACGAAATCGTTTGCACTGACAGCCTCGCCATTGGACCAACGGGCGTTCTTGCGCAGATGGAAGAGCCAGGTCGTCGCGTCCTTCTGCTCCCACTTTTCGGCCACGCCCGGCACCACGGCGCCGTCCGCGTTGGCGGCGGTGAGGCTCTCGAACAGGTCGCGCGTGACGTTCGCCGCCACGACCGTTTCGACCAGCGCGGGGTCGAGCGTTTCGACTTCGGAGCCGTTATTGCGCACCAGTTCCTGCTTGGCGGCAAGCGTAACGCCCGACGGCACGATGGCAGCGTGCGCCGACATCGTGAAGGCCAGCGCCGCGAGCATCGCGAGAGTGTATTTGGGCGTAAGTGAGGTCGTGCGCATTGCGTTTTCCTTCTTGTCTCGTTGTCTTGGTTATCGTTGCTGTTGCGCCGTTCGTTTAGTTCGGCTGCACTAAACAATTGGCTCAACGAATCATCATGGCTAGATTCGTAGAGCCCGAAGCAATGCCCCCCGCGCCGCGGCCAGCCTTTGGCTTACGCCGGGCCTTTCATCGCGCTTCTAGGTTGGCGGCGAGTATTTCGTATCAATAAGACGGATGCCACTCACATGTCGTTATAGTGACTAAATTTTTCGAATACTCGTGCGAATTGTTGGCAAAACACACACGGTCGGCATGCGTCAAAGCGCATCGAAAAGGCAGTAAAGCATTGTTTCCTATAAGATCTGCGTCCTCGCAGTACCGAAACTGCACTACCAGAGCCGCTTGACAAAGCCGTCCCCAAAATGATTCGTTTTCGCCAGATCGAGGCATTCCGTAGCCTCATCATGACGGGCACCAGCGTCGGCGCCGCCCGCAAACTCCATGTGACGCAGCCGGCCATCAGCCGCCTGATTGCCGATCTCGAAGCCGATCTCGGCTTCAGCCTCTTCAGCCGTATCGGCGGCCGTCTGAATCCGACCAACGCGGGCCTGCGCTTCTATAAGTCCGTCGAGGAAAACTTCCTCGGGCTGGAGCGCCTGAAACAGGTCGCGCAGATGATCCGCGACGAAGCCTCGGACGGCCTGACCGTCGCCTGCATGCCGGTGTTGGCCACCACGTTGTTGCCGCCCGTGCTTGCCGACTTCATGGAGCGTCATCCGGGCGTGCCGATCAAGGTGGATTCGGTGAAGGTGCCCGAGGTGCTCGTCAGCCTGCAAAATCACACCGCCGATGTTGCCTTGAGTCAGGCATTTCCCGCGGTGGCAGGCATTGAAGTCGAGACCTTGCTGAAAGCGCGTGCGCTTTGCGCCATGCCCGCGTCGCACAGGCTCGCTGCGAAGAAGATCATCCGTCCGGACGACTTGCGCGGCGAGAAGCTGATCGGCTGGCTGCCCAATGCGCGGCAGCCTTACGAGGCGGAGCAATCGCTTATTTCGGCGACCGAAGAAAGGCCCCGCTATACCGTGCTCACCGACACTGCCCACACGCGCTACGCGATGGTCGCGGGCGGTCTGGGCGTGTCGATCGTCGAGCCGTTCGCGGCCAAGGTCTGGCGCTCGCACGGCGTGGTCGTGCGGCCGTTCGAAACCGATATCGAATATGAATACGCGCTGTCGTATCCGGGCAGCGGCATTCGTTCGGATCTCGTCGCGTCGTTCAGGGAATCGGTGCGGCGCGTGGTCGAGACTTATTCGTTCGATGCGTAGCGGCTTCGTTCGAGCGTGGCGCGCGGTTCACCCGCGTTTCGATGCGTAGTGAATTCTTCGCGGCGCTCGCGCTGACAAGCGCGCTTCGTAGCTGGCGAATTCATCGCGACGCGTCGTTCCGACGGACGCGTGCTCCACGCGAGCCGACTCGTCGCGCGTATCGTAAGCGCGTCAGATGGGCGTTGAAGAATCACGCCCCGCCAAACAACGCCTCCGCCCTCCGCTGCATCTCCTCCGGCGACACATCTTCGCGGTGCGTTGCCACCCACCACACATGCCCATACGGATCGCGAATCTTGCCGCCGCGATCGCCATAGAACTGGTCTTCGACCGCGCGCAGAATGGTCGCGCCCTGGTCCACCGCGCGCTGGGCAACGGCATCGACGTCATCGACATAGAGATGCAGCATCACCGGGCTGCCGCCTATGGAGAGCGGGCCTTTCACATCCATCTCCGGAAATTCGTCGCACAGATAGACGACCTTGCCACCGATAGACAACTCCGCATGCCCGATGCGCCCGCCCGGCTGTTCGAGCCGGTAGATCTCGGTAGCGCCGAACACCTTCGTATAGAACTCGATGGCCGTCACGCCGCCCGCCACCGCGATGTACGGGATCACGCCCTGACGGTCGGCGGGGATGGGATCGACTTGTGCGTTCATGTGCGTCTCCTGGTTTCACTTCGACGTGAGCAGATGAACATGTTGCCACTGTTTGCGGCCGGTTTGGGCGCGGCTTGCGCGCCGCCCGACGCCGCCCGCGAATGCTCCGTATACTCTTGGCTGGCGCAACCTGTCCCGTTCATAAAACAACCACACTGGAGCACTCATGCACGATCTGAAAGGCAAATCGATCCTCATCACCGGCGCGAGCACGGGTATCGGCGCGGCGGCGGCGCGTGCGTTCGGCCAATACGGCGCGAATGTCGCGGTGCACTACAACAGCTCGAAGGACCAAGCCGAGCAAGTCGCGAGCGACGTGCGCGCGCTGGGGGTCTCGGCCGTCACCGTGGGTGCGGACGTGCGCGATTCGAAGGCCATCGATGCCGCCGTCGCCGCGACGGTCGAAGCCTTCGGCAAGATCGACGTGCTCATCAACAACGCGGGAAGCCTCGTCAAGCGCGAGCCGATCGGCGACGTTACCGACGAACTCTTCGACGAAGTCATGCATATCAATGCGCGCTCGGTGGTTGCATTCACGCGCGCGGCGCTGCCCTCGCTGCGTTCGGGCGGCGGCGGTTCGATCATCAACGTGACGTCAGTCGCGGCGCGCAACGGCGGCGGTCCAGGCGCGCTGCTTTATGCGGCGTCGAAAGGCTTTGTCAGCACGATCACCAAGGGCATGGCCAAGGAACTGATGGGCGATCGCATCCGCGTGAACGCCGTCGCGCCCGGCGTGATCCAGACGCCGTTTCAGGAGCGCTTCACCTCGCCGGAACAGCTCGAATCCTTCCGCAAGTCAATTCCGATGGGCTTCATAGGCGAGCCGGACGACTGCAGCGGCGCGTTCCTCTATCTCGCCTCCGAGGCGATGTCGCGCTATGTGACTGGCCAGATCATCGACGTGAACGGCGGTCAGTTGATGCCTTGAGCGCATGATGCGGCGCGTGCCATTTCTTGACGCGCCGCGAACATGGTATAAGCGCTTACAACCCCGAAAAGCCTAAGGAGAACGCAGGAGATGCAGTCGAAAAGAGAACCGCGCTTTCGCACGCTCGCATTGAGCGCCATCGTTGCCTCGGCGCTTCTGGCGGCCGGTTTCGTCGAAACCACGCCCGCCGTTGCCAAGACCGCGGAAACTCAGCCGCAAGTCCTCACCGCCTCGGCCGTGGCGGTTGCCGACAAGTTCGCCGCCGACACCGCCGAGCAAATCCTGAAGCAAGGCGGTAACGCGGTCGATGCAGCCGTCGCCATCGCCTTCACGCTCGCGGTGACTTATCCGGAAGCGGGCAATATCGGCGGCGGCGGATTCATGACGCTGTACGTGGATCATCGTCCGTACTTCCTCGACTATCGCGAACGCGCGCCGCTCACCGCCACGCGCAACATGTATCTCGACGACAAGGGCGAGGTCATCAAGGGCATGAGCCTTTACGGACATCGCGCGGTCGGCGTGCCGGGCACGGTAGAAGGCATGTGGCAGGCGCAAAAGCGCTTCGGCAAGCTGAAGTGGAAGCAGGTGCTCGCGCCCGCCATCAAGTATGCGGAAAACGGCTTTCTCGTCGACGATCAACTGATTTCCCGGCGTGACGCCGCATCGAAGGATTTCGCCGGCAAGACGAATTTCGATCTCTACTTCGGCGGCATGAAGGCGGGTCAGGTATTCAAGCAACCCGATCTCGCGGATACCTTGCAGCGCATCTCCGACAAGGGCGCCAAGGGCTTCTACGAAGGCAGAACGGCCGAGCTGATCGCCACTTCCATGGCGGGCCACGGCCTCATCACGTCGCGCGATCTGAAAGACTACAAGGCGGTCTGGCGGCAACCGATCGTCGCGAGCTGGAACGGCTATCGCGTGATCACCGCGCCGCCGCCGAGTTCGGGCGGTGTCGGCCTCGTGCAGTTACTCAAGATGAAGGCGGACCTGAAGGACAAGTTCGAAGGCGTGCCGCTGGATTCGGCGCAGTACATTCACCTCGTCGCGGAAATCGAGAAACGCGTCTTCGCCGATCGTGCGCAATATCTCGGCGATCCCGAATTCTACAAGGTGCCGGTCGCACAACTCACCGACGACGACTACATCCTGAAACGCGCACAGGAAGTGAATCCCGACAAGCCCTCGGAGACGAAGAGCGTGCTGCCGGGCCTCGGTACATCGATGCCCGAGAAAGCGGAGACGACGCACTTTTCTGTCGTCGACAAATGGGGCAACGCGGTGTCGAACACGTACACCATCAACGGCTACTTCGGCTCGGGCGTGATCGCCGAAGGCACGGGCGTCGTGCTCAACGACGAGATGGACGACTTCGCTTCCAAGCCGGGCGTGCCGAACATGTTCGGCGTGGTCGGCAGCGACGCCAACGCCATCGAGCCGAAGAAGCGGCCGCTGTCTTCCATGACGCCGACCATCCTCACGCGTGACGACAAGGTCGCGATGGTGATCGGCACGCCGGGCGGCTCGCGCATTTTCACGTCGATTTTCCAGGTGCTCTCGAACGTCTACGACTTCAACTTGCCGCTACCTGAAGCCGTGGGCGCGACGCGTTTTCATCATCAGTTGCTGCCGCCGGACACGATCTACCAGGAGCCGTTCCATCAGCTCGATCCGGAAGTCGTGAAGCAGCTCGAAGACAAGGGCTATAAGTTCACGATGCAAGGCTTCAATGGCGACATTCAGGCTATCCGCATCAACGGCGACACGCCCGAGCCCATGTCCGACCCGCGCGGACGCGGTGTATCGCGAATCATGCAGTAATGGGTTTGTCAGGGCGTACGTGACGAAGCGTTCACCCCCGACGCCGGCCTAGGCATTTGCCCTAGTCCGGCGTTTATCGTTCTGGCGGGAAGCCCCAGCCAGCTTAGGACTCTCAGAAATATAAGAATGTTGGCATGAGCGGCATGTTTTCCACGGGATTGGACCTCGCGTTGCGTTCCCATAGTCTTTGTCCTGACCGAGTGCAGCCATCAGCGGCGAGCACGAGGCTACATCCAGAACTAAATACGAGACGACCCTGACGACGGACCGCAGTGCGCTTGATTGCGCGCACGGTCGACCGTTTCAGCGTGCTGATAAAGGAGCAGCTCATGTTGGAATCCCCCGCCCAGCAGCTTGGCGACATCGACATTTCCCCTATCGAACGAGAGGACACGGCACCGACCGCGAGCGGCGGCTTTCTTGACCGCTACTTCGGCATATCGCTCGCTGGCAGCACGGAAAAGACCGAAGTGGTCGCGGGCATCACGACCTTTCTCGCGATGGTCTACTCCGTGTTCGTCGTGCCGGGCATGCTCGGCAAGGCCGGTTTCGATACCAGCGCGGTGTTCGTCGCCGTGTGCCTCACGACCGCGTTCGGCTCGCTGCTGATGGGCGTATGGGCGCGTCTGCCTATCGCGATTGGTTGCGCCATCTCGCTGACCGCATTCACCGCGTTCGGTCTCGTGCTCGGCAAAGGCCTCTCGCCTGCCATCGCACTGGGCGCCGTGTTCCTGATGGGCGTCGTTTTCACCGCGATCTCCGTGACTGGCGTGCGCTCGTGGATCTTGCGCAATCTGCCGACGGGCGTCGCGCATGGCACGGGCATCGGCATCGGCTTGTTTCTGCTGCTGATCGCGTCCAACGACGTCGGCCTGATCGTTAAAAATCCCGCGCCGGGCATGCCGGTTTCGCTGGGCGCGATCCGCGCGTTTCCCGTGCTGATGTCGGTGCTCGGCCTGGCGGCGATTTTCGGGCTGGAACGCCGGCGCGTGCCGGGCGGCATTCTGCTCGTGGTGGTCGGCCTGTCGGCTATCGGCCTGATCTTCGATCCGTCCGTGCGCTTTCACGGCGTGTTCGCGCTGCCTTCGCTCGCGACGCCGGGACACGCGTCGCTCATCGGCGCGATGGACATCAAGGGCGCGCTCTCGATGGCCGTGCTGCCGAGCGTGCTCGCACTCGTGATGACCGCCGTGTTCGATGCCACCGGAACGATCCGCGCCGTCGCGGGCCAGGCGGGTCAGATCGACGCCAACGGGCGCATCGTCAACGGCGGACGCGCGCTGACGGCCGATTCGCTCAGCTCGATCTTCTCCGCATGCTTTGGTGGTGCACCGGCGGCGGCGTATATCGAATCGTCGGTGGGCGTGGCGGCGGGCGCAAAGACGGGGCTTGCGGCAACGGTCGTCGGCCTGCTCTTTCTCGCGGTGATGTTCCTTTCGCCGCTCGCCGGTCTCGTGCCCTCCTACGCGACGGCGCCTGCCTTGATGTACGTCGGCCTGCTCATGCTCGGCAACGTGAGCAAGCTGCACATGGACGATACCGTCGACTCCATGTCCGGGCTCGTATGCGCCGTGTTCATCGTGCTGTCGGCGAATATCGTCACCGGCATCATGCTTGGCTTCTGCACGCTGGTGATCGGGCGGATCGTGGCGGGCGAGTATCGCAAGCTGAACGTGGGGACGGTCGCGATCGCGATCGTGCTCGCGGTGTTCTATCTCGGCGGCTGGGCGATCTAGACGTCGCCATCCGATGCGACAACGGCGCGCTCTCCGTGGGGAGGCGCGCCGTTGTCACTCTGGCGATGCGCTACGCGCTCGTAAAAGACAAACGCCCCGGGAGCCATTCGCTTCCGGGGCGTTGCTTTGAAACTTTGACCGGGTACTGTCCTACTTACTTGGTGCGGCGATACGATTCGACGAGCATCTCGCAGTTTTGCAGATGCAATTGCAGCGCGCGATTCCACTCACGGCGCGCCGTTGCCTTCGCCGAGCGCAGGAACGAACCGAACGAAACGAACAAAGATTGTTGAGCGGTGGTTTTCATGGCGTCTCTCAGGTAAAGAATCAGGGTAACTAGCTAGGGGATAACCCTAACTATACCCTTTTCATGCTGCATTGCAACCAAATCTTGAAAAAGCGTCGCTCTGGTTTGGATTTTTGCAACAGGAATTTGCTGGATAGTAGGTAAATTTAACGAACGTCGCAGCGCCGGCATGTACTGGCTCGCTTCTTGCAACCGCCCCGCGAGGCGCGGGCGTTCTCCAATGTATTCCGATTGCTCGCGCGAAAGGCCAGATAAAAAGGCCAGACAACAGAAAGCGCGAGCACATGCCAGAAAAAACCACGCAAGCCCTGCCCGCCCGCATTCCGACGGGCATCGAGGGAGTCGACGACATTCTCGGCGGCGGATTGACGCCGCATCGCATGTATCTGATCGAAGGTGCGCCGGGTGCGGGCAAAACGACTCTCGCCTTGCAGTTCTTACTCAAGGGCGCGGAAGTCGGCGAGCCAGGTCTTTATGTGACGCTTTCGGAGACGAAGGAAGAACTCGTCGCCGTGGCCGAAAGCCATGGCTGGGACACGAAGCGCTTTACCATCATCGAACTTCTATCGGACGAAGGGCTCGACCCGCGTTACGAGCAGACCGTTCTGCATCCCGCTGAAGTGGAACTGGGCGAAACCGTGCGCGATGTCATCGCGCAAGTGGATGAAGTGAAGCCCGCGCGACTCGTCTTCGACAGCTTGTCCGAGTTGCGCATGCTCTCGCAAAACCCGCTGCGTTATCGCAGACAGATTCTCGCGTTGAAGCGTTACTTCGCGACGCGCGCCTGCACCGTCATGCTGCTCGACGACAACACGTCCGAGCCGGGCGATCTGCAGTTGCACAGCATCGCGCACGGCGTGCTGTGCCTCGACAATCTCGTGCACGACTACGGCGGCGAGCGCCGGCGCCTGCGGATTGCGAAGATGCGCGGCATCAAGTTTCGCGAAGGTTTTCACGACATGACGCTGAACACCGGCGGCATTGAAGTCTATCCGCGTCTGATCGCGTCTGAACATCACGCCGATTTCTCGGCAAAGCCGCTCAGCACCGGCACGGCCGGGCTGGATGCGCTTCTCGGCGGCGGCCTCGTGCCAGGCACCAATACGCTCATCGTCGGGCCGTCGGGCGTGGGCAAGACGACCACCGTGACCTCGTGTCTGCTCGCCGCGCTCGAACGCGGCAAGCCGTGTGTCTACTATCTCTTCGATGAAACGCGCACTACGCTTTTGCGGCGCTCGACGAGCCTCGGCATCGATCTGCGGCCGCATCTCGACAGCGGCTTGCTGAACTTGCGCCAGGTCGATCCCGCCGAAATATCGCCCGGAGAGTTTACGAGCAGCGTGCGACAGAGCGTCGAACAGGGCAACGCGCGCTACGTTGCCATCGACAGCCTGAACGCGTATCTGCAAGCGATGCCCGGCGAGCGCTACCTGCTCCTGCAAATGCACGAACTGCTCACCTATCTGAACCAGCGCGGCGTCATCACGATGCTGGTGCTGGGGCAGCATGGAATCATCGGCGAAATACAGAGCGACGTGGATATCAGTTATCTCAGTGACGTGGTCCTGCTGTTTCGCTACTTCGAGCGACAAGGCGAAGTGCTGACGGCGCTGACCGCCGTGAAAAGCCGCGCGAGCGGCCATGAGCGCTCGATTCGTCAATTTCAGCTGGGCGCGGGCGGGCTGAACGTCGGCGAGGCATTGCGCGACTTCGAAGGCATTCTGAGCGGCCTGCCTTCGTACAAGGGCGGCACGGCCATGCTGGTTCCCGACACCAGTTACGCGGGCTCCTCGGGGAACTAGCGCCATGGAGTTTCGCGTTCTGATAGTGGCGCCATTCGGCCGCGATGCCGACGTAATCGCCGATGTCCTCGCATTCGATGACCGCGATTGCTTTGCGTGCGCCGATTCGGTTTGCCTCACCGCCGAACTCGACCGCGGCGCGGGCACTGCCATCGTCACCGAGGAATCGCTCAAAAGCGACAACGGCGAAGTGCTCGCCGCCTGGATCGACCGGCAACCGGCGTGGTCCGACTTTCCCATCATTCTGCTTTCAGGACGTGCAACCGAACGGCGCTCGGCCGCGAGTATCGACATGCTGGAGCGTCTTGGCAACGTGCTCGTCCTCGAACGTCCGCTGAACTCGGAGACCTTGCGCCGCGCGGTGATGTCGTCGCTGCGGGCGCGTGCGCGCCAGTACGATGCGCGCCGGCATCTCGCGGAGTCGGAGCAGCATCTGATCGCGCGCTCGAAGGCGCAGGAAGCGCTCGAACGGCTCAACGACTCGCTGGAAAGCCGTATCGCCGAACGCACCCAGGAACTGGCATCGGCAAATAATCGCCTGATGCGCGAAATCCACGAGCGCGCCAAGGTGCAGGCCGTGCTCGTGCAGTCGCAAAAGATGGAGGCGCTCGGGCAATTGACGGGCGGCATCGCGCATGATTTCAACAATCTGCTGAATGTCGTCATGGCGAACGCGGAATTGATCGCGCGAATCAGCAGCGACGAGCGCGTGCGCAAAATGGCCGCGACGACCAAGCGCGCCACCGAACGCGGCGCCAAGCTCACCGCGCAGTTGCTGACGTTTTCGCGCACCAGCAATCTCGATTTGAAAGCGGTCAACGTCGCGTCGCTTTTGCAAGGCATGCGCGACATCATCTCGATCTCGCTCGGCTCGTCGATCGCGTTCACCACGACCTCCGATTCCGAAGATCTCTGGACCCAGGCGGATGCCAATCAGCTGGAACTGGCCGTCCTCAATCTCACGATCAATGCGCGCGACGCCATGCCCGGCGGCGGGCGCCTCACGATCCACGCGGGCGAGCGCCCCGCGCCCGACGAAACCTTCACGGCTGGACGCTACGTGGTCATCCGTGTGAGCGATTCGGGCTCGGGCATCGAGCCAGGCGTGCTGTCGCGCGTGTTCGACCCGTTCTTCACGACCAAACCAGTCGGCAAAGGGACGGGGCTCGGCTTGAGCCAGGTCTACGGCATCGCGCGGCAGGCGGGCGGCGTGGCGCGTATCGAAAGCGAACCGGGCAAAGGGACGAGCGTCGAAATCTGGTTGCCGCTGGGCGCGAAGGATTTGCAGGAAGCCGACGTTGCGCTCAAACCCGAGGACAGCGCATCGGGCGCGAAGCGCATCCTCGTGGTCGAAGACGACGAAGACGTGCGCGAGATGCTCGTCGAATGTCTGCAGACGCTCGGCTATTCGGTGACGCACGCCTGCGACGGCCCCAACGGCCTCAAGCGCCTGCCACTGGACCATCCCGATCTGATGATGGTCGACTTCGCGATGCCCGGCATGAACGGCATGGAGGTGATCGCGAAAGCGCGTGAACTGCGTGCCGATCTGCCGGTGATCCTGGCAACGGGCTATGCGGACGTCGATGTATCGAAGATCAAGGAAAAGCGCTTTGCCGCGCTGCGCAAGCCGTTTCAGCTCGATGAACTCGCGCGCACGGTGCGTATTGCGCTGGACAACTGAAGCCGCCGCGACAACGTGACGGTTACACGGCGTTGAACGCTACTCGTGGATCGTATAACGGTTCTGCGGGCCGCCCGTGTAGAGACCCTTCGCCAGTTCGAGAATGCGTTCGCGATTGCGGTCGAACGTGGCGAGCAGCGCCAGCTCACCCGTGCCCATGCCGGGATTCAGCGCGGCAAGCGTCTTGTCCTCGACCAGAAAGCTGATCTCGCGCTTGCTGTCGTAACCCCAGAAGCACACGCCGTGTCTTGCGGCGTCGTAGCTGCGGCTGGGGTTCGGGAAGTTGAGGACTTCCGCGGGCTTTCCCATCTAGACACCCGGGCCCACGTAACGCCACTTGCTCGCGTTGACGTCGATAAGCGCGTCATTATCGCGGCGCTTTTGAGCGCGTTCGCTGTCCGCGTTGCTCAGCGCCGATGCACGCGACTTCTGCGCGATCGTATATTCGCTTTGTTTGACGGCCACGGCGGGATTGACTTTGGGTCTCGTTGTCATGCTGGTTCCAGTCCGGAAAGAGAAAACATCGGGACTCGGTGGTGGGCGTCTGACTTCCACTTCGATGGCGAAGTCAAAATAAAGCGTCGTCGCGCCATGCACCGAGGACAGCTTGAACGAATGTCGCGCTAAGGCTATTTCTTCTTCACGGATGCGCTGGCTTCCGCGCTTTTCTTGGGCGTGGCCCACGATACGGCCGCTGCCGGCGACTCTACTTTCTTCGGCTGTTTGGGCTTTTTAGCCTCTTTATTTCCGCGTACCTGACCTTTTGCCATGATCCTGCTCCCCGACTTGCACAGACGCGAAGGCGACTGCTGCGCCACATAGTGTGGGCGCTTTCGGAGGAACTGTCGCGATTTATTTTTTTACCGGCAGTTTTGAGAGAGTGGAAGCACGGCTCGAAGCCTTTTCGAAGCTTTTATAGCATGCCTTAATATCAAGCCGAAACGGCCTCATTCTGCTTGCTCCTCCCCGATACCGTTTGCTTTTCGCTCGCTTTGAGCGCATGGTGAGGCAGCATCACTACACGTTGAAACTGCCCTGATCCGCATTTGTCCAGTACTGGCGGCAGCGCTTATCGAGCAAGTTTTCTGAATGTCATTTCACGAGACACGTCGCACCAAGCCATGTGCATTTGACAACGTGTTCGCGTTTCATGGCGAGCAAACCTTCGACGAGTTGCCGGTCTCGAAAGAGCCGGTATCGGAAGAACTTCGCTGGCGGCGCGAAACCAGCCAAAGCCAGTTTTCCGACAACGAAGGTGAATCTATGTGGACCTGCATACGATGCAGCGGCAGGATCTCGCGCGCCAAGGCCGAAGCTAGCGTCGACAGCTTCGGCTGCTATTTTATCTGCAAGGTATGCTCGCGCCGTAATACGCTCGTGGATGTCTCGCTTCCCGCCGGGCCGACCCTGCTTGCGCAGGCGCCCGACAGAAAGCCGCGCTGGGTTGCCCGGCCGGCTATTCTGTTTTCATGATCGCGGTCAGGCGCCGCAAGCTAGTGTCAAGAAATCAGCGTGTCATTGCGCTGGCGTGTCGGGCGCGAGTTGCACGCCCTTTTTGAAGATGAAGCAGCCGTAGCCGCGCGCTTCGCTCGTCTGAATCACGCAATAAGCCTGTTTGGCGCGCTCGTAAAAAGCGAAGCGCTCGACGGGCGCGAGCGGAACGGCGCGGCCTTCGGCGTCGTCGACTTCGCGTTGTACTTCACGCTGTACGGCAGGCAGCGCATCCGGGTCGCCGACCACTTCCATGCGCTCGGCGGGATGATCGACGAACGTATCCAGCGGCAGCACAGACAACACGGCCCGCACCGCACGCGGCGCGTTGATGCCGTCGAGACGCAGCAATTGTCCGCGCACGGTCTGACGCGCGACGGAATCGCCGGGAAAGTTGGCGTCGCAGATGACGACTTCATCGCCGTGGCCCATCGCGCAGAGTGCGTGAAGGATGTCGGCGTTGAGCAAGGGATCGAGATTCTTCAGCATGTTCCTGTCGTTCTCCGTGGACATTGAAACCGGGTTTGCCGACGTATGGTAACCGCGTGGGACGACTCGTCGGCAACTTCAAGGCACGAGCAGGTCGCCCTCGCGCCGGACTTCCGCGCCCGCGATGCGCGCCACCAGCATTCCCGCCGTCGCGAACCGCGTCCAGTGCCGCGCGTACAGCACGCCGTCACTCTGCGCGATGAGCGGCACGAGTTCGTCATGGAGCGGATCGAGCACTTCAGCGACGACATCGCCCGCGCACACTCTCTCTCCAACTTCGCGCGCATGCAGAATCACGCCGGAGATCGGCGCGTGAAGGTAATCGCATCCGGCAAGCGGCGTCGGCGGATTGGCGAGCGCGGGCAGCGCGGGGGCATCGCCCGAAATAAAACCCGCGTGCGTCAGATAATCGACGATTGCCTGTGCATCGCGCGAGGCGGTTTCGCGCGATACGTCGCGCACGCCGCGCAGTTCGAGAGTGACGGTTGCCGCGCCCCGAGGAATGGGGAAGCGTCCGGCGAATGCGTCACGCAGATAACGCCACGCCGATACGCACGCTTCGTCGAACGGCTCGCCGCCCGACACGTCCGCGAGCAATTGCGCCTCGCTGCCGAGATAGCGCGCGAGCGGTTCGATCCGAACCCAGGCCTCGGGCGTCGTGTAGAGATGCGCGACGGCTTCCCAGTCGCAATGCATGTCGATGATGCGATCGGCATCGCAAGCCAGCGTCATCAGCGCGATGCGCTGCGATTCGAGTTCGGTCGCGGGCTCGAGCGCCGCGAACGCATCGCGCAAGGCGGCGCGGATGGCGCGGGCGTTGTGCGTTTCATCGCCAGTCAGGTGTTGCTTGAGTCCATCGACGAGCCCCGGCCCAAGCGCGGGAAAGCGCCGGTTGAAATCCTGTCCGGACTGCATGTCGAAGCGGCCCATTTGCGTGCCGAACCAGTGCTGATTGAGCCCGGCCGGATTCGCCACGGGCACGAGCACGATCCGCGCGTTCAGGCGCCCCGCCGCTTCCAACTCCGCGAAATGCCGCTTGAGATACCACGCGACCACCATGCCCGGCAGTTCGTCGGCGTGCAGCGACGCCTGGATATAGACCTTCGGCCCATGTTCCGCGCCGAAGGCGTAGCTCGTGATCGCGCGCCCCGTTCCAGGCGAAGCGGCGACGAGCGGATGGTGCGTGACCTGCATGGAATGAATTGCCTCGTAAAAAAAGAAAGGCACCGCAAGCGATGCCTTTTCGGTCGATACTCGGAACGCTAAACGCCAGGGCGCTTACTGAATCGAGATATCGGTGGCGAAATACTTCGCCATGATGCGCTTGAACGTGCCGTCCTTCTTGATCGCGTCGAACGCCTGGTCCAGGCCGTTCTTCAGATCGGCGTCGCCCTTGCGCAAGCCGATTGCCGTGCCCGGACCGATGATCGCCCGGTCTTCGACAATCGGCCCGACGAGCGCGAACGCCTTGCCTTGCGGCTTCTTCAGAAAGCCGATGGCGGCTTGCGCGGCATCGGTGAACATGGCGTCGATACGGCCCGCGACCAGATCGTTCTCGACCTGATCCTCATCGCCGTAAGGCACGACGGTCACACCCTGCGGTTCCCACTGTGCGCGCGCGTAGTGTTCCTGCACCGTGCCCTGTTCGACGCCGACGCGTTTGCCCTTGAGCGCCTGCGGCGTCGGCAGAATGCCCGAGCCCGCGCGCGCGACGAGTTGCGCGTGGGTATCGTAGAGCGGCTGGGTGAAATCGATCTGCTTCAGGCGTTCTTCGGTAATGCCCATGTCGGACAACACGGCGTCGAACTTGCGCGCCTTGAGGCCGGGAATCATGCCGTCGAAACTGTTTTCGACCCACACGCATTTGACCTTCATCTGCGCGCAAAGCGCATTGCCGAGGTCGATGTCGAAACCGGCCAGCTTGCCATCCGCCTGCTTCGATTCGAACGGCGGGTAGCTGGGATCGACGGCGAAGCGGATCTGCGTGAGTTCCTTGGCGTGAACGGAAACCGAGGTGACGGCGAGTGCTGCGAGCATCGCGGAGAAAGCGAACGATGCGGACTTGCTGACTGACTTCTTGAACGACATTCCAATCCTTCGAGACTTGCGGTAAAAATTGACGCCGGAGCGATTACTGCCAAGCGCGTGACGGGTCGACGAAACCCGCGGCGCGCGCCGGAAAACCGTGAATGGTAGCAAAACCGCATGCGTCGATGCTCATGGCACGACGGTCAGGAACAGGAACGCCGCGAAGATCACCAGATGCACGACGCCTTGCAGCACGGTCGAGCGCCCGGTGCCGAGCGTGATCACGGAGACGAGCAGCGTCACCGCGAGCATGGTGATCTCCTTCGGCGCGAGCCCGAGGGAGATAGGCTGGCCGATGAGGATCGACACGATCGCAACCGTGGGAATGGTCAAACCGATGCTCGCGAGCGCCGAGCCTAGCGCAAGGTTCAAACTCGTTTGCAGCCGGTTTAGACGCGCCGCGCGCAATGCCGCGAGCCCTTCGGGCAACAAAACGAGCGCGGCGATCACCACGCCGACGACCGCCTCGGGTGCACCGGCTGCCGCGACGCCCGCCTCGACCGCAGGCGACAAGAGCTTCGCCAACCCGACCACGGACAAAAGCGAAAGCACGAGCAGGCCGAGCGCGGTCCATGCGGCGGCGTTGGTCGGCGGCGGCGCATGGGGCACGTCGTCTTCCGTGGCGGTTAGCTTGACGACATCCGGCACGGCTTGCAAAAAGTAGTCGCGATGCCGGATGGTCTGCACGAACACGAACACCACATACAGCACGAGCGAGATCACCCCGACGAACACGAGTTGCGAAGTGGACAAACCCGGTCCCGGCACGGTGCTCGTGAAGTTCGGCAGGACGAGCGTGAGCACGGACATGGCGCAGAGAATGGCGAGCGCGGCGCTTGCGCCCTGCAACTGAAAATCCTGCACGTGATGCCGCATGCCGCCGATCAGCAGACACAGCCCCATGATCGCGTTGCTGCAGATCATGATCGCGGCGAATACGGTGTCGCGCGGCAAGCCGGCTTTTTCGGGGCCGCCGGACAGCATGACGGAGACGATCAGCGCGACTTCGATCACCGTCACCGCAATGGCCAGCACCAGCGTGCCGAATGGCTCGCCGACGCGATGCGCAACTACTTCGGCATGATGCACGGCCGCGAACACCGCGAACGCCAGCGCGATGGCGGCCAGCGCCATGAGCGCGGTGTTGTGAATGAGCGCGGTGGCCACGAGCACGACGAGCGCGAGAATCGGGGTGATGACGGTCCAGTCGAACTTGAGTTTCAATGGGCGCTCCATGCGAATCAGGTAAAGGGGTCGTCGGTTCATGGCGAAGTGCCACCATGTCCGACCCGCCTGCGCGACGAAGGTGCGCTGCAAGGGCGATGAAAGCGCCGTGACAAAGGGCCGCGGTCCATCGGCATGATAGCGAAAACGCCGCGCGGCGCGAGACTGTCGGTGCGAGCGCTGCGCTCGGCTTCGTGCTGAAGGATTGGCGTACTTGTCGGAGAATAAGCGCTGTTGCCGATTGCCCCGTCGTCAGCGGCCTTGCCGCCAAACCGTCTCAGGAAACGGAGATCCATGCTCGTCGCGCCCAAACCCCCGACCGAAGCCGCCCGGCTCGCCACGCTGCGCTCGCTGAATATCCTCGATACCCCGCCGGAAGAGCGCTTCGACCGTCTCACGCGCCTGGCGCGGCGTCTGTTCGGCGTGCCGATCGCGCTCGTGAGCCTGATCGATGAGAATCGGCAATGGTTCAAGTCGTGCGTCGGTCTCGATGTGCCGGAGACTTCGCGCGATGTGTCGTTCTGCGCGCACGCCATTCTGCATGACGACGTGTTGATGATTCCCGATGCGCGCATCGATACGCGCTTCCACGACAATCCGCTCGTGACTGGCGCGCCCGGCATTCGGTTCTACGCGGGGCATCCGCTGACGGTGCCCAATGGCAGCAAGTTGGGCACGCTTTGTCTCATCGATACCCGTCCCCGCGAATTCGACGGCGAAGAGCGCAGCCTCTTGCGCGATCTCGCGCATATCGCGGAACAGGAGATCGCGGCGATCGAACTTGCAACCGTCGATGACCTGACGCTCATTGCCAACCGTCGCGGTTTCGAAGCGCTAGCGCGGCATGCGCTCAACATCTGCAAACGGCTCGATCGGCGCGCGTCGCTGCTGTTCTTCGATCTCGACGATTTCAAGCGCATCAACGACACCTTCGGTCACGCGGAAGGCGACCGCGCGCTCGTCACTTTCGCCGATGCCTTGCGCGCTTCGCTGCGTGCAAGCGATGTCATCGGCAGGCTTGGCGGCGACGAATTCGTCGCGCTCCTGACCGACGCGAGCGACGAGGAAGCCGCCCACGCGCTCGAACGTCTGCGCGCAAGGCTGGCTGCCCACAATGCGTCGGCCACACGCGGTTACGAGATTCGCTTCAGCGTTGGACAGACGCAGTTCGATCCCGCGCAGCATGCGAGTTTCTTCGACCTTCTGATTGAAAGCGACAGCAAAATGTACGCGCATAAGGCCGAGAGGAAGAACGCGGCGCGGCATTAAAAAACGCGGACGGTCGAGATAACCGGTCCGCGTCTTTTCACTCAAACCACGCCTCGAACGCTCAGGAAACCAGTTCGGCGTTCAGCGTAATCTTCGCGTTGCCCGCAAATAGCTTCGACACCGGACAGCCTTCCTTCGCGGCTTGCGCGGCCTTGTCGAATGCAGCCTTGTCGGCGCCGGGAATCTTCGCCTTCAGATCGAGTTGACACGCGGTGATGGTGAAGCCTTCGCCGTCTTTATCGAGCGTGACGGTCGATTTCGTTTCCAGGCTTTCGGCCTTCAGACCCGCGAGTTCGAGTTGCAGCGAAAGCGCCATCGTGAAGCAGCCAGCGTGCGCCGCGCCGATCAACTCTTCCGGGTTCGTGCCCGGACCTTCCTCGAAACGCGACTTGAAGCCATACGGCGCTTCGTTGAGCACGCCGGTTTGCGTCGAGATGAAACCCTTGCCGTCCTTGATGCCGCCGCTCCACTTCGCCGATGCTGTCTTTTGCATGAAAGTTCTCCAGAGATGGGGTGAAATTGCGTTGACTGGCGCCAATGGCGCGTGACGCATGCGGCGCTGAGTTCGCACGCGCCGTGCCTGACGCTCGATGACGGGTGCTGTCGGACGCGGCGCATCCGCTTGTGTTTGCTCCTGGAGGCCGCGCCTGCCCTATCGTAGCGGATCGCCGGCGCATGCGCAGACGGCGTGCAACATGCGCTGGATGCCCCGATGCAACATCGCGGCAATTTCATTCATATGGTCAAAAAGAGGCGCATCCCTTAGCATGATTGCCTCCCGGCTCAACCTGACCGACACATGAACGTAACGGCACGACTTGACGAGCGCGCGTCCTGACATGGGACCGCTGACAGAACGTATCGACGAAGACAGAACGCTGCCCGAACGTGTCGACGTGGTCGTCGTGGGCGGCGGCGTGATCGGCATCAGCACCGCGCGCTCGCTGGCGGCCAAGGGCTTGTCGGTGGCGGTGTGCGAGAAAGGGCACATCGCGGGCGAGCAGTCGAGCCGCAACTGGGGCTGGTGCCGCGCGACACATCGCGACCTGCGCGAGCTCGAACTCAGTCTCGAGAGTCTGAAGCTGTGGCGTCGTATCGATGAAGAACTCGGCATCGACACCGGCTTTCGCGAATGCGGCATCCTCTATGCCGCCGACGACGCCAAAGCGCTCGCCGATCACGAAGCGTGGCTCGCGCGCGCGGTCGCAAAAGTCGGCCGCGACGCGCTCGACTCGCGCATCATCTCCGCCGATGAAACCGCCGCGCTGATGACCGGCGCGTCACGCCGCTTCGCGGGCGGCATCTACACGCCCGGCGATGGCCGCGCCGAACCGCAACGCGCCGTCCCGGCGATGGCCGCCGCGCTGCGCAAGCGAGGCGTCAAGATCCTCACGCCCTGCGCCGTGCGCGGCGTGGAAACGAGCGGCGGCAAGGTCAGCGGCGTGGCGACGGAATACGGACGGATCGCGTGCACGAGCGTGGTAGTCGCGGGCGGCGCGTGGACGCGGCTCTTCGCGGGCAACCTCGATGTCGATGTGCCACAGCTCATGGTGCGTTCGTCGGTCATGCGCACGGCGCCGCTCGAAGGCGGTCCCGACGTGAGCGCGTGCAATCACGCGATGGGTTATCGCAAGCGGCTCGACGGCGGCTATACCATCGCCAACGCATTCCGCAACTACAGCGACATCACGCCCGACAGTTTCCGGCTGCTCTTCAAGTTTTTGCCCGCGCTCAAAAGCCAGCTCGGCGCGCTCAAGCTCGGCTTCAACGCGCGCTTCTTCGAGGAACTACGCCGTCCGCGCCACTGGCCACTGAATCGGCCGACGGTATTCGAGTCCGTGCGCACGCTCGACCCCGCGCCTGTCGAGGCCTTCAACCAGCGCGCGCTCGACGAATTTCGCGCGGTTTTTCCGGCGCTTGGCGCGGTGAAAGTCGAGCAGTCGTGGGCCGGCTATATCGATGTAACGCCCGATGCGGTGCCGGTCATCTCGGGCATCGACGGAACGCCCGGGTTGTTCATCGCCACGGGATTTTCGGGGCACGGCTTCGGCATCGGTCCGGGTGCGGGTCGGTTGATGGCGGATATCGTCGCGAACGACACCCCGCTCGTCGACCCGCGCGCCTTCCGTCTGTCGCGCTTCTTCGACGGCAGCAAGATCGAGCTCGACGGCGGGTTCTAAGCCGGCGAATTTTGAACGCGCCGCGCCATGCCTACATCGACTCGCAGCACGCGCTAACATACCGGTTTTGCGGTTTTGTCCTTTCCGGGCGCGCGCATGCATCGCCCTGCATTCGAGGTTTTTTCATGGCAACCACGCCTGTTTTGTATGTCGATGTCTGGTCGGACTTCACATGTCCTTTCTGCTATCTGGAAACACCGGTGCTCGATCAGTTCGCCAAGGCGTATGGCAACGCAGTCGAGCTTCGCTGGCACGCGTTCGAACTGCGTCCCGAACCCACGCCGCTGCCTGATCCGAATAGCGAACAAGCCCAGGACGCCTGGGAAAACTCGGTGGTTCCGCTTGCCGAGGAGCGCAACATGTTGATGCGTCCGCCGCCCGTCGCGCCGCGCAGCCGCAAGGCGTTCGAGACCGCGCTTTTTGCGCAGGAATCGGGGCGCTTCGATATCGTGCATCGCGCGATCTTCAAGGCTTACTTCGAGGAAGGTATCGATATCGGCGATCCGGACGCGCTCATCGATATTGCCGCGACATGCGGCATCGATCCCGAGTTGCTCGAAGAAGCGCTCGACGAAGGCACCTACACGGACCTCGTGATCGAAGACGAAGAGTTTGCCAAGCAACTGGGCGTGAGCGGCGTGCCGTTTGCCGTGCTGTCGCGCGAAGCCGCGCCGGGCAAGGAACCGCCGCCGCCCATCGCGTTGCGTGGCGCCGCGCCGATTCAGCACTTCGAGAATGCGGTCGAGCGACTGTTTCCGGATGGCTTTCCGAGTTGATCTTCGAGGTAAGCGGGCGATGCGGGGCTGGCATGCGCTCGGCCACGACGCCGACGACGCGCAGGCTCGCGAATGTCAGCACGGCAAAGCGCACCGGCCGACGCCCCGTCTAACCGTGCTCCGCCATGAACGACTTCAACGCAATACGCTGCGCCGGTTCGAGCGATTCGAATTCAAGCCCATAAGCGGCGCTTTGCGTCGATGCATCGAAGTCGCCGACGTGACGCACGATGGCGATGGTATCGACCTGAACATCGACGCCGTCGGTCGCGAATCGAAACGAGAGTGCGAGACGATCGCCCACGCGCGCGTTCGGCGTCGCGACAGTCAAAGACATGCCGTAGGGACTGATGTCGCTCACGCGACCCGGCTGTTTGAGCGCGCCCTCTTCGCCTTCGATGGCAAAGCATGCCGCCATGCGCGTCGGCATGCGGACGAACTTGCGCGTGCGCAGGCGGCGGATCGTACCTGGCGCCGATAACACCACATAACTGAACGGCTCGCGGCAGAGCGCATCCACCGTACACGCGAAGCGGAACACGCCCTTTCCCGTCAGCGCGACGAGATCGACCAGTTCGCCACGCGTGAGGTCCAGCGGATCGAAGCCCGTCATGAGCGGCTGAGTGACAAAAAGCGAACGCTCGCCATTGCGACGTGCATTCGAAAATCCGATTACGCGACTCGCATACATCGCCAACCCCGAACCGCCTGTGACACGCACGCCAATACGGCCGCCGATCGACAAACCCAAGTCGTCGAGAACGAGCGTTTCCTCACTCGGCTCTTCCGGTTTTCGTCGAGGCGCCGCGTCGCCGGCAGTCCGGTGCGGATCGAACTGCCTGAAAATGAAATCGCGCGTCGCTTTGTCGGGAATGAGGGTGCCTGCCGCGAAAAGCGGCGTCCCATCGGCGGAAACGATCGCCCATTCGAGCGGCGCGCCCGGCACGACGTCGGCAGGTTGAAGACGCACGAAGGCCTGTCGTGCGTCAACGGCGGAGTCTTCGATCATTTATCGGACGATTCTTAAGTGTTTTCGCAATCGTCTCCGGTCGCGGAATCGCCGTCAAGGGCTATTAAGCAAAATTTACGTTCGCGCACTAATAAATGACTTCCGTGCGCCCTCTTTTGCGATCATTCTGCAAAAGTTTATGCGCATAAATCTTTTTAACGCGCTATAACGCCAGCATGCGCGTGGCGATTCGCTTCAGTGGGAGCCAAAACGCTTTGTATTGCCCCGAGCACTTGCGGTACGTCAGGCGGCGCTCCGCCATCACCGACAGAGACCGAACGGCCGGGCTCGTGGATACCGAAATGCTCGCGCGATGTCGCCGCGAACAGCATAACGGTGCGCCGCTGCAAAGCATGTGCGAGATGGACGAGCCCGGTATCGGTTCCGACGACCAGTTCCGACGCCTGAATCCAGTGCGCGCATTCCTCGACGCTCAGCTTCGGCAGCACGAGCGCCTGCGGCACGAGTGCGGCAATGGCCTGCGCTTCGCCGCGCTCGCGCTCCGTGCCCCACGGCAACGCAATCTGATAGCCGCGCTCGACGAGCCAGCGCCCGACTTCGGCCCAGTGATCCTTCGGCCACTTCTTCACATCGGCGGAGGTCGCGTGGAACAACATGGCGATGGGCGCGCCGCCGCGTGGAATGCCGAGGTCATGCGTAGGCTCGGGGAGTCGAAGATCGTAGTCGGGCGTTTCCTGAATCTCGTAGCCCAGCGCATCGGCGACGCTCACGCGCATGCCGCGCCAGGCGTCGGTGTGCGGACGCGGACCGAAGCGCGCGTTGTACGCGAACGCCGCGCCACGCTCGCCAAGGTCCTGATTCAGATAGCCGTAGCGCCGCCGCCCACGCGCTATGAACGCGATGATCGCGCTCTTGTACACGCCATGAATATCGACGATGACGTCGTATTTCTCGGCGCGCAACTCGCTGATGGACCCCGTGATTTCCTTGAGATCGTTCCAGTTGCGCGCCTTCTTGAACTTGCGCAAAGGCGCGCTCAGCACGCGGTCGACACCCTGACTCCAACGGATGATGTCAGCGAACGCGGCGTCGGCGGCCCAGTCGACCTTCGCGGATGGAAACGCCCGCCGCAAGTCGGAGACAACCGGCAGCGTTTCGACGATATCGCCGAGAGACGTGACTTTGACGATCAGAATTCGCTTCATCGACAGACCTGGATGCACCGGTGTGTGCGGCTCGATGCCGCGCCGGAAAAACAGCGATTCTAAAGAATTTGTCGCGCCACGGCTGTCAGCGTTTGTAAGTCCGCCGTCGCGTCACGTCTTCGGCGCCTAGACGGCGTTACAGGGTCTTGGCCGAAAACGTATCGCATTGACGGATATCGCCGGACGACAAGCCCTTGCGCAACCATCGCTGCCGTTGCTCGCTCGATCCGTGCGTGAACGCTTCCGGCACCACGCGTCCTTGCGATTGCTGCTGCAACCGGTCGTCGCCAATTGCGCCCGCCGCATTCAAGCCCTGCTCGAAATCGCCCGGTTGAATGAGCTTTGCATTGTCCTGCTGCGCAACCGCCGCCCACACGCCCGCAAAACAATCCGCCTGCAACTCGACGCGCACCGAAAGCGCATTCGCCTGCGCGGGCGACATGCGCGCGCGTGCGCTATCGACCTTGTCCATGATGCCGAGCACGTTTTGCACGTGATGCCCGACTTCGTGCGCGATCACGTAGGCCTGTGCGAAGTCGCCGCCCGCGCCGAAGCGATCCTTCAACTCGCGATAGAACGACAAGTCGATATAAACGCGCCGGTCGTTCGGACAATAGAACGGCCCCATCGCCGCTTGTCCCGTGCCGCAGCCTGTTTGCGTGCCGCCCGAGAACAGCACGAGCTTGGGCGCCGGATAGTCCTGATTGAACTGCGTCCTGAAGATGTGTTGCCAGGTTCGCTCGGTATTGCCGAGCACGCGACGCACGAATACGGCGCCGGCGTCTTGCGCTGGCGCCGTATTCGACGGCGCGGCTTGCTGCTGCACGGGCGCGTTGCCATGAAGCATTTGCGCGCCGTTGATGATGGTCATCGGATTGATGCCGAAGAAGTACGATGCCGCGAGCGCGACGACGATCGTCCCGATGCCGATGGATCCGCCGCCGACTCTGAATCCGCCGCCTCCGCCGCTGCCTCGCCGGTCTTCGACATTGCTGCTTTCTGCTTCGTCATCGAGGCGCATTTGGGTCTCCTTGCATAGCCGCGCGTGGCGCGTGCTCAAAAGCCATTATGGTACTCGCGCGTCTCGCAAATGAAGTCTCGCGAGGACGTGAAAGTTCGTCGAACGAGCCTGCGTCAATGTGAATCGGACGGTTCTTGATGCAGTGCGGTCGATTGTCGCGTAAAGCAGCCCGCATTCCTGCTCTCGACGAGCCATCCTCCATACCAAAAACAATGCGCATTCAAGCCACTAGCTTCGCTAAACCCTTGAAACCGCGGCATTTGCGCGCAACGCGCATTTCCTGACGCAGCGCAACAGATACGCATAAATGGCGCTACAGTGAGCTCCAGCATTACCGACGTTTCAACCCGCGCATGCCGCACGTTGCAATCCGGCACGCGTGAATTTCAAAGCAAAAGTCATCATGCATGCGACTCCCGAAGCAATCGATCTGGCGCGTATCCAGTTCGCGTTCACTGTCTCGTTTCATATCATTTTTCCCGCGCTTTCCATCGGACTTGCAAGCTTCATCGCCGTGTTAGAAGGCGCGTGGCTCAAGACCGGCAAACCCGTCTACAAGGAACTGTGCCTTTTCTGGTCGAAGGTATTTGCCGTTGCGTTCGGCATGGGCGTGGTGTCGGGCGTCGTGATGGCTTACGAATTCGGCACCAACTGGGGCGGCTTTTCGAGTTTCGCCGGTCCGATCACGGGTCCCTTGCTCACCTACGAGGTGATGACCGCGTTCTTCCTCGAAGCGGGCTTCCTCGGCATCATGCTTTTCGGCTGGAACAAAGTCGGCCCGAGAGCGCACTTCGGCGCCACCTTGATGGTGGCCATCGGCACGCTCATCTCGACTTTCTGGATTCTTGCGTCCAATAGCTGGATGCAGACCCCGCAAGGTTTTCGCATCGAAGGCGATCACGTCGTGCCGGTGGACTGGTTCGCGATCATCTTCAACCCGTCGTTTCCGTACCGGCTCGCGCATATGGCGATTGCGGCGTTCATCGTCGCGGCGCTGGTCGTGGCCGCGACGGGCGCGTGGCATCTGCTGAAGGGCCGACGCGATCCGGCCATCAGGAAGACTTTTTCGATGGCGCTCTTGCTGCTGCTCGTCCTGACGCCGATCCAGGCTTTCGTCGGCGACGCGCACGGTCTCAACACGCGCAAGTATCAGCCGGCGAAGATCGCGGCTATCGAAGGTATCTGGGAAACGGAGAAAGGCGGCACCGCGCTCAATCTCTTCGGCATCCCGGACATGGAAGCGGAAACGACGAAGTACGCCGTGCAGATTCCGCATCTCGGCAGCGTGATCCTCACGCATAGCTGGAACGGCGAGATTCGCGGCCTCAAGACGTTCCCGAAAGACGAGCGGCCGAATTCGACCATCGTGTTCTGGAGTTTTCGGGTGATGGCGGGACTCGGCGTCTTGATGATCCTCATGTCCATCGCCGGTTGGCTGCTGCATCGCAAGCGCAAGTTATTCGATGCGCGCTGGTTCCATCGATTCGTGCTGATCATGGGTCCGAGCGGTTTCATCACCTTGCTCGCGGGCTGGGTCACGACCGAAGCGGGCCGTCAACCGTGGGTGGTCTACGGCGTGATGCGCACGGCCGACGCCGTCTCGCCCGTCACCGCGCAACAGGTCGGCGTTTCGCTGCTCGCGTTCGTGATCGTCTACACGATCGTCTTCGGGACCGGCATCTACTACTTGCTGAAGTTGTTGCGTCATGGGCCGGCGTTGCCGGGCGCGCCGTCTCATACGCCCGATTCGTCCGATGGCACCGCGCGCCGTCCGATGAGTCTTCCGCATCAGTCCATCGAAGGAGCTTGAACATATGGACCTCACCGTCGCGTGGGCCGCGATCATCGCACTGGGCCTTTTCCTCTACGTCGTGCTCGATGGCTTCGATCTGGGCATCGGCATCCTGTTTCCTTTCTTTCCCGACCAGCACGACCGCGACGTGATGATGAACACCGTCGCGCCCGTGTGGGACGGCAACGAAACGTGGCTCGTGCTGGGCGGCGCGGGCCTCTTTGCCGCGTTCCCGATGGTCTATTCGACCGTGCTTTCCGCGCTCTATCTGCCGCTCGTGCTGATGCTCGTGTGCCTGATCTTTCGCGGCGTGTCGTTCGAGATTCGCGCCAAGGCGTCGCGCACGAAGTCCATGTGGGATCTTGCGTTCATCGGTGGATCGGCGGGCGCGACGTTCTTTCAAGGCGTGGCGCTCGGCGCGTTTCTCGATGGCATCCCCGTCGCCGATGGCCGCTTCGCCGGCGACGCCTTCGGCTGGTTCACGCCGTTTTCGCTGTTCACGGGCGGCGCGCTCGTCGTGACTTACGCCCTGCTCGGCGCATGCTGGCTGATCGCGAAGACCGAAGGCGATTTGCAGCGACGGCTGTATCGCGTCGTATGGCCGTTGACGCTGCTGCAGCTTGCAACGATTGTCGTGGTGAGCGTGTGGACGCCGCTGCAGGACGCGGGCATTGCATCGCGCTGGTTCGACTCGCCGTGGTTTTATCGGATGCTGCCGGTGCCGGCGCTAGTCGTGGCCTGTGCTTGGGCGATGCATCGCTCGATCCGTTCGCGGCACGAAACGCGGCCGTTCGCGGTGGCGCTCGGCTTCATGTTGCTGGGTTACGCGGGATTGGTTGCGAGCATTTCGCCTCAGGAGATTTTTCCGGGCGTGTCGCTTTGGGATGCCGCTTCGCCGCGTTCTTCGCAGCTCTTCACGATTGTCGGCGCGGCGATTATTTTGCCGGTGATCCTGGGTTACACCATGCTGAGTTATTGGGTATTCAGAGGAAAGGTGCGTCATGGCGAACATCACTATCACTGAACGCGGCGGCTCTATTGCGATGATGCGCGCGAAGAAGGTCTTCTGGTTCGTCGCGCTTTGGGTGACAGGTGTGGGCGGCGCGATGCTGCTGGCTTTGCCGTTCAAGTTGTTGATCAAGGCGGGAGCGGCGTTGCATTGATGCCGCTGGGCAAGGCGCTCACGACGGCGATCGTCGTTGAGCGCCCGAGCCCGTCTGCTCAAAACCACCAGGCCGCCACCGCCCCACTCACTACCCCGAACACGACCACCGCCGCCGTGACGAACGCGAGCACCTTCGGCGGAAACGAGCGCGCGAGCATGGCGAGCGAGGGCACGCTGACGGGCGGCAAGGTCATCAGCAACGCGCCTGCTGGGCCGGCAGCCATGCCGAGTGAAAGCATCGCCTGAATGATCGGCACTTCGCCCGCCGTCGGAATGACGAACAACGTGCCCGCAATCGCGAATGCGACGATCCACAGCATGCTGTCGTCGATATTCGGTCCGATATGCGGAAACAGCCACGCGCGCGCCGCGCCCAGCAACAACACCAGCACGATGTACTCCGGCACGAGCCGCAACGTCATGCGCCCGAGAATGCGCAACCAGCGCGAAAACGCCGTGCCCGGCTCATCTTCCTTGACGAGGTTTGCAAGCGCCTCGCGCGATTGCGCCGCCTGCGCGGGCGTCACCATGCGATTGACCGCGTAACCCAAGCCGAACACCATCAGCACACCGAGCACGAGGCGCAGCCCGGTCCATTGCCAGCCGAGCACGAAGCCCATGAACACCAGCGCCGCCGGATTGAGCACCGTGTTGCCGAGCCAGAACGCGACCGCCGCGCCCGGCGCCGCTTCCCGCGCACGCAAGCCCGCCACGACCGGCGCCGCGCAGCACGTGCACATCATGCCGGGCAAGGACATCAAGCCGCCATTCAACACGCTGCCGAAGTTTCGTTCGCCGAGCGCACGCGCGACCCAGCGCGGCGGAATCAACGCCTGCACCGCCGAACCGAGCAACAGGCCGAGCACCATCGCCTGCCAGATGGCCTTGCCGTAAGCCATGGCGTAGTCGAGCGCCGCTTGCCACGACGGTGCCGGCGCACTCGCGGACGCGCCCATCAAAATGGACTTGCCGATGGAATGCTGACTCGCCGCCACGAACGCGCGGTTGTAGTACGGAAACCATTTGACATAGAAGAGACCGACGACCGCGATCAGCAGAAAAACGATCCAGCCGGGCGCGATGCGAGGGGGTCGGGGCGCGTGAGTATTCATGTTTGACTCGAATGATGAAGATTAATCTCAGTTCGCCGCGGGCGATGTCTGCGCCAATTGCGCGAGAAGCGCCTCGGCCTGCGCGACGCTGTCGGCATCGTTGGGCCGGAAGGTCATGTGGGACGCCTTTGCCAGATGCGTATAAAGCGCGCGGCTGCTGCGGCCATACGCGGGATCGTAATGACGGTCGATGAGTTCCGCGAACAGCTCGGCGCGCGCGTTTTCATCGATCAGCCGATGCCAGCGCTCCACGCGCTCGCGGCTATGCAGCCCGATGAGTCGCGCCAGTTGCGACTTGAAGAACGCGGGATTGTCGAAAAGATGCGCGTAGTCCTGCAACAGAAACGCGATGCGATCTTCGCGGCGCGCCTCCACTTCCACGCACGCCGCGCCATGCAGCCCGTCCAGCAATGCATCCGGCACCGAAAGCGCGCCGATGCGCCGCCCTTCCGCTTCGATATACACGGGCTTGGCCGCATCGAAACCACGCAACGCACTCACGAGCGCCGACTCGAACGCCTTCTGCGAAGGCTGCGTCTGTCCCGGCAACGCGCCGAGCAACGAACCGCGATGTGCCGCGAGCCCTTCCAGATCCAGCGTTTGCGCGCCGGCCTGATCGAGCGCGTGCAACAGACGCGTCTTGCCGCTGCCGGTATGGCCCGTCAGCGCGACGTAGCGAAAACGGCACGGCAGCGTGACGAGGGAATCGAGCACTTCGCGCCGATAAGTCTTGTAGCCGCCTTCCAGTTGACGCGCCTGCCAGCCGATCATGTTGAACCAGGTCGTCATCGAGCCGGAGCGCTTGCCGCCGCGCCAGCAATAAATGAGCGGGCGCCAGTTGCGCGGCCGGTCGGAAAAGAGCGTATCCAGATGTCGCGCGATATTGCGCGCGACCATGGCGGCGCCGACGCGCGTGGCTTCGAAAGGCGAAACCTGCTTGTACATGGTCCCGACGATCACGCGCTCCTCGTTCGTCAGCACCGGCGCGTTGAGGGCGCCGGGGATGTGATCGTCGGCGTATTCGAGCGGCGTGCGGACATCGACGATTTCGTCGAAAGCGCCGATACGGTCGAGGTTCACGAGGAGATTTTTCACGGGCGATGACGCTGCACGGGCGCAACGCAAGAGGCGGGACAAGCGCGAAATTATCGCACGGGCGCGGATTTCGGCGCGGCGGGCTTTTTTGACGAGGCGCGGGCGCTGCGCGAAGCGGTTAAAGTGAGTGGCAGCACGTACGGACGACGTGGCGGCTTTCCCTTGAACGAAGGAAACGCGATGACATCTCAGGAGACGATCGGCGCCCGGCGCTACCGTTTCGACGATCTGAAAACGCTGCTCGCGCGCGCGAGTCCGCGTCGTTCGGGCGACGAACTCGCGGGCCTCGCGGCGGCGACGGAAGAAGAGCGCATCGCCGCAAAACTCGCGCTTGCACAGGTGCCGCTGCGCGCGTTTCTCGACGAACCGCTCATTCCCTACAAGCACGATGAAGTCACGCGCCTGATCGTCGATACCCATGACGCGCATGCCTTCGCGCCCATCGCGCATCTCACCGTCGGCGAGTTCCGCGAATGGCTGCTCGCCGACACCACGGACACCGCCGCGCTCGAAGGCGTCACCGCGGGCCTCACGCCGGAAATGGTCGCAGCCGTTTCCAAGCTCATGCGCAATCAGGACCTGATCCTCGCCGCGCGCAAGCGTCCGGTGATCACACGGTTTCGCACGACCATCGGCTTGCCGGGGCATCTGTCGGTGCGACTGCAGCCGAACCATCCGACCGACGATCCGAAAGGCATTGCCGCGTCCATGCTCGACGGCCTTTTCTACGGCTGCGGCGACGCGGTGATCGGCATCAATCCGGCGTCGGATTCGCCTGCCGCCATCACGGCGCTGCTCACGATGATGGACGATTTCCGCCAGCGCTACGACGTGCCGATGCAATCGTGCGTGCTGACTCACGTCACCAACACGCTCGCGGCAATCGAGCAAGGCGCGCCCGTGGATCTCGTGTTCCAGTCGGTCGCGGGCACCGAGCGCGCCAACGCGAGTTTCGGTGTATCGCTCAAGCTGTTGGAGGAAGCGCACGATGCCGCGCTGTCGCTCGGTCGCGGTACGGTCGGCGACAACGTGATGTACTTCGAGACGGGCCAGGGCAGCGCGTTGTCGGCCAATGCGCATCATGGCGTCGATCAGCAGACCTGCGAGGCGCGCGCCTATGCGGTCGCGCGCCGTTTCAAGCCGCTTCTGACGAACACGGTGGTCGGTTTCATCGGTCCGGAATATTTATACGATGGCCGGCAGATCATCCGCGCCGGCCTCGAAGATCACTTTTGCGGGAAGCTGCTCGGCGTGCCGATGGGTTGCGACATCTGCTACACGAACCACGCCGAAGCCGATCAGGACGACATGGACACGCTTCTGACTCTGCTGGGCGTGGCCAACGTGAATTTCATCATGGGCGTGCCGGGCGCGGACGATGTCATGCTGAACTATCAGAGCACGTCGTTCCATGACGCGCTTTATATTCGCCGCGTGCTGAACCTGAAGCGCGCGCCGGAATTCGAAGCGTGGCTGCAAAAAATGCGCGTGACGGATGGACGGGGCGGCTTGCTGTCGGCATCCGGCAGCGCGCAGGGACAGCCGTTGCTCGACTGGATCGATGCGTGATGGATGAGATCGATAAGCGGAGCGTGGATGCATCGGCGCGCGAGGAACGCGTCGATGAGCGCGCGGACGCGTCGGTGCAAAGACGCGACATGGCGGGCTTGCACACTGGCACGCCGAAGCACGAGGGCGACAGCGTTCGCGCGAGTGCATCTGCCAGTGGTTCGAGCTCGACCAACGGCATCGAAACCAATCCCTGGGATGCGCTCAAGCGCTTCACCAACGCGCGCATTGCTCTTGGACGCACCGGCGACAGTTTGCCAACCGCGCCGCTGCTCGCCTTCGGCCTGGCGCATGCGCAAGCGCGCGACGCCGTGCATCAGCCGCTCGATACCGCCGCGCTTGCCGCGGAACTACATGCAGCCGGCTTCGACACGCTCGAAGCGGCGAGCGCCGCGCCGGATCGCGATCATTATTTGCGGCGTCCCGACCTGGGCCGCGCACTCGACGATGCCAGCCGCGCCCGCCTTGCCGAACATGCCGCACGAACAGAAGCGGCGCCCGACATTGTTTTCGTCGCCGCCGATGGCCTCTCGGCTTTCGCCGCGCAGCGACACGCCGCCGCGTTTCTCGCCCGCCTGCGTCCGAAGCTCGATGGCTGGAAAGTCGCGCCTGTCGTCATCGCGACACAGGCGCGTGTCGCGCTCGGCGACCCGATCGGCGAGTTGCTGGGAGCGCGCATCGTCGTGGTGATGATCGGCGAGCGGCCGGGCCTCAGTTCGCCCGACAGCCTCGGGCTCTACGTGACTTTTGCGCCGAGGCAAGGCCGTCACGACGCCGAGCGCAACTGCATCTCGAACGTGCGGCCCGAGGGATTGAACTACGATGCGGCCGCGTTCAAGCTGCACTGGCTGCTGAACGAAGCGCGCCGCCTGAAGCTGACCGGCGTGGGCCTCAAGGATCATAGCGGCGCGCTGCCGTCTGCCGCGGGCGATGCAAGTTCGCTGGATCATCACGCGTAACGGCACGATCGCCACCGTCGTTTCGCGCGCACTTGCATTGCCTCGCGAGCGTTCGCAATTCGCGTGGCGGCGCGATGACCGTTCCGCTTATCGCACAGTACATGCGCACCGCGGCGACCCTGCAAATGGGCCGAGTCAGCGGCAAGGCACTCTTCACCATGTCGTATCAGTGACAAGAGCGCTATCGCCGCAACTTCCGATAAACCGTCGTCCGCGACACACCCAGCGCCCGCGCCGTCGCCGACACATTGCCGCCATGCGACTCCAGCGCCGCCGCAACCACGCTCGCGGCAATATCCGCGAGCCGCGCATCGCCAGCGGGAGCAGCGCTCGGTTCGTCGCGAACGGGAGACTCGAAATCATCGATGAAATCGCGCGGTAAATGCGTCACGCCGATGCGCGTTTCGTCATCATCGAGCATCGCCGATGCCGTGCGCAGCACGTTGCTCAACTGCCGGAAATTACCTGGCCAGCGATGCCGTGCAAACAGCGCCAGCACGTCTTCGTCGACGCTCAACACGCGATCCGCAAGACACTCGTGGCGCAAGATGCGCTCGACCGCCGCTCGCAAATCGGTGCGCTCGCGCAGCGGCGGCAAGGTCACAGCCAGGCCGTTCACGCGATAAAACAGGTCCTCGCGAAACTCGCCCTTCGCAACCTGCTCGCGCAACTTGCGGTTGCTCGCGCAGACCAGCGTGAAGTCGACCGGCACGGCGCGCGCCGCGCCGAGCGGCTCGACCACGCGCTCTTGCAGCACGCGCAAGAGCCGGCTTTGAAGCGCGAGCGGCATGTCGCCGATTTCATCGAGAAAGAGCGTGCCGCCGTTCGCCTGCACGATCTTGCCCGACGCACCGCGCTTGGCCGCGCCGGTGAACGCGCCCTGCGCATAGCCAAATAGCTCGGATTCGATCAGCGTCTCCGGCAACGACGCACAGTTCACCGCGACGAACGGTCCATCGCGCCGTGGCGAATCGCGATGAATGGCGCGCGCCAGCATCTCCTTGCCCGCGCCGGTTTCGCCGCCGATCAGGATAGGAATCTCCTTGCCGACCACTTTCCTGACTTGCTGGATGAGTTCGTACACGCGCGCATCGCCCGTACAGAGATCGGCGAGACGCGACGGCGTCTTGCTTTCAACGGGCGCAGTCGTTCTGACAGGCACCGCGACCGGCGCGACCGTGCGCTCGCGATATTCGACGCCCGCGAACACGCCGACGCCGCTGTGCAGCTGAAGGCGGCGCGGCGGCTTGCCGGCCCGCTCGATCAGTTCGTCGGGAGTCGCACCGAATAGCGATGCCAGCGTCTGCACGCGCAGATGCCCAAGCTCCAGTCCGAGTTGAAACTGCGCGCTGCGATTGGCGCTCAGAAGCCGGCCATCGAGATCGAATACGGCGATGCCTTCCATCAACGTGCCGATGAATTCCGGGCGGCTATGAAAATGAATTCGCAGACCGTCGCCGAACGCGCTTGCGATCAGGCGGTTCTCGATCATCTGGCCGGACATTTTGACGAGCGCCATCGTGTGCTGGTGATAGCCGCGGCGGTCGCCGGTGACATCGAGTACGCCGCTCAGGCCGCCGCGCGGATCGAGAATCGGCACCGACGAACACGTCAGAAAATGGTTGGCGCGCAGATAGTGCTGATCGCCGTGGACGGTGACGGCCTGCCGTTCGGCGATGGTCGTGCCGATGGCATTCGTACCCTGATGCGCCTCGCTCCACACCGCGCCCGCTTGCAGCGCGACCTTTTGCGCGCGGGCGAGGAAGTCGTCGTCCCCCAGGGAATGCAGAATCAGCCCGCTCGAATCCGTGAGCGCGATCATGCTGTGCGTGTTGGCGATCTGCGCGTAGAGCGTTTCCATCACCGGCAACGCGTGAGCGAAGAGCGCGCGGCTCTCGTCGCGCTTCAAGGCGAGTTGCGCGCCGGACAAGACTTCGTATTCGGGACGCATGGTCGCGGAAAGACCAAAAGTGGCCGAGCGCTCATGCGATTGATGGATTACGTCGTGATGCGCGGGCCGAAGCGCCGCGCCGATGGCATGCTGCATCGCCTCCTCCTCTCGAATTCAGCGCGGCGGGGTCGTCGGGCGCCCGTGCCGTCGCGTGAATGTCTCTTGACGCAGAGTAACACCGACCCGGCGACCGGGTCGATGCGAGGAAGCGCGCAGTCGTTACAAGACGAGCGAGCCCGCCGAAATGGCGACGATCAGGAAGATGACGAACAGAATCAGGAAGATGAAGAAGCAAATCTTCGCGATGCCGGCCGCACCGGACGACACGCGTCCGAAACCGAAGAAGCCGGCGATGACCGAAATGACCGCGAAAAGAATGGCAAGTTTTAACATGACGTCGATGGTTTATCGTTAAGGTTTCGCCTTGTCTGCAAGGGTTGTGCCCAATCTCTTTCAAGCTGTCGCTGAATTCGACCGTTAGTCGCTCGTACGCGCGTTAAAAAGGCGGCCTATTAGCCGCCCTTTCTTACTGCGCCCCGCCCTTCTCGGCCGCAGGAACCACGGCCGGAATCGTCCTTGGCCGCCCGCCCAGCCATCGCAAGACCGCTTGATGCACTTGAGGCACGGCAAGCAGCGTGGTTACGGCAATCGCATCCGCGGCCAGACCGGCGGGCACGTTGATGAGGCCATCGGTCAACGTGAAGAGAATGGAATCGACGACGAGCGATATCACCGTGCCGACGACGAAGCACACCATGCCGTCGCGCCCCACTGCCCCGACCCACGGCAGGCGCGATGCGATTTCCTTGATCAGACCGTAGCGCGCAAAATTCGTCGCGATCCACGCAATGGCGAGAAAATTGACGACGCGCGCGCCGGCGAGGTCACGCTTGAACGCGCTATCCAAGACGGGCGGCAGTACGAGCAGCTTGTAATACGCCATGCCGATGATCAGCGCGAGCGCGCCCAGACTGACGACCCATCCCATGCGATGCGAACTCACGCGCTGATAAACCGGCGTGCAGCGCGCCAGCACGCCGAGCACGAACATCAGTTGCCAGGCGGCGGGATTGAAGTCCCAAAGCGTGTCGTTGGCGGATGGCAAGTATTCACCGATTTGCGGCGCAAACGCCCACAGGCCGAGGCTCAGACCGAGCAGCAACCACGGCTTGCTGCGCGCGAGCGGCAGCGTAAGCGGCACGGACAGCGCGAAGAGCGCGTACATCGGCAGGACGGCGGCAAGATACGGCTGGCGCTCGAAGGTGAGAATCTGCGTCAGCGACGACACCGGCGCGGCCGTGAGACTGTCGAGGTCATGCAGCGCCAGATTCGGCGCGCTGCCGAAAAACGGCCGCAGCAGGAAGGTCGCGACGAGCATCAGCACGGCAGTGACGAGAAACGCGCGGTAGATTTCGACCGAGCGCTTGAGAAAACGCACGCGTGCGGCGCTTTCCGAGCGCCGGCTGGCCATCGCGGTATAGGCCGTCGCCGTGGCGAAGCCGCCGAGGAACACGAAGACTTCGGCGGCGTCGTTGAGCGCAAAGGCGTGCAGCGTGAAGCGCGACAACATGCTGCCGCCGATGTGATCGACGACGATGACGAGCAGCACGAGTCCGCGAAAGAAGTCCAGCTCGACGAGGCGTTGAGATTTTCCTGACATGCTGCTCAAGGAGTTTTCCTGCGGCGCGCAGGAGGTTGGCAGGCGCCGCAAACGGCGGCAAACGAGACCGAGAGTTTACCCTTAATCGTCTGCGGTGAGCATCTTCGCATAAGGAAAAAACCGTTTCAAATCCGGCGCTTGTTGTGTTTTGAGCGCAAACGCTGACACTTCGCAACGCATCTCTGTGTCTCCTCCGCTTGGTGTCTCGAAAAGTTTTCAAGTTCCTTTCATTAATCCAAGTCTGCGTTAATATCACGCGCTCAATCCACTCGATGCGGCTTTCGCACAACTCAAAGGCTTCCGACGCGCATGGACTACCTCGCCACACTGCTGACCGATCCCGCCGCCTGGGCCGCTCTCGCGACGCTCGTCGTCATGGAAGTGGTGCTTGGCATCGACAACCTGATCTTCATCTCGATCCTGACCAACAAGCTGCCCGAGGCGCATCGGGAGCGCACGCAACGCATCGGCATCGGGCTCGCGCTCGTGATGCGGCTCGGTTTGCTCGGCACGGTCGCGCTGATCGTGCGCCTCACCGCGCCGATCTTCGAGGCGTTCGGGCACGGCTTCTCGTGGCGCGACCTGATCCTGATCGCGGGCGGCGTTTTTCTCGTGTGGAAGGCGACCACGGAAATCCGCCATCACGTCACGCACGACGCCGACGATCACGCTGGCGCGAATGCGGGCGCGCGCCTCACACCGTTGTCGGCGATCGGCCAGATTCTGCTGCTCGATCTGGTGTTTTCCATCGACAGTATCGTGACGGCGGTCGGCATGACGGAACACATTCCGATCATGTTCGTTGCCGTGATCGCGGCGGTCGCGGTCATGCTGTTCGCGGCGGGGCCGCTTTCGCGGTTCATCGAACGCAATCCGACTATCGTGATGCTGGCGCTCGGCTTCTTGCTCGTGATCGGGATGACGCTGATCGCGGAAGGATTCGGCTCGCACGTGCCGAAAGGCTATATCTATGCGGCGATGGCGTTCTCCGCGCTCGTCGAAGCGCTCAACATGCTGGCGCGGCGGGCGAAGCGGAAGTCCGATCCGGCTCGGAACCGACGCGTCGAGAATTGATGCATCAGCTCGTGTAGCCGTCGCGGATCAGGCGGCATAGAACGGGCGCCATCGCGGGCTCCTCGGGTTCGCCTCGGTCGACCCATGCGGCGAATGCCTTCACGTCGTCGGTGAATGGCGGTTCGCCGCGCGCCTTGCGGATGACGTTGTGCGCGCTCAGCAAAGCTTTCGCGGGCGCCACGATCGATGCGATGAGCGGCCCCTTCGCCGGGCCGAAGTCGAAATTGTCCATGCCGTGCTTATCGGCATTGGCGATGGAGACTTGAGGCTCAGCAGGTCTGGTGGCGTCGCGCTTGCACGGCGGGGGCGTTATAAGCCATGCCTCAAAACGGCAACTCACCCTGCCGCTTTTCAACAACCGCGATCTCCGGCAATGGCTGCGCGCGCAGCCAGCGATCGATCGCGTCGACGACATGCCGACGTTCGGTTTCATCGAGTACCTTGCCCGCCGCGATGTCGTGCCATTTCGCCAGACAACCGCGGCAGCACGTCGCCGTCGCGTGCTGCGCGATGAACACCGGATGCCCGCGAAACGGCGTCTGCTTGCCATCGTTGAGCGGCGCTTGCGGCGCAAGGCGCTTCGCGATCAGCTCGTGCGCCTGCGCGACCACCGCTTCCACCCCGCGTTCGCGCAGATAGCGCCCTTCCCGCACACCCAACGCAAAACGCCTGCGAAACGCGGATTTCGCGAGCGAGGCGAAGACGGCGTCGAGATCGCGCATTGACCTTCATTCCTTGCCGTAGAGCGTGGAATCGGCGAAACCTTGGGCGTCGAGCACACGGCCCACGAGAATCAGCGCCGTGCGTTGCAGACCAACCGCCCGCACCTTCACCGCGATATCCGCAAGCGTGCCTTCCACGCGCGTTTCATCCGGCCAACTCGCGCGAAACACCACGGCGACAGGACAATCCGCGCCGTAATGCGGCAGCAGATCGTCGACAATACGCTCGATATGCCGCACGCCAAGATGAATGGCGAGCGTCGCACGATGACGCGCCAGATCCGCGAGCGATTCGCCTTCGGGCATCGACGTTTTCGCGGCATAGCGCGTGAGAATCACGGTCTGCGAGATGCCCGGCAAGGTGAGTTCGCGTTTGAGCGCCGCCGCCGATGCCGCCGTCGCCGTCACGCCCGGCACGATCTCATAAGGAATCGCGAGTGTATCGAGACGGCGCATCTGCTCGCCTGTCGCGCCGTAAAGCGAAGGGTCGCCGGAATGCACGCGCGCCACGTCTTCTCCCCGCGCGTGCGCGTTTTCGAGCAACGCGACGATCGCATCGAGATCGAGTTCCGCCGTGTTCACGACACGCGTCGCCCGATGCCCGCTCAACACTTCGTCGGGCACGAGCGAGCCCGCATAAAGAATCACCGGACACGAGCGGATGAGCCGCTGGCCCTTCACGGTGATGAGTTCCGGGTCGCCCGGTCCGGCGCCGATGAAATAGACGGTCATGGAAGAGGAAGTTCGGTTGTGAGTGCATCGAGCGCGCTTGCCGGATCGTCGAATGCGCGATCGGCTTCGGGAAGCGCGGGCCGCGCAAGCATCACGACGGGCAAGCCGCGTTCGCGCGCCACCGCGAGCTTCGCTTCGGTCGCGCGGCCGCCGCTGTTTTTGCTGACGACGACATCGATACGCGCCGCATCGAACAACGCGCGCTCGCCTTCGATACTGAACGGCCCGCGCGCATCGACGATCCGCGCACGCGCGTTGCCTTCGTGCGGGTCGAGACAACGGACAGTCCAGAATTGCGACGCGGGTATCTCGTCAAGATGCGCAAGCGGCTCGCGTCCGAGCGTGAATAACGGCTTTTCATAGGCCGCGATCGCATCGACGACGCCTGGCCAATCGCGCGCCTCGCGCCAGATGTCGCCTGCTCGCGGTTGCCATGCCGGACGACGCACGGCCCACAAGGGCACGCCAACGAGCGTACACGCTTCGCGTGCATGACGGCTCATCTGCGCGGCGTAGGGATGCGTGGCATCGAGCACGAGCGCGATGTCATCTTCACGCAGATACGTTGCCAGACCCGCCACGCCGCCAAAACCGCCGACGCGAACCTCACATGCGAGATCCGTCGGCACACGCCCGAGCCCCGCGAGACTGTAGACATGCGACGTGCCCAGCTTGCGCGCGATGACGAGCGCGTCGCCGGTGCCGCCGAGCAATAGCACGCGCTTCATTGCGCGCTCCCGACGATTTGCCCTTGCCTGTCGATGGCGAAAGTCTCCACGACGATGCCTTGCGGCACGACGTCGAGCGCCACTTCGCGGGCCCGCGCGCAGACGATATCGCCGAGCGCGATGCCTTCGCCACGCGTCAGCTTAAGCGCCTCCTGACTCGTGTTGGCCGCGCGAATCGCGTGCTGCAACGTGATGCTCGCGCCAGCATCGGCGGCCCAGGTGGCGAGAAGCGGCAAGTCGATACTCGACGTGCGGCTGTGCAGATCCATATGTCCCGCCGCGAGCTTGCTGAGTTTGCCGAAGCCGCCGCAAACACTGAGTTTTTCGACCGGCGCGCGGCGCAAGTGCTTCAAAACCGCGCCCGCGAAATCGCCCATTTCGATGAGCGCCATATCCGGCAAGCCGTAACGCGCGCGCATGGCGTCCTCGCTCTGATTGCCGGTGCACGCCGCGATATGTTGCACGCCATTGGCGCGCGCGACATCGATCCCCTGATGGATCGACGCGATATAAGCCGCACACGAAAACGGCCGGACGATGCCGGTGGTCCCGAGTATCGACAGTCCGCCGATAATGCCGAGCCGCGGATTCATCGTCTTGAGCGCAAGCGCCTCGCCATTCTCCACGCCGATGCTCACGTCGAAACCGCCCGCATAACCCGCTTGCGTGGCGAGTGCTTCGAGATGCTCGCTCATCATTTTGCGGGGAACGGGGTTGATGGCCGGCTCGCCGATCGGCAACGCAAGGCCCGCGCGCGTCACGGTGCCAACGCCCGGCCCCGCATGAAAGCGTACGCCATGCCGCGCCGCAAGCCGCACGCGAGCTATGACGAGCGCGCCATGCGTGACATCGGGATCGTCGCCGGCATCCTTGATGACGCCCGCTTCCGCTGCATCGCCGGCAAGACGGCAGAACGCGAGCGGCATGGTCACGGACTGGCCCTTCGGCAGCACGATCTCCGCGCGCTCGCTCGGCTCGCCGAGCAACAAAAGGCGCGCGGCCGCGAGACTCGTCACGGTCGCGCAGCTTCCCGTCGTGTAGCCGCTTCTGAGCGGCGCGGACTGTTCGGGCGTTTCGTCACGCATCGGGATGGTCATCCGCCGGCGAGCTCATGGCTTCTTCGCGTGCAGAAGCGTGATCGGCAGCGCTTGCCGCCACGTATCGAAACTGCCGAGCGGCTCGGCCCGTGCGATGCCGATCCGCGTCAGCTCGCCGCCATGCTCCGCGCGCCATGCAACGAGCGCCGCTTCGCTCTGCAAGGTCACGGCGTTGACGATCAGCCGACCGCCCTGCCGCACGCGCGCCCAGCACGCATCGAGGAGACCCGGCACGGTCACGCCGCCGCCGATGAACACGGCATCCGGCGCGCTCAAACCGTCGAGCGCGCCGGGCGCCTCGCCCTTGACGAGTTGCAGCGCAGGCACGCCGAGCGCATCGCGGTTATGTTCGATGAGACGCTGCCGCCCTTCGTTCGCTTCGATTGCAATCGCGCGGCAAGCGGGATGCGCGCGCATCCACTCGATACCGATGGACCCGCAACCCGCGCCGACATCCCACAGCAATTCGTCCGGTTGCGGCGCGAGACGTGCGAGCGTCACGGCGCGTACATCGCGCTTGGTGAGCTGGCCGTCGTGCCGATACGCGTCGTCGGCAAGACCCGGCGTGAGCGATGGCCCCGCGTGGCCCGCATGCGTGCGGCATTCGATCGCCATGAGATTGAGCGCCGCCACGCGCGGCTCGCGCCAGTCGTCCGCACGTTCGTCGAACCGGCGTTCATTCGTGCCGCCCAGATGCTCGAACACCGTCACGCGGCTCGCGCCGAAACCATGCAGCGTGAGAAGCTGCGTGACGGCGGCGGGCGTCGCGCCATCGGCGCTCAGGACGAGCAGACGTCCGCCGCGAAACACATGCGCGAGCAGGGACGCCACCGGCCGCCCGACGAGCGACACGCATTGCGCGTCCTGCAACGGCCAGCCCAAGCGCGCCGCCGCCAGCGACAGCGACGAAGGCGCGGGCATGACGCGCATTTCTTCCGTGGATAATTCGCGCGCAAGCGTGGCGCCGACGCCGAAGAACATAGGGTCGCCGCTCGCAAGCACGCATGTTTGGACGCCGCGCTCGGCGAGCACGGCATCGACGGAAAACGGGCTTGGCCATGGCACGCGGCGCGCCGCGATACGCGCCGGCAGAAACGCGAGGTGACGTTCGCCGCCGTGGATCGACCGTGCTTCGAAGAGCGCGCGCCGCGCCTCGCGGCCAAGCCCATGCCAGCCGTCCTCGCCGATACCCACGACGGTCAGCCAGTTCGACATGTGCGGCCTCCTACGGGCGAATTCCGCGTTTGAAGCACCCGCGCAAGGCGGGAAGCGGTCTGATGGTCGATAAAAGCGGGCATAATAGCGCGTTCGTCGGTGCCTGAAGGGTTCGATCGGTATCGAGCCTCATGGCCTAACAGGGAACACAGCAAAACTGTGGCTGCCCCCGCAATTGTACGCAGCGAGTCCGCGCTCCACTGCCACTGGTTTTTACCGGGAAGGCTAGCGCGAATGTCGACCTGCCAGCCAAGAGACCTGCCGACGTAAGCATTCACTGCTATTCAACGCTATTCAACGCAATTGCGCGTAGCCTGCCGGGCGGGGTGTACCGGTTCGCAACTCAAGCGCTTGAGCATACGGTCGAGCTTTTGGAATCGTTCTTGCCGCCTCGGTCTTCGGCCTGTCCCGGCCTCATGCGTATCGTGCCCGCACGCGATGGCGCCCTTGCGCGCGTGCGTCTTGCCGGTGGCGAGTTGCGTCGCGAAGCCGCGCATGCCGTGGCGCACGCCGCCGAGCGCTGCGGTTCCGGCACGATCGAAGTGACCAATCGCGCCAATCTGCAACTGCGCGGCATTCGCGACGACGCCCACGCGGAACTCATCGACATCGTGCTCGCGGCGGGCCTCGGTCCGACCACGGCCGGCGCCGACGATATCCGAAACGTCATGCTGAGCCCGCTTGCGAGCACGGGAACGCGTGCGCTTGCAGCGGATATCGTCGAAAGCATGCAGGCCGATGCCGCGTTGCACGCGTTGTCGCCGAAGTTCGCGTTGCAGATCGACGATGGCGAAACGCTTGCGATGCTCGATCATCCGCACGATCTTTGGCTTTCGGCGCTGGACAATGGCGCGCGCTTCGCATTCGGCTTCGCAGGATCGATGCCGCATCGTGAGGAACATGCGCCTGCCTCGGGCGCGATCGCCCGTGACGACGCGAAGCGCTTCATCCTGGCCGTGCTGCAGGCGTTTCTGGCACTGGCATCGGTGGAAGAACACCGCATGCGCGATGTGCTCGCACGCGTTGGAATAGCGGGCTTTCTCCATGCCCTCGACTTCGAAACACAGCACGACGCCGCACTTCAGTCATGGCGTCGCGCGCCTTCCAATGCAACGTTACGACTCGGCGCGCATGCGGACTATGTCGGCGCGCAAGCGCCGCTCGGCCGCCTCGATGCTAATACGCTTCACGCAATCGCCGATCTCGCCGAAGAACGCGTCGTGATGACGCCCTGGCAAAGCGTGTTGCTGCCGGACGTGCACGCGAATCGCATGACGCATGTCGTCGACGCCCTTCGCGCGCTTGGCCTCGCCACCGATCCACGCGATCCGTTCACGCGTCTGATCGCATGCGCGGGTTCTTCGGGCTGCGCGAAAAGCCGTGCCGATACGAAAGCGGACGCGCATCGATTAGCCGCCTTGCTGCCCGAGCATGCGCACGCGCATCTGAGCGGCTGCGAGCGCTTTTGTGCGGCGGCGCATCCCGTCGAAAACACGCTCGTTGCCGTTGCGCCCGGCCGCTACGACGTGCATCGAGGCACACACGTGATCGCCCATAACCTCCTCATCGAAGAGGCGGCCGCATGGCTCGCCCGGAGTCATGCCGATGTCTGACTATATCCGCGACGGTGCGGAGATTTACCGGCAATCGTTCGCGACGATTCGCGCCGAAGCCGACCTCGCCGCCATTCCCGCCAACCTCGAAAAGCTCGCCGTGCGGCTGATTCATGCGTGCGGCATGATCGATATCGTCGATGACCTGCGCTTCTCGTCCGATGCCGGTATCGCGGGCCGTGAAGCGCTCGTGAGCGGCGCGCCCATTCTCTGCGATGCGCGCATGGTCGCCGAAGGCATCACGCGCGCGCGCCTTCCCGCGAATAATCGCGTGATCTGCACGCTCGGCGATGCCTCCGTGCCGGAACGCGCCCGTGCGATGCACAACACGCGCTCCGCTGCCGCACTCGAACTATGGCGGCCCGATCTTGCGGGTGCGATCGTCGCAATCGGCAATGCGCCCACTGCGCTCTTTCATCTACTCGACATGATCGACGACGGCGCACCGAAGCCCGCGCTCATTCTCGGCTTTCCGGTGGGCTTTATAGGCGCGGCGGAATCGAAAGCCATGCTTGCCGCCGACAGCCGTGGCATTCCTTTCGTCGCGTTGCTCGGACGACGCGGCGGCAGCGCGATGGCGGCGGCCGCCGTGAATGCGCTCGCATCGGAGGCCGAGTGATGAGCGGAAGACTCCATGGTCTGGGCGTCGGTCCGGGCGATCCCGATCTCATCACGGTGAAGGCGTTGAAGCTGCTCAAGGCGGCGCCCGTGGTCGCGTATTTTGTCGCGAAGGGGAAGAAGGGCAACGCGTTCGGCATCATCGAATCTCATCTCGAAGACACGCAGACGCGCTTGCCGCTCGTCTATCCCGTGACGACGGAAGCGCTCGAACCGCCGCTTTGCTACGAGACGATCATCAGCGCGTTCTACGATGAATGCGCGCTCGCCATTGCGGATCATCTCGAAGCCGGCCGCGACGTGGCGGTGATCTGCGAAGGCGATCCGTTCTTCTACGGCTCGTACATGTATCTGCACGATCGCCTTGCCGCGCGCTTCGAGGCAGAAGTCGTGCCCGGCGTCTGTTCGATGCTGGGCGGCGTCGCAGTGCTTGGCGTGCCACTGGTTTATCGTAATCAGAGCCTTGCGGTGCTATCGGGCGTTCTTTCGGAAGCCGAACTAAAACGAAAGCTGGCGACGAGCGATGCCGCCGTCATTATGAAGCTCGGCCGCAACTTCGACAAAGTGCGTCGTGTGCTGGCGGAACTCGGGCTCGACAAACGCGCGTTGTATGTGGAACGCGCGACGATGGCGAATCAACGCATCGTGCCGCTGAACGAAGTCGATCCAATGGCATCGCCCTACTTCTCGCTGTTGGTCGTGCCGGGGACGAAATGGAGCGCATAGACTTAGCGAAGCCGCTTGCCATCGTCGTGCTCGGCAACGGTGCGCTGACTATCGCGCGCAAGATTCAGGCGTGTCGTCCGGGATCGCTCGTTCATGGACTCGCTAGTCGCGTGAACGTGGACGTCTCCTTCGACGACTTCGGCGCGCACGTGCGGGCACTCTACGCGGCAGGCTCGCCAATCGTCGCACTGTGTTCAGCAGGCATCGTAATTCGCGCGCTGGCAGCGTCGCTTGCGGATAAGGGCGCGGAGCCGCCGGTGCTCGCTGTCGCGCAGGACGGCAGCGCGGTCGTGCCGCTGCTCGGCGGCATGAGCGGCGTGAACATGCTTGCGCGTGATATCGGCCAGATGCTCGGTATCGTACCGGCCATCACGACGAGCGGCGAATTACGCTTCGGTCAATGTCTGCTTGCGCCGCCCGAAGGCTACGTACTGGCGGATATCGAACGCGGCAAGCGCTTCGTGTCCGACTTGCTTGGCGGAGCAACGACGCGCGTGGAAGGCCACGCACCGTGGCTCGATCAGGCAGCCCTTCCTCGCGCCGACGATGCGTTGCGCGCCATCCGCATCACGCCCGAAAGCGCCCACGATGAACACAGTCTCGTGATTCATCCACGTTGTGTGATTGCATGGATCGAAGACGACGCGACGAACGGCGATGTAGCCGAATGCGTACGCAAGACACTTCAAGCACGAAGCCTCGCGCCGCTCGCACTCGCTGTGCTGGTCGCGCCCACGCACGCAATGACATCGCAACGTCTCGCCGATGCCGCGCAAGCGCTCGACGTGCCATTGCGTTTCAGCTACGCCCCGCCTTTCGACGTTTCGCATAACGGCGACGTTGCATTGCACGTCGCGAACGCGCCCGTCGATGCGCAGGCGATAGGCCGTGCACGCGGCAGGTTGACCGTGATCGGTCTCGGTCCCGGCAGCTCCGAGATGATGACGCCCGCCGCGAAAGCCGCGCTTCGTGCCGCAGAAGACGTGCTCGGTTACGAAACCTACGTGCGCATGGCAGGCCCGTTTCGCGCCGATCAACGCGCGCATATGACGGACAATCGCGAAGAGTTGCAGCGCGCGCGACATGCGTTCGAACTGGCAAGCGAGGGACGCAGGGTCGTGGTCGTATCGTCGGGCGATCCGGGCGTGTTCGCCATGGCGGCAGCCGTGCTCGAAGCACTCGACAAGGAAGCGAACGCGTCATGGCATGCCGTGAAACTCGAGATCGTGCCGGGCGTATCGGCGTCGCTTGCCACGGCGGCGCGTGCGGGCGCACCGCTCGGCCATGACTTCTGCGTTTTGTCGCTATCGGACAATTTGAAGCCGTGGGGCGTCATCGAGAAACGCATTGCGCATGCGGGTCAGGCCGATTTCGTCATTGCGTTCTACAACCCACTATCGAAGGCACGGCCCTGGCAATTCGATCGCGCGATCGAAATCGTGAAGCAGCATCGCGATGCCAAAACGCCCGTCGTGCTCGGGCGCGATGTGGGACGCGCGGGCGAGACGCTTCGCATCATGACGCTTGGCGAGTTGGACAGCACGATGGTGGACATGCGAACGATGGTGATCGTCGGATCATCGACCACGCGCGTGATCGGCGATGGCGCATGGGTTTATACGCCGCGATGGTATGAATGACACGCGCAGGCTATCGCAAGTCCGCGCTCAGTTCGCTCGCATGAAAGTACTCCGCCGCCCAGCGTAGCGCCAACGTGCTCGCTTGCCCGACTCCGAATTGCCCTTCATCGAAGTCCACCAGCACGACGCGGTCCGCGCACTGCGGCGGCGCGGGCGTCTCGTTCGTGCGGCCATCGGTCAGCACCCATAGCCAGCGACGCTGCGCGGGTCTTCGACGCGCGGCTCGTGCAAGCACGGTCTGCGCACTCGAAAGACCCAACGCCAGCGGCGTGCCACCACCGCCACCGATAGGCCTCACCCAGCGCTCGTTCCACCAATGCGCGGCGCCCGGCTGACGACGCACTTCCGCACGCCCGCCACCGAAACATACGAGCGCAATTTCCGCACGCTCACGATAAGCCCGATCGAACAACGCAATCAACAAGCCCTTGGCACGCGCGAGCCGTTCACCCGTGAGCATCGATCCCGAGCAATCGAGAAGAAAGCAATGCAACGACGCCGCTTCGCCCTGCACACGTCGATAGCGAAGATGCCGTGCATCGAGACGCTCGGCACGTTTCGCGCGTAGCGTCGATATCCAGTCGAGCGTGGTGCTTTCATCGCCTTCGCGACCGGTCATGCGACCGCGTGCCCGCGCTTCACGCCATCGAAGACGATGCTCTTGAGCATCCGCTTCGTGTCTCCGATGGCTCAGGCTTTTTTTGCGGCAAGCGGTCTGACTTGCTTGACCTTCGCCGTGCCTGCTGGCTCGGGCGGCATGTAGCCCCAATCGCTTTCATTCGTGCTGCCGTTATCGCGCGGGGCGGGCTGCTGCGGCGCTTCGCCTTGCGATGCATCGGCCTCGCGTCGTCGATGCTTCAGCACGGCGTCGGCCACGCGATCGACATGAAGCGTCTGCACGTTGCTCGCGCCTTCGAATGCCGCGAGCGCTCTCGCCGCACGCAGCATCACGAGATCGGCGCGCAAGCCATCCACGTGGGCGGCGATGCAAAGCGCGCTCACGCGCGCATGCACCGCGTCGTCCGGATCGAGCGCGAATAGCACGGCACGTGCTGCATGAATGCGTTCTGCTAGCGCGGACTGTGCGTCGGCATGGCGTGCGCAGAATGCTTCAGCATCCATATCGAACGCGAGCCGCGCCCTGACGATCCGTTGCCGCACGCTCGCATCGAAGCAATTGTTCAATTCGACCGCGAGCCCGAAGCGATCGAGCAATTGCGGACGCAATTCGCCTTCTTCGGGATTCATCGTGCCGATCAATACGAAACGCGCTTCATGCCGATGCGAAATACCATCGCGCTCGATGACGTTCACGCCGCTTGCTGCGACATCCAGCAACTGATCGACGAGCGGGTTGGGCAGCAGATTCACTTCATCGACATAGAGCACGCCGAGATGCGCTTTTGCAAGCAAGCCCGGCGAAAAGGTCACGCCGCCGTCGCGCAAGGCGCTTTGAATATCGAGCGTGCCGATCAACTGCTCTTCGCTTGCGCCGAGCGGCAGCGTGACGAGCCGGCCTTCGGGCAATAGCTCGGCAAGCGCGCGTGCGGCAGTGGACTTCGCCGTTCCGCGTGGGCCGCTGACGAGCACGCCGCCAAGCGCCGGATCGATAGCCGCGAGCACGAGCGCCTGCTGCAAGGCCTCCTGCCCGACGAGCGCGGTAAAGGGAAACACCGGAAAATCAGCGTCGTTCGGGTTCAAGTCTGTCGGCCTTCGAGTTGCAGTTCGACATCGAGCAAATGGCGCGTCACGTCAGCGCGATAGCCGCCCGGCTCTTGCCATAAACCGCGCTCCATGGCTTCGAGCAGACGCTCGCATATCGATTGGAGCGCGTGTGGATTGTGCTGCGTGATGAACTCGCGCGTGTCTGCGTCGTTCACGTAAGCGTCGGTAACGAGCGCGTATTGATGATCCGATACGACGCGCGCCGTGGCGTCGTATCCATAAAGATAATCCACCGTTGCAGCGAGTTCGGATGCGCCTTTGTAGCCGTGACGCTTGACGCCGTCGATCCATTTTGGATTGACCACGCGCGAGCGCACCACGCGTGCAATCTCTTCGTTCAAGGTCCGCACGCGCGGCGCGGCGGGATTGCTATGATCCGCGTTATACGCCTGCGGTTGCAGGCCCGAAAGATAACGCACGGCCGCGACCATGCCGCCCTGAAACTGATGGTAGTCGTTCGAGTCCAGCAGATCGTGCTCGCGGTTATCTTGATTCTGAAGCACGACATCGAGCGCGGAAAGCCGCGTGCCGAAGCTCGCTCGCGCATCCACGCCGTCTTGCGCCTGCGAATACGCATAGCCTCCCGTGCTTTGATACGCGGCCGAGAGATCGGCGTCGCTCTGCCATTGCTTCGCATCGATCAGTTCCTGCAAGCCCGCGCCATACGCGCCCGGCTTTGTGCTGAACACGCGCCAGCCTGCACGTTGCCGCGCTTCTTTCGCATTCATACCGCGACCGATCAGTTCATCGCGCTCACGCATGACGCGCGCGCGAATCGGATTGATATCCTCGGACTCGTCTTCGAGTTCGGCGACGGCTTGCACCGCCGCATCGAAAAGATGCATGAGATTGGCGAAGGCGTCGCGAAAGAACCCCGATACGCGCAAGGTAACGTCGATACGCGGCCGGTTGAAGATGGAGATTGGCAGTATCTCGAAGTCCGTCACGCGATTGCTTCCCGCCGCCCACTTCGGCCGTACGCCGATCAGTGCGAACGCCTGGGCCATATCGTCGCCGCCAGTGCGCATGGTCGCCGTGCCCCACACGGAAAGGCCGATGGCGCGCGGGAAATCGCCGTGATCCTGCACGTGTCTTTCCACCAGCAGATTGGCCGACTTGAGGCCGATGGACCATGCGGCCTGCGTCGGCAATGCGCGTGTGTCGACCGAATAAAAATTGCGTCCGGTAGGCAACACGTCCGGTCTGCCGCGCGATGGAGAACCGCTCGGACCAGGCGGCACGAAGCGGCCCTCAAGCCCGCGCTTCAGTTGCTCGAGCTCTTGCGGACCACACGCGTCAAGACGCGCGAGCACATCGCCTTGCAAGCGTTCGAGCACCAGCGTCGTTTGCGGCCCCGGCGATTCGGCATCGCCTTGAAATAGTTGCAATGCTAACGATTCGAGGCGTTCGCGTGTATCGCCATGATGCCGCCAAGGCGCGTCGACCGCGTTTTGAAGCGCGTCGGGGCGAGGTCCATTCCATGGCGCCGCCCAGTCGGCATCGAGCGGATCGAACGCTTCACCGAGCGCGAGATCGCGCGCCATGGCCGTGATGAGACTTGCATTCGCGCCGCGTCCGTCGCCGGTCGGAAAACGGCCCAATGCGAGCAGCGTATCGCGCCTTTGCACGCCTTCGGGCGATACGCCGAACACATGCAAGCCATCGCGTATCTGCGCTTCCTTGAGTTCGCACAGATAGGCATCGGCACGCGTAAGCAGCGTGTCTTCGCCTTGCAAGTCGCGCGGTGCGTCGAGCCCGAGTTCCTCATGCAACCTGTTCTCGACGATGTTCGCGAGGATGGACTTGCGCAGCAGCTTCGCGCGGCGCGTATCGACCATGAGCGCTTCGTAGTATTCGTCCACTTGTCGTTCGAGATCCTGCAGCGGCCCATAGTTTTCGGCTCGCGTGAGCGGCGGCATCAGATGGTCGATGATGACCGCCTGCGCGCGACGCTTGGCCTGACTTCCCTCGCCCGGATCGTTCACGATGAAGGGATAGAGATGCGGCATGGGACCGAGAATGAGATCGGGCCAGCACGATGCCGACAACGCAACGCTCTTGCCCGGCAGCCATTCGAGGTTGCCATGCTTGCCGACATGCACGAGCGCATCGGCCTGGAAACGCAAGCGCAACCAAAAATAAAACGCGAGATACGCATGCGGCGGCACGAGCTCGGCATCGTGATAGCTCGCATAATCGTTGCGCTCGCGCGAGCGCGAAGGCTGAATGCCGATGAACACTTCACCGCAACGCAAGCCTGCAATCATGAAGCGGCCGCGCCGTATCGTCGGATCGTCTTCAGGCGCGCCCCATATATTTTCCAGTGCTTGCCGTGCATCCAGCGGCAACGCGCGATAGGCATCGAGATAATCTTCGAGCGCAAGACTTTGCAGGGCCGGGCGAAGATCGCGCACGACAGGGTCGTTCGTCACGCCTCGCGTAAGCGCTTCGATGAGCGCATCGCCATGTTCGGGAATCTGGTCTAAGCGATAGCCTTCACGCTCGAGCAACTGCAAGATGTTGATGGCCGATGCCGGCGTGTCCAGTCCCACGCCGTTGCCAATGCGCCCTTCGCTCGCCGGATAATTCGCCAAGACGAGCGCGATGCGCTTGCGCTCGTTCGGCGTATGTCTGAGCTTGCACCAGCGCGCGCTGAGTTCGGCGACGAAGCGCAGGCGCTCGGTATCGGCTTTATAACGCACCACGTCGACCTGCGTATGCGGGCATCGATAAGCAAGCCCCTTGAAGCTCACCGCTCGCGTGATGATACGGCCATCCACCTCGGGGAGCGCCACGTGCATGGCGACATCGCGCGAATTCAGGCCTTGATTGTCCTTCTGCCAGTCATCGCGATTGCCCCCGCTCAAGATCACTTGCATCACGGGCGCATCGCCGGCCACTTCGAATGCTTCGCTTTCTCCGATCACGCCCGCAGCGAACGCCGTGGTATTGAGCACGAGCGATGCACCATGCTGCGCGCACAAACGCTCCACTACTTCGCGGCTCAGACTTTCCTTGAGCGATGCAATCGCAATGGGCAGCGGATTCATGCCCTCGCGTTCGAGCGCTTCGATGAATGCATCGAACACAGCGGTGTTGCCTGATTGAAGGTGCGCGCGATAGAAAAGAATGGCAACCACCGGCGCGCCTTCGGTCCAGCGTTCGCGCCAATCGTCGCTAGAAGCGCTTTCGCGCTCGGGGTGATAGATCGCGACCGCGGGCAACGCGCTCGGCGCGTGCGCTTCGCGTCCCCAACCGAACGCGCGATGCGCAATGGCGCGTAGAAACTCTTCGGCATTGCGCGCGCCGCCTTCACGTAAATAGCGCGACAGGTCGCGGCAGAACGCGGCATCGGCCGTACTCTTGCCGATGAGATTCGGGTCTTCCGCAAGATCGCCCGAAAACATGGCGAGCATTTGCTTTTCGCGCTTTGCCAAAGCGACGAGACGCTCGATACCGTAGGGCCAATACGATTCGCCGCCGAGATGATCGACGATGACGACCTTTGCATGACGCAGAATGTCGTCGACATAAAAGTCGACCGAAGCGTTCTGGCGCAGGAACGATTGATTTGCGAGCCGCACTTCCGGAAAGCCGGGGCCGAGACGCGGAAAGACGCTTGCGAGCAGCGCGAGCGTGGTATCGGCCGAACTGAGCACGACGATGGGTGCGCGCGTCTGCTCGATCCGCATCACGCCTGCGGCGTCGTCGACGAAGCCTCCCGGAGTCGTGCGCAGCAGATGCATCGCTCAGGCCTGCACGGGTAAGTTCTGCAACGCGGAAACGAAGGCACGTTGCAGCGTTTCGCGGTCGAGGTCCTCGCCGATAAGCACGAAGCGACTCGATGCCTCGCCCTCGTTCCAGCGCCTGTCGAAGTAACTGTCGAAGCGTCGCCCCACGCCTTGCACGACGAGCCGCATGGCGGCACCCGGCAACGCCGCGAAGCCCTTCACACGGTAAATCGTGTGCTTTTCCACCAGCACGTGCAGTGCCGCAAGCAGCTGTTCGCGCGACTCGACATCCGCTGCGACCACCACGGAATCGAACTCGTCGTGATGATGATCCGCATGACCGTCTTCGTCGGGCGAGCCATGATGGTCGTGCCGCAGATGAATGGTCTCTTCCGATGCGGATTGCAAGCCGAGCAGCGCATGCACGTCGAGTTTGCCCATCTGCGCGGGAACGATCTTCACTTCGGGCGGAATCTCGGGGCGCACGAGCGCATCGACCTTTCTCAACGCGGCGGCATCCATGAGATCGGTCTTGTTGACGATGACGAGATCCGCCGACGACAGTTGGTCTTCAAACAACTCATGCAACGGCGATTCGTGATCGAGATTCGGATCGGCCTTGCGCTGCGCATCGACGGCGATAGGATTTGCCGCGAACTGACCGCTTGCCGCAGCCGGACCGTCGACCACGGTAACGACCGCGTCCACGGTGAAGGCGTTCTTGATGGACGGCCAGTTGAAGGCCTGCACGAGCGGCTTGGGCAAGGCAAGCCCGGACGTTTCGATCAACACGTGATCGATCCTGTCGCGCCGTTCAAGCAGTTGCTCCATCACCGGATAAAACTCTTCCTGCACGGTGCAACACAAGCAACCGTTCGCGAGTTCATAGAGATTGCGTTCGGCGGAACCTGCTTCGTCGTCGCAACCGATACCGCAGCCCTTGAGAATTTCTCCATCGATACCGAGCTCGCCGAACTCGTTGACGATGACCGCAATGCGCTTGCCCTGCGCGTTCGAAAGAATGTGCCGCATCAGCGTGGTTTTGCCGCTGCCGAGGAAGCCGGTCACGACCGTGACGGGGATCTTGCGCGTTTGCATCGTTGCTCCGTGCTTGATTGATGCGTGCGCCCTATGCGTGATGGTGTGCGCGATGCGGTCTATTCGACCTTTGCAGCGGCATGGACATGGAAAAGCGCACGACTCGGTGGATCTGGGGATACGCCGCAACCCCGCGGCTAAGGAAATCCCTTCGGTAATTCTGGCCGGTATCCGGGCTGACGAAAATAGCCGCTTCGCCTTCCCGCGCCGGACGCTTTGAACGCCTAGCACAGTGGCTTTGAAACCGGCTTGCCGCGCATGTCATGCGTGGCTTTCGCTTACCGTTGCGGGGGCAGCACAGGTTGGCTTGCGTTCGCCTGAACGCGCGCTTCCTGTTTCCCGTTCAACTGCGCGCTAAAGACTTGGCGCGCGAGCACCTGAACTATTGAAAGTCTAGGGCTAGCGGGGTTAGGCGTCAAGAAAGCATGGTGCCTGCCTAAGCGTCCGGTATGGTATCTTTCCTCCGCCTTAAGGCTTTTCAAGTCGACCTCCATGAATTGGCTTCGTTTAGCATGAGCGCCGCGCTCGTCATCGGCATCGGCTGCCGCCGCGGCGTAAGCGCCGAAGCAATAGAACGCGCTGTGCGTGGTGCGCTTGGCACGCTCGCATTTGCCGATATCGTCAGCGTGGCAAGCATCGACGCTAAGAAAGACGAAGCAGGATTGCTCGCATTTTGCGAGCGTCATCAATTGCGCGTGGATTTCTTTAGCGCCGATCAAATCGAGCGCGCGCCTGGGGAATTCTTATCGCAGGCGAGGCGGCATTTGAGTGTCGACGGCGTATGCGAGCCTTGCGCGCTCATTGCCAGCGGCGGCCGGCTCGTCGTGCACAAGACTATCGCGGGCGGCGTGACGGTCGCTATTGCAGAGACACCATCGAAGAAGCAAGCATGAAAACCGATACCGAATCGCATTTGCGCATGACCCAGCGGCGCAAGGAAGGCCACGAGAAAAAGCAGGCCGCCGCCGACCATGAAAAGGGCCTGTTGATCGTCAATACCGGCAACGGCAAAGGCAAGACCACCGCTGCATTCGGCATGGCCATGCGCGTGCTCGGGCACGGCATGAAACTCGGCGTGGTGCAATTCATCAAAGGCGCGCTGCATACGTCGGAACGCGATTTCCTTGGCGCAATCGCGCATTGCGATTTCGTGACGATGGGCGATGGCTATACGTGGAACACGCAAAATCGCGAGGCGGACATCGCCACGGCGCGCAAGGGATGGGACGAAGCACGACGCATGATCCAAAGCGGCGAGTATCAGATGGTCGTGCTGGACGAGCTCAATGCCGTGCTCAAGTACGAATATTTGCCGCTTGAGGAAATACTCGGCGTGCTCAAGGCACGGCCGGCCATGCTGCATGTCGTCGTGACGGGACGACACGCGGCCGATGAGCTTATAGAAATAGCCGATCTCGTCACCGAAATGCGCCTCGTAAAGCACCCTTATCGCGAGCAGGGCGTCAAGGCGCAACGCGGCGTCGAGTTCTGACGCAATGGCAGACTGTCCCGCACTCTTCATCGGCGCGAGCGCGTCGCATCAAGGCAAGACCACGGTGACGGCCGCGCTTGCACGTCATCACACGCGGCAAGGCAGGCGCGTGCGCGTCTTCAAGACCGGGCCGGATTTTCTCGATCCGATGATTCTCGAGCGGGCATGCGGGTCGCCCGTTTATTCGCTGCATCTTTGGATGGTCGGACTGGAAGCGTGCCGCGCGATGCTTTCCGCGGCCGCCAAGGAAGCCGACCTTATTTTGATCGAAGGCGTAATGGGCCTCTTCGATGGCACGCCGAGCAGCGCCGATCTCGCCGCTGCGTTCAATGTGCCCGTGCTCGCGGTAATCGGCGCGCATGGCATGGCGCAAACCTTCGGCGCGCTTGCGTTCGGACTTGCGCGTTATCGGCCCGATGTGCCGTTTCATGGCGTGCTTGCAAATCGCGTGGCGTCTGCGCGCCATGCACAGATGCTGGCCGAAGCCATCCCCGAAGGGCTGCGCTATTGCGGTCATTTTTCGAACGCGGACGATATCGCGCTACCCGAACGTCACCTTGGCCTCACTCAAGCGCGGGAAGTGGCGGACCTGGATGCGCGTCTCGACCGCGCCGCCGATGCCATTGCCGCGACCACGCTTGCCGATTTGCCGCCGCTCGTTCGCTTCGACGACGACATCACGCTAAGTGAACCGCCGCGTCTTCTCGACGGATTGCACATTGCGATCGCGCGGGACGCCGCGTTTTCATTTATTTATCCCGCGAATGTCGATTTGCTAAAGGCATCGGGCGCAAGCGTCAGCTATTTTTCCCCGCTAGCGGATGAGCCCGTACCCGCCCATGTCGATGCGCTCTACTTGCCCGGCGGCTATCCCGAGCTTCATGCCGCGACGCTTGCTTCCAATGCGTGCACGCGCGCTTCGATAAAAGAACATATCGCGCGCAATCGCGCGGTAGTCGCGGAATGCGGCGGTATGCTCTACCTGCTCGACGCACTGACGGATGTCGAAGGCAATCGTCATTCAATGCTAAGCGCCCTTCCCGGCGACGCCACCATGCAACGCCGTCTTTCGCGGCTGGCGATGCAACGAGTCGACACCGCCCACGGTCCACTCACCGGCCACACCTTTCACTATTCGACGCTCAAGACATCGATGCAGCCTTTCACGACAGCCACGCACGCAACGACAGGTGCGCAGGGCGAAGCGCTTTATCGTCATGGCGCGATAACGGCCACTTACATGCACGCTTACTGGCCATCGAATCCTGCAGCAATGGCTACGCTCTTTCGCGGCGAAGCGCTATGACGACATCGACCGAAATCGGGCCACGCGATCTCGCCGAGATGATCGAACGCGCCAGCACGCAGGAACCAATCGGCTCGCCGTGCACCGGCGTGTGCAAGCTCGATGCATCGAGCGGCCTGTGCGCGGGATGCTTTAGAAGCCGCGAGGAAATTAAATTCTTTAGAACGATGGACGATCACGCGAAGCTCGCGTTGTTCGACCAGTTGCTTGAGCGGCGCGCGGCCTCGCAATGAACGAAGGCCCGCGCTCGTGCTCAAGCGACGCGGGCCTTTTGATACCCATCGAGCATTCGATTCAGGCAGCGGCCATGCGACGCGCTGCCGGACGCTCGAGTTCACGTGACGCAAGCGCGCCGAAGAGCAGTCCAAGCGTTGCCCAGATCAATGCCTGGATACCGACGGCAGTCAGCCTGAAATTCCACAACAACGACGCGGAAAAGTCGGCGGGTACTTCGTCGACAGAAGGCAGTGCCACTTGCGCGATAACCATCAGGATGACATAACCAGCCGCCGCAATAAGCGCCGCGTTCCAGTTGCCGCGACGCGCCTGCAAGCGTCGCTGCGCATAGACCGCGAACACCGCGCCGACGATTGATATCGCCACCATGCCGAAGAAAAGCGCCGTACGCGGACCGATGGTTTCGGCATTGCCCACGGCGGGCGGGTTTGGGGGATATTTGATGAACGGCACGAGCGCAACGCTAACGAAACCAATGAGCGCAAGCAAAACCGACGTTCCGCGCGCATGCAACGAGCCGAGCCGCCCATAAGCCAAGGCAAAGATCAGCGAGAAAATACCGCCTAAAGCCGTGCCGAACACCACCACGCCCGTTAGTAAGCCCAAACCCGCTTGCGTGTCCCGGCTAACGAGTTCTTCATCATCACCGTGACTATGCGATTGCGCTGCCGCCGCTTCATCGTGATGATCGTGTGCGGGCGCTTGTGCATGCTCGTGCTGTTCCTCGAACGCGATAGCCCGAGCAACTGAAGGTTCGCCGAAGCCGCGCGCAAAGCCAAAGCCGATCAGGCCCGCGACGAGTCCCGCGACCATGCCGCGTATAAGCAAGTTGCGAATCATGCTTCGTCCTCAGTGGCACGGAAAGCCGAGCAAGTGTCGGCCATCGTGAACGAATTCGTGGACGTACATGCCCGAGATAATGGACGTTGCACCTTGCTCGGCGCCGACGAAATAAATCGCGATCAGCAGAACGAGGCCGATAAAAACGGCCCAAGGAAGGACCTCACGCACCGGAATGGGGACCGGCGCATCGTTAGCGGGCGTTGCAATGCCAGCGGAAAAAGCCGGCGCGTTGGACATATTCATTGAAATTTCTCCAGGGAAAAGCGCGTCCCGATAGACGAAGAGCATGCAGCGGGGTCTGACTCGCGGCATCGCGCTCTTAGCGCGAACCGCATACAGTGGCGCGACCGTGCCGGGCTTCCACCGGCTTCCTCGCACTGCAGGCTTGCCATTCTATGATGATTGCCGGCAAAGTAAAACGACCATGAGCTAAAGCCTATGCAATCGACATTGATTTTGCTGTGCCACGCCGCCACGCATGCCATGAAAAGCGGGCGTTTTCCGCAAGGCGACGAGCCTGTCGAACAGGCTGAATGCACGCTCGATGTCCCGGGCGAGCCAAGCCGTGTAACATCCAGCCCGGCCCGCGCTGCTTGCGAAACAGCGGCTTGGATCACGACAGATTTTTCGATCGATGCCGCATTCGACGACATCGACTATGGAGAATGGCGCGGTCGTTCCATTCGCGAGATTAGTGAGCGCGAGCCTCAAGACGTTGCGGCATGGCTTTCCGATCCCCATGCAAGGCCGCATGGCGGCGAGAGCGTGGCAATGCTGTCAAAGCGCGTTAAGAAAGCGCTTGAGGGGCTTGCTTCGAATACGGAGCACGAATGCTGCATAGTCGTAACGCACGCCATCGTCATGAAGGCGGCGCTCTGTATCGTGCGCGACGAACCGTTGTCGTCGATACTCAAGATGGATCTCGCGCCGCTATCGTCCGTCTTGCTCAAGTTCGCGGAAGGCAAATGGACAAACGTGCCCTCCTGAACTTAGATGGCCGCCCGGTGCTCAAAGCAAGCAGCGACTGGTTCGCTCAAAGGAGACAGCAATGGCGCACTATGTGGATGGTTTCGTCGTACCAGTGCCGATCGACAAGGTCGACGCGTATCGCAGCATGGCCGATGCAGCGGGCAAAATATGGCTGGAGTATGGCGCGCTGCAGTTTGTCGAATGTATTGCCGACGATGTTAAGCCAGGCGAGCTCACCTCGTTCCCTCGAAGCGTACAGCTCAAGGAAGGCGAAACGGTGGTGTTCTCGTGGATAGTCTATGAATCGCGCGAACAGCGTGACGCCGTCAACGCCAAAGTAATGGAAGACTCGCGCCTTAAGAGCATGATGGAAAACGGCGAACCGCCGTTCGATCCCAAACGCATGTTCTTCGGCGGCTTCAGGACGCTGGTCGAACTGTCAAAGGCCTGATAATTTTTCGAATGCCTAAAACCAAGGAGCCATATCGACATGTACATTGCCATGAACCGCTTCAAGATCGTTCCAGGCGCGGAAGCCGATTTCGAACATCTCTGGACAAGCCGTGACACGCACCTCAAGGAAGTGCCGGGCTTCGTGGAGTTCCATCTGCTAAAGGGACCGACGCGGGATGACCATGTCCTCTATTCGAGTCACACGATCTGGACAAACCATGCTGCGTTCGAACAGTGGACTCAGTCGGATGCATTTCGCGCCGCGCATCGCAATGCGGGCGGAGAAACCAGGCAGCTTTACTTAGGCCACCCGGAATTCGAAGGCTTCGAAGTGATTCAGACGGTTAAATAAGAGCCGCCTGTCTTACAAGACCGTGAACGAATTGCGTCGCTCGCTAAGGCCTTCCTAAGCCTTAGCGCCACGCGCCATTCGCTGCAATGTCGATGAATCGATGGCTCCGGCACAAATGCGCACGGCCTCCTTAAGCGTACGTGGACGTCCCTCGCCAAACTGCGATTCAAGCATGGCGACGGCGCGTAAGCGTTCGTCATTGCCCAGCTTCTCGCCAGTCGCAAGCTCCAGCACGGAGATAAAGTAAGCAGCCGGCGGCGCCGCGTTAGGCTGTGCGGACGCACCGCCTGATCCATCATTCCCGTCGTTGCGCGCGGGAAAACCGGGCGTCCATCTGGTGTCGTATCGGCTATTCATGGGTCTGTTCATTTGGGTGCAAAGGCGCTTGCGCCAGCTTTCGATTGAACAGACATTCAGCAAGGAACGTTCCAAGCCAGCTAGCGCCTTAAATAGCGCGGTTATTTTTGTCTAACAATAAAGCTCTAGCAACTCGACATGCAGCGAGATCCCATGCCGCGCATCCGACGGATTTAAATACGACCGGGCGTTCGTTTTTCACCCTTGCCGTGATTGCTTGTGCAAGTGAATTGACGTTCTCCCATTTCACACCGGCAAGGATGAAATCCCCCGCTTCATGGCGCGCGCCTGCCGGGTCATCGACATACAAAGCGCTTGAATCGATAATGCCCGACGCTATTTCTGCCGCATCAGGCGTAAAGGCGCCAACACCGATGACCAACCGATCTGCTCGCGCCGGCAGCGTATAGACAGGCTGCTTGCTGGTAGTCGCGGTGATGACGACATCGACAGCTTCAGGAATGTTTGAGCTTTCAAGCGCCGCTAGCTTTGGCGAAGCCGCTGCGTAGGCCTTGCAAAAGGCATTCGCACGCTCGGCTCGCGACCCCTGGACGATGATCGATGCATCGGGATAAACGCTTGCGATCGCCTCCACATGGTAGGCCGCCTGCTTGCCCGTACCGATCACCAGCACTTGTTTCGGCGGCTGCGCACTCAGAGCGCGGATAGCGAGCATCGATACCGCCGCCGTTCTGCGCCCCGTTACAGTAGGGCCATCGAGCATGAATTGCGGCACGCCGGTGACGGCATCGAATGCGGTGACCTGTCCGTGAATCGTGGGCAAACCAAGCGCACCGTTACCCGCGCACACGTTGACGAGCTTGTGCATGGCCAAGTCCGCCGCGCTTGCAGGCATCGACAACATGATCCCTCCTTGTGCAAGCGGCACCACCATGCGCTCCGGACTCACGATACGGCCCGCCGCGTAATCGAGCATGGTGGCGGCAAGCGTGTCGACCAGGCGGTCATAAGGAACGAGCTGCGCGGTGCGTTCGGCGTCGAAAATTGGAATCGCGCTTGAGGTTTGATTCATCGTGTCTTTGGCCTCGGAAGGGAAAGTTGCCATCGCAATGCCACTTAAATATCGCAACATTCTAACGGCGCAAGCGACCTCGCAATTTGCCCTCGGTGCACTAAACGCGCAAAGCGTTGCGTACGCCGTCATATGATTGCCTTCGAATACAGTCATAATCAAGCAATCTGCGCCGCAAAAATTGCAGCGGCAAGCCGCCCACGGAGCCCCCAATGAACGAGATGGACAAGCAGCGCCGCTTCCATGCCGACCTGATCGACAGCTACGACGAAGAGTTCGAAATGGAGATCGACGACCGCTTCCTGGATGGCGAGGCAGCGTTCTCCGACGAGGAACGGCAGCTTCGTAAGACCTATTTCCGCGAGCTATTTCGCTTGCAGGGCGAACTGGTGAAGTTGCAGGATTGGGTTGTGCATACGGGCCATAGACTCGTGGTGATTTTTGAAGGCCGCGATGCGGCCGGTAAAGGCGGTGCGATCAAGCGCATCACGCAGCGGTTGAACCCGCGCGTGTGCCGCGTCGCTGCTCTGCCTGCGCCGAATAATCGTGAACGCACGCAATGGTATTTCCAGCGCTACGTATCGCATCTTCCGGCAGGCGGCGAAATCGTTCTGTTCGATCGAAGCTGGTATAACCGCGCGGGAGTAGAACGCGTGATGAACTTCTGTACTGACGCCGAATACGAAGAGTTCTTCCGTTCCGTGCCCGAGTTCGAAAAGATGCTCGTGCGTAGCGGCGTTCAGATCATCAAGTACTGGTTTTCTATTACCGATGACGAACAGGAAGTGCGCTTCGAGGCGCGTATTGAAGATCCGCTAAAGCAGTGGAAGCTGAGTCCGATGGACCTCGAAAGCCGACGCCGCTGGGAAGCCTATACAGCCGCTAAGGAAGTCATGCTGCAGCGTTCGCACATTCCCGAAGCGCCGTGGTGGGTGGTTCAGGCCGTCGACAAGAAGCGTGCGCGGCTGAACTGCATGCATCATCTGTTGAGTCAGGTGCCGTATCACGAGATCGAGCACTCTGCGATCACGCTGCCCGAGCGCGTATTCAATCCGGATTATTTGCGGCAGCCCGTGCCGGAGACCATGTACGTCCCGGAGATTTACTAAAGCGCTTTAGCAGCAGTGACTGCACCCGATGTGTTCCTGACGGTGCAGCGTGCGGCGAATGGCAAACTGATACGCTTGCTGCGAACCCTTGAACACCATCACGAACATGACTTGCGCGAGGTTGAAGTCAAGGGTGACCATCAGGCGCATGAGTAGCAGCAGTGGCAGCACCACGGCTGGTTGATACAGTTGTCGGGCAATTAATGCTTTCATCTTTAGCTCCCATTTCCATATAAGAATTTTAGGGATTTGCAGGCCCGGGATAAATGGCCCGTGGATGAAGACATATGTTCCCCGATACGAACAATAAGGCCCTGCATGCTGCAGGGCCTTGAAGACGCATTACTTCTGCGCGAGACTCGGCTCAGGCACCGGCGCGGGCATCGCATCGCCCCAGCCGCCGCCTAATGCACGTATCAAGTTGACTGTGGATACCGCCTGCGTTCCCGCAAGCTGCACCGAAGTACGCTGCGATTGCAGCACAGTGCGCTCCGCATCGATCACATCGAGATAATTGACCGCACCTTCCGTGTACTGCGTTCGCGAGAGTTGTGCCGCGCGCACTGAAGCCTTGACCGCATCCGATTGCGTAGCCGTCTGATCTTCGAGAATGCGCAAGTCGGACAAATTGTCTTCTACCTCACGAAATGCAACAAGCACTTGTTGCCGATAATTCGCGGCGTCCTCTTCATAGATTGCACGTGCATTCGCGAGATTGCCCTTGCGACGGCCGCCATCGAAGATTGGAATATTCAGCGCCGTTCCCGCGAAAGGACCCAGCAGGAATGTTCTGCTCGACCATTTGAAGAGATCGCCAAGCGTTGCCGACTCGAAGCCGCCTGCGCCCGTCAACGTGAGCGAAGGGAAGAATGCAGCCTTCGCTACGCCTATGCGTGCATTTGCTGCGGCCATCGAACGTTCAGCAGCAGCAATGTCAGGACGACGCTCAAGCAAGGTTGAAGGCAAGCCCGGCGGCACGCGAACCGTCACTGGCTTAAGCGGATTTGCCGCCACGCTGAATTCAGCCGGCGTCTTGCCGAGCAGCACCGCAAGACTATGCTCGGACGATGCGCGCAGACGTTGCACGGTCATCGCATCCGAGCGCGCGGTCGCGAGCTCGGACTTGGCGCGCGCCACATCGAGTTCACTGATGTCGCCTTCATCGAAACGGCGCTGCACGAGTTTCAACGCTTGCTCACGCAACGTCACCGTGCGCGTGAAGACATCGTTCTCCGCATCGAGCTCGCGCAAATTGAAGTAGTTCTGCGCGACGTCCGCTTGCAAGGCCAACTGCACCGAGCGGAAAAGCGCTTCGCCTTGTTGCGTGTCGGCGTTGGCGGCTTTGACGGAATCCGAAACGCGGCCGAACAGATCGACTTCATACGATGCGCTCGCCTGGGCACGCCACAACGTTTGTGCAGGCACGTTGGCATCGGCCGGCAGGAACTGCGATGCCGGCGAGAACTTCTCACGCGTCGGACCGAAGCCTGCATCGAGCGTCGGGAACAGACCCGCACGCGCAGTCTGGTTGATTGCGCGCGCTTCCTTCACGCGTGCCGCTGCTGCCTTGAGGTTCTGGTTCGCTTCCTGCGCCTGACGTTCGAGGTCGTTGAGCGCGGGATCATCGAACAAGGTCCACCACTCGCCGCGCATCATTTCTTCGGAAGGTTGAGCCGTTTTCCAGCTGCCCGTTTCCGAAGGAGCAAGCGCGCTCGTATCGCTGGTTCGTTGCGGCGTTTCCTTGTAAGCGGAAGGCGCATGCACATCCGGCTTTTCGTAAGTGGGCGCGAGCGAGCAGCCCGCGACTACCAGCAGCGCCGCCATCAAACCCGGAAGGCCCAGCCATCGTTTCATATGCAACTTGTTCATGTTTGACCTCATTGCGCCTCGTAAGAGCCGCCGATACCCCGCATCTGCGGATGCGAGCCGTGCTTGTCCGTCACATGCTCCGTGCGCGAGAGCTTGCGCAGGATCACGTAGAAGACCGGCGTCAGCATCAGACCGAAGAGCGTGACACCCAGCATGCCGAAGAACACCGCAACGCCCATTGCATGACGCATCTCCGAACCCGCACCCGAAGACAGTACGAGCGGCACCACGCCCATGATGAAGGCGATGGATGTCATGAGAATCGGGCGCAAGCGCAAGCGGCTTGCTTCGATCGCGGCCTGCACGATCGAGCGTCCCTGCATCTCCAGTTCGCGGGCGAACTCCACGATGAGAATCGCGTTCTTCGCCGACAAGCCCACCAGCACCATTAGACCAATCTGCGTGAAGATGTTGTTGTCGCCATCCGTAAGCCAAACACCGAGCAGCGCCGACAGAATGCTCATCGGTACGATCAGGATCACCGCGAGCGGCAGGGTCAGGCTTTCATACAACGCTGCAAGCACGAGGAACACGAGCAGCACGCTGATCGGGAACACCCACAAAGCCGCATTGCCCGCGAGAATCTGCTGATACGTGAGATCGGTCCATTCGGACTTGATCCCGCGCGGCAACACTTCCGCGGCGATTCGCTCCGCCGCTGCCTGCGCCTGACCCGATGAATAGCCAGGAGCCGGACCGCCGTTGATGTCAGCTGCCGTGTAGCCGTTGTAGCGCACCACCATTTCCGGACCATAGGTCGGCGTCACCCTGACGAGCGACGAGAGCGGCACCATGTCGCCATTCGCGTTGCGGGTCTTCAGCAAGCCGATATCTTCAGGGTTCGCGCGGAACGGGGCATCGGCCTGCACGCGCACTTGATACACGCGTCCGAAGCGGTTGAAGTCGTTCACGTAGAGCGAGCCGAGATACACCTGCATCGTGTCGAAAACATCTGTCACGGATACGCCAAGCTGCTTGGCCTTGACGCGATCCAGATCGACGTTCAGCTGCGGCACGTTGATCTGATAGCTCGAGAACGTCGGTCCGAGTTCAGGCGTCTGCGAGGCACGCTTGATGAACGCCTGCGTCGCATCCGCGAGCGCTGCATAACCGAGCGCACCACGGTCCTCCAGTTGCATCTTGAAACCACCGAGCGTACCCAGCCCGAGAACCGGCGGAGGCGGGAACACGGCGATGAACGACCCCTTGATACCCGCATACTTCTGATTCAGCGCACCCGCGATCGCATTGGCGGAAAGTGCCTTGTCATGCACGCGGTTCTTGAAGGGCTTCAACGTCACGAACACGATCCCCGCGCTCGATGAGTTCGTAAAGCCGTTCACCGACAAGCCCGGAAACTCCACTGCGCTTTCCACGCCCGGTTGCTTGAGCGCGATGTCGCTCATCTGCCGGATCACGCCTTCGGTACGGTCGAGCGATGCGCCATTGGGCAATTGCGCGAAGCTGATCAGATACTCCTTGTCCTGCGCGGGCACGAAACCGCCCGGCACAATCTTGCCCATCAGAACCGCACCTGCAAGAAGCACGGCATACAGCACCATCATTACGGCCTTGCGGTTGATAACGCTCTTCACGCCCTTGCCGTAGGCATCCGAACCGCGATGAAAGACCTTGTTGAACTGACGGAAGAAACCGCCGAACACACGGTCCATGCCACGCGTGAGCCAGTCCTTCGGTTCATCGTGACCCTTGAGCAACATCGCAGCCAGCGCAGGCGACAAGGTCAGCGAGTTGAATGCGGAGATCACCGTTGAGATAGCGATGGTCATCGCGAACTGCTTGTAGAACTGACCCGTGAGGCCAGACATGAACGCGAGCGGCACGAACACGGCCACGAGCGTCAAGGCAATTGCGATGATCGGCCCGCTCACTTCGCGCATGGCCTGATACGTCGCCTCTCGGGCAGATAACCCCGCTTCGATATTACGTTCGACGTTCTCCACGACGACGATTGCATCGTCCACCACGATGCCAATCGCGAGGACCATCCCGAACAATGACAACGCGTTGATCGAGAAGCCGAACGCAAGCAGCAGCGAGAACGTGCCGACAATCGACACCGGCACCGCCAGCAACGGAATGATCGAAGCACGCCAGGTTTGCAGGAACACAATCACCACGAGCACGACCAAGGCGATGGCTTCAGCGAGCGTATGAATTACCGCTTCGATACTGGAGCGCACGAACTGCGTCGGATCATAGACGATCTGATACTCGAGACCCGCAGGCATATCCGCCTGCAGTTCCTTCATCGTCTTGCGCACTTCATCGGAGATTTGCAGCGAATTTGCACCCGGCTGCTGATTGATTGCGATTGCAACCGCCGACTTGTTGTCGAGCAAGGAACGCAAGCCATATTCCGATGCCGCGAGTTCGACGCGCGCCACATCGCTCAGATGCGTGACCGCACCATCGGGCGATGTCTTCAGCACGATGTCGCGGAACTCGGACTCGTTCTGCAAGCGGCCGCGTGCATTCACGTTCAGTTGCAGGGGCGTATTCGGCAGCGTGGGCGAACCACCGATCACGCCTGCCGCCACCTGCACGTTCTGTTCACGAATGGCGTTGACCACGTCGGTCGCCGTCATGCCGCGTTGCGCGACCTTTTGCGGATCGAGCCATACGCGCATCGAATAATCGCCCGAACCCCACAGTTGCACTTCACCCACACCCGAGATGCGTTCGAGCCGATCCTTCACGTTGATCAACGCATAGTTGCGCAGATACGTCATGTCGTAACGGTTGTTCGGCGAGTTCAGGTGAACCACCATAGTCAGCGTCGGCGAGGACTTGATGGTGGTCACGCCAAGCCGCTGCACGTCTTGCGGCAAGCGCGGCAAAGCCTGATTCACGCGGTTCTGAACGAGCTGCGTGTTCTTGTCCGGATCGGTGCCGAGCTTGAACGTGACCGTGGTCGTGAGGTTGCCGTCGCTATTCGCCTGCGACTGCATGTAGAGCATGTCCTCGACGCCGTTGATCTGCTCTTCGATCGGCGAGGCCACGGTCTCCGCGATCACCTTCGGATTCGCGCCCGGATACTGCGCGTGCACCACGACCGAAGGCGGTACGACTTCCGGGTACTCGGAGATCGGCAGCTTGAACATGGCGATGACGCCAGCCAGCAACACGATCACCGACAGCACGCCCGCAAAGATCGGACGGTCGATGAAAAATTTGGATATGTTCATGACGAGTTCTGTCTGTTCGAGATGCTTACGAAGCCGATGCCGTTTTCACGGGCGTCGCATTGGCGTTGCTGTCCATTGCGACGTTATTGGCCTTGATCACATCGTTGGGACGCACGCGCTGCAAGCCATTGACGACGATGCGTTCGCCCGGCTGCAATCCCTTCGTAATCACGCGCAGGCCTTCATGCGTGGCGCCTAACGTGACTTCGCGGTACTGCACGCGGTTGTCCTTGTCCACCACCATGACGTACTTCTTGTCCTGATCGGTGCCGACAGCCGCGTCATCCACGAGCACGGCCGGATGCGGCGTGCCACCGCCGACCTTGATGCGTGCATAAAGTCCCGGCAAGAGCGAGCCATCCGGATTGTTGAAGCGAGCCCGCACGCGTATCGTGCCCGAGGTCGTATCGAGGCGGTTATCGACGGAATCGACCACGCCTTCGCGCGAGTAACCGTCTTCGTTTGCAAGACCCAGCGAAACAGGCACGCTGCTGCCCGTATCGCGGCCGAGATAGCGCAAGTACGTCTGTTCGTCGACATCGAACGAGGCATAGATCGGCGAGACCGAGACCAGCGTGGTCAGAAGCGGCGCATTCGCACCCGTCGAGACGATGTTGCCCACCGTGAGCTCTGCACGCGATACGCGCCCCGATACGGGCGCCACGATATGCGTGTAGGCAAGGTTGATCTTCGCCGTTTCGAGCGCAGCCTGCGCGGCCTTCAGATTGGCGACGGCCTCGCGCGCGGCGTTCTGTTTCTCGTCGTAATCGCGCTTGGCGATGGCGTTATCGGTAAGCAAGCGCTCTGCACGCGCAGCGTCGGTGGACGTATAGCCGTTACGCGCTTGCGCCGATGCAACTTGCGCCGCCGCGCGTGCGACTTCCGCTTCGTACGGACGCGGGTCGATGGTAAAGAGCGCGTCACCCTTCTTCACGAGCGCGCCGTCCTTGAAGTGCACCGCGACGATCGTGCCGGGCACGAGCGGGCGAATGTCGACATGGTCCACCGCTTCGAGACGGCCCGAATAGCTCTGCCAGTCCGTGATGGTCTTCGAAACCACCGCGGCCACGTCCACTTCGGTGGCGGTCGGGCTATGCGCGGCGGCTTGCGCCTGGTTGATGGCGTCGCCGTGACCGCGCCAGGCGGTATAGCCGCCCGCGCCAGCAATGACGATCACCGCGCCTAGCGCCGCGTAAATACGTTTGCGAGTGAAGAACATGGTGAAGCTCCGGTTGCGTTGAGATTGTTTTTTTATGGTGCGTGGCGCGCTCATTTGGGGCGCGCGAGGCGTTTCTTGAAGAACGCGACGACATCGGCGAGCGCGTCGGGATGCGCGGCCAGCGCTTGATGCGAGGCCTTGCAATGACGCGTCATTTCGGTCGGCACGCCTGCGTTGATCAATTCCGCCGCGTATTTTTCCGCCTCGATATGCAGGAGGTCATGCTCCGCGCTCGCGATCAGCGCCGGCGGCAACCCATTGAGTCGCCGCGATTCGAGCGGCGCCGCATAGGGATGCAAACGTTGCGAAGGCACGGGCAGATACGCGCGATAGCAACGCGCGCAATCGCTCATTTCCAGATCGGGGCACAGCACTTTGCGTTCATCGGCGAGGCGCGTCATGCTCGGATCGAGCAATGGCGCAAGCAGCACTTGAGCGGACAGGCGCAAATCGCCGCGATCGCGCGCTATGGCTGCAACGCACGTCGCGAGGTTGCCGCCTGCGTCATGCCCCGCCACGCCGATGCGCAAAGGGTCTGCGCGTTGCGCACGAGCATGCGCAACCGCCCACTGTGCCGCGCGATATCCGTCTTCAGGCGCGGCGGGAAATGGAAATTCAGGCGCAAGCGAATAGCCGACCGAGATGACCCAAGCGGGCGTATCTCGCGCAATGACGCTTGCAGCCACATCGGCTTCGTCCAGACTTCCACGCACGAAACCGCCGCCGTGGAAATAAAGAACGATAGGCAACACGCTGCCATCCGACGCGGGGCGGTAACTGCGCAGCGTGATCGGTTGTACGTGTCCGGCGATACGCACATCTTCGATGCACAATCTCGGACGCGCCTCCAGATCCAACAATGTTGCCATGGTTATTTTTCGTGCGCGGCCTGAGAAATAAGGCCGTCACGCATAAGTTGCGATGCTGCGAATTCTGGATGCCACGCCTTTTTTAATAAATGCCTATAATCCGGCAACACAATTCGGACGCACCGAACAATCATCGTTAATACGCACATGACTGTTCTTAGCCAGGCGCTTAATTCCGTGCGCCGCTATGCTGGTGCCCTAAGCAGCGAAGGTGAGGAAACATGGATCGGCTACAAGCAATGCAGGTCTTCACACGGGTTGTCGACACCAACAGTTTTTCGCGCGCAGCGGATACGCTCAATTTGCCGCGCGCGTCGGTCACGACGATCATTCAAAACCTGGAAGCGTTTCTCAACGTGCGACTGCTTCAGCGCACGACACGCAGGCTCAATCTGACGCCCGATGGCGCGGCCTACTACGAGCGCTGCGTGCGCATCCTTGCCGACATCGAGGAAGCCGAGGGCACATTTTCGGACAACGGCAAGGGTCCGCACGGCAAATTGCGGGTAGACATGCCGGGGGCCATCGGCAGGCTCATCGTGATGCCGCAGCTTTGCGACTTTCACACACGCTATCCGGAAATCGAACTCATGCTCGGCTTCGGCGACAAGCCAGTCGACCTCATCCAGGAAGGCGTCGACTGCGTGATTCGCGTCGGAACGCTGCAGGATTCGAGTCTGGTCGCGCGACGCATTGGCGTGTTTCAGGGCGTGACGGTCGCAAGTCCCCAATATCTCGAACGTCATGGCAAGCCGCAAACGCTTGAAGACCTTCAGGACCATGTGGCCGTGAATTATTTTTCGAGCCGCACGGGGCGTGTGATGGATATGGACTTCGTCGTCAACGACGAATCCATCGAAGTGAAGATGCGCGGCATGATCGCGGTGAACGACGCCGAGGCCTATCTCAGTTGCGGTCTCAAGGGCGTGGGTCTGATTCAAGCGCCGCGCTTCATGGCGTTGCCGTACTTGCGTTCAGGCGAGCTTGTCGAAGTGCTGCCGCAATGGAGCCCTTTGCCGATGCCTATTTCCGCCGTCTATCCGCACAATCGCCATCTTTCGCCAAAGGTGCGCGTGTTCGTGGACTGGGTCGCGGAGCTGTTCGAGCGTTGCCCGTTGCTGCAAGGTCAGAAGGACGCGGAGGAGCGTTGCCTGCCCACCAGCACTGCCGCGCCCACGGTCGTGCGTCACGGTACACCGGAAGTTTCGGGTACTGAGGATGTCGTTGTATAGCTAACTATTGGCTAGCTATTTCGCTGGCAAAGCAAAGGCGTGTCTCAGGCGACACGCCTTTTTTTCGTCCCTATCGATGCGATAGGGAAAAATGCCGGCACATGCAAGCGTCGCCAAATGTCCGGTGGCTAAGGCTCTTAGCGATTATTCGCCGAAATCGACAAATCTATTCGCGCATCCGGCATTTATCTGCCCCTAGCGTGGCGACTACATTTCGACCTGTCGCGAAGCGCATGCAATCCTCTTCTTAGCCGATTGCATCCGCGTCGCATCCGAAGCACAAGAAACGGATCGAAAGGAGTTGCACGCATGAAAAGCTATCTCATCACGGGTTTCTCGCTCGCGGCTATCTCAGCCGTGGTTTCGAGCACGGCATTTGCCGACGGCGGTGAAGGCATTGGCCGCGCGGGAACGTATCAGACGCAAACGACTACGAGTGAAACGCCCAAGACGCGTGCGCAAGTGCGGGCTGAACTTGCCGCTGCCTATTCGAACGGTTCGTTGCCCGCGTTGAATCGCAATACGTATCCTGATCGCAGCATGTGGGGCGATGCGGTCGCTGCTCAAAGCGAAGCGCATGCTCGCGATGCCGCTCAAGCGGAAGCGCGCAATCGCCATATCGTGGAATATGCGAACGGTTCGGTCACGCGCTAAAGAATTGCAGAGGTCATCATGTTCGAAAATACTTCGCTTGAACAATATTCGGTTCTTGAAGAACTAGCCTCGGTGACGCCGGTGTGGCGCCCGTTTGTCGAATCTCGCTCGCAAGAGACCGAGCAGGACACGAGCGGGCACGGCGAGTAGCAAATCAATCAAACGCGTGTGCCTGCCGGGCACACGCGTTTGAGCTTCAGCCGCAAGCGCCTATTTCACCGCAAGCAGTGCAGAAGTCGCAACCGTCTTTCCGGATCACCGCATTCGCGCCACATGTCGGGCATTTGCGCCCATGCATCTGCGTGAGTGTATGCGGGTCGTTCGACAAGGCATCGTCGGACGAAAAATCCGTCACGTCCGCGTGTGCCACGGTCTCGTCTTCAGTCACTAGAGCGCGTGTATGGGTCACGTCGATATGCTTGCGGGCAAGTACGCGTGACGGCACCTGACTGCCTTCGGCATCGAGAAAACCGCGTCGATGAAGAATTTGCTGAATCGCAAAGGCAAGCGCGGCGACTTCCGAGTCATGCCAGCGTGGACTGCGGTGTCCATCTAAACGCTCGACATCGCCGAGACGCACCTGACCGCGATCCCACGATACCTTGCGCATGTCCTGCAGCGTACGCGCGGCAAAGCCTCCACGCGCCGCAAGCGACAATGAACGCATGGTCGCCGTGATCCATTGCTGCGATTCGTCGCTCTGCCCCGTCGGGATAAAGAATTCGATGGGTCGCTCGATGGTCACGTCATCGCCTGCAATACGCCCTGTCACTTCGATGAAGGACACCGCAAGATAGAGCGACTTCTTTCCCGCCTGCGTCAGATACTCGACCTTCTCGATAATCGCGGGCAGCTCTCCACGCGGACGGTGATCGATCGCAATACGCAAAGGATCGAGATCCAGTTCGGGATCGGGCGAGTCGCTCGGTGTCTTCTCTTCTTGTGGCGTGACTGACAACACCGCGCCCAAGGTGTCGTTAGGCCGATAGGTCGCGAGTCCCTTCAAGCCGCGTCGCCATGCCTCGAAGTAAAGGTCCTGAAATGCATCAAACGGATAATCCGCAGGTACGTTGACGGTCTTCGATATCGATGTGTCGACGAAAGGCTGCACGGCCGTCATCATTTCCAGATGATCTTGCGCGGACATATCGAGCGCACTCACGAAGTAATCGGGCAGCGCCTTGACGTCTCCGCCCATCTCTCGATAAAGCCTGTACGCGTGGTCTTCGACAGCGAAGGTCTGGCTGGAGCCATCGGCCATGCGCTTGGTGCGCTGATAGGTCCACGAGAACGCGGGCTCGATACCATTCGATGCATTGTCCGCAAACGCGAGACTCACGGTGCCCGTGGGCGCGATGGAAAGCAGATGGCTATTGCGGATGCCATGCGCGCGAATCTCGCTCTTGAGATCATCAGGCAAGCGCGATGCGAAGGTGCCCTCTTCCAGATAACGTGCTGCATCGAAGAGCGGAAATGCGCCGCGTTCGCGTGCAAGCTCGACCGACGCGCGATACGCTTCATCGCGCATGGTGCGTGCGACGCGCATGGCAAATTCGCGCCCTTCGTTCGAGTTATAACGAAGACCAAGCATTACGAGCGTGTCGCCTAACCCCGTAAAGCCGACACCGATACGTCGCTTGGCAGCCGCTTCACGTGCTTGTTCTTCGAGCGGCCACAACGTGACATCGAGAACGTCATCGAGAAAGCGCACTTGCGTGCGCGTGGTACGCATGAGACCGTCCCAATCGAAACCAGGGACGCCGCCGCGCGCTTGCGCAAAAGGGTCGCGCACGAAGCGAGTCAGATTGAGCGGGCCCAGGTTGCAGCAACCGTATGCGGGCAAGGGTTGTTCACCGCAAGGGTTCGTCGCGCGAATCGTTTCGACGGCGCGCAGATTGTTATCGTCATTCATGCGCGACATGAAAACGACGCCTGGCTCGGCGACATCGTAGGTCGATCGCATGATCGTGTTCCATACGTCACGCGCACGCACTTCCCGATACACCCACAAGCCGTCGTCACGCTTCCGGATGTCCGCCGATGCCCGCTGTGCAGGCGAAGGCTCGGCCTTATGCACGAGTTGCCAGACGGCGTCGTCGGCAACGGCCTGCATGAATTCGTCCGTTACCGCGACGGACACGTTGAAGTTGTTCCAGCGTCCCTTCGTGTGTTTAGCCGCGATGAATTCGAGCAAATCGGGGTGCGTGCAGTCGAGTATGCCCATCTGTGCGCCACGGCGTGATCCTGCGCTCTCCACCGTGCGGCATGATGCATCGAACACATCCATATAACTGCATGGTCCGGATGCAGCTGAACCCGTGGAATGCACGCGCGCACCGCGAGGACGAATGGCGGAAAAGTTATAGCCCACGCCTCCGCCGCGCCGCATCGTCTCGGCCGCTTGCAGCAGCGCAACGTAAATGCCGGGCAAACCGTTATCGTCGACGCCTTGAATGGCATCGCCCACGGGCTGAACGAAGCAGTTGATGAGCGTGGCATCGATACCCGCGCCCGCCGCGCTCATGATGCGCCCGGCGCCCAATGCACCGCGCCGGAAGTTATCGACGAACTCCGCTTCGATCTTCGCGCGTAACGCTCTGGGCTCGGCCATTGCGACACCACGCGCCACGCGCAGATAAATATCTTCGACGCGCGTCTCGTCGCCCTTGGCATATTTTTCAAGCATTACGTCGATGGAAAATTGCTGCGGAGCGACGCCTGTGCTGGGATTGTCTTCTGCCATGTTTGATCCTGTTGAATGCTTTGTCCGCTAATGCTTGACGGGGCCATGACGCGAACCGTGGGGCGCCGCCAAACGCAATGCACGACGATAGCGCGAATTCTCCCTGGCTGCTAATGAACCGTTAAACTCCTTCGATCGATCCAGCACTTTTCCTTGAGACGATCTATCGCATGAATGCGCCGCTCTTCGGTATCTCGGGCCGCTCGGGTCAGGGCAAGACCACGCTGATCGAGGCGTTGTTGCCCTGGTTTCGGGAGCGCGGTCTTGTAGTCAATGTCATCAAGCACAGTCATCATTCAATCGAACTCGAACCTCCGGGCAAAGACAGTGCGCGCTTCAGGCGTGCAGGCGCGGGCGAAGTGGTGATTGCATCGCCTTACCGCTATGCAATCGTGCGCGAGTTGCGCGAGGGGAACGAGCCTTCGCTTACGGAACTCGCTGCGCGGCTGACACATGCGGACCTCACGATTGTCGAAGGATTTGCACGCGAAGCCATTCCGCGACTGGAGGTGGTTCGGCCATCGGTTGGCCGGGAGCCGCTTTATAAGACCGACGTCGCAATTCTTGCCATTGCAACCGACGATGTCTCGGCAGTCGACAGCGCGCTGCCTCTGCTGCGGCTAGACGATATCGACCGCATTGGCGCCTTTATCTGCGAGACACTGCGCATTGCCGTTTAATCTGCTTTGACGCCGTTGCGTGCGACGGCCAATGCTTCTCCGATTACATCGTCATCGCCAATATGATTCGCGAGAAGCAGCACGAGCTTGGCGTTGAGCATGCGGCTTTCTTCGTCGCTTAGTCCGTCGTGTGTGCCGATGAGCCGTTCATAGAACGCATCCGGATCGGCAAGATTGGCTTCGAGCTTGAGCTTCATGCTGGCTTTATCCATTGCAGGTAGCGCGTTGTACGGCGTTAAATATCGCATCGGCGTTGAACGCACGCCAGCGCGCGCATACGTGCTGGTCGGGGCGCAACAAGTAGAACGTGCCGGGGCGAGCATCGAATCGATGCGCCACGATGCCATCGACGTCTTCGATATCTTCGGACGACGCGGCCATGCCCTTCGGCGCAACCAGCAATAGACGAAACGACGTTAGCCTCTGTAAAAGAGCCCTGCGCACTTCCTCCCCGTCATCGCTGCCGCAGAAGTAGATTCCTATGAAGCCTTTGCCATGCGTTTGTTGCAAGAGCCATGCAGCGCGGCCATTTACGCGTATGGGCGCATCCACGCATGCCGTCCCTGGCGTCATCGAACATGCGAAGCTGTCATCGGGCTGATCGGGCGTATTGAGCGGCGAGTCTTGCAGCACGGTCGGCACCGAGAGTCGCCCGCTATTGACGAGGCGTCGCGCAAAAGCACAGTCCTTCGATAGCTTCAACACCGCGTCCCGAAAGAGACGCGAGGCCGTACTCTTCGGCGTGATGAAATCGGTCGATCGCGTGGAATGACGAATGTTTTCATCCGCGGCGTATTCCCGTTCGGATGCATACGTGTCGAGTAAAGCGGGCGGAGCGTCGCCATGAACGACGAGACTGAGCTTCCATGCGAGATTGTCTGCATCTTGCACACCGCTATTCGCGCCGCGCGCGCCGAAAGGTGAGACGCCGTGCGCCGCATCGCCTGCGAACAGAATTCGACCGTGCCTGAAATGCTCCATGCGCTGACATGCAAACGTATAGATGCTCACCCATTCGAGTTCGAATTCCGCGTCTTCGCCAAGCAATGCCTTGACGCGCGGAATGACACGTTCGGGTGCTTTTTCCGTGACAGGGTCAGCTTCCCAGCCGAGCTGAAAGTCGATGCGCCATACGTTGTCCGGCTGGCGATGCAGCAGCACAGACTGGTTGCGATGAAACGGTGGATCGAACCAGAACCAGCGTTCCGCCGGAAACGGCGCTTTCATCTTGACGTCCGCAATGAGAAAGCGGTCCTTGAATACCCGGCCGTGACTATCGAGATCGAGAGCCTGACGAATGAAGCTGCGTGAGCCGTCGGCCGCTACGACATAGCGTGTACGTAAGGCGTATCGTCCATCGGGCGTATCCACTTGCAGTTCGACATGATCCCGATGCTGCGTTACACCGACTACACGGCTCTTCCAGCACATATGCAAGTTATCGAGTTGTGCCGCGCGTTCGACGAGATAGCGCTCGACGTAATATTGCTGGAGATTGATGAACGCGGGATGCGCATGGCCTGCTTCGGGCAGCAAGTCGAATGCATAAATCAGATCGTCATGCAGGAACACCTTCCCGACATTCCAGCGCACACCTTTTTCGATCATCTCGTCGACGCAGCCGAGACGTTCGAAGATTTCAAGCGTGCGCTTAGCAAAACAGATGGCGCGCGAACCGGCCGATACGGTGTCGTCGCTATCGACGAGCACGGTATAAACGCCGTGTTGCGCGAGATCGATTGCAGTGGCAAGACCGACCGGTCCCGCGCCGGTCACGATCACCGGATAGACCGGGGACTCGGCGGTGTCGTGTTCCGGTGCTCGCTTGTAAGCAAAGCGGACCATGTCGTTTTTGGGTTGTCTCCTGCTATTGCCTCTTTGGGCAGACCTCAAATCTCCGTTAAGGGCATTGTACAAACGGACTTTTCTGTGCGGCTATGTTTTCTTGTATTTCCTTAAGCACAAAAAAGAACGTCCGTTCTAATGAACGGACGTTTTTTTGCGTCTTAATTGCTTTCTTTAGCAAGCCGCTAAGACCGCCATAAAGCCTTCTTCAGTGAAGGGCTTGAGGTAATAGCCGTCGAATTGTTCCTGTTCGCTGTCACGGTGCCGGTCGTCACCCGTTACCGCGACGACGCAAGCAAGCTGGCTCGGCCCGGCAGCGCGCAACCGTCTGCAAAGATCGCGACCATCGAAATCCGGCAGGCCTATGTCGATAAATATCGTGTCGTAGCGATTTTCCGACGCGAGTTCAAGCGCCCGGTGTCCATCGTATGCGACATCTGCGATATGCCCGGAGGCGCGGGCAAGCGCGCTAAAAGCGTCGCAAAGACCAACGTCATCTTCAACGAAAAGCACGCGCATGATGGTTTTTTCCCGAAGCGTAAATAGCACAAGCGTCGAAGATCGAGCGCAATAACAAATAGCGCAATAAGCGGGCCTGAGGTTCGAGGTTGATGCTTTCAATCGAGCGGGTTGTCGCTCCAGGCGCTGCGTTCTTGCCAGGTATCGATATCCGCGTTAAGCGCTGCAAGCTTGGCCCGCACGGCTTGGAGCCCAATATTGCCAAGCACGAGATGCGCGGGCGGATTTTTAGCTTCCACGGCTTCGATGATGACCTGCACCGCGCGCACCGGATCACCCGCTTGTCTGCCGCTAAGCTCGGCAATCCCCGCGCGACGGCGACCGGCAACGGAATCGTAATCGTCGATCGAACGCTGGGTCTGCTTAAGCGAGCGGCCCGCCCAATCCGTGCGGAAAGGTCCCGGTTCGACGGCCGTGACCTTGATGCCAAGGCCCTCGGTCTCGCGCGCGAGCGCTTCGCCGAGGCCTTCGAGCGCAAACTTGGTCGCAGCGTAATACCCGCTGCCCGGATTACCAACTAGGCCGCCCACGGATGTGATGTTGACCACGTGCCCCGCGCGACGCTCGCGCATGCCTGGCAATACCGCGCGAATCATCGCAGCCGCGCCGAAGAAATTAGTTTCGAACATCGCGCGCACTTCATCGTCCTCGCCTTCCTCGACTGCGGCCAAATAGCCGAAGCCGGCATTATTGATCAATACGTCGATCTGACCGAACGCATCGTGCGCCGCTTTTACCGAAGCGGTGATGTCGTCCGGGCGCGTGACGTCGAGCCGAACCGCAATAGCTCTATCGCCTGCAGGCTCGACGATGTCGGCAACGCGGGCGGGATCGCGAGCGGCGACGACAGCACGCCAGCCGCGCGCAAGCACAGCGGATGCGAGTTCACGGCCAAAGCCGGTGGAACAGCCGGTGATGAACCAGACAGGCGTGTCTTGCTTCGATGCTGACATTGCGGGTCTCCGTGGTTAGCGTTGCGCTAATCATTTTGACCGCAAAGGCCGACGCTTGCTTAACGCAGACGCGGCATGCGTAACGCGCGATGTTCGCGCGGCTCGAACAAAACAGTCGTCTCCAATTTTGCGGCCATGCGCTTCCAGCCGCGAAGGTCTTGCTCCAATGCCGCGAGGGTAACGGGGCAGTAAGTTCGTTCGGGGGTGGCGTTGCCTCCAAGAACTGCGTAGTCGCGCATCGGTTGTAGGGTTGCTTCTCGCTCGGCGATTTGCCTTGCAATCTTCGCCCGCAGGCGGATAAGGGAATCGTCCATGGCGCTTTCGGTTTGCTCGTTTGCTAAGTTGCTTTTCATTTCTTAGCCGATTTACAGCAAACCGCGCGCCTGACTTTCATTTGGCTCACAGACGCTTAGGCTCTAGCCGCTCGATCAACTGGCGATGCCGTGAATAACGCGCCCCGAGCGCGCCGGGCGCGGCCAATTCGAATTCGCTGAACTCGAACCCTGGCGCCACCGTGCAGCCGACGAGCGCGGCACCGCCTGGTTCATGGCATTCGGCGGCAAACCAGTCACCCGCGTTGACGACCGCCTGAAACGCCGCCTGCGGATCTTCAAGCGCATTGCCGAGTCGATGCGTCGCCAGTTCTCCGTTCGAATGGAGCACATGGACATCGATCGAGTCACCCGCATAGAAATGCCAGACTTCATCCGACCGAATACGGTGCCAGGCGGAGTAAGCGCCATCGCAAAGGAGGAAATAGATGGCTGTCGATGCCGAACGGAGATCGTCCTCGCCCTTGCGCGTGACTCCTGAATTCGCGCGATAGGTCTCACGAAAGTAGCCGCCCTCGGGATGCGGTTCGAGCTTGAGGCGATCGATCAACTCGCGACTGTCTATGCGGGGTATCTGCATGCGTTCTCCTTTGCCAGATGGTTGGCGCATCGCGTATTCTGCATCGGATCGGTTTGCATGCAGAACGCAAGATGCCAACGTCTCTCATCGAAGGAAGACCATGACGCTAGCCGCGACCACGAAAAACGCTCTTGCTCCAACCGGCACGCTTCGCGCGGCGCTCAACCTTGGAAACCCCGTGCTCGTGCATCGCGATTCGGCGAGCAGCGAACCCAGCGGCGTCTCCGTGGATATTGCCCGCGAACTGGCCGCGCGGCTCGGCGTCGAGATTGCATTCAATTCCTTTCCCAACGCCGCGCAATCGGTGGAGACGGTGACGGCGGAACAGGCCGATGTCGGCTTCTTCGCGATCGATCCGCTGCGTGGCGCGGGCATCGCGTTCACTGCACCGTATGTGCTGATCGAAGGGTGTTATCTGGTGCGCAACGACTCGCCGCTTTCAAGCATCGAGGATGTGGATCGCGAGGGCAATCGCATCATGGTGGGCAAAGGGAGCGCATACGATCTCTTCCTGACGCGCGAGTTGCAGCATGCTCAACTCGTGCGCACTGGACTGTCGGAGGCGGTGGTCGACACTTTTCTGCGCGACGGGATCGAGGTCGCCGCGGGCGTGAAGCAGCAACTCGAGGCCGACGCCGCTCGCACGCCCGGGGTGCGGTTGCTCGACGGGCGCTTCATGGTGATCAGGCAGGCAATGGGCTTGCCGAAGACTCGCGGCGATGCGGCCACGCAGTATCTTCGCGACTTCATCGAGGACATCAAACGGTCGGGCTTTATTCGGGATGCGTTCGCGCGACACGGCATTACCGGCGTCTCGCTTGCGCCGCCGGAGCAGCTTTGATGCAGGGCGAGCGTATCCAAGTGACGGTATCCGTGACCGACTGGATCGACGCATCGTTCGAGGCCGATGTGGCAGGCGGTCTCGCCGCGTTCAATACCGGTCAACTCGGACCAAGCGATCATCGCGACTTGGCCGTTTCGCTTTATCAAGGCGACGACTTTGTAGGCGGCCTCGCGGGCTTCACCGCGTGGGAATGGCTTTTCGTCAAATGGCTCTGGGTTCGCGAAGATGCGCGCGGTCGCGGACTTGGCGCTCGCGCGCTCGACGCCGCCGAAGTCGAGGCACGCAAGCGCGGCTGCCGCGCCGCGTGGCTCGATACGCTCAATCCGACAGCCCGCGATCTCTATGCTCGCCACGGTTTCGAAGTCTTCGGCGAACTGGCGGATTTCCATGCAGGACGTGCGCGGTACTTCTTGCAAAAGCGGTTCTGAATACAGGCATTTGGCATTCAAAATGCGGCATGCCGGCATTTTGCATCAAGCATTCAATCCGAGCCGATGCACCGCGCGCTTCGTGATTTCCCTGCGCTTTGCGAGCGAAGCCGCCGAGCGCTCCCGCACGTCCGCCACTACGGCGGCAGGCGCGTGATTCGGATCGCCGGCATCGAACGGCGGCGCGGGCGCGTACTCCATTTGCAGTTGAATGGCCTGCGCCTCGTGCTCGCCGACGAGTTCAGCCGCGAGCGTCAGCGCGAAGTCGATGCCCGCCGTGATTCCACCGCCCGTGAACAAGGCGCCGTCGCGCACCACGCGGGCGTGCACGGGCGTCGCATCGAATTCGCCCAGCAGCTCGTGAAAAGCCCAATGCGTCGTCGCACGCTTGCCGCGCAGCAAACCGGCCGCGCCGAGAACGAGTGAACCGGTGCATACCGAAGTGATGAAGCGAGCGCCCTTCGCTTGCTGGCGGATGAACGCAAGCGTTTCCTCGTCTTCCATCAGAGTGCCGACGCCTTCGCCTCCGGGAACACAGAGCACGTCGAGCGTTGGGCATTCCGCGAACGATGTGTCGGGTGTGAGTTGCATCCCTGTACTGGAAGGAACAGGCGCAAGCGTTTTGCATACAAGATGCACTTTAGCGTCCGACAGATGCGCAAAGACCTCGTACGGACCGGTGAGGTCGAGTTGTTGAACGCGCGGGAAAAGCAGCAAGCCGATTTGAAGGGTCATCGCTTTCTCTCTCGTGGCAGGTTGAAGAATGAAGGTGGACGAATGCATCCTACGCCGCTACGCTATGGCGAGATGGTCGATCGCCCCACTTTTTACGCCAAGCGCCCTAGCTATCATGTCATCGCCGAAGCCACGCATCATCGACATACTCGCCTTTCCCGACGTCCAGTTGCTCGATGTCGCCGGTCCCTTGCAGGTGTTCGCGTCCGCGAACGAACTGGCGCGCGAGGCCGGCATGCCACGCCCTTATCGCCCAAGAGTCGTCGCGCCGGGCGGCACGGTGACAGCATCGGCGGGACTTGGGCTGATCGGCGAAGCGCTGCCCGATGCGCGCGAGCCGTGCGACACGCTCGTCATCGCGGGCGGCTGGGGCGTGCATGAAGCGCTGCGCGACCGCACGCTGGTCGACTGGGTGCGCGCGCGGTCCGCTCATGCACGCCGCACGGCATCGGTGTGTACCGGCGCCTTTCTGCTTGCGGCGACCGGCCTGCTGGACGAACGCCGCGCCGTCACGCACTGGACGCGCTGCGCCGAACTGGCGAGCCGCTTTCCGGCGGTGCGGGTCGAATCCGATCCCATCTTCATCCGCGACGGCGATCTCTGGACCTCCGCAGGCGTGACAGCGGGAATCGACCTGGCGCTTGCGCTCGTCGAAGATGATCTCGGACGCGCGCTCGCGCTCGATGTCGCGCGTCATCTCGTCGTGTTTCTGAAGCGCCCCGGCGGGCAGGCGCAGTTCAGCGCCGCGCTTTCGCTGCAGAAGGACTCGGGCGAACGCTTCGGCGAATTGCATGCATGGATCGCGGAGAATCTTGCATGCAATCTATCCATCGGAACGCTGGCGGCGCGCGTCGGCATGAGCGAGCGCAGCTTCGTGCGTCATTACCGGGCGCAGACCGGCGCAACGCCTGCTCGCGCCATCGAACAAATGCGGCTGGAAGCCGCGCGCCGTATGCTGGGCGACACGGACCTGCCAGTCAAGCGCATTGCGGCACGCTGCGGCTTCGGTTCGGAAGAAACCATGCGACGCGGCTTCGTGCGCGCACTCGGGGTTGCGCCTCAGACTTACCGCGAGCGCTTCGCCCGCGCGGCGGTATCGGCATAAAGTGCATGCAAAAGCCAATCCTGCCGCTTTTTTTGTCATCCATGCTCAAGGCTGTATGCTCGCTGCCGATACCAGAGTAAGAGCGATTGCATGAGGCGCTTCGGGCAACCGTGCGCGAGCCGCTTTGCTTAACCAACCGTCCGACGAGGCGGCCTGAGGGCCTGGAGCGCCGATGAGTGTGTTTTCCGCGTATAACGCGCCACTGCAGGCGGCTCAGGCCGCACAGGAAGACGTGACCGACGCTGGCGCGGACGATGCCGCGCCGGCGAACATCGCACCGTCCATCGACGCCTTGCTGCGGGACACTGCCGCGTCCGCTTGCCCCAACACATGGGCTTGGTATCGCGCGGGCGAGCAATTGCATCTTGAACGCCAGGGCAATGAATTTTGCATACCAGCGTGGCCAAGCGACATCGCTGAGGACCGCCTCGCGAAAGCCTGCGCCGCGCACGGCTGGCATGCCTGGCCGACCGGCCGCGGCGAAAGCGTGCTCGGCTGGCTGCTCGCGCCGGTGGCATACAGCGACAATGCACATCTCGCTGAACTCGCGCGCGCACTTGGTGAACGCGTGCAAGCCGATGTCCTCGCGCGGGCGCAACTCACGCAACGCGTGTTGTATGAGATCGCGTATCTCGCCAGTTCGGTGCCCGAGCGCGCGGACTTTCTGCGTTGCGTGCACGAGCGTCTCGGCACGCTCATCGACGCCGAGAACTTCTACCTCGCGCTCTACGACCGCAAGACCGGCAAGATCACCTATCCGTATTACGTCGATGTGATCGACACGGACGTGGTCGCCGCCGAGAACTACGACATTCTCGATCCCAAGCGTCTTTCGATGACAGGGCAAGTGCTCACGAGCGAGCAGCCGCTCTTCGTGACCGCAGCCGACATCTGCGCCGCCGAACGCGCGGAGCGTTTCTATTGCATCGGCGATCGCCCCGAGTTCTGGATGGGCGCGCCGCTCAAGAATGCGTCCGACGAAGTCTTCGGCATGCTGGCCATGCAGGTCTATGACGTCTCGCGCATGTACACCGCCGAGGACCGCGCGCTGTTTTTAGTCGTGGCGCGTCACGTCGCGATGGCGCTCGACCGTATCCTGCATCGCGCGGATCTGGAAGAACAGGTCGCCCGCCGCACCTCCGAATTGTCGAAGCTCAACGCTGCTTTGCGACATGGCATTGCCGAGCGCGAGCGTTCCGAACATCTGCAAGCAGCGCTATATCAAATCGCGGAATTGTCGAGCCGGCCCGGCGACATGATGGAGTTCTTTCGCAGTCTGCATGGCATCGTCGGCGAGCTGCTCTATGCGCGCAATTTTTATGTGGCGCTCTTCGAAACCGAAACATGCGAAGTCTCGTTTCCCTATTACGTCGATGAGATCGTGCAGGAGCGGCCCGAGCCGCGTCGCGGCCAGCGTGGGCTCACCGAGTATGTGATTCGCGAACGCCGCGCGCGTCTCATCGATCATCAGGAAGCGCTGCGTCTCATCGCGGAAGGGGCGTTCGAAACCGATCACGACGACGTGCGCCTGCGCTCGTGGCTCGGCATTCCGCTGTTCGATGGCGACGTCGTGCGCGGCGTGCTCGCGGTGCAAAGTTACTCGCCGCTCGTGCGCTATTCGCAGCGCGATCAGGAGTTGCTGACTTTCGTATCGCGCCATATCGATACCGCCCTCTCGCGCCGTCGCGATGCCGAAGCATTGCATGCAGCCAACCTCGAACTCGAAGCCCGTGTGCAGGCCCGTACGCGTGAACTCGACGATGTCAACGCGCGTCTGCTGTACGAGAATTCGCACGATGCATTGACCGGCCTGCCCAACCGCAGTCATCTGATGCATCGGCTGCGTGGTGCATGGCACGACTACCAGACACGCGGCGATGAGCTTTCGGTGATGTTCATCGACCTCGATCGCTTCAAGGTGGTGAACGACAGCCTGGGTCATCATTTCGGCGACATGCTGCTGGTGCAGGCCGCCGCGCGTCTGCGCGATTGTCTGCGCTCCTCTGATCTGCTCGCGCGCTTGGGCGGCGACGAATTCGCAGTGCTGTCGCCCAAGGCGCCGGTACGCGACGCGGTGGCGATTGCCAAGCGCATCCTCGCGGCTTTCGATCTGCCGTTTCATATCGAAGAACATGTGGTGTTTTCTTCGTGCAGCATTGGCATCGTGAGCGCGGACACGCAGTTTCATACCGAGCCCGCCGATCTTTTGCGCGATGCCGATACCGCGATGTATCGCGTCAAGAACGCGGGTCGCGACAGCTTCGTCGTGTTCAATCAAGAGCTGCGCCGACAGGTCTCCGATCAGGTCGAACGCGAGGGCGCATTGCGTAACGCGATCAAGCGCGACGACGAGTTGCTGCCGTATTTTCAGCCTATCGTCGATGTAGGGAGTGGCCAAGTGGTCGCGCTCGAAGCGTTGATTCGCTGGCGCCAACCCGATGGACGTATCGTGGCGCCCGGCGAATTTCTGCCTGCAGTGGAAGGGCTGCGTCTCATCGGTCGGCTCGACTTATACATGCTGGAACGCGTCGCCGCGATACTTTCCAATGCCAGCTTTGCGCACTGGCCGCCCGTGCATGTCAATTGTTCGAGCTATAGCATGACGCGCCCCGAGTTCGCCGACGATGTCCTTGCGCTGCTCAGGCGTTATCGCGTGTCGCCATCGCGTGTATGTCTCGAACTGACGGAAGGCGCGCTCGTAGCCGAGCCGGATCTTGCGCGCCGCACCATGCAAAGACTCGCGGATAACGGCATGTCCGTCGTACTGGATGACTTCGGCGCGGGCTTTTCGTCCCTGAGCTATGTGCATCAGTATCAGTTCAGCGGCCTCAAGATCGACAAGTCGTTTATTCTCGAACTGACCGAAAGCCCTCGCAGTCGCGCGATCGTGCGAGCTATCGTGCGAATGGCCGAGTCGCTCGATCTCACGCTTGTGGCCGAAGGCGTCGAGGACGCGGCCACGCTTGCAGTACTACGCGACATGGGTGCAGCGCAGGCGCAAGGCTACTTCTTCGACAAGCCTTTGCCACTAGAGTCGCTGACGCGCAGCGCGCTTGCGCCACGCACTACTTCAAGCGCCATTCTTTGATTCTTGAGCATTGGATCAGGGCATGCCGCCAAGCGAGGGCGAGATGATGCTGCCCGGTTCACCTTCCGGCACGCCGGTGTCGGTCGTCACAGCGCGCATCGATACAGGCGCATGATTAGTGGTGCACGTCTGCAACGAGTCGTTGCCAAGGCACTGCAGGAACGCGTCAGCGCGATCCTTCGTGTCGAACATGTACAACGTGTCTTCGACTTTCACTTCGAGATCGGAAATACGGTCCGCTTCGATTGACATGCTCGCTCCTTCGAGTGGATAGACATATCAATCGGCTAGCATCAAGTGCGCCTGGCGCACGCTGACCTTAGGTACAACGGTTGCTGGTTCGTCGGCCTGGTTCATCGAATGACAAGGCGACTTAAGGAAACCGTAATGACATCCGCGCGAGCAAATAACGACCTGCATGAAGAGCCGCGTACACCCGGCGGCAATCGTCTGAACGAAATCGAGCCGTCCGAAGCAGACAGGGTGATCCCTCGTCCCGGCGAAGCGCTGGAACAGAATCCCGCCACGGACCCTGACAAAGTAGGTACATCCTCTGACAATTCAGGAAACCGGCCAAGACCGCTATAAATAAATTAAATGATCTTGCGGGCAATTTCCAATGATGCAGACGCCTAAGACGCGTTAGGATTAAAGCGCGTCGAATTTTGGGCGCGGATTCGCACGGCGCTAAATCAAGCTTAGAACCGCGCATCGGTCTTGCAACCGCTTGGCCGCTTTAGCAAAAGGAGGCTTTATGAAATGGGAAACCCCTAGCTTTACCGATATGCGCTTTGGCTTTGAAATTACGATGTACATCGCCACGCGTTAATCGCCAAGCAGAAAACGGCCGCACAAAGCGGCCGCTTTCTTTTCAAGGCTTGAGCGGCTCGTGCTACGTTGCACCGTCACCTTCGCTTTTTTGTGGGCCAAGTCCACCCTTTCCTGCCGGTTCAGGTCGGCTGCCTGAACCCAAAGGCACTTCCGCCGTTTGATGCGGATCTTCGTCAAGCCGCCTGTTTTCAGGCTCGATCTCTCCCGCATTAGGCTGACGCACTCCTTGCTTTGGATCGCCTCCTGTCGCTGAACCGGGACCCGGCAGATTGCCGATAGAACCGCCACCGCTTGCTCCGCTGCCAGCATCGCCAAGCGGCTTATCCGTGCTCTTCTGTTCGCTGTCGTTAATCGTCATTGCTTGCTCCCGTTAAAGGCTGTCGGTGCCAACAACACGAGCAACGCGCATTCCACTTCGAACCTCAGCTCGCGACAGTCGATCCGATCACGTCATTAGCCACCGCGTCGACCGCCTGCTTGACGATGCCGACTATCTCATCCACTTCGGCACGCGTCGTGACGAGCGGTGGCGCAAAGCCGAGAATATCGCCGTGCGGCATGGCTCGCGCAATCACACCGCGCTCCAGAGCCGCTGCCGATACCTTCGGCCCGACCTTGAGCGCCGCATCGAAAGGTTTGCGCGCGTCTTTATCGGCCATGAATTCGAGCGCGGCAAGCATACCCGCGCCACGTACTTCGCCCACTAACGGATGCGAATCGAATGCCGCGTGAAGCTGCGCATGCAGATAAGCACCCGTTTCCGCCGCATTCTGCGTGAGGTTTTCACGTTCGAGAATGTCGAGGTTGGCCAGCGCAGCAGCCGCGCAAATGGGATGACCCGAATAGGTCCAGCCGTGTCCCATCGGACCATGCTCTCGCGAGCCCTTGTCGATCACATCCCATACACGTTCGCCCACGATCACGCCCGACAGCGGCGCATAAGCGCTCGTGAGGCCCTTAGCCACGGTGATGAGATCCGGCTTGATGCCGTAATGCTGCGCGCCCATCTTCGAGCCGAGACGTCCGAAGCCGCACACGACTTCATCGGAGATCAAGAGGATGTCGTGCTTGCTGAGCACTTGCTGGATAGCATCCCAGTAACCTTCCGGCGGCGCGATGATGCCGCCCGTGCCCATGACCGGTTCGGCGATGAACGCAGCGATGGTATCCGCGCCTTCCTTCGCGATCAGCTTCTCGAGTTCTTCCACGCAGTATGCGGTGAACTGCGCTTCACTCATACCAGCCGGTGCCTTTCGATACCAATGCGGACAAACCGTATGCTTCACACGATCGATCGGCAAGTCGAAGTGCTGATGAAAGCTCGGCAAGCCAGTGAGGCTGCCCGTGACGATGCCCGAGCCATGATAGCCCCGTTCGCGCGAGATGATCTTCTTCTTGTTCGGGCGACCCAGTACGTTGTTGTAGTACCAGACGATCTTGACCTGCGTTTCGTTGGCATCGGACCCGGACATGCCGTAGTACACCTTCTTCATGCCTTCCGGTGACCACGCGATGATGCGCGACGACAACTCGATGATCGCATCGGTCGAGTGGCCGACATAAGTGTGATAGTAAGCGAGCTTCTTTGCCTGCTCATAAATGGCTTCGGCCACTTCGGTTCGACCGTAGCCGATGTTCACGCAATACAGTCCTGCGAATGCATCGATATAAGTCCGGCCCTGATGATCTTCGATACGAATGCCCTTGGCGCCCGTCACGATCTTGCCCGGCAACGCGCCGCTTGCATGATCGTGCGCGTGCGTGGACGGATGCATGAAGTGCGCGCGATCTTCCGCGAACAAGTGTTCAATCGATTGCTGTTGCTGGCTCATGTGCTTCTCCTTGAAGCGCTATGCGTGTTCTTAACGTGGGTTGAATCAGGCTGCGCTCGAAAGCGGCAGACCCAGATTCCCTAAGCAAAAATATTTCGTTTCGACGAAGGGTTCGAAGCCCTCCGCGCCACCTTCGCGGCCGAGACCCGATGCCTTCATGCCGCCAAAGGGAATGGGCGCGCCCGTGAACTTGACGCCGTTCACCGAGACCATTGCGAAGTCGAGCCGTCGCACCAATTGAAAGATCGTGTCGATGCGCGTGGCGCAGATATAGGCGGCAAGGCCGTATTCCGTATCGTTGGCGCGTGTCACGGCTTCGTCGAGCGTATCGAACGGAGAGATCGCGGAGATGGGCGCGAAGTTCTCTTCATCGTAGATACGCATGCCAGCTCTAGCATCCGCGACAACGGTCGGCTCATAGAACCATCCACCGAGCTCATGCGCGTTGCCGCCGACAGTGATGCGCGCGCCTTGCGTCTTTGCGTTTTCGATACGCGCAACGGTCGCATCGAAAGCGGCCTGATGCATGAGCGGACCGACATCGACATTCGCTTCGAACGCGCTGCCTACCTTCAGTGCCTTGACCGCTTCGGTATAACGTTGCACGAACGCTTCGTACAAGGGTCGCGCCACGAAGATGCGATTCGCGGCGCAACAATCCTGGCCCGATGTCTGAAACTTCGCCCCAATCGCAACGCGCACCGAATGTTCGAGATCTGCGTCCTCGGTCACAATGAACGGCGCATTGCCGCCAAGCTCGAGCGCAAGCTTCTTGATGCCTGCCTGCGCCACAGCCTTTGCCACCAGACCTCCAACGCGCGTCGAACCGGTGAAGCTCACCGCACGCACGCGAGTGTCGCTCACGAGCGCTTCCATGGTCATCTGCGGCTCGCCGATCACGACGTTGAATACGCCTGCGGGAAAGCCCGCCTCCTCCGCGAGTTGTGCAAGCGCCATCGCTGAAAAAGGCGTTTCGTGCGCAGGCTTGATGACAACCGTGCAGCCCGACGCGATAGCGGCCGCGGCTTTGCGCGTGATCATCGCCACGGGAAAATTCCATGGCGTGATGAGCGCCGCAACGCCGACTGGCTCCATGACCGTGCCGAGATGCGCGCCATCGATATGCGTTGGAATGGTGCGTCCTGCAAGGCGTTTTGCTTCGTCGGCAAACCATTCGATAAAGCTCGCGGCATATGCGATCTCGCCCTTCGCTTCGGCGAGCGGCTTGCCTTGCTCCAGCGACAAAATGCCTGCAAGGTCAGACTGATGACGCAAGATCAGTTCATGCCAGCGCATGAGAAACGCGCTGCGCTTTTGCTGGGGTGTCCAGCGCCAAGCTTGAAACGCGCGGTCGGCGGCTCCGACGGCGCTGACGATCTGTTCGCGTTCGAGCATCGGCACATGCCCGATGACGTGCTGGTCGGCGGGATTGACCACCGGGATCGACGCGGCATTGTTGCTATGTACCCAACGGCCGTCCACATAGCACAGCGACTTGAAGAGAACCGGATGTCCTAACAGCATGATGTTCGCTCCTATCGGTTGATTCGCTCTTGAGTCTAATTCGATGGAGTCACTTTAAGCTCATGCAGTCGCGGAATTTTTCGTTATCGATTGCCACGCCTGGTGTTTTTTCTGTTTCGATGTTCGCGACTCAAACTTGCGCCCACTCGGGCGGACCACCGCAATCGTCCTTGATGACCTTGGTCACGATATACGTGAAGTACTTTTCGATGCTGAGTTCCTCGACCAGCAACGAGTCGATGAAGCGCTGGTAGTGGTCTATGTCCCGCGCGACTACATGCAGCACGTAATCGACACCACCACCTGTCGCCACGCACTGCACGATCTCGGACGCTTGTTGCACGCGGTCTTCGAAGCGTCTCATGTCTGACGCGGTATGCCGCGAGAGCGTAACCTCCACGACGATACGGCTTCCCTTGAACGCCGACGTCCAGTCGATATTCGCCCGATATCCCTTGACTATCCCACTTTCTTCGAGCCGCTTCACGCGCTCCCATGCAGGTGAGATCGACAGGTTCACCTTCTCCGCCAGACGCGACTTCGTAATGCGTCCGTCGCCCGCGAGGATGCGTAAGATAGCCAGATCGTATCGGTCGAGTTTGGTCAAGTCAGATCGTCACCGGTATGTTGCGTTCGATGATGTCGGCCACGACAGCCACCGTGTCCCCTGTTTGTACGAGGCCAGGAAAGTGCCTTGCCGCAAGCAGTCCCGCACGCTTTGCGCGATATTCGACCGGCGTCGCGCCAGAGCGCGTGATGTCATAAACACGCGCGAGCACGTCGCCCTCGGCCACCATGTCGCCAAGATCGCGGCACATCTCCAGCAAGCCCGCATGTTCGCTCGTCGTATAGCACGCGTCATCGGGCATATCGAGCAGCGTGGTCGTGCGCGCTTCGCCAATCACGCTTTCTTTGTCGATGATGCCCGCATGGGCGAGGAAGCCATACACGCCGCGTTCCGCGATGGCGACGCTAGCAGCAGTGGATGAACCGCCGCCACCGAGTTCGGTGGAGACGAACACCTTGCCCGCCTCTTCGGCTGCGCTGTCGTATAAACCGACGCTATCGAGTTCGAGCATGCGCATTGAATAAGGTGCGCCGAACGCGCGCATGGCGGCTTCGCAGCGAGCCTGTTGCCGTGCATCCGCCAACACGTGAGTCGCCGCGAACGGAAGAAAATCGAGCGTACGCCCGCCTGCATGAATGTCGAGAACGTAGTCTGCCAAGGGCAGCAAATGACGCTGAAAGTAATCGGCTATCTTCTGCGTCACCGTGCCATCGGGATGGCCCGGAAAGCTGCGATTGAGATTACCCGCGTCGATGGGCGACGTGCGCGTACCCGCGCGAAACGCCGGGTAATTCATGAACGGCACCACGATCACGCGGCCATTGATATCGCCGGCCTTCAACGTCGATGCGAGCTTTGACAACGCGATCGGCCCTTCATACTCGTCACCGTGATTGCCGCCCGTGAGCAACACGGTCGGTCCGTCGCCGCGCTTGATGACCGTGACCGGAATCATTACCGCACCCCACGCCGAATCGTTGCGCGAATACGGCAGCTTCAGGAAGCCGTGTTGTTCGCCGTCGGCTTCGAAGTCGACGGTCGGACTGATCGGTGACGCGCGCATCGTACTACTCCTTCACGAACAATTTGCGAGGCGTATTGCAGAAAGTCTCGACGCCGGTATTGGTAATCAGGATGCTTTCCGTGATCTCGAGACCCCAGTCATCGAGCCATAGTCCCGGCATGAAATGAAACGTCATGCCGGGTTCGAGGACCGTCTTGTCCCCCGGCCGCAAGCTCATGGTGCGCTCGCCCCAGTCGGGCGGATAACTCGCACCGATGGGATAACCGCAGCGGCTATCCTTCTCGATACCCGACTTGCGCAGCACCGCGAAGAACGCATTGGCGATGTCCTCGGTCTTGTTGCCCGGCTTCGCAGCGGCGAGTCCTGCTTCAATGCCTTCGACTACCGCCTTCTCGGCATCGATGAAATGCTGCGGCGGTTTGCCGAGATAAACCGTGCGCGATTGCGGACAGTGATAGCGCTTGAAACATCCGGCGATTTCGAAAAACGTCCCGGCATTCGAAGTGAACGCGGAGTCGTCCCATGTGAGATGTGGCGCCGCTGCATCCGAGCCAGTAGGCAAGAGCGGCACGATAGCCGGATAGTCGCCGCCATAGCCTTCGACGCCCGTGATGCCAGCGTCATAGATTTGCGCGACGAGGTCGCACTTCCTCATGCCAGGCTCGACCTTGTCGAGGATGCGCGCGTGCATCTTCTCGACAATGCGCGCCGCCACACGCATGTATTCGATCTCGCGCGGCGATTTCACCGCACGCTGCCAGTTGACGAGCGCGGTCGCGTCCTTGAACTTCGCGTTGGGCAAGTGCTGAACGAGCGACGCATACGCCTTCGCACTGAAGTAGTAATTGTCCATCTCCACACCGATATGCTTCTTGTCCCATCCGCGCGCGACGATGACTTCAATCGAGAGAAAGTCCATCGGATGACGAACCTGAGACTGCACGTAGTGATCCGGATATCCGACGATATTCTCGTGCGCCATGAACACCGTGCGCTTCGCGCCGTTCGCGTCTTGCCCGCGACCGAACCATACCGGCTCGCCATCCATGGCAAGCAGCACGCATTGATGCACATAGAATGACCAGCCGTCGTAACCGGTGAGCCATGCCATGTTGGTCGGGTCCGTCACGATCATCAGGTCGATACCTGCTTTCTCCATTGCGCGTCGCGTCTTCGCCATGCGCGCGTCGTACTCGCCGCGATCGAACGGCAAGCGCACGACCGGCGCTTCGCCTCGCTTCTCTTGCTTGATTTCGGACATCGTCCCCTCTGTCAAAGCGTCACGTCGTTGTGAAAGATGCTTCCTGCACGCGTCGCGCGTGCTCTTGCAAGCGCAAGTGCTGCAATGGCCGTGTCCTGCGCGCCGGTGCCGGTGAGATCGCATACGGTGATGTCGTCATCGCTCATGCGGCCTTGCACTTGCTGCGCGATGATCTGTCCCAATTCGGCGAACGATGCATCGGCGGCGATAACCCCTGCGCTTATCGCGTGATGTAGTTCGCCAAGCACGCGCGTTTGCTGCAAGCGGTCGCACACGTAGCGCGCCGCCTTGAACACGTCTGGCGCAATCTCGTTCTTGTGCTCGGCATCCGAACCCATCGCGGTGATATGCAAGCCCGCATGAAGATCGCGGGCGTGAATCAAGGGCTCGCGGCTGGGTGTCGTGGTGATGGCGATATCCGCATGCCTGAGCGCGTGGCTCACGCTATCGGCGACAGCGCATTCAAGGCCCGCCGCTTCACAATCGCGCGCGTAGTGCAACGCGCGCTTGCCGTCGCGTGCCCACACGGTCACGTGATCGATGTCGCGTACCAGTCGCAACGCTTTGAGTTGAAGGCGCGCCTGTTCGCCCGCACCGATGATCGCCACACGTTTGGCGTCATGTCTTGCGAGCCAGCGTGCGGCGACAGCACCCGCTGCCGCCGTGCGTACCGCCGTGAGATAGCCGTTGTCGAGCAGCACGGCTTGCGTCAGTCCCGTGCGCGCCGAAAGCACGAGCATGAGACCGTTCAAGCTCGGCAAACCCAGAGAGGGATTGTTGAAGAAGCCAGGACTGACCTTGATCGCAAAACTCAGAAGACCCGGCAAATAAGCGGTTTTTATGTCGACTTCGCCAGCGTGTTCGGGAATGTCGAGGCGAAGAATCGGCGGCATCGCCACCGCTTCTGTCGCAAGCGAACGGAAGGCAGCTTCAATCTGTGCGATCGCATCGAGGTCGAGCGGCACGAGTTCGCGCAGCTCCGCTTCGCCTAGCAAGATGGTGGAACGATCGATTGAAGACGTCATCAAAGCGCTCCAATCAGGCGGCGGTGCGTATCGATATCGATGTTGCAACCGCTCACGACGATAACCACTGGCCCACCTTCTCGCGGCCTGATGGCACCATCCAGCACAGCTGCGATGCCGACGGCCGCTGCGCCCTCCACCACGAGCCGCTCTTCGCTATACGCATGTGCAATGCCGCGAGCAATCGAACGCTCATCGAGGAGCACCATGCGATCGATCAGTTCACGTGTCATCGCGAACGTATGCTGGTTGTCGAGACCAATGCCGCCGCCGAGCGAATCCGCCAGCGTCTCGAGTTCATCGACGAGAACGGGTTTGCCCGCCTCGAGGCTCGCATGCATGGCGGCGCCGCGTTGCATGGATACGCCGATCATTTCGATGCCTGGCCTCATGCCTTTTGCCGCGAATGACACGCCGCTGAAAAGACCGCCGCCCGACAGGGGCACGGCGATAGCGCATATATCGGGAAGCGCTTCGATAATCTCCAGACCGATGGTGCCCTGCCCTGCAATGACGCGCGCATCGTCGAAAGGCGGTACGAACGCATAGCCTTCTTCGCGCACCAGGCGTTGCGCTTCGACTTGTGCATCGTCCTGGCTCTTGCCTGCAATCACGACGCGCGCGCCGAGCGCCGCGACCGCATCCACCTTGTTCGCTGGCACAAGCGATGACATGCACACTGCGGCCTCGATTCCCAGCGCGCGCGCCGCATGCGCGACCGCACGGCCATGATTACCCGTCGATGCCGTCACGACACGCGTGCACCCTGCTTCCGCGAGTTGCGCCAATGCGTTGGTCGCGCCGCGCAACTTGAAGCTGCCGGTAGGCTGAAGCGTTTCGAGTTTGAGGTAGACAGGTGCGTCTACAACGCGCGAGAGTGTCGCCGACTGCACGAGCGGCGTGACGAGCACACGCCCTTCGATGCGTTGGCGTGCGCGATAAACATCGTCGAGCGTGAGTGCGGACATGGCGCGATTGCATTGAGCAAGTGTCGATGCAACCGAGTCTAATGTCCTAAAAAATCGTTTTGAATTGTCCTAGTTCATTTCCGCGCATGCGAGATTAGTTGAAGTCGTGCACGTGCGGAAATTGCTCGAAGACTTCGCGAATGGTCTCTATGGCCGTGCGAAAGCTCGCCTCGCCCACTTCGGCGCCCACGCACAGACGCACCGCATTGGGCCGCTCAGCGCCGCGCACGAGAAACGGATCGGGCGATGTCACCGCGATATTGCGGTTGCGCAGTTCGCGCGTGATACGTTCCGCTTCCCATTCATCCGGCACGCGCAGCCACGCAGAGAGCGCGTTCGGATGGCTGCCGAGCACATATTCTCCGAGCACTTCACGCACGACACTCTGACGCATCGAAAGCCGCTCGCGTTGTATCTGCACGAGACGTTGCGCCGTGCCGTCCATGATCCAGCGCGCGGTGACTTCGGCTATCGGCGAGGTCGCCATCCAGCTCGATACGCGCAACACGCTTTCCGCGCGCAAGGCAAGACGCCGTGGCACGGTCATGAAGCCCGTGCGCAAGCCGCTTAACACTGACTTCGTCATGCTCGTGCAATAGAACGCCAGTTCGGGGATCAGGCTTGCTATCGGCGTCTGCGCCTTGGCGGGCAACGCGCCGTAGACATCGTCTTCGATGACATACACGCCGTATCGCTCTGCGATGCGCGCAATCGCGCGCCGGCGCGAGTCGGTCAAGATGGCGACCGTGGGATTATTGAGCGTCGGTGTGCAGACCAGTGCGCTTACGCGCTCGCTGTCGCACATTTCCTCGAAATGTTCGGGACGTATGCCATGTTCGTCGATTTCCAGTCCCTTGAGCGTGAAGCCGAGCACGTTCGCGGAGCCTATGACGCCGTGATCGGTGAGGCTCTCGCAGAGCACGGTATCGCCCGGTCCGACAATGGAAGCAAGCGCCAGAAAGATGCCGTGCGCAGCACCATTCGTGACAAGGAGCGTCTCCGCGGTCGCAGGCATGTTGAGCGATTCGAGCCAAGCAACACCCGCTTGCCGATGATGCTCGAAACCCGCAATCGGACGAAACGCGCGTATCCAGGGCTGATCCTCGATGGTTGCAAGCGTCGCGCAGACCTTGCGCCACATTGCATCGTGTTCGGGCGTATGGACGATACGCGCAATCGAAAAGTCGACCACGGAGCGCTCGGCCGTATCGAGCATGTAGTTGGACATGGTTTCCGTGACGCGCGCCGCGACGAAGCTGCCGCGCCCGACTTCACAGCGAATCAGCCCCTGGCGCTCGAGTTCTTTATAGGCATTGGTGACCGTCTGCACGCTGATTTCCAGATCCGCCGCGACCTCGCGTTGCGGCGGCAAGCGTGCGCCTGAAGCCAATGTGCCGTTCTCGATATCCAGCGCCATCGCCTTGACGAGCCGCTTGTATTTCGACTGTACGCCTTGCACGGTGCGTACGGCCTCGCGCCATCGCTGATTCAATTTCCACTCCTCGTGCGCTTGACTCATGCGCAATAGTGGCGCAAAAGCTCCTTGAAAAATAATTGTCCTAGAGCAATCGGAACAAATATATGGCTTTGTATTCTGCATCGGTGGCTGCGCGGTAAAGCCTGTGAAGACCGCTTCCTATAAGGGTTTTCTCCATGACCGATCTAGCCGCAGCCTTCAAGGAACGCGCGCAATCGACCATACGAACGCTACCAACGCTATAAACGGAAAACGCTATGAAGACCAAACGACTGTCTGGAATGCTGGTGGCCGCATGCGTCGCCGCGGCGAGCTTGAGTGCCTTCAGCGCGGGCGCTGCCGCGGAAACCACCTTGCAACGAATTCAACGCACCGGCGAGGTGCGCATCGGCTATGCGAACGAAACGCCCTTCGCCTATACGACGGCCGACGGCACCGTGACGGGCGAATCGCCGGAAATCGCCAAGAAGGTATTCGCCAAACTAGGCGTCAAGAAAGTCGATGCGGTGCTGACCGAATGGGGCGCGCTCATTCCGGGCCTCAAGGCAGGCCGTTTCGATGTGATTGCAGCGGGCATGTACATTACGCCCGAGCGCTGCAAGCAGGTTGCTTTCGCGGATCCGCAATATCAGATTCCCGACACGTTGCTGACGCTCAAGGGCAACCCTAAAAACCTTCACAGTTACGCCGATATCGCCAAGCAAGGCGACACGAAACTCGCAGTAATGGCCGGCACGGCGGAACTCGGTTATGCACGCGAGGCGGGCATCAAGGACGATCAGATTCTTCAGGTGCCCGATACCACCGCGCAATTGCAGGCCGTGCGCGCACGCCGCGCCGATGCGGCCGTTGGCACCTCGCTCACTATGAAGGGTCTTGCGACGAAGGGCGGCCCGCTAGTCGAAGCAACGAGCCAGTTCAACGACGACCCGAAACATACGGGCTATGGAGCACTCGCCTTTCGCCCCGAAGATACCGATCTGCGCGATGCGGTCAACAAGGAACTCCATGCCTGGCTCGGCACGGACGATCATCTGAAAACGGTGGGACCGTTCGGCTTCGACAAGACGAATCTGACGACGAAGAAAGCGCCTGAACTTTGCGGCGGTTGAGCAGAGATACATTCGGTACAGGCGCGCGTCGCGTCGTTCATTTAGCGAGGAACCGTCATGAGTGACCTCAATGAGCTACTGCCGCTGATGTGGAAAGGCACGCTCGTCACGATCCAGATCGCCGTGTTCAGCATCATGCTTGCGATCGTCATGGCGGGCATCGCAACGACGCTGCGCGAAGCGCCTTATCGTGCTCTGCGCTGGCTTGGAAATGTCTATGTCGAAATCTTTCGCGGCACGTCCTTGCTGGTGCAATTGTTTTGGCTGTTCTTCGTGCTGCCCTTGCCGCCCTTCAGTATTCAGTTGACGCCCTTTACCGTGGCCATCGTTGGTTTGGGTTTGCATTACGGCGCTTATGGCTCCGAGATTCTGCGCGGCGCATTGCACTCGGTGGCAGGCGGACAATACGAAGCAGCACTGGCACTCAACATGCCGGGCATGGGTCAGGCTACGCCGCGTCGTGTTGCCTCAAGCCATGATCAACGCACTGCCGCCCGCCACGAACCTCATGATCGAATTACTCAAAGGGACGTCCCTTGTGTCGCTGATCACGCTTTCGGACCTGACGTTCCGCGCGCGACAACTCGATGAAGCGACCTTCAAGACAGCGGAAATCTTCGGGCTGACGCTGCTGATCTACTTCGTACTGGCGCAGATCATCGTCACGGTAATGCGTCACTTCGAGCGCCGCGTAAGCAGTCACGTCGCCGTTCGTCGCGTCGCGCCGAGGGCCGCATCATGACGACATTCGGTCAACTCTTCGATGTGACATACGCGCTGCATATCCTGCCGGAACTGCTGCACGCCGCGATATACACCATCGGCATCACGCTAGTGGGGTTTGCCATCGCGCTGGTGCTGGGCCTCGTGCTCGCAATACTGCGACGCAGCGAGATCGTTTTCGTCTCGAAGGCGACGGCTTTCTTCGTCGAGTTCATTCGCAGCACGCCGCTTTTGATTCAGGTGTATGTGCTCTTCTACGTCGCGCCGCTTTATGGACTCACCATGTCGGCGTTGATGGCGGGCACGATCGGCATTGCCGTGCACTATGCGTGTTACGTGTCGGAGGTTTATCGCGCAGGACTCAACGGCGTCGCGCGTGGACAATGGGAAGCGGCCTGTGCGCTGTCGTTGTCGCCCTGGCGCACGTATGGCGGCGTGATTCTGCCACAGGCCATTCGTCCCGTGATTCCCGCGCTCGGCAATTACCTCGTCGCCATGTTCAAGGACACGCCCGTGTTGTCAGCCATTACCGTGGTCGAATTGATGCAGCAGGCGAAGAACATCGGCTCGGAAACCTTCCGCTATCTCGAACCGATCACCATGACGGGCGTCTTCTTTCTGATCATCAGCGTGACCTTCGCTTCGGGCGTGCGTCACCTCGAACGGCGGGTCAGGTTGCCATGATTTCGCGCGGAGACACGATGGCTAACCCGGCGGATGGCGCACGGTAATGGAAATCAAGGAGCAACAGATGAAACGAGACCTCGACCCGTCGTTAGGCGAAGCCGCCGACGCGCAAGCCAATACGCCGATGGTGCGCTTTCGCAACGTGACGAAGCGCTACGGCGCGCTTACCGTGCTCGATGGACTCGATCTGGATCTCGCGCGTAACGAGAAGGTCGCGATCATCGGGCCGAGCGGCTCGGGGAAATCCACGCTGCTGCGCGTGTTGATGACGCTCGATCCCTTGACCGACGGCGTAATCGAAGTCGATGGCGAGTCTCTCACGCACGAGATGCGCGGCGGCAAGCTCGTACCCGCGTCGCAACGACATGTGCGGCAAGTGCGCAGCAAGATCGGCATGGTGTTTCAGAGCTTCAACCTGTTCCCGCACATGACCGCGCTCACGAACGTCATTGAAGCGCCTACGAGCGTGCTAGGTCTTTCGAAGAAGGAAGCAATCGAACGTGGACGCGAGTTGCTATCCATGGTCGGTTTGTCGGAAAAATGCAGTCACTATCCTTCGCAATTGTCGGGTGGACAGCAGCAGCGCGTAGCCATCGCGCGGGCGCTTGCCATGCGCCCTAAAATCATGCTCTTCGACGAAGTGACCTCCGCGCTCGATCCCGAACTCTGCGGTGAGGTCCTCAATGTCATTCGGCGCTTAGGCTCCGAACATAACCTCACCATGTTGATGGTCACACATCAGATGGGCTTTGCAAAAGACTTCGCGGATCGCGTCTGCTTCTTCTCAGAAGGAAAGATCATCGAGCAGGCCGCGCCGCAGCAGTTCTTCACCGCGCCGCAACATGAACGCACCAAGCAGTTTTTGCGCGCGGTCACGGAGGCGCTCTAATCCAAGCATTCAGCTGGCAAGCGGTCCGGGAATTGCTTCCTGCTCCGGGGATAGACACCGGAGAGTGCAATGCCCCCTTCCCAGCATAAGGCCGCTCGCGTGGACGACTTGCCCACCGGGCACGGCACGCGTGTGTGCATCAAGCACGATGCGAGCGAAACACCGATTCTTCTCGTGCGCGACGGTCAGGCCGTGCACGCCTTTTCATCCGACTGTCCGCATGCAGGCGCGCCGCTCGAAGAAGGCGCGATCTCCAACGGCCGCATCGTTTGCCCGTGGCACAAGGGCACGTTTGAAATCAGTGATGGCAGTCTCGTCGAGCCGCCGGCGCTCAAAGGTCTGACGCGTTATCCGGTCACCGTGTCGAATGGCGATGTATTTGTCTCGCTCGGTGCCGAAGCGCCGAAGACGCAAGACGAGCATGGCGCGGATAAAACCATGCTCATCGTCGGCGCGGGCGCCGCAGGCGCCGCGGCATGCGCGGCGCTGCGCGAAGCCGGTTTCAGCGGGCGTATCGTGCTCGCTGGCGACGATGCACGCGAGCCTTACGATCGCACTTCGCTAAGCAAGTTCGTGCTGTCAGGCGACATGCCGCCCGACGATGTTCCACCCCTTCTCGACGACGATTTCTTCGACGCTCATAAGATCGAACGCGAATTGACACGCGCCGTGCGACTCGACGCGAGCAACAAGCAAGCCGAATTCGCCAGCGGTCGGACAGTCGATTACGACGCCGCGCTCGTTTGCACGGGCGGCACGCCCAAGCCGCTCAAGGCGCCGGGCTCGAATCTGAAGCATATCCATCTGCTGCGCAATCGCGAACATGCAAACGAGATTCTTGCATCGCTCGATGCAGTGCAATCACTTGTGCGCGTCGTGATCGTCGGGGCGAGTTTCATCGGTCTGGAAGTGGCTTCGTGTCTTCGTAAGCGCAAAATTGAAGTCACTGTCGTCGCGCCCGGCAAGGTGCCATTCGAAAAGCAGTTCGGTACGCGCATCGGCGAGATGTTCAAGCGCATGCATGAACAAAACGGGGTGACGTTCCATATGGATACGCATGTCAGCGCGTTCGAAGGCGACGACGCCGTGCGCGAAGTGCTGCTCGAATCCGGCGAACGGCTACAGGCCAATGTCGTGGTTGCGGGAACGGGCGTGACGCCGGCTACGGACTTCATCACTGGCGTCACGATGGGCGACGACGAAGGCATGGAAGTCGATGCGTCGATGCTTGCCGCGCCGAGTCTCTACGCAGCGGGCGACATCGCGCGCTTTCCGTTGCCACGTGCCGGTGCAATGGGTCGCATCGAACATTGGCGCGTCGCCCAGCAACATGCGCGCGTGGCGGCGTACAACATGGCGGGCATCGCACGCGAATACACCGGCGTGCCTTTTTTCTGGACCTTTCATTACGACAAGAACTTCGAGTATCTCGGCCACGTCAGCGAACCCGAGCGCGTCGGAATAGATGGCGATCTCGATCAGCAGCAGTTCATCGCTTACCTGCTGAAAGACGGCGAGGTTCGCGCGGTGGTCGGATGCGGGCATGAAGCCGCCATAGGCCGGCTTGCCGAAGCCATGCGCGAGCCGATCACGCTCGAAGCCGCACGGCGCGTTACGAGTAGCTAAACGGTCGATGGCGCGCCGCCCCATTGCTCGACACAACGCAGAAATTATTTGGCTTAAGAGGAATAGGCTATGGCAACTCGAAAGACCACGACGAGAACGAGCAAGGCGAAGCCTCGCGGCAAATCGAACAGCACGCGTCAGCGACACGGCCTCGCTACCACCCGTAAAAAGTCGACAGTGAAACCCTCGCCCAAACGCTGGTCGCATCATGTGATGGAGACCAGCGACGCAATGGATATCGAGGGAAGTATCTTCAAGACCGGTAACGCGGACGAGATCGCGGATTCGTTGAAGCGCTCGTCGACCAGAAGCAAGCGTCGCAAGGGCTCGCCGTTTCAATCGGCCATGGCGATGCTAAATTTTTATATCAACCGCGCCGGGCGCAATTTGCCGAAGTCACGCCGCAGCACGCTGGAGCGCGCCAAGAAGCGGTTGCGCGAAGCATTCGGACGCAAGCCTTGAAACACGGGCTAGCGCAATGCGAGCCACTGCAACACGATCGATCAAGGCTGACTTTGTCCGCCGTTATATCAACGGCTGGTGCTGCGTATTCGTCTGAGCATCAGGGCGCACCTGAGCGGGAGACCGTCCTATCGAGGGAACGACTCTTGCTCGCTCGTGGATTACCTACCGCAGCAGACAGGAGACACCATGATTGAAGACCCACCGCTCAGCCCCGGCGACGAAGCCGAGCCCGGCGTACCCGGAACCGGCGAAGACCTGTGTCCGGCTTGCAACGGATCAGGCAAGCTCGACGGCGAGAAGTGCGACACATGCGGCGGCACGGGCAAGGTGACGCAAGGTATTGGCGGCGGCTGAGACGACTCTCAGCGTTGCAGTCCCTGCCAATCTCCTGGAGACCAGCTTGAACCTGCACCCTCTCACGCGTACCGCTGCGCTGCTCGTGGCGCTTGCGGCCACGAATACTGCTGCAATGGCCGACGACTACGCGCCTGGCTTCGGCCCGGACCCGTCCCTGCCCGCGCCGCATAAGTCGATGTTGCCAACCGTGAACATCGCGCCTGCCAAGCCCTGGCAGCAAGGACAAATGCCCATTGCGGCCGCAGGGTTCAACGTTACGCCTTATGCAACCGGTCTAGATCATCCGCGCTGGCTCGCCACGCTTCCCAACGGCGATGTGCTCGTCGCGGAAAGCAATGCGCCCGCGCAGCACGATACAAACGCGGGCATCAAAGGCCTCGTGATGAAGAAGGTGATGAAGCGCGCGGGCGCGGCGGTGCCGAGTCCTGATCGCATCGTCCTCTTGCGTGACTCGGACGGGGACGGCATAGCGGAAACGCGCACGGTGTTCATCGACAAGCTGCATTCTCCGTTCGGCATGGTGCTAGTCGGTGACGATCTCTACGTCGCCGACACGGACGCCGTCATGCGCTACAAGTACGAAACGGGCGCCACGCAGATCACGACACCGGGAGAGAAGTTCATCGACTTGCCTGCTGGCCCAATCAACCATCACTGGACCAAGAACATCATCGCGAGTCAGGACGGCAAGCGGCTTTACGTGACGGTCGGCTCGAACAGCAACGCCGCGGAAAACGGTATCGATGCCGAAAGCGGCCGCGCGGCGATCATGGAAGTCGATATCGAATCGAAGCAGACCCGCCTCTTGGCCACGGGCTTGCGCAACCCGAACGGCATGTCGTGGCAACCGCAAAGCGGCGCGCTATGGACCGTGGTCAACGAGCGCGACGAACTCGGCGACGACCTCGTGCCCGACTATATGACCTCGGTCAAAGACGGCGCCTTCTACGGCTGGCCGTACAGCTATTACGGCCAGCATGTGGATGACCGCGTGAAGCCGCAGCGCGATGAGCTCGTGCTGTCGGCAATCCCGCCGGACTATGCACTCGGTGCGCATACGGCATCGCTCGGACTCACGTTTTACGATGCGAAAGCGTTCCCGCAGCATTACTGGAGCGGCGCGTTCATCGGTCAGCATGGCTCGTGGAATCGCAAGCCGAGGAGCGGCTATAAGGTCGTGTTCGTTCCGTTCGATGACGGCAAGCCGTCCGGTCCGCCCGAAGACATACTGACAGGCTTTCTCTCCACCGATGGCCACGCGCTCGGCCGTCCCGTCGGCGTCGCGGTGGACCACAGCGGCGCGTTGCTCGTCGCGGATGATGTCGGCAATAGCGTATGGCGCGTTGCGCCGGCTGCGAAGTAAATGGCCGCGCGCAAGCCCAAGGCGAAGGCCGTCACATCGAGCTTGTTCGCGCTCGCCGAACGGCAGATCGTCGGCCTTTACGACGCCGGCGTGCTTTCGCCTGCCGTGTTGCATCAGGTGATCGCGGCTTACGCGAACAGCGCGATCGACTGGAGCGAAGCCGCTTCCCTGCGTACCGTCGACGATCGCTCGGTGCACGAGGTCGTGGTGCTCACCATGATGCCGGGCCGCCCGCTGCGATCGGCGCAAAAAGACTTCATGTCGGTGGTGGAGCATCTCGCGGCGGGCGCTGGCGCGAGCGCCAAGGCCGCGGCGTCATCCGACGAAGCGCCCGAAGACGACGAAGCGCTGCTCGATCAGCTCGGTGGCAAAAGCAAAAGCTCGAGCGGGACGGCATCGCGTTCATCGAAGGCAAGCGATGAACCAAGCCAACGCAAGTCCGCAGGCTTCAATCCGCTCGTCGGCGCGCGCGGGTTCTCCACTCACGACAAGGGCTAAGATACCAGCCCGGCATCTTCAGTGCGGCACGCCCGGTGCGACCACATCGACGAGATCGTCCATGTCGAAAGGTTTCGCGAGAATCGGCACATTGAGATGCCTCGCACGGTCCAGTTCGTCCGCATAGCCTGTCATGAGAATGAGCTTCTGCGCGGGCAGTCGCTGCGTGATCTGCTCGGCCAGATCGACGCCGTTCATGCGACCGGGCATTTGCACATCGGAGAGAATCAGGTCGAAGCTGTAGCCTTCGCCGAGCAGCGCAAAAGCGGCATCCGCGCTCTCTTCGTGATGAACGACACAGCCCAGCACTTCGAGCACGGCCATCACGCCGGCAGCGACATCGACGTTGTCTTCGACAACCAGCACGGTCAAGCCACGCAGCGGATGCTCTTCGTCGTTGAACGATGGCGCCGGGCGCGGCGCTTCGGCCTTCGGCACGGGCGCCACGCTCACAGGCGGATTGTGAACCGGAACGGGCACCGACACCGATGCCGCTGCATGATGACGCGGTAGATAAAGCCGCACGGTCGTGCCCGAGCCCGGCACGCTCGTGATACGCGCGGTGCCCCCCGCCTGCTCGCAAGCCGCGAGCACCTGTGTCAAGCCGAGGCCCGTGCCCGCGCCGCGCTCTTTCGTCGTGAACAGCGGCTCGAAGGCGCGACGCAATACCTCTTCGTTCATTCCTTCGCCGTTATCGGTCACGGAAATGAGCACGTATTCGCCTTCGGGCAAGTCGCTTTCGCCGTTGCGCACGCGCGCGTTCTGGCAACGGATGACGAGACGCCCGCTATGCAACATGGCCTCGCTTGCATTGACGGCGATGTTGACCAGCGCCAGCTCCAGTTCGACCGGATCGGCCCTTACCCGCCACAAGTCCGGCGACAATTCCACCTTCACCGAAACGGACGGCGGCACCGCGCTCTTGACGAGATCGAGCGTGGTCTTGAGCCAGTTGGATGGATCGAGCAGTTCCTGCTTTTGCGGATGCTTACGCGCCACGCTCATCAGGCGGCGCGCAAGCGATTCCGCGCCCGCCGTCGCACGCTCCACCGCAATGACTTCGCTTTCCACGCCGTTGAAGTGCTTGCGCCGCGCGAGTTCCATGTTCGAGCCGACGACCATCAGCAAGTTATTGAAGTCGTGCGCGACGTTGGCGACGAGATTGCCAAGCGCGCCCATGCGCTGCAATTGCCTGCTCGACGCCTCTATCGACAGCCGCGAAGCGACTTCCGACTGCCATTGCTCCCACGCCACCTGTTCGGCGTTCAGACGGCGAATGGAGAACGCAATCAAGAGCCACACGACGATGCAAGGCAGCGCCGCGATGGCGGCCACGAGCCCGAGGTGCTGACGCCAGCGCATTTGCAAGGCGGAAGCCGCATAACCCGTCGCCACGTAGAGCGGAAAGTCGCCGACGCGCCGATAGGCAATGAGCCGCTCGACGTTATCGACCGTCGAACTCATGCGCGCTTGTCCATAGACTTCGTTATTGCGAAAGGCGTTGGTGAAGGGCGTGTTGTTGGCGGGCTGCGCGTCGACGTCGCTCAAGGGATAACGCGCGAGAATGCCGCCATCGCGCCGGTACAAGCCGATGACGAGCGCGCTGTCGCTCGCGGCGAGTTCGCGATAGAAGTCGACGAAATAAGCGCGTTTCAGGGCGATCGACACGACGCCGAGAAAGCGTCCGTCGCGACTGATGCGGCCCATGGTCGTGGTGAAGACATCGGACTTCGCGACCTTGCCGCGCAGCGGCAGCGAGAAGTACGCGACGGGCGCGACTTCGCGGGCGGACAGAAAGTCGTCACGATCTGCAATCGATACGGCGGGCGCGGGATAGAAGCGGCTGCTGACCAGCAGAACGCCATTCGCGCCGAACACGGAAATGGCCGCCACTTGGGCGAGCGTCCCGCTCATGCTGTCGAGCGTGCGATGCAGCGCTTCCTGGCGGCCCTGAATATTGGCGTCGTCGCTGTCGCCCAGTAAATCGACGATGCGCGTTTCCAGTTGCTGGTTGAGATCGACCACCTTAATGGCATGTTCGTTCGCAACGCGCGAGAGGCGCTCGGTAAGTTCTTCGGCGTCCGAAAAGCGGCGCTCGTAGTCGTAGTAGCCATAAATACTGAGGCAGACTAACGGAATGACGACCGAGCCGGCCAGCACGAGCATCAGCACCCGGCGCGTCAGGGCGAAGTTACGCGTGGGTAGCGGCAGATCGAATGTCGCGGTCTGTGTTGAGTTCAAGCGTTTCGCCCTGCGATGAAATCGACGGGTATATCGTAACCGGTGCGCGCCCGCCGTCCAAGCGAACGCGGTTCAGGCGTGGCGAAGCGCGCCCTTGCGCCAGTCGTCCTGAGGTGTTATTGGCAGTACGCGTTTGTGATGCGTCGCGTCGTGAAAGCGATAGATGGTCTTGTAGACTTCGTCGGATACCCGCTTGCCTTCGAGGAAGTCGTCGATGTCTTCGTAAGAGATGCCGTAGCTGTCTTCGTCGGGCTTTTGCGGCGTGAGCGTTTCGAGATCGGCGGTCGGCACCTTCATGGCGATTTCATCGCTTGCGCCAAGCGATCTGGCAAGCGCGCGCACGCGGCGTTTATCGAGGCCGTAAAGCGGCAGGACATCCGCGCCGCCATCGCCGTATTTGGTAAAGAAGCCCATCACGGACTCCGCCGCGTGATCCGTGCCGATCACCACGCCCACGCGCGCGCTCGCCACCGCGTATTGCGCGATCATCCGCTGGCGCGCCTTGATGTTGCCGAGCACGAAGTCCTCGTGCTTCTCGTCCATGTAGCGCGCGCCCGAGAGGTTGAGCGAAGCGAGCATGGCGTCGGCTGCGGGCTTTACGTTGACCACGAGCGTCTCGTCGGGCCGGATGAACGCAAGTGCGCGCTGCGCGTCGGCTTCGTCGCGCTGCTCACCGTAAGGAAGGCGCATGGCGATGAAACGCGCATCGGCGCCGCGCGCGCGCAATCGTTCGACCGCGAGTTGCGCAAGACGCCCCGCCGTCGACGAATCCACGCCGCCGCTGATGCCGAGCACATAGGTCTTGAGCTTCTGCGCTTCCAGATAGTCGGCGAGAAACGCGATGCGGAATTCGGTTTCGGCGGCTTCATCGAACGACGGCGAAACCTTGAGTTCCTCGATGATCGATTGCTGTCGCGCGGCGTAATCGGAATCGTTGGTCATATTCGCGGCCCGGAAAGTTTGCTGTCCTGCTGTCCCTTTGGAACACGCGCTCATGCGCCCGGCTCCGCCTTGGGTTTTATCACATCGGCACGCGTTTGACGGGCTACGCAAGCGGTTTTAACGACTATGCTTGAACTACAAGTAAGCAGCCCGCGGCACCATTGCCATGGATTCCGTCTTCAAAAGCCGTCGCGACGCAGGCCGTGTACTGGCCGCGTATCTTCGCGACTATGCCGACCGCGACGATGTCACCGTGCTCGCGCTGCCTCGCGGCGGCGTGCCGGTCGCCTTCGAAGTCGCGGATGCCTTGCGCGCCGCACTCGACGTGCTGGTCGTGCGCAAGCTCGGCGTGCCCGTGCAGCCCGAACTCGCGATGGGCGCCATCGCGTCCGGCAATGCCTTCTATCTCGACGAACGCATAGTCGCCGCCGCCGGCGTCACCGAAGACGCGCTCGACGGCGTGATCGCCCAGGAGCGCGCCGAACTCGAGCGGCGCGAGACGCTTTATCGCGGCGAACGGCCGCCGCTCGATATGAATGGACGCGTGGCGATCATCGTGGATGACGGCCTTGCCACCGGCGCGACCATGAAAGCGGCGGCGCTGTCGTTACGTCATGCGGGCGCCGCACGGCCCGCGCGCATCGTGGCGGCGTTGCCCGTCGCGCCACTGAGATCGGAAGCGCGTTTCGAGGAGGCCGTCGACGACTTCGTGTGTGTGCTGCGTCCGCCGCACTTTTTAGGCGTCGGCCAGTTCTACGCCGATTTCGATCAAACCAGCGACGACGAAGTGCGCGCCCTGCTCGCCGCCGCGCGCTCAACGTAACCAGGGCGCATCGCTCACTTCCGCACTGAGTTCGTACTTCGCACGCGCCTGTGCAAGCACGGAGCGGTCGACGGTTCCGTCATCGGCAAGCGCCTTGAGCGCCGCGACCACGATAGCCACACGGTCCACTTCGAAGAACGCGCGCAACGCCTGGCGCGTATCGCTGCGGCCAAAGCCGTCCGTGCCGAGCGTCACGTAACGGCGCGGCACGTAAGCACGGATGAGTTCCGGCACGGCGCGCACGTAATCGGTGGCCGCGATCACGGGTCCATTGGATGCCGCGAGCGCGCGCGTGACGTAGGGCTCGAGCGCGTTGTCCTCGACATCGGAAAGGCGCGCGATGCGTTCGGCCGACGCGCCATCGCGGTGCAACTCGGTATAGCTCGTCACGCTCCACACGGCGGCTTCTATGTTCCAGTCGTCCTTGAGCATGGTGCGCGCGGCGATGGCTTCGTTGAGGATCGCGCCTGAGCCCAGCAACTGGACCTGCGCCGCGCTTTCTTTACCGCCGATGCAATACATGCCGCGCAGGATGCCGTCGCGCGTCGCGTCGTCGAGCGCGCCGTTGGGCGCGGACGGTTGCGCGTAGTTTTCGTTCGTCACGGTGACGTAATAGAAGACGTCGTTTTGCCGGACCATCATTTCCTGCATGCCTTCATCGACGATCGCGGCGACTTCGTAGGCGAACGCGGGATCGTAGGCGCGGCAGTTCGGAATGGTCGATGCGCTCAGATGGCTCGTACCGTCCTGATGCTGCAAGCCTTCGCCGCCGAGCGTCGTGCGCCCCGCCGTCGCGCCGATGAGAAAGCCGCGCGAACGCTGATCCGCCGCGGCGAAGATGATGTCGCCAATGCGCTGAAAACCGAACATCGAGTAGTAGATGTAGAACGGCAGCATCGGCAGGTCGTGCACGCTGTAGGACGTCGCCGCCGCGATCCATGACGAGATCGCGCCCGCCTCCGAAATACCTTCCTCGAGAATCTGCCCGCGCGTGTCTTCGCGGTAATAAAGCATCGAGCCCATGTCTTCCGGCTCGTACAACTGCCCGAGCGGCGAATAGATGCCAACCTGCCTGAAAAGGTTCGCCATGCCGAACGTACGCGCTTCGTCGGCGACCACCGGAACCACGCGCGGGCCGATCGCGGCGTCTTTCATGAGGCTTCCGAGCATGCGCACGAAGGCCATTGTCGTGGACATTTCCTTGCCCTTGGCATCGACCGCGAACTGCGCCCAGGTGTTCAATGCGGGCGGCGTGAGCGCCTGCGACGCGCGTGCGCGCCGGCGCGGCAAGTAACCGCCGAGCGCTTTACGGCGTTCGTGGAGATAGCGCATTTCCGGCGCATCGTCGGCGGGCTTGTAGAACTTGACGTGCTCGACGTCGGCATCGGACAAAGGCAGCCGAAAGCGGTCGCGAAACGCCTTCAACTCCTCGAGATCGAGCTTCTTCTGCTGATGCGTCGTCATGCGGCCCTGACCGACCGTTCCCATGCCAAAGCCCTTCATCGTCTTGGCGAGAATCACGGTCGGCTGACCTTTGTGCGCGAGCGCTTTGGCGTAGGCCGCGTGGAGTTTGCGGACATCGTGACCGCCGCGCCGCAAGCGGTCGATGTCCTCGTCCGACATATGCGCGACGAGTGACGCGAGTTCCGGGTTCTGCCCGAAGAAGCGTTCGCGGTTGTAACGGCCGTCGTTGGCGGAGAAAGTCTGGAACTGGCCGTCGACGGTATGGGCGAAGGCGCGCAGCAAGGCGCCGGTGCGGTCGCGTTCGAAGAGCGCGTCCCAGTCCGATCCCCACAGCACCTTGATGACGTTCCAGCCCGCGCCCGTGAACTGCGCTTCGAGTTCATCGACGATACGGCCGTTACTGCGGACCGGTCCATCGAGCCGCTGCAGATTGCAATTGATGACGAAGACGAGGTTGTCGAGCTGCTCGCGCGCCGCGAGCGACAGCGCGCCGATCGACTCGGGCTCGTCCATTTCGCCATCGCCGAAAAAGCCCCAGACCTTGCGGCCTTCCGTTTGCAGCAGATTCCGGTTCTGCAGGTAGCGCATGAAACGGGCTTGGTAGATCGAGTTGATCGGACCGATGCCCATGGAGCCCGTGGGAAATTGCCAGAAGTCGGGCATCAGCCACGGATGCGGATACGAGCACAAGCCCGGCCCCGCAATCTCTTGCCGGTAATGGCGCAAATGGTCTTCGCTGAGAAAGCCTTCGAGATAGGCGCGCGCATAAACGCCCGGCGACGAATGCGGCTGAAAATAAACGAGATCGCCGCCGTTTTGCGCATCCGCCGCGCGGAAAAAATGATTGAAGCCGACTTCGAACAGATCCGCCGCCGACGCATAACTCGCGATATGCCCGCCAAGTTCGCCATAAGCGCGGTTGGCGCGAACCACCATGGCGAGCGCGTTCCAGCGCAGCACGGCGGCAAGGCGTTCCTCGACATCCAGGTTGCCGGGATACTGCGGCTGCTGCGCGAGCGCAATGGTATTGCGATACGGCGTGGCCCGCGCCCGCGCCGACTCCACGCCGACCGACCGCGCATGTTCGGCGAGCCGGTCGAAGAGATACTGCGCCCGCTCCTTTCCCACGTGCTTGACGACGGCATCGAGCGCGTCCAGCCATTCGGCGGTTTCGTCGGGGTCCGTGTCTTCACGGCCCTTGGCAAGAGAAAGAAGCTGGTTGGTTCCGCTCGATAAATCGGTCATGGCGCGACTCCAGGGTCGTTGCGTGCGCAAAGAGAGGTTTTACACAGCATATCCAGTGCTTCGCAAAATGTGCGTCTCATTTGGCTGGCTTCGCGCTTTCCTGTAGTGTAGATATTCTTCGAAAGTGCTCAATAACGGAATATTTCGACCATGAGTTCGCAGACACGGCAGCGGCTGGATCGTATCGATATCGGCATATTGAATCAGTTGCAGCAAAACGCGCGCATCACGAACGCGGAATTGGCGCGCGCGGTGAATCTTTCGGCCACGCCGTGCTTCAACCGCGTCCGCGCGCTGGAAAAGGCCGGGCTGTTTCGCCAGCACGTCACGTTGTTGAGCCCGGAAGCGCTCGGCCTCAGCATCAACGTGTTCATTCAGGTGAGTCTGGAAAAGCAGATAAAGGACGCGCTCGCGCGCTTCGAGCAAGCGATCAGCGAGCGGCCGGAGGTGATGGAGTGCTATCTGATGACGGGCGACGCCGACTATCTCTTGCGCGTCGTCTTGCCCGACGTGGCCGCGCTGGAACGCTTCATTCTCGAACGCCTGACGAAGATGCCGGGCGTGGCCAACATCCGTTCGAGCTTCGCGCTCAAGCAGGTGCGCTACAAGACGGCGTTGCCGTTGCCGGCATCGGGACTGACGCTGCCTCAATCCGGCGACGACGAAGCCGAATGGACATGAGCTAGCCGCTTAACTCCGTATGCAACGCCAGATACTCCTGCGCGAGCTTGTGACGCGGTTCGAAATAGATCATGGGCCGCGCGTGCTGGTGGCTCTCGCGAATCTTCACCGAGAGCGACAAGTGCGAATCCAGCACCGGCAGATTTTCGCCGCGCAATTCGTCCACGAGTCGTTGCGGCAGGCTGGCGCGCGGCTGAAACTGATTGATCACGATGCCTTCCACCATCAGTTCCGGATTGTGGTCGTGCTTGATCTCCTGCACGTTTTCGAGCACGGAATACAGCGCGCGGCGCGAGAAGTCGTCGCAATCGAAGGGAATGAGGCAGCGGTCCACGGCGATCAGCGCCGAGCGCGTGAAGAAGTTCAGCGCGGGTGGCGTGTCGATATAAACGGCGTCGTAGTTTTCGAGCCCTTTGAGCGCATCGCGCAACTTATAGATCTTGTAGCGCGACTCGAGCTTGCTCTGAAGCGCGTCCAGGTTCGGATGCGACGGCACGATGTCGAGATTTTCGAACGGCGTCGAGTGGACGAACGAGTCGAAGGTCGGCTCGCGAAAACTGTAACTGAGCGCGGATTCGAAGAACGTCGCCAGATTCGGGCTGGCATCCTTGGCGTCGGCGCCAAGCAAGTATTGGCTCGCGTTGCCTTGCGGATCGAGGTCGATCACGAGCGTGCGCAGACCGCGCGATGCGCTGATGGCTGCCAGATTGCAGACGATGGTGGACTTGCCTACGCCACCTTTCTGATTGAAGACGACACGGCGCAGCATCAGGGATTTTTCCTCGGGATTGTGAACGGTCGTTTGCTTTCGCCGGGCGGCGGAGTTTGCGGATGAAGCCTAGGCGTTGATCTTAGCGCATCGGGATTTTTGAACTCGCGCACGCGCCGCCCGAGACCGATTCGTCCTTTGCGGTAACGCGGCCTTCCGACGTCGCGCGCGATTTGCCTCTAACATGCTAGCGGACCGGGTGGCTTCGGCATACGCCTAGCTTCCCGCGCGAACGCTCCGTTGGCCGTCACAACAACTTTTGAGGAGACACGCATGACCACGATCAAGAATCTCACGGTACGAGACATTCGCTTTCCCACCTCGCGCTCGCTCGACGGCTCCGACGCGATGAACGCCGCGCCCGACTATTCGGCCGCCTATGTGATCCTCGAAACCGATACGCCGGACTTAGCCGGTCATGGCCTCACCTTCACCATCGGACGCGGCACGGAAATCGTCGTCGCGGCGGTGCATGCGCTGGCGCCGCTCGTCGTCGGCAAGCGGCTTGAAGACATCGCCGCAGACATGGGCGGCTTCTGGCGAACCTTCACGGGCGATAGCCAACTTCGCTGGATCGGTCCGGACAAGGGCGCTATTCATCTCGCGACCGCGGCGGTGGTCAATGCCGTCTGGGACTTGTGGGCCAAGTCGGAAAAGAAGCCGGTGTGGAAGCTGCTCGCGGACATGAGCCCGGAAGAACTCGTGCGATGCCTCGACTTCCGCTATGTCACCGACGCGATCACGCCTTCCGAAGCGCTCGCCTTGCTCAAGCGCAATCAAGAAACGCGAGGCCAACGCGAACAGGAAATGCTCGCGCAGGGATTTCCGGCGTACACCACGTCCGCAGGATGGCTCGGTTACGACGACGACAAGATTCGCCGTTTGGCACGCGAAGGCGTTGCCGAAGGTTGGACTCACTTCAAGCAGAAAGTGGGTGGCAGTATTGACGAAGACATTCGACGCGCGCGCATTCTCCGTGAGGAGATTGGTCCGCACCGCAAACTGATGATGGATGCCAATCAGGTCTGGGAAGTGGATGAAGCCATTGCGAACATGCGCCGGCTCGCGGAGTTCGACCCGTGGTGGATCGAAGAACCGACCAGCCCCGACGACGTGCTCGGTCACGCCGCCATTCGTCGCCGTGTCGCGCCGATTGGCGTTGCAACCGGCGAACATTGTCAGAACCGCGTGATCTTCAAGCAGTTGTTGCAAGCGCAGGCTATCGACTTCTGCCAGATCGACAGTTGCCGGCTGAGGCGGCCTGAACGAAGTGCTCGTGGTGCTGCTGATGGCCGCGAAGGCCGGGGTGCCGGTTTGTCCGCATGCAGGTGGTGTCGGCCTCTGCGAATACGTGCAGCATATTTCGATCTTCGATTACATCTGCGTGTCGGCTTCGCTTTCTAACCGGGTGCTCGAATATGTCGATCATTTGCATGAGCATTTTCTTGATCCTGTCGTAATCAAAAACGGCCGATATATGCCGCCTCAAAAGCCGGGGTACAGCATTGAAATGCACGCGGCTACGCTTGAACGATTTGAATTCGGCAAGGGTGAGGCGTGGCGCGAGTAGTATCGCGCAGGTGGTAACCGTGAAGTTGAATCATTACAGCAAGGGCGCGCTCACAGCGCAGCCCTTGCTGCGTCACAATCAGAAGCAGTAAGCGTGAACGCTTATGCCGTGATCGTGATGTTGACCGTCGAGGTCGAGCTGGACGACGTCGAACCCTTAGCGTCGCCGCCGGCGATGTTGGAGTACACGAGTGCTGCGCGATCGATCTTTTGCATGATAATTCCTTGATACAGGATGAATAAAACTGACTTACGAGATGATTGAAGCCGACTTGATCAATGTGCAGATTGTCCCGCTGTTGCTACAATTTGCGGCATTGGTCTCGCCAGACTCAGTACTTATTGGCCGGCGCTAATGTTGATAGTCACCGAGGTGCTCGACGACGAATCAGCCCCACCCTTGGCGGTACCGCCAGCGATGTTGGCCTGAACGAGCATGGCGCGATCGATCTTTTGCATTTTTATACCTCTTCAAAACACAAGATTTAAATTAATCACCCACTAGAAAATTACGGAGCACCAAAGTAATCCGATATCTTCTGAATAGATGAACCCCTACTTGCCCTCACATTCAACTTGAGTTGTGAAGTCAGTTCGAATGTCGGTGAACAAGGTAAGGAAATTTTATAGATTCAAACAGCAAAAATACACGCCGAATAATCCTAACAATTCGAGTTTTTTTATTTTAATTGCCTTCAAGAATGTTTAACTGCCTATTTGCATCAAGCGTTCCATTCAACTGCTAACAGGCAATTAGAAAATCATTGAAGCGAGTTCCAAGTGCCAATGAAAACTCTCTTTCCTTCGAATGCGCCTTCTTGGCAAACCGTCGTGGCGCGCACTACTCAAGCACTGTCATGCGGCGCGTTGCGTTCCTTCGATACCGTGCAGCACGTCATTGAAGACGGCGGCGTGCGCTTTCTCGTCCGGCAAGTCGCGAATCTCGCCCGGAAGGAAGAACAGTCGAAGCTCGCCGCCAAATCCATCGCCGATGCCGCGAGCCCGTGGCGCGATCCCTTTTCGCCGTGCGAGGAAGCGCTCTTCGTCGGCGATATAGGCGAGCGGCACTTTCTCTTGCTCAATAAATTCAACGTGCTCGCGCATCATCTGCTCGTCGTGACGAGCGCGTTCGAACCTCAGGAAGCGCTGCTTTGCGCCGACGACTTCGCCGCGCTCTTTGCATGCCTTGCGCAGTTCGATGGCCTGGGTTTCTATAACGGCGGCTCGGTCGCGGGATCGAGTCAGCCGCATAAGCATCTGCAAATGGTGCCGCTGCCGCTCGATGGTCACGCGTTGCCAATCGAAGCGCTCATCGAAGCGGCGCGCGGCGAAGGCGTCTTTCGTGCGCCCGGTCTTGGTTTTGCGCATGCCGCCGCGTGGCTCGACCTCGGTGTTCAAACCGGGCCGGCACGCATCCACGAAATCTATCTCGAACTACTCGATGCCATCGGCGTGAAAGCGCTCGATGTCGCCGGCAGCACGCATCAATCGGCGCCTTACAACCTGCTCGTCACGCGGCGCTGGATGCTCGTCGTGCCGCGCGGCGTGTCGCACGTCGAAGGCGTCGCGGTGAACGCGCTCGGCTTCGCGGGCTCGCTATTCGTGCGCGACGACGCACAGCGCCTGATCGTCGAATCGCTCGGCCCGATGGCCTTGCTTGCACGAGCCACGCGCGCGCCCTGAGCAACGCCATCTTGAAAAGCGCGGGCTTGCCCCGCATGTCCGCTTCCAGACGTTCATCTGGAGTCCAGCAATGGGAAGCCGACCTCAATTCATCGACGATCTTGCGCGCGGTGCGCAGGACGCCACACCTTCGCCGAACGCCCTGACGCTCGACGATACCGCTCTGCTCGATGCCTATTCGCGCACCGTGATCGGCGCGCTCGAACGCGTGCAACAGGCGGTGGTTTTCATCTCGGTCGAGCGCGATATCGACCATAACGGCGCGCGGCGCGTGGCCGGCGGCACCGGTTCGGGCTTCATCTTCACGCCGGATGGCTATTTGCTGACCAATAGCCATGTCGTGCATGGCGCGACGCGGATCACCGTCACGCTCGCCGATGGCGGCCGCTTTCACGCCGATCTCGTCGGCGACGATCCGGGCAGCGATCTCGCGGTGCTGCGTATCGGTTCGCCGGAGCCGCTGCCGCATGTCGAACTCGGCGATTCGGGCAGCCTGCGCGTCGGGCAGATCGCCATCGCGGTCGGCAATCCGCTTGGGCTTGCGCAGACCGTCACCACGGGCGTGGTGTCCGCGCTCGGGCGTTCGTTGCGCTCCACTTCAGGCCGCATGATCTACGACGTCATTCAGACGGACGCGGCGCTCAATCCCGGCAATTCGGGCGGACCACTCATCAATTCGGCGGGACAGGTGATCGGCGTCAACACGGCGATCATTTCCGGCGCGCAGGCCATTTCCTTTGCCACCGCAATCGATACGGCCAAGTGGGCGATCATGCAGATTTTCGCGCATGGCCGCGTGCGGCGCGCTTATATCGGCGTGGCGGGCACGACGACGCCCATCTCGCGGCGCGTGCAACGTTTCTTCGCGCTGACGGTAACGAGCGGCGTGCATGTGATGGAGATCGTCAAGGGCAGCCCGGCTGCGCTCGGCGGTTTGCAGGTGGGCGACCGGATCGTCGCGGTGGACGATGTCGGCGTCGATAGCGTCGATGGACTTCAGCGCACGCTCGATGCTTCGCGTATCGACAAAGCGGTCAAGGTATCGGTACTGCGCAACACGCAGAAACTCGAACTCGATGTGACGCCCGTCGAGCAACACGGCTAAACGAAGGTCCGCGGGCGGCGAACCGGCGCCGCTCGCGATGTTGCAGCTTACGGCAAGGCAACCCTCTCTCTTCCCTTCAGCGCGCTTTCTCTGTGCGCAAACCCACCCAGCGTAACTGCTCGGGCCCACCGTTTGCGCTAGACACAACGACCATCGATGACTATGTGCGCCAACAGGCGGTGGTCCAGGCGGCGCTGCGGCTAAATACGCGTAGCGACCAAAGAGCAGGCGCACCCACGGTTAAACCGTCGGACGACCTGCCCCTGTCGGGGGAAGGTCCAGGTTCAAGAAACCAGGAAAGAGGATTGCCATGACCACGAACAATAAGACGTATTGCGCGCCGCGCCGCCAGGCATTTCGATGCACCGGCCAGCAACTCGATGCCATCGTGCGCTTTGCCGAAGAACGCAAGCTCGACAACCTGCCGTTGCAGTTCGTCGTCGCCGAATATTCGCGCTGCCTCGCGAAAGCCGCTTGAAGCGCTTCACTCGCCGTTGGATATCACGCGTTCTTTCAGTACCCAGATGGCGGTCGGCACCGCGTAATAGGCGCTCACATTGCCGGTAACGAGCTTGCCGGTTAGACGGATGCGTGCATTCTCCGTCGGTATGGCGTCGATGACCTGCACCGTCGATACATTCGACTGTTGTGGCGCGGCTTGTCCCGAAGCCTGGCTCAGCACGCATATGGGGCGCGCGAGCGTAAGCACCCATGCCGGCTTGGCGTCGGCTTCGGCTTGTCGTGGCGCCTGGCGTGCGGCCGTGCCTTCGAGCGTCACGACGTCGCCATCGCTATAACAAGACGCCGCGCAAACCGGACCAGCAGCAATCGCGCACAGCAGAAGCATGCATACGCGGGCATTCGCCATCATCAAACCTCGTCAAGGGCGCGTCGCGTGACGCATGATTACCGCTCTCCAAGCCCACACACTTTATGCGATGACGCTTAGGGTCGCAACCCGGACGGTCCCGAGTATGCCCGCCCGTGAGGCTTTCGATTTGTCATGCGGGAATGCCCATTGCTGACTTCATATGAAGAATGAGTCTCGTGCATGCCGGCAAATCGAATTCGAATCAAGTGCGGCATTGCATGTCCAACAATCAGTTGCTTGAGGCTTGCTCAACCGCATGCCTTTGGAGGAAGCGACGATGAATCAAGTCATAATTGGTGTGTTCGCTTGTTATCGTGATGGGCACGAAGCACTGCGCGCCTTGCAACTTGCGGGACTGAGCCGCGACGATACGCACTTATATCGTTCAGGCCACGACGACGTCGAAATCGGTGCCTTCCCGCTTCCTGCCCACAGTGAAGACGACGCGGAATACGTCGCGCACGGTGAACATCAGGGTGTAGTCGGCGCGCACAACCGCTTCGTGCCGAACGAGCCTGCGGCGAGAAAGATCGATGATGTGCCGCGATTGCCCGAAATGCGCGAGCGCACGCTACTTGTGATCCGCATCTCGGAAGAAATCAAACCTGCTTCGGTCAGCGAAGTACTGCACGAACATGGGGCCGTCGCGGTGAAAAACCCGGCGGGCCATTGGCGCTTCTCGCCCTATCGAAACGCGGCGCGCGTCTGAATCAAATCAATGTATTCGCCGATGGAGTTTCGAGGAATCCGGCGCGACCGCATTGCGCTCTTTGTCTTCGGCTTCCTTGGCCTCTTTATCGGCTTCTTCCCGACCTTGAGCTTCGTGCGCGGCCGCCGCGCGTAACGCCCTGCAGTGCGCAGCATGCCGGAGCGTCGCCAGCAAGCGCACCATTTGCCTTGGTCCGGTTCTCATGCCCACCTCCCAGAGAGTTGAGAATCTACTTTAACTCTAGGCGGTAAATGCTCGCGTGCAAAGGTGCGAATTGAAATTAAGACGGGTTCGGGTTGGCAACTTCAAACGGCTCGGGCTTTCAGGCGCGCCGGATTCTCGGAGGCCCGGTCGCCGTTGCAAGCTCCTCCAACTTGCACGTTCACGTCAGAACGCATTTGCCGCCATCACCGTGCGCGGCAAGCAATGCGCTTCGATCGATGCATACCCCGCGTCCGCCTTGCCGCTCTTCGCAGGCAACGAATAATCGACGCTGCATTGTTCGCCCACGTGATCGCCCCACTTCACTACGAGCGTGCCTTTCTCGTCAATACCGCGCGCGAAAATGCGGCTGTCCTGCGCGACGACGCCCGCCACGCGGCCTTCGCCATCCACGACTTCCGCGCCGAATGGCAACGCTTCGCCATTCAGACGCGGCGCGCGAATCAGCGCTGCGCGTCCCGTCACCGTCTTGTATTTCAACATGACGATGGAACCGAGATGCGGCGCCGACTTCTCGGACGTCGATGCAAACTCGACATCGGTCGACGTGCCCTTCGGATCGATATCGACGCTGTTCATGTCGTATGGCGTGAGATACGGCACGACCGCGTAGCCATGCGAATCGACCTTCACGCCACTCGCGCTCGACACGCTCGCGCCTTCCGCGCCCTTTGCCTCGACGATTCCGAACGTGTCGCCGACCGTCTGCGAAAACGTCACGCCGCCGGGGTGCGCGACGATCGAACCGCTCACGCCCGCCGACACCTGCGAAGAATTGGCTCCCGCACTCGCGGATGCCGTGACCTGTCCATGCGCGCCGTGATACGCGCCGCTCGCGCCAGCGTTCATGCTCGCCGATGAACTCGCGCTCTGACCGCCTGAGCCGTAAACGTTGTATGAATACTGATTCTCGGCGCCCGCGTTGCCGCTTAGACTCGTCTGCACGCTAGCCGAACCGTTGCTCGCGCTCAGATTCGTCGTCAGTTGTGGCGAGTGTTGCGAATGACCGAGCGGGATCGTCGTGCTGACCATGATCTGGTTCGAAGGCGTGCCGTCCGCGTCGGTCGAGCGGCCCGCCGTAATGCTGTAAGTGCCGTACTTGAAACTGTTCGAGTAACCCGCCTGATAGAACACGTCGCGCCCCGGCCGATTCCAGTAGCTTTGCGCCGATGTCGTCAGAAACACCGAACCGTGATCCTTCAACGGCTGATTGATGCTCACCGGAGATAAATAAATAAATTCAATCGCTTACGCGACAATCCGTTCCGCAGCGCGAGCAATCTCATGGCCTCGAAACCCTTGCCCAATCTAGGGTGCTATTGGGCTTGCGGAACGGATTTTATGGCGAGAACGATCGATTTCGATTCGTTAGGTAAGCCTGTCATTGTGCGCATCGGCGTACGCGGCCAGGCCGGTTACCGTGTCTAGTATCTTGGCGTGACGCGCTGCACCTTGCTCGGTCCAGAGAATTCAGCTGCGTGCATTCTTTGCAACGACAGACCCTCTAAATGAAGGCCTGTCTTTGAAGGTCCGCAGCGCCTCTTCCGACAAGCGCTCGAGTCATCGTTTTAGAACGGCCATCAGGATGCTTGTCCAATTACGCCACGGGCTTGTAACACCTCAATGTAGTGCTGGAGGTATTGCGCCTTTGCACGGGCATCTCCATCGGCGTCATCGGCTATTTTAAAAAGAGCTGCTCCAACCGCTGGTGATAGCTCGGCGTAGCGACCGGCTCCATCGCCCATGCCGCCGGCGGCGGGGCTTGGATTTGCGGCACCGCTATGGTTTGCGGAGGCATTGGCGGTTGCGATGCGCAACCGACGAGAGCCGTCAGAAATAGCAGCGCGACTTTTCGCGTTATCAGCTTCATGAGATGCAACCTCCTTAAAGAATCGTTTGTCGAGCGCTGCGATTTGCGCGGCCGCTGCGTTATGCGAGGCGATCGCCTCGCTTGCGGCCTTGGCCGCAGCATCAGATAGCGCGCTGAGCTTTTGCGCATTCGCTTCGTTATCGCGTGCATGCGCAGCCTGCTCGAAAACGAGTTGAGGACCGTCGAATGCATGCATCCCCATCGCACCGATTACGACGCCAAAGACCAGAAGGAGAGTTATGCCGCCGAAAGTTGAGGACACGAGTCCTTTCCTCGCTTTGGAGTTTCAACGCGATATCGACTGCATTGTTCCAGCCGAGAAGCTCGCGTCAGTGGAGTTCAAGCGGTAGCTGCATCCGCCGATCGAGTTCGGCAATCAGCGGCTACATAACGCATTTTCCGTGTGCGACGCGCCAGCTAGTGCGTCGATATCGAAAGGTAAGGCTGTATTGTTACGACAAACTGGCATTTGCCAGGAACGCTCCACAGCTTCCAGCCAAAGTTCACGCGCGACGCCCACGCTCCCCAGCGCTTTACGGCATAAAACTGCCACGCGGCTGTACCGTCAAGATTTTCCGCCAACGCGAAGTACCATCCCGTGCGCGGCGGAGCAGCGTTCATCGGCAGCGTGCCGAATACGGACAAAATCGCGTCTTCCGTCGCGGTGAACCCAAGAACTTCAAGGTCGAACCCGTAAGAAGGATTACGCCACAGCCAAACAACCCGGTTGATATACTGCCGCCAGCCCCGTTGCGGTCCAGGAAAGGGCGCGACATTCTTCTTGAAGTTCTCGTCGCCGTCTAAGGAATTATCGGGCGTCTGGAACCATCGCAACCAATGCGGCAAAGTATCGCTACCGAGCGCAAATAACGGCAATACGGGTGCAAGAAGGCACGCCGTTAAGACAACACATAGGCTGATGATCGCAAGACAGAGCCAGCGCATGATCATGAAAGCAATACTCCGCGCCTCGCCCGTACGATCGGCGGAAGCCTTGGGCGTCTTCAGTGTTCGAAGGCCTCGCCGCAACTCGCGCACTATCGACCTTAGCCTATTCACACTTCTCATTCACAGCTCCTTTTCACACAGTGCACGCTCCTCAGCGCGCCGTTTTACGAGACCAGGAAGCACCTTGCCTCCTGAACTCACCCATTGAGCACGCCCATCGTCCGATTCGTTCATCGCCCGGCAAGCGCCCCTCCAGTCATGCTCATTGAATCGCTTGGCGGTCGTGCTCGCGCAATAGTTGCGGCCGCCTATGTTGTAGGCAAAGCTCACCGCGGCCGCGAGTTGATTTGGATGGTCCTTCAGATCTGGCGTACATCGAAGCACATCATCGGCATGCGTCATAAGTTGGCGGTTCAACGACTCCCAGCACTCGTCCGGACTGTACGACTGGCCGACAACGACGTCATGCGTGTCGCCGCTGCATTTCGTCGCAACGCCCACAGGGTCGAGGTAACCGCGATGCACAACCCCTTCGAAGCGAGGCACGATGCAATACAGCGTGGTTGCAGCTACGGTGCCAACTATGCCCGCAAGCGCTGCTTTTCCGAGATTGGCCATTCAATGGTCTCCAGAAACAACAAAGCCCCGGCTGCCGATGGCAAGCGGGGCCTCGTTCATATTTAAGCGAATCAGGCGTGAGACGACTCGCGTTCGCGCGCGCGTTGATCGCGCCGGTCTTTTCTCCAGGCGAACACGAAACTCGCGCCAATATAGGCAAGCGTCGCCACCGCGACCCACCAGTTGATGTCGTGACTGCTCAGCCACAACCAAAAGTTTCCGCCCGCCACGGGCACAGCCTTCGCCGCGCTGGCGCCCCACTCGTCTTTCATTGATTTCCCGCTAAAGAGATTTGTGAAACGTTGATCGCTATCGCTCAACGCCTTGTATGTACGCATTGCGCAGATTCGCCCCTGCCAGGTCCGCGCCGCGAAGCTTCGCTTTTTCCAGACGCGCGCCATCTAGGTCCGCGCCGCTTAGGTCGGCTCCGCGCAAATCAGCTTCGGACAGGTCCGCGCTGCGCAGACAAGCTCCGCTCAGATTCGCGCCCTCAAGCGCAGCTCGCACAAGAATCGCACCCCGCAAATCAGCCCCACGCAGGTCCGCGCATGTGAGCTTTGCTCCAGTGAAGTCGACATCGCAAAGTGAGGCGTTCGCGAGCTTCACATTCACGAGCGGCGCGCTGCCCCGATGCTCGCCGCCAAGATCTGCGTGACTTAGATTCCTGTTCGCAGCTTGACTGAGATCGTCAGCAAGATTGTCGCTCTGCGTGGTCAGTATCACCGCACCGGTATGGCGGTTCTTGATCTCAGTACCACGCTTCCACGACGTGTCGCTGCGAATTGCGCCGTCGAGGTTCGCGCCCTCAAGCATCGCGCCGCTCAGGTTGCAATCGCGCAAATCAGCCCCTTTCAAGTCAGCTCCGTACAAGTTAGCGCCTGTTAAATTCGCACCGCGCAATACAGCCCCAGCCATCTTGGCATTGACCAAATTAGCGCCGCACAGAATGACACCGCTCAATTGCGCGCCAACGAGCACTGCGTCCTCTAGATCGGCACTGCGCATATCGGCTTGTTCAATCGTAGCTCGTTCCAGATTCGCCCCCACCAGATTTGCGTCGGCCAGGCGCGCTGCGCGCAACTGCGAATCTGATAGCGGAGCGCCACTAAATATTGTTGTTTTACCCAGGTCGATATGGCTGAGATCAAGCTTTTTGGAAACAGCCTCACGCAGCGAATCTCGGAATTGATCGTCGGTTTGCGTGAGGATCAGTTTGCCCGTTCGGCGATTCTTATAGTCGAAACCTTTGTTCCAAGGTAGAAGTCCCCACCTGGTCTCGTTCGCTTGCATCCGCGTCAATCCTTTTCGTATCGCATGCCAGGCCCGGCTTCACTCGGAAACCAGGCGCTTGAATGAGGGCTATTGAAGTCGCCAGATGGCGAGGGGATCGCATAGATCGCCCGGACCCAGCAATATCCTGAACGGCGCTCGGCTACCCGCATCCGTGCGGAGCCAATTTCGCCGTATAGGTTGCCCTTGGCGTCAGTGAACTTGTCCGTCTCACCTAGGCGAATCTCAACGCGCCATTGCAGTGTGTCCGTTGCGCCTTCGAGCTCGCAGTCGATCATCAACGCTCTACGATCACGGCCCAGGCGCAGGTCCTTGATTGAGACCAATCCATTGAGCGTCCGGCTCACCTCAGCCACCTCCGACAAGCGACCGTCCCACACCTCGGCCTGAACGCGCGCCATGTAGTTGCCGGGCTTTAAGTCGTGCACGACCCACTCGCACTTCGTGTTTGCAAGCCGCTCTTTCTTTATTTCGTGACCCGGCCCATGCCATTCAATCAGATACTGCTTGGCGCTGGCCACCTCGCCCCACGATATCTTGGCCGACATTCCGGCACCGTAGTCCGCGAGTGCTTCAAGGCGTAGGGCGCTTGGCGCGGCAATCGGCACATAAGCTTGATCGGTCTTGTCAGTCGCCGCCGCATTGTCGACGAGCGCGAACTTTTCTGGCGCATGCCGCGTCGCCGTGATCGTGAAAGACGTTCCGTCATGCGATTCAGAAACGCTGACCACGCGATACAACTGCCGTACCTCGGCTGCCGGCTGAATCGTCCATGCGGCACCACAAACCGGCGTCTGCAAAAGTGGCCTGCAAGGCGTAACCTCCGCGCCGTGCGCACTCTCAATTTCCACGCGCTGAATCTGCGCATCCGGCAGCATCAACGTCAGATAGTCCCCGCCAAGCGCTTGCACCTCGCGGTCCAGGATCACATGGCCTGTCTCGCTCACCGCCTTGACACGCCCACCGGCCGAACGCTGCGAGCGCAACGGATCGGCAATCTCTATCACCTGTCCGGGAAGTGCAAGCGCCCCATCGAGCCCGACGCCGAATGTCACCGTATCGGTCTCTAGGCGCGATGTATGGAGCAACCAATGGCCGGCGCGTTGCGCCTGTGATCGGCTGGTGCAGCCAAAGGCGGTGATCTCAGCGGTGTTATACCCATACAGCGCAATACCGTCGGCATCTTCAACGCTCTCGACGGCGCGCTGAAACCCATTGTCCGGGTCACACCACGTCACCATCACGGCCGTGTAGCGTGACTTCAGCGCGCTCCCGGCGTACCTGAACACCCCTTCCACTACATTGCTCGGGTTGTAGATGTATGCCGGGTCGCACGGCATGTCCGCCGACGTCAGCACACTGCCCGCGCACCAATAAGCAATCCCCCGAAATATGCTCGCAAGCTGTTGCAGCAAAGCGAAGGCGTGCGTGCGTGATGTGACATAGCAGTTGCACGTGAACCGCGGCTCTGTGTCGCCGCCACTACTTGGAACCTTCTCGTCGCAGTATTTTGCGATGGCATACAACGCATACCGGTCTACGCACGACTCGTTCACCCAGGCCCCGGCGCCGTACCGCCGATTGAGCAGAAGATCCCTAAAAATCCAGGCCGGATTGTCGGTCCAAGCTCGCTTGAATTTCCCGGTCCACGTGCCCTTGTACTCGCGACCGGCCGGATCGTAATTGTCCGGTACCTCAACCAGCAATCCCTTCACGTCGTACGAGCGAACAGGTACCCGGTCAAATTTCTCCGAGCTGATTTGCATCGCCACCAGCGCGCTGCCCGGGTATTTGAACTTTCCGGCGCGGCGCTTGGTGTAGCTAAGCACGTGCGCTGTGCCATGCTTTTTACCTGCATTCTCACCCTGGTCAATGACGTCTGTCCGGGAGATTTTCAAGACGAATCGCGCCCCCGCGGCCAAATGCACGGGAAAGGTAAAGGTCTTGCAATAAACCTGACAGACGCCGGTGATTTTCCAGGACTCGGTCTTCGGCGGAGGCTTGTCCTTCAACCCGGTGATTTCCCAGGACTCGGTCTTCGGCGGAAGCTCGTCCTTCGACCGTGTTCTATAGGATGGTTCGAACTGCAGCTCGACCGTCGCGTTGGTGTGCCCCTTGTTCGAATCCCACCACAGATTGCTCACTTGGACAGTAACATCCACCTCACTCACGTCCGGCTCGGAGACTTCGATCGAACAAGGTGTGAAATGCGTTTTCTTCCCGCCGCTCCCGTCGTCAACCAGACGACGCTGCAGCTCGTGACCGACTTGCACCTCACTTGAGGCCGCGGTCACCCATTCAATGGCGTCTTGCTGAATCTCCCCCTTACGGGTCTCAAACTGCTCAACCTGGAAATTACGGCTTCCATCATTGTTTTCGACGGGCACGCCGTCCAAATAAACCGAGCGAAGCTTAACTTGATCTGCTTCTGCTAAACCGGAAATTTCCCCCTCGGAAATCAGGTCAACCGTCGTGCAACACAGGCGGCTCTTAATAGGCGTCTTGCTTTGCTCCGCAAGACTGCTGCTCGCTTGCGATAATGAATCTTGCCCGGGCTGCTCTTGCACGGCGCTCACATGCGCTTCGACGGCTTGCATGCTGGCGCTGATCACGGTGGAACCCACGCGCATACGGCCATAGAGCAGCGGTACGGGGCCGCCCTGAGCGACCACATTCTGTATACCTGGCATCCCATGCTGGTTTGCCGTAGGCGGTGTAGGTGTTTGCGGCGAGAGCATTTGCGCGATGCCGCCAAGCGCCAACGATCCTCCCATGAGCATCATATCGATGCCGAACTTGTTGCCTGGAATCAGCCACATCGACGCAGCGCCTGCCGCGGCAAGCGCCACGCCCGCAATCGTCTGGAAGATCCCGCCCGCCTTACTTCCTGCAAGCACCGGTGCGATACGAATCGGCTCGCCGCCAGACGGCCAGTCGAGCTGCGTCTCTGTCACGTTGCGCTGTCCGACGAACACCGCATAGCGCACGCCTTGTTCCCCGCTCTTGCGGAGCTCGCGCCAGAAGCCCGGAATCATGGCACTGAGGGCACCGATTGCTTCGCGAGGAGAACGCACGACATAGGCGTGGTCGCGACCGAACTTGGCCCCCAGACTCCCATAGAGCCTGATTGGGCGCACTACATCTTCCAATTGAGCGTCTCCCGATGACGCAGCACATGCGTCACGTGTTTGCGGTAACGGGGCAGCGGCTCACGTCGCGAGAGCTGACCCCAAAGGTGGTGCAATATCTCGTCGTGCCCGAGATAGACTGCGGCGTGGTTGGGCGCGCCGTATCGGCTCGCAATCGCCATAAGTAAGACGTCGCCCGTATGCAAGCCTGCACTGAGCTCTATGTTCGCGAAGCCCGCCGCTTCGTAGTTGTCCAGGTACAGCGAGCGGGCGGGATCGATCCACCACTTCCCAGAGCGTTCGAAGTCCGGCAGATCCAGCCCGAGTGCTGCGCGGTAATAACAACGCACGACGCCATAACAATCATGTGTGCCGTGTACGAAGCGCGCACCGAGGAGCGGCGCGGTGGCAGTCGCTTGAGCGATTGCTTGCGCCGTGATGTGATGAAGGCGGCCGGCGTGGACGGCACCGCACTGGTCGCGCTGCACGCTTTGAATAAACCACACTGGAACGCCTGACGTCCCACATGCAAACAGGTCATCAAGGCTTGGCAGAGCACTCGCATCAGGATGCGAATGAACGATGGCCTGCACGGGCCCCACATCTTCTGCGCAAGCATAGTCGGCCGCTGAAATGGAAAAGTGCTCGGATGGGTGATGAGAAGCGTTGGCGCACGGCAGGTAAGCGCCGTTCACGATTAGCCCGCACGATTCGTTCGGATAACACGCGAGCGCGTGCTTCTGAATCGCCGCACGCGTCCGATCGGCAAGCATCACTTATCCGCCGCGCGTGAGCGTGCCATCCGCGCCTGCCGCCGGAAAGCCACCAAAAGGCAGCGGCACGTCATTAAAGCGCTTTCGGCAGCACGACAATCGCCCACCGCACCTATCCTCTTTCGGATTGTCCGTCTTGATGTTGTTGCGCGTGAAGTAATCCGTTCCGCGATAACCGCATTCGGCACCGCGGTACTCCCATTGGCACACCGCACTGATAATCTGGCGTGCAGGCAGTTTGCGCCCCGACAGATCCAAGGGCGAACTCAAAGAGAATTCGACCACCGCCGCCGTTTCAAGCGTCTTTTGCTCAATTAGCCACACCTCGACGGGCATCTCCGCATGCGGGTCGGCTTGCGCGCTATCGTCAAGATACTGCGCAAGCGTTCTGCGCCGTCGCACCGGCGCGCCCACGAGATCGGCAAAGCGCTCGCACAGCTTCGAAATCGCGCCGTCGAGATTGGCGACGCTCAGCGTAGGCGTGGGTTGTGCGGCGTCCCCCGTTCGTCCAAAGCCCATAATCTGCACGGGAAATGCGTGATACTGCTGCCCTTGCCATTTGATTAGGCCACCGTGCTGATGCGCGTGAAACCGCAGAACTTCACCACCTCGGCTTGTCAGATCGAGCTCGAATAAATTAATCAGCGCACCCGGCTCCAGTCGCTGCACATCCGCACGTGCAGTATTGCTCACTTCACTCATGCGTCGAAGACCTCCTTGAATGTCACGCTCAATGCGTAAAGATCGCCGCCGAGCGCACGGGTTTGCACGCCCTGCTGAGCGTCGATTCGGAACAGACCGCGCGTGCGTAATGGCGGTGTCCAGTAAAAGGCTTCGGTACCGCGCGTGGCATCAAGAAACGCGCGGATTGCGCCGATTTCTTGCCCATCACCAACAAACCGAAGCGGCCACGACTCCGTGACGTTACGCACGCCGTCGGCCACCGCCTGGCTGTAGCCGTCGCCGAACTGCACCGTGCGCACTCGAAAGTGCGTGGTTCCCTCCGCATCAACAGAAGGTGACCAGGTAAAGGTGCGATGCGTAGCTGATATGCTCACGCAAGCAACCCCTGCGACATCAAATAACCGACTCCGCCCTGCCCGCCCATCTTGCGGGCGATTCTCTGATCCACAAATGCGCGCACCATCTCCTGCAACTCACGTGCGTCCTGTTCGCCCAAGCCCGCACCTCCATGATGGTGAACCTCCAGATGAACTTGCGCGCCCGCTGATCGTGGGGCGGCTGCAGGCGTTGCGCCCACGAGGCCACTGGAAGCGAAATGCGTAGCGTGGTTCGAATTGATCGCGTCAAGCAGCGCATGATGCTGGCGCGCCGAAGCGGCGTTCACCACATACTCCCCGTTGGACAACATCGCGGGGATGCTGTCGCTCGTGCCCGTTCCTGGCCCGGAAATGGATCCGCCCTGCGCGTGATGGGGCAGCAGCTTCAGAAGCTGCGCAATCACCCCGGTGGTCGGCGACCGATCCATGAGACTTGCAATCACGCCACCCATTGCCTGGTGCAATGCAAGCTTCGAGAGATCGGCGAGCGCGCTGGCGACAAACTCTCTCACACCAAGCTTGCCCGTCGTCACGAACTTCGCCACCGCGTCTTCCATCCGGCTCATGACACTGACCATCGCCTGTCTCGCGGTCTCAGCCCTGTCGAGCGTGTCTTTATAAAAATCAGCGACGCCATTGCCTAAGCCCGCCGCCCAATCGTCACGCAGGCGCTTGAGCGTCGCAAAGTGTTCGGTGTGCATCGCGCTCGATCGATCCAGATTCAACTTGATTTGCTCTACCGCCTTGCGGTATTCGCCGCTGCCGAGCAACTCCGTAGGCGTGGTCTGCTTGAGCGCATCGAGCGCATGCTGATAGTGGCGCACGATTTCGGCCATATCCGCCCGCTCTTGCCGACCCAAAGGGTCGACCTGTCCGCTGCCCGCGCGCTCATCGAGCACGCGCGCATAGCGTTCCTTTTGGCCCTGCTGATATTCAATCAAATTCGCGTGCGTCCGATCTGCGCGCTGCGCGAGCTTCGCCTGTGCCTCCCGCAGCCTGTTTGCCTTCTCCAGCGCCACGTTGTGCTCAAGCGCAAACCGGATTTGCTTCTCCGAATGAAGCAGGCTTCTATCGTCAGCGCTCGCAACATGCTGCTTGGCAGCAGCCACCCTCTCGTTGAACTGCGCGAGTTCCTTCTGCGCGTTCGTAAGTTTGTCCGTTGTACGCGATTGCGCCTCGAGCACAGCGCCCTGCTCTCGGATACGCTCCAGATACTGTGCCGCGGCATCGACTTGCGACACATGCAGCTTTCGGTCGTGTGGCCGGTACCGGTCTTCATTATGCGCAAGCATTTTTTGGCGCTCTGCATCGAGCGCCTTGAGCTCTTCGCGAGTCTTGCCCGCTGCCTCGCCCGCTCTTTTCAGCGTATCGAAATACTCGTTGGTCTCCTTGTTCGCGTCGGCAAGCTGCTCCTGCCGCGAGCGCGCCGATTTCATGTACTCGGCATGATGGTCCATCATCGCCTTGAACGTCTCAACGCTCTTTTGATGCGGATCGTTTTTTTCACTCGCGTTAAGCAATGTCTGCTGCAACTGCTCAAGCGCTTTGATCTTCTTGTCGAACGCCTCCGTGTTCATCCCGCCGGGATTTAACTCGGGATCGAGCAGCGCCGAGCGCGCCGCTGCCAGCTCGTCTTGCGCCTTTTGCAGAGCGTCGCCTTTGCCCGTTATGCCTCGCCAGAAACGCTCCCATTTCTGGCCGAGCGTTTCGTAGCTTTGCGCCATCTCGCGGTTGTCGGACGCCACTGCCTGGCGTGCCCTCGCGCTTGCCGCCTGCACGAACGCCGCCCAAGCTCCTGCCTTGTCGCCCGACAACTCAAGGAGGCGAATATGGTCGATCTGCGCTTGTCCAAGATCGTGATGGTCCTCGCGCCACTTGCGCGCAGCCTCCGCTGCATGACCGTACGATTGAAGGAACTGGCGAGCGACCTCTTCGACTGCCTGGCCCGAAACTTTTGCGTAGGCCGCAACGCTCTCACCCGCTTGCTGCATATCCGCGCCGGCCACATGCCCCGAACTGGCCAGCGCCATCAGCGCATCGCGCGCCTCGCTGACCGAGACGCCTACGTGGCGCGAGATCGTGTCGGAATACGCCTGCAACTTGCCCTGCGTGAGCGCTGCATAGTTGCCCGTGAGCAGCATTGCGCGATCAAGCTTTTCCTGCTGCTCGGTCAACGAATGAATCGCGTGATAGGCAGCATAGGCGCTTGCGCCCAGCGCGCCGAGCGCTACGCCCGCCGGCCCGCATAACATCGGCAACACATCGATGCGCTCAGCCAGCACCATGAGCGAACCCATGAAGTTCTTCCAGCTGCCCTGCATCGCCTCGTGACCCAGCACAAATAATTCGCGCCGGGCGGCCACCGACCCCGCGCCGAGATGATGCATGGCACGCGAGGCAGCTTCCGCCTTCGCGATCAACGGCTCCGCGGACTCGGCAATGCCGAGATTCGCCGCTCTCAATCGCATCAGATCAAAGCGCGTCTTGCCCGCCGTATCAGCAACCTTCTCAAAGCCCCTCACCGCAGCGCTTACCTGCCGTGCCGTCGCGGCACTGCCGGACCTCGCCGCTTCTTCAAGCGCGCGGGCCGTGATGGTGCTGCTTGCTGCCATCTGCTGCTGAGACGCCTCATACTTGCTCGCGCTCGCTTGCTGATGCGCCACGAACCCGTTCGCAGCTCGCTTGGTGCGCTCCATGCCCGCTTCGAAACCACTCGCATCGACACTGACACGCGTGACGACTTCATTTGTCACAGCCGGCCTCCTTTAACTCCCGCTCGACCACTTCAGCTATTTTCCGAGCTGCTTCAGACTTCTTGGCATCGAAGGCAGGGCGAATGAAGGGTTGCGCAGGCGTGCGCGAACTGCCGAACTCGATCTCTCGAATCGCGCGCGCAAGCGTGCGCTCAGTGAGCCTTACCGCGTTGCGCTTGCCCAGTTCGACGAAGCGCCCGTAAAAGGCATCCTTGCTCCAGGTGATGAGGTAGGAGGCATACTTGCCCGGCACCGACTCTTCCCTATCATAGGCAATCAGCATATGGTCCCGCAGGAAACCGGGGGCATGCGGCTGAGCTCGACGCATCCCCTCTCGGTCACCCACCGGCGCACGCCGTTTGATCTCGTCATGAATGACGCGAGCGCCGGCGACCGCCGCCTGGCGAAGCGTGCTTTCGCTCACCGCCTCGTCAAGCGAGCGCAACATCCCCGTCAACGCCTCCAGATTGTCGACACGAAAGTTTTTACTCACCTTCGATCACCTCACCGTTGCGCACGATCACGCGCTTCATGCCAGAGCGCGCGGCCGCCTCCAGATCGACACCCAACATGCTCGCTACGATCTCATGTGCGCTGCGCTTGCGCGGCTTGAGCGAATCTCGGCTCCATCCCGACCAAGGCGTGAACTGCGCGGCGCTCGCCACCGGCGCGTCTTGAGCACGACTCATGTTGTACAGCAGGCTCATCAAGGCGCCCACCCGCAGATCCTCAATGTGCTCACCCCAAGGCTCGCGCTCATACAGCGCAACCCAGTCCGCGAATTCAGCGCTGGACACCTCGAGCTTGGCGCGCCGCACTGACATGCCCAGCTTCATGGCGATGCGCATCCACATCAATTTCCGCGGGTCGGCCTTCAGTTTTTTGAGGCTTCCTCCTGCGCGTGCTGACCCAAACCATTCAGGCGCATCGCGATCTGCGATAGCTCCTCCAACAGCGGCGTGCGCGCTGCTTGCAGCGTGTCGATATCGTCTTCGCGAAAGACCGGAACCCCGTTCTCGTCAACAACGGTGGCCGCAATCAGTGCCGCTTCGAAGCCGCTGTTGCCACCACTGTTCTTTACACTGTCGTACAGTGCGTCGCGCGCTGCGCCCGAAAGCTCGCGAAACCGTATCAAACTGCCACTCAGCGCCTTAACTGGTTCCTCGACAATCAGCGGCTCCAATGCCGCCAGCATTTGTTCTCTTTTCATTGATATCCTTTTCAGCTCTCGCTGTTCATGTGGTACACCGAAGGGACGTGCGGGGAGACTCAATCGATACTTACTTACGGAAGTTGATCTCGATGTCGCCCGTCACCTCAAGGTTGACCGAGCTCGATAGCATCTGGTCGACTTTCGCGGAAATCGGGAAATCTTTCACATAGGCGTTAAAGTGAATCGACGTTCGCACTTTATCCTTCGAATCGTTTTTTTCATCAGGCAACGTGAGCCTGAAGTTAAGAAGCGTTCCGTCTTTTCTCGCATTGAACAAGTCTTGATGCGATCGCTCTGTCATATTGATGTGCAAGGCAACCGTTACCTGCCCCCAATCTGGCATGCCGCGCCTCTTCTCTCGCCCCTTGCTGTTTAGGCGCGTCACATCAACAAGATTCGCCGAACCCGTGAAACTTGAGATGTCCGTAAAATTGGCGACTGCGGCAAACTTGTCATCGCCTTCACCATTTTTTTTGTAATCCAGTTGCGTACCGATAGACGGTACGGCGCTTGAGACATCGGCGCTGTTGCTACCGTCTGGCGATGCTCGCATTTCTTCCATATCTGTATCTCCTCTTGAAGCAACAAAAGCTATCTTGCAATTCAATAGATCTGCGCGTCTCGCTACAGGTCACCACAAACGTTCACATCAACACGGCTACCGAATAGCCGCGTCTCGCGCTCAAAGACATTCGAAGGCGCGCCTAGCGGCACAGCCCCAACCTCAGGGCGAATCACCGCGCGCATGACTTGTTGCATCAGCGAGGAACGACCCTCCGGCGTCGCATGCCACACCGCGATCTGTACCCGCGCGCGATACTTATCGAACGCTTTGCCGCTCAGGTCGACGCCAATTTCACCCCCCGCCACCTGATACACGATCCAGGGCGGAGCCACGCCTTGCTTGGCGACATCAGCAAAAACGTGGCCGTGCGCCAGGTTAGCCAAAGCATCGCGAACAATGTCTTCAGCGCTCATCACTCACGCAAATGAGGATGACGTGTCGGCGCCGACGCAAATCGGGCCGCACCGCCTCCACCCGCATCCCTTGCCCATCCACCACCACGCGCATGCCTGCACGAATGTCCCGTCGATAGCGAATGCGCACACTCGCCCGGACCTCGCTGATGAGTGCATCGGAGGCGATCACCGTCCGGCCACTATCCATGAACACGTCAGCCCATACGGTGTCCACGAGCACCCATTGGATGCCATCGGCATGCGGACTTTGCGTGTCTTGCTGCTCGATGCGCACGCGCCGATTGAAGCTGCCGATGCTCATTACAGCCCCGGGCGGCGACGATAAGCCGCCAACAGCTTGCGAACACTCAGCGGCACCTCGGAAAGCGAGCCTTGCGCACTGTTTTCGCGGTTCGAATAAAGATCGGCGGCCACTTTGAGTATGGCCATGCGAACCGCTGCATTGATGACCATCGGCTGAGTGCCCGCCTCGTTCTTGGTAAGCGCCTCCTTAAGCTCGGCTTCTGTGGCGAACACCTGCCGGTTCAGGTAATCCGCCACATACTGAATCGCCCCTTCCACAAGCAACTCAATCACGCCATCTTCCACGCCTGGATCGACCCGCAGGTAGTCGAGCGCCACCTGCAAATCCACAAGCGCCACGATGAATTAGGCCTCGCTCTTCTTCGGCGCTGCACCGTCGATCTTGAGCGCACGCATCGGTTCGGGATTGAGCAAGCCGCCACCAACACGCTTAGTCGTGTAGAACATCACATACGGCTTGTTCGTGTAGGGATCGCGCAGCACGCGAATGCCGATGCGATCGACGATGAGGTACGACTGCTTGAAATCGCCAAACAGGATCGGCGTCGCAGCGGCGCTAATGTCCGGCATGTCGGGCATTTCCGTCACCGGATAACCTGCAAGCGTTGGGGGCTGACCCACCACGAACGACGGTTGCCACAAATAATTGCCCTGTCCGTCCTTGAGTTTGCGCACCGCGCGCTGCGTGTTGCGATTCATTGCAAAGCGCGCGTTGCCGGTGAAGGCCGATGGCAGATCGTAGATAAGATCGATGATTGCGTCTGACGAGATTGCGCCCGCTGTGCCCGAGCCTACGATACCAATCTCGCCGAATGGGTGTTTTTTTTTCAGCCGCACCACCCTTCACGTATCGCAGAATGCCGCAGGGCTTGTTCGCGCCGTCGCCGTTGACGAACGCTTGACCCTCTTGCTTGGCAAATTCGGTCTGCACCTCATCAGCGAGCCAGGTTTGGAGGTCGATCTCGCTGTCGTCAAGAATTTGTTGGGTGGCCGCCGGGTTCGCATAGATCTCGCCCGAACCAAACGTCAATGGCTTGAATTGCGCGGTGCCGGTCGGCTTGCGCTCCTCCGTTTCGCCCACCCAGCCACTTGCGATGCCGCCCATGTTGAACAGTTTCGAGAAGCCCGCCTTCGAAACCGGTTGGACACGACAGATCTGCCGCATCGGTGAGATCAGCACCAGCTTGTCCGTGATCGTGCGGTCCCACTCGACCGGCGTCAAATAGCCGCCTTGCTCATCGGCGCCTTTATTAAGCGCCGCGTTCACGTCGCCGCGCTTCACATGCGCATTAAACGCTTCCGTGTATTGCGCGTCGCGAAGCTGCTTGCCGCCCGCATTCATCTGCGTGGCCGCAATCTTGACGTTTGCATCGTCGATGGCCTTCTGTAGCTCCTCGACGTGAGCGTCGATCTTCGTGACCTTGGCCGCGATGTCGCTTGCCGGCAGACCCGCTTTCACGATCTCAAGCTGCTTCGTATGCTCGGCCTTGAAGTCGTGAAATGCCTTTTGCAGCGTCTCGACCAACGCCTTGACCTCAGGCATTGCGCCCTCGGCGCGTACTGACATTAGGCCGCGCGGCACGAAACCGGCGCGCGGGGTCAACGCCGCGGCGAGCGCAGCGATGAAGCTAGACGTATTCATATTAGCCTTCGATAGTGTTAAGAAGATTGCGCAGCGAAGCTGCAACCGCATCGCCAGCGCCCGGCGTGGCGGGATAACCGGCAGCGCCTGGCTTGCCGTCGTATAAAGCCTTGATCGCCTCGCGGCGTTGCGCACGCGTATATCCCGCGCGCGCCATGGATGCTTCGATGAGCGCAAGCGCCTTTCGGCTCGCGCTCATCTGCGTGCTCCTAGATTGCTGCGCCTGCTCGAGTCTGCCCGTGGCAAAGCCATCGGCGAGCGCCTGGCTCGCACCAATCCATGTTTCCTTGTCCATCAACGCCGCAGCCTCGGATTCGGTCATGCCCGTGCGCTGCGCGTAAAGTTTTGCCATCGCCCCATCAAATGGCTCAAGCACAGCGGCGGCATTGATCATGTCGTGACGATTGCCCACCGCCACCCCCCACGCGTTGTGGATCATGAGAAACGCACCATCACCCATGCGAATTTCGTCGCCCGCCATCGCAATCACTGACGCCGCGGACGCGGCCAACCCCATCACGTTGACGACCACCTTCGCCTTGTGCTCGCGCAGCAGGTTATAGATCGCTACGCCCTCGAAGAAGTCACCGCCCGGCGAATTGATATTGACCGTCACATCGCGCGCCCCGATATTACGAAGCGCGCTACTGATGCGCTTGGCCGTCGCGCCGCTACCTTCCCAGTTCTCACCAATCGCGTCGTAGATCGAAATCGTTGCCGCATCGTCGCTTGTTGCCGCGCGAATCTCAGGCTCCCAACGCTCGAGCGCGTCCGGGCGCAGTTCGAACTGGGCGGCAGCAAGCCGTCCATCCGCTCGAATCTCAGGCAGGCTGAGTAGACTCATCGCCCCTTCCTTTACGTTTCTGTGTCATGGGATTACGCAACAGATCGGCCTGCGCATCGCGAGACTTCGGCAGGTTCGACAGATCGCGCACTTCGTTCTGCGACATCCACGGCGCGTGGCCGCCCGCGCCAAGCGCCTTGGCGAAGAAATTCGCCTGGTCGTTGAGCGTGCCGCGCAGCAGCGCACCCTCGTTGAATTTGAACTGCATTTCGTCAAGTTTCTCCTCAGGCAGTAACACACGCGCAGCGGCCTGCTCCCACGCCGTGAACCAGTGCGACAGCGCGTATTGCACAAAGAAGATGGCCAATTGCTCGATCCCGCTGCCCCAGCTCGTGTCATCCATCATTAAAAGTGGGCGCGGCACGCCATACATGCGCGCTACCTCTTCGATCTGGTGATTACGGTTCTCGACCTGCTGCGCGTCGGACGCCGTGTTAGCGAACTTCACCGGCTCCGCACCTTCCTCGGCAATCAGCCATCGGCCCGCGCTTTCCGGACCACCGAACGCATCGAGCTGCTCGCGCATGCGAGCATAGGTCTGCTCAGACAGGCCCTCCTTAAACTTAAGCGCCCCTCCGGCCATGACACCTGTGCGGAACGTGCGCGATGCGGCGCGCTGCGCGGCCGAGGCCAGTTCCAAGACCTCGCTCGCAAGCGTCACCCGAGACAGCCCATTGACCCCATCGAGCGACAAGTCACGCAAATGGAATACGTCGCGCGCGCCCAGCGTGATGCTCTCGCCTGAGGCGCTCGTGTAGTCATATTTCATCTCCCACGTATCTGTCTGACGCGGCCTGGTCGAGCCTCGTGGCATCGGCACGAGCCGCACCGGCCGACCACGCGACCATATAACGCGCGCAAAACCCTGACCGTCCAACAGCGTATGCAGCTGAAGCAGGCTTTTGAACTCGTATGGCGTTTGCCAATCGTTGGGCTTGTACTTCAATAGCCGGTGCGCCGGATGGTCTCGCTGCACCTGTTTGCGATCGTCGCTGCCGATCAGATTCAAGGGCAGCGTTCCAATCGCCTCGGAAATCAGTGTCACGCATCGCAGCACCGCCATATTGCGCAAGCTGCACGATCTGCCCCACATGCCGCCACCCGACTGACCCTCGCGGATGTATTCCAGCAAACGGGGGTCGTTGAGCCCGTCGAACGTCGCTCCGGCCGAGCTCAGTGCCGCCGAGGCATGGGCGCGGGTCATCGTGGGTTCTACGCGCGCAATCGCCTCACTACGATCGACAGCACTCATCGCGTGCGGCGAGTGCGCCGATGCATCGCCGCGCCGAAAAATGTTGAGCAATCCCAATCCGTTCCTCAGATAAACAACAATCCACGCGTTTCATACACCGAGCGACGCGCCGCGGCGGGATTGAGCGCCATTAACGTAACGGCGTTAAATAGCGCCATCAACGGATCGATTTTGCCCGTCCCACTGGCCTGTTTCGTGATGTTCACCGCATTGCCAACCGGGACCACGCGTGCATTCCCAACGCACCACGCCATGAGCGGCTGACCACCGTGCATGAGCACGCCATCGGGCGCGCCTTCATCGTCTGCGCTGTGACCACTACTCGCAGTCGCGAGACGACGCTCGGCAGTCTTGATCGCGCCTGAGAGCTTCCAGCCTTGCGAGATTCCAACTACCTTGTCTTCGGGTATGCCTACTTCGGCCAGCGCATCGAGCACGCTGCCGATGCCTGCTGGGTCGGCCCCCACCTTATCGAGCAGGCCCGCCTGAAAGATCGTCGAAACGATGTCGGCGACATCTCGCACGTCATCTCCAATCTGCGCCACCATCGTCAGGTCACCATCGCCTTCGAAATCACGCAATCGCGGCGCAATCTCCTTTCGACGATCGAGCACAGACGGATGCGCCCATGCGTGCGTCCAGGCAAGCCAGTTACGCGTGTCTTTCTCGCGACCCACTACCGCAAGCCCGAGCAAGTCATCGAGCCCGCCGCCATCGATTCCCACGTCGATTACCTCTGAACGAGCCATCAGCGCCTCAAGCGTGAGACCCGACGCGAGTGCTGCTGCCTCCCAGAATTCCGCGCCCGCCCAGCGATCTGAGCGCAATGCAAGGCCGATCTCTACGTTAGCGTGCTTCGCGAGGAACCCCCGGAATGACTCTTCGCCCTCTTCGCGCGCCTTGCGGAACTCGCGCTCTAAAAACGCCTGATCAACAGAGAATCCGAAGTTCGGATTGACCATCGCCAAGTTTTCGACCTTTAGGTGTTCCTTCGAGCGCACCATTTCCGGTGGATGCTCATAAATGACCGGCACGAACTGCTTGTCGATAATCTTGCCGTCGCGAACGTCGCGCGCATACTGCAACTTCTTGGCGAACACACCTGCGGGCGGCTCGTTCGACTGCGTGGTCAGGTAGATAACGAAGCCTTCAGGGCGAGCCGCGAGACCGCCGATGGCCTCGCGCAGCATGTCCTCTGCGTTCGCCATCTTCCCGAACAGCCATAGCTCGTCAACAAGCGTGCCGACCGACTTCTTGCCCGATACCGTATTGGCATCAGCCGCCACAACCTTGAGCGTCGCGCCCGTTATGCGGTGCGTGATTGTCTTCACGTGCACCTGAACCTGAAAGATCGGCTCGAGCTCGGGTTCGTGCTTGACCATGTCACGCGATGGCGCGAAGCTGTTGTTCGCGACTTCAATGGTGGGCGCGAGAATGGCGAATTCCGCCGACTGGCGCTGATTGACCAGCATCGCGGTCATCATGATGCCCGCCGCAAGCGTCGACTTACTGTTCTTCTTGGGCAGGCACACAAACCATTCGATAATCAGCCGCCGATTGTTCGCCCGGTCGTACGCGCCAAATATCGACGCCACCAGATCAAATACCCACTGCGCCGACGCCTCACCAAACGAAGGCGAGCCGGGCGCGTCAACGATCTTTAGTTCCTTAAAGATTGACAGAGCGTACTGTGCCTCCTCGGCAAAGATAGGCGGCGGGATGATCGTGCGGCCATCCTTCAGCCGTTCGCTCCAATCCTTACATGACGTGACCCAATCGAGAACAATGTCCTCTTGTTCCGGCGTCACAGCTTCTTACCCCCGCTCGCCGCAAGGCGCGGTGCAGGTGGAGGCGCCCCGAATTTGGATGCAGCCCGCTTCGCTGCCTCTTGTTCTGCATCCTTCTTGCCGCCCTCGCCCTTTTTCGCGTGTTGATACGGAACAACCGCTTTCGCCGAATCAACGCGTAATTTCGGCTCGGTCATCGGATCATTAAACACCGCGATTAAAAACTCCAGCGCGTCGCGCGTCGCGACCGCTTTAGATATGTCGAACCCTGCGGCCGCGGCCACACTTGCCAAATTCGCATCGACCTTCGCGGGACGATCAAGCAACTTTTTTCGACGCTCGATCTCCGCTAACACCCGCGGGTTCTTTAGCAACCGATTAGCTTCGATGCTAGCGGTACGTTGGCTGTATCCGGCTGCGACTGCGGCATTTTTCCCTTTTCCGTCAACCAGATACGCCTCTACGAACAGCCGTTGCTTATTCGTTAGGGACATTAGCAACTCTCGTAAAAGGGGAAATTTTGTGCGCGTGAGAGAACGCTCGGTGTCCGAGCCTCGAACCCACCAGACTTTCGACACCCCCTCCCCCCCCAAACACTTGCTCAACGTCCAAACCGCCCCGCAGCCTCCGCCGCCGTCTTGCGCGCATGACAGTCAACGCAGAGCAACTGCAGATTGGCGTCGTCGTTACTGCCGCCAGCTTCGAGCGGAACGCGGTGATCGACGTGATCGAGATGCTCGTTCCACAATCGGCCGCACCGCGCGCAGCAAAAGTTGTCACGCGCGGCGATGCGCATGCGCGTCGTCATCCATCTGCGCCCGCGAATGCGCACCGTGGATCCAGCTTTCACGTCCAACAACGAGAGCCTATTGGCCTTCACGTTACCCAGTCGGGGCTTAAGGGTCCTCAGTCTCGCCATTCGCAGGTTGCAACACAGAGATGGATGAACTAGCCTCGAACGAGGCTATCGCGCAAGACGCGCACCAACGCAAAAAAGCCCACATGGTTTGAGCCATGCGGGCCTTAAAGACAATGATGCAGCCTATCGATTAAGAGCCGATTTTATATGAAAGTGTTCAATCAGCAGTAGAACTATTTTGTTCAATAATTCTTGAACACTTTTCGGACATGAAGCTCTCACTTGCCCGGCGGATTGATTTACCAAGCGATTCGGCGCGTACCGCAAACCGCCGGGCGCGGTTATAGATTGTGCCACGCGCACATTTCTGCTCGTAGGCCAATGCCTTAATGTTCGCGTTATACCAATAGACCCCGAGGAAGCACTCCGCCTCGTGCGCGCTACCGCCTTGTTCGCACAGCGCATGGATCGCCATATTGAAGAACGGCATCTCGGGATCCAAAAACGAGTCCGGCTCGCGCGCCATTGCTCGACGGGCGGGCTGCAGACGCGCGAGCACATTCGACTTTACATACGGCGCGAAGATGCGGCGTGTCAGACACCAAGCGACCCAACGATGAACCTTGTCGTCTGCCGCGTTTCGCGCATCTTCATTCAAACTATGTTCACTCATAGCCTCGCTCCTCATCGCGCTATTGCTCAACGCCGTAAGAAATGTTCCAGTGATCCAGCCAAGCGACCAGCTGCTCGCGCAATTCGCGGTTGCTCGGATACGGGAACTGGACCTCACCTTCTTCTTCGATTCCAGCGAATGGGCAGCCGGGAAACGAGATCCAACTCTGCAATCCTTCTACTTGTCGCACGGCCATCTGCAAGAGCGGGCGCGGGACAGAAGACATCTCAATGTAGGTGTACGCGCTCATGATGTCGATGGTTTCATGATGACCTTAGTCCCGCTTTTTGCGCCTTGAGCGGATGACTCACAGGAATTTGCAAACTCAGTAACGACAAGGGTTTGAGCGATGCTCTTCGCCACTTTTTCGCCACTTACTTTGCGTTTCGCGAGATCGACCAAGCCCATTCGTTCGCTTAATCGTGCTTGCGCATCGACAACCGAGCCGAGGTCAGCTTCCAGGTACACCATCGTCGTACGCGCATCCTTGTGGCGCATCACGCGCCGGATGGTTTGGATGGGAACACCCTGTTCGCTCAATAGCGTGGCGAACGTGCCGCGCAGTCGGTGCGGTGTGAGCCCGACCACTTCACATGCGGCGTTTGCGGCGAACATCGCTCGACGCGTAAAACCCGCCTTGAACGCCTCACCGCTCTTGCGCGTCACGATCAGTCCGCATGCGTGGCGTATCGGATGCAGATAGTCAAGCAACCATCGAGGCACTGGTACGGGGTCGGCCTCGCGCCCTTTGGTCCGACCTGGCGTATAGGTGCCGCGCTCCCAGTCGAGCCACTCCCAACGCGCCGTGATGGTCTCCATTTCGCGCAGCCCCAATCCGAGCATCAACCGCACGGCGATCGACACGCCCGGCTGCCGAGCGGCCGCCGCATCCACTTCGATCAACCACTTCGAAGCCATCGACGCCGGCAACGTCGTGCGTGGCCTTTTCTGCAACTTGATCAACTTCACCGACCACGGCACCATCGGCAGGATGTTGCGCCGAACTGCCCAGTTGCACACGACCTTGATCGACTTGAGCCAATGATTGGCGCTCGCCCGGCTGTGCGTCTGCAAATGCTCAAGACGCGCCTGCTCAATGGCCCCGTTCGTCAACTGATCGACCGAAACATCGCCGAGCCCGTACAAATGCAAACGGGCGACCGTTCGCATCGACTTAATGTGCGCGCCGCTCACAATCGGCTCGTTGGCCGCAATCCATTTGACGAACAATTCCCGCAGCGTCGGCACCGGCTCGCGTCCTCTCGACCATAGTTTGGCGTCGTGGTAGGCGCGCGCCGCCACGGCTTCGGCCTTGTGCTTGACGCTCTCGCGTGTGCTGCGTTGCACCCGCGCGCCGTTCACCTGGAACCGGTAGTGCCAGCGTTTTCCAACACGAAATAACTGATAGCTCACCGCCTCGCCTCTTTATAGATCCCGAACGACTTCAATTCACCTCCGCGAAGCCGGTTTTTGGCAAGCACGATGAATTTGCCTGTGCGTTCGACAAAGCGATCGACGATCACCTCTCCGTTACGAAGTACTATGCGAACCCGGGCCCCCCGTGCGCAGCATGTATGCGGCGTCTTCATGACGGCTCCTAGGCGAGACTTTTGAAAAGCGCGTGAAACTGACGCAGCTTCTCCAGGTCGGCGCTGTCTTGTGCTTGCTGCTGTTCGATCGTCAGCGCCGCGGTCTCCACGTCAGAGGCTAGCTCCGTCAGATCCCCGGCGAGCTTGCGCGCGCGACCGGAAAGCGCGGACAGAATGTCGAGCACCGAATGGCTCGGCACGCTACCCCCTGAGCTGGATTCGATTTGTTTCGCTGCTACGGTCACCATGCTCTCCTTTTCTCTTACTTCCACGCGCTGAAAGCGCCCCTTGAACTTCTCGCGGACCAAACCAGCGTCCTGCAACCGAAGCAAGCACCCATCGAGCACCGCGACATCAGGCGAGCTCTTCGTCACTCGCCGCAGATGCATCGCGATCTCGTTGCGCGACCATGCGTCTTGCTTCGGCACCATCTCCAGCACTTTCTTCGCAATCGCAGATTGCCCGCTCAGCGCCGCTTGAAATCTTGCTGGTGTCATACCTTGCTTCCTTCCGATATCGGCGCATCCGGCGCCATCCATGTGTGATCGCCGCTATCGCGAAACGCGGTAAGTGATTTCCGGTTATCGGCATACAGGCAATCGACCCACGCGTATTCGTGATCGACCCAATCTGATCTTGAGATCGAGCCGCGGTATCCCACTGGGATGAATGCCAGCGCGTTGACCTTGTATTGCTCGTCGCCTCGGCCGCTCGGATTGCGATGCCGCACGCGGCGCAAGCCATGAACCATCGTTGTGATCGGCGCTTTCTGCGTCATGATCGTGTAGCGGCCGCGCATGCCGCGATCTGTCACGAGACCGACAACAGGGACGCGCACGGTTAGCACTATTGGCTGCATCGTTTTCACCATGCTTGCGCCACCTCCCGCTTTGCCAAGGTGAGGAAGTACGGGATGCCCAGCAGCGCCGCAACGATGGATTCGCGTTGCCACACCAGAACGCCGAGGATCGCCATCGTGCTCACGAAATCGTAGAAGGCATTCACGGGATAGCCGTGCTCGTAATCCTTCGCGGACACGAGTAAGGCCGCAATCCACATGATTTCGGCGATGACACAGAGGTAGGCGATGGCGACATCCCGTGCGAGCGCGTGACCGCCCTCGACCCACAGGTATAGGCAGATGACGAGTAACACGTCGAACAGGACGGCGCGGGCGAGCTTTTGAGCGTTCATGAATTTTGACTCCAACGAACAGGGTTGAAACGACAGGTCGATACGCTGGACACGTATTGCCAGTCGGGCAGCAGTGCGCAATTCGCAAAGCCAAGGCGATGCATGGGCTCAAGGCCCGGCGTCTTGACCGCGTATCGGCAGGTTTGGCAGTCCTTCGCACCGAGTTCTGTACCGAGCAGGTCGCCTTGCTGATTCGAGGCGGCGCGGTTCGAGCTACGCTTGCTCATGCCGCCTCCGTGTTGCCGTGTCGATCTCGCGGGATGTCGTTGAAGTAGGCGTACAGCGCCTCGTAGTGCTCCTCGCTTTCGCGGCCGACCGTGCGCAGCATGTCCTCCATCCATCCGCCTGGGCCGGCGGCCTTGAACACGCGGGCCTTGAAGCGCATGAACGTTTCGCCATCGCCCTGTTTCACGCCAAGCTGCTCGCCACGCGCCTCGATGCCGCTCGACGTGCGCCACCAGTCCGCAACGATCGTCCTCGCGCCGCCAGGCGGCGATGACGCCCCCGTCTCAGCTTTCACGGGGAAAAGCCCTGTCCAGCCACGAAGCACAGCCTCCTCGACTGTCACCTCGGGCAACTGGCCGCCCGCTGCGAGCGAAAGCAAACGTTTGACCGAAAGCGCAGCGGCCGCTCGCGTCCACGGTGCGTCCTTGTGCTTCGCCTCTCGGTGCTCGCACCACATCGCCCAGACCGCCGGCGTGATTTCGTCCGGCAGTTCGAGATTTCGGATCTGCTCATGCAACGCAACTCGCGACGCACGTCGCGCAGGTTGCTTATCTAAGTTCTTCTCTTTCTCTTCTAAACCCTTCTTGCCCTCCACATTTGGTACCCCTTCGAGGGAAATGTGGAGGGGCTTCGAGGGAAATGTGGAGGGGCTTCCATCCGGATTTGGAGGGGCTCCACATTTGGAGGGGCTCCGTTTCTGGTCCCCCTTAGCAGTACCAAATTTGGAGGGGCTCCGTTTATGGAGGGGCTTAGCATCTAACTCCTCCACAGACGGCGGACTCAACGAGATAGCATCCCCCGTGCGCTGATCGACCGCTTGAACGACAACAGAGCCAGATGGAGCGAGCATCTGATAAACGACAATGCTTTTCGTGCCGCCCATGCGACGCGGTGTCTCAGTCAGGAAACCAAGCGACACGAGCTTCTCGCGCGCTTTCCGAATGGTCTTGACGTCGAGCTCAGTGTCGAGCACGAGCTCGTCGTTCGTGACCCACGTGGTGTAGTCTTCGGCCGCCCAATGCGCATATGTCTTCAAGAGTGTCTTGGCCGCTGAATCGCCGACGTGCTGACGTTTGGCCCATTGATATGCGTAGCCACTCATTGCTGTGCCCTCCCATGATGACGAGCACAGTCGTCTGACTGACTGACGCGCTCGATCTCCTGCAACCGGCTCGCGGCAGAGGCGATGATTTCTGGCAGGAGGCGCACCGACACAACGCCCGGCTCACCGATGAGCTTCGCAAGGGCGTCTGGCGCGATCACTACTGCATCAGGCGCTACCGGCTGCATCCGCCGACATCCGTCGTGGCCGAAGTACATCAGCCAGCGACTGTCGAGCAGTTGCGGCTTGCGCGACTCTGCGGTTTGAGCTTCACGCTCAAGAAGATCCAATACCCACCGGCGAAATGCAGCGGCTTTCGAGGTGCGAGCGAGCATGCCCAGCAAGTGCGCGCCGCGGAGCGAGAAGATGCGTACCTGCTGATCGCCACCCGCTGTGGGGAGCGTTACAACGGCGGTCATGCTAGACGTAAACTCGGCGGCGTTGCGCGTGTATAGGTCGTATAGCCGATCGGGGCGGTTGTATCCCAAGGCACCCGCAATCTGCGGGGACCTTAGCCAACGCTGCCCGTCACGGTCAATAACGTCGAAGCGGTAGTTCTGGAAGGAAAGGGATTGCGTTTGCTCAGGACGAGCGAGGGTGTTGGCACGCATGGCGGCCTCTTGTGTTCGGGTTAAAAACCCGCTCCCTACTGTCAAATAGGGTGGGCGGGCACATGACAGGGTTGACAGACCGGGAACACAAGAAACCGGCGAGCCCGAAGGCTCCCCCGCCAAGGCCCGCCCATTGAGAGAGGCGTGCATAGGCGTTACGCACAAAAAAACCGCGTTGCGCGGTTGTGCGCTTGTGTTCTCCGGGCTGTCAAACCCGACCGCTGTTGTTTCAGCGATGCTCGAAGTATAGGCAGCGCGGTGGGAAGCGGTCAAGCCCGAAATTTGCCGTTTATCGGCAAACAGCATACAATCCGCAGCATGATCCAATCGTTCCGATGCGCCGACACGAAAGCGCTTTTTGAAGGCCACCGCATCCCGCGCTTTGCAAACATCCTGACCACCGCAGAACGCAAGCTCAGCGCGCTCGATGCAGCGGTAACCTTGGATGCGCTGCGCTCTCCGCCGGGTAACCGACTGGAGAGTCTCAAGGGAAACCGAGCGAATCAGTACAGCATCAGAATTAACGGTCAGTGGCGAATCTGTTTCACGTGGACGGTAAATGGTCCCGCCGACGTTGAGATCGTTGACTATCACTGAACAGGAGCTAATGAAATGTTCAAAAATGGAATGCGCCCGGTGCACCCGGGTGAAGTTCTGCGAGAGGACTACCTTGCACCGCTCGGGATGAGCGCAAACGCTTTGGCGAACGCCCTGCATGTCACGGCCGGGCGTATCAATGACATCGTGCGTGAGCGGCGCGGCATCACCCCTGATACCGCAATGCGACTCGCGCGATATTTCGGCGGCGACGCCCAAAGTTGGATGAATCTTCAGCTCATGTATGACATGAAAATCGCGGAGCGAGACCTTGCTCGAAACATTGAGCGAGAGATTGCGCCGCGCGAATCGGCGCACTGCTGAATGTCGCATTACGCCTCCGACCGCTCAAGAACGCGTTCGTGAATTTGTCGCGCCATCCACCTGCCGGCAATCCATTCGAAGCCCTTCGGCGTGAATTTCCAGAACTTGAATGCGTATTGGCGCTCGTCATCCGTCACACCAACGCCAACTTCGACGCGGCCCGTCTCGATGTGCGTCTTATAGGGCTCCATGCGCTGCCGCTTGCCCGCGAGGAAGACCACGCCCAAGTCCACAAGGAATTGCTTGAGTTCAGGCTCCCTAGCGTGCAGCGCCTTCGCAGCATCACGGAAAGTCAGACAATCGTGCTTCGCGGCGCTCGTATAGCGCTCCACGAATTCGACCGCAGGCTTCTGCGCTTCGAGTTCGCGAGCCTGCTGCTGCGCGAGTGCGCGCGCCTTTTGCTCACGCTCCGTTGCGTCTGCCCAGGCTCGCGCCGCGGAAACGGGATCCGCGAAATTCGGCAGTGCAGGAACCGAATGGCGCTCTCGATACGCGCGAATGACTTTGAGATGGAACGCCGCACTGATCCACATCGCATACGCATAGACCAAGTCTTCGCAGACGAACGTTCCAAGTCCTTGTTTTGATTGGATAGCAGGAATTCCTGCTTTTTCAATTTCAGCCACCAGCTTCTGGGCTTGCTGATTTTCCAGCCACAAACTTGGCCGATCTTTGTTCGCGCCTCCCGATGCACGATGGAGATCATTCAAGCAAAACAAGCCGTCAGCCTCGCGAACTGAAATGTCGGTGATAACGAGATTCATGATCAAGTCACCTCGCGCCGCTCGACGCAATGGCGCATCGCCGCTTCGAGACGCCGCTGTGCGTTGTAAAGCGCAGCCCGTGCCTTGTGCAGCACGCGATACTGCTTACGCGTCGCGAGATGGAATTTCGGATCGTTCTTGTCGATATGGCCGCTGACCCTCGCTTGAGAGCGGAATTCGCGGCAAGCGTCGTGATAATCCCACCGAGCTCGACGCACCGCGTCACGGAACGAGACAAGCTCGTGCGCGCGACGCGCAACGAGATCCTTTGTCCATTTAGTGCTGTGTTTTATGGCGTTGCTCATTGATTACCTTACAGATCGTTCTCGTGACCGCATGGCAGAGCGCCGTCGTCGTTCTGCTTTGCTCTGCAACTGAGACAGATGTTTCGAGATTCCAAGGCCCCCGCTTCGTCTCGATCCTTGGCCTCCGCCGGCACATTGGCCTGGGCTTCGTTTGTCAATATCGTCATTCACCATCCTCCTGCTTTGCAGTCTGTAACACCCAGCGCAACGCCTCGGCACGCTCACCCGACGACGCGCCCAACTCCTTCAAAATTTCCTTACGGCTTCGCATCCTGGGCGTGCGTTCGCCAAGCGCCTCGCGCTGCGCTCGGGCGCGCGCGTGACCAGCGACGTTCGCGCCGGCAGCAACTAGCTCCCGGACCTTCTCGCGCTGCTGCGCCGGTGGCAGTTTCGAAAGGTGACGGGCGTGAGTGACGTTGATGCGCGCGCTTTCGATCGCTTTGCGAACATCAGCGCAGCATTCGAGCAGCGCGAGCGTTGCCCGCACCGTGGCCGCCGAACAGCCAAAGATCGTCGCGAGCTCTGTCTCGCTATAGCCGAAGGCCATCACGCGGCGCATCTTCTCTGCGCGGCCAAGAGGGGTGTCTGCCTTCCGGAGCTCGTTCTCGCTGATGATCGCGGTCAGCGCAGTGCGTCTCTCGCCTCGATGGACTTGCCCGGGGATCTGGAGCGGTGGCTCGCCGCGCGCACGCCGCCATTCATTCGCCAGGCGCGCCGCCTTGACGCGTTGTCGCCCAACCGCAACTTCCGTTTCGCCCGTCTCGGTGTTCTTCATCACCGAGATCGGCTGAAGCACGCCTTGGAAATCGATGTTCCGAGCGAGATCCTCATTCACGGGCAGATCAACGCGTGGGTCGTACAGCGGCGAAGCCGTATCCGTCACCAGCACCAGCTTGTCGGGGTCGAAGAACAGCAGGTTTGTCTTCCCCGACGCGCCGTAAGCGTCAATTGAGTTCTTTGCCATCGGTCATATCCATCAGATTCCCGCCGCTAATAAAGTGACGAACGCATGATTTGTTGCCGTGAAGGTCAACAAGGCCTGCGGCAAGCTTGAATAGTTGTACTAACCCACCAAGAAGTATTAGGCGACTAGACTCCATCCACCCTACCGTTTGACTGTCCGCTCCGACGCTTTGCGCATACTTTCCTGGATTGCCTCTGCTGCATCTTTACGTGTCACGTTGAAGCCCGCCATCGGCAGTGGCGTCGCTGGCTCGTAGGCAAAGCGCCGTTGCGACAGTGTTTCGTTTTCGCCGGTTTCAATCTGGAAGGCCTCGGGACGTTCCTGCTTCATCTGCGTGATAACCGCTCCGAGTGTTTCGCGGGTTGCATTTTTAAGCATTTGCTGGTGCCGCTCGATGTGCATTCTTGGTTTCCTCTTGCCAAGGTAGGATCTCAAGCCTCTGGCAAAATCACGCTTCCGCAACATGACACAACTTTTGCGCCGGAGACGCTGTGACTCAATCGAAATATGACGTCATTCCCTGTTTATGCTTGGGTTTCAACAAAGTTTCGATGGATTTGACGCCAAGAATAAGCTGATCGTCGGCGACGACGCGGCCCTTGGATGAGCGACCGCTGTGGGAGGCTTCAATGATCACGGTTCCGGTTTTCGAGCGATTTTCATTCGGTTTTCATGCGGTTTTTCGAACGTGTCAAGGGACTTGCATCGAAAAGCCAAAGCGTTAGCCCCACTTCTCCGTGACACTGCAGTCCCTGTAAGCAGGCGACTCGAGCGGCCGACATCGGCTTGAATTCCGTAGAAATGACCAGCGAACCGTGGGCCGCAGATCTTCACACCGCACCACACCATTGCTCTGTTCTTCGATGTTGATGCACAGCTGAACGTCGAACTCGGCCTTGGCGCTGATCGCTTTACGCAGATATCCAATGGTTGTGTTGCAGCGTCGAGCGAACTCCGCCTGCTCCTGGGGAGACTTAGAGTTGAGATATGCGCGCAGGGCTTCCATGACCGAAACCATACCCTTGGGTAAGAATCTCGTCAATACCTAAGGGGACTTTACCTGAGAGTAACATTAGGCTGAAATGATCCAATGAACAAATTTGAGCGAAGGCGACTCCGCCTTATCGAGATTCGCGACCGTTTTTGCGGTGGCACTGCAACTGGACTCGCGAAGAAACTCGGAAAATCTGATTCCTACGTTACGAGAATGCTGTGGCCAGAGGACCGAAAAGGCCGAAAACGCATTGGTGAGGCGATGGTCGACCAGATAGAAGAAGCGTTTGGTTGGAAGCGAGGCACGTTTGATTTGGAGCGACTGCCCGGTCTCACCGGTGCCGCTTCGAAAGATGATCGACGTGAAACGGCAAGGCTGGAGTGGGGTAGCCAAACGTTTGCGAAAGATAGTAAGCTCGTCGAGCGTAACGTTGAGGCGGGTCCAGACATCCGGGGCAAGGTGCCATTGATCTCTTGGGTCCAGGCTGGTGCTTGGGAGTCGTTTGTGGATGATTTAGCTGTTGGCGACGCGGAAGATTGGTTGCTCTCGCCGATCGCCACCTCCAAGAATGCTTATTTCCTCCGTGTCAAAGGGTTAAGCATGTTCAACCCCACAGGCGAGCCCTCCTTCAACGAAAACGATCTGATCCTTGTTGAGCCGCAATGCTGCGCCCACTCCGGGTCATTGGTTGTTGTACGCCTTGATGATGAATCGGAGGCAACCTTTAAGCAGCTTGTGCTTGAGGGCGGCAAGCAATACCTCAGAGCACTTAATCCTGACTGGCCAACGCGGATTATCGAAGTGCATAACAACGCCACAATCTGTGGCGTCGTGAAGTCAAAAGTGGTCCGCTACTAAGAAAGCGCCAAAAGCGGAGCATTGCTCCCCTTTATTCTCGCCGCACGCCCTCAGATCCCGCGCCCGCTCGTTGCCGCGCGATGCAAACGCCCGTACACAAACCAAAATTTACCCTAGGGTATTGCACTGATCATTCCCTTTGGGGTATTCTCTGGTCGGTTCAGCTTTTCTTTGTACGCATAACGCTTATACAGCACTGGCACGCACGCGCCTGCATGCAAGTTCGTCTAGCATCTCCGCGTGGCAGCGGCGGCTGGAGCACTCTTGGGATCGAGCCTTGAAGTCTTCTCGGACGCACCAAAACTTCGAATTACGTTGTACTAATCGGAGCAAGCAATGATCGAAACACTCTTCCCTGCGCCGCAACTTTTGAAGCGACCCAACGCCCGCGTCGGATTTGCATTCAGACCGATCCCGCCGCAGGAGCACCGCAAGCGCAAATCCTTGGTTCTGCGCGCTTGCCGAGAGGACATGTCATCTGGGCATGGCTTCAAATGGCCGCGTGCAGGCGAAGTAGCTGAAGCGCCCGATTGGCAACCAACGCATCGGTGCGGCGCAGGTTTGCACGGATGGCTTCATGGCCATGGAGATCATGCGATCGGCGGCTACATCGAACCGACAGCAAATTGGCTCGTCATCGAGGTGGATACGGACGACATTATCGAGTTGGATGGCTTCTGCAAGTTTCCACGCGGCAAAGTCGTTTTCGTCGGCACGAGCAAAGGCGCTGCCGACTATCTGCTTGCTAATGATCCATGCGCCCGTGATCTTCCTTTGATCGGCGCCCATCGCGCGGTCGGCGATCACCGTGCTGTATTTGTTGGCGCTTTGGGCTGCGCTATAGCAGGAAACTGCGGCACAGCCATGGCGGGATATCGAGGAGTTGCAACTGTGGGATATGGCGGAACGGCGACAACGGGCTTTCGTGGCGAATCCACCGCAGGTGTTCGCGGGACAGCCATTGCGGGTGATGGCGGAACTGCACGAGCCGGCAATCATGGGACGGCTATGGTGGGATTCAGCGGAAAGGCAAGCGCTGGCGAGAAAGGACAGATCAGCATCTGGTACTGGGACTTCTATGAGATGCGATACCGAATGAAGATCGGTTACATCGGCGAGGAGGATTTGGAGCCGAACACGCTATACACCCTCGACGATAATCACCGCTTCATCAAGGTGTAATCACACATCACGATTTGGTAGGGCCGCCGCTTTATTCGTTTTACGTCGCGTTGGCCTCTTCGCCATGTAGTTGTACTTATTAGGAAGCCGAGGATGCGATCATGCCGCGTAAAGCAATGTTAAGTGAACAACGCGCTGCAAAAAAGGCAGCAAAAGCTGAAGCCCTGAAAGCGAAGCGCGAGGCCCTGGAGTGCGAGGCTCGGGCCGAAATTCACTTTTTGGCAAGCCAAACCCCGGCTCATATCGCTCAGGGGGGGTGAATACAGTTCGCTGTTGGAAGGAGGCTTTGGATGCTGCTACGTCCGCCGCACAGCGTCCACGGATATCTGTCGACAGACTTCGATGCTCGCTCCATGAGCTCCGCAGGCATGTTGAATTGGTCGATGCGCCCCTTAACGAATAATGACGCCTGGTGATCTAGTGAGAACGATGAAAGAACGCCCGCTCGCATTCAGCGCGCCGATGGTGCGCGCCATTCTTGACGGACGCAAGACGCAGACGCGGCGCGTCGTGAAGTTGCCGCATGCCAACTCGCTCGGACAGTGGGAGCCGACAACCATCGGCGGCCGGAATGGTGGCTGCACGAAGGACGGTCAGGCTATCCCCGAACAAGGGGCAATTTGGCATACGCGCACAGCCGACACCCTCATGTGCCCCTACGGCCAGCCTGGTGACCGCCTGTGGGTGCGCGAGACGTGGCAAGGCCCCTTGTTCGATTCTGAAAACTGGGAGGCGTATCTCGAATGCCCTGAGGACTTTAAAAACCCAAAGTATTGCCACTATGCTGCTGATGGCGGCTCGCCGCCTGAGTTCATCAACATGGACGACGAGCTCGTCTGCCGGTGGCAGTCATCTACCTGTATGCCGCGTTGGGCGTCGCGCATCACGCTCGAAATCACCAGTGTGCGTGTTGAGCGTGTGCAGGAGATAAGCGACGAAGATGCAATCGCAGAAGGCATCGTGCCTTGGCGCTCGGACGGCAGCAAGCGCTACATGCTAGGCCCAGGCGAAGGTGCAGGCATCTTCGGAAGGCCTGGGTCTTGGAAGCCGGAAGAGACGCCACAGCTCGCATACGCGAAGCTGTGGGACAGCGAAAACCAGCAGCGTGGTCTCGGCTGGACCATCAATCCCTGGGTCTGGTCCATCAGATTTGAATTGCCGTCTGTCACGGGGTCGCGAGCAGGCTCCTTTCGTCACGCAACTTGATAAGGCTAAGGAACACGATGCGCCAGCTTTCGATAAGGCCTCCAAGAGCCGATTATTTTGTCGAAGCAGACTAAGAAACAACTACACCGCACCGGGTACTCATCGGGAATAAAAACGAAACAACTGTCGGGCTGCGGCTACTGCTATAAGGCATTACGGGTAATGACGCAAACGACATAAGTGAAAGCGCTTTTTACACTGATTTCCTAACCCCTGAAACTTTCAAAGATATTTACTCTATGGCATCCATTGAAACATCCCTCGTTCTGCGGGCTTGCGCAGAGGACATGTCGTCCAGCTACGGCTTCAAGTGGCCAAATGTTAATGGCGTCGCTGAAGCGCCCGATTGGGATCCCCGTCCCACTTGCGGAAAAGGGTTGCACGGCTGGCTTTACGGACATGGCAGCATTCCTGACGTTAAGTTAGAGAAACGCCCGCGTGACATCCCGGCATACCTACTATCAAAAGCCGCTAAATGGTTGGTAGTGGAGGTTGAGTCGGCTTCAATTGTAACGCTGCCTGGTATGTGCAAGTTTCCGCGCGCAAAGGTTCGGTTTATAGGGACCAAACACGACGCAGTTTCATATCTCCTTACTCACGAACCGAAGGCGGATAAAAGCCCGATGATGGGTGCTCGCGTGAAGGTGGGCGATGGCGGATATGGGTTCGTCTGCGACCTCGGAGAGGTAACTGCCGGATCTGAAGGGGTAGCTATCGCAGGCGATATCGGAGCCTCAACCGTTGGCCAGCGGGGTACTGCGATCGCTGGATACCGTGGCTCCGCGACCTCTGGAGACGCAAGTAATGCAATCGCTGGTCGCCGCGGGATCGCGCAAGCGGGTCAAAACGGCATGGCTCGCGCAGGCGACTTCGGATCTGCTGTCGCTGGCGACAATGGAATCGCTGTTGCTGGAAAGGATAGCGGCGTGCGCGCGGGTAACCATGGGGTTGCTGTGTCTGGCGAGAATGGTAACTCATACGTGAGCGACGATGCGCACGCAATAGTTGGAAACAAAGGTACCGCCGTCGCGGGATACAACGGCTTGGCGTGGTCTGGCGACGAAGGCAAGTCATTGGCAGGCGCTCGGGCTTTCGCACGTGCCGGTGCTTTCGGCTATGCAAATGCAGGAGACGGCGGCATGGCAATGTCTGGCCATCACGGACACTCAGTAGCTAGAGTATTTGGAATCGCAATTGCCGCGGACCATGGGAAGGCCGAGGTTGGTAATGACGCTCGCGCCATAGTCGGAGATCACGGCGAAGCGAACGCAGGTGATCGAAGTTATGTCACCGCCGGCGCTCACGGAATTGCGGTTGGAGGAAGTCATTCGAGGGCTACGGCAGGCAACTACGGCTTCGCAAAGGTCGGCGACCACGGAACAGCTACGGTCGGCCTCCGCGGACAGGCATGCGCCGGAAGGTTCGGCGAGATACGTATGACTTACTGGGATGAAGTATGCAAACGCTATCGGACCAAGTGCTGCTACGTCGGTGAGAACAATATCGCCCCCAACGTCAGGTATGCCCTGAACGACTTGAATGAAATCGTTAAGGCCGAATAGTCTCTTACAAAACAGCATTCGAATCATCACTAAGGAGCAAGATATGGAAACAGCGCCTGACCCGCGCGATCAATACGCCGCAAACTACGCCCGTTCGGTGGCTCGAAATCCAAGTAGCGCGGATTATCGGCTGCTAAGTTCTAAAATGTGCTGGGACGCCGTTCTCGAGTGCGCAGTAAAAGTTCAGATTATCACCGAGGAACAGTGTAAGACGATCTCTGGAAAGACAGCGCTTGTGAACGGTAGTGATCGGTTAGTGCCGTCAGCCGAGAGCATGAAAGCTGTTCCTCCTGGGCAATCTTTGGGATTTTTCGCTGGGTTTTATCCAATGCATATGATGCTGTCTACAGGGGGCGGAGAGGGAGCAGGCAATAAGAACGCTTGCATTGGCATTGGTCAACCCGTTGGTTGGGAATTGCTAGATCTCGTAAATGGACCAGATTGGGAGTATCGGACAGCCTTGAATACGTATCAGGGGGCGATCGTGTCTTTGCGAGGAATCCATATTCCAACTGGGGAAGTTGCTGTGGTGCGACGCCGCAGCTTATCTCTATTGGACAGATAGCTCTTATCGTAAATATGCAACGCAGTTTTCTTACCTTAGCTCATTCGACTGAGCTGGTCTTGGCCACCAGCGATCCTGACAGGGCGATGAAAACTTATACAGACGGGAGCGTTGGCGACAAACCATTTAACTTTTTGATTGCAGCCTAAACAGCATTGCCAGGTCGACCGCCGCAATAGGCAGATCTCACAGTTTAATATGCGGCGCCTCTTAGGCGAGCTCGTGAGAAGGTAAACCGGCAAGCGGAGAGTGCGGACACCAACAAAAGCAAAGCTCAAAATCTTCGAGACCTGTCGACATAAACGCCGAAGCGGTCGTCGAGGCGCATTGCGGTTATTCCACCATCTAAAACGACTTCACTCGCAGACGCGCCAGATCGGCATCGGTGCTGACCGAGGAGCGCTTGCCTGGCATGAGCACGTGAGACTTCAAAAACTGGAATGCAGCAGCAAATCGAAGAATTCATGCGGCGAAACCGCGAGTATCTTTTGGGAGTCAAGTAATGAACGCACTCGGAATCAAACAAGTCGCCGAGAAGGTGAATCTGGGGAAGTCGACGATCTACCGAATGATCGAGCGCGGCGAATTTCCGAAGCCGTTCGTGCTGACCGGTCATCGCACAGCCTGGGTCGACACCGAGATCGACGCATGGCTCGCCGCGCGCGTCGCGGCTGCGCGCGGTGAGCAGCCACAGACCGAAGCTATGCAGCAGACTGAGCCTTCGCTCCCGTGAACGGCAGTACGGCAGCCGTCTCGCCGTTGCAGAACTTCGCCCACTCGTCCATCAACCGGCGCCGCCGCTCGAGCATGTCTCCGCGGCGGTAAGCTGCGTCCGTCTTGTCTGCCACCACGTGCGCCAGCGCCATGTCCGCGATCGAATCCGGATACTCGGTGCAGTCGGCCACCCAATCCCGAAATGTCGAACGAAAGCCGTGGACAGTGATGTCCGGATAACCCATGCGCTCGAGCAAATTGAGCATCGCCATGTTGGACAGCGGCCGCCCCTTCTTCTCTCCCGGGAACAGGTATTTGCCCTCGCGCGGCTGATCGAGCGCCGCCTGCACCAATTCGATCGCGCGATCGCACATCGGCACGCGGTGCTCGCGCTTGGCCTTCATCCGCGCCGGCGGCACGATCCATAGCCGGTTACGCAGCTGCAGTTCCTCCGGTTGCAGATCGAGCGCTTCCGTCGTGCGCGCGCACGTCAAGATCGTGAGTTCCAGCACGCGCGCGGAGACGCCTTCGCGCTGGCGCAGCTCGCGCATGAACGCGGGCAGCTCGGCGTACGGCAGCGCCGGATGATGCCGGATCTTGTGCACCTTGCCCTCGGCCGGAAAGACCTTGTCGAGGTGGCCGCGCCAGCGCGCAGGGTTTTCGCCCGCGCGCTTGCCGATCGCCTTCGCGTAGTCGAGCACGCATTCGATGCGACCGCGCACGCGGCTCGCCGTTTCCGTCTTTTCAGCCCAGATCGGCTGGAGCACGCGCACGACCATCGACGTGTCGACGTGGCGCACATCGATTTTTCCGATGATGGGAAACGCGTAGGTCTGAAGGGTATTGGTCCACTGCTGCGCGTGCTTCGCGTTCTTCCAGCTCGCGCGATTGTTCTCGATGTAATCAGTCGCGGCTTTCTTGAACGTCAGGCTATCGGTTTCCTCGAGCGCGGCCCGCTCGCGATGGGCGTTCCGCACTTCGATCGGATCTCGCCCTTCAGCAAGCATCTTCCGGCACTCGCTGGCAAGCCCGCGGGCTTCGGCAAGCGAAACGGTCGCAAGCGCGCCGAGGCCCATCTCGCGCGAACGCTTCGCCAACGAAAATCGGAAGATCCAGGAGCGCGATCCGCTCTTCGAGATCTGTAGATAGAGGCCGCCGCCGTCAGCGTAATAGCCCGGCGTCGACTCCTTCGAAACCTTCAGTGCGTTGAGTTTGTGTAGCTGTCGGTTGGTCGCCATTTCTTACCCACAATCCTACCCACGTTCGATGGTTGGATTATGTGGGTAGAGACGGGACGCGACAAGAACGTTGACACCCCCAAAACCAGCGCTGGGGCGGCTCTGAGAGAGACTGGCGGGATATGTCGGGATAGCATGGGAGAACTCTGTGGCGGAGAGAGGGTCCCCGAATTTGCGTTCTCATCTATTCCTATGTGGTATCAGTAACACACTGATTTTAATACCATTTACGAAAATCGTTGCCTCAAGCGTTCTCGTCCGTTAGCATCCGTTCCTATACCCTATGTTGGGATGGATGTTGGAACGGAATGTTGGACGGACGAAAATGCCAAAAATAGCGAAAGAACTAGGTGCGCTCGCCGTGTCGAGACTCACTGAACCCGGGTTCTATTCCGTCGGGAAGGTTGCAGGACTTGCCTTAAACGTATCTCCGACCGGCTCAAGGTCATGGATCTTGCGCGCGATGGTTGGCGGGAAGCGGCGCGATATTGGCCTCGGCGCCTATCCTGCCGTCTCATTGAAGGACGCTCACGAAAAGGCCCAAGCCAAGAAGGACGAGATTGTCTCTGGCATTGATCCTGTGTTGGCCCGCAAAGAAGCAGCAAGCAGGCTACGCGCTGCACAGGCAGTCGAGGTCACCTTCGAAGAGGCCGCGAAGCGTTACATGAACGCCAAGGCCGCTGGCTGGAAGAACGCGAAGCATCGAGATCAATGGAAGAACACACTTGCCGAGTACGCATATCCGGTCATTGGCAAGATGCTCGTGCGTCACATCCACAAAGAGCATGTGTTTCAAGTGCTCGAACCCATCTGGACAACGAAGACGGAGACTGCTTCACGCCTGCGCGGCCGGATAGCCAACGTGCTTGACTGGGCCAAGGCCAGCGGCTTCAGAGAAGGCGACAACCCTGCGGAGTGGCGCGGCAACTTGAAACACCGCTTGTCCGCGCCCAGTGAAACCAAAGGCGGCCGGAACCAGCCTGCCCTACCGTTCGAGCGCGCTGCTGAGTTCATGATTGCCCTCAAGGATATGAGCGGATCAGCTGCACGGTGCCTGGAGTTCGCGATCCTGACGGCAACGCGCTCCGGAGAGGCACGCGGCGCCACGTGGACAGAGATCAACCTGAAGGACCGCGTCTGGACCATTCCGGAAGGCCGCATGAAGGCGAAGAAAGAGCATCGCGTACCGCTGTCGCCAGCGGCGATCGAGCTGCTGAACGCTATGCCCCGATTCGATGACTGCGACCTTGTGTTCCCCTCGCCCACGCTGAAGCTGCTGTCCGACATGACGCTGCTCGCGGTCATCAAGAGGATGAACGGCGTGGCCAAGATCAAACCGGGCCACGAAGCGCCGAAGCCCGTATGGTTCGATCCAAAGAACGGTGATGCCGTCGTGCCTCACGGTTTCCGCTCGACGTTCCGCGACTGGGTTGCGGACCTCACCGCGTACCCGAACCATGTCGCCGAGATGGCCCTCGCTCACACGATCGGCGATGCCGTCGAGAAGTCCTATCGTCGCGGTGACCTTTTCGATAAGCGCCGGCACATGATGGATGCATGGGCGGAGTTCCTGAGCAAGCCGTATAGCGAAGGCGTCGTGATCCCGATTCAGAGGTCCGCATGAGGCTAACCCTCGCGACGTTCGACCCGCTGAAAGGTACTGTTGATGGACGAGACATTCGCATACTTCCAGAAATTGCCAAGCGAGCAAGGCGCCTGCTGCGGGATCGAGATTCCGAACAAGTGCTTGCCGCCCAAGTCATCGTAGCGGACTGGGTTCAAGATTACTTGGACGTAACGTTCGAAGAGGAAGTAACGCGTTTACGGAACCATGCGCAGCGGGGCGACAGCTACGCTTTGGAGTTCTTCGAAACTGCCATCGAATATGACGACCCGTCCGACCGCTACGGCACCGTATTAATCGGTGATTTTAAGCAATACATGATTGACAACTTGGACTTGCTTCACCGAGGAAATGCTTCAGAAGTCGAGATACTAATGCAGTGCATGGACTCAGAAGATATGAGTTCCGACCAATTCCCGGACGGAACGGATGCGGAGTTCTTGGCCGCGCTTGCGCTAAAAGAGGTGGGACTGACCATTGAGGCGCTGGAGCGCTTTCACGACGCGTCAGAACGCGAACATGACAAGCTAGCGATGGCACTCCACCTAGCAACCGAGCGCTACATCGCGGCGGCCGGCAGACAAAGTGGCTTGCCGCCTCCACTGAGCTTCGATCTGCAAGAGGCAATTGCACGTTCTATCGAAGCGATGCAAGCCGTGTCTTTCGCAGAATCGGCAACGTCATTGGCGTGGCTTCGTGAACAAATGATCAAAAAGGCCCACCAAGCAGTTGAAGACGCGTTAAGCGCCGAAGAGCATAAGAAGAAAAAAACGCTCTTGAAGATGAACGAGAAGAGTCACGAGCGAAATCGGAAGAAGAAAAAAATGGTCTTCGACGAGCTGGACCGTCGGGGAATCAGAGAGAAATCGGCAGCGAAACATGCTGAAGAGATAACGCTGTGGATGAACAGTGAACAGAAAGTCGAAATCGCGTATAGCACCGTCTACACCTACGTTCGGGAGCGCGGCCGAGAACTTGGTATCAAGTGGTAGTTGAGCTTGCTAGGCAGACTATACGTTCTGCATCGTGGACCATATAGCGTGCGCGGCACACGTGTTTCCGACTTAAACCTCGTTCCTTAGTCTTGACTCCGTGCTCCCGGGCGTTTCCGGGAGCGTTCACTAGGAGTCAAGCATGTCCCCCGCAATTCAAACCGCCCTCACCATCCTGCGTCGCAAGCAGGTTCAGGCCGCCACCGGTCTTTCCTGCTCGACCCTCTACCGCCGGATCAAAGACAAGACCTTCCCCGCTCCCGTCAAGCTCGGCCCGAACTCGGTCGGCTGGCGCGCTGGCGACATCGACGCCTTCCTCGCGGCTCCGGCTGACTATCGCGCGGGGATCTAAGAGATGACGACCAAAAAAAACGCCGCCCTTGCACAAAACAGGAAGGCGGCGGAAAGCATCAGGACGAAGGTGAATACTACTGGCAACTCGGCGGCTGCACAACGTGCCCGTTTGATGGCGGCCCTTCGAAAAGGCCCGGTGTCGACGATCGCAGCCCGCAAGGCTCCCATAGACGCGATGATGCCTGCCGCACGCATCCATGAGCTGCGTCACCAAGGTGGTTTCAACATCGTACTTACCTGGGTGTTCGAGCCGACTGACGGCGGCCGCCTGCATCGTGTCGGGCGCTACACCCTTCAGCCTGGCAAGTGGAGGCAATCATGATGCGTTATGCGGACAATTGTTCCGCGTTCCGCCTTGCCCGTGCGACATTTCAAAGCTTTTCTTCGACACAACCATCAAGCCTCCCAACAAAAAAGCCGATATGCGTGCTGCAAGGTCGTCAATCAGTATTGACGAACGCACCCAAAGGGGCTACCTTAAGAGGTATGGGTTTCGCACTTCGCGCGACCCGAATCTCCGAAAGGACGCCCACCATGAAGACATTTCTTCGTGCGCTGCCCTGCGCGCGCAATATCAATGACAACGTACTCGCCCCCGTCTCCGGACGACATGAAGAACCTGAAGGGTCTTCTCGGCAAAAGCAGCACCGAGATGGCGGAGCTGTTCGGAGTCTCCTCGGGATCTCAGTGGCGCAAGTACATGGCTGCCGACTCGGCCAATCGGCGAGACATGGGGATGCACATGCTGTTCTTCGCGATGGCTCGGCTGGAGCTGGACGAGAAGACGCTCAATCGCGTTCTGGATCGGATGCGCGCGGTAGGCGCGACAATCGAACTGGACAAACCGTAAGGCACGTAAGTCCTGCCATCGTCGAGTTCATCGCCCGCGACGCTATTCGCCGGGCCGCGATGGCGCCTACCGCTGAAGCAGCGCTCGACATTGCTGGCGAAGCTCTCCTCGCCGTTGCCGGTATCGTCCAGCGCGAGGTGGGCCATGACTGAAACCACAACCTACGCCCGCCGAATCACGCGAAACGATATGTGGCCACGGCACTTTTACGGCGATTGGATATTTTTCGACATCAAAGAAACGCCTGAGCTCGGCTACGACGTGATTGTTAAGATGTTCGATGGCTCAGTCCACATTTGGCAGCTCGAAGACATGACCGAAGATGAAATCACGGTCTCCACGCATAACCCGCCCGAAACGGAAACCTTGCCAAGGTCGTCTGTGGCCGAAATGTACGCCGTCCTGTACTCCATGAAGGAGCGAGCCGCGCGGCTGCTGCTTGGGCAAAACCTAGATGCAGATGTCGCCGACGAGTCTCGGCAGGTTCAGGGCGATAAGCAGTCCGAAAAGGAGGCCGAATGACCTCCACGAAAGTTTATGGTGCTAGCACGATAAAACGCGAACGCAGAACGCGTGCGCGGCTCGACACGCTCGACCAGCAGATCATCGACGTGTTACGTGTCGATCATCCCCAATCGGTTCGGCATGTTTTCTATCGGATGACCGACCCGCGACTCGCCGAGCCGGTCACGAAGGACGATCGAGGCTATCGGCATGTGCAGGACCGCTGCGTGAAGCTTCGCCGATCGGGCCTTGTGCCATATCACTGGATTGCGGACATGAGCAGACGCGGTTACACCACGCGTACGTTCGCTGACGCGAGCGACTTCCTCAGCCGCATGAAGGGGCTCTATCGGGCAGACCTGTGGCAGGACGCCGAATACCGGTGCGAAGTCTGGGCTGAGTCTCGCTCTATCGCATCAGTCATCCAACGGGATTGTTCGGAACTCGCGGTTCCTCTCTATCCGTGCGGCGGGTTCTCGAGCGTGAGTTTTGTGCACTCGGCAGCAAGCGAACACAATGCACTTGATGATGACCGGCCGCTTGTCGTGCTGTATATCGGCGATTACGACCCTGCCGGCGTGCTGATTGACGTTGCGCTTGAGCGAGAGCTTCGGACACATCTAAAGCCGTCGATCGACATGAAGTTTGAGCGCATCGCGATCAACGAGGAGCAGATTGAGCAGTACGACCTTCCGACCAAGCCACGGAAGTCCGGCGACAAGCGATCGTTGCAGGTCGCATCGACCGTCGAGGCGGAGGCGATGCCCGCGCGCACACTGAGGGACATTCTCAGACTTGAGATCGAATATCTGCTGCCTGAAAACGCTTTAGCGGTCGCGAAGGTAGCCGAGCGGTCGGAGCGCGAACAGATTGCTCGTATGGCTCAGCTTCTGTCCGGAGGTCGAGAATGAACACCCTTGATCGAATTTATCGTGCTTGCACGATAAAACAGCCAGGAGGGGGCGATCATGGCGATTAAAAAGCCTTCCGATCCAAACGGACGCCACGTGAGGATTTACGTTTCGCTGCTCGGCACTCCGGCGTGGCGCGTCTTGAGCTTCTCCGGCAAAGCTCTTTTCTTGGATCTCCGGTCTGCCGTCACAGCCACGAATAACGGCAACCTGAGCGCCGCGTTGTCGGAAATGAAGCACAAAGGCTGGACGTCTCCCACGACCCTCGCCAAGGCGATCTATGAGCTTAGAGCGATAGGCTTCATCGCTGTGACCGTCGAGGGCGGTTTGCGCCAAGGTACTCGCGTGCCGTCGCTCTATCGCTTCACCGATCTCGAGGTGTTCGAACAGCCTAAGGTTAAGGTTCAGTCAGTCAAGGCGACGCACGACTATCGCCGATTTGAGTCAGTTCGAGAAGCAGAGCGCGCACTCATTGAAGGGTTGGAGAAACTACAGGAGCAAGGCCGGAAAAAGCAAAAGACGAAAAAAAAATCCCCAGTACAGAAAATGTATCGGTCCAATACAGAATCTGTATTGGAAGGCGATTTTTCCAATACAGAATCTGTACACTGAGCACTCCTTCCAATACAGAATCTGTACTCAGTGAAAATTGCGTGGAACGTCCGTTGCAAAAGGCTCGCGCGGATATTTCAGGCGCTTTTCAAAGGTGCGTTTCCCTGTACAGAATCTGTACTCCTTTTATCCTTTGCCATACCAAGGAGCTATTTAGAGGCAGCAGGAACGCTGTGGGAGGCTCCGATTGAACGCGGTCAGCCTGACGACAGGCAGAGAACTTTTCGACGGGAGCCCGGTAACGCTCGGGGCGTTAGCAAAGCGTTAGATATGCGTCTGGACGATGCTGGCGCGCATGTGAAGCAGCCCCGGCGGGGTCTCGCCAATTTTGCGCATACCCCCCGCCGGGTGTTCGCGCTGCTCGACCATAGTAGCGGTGCTGGCTAGGTGGTTGCCAAAACGACAACCGTTGTCGAATCGACCACTGTCAGCGCGCGAGGCTCCCTCAATTTTGAGGAGACCCACTCCGATCTGAGGCGGTCCGCCTTTAGCAGTTGCTAAGCACTTGCTGGCGGCGCGCGGATTTTAATGTGCTAGATAAACACAGGATGGAGTTCGTATGGATCAGTTTGAGATGCCTCCAGTCTTGAGAAGGCGGGACGCCGACCGGCTGAGATGTGGCCTTTTCGAGATCGTCGACGAGCTGTCGCGGCTGGATGGTTGGAGCGAGGCGGAACTCGACATTGTGATTGAGTGCGTTGAGCGACAGCCGGCCTATGCTCTTCGCTCCGACTTTGCGCACTTCGGCGAGCGTCTCGACAAGGCCCGCGCCGCTGCAGCTACAGGGAGAAAGAGATGAACCTTGAACAGTACCTTGATCGTAAGTACGGGAAGAACATCGCGGCGCTGACCAGTATCGAGGCGCGGCATTTCGGCATCCCCTACCCGCTCGTCTCGGGGTGGGAGCGGCGACATGGAAAGATGAGCATAACGCCTGGCATGGCCGAGCGCGTGATCGCCGCGTTTCGAAATGAGACGGTCAAAGCGGGGTCGAAGAAACACCGTGAGCGTGCGGTACAAATCCTCGAGTCGATTGTCAGAATTGAGACGCCCGCGCCCACGACTGTGCCGGCGAGCAGAAGCACGCCGGATGGCGACGTCAGGCTCACTGCCAACATTCGGAGAGATTTGCATATACGGCTGAAGATCGCCGCAGCGGAACAGAGAACGACGATCGGCGAACTGATTGAACGTTTCGTGGAAACGGCTCTGTAGTCCGGCCCTGCATTGCTGCAAGCTCACGCCCGCTTCATGCGGGCTTTTTTTAGCCTGTCTTCCGAGTCAGAGCCAGTTCGATCTCGTCGCCATGCAGCTGTACGTATCGGCGCGCCCACAAAACCGCCGCATATTCGGCTGCGGCGCCCGTCGCCATCACTGCGGGACACACAATCGTCGCGGTAGTCGCATCCGGTCCGTAGTCTTTAATCCGCGAAAATCGAACCGTGCACCTCCAGCCGTGGTCGTTCACAGGCTCAAGGAAACACTCGAAGAAATAGCCGCCGGCCTTGTACATGGCGCCCTCCTGCTTTTCTCATTTCCGTCGAGCAATCGCTGAACCCAATGGCGAAAGCGGAGATCGTTTCCGCGCTACTTTGTCTCCCATGGCTATCAATCGGCAACAGTGTCTGATCAACCCAACAAAAAACCCAACATAAAACGAACTAATGGATTGATCGTACGTCTGTATGCATATACAGTGTCTGTAGGACACCTAACCTCTAACGGAGCAAAGAACTGATGGATGATTTGAAGAAGAGCGTCGCCACGCTCAACAAACTGCTGGCCCAGCGTGACGAGATCCAGCGGAAACAGGCTGAAGTAAGCGCGGCGCTCGACAGCATCGCCGGCGAGCAGCAAGCTCTTAGCGCCCTGCGGCAGGAGCGCAAGAAAGCCCTCGGCAAAGCGGTCATCGAAGGCAAGAAGCCCGATACCGCTGATCTCGACAAGCAGATTGCGGCGGCAGAGAAGCGCATCGCGGCTGCCGGCGACAACAAGACCGCCAACGAAGCCGCAGCGGCGCAGCTCGAAGAGACGCTAGAGGCGGTCGACGCGGGCATTGAGCAGGCGCGCGACATGGCACGTGAGGCGGCCGGGGACATCGTCGCAACGCGGCTCGACGAGGACATCAAGCGTTTTGAAAACGCGAAAGCAGAACTTCGCAACTTAGCTGTTCGTGTCGCAGCGTCCGACGCCGTGGCCAGGCGCTTTCGGCGCAATCGCCGAGAAGAAACGATGGACATCATCAATTCCGCTGCAATGACTGATCGGGACTCAAGCTCCTTCTGGGCTGAGCGCATGGACGCATCGACCGCGCCGCTGATCGCGGAGATCAATCAATCGCTCGCCGACGCTGGCTGGCAGCTGTAACCGGAGACCAACATGAATCGAATCGTTGTCACTGACAGCGCGACCTTGACTGGTCCGTGGGAGTTCGTCCCGAACGAGGGCGTTACCGATCTGCGCCAGCAGCAGATCGAACGCATGGAAAACGCATGGAGAACTACGGACGCCACGCCTGCTCCGGTCGAAGCAGTGGACAGGGAGCAATGGCTCGAAAGGATCTACGACGGGATGGGTTCATCCGGGTCGCGCGGCCAAGCTCAAACCTATGCTGCCGACGAAAGCGGCCTGAGCGGTCCTGACCTGCTCGCGCATCGCATGTCCAACGCCTGGCGCTTGCCGCCGCGCGACTAAATCACATCGGGGGTGTAGTGAGCCACGAGTTCACGCGGATAAGTCGGCGAGTGCCGCACCCAATCAACCCCGACAGCCGATGGACGGAGCTCCTGCTTTACCTTCCGTCGCGATCGGCCGGTGGACCGGGGGCATCCGCCCTCGGTGTCATCGTCATGCAGCGATTCGATGCGGCCCATGTGGGCCGTTGATCGTTTACGGAGGAACAGATGTTTGAAGCATACAAAATCGGCATACGCATCGCGCTGGTGAATCACGCCAGCGCGGGCTTGTTCGCTCTGTCGAAAGACTTTGCGGCTGCAGACGCGGCTGCTAAGCGTTTCGGAGACAAGGCGAGCAGCATCGGGCGTAGCCTAAAGCTGATGGTAGGCGGCGGTATTGCGGTCGGCGCAGGGATCGCGATCGCCTCGATGTTCAAGCCTGCCCTTGAAGCGGCGAAAGAGTTCGAGACGGCGAAGGCCAATTTCGGGCTGCTTGGTCTGACGTCCGCGCAAAACGCCGAGGCCGTACGCTTTGCGAAAAACATGAATGTTGTGGGCTCGACCTATGTCGAGAACATGAACAAGATGACCGAGGCGCAGGGTGTGTTCCGCGAGGCGGGATTGTCCGGCATGGCAGCGCTGGACGGCGCGAAACTCGCCGCGCCTACCCTTGCCCGCCTGAGTGTGGTCGCAAAGATGTCTGGTCACGCGATGTCCGAAGCTGACGACAAGGAACTGCTGCGCGCGATCGAAATGAGCGGTGGGTTGAAGGATGCGGCGACGTTTAATCGTCGGGCGGACGCCATCTACAAGATGGTCGGCTCGAGCGGCGGTAACGTCAAATACACCGACATCCGACAGTTCTACGCCCGTGGTGGGGTCGCGGCGCAGAGCTTGAGTGACGAAGCGCTGATGAAGCTCGAACCGATTATTGGCGAGATGAAGGGCGCCAATGCGGGCGTCTCGCTGCGGACCGCGTTCAACCGCTTGAACGGCATCATCCGACTGCCGAATCAGGTCGCGCACGCGCTTGTCGATAACGGGCTCTGGGATAAGTCGAAAATCGTCTGGAACTCGATGGGCGGCATCAAATCGATGAAGGGCAATCCGCTCACGAGCACGATGCTGATGCAGACGGACACTCCGGAATGGGAACGTACGGTCCTCGAACCGATGTACGCAAGGATGGGCGTCACCACCCAGAACCAAAAGAACGTCTGGAACGGTCTGCTCTTCGGCAGCACAGGCGGGGCCTTCTTCACCAACTTGCAGAAAAACGCCGCGACGGTCGCGCGCTCGCCGACGGCTATCAACAAGCACCTCGGGATCAACCAGGCTCTCGACGAGCAGAGCAAGACCTTTGCGGGGCAGAAAGACATTGCGGCGTCGAACTGGACGAACATCATGACCAACCTCGGCACAGCGATCCTGCCGAAGGTCAACGATGGAATGACAAAGTTCAATGGCGTGCTCGGCAAGATTGCAGACTGGACGCGCGACAATCCGGCAGCGACGCGCATCGCGGTGTATGCGGCGGCGATAGCAGCGGGCGGCCTGGTCGTCGCCGGTGGCTTGGCGTTGATCAGCGGCGCGGTATTGCTTGCAGCACCGGCGGTAACGGCTTTGGGCACAGCAATGGCCATCGCCGGCCGGGCGATGCTGCTGACTCCGATCGGCCTGGCCATCACCGGCATCGCGACGGCAGCCTTCCTCATTTGGAAGAACTGGGACGAATACGGGCCGAAGCTACATGCCGCATGGGATTACATCTCGAACGGAGTGACCGCGTTCATCAACAAGCTGATCGGGGCATGGAACACGGTGGCGGGCTTCCTGCACCTCGGCACGATCACGCCACTGGCGAACAATCCCACTACGCCGCCGGAGACAACACCCAACCCCGCCGGGCGCAGCAAATACATTCAGCACACCGGAAGCGGCGACATCAATCTGCACGGCGATCTCAATGTGGACGGTCAAAAGCTCGCGAAAATCGTCGCCGGTCACATGGGCCGGGAAGCGACGCGACCGCAAGCCATGCCGGGCAACTTTGACGGGTCCATGACCCTGCGACCGATGGGTATGCGCTAATGAAAGACATTCTCGACCAACAGATCGACGTCCTCGCTGCTGGCTACAAGGTCATGGGTGAAGCCCTTCGGCAGCAGGACGTGCGTTTCTCTGACCTTCTGGACCAGCTCGGCGAGCAGCCGATGCCAGGTGAGGCGCGCCGGGAGGCTATTGCGCGCCTTGAGGCTTTGCCCGATTCCGAGCTTGAGCGGATCATGCGGCGCAACGGGAAGCTGGGAGGCGGTCATGGCAAAGGCTGAGAAGCCGGTTCGCACCCCAGCGGTTCGCACTCAGGTTCGCACCCAAACAGGCCCTTCGAAGCCGGTACGCAGGACATCGGTACGCACGCCGGTACGCACGGAACCCGCCCGCCAGCCGGGCGTTTCCACCCCGGTTGTTTCCAGCGGTGTTTCCACGGAAAACGCCGATCCGGCAACGGTAGCCACGCCCGCGGTATCCAGTCTGGTATCCACGGTTTTTCCTTGCTCGCGCCCGAAACGCGGGCAAGACGGCGGTCTGGTAGCCACTTTGGTAGCCACAGAAAAGCCGCTTTTGAAACGCGACTTGTCGGATCAGGTTGCCACGCAGGTTGCCACTGAAACCGGCCGTTCCGCGAAGGTTACGGGCAAGGTTTCAGGCGAAACGGGCCCCCTCAAAATTGAGGACACCCCCTCGGAAGAGATGGTTACCAACTCGGTTACCACCGAAAGCGCGGTTTCGAAGCGTGGTAACCGTGAATTGACGCTGGACGGCCATGGCGAACTCTCGGAAGAGGCTGTCATCGCTCGAGCATCGGTCAGCGCCGAGATGGGCGCGACGCTCGTTCGCTCCAAATTCCCATTGGAACCGTTCGGCCGAGTCGATCTCACCGAGCACGCACGCGAGATCCAGCGGCAGACCGAGCGTGCCCAGCGCAATGACATGGGCGGTGTCGTTTCGATGCTCGTTTCACAGGCTCACACGCTGGAGGCACTTTTCAATGCGCTGGCAACCAAGGCGGCAAAAAACATCGACAAGCCGGCCTTGCTCGACATCTTCCTGCGCCAGGCATTGCGCGCGCAGTCTCAGTGCCGATCCACGCTCGAGGCCGTAGCCGAGATCAAAAACCCTCGCCCGGTCGCCTTCATCAAACAGCAGAACAACGCGGCCGGGCATCAGCAGGTGAATAACGGCGCGCATCCGGAAGTGACGTCACGCTCGACATGAATTAGGGGGATGTAACAGCCGGTGTAATAGGGAAAGCGGCTAGTGCGCGCCGCCGCAAACTTTGCACACATCACGGTGACGAGCCGCGTGCCATTGCTCGATGACTTACACAAGGGCAACAGACTTCGAATAAAACGAACTTTTGGAGAATCGAATGGCTAACGGATGGACAGAAGCGCGCCGCGCGAAGCAAGCGGAAGCGATCAGGCGCTGGAAGCCTTGGGAGCGATCGACCGGACCGCAGACAGCCGCAGGCAAGATCAGATCAGCACAGAACGCCCTTACGCACGGCGCGACCACTGAGCAGGCGAAAGAGGATCGGCGCCGCGTGAGCGCGCTGCTTCGTGACGCTCACGACTTCCTGAGGAAGGTACGCACATGATCAATCTTGACGCCCTGCGCGGCATCAATCTGGACGACCTGAAGCGCGCGCTGTTCAATGGCCGCACTCAGCCCATGCCGGCGAACGACAACCCTCTAGCGCCTGACAGATCGGGTAAGTCGCCGCTTGACGAGATCGACAAAGCGCAAAAAATCAAATAGCTTTATGAGCGCAACTCAAACCATCGGGAGACATCATGCAGAAGGTAAAAGTGCAGCAATTTTACGAGGTGGAAGGCGATAAGCACGAGCTCGGCGAGGCTGCTGAGATCGAGGTGACGGACGAAGAACTTGAGCAATTGCAGGAAGGCGGTCCAGTGTGGATTGAACGACTTGGCGAGACCTACGGGCTTATCGAATGACCGTCGATAATGTTTGCACGCTTTCGGCGTGCTAGCCTGCTCGAGCAGCGCGAACACCCGGCGCAAATGACGCACAGACTTGTGCATCATGCCGGGGCTGCTTTTCGAGCCATTATGGACACTCTCACCCTTTCTGCCGCCCTTCGGCTCGCGATAAACATTCTCCGAGACGCTGCGGACACCCGCAGCACTCCGTCAGGTTTCGAGATGGACGCGGGGCTCGCTCAGCTACACGCCGATGCAGCGGAGCTTCTGAGTTTGTCACTGCAAGATCTCGAACAGTATTAGGTCTGTCCGCGCCAGCGGAATCGAAATGCGGATCTCTCTTCCGCCCGAGTGCCGCTCCGATATTACGTCGCCCGTTGTTGATTAAATCGTACCCAACAACCTCGCCAACAAACTGGCAGCGTCAAGACATTGCCAAATCCCAGAACTCTTGGAGATCAATCTCCGGATCGTAATCAAGCAACAAATTGTGCATGTAGTGGCTGTGCATGTCGCTGCACGCGCGGCTCAGCGGATCATTAAACCCGGTCATCGCGGTGACGATCGCGTCGGCGGCAGCGTCGACGGCCTCATGGAGGGCTTTGGCTTCGTAGGTATTCATGCAAGCGTTTACGACTACGCCACTGCGATCTTTAGACCCAGGGCGCCCAAGCTTAAAGAAAACGCTGCACAGGCCGATATGCAGACGAGCCTTCTTCTTGAGACTAAAAATGAAAACACCTTTCCGAGCCGCCGTTTCCATTATTGTCGCAGCGTCGACGCTTACTCTTTCCGCTTGTAGCGATCGGTCTACCGAAGCATCCGCCGCAGCGGCTCAACAGCCAGCCCCCACGCCGGCCGTCGTGGCCGCTGAGCCGGAAACGAGTCCTGCGCCTGCACAGCCTGACCACTTCTACGCGATGACCGAAGACGGCGAGTACGGCTATCAGCAAGCTCTGAGCGACGACGACATCAAAGCGGGACGCGCAACATCCGCGCTGCTTATGGTGCGATACCTTGGCGACGTCAAAGGCGTCCGTTCAATCAAATACGTCGACGGCGACATTTCGAATGTCCTCTCGTGCGCTGCGCCTTGCAAGTTCGTCAAAAGCAAGCTCATATACTCCGGTCGGGTGATGCGAACCGAAACGGTGCCCGTGACGGACGGCTCCGTGATTCAGGCGGTTATGAGCGATGCCTTCAATGATCGCCTGACGGTCTTCGGGCGCAAAGCCAGCTAACTTGGAGTGAATCATGGGACTCAGCTTTCGGAAGTCAGTCAAGATCGCCCCTGGCATCAAACTCAACTTCAGCAAAAGCGGCATGAGCGCTTCTCTCGGTGGACGAGGACTCACGTACACCACACGTGGCCGTGTTACTGCGAGTATTCCCGGGACTGGGATCAAGTACACATCGACATCAAGCTCCTCACGGCCGGTCCGCTCGCCTCGCCTGCCATCTCAGTTGATCGAATCAGCGTCGATGCCGAGCAAGCGCGACCAAGCTAACGCCGAGTTCTTGATGATGCTCGGCGGACGGCTATTGAAAGCCACGCAAGACTATTTCTTCTCTTGGGGAGTGTGCGTTTCCCGTGATGACTTCGAGGCTGCGGCCGAACTGCCAGAGCATGCGCCAACGTTTGAAGCCATCTCGAAGGAAATGGACATCATCTCGACTGCCTGCCGGCTCCTTTCAGACATCGGTTCCATCTCACTGATCGAGAAAGAGAAAGCAATGCGCGCGCTTTATGCCGTCGAGGAGCATTTTCAATCGGTTGCAGGAAGCGTTGATGGTCTTCGATCTGCGGTTCTTCACCTAAAGAATCAGATTTCCGCGATTCCCCCGCGCCCGAACAGCGAGAAGTACATCGGCATCACGTTCGCTTTGGTCGTTTTATCGATCTGGTGGTTGCCGTTTCTCGCTGTCGCTGCCAGTGCTGCGTTGTTCGGAGGATTGCAGTGGTGGAGTTACGTTAGAGCGAGACGAGTTTCCAACGCGGCACTCGAAGCAGCGGACAATGAGATTGACCAACTGGTCCAACTGGAATTGACGCCGCGAGACAAAACGGCGTTGCAATAGTCATTGAGCGCGCACGGTGCTCGAATTGGCCTACGGTCTAGCGCCCGGCATGATGTCAATGAGTAGAGAGCGCGCTTCCTCTCGGAGTCGCTTCTCAGCCTCTAGGTATGGGCCGGACTGCGACATCACGCCTAAATTGAACGTCGTTAGATGCTGGGCATGAAGGCTGGTGTTGCTTCCTGCTTTAGCAATTTCAGACGTGATCTTAAGGGCAAGCAAGATCCGACTATTCGCAACGGCCGTCAGTCCTGACACCGCACCCTGCAATTCTGGGAAGTACAGCGCAACAAGGTTGTCTAGGCGAAAGATAGGATCATCTTGATCGATCACCTTGCCGGTCGGCGCCGATTTCTCAACCGCAAACATATACGCTGAACGGTCTTGTGCTGCAGCCAGTAACTCCTCTAGCTTGATGCGCCTTAGGTTAGTCCATTCTCGATGAGCCCAATCTTGTCGTGAAATCTCGACTTTCACTTGCTCAACGATACCAGTGATCTTCCCAACGTCTTCCTTAGTAGCCAGTCCTTTGCCCTTTTCACGAAGGTACGCGCCGGCCCAGGCGCCTCCTCCCGCGACGACCAAAGTAATCAGGAGTTGGAGCGCTTGGGAGGCACTCATTGTTGCGATCCTTCCCCAGTGCTCGATTTGGCAGCGGGCTCCGACGTACGCTTAGCCTCTGCGGCGGCGATCAAGTCGGCATTGCGCTTACGACGTTGCTCGCGTTGAATGTACCAGTCATCAAACAACGACTCGATTAGTCCAATCAGAAGTCGCGCTTCATCAGGCTCGACGTCGACGATCACATTTACGTCGCCCTCCATGTGCGCACCAATGTTGCCGAGATCCTTCACTGCAACAATTGCTCGCCACGTGTCCTCGTCTAAACGATCTTTGATCGCTTTGATCTCGTCCCAAAGCCGGTTGCTCTTCGTGTTTGTCTTCCAGAAGTCGCGAATCATCCCCTGTAGACAGCGGCGGCATAGTGTTGCTGACGCTTTTGGACTCAGATTTGCGATAAGACACGCCTCTTCATAGTCTGCACGCAGGGCTTGGGGGATGTACTCAGGAAAAGGCTTCGCCGTCCCTCTTGGGAGCAAGTTCCATTCAGCTAAGGGAGCTTCACCGGAAACGTTAAAGTCGACGTTTCCATGATGATCGCTGATTCTTTTCAGCGACCACATGGCGGCGTACAGTTCAGGCTTATTGCACGCTGGGTTGGGACAAACCTGAGCGAGTGTATATATGAGAAAGGGGCCGGTGGAGTTCGGTATCACCACCTTGTGCTCTCGACGGGACTGGTCCGCATCTCCAAGAGTCGCGTGACTACCGCAATATGGGCACTGCCAATTCACTCGCCCGCTCACTATTTTCTCCCGATCGAAACAGCACTCTCTACTTCGTTGGGCATGATGTTGGGAAAAACAAAAACGGGCCTTGAAAGGCCCGTCTGGCATATCGCTCTGGCGGAGAGAGGGGGATTCGAACCCCCGATAGGTTTTACCCTATACACGCTTTCCAGGCGTGCGACTTAAACCGCTCATCCATCTCTCCGGAAGACCGCGATTATACCAACTTCCCGCCGCCCCGCCACCCCCTACGGATGTCGAATGTAATCGACGAGCGCGCGCGTGTAAGCATCCGGTTTCCGGTCGAGAAGACTCACGACGATCGCCACCGCAAAACCGGCCGGCACACCGAAGACGCCAGAACTGATCGGCTCGATGCCAAACCAGCGATGCCCAGCGAAGCCGGTCAGTTGCACGAAGAACGGATACGTCGACACGATGTAATACACGCACACGACAAGCCCGGCAATCATCCCGGCGACCACGCCGCGCTGCGTGGTGCGCTTCCAGAACACACCGAGCACCAGCGCTGGAAACAAACTTGACGCCGCCAGCGAAAACGCGGCTCCCACCAAAAAGAGAATATTTCCCGTATTGAGCGACGCCACCCACGATGCCAGCAACGCCACGCCCAGCAACAAGATCTTGGAAATGGTGACGCGCCGCTGACTGGTCGCGTTCTTATCGACCATGCAGTAATAGACATCGTGCGAAAGCGCATTCGCGATGGTCAGCAGCAAGCCATCCGCCGTCGAGAGCGCGGCCGCCAGCGCGCCCGCCGCGATCAATCCCGATATCACGTACGGCAAGCCCGCAATTTCCGGCGCGGTGAGCACGACCATGTCGGGCTGCATCTGGATTCCCGCCCAACGCACGATGCCATCGCCATTCACATCGCTGATATGGATGAGATACGGCTCCACGCGCCGCCATTGCGTGACCCACTGCGGCAGGTCCGCGAACCGGTGGCCGACAATGCCCGTCAGAATCTCGTGCTTGATGAGCACCGCGAGCACCGGCACGGTCAGATAAAACAGCGCCACGAAGAACAAGGTCCAGCCAACCGAGCGCCGCGCCGATGCCACCGATGTGGTCGTGTTATAGCGCGTGAGGATGTGCGGCAGACTGGCCGTGCCGATCGACAGGCACAGCAGCAGCGACAAGAAGTTGAGTTGATGCGAGCGCGGCGTCTCATCGCTCGCGGAGTCCGGCGCGAAGGCTTCGACCATCGAAACCGGAGCCGCGACGCGCTCGGTCAGAGCATCGCGTTCGCGCGCCCACTTGACTCTCGCATCCGCGGGATCGCGGGGGAACGAAGCCAGTTCGCGCTCGCGCTCGTTGATTTCGCGCAGCGGGCCGTTATGCCGGCGCAGGTCCGCGACTTCGTTGACGAGACGGCCGTGTTCGTCGAAGAACGACTTCGGTAGCGCGTCGATACGCTGCTGCATCCGCGCCGCCTGACGCTGATAATCCATCCGCACGCGCGCTTCGTCGGGTGACGCCGCGACTTCGCGCTCGAGGGCTTCGACTCGCTCCATCACGCGGCCATAGTTGAGTTGCGGCAGCCAGCCAAGGCCTTCGCGATGCGCGATCATCGACACGGGAATCAGCATCGCGCTGATCAGAATGATGTACTGCGCGACCTGCGTCCACGTCACCGCGCGCATGCCGCCCAGAAAGGAGCACACGAGAATGCCCGCGAGCCCGCAAAAGATGCCGATGGAAAACTCGATGCCGATAAAGCGCGACGCGATCAATCCGATGCCCTGAATCTGCGCGACGAGATAGACGAACGAGCAGAGTATCGCCGCGATGGCCGCGAGCGCGCGCACGAGGTTGCTGGAAAAGCGTGTGCCGAGGAAGTCGGGAATGGTGTAGCGCGCGAGTTTGCGCACGTACGGCGCGAGCAGGAACGCGACGAGGCAGTAGCCGCCGGTCCAGCCCATCACGTAGGCGAGGCCGTCGTAGCCGCTTGCGTAGATCGATCCCGCGAGTCCGATGAACGACGCCGCCGACAGCCAGTCCGCCGCGGTCGCCATGCCATTGAACGCCGACGGCACGCGCCGGCCCGCGACATAGTATTCGACGAGATCGGACGTGCGCGAAAGCAGTCCGATGACCGCATACACCGCGATCGGCACGAACAGGAACACGTAGCCTATCCACATGCCCGGCCCGGTCGTGCGCTCGATGCGCTCCATCAGAAAGATAAAGAGCAAAAAACCGAGCGTATAGAGCGCGTAGGCGAGGATCAGCCGGTTCGTGAGCTTCATCGCGCGGCCGCGTCCATTGCGTCTTGTCTCGCCGATAACGCGGCCACGCGCAACAGACGCGCATCGGCAATCTGCATCAGCACGATATAGACGAGGATCAACGCGACATAGACGAGTATCGCGCCTTGCGCCCCGAAGTAGAACGGCAGCGGAAAGCCCGCGACGCGCACGTGCGCCAGACGCTGCGCGAAAAGCGGCACGCCGAACGAGACGACGAAACCGATCGTGAGCAGCACGCCGATCAACGCGATGTTGAAGCGCCAATACGCCCGATGCGCGCGCGCCATTGCCGCCGGCACGAGCGGCGGAGCGGGAAGCGTGGGTGGCGCGGAATCGGCGGGCGGCGGCATGACCATGCGGTTATTTACCAAAACCGCATGGTATCGGCAATCGGGGACTACAGCGGGATGGGATGGGCGGACGCGGATGGAGTTCGAATCTAACTGCGTTTGCCCTGGCTGGACGAGTCCGCTGCCGAGACGACCGAATGGAATGGCACGGAGACGGAGAGGCTCACGTACCTGCCCTCGTCGATCGAGCTAAACCGCAATCACGGCATGCGGCTAAACGCGATGCGGCGCGCGCCTTGACGTGCGCGACACATCGCAAACCGTCAATCAACGCGCCTCGCCGAGCTGATCCAGAATCGCCGGATTCTCGAGCGTCGAAACATCCTGCGTGATCTGCTCGCCCTTCGCGAGCGAACGCAGCAGACGCCGCATGATCTTGCCCGAACGCGTCTTCGGCAAATTCTCACCGAAGCGAATGTCCTTCGGCTTGGCGATCGGTCCGATCTCCTTGCCAACCCAATTGCGCAGCTCGTTCGCAATCTGCTTCGCTTCATCGCCCTCAGGACGATCGCGCTTGAGCACGACGAACGCCACGACGGCTTCACCGGTCGTGTCGTCCGGACGGCCGACGACTGCCGCCTCCGCGACCATCGGGTTCGCAACCAGCGCCGATTCGATCTCCATCGTCCCGAGCCTATGACCGGAGACGTTCAGCACGTCGTCGATACGGCCCATGATCGTGAAATAACCGGTGTCCTTGTCGCGCACGGCGCCATCGCCCGCGAGATACAGCTTGCCGCCGAGTTCCTCGGGAAAGTAGCTCGACTTGTAGCGGTCCGGGTCGCCCCAGACGTTGCGCAGCATGGACGGCCACGGACGCTTGACCACCAGAATGCCGCCTTGTCCGTTTGGCACGTCCTGGCCGGTTTCATCGACGATAGCGGCCATGATGCCCGGCAACGGCAACGTGCACGACCCCGGCACGAGCGGCGTCGCGCCCGGCAGCGGCGTGATCATGTGGCCGCCGGTTTCGGTCTGCCACCAGGTGTCGACGATAGGACACTGCCCGCCGCCCACGTTCTCGTGATACCACATCCACGCTTCGGGATTGATCGGCTCGCCGACGGTGCCGAGAATGCGCAGGCTCGACAAATCGAAACTCTTCGGATGGACCTTCTGATCCGCTTCCGAGACCTTGATGAGCGAGCGGATCGCCGTCGGCGCCGTGTAGAAGATCGTGACCTTGTGGCGCGCGATCATCTCCCAGAAACGGCCGGCGTGCGGATACGTGGGCACGCCTTCGAACATGACTTGCGTCGCTCCAATGGCGAGCGGCCCGTACGCAATGTAACTATGTCCCGTGATCCAGCCGATGTCCGCCGTACACCAGAAGACATCGCCCGGCTTCATGTCGAAGGTCCACTTCATGGTCTGCGCGGCCCACAGCAACACGCCAGCCGTGCTGTGCTGGACGCCCTTCGGCTTGCCCGTGGAACCCGACGTGTACAGAATGAAGAGCGGATGCTCCGCGCTCACCCATTCCGGCTCGCACGTCGCCGGTTCATTCTCGACTACGTCGTGCAGCCAGGAGTCGCGTCCTTCGGTCCATTGCACCTTGCCGCCCGTGCGGCGATACACGATGACGTTCTTCACCGCCTCGCAGCCGCCGGCCGCGAGCGCTTCATCGGCGATGCTCTTGAGCGGCAACGCCTTGCCGCCGCGCATCTGCTCGTCGGCGGTGATGAGCGCGACCGCGCCGACATCGACGAGACGTTCGTTGAGCGACTTCGACGAGAAGCCGCCGAACACGACCGAATGCGTCGCGCCGATCCGCACGCAAGCCTGCATGGCGACCACGCCTTCCACCGACATCGGCAGATAGATCACCACGCGATCGCCCTTCTTCACGCCGCGCTTTTTGAGTGCATTGGCCAGACGGCATACGCGGTCGAGCAAGTCCTGATACGTGACGTTGGTGACCGTGCCGTCGTCGGCTTCGAAGATGATGGCGTTGTCGCCGCCGCGGCCCGCTTCGACATGGCGATCGAGACAGTTATACGAAGCGTTCAGCTCGCCGTCTTCGAACCACTTGTAGAACGGCGCCTTGGTTTCGTCGAGCACGCGGGTAAAGGGCTTGTGCCATGACAGCGTTTCGCGCGCGAGCCGCGCCCAGAAACCTTCGTAATCGCGTTCGGCTTCGGCGACGAGCGCCTTGTAAGCCTCCATGCCGGAGATGGCCGCGCCCGCCGATGCCTTCGCAGACGGCGGGAATACGCGTTTTTCCTGAAGAACCGATTCGATCGCAGACATCGACAACCTCTCTGATGGTGATTCCAAAAGCCGGCGGCGCGCTTCGTTGCTATCGCGTGCCGCATGTTATGAAGTTCGAAAGCCGGAAAGCGTGCTTCGTTCCCGGCCGAACCTTGTCTCCTTTCCAGGAACGGCTTCGCTCGTAAAGCGCTGCCATCCCGCATGTACTCCAAGATATGCCGTTCAACTTACCCGCTTCTTACGCGCGCCGGTCAAGAGGCACGGGGTATACGCGGAGTCGCGGCGGCTTCAATTACAATGCGTCCCCACAATCGTAACTGAACTCGCAGTGCGGATTCCAGCTTGAATCGCTACGCCCTTTTACTCATCGCAGCCATGCTGCTCGTCGGAAGCAACGTCGGTATCGGCAAGTCCATCGTCGCGTCCGTTCCCGTTCCGCTCTTCGCGCTTCTGCGCTTCGTGATCGCCCTCTTGGTCCTTTGGCCGCTCTTCCGGCTCCCCAAGATGAGGCAGGTCGCGCGCGGCGAATGGATCAACCTCTTTCTGCAGGCATTCTTCGGCACATTCGGCTTCACGCTTCTGATGTTGAATGGCGTCGCACGCACGAGCGCGGTCGCGGCGGGCGTCATCACGAGCACGATTCCGGCTGTCGTCGCGCTCTTCTCGTGGCTCTTTCTCAAGGAGAAGCCGAGCGGACGCGCGTTCGCATCGATCGCGCTTGCGATTGCGGGCGTGCTCGTCATCAACGTCGCGCAAAGTGGCGATGCCTACGCCGACGGCAGCGCGGGCTCGCTCACGGGCAATCTGATGGTGCTCGGCGCGGTGTGCTGCGAGTCGCTCTATGTGATCCTGTCGCGGCGTCTGACGCAAACGCTGCCGGCCATCGACATCTGCGCTTATACGCATGGCATAGGCTTCGTGCTGATGCTGCCGTTCGGCGCGGCTTCGTTTGTTGCGTTCGACTGGCGCGGCGTCGAACCGCTCACCTGGGCGCTCGTACTCTGGTATGGACTCGCGGCGAGCATCTTCTCGTTCTGGCTGTGGATGAAAGGCATCCGCCATGTCGACGGCAGTCTCGCCGGCGTGTTCTGCGCGGTGCTGCCGATTGCCGCCGCGATCTACGGCATCGCGTTTCTCGGGGAGCGGCCGAGTATCGCGCATGGCATCGCACTCGCCTGCGTGGTCGCGGGCATCGGGCTCGCGAGCATGAAGACGCGCGCGGCGGTATCGGTTGCCGAGTAGGCGCGCCGACACGAACGCATTTTGAAAGCCGGGCGGATCGTCACATACAACTTGCTACAATGGCGGGCTTCCTGAGCGCGGGTCCACGACCCGCGCGCGTTTCCTGTTCGTTGCTTCTTCCCTTTCCTCGTCCGACAGCCGACCGACAAGCCGCCCATGCCCGCTTCCAAGCACACACCCGACTCGCGCGTCCAACCCGGCTCGATGAAGGCGCTGCCGAAAATCATCTTCATGAGCCGCTGGCTGCAGGTGCCGCTGTATCTGGGCTTGATCGTCGCGCAAGGCGTGTACGTCGTGCTGTTTCTGAAGGAAGTCTGGCATCTCGTCACGCACGCAATGACGCTCGATGAAACCAACATCATGCTGGTCGTGCTCGGCCTCATCGACGTGGTGATGATCTCGAACCTGCTGATCATGGTGATCGTCGGCGGCTACGAAACCTTCGTGTCGCGTCTGGGCGTGGAAGGTCATCCCGACGAGCCCGAATGGCTCGACCACGTCAACGCGGGCGTGCTGAAGGTCAAGCTCTCGATGGCGCTCATCAGCATCTCGTCGATCCATCTTCTCAAAACCTTTATCAACCCGGACCAGCATACGTTTCATACGGTGCTGTGGCAGGTGATCATCCATATGGCCTTCCTGTTCTCGGCGCTCATCATGGCGTACGTCGACAAGCTGACCACGCATACGCATCCCGCACATTTTCACAGCGAAGTCGCGCCCCGAAGCGCGCTCGACTGAGCCTCAGGCGTTATCAGAACGCACAAATATATTCGTCCCCGAAAAGCTTAAGCCATGACCGTCATCAAGCAGGAAGACCTGATCCAGAGTATTGCCGACTCGCTGCAATACATCAGCTATTACCATCCGCTCGACTACATTCAGGCGCTCGGCCGCGCCTACGAGCTGGAGGAGAGCCCGGCCGCGAAGGACGCCATCGCGCAAATCCTGACCAATAGCCGCATGTGCGCGGAAGGCAAGCGTCCGATCTGCCAGGACACGGGCATCGTGACCGTGTTCGTCAAGGTTGGCATGGACGTGCGTTGGGACGGCGCGACGATGAGCGTCACCGACATGATCAACGAAGGCGTGCGCCGCGGTTACCTGAACCCGGACAACGTGCTGCGCGCGTCCATCGTGAGCCCGCCCGAAGGCGCGCGCAAGAACACGAAGGACAACACGCCCGCCGTGATCCACTACGAGATCGTGCCGGGCGACAAGGTCGACGTGCAGGTCGCGGCCAAGGGCGGCGGCTCGGAAAACAAGTCTAAGTTCGCGATGCTGAACCCGTCGGATTCCATCGTCGACTGGATCATCAAGACCGTGCCGACGATGGGCGCGGGCTGGTGTCCGCCAGGCATGCTCGGTATCGGCATCGGCGGCACGGCGGAAAAGGCGATGCTGATGGCCAAGGAATCGCTCATGGACCCCATCGACATTCAGGACGTCATCGCGCGCGGACCGCGGGACTGGATCGAAGAACTGCGCGTGGAACTGCACGAGAAGGTGAATGCGCTTGGTATCGGCGCGCAAGGTTTGGGCGGGCTTGCCACCGTGCTCGACGTGAAGATCATGGCGGCGCCGACGCACGCGGCGTCCAAGCCCATCGCGATCATTCCGAACTGCGCGGCCACGCGTCACGCTCACTTCACGCTCGACGGCTCGGGCGCGGCGAAGCTCGAAGCGCCGCCGCTCGACGCGTGGCCGGACGTGACCTGGGCGCCGAACACGGAAACCAGCAAGCGCGTCGATCTGAACACACTGACGCCGGAAGAAGTGGCTTCCTGGAAGCCGGGTCAGACTTTGCTCTTGTCGGGCAAGATGCTCACGGGCCGCGACGCGGCGCACAAGCGCATTGCCGACATGCTCGCCAAGGGCGAAAAGCTGCCGGTCGATTTCACCAACCGCGTGATCTATTACGTCGGCCCGGTCGACCCGGTGCGCGACGAAGCCGTCGGTCCCGCCGGCCCGACCACGGCCACGCGCATGGACAAGTTCACGGAGATGATGCTCGCGCAAACCGGCCTCATCTCGATGATCGGCAAGGCCGAACGCGGGCCTGTCGCCATCGAGGCCATCAAGAAGCACAACGCGGCGTATCTGATGGCCGTGGGCGGCGCGGCATATCTCGTCTCCAAAGCCATCCGCGAAGCGAAGGTGCTGGCGTTCGAAGACCTCGGCATGGAAGCCATCTACGAATTCGACGTGCGGGACATGCCGGTGACGGTCGCCGTCGATTCGCAAGGCACGTCGGTACACAAGACGGGTCCCGCCGAATGGCAGGCGAAGATCGGCAAGATTCCCGTCGCGACGGTCTGATCGATCGAGGCCGCACGGATCGCGGCCAATGAAGAGCCGGACCGCGCGTCCGGCTCTTTTGTTTTGGAGAAGCGGTATCGAGAAGGATTTCCATTCTCAGTTTTATCGCAATCAAAAAAGATTCACTCATCCTTGGCAGAGCCGTTAAGAACGTTTATCTTTGCGGGATGCCCCACGCTATGAAAAGGAACAATCATGAAAGGCGACGCTAAAGTCATCGAATATCTGAACGCGCAGTTGAAAAATGAACTGACTGCGATCAATCAATACTTCCTGCACGCGCGGATGTACAAGCACTGGGGCCTGGAAAAGCTCGGCAAGCATGAGTACGACGAATCGATCGGCGAAATGAAACACGCCGACTGGCTCATCCAGCGCGTGTTCATGCTCGACGGTCTGCCGAACCTGCAAGACCTGCACAAGCTACTTATCGGCGAAGAGACCAAGGAAATCCTCGAGTGCGACCTGAAGCTCGAACAGATTTCGCAGTCCACGTGCAAGGAGGCGATTGCCTATTGCGAATCGGTGCGCGATTTCGTCTCGCGCGATATCTTCGACAAGATCCTGAACGACACCGAGCAACACATCGACTGGCTGGAAACGCAACTGGATCTGATCGACAAGGTTGGCATCCAGAACTACCAGCAGACTATGATGGGCGAAGGCGAGTAAATATCTGTCCGCAATGTCAGTAGTTGTCGTACCCACAATCATGCCGAACGCGCGTGCTCCGACAAACGCGAGCGCGCCGGTCGGCATTTTCGATTCCGGTCTCGGCGGCTTGTCGGTGCTGCGTGCGGTGCGGGCGTTGCTTCCGCACGAGCGGCTCGTCTATGTCGCGGACTCGCTGTACGCGCCTTACGGCGAGCGCGATGACGATTTCATCGTCGACCGCACCATGGCCATCGGCGAATGGCTCGTCGCGCAAGGCGCCAAAGCGCTCGTCGTCGCATGCAATACGGCAACCGCGCAATCCATCGCGCTCGTGCGCGAGCGGCTTTCCATTCCGCTCGTGGGCGTCGAACCGGGCGTGAAGCCCGCCGCCGCCGTTTCCAAGACGCGCGTCGTCGGCGTGTTGGCAACCGCGGTGACCTTGCGCAGCGCGCGCTTCCAGTTGCTGCTCGAACGTTATGCGGGCGATTGCCGCTTCATCTGCCAGCCGGGACACGGTCTCGTGCAGGCCGTCGAACGCTGCGATACGTCGTCGCCGGAACTCATGGCGCTGCTCGAAGGCTATCTCGCGCCCATGCTCGAAGCCGGCGCGGATACTCTGGTGCTCGGCTGCACGCACTATCCGTTTCTCGACCGCGCCATTCGCGAGATCGCCGGCGAACGGCTGCAACTCGTCGATACCAGCGTCGCCATCGCGCGCCAGCTCGACCGTCTGCTGGAAACGAACGCGCTGAAAAACTCATCGGCTGCGGTGGAATCCATGCCGCGCTTCTGCTCGACTGCCGACGGCGAATCCCAGCGTCAGCTCGCGGCATCGCTTCTGCATCTCGACGCCAGCGTCGAACACGTGCTGATCCCTTCGCGACGCACGCGCCTTGCCGAACCCGACATCGTCTAAGGGTTTTTCCGGGGCGTCATAGCCGTCGGAGCCCCACCAGCAAACGCTCCTAAGCAATAAATCGGCTAACACACGCGCTGTGTTACAAAAAACACAGAACCCGGCTTGCCAAGAGCGTCTTACTGAATGATAATAATTCGCATTAACGCAAGCTATCGCGAACGACCATGATCGTCTGTGTCTGCAAAGCAGTTTCCGACCGTAAGATCCGCTCCGCCATCGCCGATGGAATGGAATCCTTCGACGAGCTTCAGTTCGAGCTTGGGGTCGCGCTATGCTGCGGGAAGTGCGAAGCAAGCGTGCGCGACGTCATGGCGACGAGCGGTGTCTGCGCGTCGCGCTGTGGAATGGAACAGCGCGAACATCCGCAAGTCGCGCCGCTCACGTTCTACGAACGCCAGGCTGCCTGAAGTTGCGCGGGGCGCGACCGAGATAGCGCTCGGCGCCCCGCTGTCGGCGAAGCGCGCCGCTTGGTTTCTTGATCGCTTATCGCAAGCCAGGTTCCGATCACCTACGCCAGCCACGCAACTCTTTGCCCTTAAGGAGGGAAAGATGGAATTGCTGATTGGTTTCGTGGCTACTCTATTCATATCCCTCATTATTTTCAGAAAATGATGTCGTTTGGTTTCTTCCGCGCCGAACCAGCGAACGTACGTAACTTCGATGGCCGCGCTACTGGCAACACCGCAAGCAGCGAATAAGAATGCAGTCCCCGACAACCTCTCCCGCTGTATTCGACACGACGACGCCGAGCAATTTGAACCCGCGCGTGGTGGCCGCGTGCGTCGCCGTGCTGGCGATTCACGCCGCGCTCTTCGGCGTGGCGCTCACCATGCATCGCGAGCCGCTGCCGCGCCCCGTCGAAGCGAAGACAATCACCGCGCAATTGATCAGCGAAACGCCGGCGCCCGCGCCGCAGCCTGTCGCCGTGCAGTCGCCACCGACTCCCGAGCCGCCGAAACCGGTTCCAAAGCCGCAGCCCAAACCGAAGGTCAAACCCAAGGTCGAGCCGAAGCCCACGCCGATGCCGGTGCGCGAGACGCCCTCGCAAATCGCCGCGCCCGCGCCCGATCCCACACCGCCGGCCCCGACACCGCCCGCGCCAGCGCCCGCCGCGCCGGCCGCGCCCGCGATCGGAAAACCGACGATGGATCTGGCCGCGCCGAAGAACGTCGCGCGTCTGAGCTGCAACATCGCGCAGCCGGATTATCCGGCGATGTCGCGGCGTCGCGGCGAAACCGGCACCTCGCTCGTCAAGCTGACGGTCGGTATTACGGGCAAAATCGAGAATGTGACGCTGCAAAAGAGCAGCGGCTCGCAGCGCCTCGACGACGCGGCGCTCGACGCCGTGCGCAGCAGCGCGTGCAGTCCTTACAAAGAGAATGGCGAAGCCATTCGGGCAACCGCCACGGTGCCATTCGTATTCAGTCTGAACGACTGACCGGCTTTTTTTAGAAACAGGAACTGGAAATGAACAACTACGGGATTGCGCACGTCTGGGCGCAAGGCGACTTCGTCACACGCGGTATCGCGCTGGCGCTCGTCATCATGTCGGTGCTTTCGTGGACCGTGATCGTCGTCAAGGGATGGAACGTGCTGCGTCTCAAGCGCCTCACGAAGAACGCCGATCAGGCCTTCTGGCATTCCGACGACTTCAACGACGGCATCAAGAAAATCAGCAGCCAGTCGTCGAATCCGGCTGACAACCCGTACCTCGCGCTGGCGCTGGCCGGTCAGGAAGCGTCCGAGCATCATCATCAGACGCAGCCGCATCTGCACGACCGCATGGATGTGTCGGAGTGGATCACGCGATGCCTGAAAGACGTCATGGATGAAAGCGTCGGCCGCATGCAAGCAGGGCTCGCCGTGCTGGCATCGATCGGCAGTACGGCGCCGTTCGTCGGGCTGTTCGGTACTGTCTGGGGCATTTATCACGCGCTCCTGACAATTGGCGCGACGGGCCAGACGTCGATCGACCAAGTGGCGGGTCCGGTGGGCGAGTCGCTCATCATGACGGCCTTCGGTCTCTTCGTCGCAATCCCTGCCGTGCTCGGCTACAACGCCCTCACGCGCGCGAACAAGAGCGTCGTGACGAAGCTGAACCGCTTCGCGCACGGCTTGCACGCCTTCTTCGTGACCGGCTCGAAGCTGTCGTCGTCCAAGCGCACCAAGGACGCCACGTCCGAAAGCCTGCGTCTCGCGACGCGCGCATCGTAAGCGGAGGTTCAAGATGGCCATGAGCCCTTTCGCCGGCGATGAAGACGACGGCATGATGAGCGAGATCAACATGACGCCGCTCGTCGACGTCATGCTGGTGCTCCTCATCATTTTCCTCGTGACCATCCCCGCGATGCATCACGCTGTGAAGATCGACCTGCCGCATGCAAGCAGCCAGCCGCAAGACGAAAAGCCGTCGCATGTGGACGTCGCGATTCAAGCCGATGGCACGATCGTCTGGGACGAGCAGAAAATCGACGACGCGACGCTCAAGGCGCGCATTGCGCAGGCTTCGCAGCAAAACCCGCAGCCGGAGATTCATCTGCGCGCGGATCGCAAGGTGGCGTACGAACGCGTGGCCGATCTCATGTCCGCGGCCCAGGCGGGCGGACTCACGAAGATCGGTTTCGTGACCGAGCCGAAAGCCGGCGGCAATTAAAGCAGCGCGCAACAGAGCCGCAAAAAGTAAAAGGCCTTCATCGTCGGATGAAGGCCTTTTTTATTGCGCACTCGGCGCATTCGGGCAAGGCAATTACTTGGGACTCGAATAGCCCGAGCCGGAAGAATCGCCACATGCGGCAGCCGTCGTTGACACGGACAGCGCGATCAGCCCTATCAGGCTAACTATCAGAGTAGCCGTCAGTTTCCGCATAAGAAGCTCCTTAGCGAAAGGAATTTCAATATAACGCCGGCCATTCCCGCAAACAAGGTTTCGGCGATTGAATCTGTCCATCGCAAGCGCGCGCTTCAATGACATAAATGATGCCGCGCGCCGATTGCGATCAAACCGTTTCGCGTTCCGGCTGTTCGTTGACAGGACATTCTCCGGGGAAGCGTTTGCCGCCTTCGATCGACTCCACCAGAAAATCGACGAACGCCCGTACGGCCGGGACCATGCCCTGCCGCGTCAGGAAAACCGCATAGAGTTGCGGCGACGGAAATGTCCAGCCGGGCATCACGGGCGAAAGCTGGCCGGTTCTGAGCGGCGCGCCGTACATCATCTCGGGCAGCGCCGCGATGCCGACGCCGCGCATGACGGCTTCGCGGATCATCGAGAGATCGGCGGTGACGAGACGCGGCTCGTGCTCGAACTCGTGACGCGTGCCATCGGGCGCGATCAGTCGATACACATGGCGGCCATCCGCCGATGGCACATCGAGCGTGTCGTATTGCGCGAGTTCGGCGGCGGTCATCGGCGGCGCGTTCGATTTGAGAAGCGAAGGCGCGGCGACCAGCATCTGCTCGGTGCGCCACAGCGGGCGCGCGACCACGTTCGAACTCACGGGCGGCTCGGAGCGCACGCGCAAGGCGACATCGATCGCGTCTTCGAACAGATCCACCACGCGATTGGTTACGCGCAGCACGACCCGCACTTCGGGGAATCGATGCATGAAGTCGGGCATCACCGCCGACAGAAACGTCTGCGCGATGGTCACCGGGACGCTCACGCGCACCGTGCCACGCGGTGAGTCACGCAGGCTTTGCACCACGTTGACGGCGGCCTGCGCCTCCACGAGCATTGCCTGACAGTGTTGATAGAAAAGCTGCCCCGCCTCGGTCAGCGCAAGCTTGCGCGTGGAGCGCTGCAAAAGGCGCACGCCTAGCGACGCCTCCAGCTCCGACACGCGCCGCGACAAGCGCGACTTGGAGATGCCCAGCACGCGCTCGGCCGCCGAAAAACCGCCGTGTTCGACGACGTGCGAAAAGTACATCAGATCGTTCAGATCGTGCGAATCGACTTTCATGGGACGTTCGGTTCGTTCGAGTTCGTTATCCGTGGCGGGACAATCCATTGCGCCGCGAGGTCTTTTATCGCTAAATCCGGCACATATAATATCCCCACGTTCTACAAATATCGCTATTTCCCTTTTGGTGACGCGAGGCATTCCGATCATGAGCCGTACCATTTCCAGCATCATTCCCGCAACGCGCACGGTTGAAGGCGGCGGCTTCGTCGTGCATCGCCCGTTTCCGACGCGTCTTCTGATGGACTTCGACCCGTTCCTTCTCCTCGATGAAATGGGCCCGACCGATTACGCTCCGGGCGAAGCCAAAGGCGCGCCGGATCATCCGCATCGGGGCTTCGAAACGGTCACCTACATGCTCGAAGGCGAGTTCGGTCACAAGGATTCGGCCGGCCATTCCGGCACATTACGTCCGGGCGACGTGCAGTGGATGACCGCCGGCGCGGGCGTCATTCATAGCGAGATGCCTGGCGAGGAATTCACGCGACGCGGTGGCCGCGTGCACGGCCTGCAATTGTGGGTGAACTTGCCGAAGCGCGACAAGATGACAACGCCGCATTATCAAGAGATCGCGTCGGCGCAGATTCCCGTCGCGACGAGCGAAGACGGCAAGGTGCGCGTGAAGGTCATCGCGGGCGAAGCACTCGGCGTGAAGGCGGCCATCGAAACACGTACGCCGATTCTTTATCAGCACTTTTCGCTGCAACCTGGCGCAAGAGTCGAGCATCACGTGCCGCGGGATTTTCGCGTGTTCGCGTATCCGTTGTCGGGCGTCGGTCTCTATGGGCCGCAGGGTCAACCGGTACGCAAACAGCAGATGATCTCGTTCAAGGACGATGGCGACACGATCATCCTCGCCGCCGGCGATGAACCCGTCGAAGTGTTGCTCATCGGCGGCGTGCCGCTCAAGGAACCTGTGGTGCGCTACGGTCCGTTCGTCATGAACACGGAAGATGAAATTCGCCAGGCCGTGACCGACTATCAGACAGGCCGCATGGGCGCGATCACGCACTAGGCACACCGAGCGGTATTCATCGCTGAACCGTATCGGCACGATGAAACGGCGCGGCACGAACGGGCGCATTGCGTCACAATGACCGTTCGTGCCGCGCCGCTCTTATTCGCGCCGCTATTCTTGCCGTACATCGCCATTCATAGGAGCGACGCATGTCTTCCGGATCTTCCGTGACCGCCAGCATCGGCGCTGCCGACTATCAGGTGCAATTGCGCGACGGCACGCATGGCTGGGTCGCCGATGAACCCGCAACCCTCGGCGGCGCGGACACCGGTCCGGAGCCCGCGTCGCTGCTGCTATCGAGCCTGGGTGCGTGCACCTCGATCACGCTTCGCATGTACGCGAAGCGCAAGGGTTGGCCGCTCGAAGCGGTGCACGTCGAATTGTCGATGAAGAGCACGGCGGACGGCACGATCATCGACAGGCAGATCGCGCTCACGGGCGCGCTCGATGCCGAACAGCGGGAACGCCTCTTGCAAATCGCCAATGCGTGTCCGATGCACAAGGTTCTGTCCGGAGCGGTGCGCATCGACTCGGGGCTCGCTTCCTGACTTCCTGAAAACAGCCCGCACGGGTACATCGAACTATCCAGGGAAACGTCGTTTTGAATTTCGAACATCTCATCCAGATCAACGATCCGACCAATCCGCTCGTCGAGTCGCTCACGCGCGAACAACTGTGGGAAGGACTCGTGCTGCGCGCCGAGCAGCCGCAACTTTTCGTGCTCGGCCTCGATAGCTGCGACATCCTCTCGCGCGAGGGCGACGTCATGGAGCGCGAGCTGCACTACGGTCAGGCCGTGGTGCGGGACCGCGTTACCCTCACACCGGACAGCAGCGTGCGTTACGACATCCTGCCGACTGCCGAACATGTCGGCGGCTCGTTGACCATGGCGATCGAGCAGCCCGACGAGTTGCAACTGTTTCTGCGATTCACGTACAGCACCACCCTGCCCGAGAACGACGACGCAACGCCTGACGAGCGCCAGACCAAAGAGATCGTCAAGTCGGCTTATCGGGAATCGGATATCGACACGGTGCGGCTGATTCGCCAATATGCGCACGGGCGCCACGACGAAACGCCGCTGCACTAGAAAGTTCAAGTACTACATGAAGCGCGGCTATGACGGCCGCGCACCCATAGGAAACTCTAGTTGCAAATAGGAATAGTTATCATTTACTATAGACCCATCGAATCAACGAACGCACTCAAACGACATGACCGACACGCTGCGATCCACCACGCTCAGGCTTCGCCGTCCGGCAGTTCGCGATGCAGCCATCACGCGCCCAAAGACGGCTGCCGTGACGTCGGTGCGGGCATCGACGACATCGACGGATTCAGCCGATGCAACCGGCGATCGTTCGTTGCGCAGCGATACGTTACTGCAGGGGCGCAGTCATATCGCGATCGTGCATAACGGGGAGACCTATCAGTTGCGCGCGACGCGTCTGGGCAAGCTGATCCTGACGAAGTAGGCGGCAAAGAGGTAAGGCAGAACAGCAGTACCGTGTATTGTGGGGACCACCTCGCCAAAGAGGTGTTTGGCCTTAGCCAGCGAGGACGACTTGCACGCGAGAATTTAGACCCCTTCGTGCAAACACCAGCCAGTCGTCGATAGCAAGCGAAGCCGCTTTTTTTGGTTCCCGCCGATGTCATGTGCCCGAACGAGGCCATGCATTTTGATTGATCGAACGGCACGCCTTCAATGCGAAGGCGTGCCGTTTTTATTGTGCGCGGGCTATGGCAAAAATTCGAACGCGTGCTTCGACGTTCTCGCTTCAGACGTTTTCGATGCCAAGCGCCGCAATGCCCGCCCGCGCGATCGATGCATCCTGATCCGATTTCACGCCCGACACACCCACCGCGCCGACGATATCCGTTCCGACGAAGATCGGCACGCCGCCTTCGAGCATGGCCGTCATGGGCGCGCTCAGAAACGCAGTGCGGCCCTGCTTGATCGTGTCTTCATACACCTTCGTTTCGCGCCGGCCGAGCACGGCGGTGCGCGCCTTGCCAGTCGCCATCTCGACCGTGCTCGCGCCCGTCCCTTCGAGCCGATGCAGATGCAGCAGATGCCCGCCGTCATCGACGATGGCGATGGTCACGTTCCAGTTGTGCGCCTTGGCGTGCGCCTCGGCGGCGGCGGCCATCAGCAGGACGTCTTCGTCGGTCAGTACGGGTTTGGTTCTCACTTGATTCTCACCTAATGGCGTTATCGGCTGAAGCCCCAGAACATCAGATACCAGGCGCTATCCGCGACGGCGAGCGCCGCGACAAACCATACCATCGTGAGTGCGCGCGGAACAAGCGTCGAGGAATAACGAGCCGTGACGCGCCACGCGAGCCAGGCGCTCCACAAGTTGGCGACGCCAAGCAGCCCGAGGCGCAGGTCCGTCACCCACCACAGCGGCAGATGCTCCGCGCGCAGGAGCGAGACCGTGGTCGCCGACAAGCCGAGAAACACGCCGCATCCCGCGAGCGGAATCAGCGAGAGCGTCAGGTGATGCAGCCGCGCCGCGTGCATCTTGCCGAGCATGCGCGTGCCGAGCGCCAGCAGCGCGAGCAGCGCCGTGCCGTAGACGAGACCCGTCGCGACGATATAGCCGATCACCATTGTGCCGTCGAGCCAGGAGAACACGTCGTTCTGCTCGGGATAATGCGTGAAGAGGAACCACGGCGCGTTGGTATCGAGCGGCCAGAGGATGTTGTGATCGATCAGCCAGCTCGCGAAGATCTGCTTGAGACCGACGAACCATGTGCTCACGGTCCAGTGGAACGCACCGATCGCGATGCCGAGCAAGCCGTACAGAATCAGCGCCGTGTCCCACGGATTCGCCGCCTTGTTGCCGAGCTCGACCACCTCTTCCGACGGCGAGCGCCACGTGAGCGCGATGGCATCGCGATGGCCGCTGCATCGGCCGCACATGTGGCAGTCGGCGGCGCCTTCCATCTTGCGCAGGGGCACGAGCGGCGCGCAGTTGATCGGAATCACCCGATGCCCGTGCTCGCCTTCCTTGTACGAACGGCGCCACGCGTCTTCGCTGACTTTGTAGTGAAACGGCGCAAGCCGTGCGAGCAGCGAGAACACGCCGTTTACCGGGCAGAGGTACTTGCACCACACGCGCTTTTCGCGGCCATACAGCACGCCGACGATCATCGCGCCCACGGTTGAGCCGCCGAGCACGAGCAGCACGGCTTTCGGATATTGATAGACGCTCACCATCTGTCCGTAGATGGTCGTGAGTCCGAATGCGACGAACGGCCAGCCGCCCCAGCGCATCCAGCGCGGAATCGCCCAGCCGCGGCCGAACTTGCTCGCGAACTCGGTGAGCGCGCCTTCCGGACACAACACACCGCACCACACTCGGCCGAGCATGACCATCGACAGCAGCACGAACGGCCACCAGATGCCCCAGAACACGAACTGCGCGGCGAGCGTGAGGTTATTCCACAAATGCGCCGAGCCATCGGGCAGCGGCATGACAGCCGGCACGAGAATCAGAAACGCGTACACGGCAACCACGACCCACTGAATTCCGCGGATCGCGTTGCCGTGCCGTTGCATCCATTGACCGGCCTGTTGCAGCCGGCCGGGTCGTTGCAGAACAGAGCTCATGCTGGACGGCTCGCCGCCTTTTGTTTTTGCGCCATCTGATGATTGGAACGGCGCAGGAGAAGATAAATCACGATCCAGTAGACCGCGTAGGCAACCAGGTTCATGCCCGCCGGATGCGCGCGATAACCCGTGAGGGTGGCAACGAGCGAACCGAAGGTGCTCGAGTCGTCGAGCAGCGCGGACGAGTTCCACACCTGATTGACGATGACCGGCAGCACTTCCATGTCGATCAGTTTGTCGACGCCCGTCTCGAAGAGGCCGGCGGCGAGGAACAGCAGCATGATTTCGGTCACGCGAAAGAACGAGCGCCACGAGAAGATCTTGCCGCCGAGTTGCAGCACGTAGAACGTCAGGAGCGCGAGCGCGAAGCCGAGGATGATCGCGAGATATTGCGAAGCATCGACGTGTCCCGATTGCCCGAAGCCGACGCCATACAGAAACACGGCCGTCTCGCTGCCTTCACGCGCGATAGCCAGCGCAACCAGCACCGCGATGCCCCAGAACTGTCCGTCCTGCGTGCTCTTTTGCAGCGAGCTTTCCATGTCGCGCTTGAGCGTGCGGCCGTGACGCTTCATCCACAGGACCATCTGTACAATGAGCACGCAGGCGATCAGCACCATGCCGGTCTGGAAGTAATCCTGCGCGTTGCCGGACAGCACTTCCGTGAAGCCGATGAGCGCGGCGCCCAGCGCGATGGCGGCAACCAGCCCCGCAGCCACGCCGAACCACAGATAAGGCAGGCCGCGACGCGCCTGCTGGTCGCCGTTCTTCAGCCATGCGTACAGAATGCCGACGACCAGCAAAGCTTCGACGCTCTCACGCCAGACGATGAAAAGTACCTGCCCCATTTGAACCCCTTTGCGTTGCTTCACTTGCCCGCGCGGGCGCACCGAAACACGCGCGCGGCACAGACATTTACTTGGCGACGATCACGCCTTGCGCGGTCTGATGAAAGTCGTCGAAGAACTTGTATTCGCCCGGATCGAGCGGCGCGATCACCACGAACGAATCGGCACCCGGCGCGAGCACCTTCTCCTTGCGCAACTGCACGCTTTCGAACTCGGCCGCGCCCTTGCCGACGTTATGCACTTCGATCTTGATGCGCTGCCCCGCCGGTACTTCGATGCGCGCCGGGTTCAGCTTGCCGTCGTTCATTTCGAGCTTGAAGGTCGGCAGATCGGCGGCGTGCGCCGCGCCAAGACCCGCTGCGACCGAGAGCAACATCGCCATCAGCTGGCTTTTCAATTTCATGCGGACTTCCTGATTGGTACGCGTCCGGCGGCGCAGCAAACTGCAAACCCCTGCCGGAACGCGCGAACGCCGTGCGCGAGCTTAGTACCCGCCCTTCTTGCCGATGCCCGCGAACGGGAAGTCGTATTCGATCGTGAACGGCTTGAACCACGGACCCACGCCGGTTTCCTTGTCGACGTGACGGCCGAACGCCATGTGGCCGGTTTCGGAAGGCGGCGAGATATGCAGCTTGAGGTGATATTTGCCCGGACCGAAGAGCTTGACGTTGTCGCCGTAGTGCGGGCCGTCGCTTGCGACCATCGCCATCAGGTCGCCCTTGACCGACTGCGTCGAGCCGGTTTTCGTGAGTTCATACGTCACGTTCAGATAGGGCATCCAGTCGCCTTCGGCGAAACCGGTCGGGTTGTTCTTGACCGCGTGAATATCCGCTTCGAGGTGGATGTCCGAATCCGATGCCTTGCGCATGATGCCTTCCGGCGCCATCGTGATTGGCTGCAGATAGACGGCGCCCGTTTCCATGCCGCCTTCGATATGCTGCTTGCCGATCGGATACTCAGCAGCGGAAGCCGCCATCATCGCCGTGAGGCCCGCGGCGGCAACGAGGCCGCGCATCAACGTTGAACCCATCAAACACTCCTGTTGTTATCGATGGCGCGCGTGACATTGGCGCGCCCTTTCCACCGAACTCCGGCGCTCTAAAAAGGCGCGCCGCCAGCGCAAAAAAATGACTGTGGTGCCGGTTCGTTAGCGCGAAGCAGAAAACCGCTTCCAGAATCTGGAAAACGTTAATACGAACCATTCTCAATGTTCGTCAGTTTAGCACCCTTCACCACTCGGGACAAATTAGCGCGGGCTTACAAAAGCCTGCTGCGGCAAGGCTCCGGCGTGCTTTGCAGCCAACTCGCGGTCCATTCGCGGCCGATAAAAAACGCGGTGCGCCTTCCGGCTCGCCGCGTCGCTTGAGACAGAACGATGAAAACTTGCTTTCTTTTGCCTTACTTTCCGCCGATGCCGGTGATGTGATCGCCCACGTTCGCGCCGAACACGCGTTGACGTAACAGCGCCAATTGGTCGCGGGTCTGCGCCGCCTTTTCGAATTCGAGATTCTTGGCGTGATCCATCATTTGCTTTTCCAGCCGCTTGATTTCCTTCGCGAGCTGCTTCTCGGTCATGTCCTCGAACTTCGCGCGCGTCTGGGCTTCCTTCAGTTCGGCGCGTGCGTCGTCGGCGTTGTATACGCCATCGATGATGTCCTTGATGCGCTTTTCCACTCCGCGCGGCGTGATGCCCCGCTCGAGGTTATGCGCCACCTGCTTGGCGCGGCGCCGCTCGGTTTCGTCGATGGCGCGCTTCATCGAGTCCGTCATGTTGTCGCCGTAGAGGATCGCCTTGCCGTTCACGTTGCGCGCCGCCCGTCCGATTGTCTGGATCAGCGAGCGCTCGGCGCGCAGGAAGCCTTCCTTGTCCGCGTCGAGAATGGCGACGAGCGACACTTCAGGAATATCCAGACCCTCGCGCAACAAGTTGATGCCGACGAGCACATCGAACGTGCCGAGCCGCAGATCGCGGATGATTTCCACGCGCTCGACCGTGTCGATATCGCTGTGCAAATAGCGCACCTTCACGCCGTGATCGGCGAGAAATTCGGTCAGCTGTTCGGCCATGCGCTTGGTCAGCACGGTAACGAGCACGCGTTCGTGCACCGCGACGCGCGCGTTGATCTCGGAGAGCACGTCGTCGACCTGCGAGCGCGCGGGCCGCACCTCGATTTCGGGATCGACGAGACCCGTCGGCCGCACGAGTTGCTCGGCCACTTGCCCCGCTTTCTTCTGTTCGTAGTCGGCGGGCGTCGCGGAGACGAACACGGCCTGGCGCATCTTGCGCTCGAATTCGTTGAACTTGAGCGGCCGGTTGTCCAGCGCGGACGGCATGCGGAAACCGTAATCGACGAGATTTTCCTTGCGCGCGCGGTCGCCGTTATACATGCCGTTCAACTGGCCGATCAGCACGTGCGACTCGTCGAGCAACATGATGGCGTCGGGCGGCAGATAGTCGACGAGCGTCGGCGGCGGTTCGCCGGGCGCCGAGCCCGAGAAATGCCGCGAGTAATTCTCGATGCCCTTGCAAAAACCCAGTTCCTGCAGCATTTCCAGGTCGAAGCGCGTGCGCTGTTCGAGCCGCTGCGCCTCGACGAGCTTGCCCTGGCTATGGAAAAACTCCAGCCGCTCGCGCAGTTCCAGCTTGATGGTTTCGATCGCGCGCATGACGGTGTCGCGCGGCGTCACGTAATGCGACGACGGATACACCGTGAAGCGCGGAATCTTGTTGCGCACGCGGCCGGTGAGCGGATCGAAAAGCTGCATCGACTCGATTTCGTCGTCGAACAATTCGACTCGCACCGCCATTTCCGCGTGTTCCGCCGGAAAGATGTCGATGGTGTCGCCTCGCACACGGAACGAGCCGCGCTGAAAATCCGCCTCGTTACGCGTGTATTGCATGGCGATCAGCCGCGCGATGACATCGCGCTGGCCGAGCTTGTCGCCTACGCGCAGCGTGAGGATCATCTTGTGATACTCGGACGGATTGCCGATACCGTAAATGGCCGACACCGTCGCCACGATCACCACGTCGCGGCGTTCGAGCAGGCTCTTGGTCGCCGAGAGCCGCATCTGCTCGATATGCTCGTTGATCGACGAATCCTTCTCGATGAAGAGATCGCGCTGCGGCACATACGCTTCCGGCTGGTAATAGTCGTAGTACGAGACGAAGTACTCGACCGCGTTGCGCGGGAAAAACTCGCGGAATTCGGCGTAGAGCTGCGCGGCGAGCGTCTTGTTGGGCGCGAAAACGATGGCGGGCCGGCCCAGACGCGCGATGACGTTGGCCATCGTGAAGGTCTTGCCCGAGCCGGTCACGCCGAGCAGCGTCTGGAACGAGAGACCGTCGTCCACACCCTCGACGAGCGTCTTGATGGCCTCGGGCTGATCGCCCGCGGGCGGATACGGCTGATAGAGCTGAAACGGCGAGCCTTCGAACGTGGCGAACTTCGATTCGTCCAGTGCGTCGGGCGTTTCGATAAGGGTATCGGACATGGAGAGGGGAATCTTCTTAGTCGGCGCCGGAGCAAACACCTATTCTAGCGGCTGCGGCGAAAGTGGCGCGGGCGGCCTCACGGAGGCGGAATCGAGCAGGTTGGGACCGTTGGGTGGAAGTCAAGCAATGGCGCGCAAGGCTCCGCGCTGTTCCGTCGATGCCGTCCGATCGAGGCTTGCGCGCATGCCGGACAAGGCTTTCAACCGGCCGAAGCCCCTGCGCTTATTCATGCTCGCGAGAAAAAAACGCGTACATCGAATAAGGCTCGATCCGAAATGCAGCGCCGGATTCGATACAATATGCGACTGGGCTTCGAGGGGGCGCCCCGCACGACCGCGCCGCCAACGACGTCACGCGCCGCTTTTTCGAGCGCCCAAGCATCGTTCTTCCCGCCGCACGTCTTCCTTCCACTGCCGATAGATCATGTCTCTTTTCTCTGCCGTCGAACTCGCTCCCCGCGACCCGATTCTGGGCCTCAACGAAGCCTTCAACGCCGACCCGCGCCCGACCAAGGTCAATCTGGGCGTTGGTGTCTACACCAACGAAGAAGGCAAGATTCCGCTTCTGCGCGCCGTTCGCGAAGCTGAAAAAGCACGCGTCGATGCAGCGCTGCCGCGCGGCTATCTGCCTATCGACGGCATCGCCGCGTACGACTCGGCCGTCCAGACGCTGCTCGTCGGCCGCGACTCGCCGCTGATCGCTTCGGGCCGTATCGTCACGGCGCAGGCGCTGGGCGGCACGGGCGCGCTCAAGATTGGGGCGGACTTTCTGAAGCGCGTGAATCCGGGCGCGAAAGTCGCGATCAGCGACCCGAGCTGGGAAAACCATCGCGCGCTCTTCGAAGGCGCGGGCTTCGAGGTCGTCAACTATCCGTATTACGAAGCGGCGACGCATGGCGTGAACTTCGCGGCCATGCTCGACGCGCTGAACGGCTACGCGGCCGGCACCATCGTCGTGCTGCACGCGTGCTGCCACAACCCGACCGGCGTGGATCTGACGGACGCGCAGTGGGCGCAGATCGTCGAAGTCGTGAAGGCGCGCAACCTCGTGCCGTTCCTCGACATCGCGTATCAAGGCTTCGGCGAAAACATCGAAGCCGATGCCGCCGCCGTGCGCCTCTTCGCCGCGTCGGATCTGAACGTGTTCGTGTCGTCGTCGTTCTCGAAGTCGTTCTCGCTGTATGGCGAGCGCGTTGGCGCGCTGTCCATCATCACGTCGAGTAAGGAAGAGTCGTCGCGCGTGCTGTCGCAATTGAAGCGCGTGATTCGCACCAACTATTCGAACCCGCCGACGCACGGTGGCTCGGTGGTCGCGGCCGTGCTGGCATCGCCGGAACTGCGTGCGCTGTGGGAACAGGAACTGGGCGAGATGCGCGATCGTATCCGCGCCATGCGTAATGGCCTCGTCGAGCGTCTGAAGGGCGCGGGCGTGGATCGCGACTTTTCCTTCGTCGACCGTCAGCGCGGCATGTTCTCGTACTCGGGCCTGACCGCGCCGCAAGTGGACCGTCTGCGGGAAGAATTCGGCATCTATGCGGTCAGCACGGGGCGCATCTGCGTGGCTGCGCTGAATCTGCGCAATATCGATGTCGTCGCCAACGCGGTGGCGAGCGTGCTGAAGTAAGGCATTGCACGCGCGTTTGCTGCGAAAGAAAATGGCGTCCTTCTCACGAAGGGCGCCATTTTTTGTGGCCTGTGCGCGGCGTTTCGCCGGCGTCTATATCGATTCGGGACGTGCCGGCGCGTTGGGTCTTGCGTCGTCGTCATCGACTAAGCCGTAGGAAATCGCGCGCGCCAATTCCGCGCTCACGCTTGCCACGCCCGAACGCCCGTGACGTTCGACGGCTAAGCGGGGCTCGCCCGCGTGCATGCAGAACGTCAGTACAAGCGGCAACAGGATCGCGGCGGGCCAATAGGTCGATATTGTCTTTTTCATGGGATTACCTCTGTTCGTCGTCGCATCAAGCGCATGAATGATGCCCACTAGCGACTATCGAATTTTACGGAATCGCCGACATCTTAAAAAGACGCTGAAAAGCAAAGCTTCGTTGCGTGGCGGACAACGAAAGGTAGTCAACCCACGGCTTTGAAATTGCAACAAGAACGGGCCAATCGTCATAAAACCTTACAAAGTTCTTGGGGACATCGGAGCACGCCGGGTGTCTTATTGTCATCACTGCAACGAACTAATCAACGACATGAAATCCGCAGTTGCTGGACTTTTGATCGCGTCATCGGCTTTGGTACTAGGCGGCTGCGCGGTTTATCCCGATGGATCATCCTACGGTGGCGGATATCCCGCCGCGGGCTACGCCGATCCCGGCTATGGCTACGACGCGTACGGCGCGCCGGTGGTCGTTCAGCCCGGCGTAGCGGTGGGCGGCGGCTACTACTCCGGTCCTGGCCCCGCTTACTACGGTCCTGGCCCCGGCCGCTATTGGGATGACGGTCCAGGCTGGCGTCGTCCGCCATCGGGCAACTGGAATCGCGGGGACTATCCGCGTGGGCGCCCGCCGCAAGGAAATAATCAACCGCAACAAGCGGGCGGCGGACATCAGCCGGGTGGTGGTCAGCCACCGCAAGCCGGTGGAGGCCGTCCGGTGGGCGGACCGCCGCCTCAACAGGCAGGCGGAGGCGCGCCGTTGCCGCGAGCCGTCGGCGGCGTCCCGCCGGGACGTCCGCAGGCGCCCGCCGCGAATCCTGGCGGAAACGGTGGCGGCAATGGCGGCTACCATCGCGGTGGCGATCAAGGTGGTGGCGCCGGTGGCGGTGGCGGACACGGCGGCAACCAGCGAAGCTCGCTCGGGCCGATCGGCGGATAACGCGTCGATTGCGCGGAGCGCTAAAAAGCCGCGCCGGTTCGACCCGGCGCGGCTTTTTTCACATCGCTTTCATGGAAACACGCTTACCCGAGATGCGTGCCCTTCGCCTTGTACAGTTCGCGGAAGGTGCGCCCGACCGGTGCGGGCATATCGCGTGTTTCGGTCCATCCGGCGCCGAATGGCATGCGCGATATCGTCTTTCTCTTTCCGCCCATGACTTCAAGTACGCGCACCGCGAGTTTCGTGAAAAGCGCATAAGCAATTGGCCGAAGCGCGAAGTAACCCTACACGGCGAGCGCCACGCGTTCGGTCCAGGGGCGCAGATGGCGTTCGGTCTGCTTTTCGCGCAGTTTGCGCAGCAGGTCGGACAGCGGAATACCCACCGGGCACACGCTGTTGCATTCGCCGCATAGCGTTGCGGCTTGCGGCAGATCGAGCGCCTTGTCGATGCCCACATAAGCCGGCGTCAACACCGAACCCATCGGTCCGGGATAAACCCAGCCATACGCATGACCGCCGATCTTCTGATACACCGGGCAGTGATTCATGCACGCGCCACAGCGAATACACCGCAGCATCTCCTGGAACTCGCCGCCAATAAGCCCGGTGCGCCCGCCATCGACGAGCACGAAATACATATGCTCGGGCCCGTCCCGCTCGCCCGTCGCGCGGGGGCCGGTCAGCAGTGAGAAGTAATTGGAAATGGTCTGCCCGGTCGCCGAACGCGGCAGCAGACGCATTGCGGTGGCGAGATCTTCGAGCGTCGGCAGAATCTTCTCGATGCCTGTCACCGCGACGTGCACGCGCGGCATCACGGTACACATGCCTTCGTTGCCTTCGTTCGTGACAACTGCCACCGAGCCGGTTTCCGCGATCAAAAAGTTGCCGCCCGTCACTCCCATATCGGCGGACATGAAATGCGGGCGCAGCACTTCGCGCGCCTCGCGGGTCATGTCGGGGATGTCCGTGAGACGAGGCTTGCCGTGCGTCTTCGCGAAGAGATCGGCGATCTGCTCCTTGTCTTTGTGAACCACGGGCGCAATGATGTGGCTCGGCGGCTCGTTGTCGTTGATCTGCAGGATGTATTCGCCGAGATCGGTTTCGATGGACTGCACGCCCATTTCGCCGAGCACGCGATTCAGTTGCATCTCCTCCGAGACCATCGACTTGGTCTTGATGACCTTTTTCACGCCATGCGCGCGCGCGATGTCCGCGACCAACCGCGCCGCATCCTGCGTCGATTCCGCGTAGAGCACGGTCGCGCCACGGCGCGTCGCCTCGCGTTCGAAGGTTTCGAGCCATACGTCGAGGTTGTCGAGCGCGCGATTGCGGCGCTCCTTCAGCGCGGCGCGCGTCGCCTCGAAGTCGATATCGAGCACCGCGCTCGCCCGCGCGCTCACGAATTTGGTCGAGAGCTTGGTGAGGTTCTGCTGCAGACGCTCATCGGCGAGTTTGCTGCCGGCGCGCGCCTTGAAGTGCATCGTCTGGCCTTGCATGGGCTCGCTCGTTCGTCAGTTGCGGATGGAGTCGGATGCGTCGCCGGCAAGCACTTGCGCGATATGCAGCACACGCGTGCTCGTGTCGCCGGTGCGCCTCAAGCGCCCTTCTATATTCAGCATGCAGCCGAGATCGCCCAGCACGACGGTAGCCGCGCCGCTCGCCTTGATGTTGGCGCATTTTTCATCGACGATGGCCGTCGAAATGTCGCCGTACTTCACCGCGAACGTGCCGCCGAAACCGCAGCAATGTTCGCAGCCCGCCATCTCGGTCACGGGCACGCCCGCTTGTGCGAGCAAATCGCGCGGCTGCGCCTTCACGCCGAGTTCACGCAGGCCCGAGCAGGAATCGTGATAGGTCACGGCGCCTTCGAACACACCGGGCTCCATGCGCGCCTTGGCAACATTCACGAGAAAATCGGTGAGTTCGAAGACGCGCGGTTGCAGGCGCGCGAAGCGATTCATGAGTTGCGGATCGTCGCGCAAGAGATCGCCGTAATGCGCGCGGATCATTCCGCCGCACGAACCCGACGGCACCACCACGTAGTCGAATTGTTCGAATTCCCGCAGTGTCTTTTCGGCGAGATCGCGTGCAAGTCTGCGATCGCCGGAGTTATACGCGGGCTGGCCGCAGCAGGTTTGCGCGGGCGGCACGCTCACCGTAAAACCCGCGCGCTCGATCAGCTTGATGACCGAAAAGCCGATCTCCGGCCGCATCATGTCGATGAGGCACGTGACGAATAGTCCGACTTGCATGGTGGAGCGTTTCCTGTTTTATCGAGATTTTCTAAGACGCACGCCGATTATCCGCGAAGCGGCGGTGGTTCGGGCACTCCCCAACCGCCGACCGCGTTTTCACATTATGAGATACAATTGCGCATCCGTAGTTTGACGCATCAACCGATTTCCACGATGAGCGATACGAACCCGGAATCCAAAACCTCCATTCAGGTGATCGAACGCATGATGCGTCTGTTGGACGCGCTTGCCGGCCACACCGATCCCGTCAGCCTGAAGGAACTCTCTCAAAGCACCGATCTGCATCCGTCCACGGCGCACCGCATCTTGAACGACATGGTGCTGTGCCGGCTGGTGGACCGCTCCGATCCAGGCACGTATCGGCTCGGCATGCGTCTGCTCGAACTAGGCAATCTGGTCAAGGCGCGCCTTTCGGTGCGCGAGGCCGCGATGCCGCCGATGCGCGAACTGCATCGGCAAACGGGACAGACGGTCAACCTCTCGGTGCGTCAGGGCGACGAAATCGTCTATATCGAGCGGGCTTATTCCGAACGCTCCGGCATGCAGGTCGTTCGCGCGATCGGTGGACGCGCGCCGCTGCATCTGACTTCGGTCGGCAAACTCTTCCTCGCCGCCGACGAAACCACGCGCGTGCGCGCCTACGCCATGCGCACGGGTCTTTCGGGCCACACACAGAACAGCATCACCGATCTTTCGAAGCTGGAACGTGAGCTGTCGTTCGTGCGGCAACAGGCTTGCGCGCGCGATAACGAAGAACTCGAACTGGGCGTGCGCTGTATCGCGGCGGGCATTTACGACGATACCGGGCGGCTCGTCGCGGGCTTGTCGTTGTCGGCGCCGGCCGATCGTCTCCAAGACGCGTGGCTCAAGCAACTCAGTCATACGGCGCTGGAGATCTCGCGCTCGCTGGGTTATCACCCCGAGCCGGTTGCAGCCGCATCGCGCTGAATCTTGCGTTAGACACGCTGCTTCAAAGACAAAAAGCCGGACGGGTCGAGAGACCCATCCGGCTTTCTGCTTATTCAAACGTGCTTAGGGGTTCGTGCCGCTACCCATGTCCGCACTCATGATGCGCGGTTCGCCGAGCGTATCGAGGAACGAACGCAGGCGGCCGGCATCCGCGAAACGCGAATACTTGCCGTAGGAATCGAGCAGCACGATCACGACCGGGCGGCCGTTGACCGTTGCCTGCATCACCAGGCACTCGCCCGCTTCGTTGATGAAGCCGGTCTTCTGCAAACCGATATCCCACGACGCATTACGCACCAGCGCGTTCGTGCTGTTGTAGGCGAGATTGCGCTTGCCGGTGAAGACTTCGTAGCTGCGATCCGTCGAGAACTTGCGGATGAGCGGATATTGATACGCCGCGTTCACCATCTTCACGAGATCGCGTGCGCTCGAAACGTTGAGGCTCGTGAGACCCGTGGAGTTCTCGAAATGCGTGTCGGTCATGCCGAGCGACTTCGCTTTCGCGTTCATTGCCGCGATGAAAGCCGCCGGCCACCCGGGTAATAGCGCGACAACGCGGCCGCCGCGCGATTTTCCGATGCCATGAGCGCGATATGCAGCATGTCCTCGCGATTGAGCTCCGAGCCGACGGCGAGCCGCGAGCCCGTGAACTTCTCGTAATCGCGATCTTCGTCGGTCACCGTCATTTCGTCGGTGAGCGGCAAGTGCGAGTCGAGCGTGACCATGGCCGTCATCAACTTGGTGATGGACGCGATAGGCACGACGGCGCGCGAATTCTTGTCGAAAAGCGTTTCGGACGTGTTCTGGTCCACCACATAGGCCACGCTCGAACGCAGCGCCAGGCTGTCGGGCGTTTCATGCAGACCGAACGCCGAACCGACCGAGGTGGCACGCGGCTGATACGCCACCGAGTGCACTGCGGCGCGGCGCGAGCGCGGGTCCATGCGGTAATTCACTCGACGCTTGCGGGAAGCCCGGGGTACGTCGTCGTCTTCGGCGGCGACCTTGGCTACGCGGGCGGCACGGCCCGATTTCGCCGATGTCTTCGCCACACGAGCAGGCTTTTCGGCCTTCTCGGCGGAAGCAGTGGACTTCGCGGATTTCTTGACGGATTTGGTTGCGGTGGCGGTTTTTGCGAGGGCTTCAGCCGGAGCCGCTGCAAAGGACGTCGCTACGGCGATGGAAATGGCGATCGACAACGCGGAGCGCAGCGCTACGCCATGAACCACCTTAAACGACGAAAACATTTCGGTTTTCATTAGTGTTCTGTTGGGCGGCTGGAGAGTACCGCCAAGTGTAGTGAAGCTACGAAATTTAAGCAATATTAAGCACTTATCGGCACTCGTTAAACCGAGTTGTAAGCCACGATTGCTTATCGTTACACAACGCGCGCTTTGATCGGAAAAAACGATCGCGCTTTGCAGCAGTGCTGCCAACAGTGCGCTTTTATGCGGGACGACAAGCGCACTATCGGCAAAACTTTCTGCAACTTGAGCCAGGAATCGCGGATTCGGGTCTGGAAGACAGCGAAGCGAAAATTCGAAGAAGGCTGCGTGCGGTGGACGGATGCGGCGTCAACACAACAACAACGCAACCGACAGTCGAAATGTTAACGTCTCTTCAACAATTTGGTGTACGGCGTCATCCTAAAAATAGGACTTACTACAGAAACATCTCATCTTTCTTGCCGATGCGAGTCTCCAGCATGCGCATCGACGGGACATGATTCTGTCGTCTAAGCGTGCTTACATAACGCTCCTATCCGGTTAGGAGTGTCTCGCAACGCCACGCCCTGCGGCGGTGCATAGGGTTTTCACCAAGCAGCAGCGCATGCGGATGCGATCTAACTTAAGCCATTGTTTAACAAGACCTTTCGGCGTATTGTGCAATGCACAAAAAGCGCTTGACATCTATCGGAATATCTCTAAAATGGCTTCATGTTGCGACGCACCAATCGCACTTTGCAGTAACCGGCCGCAACGGCGCGCCGGACCTACCAAACCACGACCCGCGTTGATGGGTCGACTATCAGGAGCCTGAGATGACCCTGTTGACCCCCGAGCAAATCGCCGCCGCACAAAAAGCTAACTTCGACACGCTGTTCGGCCTCACGAACAAGGCATTCGAAGGTATCGAAAAGCTGGTCGAACTGAATCTGCAAGTCGTGAAGTCGACCCTGGCCGAAAGCCAGGAGAACACCCAGCGCGCGCTGTCGGTCAAGGACGCACAAGAACTCCTCTCGCTGCAAGCAAGCCTCACGCAGCCGGTCGCCGAGAAGGTTCTGTCGTACGGCCGTCATCTGTATGAAATCGCGTCGTCCACGCAGGCTGAATTCGCTCGCGTTGCTGAAGCTCAGTACGAAGAGCAAAACCGCAAGGTGCAATCGCTCGTCGACAACGTCGCGAAAAACGCACCGGCTGGTTCGGAAACCGCAGTCGCAGTCATGAAGTCGGCCATCACCGCCGCCAACACGACGTACGAAACGGTTCACAAGGCAACGAAGCAAGCTGTCGAAATCGCTGAAAGCAACTTCAACGCAGCCGCCACGGCCGCCACGAAGGCCGCTACGCAAGCGACCGAACAAGCTACGCGCACCGCCAAGAAGACGGTTGCGTAAGTCCGAAGCCGGGTTCGCCCGGTTGACGAAGCAAGAATCACGAAAAACCCGGCCTCGCGCCGGGTTTTTTGTCGTCTGTTGGTTCGGAAAAACGGCTTTAGCTTCACGCATTCGAGCGGGCAGTTCAAAAGCAAAAGCGCGCTTCCGTGAAGAAGCGCGCTTCGCTCGACACCCTTTTGCGGCCGCTTACTTCTTGCGCTGCGGCGGCAAGTCCGTACAGACGCCTTCGTACAACTCCGCCGCCATGCCGATGGATTCGCCCAAGGTCGGATGCGGGTGGATGGTCTTGCCGATGTCCGTGGCATCCGCGCCCATCTCGACCGCGAGACACACTTCGCTGATCAGATCGCCCGCGTTCAATCCGACGATCCCGCCGCCGATCACGCGATGCGTCGCTTCATCGAAAATCAGCTTGGTGAAGCCCTCGTCGCGACCATTGGCGATCGCGCGGCCCGAAGCGGCCCACGGGAACACCGCCTTGCCGTACTTGATGCCTTCGGCCTTGCACTGGTCTTCGGTCTTGCCGGCCCACGCCACTTCCGGATCGGTATAAGCCACCGACGGAATTTGCAGCGCATCGAAGTACGCCTTCTCGCCATGCGCCGCTTCCGCCGCGACGTGGCCTTCGTGCACGGCCTTGTGCGCGAGCATCGGCTGGCCAACGAGATCGCCGATCGCAAAAATATGCTCGACGTTCGTACGCAGTTGCTTGTCGACGTTGATGAAGCCGCGATCCGTCACCGCGACGCCCGCCTTGTCCGCGCCGATCTTCCCGCCGTTCGGACTGCGGCCCACGGCCAGCAACACGAGGTCGTAACGCTGCGCTTCGGTCGGCGCCTTGTCGCCCTCGAACGTCACGTAAATGCCGTCGTCCTTGGCTTCCGCCTTGGTCGTCTTGGTCTTCAGCATGACGTTGGCGAAGCGCTTCGCGTTGTACTTCTCCCAGACCTTCACGAGATCGCGGTCGGCGCCCATCATCAGACCGTCGAGCATTTCGACGACATCGATTTCGGAGCCGAGTGACGCATAAACCGTCGCCATTTCCAGCCCGATGATTCCGCCGCCCACCACCAGCATGCGTTTCGGAATCTGACGCAGTTCGAGCGCGCCGGTCGAGTCGACCACGCGCGGATCGTCCGGGAAGAACGGCAACTTCACCGCCTGCGAACCCGCCGCGATGATCGCCTTCTTGAACTTGACGACCTTCTTGCCGCCGTCGCCCTGCACTTCCATGTGGTTCGGATCGACGAACGTACCGACGCCCGTCACCACCTGTACCTTGCGCGCCTTCGCCATGCCCGCGAGACCGCCGGTCAGCTTCTTGACGACGCCCTCCTTGAAGCCGCGCAGCTTGTCCAGATCGATGCTCGGCTTGCCGAACGTGATGCCGTGCGATTCGAGATGCTTGGCTTCGTCGAGCACGAGCGCCGTATGCAGCAGCGCCTTCGACGGAATGCAGCCGACGTTCAGACACACGCCGCCCAGGGTCGCATAGCGTTCGACAAGCACGGTGCTCATGCCGAGATCCGCTGCGCGGAACGCCGCCGAATAGCCGCCGGGGCCTGCGCCGAGTACGAGCATGTCGCACTCGACATCCGCGCTGCCCGAATAACTGCCTGCCTTCGGCGCGGGCGCGGCGCTCGCCTTTTCGGCGGGCTGCGGTTGCGCGGCCGTCGGCTTGGTCGGCACTTCGCTCACGCCTCCGCCCTGACCTTCGAGCGTCAGAATCACGCTGCCTTCGGAGACGTTGTCGCCCAGCTTGACCTTCAGTTCTTTCACGGTGCCAGCGGCGGGCGAAGGCACATCCATGGTCGCCTTGTCGGACTCGAGTGTGACGAGCGATTGCTCCTTCTCGACCGTATCGCCCGGCTTCACATGGATCTCGATGACCGGAATGTCCTTGAAGTCGCCGATATCCGGCACCTTCACGTCCTGTGCGCCGCCGCCCGACGCCGCGGGCGTGGGTGCAGCCGGCTTTGCGGACGACGCTTCCTTCGGCGCTTCGGCCTTAGGTTCCGCAGCGGCGCTCGCGCCTTCGGTCTCGATCATCGCGATGACCGAGCCTTGCGAGACTTTGTCGCCCTGTTTGACCTTCACTTCCTTGATCGTGCCTGCCTGGTCGGCGGGCACTTCCATGGTGGCCTTATCGGTTTCGAGCGTGATGACGCCCTGTTCCTTTTCGATGGCGTCGCCGGGCTTGATATTGACTTCGATGACATCGACATCGGAGAAGTCGCCGATGTCGGGTACTTTTAGTTCGACGAGACTCATATTTGTCCCCTATGTCGACCAGAGCCGGTGCCTGAAGCGCCTGACCCGGGTCCCATGCAAGATGATGGCGAAGAAGAGCGGTTGGAGCCGGCGCGCGCACCGAAGCACGCGCCGGTCCCAGCGTCTCACGTGTCTTGCCCGCACAATCGAGCGAGGAAGACACGCGCCACTTTTTTAGAGAATCACTCGGCGGAAGTCCGCCAGAATGCCCGCGAGATAGGCGTTGAAGCGCGCCGCCTCCGCACCGTCGACGACGCGGTGGTCATACGACAGCGACAGCGGCAACGTGAGGCGCGGCACGAACTGCTTGCCGTCCCACACCGGCTTCATCGCGCCACGCGACAGACCCAGGATGGCCACCTCCGGCGCGTTGATGATCGGCGTGAAGTTCGTGCCACCGATGCCACCCAGCGAAGAAATCGAGAAGCAGCCGCCTTGCATCTGGTCCGGCTTCAGCTTGCCTTCGCGCGCGAGCTTCGAGAGATCCGTCATCTCCTTCGCGATATCCATCAAGCCCTTCTTGTCGGCGTCGCGGATCACCGGGACGACGAGGCCGTTCGGTGTATCGGCCGCGAAGCCAACGTGGAAATACTTCTTGAAGACGAGGTTGTCGCCGTCGAGACTCGCGTTGAAGGTCGGGAATTTCTTCAGCGCGGAAACCACTGCCTTGATGACGAAAGCCAGCATCGTGATCTTGATGCCCGACTTCTCGTTTTCCTTGTTCAGCTTCACGCGCAGCGCTTCGAGCTCGGTAATGTCCGCTTCGTCGTTGTTCGTGACGTGCGGGATCATCACCCAGTTGCGATGCAGGTTCGCACCCGAGATCTTCTTGATGCGCGACAGCGGCTTCGGATCGACAGGTCCGAACTTCGTGAAGTCGATCTTCGGCCACGGCAGCAAGTTGAGGTCGCCACCGCCGCCAGCCGGCGCGGCGACCGCAGCGGGCGCTGCGCCCTGACCCGACATGACGCCCTTCACGAACGCGGTGATGTCGCCTTGCGTGATGCGGCCTTTCGGACCGGAACCGCGCACACGCGTGACATCGACGCCGAGTTCGCGCGCGAACTTGCGCACCGAAGGCGACGCGTGGCTCGACGTGCGTGTGCCATCGCCTGCGGGAATAGCGGGCGCCTGCGCGAGCGCGGACGGCTGGGCGGGCGCGGGCGCGGGTTTGGCGGGCGCATCGGGCGGCGCTTCGACCGGCTTCGGCGCTTCCTGCTTCGGCGCCTCCTGCTTGGGCGCGGAAGCGGCCGGGCTGCTTTCGCCGCCTTCGAGAATCAGAATCAGCGTGCCTTCTGACACCGTATCGCCGAGCTTGACCTTCAATTCCTTGACGGTGCCAGCGGCAGGCGAAGGCACATCCATGGTCGCCTTGTCGGATTCGAGCGTGACGAGCGACTGTTCCTTCTCCACCTTGTCGCCAACCTTCACGCCGATTTCGATGACCGGGATATCCGTGAAGTCGCCGATATCCGGCACCTTCACTTCCACCGATCCGCCGCCGCTCGAAGCCTGAGCGGCTTGCGCGGGTTGCGACTGCGTGGTCGTGCCGGCCGGCGCTTCCTGCTTGGCGGGCGCGTCGGTTTTGGCGGGCGCGGAAGCGCCGCTTTCCAATACGACGATCAACGTGCCTTCCGACACGTTATCGCCCACTTTGACTTTTACTTCCTTGACCGTGCCCGCGGAGGAGCTCGGTACATCCATGGTGGCCTTGTCGGATTCCAGCGTGACGAGGGACTGTTCCTGTTCAACGACATCGCCCACCTTGACCAGAACCTCGATCACGGGAATGTCCTTGAAATCGCCGATGTCCGGCACTTTGACTTCGATCGCTTGACTCATTATTAGTGTCTCCTGTGTTGCATGCGGCGCGCCCCCGCTTCGGGAGCGCGCCGCATCACAACGCACGGGGGCGATGCCTTTAGACGGTCATCGGGTTGGGTTTAGCCGGGTCGAGGTTGTACTTCTTGATCGCCTCAGCGACGACCTTGCGCTCGATCGTGCCTTCGTCGGCGAGCGCGTTGAGCGCGGCCAGCGTGACCCAGTAGCGGTCGACTTCGAAGAAGTGGCGCAGTGCTTCGCGCGTGTCCGAGCGGCCGTAGCCGTCGGTGCCGAGCACCACGAACTTGTTCGGGACATAGGCGCGAATCTGGTCGACGAGCGCGCGGATGTAATCCGTCGACGCGATCACCGGACCTTGCGCGCCCTTGAGCAGCTTGGTGACATGCGGCACTTGCTTTTCGTCGGCCGGATGCAGCAGGTTCCAGCGGTCGATTGCCTGACCTTCGCGAGCCAGTTCCGTGAAGCTCGGCACGCTCCACAGGTCGGCGGCCACGCCCCAGTCGTTCTTGAGCAAGTCGGCAGCGGCGATCACTTCGTTGAAGATCGTGCCCGCGCCCATCAACTGGACGCGCGGACCCTTTGCCGCGCCTTCGGCCTTCCTGAACGCGTACATGCCCTTGATGATGTCCGCGGCAACCGATTCACCTTGCGGAATCGCCGGATGCTCGTAATTCTCGTTCATCACGGTGATGTAGTAATACACATCTTCCTGGTCGGCGACCATGCGGCGCAGGCCGTCCTGCATGATGACCGCGAGTTCGTAACCGAAGGTCGGGTCGTAGCTCACACAGTTCGGGATCGATGCTGCCCACAGCAGCGAGTGGCCGTCTTCGTGCTGCAGGCCTTCGCCGTTGAGCGTCGTGCGCCCAGCGGTGCCGCCCAGCAAGAAGCCGCGCGAACGCATGTCGCCCGCCGCCCAGGCCAGGTCGCCGATGCGCTGGAAGCCGAACATCGAGTAGAAGATGTAGAACGGGATCATGATCTCGCCGTGCGTCGAATACGACGTCGCGGCCGCGATCCAGTCACACATGCCACCGGCTTCGTTGATGCCTTCCTGCAGAATCTGCCCGGTTTCCGATTCCTTGTAGAACATCAGCTGGTCGGAGTCTTCAGGAATGTACTTCTGGCCGTCCTGATTCCAGATGCCGATCTGGCGGAAGAGGCCTTCCATGCCGAAAGTACGCGACTCGTCCGGCACGATCGGCACGATACGCTTGCCGATGGCCTTGTCCTTCAAGAGGATGTTGAGCACCCGCACGAACGCCATCGTCGTGGAGATTTCGCGGCCTTCGCCCGTGCCCTTGAGCAGCGGCTCGAATGCCGACAGTTCCGGCACCGGCAGCGACTCCGCCTTCTCGCGGCGCGACGGCAGATAGCCACCCAGTTCCTGACGGCGGGCGCGCATGTATTCCAGTTCCTTCGAGCCTTCCTCGAAGGTGAGATACGGCACGTCGGCAATCTGTTCGTCGGTCAACGGCAGACGGAACTGGTCGCGGAACTTCTTCAGCGTGTCGATCGGCAGCTTCTTCTGCTGGTGCGTGATGTTCATGGCCTGGCCGTGTTCGCCCATGCCATAACCCTTGATGGTCTTGGCGAGGATCACGGTAGGCGAGCCCTTCGACTTCTGCGCCTGATCGTAAGCCGCGTAGATCTTGTGCGGATCGTGGCCGCCGCGGTTCAGGTTCCAGATGTCTTCATCGGACCAGTCGGCCACCAGCGCCTTCAGTTCCGGCGTGTTGAAGAAGTGCTCGCGCACGAACGCGCCCGATTCCGACTTGTAGGTCTGGTACTCGCCGTCGACCACTTCCATCATGCGGCGCATAAGCGCGCCGGTCTTGTCGCGTGCGAAGAGCGCGTCCCAGCGGCTGCCCCAGATCACCTTGACGACGTTCCAGCCCGCGCCACGGAATTCGCTTTCGAGTTCCTGGATGATCTTGCCGTTGCCGCGCACCGGACCGTCCAGACGCTGCAAGTTGCAGTTGATGACGAACACGAGGTTGTCCAGACGCTCGCGCCCGGCCATGCCGATTGCGCCGAGCGATTCCGGCTCGTCCGTTTCGCCGTCGCCGAGGAACGCCCAGACTTTGCGGCCCTGCGTCTTCACGATACCGCGCGCTTCCATGTACTTCATGAAACGCGCCTGATAGATGGCCATGATCGGGCCGAGGCCCATGGACACCGTCGGGAATTGCCAGAAGTCCGGCATCAGCCACGGATGCGGATACGAGGAGATTCCCTCGCCGCCCACTTCCTGACGGAAGTTGTTGAGCTGCGCCTCGGTCAGACGGCCGAGCAGGAACGCGCGCGAGTAGACGCCCGGCGACGAGTGACCCTGCACGAAAACGAGATCGCCGCCATGTTCCTTCGACGGTGCGTGCCAGAAGTGATTGAAGCCGACGTCGTAGAGCGTCGCCGCCGAAGCAAACGAAGCGATGTGACCGCCGACATTGGTGTCCTTGCCCGCGCGCAACACCATGGCGATGGCGTTCCAGCGCGTGTACGAACGAATGCGGTGCTCGATGTCCTGGTCGCCCGGAATCTTGGCCTGCCCGGCGACGGGAATCGTATTGATATAGGGCGTATTCGCCGAAAACGGCAGATGCTCGCCATGCACGCGGGCGAATTCGATCTGCTTTTCGATCAGGTAGTGCGCGCGATCAGGACCGACTGCCGAAATGACGCCGTCGAGTGCGTCGAGCCACTCGGCGGTTTCCTGAGGATCGTCGTCTTTGGCATTGGCGACATATTTGAGAACTTCGTCGGGTACAGCGGACATGCTCGTCTCCTGATGTGAGGATCGCTCTAAGAACCGCCGACAGTCGCCCGCCGAAAACCGGGCACTGGCCGCGTGCCGGCAATTCTAAATAGGGTCCAGACTTTGTAGCAAGGAATTTTTCGAATCATGAGAGATGATCTCATAATGCGGAAAATTGCTGCAATGCACCGTCCGATAAGGCTTTTTTAATCAGACTTTTCTCCTCCTTTTCCCGCAATTGAGCCGTCTCTAACACCTTTTTACGCTAATTAACAATCAGACGCTGCGTTACAATCGCTTCCATGTTGACCGATCGGCTTCTCGCACGCTCGGCGCGGGTCGCGCGCAAGCCGACCGACTCGTCGCCCACCCGCTGGCACCACGGACCGTGGTGGTCGAACTCCTATCTACTCACGCCGCTCATCTCGATCCTCGTTTTTCTGGTCGTCATGAGCCTGATTCTCTGGAGTCTCAACCGCCGCGAGCAGCAGCAGCAGGAAGACACGCTATATCGGAACGTCGCCTGGGCCCAGCAACAGATTCGTCTTTCGATGACGGGTGCGCAAGAGCAGATCCAGGCGTTATCGCGAGACATCGCAAGCGGTCATGGCGACCCTCAGACATTCCAGACGTCTTCCACCGACATCATGCAGGGGCATCCCGAGATCCTCTACATGAACTGGTACACGAGCCAGCACAAACCGCGCTGGCCTAATACGCCGCTGCCGGTACTCGGGTCGCGGCTCGCCAAACCCAACGACACTCAGATGGACGAAGCGGTGCAGGCCGCCTTCGAGGAAGCGCGCACGACGCGTCGCCAGGTTTATTCGCCCTTACTCTACGACGACCTCGGCAACGGCTACATCACCTTGCAAACGCCGGTGTTTCGCGACCGCGAATTCCTCGGGTCCATCGCGGCGGTGTTTTCCATCGAAGGCATTTTGAAGCACGACATTCCGAGCGAGCTGTCGGCGAAGTACAAGATCTCCATCACCGATCTGAACAATCGCGAACTCGCGACGACATCGAGCCGTCCACGCCTGCCGCGCGACATGTTCTACGATCTGCCGCTCGATCCGCCCGGCCAGGGGTTGTCGGTGCGCGTGTATTCGTATCCGCAGCTCACGAACTTCACGAACAACACGCTGGTGTGGCTCGTCGCCGGCCTGTCGTGCTTCGTGCTCTGGAGCTTGTGGAGTCTCTGGAAGCACACGCGTCAGCGCTTCGAGGCGCAACAGGCGCTTTACGCCGAAGCGTTCTTCCGCCGCGCGATGGAAAACTCCGTCTTGATCGGCATGCGCGTGCTCGACATGCACGGCCGCATCACGCACGTGAATCCCGCGTTCTGCCGCATGACGGGTTGGGACGAAAGCGATCTCGTCGGCAAGAACGCGCCGTTTCCATACTGGCCGCGCGATGCCTATCCCGAGATGCAGCGCCAACTCGACATGACGCTGCGCGGCAAGGCGCCCTCTTCCGGTTTCGAGTTGCGCGTGCGCCGTAAGGACGGTTCGTTCTTCCACGCGCGTCTTTACGTGTCGCCTTTGATCGACAGTTCGGGCCGCCAGACCGGCTGGATGTCGTCGATGACGGACATCACCGAACCCAAGCGCGCGCGCGAAGAGCTCGCCGCCGCCCACGAACGCTTCACCACGGTGCTCGAAAGTCTCGATGCCGCCGTCTCCGTTCTCGCCGCCGACGAAGCCGAACTGCTGTTCGCGAACCGCTATTACCGGCATCTCTTCGGCATTCGTCCGGACGGGCACTTGCAGCTTGCGGGCGCCGGTTTCGATGGCGCTTCGGGTTCGTCGGAGCTGAGTTCGTCGGACACCATCGACATGGTCGATACCTACGCCGGACTGCCCGCCACCGCGCTGACCGAAAGCTCGGCCGACGCGCAGGAAGTCTATGTGGAAGGCATCCAGAAGTGGTTCGAAGTGCGCCGCCAGTACATTCAGTGGGTGGACGGCCATCTCGCGCAGATGCAGATCGCGACCGACATCACGCAGCGCAAGCAGGCGCAGGAACTCGCGCATCAGCAGGAAGAGAAGCTGCAGTTCACGAGCCGTTTGATGACGATGGGTGAAATGGCGTCGTCGCTCGCGCATGAGCTGAATCAGCCGCTCGCGGCCATCAACAACTATTGTTCGGGCTGCGTCGCCTTGGTGAAATCCGGGCGCATGACACAGGAATCGCTCTTGCCCGCGCTCGAAAAAACCGCGCAGCAGGCGGTGCGCGCAGGCATGATCATCAAGCGCATTCGCGAGTTCGTGAAGCGCAGCGAGCCGAAGCGGCAGGCGACGCGCGTGGCCGATATCGTCGCGGATGCAGTCGGTCTCGCCGAAATCGAGGCGCGCAAACGCAAGATTCGCATCGTCACGGAAATCCGCTCGCGCATGCCCGTGATCTACGTCGATCCCGTGCTGATCGAACAAGTGCTCGTGAATCTGTTGAAAAACGCAGCCGAAGCAATGCATGATGCAAAACCGAATGCCGTCGATCCCGTCATCCGCGTGATCGTGCAGCGGCTCGACGGCGGCGTGGTGTGCATCAGCGTGGTCGATCAGGGCCCGGGTGTGGATGAAGCCACCGCCGAGCGTCTCTTCGAACCGTTTTACAGCACCAAGTCCGATGGCATGGGCATGGGGCTGAACATTTGCCGTTCGATCATCGAATCGCATCGCGGCCGCCTTTGGGTCGTGAACAATGTCGAATCGGACGGACACGTGACCGGCGCGACTTTCCATTGCAGCCTGCCGATCGGCGAAGTGGATGGGTCGGGCACGGACTCGGGCGGCAACGCCGGGTCGCAAAGCGAACATACGAGACAACAAACAGTTACGGGAGAACTATGAGCAGTCCAGTCACCACTCAGGAAACCGTCTTTGTCGTGGACGATGACGAAGCCGTGCGTGATTCGTTGCGCTGGCTGCTCGAGGCGAACGGGTATCGCGTGCAGTGTTTTTCGAGCGCGGAATCGTTCCTCGACGTCTATCTGCCGATCGCGCATTCGGGCGCCATTTCGTGCCTGATTCTCGATGTGCGCATGGCCGGCATGACCGGCCTCGAGTTGCAGGAAAAGCTGATCGCCGAGAATTCGCTTCTGCCGATCATCTTCGTGACCGGTCACGGCGATGTGCCGATGGCCGTCTCGACGATGAAGAAAGGCGCGATGGATTTCATCGAGAAACCTTTCGACGAAGCCGAACTGCGCAAGCTTGTCGAGCGCATGCTCGAAAAAGCGCGCAACGAAAGCAGCAGCGTGCAGCAGCAACGCGCGGCCGCCGAGCGGCTTGGCAAACTCACGGCGCGCGAGCATCAGGTGCTGGAGCGGATCATCGCCGGGCGCCTGAACAAGCAGATCGCCGACGATCTCGGCATCAGCATCAAGACGGTGGAAGCGCATCGCGCGAACATCATGGAGAAGCTTTCCGTGAATACCGTTGCCGACCTTCTGCGTCTCGCGCTTTCAAACAAGCCGCAGCAGCAATAACCGTAGTTCATTGCCCAAAGGCAACCTTTAACCATACGGCCGGCATTCGATGCTGGCCGTATGTGTATTTGCGCTTCCAATTCACGCGCCCTTCTCTCGGCATTCCTTCGTTGTCCGCGCATGCAAAACGTGATATTTCGTGGATCACGTTGACACATTACAAGGGCGGCCCGTAACTTGACCGCACCCTCCTTACGGGAACGAGGTCATGCACGACAACGCATTCGTCGCCTTTTCAAACGGTGCTTCGGCACGCGGGCAAACGTTTGAATTGAGTGCTGCCAAAAGCAGCGTGATTGCCTCGGTGCTTGCTTCGCGTCATTGCCTTTCATCGGCTTCGCTCTTAGTCTTCGTACCGCAAATCTATCCCGCTGGTTCACGCTCATCTCTCGCGCTCATGTCGCATCATGCGGCGGCGTGTGCGCGTCTGCCGGGCGCCAAGGTCGCGCCCGAAGCATCGAATACCGTGCAACGGAGGAACTGAAATTGACCGCTCATCGCACCCATTTGACCCGGCCCGCGCGGCAAGCCCGCATGCTCGCGTTGTCCGCGGCGCTTGCCGCCATGCCGCTCGCCGCGCTGCATTGCTCGTCCGTGCTTGCGCAGACTCAAGGCGCGGCCAGTACGGCGCCCAAGCTCGGCAATCAGCAACTCGACGCGCTCACCGCGCCCGTCGCGCTTTATCCCGATGCGCTGCTCGCGCAAGTGCTGATGGCGTCGACATATCCGCAAGAGGTCACCGAGGCCGCGCAATGGTCGAAGACCAACTCGAACATCAAGGGCGACGATGCCGTCAAGGCCGTGCAGTCCGAGCCGTGGGACCCGAGCGTGCAATCGCTCGTTGCTTTCCCGCAGGCGCTCGCGACGATGGCATCCAAGCCCGACTGGATGACGCAACTTGGCAACGCGTTCATTGCGCAGCCGAGCGACGTGATGGACTCCGTGCAGCGGTTGCGCCGCGCCGCGCAGACAGCGGGCAATCTCAAGAGCACGGAGCAGCAGAAGATCGTGGTCGAGCAGCAGACTATTCAGATTCAGCCTGCCAATCCGCAAGTGGTCTACGTGCCGACCTACAACCCGACGGTCGTATACGGCGCGTGGCCGTATCCCGCGTATCCGCCGGTGTATGTGCCGCCGCCGCCCGGCTATGCGATCGCCACCGGATTCGCGACGGGGCTCGCGTTCGGCGCGGGCATCGCGGTTGCGAATTCGTTGTGGGGCAATTGCGACTGGAACCACGGCAATGTGAACGTGAACGTCAATCGGTACAACAACATCAACGTGAACAATCGCCTGAACGCGAACAGCAATAACGTGAACTGGAACCGCAACGACCCGCAGTTCAACCGGAACAACGTCGCGAACCGGCAAAACAACTTCAACAATCAGAATCTCGGCACGGCCAACCGCGATCAGTATCGCGGCCGTAACGACGCCCGCGCGCAGGCCGCGCAGACGCTGCAGCAGCGCACCGGCCAGAACCTCAACCAGAATGCGAGTCAGCGCGTGCAGAACATTCGGCAAGGCGGCGGTCAGAACGCGCTCGACAACAACGACGTGCGGCAGCGTGCGCAGAGCGTGAATCGCGATAACGCGCTGCGCGGCGCGGGCGACGGCAACACGGCCCGGCAGGACGCTCAGCGCGGGCAAGCGAGCAGGCAGTCGTTCGCGAGTCAGCAGAATCGCGTGGGCGGCAACGGCGGCGGCGTGCAGCGCCCAGGCCTTGGTGCGGGCGGCGGCGGCGTGCAGCGCGAAGGCGGCTTCGGCGGCGGAGGTTTTCACGGCGGTGGCGGACTTGGCGGTGGCGGAGGTTTTCATCGCCGTTGATCGTGTCGCGCCCCATGTCCCCATCCGCTACAGGAGCCTGAGATGACGTTTAACCAAGCACTCGCACTTTCACGCGCCTTCTGCGCCGCACTCGCTTTCATGTCGTTGTCGATGCCCATGCTCGCGCACGCGCAGGCCATTTATCCGTCGCCAGAAGCCGCCGCGGAGGCGCTCACCGATGCCATCGCCTCCAACGACGAAATCGCGCTTTCCAAGGTGCTCGGCAAGGACCACGCGCAGTATGTGCCGACCGACAGCATCGGCGAGCAGGATATCTATCAGTACCTTGGCTCGTGGGCCAAGGGGCATCGCATCGTCGAAGATGCCAAGCCGCTCGGCGGCCGTCGCAGCGCGCACGTGGAAGTGGGCGACAGCGGCTGGACGCTGCCGATCCCGCTCGTGAAGGCGGCCCAGGGCTGGCGCTTCGACATGCCCGCCGCGCGCGATGAAGTGCTGACGCGGCGTATTGGCCGCAACGAGCGTTCGGTGATCCAGGTCGCGCTCGCTTTCGTCGATGCTCAAAACGACTTTCGGAAGCTCACGAACCACTACGCGCTGCGCTTTCTGAGCACGCACGGCACGCACGACGGCCTTTACTGGGACGCCGCGCCCGGTGAACCCGAAAGCCCGCTCGGCCCGCTCGCCGCCACCATGCCCGACAAGACCGACACGGCCGATGCCTACTACGGTTATCACTACCGCATTCTCACGGCGCAGGGGCCGCATGCGAAAGGCGGCGCGATGAACTACCTGCAGGACGGAAACCTGAGCCGGGGTTTCGCCATGATCGCGTGGCCGGCAAAGTATGGGCAGACGGGCGTGATGTCGTTCATCGTCAATCAGGACGGGCAGGCGTACGAGAAGAATCTGGGCGCAGCGACGCCGCGCACGGCGGCGGCGATCAAGTCGTTCGATCCGGATTCGTCGTGGCAGCCGGTCGCGCAGTGAGAAGGCCGGCCTGAACGATGCGCGCGTCGCCGAATCGGAGCGGCGGCGCGCACCGCCCAGAACGCCACGAAGCCCTCGGCGGTATAATTTCGCCCTTCCCCAGGGTGCGAAGACACCCGGCGATGCCCGCGAACAAACGCGGCATCATCGCGCCGGGCGCTGCGAGTCCGACGCCCGGACATCTCTCTCGCCCATCCTCGATCCGAATCCGATTCGCCATGACTGCCCAACTCATCGACGGCAACGCCCTCTCCAAGACTCTTCGCGCCGATGTCGCCCGGCGCGCCGCCGCCCTCACCGCTCGCGGCCACAAGCCTGGCCTCGCGGTCGTGCTGGTGGGCGACAATCCGGCAAGCGAGGTCTACGTGCGCAACAAGGTCAAGGCGTGCCACGACAACGGCCTGCATTCGGTGTTCGACCGCTTTCCCGCGACGCTCGCCGAGAACGAATTGCTCGCGCACATCGACAAGCTGAACGCCGATCCCGCGATCCACGGCATTCTCGTGCAATTGCCGCTGCCCGCGCATATCGACAGCCATAAGGTGATCGAAGCGATCGCTCCGCAAAAGGACGTCGACGGCTTCCACGTCGCCAACGCGGGCGCGCTCCTGACGGGCAAGCCGCTCTTTCGTCCGTGCACGCCCTATGGCGTGATGAAGATGTTCGAGGCGCACGGCATCGACCTGAAGGGCGCGAACGCGGTGGTGATCGGCCGCTCGAATATCGTCGGCAAGCCCATGGCGCTCCTGCTCCTCGAAGCGGGCGCGACCGTCACCATCTGCCACAGCAAGACGCGCGATATCGCCAGCTTCACGCGCAACGCCGATGTCGTCGTGGCCGCCACGGGCCGCCGCAATATCCTGACCGCCGACATGGTGAAGCCGGGCGCGACGGTGATCGACGTCGGCATGAATCGCGACGATGCCGGCAAGCTCTGCGGCGACGTGGATTTCGTGAACGTGAAGGAAGTGGCCGGCTTCATCACGCCGGTGCCGGGCGGCGTCGGACCGATGACCATCACCATGTTGCTCGTCAACACCGTCGAAGCGGCCGAACGCGCGGCGCTGGACTAAGCGACCAAGCGGCCGGAGCTGGCACGAAAAGAATTTCATCCATTAATCGGCCCGTTAAAAACAAACCATTGGATTTTGCCCACGCCGCCCTTAAATAATGCTCGAATAGAGCAAACGAACGAAGGTTTGGGCGCCTCGCGCCCGCACCCGAATCAGCATGTATTAGCAAGTAAGGGAGAGTCATGAGCGATACCATCCAAGCCACCACGAACGCCGCAGCCAATCCGCTGCTCGATTTTTCCGACCTGCCGCGTTTTGGGGACATCAAGCCCGAACATGTGACGCCCGCGCTCGACGTGCTGCTCGCCGCCGCGAAAGGCGCCGTCGATCGCGCGAGCGCGCCCGAGACGCCCGCCACCTGGACGGATATCGTGGAGGCAGTTGAACTCGAATCGGAAAAGCTGTCGCGCGCGTGGGGTGTCGTCGGCCATCTGAACGCGGTGGCGGACACGCCCGAACTGCGTGCCGCTCACGCCGCGAATCTGCCGCGCGTGACCGAGTTCTCGGCGAGCGTCGGTCAGAATCTCGCCCTCTACGAAAAGTACAAGGCGATTGCGGCCGGCCCCAACTTCGAGAGCCTTTCCCCCGAACGCAAGAAGATTCTCGAGAACTCGCTGCGCGACTTCCGTCTGTCCGGCGCGGAGCTTTCCGAGGACCGCAAGCCGCGCTTCGCCCAGTTGCAGGAAGAACAGGCCGCGCTCTCGAAGGCGTTTTCGGATCACGTGCTCGATTCGACCAACGCATATGCCTATTACGTCACGCAGCAAAGCGAACTTGCAGGCCTGCCCGACGACGTGATCGAAGCGGCACACGAAGCCGCCCAGCGCGAAGGCAAGGAAGGCTGGAAGTTCACGCTGCACTTCCCGTCGTATTTCCCGGTGCTGCAGTATTCGGAGCATCGGCCGATGCGTGAGGCGATGTATCGCGCGTATGTCACGCGTGCGTCGGAACTCGGCGAGACCTACGGCAAGGGCCGGGCCGAGTGGGACAACACGCAGAACATCGTGGAGAACCTGGCGCTGCGTCTCGAAGAAGCGCGCACGCTCGGCTACCAGAACTTCGCGGAAGTGTCGCTTGCACCGAAGATGGCCGAGTCGCCCGCGCAAGTGATCGCGTTCCTGGAAGACCTCGCAAAGCGCGCGCGTCCCTATGCCGAAAACGACTGGATGGAACTGCGCGCGTTCGCCGCCACCGAACTCGGCATGCCCGAACTGCAACCGTGGGACATCGCGTTCGCGGCGGAGCGTCTGCGTCAGAAGCGCTATTCGTTCTCCGAGAACGAAGTGAAGCAGTACTTTCCGCAGGAAGCCGTGCTCAAGGGGCTGTTCAAGGTCACCGAAACGCTCTTCAATGTCTCGATCCGCCGTGACGAAGCCGCCGTTTGGAACAAGGACGTGCGCTTCTTCCGTGTGGAAAACCAGGACGGCACGCTCGTCGCGCAGTTCTACCTCGACCTGTACGCGCGCGAAGGCAAGCGCGGCGGCGCATGGATGGACGACGCCCGCTCACGCCACAAGCGCGCGCAAGGCGGCGTGCAGACGCCGGTCGCCTATCTCACCTGCAACTTCTCGGCGCCCGTCGGCAACAAGTCTGCGTGCTTCACCCACGACGAAGTCATCACGCTGTTCCATGAATTCGGCCACGGTCTGCATCACATGCTGACGCGTATCGAGGAAATGGGCGTGTCGGGCATTAACGGCGTCGAGTGGGATGCGGTCGAATTGCCGTCGCAGTTCATGGAGAACTTTTGTTGGGAGTGGGACGTGCTGACCGACATGTCGTCACACGTCGAAACGGGCGCACCGCTGCCGCGAGAACTCTTCGACAAGATGCTGGCGGCCAAGAATTTCCAGAGCGGTCTCGGCACCTTGCGGCAGATCGTGTTCTCCATGTTCGATCTCGTCCTGCACACGTCTTACGATCCGGCGGACAGCACGCAGAACGTCAACGACCTGGCACGCGAGATCAACGAGAAGTTCCACGTGATTCCGCAAACCTCGTTTTCGCGCTGGCCGAACACGTTCAGCCATATCTTCGCGGGCGGTTATGCGGCCGGCTACTACAGCTACAAGTGGGCCGAAGTGCTTTCCGCCGATGCCTACGCCGCGTTCGAGGAAGCCGCGAAGCTCGCGAACGGTTCGGTGCTGGATGCACAGACGGGAACGCGGTATCGCCGGGAGATTCTCGAAGTCGGCGGCAGCCGTCCCGCGATGGATTCGTTCAAGGCCTTTCGCGGACGCGAGCCGAACATCGACGCGCTGTTGAGGCATAACGGCATGGCGGGATAAATCGAAAAGGGGGCTTCGGCCCCCTTCGTTTTTATCCGCGTTATTGTCCGCCTAGCGCCAGAGTTTGAAGTCGACGCTTGGCGGCCGTCCCTCCAGCGCAAGCGTTGCGCGCACGGCGGGACTTCGGCTCACGACCTTTCCTCGTCTCACCACGGCCACGCGCGCCGCGCGCAGGCGAATGGCTTCGATCGGATCGCGTGCGTCGAGCACGACGCAATCCGCGTTGCATCCCACTTCCAGCCCATAACCTTCGATGCCCAGAATGCGCGCAGGCGTCGTCGTCACCGCATCGAACGCGGCGCGCATGCCATCCTGGCTCGTCATCTGCGCGACGTGCAATCCCATGTGCGCCACTTCAAGCATGTCACCGGAGCCCAGGCTGTACCACGGGTCCATCACGCAGTCGTGTCCGAAGGCAACATCGACGCCTGCCGCCATCAGCTCGGGCACGCGCGTCATGCCGCGCCGCTTCGGATACGTATCCGATCTGCCCTGTAACGTGATGTTGATGAGCGGATTGGCAATCGCCGCGACGCCCGACTCGCGAATCAGCGGGATGAGCTTGCTCACGTAGTAGTTGTCCATCGAATGCATGGACGTAAGATGCGAGCCGGTCACGCGGCCTTGCAGACCGAGCCGGTGCGTTTCGGCGACGAGCGTTTCGATGTGACGCGACATGGGATCGTCCGATTCGTCGCAGTGCATGTCGACGCGCAAACCCTGCTCCGCCGCGTATTCGCACAGCAGTTTCACGGACGCCGCACCGTCGGCCATGGTGCGTTCGAAGTGAGGAATGCCGCCGACCACATCGACGCCGAGCGCAATCGAGCGCTTGAGATTTTCGAACGCGCCGGCGCTGCGCAGCACGCCGTCTTGCGGAAACGCGACGAGTTGCAAATCGAGATACGGCTTCACACGCCGCTTGACTTCGAGCAAGGCTTCGACCGCGAGCAGACGCGGATCGCAGACATCGACGTGCGTGCGAATGGCGAGCAAGCCGCGCCCGACCGCCCAGTCGCAATATTGCATCGCGCGTTCGACGAGCGCTTCCTGCGTGAGTTCGGGCTTGAGTTCGCCCCACAGCGCGATGCCTTCCAGCAGGGTGCCGGACGCGTTCACGCGCGGCAAGCCGTAAGAGAGCGTCGCGTCCATGTGAAAGTGGGCATCGACGAAAGGCGCGGTGACGAGCGAACCGTCGGCGTCGATTTCCTCGCGCGCGGTGGCGCTCAAATGCGGCTCGATGGCGACGATGCGCCCCGCTTCCATGCCGATGTCGACCAATTCGCGACCGCGCACGAGCGCCGCGCGGCGAATGATGAGATCCATGTAAGAACCCTCCGCTGTAAGGCTGTTCGTCCGATTGTAGCGGGACAGAAAAGCCGTGCGGGCTTGTTTGGATGACGCGCAAAGCGCGCTAGTGGGCTGTGCGTTGCGACGTTGCGGCGTTTGGAGGACAGATGCCACGTTAAGACAACGTGCCGACCTTGCCGGATGACGCGCGTTACAAGCGCGTGCTCGTCTCGCGCGGCAGAGCGGCGTACTAGCGAAAAGGCGCATCGCCTCGCATGGCAAAGCGCACGCGACGATGCGCTCACGCGCCACTTCGTCGCCTTCATGCACGCGCGGAGAAAGACCCCGCTACGCCTGGCCTTCGAGCTTGGCAAGCAACGTCGCTTTGACGCCGGGCCATTCGTCGTCGATGATCGAAAAGCGCACCGAGTTGCGCTTGCGGCCATCGGGCATGATGCGCTCGTGCCGCACGATTCCTTCCTGTTTCGCGCCGATGCCGAGTATCGCCGCGCGCGACTTCGCATTGAGTTCGTCGGTGGTGAACTGCACGCGCACGCACTGCATGGTTTCAAACGCGTGCGTGAGCAGGAGCAGCTTGGCTTCGGTGTTGATGCCCGTGCGTTGCGCCGATGCCGCGAGCCACGTATGACCGATCTCCTGCTTGCGGTTCGCGCGATCGATTTTCCAGAAGCGCGTGCTGCCGGCAACCTTGCCCGTGTCGCGGCGCACGATCACGAATGGCATGACGGTGCCGGCATCGCGACCGGCGAGCGCGGCATCGATATAGCGGGCGATGGTGTCGGCGTTCGGCACGACGGTGACCGCGAGATTCCAGAGCTCGCCGTCGGCGGCGGCATCGAGCAAGGCTTGGGCGTCATCGCGTTGCAGCGGGCGAAGCTGGACGCGCGGTCCTTCGAGCGTCGGTTGAGGATCGGTCATGGCGTTTTGTGAGCGTGGCGGCGAATGGCATGATCGCATGGAGGCGCGGGCTTCGGCACGCCACCAGACGGCCGAGGCCTACAGAAAGCCGAATGTGCCCGCTGATTCGTGGCATTCGTGAACGGCGACGACCCTATTGAGCCGGGGCAGCACCGCTCGCCGTCTGCGCGTCCGATATCGTGAGAACGCGTCCGGTTCGTCTACGGAGCCGCAAGGTAATCGTTAATCGAAAAGACCGCGCGCCCGACTCGCGAGATTCCGGCTCGAGCCATCACGCCGCTCAACCCGCCATATCGCCATCCCGTTGCGGCGCTTCAGCCTCCTCGTCCTGCGGCATGTCCCTAGGCATCGCCTCCTCCACCGGCAACGTGAACCAGAACCGCGCGCCGCCATCGGCACGATTCTCCGCGCCGATGCGCCCGCCATGCGCCTCGACAATCGCCCGGCAGATCGCAAGCCCAAGCCCGATGCCCGGTTTCGCCGACTCCTTCTCCCCACGCGTGAACTTCTCGAACAAGCGCCCTTCGCTACCGGCAGGCACGCCCGGACCGTCGTCGTCGATACACACGCGCACGACGCGGCCATCGCCATCCTGCTCGGCCGCCGCGCTTATGCGTATGGCGGAACCCGCAGGCGTGTACTTCGCCGCGTTCTCCAGAAGGTTCGCGAAGAGCCGCTCCATCAGCACGGCATCGAGCATGAGAAGCGGCAGATCGGCGGGAACGCGCACCTGCACCGGACGGCCGGCGAGCGTCCGGCGCATGACGTTGAGCGCCGCGCCGACGGTCTCCTCGAGCATCGACCACTGACGGTTCAGCCGCACCGCGCCCGCCTGCAAACGCGCCATGTCGAGCAGATTCGTCACGAGCCCGCTCATGCGCAACGCTTCCTCGTGGATAGCATGGATCAGTTCGCGCGACGACGCTTCCGACGCCCCGCCCTCCAGCAACGACGCAAAGCCGACGATCGATGTCAGCGGCGTGCGCAGATCGTGCGATATCGCGGCCAGCAAGGCATTGCGCATGCGCTCCGATTCCATGTTGACGAGCGCGTCCTGCGCGATCTCCACGTAGTGCACGCGCTCCAGCGCCAGCGCGATTTGCGCCGCGAAGGTTTCGATCATGCGCCGCTGCTCCGGCACGGCGAATTCGGCCTCGCGTCCCGTGACGAGCGCGAGCACGCCGCGCGTGCGCATCGGCGCCTTGAGCGGCAAGTAGAGCGCCGCAGCGGCCGGCAGCGTTTCCGCGCCATGTCCCGCGGGCTTTTGCTGATCGTAGACCCACTGCGCGATATCGATATCCAGACGTGCGGCATCAAGCGCCGTGTCGGGATTCGGCTCGCCCACTTTCTGGCGCACTTGTTCGGCGGCATCGGGCAGCAGAATCGCGACCTTCGCCTGAAAAATCTCCGCGACATGGCGCGTGCCGATCTCGATGATCTGCTCGGTCATCAAGGCGGCCGCAAGCTCCTTGGTCATCGCGTACATGGCGCTCGTGCGCCGTTCCCGTTGCGATGCAATGCGCGCCTCGCGCCGCAAACTCGACGTGAGATGGCTGATGGTGAGCGAAGTCAGCAGCATCACGATGAAGGTCAGCAGATACTGCGTGTCCGTCACGGAGAACGACAGCGTCGGCGGCACGAAGAAGTAATCGAACGCGGCGACGGAGAGAAACGAGAGCATGACGCCCGGCCCGCGTCCGAGCCGTACCGCCGCGAAGATCACGCCCAGCAGATACAGCATCACGAGATTAGTGATCGCGAAATGGCGCGCTTCCAGGAAGTTCGCGACGACCGTAATGGCCGCACCGATGACGAGCGCAAGAAGGTACGCATGCGGCGGCGAATGCGCGGTGAACGACATTGCGTAGTTCGTGCGCGGTTCGTCGCGTGGACCGGTGGACACGAGCGTCACGTCGATATCCGCCGCCTGCCGCACGATGCGCTCGGTCATCGGCGTATCGAAGAGGCGCCGCCATCCGCCGGGCAAGGACGCACCCGCCACGAGCTTCGACACGTTGCGCATGCGCGCATAAGCGATGAGCGTGGCCGCCGCATCGGCGCCATCCAGCGTGACGGTTTCCGCGCCGAGTTCGGCGGCGAGCTTGAGGGCGTCGAAGGTGCGTTGACGCGTGTCATCGGGAAGGCGTTGCAGGCGCGGCGTCTCCACGTACACCGCGAGCCAGTCCGCCTTCAGCGCGCTCGCGAGCCGCGCCGCCGCACGCACCAGCGCCGCGCTTTCCGGGCCCGGACCGATGCACGCGATCAGCCGTTCGCGCGCGCGCCAGATACGCTCGATGGATTGATCGGCACGATACTCGCGCATCTGCGCATCGACGCGATCGGCGGTGCGCCGCAACGCCAGTTCGCGCAGCGCGATGAGATTGCCCTTGCGAAAGAAGTTGCGCACCGCATGCTCGGCCTGTTGCGGCAGATAGACCTTGCCGTCGCGCAGACGGTCGAGCAACTCTTCGGGCGGCAGGTCGACGAGCGTGACTTCGTCGGCGCGATCGAACACGCGGTCGGGCACCGTCTCCCATACGCGAATGCCGGTGATACGCCCGACGATATCGTTGAGACTTTCGAGGTGCTGGACATTGACCGTGGTGTATACGTCGATGCCCGCATCGAGCAGTTCCTGCACGTCCTGCCAGCGCTTCAGATGCCGCGAACCTTGCACGTTCGCGTGCGCGAGTTCGTCGACGAGGATCAGTTGCGGCTTGCGGGCGAGCGCGGCGTCGAGATCGAATTCGGCGAGAAGCCGCCCGCGATACTCGATGCGCGCAGGCGGCAGAACGTCGACTCCTTCGAGCAGCGCAAGCGTCTCTTTCCGCCCATGCGTTTCGACGACGCCCGCGACCACGTCGACACCCTCTTCGCGCAAACGCCGCGCGGCCTGCAACATGGCGAACGTCTTGCCTACACCCGCCGATGCTCCGAAAAAAATCTTCAGCCGGCCGCGCTGACGCTGCGCTTCCTCACGTTGCAGTTTGTCGAGGAGTTCATCGGGAGTGGGACGGGTCATCGTGGGCGGCGGATTGCTTCAAGCGTGATCGATCATCGAACATCGTCGAGCGCGAGATTCAATTTAAGCACATTCACTCGCGGCTCTCCGAAGAGACCGAACTGTCTACCGGACGTTGCCTGCGCGACGAGCGTTTCGACCCGTGCGCGCGGCAGGCCGCGCGCCTTCGCCACGCGTTCGACCTGATACGCCGCCGCTGCCGGACTGATCTCGGGATCGAGCCCGCTGCCCGAAGACGTCACGAGGTCGACAGGCGCGGACGCCGGATCGTCGAGCGCGGTGATCCGCGACTTGATCTCATCGGCGAGCGCGGGATTCGTCGGACCGAGGTTCGAGCCGCTCGACGCGCTCGCGTTATACGGGTTCGGCGTGGTCGCCGAGAGACGGCCCCAGAAGTAGCGCGGGGCATCGAATTGCTGGCCGATCAGTTCCGAACCGACCGCCTTCCCATCTCGCTCGATGATGCTGCCGTTCGCCCGATGCGAGAACGCCGCCTGTCCGAGCGCCGTCACGATGGCCGGATAAAGCAAGCCGGTCACGACAGTCAGCGCGAGCAGCAGCACGATCGCGGGACGCAAGAGGTTCTTCATGTTCATCTCCATTATTGCCAGCCGAGTGCGCTGATGGTCATGTCGATCAGCTTGATGACCGGAAACGGCAACACGATGCCGCCCAGCCCGTAGATCAGCAAATTACGCCGCAAGAGCGAAGCTGCGCCGAGCGCGCGATACTTCACGCCCTTCAACGCGAGCGGAATCAGAAACACGATGATCAGCGCATTGAAGATCACCGCCGAGAGAATCGCCGACGACGGCGACGCGAGATGCATCACGTCGAGCACGCGCAATTGCGGATACGTCGTCGCGAACGCGGCCGGGATGATCGCGAAATACTTGGCCACGTCGTTGGCGATGGAAAACGTGGTGAGCGAACCGCGCGTCATCAGCATCTGCTTGCCGATCTCGACGATCTCGATCAGCTTGGTCGGATTCGAATCGAGATCGACCATGTTGCCCGCTTCCTTCGCGGCCTGCGTGCCGGTGTTCATCGCGACGGCGACATCGGCCTGGGCGAGCGCGGGCGCGTCGTTGGTGCCGTCGCCGGTCATCGCCACGAGCCGCCCTTCGGCCTGATGCGCGCGGATGGTCGCGAGCTTCGTCTCCGGCGTGGCTTCGGCGAGATAATCGTCGACGCCCGCTTCGGCGGCAATCGCGGCGGCGGTCAAGCGGTTGTCGCCCGTCACCATCACGGTCTTGATGCCCATCTTGCGCAGTTCGGCAAAGCGCTCGCGAATACCGCCCTTCACGATGTCCTTCAGCTCGATCACGCCGAGCGCGCGCGCGCCGCCTTCGAGCATGCGTTCCGCGACGACGAGCGGCGTGCCGCCGCGTCGCGCGATTTCATCCACGGCGCTCTGCACTTCCTGCGGAAAACGCCCGCCGTGTTCCTCGATGTACTTCTTCACCGCGAGCGCCGCGCCCTTGCGAATCTCGCGGTCGGGAAGATCCACCCCGCTCATGCGCGTCTGCGCGGAGAACGCCAGAAACGTCGCGTGCAAGCTGGCCATGTCGCGTTCGCGGATGTTGAAGCGTTGCTTGGCCAGCACCACGATGCTGCGTCCTTCCGGCGTTTCGTCGGCGAGCGAGGCGAGTTGCGCGGCATCGGCGAGTTCGCGTTCATCGACCCGCGGCGCGGGCGCGAACGAAGACGCCTGCCGGTTGCCGAGCGTGATCGTGCCGGTCTTGTCGAGCAGGAGCACGTCGACATCGCCGGCGGCTTCGACCGCGCGGCCCGAGGTCGCGATGACGTTCGCCTGCATCATGCGGCTCATCCCCGCCACGCCGATGGCGGACAGCAGGCCGCCGATGGTCGTCGGGATCAGGCAGACGAGCAAGGCCACGAGCGCGGTGATGCTCACTACGTGGCCCGCCTTCGCGGCATCGACGGCGAACATGGAGAACGGCAAGAGGCTCGCGGTGGCGAACAGCAAGACGAGCGTGAGCGCGACGAGCAAGATGGTGAGCGCGATTTCGTTCGGCGTCTTCTGACGCTTCGCGCCTTCGACCATGGCGATCATGCGGTCGAGAAACGCCTCGCCCGGATTCACGCTCACTCGCACGACGATCCAGTCCGACAGCACGCGCGTGCCGCCCGTCACCGACGAGAAGTCGCCGCCCGACTCGCGGATCACGGGCGCGGATTCACCCGTGATCGCGGATTCATCGACCGATGCCACGCCTTCGATCACTTCGCCATCGGCGGGAATCGCGTCGCCCGCTTCGACGAGCACGACATCGCCGCGCCGCAGATCCGTCGATGCGACGATGCGGATCGGCGACTTCGGATGCGGCTCGTTGAGCTTTTTGGCGACCACGTTGTGCTTGGCGTTGCGCAACGACGCCGCCTGCGCCTTCGAGCGCCCTTCCGCGAGCGCTTCCGCGAAGTTGGCGAAGAGCACCGTGAACCACAGCCATAACGCGATCGCGAGGATGAAGCCCGCGGGCGCTTCGGCCTGGCCCGCGAGCGCGGCGATCCAGAGCACGGTCGTGAGAATGCTGCCGACGTACACGCAGAACATCACGGGGTTTCGCAACTGCGTGCGCGGCGCGAGCTTGACGAACGAATCGACGATCGCGGGCTTCACGAGCGCGGGATCGAACATCGAACGGGCCGCCGTGCGCGTCTGCCCGGTATTGTCCGGACGATGCAGCGGCGCTTGATTCATTTGATTCATGCTTTCCTCGAGATTCAGTGGCCGGCGATCATGCCGAGATGCTCGACGACCGGCCCGAGCGCGAGCGCGGGGACGTACGTGAGCGCGCCGACCAGCACCAGCGTGCCGAGCAGCAACACGACGAAGAGCGGTCCGTGCGTGGGCAGCGTGCCCGCCGTCACCGCGAGGCGCTTCTTGGCCGCGAGCGATCCCGCGATGGCGAGCACCGGAATGATCGAACCGAAGCGGCCGAACCACATCGCGATGCCGAGCAGGACGTTATAGAACGGCGTGTTCACCGAAAGCCCCCCGAACGCGCTGCCGTTGTTGTTGGCGGCGGAACTGAAGGCATAGAGCACTTCGGAGAAGCCGTGCGCGCCGGGATTGGCGATACCTGCCGTTCCCGCCACGCTCAGCACGGCGATCGAGGTGCCCGCGAGCACGATGAACGGCGTGAGCAAAATGGTGATCGACACCATCTTCATCTCGAACGATTCGATCTTCTTGCCCGCGTATTCGGGCGTGCGGCCGATCATCAGCCCCGCGACGAACACCGCGAGCAACGCGAACACGAGCATGCCGTAGAGCCCCGACCCGACGCCGCCGAAGATCACTTCGCCAAGCTGGATGAGCAGCATCGGCACGAGCCCGCCGAGCGGCGTCAGCGAATCGTGCATGTTGTTGACGGCGCCGCATGAGGCCGCGGTCGTCGCCACCGTGAAGATGCCCGATTGCGCAATGCCGAAGCGCGTTTCCTTGCCTTCCATGTTGCCGCCCGATTGCAGCGCGGACGCGGTCGTATCGACATGCAGCGACGCATAGACCGGATTGCCCGACTGTTCCGCCGCGATCTCGCTCCAGCAGGCGGCGGCGAACGCGATGGTCATGGCCGCGAGCACCGCATAGCCTTGCCGCTTGTCGCCGACCATGCGCCCGAAGACGACGCATAACGCCGCCGGAATGACGAGCATGGCGAGCATCTGCACGAAGTTTGCAAACGGCGTCGGGTTCTCGTACGGATGCGCGGAGTTCGCGTTGAAGAAGCCGCCACCGTTGGTGCCGAGCATCTTGATGGCTTCCTGCGACGCGACGGGGCCCATCGGCAGCGTTTGCTTGTCGTTCTTGAGCGTTTGCGTGACGGCCTTGCCTTGCGCGTCCGTCGACTGCGCCTGATACGTCGTGACTTGCAGCGTCGAGACGTCCCGATACGCCTTGAAGTTCTGGATCACGCCCTGACTCACGAGCAACACCGACACCACGACCGCAAGCGGCGCGAGCACGTACAACGTGGTGCGCGTGAGATCGACCCAGAAGTTGCCGATGGTCTGCACCGAATGCCGCTTGAAACCGCGAATCAGCGCGATGACGACGGCGATGCCCGTCGCCGCCGAAAGGAAGTTCTGCACGGTCAGGCCGAGCATTTGCGCGAGATAGCCGAGCGTGCTTTCACCGCCGTAGTCCTGCCAGTTCGTGTTGGTCACGAAGCTCACGGCGGTGTTGAAGGCGGCGTCGGGCGTCATCGCGCCGAAGCCTTGCGGGTTGGCGGGCAGCAGATGCTGCACGCGCAGCAAGCCGTACAGCGCGAGCGTGCCGAGCGCGTTAAAGAGCAGCACGGCGAGTGCGTAGTGCTTCCACGACATTTCCGCTTCGGGGTCGACGCCGGCCATGCGGTAGATGAATCGTTCGACGGGTCGTGTCTTTCTCACGATCACCGATGAGCCATCGAGCACGTTCGCGATGTATCGGCCGAGCGGGATGGCGAGCGCGATCAGCACGACGATGAAGAGTGTTGTCTGCATCAGCGAATTGGCGTTCATTCGAGGTTCTCCGCGTCGAGAAGCGCATAAACGAGGTACGCGAAGAGCAGCAGCGTCGAAGCGGCGGCGAGCCACATCATCCAGGCGTTCATGCGCGGCCTCCCTGAACGCGGTTGCGCAGTAGCGCGCAGCCACGCGTGAGGGCCACGCACAGGGCCCAGAACAGGGCTATGCCGGCGAGGTAAAGCAGGTCCATTGAGACGTTCTCCCCTATCGGTTTCCGGATAGGGTGGAGATTAGGGGAGGACGCGTAAAGGGTTGGATAAGGTTGGAGGGGGCGGTGTAAAAATGGTGTAAAGAGGCGCTTCGACCGCAGCTTTGCGAAGCACGCGCCAGGCTGCCGAAGCCGATCCGCCATGACATGGCGGTATCATTCGGGATGGCTATCCGCACTTGAATTGCCTTGCGCACGAAGTCCGGCGCACTCGACCTCACCAGAACCAAAGATAATCGTCGTCCCCATGAAAATCGCCACCTGGAACGTCAACTCGCTCAAAGTCCGCCAGCAGCACGTCATCGACTGGCTGGCTTCCTCCAACGTCGACGTCCTGTGTCTTCAGGAACTCAAGCTCCCCGACGAAAAGTTTCCGCGCGCCGAACTCGCGGCTGTCGGTTTCAAAAGCTGGTTCGCGGGACAGAAGACCTATAACGGCGTCGGCATTCTGGTGCGCGACGGCATGGAAGTGGACGAGGTGAACGTCATTCGCAATATCCCCGGTTTCGAGGATTTGCAGCAGCGCGTAATCGCGGCGACGGTGGAAGGCGTGCGCATTGTGTCGGCGTATTTTCCGAACGGCCAGGCGCCCGGCACCGAGAAGTTCGCCTACAAGATGCGCTGGCTCGACGCGCTGCGTGAATGGCTGCGCGGTGAGATGGCGCATCATTCGAAGCTCGCGTTACTCGGCGACTACAACATCGCGCCAGACGACCGCGACGTGCACGACCCGAAAGCGTGGGAAGGACAGAATCTCGTATCGCCCGAGGAGCGCGCGCACTTCGTGCAACTCGTCGAACTCGGCCTGACCGATGCCTTCCGCAAGTTCGAGCAGCCCGAAAAGCTCTATACGTGGTGGGATTATCGAATGATGGCGTTCCGCCGGAACATGGGTCTGCGTATCGACCATATCTTGCTGTCGGCGGAACTCTCGGCGCTATGCACTTCATGCGAAGTCGATAAAGCGCCGCGCAAATGGGACCAGCCATCCGACCACGCGCCGGTGATCGCGACGCTCGGCTGACCCCATTTGCTCCAAATCACGCGTCCAAATGCAGTTCCTGAATCTTGCGCGTGATGGTATTGCGGCCAATGCCCAGACGCTCGGCCGCTTCTACTTTCCGGCCGCGCGTGAAGTCGAGTGCTTCGCGAATCACGGCAGCCTCGAAACGGCGCGCGAGTTCGTCCATGACGTCGGCCGAATTCTCACGCAAAAGGCGCGCGACTTCCGTGCGCAAGCCGTTCTCCCAAACGCCAGCCGGCGTTCCGGCCAACGGCGCCGCGACGCCGTTGGTGACTGCGGGCCCCGCCGTCATCGCGCCATCGGGCAACACCGCAATGCTCTCCGCCGACGCATAGTCCTGTCGCGGCGTGAGGTCGGGTGGCAAGTCCTTCTGCTCGATGACTTGCGCGGGCGCCATCACCGTCAGCCAGTTGCACAAGTTCTCCAACTGGCGCACGTTGCCCGGAAACGGCAGCGACGCCAGATAAGCAATCGCTTCATCCGAAACGCGCTTGGGCTCGACGCCCAAATCACGCGCGCTCTTCTGCAGAAAATGCCGCGTGAGCAAGGGAATGTCTTCGCTGCGTTCACGCAACGCGGGCAAGCGCAGGCGAATCACGTTGAGCCGGTGATACAAGTCCTCGCGAAACAAACCCTGCCGCACGCGCGATTCGAGATTCTGATGCGTCGCCGCGATCACGCGCACGTTCGCCTTGAGCGGATTGTGTCCGCCCACGCGATAAAACTGTCCATCGGAGAGCACGCGCAGCAAGCGGGTCTGCAAGTCGAACGGCATGTCGCCGATTTCATCGAGGAACAGCGTGCCGTTTTCCGCCTGCTCGAAACGCCCTTGCCGCATGGCCTGCGCGCCGGTGAACGCGCCGCGCTCGTGACCGAATAGTTCGGATTCCAACAAATCCTTCGGAATCGCCGCCGTATTCAGCGCGATGAACGGTCCGTTCGCGCGCGGGCTATGTCGGTGCAAGGCGCGCGCGACAAGCTCCTTTCCGGTGCCTGATTCGCCCGTGATGAGCACGGTCGCCGCCGAATGCGACAAGCGGCCGATGGCGCGAAACATGTCCTGCATGGCCGGCGCCTGGCCGAGCATCTCGGGCGTTTCCGTCACGCGCTCGTCGAAGGCGGACTCGCCGCGCATGGACTCGTCGACGGCGCGGCGGATCAGCTCGACGGCCTTGTCGACATCGAAAGGCTTCGCGAGATATTCGAACGCGCCGCCCTGGAATGCGGCCACCGCACTATCCAGATCCGAGAACGCCGTCATGATGATGACTGGCAAGCCCGGCAAGCGGTCACGCACCGTTTGCAGCAATTCGAGGCCCGAGCCGCCTGGCATGCGGATGTCGGAGACGAGCACTTGCGGGCTGTCGTGCTCGAGCGCGGCGAGCGCGTCGCGCACGCCGGAGAAACTGCGCGTCGTGAAGTTCTCACGTGCGAGTGCTTTCTCAAGCACCCATCGGATTGATTGGTCGTCGTCTACTATCCAGATCGGCTTCATATCGTTCGGCGAGAAGTCTTCGTGTGGTTCGGTGTGAGCCCGTCGAAACGGTCAGGCTTCAAGGCTTGGAGCGCAATCGCGTCGTAAATTAGCGGCCAGGGATGTGCGTCGTTTGGATTCAGGTCGATGATCCTCAGTTTCCGAATGGCAACAGCATGGCGAACTCGGTGCAACCGGGCTTGCTCTCCACTTCGATCAGCCCGTCGTGCTGATGCACGAACGACTGCGCGAGCGTAAGACCCAGACCGCTGCCATCTTCCCGGCCCGACACGAGCGGAAAGAAAATCCGGTCGCGAATCTCACTAGGAATGCCGGGACCGTTGTCAGTGATATGCAAGTCCAATGCCAGTTTGTGCAGCTTTTTGCCAATGGTCACCTTGCGCGCAATGCGCGTACGCAGTTCGATCTTGGCGTCGCCTTGCGAGATGCGCTCTCTCAACGCTTCGGCCGCGTTGCGCACGATGTTGAGGAGCGCTTGAATCAGTTGTTCCTTGTCGCCGCGCAGGTCGGGCACGCTCACGTCGTAATCGCGTTCGATGGTGAGGCCGCGCGGAAACTCCGCGAGGATCACCGCGCGCACGCGCTCGCAGACTTCGTGGATGTTCACATCGCCCACGATATGCGGATGCCGGTGCGGTTCCAGCAAGCGATCGACGAGCGTCTGCAGCCGATCCGATTCCTTGATGATGACCTGCGTGTATTCGCGCAACTCGTCGCGTTCGCGCGCGCCGAGTTCGAACTCGAGCAGCTGCGCGGCCCCGCGAATTCCGCCAAGCGGATTTTTGATCTCGTGCGCGAGGTTGCGGATGAGCTGCTTGTTTACCGCCGTGAGATCGTGAATGCGCTCTTCGCGGTCGGTGCGCAAATGCCGTTCGTTCTCGAAGAGTTCGAGCAGCACGTAATCGGTGGCGACTTCCAGATACGCGACGATCGCATGCACATGAAACGCCTCGCGCCCGGGGCGTTCGAGCATGGCATCGAGCCGCGTCGCGTTGAAGCGGTTTTCCGCGATGGATGCGATGGTCGTCGCCAGTTCCTCGGAGTTGGCGAAGAGATTGGGCCAGTGCGTCTGCGTGAGTTGCTTGCGCGACATCTCCAGCATCGACTCCGCCGACGGGTTCGCGTACGCGATGCGCTGCGTGCGTTTGTCGAGCACGAGCACGACGGTCGGCAACGCTTCGAGTCCCGGCAGAAGACCGGTTCCCGCGAGTTGGGTGTCGTCGGAGAGTGCGTCGGCATGCCCTTTGCGGGCCTTGATCAGATTCTTAAGCACCATCGAGCTTTAAAAAGGGTGGCCAATGAGGTCGCTCGTGAAACTCGATCTTCTTCTTTCTTTGTGACTGCATGTGACACGCGTCAGCCACGCGGCGATTAAAAAAGGGACGGCGCGCCGTCCCTTTTTCGTGTTCGCCTAGGGCATGCGCCGCGCGCTTCATCGACCAGCCGTCTACGAAGCGCATCGACGTCATGCGTTGGCGGCGCTTACAGCGAGTAGTACATCTCGAACTCGACCGGATGCACCGACTGACGATAACGTTGCAGCTCGTTCGTCTTCAGTTCGATGTACGCGTCGAGCATCGAATCCGTGAACACGCCGCCGCGCGTCAGGAACTCGCGATCCGCGTCGAGTGCGTCGAGTGCCTGATCGAGGCCGGCACACACGGTCGGGATCTTTGCATCTTCTTCCGGCGGCAGGTCGTACAGATTCTTGTCCGCGGCTTCGCCCGGATGAATCTTGTTCTGCACGCCGTCGAGACCCGCCATCATCAGCGCGGAGAAGCACAGGTACGGATTCGCGAGCGGATCCGGGAAGCGCGTTTCGATACGGCGGCCCTTCGGGTTGCTCACGTGCGGAATGCGGATGGATGCCGAACGGTTGCGAGCCGAGTAAGCCAGCTTCACAGGCGCTTCGAAGTGCGGCACGAGACGCTTGTACGAGTTCGTACCCGGATTCGTGATCGCGTTCAGCGCGCGTGCATGCTTGATGATGCCGCCGATGTAGAACAGCGCGAATTCCGACAGCCCCGCGTAGCCATTGCCCGCGAACAGGTTCTGACCGTCCTTCCAGATCGACTGGTGAACGTGCATGCCCGAACCGTTGTCGCCGACGATAGGCTTCGGCATGAACGTCGCCGTCTTGCCGTACGTATGCGCCACGTTGTGGATGATGTACTTCATCTGCTGCAGCCAGTCCGCGCGCTGAACCAGCGTCGAGAACTTGGTGCCGATTTCGTTTTGGCCCTGGCCCGCCACTTCGTGGTGGTGAACTTCGACCGGAATGCCGATCTGTTCGAGCAACAGGCACATTTCAGAACGCATGTCCTGGAACGTGTCGACCGGCGCGACCGGGAAATAGCCGCCCTTCGTGCCCGGACGGTGGCCGGTGTTGCCGCCTTCGAATTCCTTCGCCGACGACCACGGCGCTTCTTCCGAGCCGATCTTGACGAACGTGCCCGACTGATCCGTGTTCCATTGCACCGAGTCGAAAATAAAGAATTCCGGCTCCGGACCGAAGAACGCGGTGTCGCCGAGACCCGAGCTCTTCAGATATGCCTCAGCGCGCTTCGACAGCGAACGCGGGTCGCGCTCGTAGCCCTTGCCGTCGGCCGGCTCGACCACGTCGCAGGTCAGAACCAGCGTGGACTCTTCGTAGAACGGGTCGATGAACGCGGTATCCGCATCGGGGATGAGCAACATGTCCGATGCTTCGATGCCCTTCCAGCCGGCGATGGACGAACCGTCGAAAGCGTGGCCGCTTTCAAATTTGTCTTCGTCGAATGCCGAGACCGGCACGGAAACGTGTTGTTCTTTGCCGCGCGTGTCGGTGAAGCGGAAATCGACAAACTTGACGTCTTCGTCCTTGACGAGCTGAATGACGTCGGCCACGGATTTACTCATTACCTATCTCCTGATTAACAAAAGTCGGCGAAAACCTTTCGCCGCCCCGACCGAATCCTGTACCGCTGAAACAATCGTGGTTTGAAAAGCAGCTTCCATGCCAAGCGCACCAATCTTGCGCTAAGCAATTGAAGCGGCGCGCGTTTTTTGTGAAACGATGATGCTTTATCGAGCCGGCCGCTTAGTCGTAAGCCGACCGTTCGCACTAATTCGGTGCGCGACAATTCGGATCTACCGAGGCGCGCCCGATTTTCGTGCATTCGTCTTATCTTGCACCAATTTGACCCAGTAAGGTTGCCGCGATTCCAGCCCTCGGCACCGCTCAGAGTCTGGCACGCTAAAATGAATTTTTGCGCTTTACCGGAGACTACGCGCCATGAGCACGCTCGAACAACTTTATGGCCAGGCCGCGAGCCGGGCCACGGAAAACAAGCTGACCTACGCGGGCGCCTTCCTTCCCGCCGAAGCCTTCGAACTGCTGCAACTCGACCCGCGTACGCGTCTCGTCGATGTCCGCACACGCGCCGAACTCGACTGGGTCGGACGTCCCGCTGTCGATAGCGCGCAATACGCGCATATCGAATGGATTCGCTATCCCGGCTCGGTGCCGAACGGCGAGTTTATCGAACAATTGCGGCAGGTCGCCACTCCGGATACGCCGGTGCTCTTTCTGTGCCGCAGCGCCGCGCGCTCCAAGCTCGCCGCGGTCGCCGCGCAGAAAGAAGGGTTCATGAAAGCGTATGACCTGCTCGAAGGTTTCGAGGGAGACAAAAACGGGCAAGGGCATCGGAAGACGGTGTCGGGATGGTGCTTTCGCGGCTTGCCTTGGATGGGCGCATAAGCGTCGCCGTTCGTTCACTCGCCTGCGTCGAGCAACACCCGCACGCGCGCCACGCGTAATTCGTCGACCGGCTCCGAGCCTTTTCCATCCACGCGCACGCCAGAGCCGAAATGCACGGCCTTCACGCCTGTCGCGGCGGCGAACGGTGCGACCGCATCCACGATGAAACCAGCGCCCGCGAGCACCGTGCAATGCGTTTCCGCCGCTTGCGCGACGAGCGCCTTGATAACCGGTCCGGCTTCCAGCACGGATGGCTTGCCGCCCGATGTCAGCACGTTCGTGACGGCGTCGAAGCGCAAAAGCGTCTCGAACGCAGCGGGCAAGTCGCGGGCTTCGTCGATCGCGCGATGGAAGGTGAGCGGCAAACCGTCGGCGGCATCGATCACGCGCTCTAGCGCTTCGGTGTCGACATCGCCATGTGCGTTCAACATGCCGACGACGATCGCGTTGGCGCCCGTCTTCGCGATTGCGCGGACGTCGCGTTCGATGACCGCGAAATCGTCAGCATCGTAGACGAAAGAACGGCTGTGCGGCCGCACGATGACGTTCACCGGAATTCGCACCGCCTCCACCACCGACTCGATCAGGCCGATGCTCGGCGTCAACCCGCCCTCGCCGATCGCCGTGATCAGTTCAAGCCGATTGGCGCCGCCACGCTCGGCGGCGCGCGCGTCGGAAACAGTCGTTGCGATGACTTCGAGCAGAATCACGCCGCGTCCTCCGGCGGCGCTTCGACCACTTCGCCGCCCAGGGCGAGCACGCCCTCGCGCAACACTTCGAACGCGGCGTTGGCCTGATCCGGCTCGCCCTTCACGCCGAGGTCGATATGCGAACGCGCATAGAGCGCGCCGCGCGCGGCATCGCCCACGCTCGGCAGGCTGAAGGCGCGCACGCCGTCGAAATCGCGTTCGATGGTCACCATGAGCGGCGTGATGCGCGACTCCGGCAGCCCGAACACGAGCAACGAGCGCTCGATATAAGGCGTCGCGTGATGCAGATGCGCGTACTTGGTATCGAGCACCCATTCGATCATTGGCCACGCCATGACGGGAAAGCCCGGCACGAAATGATGATCGCCGACGGAAAAGCCCGGAATCTTGTTGTAGCTGTTCGGAATGATCGCCGCGCCCTGCGGAAACGTCCCCATGTTCAGCCGATGCAGATTCTCCGGCGAATCGAGGTCATACGGTTTGTCGCCGGCCGTCTCGCGGATGCGCTCGCGGATCAGTTCCGCCGCTTCCGGCTGCAGTTCGAGCGGCCGGCCGAGCGCCTTGGCCGCGCATTGACGCGTGTGATCGTCGGGTGTCGCGCCGATGCCGCCGGTCGAAAACACGATATCGCTCGAAGCAAAGGTGCGCGCGAGCGTCGCGGTGATGCGCGCGGGATCGTCGCCGACGTATTCGGCCCAATCGAGCGAGAGCCCGCGCGCGCTCAGCAATTCGATGATTTTCGGCAGATGCTTGTCCGTGCGCCGGCCTGAAAGAATCTCGTCGCCGATGATGATGACGCCAATGCCCATGAATGCTCCTTCTCAGAATGGAACGGTGATGGCCGACACTTGAGGCGCCGCATTCGCCCGTAGTCGTTCGAGCGCGTGCAGGCAGTAATGCGCGAACCAGAGCGCCGAAAACACCAGAATGAATGCGTATGCCCAGATGGTTGCCGCCGCGACCACGGGAAAGAGTGGCAAGAGCCATACCGACCAGGCCCACAACATGGTCGGCACCGAACCGAGCAGGCCGCTCACGATGCCAATGACAAGCAGCGGCCAGCGCGCATCACGCACGATCACACGGCGTTCCTCGGCGCTCGCGTGCACGGCGAGCGCATCGTAAGTCATCACGCGATAGGTGAGCCAGCCCCACAAGAGCGGTGGAATCAGCGCGAAAAACGGTGGAATGAGCCACAGCGGCAACGTGACAACGAGCGCGATCAGGCAAACGAGCGTGGTAATGACCGAGTGCCCGAGACTGCCGTACCACGAGCCGCCGTGACGCTCTTCGAGCAGCGCGTAATGACCGCCCGGCCGGCGCGTGAGCAGCTTGATGACGCCTGGCATGGAGAGCGTGGCGATCAGCAGCAGCACGGTCACGAAGATCAGCGGAATCGCCATGATGACGACGAAAAACGGCGCGATCACCGCATGCAGCGAGGAGAAGCCGACGGCATCGAACAGGCGGTACATCGTGGCGGTGAGCGCCCAGCCGTCGAGCCAACCGGTTGCCGCGCCTGTCAGCGTCTGCCAGAAGAACCAGAGCACCGCGCCCCAGCTCAGCGTGGCGACCGCAAATGGCATGAAAGTCAGCCAGAGCATGCGTGGGTGAAAGGCATGCGCAATGGCGCGCACGAACGAACGCAGCAAGTCATTCATGCGTGATTCGACGAAGAGGGAGTGGAAACGACAGCATAAACCAGCGCGCCGAACGGGCGCTGGTGATGGAGACTCAGACAGCCGCCGAGCTTTTGTCGGAAGCCGAATTCGCGCGACGCGAAGACAAACGCGCGCCGATCCGCTTGAACGCGAGCCAGTGCTGTTCGACGAAGCCGTCGCCGTAACGCACGGGCGCGACGCCCGGCGCGCCGAGTTGATCGCGAATACCGGTCGGCTCCACGGTGCGGTCGAACGAAGCCGAGCGAAAGAGAATGTCCCAGAACGCGAACAGCACGCCGAAGTTGCAGCCGTACGCCGTGCCTTCGTGGCCGAAGCCGATTGCATGATGACGACGATGAAACGCCGGGCTCACGAAGAGCCGGTCGCCCAGCCAGCCGTAATGCAAGCGAATGTTGGCGTGCTGCACGCTTTGCATGAGGTTCGTAATGGCGACCAGCACGACGAACTGCGACGGCTCCACGCCGATCACGAGCGCGACAGTGGCGAAGAACCCCGCCTGCAGGATGTCGTCGAGCAGATGGTTACGGTCGTCCGACCAAAGCGACATTTGCTGCTGGCTGTGATGCACCGCGTGCAGTTCCCACCAGATGCCGATGCGATGCTCCAGCCGGTGATACCAATAACCGGCGAAATCCAGCAGCACCAGATAAATCACGAACGTGACCATGGGTTGCGTGGTCACGCCCGGCCAGAGATTGTCGATTTCCAGATTCGGGATGTCATGCAGGCGCAGCCAGCTTTGCAGCGAATCGAAAACCGGCTGGAACGTAAAGAAGAAAAAGAGGTTCAGAATGCCGAGCTTGACGATCCACGTATAAAGCACGTCGATACGCACGCCCTTGCGATCCTGCCATTCCTCGGCCGGGCGCAGCGCTTCGAGCGGGCGCAGCACGGCGTACATCGCGAGCACTTCCAGCACGCCGACGATCACCCAGTAAAGAGCGTCGTAGGTGTCTTCGTCATAGTCCATGAGGCCGACCTTGAACAGGAACGGCTGGACCACGTCCACGTAGAGCATGGTCTGCAGGGCGGAGACGAAGCTGTCGAGCGACGAAAGAATGGAATGAAACATGATGCTCCGTGTGACTCAATACGGCCTGACTCAATCGTAATACAGGGCGCCCGCAAGCGCCCTTTTCCTACTGCTTTCGCGGGCAGCCTCAGGCGCCGTTAGGCGAGGTCACCGGCGCGCGATTGAAGAAGTAGATTCCGTGCGGCGAACGGCCAACCTTGATGGTTTGGATCAGCTTACGATCCGCAAGGTCGATCACGCCGACATGCTTCGCGAAACGGAACGTTACCCAGAGATACTTCTTGTCGGCGGAAAGTTCCATGTCATCCGGCCCCGGCAAGAGGCCCGTGATGTCGCCGACGTTCGTGAGCGTGTCTTCGTCGATGATGCTGATGGTGTTCGCCACCCGGTTCGACACGGCCACATGCTTGCCGTCCACGAGCGAGCGGAAGTTATGCGCGCCCTTGCCGGTCGTGATGGTCTTGACGATCTTCTGATTGCGCCAGTCCACCACGGCGACGTAATCCGCGCCCGTCATGCCAACGAGCAGATACTTGTCGCCCGGCGTGAACCATACGCCCGCGGGCGTCGGGCCGACTTTCATCTTCCACTTGACCGTCTGCGTCGCCAGGTCGATCGCGGCGATTTCGTTCGACACCTGCAGCGAGATGAAAGCGGTCGTGCTGTCGTTCGAAAACGCGATATGGCTCGGCATGGTGGCGAGCGGCAAGCGCTTGGCCACGGTCAGATTCTTGCCGTCGAAATGATAGATATCGAGGCGGTCGAGCCGCAGACCCGTCGACACGAACCACTTGCGATCCGGCGAAAAGCCGATCTGATACGGGTCTTCGATATCCTGAACCCAGCGCTGCACGGCGCCGGTTTTCGGATCGACGAACATGAGATTGTTCGATACCGAGTTCGCAACGATCAGCGATGACGCGTCCGGCGTGGGCATCAAGTGATGCGGTTCCTTGCCCGTGGGCACGGTGCCGACGACCTGGCGCGTGTTTTCGTCGATAAGACTCAGCGTGGCCTCCGCCGAGTTCAGGACGATGACGTTATTGGCAAATGCCGCGGTGGCGATGAAGGCCGCGCCGATAGCGAGCGCGGCGCGTGAGGCAACCGCCCGAAAGCGGCCAGACAGAAAAGATGAGCGCATGAAAAAGTAGACGTCCGAAGGCAGGCGTCATTGTAGAACGTTTGCGCTTGTCGTCGCGTTGACGAAACGCCTGTTTTTGCGCAATTTCGTTTAACGGCGCAAGAAATGCCGTTTTTTTGGCGAAAAAATCGGCATTGCGCTACTTCGTCTTTTAGCGCTGCATCGCTTCCCAGACTTTATGCAGGCGCTTCACGGAAATGGGCATGGGTGTGCGCAGTTCCTGCGCGAACAGGGACACGCGAAGTTCTTCCAGCAGCCAGCGGTATTCCGAGAGCCGCGCGTCCGCCACGCCGCCGCGTTGTGCGAGCGCGCGCTGATATTGCTGCACGAGCGGATGCAGATCCGTGGAAATACGCGCATCGCGAGCCGGATCGGCCTTCAGCTTGTCGATTCGCAGCCCGATGCCCTTCAAATAACGCGGAAAATGCGCGAGTTGCGCGTAAGGCGTGTCGATCACGAAGCGCTTGCCGATGAGCGCGTTCAACTGCGAATGGATATCGGCGTAAGCCTGGGCGAACGGCTTCGCCTGCGCGAGCTTCCTTAGAAGCGCCGCGTATTCGCCGAGGATCGCGCCGACCAGCCGCGCGATCTCCTGCGCGAGCAGCGTGCAGCCGGCCTTTCGCGGCATCGCGGCGAGCGTAAAAGCTCACGTCGTCGTCAGGTAGCGGGTCTTGCAAACATGCGCGATCCAGCGCCGTATCGACGATCTGATCGCGCAACTCGTCGGCGGTGCCGAGCGCCATGAACTGCATCGACATTTCGCGCAGCCCCGGCAGATTCTTTTCCAGATAGCGGATCGGCTCGCGCAATTGCAGCCAGAAGAGCCGCCGCAAGCCCGCGCGATGAATCCGCGCCGCCTCCTCCGGCGAATCGAACACTTCGACGTCGCAATGCGCGCCGCGATCGACGAGCGCCGGATAGCCGAACAGCGTCTGCCCGCGACGTCGAATTTCCAACAGCTCTGGTAGCTTGCCGAAATTCCACGTCGTGAGGTTTTCATAGAGCGCGGTGCCGGTGGACGCGCTCGCGGCCTGCGTCTGCGGCGCGTTTGGCGAATCGGCGGAAAGTGCATCGAAAGCCGCGCTTGCCGTCAGCTTCTGGAAATGCTGCTGCGCCTGACCGCCGAGTTCCGCTCGCAATTGCGCGAGATTGCGGCCCATCGCGAGCTGGCGGCCGTGCTCGTCGATCACCTTGAAGTTCATGAAGAGATGCGCAGGCAGCGTTTCGAGCTTGAAATCCGCGCTCTTCACGGCGACTTGCGTCTGCTCCCGAATATCGGCGATGAGCGCATCGACCAAGGCACCCGCGCCGAACCTCGGCCCCGCGTTGCGCTCGGCAAAGCCCGCCGCGTAATCCGGCAAGGGCACGACATGCCGGCGCAGCTTTTGCGGCAGCGACTTCAGGAGCAGTTGCGTCTTTTCCTTGAGCATGCCGGGCACGAGCCATTCGACGCGGCGCGCATCGATCTGATTCAGGCCATAAAGCGGCACCGTGAGCGTCACGCCGTCGCGCGGCGCGCCCGGCTCGAAGTGATACGCGAGCGTCATTTCGATGCCCGACATCATCATGCGCTTCGGGAACAGGTCGGTGGTGACGCCGGCGGCCTCGTGACGCATCAGGTCGTCGCGCGAAAGGAACAGCAGTTGTTTGCCGCCCTCCTTGCGCTGCTCGTCGCGATACCAGCGTTCGAACGCCGCGCCGGTCCAGATGCCTTCGGGCACGAGCGAATCGTAGAAGCCGTGGATGAGTTCGTCGTCCACGAGCACGTCCTGACGGCGCGACTTGTGTTCGAGTTGCTCGATGTCCGCGACCAGCTTGCGGTTGTGCGCGAAGAACGGCAGACGCGTGTCGAACTCGCCTTCCACCAGCGCGCCGCGAATGAACAACTCGCGCGCGTACTTCGGGTCCTGCTGGCCGTAACTCACGCGCCGCCGCCCGTAGACCGTGAGACCGTAGAGCGTCGCGCGTTCATACGCGACCACTTGCGCGGCCTTCTTCTCCCAATGCGCCTCGGAAAGCGACTTGCGCAACAGATGCGGCCCGACCGTTTCCAGCCATTCCGGCTCGATCTTCGCGATGGTCCGCGCGTACAGCCGGCTCGTCTCGACGAGTTCGCCCGCCATCACCCAGCGGCCCGCTTTCTTCAGCAGCGCGGAACCCGGCCACAAATGGAACTTGATGCCGCGTGCGCCGAGATAATGCGGCTCGTCGTCGGCCTTCATGCCGATGTTGCCGAGCAGCCCCGTGAGAAGCGAAAGATGCACTTGCTCGAACGTCGCGTCGGATTCGTTCAGACGCCAGCCATGTTCGCGCACGACCGTGAGAAGTTGCGAATGCACGTCGCGCCATTCGCGCAATCTCAGATGCGAGAGAAAGTTGGCGCGGCACGCATCGGTCAACTGTCGATTCGACTTCTTGTGCGCAATGGCTTCGTCGAACCACTTCCAGATGCGCGTCCATTGCAGGAACTCGGAGCGCTCGTCGACGAACTGCCGATGCGCCTGATCCGCCTGCTCCTGTGCTTCGATCGGACGATCGCGCGGGTCCTGAACCGACAACGCCGACGCGATGATCAACACTTCCGTCAACGCGTGATGATCGCGGGCGGCGAGAATCATGCGGCCCACGCGCGGATCGAGCGGCAGCCGCGCGAGTTCGCGGCCAAGCGGCGTGAGCGCGTTGTCGTCGTCGACGGCGCCGAGTTCGTTCAGCAACTGGTAACCGTCGGCGATCGCGCGACCCGGCGGCGGCTCGATGAACGGAAAGGTTTCGATCGCCGTCAGATGCAGCGACTTCATGCGCAGGATCACCGCCGCGAGCGACGAGCGCAGGATCTCGGGATCGGTGAAGCGCACGCGCGACTGAAAGTCGGCTTCGTCGTAGAGACGAATGCAGACGCCGTCCGCAACGCGCCCGCACCGGCCCGCGCGCTGATTGGCGGCGGCCTGCGAGATCGACTCGATCTGCAACTGCTCGACCTTGTTGCGATACGAATAGCGCTTCACGCGCGCCATGCCGGTATCGACGACATAGCGAATGCCCGGCACCGTCAGCGACGTTTCCGCGACGTTGGTCGCGAGCACGATACGCCGCGCGTTCGACGCCTTGAACACGCGCTCCTGTTCGGCAGCGGAAAGGCGCGCGAACAGCGGCAGGATTTCCGTATGCGGCGGATGGTGCTTACGCAGCGCCTCGGCGGCATCGCGAATTTCGCGCTCGCCGGGCAGGAACACGAGCACGTCGCCGGGACCGACGCGGCAGAGTTCATCGACGGCATCGACGATGGCTTCCATCAAATCGCGGTCCGCCTTGCGGTCGTTGCGCTTGTGCAGCGTGCCTTGCGCCGATTTGACGGCGGCGCTGTCTTCCTCCACCGGCCGGTAGCGCACCTCGACCGGATACAGCCGCCCGCTGACCTCGATCACGGGCGCGGGCTTTTCGTCGCTGCCGAAGTGGCGCGCGAAGCGTTGCGCGTCGATGGTCGCGGACGTGACGATCAGCTTGAGGTCCGGGCGCTTCGGCAGGATTTCCTTGAGATAGCCGAGCAGGAAGTCGATGTTCAGGCTGCGTTCGTGCGCCTCGTCGATGATGATCGTGTCATACGCGCTCAGCAGCGGGTCGGTTTGCGTTTCCGCGAGCAGAATGCCGTCGGTCATGAGCTTGACCGATGCGCCCGGCGCGAGGTTGTCGGTGAAGCGCACCTTGTAGCCGACCACTTCGCCGAAAGGCGTTGCGAGTTCCTCGGCGATACGTCGCCCCGTCGCCGATGCCGCGATCCGGCGCGGCTGCGTATGACCGATGAGACCGCTGCCGCCCGCGCCGAGACCGCGTCCGAGCGCGAGGCAGATCTTGGGGAGCTGCGTGGTTTTGCCGGAGCCGGTTTCGCCGCTCACGATCACGACCTGATTCCCTTCGATCGCGCGCGCGATCTCCTCGCGACGGGCGGAGACGGGAAGTGCCTCGGGAAAGGTGATCGGCGGGATGGGGTTGGCGGTGACGGCGCGCCCCTCGCGGCGCGGTGGGCGTACGTTGTGTTGCCTCGCGGGCTGAACTGCGGAGACTTCGCCTTGTTGCTTGGCGCGTGGTTCGCTGGCTCGCGCCGCGCGCGCTTCACGTGGTGAACGCTCGTCGCTTACGTGGCGAACCTGCCCGGCTTGCGCGTTGCGCGCACTCGAGTGCGTTTGCGCTGCGGCCTGCTCTCGATGGGATCGGTCGTCCGGTCGTGCGCTTCGATCGACTTGCCGCGCCTCGGCCTTGTGCCGTTCGTCGCGCGAGCTGTGTTCGGCACGCGTAGTCTCCGCGCGAGAATCGTTTTTTGAAGGTCGGGTGCCTTGTGCCTCGACCGGCCGCGCGGTTGAAGCAGAAGTCGTTTGGCGCGCCTGCGTGCTGCGCTGTTCGCCGCGAACATCGTGCGAACTACTTGCATCGCGCGAAGAGGAAGGTTTGGCGATATCGCGTGCGCTTGCCGGGCGCGCGAGCGACGTGTTCCGATCAGCCGATGCATCCAGCTTTCGCGACGACGGTTCCTGCGGCGCTTTGCGCTCCACGCGACTTTGCGGTGCGACTCCTCGCGACTCCTGCGTGACCGGAGACTGCGGCTTCGGCTTTTGCGACTTGGCGGCAGCCCCTCCGGCCGCTTGCTGCGCGCCGCGCCGAGGCTGCGAAGCCACCGGCGTCGGCGACTTCGCATTCTGCCCCTGCGAACCCGAATTCCCAACCGCTCCCTCAACCGCGCCGCCGCCCGCAAATCGCCGCGCGGCCAGTTCCTTCTTGCTGAGACCGGCAGCCTCGTCCTCGCCTGTCTGCGCGTCGCGCAGCAAGCTTTCGCGCAGTTTCTTCAACTGCTCCTGGGTATCGAGCGACTTGTCGGCGGATGGCGGCTTGCCGCCTTGGGTGGGGCGTCTGGAAACATTCGGCATAGCATCGCATTATAATCCCGGCATGAATTCCCCTACCGACCTCGCCATCCCGTCGCAGCCGGCCGCAGTCGAAGCCGAAGCGCCGAATCCCCACGCCCAGTTCGTCGACTGGATGCGTTCCGTTGCGCCCTATATTCACGCGTTCCGAAACAAAACCTTCGTGGTCGCGTTTGGCGGGGAACTGGTGCAGGAAGGCCGCCTGAATGCGCTCGTCCAGGACGTCGGACTGTTGCACGCCATGGGCATCCACGTCGTATTGGTGCACGGCTCGCGTCCGCAACTCGACGAGCAACTGAGTCTGCACGGCGTCGAATCGTCGTTCTCGCACGGGCTGCGCATTACCGACGCGCGCGCGCTCGAATCCGCGAAGGAAGCCGCTGGCGAAGTGCGCCTCGACATCGAAGCCGCCATCAGCCAGGGCTTGCCGAACACGCCGATGGCTCACGCGCACATCAGCGTGGTGTCGGGCAACTTCGTGACGGCGCGGCCGGTCGGCATTCTGGATGGCGTCGACTTCCAGCACACGGGCGTCGTGCGCAAGATCGACGGCGATTCCATCCGCCAGTCGCTTGCGAGCAACAAGCTCGTGCTCTTGTCGTCGCTCGGTTTTTCGCCAACTGGCGAAGCGTTCAATCTGTCGATGGAAGACGTCGCGTCCGCCGCGGCCATCGCCTTGCGCGCCGACAAGATCATCTTCGTGACCGAGATTCCCGGCCTCGAAGATCAGGAAAACGAACTCGTGCGGGAAATGTCGCTCGACGACGCTTACCGGCTTCACGAAAGCGGCGAGCTTCAGGGCGATACCGCGTTTTATCTCAAGCACGCCATTCGCGCCTGCCGCGGCGGCGTGGCGCGCGCGCACATCATTCCGTACAAGCTCGACGGCAGCGTGCTGCTCGAACTCTTCCTGCACGACGGCGTCGGCACGATGATCTCCTACGAGAATCTCGAAAGTCTGCGCGAAGCGACGCCGGACGACGTCGGCGGCATTCTCACGCTGATCGAACCGCTCGAATCCGACGGCACGCTCGTGCGGCGCGGACGGCATCAGATCGAACGCGACATCGACCACTTCTCGGTCATCGAGCACGATGGCGTGCTCTTCGGCTGCGCGGCGCTTTATCCGTACACGCAGGAGCGCATCGGCGAGATGGCGTGTCTGACCGTCGCGCCCGAGGCGCAAGGTTCCGGCGATGGCGAGCGCCTGCTCAAGCGCATCGAACAACGCGCGCGCGCTCGCGGTCTTACGCGCATTTTCGTGCTGACGACGCGCACCGAACACTGGTTCCTCAAGCGCGGTTTCGTGAAGGTCACGGTGGACGACCTGCCGGAAGACCGCCGGCGACTCTACAACTGGCAGCGCAAATCGCTCGTCCTGATGAAACAGCTTTGAACCGACATTGCACGCGCCGTGCGCACGAACGCACGCGCTCCGCTACTCAATAGGAGAAACAGACGATGGCCCGAATGATCCAATGTGCGAAGCTCGGCAAGGAAGCCGAAGGACTCGACTTTCCGCCGCTGCCGGGCGAACTCGGCAAGCGCATCTATGAAACCGTGTCGAAGGAAGCGTGGCAGGGCTGGCTCAAGCAGCAAACCATGCTGATCAACGAAAACCGGCTCAATATGGCCGACCCGCGCGCGCGCCAATACTTGCTCAAGCAAACGGAGAAGTACTTCTTCGGCGAAGGCGCCGACACCGCAACGGGATATGTGCCGCCGCAAAGCTGAACTTAAGCCTAATTGGCTCTCAAAAAAACCGGTCCGAGTGGCCGGTTTTTTGTTGCGCGCTCGTCCTTTTCAACAAGCGCTTAAGGACAAATTCGACTAAGCGTAATCCTAAGCCCAGCAAGGGATTGCGCGTTTTCGAGAGAGCGCCCGGACAGGCTGGTTTGCGCTTCGTCTGTCATCGTGTTATCATCTTGCTCGTTATCAACAGCAATTCACCATCATTCGCGCGGTCAGTTCGAGCTTAAAGCCTGAATCCGAACGCGGCAGTGACAGTTTCATACAAAGAGGCTTGTCGGTTTTCGAGCGACATCAAAACGTCGCGCCGGCCTTTTTCGTTTCAAGCCTTGCTTTTCGCCGACGTCGCGGCCCACCCGCGGCAACTCGCTGAGTTCGCCGTCCGCACGTCAAATTCGTTTGCTATTTCCCGAGTGCAATTTCGCGACTTCTTCCGCGAGGCACCGGCACCGCATTTGCTACGCATTTTTCAGCGCTGACTTCATTCAGGGCTGCGCGGAGCTATCGCTTTCGGCCATTGGCTGAAAGTACGCATGCGGCGCCGTCGCGAAACTGCACTATTCCGGCCGATATCGGCAGTAGTCGCCGCCCTCGGAGCGGCGCACCCGGCGCTGGCATCGCGCGCGCGGGGTTGAACACGGAGTCTCTCGCACTATGAATGCTTCACATGACGGCCTCTGGCGCAAACGAGGCGCATCGAACCAGGCGTCCGATATGACGCTCGACGACATCACCATCGTCGATCAATCGCTTCTCAAGCGCGCGGTCGGCGCCATGGCTATCGGTAACGCGATGGAATGGTTCGACTTCGGCGTGTACAGCTACATCGCCGTGACGCTCGGCAAGGTCTTCTTTCCGTCGAGCAGTCCGGCCGCGCAGTTGCTGGCCACCTTCGGCACGTTCGCGGCCGCGTTTCTCGTGCGCCCGATCGGCGGCATGGTGTTCGGTCCGCTCGGCGACCGCATCGGCCGCAAGCGCGTGCTCGCGATGACCATGATCATGATGGCCGTCGGCACCTTCTGTATCGGTCTCATTCCGAGCTACGCGACCATCGGCGTGATGGCGCCGGTGCTGCTGCTCGCCGCGCGTTTGTTGCAAGGCTTTTCGACGGGCGGGGAATACGGCGGCGCGGCGACGTTCATTGCCGAATTCTCGCCGGACAAGAAGCGCGGCTTCATGTCGAGCTTCCTGGAACTCGGCACGCTCGTGGGCTATGTGCTCGGCGCAGGCGTGGTCGCGGTGTTGACTGCCGCGTTGTCCGAACAGGCGCTCCTCAGCTGGGGCTGGCGCATTCCGTTCATGATCGCGGGTCCGCTCGGGCTGATCGGCTTGTATATCCGGATGAAGCTCGAAGAGACGCCCGCGTTCCAGCGCGAGGCGGAAAAGGCCGAAGCCGTGTCGCACGAAACGACCAAGCAGCAGTTTCGCGAAACGCTCGTGCAGCAATGGAAGCCGCTCTTGCAGTGCGTGGGCCTCGTGCTCATTTTCAACGTGACCGACTACATGGCGCTGTCGTATCTGCCGAGCTATCTCTCGGCGACGCTCAAGTTCAACGAGACACATGGCCTTTTCATCGTGCTCGTCGTGATGGTGCTGATGATGCCGCTCACGCTGTTCGCGGGCCGTCTGTCGGATACGATCGGCCGCAAACCGGTGATGCTCGCGGGTTGCGTCGGCTTGTTGCTGCTGTCGATCCCGGCGCTCTCGCTGATCCGCCTCGGCACCGTGCCTTCGATCTTCGCGGGCATGATGATTCTCGGTGCGCTTCTGTCGTGTTTCACGGGCGTGATGCCGTCGTCGCTGCCGGCGCTGTTCCCGACGAAGATTCGTTATGGCGCGCTCGCCATCGGCTTCAACGTGTCGGTGTCGCTGTTCGGCGGCACGACGCCGCTCGTGACGGCGTGGCTCGTCGACAAGACCGGCAATCTGATGATGCCCGCGTACTATTTGATGGGCGCGTCGATCATCGGCATCGTTTCGGTGCTCGCGCTGCGCGAGACGGCCAAAAAGCCGCTGAAGGGCTCGCCGCCCGCGGTGGCATCGCATTCGGAAGCGCATGCGATTCTGCGCGGTCATCGCGAGGCAGCAGAGATGGATGGCTCGTTTCCCGAGAATACCGTTCGGGCTTGAGCATCGAGGTTGAGTCGTTAGAACAAAAGCCGACGCTTGCAAGAGCGCCGGCTTTTTTTAATCGATGAGCGTAACGATGCGCGCCTTTATGTCCGTGTCCTCAGAGTCACCCGTCTCGCCGATTTCGAGCAGACCGACCGTGATCGGCAATTTGAACCTGCGCGGCCCCGCGCTACCCGGATTCACGAACAGCACGCCATTGCGCTTCTCGACGAGCGGCTTGTGCGAATGCCCGGTCACGACGACGTGGACGCCATCGAGTGCTTTCGGCACATCGGCGATATCGTGCACGACATGGATTGTCGCGCCCGCCAAGTCGATGCGCGCGTGCTCGGGCAGCATCGCGACATCGTCGCCGATATCGTTATTGCCGCGCACGACGGTCAGCGCAGCCAGTTGCGCCAGCGTATCGAGCACTTCGCGCTTGCAGATGTCGCCGGCGTGGATGATGTGTGCAGAGCCGCGCAGGGCCTCGAGCGCTTCGGGGCGAACGAGATTGTGCGTGTCGGAGATGAGGCCGATGAGGGTCATGTTTTCTCGTCGATATGCGCTCGGAGCGCGGGCCATTCACTTGCTGTCGTCGCGCTGTTTTGGCGCGCTGCATGGCAGTGGTAGAATTCGCGTCCGCCCTCTGCCGGGGTGATGAAATTGGTAAACATAGCGGACTTAAAATCCGCCGCCTAACGGCTTGCCGGTTCGAGTCCGGTCCCCGGCACCAGATATGTAGCAAGGACTTCGGCAAACACGGTACCTGAATTCAGTTAAAACTGTGTGCATTTTTCTGCCGTTCAGGAAAAGACCTTGCACTGCGCCGGAGACGCCTCTGCATGGACGGTTACAAGAAAATCACTATTAGAAATGACGAAGAAGCGTTCAGCCTGCTACGACAGGCTGTCGAGGAAGAACTAGGCAATAGTCCACTTGACCTTTCGTTCGATGGATGGCCCAAGGTCGAAATTCGACTAGATGGTGCAGGCTATGACAGTACAATCACCCCTGACATAGCTGCGGCAATTGTGGAAATGCAAGCGGCCGTCAATAGAGCTTACGCGCGCTTGGCGCGTGGAGGGCTATCGGCTCGTTCGTTAAGCCTAGCGGAAAAGGACGAGATTCGTCTCAAAGCGAAGGTAGAAAAGGGAAGCTCCTTAATCACCATCGATTTGGGAAAGTTTGGGGAAGTACTTTCACATGACCTCGTCGCAAAAATGACTCCAGAACATCTCGTGATTGCTGTCATCTCGGTCGCTGCGGTAGCAGGAGCAACGGTCGCGTTCAAGGCCTTCCTCAAGCATCGGAGCGAAGACAAAAAGGTGTCTGTCGCTGCGCAGCAGGCTGTTGCATTAAGCCAGCAGGAAACGCAGCGCCTGGAAATTTTAGCGAAGGCACTGAAGCAGAACAAAGAACTTGTTGCTGTGAAACACGATTTCGATGAAGTCAGAAACGACATCTTACGCGGTGTCGGCGACGCAAAAACGCTTTCGGTAAATGGGGTGTCGCTTGACCACGATACCGTCAAAGTCGTGGCTATGCCGAAACGTGTTGCTGCCGACGAAGCACAACTGAATGGTACGTACCATATCCTTGCTACCGACTTGAGAAATCCCGAGCTCGTAAAGCTTAGGGTGCGACGGCTTCAAGATGAGATGGAATTTCTCGCCACATTCCAGGACAGCAGCTTGGATCGAACGCAGGTTCAGCAGCTGCAAGAGGCTGAATGGGGACGACAGCCTGTCTTTTTGAGCATCAATGCCCTTATGCTGCGAGGCGAAGTCACAAAGGCGACAGTAATCTCGGTCACGCCACAACCCGCTGACAACAAGCAGAAGGACTGGCGTAATTAGTGGCGTCAGTCTTACCGACACGCCGTGTGGCAATTCATTCAGTCAGGATTGCAAAACGGGGTCGCCGCCACAAAAAACTTGATCGTAGCGCAGCGTGCCTCCTGACTTCCGCTCACGTCGAATAGACCAAAGTTCATCTCATCTCGATTTGTGTTCGAGGGTTCGTCGCGGCGTCATAGAGCTGATACAAGGCAATGTGGACGATTGTCGTCTTCGCTCCATTGGACTGACGCCCTGCTGGTTGCGCTCAAATGTGCGGTATGGGCATTACCTACCAAAAATCTAGACCCGCAAAATAGATAAACACCTATTCGACGACTGCCCGCGGCAGGCTGAGCTTCCTTTGGTGACAAGCGTGCGGCACATTAATCATTTCCCCCTCGCGCGTTACGAGTTCTCTTAATAACATTAGGTAACGCCTGCTAGTCTCTTAACCACGACGACGCTAGGTGTATGGTTCCTTGCGTCTTCAGTTCTCAATTGAACGCCACCGCGATGTGCATTCACTTTCAAAGCGATGACCATCGGCGCGACTGAGAAGCATTTTTTGAATACGCGCCGCGAAACGTGAGCACTGCGTTGAACAATCACCTTGGATTATTAAGTGGCTAACCAAAAGACTATCGCAACGGAGTCGACGATATTTTCATCGCCTAACCCTCAACAGATATGGTGCTATACACCTGCTCTCATTAAAACATCGACCGGAAGACTGATCGTGACTTTCGATGTCGGCGGCCCCGGTATTTCAAACGTTCCGCATGTCTCGAAAAAGACTAGTAAGGAAGCGATTGGAATAGTGATGGTGTCCGACGATAGAGGGGAATCTTGGAAAACGCAGCAGACCTTCCCGTTTTGGCACGCGCGGCCGTTCGCTATTGGCACACAAATATACATACTCGGTAATGCCGGTGACCTTTTTATTATTCGATCGGATGACGATGATGAAACATGGTCGGTTCCACATGCCCTTACAAGCGACGAGCTTTGGCACGGCTCAGCGACAGGATACGTGTTAGAAGGCTCCAAAGTTTACATCTGCATGGATAAACGATCCCGACTCGACATCAAAGGCTGGAATGTGGCCGGACTCACTCCTGTCGTCTTGAGAGGGAATGCTAGCTCCAACCTGCTCAACCCAGAATCGTGGACGTTTTCTAACGGTCCATCCTATGCCGATCTTTGCCCAAGTGATTGCGGGGATTTCTTCGGTGTTCCGTTCTATCCCTGCGGCACCCGAGAACCTGCGATGCTCGAATGCGGACGGGTTGCCTCTCCGCCAGGCTGGCTAGAAGGGAATGTCGTGCGAATTAGCGACGCAAGGCACATCTGGCACGACTCAACTCAATCCACTCTTCACCTTTTCCTTCGTGCGAATACCAATGGACACGGATATGCCGCGGTTGTTCGAGCCGTAGAAAAGCATGACGGAAGCATCTGCATCGAGCCGGTGTCAACACCTTCCGGCCGTAAACTCGTTCATCTACCGATGCCAGGAGGAAGTCTAAAATTTTACATTTCTTATGACGCTCAATCTGCAATGTATTGGTTGGCATGTAGCGTAGTCGATGATTCGATGTGCAAAATTTCAGCATTACCAGAGGGACGCCACAACTTACCAAGCAACCAAAGAAACAAGCTCGGTTTGTACTTTTCTCGCAACTGCGTCGATTGGATGTTTGCAGGGATGATCTCTCAGGGAAACACTGAACGCGAGGCGAGAAATTATCCCTCCTTTATCTTTGACAACGACGATCTCTTGATCGCAGCTAGGTCTGGCGACACCGAAGCCAAAGATGGGCAATACACGAACTTAATAACGCTGCATCGTGTTCTCAACTTTCGCTCTTTGTTGTATTGAACCTGATCTGCCGTCAACGAACTGGGAAGGAAGAACAATATGTCACTTACTTTAGAGGTCTCTCATCAACTGTTTCGACGTGCATGCAAATCTATACCGGGCGGGGTTTCAAGCAACAATCGCGCGAATTGGCATCCGTTTCCACTATTCTATTCGTACGGAAAAGGCGCTTACATTTGGGATGTCGACGGTAATCAATACATTGATTTCGTGCTTGGCCGTGGCCCCCTCATTCTTGGACATTCGTGTGAACCAGTAGTCGCAGCGATCGAACGACAGGCGCGAAAAGGGCAACTGTTTGCTGGCCAGACACTCGCTGAGATCGAACTTGCTGAGCTTATTAGCGAATTGGTTCCGGGCGCAGTACAAAGTCGCTTCTGCAATTCTGGATCAGAGGCCGTCCATGCGGCTCTTCGACTCGCCCGTGCAGCGACCGGAAGGACCGAAGTTATACGCTTTGCCGGTCATTACCACGGCTGGTATGACAATATCAGTTGGGGATTTAAAGGTATGGATACCGAAGGAATCGCTTCGAAACCCCTGGCATTGTCAGAGGGACAGCCTTTATGTGACCGCGAGAACATTTCTTGTCTTCAATGGAATGATTTGAGAAGCTTAGAGGCGACAATTAACGAAAGGGGCGCACGCATAGCGGCAGTCATTACGGAGCCAATCATGTTCAATGGTTACTGTAGCAACATCCTTCCGTTACCCGGATTCTTACAAGGCATGAGAGAACTTTGCCGAAGACACGGGATCCTGTTGATATTCGACGAAGTGCAGACCGGCTTTCGGACTCATATTGGGGGTGCTCAGTCTTATTTCGGAGTGCGACCTGATATCTCTGTGTTCGGCAAAGCGATGTCGGGCGGTGCTAGCTTGGCCTGCGTATCTGCCGCGGAAACGTTGATGAGTTCATTTGCGTTAGGCAAATGTATCCACAGTGGAACATCCAATGCTTCACCAATTGCTATCTCAGCGGCCCTTGCACACCTTCGAACTCTTAGCGATGTATCCGCTCGCTACTTATCAATCGTCCACGAGCTTAGCAATGTACTGGCGACTGGCCTAAGCTCAATGGCTACGATGTATGGCGGCGCCATGCAAGTCCGAAGTAGCCCCGGAGCGGTCACAACAACATTCCGCACGCATGTCGATCAGCCAAAGGACCACATAAGCGCCACGCACAATTTATCTGAAGCAACGTTGAGACGGTGGCACGCGGCGCTACAACAGGAGGGCGTGCGCATAACGCCCGAAGGCTTGTGGTATGTCTCGGCTGCGCACTCGATGGAGGATATTGAAAGAGCCTTACAAAAGGCTCAGAAAGTTTTGCCAACGGTGATTACAGCAGCGAGGCAACGTTGAGATGAACAAAAATCAAATCGCACATCTGGTCCGGCCGCGAGAATTTGTTTTGGAGACGATTACTTTACCCGACGAGCCCCAAGCTGATTTCGTCCGCGTTAAGATATCGCACTGCGGCGTATGCGGCACTGACATGTCCTTCTACCTCGGGCATCGTTGCGAAGGGTATCCGATATCCCTTGGCCACGAGCACTATGGAACGGTATGCGCGAAGGGGTCCAACGTTAATACGGTTTTGATCGGTGACACCGTCAGCATCGACCCAAACTACAGATGTGGCCATTGCCGCTTCTGCGCTCGAAGCCAAGGGCATTTGTGCGAGCATTCTGGAAGCACGCCTTACACAAATCGTGGCTATGCACAGCTGATTGACATTCACTATAGCCAACTGACGAAGCTACCCTTCCTGCACTCAGAGTATATGGGCGCGCTTGTAGAACCGCTATCCGTAGCGTTAAATGCCTTGTCACTTACAGCGAATCCATTTACAGACCGACGAGTGCTTGTGCTCGGTGCAGGAAACATTGGTACGATGCTTACATTCGCGCTAATGGAGCAAACTGATGCCGACCTTACATTACACGATCATGTGGCTGAGAAAGTTGATAACTTACGAAGTCTCTATCCAGCGCGGATCAATACATTAGCTCAAAGCAGGCATGAATCATGGGACATGATATTCGAAGCGAGCGGCGCATCTAGTGGATTCAATAGCGCATGCTCCCTACTCGACAAAGATTCGCAGATAATCGTGCTCAGCCGTTATCACGCTGACGCGCCGCGACTGCCCGACCGCCTACCTTGGAAGCAGCCCATGCTTCGTTTTTGCCACTTGAACGGCAACGGGGAATCCATGCGTGCTGCCGCGAATCTTTTGCGCGACAGGTGGACGCCCCATCACGGTTACTTAACGAAAACTTATCCGTTTGCCGAGATCAATCGAGTTTTTCAAATTGCTGATCAAGACCCAGCTAATAAGAAGATTATTGCGATGGACGACGTTTAGCGCCATCACCGTCGCGCGTAGCCGCAGTAGCTAGCAATCGTTGATATATAACTGTCGGAAAATATCTTTTGGTCCGTATCATGACAACAATTACCGTCATTCCCTCGCGTTTAGCATCTACCCGTTTACCAAACAAAGCTCTTTCAGACATCAATGGCTCTCCGATGATCGTCCACGTATGGCGCCGGGCGATCGAAGCTAATTTGGGCCCTGTGATTGTCGCGTGCGCGGACGAGCTAATTGCGCAAGCCATTCGTTCCGCCGGGGGCACTGCAATCCTTACAGACCCAGCTTTGCCAAGTGGATCTGATCGAGCCTACGCCGCGCTTAAGGAGTTCGATCCAACAGGATACTATCGAAAAGTGGTAAATCTGCAAGGAGATATGCCCACCGTAGAGCCGTGCGCGCTGCGTTCTTTGATGGTGCCATTCGAAGATCCGAAAGTCGAGATAACAACCCTGGCCACCGTTATTAAGGATGCTAAGGAGTCGACATCTGAATCAATCGTCAAAGTAAGCGCAGTATTTCGCGAAGGAACGCTTTTAGGAGCATGCGCCGACAATCAATACGCTTTTCCGATCATCGGTCGTTGCATTTACTTCAGCCGTAGCCCGATTCCTTGGGGAGAGGGCCCGGGACTGCATCATGTTGGCCTATACGGCTATCGGCGGGACACTCTCAAAAGATTTTGCAGTCTTCCCATGGGGCAGCTGGAGCAGCGTGAGCGACTCGAGCAACTGCGCGCCATCGAGGCGGGGATGCACATTGGTTTAGCAGTAATCGAGACTAACCCACTTGGCGTCGACACGTACGACGACCTTCAGCAAGCACGGCGCCTGCTGTGATCATGCGAATAACGGCGCGCCCACAGACTGTCCACACGAGAGGATGGCACCCGCCAAAGTCGTTAGCGTAGTTTCGCTGACGACAAGATCGCGAGAGGTGCGCGAAATGTAGCGAGCGTTACCTCTATCTCGGAACATTCGGCGGTTAAGCGCACACAAACTGGATCGACCGATACCGATGGAACTGCTTAAAGCAGTTAACCTACGAAGCAACACCGACAGGGCAGATAGCGATCTAAGTTTGAGAATGCGCCGATTTATGAAGAATTCCATAACGGTTTCACGCTCGCCGTGGTTCGGCGGTCAGATGCCGTAGATGGCGCCTTCAACACCTCTCCAAATATTTCCTTCGCTAAGGAGAAAGCGCAGCGTGGGCGCATTGGAAATCGCTTCTGCCCTTGACTTTAAGTGAGAATGCTTGGGGGTATGGATGCGAAGCAAAATAGAAGCATTTAGGATTCGACTGCGTCGCGTCCGCATCGAACTAGGTGAGTCTCAGCGGAAATTTGCAGCGCGAGGCGGGGTGACAGAGAAGACCCAATCCAACTATGAAAACGGCTCGCGCGAGCCGAATTTACTCTATCTCTATAATCTTGGCATATCGGGAATTAACCTCAGCTATTTGTTGACAGGTGAAGAATTTGAATCTCAACTTCACCCGAACGAACAGCATTTGATACGCGAGCTTCGAAAACACGACTGCGAGAAGCGTGACAAGCTTCTCTCTGCCGTATTAGCGATGCTCAGTGCGTCCCGCTTGTAACGACTGAGGCATCCGATCTTCGATTAAGTGTTGACTCGTGGCATGTTGCTGGATCAACGCGGTCAGGCGCCGCCTCATTTTTAGCGCAACTCCAGAAAACCACAGCAATGCGGTCTCTTACGCCGTACCCCCGCCGAGACCCTCTTGTTGTTGATGAACGGGGACTTTCTACTTAAACAGCGGTCGACCCAAAATTTTCAACAAACGAGGGGCTTCCGAAGTTGAGCATGTTCAAACACACATCTAGTGAATATCATTTTAGATCATGCCAATCCACTTACACTATCAGACCGGTACGAAATTCGCACGGTTGCAAGCACCGCTCGTTCATTTAAATGGCTCCGACGAAATCGCTATGGAATCTGGAAAGATAGCCCGATAGATAGGCTGCATCCGTATGTCTAGCATTCATTGGGCTGCGACAAACGCGTGTTCGACTTCAATCCGTGCGTCGAAATGATGCTAACGCCGTTGAGCGGCATTTTCCGATAACCCAGATAGCTGGTCGTCTCGGCTTCTCCGCAATCAGTAATCGACCCGCCCTTTCTACTCAAAGAGGAAAAGAAGCATGAGAAACGAATTAATTCTATTTAGAAATTTCGATTTCGACGGTGTCATATCGGTTCGATATATCGGTCCCACCTGCACCAAACTCAATAACTTGCAGGTTTTTCGCGATAATGTGGTTGTCGAAACGCGCCAGTCGATGCCTCCGGACCAGGATCTTTATTTCGAGAATATGCCTATCGGAAAGTACAGGGCAAAGGTAATTCGCACCCTGCCTGACGGCACAGTGTCGGCACTCGAAACAGCAGAAATCGACATCACCGGAAGCAACCTGATACCGTCCGCAATCGACACGCGCCAACCTGGAAGAAAAAGCCTCAAGGGCGGCCACCGACTCTACGATAACATCGAGGAGTACTACATCGAAGTCAAGTTCGAGCCCGGCGGCCTTAACAAGTTGAGGCGAGAGGCGGCCGCGGCGATGCCACTTTTCCTCGGGTCGAAGGGTGCGCTAACATTTTCGCCGGTTTATTCGCCCGGCACGCTGAAAAAGCGTGGACGTGAGCATTTCGCAGAATTTTATCGAATCGCCGGCTCCATTCCCAAGGACCAGTTGATCCCGCTTGCTCTCGAGCTGGAGACGCGAGATTACGTAATCTATTGCTCGGTGACACCTAACACGGCCGGCATGGCACCGCCAGAGTCCCCGCCCAGAGATGGTGCCGCGACGAGAGCGGAAAGTCCCCCGCTCGCTCCGAATAGCGCCACGCCAGATTTCGCCTCCCAGCAGACTTATCTGGAGGGCGGCATGGGAATGAATGTCCGGAGTGCCTGGAAAGCGGGGGCCACCGGCTATGCCGCAACAGTCCGTCACCTCGACTTCGGTGTGTACCGCAACCACGAGGATTTGCGCAACATTACGGTCGTCACAAGCCGTCCCGAGACTGACAACTGCAATCATGGCACCGCGTCCACTGGATGCGTGGCAGCCACCGCCAACGGTTTTGGTGTGACCGGTGTCGCGTTTGATTGCCGCTTCTACTTCTACGATATATCCGACATTGACCGCCTCGTCAGCGATGCGCGGGAGGGTGACGTGATCGGCTTGAACATCCAGTTTATGTGGAATAGCAAGCTTATTCCGGTGATCGACAACAAGTCGTGGTGGGACAAAATTTACGCGCTTTACCAGCTCGGTGCCACGGTTATTCTTGCTGCAGGCAACGGAGGGCTCGATCTGAGCCGACCCGGCGTCATCAACGACTACGGTGATTGCGGCGGCCTGCTTGCCGGGGCCTGTGATCACAGCACGGGCAGGCGAGAGTATTCCTCCAACTATGGCCATCACACGTCACTGATCAATTCGTGGGGCGACTGGAGTGTAACGACCACCGGCTACGGAGACCTGCAAGCCTTACCGGGAAATGACCGTAACTACACGTCAAAGTTTTCAGGAACTTCGAGCGCCACGGCACTATCGGTCGGCGCTGTTGCGGTGGTCCAAAGTCACTCTTTATACAAGTTCGGCGTAATGCTTCATGCTGGACGAATAGGTGCGATCCTTGCGCTGACTGGGGCGGCGCAGGCCCTAGAGGACGGCATCGGTCATCGCCCGGACGTCGGGATGGCCATTCAGTTTATTGATATGCACTTCGAATAGCGAGCCCTCAAATCCTCGGCGGGGGAAATCCACATGGAGGTGCTGTCCTTGTTGTGCCGCTGGCGCGCTTCGATGTGACGCTAAGCCGTCCCCCTCTAAGACTTATCGTACAGGACACCCATCGTAGACGAAAATCCCACGCACTATCGCTCGCGGACATTCGTTGATTAATGTCAAAGGAGATGCGCTTACTCCGCTCCTTGGTTGGTCTTTCGAAAGCTTCGATCTTTAACATCCGTTAGTCCATTTACGGCGTGCATTTTAGTGCAAAAAACTTTGGCGAACTCACAAGTCTTTTCCACGCCTACAATGCAAACGCAACCAAAAGCCACAACTCTGGGTAAAGGAATGATTAAAAACACCGAAGCCGCGAAAATGCTCTATATCGCGTTGCTTGAGGCTAGTCACGATTTGAGCGATGCGATGGTGCAGATATGGGATCTTCTCGACGAAGATGAGCGAGTACGTTGCAAGAAAGCCGTTGCTCGAATGATAGCGGAGATCTATTTCGACGGCATCGCTAGCATTGAGCAGATGCATTCAGGCTTCAGTGCGAGTAAGCACGCAAATCAGCGTGCACATGTCGGCACCAAGGCGAGTCCTGCACGCGGGAGCGCAGCGCCTATGCTCAATCGACTCGCGAGGCCCAACCATATTTCAGCCGCAAATCAATGTGAACGCTGCCCTAACTGCGCCCCGTCTCGCTCCACCATATTAGAAGCTTCGCCGTTTTCATCGGAACAACGGCCTGATACAACTCCACGCGTTTGAAGCGCGCAGATATACGCTTGAAGGTATTCGGCCTTCGCGCGAGCATCGCTATCTGCATCGTCGACTATTCCGAAAAGATCTTTTCCAACCGCTGGTGATAACTCGGCGTAGCGACGGGTTCCATCGCCCATGCCGCCGGCGGCGGCGCTTGGATCCGAGGTATGCTCATTTCCTGCGTTGGCGATTGCGATGCGCAGCCGGCGAGTACCATCAGCAACAGCGGCGCGATTTTTTGCATTTTCAGCGTCATGGGATGTCCTCTCACGGTGGTATTGATCGTCGAGCGCAGCGATACGCGCGGCGGCCGCGTTGTGAGCCACGATCGCGGCGATTCCGGCCTTCGCTGCGCCTTCCAAGAGGGACGCGAGCTTTTGCGCGTTCGCCCCGTTGTCCCGCGCATGAGCCGTCTGCTCCTCGGCGAGTTTGCTGCCGTCGAAAACGTGCATCGAGGCGCCGCCGAGCGCCATGCCGATTGCACAAGCGACGAGGTGCGGGGCATACCTCATAGGCCTCGCTCACAAAGCGCACGCTCCTCGGCCCGCCGCTTTACAAGCCCCGGGAGCACCCTACCGCGCGAGGTCACCCACTGCGCGCGTCCATCGTCTGACTCGTTCATCGCTCGACATGCACCGCTCCAGTCGTGCGTGTTGAATCGCTTTGCGGTCGCGCTGCTGCAATAGGCCTCGCCGCCAATGTTGTAAGCGAAGCTCACGGCTGCGGCGAGTTGGTTCGGGTGGTCCCTCAAGACTGGCGTGCACTTGAGCACGTCGTCGGCGTGCGCCAGAAGCTGCTCGTTCAACGACACCCAACATTCGGCATCACTGTACGGGCGTCCTACGAAGACGTCGTGGGTGTCGCCGCTGCACTTCGTGGCAATACCGACGGGATCGAAATAACCGCGATGCACAACACCTTCAAATCGGGGGACGATGCAGTACAACATCGCGGCGGCGGCCGTGCCGACCACGCCAGCAAGCACGCCGTTTGCTAAATTTGCCATCAACAGCCTCCATAAACGACGAAGCCCCGACTGCCGACGACAGACGGGGCTTGATTGCTGTTCAATCGAATCAGACGTGAGCCGACTCGCGTTCACGCGCGCGTTGGTCACGCCGGTCTTTTCTCCAGGCGAACACGAAACTCGCGCCGATGTAGGCAAGCGTCGCCACCGCCACCCACCAGTTGATATCGTGCTTGCCTAACCACAGCCACATGTTTCCGCCTACCACGGGCGCGCACCTCGCCGCGCTCGCAACAAATTCATCGTTCATCGCCTCTCCCAAATCCATACTGGTGAGCGATCGCGCAAGCCGTTCCGTTGCAATGGTTAAAAAAAGCCGCCCGGGGGCGGCTTAAAGACCATCACCATGCTTCAAGATACCTCACCGTGCGCCGCAGTCCCGACGCGGGCGAACGCACTACTGCAAGGCAAGGCCGATTTTGGCAACACAGCGTTTCTGACGCAAGCGCTTGTGGGCGCGCTTCAGATGCAAACGGTGTGGATTTTCGGCTGTACGTGATCACTCGTTCCTATTTAGCTTCATCGCCCTTCACAATTGCTAAAGAGCGCATTTCTCCTACCGCTCTATGTCCGTCATCCCGGCCCCGCGCAGATTCGCCCCTGCCAGGTCCGCCCCCCGAAGCTTAGCGTTCTGCAGACGCGCGCCATCTAGGTCCGCGCCGCTTAGGTCAGCTCCGCGCAAGTCAGCTTCGGACAGGTCCGCGCTGCGCAGACATGCTCCGCTCAGATTCGCACCTTCAAGCGCCGCTCGCACGAGAATCGCGCCTCGCAAATCAGCGCCACGCAGGTCTGCACATGTGAGCTTTGCTGCAGTGAAGTCGACATCGCAAAGTGAGGCGTTCGCGAGTTTCACATTCACGAGCGGCGCACTGCCCCGATGCTCGCCGCCAAGATCTGCGTGACTTAAATTCCTGTTCGCGGCTTGACTGAGATCGTCAGCAAGGTTGTCGCTCTGCGTGGTTAGAATCACCGCGCCGGTATGACGGTTTTTGATCTCAGTGCCACGCTTCCATGACGTGTCGCTGCGAATTGCGCCGTCGAGGTTCGCGCCCTCAAGCATCGCGCCGCTCAGGTTGCAATCGCGCAAATCAGCCCCTTTCAAGTCAGCTCCGTACAAGTTAGCGCCCATCAAATCCGCGCCACGCAATACAGCCCCAGCCATCTTGGCATTGACCAAATTAGCGCCGCACAGAACGGTACCGCTCAATTGCGCGCCAACGAGCACTGCCTCCTCTAGATCGGCACTGCGCATATCGGCTTGTTCAATCGTAGCTCGTTCCAGATTCGCCCCCACCAGATTTGCGTCGGCCAGGCGCGCTGCGCGCAACTGCGAATCTGATAGCGGAGCGCCACTAAATATTGTTGTTCTACCCAGGTCGATATGGCTGAGATCACGCTTTTTGGAAACAGCCTCACGCAGCGAATCTCGGAATTTATCGTCGGTTTGCGTGAGGACCAGTTCGCCCGTTCGGCGATTCTTATAGTCGAAACCTTTGTTCCAAGGTAGAAGTCCCCACCTGGTCTCGTTCGCTTGCATCCGCGTCAATCCTTTTCGTATCGCATGCCAGGCCCGGCTTCACTCGGAAACCAGGCGCTTGAATGAGGGCTATTGAAGTCGCCAGATGGAGAGGGGATCGCATAGATCGCCCGGACCCAGCAATATCCTGAACGGCGCTCGGCTACCCGCATCCGTGCGGAGCCAATTTCGCCGTATAGGTTGCCCCTGGCGTCAGTGAACTTGTCCGTCTCACCTAGGCGAATCTCAACGCGCCATTGCAGTGTGTCCGTTGCGCCTTCGATCTCGCAGTCGATCATCAACGCTCTACGATCACGGCCCAGGCGCAGGTCCTTGATTGAGACCAATCCATTGAGCGTCCGGCTCACCTCAGCCACCTCCGACAAGCGACCGTCCCACACCTCGGCCTGAACGCGCGCTGTGTAGTTGCCGGGCTTTAAGTCGTGCACGACCCACTCGCACTTCGTGTTTGCAAGCCGCTCTTTCTTTACTTCGTGACCCGACTCATGCCATTCAATCAGATACTGCTTGGCGCTGGCCACCGCGCCCCACGATATCTTGGCCGACATTCTGGCACCGTAGTCCGCGAGTGCTTCAAGGCGTAGGGCGCTTGGCGCGGCAATCGGCACATAAGCTTGATCGGTCTTGTCAGTCGCCGCCGCATTGTCGACGAGCGCGAACTTTTCTGACGCATGCCGCGTCGCCGTGATCGTGAAAGACGTTCCGTCATGCGATTCGGATACACCGACCACGCGATACAACTGCCGTACCTCGGCTGCCGGCTGAAACGTCCAAGCCGCACCCCGAACAGGCGTCTTTGGAAGCGGCCCGCTAGGCATTACCTCGGTACCGTGTACGCTCTCAATCCCCACGCGATGAATGCTCGCATCCGGCATCATCAACGTAAGGTAACTCCCAGGAAGGGCCTCGACCTCCCGGTCCAGGATCACACGGCCTGTATCCGTCACAGCCTTAATTCGCCCACCTATCGAACGCTGCGAGCGCAACGGATCGGCAATCTCGATCACCTGTCCTGGAAGCGCAAGCGCTCCATCCAGACCGACACCGAATGTCACGGTGTCGGTCTCCAAGCGCGAGGTCTCAAGAAGCCAATGCCCAGCCCGTTGCGCCTGCGATCGGCTGGTACAGCCAAACGCTGTGATTTCTGCCGTGTTGTAACCGTATAGAGCGATGCCATCAAGGTCTTCGACGCTTTCAACGGCCCGCTGAAATCCGTTGTTCGGGTCACACCATGTGACCATCACCGCCGTGTAACGTGACTTCAGCGCGCTCCCGGTGTACTTGAACACCCCTTCCACGACATTGCTCGGGTTGTAAATATATGCCGGATCGCACGGCATGTCGGCCGACGTCAGCACACTGCCCGCGCTCCAGTAGGCAATGCCGCGAAATACGCTCGCAAGCTGTTGCAACAAGGCGAACGCGTGCGAACGTGTCGTGATGTAGCAATTGCAGGTGAACCGCGGCTCTGTGCCGCCGCCACTACTTGGAACCTTCTCGTCGCAGTACTTCGCAATCGCATATAACGCGAAGCGATCGACATGGGAATCCCGCAGCCAGGCACCAGCGCCGTAGCGGCCGTTGAGAAGGAGATCTCGAAAGATCCATGCCGGATTGTCTGTCCACGCGCGCTTAAACTTCCCGGTCCACTCCTTGCCGTACTTGCGGCCGACCGGATCGTAGTTGTCCGGTACTTCAACCAGCAACCCCTTCACGTCGTATGAGCGGACTGGAATTCGGTCGAATTTATCGGAGGTGATGCGCATCGCCGCCACTGCGCTAGCGGGATATTTGAACTCGCCGGTTCGCTTTTTTGTGTAGCTCACTACATGTGCCGTACCGTGCTTCTTGCCGACACTTTTATCTTGATCGATCTCGTCCGCACGCGAGATCTCCAGCACAAAGCGCGCACCTCCGACCAGCTTTACTGGAAACGTAAATGTCTTGCTATAGCTCTGGCAGATCCCCGTGATCTCTTTAGTCTCAACTTTGGGTGCCGGAACGTTCTCGCGTGCCGGATCGTACGACGGTGCAAACTGAAGTTTGATCGTCGCGTTGGTGTGCCCCTTATTCGAATCCCACCACAGATCATTCACCTGGACAGTAACATCCACCTCATCCACGTCCGGCTCTGCGACCTCGATCTTACAGGGCGTGAATTGCGTGACCTTGATTTTCTTTCCGTCCTTAAAAGCGTCGGCCAGACGACGCTGAAGCTCGACGCCCACTTGCACCTCACTTGAGGCCGCCGTGACCCACTTGATGGCGTCCTGCTGAGCCTTCCCCTCGACAAAATCAAATTTTTCAACTTCGAAATTCAAGCTCCCGTCGTCATTTTCGACTCGAACGCCGTCCAGATACACAGAGCGACGCGGAACAGCTTTAGCGGGAAATGGACCAACGTTGTTGGCCAATCCCTCTATCTCTCCTTCCGAAATAAGATCGACAATGGTGCAGCAAAGGCGACTGTTGATAACCGTCTTCTCTTGCCCTTCAATGCCGCCTGACGTCTGCGTCGCGACCGGCGCAATGTCCTGCTCGGCCGCACGCGCCGGAGCATCGATGGCCTGGATGTCCGCACTGATCACTGTTGATCCAACGCGCATGCGCCCGTATAGCAAAGGCACCGGACCACCTTGAGCGACGACGTTCTGGATGCCTGGCATCCCGTGTTGACTTACCGGGCTCGGAGTCGGCGTCTGCGGCGAGAGCATCTGCGCAATTCCCCCCAGCGCCAAGGAGCCGCCCATGAGCATCATGTCGATGCCAAATTTATTGCCCGGGATAAGCCACATCGAGGCGGCCCCAGCGGCGGCAAGCGCCACGCCTGCGATCGTCTGGAATATCCCGCCGGCCTTACTGCCCGCAATCACCGGAGCGATGCGGATCGGCTCGCCGCCCGAGGGCCAATCGAGCTGCGTCTTATCGACATTGCGTTGGCCCACGAATACCGCATAACGCACGCCCCGCTGGCCGCTTCTGACGAGCTCCTGCCAGAATCCGGGAATCATCGTGCTGAGCGCTCGCAAGGCATCGCGAGGCGAACGCACGACATAGGCGTGGTCGCGACCGAACTTGGCTCCCAGACTCCCATAGAGCCTGATCGAGCGGACTACATCTTCCAATTAATCGTCTCCCGATGACGCAGCACATGCGTCACGTGTTTGCGGTAGCGTGGCAGCAGCTCGCGTCGCGAGAGCTGACCCCAAAGGTGATGCAGTATCTCGTCGTTCCCAAGATAGACCGCGGCGTGGTTGGGCACGCCGTATCGGCTCGCAATTGCCATAAGTAAGACGTCGCCCGTATGCAAACGCGCGTCGAACCCCAGGCTGATGAAGCCCGCCGCTTCGTAGTTGTCGAGATACAGCGAGCACGCAGTATCGGTCCACCACTTTCCGGCGCGTTCGAAGTCCGGCAACTCCAGCCCAAGTGCGGCGTGATAATAACGACGCACGACGCCGTAACAATCGTCCACGCCGTGCACAAAGCGCGCGCCGATCAGCGGCGCTGTGGCAGTCGCTCGGGCGATTACTTGCGCCGTGATGTGATGAAGGCGGCCAGCGTGGACGGCCCCGTGCTGGTCGCGCTGCACGCTTTGAATAAACCACACTGGAACGCCTGACGCCCCACATGCCAACAGGTCATCAAGGCTTGGCAGAGCACTCGCATCAGGATGCGAATGAACGATGGCCTGCACGGACCCCACATCTTCTGCGCAAGAATAGGCGGCCGCTGAAATGGAAAAGTGCTCAGACGGAAGATTCGAAACATTGGCGCACGGCAGGTAATCGCCGTTCACGATTAGCCCGCACGATTCGTTTGGATAACACGCAAGCGCGTGCGATTCAATTGCCGCACGCGTGCACCCGGCAAGCATCACCTATCCGCCTCGCGAAAGCGCGCCATCCGCGCCCGCAGCGGGAAAGCCGCCAAAAGGCAGCGGCACGTCCTTAAAGCGCTTTCGGCAACTCGACAATCGCTTACCGCACCTATCCTCTTCCGGATTCTTCGTGTTGATGTTGTTGCGCGTGAAGTAATCCGTTCCACGATAACCGCATTCAGCACCGCGGTACTCCCATTCGCACACCGCACTGATAATCTGGCGTGCAGGCAGTTTGCGCCCCGACAGATCCAAGGGTGAACTCAAAGAGAATTCGACCACCGCCGCCGTTTCAAGCGTCTTTTGCTCAATTAGCCACACCTCGACGGGCATCTCCGCATGCGGGTCTGCCTGCGCGCTATCGTCAAGATACTGCGCAAGCGTTCTGCGTCGTCGCACCGGCGCGCCCACGAGATCGGCAAACCGCTCGCACAACTTCGAGATCGCGCCATCCAGATTTGCAACGCTCAGCGTAGGCGTGGGTTGTGCGGCGCCCCCCGTTCGTCCAAAGCCCATAATCTGCACGGGGAACGCATGGTACTGCTGCCCTTGCCATTTGATTAAGCCACCGTGCTGATGCGCGTGAAACCGCAGAACTTCACCGCCTCGGCTTGTCAGATCGAGCTCGAATAGATTGATCAACGCACCCGGCTCCAGTCGCTGCACATCCGCACGTGCAGCATTGATCACTTCACTCATGCGTCGAAGACCTCTTTGAATGTCACGCTCAATGCGTAAAGATCGCCGCCGAGCGCGCGGGTTTGCACACCCTGCTGCGCGTCGAGCCTGAAAAGACCACGCGTGCGTAATGGCGGTGTCCAGTAAAAGGGGGCACTACCGCGCGTGGCTTCGAGAAACGCGCGGATTGCGCCGATTTCTTGCCCGTCACCAACAAACCGAAGCGGCCACGACTCCGTGACGTTACGCACGCCGTCGGCCAACGCCTGGCTGTAGCCGTCGCCGAACTGCACCGTGTGCACTCGAAAGTGCGTGATTCCCTCCGCACCAACAGAAGGTGACCAGGTAAAGGTGCGATGCATAGCTGATATGCTCACGCAAGCACCCCTTGCGACATCAAATAACCGACTCCGCCCTGCCCGCCCATTTTGCGCGCAAGCTTCTGGTCAAAGAACGCCCCCACCCATTCCTGCAGCGCGCGAAGGTCATGATCGCTCAGACTCAAGCCTCCATGATGGTGAACAGCCAAGTGAACCTGTGCGCCTTCCGATCGCGCCGCGACCGCGGTCGACCCGCCCGCGAGGCCGCTCGAGGAGAAATGCGCCAAGTGATTGGAATTGATTGCCTCGAGCAGCGCATAATGCCGACGTGCTGAGGCGGCGTTCACCACGTACTCTCCGTTGGACAACATCGCAGGAATGCTGTCGCTTGTGCCCGTGCCCGGCCCAGAGATGGATCCGCCCTGTGCGCGGTGGGGCAGCAGCTTCAGAAGCTGCGCAACCACCCCTGTGGTCGGTGACCAATCTATGAGACTTGCAAGAATTCCGCCCATTGCCTGGTGCAATGCAAGTTTCGACAGATCAGCGAGCGCGCTGGCGACAAACTCTCTCACACCGAGCTTGCCCGTTGTCACGAACTTCGTCACCGCGTCTTCCATCCGGCTCATGACGTTGACCACCGCGTGGCGTGCAGTTTCCGCGTGAGCTTGCGTGTCCTTGAAGAACTCCGCCATGCCGTGGTTTGCACCTTCGAGCCAATCGGTTTGGTGCCTCCTGAGCTCCGCGTAATACCGGTCATGGTTCGCGATCGATGCGACGAGACTCGCTTGAACATCCGCCACCGCTCGTCGATACCCATCGCTGTTTAATACGTCTGAGCTTGCGCTCCTTCGCAACTCATCAAGCTCGCGTTGGTGCTTGCGCGTGATTTCGTTCAGATCAGCTTGCTCGTCTTGGCGCACTGGAGCCGCGTCGCGCTCACTGAGCGCGCGCGCGTAACGGCCAGCTTGCTCCTCGCCGTACTCGCGTAGGCTCTCACGCGCATGCCGCGCCTGCACGGCAATCTTCGCTGTCGCCTCGCGCAGCTTCAATTCTTTCTCGATGCCAATATTGCGCTCAAGTTGTAATCGAATGGCTGATTGGGCATGCGCGAGACTTTGTTCTTCCCTATTCGCGGCGTGGGCCTTTAATGCGGCCATCTTCTCGTTGAATCGCGCGAGCTCCTTTTGCGCGTCGCTAAGCTTGCCGGTCGTCGACATCTGCGCCCGAAGCGCAGCAGCCTGCTCACGAAGCCGATCGAGATAACGCCTTGCGGCATCATCTGTGTGTGACGCCCGCCTGTCGGCCGTTGGCGCATGGTAGAGCGACTCATTGTGAGCAAGCGTCTTCTTCAGATCCGCATCGAGCCGTGCCCCAAGCTCGCGAAGCTCCTGATGACTCTTGCCAGCCGCTCTGGCGACGCCCAGGATCGCATCCTTGGCTGCGCGTGCGCTGGCGTTCGCATCGTCAAGCTTTTCCTTCCACGAGCGCATTGACTTCATCTCTTCGTCGTGATGCGCCATCATGGATCCCAACGTGTCGACACTCTTCTTGTGCGCGTCTGCTTTAGATGCTTGGTCAAGCAGAGCACGCTTGCGGCGCTCAAGCGCCGCGATTTCCCTTTCAATCGCCTCCGTGTTCGTCCCGAACGGATTAGCATCGGCGTCATACAGCATGCCTCGCTGGGAAGCGATCGCATCCTGCAACTTCGCGAGCTCGTCGCCCTTGCCTGTCACACCCCGCCAAAAACGCTCCCACCGTTGGCCAAGAGTCTCGTAGCTATCCGTCATTGCCTTGTTGTCGGACACGACGGCTTCTCGCGCGCGTTCGCTCGCCGCTTGTACGAACTGCGCCCATGCGCCCGCTTTGTCGCCGGATTGTTCGACTGTACGGATCTGCTCGATCTGCGCCCGGCTCAGGTCGTGGTGCGTGTCAGCCCAGTTCCGCGCGGCTTGGGCAGCATGTCCATACGCCTGCTCGAATTGACGCACTACGTCCTCTGTCGAGTGCCCCGAGACCTTTGCATAGGCCGCCACACCCTCGGCGACTTGCAAGAGATCTGCCGCTGCGACGCGCCCAGACTGCGCGAGAGTCATCAACGCCTGGCGTGCGTCGTTCGTCGACACGCCTACGCGGTGCGAGAGAGTATCGGAATACACCAGCAATTTGCCCTGCGTGAGCGCTGCATAGTCGCCAGTAACAACCATCGCATGATCGAGCTTCTCTTGCTGCTCGCTGAGTGCGTGGATGGCATGATAAGCAACGTATGCGCTTGCACAAAAGGCGCCTAAGGCGATGCCCGCCGGCCCGCACAGCATCGGCAGGACATCGATGCGCTCACCTAGCACCATGAGCGAGCCCATGAAATTCTTCCAGCTACCTTGCATGGCTTCGTGCCCAAGCACAAATATTTCACGCCGAGCAGCCGCCGATCCAGCTCCGAGGTGATTCATGGCGCGTGATGCCGCCTCGGCCTTCGCAATCAATGGCTCCGCGGACTCGGCAATTCCAAGATTCGCTGCCCTCAATCGCATCAGATCGAACCGTGTCTTACCTGCGGTCTCGGCCACTTTCTGAAAGCCCTTCACCGCAGCATTCACCTGACGCACGCTCGCCGCAGCGCCGCTATTGGCCGCCTCCTCAAGCGCACGTGCTACAAGCGTGCTGTTTGCAGCCATATCCTTCTGACAGGCTTCGAACCTTCGGGCGCTCGCTTGCTGATCAGCGACGAAGCCCTTGCTCGCTCGTTTTACCCGCTCCATGCCCGTTTCGAAACCGGACGCATCGGCGCTAATGCGAGTGACGACCTCATTAGCCACGATTTGCCTCCATCAGCTTCTGCTCGACGACCTCAGCCATCTTTCGAGCCGCCTCTGACTTCTTGGCGTCGAACGCGGGTCGCATGAACGGCTGCGCTGGCGTTCGCGAACTACCGAACTCGATGTCGTGAATGGCGCGCGCGAGCGTGCGCTTCGTCAACGGCACCGCGTTCCGTTTGCCCAGTTCCACAAAGCGGCCATAAAAGGCATCCGAGCTCCAGGTGACAATGTAGGAGGCAAGCTTGCCGGGCACTGATTCCTCTTGATCGTATGCGATCAGAAGATGGTCTCGCAGGAATCCAGGAGAATGGGGGCGGCCGAAACGCGTGCCGATGCGATCGCCTACCGGCACGCGCCGTTTCGCTTCGTCATGAATCACGCGAGCGCCGGACACCGCCGCTTGGCGGAGCGTGCTTTCACTTGCCGCGTCATCGAGCTTGGCGAACATCTCAGTCAACGCCTCAAGATTCTCAACACGATAGTTTTTACTCACTCTCAAGCACCTCCCCATTGCGCACGACGAGGCGCTTTGCGCCGAAGCGTTTGGCTGCGTCCAGATTGACACCAAACGTGTTGGCCACAATCTCCTCGGCGCTGCGCCCACTAGGCTTTGAATTTTCGCGGCTCCAACCAGACCAAGGCGTGAACTCTGCCGCCGTCGCGAGCGGTGCTTCCTTGCCACGATGGATGTTGTACAACAGACTCATAAGTGTGCCGGCCCGCAGATCTTCAATGTGGCCGCCCCACGGTTCGAGTTCGAACAGCGCCACCCAATCCGAATATTCGGCACTGAACACCTCGAGCTTGGCGCGCCGCACCGACATACCCAATACCATGGCAATGCGCATCCACATCAGTTTCTGCGGGCTGGCTTTCAGTTTTTTGTGGCTTCCTCCTGGGCGCGGTTACCGAGACCGTTCAGCCGCATCGCGATCTGCGCGAGTTCTTCGAGGAGCGGCTTGCGCCCCGCACGAAGCGCTTCAATGTCGTCTCGACAAAACAGCGGCTCACCGGCTTCATCAACCACAGTGGCGGCGATCAGCGTCGCTTCAAATGCGCTGTTTCCAGCGCGATCTTTAACGCTGTCGTAAAGCGCGTCGCGCGCCGCGCCCGTGAGCTCGCGAAAGCGTACTCGCTCACCTCCGAGTGCCATGACGTTCTCATCGACGATATTGGGCTGAAGAGCCGATAAAATTTGTTCTCGTTGCATGTCATGCCTCTTTCGATTGGTTTTGCGAATGAGATAAACGTTAGATAGAGCCTTACTGCGAATTCGACTTTTTACCGAACGCAATCACGATCTCGCCGCTCACCTCCAAGTTGACGGAGCTGGTCAGCATTTGATCGACCTTCGCCGCGATCGGGAAATCCTTCACATGCGCTTTAAAATTGATCACCGTTCCTTCCGACAAAGTGAGTTGAAACTCAAGCAGCGTTCCGTTTTTTCTCGCGTTGAACAATGCCTGATGCGACTTCTCGGTCATATTCACGTGAAGCGCGAGCGTCACTTGCCCCCAATCCTGCATACCGCGCTTTTTCTCTCGACCGGTGCTATTCAAACGCGTGACGTCAACCAGGTTTGCCGAACCCGTGAAGCTTGAGATGTCTGTGAAATTTGCTACTTCGGCAAACGAAGCGTTGTCATCGCTTGCGTCCTTATACGCCAGCGTGGTGCCTTGCGATGGAACTGCGGTCGACTGCTGTTTATTTGAGTCGTTATCTGCGCGAAAAATATCTTCCGGCGTGGTTTTCTCTGCCATTGCCTTTACTCCGTTATTCAAAAATCGCCGCGGCGGTCCTGCATCACGTTCTAATAAAACTTGCCCCAGATACTCACATCAAGATGACTTCCAAAGAGGCGGGTCTCGTGTTCAAAGACATCCTCAGGTGCGCCTAGAGGCACCGCGCCAACCGTAGGGTTGACGATCGCCGAGACGACTTGATGCATCAGTTTCGCGCGACCCTCAGACGTAGTACTCCACACGGAAATCTGCACTCGTGCTCGGATTACGCCCAAAGGTTTGCCGCTCAGACCGACGGGAAAACGTCCGCCGGCCATCTGATAAACGATCCACGGGGGGCGAACATCGTCATCCACCACGTCTTCGAACACGCGCCCGTCGGCCAGATGCGCGAGCGCATTACGAACGATTTTCCCGGCGCTCATCGGTGACGCAGATAAGTTGGATGTACTCGCGCCGAGCAACATCCGGCTGCACTTGCTCAATGCGCATGACGAGGCCATCAACCGTCAAGCACATGCCCTGCCGGATGGCCTTGCAAGCTATCCGGCTATACCGAATACGCACGCTTGCTCGCGTGATGCTGACGGGCGCATCGGCCGCAATGATCTCCTTGCCGCTTTGCATAATCACAAACGCGCGCGTCTTAATGACAAGCTCCCACGCGATCGATTCACGATTTGGATCTCGTACACGGCGCTCGATGCGCACGGTCCGATTGAACACTCCTGCCGGCATCAAAATCTCGATGGCACGCAAATCGGCGCGAGCAGCACGTCGGCATAGCCACCTGGCATCTCGCCGATGGCTTGTCCCCGTGCATACAGTTCGCGATGGTCATATGCCCATGCGGCCGCCAGAAGCATCCACGAACGCACCGATGGATAGCGCGACAGGTCGATGCCCGCTTGGTAGGTGATCAAAACCGTACTGGCATCGGGCCAGGCTCTATTGGCCTTGGGCGCGAGAAGCGTCTCACGACCCAGCTGCACAACCTCATAGGTATTGCTATCCAGAGTTGTCAACTCTTCCGAAGCAATGCGCGATTGCACGCTTTCGACGGTTAGGACCTGTCCAGTTGACAACGGGATTTCGCCTCGCGGGAAGCTAGCAAAACGCTCGACGTACCGCGCGTGGCGAATCGCAGCGCCCGACTTACTTTCCGCCGCCTGCCGCGCGCCTGGGATCACAGTTCGCTCAATGAAATCGCGCTCATCCTCGTCGTCAATTCGGCATTGCGCAGCGACATCTTCGAACGTCAGTGGTTCGGCATCCAAGTATTTAAGCAGCAAAGCGGCCATTCAGTTTAACCGGCGAGTGAACTCATCGAGGGTTGTTACAAACCCCAGCGTACGCCGATGAGCACGGCAATAGATTCGACGTGGCGCGGACCAAAGTCGTTCTTGGCGATCACCCGGATCAACGTCTGGTCACGTTGAAAAGCGCTGACTACCTGACCATCCGAATCTTTGTAGGTGGCCTCCTTGCTGTAGTCGATCTCAAGCGAATCTTCTTCGCCGATGAACAGGTCGCCGAAGTCAGCGAAGTAGACCTCCGACGCATTGGTCTTATCGGCCGGCTTGCCATCAGGATCGCCAATAATCGGAACTTGCGTCGTCCGCCCGACCGGATAACCCTTCAACATGCCCTTGTCGAGCTCCGGATAGACCCTATTACCGGTTTCGTTGCGCAAGCTCGTCAGAAACCGGAACACGCGCGGCGCCATGATCCATCCCGGCGTGATCATGTTTGCGTCCGCACCCTCGAGTGCCAGAATTACCTTATTCAAGTCGATGTCGACTTTCTGCACGGACGACCCGTCACTTGCGGCGATCTTGTTTGTCTGAACCGCCCAGTGACGGAGGCCCTTCGGTGTGTTCGAATTTCCGTCGTCGAGAATGAATGCTTTATCCTCTCGAGAGCCGATAGCACTGGTCAAGTCACTAACAACGATCTGGTCGACATTTGGATTCACGCCCGCATACTTGAGCAGATCGTTTGCGATCGGCACCAGCGCGGCAAGCTTTTTCGCCGTAAGCTTTAAGTCGTCGAACTTCGGTTGTGCGGCCGGGATATCCGTGTCTGCGCCGATATAGCCGACTACAGCACCGCCCTTTAAGCGTGGAATCGTAATGTTGCCGTTCGACAGCGGCAGCGTGCGTGCTCCTAGGTAGCGAACAACCGACTTCGGACGCAGCAACTCGATCACTTCGCTCGAGAGGTTTGTCGGCACCAGGACGCCACCCGCACTCGAGGTGAGGGTGTTTAGCGACATGGCGACGTCTTCACCAAAACCGCGCTCCAGCGCCAACTTGGAAGCCAACTGCGTGTCGCCACGCGCTGCGGCCAGCGCGCGCACCATACGCGCCACCTTCGCGCCTTTCACCTCCGGCATCTTCGGCTGCGCCGGAACGCTCGGTGCCCCGCCGCTCGCCACCGCTGCCGGCGTCGGATCGATTGCAACTGCCGCCGCGGCCGCCATGCGCTCGGCCATCTCTGCCCGTTCGATCTGTGCGGTGATCTCGCTGAACTTCGTACTCAAACTAGCAAATTCGACATGTTGCTCGGCAGACAGCGCAACGCCTCCCGCTTCGCTCGCCGCAAGCGCTTGGACCTGCTGGTTAATGTTCGCGCGTTCGCGGCGAAGTTCGTTGATATTCAAGATCGATCTCCAAAAAAAGCCGCCTGAAGGCGGCAGTACTCGTTCAGCCGCGAACGCGCTGACGTGCGAAACTCGTGTATGTCAGTAGGTACTTCGCATCCTCATCGCAGCGGCCTGCGCGGCAACGCTTCGCCGTGAAGCCGTGCTCGCCTTGCGCTCGCCACGCGACGCTCGTATCTCTGCGGCTATCCGATTCACAGCAGACTGAGGCGTTTCGATACTGTCGGCCAGTGCCGCCTCTACTCCTTGCTTCCCAAAGAAAATTCCCGCCTGCGTGTCCTTGACCGCCTGAGTGGTGAGGCCTCGGAAGTTCGCGATTGCATCGACGAATTGCGCGTAGTTTGTTTGCACTACGCTAGTTAGATGCTGGAGTGACTGGTCACTCAATGGCTCGTGGGGCGTAAGATCGTTCTTGCGGTCGCCAGCGAACACCGAGGTAACCTTGATGCCCTGCTGCTCGTCGCGCTTGGACATGTCCAGATGCTTGGCGATTACGCCGATCGAACCGACACCAGAGCTCTGACTGACGATCACGTTCGACGCGGCCGCCGCGATCAGGTAGCCGCCCGAGAACGCGGAGAAATTGACGATCGACGTGATCGGCTTCACTCTCGTGGCAGCACGGATGTCGTTGGCTAACTCGAACGCACCCGTCGCGCTGCCGCCGTTGCTGTCGATGTCAAGAATGATGTGCTCGACCGCGGGATCGCTGACAGCCTGGTTCAGCGACGCGCGCAGTCCTTCATAGCTCGTCATCGGCTCACACGGGTTCATGTGCGCGGAGCGCGATACAAGGATGCCGGCGACCGGAATGATGTCCAGACCAGTATCGGCAACCACTGTGCGTCGGCGCTCGGATGCCGCCGCCATCTGCGCGCTGCCGCCAAAGTCTCCGTCGTCGGTGACTTTCGGCTGCGTGCCGTGCACGCTCAAATTCACGATATTCAGATACAGGGCCTGATTAGCCCATTGGACCGCCAGCGACATCATGTGATCACTAACGAGTTGCGGCTGATTGAAAATCAGGCTCGCGAGTCTGAGATGTGGCTTCAAAACAGAATCCTTTCGACGTCTGCAACTTGGGCTTTAGTGGGCTGAGCTTCGCTCGGCGGCATGGGCAGCGGCTTGGATGCGTCCACCATATTGAGCGGGCTCAGATAGGTATCGCCGCCATCCACTGGCGGCATGTTCTCCAAGCGCCGGATGTCATTGCTTGACAACCAGCCCCATTGACGCCCAACCGCATAAGCTGCGTACCGCGACGCCTGGTCACCCCGCAGCAGCCCTGCCAGGTTGTATTCGATGAAGTACCGTTTGCGCTCGGACGGCAGGAGCAAATCACGCGTTTTCGCCTGTTCGTGCCGCTTGACCCATGGCAACAAGGTATAGATCACAAACTGAATCTCCTGGTGCTCGATGTTACTGAACGTGGCCCGCTCAAGTTCGTTCACCATGTGCGCCGGAATCTTATAGATCCGCGCGATGTCGAGCGCGGAAAGCCGCAACGCATCGATCAAAGCCGCGTCAACGTTAGTCATCGACAGCGGCTTAAAAGTCATTCCCTCCTGCAGGAGCGCAACCTTCTTTGCATTGCCGGAGCCTGCGAACTTCGCGTTCCAGCTGTCGGTAATGCGATCGACACCCGCTTGATCCTTGATGGGCGGGCTTGCACTCGGTCGCTCAATCACGCCGGAGAGCACAGTGCCATTCAGAAACGACCTTCCCGCATACTGCTGTATCGCCTGAGAATGCCCAATCGCATTCGCATGGAGCAAGATTGGGGACAGCCCTGTATAACTATCGAGCGTGATCCAGCGAACGTGATGGATCAGGCGCTGGGGCATCGGCTCCCTGCCAAAGGCAATGTAAACTGGCTTGAGATCCCCACCGCGCTTAACTACCACCGATTCGCTCGGCAGGGGATAGAGCCCTCGAACGACCCCATCGCAATCGCGATCGATAAAGCTATAACTATTGCCGCAGAGTCCGACGGCAAGCTGCGACTGCTCTTGGTACTCGAACGGGGTTTGCCACGAGTTCGGTTCGTACTTCAGTATCGAATACAACGGGTGATTAACGGCTGGCTTCCGATCATCGCCAGATCGCTCATACAGCTCGATCGGCAACTGCGCAATGCTTTCGGCCAACAAAGTGACGCAGGCCTGCAGCACCGTGAGTGATAGCGCGCTTTGCTTGGTAACGATCTGGCCCGAGTCGGAGCGCACGCTACCCAGAAGCGACGAGATCCATCCGCCTAAACCTGTCTGCGAGACACCGACGCTCGGCAATAGATGCTTGCTAAAAAACACTACCTACTCCTTTGCCTGCGTCGCCTGCCCGATGCGAGCCGCGGCACGGTCGGCAAGGTATGCCCAGAACAGAAGGAGCAGTCCCGCCACGATAAATCCCGCTGGCACACTAACAAGCGCGACACCGAAAACAAGCAGTCCAAAGCCAACCAGTCCAGCGACCCAGCCAGCAATTCCGATTATCTTCAAACGCCTACCCCTTGGTCATAAACGGAACCACCGTACAACGCTGTGGGATTAAGTGCCATCAGCGTCACAGCGTTAAACAACGCCATCAACGGATCGATCTTTGCTGATCCGCTGGCCTGCTTCGTTATATTGACAGCGTTCCCGACCGGTACGACGCGCGCGTTACCTACACACCACGCCATTAACGGCTGACCGCCATGCATCAGCACGCCGTCAGGCACAACGTCATCTGCGCTCACTCTGGTGTTTGCCGCAACAGCGAGGCGCCGCTCCGCGGTTTTGATCGCGCCGGAGAGCTTCCAGCCCTGTGAGATACCAATCACCTTGTCTTCGGGAATACCGAGCTCGGCGAGTGCATCAAGCACGCTGCCTATTCCGGCCGGGTCAGCGCCGACCTTGTCGAGCAGGCCGGCCTGATAGATCGTGGCAACGATGTCGGCAACATCTCGCACGTCATCGCCGATCTGCGCGACCATCGTCAAGTCACCCGCAGCCTCGAAATCGTGCAGCCGCGGCGCGATCTCCTTTCGACGATCAAGGACGGACGGATGCGCCCACGCGTGCGTCCAGACAAGCCAGTTGCGCGTTTGTCTTTCGCGCCCGATCACAGCAAGCCCCAGTAAGTCATCTAGGCCGCCGCCGTCAATTCCGACGTCAATCACCTCGCTTCGCTCGATCACCTCTTCAAGCGTGATGCCAGGCGCGCGCGCAGCGTTTTCCCAGAAGTCTGCGCCCGCCCATCGATCGGAGCGCAAGTTCAGGCCTATCTCGACGTTCAGATGCTTAGCAACAAATTGCTGGAAGCTGCCATCCGTCTTGTGGCGGATCTTGCGCAACTGATCCTCCAGCCACTCGGCACTGACTGAGCGCCCAACGTTCGGGTTTGTGATGTAGAAGTTCGCCGGATCCAGATAGCCTTTCGATTCGATCAGCTTTGCAGGAAACTCGTACAGCACGCCGAGCGACTTGCGATCGATGATCTTTCCGTCGCGCACGTCGCGGTGATAGTTCAGCTTTTCGCGAAAGACGCCCGCCGGCGGCTCGTCGCTCTGCGTCGTCAGGATGACAACCCACCCTTCGTCGCGCGAGATCTGACCACCCGTCGCTTCCATGAACATGCTCTCAGCGTTCGCCTTTTTGCCAAAAAGCCAGTGCTCGTCGATAAGAATACGTCCAGATTTCTTGCCCGAGACGGTGTCCGTATCAGCGGCCACCACCTTCAACGACGCACGCGTCACGCGATGCGTGATGGTTCGAACATGATCTTGCACGTGAAACAAAGCCGACAATTCATCATCGGCTCGAACCATGCCGGCGGCCGGTTTGAAGCTGTTGTCGGCGACTTCCTTCGTGGGCGCCAGGATCAGATGCTCTTCCTCTTCACGCCAGCAGCGAATAACGGCCGTCAACATGATCCCGGCAGCGATCGTCGACTTCGTGTTCTTTTTGCTGATAAGCAGAAAGAACTCGCGGATTAACTGCGCACCGCTCTGCGCGTCGTAGGCTCCGAAAATAGCAGAGACAAAGTCGAAAACCCACTGCTCGCTACACTCGCCAAACGTCGGTTTGCCCGGCAGATCGACGACGCGCAGCTCTTTGAAAATCGCCAGCGCCTGCTCTGCTTCATCAGGAAAAATCGGAGCCGGAATGATCGACCTCCCGTCGATCAAACGAGCTTCCCAATCGGGACAGGCTGTCGTCCACTCCATACTTACACCTTCTTGCCGCCTGCCGCGACGAGCTTGGGCGGCGCGGCAGGTGCAAACTTGCTCGCGACCTTCTTTGCGGCTTCATCACGCAGCTCTTTCTTGCCGCCCTCGCCCTTTTTCGCGTGTTGATACGGAACAACCGCTTTCGCCGAATCAACGCGTAATTTCGGCTCGGTCATCGGATCATTAAACACCGCGATTAAAAACTCCAGCGCGTCGCGCGTCGCGACCGCTTTAGATATGTCGAACCCTGCGGCCGCGGCCACACTTGCCAAATTCGCATCGACCTTCGCGGGACGATCAAGCAACTTTTTTCGACGCTCGATCTCCGCTAACACCCGCGGGTTCTTTAGCAACCGATTAGCTTCGATGCTAGCGGTACGTTGGCTGTATCCGGCTGCGACTGCGGCATTTTTCCCTTTTCCGTCAACCAGATACGCCTCTACGAACAGCCGTTGCTTATTCGTTAGGGACATTAGCAACTCTCGTAAAAGGGGAAATTTTGTGCGCGTGAGAGAACGCTCGGTGTCCGAGCCTCGAACCCACCAGACTTTCGACACCCCCTCCCCCCCAAACACTTGCTCAACGTCCAAACCGCCCCGCAGCCTCCGCCGCCGTCTTGCGCGCATGACAGTCAACGCAGAGCAACTGCAGATTGGCGTCGTCGTTACTGCCGCCAGCTTCGAGCGGAACGCGGTGATCGACGTGATCGAGATGCTCGTTCCACAATCGGCCGCACCGCGCGCAGCAAAAGTTGTCACGCGCGGCGATGCGCATGCGCGTCGTCATCCATCTGCGCCCGCGAATGCGCACCGTGGATCCAGCTTTCACGTCCAACAACGAGAGCCTATTGGCCTTCACGTTACCCAGTCGGGGCTTAAGGGTCCTCAGTCTCGCCATTCGCAGGTTGCAACACAGAGATGGATGAACTAGCCTCGAACGAGGCTATCGCGCAAGACGCGCACCAACGCAAAAAAGCCCACATGGTTTGAGCCATGCGGGCCTTAAAGACAATGATGCAGCCTATCGATTAAGAGCCGATTTTATATGAAAGTGTTCAATCAGCAGTAGAACTATTTTGTTCAATAATTCTTGAACACTTTTCGGACATGAAGCTCTCACTTGCCCGGCGGATTGATTTACCAAGCGATTCGGCGCGTACCGCAAACCGCCGGGCGCGGTTATAGATTGTGCCACGCGCACATTTCTGCTCGTAGGCCAATGCCTTAATGTTCGCGTTATACCAATAGACCCCGAGGAAGCACTCCGCCTCGTGCGCGCTACCGCCTTGTTCGCACAGCGCATGGATCGCCATATTGAAGAACGGCATCTCGGGATCCAAAAACGAGTCCGGCTCGCGCGCCATTGCTCGACGGGCGGGCTGCAGACGCGCGAGCACATTCGACTTTACATACGGCGCGAAGATGCGGCGTGTCAGACACCAAGCGACCCAACGATGAACCTTGTCGTCTGCCGCGTTTCGCGCATCTTCATTCAAACTATGTTCACTCATAGCCTCGCTCCTCATCGCGCTATTGCTCAACGCCGTAAGAAATGTTCCAGTGATCCAGCCAAGCGACCAGCTGCTCGCGCAATTCGCGGTTGCTCGGATACGGGAACTGGACCTCACCTTCTTCTTCGATTCCAGCGAATGGGCAGCCGGGAAACGAGATCCAACTCTGCAATCCTTCTACTTGTCGCACGGCCATCTGCAAGAGCGGGCGCGGGACAGAAGACATCTCAATGTAGGTGTACGCGCTCATGATGTCGATGGTTTCATGATGACCTTAGTCCCGCTTTTTGCGCCTTGAGCGGATGACTCACAGGAATTTGCAAACTCAGTAACGACAAGGGTTTGAGCGATGCTCTTCGCCACTTTTTCGCCACTTACTTTGCGTTTCGCGAGATCGACCAAGCCCATTCGTTCGCTTAATCGTGCTTGCGCATCGACAACCGAGCCGAGGTCAGCTTCCAGGTACACCATCGTCGTACGCGCATCCTTGTGGCGCATCACGCGCCGGATGGTTTGGATGGGAACACCCTGTTCGCTCAATAGCGTGGCGAACGTGCCGCGCAGTCGGTGCGGTGTGAGCCCGACCACTTCACATGCGGCGTTTGCGGCGAACATCGCTCGACGCGTAAAACCCGCCTTGAACGCCTCACCGCTCTTGCGCGTCACGATCAGTCCGCATGCGTGGCGTATCGGATGCAGATAGTCAAGCAACCATCGAGGCACTGGTACGGGGTCGGCCTCGCGCCCTTTGGTCCGACCTGGCGTATAGGTGCCGCGCTCCCAGTCGAGCCACTCCCAACGCGCCGTGATGGTCTCCATTTCGCGCAGCCCCAATCCGAGCATCAACCGCACGGCGATCGACACGCCCGGCTGCCGAGCGGCCGCCGCATCCACTTCGATCAACCACTTCGAAGCCATCGACGCCGGCAACGTCGTGCGTGGCCTTTTCTGCAACTTGATCAACTTCACCGACCACGGCACCATCGGCAGGATGTTGCGCCGAACTGCCCAGTTGCACACGACCTTGATCGACTTGAGCCAATGATTGGCGCTCGCCCGGCTGTGCGTCTGCAAATGCTCAAGACGCGCCTGCTCAATGGCCCCGTTCGTCAACTGATCGACCGAAACATCGCCGAGCCCGTACAAATGCAAACGGGCGACCGTTCGCATCGACTTAATGTGCGCGCCGCTCACAATCGGCTCGTTGGCCGCAATCCATTTGACGAACAATTCCCGCAGCGTCGGCACCGGCTCGCGTCCTCTCGACCATAGTTTGGCGTCGTGGTAGGCGCGCGCCGCCACGGCTTCGGCCTTGTGCTTGACGCTCTCGCGTGTGCTGCGTTGCACCCGCGCGCCGTTCACCTGGAACCGGTAGTGCCAGCGTTTTCCAACACGAAATAACTGATAGCTCACCGCCTCGCCTCTTTATAGATCCCGAACGACTTCAATTCACCTCCGCGAAGCCGGTTTTTGGCAAGCACGATGAATTTGCCTGTGCGTTCGACAAAGCGATCGACGATCACCTCTCCGTTACGAAGTACTATGCGAACCCGGGCCCCCCGTGCGCAGCATGTATGCGGCGTCTTCATGACGGCTCCTAGGCGAGACTTTTGAAAAGCGCGTGAAACTGACGCAGCTTCTCCAGGTCGGCGCTGTCTTGTGCTTGCTGCTGTTCGATCGTCAGCGCCGCGGTCTCCACGTCAGAGGCTAGCTCCGTCAGATCCCCGGCGAGCTTGCGCGCGCGACCGGAAAGCGCGGACAGAATGTCGAGCACCGAATGGCTCGGCACGCTACCCCCTGAGCTGGATTCGATTTGTTTCGCTGCTACGGTCACCATGCTCTCCTTTTCTCTTACTTCCACGCGCTGAAAGCGCCCCTTGAACTTCTCGCGGACCAAACCAGCGTCCTGCAACCGAAGCAAGCACCCATCGAGCACCGCGACATCAGGCGAGCTCTTCGTCACTCGCCGCAGATGCATCGCGATCTCGTTGCGCGACCATGCGTCTTGCTTCGGCACCATCTCCAGCACTTTCTTCGCAATCGCAGATTGCCCGCTCAGCGCCGCTTGAAATCTTGCTGGTGTCATACCTTGCTTCCTTCCGATATCGGCGCATCCGGCGCCATCCATGTGTGATCGCCGCTATCGCGAAACGCGGTAAGTGATTTCCGGTTATCGGCATACAGGCAATCGACCCACGCGTATTCGTGATCGACCCAATCTGATCTTGAGATCGAGCCGCGGTATCCCACTGGGATGAATGCCAGCGCGTTGACCTTGTATTGCTCGTCGCCTCGGCCGCTCGGATTGCGATGCCGCACGCGGCGCAAGCCATGAACCATCGTTGTGATCGGCGCTTTCTGCGTCATGATCGTGTAGCGGCCGCGCATGCCGCGATCTGTCACGAGACCGACAACAGGGACGCGCACGGTTAGCACTATTGGCTGCATCGTTTTCACCATGCTTGCGCCACCTCCCGCTTTGCCAAGGTGAGGAAGTACGGGATGCCCAGCAGCGCCGCAACGATGGATTCGCGTTGCCACACCAGAACGCCGAGGATCGCCATCGTGCTCACGAAATCGTAGAAGGCATTCACGGGATAGCCGTGCTCGTAATCCTTCGCGGACACGAGTAAGGCCGCAATCCACATGATTTCGGCGATGACACAGAGGTAGGCGATGGCGACATCCCGTGCGAGCGCGTGACCGCCCTCGACCCACAGGTATAGGCAGATGACGAGTAACACGTCGAACAGGACGGCGCGGGCGAGCTTTTGAGCGTTCATGAATTTTGACTCCAACGAACAGGGTTGAAACGACAGGTCGATACGCTGGACACGTATTGCCAGTCGGGCAGCAGTGCGCAATTCGCAAAGCCAAGGCGATGCATGGGCTCAAGGCCCGGCGTCTTGACCGCGTATCGGCAGGTTTGGCAGTCCTTCGCACCGAGTTCTGTACCGAGCAGGTCGCCTTGCTGATTCGAGGCGGCGCGGTTCGAGCTACGCTTGCTCATGCCGCCTCCGTGTTGCCGTGTCGATCTCGCGGGATGTCGTTGAAGTAGGCGTACAGCGCCTCGTAGTGCTCCTCGCTTTCGCGGCCGACCGTGCGCAGCATGTCCTCCATCCATCCGCCTGGGCCGGCGGCCTTGAACACGCGGGCCTTGAAGCGCATGAACGTTTCGCCATCGCCCTGTTTCACGCCAAGCTGCTCGCCACGCGCCTCGATGCCGCTCGACGTGCGCCACCAGTCCGCAACGATCGTCCTCGCGCCGCCAGGCGGCGATGACGCCCCCGTCTCAGCTTTCACGGGGAAAAGCCCTGTCCAGCCACGAAGCACAGCCTCCTCGACTGTCACCTCGGGCAACTGGCCGCCCGCTGCGAGCGAAAGCAAACGTTTGACCGAAAGCGCAGCGGCCGTTCGCGTCCACGGTGCGTCCTTGTGCTTCGCCTCTCGGTGCTCGCACCACATCGCCCAGACCTCCGACGTGATTTCGTCCGGCAGTTCGAGATTTCGGATCTGCTCATGCAACGCAACTCGCGACGCACGTCGCGCAGGTTGCTTATCTAAGTTCTTCTCTTTCTCTTCTAAACCCTTCTTGCCCTCCACATTTGGTACCCCTTCGAGGGAAATGTGGAGGGGCTTCGAGGGAAATGTGGAGGGGCTTACATCCGGATTTGGAGGGGCTCCACATTTGGAGGGGCTCCGTTTTTGGTCCCCCTTAGCAGTACCAAATTTGGAGGGGCTCCGTTTATGGAGGGGCTTAGCATCTAACTCCTCCATAGACGGCGGACTCAATGAGATAGCATCCCCAGTGCGCTGATCGACCGCTTGAACTACGACAGAGCCAGATGGAGCGAGCATCTGATAAACGACAATGCTTTTCGTGCCGCCCATGCGACGCGGCGTCTCAGTCAGGAAACCAAGCGACACGAGCTTTTCGCGCGCTTTCCGAATGGTCTTGACGTCGAGCTCAGTGTCGAGCACGAGCTCGTCGTTCGTGACCCACGTGGTGTAGTCTTCGGCCGCCCAATGCGCATATGTCTTCAAGAGTGTCTTGGCCGCTGAATCGCCGACGTGCTGGCGTTTAGCCCATTGATATGCGTAGCCACTCATAGCTGTGCCCTCCCATGATGACGAGCACAGTCGTCTGACTGACTGACGCGCTCGATCTCCTGCAACCGGCTCGCGGCAGAGGCGATGATTTCTGGCAGGAGGCGCACCGACACAACGCCCGGCTCACCGATGAGCTTCGCAAGGGCGTCTGGCGCGATCACTACTGCATCCGGCGCTACCGGCTGCATCCGCTGACATCCGTCGTGGCCGAAGTACATCAGCCAGCGACTGTCGAGCAGTTGCGGCTTGCGCGACTCTGCGGATTGGGCTTCGCGTTCGATTAGGTCCAGTACCCACCGCCGAAATGCAGCGGCTTTCAAGGTGCGAGCGAGCATGCCCAGCAAATGCGCGCTGCGGAGCGAGAAGATGCGTACCTGCTGATCGCCACCCGCGGTGGGGAGCGTTACAACGGCGGTCATGCTGTCGGTGAATTCGGCAGCGTTGCGCTCGAATACCTGCTGCACCTTGTGAGGATTGGCGTAGCCCAAGGCTACCCCAATCTGGCGTAGACTTAGCCAACGCAGACCCTCACGGTCGATAACGTCGAAGCGGTAGCTCTGAAAGGAAAGGGATTGCGTTTGCTCAGGACGAGCGCGGACGTTAGCACGCATGGCGGGCTCCTTTGTGTGGGACAAAGGCCCGCCGCTCATTTCGACGTGAGGGGTGGCGGGCCCGACAGCGGGGGTCGAAAACCGGCCACAAAGGCAAACCGGCCCAGCCGAAGCTGGCCCCGCCCGGCCCGCCATTGAAAGAGGCGTGCAGAGACGAAGGGACGATAAAAAAGCCGCTTGCGCGGCGGCTCGTCCGCCTTTGTGACACCGGGTTTCGACGCCCGCAGCTCGGTTGTCTACCGAGATGCGTGAAGTATAGGCAGCGGTGCGGCAGGCAGTCAAGAAAAGCGGTAGGCGGAGCGCAAGTTGAGGCTTGCCCGTTCGTATCCATTTGGATACACTCACAACATGAACACATTGCTTCGATCCGACGAATTCAACGCATGGCTTTCTAAGCTCCGCCATGCCCGCGCAAAAGCTCGAATCGCTGCTCGGCTTGTTAGCGCCCAGCAAGGAAATTTTGGTGACTGCAAGCCGGTCGGCGAAGGGGTTAGCGAAATGCGAATCGATGTGGGAGCCGGATATCGCGTCTACTACACGCGCACTGGCACCGTTATCTACCTTCTCCTGACCGGCGGCGACAAGTCGAGTCAGGACCAGGACATCAAACGTGCGATCCGAATGGCGCGCGAACTGAAGGAGTGAGCTATGACTACTTTTGCTGTTTTCGATGCTGCCGATTATCTCGACAGCGACGAAGCGATCGCCGAATTCCTTGCGGCTGCGATGGAAGACCCGAACCCTGATGTGTTCCTTTCTGCCCTCGGCGCAGTAACTCGAGCGCGTGGCGTTGCCAAGGTTGCGGCGGAAGCAGGTCTCGGACGCGAGAGCCTCTACAAAGCGATAGCGCCTGGCGCGCATCCGCGCTACGAGACGATTCAGAAACTCTTGCGCGCGCTGGGCGTTCAAATGAGCGTAAGTTCGCGTCATGCGCATTAAGCCTCCAGGAGCTGCGCGTCTCGCTCAACGAGCTGTCGCGCCATCCACTTGCCGGCAATCCATTCGAAGCCTTTCGGAGTGAATTTCCAGTACTTGAATGCGTATTGCCGCTCGTCATCCGTCACGCCAACGCCAACTTCAACGCGGCCCATCTCGATGTGCGTCTTATAAGGCGCCATGCGTTGTTGCTTGCCCGTGAGGAAGACCACGCCCAGGTCCACTCTCGGGCTATGTTTGATAGCGTTGCTCATTGGTTACCTTACACATCGTTGTCGTGACCGCACGGCAGCGTGCCGTCGTCCTTCTGCTTTGCTCCACAGCTGAGACAGATCTTTCGAGATTCCAAGGCCCCCGCTTCGTCTCGATCCTTGGCCTCCACCAGCACATTGGCCTGGGCTTCGTTTTCCAATCTCTTCATCCACCATCCTCCTGCTTTGCAGTCTGTAACACCCAGCGCAACGCCTCAGCACGTTCGCCCGACGACGCGCCCAACTCCTTCAAAATCTCCTTACGGCTTCGCATCTTGGGCGTGCGTTCGCCGAGCGCCTCGCGCTGCGCTCGGGCGCGCGCATGACCGGCGACGTTCGCGCCGGCGGCAACTAGCTCCCGAACCTTCTCACGCTGCTGCGCCGGTGGCAGTTTCGAAAGGTGACGGGCGTGAGTGACGTTGATGCGCGCGCTTTCGATCGCTTTGCGAACATCAGCGCAACATTCGAGCAGTGCGAGCGTTGCCCGTACCGTGGCCGCCGAACAGCCAAAGATCGTCGCGAGCTCTGCCTCGCTGTAGCCGAAGGCCATCACGCGGCGCATCTTCTCTGCGCGGCCAAGAGGGGTGTCTGCCTCCCGGAGCTCGTTCTCGCTGATGATCGCGGTCAGCGCCGTGCGCCTCTCGCCTCGATGGACTTGCCCGGGGACCTGGAGCAGCGGTTCGCCGCGCGCACGCCGCCATTCATTCGCCAAGCGCGCCGCCTTAACGCGTTGTCGCCCAACCGCAACTTCCGTTTCGCCCGTCTCGGTGTTCTTCATCACTGAGATCGGCTGAAGCACACCTTGGAAATCGATGTTTCGAGCGAGGTCCGCATTCACGGGTAAATCTACGCGTGGGTCGTACAGCGGCGAAGCCGTATCCGTCACCAGCACCAGCTTGTCGGGGTCGAAGAACAGCAGGTTTGTCTTCCCCGACGCGCCGTACGCGTCAATTGAGTTCTTTGCCATCGGTCATATCCATCAGATTGCCGCCCCTAAAGAAGTCACGAACGCATGATTTGTTGCCGTAAAGGTCAGCGAGGCCTGCGTCAAGCGTAAATAGTTGTACTAACCCACCAAGGAGTATTCGGCACCTTGACTCCATCCACCCTACCGTTTGACTGTCCGCTCCGACGCTTTGCGCATACTTTCCTGTATTGCCTCTGCTGCGTCTTTACGTGTCACGTTGAAGCCCGCCATCGGCAGTGGCGTGGCTGGCTCATAGGCAAAGCGCCGTTGCGAAAGCGTTTCGTTCGCGCCGGTTTCAATTTGAAAGGCCTCGGGATGTTCCTGCTTCATCTGTGTAATGACCGCTGCAAGCGTTTCGCTCGTCGCGTTTCTAAGCATTTGCTGGTGCCGCTCGATGTGCATCCTTGCTTCTCCTCTTCATACGCAAGCTATCGTTCGCCCGATGAGCCGGCTCGATTGGAAGGCGGACGAAGTCGCGTTATTGCCGCCTGATTTGTTGGTACCCGGTCATCAACGATGGCGAGAGCCGAGCGTTGAGACAACGATCTCACCGCTGTACTTCAATCGCAGGTGCTTCCAGAGGGCTCGCTCTACGCTCGACGGCATCACTACATTGTTCACGCAGATCGAGCCGTTCTTTATGGTCACGTCATGACCCAGGCCCAGGTCGAGCCTCACCATGGGCGCCTCGTCGGCCGAGATGACCGTCGTTACGCGATGCACGCAGGGGATCTCGATCCCGTCGATAGCCACGCGTCCTTCGGGTTCATTGCAATTTTTTGCGCCAGCGCCGTTCGCTTAAATTGCTATTACCGATGCAGTCATTTGAATCCTTTGTATTTCGTTGGACCGCGATCTGGTTCAGTAGTAGGGACAGCCGCGAATCACATATGCCGACAAGCCCGCCCGGCTTCGAGCACGCGGGACTTTATTTACGCGGGACCTTGTGACGATGCGGGTAGAGGATCTGCATTTCCGGCACCTCGCCATCGAAAAATTTTGCAAGGCGCTCAGCGACATCAAAAGAGGGCACTTGACACCCACGTTCGACTCGACTCAGGTTGCTGGGGTCGATGCCTATCACGCTCGCCACACGAGCGATCGTCATCCCGCGTCGCTCGCGCGCCTGGCGGAGGGGACTTTTCATACTCTGGCTTCCTTGTTTTTGCGTTACACGCATATTAAGGCCAGACGATGAATTGCGCAACACGCTTTGCGCGCCACGCATCTAAAGGAGAAAATTGAGTATGACCGTTGGATCTAATATCCGAAAACTTCGCAAAATTGCGGGGATGACAATCCTCGAACTTGCTACGCAAGTCGGCAGCGACGTAGGTAATCTATCGCGCCTTGAACGCGGTCTCCAAGGCTACAGTCAAGACGCACTTGAAAAAATCGCGGCAGCACTCGGCGTGCAGGTCGCAACGTTATTTTCTGAAGAAGTTGGCGCAAGTTCGCCGCCACCCACCGGCAAAGTGCCGCTCGTGTCTTGGGTAGCAGCTGGCAAATGGTGCCAAGTAAACCTACCGTTTGAGCCGGGCGAAGCCGAGGAGTGGCTTCCATGCCCCGTAAAACACGGGCCTCGGACTTACGCACTGCGCGTGAGGGGGGATAGCATGCATAACCCGAACGGCCGCCCCTCCTTCGATCATGGGGACATAATCTTTGTTGATCCGGACCGCGAAGCCGTACATCGATCGTTAGCTGTCATTTGCCTAGATGACGACAATCAAGCGACGTTCAAACGCGTTTTAATTGATGGCGCACACATGATGCTCGAAGCCCTCAATCCTGCTTGGCCCAACCGTATCTTCGAAGTTTCCAGCAATGCGTCCATTTGCGGTGTTGTGATCGCGCGCATGGAAAGCTTCATCTAGAAGCCCCGCCCCACTGTCTCTCCCATCCGACGCTTCTGGATTTAATCAAGGGTCGCCTTGCGTCCGCGCACCTTTGCGCTTCTCTCGGAAATGACGCAACGCATGTCCAAGGCGTGGTCGCCGTGTACAAACCTAAGATTTGCGTTTGACGCATTTTTAGTTTGCAGGTAATATGCGTCCAATGAGCCGCCGAACCAGCCGCAGTGTCAGCAGTTTGTGCACGAGGCCTGTGGCACCCGATCTTTCGTGACAGGCTTGCGCTGTGTTGGAGCATACACAACCCACATTTCCCATAGCGAGAAGGCGCCTCTCCAGGCAACGCGAAATCTAAGGATTCGGCAATAGCTCAAGAGCCATCAAAGCAGCCGCAGCGGAGTGCTCGCGATGGACATCGCAAGCACTAAGTTCCTATCTAGCAATGCGCGCCGGGGCGCCACAACCATGAACAGTTAGCAGTTGTCTGCATCACCCTAGCGCGATTAAGACGTAGCAGTACTAATTGGAGGAAATATGATCGAAGTCCCCTTCCCTGCACCGCAAAATTGGAAGCGATCCAACGCCCGCGTCGGACTTGCATTCAGACCGATCCCGCCACAGGAACGCCCAAAGAGCAAATCACTGGTTCTGCGCGCCTGCCGAGAAGACATGTCATCTGGGAATGGCTTCAAATGGCCGTGGGCAGGCGCGATGGTTGAAGCGCCCGATTGGCAACCGACGCATCGTTGTGGCTCGGGTCTGCACGGATGGCTTCATGGCCATGGAGATCATGCGATCGGCGGCTACATCGAACCGACAGCAAATTGGCTCGTCATCGAGGTGGATACGGACGACATTATCGAGTTGGATGGCTTCTGCAAGTTTCCACGCGGCAAAGTCGTTTTCGTCGGCACGAGCAAAGGCGCTGCCGACTATCTGCTTGCAAATGATCCATGCGCCCGTGATCTTCCTTTGATCGGCGCCCATCGCGCGGTCGGCGATCACCGTGCTGTATTTGTTGGCGCTTTGGGCTGCGCTATAGCAGGAAACTGCGGCACAGCCATGGCGGGATATCGAGGAGTTGCAACTGTGGGATATGGCGGAACGGCGACAACGGGCTTTCGTGGCGAATCCACCGCAGGTGTTCGCGGGACAGCCATTGCGGGTGATGGCGGAACTGCACGAGCCGGCAATCATGGGACGGCTATGGTGGGATTCAGCGGAAAGGCAAGCGCTGGCGAGAAAGGACAGATCAGCATCTGGTACTGGGACTTCTATGAGATGCGATACCGAATGAAGATCGGTTACATCGGCGAGGAGGATTTGGAGCCGAACACGCTATACACCCTCGACGATAATCACCGCTTCATCAAGGTGTAATCACACATCACGATTTGGTAGGGCCGCCGCTTTATTCGTTTTACGTCGCGTTGGCCTCTTCGCCATGTAGTTGTACTTATTAGGAAGCCGAGGATGCGATCATGCCGCGTAAAGCAATGTTAAGTGAACAACGCGCTGCAAAAAAGGCAGCAAAAGCTGAAGCCCTGAAAGCGAAGCGCGAGGCCCTGGAGTGCGAGGCTCGGGCCGAAATTCACTTTTTGGCAAGCCAAACCCCGGCTCATATCGCTCAGGGGGGGTGAATACAGTTCGCTGTTGGAAGGAGGCTTTGGATGCTGCTACGTCCGCCGCACAGCGTCCACGGATATCTGTCGACAGACTTCGATGCTCGCTCAATGAGCTCCGCAGGCATGTTGAATTGGTCGATGCGCAGCCTTAACGAATAATGACGCCTTGTGATCGAGTGAGAACGATTAAAGAACGCCCGCTCGCATTCAGCGCGCCGATGGTGCGCGCCATCCTTGACGGACGCAAGACGCAGACGCGGCGCGTCGTGAAGTTGCCGCATGCCAACTCGCTCGGACAGTGGGAGCCGACAACCATCGGCGGCCGGAATGGTGGCTGCACGAAGGACGGTCAGGCAATCAATCGCTGGGACGGCAAGCTGCCCACGTACATGGGCGCCGGTTCTCCCCTGCCTTTCTTGAACGTCACCAAATAATCTAGGAGGGCGCCGGCAATCCGGCGCGCGCACGTGGAAAAGCAAATTCAGACGTAACAGCACCCTCACTTCGACGCGTTCAACGCGATGGTCATCGACATGGTTGCAGCACAGGTCTTCACGGGCGCCGCATTCACGAATCAGCAGATCGCCAATGACTTTTCTATCGTCGCGCTCAATCACTATGACGAGCTGCCAGAAATGACCATTGCCACTCTCGCCGCGATCATCGCGACCCTCGCCGCGCGCGACATGCCTTCCGATGTTCGGACGTCGATTGAGACGGGTCAGCGGCACGGAGCGCATTGAGATGGCCGTGCCGAAACAAGACACCGAGGCACTCGCCTCATTCAGCCCCGAAAACACATGGCAGCATGCCATCGTAGGAGAAAGAGAATGAATGCCTTGCGAATAAAACAGGTCGCCACGAAGGTGGGACTCGGACAATCCACAATCTACCGAATGATCGCCGCAGGGACATTCCCTAAGCCGTTTGAGTTGGTGCCCGGTCGCGTCGCGTGGATCGAAAGCGACATCGACGCTTGGCTCGCCGAACGGGCTGGCAAGCGATACCAGCCCGGAGAGACGTCTCAGGCTATGCAGCCGATGCAGCAGTAAGTTGCTCCACCTTCTGCCGACCCGCGCAGTAATCAGCCCAATCCTCCATCATTCCGCGCCGGCGTTCGAGCATGTCTCGACGTCGGTACGCGGACACCGTCATAGACCCGATCGTGTGTGCGAGCGCCTGCTCTGCGAGCGAATCAGGGTAGTCGGTGCAATCTGCGATCCAATCCCGAAACGTTGACCGAAAGCCGTGGACCGTGATGTTGGTGCGATCCATCCGGCGCAGTAACAGCAGCATGGCCATGTTCGAGAGTGGCTTCCCCTCCTTGTATCCTGGGAACAGCCAGCCCCATTTTGCGCCTGTCTCTATCTGTTTTCGCACCAACTCGACCGCCTCATCGCAGAGCGGCACGCGTAACTCGACCTCGCACTTCATTCGGTCGCCTGGGATCGTCCAGACCTTCGCATCCAGGTCGAATTCCTCCGGACGGGCGAACCGTACTTCGTTCGTTCGAGTCGCCGTCAATATCAGTAGGCGCAGCGCGCGCGCCGCACGCTTGGGCCTCGTCTTCAACTGTGTGAAGAACGCTGGCATGTCTTCCCATGCGAGCGCCGGATGATGCTTGACCATCTGACGCTTCTTCGTGCGCGGCAACACGCGGTCGAGATGATCGACGTAGCGCGCCGGGTTGTCGCCCGAGCGATGGCCGAGCGTAGTTTCAGCATCGAGGATGGCCTTCACGCGCCCGCGCACGCGTCGCGCCGTCTCGGCCTTCTTCAGCCAGATCGGCTGGAGGATGCGCACAATCATCTCGGTGTCGATGTCGCGCACGTCGATGTGGCCGATCACTGGATAGGCATAGTGGTCGAGCGTAGCCGTCCACTGTTTCGAGTGCTTATCGTTGCGCCACGCGGATCTGCGGCCATCAATGAAAGCTTCGGCTGCTTCCTTGAATGTCACCGTGTTCGCCTCAGCCGATCGCTCGATGACGCGCTTGTCGCGCGCGATGATCGGATCAACCTTCTCTTTGACCTTCGCCCGGCACTCTGCCGCATCCTTGCGCGCGGCCGCGAGTGATACCAACGAGAGCGGCCCGAGTCCCATCTCACGAGAACGCCCGAGGATGGAGAACCGGAAGATCCACGAGCGCGATCCAGACGCGCTTATCTGGAGATACAGGCCGCCGCCGTCCGGATAATATCCCGGCTCGATTAGCTTTCCGATTCCCAAAGCGGTCAGTCGGTTCAACTGGCGTGCTGCCATTCCTTACCCCCAAAGCTACCCACGAATGATGACTGGATTCTGGGGTAGCAAGGGAGATTGAGCAAGAGTATCGGCACCCCCAAAACCCACGCATCACAACGGTCTGCGGGTTTCATCGGGAGTGTTAGAGAACGCGTGAGAGCCTTGATTGGCGGAAGGCAGCCGGAGTCGAACCGACCTGGGAATGTCTGACATCCCCAACCGGGTTTGAAGCCCGGCCGTACCACCGGATACGAATGCCTTCCTGCGGAGAACTCAGCACGCTGGCAACACTTCGACCAGGCGCGCCGCGATTATAGCGGTGATGCGTAATTCGCATACGTGCCGGCGCACCGGCCATTAACCGCTCTTGTCGCTAGGCTGATGCGGCGGCTTGCGGCGTAACAGACGGTACGCGAAGAAGATCAGCGCGAGCACCACCAGCAGGTCGATCACCGTCGCGCCGTGCAGATGCAACTCCATCAGCGTCCATTGCAGTTGCCGTTGAAAGAGCGCGCCGCCCAGCAGCCAGAACGCAGCCCACGCGATGATCCCACCCGTATCCCAGAGAAAGAATGCGGGCACGGCGATTTGCGTCGTACCCATCAAGGGCGGCGTGACGAGTCCGAGTCCCGGTATGAACTTCGATACCGCGACGATAGGCGCGCCATGCCGCTCGAAAAGAGCGCCGGTCGTACGCATGCCGTTGTCGATCGCATAGGAGCGACGCGAAAGCGCGGCAATGAGCTTGCGCCCGTGGATGCGTCCCGCCGCAAACCACACACCGTCGCCGATGAGCGCGCCCGCCACGGCAGCCGCCAGCACGGAGACGAACGAGAGCCGCCCGTTCGCGACAGCCGTTCCCGCGAACAGCAGCAACGGCGCGGAAGGCAGCGGCACACCGAGCCGCGTCAGCAGCACGTTGGCGAACACCGCCGCCCCGCCCCACTGCGCAATCGCCGATGGCGGTATCTGAATCACGCGTCTTCCTCGGTTCGTTGTGGTCTATGGTCTCGCGGCCGGACGCGCTCAATCGGCCCGCGATTCGACGAGCATCACGGGAATGCCGCCGCACCCCGCGCTATTCGCAATTTCAATGCCGCCCCACGGCGAACCCGCGCCACGGTCGAACGCCATCGGGTCGCCACGCAAGTCCGGGCGCAGCACGTTGAACGGCCAGGTCGGTCGCCTGATGCGCTCATGGACCACGGACCCGAGCCAGATCGGCATGGGCCGCGCGCGGGAGCCCATGCCCAGCGCGTAGTTCGTGGGCCAGAAACGCAGGACGTCGCGCTCCTGCGGGCCGAGATGCGAGCGCGTGAACACGAGCTTCGACGGCTCGCCGTTGTTCAGACGCGGCAGCGCGGGCAAGGCGACCGCCGGTGCGTTGGGCGACACCACCGACATCACGCTCTTCACCGACACACCCGACACCTCGGTCCAGCCGCGGCTCGTCAGTTGCGCGCGAATCTGCGCGGGCGTGGCCGCCCATTGCACGGTGATCGGCTCGCGACGGTCACCGTCCATGGCCGACCGGTAGCACGAGAACGTGCGCCAGAAGGTATCGGTCCATTGAATCGGCGTGATGACGACCGTGACGGGCGGCGCGCTGTGCGCCTCGGATGAATCGCTCAACTGCAACGCCACGCTTGCGCAGATGACGGCCAGCACCGCGAACGGCATCCACGGACGCGGCTTCGGTTTTCCGGGATTACGCCACACCGCCGTGAGCGCGATCAGAAACACCCAGATGGCCGCGAGCGCGACGCTGCCGAGCACGGCGGAAATGGTGAAGCGGCCGAAGTACAACCCGGCGAGCGCGACGGCCGTGACGATCGCCGATGTCGCCGTCGCGATCAACACACCCGAAATGGTGCCGACGCGCCGCAGCAGCAAGAACGCGAGAAAGCCGTAGATCACGACCGTGGCCGAGACGTGACTGCTCAGGAAAGAATGGTCGGCGGGCGCGAGCGTGACGAGCATCGGATCGCGCGCGGTGAAGCGGATCGCGAGCACCAGCAATTGCGAAAACACGACGGCGACGAGCCAGTACGTGACCGTGCGCCAGCGCCGCTCGAACACCATCCACACGACGACCGTCACGGCGAGCGCGGCGAGCGTCGGCGTGCTGCCGAGCGTGGCGGCGGCATCGAGGATGGAATCGGCCCAGGTCGAACGGAACGACTGCAACAGCCGGAAGATGGAGGTGTCCACCTGCACGAGCGAACTGCCGCGCGCCACGCCCGACAGCACGTAGAAGAACGCGACCGCCGAGACGAGCAGCAGCGCGGAAATCATCACGATGAGCCCGGTCGCAGGATTGCCCGGATCGAGCGCGCGTGCGAGCATCCGCGCGGCCAGACCACGGCGTTGCTGGCAGGTCGCAAGCAACATGTCGCGCGAGGCGAACGTCCATTCCTTCGCATGCGAAATCACCACGCGCGCGAGATTGAACACGAGCCACGCAAGCGCCGCGAGGATGACGAGGATCACCACGAGCCGGATCGATACCGCGCCCGCCAGTTCGATCGAAGCTCCGAAGACCACGCCCGGCAGGATGTGCAGCGGCGCCCAGATCAGCGCGGAAATGATGTTGACCGCCAGAAAGCGCGCGGGCGTCATGCCCGCGACGCCAGCGACGACCGGCACCACCGCGCGCATCGGTCCGACGAAACGCGCGAGCACCACGCTCTTCGCGCCGTGTTTGTCGAAGTATCTTCGGCCGGCGACGAGTGCGCCGGGATGCGCCCGAAACGGCCACATCTGCGCAATGCTCGTTGCATAGCGCTTGCCGAACCAGAAGCTGACCGCGTCGCCCGCAATGGCGCCAACGACCGCGCAGACCATCACCCAGCCGAGATTCAGCGCGCCGGTTCCGACGAGCGCGCCCGCGATGAACATGGCCGTGCTGCCCGGAATGAAGGTGCCGATGAATGCGAGCGACTCCAGAAAGGACGCAAGCAGCACTACCACGAGCGTCCATTCGGGATGGCTCGACAGAAGATGCAAGAGCTTGTAGTAGGAATGCTCCATCGGATTTCACGCGACAGCCTGCGCCGCGAAGGTCTCCACGTCGTAACTCGACGTTCGATAGTCAGACGGATTCGTGCAAGCGGCTGTCGGTTCGCAACAGATGAAGGTCGCGGTGAAACCGAGTGTACCCAACCCTGTCGAAGAACTCCAAAACCTGGATCGCGCGTTTGCGGCCGAGCGCGCTGGCATCGCGAAATGCGGCCGCGCCTATCGCACCGTTCGCGTTTGCATGTTCGGCAGCCAGCCGTGCAAGTGCTGCAATGGACGCGCGTCCGTAAAACAAGTCGCGCACCACCTGAAAGACATCGCCACGGCGCGAGAGCTTGCGCAACAGACGCCGCACCGCGTCTTCGGGCACGCCATGCGTGGTGGCCAAATCCCTGACCCACGGCGGGTCGAAGCGGCCTTCCTCGATCGATGAGAGCACGACGCGGGCCAGCGCGTCCTCGGCGGCATCGAGCGTAACCGTATGCGATGGCAGATGCAGCCACGGACCGCTTCGCCCAATCGTGCCTAGCGTCACGGCGTCGTCGATGAGCGCGCGCCACAGCGCTTCGGGCGCGAGCGGCGCGGCCATGCGGCGCAGGCGCGCGGTATCCGGGCCTTGCTCGTCCGCAAAGCGTTCGTGGAAGGCGGCGAGTGCATCCGTCAGACACGCGTGCAGCGCGTCCCATCGCGCGACGCTGATCAAGAGCGCATCGTCGTGGATGGGTATGCTGCGCAGACCGTCGGGCTGGGTCATCGATCCAAGCGTTCGACCTGCAAGATGCTCGACGAGCGAGCGCCGCAAGCCATACGGCGACTGCGCGAAGAGTTCGTCGATGGCGCCGGTGTCGAGCATCGCGGTGAGCGCATCGAGCCACGCGTGGCGCTGCGGCGTGCGGCGCTTGCGTGCGGGCGCAAACGGGTCGAGCACACGCCCGCCGCCTACCGTTTTATCCGCCTGCGCATTGCGAACGATGAAGCGGTCGCCCGGCAGCGCGCAAGCCGGCTTATCGAATACGAGTTGCACGCGCGCCGTCTGCCCGGCCGCGAGCGTTTCGCCGTCGAGCAAGGCGATGTGCGCGACGCGGTGCATCGTGCCCAGATGTACATGCAGCGGGCTCCAGTGCGTGAGCGCCGGCGAGGTATCGGCGAGAAGCGTGAGTTCGACGTCGATTCGCTCGGACGCTCGCGCGAGACGCGCATCGAGAATCCAGTCGCCGCGCGACAGCGCGTCCTTCTCGATGCCCGCGAGATTGAGCGCGCAGCGCTCGCCCGCGCGCCCCGTCTCCGAAGCGCGATTCTGCGCGTGAATGCTGCGCACACGAACCGGCGCTTCGCCCTCGCGCGGCGCGAGCGCCAGCGTGTCGCCGACCTTCGTCTGCCCCGCGAACACCGTGCCGGTCGCCACCGTGCCCTGGCCCGCGAGCGTGAACACGCGGTCCACGGCCAAACGAAAGAAGCCGTCGTCGCGGCGCGCGCGCCAGTACATGGCGACATCGTGCAGATGCGCGTTCAGCGCGGCCACGCCGGAGTCGTCATCGCGCGTGGCGTTGGTGTTAAAGAGCGGTGCGTCTAGCAAAGCGGTACCGGCCAGCAGCGCGGCGATTTCGGCATGGACTTCGTTCAGGCGCGCGGCATCGACACGATCGGACTTCGTCACCGCCACTGCGCCATCTTTCACGCCGAGCAACTGAAGAATCGCAAGATGTTCGCGCGTTTGCGGCATGACGCCATCGTCGGCGGCGATCACGACGAGCGCGAAGTCGATGCCGCATGCGCCCGCGGCCATCGTATGCACGAGCTTTTCGTGCCCCGGCACGTCGATGAAGCCGAGCACGCCGCCATCGCCGAGCGGCACGTATGCATAACCCAGTTCGATGGAAATGCCACGCGCCTTCTCTTCCTTCAGACGATCCGTATCCACCCCCGACAGCGCGCGCACGAGTGTGGTCTTGCCATGATCGATATGCCCCGCCGTGCCGACGATCATGCGTTGCGGCCCGTTGCCCGCATCTCCAACTGGGCGATGAACGCGGCTTCGTCCTGTGCTTCGAGACAGCGCAGATCGAGCCACAGCGCGTTATCCGCAATGCGCCCGATGACCGGGCGCGGCAGATCGCGCAGTCTGCGCTCGATGCGATTCAACTGGCCGCCCGCCTTCTTGCCGCTCGTGAGCCGCACGACGAGGCCGTAACTCGGCAGGACATCGACCGGCAACGCGCCGCTGCCGATCTGACTGAACATCGGCTCGGTGGCGACGACGAAATCCGCACCGGTCATTGCCTGCAGCACGGGCCGGATGCGTTCGGCGGCAAGGCGCATGGCGTCCGCGGGACGCGTCAGCAGGCGCAAGGTGGTGAGACGTTCGGCGAGCGTCTCCGGCGTGCGATAAAGCCGCAACACCGCTTCGAGCGCCGCGAGCGTGAGCTTGCCGACCCGCAGCGCACGCTTGAGCGGATGATTCTTGATCTTCGCGATCAGTTCCTTCGTACCGACGATCAGGCCCGCCTGCGGTCCGCCGAGCAGCTTGTCGCCGCTGAAGGTGACGAGTTGCGCGCCAGCCTCGACCGTCTCGCGAACCGTGGCCTCGCGCGGCAAGCCCCATTGCGCCAAATCGACGAGCGTGCCGCTGCCGAGATCCACGACAACCGGCAAGCCGCGCGCCCTCGCGAGCGGCGCGAGTTCCGCGAGCGTGACTTCCTTGGTGAAGCCCGTGACGGCGTAGTTGCTGCAATGCACTTTCATCAGGAGCGCGGTCCTGGCGTTGATCGCTTCGTCGTAATCCTTCAGATGCGTGCGGTTGGTCGTGCCGACTTCGCGCAGCTTCGCGCCCGCGCGGCTCATGATGTCGGGAATGCGAAACGCGCCGCCAATCTCGACCAGCTCGCCGCGCGACACGATCACTTCGCGACGCGCGGCCAGCGCGGACAGCGTCAGCAGCACGGCGGCCGCGTTGTTGTTGACGACCGTCGCGGCTTCGGCGCCCGTCAGTTCACAGATGAGTTCGTTGATGAGGTCATCGCGGTCGCCGCGCGCGCCGGTCGCGAGATCGAATTCGAGATTGGCCGGCCGCGTCAGGACTTCGGCGACGGCGCGCAGCGCTTCATCCGGCAACAGCGCGCGGCCGAGGTTCGTGTGCAGCACCGTGCCCGTGAGATTGAAGACGCTTTTCACGCTGCTTTCCGCGCGCTTGTCGAGCGTCGCGCCGACGCTTGCCGCGAGGCTCGCATCGGCCAGTGCCTCGACGGATGCGCGGCCCGCCTGCGCTTCGGCGCGCCATGCGTCGAGCGACGCGCGCAGCACGGCGAGCGTCTGCGTGCGTCCGTGCGCGGCCAAGACCGGCGCGAATGCCGCCGATGCCAGCACGCGCTCCACCGATGGCACTCGTGCCATCAGCGCGCGCAATTCGCTGTCGTTGTTGCCGGTGACATTACTCACGCTTCTATCCTCTTCCCTTCATGCTTCATCGACGTGTTCGGGCCACAGCCACGGATGCGGCGACGCACGGCGAAAACCGGCGTCGCCCATCAGAAGGTCGAGCGTGAGGCTTGCCAGATCGTCGGCGTAAGGCTCGAAGTCGTAGGCCTTGTCCTGATAGCCGATCTTTCTGTAGGTGCCGCATTCGTCGCACGACTCGGCCTTGAGCGCGGCCTGCTTCGCGCGGGCGGCGCGTTGTTCCTCGGTTTCGTCGTCCGTGGGCGTGCCCATGGCGTGATACGCAATGCCCTTGGTGGAGTCGCAATTCGAGCATTTGGCGCGCACGACGTGCCATTCGGTCGAGCACAAGCCGCACTGCACGTAGCGATATCCATCATGCGTGCCGCCGACGCGCACGATGCTCGCCACCGGCATCGAGCCGCAGAGCGGGCAGACGCCGGGCGCATCGAGATAAGGCACATCCGACACGGCGATGCGCGTGGCCAGATCGGTCCACACCACTTGCAGCGCGGCGACGATGAATGGCGCCGCCGCCGGATCGATCTCCGCGAAGCGCAGCGCGATGATCGCGTCGGCCTGCGTGTCGAGCGTGGCCGCGTCGGTCGTGCGCAGACGCGCAACGAGTTGCGCGAGCGGCGGCGTGAGCGCGCCCGCGGCTTCGATACTGTCGAGCAGCATGAACAGCACGTCGCGCCACGCGGGATCGCGCTCGTCGGTGAGCGCGGGGACGATAGGCATCGAATGCTGCTGATTGCGTTCGATCGACTCGCGCGCGGGCATCAAAGCGGTGGAGGTCGAAAGGATGCGTTGCTGCGCATCGGCGATCGCGGCCATGAGGCGCAGATAGCCCGCGATCGGATTGCTCGCTTCGGCGAGTTGCAACAGACGCGCGGCGCGGGCGGCGAACACGGTGCCGCGTTCGGGCATGCGAAGACGGGGAATGGCCGAAGGATCGAGAGACTCGATCTTGGCGGCTTCGAGAATGCGTTGGACCACGGGATTCCTTAAGGAAGGTCGGGGCGGGATCAAGAATAACAGCTTATAACGGAGCGCTCAGGGATGCTCATGCTCCGCGCGGAGGTACAAAAATGAGTTCACGCCAACGGAAATTCAAAATGGAACTTTCAATACGGAAGCAGGGAAATGGCGCGGCAGTCCGGTTGCCCGCCGCGCTGCTGGAAGGCATGAAACTGACCCTTGGCGACAAATTCAATGTCGAGGTGTGCCCGGCGGGAATCATGCCGATGCCGGCTCGTCGCGAATTGTCGCTCGAGGAACTGCAGGCGCAGTGCGACCCGAAGGCGCCTATCTCCGATGAATTGGCTGACTGGAACAATCTAAAACCGGTAGGACGTGAGCGATGGTGAAAGGCAACAAATTTGACACGGGGATATTGCGCACGTCGGCCTGAGTCCGGCAATCGGCCATGAGCAACAAGGCGACTTCAGGCGGGCTCGCGCTTTCGGCTGCGTCATTCAATGCGCTGGAGACCGCACTGGTCGCGCCTGTCACGCAGAGCGGCGGCTTCGCGCGATACGCCGGTTTCGCAGTCCCGCTCGCCGGGCTTGGCACAAGGACGCAAGGCGTCGCGCTCGTCAACATGGTCCGCACGTTAGACCTCGAAGCGCGCGGTGCGAGTCGAAAAACGCGCGCCAATCGAAGTGACGGACGACGCGCTAGCGCGCCGTCACGCCATTCTCGACTGACGCGCATTCGGCCTACTTGCCGATGATCTCCTTGAACCACCGCGGATGGTGCTTCCTGGCCCATCCATAAGTGACCGTGCCGCGTGTCATCGCGCCGACAGAACCCTTGATCCAGATCGCCGCGTAGATATGCACGATGATCCCGACGATCAGCACGAACGCCGCCGCCGCATGCACGACCGCCGCCACGCGAATGATCTCGATGGGAAAGTAGAACGAGAAGTAGCGCCGCCAAATCACGATGCCGCTCAACAGCAGAAGCGGCAGGCAAGCGGCCATCGTGAAGAACAGCAGCTTTTGCCCGGCGTTGTACTTGCCGATCTCCGGCAGCCGGTCTTCGCGATTGGCCAGCACGTCGTCGATCTGCTTCATCCACTGCACGTCGGCCTTGTCCAGATAGTTGTGATGCCAGAAACGCAGCGCAAGAATCATGAACGAGACGAACATGACGCAGCCGACGAACGGATGCAGAATGCGCGTCCACTGGCCGCCGCCGAAGATTGCGTAGAGCCAGGCCATCGACGGATGAAACATCGCGAGACCGGAGAGCGCCAGCAAGACGAACGTGATCGCGGTGATCCAGTGATTGCTGCGCTCGTTCGGCGTGTAACGGACGATCAGGCGGTTGCCCTTCACGTCGCGCAGTTCGCTATCGTGTTTCATTCGAACGCTCCCTTTGCTGAAACGCCTCTTCCGCTTCGTGCTGTGCTTCGGCTTCTTCTTCCGCGCTCACCTCGTTCGGACCGACACGCGTGTAGTGGAAGAACCCGGCGATCGCGGCCAGCGCGATACCCGCCATTGCAAGCGGCTTGGTCACGCCTTTCCAGATCGACACCAGCGGACTGATGTGCGGGTCTTTCGCGAGCCCGTGATAAAGCTGCGGCTGATCCGCGTGATGCAGCACGTACATCACATGCGTGCCGCCCACGCCCGCCGGGTTGTAAAGACCCGCGTTTTCGAAACCGCGCTCCTTCAGGTCTTCGATGCGATCCTCCGCTTGCGTGATCATGTCCACCTTGGTGCCGAACATGATCGCGCCCGTCGGACACGTCTTCACGCACGCCGGCTCCTGCCCGACCGCGACGCGGTCCGAACAGAGCGTGCACTTGTACGCGCGATGATCTTCCTTGGAAATACGCGGAATGTTGAACGGGCAGCCCGTGACGCAGTATCCGCAGCCGATGCAGTTTTCCTCGTGAAAATCCACGATGCCATTGGTGTACTGCACGATCGCGCCCGGCGACGGACACGCCTTGAGACACCCCGGATCCTCGCAATGCATGCAGCCGTCCTTGCGGATCAGCCACTCGAGGTCGCCCTTCGGGTTCTCGTACTCCGTGAAGCGCATCACCGTCCACGAATGTTCGGTGAGATCACGCGGATTGTCGTAGACGCCGGTCGTATGACCGACGTCGTCGCGCAGGTCGTTCCACTCCATGCACGCCGTCTGACATGCCTTGCAGCCGATGCACTTCGATACGTCGATGAGCTTCGCGACCGTCCCCGTCACCGGCTCGCGGACTTGCGGCGGCGGCGTGGTGGTGGCCGAGAGGCGCTTGATGTCGAGCGATTGCAGAGCCATCTCGTCTCCTTTACGCCTTCTCGGCTTTTTCGACCTTCACGAGGAACGACTTGAACTCCGGTGTCTGCGAGTTCCCGTCGCCCACGGAAGGCGTCAGTGTGTTGACGAGATAGCCCGGCTGCGTGAGGCCCTTGAAGCCCCAATGCAGCGGCAGGCCGACGGTATGCACCTTCTTGCCCTCCACGTTCAATGGCTTGATGCGCTTGGTGACGAGCGCCACCGCGACGATATGCCCGCGATTGCTCGATACCTTCACGCGCTCGCCCGCCACGACGCCCACTTCCTTTGCGTGTTCCTCGCCGATTTCCACGAACTGCTGCGGCTGCACGATGGCGTTGAGCCGCGCGTGCTTGGTCCAGTAGTGGAAGTGCTCGGTCAGGCGATAGGTCGTCGCCGTGTCCGGGAACTTGTCGGCGGTGCCGAGCGCCGCGCGGTCATCCGGGAAGATGCGCGCGGCTGGATTGCTCACCACGGCCTTGTTGTCCGGGAAGAACGGGTTATAGCCGAGCGGCGTCTCGAACGGTTCGTAATGCACCGGGAACGGTCCTTCGTTCATGCCGTCGCGCGCGAAGAAACGCGCCACGCCCTCCGGATTCATGATGAACGGATTCATGCCGTTCTCCGGGGGCTCGTCGGCCTTGAAGTCGGGAATGTCCGGTCCGGTCCACGCCTTGCCGTTCCATGCGATCAGCTTGCGCGTCGGGTCGAAAGGCTTGCCGCTCACATCGCATGACGCGCGGTTGTAGAGCACACGGCGATTCGCCGGCCACGCCCACGCCCAGCCGAGCGTCTGACCGATGCCCGTCGGGTCCGAGTTGTCGCGCCGGCCCATCTGATTGCCCGCTTGCGTCCACGATCCGCAGAAGATCCAGCAACCGCTCGCCGTCGAGCCATCGTCACGCAAAAGCGCGAAGCTCGACAACTGCTCGCCCTTCTTCGCCAGCACCTTCGTCTTGTCGGTGGGATCGGCGACATCCGCGAGCGCGCGGCCGTTGAACTCCATCGCGATCTCTTCGGGCGTCGGACTTTCCGGGTCCGCGTAAGGCCAGGTCATGTTGAGGATAGGGTCGGGATACTTGCCGCCCTTCTCCTTATAGGCCTGCCGAATGCGCAGCCACAGCCCCGACATGATCTCCAGGTCGCTCTTCGCTTCGCCCGGAGCGACCGCGCCCTGCCAGTGCCATTGCAGCACGCGGCTCGAACTCACGAGCGAGCCGCGCTCTTCCGCGAAACACGTGGTCGGCAGACGGAAGACTTCAGTCTGAATCTTCGAGGCGTCGACATCGTTGAACTCGCCGTGGTTCTTCCAGAACTCGGAAGTCTCGGTGGCGAGCGGGTCCATGATGACGAGCCACTTCAGCTTCGACAGTCCGAGCCCGATCTTCGCCTTGTTCGGCGCGGCCGCGAGCGGATTGAAACCCTGCGCGATATAGCCGTTCATCTTGCCCTGCGCCATCAGCTCGAACACCTGGAGCATGTCGTAAGACTTGTCGAGCTTCGGCAGATAGTCGAAGCCGAAGTTGTTCTCGGCGGTCGCGTTGTCGCCCCACCATGACTTCATGAAGCTCACATGGAACGCGCGATAGTTCTTCCAGTAGCTCAACTGATTCGGCCGCAAGGGCTGCGTCGCGCGCTTCTTGATGAACTCGTCGAAGTCCTGCTCGCCTTCCATCGGCAAGGTCATATAGCCGGGCAGCAGATTCGACATCAGGCCGAGATCGGTCAGGCCTTGAATGTTCGAGTGCCCGCGCAGCGCGTTCATGCCGCCGCCCGCCATGCCGATGTTGCCAAGCAGAAGTTGCACCATCGCGCCGGTGCGGATCATCTGCGCGCCAACCGAGTGATGCGTCCAGCCGAGCGCATACAGAATGGTTCCCGCGCGATTCGGCGCGGCGGTCGTGGCAAGCATCTCGCAGACCTTGAGGAACTTGTCGGTCGGCGTGCCGCAGACCTTCGTCACCATCTCGGGCGTATAGGTCGAGAAATGCTGCTTGAGCAAGTTGTAGACACAGCGCGGATGCTGCAAGGTCGGATCGACCTTGACGAAGCCATCGTCGCCGCGTTCGTAGTCCCAGCTCGACTTGTCGTAATTGCGCTTCTCGGCGTTATAGCCCGAGAACTCGCCGTCCTTGAATGCGAAGTCCTCGCGCACGATAAAGGACATGTCCGTGTAGTTGCGGACGTACTCGTGCTGAATCTTGTCGTTGGTGAGCAGGTAATTGATGATGCCGCCCAGGAACGCGATGTCGCTTCCCGTGCGAATCGGCGCATAGAAATCCGCCACCGATGCGGTGCGCGTAAAGCGCGGATCGACCACGATGAGACGCGTCTTGCGATGCGCCTTCGCCTCGGTCACCCACTTGAAACCGCACGGATGCGCCTCGGCTGCGTTGCCGCCCATTACCAGAATCACGTCCGCGTTCTTGATGTCGACCCAATGGTTCGTCATCGCTCCACGGCCAAACGTCGGGGCAAGACCTGCCACCGTCGGGCCATGTCAGACACGCGCCTGATTGGCGAATGCGAGCATGCCCAGGCTGCGGGCAGTTTTATGCGTCAGATAGCCGACTTCGTTGCTGCCTGCCGACGCCGCGAGCATGCCCGTGGTCAGCCAGCGATTCACCTTCTTGCCGTCCGCCGTGGTCTCGACGAAATTCGCGTCGCGATCTTCCTTCATCAGTTTGGCGATACGGTCGAGCGCGTCTTCCCACGAGATGCGCTTCCATTCGTCCGATCCCGGCGCGCGATACTCGGGATGCATGAGGCGGCTGGGGCTATGAATGAAGTCGATGAGCGATGCACCCTTCGGGCACAGCGTGCCGCGATTGACGGGATGGTCGGGGTCGCCTTCGATATGGATGATGCTGGCCTTCGCATTCTTGGCGTTGTCGCCGAGGCCGTACATGAGGATGCCGCATCCGACTGAGCAGTACGGGCAGGTATTACGCGTTTCCGTGGTACGCGACAGCTTGTACTGACGAACCTCGGCGAGCGCAGGTGCCGGAGAGAAGCCTAGCGCCGCCAGGCTCGATCCGGCGAGCGTGCTCGCTGAGACCTTCAGGAACTGTCGCCGTGACATTTGCAGCATTTTAGTGCCTCGGCGTTTTGTAATGTGGGTGGCGAAATTATAGGGCGCGCTGTCCTATTTCGCTGGCGAACACGGCACTTTCGACTCGATGCGAAGCCTCGTTGTGGCGTTGCGCCGACGCGTGCTCAAGAGCCAAACGTTGCACCCAGTCACGTCGACTTACGGTTGGACTGGAATAGTTCCTGCTCTCGTTCGTTCGCGTTTGGTCAGTCCGTTCATCGTATCCAGAGGTCCACCATGAGTTCCGTATCCACACAGAAGATCGAAGCCGTCGTCAAAAAGGACGCCTCCTGGGTGCTCGGCGCGCTCAAGAAATTTTCAGAGGATCGCTGCGCCGCGATGGCCGCGAGTATCGCCTTCTATTCTGCGTTTTCGCTTGCGCCGACGCTCGTCATGGTGATCGCCGTGGCCGGTTGGGTGTTTGGCGCCGAAGCCGCGCGCGGTCAGCTCTTTCATCAGGTCAACGGGCTGCTCGGCGATCAGGGCGCGGCGGGCGTGCAGAGTATTGTCGAGAATGCGCATCGCAGCGGCGGGACGGGCATCGCGGCGGTCATCTCGTTCGCGCTGCTCGCGATCGGGGCGTCGGCGACGTTTTCATCCCTCAATACGGCGCTCAATCTTGTATGGCCGCTCACGGGCGATCAGCGCTCGAGCGTCTTTGCGATGGTGCGCGTGCGGCTCATCTCGTTTGGACTCGTGCTCGGCGTGGCGTTTCTCCTGATCGTCTCGCTGGTGTTGGACACCGCGATCCAGGCGGTCGGCATGTGGCTCTGGGGCGACTCGCCGTTCGTGATCATCGGCGATATCGTTCAGTTGGTCGCCGGTCTCGCCATTCTGACCGTCGCGTTCGGCGCGCTGCTCAAATTTCTCCCCGATGCCCCCGTGCAGTGGCGCGACGCGCTCGTCGGCGGGCTCGTCGCGGCGCTGCTGTTCTCGGCGGGCAAGAAACTGTTCGCGCTCTATTTGACGCACGCAGGCACGGCCAGCGCGTTCGGCGCGGCCGGATCGCTCGCGGTTCTGCTCATGTGGCTGTATTTTTCGGCGGCCGTGTTGTTGCTCGGCGCGGAGTTCTCGGCGGCGCGCGCGCGTCTGCACGATCCGCGCGGCGCGTGGGGCCAGCAAAACATGGGACGCGTGCCGCCGGGCAGCCGCGCCAAGATCGGTTCGATGCTCGCGGCTTCCACGCGCACGGGCATGCCCGCGGCGGCATCCGCATCGGCGGCGGCGACGGAGGCATCGAGCACAGCGCCAGTCGTATCGCCCGCCAGCGCTCGGATCGATGCGCCCGTGCCCGCGAGCGCTCGGCGTGCCATCGGCGCGCGCGCTCAACACGCGCAGTTGTTGACGGGACAGGCGCGCAAGAAGGTATCGGCGGTGGCGAAGGCGCTAGAGATATCGCGCAAGATCGCGCGCGTCGAGAGCACCGCGACGCGCGCCACGGCGATGGCCATGCTGGGCGCGGGTCGCAAGGCATCGACCGCCAATGCCGCAGTGAAGCGGCACCCGTGGCGCTCGGTGTTTTTCGCGGCAAGCGCGGGAATGGCAGTCGCGTTGCTCACACGCCGCAGCTCCGAGCATCGGGAAAGCGACGACCTGCAAAGCTGATCCGCATTTCCCTTTTCGCCTTCCACGAACGCCGCGCCTCTAGGGCGCGGCGTTTTTTGTTGCCTCGGTGAAAGGAAAATACCCGCTCGCGGCTGCTGTTTGTTAATCGGATTGATGGTAATCGCGCGCCATTGGAATATCCTAGAATTGAGCGCGGAACTAATTTCAAGATAGCCTGTCACCCGCAACCCGTTCAAAACAAACAGAAATCCCCCTTTTTGAGACCACGTTAGAAACTGTGTCTTTTACGAGACAGTAAATTTTTTTCGTTTCTTAAGATTCGAAACGTTGCGTTATTCTCTGCGCCGGCAACAACGATATTTAACAATCGCGTGGAGAATTCGATGAAACGATTCGCACTGACGTCCCTCTCGCTGGCGCTGCTCGGCGCAGCTGGCGCGGCACAGGCACAAACGAGCGTGACGCTGTATGGCGTGATCGACGCTGGTCTCGGTTATGTGAGCAACGCCAACGCAAATGGCGACCACCTGTACGGCATGATCAACGGCAATCTGTCCGGCGATCGCTGGGGCCTGAAGGGTCAAGAAGATCTGGGCGGCGGTCTGAAGGCGATTTTCCAGTTGGAAAGCGGCTTTGACATCGGCACCGGCCGTCTCGGCCAAGGTGGCCGCGAGTTCGGTCGTCAAGCATTCGTCGGTTTGTCGGGCAATCAGTGGGGTACGGTCACCCTGGGTCGCCAATACGATCCGCTGGTTGACATGGTCCAAGGCATCACGGCCGACAACTACTGGGGCGCAATCTTCGCAACGCCGGGCGACGTCGACAACTACGACAACTCGCTGCGCGTGAGCAACGCCGTTAAGTACGTTTCGCCGAACTACGCGGGCTTCCAGGTCGAAGGCCTGTACGGCTTCTCGGGTCTGGCAGGCGCAACGGGCCAAGGTCAAACCTGGTCGGGCGCTGCAACGTATAACAACGGTCCCCTGGCAGTCGCCGGCGGCTATTTCTACGCTAACAACCCGAACGCCGGCCGCATTCCGCCGACGGGCGCAAGCACGTGGAACAGCACGACGTCGGACGCACTGTTCGACGGCCCGATCAACAACGCATACGCATCGGCGCACGCAATCGGTATCGCTCGCGGCGCTGTTCAGTACACGATCGGCGCGTTCACGGTCGGCGGTTCGTACAGCAATGCACAGTTCAAGGCAGACGGTGGTTCGCGCTTCGGCTCGGAACACTTCAACGTCGGCAACGGTTTCGTGAACTTCCAGGCAACCCCGGCGCTGCTGCTCGGCGTGGGCTACACCTACACGAAGTCGGGCGGCGACACGTCGGCCAAGTACCACCAGGCCAGCCTGGGTGCGGACTACTCGCTGTCGAAGCGCACGGACTTCTACGCGGTTGCGGCTTACCAGCACGCAAGCGGCGATCAGCGCGACGGCACGACGGGCGGCATCAACTCGGCGCAAGCCTCGATCGGTTCCTACGGCTACGACAGCGGCAGCAGCCATCAGGAAATCGTCATCATCGGCGTGCGTCACAAGTTCTAAGAACAAGCGGATGGCCCGGTACGCGAGTACCGCGCCACACGATAGAGCAGCACACCTCGACAGCCACCGGTTTTCCGGTGGCTGTTTTTTCTTGTGCGAAGCCTTTGCCCCACACTCCGAGCCAGCGTGAACCGCAACAAATTGTGCCGACGGGCTTCATCGACGCGCGCGCATAAAGCACAATCGTTCGGATAACCAAGCATCCGGGGAGATTCGTTCATGCTGTCGCGCCAATTCGCCGCTGTCTCGTGTTTCGCTTGGCTTGTCTTGCTCGGCGCCTGCCGTTTCGCGCCTGTGCCAGCCGCATCCCGTAACGCTTTGCCAATGATCGTCGCGCATCGCGGCGGCGCGGCGGACGCGCCTGAAAACACCCTGCTCGCCATTGAGACCGCGCTCGCGAATCACGCGGATGCGATCTGGCTCACCGTGCAACTCACGCGCGATGGCGTCCCGGTGCTCTATCGTCCGGCCGATCTCTCCGCAAACACAAATGGCACGGGCACTGTCGCCAGCCACGAATTCGCCGCGTTGCGAAGCCTGAACGCGGGCTGGAACTTCACGCAGACGGATGCGAACGGCGAGAAGCAGTATCCGTATCGCGCGCGGCCGTTGCCTATTCCCTCGCTCGCCGAGGCATTGCGGGCCATTCCATCGTCCACGACGGTCATACTCGACATGAAAGCGCTGCCCGCCGAAACGCAGGCAAGCGCTGTCGCCCGCGTGCTGAGCGAGGAAAGCGCGTGGCCGCGCGTGCTGATCTATTCGACGGATGCCGCCTACCAGGCGGCGTTTGCGCCTTATCGCGAAGCGCGTCTTTTTGAATCGCGCGATGCGACGCGTGAGCGCCTGGCGCAAGTCGCGCTGGAGCACGAGTGCCGAAAGCCGCCGCCCGAAGGCACATGGACGGCGTTCGAATACAGGAGAAAGATGGATTTGGTCGAGACGTTCACGCTTGGCGAAGCGCGCTCCGCCGTGGATGCGCGACTCTGGACGCCGCAGGCGGTCAGTTGCTTCAAGATGAACGGCAAGGTCCGGATTCTGGCGATCGGGGTCGACCAGGCGGAGGATTATCGCGCCGCCGCGTGTCTTGGAATGGACGCCGTGCTGGCCGATTCGCCGCGCCGGGCATACGCGAGCAAGACAAGCCTCGCCGAGCCGCTGCAGTGCCCTGCAAACGCGCCCTGAAGGATTCTTGAAGGTCTACTGCTGCGGCGCGTTGCCGTTTGAATCCACGTCCTCGGCGAGCGTCTGCGCCGGCGCTTCACCAGAACTTGGCAGATCGCCGATGACGAGCCGCGGCACGATCGTGCGCGACTCGCGCGGACGCAGCGGCACGTTGGCCAGATCGGTCCACGAAGGGTTCGGAATCTCGCCGAAAATCTGCCGCAGGCGCTCGCCCCACGTGCGGTGGATCATCTGGTAATACGCGCTGTCGTTGTCGAGCGAGGCGAAACGCGTCACGCGCAACGCGTCTTTCTCGTAGACCAGCAAGTCGAGCGGCAAGCCCACCGAGAGATTCGAACGCAGCGTCGAATCCATGGAGATAAGCGCGCATTTCGCGACTTCGTCGAGATCCGTGGACGGCGTAATAACGCGGTCGATGATCGGCTTGCCGTATTTCGACTCGCCAATCTGAAAATAAGGCGAAACGCGCGTCGATTCTATGAAGTTACCCGCTGCATAAACCATGAAAAGGCGCGGCGGCTGGCCGTGTATCTGACCGCCGAGAATGAAGCTGCAGTTGAAATCGACGCTGAATTCCGCGAGCGAAAGCGCGTCGCGCCGATGCACTTCGCGCACCGCGTCGCCGACGATGCGCGCGGCTTCCGCCATGGTGGCGACGCTATAAAGCGTGGGCGCGTCCGGGTCCGCGGGTTCGGCGAGCATATGCGTCACCGCTTGCGTGAGCGCGAGGTTACCGGCCGCAAGCAGCACGATCACCCGGTCTCCCGGCTGTTCGAAAACAGTCATTTTGCGGGCGGCGCTTACGTGGTCCACACCGGCATTCGTGCGCGTATCGGAAAGGAACACGAGGCCCTCGTCCACACACATACCCACGCAATAAGTCATGTCGATCAATCCTGAAGCCAAACAAAACGCTATTGTACTGACGCTGCCCGCGCATCGCATTCGCGCTGCGTTTTTTCGCTGAATCGCATAAATGCGGCAGTAAAGGCATTAAACTGATTAACGGCACTTATCCGCGCTGCTTGAGAGCGTCACCAGCGCGCACTTCCAGCACCTATATTCATGCACGATCTCACGGACGACCTCGATGAATTCGCAGCGGACACGCTGCTCGCAGACCTCGCGCGGCCCATCGTGTTCGTCGACCTGGAAACCACCGGCAGCAATCCGACGGTGGATCGCATCACCGAAATCGGCGTCATAGAAGTGAGCAAGGCGGGCATCGAACGCTATAGCGTGCTCGTCGATCCGGGCATGCCGGTGCCCCCGTTCATCTCGCGTCTGACGGGCATCGAGGACAGCATGGTGCGCGGTCAGCCCACTTTCGAATCGCTCGCGCAGGCGCTTGCCGAGCGTCTCCAGGGCAAGCTTTTCGTCGCGCATAACGCGCGCTTCGACTACGGCTTCCTCAAGAACGAGTTCCGTCGCGCGGGCATTGCGTTTCGCGCGGATACGCTGTGCACGGTGCGCTTGTCGCGCTCGCTCTTTCCATCGGTCGAACGTCATGGGCTCGATGCGCTCATCGCGCGCTTCAATCTCGCGCCTGAAGGACGCCACCGCGCGCTCGCCGATGCCGACCTCCTCTGGCAGTTCTGGCAAAAGATTCACGCGCTCTATTCGCAAGAACTCGTCGATGCCGCCGTGAAAGCGCTCGTCAGGCGCGCGAGTCTGCCCGCCGCGTTGCCCGAGGGCGCGCTCGACGCGTTGCCTGCCACGCCCGGCGTCTATCTCTTCCACGGCGCGGACGACATTACGCTCTACGTCGGCAAGAGCGTGAATCTGAAGCAGCGTGTGAGCGCGCATTTCGCGGGGGATCATCGGTTGGCGAAGGATTTGTCGATATCGCAGGCCATCCGCAAAATCGAATACCGCGAGACCGTGGGCGAACTCGGCGCGCTGTTGCTCGAAGCGAAGCTCGTGAAGGACTTGCAGCCGCTGCATAACCGGCTGCTCAAGCGCGCGTCGGCGGCGTGCGCGTGGCAATGGCTGCCGGGCGCGCCTGCGCCCGTGCTGCTGCGCGCGAGCAAGCGCGATCTGTCGCGCGAGGCGCATCTCTTCGGCGTGTTCGAATCGCGCGCGAAGGCGCATGCGTATCTGCGCCATCTCGCCGATGAACATCGACTCTGCCACGCCACGCTCGGCCTGGAAAAAGCGGGACCGGCGCGCGGTTGCTTCGGCTATCAGGTGAAGCGCTGTCTCGGTTCATGCGCGGGCGCGGAGCCGTTCGCGGACCATGCGGCGCGTGCGCTCGAAGCGCTCGGCAATGCGCGCCTCGTGCGCTGGCCGCATGAAGGCGCCATCGCGATCAGCGAGCGCGATGCATCGACGAATCGCGAGGCGTGGCATGTCATCGATCGATGGTGCTATCTCGGCACATGCGCCGCGCGCGAGGAAATTGCATCGTTGCTTGCCAGCGCGCCGGAGATACGTCCGTTCGACCCGGATGTGTACGCGCTGATCGCGAAACGCCTGTCGTCCGGTCAGTTCGAATGGATCGCGTGCGATGCGCGACCTGCGTTCAGTCTCGTCGCGCAGATCGCGCAAATCGTGGCGGCGCCGATGAAGACGCCGGCGCCGACCCAAACGAAGACGAAGCGCATGAAGACGCGTTACGTCGAAGATCAATTCGCATTGAGTTTCTGACGCGAAGACGGCGCCCTAACGACACGGCGCGATCGAGCGCCCAACTCAAGCCAACCCGCCGTTCGCCCGCAATACTTGCGCGTTGACCCATCCCGCGTCCTTGCCGACGAGAAACGCAACCACCGACGCGATATCTTCCGGCTGGCCGAGCCGCTCAAGCGGCGGCATCTTCGAAAAGTTCGCGATCTGTTCGTCGGTCTTGCCATCGAGAAAGAGCGAAGTCGCAACCGGCCCCGGCGCCACCGCATTCACGGTAATGCTTCGTCCGCGCAACTCCTTCGCGAAGACATGCGTGAACGCTTCGACGGCCGCTTTCGTGGCGTTGTAAATGGCGTATCCCGGCATGTTGAGCGCGAGCGTCGTGCTCGAAAAATTGACGATACGCCCGCCTTCGTTCAAACGCTTCGCCGCCTCGCGCAGCGTGTTGAACGTGCCGCGCACATTGATGTTGAAAGTCTGGTCGTAGAGCGCGTCGCTCGTGTCGGCGAGCGGCGTGGCCTTGAGCACGCCTGCGTTGTTGATGAGCGCATCGACGGGGCCGAGTTGCGCTTCGACCGCATCGAACATGCGTCGCACGTCGTCGGCGCTGGCCACGTCCGCCTTTACCGCGAGCGCGCGGCTTCCCGCGGCTTCCAGTTCCGCGACGAGCGCGTCCGCTTCCTTCGCGCTCGATGCATAGTTCACCGCCACCGCAAAGCCTTCCTTCGCGAGACGTCTCGCAATCTGCGCGCCAATTCCGCGCGATGCGCCCGTGACGATGGCAACCTTGTTCGTGTGCGATTGATTCATGGTTTGCTCCTCATGTTCGTTAATCGATGAGCGCCATGATGGATCATTTCGTTTTCGCGATCATCGCTTGCGGATTAGTATCATCGTTCCAGTTGCCTCAACAATCTCAGACCTCGAACTTCAGCCGACATGGACCGCTTTCAGGAAATGCAGGTGTTCGTGCGCATTGCCGAGCGCCACAGCTTCACGCAAGCCGCCGACGACTTGCAGATGCCGCGCGCAACCGTCACCAATCTGATGAAGCGCCTGGAAGAACGGCTCGGTGCGCGCCTGCTCGAACGCACGACACGCACCGTGCGCCTCACGCCCGATGGCGACGCGCATTATCGCCGTTGCGTGCGGCTCATCGCGGACATGGAGGAAGCGGAAGGCTCGTTCAGGCATGCGGAGCCGAAGGGCTTGCTGCGCGTCAACCTGCAAGGAACGCTTGCACGCCATTTCATCGTGCCCGGGTTGCCGGTGTTTCTCGAACGCTATCCGCAGATCGAACTGCATGTAGGCGAAGACGACCGCTTCGTCGATCTCGTGCGTGAAGGCGTGGATTGCGTGTTGCGCGCGGGCACCCTGCAGGACTCGTCGATGATCGCAAAACGCGTCGCCACGCTCGAACAAGTGACGGTGGCGAGTCCCACTTATCTCGCGCGAATGGGCACGCCGGAAAATATCGATTCGCTTGCGGCGCATCGCGCGGTTAATTATGTATCGAGTGCAAGCGGGCGCAATGTTGCCCTTGAATTCGAAATGGCCGACGGCGTGCAAAGCATAGAGCTGCCGGGCGCGATTTCCGTTACCGGCGTCGAGCTATATACGCAAGCTGCGCTCGCGGGACTCGGTATTGTGCAAGTGCCGCGTTATCGCATAGAAAGCGAACTCGCCGATGGCAGGCTGCAATGCGTGTTACCTGATTTGATCGTTCCGCCCATGCCGGTATCGCTGCTTTATCCGCATGCGCGGCAGCTTTCAGCGCGCGTACGGGTTTTCGTGGACTGGTTGAGCGATATCTTTGCGAAAGCCGACGTTTGAAATCAAAGCACGAGAGGCCAACGTCCTCGATTAAAAGGAACGCTGGCCTCTCGATTCCCGATCACCGAAAATCAGGCAATCAGTTCAGGCTTTAAACCTTACGCTGCGGCATCCTTCAGCTTCTTCAACGCGCGCGCCTTGATGCGAACGCTTGCGGGCTTGGCCGGGAACCAGCGCTCCGTGCCCGTGAACGGGTCCTTGCCGAAGCGCTTCTTCTTCGCGGCAACGGTTTGCGCCGTGATCTTCAGAAGACCGGAGAGCGTGAACTCGCCTGCGCCCTTCTTATGGATGGACCCAAGGATGGTGTCTTCCAGCGCGACCAGCACGGCCTTGACCGCCTTCACATCCACGGCTGCACGCTCGGACAGATGCGTTGCAAGCGATGCCTTGGTGAAGGTGTCCTTGATCGGAGCCAGCGCGCCAGTGGTCTTCTTGGCGGCGACTGCCTTCTTGGCAACGACGGCCTTCTTGGCGGGTACTTTCTTCGCGGCAACCTTCGATGCTGCTTTCTTAGCCGGTGCGGCGGTCTTTACCGTGGCCTTTTTGGCCGTGGCTTTCTTGGCAGCGGTTTTTGCGGAAGTCGGCATGTTTCTCCTACCTGTGTTTTTGGTCAGTGATATCGGAATACGTTCGCGGTAATGCGTTCGTATCAGGCCGGATTCTACATACGCCAAGCGAGTTCGTGCGAGTCTTTTGCGTTTTTATATCGCTTTTCTAGGGCTTTTTCGTGGCGTCGCGCTGACATGCGAGTCGACGATCGAGTGATGAGCATCGAATCGATGCTTATGCGTCGAGTTGAAAGGCTCATGAAGAGCCAGTCATGAACGATGCGCGATATGCGCAATGAGCGGATAGTGATCCGATGCAACCCGCGACAAGCGCGTGCGATGCACGTTCACGCTCATCAGACGTTCACCGGGATGCACCCAGATGCGATCGAGCGCGAAGAGCGGATAGCGCGTCGGAAACGTGCGCAGCGCACTCGCGCGATGAAAGTGTGTAACGAGCCGGCGCAAGGTGCGGCCATGAACGAACCATTCGTTCAGGTCGCCGAGAAGGATCACGGGCAAGGCAGGTGTATCGAATTTTTGCAGCACTTGTTCGACCTGCATGCGACGTTCGCTCGATGCAAGCCCGAGATGCGTCGCGACCACGCGCCACACTTCACCGCCACAGTCGATGTCGGCATCGAGCGCGCCACGCGGTTCGCGGCTTCTGAACGAAAGATCGAGCGTGCGCACGGCCTGCACCGGATAGCGCGTGAGGACCGCGTTGCCATAACGGCGCGCGGGTGTATCAAGCGTCGGGCCCGCGACCGCGTGCAGACCCGTCATGCGCTGCAGCACTTCGAGTACATCGGGCGATGCACTGCCGCCGAGCGGCACTTCCTGCAGCGCGAAGATATCGGCATCGATTTCGTTGAGCACTTCACCGATACGCTCCGGCGCGAAACGTCCGTCGATGCCAACCGCACCATGCAGGTTGTAAGTCGCGATGCGCAACTCTCTCGCACGCGCCACGTGCTTCGATTGATCGCCGATATCCATTCCCGCTTCGTGCATCATCGTCATGGGTTGACCTCGTCATGGCGTGTGGGCGCGCCCTTGTTCGCGCCGTTGCTTGCGGCATGGCCGGTTTCGCGCGGCATCGCACCGCTTTCGCGCAGACGGCTCGCGCGTTGCGCCTCGTCGCTGGCGCGCGGTTTGTCGGCATCGCTCGGTGCGCCTTCGTGGACTTTTTCTTCTTCGCCACTTCCGAGGAAGCGTTGCAATAGCAGCGACACGCCGAGTAACGCCGCGCCAATGCCGATCAGCACCGCGAACGAGCCGACCGTCGGATGCCGGAACGACGCCACCAGTTGATGCGCGAACGCCACTGTCAGAACGATGCCCGGTCCCATGCCGAGCGCCGTGCCGATCATGAAGTCGCGCATGCGGATATGCGAGGCGCCCGCCACGAGATTGACGATGGCAAACGGCGCCACCGGCAGCAACCGCAACACGACGACCGCTACGATGCCGCGCTTCGCCACGCGTTCGGATAGCCGGTTCACGCGCGCGCCCGCGACCTTGCGCACGGCATCGCGCCCAAGCCAGTTGCCGAGTGAATAAGTGATCGCCGCCGCTGCCAGCGTGCCGGCAAACGCATAGACGCCGCCCCATAGACCGCCGAACACGATGCCCGTCGTCGCGATCAATAGCGTCACCGGCACCGAGAGCACGGCGGCGGCCACGTAGCACAAAATGATCAACAGCGGCGCGAACGGCAGTGCTTCGATGTGGCGTGTGGCGTTGGTCAACGACTTCAGATTGGCGTAGTCGCCAAGCGGCGTCCAGTGCCAAAGCGCGGCCACGCCGACCACCATCAGCACGAGCACGCCGAGAAGCGCGAAGCGGCCGATCAGCGGACGCGTCCTTTCCTTGGGCAGGAATTGTTCGACGAGCTGATCGGCGGCGATAGGCGTTTCAGGGTCGATCAGCGCATCGGGCGGAATGAGCTGATCCAGTTCCGCCGATACTTCCGGGTCGAGCGCAATCAACGTGCGATGTTCATCGCGATTGCGTTGCAACGCTTCGATCGCGGCATTGAGGCCGCCACGTGCATCGCGCTCGCGCACGACATCCGCGACTTCGCAACCGAGATGTTCCGCGAGCAGCGTATCGCGCATCTTCGCAATCGCGCGGCGAATGCGCTGATCGGCGCCGGCGTCGATGGATACGTTGCATTCGCTGTCGAGCACCATCGAGCGATTGTTCAGATTCGCGGAGCCGACGATCAACAATTCGTCATCGACGATCATCAGTTTGCTGTGAACGTTGACGATCTGCTCGCCGAGATTGGGCACATCCGGGCTCAGCAGACGATATCGCCCATGCCGGTCCGCGCTTTTCAAGAGCGTGTTGAGCCGCGCGCGCAACACACCCATCGTCACCTCCTGCAGCCAGCCGCTCTGATTGCGCGGCACCACGATAGCCACGTCCGGCCCGTCCTCGCGCGCGAGCGTCTCCGAGAGCGCCGCGCCTATGGAACCCGACGTGAAGTACTGGTTCTCGATATAGATCGAGCGGCGCGCCCTCGCGATGGCATCGAGATATTGCGTGCGAATCTGCTGCACGGGCTGACGTCCGCCGTAAGCAGGCTCGGTGAGCGAGATGGCGATCCGCACATCGTCGACATCGACCGCGCGCGCGGGTGGCCACGGATCGCTGTCGGCGGCCGCGCGATGTGCGCGTATCGCAAGCCGTCTGCCGCACGCGCGCGCCCAGCGTTCGCGCGCCAGGATACCCATTTCGCGCGCGGCATCGCCATCGAACATGGTGTGGACATCGTGGAAAGGCTGATACGGCGCACCGTTCGCATCGCGGCGCAGCGCATCGTCGGGTGCATGCGCGGTCGTGTCCCAGCGCGAACGCGTGAGATCGAGACCGCCGACGAACGCGAGCTTATCGTCGATCACGACGACCTTCTGATGTTGCGATCCGCCCATCGGATGCTTGCCGTCCATCTGAAACGCGATACGCCGATGCGTGCGCCAGCCCATCTTGTAGACCGGCAGCCATTCGCGTTCGAACGCATACAGCATGGCGAAATCCCACGCGAGAATGTAGATGCGCAAACGGCGCTTGTTCGCCGCGATCTCATGCAGGAAGTCGCCGAGCGCAGCTGGGAAACCATCGTCCGCACCTTCCGGCGTGAGCTGCATGCGGCTGTCGATATCCCAACCGAGGATGAACACGGTGCGCTCCGCGCGCGTGATCGCTTCGCGCAGCACGCGAAAATAATCCGCACCGTCTATCAGCAGGCTGAAGCGATCCGCATGGCGCACGTTCGCGCAATTGCGGTCCGGCTCGAAGAAAGGGGCATCGACGTGCGTCATGCGTTATGCAGCTTCGTCAGACGTCGTGCGTTCGTGGGTGCGACTCATGCCGGTTTCTCCGTGATGGTTTCGCTCGCCGCGCCAGATTCAAGCGCAGCATTGACATCGAGTCTAAGTTTGCAAGTGCCGTGCCCGCGATGCCGCCGCGTTCGGTGCTACGCTTGGCGCGCATCCTTCAAACGAACGAGCGCCATGACCGACTACAAGCCCGAAGCCGAAGTCGAAGCAGACTCGCCACGCGGACTCATTCCGCTCGCCGTAGCCGCGGTCATCGTCGGGGCGGCGAGTGGCGCACTCGGTGCGTTATTCCGCTTTTCGCTCGAACGCGCCGATGCGCTGCGCTACGCGCTCGTTGCATGGGCGCATTCGGGGCATGGCGCGGCAAGCATTGTCGTGGTACTTGCGGCGGCTTTCGCCGCTGCGTTGGCGGCATGGCTCGTCGCGCGCTTCTCGCCCGAGGCAAGCGGCAGCGGCATTCCCCATGTCGAGGCAGTCTTGCATGGCAAGGCGCCGCCCGCTTCGCTCATCCTCATCCCGGTCAAGTTCGTGGGCGGCGTGCTCGCCATCGGTGCAGGACTCGCGCTCGGACGCGAAGGACCGACGGTGCAAATGGGCGCGAGCATCGCGCATCGCATCGGCACCTTGCTTGGACGCAGCGCAACCGATCGCGGCGTCTTGCTCGCGGCCGGCGCGGGCGCGGGGCTCGCCACCGCCTTCAATGCGCCCATCGCGGGCGCGGTGTTCGTGCTCGAAGAACTGATGCGCCGCTTCGATACGCGCACCGCCGTGGCCGCGCTCGGCGCATCGGCAAGTGCGATTGCCATGGCGCGTCTCATGCACGGCGATCTGCCCGACTTCCATCTGCCCGCCCAGCCGTTTCCAGGCTTCGGCATGACGGCCGCGCATCTCGTGCTCGGCGTGGCGCTCGGCCTGTTGGGCACCGCTTATTCACGCACGATTCTCTGGACACTCGACGCATCCGACTGGCTCACGCGTCATCCGTTGATTGCATCGCCGACGCGCAGAGCCTTCGCGCGCGCGGCTGTCACTGGCGCGGCGGTCGGTTTGCTCGCGTGGTTCGCGCCGGATCTCGCGGGCGGCGGCGATGTCCTCACGCAACGAGCGCTGGTGGGCGCGGGCAGCATCGCGGGTGTCACGGCCATTCTTGCGCTGCGCTTCGTGCTCGGCTCGGTATCGTATGCGGCCGGCACGCCGGGCGGTCTCTTCGCGCCCATGCTCGTGCTCGGCGCGCAGACGGGTTTCGTGTTCGGCCGCATCTGCTTCGACTGGTTCCCCGGCATGTCCGCATCCACCGGCGATATCGGCACCTTCGCGGCGGTCGGCATGGCCGCGTTCTTCGCGGCAGTCGTGCGTTCGCCGATGACGGGTATCGTGCTCGTCACCGAAATGACCGCGAGCTTCACGCTGCTCCTGCCGATGCTTACCGCGTGCTTCACCGCCATGCTCGTGCCCATGCTGCTGCGCTGTCCGCCCATATACGATTCGCTCGGCGAGCGCGCGGCAAAACGGCGTTAGCCTCGCGAATGAGCACGGCGGCAGTCTCAGCGCATACGTGCGCATTGCGGTAGTCTCGACGATCCCCCTTCCGCGATGCATGCGGCAGGACAGACCGACAACCGAATGAGGACACGCAAAAATGGAATATCGACATCTAGGCGCTTCGGGCTTCAAGGTACCCGTGCTGAGTTTCGGCACGGGCACGTTCGGCGGCAAGGGCGAGTTCTTTCAGGCCTGGGGCGAAACCGACGTCAGCGAAGCGCAGCGGCTCGTCGACATTTGCCTCGACGCGGGCGTGACCATGTTCGACACCGCCGACATCTATTCGGGCGGCTCGTCGGAAGCCATCCTCGGCGAAGCGCTCAAGGGCCGGCGCGACAAAGTCATCATCTCGACCAAGGCGACCTTTCGCTTCGATAAAGACGAGCCGAACAACGTGGGCTCGTCGCGCTTCCATCTCATCCAAGCCGTGAACGATGCGTTGAAGCGCTTGCAGACGGACTACATCGACATCTTCCAGTTACATGGTTTCGATGCGAAAACGCCCGTCGAGGAAACGCTCTCCACGCTCGACGATCTCGTGCGCGCGGGCAAGATCCGCTATACCGGCGTGTCGAATTTCTCGGGCTGGCATCTGCAGAAGTCGCTGGATGTCGCGGACCGTTACGGCTATCCGCGCTATGTCGCCAATCAGACTTACTACTCGCTGATCGGGCGCGACTACGAATGGGAACTGATGCCGCTTGGTATCGATCAAGGCGTGGGCGCGGTGGTGTGGAGTCCGCTCGGCTGGGGGCGTCTCACGGGCAAGATCAGGCGCGGTCAGCCGCTGCCCGCGTCGAGCCGTCTGCATAAGACCGCCGACATGGGGCCGCCGGTGCCGGAAGAACATCTGTACCGCGTGATCGACGCGCTCGACGCCATCGCCGAGGAAACCGGCAAGACCATTCCTCAAATCGCGCTGAACTGGCTGCTGCAAAGACCGACGGTGGCGACCGTACTGGTCGGCGCGCGCAATGAAGAACAGTTGCGGCAGAACCTCGGTGCGGTCGGCTGGAACCTCACGGCGGAGCAGGTGAAGAAGCTCGACGTAGCGAGCACGGTGAAGCCGCCGTATCCGTACTGGCATCAGCAAGGATTTGCGGAGCGCAATCCGTTTCCTGTCTGATAGCTCTCTTTGAAGGCGCTCGTACCGTACCGGAAAGCCTCTGACGTTTTGTACCGGTACTGTACTGCCGTCTTTCCCTACACTTGGTGCAATAGATTTTTTGTTTGCGGACTGCACCATGCCAATCGACTTCCTGAACGCCTTGCCCGCCGCTGCCCTCTTCGTGATGGTGACGAGCATCACGCCCGGTCCCAACAACACCATGCTGCTCGCGTCGGGCGTCAACTTCGGCCTGAAGCGCACGGTTCCGCATGTACTCGGCATCAGCGCGGGCGTCGCGCTCCTGATGCTTGCAGTGGGGCTCGGGCTTGCGCAAGCCTTCGAGCGGCTGCCGTGGCTCTATACGGTGCTCGAAACCGCAAGCGTGGTCTATCTGCTGTATCTGGCGTGGAAGATCGGAACGTCGTCGTCCGTGCAGATGCGCGACGGCGAGCGCCGCCCCATGCGCTTTTACGAAGCCGTCGCGTTTCAATGGGTCAATCCCAAAGCGTGGATGATGGTCCTCACCGCCGCGACGACCATCCATCTGCATTCGAGTCTCTCGCTCAATGCCGGGCTGATGGCGCTCCTGTTCGTCGTGATCGGCATGCCGTGCATCGTGGCGTGGGCGGCTTTCGGCATGTCGCTGCGGCGCTTTCTTTCAAGACCGCGCTGGTTGCGCGCGTTCAACATCACCATGGCCGTGCTGCTCGTGTGTTCGTTGTATCCCATCGTCGCGCATTTCTTCGCCTGAGATTTGCTTTTCCAGCGCGGCGCTAAACATCCGATGATCTTTTAATTGCCTCTTTGCCGCGCCGCCGGACCGGTGCATACTGGTCCGACGCGCCGGCCGCGCAATTCTTGCCGTCCCCCTTGCAAGTTTGGGACTGCGTCTTTTACCGGTGGTCGACATCGGTCGACATCGACCCATTGCCGTTTCGAGCGATCGCGCATTCACCCTTAAGCGATTCGTTAAGGCGGCTCTTGCCGGCGTGCACGTGCCTCGACTGGCACCGTTCACTCGCGCCACTTCCCGGCGCGGCTTCGAAATCCGTTCAAGGAGTCATGCCATGTCTGGAGCCAACCGCCCATCCGGTCCCGCCACGCGTAAATCTCTCGACCTGGCCGATCAGATCGAGCGCGACGAAATGGAGAACAACCTGCCGGATGCGCTAAACGAAGTCGACGACGAAGACGATCTCCAAGACGAAGCCGATTCCAATCGCGCGCCAGGCAGCTAGAGCGCATCGACATTTCACATATGGAAGCGCGTTACTCGACGCCGCGAGCAGTGCTCGCGGCGTTGTTGCATTTAAATGCAGACATGGTCTTAGGCACATTGGTTGCTCAGGTCCTCGTGCCGCGTCGAACATTGAACAAAAGCGCGGCATGAACCGATGAGCGATGGCGGCGACGATGTCAGTCCGCATGCGAATCAAAAACCAACCAATCGTGTCCCCGTGGGAGGCTTCATGCTCCGTTACGCTGTCATTTTTTTCATCATTGCGCTCATCGCGGCCTTCTTCGGCTTCGGCGGGATCGCAACGGGCGCGGCGGAAATCGCCAAGATCCTGTTCTTCATCTTTATCGTGATCTTCCTCGCTACGCTCTTGCTCGGCGTGTTCAGGCGATGACGAAAGCGTGAGCCCAAACGAAAACGCGCGGATCTTCGGACCGCGCGTTTTTGTTTCCGGCTTTGCTTTTTGCACCAGTCAACCGATGATCACGCGATTGCGTCCATCGCGCTTTGCACGATAGAGCGCGAGATCGGCCGATTCGACCAGTTGTTTCGAAGCGTTTTCGTCGATCACGTCCTGCGTCGCGCCGCCGACACTCACGGTCACGAAGTCCGTGGCCGATCCCGCATGCGGCACTTGCAACGCCTCGACCGCGATGCGAATCTTCTCGCCGAGCAGCCGCAAACCGGGCGCCGATGTCGATGGCAACACCACCGCGAATTCCTCGCCACCGAAGCGCGCGGCCAGATCGGCCGGACGATTCAGACTGGTTTCGATGGCATGCGCGATAAGCTTCAACACATCGTCGCCGGCGACGTGTCCGTAGGTATCGTTATAAGACTTGAAGTTGTCGACATCGATCATGAGAAAGCCGACCGATGCGCGATCGCGCGCCGCACGACGCCATTCGGCATCGAGATAATCGTCGAGTCTTCGACGATTCGAGAGTCCCGTGAGACCGTCCGAATGCGTGAGGCGCTGCAATTCCAGATTCGTTTCCAGGAGCTTTTGCTGCGACTGTCGCAACGCGCGGTACGCTTCGTCGCGTTGCAGCAAGTTCTGATATGAACGTGAGTGATATCGCACGCGCGCCACCAGTTCGATGGTATCGGGCAGCTTCACGAGATAGTCGTTCGCGCCCGCCGCGAACGCCGCGCTCTTGATACGCGGCTCTTCCTTCGTCGAAAGCACGATGATGGGAATGTCGCGCGTAGCCGGATGTTCGCGGTACTGGCGCACGAGCGTGAGTCCATCGACGCCGGGCATCACGAGATCCTGCAGGATCACCGTCGGCCGCGTTTCGCGCGCGACGGCAAGCGCGCTCGCGGGATCGGCGCAATAGTGCAGATCGACATTCGGTTCGTCGGCGAGCGCGCGGCGCAGTGCCTCGGCGATGATCGCCTGATCGTCCACGAGCAGCACCATCACCGGCAAATCGGCGGCAGGCGGCGCATTGAGCGCCACCGCGAGCAGTTCGGATACGGCGCGTTCATGGGCCAGCGAGCGAGCGCTCGCCTGCTCGATGCTCTGAGCCGCGGCGGCCGTTGCGCGCTTCACGCGTTCGGCGAGCGGATCGGGATGAGGGAGCTTCATAAACGTGTCCTCGGAAATGTCGTTATACGCGCTTCTTTTTCTTTGTCGAAAGCATGCGCGAGTGCGCCCGCAATACGCGGCAGCGGCAGGATCGCGACGGCGGCATCGAGCGCGGCGGCCGCTTTCGGCATGCCGTAGACGGCGGACGTTGCTTCGTCCTGCGCGATCGTGTGATAACCCTTGGCGCGCATCGCCTTGAGACCGATGGCGCCGTCGCGTCCCATGCCTGTCAAGAGTACGCCGACCGCGCGTCCGGTCCAGCGTTCGACTACGCTCTGAAAGAACACATCGACGGATGGCCGGTACGGCAACGCTTCGGGATGCGCGGTGTAGCCGAGATGCGTGGCATCCGTGAAATGCAGATGATCGTTGGTCGCCGCGAGCAGCACGACGCCGGGCGCGGGCACGTCGCCTTCGCGCGCAATACGCACCGGCAGCGCGGATTGACCGCTTAACCAGTCCGCCATGCCTTCGGCGAAGGCGCGGTCCACATGCTGCACGATAACGGTCGCGGCGGAGAAATCTTCAGGCAATGCGCCGAGCAATGTCGCGAGCGCCGCCGGGCCGCCCGCCGATGCGCCGATTGCAAGCAGCCGCGATTGGCTCTTGGGCGTGGCCGTCATGGTCATCGAAGGTGCGATCCGTGCGCCGATCTGATCGATCTTCGCGATGAGCGCCGCTGCACCGCGCCGCGCATCGGCACCGGCGAGCGCGGGGGTATCGACGGCATCGAGCGCGCCCGCGCCCATCGCCTCATACACGCGCCACGTGTTCGCGCCGATATCCACCGTGACGACGAGAATGGCGCACGGCGACTTCGCCATGATGTGACGCGTGGCCGCCACGCCATCCATGTTCGGCATGACGAGATCCATGAGCACGACATCCGGCGTCCGCGAGGCGCACAGGTCCACAGCCTGCCGGCCATCGCTTGCAACCCACAGAATCTCGAAGTCGGGGCGAATGGCAAGCGCGCGCCGCAACGCTTCGACCGCGAGCTGCATGTCGTTGACGATACCGATCTTCATCGCGCGCGCTCCGTGGTCATGGCTTCGCCTCGCCGATGAGATCGCGCACCGCGTCGAGCAGCGCCTGATCGTGAAAACTGCCCTTGGCGAGATAGTAATCCGCGCCCGCATCGAGACCGCGCTGGCGATCTTCCGCCCGGTCCTTGTACGACACGATCATCACGGGCGTGCGCGCAAGTTGCGCGTCGCGTTTGATGAGCGTCACGAGCTCGATGCCGTCGAGACGCGGCATGTCGATATCCGTGATGACGAGATCGAAGTGCTCGCCGCGCACCGCGTTCCAGCCGTCCATGCCATCCACCGCGATGGCGACTTCGTAGCCGCGTGATGCAAGCAGCTTGCGTTCGAGCTCACGCACGGTGAGTGAATCGTCGACCACGAGCACACGTTTCGCGCTTGCTGCCGTCGTGTGTAACGCGCTTCTATCGACACGGCCGAGTTCGCCGCCCGCCACGAGCTTTTCGACGGAGCGCAGCCAGTCGTCGAGATCGGCGATGAGCAGCGGGTCGCCGTTTTCCATCAACGCGCCCGCCGCGATGTTGCGCACCTTGCCGAGCCGTTTGTCGAGCGGTTGCACGACGAGCATGCGTTCGCCGAGAAAGCGGTCCACGACGATGCCGTAACTCGACGCGCCCTGCCCGATCACGACGACATCGAGCGCGTCGTTCGCGGCTTCGAAGCTCGGCGTCTGCAAGATTTGATGTGCCGTCACGAGACCCAGCCGCTTGCCGTCGAAGGCGAAATGCTGCTGACCTTCGAGCGTATCGATAGCGTTCACCGGCAGCACGAGCGTGCGCACGACATGCGCAAGCGGCAAGCCATAGGGCTCGCCCGCGACTTCGACGATCAGGCTGCGAATGACCGACAGCGTGATCGGCAACTGCAGCACGAAGCGTGTGCCGGCGTGGGCGTCCTGCGTCACGCGCAGACTGCCGCGCACTTGCCTTACGACGTCTTGCACGGCGTCGAGCCCGACGCCGCGGCCGGATACATCGGTGACGGCGTCGCGCATGGTGAAGCCTGGCAGAAAGAGGAATTCGAGCAGTTCCGCCTCGGAAAGACGCGCGGCCGTGTCTTCGCTTGCAAGGCGTTTGTGCACGACGGTGCGGCGCAATGCATCGAGGTCGATACCGCCGCCATCGTCGGATACGCTGATGAAAAGCGCGCCCGCGCTATGCCGTGCCTCGAGCGTGATGGTGCCGATTTCCGGCTTGCCGAGCGCGCGTCTCAGCGATGGCGCTTCGATGCCGTGATCGACCGCATTGCGCAGCAAATGGCCGAGCGGCGCGTCGAGCAAATCAAGGATATCGCGGTCCACTTGCGTGGTTTCGCCGGCGATCACGAGGCGTACTTCCTTGCCGAGCGAGCGTGCCACGTCGCGGACCATGCGCGCAAAGCCGCCGGTTGCATCGACGAAAGGACGCATGCGGCAAGCGAGCGCTTCGTCGTAGATCTGTTGCGCGAGATGCGTCGAGCGGCGGTCGTAGTTTTCGAGTTCGGCGAGCCGCTCGCTCAGTTGCCGATGCGCTTCGTTCGTCAGGCGCCGGGCTTCGTCGAGCGCGGCCTGTGCGCGCGCGTCGAGTGGCGCGCTGTCGGCGAAGGTGTCATGCAGGCGTTCGAGCGCGCGGCTCGCGTCGTGCTGAATGCGCTTCACGCGCAGCATCGATTGCGAGAAAGGCTTGAGCCAGCGCGATTCGACGAGCGTCTCGCCGGAGTGACTCAACAGGCGGTCGAGAGTTTCGGCGCGCACGCGAAGCATGCGGGCTTCGGTTGGGCGGGATGCTTCTTGCGACGCTCGTGAACGATGCGTTTCGGCGCTTGCGCGCAGCGTGTAGGCTTCGTCAGAACGCGATGTGAGATTCGATTCATCGCTTGCGTGAAGCGCGTGAGCTTCGTTCGAACGCATTGCGGGATGCGTATGATGCGGTGTGTGCGAACGAGGCTCATCGTTTGCACGATGGCGCGACGAAACATCATAAGTTGCGCCTAGGCGAAGCGTGTCCGTCTCATCCGCCGTGGACGTGGCCAACGCCAACTCGTGTGACCCATCCGAATCACCCACCAAACGCGCATTCAACCCCTCGACAAACGCATTCACCTCGCTTTCCAGCGTCGTCTGCGCGTCGATTTCTTCCGCCTGACCGATCCGCACGATCATATCCACGCCGCACAAGAGCATGTCGATATAGACCGCATCGAGCGTCACGCGCGCTGCCTGCGCCGCGACGAAGCAGTCCTCCATCACATGCGCGAGCGTCACGCCGACCGGCACACCGACGATGCGCGCCGCGCCCTTAAGCGAATGCGCCGCGCGCATGCACGCTTCGAGCGTGACCGGATCGTTCGGCGCGCGTTCCAGCGCGATGAGGCCATCGGAAAGAATCTGCGCCTGCGCACGCGCTTCCTCCTGAAACAGGTCGAGCAGCGAGCGGCGTCCGGGATCGGCACTCGTCATCCGAGACTCCCGTCGAGACTGTCGATGAGACGTTCGGCATCGAGCAAGCCGACGGTCGTATCCTTGAACGGCGCAAGCGCCTGCGTATGCGACGCATGACGTTGCGCGAGCGTCGCGGGCACCGGCTGCAAACGCGCGGCCGAAAAGCGATGCACGCCATCGACGGCATCGACGGGAAAAGCGAGCGGTCCTTCGTCATCCGCGTGCGCGTCATCCCGATGCCGTTGAACGACGAGCAGACGGCCGAGTTCGCGTGCATCGACAACTTGCGATTTCGAAACCGCTTTCGCCACGCTTTCCTCAATGCCGAAGAGACGCGCCAGCGACACGCATACCAGCAAACGTCCACGCACGTTCACGACGCCGAGCACCGCGCGGTTACGCCGATGCGGCAACGTATGCACCGGCCGAAGTTGCGCGACCTGCGCACAACACGCGGTCGGCAAGCCGAGCCATTCGCCGCCGATGCGAAACACGAGATACGAAATGGCATCGGCTGCGTCGCGCGTTCGTTTTGCGTCGCCCTTGAAGCGCTCGACGACCGAAACCGCATCGACACGATCGAGCACGCGCGCCGCCGCCGACTCATGGACAGGGCAATTACGGCAATGCACGTACCGTTCGAGCTTCGGACACGAGCCGTCGCCGCGCACGCCGATGCGGTTCCAGCAGTCGTCGATGACATCGGGAATGAGCGGCGTGCGGGCGTTCATCGCGCGCTCTCGGCGCTGCGTTCGGCGCGAGCCAGCATGATGCGCGCGCGGTCCGTGTCGCCATCGAGTTGAAGCAGCGCGGCAAGATGCGTGAGCGCTTCGCGATGCGTCGGATCGAGATAAAGCGCGCGGCGATAATGCGCGCGCGATTCGTCGTGCGCGTTGCGGGCATCGGCGATCACGCCGAGCAGATAGTACGCATCCGCGCTTGCCGGGTGCTTGTGCAACCACCCGCGCGCGATGGATTCGGCTTCGATCAGCGAACCGGCATCGGCGAGAGCGTGGGCTTGCGCGAGCGTTGACGTTGGCGTTGGCGTCGAGGCCGGCGCCAACGCCGGATTGACGCTCACCGGTGTCGAGGTTCGATGCAACGCCATTGCAGGCGCTGCAAACGCCATCGGCTTCGACACGGATACCTTCGACGAGTCCACACGCGTAGCGCCTCGCGCCCATGCAGGCATGACGAATTCGCCGGATGCCGCGGGCTTTATCGGAGGAGCGGCATTCACGATCTCGCGCTCGGGCCTTCTGAACGCGAAAGCCAGCGGAATGTTCGCGGGACTCATGCCTTCGCGCATCAGGAGACCCGTTTCAGCAGGTCCGATAAAGAGCATGCCGCCGTCGGCCAGCAAGCTGTCGAGCACGCGCAACGCGGCGCTCTGCGTCTCGCGATCGAAGTAGATCAGCACGTTGCGGCACAGAATGAAGTCGAAGCGTTCGAACATGCGCGCATCGAGTTGAAACAGATTGGCTTGCGTGAAGCGCACACAGCGCGCCATGCGCTCGTCGAGCTGCCAGCCGTCTTCGGTCGCGCGAAAATGCCGGTCACGAAAACCCAGCGCGCGGCCACGAAACGCATTGCGTCCATAGTGCGCGCGGCGCGCATGCGACAACGCGCGTTCGCTTACGTCGATAGCCTCGATGACGAAGCGGTCCGCCGCGATGCCTGCATCGCTCAAGGCCATCGCCACCGAATAGGCTTCCTCGCCCGTCGAGCAGGGCAGGCTCAGCACGCGCACGGGGTTCGAAGGGCGCTCCGACAAACGAATGCGCGCAAGCCGCGCGAGCGCCGTATAGACCTCGGGATCGCGAAAGAACCACGTTTCCGGCACGACGACCGCTTCGATCAGTTCCTGCAACAGCGCAGGATCGTTCGATACGGCGTGGTAGTAGTCGTCGAGCGTCACCGCGCGCGATGCATCGAAGCGCTCGCGCACCGCGCGCATCACCGCGTTCGTGCCGATAGACTCGGCGTCGAGCCCGATCGTCCGATGCAGCAGCTCGGTAAAGCGGCGCGTGTTGTCTTCGTTCATGATGTGCTCTCGGCAAAGAGCAACGCCTGCACGTCGAGCGGCAACAAATGTTCCATGCGCACCCATTGCAGCAGGCCTGCTTCATCGCGCGCGACGGGACCGAGATAGCGTGCGTGCGGCGTGTCGATGCCCGCATCGGCAAACGCGGCGGTATCGAGCTTGACGGTTCGGGTTGCCTGTTCGAGCACGAGACCCAGTCGATGCGTCGTCGAATCGTGCGCGCCGTCGCGCTTGTATGCGACGAGCGCGAGCCGCGTCGACAAGCGTTCGCGCGACGCGCGCCCGAGCGCCAGCGCCGCGACATCGATCACGGGCACGGGCGCGTCTTCGTAATCGAACAGGCCCGCAACCCACTCCGGCGCGCCAGGCAGCGCCTTCAACGGCGCGAGCGGCAACATGCGCTCGATCTGCGCGCTGTCGAGCAGATAGCGATCGGAGCCGAGCGTGAACTGGACGAAGAGCATGGCGCGCGCCGCTTTACGCGGCCACCTTGAAGCGCGATACGCCGGTGCGCAGACCGTTGGCGACATGCGTCAGGTCGTCGATGGCCTGAGTCGATTGACGCAACGACTCCGCCGTCTGCTGCGCGGCTTCCGACAATTGCGAGAGCGCCTGCGAAATCTGGTCCGCGCCGGCTGCCTGCGTCTGCATGCCTTCGTTGACCATCGACACGCGCGGCGCAAGCGTCTGCACTTGATGGATGATCTGCGACAGTTGCCCGCCCACTTGCTGCACGTCGAGCATGCCCCGCCGCACTTCCTCCGAGAACTTGTCCATGCCCATCACGCCCGCCGCGACGGAAGACTGAATCTCCTTGACCATTTGTTCGATATCGAAGGTCGCGACCGCGGTTTGATCCGCAAGACGCCGAATCTCGGTGGCCACCACCGCGAAGCCGCGTCCGTACTCGCCGGCTTTTTCCGCTTCTATGGCCGCGTTCAGCGAAAGCAGGTTCGTCTGGTCCGCCACCTTCGTGATGGTCGCGACGACCTGATTGATGTTGCCCGCCTTCTCGTTGAGGATCGCGAGCTTGCCGTTCACCGAACCGGCCGCTTCCATCACGTGCCGCATGGTTTCCTCCATGCGCGTGAGTCCGGCGTGACCCGTGCCCGCGAGCGTCGCCGACTGCTCCGCGACGCCCGACACTTCGTTCATCGTGCGTACGAGATCGCGCGCCGTCGCGAAGATCTCGCGTGACGTCGCGCCGATTTCCGTCGTGGTTGCCGCAGTCTCGCTCGCGGTCGCTTGCTGCTCGCGTGCGGTGGCGGCGATTTCGGAGACCGATGTCGTCACTTGCAGCGCAGACTTCTGCGCCTGCCCGACGAGCCCCGTGAGTTCGTCGGTCATGCGGTTGAAACCCGCTTCGAGCGTGCCGAACTCATCGGCGCGCGCGAGGTCGAGCCGCTGCGTGAAATCGCCCGTACGCATCTTGTCGACGACATCGACGAGACGCAGCATCGGCACGGTCAGCGCGCGCATTAGCAGAAAGCCGAGCACGGCGGCCGTGGCCAACGCCACCAGCATGATGACGACGAGCGTCGTCTCCGACTTGCCCACCGAATGACGGATGCTCTTGACCGAACTCGTGTTGCTCGCCTCGTTGTAGTCGACGAGCGCGCGCGCCGCGTTTTGCCCCGCTTCCCAGACTGGCGTCAGGCGCGTGTTGAACACCGTGGCGCCGGCTTGTTTCGAATCGATGAGACCGCGCAGCGCTTCGTCCTGCAGCGGCGCGTAGAGCGCGCGCTGATGCCTGAATTCGTCGAAGATGCGGCGCTCGTCTTCTTCGTGGACGGTCGGCGCGTAGTTCTCGATGAGCTTGTCGAGCGTCGCGCGCGTTTGCGTCAGACGGTCGCTATCGCGGCGAATGAGTGCCTCGTCGCTATCGGCGAAGACCAGGCGTTGCGTCACGGCGTAGCTTTCGAGCCAGGCCGCGCGCAGATCGTTGGACAGCGAAAGACCGACCATCGAATCTTCTTCGAGGCTTTTCGCCTCGCGGTCGATACCGCCGAGCAGCGTATAGGACAGCGCGGCCATGACCAGCATCAGGAAGAGAATGACGCCGAAACTCGCCAGTATGCGATGCCGGATGGACAGATGCTTCACGCGATGAACCCTCATGTGTAATCGATCGGCGCGGACCGTATGAAACCGCGTCGGAAGGCGTCACGAGCATTGAATCGTTTGCGGCGCGCGCGTTCTGACTGCGCGCGGCGTCCCACGCACCATGCACGGTATATGCCAGTGCAGTTGACTGGGTTAACGGCTGATAGCGGCGGCGCTTGAGGGGGAGGAATCGAGACGGATCATTTCGCCGTGTTTGAGCACGGTGAAGGAATCGGCGGGCAGGCCCGCGCGGCGCACGGCATCGGCGAGCCGGCGCGGCGGCTCGTCGAGCGGCTCGTCGGTGAGTTCGAACGTGCCCCAGTGGATGCCGATCGCCTTCTTCGCCTGCACGTCCTGGAAGATCCGCACGGCTTCTTCGGGGTCGACGTGCTGGCCGTGCATGAACCAGCGCGGGTCGTACGCGCCGATGGGAATGAGCGCAAGGTCGAAGCCGCCGAAGCGCGCGCCGATATCGCGAAAGTCCGGCGAATAGCCCGTGTCGCCCGCGAAGTAAAACGAAAACGGATGCGCCGCGCCCGCCGGCGTTTTCACCACCCAGCCGCCCCACAGCGTTTCCGCGCGATCGAAGGGCGTGCGCGCCGACCAGTGCTGGCTCGGCACGAACCAGATATCGAGGCCGGCAACATGGGTTTCGTCGCTCCAGTCGAGTTCTTCCGCGTTCTGGATGCCGTCGTCGTTCATCCACTTCTTCACGCCGAGCGGCACCAGAAAGCGCGGCGGGCCGCCCGCCTGCCGGTTGAGCGCTTCGACGCTCGCCTTATCCAGATGATCGTAGTGATTATGCGAAATCAGCACGATATCGATGTGCGGCAACTCGTCGAGTGTGAGACCGGGCGGCGTTTTGCGCTTCGGACCCGCGAACGAGAACGGCGACGCGCGTTCGGAGAACACCGGATCGGCGAGGATGTTCACGCCGTTGATTTGCAGCAGCGCGCTCGCGTGGCCGATCCACGTGAGCGTGTTCTCCGTGCGATTGGCCTTGAGCCAGGCGATGTCGGGATGCGCCATCGGAAACCGATATCCGTTCGCGGGCGGCTTGGGCAGACCCTGCCGCAAGCGCTCCCAGCGCCACTTCAGAAGCGACTCGTGCGGCAACTGGCCGTAGTCGTTCTCGAAACCGGACGCGGTGTGCTTTGCGTGATGCAACGGCTGCGGCTGGGTTTGCACATCGGTCTTCGCGGTGCTCGCGCTCGCTGCCTCCTCGCTCTGCGCGACCGTGTTGCCGGAGCAGCCGGCCAGCATGGCGAAGGCACATACGACGGCGCGCGGGCCGTGCTGTCCTGCATTGAACAGACTCGCGAGGATACGGCGCATGAGTTGACCGGTTGAGCGCATCGGGCTTTAAGCCAGGCCATGCGCGGTTGGCGGCTTCTTAGGCTTCGCTATGAATTAAGCACGCCGGGCAATTGATTCTACGGAATGTAGAAAAACTTGTCTTTTCGCTCGGGCAGGTGCTGTGTAGATGAAGCCGCATGTATTCGTCTGCCTTATCCCACAAGGCGGGACAACGAAATCGACAAAGTAGGCCCGCTTCTTGCAATAAACCGCTCCGAACGTCGGCACAGGCGTCACGAACAATCCAAATAGACCATCGGTGGCGCGCGCTCGTTTCTCATTTAGCAGTTCAGGACCGAGCGCGCCGTACACCGCACTTTCGAAACCGGGGGCCCGATGATGGGCAGTAAACAACGCAGTCACGCTGCACGCACGTTCAATCCGCAACTTTTCTCGATGCACGCCATGCTCGTGTCGCGCAGCGCCTCTCACGTGGCGAGCGCACTGCAGGAGCCCGGGCGCGATGCCGCGCTGGCCGAAGGCGTCGCGGATTTCATCGCCCATTGCGGCCATACGGGCCTCGGGCTCTTCCTCGCGGCAGTCTGGCATTGGCTCGATGAACGCGGCTACTACGACGCGGCCGAACGCGTGCAGCATTACATCGAAACCAGCAGCGTGCCGAAGGTGAAGGCGACGCCGCGTGCAATGCGTGGGCGCGACGCGCGGGTGTGAGGTGCCGTGTACGTTACGTTACGGGCAGACGACACATGGAACGTCCTGGCCGTAACGCTCAGGTTCCAAACCATCCCGCATCGACAAAATAATCGCGCCCCGTGCAGCGCGCCGCATCGTCGGATGCCAAAAAGAGCACCATCCGCGCGACGTGTTCCGGATCGATTCGCTCGTGCAGACACTGCTGCGCAAGAAGCGCGGCCTCGCTGTCGGGCGACTGCCACAGCTTCATTTGACGCGGCGTTCGCACGGCGCCCGGAATCACGGTATTCACGCGAATGCCGTGCGCGCCGAGATCGCGCGCCAATCCGCGCGTGAGGCCTTCGATAGCCGCCTTCGCCGTCATGTAGAGCGTGAGTTCCGGCAGCGCGAGATGCCACGAAATCGAACCCATGTTGATGATCGAGCCGCGCCGGTTCGCGCGCATGCTCTTGGCCGCCGCCTGCGCGCAAAAGAACAGATGCCGCAGATTCACGGCCATGCGCTCGTCCCAATACGCGGCGCTCACGTCGTCCCATCGATGGCGGTCGTCGTTGGCGGCGTTGTTGACGAGCGCATCGAGCGGTCCCGCCGCCGCGATCATGTCGTCGAATATGGCTTCGATGGCGGCCGTATCGCGCAGATCGCAACGGTAAAACTTCGGCGCGTGCTTTTCGTTGGCGAGCGCCTGTTCGAGTTCGCGCGCGTCGGTTTCGGCGACATCGATGAACGACACGCGCGCCCCTTGCTTCGCGAACGCCTCGACGATGGATGCGCCAATTCCGCTGCCGCCGCCCGTCACGACGACATGTCGGTCTACGAGGCTCGGATAGATTGCATAGGCCATGAGCGTATCCTCTTCAGTGCGAATGACGCGGATTGCCGCGCGTCTCGATCACCTTCAAATACAAGGTCGCGGGTTCGAGACACCCGCCCGTCGACAACTGCCCCACCGTCTGCCGATACAACTCCTGCCACGGCGTTTGCGCGGGCGGCGTGGCGAACGCGGCATGCGTGCGGCGGCTTTCGAGTTCGCCTTCCTCGATCAGCACGTTCACCGAACGCGCATTCAGGTCCACGCGAATCCGGTCGCCCGTGCGCAAGAGCGCGAGACCGCCGCCGACGGCCGCTTCCGGCGACATGTTGAGAATGGACGGACTCGCCGACGTGCCGCTTTGCCTGCCGTCGCCGAGACAAGGCAGGGAATCGACGCCGCGCTTGATCATTTCTGCAGGCGGCGCCATGTTGACCACTTCCGCGCTGCCCGGATAACCCACCGTGCCGCAGCCGCGAATCACGAGAATGCAATGCTCGTCGATGTTCAACGCGGGATCGTTGATGCGCCGATGGTAATCCTCCGGTCCATCGAAAACGATGGCGCGCGCTTCGAACACGTTCTCTTCGCCCGGCTTGCTGAGATAGGTCTTCGTGAAGGCCTCGCCGACCACGGACATCTTCATGATCGCGCTGTCGAAGAAATTGCCCGACAGGACCATGAAGCCCGCGCCGTGCTTGAGCGGATCGTCGGCCGTGCGGATGACTTCGCGGTCGGCAGCGGGCGCGTCGTCCGCGATTTCGCCGATGCTGCGGCCCGATACCGTCCGACACGCGCGCTCGATGAGACCGGCCGCATCGAGTTGCCTGAGCACGGCCGGCACCCCGCCCGAGCGATGAAAACTCTCGCCGAGATACTCTCCAGCAGGCATGCAGTTCACGATCAGCGGCACGTCTTCGCCATAACGCTGCCAATCCTCCAGACTCAATTCGATACCGATATGACGCGCAATCGCGATCAGATGCGGCGGGCAATTGGTCGATGCACCCAGCGCCGACGCCACGACGATCGCGTTCTCGAAAGCCTCACGCGTCATGATCTGCGATGGCCGCAAGTCCTCGCGCACCATGTCGACGATGCGCTTGCCCGTCGCATACGCCATCTGACCGCGCTCGCGATACGCGGCGGGAATGCTCGCGCAAGTCGGCAGCGACATGCCGAGCGCTTCGGCGAGGCTGTTCATGGAGAGCGCGGTGCCCATGGTGTTGCAATGGCCGATGGACGGCGACGATGCGGTCGTGAGTTGCATGAAGCCTTCGTAATCGATCTCGCCTGCCGCAAGCAGATTGCGTGCATGCCAGATGACCGTGCCCGAGCCGACGCGCTTGCCTTCGTACCAGCCGTCGAGCATCGGCCCGCCTGACAGCACGATGGCCGGCAGATCGACGGTCGCCGCTGCCATCAGACATGCGGGCGTGGTCTTGTCACAGCCGGTCGTGAGAACGACGCCATCGAGCGGGAAGCCGTGCAACACTTCGACGAGACCGAGATAGGCCAGGTTGCGATCGAGCGCGGCAGTCGGACGGCGGCTTTGCTCCGCGAGCGGATGCACGGGGAACTCCATGGGAATGCCGCCCGCATCGCGAATACCGGCTTTCGTGCGCTCGGCAAGCTCGATATGGTGGCGATTGCATGGCGCAAGATCGCTACCCGTCTGAGCGATACCGATGATCGGCCTGCCCGATTGCAGTTCCTCGCGCGTGAGGCCGTAGTTCATGAAGCGCTCGACATAGAGCGCGGTCATGTCGGCGTGCGAGGGATCGTCGAACCATTCCTGGCTACGTAGACGGCGAGTTGGATGCTGGGGCATGGGGTTGTCTCCGTGGTTTTCGATTGCGTTATGTTACCGGTAACACGGGCGGGTTGTTTATCGCAGCGTTCGAGTTACTTCGATATGCGCCTAGGCACTCTCGCGCGCCAATACCGAATAACCGACGCGTACCTTCTTGCCCATGCCCTCGATCACTCCGCGATCGCGCGCTTCGATCGCTTCGAGCAGCGTCGCGCCCGTGCGCGAACCGATGCCGTAAGCATCGACGGAAACGGTTGTGATCGACGGCGTGCAGCACATGGCGACCTCGAAGTTGCCGAAGCCCGCAATGGCGATGTCCTGCGGCACGCGAAGCCCGCGCCTGTGGCATTCCATTATCGCGCCGAACGCGGACATGTCGCTCACGCACATCACGGCTTGCGTATCCGGCCATGCTTCGAGCAGCGCGGCCATCGCAGGGCCGCCGTGGCTCATCGTGATCGGCGAGTCGCCTAGCCGGATGACGCGGGTATCGTCGAGACCGAACGCCTTCATCTGCGAACGAAAGCCCTTGAGCCGGTCGAGGCCGCGCCTGTCCAACTCACTCGCGCCACCGAGAAATCCGATGCGTTGATGGCCGCGTTCCGCGAGATGACGCACCATCGCGCGCGCGGCGCTGACGTTGGAGAAACCGACGGCGGAATCAATTGGCTCGGCGGGCGCATCCCACATTTCCACGACGGGCACGCCTGAGCGGCGCAACAAAACGCGGGCAGCGTCCGTGTGACGCGAGCCGGTCAGAGCGATGGCGCGTGGTTGATGACGCAGCATCGAACGCACGATGCGTTCTTCGCGCTGCAAGTCGTAGTCGGTATCGCCGATCAGCAGTTGCAAGCCATGCGGTTCGAGCGACGCGGACAGACCGCGCACCGTATCGGAGAAGTTGGAGCTTGCGAGCGACGGCACGAGCACGGCAACGAATTCCGACCGCCCGGATGAAAGCGCACCGGCGGCGGCATCCGCTACATAACCGAGTTCTTCGATGGCTTTCTGCACGCGCTCACGAGTCGCCAGGGCGACGCTGTGTCCCGCGAGCACGCGCGATACCGTCATTTTCGACACGCCCGCGAGCGCCGCTACATCGGACATGCGTGGCGGACCCGAGGGCGCGTCGTCGCTCGGCCTGGCTTGCGCGAAGTTCCTCAATCCACGCGCACCCAGCCATCGGTACGCTGTTCGAGCGTGACGTGCAGCTTGGTCTCGCCCGCTTCGCGATCGGCGGCGGTCAGGTCGGGGAAAGCGCGCTTGATGTCGCGGTCGTCGACCCACGACGCGGGATTATCGAGCTTATAGGTGTAGGTGACGTCCGAACGATGCGCGGTGGGATCAGGCTCTGTCCAACTGACGACCTTGTCGAGCTTGACGTGCGCGTAGCACAGCATCCAGACACGGGAATCGCTGGTGGCGTTCGGGTCGCCAGCCGGACGCGTGGTTTCAACCGCGTACTTTTGCCCTTCGCCCGTCAGGCTATATGCAATGCCATTTTGCTTGGCATTGGCATTGGCGGGCGTCGCCGCGGAGCGCGCGATAAGGCCGCTTTTTTCGAGCGCCGCGAGTTGCTCACGCAGCGCGGCGCCGGAATATTCGTTGAGATCGCGACTCGTATAGGCCGATGGAAATGTGTACGGGCCACGTCCACTGCGATTCAGACACAGAAGCCCGCGATCTGTTTTCATATCGGCGGAAATGGCGTCGCCCAGACTGGACTCGCTCGCATCGTTCTTCTTGCCGCAGGCTGCGAATAGCAGCGAGACGCTCACGGCGGCGATCAACAGACTCGTTCTCATATGCGCTCCAGAGGTCAGCCTAATCGTTCGGCATGGACAACCTTGCGTTGCCATTCTACCGACAGAATCACAGCCTTCGAAGCTTATAACGTGCCTGACTCTAATGGATGCGTTGACGTCGTGTTTTCTCGCGCCCAAACGCCGCAAAAACGCAAAAACCCCACCTGGTTTGGGGGTGGGGTTTTTGTTGCTGCATGAGGAGCCTGACGATTACCTACTTTCACACGGGAGATCCGCACTATCATCGGCGTGGAGTCGTTTCACGGTCCTGTTCGGGATGGGAAGGGGTGGTACCAACTCGCTGTGGTCATCAGGCATGACTTGTTGTCGTGCGCCGGGTGGGCACACAACCAATCCGGGAAGAAGCAGTAAATGTTGGGTGGCGATTGTCGCACACGCATAACTCGCCAGTGGTTCAAACACACTGGTTATAGGATCAAGCCTTACGGGCAATTAGTATCAGTTAGCTCAATGCATTACTGCACTTACACACCTGACCTATCAACGTCCTGGTCTAGAACGACCCTTCAAGGGGCTCGAAGCCCCGGGGATATCTCATCTTAAGGCGAGTTTCCCGCTTAGATGCTTTCAGCGGTTATCTCTTCCGAACATAGCTACCCGGCGATGCCACTGGCGTGACAACCGGTACACCAGAGGTTCGTCCACTCCGGTCCTCTCGTACTAGGAGCAGCCCCCTTCAAATATCCAACGCCCACGGCAGATAGGGACCAAACTGTCTCACGACGTTTTAAACCCAGCTCACGTACCTCTTTAAATGGCGAACAGCCATACCCTTGGGACCGGCTACAGCCCCAGGATGAGATGAGCCGACATCGAGGTGCCAAACACCGCCGTCGATATGAACTCTTGGGCGGTATCAGCCTGTTATCCCCAGAGTACCTTTTATCCGTTGAGCGATGGCCCTTCCATACAGAACCACCGGATCACTATGACCTGCTTTCGCACCTGCTCGACTTGTCGGTCTCGCAGTTAAGCACGCTTATGCCATTGCACTATCAGCACGATTTCCGACCGTACCTAGCGTACCTTCGTACTCCTCCGTTACACTTTGGGAGGAGACCGCCCCAGTCAAACTGCCTACCATGCACTGTCCCCGATCCAGATCATGGACCAAGGTTAGAACCTCAAACAAACCAGGGTGGTATTTCAAGGACGGCTCCACCGAAACTAGCGTTCCGGTTTCATAGCCTCCCACCTATCCTACACAGATCGGTTCAAAGTCCAATGCAAAGCTACAGTAAAGGTTCATGGGGTCTTTCCGTCTAGCCGCGGGGAGATTGCATCATCACAAACACTTCAACTTCGCTGAGTCTCGGGAGGAGACAGTGTGGCCATCGTTACGCCATTCGTGCAGGTCGGAACTTACCCGACAAGGAATTTCGCTACCTTAGGACCGTTATAGTTACGGCCGCCGTTTACCGGGACTTCAATCAAGAGCTTGCACCCCATCATTTAATCTTCCGGCACCGGGCAGGCGTCACACCCTATACGTCCACTTTCGTGTTTGCAGAGTGCTGTGTTTTTATTAAACAGTCGCAGCCACCAGTTTATTGCAACCTCTTCACCCTTCCAGCGCAGGCTGGTTAAGCTACAGAGGCGTACCTTATCCCGAAGTTACGGTACCAATTTGCCGAGTTCCTTCTCCCGAGTTCTCTCAAGCGCCTTAGAATACTCATCTCGCCCACCTGTGTCGGTTTGCGGTACGGTCACTATTAGACTGAAGCTTAGAGGCTTTTCTTGGAACCACTTCCAATTGCTTCGCTTCCGAGGAAGCTCGCGCCACACCCTTGAATCCTGTGCCCGGATTTGCCTGAGCACCTTCTCCAATGCAGCGACCGGGACGTCCAACACCCGGACAACCTTCCGCGATCCGTCCCCCCATCGCATCTAACAATGGTGCAGGAATATTGACCTGCTTCCCATCAGCTACGCATTTCTGCCTCGCCTTAGGGGCCGACTCACCCTACGCCGATGAACGTTGCGTAGGAAACCTTGGGCTTACGGCGAGGGGGCTTTTCACCCCCTTTATCGCTACTCATGTCAGCATTCGCACTTCCGATACCTCCAGCACGCTTTTCAACGCACCTTCGCAGGCTTACGGAACGCTCTCCTACCATGCATATAAATATGCATCCGCAGCTTCGGTGACTGGCTTGAGCCCCGTTACATCTTCCGCGCAGGACGACTCGATCAGTGAGCTATTACGCTTTCTTTAAAGGGTGGCTGCTTCTAAGCCAACCTCCTGACTGTTTTTGCCTTCCCACTTCGTTTCCCACTTAGCCAATCTTTGGGACCTTAGCTGGCGGTCTGGGTTGTTTCCCTCTTGACACCGGACGTTAGCACCCGATGTCTGTCTCCCGTGATTGCACTCTTCGGTATTCGGAGTTTGCTATGGCGTAGTAATCCGCAATGGACCCCACAACCATGACAGTGCTCTACCCCCGAAGGTGATACACGAGGCACTACCTAAATAGTTTTCGGAGAGAACCAGCTATTTCCAAGTTTGTTTAGCCTTTCACCCCTATCCACAGCTCATCCCCTAACTTTTCAACGTTAGTGGGTTCGGTCCTCCAGTACGTGTTACCGCACCTTCAACCTGGCCATGGATAGATCACTTGGTTTCGGGTCTACGCCCAGCAACTGATCGCCCTATTCGGACTCGCTTTCGCTACGCCTGCCTTAATCAGTTAAGCTCGCTACTGAACGTAAGTCGCTGACCCATTATACAAAAGGTACGCCGTCACCCCTTGCGAGGCTCCGACTGTTTGTATGCATGCGGTTTCAGGATCTATTTCACTCCCCTCCCGGGGTTCTTTTCGCCTTTCCCTCACGGTACTGGTTCACTATCGGTCGATCACGAGTATTTAGCCTTGGAGGATGGTCCCCCCATCTTCAGACAGGATTTCACGTGTCCCGCCCTACTTGTCGTACCCCTAGTTCTTCCACGCTGTTTTCGCTTACAGGGCTATCACCTGCTATGGCCGCACTTTCCAGAGCGTTCAGCTAACAACACAGATAAAGAGTACAGGCTGATCCCATTTCGCTCGCCACTACTCTGGGAATCTCGGTTGATTTCTTTTCCTGCGGTTACTTAGATGTTTCAGTTCACCGCGTTCGCTTCACTAAGCCTATGGATTCAGCTTAGGATGACCCATTCGGGCCGGGTTTCCCCATTCGGATATCGGTGGATCAAAGCTCGTTTGCCAGCTCCCCACCGCTTTTCGCAGGCTACCGCGTCCTTCATCGCCTGTGATCGCCAAGGCATCCACCACATGCACTTGTTCGCTTGACCCTATAACGAGTGTGTCTGCCAGCATTGCTGCCTTTAAGCCCACCGTCATAGGTTGAGTATTCGCGTTGTGCCGTATTCCAAAGCAATCTTTCGATCACCTTTTCATACTTGATACAATCACAACCCTGATTACCCTACTCACACCCATCTCTAAGTGCTTTCGAATAATCTCTTTACTACTTCTTCCAGATTGTTAAAGAACGACAGCCGATAGCGTGATCAAATTCAATCACCTACCCGTGCTGACTGGCTCAATCGCCAATGCGCAACGTTGAACCCCGCGTTCAGCGCTGTGCATTGAGGATTGGTGGAGGATGACGGGATCGAACCGACGACCCCCTGCTTGCAAAGCAGGTGCTCTCCCAGCTGAGCTAATCCCCCCGTGTGTGCCTGACTCAGTCTGCTCGCTTGGTCGTTTTAAGCACCGCTTGCCCGGGTGGTGGGTCTGGTTGGATTCGAACCAACGACCCCCGCCTTATCAAGACGGTGCTCTAACCGACTGAGCTACAGACCCTTAGCCTGTCTTTCTGACAGCCGATAAGCGTGAACACTTGAGTGGGCGAGCGTTTAAGCTCGAGAAAGGAGGTGATCCAGCCGCACCTTCCGATACGGCTACCTTGTTACGACTTCACCCCAGTCATGAATCCTACCGTGGTGACCGTCCTCCTTGCGGTTAGACTAGCCACTTCTGGTAAAACCCACTCCCATGGTGTGACGGGCGGTGTGTACAAGACCCGGGAACGTATTCACCGCGGCATGCTGATCCGCGATTACTAGCGATTCCAGCTTCACGCAGTCGAGTTGCAGACTGCGATCCGGACTACGATCGGTTTTCTGGGATTGGCTCCACCTCGCGGCTTGGCAACCCTCTGTTCCGACCATTGTATGACGTGTGAAGCCCTACCCATAAGGGCCATGAGGACTTGACGTCATCCCCACCTTCCTCCGGTTTGTCACCGGCAGTCTCCCTAGAGTGCTCTTGCGTAGCAACTAAGGACAAGGGTTGCGCTCGTTGCGGGACTTAACCCAACATCTCACGACACGAGCTGACGACAGCCATGCAGCACCTGTGCGACGATTCTCTTTCGAGCACCCCAAGCTCTCACCCGGGTTTCGTCCATGTCAAGGGTAGGTAAGGTTTTTCGCGTTGCATCGAATTAATCCACATCATCCACCGCTTGTGCGGGTCCCCGTCAATTCCTTTGAGTTTTAATCTTGCGACCGTACTCCCCAGGCGGTCAACTTCACGCGTTAGCTACGTTACTAAGGAAATGAATCCCCAACAACTAGTTGACATCGTTTAGGGCGTGGACTACCAGGGTATCTAATCCTGTTTGCTCCCCACGCTTTCGTGCATGAGCGTCAGTATTGGCCCAGGGGGCTGCCTTCGCCATCGGTATTCCTCCACATCTCTACGCATTTCACTGCTACACGTGGAATTCTACCCCCCTCTGCCATACTCTAGCCTGCCAGTCACCAATGCAGTTCCCAGGTTAAGCCCGGGGATTTCACATCGGTCTTAACAGACCGCCTGCGCACGCTTTACGCCCAGTAATTCCGATTAACGCTCGCACCCTACGTATTACCGCGGCTGCTGGCACGTAGTTAGCCGGTGCTTATTCTTCCGGTACCGTCATCCCCACCCGGTATTAACAGGCAGGTTTTCTTTCCGGACAAAAGTGCTTTACAACCCGAAGGCCTTCTTCACACACGCGGCATTGCTGGATCAGGGTTGCCCCCATTGTCCAAAATTCCCCACTGCTGCCTCCCGTAGGAGTCTGGGCCGTGTCTCAGTCCCAGTGTGGCTGGTCGTCCTCTCAGACCAGCTACAGATCGTCGCCTTGGTAGGCCTTTACCCCACCAACTAGCTAATCTGCCATCGGCCGCCCCTATAGCGCGAGGTCCCGAAGGATCCCCCGCTTTCTTCCGTAGATCGTATGCGGTATTAATCCGGCTTTCGCCGGGCTATCCCCCACTACAGGACACGTTCCGATGTATTACTCACCCGTTCGCCACTCGCCACCAGGGTTGCCCCCGTGCTGCCGTTCGACTTGCATGTGTAAGGCATGCCGCCAGCGTTCAATCTGAGCCAGGATCAAACTCTTCAGTTCAATGCCTGTTACTGTTTTCGGTTGTTTTACCAACCGGTCGCTCACTCAACGTACTGACGATGATCAATCCGTCTTTCGACAGATAAACCTTCCTCTAATACTGTGTGAGACTTGATAACTTTCGCTAAACGTCCCAACCCCGAAAGGTCAGAACCGCTCGCGCCATCAAGTGCCCACACTTATCGGCTGTTAGTTTTTAAAGAGCATTGCGCTTTGATCGCTTCGCTTGTCTGCTTGCTTTCTTGCGCGCCGTCATTCAACGGGAGGCGAATTATGACTGGCGAAAGACAGCATGGCAACCCCCTTTTCGAAAATAATTTTCGGGCAGCCACTAAGCGATGTTTGCAGCCTTTAGCAAGTTATTCGAAAGACAAAAGCAAAGTGCATGGCTAGTCGGCTTCGAAAGCTAACTTCCAAAGAACGGAACGCAAAAGTCCGCAGGGCCGACACAAGCATTCGACGATGACGATGACGACGGCGACGACGACCCAGCCCAACGATGCACAGTCCCTGACGCCGCGCCGCTCTCATGCATGCCGCCGTATGCCTCATTCGTTTCATTGGTGTTCTGCTGCGCGGCGACCTTTGCTTCCGCAGCCTGAATGTCGGCCGGATAGTTCGTACTGTCGCCCGATCCAACTGAATAACCCGCTTGCTCGATCTGCACGAGCTCGGCTTTCACCTGCGAGCGCGTGAGCGGTTCGCTCGACCCTTGAGCAAAGGAAAGCGCAGGCGCAGCGACAACGACAACGACGAGCGACACGACAACCTTGGCGATGATGTTCATGATGCAAGACTCCGGCAAGAATGGGTTTGGCTGGATCGATGACGACCCAGGAACCTCATCGAACACGCTCGACTCTCTTGAATCTTCGAGCGCTGAGGCTTCAATTCGTAAACCCGCCCATGCCGGAATCTATTCCCATCGTCCTGCTAAAAACTCAAGCGCGATCAACGCGTCTCTGGAACAAGGTGCACGCGCTTCTCGGTCGCGGCCTCGACGGCCTTACGCGAATAGAGCAGCGGGAAGTAGTCGCCATCGAGCCACATCTGCGCGAGATCGCGGTAATGCGGGCTATCCGGATCGCCCGATTCGCCCGGCAGATTCACCGCGCGCGATGCATCCCAATTGCCGACATCGACGATCACGCGAAACGATGGTCCATTGGTCTCGCGGAAATCGCTTGCGCGATACGTCGATTGATTCGGCGTATAAGCACTGCCGCCCTTGCCCATGGGCCCGACGTTGAGCTTTGCGCGCGTGTCGGCATCGACGGCATCGGCCAGTGGATGCGCGTTGAGATTGGTTTGAAGCCCGCCCCACTGCCAGCGCGTGGCGTCGTTGCCTTGCAAGCGCGACATCTCCGCATAAGCGTCGCGCAGGCTCGACAGCAACACGGCATCGCGTTTCGCCTCAGCGTTGTCACCGAAACGCGCGGCCGGATGTTCGAGCGAGTCGAGCATCACGGCCGTGTCCGGCGCACCGAATGAAGCCGCCGCGTCCTTCGGCAAGACAGCTTGCTTGAATGCGCGGCCGAGATGTCGCGAGAGCCAGACCTCTTCGAGCGCGGCCTGTGCCGAATCGGCGCGCATATGCGCATCCCAGCCCTTGAGCATGCCGAGTGCCGCGCGCGTGTCGGCATCGTCGCCGGAAAGAGGCTGCAACAACGCGACGAGACGACGTGCGGGTATCGACACATCATCGTTTTGCAAGCGCTCGGAATCTTCGATCGATACCTTGTCTAGCGACTTCAACACTTCGTCGATACGCTGATGCCGCGAGCCGTTGGTCCATTCGAATCCGAGCTTGCGTTCGGCATAGGGATAGCCCGCCGGCAGATTCATTTCATTCGATGTAGTGAAGTAACCTTGCGACGGGTTATAGACCGAAGGCATTGCGTCGCGCGGCCAAAACCCGGACCATTCATAGCGGCCATCGCCGGGAACGGGCATGAGGCCATCCCAGTTCGGACGAACAGGCGCAAGGCCGCTTGGCACCCAAGCAATGTTGCCTTGCGTGTCCGCATAGACCTGATTCACCGTGGGCGCGCCCCAGGTCGCAAGCGACGACTTGAACTGCGCATAGTTCTTCGCGCGCATGTAGCGCATGGAATCGAAGTAAGGCGACATACCCGGCGAGAGCCATGCGGTACGCACGGCGAATGCGCGATGCTTGCTGTCTTCCGTGTAGATGACGGGACCATGACGCGTGAACAGTAGGTCCGCTTTGACGGGCGCCGCGCCGCGTACGTTGATCGTCTCGTGCACGACATGCATCGGCTCCCATTCACCTTTGTAGCGGTACTGCCGCGCATCGGCGGGGTTCAACTCGTAGACGTAGAGATCTTCCTGATCGATGTTGAAGATCGTGAGACCGTACGCAATGGACCCGTTATGACCAATGGATATGCCCGGCGAGGAAGGCTCGCCGCCACCGATGATATCGAGCGTCGGCGTGCTGATCTGCTGGATATAGCGCAGGCTCGGCGCGGCATAAGCGCGATGCGGATCGTTCGCCATGATCGCGCGGCCCGTCGCCGATTTGCCCGGCGCGACCACCCAGTTGTTGCTGCCCTCGGTGATTTCCTCGGGATTGTCGGCAGCGGCCATCATCGAAGTCGATGCATCCGCGCTCTTGAGCGATTCCTTCGTCACGCGCACGCCTTGCGTCGCCAGCGTGAAGACCTTGAGAACATCGTCGGGCAGGCATGGATCGAGACCCGCGGGCATCTGCGGCTTCCACTGTGGCTGCAAACCGAAGCGCACCGCATCGGCATCGAGCGAACTCTTGCATGCGACGCGCGCACGCGCCACTTCGCTCGTCAAATTACGCGTCAGGCCATGACTGCGGATACGCACGACATCGTCCGCGCCCCACTTCGCGGGCCAGTAACCGACTTTGCGAAACTCATAAGGCATGCGGTCCGGATGTGCGGCAAGCCAGTCGATATACGCGTTGACGCCTGCTGCAAAGCGCGTCGCGGCCGGCTTGGCATCGGGTCCATAGCGCTTCCATTCGGTCTCCATGTCGCCGCGATAGAGAAAGAGCCGCGTGGCCTTGTCCTGCTCGACATACGCGGGCCCGAAGACTTCGGCGAGTTCGCCAAGCCCGCGACGACGCCATAGATCGATCTGGAACAGACGATCGCGCGCGGCGTTGAAGCCTTGCACGAAGAACGCGTCGCTGTCGTTGGCCGCGTAGATATGCGGCACGCCCCAGCGATCCACCAGGAGGTCCGAAGGCTCGGAAAGTCCTGCCACGGTGATCGTTTCGGTGGGGGTATCGTCCGCGAGGGCGGATTGAATGGGAAATGAGGCGAGCAATGCAGCGCTGAGCAGCGCGGAAATAAGGCGTCTTGCTGGCATGTAACCGTCTCCTGTCGACAAGAGCCGGCAATACACGCCTCCGACTCAAGTCTCATGCGAAGCTATTGTTGGATTTTGCGCACGACGCGTGACCATGCGTCGATTCCGCGACCGCTCGAACGTCGTATGAGACGTGACGATGAATCGCGCACGCAACCCGAAGCCTATCGCAAAGGAGAAACTCATGCCCGACGAAACTCTCGACCCGGTTGAAGTCGCGCGACGTCTTTATAAAGCGTATGTGAGGAAGGATCGTGCCGCTATCGAAGCGCTCATCGCGAAAGACTTCCATTTCACGAGTCCTCGCGATAACCGTCTCGACCGCGCGACTTACTTCGCGCGTTGCTGGCCGAACGCGAACGCAATCGTCACCTTCGACCTCGTTCATATGAAACAGGACGGCGAACATGTGTTCGTCACGTACGATGCGCGCATGCTCGACGGCAAGGCCTTTCGCAACTCGGAGATTCTCTCGATACGAGCCGGCAAGCTGCACGACGCGCAGGTATTCTTCGGCTGGACGCTGCCGCACGAAGCGCCCGAAGGCGATTCGATTACGGCATGATTCCTCGTTCATTGCCGCATCTCGCCGAGCGCGGCCGCGATCTGCCGGCTCATCTGCGCGAGCGCGCGGCTATGCGCCGCGGCGATGGCGGCGAAACCATCGCCTTTCGTGTTTTCGTGCACGAGCGTGTGCCCGTCGAAATGCGACACACCATCGGGGGCGCGAAGGCTCCAGAGGGCATCGAGCGTGACGGAATCGTCGATGACGGATTCGAAATGCATCACATCGACGCGTAGCTGATAGGTCTTGATATCCGCACTCGGCGGATAAATCGACACATTATCCACGCCAAGCACGCGCGACAAATCCGCCGCCAACGTACGCGCGATATTCTCTTTCAACGGCTCGCCCCAGCGCGCGTACTCGTTCACAGTCACTTCGTTCGGCATGGTTCGCGTGATCATTTGCGGCTTGTCGACAAGGTCGGGAACCGTCACGGACCCCACGGTCACGCGAACGGGCCTGACATTCGCGGCGGGTTGCAGTGTGGCTTCGGGACTTAACGTATAGAACGCGGCCTTGGGCGACGCACCACACGCACCGACCATGACGATGAGCGCTGGAACGAAGAAACGGTATATCACCTTTTATCCTCCGGCTTGCCGCGCAGAATCGCTTCCGGATGCTGTTCGAGATACTCCGCGAGATTGCGGAATGCAGCGGCCGTGCGCGACAACTCACGCATGGTTTCGGCGGTGCTGGTCTGCAACGGCGAGTCGCTCTGCAACGCGCGGCTCGTCGCGCCGAGCGCATCGCGTGCAGCCGCGAGCGTTGCCTTCGCTTGTGGCGCGACGTCGGTGTCGAGCGTTTTGATAAGCACCTGCGCCTGTTTGAGCGTATCGCGCAGGTCATTGCTGATCCCTTCGATCGGAATCTTGTTGAACTTCGCCACGAGTGCCTGCACGGAGTCCTGCAATGACTGCAAGCCGCCCGGCACGGTCGGAATTTCCGGCGGATCGCCGCTTGTGTCCATCTTTTCTTTCGGCGTGTTCGGGAAGAAATCGACCGCGATATAGCGCTGCCCCGTCAGGATGCTACCGGTACGCAATTGCCCGCGAAAGCCGTGCTCGACCATGTATTCCAAGAGCTGATGCCGGTCGGGCACGAGACGTCCCGTCTTGTCGCCTGCCCGTATGCGCATGGTGAAGCGTTCCGGATAGAAGTTCACGCGTACCGGGATGCTGAATTCCCGCCGCACCGGATCGTATTGCGTATTGATCGCCGTCACTTCGCCGAGCACGATACCGCGAAAATCCACTTCCGCGCCGACCGACAGACCGCGCACCGATTCCTTGAAATTGAACACGTAGGTATCGACGATACGATCATGCCGCTTCATTGCTTCGGGGCGTGTTCCGAAGAGCTGGAACACGCTGCTCGCAGGCGCTTCCGCCAGATCCTGATGATTCGAGCTATCGGCGAGCTCTTTCAAGGGCGCCGGCGTTTCGAATGCGAGCCCGCCCACGAGTATCGCGACGAGCGATTCCGTGTCCATCTTCACACCGGTCGAATCGAGCTTGACGTCCACGCCGCTCGCCTGCCAGAAGCGCGTATCGAGCTTGACGTACTTGTCGTAAGGGGCGTTGACGAAAATGTGGATGGTCACGCCCATGCCGTCCGCATCGAGCTCATAGGCGGTCACCTGTCCCACCTGGAGACGCCTGAAGTAGATCGGTGCACCGGCATCGAGCGAACCCATGGTCGGGCTCTTCAACACGAACTCGCGCCCCGGCACGTCCGCCGTGATGACAGGCGGCGATTCGAGCCCGGTATAGTCGTGACGCTTCGCGCTCTTCACGCCCACATCCACGCCGATGAACGCGCCTCCGATCAACGTGCCGAGGCCCGACACCGTGCCGCCTGAAATGCGCGGGCGCACGACCCAGAAGCGTGTGTCGTCGACGAGCATGTGTTCCGCATCCTTCGCCATTTCCGCCGATGCGATCACGCGCTTGTGATCCGGCGCGAGCACCACGCTCTTGACCGTGCCGATATCCACGTTCTTGTACTTGAGCTTGGTCTTGCCCGCTTCGAGCCCCTCGCCCGTGTTGAAAGTAATGGTGATCGTCGGACCTTTCTCGAGGATGGCCTGCACCGCGAGCCATCCGCCGATCAGCACCGCGATGAACGGCACGAGCCAGATCAGCGAAATGCCGAAGCGCGGGCGGCGGGCGGGCAAGGCTTCGGGAAATTCATCCGGAGGCGCTCGCTTGATATCGGGAGGTTCAGCCATGTCCTTGGTCCGCGGCGTCCCAGATGAGACGCGGGTCGAATGCCATTGCCGCGAACATCGTCAGCACGACGACTCCACCGAAAGCAATGGCGGCGGCGCCCGCGCGTATCGTCGCCAGCGCATTGAACTGCACGAGCGCGACGAGCACGGTGATCACGTAAATATCGAGCATCGACCAGCGACCGACGAACTCGACGATGCGATAGATCTTCGTACGCCGCGCGGGCAGCCAGCGCGAGCGCATCTGCGTGCTGACGACGAGCATGAGCAGCGCGAGTATCTTGAGCATGGGCACGGCAATGCTCGCGATGAACACCAGCACCGCGAGTGGCCATGAACCCGAAGTCCACAGATACGCGACACCGCTCATGATGGTGTCCTTCTGCGCGCCGAAGAGCGAACTCGTATCCATCACGGGCAGCACGTTGGCGGGAACGTAGAGCACCATCGCGGCGATCAGCAGCGCCCACGTTCGCTCGATGCTGTCGGGCTTGCGAAAGTGCAGCCGTGCATGACAACGCGGACAGTTTCCGTCGTGTGCATGCGGCGGCGCCTTGGAAACGAGCGCGCAATCGTGACAGACGAAGAAGCCCGCTTGTTTCGCGGTGCGCGCGTGGCCGCGATAAGCAGGGGCATCGGCGAGGCTGCTTTTGTAGATCAATGCCCATGCCTCGCGCGGATCGAACGATGCCGAAGCGCCCGAGATCAGCAGCATGACGCCGCCGAATGCAAAGAGCGCAAGGCCAGGCACGACACTCGCGATATGCGCAAGTTTCACGAGCGCCACGAGAAAGCCGAGGATCAGCACCTCGGTCATGCCCCACGGCCGCACCGTATGCAACGCGCGAAAGGCGGCACGTCCGGCACGCGGCGCGTAGCCCCTGCTCAGTGGAACGAGCAGCCACGCCATGGCGCACATCTCGGCAAGCGGCATGATGAACGTGGTCGCGAGCACGAGCCCCGCGATGGGCCACATGCCATCGGCGTAAAGCACACGCACCGCGCCGAGCAGGGTGGTTTGAACCACCGTGCCGCTCACTTCGAGTCCCACGATAGGAAACGCATTGGCGATGCAGAACATCGTGAGGGCGGCGAGCGTGCAGGCAAGCGCGCGATTCAGTCCATCGGGACGATTGCGATACAGCGGCGCGCCGCAACGTGCACAGCGCGCGACGCCGCCTCTTTGCAGCACGGTTTCATGTTGCAGGAGATCGCATTCGTGACAGGCGATCAAACGCATGTTGGCGCGCGCGTTCATGGCGATGGCTCGTCCTTCGCATCGCGTTTGACCACCGCGCCGCGCGTGTCGTAGACCACTGCCGTGCGTTGCTCGGCTTCCGCGACCCAGCCGCCGCCCATCGCCTTGTAGAGCGAAACCATGGCATTGAGCGCGGCGGCCTGCGTCTGCGTATAGCTCAACTGCGACTGGAAGAGGCTGCGTTCCGCATCAAGCACTTCGATATAGCTCGTGTAGCCACCCTCGTAACGCAGCCGCGCGAGATTGGCATAGGTACGCAAGGCATCGACCTGACGGCCCTGCACATCGCGTGCTTCGCGGCTCTTGGTTAGCGTGATGAGACTGTCGTCGACATCCTGAAACGCCACTTGAATCGCTTTTTCATAGGAGAAAAGCGCTTGTTGCTGCTGCGCCTCCGCCGCCTTTACTTGTCCGCTGATCGCTCCGCCCGTGAAGATGGGCTGCGTCACGGCACCCGCGAACGACCACACGCGCGCCGCTCCCGTGAAGAGTTGCGAGAATTGCGTGCTTGCAGTGCCGAAGAGGCCCGTGAGCGATATCGACGGAAAATACAGCGCCCGCGCCGCGCCAATCTGCGCATTCGCCGCGATCAGGTTCTGCTCCGCCTGACGCAGATCCGGCCGCTGCGTGAGCAACTCCGAGGGCAGACCTTCTGGGACTTGCGGCGTGGCCAGATCGTCGAGTTCGCGGTCGCGTGCGATGCCTTGCGGATTACGGCCCAGCAGAATGGACAACGCGTTTTCTTGCGTGGCGATCTGCTGTTCGAGTTGCGGAATCGTCGCGAGCGCGGCCTGATACTCCGACTGCGACTGCGCCAGTTCCATCTGCGAGACTTCGCCGTATTGAAAGCGCAGGCCGAACACGATCACGGACTCCTGCCGGCTCTTGACCGTGGCTCGCGCAATATCGAGTTGCCGGTCGAGCGAAACGAGCGTGATGTAGGTCGATGCCACCGAAGCCACCAACGACAAAATAGTCGCTCGGCGGCCTTCCTCACTTGCAAGCAGACTAGCGCGTGCGCTTTCCGTCTGACGCCGCAAGCGCCCGAACACGTCTATTTCCCACGAAGCATTCAACGCGAGCTGATACTGATTGATGACCGTGCCTACGCCCGGCGGCAATTGCGCGGACCCGATGGGTAAGCGCTCGCGCTCGGCATTCGCGCCCAATCCCACTTGCGGAAACAGCTGCGAACGCGTGACTTGAAATTGCCCGAGGAATTCATGGACGCGCGCCGCCGCGATCTTCACATCCTTGTTCTCCTGCAACGCAATGGCGATCAACTGATTCAACGCGGGGTCCTGAAATTGCTCCCACCATGCCGTGTTGGCGATCTCGTTCGATTGCTGTGCGGCGAAGCGAAAGCTATCGGGCGTTTCGATGGCGGGACGCTCGTAATTCGGCCCGAGCAGACAACCGCCGAGCATCGACGACACGATCAGCACGATCACACGCGATGACGGTTTCATGGCTATGTTTGAGCGCATGTCATTCGCCTCCATGCGTCGCGGGCCCGTCATGGTCCGCCGCGGGCGATGAACCCGCTTCGCCCTTGCTTTCGCCTTTCTTCTTCGACCCGAACCTGGCGCTCATGGTCTCGATGACGTAATAGAACATCGGGATGAAGAATACGGCGATGAGCGTGGCGCCCAGCATCCCGCCGATCACACCCGTGCCGATGGAATGCCTGCTATTCGCCGATGCCCCCGTCGCAATCGCGAGCGGCACGCAGCCGAGAATGAACGCGAGCGATGTCATCACGATCGGGCGCAGGCGCTCGGATGCGGCGGTCATCGCGGACTCGTAGATGGACTTGCCCGCTTCGCGGTTGAGCACCGCGAACTCGAAGATCAGAATGGCGTTCTTCGCCGCGAGCGCAACGAGCATGGTGAGGCCGATCTGAAAGTACACGTTGTTGTCGAGCCCGCGCAGCAGAATGGCGAGCAGTGCGCCGAACAAGGCGAAGGGCACGGCGAGCAAGACGCCCATCGGCAACGACCACTTCTCGTATTGCGCGGCGAGAATCAGGAACACCATGACGAGGCCGAAGACGAACACCATCGCCGATGAGCTGCCCGAGCTCTGTTCCTCGTATGCCTGACCGCTCCACGCAATACCGTAGTCCTGCGGCAACGTGCTCGTCGCAATGTCCTGCAGCGCGGCCATGGCCTGCCCCGTGCTGTAACCGGGCGCGGCGTTGGCCGTGATCTTCACCGCGGGAAAATTGTTGAAGCGCGTGATCAGATCGGGACCGGTCACGTACTTGTACGTGACCACGGATTTCAACGGCACCATTTCGCCTGAACTGCCGCGCACGAAGATGCGATTCAAGTCCTCGGGCGTGCGACGCTCCGACGATTCCGCCTGCAGGATCACCTGCCACAGACGGCTGTCCTTGTTGAACTGCGAGACGTAGAGCGAACCGAACATGGTCTGCATCGCGCTGTAGACATCCTGCACCGGAACGCCGAGCGTTTCGGATTTGGCACGATCCACTTCGACCTGAAGCTGTTGCGCGTTGGCGTTGAACGTGGATGTCACGCCCTGCAATTCGGGCCGTTGCTTCGCTTTCGCCAGATAATCCTGCACCCTGGCCGATATCTGCGCGCTGCCCGCATCGCCCTTGCTTTGTATCCACATCTCCAAACCGCCCGTCGTGCCAAGGCCCGGAATGGAAGGCGGATTGACGGGCAGCACGATACCCTGACTCACCGTGGACAAATTCTTGTACGCGCCGAGCAGCACGGCGCGCGCATTTTGCGTGCGAATGTTCGCGGACGAGTAGCGCTCATCGAAACTCTTGAAGCCGACGAAGAACGTACCCGCGTTGTTCTTCGTCTGACTGTCGAGCAGGCTGAAGCCATCCACCGTGGTGATACTGTCCACGCCTGGCTGCTTCATGAAGTAATCGGTTACGCGTTCCGAGACTTCTCCGGTGCGGTCGAGGCTCGCGGCATCGGGCATGATCACCGCGCCGAGCAGATACCCCTGGTCCTCGGGCGGCAAGAAGCTCGTGGGTATCGACTTCACCATCCAGATCGAAAGGCCGATCATGCCCGCGAAGATCAGCAACATGAGGACCGAGCGCTTGATGACGAACGCCACCGAGCGCGAATAACCGCGCGTCATCTTCGCGAAGCCGTTGTCGAACCACACGAAAAAGCGCGCCTTTTTGCCATGCTCGGGCTTGAGCAACAGCGCCGCGAGCGCGGGCGACAAGGTCAACGCAACGATCCCGGAGAACACCACGGATATGGCGATCGTGATGGCGAACTGCTTGTACAACTGCCCGGTGATGCCACCGAGAAACGCCACGGGCACGAACACCGCGCACAGCACGAGCACGATAGCGACGACCGGTCCAGAGACTTCGTCCATTGCGCGCTTCGCGGCTTCTTTCGGCGGCAGCTTGAAGACCGTCATGTTGCGCTCGACGTTCTCGATCACGACGATGGCATCGTCCACCACGATCCCTATCGCCAGCACCATCCCGAACAACGTGAGCATGTTGATGGAAAAGCCGAGCAGCGACATGCCCACGAACGTGCCGACGATCGACACCGGCACCGCCAGCACCGGAATGAGCGTCGCGCGTATGCTCTGCAGGAACAGATACACGACGATCACCACGAGCACGAGTGCTTCGAAGAAGGTGTGGATCACATCGGCGATCGAAGCGCGCGTGAACTCGGTGGTATCCATCGAAACGCGATAGTCGATCCCTTCCGGAAATGACTTCTTCATCTGTTCGAGCGTGGCGCGCACTTGCTTCGATACATCGAGCGCGTTCGCGCCCGGCTGCTGATACACGGCGATCACCGTTGCGGGCTTGCCCTGAAAGCGGCTGCGGATCGAGTAATCTTTCTGTCCGAGTTCGACGCGCGCCACGTCTTTCAAGCGCACGATAGCGGCGCCTCCGTTCTGCGCGCGAATGATGATGTTCTCGAACTCGGCAGGCGTGGCGAGCCGTCCCGTGGTGGTGACGGCGAACGACTGCTGCACGGGCGTGCCCGTCGGCGATTGTCCGATACTGCCCACCGCAAACTGCTGGTTCTGATTGGACACCGCGCTCTGCACTTGAGAAGGCGTCACGCCGAGCTGTGCCATGCGTTCGGGCTTGAGCCAGATGCGCATGGCGTAATCCGGAAAGCCGAAGATGCTCGCCTGATTCGCGCCGGGAATGCGCTTCAGTGCATCGAGCACGTAGATGTTCGCGTAGTTGGCGATATATGTCGCGTCGTAGCGGTTGCTCGGCGAATAGATGGCGATCACCATCATGAACGCCGACGACTTCTTCTGTACCTGCACCCCTTGCGCCTGCACCGATTGCGGCAACTGCGGCAGTGCAAGGTTCACGCGATTCTGCACGTCCACTTGCGCGAGTTGCGGGTTGGTGCCGATATCGAAGAACACGTTGAGCGTCATTTGTCCCGTCGATGAGCTCGACGAGTTCATGTAGATCATGTTGTCCGCGCCGTTCACCTGCTGCTCGATCGGCGCGGCCACGTTGTTGGTGACGACATCCGCGCTTGCGCCGGGATACTGAGCCGTCACCGTGACCTGCGCGGGCGTGATGTCCGGATACTGCGCGATCGGCAACGCGAGCATGGCGATGACGCCCGCAAGCGTGATGACGATCGACACGACCATCGCGAAGATAGGCCGGTCGATGAAGAAGTGAGAGAATTTCATGGCGGCCTTCGCTCACTTCGCCTGTTGGGCTGGCTCGACCTTGATGGTCGCTTCGCCTGGCGGCGCAACGGGCGCGGCATCGCCCTTCACGTTGACGGGCGCGCCCGCGGACACGCGTATCGCGCCATCGACGATCACGCGGTCGCCCGCGCGCAGACCATCCGATATGAACCAGTTGTCGCCGAGCCAGTCGCCCACCTCCACCACTTGCTCGCGCGGCGTCTTGCCGTCCTTGTCGAGCAACCATACGTAGTGGCTTTTCGCGCCCTGCAACACGGCGCGTTGCGGCACGAGAATGGCGTTCGGCCGCGTGAGGCCATGCACCAGCGCGCGCACGAACTGGCCGGGGCGCAACTGCCCGGCCTCGTTCGGCAGCACCGCGCGCACGAGGAACGTGCCCGTGTCCGTGTTATACGAAGGCGCGAAGAAATCGACCGGGCCGGTATCCGGATAGCGCGAGCCATCGGCGAGAATGACTTCGACGATATAACGCTTGTCAGCGGGCGCGGTCAGGCGTCCTTTCGCGATCTGATCGCGATAGCTCAAGACCTCGTTTTCCGAAAGGCTGAAGTTGATCCACATGGGATCGAGTTGCGCGACGGAAGTCAGCAGGCTCGAATTGCCTGCCGAAAGATAGCTGCCTTCCTGCATGCGCGCATAGCTCGACAAGCCAGTGAGCGGACTCTTGATGGTGGTGTAGCCCAGATTGAGTTCGGCGTTCTGTACTTCGCCTTGCGCGGCGATCACCGAAGCCTGTGCGGATTTCTCGTTGCCGATGGCGTCGTCGAGATCCTTCTTGCTGACGGCGTTCAGCGCTTCGAGCGGACGCACCCGCGCGAGATTCGCCTTGGTCACGGTGAGCCGCGCCTGCTGTTGCGCGAGCTGGCCGCGCGCGGTTTGCAGCGAAGCCTCGAACGGCTTGCGATCCATCTGGAACATCACCTGCCCTGCTTTCACGAGCGCGCCTTCGGTGTAGAGGCGCTTTTCGAGGAAGCCTTCCACGCGTGCGCGGATCTCCACTTCGCGCGAGCTCTGCGTCTGCGCGACGAATTCGAACGTGACGGGCGTGTCGTGGCCTTCGACGGTCATCACGGTGACTTCGGGCGCGGCGGGCTTGGGCGCGCTCGCTTGCTTCTCGCATGCCGCGATGGCGAACATCAACGAGACGCCGACGAAGCGCATGCCCGCGCGCCGCCAGCGCACGAACGCCGACGAAGCCGGAGCGGGGGCTTTGAAGATCCGCAAAGGTGAAGTCGGCATAAGTGTCTCCGCTCGCGTGGCTCGCGTCTATTGCACGGTGTAGCCGCGTCCCGTCATGCAGGCGGACACGGCCCGGTTGAAGGTCGTCATCTCCTGCGAGACCTGTTGCTGATTGGCCTGCTGCTGCGACGCGGCCGCACGCCGCTGCTGCCGTTGATGCACCCCGCCCATTACTGCACCGCCCGCCGCACCCGCTGCCGCGCCCTTGCCCGCGTCACCGGCTATCGCACCCATCGCGGCGCCCGCTGCCGCCCCGCCCGCCGCGCCACGCACGCGTCCGCCCTGTTGCTGCGTTGGCGGTGGCTGGTTAGCCTGCTGCGCGAGTGCCATCGGATCGATACCGGTGTTCTGCTTCGCCCATTGCTGGCATTGCGATACGTCATTGCCCTGCTGGCTCTGGCTTTGACCGCGCGCCGGGTAATAGATCGCCTGCTGCGCGGCTGCTTCGAGCGTTACCGCGGTCGCAAGCATGAGCGCCAAGCTCGATGACAGGCGCACGCGCCGGCTCCGCGCGGTTTGAAACGTGCTGTTCATTTCGGTACTCCCTCTCAGTGTTTTCGTCGATGCCTGACCGTCTGCGTCACGCAACCGGCCCTCGTTCCATGTGTCGTCGTTTTATGCGGTGCCGGGAAGGACGTCATGGCGCCTCGCGCACGCGTGCAATGGCCGCGCGCACCGCGCCGATGAACACTTCGTCGTCGAATGGTTTATGCAGATAGGCCGCGGCTCCCGCGGCGAGCGCCGTATCGCGCACGGCGGGATCGTCGTGAGCCGTGACGAAGACGATCGGCATGTCGGTGCCCGCCAGACGCCGTTGCACTTCCAGCCCGTTGATGCCTGGCATCTGCACGTCGAGCACGATGCAGTCGGGCCGCCATGCGGCGTCGTTTTCGTCGAGTGCGGCGAGCAACGCGTCGCCCCTGCCGAAGCTCGCCGACGCCATGCCGGCCGCACGCAGCAGCCGCTTGAGTGCCCGGCAGACCGATTCGTCGTCATCGACCACGGCCACGGTTGGCGTCGCATCGCTCATTGGATCAGGCGTGAAGTTCGGCAGCACCACGAGGCGCTGTGTCCACGCCCCGGCTCTTGATTTCTCGCTGGAGAATAGGCGCGCAGCTCTTGAACCGGTATTGGACTTTAGTCCCATGAGCGCGGTGAGGAATAAAGCGGGGACCCGGTCCGGGAAGAAAACCGGGACCGACCGCTAAATTCGAGATACGAATTCCGCTATAGTCTGCGGCTTCACGCGCCGGAGGGGTCGGCGATGTGTCGTTGAAGGTATGTCGTTGAAGAGGAGAATCCGATGAAAACCATCCATCACCTATGTCAGGGCGGCTCGGCCGCGGCCATGTTGCGCACGGCGTTGCGCAATCCCGTCATCGATATCCTCGACGATGGCTCGATCGGCCCGCTCGTCGATGTCGACACCGGCTCGCCCGATGCGCGCGTCGGCTTCATGAAGGCGCTCTACGCGTGCGGCGGCTTCGATCCGCAAGACGAAGCGTCGATGGACTGGTATGGCGAGTTACGCGACATGAACCGGCGCCTCGCCGACCTGACGACTCAGGCGTCCGAGGTAGTGATCTGGGCCGAGGCAGGCGATGTGGAACAAGCGCTGCGTCGACGCGCGCACTGGTGGCTGCGCGACGCGGACGTGCCCGTGAGCGAAATCGATGCGAGCCTGCGCGCCGTGGCTCGCGCGATTCCCAAGGGACAAGCGCTGGCGCTGGATGTCGGCGCGGCCGCCGCGCTCGTCGCGGCACGCAAGCCCGCAAGCGCCGGCCTGCGCGCGCAATTCGCAAACGAATGGGCCGCGCTCAAGGAAGATGGCGAGGCCGTGCGGGTGTGGGAAGACGGCAAGCTCGCTTCGCATCCTATCGATCATTACGACGCGGACTTCATCGCGCTCGCGTCGGGCGCCCCGGCCAAGCTCGCAAGCAGCGAGATGCTTGGCGCGGCTATGCATCGTTCGGGACGCAGCGATCTCTTTTGCAAGTGGCGCTTTGCCCGCCTCATCGAGGCAGGCAAGTTGACGGTAACGGAAGGCGACGCCCACGATCTCGACTCGGTGTGGATCGTAAAGAGTTAAGCGTCGGGCGTTCGAATCTCACCCCGCAAAACGCGGCTCTGGAAGGCCTGTCACGCCGAGTCCCGTCACCGCGAAAAGACCACCCTTGTCGCGCTCTTTCTGCGGAATGCCCCACATCGGGCGGCCCATCGTCGTGACGTAAAGAATGTCGAGATTCGGGCCGCCGAACATCACGCTCGTCAGATTGCGAACCGGAAACGGCACGACACGGTCGAGCGAGCCATCGGGCGCGAAGCGCAGGATGCGCCCGCCGAACACCAGCGCGGACCATACGTAGCCTTCGGAATCGACCGTCGCGCCATCGAATGTGCCGGCCATGTCGCGCGCGGAAGCAAACAGCCGCTTGTTCGATATGGCGCCCGTTTCGATGTCGTAGTCGTACGCGTACATCTCCTTGCTATACGTGTCGGTGAAGTAGAAAGTGCGGTTGTCCGGGCTCCAGCATGGACCGTTCGAACAACTGATGCCGCTGTCCAGATGCGCGATCTTGCCGTCCGTATCGAGCCGATAAAGTCCGCCGCTTTTGGTGGAACGCTGGCCGCGATCCGCAAAGTAGCGATCGAAGTCGTAAGACATGGTGCCCGCAATGAACCGCCCTTGCCGATCCACCTTGCCGTCGTTGAAGCGCGTTTCGGGATCGTCGCTTTCCGGGTCGCCTATGAACTGCACCGTCTGCGAGTCGAAATCGTAGAAATGCAGCCCGTTCGCGAGCGCGACCACCGCGCCGCCTTGTTCGCGCAGCGCCATGGAACCGATATGACGCGGCACGAAGTAGCGTTCGACCTCGCTGCCATCGGCGCGGCAGCTATAGATTTCGGCGGCGGTACTGTCGATCCAGTAGAGCTTCTCCTCCTTCACGTCCCAAAGCGGTCCTTCACCCAGATGATTGTTGGCATCGACCAGCAAGCGGGTTTCGGGCATCGTCGTCTCCTTCCTGGTTGTGGCGTGGCTACGCCTTGTCCTTGTCCGCGAGGCGGTGAGCGATCAACGCCATCAGCCTGCGATCGCGCCAGCTACTGCGGTTTTCGATCTGATCGCGCGGCAGAACGGCGCGGCGTTCGGCGTCGAGCTTAGTCAATATCTCTTCGGGCCAGTCGAAAGGCACGCGCGTCGCCGTGATGTTGCGATACGTGCCGCCATAGCGCGCCGCGTAATCCGCGACGCCGCCTGGCGCGTTCAGATCGATCGTTTCGAACGGACCCATGAACGACCAGCGCATGGCGAGACCATCGCGCATGACCGTATCGAGGTCGGCCGCCGTGGCGTAACCCTGCGCATAGAGACTGAGCGCTTCGTCGAGCACCGCGCCTTGCAGGCGGTTGAGCAGGAAGCCCGAAATTTCACGATTCACGGTCACGGGCTTCTGTCCCGCCGCTTCGTAGATGGCGCGCGCTCGTTCGATCGCTTCGGGCGCGGTCCACGGCGCGCCGCATAGCTCGACGAGCGGCACGAGCGAAGGCGGATTCACCGGATGCGCGACGAGGCAGCGCGCGCCGCCCTTCAAGCCTTGCGTAAAGGTCGATGCAGGCAGGCCCGAGGTCGAACTGGCAAGCAGCGCATCGGGATGAGTCAGGCGGTCGAGTTGCGCGAATAGTTCGCGCTTGGGTTCGACCATCTCCGCGATGTTCTCCTGCACGAGAGCCGCGTCGGACACGGCTTCTTCGAGCGACTCGCAAGTCTTGATGCGCGCGACGATGGCATCGGTCGACTCGTCGGTCAGCTTGAACGACGCGAGGTCGTCCACGCTTTCCCGTATCGAAGCGATCGCGCCGTTCAGCATGTCCTTCGACGCATCATGCAGATTCACGCTGAAGCCCGCGCGCGCAAACACGATGGCCCACGCCCTGCCGATGCGTCCGGTACCGATGATCGCTATTTGCCTTGGGTTCATTTCTTGTGTCTCCTCCGGTTTTTATGAGCGGCTCGTCAACCTCGCTTGTCGCGCAACGTAATCACCGCGGCGAGAACGACGAGGCCATTGATGATGTCGCGGACCGCTGGCGGCACGGTCGTGCCCGCGAGCAAAGTGCCGAGCGCGGTAAGCAGAAGCGCTCCGCCGAACACGCCGAGATAGTGACCGCGTCCGCCCGTGATGAGCGCGCCGCCGACCACGACCACGGCAATGGAAGGCAAGAGATAAGGATCGCCCATGCCGAGAAACGCCTGCGAACTGAAGCCCGCGAGCAGCAAGCCGACGAGCGCGGAACACAGACCCGAAAGACAATACACCGCGATCAACGTGGAGCCGACGCGCACGCCGGAAAGACGCGCGGCAATCGGCGAATTGCCGACCGCATAGACGCGCCTGCCGAACGGCGTCCGATGCAACAACAACAAGGCAATCGCGAGAAACAGGGGCACGCTCCAGGCGGCTAGCGACAGCGGACCGAGACGAGCATTGACGAACTCGCTGATCACGGACGGCGTCCAGCCTTGCGGTGAGCCATTGCAATAGATGAGCGTGAGACCTTGCAGCAGGCCGTTCGCCGCCAGCGTCACGACAATCGGCGGCAAGCCGAGCATGACGACGCCCACGCCGTTGAAGATGCCCACGAGCAGGCCCACGCCGAGCACGACCGGCACCGCCCAGACCGCGGCGCCGTTCAAGCCATGCGTGAGTCCCGTCAACAGTACGCCCGATAGCGTGATGAGCCACGGCATCGACAGATCGAGACCGCCGGTGAGAATGACCGCGCCTTGACCGAGACCGAGGACCGCGAGAAACAAGGTCAGCGTGAGCAGGCTGCTATAGAAGTTCGCGCTGATCAGCACGCCCGGACCATAGACGAAGCCCGTGATGACGACCACGCCGAAGAACAGCAGGTACGCGGGAATCACGTACTTGACCCATTCGCGATTGCGCTCGATCCAGTCCGGGATCGCGCGGCCCTTCAACTCCTTGTTCTCGATGGGACGATAATCGCCGACTTCGAACGCCACGTGCCGCGCATGGCCGTCATCGCGTGCACGCGTGCCCGTTCGCACGGCCTTGAGCCATTGCGAAGCCTGCCGCGCGCACTCGTGCGCCGCCGACTGCTTGCCGATGGAAGAACCGAGCACCGCGAGAATCAGGATCACGGCTTCGGCAATCGTCGTGAAGAACGCCGATACGTTCAAGACGAGCAGAATGTTCACCGTGATCATCAGCGTCATTGCGGCGAACACGCTTCCAACGCAACCGCCACGACCGCCACCAAGCAACGTGCCGCCGAGCACGACCGCCGTGAACATGGAAAGCAGGAGCGGGCGGCCGACGAGCGGATCGGCCGAGCCCGTCTGCGCCGACACGTATAGGCCCGCTGCCGCGTAGAACATGCCTGCGAGCGCATAGGTCGCGATGCGATAACGCGTGACCGGCATGCCGTTGGCATACGCGCCATCGGGGTCGCTGCCAAGCGCATAGAGACCGACGCCAAAGCGCGTGCGCTTGATGAACGACCACACGAGCAAAGCCACGACGAGCAGGACAGCCGACATCGGTATCTTGTCGGGAATCAGGTCGGCCGTGAGAAAGCCGCCGAATTGTTCGCCGATGCTGCCGCCCGGCTTGTTCTGGATGAGCAGCGTGACGCCTTGCACCATGAACATCGTCGCGAGCGTAACGACAATGGATTGCAAGCGGAACCACGCGATCAGCGCGCCGTTGACGAGGCCGATGCCGCCGCCTATGGCGATGATGAGCGCGACGCCCGCCCACTGCTCGACGGGCGAGCCTTGCACGAAGCGCACCGCGAGCACGTTGGCCAGCGACACGACCGCCGACGCCGACAAATCGAACCCGCCCGACAGCACGACGATGGTCTGCCCGATGGCCGCGAGCGCGAGCGTCGTGCTGCTCGATATGACCGAACCGATGTCGTACATGCCGACCGGCGTGGCGGATAGCGCGACCCACGCAATGAGCATGGCGAGCAACGCACCGATCGCGATGATGAGCCCGCGATGATGGTCGATGCGTGCGCCGATTCCCACGCGCGCGCCGGGCCTCACGATCTCGCTTTCTGGCGACGCTATGGCTATTTTCATATGCAACTCCTCAACTGGATAGCATCTTGCGCATCACGTTCTCTTCGGTAAGCGCCTCGCCTTCGAGCTCGCCCGCATTGCGGCCGCGATACATCACCGACACGCAGTCGCACACGTTGACGAGTTCGGGCACGTCCGTCGAATAGAACAGCACGGAGCCGCCCGCCGCCGCGAACGCACGCATCAAAACGAATATCTGATGCTTGGTGCCTACGTCGATACCGCGCGTCGGGTCGAACATGAGCCACACGCGGCTTTGCGTGAGCAGCCATTTGGCCATCGCGATCTTTTGCTGATTGCCGCCCGAGAAAGAAAGACACGGCTTGTAGAGCGCACGCGGATTCACTTCCATCTGCGCAAGCGAGCGGCGTATGGCCGCCTGTTCGCGTTTGCGGTCGATCAAGCCGAAACGCGAGTAGCGTCCGATCACCGGCAGCGATACGTTCTCGCCGCCCGGCAAGCGCAGGAACAAGCCTTCGGTCTTGCGGTCTTCAGGCAGGAAGCTCGTCGCGACGCCGGCCTTGAGCGAATCCGCCGTGGACGTCAACGTAACCGGCTTGCCGTCGATACGAATCTCGCCATCGTCGATGAAGCTCGCGCCGAAGAGCGCCTCGAACATCTCGCGCTGGCCCATGCCCTGCAACGCCGCGATGCCATGCACTTCGCCCACTTTCAGCTTGAGATCGAAGTCGCTCACGACGCCATCGACACGTATGCCGCGTGCTTCAATTGCAGGCGCGCCGTGGTTCTCCGTCAGCACAGGCGGCGTGACCTTCGGCGGATACTTCGCTTCCATCGAGCGGCCGATCACGAGACGAATGACTTCGTCATCGGAGATATCGGCGGTATCGAAAGCACCGACGTCCTTGCCATTCCGATACACCGTGAGGCTGTCGCAGAACTCGCGCACTTCCTGCATCCGGTGCGAGATGAACACGAAGGTCACGCCCTGCGTCTTCATCTCGTCGATACGGCGCGAAAGCCACGCCACGTCGCGGCCCGATAACGCGGAGGTCGGTTCATCGAGCAGCAACACTTGCGGCGCGCGCACGATGGCCTTGGCGATCTCGATCTTCTGCCGCACCGGCAACGACAGGTCGCGTATATAAGCGCCAGGACGCACGTCTGACAGTTCCAGCTTGTCGAGCCATTCGGCCGCCTGGCGTTGCGCCTCGCGCTTCCTGATGCGCCCGAGAAAGCCGGTCGGCTCGTACGACATCAACAGATTCTGCGCGACGGTGAGATCGCGCACGAGTGTCATCTCCTGAAACGCGGTCTGCACGCCCGCCCGATGCGCGTCCTTCGGGCCTTTCATCGCCACGTCCCGACCCATCACGCGAATGCTGCCGGCGTCGGGCTGCATGAGACCCGACAGCAGCTTCACCGTGGTGGACTTGCCCGCGCCGTTCTCGCCGAGCAGCGCATGCACCGCGCCGCGTTTGACGGAGAACGACGCCCCGTCGAGCGCGACAGTGGCGCCGAAGCGCTTCGTCACGTTCGACAGGTCGATCGCAAGGGATGTCATCGCTTGCCTCCCTTAACCTTTAGATGTCGCTCAGTCCTGATTGCCGGTGAGCGCCGCGTTGAAGCCCACTTCCTTCGTGTCTTCCGAATAGATGTCGGCGAACCAGCCCGGCGGCACCTTGTCCGGCATGAAGGCCGTGCAGCCCGCCTTCAGTTCCTCGATACTGCCCGTCTTGCACAGCTTCGAATCCTGCGTGAGCACGAGCGGGAGCTTGAGTGTCACGCGCGGCGGAAAGTCCTTGCCGTCGAGCTTCTGCACGGCCATCTTGAGCGCCATGGCGCCCGAGTACGGCGGCGCGCCATACGAGATCGAGCGATACCCGATCGAGCGATACGTGCCCTCGCCCTTGACCGTTCCCGGCGGCAGCATCTGCACACGATGCCCGTTCGACGATTCGCCCGCGCACGGCTTGATCTTGTCATCGGCGATACCGGCTTCGAGCTGCATCGACGCCGCCGTGAAGCAGCCGACCTGCATCCACAGGCCGTCGATCTTGTCCCAGCTATTCGTCGCGAGAATCTTCGAGAGTTCCGTGCGCGCCGTCGCCTGGCTCCACATGCCGGTGCCTTCGGCGACTATCTTGATGCCGGGGAACTTCGCGAACACGGCCTTTGCCGCTTCGGTGCGCGCGCGGTCCACCGACGTGCCCGGCACGCCGTTGACGACCACGATATTGCCTTTGCCGTTGATGGTCTTCGCGAGCCATTCCGCGGTGACGGTGCCTGCCTGATGCTGATCGATGGTCACGTTATGCGCGCACGGCTCGGTCACTTCGCCGTCGTAGGCCGCGACCACCACGCCCTTGGAACACGCGTTCTTGATCGCGCGATTGAGCGCCGTCGGCGAGATCGGATAGATCACGATGGCTTTCGCGCCTGCCTGCACCATCGAGTTGATCTGCTGAATCTGCTTCTGTGCGTCGGTGCCCGCGACCTGCACTTCGAGATCGACTTTGTCCTTGAGCGCGGGCGTGTTGGCCATTGCCTTCACCATGTTCGCGGCTTCGGTCTGCCAGTCGTTGCCGACATAGCTCATCGACAGAAACACCTTGTACTTGTCCGCCGCTGCGGCCTGCCCTGTCATCGCGATACCGAGCGTCGTCGCGAGCGCCAAACCGAACGCCGTGCGTTTCGCACGACGAATTGTCTGCGTCAATGCTTTCATGTCTTCCTCCGGGTCTTCGTATGGTTTTTACCGCTTCTGCTATTGCGCGCTTTTACTTCGGAACATGCGGCAAGCGAGCACTCGCCGGCAGTGCAATACCCGCGCTGCCGGGCACGACGTTGGGATCGTGTCCGGGTATGACGAAATCCGCGATCTGGCGAATCCGCGAAAGCGAGCTGAACTCCGCCAGCGTTTCATGCACGATGCCAACGGGCACCAGATCCACGATGTTCTCCATGCAGTTCGCACAGTCGCCCGCGATCAGCACGACGCCGTCTTCGGTGTCCACCGCGACGGACTGATGCCCCGGCGTATGTCCCGGCGTCGGCACCACGCGCACGCCCGGCACGATGTCGGCCACGCCATGCACGAACTGCCACCGAAAATACGCCAGCGGCTCGCGGCCGATCAGAAACTCCTGGTAATACGTGGCCTGCGTCGGCAATGGATGCCCCGCGTATTCCCATTCGCTTGCCTGCACGATGAAGCGTGCGTTGCGAAAGAGCGTGTTGCCGCCCGAGTGGTCGTAATGCAGATGCGTGTTGATGACGATATCGACGTCATCCGCGCTCCATCCCACGTACTCCTTGAGCGCGCGTTCGAGCTTCTCTTCGGGCGCCTGCTCGCACGGACACACGAAGTTCGAAACCCAGCCCGGATCATGAATGCCGGTATCGACGACGATCTTCTTGCCGGCCCCGACGATTGCCGTGGACCACACCGGCACCTTGATCTGCTGGCCGAAATAGCGGCCATACACTTGCGACGAGCGATCGACGGTCAGCCAGCCCGTCGGCATGGCGACTACTTTCAGCTTTGCCCTGTCGTTCACGATGTCCTCTGGCTCAGAAGTTGGTTTCGCTTGCGCCCTTCAGCTTCAGCATCTCACGCGCTTCGTCAGGCGTGGCGATGTCGAGCGACAGTCCTTCGATAACCTGGCGAATCTTGCGCACTTGCGCCGCGCTCGATTCGGCGAGCTTGCCCGGTTCTATCCACAGCGAGTCTTCCAGGCCCACGCGCACGTTCGAGCCTTGCGAGAGACCAATGGAGCCGAGTGTGATCTGGTTACGGCCCGCGCCGAGAATCGACCAGACATAGTCCTTGCCGAAGAGACGGTCGGCGGTACGGCGCATGTGCGCGAGGTCTTCCGGATGCGGCCCGATACCGCCGAGCAGACCGAACACGCTTTGCACGAAGAAAGGCGGCTTGGCGAGCCCGCGATCGACGAAATGCGCGAGGTTATAGAGATGCGAGATGTCGTAGCATTCGTATTCGAAGCGCGTGCCGTTCGCACCGCACGACGTGAGGATGTATTCGATATCCGCGAACGTGTTCTTGAACACGAGATCGCGGCTGTTCTCCAGATGCTTGCGCTCCCACTCGTGCTTCAGATCCTTGAAGCGGTCCAGCATCGGGTAGAGACCGAAGTTCATCGAACCCATGTTGAGCGACGCCACTTCGGGCTTGAAGTGATGCGCGGGCTTCAGACGCTCGGCCACCGTCATGTGCGGACTGCCGCCCGTCGTCAGATTGATGACGGCGTTCGTTTCGGCCTTGATGCGCGGCAGAAATTCCTGGAACACGGCGGGGTCTTGCGTGGGATGACCATCGTTCGGATCGCGTGCGTGCAGATGCAGAATCGCGGCGCCTTCCTTGGCGGCGGCGAGCGCCGCATCGCCGATCTCTTGCGGCGTGACCGGAAGATACGGCGACATCGACGGCGTATGAATTGCGCCCGTGGGCGCGCACGTGATGATGACCTTGCGTCTCGTTGCCATGTCGTCTCCTTGGTTTAGAGCACTTCGACGTTGCCGCACACCGAAATGGCCTGCCCCGAGATGCCGCTGCCGCCCGGCGAACACAGGAACAAGGCGGTGGCTGCGACTTCCTCGGGCGTCGTCATGCGGCGCAGCGAAATCTTCGCGAGATATTGCTTCTCCATCTCTTCGTAAGGCAGATTCAGTTGCTTCGCACGCGCCGCGATCACGCGCTCGATACGCGGCCCTTTCACGATGCCCGGCTGAATTGCATTGACGCGAATGTTCGACGGTCCGAGCTCGATGGCAAGACTCTTGGTCATGCCGACCACCGCCCACTTGGTTGCGGCATACGGCGTGCGAAAGGCGTAGCCGAGCCTGCCCGCAACCGACGACAGCGCGATGATCGCGCCGCCATCGCGCGCCTGCTTCAGAAGCGGCACCGCGCGACGCGCGAAATAGAACTGCGCGTTGAGGTTGACATCGACCGTGTCTTCCCAATCCTTCTCGTCGAGCTCGTCGATACCGCCTGTCGGTCCCGCGATTCCCGCGTTATTCAGAAGCACGTCGAGACCGCCGAGCTCGCGTTCGACATCGGCGAAGACGCGCTCCACGGCCGCTTTATCCGACACATCCGCGAGCGTCGAAGTGATCGCGTTGAGTTCCGTGCTGGCTTCGGCTTCGGCGAGTGCGTCGATGGCTTCCTGACTCGCATCGCACACGTGCACGCGCGCGCCGGCATCGACGAAGGCCCGCGCAATCACGAGCCCGATGCCCGATGCGCCGCCTGTCACGAGCACGCGCAAACCCGCGTGCGGTTTCAGCATCTGAAGAACCGTCATCATGTCTCCGTCATTGTTATCGTTCAATACAAACTCAGGCGCTTGCCTTTTGCTCGCCGTTGCCGCTTTCCGAATGAGCGGCCGGAAGCCGTTCCTGTAGATCGGCCGCCGCATCGCCGATATCTTCCTCGATGCCCGCGCGCGCGCCTTCGCCATCCCCGCGCCAAAGCGCATCGACGATATGCCGATGCGCGGCCATCGACTTGCGCATGTGCGGAATGTCCGGCGCGACGAGGTTCAGGAACGGGCCGATGCGCATCCACAAGTTTTGAATGGTCGCGAGCGTGAGATCGCTTGCGCCGTGCGTGTAGATCGCGATATGGAATTCGAAGTTGCTGCGCAGATAAGCGGATGCATCGCCGGCTTCGACGTAGGCATCCATCTCGTCGAACACTTCCTGCAATTGCGTGAGATGCGCGCGGCTCATGCGCGATGCCGCGCGTTTCGCGACCGCGCCTTCCAGCGCGATGCGCACGTCGCGCAATTCCTCGAGCAATTCGAGCGTCATGGGCGGGACCATCAGCGCGCGTCCGGCGCCGTCGATCAGCGCGCCTTCCGCTTGCAGGCGCGTGAGCGCGGCGCGTACCGGCATGGTGGATGACCCGACCGCTTCCGCGACGCTGCGCAGACTCAGCAACTGGCCAGGCGCGAAGCGGCCGGTCATGATTGCCTCGCGCAACTGCGCATAGACGCGCCCGGCCATGGTTTCGCGCGCCACGACTTCGAGCGCGGGAAGGTCTGTCGTCGTGCGAGTCGCCAACACAGCCTCCGGTTTGGTTTCGTATGGTTTGTGTGACCTGTGATCACACTTGCTTGGAGTGAAGTGTGGGACGTGATGGGCGTGGAGTCAACGAGGGATTGATAGGTGAAAACGCGCATCACACGTTAAAGCATCGTGCATATGTTGCTGGTAATCAGGCAATTCATGCGCGTCTAACTTCATGTATCTAAATCGTTTTTATCGTTTTATAATGACTACCTTGTCGACGAACCGAGGTGCTTCATGAACCTGGATAGCAAGCTGTCGATCTCATTGAAGAAACGCGCAGGCAATGTCGTGCTTCGCCGTGACTTGAGTGGTCTTGCGAGTGCCTCCCACCTCAGTACGGCAATACAGCATCAAATCGACGATGGCCGGCTGGTTAGACTAGGATCCGGAATTTTTGCAAAGGCGGTTCCAGATTCGGCGGGCAAAGCGCAACTCGCCGTGCGGCTGGAAATATTGCTTCTCGAAGTGTTCGACAAACTAGGCGTGCATGTCATCGGCTTGACCATTCGACGCGAACGCGATCGCGCTGTTTGCTTGGTCGATATTGGAACCAACCGGACTCAGCGCAAGCTCGGGTGGGACGGCATTCAGGTGCAATACGTGGTCCGTCCGCGCGCCGAGACAGACGTTACCAAAACGCCCGGGCTGCCCGCTAATATCGATGAGCTGCCCACTCAAGGCGTTGCGAGTTTCGTAGAGCGCCTTGCGAAGTCGCATGGCATCGAATACCGGCGCTCCGGGCTCGATGACTTCGCGGAAGCTGTGACACGCGCCGCTGGAGACGACGTCGACTTCGACTTGACAGGGAAGTTGCTCGTGTTGCTGAAGAAGAACGACATTGTCAACGCGCGTCAGTTCGCACGCTTGATGACCAATCATTTGAAAGAGGTGAGGCGTGTTCGACCCGTTCGGGGACTACGAGACGGCAGGCTATCTGCGTAACATTGAACGCATCAAGGATCTCGACGAGCTGAAGTATCAGGAGCACGGCTTCTTCGAAGCAAACCTCGAAAAGGCACTGACATTTTTGCGCTCGGTGCGAGGCGACATTGCTTATGAGCATTTCCTCGAGGTCCACGGAATTCTGTTCGACGAGTTCTATCCCTGGGCGGGAAAAGATCGTTACTCGCTAGGCGTGGCAAGACTCGTCGGCAAGGGGCAACGCATTCAGTTCGAAGCGTCGGAACAATGTCAACGCGCGGTTGAATGGGGTCTTGCCATCGGCAACCATCCGCTGAAGATGCGAGAAGCGCCTGGAACCGTGATGGGCGCATTCGCCTGGGCGCATCCGTTTCTCGACGGAAACGGCCGCACCATGCTGATCGTTCATGCCGAGCTTTGTTACCGGGCCAATTTCGCGATCAACTGGAGCGCATCGCGTAAAGAAGCCTATCTGGAAGCGCTCACAAAGGAAATCGAGAGCCCGGCGGACAAGCATCTCGATAGCTATTTCGCGCCGTTGATTGTCGATGCCGTCTCTCACACCGGTCTGCTTGCGCATCTCACCGCGTTACCCGGTCTCGATGGCCAAATGGAAAGCAGCGGCGAAGACGTTGCATACATGGCGAACGATCCAGTGGCGAATCGGTTATACCTCGAGATGAAACGCGCACGCCGCGAACGCTAGCCGGCAGGCGTTCAAGCCCCAAACCGCCCCGCCACCGCCTTCTGAATTTCCTCGAACGCCACCGGCTTCACGAGATGATGATCGAACCCGGCTTCCTTCGACCGTTGCCGGTCATGCGCCTGTCCATAACCCGTCACCGCGATCAAGAGCGCATCCGCGGTCGCCGGACGCTTGCGCATCTCGCAGGCGAGGCGGAATCCATCCATCCCCGGTAAGCCGATATCCAGCAGCACGATCTGCGGCGCGAATGTCTCGCTGATCTCGAGCGCAGCCGTCGCATCGTGGACGACGCGCACATCGTAGCCATCGGCTTCGAGCAGAAGACCCATGGCGGTTGCCGCGTCCACGCTGTCATCCACGAGCAGCACGCGTCTGCCGCCGCTCGATCCCGGCGCGATCTCGACACGCGGAACCGGCACCGCCTGCGGTCCACACGCAAGCGGCAACCACACGACGAACTCGCTGCCCTGTTGCAGTCCCGCCGAATACGCTTCGATACGTCCGCCCTGCAACTCGACGAGCGTCCTCGCAAGCGGCAAGCCGATGCCGAGCCCGCCTTCCGAACGCTCCAGCGATGTCTCCGACTGCACGAACAAATCGAAGATATGCGGCAGCACGTCGGCGGCAATTCCGATGCCCTTGTCGCGCACGCTGATGCGCGCCTGGTCGCCGACCCGCGCCGTCTCGATCTCGATCTCGCCTTCCTCGACGCTGTACTTCGATGCATTCGACAACAGGTTGCCGAACACCTGCGCAATCCGCACGCTATCGCCCACGATAAATAACGGCAAATCGCCGAGCTTGGTCGTGAGCGTATGGCGTTTTCTCTGCAGCGCGGGCTGCGCGGTTTCGATGGCCGCTTCGATTGCCATTGCCACATCCACCGCTTCCTGACGCAGCGTGATCTTGCCTTGCGTGATGCGCGCGACATCGAGCAGATCGTCGACAAGACGGCTCAAATGCCGCACCTGACGGTCGATGATCGTACGCACCGTTTCAAAGTGCTGCGGCGAAGGCTTGCGCTTCGGATCGAGCAAATCGACGGCGTTTTGTATTGGCGCGAGCGGATTGCGCAACTCGTGCGCGAGCATCGCAAGGAATTCGTCCTTACGGCGATCGGCGTCGCGCAGCAGCATTTCCGCGGCCTTGCGCTCGGAAATATCGTTGACGACGCCCGCAATGCGATCCGGCCGTCCGCCCACGCCGCGTATCGGGAACGCGCGCTCGGCCATCCAGCGCGGACCGCCCTCGGCACCCGTGACGCGAAACTCTTCCTGATAAGGCGTGCCGTGCGCCGCCAGTTCCCGGTACGCCGCGCCCACATGCTCGCGGTCGAGCGGATGCACTTCGTTGGACCAGTGATCCACGCCCGGCGTGGGCAGCGGCGCGCCCTGGCGCGTATCCCACAGGCGCGCGTAAGCGGGGCTCACGTAGAGCAACTGATTGGTCGCGGGATCGAGCATCCAGAAAATGTCGTCGATATTCTCGGCAAGCTGACGAAACCGCTCCTCGCTTTCCCGCAACGCGCTTTCCGCAAGCCGCACGCGCAACAACGCACGCACATGCGCGATCAATTCGGCGGGCTCGACGGGTTCGGTGAGGTAACTGTCCGCGCCGCCTTCCAGACCGCGAATGCGATCGAGGCTATGCACGGCCGCCGCCGATGTCTGCAGCACGAGCGTGCCCGCCGTCTCCGGCGAAGCCTTGATGAGCCTGCACACTTCGAGCCCGTTGATATCGGGCAGTTTCACGTCGAGCAAAACGAGGTCGGGCGATTCGGCGCGCACGCGTTCGAGCGCCGTCGTGCCGGTAGCGGCTTCGATGACATTGAACCCCGCGCGCGACAGAATGCGCGTTTTCGCATAGCGCGCGCCGTCGTTGTCGTCGACGTTGAGGATCAGCACCTCGCTCCAGTCGCTCGTCATGACTCTGTTCCGTAAGCGCGGTGGGCGTCCGTCACCGCCGCGAGCACACTCGCGAGTTCACTGCCCGCCACCGGTTTGCCGATGAACGCCGCCGCGCCCAACGCTTCCGCCTCGCCACGGTCCTCGGCCTCGCCGAGCACGACGATCGGCAGGTTGCGCATGGCCGCCTGCGCGCGCAACGCGGCGAGCCACGTCCACGCTTCGACCGGCGCGGGCCGCACGGTCAACAAAAGCGCGGCGGGCGGTGTGCGAGTAAGCGCGCGGGTCGCTTCGTCGAGCGTCGCGGCCGTCATCGCGCGATACGGCGACTGCCGCAAGGCCGCTTCGCAATCGAGTCGCTCGATCGGATTGCTCGCGACGACGAGCACCATCGGACGAGGGTCGTCGGCGGCGGAATGTTCGGTATGCGCGATGTCGTGTTCGTCGCCGTAATAAGCGGGCATGGTCGCGCTGAAGGTCGAGCCGCGCCCCGGTTCGCTCGTGAGCGACACATCGCCGCCAAGCAGCTTGCAGAGCTTGCGGCACAGCGGCAAACCGAGCCCCGTGCCTTTGACGTATTGCTGCAGCCGGTTCTCGACCTGGCCGAATTCCTCGAATACCACGTGCTGATGTTCGGCCGCGATGCCGATGCCCGTGTCCGCGACCGCGAACGTAATCAGCCGCCGCGCTTCGTCGTAACTCGCGCTTACGCGCACTTCGCCGCGCTCCGTGAACTTGAGCGCGTTCGACACGAAGTTTCGCAGCACTTGCGCGACCTTCGCTTCGTCGGTGCGAATGGGCGGCAGGCCCACGCACGAATCGAAAATCAAGTCGACCGCGCCGCCCGGTGAAAGCGGCCGCAGCATGCCGCGCAGCGCGGAAAAAAGCGTATCGACTTCGAATTCGACGGGACGCACGTCGATCTTGCCCGCTTCGATCTTGGCGAGGTCGAGCAGATCATCGACCGTTTCGGACAAGTCTTCCGCCGCCCGGCGAATGAAGCGCACCTGCTTTTCCTGCTCCTCGGTCAGCTCGCCGTCGATACGTTCGAGCAAGAGCTTGGACAACGCACGGATCGACGAAAGCGGCGTGCGGAACTCGTGACTCATGTTCGACAAAAAGCGCGATTTGGACTCGTCCGCGCGACGCAGATGATCGGCGCGTGCATCCAGTTCGGCATAAAGCGCCACCACGCCGCGATTCGTATCTTCGAGTTCGCGCGTGAGATGCGTGAGTTCTTCCTGACGCTCGCGCAAGTCGGCCAGCGCGCCGATCAATTCGCGGTTCTGACGCTGCAATTCAGCGGTGGAATCGACGTCCGTGGAAGCGGAGAGCGTGTCGGCGACCGAGCGGGCCGACGTTGCATCGAAGGGCGCGTTGTCCGGCAGCGCCTTCGCGAGCGAGATAGACGTGCCGCCGTCGGCTTCCTCGGCGATGGCGCATTCGTCCATCAATCGCTGTGCCGCGAGCAGGCCGAGCGCGGCTTGCGAATCGTCGGTTCTGACCGCGCGCAGACGCTCGCCCGCACCGGCGCTTGCAAAAAAGCGCACGACGAAGCGGGCCGGCCGCGCGTCCGTATCGACGAGAAAATCGGCGCGTGCGGACGTGCCCGCGAGCAGCACCGTGCGCGCCGCTTCCAGCACCGAAGTCGCGATGCGCGTCTGATCCTGCGACGAGAAACCGAGTCCCGCGCTCGCATCGCGCGACTTGCGCCGCGCCGCGACGATATCGTGCTCGCTTTCGAGCCGCATCGAATAGAAGCGCGTCGTCATGGCGCACGCACGCCCATGCGCGCGACAAAAACCGTGACGTCGTCGCGGCCGCGCGTGAAATCGCGATACAAAAGCGCCGCAACTAGCGAAGGATGGCGCAGATTCAAACCCGGATAACGCGCGAGATCCCAGCGCGACGTAAGCCCGTCCGAATGCAGCACGATGAGCGCGTGCGCGGGATAAGGCGTCGCGAATTGCTGCGCACGCCGGGCCGCGTGCCCGACAATGCCGCTGTGCGAGACCAGATGCTTGTGCGTGTCGAGCGACCACACACTCGCCGAAATATTGCCGATGCCCGCAAACGCGACCGCCGCCGAGTCACTGGCAAACGGCACGCGCGCGATGCCCACTGCCGCGCCGCGAGTGGTGCGCAGCGCGCCGTTTGCCAGTTCCATGATGCGTTCGAGCGATGCGTCGCCGTCCGTGCCCAGAATTTTCGCCGCTTCGATTGCCGCGAGATTGGCAAGCGGACCGTGCCCCAGGCCATCGGCGACGAGCACGGTGAAGTCGTTCTCGCCCATGTGGCAGGACCAGGCATCGCCGGAAACGGTTTCGGTTTCGAGCGGCAGATTGACCACGCCATACGTCACGCGCGCCGGTGCCGCATGGTTGGCTTCGCCGCTCCAGAACACCGTGCGCAGCACCGTGCCTTGTCCCGGCTGGCTCCAGATGTCGAGTTCGTCGGACAGACGTTTGATTGCGCCCATGCCGTTGCCCGGGCTGCCGGCGGTCGTGTAACCGTCCTCGAAGCACCGGTAAAGATCCGCGATTCCCGGTCCGCTGTCGATGCACAGTACTTCGATGCCGTAACGCCCGCTATCTTCGAGCGGCCGCACCAGCAACTCGCCGCGCTCGGCATGCTTCAGCAGATTGGTGCTGCATTCGGTCACGACGATCGCCAGTTTTCCCGCGACCGTCTCGTTGAAACCGAGGCCGCGCGCGAGTTCGCCGATAGCGCGCCGGGCAAAGGCGATCTGACTCGCCTCCGCGATTTCGAAGCGCTGCTGCGCGGCCATCGATTCCTTCAAAACGGTTTCCATTTGGTGATCGAAACGTAAGTGCCCTCGCCCGGCGCCGAGCGAATCTCGAACTCGTCGCACAGGCGCTTTGCGCCGCCCAGACCAAGCCCGAGACCATGACCCGAGCTGAAGCCGTCGGACAACGCGCGGGCAATATCCGGAATACCGGGCCCCTGATCGACGAATTCGAGTTTGAGGCCACGGCGCCCATTGCGCTCGACGAGTAAGCAATGCACGTCGCCGCCGCCACCGTAGATGAGCGTGTTGCGTGCCAGCTCGCTTGCGGCCGTCACGAACTTGGTCTGATCGATGAGCGACAAGCCCTGCGCGACGGCTTTTTCGCGCACGAGCTGACGCAAGCGCACGATCTGCTCGTCGGAGCGGATCGGCAGCGTGATGGGCGACGTCGAGGCGGCTTGCGCGGCTGATGAAGTGAAGGTCGTCATGGAAGGCGTCACATGCGGCCGTCAGTAGATGCTCTGATTGAGCAACGCCATGCCCTTCTCGACGTTCAGCGCGGTGCGCACGCCCGGCAGCGCGAGCCCGAGTTCCACGAGCGTGATCGCAACCGATGGCTGCATGCCGACGACCACCGTCTGCGCATCGAGCACGCGCGCCATGGCCGCCGTGTTGCCGATCATGCGGCCGATGAACGAATCGACCACGTCGAGTGAAGAAATGTCGATCAGCACGCCGCGCGCGCCATCTTTCACGATACGGCTCGTCAGATCGTCCTGCAGCGTGAGCGCAAGACGGTCGTGCATGTCCACTTGAATGGTGACGAGCAGCAGCTTGCCCATCGTGAGAATCGGAATGCGTTCCATCGCTGGCCCCGTTCGGTCTTTCTAATCGCGTTGTGCGTGGCGGTTGTCGACGCGCGCCGTCATTCGGCTTGCAGCGCGTCGTACGAACCCGCCGGGCCTGCTGTGCCGGATGCGCCGCTCTTGCCCCCGCGCTGCGTGTTTTCGACGGAGAGCGACTTGCCGGTGCGCTGCAGCGCGACGACGAACGCCGCCGCGAGCGTTGCCTTCGTCGTGACGTTGGATAGGTTTACGCCCAAATGCACGATGGTCTGCGCAATCTGCGGCCGAATCCCGCTGATGATGCAGTCCGCGCCCATCAAACGCGCCGCCGCCACGGTCTTCAGCAGATGCTGCGCGACGAGCGTATCGACGGTCGGCACGCCCGTGATGTCGATGATCGAGATGGCGGCGCCCGTCTCGACGATCTTCTGCAGCAGGTTTTCCATGACCACCTGCGTGCGCGCCGAATCCAGCGTGCCGATGAGCGGCAACGCGAGGATGCCGTCCCACAGTTGCACGACAGGCGTGGACAGTTCGAGCAACTCTTGTTGCTGACGTACGATCACTTGCTCACGGCTCGCCTGGAACACTTCGGTGGTGTAGAGGCCGAGCGCGTCGAAGAGTGTGCTGATGGTCCAGGTGAGATCGGCAAGCGTCGCGGGCTCGCCTTCGAGCGATGCGCGCAGGCGCGCGAACAGCGGCTGCTTCAGCGAGAACACGAACATCGCGGTCTCGACCGGCGAGAAACCCTGACGCGCGCGTTGGCCGGACATATCGGCGAGAAATGCGCGCACTTCCTGCCACGCGCTCGATTCGAAGTCGACCGTGTCGCTTGCGCCGAGCGCGGCCACCATGAGTTCGACGAACTGCCCGAACTGATTGCGCAACTCCGCTTCGCCGACCAGTCCGCGCCGCGATGCGATTGCATGCTGCTGCGTGATCCACTCGGCGAGCAGTCCCGCCTGGTTGCTGTTGAACAATTGGGCTAGCCGAGTTCCGCCGACCATATCCATGCCGAGATTCCTGTGCGAATGTTTTTATGCGCGCGTCCGTAGGATGACTGGCGAGCCGCGCCGGGCGAAAGCGCTTTTGCGCTGCAACGATCGGCCACGCAGAACTGCGAATGACCGAAAGCAACGCAAAGGCGCTCGGAATGTAGCACGTCGTCTCAAAAATCGACAGTCCGCGAAGCCTTTTGGCGCGTGCCTTCCGCGCATTTTCGATAGCTCGATAAAGCGATTCGCAAGCGATCGGCAATTGCTTCCGGTCGTTCGATCCGGGATGGACAGAAGCCGGTCAAAACTATCCCATGCAATCAGACCAAGTCAGCGTGTCAGCAGGAATAGTTCCAGCGCCTGGAGGCTGATGGGCTTGAGGAGATAACCGTCGAATTCCGTTTCGCCGCTTCCATCGACGAAATCGGAGTGACCCGTCATTGCGATGATGCGGGCGTCGCGCGAAAGACCGGCGGCGCGAATCCGGCTGCAGATGTCGCGGCCGTCGGCGTCGGGCAGGGAAATGTCGAGAAAGATGCGGTCGAAACGTGTGTGACTCGTGAGCGCCAGACAACCGGCGCCGTCGTACGCAATGGCAGCGGTGTGCCCGAGACTCGTCGCGATATCGGCGAGAGTCTCGATGCAGGCTTCATTATCGTCGACGAGCAACAGGTTCATCGTGACTGGCTCCGGTACGACCGAAACGATGCGCCAGCGGTACGCAAAAAAATCCAAGCAACCTATGACGCCGCGCGCGAGAAAGAGTGTAGTCCATCCACTCTGGCGCCAGCACATTCGTACCGAAAGCGGCGAAGGTTTGGCCGTTCGCCGCTTGAGTCGGCGCGTCGATGCGCCATTGCATGCCATCTATAGCGGCGCGAATATTTTTCCAGGAGCGTGCCGGTGCAATACTCGCCCGGAGCAGGACAACCATGAAACTTGCGGAGCACACATGGCCCACACGATCCATCCCGTCGATGAAGTGCTGCCCTTGCCCGCCATGCTTGCAGTGGGCATACAGCACGTGCTCGTGATGTATGCGGGCGCGATTGCGGTGCCGCTCATCATTGGCGCGGCGCTCAAGCTGCCGAAGGATCAGGTCGCGTTTCTCATCAGCTCGGACCTCTTCGCGTGCGGGATCGTGACGTTGGTGCAGTGCATCGGCGTATGGAAATTCGGCATTCGCTTGCCGGTCATCATGGGCGTGAGTTTCGCGCCGGTCGGGCCGATGGTCGCCATGGCTTCGTCGGGCGCGGGGCTCACCGCCATCTTCGGCGCGACCATCGCGGCGGGCGTGTTCGCCATACTCATCGCGCCATTTTTCGGGCGGCTGATGCGCTTCTTTCCGCCTATCGTCACGGGCACGATCATCCTGACCATAGGCATGACGCTCTTTCCGGTGGCGATCAACTGGGCGGGCGGCGGGCGCGGCGCGCCTAATTTCGGCGATCCGAAGAACTTGATGATCGCGGGCATCGTGCTGCTGGCGATTCTCGTCATCAACAAGTATCTGCGCGGCTTTCTCGCGAATATCTCCGTGCTGCTCGGCATGGCGATTGGCTTCGCGGTCGCGTTGGCGCTCGGACTCGTCGATGTCTCGGGCACCGCTCAAGCGGCATGGTTTTCTCCGGTGCGGCCGTTCGCTTTCGGCTGGCCGACTTTCGATATCGCGGCGATTGCGTCGCTGTGTCTCGTGATGGTCGTCATCATGGTGGAATCGCTCGGCATGTTTCTCGCGCTGGGCGATCTCGCGGGGCGGCCGGTATCGCGCGGCGACGCAACGCGTGGCTTACGCACCGATGGCCTTGGCACGGTGATCGGCGGCATCTTCAATACGTTTCCGCATAGCTCGTTTTCGCAAAACATCGGACTCGTCGGGATTACGGGCGTGAAGAGCCGCTGGGTAGTCGCGGTATCGGGCGTGATCCTGATATTGCTCGGGCTCTTGCCGAAGCTGTCGAATTTGATCGCATCGATTCCCGTGGTCGTGTTGGGCGGCGCGGGAATCGCGATGTTCGGCATGGTCGCGGCCACGGGCGTGAAGATACTCGGCAAGGTCGATTACGAGAGCAAGAACAACTTGCTGATCATCGCGATCAGTCTGGGCGTGGGCGTGATTCCGCTCGTCGCGCCGACGTTCTTTGCGCACATGCCGGCGTGGGCCGGGCCGTTGACGCACAGCGGCATCACGCTTGCTGCCGTGTTTGCGATCCTGCTCAATGCGTTCTTCAATCGCGGCAGAGCGGCGGCGGATGTCGAGCGCGAGATTGCGGGGGAAATGCCGTTGAGTTTGAGGCAGGGGGAGGAGTGAGCTCCAACTGGCCCCGCGTGGTTAGCGAAACAGGTGGCTAGACAGCACCACGGCGAAGAGACCGAGCATGACCGCGGCGCCACGCTGCACGCGCCTAGCATTGAGCCATGTTGGGCCGCCCGCCCCGAGCGCCGCGCCGAAAGCTATCCATAATAGGCCAATGGGAACGAGCACGACCGTGAAGAGCGACATAGCCTTGGCGTACGAGGCGAGCCCCTCGAACGCCCCGGCGGGAAAGAGTGTAGTCGCGAACAGCATGGCTTTGGGGTTGAGCACGGTTGCGGCGAAGAGCGGCTTCATCGCCACGCGCGCTTGCGGCGAATCAGGCGATGCGCCGGCCGTCCGCCACATCTGTATCGCCAGCACCGCCACATAGACGATGCTCGCGGCGCGCAAGACGAAGGGCAATCCGTTGAGCCAGCCGGCGGCGTGGGCGAAGATACAACCCCACGCCGTGATCGATACTCCATAGCCCGCCGCTTCCGCCAGCACAAGCGGCGCTGCGCGCCGCAAGCCTGAGCACAGCCCCGCAGCGGCGAGCAACGTATTGGTCGGCCCCGGCGTGATCAGAACCAGAATCACGCCCACGAGAAACAGCAGGGAAGATAAATGCGGCATCGGAATAGTACGGCTGCGGTGCCTTTGATCTTAAGAAAGAGATGGATACGAGGCATCCACCGAAGAGGCGCCCGCGCATAGCTCCCACAGCGTGTCGAGACGGCGCGCCGGATTGGCGACGAACGGATTGGTTTCATCCCAAGCGTAGCCGGCCAGGACGGCCGCGATCATGCGACGGATCGAGTCGCTCTGATGCGGATGGAAAATGATGTCCTGCAGGCGCCCCGAGTACCAGCGCTCGACGAACGCGCGAAAGGTATCGATGCCACGGCGCAACGGCTCGTCGAACTCGCTCGCCCAGTCGACCGACGCACCGCCCAGTTGCCGATGCAACGTATGCGCTGCGAGATGCGCCGAGCGTAGTGCAATCGTGACACCCGACGAGAACACGGGATCGAGAAACTCGCCCGCGTTGCCGAGCAGCGCATAGCCCGAGCCGTGCAGACGCTCGACGTTCGCGGAATATCCGCCGATATGACGCGGCGGCATGCAAAACTGCGCATCGCCGATCAGGGCGCCGATGGTCGGCTCGCTCTTCATCATTTTGCGCAGCACGTCAGCGCGCCGCGCTTCGGGCACGTCGAGGAACGCGCTCTCAGCCACGCAGCCCACCGAGGTCCGACCCTTCGCAAGCGGAATCATCCAGAACCACACGTCGCGATGTTCGGGATGCACGGCCACCACGATCTTGTCGCGATCCGTGCTGCCCGCCGGAATGCAGTCGAAAACATGCGTGAAAAGCGCGCTGCGCACCGGAAAACGCGTTGGCGCTTCGAGGCCGAGAAGTCGCGGCAGCACGCGGCCAAAGCCGCTGGCATCGAGCACGAATCGCGCTTCTACGCGATATGGCCGACCTTCGGCGTCCGCTACGTCGAGCATCGGCGCGTCGCCGGTAGTCATCGCACGGACTTCGTGGCCGAAGCGCACGTCGGCGCCCGCGCGCGCGGCGCAATCAATCAGGATCTGGTCGAAGGCCGCGCGTTCCACCTGATACGTCGTTCCCCATCCTGACGAGAATTTATCGCGGAAATCGTATTCCGACGAACGGTCGCCATGCACGAAACGCGCACCGTTCTTGTGCTGGAATCCCGCCTCCACAACCGCCTGAAGCATGCCCGCCTCTTCCAGATAAGCCATGCTTTGCGGCAACAGACTCTCGCCTATCGAAAAACGCGGGAAGGTCTGACGTTCCAGCACCAGCACCGTATGGCCTTGCTGCCGCAGAAGCGCCGCCGCGACCGCGCCCGAAGGCCCCGCGCCAATGATTGCGACGTCGACCGTCGCTTCGTTCAGTACTTTGTTCAACACAGTCATCCTTGGATTCGGCCCGCAGTGCGCTCGACGTCACTGCAGGCACAGCGCCGCAGTTACTTCTTCAGCTTGACGAGTTCGCCCTTCAGCGCGACGCCAGCCAACGCCAGCCCCGCGCCACAGGTGTATTCGGTCGCGCTCGAGCGCACCTCATTCTTGTAGTTGCTGCGAATGTTGACGACAGCGTCTGCGCCGTGTTGCTTTGCCGCTTGCTGCAACTGGATGATTGCGGACAGAAACACATGCTTGCAGTTAGGCTCATCACCGGCCTCCTTAGCCAAGGTCTTCTTATTCGTCGAGACCTCGCCTGACGATGTCGCGACTTCCGGATGCGCCTGATTTCCGAAGTAAAGCGCGATTTCCGGATTGAGCGCCACGGGGTTTTCCGCGTTATCTGCGCTCTTCAGCGCTTCTTCGATCGAATAGAAGTGAACGGTATTGCGCGCCAATGCCTGCGCGCTCACCGCCGCAAGAATCACTGCAAGCAGAGCGGACATCAAAGAATGCTTCTTCATCATTTGCTTCTTTAAGTGGTTGAAAGACTGATTCGATTCGTTCGCCAGACGAGCGCTTCAAACGCTATCCGCCGCCCGAAAGGCAATACATGCCGCCACGCCGCCGAAGCCGAAAGAAACCGACAGCGCCTCGCGAATACGCGCATCGCGCACTTGCTCGACGAGCGGCAGGTTGTGAGCTAACGGAACGCGCGTGGCGAGATTTGGCGTGCCGGCCATGAAGCCACCGCGCATCATCGACAGTGTGGCGATCGCGTCGAGCGCGCCGCTTGCGCCAAGCGCATGGCCGCACAGTCCCTTGATCGACGAAAACGGCGGTGGCGCTCCACCGAATACATCGACGAGTGCGTGCAATTCCTCGATATCGCCAAGTGGTGTCGAAGGCGCGTGCGTATTGACGTAGTCGGGTGCGCCCCCGTTGCCCAGCGCATCGCGAATCGCGGCCGCGATGCTGCCGCGCCCCGGCCCGATCATCTCGCCTCCCTCCGTCACGTGTCCGAAGCCAGTGACTTCCGCATGGATGCGTGCGCCGCGCGCAAGCGCATGGCTTCGCTCCTCCAGGACCAGCACGCCCGCACCCGACGCCATCACGAAGCCATCGCGAGCTTCGTCATAAGGCCTCGATGCGGCGAGCGAGTTTTCGTTCGATGCCGTGGCAAGCACGCCCATCGCGCCGAACATCAGCGCCGTGCCGGTGTGCAATTCCTCGCTGCCGCCCGCGAGCACGATGGTCTGCGCGCCGCTCTGGATTAATTGCATGGCCTGGCCGATTGCAATCGCCGAAGTACAGCACGCGGCCGACGGCGAATAAACGATTCCCTGCATGCCGTGCGCATAAGCGAGCGCCGCCGAACAGGTACTGCTCATCACGCGCGGCACGACATAAGGCCCGACCTTCTCGATACCGCGCGCCGCGACGAGCGCCATGGCTTCGTCATAAGCGCTTACCGCGCCGACGCCCGATCCGACCACGGCGCCGACATCGCGCGCGCGAAGACGAGCGGCGTCGAGACCCGCATCGTCGATCGCTGCTCGCGCCGCATGACAAGCGAAGCGGCCCGTATCGCCGACGAAGCGCAGTAGCTTGCGATCGAGCGAAGGGCTCAGTGCAACACTCGCACGGCCGGCCACCTGGCTCGGCAGCCCGAGCGAGCGCCACGCCTCGATGCGCGAAAGCCCGCTTCGCGACTCGCGCAACGCGGTGGCGAAGCTGACGAGCGTATTGCCCAGGCACGACACCACGCCCATGCCCGTCACGACGACGCGCCTTGCCTCCCTCATGCAGCACGCCTCAAGATCAGCGACGTATTGATACCGCCAAACGCAAAGTTGTTGCTCATCACGTACTCGGTGTCGATGCGCCGCGCGTCGCCAACGATGTAATCGAGCGTCGCGCAAGCCGGATCGACCGTCTCGAGATTGAGCGTGGGCGCGAAGCTCTGGCGCTTCATCATCTCGATCGTCCACCACGCTTCGATCGCCCCACACGCGCCAAGCGTGTGCCCGATGTAGCTTTTCAGCGAACTGATCGGCATGCGCGCGCCAAACACACTCGCCGTCGCATGGCTTTCGGCAATATCGCCGCGCTCTGTCGCCGTGCCGTGCGCGTTGACGTAACCGATTGCACTGGCGGAGAGCCGCGCGTTGTCGAGCGCGGTGCTCATGGCACGGGCCATTGTCACGGCATTGGGCTGCGTCATATGTGCGCCGTCGGCATTGGTCGCGAAGCCGGAAATCTCCGCGTGAATGTTCGCGCCTCGCGCCTTTGCGTGCTCATACTCTTCGAGCACGAAAGTGGCCGCACCCTCGCCCACGACAAGCCCGTCGCGTGCCGCATCGAAGGGGCGTGGTGTGGCGTGCGGCACGTCGTTGCGAGTACTCGTGGCGTAAAGCGTGTCGAACACCGCGACCGCCGGTCCCGACAGTTCCTCCGCGCCGCCTGCGAGCATCATCGTCTGATAGCCGTGGGGGATCGCCTCGAACGCATAGCCGATCGCCTGACTGCCGGAGGTGCAGGCGCTCGACGTCGGAATCACTCGGCCCTTTAGATCCCAGAACAAGCCGACATTGACGGCGGTCGTGTGCGGCATCATCTGCACGTAGGAGTTGGACGTCACGGCGCTCATCGAGCCGCTGCCGAGCATCGAACCGAACGCACGAATCGGCTCGACCGATCCCGACGACGAACCGTATGCCACGCCCATGCGGCCATCGGCAATGGAGGTATCGGCGGCGAGGCCCGCATCCGCGAGCGCCAACTCGCTTGCGCGCACGGCGTAAAGCGAGACCGTGCCCATGGAGCGCGTCTTCTTGCGCGGATAATGCGTGGGCATGTCGAACGCGGGCAACGGGCACGCGAGCCGCGTATGCAGCGCTTCGAAAAAGTCCCATTGCGGCATGCGCCGCACCGCGTTTCGTCCGACGGCAAGATTGCCTGCGATCGTCGCCCAGTCATCTCCGAGCGAGGTCACGCCACCCATTCCGGTCACGACCACTCGTTTCATCACACCATCCCTCCATTGACGCCGATCACTTGTCGCGTGACGTACGACGCGCCATCCGACATGAGGAACGACACCACGGCGGCCACTTCGTCGGGCAGGCCGACGCGATTCATCGGCACGGATTTGAGGATGTGCTCGACAGGCAGGCCGTCCAGCATGTCCGTATCGATGAGCCCCGGCGCGACGCAGTTCACGGTGATGTAGCGGCTCGCGAACTCCACCGCGAGCGCCTTGCTCGCGCCGATCACGCCGGCCTTCGCCGCGCTGTAGTTCACCTGCCCACGATTGCCGGTCACGCCCGACACCGAAGCGATCGTGACGATGCGGCCGCCTGCTTTCGCGCGCACCATCGGCATGGAAAGCGGCTGGACCACATTGAAGAATCCGTCGAGGGCCGTGTCGATCACGGTGTTCCAGTCGTCGTCGGTCAATGCCGGAAACGCGGCGTCGCGCGTGATGCCGGCGCAACATACGGCGCCGTAATAAGGACCGTGCGCCGCGAGGTCCGCATCGAGCGCCGCGCGTGCGGCCGCGCGATCGCATACGTCGAATTGCAGCAGATGCGCAGCGCCGCCCGACGCGATGATCGAATCGACGACCGCTTCCCCTTCCGTGCGGCCCGAACGGCAATGCACGCCAATGGCGAAGCCGTCGCGAGCGAGCCGAGTTGCAATGGCGCGGCCGATGCCGCGGCTTGCGCCGGTGACGAGAACACGCCGTGTCATGACTTCAAACTCCCTTCCATGAATGTCTGGAAATCGCCTGGCTGATAAACCTTGATGACGGCGTGAGCCAGGCGGAGCCCGTCGTCATTTGAAATCGCGCATTCGTATGCGCCCTGACCATCGTCGCTTTGCAGGACGAGTTGCGCGTCGATGAGAAGACACGCATCCACGTCGAACGAGCTCACGTTCGCGTGGTAACGCTGCGTGCCGAGCAGCACGCCCGGGCGGGCAGCGCCGCCTTTCCGCCGGGCGTGCAGACCCACGTGCGCGCCGATCGCCTGTGCCATCAGCTCGATACCGATCCACGCGGGCATCGCGCCATGCGCGTCGGCATACCAGGCGTCGCGGTCCACGCGGGCCAGCACTCGGATGGTCTCTGGTCCGCAATCGAGCACGGAATCGAGCAGCCTCATGGTGCCGCGATGCGGCAGCAGCTCACCAATGGACAGGAATTGTTGTCTTCGATTCATGGTCGACTCAATGGATTGCGGTGCTTCAGCCATGAAGGATCAAGCTCGCGTTGCTGCCGCCGAAGGCGAACGAATTGCTCATGACGTAGGCGTTGCCAGCGAGCGTGCGCGTGTCCTCGATGAGATCGAGCCGGTGCAAGGCCGGATCGGCATCGCCGTCCCACAAGTGCCGAGGCAGCGCAATGCGCGAGCGGCCACGAGACTCGTCGAGTGCAAGCCACGCGAGCCCGAGTTCGGTCGCCGCCGCCGCGCCGAGCGTATGGCCGGTGAACGGCTTCGTGCCGCTCGCGGCCACACCTCGCGGAAATACGCGCTGCATGAGACCCGCTTCCATTTCGTCGTTCTTGCGCGTAGCCGTCGCATGAAGATTGACGTAGCTCACCTGCGTGGCTTCAATGCCCGCGCTCGCGAGCGCCTGCCGCAACGCGATCTCGGCGCCCGTGCCGCTTGGATCGGGTGCGGAGATGTGATAGGCGTCGCTGGATTCACCGACGCCCGCCAGCGAGACCTGCGCTTCCTCGCGGCTCAGCAGGAATACGGCTGCGCCCTCTCCCACATTGATGCCTTGACGATTGCGGCTCATCGGATTCATACGCACGTTGCTGGTCGAATCGAGCGATGCGAAGCCTTGAAGCGTGAGGCTGCATAGCGTGTCGACGCCGCCGGCGATCACGGCATCGCATAGATTGGTCTGCAACAGACGTTGTGCGCTGATGATTGCCTTGGCACTCGATGTGCAAGCAGTCGAGACCGTGTATGCCGGTCCGGTCAGGCGGAGTGCGCTCGCCGCGAAACCTGCGACCGTACCGATCTCCATTTGCCGGTAATCGAAGTGCTCCGGCAGCACGCCATGCACGGCGCGATGACGCAAGGCCGCCTCGCCCGCCGCGATGCCCGACGTGCTAGTGCCAAGCACGATACCGATCCGGTGTGCGCCGAAGCGTTCACGCGCGGCCTGCGTGGCGTCTTCGATCTGCGCAAGCGCGGCCAGGAGCAGGCGGTTATTTCGGCAATCACAAGCATCAAGATGCGCGGGCAAGGTCGTGTCGAGCGGCGCGAGCACGCGGCCGAGATAGCCGCTCAACACGTGATCCGATGCCACAGGTCCAAGGCCTGGCGATTCGACCGCCGAAAGCGACGCCGCGATTTCGTCGAGATCGCTACCAAGCGCGTTGAGCATGCCCACCGCGTGAAGAAAAATGCGGTTCGCGTTCACTGCGCGTCTCCGTCCGTTGCGCGGCGACTTACCGCAAAAAGGTTCAGCGCCATCGGCGACAGACAAGCCGAGCATGCGATGCCGGCCGAAAGCGTTGCTCCGAAGCTTCGCAATGCAGGCATCGACGTGAAAGCGAGCGTGCCGAACGACAGCAGCGCAGTCGCCGCCGATAGCAGCACGCCAGTCCATACCGCGCCGGCTTGCTCGGCGGCAGACGCACGCATCACTCCTTCACGCAGGAATACCGCGTAATTCGAGCCCACGCATAAGACAAGCATGAGCGCAAGCAGATTGAAGAGACTAAGCGGCGAGCCTACATACCCGAACATCGCGAGCGCGGCGCCCACGGCGAGTGCCACGGGCGCAGCCAACACGCAAGCGCCGCGTATGCCGTAACGCCATGCGAACGACACCAAAAGCGCCGCGAAAGCCGCCGCGAGCCACCATGCCGCTTGTGTGCGATAAAGGCCGAATGCGCCCGACACGCTTGCCGCCTTGTCGACGAAGCTCGTGCCGGGCAACGATGACGCGAGCCTCTTTAATGGCGCGAGCGCGTCGGCGCGCGCGCCCATCGGCAAGACGATCGCCGCGAACTGGCCCGTCGACATTTGACCCAGCCACAGATGCCGATAAGGCGCGCTCAATGGCACCGCGAGCCACGCAGCCACGCCAAGCGGGGCCGACGCGGCGTCATGCGCCGCTTCATACCCGCGCGCCACATCGTCGCGTAACCCTGCGGTTCGGAGCACTTCTGGCGACCATGCGTGGTTGTCGAAGAGACGCAGATTCTCCCGTTGCGTGCGCGCCGACGGAACGAACTGCGTCACCGACTGCACGGAACGCACACGGCCATCGTCGATGAACGTATCGAGCCGCGTCGTCAGAAGCTCTGCACGCTGCAGCACGGTTTCCTCGTCGATGCCCTGTATCAAAAAGAATTGAGAGCCGCCTTCGAAACCGGCGAGCGCACGAATCTTTTGTTCCTGCGCGGCAAGCGACGCGTCGCGCCGGACGAGCAGATGAATGTCGTCGTCGCTGGACAAACGAAGCCAGCCCGGCACACAAGCGATGACGATCAGGAGTGCTGCCACGACAGCGCGTCGACCGTGCAAAGCCGCGCGCCAGCACGCGAGAAGGCGGCCCGTGCGTGCAAAGAGCCGATCCGGCGTACGCTTTGCCGCCTGAGGCAACAAGGCCGGCAGCAGCCAGAGCACGGACGCATAGGCGACGCCGATGCCCACGATCGCGAAGCAGCCGACTTGCGCCAGCGCCGGAAACGGCACTGCCGCGAGAATCGCGTAACCAAGAATGCTCGTCCCGAGTGCCATCGTCAGACCCGCGCGCACGCTTCTTACGCCTTTGTACGGGTCCCAGTCGCGGCCCATCGACAGATGCGCGACGAAGTATTGAATCGAGTAGTCGACCGCCTCTCCGATCAGACTCGCGCCGAACACGAGCGTCAGCAAGTGCAGCTTGCCAAAAAGCGCGAGCGTCACGGCGAGCGCGCAAACCACACCGATGGCCGTCGAGAGGAAGCCGAAGGCAACCAGTCGCGCGCTGCGAAAGACCCAGCACATGATGAGCGCGATGCTCAACGCGGATACCGCGCCGATCAGATGCATCTCGCGCTCCGCCTGACGGCGCGCCGCATCCGCGTAAAACACGGCGCCCGCACGCGACAGTTGCACGCTCGGATAGTCGCGCGCTCGCGCGCTCGACACATTCGCGCACCGCGCGTTGGCTCCGGACCTCGTAGGCCGAAGCGGGCAAGCTCGCGGTAATGAGCACGCTTGTGGCCGATCCACGGTGCGCGATCAGGAGATTGTCTTCGACCGTGACGTTGGCGTTGGAGAGGGGAAGCGCCGCGAGGAAGCGTTGCAGCACGCCGAAGGGATCGTCGGCAAGCGCGGTGGAAATTCCCATGTGCATCGGCGTGTTCAGCCGGCGCGCCAGCATGTCGTGCGCGGCGAACTTGTCTTTGGCAAGCAGCGCGCGATCCTCGTCGCCTAATAAACCGAATCGAAACGGAAGATAGAACCGCGCGATTTGGGACAGATCGAAGCTGGGCAACTCCGCGACCACATGGCGCAGCTCGCCGTCTTCGGCAAGCGAGCGTCCGAATGCGCGGGCGGCGGACTTGGCCGCTTTGTCATCGGCGCTTTCCAGCACGAAGAAAACGCGATCGCCCATGGATGCGGCGAGACGGTTCACCGCCTGTTCCGCAACCGGATCGGCTTCCGTTCGCGGCAAAAGCGCCAGCAAGTCCGTCTGCATCGGCGACGAGCCAGCAAAGCGGATTGCGCAATAAACGCACGCCGTGACGGTCACCGCGAGCCAGAGCAGCAGTATCGCGCCACGCGATCGCGAAGCGTGCTTCATCGAACTGCCTCGAACAGCGCGCGCTCGGCTTCGGAAAACCGTGTGAGCGGCGTTACAGCGCCGAACTCGAAGCACGTGGTGTCGCCATTGGGCGATGTAATCAGCACATTGCTGAGAAATGCGCCACCTTCAACTCGCACGTTCGCGATCATCTGCAGCAATTGCGGCTGATTCGGCGTGAGCGACATGGTCCATCGGTCGGGTGTGCCGCTCGCCTGTATGTCGAACTGCGAGTAGAGCGATGAGAGATCGCCCGCGAGAATCGCGCGAACCATCGCGGAGGCCTGCGACGCGCCCGCCGACGCCCGCATGCCGTTCTTGCGTCGTCCCGCGCGCGCACCATTTGCATCGAGTTCGGTGACACCCGTTTCGTCCAGGACGAACGTGGTCTGATAGGGTTCGCGGATGCGCCAGACAATCCCGCTTTCGCGCATCATGAGCAGATCGCCTCGGCTGACGAGCGGCGCTTTCATGGCGGCGAGCGTTCGCGTCTGCGTGAAGCGCGCGCGCAGAGCATCCGTTTTTGCAAGTCGCGTCGCAATCTCGCGCACCAGCGCGTCGCTGCCAGTCGCGGCAAGGGCTTGCACCGACTGCATCGTGAAGACGAGCAACGCCGAGAAGATTGCGCGCCGCCGGCTCAGGCTGAACGTGACCATACGCGCTCCAGATTGTCGAACACAATGGCCGGCGAAACGAACTGCAGCGCGCCGGTGGCCTCCTCAATCGCGACCTGGACCGTGTGGCCCTTGGTGAGCACGACGCCTGTGCTCGCGTCCGTTATCTCGTAGGCGATCTTCAGCCGGTTCTCGTGCTCGATCAACGTTGCAAGAATCTTGAGCGTCTGGCCATAGACAGCGGGACGAACGAACTTGAGCTGGCACTCGACGATAGGCCACGCATAACCCGATACGCGCATCGCCGGATAGTCGTAATCGAACGCGCGCAATAATGCCGCACGGCCAGCCTCGAAATACTTGAGGTAGTTGCCGTGCCAGCAGACCTGCATGGCATCGACATCGTGGAACGGCACTTCGATAAACGCGTCTGCCTGCAACGAACGAAGCTCAGTCATGCATACGTCCTTCTTGCTTGGAGACTTGGCCGGAGACGGGACGCGTCGGGCGCTGCCAGAAATCGAAGAAATTGAACCATTGGTAAGGCGCCTTGCGGCAATAATGCTCCAGCCGTTCGGCATAGCGCTGTGCATGTTGCGCGATGCAAGCTTCGCGTTTTTGGCGAGGCAGCACGATGCGCTCAGCGAACCGTTCGAGATAAAGACGATGCCTTCCACCTTCGCGCACACAGACGAACACATACACGGGGCATCCAAGCAGATGCGCCAGAACGTATGGCCCTTGCGCAAAGAGCGCCGACTCGCCGAGGAACGAGGCTTCGACGGTCCGGCCGTGCTCGCCCACCGGCACCCGATCACCGACGATCACGAGAATCTCTCCCGCATCGATGCGTGACTTGAGCGCGATGGCGGTATCCGGTCCAACGCTGCCGATTTCCAGCATGCGCTCGCGGAACTCGCTGCTCGCATGCGCCAGCATGGCGTTGAAGCGCTGCGCGTGTTCGGTATGGACCACCGCCGTTACCCGCGACCGAGCATCGCGCGCAGCAAGCGCCCGCGTCATTTCGAGGTTGCCCAGGTGCGACCCAAGCACGAGCGCTCCCTTGCCGCTAGTGACGATTTCATCGTAGACCTCGCGGTCCTCGATCTCGATGGCGTTCAACGGCATCTGACCCGACCATCCCGCGAGTTTGTCGAGCCCCGAGCGGGCGAACGACAACACATGACGATAGGCGCTTGCCCATCCGGGATGGGGTGTATCGGCGGACGGCGATGCGTCGGCAAGATGCGTGAAATATCGCGCGGATGCGCGCCGCGCCGCGCTGCTCGTCAGCACGAAATACGCGACAACCGGATGCAGCAGCAACCCGGCGAAGCGCACACCGAGCACGCGGCAGCACCATGCCAACACCGCAATGCCGAGCGCGCTGCCGCGTTCGGGCGCGCTCCACCATGACATTGACTTCGATCTCGTTTTGTCGCTTCGTCCGCGCAGCTTTCTTGCGATGAGGACGGGCGCGCGCGGAATCATCTCCATGACCAGACGCGCGTGCATTGCGCTGATCCGCGCGTTGTCACGCCACACGTGGAAGTGCGAGACGCCATCTCCGGAATAGATGACGCGCGTGGGAATGGTCCTGACGCGGAGTCCTCGCCAGTGCAAACGCACCAGCACTTCGATGTCGAAGTCCATGCGCGGGCCGATTCTCACCGCGTCGATGAGCGCGCATACCGGCGCGAGCGGATACAGACGGAATCCGCACATCGAATCGCGGATGTCGAGCGATAACGTCTCGATCCACACCCAGACATGCGTCACGTAACGGCCGTAGAGCCGAGCTTTCGGCACGGAATCGTCGTAGACCGGACGGCCGAGGATGAGCGTATCGGGCGTGTCATGCATGGCCGCGAGAAAGCGCGGGATATCGCTCGCGTCGTGCTGGCCGTCTGCATCGATCTGCAAGGCATGCGTGTAGCCCAGGGCTTGCGCCGCACGCAGACCCGCCATCACCGCCGCACCTTTGCCGCTGTTTTTTTCGAGCGCAACAGACTTACGCGTGGACCGTATTGCAGGCAGAGCTTGTCCAGTCTTCGCCGCGTGTCTGCTCCACTGCCATCGTCCACGAGAATGATAGGCAAACCGTGCGTCAGCAAAGGCCCGAGCGTCGTGGCCAACGGCTCGCCGTGATCGAAAATGGGAATGACGATGCAAGCCTTCGTGCTCATGCGTCGTCGCTCCGATAGACGATCACCCCAGAAGCGCAACTACGGTCGTTCATCCGATAGTCGAAGCGCACGCGCGAGCGCGCAGCGTCGTGTTCGAGGCGCAAACACAGTAGCGCTCGTGGCCGCACGGGCGCCAGAAACTTGAGCCGTTCGATGGACGCGACTTCGCGCGCATGCCGCACGCGACGCGTGGCAAACCCGATGGCCCAATCGACCTGGACGACACCCGGCAAAATGGGCATACCCGGGAAATGGCCTGAAAAATGAACGAGGTTCGCCGGTATCTGCAGGTCGTATTCGACCGTATCGCCATTGACGATTTCAGCGAACACGTCGGGCGAATATGCGTCGGCAAGGAACTCGCGCGCGAGCACTGCGGCGGGCAGCTTGCCGCGTTCGTCGAAAGGCAGCGATGCGCGAAAGCGCCAGCGACGCGGCACCTCGGCAACATGCTCCGCGAGATGACGACTCAGGAGCAACGACATCGCATGACGGCCCATGCCTTGCCAGGCCCGCGCTCCGGACTTCGACAACTCGACAACGACGCCGAGCCGTTCGCGCGCTCGCATGTCTGTCGCGGCGAGCTTCACAGCGGCCGCTTGCCGGACGAACGGATGCTGCCCGAGGCATGTCTCGATCTCGCTTAGCGACAGACGCTTGCCGTCCAGCTTGACGATTCGGTCGAGCCGTCCGACCAGATGGAAGCGGCCGTCGGCGTCGAAGCGAACGGCGTCGTTGGTGCCGTAATGTCCGTTGGTGTCACAGGCAAATCGCGTTGCGGCGACGAGAAGTTGGCCATCTTCGCCCTGCGACGCCTGAACGTCGGGCAGCGCGTCCCATGCTTCGCTTTCATCCTGGCGACGCCAAGCGAGCGCGCCGGTTTCGGTACTGCCATAAATTTCGATGGGCGACATTCCGCTTGACTGCGCGTAGCGCGCCGCCGCTGACGAAGCGAGCGCGCTTCCCCCGCAGAACACGCACGTGAACGAAAGTGCATCGAAGCTGGCGAGTTCCGGCCATCGTGCGAATTGCGCGGGACTCGCCACGATTGCACAAGCGCCGTGCACATCAATACGGGCCTTCAGTCCGGAAGGTTCGGTGCAGGTCGTGCGATCGAACGGGCGGCCGGCAGCGAGCGGCCACAAGACGCGAAAGACGAGCCCATATAAGTGATGATGCGGCACCGTTCCCAGCACCAACGACTGATCGAGCCGCTCGCCCCATTTCGCTTCAAGCACACGTACTTCGGCATCGACTTCGCCAAGCGACTTGTGCACGGCTTTCGGCGTGCCGCTCGTGCCGGACGTGTACATGACGAAGGAAGCATCGCGCGGCATCGTGAACGTGGCATCGGCGGGACTTTCGGTCGTGCCGGCTTCGAGATGATCGATGACGATATCGAATGTATCGGCGAGAGACAGGCCCGCAAGATGACCGGCACTCGCATTCGCGGGAATAACCGGCAGCTTGCCCGAGACAAGCAGCGCAAACAACGCACACGTGAAGTCGTACGGGTCCGCAAGACAGAGCGCGTAACGCGATTCCTGCATCGTCGAATAATGCGCCGCGAGCGTTGCTACGCGCTGACGAAACTGCCGCATGCGGATCAGGAGTGGACCGTCGGCGCATACCGGCCGGTCCGCCGCTGCATTAAGTAGCGCGTTGAGAGACATCAGGATCATTGCGTTGAGGCTTGTCGAACCGGCTTGATGATCCAATGACGCCATGCGAATTCGCCTACGATCAGCCCACCGATCAGCACATACACCACGAGACCGTTGTAGCGCGCCCATGCATCATGCGAAAAACAGCAGGCCGTATAGGCTGAAAACGCAGCATTCGCGATAAAGAACCCGCACCACATTTTCGTTACACCGCGCGTGTACCTGACGGCAGCCGCCGACAGATTCGGCTCGCGCAGGCGGGCATAACGTTCGATCATCGAAGGCGACCGCACGAGCGTCGCCGCGAACGCGGCAAAGAGCCCTAGATTGACGACCGCGGGATACATGCGCAGCGCAATCACGCTGCCCGATATGGCGATCGACGCCGACACGGCACTCAAGATCAGCATCACGCACCAGTCGAGCGACGACAGTTCTTTGAGCATGGAAGACAGCGCGCCCGCGCCGAGCCATCGCTGTAGCCAGAGGACGGCGAGGAGCGCGAGACCCGCGAAGCGTGGCTCGCCAAGACGCCATGCGCAAAGGATCACGGCCGGATAGCCGAGCTTGAGCAAGAAAGCAATTGCCCGCCTCCAAGGTGCGGGAGCGTCGACTGCCGTCCCTGTCGGTGCAATACGTGCACGGGTTTCCATGTCAGCCGCGCTAGGCCTTCAACAGTGACTCCACCGCCGCGATGACATCCGCGACGGTGCGCACGTTTCTGAACTCTTCAGGCTTGATACGGCGGCCCGTCATCTCCTGAAGCTTGATTGCGAGATCGACCGCATCGATGCTGTCGAGATCGAGTTCTTCGAAGAGATGCGCTTGCGGCGTAACGCGCGACGGTTCGATACCGAAGGTGTCGTGAAAAATCTCGCGCATGCGATTAAGGATTTCGTCATGCGTCATGCCGCGGCTCCCGTAAATGCTGTCTGTGTTTTCGAACTCTCAGCGGCTTCCTTGCGCTGACTTTCCACGAAAGCTGCCAGAGATTCGATGCAGCGAAAGTGCTCGCGCGACTGCGGATCATTGGCTGCCAGCTTGAGCCCGTAGTGCTTTTGCAAAATGATGCCGACCTCGAGCGCATCGATTGAATCAAGTCCAACGCCGTCGGTTGAAAAAAGCGGGGCTTTGTCGTCGATGTCGTCAGGTGTCATGCCTTCGAGATCGAGAGCCTCGATCATCAAGGTCTTAATTTCCAGCTTGAGGGAATTCATGCTTGAGTAGATGTTGAGAGATATGGTTCTGAATACCGCTTGCGAGGACGCGTGCGGCAACGGCAGGAGCCGCATCGGGTGCGGACCACTGGCGCGCATCCAGCGCGCCAGTCAACGAGACGCGAAAGCAGAATGGGCGACGCGGCACGTGATACCAGCGTCGTTCCTTGGTGAACACGGGCGGGTCGCAAGTGAGCACGACAGGAACGATGGATGTCGATGGTGCGTCAGCATGCGCGTGCATGGCGAGCATCATATGTGCAAAGCCACGCGAGAAGGGATGCAAGCCGCCATTCGCGGGGCTGCGCGTGCCCTCGGGAAAGACGATCATGGAGTAGCCTTCGCAAAGGCGTTGCACGCTCTCCTCGATCAGCGTTGCGTGGTCACGATTGCTCACATAACGGGTCGCGCGCACGATTCCAAAAAAGCACGGGTTGCGCCAATGGGCATGCTTGACCACGCAACATGCCGAAGGAATCAACGCGAGCAGAATCATCACGTCGAGGTAAGTGGGATGGTTCGCCACGATGATCGCGCCACGCTTGATATTGCGCACGTTTGCATCGACTTCGAGACGCATCACACCAATCGCTTGCAAGAGCGCCGTCAACGCACGGAAATAAAGATGCACGATTCTGGTCGACACAAACTGCGCCGACGTACGATGCGGCCACGCAAGCGTGAGCGGAAACAGCAAGAGAGAGAACGCCGCGCCGCACATTCCGAACGACAAAAATATGAGGCCCGTCGCGATCCAGCGCCACGCGAAGCTCACACGAGCGCGCAACGGACATGCGCCTTCACTGCGAGCCATCGAGCCACCGCCAGTGCCAGACGTGAGTGATCGATGCGTCGGCCGTGTCGCGGGTATCGACTGCGGACCAGGATGCGGGCTCGCGCGTGGTGAGCGTATGCCGCACTGCAAGCGCGTGGCTGGCAAATCGCTTTCCCTCGGTACGCGTACCCGGCGCGTTCATCGTACATTCGAGGTATGAGCTGGCGTTGGCCTGGATCACGAGCGCGATTGCCTCATGTGCATCTGCGCCTGTTTCGTTGAGGCCGTACATCGGCGGAACGCGTTCGTCGCCATACACGAGCACGACGGGCGAGCCCGGATCAAGGCGATATTGCGTATACGCTTCCAGCAGCGCATAGCCGAGCGACTGCGCGCCAGAGGAGATTGCCGTCGCCGCAGAACGGTCGTTTCGCGCGATACCCGAAACGCCCGTCATTGCGTTTAGCACCGAAAGACTGAACGCTGTCGGCGACACCGGCTCTTGCGTCGCGATCGCTTCGAGAATCTGCGTGGTGCGGCCAAGTTCACCGTGCTGCGACGAGAAAACCAGCCGCGCCGCGCCGCACGCTTGCATGCATCGCTCTGCAACGGCAAGCGTTGCTTTGGAGAGCGAGCTCAGACGCCGGCGTGTCATCGGATCGATTTCCGCGAGCTCGACCGCACTCACCGAACCATATGGCGCGGTGGCCCAGTCTGCGACTGGTAGCTTCCATTGAACGGCAAACTTGCTCATCGAAATACGTGAACGCGCTTGACGCACGTGTTGCAAAGGTCGTTAGTGATCGTGCCTTGGCCTCAAGCTCATCGGTCCTTGGTGACCGATTCATACCTGCTTGCCATACGGGCTGAACTAGGGCGCAAATGTACAAGCGGCCTTTTGCGAAAGCGAACGGAAATGTTGTTGAAATGCGACCGATCATTCAAATTTGAAAGCTTTTTACAATTGCGCGATGAGCTGGCGAGCAAAAAGGCCGCGCCGGTTCCGTCTTGAGAGAAACCGAACGAGCGCGCTTGTCTTTTTTCTGGCGAAGCGGGAACCGGCATTGCCTAGCTTCGTCAGACTGATTCTGACGGCGCGTAACTTGTGTCACGCGGCCTGTGTAGATCGCAAGGCTGTACCGTGATCACACGCGCATGCCGCTGTCGCTGCCAGCGGCGCCACAGTGTCAAGCGATTTCAACTTTCACAAGGAGCGCCAAATGTTCCAATACCCCGGTCAATTCGCCTACCAGATGCCATCGCTTGCTCGCGCCAATCTACAGGCGTTTCTCACTATCAGCGGCCGATTCGCGAGCACCATGCAGGCGCTCGCCGAACTCAACGTGCAGACCGTCAATAAAATGGTCGAGGAAAGCAACGCGCTTCTGAAAGCGGGCGATGAAGCCAGCGCCGGCGATGTCTTCGGCTGGCAGTCGATCATGCTCGCGCAGTTCCCGCAGAAAGCGGCATCGTACGGACAGCATGTGTTGTCGATCATCACGTCGACGGAAGCTGACGTCGTCGGCGAAGTGCGCAGTCAGTATGAGCAAAATGGCATCAAACTGAAGGGTCTCTTCGATACCGCCACGACCGACGCCACCGAAGCCGCGCAGTCCACGGGCGCCGTCATCACCGATCTCGCCGACACCGCGACTACAACCGCGGAGCAAACCAGCGGCGTCATTCTCGATGCGAGCGGCGAGATCACACAGAGCGCGCAGACCGCTGTCACGAAGGCAACACGCGCGGCATCGAAAAGATCGAGCTGACGCGCCTCAAGCGTCCGCCGCCTTCTTCTTCGGGCGCGCGCCTCCGCGCCCTTCCTTCAGCACGATCCACGTTGGCGCATGATCGCTTGCATGCGGCTCGCCACGCACCCACGTGTCGACGCCCGCATCTTTCAGCTTCGGCGCGAGGTCCTTGCTCAGCAAGAGATGATCGATGCGCAAACCCGAGTTCGTCTGCCAATGCTGCCGAAAATAATCCCAGAACGTATAGATACGCTCATTCGGATAATGCTTGCGCAATGCATCGGTCCAACCTTGCGCCAGCAGCTTCTCGTAAGCCGCGCGGCTCTCGGGCTGCAACAGCGCATCCTTTTTCCATGAGCGCGTGTTGTAGATATCCTCGTCGGTGGGAATGACGTTGTAATCGCCCGCGAGCACGACAGGATGGCCACTCTTGAGCAAAGCGGCCGCGTGCGCGTTGAGGCGCTCGAACCAAGCGAGCTTGTAGTCGAACTTCGGGCCGGGCTGCGGGTTGCCGTTCGGAAGATAAAGACATCCGATCAGCAAACCATTGACTGCGGCCTCGATGTAGCGGCTATGTGTGTCGTCTTCGCCACCTGGCAATCCGCGCCGGCTAAGGATCGGTTCCGCGCCCTTGGCAAGAATGGCGACGCCGTTCCACGATGCCTGACCGTGCCACAGCGCGCCGTAGCCCGCTTTCTCGATATCGGCGGCGGGAAACTGCGCATCGGTTGCTTTCAGCTCCTGCAGACAGACGATATCCGGCTCCTCGCGTTCGAGCCACCCGAGCAGGGCGGACAGGCGCGGGCGGATGCCGTTGATGTTGAAACTCGCGATCTTCACTCGGCGTTCTCCATCGGTCGTGGACTCGTGGCGCGTTCATCGTAACGCGCCCAGGGCCGTTGCACGATGCATGCCGCGTCGTCGTGGCCAAGCGCATCGCCATGAAATCTGCGACATTCACGGGAACTCGACTTCACTCTCCTGTCCGCATCCACATGTCCGCTACTGTTCCGCCGCACGCCGATGGCTCGCTGCACTGGCAACGCAATCTCTACGTCTGCGTGTTCGGTTCGTTCACCACCATCATGGCGATGACGCTCCTCCTGCCCTTTTTGCCGCTTTACGTGCAGCAGTTAGGCGCGGCCTCCGTGGAGAGCGCGGTGCAATGGTCGGGCGTCGCGTTCGGCGCGACCTTTCTGGCGGCGGGTCTCGTCGCGCCTTTGTGGGGGCGTCTTGCCGACCGATATGGCCGCAAGCCGATTTTGATCCGCGCGAGTCTCGGCATGGCGATCACCATGTCGCTGCTCGGTGTCGTGCAGACGGTCTGGCAACTGGTGGCGATCCGCTTTCTCGCGGGACTCGTCGGCGGCTATGCGAGCGGCGCCATCGTGATGATCGCGACGCAGACGCCACGGCACCGCACCGCGTGGGCGCTCGGCACGCACGCGTCGGGAATGATGGCGGGCAATCTCGTCGGCCCGCTCGTGGGCGGGCTGCTGCCTGGGCTGATAGGCATCCGTTCGACCTTCTTTCTTGCAGGCGGCCTTATTTTCTGCTCGTTCATCATGACGACGCTCTTCGTGAAGGAAGAGCGCCGTGTGCCCGACGGCGCGAAGGGTTCGCCGGGCCGCGCGCGCAGCAGCGGCTGGCGCGACGTGCCGAAGCTTACGCCCGTCATCGCGATGCTCGCGAGCGCCATGCTGCTGATGTTCGCCAACATGTCGATCGAACCGATCATCACCGTGTACGTGTCGCAACTGGTGCAGGACCAGAAGAACGTGACGCTGGTCGCGGGCCTCGTGATGTCCGCCGCCGCGCTGGGTAGCGTGCTCGCCGCGCCTCGCGTCGGGCGGCTGGCGGACCGTATCGGCGCGACGAAGGTGATCGTCGCGTGTCTCGGGTTATGCGGCGTGCTGCTGATTCCGCAGATCTTCGTCACGACCGGCACGCAGCTCGTCGTGCTGCGCTTTCTAATGGGGCTTGCGCTCGGCGGTCTTTTGCCCGCCATCACTAGCGTGGTGCGTCATAGCGTGCCGGACAGCGCGGCGGGCTATATCCTCGGCTATGCGACTTCGGCGCAATACATCGGACAGGTGACGGGGCCGCTCGCGGGCGGCTTCATCGCGGCGCACGTGGGCATGCATTCGGTGTTCGCGATGACGAGCGTGTTGATGTTCATGGGGGCGGGGTTTAATGCGTGGGTGTTTTTGCGCAGGAACGGCAGCACGAGCTCGGATGCCGCGCCGTGATAGTCATGCGGCACCTTCTTTCGCACCGCCTCTGACAAACGCTCCCATAACCCTTACCATGCAAGCCACGCCGCGCGTGTGCGCGAACCACTCTATCCACATCATGGCCGATTCCAAACCCCACGACAGCATGCATATCTGGCTGATCCGGCATGGCGAAACCGAATGGAGCAAGTCGGGCCAGCACACCGGCTCGACCGATATCCCCTTGACCGACGAAGGCCGCAAGCAGGCATCGGCGCTCGCACCCGTGCTCGCCGCCCAGTCGTTCGATCTCGTGCTCACGAGTCCGATGAGCCGCGCGCGGGAGACCTGCAAGCTCGCGGGTCTCGGCGATCAAGCCGAGGTCGAGCCGTCGCTGCACGAATGGGACTACGGCATCTACGAAGGCAGGAAGACCGTCGATATCCGCCAGGAGATTCCCGACTGGTCGGTCTGGACTTCCCCCATGCCCCAAGGCGAGATTGCCGCCGATATCGGACGCCGCGCGCAATCCGTGATCGACCGGCTGACTGGCTCCGGCAAGACGCATATCGCCATCTTTTCGCACGCGCACTTTCTGCGCGTGCTCGCGGCGCAGTGGGTCACCGGCACGGCCACGTTCGGCGCGCATCTCGTGCTCGATACCGCGTCGATGAGCGTGCTCGGCTTCGAGCGCGACACCCGCGCGATCATCAAGTGGAATCTGCGCGCCTGAACCGTCCGCTCAAGCGTCGAGCCAGCCGCTCGCCGTCTCCCGCGCAAAGTCGCGATACGACCGCGGCGGCCTCTGCAACAGCGCGCTCAGGCGCTCGATCTGCGCGGCCGTTGCCACCGCGCCTTCCCGCTGATAGCGACGCATCATAAGTCGCATGTCGTATGCGAGCCATTCGGGTGCCGCCTTGAGGCTTGCCTGCAAAGGAGCGAGGTCGTCGCCCGCGTAACGGATGGGGCGCTGCAAGGCTTCGGTCCAGATAGCCGCGACGCTCGTCCCAGTGATCGCCTCCGGTCCGACGAGGTCGTACGTTTCGGCGGGCAGCGCGTCGGTTGCGTGTTCGCGTCGGAGCAATTCGCGCGCGGCCGCCTCACCGATATCGCGCACATCGACCATCGAAATCCCTTTATCGCCGATAGGCATGCCGAAGATTCCCGCGTTCAGCAGCGGCTCTTTCTGGCGCACGTCGTTCTGCATGAAATACGCCGGACGCAGCACGGTGACGGGCAGCGCCTCACGCTCGATCATGCGCTCCACGGTGTGCTTGCTCGTGAAGTGCGGCACATCCGCATATTCGTCGCCCTTGAATACCGACAAATAGACGATGCCCTTCACGCCCGCCTCGCGCGCAAGGCTCAAAGCCTGCAGGGCCTGCGTGAGTTCGTCGGCAGCGTTCGGCGCGAGCAGGAACAGCGTGTCGATATCGGCGAGCGCCGCTGCAAACGAAGAGAGGCCGCTCAGATCGCCCTGCACTGGCTTGACGTGCGCCGGAAACTTCGCGTCCGCGGGCTTGCGCGTCAGCGCCCTCACCTCGACGCCGCCATCCAGCCGCGCGAGTTGTTCGATGACCTGCGTGCCGATCACGCCCGTGCTTCCTGTAACGAGAATAGCCATGTTGATTCTCCAGTTTTCGAGTTGATCGGGCCGTCAAGAGGCCCGGTGTTGATACGATAGGCGTTCCGCTTTCGAGTCGGAAGCCCTTAAAACAAGACGCCCCGTCTCACGGATGGAACGCCATGAACCTGATCGCTCTCGCCGATTTCAACGCCGTCGCCCAATATGGCGGTTTCGCGGCCGCCGCGCGCAAGCTCGACCGGCCGAAAGCCACGCTTTCGCGACGCGTCGCCGAACTCGAACGGGAGCTCGGCGTGCGGCTGATCGAGCGCGGCTCGGGCACGTTGCGGCTCACGGAGGACGGTCAGGCGCTGCATCAGGGAACGCACGGACTGCTCGCGGATATCGCCGATCTCGGCGAATCGATCGCCTCACGTGCGCCCGTGCCACGCGGCAAGCTGCGCGTAAGCGGGCCCGTCGTGTTCACACATGCGGTGCTTGCGCGTGTGGCTGCCCGGTTCGCGCTTGCTTATCCCGAAGTCGAACTGGAGCTCGTCGCCGAGGACCGTCTGGTCGATCCCGTGCAAGACGCTTATGACCTCGTGATACGCGTGAATCCGGCGGCCGACGTGCTACTCATGGGCCGTCAGATTGCGACCGACCGGCGCGTGCTGGTTGCTGCGCCTTCGCTATTCGGCAGCGATGAACTTCCCACGTCGCTGCCTGCGATTACGCTTTCCACCGCAAACGACACGCCTTGGCAAATTCGTACCGCCAATGGCACGTCACGCACCATCGAAGCACGGACGGTGCTGCGTATGTCGTCGCTCTTATTGATACGCGAAGCCGTGCTGGATGGTGCGGGCGCCGCGCTTCTGCCTGGGTTGCTCGTTGCGCCGGATGTGGCTGCGGGCAGGCTGGTCGCGTTGGGGGAGGATGCGGGTCCGGCCGTCGCGATCTGGGCGCTATATAGCTCACGTCGTTTGTTGAGTGCGAAGGTGCGGGCTTTTCTGGATGTGCTCGGAAAGCCGGAGTGCTGAACGTAGGCTGTTTGAGCGTCATGTCCGTCGCGTCGACGGCTGCGAGTGGGCGGGCGATCGAGATTAGCATCGACTACTACCCTTCGAGCCTATCTGTCCGATGGTTCGCTCACCATGACGTACGAGTCTGTCGGAAGCAGGCTTGCTTTATGCGTCCTCGTCCGACGGCCGGTGAAGAAATGACAGGCTTCATCGCAAAACACCAATGAAACCAACGGAGGAACCATGAGCATTTTTTCAAGCATCCTGAACAAGATTTTCCCGCACGATCATCCGGCCGGGAGCGCATCCGGCGCCGCTACTCCGCCCGCTTCACCGGGCGCAGCGCCGGCGACACCGACGGCATCGGGCACGCCGACGAGCACGCCCGCAGGCACGGCAAGCGCCGAACCCGCGCGCCCGCCGGTCACGCCGATGCCCGAAGTGGATGTCGAAGCGATCCTCACGCAGAAGCAGCAGCAAAGCGGTGCGACCCTGAACTGGCGCACTTCGATTGTCGACTTGCTTAAGTTGCTCGATCTCGACAGCAGCCTGGATGCGCGCAAGTCGCTAGCCGCCGAGTTGCATTACACCGGCAGCACCGACGATTCCGCGTCCATGAACATCTGGCTTCATAAGCAAGTCATGAAGAAGCTGGCGGAAAACGGAGGCAAGGTGCCGGCGGATTTGCAAGACTGACCATGCTGTAAATCGTCGCGGCGTTGCCTTGGCGTCGCGACGCATTTGGTATGACGCATCACGAACCGCACCTCACATCCTTTAGCGCGATCGCCCCATGCGCGCCAACGCCACCATGGCAAACCCCGCACCCAGTGCCACGTAAGTCGATGCCAAGGCGCGCTTGCTCAAACGCGCTTCGTATCCCGGCGTGAAGCGTTTAGGGACGACATGGTAATCCACGACATAAGCAGTGACTGACGTTGCAATCGCGGCAGCAACGACATCACGCGGACGCGCACGCGAAGTGCACAGCGTTTCGAATAGCACGCCCCAAAAAACCGCGCTGCCCAGATGGATGCCAGAACCGACGGCGGTAAATCGAACGCTGGACGCCTCCTCCTTTGGCGCCTGTTCGGGCCAGATGCAATGCGCGACAGCGTTCATCGCCGAATAAGGACGATGCCCGGATTTCGACGCGCCCGCCGCTGCGACAAGCGCCGACGCCACACCCGCGCTTGCGCCGGAGAACATCGCGCGCGACAAGGTTTCGATTAATCTGGAATGCATACTTTCCTTTGAGCTTTGAGAGTCGTTAGCCAAGAGCAAAGGCTATTCCGCGTGCCGTGAGTTCTGATCACGACGGGGTCGCGGCACACCGATTGCGAACGTCCAGATACTTCTCGAGCGATCGGTGCTTCTCGCTGAACGCTGAAGGAAAAAGCTGCATGACGGATTCAATGGCACGGCGGTTGCTGTAGTACTCACAAGCCGACGCCATGCCAGTCCACGCGGCTGCATGAACTCGGTTCCCCATTCAACGACTCAACTCGGCCCTGTCCCCGGCCGTTCAGCCAGCGCGAACCATGCGCTGAGGCTCGCAGCAAGATGACCGCAAGTGACGCAACAACGTCCTCTCGGTCGCCGCGAGATCGACAACTCATCTAAAACCGAATGCGTGCGCTCGTCCGCTGCAGGACGGCGCTCGCTGTTACAAAGGAGTGGCTGATATGTTCGTTCACAATAAGCGTCTGCAATATACCGTCCGCGTAGCTGCGCCGAATCCTGGTCTTGCCAATCTTTTGCTAGAGCAGTTTGGCGGGCCGCAAGGCGAACTGGCGGCGGCATGCCGTTACTTCACGCAAGCTGTATCGGAAGACGATCCGGGCCGCAAGGACCTGCTGTTCGATATCGCCACCGAAGAACTGAGCCATCTGGAAATCATCGGCTCGATCGTGGCCATGCTCAACAAGGGCGCAAAGGGCCAACTCGCCGAAGCCGTGCAGACCGAAGCCGAGCTGTATCGCTCGATGACCGGTCACGGTAACGACTCGCACACGACCGCTCTGCTCTATGGCGGCGGACCGGCGCTTACGAACTCGGCCGGTGTGCCTTGGACCGCAGCTTATATCGATACGATCGGCGAACCGACTGCCGACCTGCGCTCGAATATCGCGGCGGAAGCACGTGCGAAGATCGTCTATGAACGCCTTATCAACGTGACCGACGATCCGGGCATCAAGGAAGCGCTCGGCTTTTTGATGACGCGTGAAATCGCGCATCAGAAGTCCTTCGAAAAGGCGCTGCATTCCATTCAGCCGAATTTCCCGCAAGGCAAGCTGCCCGGTCAGCCGGAATTCACGAGCGTGTACTTCAATATGTCGAAGGGCGATGACGCGCGCGGTTCGTGGAATGAAGGCGGCGACTGGAAGTTCGTCGAAGATCCGCAACCCGCAGTCGATGGCGGCGATGGCACGGCCACCGTCGGCGTATCGAAGGAAGAAGTGGATGCGTTGCAGGCAATGGCTACGCGTACCGCATCGGACCCGTCGAGCGACCCGACCACCGGCGCCGATCTCGGCTCCGGCATGGCAACGGCCGCAACCCCGAACTAAGCTGCATTAAGTAGTAACCGCCGGTTCTGCGGCTAATGCGGTGCGGAACCGGAACGAAAAGAGCCGCTCGATTGCGGCTCTTTTTTCCCTCGTAATTCATTAGGATCACCAAAAATGTCTACTGTTTCATCGAAAGGAACCGTTCGCGTTCACCGTAGCCCGATCGATTGGGTCGCTGGCGCGCTTGTCATCATCGGTGCGTTGAATTGGGGGCTGGTTGGACTGCTGCAGCTCGATCTCGTGGCGGCGATCTTCGGCGTGGCCTCGCCGCTATCGCGGATCGTCTATGTGCTGGTTGGCATCGCCGGAATTTACATGCTGGTGCGCGCCTTTATGCCGGCACGCGAGCATGGATTGGCCAAGCTTTAAAGACAAATCGGCCCCGCTGGCTGCGCCATGCGGGGCCGACATTCAAATGCACGAATCCGATTAATTCTGCACGCCCCAGCGGCGCACGGTGACACGCTCGACTGTATCGAACACGAGATGCTCGACAGCAAGACCGATCACGATCACCGCTGCAAGTCCCGCGAACACGCGATCCGTGTAAAGCTCGTTGCGGTTCTGAAAGATGTACCATCCAAGGCCGCCCTTTCCTGAACTCGCGCCGAAGACAAGCTCCGCTGCAATCAAGGTCCGCCACGCGAATGCCCAGCCCACTCGCAAGCCGGCAAGAATCGACGGCAACGCGGCAGGCACGAGAATCAGGACCACATGACGCAAGCCCGTCAGCCCGTAATTGCGGCCTGTCATGCGCAAAGTCGAAGGCACCGCCTGAAAACCCGAATAGGTGTTGAGCGCGAGCGGCCACAAGACCGAATGCACCAGCACGAACAACAAGCTGCCCGTGCCAAGGCCGAACCACAACAACGCCAGCGGTAACAGCGCGATGGACGGCAACGGATTGAACATTGCCGTGAGCATCGACAAGATATCCCGGCCAATGCGCGTCGAGACCGCAAGCGACGTCAAGACGAACGCGAGCGCCGCGCCGAGCAAATAACCGCGCAACAGCACCGACATTGAAATGGCAACCTTGTCGATGAGCTCGCCCGAGATGATCCCCTGCACGAACGCAACGGCCGTTGCGCTGAACGTCGGCAGTAAAAGATCGTTATCGACGAAGCGCGCGGCGATTTCCCAAATGCCGATGAGGACCAGCGCAATCAGCGTCTTGCGCAGCCACGACGTGTCCGCTATCCGCCGCGCGAGCGGCAGTTTGACTTCGCTTTGATACTGAATGTCCGCGGGCGCGGCAGGCCCCACTTCATATTCCGGGCGTACCGGCGGTGCGGCGAGATGCGGCGTGCTCATTGCGCGGCCTCCTCTTCGAACAGCAAGCGATGAATGCGCGCGACGCTCTGCTGAAACTCCCCGCGACCCAGACTCTCCTGCGTATATTGATGGCTATTCAGTTCGGCGCGCACGCGTCCCGGATGCGGCGTCAGTAACAAGATGCGATTGCCGACGATCAACGCCTCTTCGATCGAATGCGTGACGAACATGAGTGTGAAGCGCTCATCGCTCCACAGACGCAGCAACTCTTCCTGCATGCGGCGGCGCGTGAGTGCATCGAGTGCGGCGAAGGGCTCGTCCATCAGCAGAATGCGCGGCTGCATGGCAAGCGCGCGTGCAATCGCCACACGTTGCTTCATGCCGCCCGAGAGCGTATGGGGATAGGCATCCGCGAAACGCGCCAAACCTACCTTGTCGAGATAATGGAGCGCGCGTTCGCGTGCCTCGGCGCGACTGAGCTTGCGCGCGACGCGCAGCGGAAACGCGACGTTTTGCAGCACCGTCTTCCACGGCGGCAACTGATCGAATTCCTGGAACACGACGATACGATCCGCGCCCGGCCCCTTCACGCGCTCACCGGCAATTTCGATACTGCCCGACACCGGTTCGATAAAGCCCGCGACGGCCTTCAGCAAGGTGGATTTGCCGCAGCCCGAAGGGCCGAGCAGCACGAAGCGGTCGGCGCCGTAGACGTCGAAGCTGACATCGTGCGTGGCCCGCACGAGCCTTTCGGGCGTGCGGTATTCGAGAGAAACGTTTCTGGCCGACAGCAGCTTGTCGCTCGTCCCGGCTTCGGGCTGGGGTTCGCGCGGATAAATGGCTTGGGGATTCGCCGCCATGATCTTATGCCTGAATGCAATCCTCAAGCATAGTCAGGGCGGCACGTTCGCCTAACCAATCTTTGCGAATATGGAAAGCAGTCAGCGCGATATCAACTCGATATCAACTGCCGCCGCGCGTCACGGGATCGTCGAAAAAGTAGTCTTTCCACGATTTGGGATCGTTCTTGATCGCGCCCACGCGATGCATGAACTGCGCAAGCGGAAAGGTGTTCTGCGGCTGGACCTTGAACTGCACCGCAGGGTCCTTGATGACCTTGAGGAGCAGATCACGGTCGAGCTTCGCGTTGTTCACGCGCAAATAGATGTCGGCCGCCTTCTCGGGATTGGCGGTGACGAAGCGCGCCGCATCGTTGAGGCCATCGACGAAAGCGCGATACGTCTTCGGGTTCTCATTGCGGAACTTCTCCGTTGCATAGAGCACGGTGGCCGAACTCGGCCCACCCAGCACGTCATACGAGTTGAGCACGATATGCGCTTTCGGATTGCCCGCGAGTTCCTGCTGCTGGAACGGCGGATTGCCAAAGTGCGCGTTGATTTCCGTGCCGCCCGCGATGATGGCCGCCGCCGCGTCCGGATGCGGCACCGCTTGCGTGAGCTTGTCGAGGCGATCGTACTGCTTGTCGCCCCATTGCTTGGCCGACGCGAATTGCAGAATGCGCGACTGCACCGAGACGCCCACGGCCGGCACCGCTATTCGATCTTTATCGCTGAAATCGGCGATGGTCTTCACGCGCGGATCGTTCGATACGAGGTAATACGGCAGATTGCCAAGCGACGCCACGCCCTTCACGTTCTGCTTGCCGTGCGTGCGATCCCAGATCGTGAGCAACGGACCGACGCCTGCCGCCGCGATATCCACGGAGCCGGACAACAACGCGTCGTTGATGCTCGCGCCACCCGAGAGCTTGGCCCAATCGACCTTGATATCGACGCCTTGCTTCTTGCCTTCCTGCTCGATGAACTTCTGATCGCGCGCCACGTTGAGCAGCAGATAAACCACGCCGAATTGCTCGGCCACGCGCAACGTGCCTTCCGCCTGCGCGGTCGCCGAACAGCCCAACGAGACGACGAGCGCGGCGGCGAGCGCGCGCAACGAACGCTTCCCGAAACGAGAATGCATGTGAGAAAACCCCGTGAAATAAGCGCTCAGAACGGCGCGTCGCCTTCAATGGTCGTGCGATACAGCTTGCGGCGTTCGTCGTCGGGCGTGCCGGCGGCCAAGTGCATGACCGAGCGGTTGTCCCAGAACACCATGTCGTGATTGCGCCACTCGTGGCGGTAAAGAAACTCCGGCTTCACGCTATGCGCGAAGATTTCGTCGAGGAGCGCGCGGCTCTCGTCTTCCGGCATGTCGATGATGCGCGTGGTGAAGTGCTCGCTCACGAAAAGCGCGCGACGCCCGTTCTCCGGATGCGTCCGCACAATGGGATGCACCACCGGTTTGACCTGCGCGATTTGCTCGGGCGTCAGGTTCGGGCGCCACGGACTGCGTTTCTGCAACTCGGCGTATTTGGCAAGATAGGTATGCTCCGCGCGGCGTCCTTCGACTGCGCGACGCAGATGCTCGGGCAACGTATCCCACGCGAGATGCTGATTCGAAAACAGCGTATCGCCGCCAACTTTCGGCAACTCCTGCGCATGCAGCAGTGAGCCGAGACTCGGCGTTTCCTTGTACGAGAGGTCCGAGTGCCAGAAGTGCCCGGCATCGCCGAGACCGATCGGCTTGCCGTTTTCGAGCACGTTGGAAACGATCAGCACTTCCGGATGCCCGGCGAGCGCGAACTGCTTGAGCACGTGAATTTGCAGCGGCCCGAAGCGCTTGCTGAACGTGACCTGCTGTTCCGGCGTGATGCGCTGGTCGCGAAACACGAGCACGTGATGATCGAGATGCGCGCGGTGAATGCGCGCGAAATCGGGTTGCGATAGCGGCTTGCTCAGATCGAGCCCGATGACCTCGGCGCCGAGCGGCGCGTCGAAGGCGCGAATTTGAATGGATTCGTCGATGGATCGATCGGCGGCTTGGGGCGAACTTTCGAGGGTCGGTGCGAGGGTCGTCACGATGTTCTTGAACGGCGCAAAGACAGCCAATCTACTTCGTCGCAGCCGTGCCGCCAACGAACGATCCGCGATTTGCTTATTCCCTTTGGCGCTTAACGCCTCAGTCGAACGGCAGTTCCACTTGAATCGGTTCGATGAAGCCGCCGTCCTCTCCGCGCACGCTCAACGCGCTCACGCGCACGCCGAGTAACCGCAGCCGTCGATCCAGCGTAATGCGCTTTACGCATTCGGTAGCGGCGCGGCGAATCTCGACGGGGTCGTCGGTGGAAACGGGAATGGTCAGATCGCGCGTGAGCGTGCGGAAGTCGTCGAAACGCAGCTTGATGCCGACCGTCCGGCCTACGTAACCTTTGCGCTGCAGGTCGTCGGCGACTTTCTTGCACAGCCCCGTGAACGCCTCGGAGAGCTTCGCGCGGTCGTTCTTCGGATGCAGATCGCGCTCGAACGTGGTCTCACGGCTCATCGACTTCGGCTGCGAACTCACGACCACGGGCCGATCGTCCTGTCCCTGCGCGATACGCGCGAGCCATGCGGCGTAAGTGCCGCCAAAATGCGTCTGCAGAAATCCCAGGTCGGCGGCGGCAATGTCACCGACCGTTACGATACCGAGCGCCGCCAGCCTTTCGCTCGCCTTGGGCCCGATGCCATTCACCTTGCGCGCCGCGAGCGGCCAGATGCGTGTGGGGAGATCGTCCATCGTCAGGATGGTCAGGCCGTCGGGCTTGTCGAGCTCCGAGCCGATCTTCGCCAGCAGCTTGTTCGGCGCGATGCAGATCGAGCACTCAAGCCCGGTGGCTTCGTGCACCGCGTCCTTCATGCGCCGGCCGATGCTCGCGGAATCGCCCGGCATGTCGGTCACGTCGATATAAATCTCGTCGATGCCGCGATTCTCTATCTGCGACGTGAACGCCGCGACGGCTGTCTTGAAGAGTCGCGAGTAATGGCGATACGACTCGAAATCCGTGGGCAGAAGAATGGCGTCGGGCGCGAGTTGCGCGGCCTTCATCATGCCCATGGCCGAGAACACGCCGAACTTGCGCGCTTCGTAAGTGGAGGTGGTGACGACACCGCGCCCCGCGTAATCACGCAGTTTTCTGAAACGGCGCGTGCCGTCGGCCAGCGTCTCGGGAATGGCATTGCGTCCGCCGCCGACCACCACCGGCTGACCGCGCAGTTCGGGATAGCGCAGCAATTCGACGGAGGCGAAGAACGCATCCATGTCCAGATGCGCGATACGGCGAGGCGTGGGCGTGGCGGGCGTGTCCATTGCCTAGAACGGACGCGTGCCGACAAGGCCGGAAGACGACGACGTGCGAAGGACGTGGCTAAACATGCGCGGGCGCGAAGAACGCGGAAAATGCGCATACTGTACATTCATACAGTGATTCGCGCTAGTCTGCCTTATGTCCCTAGCGGCGCTCGGCGCAAATCCGCAGCCCGGTCAGCCAAGAATGCTTAAATTGCGAATCAGGTAGTCATTGAACATCGGCACGGTGAACGCGATATCACCATGGGACGGACTGTAGATCATGCCTTTGTTGATGATCTGCGCGCGGCGAGGACCGAGACTCTGCGGGGTTTCGCCGAGCGCGTCCGCAACGTCGGACGAACGATAAGGGCCACTGCCTAATTTCGCCATGGCAATGACGTATTCGCGTTCCTTGGGCGTTAGGCGATCGAAGCGAACTTTGAAGAACCCTTCGTCCAGACGCTTGAGCGTTGTCGACTCGGCGCGCCTTGCGTCGCTTACGGTAATCGTGTCGCCGACGGCGAGATTCCAGGACTGATGGCCCCACTCCTGCAGAAAGTAGGGATAGCCTCTCGTCTTGAGGAAAATCTCTTTCAGAGCAGCATCGTCGATACCGGCGCCTTCGTCGTTCACTGGTTGACGGATCGCTGCCTTGGCATCGTCCTCAGGCAGAGCACCGACCTCCGGGTAGTGAAACAGCCGCTCCGCATACGATTTGGCTTGTCCCGACAGGGCCGCGACCTGTGGCAAGCCGGCGCCAAAAAACAGCACGGGCAAGCGCGCCTGGTTGATCTTGTGCAATGACACGATGAGAGCGGCTAGGTCTTTTTCGCTTAGGTACTGGACTTCATCGATCAGGAGCGTCCAGGCTTTACCGGCAGCTTTAGCGGCCTCGCCGATACGCACGAACAGTTCTGGAAGATCATTCTCGAGGTCGCCGCTGTCCGCGACTCCTACTTCGGGATCCACCGCGATCGAGACATCGCCATATTCCAACTTGAATGCGGAGGCAAACGACCTCAACGCTCGCAGCGCGTCGTAAGTCTTCGCCTTGGCATTGGCGGCGACGGACAGTTTTCGAAGCACTTGATGCATGCGTGGCAGCAGTTGCTCACCCAACGATTTGTTCTCGGGCGCCTCGATCATGGAAGTGACGTGGCCACGCTGAATAGCGAGCGCCTCGACTGCGTTGAGCAGCACGGTCTTGCCTACGCCGCGTAAGCCCAGGAACATTTGCGAACGGCTGGGCTTACAGAGCACCGCGCGTTCAATGGCGATACGTGCGTCCTCGATGATTGCTTCGCGCCCAGCGAGTTCGGGCGGCTGGCTACCGGCGCCGGGCGCAAATGGGTTCCGAACCGGATCCATGACTATGACTCTATAACAATATATAGCGAAGTATATCTCAACTACCTTATACTTTCCTATATTTCGCTAGATAGAGCACGTGGCGCTAGTGGCCTGCGGTTGGCGGCGCGACTGCCCTCACGACTCGCCTACGTAAATCGTCTACTCCGGAACCCGCTTCTCCGCCAACGCCCGGCGGCAATCCTCCAAAATGGGCCGCACCACGCCCGAATTGAAGTTGAGGTCTTCGCTGTCCAAAATCTCTTCGACCGCTTCGCGCGCCCAGTCGGATTCGAGGATGGCGCAATGTCGCGCGGCAAGATCGCGTGCAATGGCAGAGAGTTTGGCGATAGCAAGCCAGTCGGCTTCGCGCTGATGCCGGTCGAGCCACTTGCGCGCGGCTTCGACATGGAATGACGGCGCGGGCCAGTCGCCGTTGAGATAGTACGCACCGAGGCTGCCGCACGTCAGCCAGCAAAGCAGTTCGACACGGTCGCGGGCACTGAGAGTACGAGGCACTTCGTTCATGGCGGCGTTCACGAGAGACGTTCGACTGAAAGGGCAAACGCGCTGCTGTACATCCATCCTTGTGTGAAACCTGTGTGAAAGAAGATACCACGCGATGGTGCGACGCGGCAGCCCATTCGCGTGCGCTGGCGTACATGTTTCGCAGGCTCAACTCTGTGCTGGCGACTGCATGTGCGAGCCATCATTCAACGCTAATTCGCGCGCCTTATTCTGGTTTCCATCGACGAGCCATACTGTATTCCGAGCGCAGGCCGTCGCCAACCGTCCGCCTAAGGAGCGCATCATGTTCGAACGTCTTTCCAGATTCTTTTCCGCCACCGACGACCATTCGCACGACGACTACTTTGCCTCGTCGGGCGATCACGCCGAACTCGAGCGCCGCATGCGTCAGGTCGAGGAAAGCGACCACGCGTACAGCATGACCTTCTGCGGATCGATCCCGCGTCGCCCCGACGACCCTTACGCGTGACACGCCCTCACTTCGCTTCGTCGCGTCCCGCCTGTCCCAGCATCACGGTCCAGCCGAGGCCGCGCACGTTGCGGATCACCGCTGCGCCGAACTTTTTGCGCACCGAATGGATGATCACGTCGACAGCGTTGCTTTCGACTTCCTTGCCCCAGCCGTAAAGCCGGTCTTCGAGTTGATCGCGCGAAAAGATGGTGCCGGGCCGCTCCATGAGTGCGTGCATCAGCGCGAATTCCTTCGCCGACAGCACGCCGGATGTCTCGCCGCACGTAAGCGTGCGCTGGTCGAGGTTGAGATTGATCGATTCGTCGCCGAGACGCGAGGTGGCATAACCCGCCTTTCTGCGCAGCACCGCGCGGATGCGGGCCAGCAGTTCGGGCGTGTCGAAGGGCTTGAGGAGGTAGTCGTCCGCGCCGAGGTCGAGCCCTTGCACGCGCGTGTCGAGGTCGTCGCGAGCCGTGAGGATCAGCACCGGCGTCGCGTTGCCCGCCGTGCGCGCACCACGCAACACTTCGAGGCCGGACATGCCGGGCAAGCCGAGATCGAGCAGTACTACCGTGTATTCAGCGGCGTCCATGGCCTCGCGGCCCGCCTGGCCGTCGCGCACCCAGTCCACGGCGTAATCGACGTCCTTGAGGGCGCGCATCAGGCTGGTGCCGATCTGTACGTCGTCTTCGATCAGTAGGATTCGCATGTTGGGTCCGCACACCGCATTGACGCGACCAAGCTGACGCGGTCATCACCCACGCGCAGCACGCGATCCCATTGTAATAGGCACAAAACAGCGCGGCCATTCCTTTTAAGCGGTGGCTGTCGCGGCGTTTGCCTCGGTAGCCACGCCGCTTTCCTCGACCGGAAAGCCAATCGAAGCGACGATGCCCGACCGCCCGTCATCGCGATTCCGAAGTGACACATCGCCACCGTAGCGCTGCGCGATCGCCTTCACGATAGACAAGCCGAGCCCGCTACCCTCGATATCAGGGTTAGCCCTGAAGAAGCGGTCGAATACGCGCGGCAACAGCGTTTCCGCGATGCCCGGCCCCGTATCGACGACATCGACCCATACCATGTCGCGCTCGCGCCGCATGCGCAAGTCGATGGTGCCGCCATCCGGCGTATAGCGCACCGCGTTCGAAACGAGATTCTTCACCGCCATGCCGATATCCGTTTCCACCGCGCGCACGTGGGCCTCGACCATCTCTTCGGCGCCGATATCGAGGCCACGTTGCAGCGCAATCGGCAGGACATCGGCCACGGCGCTCGTTACGACCGTGGCGATATTCACCCGCGTGAGCGGCGTCGCGCCCATCGGGGCATCGGCGCGCGCCATGCGCAGAAGCTGCGTGATGAGGCTGCCCGCGCGTCCAATGCCGCGTCGCAACTCGCGAAAACGCTCCTGATTGCCCGGCGCGATGTGCGGCGCGAGATTATCGGCCTGCAATTGCAGGGCCGTGAGCGGCGTGCGCAGTTCATGCGCGGCATCGGCGATGAACTTGCGTTCCGACTCGATGGATTGCGCGAGGCGCTCGATCATCGTGTTGATCGAATGGATGAAGGGCGCGATTTCGGCGGGCACGCCGGAGGTGGGCAACGGTTCGAGATTGGCGGTATCGATGCCTTGTACTTTCGCGCCAAGGCGTTTGAGCCTGCGCAGCGAGCGGCTCACGACGAGCGCGACCGCGATCCACACGAGCGGCAACAGTACGACGATGGGCCAGAGCGTCTGCGTCGCGGCCTCCCGCGTGAGTTCGCGGCGCACGGCGTTGCGCTGCGCCACTTGAATGGTCATGGTCGGATCCTGACGCGTGAAGACGCGCCACGATTCGTCGTTGACTTGATAGCTGCCGAAGCCCGCGGTTGCATCGCGCGGAAAGCGCAGAGAAGGATCGGTCGTGCGAAACGGCGTGGCTTCGTCCGGCTTCCACACGACGACCACGACATCGCGATCGTCCTGCGTGCCGCGCGCGGGATTCTGCGGAATGCCTTCGGCGAAACCGTCGCGCATGCGGGTCGCCACTTGTTCGAGGCGCATGTCGAGCAGTGCGTCCATGCCGGTCCGGCAAAGATGATACGAGCTGATGCCCTGCAGCAAGCCCACCGCGCTGACGAGCAGCCCGAGCGCGACGACCAGTTGATTTCTCAGCGATTTGATCATGTGAAGACGCATCGAGATGAAAAGACGCGGACCGGCTGGCGTCTCGATTCTACTAGCGGCCTTCGGTGGCTTCGGACTTTTCGATCTTTCGGCGCGGGGTTCTGGCATCGACGTGCTAAAAAAGAAGCGCCGGTCCGGGTCGGAGCCGACGCTCGAAGCTGAGGAGAACGAGGATGTGAACCAACCTTCTGTCCACGAACCCAGCGTATACCCCGATAGTTAGAGAAAAATGAGGACGAAGAGTCGGGCGAAGCGAGCAGGCTTTTTCAGCAGGCGCTACCATTGCAGTCGACCGCTTCATCATCGAGTTCATAGGCGATGCCTCCCCGCCGCACAACGGCTGATGCAGCTTCGCCTTGGCCGTATCGCCTTCTTCGTGTAAGCCCGCCTGTTGCCGCGCGCCGTATCCGCCTCGCGTGGCGGCGCCATTCCTTTCATGGAAACGCATGCCACAAGCCAGACAAACCGTTCGTCCGCTCGTCATTGCCGCCGTGATGGCGTCGATGGCAATGGTCGCGATCGAGGCCACCATCGTCTCCACCGCGATGCCGCAAATCGCCACGCAACTCGGCGGTCTCGATCTCTACAGCTGGGTTTTCTCGTCGTTTCTGCTCACGCAGACTGCGCTTACCGTGGTGTTCGGCAAGCTCGCCGACCTTTATGGACGCAAGCCCGCGGTGCTCGTGGGCATCGCCATCTTCTTGATCGGCTCAGTGCTCGCGGGCTTTGCCTGGTCGATGCCCGCAATGATCGTGTTCCGCTTGCTGCAAGGCGTGGGCGCGGGCGCCATTTTGCCGGTGGTGCTGACTATCGTCGGCGACCTTTACCCGGCGCATGAACGCGGCAAGGTGCAGGGCTATTTGGCAAGCGTGTGGGCGGTATCGGCCGTGCTCGGACCCATGGTCGGTGGTCTGCTCATCCGGCAGTTCTCGTGGGCGTGGATCTTCTGGATCAACGTGCCGATCGGCTTTCTCGCCGCGCTGCTGTTCGTCATGTTCCTGCACGAAGAGAAACGCCACGGCCGCCCGTCAATCGACTTCGCTGGCGCGTTCTTTTTCACCGCCGCCGTCGCCGCGCTGATGATGGCTCTGACCGATGCCGGCCACGCCAGCAACACGCGTGTGGCCGTGGAAGTGGTGGTGCTGATTGCGAGCGCGTGCCTCTTCGTTTGGCAGGAACGCCGCGCCGCCGACCCGATGATCAACTTCGGCCTCTGGGCACATCGCCCGATTGCAGCGGGCAACGCGGCGACCCTGCTCGCCGGCATGGCGATGATGGGCCTCACCACTTTCCTGCCGATGTACGTGCAGGGCGTGATGCATCGCTCACCGGTCGAAGCCGGCTTCACGCTCACCATGATGATGGTCGGCTGGCCAAGCGGCGCCACGTTCACCTCGCGGACGTTCGCGCGCATCGGCCTGAGGCGGCTTTTGATCGGCGGCGCGTTCTTCATTCCGCTTGGCTCGCTGCCGTTCGTGTTCCTCAACCCGGACATGAGCCCGGTGTGGGCGGGAATCGGCTCGGCGGTCGTCGGCTTCGGCATGGGCGTGACGAGCGTCTCGTGCCTCATCCTGATTCAGGAGATCGTGAAGCCGCACGAACGCGGCAGCGCGACGGCATCCAATCTCTTTGCGCGCAATCTCGGCAACACGCTCGGCGCGGCGGTGTTCGGCGCGGTGCAGAACTACGGTCTAACGCATGTGACCGGCATGCCCGCTGTCCACGCGGATCAGTTGAAGCGTTTGTTGACGAGCGTGCCGGGCGACTTTGCAAGCAATAACGAGATCCGCCTTGCACTGCACCATGCGCTGCATCTGACTTTCACCGCGATGTTCTTCGTCGCGCTCGGCGCGGTCGTCTCCATGCTCTTCATGCCCGCCGTGAAGATCAGCCCACGGCGCGAGACCGTGCTCAGTCCTGTGCACGAGTGAGCGGACTGTCCTCCTTGTCCTTGGGCGATGTACCCGCGTTATTGCTGTTGTCCGCGGGTGCGTCGTCCGATGCGATCATCTGCACGGTAACGCATTGCCGCGAAGCCGTGCCAAATCCCCTGGCGAGCGCATAAGAAGCGGCAAGCGTCGCCGCGATGAGAAAGATGATACCGAGTTTGCGAGGCATGTGAGTGCTCCATGAAGGGTTATCGAAATCACTTCACGGGCCTTCTCTCACTGCCTGACGGTCGCGCGGCCTCCTGAAATGTGCCTGCAGTCTAAGCGCGCACGCCCGTGCTGAAATCCCCTCTAAAGCGCGGATAATATTGGGTGGACGAAATCCCGACAAGAAGCGGAAGCAGCACACGAAGGGTTAAACTGCTGGCGCGCACGCGGCGTTTTCATGTGTCGAAAACACCGCTGCATGACGAACGCGGATTTTCGAACACATCGCGGTCGTTGCGTTTGCAACTTCTCAACCTGAGCGCCGCCCATCAGAACCATGACTACCTTGCGCACTGCCAGGCCAGCGGAACCGGCGTCCGACAAGCCGAATGACTCGACTATCGAAGACGAGCGCTATCACACGCTTGTCGATGCCATCGAAGATTGCGCGATCTTCATGCTCGACCTCAATGGCTGCATTACCACCTGGAACACGGGCGCGCGCAAGATCAAGGGCTACGAGGCGCACGAGATCATCGGTCAGCATCTGTCGCGTTTCTATACGGCGGATTCCGTGGCGCGGGGCTGGCCCGAATACGAGCTGAAGGAGGCGTATGCCACTGGCCGTTTCGAGGACGAAGGCTGGCGTGTTCGCAAGGACGGCACGCGTTTCTGGGCCAATGTCGTCATCACGGCGGCGCGCGACACGCGTGGCGAGATCATCGGCTATGCAAAGTACACGCGCGATCTCACCGCGAAGCGCGCCGAGGAAACCAAGCTGCGGCTTTCCGAAGAACGCTTCCGCCTGCTCGTCGAAAGCGTGAGCGACTACGCCATTTGCATGCTGAGCCCGGAAGGCGAGATCGAAAGCTGGAACATGGGCGCGGTGCGTATCAAGGGATATCTGCCGGCGGAGATTCTCGGCAAGCACTTCTCCCTCTTCTATTCGCCCGAGGACATCGCCGCGAACGTGCCCGCATTGCAATTGCAGACCACCATTCGCATGGGGCGCATCGAGACCGAGGGCTGGCGCGTGCGCAAGGACGGGTCGCTGTTTTGGGCGAACGTGGTGATCACGGCGGTGTATGACGAGCACCGGACGCTGCGTGGCTTCTCCCAGGTCACGCGCGACATGAGCGAAAGAAAGCGACTGGAGCAACTCGAAGTATCGTCGCGACGCATCAGCGAGTTTCTCGCCACGCTCGCGCACGAATTGCGCAATCCGCTCGCGCCCGTGCGCAATGCCGTCGGCGTCATGCAGATGGAAGCGGATATCTCGCCGAGACTCGCTTCGTGCCGCGACATCATCGACAGACAGACTTCGCATCTCGGCCGACTGGTCGACGATCTGCTGGACATGGGCCGTATCACCACCGGCAAGATCGAACTGCGCATGGCGCGCGTGGGCGTGACCGAGATCGTCGAACGCAGCATGGAACTCGTGCGCCCTTTCACCGACGACCGCGCGCAGAGCATCACCACCGAATTGCCGCACGAGCCTATCGTCGTCTTGGGCGATGGCACGCGGCTCGTTCAGGTCGTGCAGAATCTGCTCAACAACGCATCGAAGTTTTCGCCGCACGGCAGCAGCATCCACATCTGCGTGGAACGCGAGCGCAACGCCTTGCTGCTGAAAGTGTCCGACCGCGGCCGTGGCATTTCGCAGAAGGGTTTGACGGCTATCTTCGATCTCTTCGTACAGGAAGATCATTACCTGAACCCAGGCGAAGCCGGGCTCGGCATTGGTCTCACGTTGTGCCGTTCCATCGTCGAAATGCACGGCGGCACCATCTCCGCCGCGAGCGATGGCACCGGTCGCGGCAGCACGTTCACCGTGCGATTGCCCTACGCGCCCGCCGACGATGTGCCCATTGCCGGTTTGCTGGCAGCGCCGGCCGCATCGGGGACATTGCGTATCGTCGTGATCGATGACAACGTCGATTCCGCCGACAGTCTCGCCATGCTGCTGCAGATGAAGGGGCACGAGGTGCGCATTGCATATCACGGCACGGAAGGTATCGACGTCATCCGGCATTTTCCGCCCGCGCTGATCCTGCTCGATCTGGCGTTGCCGGATATCGACGGCTTCGCGGTGCTGCGCTCGCTACGCTCGCAACGGCTCGTCGGCCGCGCGATGATCGTCGCGATGACGGGATTCGGTCAGGAAGGCGATAAGGAACGTTCGGCGCAGGCGGGCTTCGACGGGCATCTGGTGAAGCCCGTGGACCTGCAATTGCTCGACGAGGTGGTGGCGAAGGCGAGTAAGCGCTGACGGGTTCATGCTTTGCCTTGCTTGCCGTTTTGCGGTGCTTTACCGCTTTGCGTGCGAGGCCCGTGCCATGCCGCTTCGTCGCTGCGTTCTGCCACAGCGCGTGGTTAGCCGACCTCGCGCAACGGGAAGATCAACTTCGCCGCAATGAGCCCGAGAGCGCCGCCCAGCAACGTCTCCCACGCGCGCGCGGCGAGCAGCGGTATCGAGTGAATGCCGCTCGCGGCCATCGTCACGATGAGCGTAAAGGCGAAAGCGCCGCACGCAATGTCATAGCGCTCGGGCAGCGCCATGGCGTAGACGATCATCGCGAAGGCAGCCATCGCCCAGATGAAGAGCGGCGCGTGTTCCGCAAGCGGCAGGCAAATGAGGCCGACAGGCACGCCCACGAGCGTGCCGTAGATGCGCCGCCGCACGCGCTGTGCCGTGCCGACAGCCGAAGTCGCGACCACGTAGACGCAGGCCGTGATCGCCCACGCCGATTCCGCCATGCCGAACGCCGCGTTCAACAACGCCACGACGAGCGCGCCGCTCGCCGCCTGCAGACCCATGGCAAGCGCGGGAGAAACCTGCTGCCGCCAGTAAGCCGGCTCGGACGCGAGCGCGGGCAACACCACCGGATGCTCCGCCGGCCCGCTCAGCACACGCGGCACGATTGCCGCGATCATGCCAATGACGAGCGCGAGCGTAATAGCCCATGAATCGCCCGGTGTCAGGTTCATCGAGTAAGCGACCAGTTGACCGATGTAGAACTGTGAGCCGACGCCCGCGCCGAGTAGGCCGAAACGCTTGAGATAGCCCGCGAGGAACGCGCCCGTGACGAGCACGAACTCCGCGCCGCCGCGCCCCATTTCGTGCAGCCGCGGCCCGAAGAGCGCGAAGCTGAGTGCGCCAAGTGCGGCCGCGATGCACAACACGGCGAGATCGCGGCTCGAATCGGTCCGTGCGCTGCGCGCTTCTGACACGCTTGCCCAAAGCGCGAAGGCGGCGGCCAGCATGCCGACGGAGACGCTGGCAGGCACGTCGCGCGTCACGTCGTGCAAGCCGCCGAGCGCGGCCGCGAGCCCATACGCGGTTACGAGCCGCAATCCCTTGATTCGCCGATGCGTGCCCGGGTCCACGCGATCCAGCCAGGCAAGCCCCGCGCGCAAGAGGCCGAGGGGTGCGGCGTCAGTGGTGTCAGTGTGTTGCTCGTCGCTCATGGACATCCGCCACGAAAGGACAAAGGAAAAGCGTGCGCGGACAACGAAGGAGACGACTCGAGGGCCGCGCCTGCAACGCATTCTAGGCGCTGTTTTTTACACGCGCGCGCTTGCGCGCCGGAAGCGGCGTTTCCGGCTTGCGACTGGCCGCATCGGCGATGCAATCCGCGAGTTGTGCCGCCGCGTCTTGCCGTCCCTTGCGCGAACGCTCGACCAGCCCGATCTCGCGATGGAACGTGTCGTCGCCCAGACCGAGCGCGACGACGCCGGCAGGCCACGGGCCGATGCCATCGGATACGGGCAAGAGCGCAACGCCCAAGCCGCGCGCGACCATTTGCGCGATGCCTTGCAACTCGTCCACTTCGATGGCGTCGCGCACCGCGATGCGTTGCTTGCGCAAGAACGTTTCCACTTGCCGTCCGCCGAACGAACGCCGGTCGTAGCGGATGAACGGCGCCGTCTCGATTACTTCGCGCCAGGCGGCGCGCTTCATGGCGGCGGGCGCAAGCAACACGAACGGTTCGGCGACGAGCGTGCGCCAGCGCAATTCGGAAGGTATCGCGAACGGCGGACGAATGATGACGGCCATGTCCGTTTCGCCGGCATCGACCTGTGCGAGCAGCGACAGCGACACGCCCGGCACGAGCCGGATGCGCCACGCGGGCAGCACGCGTCTGAACGCGCCGATGGCATCGGGCAACAGCGCCGCATGCGCCGATGCGATCGCGCCGACCGACAACGCGCCGCCACGCCCGTCGACGCCCTCGGGTTCGGCGAGGCGCGTATAGAGCGCCATGAGTTCATCCGCGAGTTCCAGCGTGCGGCGGCCCGCCTTGTTGAGTGTGGCGGAGCGTCCGGTGCGGTCGAACAAGGCGAAGCCCAAATGCGCTTCGAGACGCTGCATCTGCGCGCTCACCGCCGACTGCGTGAGCCCGATGTGCGTGCCCGCGCCGGCAAAGGTGCCGTGGCGCGCGACCGCAATGAAAGTAGTGAGTTCGCGCAGCATATTCATTCATCGATAAATTTGGGGCTGACTCCCGCAATATATCGTTTTTCAGCACTTTTATTTGTGAATAGAATCTGGGTCAAACGCTGTCGAACCCCACAAAAAGGAGTTGCACCATGAGCACGACTCAGGCCGCCATGCCGCCTTTCCATCTTGCTTTCCCCGTTCACAGCCTTGCGTCCGCGCGCGAGTTTTATGGTGATCTACTCGGTTGCCCCGAAGGCCGCAGTTCACCGGACTGGGTCGATTTCGACTTTTACGGACATCAGATCGTCGCGCATTTGGCGCCCGAGGAAGTGGGGCATCGCACGACGAGCGCTGTAGATGGCGATGCCGTGCCGGTGCGTCACTTCGGCGTCGTGCTGTCGATCCCGCAGTGGGAAGCGTTGGCCGAGAAGCTGCGTACGGCGAACACGCGTTTTATCATCGAACCGCATGTCCGTTTCAAGGGCGAAGTGGGCGAGCAGGCGACCATGTTTTTCCTCGACCCGTCGGGCAATGCGGTCGAGATCAAGGCGTTTGCCAATATGGCGTCGTTGTTTGCAAAGTAAGGTACGGCTTTGATTTGCGTGAGCTGAAGCGCGCAACATGATGGCCAGTTTTGCATTGTCATAGCGCGTTCATACGCGCGCTTCTCGATGGCGGATTCTTTTTCGAATTGAATCGCCATGTAAAACGGGACGCCCTTGAGCGTCCCGTTCATGTTTCCAGCGGCTGTTCCGCCGATTATTTCAGACCTCAGTTACCCGAGCCGCTCGCGCTGACCGGTGCGCCTGCGGTGCCGGGCGTGGCCGTGCCGCCAGGCGTGGTCGACGGACCGGGCTTCATCGACGACTGGCTGCTGTGCGTGGCCTTCGAATGAGTCTTGTGCGCGTGCGTCGTGGTCGTTTGGGCGTTGTCGCCTGCTTGCAGGCCCGTATTCGAGCTGGGAGGATTGTCCTGTGCGAATGCGGATGCGCAAACCAGGGCGAGTGCGCCAGCGGCGCATGAAATGGCGATACGCTTCATATCGAAAAACTCCTTTTTGCGGTTGCAAGATGCGATGTCGTGCGGCTTGTGGTGCCTCCTTGCTGCTGCGGTGTTGACACGCAGCGGCAGGTCGCATGTTCTTCATCAGCACACGACATGCCACGGTCTGACGATTGGCAAACAGGAGTGCGATGAGTGAAAGACTGGTGGCCATGGCCTCTTTGCAAAGCCCCACATCCAAAACAATTCGCCCCGCGCGACCAACGTCCACGCAGGGCGATTCGATATCATCCAGGCACAACCCGTCCTCAATGCCCGACCGGCTCCGTAGCCTTCAAATCGCTCGGCAACGCGGCCTGCGGATGCGCGGCCTGCTTGATCAGCAACGCCACCGCCGAGATCAATCCCGCGACGCCGATCACCGCGAAGATGCCGCCGAAGCTGAAGTGCAATCGCGTCAGTTCAGCCACGAGAAACGACCCCGCGATACCGCCGAAGCGCCCGATGCCCAGCATCCACGCCACGCCGGTGCCGCGTCCCTGAGTCGGATAAAACGATGCCGCGAGCGCGGGCATCGACGATTGCGCCGTGTTCATCAACACGCCAGCAAGAAACACGATCAGCACGAGCAGTCCCACGTTGCCCACCGCCTGCCCGATGAAGTACACGCTCACCGCGGTCAACGCATAGCACGCGGCAATGATGCGGTTCGGGTTAAAGCGGTCCATCAACACGCCGCACAAGACAGCGCCCACACCGCCGAGCGGGAACAAAGCGGAGATCAGCGTCGCGCGTTGCGGACTCAGGCCAGATTCCTTGAGGAGAATCGGCATCCAGTTGATCGATGCATAGAAGATCACGAGGCCCATGAAGTATGCGAGCCACAACATGATCGAACCGACGATATACGAGCGCGACAACACCACGCTCACGCCGCCCTGCCCCTGCACCGCGGGCGCCGTCTCCGTCATGAAGAACGATCCTGCGTTGGCCGCCGCCGATGAAATGCGTGCAAGCGTCGCACGAATCTTCTCGGCCGGCTTGTTCTTCGCGACCATGTAGCGCACCGATTCCGGCAGGCTGATGAAGAGCAGCACGACGAGCACGAGCGGCGCCACGCCACCGAGCAGCAGCACGCTGCGCCAGCCGAAATGCGGAATCATCCATGCCGCGAGAAAGCCGCCGAATGCCGCGCCCAGCGGAAAGCCGCAGAACATCAGGTTGATGAGCGTCGCGCGGCGCTTGTCCGGGCAGAACTCGCTCATCATGGTGACGGCATTGGGCATGGCGGCGCCGAGGCCGAGGCCCGTAACGAAGCGCAACGCCGTGAGTTGCGTGAGGCTTGCCGAATACGCCGATGCAAAGCACGCCACGCCGAACAGCAGTACCGAGGACAACAGCATCAGCCGTCGTCCGAGCCGGTCCGACAACGGCCCGGAAAGCAGCGCGCCCGCCGCGAGCCCGAACAACGCAGCGCTCAGAACAGGCGCGAGCGCGGGCCGGCTGATCTGCCATTCGGATACGAGCGATGGCGCGATGAATCCGATGGCCGCCGTATCGAAACCATCCAGCAGCACGATGACGAAGCACATCACGAAGATCAGCCACTGGAAGGGCGAAAACGGGTGCTCGTTGATGAACGTCTGCACGTTCACAGCAGGACTTCGGCTCACTTCATTCCCTCGTCGATGATTGGCAATCGTCGTTCAACTAATGTTCGTCAGGCGAACAGCGATTCACATAGCGAACTAATTCATGCGCGAGAGTACTGAAGTCTGCATGCCTTCGCAACGCGGGCTTACCCGTGTATGTCGGTTGCCTTGCGCGGGGCTGTCGGCGTTTTAAGAAACGCGCTGCCCGTTGCGATAAGTCTCGCGCGGCACAGGCAGACCGTCCGCCAGCGCGACGCGCACGAAGTCGGCGCGCAAGCCCGTCACGATGGCCCCACGGTCGGCGAGTCCGGCCGCGTGCGCGGGTGCCCAAGAAACCGTGGCCACCGCGCGCGGCAAGGTCCATCCCGCCTTCTCGACGAGATCGAACACTGCGATGAGCAGGCTCGAAGGCACGTAATCGGACGAGAGGATGTCGAGCAACCCTTCGCGAGCGAGTTCGAGTGCCGACACGTTGCCCGAGTGCGAGCCGCCACGCACGACGTTCGGTGCGCCCATGATCGTGGCGATGCCATGTTCGCGCGCGGCACGGGCTGCATCGAGCGTGGTCGGGAATTCCGCGAGCGCAATGCCGTCGCGCGCGGCTTCTTTCACATGCTCGATGAGCGTGTCGTCGTGGCTTGCAAGCGAGATGCCCAAGCGCTGACAACGCGCGACGATGTCCGCACGATGCGCCGCCGCGTAACGCGCCTGATGCTCGGCCAGTTGCGCGAGCACGTCATTCGCGTGTTCGTCGCTCCACTTGCCGTGACGTTCCTGATACTTGCGCCACTTTTCATGGTCCTGCCACTGGCGCTGACCCGGCGTATGGTCCATCACCGATGCGAGCCTGAAGAGCGGATGCGCGCTCAGTGAATCGAATACCTCGACCACGTCCGTCGTGCCGACTTCGCAACGCAAGTGCAGGAAGTGATCGGCGCGCAAGAGTCCGCGTTCGACGAACTTGCCGATGGAATGCGCGCAACGCACTTGAAGTTCGCGGCCACGCACGCCGTCTTCGGGACGGGAGCCCACACCGAGCGCATCGAACACGGTCGTAATGCCGGCCGAAGCCACTTGCGCGTCATGCACGATGATCGCCGCTTCGTGATTCCACAGCACGCCGGGACGCGGCGCGAGATGCTTTTCGATGTTGTCCGTATGCAGTTCGACGAAGCCCGGCAGCAGATAGTCGCCGTCCCAGTTCAACGCGTCGCGCGTCGCCGTATTTCCCGGCGATACATCCGCGATACAGCCCTCCTCGATGCGCACCGTGCCCGTGAATTCCTCGTTGCGCGTGACGATGCGCGCATTCGTAATCAGCATGTCTGCAATGCTCCGTCTTCGGATGAGTTGACCACTACCGGTGTTGCAAGGCGCACGATGCGGGTTGCCACGCGCTCACGCGTATCTTCGTCGTGAAAGATACCGACGATGGCCGCGCCCCGCTCGCGCGCCTCGACGATGAGATCGGCCACGACGTCGCGGTTCTGTGCATCGAGCGACGCCGTGGGCTCATCGAGCAATAAGACAGGATGCGCCGCGATCAGCCCGCGCGCAATGTTCACACGCTGTTGCTCGCCGCCGGAAAACGTCGCGGGCGCGAGCGACCATAAGCGTCGCGGTACGTTCAGCCTTGCGAGCAGGACGCACGCGCGCTCACGTGCTTCGTCTGCATCGACGCCGCGCGAGACCAGCGGTTCCGCGACGAGATCGAGCGAAGAGACACGCGGGATGGCGCGGAGAAACTGGCTCACGTAACCGAGCGTGCTTTTGCGCAAGCGGATGATGTCGTGCGGCTCGGCTTCGGTCAGCACGAGATGTCGCGAAGCGCGGCTTTCGTCGCGAATGGCGATACTGCCGCGCGTCGCGAGATAATTGCCGTACATGCAACGCAGAAACGTGCTTTTGCCGGCGCCTGAAGCGCCCGCGAGCACCACGCATTCGCCGCGTTCCACATCGAGCGATACACCCGCGAGCGCTACGATGCGCACACCGCCCTGCTGATGCAGCGTGAAGGTCTTTTCTATGTCGCGTGCGCGCAGCATTAGCTCCGTGCGCGCGGCGAACGCTTCTTCGTCTGTCGTAGTCATCTGTTGCACCTCAAACCGGCAGCACGGACGCCACCAGCGTCTGCGTATAAGGATGTTGCGGATCATCCAATACCTGATCCGTGAGACCGCTCTCCACCACGCGCCCGTCCTTCATCACCATCAACCGATGCGCGAGCAAGCGTGCCACGCCGATATCGTGCGTGACGATTACAGCGGCGAGATGCAGCTGGTTCGTCAAGGTACGCAGCAAGTCGAGCAGACGCGCCTGCACGGATACGTCGAGACCGGCGGTAGGTTCGTCCATGAAGACGAGTCGCGGCCCGGTCACGAGATTGCGCGCGATCTGCAAGCGCTGCTGCATCCCGCCCGAAAAAGCCGAAGGCAATTCGTCGATGCGCGTCGCATCGAGCTCGACACGGCCCATCCAGTCCGAAGCCGTCTCGCGCAAACGGCCATAGTGGCGCGCGCCGATGGCCATCAACGGCTCGCCGATGTTCGCGCCCGCCGACACGTTGCGCCGTAATCCATCGCGTGCATTCTGATGCACGAAGCCCCATTCCGTGCGTGACAAAAGTCGCTTGCGTGGCTCGCTGAGCGTGAGCAGATCCAGCGTTTCGCCTTCACGCGTGGTGTAGTCGAGCGCACCTTCGTCGATGCTGCTTCTGAGCGCAAGCGCGTTCAATAGAGTCGACTTGCCCGAACCCGACTCGCCCACGATGCACAGCACCTCGCCCGGATAGACCGCAAGGTCCACATCGACGCAACCGCCGCGTCCGTCGTAGCGTTTGGTGAGTCCGCGCGCATTCAAGAGCGTCTTCATTGCGCCGCCTCCTTTGCCTCTTGCTCGTCGCGGCGGCTGTGACAATAGTCGCTATCGGAGCATACGAACATGCGCGCACCTTCGTCGTCGACGATCATTTCATCGAGAAAGCTCTCACGCGACCCGCACAGCGCGCACGCATGGTCCCACTTCTGCACGCTGAATGGATGATCTTCGAAATCCAAACTCTTCACCTTCGTATAAGGCGGAATGGCGTAGATGCGCCGCTCGCGTCCCGCGCCGAAGAGTTGCAGCGCCGCGTTCATGTGCATCTTCGGATTGTCGAACTTCGGAATAGGCGAAGGCGCCGCGAGGTAGCGATCGTTCACCAGCACTGGATAATCGTAGGTCGTCGCAATGCTGCCGTGCTGCACGATATCCTCGTAATATTTCACGTTGATGAGACCGTAGTCCGCGAGCGCATGCAGTTTCCTGCACTCCGTCACGCGCGGCTCCAGCCTGTAGAGCGGTTCGGGCATCGGCACCTGGTACACGAGAATCTGCGCTTCCGTGAGCGGCGTTTCAGGAATGCGGTGACGTGTTTGCACGATGGTGGCGTCCGCGGTGCGCGTGGTCGTTGCCACGCCCGCCGTGCGCGCGAAGAAGCGGCGAATGTTGACCGCGTTGGTGGTTTCGTCGGAGCCCTGATCGATCACCTTGAGCGTATCGTCCGCGCCGATGATCGCCGACGTCACCTGCAAACCGCCCGTGCCCCAACCATACGGCAGCGGCATTTCACGCGAGGCGAACGGCACCTGATGCCCCGGCACCGCAACGGCCTTGAGCAAGGCGCGACGAATCATGCGCTTGGTCTGCTCGTCCAGATAAGCGAAGTTATAGCCTTCGGTCAGCGCGTTATTCATGCCGTCTTCTCCTTGCCGTGCGATGCACGAAGTCGCCGCAGCAATTCCAACTCCGACTGAAAGTCGACGTAATGCGGCAGTTTCAAGTGCTGCACGAAGCCCGATGCCTCGACGTTGTCGCTATGCGAGAGCACGAACTCGACATCCTGCGTGGGTGAGCCGATGCTCTCGCCCAACTCTTCCGCTCGCAAGGCACGATCGACGAGCGCCATGGCCATGGCCTTGCGCTCCGAATGCCCAAACGCGAGACCATAGCCTTGCGTGAACTTCGGTGGCACTTCGCCGCTGCCCGAGAACTGGTTGATCATCTGGCATTCGGAGATGTCGATATCGCCGATCTCCACCGCAAAACCGAGCTCATCGATATGCATTTCCACGGCCACTTCACCGTGACGAATCTCGCCTGCGAATGGATGGCTGTGTGCGTAGCCGCGTTGCGTGGCGTATCCCATTGCCAGCAGAAAGCCTTCGTCGCCGCGTGCAAGGTTTTGCAGACGCGTTGCACGATCAGCGGGAAACGCAAGCGGTTCGCGCGAGAGGTCGCCCGGCTCCGGTGAATCTTCCTGCGCGCGTTCCTGCTCGATCAGCCCTTCGTTGTTGAGCATCGACAACACACGCGGCATATCGTTCGTGGCTTCGGCGTGGTCGCTGGAAGTCGTTGCATCGCTAACCACTTCCCCTTCGGCCAGCAAGCTGAAGTCGATCAAACGCTGGGTGTAATCGTAGGTGCCGCCCAGCATCTGCCCGCCCGGAATATCCTTGAACGCAGCGGAGATGCGCCGTTCCACGCACATCGCTGCCGTGTCCACGGGCAAGGTGTAGCCAAAGCGCGGCAACGTCGTGCGATACGCACGCAGCAGAAAAATCGCCTCGACCAGATCGCCTGCCGCCTGCTTGATGGCGAGCGCCGCGAGTTCTTCATCGTAGACCGAGCCTTCGGTCATCACGCGCGCCACCGCGAGACGCAACTGCTCGCGAATCTGCGCGACGCTCAGCTCGGGCACCTGCAAGTCACCGCGCCGATGCTTGGCGAGCACATCCCATGAACGTTCGATGGCTCTTTCGCCACCCTTCACCGCGACGTACATTAGTTCACCTCCACTTGCGTCGTGCGCGGCAAGCCGACGAGCGCGCCGCCCGCCACGAAATAACAATCCATGCCGCATGGAAACTGCGCGGTCAGCGCCGCGCGCTGTTGCCAGAACTCGCGCGTGAGTCCCGCAATGGCGACACTGCGCTTGTCTTCGATCCCCGGACCGCGCCACACGAGCGGCTCGCCTTCGGTCAACGAAGGCACGCGAATGAAAAGCGTCGCCGCATCTTCCGGCGTTTCCGGTTCGCCCGACGAGAAGGCATCGAGCGCGGGCAACGCGGCTGCATCGCCGAGATAGGCGAACGCGGCTTCGCTGTGATTCGGCGTGAGCGGCGCGCTTGCATGAAAGCGCAAGGCATCGCCGAATGCGGCGTTCCCGCCTTCGATGAATACAGGCGTCGAATAATCGGCGAGCGCGAGCAGCGACGCGAAAGCTGCAAGCGGCACGCGGTGTGCAAGCGCATCGCGCATGGCGTGATTGTTCGGCAACGCGGCATCGATCGCGACGATGCTGCCCGGACGCGACAACGCTTCCAGCAAAGCGCGAAAGACGCGTTGGGCATCGTGCACCGGGTCGTTGAAGCCGGGCACAAGAGCGGCCATGTCGATCTGCATCATTCCCCTCTCACCATCGTAAAGAATTCGACCTTGGTCGTAGCCGCTTCCGCTTCCTTGCGGCGCCGTTCGTCGGCGAGACGCGCGGCCAACGGTGCGATCACTTCCGTCTGCAAGCGCTGCGCATGCGCGGGCGTCTGCAGCAGCGCGTCGATCAACGCTGCAAGCTTCGCGCGCTCCTTGTCGCGGCCCATATGCACCGCGACACCGACCGGCGCGCTGCCGTCGTCCATATGCAAACGCAGCGTGGCGCGCGTGACGGTAGTCTCGCCGAGATTGAAGGCATCTCCCGAGCCGCCGATGCGCGCCCGCACCATTGCCAGGCCGATATCCGGCGCGCGCAACCAGTCGAAGCGCGGCACACTCATGCCTTCGAGCGCGGCCTGCAAACTCTCGCGCGGCGTGCGCGCCAGCACCGCCATCCATTCGCGGCGGTCGAACGAACGAGCCTCGTCGCGCGGCTCCTCTCTCTGACTCATGGCTTTCCCTGATGATTTGTACGTTGCGGGCATCTTAAGCTACGCGGCTTTCGTCTGGTCGTCTAGACGTCTGGATAAGTGGGCTTTCATATTTCCATCACCATTTGCGCACTACAATGCCCAACAGCGATATTCAAACCGACGGGAATGACACCTACATGACATCGAACGAAAACGCGGCGCCGGGACACGCCGTCGAACGCGGCGCGGGGGTCGCGGTCTGGCGGCAGATCGAGCAAATACTCTCGGCGGAGATCGCCTCGAAGAGCTTCGGCGAGGAAGGCCGTCTGCCGAGCGAAGCGGAACTGGCGCGGCGCTTCGACGTGAATCGTCATACCGTGCGCCGCGCCATGCTGCGTCTTGCCGCAACGGGTCTCGTAAGCGTCGAACAGGGACGCGGCACCTTCGTGCAGCCTGGAGCGATCGACTATCAAATCGGCAGGCGCACGCGCTTCACGGAAAACATTCGCCGTCAGAAGCAGACGTCCACGGGCGTCGTGCTCTCTTCCGAACGCGTGAAGGCCGACCCTACCGTCGCGAAGGCGCTCGCTCTGCGTGCGGGCACGCTCGTCTATCAGCTCGAAACGCGTCATGACTCCGACGCCGTGCCGCTGACCTACGCACGCAACTGGTATCCCGCCGCGCGTTTTCCCGAGCTTCCCACGGTGATCGAAGCGACAGGCGGCATCACTGCGGCGCTCGCGGAGTTCGGCGTCAAGGACTATATGCGCAAGTGGAGCCGTATCGGCAGCGTGTTGCCTTCGTCGGATGTCGCGCGGCGCTTGCAGATCAACCGGCAGCAGCCGGTGCTGTGGGTCGAGAATGTGGATGTCGATGAACGCGGCGTGCCCGTCAAGTACGGCGTGACTCACTTCGCGGCAGATCGCGTGCAGTTGATGGTCGAGCACGATCTATGAGCGCTGCATGGAGTGACGAAGCGCGCATCGCACTGTATTACGCGCCGCCCGCCGCATCCGCATGGTGGCGTGCTGGTTGCGAATGGCTCGGGCGCGACGCGGAAAGCGGACTCTCGATGGAAACGGCAGCGCACGACATCACACGCGCGCCGCGCCGCTATGGTTGGCATGCGACCATCGTGCCGCCGTTCCATTGCGCGAGCGGCGTGCAACCCGCCGATGTGCTCGCGGCCGCGCGTGCCTGGGCGTCGTCGGTCACGCGCTTTGAGATGCCGGTGCGCGTAGCGGAAATGGGCCGCTTCGTGGCGTTGCGCGCATCGGAGGAAAACGACGACGAACGCTTGCGCGAAATGGCCGCAAGCGCGCTGCAAGCGCTCGCAGCAGTTCGCGCGATGCCATCGGCAGGGGACATCGAGCGGCGCATTGTCGACGGCATGAGCGAGCGGCAAATCGCGCTCGTACGTGAATGGGGCTATCCCTATGTCTTCGATGAATACCGCTTCCACATGACCCTCTGCGATTCGCTCGATGACACCCACGCGCGCGGTTCGGTCGTATCGGCATGGACGCGCAAGATCGACACGCTCGGCGCGCTGCCTGTGCATGGCGCGGCGCTTTTCGTGGAAAGCGCACCGGGCGCGCCGTTCACCTGGTGGCAGCGGCTGCCGTTCAACAACGTACGGGAAGGGGCATGAGCCAGAACGACACACTCGATAGCGCACGACTCATCTATGTCATGGGCCCGTCGGGCGCGGGCAAGGACTCGCTGCTCGGCTTTGCGCGCGAACGCGTCGGCGCACGCGTGATGTTCGCGCATCGGTACATCACGCGTGCGGTCGGCGACGGCGAGAACCACATTGCGTTGACGCATGAAGAATTCAAGGCGCGTCTTTCGTATGGACTTTTCTCGATGCATTGGGAAAGTCACGGCCTGTGCTATGGCATTGGCATCGAAGTGGATGCATGGCTCGAACGCGGCAGACCGGTGGTCGTGAACGGTTCGCGTCAACACGCGGATGCCGCCCTCGCCCGCTATCCGCATGCATGCTTCGTTTATATCGATGCCGCGCCCGCAGTGCTGGCCGCGCGGTTAGCAAGGCGCGGACGTGAAGACGCGCGGCAGATCGAAGCGCGTCTTGCGCGCCGTCCTTCCCTCGAACTGCCCAGGCATGCGCGCGTGGTGAACATCGACAACTCCGGGCTTCTGGCCGACGCGGGCACGCAATTTCTCCGCGCTATAGAAGAGACCGGCTCATAATCGCCGGAACGTTTCTTGCGAACGCCCACGACATTCCTTCGATAAAAGATTACCTATGAAATCCGGACGATCGAAAGACACGTTGTCAGGCGTCACCGCCGAATCGCAGTTTCGCACCTATGCCTCACCGCTCGTTGAAGAAGCGCTGCAGCACGCGCATGAACTGGAACAGAGCGATGATGCCGAAACACTGCACAAGCTCAGGATAGCGCTACGGCGTCTGCGCAGTCTCTTTTGGGCGTATCGGCCGATCCTCGACGATGCCTTCGACGACAAGCAGCGCGCCCTCTTGCGTTATCTCGCGCAGGCAGCCGGCAGCACGCGCGATTGGGACATCCTGATCGAATTGATGAGTGAGCATGAAGACACGGATCTCGCGCAGGCATTGCGCGGCCATCGCGATGCAGCATTGAGGACCAGTAAAGAGACACTCAATAACGCGGATATCAAGGGCGTCTTGCGCGAAGCCGTGGCGGAAGCCAACCGCGAACTCAACACTGCAAAAAAGCGCGTGGCTATCGAGCAATTCGCTTCTGACAGAGTTCGAAACGCGCGAAGGCAGTTGAAGAAACGCATCAAGCGCGCGCGGCAAGTGAAGCGCCCGGAATATGCCGCGCTGCACGAAGTGCGCAAAGCGGGTAAGAAAGTGCGCTATCTGATCGAGTTCTTCATGCCCCTGCTTGCCGAGAAGGAACGCGGTGGATTAAAACAGCTGAAGCGTCTGCAAAAGCATCTGGGCGCATTGAACGATGTCGTTGCAAGCCGCGATCTCCTCGACAAGAGCGACGCCTTGCCCAATGCCGCCGCCGCGAAGCCAGCCTTGCGTACTTTGAAGAAGCAACAAAAGCGCCGCATGAAGCAGGCGCTCAAGTCGCTTCGATAACGCCTTCTAGATCACGCGCTCGCGCACCCATCCCGACGCCAGATCGATCAGCGATACGATCACCACGACGATCAACATGACCGCTGCGGTCTGCGCGTAGTTGAACGAGCGGATGGCCTCGTAAAGCACTACGCCGATACCACCCGCGCCAACCATGCCGACGACCATCGCCGAGCGCACGTTCGACTCGAATCGATACAGCGCGAACGAAATCCACAGCGGCAGCACTTGAGGCAACACGCCATACACGATCTCGTCGAGACTGCTCGCCCCCGTGGCGCGCACGCCCTCGGCGGGACGCGCATCCACCGCTTCGACCGCTTCGGCGAAGAGCTTCGCCAGCACGCCCGTGGTATGCACCCACAGCGCGAGCACGCCTGCAAACGGCCCCAGCCCGACCGCGACGATGAACAGCATCGCGAAGACCATCTCGTTGATCGCGCGGCACGCGTCCATGAGCCGCCGCACTGGTTGCGCGATCCACACCGGCGCGATGTTCTGCGCCGACAGCAAGCCGCAAGGCACCGCGCAAATGAGCGCGAGCGCCGTGCCCCAGACAGCGACGGCAAGCGTCACGATCATCTCGTGCGCGTACATGCGCCATTCCGTGAAGTCGGGCGGAAAGAAGTCGCGCGCGAACTGACTCATGTTGCCGGATGCGCCGAGCAGATCGAGCGGACGCATGTCCGCACTTTGCCACGACGCGCCGAGTACCGCGATAAGCACGATCCAGCCGAGCATCGACACCCAGCTACGCTTGCCGCGCGGCGCTTGCACAGGCGCTTCCTCGGGCTTGCTCACGCCCGCGGCAAAGGTCGAGATATCGAGCGGCTTCATCACTTCGCCGCCGAGCCATCGAGAGCGGACAACTGCTGATCGAGCGATGCGATTTGCGCTTTCTTGTCGGCGTCATCCAGATGAGCGTTGTTCTGCACCTGTTCCTTCTTCTGAAAGAGCGCCATCTGACGAATGGGCACGAGCTGCGCATTGGACGATGCCGCGAAGCCCGAATAGCCGGAGATAGCCGTCATCACGGACTGTTCGCGCGGGTCCTTTTCGCCGTAGTGAACGAAGAAGTTCAGCAGCTTGTCCTTCGTTATCTGCGGCAGATCGCGACGCCACACAAGCGGGTCCGACGCGATGAGCGGCGACTTCCACAGCACACGCACCTTCGGATATAGCTCGGGATGCTGCGTCTTGATGGTGTCGAGCATGTCGGTGTTGTTGGTCGCGACATCGATCTTGTCGTTGACGACCGCGAGCATGTTGGCTTCATGGCTCGAAGGCAACACGCTCTTGAACGAGGTCTTCGCCGAAAGCCCGTTCTTCGCGAAGAGATAATATGAAGGCACCAGCGTGCCGGAAGTGGAGTTCGGATCGCCGAAGCCCAAATTGATATCGTGGCTGTTCTTCAGCACCTGATCGACGCTCTTCCACTTGCTGTTGGCGTTCGTGATGAGCACGGAATAGTAGCCCGCCTCGCCGCTCTTGTACTTGACCTTCGCAAAGACTTCGCCGTTGGAGCGGTCCACCGCTTCGATGGCGGACGCATTGCCGAAGAAGCCGATCTGCACCTTGTTGAAGCGCATTGCTTCGATAATGCCCGCATAGTCCGTGGCGAAATACGCCTTCACATCGAGACCGGTCTGTTTGTTCAGATCGTCGATGAGCGGTTGCCAGCGTTGCTTGAGCGCCGACGAAGAATCCGTCGAGATGATGCCGAAGCTGAGCGTATCGGCAAAGGCCACTGAGCTCATGAAGCATGACGCGAGTGCCGCGCCGGCCAGGAAGGTACGGGCTGATTTCATGGAGATGCGGTCCGTAGTTTGATTGCGATTCAGGATGTGGCGACAGAGGCAAAAGTCGCGGGGGGATGTTCACGCTCGTCGTGATCGGCCAGCAATTCGGCGGCGGCCGCGCCGTACAGTTCGCGCAACAGCATGGGCGTGAGCTTCGCGGATGCGCCGTCGTAGACCACGCGGCCATCGCGCAAGGCAACCGTGCGCGTGCAGTACTTCATCGCTATGTCGATCTGATGCAGCGACACGATCACCGTGAGTCTGTGATCGCGATTTAGCGACTGCATGAGCTCCATCACGCGCCGCGCAGATTCAGGATCTAGCGAGGCAATTGGTTCATCCGCGAGCACGATGCGCGCACGCTGCACGAGTGCACGCGCGAGCGCCGCACGTTGCTGCTGTCCGCCCGACAGGTTGCTCGCGCGTTCGAGCGCATGTTCGCCAATACCCATCGCGGTAAGCGAGTCCATCGCCAGCGCGCGTTCGTCGCGCGGAAAACGCCCTGAGAGACGCCGCCATAGCGACACACGCGTAAGCGCGCCGATGAGTACGTTGGTGATTACCGAAAGACGTCCCACCAGATTGAACTGTTGAAACACGAAGGCCACATCGCGACGAATGGCGCGCACTTCACGCACGATCTTGCCGTTCTGCTGAATCGGCCTGCCGAGCAGCGTCACATGCGAGGGCGCCGCATCCGATGCGATAAAACCCGCGATATGGCGCAAGAGCGTCGATTTGCCCGAGCCCGACGCACCGATGAGCGCGACCATTTCGCCCTCTTCCACGCGCAGATCGACGGCATCAAGCGCCTTGCGGCCATTGCGAAACGTCTTGGTGAGACGCTCGATACGAATTGCGTCCATGGCTTTCCTCGTCTGCCGCTGTAACGTTGGGCAAATTCTAGAAAGGCAACATGACGAGAAAGTGACGCTGATGAGACGTCTAGATGAATACATCACCTGGCACGTGCGGCCGGGCGTTTATTCTTCGAGAAACCACGTGCCTTGGCACTCGGTGCGAATGAAATCCGCAAGCAGTTTGACGCGTGCGACATCGCGCGTTTCGGCAAGCGTCACGAGCCAGTAAGAGCGACTCAGCGCAATTTGATCCGCAAAAAGCCGCACCAGATTCGGTTCCCTGCGCGCCATGAAACACGGCAGCACGCCGAGACCCACGCCGCCCGCGACGGCGGCCGTCTGACTGATCACGTTGGAGATGCGAATGGTCGGCGTGAGCGTGCTCGATACCTGCGGCAGATAGTTCAGTTCAGCGGACCACATCTGGTCCTCGACATAGCCGACCCACGGATGCGTGAGCAGATCGCGACGCGTGACGATTGCCGCATGTGTCGCGAGATATTCGCGCGCGGCATAGACGCCCAACGCATAGTCCGTGAGCTTGTGCGCATAGACGCGCCCTTGCGCCGGCCGCGTCATGCTGACAGCGAGATCGGCTTCGCGCTTCGAAAGACTGAACATGCGCGGATTCGCGATCAATTCGATCTCGAGTTGCGGATGCATGGCCGAGAGCTTGGAAATACGCGGCGCGAGAAAGTAAGTACCGAAGCCTTCCGGCGTGCCGATGCGCACGCTTCCCGTCAGACCAATGGACGCATCTTCGAGACGATGCCGCATGTGCAATGCAAGACTTTCCATGCCTTCCGCATCGCTCAGTACGCGTTCGCCTTCGGGGGTCAGCACAAACCCTAAGGAACTGCGGTTGAACAGTCGCACACCGAGTGCAGTTTCAAGCGCGGCCACACGCCGGCTCAGGGTCGAATGATCCACGCCCATTTGCTGCGCGGCCACGGTGAGTCTGCCCGCGCGCGAAATGGCGAGAAATGCCTGAATGTCGTCCCAGTCGAAACCACGCATGAGGATTTCTGCACAGAGCGATTGCCGATTTGCCCATTCTATTGCAAGAAACACGCTGCTATCTTTTCTTCAACTCTGCGAATGCGGAGCAGACGATGCGGCTCGATCGTCACGACACGAAAGCCTGAATGGAGACAAACAGCATGTCGCTCATTGCGAAACTCAAGGCGCGCGCGCAGGAAGGCAAGCCGGTCAAGGTCGGCCTGATCGGTGCGGGCAAATTCGGTTCGATGTATCTCTCGCAAGCGCCGCGCACGCCCGGCATTCATCTCACCGGCGTGGCCGATCTCTCGCCCGAGCGCGCGCGTGCCGCGCTCAAACGTGTGGGCTGGGAAGAGGCGCGTTATTCGGCGGCATCGTGGAACGAAGCCATCGGCAACGGCTCGACCTATATCACCGACGACGCCGATGCCATGATCGCAAGCGATCATGTCGATATCGTGATCGATGCAACGGGCAGCCCTGCCGCGGGCATTCATCACGCGCTGCTGTGCTGCAAGCATCGCAAGCACATCGTCATGGTGAACGTGGAAGCCGATGTGCTCGCAGGCCCGCTGCTCGCACGCCGCGCACGAGAGGCGGGCATCATCTATTCGATGGCTTCGGGCGATCAGCCCGCGCTCATCGCGGAACTCGTGGACTGGGCACGCACCATCGGCTTCGATGTGATCTGCGCGGGCAAGGGCACGAAGTATCTGCCGATCTACCATCAGTCGACGCCCGATACCGTGTGGGGCCATTACGGGTTCACCGAGGAACAGGTCGGCTCCGGCGACTTCAACGCGCAGATGTTCAACTCGTTTCTCGACGGCACCAAGTCCGCGCTCGAGATGGCCGCTGTTTCCAACGGATGCGATCTGCGTCCGCCCGCCGACGGCCTCGCGTTCCCCGCATGCGGCGTGGACGATCTGCCAAGCGTGCTGCGTCCCGCATCGGAAGGCGGGATCCTGCCGCATCGCGGTAGCGTGGAAGTAGTGTCGTCGCTGGAACGCGATGGGCGCCCCGTGTTCCGCGATCTGCGCTGGGGCGTCTACGTCGTCATCGAAGCCCCCACGGACTACGTGCGCGACTGCTTCTCGCAGTACGGTCTCAAGACCGACAGCACGGGTCGCTTCGCCGCCATGTACAAGCCGTATCACCTGATCGGCCTGGAACTGGGCCAGTCGATCGCGAGCATCGCCGTGCGTGGCGAAGCAACCGGCGCGACAACTGGCTTTCATGGCGATGTCGCCGCCACCGCGAAGCGCGATCTGCGCGCGGGCGAGCGGCTCGACGGCGAAGGCGGCCACACCGTGTACGGCAAACTGATGCCCGCTGCGGACTCGTTGCTGCTGGGTGCGTTGCCTATCGGCCTTGCGCACAACATGGTGCTGCAACGCGCCGTGCCTGCGGGACAACCCGTGCGCTGGAGCGATGTGGCATTCGACGCAAGCAAGGAAGCCGTGCGGGTACGACGCGAGATGGAAGAATTCTTTCGCGCCGAGATGAAGCTTGAACTACCGGCGCAAAAGCTCGCGAGCTAGTTCATCGATGAAGACATTTTGATCCGCGGCACGCCCGGTCCATCTCATGGTCCGGGCGTTCGCCATCTCTAAACGCCCGGCAAAGGGCGACGGAGGAGACATGAGCCAAATCAGCGAAACTCTCGGCGTTACGCAAGCAGGCAGTGCGGACGTCTACCGCAAGATCACGTGGCGCATCATGCCGTTCATCGTGCTCTGCTATCTCTGCAACTATCTGGACCGCGTCAACGTGGGCTTCGCGAAGCTGCAGATGCTTTCCGATCTCGGCTTTTCCGATGCGGTGTATGGCCTCGGTGCCGGTATCTTCTTTATCGGCTACTTCATCTTCGAGGTACCCAGCAATCTCATCCTGCATCGCGTGGGCGCGCGGCGCTGGATTGCGCGCATCATGATCACGTGGGCGATCGTTTCGGCGCTCACGCTCGTGGTCAAGACGCCGTTTCAGTTCTATCTCGTGCGCTTCGTCCTCGGCATCGCGGAAGCGGGTTTCTCACCGGGCATCATGCTGTATCTGACGTACTGGTTCCCGGCGAGAAAACGCGGCTTCGCCTATGGTGTGTACTACATCGCCATTCCGCTTGCCGGCATCGTGGGGGGTCCGTTGTCGGGCTGGATACTGACCGCGTTCAAGCATTCGGCCGTGATGTCGGCGTGGCAATGGCTCTTCCTCATCGAAGCAATTCCAGCGTTTATCGTGGGTTTCGCCGTGCTCTTCATGATGGTCGACAAGCCAAGCAAGGCACGCTGGCTCACCGACGACGAGAAGCGTCTCGTGACGCAAGCAGTCGAGCGCGAGGAAGGCGACAAGACCGCGCACCACGACGCCCGCGCGTTCCTTTCCGACCGCAACATCTGGAAGCTTGCCGGCGTTTTACTTCTGCCAGATCATCGGCCTCTATGGCATCAGCTTCTGGCTGCCGTCGATCATCAAGGACACAGGGCTCAAGAACGTCGAAGTGATCGGCTGGCTCTCGGCGATTCCGTATATCGTCGCGATTCCCGCGATCATTCTCACGGGCATCAGCGCCGACAAGTTCCGCTCCCGGCGCATGCACTTCTCCATTGCGCTCGTGATCGGTGCAATAGGCTTTGCGGCAAGCGGATACGTGGGACAGCAACCCGTGCTTGCGGTCATTGCGTTGAGTGTGGCGGCCGCTGGAATCTTGTCCGCGCTGTCGCTGTTCTGGGGCATTCCGGCTGCGTTTCTTGCGGGAACCTCGGCGGCGGCGGGCATCGCGGGAATCAATTGCGTAGGCAATCTCGCGGGTTTCGTTTCGCCGTATATGGTCGGGTGGCTCAATGTCACGACGCATAACAACAGCATCGGTCTTTATGCGGTTGCGGTGTTCATGGTGATCGGCGCATTCGCGGTGCGTTCGATTTCCGGCAAGCTAGCGGATCATTGAAATCAAGCGACGAACGAGCCGCCTGCCGTTTTCAACGAACACGGCAGGCGGCCGTGCTTTTTGCAACGCTGCAAGGGCCGGCGCGCGTCGATAAAATGGGTGCATGACCGACTCGTCTTCACAATCCTCGAGCACGCCGTCGCGCGCACCCGAACACGACTTGCCGCTGCACACGCCCAGCACCGCATCGCTCGGCGTGGCGGCCGCCATCGCCATGATTGCGTGGCTCGCGCTCGCGGCGCAGACGGATATCACCATCGCGCGCATGGTCGGACGCGGCTTTACCGTGATCGACGGCATTGCGCGTACCACCAGTTATCTCACCAACCTCACGGTGTTCTTGACGGCGTTATGCTTCACCTGCGTGGCCATACGCGCGAACGCGCCCATTGCGCGCTTCTTTCGTCAACCGACGGTGGTAACGGCGGTGGTCGTGTATATCGTGTTCGTGGGCATTGCCTATAACGCGTTGTTGCGATGGCTATGGACGCCCTCGGGTTATCGTGCGCTCGTCAATGAATCGCTGCATACGGTCGTGCCCGCGCTCGCCGCGCTTTACTGGGTGCTCTTCGTGCCGCGCTTTCATCTGTCATTGCGGCGCTGCGCCTTATGGCTCGTCTATCCGCTCTGCTATCTCTTCATTACGTTATGGCGCGGCAGTGCATCCGACTTCTATCCCTACTGGTTCATCAACGTGGCGGAACTCGGTTACGAGCGCGTGTTCTTCAACTCGGCCATGCTAGTCGCCAGCTTTCTGATTCTGATGAGCGTATTCATCGTCATCAATCACAGACGCCAGGACTTGCGCATATCCGACCCCGACATGGAATCGGACGACACGGGCCCATCGCGTTAGTCACGATTCACGAACAGATCGGCGACGAATGCGGCAGTCAACGCCAACGCGCCGCATGCGAAGATCAGCGCGTAGTTGTTATGCGTATGCGAGAAAAGAAACGAGTAGCCATAGCCGCCGACCGCCTGAAAGAGCGCGAATGCCGAAGTCGCGCGACTCCATGAGGCGCGCTGCTCCGCGTGATCGTGCGGCAGCAATTCATGCACGCGACCCAGTGCAAGCGGCACGATACCGGGCGTGAAGAGCCCGAGAATCACGGTCGCAAGGCCGATCACATAGGCATGGCCCGACATCGCGAGCAGCGCGGCTGCAGCCGCCTGCACGATCAACGCATAGCGGTACGCGCGGCCAAAGCCGATTCGGTCGCCCAGATTTCCGCAGATGAGCGGCCCGAAGATAGCCGCCACGCCATACAGCACCCAATAGCTCGCACCGACGCCGGCGCCGCGTCCGATCCCTCGCGCGATATAGTCGACGAGCAGAATCATCGCGGGCACGAGACCCAGTGCGTTCGCCGCGTATTGCGCGTAAAGCAGGCGCAGACGCGTGCCGTCATGACGCGCGCCATGCGCCTCCCTGGTCACGGCAGGCACGGGAGGATTCGTCGATGGCCAGCCGAACCAAGCGACAACCGTCAACACAAGCGGGAACACGCCGAGTCCGATCCACGTCGCCTGCAAGCCGTAATGCAGCAGCCGCGGAATGAGCGTGCCCGATGCCGCGATGCCGAAGCCCAGCCCGAAGAAGATCATGCCGCTTGCAAAGCCGCGCCGTGCGGGCGCGATATGCGGAAGGATCGTGGTTGCGACGAGCACCATGATAGCGCCGCCCGAAAGTCCCGAAAGAAAGCGCCAGCCGAAGAACCAGGCAATCGACAACGGAAACGCGCATGCGAAAAACGCGGCCGTGGCAATGGCCATCAAGAGGCGCAACGCGAGCCGGTTGCCGAGCGTCGATGCCATGGACCTGCCGAACAACGCGCCCGCGAGATAGCCCGCGAAATTGGCTGCGCCCAACGTCACCGCTTGCGACGACGTGAACCAATGCGCTTCGATAAGCGGTGGAATGAGCGGCGTATAAGCGAAGCGCGCGAGACCTATTGCGACGAGACTCGCGCAGAAGCCCGCGAGCATGGCGTAGATGGAACGCATGTCGAGTGAATCCGATTGACCGGCGCGTAAGGCCGACGCTTGATCCTGCATGATGTTGACTCCCGGAGCGAATGGCGTGACGTGTGTTCTAACGCGTGGCGAACTTCGCACGCATTGGCGGAAGTTTCAGCAGCATGAGCGTGGGAGCGACAGCCGCCACGAGCAGCTTCGGCTGAGGATCGATACGCGCCAGCACGCGCACGCCGAGAAGCACGGCGAGCAGACTCGTGGCGGCATCGGTTGCGGACATCATGCGTTCGATCTCGCCGCTTTTGAACGCGGCGGAAAGACAGCGCTCGAAGAAGCCGCGTAACAACTCGACTTCCTTCGCGATGAGTTCGTGAAACGCCTCGTCCTCGAGCGGCGCCGCGAGCGCGGCATTGACCAGCATGCAGCCGCGCCGGTGTTCATCCGATACCGAGCGCTCGACGATCTCGCGAAAGAAGCCCGCAACGGCGTGCGCAGGCGTGCAAGTGGCTTCGAGACGCTCGATACGCTCGCGCAACGTATGTTCGAGATAGTGATCGAGCGCGCGCAAAAAGAGCGCGCGCTTGTCGCCGAACGCGTTGTAAAGGCTCGGTTGCGTGAGACCCGTCAGTTGTACGAGGTCACGTGTGGACGTGCCCTCATAGCCGTGCGTCCAGAATGCTTCGGCTATGGTGTTCAGCACATCGTCTTCGTCGAAATTGCGCGGTCGCGCCATGATGCAGGCTCCATTCCATGGTTGCGTCACGTTTTATATCGGACGCCACAGAACGAATTATATATCGATGGATACAAAACCTGCTTGAACCGTCGTCCAACAAAAAAAAAGCCGGCGAAGCGCCGGCTTTTTCGTATGCGGAAAAACAACCGTGCTGTCAGGCGTCTTTCGTGTCGAACATCAGCAGCTCGACGCCCGCCTGCGCGAAATTCGCCAAGTCGCCGGCGGTCTTCTGGCCTTCAGGCGACCCGAGCGCGGACTCGATCGCTTCGAGCGATTCGAATTCAAGCAGCGCAACCAGGTAATACGGCGACTCGCCTTGCGCGGTAGCAACCGGCCCCGTGCTGATCTGGTAACTCTTTAGGCCCGGCAACGTCTTCGCCAGCGGCGCGTGCGTGGAGGCGTAGTAGTCGTCGAATGCCTTCGTATCGGACGGATTCTTGTAAAGCGCAACGAGCTGGGCCATCGTCTTGTCTCCTGAGTGTTTGTCATGAACAACAATGCGTTACTGCTTCTCCAACTGTAGATAGATACGTTGCACGTTCTGCGGCTGCGCTATGCCATAGAGCTTGTAGCCGCGAAAGGCGGGCAAGTCGACGGTATGCATGGCCTCGGTCAGTCCCATGCCGCTCCGATATGCGCGTCTGACCGCGCTGTCGAGTTCGCGCAGATAAAGGCCTGTCTGCATGATGTCGTCGTTGCTCAACGGCGGTCCGAACGCCGGAACGATAGTCTTCGATTCGAGTCCGCGCAGATTCTCCAGCGCCGCGAGCCAGCCATGAATGTCCTCGTTGCGCAGTTCGGGGATGCGCCCGTTCGAGATCAGACTACCCGCGAACAACACGCCGCTTTGCGTATCGAGCACGGCCAGATCGCCTGGCGTGCTTGCCGGTCCGAAGTGCAGCAATTGCAGCTTGCGATCGCCATTCACGACTTCCGTGGTGCCTTCCACCGTTCGGTCGGGAACCGTGACGCGCGAGCCTGCCATCTCGTCTTCACCGAGGGTCTTTCGCAGGTTCGCGAGACAGATTGGGCAACGTTCCCGGATCAACTGAGCCGTGCGGTAATGCGCGAGAATCGGCACGCCCTGATCGCGGAACGCCGCCGCGCCAAAAACGAACTCCGGTCCTTGATGCGTGATGATCACGAGCGTGACGGGTAGCGGCGTGACTTTTCGAATGGCTTCGATCATCGCGCGTCCGTAGCGGTACGAAGCTCCCGTATCGATTACCGTCACGCCGCTCGGTCCCACGATAAAGCCGTTGTTCGCGACCATGCCGTGATTCGCGGGCGCGACAGCATCGCCGTCACCGATAAACGCATACACGCCCGGCGCTACTGCGACGGGCGCGGGCATGCCGCTCATCGCCGCATGAACGACGGCGCAAAATGCGAGGAACAACGCACCGATGAGCGCACGCAAGCCGCGCCCCATCATTTCATGGCCGAGGTTTGCGTGCCCGATTGCGTCGTGATCGCAACCTCGCCGTCGAACCGCTTGTTCTTCGTGTCTTCAATAGCGACCTTCAATTCTCCGTTTTCCCTCGGCAGAAAATAGAAGCGGAAGTTGGGGTTCTCGCTGATCGAGAAATTCACATTCGCGGTCATCACGGGCTTGCCGCCATAAGTCACGGCAACCTTGCGCACGAAGTACGCGGTCGCATAGTTACGCGTGACCTGATCCATCGCCATGCCGGTGCGATTAGGATGGCGCACCATCAATTGCGCGAGTTCGGGCTTGCCCGCAATAGGGGCGCCTTCCGCCTGCAAACGTACCTGACCCGCCGCGCGTTCGGCCGCGTCTTCGTCCTTGCCCGCAGGCGCGGAGCAACCACCCGATGCCTTGATGAAACGCACCGCGCTATACAGATGTCCGTCGTTCGTTTCGGCGATGGCACGCATGAACGTGTAATCCTCTACCCGCACCCGTGTCTCGATGCTGGCAAGTCCGGAGTCTGGCGTGAACTCGAAAGAACCGGCGTAGGGCTCGGGATTTTCGTCGATGAAGAGATAAATCTTCTTGATGTAATGCGTGCTCGTCTGCGGAAACTGCGCGCTGATCGCAATGGGTACGACGGCGGCATCGGCGGCGCGTTTGGGTGCATCGAACTTGATGACGGCATCGCCTTTCGTGTCGATCGGCCGCCCTTTGAACGCGCCTTCCTTGAAGTCGAGCCAGCGCGCCACCTTGTCTGGATCGTCGTCGGGTTGCGCCGCATGCGAAGCGTAAGGCGCAAACATGGTGAGCGCCGCGACAAACCCTAAGCCTGCGCGTGCGCCAAGCCTGATCGTCTTCATGGTGTCCTCCTTTGCTGCAACGCGGCGTGCGCCGCTACTGCTCCCACTCCAGTTCAGCATAGACAGCGGTGACGTTGCGCGCGTGATAGGCATCGTAGAGCCGCCACTTGTCGCGCTCGCCGAGACCGATGGTATCCACGGCCTGCTGAATCGTTTCGCCGCGCTTGATGGCCGCACGCACATCGCGCGCCAAATTCGCGAGGTACTGTTGCTCGTCGTCGAGCGAGCGCGGATACGGCGCGTCCAGGTCGCCATGACCGGGTACGACATGCCGCGGATTCATCTGCTTAATGCGGGCGATATTGTCAAGCCAACCAGTCACGCTGCCATCCACCACGGGAATGCAATGCACGAAAAGCAGGTCGCCTAGCCACAGCGTGCCGCTCTTCTCATCGTATACCGTCATGTCGTTGTTGGTGTGCGCTGTTTTCCAAGTTTGCAGCGTGAGCGTGCGCCCGCCGAGATCGAGCGTGGACGTGCCGTCTATCGTCATCGTCGGTGCAATGATTTCGCTGCCGGTCGCTTCATCGCCCAGTTCGCGTTTCAGCGCACGCAGGTAGTTCTCCGCGCGCAATGCCTCCGCCTGCGCAAGCTTGGCGCTGCCCACGTATTGCGGATGGTCGTCCTTGAAGGCCGCATTCCCGAAGATATGATCCGGGTGCATGTGCGTATTGATCACGTAGCAGACGGGCAAGGGCGTCACCCTGCGCACCGCCGCGCGCAATGCGCGCCCTTCTGCGAGCGTGCCGCCGGTATCGACCACAGCCACACAACGCTCGCCGACGATGAAGCCGACGTTCGCAATATCGCCGCCGTTCGCAGGCGTGGCAAGCTCGTCAAGTCCGCGATGCACGTAGTTCCCCGGCGCGAGTTCCTTCACCGTAAACGAGGCCTCTGCAAACGCATGTGCCGATGCCGCGCACAGCACCAGGAACGCGGCGAAGCGTAAAGCAGCGCTCATCGGACCTTGTCCGCATCGGCGAGACGTTTTGTTCGGCGCAGGCCGAACTGTTCGTACTCGCGCTCGAGGAAAGGCTCGGCGTGTTCGAGAAGAAAGCGCCGAAACGCAAGGCACGTCGGCGAGAGTTGCTTCGAACGCGAATGCACGAGTTGCCACGTACGTTCGACGGGCGTGCCGTTCACGTCGAGCACGGCGATCTCACCCGTGCGCAATTCGAGCCCCAAGGTATGCAACGAAATGAGGCTCACACCCATGCCCGCCATCACGGCCTGCTTGATGGTCTCGTTGCTGCCGAGCGTGACTTTGCGCGATGGCGTGAAGAGGTTCTGCCTAAACACATGCTCGGCGACGGCACGTGTGCCGGAACCAGGTTCGCGCAGGAGGAAAGTATCGTTGGCAAGCTCCTGCAGATCGAAGCGTCGCGCAGTTCTCAGCGGATGCGAAAGCGGCGCGATGATCACATGCGGATGGTAAGCAAGCGGCTCTGCAGTCGTGCCGAGTTCGGGCGGCGGGCGGCCCATGATGGCAAGGTCGGTCGCGTTGTCCTGCAGGAGCCTTAACAAGGTCTCGCGATTACCGACCGAAAAACGCACATCGACCTTGGGAAACTGCTGCGAATACAGCGCGAGCAACTTGGGCGCGAAGTAAGTCGCGGAACTCACGATACTCACCGCAATCGATCCGCTGTCGGCTTGCGTGAGTGACATCATCGCGTCTTCGGCGTCCTTGATCTCACCGAGAATTCTGCTTGCATGATGCGAGAGGCGTTCGCCCGCTTCCGTCAGCGAGAGACGCCGCGCCACGCGTTCGAAAAGCGGCAAGCCGGCCGCCTCTTCCAGTTGCCTGATCTGCATGGATACCGCGGGCTGCGTCAGATGCAGTTCCTCCGCCGCACGTGCGAAGCTCGGACAGCGCGTCGCTATCACGAATATCTGCAACTGACGCAAGGTGAGGGAGCGGATAAAGTTCACAGCGGCGTATCCGTGAGGCGTTCCTGAACGATTTAGCGGCTTGCCTCGGCGCTCGTGCAATCCACCTCAACGACTGGCCCGTGGCGCGTTGCCGACCTTTCCTCCCGGCGTGGCCATGTTCTTGAGCGCGCCCGAATAAGCGACCGTTTCCTTCTGCAGCGGATGCGCGAAGTCGTTCCCCGCGCCCGGCACTTCGGTGCGAATCAAGACGACATGTCCGGGAACATCATCGGCAACGACGAAGGTGTAGCGCTTGTTCGTGTATTGCTGCAGACGTTCTGCATTGGGATCGTTGAGGAAGGGCTGAATGACGATCTGCTTCGCTTTCACGTTCCTGGCCAGCCCGAGCGCCTCGCCGGAAACAGGCGTAATTGCCGGGTTTGCCGCAAGCGCCAGTCTCACGCGCTGCTGAAAGTAGCGACGCTGCCCGCCCGTCAACTCCTGCATCTCCGTGATGTCATGCTCCAGAAAATAGATGATCACCGGATTGCACGGCAGCCCCCCTGGCACGTCCACATTGCCCGTGCGATCGGACACGCGCGCATCGTTCTTCGTGTTGCCCTTGCTCACCACGAGCACGCGGACCGTGTCCTTGACCTTCGCCGGCGGCCCGGAAAAATCCACCGCATAGTCGAGCTCGGTTTGCTGATCCACGCCATCCAGATGCGGCTCCATGAACAGCAAGCGTTCGGCTGGCGCAATCTCGGTGGCAGGCGCGGAAGCAGGCGGTGTATCCGCCGCGAACGAGGCCGGCGGCATCAGCGAGACGAAGCCGCCAAGCGCGCAGGCGAGGGCAATACCTCGAATGTCGAACCTCATTGCGTGGAGGCCGGCTGCAGCGGCTGCAGCGGCAGCAACGGAACCTGATAGCTCGTCAGTATCTGATCGATCTTCGGCTGGTTCGACGCAATCCAGTTATCCACCTTGTCGCGCCATGCTTTTTCGCCGTAACGCACGCCCATTGAAATTTCATAATCGAAGCGAATGCCGGGTTGCGGTGCGAACGGCACGAGGCGCGCCTTGTTATCCGAGAGCTTCACGAAATAGCCTGCAATCGGGCCCCAGACGAAGGCGGCATCGACATTGCCTTGCGACAGATCATGCTCGATCATCTCGCCGGGAAAGGCGTCGGGATCGCCGCTTTGCCCCTGATACGACACCGCCTGTTCGATCAGATTGTGTTGCAACAGCCAGTCAGTCGCGGGACTCTTCACGAAGATGCCGAGCTTCATCTTCTTCAACTGATCCGGCGGCAGATTCATGAGATCGGCCGGCGACTTGATGCTGGCGTACTCCGGCCGGTTCGGGAACACCATGGCATAGGTCGAGTGCAGATAAGGGCGCGTGGTCGCGGTGAGTTCATAACCTTTGGGCACGCCGATAATCAGATCGCACTTGAACTGATCCGTGCTCGGTGCCTTGTCGCGCAGCGTATTGCGCACGAATCCCATGCGTTGCGGATAAAACGTGTATTCGAGCTTGTAGCCGAAGTCGCTTGCCATCTGGCTTGCGATCTTGTTCTCGAAGCCTTCGCCCTTCTGATTCGACAAAGGCATGTTGTTCGGATCCGCGCACACGCGCAGCACGCCGTCCGCGCCGTCGTTGTTAGGCAAGTTCGGCGGCGGTGTACCCGCGCCCTGCGCGAAGACCGTTTGCGCCGTGAACGCGAGCAACGCCGCGCATACCGTGTTCGATACGGCCGGGAATCGGAACGAAGCGGCGCGGCTTCCATTACGATCTGACATCGATACCTCCGGGTTCAAATGCAACTTCATGCAACATCGGACAAGCAACGAACGCAATCACTTCGCATCGAGCGCTTGTAAATCGCCCGGATTGATCTTGCCGTCTGAGCGTCCCTTCAGATACGCAAAGAGATTCTCCCAGTTTTTCTGCATCATCTGGCTCGCGCTGAAATCGGGCATACCCTTATCCACGCGTCCGCCAAACACGGTGCGATGAAACTCGTTCTTGTCCAACGTCTTGAAAGCATCGACGAGCGACGGGCCGACGAGACCCTCCTGCTTCGCCCCGTGACAACGTTCGCACGCGAGCGCGCGCCAGGTACGCCATCCTTGCAGCGTATCGGCATCGACCTTGTTGCCATCGACGACCTTGTACGCCACGGGCTTCATTTGTCCCGGGCTCGTCTGGGCAAACGAAGCGCTGGACGCCGCGAGCGCAATCGACAGCAGCAAGAGTGATCGGCCTTTCATTCGCTTGTCTCCTTGAATATCTCGTATGTGGGTTGTTCACGCGCGGCGGACTCCCTGACCGCCGCGCGTCATTACGCTTCGAATCGAACTAGTTGCAGGCTAACGAAACGGCTGATACGTAATCAGCCCGCGTTGCCCGGAATGGCAAACACGAAGAGCGTGCCGCCGAGTGCGGTGTACTTTGCAAGCTCGCGATAGCCGCCAACCGCACCCAGGCCTTCCGCCGACTTTTCGAGTCCCGCTGCCATGCCGATGCCGGCCCAGCCGCCGATGCCCGAATACACGCCGATGAACTGCTTGCCTTGGTATTGATAGGTGAACACGTTGCCGATGATCCCGGACGGCGTCTTGAACTTCCACAGCTCCTTGCCGTCCTTGATACGCACGGCCTTGATGTAGCCTTCGAGCGTGCCGTAGAACGCCACGCCGCCTGCGGTTGCGAGCGCGCCGGACCACACCGAGAACTTCTCCGTCTTGGACCATGCGATCTTGCCCTTCGACGCATCCCACGCGATGAAGTTACCCATCGCGCCGTTCTCGTTCGGACCAGGGAACATCGAGAGCGTGGCGCCGACGAACGGCTGACCCGACACGTAGTCGACCTGGAACGGCTCGTAGTCCATGCAGACGTGGTTCGTCGGCACGAGGAACAGGCTCGAATTCGGATCGAATGCGGCGGGTTGCTGGTCTTTCGAGCCCAACGCCGCCGGGCAGATGCCCTTGACGTTGTGATCGGGACCGGCTGCCTGCGTGGAGTAGCTGGCGTTACGAATCGGCAGGCCGCTCTTCAGATCGACGCTATTGGCCCAGTTCACCGCCGGGTCGTACTTCTGCGCCACGAGCAGTTCGCCGCTTTCTCGATTGAGCGTATAGCCGAAACCGTTACGGTCGAAGTGAACGATCGCCGGCGTCTTCTTGCCGTTGATGTTCAGGTCCGACAGGATCATTTCGTTGACGCCGTCATAGTCCCACTCGTCGTGAGGCGTCATTTGATAGACCCACTTCGCCTTGCCGGTATTCAGGTCGCGCGCGAAGATCGACATCGACCATTTGTTGTCGCCGGGTCGTTGCGTCGGGTTCCACGTGCCGGGGTTGCCTGTACCGTAGTAGACAAGGTTGAGCTTCGGGTCCCATGCATACCAGCCCCATGTGGTCCCGCCGCCATACTTCCACTGATCGCCCTGCCAGCTCTTGAGCGACGAGTCCGCACCGATGGGCGCCATCTTGCCGTCGGTCCAGGTCATCGTTTGCTGCGGGTCCATCAGCATCTCATTGTCGGGCCCGGTGCTGTAGGCCTTCCAGACTTCCTTGCCGTCCTTGATGTTGTAGGCAATGAGCCGGCCGCGAACACCGAACTCGCCGCCGGAGATGCCCGTCAACACCTTGTCGCCGAAGACGTGCGGCGCGTTGGTGTTGGTTTCGCCTTTCTTCGCATCGCCGTTTTGCGCGGTCCATACGACGTCGCCGGTCTTGGCGTCGAGCGCGACGAGCTTCGTGTCGGCTTGCTGCAGGAAGATCTTGCCGTCGCCATATGCGAGACCACGGTTGACCGTATCGCAGCACATCACCGAGATGACCTGATTGTCCTGCTTCGGCTGGTATTGCCAGATGAACGTCTGGTCCTTCAGACTGATGGCGATAACCTTGTTGGGAAACGGCGAATGGATATACATCGTGTCGCCGATGACGAGCGGCGAGCCTTCATGGCCTCGCAGCACACCGGTGGACATGGTCCAGGCAACCTGTAGCTTGCCGACGTTGTTCTCGTTGATTTGCTTGAGCGTGCTATAGCGGTGATTGGAATAATCGCCCGCTTGCGCCGCCCAGTTCGAAGGATTCTTGATTGCGGTGTCGAGTTGCGAATCAGCCTGCGCCACGTACGAATTGAGGCCTGCCGTTGCGACCACCGCCAGTCCAAGAACCAGGGTGCGTAAGTTCATGTCTCCTCCAGAATGATGATGCCTCCGACCCGGGAATGACCACGCTACCGTTTGCATCGTGCGCGCCTTCTGAATGCAGGTAACGAGATTCGCTTGTGCCCCGGTACATTGCCGGGATCTTGCGTGACCGGGCATTTGCATATTCCATGCCGGTTTGCGAACGCTTGTTTTGTGGCGTGCGAATGGCGGCGTGCGACACATACTGTGTCAAATACGCGAAAGGCTTCATGTGATGGAACAGCAACGCTTGCTCAGGTGTCACATGACGCGTCGCAGCATTGCGCAGCGCCGCTTCACGATCAACGCACGCGGCGCATACTCGGTGTTTTCCATAAGGAGGCAACGTCATGGCTCAAGCAGAGAAGGTCTACTCGGATGAAGAGGTGCGGGAACGGCTTACGGGTCCGCTCGCGCATTGGTATCTCGAGGACGGATGGCTCAGGCGCAAGTTCAAGACCGAGAGCTGGAAGGGCACGCTCATGGTCGTCAATACGGTCGGGCATCTTGCCGAAGCGGCCTGGCATCATCCCGACCTGACCGTCTCTTATGCGTTCGTCGTGGTCAAGCTCAAGACGCATTCGGCCAAGGGCATTACCGACAAGGACTTCGCGCTCGCCACGCGTATCGAAGACGTGGTGCAGTGGCAGCCAGGCAAGGAAAACGGTCCGCTCGACGGCACGCCATCCGACGATCAACGCTTCCGCTATATCAAGTACGACTAGCCCGGCCACGCGGCGCGTGCAGCCTTGGTATAACTTTTGCCTAACAGGGAAGCCCAAAACCCCCTGAAGGAACACGAGCCGCGATGCCAACCTCACCCCGACGCTTATCGCCTTTACCGGCGATCACGGTCGAAGCACCCGCGCGCCTGCATCTCGGCTTCCTCGATCCGAACGGCTCCTCAGGCCGCGCCTTCGGCAGTCTCGGGCTCGCGATAGAAGGACACGGCACGCGTCTCACCGCGCGCATCGCTCATGGCACGCGGCAGCAGACGGCGCAGATAGAAGGCCATGTCACGGAAGCGCAGAAAGAGCGTATCGCTCATTACCTTCAGCAATTGCAGGCGGCGTTCAATGAACCGCGTGCCGTCGATATAGACGTACACGAAGCACCGCGCGCGCATACGGGCCTCGGCTCTGGCACGCAGCTCGCCCTGACGCTCGGCACCGCCTTCGCACGAGCAACCGGTCACAACGGAACAAACACCACGGACATCGCGCGCATACTCAAACGGGGCGCGCGCTCCGGCATCGGCATTCATGGCTTCGATCACGGCGGCCTCATTCTCGACGGCGGCCGCGACATGCGCCACGCATCCGCGAATACGTTGCCGCCGCTGATCTCGCGCCAGGCCTTCCCCGATGACTGGCGCGTGCTTCTTATCGACGACACCTCGCGCGAAGGTCTGCACGGCGACGAAGAAAGGCGCGGACTCGCCGCACTCGATCCCTTCCCTGAAACACTCGCCGCGCATCTCAGTCATCTCGCGCTGATGCGTATCCTGCCCGCCGCCGCCGAAAGCGACTTCGATACCTTCGCCGACGCCATCAGCGACTTGCAGCAGACCATCGGCGAATACTTCGCGCCCGTGCAAGGCGGCGTGTTCGCAAGCCCCGCCGTGGCGCGCGCGCTCGAAGCCGTCGCCGCCGAGCAGAAGGCCGGCATCGGGCAGACGTCATGGGGACCGGTCGGCTTCGCGTTCGTCGCAAGCGCGCAGGACGCCGAACGCGCACTCGCGACCGCGCAACGCGTGACGCCTCGCGCACCCCTCACCTTTTCCATCGCTACCGGCCGCAATCGCGGCGCGACATGGCGTGCCGCCAACCGCCGCGAGCAAGGCGCGGATGCTGCCTGAACCTGCGTTCATCAATTCCAAATCGACCACGAGTCCATCGACATGTCCGAAGCTTTCGAAAGACCTTATGTGCTCCACATGTTCACGAGCACGCCGCAGATGAGTCCGTTCGATGTCAACATGGCGGCCGATGCCGGCTATCAGATCGTCGTGCCTTACTGCAATGTCGATGAAGATATCGTCGTGCAACTCACGCAGGATGCGATCTTTTCACGCGGACCGAAGGGGGTATCGCGCACGGGCATCTTCATAGGCGGACGCGATGTCATGCTCGCCGCCGACATGCTCGAAAAGGCGCGTCAGGCGATGGTCCCGCCCTTCGAGGTCTCTGTCTTTACCGACCCATCGGGCGCCTACACCACGGCCGCCGCGCTCGTCGCGCTCGCGGAAAAACATCTGAAGGCCGTGCATGGCGTCGATCTCGGCGGCAAGCGCGTCTTGATACTCGGCGGCACGGGCGCGGTGGGACGCGTCGCGGCCGCGATGGCCGCATCGCTCGGTGCGGATGTCGTCGTCGCGAGCCATTCGAGCCAGTCCCGCGCGACCCAGGTGAGCGACGAGATCAACCGGCGCTTCGACATTGCCACGTCCGGCGTTGCGACCGGCACGCCCGAGCAATTGCATCGCGAACTGGCGCGTGCGGAAGTCGTCTTCGCCACCGCAGTTGCAGGCGTGCAGGTGATGAGTGCCGCCGATCTCGCGCATGCCAAGAACCTGCTGATCGCGGCGGACGTCAACGCGGTGCCGCCCGAAGGCATCGCGGGCGTCAACGTGATGGACAACGGCAAGCCGCTCGCGGGCGCGGCGCGCGCGGACGCCATCGGCATCGGCGCGCTCGCCATTGGCAATGTGAAGTATCAGGCGGAGCATCGGCTCTTCTTGCGCATGCGTACCGGCGGCAAGCCCGTGTATCTCGGCTATCCTGAAGCATTCGACGAAGCGCGCGCGGTCGTCGCGGGGCTCGGCTCATGATCCATTCCGTCGCAGCGCGTGCGCCACGCGTCGCCGTGGCGGGGCTTTCAGCCCGGCTGCTCGCGCAATCCGCCGCGCGTGCCGGGCTCAACGTCGTGGCGCTCGATATCTTCGGCGACCGCGACACGCGCGAGAACTCGGGCATGTGGTTCGATATCGGAGGGGATGGCTTGTCGATAGACCGCGCCCGTCTTTTCGATGCGCTCGAATGCGCCGCGCGTCTGCCGCGCATGCTGGGGCTCATCGTGACGAGCGGGCTCGAACCGCTCGCGAGTGAACTGAGCCGCATGCCGCATATGCCGCGCTTCATCGGCAATGGCGTGGAAGCCGCCGCGGTGCGCGACCCGCGCCGCTTCTTCGCGCTGCTCGACGACGCGCAGATCGCGCATCCGGCAGTGCGCTTCGAGAGGCCCGCCGATGCGCGCGGCTGGCTCATGAAGCGTTCGGACGGCTGCGGCGGCACGCATATCGAATGGGCGGAACACGCTGACAACGCTCCCGCCGATGCCTATTTTCAGCGTCTCGCGCAAGGCCGTTCGATGTCCGCGCTCTTCGTCGCGGCGCGTCGCGAAGCGGCGATCATTGGCTTCGCGGAACAGTTGAGTATCGAAACAGGGCGTCTGCCTTTCGTGCACGCGGGTTCGCTCGGGCCGATCGCATTGCCGCCAGGGATAACCGAGCGCATCGTTGCCGCCATCGAAACCATCGTGTGGAAGACCGGCTTGACGGGACTCAACAGCATCGACTTTCTGCTCGATGACGACACGTTTCAAGTCCTCGAAGTGAACACACGCCCCTCCTCGACGATGGCGCTCTACGAAGCCGCATGGCCCGATGAATGGCCGCGCGGATTGATCGGCGCGCATCTCGACGCATGCCTGCACGGCGCGTTGCCGCATTCGGCGCTTGCATCGTCGCGAACGCCGGCGTCGATAGCGGGCCAGCGCGTGGTCTTTGCGCCCGCGTCGTTCACCGTGTCGCGCCTCTTCAGCGATGCGTGTTTCGAAGACCCCGCGTGTCACGACGTGCCGCTCACCGGCGCGCGCATCGAAGCGGGCATGCCGGTCTGCACGGTCACCGCGGCCGGGCCCACGCTCGACGCCTTGCGCAATGCACTGACAAATGAAAGCGCTCGGCTTCTGCAACGCATCGACTCATACTGCCCATGACTTCATCGAATCAACTCAGCGTCAACGCATCGAGCGCGAGGCTCGTGGATCGCCTGATCGACGACGCCGCGCGCTTGCGGGTGGAAGTCACGCGCACGCCGGCTGGCACCGTTATCGTCGATGCTGGCGTGAACGCCGCAGGCAGCGCCGAAGCGGGCCTCTTGATCGCGCGTATCTGCATGGGCGGGCTCGGGCGTGTCGAGTTGCGCAGCGCTTTCGATGCCGCGCCTTCCTGGCCGAGCTATATCGAAGTGCAGACCTCGAACCCCGTGCTCGCCTGTCTCGGCAGTCAGTACGCGGGCTGGAGTCTTTCGGCGACGAAGGAACAAACCGGCGGCAAGAAGTTCTTCTCGCTTGGCTCGGGGCCAGCGCGCGCGCTTGCAGGCAAGGAGCCGCTCTTCGACGAACTCGCGTATCGCGACCATCACGAACGCGGCGCGCTCGTCATGGAAGTGGACCGCTTGCCACCGCAGATCGTCATCGACAAAGTACTCGCGGATTGCGGGCTCGCGGCGGACAAGCTCGTCATCGCGGTCACGCCGACGCAGTCTGTGGCGGGCACGGTGCAAGTCGTTGCACGCGTGGTGGAAGTGGCGCTCCATAAGACGCATGTGCTGGGCGTGGACCTGAGCGAGATCGTGGAAGGCAGCGGCACCGCGCCCTTGCCGCCGCCCTCGCCCGACGCCATTCAGGCGATGGGCCGCACCAACGACGCCATTCTCTACGGAGGCCGCGTGCATCTCACCGTCAAGAGCGATGCCGTGGCGAAGCGCCTTGCCGCCGAGTTGCCTTCGTCGAATGCGCGCGATTACGGGCGTCCCTTCGCGGAAATCTTCACGTCGTTCAACTACGACTTTTATCAGATCGATGGCGCGCTCTTCGCGCCCGCCGAAGCGTGGGTATCGAGCCTAGAAAGCGGCGCGACCTATCGCGGCGGCAAGCTCGATCAGGCGCTGCTCGATGCGCAATGGCGCGGCAAGAAGGACGCGGCATGACGATGGTATCGCGCGTCGCCATCATGACCGACGAAACCGGCTGGCACACGGGCCGGCTGAAGAAGGCGTTCCGCGCGCGCGGCGTGGAGGCGCGTTCCGTCGATCTCGCGGATTGCCGTATCGACACCACCTGGCCACCGTTCGGCCTCGCGATTCCCGGCTTCGGCCACGCCCTGCCCGATGCGGTATTCGTGCGCGGCATCGCGGGCGGAACCTTCGAGCAGGTCACGTTGCGGCTCGGCATTCTGCATGCGCTGCGCGAATGCGGCGTGCCGGTCTATAACGACGCCCGCGCGATCGAGCGCAGCGTGGATAAGTCGATGACGAGCTTTCTGCTCAACCGCTACGGCGTGCCGACCCCGGCCACATGGGCCGGCGAATCCACGGCGCATGCGCAACGCGTGTTGATGCGCGAGGCGGCTGCGGGGCGGCAGGTCGTCATAAAGCCGTTGTTCGGATCGCAAGGCAAGGGCTTGAAGCGGCTCGGCGCGCGCTCGCGCGGGCAGGCGTGCGCGCCGTTGCCATCGCTCAAGCCTTTTAGTCAGGTCGCATATCTTCAGCGTTATGTCGATACCGGCGAGCCCGGTTTCGACTGGCGCGTGCTCGTGATCGGCACGCAGGCCGTGGCCGCGATGAAGCGCGTGGGCGGCGAGGACTGGATTCATAACTTCGCGCGCGGTGCACGCTGCGAGCCCGCCGAACTCACGCCCGCGCTCGCGGAAACGGCGGTACGCGCAACCGCTGCGCTCGGCCTGGATTACGCGGGCGTCGATCTCATCGCGCCGGAAGGCGGCCGGCCGCTCGTCCTCGAAGTGAACGGCGTGGCGGCGTGGCGCGGGCTGCAATCGGTGACATCGCTCGATATCGCCGCGCTGCTCGTCGACGATCTGCTCGACCGCAAGCTCGCGGCATCGAAAGGAAACCTCGCGCGGGCGAGCGGCGATGCCTGAGCTTCATCACATCAAAGCGGCTTTTCTGCGCGCATGCCGGCTCGATGTGGAAACGCGCAAACCGGGCAACGTGAGCACGGCGAGCGCCGGACACGGAATGATCGCGAGCCAGTTCGTCGAAAGCGCTCAAGCGGCTGCAATCGGCTTGTTCGAGCCGAATGCAAGCGTCGGCACGCGCATTCTCGAAGCGGTGCGCCGCAGTTTCGACGTTGCAGGCTGCAATACGAACCTCGGCATCGTGCTCTTGTGCGCGCCGCTGTGCGTGGCTTTCGAAGAAGCCGCTCCACGCGATATCGCCGCTTGGCGCACTGCAACGCAAAGCGCGCTGCATGCGCTCGACATGGAAGACGCGCGCCTCGCTTACCGCGCGATTGCGCTGGCCAATCCGGGCGGCCTCGGCGACGCGCCGGAACAAACCGTCCACGCCGCGCCAACTATCGACCTGCGCGCGGCGATGACGCTTGCCGCCGACCGCGACAGCATCGCGCGGCAATACGCCAACGGCTTCGCCGATATCTTCGATACCGTCCGACTGATCGATGCATCGACGGCACAGGAAGCCATGCTCGACGCGTTCCTCATCTTCCTGCGTTCATGGCCCGATTCGCACATAGTGCGCAAGCTCGGCGCGGCGATGGCGCAAAGTGTCACGCGCGATGCAGCTTTACATCACGACCGATGGCGCGCCGAAGGAAGTTTTCACGACTGCCCCGAATTCGACTCGTGGGACGCCGAACTGAAGGCGCGCGGCATCAACCCCGGCACGAGCGCGGACCTCGCGGTTGCAACCTTGTTCGTGGCGCTCGCGATGGGCGCGTTTGCCGAATGATTTGCACGAAGCGCGCCGGCGCGGACAAAAATTGGCACGGAACATGTTAGGAACTTCGCGTTTATGCAGTCCGCTTTGCGCGGTGCGAACGCCTTGAGACGAGTTTGAGGATCGTGCTTCGGGAGCGAGTCAGACGTCCCTAGAAACAAATCCATTGGAGGAAGAGCATGGCCAAGATCAACCGCGTTCTGGTAGGAGAGTCGCTCGTCGGCGATGGCAACGAAGTCGCTCACATCGACTTGATCATCGGACCGCGAGGTTCCGCTGCCGAGACCGCGTTCTGCAACGCGCTGACCAACAACAAGGACGGCTTCACATCGCTACTCGCCGTGGTCGCACCGAATCTGCTGACCAAGCCGAACACCATTCTCTTCAACAAGGTCACGATCAAGGGCGCGAAGCAAGCCGTGCAGATGTTCGGCCCGGCGCAGCATGCGGTGGCGCTCGCGGTCGCCGACAGCGTGGAGGACGGCACCATTCCCGCCGACGAAGCCGACGACCTTTTCATCTGCGTCGGGGTTTTCATCCACTGGGAAGCGGATGACGACAAGAAGATTCAGGAGTACAACTACAAGGCAACCAAGGAAGCTCTCCAGCGTGCGGTGGCGGGCGAGCCCAAGGCTTCGGAAGTCGTTTCGAAGAAGGGATCGGCGGCGCATCCGTTCGCGGCGAACTGATCGTCTGTCGTGGCCGGTGCGGGGCTTACATCCGCGCCGGCTGCTTTCGAATCAAACATGAATCACGGATGAATACGAGGCTTATCGCATGACCCCACGTTGCTGCGCGTTGACGGTGCTCACTTGCCTCTCGCTCGCTTCGCCGCTTTCGTTCGGCGCGACGGCCGCGGCCAAGGACGGCGCTTCCGCTTCGCGACATGATTATCCGACCGAGGGACGCGTCGAATACGTGCTCGGCTGCATGGACGACAACGGCCACGACTTCGCCAACGTCTACAAGTGCTCCTGCGCCATCGACAAGATCTCCCAGAGCCTTACCTACGACGATTTCGTCGAGCAGATGACGTTCTCCAAGTACGCCTCGCTCGGTGGCGAAGGCGGCGGCGAGTTTCGCGTGGATCGCGCCAAGGCACAGACGAAGAAGTACCGCGAGCTTCAGAAGGACGCATTCAAGGCTTGCGGAATCGTGCAGAAGGCGGCGGCTCGATAAGCCGGTTCAGCCGTTTCATGTAGATGCTGCCGGTGTCGTCAGTGACGCACCGGCAAGACTCGACGCTCATTCCGGCATATAGCCGCGTCCGATCCACGCGAGACTCACGCCGCCACGCGGCGATGCCGTCGCCGTGCTCCGCCGCCTTTCGATGACGACGCCCACCGCTTCGACATCCTCGAACTTGGCCGGCTTTTCGAGCGATACCTTCACCCAATGCGCGCCGAAGTCCGCGATCACGCGCTGCGCGATCTGTTCGGCGAGCGCTTCGAGCAACTGCACATGGTGCGCTGCCAGGAGCCCGAGAATCGCCTCTCGCACCGCAGCATAATTGACGGTATCTTCGATACGATCCGTGACGCACGCGCGCAGCGAGGGCACGCCGATCGCGAGATTCATGCGCACCGGCTGCGGGTCGTGCAGTTCGCTCTTGTCGATGCCGATCACCGTCTGGCCCGTGAGTCCCTCGATATAGACGATATCCATGTGAGCCCCACGGGATGCATCGGCGTCCGCCTGAATGGCGTCGCGAATCGGTTCGAATTTGCCCATATCGTCGTCTCCGGAACGGCATCGAAAAATCCGTAAGCTCCAAGCAAGAAGCGGGCAAGAACGCTTAAACCAATGCGACTACTTATTGAACCAATGCGTCAGAGCATGTAAAGTTTTTGAGAACCGTGCTGGCCGACTGAGGGTGATCGGGCACTACGGCCACGAGGCGCGCGCATGCGGTTATCGGCAAATACAAGTACCAATAGAGTAGCGAGACCCGCAGCGCCAGCGGAAAACACAACAGATTCGACTTTCGACGGCTGTGCCGTACGCGTAAACACGTACGAGCGCAGCCGGAACGGACGTCACGGAGACACGGCCCCATGTCGTTGCTAGCAGACGTAGATACGCATGTCAGGGAAGTGCTGAATATCGTGAACAATCCGCTGGCGTCACGCCGCACCAGCGCTTCGGTCGCGCAATCGTGGACGCGCTGCCTGACGGAGTTCAGGCTCCACCCCGGCCATTTCGTCATGCCACCCGTGCTCACGCAGCGCGAACTCACCGAGCGCCGCGAGGCCGCGAGCGATCTCATCGCGTGCTCGAAGCTGGAGATGACGACGCTTTATCAGCAACTGGCCGATCCCGAACTCGCTGTCGTACTCGTCGATGCGGACGGCGTGATCGTTCATCAGGTGTCCTCGGTGCCGTTCGGCGAGGCCGTCGCCGCCGATGGCCTGCGCGTGGGCGCCGTGTGGAGCGAGCGCGAAGCGGGCACCAACGGCATGGGTACGTGCCTGATCGAACGCGACTGCATTGCCGTGTGCCAGCACGAGCATTTCTATCCGCGCTATACGTCGCTCACGTGTTCGGCCGCGCCGATCTTCGACGATCGCGGCACGGTGGTCGGCGTGCTCGATGTCACGAGCCGCTCGAAGCTCCTGCAACAGCATTCGCTGGTGCTCGTCGGCATGTCGCGGCAGATGATCGAAAATCGTTTGATCGATGCGCGCTACCGTCACGCGAACATGATTCATTTTCATAGCCGGCCGGAATTCGTCGGCACGCTGCACGCGGGCAAGCTCGCTGTCAGCGACGACGGCGTGGTGCTCGCCGCGAGCCGCAGCGCGCTCTTTCAGCTCGACCTGCGTTCGCCTGCGGAGTTGTACGGCAAGCGCATCGAGGAAGCGTTCAACGCATCGCTCGAAGACATGATCGCGCGCAGCATTCGCGGCTCGTTTCATCCGGTGACCGTGTACAGCGCGAAGGCCAACACGCGCTTTTTCCTGACCGCGCAGACGCCGCGCGAAGGCATGCGCGACACGAGCCGCATTCTCCTGAACGATCCCGTCACGCGCGATTCTTCCGCGCCGGGATCGCGCGTAAGAGCGCCCAAACGCGATGCCCAGGACGTCCGCGACGTTCGTGATGGCGCGAGCACCGGCGCGGGCCGCCTCGACAAACTCTCGCATTTGGAATTCGGCGATCCGCGCATGGCTTCGCAGATTCAGCTTGCGGCGCGCGTGATCCAGCGCAAGATTCCGATCATCTTGCGCGGCCAGACCGGCACCGGCAAGGAAGTGTTCGCCAATGCGCTGCACAGCATCAGCCCGAACGGGTCGGGTGCGTTCGTCGCAGTGAACTGTGCATCGTTGCCGGAGAATCTCATCGAGAGCGAGTTGTTCGGGTATCGCGCGGGCGCTTTCACCGGCGCGCAGCGCGAAGGCCGGCGCGGCAAGATCGTGCAGGCCAATGGCGGCACGCTGTTTCTGGATGAAATCGGCGACATGCCGCTCGCTCTGCAAGCGCGTCTCTTGCGTGTGCTGGAAGAGCACGAGGTGACGCCGCTCGGTGCTGAAACCACCGTGAAGGTGGACTTTCAGCTCATCAGCGCGAGCCATAGAAACTTGATCGAACTCGTGCAGACCGGCCTCTTTCGCGAAGACTTGTACTATCGGCTGAACGGGATCGAGATCAATCTGCCGCCGTTGCGCGAACGGGCCGATGCGCTCGCGCTCATCTGCCATATCCTCGAAACGGAAACGTCCGAGCCGCCTTCATTGAGCGTCGAAGCGCGGCAGGCGCTGCTGAGTTATGCGTGGCCCGGCAACATCCGGCAGTTGCGGCATGTGCTGCAAATGGCGATTGCGTTGTGCGACGGTCCCGAGATTCGCTGCGCGCATCTGCCGCCGGAAATCGTCAACGGCGTGTCGGCGCAGACCGCGACGCAAAGCGCGCCGCGCACGCCGAATGTCGCCGCTACGTTCGCGCATCTCACCGAAGACGCCGATACGTCCACGCTCAACGCCATTCAGTTGCGTGAGCGCGAGACCGTGCTGCAATTGCTCGACGAACATCGCTGGAACGTGAGCAACGTGGCGAAGGTGCTCGGCATCAGCCGCAACACGTTGTACCGGAAGATGCATCGTCTGCATATCAGGTTGTCGCACGACTCGCCCAACGCAGCGGATCAAGCCGACGCATGACGGAACGGTCCAGCGAACCCACGCCCGCGCGCCGGCTCGACGAATTCAAAGCCGACGCGCGCTTTGCGTGGTGCGTCACGGGCTCCGGCCATATGCTCGAGGAATCCATCGAGCTTGCGCTGCGCTTGCCGGGCGTCGACATGTTCTTGTCGTCCGCGGGCGAGGAAGTGCTGCCCCTCTACGGCTGGACCCTCGCGAAACTGCGCGAACGCTTTCGCGTGTTTCGCGATAACAGCGCGAGCAGCGTGCCCGTCGGCATGCTATATCAGGGCGACTATCACACCGTCGTGATCGCGCCCGCAACGAGCAACACCGTCGCCAAGTGCGCGTTCGGCATCTCCGATACGCTCCCGACCAATCTCTTCGCGCAGGCCGGTAAGCAGTGTGTGCCGGGCATCGTGTATGCATGCGATACGGAACCGAGCGTCATCACGCATGCGCCGCGTCAATGGGTCGAACTGCGGCCGCGCGCCATCGAATTCGACAACGTCGAACGGCTTGCGCGCTTCGAACTCACGACGGTCGCGCGCACGCTCGACGACTTGCGCCACGCTCTCGATCAACGGCTATCCGAACTGAAGCTCGCATGGAACACATCGTCTTCCTGACCGGACGGCTCGCCGAGCGCAGTCTTCATCAGGTGCTGGAAGGCATCGCACCGACTTCGAATCAGGACTCGCCATTTTCGTGGGAAGTGCGCGAAATCGGCTTGCAGGTCGCGGGGCTGATGACGGCCGACATGATCCGCCGGCGCGTGGTGCCACCGCTCACCGAAGGCACGCACCGCGTGATCGTGCCCGGCCGATGCCGTGGCGACCTCGACATGCTCTCCGCGCATTTCGGCGTGAAGGTCGAGCGCGGTCCCGAGGAAGTCAAGGACTTGCCGCAGTTCTTCGGCCGCGAGGCGCGAAAGGTGGATCTCTCGCGTTACGAGACGGAAATTTTCGCGGAGATCGTCGATGCGCCGCGTCTCGATCTCGATGGCATCGCGGCACGCGCGCTTGACTATCAGGCTCAGGGCGCGAATGTAATCGATATCGGTTGCCTGCCCGCTACGCCGTTTCCGCATCTGGAAGATGCGGTGACGATGCTCAAGGAACGCGGTTTTCGCGTAAGTGTCGATTCCATGCTTACCGATGAACTCGTGCGCGGCGGACACGCGGGCGCCGATTACGTGATGAGCCTGAATGTGGATACGTTGTGGGTCGCCGACGAAGTGGCATCGACGCCGATACTCGTGCCGCGCGAACCGCTCGACGTGACATCGCTCGATGCGGCCATCGACATCATGCAGCAACGCGGTCGTCCGTTTCTCGCCGATCCGATTCTCGATCCGATCCCGTTCGGGCTCGCGGCATCCATTGCGCGCTATGTAGGCCTGCGAGAACGCTACGCCGATGTGCCGATCATGATGGGCGTCGGCAACGTGACCGAGTTGACCGAGGCGGACACGAGCGGCATCAACGCCGTGCTGTTCGGCATGGCGGCGGAGTTGCGCGTCGCGGCCGTGCTGACCACTTCCGTGAGTCTGCATGCCCGCCGCGCCGTGCGTGAAGCCGATGTCGCGCGGCGCGTGATGCATGCGGCGCGTGAGACACAGACCTTGCCGAAGGGCATATCGAGCGACTTGTCGGCGCTGCATTCGAAGCGGCCGTTTCCTTATAACGCCGAGGAGATCGGCGCGCTCGCGGCGGCGGTGCGCGACCCCAACTTTCGCGTGCAGGTTTCCGCCGATGGCATTCACGTCTACAACCGCGACGGGCATCGCCTTGCAATCGATCCGTTCGCGCTTTATCCCGATCTCAAGCTCGAAGCCGACGGCGGACACGCGTTCTACATGGGCGTGCAACTCGCGCGGGCCGAGATCGCGTGGCAACTCGGCAAGCGCTTCGATCAGGATCAGCCGCTCGATTGGGGATGCGAGGTGGATCGGCCCGAAGAGGACTTGAGCGCGTGGCATGCGCCCGGGCCCACCAGAAAACGCTGAGTCACGACGCTTTCCATTTGATCGAGCAGCCGAGCGCGGGGAGTTGCAGAGCCTGTGTGGTGCCATGGACCGCGATGTCGCGCATGGCTTCGTAGAGATCGCGGCGCGCATCGGGCAACGGTTCCTTGCGCGATGCATCGATTCTGCCGCGATAGCGCAGCTTCAGCTCATGGTCGAAACCGAAGCATTCCGGCGTGCAGACGGCGCCATAAGCCTGCGCGACTTGCTGCGTTTCATCGAAGAGATACGGGAACGGCAGGCGTTGATCTTCGGCGAGGCGCACCATGGCGTCGAAATCGTCGTCGGTGTAGACGCTTGCATCGTTCGAGTTGATGCCGACGACGTTCACGCCTGTTTCACGTAGCTGGATGGCGTCGCGGATGAGGCCTGGCAACGCAGATTTCACATACGGGCAGTGATTGCACATGAACACGATGACGAGGCCGCGCTCGCCCTTGAGACTGTCGAGCGTGCGGGTCGTGCCGTCGGTAGCGATGAGCGCGAAAGTCGCGGCATCCGCGCCCGGTTCGCCCGGCGGAGATTCGGTCGGCATGAGGTTGCTCCCAATTGGCTGTTCGGCATATCGACGAGGCGTTTCAAACCGTCTAGCATGTTGAAACGCTAACTTAGTTATCCGGAGCACAACATGATGCATACTGTCAGCATTGAATATGCTAAAGCTAACTTTTCGCAACTTATTGACTAGTCATCGGAGCATTCATGCAAGTCTATAGCGTTGCGGAAGCGCAAATTAATCTGCCTAAAATACTGCAGGCCGTGGCAGACGGCGAAGGCGTTGTCATCGAAGGCACGCACTCCGCCCTTCTGTTGCCGGTCAAGTCCATCAAACGTACTTCGGAACCGCGCCCGCTTTCGAGCATCATTGTCGGAACACCCGAAGAGGGAGAGCCCCAGCCGTACGATGCCCTTTTCGCTCCGCTTCCCGACGACGTCCTCGCCGAGTTTTCCAAACCGCTTCCTGATCACATTCTCGACACGTCAGAGGGCGGCTAATGCGCGTATTGCTCGATACCCATATCTACATCTGGACCGTTCTCAACGACCGGCGACTTCCAGAAAAATTCCGCAGGATGATCGCCGATGCAACGGAAGTCTTTGTGAGCACCGCAAGCATCTGGGAAATGTCGATCAAGGCGGCGCTAGGGAAACTAGGGCCGCGCGAGGAAGCCACCATCGACGCACTTGAGGAGCAACGCATCATCCCGCTTCCTGTTCTGCTTGCTCACGCTCGCGCGGTGAGAGACATGCCACATTTGCATGGCGATCCGTTCGATCGCGTAATCGTCGCGCAAGCTCGCTGCGAACTACTCGAACTGCTTACAGTGGACGCGGAGCTTGCCGCATACTCGGCGAACGCGTTTGAAATCTGAGCGAGATGTTGCTGGTCCGCGTGCGGACCAGCAACGCTCAGTGATACCGCCTCGCCATAGCCTCCAACGCCATCGGCTTGATCCTCGCCGCTTGCCCCGCGCACCCGAACGCCTCGAACCGTTCGATACATAAGTCCCTCGCCGCCGCCGTCGCCGCCTTCAAAGCGTGACGCGGATCGAACTCCGAGCGCGCCGATGCCATCGCGCGACGCATCGCGCCCGTCATCGCAAGGCGAATGTCCGTGTCGATATTGACCTTGCGCACGCCATTCGCAATCCCGCGCCGTATCTCCTCGACCGGCACGCCGAACGTCGAACCAATCTCGCCGCCGTGCTCGCGTATCACCGTCAGCCACTCCTGCGGCACCGAAGACGAGCCATGCATCACGAGATGCGTATCCGGAATGCGCGCGTGTATCTCGGCGATGCGGTCTATCGCGAGAATATCGCCCGTCGGCTGACGGCTGAACTTGTAAGCGCCGTGCGACGTGCCAATGGCAATCGCCAGCGCATCGATGCCCGTCGCTTCGACGAAGGCGCGCGCTTCATCGGGATCGGTGAGCAAGCGGTCGTGACTGAGCGCGCCCTTTGCGCCCACGCCGTCCTCTTCGCCCGCAAGGCCGGTTTCGAGCGAACCCAGGCAGCCCAGTTCCCCTTCCACCGATACGCCGACCGAATGCGCCGCATCCACCACGCGCCGGCTGACCTCGACGTTGTAGTCGTAGTCCGCAGGCGTCTTCTGGTCCGGCATGAGCGAGCCGTCCATCATCACGGACGTGAAGCCGGAACGGATCGCCTGCTGACACACCGAAGGGCTCGCGCCGTGATCCTGGTGCAGCACCACCGGAAGCTCCGGATGCGCCTCGATGGCCGCCAGCACCAGATGCCGCAGATACGTCTCGCCCGCATACTTGCGCGCGCCCGCCGACGCCTGCAGGATCACCGGGCTTTGCGTCGCCTCGGCGGCCTGCATGATCGCGTGCACCTGCTCCATGTTGTTGACGTTGAACGCAGGCACGCCGTAATCGTGCTCGGCCGCGTGGTCGAGCAATTGTCTCAATGCGATAAAAGCCATCGTCATGTCTCCGTTGGCGGGAATAGAAATCAGGCAGCGACGCGCTTCGCTTCATCGACTAGCGCTTCCGTCGTCACACCGAAATGCGCGAACAGTTCGCTCGCAGGTGCGGACTCGCCGAACCGGTCGATGCCGATCACACCGCCCTGCAAACCGACGTACTGCCGCCAGAATCCGGTCACGCCCGCTTCTATTGCCACGCGCGGCACGCCCTCGGGCAGCACGCGCTCGCGCCACACCTGACACTGCCGGTCGAACACGGTGGTGGACGGCATCGACACCACACGCGCCAAGATGCCTTGCGCCTTCAGCGGCTCGACCGCCGCGAGCGCCAGCGACACCTCCGAACCGGTCGCCATCAACACGACGCGGCGCGCATCGCGTTCGCTCGTCGGTGGCCAGTCAACGAGCACATAACCGCCGCGCTCTATACCATCGATCTGCGCTTCATCGCGCGGCACGAAAGGCAGGTTCTGCCGCGACAGCAAGAGACACGAAGGCCGGTCGCGCTCGACCGCGCTGATCCACGCTTGCGCCGTCTCGACCGTATCGCACGGGCGCCAGACATCGAGACCGGGAATCATGCGCAACGTGGCGGCGTGCTCGATAGGCTGATGCGTCGGGCCGTCCTCGCCAAGGCCGATCGAATCGTGCGTAAAGACGAACACCGCGCGCGTCTTCATCAACGCGGCCATGCGCAAGGCGTTACGCGAGTAGTCGGAGAACGTGAGGAACGTGCCGCCGAACGGCAGATAGCCTTTATGCAGCGCCACGCCGTTCAGCACCGCGCTCATGCCGAATTCGCGCACCCCGAAATGGATATAGTTGCCCGCAATGCCATCTTCACCGTTCGATACGACGTCTTTCGCGTCCTTCCATCGCGTGAGATTGGAGCCCGTCAGATCCGCCGATCCGCCGAGCAGTTCAGGCAGCGCGCGCGCGAGTCCTTCGATGGCTATCTGCGATGCCTTGCGCGTCGCGACCGTCTGACCGGCGCGGTCGGCATCGCGTACGAGTGCATGCGCCGAATCGCGCCAATTCGCGGGCAACGCGCCGCGCGCACGGCGTTCAAACTCCGCCGCTTCATCCGGATACACGCGGCGATAAGCCTGCAGACGCGCGTTCCAATTCTCTTGCGCCGCCGCGCCCGCTTCGCGCGCATTCCAGCGTTCGCGTATCGAAGCGGGAATTTCGAATGGCGCATGCGGCCAGTCGAGCGCGCGCCGCGTCGCTTCGACTTCATGCGTGCCGAGCGGCGCGCCGTGGACATCGTGCGTGCCGGACATCGCCGGGGAGCCCTTGCCGATCACGGTCTTGCAACAGATGAGCGTCGGCTTCGTCGATACGCGCGCCTGCTGCAGCGCATGCGAGACCGCATCGGCGTCGTGGCCATCGACTGCGCGCAGCACGTTCCATCCGTAAGCGGCGAAGCGTTGCGGGGTGTCGTCGGTGAACCAGCCCTGCACATGACCGTCGATGGAGATGCCGTTGTCGTCGTACAGCACGACGAGCTTGTTCAGACCCAATGTGCCCGCAAGCGATGCCGCTTCGTGCGAAATGCCTTCCATGAGACAGCCATCGCCCGCGAAAACATACGTGCGATGATTGACGATCTCATGCCCCGGCCGATTGAACTCGCGCGCAAGCAAAGCCTCGGCGAGCGCCATGCCGACCGCATTCGCGAGTCCTTGCCCGAGTGGTCCCGTCGTGGTTTCGACACCGGGCGTCACGCCCACCTCCGGATGTCCCGGCGTCTTGCTGCCCATCTGCCGGAAGCGTTTCAGTTCTTCTATCGGCAAGTCGTAGCCGGTGAGATGCAGGAGCGCATAGAGCAGCATGGAACCATGACCGTTCGATAAAACGAAGCGGTCGCGATCCGGCCAGTCGGGGTCCGCGGGATTGTGCTTCAGATGACGGCCCCACAGCGCGACGGCAATCTCCGCCATGCCCATCGGCATGCCGGGATGTCCCGAGTTCGCTTGCTGGACCGCATCGACCGCGAGCATGCGCAGCGCGTTGGCCATCTGTCGAATGTCGGGTGTGTGACGCGCTTTGGGCAAAGCTTCAGCGACGGCGCTCATGAGCGGCCTCCTTCGATGCAATGGTGGGAAATCTTTAAGCGCGCGCGCGTCGGTCGCGCAGCTGCAAAATCATCGGCGTGAAGATGAGCTGCATGGCGAGTCCCATCTTGCCCCCCGGCACGACGATCACGTTGGGCCGCGACATGAAAGAGTCGTGCAGCATGGTCAGCAGATAAGGGAAGTCGATGCCCTTGGGCCGCGCGAAGCGAATCACGACGAAGCTTTCGTCGGCCTGCGGAATCTCGCGTGCCGTGAACGGATTCGATGTATCCACGGTCGGCACGCGCTGGAAGTTCACGTGCGTATGCGAAAACTGCGGACAAATGTAGTTCACGTAATCGGGCATGCGGCGCAGGATCGTGTCGACCACGGCTTCGTGCGAATAGCCACGCAGGTTCTGATCGCGATGCAGCTTTTGAATCCATTCGAGATTGATGATGGGCACGACGCCCACCAGAAGATCGGCGTGACGCGCGACATCCACCTTGTCGGTCACCACGCCGCCATGCAGCCCTTCGTAGAACATCAGATCGGTATCCGCCGTGACGTCTTCCCAGGGCGTGAAGGTGCCCGCGTCCTGTTTGAAGCGCGCGGCTTCGGCGTCGTCGTGGATGTAGCGGCGAAACTTGCCGCCGCCCGTTTCACCATAGGTCGCGAACAACTGCTGCAGTTCTTCGAGCAGGTTGGCTTCGGGTCCGAAATGACTGAAGTTCTGCAGACCGTCGCGCTCGCTTTGCTTCAAGGCTTCGCGCATGCCGAGGCGATCGTAACGATGAAACGCATCGCCCTCGACGATCTGCGCGTTGATGCGCTCGCGTCTGAAGATATGCGTGAAGCTCTTCATGACGGTGGTCGTGCCGGCGCCGCTCGAACCGGTCACGGCGACGATCGGATGTTTGGTTGACATGCGCTTGCCTCCCTGTTGACCGAAGCGCACATCGAAGCGCCTGCTCCGGTCTTATGTATAGCCGAGCCATCCATGTGTTCTGTGCGCTTGCAACCGTTTTTAAGCGGGCGTCTCCGGCAGGAACAGCGAGCGCTCGTTGAAAAGTGGTGACGAAAACGGCTTGTCTTCGCCCCGGTCGTGCTCGCCGTGGTAGCGATGAATGCGCGCGACTTCATTGCGCGATCCCAGAATGACCGGCACGCGTTGATGCAGCGCGCGCGGCGTGAGATCGAGAATGCGCTCGCGACCCGTGGTCGATAGTCCACCCGCCTGTTCGATCAGAAAACTCATCGGGTTCGCTTCATAGAGCAGACGCAACCGGCCTTCCATTGCAGGCGTCTTGAAGTCGCGCGGATACATGAACACGCCGCCGCGCATGAGAATGCGATGCACCTCCGCGACCATCGACGCAATCCAGCGCATGTTGAAGTCCTGGCCGCGACAGCCCGTTCTGCCGTCCTTGCATTCCTGCACGTAACGGCGCACCGGCGGCTCCCAGAAGCGTTCGTTCGATGCGTTGATCGCGAACTCGCATGAATCCTCGGGAATGCGGATCTCGGAATGCGTGAGCACGAAGTTGCCGACGTCGCGCTCGAGCGTAAAGCCGTGCGTGCCATTGCCGACGGAGATCACGAGCATGGTCGCCGGACCGTAGATCGCGTAGCCTGCCGCAACTTGCTCGCGGCCGGGTTGCAGGAACGCGGCTTCATCGGTGATGACGTTGTCGGCGCTGTTCTTTCTCAACACGGAGAAGATGGAACCGACCACGCCATTGATATCGATGTTCGACGAGCCATCGAGCGGATCGAAGGCCAGCAGATATTCGCCGCGCGGATACGTTTCGGGAATTGCATAGACACCGTCCATTTCCTCCGACACCATACCCGCGAGCAGACCGTCCCATTCGCAATGCTGCAGGAAGATGTCGTTGGTCACGAGGTCGAGCTTCTTCTGCTCTTCGCCATGCAGGTTGATGCTCGACGCCGATCCGTGCTGCCCGCCGAGCGCCCCGCGCGTGAGCGCTGCCGCGATCGTCTTGATGGATGCAGCGACGTCGATCAGCAAGGCCGAGAGCCCGCTTGCGGCATCGGGGCCAGGCTTGCGGTCGAGCGTGTCGATCAGAAACTTCGATAAGGTCGTGCGTCCGTCCTGCATCGCGCTCTCCTTCTAGGGTTGGGATTCGGCAAACACGCGGCTCGCGCGGATATCGCTCGCGTCGAGCTGCATCAATGCGTGAGCGTCGGCGGGACCGCTGCCACGTTCGGCCGCGGCAAACAAGCGATTCGCCTGACGCAGACGCGCGCGGTCGAGCGCATTGCGTACCGAACGCGCGTTGGCGAAATTCGGCAGCGCGATCCGGCGCGAAAGATAGTCTTCGAAGGCGCGGCGCGCGTCGCCGTCGAAGCGGTAATGCATCGACGAAAGCATGTGCTCGGCGATCTGCAACAGCTCGTCGGGCGCATAGTCGGGAAACGCAATGTGATGCGCAATGCGCGAACGAAAGCCGGGATTGCTTTGAAAGAACGTCTCCATGCGCCCTTCGTAACCCGCGAGAATCACGACGAGATCGTCACGCTGGTTCTCCATGGTCTGCAGCAGAATCTCGATCGCTTCCTGCCCGTAATCGCGCTCGTTCTCCGGGCGATAAAGGTAATACGCTTCATCGATGAACAGCACGCCACCCATCGCGCGCTTGAGCACTTCACGCGTCTTCGGCGCGGTATGTCCTATGTATTGACCGACCAGATCGTCGCGCGTCACCGAAACCAGGTGATTGCGGCGGATATAACCGAGTCTGTGCAAGACCTGCGCCATGCGCATGGCAACGGTCGTCTTCCCCGTGCCGGGATTACCCGAGAAGCACATATGCAGCGTGGGCGCACCGGACGCGATGCCTAACGTTTCGCGCGCACGCTCCACCAGCAGATGCGCCGCGATCTCGCGGATGCGCGTCTTCACGGGCGCGAGGCCAATGAGGTCGCGATCCAGCTCCGCCAGCACTTCGCCGATGCGCGATTCGCGATACAGCGCCATGAGGTCGGCGCCGGGCTGCGGCTGCGCTTCGAGGTTCAACGGTTCTTCGAGCGTGGCTTCTGCGCTCATGGTGACTGCCTCCCCGCTCAATAGCGATCGCCCGCGGGTCTGTCGGTGGCATACGTGCGGATCGAATAGCGCTGCACGCGGCCATGCACGTCCTGACGTTCGAGCCGGAAGCCCTTCTCGTCGGATGGCCGGTTGACGATGAACGAAAGCCGCATGGTCTCGAAGCCGCGCACCGAATCGAACGCATTGACCTTGATGTACTGCTGCGGATACGTCTTCCTGCAGGCGTTGACTTCCATCATCACGCCTGCTGCATCGTGCAGGTCGAACATGGGCAAGCCCCACATCTCCCAGTACGTATTGCGCGGATGCGGGTCGTCGGTGTACTCCACCGAACAGGCCCAGCCCTGATCGAGCGCGTAGTTGATCTGCGAGGAGATTTCTTCGTCGGTCAGCGGAGGAAGAAACGAGAACGTTCCCTGAGTCAGTTTCATGGTCTGATTCCCTTGAAGATGAGATGCGTCAAGCAGGCGTCGCCGACACCGCGTAGTCGGGCGTATCGGTGGATGCATAGTTGAAGGTCACGTCGCGCCACGTATCGAGCGCGGCCTTGAGCGGCGTGCACCAGCGCGCGGCGGCTTCGAGAATGTCCATGCCCTCGTTGACGATGTCGCGCCCTTCATTGCGCGCCTTGACCATCGCTTCGAGCGCCACGCGATTCGCCACGGCGCCCGCCTGTATGCCTTGCGGATGCCCGATGGTTCCGCCGCCGAACTGCAGAATGGCGTCGTCGCCGAAGAGGTCGAGCAGCTGATGCATCTGTCCCGCATGAATGCCGCCCGACGCCACCGGCATGACCTTGCGCAAACCCGTCCACGGTTGATCGAAGAAGATGCCGCGCGACAAGTCCACTTCGTTGCGCGACTCGCGCAGCACGTTGTAATAGCCCTGCACGGAGAGCGGATCGCCTTCGAGCTTGCCGACCGCCGTGCCCGCATGCGCATGATCGACGCCCGCCATGCGCAACCATTTCGCGATCACGCGAAACGAGATGCCGTGATTGCGTTGCCGCGTATAAGTGCCATGCCCCGCGCGATGCAGATGCAGAATCATGTCGTTTCTGCGCGCCCATTTCGACATCGACTGAATGGCGGTCCAGCCGATCACGAGATCGATCATCACGATGCACGAGCCGAGTTCCTTGGCGAACTCCGCGCGTTCGTACATGTCTTCCATCGTGCCAGCAGTGACGTTGAGATAGTGGCCCTTCACTTCGCCGGTCTCGGCTTGTGCGCGCGCCACGGCTTCCATTGCGAAGAGGTAGCGGTCGCGCCAGTGCATGAAGGCTTGCGAGTTGATGTTCTCGTCGTCTTTCAGAAAGTCCAGGCCGCCCTTTAGACCTTCATAGACCACGCGTCCATAGTTCTTGCCCGAGAGGCCGAGCTTGGGCTTGACGGTCGCGCCGAGCAACGGGCGTCCGTATTTGTCGAGCCGTTCACGCTCGACGACGATGCCCGTCGGCGGCCCTTGAAACGTCTTTAGATACGCAACCGGAATGCGCATGTCTTCGAGCCGCAGCGCCTTTAAAGGCTTGAAGCCGAAGACGTTGCCGATGATCGATGCCGTGAGATTCGCCACGGACCCCTCCTCGAACAGATCGAGGTCGTAAGCGATATACGCGAAGTATTGCGGATCGTCGGCGCGTGCATTGGGCACGGGCTCCACGCGATACGCCTTTGCGCGGTACATGTCGCAAGCGGTGAGACGGTCGGTCCAGACCACCGTCCACGTCGCCGTCGACGATTCGCCCGCAACGGCTGCCGCGGCTTCTTCAGGATCGACACCCGCTTGCGGTGTGATGCGAAAGAGCGCGATGACATCCGTATCCTTCGGCACGTAATCGGGCTGCCAGTAACCCATCTCGCGATACTTCATGACGCCGGCCGCATAACGCGAGCGCGGATCGGACGGATTGCGCGCTGCCTCGACAGCAGCCTTGTTGAAGTCGTTCATTCCGTTTCCTCGACAGTGGAGATGAGAGGACGTTCGCTCGATGGCGCCCGCCGCGCTGTTGTGTTCGCCTGCTGTGAATGCAGAGTAGGCTCGCGGCTTTCAGAAAGGAATTCACGATTAACTTGCACGAGGCTAAGCAATCCCTTATCTACTGTCCCGTTCGCGAAGCCTCGCCACGCCGATGGAACACTTTGCTGCGTTTTTGTCACAGTGCCGGCTTGCAATGCCTTTTGCCGCCCGGCCGTGCTATTTGCCGGCGTCACGGCACGCATGGCATGACGCTTGCGTGAACCATTCGCGCCGGCGTCTCCCGGCTGTGTGACGAATGCATCCGTCAGACGTGCAAGCGAGGCAACCACCGTCATTACTGGAGGATCGACTATGCAATGGACCACGCCCAGCTTCACCGATATGCGTTTCGGTTTTGAAATCACGATGTATATCGCCACCCGCTAAAGGCGGATGAACCCGCACGGCGCTGCATCGCTCGAAGTTCGAAGAACGATGCGGCTCGCCCGTGCGGCTACGAACAACCGAACGACGCGCGCCGCCATGATCTACGAGACCATCGTCACGACAGCGAATAGCGATGGCCGGCCGCACATCGCGCCCATGGGCGTGCGTTTCGAAGACGGCCTCGCGATCCTTGCGCCTTTCAGGCCGTCCACCACACTCGACAATGTCATCGCCACACGCAGCGCCGTCATCAACTTCACGACGGACGTGCGCGTGTTTGCTGGCTGTGTCACCGGCATCGCGCGCGACTGGCCCACGGTTCCGGCCAATGCGGTGCCGAGCGTGCGGCTTGCCGACACGCTTGCGCATACCGAACTGCGACTCGCCGATATGAGCGAGGACGAGACGCGTCCCGTGCTGCGCATGGAATGCGTCTATCGCGAAACGCATGCGCCGTTCGCGGGTTTCAATCGCGCTCAAGCGGCAGTCGTCGAAGGCGCGGTGCTCGTGAGCCGGCTTTTCATGTTGCCGCCGGAGAAGGTGGATAGCGAGATCGCTTATCTGCGCATTGCCATCGACAAGACCGCGGGCGATGCGGAACGCACGGCATGGAACTGGCTCTTGCAGGCTATCGATGAATATCGCGCCAGGGCGCTCAGCACGTCGGCCCTTGGTTCCTGATTACTCTCTGAAGCACCCCCTTGGAGTCTGACCATGACCGCATTGCTCGCGAGCGTCCGCTCGGCCGATGAAGCATTCGATGCCGCGCAGGCAGGCGCGGAACTGATCGATTTGAAGGAACCGGGCGCGGGCGCGCTGGGCGGTGTGAATGTCGATGAAATCGCGCGCATCGTTGGCGCGTTGCGCGCGCGTTACGCGGTGCGGCCGATTAGCGCCACTATCGGCGACTCGCCCAACGACGCACTCGATGAGATCACCACGCGTGTGCTCGACGTCGCCGCGGCGGGCGTCGATTACGTGAAGGTCGGCGTGAACGCCGGGCCCGGTGCGGTCGAATGTTTGCGTCATCTGGCGGGCTTGCCAGCGGCCGTGGTGCCCGTGCTGCTCTCCGACGAAGGCGTGGACCGTTCGCTTGCGGCGCTTGCCGTGCAACTCGGCTTCGTGGGTATCGTCTTCGATACCGCTCACAAGGACGGACGCACGCTGTTCGATTGTGTCGATGTCACCGTGCTCGCGGAGTGCATGGCCATCATGCGCAGACGCGGCGGCATGACCGCGCTCGCGGGTTCGCTCGGATGGAACGATCTCGAACGCATCCGTTCGTTGAGGCCCGATATCGCGGGCTTTCGCGGCGCGTTATGCGATGAGAACGCCGGCCGCGCGGGACGACTCGATCCGCTGCGCGTGACGCGATGGGTCAATGCGCTGCACGGCGAACGCGCGCTCACGCTTTGACGCATGCATTCCCGGCGCCTGGAATAAAAGCGCCGGGCATTCGAGGCATCAGACAGCGAGATTCAAGAGCCTGTCGCGCATGACGTTCACATCGCCCTTGCTGAAAATCTCCACGACGTAGTTGGCATCGCGCACATAGGCCGGAAAGCGCTTGTCCACGATGCCCTCGTTTGCGAGCGTCTCCAAGGGCGCGTTCGCTTCGACATCGCATGACTTCACGATCATCAACCGCTCCGCATTGAGTCTCGCGGAAAGCCATGCGGCGAGACTGTCGGAAGTCGTGTCCCAGTTGGTCATCGAGTCGGGCGTGGAGCGCATGAGATCGGTTGGCACCCACACCGCCACGCGGCCATCGCGCAATGCGCGCCGGATGCGTTCCTCGTTCGACGCCAGCACGAGTTCGGGCGCCACGCCTTGCATGAGAATGGCGTACTGCGCCATGGCGAGCAGACACATGTTGTGCGCCGCCAGGTCATCGAAATGCCATTCGCTTTGATACTGCCGCACGGCATCGGCAAAATCGCCGCCGCCCGGAACGATCACGACCCGCCCGCCACCCACTTCCCATAGCTGCGTCAGCCACTCGCGCAGCGCAGGGTCGTGACTCAGGCTACCCCCGATCTTCACCACCCACATGGCCGTTATCCTCGTTCGAGATTGACCGCTTTCATGCTGCCGCCGGGCCACGCACCCGGTTCGTCGCCGCTCTTCTTTGTCGCCTGTCCATCACGTCGATGCCATGACGCTGCCCGCCGTCGCACGCTCCGTCGCCGATGCCGCGAGCAAGCCCACGGCCACGCTCGGCGCGCACGTCGAAACCCATTCGGCACGCTCGGTGTCGTTGTCATCCACACCAGCCAGCCGCGCAAAATCGATATAACCGCGCGCCTCCTGACGCGCCAGTGCCGTGGCGAGAAAGCGCCCGCAGCCCGCACCGACGATCGGTGCACGAGCCAGCGCCTCATGCTGCGCACTTACGCGCGCAAGGTTCGTTTCGAGCGTGCGCAACTGTTCGTGGCGCCACGCGTGCGCGAAGCGGCGCCATTCGGCATCGCTCGCGTCGGCTGCATCGCGGCCGATCATCCGCGCAATGCGCGTGCGGCTCGCGGCCTCGGTCTTCGGACCGTTGTCGGCGCTTGCATGCTGATCGTGTTGCGGCCACAGTTCGCCGGTCAGGCGATACACATCGGCGGAAGTCGCGAACCATTCGTTCATCACGCCGGTGGTCTCGCCACGAAATGCGATACGTTGCGCAACGCCGCACAAGGGCGTGCGCACGACACCCTGATAAACGAGCTCGCCGCTCACGAGCCGCTCGGCGTCGTTCGAGCCGCGCGCAACCACGCGTCCCGCCACGATGGGAATGATGTCCGTGGTCGTGCTGCCGATATCGACGAGCACCGCATTCGGCACGCACGACGCGACCCATTGCGCGGTCGCAAGCCAGTTCGCCGATGCCACCTTGCGCCAGCCATCCGCGCAGGCAGAGCGCGCGAGCCAGCCTGCTTCGCCCGCGTAGAACAGCGTGCGCGGGCCGAGCCGCTGCGCAAGGGTGCGCGTGAGCGTGCGCACGCCCTCGGCGCGGTCGCTGAAGAGATCGACCATTTCGCCTGTCATCGTGACCGCGTGACGCGCCGAAGCATGCGCGGCATCGGGCCAGCGTTCGAACACGTGATCGATGGCGCGTTCGAGATGCGTCATGCCCTGCCACAACGGACACGCCCATTGCGCGACATCGGCGAGTCCGTTCTCGCGGGTCGCCATCGACACCTTGACGTGCGCGCCACCCACGTCCCAGCCGAAAACCGGCGCTTGCCGATGCGTCATCAGGACGCTCCCTGACAGACGCGCAACGGACCCGAATCGCGTTCATCCGCAAAGCCCGCGACGTGATGCGCCGCGAGTAGTTCCGCCGCGAGATTGCGCGAGAACGCGTGGCTCAAGCCTGCATAAGCAACCGTCAAACGCGGGTTCACTTCGATGACCACGGGCCCGCGCGCCGGATTCCAGACAACGTCGATGCCCGCGAAGCCACGCAGCCCCGGAAACGCTTCCGCCACACGCAGCGCGAGCCGTTCGAGCGCGCGCCCTTGCGGCCCATGCCGATCGATACGGTCTACATCGACGCCATCGAACTGGACGATGTGTTTGCCAGCCGCATGCGAAAGCCCGATGTTCTGGCGGTTGATCGAGACCACGCGCGCGCCTTCGTCGTCGCAAATCAGCGAGACGCTGAGCGGTTCACCGTCGACCCACGCCTGAAGCACGGGATTGCGGCCTGCTTCCGCGCGCGCTTGGTATTCGGCGCGGGCGGCGTCGAGTTCGCCGTAGACGTAGGTATCGAGGCCGCCTGCGCCGTCATCTGGCTTGACGACCCAGCGGCATGCGTCGTCAGGCGATGCATCGTCGGGATCGAGTGCGGGCGTGACCGCGATGCCGCGCGCCGCGAGACAAGCGGCCGTCGCGCTCTTGCTTGATGCCGCGCGAATCGTTTCCTTCGCGCAGCCAAGCCAGCGCGCGGCGCCCACGGCATCGAAAAGACGCAGCAGCAAACCATCGCATTCCGGCGCGATGATGCACGCGTAGTCGTTGGCGCGCGCCATGCGGGCGACGAAGCGCGTGACGGATTCGCCCGGCTCGGCCTTGCAGTGCGCGTAGGCGGCATCGACATGCTCGAAGCGCGAACTCGCGATGGTCACGTCGATGCCCGGCAACGCGCGCAGATCGGCTGCGATGGCGTCACGCATCACGCGGCCCTCGACGATCAGCGCGCTCAGGTCCGCAAGACTGCCCGCGCCCGCGACATCGGGATCGATGCCGCCGCCAGTGAGATACTCGAACACAAAGATCTTGGTCAAAGGAAAGCCATCCATGCAGGTGATACCCGTTCTCGATCTGCTCGACGGCCACGCGGTGCGCGCGGTGCGCGGCGAACGCTCAGGCTATCGGCCCATCCGGTCCTCGTTGTGCACGACGAGCGCACCCGTCGATGTCGCCACCGCGCTGATCCACGCGACCGGCTCACGCACGCTCTACATCGCGGACCTCGGCGCGATCCTCGAGCGCGGCGATCACGCGCCTGTGCTAGCCGCCATTTGCGATGCTTTGGGCGACGGCGTTTCCATCTGGCTCGATGCAGGCTATACCGGCTTCATGCCGATGCAGGCCTTGTTCGAGCGCATCGCTTCATTCAGGCGCTCGTCCTCCCGTTCTCGTGTCGTCCCTGTGTTCGGCACCGAAAGCCTGCTCGATCCGAACGCCCTCGAAGAAGCCCTTGCCGCAAACCATGACCCGATCCTCTCGCTCGACTATCACGCAGGCCGCGCGCTCGGGTCGACGCCTTCGGGCAGCGACTGGTGGCCGTCGCGCGTCATCGTCATGACGCTCGATCAGGTCGGCGCGCTCGCGGGACCGGACTTGACCACGTTCGCCGCAGTAAAGGCGCTCGCGGGTTCGCGCGAACTCATTGGCGCGGGCGGCATTCGTCATCGTGATGATCTCGTGGTTGCCGAGCACAGCGGCGCTGCGGGCTGGCTCGTTGCTTCGGCGCTTCATGATGCGGCCTTGCTAGCCGGCCAGCACCGTTCGTCGGAAGGTTGACTCAATATCCATGCCAAGCGCGGCACGCGCCGTTATGTCTCATCAAACACGACGCCAGAGCTTTGTAAGCGTGCGGGATGCCACTGTTGCAACCGGGCGCGCATGGGTGACAGTGTGTTTCATTGCGGAACAATGCCGTTGCAGATGTGGGTAATGCAGTATCGGCAGCGCGACCTGTCGACCACGCATGGAGCACCGCGTGAAATCGGCATGGACCTTGCTCTTTTGCAGCCCCATGCACGCATCTCCCACAACATCGAACGCGGCTTCGCAGTCGTCGCCCGAGGACAGAGGGCAACGGAACTGGACCTGCCCGTTCTGCCCATTGCTATGCGACGACATCTCGCTGAAGCTCACCGGCGATCAACAACTCGCGGCGACAAACACCGATTGCCCTCGGCTTGCCTCGTCCCTTGCAGCGCTCGACGCGCCCGGCGTGCCCTGCCCGCCGACGGTAGACGGGCAAGCCACCGATCTCGCGTCGGCGCTCCAGCGTGCCGCGCAAATCCTGTCCGTGGCGAAACGGCCGCTCTTTGGCGGACTGGCAACCGACGTAGCCGGCGCACGCGCGCTCTATGAACTCGCCGCCCAGAGCGGCGCGATACTCGATCACCTGCACGGCGATACCCTCGCCGCCGCGAACCTCGCGTTGCAGGACCGTGGCGCGTTCTTCACGACGCTCTCGGAAGTGCGGTCGCGTGCCGACCTCATCGTGGTTGTCGCGTGCGAACCGGCGCGGCGCTATCCGCGTTTCTACGAGCGCATTGCGGCCAAAGATCGCGGCGTGGATATCGTGTTCGTCGGGTGCGGCGTCGATCCCGCAGCGGGCGCGCGTGTAGAAGCGCTACTGGAAAACGCCGAACCGTTCGACATGCTCGCCATATGGTCCGCGCTGGTGGAAGGCCGAAAGCCCGCGGCGCTGAACGACGACACGGGCGCCGCCAGCGAACTCGCCGCGCTTACCGAACGCATTCTGGCCGCGAAATATACGGCCATCATCCATGAGCCGGCGGCGCTGCCGGGCCCGCACGCGGCGTTGGCCATCGAAGCGTTGAGCCGTATTGTCAAGGCGCTCAACAAGACGACGCGTGCCGGCGCGCTTGCCCTTGGCGGCGACGATGGCGCGCTCACGGTGAATCAGGCCGTCACATGGCTCTCGGGTTTTCCGCTGCGCACGCGCGTGGCCTACGGCTTGCCGCTCGATCACGATTCATGGCGCTATCGCACCGAGACGCTTGCGAGCCGCGGCGAGATCGATGCGCTGTTATGGGTGTCGAGCTTCGTGCCCGAAGCGCTGCCTGCATCGCTTGACGATGATGTGCCTGCCATCGTCCTCGGCCATCGTGCGACGGTTGTCGGCACGCGTCGCGCGCCTACCGTGTTCATCCCCGTGGCCACGCCGGGCATCGACAGTGGCGGGCACTTGTTTCGCGTGGACGGTTCCGTGATCGCGCCGCTTGTTGCCGCGCGCGATGCCGCTTATCCCACCGTTGCGGCAATCGTACGCGAACTGACGCAAGCCGGGAGGCCGTCATGAGCCTCACGCGTCTGCGCGGCGGCGTGGTCTTCGACCCCGTCAACAAAGTCGATGGGCACAAGCGCGACATCTATATCCGCGATGGCCGCATCGTCGCGGATGCAGCGGGCGAATCCATCGCGCCCGAACGCGACTTCGACGCGGGCGGCATGGTGGTGATGGCGGGCGGCATCGATCTGCATTCGCATATCGGCGGCGGCAAGACGAATCTGTCGCGGCTGCTGTTGCCCGAGGATCATCGCAACGATCCGCTCGCAACGCGACGCAACGACGACGAAGGCCGTTATCTGCGCCTGCCTTCATGCGGCACATGCACGCCCGGCACGCTCGCCACCGGCTACCGTTATGCGGAAATGGGCTACACGGCCGCGTTCGAACCCGCGATGATCGCCTCCAACGCGCGCCACGCGCATCTGGAAATGGGCGATACACCGATCATCGATCACGGCGCCTACGTGATGATGGGCAACGACGAACTGTTCCTGCAGATGCTCGCCGCGCGGGAAGAGTTCGAACGTCTGCGAGATTACGTGGGCTGGACCGTCAACGCGAGCAAGGCGCTCGGCGTGAAGGTGGTGAATCCGGGCGGCATCTCGGCATTCAAGTTCAATCAGCGCTCGCTCGATGTCGATGAAAAGCACGTGCATTACGGCATCACGCCACGCGAAGTGCTGCGTACGCTCACGCGCGCGCTAACCGAGTTGCGGGTGCCGCATCCCTTGCATGTGCATGCGAGCAACCTCGGCGTGCCAGGCAATCTCGAATCGACCATCAAGACGATGGAAGCCGCCGAAGGCCTGCCAATCCATCTCACGCATATCCAGTTTCATAGCTACGGCACGGAAGGTCCGCGCAAGTTTTCATCGGGCGCTCGCGCGATTGCCGAAGCGGTCAACGCACGGTCCAACGTGACCATCGACGTCGGGCAGATCATGTTCGGCCAGACCGTCACCGCTTCCGGCGACACGATGATGCAGTTCAAGAACGCGCCGCTCGCGCATCCGCGCAAGTGGGTGCTGGGCGATATCGAATGCGATGCGGGCTGCGGCGTCGTGCCGTTTCGTTATCGCGAAGAGAGCTTCGTGAATGCGCTGCAATGGATCATCGGCCTCGAAATCTTCTTGCTCGTCGACGATCCGTGGCAAGTGTCGATGACCACCGATCATCCGAATGGCGCGCCTTTTACGAGCTATCCGCATCTGATTCGCTTGTTGATGGACAAGTCATTTCGCGACGAACAACTTGCCAAGCTTCACGCCGATGCCAAAACCGCCACCGCGCTTGGAGACATCGAGCGCGAGTTCTCGCTCTACGATATCGCGATCATCACGCGCGCCGGCCCCGCGCGTCTGCTCGGGCTCACGGACCGCGGACATCTCGGCGAAGGCGCGGCGGCGGATATCGCGGTGTATCGCGAAGACGCGGACCGCGAACGCATGTTCACGTCACCCGCCTTCGTGTTCAAGGACGGCGAACTGATCGCGCGCGACGGCACATTGCTCGCCACGCCCACGGGCGGCATTCATTACGTGCAGCCCGAATACGACCGCGCCATCGAAAAGCGCGTGCGCGAATTCGCCGAAGCGAATCTCGCGAGCAAGTTCGAGAAGCTAGCCATCGGCGACGACGAAATCTGCGCGTGCTGCAATGGCGGACGGCTCTTGCCGGTCGCGTGCTTCGACGCAAGCGGGGGTCGATGAATGACCGCGCTTCGCATCAACGACACACAGATAGACGACACCTTCGCCGAAGCCTTTCCGATGAAGGCAACGCGTCTTGTCATCACCGCGCACACGCCGACGTGGGCGCGCCACGCGGCGAATTCGTTGACCGGCTTTGCGACCTCCGTGATCGATTGCGGCTGCGAGGCGGGCATCGAACGCGACATGAACGGCGATGAAACGCCCGACGGCAGGCCCGGCGTCGCGGTGTTGATGTTCGCGATATCGTCGAAGGAACTCGCCAAGCAGATTGCACGGCGCGTCGGTCAGTGCGTGCTCACCTGTCCTACGACGGCGGTTTATGGCGGCATCGATCCCGCGACGAGCCGCGCGCCGCTCTCCGACAACGCGCCACTCGGCGCAGGCTTGCGCTTTTTCGGCGACGGCTATCAGATCTCGAAGATGCTCGACGGCACGCGTTACTGGCGCGTGCCCGTCATGGATGGCGAATTCGTTTGCGAGGAATTCACGGCGACGGTGAAGGCTGTCGGCGGCGGCAATCTGCTGTTGCTCGCGCGCGACCTGAATAGCGCGCTTGCCGCGGCCGAGGCAGCGGTCGCGGCGATGCATCGCTTGCCCAACATCATCACGCCGTTTCCGGGCGGCGTGGTGCGCTCGGGTTCGAAGATCGGCTCGAAGTACGCGGGCGCGTCGGCATCGACCAACGATGCGTTTTGCCCGACGCTCGTCGGCTTGTCGAAGAAGAGCGAGTTGACGAGCGACGTGGCTTGCGTGCTGGAGATAGTCATCGACGGATTGACCGATGCGGACGTGGGCGCCGCGATGACGGCGGGCATGGCAGCCGCAACATCGATCGGCCGCGCGGGCGGCGTGCTGCGCATTTCAGCAGGCAACTATGGCGGCAAGCTCGGACCGTATCACTTCAAGCTGCATGAATTGGCGGCGGGCATCGACGGGAGCCGCGCATGAACGCCATTACATTGCGCGTGAAAGGTGCACCCGGCTTTCGCGTGGATGCATCGACATTACTACCGTCGGCGCTTGCTTCCTTATCCACCGATGAATTGACGCATCTGGAATTGCAGGGCGCGGGTGAACGTTGCGCGCTTGGCGAACTGTTCGACATCGCTAGAGCCGATGCAAACACGCCGTCCCTACTCGTCGAAGGCGATGCGCGCTGGCTCGATCGCATCGGCGCGAAGCTCGCCGAAGGCACGATCGAAGTGCATGGCGATGCCGGCGATCACGCGGGCATGGGCATGACAGGCGGTGCGTTGCACGTTCATGGCAACGCGGGCGCATTCACTGCATGCGAGATGCAAGGCGGTCGCCTCGAAGTGCGCGGCAATACAGGCGATTTCGCGGCAGGCGCTTTCAGCCGGCGACATGGACGGCATGAGCGGCGGCACGCTCGTGATTCACGGCAACGCGGGCGCGCGTCTTGCAGACCGTATGCGACGAGGCACCGTGCTCGTCGCCGGCAATGCAGGCGACTTCGCGGCGTCGCGCATGGTAGCGGGCAGCGTATGCATTGCAGGCAAGACCGGCGCGCATGCAGCCTACGGCATGCGGCGCGGCACGCTCGTGCTATTTCACGAGCCGCGCATAGCGCCGACGTTCACCGAAGGCGGTCACGGCTTCGATGTCTTCTGGGCGCTCTTCACGCGCATGCTGGCCCGCGAGATTGCGCCTTTTGCGACACTCGACTCGCGCGCGTTGCCTCGACGCTACGCGGGCGATCTCGCTGTCGACGGACGCGGGGAATTGCTGATCGCCAAGCGTTGAGCAGACGATAAGAATGGACCCGGTGGACCCGTTACCAAGAGACCGAACCCCTTCCAACGGAGAGACGACATGAGCGCAGCGAAAACGCCCGCTGCCATACGCCCCGGCGTGGAGGCGTCGGACGAGCATTTCGCCCGTCCGCTGATCGCGCTGCACTGGCTGATCGCCATCGCCATCATCGCGATGCTGTGCATCGGCTTCTATATGGTCGGCCTGCCGCGCGGGCTGGCCTTCAAGTCGTCGCTCATCAACTTCCACAAGTCGCTGGGCCTGACCGTTTTCCTGCTGGTGCTGCTTCGAATCGTAGTGCGACTGGTCTACGGCCGGCCGCCTCTACCGCCGATGCAGACGTGGCAACGCGCCGCCGCGAGCATCACGCAGGCTCTTTTATACGTTGGCATGGTGGCAATGCCGCTCACCGGATACCTCGGTTCGTCGTTCAACAAGTTCGGCACGCGCTTCTGGGGGGTGCTTCTGCCACAATGGGGCTGGGACGACAAGGCGTTGCGCGGCCTGTTCTTCGGCATCCACGGCTATCTGGCGTGGATCATGGCCGCGCTGGTCGTCTTGCATTTTCTTGGTGCGTTGAAGCATCAGTTGATCGACCGCGATGGTCTCTTGAGAAGGATGTGGCCATGACGGCACTGGTTTTGAGCGAGGCGTTATGAAGATCCGCGTGCTGGGTTCATCGGCGGGTGGCGGATTTCCGCAATGGAACTGTAATTGCCGCAATTGCGACGGCGTGCGGCGCGGGACCATTGCTGCCCGAGCACGCACGCAGTCGTCGATTGCGGTCAGCGACAACGGCGAAGACTGGTTGCTCGTGAACGCATCGCCGGATATTCTTGCGCAGATCGCGGCGAATCCTGAACTGCAGCCCGCGCGGCGCGTGCGTGACACCGGAATCGCCGCGGTCATCACCATGGACGCGCAGATCGATCACGTCACCGGACTCTTGATGTTGCGCGAGCGCGGCGCACCGCTGCCGCTCTATACGACCGACGCAGTGTGGCAAGACCTTTCGACAGGCTTTCCCATTACGTCGATTCTTTCGCATTACTGCGGCGTGGAGCAGCGGCGTATCGCGCTCGATGGCACTTCGCTCACGGTGCCCGAGTTGCCGCGTATTGCCGTCGATGCGCTGCCGCTATCGAGCAAGGCGCCGCCTTATTCGCCACATCGCGAGGCGCCCGAGCGCGGCGACAACATCGGCCTCATGTTCACGAATACGGCCACGGGCAAGCGTGCTTTCTATGCGCCGGGTTTAGGGACACTCGAACCGCATGTGCTCGATGCCATGCGCGAAGCCGACCTGTTGCTCGTCGATGGCACCGTCTGGACCGACGACGAGATGATCCGCCTCGGCCTCACGAAGAAAACCGGCGCCGACATGGGCCACCTCGCGCAAAGCGGCGCGGGCGGCATGATCGAGGTGCTGGATTCGATCGACCGCGAAAACACGCGCAAGGTGCGCAAAGTGCTCATTCACATCAACAACACCAATCCGATCCTCATCGAGGATGGACCCGAGCGGCGCATACTGTCCGAGCACGGCATAGAAGTCGCGCATGACGGCATGACGTTCGAGCTTTGAATTCCGGAGAAACTGGATGTCCGATTTTCCCGCCACGCCGATGCTCAATCCCACGATCGGCCCGATCTTCACCGCGTTGAAGGAAGCCGGCCCCGCTTGGACGCGCGAACAGTTCGAAGAGCAACTGCGCGCGAAAGGCACGGCGTATCACATCCACCATCCCTTCAACGTGAAGATGAATAGCGGCGGCTGTTCGCCGGAACAGATTCGCGGCTGGGTGGCGAACCGCTTCTACTATCAGATCAACATCCCGCTGAAAGATGCGGCCGTCATGGCGAATTGTCCCGATCGCGAGACGCGCCGCCGCTGGGTGCTGCGCATTCTGGATCACGACGGTTACGAAGATCAGCCTGGCGGCATCGAGGCGTGGGCGCGTCTGGGCGATGCCGTCGGCCTCTCGCGCGACGATCTCTGGGCGCTCAAGTTCGTGACGCCGGGTGTGCGCTTCGCCGTCGATGCCTACGTGAATTTCGCGCGTCGTGCGCCGTGGCAAGAGTCGGTGTGTTCGTCGCTCACGGAGATGTTCGCGCCGCAGATTCACAAGGACCGGCTTGCGACGTGGCCCGAGCACTACAAGTGGATCGAGCCGGACGGGCTTGCGTATTTTCGTTCACGCGTGTCGCTTGCGCAGCGCGATGTCGAACACGGGCTCGAAGTCACGCTCGCGCAATTCAACACGCGCGAGCAGCAACAACGCGCGCTCGACATCCTGCAGTTCAAGCTCGACATCCTCTGGACCATGCTGGATTCGATCGAAAAGGCCTTCCCGCAATGAGCGACGCCAATCCTCCTCAACGAATCACGGAAGCGGTCGAAGCGCCGGACGACGCGTTGCGCCCGCAACTCAAGCGCCTGTTTCGTCTGCAATGGGAACCGGCGCAGGACGCGCATGTGCTGCTTTATCCGGAGGGCATGGTGAAGCTCAATCAGAGCGCGGCGCAGATTCTTTTGCGCTGCGACGGCACGCGCGATATCCCGAAGCTCGTCGCCGATCTCGAAGAAGCGTTCGGCGCGAGCAATCTCGGTGACGACGTGCGGGCTTTCATTGCCGGAGCGCGTGCGCGCGGCTGGCTTGCGTAAGTGCTGGAGTGAAGCATGACTGACTTGTCCGAACCGATTGCCAAGCCGGACCCCGAAGCAGCGGTCATTCCGCCGCCGTTGTGGTTGCTTGCGGAACTGACGTATCGATGCCCGTTGCATTGCGTCTTCTGCTACAACCCGGTGAACTACGCGGATCACACGCGCGAACTCAACACCGATCAATGGCTCGACGTGTTGCGTCAGGCGCGTGCGTTGGGCGCGGCGCAACTGGGCTTTTCCGGCGGCGAGCCGCTCTTACGCGACGACCTCGAAACACTGGTCGGCGAAGCGCGCAAGCTCGGCTTTTATACGAACCTCATCACGTCGGGCATCGGTCTCACCGACAAGCGTCTTACCGCGCTCAAGGACGCGGGGCTCGATCACATTCAACTCTCGTTTCAGGACTCGTCGCAGGAACTCAACGACTTCCTTTCCAGCACGAAGACGTTCGATCTCAAGAAGCGCGTGGCCGGCATGATCAAGGCGCATGACTTTCCGATGGTGCTCAATTGCGTGCTGCATCGCTATAACCTGCCGCATATCGGACGCATTATCGACATGGCGCTCGACATGGGCGCGGAGTATCTCGAACTCGCGAACACGCAGTATTACGGCTGGGCGCACGCGAACCGCGCGCAGCTCATGCCGACGGCCGAGCAACTGCAGGAAGCCGAAGCGGTGGTCGAGCGTTATCGCAAAGAGATTGGCGACCGGTGCAAGATCTACTTCGTCGTGCCCGATTACTACGAGCGTCGTCCGAAGCGCTGCATGAACGGCTGGGGCTCGGTGTTTCTCGGCATTGCGCCCGATGGCGCCGCCTTGCCTTGTCATACGGCGCGCTCGTTGCCTGGCCTTACGTTCCCCAACGTCACGGAGACGCCGCTCAAGGACATCTGGTACGAGAGCGATGCGTTCAATAGATTTCGCGGCTTCGGCTGGATGAAAGAACCCTGCCGCAGTTGCGACGAGAAAGCGATCGATCTCGGCGGCTGCCGCTGCCAGGCGTATTTGCTGACGCAAGATCCCGCGAACGCGGACCCGGTCTGCGACAAGTCCCCGCATCACGAGCGCGTGATCGAAGTGGTGCGGGCCGCCACGATGCGTCAGGAGCCGGAAGAAAAACCGATCATGTTTCGCAACGATGCGAATTCGCGGCGCATTGCCGCCGTATCGCGCGAGAACAATTCGAACAAGAACGGAGAGAGACAACCATGACTGCCGACATCGCCGTGCTGCTGGTGGACGATCATGCCGTAGTGCGCGAAGGCTACAAGCGCTTGCTCGAATTGAGTCCCGACGTGAGCGTCGCGGGCGAGGCGGGCAACGCGGCGGAGGCGTATCAGAAGTTCTGCGCCTTGCAGCCGGATGTCGTGGTGATGGACCTTGCGCTGCCCGGCGCGAGTGGAATAGAAGCCATGCGCCGCATGCTCGCGCGCGAGCCACATGCGCATGTCCTGATCTTCAGCGTGCACGAGGAAGCCATCTTCGTGCGCCGCGCGCTCGATGCGGGCGCGCGTGGCTACGTCACGAAAGCGAGCGCACCCGATGTCCTGGTCGAAGCGGTACGCTCCGTCGCGCGGCGCGTGTGTTACCTAAGCCCTGACATATCACAGGCGCTGGCGTTGCGCGCAACCATTCAGGAAGGACCGCCCGGACGTCAGCTTTCGGCACGCGAATTCGAGGTGCTGCGGCTCTTGGTCCAAGGCTATACATTGCCGAGTATCGCGGAAAAACTCGGCTTGAGTCAGAAGACAGTGGCGAACCATCAATCCGTGATCCGGCAAAAATTTGGCGCTGATAACGGCGTGCAACTCGCGCAAATAGCAAACCGGCTAGGCCTTCATTTCGCCGATTTCACCGACGCGCCGTTCGCTCCTTCGTTCAGTTCGCTAGGCAACGGCAGTCCCGCCTGAGCCGGAACGCGCGCGCAAAACAGGAAGCCCGCACCGGGTTGACTGGCGATATGAAATTCGCCGCCGAGCGCTTCCACGCGTTCGCGCATGCCGATGAGACCCAACCCCATGCGCGGCTTCGCGAGATCGACGCCCGGTCCATCGTCGGTCATCGTCACCACGATCTCGCCTGCCGGCGCACGCGCCAGATAAATTTCGACGCGTGAATCGCGCGCGAATTTCGACACGTTGGTCAGGCCTTCCTGCACGAGACGGTAGAGCGTGATGTTGAGCGCATCGTTGAGATTGTTGAAGTCGCCATCGACGGCTAGCGTAAACACCGCATCGGGCAAGCGCTCGCGCCAGCCGTCCACGCAATGTTCGAGTGCGGTCGGCAAGCCGAATTCATCGAGACCGATCGGACGCAGCTTGCGGATCATTCCGCCGATTTCGCGGTACACATGCGTCGCGCTTTGCATGAGCGCAAGCGAAAGACGATGCACTTCAGGCTCGCGTTCGAGCGATAAATCGCGGATGCGCCCTGCATCGAGCGAAATGGCATTGAGGTACTGACCCAGTTCGTCATGCAGTTCGCGCGCGAGATGCCGGCGCTCGGTTTCCTGCGCGGCAATGGCCTGACTCGCGAGCCTGCGGTTTTCCGCGAGCAGATGCTCCGCCTCTTCCTCCAGCGCCCGGCGCCGCCGAACTTCACGCTGCGCCTGACGGTAGCGCCGCCACGCGAACCACGCGAAGCCGATTGCGAGCACGACGAGCGTGGCGGGCAATTCATCGAGCTGGAAACGCTCGGCGCTGCGCGTCCATCGGTAGGTGAACTCGTTGAAGTCGAACGCCGCGAAAAGCATGCCCGCCAGCACCGTGATAAGAACGACGCAGGCGAGATCGCTCCATACGGTCGAGCGCATGGACCGCGCGGGCGGGCGTTCGGAGAGCGAGGGAAGAGATTCGTTTGGTATCACGGAATGCATTCTACGCACGGCTTCATCCTCGGGCGCGACACCGTTTGTGCGATTGGGAACGCTTCCCTGCTGAATCGGGAAAAGCTCCCGGTGCGCGCGCGGGTTCTTATGCGACGCTTTCAATGAAAGGAACTTACCTCAAGCCGACATTGCAATAACAAGAGGAGACGACGATGAGAAGCATGCCGCGCGAGCGCAAGTCAGCGCATCGGTTCAAACCCCGAGCCGGATTGCGGCTCGTGTTCGGCGGTGCGTTTGCCAGCATCACTGTCGGCGCATGGGCGCAGGCGGCAAGCGCTCCAGAGGTGCCTCCCGCCGTTGTGGCACCGGTCGTCGAAGCGAGTCCGCCGCCGAATACCGACTTGCCCACGGTAGTCGTGGTGGGCACGACACCGCTCATCGGCGTCGGCACGCCGCTCGAAAAGGTGCCCGCGAACGTGCAGACCATCAAGGGCAGCCAGATCGACGCGCAGCATTCCCAGAACATCACCGATTATTTGCAGAAGAACGTCGGCAGCGTCGATATCAACGACGCGCAAGGCAACCCATCGCAGACGGACATTCTCTATCGCGGCTTCACGGCTTCGCCGCTGCTCGGCACGCCACAGGGCCTTTCGGTGTTTCTGGATGGCGTACGCATCAACGAGCCGTTCGGCGATGTCGTGAACTGGGACCTGATTCCGCAGGCCGCCATCAGCACGATGCAGATCATTCCCGGCTCGAACCCGACGTTCGGCTTGAACACGCTGGGTGGCGCAATCGCGGTGACGACGAAGAACGGCCGGGACAACCCTGGCGGCGCGGTGGATGTGAGCTTCGGTTCGTTCGGCCGCAAGGTGGCGCAGTTCGAACAAGGCGGGTTGATCGGCGATCATCTCGACTACTACTTCACGGCCAACATCACGAACGATAACGGCTGGGCGGCGCAGAATTCGAGCCGCTTGCGCCAGGCCTTCGGCAAGCTGCGCTACACCGACGCCGATACGACCATCTCCCTTTCGATGGGCGGTGCGGACAACACGCTAAACGGCTCGCAGACGATCCCGCGCTCGTTCCTCAACAACTTCAAGCAAGCCTATACGTTCCCAGATACCAACGAGAATCAGGTCGGCTATATCACGCTGTCGGCGGATCGTTACATCACGCCGAACATCCAGTTGAGCGGCAATCTGTACTACGTCACTATCGCAACAAGAACGTGAGCAGCAACGTTAACGACGACTTCGGCACCGTAGAAGGCGACGATGACGACGATATCGATCTCACGCAGGCCACCAACGACCAGTCGGTGATCGTCACGGACAGCTACGGCGCAAGCCTGCAACTCACCTTGCTCAACAAGCTCTTCGGCAAGGACAACCAGTTGGTGATCGGTGCGGCGGGCGACTTCGCCAACTCGCATTTTTCGCAATCGTCGCAGGATGCCGAGTTCACGGATAGCCGCGCGACCATCGGCATGGGTCCGTTCGTTCCGCAGACGGACGCCAAGACGCGCAATCAGAACTGGGGCATCTACTTCGAGAACACCTTCTCTTTCACGCAGCAATGGTCCATGACGCTCGCCGGGCGCTATAACTGGTCGAAGGCGGTGATCGGCGACGAGAGCGGCGTGCAGCCATTACTCGATGGCAATCACACGTTCTCGCGCTTCAATCCGGCTATCGGTTTCAACTGGAATCCGACGCGCTCCTTCACCGCCTACGCCACGTATAACGAAGGCATGCGTTCGCCTACGGCTATCGAACTCGCTTGCGCCGACCCGGCCGCACCGTGCTCGCTGCCGAACGATTTCATCGCCGACCCCGACCTCAAGCCGGTGATTTCGCGCACCTTCGAAGTGGGCGCGCGTGGACGCCTTGGCAACGCGACGACATGGAGCGCGGCGGCCTACAGCACGACCCTTTCCGACGATATCCAGTTCGTCAGCAGCCAGGGCGCGGCAAGCACGCTCGGCTACTTTCAGAACGTGGGCAAGACGCGCAGGCAAGGCTTCGAACTCGCGGGCCGCACGCAATGGGGACCGGTCGGCATGGCCGCGAGCTATAGCTACGTGAACGCGACTTATCGTTCGACATGGACCGAGAGCAGCGCCAGCAATTCGAGCGCGGATGACGGCGGCAATATCACCGTTCACTCCGGCGATCGCATTCCGGGCATTCCGGCGAATACGGTCAAGGTGCGACTCGACTACAACGCGCTGCCGCAATGGAATATCGGCAGCAACCTCACGTATCGCAGCAGCATCTTCGCGCGCGGCGACGAGAACAATCAGGACATGAATGGCAGCATTGCCGGCTACTTTCTGATCGATCTCGATACGACCTACAACGTGACCAAGCAGTTGCAGGTCTATGCGACCGTAAAGAATCTGTTGAATAAGCGCTACGCGAACTTCGCCATTCTTGGCGAGAACTTCTTCAACGGACCGAATCACACGTTCAACGGCGCGGATACCACCAACGAGCAATTTCTGGGTGTTGGCGCGCCGCGTGGCGTGTGGGTGGGGATGCGCTATGCGTGGAAGTGAGTATGCCGCTCAAGCATGCTTGAGTTGACTCATTGCTTCCGCAATCGCGCGGTGACAGCGGAACTTGTCCTCTTCGCTACGAGGATAGGTCTGTGCTGACGCCCGCCATTTGCGATCGAGCATATCGACCATTCGATACTCGAGTTCGAGTGCGCTTACACCATAGCGCGTGTCGATCTGCGAAAGGGCGACGCCGCCCGCGCGATACGCGTCGATCAATGTATCGAGTTCGGCTTCCGGCTTGAGTGGCCAATCGTGCAACGTACACAGGCGTTGCACGTCATGTCCGGTGAGACGCGGAAAGAACGTGGGAAAGATACGCATGAAAAGGCGCTTCTTGGCTTCGTAGAGCTTTACGACATCGAGATTCAACGACGTCATCTCTCGATGAATCCGGTATGCCGTCAAAGGCTCTGCAAGGTTGGCGAAGCGCGCGCCATGCAGCATGCAGTCGAACCAGAAGCCGAGATCATCCACAATGTGCAGATTCGGATCGTAGCGAATCTCGAAGCGCTGGATGAACGCGCGCCGGAACATCACGCTCGGATTGGCGAGGTAAGCCGCGCCGATCATGAAACGCGCCTTTATCTCGCCGTCTTCGAGCGGAAAATTGCTGACGGTGGAATCTTCACCGAAGTGGCGGATTTGCGTGCCGAGCACGGTGACATGCGGATGCGCATCGAGATATTCCGCTTGCTTGCGAAGTCTGCCCGGCTCGGCAATGTCATCGTGATCGATGCGCGCAATGTATTCGCCACGGCATAGATTAAAGCCACGGTTTGCGTTGCTCGCGCGCCCCTGATTATGCTCGAGGGAAAAGATGCGAATGCGCGCGTCGTTCAGGCTGCGCACGCGTGCAAGCGTGTCGTCATGGCTCGCGTCATCGAGAATCAGGACTTCGAAATCGGCGTCCTGATTCAGCAACGATTGCAGCGTTTCGACGATGAAGCGCTCTGCGTTGTAAGTCGGGATGACGACGGATATCTTTGGCATGTTGAGCGCAGCGGCTTTTCCGCGGTCGGGTTCGGCTCGACATTATCCGCGCCTTCTTGCTTCGAATTGTCAAAGATGGTTTTATCAGCCATCCGCATTATTTTTCAACGCGGCTTGAAGGGATAAACCTTAGCTGGCCTGCGCTGCTGCAATTCCGCCAGATAGTTTTCGACAAAGCGGCCAAGCGCGTTGGCCTTGAGTTGTTCGAGCATGCGCATGGCGTCGCTTGGCGATTCGGGACCCATGACGAGTGCGCCGACGCCAAGCTCACCCAGATGCACGACGAGCGCGCATGAAGAAAGCGAACCAGCGGAGAAGAGGCGGATTGCTTCGGCGGCATCGTCGTCTATTTCGATGTTAGCAGCGCGCGGGTCGCAACGAAACTCGCCATGCTTGCCGACGTATGCGGGTAGCCAATGACAATTGGCAGTGCCGCCTTGAGCTGCGATCAACAGACGCTTACGTGAGGGCGAATCCAGGAGCTCCTGGAAAGCCTCGGCCAATGTGAACATGGTGCACCTCGCCGTCGAGCCTGTCCCGATACTACCAGCGCTCTCTTGAGCGGCGCGGATTCCTTTACGAAACGATGCAAGGCACAAACCGAAATGGCCGCGCATGGCAACCATCACGTTTCATGCATCAAGCTCAACGCCCTTCGATCGATCCCGCGCTCGGCGGATACGTCACGATGCCCCATGCGAGCGGTAGATCACCGATCTGCTTGACCGTCTGATAGTTCGATGCATCGAGCACATACACGGCGTTGGACCGTCCACATGCAAAGAGAATCTTCGAGCCATCGGGCGTGAAGCTGAAGTGCCAGCAACGTTGACCAATCGGTACATCGCTTAAGTGCTCGAAGCTTTTGCCATCGAAGACTTGCAAGGTCTTGTCGCGCGAAGCGGCAACGAGAAGACGCTTGCCCGAAGGATCGAACGATACGCCATACGGGCCCGTCTTCGTGTCGACGGTCTTGACGATCTTGAGATCGGCCGCATCGAGCACGGTGAACTTGTTCGTGTTCTCGAGCGTCACGACATACTGCTTGCCATCCGGCGATACCTTGATGCCGCGTGGGCGCGAACCTTTCGGCAACGTGACCGTGCGCACGAACTTGCCGCTGCCCACGCGATACACCGACACCGTGTCGTCACCTTCATTGGTCACGAGAATGGACTTGCCATCGGCCGAGAATTCCACGCCTTCCGTTTCGTGCCCGCTCTTGACTGAGCGCAGAACCTTAAGCGTCTTGAGATCGACGATGGCGATCTCGGCGGGCGGCGCATTGGGATCGTCATCGTCCTTTTCGGGTTGACCGGGCTTCGGAGGACCGCCGGATTCGCCCGGCTCGTAGGTCACGTAAGCGAAGCCGCCACGCACGCGCACGAACTCCGGATTCTTGCCGATCTTCACGCGCCGCACGACCTTACCCGTCGATGTATCGATCTCCGAAAGGTCCGCTGTCTCCTTGTTCGCGACGTAAAGGCGTGTTCCTTCCTTGTTGAGACTCAGGCCGCGCGGACCGTCTTTGCCCACATCGAAAGTTTGCTTGAACGAGAGATCGCCCAGATCGATGACGCCGACACCGGCGGACTCGGTCGTCACGTAGGCGGTGGGCGTGGCCGCGTGCGTGGAGCTTGCGGCAAGCGCGAGCGTCGGCGCGAGTACCGACGCGCAGGCAAAGCGCGCCGCCCTGTATCTGGCTTGCATGGTCGTCTCCGGCTTTGATTCGTGTTCGAATCGAATTTGTTTTGACAGGCACCGCGACCGCGTCGAACGGGCGTGCCCGAATGGAACTTAGCCCAACATGCGCCGCTCTGGCAACGCCGGAAGGCGGGAGAAACTCCCGAATTCGTTTCCGTGGGTTCAATCGCCGCGTCAGGGCTTCATCGAAGGATCGTCGGCGAGCAGGACGACGAGCGCCTTGGCGCCACGCTGCCACGAGAGATCCGTGTTGCCGCGTATATCGACGGAACGCTGAAAGAGCGTGGCGCCGCTCTTGGCATCTTCCACACGAAGGTTCATGTTGAGGATTAGATTACTGATCTTCTGCACCCAGCAAATGCCCACGCGCTCCACGCCAAGTTGGCGCGCTACGCGCAGTTCGCAGCCGTTGCAGGCGCTCATGTCTTGCGCCCCTTGAAGCGACGCGATGAGATCCTTGGCGGGCGCGTTATCGGCAATGCGGAACAGGCCACGCTCACGCATGTCGTCGCGCAGCGCGGTGCCGATCATCGCGAGGCGCTGGCTCTGGATGCGGTTGATGTCGGCATCGTTATACGCGGCGTTATCGTCGATAAGCGTGCAGTCGATGAGTGCAAGCGACGGCTTCTCGTTCTGCGCACCGGCGTTGCCTGTAGCAAAGCCTAAGCTTGCGATAACCACGAGAAACAGCGCACGCACTACGCGACGGATGACGGTCATGGTTGAAGTCTCGTCGGGCGAAAGGCCCGTGGCTCAACATAACGTCCAACGCGCTGCGGAGCAAGCGTATCGTTCGTTTCAACGCGCTTAAACATGGATTCATCGCGCCAACAGGAGTAACGTTGAATAGCCCGCGCGAAGATGGAAAGGAGGCGATCATGCCCGACGACCCCACGCCGAAGTGGCACGTTTTCGAATACGAAGGCTTCGAGATTCATGCACTGCCGCAAATCAAGGCAGCGCCTGAATCCGCGTCTAACAGCTACGTTTATATTGCCTATGTATGCAGACCCGGCACGCATGCGCAAAGACCTGGCGACGCCGTGCATTTCCATTCCGATGGCGACGACGCGTTCAAGACTCCCGACGACGCAGCCGACGACGCGCGGCATGTCGGCCGAAGTATCGTCGATGGTACGCATCCGGATTTGAACGTGCTGCCGCTCGTGTCGCATCATCATCACACTGGATGACATGACCGATTCGAATCAAGACGAACCGCGCATTGAAAGTCTCAGCGCCGTTACGCTCGCCACGCACGATATGCCTCGTGCCGTCGCCTTTTACGAAGCGCTCGGTTTTCGTATCGTGCATGGCGGCGCGAACGAGGCATTCACTTCTTTTGCGCTAGGTGCGTCCTTTCTCAACATCACGACCGAAACACATGGTCCCGTTCAATGGTGGGGCCGCTTCATCATTCATGTCTCCGACGTGGATGCTTTTTATCGCCGTGCGCTTGCCTGCGGAACGAAACCGCACTTCGCGCCGCGCGATGCGCCCTGGAACGAGCGCTACTTCCATCTGACCGATCCCGACGGCCACGAACTGAGTTTCGCACGGCCGCTCTAAAAAAATGCCGCGCCGCGGCACGGAACTGGCTCTTACACAAATGACGGATAGCGCACGCATCGGATCATTGATATGACCGTTCGCGTACATACCCGTCCATCGCGTTGAATGACCATTCAATCGACTCGAAGCCGTACTCCGCCAGTTCAAAGTGAGCGTGTTGCTATTTCGCAAACTTGGAGCAGGCGCCTGGTTTTCAGGCGTAGAGTTAAAGTGCTTTGTCAGGTACGTGATGCATTGCGGCATAGTTATTTCAGTGGCGGGGCGTAAAGCCTTGAGCGCATCTGGCCGTTAGCCCGAACATGAATGCCGCGTGTTGGAGACTCGGAATGAAATGCACGAAAGAGCAATCCCTTCGCTATCAGGTCGAAAAATGGCTGGCGCCCGGAAGCACGCCGGTCCATGTCAGGCAATTCAGTCGCACGCGCGCAGACCGGCGCCGCTTCGTTTGTGTGGAAACGCTGCAGGGCGCTGCATCGCGCGCGCTGTTTTTCTTCCGTCACGACGACGGCCACTGGTGTGTGTATCCGCCCGCGCCGCGTCACCGTAACATGCGTGGCGAAAGACTGGCCGCGTAGCACGGCATCGATTTAAAGCTTCAGGTTGTTGAGAAACTGGAACCACATGGAACCAAGCGGATTGATCGTGGGACCCGCCGGTTTCTTTTCAACGACGAGTTCTTCGGCTGGCTCATCGCCAGCCGTCTGTCGCGAATCATGCAGCGCTATCGCGCTATCCGCGATTTGCCGCGCTTGCACTTCATCGCATTGCTGTCCAAGCAGCGCGCCAAAGACGACATCGCGGTTATGCCCTTGCGATGCGAACCGCATGGCGAGCGATACATATTCCGCATAGAGCGCCTCGCGTACTTCACGCTCCTTCGCTTCGCGCTCTGTTTGCGCCTTATGTAGACGCGCGACTTCCTCCGCGAAAATGCGATCGTAGACTTCGCGTTGCGCGGGATCGGAAAGTATGGCGTAGGCTTCCTTGATCTCTTGAAACGTCGCGCGCGCGGCGTCTTCGTTGCCCGCGTTGCGATCCGGATGCGAGCGCATCGCGGCCTTGCGATAAGCGCGCTTGATCTCTTCCTCGGTGGCGTGCTCGCCTACTCCAAGCGTTTTGTATAACGTTGCCATCTGCATTGAATGATTGACGGATCGAAGGGCATCGTAACACGCTAAAAACAGCGGTTTTTCGATAGCGCGCGATGCCATCGGCACGTCATGAAGACTCGCGACAATCACCGTTTCTCCTCGCACTGCACTGGAAGATGGCGCTCTCCTTCAACGACATCCGGCATCTCTTCGACACCTACGGGGCGCTTGCCTATAGCGGCGAGCCCGTCACGCAACTCGAACACGCGCTGCAGACAGCGTATCTCGCGGAGCTGGCGGGCGCGAACCGCGAGTTGATCGTCGCGGCATTGCTGCACGACCTCGGACATCTATTGAACTTGCAGGGAGATACGCCGACTACACGCGGTATCGACGATCTCCACCAGTATTACGCGCTGCCGTTCTTACGCCCGCTGTTCGCGGATGCCGTGCTCGAACCGATCCGCCTTCACGTGGATGCCAAGCGCTGCCTCTGCGCGATCGATGCCTCATATCACGCGCTTCTTTCGCCCGATTCGGTGCGCAGTTTGCAGCTGCAAGGCGGCGTATTCGATGCCGACGAAGCGCGCGATTTTCTGGCGCGCCCGTTCGCCGAAGATGCCATGGCGTTGCGCCGCTGGGATGACGAAGCGAAGGACGCCGCACGCGGCACGCCGCCGCTTGCTCACTATCTGGAATACGCCGAAGACATCGCACTGCGGAATTGAGGGGCGACCCGCGCGCCTCCGCGGGCTTCGCGTAGACTGGCGGGCATGCACTCGTCATCCACTCGAAAAGCCTTGCAGCGCCCATGCAGCGCGCGAGCACGCACTGCATCGTGAACGACGGCAACTTTCGCATCACCGCTGCCGTCGTGGCCTCGGCGCTCTTCATGCAGAACATGGGCGGCACCATCGTCGCGACCGCCATTCCCACGATGGCGCGCGACCTGCATATCGATCCCGTCCATCTGAGCAGCGCCATTACCGCTTATCTAGTTGCGCTCACGGTCTTCATTCCGGCGAGCGGCTTGGTGGCCGACCGCTTCGGCGCGCGGCGCGTTTTCATGTGGGCAATCGCCACGTTCACGCTCGCGTCGATCGCTTGCGCGGCGGCGGCGAATCTTCCGCAACTCATTGGCGCACGCATCGTGCAAGGTCTGGGTGGCGCGATGATGGTGCCCGTCGGCCGCCTGATCCTCTTTCGCGGCGTGAAGCGCGAAGAGCTGCTGCAAGCGACCACGTGGCTCACCATGCCCGCGCTTGTCGGTCCCTTGCTTGGGCCGCCGCTCGGCGGCTTTCTCACCGATGCGCTCTCCTGGCGCAGCATCTTCTGGGTCAACGTGCCAGTGGGCGCGATCGGTCTCGTCCTCACGTGGAAGCTCTTGCCGCCCTCGCCGCCTGAAAGCCGCACACCGCCGGATTTGCGCGGCATGCTGCTTTCAGGGACATCGCTGAGTCTGTTCATGATCGGAATCGAAAGCGCGGGACGCGGCGTGATGCCCGAAGGGCTGCCCTGGGCATGCGTCGCGGTCGGCCTCCTACTGTTCTGGGCAACCGTCGTTCACTGCCGGCGCGTGGAGAATCCTGCCATCGACTTCTCGCTGCTTGCCATTCCGACATTTCACGCGGCCACGGTCGCGGGCAGCCTCTTCCGCGCGGGCGCCGGTGCGCTGCCTTTTCTCGTGCCGCTCACCTTGCAGACCGGCTTCGGTTACAGCGCGTCCGCTAGCGGACTGGTGACTTTTGCAAGCGCGCTCGGCTCTTTTTGTATGCGTCCGATGACCGCGCTCGCACTCCGGCGATTCTCCGTGCGCGCGGTTCTGTGCGCAGGCAGCGTGATCTTTGCGCTGGTTCTGGTCGTGTGCTCGACGATGTCGCAGGCTTGGCCCGCAGCCGCCATCTTCGTGCTGCTCCTCGTCGGCGGATTAGGCCGCTCGCTCAGTTTCGCGACGATGGGCGCGCTCGCTTTCGCCGATGTTCCGAAGCCGCGCCTCGCCGCCGCGACTTCGTTTCAGGGCACCGCGCAGCAGTTGATGAAGGCGCTTGGTGTAACCGTCGCGGCCGGGACGATTCAAGCCACGATGCTGATTTCCGGCAGCGTTCAGACCGAACGCTGGCAACTAGCGAGCGCCTTTTTGGCGACGGCGGCAGTCGTCCTGATGTCTCTTCCAATGTTCGCACGTCTCTCCGATGAAGCCGGCGCCGGCATCTCGGCGCCCACGGCGAAGCGCGCAGAGCGCACCTGATTTACCGGGTAAGCAATACCGAATTGCAAAAATATTCATCATATTTAAGACAAGCCCATGATCCGCAAGACTTTTTTATGAAGCTATAATGCGCTTTCCTCAAGATTACCCAGTCCGATGCGTCGAAATATTCTCTCAATCCTTCTACTGATCAGCCTCGCACAAGCTGCAAGCGCGCAAGAAGCCGTGCAGCCCGGCGGCCAAAACGACACGCAGGCGCCCTCGGGCAACGACGTAAAAACCGAGCAAGTCAGTCACAAGATTTCGGAATTGATCGTTCGCAAGTTCGGCGTCGCACGCGAAAAGGCGCAGACCATCGCATCGGCGGTAATGGCGTCTTCATCGAAATACTCGCTTCCGCCGGCATTGTTGCTTGCGATCATTTCCATAGAATCGCGCTTCAAGGAAACGGCCCACGGCCCGAACGACGCAACCGGTCTCATGCAGGTCGTACCTTCCGCTCACAAGAAGTTGGTTCGCGATGTGGACTTGACAGAGCCGGAAACCAATATCGAAGTGGGTTCAGCTATCCTGCACGGCTATCTGAAGTCCGCACAGGGCGATATCGACGCCGCGCTGAAGAGCTACGGCGGTTCACGCGCTTATGCCGAGAAGGTCAGTTTGCGCGTCAAGACATTCGAGCCGGCAGCGGCGGCAAGTGCAGCGTCCGCGACCGAGCAGTAAAACGTTATTCCCGATTCAATCTTTCGTTCTTCGCGCGCCGCTGCATAGCGGATGCCGCAACCTGCTCCGGCGATCGCACCTGCATGCGCGCTAGCGTACACGTACCACGACATCAGTAGCTCTTTTGTGCACCGTTAGCGTTGCCGGTACTGTCCGGCGTGCTGCGCTGCATGGTTCCCGGGTTCATGTTGTTGTTGACCCCGTTGTTCATGCCACTCTTCGCGCCTGTGCCGGTTCCGCTCGTGCCATCCGACGAGCCGCCGACACCCGTGCCTGTCGCGCCGCTCATGCCAACGCCACCACCTTTGCCAGACGCGCCCATGCCAGCGCCCGCGGCGCCATTGCCGCCCGCACCTGCCGACCCCATCCCCGCGCCGCCGCCACCGCCTGCGCCGCCGCCCGCACCACCACCTGCGCCGCCTCCGCCTCCGGCTTGCGCGTAGACACCGCCCGAAAGACCCAACACCAGTGCCGAGATCACCAGCTTCTTAGTCGCGTTCATAGCAAGTCTCCAAAAGTTTGCGTTTCACGTGTCCATCCATCGTCCGTCCAGGCAGCAGAGACGCTGCAACGCACGTGGACTTATTAGCGCAAACGTCGTGCCGCGTGGCGGCGATGGTCGGGCAATCAATATCCGTAGCCAGCGGGCGCGCACGGCACGTAGGCGCGGCGATAGCCGTCGTAGCAATAGCCAGGAGGAACCGCAGGTTGTGCATACACGGGCTGCGCATAAGCCGGTTGCGCATAAGCCGGCTGTGCGTAGACAGGCTGCGCATTCGCCACCGAGCTCACGATGGCACCCAACAAAGCGCCGCCGATCAACGCGCCGACAATCGCGCCGCCATTGCCGCCACCACCGTGGCCGCCGTAGCCGCCGCCGCGTCCGTGGGCCGACGCCTGTCCTGCCACCGACAGACTTCCGATCATCAACAAGACAAGTGCTGCGCGTTTCATGAGACTCTCCAATTCCCGTGAGCCGGGTTCGTAGAGTCATCTTAAGCAGGCGATGAAGAAATAACTGATGCAGTTGGTAACCGTACATTTCAACGCTTACAAGTTGGTCCTGCGGCAGGCATTCGTTCGGATGTCGAAGTATTTCCACGGCGCTGCTATAAATGCCGACATATGTGTTTGGCCGTAACACTTGGCATGTTGAATCGGTAAAGACTTTCCACGACGCTCGGCGTTTTGACGCGCCGTTTCATTTGCTCGCGACTCGTTACCCTTTGTCACCAGACGGACGTCAACGCGCTACTGAAGCGCGGCGTTTTCATCGGCATCGCGACGAAAAAAACAGCGCATCAAGGTTTAACGGGGCGCAGCGAAGGTGCCGGTGGGGAGCCAAAACGAAGGCCGACAAGTAACAAGTCGCGAAATCCAGCGACGCAAAAAACGGCCGCCGATGCAAACAGTAGACGCAGCAGGCAGTCAGGGAGGCTGCGCGTAGGCGCATCGCGCATCGGTTGCATCGATGCGTTCAGGCAAGGCGAGCTCACGGGCTCGCCTTTTTTATTGCATCGGCTCCACGCGCTCGCTGTGTTCCGCGCCAATCTCATGCTCGATACTCGCGTGATGTTCGCTGACCGGCAAACTCGCCGCCGACATGCGTTCACGCCGTAGCACCCGCGCGCTGTGCACGGCGGTCAGCGCCACGGCAATCCAGATGGGCACATAGGTTCCGAGTTGCGTCGCTGAGAACGGCTCGCCGAGTACGAGCACTGCCACGCCGACCAGCAAGACTGGTTCGACATAGCCCAAAATGCCGAAGAGCGCGAGCGGCAAATAACGGCTCGCGCGCAGGTAAGACGCGAGCGCAACCGTGCTCAACGCGCCGAGTCCGGGAAGCAACAGCATCCACAAGCGCGCGTCGCTTGCAGCCATAGAAAACGAATTCCGTGCGAACAACATGACGATTGCGACCGGCGCGAGCAACATCATCTCTATCGCGAAGGAAACGAGCGGGTCCGCGTTCAGGCGTCGCCGCAAGATGAAATACGGTGGATAGCCGAGCACGACGACGAGCGTCGGCCAAGCGAACGCATGCGACACGACAAGCTCATGCGCCACGCCAAGCGCCGCCGCAATGACGCCCGCCCATTGCAGACGATCGAGCGCTTCGTGATAGTAAAAGCGACCCAGCAGGACCATCCCGAGGGGCAACAAAAAGTAGCCAAGCGACACTTCGAGCGCGCGTCCATGCAACGGCGCCCAAAGAAAAATCCATAATTGCAGGCCAAGCAAGGCGGCGACCGTGGCGAACGCCAAAAGCAGACTCGGGGTTCGAGCAAGCTTTCCAATGAGCGCGCACAATTGCGGCCAGCGATTACGCAAGGCGACGAGCAGCAGCGCGCCGGGCATGGTCCACACGATGCGCCAGGCGAAGATGTCGAGGCCATCGAGCGGCGCGAGCCATTTGGTGTAGCCCGACATGAGCGCGAAGAGCGCCGATGCGACAACGGAAAGCGCGATGCCGCGCCCGAGAACGTGCTGATTCATCAATGAGTGAAAGCTCGAGCGAAGCGGGAACTGCGCATTCTAAACGCTGTGCATCGACGCTATTCAGAGCGTGCTTCAAACTTCGCCTTGAGTCGTGCGCGTTTTTTGCTTCGCTAGTTCGCTTTTCGCGCCGGATGAACTTCACCGAGCACGACGTTGTCTTCAACCCGTCATGCCGATGGGCGACTCTTCATACCTAACCCAACGGCTTCACCTGCCTGATTCGAGCGAAGCCGCTCACGTCATTGCATCAGCAGCATCCAAGCGCCGCGCCGTTGCAACGAAGGACGGCACACGAATAAAACGCCGCATAGATGGAGACGTCATGATTCAACCCGCCCTATCCACCCGCGTCGACAGCGCCTTTGCCGAGGCCGTCCGCGCCGGGTTGTCGAAAGAGCCGCAAAAAGAATTGCCATCCATGTATCTGTATGACGAAGTGGGCTCGGCCCTCTTCGAAGTCATCACTGCGCTGCCCGAATACGGCGTGACGCGCGCCGAAGAGCGCGTGCTCACGGAACATGCCGCCGATATCGTCGCGGCAATGCCGGGCAACGTGAAGGTCGCCGAACTCGGCAGCGGCAGCGGCCGCAAGACGCGCCGCATATTGGAGGCGCTTTGTAAAAAGCAGCCCACCGCCTATTACCCGATTGAAATATCGCGCACCGCTTTGCAGTTGTGCCGCCGGGAACTGGGCGATATCGAGCGCATTTCGATCGTCGGTTATGAGCGCGATTATCTGGCCGGCTTGTCGGAAGTCAGCGCCAAACGGAAGGAAGGCGAAAGGCTGCTCGTGCTGTTTCTCGGCAGCACCATCGGGAATTTTTCGCGGCTCGCGGCGACCAAGTTTCTACAGTCGATACGCAGCATGCTCGCTCCCGGCGATGCCCTTTTACTCGGCACCGACCTTCTCAAACCGCTGCCGACGTTGATCGCCGCGTACGACGATCCCATCGGCGTGACGGCTGCATTCAACCTGAACTTGCTGGCGCGCATCAACCGCGAACTGGGTGGCGATTTTCCGCTCGATGCCTTCGAGCACGTCGCGCGCTTCAATTCCGAAGCACGCAGTATCGAAATGCATCTGCGCGCCAGGCGTGCGCTGACGGCGCATGTGCCAAGTGCGGATCTGCGTGTCGAGTTCCGCGAAGGCGAGACGATCTGGACGGAAAGCAGCCACAAGTACGCCGCCGATGAAGTCGCGCCAATGGCCGCCGACGCGGGCTTCGAATGCTCGCATCAGTGGCGCGACGAGGAATGGCAGTTCGCGGAGAGTTTGTTGGTGGCGCGTTGATTCAGTGCTGCTCGAAGCGCTCGTAGCGCTTTTCTACGTAGCGTTCTTCGCTGAAGAACTCGGTGACGCGGGCATGCGGCGGCCCGCGTCGCAGCCATTCGAGCATCAAGTCGACTTGATTGGCCGCGCCTTGTACGATCGCCTCCACCGAGCCGTCTTCGAGATTCGCGACCCAGCCGCGCACGCCGAGCGCATGCGCGCGCCTCACGGTGTGATGTCGAAAGCCCACGCCCTGCACGACGCCCTTCACGTGCACGTAATAGGTTTCGATTCTCGTATCCAGATCCGGGCCAGGCATCGCACATTCCCCTCGTAAGCGTTGATAGGCCGCATTGTAGACGGCGTATCGAAACGCTTCAGGATCAGCTCGATTTCGCGCTTCAGCTGAGACGGAACGGCTGCGCGGAATCCGTGCGTTCGCCAGGACGCGGACGCGGCGTGCGCGGCAGATGCACTTCGAACACCGTGCCCGCCTGCGCGGACGATTGCACCGTCACGTCGCCGCCATGCATTTCGGTGATTTCGCGCGTGATGTAGAGGCCGAGCCCGAGGCCGCTGGACTCGCTCTGACGCCGCCCCGAGCGATACGGCGCAAAGATGGTCGGCACCACTTCAGGCGGAATCTCGCCCGCGTTCTGCACGACGATGGTCACGTCGTCCTTGCCGCCTTCGAGACGCACTTGAATGGCCGAGCCTTCGAGCCCGTGCTGCAACGCGTTGCCGATGAGATTCGAAAACACTTGCGAAAGCAGATCGCCGTCGCCTTGCAAAAGCGTATCGCCGTGGCGCAGCACGAAGATGCGCCCCTTGCCGACGCGCGCCTCGTATTCCTCGACGATATTCTTCGCGAGCGTCGCGAGTTCCACGGAACGCGGCTGCAAGGTCACGCGGCCGCCGCGCAGACGCGCAAGGTTCAGCAACTGATCGACCATGCGAACCATGCGCATGCCGCTCGACTTGATGCGGTTGCCGATATTCGCGACATTCTCGTCCGGCACGAAGCGCGCGAGATATTCCGCCGAAGCGATCACGGCCGACAGCGGCGTGCGCAGGTCGTGACCGAGCACGGCCATGAGCATCTCGTTTGCATCGAGCAGTTGCTGCACGGTTGCGAGCTGCGTCGCGAGTTGCTGCTTTTGACGCTCCATCTGAATGAAGACATCTACCTTCGAATTGAGGATGCGCGAATCGAACGGCTTATAGAGAAAGTCCACCGCGCCCGCTTCGTAGCCGCGAAACGTGCGGTTGCCGTCCTGCGCGGTCGCGGTCAGAAAGATGATCGGCACATGCGCCGTACGCGGACTGCCGCGCATGAGTTCGGCAAGTTCGAAGCCGTCCATGCCGGGCATGTTGACATCGAGAATGGCGAGCGCGACGTCGTGCTTGAGCAGCAGTTCGAGCGCGGCCGGTCCCGATTCCGCCTTCAGCACCGAGAGATCCGGCCGGGCCAGCGACGCCTCGAGTGCGGTGATGTTGTTGCGGATGTCATCGACGATCAGCACATAAATGGGTTGCGTCATTTAGCGGCTCCCCTTGCCTGCATTGCCTGTTTTGCTTCCTGCGTCGCTTCCAGCTTCATTGCCTGCCTCATTGCCTAACTTATTCTCTGATAAGTACCCGATGCGCGTGGAAAGACGCGTCACCATTTGCTCCAGCGTCAGGACCTCTCGGACCGCGCCGTTTTCGATAGCCGCAAACGGCATCGCGGACGACGAAGCCGTGCGCGGGTCCTGCGCCCAACACGCGCCGCCCGCATCGCGAATCGCCAGCGCGCCGCGCGCGCCATCGTCGTTGGCGCCCGACAGCACGATGCCGAGCAGCCGCTCGCGATACGCGTGCGCCGCCGATTCGAACAACACATCCACCGATGGCCGCGAAAAGCGCACGGGCGGATCGACCGACAGCGCGATGGAAGGCGCCGCGCCATCTTCTGCCTCGACCAGCATGTGATACCCCGGTGGCGCGAAATACACCGTGCCGGGCGCGATCTCGTCCTTGTCGAAGGGTTCGCGCACAGCGATTGCACAGCGTTGCGCGAACAGGTCGGGCAACAGGCTCGGCTGACCCTGCCGCACATGCACCACGACGAGAACCGACGGCGCGAACGCTTTCGGCAGCGCCGGCAACAGCAGATTCAGCGCCTCGACGCCGCCCGCCGACGCGCCGATCACGACGGCATCGAAGACGAGCGGGCGCTGCATCTGTGTGCTCATCGCTATACCTTCTGATAAAGCCGCTCGCGCGGATTGAAGTCGGCGAACTGGTCCGCATGTTTCGAAAAACGCAGGCTCTCCTTGCTGCCGAGTCCGAGAAAGCCGCGCCGCACGAGCGACTCGCTGAAAAGGCCGAGCGCGCGGTCCTGCAACGCGCGGTCGAAATAGATCAGCACGTTGCGGCACGAGACCAGATGCGCTTCTAGAAACACGCTGTCCGTGGCGAGGCTGTGATCCGCGAACACCACACGCGACTTGAGCGTCTGCGAGAATTTCGCCGCGCCATAGGCCGCGTGATAGTAGTCGGAGAGCGAACGCTTGCCACCCGCCGCGAGGTAGTTCTGGCTGAACCCCGCCATGCGATCCAGCGAATAGATGCCGTTTTCCGCTATACGCAAGGCTTCCGCGTTGATGTCGGTCGCGTAGAACACGGTGCGCTCGGCGAGCCGTTCCTCGGCGAACAGCACCGCTAGCGACCACAGTTCCTCGCCGCTGCTGCATCCCGCGACCCATACCTTGATCGAAGGATAAGTCTGCAGAATCGGCACGATCGTCTCGCGAATCGCACGAAAATACTGCGGGTCCCGGAACATCTCGCTCACCTGCACGGTGAGGTACTGGAATAGCCTGCCGAAGAGCGACGGGTCGCGCAGAATGCGCTCCTGCAATTGCGAGAGCGTCGCGCATTCGAGATCGCGCACTGCCTGGCCGAGCCTGCGCCGCAGCGAACTCACCGAATAGTGCCGGAAGTCGTGCTGATACTTGAGGTAGATGGCCTCCAGAATCAGCTTCAGTTCGATATCGAACGTGGCTTCTTCGTCGTGCATGCTTTCGTTCATCAAGTGGGCCGTCTGATCTGACATCTCACGTCAACGCTGCCGCAACCAGACGCGGCACAGCGATACGAGCTTATCGACATCGATGGGTTTGGATATGTAGTCGTCCGCACCCGCCTCGAGACATTTCTGGCGATCGCTCTGCATGGCCTTCGCCGTCAGCGCGATGATCGGCAGGCGCGCGTGCTCATGCTGCTTGCGAATCTCGGTCATGGCGGTGAGGCCGTCCATCTCGGGCATCATCACGTCCATCAGAACGAGGTCGATCTCGTTGGGACGCGCGAGCGCTTCGAGCGCCTCGCGGCCGTTGCGCGCGATCTCCAGCGTGGCGCCGAGCGGCTCGATCACGCGCGACAGCGCGAAGATGTTGCGCACGTCGTCTTCGGCGAGCAGGATCGTGCGGCCTTCGAACACGTCGTCGCGCTGACGCGCCGCGCGCAGCATGCGTTGCTGCTCGGGCGGCAACGCGCTTTCCACGCTATGCAAAAAGAGCGTCACTTCATCGAGCAGACGCTCCGGCGACTTCGCACCCTTGATGATGATCGATTTCGAATAACGGCGCAGGCGCTGCTCTTCCTCTTGCGAGAGCATGCGGCCCGTGTAGACGATCACTGGCGGCGAGCCGTGTCCGCTGCTCGTCGAAACGCGTTCGAGCAGTTCATAGCCGGAACCGTCGGGCAGCGCCAGGTCCATCACGACGCAATCGAACGCGGCGCTTTTCATCTCGTCGAGTGCTTCGGCGATGGAGCCCGCTTCCACGATTCCCACGGTTTCGCTCGCGAGCAACGCATGAATGCTCTGACGTAAAGCCGGATCGTCCTCGACCACGAGCACGCGCCGCATGCCTTGCGACGAGCGCGCTTCGAGCTTGAGGATGGCCTGCGCGAGATCGTCGCGTGCGCTCGGTTTGAGCGTGTAACCGATTGCGCCGAGATGCAGCGCGACATCGGCGTGATCCGTCGCGGAGACGATGTGGATCGGGATATGACGCGTGAGCGGATCGTGTTTCAGCCATTCGAGCACGGTGAGGCCCGACTGGTCCGGCAAGCCGATGTCGAGCAGGATGCCGTTGGGTTGCAGCGAACGCGCCAGTTCCACGCCTTGCGTGGCGCTTGCCGCATGCACGCAATCGAAATCGAGTTCGTGCGCGAGATCGTAGAGGATATGCGCGAAAGGCTGATCGTCCTCGATGACGAGAATCACGCGCCCCGGCCGCTTGCGGTCCGCGCGGTCGTCGGCGATACCTTTTGGCTCGGGCATCGACGCCTGCGGAGGTTGCGGCGCCGGGCGTTCTTGCGGAGCCGGCGAAGGCGCGACCGGCACCAAGGAAGGATCGCGCACGGCGGCGGGCTCGGGCTCGCGCATATGTCCGATGGTGTCGAGCTTCGCGGTGACGGTGCCTTCGCGCGTGGCGATCGGCAGCGTCACCGAGAACACGCTGCCTTTGCCGACTTCGCTCGATACACCGACCGAGCCGCCGAGCAAACGCGAGAATTCGCGCGAGATCGAAAGGCCGAGTCCGCTGCCGCCGTATCGACGGCTCGTGGTGCCGTCCGCCTGCTGGAACGCCTGGAAGATCAGGTCTTGCTTGTCGCGCGCAATGCCGATGCCCGTGTCGCGAACCTCGAACCGCAGCGCCTGTTCGTTCGCGCGTTCCACCGCGATCGTCACGCTGCCGCGCTCGGTGAACTTGAACGCGTTGGACAGCAGATTGCGCAGCACCTGTAAGAGCCGCTGGTTGTCGGTGACGAAATACTCCGGCACGTTCTCGCCATGCACGGTGAAGAACTCGAGCCCCTTGCTGGCCGCGACCGGCGCGAAGGATTGCTTGAGCGCTTGCAGAATCGAATCGACGGAAGCGGGCGCGAACTGCACATCCATCTGGCCCGCCTCGACCTTCGAGAGATCGAGAATGTCGTTGATGAGCGAAAGCAGATCACTGTTCGACGAGTGGATGGTCGCCGCGTAGCGCACCTGCTCGTCGGAGAGATTGCCTTGCTTGTTGTCCTGCAGGAGCTTGGCGAGGATCAGCGAACTATTGAGCGGCGTGCGCAATTCATGCGACATGTTCGCCAGGAACTCCGACTTGTACTGGCTCGCGCGCTCCATCTGCAACGCGTTCGCGGTCAGTTCCTGCTGCGCCTGAAGCAGTTCGGCCTTCTGCCGTTCTAGGTTTTGCGAATGCTCTTCGAGCTGCACATTGGTCTGTTCGAGTTCGGCCTGCTGCTGTTCTAGCCGCGCCTGCGAGTCCTGCAAGGCGCGGCCGCGTTCTTCGAGTTCTTCGTTCGAGACGCGCAGTTCTTCCTGCTGCACCTGCAATTCCTCGCTCTGGCGCTGTGTCTCTTCGAGCAGTTCGACGAGCCTCACGCGATACCGCGCCGAGCGCAACGCCATGCCCATCGCTTCCGATGCCATTTCGAGCAGCTCGCGGCTGTCGTTGAAGCGTCCTTCGTCGCCGACAAAGCCGAGCTCGACCACGCCCATCACTTCGCCATCGGCCATGACGGGCGCGACCACTACGCTCGACGCCGCAACCGTGCCCAGCGCGGAGCCGGCTTTCAGATAGTGCGCGGACGCATCGCGCATTTGCAGGATGCGCTTGTCCTCGACCGCCTGACCCGCAAGCCCGACGCCGCGCGCAATGCGGCGCGGCGCGCTGTCTTCGTCGGGAAGCGCCCAGCCGGCGATGCGCGTGAGCGTATCGGCTTCGAACGTATAAACCACGCCGACTTTTGCGTTGACATACGGAACGAGCGAACGAAGCATGCTGACGCCGATCGAAGCCGGAGACTGTTCGCCGCGCAATTGCAGGCTCATCTGCATGATGCCCTGCTGCAGCCACGTGGTCCGTTGTACCGCGAGCCGCGATTTGATATACAGGTGCGCCACCGCCGACACCACGAGCAACACGAAAATGCCCATCGCGCGATTGAGTTGCAGGACTTCGTGGTTCGCGGTGGGTTCAGCGTTGGAGAAGACGTAGCCGCCGATCATCAGCACCGAAGACGCACCCGCGACGATAATCGGCGCAGGCGGCTTGTCGAGCCACATGCACAGCACGACCGGAAGCACGTAAAACACCCAGATCGCGAGACGCGTGGGCGTGAGCAAGTCGATGGCGAACACGACGGCAAGCGCGATCGCAATGGCAAGGTAAATCCACGAGGCGTGGCTTCGAGTGTCTTGGGGCATCGTTGACCAGGATGTTCATGTTTTGCAAAAGCGCCTACAAAGCAGGCAGGTCCGGACCATAGCACGACCCGCAAGCCCTTGTCATATCTGGCTTTGCGGGTTCTTGACGCATCCATTGTCGCGCGGCACTTGTTACGAAAAAACGGCCGCGCAAATGTAAGGGCGAGGTAAGAATGACTGAATTTTCCGGCTCACGCGTGCTTGTCACGGGAGCCTCGGGTTTCGTGGGTTCGGCGGTTGCGCGGCTCGCGATCGAGCGCGGTTTCAAGGTGCGCGTGCTGGTCCGCGCCACGAGTCCGCGCAAGAACGTCGAAGCGCTCGATGCCGAGATCGTCGTCGGAGACATGCGCGACGAAGCCTCGATGCGCGCCGCGCTGAAGGGCGTGCGCTATCTGTTCCATGTGGCCGCCGACTACCGGATCTGGGCGCCGGACCCGGGCGAAATCGAGCGCGCGAACCTGCAGGGCACCGAGGCGACAATGCGCGCGGCGCTGGCCGAAGGCGTGGAGCGCATCGTCTACACGAGCAGCGTGGCGACGCTCAAGGTCACGAGTTCGGGCGCAATTTCGGATGAGACGAAGCCGTCGGACACGGCGAGCACCATTGGCGCGTACAAGCGCAGCAAGGTGATGGCGGAGCGCGCCGTCGAGCGCATGGTCGCGAACGACGCGTTACCGGCGGTGATCGTGAATCCTTCGACGCCCATCGGTCCGCGCGACGTGCGGCCGACGCCTACCGGGCGCATCATCGTCGAAGCGGCGACAGGGAAGATTCCCGCTTTCGTCGACACGGGCCTGAATCTCGTCCATGTCGATGATGTCGCCAACGGCCACTTTCTTGCGCTCGAACGCGGCAAGATCGGTGAACGTTATATTTTGGGGGGCGAGAATCTGCCATTGCAGCAAATGCTCGCGGACATCGCCGGATTCGTCGGGAGGAAGCCACCGACCATCAAGCTGCCGCGCGGGCCGCTTTATCCGCTCGCCGTCGGCGCGGAGATGTTCGCCAAGTTCAGCGGCAAGGAGCCGTTCGTGACGGTGGACGCGCTGCGCATGTCGAAGAACAAGATGTATTTCACGTCGGCAAAGGCGGAGCGGGAACTAGGCTACAGCGCGCGGCCGTATCGCGAAGGGCTCAAAGACGCGCTCGACTGGTTCCGTGCGAACGGCTATCTGGGCAGTTGAGGGCGCAACGTTCCGCATTGCGAGACTGGCTCAACTCTTCTATAAGACCTAAAAATTTCCAAGTTATTGATTTGAAATAAAAATGCTTTGTTTTACGCCCGCGCGGCGACCAGCTTTCACACGCGCGCCCCTCAAAATCATGCAAAATAGCGGATTCACGGCCGGAAGGGTGAATGCAGCCGGCGCTTTTTTCCAACCTGTTCTGCGAAGTCGAGACAAGCGATGAGTAATCAGCAACCCACTATCATCTACACCCTGACCGACGAAGCTCCGCTGCTCGCAACCAGCGCCTTTCTGCCGATCGTCCGCACTTTCATCGCGCCGGCGGCGTCAATGTCGAAACGAGCGACATCTCGGTCGCCGCGCGTATCCTCGGCGAGTTTCCCGAGTTTCTGAGCGAAGAACAGCGCGTGCCGGACAATCTCGCCGAACTCGGCAAGCTCACGCAGTTCGAAGACACCAACATCATCAAGCTGCCTAACATCAGCGCGTCGCTGCATCAGCTGATCAGCGCGATCAAGGAATTGCAGTCGAAGGGCTACAAACTGCCGGACTATCCCGAAGAGCCGAAGAACGACGAAGAGAAGGCCATTCGTCAGCGCTACTCCAAGTGCCTCGGCTCGGCCGTGAACCCGGTGCTGCGCGAAGGCAACTCGGACCGCCGCGCGCCGCTCGCGGTCAAGAACTTTGCGAAGAAGCATCCGCACAGCATGGGCGAATGGAGCATGGCGTCGCGTACGCACGTCGCGCGCATGAAGCATGGCGACTTCTATCACGGCGAAAAGTCCATCACCAACGACCAGGCTCGTGAAGTGCGCATGGAACTCGTCACGAAGCGCGGCGAAACCATCGTGTTGAAGCCGAAGGTCAAGCTGCAGGAAGGCGAGATCGTCGACAGCATGTTCATGAGCAAGAACGCGCTCGTGGCGTTCTACGAAGACCAGATGGAAGACGCGCACAAGACGGGCGTCATGCTTTCGCTGCACGTGAAGGCGACCATGATGAAGGTTTCGCACCCCATCGTGTTCGGTCATGCGGTCAAGGTGTTCTATAAAGACGCGTTCGCCAAGCACGCGAAGCTCTTCGAGGAACTCGGCGTCAACGTGAACAACGGCTTGGTCGATCTCTACTCGAAAATCGACACGCTGCCGGAATCGCAGCGCGATGAAGTCATCCGCGACCTGCACGCCTGTCATGAACATCGCCCGGCGCTCGCCATGGTCGATTCCGCTAAAGGCATCTCGAACCTGCACGCACCGAACGACGTGATCGTCGACGCGTCCATGCCCGCCATGATCCGCGCGGGCGGCAAGATGTGGGGCGCCGACGGCCGTCCGCAAGACACCAAGTGTCTGATCCCGGAAAGCACGTTCGCGCGCATCTATCAGGAAATCATCAACTTCTGCAAGACCAATGGCGCGTTCGATCCGCGCACCATGGGCACGGTGCCGAACGTCGGCCTGATGGCGCAGAAGGCCGAAGAATACGGCTCGCACGACAAGACTTTCGAGATCAGCGAAGCCGGCACGGCGCGTATCGTCGATAACGCGACCAACGAAGTGCTCGATTCGCTCACGCAGGAAGTCGAGCAAGGCGACATCTGGCGCATGTGTCTCGTGAAAGACGCGCCCATCCGCGACTGGGTCAAGCTCGCCGTCACGCGCGTGAAGAACTCGGGCACACCGGCCGTGTTCTGGCTCGACCCGTACCGTCCGCACGAAAACGAGCTCATCAAGAAGGTCGAGACGTATCTCAAGGACCATGACACCACGGGCCTCGACATCCAGATCATGTCGCAGGTGCGCGCCATGCGTTACACGCTCGAACGCGTGATCCGCGGCATGGACACGATCTCGGTGACGGGCAACATCCTGCGCGACTACCTGACCGACCTGTTCCCGATCATGGAACTCGGCACCAGCGCGAAGATGCTCTCCATCGTTCCGCTGATGGCGGGCGGCGGCCTGTACGAAACCGGCGCGGGCGGCTCGGCGCCGAAGCATGTCAAGCAACTGGTCGAAGAAAACCATTTGCGCTGGGATTCGCTCGGCGAGTTTCTGGCGCTGGCGGTATCGCTGGAAGAACTCGGCATCAAGAACGACAACGCGCGCGCGAAACTCGTCGCGAAGGCGCTGGATGCCGCCACCGGCAAGCTGCTCGACAACAACAAGAGCCCGTCGCCGAAGACCGGTCAGCTTGACAATCGCGGCAGCCAGTTCTATCTGGCCATGTACTGGGCGCAGGAACTCGCGAACCAGTCGGAAGACCGCGCACTCGCCGAACTGTTCGCGCCGCTCGCGAAGCAACTAGGCGACAACGAGCAGAAGATCATCGACGAACTCAACGCCGTGCAGGGCAATGCGGCGGATATCGGCGGGTACTATCAGCCGGACCCGGCCAAGCTCGAAACGGTGATGCGTCCGAGCAAGACGCTCAACGCAGCACTGACCGAAGCACAGGCACGCGCGAAGTAAAGTAGTCGGCGCCGTCTCGAAAGGCGTCTTCCGGAGCAATCCGGAAGACGCCTTTTTCTTGCGGCGGGCAACGGCGAAGCGCTTCATCGGCAGCCGTTTCCAAGCATTTCGTTACAACGTGTGCCCGGTGGCTCCTGACGGAGAAGGTAAAGTCACGGTCTCGCTGCCAGCATCGAAAGACACAGATACCTTCGCATGAATCTACATGACCAGCTCGGCGCGCTGGAGTCGAGCCTCGACACGCTCCTCCAGTCCGCTACTTCTCCAGACGACCAACCCGCTCCGCTGCCCATGCGCGTGACGAGCGCCGAGCCCGTCGCGCCCGCTGCGGAACCTGCGCCGCTCGGCGCCGAAGCCGAGCGCGAACAAGCCGCAAGACCTGCGGAAAAGCCTACGCTGACCGTCTCGCGCCCCGACCGCGATGCAATCGAAATGACGATCGCCGGCCAATCGGTGCTGCTGAGTCCCGAAGGCGTGTCGGAGCTGATCGAGGAATTGGCGAACGTGCGTGCATCGATGACGCCGGATCAGCCTGGCGGCATCGCGCCCGGCTGGCGTTTCGCGGCAACGAAAAACCCGCTGATGGCCGTGCAGAAGCACGCAAACGGGGATCGACTGCTCATCATGCGTCACGGCGGACACGGCTGGGTGCCGTTCACGTTTTCGCCGCACGCCGTCGTCGAGATGTATGCCCTTCTGACGAAGAAGTAACGCGCGTTCAAGTCGGTCAGGAGCCTTCCTGCGTCGGCGCCTGCACGCGCGCCTTCCACTGACCGCCCTTGCCGCTCCAGTAACGCACGGCCGAGCCGATCGTCGCGCTCACGTAGAACAGCGCCACCAGCGGCAGGAACGGCGCCCACAGCAGCGAACGCCGGTAGTAGCGCAGCATCGGCCCATACGCAATGCACATGAGCGCCCACGCCGCGCAGGCGGGCCAGGCACGCGCGCCCATCGTGAGCGCCAACAACGGCGGCGCGAGATAGATCACCACCATGCCCAGCACCGTACCCGCGAGCAGAAGCGGCGAGTAGCGCAACTGCGTGAACGCGGTGCGCGCGATCATGTTCCAGATTTCGCGCCAGTGATCGTACGGACGCAGCGACTCGCTCGATTCGGCCAGATCGAGCCGAATGGGCCGCGCGCCGTTGCGCCCCGCGCGATGCTTGATGCGCGCGGCAAGACTGCAATCGTCGATGAGTTCCTGCCGGATCGACTCGATACCGCCCGCCTCCACCAGCGCCGAACGGCGCACCAGCATGCAGCCGCCGGCCGCACCCGAGGTCGTTTTCCGCACGTCGTTGACCCACGCGAACGGATACAGCTTCGCGAAGAAGAACACGAACGCTGGAATCAGCGCCTTCTCCCACGGCGAGTCGCAGCGCAGCCGCACCATCAGCGAGACGAGATCGCGGTCTTCTAAAATCGTGCGCGCGACGAGTTGCGTGGCGGCATCGGCCGGATGGTAGATGTCGGCATCGGTAAGCAGAAGGAATTCGGCGGGCAGGCCGAGCGAATCGATAGCACCGATGCCCTGCGACTGCGCCCATACCTTGCCCGACCAGCCAGGCGGCAACGGTTGCGCGGTGAGCACGGTCAGACGGTCATCGAGCCCGAGATCGCGGGCGGCGGCGAGTGCGGCGGCGGCGGTGCCGTCGGTGCTGTGATCGTCCACGACGATCACGTGGAACGCGCCCGCGTAGTCTTGCCTGAGTAGCGAGCCGACCGCGCGGCCGATCACGTCGGCCTCGTTACGCGCGGGCACCACGGCCACCAGCGCCGGCCACGCGCCGCGCCGGGCGATTTCGGCTTTGCCGACCGCGTGCACGGTCGTCGCGGAAAGCGCGGGTGCGGGCTGGGCGCGCCAGAAGCCGCCACGGGCGAACAGCAACACGATCCAGATCAGAAATGACAGCCAGGCGATCAGTAGCATGAGATGAAAGTCGAGGGCGGCAGCTCGGACGACCGAGTGCGCTTGCGTTGAATCAGGTCGGATCAGGGATTGCAGCGGGCCGGGGCGTTGCGCCAAAAATACACGAAGGAATAACGCGCGAGGCACGCAAACAAGGCGCAAACGACGCAATCGCACCGTGGCGAGCGAGCGCCCCGCCCGGAGCACCCGACAGTTTAATGGGATATGCCGGTCGCCGTATTGCCGCGTGCCGCAAGGCTCAGCCGGAACGTATGCGACAAGCACCCATAAAGGGAACGAGTTAGAATACGCGGTCATCTTCGGCATGCAGACCGAACCCGGCACGTCGTTTTTTCCGGTCTGCATTCCGGGCTTGTCAAGCCGCCCGTTTGCGGCATGGCCGGCACGATAATGTGGTCCCATGGAACGCGCGAGCATCGCGCCGCCTGATCCGAAACCCGCGCCAGTCGGAGTTCGTTCGAATATGCGTATCATCCTTGCTCAACCCCGCGGCTTTTGTGCGGGCGTGGTTCGCGCGATCGAAATCGTCGATCGGGCGCTGGAACGGCATGGCGCACCGGTGTATGTGCGTCACGAGATCGTTCACAACCGTCATGTCGTAGACAATCTGCGCGGCAAGGGCGCACGTTTCGTCGAGGAGCTCGACGAGGTGCCACACGGCGCGGTCGCCATTTTCAGCGCGCACGGCGTCGCGAAGAAGGTGGAGAAAGACGCGCTGTCACGCGGGCTCGACGTGCTGGACGCCACTTGCCCGCTCGTCACCAAAGTCCACGTGCAGGGCCGGCAGTATGTCTCGCAAGGCCGTACACTCATTCTGATCGGCCACGCGGGGCATCCGGAAGTGGAAGGCACCATCGGGCAGATTCCGGGCAAGGTCGTGCTGGTGCAAAGCGAGGCGGAAGTGGAAACGCTAGCTTTGCCTGTCAATGCCCCGGTCGCCTATGTCACGCAGACCACGCTTTCGGTGGACGACACGCGCGGCATCATCGACGCCTTGCAGCGCCGTTTCACCGATATCGTGGGTCCGGACACGCGCGACATTTGTTATGCCACGCAGAATCGCCAGGCCGCCGTGCGCGAGTTGAGCACTCAGGTCGATGTCTTGCTCGTAGTAGGTGCCACGAACAGTTCCAATTCGAACCGGCTGCGCGAGATCGGCGCGGAAACCGGCGTGCCGAGTTATCTCGTCGCCGATGGTTCGGAAGTCAAGGCCGAATGGTTTGCAAAGGCGCAGACTGTCGGCATCACCGCGGGTGCTTCGGCGCCCGAGGAAATGGTCAAACATGTGATCGATGCCCTGCGCGCGTTCGGCCACGTCGAAGTCACGACGATGGAAGGCCGCGAGGAAAAGGTCGAATTCAAACTCCCCGCGAAGCTGTTGCAACCGCTCGCCGCCCTGGCGACCACGGCAGCGACGGCCACCCGCGAAGAATAAGGAGAGCAAGCAATTGTCTATTCCGCTGCTTCAGAAAGTCCGCGTTGGCGCCTATATCTTTCGCCAGCATTTTTCGCGCAACAAGCGCTACCCGCTTGCACTGATGCTCGAACCGCTGTTCCGCTGCAATCTGGCGTGTAACGGCTGCGGCAAGATCGACTATCCGGATCCCATTCTCAACCAGCGTCTGTCGCTGGAAGAGTGCCTGGGCGCGGTCGACGAGTGCAACGCGCCGGTCGTTTCCATCGCGGGCGGCGAGCCGCTCTTGCACAAGGAGATGCCGCAGGTCGTGAAGGGCATCATCGCGCGCAAGAAGTTCGTGTATCTCTGCACGAACGCGCTGTTGATGGAAAAGAAGATGGACGATTACGAGCCGAGCCCGTACTTCGTCTGGTCCGTTCACCTCGATGGCGACCAGCAGGCGCACGATCACTCGGTATCGCAAGACGGCGTCTACGACAAGGCCGTGAAGGCGATCAAGGAAGCGAAGCGGCGCGGTTTCCGCGTGAACATCAATTGCACGCTGTTCAACGACGCCAATCCCGATCGCGTCGCCAAGTTCTTCGATACGCTCGGTCCGATGGGCGTGGACGGCATCACGGTGTCGCCCGGCTATGCTTATGAACGCGCGCCGGATCAGCAGCACTTCCTGAACCGCGACAAGACCAAGACGTTGTTCCGCGAGATTTTCAAGCGCGGCAACAACGGCAAGAATTGGTCGTTCAGCCAGTCGGCCATGTTCCTGGACTTCCTCGCGGGCAACCAGACGTATCAGTGCACGCCGTGGGGCAACCCGGCGCGCACGGTGTTTGGCTGGCAGCGTCCGTGCTATCTGCTCGGTGAAGGTTACGCGAAGACCTTCAAGGAACTGATGGAAACCACCGAGTGGGAAAAGTACGGCACGGGCAACTACGAGAAGTGCGCGGACTGCATGGTGCATAGCGGCTTCGAAGCCACCGCCGTGATGGATACCGTGGCGCATCCGCTTAAGGCGCTCGGTGTGTCGATGCGCGGCCCGCGTACGGAAGGCGCGTACGCGAAGGATCTGCCAATCGACAAGCAGCGTCCGGCCGAGTACGTGTTCTCGAAGCACGTCGAGATCAAGCTGGAAGAGATCGGGCGGATGTCGAAGGGCAAGGGATCGAAGGCAGCCGCTGCGGCGCATTAATGGCCGAGGGTGGTTGATGGAAGGGCGGATGACTTTGGTTGTCCGCCCTTCTTGTTTTCGGGTTACCAAATGGTCTTGACGTGTTGATAGTCGCGAATTCTCCGGTCCTTCGTGACCAGAGGTGCAGAAAGCGAACGCGCCGTCGCCACGATCATGCGGTCTGCCGGATCTTTGTGGAACTCGCCCGGCAAATCGGCGGATTTGACTGCGATGTTTCGGTCCACGGGGACGAAGCGCACGCCTTCTATTCGACTCACTTTGTCGAGCCAGTCGCCAACGTCCGCGGAGAGGACAACCCGGCCTCGCTTCACCAACATCGCGATTTCCCATGCGGTCATGGTCGAGATCACAATCTCCCCGCCTTCCTCCAATTCTTGCTCGATCGCTGCCCGAGCTTGCTTGCCGAGCGCCGCTCCGCTCACCCACCAAAGCAACGTGTGCGTGTCCAGCACGATCATTCCAGCGTCTCCCAGTCGTCCTCGCCAACGGGCTCCATGGGGTCGTCATAGCGCAACACGCTTCCGCGCAATTCCTCCAGCGGCGTGAGGGATGAGTTGTCGTAGCGCCGCACTTCGAGCACGGGCTTGCCATGGTCTGTCACGATCATATGTTCTCCTGTCGATTCCACGAGACGAAAGTACTCCAACGCTTTCGCCTTGAACTCGGATTTCGAAACTCGCTTGACAGTCATGATAATGCCCCTGGTCACGTAACGATAGTCATTTTAGACTCGGCCAAATGGTATAGGAAAACGGGACAAGCGCGTCATAAACAAAAAAACGCGACGGCTCATCACCGTCGCGTTTCTTATTACATGAGTCTGGCTGGTGCAGGTGGCGTCGCAGGCGCTATTGCGCCTCCATGTCACCCCGCCGAGCGCGAATTGTGCTCCGACAGATACTTGATCAGCCCATCGACACCGTCTTTCTGCAGTTGCCCCGCGAATTGTTGCTGATAGACCTGGATGAGCCACGCGCCCATCATGTCGATGTCGTAGATTTTCCAGCCTTGCGCCGTCTTACCCAATCTGTAACGCACCGGATTGTCGCCGCCAGTCGAAACGACGTGCGATTCGACCACGACGTCGCGCGCGTTCGCATCGGCCTTGGGCGACTCGAAGCTAAACTTGACGTCCTGATCGCGTAATTGCGACAACGAAGCCGCGTAGGTCCGCACAAGCAACGTCTGGAACTGGTCGTAAAGCTGTTTCTGCTGCTCGGGCGTGGCGCTGGCCCATGCCTTGCCCACCGCTATGCGCGTCGTGCGCTGGAAGTCGGTGGCGGGCAAAAAGCGCGTTTGCACGAGTTGTGTGATCTTCGCCATGTCGCCGCCGCGCGCTTGCGGGTCGGCCTTCATCGCGTCGACGGTGCCTTCGACAGCGGCCTTGACGACGGCGTCGGGGCTAGTTTGCGCGAAAGCCTCGCCGGACAGGCCGAGGGCAAGGAGAAATGCGAAGCAAATGGACAGATAGCGTTTCATGGCACCCGTTCTCTGAATGAGTTCTGAGGTTGGAATTGGTATGGGGACGGCGCAATACCCGGTAACGCCGATGCAGCCGGCACGCGTCGAGCCAGTATATCGACACGCGGCGGCATCGACAGTTCAAGACGCATGGCGCGTTCGTGCCCGGCATCGACCGGTATACTGCGCGGCATCGCCGGACGCCGGCGCGCATCATCTCGCCGGCAGCACGCGGCCCGCAAAAATAACAGGACACACCAGGTAGCGTCTTCATGCTGACGTCCAACATTACTCGCTTCGTCACCATCGCCATACGCCGTCCGGCGTGGATTATCGCCATTTCGCTGCTGCTCGGCGTGCTGAGCACGATTTATGTCGTCCATCACTTCAAGATCAGCACCGATGTCAGCCAACTCATCGAGAACGAGCCGGAGTGGGCCGCGCGCAGCAAGGCAATCGACGCCGCGTTTCCGCAGCGCGGCGCCACGCTACTGATCGTCGTCGAAGCCGCGGCCCCCGAATTTGCCGATGCCGCCGCGAACGCACTCGCCGCCGCGCTCAAGCAGGAGCCGGCGCGCTTCAAGTCGGTGTCGCAACCTTCAGGCGGCGATTTCTTCGAGCACAACGGCCTTTTGTACTTACCCACCGCCAAGGTCGACGAAGTCACGAAGCAGCTCGTGCAGGCGCGTCCGCTCATCAACACGCTCGCGCACGACCCGACACTCACCGGCCTCGCGCAGACGCTGAACACCACGCTCAATGTGCCGCTGCTGACAGGCCAGATCAATCTCGGCCAGATGGCCAGCTTGCTCGGCAAGAGCGCGACCGTGCTCGACGGCGTGCTGGCCAATCAGCCGGTTGCCTTCTCTTGGCGCGACGTGGCGGATTCCGCAAAGAGCACCGGACCGGCGCGCGCCTTCGTCACCGTGTTGCCGGAACTCGATTTCAACGCGCTCAAGGCGGCGGCGGGCTCATCGGACGAAATTCGCGCCGTGGCGGCCAGGCTGAACCTCGACAAGAAGTACGGCGCGACGCTGCATCTGACCGGCGCGCAACCCCTCGCCGACGAAGAATTCGCCTCTGTGGCCGATGGCGCCGAGCTCAACGGCATCCTCACGTTCCTGGTCGTACTGGTCATTCTGTGGGTTGCGTTGCGCTCCAAGCGCATGATTCTCGCGGTGTTCATCACGCTCTTCGTCGGGCTCGCGATCACGGCCGCGCTCGGCCTCATGATGGTCCACGCGCTCAACATGATCTCGGTCGCGTTCATGGTGCTGTTCGTGGGTCTGGGCGTGGACTTCGGCATTCAGTTCGGCGTGAAATACCGCGAGGAACGGCACAAGCACAAGCGGCTCGACGTGGCGCTCGCCGAAACCGCGCGGCATGTGGCCGTGCCGCTGACGCTCGCCGCCACCGCGACTGCCGCGAGCTTCTTCTCCTTTCTGCCGACCGCGTATCGCGGCGTGTCGGAACTCGGGTTGATCGCGGGCGTCGGCATGTTCGTCGCGTATATCACCAACATGACCTTGCTGCCCGCGCTCATCAAGGTGTTTGCGCCGCCGGGCGAAGCAAGCGCGCCGGGCTTTCCGGTGCTCGCCCCCGTCGATGAATTCCTCGACCGGCATCGCAAGCCAGTGCTGATCGGCACGCTCGTCGTCGTGATCGGCGCGTTGCCGCTCCTGTTCCATCTGCACTTCGACTTCAACCCGCTGCATCTGAAAGATCCGCATACGGAGTCGATGGCGACGCTCGCCTCGCTCAAGGATTCACCCGAGGGCGCGGTCAACGATGTCGCGGTGCTCGCGCCTTCGCTAGCGGAAGCGGATCGCATCGCGGCGAAGCTCCAGAAGCTGCCGGAAGTGGATCGCGCGACCACGTTGTCGTCGCTGATTCCGGCCGATCAGCCGGCAAAGCTCGCGCTCATCAAGGCTGCCGCCGATCAGTTGCTGCCGGCGCTGAACCAGCCGGTGGCATCGCCCGTGACGGATGAAGTGCGCGTCGCCACGCTCAAGCGTGTCGCGGGTGCGCTGTCGCTCGCGGCCGACGATCACCCCGGCGCGGGCGCGGCCGAAGCGCAGCATCTCTCCGCCACGCTCAAGAAGCTCGCCGCCGCCGATGCCGCCACGCGCGATCGCGCCGACCACGCGATGGCCGAGCCATTGCGCCTCGCGCTCGGACAGTTGCGCGCGCTGTTGCAGCCGGTCGAGATCACGCGCGCCACCTTGCCGCCGCAAATGGTCGAGACGTGGGTTACGCCGAGTGGTCAGGCGCTCGTCGATGTCTCGCCGAAAGTGCCGCCGGGCGCCGATCCGAACGACGACACCCTGCTCGCCCGTTTCGCCGATGCCGTGCGCCACGCCGAGCCGAACGCCATAGGCGGTCCGATCTCCGTGCGCCATTCGGCCGAGACGATCATCAAGGCGTTCCAGCAGGCGGCGATCTACTCGCTGATCGCTATCACCGTGTTGTTGTGGATCGCCTTGCGCCGTTTGGGCGATGTTTTACGAACTTTGGTACCGTTGCTCGTCTCCGCGATCGTCACGCTGGAACTGTGCGTCGTCTTCAGGATGCCGCTCAACTTTGCGAACATCATCGCGTTGCCGCTCATGCTGGGCGTCGGCGTGGCGTTCAAGATCTATTTCGTGATGGCGTGGCGCTCCGGCCAGACGCGCTTGCTGCAATCGAGTCTCACGCATGCCGTGATGTTCAGCGCGGCAACGACCGCAACCGCGTTCGGCAGTCTGTGGTTTTCGCATCACCCCGGCACATCCAGCATGGGGCGGCTGCTCGCGCTGTCGCTTTTGTGCACGCTGATCGGCGCCGTGGTATTTCAGCCGGTATTGATGGGCAAGCCCCGCCGTGTACGCGCAGCCGATCGGGCGAAGCTGCGCGCGAGCCAGCGGCACGACAACCTAAGAGGAATCGAAGAATGAGAACGGCTTTAGCCGCTGGTGCGCATCGCAAGCTGGCCACGAGTGTGGTGATTGCGAGCGCGCTTTTGGTCGCGGGATGCGCGACCGGACCGGACCGCAATCCGCGCGATCCGCTCGAACCGATGAACCGCACGATCTTCAAATTCAACGACACGCTCGATACCTACGTCGCGAAGCCGGTCGCGCAGTTCTACGTGGACTACACGCCGAGCCCGTTCCGCACGGCTGTCAGCAACTTCTTTTCAAATATCGGCGACTTCAGCAACTTCGCCAACAACCTGCTGCAACTGAAGATCACGGACGCCACGCAGGATTTGATGCGGATCGCCATCAACTCGGTGTTCGGTCTTGGCGGTTTGATCGACATTGCATCGCCGGCCGGTTTGCCCAAGCATCATCAGGACTTCGGTTTGACACTCGGACACTACGGCGTGCCGTCCGGTCCGTATCTCGTGATTCCGCTGCTCGGCCCGAGCTCGTTCCGGGACTCGACGACGTGGCTCGTCGACTGGCGCGTGAACCCGATCAGCTACGCGGATAACGAAATCCGCTGGCCGCTGTACGGCATCAATTTCGTGAGCGCGCGGGCCGATCTGATCGGCGCGACGGATCTTCTCTCGCAGGCCGCGCTCGACAAATACGCCTTCGTGCGCGATGCCTACACGCAGCGCCGGCAGTACTTGTTGACGGGCGGCGGGACGGCGACGTTGCCCGATTATGGCGATGAAGGCGCATCCGCTCCCGATGCCGCGAGCGCGCCGGGCGTTCCTGGCGCGACGGGCGGCGGCAGCGCGGCGCAAGGTCTGCCGAATTACGCCGATCCGGGCGCGGCCGCCGCGCCAGCGGGCGGAATGGGCGGCAAGTCGCCAGCGCCGGCGGAAACCACGCCGTCGAGTTCGAGCAAGGATCAAGACGTGCCGCAGTACGAAGATCCGGGCGCGAAGTAAGCCTGTGTTGCCAAGGCTTTTCTCAGCTTCAAAATGAAACGGGCGCTTTGCAGCGCCCGTTTCAATTGCCTCAGTGTGTTTCCGCGGCTTCCTGCATGCCGTAGTCATCGCTCGATGCCTTCGGCGCTTCCACCACGCGCTGGTCGCGTCGATAGGCTTCGAACAACTCGTCCGCATAGCGAATCGCCGTGCGGCCATGCGGCGCCGGGTCGCCTTGCGCGTCGAGGTTCACGAACACCATTTTCTCGACCGTGAGAATGCTCTTGCGCGTGATCTTGTTGCGCACTTCGGCGCGCAGCGTGATCGAGGTGCGGCCGAAATGCGTCGCGGTGATTCCCAGTTCGATGATGTCGCCCTGCCGCGCCGACGTCAGAAAATTAATCTCCGACATGAACTTGGTCACGACGCGCTGATTGCCCAGTTGCGAGATGGCATAGATCGCGGCTTCCTCGTCGATCCAGCGCAGCAGGCTGCCGCCGAACAAGGTGCCGTTCGGATTCAGGTCTTCGGGCTTGACCCATTTGCGAGTGTGAAAATTCATTTGCGCTTCCTTTTCTGCTGACCCCGCGCGCGTGACTGACCGCACGCAGTTTTGTTAGGGTTTTCCCGGATTATACGCAGATGCGGGTTAACCCGCAGAAAGCAAGCGGCACGTTACGCGGTCAATCGAACGTTAGTGCATGCGCGGTTTCAAGCGCGTGACGCGCTTGTACGAGCGATGTTCGCGCGGCGCGGGCATCGGCGGCGAGACGCAGCATGGCGCCAAGTTGCGCGGGCTGACGCGCGAGTTCTCGCAGTATCGGACCGATGGCCGTGGTGCCGTCATCGCGCAAACCAGCCGTGGCCGCGGGCGGCAGCGTGCGCCATGCCGGATCGACAATCGCGCGGCACACGGCGAACGGCAGACCGCGCGCGAGGGCAATCGCCCCGGCGATATGCGATTCCATATCCACCGCGAGCGCGCCCGTCGACGAATGCAACGAGCGTTTCTCCGCTTCGCTCTTGACCGGCGCGGCGACGCCGGCCATGACGCCGCGCCGCGTGAGGCGCTGTAGCGGAGTGCCCGCGAAGGCATCGACGATACGCGCGGACCAGGCGTCGTCGGTACGCAGTTCGCCGAAGGGTCCGCACACGCTGCTGGCCACGATGAGCGCGCCCGGCTCCAGATCGGGCGCGAGTCCGCCCGCTGTTCCGAAGCTGATGACACCCGTGCAGCCGCGCGAAATAGCGTCCGACAACGCGCGCTCCAGCCAGTCCGAGCGCGCCGCGAACACGACTTCCACGCCGCGTCCTCGCACGATCTTCGCCTCGAACGCCATGCCGGTCACGGCAATGACCGGCAAGCCGCCCGCCGCGTGGCGCAATGCGTGGAGCGAGCGCGCGTCGGGCGCGTTCACACGGCCGCCGTCACGCGCGTCAGGCCTTCACGCGTCATGTTGCGATATCGCGCGAGCGCCCACAGCGGAAAAAACTTGCGATAGCCGTGGTAGCGCAGATAAAACACGCGCGGAAAACCCGTCGCGGTGAAGCGCGTCTCGTCCCACAAACCGTGGCTTTGCTGCGTGCGAACGAGATAGTCGATACCGCGCGCCACCGCCGGGTGCTCGATCTGGCCCGCGGCCATCAGCCCGAGCACGGCCCACGCCGTTTGCGATGCCGTACTCGGCGCCTGTTCGTATCCGCGATAGTCGAGCTTGTAGCTTTCGCCGCCCTCGCCCCAGCCGCCGTCCGCGTTCTGAATGCGAATGAGCCATTCCGCGCCGCGCTTAACGCGCGAGTCGGTAGGCGCCGCGCCGGCCGCGTTCAGCGCGCACAACGCCGACCAGGTGCCGTAGATGTAGTTCATGCCCCAGCGGCCATACCAGCTTCCGTCGCGCTCCTGGTCCCTCACGATGTAGTCGTACGCGCGCCGCGCCGGTTCGCTGTTGGCGGGCGTTTCGCCGAGTTGCGCGAGCATGGAAAGGCAGCGCGCGGAGACATCGACGGTAGGTGGATCGAGCAGCGCGCCGTGGTCCGAAAACGGGATGTTGTTCAGATAGAACTGCGTGTTTTCCGGTTCGAACGCGCCCCAGCCGCCGTCGCTGCTTTGCATGCCGACGACCCATTCGCGTCCGCGCGAGATCGCTTCGGCGTAGATGGCCGAGCCGTTTTCGCGGTCCGCGCGTTCCATGGCCATGGCGACGACGGCGGTGTCGTCGACATCGGGGTAATGCGGGTTGGCGAACTGGAACGCCCAGCCGCCGGGCCGCACGTTCGGCCGGCGTGAAACCCAGTCGCCGCGCGTGTCGAGAATCTGCAGCGGCAAGAGCCATTCGAGACCGCGCCCGACCGCCGCGCGCGCCTTTGGCATGCCGGTTTCGAGCAGCGCATGCGCCACGAGCGACGTATCCCAGACGGGCGATAAACACGGTTGGCAGTACGCCTCGCCGTCCTCGGCTTCTTCGATGACGAGCAACTTGTCGAGCGACTTGCGTGCGATCGCGCGATGCGGATGCTCCGGCGGATACCCGAGCACGTCGTACATCATCACGGAATTGGCCATCGCCGGGAAAATGGCGCCCAGGCCGTCTTCGCCGTTCAGGCGTTCATCGACGAAACGCACGGCTTCCTCGATCGCGCGCTGACGGCCCGCTTTCGGGAACGCGTTGTCGGTTGCGCGCAAAACGGTGTCGACCACGCGGAAAAAGCCGAACCAGCCGCGGCTCTGATGCGGTGCGCGGCTCGGCATGCCGGTATTGACCGGCGCATCCAAGAACAGCTCGTCGATACGCACGCCACGCGGATTCTTCGCCACCGGCCGCTTCGCATTCAACACGAGCAGCGGCACGATGACCGTGCGCGCCCAATACGAGACCTTCGACAGATGGAACGGGAACCACATCGGCAGACGCGTGATTTCGACGGGCATCATCGGCACCGCGCGCCACGACACGACGCCGAAAAGCGCCAGCAAAATGCGCGTGAACACGTTGACCTTTTCCGCGCCGCCAGCGGCGAGAATCGCGCTCCGGGCGCGCTGCATATGCTCCGCGTCGGGCGAATCGCCGATCATCTTCAGCGCGAAATACGCCTTGACGGTGGCGCTGACGTCCATCGCGCCGTCGGTGAAGAGCGGCCAGCCGCCGTCCGCGCGCTGGATACGGCGCAGATAGCGGCCGATCTTCGCTTCGAGCGTCGGATTCGCTTCCTCGCCGAGATAGTGGACGAGCAGCACGTATTCAGCCGGGATGGTTGCGTCGGCTTCGAGTTCGTACAGCCAGTAGCCTTCGGGATGTTGCGCCGCGAGTAGCGCATCGGTGGCTTCGGTGACGGCATGGTCCAGCGCGGCTTTCGATACCGGCGCGCCCACGGCCGACAGGGATAAATCGTTCATCAGCGTTCCATCGATGGGTTCATCAGCACGTCCGCCGCCTTCTGGCCGGAGCGAATCGCGCCCTCGATCGTCGCGGGCAGACCGGTCGCCGTCCAGTCGCCCGCGAGCGTGAAGTTGTTCCAGCGCGTGCGCGTCGCGGCCCGCAAACCTTCCTGCGACGGCACGGCGGCAAATGTTGCGTGCGGGTCGGCCACGACCTGCCAGGGCGGCATGGGCACGGCGGACATCCGCACCGCACGCGCCACTTCCTGCCAGACCGTGTGCGCGAGTTCGTCGTGCGGCGTCGCGAGCAAGTGATCCGCAGCAGCGATTGTCGCGCTCAGTCTGCCGTCGTTGGCGAATAGCCAATTAGCCGTGCCGTTGACGAGACAGGTGATCGGCCCGAGATCGGCCGGCGCATCGACCGCGAAATGCACGGTGACGATGGCGCGAAACTCGTCCGGCGCGACGAGATCCGGCACGAGGCGACGCGCGGTTTCGGACGGCGTGGCAAGCACGAGACCATCGCCCGGTGCGAGCACGACCGGCTCGGCGCGATCTTCGAAAGCGATGGAGCTTACCCGTTCCTGCGAATCCGTGCCCGAAAAGGCGATACCCGCCACGCGCGCGCCCAGCCGGATGTCCGCGCCGCCGTACTGCAAAAGCCGCAGCGCGGGTTCGACGAAAGCATGCGCAAGCCCGTTACGCGCGATGAGCGGCAGGGCATGCCTGTCCGCCCGCCGCGACCGTCTCGCGCAACAGATTGGCGGCAAGCGCCGCGCTGGCTTCGGCGGGCTCGGTGTTGAGCATGGCGTGCAAGAGCGGGCGCACGAGCGCGTCCCACACGGGGCCCTTGGCGCGCATCGATTCCCCGACGGTGCGGCCCGGCTTCGCAAAGAAAAGCGGCAACAGCGCGAAGTAGTCGGCGGGCTGAGTGTCTGGCGTGCGGGCGTTGGCGTCGAAAATCCAGCGCGGCAGGCGTCCCGGCGACATGCGAATGGTCCACGCCGCGCCATTGGCAAAATCGAAGAAAGGGTAGTCGGGCTGGCTCGGGCCGATGAGCGTATCGGCGGAACCGATCGCACGCAAAAAGCCCAACGCCGCATGGTTGCCGGACAGCAGCAGATGATTGCCGTTGTCGATGGTCGCGCCGAGTCTCACGTCGAAATAGGAACGGCAGCGGCCGCCCGCATGCGCCGCCGCCTCGTGAAGCACGACGCGCGCGCCGCGCCGTTGCGCCTGAACTGCTGCGGCAAGGCCCGCCAGGCCGGCGCCGACGACGTGTACCAGCCGTGACATCAGAGAAGATTGCGCGCGACGATCCACAGCAGCCGCGCACGCGGCGTGCGCACGCGCGTGCGCGGCAGGTCGAAGCCGCGTTTCAGATTGGCGTCGAGCACGGCGTGATACGCCGCCGACATGATGCGCGGCGCGCGCACTTCGTGGCGCGGCGAAGCGGCCATGATCGTGTCCGACTGCGCGTAATGCCCTTTGGCGCGTTCGGCGATGACGGCGCACACGCGCGGCAGGCGCGCATCGGCGACGATACTCGCCGCGTCGCTCGTCGAGATGCCTTCGCGCGCGAGCAGTTCGCGCGGCAGGTAGACGCGGCCGATGCCCGCGTCTTCGTCGATATCGCGCAGGATGTTCGTCAGCTGCAGCGCGCGGCCAAGATGGTGTGCAAGCCGTCGCCCGGCGTCCTCATGCATCCCGAAGATTCTCACCGATAGCCGGCCCACCGCGCTTGCCACGCGGTCGCAATAGAGGTCGAGCGTGGCTTCGTCGGGCGCGACGATGTCGCATGCGGCGTCCATGGCCATGCCGTCGATGACAGCGTGGAAGTCGTCGCGGGAGAGCTGGAAAGCCTGGATGTGACGCGTGAGCGGTTCGAGCGTTTTTCGCGGCGCACCGGCATAGCACGCGTCGATGTCTTCGCGCCAGCGGTCGAGCGCGATTGCGCGTTCGCGGCGCGGCAAGTTGCCTTCGTCGGCGATATCGTCGACCGCGCGGCAAAAAGCGTAGATCTGATACATCGCGTCCCGCTGGTCGGCGGGCAGGATGCGCATCGCGAGATAAAACGAGCTGCCGGATGACGCCTTCGCGGCATCGGGAGCAGATTCGTCAGCGATGGTGTGGGAAACGGCCAAGACGGACTCCGCGAGTTCTTTCGCTATCGCGCCCCGAGGGCGAATTGTTGGATGACGCCAGCCTCGACGATTCCGGGTGCGCGCGGAACGGCTTGGCGCTGAGTGGATCGAGTCGATGAATGCCGGCGGGCCGGTGGCAAGTACGCCGGAAGCGGCAAAGAGTATAACAATTCTTTGGCGATCGAGCCTGCGCCTTGACCGACGTGGCTTTCAGCGGCGTGGCTTTCAGCGGCGTTACTTGCACGCGTGACTCGAGCGCTTGCATGCGGCGGCATCGTATTTACCTGCATACCCTCCACTCTGGTAATGTCGCTAGTCCTGCGCGCACGCACGTTCTCAACCCAAATCGGCATTCTTCGTGCTTGCCCGAACCGGTTACTCCACAGCCCAATCCGTTCAAGTGCTTTGGAACACTGTGAACGAAGCGTTCAACGCTTCGAACGACACGCGCGCGCGTAAAGTTTTCCACTTCGCTGCCAAATATGACGCTGCAACGTGAGGAGTCCGACGCCGATCCTGCCGCCGAACAGAGGCAGGATGAACCGCCATTCCCGGTGGTTCCCGAGCGCAACTTCGCCGCGCAGCGCCTGACGCTTTATGCGTTGCTCGTCGCCGCCATTCTGCTGCCCTGCATTTACGTGGCAGTCACCGCATACACCGACTATCACGACCGCGAGGCGCTCGCCGCCGAAACCGTCGCCCGCAATGCACGCGTCGCCGAAGAGCACGCGCTCAAGGTCTTCGATCTCAACGTCACGCTGAACGAACGTATCGTCGATCTGCTCGATGGACTCGACGACGAACCGATCCGCCGCGACAGTCGTCTCATCCACGACCGTCTCAAGATGATGAGCAACAACTATCAGCAAGTCGCTGCCGTTTCGGTGTTTGGCGCCGACGGCAAGCTGCTCGTGACGAGCTGCACCTGGCCGACGCCCGATGTGTCCGTCGCGACGCGCGAGGACTTCGGTGGCATGCGCGACGACCGCAGCATCGAACAGATTTCGCGCGTGATGCTCGGGCGCGTGGCGGGCGAACAGGTCTTCAACACGGCGGTCGTGCGACGCACCGACAAGGGCAAGTTCAACGGCATCGTGTCGATTGCGCTGCGTCCTGCTTATTTCAACGCGTTCTATCGCGAACTCCTCGGCGACAGTCCGACCGTTTCGCTCGGCCTTGCACGCAGCGATGGCGAAGTGCTCGCGTGGTATCCGCAACGGCCGCCCGACCGCATGGCGCTCGCGGCCAGTTCGCCCTTGCGCGAGGCATATCGCGCGGGACGGCGCAGCGGCGTCGTGGAGATGATGTCCGGGCTCGACAACGAGCTGAAGATCGTCGCGTTCCGCAGGGTGGGCGGCTATCCGGTCTATGTGTCGAGCGGCTATCCGATCTCCACGTTATGGGCCGAGTGGTATCGGCATTTGAGCGTGCTCGCGTTGTCGATTTTCGCGCCTTGCATCGTGCTGTGGGGCGTCATCGGGCAATCGCTGCGGCGTCTCGCCATCGAGGAAGAAGCGTGGGAACGCTGGCAAGCCGAAGCGTCGATGCGGCGCTCGATCGAATCTGCCTACCGGCAGGCGCGCAAGATGGAAGCGCTCGGCAATCTCGTTGGCAGCGTGGCGCACGACTTCAACAATCTGCTGATGATCGTCTCGACCAACGTGCAGATCGCGCGACGGCGCGGCGCGCCCGGTCTTGAACGTGAACTCTCCGCGATGGAACGCGCGCTCAAGAGCGGACAGTCGCTCACGCGGCAATTGCTCGGCGTGGCGCGCAAGCAGCCATTGCGCAGCGAAACCATTGCCATCGGCAAATGGGTGCCGGCGGGGCGCGAACTGCTGCGCGCGTCGCTTGGCGCGAAGGTCGCGCTCCACGTCGAAGTGACCGCGGATGTCTGGCCCGTGCGCGTCGACCCCGCCGAGCTGGAGCTTGCGCTCATCAACGTCGCGGTCAACGCGCGCGACGCGATGCCAAGCGGCGGCACGTTCACCGTGCGCGCCGACAACGTGCGCTTCCGTCACGAAGACGGCTTTCCGATCACCGGCGATTTCGTTCAGGTCACGCTGGAAGACACGGGCTTCGGCATGAGTTCCGAAGTTTTGGGCCGCGCATTCGAGCCGCTTTTCACGACCAAGCCGAAAGGCATGGGCACCGGTCTCGGCTTGCCGCAGGTGTTTGCGTTTTGCGAGCGCGCGGGCGGACTCGCGACTATCGACAGCGCAATCGGCGCGGGAACGGCGGTGCGTCTTTATCTGCCGCGCGCGGCCGCTGAGGCCGAGGCCAACGCGGCGGTAAAAGACGAACCCGCCGTGGTCAAGGAGACCGAAGGCTTGCGCGTGTTGCTCGTCGAGGACAACGAGGAAGTGGCCGCCGGCACCGAGGCGCTGCTCGCCATGATGGGTCATCACGTGAGCTACGTATTCAACGCCGATACCGCCGTCACCGTGCTCGAAGGCGCGCGCGAAGCGTCCGAATTTCCCTTCGATGTCGTGCTCTCCGACATCCACATGCCGGGCAAGATGAGCGGCATCGACCTCGCGGAAATGCTGCAACGCTTCGAGCCGCGCATCCCCGTGATTCTCGTCACGGGTTACGCGGAAGAACTGGACCGCGCCCGTCACGTCGATGCGCGCGTGCTGTCTAAACCATTCGATATCGCGCTGCTCGACGCCTTGCTGCACGAGATTCGCGAACGTCTCAACGAAGCTCGGGCAATCGGCCGCTGATCTGCTTTTTGTACCAGTTTTGTAAAAGCGCCTTGCGTGATCCATCGCTGCGAGCCTTGCCAGACGCGCCACGGCGCATCCGGCACGCTCGTTGCGTGACGGGCAAACATGCACGGCAACCTCGCAACGTTGCCGATTTCGAAGTTCCGCCCATCCGCAGGAGGCGTATATGCGACACACCGTCATCGGAGTTTTCGACACCTACGCGCAGGCCGAGGACGCACGCTCGGCCCTCGTTACAGCGGGCTTCCCGCGCGCTGATATCGAGTTGCAAGCGAATCCAAAACGCGACGATGCCGCCGAGCCGTCCGTCATGCCCGATGCCCAAACGCACGCCGAACCAGGCGTGCTGGCGAACATCGAGCGCTTCTTCAGCATGCTTTTCGGCGGGCGCGATCACCCGCCAGAAGTCGCGCATTATTCGGAAGCCGTGCGTCGTGGCGCAGTGCTCGTAGCCGTCGATACCCCGAGCGAAGAGCAAGCCGATGTCGCCCGCGCGACGCTTGCGGATCAAGGCGCGATCGATATCGATGAGCGCGCCGCAAGCTGGTCCACGCTCGAACACGGCACCGCGATGCCGCAAGCCGGCGTGGATGACCGCGATCATTCGATACTCGACGAACTGGGACTCGGACGCGGCAGTGCAGTGCCGGGCCGCGAGCCGGTGAACGATGCGCGCATGGACGCAACGCGCGCCCGCGCTTATCCGCGCACCGACGCAGCAAACCCGGCGACGGGCGCCGCCGCCGATCCGCTGCTCGACCCGCTTGCCGATCCGCTCGGCGACCCGTTGACGCGCCGCGATGCCGCCGCACTGGGTGCACGCGACTTCGTGAGCGACCCGGCAGACGATTCGCTGATGCCGCATGCCGGTACGACGCGTCACGAGACGACGCAGTACACGCAAGTCGAGACGCGCACCGCCGCCGATCCGCTGTCGGGCCGCGATCCCGTCACTGGCCGCGATCCGCTCGCCACCACTGGCATGGACCCGCTCGCTGCCCGCGACCCGCTGACCGGCACGCCGGCCGACCCGCTTGCCGCCCGTGACGAACTCTCGGGCGAATCGCTTTCGGAGCGCGACGCTCTTGCCGGTCGCGATCCGCTGCGTTCGGGCAACATGGGCGATCCGCTGCCCGGCGTACGCACCGATAACGCCGCCGACTGGCGTCCGGTCGAACCGCTGAGCCCGCTCGATGAACCCGCGCAGATTCGAAGCGGCACGCTGAGTCAAAGCCAGTCGCAATCGATGGGCGCGATGGGTTCACCGGCTGGAACGGCTGCTGTGCCGAACGAGTACATGGAATATGAGGAAGACTTCCGCGCCGACTACGACACCCGCTACGCTGCAACCGGCGAGCCGTACGAGGATTATCAAGGCGCGTATCGGTACGGCGCCACGCTCGGCAACGACGACCGCTTCCGCAGCCGCGCATGGGACGATCAGATGGAATATGAGATGCGCCGTGAGTGGGAGACGCGCCATCCGGAAGACGGAACCTGGGAGCGCTTCAAGGCTGCCGTGCGTCATGGTTGGGATCGCGTGACGGGACATCATCACGTCTAAGTGCAAAACGCTTCACGCAATAACGAATCGGCTCGCACGCGCGGGCCGATTCGTTTTGGAACACGCCTTCTTATCCGGCGATTTTCTTGACCCACGCGACGTATTTATCAACGAAGGTTTGCAGATACTTGCGCGTGTCGTCGCTGACGATTGCGCCGTTCGCATCGATACGCGAGTCATCGTGCTTGATGTACATCTCGGGCTGACCGAGCATCGCAATGTCGAGATACGCGCACACGCCACGCAGATGCGACTGCGCGATAGCCGTACCGATCGCGCCCACCGAGGTGCCGATCACCGCGCCCGGCTTGCCGCCCCAGGCGCTTTGGCCCCACGGCCGCGAACCCCAATCGATCGCATTCTTGAGCACGCCCGGAATCGAGCGGTTGTATTCCGGCGTGACGAAAAGGAGCGCGTCTGCTTCCGAGATCTTCTGCTTGAATTTCACCGCGACTTCGGGATAGTCGCTGTCGTAGTCCTGGCTGTACAACGGCAGGCTGGCAATATCGAGATGCTCGAACGAGAAATCTTCCGGTGCGAGCGATTCGACTGCGTGCGCAAGCCGCCGGTTGAACGACTCCCGTCGCAGACTTCCGACGACCACCGCAATCTTGTAGGCCATGAGGTTTTGCTCCATGAAGGATGCCAACAAATCCGCGTGCGAAAACACGACGCGGCTTCGAGTCAACATCATAGGCGAGCCGTCTGACCGCCGTCACGAACCAAACAGACTGCCTATTTTTGCGATGATTTGAGCAACCCAGTTCCCCCCGCATTGTTGCGAGGTTTGTGGCCGATTATCCCCACTGTTATCCACAGAAACTGTGGATAACTCGGTGTTTGCCGGAAAGATGGTTCGAAAATGTTACTTTGACGAAACATTCCCGCGATAAGAGCATGATTTCAGTGCGTTCGACCCGCTGCGCCTCGGCAGATCAGTGGCCGAAAAACACGCTGCATTGCGATGCGGGACCTTGGCACGATGTCGGATTCGAATCGGCGGCTTGCGCTGCACCGACTGCCGAAAAAAGGGCCAGCGACGCGAGGACTGCAGAAAGAAGGCGCTTCATTTGACATGAGTGTTTAGCCGACCGTGTTCGATCGATGCCGTGACTCTATCTATGAAGCATCCGCATAAAAAGCCCACAAAGCTCAATTTATTCTTACCAGCATGGTAAGAATCACGCTTGGTAACGCTCGCCAACCTGCGATTCGTGCGCCAGCATTCAACCATTCCCGACAACAATGTGTTGGCTCAATAGGTATTTTTGTCCAATAGGAAAACTCCTAGACTTTTCTCAAGCGTCAACCGGACGCAAGCGAATCCAGGAGTTCTTCCATGAAAAACACACTTATCGGCGGCCTGCTCATCTCGGCGCTTTTTGCAACGGCTCCGGCCTTCGCTCAATCAACTTACGGTGCAAAGTCGCGTGCGGAAGTGAAAGCGGAACTGGCGAGCGCCCGTCGCGCCGGCGATCTCGAAGCGGTCAACGCATTGAGCTATCCGCAACTGCGGCCGTATCAGGAACGTCATGCGCAAGTGCGAGCCAACACTCGCAACGATGGCAGCGCACAGTAATTAAGGACAGGCAGAACAAACCGGCCCTCCTCCACCATCGAACAGAAGGTGGCTTTGCCCGACGCCCGCGCGCCGGGCATTTTTTATCGCGGGCGAGCGACGGGTCGAATGCGGGCGAAGCCGGTTCAAAGCAGCACGGTCAGACAAAACTGCACGGTGACGAGCGAGAGCACCGTGGAAAACAGAATGGCGCTCGAAGTGACGCCGCCATCGCGTCGATAAAACTCCGCGAGCATGAACGGACCGGTGCCGGTTGGCAGCGCGCTCAAAATCACGGCGGTCTTCGACCATAGCGGCGGCATGCTGAAGACATGAAACGCCAGCCAGTAAGTCAGCAAGGGCTGCGCGATCAATTTGAGCGTGACGAGTGCGCCCGTCGTTCGAAGACTGCGCGCCTCGCCTTTCGCGCCGAGAAAGAGTCCGAGCGCAACCAGCGCACAAGGACTCGCCGCGCCGCCCAGCAGCTTTAGAAATGCTTCGGCGCCATCCGGCACGTGCGCGCCCGAACCGCTCAGCAACGTGCCCGCAAGCGGCGCGATCAAAACAGGGTTCTTGCCAAGCGACTTCGCCACGCGCCATAGCGTCCAGAAGATGTGCTTTTCGCTTTGCAAGCCGAGTTCGATCAGCACGATCGCCACCGCGAACAGCACGCACACAGTGATGATCGTTGCGATGACGGCGGGCGCGAGACTTTCCTTGCCGAACGCCAGCAAACAAAGCGGCAAGCCGACGAAACCGGTATTCGCATAAGCAGCGTTGAGTCCGTCGATGCTGGCATCGGCGAGCGGACGCGCACGCACGAGCCGCGCGATAAGCGTTAGCACGAACACCACGGCTGACCCGATGCCGAACACCGCGATGAACGCCGGTTGATCGAGCATGCTCCACGGCGTCCTGGACATCGTGTCGAAGAGCAACGCGGGCAACGCGAGATAGACGACGAAGCGGTTCAGTTCCGATGCGGCGGCGGGACCGAGCTTGTTGAGCTTGCGGCACGCGTAGCCCGCGAAGATGAGTCCGAAGACCGGCAGGATGATGGTGAAAAGCGGCGTGAGAAGCGAAGACAGCGAAGAGAAAGCGAAATGCAGATGATCCGGCGATGGCATGACAAGGCTTCAACAGAAAAGAGCCGAGAGAATACCCGCTGTCAAAAAGGTGAGGCATTTCGGGAGCGGTGTGATGGTGAGCCGCGAGATCCGCCCAAGCTCACGCTTCAAAGTTTATCCGTACCGCGAAACGTTTTAATGTGCTCTAAGTTCTGTCGACAAGCCGTTGTTCTGTAACGTTTTCATCTTGACGTCGAAAAGTGCCAACCAGCACGCCAATTCGACCCTGGAAGACCGCTGATGCGCTCCGTCCGTACAGCCGTTTGCCTGAGGTGAGCGAATACAGGAGCGCGTCAAAACGACTAGTCGAATCGACCTCGGTTTAGATTTCGACGAACGAAAAACGATATGGGACAAGGAGTTGCATTCTATGCTGCAACCTCGGAAGACATGCAAAAGCCTCTTCCGACGCTCGACAGGTGAGGCTTTCCGGGAGTGCAAAAACATCGGAATGAAGTTTGCTCAATGCTAGGTCTTCGCAATCAAAAGCAGACGCGCAACATGAAAATCAGAAGTCCATGGATCTACGGCGCCGCTGCGCTCATCACGCTTGGCGGCGTTGCGGCGCTTGCGGCATGCGCCTCGAACGGCGCACGCAAGAGCGGCAACGAGAATGTGCCCGAGCCTTCGAAGGCTGTCGATCTCGATCGATACCTCGGCCACTGGCATGAGTTCGCCCGCTACGAAAACCGCTTCGAACGCGGCTGCGAGGGCGTGACCGCGAACTATGCGCGTCGCGAAGACGGGCTCGTCTCGGTCATCAACGCATGCCACGAAGGCGGCTTGAGCGGGCCATATAAAACATCGGAAGGACGCGCGAAGATCGTTGCGGGATCGAACGGAACGAAGCTGAAGGTGTCGTTTTTCGGGCCGTTCTATGTCGGCGACTATTGGATTCTCGATCACGCCGACGACTACAGCTGGTCCATCGTCGGCGAACCGACCGGCCGCTATCTGTGGATTCTGACGCGCGACGCGCGGCCATCGCCCGATATGCGGCGCTCGCTGATTGAGCGCACGCGCGCACTCGGCTACGACGTGACGATGCTGCGGGAGACGCAGCAAAGCTGACAACGGTCAGTCGTCGAGAGCCGCATACACGAGCCGCTCGTACTCGCGCGCGAGCGGGAACGGTTCGAGCGCACGCCGCTGAATGAGCATGATGCCGATCATGTCCTCGACGGGATCGGCAAACCAGCTTGTTCCAAGCGCGCCCGGCCAACTGAACGAACCCGTCGAACGATATCCCGCAGGCAATTGAAACGCCGGATTGTCGACAACCGACAGCCCGAGGCCGAAACCCTGCGCGCGCCACAATGGATAGCCGAACGCCGGGATCTCGCGCTGCGCAGGCGTGAGAAAGTTAGAGCGCATCAAGTCGACGGACTTGTGCGACAGAAGCCGCGGACCTGCTGCGCGCTCTTTAGCATCGCCTTGCAGACGGCCGCGTCCAAGCAACACGCGCGCGAAACGCAGATAGTCGTCGGCGGTGGACACGAGCCCGCCGCCACCGCTTTGATAACGCGCGGCGTCGATCCAACGGCTCGACGAAGGATGATCCTCCACCACTGGTTGCGCGCCCGGGGAATCGACGACATAGGACGTCGCAAGCCGCGTCGCCTGTTCGGGCGTCACGGCAAAAGCCGTGTCGTGCATGCCAAGCGGCTCGAAGATGCGCGTGCGGAAGAACTCGCCGAGCGGCATGCCTGACACGCGCTGCACCAGCGCGCCGAGTACATCCGTGGACACGCCGTACTGCCAGCGCTCGCCGGGATGAAACATCAACGGAATTCTGGCGACGTGTTCCAGCCAACTCGCGGGATCGACCATCGCATCGAAGCCGTTGAATACGCTCTCGTACGCGGCGGCGAGTTCGCCCGTCGCGGTGAAGTGATATGCGAAGCCCGCGCGATGAGTGAGCAAGTCGAGCAGCGTGATTTGCGTGCGCGCCGGTTCGGTCTGCGAGAGCGGGCCTTCGGGGTCGAGCATCACCTGCGCGTTCGCCAGTTCGGGCAACCACTTCGCCACCGGCGCTTCGAGCGCAAGACGGCCTTCCTCGACCAGCATGAGCGCGGCGACGCTCGTCACCGGCTTGGTCATCGACGCAATGCGAAACAGCGTGTCGCGCGTCATCGGGGTGCGCGTGCCGGTGTCGCGCCAGCCGAGCGCATCCACTTGTGCAATCTCGCCGCGCCGCCAGGTGAGCGTGACGATGCCCGCGACCTCACCGGAATCGACGAAGCGTTGCATGGCGGCGCGCATTTCGGCAAGGCGCGCGGAATCGAAACCGGCGTTGGACATCGGTGCTCCTTCGAAGAACAGAGAAAGACGCCGCATGCGGCATCACGCTTCGATGAGGAAGCGCGCGACGGGTTCCAGCTAGTTTGCCTTGCAGGCGATCAACAAGCCGTTCTGGTTGTCGGCGCTGGATTGTTCGAGCACGTCGTAGCCGCCCGGGCAGGCGACCTTCGCGTTGTCGGTGCAAAGACGCCAGCCACCGTAGGCCGGGCATTGCACGAGCTGAGTGGGACGGCCATCGGCTGAGAAAAGAGGCGGCGCGCTGCTGCATCCGGCGAGTGCCCATGCACTCGCGGCGAGCATCACGGAAAAGCCGATCGCAGTGCCGAGTTTCATCCCTTACCCCTTGTTTTCAGTCGTTATTTTCGATGTCGATGCCTTCGCGAGTATGCCACGCCGGCCTTTCGCGACGATTGCCGCAAATGTGCGCGCGCTCACGTTTGACACAATCTCACATGCCTTTACATGTCCTATACGTCGATGCCCAACGCGGCGATCTTCTTGTAAAGCGTCGCCCGCCCGATGCCGATGCGTTCCGCCGTTTCCGCCACGCGGCCATTGTTCGCGCGCAGGGCGTCGGACAGGAAGCGACGTTCGAAGTCGGTCATCGCGGCGGCATAGGGCATGGACGCGCTTTCGATTGGCGGCGCGGGCGCGGCCGGTGTCGAATCGATGAAGCCTGCGAGCGCGCGGGCATCGATATGTTCGCTATCGGAAAGCATGAGTGCGCGTTCGAGCGTGTTGCGAAGCTCGCGCACGTTGCCCGGCCAGGCGTAACCGGCTAGCAGCCGCAGCGCGTTTTCATGCAGCACGAACTGGCGGATGCGGCCCGTGCGCGCCTCGCCCGACAGGTCTTCGAGAATGGCATAGGCGAGCGCTTCGATATCGCCCGGACGCTCGCGCAAGGGCGGCGCGTGAATGGTCAGCACGTTCAGGCGATAAAACAGGTCCGCGCGAAAGCGCCCCGCCGCGACGAGCGCGGGCAGATCGGCGGAAGTCGCGGCGATGATGCGAACATCCGCCCGCACGATGCGGTTCGACCCGAGCGGCTCGAACTCCTTGTCCTGCAGCACGCGCAAGAGTTTGCCCTGCAACGGCAGCGGCATGTCGCCGATTTCATCGAGGAACAGCGTGCCGCCATCGGCGAGTTCGAATTTGCCGACGCGTCCCTTGCGCTCCACGCCGGTGTACGCGCCAGGTGCCGCGCCGAAGAACTCGACTTCGAGCAAGGTATCGGGAATCGCGGCCACGTTGACGGTGACGAGCGGCTTCGCGGCGCGTGTCGAGGCACCGTGGATCGCGTGTGCAAGCAGCTCCTTGCCGGTGCCGGTTTCGCCGAGCAGCAAGACCGGCGAGTCGACGAGCGCCGCGCGCCGCGCTTGCCGCTTCACTTCGAGACTCACCGCACTCGTGCCGACGAAGCTCGCGAAGGTGTACTTGGCGCGCCGCGCCTGCGCGAGCGACTGGCGCGTCGCGATGAGTTCCTGCTGCACGCGCGAGTAATGCGCGAAAAGCGGCGTGAGCGCTTTCATCTCGTCGAAGAGCGCGAAGCCGATGGCGCCAACGGTCGCGCCCTGCTCGTCCTTCAGCGGCAAACGCGTGACGACGAGCGGTTCGCGGTCGGTCTCCAGCACGTCGAGCAGAATCGGCTTGCCGGTCGCGACGACTTCGCGCATCAGGCTATTGGGAATGACCGCTTCGCAATCGAGGCCGATCACGTCGGTGGGATCGGGGAAACCGAAGCGCGCCGCGTAGCGCTTGTTGATCCAGACGACGCGGGCGTCCGCATCGACGATGAAGGTGCCTTCGCTCAAATTTTCGAAGGTCTTGAAAAGCGATTCCATCGCGCGGCGCATGACGTCGCTATAGTCCAGGGGAACGTTGATCCAGTCATTGAGCATGCTGCGTTTGTCTCCGATATCTCTTTATCGAGACAGGATATCTCAAACGGGAGACTGCCTGCATTGGGGCAATCTGCTAGGCTTCGAGGCGCTCGACCGACCGTGACGCGCGAGAGTTTGTCTCGGCACAGAGACATTCCGAATGCATTTGCGGCCTTCATGCATGGTCAAACGAGCGCAAAGCCCTGTGACTACGCGGATGGCACGGAAGCTGCATTTGCCCGCGCGGCGCGCGATCAATCGCGTCGAGGGTCTTCAAGAGAGACCCGTGATAACAAAACATCAATGGAGACTCCATGTCGTTCATCATCGTGCTCGCCGCCCTGGCGTTCCTGATGCTGGCCGCTTATCGCGGTTACAGCGTCATTCTTTTCGCGCCGATCGCCGCTCTCGCGGCTGTTCTGCTGACCGATCCGGCAGCCGTCGCGCCCGTGTTTTCGGGCATCTTCATGGAGAAGATGGTTGGCTTCGTCAAGCTGTACTTCCCGGTGTTCCTGCTTGGCGCGGTGTTCGGCAAGGTCATCGAACTGTCGGGATTCTCGGAGTCGATCGTTGCCGCCGCGATTCGCTATATCGGCAAGTCGCGCGTCAATGCGGTGATCGTCGCGGTGTGCGCGCTGCTCACGTACGGCGGCGTGTCACTGTTCGTGGTCGTGTTCGCCGTGTATCCGTTCGCGGCGGAGATGTACAGGCAGAGCAATATTCCCAAGCGCCTGATGCCGGGCGCGATTGCACTCGGCGCGTTCTCGTTCACGATGGATTCGCTGCCGGGCACGCCGCAGATTCAAAACATCATCCCGACGACGTTCTTCAAGACGACTGGCTGGGCCGCGCCGTGGCTCGGCGTGATCGGCTCGGTGTTCATCATCGTGGTGGGACTGACGTTTCTCGAATGGCGCCGCCGCCGCGCGATGGCCACGGGCGAAGGCTACGGCACCTCGCTCGTGAACGAGCCCGAGCGCGTCGAGTCGACCAATCTGCCGAATCCGGCGCTGGCGATTGCGCCGCTGATTCTCGTGGGCGTCGCCAACTTCGCGCTCACGAAGTGGATTCCGACGTGGTACGGCGCGAGCTATACCATCGCGCCGGAAGTGCTGCCCGGCGTGCATGCGCCCGTGACCACGGCCGTCAAGACGGTCGTCGCGATCTGGGCAGTCGAAGGCGCGCTGCTGCTCGGCATCGTGCTCGTGTTGCTGACGGCTTTCTCGCGCGTGAAAGATCGCTTCGCCACGGGCACGCGCGTAGCCGTCGCGGGCGCTTTGCTCGCGGCGATGAACACGGCGTCGGAATATGGCTTCGGTGGCGTGATCGCCGCGTTGCCGGGTTTTCTCGTCGTCTCCGATGCGCTGAAGAGCATTCCGAATCCGCTCGTCAATGCGGCGGTATCGGTGAGTTCGCTCGCGGGCATCACGGGGTCGGCGTCGGGTGGCATGAGTATCGCGCTGGCCGCCATGTCCGATACCTTCATCAAGGGCGCCGAAGCCGCACATATTCCGCTGGAAGTTCTGCACCGCGTCGTGGCCATGGCAAGCGGCGGCATGGACACCTTGCCGCACAACGGCGCCGTCATCACGCTGCTCGCGGTGACGGGTCTGACGCATCGGGAGTCGTATCGCGACATCTTTGCGGTGACGGTCATCAAGACGCTCGCGGTGTTCTTCGTGATCGCGGTGTATTACATGACGGGGCTGGTTTGAGCGTTGGAAGTGCTGTTCGCGTCGCGCTTCAGAACGACGCCGAGCGGATGAAATCCAGAAACGCACGCAGCGGCGTCGGCACGTAGCGGTGACCGGAATAGTACAGAAACGGCCCCGGAAACTGCTGCCACCAAGGTTCGAGCACAGGTTCGAGCGAGCCGTTCTCGAAGAACGGCTTCATCCAGTCGTCGAAGAGTTGCACGATGCCGCAACCCGCCAGCGCGGCATCTATTCCAAGATCGGTTGCGGCGCCCGCTCGAACGATGAGCGGGCCGCTCGGCTCGACGCGAATGTGCTCGCCGTCGCGCTCGAATTCCCATGTGGTCATCGCGCCGCTCGCGAAGCGATAGCGCACACACGCATGCTGCAAGAGTTCGCTCGGATGCTGAGGACGACCGCGACGCTCCAGATAAGCGGGTGACGCACCGAGCGCCATTCGTTGCTCGCGCGGACCGATAGGAACGGCGATCATGTCCTGCTCCAGACGTTCGCCGTAGCGGATGCCTGCGTCGCATCCTTCCGCCATCAGGTCGATGAAGCCATCGTCGGCAATCACCTCCAGTTCGATATCCGGGTAAGCCGCGAGAAACGCCGGCACCAGGCGCGGCAGGATGAGTTTGGCCGCGACCACCGGCACATTCAGCTTCAACTTGCCAACTGGCTTGTCCCGAAAGCCGTTCACCACGTCGAGCGCTGCGTCGAGGCCATCGAGCGCGGGCTTGAGTCGAGCCAAGAGCCGCGCGCCCGCTTCGGTCGTCGTGACGCTGCGTGTCGTGCGATGAAGCAAACGCACGCCGGTGCGGGCTTCGAGACGGCGCACCGCTTCGCTTACGCCGGAAGGGCTGCTGCCGATGGCGCGCGCGGCATCGCGAAAACCGCCCGCTTCGACGACGGCCACGAATGCTTCCAGTTCCTTGAGGTTGGGTCCCATTGTTCGCTCTTTCAGTACACCCCGTGCAGACTCGAGCACGTTATCTTTCGAGGCTTGGTTGGCTATTCTGTTTCCTGTCACAGGAGAGCAAACATGTCCGCGGAAAAGATTGCGATTGTCACCGGCGGCAGCCGGGGCTTAGGCCGAAACACAGTGCTGAATCTCGCCAAGCGAGGCGTCGATATTATCTTTACTTATCACCGGAATCGCGAGGAAGCTGAAAACGTCATCCGATCCGTGTCCGATCTCGGTCGAAAAGCAGTGGCGCTTCAGCTAGACACCGGAAACGTCGGCGCCTTCGATAGCTTTATCGGCAAGGTCCGCGAAACTCTGGCCGAATGGAAAGCAGAACGCTTCGATTTCCTCATCAACAACGCGGGTACATCACATCACAACAGCATCGAGAAAACGACCGAGGAAGAATTGGATGGCCTATATAACGTGCACTTCAAAGGCGTGTTCTTTTTGACGCAGAAACTGCTGCCGCTTATTCGCGACGGCGGGAAGATCGTCAACTTGTCTTCCGGGCTGACGCGAATCATCGTACCGGAAAGCGGCGCTTACGGCTCGCTGAAGGGCGCGGTCGAAGTATTGACGAAATACATGGCGAAGGAACTCGCGCCGCGCCGGATCGCAGTAAACGTGGTCGCGCCCGGTGCGATTCAGACCGATTTCAGCGGCGGAATAGTGCGGGATAATGCCGAGCTGAATAAGCGCATTGCCGACATGACGGCGCTGGGCCGTGCCGGATTGCCCGACGACATTGGCCCGATGATCGCGTCGCTGCTCTCCGAAGATAATCGGTGGATCAACGCTCAGCGTATTGAAGTGTCGGGCGGCATGGCGATTTAACGCCTACGCACAGGAGAATAGATCGCTGCGCCCGTAGTTCGAAGCGGGCGCGGGCGAGCTTTCTTTCGACTTAATGCTTTTCGGGGAATAGCGCGGCTTGAACCATCGCGCGGACATTTTCGCCCTTGTCGACGAGAAACTCGTCGCGGTCTTTCCCGGCAATCCATTGCGGCGCGCGGCCGCGGCCGCTCCAGGTCGCGCCGCTTACCGGGTCGCGATATTTCGCCGGGGCGTCGGCGCGCTGGGCGCCCGACTTCGGGCCAAACAATTCGTTAAGCGAAATACCGTACTGACGCATCTTCTGAACGATTTCCTTCAGTACGAGCTGCGTCTCTTGTTCTTTAGCTTCGTTCAACTGCCGCTCCAGCGCTTGCTGCTGCGCGACGAGGCGGGTAATTTCAGGGTTTTGATAAGCCATGTGCGTAGTATTTGTTCGATGAGCCGTATCGCCATCGACGCGTGGAGTAGAAGCATTATAAGACTTCTCGCGCAAGCCATGGACTCGAAACGAGTCTGCTCGTCCGTTTTGCGTCTTACGTCCACGCATGGAATCTCGCAGCGGCTTCGAATGCTCAAAGTTCGCGCGCAACCGTGAATCTGGTTCTGACGTGTTTTGGATTCTCCAGTTCATCGACCACTGCGACCGCTAAATCGGCGACGGAGATGCCGGCGGCTTGTCGCCATCCATTAAAAGGTTCTCCGAGCCAAGTCGATAAGAACCCGTGCGCTCACCTTCTTCGAGAAAAGCGGGCGGGCTTACGAAAGTCCAATCCAGGACCGTGTTGCCGCGAATTGCATTGAGCGCGTCGCGGGCGGCGGTTGCGCCCGGAATGATGTTCGCCGGCACATGCGAACTGAACTCGTCGGTATCGATGAGTTGCACGCCAGGCGCGACGAACAGGCTCGCGGCGCCGCCAATGACCACATAGCGCCGAACGCCGCTTGCCTCGACGCCGCGAACGATTGCCGAATTGCCGCGAGTGAAGTTCTCGAACAGTTCGGGGTCGTTCCATCCGGGGTTGAACGCGGACACCACGGCATCGTGACCGCGCACGGCGTTCGCCACCGACTCCCACGAATACGCGTCGCCGACAACGACTTTGAGACGCTCGGACGACGCCGCGCTTGCGGCGTTGCGAAGCAATACCGTGACCTCGTGGCCTCGTTGAAGAAGTTCTTTCTTGAGATGCGTTCCAACAAAACCGGTCGAACCAATGAGAGCGACTTTCACGTGACATCCTCTAAAAAAATAGCGATACGAGGATGCTAGCTTCTCAAGCAGCGATTTATAATCCGCCGAAAACGACAATCAAATTTAAGTCACACTTCAAAATGAATGATCTTCGGCCGTTCGTGATCTTTGCGGAGACCGTCTCCCACGGTTCCATGAGCGCTGCCGCTGCGCGTCTAGGGATGAGTGCATCGGCGGTGAGTCAGGCAATCAAGGCGCTTGAACGGGAATCCGGTGTGACCTTGCTTCATCGGTCGACGCGCAAACTGACGCTGACCGAGGACGGCGAGCGCTGTTACGCCCATTGCCTGAGGTTGATCGAGGCGTGGAAAGCAGCGTCCGAATCGCTCGCTCAGGCACGGGACGCGCCAACCGGCGAATTGCGCGTCGCCGCGCCGATTGGCTTCGGGTCGTATATCGCGCCCGCGCTGGCTCCGGTCCTTTCCACGTGGCCAAAGTTGCGACTGCGCCTTTTGGTCAGCGACGAGATGGTCGATCTCATCGATGCGCGCGTCGATATCGCCATTCGCGTTGGCAAGCTCGCGGATTCCGGTTGGGTCGGCCGTCCACTCTGCGAACTCGAAACGATTCTCTGCGCCTCGCCGGCGTACTTGCAGCGTCACGGCACGCCGCAAAGTCCGCAAGAACTGTCGACGCATCATTGGATATCGCTGGAACGCGAACTGGACGAATCCGGCCAGAACGCCAGCACGCCCGACGATGACGCACCTTCGCTCGTCCTCGGTTTGCAAGGAGACAAGCGCGTGAAAGAGACGGTGCGCGCGCCAGTGCGCATTGCAAGCACTACACAACCCACGGTTCAACAGATCTGCGAACAAGGTTTAGGCATTGCGCGCTTGGCATATATCGACGCGCAAAGCTCGATCAAGCGTCGGACGCTCGTTCATGTGCTTCCAGACTGGCGGCTTCCTATGCTACCGGTGACGTTGGTATCGCCGAAGAAGAGCACCGAGCCTGCGAAGGTTCGCGCAGCGGTCGAAGCGTTGAAGGCTTACTTCACCCGTCTTCCGTCGACTCGGGATAGTTGAACACCCCGCGCCCCAAAAACGTCTAAAACATAAAAGTGAAAAGAGTTTGCAATTTGCAAAGACTTTTCACTAAAATGGCACGCATACCCGATCCGACGAACAACAACCGTCCGATGCCCCGACCATGAGCGCCGTCGCTGAACGCATTCTTCGTGTGCTGGAAGAGCTTGCCAACTCGCCGGAGGGCAAGACGCTCTCCGAGTTGTCGACGAGTCTCGACCTGCCCATTACGGCGACGCACCGCTTGCTCGCCGACCTCATGGAGCAGGACTACGTCCGCAAAGACGAACGGCGCGGCGAATTCACGCTGACCATGAAGATGCCGTCGCTTGGACTGCGCTTCTTGAGCGCGGGCGGCGTCGTCGATATTGCGCAGCCCATTCTGGAGCGTCTCGCATCGACATCGGGAGAATTGGTGCGGCTTGCAATCGTCGATGGCGAACAACTGATCTATGTCGCGAAGGCGCAAGGCGCGCGGCAAGGCATTCGCTACGACCCGGAGATGGGACGCCCCGTTACGTTGTCCTGCAGCGCGGCGGGAATGATTTGGCTCGCGGGCAAGAGCGACGAAGAAGTCATGCGGCTCGTATCGAAACAGGGATTCGGCGTGCCGTCGGATTTCGGCCCGAACGCGCCCACGACGTTCAAGGCGCTGATTCCGCATATCGATGCCGCCCGCACCAACGGCTATGCAACCACGCACGACATGTTCTTGCCTGCGATGAGCTCGATGGCGACAACCGTGCATGCCGAGAACGGCGAGGTTCGCGCAATTCTCATCATCGCGGGACCCATGTCGCGATTGACCGACGCAAAGATGAAAGAGCTCGTGCCGTCATTGATGTCGACGTCGAAAGAGCTGTCTGAAGCAAGCGGAGTGTCGCCCATGCTTCGTCAGGCGATGAAAGGCCCTAACTTCGCGGTCAGCATCGCTAGTTGATGCGCGGCGAAACAAAGCGTTGGAAACGCGTCCTCATTAAATCGTATAACTAAATATATAACCCGAAGATCGGTTCTGACACATCAGGAGGAGACACAAATGGGAATGGAAAACGCGGACGGCTCGCAACGCTCCATGGCGAATCGCGCGGTAAGCGCCGCCACGCTCGGAACGGCGCTCGAATGGTTCGACTTCACGCTTTACGGTTCGGTCGCGGCCACGGTGCTTCCCAAACTCTTCTTCCCGAGCATGGAGCCAAACTCCGCGCTGCTGGCGTCGCTCGCGACCTTCAGCGTGGGTCTCGCGGCACGGCCGCTTGGCGCCATCATTTGCGGCCATTTCGGCGACAAGATCGGACGGCGCAACCTCATGCTCGGCACAGTCTCGGTGATGGGCATTACCTCCGTGTTGATGGGCTTGCTTCCGACTTATCTGCAGATCGGCATGCTCGCGCCCATTCTGCTCGTCGTCTTGCGCATCATCCAGGGATTCGCGCTCGGTGGCGAATCCACCGGCGGACAACTGATGGCGCTCGAACACGCGCCCGCGGACCGGCGCGGAAAATACTCCGGCTTGATCGGCATGTGTGCGCCGCTGAGTCAGATCCTCGCGAATGCCGTTCTGTTGATTCTATCCGCGACAATGAGCGCCGATGCCTTCACGAGTTACGGCTGGCGCATTCCCTTCGTCATGAGTTTCCTGCTCGTGATCGTCGGCATCTACATTCGTCTGCGCGTGTCGGAAACGCCCGCGTTCGTGCAGATGAAGCAGTCTGCGGTAGCCAACGTAAGCAGCCCGCTCAAGGACGCGTTTCGTCTTCACTACAAGACCATCATTCGCATGATGCTCTTCTTCTGCGGCCCCACGGCACTGTTCTATCTTGCGGTCGTGTTCACGCTCGGTTATCTGACGAACTCGCTCGGCGTGCCGAAGCAGACTGGGTTCACGCTGCTAATGATCGGCAACGCATGCGCAATCGCCGGTTCCATTCTCGGCGGATTGTTGAGCGACCGCATCGGCCGAAAGCGCGCGTTGCTCATCGCATCCGCAGCGACGTTCGTCATCATGATGTTCTACTTCCCGCTGCTCGCCACGAAGAACTTTGCGACGATGGCCATCGCCATGGGCCTCTTCATGGGCTTCGTTCAGGTTCAGACGGGCATTCAGCCGGTCGCGTTTGCGGAAGCCTTTCCGACGAACGTCCGATACTCGGCATCGGCACTCGCGTTCACCGGCGCAAGCCTCTTCGCAGGCGGCCCGATTCCGGTTGTCGCCACGTGGCTTTTGAATCTCAGTCACGGCTCGCCGTGGACATTGGTCGCACTTGTGGCGTCGTTGAATGCACTGTCCTTTTGCATGATCGCGATCGGACCGGAGACGAAAGGCATCGACATGAATCGGCTCGATTCCACCGACGACGTCATCGGCAAACAGAATTCGAGCGCGCATCAGGCTACTTACTGAGACGCGTGGAATCACGCTTCCATCCACCATTCAATCGATACCGCGAGAAAGCACATGACCGATCGACACACAGGTTTGCTCGCCATTTGGAGCACGATCGAAGCACACAACGAAACCGATTACTTGCACTGGCTCACGCGTGAACATGTCTTCGAGCGGGTAGGCGTGCCGGGATTTCGTTCGGGCCGCGTATTCAAGCGTCGCGCAAGCAAGCCTTCGGAATACCTCATGCTCTACGAGCTCGACACTGCGAACGTGATGTCGAGTACCGGCTATCTTTCGCGTCTCAACGACCCGAGCGAATGGACGCAACGAATCATGCCGAACCTGATGCGCTTCCGGCGTGGCGGGGGTTCAGTGGTGCTGAAGGGGGGTCATGTCGGCGGATATGGAAGTCATATCGCCATCGCACGCTTTGAAGACATCATGCCGGACGAGTTGACCGGTTCGACAGGGCAAGAACTGATCGACGCTTTGGCGCGGCTCGATTGGGTCGTCACCGTTCAAGCGATGACGGTACAAACCGACGGAACGTCCATTGCCACACGCGAAAAGTCGATGCGGCGTAGTCAGGAAGGCGCTTTTTGCGGGCTGCTCGTGATACAAGCGCTCGATCATGCATCGCTCGATAACGCCATTACTCACGCAACTCGCGTGCTTCCGACGACCGAAGGAAAATTCGAGTTGTTCGACGCCATCTTCAGTTGCCATAAGCCTTGAGGCGCACGAGCCTAAGTGCCGTTAGACTAAAGGCATCCCCGGCCTATCCATAACGCGCGACATGAACGATATCGAATCGAGAATTTCATCGAGCTTCTCTGCTCAAGGCTTGATGAAAACGCTTGGCGCCACATTGATGTCGGTATCCGAAGGCGAAGTCCGAATCAGTCTGCCCTTTTCAGCGGCTTTATCGCAGCAGCAAGGCTTCGCTCATGCCGGTGTGATTACGAGCATCGTGGACAATGCTTGTGGCTATGCCGCTTTAACCAAGGCACCGGAAGGGCATGACGTGGTGACGGCGGAATTCAAGGTGAATTTTCTGCGGCCCGCAATAGGAACGTCGTTTCTAGCCGTGGGCAAGGTCGTCAACGCGGGCAGGCTTCTGACCGTTTGTACCGGCGAGGTGTTCGCTATTGGCGATGCTCAATCGGCGCCGAAATTAATAGCGGTGATGCAGGCGACCATTGCAACGGTTTCCTCGAAGGCATGAAGCACCGTTGAAAGCCGGCGGCCCTGGTGAGATCAGGAACCACTGGCAATGTGTCATCGTTCAATTAAAGCTTCAAACGTAGGCTTCGCGCTGCCACGGTCCCCACTCACCGCCCATCGCCTTGGTGCGCGTGTACGTTGCGCTTTGGCCTGTCGGCGTGTCCGAGGCATCGTCGGCCTGCACTGCATCCGTGGTGTGAAGCGCAAAGGCCTGGCGGTCATGCGTATCGACAGTCACGCGTCCAATCGGACCCTTGACGGGTTCCGCATCGCCCTCTTGCGATGATTCAAGCAACGCGAGGTAAGGTGTCAGGCGTCCCCAAAAGTCGGTGAGCTCTTCCTGTACGTAACGCGTCATAAAGTGTCTCCCAAAGCCCTCTAGCTTACCGCACATCGCGCAAACGTCCTTCTTTGTCGGAAGATGAGTCGAGACATTGCGTCGGAGCGTGCGACTTCAAACGCCCGTCGCCATTCCCGTAAGTAGCCTTTCGACGGCCGCGCCGATGTGTGGTGTAGCGAATAGAAACCGCAGGCCTGTGGCGTTACTTTGGTACACGAGAAGCATGGCCCAGGCGTCCGAGGATGCACGCGGAGCCGTGACGTCCCGACAACGTAATGCCATTGAAGCAACAGTTAGAAAAGCAGCCAGAGCCATGCCTACGACCAACAAATACCTCTCTGAGAACTCGCAAGTGCGAATTGGCCTCGTCACGCAAGGCCACATTTCGACTATCGAGTGCATGCTGGAAGGCGGAGCGGCGTGGCCCGACATCGGCCGCGCAATCAACTGGGACCCGGCGGCCGCGGCTCAGGATTATGCAATCTACGCGTTCACGCAGCTTAGGCGCTTGCGTCAGGGGGCTAAAGATCACTAATCGCGTGAGTCGCGGCTAGCGAATAGAAGAAGGATGATGCGCCAGCGCAGTCACCTGCATCGTCATGAACGGAAACAAAGGCAACGCGGACAAGATCGTATGAAGCTCGTCATGCGAGTCCACGTCGAAGACGCTGAAATTCGCGTACTCACCAACCACGCGATGCAACTGCTGCCACTTCCCTTCACGCTGCAATTGCTGCGAATACGCCTTCTCGCGAGCCTTGATGTCTTCAGCTTGCGCTTGCGGCATGTCGTGCGGCAGATGCACGTCCATTCTTACGAGATACAGCATATTTCCTCCTAAGCGGCGACGCTGATTCCGCATGCGGACACAAGCGTCATGTCTCATCCGGCAATGAACCTTCAGGCCTTCGTGTCGCGACGATAAAACACCAGCTTTTCCTCGTCGATTTGCAGCCCCAGCCCCGGACCTGCCGGCATATGTAGATCGAAGTCGCGATACTGCGGACGAGCGGTCACTATGTCGTCCTTGAGCAATAACGGCCCAAAGAGCTCCGTACCCCAAGCGAGTTGCGGAAGCGCGCTAAAGCCATGTGCGGAAGCAACGGAACCGATACTCCCTTCTAGCATCGTCCCGCCGTAAAGCAGCACGCCCGCTGCATCGGCAATCGCAGCCGTGCGCATCATGCCGAAGATGCCGCCGGACTTCGCGATCTTCAGCGCGAATACATCGGCGCATGCGTCGCGCACGAGTTCGAGGGCATCTTCGGGACCGGTCACGCTTTCATCGGCCATGATGGGCACGTTGAATCGCGCGGCGAGCCGGGCAAGCGCGCCGCGATGCTCACGCGGCGTCGGTTGCTCGACGAGATCGACGCCCGCCGCTTCCAGCGCTGCAATGCCGAGCGTGGCATCGACTTCGCTCCATGCCTGATTGACGTCTACCGTTACCTTGGCCCGGTCACCCAAAGCCGACTTTATCTTCGAGACATGGGCCACGTCATCGCGCACGCCGCGGCGGCCGATCTTCAGCTTGAACACATTGTGGCGGCGTTCGGCGAGCAGCATCTCGGCTTCTTCGATATCGCGATTCGTGTCGCCGCTGGCAAGCGTCCACAGCACCGGCAGCGTCTTGCGAACCGCGCCACCGAGCAACGTGGACACCGGCACGCCAAGGCGTTTGCCTTGCGCATCCAGCAGCGCCGTCTCGATCCCGGACTTGGCGAAGCGATTGCCACGCGCGACCTTGTTCAGCTTGAGCATGACCGCGTTGATATTGTTCGCGTCCTGTCCGACGAGCGCCGGAGCCAGGTAAATATCGATGGTCAGCTTGATACCCTCGGGACTTTCCTCGCCGTAAGACAAGCCACCGATAGTCGTGGCTTCGCCGATGCCCTCGATGCCATCGCTCGAACGCAGGCGGATGATGACCATGGTTTGTTGCTGCATCGTCGCCATGGAAAGCTGATGCGCGCGAATGGTCGGTAAATCGACCAGAATCGCCTCGACGGATTCGATGTGAGGGTTCATACCTGGATTGGCGAAGTGGATGGGTTGAACGAAGTATCGAACGGCGAATAACACCTTGTCCAAGACCTTCGACGTCTAATGCCATACTCGCCAGGTATCGAAACTTAGCGCCCCCGGTCGGTGCGGGGCGCGTAAGGCACGTGTTCCTCATCGTAGAGCCGATAAATCAATTCGAGCATCTCGCGAATGTCGCGCGATTCGTCGAGCGCTCGCATGCTCATGATGATGGGCGATACCAGCGTGGGGTCGTCCAGGTCCTTGTAACTCACATCATCACGCTTAAGGCCATACACACTGCTCGGCACGATCGAGATGCCTTCACCCGCCGCCACGAGACCAAGCGCTATCTGCAGCTCGCGCACTTCGTAAATTCGCCGGGGTTCGAGCGCCCGGTCCTTGAAAGCGGCAAGCACCTGGTCCGCGTAACTCGGGCGAGGCGCCTTCGGATAGACGATCAACGTCTCGTTGAGCAAGTCACGCAGCGCGAGCACCGGCTTGAGAACCGAGAGCGCATGCCCCTGCGGAAGCGCCACGATCATCTTTTCTTCCCGCAGAATGACCCGGCGAATATTCGCGTCTTCATTGCGGATTCGACCGAACCCCACGTCGATATGACCGTCCTTGAGCGCGCGAAGCTGGTCCATCGTCGACATCTCATGCAGGCTCAACTCGACGGTAGGATTTTCGTCGCGAAAGCGGCGGATGATCTTGGGCAGCATGCCGTATAGCGTCGAGCCTACGAAACCAACGGACAAGCTGCGTTCGATATTGCCAACGCGCCTTGTCATCGATTCGAGTTCGGACGTCTGCGCAATCAGCTGCGCGGCATGCGAATAAAAGAACTTGCCCGTCTCTGTCAGCTTGAGCGGCCGCGAGTTGCGCTCGAGCAGTTGAACGCCCAGCGTCTCTTCGAGCTGCTGAATCTGACGGCTCAGTGGCGGCTGCGCGATGTTGAGCCGCTGCGCGGCGCGCGTGAAGTTCCGCTCTTCCGCCACGGCCACGAAATAGCGCAGGTGTCGCAATTCGATTTCTATACCTCCTTGGTATAGCCCGATACCAAATCAGTGTTGGACGGCGGTCTGGCGGCTCATTATTCTGCAATCACACTCTGTTTTCGCCGCCGATCATACCTTCCAAACATTATACGGACTGCGGAAAAGCGAGGGTTAACCCCCACCGAAAAAGAGATTCAGGAGCAGACAAATGAGCGTCAAAGTGTTCGATTCGAAGGAAGCGCAGGACCTCTTGAAGGCCGCTGCGAATCTCGGAAGCAAGGACGGTAACGCACGCGCCAAGCAGATCACTCATCGCTTGCTGGGTGACCTCTTCAAGGCCATCGACGACCTCGACATGACACCCGACGAGATCTGGGCCGGCGTGACCTACTTCAACAAGCTCGGACAAGATGGCGAGGCTGCACTCTTGGCCGCTGGTCTCGGTATCGAGAAGTATCTCGACATCCGCATGGATGCGGAAGACCGTGAAGCAGATATCCACGGCGGCACGCCGCGCACCATTGAAGGTCCGTTGTACGTTGCCGGCGCTCCGGTGCGGGATGGTGTCTCCAGAATCGATATCAACGCGGACGAAGACGCGGGTCCGCTCATCATCCGCGGCACGGTGACGAGCCCGGATGGCAAGCCCGTACCGAATGCGGTCGTGGAATGCTGGCACGCAAACTCGAAGGGCTTCTATTCGCACTTCGACCCGACGGGCGCGCAAGACGCCTTCAATCTTCGTGGCGCGGTAAAGACGGGTGCCGATGGCAAATACGAATTCCGCACGCTCATGCCCGTGGGTTACGGCTGCCCGCCGCACGGCGCGACTCAGCAACTGCTCGACCTCATCGCGCGCCACGGCAATCGTCCGGCGCACGTGCATTTCTTCGTGACTAGCGACAAGACTCGCAAGCTCACGACGCAAATCAACATCGAAGGCGACCCGCTCATCTGGGATGATTTTGCCTATGCGACTCGCGAAGAACTCGTGCCGCGCGTGAGCGGGAAGACGGGCGGTGCTGCGCTGGGACTCAAGTCCGACACGTACAAGGAAATCGAGTTCAACATCGAGTTGACTCCGCTGGTTCAAGGTAAGGACAACCAGCTGGTCAATCGCCCTCGCGTATCTGTCACGGCTTGACCGCCCACGCGGCCGCCGCTGTTACGCGGCCAAACCTCTTTCGCAAATTCTTTGAACCGATGCAAGCGCTTCGCACGGAGCCTGCATAGGGAGACGAGTCATGCCCGCAACCATCGATAAAGCACGACAACTGCACGACTTGCTGAACAACGCCGTTCAGGATGACAAGGAAAGCGGTGTGTTCCGCTGCCGCCGCGATATTTTCACGAACGCCGATTTGTATGAACTCGAAATGAAGCACATCTTCGAGAGTAATTGGGTGTATCTCGCGCACGAGAGCCAGATTCCAGACAACAACGATTACTACACCACGTGGATCGGCCGTCAGCCGATCGTCATCACGCGTGACAAGGTCGGCGAATTGCACGCCGTCATCAACGCCTGCGCACACAAGGGTGCGATGCTCTGCCGTCGCAAGCACGGCAACAAGGGCAGCTTCACGTGCCCGTTCCACGGCTGGACGTTTTCCAACGCAGGCAAGCTATTGAAGGTCAAGGACGAGAAGACGACCGAGTACCCGGTGCAGTTCAATAAGCAAGGCTCGCACGACTTGAAGAAGGTTGCGCGCTTTCAGAACTACCGTGGCTTCCTTTTCGGCAGCCTGAGCGAAGACGTCATGCCGCTCGAAGACTATCTCGGCGAGACCAAGGTCATCATCGATCAGATCGTCTCGCAGGCGCCTGAAGGTCTCGAAGTGTTGCGCGGCAATTCCTCGTACATCTACGACGGCAACTGGAAGATGCAGATGGAAAACGGCTGCGACGGCTATCACGTCAGCACCGTGCACTGGAACTACGCCGCAACCATGGGCCGTCGCAAGGTCGAAGGCACGAAGGCCGTCGATGCCAACGGCTGGAGCAAGTCCGTTGCTGGCGTATATGGCTTCGAGCATGGACATATCCTGCTTTGGACCAACACGATGAATCCGGAAGTGCGTCCGGTGTATCAACATCGCGATGAGATCGCAGCACGCGTGGGCGACGAAAAGGCGAAGTACATCGTCAATCAGACGCGCAATCTTTGTGTGTATCCGAACGTGTTCTTGATGGACCAGTTCAGCACGCAGATTCGCGTGATCCGCCCGATCAGCGTCGACAAGACCGAAGTGAACATCTTCTGCTTCGCACCCAAAGGCGAGAGCGCAGAAAGCCGTGCCATCCGCATTCGTCAATACGAAGACTTTTTCAACGTCTCGGGCATGGGCACGAGCGACGACCTCGAAGAATTTCGCGCGTGTCAGGCGGGCTATGCGAGCACGACATCGATGTGGAACGACATGTCGCGCGGCGCGCCGCTATGGGTGCACGGACCCGATGCGAACGCAAAAGGCATGGGACTGAAGCCGCTTATCTCGGGCGAGCGCAGCGAAGACGAAGGGCTCTTCGTGGTGCAACACGAGTACTGGATGCACGTCATGCGCGAAGCTCTACGCAAGGAACAGACGGAGGCGACGGTATGAGCATCGACTATCAAAAGGTCTGTGCCGCGCTCTATCAAGAGGCGCGCTTTCTGGATGACCGTCAGTGGGACGAGTGGCTCGCTTGCTACACCGAAGACGTCGAGTACTGGATGCCCGCCTGGGACGACGATGACAAGCTCACCGACGACCCGCACAGTCAAATCTCCTTGATGTACTACGCCGACCGTGGCGGCCTGGAAGATCGAGTGTTCCGCATCAAGACCGAGCGCAGCGGTGCGTCGATGCCGGAACCGCGCACCAGCCACAACGTGACGAACGTCGAGCTGCTGGCCGAACGCGCGAATGAAGTGGACGTGCGCTACAACTTCACTACGCAGAGCCATCGCTACAAGATGACCGACTATTTCTTCGGCACCATTTTCGTTACATTCCGCAAGGTGGATGACCGTCTCTTGATTGCCAGCAAGAAGATTGCGTTGAAGAACGACTATATCCGCCAGGTACTCGACGTCTATCACGTCTGAAGCGCTTGATGGGAACGAGACACGAAGCAGGAGACAACATGTCTAGCTACAACATCGCATTGAACTTCGAAGACGGCGTGACTCGCTTTGTCGAATGCAAGGCGGGCGAGAAGGTCCTCGATGCCGCATTTCGAGCCCGGATCAACTTGCCGATGGATTGCTCCGACGGCGTATGCGGCACCTGCAAATGCCGCGCGGAAAGCGGCGCGTACGACCTCGGCGACGACTATATCGAAGACGCGCTAAGCGACGACGAAAAGGAAACCGGCCTTGTCCTCACGTGCCAGATGGTGCCGCAAAGCGACTGCGTGATTGCAGTGCCGGCATCGTCAGTAGTGTGCAAGACCGAGCAAAGCAAATTTGCCGCGACCGTCGCGAAGGTCGAACCGCATAACGACGCAGCCGTCGTGCTCGAATTCGATGTCGAAGCTGCCGCGCCTGTGTTCCTCGCCGGTCAATACGTCAATATCGATGTGCCGGGCAGCGGGCAGCATCGCTCCTATTCGTTCTCTTCCGCGCCTGGTGCAAGCAAGGTCAGCTTCCTGATCAAAAAGATTCCAGGCGGCGTGATGAGTACCTGGCTCGAATCCGCGCAGCCGGGCGACAAGACCCAATTGACCGGGCCGCTGGGTAGCTTCTATCTGCGCCCCGTCGAGCGGCCGTTGCTCTTTCTTGCGGGTGGCACTGGTTTAGCGCCCTTCTTGTCGATGCTGGAAGTCTTATACCGGACGAACGCGCAGCAAAGGGTTCATCTCATCTACGGTGTGACGCGAGACCTCGACCTCGTGCAAACCGATGCAATAGCTGCGTATGCCATGAAGCTCCCGCACTTCACTTACAGCACCGTCGTGGCCGATGCCGAATCGGATCATCCACGCAAAGGCTGGGTCACGCAGCACATGTCGGCAGAGTCATTGAATGACGGTGACGTCGATGTCTATCTCTGCGGTCCTCCTCCAATGGTCGATGCCGTGCGCAAGTACTTCGACGATACCGGCGTGAAGCCGAATAGCTTCCACTACGAGAAGTTCACCCCTAACGCCGCGCCGGAGACCGCATGAACACCAACCGATTCGCCGGCAAAGTCATGGTGGTCACAGGCGCGGCGCAAGGGATCGGGCGGGGCGTTGCGCTTCGTGCGATCGCGGAAGGAGCGAAGGTTCTATTCGTCGATCGAGCGGACTTCGTGGCGGAAGTCGCCGCTGAAGCACAAAGCGATGATGCGGCTGCGTTTGTCGCCGATCTCGAAACCTACGACGGTGCGGCATCGACAATGGCTTTTGCAAAGAACAGGTTCGGTCGGATCGACATTCTCATCAACGGCGTGGGCGGCGCCATTCGCATGCGCCCTTTCGCGGAGTTCGAGCCCGCGCATATCGATGCGGAGATTCGGCGTTCGCTTATGCCAACGCTTTACGCGTGTCATGCCGTGCTTCCGTACATGCTCGCGCAGGGTTGCGGCACCATCGTCAACATTTCATCGAATGCGACTCGCGGGATTCGGCGCGTACCGTACTCCGCGGCGAAGGGTGGCGTGAACGCGATGACTCAATCGCTTGCGATGGAGTACGGCGCGTACAACATCCGCGTCGTTGCGGCTGCGCCCGGCGGGACAGAGGCACCTCCGCGACGAGTGCCTCGTAACGCCTCAGGCGATAGCGAGCAAGAGAAAGCATGGATGGGCGAGGCGGTCAAGCAGGTCACCGAGTCGACCTTCCTCAAGCGTTACGGCACGCTCGACGAGCAGATAGCGCCGATTCTCTTTCTTGCCTCGGATGAGGCGGCGTATATCACGGGTGCGGTGCTGGCCGTGGCGGGTGGGGATAATGGGTGAGACCAAGGAACACGCTGCTGCTCAGTGTTCGCAATGCCCCCTCACTCCACCGTGACCGACTTTGCCAGAGTCCGCGGCTTATCCACATCCGTGCAGCCCTTCGATCAATATGGGAACGATATCGCGTTGGGTACGGCGCCGACGATGCCAAACATGGCTTTGCTCTCTCAGATGATGTTGTTCTTCGTTGCGTTCAATTCGCTGGTGGCGCTCCTGTACCTACCGTGGCGAGCGCGCCGTCGGTGACATAGGGCACGATGCCGTCGGCCGCGATGCGTGCGGCCGTCGCGGCCTTGCAATCGGCATCGGCGGGTGCGCAATAGTCGATCGAAAGGACCGGCAGATGGTATCGATCGCGTATGGTCGTGGCCTGCATCAGCAACCAGTCGCGGTCGGCCTGCGGTACTTCCGTATAGCGTTGCTTGCCTGCATCCCAGCCGCGATACAGCGATTCGAACGCGACCATCCAGGCTGATTCATGCACTTGAGGCAGTACTTCAAAGCCGCGATTGAAGATCAGCTTCGCTTCCGGATAACGCGCCTTGATGGCGCGAATGACGCGCACGAGTCCCGCTTCCTGTGCCGCACGCGCGGCATCGGTCGTGGCGATCAGCTGATACGAATCGAGCGTATCGAGAAAGAAGCCGCGATAACCCTTCTTCCACAACGGTGCGATAACCTTGTTCACGACGAACGCCGGCCATTGCGCCGCCGTTTGATCCACCACATGCGACGCCCACGCCTGATTCACGCCAGGCATCCACGCAGACGGAATTGCCTTGAAGTAAGCGCGATGCGGATTCACTTCGCCGATGCTCACGTAAGCAAACCACGCCGTGTGCGCATCCGCATGAGCTTGCGGATCGAAATGTGCATCGGGCTCGACTACGACGACATCGAAACCGGTGAGTTCCTCGACAGGCGGATTTGCGCCGTAATACAGCGCGACCGATGGCGTTTGCGCGTGCGCGGCAGTCACCATCGCCCCGAAGGCGGCGATTCTCGCGAAATGCAGCAATGCGCGCAGGCCAGATCGTCGGACGATTTTGTTCATGTCGTTAAGCCACTCAGCCGCGCAGCATGTAAGTCTCGTATTCGAGAGACAGGAACTTGCGGTCGAGCACCTTCACGGCGGCCACCACGACGACGAGCAACGCCAGTGCGAACCCATAGCCGTAGAAATCCGGTCCGAGCCGCAACGTAATGCCCGTAAAAAGGCCACTCAACAGAACGAACGCGCCGGTGAGCTTCATGACGGTGCGTCGTCCATCGAGATAGAAGAAGACGTTGAGCAGGCCGAGCAGCAGCACTTGCAGACTCGCGGACACGACATCGACGACCAAAAGCGGCATATACAAGGGCGAGATGCCGAGCAAGCCCAGCACGCGCTCACCGAACGCAACGATCAGCAGCAGCACCACCGTCTGCACCTTGATGATTTCATAGAGCCCGGCACGCACGCTGCCCACCATCATGTCGCGCATCTCGCTGATATGGCGCAGCGTCGCGCCGCTGCGCACGGCGTCGTAGAACGCGTCGTAGTATTCGACGAAGTCCGCTTCGATACGCACGAGGAACGTCGCCATGCCCGGCATCACGCATACGTAAGCGATAAAAATGGGGATGTCGTAGATCACCGATGCATTCAGCGGCCCAATGACTCGCGTACCCGTGCCCGGCGCATACCAGAACATGAACTTGTCGAGCCACACGCCGATATTGAACAGCAAGCCGACGAGCGCAAGACTAGGATAGGCATAACGTCCTTCGAACACTTCGAACGACACGAAGCGCTCGCTGCGATAGTTACGGTAAATCAAGCCCGACAAACCCGCCAGCAAGACAATATGGCCGGCCACGAAGCCGCCCAGCAAACCGATGAGTCCATAGCCGTTCAGTGCGAGCGCAAGACAAACGACGCACGCATAACCCACGGCAAACACGTAAAGAATCTGCCGATACTGCTTCACGCTCGACAGAAAGATCACCGCGATCCAGATATTGCTGACCACGACGAAGCCGGTAATCATCAACAGGCGATAGACGATCGGCTCTTCACGAAAGCCCAGCAACATCGCAACGACCGCAACCACGCTCGAAAGAGCCGAAGACACGAGCACGACGCCGTTGTAATTGGACAGCACGAGGTCATCGCGCTTCTCGAACAAGCGGTCGGAAATGAAGCGCGTGAACGAGAGTTGCAACGGTCCTGTCAATATCAGACTAAGCGCGATCAAATATGTTACCGACACCTGAAACTGCACGATCGCAAACTTCGGTATGACTGAAGCCAGGCTGATGAGCCCGATGATCAAAATGCCGAAGATCGACAGAATGAGCGGACCTGAACTGATCAACCCTGCATAGGCATACGCGCGCGCCACGCCCGCGAGCGTGTCGCGGCGCATGATCTTGCGCAATTCGAAACCAATGCCGGCCATCAGCGTGACTCCTGCGATGCAAGCGGCTCTTTCGCGGCGCCTGCCGGTTTGTGATGATGCATCGGGCATTGCGCGGCGCTGGCCGACATGCCGCTGCGCGCGCGATCCGGCAGTGCCGACAGACGGTCATACAGCGCGCGATAACGGTCGATCATCTGCTTCTTCGTGTAATAGCGGCGCACGCGTGCGAGACCGGCTTGTTGTGCGGCTTGCCAGCGCGTTTCATCCGCGAGCAAGGACAGCACGGCCTGCGCGAACGCGGCCGGGTCCGCAAGCTGCACGACGCCGCCCGCCGATCCGAGCGCGCGATCTTCCTCATCCACGCCTTCGATCAATTGGCGGCACGACCCGACATCCGTCGTGATGGCCGGCACGCCCGCTGCGAAACCTTCGAGCACCACGAGCGGCAGCGCTTCGCTGATCGAGGTCAGTGCGATGACATCGACTTGCGGCAGCATGTCGTCAATACGCTGAAAGCCGAGAAACCTGAGATTGCGGCTCAAGCCGAGACTCTCCACCAATGCGCGGCATTCGAGCGCATAAGCGGGATCTTCTTCTTCCGGTCCGATGATCCAGCCTTCCAGGTCCGGCATGCTGCGCGACGCGATGAAGATCGCGCGAATGAAAGTCTTGATGTCCTTGATCGGCACCACGCGTCCGATCAGCGCAACCACGCGATTCGAACGCGGCTTGCGTTGCGCGACGAGCGGCCCGAGCGCATCGACGTCGATGCCGTTGGGGATACACTGCGTGCGCTCGGCACGCGCACCGTCCGTCACCTGACGCTGGCGATTCGCTTCGTAGAGCGCGACGATATCGTCGGCGGCGTCGTAGGCAAGCTTGCCGATCGCTTCGAAGAAACGCACCCACAGTTCGCGGAAGTAACTCACCCGCGAGATGTCGCGTTCGAACACACCGCGGTTGTCGCGAATCCACTGGCTTTGCAGCAAGTCGATCTTGCGTTCCTTCGTATAGATGCCATGCTCGGAGATCAGCAAGGGCCGTCCGGTACGGTAGTGCATCAACGCGCCGAGAAAGCCGCTATATCCCGTCGATACCGTGTGATAAACCTTGGCCGGCAACAACTGCTCCGCCACGCGCGCAAGCTGCCACAGCGGCTTGTGCATGATACGCACGGTCCAGAAGTAATCGGTAAAGGACGGGTCCGTGCAGAACTGCTCGTATTGATCGACGATGGTATGCCACGCCGCGCGACTCGTGAGGAACTGCTCTTCGTTGAGCGCGCCGCTCGTGCCGATCATCGGGATCATGTCGGCGAGCAACGCGCCAGCATCGCGGCCGTTACGCGGGTCGCGCAAGGTGTCGTGCAGCTGCTGCGAGCGCACGAATGCGGCGCTGTCGCCAGCGGCCGCGCGCGGCGTGAAATCCGCCGTGGTCGGCTCGTACAGGTAATGCGTTTCGATATGCACGACGTTGTCGGGCAATGCATAAGCGACGCCCGCATAATCCGACTTCTGGCTGCCTATGAAGACGATCGCGAAGCGTGTGTCGGGGTAAGAGCGGATCATCTCGTTGACCCAGCTCGATACGCCGCCGCGCACGAACGGGAACGTGCCTTCGAGGAGAAGGCAGACATCGGCATCGGCGGCGCGGCGGATCGGGAGTTCTTTCATCATGACCAGTACTTCACAACCGGTTTGAGCGTGGGCAACGAAGCGGCATTGCCGAGCGTCGCCAGAAGGTTCGCCACGCGTGAATATTCGCCGCGCAGAAAGTCCGCTTCGGCAAGCCAGGGAACGAGACGTTCGCGCGGAAAGCCGAGCTCGAGCGCGCGGCCAATGTGTTCATGCGCTTCATCGGGCAAGCCGCTTGCAAGCGCCAGACGTCCGCGAATGAGCCACAGTGCGGCATCCGATGAATCGGTTTCAAGCGCGGCCTGCGCGTAGCGGTCGGCTTGCTGCAGCGTGTGCTTATAGACCGCGCCTTGCACGAGATTCTGGTACACGAGCTCGAAGTAGAGTTCGGCAAGCAGTCGATTCAGCGCGTGACGCTCGGCAGGCTTCTCGGTTGCTTCGAGCGTTTTGCTCGTTCTGAAGATTTTCTGCATGATCTCGTTCTCGGCATGGTCCAACGTGCCGTATGCAATCAGGCGAATATCTTCCAGGGGATCGGCGAGCAAGTCGCGCAGCAAGGTGCCGGTGGTGCGGGTCGGCATGCTCTGAATGGCAACCAGCGCGGACAGTCGATCCGTCGATGCCACCTGCGTGTTCGCAAGACGTGCCTGCAAGCGCGCGCCGCCGCCATGCTGAACGCGCGATACCAGATACGTGACGAACTTGGGACGCGCGACATCGTCGAGTTCGCCGCTTTCCTTGAGCGCGGGAAAGAGCGCTGCCCAGATACAGCTCACGAGCACCACGACGCCACCCAAGAGCGGTACGAACGTGCACGCAAGCCACAACGAGAGCAACGACCAAGCAAGCGGCTCGCGATAGTTCCGCGGCAACCAGGCGCGAAACGCAATGGCTTCGGCCAGACCCGCTGCGGCCTGCCAAGCCAGGAAGCGCATGAGCGGATCGAACGCGCCCGGCGCCTGCATCAGGCTCGCAATCGCAAGGTATTGCACGATTCCCGCGACGATAGCCGCGAGCGCGCCGAGGAGGAGTGAGGACCCTTTAGACATCGAGGCCACTTCGCTTGAGAAGACGCTTGAGCGCCGCGCCAGGTTCCTCGCCTCCGAGATGCAGCGTATGCACGCCAACGCGCGCGCCTTCGAGGTCGGTATTGAACTGCGCTTTCAGACTTGCTTCGATACGCGCGAGATAGCCGTCGATGCCGGTCGTATCCGTTGCGGGCATGAGATTGAGCAGCACGGATTGCCGCGGCGTCTGCAGGGGCCACATGACGTCGAGCGAACGGCGGCGGCGTATGACGTGTTCGAAGAGTTCATCGCCTTCTTCATCGCGCGGAAACACGAGCGCGACCAGCGAGGAAGCCACGCCCGCTTTCTTCTGCAGACGCGTCAGACGGCCGAGATCGAGCGCGAATTCATGCGGACAATCGGGTACCTGATCGACAATGCGCTGCACGAAGGACGCGTGCGCCACGCCATCGGCGTAGTAACCCAACAGCACCAGCAGGAGTTGCAGATTGTCGAAGTTGAGCGACAGGAACGGCATGCGCTTGATGACGAGCAACGCACGCAATTCGCCATCGGCGGATACCAGCGGCGCGCAGACGAGATACTCGCTGACCGGCACGGTCGAATCGACGTTCTTCAGGTGCGCGACGTTTTGCGTGGCGAGCGCATGCATGACGAGTTCATCGTCGAGCTTGAGCGTGAAGGCATCGCCGAGTTGGGCGATCGGCTCCATGCCCAGTTTGCCGCGATGCACCGGAAAAAGCGCGGCCACTTCAATTTGACATGCTTGCGCGATGAACTCGAGCAGGCCATCCGCGCCGCGCATCGATGAATCGTTCTTCGCCGTGTCGCCGGCGACGGAAAGCCGCCGCAACTCGGTGATCGAATCGCGCAACGTCGTCGGACGCGACAGCAGATCCTTCTCAAGCCGCTCATGCGAAAGACGCAGCAAGTAGTGACTGTTGGTCAACGCAACGAGGCGGTCGTTCAGATAATCGTTCAGCGACGATGCACGTTCCGCGCGGCTGCCCCACGTATCGCCGAAATGACCGGCAAGGATCGTCTGACAAAGACCGCCCGCGAAATACAACGCGGGAAACGTGCCGCCCGGCGGATAGAACAACTCCCACACACCGAACATGATGGAGCTGGACAGCAAGCCAAGCAGCGTACCGTAGCGCAACGCGACGAGCAGCGGCACCATCCATAGCCACGGAAAGCCGCCGCGCACGAGTAAGGGATCGTCATGCTGAAGCCAGCGCGCGACAGACAGCATGATAAGCATCAGCGCGACGCTTTCGACGATAGCGAAGGGCCGCGCCACCGCGGGCGCGAGAAAGCGGCGCACGCGGCCCAGATTGCCGAACGGATGCGCGTGGCGCTTGGCGGCGCCCGGGTTGGTTTCGACGGCTGCGGTATTCACGGCCATTTCCTTTTCTTGTCTCGTGCTTATTTCGTATCAACCTGCATCCTGTATCTCGGCGGCAGGCGGGCAAGCTTGATCGGCGACTTACTGGCGCGCTTGCAACGGCGACAGCACATTGCCGATCAAAGTGGTCGCCACACTCGACAATGCCGAGCGGCTCCAGCCCGTACGCGTTCCCGTTGCGCTCCAGACGACCGAGCCGTTCGCGACATCGATCAGTTCGAAGGTCACGCCCACTACCGGTTCGCCATCTACGCCGGTCTTGTAGCGCCATTCCTCGACCGCGCCCGTCAGCACATAGCGCGCGTTTTGCGAGCGTGCCCATTCGAGCGACTTGTCGCCATCGCCGCGTTGCGCGTTATCGAAGAGCGCGTTGCGGTTGGTATCGGCGGGAGCGATACGTACATCACCGACACCGCCTGCGCGCAGCGTATTCGCCGCGATGGATTCTGCGCTCTTGCCCGCATCCGGCGTGTCCGTGTAGTTGGCGATGGACACGACAGCCACCTTGTCGCCATGCGTGAGCGTCGGGCCGGCCGTCTGACGCACCGTTCCGCATGCGCTCATTGCAAGCGCGAGCGCGGTTGCCGCCACACACCATGCGCCTGAACGCGCGAGTCGTTTGATACCGTGCATGTTGCTTCCCCTTCCGTGGATCCAGAATCGTTTCAATAAAACCAGCTATAGCGCGCACCGATTTGCGTGACCGGCGTACCGAGACGCGACACACGCTGATGCGAGAAGTAAAGCGCCGCATGATCGCCGCCGAACACAGTGCCCGCGAGGCCAAGACTGATGGACGGTCCCCAGCCCTGATTCGAGTCGTGCAGCACGCCTGCATCGAAGAATGGCCGCCATGCGCGCGTGTATTGATCGAGCAGATTGTTGCCGAAACCGAAGAACAGGCCGTATTGCGAGTAGCTTTGCGGAATGAAGCTCGCCGCACTCACCGGACCGGCGGTCACCGGAATGAGGCGCGAGATCAGGCCATCGGCGGCGCCACTTGCGCCGTATCCGCCATGCGCGCCCATCAGGCGCAGCGTGTAGTCCGGATAGTTCGTGCGAATGCGATAACCGATCTCGCCCGCCGACAGCACGCCGCTACCGAGATAGTTACGCGCCTGGCTATAGAAGCGATCGGCTTCGACCGTGCCCGTGGCATAGAGGCTTTCCGTCGCGCGATACATCACGGTGCCTGCGACGTTGTCCTTCACACCGCCCACTTGCAACACTTGCGACTCGCGTGCGGTCTGGTTGTAGCCCGCCTTCACGGCGAGCGACAAAGCGGAATTTCGGCCCCATTCGGCACCCGCCGATACGCTGTAAAAACTGTCGAGCGCTTCGCGGCGGCCCACGGTGACCATGAACGCCGTGTCGTAAGTCTGGCGGCGCGCGAAGACTTCCAACGAGCGATCCACCGAAGGGACATCGGTGAGTTGCGATGAATCCGTCGAATGCTGGAAGCGTTGAACGCCCTTTACGCCGATCATGTATTTGTCCGCGATCTTGAGGCTGCCGCCAAGCGTCTGCTCGATGTAATCGAGCGGATGTTCGACATAACTCGTGACGCTTGCATCGAGCGATTGCGGCCACGTCAGTGAGGTCTGCACGAGGCGGCCATGAAGTTCGTCGTCATAGGGCGCATCTTCGAGGCCTTGAAACGCGAGCTTTTGTGCATCGCCCGGACGATCCACCGCGATCGATGCATCGATACGGTCATAGATCGGCAGGCGCGCCTTCTGATCATCGAGAAGACGTTCCATCGCGGGCTTGTCGTTGTCGGCAAGCGCAATGGCGATCAACTGCTCCGAAGGCTGAACCAGCACGTCGGCGTATTGACGCGCGAGCCAGCGCTTCGCCAACGGATTCGCTTCGTGCGACATGGCCCAGGCAAGCGCGACATCGCGTGCAACGGACGAGGTCAGTTGTGTCTCTTTCGGAGATGCATTCGCGTTCGATGCCTCCAATTGCGCAGCGGGAAGACCGGCCGTATCGCCCAACAAGGTGCGGCGTGCGGCGGTGTCGTCGTTGCGCCCGGCATCGGTTGCGAGCAGGTCGATCAGCAATGCCTTCGATACATCCGCGTTCTCGAATATCGATGCCAGCGTCACGCGCCGGCCTTGCAGTTGTTCACGCACTTCACTGCCTTGCGACTGGTGCGTCTGCACGATGTTCTTTCCCACCGCCGTGTTCGCGCGAACGGCCGCTTCCTCGTCCTGCATCTGGCGCCAGACATTGCGGCGAATGGACCATGCGAGGTCGCTGCGTCCCGCCATCTCTTGCGCTTCGGCATAGCTCAACTGCCACAGCGGATCACGCGATGCGGACGCCGCTTGCAGACGCAAGTACTTGAGCGCGGCTTCAGGCTTGTTCAAGCGCATATAGGCAGCAGCGAGCGGGCCCCACAACGCGGGCTCTTGCGCGGGCGTATCGCGCCATGGCTTGAGCGCGTCGTGCAATTGCGCATCCGTGCCGTAGTCGACGAGCGTCCAGAGCAATGCCGCGCGCAAGTCGAGCGCGGCACCCGGCAGCGTGACGGCATGTTGAAGATCGGCGAGCGCATTGAGCGGACGGTTCGTCTGTCGATAGTATTCGGCGCGAATGCGCAGGAACGACGGCGACTCGGACGCAACGGCGAGTTGCTCCGGGCTCAGGCTTTTGAGCAATGCATCGGCGCGATCGTATTGCTCGGCATCGGTGTAATAGTGGACTGCGCTTTCCAGCGAGCGCGGCGAACGATCGCGGCGATACTGCAACTCCGAGGTGCGAGCGGCATCGACTGGATAAGCGTCGTAGAAGTACGTCATGGCGCTCAAGTCTTCGGACGTGGCCTCGCCGCTTGCAAGCAGATGCTTGTACGCGTCGTTGGCGATGTCATCGCGTTGCAGGAGACGCGCCAGTTGCGCCGCGTTGCGCCAAAACAGAATGTCATCGTTCCTGGCGCCTTGGCGTGCAGCGAGCAAGGCATCGAGCGCACCCTTGTAGTCGCCATGACGATACAAAAGGCTCGCGGTGCGCAATGCGTATTGCGTGTTCGCCAGATTGCGCTTGTTCAGCGCGCGATAAGCGGCGAGCGCTTCATCGTCGTGGCCCGAGCGTTCCGCAAGTTGGCCGAGCCGCAAAACGATGGCCTCGTTCGATATCGTGCGCTGACGGGTGCGCAGGAACGCCAGTGCATCGTCCGGACGGCCGAGACGTTCGTATGCCGCGACGACCGAGTCGAGCAGCTTGAGATCGGCGGGTGCGGCATTCGATGCCTGGATCAACGCGGCGAGATACGCGTTGTCGTCGTTGAGCATCGGAGCCAGACGCATGACGTTTTTCCAGCCTTCCGGGTCGTGCGTGGCTTGCGCGTAAGCGAGCCACATCTTGAGCGCGAGCGGCGACGCGTGATTCCATTCGGATACTTGAGCGAGCCGCTTCGTCCACACCGTCGAGCCGGGATTCTTCTCGACCTGTTCGCTCGCGACGCGCTGTGCGTTCTGCAAGTCGTTCGATTCGAGGAACGATTGATACAGGAGACCCGGGACATCGTCCGTGGCGCTCGGAGCCGATGCAGGCGTGGCAACACGAACGACATGCACATCGTGACGGCGTGCATGCATCGGCTGCGAACCATCCATGTACGCATATTCTTTCTGTGATGCGCGCTCGCGAAGATACGCGACCAGCCGTAGCGCGCCGTCTTTATCCGTTGGCTGCGCTTGCGCATACCCTGCGAGCGCCTTTGCATAACGATCCACGAGGTCCGGCCGATGCGCCGCGCGCGCCAGATTCAGCAGCACGACAAGCGTCGCGTGATCGTGCGCGAACGCCGCGCCATGTTCCTTCGCGGCGCCAAGCGCTTCATCGAGCAGATTGCCCGACTGTAGCGCGCGAATGCCGTTGATGAAGCAATCACGCTTCGTATCGAACGTGGGTGCCTTCGCTTGCAAACGGAACCAGCCTTCCGCCGCGCCGCGATAGTCGCCGCCATACATGGCAAAGCGCACCACTTCGCGATTCCAGCGCGTCTGTTGTGCCGGGTCCTGCACGGCAAGCCGCGCATAGAGCTGCCCCGCAAGCTGTTGCGCATTTGCGGATGCAGCCGCTTCGGCCAGCATTTGCAAGTCCGCATTCGACCACGACAGCGCCGCCGCGTTGGTCAGTTGCGTGCGCAGGCGAACCAGCGCGGCCTCGCGGCCCGGATCGTTCGCGGGCAATGCGAAGGTCTCGCGCGTATCCACGGTCAGGCGCAGCAACTGTGCGGCGCGATGAAGCTCGTCACCAGGCGCGGCGGCCATGCGGTCAGCAATGCGACGCGCATCTTCATCGCGCCCGAGACGCACGTATTGCGTGCCGAGCACCGAGAGAATCTCCGTGTTGCCGGGCTGCACGCGCAGCCACGCTTCAAGATAAGCGATGCTGAGATCGCTCGGTGCATCGGTGGATGTCAAGCGGTTGCGCAATCCGCCACGCGGATGCATGAACCATAGCGTGATCAACACGACGCCCGCGAGCAACATCACGAGCCACGTTGGCGCAATACGAGGGCGATTAACGAGCACAGGCGACCTCGACCGGCTTGTAGTTCAAGATAGATCCGACGTCGGCCGACGTGTCGAAGCGCAGGAAATCGCCATCGCGTCGGACAGCAACGCTTTGACCGTTGACGCGAACCTTGCACTGCTGCGCGTTCGCTACCTTGACGAACGGCTGATAGTGGCCGGCAAATTCGAACTGCATGCCTTGCGGCGTGCGGCGAAAGTTGCGCACGAAACCATTTGCCTCTTCGATATACGGCGCGGTCGTTGTACCGCCCATGGCAAAACGCGCACTGCCGTTATCGATATGGATGTAAGTACCGTCAGGCCCCGGCGCGAAACCCGTGACGCCCGAAGCATCATCGACCGATGGCTTTGCCGCTTGCGGCCAGTGCAATTCGCGCACTTCGCCATTGCCGCGCACGAGCCATTGACCGGACTTCGAATCGATGTCTTTTGCCACCGCGAAGGTATGCCAGTCAAGCACCTTGCGGATGTACTCGCTCACATAGACCGGCATCACCGGCTGCTTGAGTGTCGTCGAAAAGATCTGATCCAACGCGCGCAGCGACGCCACCTTGGTGCCGCTATACATGTGGTAATAGATGTCGATCGGCTTGAAGCGCTGCGGACGCTCGGTCATCGCGAACGTTTCCAGCACGCGCGTGAAGCCATAGAATGGACCTTGCCAGTCGTTGGTATAGACGTTCTCGTCTTGATTCGGCGCATAGACCTGATATGCGCCGGGTCCCTTGTCCACACCGACCGGCGCGATATTGGTCCAGCTATTGGCCGACTTCGTGATGACCGTATCGCCGCCATTGAAGTTGTAGACGCCCGCCTCGGCCACCTTGCGCACGACGAAGCCAGGCGGACGGCAGTCACCAGACCATTGCAGGAGCACGGTCTTCTTGCCGGCAGGTGCAAGACGCGAGTTGATATAGTCGATCGAGCCCGTGATCTCACGATCGATATTGAAGCGATATCCCGGGATATTCAACGAGAACGCCGCGTCGCCACCGCCGCGATCCATCTGCGCGCCCTTGCTGTCAACCTGTTCCCACTGAAACGGATGCGAGTACGTATGCGTGCCGATCTCGACATGCGGCAGCGCGAACATCTTGCGCGCGATGGCTTCCAGACGGGGCGAGATATCCGGATGCAGACCGGCAGGACCGACTTCGCCTTCGATGACGGAGAGCGTCATCGGCACTTGATAGCGCGTGAAAATCTGCTGATACAACGCTTCGCCCGAGTAGTCGGGACCGGGGAATTCCGCGCGTGAGGCGAAGCCATCGCCATCCACGTGCGACATGAAAAGGCGTCGGCCGTTTTCCGTCGTCACGCTCGGCGCGGGCATGTCTTGCAGATGCAGCGCCGCCTTCATGAAGGCCATCGGTTGAATGGCCCAGCGTTCCTGTTCGATACTGTCCAACGATACGACTGTGTAAGGACTCAGCGCGTACCCGCCCCACGGCGTGAGCGCGACTTGGTCCACCTCTGCTCCGCTTGCCGAGACGCGCAACAAAGCTTGACTGCGCGGACCCACGCGCACGCCTTGCAGATCGCGCGGTTCCGGTTTCGGGCTGATCTCGAAGCCGATCATCGGATCGCTCTTGACGACCGTGACGGGCCCCGCGAACGTTCCGCCGACCGGTTGCAGATCGAGCGCGGCGCCAGCGGAACCGGCTGCATCGAAACCGAACTGACCGAGAAACGCGACAGGAATGTGATCCGCCATGCGCGCGGCAACCCATCGTTGCCAGACTTGTGCATCGGGCACCGCGCCGCGCTGAATCCATGCGACCACGCCTGCGTAACGGTCGGGTGTGATGTTATCCGGCAAGCGCGACGAAAAGTCGGCGTACTCGACGTCGTAGCCCATGTAATTGAGCGGCGTGGCGAGGTCACGCACCCCCGCGCTTAAATCGAGCGGGTCCTTGGTATCGCGGTCCTGCACGACGAGAATCTTGCGCGGCAGCACTTCTATCTTGCCGATGCCGACCACATCGCGCGCCTTGCTCGTCACGTAAGGCAGCATGCCTGCGGACACGACGCGGCTCGCTGTATCGCGCGCGCACTGCCGGTCGTTGCGATTGCAATACTCGATCGACACGACCGGCACGCCGCTCTGCTGCGTGAATTCGCGCGCCGCCGCCATGCGCCGTGCGCGCAACGCTTCAGGAACTTCCGTGAACTGACCACTTTCGTCTATACCGCGAATCAGCGATTCGCCGACAACCGCGTATAGCGCTCTTGCATAGGGCAGCGCGCTTTGCGCAATGTTCTCGCCGCCAGCGATAAGACGCGCGTCCGGATGCGCCGCATGAATTCGAAGGGCTGCGGCAAGAGCGATTGGCGTATCGAGGAAAAGTCCGCGATAACCACGCTGCCACAGCGCTTCGATTTCAGCGGCATTGCCGCTTTGACTACGCGCGATCCATGTCGTATGCGCGAGCGGATGCATGGACGGATCGAAGCCCGCTACCGGGTCGATGACCACTGCGTCGAATGCCTGCAATTGATCGACAGGCGGATTCGCCGCGTAATAGAAAGCGATATTGGGTTGAGATGCAGCGGACTGTGAAGCGCGCGGCGCATTGGACTGCAGCGCCGCTGCTTGCGCATAAGCGATGAACGGATCAAGGCCCGCCGTGCTCAACAGAACGGCTGCCAATACGCGCATCACGAAACGTTCAGGCGCCCGTTCCGCACGCGCGCAAGAGAACATACCGGCGCGTGCCCGGGTCCACTTCTCCATCGGCAAGATCTTTTCCCCGTTTGATTTTTATACGAGTGCAGCGCGCTTTTCTCAAGGACATCGCCTTGAGGAAATCGTCACCGCAAGCTCATTCGGCCAGCCGCAATCGCGCTACGCAAAGCCCGCGTTGCGCGGGTCGCGAAGCAATATTTTTTTGCTTAAATGCCAAGGGCGCGCACGATAGCACATGACCTTTAGCCGCTCAAGACCGCTTATGCATCGAAAAAACCAGTGCACGTTGCTAGGCATTAACGACCATGTTCAATAGAACTTTAAGGCAAACGTTTGGCGACGCGCTGAGAGATAACGAGTCGTCCAAGCGTCATCAAGCGATGCCAAAGATTCCTTTTATTACGCTAAAGAAATCTCAAAGCCTGCCGTTAGGGGAGAGGGGCAAAACCGGAGTGATCCGGCGACGCAAAACTAAAGGGACTTTCTTGACGAGAAATTGCCAGTTGCCCGCCGTCTGTGCGGCGGGCCAAAAGACAGCGGCTTGAATGACCGCGTCAGGAGGCTTAATGCTGAACGCAGCTTTGAAATGCTTGAACTGTCTGAAGTGGGCAATGCCTCTCGCCGCCTTGTTGGGCACCGCTAGCACGGCCTTCGCGGCCACAACGGTCAATACGGCCAACACGGTCAACACGGTCAACACGGCCACCAGCGTCGTCATCCCCTCGTATTTCAATGCCACGAGCAGCGTCTCGAACTGGAACAGCTTGACCGCCACCGCGCGCAAGGTTCCGACCACGGCCATTCTGAATCCGAACAGCGGTCCCGGTATCAAGGAAGACGTCGCCTATGCCGCCGCCGTAACACGACTTCATGCGGCGGGCGGCAAGGTGATTGGCTATGTATCGACGTCGTATGCAAAGCGCTCGCTTTCGGCGGTCGTGGCGGACATCAACGCGTACGTGACGCTTTATAAGGTCGATGGCTTTTTCATCGACGAGATGACGGCCGATAGCCAGATGTCGCACGTCCAGTTCTATCAGTCCATCTACAACTACATCAAGGGATTGAAGTCGACATACTCGGTCATGGGTAACCCGGGAACGAACGTTCCCGAGCTTTATGCGAGCCTGCCGACCGCCGATCAGTTCGTGGTCTTCGAAAGCACGGTCAAGAGTTACGCGCGCTATCAACCGATGAGCTGGCAAGCCGCGTATCCGAAGAACCGCTTCGTGCATATGGTGTATGGCGCAACGGCCGCGCAGTTGCCGGGCGTCGTTCAGTATGCGAAGACACATGGCGCGGGCGGCGTGTATGTCACGTCGCTTGCCGGTTCGAATCCTTATAAGGCGCTGCCGCCGTATTGGGATCAGGAAACGGCGGACGCCATCGCGCCTTGAGATCACGGCCACACGAAGCGACGCCGGACACAGGGCATCGCATTCAAAGCGCCCGAACGATTCCCCCATCGACGCGGATGTTCTGTCCGGTGATATAGCCCGCGCCGTCCGACAATAGAAACGCCACGGTCTTCGCAATCTCTTCGGTCTTACCGAAGCGCCCTGCCGGAATGCGTGCGACGATCTCCGGCGTTTCCGGCCAGCTATCGATAAACCCCGGCAGCACGGAATTGATGCGAATGTTTTCCGCCGCGTGCCGCTCCGCATAGAGGCGCGTGAATGCGCTCAACGCCGCACGCAACGCCGATGAAACCGGCATCACCGGCTCCGGCGCCACCGCTGCGAAGCTCGAAATATTGACGACGGCGCCGCCGCCCTGCTTCTGAAACACCGGCGTCACGCGGCGCAGCACACGCACCACGTTGAGGATGATGAGGTCGAGGCCTTCGTGCCATTTGGCGTCGTCGAGTGCGAGGAGATCGCCTTTGGGCGGATGCCCCGTGTTGTTCACCACGGCATCGATGCGGCCGTATTTTTCGAGCGTACCTTGCACGAACTTTTCGATATCCGCGTCCTGCGCCACCGAACCCGTCATGCCGAAGCCGTTCAACTGCTCCGCGAGCGTAACGGCGCTGCCCGAAGGCGACATCAGCGCGACTTTGTAGCCGTTGGCCGCGAGTTCCTTCGCGATGGCCGCGCCCATGCCCTTGCCCGCCGCCGTGATCAGTGCAACCTTGTCCGTGGTCGTCATACGTTTCTCCTTCATAGAGTCGAATGAAGCACTCTATGCGCTGCAAGCGCCTATGTCGAGAACGTCGCCAAATGCCGCGCTTCCGTTGCATCGTCGGCGGGAAAGAGACACTCGATGCGCAACTCCTGCGCGGCGATGGTTCGCGGCGTGCCGACCGTCGTCACCATCGAGAAGTAGTCAAGCACCGTACCTTCGAAAACGAAGCCGAGCGGCACGACCGGCAACGCGGAAGCGCCGCGCGATACTTCCCGCGAGCGCCAGTCGCGCGGCACATCGGGATAAGCGAGCAAGGCATCGAAGAGATTACGCGTGCCTTCATCGACAAACTGCCCTACTGCTTCGCGATGCACGCGTTGCAAGAGACTGCGCGCGACGTTATCCCAGTCCGCGATGAACGGGCGCATGCCCAGCGGATCGAACATCAGATGCAGCATGTTGCGCGGCCCCGTGCGCTCGGACATATCGATGAAACGATTGAAGAAGCGCGGCGCGGCAGCGTTGGTCATCAGCACGTTCCAATGCCGGTCCATGACGATGGCGGGATAAGGCTCGTGCTGACGCAACACGCGTTCGAGCGCGCGCACGACGCCCTGCATCTCTTCGGCGTTCCACGGCGCATCGGAGTAGAGCGGCGCGTAGCCTGCTGCAAGCAACAGCGCATTGCGCTCGCGCAGCGGCACGTCGAGCGTCTCGGCAAGATCGAGTACAGTCTGCCGGCCCGGCACGCTGCGGCCGCTTTCGATGAAGCTAATCTGCCGCTGCGATACGCCCGCGTCCAGCGACAAGCCGAGCTGACTCACGCCGCGCACATCGCGCCAGTAACGCAGCAGGTCGCCGATAGCGTTCGACGTTCGACTTTTCTCGGCGTGAGCGGCTGCCGTCATGTGCCTTCCTCAACGTGTCGGCGCTTGCCACGCATACTCGGCGAACTGCGCTTCGAGCGGCGGTTGCGTGACGCTACCGGTGTAGTTCGTAATGGTCGATGCCGCCACGACCGCGATTACATCGAGCATCTGCGCGGCGCTGAAGCCGGCATCGATGAAACGCTCTTCGTCGGCGCGATCGATCCGGCCGCGCTTGTCGATGAGCGTGCGCGCCAGCGCCGAGAGCGCGGCGAGGTTTACATCGGCGGGCAAGCGTGCTTCGCGGATGGCATCGACATCGGCGCGGCTCACGCCCTGTTGCAACGCGAGCGCCGTATGAAACGCGGCGGCCCATTCGCTGCGGTTCGTCACCGCGTTGGTGAGCAGCAGCGTCTGAATCTGCGGCTCGCTGAGCCTGCTCGCGTGCACGCGCTCGAACAAGCCGATGAAGCCATTGATCAGCGTGGGCGATGCAGCCATCGCGCCCGCGATGTTCGGCACGAGGCCGAAGGTTCGTTGCAGGCGTTCGAGCACAGGCTTCGATTGCTCGGGGGCGGTTTGAATCGTATGAACGGTATGGTTCGACATGAGAGGCTCCTTGTTCTCGAACGGTGCAGCCAACATGGCTGCACCGCGATGATGAGAGAGTAGGAGCGCGCGTGAGGCTCGCCAATTACATGGCATGTAATTAGGCGTTTTCGCGCTTTTCTCTTTCCTGTCATCCACTTAGGTTCGTTTTCCGCACGAAATCGCATGCCCTGAAATGCACAACACGGCACTAATAGAATCAAAGACATACAGCGGCATTCTAGACGGCGTTACTTTCGGTCGCCTAACTTCCAGCCGCAGTGCGCGATGCCCATTTTAAGATTCGCCGTCACCTGGTCAAGGAACGGTCGAGACATCGCCCGCACGTCGGCATCGGTTGGCGTCTCGGGCTTGAAATACAAGCAGCTGTTGTCGATCAACCTAAGCGGGCCCGGCACCTCTTTGACCTGTTCCGGGGTTGTCTGCACCGGAGCCGTGGAGCAGCTTGAGAAGCTCATCGCGAGCAGCGTCATCGTCGAGACGCGCCTGATTGTTTTCCACATCGGTTCTCTCCTGCGCGGCGACTGCCGCAGTTTTTGCCGCGTCGGCGTCGGCTTGCACATCCGCCGTCTTGCGAGCGTTGAGGTTGTCTTCGGCTACTTGCTGCTGTGCCTTGGCGGCCGCGACGGCTGATTGCGCCTGCTGCCTCGTATCGGCGACCGTCGCTTTGGCGTTCATGTGCGTGAGAACCGCCCACGCGCCCACTAGGCCAGCGACGATCCATGGCCCAAGTTTCATCACGAGTTCAATCATTTCCCGTCCCTCATCATGTTGGCGAGGCGCAGCGCGCGGCCCGGCTTCGCGGCCGTGCCAATGCCGACGTCTTCGCGCGCCCACTTCGAATCGAGCATCTCAGCGGCGGCCGTCGAATAGTTCGCCGTGCGCGCCGCGGCGAGCGTCTTCGTGAACCCGAGCAGACGTCCGATTCCCATGTTGAAGCACATGTTCGCGATGACCCGCTGCCGGACATCGTCAAGCGCACGCCACCACGACAGGTTGCGGTCCAGGTCGACGTACACGTCGTCTAGGTCGTCCTCAAGCAGCTGATCGACCTGGCTGTCCGAGAGCGGATAGGTCCACCCGGCCGGCAGCGGCTTCGCGTTCAGGTTGTGCCCCACGCCGGTAGTCGGAATACCCTTCGAGTCGAGGTAGCGGGTGTATCGCACGCCCTCGTCGCGGCGCAACTCGTCGACGAGAACCATCTCGTTCTGCGGCGTCATCGTCGGGAGTCGGGACGACAGAGATACGGCGGGCGCGGAAGGCGCGGGCGCAGGTGGCGGAGGAAGCGGCTCAGGCGTCGGCAAGGGCTGGTAACCACCGCCCTGCTGCTTTGGCTTGAACAGCGCGAGAACAGCGGCGAGCCAGCTCATTGCCGCGCCTCGCTATCGGCCGGCACGCGGTGCAGTGACGTGTAGCGGATCGCGATAAAGCTCAGACCGAAGAGCGTGTATGCAATCCACTGCTGGACGTTCTGCGGAATGACGTCGCGCAGCTCGTGCGGCATGCCGGACCACGCCTGAGCGATGAGCGGTCCGGCGCCAGCGAGCGCGGTGAACGCTGCGCCAGCGATGACGGTGCCGCGCTTATGCAACTTCTGCCACCCATCGGCGAGCGTGAGACGAACTTGGGTGAACGGGATCAGAGGCATATGCCCTCCAGAAATGAAAAACCCGGCGCGCGGCCGGGTTGGATGTGAAAGCGTGGTGGTCTAGCGGCGGTTACCCGCCCATGGCGTCGGCGGGACTGCGGCTGTCGGATGCGTTGCGGTGTCGAGTTTTTTCTCGGTGGCCTTCGCAGCTGATGCAGCTTCAGTCGCCTGCTGCTGCACGGCGTCGGTCTTGACGAGGATCTGCTCGGTCTTCTGCGCGGTCACGGCGGCAGCGACGGCCGCCTTCTGTGCCGCAGCGATGGCAGCAGCCTGCGCGCGCTCGCGCTCCGCGGCGCGTCGGTCGTTCTTCGCGTCCATCTTGTCGAGCGCTTCGCCAAACTTCGCAATCGCGTCCGCAAAGTTGTTCACGTCGATGGCGTATTGCGCCGACTGTTTGCCGAGCCGCTGCTCATACTCGAGCTTTTGCGCAGCGAGCTTGTCGTTCAAGTCGCTCAGGTTCTGCTCGTTCTTGCTCGCCTGCATCGTGCTGCCAGCGAATACGCCAGCGACGCCCGTGCAGAGCGCGCCGAAGAGCAGGATCACGCAGACCCACGGCAGATGCTTCGCACGGAGGAAATATGCCTGCTCGATGTGGACGCCGTCATGCGACGCCACAGGTTCGGTCAATTCGGTCATTCGGTCACCGTGATGCGGATGGGCGGATAGACGTTGCTCTCGTCGCGCCCGACCAAGTTGTTTTGGAAGCGCGACACGTTGCGATACTCGTAGTCACCAGGCGGAAGCGTTGCGGGGATCTCGAACGCTGAGCTGCGCACGGCGCACCCCGCCTTCGCCAGCGTGGCGGTGCCGCGCAGCGCGATGTATGCCTTGCGATTCACGTCGTATAGCGACGGCGACTGCTCGGCGTAGATGTCGCGGTCAAGACATACATTGCGCCGCACATACATCCACTCGCCGCGGTGAAACGAAGCGCGCGGCGTGCCGCCTTCATCGAACGCTGCAGCCGGGCCGGCATGATAGGGATTGCCGCCGACAAGCGCGATGTACAGGAACGTTGCGGCGCTAACGATAAGCGTCACGGCGTAGGCACCTCCAATCAAGATCTGGTTCCGGTCTGCAGGACTCATTTCACGATCACCTTTGCGAGCAGGGCTGATAAGACAGCGGTCAAAGTCGTGCCGGCAATCGAATAGACGAGGATCTTCACCACGGTGAACTCGGTCTTCGTGATGAAGGTATCCATCCGCACAGCGATGCCAGCCTTCCATTCACGCAGAGCAGCAAGTTCCTCGCCGTGCTCGGATACTTTGTCCCGCAAGCCCGACAGTTCATCAGCAGGCATTCAACACCCCTCGTAAGCCGGTTTTCCGGGCATAAAAAAAGCCGCCCGAAAGCGGCTCAGTCTCTCTGGCCTGTTGTTCAGTCGGCGATCTGCGCGCCGATGAAGTTCGCGCGCGCCGCGGTCGGCGACGTCTTGTCATCAGCGGCCGCGACAATCTTCTGCTCGGCATACTCGCGCGGATCGACACCTGCCGTCGGCAGTTCCGAGAACTCGATCGACTGGCTGAATACCGGCTGCTTGCCGTCCGTGAAGGTTTGCTGATTCACGAACGATTCCAACTGCGCGGCGCTGCGCCCATTGCGATAATCGATGGTTACCTGCTGGACGACGTGAAAGCTCGCCGTGGCGCCGGTGCCGGGCGTCACGTAGTCGATGATGAGAGACATGGATCAACTCCTAGATGTTTGCGACGTCTAAAACGAGATAGTCATATGCCGTATGGAATTGGCCAGGCGGCACGTTCTGATTGACCGAGTACTGCACGACCGCTGAAGGCATCATGGCAAACGTGATGTTAGTGCCGGAGAAAGTCGGCGCGACCTGTTCGAGCGCACCGAACACAGTGATCGCCGGCGGCTGACCGGTTGCATTGTTCGTCACCCGGAAACGTAGTTGCCCCTGCACGACGGCAGGCAAACCAGAATAAGACCGTGTAAATCCTGCTTCAATGGGATCGCTCAGATTGCCATTGCCGCGAACCGAATCCAGAACCCGCATGTACTTCGAGCGCGAATCAAATACGAGACTGCCGGCGCTGTTGAACACCTGCAAACCGTAGTTTCCCGACCGCGTCGCCTGCACCGGATCATCGAAAATCCAATACTGGACGATCTGGCTATTCCCCTTTACCAGGAACAGATACGTGATGTTGCCGTTGGCGATTGTGGTCTGCCGTAGATAGCACGCCACTGGACAACGAAACGCCATCACTGGACTAACTCCAGCGCTTACGGTCACCGTCGCATAAAACCAGTCGCCCTGCGCCGTTGCGGTCGTTGCGGCGACCGAACCTTTCGCGCGCAGAGCAAGATTCTTGTACGTGCTGTCGATCTGAAGCACGTTCGACTGGTTATAAACTTGCAGCCCAAAATCAGGCATTAGAAGACCCCGTACACGACAGAGACAGACCTCGGATTCAGACCGTTGGCGTCGAACGACCACGAGATGACATTGCCGCTAAGCGACACCTCCGGCGGCGAGCTCGACGCATTCAGCGGATCAGTGTCACGGACGCTGATGAACGGAGAGCCTGTCGAAAACATCGGTACGGTAAGCGAGCCAGCGCCTGTACCGGTGTCAAACTGTCCGCCGTAGCGCGTAATGCGATCCGTGACGGACAGGACCACATTGCCGGACTCGTCATAGCAAGCAACGCCGTATGCCATTACGGTATGTATCCCACTCGGACGCGAAGCGTGCCGGCAGAGTCATAAACCTGCTGGCCGTTTGCGTTCAGGAGGTTTCGCCCGCCGCCGCCGGTGCCGTTGATCTCGAACGATCCCGCCTTGTTGATCTGCCAGCCCTGTTGTCCGGACACGAAGTTGTCGCTCTGAATCGTGCTGCCGATCATCGCGTTCGTGATCCAGCCTGTGCCAATGAGCGCCTGGCTGATGAATACTTGACCGCCTTGAATGACAAAGGGAAGCGTCACGACCGAGCCATTCGGATCGAGCACGGCGAAGCGACTTGCAGCGACCAGCACTTGCGACTCGACTACCCCGCTGCTGTTGTCCACGCCGACGCCGACGCCCGCGATGTACGTCCGCCCATTCGAAGTGATCTGCGTCTTGATGGTGTAGGAAGCCGCGACTCGGCCGTTCAGGTCCGCGTAGGCGTTTGCATTCGTCTGCACCGCTGCCGAAATCGGCGGAATCTGATTCGAAACGCTAGTCACACTGGCCTGAACATTCGTGATTTGCGTCGCTTGCGCGCTATCGGCATCGATGCGCGCCTGCGTTTCGGTCTGGACCGCCGCAATCAGACTCGAGTTGTTCGACGTGATCTGCGCCGTCACCGTCTCGACATTCTTGGCGATTGCGAGATCCGCTTCGGCGCGCGCGCTCTGTTCGGACCAGACGCCTGCATAGACCTGCGTCGAACCAGCGTAGTCGCCAGTCGAGCCGGCCAGCGGCGGCACTAAAACCTGTGCGCTAACGACATCGATGCGGCTGGACAACGCGCTGTCACCTTGAATGCGCGACTGAGTTTCTTGGGTGATGGCCGCGGCGGTCTGGGTGACACTCTGCTGCAAATCTGGGATTTGTTCGATCTCGGATAGCAAATCCTGCGCAAGTTGCGTGGCGGTGATCTGTCCAAGCAGGTACGTCAGGATCGCGTCGGCGTCGTCGCTCGATGCCCCGAGTACGCCCGCGTTCGGGTCCGTCGGATACCACGGCCCGATGTTGCCCGACGTGTCTACGAGCCGGCCCCAGAAGAAAAACTGCTGTCCTGCCGCGAGCCCCATCAGATGCGCTTGCGACTGCGGGTACGCATAATCCGCCTGCTTCACTGCAGTCGACCGGTCGTTCGTGCGGCTGTACCAGATCTCTGAGCGCTGCGTATCGCCGGCCGAGCCATCCGCTGGAAACGTCCAATCGACCTCAATAGCGAAGATCTGCGAGATGGTCGTGAGTGATGTCATGGACGGCGGCGGGCTCGTCTTACCGGTGAGTTGCGTATCTACGCCATACGCCGGCACTGACGTGACACCCATCGCATTCTGCGCCCGCACGCGCGCGAGATACGTGCCCTGATAGATACCCGGCACTTCTGCCTGCAGCCCGCCCGTCGAGCTGACCGTTACCCACTCGCCGTTGTCCTTGCGCCACTCAGGCAGATACGAAACGGCCTTGTCGGCCGCATCCCACGCGATGACCATGGTCGTTTTCGAGATGCCTTGGTCGATCGTCGAATAAGTCGACACGCGCACATTCGTCGGCGGCGGCTGCACCGATGGCGGTATTACCGTGATCGGTCGCACCTGGATTGCGGCGCCGTTATCGATCGCCGCGTACTTGCCAGGCTCGTACTGGGTAGCGTTGACCGTGTACGTGATCTGGCCATCGTCGTCGGACTCCTGCACGCTCACGACGCGGAACAGTTGCGCGGCCAGGTCCAAACTCTCGAGCATCCACACAGCGCCGGCCGCCGGCTGAGTGTCGAAGGCGGCAGTCACCGTGACAGCATCACCGGCCGCACCTTGCACCGTGCGCGCCTGCGCGACGCCCGACGGTAGGATCACCGTGAGCTTGTCGCCAGCGGCGACGGTCGGTGCTTTGTCGAGCGTAATGACGCGCCCGTTGCTCGCGCGAATGCGCCCGCCCGTCCGTCTTCCTGCCTTCGCCGGATCGGCCACGGCAATGACACTGCCCGGCGGGCAGAGCGTACCGTCGAGGCCGACATTGAAAGAGACGGTGTTTGTCTCATAGCGGCTCGTGAGCAGAGTCCACAAACCGAGTCGATGAGCTTGCCCCTGCGACGTCGTGCCAAACGCGGTGATTTCGGCCTTCATCACGCCGTAGCGCGCCATGCCGTCTTCATCCGGCACGTACTCGACGGCCTGCTGATAGCCGTTCGCCGGATCGTTCCAGCTGATCAGTGCCGTCGTGTAGCGCGTCTTGCGCGACGAGCCGACATACTCGAAAGTCCCGTTCACCACGTTCGCGGCGGTGTAGACGTACTCGGGATCTTGCGGCATGTCTGCGTTGGCGACGACCTGCCCTGGACCCCAATATGCGATGCCGCGGAACACGGTCGCCAGGTCTTGCAGAACCTTGTACGCATCGGCGCGCGACTGGATGACAGCGTTGCACGTGAAGCGCGGTTCTTGCCCGCCCTTCCCGTCCGACACCATGACGTCGCAATACTGCGCGATCTGATACAGATTCCACTTGTCGATCATGGACGCGTCGACGAGTTTCCCGAGACCATACCGGTCGTTGATCACTAGGTCATAGAAGATCCACGCCGGATTATCGGTCCAGGCCGTCTTAAATGTGCCGTCCCAAGTGCCTGCGTATGTCCGCGTGTCGACGTCATAGTTCGTCGGAACGCGGATGATCAGGCCTTTTATGTCGTATGCACAGATGGGCACCGAACTGAAGGACTGAGCATCGAAAGACAGGCCGACGAGCGCGCTCATCGGATAGCGCAGCTTCCGATCGATGATCTCAGTGATGGCTTCAATGTTCACCGTGTCGGCGATCAGAGAGCTGTGCGCATTTGCCGTGAGGCGCCGCACGCGCACAAGCCAGCCGGTCGTCGCCGGCGGCAGTTCTATGCGCACGCTGCGCTCATAGAGCGACGTCGTTTTCCCGTCGAAAGCGCCGCTTAGCACCTGCGCATATGCCCCGCCATCAACTGCAACGTCGATCGCATACTCGATTCGGTAGCCGGTGACATCCCCCGTCGATTGGTTCGACTGTTGCAGTTGCGGCACGCCGAAGCGGATGCGCGACGCTGTGAGCTGCACGTTCTGGAGTTGGTGAACCCACGGAGTGTCCGACGTCAACGCAGTGTTGACTGTAATTTCGTTTTCGACAGCCGGAAAACCTGACATGAAGGTCTGGTCTTGCGTGCCTGTCCGCGTGTCGACTGAATAGTTCGTGAAGTTGGTCGAGCCGTCGCTGTTTTGAATCGGCGTGTCGTCAAGATAGATCGACTGCAAGCCGCTAACCAAGCCGACGATCGGGCCTTCAGAGACGATGTCAAGCACCCTCGCCGTCGCGGTCGAGCGCAGGCTATCGGGCGATTCGGTTGCCGTGCTCGACGAGCCGCCGCCCTTGGAACCGTAGAGGCGCATATCAGGCTTGGTCCTCTGCATAGATGCCCGCGCTCGCTCGCTTCGAGCCGACGCGCATGCGGCCGTAGACGATCGGTACGCAGTCGCCCTGCGCGGCGCTATTAACGGCGCCGTTGAAGTAATAGGACGTGCCGTTGTCGCCGCTCGAACTGGCGAGCCCGCTTGTCTGTGGACTCAGCATCTGGATAACGCCACCGAGCGCCATCGATGCGCCGAGTCCAAACACCGCGCCTTGAGTGAGCGCTGCGATGCCGAACGCTCCGCCGCCCGGCACGAAGAACGATGCGGCGATTAGCGCTGCCCCGAGCAAAGTCTGGAACAGGCCGCCACTCTTACTCCCGATAATGATCGGCGCGATCCGAATCTCATCGTCGCCGACAGGCTCAGGAAGTTGGTCCTCACCGAGATTTCGCTTGCCGTTGAAGACTGCGAACGTCAGGCCGTTGTCTTTTGCGTTCAGCATGAACCTCTTGAATCCCGGAACGATGACGCTGAGCGCGCGCACCGCCTCGGCCGTCGACGCCACCGCAAGCCGATGCACGCGGCCGAACTGCGAAAGCGGCCCGTAAAGCCGAATGGTCCGGAGTTTGTCGCTCACGACTGCGTCTCCTTGTATCGAAGCACCGTGCGCAGCGCGTGCGCCCACATGCCACCCCAGACGGTTCGACCCGACAGACGGCCGTGCATGTGATGCAGCATCACGTTGTCGCCAAGATAGATGCCAGCATGGTTGGGCACGTCGTTCTTACTGCGGATCTGCATCAACAGGACATCACCCGGTTGCAGTTCGGCATCTTGGCCGACATCGATGAAGCCGGCCTCAGCGAAGTGCTCCATGTAAAGATTCGACTTGCCGTCTTCCCACCAGAGGTCATCCCGCTCGAAGTCCGGCAGATCGATGCCGCGCTCGAGTTTGTACCAGTCGCGCACGATCGAATAGCAGTCGAGTGTGCCGTGCGACCACTCACGACCGATGAGCGGGGCGATGTAACCGCTCGGGCCAAAATCGCACCAGTCTTCGGCACCGACAGAGCCGTCATGCTGGATGCCGATTGAGATGATCACCCACTTATCGATGCCGCTTTTTTCGGCGATGGCTTTGTCAGCCATGCTCGGGCGCGCCGGCGCTCCGGGATGCGAATGCACGACAGCGAGGATCGGTCCCATGTCTTCCGCGAGCGCGTAGTCTTCCGGCGACATCACGAAGTGCTCGCCCGGCGCGGCAGAGAGATTGCGGCACGGGACATAGCGCTCGACGCCGTCGTGCGCGACGACAAGTCCGCACGACTCGCGCGGGTACTCCGCGAGCGCATGATCTGCGATCGCTTTCTTCGTCTCTTCGTTCATCAGGAAAGGGTGTCGCTGAGAAAGCCGCCGAACGACAGCGGCTGGTTCACGCCAAAGCGGCATTCACAGCCGCTGATTCGTTTGCTGCATCGGTCTAGAGCCGGATCGCTTACCGGCTGATCGTTCGCGTCGAAGTAAGCGCTGCCCGTGTAACCACAGTTCGCATCACGGTATTGCCATTGACAGATGGTCACGATCTGCCGCGCGGGCAGCTGCTGGCCTCCGAAATCGAGCGCGCTCGAAAGCGTGAATTCGACTTGCACGTTCGTCTCGCTGCTCTTCTGCTCGACGTACCAGAGCTCAGTCGCCATCTCTTCAGACGGGTCCGCAGTCTGATTGCCGCCTGGGAAGTTGACGGCGTCGAGATACTTGCTAAGCGTGCGACGGCGACGCACCTTTGCGCCCACGAGATCGGCGAGGAAGACGCACAGCGCCGAGATCGTGCCGCCCGTGTTGCCGACCGTGAGTTTTGGCTCGGGCTGCTGCGCGTCAGACGTGTGTTCGAAGCCAGTCCCTTGAATCGGCCACGGCTTATATTCGTTGCCCTGCCAGAAGATCGAAGCCGTCTGCAGATGGCCTTGGAAGCGCAGCAGGTCTCCGCCGATCGCCGTGCAGTCAACTTCGAACAACTCGACCAATGCACCCGGTTCGAGCTGTTGAATGTCAGCACCGATGCTCATGCGGGCCTCGCCTCCAACGCCTCGACGCGCGCAATCGCGCTCCGTAGGGCGGCGTCTGTCTCGAGTAGCCCCTGCAACAAAGCGCCGACCATATTGGCGTACTTGACGCCGAGCAGTGGTTGGTCGCCGGGACGCGGAGGACCATCGAGATCTTGGGGAAGTTCCTGAACCAGCTCTGGAAATTCAAGTTTCACTTCCTGAGCGATCACGCCGACGCCGCGTTCGCCGTCCATCGTGTAATAGACGCCACGCAAGTTGCGCAGCTTCTGCATCGCGCCCTCGATCGTGCTGACATCGTTTTTCAGCCGCAGATCCGACGTCTGCGACAGTACGCTGCAAGTGATCGGCCCGTAGGCGGCCTGGTTAAAGTTCACGACCTCAAACGCGCTTCCTGTTGCCGAGCAACGAACCACAAGCGACGACGCATTATTGTTGCTATTCAACCCGATTGACCCGTTTCCCGTTAGGCCGCTGACGTACAGTGGCGCGTCGTTAAAGTTGTTCGACGCCGGGATTTTCGATATTACAACCTGCGCCCCGCTGAAGGTCTTTGTGCCGGTTATGGTCTGTGCACCGGCGGCAACAATAGGGCTAACGAGGTTTCCACTGTCCCACGGGGTAAGTCCGCCCCAAATTGGGCGCGCGTTTAGGGTTTCGCTGTCCGAGTTGCTGCGCCCCCGCATCAGTACCGCCCACGCATGTACACCATCCGTGTCCATTAGCACGGATTCACCCGCATTCAGCTTCGAAAGCCCCACCGCATCGCCCGAACCCACCGTAATAGCGAGCGTTACAACAGTTGCTCCGATATTGCGCAGGTGAATCACCTGGTCGGCCGCACACGTGGCCGCAGCCGGCAGATTCACCGTGCCCGCACTCGCGAGATTGATGTTCACACGCTTGCCGACATGCGCGATCGTGAGCGCCTGCGGGGCTGTTATCGTCGCGGGATTGCTCGTCAGCGCTATCTGCGTGTTCAGCACGTCAACGTTCGCGTTGGCCTTCGTGTTTGCACCGCGCGCGGTGTCGCCGTCAACCGCCGTCGGCGGAGTGCCGAGGTTGACCTTCTGGAGTGTGCTCATCGAGGTTTAAGGTGCGTAAGTCTGGTCAAAGGTTGCGGTGATCGTGTAGGTGTTGCCGTCTTTCGTCGGCTCACTCCACGTCTCACAGGTGAACAGCGCCGGGGATGTCCATAGAAGCGGCGTCCACAGAAACGCGGTCGCACCGGCATGCGCGCGCAGGAAAGCGAGAATCGCGCTGATGGTCGCGGCGTCCGCAACGAACTGAAGGCTGAAACTTGACGACGCGTTATTCAGCCCATCAGCGACCCGCTGGGCGTATCCATCGCCAAATTGAGCTTTGCGCGTCTTCAGCGTCGTGCTGCCCGACGAGCTCGCAACGGTCGGCTTCCAGATGAATGTGTCGGCCATTACGCGATTCCGTTCTGCATCTTCCACAAGGCGCCGCCCTGACGCCGCTCATTCACGACAACGGCTCTCACCGCCGCCGTGATCTTCTTCTGCAGATCAGCCGCGCCCGATGCGTTCGCCGCGTCGCTTGATCCGCCCTGCACCGACACCGGCGCCGAGACGTTGATGTCGCCGCCCCGGCCGCTCGACGAACTGGCCGCCGCTCCGACATAGCCGCCGCTAGCGAAGCGCGCCGCGCCGGTCACATGCCGGCCTTCGTTCGCCGCATCGAGAGCGCCGATGCCGATGCGCCGCACGGCGTCCGCGCTCATCACGTATTCGCCGTTCGACAGCCACGCCGCGATCGAGTCGCTCGTGCCTGAGCCCGGCCCGCTGACATGCCCGCCCGAAGCCAGGTGAAAAGGCGTTGCCGTAACCGAACCGGAATAGCTCGCCGATGCAGCGCTCGCGAGAGTGCTATCTCCCGCCAAACCCAGCCCTGCCGACGTCGAGCCCGGCGAAAAGAACGAACTGATTGCGCCTGCCGCGAAATTGAACAGCCCCGAGATTGCGGCACGCGCCTGGATGCGCGCGATGTCAGCAATGACGCTCGTGGCAAGACTCGAAAAGCTGAGCTTGCCGGTCGTGACGAACGTAGCGAACGCGTCTTCCATTCCTCGGAAAGCATCCTGAAACGTCGTTGCCGTCGACGCTGCCACGTTCGCCGCGTCATCCGCGTAGTCCGCGAGCGCGCGCTGCGCGCCCGTCGTCCAATCAGCGTTTGCCGCGCGGATGTCGGCCGACGACTTCTGCGCGATTGCGACTGACTTGAGGTAGTAATCCTGCGTCGCGGCGAGCTCGTCCGCGTACTGCTGAGGATCGATCTTGTTTTCGGTGCGTTGCTTTGCGAGATCTGCAACCTTGCGGTCATAGTCTTGACGGATCGCTATCTGCTTGTCGTAGTCTGCCCGCGCGTTGCTTCCCAAGCTCAAGCCGGTCAGCGTGTTGTCTGCGGCTGACTGCTGCGTGGCAAGTTGCTGCTGCAGCGCGTCGTTGTAGACCTTCAGGTCAGCAATGCGCTTCGCGGCAAGCGTCGCGGTGTCATTGGTGTACTTTCTGTCGTTTTCCGACATCGACTGCCGAACGGCCGTGATGTCGTCGGCATACTTTTTGTAGGCCTCTTTATTCTTTTCGCCCTTCGCGATTTCGAGTTGCTTTTGGTCGTCGACAAGCAACTGCTGATATGCGGTCTGGCGCGCCTGGTGTTCTGCGTCAAGTTGCTGCTGAGCCGTGATCAAGCCCTGCTGACGCTGGCTTTCGATGTCCGAGATCGAGCTCTTCAAGGCATCGCTGATGCGTTTCTTGTCCGCATCGAGCCCGTCGAGTTGCGCCTTTAGCGCCTGCTGCGCGGCGGTCGCCGCCGCCGCTGCCGCCGCCTTGGATCCATTGCGGCTCTGATACTGCTTTTCGATCTCCGCGAGGTTATTGGCGTGCCGCTGCTCTGCGGCAACGTAATCGGTTGCGGTCTTGTCGAGATCCTTCGTTGCCGCCGCGAAGTCCGCATTTTCCTTCTTCAGCGCGAGATTTCGCTGGTCGAGCGGCGTTGCATACTGGGTGCTGCTGAGATACTTGTTCACGGCAACTGCCGCGTCGCCGCCGGCGGCGGTCTTTGCTTGGGAAGCCGCGTTTTTCTGCTGCTGAGCCGCGACATTTTGCAGCGCCGCAAGCTGCTCTTTCGCGGCAATCAGCCCTTTCTGCGCCGCCTGCGCGCCGAGACTGCCCGGGAAGGCAGCCATGCGGTTAACGTTAGCTTGCGCGTCCGCCACCCGTTGCGTCGCATCAGCAAGCTTGTCCGCGTTCGACGTTGCGACGCCGATCTGGCTGATGTGGTTGATCGTGTCGATGACGTCAGCTTTCAGAAGCTGCCACGCTTTCTGAATGACGCCGATGTTCTCCTGGGCATGTTCCTTGAACTGCTCATGCGCCTGATCCATGCCCTGCAGGATCGCCTTATAGGCGGACGCGCTGTCGCCCGTCTTGATGTAGTTCTCGATGACGTCGACTTGCGCCGCTGAGAACGTGTGGTACTGAGATTGCAGTTCCTCAAGTGCTTTCTGCGGATCCTTCGCGAACTGGATCAACGCTTCTGCCGCCTTGTCCGCTGACACGCCGGTGTCTTCTGCGAACTCTGCGGTGACCTTCGTCGCGAGCGCGAGCTGGTCAGCCGCGATTTGCCCGCTCGAAACTAGCGCGGTCATGGCAGCCTGGACAGTCGTGATCTGCGAGCCGGTTCCCGCGATAGCTTTCGCCATCGCGTTGAACTGGTCGTAGGTCAGGCCGAGATAGCCGTTCGTGATCTGCGCTGCATGCGCCAGATCATTCATTGAAGCCGCGCCTTTCACGACCTCGTAAATGAAGCCACCCACGACGGACGCCGCTGCTCCAATAGCGACACCCGCGCCGCTAAAGACGAGAGACAGCGCGTCGGTGCGCTCGGCCAACACGAGCAGCGAGCCGCCGAAGTTCTTCCACGAGCCGGTCGCAGCCTCGTGACCGAGCACGGCAAGCTCGCGCCGTGCCTCGCTGGAATTCAGGCTGAAAGAGTGAGCAGCTTCCCCCGCCTTCGAAGACGCTTGCTCGACTGCCTGAATCTGGGCGATATACGCGGCAGCTGCATCGGAGACGCCCATCTGCGCCGCCTTCAACGCGAGCATCTGCGACGTCGTCTTGCCCGCCGAGTCGGCGGCGCGCGCGAGGCTCGACACGAACGAGTTGATCGATCGAGCGCTTGCCTGGCTGCCATTGGCGGCCGCTTCGGAAATAGCGCGTTGAGCGGTGGCCACGCGCTGCGCAGCCTGATCTTGCGTCTGCATGAAGGCTTGCGCCGACCTGCGGGCAGAATCCAACTCGGACCGATAGCCGCTCGCGTCGGCTGTGACCCGCGTTACGCTCTCATTTGCCACTGGTTTTCGCCTTGATTTCGGTGTCTATGGCATCAGCGACAGCCTGCGCCGCTGCCTTCTTTTTCGCCTCGTACGCGGGACGCTTGAATGGCTTCGCAGCCATCTTCGACGTGCCGTATTCGACGAATCTCAGGTAATACGCATCTTTCAACCACGTCACGATGTACGAGGCGATCTTTCCTGTGACGGAGTTCTCAGCGTCATAGGCGATGACGAGCGAAGCCGCGCCCTTGCCGCTATCACGCGGTATGCGCAGCTTCTCTTCCGCCAAAAATATGTTCGCGCCGGTGAGCGCCGCCTTGCGCAGCGTCGATTCACTCACGGCGACGTCGAGCGAGTCGAGTTGCGCGGTCAGCGCCCCAGGATTCGCAACCTCGAACGCCTTAACCATGCAACGAGCCTCCGAACAGCGTGGCGCGTATCAGATTCGACTGCGCTACCGGATCAGCAAGCAGGACCGGACCTTCTTCCGCGCGCGGCGACAGCCCATCGATCCACGGAATCACGTCAGAGGGGCCAAAAGGTGTTGGCCGCTTCTTCGAATCCCGGTTCACGTTGTATGTCGCGGCCGCGATCACGCCGGCGCGCATGTCGTCCATCTGCGTGCCGAATGGCTCGATCTGGTAGTACGCGAGCCATTCATTGAATTCCGCGCTGTCGACTTCCGTCTGGCAGCGCGCGACCGACATGCCTAGTTCGAGGGCAAGTCGGAACCAGAAGAGCCGCTCAGGGCGGCGTCGGAGTTTTTTTCTGCCGTCTCCGTGGCGACCTGCCCGATGCCGTTCAGCGCCATCGATGCGGCGGCGATGCGCGAGATCACTGCTGCGCTACGCTGCTGCAGAAGCGCGATGTCCTCCGTCGTGAAGAGCGGCTTGCCGTCGTCGCCGACGGCCGTCGCGACGACGAGCGCTGCCTCAAAGTAGCTCGGCGTCTTGCCGCTGTCGGCGGTGGCCTGGCCGAACGCGTCGCGAGCGGCGCCGGTCATCACCTCAATGGCGACTTGGCCGCCCCATTCCGGGACGTCGACCGTTGCCTGCTTCAGGTCGTTGGTCGCGAAGATTTGGTCACGTGTCAGCATAGTGATCAGCTCCCTGCCGGCACGTCCGTCACGTCGCCGGTGATCGTCAGAGCGACCGTCGAGGTGAGAACCGTGTCAGTGCCGCCGGCGATCGGGAACGACTTGACGAACGCGAAGAACGTTTTCGCCGAGCCATCGGGCAGGCCAAGCTTGAATTGCTTCGACGTACCCGCAGCGCGCGCCGCGAGCATGGCGGACTGTCCCGGGTCGGAGTAGTTCACATTCAGGTCGAGCGAGAACGAGCCGTTGTCCTGCAATCCGAGCCGCTTTTCCTTTGCGGTGGAATCCAGATCGGTGACGTCGATTTCGGTCGCCGTGCCGTCGAAGCCGCTATACGACTTGACGTTCGCGACCTTCGTCCACGTCGGTTGCGCGGCGCCGCTCGCGGCGGTATTGACAGAGAACGAACTGCCCTGGGAAGAGATTGCGGTGCTGGTCATATTTTCCTCAGACGGTGAACCAGATGGAGATGTCAAGACGACTGCCATAAAGCTTCGTGTCATCCTCGTACTCGCTTACCGGCGAGCCGATTGGAGTTCCACGAACAGGCGCGGCGGTCAGCGCCTGAAGAACCTGCTGCATGAGTGCCCCCGCTGCGGCGCGCGTTGTCGCCCAGACGTTGACTTGCATTCGTTGGTTTTGCTGCTCATTCAGACCGTCGAAGGTCGTTTCATCGACGCCGCCGACGGCTTGATATGTGATGTACGGCTTCGCCACGCTGGCAGGCGCGACGTCTGGATAAACGCGATCCGCGACGAGGCCACGCGTCGCCGTATAAACGATCGATTCAGCGCTAGCCATCTTGTGCCTGCCCTTGCAGCGGGCACTGCATGTCAACGTCGAACTCCATGATCACGACGCTCATCGTGGTGAACTGGCGTGGATCAACGTTGATTTTCACGTCGGACACGCCCGCGATATGACGTCCATCCGGAAGAATGAGTCGTTTCCCGTCACCGTCTTCTACAAGGCGAAGGCGCACCTTCTCTTTGCTTCCTGCGAACGGCGCGCGCGCAACGATGCTAACCATTGTTGTTCCCTGTGGTGCACGGCAGATCGACGTATTCCCGACCCGCTAGGTCCGGCAGCGGCGCGCCGATGTTGAACACAACGCCATCAACGATCGCGCGCATGCCGTTCGTTATGTCCGTTCGATAGCGGATTCGAATGCTTGCCGACGCGGTGCCGACGTCAGCGTCTGACGTGAGCGTTTCCTTGCCATTCAGCATGAGGACGTTGCACCATACCGTCGCGACTTCCGTCCATCCTTCGATGGGCTGACCAAGATCATCGAAACCGCCGCCGTTGCGCTCGATGCGCACGCGCCGGTCGAGATCGCCCGCGCGCAACGTCATACACCGAGCCCCGCGCGGAATGGCTGAAGCAGCTGCTTCGAGCCGACCGGCAACTGCATGACGCTCGACGACGTACCGACCACTGCATCCTCGCGATAGGCATAAAGCTGGCCGAGGATCAACAGGATCGCTGCGCGGATCGCATCGTTGATCAAGATCGGATCGGCACCGGCCGTGCCGTCAAGCACGGCGGCGGCCATGTCTTCGGCGTTGGCGAACAGTTCTCGATTCAGAAACTCGCTCGCCGTACGGATTGCCGCGCTCAGATACAGCGCAACTAGATCATCGGCAACGCCCGCGTCCTCGCGCAGATGCGCAAGCGCGGTGGCAACCGGAATCAGTTCAGCCGCCATTTCGCGCCTTCGGCTTCGAGACGGGCTTTTCTTCCAGCACCAGCTCTTCGGAAGGCTTCGTCGACGGCTTGTCGATCAGCCCCTTCGTTTCGAGCTCCCGCGCGTGCTGCTCATTCGTCGTGAACTCGGTCTTCACTTCGCCGTTGTGAAACACCGGCCGCTTCGTCTTCACTTTCATAGCAGTCTCCTAACCAGCGGCGCACTCGGCGCCGCTGGCGTTAGCTTGCAAACACCGCAGGCTTAGGTCGCCGGCGTGAACGAGCCGTACACGAACGCTTCAGGACGCTTGACCGCCAGTGCGAGACGCTCTTCGCAACGAACCGTGAGCATGTTCTTTTCGAAGTCGTCGTTGTTCTCGCTGGAGATCACGACGTTCGCATCTTCACGGTCGAAGATTTGTGCGCCAGCCTGGAATGCGCCGGTGAGGAACTTGCCCAGGAAAGCCGGGGTTTCCGTCGGGACGACCGGCAGGCCCCAGAGCGTCGGCGACGCGAGGCGCAGCGGATTCGCAAACAGGTACTGACCCGTCGAATCCTTCGTCAACTCGACCTTCGCCCAGTCGACGAAATGCAGCACGAAGCCGGTCGCGGGATAGCGCGCAAGCTGCGCCTGAAGCATTGCGAGACGCAGATCGTCGATGCCGGTGCCGTTCGCGACTTCGAACGCGGGATTGAATGCCGACGCTTGCGGAACGATGCCGTGCAGATGCGCACCCGTGCCGTCGCCGAACAGAATTTCCTGCTCTTCGACGTAGCTGAGCCCGTAGCGCATCTCGGCATCGACCAGGCTCGACAACTGCGAGAAGTCATCCATGATCTGCTTGGACGCCTTGAACAGGTGAGCGATGGTCGTCACGGGCGTGATCTTCGTCGCGAATGCGATCGTCGATTCCGGCTTCTTCGTGTTTTCCGGCACGACTGCGGCATTGTTCGTGAAGCCCGTCTCCTGCACCCAGAAGATCGCCGGAGCCGTGGTGCGGCCACCCGTGATCAGGTCACGAATGAACAGACGCTGCTTCGGCGCCACGTCGATGTTCGTGTCTCGCTGCGGCTGCACCACGCCATCGGCGACGCCGGGGCTCGTGAGCGCGGCGCGCACCGGGATGCTCAGGCGTGCGCGCTCGTTGCCTGCGATGCGCGCCTTGAACTGGTCCAGGCCTTCGTTCGCGACGACTTGCTGACCGAAACTCTTCGGCATCTCGCGCGCGGCCGGACCGGCGTTGCGCACGGCTTGTTGCTCGACTTCGCCGAGGCGCGACTTGATCTCGTCGGCGGTGCCCTTCAGCGCATTGAAATCGGTGGCCAGCTTGTCGACCGACGCCTTGGTTTCGGACGACAGCGTGCCGGCGTTTTGCGCCTCCTTCAACGCCTTCTCGGCTTGCGTCGAGAATTCGCTCGACACCTTGTTGAGCTTCGCCGTGACGGTGCCCAACAGTTCTTCAAGTTCCTTATCCATTCGATACTCCAGTAGGTCTGTGACGCCTCAAAAAGCCGCAAGCGCGAGCTTCAGTCGGGCGATTACGTCGGCTGCATCGGCCGACACGGTTTCGGTAGCGTCACGCGTACCGGGAGCGACAGCGTTCTGCGTGCCGCTCTTGACTTCCTTGATGAGTTGCCGGCGCTCGGAGCGCGGCACACCCTGCTTTGCGAGCAATGCATCGATGCGATGCGCCGCGATGCTCTCGCGCGCGCTCGCATTCGTATCTTTTTTCGTGGCGTCGGAAGGCAACAGGCCGTCCGCGAAACCCTTGGCGACCGCATCCGATCCACCGATCCACGTCTCGGCGTCGAGCATGCTTTCGATTTCTGCCGTTTTAAGGCCCGTGCGCGCTGCATAGATGTCAGCCATCGCTGCGTCAAACGGCGCAAGCGTCTCAGCCGTCGCGATGAGGTCGTTCCGATTGCCGATCGCAACCACCCAGGCGTTGTGAATCATCAGGAAGCCTGCACGCGCAACTTGCACTTCGTCGCCGGCCATCGCGATGATCGACGCCGCCGAAGCGGCGAGCCCGAGAACGCGCACGGTGACCTGCGCCGGATGCTCGCGCAGCAGGCTATAGATCGCGAGACCTTCGAACATGTCGCCGCCCGGCGAATTGATGTTGACGACCACCGGATTGCTGCCGATCGAGCGCAACGCCGCGCTAATCCGCGCAGCCGTCACGCCGGAGCCGTCCCAGTCTTGCCCGATGACGTCGAAGATGCTGATAGTCGCTGCGTCATCACTCGCCGCCGCGCGAATGCCGTTATCCCAGTTCTCCACGGCACGCGCCGAAAGTTCCGAGCGCGCGCTCGGGCGCACCGCCATGCTCGGAGCGGTGGGAAGTCGTTTCAGGCTCATGTGTTATTTCCCGGTTGGTTCGGGCGTAGGTGCAGGCGCTGCTTTGCCAAGCTGATCCAGCGGAATCATGTTCGACTGGACCGTGAAGACATCGCCGCCCTGGAAAGGCGGCAAGTTTTCTTTCTTCCGGACGTCATTACGGTTTTGCCAACCGTTTTGAAGCGCCGATGTGTAGTACTGCGCGCGGGCAGCGCTGTCGGCACGCAGCAAGCCTTCGACGTTGAACTCCGCGTAAAACTTGTCGCGCTCAAGAGCCGTCAGCAGGGCGCCGCCGATCTCCTGCTCGATGTTTTCGAGCCAGAAGCGCAGCGTGTACGTCAGAAACTGCTGGTTCATCTGTTCCGACGAAGACGCCCACGACGACGACTTATCCGTGTGACCGACCATAGTCGGATGCACGCGGAACCAGCGGCAGATTTCTTCGATGTCGAAGCTCAGCACCTGAAGCATCTGGGCGTCGGCCGGACTCATGCTGATCTGTTCGAACTTCGCGCCCTCTTCAGTGACCATCACCTTGCCGGCATTGGTCGACCCTTGGAACGTGGCGAGGGACTTCTTCAGCGACTCACGCTGCTCCGGCTTCAGCGAGCCAGTAATGGCTAGCACGCCGGACGCCGCCATTCCCTGCGCGAAGGATTTCGCGGCATATTCATTCGCCGCCGTCGCCTGGCCGAGCACTTCGCGTGCACACGCCACCGGCGACAGACCGATCAGCCCATCCGTGCCGAAGCCACGAATATGCATCACCTGCGCCGCGCTCAGCGTGCGCTGCGTCCCGTCGAGGTCGTTATAGACGTATTGAAGCTCGCCGGTCGTCAATTGCTTGACCACCATGCGTTGTGGCAACAGGATTTCGAGCGACACGATCCGCGCGCCGAGGCGCTTGATCTCAACGTACGCATTGCCACGCAACAAAAGACTCGCCATCACCGACAGCCAAAACCGCGCAGCGGTCATTTGGCTGTTCGGTCGCACGCGGAGGAGCGTATAGAGCGGATGATCAACAGCTGGTACGCGCGAGCCGTCGCCAAGGCGCTGGAAGAACCCCATCGGCAGCGTCGACACAGTCTCTGCTAGCAGTCGGACGCATGCCCACACCGCCGAAAGCTGCAGCGCCGCGTCGACGCCGACGACCTTGCCAGCAGCCGATTGGCGGTTATAGAAGTCGTTCCAGAATTCCGTGTTGGTCAGGTCGATCGTGCCGCCGGAAAGCCAGCTGACCAAAGCTGCGCGCACGCGGCCCGGGCCCGCATTTTTCGGCTTTCGTGCCATTAGACGCCCACCATGATCATGTTGTTTATCCATCCACCGCTATCGCTTTGCCCTTCGAGCATCGCGCGACCGATGGCCATAATTAGCGCTACGGCGCCGTCAATCTTGTTGTCGTTGCCCTGTTTGATGGGGCGCACGACATCGTCGTTGCCCGGCAGGTTCTTTCCGACCACGTTGCTTACGCACCAGGTCATGATCGGGTTGCCGTCGTGATGGAACCGGCCCGACGTAATGGCGGCCTCCAATTCCTTCATCGGATCGGACATGTTCGTGTAGTTCTGAATGATGGTGACCGGCGTCAGGCCTTCATCCTCTAGCTGATGCGCGAGGTTCGTCGCACCGTGCGGGTCCATCGGGACGCACTGCACCGGACAACTGTGATTCGACAAGACCGCTTCGTGCTGAATATCGCGATAGTCGATTTCCGCGCCAGCCGTCTCAAACAAATGCCCGGTGTTGACCCACTTCTGATACCGCTCGGCCATGCGGCGATTCTCGGTGTTCTTCACCGTGTCTTCTGGCACCCAGAAGCGCGGCGCCACGCAGTAATAGTGACGGCGGCCGTCGATGTCGCGCCAGAAGAGCCGCGCCATGCTGTTCAAGTCGAGCTTTCGCGCCAGATCGAGCGCGAGAATGCAGTCCTGCCCTTCGAATCGCTCAAGCGTGAGCGTCGAATCCTCGCAGTTCTTCCAATCTTCGAGGTTGAAATAGCCTGCTTTCGCAGACGTCCACACATTCAGATGCTTCGTTTTGAACGTGTTCGTGAACCGCGCCGACTTGATCGCGCGCTGCTGCTGACTCTCCAGATACTCCTGATAGACCGAAATCCCGATGTTGGGGTTGGCTTTCGCCAGCACGCGCGGGTCGGTCCATTCGTCGCCTTCGTCGATGGTCCATATCCAGCCGAACAGCTCGTCGTCGGGCACCGTGCCCTCGAGCATTTCGATCGTCTGCCGCCGCTTGTCGTAGCACGGCCCCTCGATATTCGCGCCCGCCGTCGTGATGATGAACATCAACGGTTGCCGCCGCGCGCCCATGCCGGTCAGCATGGTTTCGTAGAGAGCCGAACTGTCGTGCTCGTGGTACTCGTCGACGATCGCACACGATGGCGAAGCGCCGTCTCCCGGATTGCCGATCAACGGCTCGAAGCGGCTGCCGTCTTCCGGCTTATTCATGTTCGAGGCGTTCACCTCGATGCCCGCGGCCTCGATGAGCAGCGGAGAGCGCTTTACCATCAACCGCGCGGGCCGAAACACCTCCCACGCCTGCTTTTCTGTGGTCGCGCCAGCGTAGACTTCGGCGCCGAACTCATCGTCGAGCACGAACATTCCGATGCCTACGCCCGCCGCGATGACCGATTTCCCGTTCTTTCGCGGCACCTCCCAATAGCTTTCGCGGAACCGCCGCTTGCCCGTTCGCTTATTCAGCCATCCGAACGTGCACATCAGGCCGAATTTCTGCCATGGCTCGAGGGTCACGAGCTGCCGTTTGAACGCCCACTCGCCCTTCGTGTGCGGCATGAGTTCGATCAGCGCCAGCTTCTTCTCAGCCGTCGCCGGGTCAAACTTCCACTTGAATTCTTTCTTCCTGCTCGCCGCGAGATCATCGAGATGTCGCTGACATGCAAGCACTACGAGCCGACCGGCCGCGCGCTTGCCGCGCACGACGTCGCGCGCGAACTGGAGCCCCTGCTCCACGCGCGGATACGTTGTTGCCATCGTTTGTTTAGCTGCCCAGCAGCGCGCCGAAAGGGTTGTCGGACCGTTTATTGCCGCCGCCGACGACGTTCTGACGGCTCGACGGGTCTAACCCGAGTAACGCGCCGAACGTCGCCATCTGCCGCGCGGCTTCGTTTTGAATCGTCGCCGCCGGATTCTTCATCGGCGAGCCTTGCGCGCTCATTACGACAAGGCCGTTTCTGTGCAGATCCTCAGTCGCGAGTCGATGGCGGCCGTAGGCTTCGCAAAACAATTCGAGGTTGTGCAGATCGGTGACCTGCAAGATCTTGTGCGCGCAGAGCGACGGCGCGACCCGCTGCCACATCTCCGCCGCATAACCGGAAATCCAAGCCGGGCAGTCAATATTCGTGACCTGACCGTAGTCGGGTTCGTCTTTATTTAGCGGCCGCTTGCCCGGATTGCCGGCCAGTTCCTTTTTGGCCGTGGGCTTGGCGCGGCGCCCGGAGCGGCCTTTCACGCCGGCCATTTTCTCTCCGTTTTGCAACCATTTTCGGCATTTTGCCGTTGTAACTTTTACTCGCCGCCGAACCTCGAAGCGCGAAAATCAATTTTTATTTTTCGCGGTCGTGAAAATTTGACGGAACGGTCGGTCCCAAGCCGATTTGGCTCAGACTTTGCCTACACCCCTCCGGGGCCGCGCGGCTGCCGCTCACGCGCCGTCTTCGCCTTGTGGCACTCGTGATTGATCGCGCTGAGGTTATCAGCGTCATCCGTGCCGCCCTGCGATTTAGGCCGAACATGATCCACCTCGGTGGCTTCACGCACACGGCCTAGACGCCGACATTCTGCGCATCGACATACGTGACAGTCGCGCGCTAGAACCATCGCACGGAGCTTCTGCCAATACGATCCGTAGCCGCGCGCGTGGCGATTGCCGCGCACCGCATCAGGCTTCCACTTCACTTCTTCGCTTGCGTGCTGCGCGCAGTACGTCTTGCCGCCACGCACGAGAGCGCTGCACCCGCGATGCTTGCACGGGCGCATTGGTCTGGTCGGCATTAGCAGGTTGCAACAGTGAGGTTCATGGACCAGCCTCGAACGAGGCTATCGCGCATCGAAAGCGCCAACGAAAAAGCCCGCGAGGCTTTCACCTAGCGGGCTTTTACTCTGGGCGCAACTCTGGCCACGAGCGTGATTCTGCCTCATCTTCGATTCCTCTGCAATGGCTTTTGTATGCCATGTGCGACGCTCTGTCGTTCCCTTTCCATTGTCCGCCCCACCTATCTTTCTTTTGCTGCCTCGCGATGCGTTCATCGTCAGTCATGCGCTTGCGCGGACCCTTAGCATAGGAGCGGTCTACATCCAGCTGATTGCCAAGGCATGTTGTGAGATAGACATTGTCAGACGCGTACGGGCCGACATCGCCTTGGCGCGCCATGCATAGCTGATTCTTGCCTCGGCCGCGCATGTGGTACCAATCCCGCCAAATCATCCACCACTCATCGAACGACATCTTCCATCCGATGCCGCGCCGGGCTGCACTTGCGCGCTGCTGTCGAAACGCGGTCATCGGACAGGGAAGACTGCGCTCTTTGGCGTAGGCCTTTGCTTCAATTGCCATCAGCGTCTTCATGCGGACCGCCCTCCGCTTGCCAGAAGACCTCTCGCGACAAGCGCCGGGCGCATCACAGCCTTCGCTTCCGCGTAGTCGCGATCCTGCGTCGCCGGGCTGCGCGGATTCTGGAACACCACCGCGCCCGCGACGAAGTTCCGCACCGCAGTCATCACTGCAATGCGATGCGCAAGCGAAAGCTTTTGGATGATCGGATCGACAGCTTTGCCGGTTGCAGCGCGAAGCTGGTTGTCTACCAGATCGCTCAGCTCGGAATGATCCATCCACTGTCGGCTGATCTTGAAGTCGCGGCACGTAGAATCCGCCCGGCCATATCCGAGCGCTGGCTCATAGGCCTGACTCCACTCGTACCATTCCGTCAGCACAGCGTCGATCTCGTCCGCAGCAATGGCGCTCGTCGTCATGTTCGTCCTCTTTCCGTATTGTTCGCAGCGGTGTCCGTGGTTCTTGCCAATGGCGCAGATGGTTTGCATGGAGCCGATGAATTCGAAAGTTCGTTGGTGCGGGCAGCCCTTGCAGGTGCTGCCCTCCTTGTCTATCAGTTGCCGAAGCGGATCGCGGAATGTGCGCGGCGCACGCGGTATCACTCGGCCACCTCGAAGCCAAATTTTTCAGCAACCCTCAATCTGCAGATCGCAACCTTCGGCGACTCGTCGGTGCACATGCCGTGAAAGTCGGGATTGAGATGCGCCTCCGCCAGCCATTCGAGCTTTCCGTCTTCGCGCAGGCGCGGATACGTCAGGTACCGCTGTCGTTCGGCAATCGGCGCGGTGATATGCCAGTTCTCAGACGGCTGGTACTGGAGATAGCCGACGTGTTGCACGTCGATTTGGCACCAGTCCGCGCCGCACGCGTGTTTCACTTCAGCTTGCATGCCTTCGGCTTTCGCGACCCAATAGTCGAGCTGCGCGCCGGTCAATTGATTGACGTTCATGCCCAAGCCCTCATTTCGATGCCGAGCGCCAGCTTGAATGCTTCAGGCAGGTTGACGGCGACGGGCGTTTCATCGTCGAGCGGCACGCCGCTTATAGGGCGAAGGGATTTATCCGGGATGAAGCCCTCCTTCACGCGATGCACTTTGCCGTCTATTTCGCCGATTGCTACCAACTTCGATCGACAGACGATGTTCCAACAGTAGCCTTCGTCTTTGTAGAAGCCGAAGCCGCTTTTTACCTCGACGACCTTTCCGAGGTTTTCTGATGGACCTTCTACGATGTAGGCCAAATCACCAGGTTTGCAGTTCATGCTGCCGCTCCTTTCGATGTCGGCGCGTCCAGCGCCATCCAAACGTGATCAGTGCAATCGCGGAATGCCGCAAGGGACTTCCAGTTCTCCGCATAGAGACAATCGACCCAGGCGTATTCCCGATCGACCCATGCCTTCTTCGGGATCGAGCCGCGATAGCCTTCAGGAATAAATGCCAGCGCCATGCACATGTATTCCGCGCCGCTACGGTCGAGATGCCGGACGCGGCGCAGGCCGTGCACCATCGTGTCTTTCGGCGTCTTCTGCGTCATGTAGGTGTAGCGGCCGCGCATTCCCTGCTCAGTCACAAGACCAACGACGGGTATCCGCACCGTCAACTTCTTGGGCTCCATCGTGTTCATGCTGCTGCTTCCTCCGTCAAACCCATCTTTGCGGCGCGCACTGGTTCCCAGCGTTCGTACGCAGAATCCCAAACGGCAACCTTCGACTCGCGCGCCAGCGGACTTTGATCGAGCTTCGCGTGGCACCACATACAGCCCGGCACCGTGTACTTGTGATCTGCCTTCTTTCCCATGCCCTTGCCGTGCTTTGATTGATTCGAGTGGCATGGCACAACTGTCTCGCTGTCGCCGAAGCATCCGAGAAAGCGCAGATAGCACGGCTCGCCACGGCACGCCTCGAGATATTTCGAGCCTTCGGCGACGGTCGGCTTCTTCACGCGCGCCTTCAGCTTCGAGCGGCGCAGCGCTGTCGCGCGATCGGCGAGCGGCCAGCGCGAGGGCTTCAATGGCTTCTTTCGCGCCCACGTCACTTGCGCCTCCAGATCGTGAACTCCGCGCCGATATGAGCAAGCACCATCAGCAGGGCAATAGGACCCATAAAGCTGCAGAAGACGCTCATCACAAGGTCCTCGCCGGTGACGTGTCCCGATCGAATGGCAAGCCAGATCGGCGATACCGCGCCTACCACGAGCCAAACGACAAGACCGATTAGGAAACATGCGAGCATCATTGCGCCTCCGAATCTTCAATCGGCTTTCCGTTTTCGTCGCAAGGCTGCATCCGCCCGTCCTTGTAGAGCACCCAACCTCCTGGTCCTCCGACCCGCACGCTTTCCGCTTTGATGACGAAAGGCCACTCCTGAATAGGCTCCTCGCGCTTCTGGATCTCACGATCGAGATACCAACGTGCCTTTTTTAGATCCTCGACCGGTGCACCCTTCTCTTCTGCGCGCCACAGGTACTTGATGACGTTTCCGAGATTGAATCCAAAGTGCTCGGTGATCTCGATGCACTCCACGCCGCTCGGATGGCTCGTGTAGTGCTTCGGGTGATTGACTGCGTCGCTCATGCTGCGGCCACCTGTTGAATGAGACTGGAAAACGGGTTTATCGAGCCTTTCCTGATGCGCCGCTTGATTCGATAGACACGAGACAACTCAGCGCGCGGGATACGCGACGGCTTCGGCGCATCGGGGCGATTGCCGAGATCCCATTCCGCGACCGGATACTGCGCAGTGCCCGCCCACTCCGCAACGAAGAAGCGTTCTCGGTTTGCGCGAATCAATGCGTTGATCGTTCGCTGGTTGCCGCCAGTCTTAAGTGCAAGCTCTTTGCTGCTCGCCGGGCCGTCTTGCTGAAGAATTTTTTCCACGGCACGCAGCACCCACGAATAACCCTTGCGCCCAGCGGTTCCAGCGCGATTCTTTCCGGTGATGCCGAGACGCCTCGCCTCCGCCTTCACCGACGCATATGTCCGATGCGGCATCAACTCAGCGATCTGCAACTTGATCGAGCGCGGCGTGCGATAGATCTTTCGCAGGGTCGCAATGTCTTTCGGCGTCCAGTCGTCTACCCCTGCAAGACTGATCTTGTGTTTCGCCGCATACGACTTCACGCCATCGAAGCTTCGACCTGGCAGCAAATCCATGCTGCGCACGAGCGGTTGCCGGCTTGCGCTGATTTCGCGAAGAATCGCAATCTCCTTTTCGGTCCAAAGATCGCTACGCATTACGCTGCCTCCTTGAACGCTTCGCCAGCATCGATACGACGATGGACTTCAGCGAGCGCCGCGAGCACGACGGCTTTCGTCGCTACCCTCATCTGCTCATCATGCAGAGCGATCGCATAGCGCACGTCACTGATCGCATCGCCGTCGAAGCCCCACTTTCCGCACTTGCGCGCGCGGTCGCGAGCACGCACGGCACCGTCGAGAGCAGCCTTGGCGGTCGGCATGAAAGCAGCGCCGTATCCGCGCTCGGTCAGCACGAGAGTGATATTCAGCGCGCAGACCACCGTCGACCAGTGCTCTTCGTTGCCGCGCCCTTTGAGCATCTCGTCAAGTGCCACGTGGTATGCGATGCCGAGGTCGGTCGTCTGGATGGAATCCATGGGCGTGCGACGTTCAAGCACGTCGATGCCGATAGTCCGGTTGATTGCGCGCGGCCGATAGGCCTTGCGCGGTTTCTTGGTCGTGCCCATCAGATTTCCTTCACCGAGATGTTGTGCACCGCGAGCATCTGCTTACGCTTCTGGATGTAGGTGCGGTTCTTCCGCGTCGCGATAGACTTCACGTCTTCGACGACTTCCTTGCCGGCATCGACGTCGAAATAGACGAAGTCGGCGACATACTTCGATGCCCGTTCCCATGAACCGTCGTCGCGCTGCTTGCGAGCGGTGAGGACATACGGGACCTGCAAGCGCAGATCACGGATGCGGCCGGCGGCTTGCAACTGGATCAGGTGGAACCAGCGCGACATCTCTTTCTGACTGTCGAACTTGATGCCGTTGTGCTCGCACTTCGTGTTGCGGTACTTCGGCGGCTTCTTCGACTGCATGTGAAGCATCAGTTCGCGCGACGGCTCGAACCGCGCGGCGCAACTCGCGATCGTTTTGCCAAATGGGTCAAGCGGGTCGTCCAGCGCACTCGACTGCGGCGGATTGCCGGTGCGCTTGTAGATCTCGCGCTGGGCGTGCGTCATCTGAGGTAGAACGCTGTCGTCGCGCACGCGCGCGGTGCCGACGTTTTTCGTTCCTTCAGGCACGTACATCGGCCAGGGTGCGGAGCGCTTCGTCATGCGGCACCCATGCGTTTAGCATCGAGCTGCAGGAGCGTCGCGGCCTCGTCGCCTCCGGCGTGACCGACAGCCTTCGCGATGAGAACGTGCAGACCACGGATGCCGTCTTCGGTCGTGAGGCCGCCTTCGCGTTCGAGTCGAGTCTGTGCGATCGCGCGGCGCGCGCGCTCGATCTGCTCGGTGCGCAGCGCTTCGCTCATCTCGAGGCGCGGCACATCGCTCTTCGAGATCCATTGACGCGGCATGAGCGATTTGCAGATGTCGCGGAATTCCGGAAGCGTCGGCGGGAAGGTCTTGTGCTTTTCGGAGCACTTCGCGAGCGCCTTCAGAACGATCGGCTGCGGGAATTCGCGAAGGCCATTCAGCCACACTTGCCGCGCCGACGACATGCCAACGTCTTCGCCGTTTTCGACCTGCCCGATCCGGTATTTGTCGAGCACCGCGTTTCCATACATGCCATGCAGGAGCATGAAGAGGCGGCGAATCTGCACTTCGTCGATTGCGTCAGACATCGATGTACTCCATCGGGACGTTGCTTGTCGGGAAGATCGCGGCAGCGGCGGCAGTGCGATCGTTTTTGCTCGTGGCGCCGCGTTTGTTCAGCCCAGCCCAATCGGCGCGAATGGCTTCCATGAACGCTTCGTCCCAATCGGCGTACGTGTAGCCCTTGGCTCGACATTTGCCGACGAACGAATCGAAATGCGCTTGCAGGTTGCGATGGCCTTTTTCGGCTGCCCACTGCATGACGCGCTCAGAGATCGCGAATTGAGGCGAGATAGTCGTCTTCGCCGGAGCACGTTTGCGGGTGCGCGCGGGATGCGCAGCATCCTGTACTTGGTTAATTGACGGTTCAAGGACGGTTAAGGACGGATTGGGTGTCACCGTGACACCCCGTTCGCACTCCGCTGACACCCCGTTCGATCGTGGCTGACACCCCGTTGCTTCGTCGGTGACACCCCGTTCATCTTCACGACCTGTCACGCTGACACCCCGTTTTTTGCTCATGACCATGTCGTAGACGACGGGTCGGCGATCACCACGCGAGATGTAGGCGGCAACAATTTTTTGGTTGCCTTTGACGATCAATCCCATCTCTTCGAGCAGATCCAGCTTGCGTCGAATAGTGCTTTCCGACAGCCCTGTGTCATCCGAAAGCGTCGCCGCCGAAGGAAATGCAGCCTTGCCGCTGTTGTCCGCGTAGTTCGCAAGACAAAGCAAAACGTGGCGAGCATGCGCATCCGTCACGTCCTGCTGTTCGATGGCCCATGCCATTGCTTGAATACTCATGCTCGCCCCAATACCTAGTTTCAGTCAGCCAACCGTGCTCATCTGCGCCGACACCGGCGTATAATCGAGCCCAGATTCAGCTACCTTCAGCCCGGCCGACGCCGGGCTTTTTTTTGACTGAACTAGCTCCGACAGCGTGGCGCGAACGTCGGTCAACGTCGCCGACATGTCATTGATTTGTATCTTGGTGACGTTCACCTTCTTGAGGTCGAAAACCTTCAGGCAACGAACGAAAAGATCGAGAGTCCGCGCGCTGGCAATCACGCCATTCCCATGCTGCAAATAGATCGCACGCGAAATCTTGTTCATCGATTCAAAGTCCGAATGGACCAGAGTTCGATAAGACTGCTTCACGAATTCGACGTCTTCGCCGATCAACATGCGGTAGATAGCAGCCGCTTGAACGGATGCAGAACTCCACATACGCACGTTCGTTGGGCAAAACGCCATCAGATCGAGATGGAGAGGTTTGACCAAGTCGACATAAGGCGCGACGACGGCGTCTGTCAGGCCCGCGTTTTGGCTTCCGTTCCTGATTTTTGCGAGAAGACGCGCAACGGCGACGAGCTTCGTCGTCTCACCTAGGGTGTCTGAAGTCGTTCGCACCGCCCCTTTATCGATGACCATGAACGTGGCTTCGTCCATGCCGGTGGTGACATTCATCATCACGACTTCATCGTCTGGCAACTGACTGATGAACGTCAGACGGTGCTGACCATCCAGCAGGCGACCTTCCTTCGAAAATGCGATACCTTGGTGTGTAGTGAGCCATTCGCCACGATCCCAGGCCCCACGCAAGTTCTCGACAACCATCGGACGCAAGCGACGGTTGTCGGTGTTCTTTTCGAGCCACAAGCGAGCTTGTGCAGGAGTTACAGCAAGCAGTTGAGTCTTCATTGATTCGCTACCTTCAAGGTTGAAATCGACGACCGGTCGATTGCGGTTCGCAGGTCATTCATGGCCTGTCGTTCTTCTGGAGAGAAGTCGGTTCTCGCTTCGATCGCCTTCATCGCGAGGCGCGCATACATGCAGATTTGGGATTCGGACTGAAGCTTCTTGAGTTCGGCGCGAATTGCGTCTGCCTTCGGACCGGTTTGCGGACGGCCAGCCGGTTTGTGCTTCTTTGCTTCGCGCAGCATGAATGCGGTGGTCACCTCGCCGGCGGACTGCTTTGCCGTCTCGACGGCCGTTTCGAAGTGAGTGTCAGACATTGACGCCAGCGACTGCCAACGGGACGACTGGTCGCGGGTGATGCCGAGATCGGTGAGCGTCGGCTTAGACGTCGTATCGTTCGACGTCTTGGTTGTATGACGGTTGTCTCCGTTCGCTGCCCGCTCGCCCGAGTCGGCAGACTGACGAAGCATCTCGCCAGCCTTGCGCTCGGCGCGGACCTTGATCTCGGTCGCCATTTGGATCAGGTCCTGATCCTTAGCCTGACGCGCATATGCGGCCATGGCCTCGGCTTTATCGCGAATGTCTTTCACTTCGTCGATGCGCTGGCATTCAGCGAGAGCGTTGCGGGCTTGTTCGTATCGGACGAGTTGCATTGATAGCCTCAGATGCTGTCGTGACCGCAGGGAAGATGGCCGTCATCGCCGCGCGTGGTGCCGCATGCGATGCAGATCTTCTTCGGCTGCTGCGCTCGCTCGCGCTCTTGCCATTCGGCAGTGAGCGGACCGTCGAACATGCGGCCTGTCGTGATGAAGTCGGGGAATGCCATGGGGATGAAGTCAGGGCCGGCGCTCATCACGAAACCTTCTTCACGAGCGCCGCGGCAGCCGATTGCGGCTCGCGACGGTAGATGCGCTTCGTCAGCATGTTGATTTCCTCGACGGCGCGGTGAATCAAACCGCCGATGCGTTCGAGGTCTGCCATTTCCTGATCGTCAACTTCGCCATCAGCGGTGGCTTCGCGGAAGCGCTTGGCGAGCTGTCCGTAATGCACGGTCAGGCTCATGAACTTGTCGACGATCTCTTCGTTGTCGGGCTCTTCGCACGCGTCCGGAAGCTTGACCATGACGGCGTTGCGCTGAGCAAGCCAGGCTTCGAGGATTCGCTCGTCGTCCGTCAGGTCGGTCATCCGGACAGCGTCGGCCAAGTTCAGCACGTTGCGGTTCTCAGGCGTCCGGTTCGTGTTGACCTTGTTGCGCAAGAGAGCGCCAGACATGCCGAGGCGCGGCGCGAGCGCTTCGCATCCGCCCGGATATTCATGTGCTACTGCGTATGCTGCGTCGGCTGTGTTCACGGCAACTCCAAACGAATGTTTCTTCTGAGGGTTCACCCGTATAAAGTGGCGTCATAAGAAAAAACGACACGTTTGACGGGGTAAAACAAAAATGACCACAAAAACTGGCGCGGCTGACCACGACGCCGTTAGCACTACGAAGTACAGACTGGTGAGCTCCACACTCGAACCAGCAATTACGGCGTTGCCTACCTCGTTGCTTTGGCTGGTCCTGCTGACTCCGCTTTCAGTTTGCGGATCTGCAGGACCGCTTTCTTACGCACCTCATCAAGAAACGATTCCGGCAAGTTTTTCGACACAAGATCAAGCAACATCGAACGGACCTCTTTCTGCTCTGCTGCTGTAAGCGGCGCTTCGGTCATGCAGCCTCCGTGTCGCTGGTATAGAGGTCGTCTAGAGTCGTCCTCACACCTTTGCTACGAGCGAAATCTCGAAGGCGTTTCGCAACCTCGACGGACAAGGTTATTTCGCCGCGCTCGCTTTGCGAGATCGTTGACTGAGTGACCCCGATCGCTGCGCCGATTTCGGCTTGCGACATTGCGAGGCGCTTGCGAAGTGTGATTAGTCCGTTCATGTAGTTATATTAGTCCGACTGCTAGGCGTTGTCAACAGTCGTGCTGTTTGATTCTTATTAGCCGTGCTTCTATCTTTGCGCTATGCCCGCGAAACCCCTTACCTCATCTCAGCTCGCCGATGCCGGGCGAATACAGTCGCTTTTCCGTAAGTGGCAGCAGCGTCAAGCAGAATCGGGCTTGCCTCGGTCGCAGGAAGCAGCAGCGGCCGAACTCGGATTCAATCAAAGTGCGCTAAGTCAATACTTGCGCGGAAAGATACCTTTGAATCCGCACACTCTCGTCAAGCTCGCCCGTCTATTCGGAGTCACCCCCGACGAAATAAGCCCTGATCTCTCCGCCGAGCTACGCCAGGCGGGGCTTCTGGCGCTTCCTAACAGTGAAATGGGCTGGGCGATAGTCGCGAATAACGACCAGATCGCGCCTCAAATCGGCTTTTCAGCATCGACCGAAAAGAGCGATACTTTGCATTCGCTGCAAAGAAATGAGACTGCGAACGTCCCGATTCCTCTACAGTATTCGGTAGACGATAGGAACGTCCGGCGCGTCTTCGTGGTGAATTACGCGGACACCGGGATGCCAGAGACACTTTGGACTGACGGGGATCACCCAGTGGGAGTTACAGATCACTACGCCGAATTGGCGACTACGGACCCGCGAGCCTTCCTTTCCCCGATCGTCGGGACGCTAATGTCCCCGCGATTCAACCCGGGAGAGTTCGCCTTGGTCGAGCCGGGCACTGAACCAGAGCTGGAAGACGATGTCCTGGTTCGCATGATGAACGGCGAGACGATGCTTCGAAGGCTCGTCTCGCGCCGGGGCGGCGTTCAGCTCGCGTCGTATGGTGAACCGGGCACGCTGTTGCTAAAAGAGTCGGACATCTCGTGGATGTATTACGTGGCGCATGCGGTGCCCGCGAGAAAGATCCGGCAAAGAATGTAAGAACGAGAGAGGGCAAATGATTCCAGACATTGGGCTGATGGTCGGCCTATACATCATCACGCGCATGATCGCGCTCATAAGCGATAAGGCCCAGCACACGGCGTCGCGCCTGTTCGCGGCGGGGACAATCCTCGTGGCTCTTATCTGCATCGTCGACCTCATGTCAAAGGGCGGCTCCGCGCCACCCCTTTGAATACTGCCGCGCGGAAACAGAATAGAACTGCATGGCCATAGCAGTCGGGTAAAGCTCGCCCGAATAAGCCGAGCTAAAACGAGGGTAGTAAAGATGAAAATGAAGATGATCTCCGCGGCCTTTCTTGCGTCGATGCTTGCCGCATGTGGTGGCGGCGGTGGCGGGAGCAGCAATACGTCGCCTCCTACCTCCCCAAGCGCCGAGGCGAACGGCATCTATCAAGGCACCGACTCGAGCAACGATGCAATCGTCGGCGTGATCTTGGACACAGGGGTTTATTACTTCGTCTACACGAACGCGACAAGCAATACGGTCGGCCTTGTACAAGGTACGTCCTCGTCATCGGGCGGAACGTTCAAGTCCACCGATGCGAAAAACTATTACATCGGCCAGAACACTGTTCTGAACGACACAGTGGCGGCGACGTACACGGTGAAAAGCAATATCAGCGGCACGGTTTCGCCCAACTCAGGAGGTGGCGCCGGCATCACGTTCTCCGGAACGTACAGCCCTGTCTATGACCAGTCGCCCACCCTCACATCGATTGCGGGTACCTACACCGGTGCGGCCGGATCTGTGAAAGGCGGCGAGAGCGTCAGCCTGACGATCAACGCTGATGCCACTTTCACCGGCCAAGGCCCCAGCGGCTGCTCATTCAAGGGCGTCATCGCGGCTCACAATGGTAAGAACGTGTGGGATGCGGCGGTGACGTTTGGCTCGACAGCCTGTACTTACCCCGGCAAGACAATGGTTGGTGTGTTGGCTGTAAGCAACAATGAAATCGTTGCGGCGGCGACCCTCCCGGATCGATCAGATGCGTTCATCCTAGTCGGCAGCAAGTAAGTAGAGACCCGCATCGACAGAAAAGAACCCGCTTCGGCGGGTTTTTTTGTTGTACGGGCACGTCACCCGCCTCTCTCATTCGACTGTTACAAATGGACGTTCGAATTTATTAGTCGCGCTGTTGACATGCGCTAGCAGTCGGACTACTATTACTCCCATGCACTCACCCACCGCTCTAGGGAGACGAACATGGGAAAGCTCGCAGCATTAGTAAGCGCCGGTCTCGTCGTTGGCATCCTCGCGACGGCGGGTGGCCTTTGGCTCTTGACCATCTAACCGGGGATAGACGATGGAACGCGCAATCAACGACAACGCTCTGCTCGACATTGCTCGACTGAGCCGCGTTGATCAGATCTACAAGACGATCGGCATGGGCTCGGCCGTCGCAATCTCGATTGGGATGGTTTGGTTCCTCTGTGTCGCAGTTCCGGCCGGCGCGCTCTGGAAATGAGCCTGCTGAAGATCTGGGGTGTCGTCCTCATCGTCGCGGCCGTGTTCCTGGTCATAGATTCCGAGACGTCTCACCGCAAAGCTGAAATGGAACGCTGCGCGCATACGCGCTGCATCTGATAACGCATCCCGAAAAGGCTCACCCTCATGTCCACTTTGCCGATAGTAGTCCTCACCGTTTGGTCGCTTGCCGCAATTATTGCCCTTCTCTTCAATCGCGGCGCCGCTGCTTTCGAAAAGCAGCAGAAGTGGCTTGACTCGGTGCAGATCCAGCGGCCCATCTCGAACTGAATTCCAACCCCCCGCGTGCCGGCGCGTAATCCGGCCGTATCTAGGAGATCGACATGAGCAAGTGGTTCGAAATGAAGGTCGAGACTTGGCAAGTCGTTCTCGTCGAAGTTGAAGACACCGAGGGAGAAGAAGAAGCGATGACGGCTGCTCATGACGAGTTTATGGGCGGCAAAGACGGCCAGATCACTGACGCCATCGAGATCGCCGACGACAACCTCGCATCCGCAAAGAGAAACGCTGACGAAGTGTTGCCTCTCGATTAAAACGGCCGCACGTCCGCCACGTGCATTACACGAGGAGCACCAGAAATGAAGAAGCAAATCGCATTGGCAGTCGTCGCAGCAGCATTCGCATCGTTGTTCAATGTCGCGCACGCCACCGGCGTCGAGGGTGGCATCGTCGTCGGCGCCGGCGCATCCGCATTCGGCGGCAGCGTGTCGGGCTCGGCTGCAAGCATCAGCAACGGCAACGCAGTGACGGCCGCGCAGGTCGGCGGCACGGGCGCTTCGTATCAGAACGCGTTCAACAACACTGGCGGCACGGCAACGATTGGCGGTGGCGTGAATAGCGTCGGCGCGACGGTCGTCACCAACACGACGCAGTTTTCGAACTCAGGTGTCACGGGATCGGCAGTCGGCAATGCCCCGACGAACGTCGGCAACAGCATCGCGAATGGCGGCGCGGCATACGGCAATACGACGACCGCAGCACAAGGCAGTGGGCAGTTCGCGACCGGCGCTATCGGTGCAGTCGGTGCAATTGGCGGTATCGCAGGAATCAGCTTCATCCACTAAGCGCGGAACATCGGACAACAAGATGCGGGCCGGATGGAACCCGGCCCGCTTCCCGGAGCCACAAATGAAAACGAAATTCATCGCCCTCATCGCGCTCTTCGCGGTTGCACCCGCGATGGCTCAAGTGTCGGGCAACGCAGAGAACACGTCAACCACGTCTTCCGTGGCCGGCGCGACGAATCAAGGCAACGCTCAACAGATCACCTTCAACAGCCCGAACAAGGTCGAGTACAGCGGCAGCTATACGGCGCGCACGACCGGCAATGCGGTCCTCCCTGGCTTCGCAGGCTCGTTCTCTGGTGACTATTGCGGCGGAACGGCTGGCCTTGCCGCTGGCGGACCGGGTTTCGCGGTAAGCGTTGGCGCGCCAAAGATCGACGAGGCGTGCGTGATGCTCCGCACATTCGAACGCGTGCAGCAAGCCGCGGTATCTGATCCCGAAAACGCAAAAGAACTCCGATCGGCAGCGCTGGACATCCTCGCTTCCATCGACCCGAAAGTCCGCTCGATCTTCGTGAAGCACAAGCTGCTGAAGGGCGAGACGGAAACGACAACGACGAACGCCGATGGCCAGCAAGTCTATGCGGTAGCGCAGCCTGAGTCGACGCGCATTGCATCAGGTAACTGAACAGGAGACGCCGTGAGCACGCTTAAGCCCTACTCCGTCGAGATCAGCATCGTGACCGTCGTAATGGCGACTGATTCGACGCACGCCATGCAGGTCGCTGAGGAAACCGCGCGCGAATCGCTCGGCGACGTGAGCCATACCGACTACGACTATGGATTCGGCCGCGAGATCAAAAGCGAATCGCAGCTTTCGTCGATCGGTTGGGACGGTGATTGCCTGCCCTACGGCGGCGATGGTCGCACGCGGCTTTCGATGATCCTCGGAAACCTGCAGGCGGATGCCGAGGCTGAGCGCGACACGAAGACCATCGACATGTTCGAGGAGAAGAAAGCGTGAGCACGAAACACACTCGCGGCCCATGGATGCTGCTGCCCGATGAAGCCGATAAGCCGTATGTGCGCATTCGCGGCAGCATCGCCGGCACGCGGTTCAAGATCGCCAACGTCCTCAAGCCGGCCTATGACGGTGCGCCCGATTGGGAAGCGGAAGAAACGCGCGCGAATGTAGCGTTGATCGCCGCTGCGCCTGACCTTCTTGAATTTGCCGAACTGGTGCTTCGTGGCATCGACTCCGGCCATATCAAGGCCAAGCCGTTTCTCGATATGAACGCCCTTGTAGGCGACAGCATCCCAATGCGGACGATCGGCGACGCCGCGCGCTCTGTTATTGCCAAAGCAACCGGAGAGGCGTCGTGAGCAGAAGCGGATACAGCGACGATTGCGACGGCTGGGCGCTCATTCGTTGGCGTGGCGCAGTGAACTCGGCAATCAAAGGCGAACGCGGTCAAGCGTTCCTGAGCGAGCTCGCGGCAGCGCTCGATGCCATGCCGGAAAAGCGCCTGATCGCCGACGAACTCGAAACGGCTGACGGCGACTTCTGCACGATCGGCGTGCTCGGCGCGGCGCGCGGCATCGACATGTCAAAGCTTGATCCTGATGACCGCGAGGCTGTTGCCGAAGCGTTTAATATCGCGCCGGCCCTCGCCGCCGAGATCGTCTTTGAGAACGACGAAGGGATGTATCCGTGGGATTTCGTAGAAATCGAGATATGCGGCCCGATGCGCCCGTGGGACCGCCGCGTCAAGTCCGTATGCGTGCCTAAGGCGCGTCAGGAAGAAGCGCGCTGGCATCGCATGCGTCAATGGGTCGAAAGCCACATCGTCAAAGCAAAGGCGTGACGCGCGTATCGCACCCGCGCCCATAAAGGAGAAGAACGTGGGCCGAGCCTATTACAACGAAATCGACCCATACGCGGCGCAGTGGATGCGCAATCTTATTGAAGCCGGGCATATCGCGCCGGGCGACGTGGACGAACGGAGCATCGAGGATGTCAGACCTAGCGACTTGCGCGGATACACACAATGTCACTTCTTCGCCGGAATCGGCGTCTGGTCGTATGCCCTTCGGCTCGCTGGATGGCCTGACGACCGACCTGTTTGGACCGGTTCCTGTCCATGCCAACCTTTCAGCGTCGCTGCAGTCGCACACGAGCGAGCTGGATTCAACGACCCCAGACACCTTGCTCCCGCGTGGTTTGGTCTCATCCGCGAGTGCAGACCTGACGTTTGTTTTGGCGAACAAGTTGGAAGCCGTGATGGACTCATGTGGCTCGACGATCTTTTCGACCAGATGGAGTCGCAGAGTTACGCCTGCGCGGCGGCAGTTACCAGTGCAGCTGGTGCAGGCGCTGATCACATCCGAAACAGGCTTTACTTCGTTGCCAACTCCTTGCGCGCGCGACGGAAAGGACATCAGTCGATCGAATGCGTTTCTGTCGCAACGCAAGCGGCATTCGCCGAGTCTGGCAACGCGGCTGCTCGAATTAGGGCTGCCATGGCAGGTGATTACACCGATCTATTGCCTAGCGATGAACCTTCCATTGCTTTGGAACGAGTGCGCGCCAAGGGCTACGGCAACGCGATCAACGCGCGGACCGCTGCTCTCTTCATACAAGCCGCTGACGAAGCAATGAGCTACGCCAAAGAAACTGATACGCGCCCATAAAGGAGAAGAACGTGAATGAAAAGAACACAGGTGGACCGGCGTTTCCGGTGAGCACGAAGATGGACGACATCACTGGCGAATTCGGTCACCAAGACGGAATGTCAACGTGGCAATTCGGCGGCATGACGCTGCGTGATTACTTCGCGGTGCATTCGAATCTCGGCGATGAAATTCCGGTGCGCTTGGCGATGTCACTGATGAATGCTGCGCCGCCCGACTACACCGCTGATCCGGTGGCGAACTCGATGTACTGGGCCGAAGTGCGCGCACGTCTACGGTATATGGATGCCGACGCCATGCTGCGCGCTCGTGACGCCTGATACGCGCAATCATTGCGGAGATGAATAAATGACAGTCGTATTGGATTTTGATGCGGGCGTGATAGTCGGAGCGCTTGGCGTGATCTTTATTGCATTAGTGACGTGGGCTTGCGCTCACTTCTTTAGCTAAGGATTTGAAATGACAAATGCACTTACCTTGTGGCGAGCAATAGCAGAAGAAGCAGAATGCGTTGTTCAGCGCGGCACTAAGTATCTGATGCTGACCGAAGAAATGTGCGTCCGGCTTGGGACTGCACTTGAAGATATGAGCGACAAGCAAGAGGCGGCACAGCCGATAAGCGATGCCATGATGGATTTAGTAGACCGGCTCGGCAGCGAGGCTAAGAACGTCGATCCGCGCGCGTGGGATCACATGCTTGTATATGTCCCGAAAGCGGAAACGAAATCGCCTGACGGCATCAGCTACGAACACCTGTTCGAACTGGCGAACATGTGCGGTCTTATCGGCGCGTACAGCGTAAAGGAAGTGAACGACAAGGTCGTCGGATATGCGCGGGTCGTTCTCAACGACAGCGCCGTACAGGAAGCATTCGTTCGAGCAAACCGACGTGCACTTGTCACATCTCCCGACAAGGATTTGAAATGACTAAAGAGCAGAAATATGCGTTGCGAATGGCAATAGCGGCTTTCCAAATCGCTGATATGCGCAAATACATTCCGCATATCGAGTCCATCCTTGCCGAACCGAGCGACAAGCAAGAGGCTCCTAGACCGATGACGCGGGAGGAATTGGACGAACTTCCTGATTGGGTCAAGCACGGCAAGCCACCGGAGAAGGATTGATGAACCTCTCCGACATGGTTAGGAACCGGCGTGAAGCCCTTGGTATGACGCTTGAGGAAGTCGCCGATGCTGCCGGCAGTTCTAAATCTCATATCTGGTCAATTGAAAATGACCGGACTCAGAACGTCAGTCTGCATATGGCAACGCGGCTATCTGTTGCGTTAGGTCTGAGTATCCATTTAATGGCGGCAGCAACGCTTGAATGCAAGGGAGCGAGCAAATGACTGACGAGCAGAAGAACGCCATCGATCACGCGCAAAAGATTCTTCGCGCCGTGAAACTCTACGATTTAGCGGCTCTCCTTACAGAGAGCGACAAGCAAGAGGTGGTGGCGCGAGGGGTCATCGTTCTACAAAACGCGGTATTAAGCCTTCGTGAGTTCGGAGAATACGTGGATGAGGATGGTGAAGATACCGATGCCCTCGATACGCTCTGCCAAATTCTCGACAAAGGATTTGAAATGAACTATAGCGAAGCTTATGAGCACCTAGAAAACAACATAAAAGCAATTGCTGCTGGTAGCGACAAGCAAGAGGCGGTGTATCAGAGCGAACAGATGCCTGGCGTTTGGATGGACATTAGCAAGGAAGTCTACGATGCAACGCAAGGCAGGACGGGTTGGAACACTCGTAAGCTCTATGCCCACCCCATCGCATCCGCTGATGTGCGCGATGCGGAGACCCCTAAGCAAAGTTGGGTAAGTTGGGCTAGCGATGAATTGATCCGGCATCGAGCCAAAGGAAGTGCGGATGAGTTGCAAGCAAAACGATTCCATATGGCAGTTAAGCTTGGTCTGCTTGAGTTTGAAGATGTGGAGCAAATCGACGCCGCCATCGCAGCTAACCGCGCATCTGAGGAAGGGGAGAAATCGTGAAGAGATACACATTTACCGTCGATGTGACTTCCGTTAGCGGCTATCAAGTTTATTACGTAGACGCGGACAACGAGGATGATGCGCGCACAGAAGTTCAACAAGGCGGCGGTGTTTTTGTATTCGAAGAATTCAGCGTTGAAGACCTTGGAACGTTCGAGCTATCTGACGTTTCAGACATTCCGGAAGACGAGAGCGCATCCGAGGAAGGGGAGAAATCGTGATCGAGGAATGGCTTAAGTCCGGCGCATATCTTCCGGCAATCATGCGCGACTTTCACGACCAGAAAGACTTGTTCAAAGCGATGCATGAAACGATCGACGTGGAGGAGCACGAATACGCCAGGAAAGTCGATTGTGTCACCGGCCACTGCTATGTGATCGACGTGTTTCTCTGGTTCATGGCTCGTCGCGGATACACGTTGCAGCGTAGCCGAGCGAAGTTGGATTTCTACGATCTCGATGCAACGATCGAAATGTGCAATGCAAGGCGCATCCACCGACACGAAGGAGAAGACGTGAAAGACGATGACGAACCGCTTGACACTGGCGCTCCGCGAGTCGAAGCATGCATTGATGCCGTGATGAAGGAATTCCCCGGCACAAGCGCAGCAGCACAAGCGCGCTATTTCGAGGCGGTGCATCAAGAACTTGCGCCGCTCGCGCGGGAGCTTGAGCGAGAAAACATCGCTTTGCGAGCAATGCTGTCGCCCGTTGTTGCGAAAGACTCGAAGCGCGTCCCGCTCGATCCGACGCCCGCAATGCTCGACGTGGCCGTGTCGTTTGCGCTAAACGTGCGGATCAACCGCGAATACAACTGGTCGGCGTACATGGCTGACGTGTACCGGCGAATGATTGCCGCCGCCTGACCTATTGCCGAAACACCTATAGCGAGAGAAGGAGAACAAGATGAACACGAAGACGCAAGACGCATACGTGATTGATGCGCTAATTGCAGCGGGGCACGTCTCTAAAGAGAAGGTCGATGAAGCGTATGCGTTAGCAAAGAAGTACGCCCTAGATGTGAGCGCGGAGCCTGTGGTTTGGCGATATTTCGATGGGGAAGGAAATTATCAGTATTGCGAGGACGCCCCAAGCGATTCGAGCGTTTATCACGCATCGCTCTACGGGCGTAAGTTTGAACCGCTTTTCACGCGACCTATTAAGAATACGTTGAGCAAATCCACGATCAACAGGCTGTGGGAAAAAACGAGAACGGTAGAAGAGTTCGCATTCGCAATCATTGCGGAGATGAATAAATGAACGACCGAGAATTCGAAGAGGTTCGACAACTTCTGTTTAGCGTTGTGCCCATCGGCCAATACCACGATGTGCTTGAGGCGCTAAGCGATATTCGGGAGACGAGCGACAAGCAAGAGGCAATACATCCCGATGCTAAAGCGGTGGACCGTTTCGCGCAAGCCATGAAAGAGAAGATGGCAGCAGCACGCGCTAAAGGTCGCGGCGGATGGGAGCAATGCTCGCCGGATGATTTGTCACGCATGCTCCGTGAGCATGTCGATAAAGGCGACCCGCGTGACGTGGCTAACTTCTGCATGATGCTTTGGAATAACGGTGCCGCTATCGCCAAGGGAGCGAGCAAATGACTGACAACGACAAAACCGCCGAGAAAGCGTTTGATGCCTTTTCGAATCGTTACGACCATGAATCCAACGATTGGCTGGATATGGACGTTCAGACATTCTTTCAGGAGGGATTCAAATCCGCCCTCGAATCCCGCGTATTGGCGCAGAGGAAACCGATTTACCAAGCGCGCACTATTGGTTCTCGCTTTGCTGACACGTGGACCGATCAGAGCAAAGATGGATTCGACCACATGGCGAAGTATCCGGCGTGCTTCGAGCCTCGGGTCGTATTCACCCGCCCCGCGCCGGATGATGCAAAGACATTAAAAGCTCTGATACTCGCAAGGCAGTGCATGGTCGATAACGGGCTGGACCAAACAAAAGTGCCGCGCGTATTCGAGAAGATTGACGCCGCCATCACCCGCGCCATGCAGGACGAGCGCGCATCCGAGGAAGGGGAAAAATCTTGAGCATCGTTCGATTCAATCTTATGACTCGTCCGGGATATAGACCATATTGCGGAAACGAGGACTGTCGCGCTTCTGCACGAGCGCCATTCGACGGAGAACAATTCCAGTGCATTAGCTGCGGCTGGCGCTCTCAGTTCGAACCCGAGTTCATCGAAGTTTACAAGTCTAAGTGGAGCGCATCCACCGACACGAAGGAGAAGTAGATGACTAGCCGGGAAAGGTTTGAGGCGTGGATTGAGTCTCTTGACGGAGACAAACCTGTTCTCTTGCCCAATGGGCAGTACGAATATGGGTATATGACCAACCAGTATGTTGCATGGCAAGCAGCCGAGCGACAGGCGCTGGAGAGAGCGAAGGAACTGTGCTTGGCACGCGAGGCCCGAGTCCAAAAGGAAGCGATTGATGGCAGCCCCTTCATGAGCGGCTTCTTGGAAGGAATTAGAACCGGCGCGCGGCATTGCGCCTGCGAAATCAGCGACGAATTGCGCGCCCTCATGCAACCCGCGCATACCGGACAGGAGAAGAGCGATGAGTGATAACGACCGAGTCACATTGCAGTTCGAGCAAGACCAACCATGCTCGCTTCAGGATTGTCCGCCCGGCTTCTTTCTGTTCAACGGCCTGCTGTGCCTGAAGTCCGAATATGGCGGCGCAAACGTCGAAGCATACGTCGAGTCAGGCGAATACTTCTGGGGCGGCGCTAAGAGCAAAGAGGAGCGCGATGCGTTGATCGTGACACCTGTTTTCCCGGTGCCGTTCTGATGTGCGCCCGCTGCGGAAGCATGGATATTTGGAGGGAGTGATGCGCGGATATATCGCAGAGTTCGGCGGCAAGTATTGCATCTGGAGCGAAGACAAACCGCAGACCGAACTGATGGACGAGCCGGATCTCATCGACTCGCTCCGTGCCGACTTGCAGAGGGACGGTATAGATCTCGACATGGCCTTGCACGACTCGCGCATGGCGCGCGTTCGCCAGTATGGCTGCAGCGGCGGTTTGTACGGCCCGACGAAAGCCGACCTGCTCGAGGACAACCGCGCTGGTCCAGACGGATCGCACGTCGCTACCGAAGAAGAAATGGTGCGGCTTTACACGATGAAGGACAGCAGCACGGAATGATCCGCAACATCGAAGAATTCATGCGCGTGGCGCGCGCGTATCTCGGAGTCGAGAAATGGCGAAGCTAGTCTCCCTTGAGCAGTGGGCAGAACTGCTGTTCGGAAAAGAGAAGCCGCATCGGAACACGCTGCGCAACTGGCGTAAAAATGGCCGTATTGTGCCGCAGCCCATCAAATGCGGCGCCAAGTATTTTGTCGAACCGACCGCCGTTTATTACGACGACGCAGGCGAGATGCAACGGAGATTTGGGAATGGCCGCAAGGCGTCGTGAAGCAAAGCGCCGGCACTGGCCCGCGAACCTGTATCAGAACAGCACGGGCTATTTCTACTGGCGCAATCCTGACACCAAGAAGGATTACGGTATTGGCCGCGATCAGGCGAAGGCGTTTGGCGAAGCGCGCGCCGCCAACGCAGAGCTCGAACAGAGTCGAGGCCATCGATCGATCGTGCAGCGCATGACTGCACCGGATGACAGGACGCTGCGCGCCTGGTCGGCAGAGTACGCTGTGATCTATGCGGAGACTCGCAATCCGACACCGAGCACGATGAAGACTGTTCGCGCCGGCATCCGAGCCGTTTGCACCGCGCCGTTCGTCGACAGGCTCCTGAGAGAGGTGAAAACAAGCGAGGTCGCCGACTTTATTCTGACCGCTACCACGGCACGCGGCGCGCCTATGGCCGCTCTGATACGCAAGACCATGCACGACATGTTTCGCGAGGCTGAGACGAAAGGCTTGATCGAAGGAGGGAAGAATCCTGTTTCCGTCACACGGCGGCCCGACATTGAAGTCGTGAGATCGCGGCTCACCCTGGAGAACTTCCTCGCCATCTATAAGCAAGCGCAGAAGTCGCCTGATTCGTGGATCGCGCGAAGCATGGAGTTGGCACTCATCACTGCGCAGCGCCGGGAGGATGTCTCGAAGATGCAGTTTGCCGAGGCGAAAGATGGATTCTTAGCGGTCGTTCAGACCAAAGGGCGAGGATCTGTGCGGCTGCGCATTCCGCTGTCGCTTCGACTAGGGGCGCTCAAACTGTCGCTTGACGACGTGGTGAAGCGGTGCAGAGACGACGCCGTATCCGCGTACATGCTGCATTACACCGAGACGCGCGGCGGTCAGAGAAGAAGCGCCCGCGTAACAGCTGAAAAACTCACACGAGCATTTGCAGACACCCGCAACTCGACACCGGGTTTAACGTGGGAGGATGGTCGGACACCGGCTTCGTTCCACGAGATTCGGAGTCTTGCGGCACGTCTCTATACCGAGCAGTACGATGCGAAATTCGCTCAGGCGCTCCTCGGTCACAAGTCGGCGGAGATGACGTCTTTGTACCGCGACGTGCGCGGCGCGGAATGGACTGAATTGAAAATTGCCATATAAATACAAATAGACGGATAGTAGACGATTCTAGACGGTGGCCCGCCAGCAAAGGCTTAGCGGGCCTCAACGATTACATGGCATGTAATCATTCACAAGACTTGCGCTTCAATCGCCGCCTTATCGATGACCGACCACACCCGCTCGATACGCTCATCGCGAAATCGATAAAACACGTTCTCGCGAAAGCACACGCGCCGGCCGTGTACGGGCACGCCGAGGAACGTCCCCTTCGGCGAGCAATCGAACAGCAGGCGCGCCGCAACCGTCTGCGCGTCCTCAACGAGCAGTTCGATATTGAAATGCAGATCGGGAATCTGCTCGTAATCTCGCTCCAGCATGCCGATATAACCCGCCAGCGTGCCTGGCACGTCGTTATACGACACCTCGTCGTGAACGAACTGCCCGAGCTTCGTCCAGTCCTTGTCGTTCAGGCAGGCAATGTAGTCGCGGTAAATGAGTGAGAGCATGGGTCGGGCTCCTTGGGGTTGCTGGCAAAGATAACATCGGCTCCTTGCGGCCGTGTTTCGATGCGCGGTGTTTTACGCACTAGGCAAAGTTAGCGACGTTTTGTAAAGTCAGCCGAACGCGCATCTCCCTTCAAACTCATCGAGAAATCTGTCCATGACTCAATTCGCATCGAAATCGCTCGCCGGCAAGACCGCGCTCGTCACCGGCTCGACGAGCGGCATCGGCTTAGGCATTGCCACGGCGCTTGCGCAAGCCGGCGCGAATCTCGTGCTGAACGGCTTCGGCGATGTGAACGGCGCCCTCGCGCAGATCGAAGCCATCGGCGTGAAAGCGGTGCATCACGACGCCGATATGACCAAGCCCGGCGAAATCGAAGCCATGCTCGCCTTCGCCAACGAAACCTTCGGCGCGGTCGATATTCTCGTGAACAACGCGGGCATCCAGCATGTCGCGACCATCGACCAGTTCCCGGTGGAACGCTGGGACGCGATCATCGCCATCAATCTCAGCTCGGCGTTTCACACCATGCGCGTCGCGCTGCCCGGCATGCGCGAGCGCGGCTGGGGACGCGTCATCAACATCGCTTCGGTGCACGGACTCGTCGGGTCGGTCGGCAAGTCCGCTTATGTGGCGGCCAAGCACGGCATCCTCGGACTCACGAAGGTCGCCGCGCTCGAAAACGCGCGCAGCGGCGTGACGGTCAACGCCATCTGCCCCGGCTTCGTGCATACGCCGCTCGTGCAGAAGCAGATCGACGATCTCGCCGCACGCGAATCGCTCTCGCCTGACGACGCCCGCGCGAAGCTACTTGGCGAGAAGCAGCCGTCGGCGCAGTTCGTGACGACGGAGCAGATCGGCGATCTCGCCGTGTTCCTCTGCTCCGACGCCGCGAGCGAAATGCGCGGTTCGGAGTTGAAGATCGACGGCGGCTGGAGCGCGCAATAAAGCGCCCGGCGAAGCGGCACCGATATCGGCACGAAACGCACGCCTCGTCACGCGCACGACGCGCCAGATGCGTGCTATCGACGAAGCAGCGAACCGCGTATGACGATCATCATGGAAGTGGCGAAAGCCAGCAGCGAGCAGGCGGATGGATCGCGCAAGTGAATCAGGCAGTCTCGCATCTCGACGATTCGACCCAGCAGAACGCGGCGCTGGTCGAACAGGCGGCGGTGACGGCCAAGCGCCTGGCGAAGTGGCGGCGGTGCTGAAGGAAGCGGTAAGATTGTTCACGGTCGCCGGCCCAAAAGCGACGGCTTGAGTCGGAGTTGGACCGCGAAGGCTTCCGCGCTTGATAATATCGGGCATTGCCAACAAGGAGTGCCCCACATGACCGCAGAAGCCAACCGGCAAGAAGAAGCGCGCGCGATGGAACGCATCGTCAACGCGACGCGCCAGGTTCAATCCGCCTTTCTTGCCTTGCAGAAGCAGTTCGCGCCCGAGGGCGACGGCCGCCCGACGCAACTCGCGCTGACGGCCTTCGACGCCGCCCTGCAAGAGCTCGAAGAGGCGCAAGCCGCATTCGACACCATGCTCAACGACTTGTTCGACGGCAACCGCTAAGGCGGCGGCAGGCTTCAGCCGTTGCGCAACGCCGGCGCGTCCTCTTCGGGCGCGGACGGTCCTTCGAGCGCGGCTTCGCCATCCGAGGGATCGAGTCCGGTCCATGAGACGCCATCGGTCGATTGACGGCGCGCCGCCGCCACGCATGCCTCGACCAGTTCCTTGAACGACACCGCCGCCGAACTCGTGCGCACCAGCGCTTCGCCCTGCAGCGGACTTTCGGGGAACACGAGTCCCACGATCAGCTCGGCTGCCGGCGCACGCTGATGCAGGCGGCGCAAGAGATTGCGCAGATATGGCGGCGACTCGGCGGCATCGAACGAGACCACGCAGATGATCGACACGCCGTGCAGGTTCACTTCGCCGAAGCGTCCGCGCGAGAAGCGTTCGTAGCCCGCCAGATCGGCGCCCAGCCCGTGCTTCCTAAAGAGTTGCACCGCGATTGTCGCGGCCAGATCGTCCAGTTCACTGCGCCCTGCAATGCACAGCACGGACGCCGTGTGACCTTCCGCTTGCGCATCGAAATGCGGCGGCGGCGCTTCGTAGGCGAGCGGCACCGCTTCGTCCGGCGACTCCAGACTCGCGGGCGGATCTTCGCGATGAGGCGGCGGCAGCACGGCGGTATCGTCGGTTTCCTCCAGCCCTTCGATGATGTCGAGCGCCGACTCGTTGATGCGCCGCAACTGATCCACCGTCACCACGCCGCGCAGCACGTCGTTATGCGCGAGCCGCAAGCCCTCGAGCGCGACTTCGTCGTAGTAAGCGATCAGCGAGCGTTCCGTCAGCAGCGATTCCGCTTGCGCCAGCGCTTCGTCGGGATCGTTGGCAAGCAGGCGCTGATAAAAATTTTCCGCAGGGGTGAGCGCTGGCCGGTCGCCGAACAGCACATCGAGAAATTCGAGGCGATCCACATGGCGCCCGAGAATCACGAGGCACAGCGTGAGCGGCGTCGACAGCACGAGACCTATTGGCCCCCAGATCCAGCTCCAGAAGATTGCCGCGACGATCACCGCGAACGGCGAAAGCCCGGTGCTGTGACCATACAGGAGCGGCTCGACGATCTGTCCCGCCACGATGTCGGTCACGCCGAACAATACGATGGTCCAGATCAGCATGGTCCAGCCGGGGCCAACCGCCGCCGCGAATACCACCGCGACGAGCGCGGCGATCCACGTCCCGACGTACGGCACGAAGCGCAGAAGCGCCGTCATCACGCCGAACAGCAATGCGCCCGGCACGCCGATAACCGCGAGCCCGATCGAAATGATGATGCCCACGCTCACGTTGATGCCGAGCTGCGCCAGAAAATAGCGCGAGAGACGGCGCGCGGCTTCGTCCATCGCGGTAGTTGCCCGATGCAGATCGCGCGAGCCGAATAGGCGTATCAGCCGGTCGCGCAGATCTTCACGCTGCAACAGGATAAACACCGCGACCACCAGCACGATGCCCGTCGTTTCCAGCGGACTGATGACCGGCGAGAGAAAGCGCTGCGCCAGTTCCAGCGGCGACGGCGATGGTTCGTGCACTTCCACCGGCATCGGCTGATCGATCGGCGAGGCGGCGGGATTGTTCTCGGCGGTGCGCTGCTCCTGCTCACGCGCGGGCGAAATGCGTTTGAGCGCACGCGATGCGCGCCCCAGAAATTCATCGGCGCGACCGACTGTCAGGCGCTGCACCGAGTCGATCTTGCGTTCGACCGCGACCTGATACTTCGGCAGATCGCCCGCAAGTTGCGCGACCTGCGCGCCGATCAGCGCGCCGACAGCCGTCAGCACCGACAACGCCAGCAACACCGCGACGATCACCGATGGCACTTGCCCGAAGCGAATGCGCCGCAACATATCGACGAAAGGCGCGAGCAGAAAGCTCAGCAGAATCGCGAGGATGATCGGAATAAGTACCGCGCGCCCGAAGTACAAAGCGCATATGACGATGACACCAGTCACCAGCGACGCCAGCGCGCGCAGGCCAGGCGCGTCGGGCGGCAGTATTTTGGCGGGTGGACGGCGCGAGCCGGGTGCGGGAGGCATTTGAATTATTCGCTCGCTCGTGAGGAGGGAAAAGCGTCATCGGCGCAACGGACGTGTCACGCATTTGTCCGCATGAAGCAAGCGTCATGCCGCAATTCGGGTCAAAGGTGAGGGTTTGCGGGGCACCGCTTGGCGGCGCTATGAGGATCATCGAAACAATCAGTTGGCGACGCGGGCACGCAGCGTGCGAAATTGTTGGCCCACTGTCACGCCCATGCGGCACTTTCACGGATAAATCATGGGAGTCGATTCGCCCTGCATCAGCATCTGCAAGTTCGATGAAAAGACGGGCTTCTGCATTGGTTGCCTGCGCACGAAGGAAGAATGCAAGGAATGGAAGAAGATGAAGGACAAGCATCGCGTGCGGATAATCGATGAGCGCGGCAAGCGCAAAGCCAAACTCAAGAAACACAAGAAATAGCGCGCGCTTGAGACAAACGCTGGACTGGTCGACGGTAGGGAGATCAGCGTTCGTGGCACGGCGCGGGTCTAGACTCAAGCAATGCGGACCGCTTCGCGCCGCCACCTCGGGAGTTTTGTCATGAACGTTCGCCTTTGTGTTTTTACGGGCTTGTTGCTCGCGGCGTCGAGCGCGTTTGCGCAGTTGCATCCGCCGAGTGCGGAAACGGATATGAGCGCGCCTCAGAACAACCCCAAGCTCATGCCGGACGCGCCGCTTGGAAGCCAGTACCCGACGCACGGGAATGCGCAGGCGGGAGAGTTGAATTTGAATCCGAGCGATCCGCGAGCGCAACTAGTCAATGGACTGCCTAACAACGCGAATAGTGGCGGGTATGGGTCGCCGCTGGCGGGGAACAAGGCGAATGTGCCGCCCCAGAATTAAGGTTGCGCGTGGCCCGCGGCGTCTGGTGCGCGTAGCAGTCTCGTCAACAATGAGCGCGCTTGCCCGGTAACTATTCCAAATCGCGGCTGATACGACCGTTCGCTTCGTTGGCTCGGCCACACGGCGCAAGGCGCTGTGTTTATCGCGGGCTGATGGCACTGTCCTTGCATAGGTCGCTAGCAACTCAACCAACGCGCGAACGGGGCGACTTATGCAAATTCTGGTGTTGGACGACGATCGCGATTTCGCGGCAGGCATTGCTTCGCTGATCGGCAAACTGGGGCATCAGGTTCAGCTTGCTCACGATTGCGGCGTCGCACGCGAACTTGCGCATGCACATACCTTCGATGTGATCCTCGCGGATGTCGAGCTGCCCGATGGCGACGGCCGTGAAATGTGCGAGGGCTTGCGGGCCGAAGGCGCTTCTCACGATGCATACATGATCGCGATGACAGGGCGCACGGAATTGGGCGACAACGACTTTCCGTCGTTCGACGGGTATATGCATAAGCCGGTGACGTTTAGTGGTCTCGAACGAGCGCTTGAGGAATGGCAGGCTGCGGCGGGGCTGGATTGAGAGCGATGACGCGATGCTGATGGCCCGTGTTGTTATGCGGGCGAAGTCTAAGAAACGATCGACTTGCCTGCCAGGCACACGCGGTATCGAGCCTTTGATGCCATACATCTCATAAAATCTTATTAATTTCGAGGCCATAGCGAGCTTGTATTCGCGAGACAGAGCCGCGCTTTGCGCGTTCTTCGTATTCGCTCGGGAACGAGGAGTCTCATCGCAGAAAGAAATCCGGGCTTCGTATCCGCTCGGGAACGAAGCGCCTCGCGACGCGCATTTCAAATGCGGTCGCATGCAGTCCAATTAAGCTGGCCTTCCACCGCACGCTTACTCAAGCGTGAATCAAAACCTCCCAAATACTTCACCGTTCTCCAAACAAGAACAGTGATTTGAATCTATCTGGTATTCAACTCAGCAGGGCAAATCCCCATACTTGGTTCGTACACGGAGAGACCCTCCGTAAAGGTCAGCAAAACGCGCCTCCGCGTCAGAAGACTGTCAAGAACCCAACATAAGGACTGAAGCCCGCCATGAAGCTCTATCACCATCCCCTCTCCGGCCACTCCCACCGGGCGCGGCTTTTCTTGCACCTTCTTGCCCTCGATCACGAAGAAGAAGTCGTCGACCTCGCCGCCAACGCGCACAAGTCGCCTCAATTCCTGCGCCTGAATCGCTTCGGCCAAATCCCGGTGCTTACCGACGGCAATCACGTCATCGCCGATTCGAACGCCATCCTTGTCTACCTCGCGAAGAAAAGCGGCGATGCCCGCTGGCTCCCCGAAACGCCCCTCGAAGCGGCCCAGGTGCAACGCTGGCTCTCCGTTGCCGCAGGCCAGATCGCCTACGGCGCATGCGCGGCGCGTCTCGTCACCGTGTTCGGCCGGAAGTTCGATACCGAAGAAGTCATCGGCCGGGCGCACGCCTCGCTCGAAGTCATCGACGAAGAATTGCAGTCGCGCGACTGGATCGCCGATATTGGCAGCTCGCATCCGACCATCGCGGATGTCGCGCTCTACAGCTACATCTCCAGCGCGCCCGAAGGCAACGTCGATTTGTCCGGTTATCGCCATGTGAACGCGTGGCTGGCGCGCGTGGAAGCGCTGCCCGGATTCATCGAGTTCCAAAAGACGGCGGCCGGGCTGCGGGCCTGAGACGATCATGTCCTTCTCCAGTCCCGTCACGATGGACGCGCCGTGGCATCGCGGCGAAATCACGCTGCAGAAAACCGCGGGCGTCTACGAGCGCATGCAGGAACAAGGGCGGCGCGTGGTGCGCAGCTTCATGCCGGAGCAGCATCGGCAATTCTTCGCGCAGCTGCCGTTCATCGTCACGGGCGCGGTCGATCGAAACGGCGACGCCTGGGCCACGCTCCTCGCGGGCCGTCCCGGCTTTCTGCAAACGCCTGACGCGACGACTCTCGCCGTCAGGCATCCGCGCGACAAGAACGATCCCGCCGATGCCGGCATGAGCGATGGCGCATCGGTCGGCATGCTCGGCATCGAACTGCACACGCGGCGGCGTAACCGCATGAACGGCGTGATTCATCGCCATGGCGACCGCGCGTTCGAAGTGGCCGTCGAGCAGAGCTTCGGCAATTGCCCGCAATACATTCAACTGCGCGATTTCGAATTCGTGCGCGAGCCTTCCGAGCCTTCGAGCTCGAAGCCGGTCGAAGAAGATCCGCACTCGCCACGCGCAAGGGCGATGATCGAACGCGCCGACACCTTCTTCGTGGCATCGTATTTCGACCGCGAAGACGGGCATCGTCAAGTGGATGTGTCGCATCGCGGCGGCAAGGCGGGTTTCGTGCGCATCTCCGACGATGGCGTGCTCACCATTCCCGACTTCGCGGGCAACCTCTTCTTCAACACGCTCGGCAATATTCTTGTGAACGGACGCGCCGGTCTGCTCTTCACGGACTTCGAAAGCGGCACGCTGCTGCAACTTACGGGCGACGCCGAAGTGCTCACCGATTCACCCGAAATCGCCGCGTTTCAAGGCGCGGAAAGGCTGTGGCGCTTCACGCCGCGTCGTGTCGTGCTGCGCGAGAATGCGCTGCCCTTGCGCTGGGCGCTGCGCCGCGAAGGCTTTTCGCCCAATGCGCTGATGACGGGCGACTGGGCGGAGGCATCCGAACGCATGAAGGCGGCCGCGCTCGCCAACGCGTGGCGGCCGTTCAGGGTGAGCCGTATCGTCGATGAAAGCGATGTCATCCGCTCTTTCCATCTGCAATCGGCGGATGGCGCGGGCATCGTGGCGCACGCGGCCGGCCAGCATTTGCCGATTCGCGCGCATCTTCCCGGCGAAGCGAAGCCGCTGATCCGCACGTACACGCTGTCGGTGGCGCCATCGGACGGGATGTATCGCATCAGCGTGAAGCGCGAAGGACGCGTGTCCGCGCATCTGCACGACACATTGAAAGTGGGCGATGTCGTCGAGGCGCGCGCGCCGGCGGGCGACTTCACCATCGACGCGCTGGAGCGACGCCCGGCCGTGCTGATCGCGGCGGGCGTCGGCATAACGCCGATGATCGCGATGCTGCGGCACGTCGTCTACGAAGGCCTGCGCAAGCGCCGCATCCGCCCGACGTGGCTGATCGTATCGGCGCGAACGCTCGCCAATCGCGCGTTCGCCGCCGAGATCGATGCACTCGTGCAAAGCGCGGGCGGCGCGGTGCGCGTGATTCGCGTGCTGAGCGACCCGCAAGGCGCGACCTTCAAGGAAGATTACGAGGTCTCGGGGCGGATCGATATCGACTTGTTGACGAGCTTTCTGCCGTTCAACGACTACGACTTCTATCTGTGCGGACCGGGCGCGTTCATGCAATCGCTCTACGATGGCTTGCGCGCGCTCAACGTGGCCGACACGCGCGTCCATGCCGAAGCCTTCGGTCCCGCATCGCTGCTACGCACGGCCGATCGCGGTAGCGAGACGAAGCCGATGCCGCCAGCGGCAACGCAAGCCGTATCGGTGAGCTTCCTCAAGTCGGACAAGCGCGTGCAATGGTCGCCCGAAAGCGGCTCGTTGCTCGATCTGGCCGAAGCAAACGGCATCGACGCGGAGTTCAACTGTCGCGGCGGAACGTGCGGCACGTGCAGGACGCGCATCAGGGAAGGCGCGGTGACCTATGCAAGCGAGCCCGCGTTTCATGTCGGCGACGACGAAGCCTTGGTCTGCTGCGCACTTCCCGCGGAACAAAGCGCGCCGCTGCTACTCGATCTCTAGATTGCGCGGCACGCCAGCATGCCCGAGAATGCACGGCAACTTCCCAGCCCGCAGGCCGTGCGCCCCAACATGGATCGTTTCCAGGCAATGTCGACCTTCGTCACCGTGGTCGAAACCGGAGGCTTCGCGTCCGCCGCGCGCAAGCTCGAAGTGTCGCCATCGGTGGTGAGCCGCGTCGTCACGGAACTCGAAGAACGGCTTGGCGTGCGGCTGCTCACGCGCACCACACGCGTCGTGCGTCTCACCGACGCAGGCCGTGGCTACTTCGAGGACTGCCGCCGCATTCTCGGCGAACTCGACAGCGCCGACCTCGCCGCGACCGGCACTCATTCGTCGCCGCGTGGCGTCCTCGCCATCACCGCGCCAGTCATGTTCGGCCGACTGCATGTCATGCCGGTGATGCTCGACTACCTTTCGCGCTATCGGGAAGCGGACGCCAGTTGCTGGTTTGTCGATCGCGTGGTGAATCTCGTCGACGAAGGTATCGACGTGGCGGTGCGGATCGCGGAACTGCCGGACTCGTCGCTGCAGGCGATTCCCGTGGGTCACGTGCGGCGGGTGCTGTGCGCGTCGCCCGAATATCTCGATGAACACGGCACGCCGCGACATCCCGCCGACCTCGATGACCATACGATCATCACGTCCACCGGCTCCTCGACGCCGCCCGAATGGCGTCTTTACGAGGGCGAGCGGCATATCGTCGTGCGCGCGCGGCCGCGCCTTTCCACCACGACCAACGACTCGGCGATGGAAGCCGCGCTCGCGGGCTTCGGCATTGCGCGGCTGCTTTCTTATCAGATCGCGTCGCATCTGAACGAAGGCTCGCTCGTCACCCTTCTCGCCGATTTCGAACCGCCGCCGCTGCCGGTGCATCTCGTGCATCGCGAAGGGCGCCATGTCGCGCAGAAGGTGCGCGCGTTTCTCGATCTCGCCGTGCCTGCGTTGCGCGCGAATCCATCGCTGAACTGGCGTTAGTTTTTGGTTGCGCGCGGCGGGCAAGACACGCGCGCTTCGAAGCTCGTCCGCTCGAATCGAACGGCCGTTAGCGCGCGCCCCGTGCAAAATGCCGGCAAACCATGCAACATAGCTCTCTCGACCGGATGTCACGGTCGCCGCGCTTCGGCTTTCCTGAACCTTCAACGGCTCACGCACCATGACGAATCAAACATCTTCCTCGAATGAACGCCCGCTCGACATGATCATCTTCGGCGGCGGCGGCGACCTTGCCGCACGCAAGCTGCTGCCCGCGCTCTACATGGCTCATTCGCATTGCAATCTGCCGCCCGACACGCGCATTCTCGCGATCGGCCGCAAGGACTGGACGCGCGAAGACTATCTGAAGAATTTCATGGAGAAGCAGTCGCGCCCGTTCATCGACGAAAAAGGCTTCGATGCGCAGTCGTGGGACAAATTCCTCGCGCTGTTCGACTACGTGCGCGTGGATGTCGAAAACCCGGACGACTTCCGCCGTCTCGCCGAAGCATCGCGCGAGAACGCGCAGCGCGTGTTCTATCTCTCGACCTCGCCGGAACTGTTCACCACCATCTGTGACAATCTCGCGGCAGCGGGTCTCGTGGACGAGCAGTCGCGCGTCGTGCTGGAAAAGCCGCTCGGCCACGATCTCGCCTCGGCGGTCGAGATCAACAACGCCGTCGGCAAGCGCTTCAAGGAAGAGCAGATTTATCGCATCGACCATTATCTCGGCAAGGAGACGGTCCAGAACCTGATGGTGCTGCGCTTTGGCAACGCCATCTTCGGTCCGTTGTGGCAAGCGCCTTATATCAAGAGCGTGCAGATCACGGTGTCGGAAACGGTGGGCGTGGGCAGCCGCGCGGGCTTTTACGATCACACCGGCGCGCTGCGCGACATGGTGCAGAACCACTTGCTGCAACTGCTGTGCATCGTGGCAATGGAACCTCCCGTCTCGCTCGATCCCGACGCCGTGCGCGACGAAAAGCTCAAGGTGCTGAAGTCGCTGCGGCCCATGTCGGTCGCGGATATCGCCCGCGACACCGTGCGCGGTCAGTATGCGGCGGGCGCGGTCGGCGGCGAGGCGGTAAAGGGCTATCTGCAGGAAGACAACGTGCCCGCCGAAAGCCGCGCCGAGACCTTCGTAGCATTGCGCGCGCATATCAACAACTGGCGCTGGGCCAACGTCCCGTTCTTTCTGCGCACCGGCAAGCGCATGCAGAACCGGCGCTCTGAGATCGTCATCGACTTTGCCGACTTGCCGTTCTCGATCATTCCGGCGGGTCCGCGTCATTACGGCAACCGGCTCACCATCACGTTGCAGCCGGAAGAATCAATCCAGTTGCAGATGATGGCGAAGGAACCCGGCAGCGGCATGCAAATGCTGCCCGTCAATCTGAACCTCGATCTGCAGCAGGCGTTCACCGAGCGCCGCGCGGAAGCGTATGAGCGTTTGCTGATCGACGTGATTCGCGGCCGTCTCACGCACTTCATGCGCCGCGACGAACTCGAAGCGGCTTGGGCGTGGGTCGAGCCCATTCTCAACGGCTGGAAGGAACTTGGCGACAAGCCGCGCGGTTATACGGCGGGAACGTTCGGCCCGGCGGCTTCATCGGCACTGATGGCGCGCGAGAATCTCGCGTGGGCCGAGGAAGCGTGATGCGTTGACTTCACGCTGACTTCGCGGCGGGCGCTTTATCGCATCATCGAGCGAGCGCCCTGCCGCGCGGACCACGCCGTGCCGACCGCCATCACCCAGGCGAGCACGACGATCCCGCACAGAATGCCGGACAGCCGCAGCACGGCGGGCATCGGGTCCGACGACCAATGGTGGTCCTGCACGAAGACCATGATGAACGCGATGCTGAACTGCCGCCCGACATAGCTCGCGCCCTGCGAGCCCGTCTGCACGTGACAGCCGAGCCACACGCCCGCGCACAGCGCGAGCATGCAGGCGAACGCGTTGTCGCCCAGCAGTGGCAAAAGCGCTAGGCTCACCGCTCCCGCCAGCAGACAGCCGACGAGCCGCTGCACCATGCGCTGCGTGACGGGTTTTTTCGTCGGCTTGTCCAGTGCGGATGCGGGCAAGATCAGCACGGCAACGGCCGTTACCATCGCCTGCGCGAAGCCGGGCAGATTCCACGCATACGCGAGCGCCGCGAGAATCATGATCGACCACGCGGACTGCCATGCCAGGCGCTTGCGCATGACGTTGGCAACGTGCTGCGCGTGCGCGGCTTCGAGCGCTTGCACGGCTTGCGCGGCATCGGAGGGAACGAGCGTGATGGCATGCGTGACGGCGAGGCTGTTGGCATTCACCCTGTCGGCCGTGGACGACGCCTGCGCACCCGGCACGAGCGCCGCGCCACGCTTTTTCCGATAATGCTGCACGCCCGCGTGAAAGAGCGCCGACACGGCCACGCACGCCACGGTGCCGACGATCACCTCGACCACGCGCAGCACCGCGAACGAAGCCGTCGCCGATGCCGAATCGAGCCGATGCGCCTCGAACGTCACCATCAGCGCGGTCACCGCGCCGAGCACCCAGGCGTAGCCGGCATCCGAAACGAGCGCGCGAAACACCGAGAAGCCTGCGATCAACCCGAGCAGCGGCACGAAGAGCCACGGCACATCGCCGATGAGCGGCCCAGCCACCGCCCCGAGCAACGCGCCCGCCACCGTGCCGAGCACGCGATGCACGCCGCGTTGCGCGCACGCGGAGAACTTGGTCTGCATAACGGCGAAGCCGCTGATGGCGGCCCACCAGATGTGCGTCAAGTGAAACGCGTAGGCCAGCGCGACCGCGAGCGCCACCGAGAACATCGCCTGCGTGGCGAAGAGCGCGCGCTCGGGCGTCGGTTTGATCGCGATGAGTTCGCGGCCCAGCGAGACGAAGGCATCGCGCAGAACGGGCGCGAGCGCGTCCACGCCGCTCAGGGCGTCACGTTCGAGCGGCGGGGCGGCTCGGGTCGAGTTTTCGTTGGGCATTGTCCGGGCGTCTTCGAGGATGCACTTTGCAGCGTAGTCGCGATGCGGCCCGAGCGCAAAGGCAAGACAAAAAGACGGCGGTTTGCGTCAAACCCGCGAAGTCAGCAGTCGAATGCCTGCGACTGCGAAGACGAGCGCGAGCGCGGCGTCGAGACCGCGCTGGATGCGCGTGTAGATGCGGCGCGCCGATGCCATCGAAAAAAGCGCGGCATAGCCGCCGAACACGCATACGCCGATACACAGACAGCCCGCGACGACCGCGAGCATGTGCGCGGTGCCCTCGCCCGCCGATGAGCCGAGCGCCGCCACCGACATCCATACGAGAATGGCCTTCGGATTGGTCAGATGCAGCAGCGCGCCGCGTGCATAGAGCTTGCGCGTGTCTGGTTGCTCAGTCGTTTCCACCGACGATGCCCGGCGCGCCGGCCGCCACGCCGAGCGGCCCGACTTGAACGCGAGCCACAAGAGATACACGCCGCCGCACAGCTTGACCGCGACGAGAAAGCCCGTGCATGCCGTCAACACGGCGGAAAGGCCGAGCGCGGCGAGCATCGCCCAGAAGAAGGAGCCGGAGATCACGCCCGCCGCGAAAGCAAACGCCGCGCGCCGGCCGAAAGTGCTCGCAATCGACATGATCGCGAGATTGCTCGGGCCGGGGCTTGCCGTGCCGACGAAATAAGCGGAATAGGCCAGCAGAAGGTTGGCGCTGACAAATGCGTGAGCAGACATGGAGTGGCTCCGGCGAGTCGAGTATTTGCCGATGAGCGCGACTTTCGCGCCCGCCGATATTCTCGCCGACCGAAGCACCCCCGCACATGCACGATTCCCACGTGAACCGGCAGGCCAGTGCGTGATCAGTCCGCATAGCGCTCGATGCCATCCGCCAGCGCGTCGAACACGGCGCGGCAGCGCGGACTGCCGCGCAGATCTTCGTGCATCGTCACCCAGGTTTCGAGCTGAAACGTGAATATTTTCGGCATCACGCGCACGAGCGACTCGTTGCGCCGGGCAAGCGCTACCTGACACATGCCGAGGCCCGCGCCCGCGCGGATCAGCGCAAGTTGCGCGAGGTCGCTGTCCGAGCGCAGGGCGAACGTATCGCGCGAAAATTCCGGCAGCGACTTGCTCGCTTCGCGTACGAAGGCGTTCGGCTGATCGAAACCGATGATCGCATGCCGATCCAGCGCCGCCACGTTGCGCGGCGTGCCATGCTTCGCGAGATAGTCGCGATGCGCGTGCAAGCCCACTTCGATCCGCCCGACGCGCCGCGCGACGAGTTGCGTCTGCTTCGGCCGCACCATGCGCACGGCGATGTCGGCTTCGCGTCTGAGCAGGTCCTGCACGCGATTGCTGAGGACGAGTTCGATCACGAGACGCGGATGCCGCTCGCGCAACGCCGCGAGAATGGGCGGCAACACTTCCACGCCCACGACTTCGCTCGCCGATATCCGCACGGCGCCCTGCACGCTCGCGCCATCCGCATGACCCGTCGCGGCGCGTTCGAGCGATGCGGCCGTGCTGTGCATCGCCTCGGCATGCGCGCGCAGGTCGAGCGCGACATCGGTCGGTTGCAGGCCGGTTTGCGAGCGCGTGAACAAGCTTACGCGGAGCGCCTTTTCGAGCGCCTCGACATGCCGTCCCGCAGTAGGCTGCGTGATGCCGAGCGAACGCGCCGCGCCCGAAAGCGAACCTTCCTGCAAGACCGCCAAAAAAGTGCGGTACAGCTCCCAGCCAATACTCTCTGCCATACGAATTTGTATATCTGCTCAACGAGGTTAGGCAATTTTATTGTATCGCTGCACGGCACAGAATAGGTCTTCGATCCATAAGAGGCGCAAGACATGACACACGGCGAACAGGCATTGGTGCTCGGGGCGAGCGGCGGAATTGGCAGCGAAGTGGCGCGGCAGCTGCGCGATGCGGGCTGGCGCGTGCGCGGCATGAAGCGGGGCGCACCCGACGCGCGGCCCGACGTGCACGGCATCGAATGGATTCAGGGCGATGCCATGAACCGCGCGGATGTCAAGCGCGCCGCACGGGGCTGCGCGGTCATCGTGCATGCGGTGAATCCGCCGGGCTACAAGCGCTGGGCCGACTTCGTCTTGCCGATGATCGATCACACCATCGCCGCCGCGAAAGCCGAGGGCGCGACCATCGTGCTGCCGGGCACGGTGTACAACTTCGGGCCGGACGCGCTGCCCTTCATCGATGAGCGCGCGCCACAGCGTCCGCTCACGGAAAAAGGCGCGATACGCGTGGAGATGGAAGCGCGACTGGAACGCGCGAGCAAGGACGGCGCGCGCGTGCTGATCGTGCGCGCGGGCGATTTCTTCGGGCCGAAAGCGGGCAACAACTGGTTTTCGCAGGGACTCGTGACGCCGGGCAAACCGGTCAGGAAAATCAGTTGTCCCGGTGCGCGCGGTGTCGGACATGAATGGTCGTATCTACCCGATGTGGCGCGCACGATGATCGAGTTGCTTCGACGCCGCGATACGCTCGCACCCTTCGCGCGCTTTCACATGGGCGGACATTGGGACGAAGACGGCATGCAGTTCGCTCGTGCTATCCAGCGCGTCGCCGCGCGCAACCGGCCGCGCATCGTCGGGTTTCCGTGGTGGTTGCTCGCGCTGGCATCGCCCTTCAATACGACGTTTCGAGAGCTGCGCGAGATGCGCTACTTATGGCGCACGCCGGTGCGCATGAACAACGCCTTGCTCGTCCATACGCTCGGCCACGAACCGCATACGCCGCTCGATAAAGCCGTCGAAGCCACGCTCGTCGGACTCGGCTGTCTCGAACCCGGCGAGCGCGCGTGACCGAAGCGCGGACTACTTCCGGGCGCAATGAAGCTCGGCTTCGTAAGCAGCCGAAAACGACGGCTCCCGAAAGCGCTCACCTTTAGACGCTCGAAAGCCGCCAAATCGATGGAAAAGCCCTTTGTTTTCAAGGCTCCGTGCCAACCGCGAACATGCCTCCCGAATACCCTCACCTTTCGAGCTGATACACGTCATCCGCCTCGCACGCGCTAGCGGCTTTTTGCCTGCGCTATGCTGCCTTTCCTTCCAACGGCGATTGCAGGAGACAAGTCCATGAGCATTACCGCGCCCGCGCCCAAGCAGCAAAGCGACGCTTTTCCGTCGCAAGGTCTCACGCCCACGCGCGAGCAGATCATCCGGCATCTGCGGCATTCGAGCGTTATCGCCGAACGTGCAACCTTGCTCGGTCATCATCCGTTCGGCGCGATCCTCGTCGGTCCTGACCAGGAAACCGTGTTGATGGAGCAAGGCAATGTCGATACCGTGAATCACGCGGAGTCGGTGCTCGCGCGCGTCGCGGCGCTCAACTTCACGCCGGAGTACTTGTGGAGCTGCACGCTCTATACGTCCGTCGAGCCGTGCTGCATGTGCGCGGGAACCGCGTATTGGGCGAACATCGGACGCGTGGTGTATGGACTGACGGAAGCGCGTCTGCTGGAAGCCACCGGCAATCACGAAGAGAATCCGACCATGAGCGTCTCGTCACGCTACGTGTTCGATCACTGCCAGAAGCCCGTCGAACTGATCGGCCCGGTTGCCGAAGTAGAAAACGAGGTGCTACGCGTGCAACGCGAGTTCTGGGCCAAACGCTAGACAAGCCTCTTGCAGTGCAACATGAAGCAAGCAAGATGGATTGGCCGTCATGCGTTGACTGCATACATGAGCCGGGTTCATGCATGGATGAACATCGATCGTTTGTCATCGGATCGCGGCGGGGAGACTATAACGATAACGAGGCAACAAACATTGGAGACCCGCCATGAACGAAGTGCTCGAAAAACCCGCATCGTCGATCGTCAAGGAAGGCAAGGTATCGATCTATCAGCCGGAGCAGGAAGGGCTGATCTTTCCTGAATTGCCGGAATTCAAGAATGCGGCCGAACATCGGCAGTATTTGAAAGAGCGGCTAGTGGGTGCATGTCGCGCGTTCGCGCTGCAAGGCTTCGATTACGGTTTCGCCGGGCATCTCACCGTGCGCGATCCAGAAAACCCCGGCCTGTACTGGACTAATCCGATGGCCATTCACTTTTCGCAAGTGAAGGTGTCGAATCTGATCTGCGCGGATCACAAGGGCACCGTCGTCGAGGGCAATCACGCGATCAATCGCGCCGGCTTCGTGTTGCATGCGGCCGTGCATGAGATGCACCAGGATATCGTCGCCATGTGCCACGCGCACACGCTCTACGGCACCGCGTTCGCGTCGCTCGGCAAAGCGCTCGAACCGATCTCGCAAGACGCGGCTGCTTTCTTCGAAGATCACGTCGTGATCGGCGAGGAAGCGGGCAAGGTTGCAGTGGAAGTGAAAGGTGGCAACAAAGTCGCGCTCGCCTTCAAGGGCGTGAAAGCCGCGATCCACCAGAACCACGGACTGCTCACGGCGAGCCGCCACAGTATCGACTCCGCGGCGTTCTGGTTCATTGCGCTGGAGCGCTGCTGCCATCAGCAACTGATGATCGAGCAAACCGGCATCACGCCTAAGCTCGTCACGCCGGACCGCGCGCGTTACAGCCGCGAACACGTGGGCAGCGACTATATCGGCTGGCTGCACTTCCAGACTATCTGGAACGACCTCGTCGCCACGCAGCCGGACATGTTCGACTGATCAGATCACGTTGAGCATGTTCAACGCCGTCTCCTGAAGCGGCGGCAAGACCCGAGCGAGCGCAGCCTCGCTCGTTTCTTTTCCGATCGGCATATTTGCCGACAAAGCCGCGACCACCTGCCCGTGACGGTTCTTCATCGGCACGGCGATCCCGCGCACGCCCACCTGCAATTGCTGTTCGATTGCAACGTAACCCTCCACGCGCGCCGCGCGAATCTTTTCGTACAACCTTTCCTTGTTGGTAATGGTGAGCGGCGTGAACGGCTTGAACTCCGTGGCGTCGAGCCACTTGCGCACCGCTTCCTCGTCCGGCTTGTGCGCGAGCAGAACGATGCCGCCCGACATCAACGCCGCCGGCACGCGCGCGCCGAGCACGAACCCGGTGGTCATGACGCGCGTCGAGCCGTTTCGCGCGATGATGACGAGATCCCATTCGTCCAGCACACTCACATACACTGACTCGTGGATCAGCGCGCTCAACTGCTGCAGATAAGGCTGCACGATACGCGGCAGCCGCGCCGAGTCGAAGTACGACCAGCCCACGCGCAACACGCGCGGCGTCAGGTTGAAGAGCTTGCCATCGGTTTGCACGTAACCGAGATGTGCCAGCGTCAGCAAATATCGGCGCGCGGCCGTGCGCGTCATGCCGGTGCGCACGGCGGCTTGCGTCGGAGTCATGCGAGCGTGCTGGTCGTCGAAGGCTTCGAGAATGGCTAGACCTTTCTCCAGTCCGGCGATCCAGTCGCGCTTGTCGAGTGTCGATGTTTTCGTCATGTTCGTTGCTCGAATGGGGCAGCCGGCGTGCGCTGACAAAGCCGAAAGGTCAGTGCTAACCCCCAATTCGGTCGATTATCGGACACACGCGTACGATTATCGCGCAAAATGCGTCATAAGTCGTTGCCGCGATCAGCCAGCGCTCTTATGCTCGAAACACTTCTGAGCGAGGCGTATTCCGGTGATCCGAATGCCCTGCCGCTCGGCCACGAGCAGCAGGCCAGAAAGCGGCGGCCTCGGTGGCAAACGGGTTCTACTCATAACCATTGTCGGAGACATTACATGGCTAGCCTTCAGGACGAAGCACACGGCGGCCGCCAGGCGAAGAAAGCGACGGCGAGCGGCTGGATCGGCTCGGCGCTCGAGTACTACGACTTCTTCATCTACGCCCAGGCGGCAGCGCTCATCTTCCCGCAGTTGTTCTTTCCCTCGGGCAATCCGAAGGTGGCTATCGTCGCGTCGCTCGCGACTTACGGCGTGGGTTATGTCGCGCGTCCTATCGGCGCATTCGTGCTTGGCCATCTGGGCGACACCCACGGCCGCAAGAACGTCCTGCTGGTCTGCATGTTCCTGATGGGCTTTTCCACCATGGCCGTGGGCCTGTTGCCGACATATCACAGCGTCGGCATGCTCGCACCGACCTTGCTCGTGATCTTGCGTCTGGTTCAGGGCTTCGCCGTGGCCGGCGAAATCTCCGGCGCAAGCTCGATGATTCTCGAACACGCGCCTTTCGGACGACGCGGCTTCTTCGCGAGCTTCACGTTGCAAGGCGTGCAGGCGGGCCAGATTCTCGCCGCCGCCGTGTTCCTGCCGCTCGCGTACTTCATGCCGGAAGACACGTTCAACTCATGGGGCTGGCGCATTCCGTTCCTGCTGTCGGCGGGCGTGCTGGTCGCGGGTTACATCATCCGTCGCGAGGTTCACGAAACGCCGGCGTTCACGGCAGAAGGCAAGCACGGCGATCTGCCGAAGTCGCCGATCAAGGAAGCGTTCGCCAACAGCACGCCTGACATGCTGCGCGTGATCTGCATGGCGCTCATGAACGTCATTCCCGTGGTCGCCACGATCTTCGGCGCGGCTTACGCGGTGCAGGCTTCCTACGGCATCGGTTTCTCGAAGAGCGTGTATCTGTGGATTCCGGTCGCGGGCAACATCCTCGCCGTGCTGGTGATTCCGTTCGTCGGCAATCTGTCGGACAAGATCGGGCGCCGTCCGCCGATCATCGTCGGCGCTATCCTGTCGGGGCTGCTGTCGTTCGCTTATCTGTGGGCGATCAGCATCCACAACGTGCCGGTTGCCATCGTCATGTCGCTGCTGATGTGGGGTCTCGTGTATCAGGGCTATAACGCGATTTTCCCGAGCTTCTTCCCGGAACTGTTCCCGACGCGCTCCCGCGTTTCGGCCATGGCGATCGCGCAGAACATCGGCACCACCATTACCGCGCTCTTGCCCGCCCTCTTCGCAGCGGTCGCGCCGCCGGGATCGAACAATATTCCGATGACGGTCGGTTGCATCACGCTGGTGGTCACGATCATCGCGGCGCTTGCGGCATGGTCGGCTCGCGAGACCTTCCGCGTTCGCCTGAACGATCTGGGCAAGCCGGACGCCGTGCCGATGACCCAGCAGGAATACGACCGTCAGCGCGCCGACTCCATGGCCGTGGAAAAAACCGCCAAGGCGCACGCCTGATCAGAAAGAACACGCGATGTTGGAGTGATTGCCGGGCTTTTCGAAGCCCGGCTTTTTTTCGTCCGGCACGAACTCATCTGTCGATACGCACGCCCGACAGACGCTCGCAAATGCCGATCAGGCGGTCCTGCATGGCTTCGTCGCGCGCGGCCGGATCGCACGAGCGCTCGCGCAGATGGAAGAAGTAGCGGCCCGATACGCGCGCCTTGTCGTCGTCGCTGGCTGCGAGCCACGCTTGCGTGCGATGCGCCTTGTCCATGTCGTCGGGCGCGGAAGCGCCGCCCATCTTCGTCGGCACCCAGCCGGGTTCTAACGCGTTGGACAGCACATCCGGCCAGTAGCGCGCCACCGCCAGCGCGAGCAGCACGTCCATGAACTTGCTTTCGGCATACGCGAGCGAGCCGTTCCAGCGGCGTTGCGTCCATTCGATGTCGTCGAGATTCGCGGGCGTGCCGTGATGCATGCCGGAACTGAGATACACGAGCCGCGATGGCTTCTCGATCAGCGCCGTCAGCACGTACGGCGCGAGCACGTTGATGGCGAAAACATGCGGCAGGCCATCGACGGTTTCGATACGGCCCGGCTCGCGATACCCCACGCCCGCATTATGAATGACGGCATCGAAGTGTCCCAGCCGGTTGACTTGCTCCGCCACGCCGCGCGTGGCTTCCAGACTCGCGAGATCGCCCGTGACGACGCCTTGCGCTTGCGGCAGGACAGTGCGTGCGTCCTCGGCGCGCGCCGCGTTGCGCGCATGCAGCACCACGGCATGCCCTTGTTCGATCAAAAGACGCGCGGCCATGAGACCGAGCCCGTCGCTCGATCCGGTGATGAAAATTCGTGACATGCAACGCTCCTATGGCGATTGATCCAGAGCCCATTCTGCGCGTGAAGGCGCCGCTTCGCGATAACATGAAAGCCATTTCATCGATGACGCGGAGGCATGAATGGCGGGCTTCAACGAACGCATCCTGAACGGCATCAGCGTGTTCGCGGCTATCGTCGATGCAGGCACGTTCGCCGCCGCGGGCAACCGTCTCGGCATGTCGCAGCCCGGCGTGAGCCGCGCCATCGCCCGCCTGGAAGCGCGTTTGAGAGTGCGGCTATTCGATCGCACGACGCGCAGCGTGTCGCTCACCGACGACGGCCGGCGCTTCTTCGAACAAGTCATGCCGCATCTGAACGGACTGGAAGAAGCGGCGGCCACCGCTTCGGGCGGCGCGACCGCCGTGCGCGGCCGGTTGCGCGTGAATGTCGATCCCATTTTCTCGCGCCTCGTGCTCGGGCCGAAGCTCTACGCGTTCATGGACGCGCACCCGGAGATCGAACTCGAACTGATCACGAGCGACCGCCTTGGCGACATGATCGCGGACGGCTTCGATCTGGCGATCCGTTTTGGCGAGCCGCGCGACTCGAGTCTCGTCGCTCGCAAGCTGCTCGACACGCCGGTGCGCACCGTGGCCGCGCCTTCATACATCGCGCGATGCGGACGGCCCGCGACACCGCAAGCGCTGGAAAGCGACGCGCATACGTGCGTCGAGTTTCGCGATCCTGAAACAGGGCGTCCGTTCGTGTGGGAGTTTCACCGCAAGAAGAAGCGCATGACCGTCGATACGCGCGGCCGCCTCACGCTCAACGATGTCGGCACCATGTTGAGCGCCAGCCTGTCGGGCTATTGCGTCGCGCAGATTCTCGAACTCGGCTCCGAGCATCTGTTCACGGAAGGCAAGTTGATCGACCTTTTTCCCGACTGGCCCGACGAGCGCTTCCCGCTGTACGCGTACTATCCGTCGCGGCATCATCCGCCCGCGAAGACGCGGGCGTTTCTCGATCTCGTGATTTCGCTTGCGCAGACGAAGTGAGGCCGTTCGTCATTCAGGCGAGCGTCACGGACTTTCCAGTGCGAGCGCTTTCGATGATAGCGGCCAGCGTCGCCGCGTTATCGAGACTCGCCTGCGCGTAGAACTCGATGGCGGCCGTATCGTGCGTGGCGACCATGCGCGCGAACGCTTCCGCCGTGAAGAAGAAGCCGCTGCCCGTGTCCGACTGCACTACTTCGAACGGCACCGAATTGGGAATGCCGCGCCGCACGCGCAACTGGCTCGGCAGATAGCCATACGGATGCCCGTGCGTCAGATCGCTCGTATGGTTGAGATACTCGGTATCGATCGTGCCTTCGGAACCGATGATCGTCGCATATCGATGATTCGCGCCATCCATTGCGCAGGAGAGTTGCGCGCGGCGGCCATCGGCATAGATGAGCGTCGCCATGAGGCTGATGTCGACCTTGGTATCGGCCCACGTCGCCACGGCCTGCACGCTTTGCGGTGCGGTTCCGGTCACGAGGCGAATCAGGCTTAGCGGATAGCTGCCTGCATCGAGCAGCGCGCCGCCGCCGAGTTCCGGCTTCATGCGGATGTTCGCGCCCGGGTTCCCGACAGTGAAGCCGAAGTTCGCCTGAATGGCGCGCACCGCGCCGATGGCGCCTTCGCCGATCAGCGACATCATCTGCGCGGTCTGCGGCTGGAAGTACCACGGGAAGGCTTCGAGCAACAGCACGTCGTTGCGCTCGGCGGCCTCGAACATGCTGGCGGCTTCGTCGCGGGACAACGCGAGCGGCTTCTCGCAGAGGACGTGCTTGCCGTGGTTCGCTGCCTTGATGGCCCATTCGGCATGCAGGCTGTTGGGCAAGGGAATGTAGATGGCATCGACATCGGGGCTGGCGAGCAGTGCTTCATAGCTGCCGAACCATGCGCCGATGTCGTTCGCTTCCGCGAATGCTTTTGCGTTGTCGTCGCTGCGGCTCGCCACCGCGACGATGCGCACGTTTTCGCTTGGCTGCACGTCACGCGCGAATTGCCTGGCGATATTGGCGCCGCCGAGAATACCGAGGCGCAAGGGCGATGAGGCTTGAATCGATGACAAGGCAGCTCCTTACTTGAACGAGAGAAATGAGTGGAATCGATCAGGAACCGTATCACAGCTTGACTGCGCGGCGCTTCATGTACGTGTGAAAGGTGAGGGTTTGCGGGATCGTGTGTTTGTGCGCCTCAATTGCCTGGATTTCGCTTCATTGGATGCGCTACTCGAAGCGCGCGGAGCATTGCTGCATAAGGACAAGCGGCATGACGCTTGGTTTGCTCACGCTCCGCGTATGGACGCGCTCTTCGACCAAAGGTGAGCGTTTTCGGGGAGCATGTCTGCAGACAATTAGCGCGATAACCTTAGGCGCCCTTGGGCTTATCGCTTAAGCTCAGGATGAAGCGTAAGGCGCGTTGCCCGTGCAAACACAGAGAGTCGTTGGCGTATGAAGTCGTTGAAACTGCAGGAAATGTCTGGATGGGCTCACGTGTGCACGTCGGAGAACGTGCCGTGCGAAGCGGCGCGCGCCGTTTCGTATGGAGATAGACGACTCGTCGTGTGGCGCGATGGCGAAGGCGGCATCCATGTCTGGGACGATGCTTGCCCGCATCGAGGCAATGAACTGTCGACAGGACGCGTGACGGGCGGGTTGATCACGTGCGCATCGCATGGCTGGCGCTTCGATAGCAACGGTCAGCATGTGCGACCGCTGACGGTTGCATCGTCGTGCCGCGATGACTCTTACGCGAGAACATATGAAGCGCGCGAACACGACGGCACGATTCTCGCGATGCTTTGAGGACCGCGTATCAGCGAAAGAGCGGTGACGAATCCACATCCGCGAGCTTCGACAACTCTTCGCCACGTTCGTCGCATGCCTGCCGGATCTGGCCGCCGTAGCCAATCCATATCGCGAACGATGCCACCGACACGCTGCCGAGCAGCATGAACGCAACCGGATAGCCGAACAGGTGCGCGAGCCATCCGCCAATAAGCGGACTCAGACACGCGCCCGCTGCCTGAACGCCCTGCACCGCGCCCTGCCCCAGATTCACGCGACCGCTGCCATGCAGAAGATGCACGACAAGCGCCGGCACGGCCACGCTTTGCAAACCGGCGCCAATGCCGTCGAGAATCTGCACGGGAAGAATGCCCCATGGCGGCTCTAACCACGCTGCCGTCACCGCGCGCAACGGCAAGGTCAGAAGCGTGACGAGAATGATCCACCAGAAGCCGAAGCGCCGCGTCAGACGGCTCGCGAAAGCCGCCGCCAACAACATGACGACCTGCGCGATCACGATATTCGCCGCCGTGATCTGGCTTGCGCCCGCTTTGTGTGTCGATGCAACCGCGAGACTGTAGAGCGGCAGCATCGCCGAATTGCCGAGGTTGAACGCGGCAAGCGCGATGGCCAGCAGGAGCAAGGGCCGATTGCGCACGAGGATACTCGCGCTGTCGGTTTGTACCGGCGCGTTGTCGTCGTTGTCATCGCGAGCAATACCGCGTGCGTGATGCCTATGCACGGAACGCGCGGGAATCAGGAACGCAGTAAGCATGCAGCCCACGCCGAAAGCCGCGCTCAAGGCAAACACATAGACAATGCCAAGCCACGCGCCAAGCCATCCAGAAAGCAAGGCAGCAGCAATATTGCCCGCATGATTCGCCACCTGATTGCGGCCGAATTGACGGTCGAAGTTTTGTCTTCCGACGATGCCAAGCGTCAGCCCCGCCAGGGCCGGTCCCATGGCGGCGCCCGCCACTGCCGTGGCGATCTGCGAAAGCGTGACAGGCCAGAAGCCTTGGCCCAGCCAGATGATCACCGCCGCCAGCACCGTCAGCGCGCCGCCCGCGGCCACGATGCTGCGGCGGCGCGTGGTGGCGTCGACGAGCGCGCCCGCGGGCGCCGTCACCAACATGCCGACGATGCCCGCGATGGTCAGCACCGTGCCGATCTTTTCCGACGTCCAGCCATTGGCCAGCAGATAGATGCCAAGGAACGGCCCGACGCCGGCTTGTACATCCGCCGCGAAGAAACTGACGGCGATTAAAGGAAAAGTCGGCTTCACGCGATAAACCGCCGCGATGCAGGCAGTTCGAGGTCAGGCGGATAAGCGCAGGTCACTTGCTGATCTCCCGTAGTTGGCGGTCGAGGAGCAAAGTTCGCGCCAGTGATCGGTCGTCGCGCATCTGCCAGACACGTCTCACCCCGCGACGGTACGCCGATTGCTCGAACAATGACGATGCAATCGAACGATCGCGACCAGGTGACGAAATGAAGCGTACTGTCCTGCCGACACTCATCCTCGCCATCGCGATGGTCTCGCTCATAACCGGCTGCAAGCGCGACACGGACACAGCCGCTTCGACCACGCCCACATCCTCCGCGCCCGCAGCGGCAAGCTTTCCTGCGACGGCCGCGAGCGATACGCCGGGCGGCGCCAGCCAGTAAGCCATACGGCTCGAATGCGGCACAACGAATGCTTATCGGATTTTCAAAGTTCATCGACCACCACGAATCATGAAAGAGCCAGTTTCCGGACGAGCCAAGCTCGTGCTGTTCCCGCATAAGAAGGATCGCAATGCGAAGCCGGGTTTGACCGATGACGACTACGCGATTTACGCGTCATATCGGCCGCATGTGGGAGGCGGTTATGTCGGCACGCTGAAAGTCGTGCGCTTGACGGATGCCCGCTTGCTCTTTCCCTTCGAGGGCGCGGAAGATATTGGCCCGTTCGATTCGAAGCAGACGGCAAAAGATGCTGCCGTGCTGCGCGGCCGGGAAATCGTCCAGGCCGATTTGCAGGTTCCCGAGCTCTAAACGCAGCATTCTTTTACCTCTGCTACGTTGCGACATCGCGACGTATGCGTGCGCTTTTTGCTTCGTCATCCGGAGAAAAATTCCATGTCCACTACTGTCGGCGATTTTCTGATCGACCGTCTGCACGCCTGGGGCGTGCGCCGTATTTATGGCTATCCCGGCGACGGAATCAATGGCGTCTTCGGCGCCATGAATCGCGCGAAAGGCAAGATCGAATTCATTCAGGCGCGGCACGAGGAAATGGCCGCGTTCATGGCATCCGCACATGCGAAGTTCACGGGCGAGCTGGGCGTGTGCATCGCGACATCGGGACCGGGCGCGGCGCATCTGATCACCGGCCTTTACGATGCGCGGCTCGATCACATGCCAGTGCTCGCCATCGTCGGCCAGCAGGCGCGCGCCGCGCTTGGCGGTCATTATCAACAGGAAGTCGATCTGAGCGCGTTATTCAAGGATGTCGCGGGCGCGTTCGTGCAACAGGCAAGCGTGCCTTCGCAGATACGGCATCTCGTCGATCGCGCGGTGCGCATCGCCATTGCCGAGAAGCGCGTGACTGCGCTCATCCTGCCGAACGATCTGCAGGACCTCGACTATGAAGCGCCCGGCCGCAAACACGGCACCTTGCATTCGGGCGTGGGCTATCGCGCGCCGAAGACCGTGCCGTATCCCGATGACTTGCAGCAAGCCGCCGATGTGCTCAACGCCGGCAAGAAGGTCGCGATACTCGTCGGCGCGGGCGCGTTGCAGGCAACCGACGAAGTCATCGCCATTGCGGAGAAACTCGGCGCGGGCGTGGCCAAGGCGCTGCTGGGCAAGGCTGCATTGCCGGACGATTTGCCTTTCGTGACCGGTTCCATCGGCTTGCTCGGCACCGAGCCGAGCTACAAGCTCATGACCGGATGCGACACGCTGCTCATGATCGGCTCGGGTTTCCCTTATGCCGAATTCCTGCCGAAGGAAGGCGCGGCGCGCGGCGTGCAGATCGACCTGAAGGCGGACATGCTGAGCATTCGCTACCCGATGGAAGTCAACCTCGTCGGCGATAGCGCTGAAACCTTGCGCGCACTTCTGCCCTTGCTTGAAGAGAAGACGGATCGCGCGTGGCGCAAGGACATAGAAGGATGGATGAGCGACTGGTGGAAGACGCTCGAAAAGCGCGCGCTCGAGCCCGCTACAACCGGCGTGAACCCGCAGCGCACCGTGTGGGAATTGTCGCCGCGCGTGCCGTCGAATGCCATTGTCACGAGCGATTCCGGCTCGTGCGCGAACTGGTATGCGCGCGACCTCAAGGTGAAACGCGGCATGATGTGCTCGCTCTCGGGCGGCCTTGCATCGATGGGCGCGGCCGTGCCCTACGCCATCGCGGCGAAGTTTGCGCATCCCGAGCGGCCGGTGATCGCGCTCGTCGGCGACGGCGCCATGCAGATGAACAACATGGCCGAACTCATCACCGTGGCGAAGTACTGGAAACAATGGTCCGATCCGCGCTGGATCTGTCTCGTGCTCAACAACCAGGACCTGAATCAGGTGACATGGGAGCAGCGCGTGATGGAAGGCGACCCGAAGTTCGAGGCATCGCAGGACATTCCATCGGTGCCGTATCACAAGTTTGCCGAGATGATCGGCCTTAAAGGCCTGTATGTGGACGATGCCGAACGCATGGCCGCCGTGTGGGACGAGGCGTTTGCATCGGACCGGCCTGTCGTGATCGAAGTCAAGGCCGATCCCAATGTGGCGCCGCTGCCGCCGCATATCACGCTGCAGCAAGCGAAGGCGTTCGCGACCACACTCTTGAAGGGCGATCCAAACCAGGGCAACGTGATCGTCGATACGGCGCGGCAAGTCCTGGGCGCTGTGCTGCCGGGGCATCGGGACAAATAGCTTTCGATGCGACGTGATGCATTGCGGCGGCATAACCGTTGCTGCGTTATTCGCGTAACCGTTGCAACTGTGCGGCCGACCTTCGGCGCACTGATCCTCGATCAGGAGCAAAGAAATGAATAGCGAACCTTCGGACCCGGTGGAACGCGCGGACCAGCGCCGCGAAGCGATTGGCGAAGGCGACGTGAAGGAGAAGGCCGACGGCACGATCGAACAGCGTGAACACGGAAACATGGATGCATCGCTGGTCCCGAAGGGCAAGGACCATCCGGAGCAAGGGCCTTACACGCCGGAGAACGATCATATCGATCCCGATGTCGATCCGGACGCCGGGCCCGATCATCCATCGAGCAAGCGCGATTCGGAAGCGTGAGTCTTATCGAAAAGGAGAGATGCCATGAAGATCAGCAAGCAACTCGTTCTATGCGCACTCATGTCGGGATTGTCCGGCGCGGCGGTCGCGCAAAGCGCGCAGACACAGCCGGGTGCGAGTCATGGTCCGGCCAGCCCCGGACAGGTCAATAGCGATATGACTCGTTCGGGCACCGCCGATATCACTACTGGTAAATCGGCAACGGGTGGGTCCTATAACGGCACGAGTGCCGCGGGTCGTGGCACAAATCAGGGCTCGGGCGGCATGCAGCCTCGCGTAACCGGATCGGGCGGCGGTAGTTCGAATGGTGCAACGAGTCCTTCAACCAACGGCGGCGGTGGACAGGGCTTCTGATAACCGATCGCTTGAGCGCAATGCGGCGGTGTTCGATGGTTCGGACACCGCCGCTTTTTTTATTACGCGCTTGAGGAAGTTATGCGGTGTGGACCGCATAACGATTGCCATTGAATCTTTCGATAACCATCGAATTAACTTTCAACTAGCATTCGTTTCGAGTGCTATACCGTGCTCATAAGTGCGTTCGATGTGCTTCCAATTAGTTAGGATGCCGACTATTTTCACGATTTTCCCGTTGCTGATCGATGCATCTCTCCCATTGCGGCAAGGCAAAATTTCCGCTGGTGATCGGCTTCACGTGGTAAGTGCAACCGTGTCTTTTGTGGCTTATGCAAACGTTTTCTGAGAGGTCGCGCACGCCCTGCTACATGGCCGCCCGGCGCTAGGTTGAGTAACGCACAGAACGACATCCTCAGACTGCCATTCTTGCCCCACATCGCGTTAAACGCCTCACCGAAGCGTCGCGATAGCCAAACTACGGGGAAGACATGAGGAACCCAAACAAATATAAATTGAGGACGGCGCTCAAGCTTAGCGTGATCGTTATCGCGGCTGTGGTGTCGAATCTTTCACATGCTCAGACAGCCACGGAGGCTTGCAATAACCTGACATCGGCGGCATGCGCGAATGGTGTCATCGGGGTTGCGCCGGCGGCGGTGTCTGCTGCAACGGACCCGCAAACGCGCGCTCAAGCCGCCGTTTTGCCGGGACGGATGGTTGGACTTCCAGCGGGTAACCGGAGTGGGACATCCGCTGGTGCTGCGGGTACTTCGAGCAGCAATGGCGCGAGCACGGGTAGTGGAACCGCTAGTGCTGGAACGGCGGCTGGTCAGGGATCGACCGGAGGGCAAGGTGCGGGGTCGACTGGTTCGCATGGTGGCTCGAGTTCCGGTAGTACGGGGTCGGGTTCTGGGTCGGGTTCTGGGTCTGGTTCTGGGTCGGGTGGTGTAGGCGCTGGTGGTGGTAGCACGGGCGGTGGCAACACGGGCGGTGGCAACACGGGTGGTGGCAGCACGGGTGGTGGCAGCACGGGCGGTGGCAGCACGGGTGGTGGCAGCACGGGCGGTGGCAGCACGGGCGGTGGAAGCACTGGCGGTGGCAACACGGGTGGTGGGAGCACGGGCGGTGGCAACACGGGCGGTGGCAACACGGGCGGTGGCAGCACGGGCGGTGGCAGCACGGGTGGTGGTAGCACGGGCGGTGGCAGCACGGGCCACGGCGGCGGCAGCTCCGGTCACGGCGATGGCGGTCATGGCGATGGTGGTCACGGCGACGGCGGTCACGGCGACGGCGGTCACGGCGACGGCGGTCACGGCGACGGCGGTCACGGTAACGGTGGCGGCAACGGCAGCAGCGGTGGTCACGGTGACGGCGGCCATGGCGACGGCGGTCACGGCGACGGTGGCGGCAACGGCAGCAGCGGCGGTCACGGTGATGGCGGTCATGGCGACGGCGGACATGGCGATGGTGGCCACGGCGACGGCGGCCACGGTAACGGCGGTGGCAACGGCAGCAGCGGCGGTCACGGTGATGGCGGTCACGGCGACGGCGGTCATGGCAACGGCGGCGGCAACGGCAGCACCGGCGGTCATGGCAATGGCGGCGGCGATGGTGGTGGCCACGGTGATGGCGGCCACGGTAACGGCGGTGGCAACGGCAGCACCGGCGGTCATGGCAATGGCGGCGGCGATGGTGGTGGCCACGGCGACGGCGGTCATGGCAACGGCGGCGGCAACGGCAGCACCGGCGGTCATGGCAATGGCGGTGGCGATGGCGGCGGCCACGGCGACGGCGGTCATGGCAACGGCGGTGGCAACGGCAGCAGCGCTGGTGGTCATGGCGATGGCGGTGGCCACGGCGACGGCGGTCATGGCAACGGCGGCGGCAACGGCAGCACCGGCGGTCATGGCAATGGCGGCAGCGATGGCGGTGGCCATGGCGACGGCGGTCATGGCAACGGCGGCGGCAACGGCAGCACCGGCGGTCATGGCAATGGCGGCGGCGATGGCGGTGGCCACGGCGACGGCGGTCATGGCAACGGCGGCGGCAACGGCAGCACCGGCGGTCATGGCAATGGCGGCGGCGATGGTGGTGGCCACGGCGACGGCGGTCATGGCAACGGCGGTGGCAACGGCAGCAGCGCTGGTGGTCACGGCGATGGCGGCGGCCACGGCGACGGCGGTCATGGCAACGGCGGTGGCAACGGCAGCAGCGCTGGTGGTCATGGCGATGGCGGTGGCCACGGCGACGGCGGTCATGGCAACGGCAGCAGCGCTGGTGGTCATGGCGATGGCGGTGGCCACGGCGACGGCGGTCATGGCAACGGCGGCAGCGCCGGTGGTCACGGCGATGGCGGCGGCCACGGCGATGGCGGTCATGGCAATGGCGGCGGCGCAGGTAGCACCGGCGGCCACGGCAATGGCAGCAGCGGCGGTCACGGCAATGGCGGCGGCGCGGGCAGCAGCGGTGGCCACGGCAACGGCGGCGGTGGTCACGGTGGTGGTGGCGGCGGCGGCGGTGGCGGTGGCGGTGGCGGTGGTGGCGGTGGTGGAGCAGGCGGCCGCTAACTCACCCTTCCCAAACGCGTCGATCGGACCGCAATCCGGTCGACGCGAATCAAAAGCAAAGCCAACACAAAGCGCTAAAGCACCCGATGCTGCCTTTGCAGCATCAAACAGATTCAAACGTCAATCGACAACCGCGGGCCCGATGCAATCCGCCCGCGGCCGCAACAAACTTCCCTCCTCGATCTGCCCCATCGAATGCGCCATCCATCCCCCGCTTCGCGCGATGGAGAACAACGCGAACGCCGCACCCTCCGGTAACTCTCAATGCTCAACGAGCGCAGCCAGCGCGACGTCGATGCGGGCTTCCTACCTGTCAGACGCTCGGCTCAATCGATCAAGGCACGCGCCACATCGGATGCCTCGAAAGCGCATAAAAGATCCGCGCGGGAATCGCCCTGCGGATAAGGCTCGGCGTGACGCGAGGCATGCCAAGCGCGCGCAAGACGCATACGCATCGGACGAGCAGCGAAAGCAAGCTCGACAAAGCTGCTCGCGAGCCGGCCGACGAGTTCGGCGGCGCACACGAACATGCCTGCGAAATCGGCATATCGGTTCGGGTACGGAAGAAATGCGCCAGGCGATGGCCGAACGTAGTCGATGCGCTGGCCAAGCATTCCAACATTGCCAGGCCGCGCGATGAATCGAAACGACGTGCGGCGCGTATCGCCTGACGCCGGACGCCACAATCAGTGCGAACGCCCCGCCTTTGCAATCATCACGCCGCGTCCATCGCGCGGCTTCATGGCCGCGAAGAAGACGAGCGCCGCGGCCACGACCGACATCGCGGCGAGCCCCGTGAGGCCGCCTTCGATCGATCCCGTCTTCTGCTCGAGAAAGCCGAAGGTCGCGGGCGCCACGAAGCCGCCGAGATTGCCGAGCGAATTGATGAGCGCGATGACCGGCGCCGCGATGCGCGCGTCGAGATAGCCTTGCGGAATCGGCCAGAACAGCGACGACGCGGCCTTGAAACCCATCGCCGCAAAACAGATCGCCACGAACGAAAACACCGCGCTGCCCTGCCCCGCCGCATACATGCCGAGCGCGGCGATGATCAACACCACCGCCACCCAAGCCTGCTGAAACTTGAAGCGCGCCGCGAGCATGGCGAAGACGTACATCGCTGCAATGGAGATGATCCACGGAATCGAATTGAAGAGCCCGACCTGGAAGTCGTTGAAGTGCCCCATCTTGCGGATGATGCTCGGCAGCCAGAACGTCGCGCCGTAGATCGTCAGCGACACGGAGAAGTAGATCAGGCAGAAGATGAGAATCTGCGGATCGCGCAACAGGCTCCACGTGGATGGCTTGACGGTATGCGACGCGTCACGTTCCACTTGTTCGCTCTCGATCTCGTCGATGATCGCGTCCTGCTCCGCACGCGTGAGCCACTTCGCATCGCGCGGCTTCGAATCGAGCCAGAACCACACGAAGGCCGCGAGCACCACGGAAGCGGAACCTTCGATCAGGAACATCCACTGCCAGCCATGCAGACCCATGCCGTCTATCAGCATGAGCGCGCCGGAGATCGGCCCGGATAGCACCGAAGCCAACGCGGAGCCGCTCAAGAAAATCGCCATGGCACGGCCACGCTGATTGCTCGGCAGCCAGCGCGTGAAGTAGAACACCACGCCGGGAAAGAAGCCCGCTTCAGCCGCGCCGAGGACCAGGCGCATGATGTAGAACGAAGTCTCGCCGCGCACGAAAGCCATGCCGACCGCCGCCAGTCCCCAAGTAATCATGATGCGCGTGAGCCACGCCTTCGCGCCGAAGCGCTGCAACAGCATGTTCGACGGCACTTCGAACACGGCATAGCTCACGAAGAACAAGCCCGCGCCTAGTCCATAAGCCGCAGCGCCGATCCCAAGATCAGCGCTCAGATGCTGACGCACGAAACCGATGTTCACGCGGTCTATGTAATTGACGATGAACATCACGACGAAGAGCGGCAGGATATGCCACTTGATCTTGCTGACGGCGCTGGTCAGTGGATTCGTCGGTTCATCCGCGCGATCTGGCGTCGAACTGCTCATGGGCTTGTCTCCTCGTTGATCGTGCGTGCCGCTCAGAAGCGCGGATTCTTGCCGGTGAATTCCGGCTGATATTTGCGCATCTGCTTGAGGTCGTCACGATTGCGCACGCCGCACGAGAGATATTGCTCATGCAGTTCCGCGAGCCTGTCGCGGTCCAGTTCGACACCGAGGCCCGGCGTCGTCGGCACGCGCACCGCGCCGTTATCGAACTTCACCCGGCCGCCCTTGATGACTTCCTCTTCCTGCCACGGATAATGCGTGTCGCATGCGTAAGTGAGATTGGGGATACTCGCGGCGACATGCGTCATCGCCATCAGGCTGATGCCCAGGTGCGAGTTCGAGTGCATCGACATGCCAAGCTCCCACAGGGCGCACATGCGTGCAAGCGTCTGCGTCGCGCGCAGGCCGCCCCAGTAGTGGTGATCCGACAGCAGCACCTTCACCGAGCCCATTTCGCAGCCGCGCCGGAAGTCGTCGAAAGTCGTGATGACCATGTTGGTCGCAAGCGGCAACCGCGTGTGCTTGGCGAGTTCCGCCATGCCTGCGAGACCCGGACACGGGTCTTCGTAGTATTCGAGCAGTTCGTCGAGTTCGGGCGCGGCCTCGATGCTCGTTTCGAGCGTCCAGTTGGCGTTCGGATCGAGCCGCAGCGGCGTGCCGGGAAAAGCCTCGGACAGCGCGCGCATGCAGGCAATTTCATGCTTCGGCTCGAATACGCCGCCCTTGAGCTTGATACTTTGAAAGCCGTACAGATCGATCATGCGGCGCGCCTGCGCCACGATCTGTTGCGGGCTGATGCCTTCGCCCCAGGCATCCGGCGCATACGGCTTGTCGATATGTTCCGCATACTTGAAGAAGAGATAGGCGCTGTACGGCACCGCGTCGCGCACCTTGCCGCCGAGCAGATCGACGACAGGCGCGCCGACCATTTGCCCTTGCAGATCGAGCATCGCGACTTCCAGCGTGCTGATCACTTTCGACGCGTTCTTGGCCGTGTGCGAGCCGGGTGCGAGTTCGAATTCCACCGCGCCCGGGCTTGGCTTGATGCTCGCACGCACGCGCTCCTCCATGCGGTTCAACTCAAACGGCGAGAGGCCGATAGCCAGTTCCTTCGCTTGTTCCAGCACGCGCAGCATTGGCTCATCGCCATAAGTTTCGGAGATACCGACGCGCCCGTCGCTCGTTTCCAGTTCGACGATGGCGCGCAACGCCCACGGCTCGTGAATACCGGCCGCGTTCAGGAGCGGACCGTCGCGAAAGGCGATCGGCGTGATGCGGACTTGCGTGATGGTGACGCTGCGGCTCATGGGAATTATCCGGGAGTGGAATCGATATCCGCATCATAAACACTAATATATTAGTGCGTCAGTGGGGAAAGTACCCATCGTCGCTGCCGCGGTATACGGCCGGAAATCATTCTTGCAGGCCTTAAAATCGCGAATATCGCAATCAAACAGTCCGCCATGAAACTCATCGACGCCCCGGCTGCGGCAACTCGACAAGGCCTCGACCGGTCGCGCCACGCCGCGCCGCAAGTGTTCGAGCAGTTGCGCGCGCGCATTCTTTCGCTCGAACTCGCGCCGGGCACGGTGCTGTCGCGCGCAGATCTCGCCGCGCGTTATGGCCTTTCCCAAACGCCCGTGCGTGACGCGTTGATGAAGCTGGGCGAGGAAGGTCTCGTCGATATCTTCCCGCAGCACGCCACCGTGGTTAGCCGCATCAGCGTGACTTCGGCGCTGCAAGCGCATTTCCTGCGCCGCTCGATCGAGCTGGAAGTGGTGCGCACGCTGGCGAACGCGCGCAATGCCGAGTTGGTGGAGCGGCTGCGCACGACCATCGAGAAGCAGATGGAGCTGCGCGACCTCAAGAATTACGAGCAGTTCTCGCTACAAGACCAGGCGTTTCACCGGCAAATGTACGAAGCCGCCGGCGTGCCGCAGTTGTGGGATCTGGTGCGCCGGTTGAGCGGCCATATCGACCGGTTGCGGCGGCTGCATTTGCCCGTCGAGGGCAAGACGCTTGCCGTGGTGCGCGATCACACCGAAATCGTCGATGCCATCGCGAATGGCGACGCCGAAGCCGCCGACGCCGCGTTGCGCAAGCATCTGTCCGGCACGCTGCATCAGATCGATCAGATTCGCACGCGTCATCCGACCTTTCTGGCGGACGACTGAGCGCGCTACCAGCACGCGTCGCCGATAGCGGTCAGCTTGTCGCGTCCGGCGACCTTCGCGCGATACAGCGCCTTGTCCGCGCGTTGCAGCGCATCCTGAAAGCTTTGCTCGCCTTCGCTCACCTGCGCGACGCCGATGCTCATCGTCCATTCCGGCATGCCTTCCGTGAACGAGCGGCACGCGCGATGAATCTGGTTGGCGCACGCCTGTGCATAAGGCGCGCGCCATTCCGGCAGGATCGCGATGAACTCGTCGCCGCCCAGCCGCCCGAACTCGCCGCCGAGCGAGCCGACTTCCGCGCCCGCCAGCCGTGCCAGTTCCATCAGCACGTTATCGCCCGCGAGATGGCCGTGACGGTCGTTGATCTGCTTGAAGTGATCGAGGTCGATGGCGAGGATGGTCGCGCCCGGTGCGATCAATGGCCGCGCGTGTTGCTCAAAGCCCGCGCGATTCCATACGCTCGTCAGCGGATCGCGCAACGCGGCATCGCGCAGACGCTGCTGCGCGCGCTCCGCCGGAATCGCGAGCAGGCCAAGATTGAGCACGGCCAGAAGCAGTTGATCCGAAAGCATTGGAATGACCGCGAGAAAATTCACGCGCGAGTCGCCCCACGCCAATGCCGCGAGCGTGATCGCGTAACCCGGCAGATAACCGAGCATCGCAAGACCGGCGATGCGCCCGCCCCGGCTCTTTAGGCGGCGCGCGTCCAACACGAGCATGGCGCCCGCGATCAGCGCCGATATCGCGATGCCGATGGTATCGCCCGCGCGCGTCCAGGCGAACACGGCCGGCCGTGCGCCGAACGTCAACGTGGGAAGCACGTGGACCAGCACGGAGCCCGCAATAGGCGCGAGCATCCACCAGCGAAAAGGCGGCTTGCCGTCGAATGCGCGCATGCCCGTGATCAGCAGCATGTTGCTCGCCGCCAGCCCGCCCAGCAGCAGGCCATCTAGGAATAAACGGTCTTCCCAGAACTCGAAGCCGACCAGAACCGCCGCATAGAGAAACGCGCTCGCCGACCAGTGCGCGAAGTAGCGTTCCGCGCGCGGTTCGAAGCGCACGAGCGCAAAGACGAGTCCGAACGCGCTGCTCGAAAGCACGCTGCAAAGACGTAGGGTTTCGGTGTCGGGTGTGGGGAACATGACCGGGCGACGCGGCCTGCGCGTGCGAGGGAGAAGGACACCGGTATATCGGCAGCCAAATCGTGAAACTTGAGCCACGGCTCGACGTTTTCGCGCGGCATAACCCTTGCTCGCCTTCAAGACGCCAAATCAACGAAACCAAGGAGGGGCACACGATGAAACTTTATTACGCACCCGGCGCATGCAGTCTCGCGGATCACATTGCCATGCACGAGGCAGGGCTCGATTTCGAACGCGTGAAGGTGGATCTGAAGACCAAGCTGACTGAAGACGGCCGTCCATTCGACGAGATCAACCCGAAAAGCTACGTGCCGGTAGTCGAATTGGACGATGGCCGCCGTCTGACCGAAAACATCGCGATTCTTTCGTGGGTCGCGCGTCAGAAGCCCGCGCTCGCACCATCCGACGATGAAGGCGGCACGCGTCTGCTCGAAACGCTCGCCTTCATCTCGACCGAAATCCACAAGCAGTTCGGCCGCGTGTTCCGCCCGACATCGGATGCGGAAGCGTCGGCGGCGCGCGAGAAGATCGGCCAGCGTTTTACGCTCATCGACAAGATGATGAAGGGCGACTATCTCTTCGGGGAATCCGCAAGCGTCGCGGATGCTTACCTTTTCACGATGCTGACATGGGCCAACAAGATGAGCATCGAAGTGCCGGCAAAGCTCAAAGCGTTCTACGAGCGCATGCGCGAGCGGCCCGCTGTCAAGCTCGCGCTCGAACACGAAGGCATTTCGCTTTGAACCTGACCATCTAACCAAATACGAAATCAGGTAAGAAGCATCGTTGAAATGATCGGTTTGCGATGACCGCAAGCAAGGCGAAGATGGGCGACTCCGCTCTCGAAACACTTCGTCCATGCTCCTTTCCGCCATCGCCACCAACACACCGGGGCGGCGCGCATGAACGCGTTGCCCCGGCGCCTGCCCGCCTCGTTCCCTGACGTTTTCCGCGAATCTTCGGCCGGTCGCCTCGACAACCGGCTGTGTGGGCGCGCGCGCCGCGTACTTTCCAACCATTCATCGGAGTAAGCCATGAGCAGCACATTCAAGGACCAGGTTGTCTGGGTGACGGGCGCTTCCGGCGCGCTGGGCGCGGCCACCGCGCGCACGCTCGCCGATGCGGGCGCGACGGTCGTCGCATCGTCACGCAGCGTCGATGAGCGATTGTTCGCAGCGTCGCCGAACGTGGTCCCGCTCAAGGTCGACGTCACCGATGACAAAAGCGTGAAGGCGGCGTTTGCGCAGATCGAAGAGCGCTTTGGGCGCCTCGATGGCCTCGTCACCAGCACCAACGTCTCCACTTTCGGCGACTTCCTCGAACTCACCGACGACGACTGGCAAAGCGTGATCGATGCCAAGCTGCTCGGCTCGGTGCGCCCGATTCGCGCCGCCTTGCCGCTCTTCATCAAGCAAGGGCGCGGCGCGATCGTGGCGATCTCGGGACGCGGCGGCATTGCGCCGCCGCCGAATCATTTCCCCGGTTCGAGCGTAAACGCGGCTATCGATCTGCTCGTGCAAGGTCTCGGCCGCCGCTACGGTCCGCAAGGCGTGCGCGTGAATGCCGTCGCGCCCGGTCCGATCCGCTCGCCGCGCTTCGATGCGCTCGCCGCCGCGCAAAGTCAGAACGAGCCCACGCGCCTGACCGCGCTCGAAGGCCCCGGCACGCCGGAAGACGTCGCGGCCGCGGTCGCGTATCTGCTTTCGGACGATGCCCGTTTCGTCACCGGTTCGCGTCTCTATGTCGATGGCGGCGGGCCGCCCTACGCGTAACGCGTAACTCGTAACGCGTAACGCCCGATTCGCCGCGTCAACCGAAACCCATCCAAGGACCTTCTTCATGTCACGCTTCGTTTCTCCCGCGCAATTGCGCACCCTGATCGCTCAACACAATGAACTCGCGGTGCTCGACGTGCGCGAAGAAGGCGTGTCGTCGAAAAAACGCCTGTTCTATTCGTCGGTCGCGCCGGTCGGACGCCTGGGTCTCGTGATCGATCGGCTCACTCCACGTCGCGGCACGCCCGTCGTTCTCGTCGATGCCGAAGGCGCCGAGGACGGCTATGCGCAACGCGCCGCCGCATTGCTGGCGCGCTGGGGCTACACGGACGTGTCGATTCTGGATGGCGGCGTGGAAGGCTGGGCACGCGCCGGCTTCGAAATTTTCAGCGGCACCAACGTGCCGGGCAAGGCGTTCGGCGAACTGATCGAGCATCGGCTGCATACGCCCAACATCGACGCCGAAACGCTTAAGGCGCGTCAGGATGCGGGCGACGATCTGGTCGTGCTCGACTCGCGCCCCTTCGGCGAATTCAACAACTTCAATATTCCCGGCGGCATCGACTGCGCGGGCGCGGAGTTGGTGTATCGCGCGCTCGCGGCGGCGCCTTCGCCGGATACGCTGATCGTCGTCAATTGCGCCGGGCGCACGCGCAGTATTCTCGGCGCGCAATCGCTCATCAATGCGGGCGTGCCGAATCCGGTCGCCGCACTCACGGGCGGCTCGATGGCTTGGCTGCTCTCGGGCCTCGAACTCGAACACGGCGAGATTCGCACCGCACCGCGTCCCGAAGGCGCGAGCCTCGCGACCGCGCGCGAACTTGCGGCGGCCGCCGCGCGCAAGGCGAACGTGCCCGTGATCAACGGCGAAACGCTCGCGGCGCTCGAACGCGAAAGCGGCGAGCGCACGCTGTATCGCTTCGATGTGCGCGATCCGCTCGAATACGCGGCGGGGCATCCGGCAGGCTGGCGTTCGGCGCCGGGCGGTCAACTGGTGCAGGCGACCGACGAGTACATCGCCACGCTGCATGCACGCGTGGTACTGCGCGACGACGATGGCGTGCGCGCCCGCATGACCGCGTCGTGGCTCAAGCAACTCGGCTATCTCGATGTCCGCGTGCTCGACGATGCCGCCAGCGCCGCCCTCACCCACGACGCGCTCGAAGCCGGTCCCGAGCCGTTGCGCGTGCGTCCGCATGGCGCGCGCACGCGCTGGATCGAGCCGGATCATCTGCAACGCGCGCTCGATGCCGGTCGCGCGCAAGTGATCGATATCGACGCGAGCATTGCGTATCGCAAAGGCCATGTGCCGGGCGCACGTTTCGTGGCGGCAAGCGCAGTGGAAGACCACCTGCGCTCGGGCGTTTTCAAGCGCGATGCGCCCGTCGTGCTGACTTCGGAAGATGGCTTGCTCGCCGGACTCGTCGCCGCCGAACTCGCGCCGCGCTGGCCGGAGATCGCCGCGCTCGTGGGCGGCACGGCGCGCTGGAGCGCGATTGGCTTGCCGCTCGAAACCGGCGACGCGCACAACCTGACTGGCGACGACGACGCGTGGTATAGCCCGTATCACGTCGAGAAGGAACGCGTGGCCGAGCAAATGAATGCGTACCTCGCGTGGGAGCTGCAACTGGTCGAACAGGTGGAGCGCGACGCCATTGCATCGATCGATGTGCTGGACTTCAAGACGGCCACGGACAAGCGCAGCCGCGAACGCCTGGCATCATGACTTCACCGACGATACGCCCTGTCTTCGACGGTTCGACGAGTCCCGCCGACATTCCCGGCAGCGCGCTTCACGGCGCGTTTCAGCAACCGTTGATGCTCGGCCTCTTCTTGCCGATTCAGAACGGCGGCTGGTCCATCTCGACCTTGCCGCGCTCGACCGACTGGCGCTTCGACTACAACGCGCGGCTCACGAAGACAGCGGAAGCGCTCGGCTTCGATCTGGTCTTCGGCCTCGCGCAATGGCTTGGCAAGAACGGGCATGGCGGCGCGCTCAAGTATCGTGAGCAATCGCTCGACGCGTTCATCGCGACGAGCGCGCTTGCCGCCGTCACCGAGCGCATCCTGCTGATCTCGACGGTGCATGCGCTCTATGGTCCGTGGCATCCGCTGCATCTCGCCAAGTTCGGCGCGACGCTCGACCATATCTCGGGCGGACGCTGGGGCATCAACCTGGTGACGGGTCACGTCAAAAGCGAATGGGCGATGTTCGGCCAGCCGATGATCGAGCACGACACGCGCTATGAACGCGCGGCCGAATTCGTCGCCGTGCTCGATTCGTTGTGGCGCAGCGATGCGAATCAGAACATCGATTCGCCGCACTGGCAGTTGCAGGACGCATTCGTGAGTCCGCGACCGCGCTTTCATCGGCCGGTGCTCGTGAATGCGACCGGGTCGCCCGCGGGGATTGCGTACGCGGTGCGTCACTCGGACCTGATCTTCATCACGAGCCCCGCAGGCGCGGATTTCAACGACGCCATCGGCGCTCTGCCTGCGCATACCGCGACCATTCGCGAAGAGGCCGAGCGGGTGAAACGCAACGTGCGCACGCTCATCAATCCGACCATCGTATGCCGGCCGACCGAACGCGAGGCGCACGAGTATCGCGATGCCATCGTCGCTCACGCCGATGAAGGCGCGCTCGACGGCTTCGTCGGCCAGCACGGCCGCAGCGACGCGAAGGCATGGGCGAATCACAAGCGCGAGCAGCGCATTCTCGGCGGCAATCTGCATCTGATCGGCTCGCCCGAGCAGATCGTCGATCAGTTGCTTGAATTGAAGCGCGCCGGTTGCGATGGCGTGCAACTCACCTTCTTCGACTTCGAACCGGACCTCGCGTATTTCGGCGAGGCCGTGTTGCCGCTTCTCGTCGATGCGGGCTTGCGACTGCCCGTGCCCGCAGCGAACTCCTTACCTCGGACGACGTCATGACCAAACATCGCCAATTGCATCTGAACACCAACATCACGGGCGTCGGGCGGCATCCCGCAGGATGGCGCACATTGGACAACCCGCGCGCGATCATCGACTTCACGTTCTTTAGGGAGATTGCAACGACAGCGGAGCGCGGCAAGCTCGACGCCGTGTTTCTCTCGGATGCGCTCGCCCTGCGCAATCACGCCGAAGGTCCGCAGCAATCGTTCGAACCCACGGTGCTCCTCACCGCGCTCGCGGGCGCGACCGAGCATGTCGGTCTCATCGGCACGGCATCGACCACGTTCAACGATCCGTTCAATCTCGCGCGGCGCTTCGCATCGGTCGATCACCTGAGCGGCGGGCGCGTCGCGTTCAATGCCGTGACGACCTACGACGCAGCCGCCGCCGCGAATTTCAGCTTCAACACGCCGCTTTCCACGGAAGAGCGCTATGCACGCGCGCAAGAATTCGTGGATGTGGTGACGAAGCTCTGGGATAGCTGGGAAGACGACGCGCTCGTCGCCGATCAGGCCACGGGACGTTATGCGGACCCGTCGCGCGTGCACTCCATCGAGCATCGCGGTCAGTACTTTTCGGTGCGCGGCCCGCTCAATGTGCCGCGTAGTCCACAAGGAAGGCCCGTGCTCGTGCAGGCGGGATCGTCCGAAGGCGGACGCGCGCTTGCCGCCCGTTTCGCCGATGCGGTCTTCACCGCGCAAACCACCTTGCCGAGCGCGCAGGCGTTCTACAAGGAGATGAAGGAACGCGTGGCGCGGCATGGGCGCAACCCCGATCACTTTCTGCTGTTGCCGGGCCTGTATCCGGTGGTCGGCGGAACCGAACAGGAAGCGCGCGCGCATAAAGCCGAACTCGATGCGCTGCTCGACACCGACCGGGAAGTCGCGCGCCTGGCCGGCGCGCTCGGGCTCTCGCCGGACGATCTGCATATCGACAAGCCGCTGCCTTATGAGCGCATCGAAAAGGTCGTGCGCTCGGACTTGCCGCGCGGCTTCATCGACTCGACGGTTGCGCTTGCCAAGGCCGAAAACCTGACCGTACGCGAGTTGCTCGATCGCAATCCGGGCGCGCATCGAATCATTGTCGGTACGCCCGAGCAGATTGCCAACGACATCGCGCAGTGGTTCGAGGAGCGTGGCGCGGATGGCTTCAATCTCAACGCGGATGTGTTTCCGAGCGGCCTTGCGGCGTTCGTCGATCACGTCGTGCCGCTCTTGCAGCGCAAAGGCATTTTCCGCACCGATTACGAAGGCACGACCTTGCGCGAACATTATGGTTTGCCGCGTCCCGACAGCCAGTATGCAAAGAGGCGCGAGGCCGCCTGATCTTTTATCGTCCGAGCCTCTAAGGGAGTTTCATGTCTTCTACTCTGGATCAACCGACTCGCGCGCAAGAAGCGCATCGCATTCGTACCGATGCAGAAGCGCTGGAAACGGCACAACGTCTCGAACATGCGTTCGCGCAGGAAGCGTCGGAGCGAGATCGCGAGCGGCGCTTGCCGCGTAAAGAACTCGAAGCGTTCAGCGCATCGGGACTGTGGGGCATCTCGGTTCCCAAGGCATTCGGCGGCGCGGATGTTTCCGTATGGACCATCGCGCAGGTCTTCGAACATATCTCGGCAGGCGATTCATCGCTCGGCCAGATTCCGCAGAATCACTTCGCCAATCTGGAACGCCTGCGGCACGACGGCACGCCTTCGCAGCAGGCGTTTTTCTTCGAACGCGCGCTTGCAGGCGAGCGACTCGGCAATGCGACGGCCGAACCCGGCGATCGCTTGCCGGGCTCGCATGAAACACGCGTGCGGCGCACGACGCGCGGGCTCGTCGTATCGGGCAAAAAGGTGTACTCCACAGGCGCGCTCTTCGCGCACTGGATACCCGTCGCCGCGCGGGACGATGATGGCTCGCCCGTGTTCGTCTACGTGCCGCGTCATGCGCGCGGCGTCGAAGTGATCGACGACTGGTCGGGCTTCGGGCAACGCACGACTGCAAGCGGTCGGGTGCATATCGACAATGTCGAAGTGGACGCGGTGCAAGTGGTGCGTCGCGAGCCAGGCGGCGAGATCGATACGGGCAACGCGGTTTCGCAGCTGATTCATGCGGCGATCGACCTGGGTATCGGCCGTGCCGCGCTCGATGAGACGAAGCGCTTCTTGCGCACGCTTGCGCATCCGGCACGAGGAAGTGGCGCCGCACATGCCACGGACGATCCGTTCACGTTGCGCGATATCGGCAAGCTGACCGTGGACCTGCACGCTGCGCGCGCGTTGACCGAGCGCGCAGCGGTGTTGATCGAAGCGGCGCGTGTGCCCGGTTCAGCGCGTGACAAAGTGAGCGCGGCCATCGTCGCGACGGCGGAAGCCAAGATTCTCACGACCCACCTCGCGCTCGATGCATCGAACAAACTCTTCGAGCTTGCAGGCACGCAATCGACACGCGAAGAGCATAACCTCGACCGCCACTGGCGCAATGCGCGCACGCATACGTTGCATGACAGCGTGCGCTGGAAGTATCACGCGGTGGGGCAGTATGCGCTGAACGACTTGCTGTGCGATCCCTTCAGCTACGCGCATCCTTATACGGCGGTGAAGGAATGAACAAGCGGGCGTGTTCTGCGCACGCCCGCTTCAGGCATCAACGCGCGGCGACTGCTTGCGAATCGAATACCGGATTGAACTCGATATCCACCTTGATGTTGTTCTTGATATCGCCGGACTTGTAGAGCGTGTCCGCAATCTTCTGCTCGCGCGCGACGAGCGTCTTGTCGAGCGGATAAAACACGGAGCGTCCATTTTCCGCCGAGAACTTCGCTCGTGCCGGCGACTGTTTCATTTTCTCCGCATAGATCTTTTCGACGGCCGGCACGTTCTGCGCCCACCACGTCCACGAGCTCTTGAGACGTCCGAGGAAGTCACCGATGGCCTTGCTCTTCGCGGGATCGCGCAAGACATCGGTGCGGGCCGCGAACACCGAGAGCGCGGGGATATCCAGTTCGTCGCTCTTGACGATCACGCGTGCATCGCCCTTGTCGACCGCTTCCTTCACCGGACCAAAGCCGCCCGAATAAACCGACACCTGTCCCGCGTTGAAAGCGGAAGCCGACACGTTGCCATCGCCGAACTTGACCGCTTGGAAGTCCTTCGGCTTGAGATCGGCCTTCACATACGACAGCACGTATTGCAGATAATTGAAGCCGCCGAAGTTGTAGCCCCAGGTCTTGCCGCGCAGGTCCGCGAGCGTCTTCACGTTGGCTTCCTTTCGAACCACGGTGACGATAGGCGGATACGCGTTATCCGGGTTGCGCCATCCCGCGATGATCTGCAAGGGCGCGGTCTCCGGCGTCCATGTCTGACGCGCATTCCCCTGTTCGATGATGAGCGAGGTATCGCCCATCAGACCCACGTCGAGCACTTTCGAATAGAGCGCGGACAGTTGCGCGGCGGGTCCCGTGAGCACGGCCCACTTGACCTTGTACGGCGCGCCATCCAGCACGTGCGATGCCTCGACGATCAATGGCCACGCGGCATCCTGCGTGCCGATCTGAATGGTGAGCGGCTCTTCCGCGAACGCCGAAGTCGATAAAGCAAGGAAGCCCGTAACGAAGAGTGCGGTTAAGCTTTTCTTGATGCGCATGAAGTGAGTGGTCGGTTAAGGAAGGAATGTCAGGCCGCGTTTGCCGTCGCGGCTCGTTGTGGTTCTTCTGTCGTCACGCCGAGCGCTTCGAGCAGTTGTGTTCTGAGTGCTATGGCGTTGCCGTCCGCACGCGAGCGCGGCCGCGGAAAGTCCACGGTGACGTCCGCGCTTATCTCGCCTTGCGACAACACGACAATGCGGTCCGACAAGAGAATGGCTTCGTCGATGTCATGCGTCACCAGCACGACCGCCGGCGTATGCGCGCGCCACAAGCGTGCGACGAGGTCGTACATGCGGATGCGGGTCAATGCATCGAGTGCGGCGAAGGGTTCATCGAGAAGCAAGAGACGCGGCTCGCGCACGAGCGCTCGGGCCAATGCGACGCGTTGCGCTTCGCCGCCCGAAAGCGTCTTTGGCCAGCCTTCCGCGTGACTTGCAAGACCCACTTCGTCGAGCGCGGCGAGTGCGTCGTTTTTTGCGGCGCCCAACCTGTCATGGCCGATGACGACGTTCTCCCACACGCGCCGCGCCGGCACGAGACGCGGTTCCTGAAACACGACGGAGCGCGCATTCGCCACGCGCACGCGTCCTTCATCGGCCTTGTCGAGGCCCGCGAGAATACGCAGTAAAGTGGTCTTGCCGGCGCCCGATGCGCCGAGCATCGATACGAATTGGCCGCGCCTTATGTTCAGCGATACGTCCTTGAGTACTGCACGTCCGCCGAAGCGACGGCTCACGCCTTGCAATTCGAGTGCGATTTCACGATGATCGCGTACGTTCTTCAAGGCATCGATATCAGGCGAGTTCAAAGCGCGGCCTCCACGGAAGCGCGACATGTTCGAGACCGCGCATGATGAGATCGGTGAGAATGCCGAGCGCCGCATAAACCAGAATGCCCGCGATGATGATGTCCGCGCGCTGGTTCTGGTTCGCATTGACGAGGATGTAGCCAATGCCGTTCTGCGCGTTGATCTGCTCCGCGACGACGAGCGCAAGCAGCGCCACGGCGGACGCATAGCGCAAGCCGACGAGTATGGAAGGCAGCGCGGTCGGCAGAATGATGCGCAACGCTACTTGCCGGCTCGATAGCCCGAACACGGTGGCCGCTTCGAGCAGCTTGGGATCGACACCGCGCACGCCCGCGTAGGTGTTGAGGTACATCGGGAAGATGGTCGCGGCGAGAATGACCGCGATCTTCGCGCCCTCGCCGATACCGAACCACGTGATGAAGAGCGGAATGAGCGCGATGAATGGAATCGTGCGCAGCATCTGCAAGGGCGCATCGACGACTTCTTCGCCTACGCGCCATAGTCCCGCGAACAAGCCCGCAATCAGGCCGATACCGCCGCCAATGGCAAGGCCGGTCGCCGCACGCGCCAGCGATACGCCGATAGCGCTCTGCAATTCGCCATCCGCGACGAGTTCCTTCAATGCAGCAAGGATGACGGTCGGCGGCGGCAGCGTTTCGGGCGCGATGAGTTGCAGCGACGACACGAGTTGCCACAGCACGACAATCGCAATGGGCACGCCCACGCGCAAACTGCGCGAGCGGATGAGCTTCCAGTTCAGTGTCGTGGTACGGGCACGTTCGCGTGTGGGCAGTTCGACCAGCGTCTGTGCGCCGGATGCGCGTGGCGCGGGCTGTTCGAGCGGCGTGCCCGGATCGAGCTCGAGTGTCGCCGAGGAAAAGCGAGGGGCATTCATGGGCATTCTTCGAGTGAGAAAGAGAACACCCGATACTACGTTCGTGTTTGCCCCACGCAAACCAACGGTTTGCCAGATGCTATCCAAGGATCGCGCAATATCGTTTTGCGCGCCGCTGGCTCACATTCAGACGAGATCCGTGCTGGTTTCCTCTTGCGTCACGGCATAGCGAGAACGCGGTCTTTCGAGACCAAGATGATCGCGCAACGTGCGCCCTTCATAGCCGTATCGGAAGAGCCCGCGCCGGCGCAATTCAGGCAGCACCAGTTCAATGAAATCATTCAGCGAATCGGGCAGCAACGCGGCCATGACGTTGAAACCATCCGCCCCGTAATTGACAAAGCGCTCTTCCAGCGCATCCGCAACCTGCACCGGCGTGCCGACGATTTGCCAATGACCGCGCGCGCCCGCAATGCGCAAATAGAGCTGACGTATGGTCAGATTCTCGCGGCGCGCCAGGTCGATCATCAAGCCCTGGCGGCTCTTGCTGGCATTCGTTTCCGGCAAATCGGGAATGGGTCCGTCCAGCGGATAGCCCGAGAGATCGAAGCCGCCCGTGAGCGTCGAGACCATCGCTAGGCCGACCACGGGATCGATCAATGCCTGCAGTGCATCGAACTTTTCGCGTGCTTCTTCTTCCGTGCGTCCGACTATGGGCATGACGCCCGGCATGATCTTGAGCGATTCGGGATCACGTCCATATTGCGCCATGCGTCCCTTTACATCGGCATAGAACGCAACGGCATCTTCGAGCGTCTGCTGCGCGGTGAAGATCACTTCGGCGGTGCGCGCGGCAAGCGCCCTGCCCGCTTCAGACGATCCCGCCTGCACCACGACTGGATGACCCTGCGGCGCACGCGAAACGTTCAGCGGACCATGCACCTTGAAAAACTCGCCGCGATGGTCGAGCACGTGCCGCTTGTCGGGATCGAAATACCTGCCCGATGTTTTGTCGCGCACGAAGGCGTCGTCGTCCCAGCTATCCCACAGGCCCGTCACCACTTCGGCGAATTCCTCCGCGCGTTCGTAACGGTGTGCATGCGCGAGATGCTGATCGAGATTGAAGTTGCGCGCTTCATGCTCGCTCGACGAAGTGACGAGGTTCCAGCCCGCGCGGCCGCCGCTGATGTGATCCAGCGACGCGAACTTGCGCGCGATGTGATAAGGCTCGTTGAACGATGTCGATGCCGTACCGACCAACCCGATGCGCTCGGTCACGGCCGCGAGCGCGGACAACAGCGTAAGCGGCTCGAACTGCGCGACATAGCTGTGCGCGGTGCGGCTCAGGAACGCGGCATCGTCGCCGCGCGTGCCGGAGCCATCGGCGAGAAAGACGAGATCGAAGCTCGCCGCTTCCGCTGCCTGCGCGAGCGCTGTGTAATGCTTGAAGTTGACGCCGGCATCCGCGACGGCATGCGGATGACGCCACGCGGCAATGTGATGTCCCGTCGGATAAAGAAACGCGCCCAGGCGCAGTTGTCCGCTTCGTTTTGCCATGGCGTCGTCGATCAGTTGAGTGCGACAGCGGCCGCGGCACCCACCGGCGAGCCTTCGATTGCCACCGATGATTGACCGTCCGGTCCCACTGGAATATCGCCGACAAGCGTCGTGCGATATAGCTGTCGATCGAAATCCAGATCGAAGATATCGGTCGGCGCGAGATGCGCGGTCGTGCGGTTATCCCAGAACGCGATGCTGCCCGGCTCCCACTTGAAGCGCACGGTGAATTCCGGCCGCGTCACGTGTTCCCACAGCAGTTCGAGCAACGCCTGACTCTCGCGCGGCGCAAGACCCGCGATGTGCTTGAGAAAGCTCGGGCTTACATACAGCGCGCGTTCGCCGGTTTCAGGGTGCACACGCACGAGCGGATGCTCGCTCACGAGCGTGTGCTGGTCGACCGCTTTCGCGAAAGCATCGGTGCCGGCGGCGCCTTGCGGCGGCGCGAAGCGATGCACGCCACGCAGGCCATCGACGAATGCGCGCAGCGGCGCCGAGAGCTTTTGGTACGCGGCCACGAGGTTGGTCCATTGCGTATCGCCGCCATACGGCGGAATGGTCACGCCGCGCAAGATGGATGCATACGGCGGATTCACGGCAGCGGTGACGTCCGTATGCCAACCGGTCCACGGACGCAATACCGACTGCCCTTCGAAGCGCGTGGCCTTGCGGAACTTGGAGATCGAATAAATCTCGGGATGCCCGTCCACGTGACCGAAGACAGGGTGGCCCACCGTCAATTGGCCGAACTGCGCGGAAAACGCGACATGCTGTTCATGACTCAGGAATTGCTCGCGAAAGAACACCACGCGCCACTTCAGAAGCGCGTCGCGAATGGCCTTGACCTCGTCCTTCGACAAGGGCCGCGTAAGGTCGACACCGCTGATCTCCGCACCGATATGCGCGGACAACGGCTTCACTTCGACACGCGCTGCGTGTTCGATGACGGCTGCGTTCATATGCCTGTCTCCTGATTGATGTTGATGCCGGCGCGGATGCTCGCGTCAACTGCCTTGCGCATTTGCATCGTCCACGAAAAAGTAGTCGCGCCAGGACTTCGGTTCATGATGAATCACGCCTACGCGATAAAGAAAAGCGCCTAATTGCAGCGTGTTTTGCGGTGTCGTCGTGAAGCTCACGTCTTTGTCGCCGAGAATGCGTGCGACGAAAGCGGGCGTGAGTTTCGACTCGTCCTGACGAAGATAGATGGCTGCGGCCTGTTGCTTGTCGCTCGTAACGAGCTTTGCGGCATCGACAAGTGCGGCGCGTACGGCTGCATAGGTCTTCGGATTGTCCTTACGCCATTTCTCCGATGTCACGACCACGCTGCCCGTCGATGGACCGCCGAGAATGTCGGTCGAGCTGATGACCTTGTGGATCTTCGGATCGTCGAGCTCCTGATACTGATACGGCGCGTTCGAGAAATGCAGGTTGATGACCGAGTTGCCCGAGAGCATCGCGGTGGTTGCATCGGCATGCGGCATGTTCACTTCGAAGCGGTCGAGTTGCGCGTAGTTCGCATCGCCGTATGCCTTGGCCGATGCCATCTGCAACAGCCTGCCCTGCTGCGAGACCGCGACGGAAACCACCGCGATGCGGTCCTTTTCGCCGATATCCTTGATGCTGCGAATGCGGGGGTCGTTCGAAACGAGCACGACCGGAACCGAGCTTTGCGCCGCGATTGCACGGAAATTCTGGTGACCTTGCGTGCGGTCCCAGATCGTCATGAGCGGTCCGATGCCGAGCGTGGCGATATCCGCCGCACGCGAAAGCAGCGCTTCGTTCACGGCCGCGCCGCCGGAGAGCGTGTGCCATTCCACGTCGATCTTGATTCCGGCGCGCTCGCCTTCCTTCTCGATGAGCTTCTGGTCCTTCACGACCTTCAGCAGCAGCGAGCCGATGCCGTATTGATCGGCGACTTTCACTTCGCCTTCAGCATGCGCGCATTCGAAGGGAAGCGCGATCGATGCGATCAGCGCGAGCGCGGCCATGCTGCGATTGCTTGAGCCTTTGATCGTCATGCGGGGATTTTTGCCGTGGATTCGTCGCGCCAAGACGATGAAATGTACAAGCCGTCTCGTCACGCGCGAACCAAGAAAACGCCATACGGTTATCTTCGTGCGAGATAAGGTGCGCGGCACGGCACTTGCACATGCTTACTGAATATCCTTAGCGCAAATCATGCGTTCCGATACGCACGTTCGCTGGCTATCATGTTTAGTCTGTCGGCTCGCCGTAAAACGAACGCGCGCGCTGCTTTACCTTTCATGGAGCGTTCACCTTGACTCGAAACACCTCATCGCGTCAGCCGCTGGTTGTCGGTATCGGCGGAACGACGCGGCCGGCATCGTCGACCGAGCGTGCGCTGGCTTTTTCGCTGCGCGGCGCACAGGAATCCGGCGCGCGCGTGCAGTTGTTCGGCGGCGCGTTCCTGCATAGCCTGCCGCACTACGCGCCTGAGCATCGCAATCTGACCGACGAGCAGCACGAACTCATCGAGGCGGTGCGTATCGCCGACGCAGTGATCATCGCGACGCCGGGCTATCACGGCGGCATCTCGGGGCTGGTCAAGAACGCGCTGGATACGCTGGAAGAGCTGCGTGAGGACGAACGCCCTTATCTGGATGGGCGCGCAGTCGGCAGCATCGTGACCGCTTACGGATGGCAGGCAGCAGGCACCGTGCTGACGTCGCTGCGTTCGATCGTGCACGCGTTGCGCGGCTGGCCGACGCCTTTCGGTGCGACCGTCAACACGCTTGAAACGCGTTTCGAAACCGCCGATACGTGCTCCGACCCGAAGGTCGTCGAGCAGCTGCGCACCGTGGGCCGTCAAGCATCGAGTTTTGCGCTCGCATTCGCTGCACACGATAGCGACGCTTATCACGATGTCGAACGACGCGTGGCCGTCGCGCAGAGTTAAACGACCTCGCTTTAACGAAAAAGCCTTCGCCATGAGTGGCGAAGGCTTTTTTCATGGGCGCTACGGCTTGTTCGCGATCACTATCACTAAGCCGATTCGGGCCATCCACCGAACTTGGCGATCTCGTCCAGCGCAAGGCGCGCACGTGGCGCCTGCTCACGTTCGGCAAGCGCTTCGGGCAACGCCTCTGCCTCGCCATGATGCGCGATGGAGATCATGCTCAAAGCCTGATAGCGCTCGGGAATGGCGAAGGTATCGCGCAATTTCGCTGCATCGAAGCCGCCCATCGCATGCGCGGCGAGGCCGAGTGCATGCGCCTGCAACAATACGGCAAGACCCGCGGCGCCCGCGTCGTAACTCGCGCTTGGATTGATGGTGCCTTTAGCCGTGAGCGTGTCGGCAAGGACGGCGATGAGCACCTGCGCATGCGCGTTCCACGACTGATTGAACGGCACGAGCGTGGCGAATGCGCGCTCGAACGCCGCTGCATCTTGCCCCTTCTCGAACACCATGAAACGCCACGGTTGAACGTTATAAGCGGACGGCGCCCAGCGTGCGGCTTCCAGAACCGCGACTACCTGTTCATGCGCTACGGGCTGCTCTGCATACGCGCGCGGACTCCAGCGCCCTGCAAGCAGCGGATGAATGTCGATATCGGTTGGAGCGGGACGATGTGTCATGCGTTTATCTTCGATGGATATGACCATGCTTCATATGCGAAGCTTGGCAGTCAAGGGAATGCATCAAGTGTCGCCGATGCGCGCGGCATGGACAAGTCGCTTCAGGCGTTCATCTGTTCAAGATGCGCGAGCAACTTCGTCACCATCCACACGACGGTAAGTCCAAGCAACACGAAGAACGCTGCAAGGGGCGCCAGGATGTGAACCGATACGAAGCCCGCGAGTCCCATCATCACCGCCGATACGAGCAGCAATGCGCAACCGAGTATCGCGCTCGTCAGTCCAGCAATGTGGGGAAACAGCGAGTTGCCCTTGGCCATCAATGTCGGATACATGGCCCCTGCGCAGAAGCCCATTACGAGGACCGGTAGCGCAAGCGTCCACACATGCAGACCTATCGTCAACGAAAGCAATAGCATCACGATGGATGCGCCCGCCATGATCCGCGAGCCATACTTGAGCCGTTGTTCTGCTGTCGGCAGACGCAGGCTATGAATACGGTTGGACAGGCCGCCGAGAAAGTACATCAAGCCGATGCCAAGCGCGAGGTAACCGAAGTAAGTCGGCGGCTTATGCAACGTGTTCTGCACCATGAAAGGCCCGACGATGTTGAACACGAGCAGAATGCTGTAGCACAGTCCTTGCGCAAGAAAGCAGCTCTGAAAAACCGGGCTCGACAAGACCTTGCCCGTGTTCGCGACGAGCGTACGCAATTCGAGTCGAACAGGCTTGGGTAATGTCTCGCGATAACGCCACACGAGCACCCACATGACGATCGAATACACGAGCAGAAACACGAGACAGGCCTTCCAGCCGAACCACTCCTGCAAGTGCGCACCGATCACGGGCGCAATGATCGGCGCGAGTCCCCAAGCAATCGACATGTAAGTGAATGCGTGCAGCAGCGCCTGGCCTTTGAATGAATCGGTGATGATCGCCTTGGCGAGCAGATTGGTGGCCGCAATGCCGAAGCCCTGCAGACAGCGCGCCAACAGGAATGTTTCGAGGCTCGGCGCGACGAGTGACAGCAGACAGCCGACCGTATAGACGACGAGTCCGAAGGCCAGCACTGGCTTGCGGCCGTATGCATCCGCTATCGGACCAAATACGAGTTGGCCTAGCGCATAAGCGGCCATGTAACTGGATACGCTCGACTGGATCGCTTGCGGCGAGGTATCGAAGAAGCGCGCCATGGCGGGCAGCGCAGGAACGTAGATGTCGATTGCGAGCTGCCCTGCCGAAGCGAACAGGCATACGAGAAACAACAGATAGCGCGGCGAATTAGATACGCGCGCGACGGTACTGGTGCGGCTGGGAATGTCAGATGGCATGGAGGCGTCGGGAAGCGGGTGGCGATGTGCGATGGCATCGCAACGTATTGTGCCTGCATGAGCGGGATTTGGCGTAAATGTCCACTGCACGCGCGGGGATTGGTACGATCTCAGGTTCGAGACCATGAATGCAGCACTGAGGAGAAAGGAGCAAAAAATGCTTGAATTAAGGCCCGGTTGCGAATGTTGCGACAAGGACTTGTCGCCCGCTTCATCGGAGGCATTCATCTGCTCGTTCGAATGCACATTTTGCAGCGACTGTACCGAGCAAGTGCTAAAGGGCACGTGTCCGAACTGCGGCGGTGAACTGGTGAAGCGTCCGCGACGGCCGGCGGAGAAACTGGAGAAGAACCCGGCATCGACGAAACGAGTCTTTAATCCAGCGTGCCGTTGATTAGTTCGGATGCCGTATAAAATCGAGTTTGACGGTCAAAACTTGACCTTGATCTGAAAGCCGAGCGTGAACGGCAAGTCGCTCGAAGGAATGGGCGGAATGAGGATGATGTTCGCGCCCACGCGCTTATAGTCCACCATGATGAGCGGCGCGGCGACGGGGCCAAGCGTGTGATTGTGGCCAATACCCCAGCGGCCGTAGTCATAACCGGAGATCAAGCCACCCATGGCTGCGAGCCGCACGAAGCCCCAGTGAAGGAACTCGGGCGCCCAGACGCCGCCGCCGTAAAACGAAGGCTTCGAGAGCGAGTTGCGGAAATAGCCGCCGGTCACTGCCCATTGCGGCGAGACCCAGCATTCCACGCCAATGCCGGGATTGAACTGCTCGAAGTGCTTATCGGGATGAACGTGATGCGAGCCGATCATCGCATCGATCCAAACGCCGTCAGAGCACAGCGCGGCGTGCGCCGACGGCGTCCAAGATACCGTGATGGCAGCGAGCACCGCCGCACACGCGGCGCGAGGGAATCGGAAACAGAGTGGCCATGAGCGCATGATTTAGGCGTCTTATTTTCGAGATGAAGGTCGTCGCGAACTCTACCTGATCGTGCCATTTTCGTGTGATGAACTGACACGCACGTGACGAATGCGCACTTTTCTGTTTCGGAGGAAACTCGTTTTTCGCGTCGAGGAGATACAGATCGATGAAAGTTTGGAAAAGCTTGCAATGCGTCGCGCTATTCGCGTTGATCGCAACGAGTGGATGCACGCCGCTTGCCGTCGTCACGCACAGTGTGTCCGCGAATGAATCGAGCGTGCCGCCCGGGATGTATCAGTTAGATGCGCATCACTGGAATGTGAGCTTCGACGTCGATCATCTTCATTATTCGCGCTTTGTCATGCGTTTCGACAAGACGGCCGGACAGCTCGACTGGAGCGCGGATGGCATGACGGGGAGCACGGTGCATGTGACTATCGACGCCGCGAGCGTCAATACGAATGAGCCGTTGCTCGACCGGATGGTAAAGGGCCCCGACATGTTCGATGTCACGCATTATCCGAACATCGAATTCGTCAGCACCGGCTTCACGCGTACGGGCAACGACAAGGGCACACTGGCAGGCAATCTCACGATTCGCGGAACGACACGACCCGTCACTCTGGATGTCACGTTCAACGGGCATTCGGTCGATCCACTGACCAAGCTGGAAACGTTAGGCTTCTCGGCCGACGGTCATTTCAGCCGCGCGCAGTTCGGACTGACGACGTGGTATCCGGCAGTCGGCGACGATGTTCACGTCGCCATTCAGGCCGAGTTCGCAAAAGAGAAGCAGTGAAGCGCTGACACTTATGCCGCGGTCCAGTCGAGCACGACCTTGCCGCTGTTGCCCGAAAGCATGGTGTCGAACGCGCGCTGGTAGTCGTCGACGGGGAATGTGTGCGTGAGGATCGGCGAAAGATCGAGGCCACTTTGCAGCATAGCGACCATCTTGTACCAAGTCTCGAACATTTCACGCCCGTAAATGCCTTTGATCTCAAGACCCTTGAAGATAACCTGATTCCAGTCGATCGCAGTTTGTGCGGGTGGAATGCCGAGCAGAGCGACTTTGCCGCCGTGGTTCATCGCTTCCAGCATGGCGGTGAAAGCGCTCGGTACGCCGGACATTTCCAGGCCGACGTCAAACCCCTCGGTCATGCCGAGTTCTTGCATGACATTGCGCAGATTTTTTTTGGAAACGTTGACCGCTCGCGTTGCACCCATCTTGCGGGCAAGTTCGAGACGATATTCGTTGACGTCCGTAATGACGACATTGCGTGCTCCGACGTGCCGCGCAATGGCGGCGGCCATTACACCGATGGGTCCGGCGCCGGTAATCAGCACGTCTTCGCCGACAAGGTTGAACGAAAGGGCAGTGTGCGTCGCATTGCCGAAGGGGTCGAAGATCGCGGCGAGGTCGTCGGAGATATCAGGCGGAATCTTGAACGCGTTGAAGGCAGGGATCACGAGGTATTCGGCAAACGCGCCTTCGCGATTCACGCCGACGCCAACGGTGTTGCGACACAAGTGACGTCGACCTGCGCGGCAATTGCGGCAGAATCCGCATGTGATGTGACCTTCGCCGGAAACGCGATCGCCGATGGCAAAGCCGCGGACTTCCTGTCCCATCTCGACGATCTCACCGACATATTCATGGCCGACGTGCATCGGCACCGGTATCGTCTTCTGCGCCCAGTCATCCCACTTCCAGATGTGGATATCAGTACCGCAAATTGCAGTCTTGCGGATGCGGATGAGGACATCGTTATGTCCGACCTCCGGCCGCTTGACGTGAGTCAAGGTAAGACCGGGGGCGCGTTCGAGTTTGGCGAGTGCTTTCATTGTTGGTGTTCCGGGCGGTTGTGTCGCGGCGCTGCTTGTGACCGCGCCGTGCATCTAAAGGTCGGGGGACGTGTCCTGACTTTATGCGCATAAAGGACCCTGCGAAGCGTGAGTCCTAACGGATCACACCAAGCGAGCGGCCCACGCGCGCGAATGCATCGACTGCGCGGTCGATGTGTTCGGCGGTGTGGGCGGCGCTCATCTGCGTGCGGATGCGCGCGCGGCCCTTTGGCACGACAGGGTATGAAAATCCGATCACATAAACGCCCTCGTCGAGAAGCGCGTCGGCCATCTTCGAAGCAAGTTGGGCATCGCCAAGCATGACGGGAATGATCGGATGCTCGCCGGGCACTAGATCGAAACCTAAAGCGGTCATCGCTTGCCGAAACCGCGCGCCGTTTTCGCGAACGCGTCGCCGGAGCGCGGCGCCTTCATCACTATCCAGCAACTCAAGCACTTTCAGCGACGCAGCCGCAATGCTCGGCGCAAGCGTGTTCGAGAACAGATACGGCCGGCTGCGCTGCCGCAACAAGTCAATAATCTCCTGATGCGCAGCCACATATCCGCCTGACGCACCACCGAGCGCCTTGCCGAGCGTACCCGTGATGATGTCGATTCGATCGAGCACGCCGCAATACTCGGGCGTCCCGCGTCCGTTCTCCCCGATGAATCCAACGGCATGCGAGTCGTCGACCATCACCAGCGCGCCATAGCGCTCAGCCAGATCGCAGATGCCAGCAAGATTGGCGAAGATGCCGTCCATCGAGAACACGCCGTCAGTTGCGATCAATTTGAAGCGGGCGCCGGCTGCATCGGCTTCCTTCAAGCGCGCTTCGAGGTCTGCAAGATCGTTGTTCTTGTAGCGCAAGCGCTTTGCCTTGGAAAGACGCACGCCATCGATGATGCTCGCGTGGTTCAACTCATCGCTGATGATTGCATCATCCTCGGTCAGCAACGTCTCGAAGAGCCCGCCGTTCGCGTCAAAACAGCTTGAGTAAAGAATGGCGTCGTCGGAGTGGAGGAACTTCGCGACTTGTTGTTCCAGCGCTTTGTGTACCGTTTGTGTTCCGCAAATAAAGCGAACGGATGCCATGCCAAAGCCATCTGCTTCAAGTCCGGCTTTTGCGGCATCGACCAAGCGAGCGTCGTTCGCAAGACCGAGATAATTGTTCGCGCAAAAATTGAGGACGGTGCTCCCGTTGGCAAGGCGGATCTCCGAGGACTGCGGGCTAGCGATGACCCGCTCGCTTTTGTAAAACCCGGCGGCGCGAATCTCGTTAAGCGTAGTTTGCAAATGGGAGAGGTATCGGTCTTTCATCGGCATCTTTCCAGTATCCGGCTGTTCGAGAGTAGATGCAGACCAGCCAAGCTCGGCCACACCTTTAGCCCTGTTATAGTTCATTCATTGCATTGGACAGGTTCGGTATTTCGAACAAATTTCCAATATATCGAACACTCTAAAGGAATGCAGCGTTCATGACAAGTTCTGTCACAAGCGGCAAGGCCGGTGATTCCTCAGCCAGCGGAACTGCGCCACCACGCGTTGGCGAGCAGATTCAGCGTCTACGCAATGAAAGGAAATTGACACTCGATGACTTATCCAGGGCCGCTGGCGTTTCGAAATCGATGCTATCGGAGATCGAGCGGGACAAGGCCAATCCAACTATTGCCGTGGCGTGGCGGCTAACGAACGCACTGGGCATTAGCCTCAATCAGCTATTCGCGCAGCAAAAGGCCGGTGACGTAATACGCGTTGCAGGTCCGCATGAGATTCCGACATTGAATGGTAATAACGGCGGCTATCAGCTTCGCGTGTGGGGACCAGTTGAGTTGGCTGGGAAATTCGAATGGTACGAGCTCACGTTGCACGCGGGTGCGGCGCTGATCTCAGACGCGCATGAGCCAGGCACGCGGGAGCATTTGACCGTGTTAAATGGCGCAATCGAAATCGAAGCATCAGGTGCTGCGAAGCGACTGAAGGCGGGGGAAACCGCACGTTACGCTGCCGACGACGGTCATGTCATTAGGAATGTCGGGCGAGGCGAAGCAAAGGCTTTGCTCGTGGTTATACATGGGTAATGGCCCGACTCGCGAGTCTGCGGTTTTCCGCGAGCAGGTGCTCCGCCTCTTCCTCCAGCGCACAGCAACGGTGGCATGGCACTTCTTTATGCGCATAAATTTCTGGCGCGTCCTGCGAAGACGTAGCATCCGTCTGCGTCGCGCGGCCGCCTTTCGTTAGTCGCTGCGCACTCCCACGCAGGACTGAACCGCCCATAAGCGAAACCGCACATACATGCAAGGCGACTGGCGAGACCCTACTTTCATAGCGGCAAGTACTGTATATTTATACAGTACAAAGACCAGTCGGAAGGGGCGAATCATGGAGTCGAACGGCGAGCATCTCAGCAGAAAGCAGTTTGCACGTGCGGTACAAGATCTGGAACGCATTACGCGGCAGATTGCGGGCCGATACATCGATCTGGGCGTCCCGTTGACCTGGCGTTTGCTGCACGCCATCGAAGCGGAAGCCGTGGCGGACTTGGGCTTCGCTGGCCGGCACGAGGCTGCGTTGCGCGAACTTTTTGCCCGCCCCGACGACTTCCATTTCCCCGAAACCGACGACGTGGTCGATGTCGCCTCTTCCGACGCTTTGCCGGCAGTATTCGCATTCACCGTCGACGCCTACGAATGCGCTGCACGACAAGGCCGACCGCAACTGGCCATCGCCGCACACTGACATGGGAACGATGAACGCTGCACATCGCTAGTCATCAGGCGGCAAAGTCCGCCGCCATGTCCGCATCCGTGCGCGCCATAAGTCTGCCGTTGCGGCAGGCCAAGCGGAACGCGTCGTAATCTTTTTCGACTTGATCTGCATAGGAGCTCGCGTATCGGACGAGCACTTCCGCCATGCGATCACCCGAACCCAGATAGCCGGAAATCTCAAGCGCGCAGCCGCTTGCCTTGGCATGCGCGCGCGCGAGCGCCCAGCCGCATAGCGACGCGTATCCGCGAAAGGCCTCGCCGCTGAATGTTTCGAGGTCGGCGGATATTTTCATGTCGCGCAGTTGGCGAACATAAAGCGGGCGTCCAACCGGGCCCGACGCCCAGCCCAGAAAAGGATCGCTCGCCGCCTGCATCAAACGTTGCCCGTAAACGATGCGATGCCCGTCGTGCGTATGTTTCGTCGCGCCGACGTAGCGCGCCACCACGGACGTCGATGCCTCTTTCAACTGCAGGAAGAGCGCCTTACCAAGATGATCGGTAAGCAACAACACGAAGCATCGCGTTCCGACACTTCCCACTCCGACCACTTTGAAAGCGATGTCCTGAAGCGCGAATTGCGACAAAAGCGCGGCGCGCTCGGATGTCAGCGTCGAAACGTAATCGCGTATGAGCGGAGTCAGGATCGTGTGCGAATCGCCTTCGAGCTTCATCCACTCGTCGTCCTCGTCGACGAGCGTGCTTGCGCCGCGAATATGAAAGATCGCGGGCGGCGCGTCGCGAATTCGCCAGGCATCGCCCGATCGATCGGCGAGCTTCGGCAGCAGCTTTTCATGCGTGCGCCGGCTCGCGCGTTCGCTACCGCGCTTGATCCGACGTTTCACGTCTTCGTTTTGCACATCGTCGTACATCCTGTCGAACGTAATTCGTTCGTACCAAAGATCCAGCACGCCCATCTCGGCATACTCGCGCATGTGCTGCTGATAGCTCTGGGCCGCTTCGAAGCAGAGTGCTTCAGAGCCCGCGCGCCCGTGGCCCAGATGCCTGCCCGCGACCGCCACGCTCGCGACGAGTCGCTTGACGTCCCATTCCCATGGACCTTGTGCGGTTTCGTCGAAATCGTTCAGATCGAATACGAGCGCACGCTCGGGCGTCGCGAACCCGCCGAAGTTTGACAGGTGGCAGTCACCGCAGATTTGAACGGTCAATCCACTCGAAGGTGTACTAGCCAGATCGTGCGCCTGAACAATCGCGCTGCCACGAAAAAAAGCAAAGGGCGATGCCAACATGCGGCCGTATCGCAGCGGAATCAGCGCAGGGACGCGACCCATGCTGCTTATTCGCAGCAACTCGATGGGATCGCGATCGACGTCGCCGACAGCCTCTTGCGTGCCTCGTGGTGTTCGCTGACGCGCGGCACGTCCGCTAGCCCGGCGTTCCTGCCGCGTCAACGTCGATTGCCCCGAGTCTGATGCAAAGCCTTCGCCCATGGATCACCTCTCGTTATTATTCGAAGTACGTCACATCGAAAACAGTAGTCGACGATTGCAAACACCGCTACAAGACACTTCACCACACTTATCCTGAAGAGTGCCCTTGACGGAATCAGTCCGAAGTCCGACGCTGTTCGCAACGCAACATGACGCTTAGAAGCGCACTTTGAACACCATGCCGAACACTACCGATCTCTTCGACCAACAGCGCGCTGACTGGCAAGCGGACCCGCATGCTGCTTTCGATGCATGGCTCGCGCAACAGCAGTTCCGGGCATCGTCGGCTGATGTCTATCGGGCGCAATGGGGCAACTTTCTTGAATGGCTCGCGGCCAGGCGCACAACGCTTCATACGGTGCAGCGACCGGTCATCGAGCAGTTCGTCTCTCAACTCGAGATTCGGCGGCCACAGCGCATGCGCTATCTACGCTTGATCGAACGCGTGCTGGATCACGTGCGCGAGATCGAATCGGCGTCGACGAATCCGGCTCGATTCATCGCGCAGGACGGCGAGGCGGCGTGGCGCAAGGCACGCGACAACGAGCCGACCGGCTTTCTCACGCATGACGAACGCGGCTTGCTGATCGCGCGACTCGATGCGCCGCTTGGCGCTTTGTCGAGTGTGCAGCGGTGGCGCGAGCTTCGCGATCGAGCGCTCGTCGCGGTGTTTCTAGGCGCAGGGGTGAAGACCGGTGAGGCGGCGCAACTCACGATCGATTGCTATGCGCGCGGCGCGCCCTATGTCACCGTCGACGCCTCGAATCCCATGCTGATCCGGCAGGCCCGGCTCGCGCCTTTTGCCGTCGATGTGCTGGATCGGTGGATCGACGAACGCAAGGTCGCCGGACTCTCGGGCGCGCTGCTCTTCCCGGCCGCGCCCGCCGGTCGGCCGATGCACAAAGCGACCATGCTGCGCGCCATCGATGCGGTGGTCGCAGCGGCGGGAATCGCCGAGTCACGCGCCGCGCGCGCGAGCCCGCAAACGCTGCGCAATACCTATGCGGCTGAACTTTTCGAGAACGGCACAGACCCTGAACGCGTTGGACAATGGCTCGGATTCCAGCAGATGATCTCGGTTCATCGCCTGCATCGGGCGTGGCAGGACTGGATGGGTGAGCAAATACGGGAGCGCGATATGGCCGAGGCTTGCGGGCAAGACGGGATGGAAGATCGGTTCATCGATCCCGAAAACTCTCACCTTTGACCTTCGATACCCGCGTGCGGGCTAATCAGCCTTCAATCGCGGGGCTTCGATGAAACCTTCGATTGCGGCCAGCTTCGACGCGGCTGCGCCCGAAGTGCGCTCGCAATTTGGACACGAGAGTTCGAACTCGTCTTCGTGACGCTGCAGTTCTGGCTCGCCGATTTCGCAGGCCGGGCACGCGGTGGGGGTCACGAAATACGCATCGACCTGGGTGCCGAGCGCCGCCAACTCTTCGGGGTTCAGTCGGCCGTCCTGGGCCATCGACGCCAGCAGTTTGCCAATCTCGGCACTCATGCCCGCTCTGACGCGATGCGCGTCTCGCTCGCGAACCAAGGCATCGATCTCGTCCGACTGCGTGCGTACCTGCGATTCCAGCCGATCCGCGCGGCCCCTCGCGGCGCTAAGTTGTTGAATGAATTCGAATTCTTTCTGACCTGCTTCTCGCGTGCCGGCCTGATACGTCGCCGCCATGCCGCGTAACGCATCCAGTTCGACGAGCATGGGCTTGACCCGGCGCTCCGCTTCCTTGACTGCATCCTTTATCTGCTGCGCGTAATGCTCGCTATTTCGACGCGATTCGTCCTGAAGCGCATCGATGCGTTCGCGCAGCCGCGCGCCATGCGCTTGCTCTTGCGAAAGACGATCGGAAAGGGACCCGTTTTCCTTTTCCAATCGCGCGATGACTTCACGCAGGCCTGTCTGCGCATCGATCTGCTGCTCACGGGCCACTCTCAAGTCGGCTTCAAGATTTGCGATTTGCGCCATCGCCGTGTCGAGATGCGCTTTTGCTTGCTGATGCGCTAGCTCGATCGCTTCCCTCCGGATTTCGGCCTCGCGCGCTTGCATTTGAGCCGCGCTGACAGTGGCATCGACTTGCGTGCGCTCGGCATTCAGCTTCGAGCGGGCTTCTTCTTGCGCATGTACGAATAGTTCCGTGAGCAGCTCGCCAGCGCGCTCCTGTAAGGCTGCAGGCAGCCCGCCGGCATCGATTCGTACGCGCATCGACGAGCGCACGGTGGACCAGAACGCTTCAATGTCTTTGGGAATGTCGCCAGCGCTACCCGTCTGCGTGAACTCTCGGACCGTCGTAACTGACGGACGAACGCCAAGGTCGAAAAACAGGCGCTTACACGCGTGCATGGACAAGTCCTGCCTGCGTGCGCCTGACGCCCTCATCTGTTCTATTTCTTCGCGCAAGGACTCGCGAGTCGCCATTTTCATATCAATTTCCAGCGCATTTGTATCGAACGGTACGTTTTACGTTTTGAGCGTTATACGGCAGCAGATCCACTCGAGTCAAGAGTTGTCGATGTGCGATGGCACCGACTGAGTACTGCAAATCTTAGTGCTTTGAACATCAGAGCGTGAAACATCCTTAGCTTTTCCATCTATCATGTTGATATTCTTGAATAATTTCTGCTGCGACTGGCTTTTGCGAGGTTTCACGTCGTACAGAGCCGGGACGGATCGTTTTGTTTAGAGCCAGATGCTCGCGGGGCTCGTTTGAGAGTAATAAAAGTAAACACCTTTGAAACCTTGTTAACCCTGTTAACGCCTTGGCAAAGCCTTACTGCATAAGGCTTTCCAGGCCGTCGGGTGAGATGTTTCAGGATAGAAGGTGAAGCTATTCGGGACACTCTGGTGATGTCCTTCAGGGTCGTACGTGAGGACTCGCGGGAGGCTTGGTGAGCGGATTCAGGGAGCCCGTTTTTGATGTAGGTGAGATTTTCCGGGGGCTTAGTGCCTCAGTTCTCCCGCCATGGTTGGATTGTGGTCGAAATCCTCGATCAACCGAGGTGAGGCTTATCGGGATTGGCCGATTTGTGTCCGTCACCGGATAAAACGGGTCGATTTTACCGATAGGTGAGGTATTTCAGGCGCCAAAGTGTTCGTGCGGTGAGACTTTGCAGGACCAACAGCCATAAAACGAGCGAAATCGGACCCCGAAGCCTTGGAGGTGAGGTTTTACGGGGAGAGGTGAGGCCAGAGAGACCGCCACGTTTTGTGCAATGCTTCCCTTGAAGCGGGCCAAAATAGGAGAGGTGAGCTTTTACGGGGGCCTACTCGTGGCAAATCTAGCCTCATTCCCGCATTGGCTTGCTCGACGGAAAACACTTCCTTTGTCCTACTCCGAAATAGCGTGACATCGCTGAACTCGGTTGAAACACCTCATCTTCAGAATACCTTCTTTAAACAATGAGTTAGCACAAGCGCATGGGTTATGCCGGCGTTAGGGTGAGAGTATTCGGGACCTCGTCGCGATAAGGCAGCGCTCAAGGAATATCTTCTAGGGTGAGAATATTCAGGATCGGGCATTCGTCACGTAAGCCTTTCCAGCCGTCTTCGGAGCCTTATAGAGCGAGTCTTCAGCAGACGTAGACAGCGAAGGTGAGCTTTCTCAGGAGCTTCAAGTGAGCCTTTGCAGGACCCAAACGGGTCTCGAATTTTCCTTCAAGGTGAGCCCTTTCGGGATGCCAACACGCATGAACCAAGACGGCGTCTGGAGACGGCTTTGCTCAGGTCTGTCCTCTATTCCGCTTAAGGTGAGGTATTACAGGAGCGTTTTGAAGTTCGTCGACTTAAGGAGATCCACATATGCCCTTTTTCTGTTGCTTTTGGCGACGATCGTCATCCCAAATGAACGCGTCGTGCGTGTGCGACACGCCATTTTTGGGGAAAATTTTTTTCGGTGAGATTTTTCGGGACCTGTGCCGCGATGCCGTGATGCCCCCTGGCGCTCGCCGCTCCCGTTTACCCGCGTGGCTTCTAGGGATGGCGCCTGACGCTCAAAGGTGAGTGGTGAGAGTTTACGGGGCCGCACCGCAGTGAGCTTCTGTTCGTTCTCGCACTTCACCCCAAACGGTGAAGGCCACCCTGTAGACGTTGATCACCGCACTCGGTATGCTGCTGGCAATCCCGATACTGTCCGACGCATGGCAACCAAACGCGCAAAGAAAACCGATGTTGTCAGCCCGAGCTCGGCTGAGTTGCGCAAGGCGGTCGAAGCCATCGCGATTCAACCGAAGAGCGGCAAGATCACGCTGCTTACTCGCAAGCTCTTCAACGTTCTGCTCGCCGTGGCGCAGCAGGCGGACGAATCTGGCGACACCTACCGCGCGTTGCTGTCCGACATTGTCGCGAATTCCGCATTCGATTCAAACGATACAGCGCTGGTCAAGGAGCATCTGCGTCGCATGGTGTCGGTGCAGGTCGAGTGGAGCACGGGCACGTCGAGCCAGAAGCCCGGCCGCAAGTGGGGCATCTCGACGCTCATCGCCGACGCGGAAATTCTCGAGGACCCGACGACGCGCCGCGTATGGGTCGAATTTTCCTTCGCTCCAAAAATCAAAAAGAAGCTGCTCGATCCGGTGCAGTATGCGCGTCTGAGCCTGCAGTTCCAAAGCCAGTTGCGCAGCAGCGCGGGTCTTGCGCTTTATGAAATATGCGTGCGTTATCTGACCAACCCCAGCCATCTGACGATGCGCGAAACGTGGGAGTGGTGGCGGCCGATTCTATCCGGCACGCCAGATACCGAGGCTGGAGACGAGGCCAAGCGAGAGTACAAGTATTTCAAGCGCGACTATCTTCGTCCCGCAATCGCGGAAGTCAACGCCGTCACTAACATTTTCGTTGAACTCGTGGAACATCGAGAGGGTCGGCGCGTCGCCGAGATTCAGTTCCGCGTCACGGAGCGCAAGCAGCCGATGCTGGCGCTCGACGAACATCCGAACGTCTTCGACAGCACGCTGGTCGACAGGATGGTAAAGATCGGCATTCCGTTGAAAGAGGCGCAGACGCTGTACGCCGACAGCGAGGAAAATCGCATTCGGGCGGCGTTGCAGATGACCGAGCAACGGTTGCGCAGCACGACGCTTCCGCCTATCAGAAGCGCGGCAGCGCTGTTCAAGGACGCGCTCAAGAAGGGCTACGCGCCGCCGCTCGAAGCGCTACCGCCGGCAACGGCCAACGGCGCGCCGCGGTCGACAGCGGGATCGGCATCCGGCGCCGATGATCTCAAGGCACGCCTGCTTGGCGAGTTCTCGGCATATAGAAGGAAGGAAGCGCGTGCGCTCTACGACGAGCAAGGTGAGCGGGAACGGGAGCTGGCGCGGCAGAGTTTCGAAGACGACGTATTGCCGGAACTCGGCACGCATATGCGCGACGATTGGCGTAAGCGCGGCCTCGATTCGAAGCTGGCGGAAACGTCATTTTTCGACTGGCTGGCTAGGAAGACGTGGGGCGAGCCGACCGATGGGGATTTGCTCGCCTTCACACTTAGCCAGACACGCGCTAACTGAACGCGTCTGGCAGAGGGCGGACGCTGTTATTTCTTCTCTTCGTTGAACTGAAGCATGGTTTCGATCTGACGCAGCAGTTCATCTCGTCGATCCCGCGACAAACCGCGCAACCGCAACTCAAGGCGATCCTCGCCATATGACTTGAGATCGCCGACTGCGACGCCGTCCAGTTTAATCTCCATTCGTTGGGCATAGCGTTGCCGGCCGGGTGGCTTGGGCACTTCTTGTCCGCTTGCGCGTCCCTTCACGATATCCGCAACTTGTCGCGTGCTCAGATCATCCGACGTGATCTTGTTGATGAGGCGCAGCGTGGCATCGCTGCCACGCGCCGAGTGGTAGCGCGTGATTTGATAGGCCATGTTCGACCCGAATCGATCAGGCCGAGCGACCATTTCCTGCATGACGTTTTCAGGAAGCTTCGCAACCGATAGCGCGACTGCGATAGTAGATTCGTCTAGCCCAAGATGGTCGGCCAATTCTCGTTGGCTCTGGAAATGTTGCTCGTCCAGAAAGCGTCGCCAGACGACGGCATTATCGAAGACGGTTTGCGAATCCCGCTGAACGTTTAGATCGTAGCCAAGCTTGTAGCTTTGAATTCCAATAGGCAGGTCGACGACGATCGCTTTGACGGTTTCCTTGTTGGCTTCCTTGAGCGCACGGACGCGACGGCCACCGTCGCTTACGAAGAAGGTCCCAGCGTTATCGTAGTCGGGGATGACGTGGATGGCCTGCTGCTGTCCCTGCCTTGCAAGGTTGACGGCTAGCTCCGCGATTGATGCTTTCAGATAGAAATGGCGCGGATTAAACGGGCTTGCTTTGATCGCCTTTAGCGGCAACTCGATGACCTGCCCAGCCGTGTAGCGGTTCGCCCGTCGCCACGCGCGAAACTGCTCGGATTCGGTGCTGACCTCTGCGTCGGGCTGCTCGTCGGATACGAAGGCGCTTGCGCGTCCATTCGCGGCCTGTCCGACGCTTTGTATATCGACGATTCCATCGATGGCGTTCAGGCGATCTAGAGCGGTTCGCTTCTCGCTGCTTGTCGTGTCGGGGCGGGCCTTGAAGCCTTTTGCCAGTTGGGACGGTTTCATTCAGGGTCCTTTATGCGCATAAAGTCAGGAGAGCATGCCGAGGATTTCATCGGCGCACGCGCGAATCTCGGCAGCAGCGAGGCGCGAGCCGCGGTCGGACATTTGCAAAACGGTTTGTCCTAGCGCCATGGCCTGCTTGTAGCACTCTCGGGTTGGGATCTGCGTTTTTAGTAGCGGAAAGCCCAGTTCTTCAAGAGCGACCTTCAGCTCGCGCGTGAGCATCCGCTTCTCTTCCGTCTTGTTCAGCAGAAACACCGCGCGCAGATCTTCGTTCATCACCTGCGCTTGCTGAACCAGTTTGACGAGGCCGACGCTCGACCAATAATCGGCTGGCGATGATGAAGTCGGAATCACTGCCACGCTCGCGGCTAGCAGAACGACGCCTGACACCTTCTCTGTAATTGACGGCGGGCAATCCACCACGATGATGTCGTAGTCATTCACGAACTTCCTGATTTCACGATGGATTTGTCCGCCCGCTTCCGAAAGATTCACGACAGGAAAGGGGATGCCGCTCGCTTCGTCTGACGCAGCGCTCGACCAGTGGATTAACGTGTTTTGACCGTCTGCATCGACGACGAGCACGCGCTTCTTCTTTTCGTGAAAAGCTGCGCCCAGGTGCATTGCAATCGTGCTCTTGCCAACGCCGCCCTTCTGCTGCGTGATCGCTATGATTTCCGCCGCCACTTTAATGCTCCAGTTTTTGCAGGCGGTTGAATTTTACATTGAGGTTTAGTAATTTCAACTTTAATTCGACATTAAATGTGTCGTTAGCCATTTGGCATAGGGGTGAGCTTTAGTTGGTATTGTGAAAGCGCGGACGTGGGCCTGATGGATGCAGTTTTAAATCAAACATGATGCTCGACAGCAAGAAGCTAAGACGCGAGACCAATATCTCCCCGTCACGGCTTTAGGCGTCTTGGAAATTGTTAAGCGGTGCCGCGCGGCCGGACCAGCTTTATGCGCATAAAGTCACGGCATCCCCGAAGCCCGAAGCCCGAAGCCCGAAGCCCGAAGCCCGAAGCCCGAAGCCCGAAGCCCGAAGCCCGAAGCCCGAAGCCCGAAGCCCGAAGCCCGAAGCCCGAAGCCCGAAGCCCGAAGCCCACAGCCCACAGCCCACAGCCCACAGCCCACAGCCCACAGCCCACAGCCCACAGCCCACAGCCCACAGCCCACAGCCCACAGCCCACAGCCCACAGCCCACAGCCCACAGCCCGAAGCCCACAGCCCGAAGCCCACAGCCCGAAGCCCACAGCCCGAAGCCCACAGCCCGAAGCCCACAGCCCGAAGCCCACAGCCCGAAGCCCACAGCCCGAAGCGCACAGCCCGCAACGACACCGCACCCCCCACCCCCCACCCCCAAAATCGCCTATCCTAACCCTGCCTCAACCGCCAATCGCCGACCGAGTCCGGAGCTCCGTAATGACCGTTCGCAACCTGGACATCCTGTTCGCGCCGAAGTCAATTGCAGTGATCGGCGCATCGACGCGGCCGGGCAGCATCGGCGAAATGGTATGGGTCCGCGCCAACAGCGCTGGATTCAAAGGCCCGATCTGGCCAGTAAATCCAAAGCACCAAACCATAGGCGAACAGCCGAGCTTCGCCGACATAGCTCACCTCCCTGAAGCGCCGAGCGTTGCGGTGCTATGCACGCCCCCTAAAACTTGGCCTCAACTAGTTGAACAACTCGGAGACTGTGGGACCAAAGCTGTCGTCGTTATTGGAGAGGCAGCGAGACACCCCGCGAGAGCCGAATTCATCTCCAATGCAGAGTCCCACGAATGGACTGCCCGTACCCTTGCCGCCGCGCGTCCCTTCCTGCTGCGCGTGGTAGGACCGGCAAGTCTCGGCGTAGTGTCTCCCGCCGTCGGCGCATGCCTCGGGGCGCCAGCGTGCAGTGTCAAATCGGGCGGCGTCGCTTGGGTATCAGGCTCGAATGCGCTAACCAATGGCGTGCTCGGCTGGGCCCGCGCGCGGGGCCTCGGCTTCTCACGCATCGTCGCGTTGGGCGATGAAGCCGACGTCGATTCCGGCGATATCCTCGACTTCCTCGCTACCGACGCATCGACCAAAGCGATTCTTCTTGCGATCGAAACGGTCCGCGCCGCACGCAAATTTATTTCCGCCGCGCGCGCCGCCGCGAGGAATAAGCCGGTACTCGTTCTACGAACCGGACACGACGATCCATTCGATCGCCTATACGGTGCCGCCTTCCGCCGTGCCGGACTTGTACGCGTGGATTCGCTTGACGATCTGCTCGACGAAATCGAAACCCTGGGCGTGGGAAGCGTCGCAGCCGGCGACGTGGCAACCGTCATCACCAGCGATCGCGGCGTCGCCACTTTGGCAAGAGATGCGTTCAGCAAAGCCGGCGATGATCTGGCGCAATGGCCACTCGCCGCACGCGACGCCGTCTCGCTCGCGTTACCCCGAGCCGAATCCGGTAATCCCCTCTTGCTCGGCGACGATGCGTCGCCCGCCGATTTCGGCATCGCGGTGAAAACGCTGGCTCCGCATCGCGACACCGGCACCATCTTCGTCGTACACGCGCCGACGCATAGCGCGCCCGTCGCGGACGTCGCTCGCACATTGATCGCCGCGCGCCGCCATGCTCATCGCGGATTGCTCGCGTGTTTCTTCGGTTGCGTGGATGCCGCCACCCGCGACGCACTCCACGCAAATGGCATCCCGGTTCACACCACCCCGCAGCGTCTCGCGCGTGGCTTTGCACGCCTCGTCGATTTTCGTCAGGGACGCGAATTGTTGATGCAAACACCCGACGGACTTCCAACGGAAATTCCAGAAGAAATCGATATCGCGCAAAACGAAATTCGAATCGCGTTGGAAAACGGCATTGCGGAATTGAATGGTGAACGTGCGGCGCGCATCCTCGCCCGCTTCGGCATCACGGTGAAGCCGGGACCGGCCGATTCCTTTTCCGCCGATGCAGTCGAGATACAGACGCGCCTGCTCAACCATCGCGTCTTTGGACCGGTGTTCGAATTCAAGGCCGAAGGCGCGCTCGGACTTGCCGATGCGCTTCATGAATTTGCGCTGCCTCCGCTCAACCCTGTCCTTGCGCGCGATCTCGTCATGCGTTCGCCGCGCTCGCGCGAGTTGCCCACCGACATGCTGTTGAACGCGCTGACCGCGCTGTCGCAAATGGTTTGTTATATAGAGGAGATCGTCGCACTGCGCCTGACGTTGCGTGTCACGCGCGATTCGGTTGCGGTGCACGAGCCGCAATTGACCTTAGGCGCGCATCGCAAGCAACTAGCAATCGTGCCGTATCCGCGATGCATGGATGAGACGCTCGACTGGCGCGGTATGCGTATCACCGTGCGGCCCATTCGTCCCGAGGATGAAGATGCGCATCGCGCGTTCGTATCGGCGAACACGGCCGAAGATTTGCGCTTGCGATTTTTCGGTGCCGTGCGCAGTTTCGATCATTCGCAACTCGCGCGGATGACCCAGATCGACTACGACCGCGAAATGGCGTTGATCGTGACGCGGAGTATTGCGGAGGGCGCCGCGGAAACGCTGGGCGTCGCACGCGCCATCTCCGATCCGGACAACGAGACTGCGGAGTTTGCCGTCGCCGCGCGCTCGGACATGAAAGGGAAGGGCTTGGGCTCGCTGCTGCTCACGCGAATCATCGACTATGCGCGAGAGCGTGGAACACGCTGGCTGGTGGGCGAGGCTTTGCGCGAGAACACGGGGATGATCGCGCTCGCGCGCAAAGCCGGTTTCGAATTGATCAGAACCGAAGATCCGAGCGTCGTTGGTTTTCGGATGCGACTCGGTGAAAAACCGACCTAGCCGGCCGTTCGCGATTCAGCCGGCCAGTCGCCCGGACGCCTCGTCGATCTGCGCTCTCGTTATCGCCAACTCTTCGAGCAAAGCATCGGGATACGAACTTCCCGTTTCCTTTTCGAGTCTCGCGATCGTCAGCGCCGAGCGCGCCGAGTCTTTCGGCGTCGCGATGAACGACTTCACGGAATGTCCCGCCGAGAATGCTTCGAAGAGCGGTACACGAATCTCTTCCGGCAGCGCACGCGAAGTCCATTGATAAGGCTTGCCGTTATGCGTCAGTTGCGGCGGCAGTGTGCGTTCCTTCTTCGCGGCCGGAATAAGGCCGAAATTGCGCGCCGCTTCCGCGATCTGCTCGGCGGAAAAAAGCTCGTCCGGCGTGATGTCGAACTGCGCGATATGCGCTTCGAGCGCTTGCATTGCAGCGGCGCGATCGTCGCGCTTCTTCTGTGCGCGCGCGACGATATCGCGCAATTCGTCGGCCTCGTCAGGCGTGATCGTAAAGCTCGCCTGTTTCTGTTGAAGTTCGGAAAAACGCTGGAATTCTGAATCGGAAAGGAGTTTTGCCATGAACCGTGAAGATAGAGCGCGGCGTGCGCGTGAACCGGCTGCCGCTTTTTAGGAGGGCCGCCATTCTAACGCGTGTATCAGCCTTGATTCAGTCCCGCGTCATCGAAAGCTCGCTCGCGGCGCCGCGCAAAAGCGCCGTTACTTCTTCGATGGAAGGCGCGACATATTCGTCGATACGCCGCATGAAAGGGCAGGTCAGCGCCGCGATGGCTTGGCCCGATGGCCCAAGCAACGGAAAAGTCACATCGGTGACGCCGAAGGTCTGCTGGCTGTCCTTTTGTGAATAGCCGAGCTCGCCGATCTTTTCGTAGTCGGCATCGAGTACTGCGCGATCGAGCGCCAGTTCGCCTTTCACCTTTGTATGTTCCGCCAGCATGTGCTCGCGCTGCTCCTCGGTTTGAAACGCGAGCACCACGCGACCGGAGCCGGTGTCGATAAGGCCGACGCGTGACCCCAGCCGGACCGAAATTCCCCACGTGCCGGGACCGTCCACTTGCGCGATCACCAGCAGGTTGCCGCGATCGTAGACGACCAGGTGAATTGACTGCTCGGCGGTATCTGCGAAACGTTGCATCACGGGCAGAGCCTCGGCAATCAGCCGGTTCATCGGCGGATGCCGGTGCGCAAGCGCGTACAACTTCAGGCTCAGCGAATAACGGTCGCCCTCGGGCGAGCGCACGACGTATTGTCGCGCGACCAGCCGTTCCAGCATCCGATACATCTCGCTTGCATTGCGCCCGAGCATCTTCGTGATCTCGGCGCGCGTCAGTCCCGATTTCTGTTCCGAGAGTAATTCGAGAATGTCCAGTCCCTTGTCGAGCGCGGGCGCGCGATAGCGATCCGCGTCGCCATCGGTGTCGGTTACTTCAACGTCCATGTTGGGTATGCGTCGATTCATGAATTGGCGCCGAGTTTAAGCCTTTCGTCAGCAATAGCGTTGCCCGCGCTAGGGAAAGCACCAACTGACTTCTGATTGTCCGTATATGAATAATACGTTCACTGATGAATATGCGTATCGACAGTTTCCCGTAGTCACCCACACGACCGTAGTCGCAAAAAACACAAGATCAGGAGACAAGCATGACGTCCTCAACTTCCTTTCGCCGCCTGGCCGTAAAAGCCGGCGTGGCGCTCGCCGTACTTTCGACCACCGGTGCAGTTGGCCTCGCGCAAGCCGCCGATGCCGGCAAGGTCGGCCTTGGTCTCCCGCTTCTGACTTCGCCGTTCTGGCAGTCGTACAATAACTATCTGCCGAAGTACGCGAAGGACATGGGCATAGACATCCTTGCGCCCGTCAACTCGAACGGCGATCCCGCGCAGCAGATCACCGACATGAACAACCTGCTGAACCTGGGCGCGAAGGGCATCGTCGTCGGCCCGCTGGATTCAGCCGCAATCAGCCGCGCGCTCGACGCCTCGGCGGCGAAGAACGTGCCGGTCGTCGCCGTCGATGTCGCGCCGACGCAAGGCAAGGTCGCGATGGTCGTGCGCGCCGACAACCGCGCGTATGGTTCGAAGTCGTGCGAGTACATTGGCGAGCACGTGAAGTCGGGCAAGGTCGTGCAGATCATGGGCGATCTGGCATCGGTCAATGGCCGCGATCGTTCGGAAGCGTTTCGCGAGTGCCTGAAGAAATTCCCGTCGCTGAGCCTGCTCGAGATTCCCGCCGCATGGAAGGGCGAGGCCGCCGCGACCGCGCTCGACAGCCTGCTCACCGCGAACCCCGACGTGAAGGCGATCTATATGCAGGCGGGCGGCGTCTATCTGTCGCCGACGTTGCAGACCTTGCGCCGCAAGCAGTTGCTGGTGAAGGCGGGCGATCCGAAGCACATCGTGATCGTGAGCAATGACGGCATTCCGCAGGAATATGATGCGATCCGCCGTGGCGATATCGACGCGACCATCTCGCAACCCGCCGATCTCTACGCAAAGTATGGCCTCTTCTATATCAAGGCGGCTCTGGCGGGACAAACCTTCAAACCGGGCCCGACGGATCACGGCAGCACGATCGTTCAGCGCGGTCCAGGCATTCTCGAAGATCAACTGCCCGCGCCGCTCGTGACGAAAGCCAATGTCGATGACAAAACACTTTGGGGCAACACCGTCAAATGAGCGCGCCCGTCGTTGAGACAGTTGGCCTGACGAAGCGCTATGGCTCGACGCCCGCACTCGCAGATGTAAGCATGCGCGTGCTGCCCGGCGAGTCGCATGCGCTCGTCGGACGCAACGGCGCGGGCAAATCGACGCTCGTGTCGATGATCACCGGCCTGAAGAAGCCGGACGCTGGCGAGATCCGCTTCAACGACGAACCCGCGCCGCCGCTCGCCGACCGCGATGCATGGCGCGAGCGTGTCGCCTGCGTCTATCAGCATTCGACGATCATCCGCGAGTTGTCGGTGGCCGAAAATCTGTACATCAATCGGCAGCATCAGAAGGGCGGCGTGATCGACTGGCGCGCCATGCGCCGTGATGCCCGCGCGCTGCTCGACCACTGGAAGATCGACGTGCGCGAAGACGCACGCGCGGGCGATCTGACAGTGGAAGCGCGGCAGTTGGTGGAGATTGCGCGGGCGCTGTCGTACGGTGCGCGCTTCATCATTCTCGATGAACCGACTGCACAGTTGGACGGCGAGGAGATCAAGCGTCTCTTCAAGCGTATTGAAGAGTTACAGCGCGAAGGCGTCACTTTCCTGTTCATTTCGCATCACTTGCAAGAGGTGTACGAAATCTGTCAGGCAGTGACAGTTCTGCGCGACGCTCGGCATATCGTCAGCGCGCCGGTTTCGGCATTGCCGCGCGACCGGCTCATCGAAGCGATGACAGGCGAGCAGGGGGGCCTTGCCGTCGCGGATGCCGCCGCGCGCGCGCCCCTGCCCGCTGATGCGCCGCAAGCGCTGCGTGTCGAAGCGTTATGCGGCGACGACTACGAGAACGTCACGTTGAGCGTTCGCAAGGGCGAAGTGATCGGCCTGACCGGCGCGACGACGAGCGGCCGGACGAGCGTCGCCGAAGCCATCGCCGGATTGAAGGCGCAACGCGCGGGCACGATCAGCGTCGATGGTCACGAGCTGCCGCCGGGCGACGTGCCGGCCGCGCTGGCGCATGGTGTCGGCTGCGTGCCGAAAGACCGGCATCGCGAAGGCTTGGTGCTGTCGCAATCCGTCGCGGAAAACGCGTCCATGACGATCGCGCGATTGCTCGGCCGCTTCGGTATTGCGACGCCCGCGAAAAAGAACGCCTTCGGACGCCGCATGATTGCCGCGCTCGGCATCAAGACGCAGGGCCCGGAACATATCGTGTCGGGCTTGTCGGGCGGCAATCAGCAAAAAGTGGTGATGGCGCGCGCGCTCGCCACTGATCCGGACGTGCTCGTTCTGATCGATCCCACCGCTGGCGTCGATGTGAAGTCGAAGGAAGCGTTGCTCGGCGTCGTCGAGCGCGTGCGCGAGGAAGGGAAGGCGGTGCTCGTCGTATCGGGCGAGCTGGACGACTTGCGCACGTGCGACCGCGTCCTGGTGATGTTTCGCGGCGCCATCGTCGCCGAATTCCCTGCCGGATGGCAGGACCATGAACTCATCGCATCCGTCGAAGGGGTGAATCTCCATGAAGCATGACGTACCCAACCCGGCGATGAACGGCGCGAGCATGGCCGTGGCGCGCCCGCGCATCGAACTGGCGCGTTTTCGCGACCTCGCATTGCTGCCCGCGCTGGCGCTCTTGCTTGCCATCGGCGCGTTCGTCAGCCCGAGCTTTCTCACGCAGGCGAATCTCATCAGCATCCTTGGGGCATCGGCGGCGCTTGCGCTTGTCGTGCTGGCCGAATCGCTGATCGTTCTAACAGGCAAATTCGATTTATCGCTCGAATCGACGGTCGGCATTGCGCCCGCTGTCGGCGCGATGCTCGTGATGCCGGCGGCGTCGGCGGGCTTCGGCTTCGAGTGGCCGGCGGCAGCGGGACTTGCGGCGATCGTCGTGGTCGGCGCGCTGATCGGCTTCTTCAACGGCTTTCTGGTCGTGCGGCTGCGGTTGAACGCGTTCATCGTCACGCTCGCGATGCTGATCGTGTTGCGCGGCATGCTCGTCGGCGCGACCAAGGGCGGCACGTTATTCGACATGCCGCCTTCGTTCTTCACGCTGGCCACGACACTCGTGCTCGGTCTGCCGATCTCGGTATGGCTCGCGGCGGCCGCTTTCGCCGTTGCCGCGTTCTTGCTGCGTTACCACCGCCTCGGCCGCGCGCTTTACGCGATCGGCGGCAATCCCGAAGCGGCACGCGCGGCAGGCATTCGCGTGGAGCGCATCACGTGGGGCGTGTTCGTGCTCGGCAGCGTACTGGCGTCGATTGGCGGTTTGATCGTCACAGGCTACGTCGGCGCGATCAACGCGAACCAGGGCAATGGAATGATCTTCACGGTGTTCGCGGCGGCAGTGATCGGCGGCATTTCGTTGGATGGCGGCAAGGGCACGATGCTCGGCGCGTTATCGGGCGTGTTGCTGCTGGGCGTCGTGCAGAACTTGCTGACCTTGGCGCAGGTGCCATCGTTCTGGATTCAGGCGATTTACGGCGCGATCATCCTGGGTTCGCTGATGGTGGCGAGACTGGCGGGTGGAGATGCGCAGAACTGAGGCGGGGAGCGCAGCCGCACGCGTGTCGCGAGATCGGCTGACGCGTCCAGCGCCCGGACGACGAACGTCAGCAGGCGGCTGCTGAAGATGCCGCGAGCATACGGCTCAATTTCGACGACGATACGGATTTCAGAAGGAACGAGATGCCCGACACAGAGACAAAAACCACCGACCCCCGCCTGATCCTCTTGAGCAAAGAAGACAACTGTCTGATAGCAGCAGCCCGCCTAATCGCAGGCGAAACGCTTCAGATAGAAGGCGAGCCAGTCAAGCTGGAAACGACGATAGAACTGGCTCACAAAATAGCCCGCCGCGCGTTGAAGAAGGACGACAAAGTCCTGCGCTACGGCGCGATCATCGGCCACGTGAGCACAGACGTTCCCTGCGGCGCGCATCTCCACACTCACAATCTGGAGAGCGACTACATCCCCACCTACACGCACGACGCCGGCCACGCCTACGTGCAGCATTGAGAGCCATGAACACATCAACATTGCTGGGCTTCCCAAGATCCGATGGCCGCAAGGGCATCCGCAACATCGTCGCGGTGGCGTACATGGTCGAGTGCGCGCATCACGTCGCCCGCGAGATCGTCACGCACTTCCGCCCATCGTTCGACGCATTCGACGCCGCGCAAAACGAAGCGCCGCCCGTGCACCTGATCGGCTTCCCCGGCTGCTATCCGAATAGCTACGCCGAAAAGATGCTGGAGCGCATCTGCACGCATCCGAACGTGGGCGCGGTGCTGTTCGTGTCGCTTGGCTGCGAAAGCATGAACAAGCACTATCTCGCCGATGTCGTGCGCGCGAGCGGCCGCCCCGCCGCCGTCGTGACGATCCAGGAAAACGGCGGCACGCGCAGCACGATTCAGCACGGTCTCGACTGGGTACGCGAAGCGCGCGCGACGCTCGCCGCGCAAGAGAAAGTGCCGATGGCGCTCGATGAACTCGTCATCGGCACGATCTGCGGCGGCTCGGACGGCACGAGCGGCATCACGGCGAACCCGGCCGTGGGCCGCGCCTTCGACACCTTCATCGACGAAGGCGCGGCGTGCATCTTCGAGGAAACCGGCGAACTCGTCGGCTGCGAATTTCATATGAAGACACGCGCGGCGCGTCCCGAACTCGGCGATGAAATCGTCGCGTGCGTGGAAAAAGCCGCGCGCTATTACACGACGATGGGCCACGGTTCCTTCGCGGTCGGCAACGCGGACGGCGGGCTCACGACGCAGGAAGAGAAGTCGCTCGGCGCGTATGCGAAGAGCGGCGCGTCGCCTATCGTCGGCATCATCAAGCCGGGCGATGTCCCGCCGACCGGCGGCCTTTATCTGCTCGATGTCGTGCCCGACGGCGAGCCGCGCTTCGGCTTTCCGAACATCAGCGACAACGCGGAAATCGGCGAACTCATCGCGTGCGGCTCACACGTAATCCTCTTTACGACGGGGCGCGGCTCGGTGGTCGGCTCGGCGATATCGCCCGTCATCAAGGTCTGCGCAAATCCGGCGACGTATCGCAACCTGTCCGGCGACATGGACGTGGATGCCGGCCGCATCCTGGAAGGCCGGGCGACGCTCGACGAAGTAGGGCGCGAAGTGTTCGATGTCACCGTGGCGGTGGCGGCGGGCGCTGCGTCGAAATCGGAGTCGCTGGGGCATCAGGAATTCATCCTGACTTACAAAACCTTCGAGCCCGTCGGCCCCGCGTGTTTGCCTGGCGGCGCGCAACGCGTTAGTGTTGCGTCTCGCGGCACCGCAGAAGTCGTTTCGAACTGAACAATCGACTGAGGGTTGCACAATGAACGGAGACACGCAGGAGGCCGTCACGCGCCGACGCAAGATCGGGCGGACGGATCTGGAGGTGACGGCACTTTCGCTCGGCACGGCGCCGCTAGGCGGGCTTTATCACGAACTGACGGAAGACGAGGCGCGCGCTACAGTCGATGCGGCGTGGCAAGCGGGCATCCGTTTCTTCGATACCGCACCGCATTACGGACACACGAAGGCAGAACACCGTCTCGGCGATGCCCTGCGACGCCACGCGCGAAGTGACTACGTGCTCTCGACCAAAGTGGGCCGCCGCTTCGTGCCGCGCACCGCGCCCGACGACGGCAGCGAAGGCTGGGCCGCGCCGCTACCGTTCCAGGCCATCTACGACTACACCTACGACGGCATCTTGCGCTCGTTCGAAGACAGCCAGCAGCGGCTCGGCATGATCGACATCGATATCGTGCTGATACACGACATCGGCCGTGTCACGCACGGCGAAAAAAACGCGCATTACTGGCGTCAGCTCACCAGCGAAGGCGGTTTTCGTGCGCTCGATGAACTCAAGCAGTCGCGCGGCGTGAAAGCAGTCGGCCTCGGCGTGAACGAAGGCGCGGCGGTGCGCGAGGCAATGGCCGAATACGACATCGACTGCGCGTTGCTCGCTGGCCGCTACACGCTGCTCGAACAGAACACGCTCGACGATCTCTTGCCCGAGTGCGAACAGCGCGGTGTGAGCATCCTGCTTGGCGGCGCGTTCAATTCGGGCATTCTCGCGCGCGGTCTCGATGCCGACGCGCAAGGCGATCTCAAATTCAACTACGGCGATGCGCCCAAAGAGATCGTCGATCGTGTGGCGAGGCTGGAACGCATCTGTCGCGAGTATGGCGTCGCGCTGTCGACGGCCGCCCTGCAGTTTCCTTATGCGCATAAAGTCGTCGCCACGGTGTTGATGGGCGCGCGCAAGCCCGAGGAAGTGCGTGAGAATGCGGCGTCATTCGCCACGCCGGTTCCTTCGGCGTTGTGGGACGCTTTGCGTGCGGCTGGCTTGCTGCATGAGAAGGCGCCGACACCGCAATGAACATCGACGCTCATCAACATTATTGGGACCCGGCGCGTGGCGATTACGGTTGGCTCACGCCCGATCTCAAGCCGCTCTATCGCGTCTTCGGTTCCGATGATCTGGCGCCGCTCCGCAAGATCACGAATGTCAAGCAAACGGTCGTCGTGCAAGCGGCGGCGACCGTCGATGAAACGCGTTATCTGCTCGATCTAGCGCGCGATGACGAATCCATTGCGGGTGTCGTCGGCTGGGTTCCGCTCGATTCCGTCGACGCGGTAAAAATCATCGACGAATTTGCGCGCGACAAAAAATTCAAAGCCGTGCGGCCGATGCTGCAAGACCTGCCCGACGATACGTGGATAGACCACGCGCCGCGCCCGGAAGCCATCCAGCGTCTGATCGAGCTCGATCTTGCTTTCGACGCCCTCATCTTCGCGCGCCACGTGCCATCGCTCGTCGAATTCGCCGGGCGTTATCCGGCGTTGCGTATCGTCGTGGATCACGGCGCGAAGCCGCCCATCCGCGATGGCGAAGCGGGCTGGCAACCGTGGGCCGGTGGCATCGCGCAACTCGCTGCCTTGCCGCAGCGCCTCTATTGCAAGCTATCGGGGCTCGCGACAGAAGCGTCGCCTAGCTGGACCGCCGACACGCTCGCGCCTTACGTCGCGCATCTCATCGACCAATTCGGACACGAGCGCCTCATGTGGGGCAGCGATTGGCCGGTACTGAACTTAAACGGTTGCTACACTGATTGGCACGCCGCCGCGAGGCGCTTGGTCTCGCATCTCGAAAAAGCCGAGGAAGACGCGATTTTCGGCGGAAACGCCCGTGCGTTCTATCGCCTCTGAAGCCGCTGATATACCCGGCATGTCTTAAAATCAACTTCCACTGGAGCAGTAGATGGTACAAAGACTGGCAGGCAAGACGGCGCTGATCACCGCGGCGGGACAAGGAATCGGGCTCGCGACGGCCGAGCTTTTCGCGGCGGAAGGCGCGCGCGTGATCGCAACCGACATTCGTATCGAAGGGCTCGAAGGCAAGCCGGTCGAAGCTCACAAGCTCGACGTGCTCGACCCCCAAGCCATCGAGGCGCTCGCGAAGGAAGTCGGCGCCATCGACGTGCTCTTCAACTGCGCGGGCTATGTGCATCCCGGTTCGATTCTCGAAGCGAGCGAAGCGGACTGGGACCTCGCCTTCAATCTGAACGCGAAGGCCATGTATCGGACGATCCGCGCGTTCCTGCCGAAGATGCTGGAAAAGGGCGGCGGCTCGATCGTCAATATGTCGTCGGCGGCGTCGAGCGTGAAGGGCGTGCCGAACCGCTTCGTGTATGGTGCGTCGAAGGCGGCGGTCATCGGGCTCACGAAATCCGTCGCGGCGGATTTCGTCACGCGCGGCATCCGCTGCAACGCAATTTGTCCGGGCACGGTGGAGTCGCCGTCGCTGAAGGACCGCATCGCCGAGCAAGCCAAGGCGCAGGGCGCGACGATCGACCAGATTCAGGCGGCTTTCGTTTCGCGTCAACCAATGGGCCGCGTCGGCCGCACGGAAGAAATCGCGGCGCTCGCGCTGTATCTCGCCTCGGACGAGTCGTCGTTCACGACGGGTCAGGCTCACGTCATCGATGGCGGCTGGTCCAACTAAGACCGGCCGCTGCGTTTTCAACCTTTGCATTTCGAAACACGAGGATCTATTCAGATGAAGCTGCTTCGTTACGGCCCCAAGGGTCAGGAAAAACCGGGTTTGCTGGATGCCGAAGGCAAGATTCGCGATCTGTCGAAGGTCGTGGACGACATCTCCGGCGCTACGCTGACCGATGCGGGCCTGGCCAAGCTGCGCGCGACCGACTCGGCGTCGCTGCCGGTGGTGGATGGCAATCCGCGTATCGGGCCGTGTGTCGGACGTGTGGGCAAGTTCGTGTGTATTGGCCTCAACTACGCGGATCACGCTGCCGAATCGAATCTGCCCGTGCCGACCGAGCCGGTCATTTTCGGCAAGTGGACGAGTGCCATTTGCGGCCCGAACGACGACGTGGAAATTCCGCGCAATTCGAAGAAAACCGACTGGGAAGTCGAACTCGGCGTGGTGATCGGCAAGGAAGCCAAGTATGTCGATGAAGCCAACGCGCTCGACTACGTGGCCGGTTACTGCGTGATCAACGACGTCTCCGAGCGCGAATGGCAGCTCGAACACGGCACGCAATGGGACAAGGGCAAGGGCTTCGACACGTTCGGCCCGCTCGGCCCGTGGCTCGTGACGAAGGACGAAGTCGCCGATCCGCAGAAGCTCGATCTCTGGCTCGAAGTGGACGGTCATCGTTACCAGAACGGCAACACGAAGACCATGGTCTTCACCGTCGCGCAACTGGTCGCGTATCTGTCGAAGACGATGAGCCTGCAGCCCGGCGATGTAATCTCGACCGGCACGCCTCCGGGCGTCGGCATGGGCGTGAAGCCCAGCGCCGTGTACCTGAAGTCCGGGCAGACCATTCGCCTTGGTATCGAAGGTCTCGGCGAGCAGCAGCAGAAGACGGTCGACGCGTAATTCCTTCGCGCCGTGAAAGCAAAAAAACCTCGCTGCGGCGAGGTTTTTCGTCTTCAGGACGGAAGGTTGAAATTCAGGCGTTATAGAGCGCTTCGGCCGCGCTTTCGCTGATGCGCGTGATCGTGCCTTGCGCCACCGCGACGAGCGTCTCGGCATTGCCGTCGGTGACGAAGACATCGCACTGGCAGGTTGCCTGCGTCATGCCGGCATGCACCACGCGCGCCCGCGCCATCAGCGTGCCGGAAACCGCCGGGCGCAGATAGTTGATCTTGTATTCGCCGGTGACGACCTTCGGACCGAGCCTCAGTGCGCCCGCGAACGTCAGCGCGTTGTCCACAAGATAACTCACCACCCCGCCGTGCACGAAACCGTGTTGTTGCCTCAGCTCATCGCGGATCGGCAGACACAGCGTGAGACTCGCTGCATCGACCTGCATCAGTTTCGTTCCGAGCAAGGCGCTAAACGGTTGCGCATTCAACGCACCGCGCGCGATATCGACTAATTCGGCCATTCGGACACTCCTTGGGGTGGGTTCGGCGCCGTCCTGCAAAGACAATAGGTAGGGTTTCTTCGCACTGCAAGGACGTTCGACAAAAATCGTGCGAACGCAGCATGCGCGCGCCCGCCGTTTCGGCAAGCGCGCCGGTCATCCCGCTCGCGCAAAGCGGCATCGACGCCAAACAATTCAAGCTGGCGCGCTTCATTGCCGTAAACCCGGACTTCCGCCGTAGTCATACGGCTCATTCGTTCGGGTTCTTGAGAAATGTTTGCAAAGATCAAGGTTTCATCCGGTTTGCTCGCCGTGCTGGTGGTGTTTTGCCTATTCCAACTGGTCACCGAAGGGCTTGGCTTCTGGTCGCTTTCGCGCACGCATGACGATGTGGGCAACCTGTCCGATATCGCGCTCAAGCAAGTCAACGCGGTCAACAAGACCACGCAGCATCTGATGGATGCGCGCATCAACCTGTCTCGCGCCGGCACGCGCATGGTGCGCGGCGGCACGGAGCCGGTCGAGATCGTGCAGCACGCGCGTGAGCAGATCGCGCAGGCGGACAAGTCGTTCGCGGCCTTCCTCGACGCGCCGAAGACCGGCGATGAGAACAAGGAGCGCATGGCCGCGCTTCAGGCCAAATACGCGGAGTATTCGAAGGCGCTCGGCGAGCTCGTCCAGTATCTGGATGCGGGCAACATTCAGGCGTTCCTCGATCAGCCGACACAGGGCTTTCAGGATCGCTATCTCGCCGAACAGCAGAACTTCGTCAACTTCGGCAATGCGGCGAGCAGTGCGTATCTCGAATCGATCGATACGCGCTACGCCTGGTTCCGCGCGGTCGGCATCGCCATTTTCGTGGCGCTGGTCGCGGGTGTCGCGGCGGTGCATTTTGCGCTGCGCCGTGGCGTGATCGCGCCGCTGGAAGAAGCGGGACGCCATTTCGAGCGCATTGCGCAAGGCCGCCTCGACGAACGTATCGCGGATCGCGGCAGCAATGAAATCGGCAGGCTCTTCGCGGGACTCGCGACGATGCAAGCAAGCGTCGCCACGACGGTAAAGACGGTGCGCGAGACGTCCGATTCGATCAACTTGGGCGCCGATGAAATCGCGAGCGGCAACGCCGATCTGTCCGCGCGCACGGAGAATCAGGCGGCATCGCTCGAGGAAACGGCGTCGAGCATGGAAGAATTGACGGCGACGGTGCGTCAGAACGCCGAGCACGCGCGCGAGGCCAACACGCTGGCGGGCGTGGCGCTCGAAGCGACTTCACGCGGTTCCGGCGTGGTGGATGACGTCGTGGAGAAGATGCGCGGCATCGCGAAGAGCTCGGACAAGATCGCGGAAATCATCTCGGTCATCGACGGCATCGCGTTTCAGACCAACATCCTCGCGCTGAACGCGGCCGTCGAAGCGGCGCGTGCCGGTGAGCAAGGGCGCGGGTTTGCAGTCGTCGCGGGCGAAGTGCGCGGCCTCGCGCAACGCTCGGCGCAATCGGCGAAGGAAATCAAGGAACTGATCGGCGAATCGGTCGCGCAGGTCAGCGACGGCTCGACGCTGGTCGAACGCGCGGGCACGGCGATGCGCGAGGTATCGACCTCGATTTCACGCGTCACGCAGATGATGGCGGAGATCAGCGCGTCGTCGCTGGAGCAGAGCGTGGGAATCGAGCAGGTGAACCAGGCCGTGACGCAAATGGACGAGATGACTCAGCAGAACGCCGCGCTCGTGGAGCAGGCCGCGGCTGCCGCGCAGTCGCTCCATGAACAGACGCGGCAGTTGAAGGATGCGGTTTCGGTGTTTCAGGTGGCTTGACGAGTGGATGACTTCGGCGTCTGTCGGGCGCCTGAATTTTCACGGCCCTGACGCTTTCGCTCGTCGAATGCGCAGGGCGGCTATCGATTGCAGCCGTAAGCAATGGCGTGATGCGATGGCGATCCAACCGCTCAATCCGGCAACGCCGCGTATGCCGTCGCCAAATGATACGGCGTGGTCGAAGGCATCTCCGACCTTGTGATCGCGCCGTCAGCCGAGCGGCACTCGATCCACCCGCGCGCATGTAGGAACCGTGCGCCGAAGCGTTCGATCTGTTCGCCGACGGCTTCGCCGCGCGTTGCCAGCGCGCGTAGATATTCGGTTTGCGCCCAGATGCGCTGCGTGCCATCGATCACGCGTCCCGCTTCGTCCAGCGCGGCGCTCACGCCGCCAGTCGACTTGTCGACGCCATGTTTCCGCGCGAAGTCGAACGCCTGTTCGAGCCGCGCGTTCAGTCCCGCCGCCTCGAATGCGGGATGGCCGCTGCCGATTGCCAGGAAATACCACTCGAATTGATGTCCCGGCTCTAGGCGATTGCCCGGCGCGCCAATCGGCAATTCGGCGATACTGCCGGTCGCCTCGTGCACGAACGTGCGCGCGACCGATTGCGCCAGCACGGCGAGCCGCTCGTCGAAAGCGATGTTGCCCGTGGCATCGCGCGCGGCGAGCCACGCTTCGCTCAAATGCATGAGCGGATTTTGCAGCGGACCTTCGAGCATCGCGCCGAAGTCTTCGCTGTACGCGGCGTTCAGCAAGCCGCCATCGCTACCCGCGAACTTCGTTTCGATAAGCCGCGCGGTTTCATCGAGCAAGCCGAATGCGTCCGCCGATCCGCTCTTTTGCGCGAAATGCGCGCACGCATAAACCACGAACGCGTGCGTATAAAGGTCCTTCTGGCGCTCGTGGGGCGCGCCGTTTGCATCGACGCTATAGAACCATCCGCCGTTTTGCTTGTCCTGAAAATAGTGTCGCAACGATTCGAACAGCACCGACGCGTGCGCGAGATCGCCTGCATCCGTGAAAGCGAACAACTGACGGGCGCATGCCATCGCGCGATAACGCTTGGGTGGCAACGGCGCGTGATCGTCGGGCGTAACGGCTTCGAATGGCAGGTGAAGCGCTGTGTTGAAGCCGGGACCGCGCCAAATGGGCAGCACGATGCTCGTGTAGTGTTCGCGCAATGAAGTGCCGTTTGAGTGCTGTTGCTGCATAAGACAAGTTCCAGCCTGATGGTTCGGAAGAGATGAGCCCTTTGAAAACGGCTCGGCACAGCCGGATAAGCATAGCAAAAGCGCTCCGGCAGGAGACCGGCCACGACGACAGGAGGTCAAAGATGTTGGGCAACGTAGAACTCGTTTCACGACTCATCATGGCTGCGGCGCTCGGCAGCGTGATCGGTTTCGAGCGCGAACGGCTTTCATGGGCGGCGGGCTTGCGCACGCACATGCTGGTGTGCGTTGGCTCCGCGCTCATCATGATCGTGTCTGCCTACGGTTTCGAAGAGGCGCTCAAGGCCGATCACGTCGTGCTCGATCCATCGCGGATCGCGGCGCAGGTCGTGTCCGGCATCGGCTTTCTCGGCGCGGGATCCATTCTGCTGCGCGGCGAGATCGTGCGCGGGCTGACCACCGCCGCGAGCTTGTGGTCGGTTGCGGCGATCGGGCTGGCGGTAGGCGGCGGGCTGTACACGGCATCGATCGCGGCGACGGCCATCATCCTCGTCATTCTGGCGGGACTCAAACCGCTGGAGCGGCGCTTCATCAGCGTCAAGCAGCAGCGGCAATTGACGATGCTGGTCGATCGCGGCTCGCTGTCCTTTCACGGCCTGCACGAAGCGCTCGGGCCAGGCAGCGTGCGCGTGAAGCAGTTCGTCGTGCAGCAAAGCGACGAATCGCCGGAACTCGATGAAGTGCAGGTCGTGCTTTCGCGGCTTTCGACGCAGGAATATCGGTCGATTTGCGAGCGGCTCAAGCATCTGAGCGTGGTGCGGGAATTCCACGAAGAGGATGGAAGCTGACGGCATCGCCCGCGCGGCGCAAGACATGCACGAACACGATGTGGGATAAGCCGCCGCGCCGTGCGACAATGCCGCCTCTCGAAAATCATTGCCGAACCGCATGTGCGCGTTTCGCGCCGGTTGTCCCGGTCACCGCCTTTCGACCTATGCCAGATCCTGCTGTTAAGCGTCACCGCCATACCTTCGATACACCCGCCGACGCCGTCGCTCCTCTCACGCGACCGCGCCGTGGCCGCACCGCCGAGGCGTCATCGGACGACAGCGCCGACACCGAAAAGAAACTCGCGCGCGCCGTGCGTTCGGCGCAGCGTCTTGCCCAGTTGAGCGCGACGCAGCGCTGCGCGGGCGAGACGCTCGATCTCTTCGCCGAAGACGCCGAGCGCGCCAACCTTCAGGCGCTGAACACCGACATTCGCCAGGGCACGTTCGAAGGCTTCGAACTGCCGGACGTGTTTTTGGCGGCGGTGCAATCGAATGGCGCATTGGCCGTGAACAAGCGGATGGCGCCGCGTTCGGAAGCCGCGCCGCATCCGGCATCGGTTCAGGACGAGTTGCTCGTCGTGGCCGAAGGCGATGAAATCGACGCTGCGCCGCCAACTCATGCGCCAGGCGAACTTGCTGCATCGATCGACTCGCATTCCGCGGATATCGTCGCAGGCTCATTGAGCGCCGCGCTCGTTGATGCACGCATTGCGCATGAGGACGCGTCCTTCGACCCGGTGCTGGATCGCGCACGCGTGACGGCGTTCACCGACACCATCGACGCGTTACGCGCCGTGATCTCGGAGCAGCGCGGATCGACTGCCGCGCACGCCCGCCGCATGAAGACGCTGCTGACGATAATCGTGTGCGTCACGCTGCTGACGGTGGCGACCGGCGTCGTGCAAACGGTCGTGCTGATGCGTATGGGTCGCGACACCACGTTGCAGCAGGAGCGCATGGAGCAACTCATGCTCAATCAGCAGACGACACTTGCTTCTCTCTTCGACGCGGATTCCGAAACCGCCGCCATTAACGGCGCTGCGAATCGAGAGACGGCGCGTGCGCTCCACTCGCAACGTCACACGCGCTGATTTCCGCCAAAAACTGTTACTTTGACGCGACATTCTGTCTCAAGACGGACTGTCGCGTAATTTTTTCCGCCACTCTCTGCGTGCTTGCTGGAAGGCCGTCTCCGAGCTGTCCCTGTTTTTCTGCAAAACGGTCATCCGGTTAAATGTAGAAAAACTACCAAATTGCTCGGCTGTAAATGTTGCATTGCACTAGGAATGGCTAAGTGCAAACCCTATAATCGGTCCTAAGGGAAAACCCTCTTATCACCAACCGGAGTTTGACATGAGCTACCTCTTCGCCTTGCTGCAAAAATTCGCTTCGCTGTTCGAATCGCCGCATCTGCCGATGGACAGCGACTACTCGTATCAAGCGCGTTTCCGTGAATCTGAGCGTCAACGCAAGTCACGCGGTACCGCTTTCGGCGTTCGTCTGTAATGCGTAACTAATGGCGGTGCGGGACAACCACAAATAGCAATGCGAGACGGCCTGACGCCGTAGACCCCGCCCGCCGATTAGTCTTAAGTTTGTAGTTTTTCTAGCGGATTCTCGCTGACTTTCCGCCTTTAAGATCGCCCCGACCGAGCAATTTGGCCGCACGATCATCCTTCTTCCCCGCATCTGCATTGCAAACGCGCGAACACTTGTTCTTGCGCGACACGCGCAATTCGCCGAATCTTGGCCATTCGACGCCAAAAAATCCTTGCGTCACAAGGGCTTACCCGCGCCCGTCCAGAATCCTCCTTATTCCATTGTCGTATTTCGACATGCAGTTGTCGCAAATAGTCGGCTAGCGATACTTTTTTCTGGCAACTATGTATGCACAGCGCGGACGCACGTCCGCCACGCTATGGAGATTTCGATGAATTCCCCAAAGGTAGTAGTCGAAGGGCTATGCAAGGTGTTCGGCAACAGCCCCAAGCAGGCGATCGACATGCTCGCCGGCGGCGCGACGAAAGAAGAAGTCTTTGCGCGCACCGGGCAGATCGTCGGCGTACATAACGTTTCCTTCGACGTCAAGGAAGGCGAGATCTTCGTGCTCATGGGCCTTTCCGGTTCCGGCAAATCGACGCTGATCCGTTTGATCAACCGTCTCGTCGATCCCACCGCCGGCAAGGTGCTGATCGATGGCCGCGACGTGGCTGCCGTGCCGCGCTCGGAACTCACGGCGCTGCGCCGCAAGGACATGAGCATGGTGTTTCAGTCCTTCGCGCTGATGCCGCAGCGCACCGTGCTTTCGAACGCCGCGTTCGGTCTGGAAGTCGCGGGCGTCGGCAAGAAGGAACGCGAGAAGCGCGCGATGACCGTGCTCGAACAAGTCGGCCTTGCATCGTTCGCGCAGAAGTTGCCAGCGCAACTATCGGGCGGGATGCAGCAGCGCGTGGGGCTTGCGCGGGCGCTGGCGGTGAATCCCTCGCTGATGATCATGGACGAAGCGTTCTCCGCGCTCGATCCGCTCAAACGCAAGGAAATGCAGAACGTCCTGCTCGACTTGCAACGCGAGCAGCAGCGCACGATTCTCTTCGTCTCGCACGATCTCGAAGAAGCCATGCGTATCGGCACGCGCATCGCGATCATGGAAGGCGGCCGCGTGGTGCAGATCGGCACGCCGCAGGAAATCATCCAGAACCCCGCCGACGACTACGTGCAAGCGTTCTTCGACGGCATCGATACCAGCCGCTATCTGACCGCCGGCGACCTCATGCAGACCGATGTCGTGCCGCTCATGAAGCACTCGCCGCAGATCGACGCATCGAGCGTGGCGGAGACGCTCAACGGCAGCGCGGACTATGCGTTCGTGCTTGACGGCGAGCGGCGCATTCGCGGTTTCGTCGGCCGCGATTCGAACGGCAATCCAGTGCCGCAGATCAATCACATCGAGTGTATCGAGCGCAACATGACGCTCGATGACGTCGTGCACCGCGTGGTCGCGAGTCCCGCGCCGCTGCCGGTGGTCGACGCCGAGGGTTTCTATTGCGGTTCGGTCAACAAGTCGAACGTCCTGAAGGTCTTAACCCGCCATCGAGGTTCCCATGTCTGAAATCATTCCGCTCGGTAGCTGGGTCGATCACGGCGTCCATTACCTGCTCGACCACGACGCCAAGACGTTCGATTCAATCGGCAAGGTCATCGAGAGCTTCGCCGCTTTCATCGAACACAGCCTGCAGGCCGTCCCGATGTGGGCGCTCATGGCCATCTTCGTCGGCATCGGCTTGTGGCGCGTGGGCTGGCGCTTTGCCGCCTTCACGTTGCTCTCGCTGTTGCTGATCTACGCGACCGGCTTCTGGGATCAGATGGTCATCACGCTCGGTCTCACGCTCTCGTCGACCTTCATCAGCCTGTTGCTCGGGATACCGCTCGGTATCTGGACGGCGAAGAGCAAGGTCGTGGAGATGGCCGTTCGTCCCGTGCTCGACTTGATGCAGACGATGCCCGCCTTCGTGTATCTCATTCCCGCCGCGATGCTGTTCGGCCTCGGCCGCGTGCCCGGCATTCTTTCGACCGTGATCTTCGCGATGCCGCCCGCCGTGCGTCTTACGTCGCTCGGTATCAAGCACGTGAACCGCGAGATCGTGGAAGCGGGTCAGGCGTTCGGCTGCACGCCGTGGCAACTGCTCTACAAGGTGCAGATTCCCAACGCGCTGCCTTCGATCATGACCGGCGTGAACCAGACGATCATGATGGCGCTGTCGATGGTCATCATCGCGTCGATGGTGGGTGCGGGCGGTCTTGGCAACGACGTGCTCGCGAGCATTCAGCGTCTGGATATCGGCCTCGGCTTCGAGAGCGGCTTGTCCGTCGTGTTGCTGGCGATCATTCTGGACCGTATCACCGAGAGCTTCGGCCGTTCGCCCGGCATGGCGCGCGCCCCGCTTCTTTCGGGCATTCGCAGCGTCATGAAGGTGCGCCGCGCACCGGCCGCGCAACAAGGCTGATGCGCTCATGAAACGCGACGCGCTCGTTCCGGCTGCCTCGGAATCGCCGTTGTCCAACCTCGCGCACTTCGGCTTCCTCACGCTGCCGAATTTCTCGATGATCGCGTTCACGAGCGCGGTCGAAGTGCTGCGCATGGCCAACTACGTCGGCCGCGCGCAGCACTACACGTGGTCGGTCATCACACCGGATGGCGAGCCTGCTCGAGCAAGCAATGGCATCACCGTGAAGCCGACCACGACGCTCGACGAAGCCGGCATGCCCGATGTGCTCATCGTCTGCGCGGGCTGGCACGTGACGGATCACGTGGACGATACGATCATCGAGCTATTGCAGCGCGTGCACGAAGCGGGCGTTCCGCTCGGCGGTATTTGCACCGGGCCTTATGCGTTGCTCGCGGCCAAGCTGCTCGACGGCTATCGCTGCACCGTGCACTGGGAAGACATGTCGCCGCTCAACAAGCGCTTCCCGCATGTGCGTTTTGCCGATGAGCTCTTCGTGATCGACCGCGACCGCATGACTTGCACGGGTGGCACGGCGCCGCTCGATCTCATGCTCAATCTCGTGAGCTTGCGGCTTGGCCAGGCGCATGCGGCGCAAGTGTCGGAGCAGTTCATCGTCGAACGCATTCGCTCTTCGACGGACTATCAGCACATTCCCGTCGATGCGCGCGTCGGCTTTTCGCGTGCCGAACTCGTCGAAGTGGTGCGCCTGATGGAAGCGAATATCGAAGAGCCGCTTTCGCTCGAAGAACTCGCGCGGCTCGTGCATCTGTCGCAACGACACTTGCAACGCATGTTCAAGATGTTCCTCAATGTATCGCCGACGCATTACTACTTGACGCTTCGCTTGCGGCGCGCACGCGAGTTGTTGCGCAACACGGATGCATCGATTGCACGCGTCACCAGCATCTGCGGATTCCATTCGCCTTGTCATTTCAGCAAGGCGTATCGCGCGCAATTCGGGCACGCGCCGAGTGTGGAGCGGCGTCTGTCTGCTTGACCTAATCGACATCGTTCTGGCTTCGCGCGTTCTTCATGGACCGCGCGTGAGCCTCTCATCGTCAATTGAAAACAGCAACGGGAGATAAGGCATGAATCGTTCGTGGATCGCATCGTTTGCTTTCGCGGTAACTTGCGCTGCGAATGCGGCAGAACCCGCTGCATGTAAGAACGTGCGTTTCGCCGATGTCGGATGGACCGACATTGCCGCGACCACCGGGCTTGCATCGACGGTCCTGCAGGGACTTGGTTATAGCCCGACGAAAACGATCGCATCGGTGCCGATCACCTTCGCTGGCGTGAAGAGCAAGCAGATCGACGTGTTCCTCGGCTACTGGTCGCCGACCATGGATCCGATGATCGATTCGTTCAAGAAAGCGAATCAGGTGAAGGTGCTGCCGACGCCGAATCTCATCGGTGCAAAGTACACGCTCGCGGTGCCGGAATACGCGTACAACGGCGGCATCAAGACGTTCAGCGATATCGCGAAGAACTACGACAAGCTCGACGGCAAGATCTATGGTATCGAGCCGGGCAACGACGGTAACGCGCTCATCAAGAAGATGATCGACAGCAATCAGTACGGGCTCGGAAAGTTCAAGCTGGTTGAATCGAGCGAGGCGGGGATGCTTGTCGAAGTGAATCGCGCCATTCGCGACAAGAAGCCGATTGTGTTTCTGGGCTGGGAACCGCATCCCATGAACGTGCAGATGAAGATCGATTATCTCTCGGGCGGCGACGATGTCTTCGGCCCCAACTACGGCGAAGCGCGCGTGCTGACCGTGACGCCGACCGATTACGACACACGTTGCCCGAATGTCGCGAAGCTCGTATCGAATCTGCGGTTCACGACGGACATTGAGAATCACGTCATGCTGCCGATCGTGAACAAAACCGACGCCAACAAGGCCGCGCGCGAGTGGTTGAAGCAGAATCCCGCGGTGCTCGATAAATGGCTCGCAGGTGTCAAAACGTTCGATGGCAAGGACGGGTTGCCGGCGGTGAAGGCTTATGTCGCCGGCAACTGAAGGTCAGGTGCGATAGTCCGTCTTGCCGCCCTCGATCATGCGCAAGGCGGCTTGCCATTGCAGCGCGATGATCCCTTCCGACTCGTCCCTGCGATACTGCGCGGCAGTCGTTTCGCAAACCTTCTGCGAAGGCAGATTCAGCTCGCCGCCGCCCGCGAGCGCACGCAATTGAATCTCGCAGGCGCGTTCGAGGAAATACATCTCCTGAAACGCCGAGGGAATCGACGGGCCGCAAGTGAGCAGCCCGTGATTGCGCAAGATCATCGCGTTATGCAGGCCGAGATCGTTGACGAGCCGGTCACGTTCCGCGAGATCGAGCGCAATGCCTTCATAGTCATGGTAAGCAATGTGCCCGTAGTACTTGAGCGCATGCTGGCTGATCGGCAAAAGCCCTTGTTTCTGCGCCGATACCGCCGCGCCCGCCGCCGTATGCGTATGCACGACGCACACGACATCGTGACGCGCCATATGAATGGCCGAGTGAATGGTGAAGCCCGCCGGATTGACGAGAAACCGCTCCGGATAATCCCGCGCCGCCGGATCCACCGCGCGTCCTTCGCTATCGATCAAAACAAGGTCCGACGCGCGCATCTCGTCGAAGAGCACGCCGTATTTGTTGATGAGGAAGTGATGCTCCGGCCCCGGCACGCGCGCACTGATGTGCGTGAAGATCATGTCGGTCCAGCGAAAATGCGCAATCACGCGGTAGAGCGCCGCCAGATCGCAACGCAGCGCCCATTCTTCCTTCGAATAACCGTGGTTCTCCATGCCGTTCCTCCTTGGGTTGTAAGCCGCGGATAACGTGGATAGATCGTGTTAGATCGCCTGTGCGCGGCCCGGGAAAGTCTCGTCGTAGTCCAGCGTCTGATTCTCTTCTTCGGCGTTGCCAGAGCCGCCTTGTTCACGATACATCATCGGCGGAAGACCGTATTGCTTGCGGAATTCGCGGCCGAGATGCGAGGCATCGGAAAAGCCGCAACTCGATGCAATATCCGCTACCGTCTTGTCCGAACTCGTGAGCAGCCACGCCGCCGTGCGCAAACGCACTTGCTTTGCGTAGGCTTGCGGCGCCTTGCCGGTTTCCGCCTTGAACAGACGTTCAAGCTGACGCGTTGAAAGGTCAAGCTTGTGCGCGAGTTCGTCGAGCGTGAGCGAGCGTCCCACGTGCTGTTCCATCAGCAGAATGGCGCGCTTGACCTTGGGATGCGTCGCCGGCGCAAGTCCCGGCGGATGCGGCTGAGGCGCGTTGCCCTTCTGCATGTCGTCGACGAGGAGAATGCGCAATGCCTTTTGCACCGTCGCGGTCTCGAAGTGACGCAGCAGGATGGCCGCCGCGACATCGATGGATGCGCGTCCGCCCGAACACGTAATGCGCCGCCTGTCGATCACGAAGAGCCGGTCCGCCACGAGCGCCTGCTCATCCACGTGCGGAAAGCGTTCGACGAAGTCCCAGTAGTGAAACCAGCTCACGCAGATTCGATGCCCTTCCAGCACGCCCGCACGCATCAGCGAGAACACGCCCGTGCACATGCCGACGATGGTTGCATCGAGCGCGGCGGCGCGGCGGATGAACTGCAAGGTGGCATCGCTTGCGGAGGGCCCCGAGTGCAAGAGACCGCCGACCACGACGACGTAATCGAAGTGCTCGGCCTGATCGAAAGTCTCCCACGGCGTGATCTGGATGCCGCAGCTTGCGCGCACGGGTGCGAGCGTCTCGCCAATCACGCTCCACGAACAGCGCACGGGGCGGCTGAAATCGCCTTCATCGGCGGAAAGGCGCAAGAGATCGACGAAACCGGAGAACGCGGTCAGCGTGAAGTTCGGCAACAGCACGATGCCGAAGCGAATACGCGATTTGGATTGACCGTCGATGGAAAGCGGCGGAAGCGATTCTGCGGGGTTCATGCGCGTGAAGTGCGGCGGCCTGGAAGTATGCCGCGAGCATATCACTCGTGCGTGGAGCACGGGCGCATGGTCAGAAATGAGAAGGGCCGCGATACGGCGGCCCTGAAGGAAGACTAGTTGCCCAGCACGGCGATGGCCCAGGCGAACGCCGAGCCGACGAGTGCGCCGGTGGTTCGACCGAGCAGGCTTGCGACGGTGTAGTCGGCCCAGCGCTGTTCGACTTCGGCCTTCAATACGCCGAAGTAACGCAAGGCGGGATCGACGCAACACGCGATCATCAACGCGGCCCAGGTGGGCGCTTCGCGCGTGAGAACGTGTTCGGGAGAAATGATGTCGATGGCCTGAAGCAAGCCGACCACCGCGGCGCCGACAATGAAAGCAAGAGTCCAGGATTTGAAGAACTGATCGGGAAGAGCAGAGCTTTGCATGGATACAGAAGACGAAGGAACAACAGAGAAACGAGCGACGCGTCAAGCCTTGAAGGGTGGCCGCTCACGGACTTAGGGAATATACCGAGACGTCCTCTTTTGGCCCGTAGGATCAGTCTCAAAAATCCCGCGATCTGCAACGAAGCTGCGCAAAAACGCGCCAACCTCGAAATGCTCTGCTACCGCGCGCGTTCGCGTGGCGGACTCATGCGGCGACTTTCGATCAAACGTCATGAACCTTGGTAAATCCGTCATTGGGGCGAGCGTTCCCGCGCGCTGACGCCGCCATCCCATTTCGATGCCGCTTTTGTTCTATCGGACGGATTTGCGGTTTGGTGCAATGAGCACAGTCGCGAAAGGTGGGCAAGCGGCCCATGATCCAACCAGGAATGCACATGAACGTCAGCGTTTTCGATCTGTTCAAGATCGGCATCGGTCCTTCCAGCTCGCATACCGTCGGGCCGATGATCGCGGCGTGCCGCTTCGCCTCGCACATCGAGGACGCGAATCTGCTTGGCTTCGTCACGCGGGTGCGCGCTGAACTGTTCGGCTCGCTCGGCGCCACCGGCAAGGGCCACGGCACCGACAAGGCCGTGCTGCTCGGCCTGGAAGGCAATCTGCCCGATCTGATCGATCCCGACCTGATCGCGCCGCGCCTCAAAGAAATTCGCGAGACGAAGCGCCTGATGTTGCTCGGCAAGCATGCGGTCGCGTTCGAAGAGCGCGAACACATCGGCTTTTATCGCAAGCTGATGCCGGGTGCGCCGGGATCGAGCATCGTGCATCCGAACGGCATGCGCTTTCAGGCGTTCGACGAGAACGGCCAGCTGCTCGTCGAGAAAGAATACTTCTCGGTCGGCGGCGGTTTCGTCGTGAATCGCGAAGGCGATCGCGTCAACGGACTGCGCGCGGGCGGCAGCGTGCCGTATCCGTTTCGCACCGGCGACGATCTCATGCGCGTGTGCAAGGAGACAGGTCTGTCTATCGCCGATATCACGTTGCAAAACGAATGCGCGAATCGCAGCGAACAGGAAGTGCGCGAGGGCATGCTCGCCGTGTGGCGCGTGATGGCGGCATGCGTCGAGCGCGGCTGCAAGGAACGCGGCGAGTTGCCGGGACCGATGCACGTCAAGCGTCGCGCGGCGGATCTTTCGTCGCAACTGCGCTTTCGTTCCGAAGAGTCGTTGCGCGATCCGCTTTCGATGCTCGACTGGGTCAACCTCTATGCAATGGCCGTCAACGAAGAGAACGCGGCGGGCGGCCGCGTCGTCACCGCGCCGACCAATGGCGCAGCGGGCGTGATCCCCGCCGTGCTGCACTACTACGTGAAGTTCATGCACGGCTCGAACGACGATGGCATCGTGCGCTTCCTTCTTACGGCAGCGGCCATCGGCATCATCTACAAGGAAACGGCTTCGATCTCGGGTGCCGAAGTGGGCTGCCAGGGCGAAGTGGGCGTGGCCTGCTCGATGGCCGCCGCCGCGCTGGCATCGGTCATGGGTGGCACGCCCGCGCAAGTCGAAAACGCCGCCGAAATCGGCATGGAACATAACCTTGGCATGACCTGCGACCCGGTGGGCGGCCTCGTGCAGATTCCCTGCATCGAGCGCAACGCCATGGGCGCGATCAAGGCCATCAATGCCGCGCGCATGGCGATGAAGGGCGACGGCCAGCATTACGTCTCGCTCGATTCGGTCATCAAGACCATGCGCGAAACCGGCGCCGATATGAAAACGAAATACAAGGAGACGTCGCGCGGCGGACTGGCCGTCAACGTCATCGAATGCTGAATTCAGTACGTCACGAAGGAAAGGAAACACCATGACCCGCTATTCGATCTTCAGCCTCTTGCGCAACGGCATGTCGTATCACGAGAACTGGGAGCGCCAGTGGCGAAGCCCCGAGCCCAAGCGCGAATACGACGTGGTGATCGTCGGCGGCGGCGGGCATGGTCTTGCGACGGCGTATTACCTGGCGAAGGAACACGGCATCACGAATGTCGCGATTCTGGAGAAGGGATGGATAGGCGGCGGCAATACCGCGCGCAACACGACGATCGTGCGCTCGAACTATCTGTGGGACGAATCTGCGGCTTTATACGAAAAGGCAATGAAGCTGTGGGAAGGCCTTTCGCAAGACCTCAACTACAACGTCATGTTCAGCCAGCGCGGCGTCATGAATCTCGCGCATACGCTGCAGGACGTGCGCGATACCGAACGCCGCGTGAACGCCAACCGTCTCAATGGCGTCGATGCCGAGTTCCTCACGCCCGCGCAGATCAAGGAAATCGAGCCGACTATCAATCTCAATAGCCGCTATCCGGTGTTGGGTGCGTCGATTCAACGGCGCGGCGGCGTCGCGCGTCACGATGCCGTGGCGTGGGGGTTCGCGCGCGGCGCGGATCAGGCGGGCGTGGACATCATCCAGAACTGTCAGGTCACGGGAATTCGGCGCGACGGCAGTCAAGTCACGGGCGTCGATACCACCAAGGGTTTCATCAAGGCGAAGAAGGTCGCGGTGGTCGCGGCGGGCAATACGACATCGCTTGCGGATATGGCCGGCGTGCGTCTGCCGCTCGAAAGCCATCCGCTGCAGGCGCTCGTGTCCGAGCCCATCAAGCCGGTGGTCAACACGGTCGTCATGTCGAACGCGGTGCACGCTTACATCAGCCAGTCCGACAAGGGCGATCTCGTGATCGGCGCGGGCGTCGATCAATACACGGGCTTCGGGCAGCGCGGCAGTTTTCAGATTATCGAAGGCACGCTGGAGGCTATCGTCGAAATGTTCCCGGTGTTCTCGCGCGTGCGCATGAATCGCCAGTGGGGCGGCATTGTCGATGTCTCGCCGGATGCTTGCCCGATCATCAGCAAGACGGATGTAAAGGGCCTCTATTTCAATTGCGGCTGGGGCACGGGCGGCTTCAAGGCGACGCCGGGCTCGGGCTGGGCGTACGCGCACACCATCGCGAAAGACGAGCCGCATGCGCTGAATGCGCCGTTCTCGCTGGAGCGCTTCTATACGGGTCATCTGATCGACGAACACGGCGCGGCTGCCGTGGCGCACTAATCGCACTTTTGGGAGTTAGGAACATGTTGCTGATCGAATGCCCCTGGTGCGGCCCGCGCGCCGAAAGCGAATTTTCCTGCGGCGGCGAAGCGGATATCGCGCGCCCGCTCGAAACGGACAAGCTCACCGACAAGGAATGGGGCGATTACCTCTTCATGCGCAAGAACTCGCGCGGCAAGCATCGCGAACAATGGATGCATGCGCAAGGCTGCCGTCGCTGGTTCAAGGCGCAGCGCGATACGGTTTCATACGAGATTCAGGGCTACGAGACGTTCGACCGTCCGCTTGCCGTGATGGACACGAATAACGGAGGCACGTCGAAATGAGCCAGAAAGACCGACTCGGCGCGGGTGGACGCATCAACCGCGCGATTGCGTTGACGTTCACCTTCAACGGCAAGACGTATCAAGGTTTTCAAGGCGATACGCTCGCCTCCGCGCTGCTCGCCAACGGCCAGCATTTCGTTGCGCGTAGCTGGAAGTATCACCGGCCCCGCGGCATCGTCACGGCAGGTGTGGAAGAGCCGAATGCCGTCGTGCAGTTGGAAACCGGCGCGTACACGGTGCCCAATGCGCGTGCCACCGAAATCGAGCTGTATCAGGGACTCGTCGCGACGAGTGTGAATGCGAAGCCGAGCATCGAGAACGATCGCATGGCGGTGAATCAGAAGATCGCGCGCTTCATTCCAGCGGGCTTCTACTACAAGACCTTCATGTGGCCGCGCAAATTCTGGCCGAAGTACGAAGAAGTGATTCGCGATGCAGCGGGTCTTGGCAAGGCGCCCGAGCAACGCGACGCGGATCGTTACGACAAGTGCTTCGCGCATTGCGACGTGCTCGTGGTCGGCGGCGGTCCTTCGGGACTCGCGGCGGCGCATGCGGCGGGTTTGTCGGGCGCGCGCGTGATTCTCGTCGACGATCAAAGCGAACTCGGCGGCTCGTTGCTCTCGTGCCGCGCGGAGATCGATGGCAAGCCCGCGCTGCAATGGGTGCAGAAGATCGAAGCCGAACTGCGCAAAATGCCCGACGTGAAGGTACTTTCGCGCAGCACGGCGTTCGGCTATCAGGATCACAACCTCGTGACCATCACGCAGCGTCTGACCGAGCATCTGCCGGTGTCGTTGCGCAAGGGCACGCGTGAACTGCTGTGGAAGGTGCGCGCCAAGCGCGTGATTCTCGCGACGGGCGCGCACGAGCGGCCTATCGTGTTCGGCAACAACGATTTGCCGGGCGTGATGATGGCCTCCGCCATATCGACGTATCTGCATCGCTATGCGGTGTTGCCGGGACGTCGCGCGGTCGTGTTCACCAACAACGATGACGCGTATCAGTGCGCGCTCGATCTGAAGGCGGCCGGCGCGGACGTCACGGTCGTCGATCCGCGGCCGGCGGAAACGAAAGGCGCGTTGCCTGCTGCCGCGCGTCGCTATGGCGTGCGCGTCATCAACGATGCGGTCATCACGGCGGCGCACGGCAAGCTGCGCGTGTCGTCAGTGGAAGTCGCGGCTTATGCGAAGGGGCAAGTCGGCGCGAAGCAGTCCGACCTGCAATGCGACCTCGTGGCGATGTCGGGCGGCTGGAGTCCCGTGTTGCATCTCTTCGCGCAATCGGGCGGCAAGGCGCACTGGCACGAGGATAAAGCCTGCTTCGTCCCCGGCAAGGCCATGCAACTGGAAAGCAGCGTGGGCGCGTGCGCGGGCGAGTTCTCGCTGGCGCGCGGCATCCGCTTCGCACTCGATGCGGGCGCCGACGCAGCGCGCGCGGCAGGGCTTATCGTCGCGCGGCCGAATCCGGTGCAAGTGGCCGAGATCACGGAAGCGCCGTTGTTGCCGTTGTGGCTCGTCGGTGGACGCGAACTCGCGACGCGCGGCCCCAAGCAGTTCATCGACTTCCAGAACGACGTCTCTGCTGCCGACATCTTTCTCGCGGCGCGTGAAGGCTTCGAATCGGTCGAGCACGTGAAGCGTTATACGGCGATGGGCTTCGGCACCGATCAAGGCAAGCTCGGCAACATCAACGGCATGGCGATTCTCGCGCAAGCTCTGAACAAGACGATTCCCGAGACCGGCACGACGACCTTCCGCCCGAACTACACGCCGGTTTCATTCGGCACGTTCGCGGGCCGCGAACTGGGCGAGTTTCTCGATCCGGTGCGCAAGACGGCGGTTCACGAATGGCACGTTCAGAACGGCGCCGCGTTCGAGGATGTCGGCAACTGGAAGCGTCCCTGGTACTACCCGAAGGCGGGCGAGGACATGCACGCGGCAGTCGCGCGCGAATCGCTCGCAGTGCGCGAAAGCGTCGGCATTCTCGATGCATCGACGCTCGGCAAGATCGACATTCAAGGCCCGGATGCGGCTCAGTTGCTGAACTGGGTCTATACGAATCCGTGGAGCAAGCTCGAAGTCGGCAAGTGCCGCTACGGTCTCATGCTCGACGAAAACGGCATGATTTTCGACGACGGCGTGACCGTGCGCCTGGCCGACCAGCATTACATGATGACGACCACTACGGGCGGCGCGGCGCGCGTACTCACGTGGCTCGAACGCTGGCTGCAAACCGAATGGCCCGACATGCGCGTGCGGCTTGCCTCCGTGACGGATCACTGGGCCACGTTCGCGGTCGTGGGACCGAACAGCCGCAAGGTGCTGCAGAAGGTGTGTCACGACATCGACTTCGCGAACGCCGCGTTCCCGTTCATGAGCTATCGCGAGGGCACGGTGGCGGGTGCATCGGCGCGCGTGATGCGCATCAGCTTCTCGGGCGAACTCGCGTATGAAGTGAACGTGCCGGCCAATGTCGGACGCGCGGTGTGGGAAGCCATCATGGAAGCGGGCGCGGAATTCGACATCACGCCCTACGGCACCGAAACCATGCACGTGTTGCGCGCGGAGAAGGGCTACATCATCGTGGGCCAGGATACGGACGGCTCGATGACGCCTTACGACCTCGGCATGGGCGGGCTAGTCGCGAAGTCGAAGGACTTCATCGGCAAGCGTTCGCTCACGCGTTCGGACACCGCCAAGCCGGGACGCAAGCAGTTCGTCGGTCTGCTCTCGGACGATCCTTCGTTTGTCATTCCGGAAGGCTCGCAGATCGTCGCGGGTCCGTTCCAGGGCGACTCGGCGCCAATGCTCGGTCATGTCACATCGAGCTATTTCAGCCCTATTTTGAAGCGCTCGATTGCGCTTGCCGTGGTGAAGGGCGGTCTCGACAAGATCGGCGAGGCGGTCACCATTCCGCTTTCGAGCGGCAAGCAGATCAACGCAAAAATCACCAGTTCGGTGTTCTACGACAGCGAAGGAGCACGTCAGCATGTGGAATGAAACCAGAGGTTCCTCGACGGTCGTCGACCGCGTCACGGTTGGACAAGGCGTGTGGCAGGAGTCACCGCTCGTCGGCGCGGATGCGTTGCTGAAGGCGCATCAGGCGGGCTCGCCGAAAGCGTTTCGTCTTTCCGAGCGGCCGTTTCTCCAACTCGTCAACGTGCGTGGCGATACGCGCGATGCGGCCTTCGTGCAGGCCGTGCAAAGCGTGATTGGCTGCGCGCCGCCCGACAAACCGAACACCACCGCGCGCGGCAATGGCTACGACATGCTGTGGCTCGGCCCCGATGAATGGCTCGTGCGCTCACTGACCGCGCACGATGCCGCACGCCCCGCGCCGCTCGAAGCGAAGTTGCGCGACGCGTTCAAGGGCGCGTTCGCGGCAGCGGTGGATATCGGCAGCGGCTATACGGTGCTCGAAATCGATGGGCCGCGCACGCGCGATGTCCTTTCACGCGGATGCCCGCTCGACCTGCATCCGAAAGTATTCGGCGAAGGCCAGTGCGCGCAGAGTCATTACTTCAAGGCTTCGCTCACGCTCGTGCCGTTGGGCGGTGACCGCTTCGAACTGATCATCCGCCGCAGCTTCGCGGACTACTTCGTGAAGATCATGCTCGATGCCGCCGAGCCCTTGCTCGCATGAAGCCGTTCGAACCGCTTGCCATGGGCGGACAGGGCTGGCGCGTCGTCGTCGATGAACTGATGGTGACGACGCGCGTCGGCTTGTACGAACATGAGCATCGTGCGCCGCAGCCGGTTGCTATCGATGCAAGCCTGCGCTATCGAAGCACGCCGCATGAATCGACGGATGGTCTTATCGATTACGAAGCGTGGTGCGATCGCGTGAGTGCGTTTCTCGAAACGAAGCCGCATACGCGTTTGCTCGAAACGCTCGCGATGGAAATCGCCGCGTTCTCCTTCGATGAATGGCCCGCGCTCGACGGTCTCACGCTCGCGTTGCATAAGCCCAAGATTCGTGAAGGCACGCGCCGTCTTGCGTTGGAACTTGACTGGCGTCGTGCCGATTTCGACGCGTGGCGCGCACAGAACGCAGCCGCGCTTCAAGCTTCCTGACCTTCACGACGATGACTTCATCGCGCGACACGGCGGCGTTGCTCTCCGAGCGCGCGGTCAAGGAGCGCGATGCGAACGCGGCGCTCGCGCTTCTCGAACGCAGCATTGCGTTGAAGCATCGGCGGATTGCGTTGATTCGCTATCTGCATGCGCAGTATCTCGACGCGCCGCTCGATGCGCGTCACCACGAGTACGTGAAGGCCATCGCTGCAAGGCTCAGCGTGGATGCGCTCATGCGTATTGCCGCGGCGGCGCGCGCACGCTATGACGCATGACGCGTACGTTCCATCCCGATGACGCGAATCTTCTATGTTGCGGATTTATGTCGGCGTCTACTGAAAACGCTTTGACTTCCGTACGCCACGTCCACGCGGTTAGCGCCGCATCGAGAGAGGGATGACATGTCCACCGCCACGCAATCGCGCGCGAGCGCTGCTGCACGGCTAGAACGCCTGCCGTTCTCCGGGTATCACCGCACCATTTTCATCATCATTGCCGTTGCGTTTTTCTTCGATTCGGTGGACCTCGGCACGATGACCTTCGTGCTCGGTTCGATCAAGACGGAGTTCGGTTTGTCGACCGCGACCGCGGGCCTCGTTGCAAGCGCAAGCTTCTTCGGCATGGTGCTCGGCGCGGCCGTCGCGGGCTTGCTTGCGGACCGCTTCGGACGCCGGCCCGTGTTCCAGTGGAGCATGGTGCTGTGGGGACTGGCGTCGTACCTGTGCTCGACGGCGCATTCCGTCGATGCGTTGATCTTCTATCGCGTGCTGCTTGGTATCGGCATGGGAATGGAGTTTCCTATCGCGCAGACGTTGCTCTCCGAGTTCGTGCCGACGGCTTCACGCGGCAGACTGATTGCGTTGATGGATGGCTTCTGGCCGCTGGGATTCATCGCGTCGGGCGTGGTGTCGTACTTCGTGTTGCCGCAGTTTGGCTGGCGCACCGAGTTTGCGTTGCTTGCGATACCCGCGGTGTTCGTGCTGATCGTGCGGCGCGTGGTGCCCGAGTCGCCGCGATGGCTCGAACATCACGGACGTATCGAAGAAGCGGATCGCGTGCTCGATGAAGTCGAGGCGAAGGTCATGAGGGCTAGCGGCTTGCGTGCGTTGCCTGCGCCTTCGATGCTGGCGGAACCGCCTGTCAGGAAGGGATCTGGAGCGTTTCGTGAGATCTGGAGTGCGGCATACAGGCGTCGCACGATCATGGTTTGGGCGCTTTGGTTCTTTGCGTTGCTTGGCTTCTATGGATTGACGTCGTGGCTCGGCGCGTTGATGCAACAGGCCGGTTTTGCCGTCACGAAGTCCGTGCTTTATACGGTGCTGATCTCGCTTGGCGGCGTGCCGGGTTTCTTGTGTGCGGCGTGGCTCGTGGAACGGTGGGGACGCAAGCCGACTTGCATTGCATCACTTTTGGGTAGCGGGTTGATGGCGTACTTGTATGGCCAGACCGCGTTGCATGCCGAAACGCCGACGCTCCTGATCTGCGCGGGACTTGCCATGCAGTTCTTCCTCTTCGCGATGTGGGCCGTGCTTTATACCTATACGCCAGAGTTGTATGGGACCGGCGCGCGCGCGACGGGGTCGGGGTTTGCATCGGCGATCGGGCGTGTCGGGTCGTTGATCGGGCCTTATGTCGTTGGCGTCGTGTTGCCGGTCTTCGGACAGGGCGGAGTCTTTTCGCTGGGCGCCGCCTGTTTTGTGGTGGCGGCGTCGGCGGTTTGGATTCTTGGGATCGAGACGCGCGGGCTCGCGCTGGAGACGCTGGTTTCGGAGGCGGAGGTGGTGGAAGGGAGCGGGGTGCTGGTTTCGGCTCGGGAGTGAGGGATCGCGGCGTGGCCCACACCGATGATCCCGAAGGCCGATGGTACGATGTAAAAAACGAACATCTCACTTCAAAGCGAAAATCGGCGAGAGACGGGACAAAGCCAGCGTATGACACGTTTATTCTTGCCCGGACCCAAGCGGCACCCAGTCCCGCGCCATGTTGTTCGATCGACCTCGCGCGCGGGATTTCCCCGATGAACAAGCATCCCGCGCAGCCTGACATGCAGGCAATCACGCCGCCCGATCGCGCGACGCTCCTTCGCGAAATCGACCGGACCGCGTGCTGGGATATCGTGGTGATCGGCGGCGGCGCGAGCGGTCTAGGCACGGCTGTCGATGCCGCGTCGCGCGGCTATCGCACCTTGCTGCTCGAAGCGCGGGACTTCGCGAAGGGCACGTCGAGTAAGGCGACCAAGCTCGTGCACGGCGGCGTGCGTTATCTCGCGCAAGGCAACATCCCGCTCGTGCGCGAGGCTTTGCATGAACGAGGGCTGCTTGCACGCAATGCGCCGCATCTGGTGAACGCGCTGGGTTTCGTCGTGCCCGCTTACCGCTTAACCGACAAGCTGTTCTACGGCGCCGGCTTGAAGGTCTACGACTGGCTTGCGGGCGCATTGAATCTCGCGCCGAGTCGTGGTCTCGGTCTGCGCGAAACGCACGACAAGGCGCCCATGCTCGCCGGCAATCTGCAGGGCCGCGCGCTCCGTGGCGGCACGCTCTACTATGACGGCCAGTTCGACGACGCGCGCCTCGCCATTGCACTCGCGCGCACGGTTTTCGATCTCGGCGGCATCGCGCTCAACAATGCGGCAGTGCGCGGTATCGAGGTGGATCGCGCGGACAGGACGCATCGGATTGCCTTCGAAGACACCGAAACGGGCGATGCCTTCTCAGTGCGCGCCCGCTGCGTGGTCAACGCAACCGGCGTCTGGGTGGATGCCATTCGCGCAATGGACGATCCCCGCGCGCGTCCCATCGTGGCGCCGAGTCAGGGCGTGCATCTCACGTTGCCCGGCCGCTTCCTCAAAAGCGATAACGCCATTCTCGTGCCGAAGACGAAAGACGGCCGTGTGCTGTTCGTGGTGCCGTGGCATGGGCAGACTATCGTCGGCACGACGGATACACCGCAGAGCGACGTGCCGCTCGAACCGCGTGCAAGCGACGCGGAGATCGACTTCATCCTGAGTTCGGCGGCAGATTATCTCTCGCTCAAACCGACGCGCGACGATGTCTTGAGCGTGTGGGCCGGCCTGCGTCCGCTCGTGAAGGGCGATAGCGGCGCGTCGACGGCGGCGCTGTCGCGCGAGCATACGATCGAATCGAGTTCCACCGGAATGATCACGGTGACGGGCGGCAAGTGGACGACGTATCGACTGATGGCGGAACAAGTGGTCGATCTGGCCATTGCAAACGGTCTGTTGGCGGCTGCGCCATGCCGCACGCGCTCGTTGCCCTTGCATGGCGCAACGGGCGTGCAAAGCGGGTACTACGGTTCGGATGCGGGGATCATTGAACGATTGCCGGGCGCGGACACGTTGCTCGTCGAAGCAGGCGGCCTGACCGAAGCGCAAACGCGTTTCGCGGTGCGCGCGGAGCTGGCGCGTTCGGTCGAAGACGTGCTTGCGCGCCGTAATCGCGCGCTCTTTCTGGATGCCACCGCAGCACGTGCGGCGGCGCCCGAAGTGGCGCGCATCATGGCTCAGGAACTCGGCCGCGACGCTGCCTGGGAGTCCGCGCAAGTCGCCAGTTTCGAAGCCTTCGCCCGAAACTGGACCTTGCGTTGATGCGCTGAAGTAAGCGTCAGAACGCGTGCCGCATGCCGATCATCGCGATGAACTGCGACGGCCCGGACGACGGCGTGGTGTTCTGCGAATCGCCGACCACCGCGACTGCATCCGAAATTCTCACACGGCCCGCGCCATTTGCGATCAAAGACTGACCGCTCGCGTGCTGATAAGCCTGCAACGCGTAGAACGTGGTGCGCGCGGACAAAGCATACGTCTGCTCCAGCGAAATCTGTTGATAACGCGCCGGGTCATTCACGCCGTTCGACTTGCTGGCCCGTGTGTAGCTGTAGCCCGCCGCTGCGGCGAAAGCAGGCGTGAAACGATACGACGCAATCGCGCCGTACGAGTTGAACACGGCTTCGTCCGAGAACAATGAGTGCGCGCCCGGTGCGTATTGCACGTTCGAATAGTTCAGACCCACCATCAGGTCCTTGAGCGTGTAGCGCGCGGCAGCGGCGATCATCTGCACGCCGCCCGACGTGGCGTAGCCGTTGTTGATCGGCGAATTGTTGGCGAAGCTGCCGATGGCGCTGCTCGTCGCGACGTCTTTGAGGTGCACATAACCCGCCGCGATCGAGACGGGCTTGAAGTCGTAGCGCAACGCCGCGCTGAGGTTGGAGCCGCTCGCAATGCTGCCGGCTTCGCCGCCGAGCCCGGCTTGTGCGGCGAGCGTCAGACCCGCGACGTTCGGCGAGACATACGAGACCGAGTTATTGAAGCGCAGTGTGGTGTCGAGCGCATCGACATCGCCGGGATGTGCGCCGGTCGCGCCCGTGAGCGCGCTGGTCGGACCGAGCGCACCGACGAGATTGAAGTAGGGCGTGTATTGCCGCCCGAGCGTCAGCGTGCCGTAACGGTCGTTGGAGAGACCGGCATAGGCTTGTCGATTGAACATGCCCGCGGAGCTTGCCGCTGCGCCGTTCAGGGAATTGAAGCCGCTCTCCAGACGAAACACGGCTTTTGTGCCGCCGCCGAGATCTTCCGCGCCCAGCAGGCCAAACTTGCTCGCCTGCAAACTGCCTTGCGACATATACACGTTCGACGAGCCGCGCTGATTGCTGGCATAGGCGAAGGCATTATCGACTACGCCGTACAACGTGACGCTGCTCTGCGCTGCCGCCGATGCGGACACGACCGCCGCTGCGAGCGGCAGACACGCGATGGCAAGCGCGCGCGTGGGTTGAAGCTTTGAGACTTGCATTGCTACTTCGGTCCTTCAGTTTAAAAGTGTTGATCAAATGTTGATGTTCAAGGTCAGATGTAGCCAACCCTGTTCGGTGCGCTCACTGATCACCGTGCCATTCGTGCATGAAGCACGGCGCGCGTCGGAAGCGGGCACGCTGATGCGCACTTCGTTCTGCGAGCGCGGCATGTTACCTGCTCGTTCGACGGCGATTCGCAACGTTTCGTGGTCGCTGTGTATTCGCACGCGCCAGCGGCCTTGTTCGCCGCGACGCCATGCTTCGCTTTCGCCGTCACATTTATTTCCATTCGGTACGGCGACGGGAACGCTTCGGAATACGAATGGGCTGCGATCGTAATAATTGAGATGAAGACGAGGCACTAGGGAAAACCATGCGTCGGATGCAAAGGTCGCCGCCGGTTATCGAGCCGAAGAGTTCGGCTCGGAGGAGGTTTCTCTGGAAATGCTCAGATGCGCGAGGTGGCGGAGTCGCTCGTCACGTCACTTTTGGCACGCTCGACCAGTTCCTTCTGCAACCAGCCGCTGTCGCGCGCGCGCTTGCCGTTCGCCACGAAGTACGGCGTCTCGACGCGTGGCAAGGCATCGCGCCCGCGAATGCGATCCGCGATCTTTTCCGCGAGCATGATGGTCGGCGCGTTGAGATTGCCCGTCGTGATCTGCGGCATGATCGACGCATCCACTACGCGCAAGCCTTCCATGCCGTGCACGCGTCCTTCGGCATCGACCACGGCCATATCGTCGTAACCCATCTTGCACGAGCACGACGGGTGATATGCGGTCTCCGCTTTCGCGCGGATGAAGGCATCCAGATCCCGGTCGCTCATGCGCTTTGCGCCGGGATTCAACTCGCGTCCGCGATACTTGCTGAGCGCCGGCTGCTGCATGATTTCGCGCGTGATGCGAAGCGCATCGCGGAACTCGCGCCAGTCGAGCGGATCGGCCATGTAGTTGAAGAGGATGCCCGGATGCGCGTGCGGGTCGCGTGACGTGAGCTTGACGCGTCCACGGCTGGGCGATCGCATCGACCCGACATGCGCCTGAAACCCATGCATCTCGATGGCGTTCGAACCGTTGTAATTGATCGCCACCGGCAGAAAGTGATACTGGATGTTCGGCCACGGATCGTCATCGCGCGTGCGGATGAAACCGCCCGCCTCGAACTGATTGCTCGCGCCTATGCCCGTGCCTTTCAGAAGCCATTCGAGCCCGATAGCAGGCTGATTGCGCAGTTGCAGCGCGGGATAAAGCGAGACCGGCTCCTTGCATTCGTATTGCATGTACATCTCGAGGTGATCCTGCAGATTCTCACCGACTCCCGGCAGATCGTGCACCACGGGAATCTCGAGTTCCCTGAGCCAGCTCGAACGTCCGACACCGGAACGCTGCAGCAATTGCGGCGAAGCAATGGCGCCGCTGCATATGAGCACTTCACGCCGCGCATGCGCGCGCACGCGTTGCGCGCCATGAATATAAGCCACGCCAGTCGCGCGCTTGCCCGAGAACAACACACGGTCAGTAGTTGCATGGGTAACTATCGTGAGATTGCCGCGATGCTTCGCGTGATCCAGATAACCACGCGCCGTGCTCGCGCGCCTTCCGTTCGGCGTGACGGTACGATCCATCGGTCCAAAGCCTTCTTGCCGATAGCCGTTGAGATCGTCCGTACGCGGATAACCCGCTTGCACGCCTGCTTCGACCATCGCCGCGAAGAGTGGATTGTTGCCGGGTTTGCTGGTCGTGACATGAACGGGACCGTCGCCACCGTGATAATCGTTCACACCGATATCGCGTGTCTCCGCTTTGCGGAAATACGGCAGACAGTCGAGATAGCTCCAGTTTGCAAGACCCGGCCGCGTGGCCCAGTTGTCGTAGTCGAGCGCATTGCCGCGTATGTAGCACATGCCGTTGATGAGCGACGATCCGCCGAGTCCCTTGCCGCGTCCGCATTCCATGCGACGATCGTTCATATGCGGTTCGGGCTCGGTTTCATACGCCCAGTTGTAGCGCCGCCCTTGCAGCGGATAAGCAAGCGCCGCCGGCATCTGCGTGCGAAAGTCGAAGCGATAATCCGGGCCGCCCGCTTCGAGCAGCAGCACCGTCACGTCCTCGTCTTCGGTGAGACGCGAGGCAAGCACGTTGCCCGCCGATCCCGCGCCCACGATGATGTAGTCGTATTCCATCGCGCTCATCGAAAGCTCCTTAAAACACGGGCTGATAAGGCCCGAGCTCGACCTGCACGGACTTGATGCGCGTGTAGGCATTGAGCGTCACGATGCCGTTTTCGCGCCCCACGCCCGATTGCTTGTAGCCGCCCACGGGCATTTCCGCGGGCGATTCGCCCCATGTGTTGATCCAGCAGATACCCGCTTGCAACCGATGAATCACGCGATGCGCACGCGATATGTTCTCCGTGACCACGCCCGCCGCAAGTCCGTATTCGGTATCGTTTGCGCGCGCGATGACTTCGTCTTCGTCGTCGAAGGCAAGAATGCTCATCACCGGTCCGAAGATTTCCTCGCGCACGATACGCATGTCGTCGCGGCAATCGGCAAACACGGTCGGTGCGACATACTGGCCGCGCGCGAATGCACCATCGCTCATGCGCGCGCCGCCGGCGATGAGTCGCGCGCCTTCGCGCTTGCCGCTTTCGATAAAGCCGAGCACTTTATGCAGTTGCGCCGCGCTTGCAAGCGGGCCGAAGTTGGTGCGCGGATCATCCGGCGCGCCAATGCGTATACGCTTTACGCGCTCCAGCACCAGCGCTTCGAAGCTTTCGATCACGCCGCGCTCGACGAACACGCGCGTGCCGTTCGTGCATACCTGTCCCGAGCTAAAGAAGTTCGCGCTCATGGCAATGTCGGCGGCGCGTTCGAGATTGGCGTCGTGAAATACGATGAGCGGCGACTTGCCACCCAGTTCCATCGTCACTTCCTTGAGCGTCGAGCCGCCCGCATGCGCCATGACCTTCTTGCCGGTTTGCACCCCGCCCGTGAACGATATCTTCTCGATACCCGCATGTTCCGCGAGCATGGCGCCCACGCGGCCATCGCCTTGAACCACATTGAAGACGCCGGCGGGCACGCCCGCTTCGGTATAAATCTCCGCGAGCTTCAGCGCGGTGAGTGGCGTGATCTCGCTTGGCTTGAAGATCATCGCGTTGCCGGCCGCGAGCGCGGGCGCAGACTTCCAGCAAGCTATCTGGATCGGATAATTCCATGCGCCGATGCCCGCGCACACGCCAAGCGGCTCGCGTCGCGTATAGACGAACGACGATTCGCGCAGCGGTATCTGCGTGCCTTCGATGGCCGTCGCGAGTCCCGCGTAATACTCGATCACATCCGCGCCGGTGACGATATCCACGGCGCGCGTCTCCGCAATCGGCTTGCCGGTGTCGCGCGTTTCGAGCGCGGCGAGTTCGTCGTTGCGCGCGCGTAGCAGGTCGACGGTGCGTCGCAAGATGCGGGAGCGCTGCATCGCGGTCATGGCGGCCCATTCGCGTTGCCCTTCGTGTGCTGCGTGCACGGCGCGATCGACATCCGCTTGCGACGCCTGCTGCACATGCGCGATGGATTCACCGGTGGCGGGATCGAGCGTGACGAAGGTTTCGCCGCTCGTGGCATCGACGTATGCGCCGCCGATGTAAAGGCGTTGCTCTTCCATGTCGTGCTCCTTTGAGGATGGAAAGTTTTAGCCGCGCGCTTCGAGCACCAGGTCGATGTAGTCGTAAGCGAGGCGCAACGCCGACTTCGTATCGAACGGTTCGCCTGCAAGCGCGCCGCGCAGCCAGAGACCGTCGATAAGCGCGGCAAGACCGCTGGCCGCACGGCGCGCGGCAGGCTTCGTCAAGGCGCGCGAGAAGTCCGCGCATAGATTCGAATAGAGTCGCCGCGTGTTGACACGCTGCAAACGCCGCAACTCGGGCTTGTGCATGCTTTCGGACCAGAACGCGAGCCATGTCTTCATGGCGGGGCCGTTCACCTGTTCGACATCGAAATTCGCGGCGACCACTGCGCGCAACTTCGCACGCGGCTCGGCTTTCGCGGCCTTGCGGCGACGCGACGTGGCCTGCCAGAGATTGCGCAGCACATGACGCATGGTGGCTTCAAGCAGCCCGTCCTTGTCGCCGAAATAGTGACTGACGATTCCCGTCGATGTACTCGCGCGCTGCGCCACCGAGGTGAGCGTCGCACCGCCGAGGCCCGCTTCGTCGATGGTCTGCAAGGTCGCGTCGATGAGTTGCGCGCGACGAATCTCGCGCATTCCGAGTTTGGGCATTGGTCGCTTCTGCTGTCAGTTCGATTCGATGTTAGGCGTTTTTATATTGAACGGTCAATCAATAAAAACCGCCGAGGAACGTCATGTCGGTTTGAGTCAAACCCGCGTCGCATTGGAGATCGGTCGTGTGCGACTAGCGGCGCTACGCTCGACGAACGGGCGCGATGAACCGTGACGGTGCATCGCGCGAGCCGTCCACGAGACATGGAGACGATCAATGAGCAGCAATCGCGGCGTCGTATATCTGGGGCAGGGCAAGGTGGAAGTGCAGTCCATCGACTATCCGAAGATGGTCGATCCACGCGGGCGCGACATCGGCCACGGCGTCATTCTTCGCGTAGTCAGTACCAACATTTGCGGCTCGGATCAGCATATGGTGCGCGGCCGCACGACGGCGGAAGTCGGCCTCGTGCTCGGGCACGAGATCACGGGCGAAGTGATCGAAATCGGCCGCGATGTGGAGACGCTTGCCCTTGGCGATCTCGTTTCGGTGCCGTTCAACGTGGCATGCGGGCGCTGCCCGACCTGCAAGGCGCAACATACGGGCGTATGTTTGAACGTGAACCCGTCGCGTGCTGGCGGCGCGTATGGTTATGTCGATATGGGCGGCTGGATAGGCGGCCAGGCGGAATTGGTGATGGTTCCGTATGCCGATTTCAATCTGCTGAAGTTTCCAGACAAGGCACAGGCCATGTCGAAGATACGCGACCTCACGTGTCTCTCCGACATCTTGCCGACGGGTTATCACGGCGCGGTGATGGCGGGCGTGAAACCGGGCGCGACTGTCTATATCGCGGGCGCGGGACCGGTTGGAATGGCGGCGGCGGCATCGGCGCGCATCTTGGGCGCAGCGTGCACCATCGTCGGCGACATGAACGAAGAGCGCCTGGCGCACGCGCGCAAGATGGTTTCGAGACCATCGATCTCTCGAAGGACGCGACGCTCGGCGAGCAGATCGAGCAGATTCTCGGCAAGCCGGAAGTGGATTGCGCGGTCGATTGCGTGGGCTTCGAGGCACACGGTCACGGCAGCGGCAGCGGCGAGGAAGCACCGGCCACCGTGCTCAATTCGCTGATGGAGATCACGAAGGCAGCGGGCGCGATCGGCATTCCCGGCCTCTATGTCACCGATGACCCCGGCGCCGCCGATGCCGCCGCGCGCAAGGGCAGTCTCAGCATTCGCTTCGGCCTTGGCTGGGCGAAGTCGCATTCGTTCCACACGGGACAGACGCCCGTGATGAAGTACAACCGCAATCTAATGCAGGCCATCTTGTGGGATCGTTTGCCGATTGCGGATATCGTCAACGTGTCCGTGATTTCGCTCGATGAAGCGCCCGAAGGCTACAGAAAGTTCGATGGCGGCGCGCCGAGGAAGTTCGTGCTCGATCCGCACGGATTGTTGAAAGCGGCGTAATCGGCCTGGAATGAAGAGAGCCGTTGGCTGTTGCAAGCCAACGGCTCTTTTTGTTCGAACCGGTATCAGGCAACCAGCGCCGAAGGTGCAACCGCCGCAAGCGAAGGCCCTTGCTTGCGGCGTTCGCGCGTGGGTGCGGTTCCGAAGGCATCGCGATAACTCTTCGAGAAGTGGCACGCCGACTGGAAGCCGCAAGCCATGGTGATATGCATGATCGACATATCGGTTTGCAGCAGCAGTTCGCGCGCGCGCCGCAGACGCAGCGTGAGATAGTAGTGCGTCGGCGTCATGCCGAGATGCTCGCGAAAGAGCCGCTGCAATTGCCGTTGCGACATGCCTGCAAGGCGCGCCAGTTCCTCGCGCGACAGCGGCTCCTCGATGTTGTTCTCCATGAGCGAGATCACTTCGAAGAGCGACTTGTTGGCCGATCCGAGTCGTGCCACGAGCGGCATGCGCTGCTGCGCGCTCGTATCGCGTACATGTTCGACGATGAATTGCTCGGCGATCTGTGTCACGCGCGCCGTACCCACGCGGGATGCGATGAGATTGAGCATCATGTCGAGCGGCGCGACGCCGCCGGTACACGTGACGCGATCGCGGTCGATCACGAACAGTTCCTTCAGGAAGCGCGTGTCGGGAAACTCTTCCTTGAGCGCCGACATGTTCTCCCAGTGGATCGCGCACGCATAGCCCGCGAGTAAGCCCGCACGAGCCAGTGCATAAGTGCCGGTGCAGAGGCTGCCGAGCACGCTGCCCGTGCGGGCGAAGCGGCGCAGCGCGGCGAGATGTGCGGGCGTGGTCGCGCGCTGCACATCGATGCCGCCGACCACGAACACGATATCGGGTTGTCCCACGCATTCCACCGGACCTGTGTCGACGGACAAGCCGTTGCTCGCGGTGACGGGACCGCCATCGGGACTCACGATCGACCAGCGATACAACGGCTGCCCCGTCAGATAGTTCGCCATGCGCAGGACTTCGATCGCGTTGGTGAAAGCGATCATGGTGAAGTTGGGAAGCGGCATGAAAGCGAAGTGCGACAGCGACGCCGTGCGATCGGGGGACATGTGAGGGATGATTCCTTCGAATCTATTGTTTGACGCCGTCAGATGCGGCGCTTTGCCACTTTTTGCATTTTGGTTTCGTTTGCAACTACCATGCCATCAGGCTAAACCCTGAGCCTCACGAGGCATCGTGCATGCTTCATATAGACGCGATTTCCTCGCCGACCCTCCACGAGCAAGGGCGCGCACCTTCGAAGCGCACGGGCGTTCCGCGACAGTGCAGCGGCGCACCGAATAAATCGCTACACCGAAATCCATCGCGCCACTTGTCGAAAAAAGACGCGCATGTCGGAAAAGGCCAAGAACACGTCTAAATTCGTAAGTTGACCGGCAGGACGAAAGTCAAGAATAGATGCAACGATTACGGCCGCGACGGCAAACGGAAAAGCATCCGAAGAGCCACCCGCACCGCCGTCGAACGACCGTCACACTTGACCCACGGACCTGCCAATGTCGAACTCGAATCCCTTCTTCGAAGCCCCGCTTGCATCCAGCGACGCTTCGGTGCGCGGCGCGATCCTGAAAGAATTGGAGCGCCAGCAATCGCAAATCGAACTGATCGCGTCGGAAAACATCGTGTCGCGCGCCGTACTGGAAGCGCAAGGCTCGGTGCTCACGAACAAGTACGCGGAAGGGTATCCGGGCAAGCGCTATTACGGCGGCTGTGAATTCGTGGATGAAGTCGAGGCGCTCGCCATCGATCGCATCAAGCAGCTCTTCAACGCGAAGTTCGCCAACGTGCAGCCGCATTCGGGCGCGCAGGCCAACGGCGCCGTGATGCTTGCGCTCGCCAAACCCGGCGACACCATTCTCGGCATGTCGCTCGATGCGGGCGGTCACCTCACGCATGGCGCGAAGCCCGCGCTTTCGGGCAAGTGGTTCAACGCGGTGCAATACGGTGTGAACCGCGACACCATGCTGATCGATTACGAGCAGATTGAGGAACTCGCGAAGCAACACAAGCCGTCATTGCTGATCGCGGGATTCTCGGCGTATCCGCGCAAGCTGGACTTCGCGCGTCTGCGCAAGATCGCCGATAGCGTCGATGCGAAGCTCATGGTCGATATGGCGCATATCGCGGGCATCATCGCGGCGGGGCGTCACGATAACCCCGTGGATCATGCGCACGTGGTCACGTCCACCACGCACAAGACCTTGCGCGGTCCGCGCGGCGGTTTCATCCTCACGAACGACGAAGACATCGCCAAGAAGATCAACTCGGCCGTGTTCCCCGGCCTGCAAGGCGGCCCGCTGATGCATGTGATAGCAGGCAAGGCGGTGGCCTTCGGCGAAGCGCTGCGGCCGGACTTCAAGACGTATATCGACAACGTGCTCGCAAATGCGCAAGCGCTCGGCGAAGTGCTCAAGGAAGGTGGCGTCGATCTCGTCACCGGCGGCACGGACAACCATCTGCTGCTCGTCGATCTGCGCCCGAAAGGCCTCAAGGGCAATCAGGTCGAGCATGCGCTGGAACGCGCGGGCATCACCTGCAACAAGAACGGCATTCCCTTCGATACCGAAAAGCCGACCGTCACCTCGGGCATTCGCTTAGGCACGCCGGCAGGCACGACGCGCGGCTTCGGCGTCAACGAGTTCCGCGAAACCGGCCGCCTGATTCTCGAAGTCTTCGAATCGCTGCGCGAGCATCCGGAAGGCGATCCGCAAACCGAACAACGCGTGCGCCGCGAGATCTTCGCGCTGTGCGAACGCTTCCCCATCTACTAAGCACACGGAGTTATCAACGATGAGCACTCTGCACGACAACAGCATCATCATCGACGGCCTGAACATCTCCAAGTTCGAGCGCTCCGTGTTCGAGGACATGCGCAAAGGTAACGTAACCGCGGTGAACTGCACGGTTTCGGTCTGGGAAGACTTCCAGAAGACGATCGACAACATCGCCGAGATGAAGCAACAGATTCGCGAGTACAGCGAGATTCTCACGCTCGTGCGCACGACCGACGACATCCTGCGCGCGAAGAAGGAAAACAAGACAGGCATCATCTTCGGCTTCCAGAACTCGTATGCGTTCGAGGACAACCTCGGCTATATCGAAGTGTTCAAGGAGCTCGGCGTGAACGTGGTGCAACTCTGCTACAACACGCAGAACCTGGTCGGCACGGGCTGCTATGAACCGGACGGCGGACTCTCGGGTTATGGCAAGGAAGTGATCCACGAGATGAATCGCGTCGGCATCATGGTCGATCTTTCCCACGTGGGCGCGAAGACTTCTTCCGATGCCATCGCCTGCTCGAAGAAGCCTGTCACGTACTCGCACTGCTGTCCCTCAGGACTCAAGGACCATCCGCGCAACAAGACCGACGATCAGCTGAGAGAGATCGCGGACGCCAACGGCTTCGTCGGCGTGACCATGTTCTCGCCGTTCCTGAAGAAAGGCCCGGACGCGACCGTCGACGATTATCTCGAAGCCATCGACTACGTGATCAACGTGATCGGCGAAGACAAGGTGGGCATCGGCACGGACTTCACGCAAGGCTACAGCACCGAGTTCTTCGACTGGATCACGCACGACAAGGGCCGTTATCGCCGTCTGACGAACTTCGGCAAGGTCGTGAATCCGGAAGGCATTCGCACGATCGGCGAGTTCCCGAACCTCACGGCCGCGATGGAAAAAGCGGGCTGGGGCGAGACGCGTATCAAGAAGGTGATGGGCGAGAACTGGATGCGCTTCTTCGGCGAAGTCTGGAACGTCTGACTCCAACAAGAACAGGGAACCCGCGATGCAACCGCAACTGCCTATCGACGTCGATCAAGAAACGGGCGTCTGGACTACCGACGCGCTGCCCATGCTGTATGTGCCGCGCCACTTCTTCACCAACAACCACGTGGCCGTGGAAGAAGCGCTCGGCCGCGAAGCTTACGCCGCGATTCTCTACAAGGCGGGCTACAAGTCCGCTTATCACTGGTGCGACAAGGAGGCGGACAAGCACGGCATAGCGGGCATGGCGGTGTTCGAGCATTACCTGAAGCGCCTGTCGCAACGCGGCTGGGGTCTCTTCGATATCGTCGAATCCGACCCGCAGAGCGCCATGGCGCGCGTGCATCTGCGTCACTCGTCCTTCGTGCTCGCGCAACCGGGCAAGCACGGCAAGCTCTGCTACATGTTCGCCGGATGGTTCGCCGGCGCGCTGGACTGGGTCAACGACACCGCACCCGACAGCACGAAGAAGGGGCCGCGTTCGCACTCGGTCGAAACGCAATGCGCCGCGGAAGGCTGCGAGCATTGTGTGTTCGAAGTGTCGCCGCTCGCATCGAAATAAAGGCTTCAAAGCAAAACCTTTCCGAGGTCGCCCGCAATGCGTTACCCGAACCTTTTCAAGCCACTCACGCTGAACAAGCTGACCTTGCGTAACCGTATCGTCAGTACCGCGCATGCCGAGGTCTATGCCGAGCCCGGCGGTCTGCCCGGCGACCGGTATATCCGCTATTACGAAGAGAAGGCGAAGGGCGGCGTGGCGCTAGCCGTTTGCGGAGGTTCGAGCCCGGTGTCGATCGACAGCCCGCAAGGCTGGTGGAAGTCGGTGAACCTGTCGACCGACAAGGTCATCGACCCGCTCTCGCAGCTGGCCGAAGCGATGCATCGGCATGGCGCGAAGATCATGATCCAGGCAACGCACATGGGCCGGCGTTCGGCGTGGCACGGCGAGAGCTGGCCGCATCTGATGTCGCCTTCGGGCGTGCGGGAGCCAGTGCATCGCGGCAACGCGAAGATCATCGAAGTGGAAGAGATCAAGCGCATCATTCAGGATTTCGCGGCGGCCGCGAAGCGCGTGAAGGATGCGGGCATGGATGGCGTCGAGATCTCGGCGGCGCATCAGCATTTGATCGATCAGTTCTGGAGTCCGCGCACTAACTTTCGTACGGACGAATGGGGCGGTTCGCTCGAAAACCGTCTGCGCTTCGGTAAGGAAGTGCTGCAGGCCGTGCGCGAAGCCGTGGGCGCCGACTTCGCAATTGGCTTGCGCATGTGCGGCGACGAATTCCATGAAGACGGTCTCGATCACGAACAATTGAAAGAGATCGCTCAAGCGATGGCTGAAACGGGCCTCATCGATTACGTCGGCGTGATCGGTTCGGGCGCGGATACGCATAACACGCTCGCCAACTGCATGCCGCCGATGGCGCTGCCACCCGAGCCTTTCGTGCATCTCGCGGCGGGCATCAAGTCGGTCGTGAAGCTGCCGATCATGCATGCGCAAAGCATTCGCGATGCGGGTCAGGCGGAACGTCTGCTCGCCAACGGCATGGTCGATCTGGTCGGCATGACGCGTGCGCAGATTGCGGACCCGCATATGGTGATCAAGATTCGCGATGGCCGCGAGGACGAGATCAAGCAGTGCGTCGGCGCGAACTACTGCATCGACCGGCAGTACAACGGACTCGATGTGTTGTGCGTGCAGAACGCGGCGACATCGCGTGAAGCGACCATGCCGCATGTCATCGAAAAGACGCGCGGGCCGAAGCGCAAAGTCGTGGTGGTCGGCGCAGGGCCCGCGGGACTCGAAGCGGCGCGCGTGGCGAAGTCGCGCGGTCACGATGTCGTGCTGTTCGAGAAGAACGATTACGTCGGCGGTCAGATCATGCTTGCCGCGAAGGCACCGCAGCGCGAGCAGATGGCGGGCATCGTGCGCTGGTTCGACATGGAAACGAAGCGGCTCGGCGTGGATCGTCGTCTCGGTGTCGCCGCCGACGACAAGGCCATCATGGCCGAGAAGCCGGACATCGTCGTGCTCGCGACGGGCGGCTCGTCGTTCACGGATCAAGTGCCTGCATGGGGCGTCGAACGAGGTCTCGCGGTGAGCGCCTGGGACATTCTCTCGGGCCAGGTCGAGCCGGGCAAGAACGTGCTCGTTTATGACGGCGTGAGCACGCATGCGGGCGCGGGCGTCGCGGACTTCATCTCGAGCCGTGGCGGCAATGTCGAGATCGTGACGCCGGACGTGAAGGTCGCCGATGACGTCGGCGGCACCACGTTCCCCATCTTTTATAGAAGGCTCTACGCGCAAGGCGTGATCCATACGCCGAACTACTGGCTCGACAAGGTGTACGAGGAAGACGGGAAGAAGATTGCCGTGATCCGCAACGAGTACACGGAAGAACAGGAAGAGCGCGCGGTGGATCAGGTCGTGATCGAGAACGGCAGCACGCCCAACGATTCCCTGTACTGGAAGCTGAAGCCCGAATCGCTCAATCGCGGGCAGGTGGATGTGCACAAGCTCTTTGCATCGGAAGCGCAGCCGTGTCTTTCGGAAGAGCTTGGAAACGGGCGTTTTCTCTTGTTCCGCGTCGGCGACTGCATCTCCATGCACAACATCCACGGCGCGATCTACGACGCGCTGCGTCTTTGCAAAGACTTCTGACGAGGGCTTTAGACGATGAACCCCGTGTTTGTCATCACCGTCTTGCTGTGGGTATCGGTGGCGGGTCTCGCCTTCGCCGTGGTGAAGCGCGCGGCCTATTGGCGAGAAGGACGCGCCACTACTGCCGGTGCTTATGGCTGGGCTAACCTGCTGACCATCCCGAAGCGTTACTTCGTGGACTTGCATCATGTGGTCGCGCGTGATCCGTATATCGCAAAGACGCACGTTGCAACCGCTGGCGGCGCCATTCTCGCGATGGCGCTCGTATTCCTCAACTACGGCCTCGCCATTTATTCGCCGTGGCTCGACAAGCTGATCTTCCTCGCGGCTATCGTCATGCTGGTGGGCGCGGTGTTCGTGTACCGTCGCAGACACGGCGCGAAGGAAGTGCCCGCGCGTTTGTCACGCGGACCGTGGGACAGCCTGCCTTTGCTGCTCGGTTCATTCGCGCTTGGTCTTGCATTGTTCATGCTGTTGCCGGCTTCGTGGATGTCGGGTGCACTCGCGATCATCGTTGCATTGCTGATCGCGGCGGGCGCATACACGATGACCTTCGGCGCAGCGCAAGGCGGCCCGATGAAGCATGCGATGGCGGGCTTGCTGCATCTCGCGTTTCATCCGCGTCAGGAGCGCTTTGCAGCGAAGAACGAGCATGATGTCGTGCCGCCCACCGCGCTCAAAGTGCCCGTACTCGATGCGCAGGAATATGGCGTGAGCAAGCCCATCGAGTTTCGCTGGAACCAGTTGCTGAGTTTCGATGCCTGCGTGCAATGCGGCAAATGTGAAGCGGCGTGCCCCGCGTTCGCATCGGGACAACCGCTCAATCCGAAGAAGCTGATTCAGGATCTCGTCGTCGGCATGGTCGGCGGTTCGGATGCGCTCTACGCCGGCAGCCCGACCCCCGGCATTCCGGTCGGCAGGCATTCGGGCGCACCGGGCAAGCCGCTCATCTCCACGATGATCGAAGCCGATACCATCTGGTCCTGCACCACGTGCCGCGCCTGCGTGCAGGAATGCCCGATGCTGATCGAACACGTCGATGCCATCGTCGATATGCGCCGCAATCAGACGCTCGTGGAAGGCAACGTCCCGGGGAAGGGTCCGATCACGCTTGCGAATCTGCGTGAAACGGGCAGCGCGAACGGGTTTGACATCGGCGCGCGTTACGACTGGTCGGTGGATCTGCAAGTGCAGGTCGCGCAACCGGGTCGTCCCGTCGATGTCTTGTTGATCGCGGGCGAAGGCGCGTTCGACATGCGTTATCAACGCACGCTGCGTGCGTTGGCAAAGGTGCTGAACAAGGCAGGCTTGGATTACGCGGTGCTCGGCGGCGTTGAAACGGACACCGGCGATACGGCGCGTCGTCTCGGCGACGAAGCCACCTTTCAGGCATGTGCGAAGAAGCTCATAGGCACACTTTCGCAGTATTCGTTCCGGCGCATCGTGACGGCGGACCCGCATGTGCTGCATAGCTTGCGCAACGAGTATCGCGCGCTTGGCGGCTTCTATGAAGTGCAGCATCACACGGCGTTGATGGCTGAACTCGTCGCGAACGGCAAGCTCTCGCCGAAGGCCGCGACCGTGCTCGCCGACAAGAAGATCACGTATCACGATCCGTGCTATCTCGGCCGCTATAACGGCGAAACCGAAGCGCCGCGCAAGCTGCTGAAGTCCATCGGCATCAAGGTGGTGGAGATGGAGCGTAACGGCATGCGCGGACGGTGCTGCGGCGGTGGCGGCGGCGCGCCCCTGACCGACATTCCCGGCAAGCAGCGCATTCCCGATATCCGCATTGCCGATGCCCGCACGATAGGCGCGGAAGTGGTCGCCGTGGGTTGCCCGAATTGCACCGCGATGCTCGAAGGCGTGGTCGGCGTGCGTCCCGAAGTGCTCGACGTGGCGGAGCTGGTCGCCGCGGCGCTGGAGTAACACGATGAACGACAACATCAAACGAATCGATCCGCGCAGGCCGTTTATCTTCACGAGCGCGGGGCTCAAGCGCATCACGCTCGGCGAGATCGGCAGCGGCGCGCTGCTTGACTTCGTCGCAACACACCATGATGCAGCGAAGCCGCGCCGCACGTCGAAAGCGTCGCGTCGCGCGGTGCTGGTGGCGGCGCATACGGATCGCGGCGCGCTCGACGATCACGGCCGTCAGGCACTGGCCGCCGCCGCCTTGCTCGCGGACGATGAAACCGAAGTCGTGTTGATCGCGTTCGGCGCGTTCAGTGACGATGCGGCGTCGCTCGGCGCGGATCGTTATATCGAGCTGCCCGGCTTCGATCGCCGCCATTTCGCACCGGATGAAGAACTGCGCGCGCTCGCTGCCTGCGTCGCGGCCTTCACGCCCGTGCATGTCTTCATGCCCGACAACGCAACCGGCGACGGCGATCTCGGCCGGCGTTACGCGGCGCGCGCCGGTGCGAGTATCGCCACACACGTGGTGGAACTCGACCTTCAGCACGTCGCTGCGTATGCGCATGCTGGCCGCGCGGTGGCATTGCGTGCGCTACCCGATGTGATCTTGCTCGCACCGAATGCGGTCGATGCCAAGCTGCCTTACGTCGGCGCAGGCGCGCGCGTGAATAGCGAAGACGTCGTGCCCGCGACGATGCCGAGCGCGTATGTCGATCTCGGCATCGAGGAAATGGACGCGGCCCAAGTCGCGCTCGAAGAAGCGGACTTCATCATCTCGGCGGGCAACGGCGTGACGGACGTGCCCGCATTCGAAGCGTTGGCAAGCACCTTGGGCGCGGCTATCGGCGCGAGCCGGGTGGCCGTCGACGACGGCAAGTTCTCGCGCGACAAGCAGATCGGCGCCACGGGCAAGACGGTGGAAGCTAGCGTGTATATCGCGTTCGGCATCTCGGGCGCGGTGCAGCACCTGCAAGGCATCAAGGATTGCCGGCATGTCATCGCGGTCAATCTCGATGCGAGCGCGCCCATTGCCAAGCGTGCGAATTTGACCATCGTCGCGGATACGCAAGAGACCATCAAGGCGCTGACGGACGCGGCGTCGGCCGCGCGTGCATCGCGTACCAATGGCAGCCCGATCCTGCAGACGGCGACGCTTGCCGAAGGAGCGTACGCATGAAAATAGCCGTTCTCGTTTCTACTGGCCAGCATCCTATCAGCGGCACGGCGCGTTATAGCCGCAACGACGCGGCCGCGCTCGCCCTCGGTATCGACATTGCAAAGGAACACGGCGCGCAACTCGATGTGCTGCATGCAGGCGACCCCGCCAATCCCGCGCTTGCCGAATATCTCGCACTGGGCGCGCCGCGCGTCGAAGTGCTCAACACACCGGGCGATGCCTGCGCGGCACTCGCGCAACGTCTCGCGGGTTATCGACTCGTCTTGACCGGCACGCGTGCCGAAGGCGCGTTCGATAGCGGCACGTTGCCGTATCGGCTTGCCGATGCGTTGAACGTCGCGCTAGTCGGCTCGGCTGTCGATATCGACGTGACGAACGAAGGCGTCGAAGTGCGCCAGTTCATGCCGAAGGGCTTGCGTCGCCGTGTGCGCGTGCAGTTGCCCGCGCTCATCGCCGTGCATCCGCTCGCCAACGCGACACCGCGCTACGCGTATGCGCGTATGCGCGAAGGACGCGTCGCACCGGTTGCAGCGGCCGCGCCTGTCGATCCGGAAGCGAGCGCATGGAGCGTCGGCCCCGTGAGCGCGAAGCCCAAGCGCCTCGCCGCGCCCGAAAAGCGCACCGGCCATGCCCGCATGCTTTCCGCGACCACGACCGAAAGCCGTGGCGGAAGCGTCGTAATTGAAGGGAGTTCCGTCGAAAAAGCACAAGTGATCCTGGCGTATTTGCGCGAGCATCAACTGGTGGATTATTAAGTTCAAAGCGCAGCAAGCCCGCATTTCAGGGGTGTTGGCGGGGCACCAGACGTGACGCACAACGGAGCACACGATGAAAGTTTCGGCAGACGTTCGCGCAATGATCGAACGCCGCAAAAAGGGCCACACGCTCGAAGCGCCGTTCTACACGAGCGACGAGATTCACGCGCTCGACCTGGACGCGATCTTCCGGCAGCACTGGATACAGGTTGCGATCGAGCCGGACGTGCCGGAGCCGGGCGACTATACGACCGTCGATATCGGCCACGATTCGATCCTGATCGTGCGCGACGACGACATGCAGATTCGCGCGTTCCACAACGTCTGCCGTCATCGCGGCGCGCGTCTTTGCAATCAGGAGAAAGGCTCGCTCGGCAATATCGTGTGCCCGTATCACAGCTGGACCTATAACCTCAACGGCGACCTCATGTTCGCCGAACACATGGGCGAACAGTTCGACCGCTGCAAACATAGCCTCAAGAAGGTTCATGTGCAGAACCTCGCGGGCCTGATCTTCATCTGTCTCGCCGATGAACCGCCCGCCGATTTCTCCGTGCTGCGCGAGTCGATGGAGCCGTATCTTTTGCCGCACGGTCTCGCCGATTGCAAGATCGCGGCGAACATCGACATCGTGGAAAAGGGCAACTGGAAGCTCACGATGGAGAACAACCGCGAGTGCTATCACTGCGTGGCAAACCATCCCGAGTTGACCATTTCGCTCTATGAATACGGCTTCGGTTATCAACGCACCCCTGCGAACGAGGACGGCATGGCCGCGTTCGAACGCACGGTGAGCGAACGCACGAAGCAATGGGAAGCAATGAACCTGCCTTCCGCCGAGATCGAACGTCTGGCGGATCTCGTCACCGGTTTTCGCACGCAACGTCTGCCACTCGACCGCGATGGCGAATCGCAGACGCTCGACGCGAAGGTGGCATCGAAGAAGCTGCTTGGCGGCTTCGAGCGCGCGGACCTGGGCGGCTTGTCGTTCTGGACGCAACCGAATTCGTGGCATCACTTCATGAGCGATCACATCGTCACGTTCAGCGTGATTCCGCTGTCCGCGGGCGAAACGCTCGTGCGCACCAAGTGGCTCGTGCATAAGGACGCGCGCGAAGGTATCGATTACGACGTCGACAATCTCACCGCCGTGTGGCGCGCAACGAACGAACAGGACCGCACGTTGGTCGAGTATTCGCAGCTGGGTGCAACGAGCAGCGCTTACGAGCCGGGCCCGTATTCGCCGTTCACCGAAGGGCTCGTGGAAAAGTTCTGCGAGTGGTATATCGGCCGCCTCGACAACTATGCGAACACGCCCGACAAGGACGTGGTCACGCATGGCGAGAAAGTCGTTTCCTTCATGCGCTAAGCGCGTTCGAGAGGCAAAACATGATGCGCGATCAGGCCACGTTCGAGCCGACTGCAAGCCGTGTCACCCAGCCGCGCTTCTGGGGGACGCTGCCCGCGCGCTGGAATAGCGATACCGACGACACACTCGTCTGCTGTCACGTCCGGCAGGAAACGCACGACGTGAAGAGTTTTTTCTTCAAGGCGCCGAGCGAACGCAGCTTCGTGTTCGAACCGGGGCAGTTCATTACACTGGAACTCGATATCGACGGCGAGCAGATCAATCGCTGCTATACGATTTCCTCTTCGCCCACGCGGCCGCACACCATTTCGATCACGGTCAAGCGTGTACCGGGCGGAAAAGTTTCGAACTGGCTGCATGACAACGTGATTGCGGGATCGCGCGTGCGTGTGCTCGGGCCTTCGGGCGAGTTCACCTGTGCGCGGCATCCGGCGCGCAAGTTCCTGTTTCTTTCGGCGGGGTCGGGTATCACGCCGCTCATGTCGATGAGCCGCGCGCATCACGAACTCGGCGAGGACGCGGATATCGTCTTCGTGCACAGCGCGCGCACGCCCGACGACATCATCTTCTCGCGCGAGCTGGATCTCATTGCATCGAATCAGACGAACTTTCGCACGGCCTTCGTTTGCGAGCGCGTGGGCACGCGCACGAACTGGGCCGGTGTGACGGGCTTTCTCAGCTTGCCGCTTCTGAAGCTGATTGCACCGGACTATCTAGAACGCGAGATCTTCACGTGCGGTCCCGCGCCTTATATGAAGGCGGTCCGCGATCTTCTCGACGAAGGCGGTTTCGATCGCAAGCATTATCACGAAGAGAGCTTCTCGTTCGAGACCATTGCGGAGGTCGCATCGCAGTTGACGACCGCGCACGTGGCCGACGCCATCGCCACACAGACCGATTTCGTCGAAGCGCGTGAAGAGGCAGTCGGCTTTGCGCCTCGACCAGCGGCGCCTGTCGATACGACATACAAAGTCAGCTTCGCCAAGATCCGGCGCGACATCGAATGCGGTAGCAACGAGAACGTGCTCGATGCCGCGAAGAAAGCCGGGGTGCGTTTACCCTCATCGTGCACGCAAGGCATGTGCGGCACATGCAAGGTCAAGCTCGTATCGGGCGAAGTGAGCATGAAGCACGCAGGCGGCATTCGTCAGCGCGAAATCGATCAGGGCATGGTGCTGTTGTGCTGCAGCAAGCCTTTGAGCGACCTCGTGGTGGACAAATAAAACTCGGCGTCGCTTCTGGACAACTGAGTGTCGGAAAAGTGCGTTACTGGCCAATTCTGGCTGGTGATTCTGGACGCTACGGCGTGGGGCCGCAAAGGGGAAATCAAATGAAAGCGATGAGAAGACTGTTCGTGCTGAGCGCCATGGCTGCGGCACTGGCCACGAGCATGGGCGCAAACGCCGAAGATAAACCGACCATCAAGATTGGCTACGTCGAAGGCTGGGACGACAGCGTGGCGACGTCGAACGTGGCGGCGCGCATCATCGAAAAGAAGCTGGGCTATCAGGTGCAACTCGTGCCGGTGGCGGCAGGCGTGATGTGGCAGGGCGTGGCGCGCGGCGATCTGGATGCGACGCTGTCCGCGTGGCTGCCGGTGACGCACGGTGCGTATTGGAACAACTTCAAGACGAAGGTCGTCGACCTCGGACCCAACTTCAATGATGCGAAGATTGGTCTGATCGTTCCTGAAAACGTCGATGCCAACAGCCTGACCGACCTCGAAGCGAAGAAGGCCGAATTCGATTCGCGCATCGTCGGTATCGATGCGGGCGCGGGCGTGATGCAAAAGACGAGCGAAGCCATCAAGGCTTATAACCTCGACTACAGGCTGATGCCGAGTTCGGGCAGCGCGATGACCGCTGAACTTGCGCGTTCGGAAGCGGCGAAGAAGCCGATCATCGTGACCGGCTGGAAGCCGCACTGGATGTTCGCGAAGTACAAGCTGAAATTCCTGGAAGATCCGAAGAAGGTCTTCGGCGAAGCGGAACACGTCGATAGCGTGGTGAATCCGGAACTCGAAAAGAAGGCCCCGCCGGTCGTGGCCTTCCTGAAGAAATTCCAGTGGAAACCGGGTGAAATCGACAGCGTGATGCTCGCGACGCAAAACGGTGAGAAGCCGCAAGCCGCCGCCGATGCATGGATCGGCGCGCATGGCGATCGCGTGGACAGCTGGGTGAAGTAAGGTCTCAGCGCCTGGATCAAGAAGGGGTGCCGCGAATCCGCGGCACCCCTTTTTTGTGCTTACCTTAGAACGACAGTGCGCTCGCCGTTGATGAACACGCGCCGTTCCGTGAACGCCTTGATGGCGCGCGCAAGCGTGATGCATTCGACATCGCGTCCCGTTGCAAGCAGGCGCTCGGGGCTATAGGAGTGATCCACGCGCTCCACTTCCTGTTCGATGATCGGGCCTTCGTCGAGATCGTCGGTGACGAAGTGCGCAGTGGCGCCAATCAGCTTTACGCCGCGCGTATGCGCCTGGTGATAGGGCTTTGCGCCCTTGAAGCCAGGCAAGAACGAATGATGGATGTTGATCGCGCGGCCTTTGAGTTTGCGGCTCGTATCGCCGGAAAGAATCTGCATGTAGCGCGCGAGAATCATCAGTTCCGCACCGGATGTCTCGAAGAGATCGAGCAGACGCGCTTCCTGCTGCGCCTTGGTATCGGCCGTGATCGGCAGATGATGAAAGCGCAGACCGTGTTGTTCTGCAAGCGGCGCCAGGTCCGGATGATTCGACGCAATGCCGACGATATCCATCTTCAGTTCGCCCATGCGCCAGCGGAACAGCAGGTCCGCGAGGCAGTGTTCGAGCTTCGACACCATGATGAGCACCTTGGACCGCGCGTTGAGATCGTGCATCGACCAGTTCATCGAGAAGCGTTGGGCGATGGGTTCGAACTCGCGCTGCAGCATCGGCAGATCGAGCGTGTCGTCTCGGCTTGCGCCATGAAACACGCAGCGCACGAAGAAGCGTTCGCTCAGGTCGTCGTCGAACACGGTGAGTTCGTCGATATAACCATGATGGCGTTCGAGAAAGCCGACGATGGCGGCTACTTGCCCCGCCGCGCTCGGACACGCAACGGTCAGCACCAGTTGATTGGGACGGGTTTCAGCGGACATGCACGCTCCACATTCGATAAAGGTCGCCACGCCGCTCGTGCGGCGAACGTTATCGCTAGTAGAGCAAATGCACGGGCACGACGGATAGAAGCGAAGCGCCGTCGCGCTGGTATGCAAGCGTCAGGCGATCACGTCGCATTCATCGAGCAGCCAGTTGCTGAACGCGCGCACGACGGCAGACGGCTCGCGTTGCGTGACGAGCACGTAGCCGCGATCGGTGACGAGCGGAGTATCGTCTAGCGCGATGAGGTGGCCTTTGGCGATGAGGTCATCGACGAGCGGCGCCCAGCCAAGCGCGACGCCCTGGCCCATCACGGCCGCATGCGTGACGAGCGCGTAACTGTTGAAGGTGAAGCCGCCTTGCGCTGGCGGCGCGCTCAACCCATGCGCCTCGAACCAGCCGGCCCATGAAAGCCAGCGTTCGGGCAAGGTAGCCTGCAGATGCAAGAGCGGCAAGTCGAGGAGATCGGCGGCACTCGACGGCTTGTTGCGTGCCACGAGCGCCGGGCTGCATACCGGCACGACGCTTTCAGGAAAGAGCCGGATGGCGTGCGGCGAACTCCACTGCGCGCGCGAGCTGCCGAATGCGATCACCACGTCCGCCGGTTCGCCGTCGGCATCCGATACATTTTGCGAGGTGACGATCTTCACATCGACATCGGGCATCAGCGCCTTGAATTGCGGCAGGCGCGGCATGAGCCAGTAAGTCGCGAAGCCGAGATCGGTCAACAGCGTGAGCGTGCGCTGAGCGTTACGCGCGCGAATCTCGCCGGTAGCCGTGCGGATGATATCGAGGCCTTGACGGACCGCTTCGAAGAGACGCGCGCCGTCTTCAGTCAAGGTGACGCCCCGGTGCCCGCGCTCGAAAAGCGGCACGCCGAGCGCTTCTTCGAGTTGCACCACGCGCTGGCTCACGGCGGGCTGTGTCGAGCCGAGTTCACGCGCGGCGGCAGTGAAGCTCGCGAGACGCGCGGCGGACTCGAACATCGAGAGCGCCTGCATGGGCGGTAGACGGTCCTGGCGCGGCATAAATCCCCCTTATGGGCGCATAACGATTTGCTCTCTTCACAGCGGCCATTTGAACGGCAATAGTCACATGAAGCGAACCCGCATCGCCATGCGCGTGTCCGCTGTCGATTCTATTCGAGGTATGCATTCATGCTTGAGACAAAACAAAATATCCTTATTCTCATGGCCGATCAGCTCACGCCGTTCGCGCTTGCGGCATACGGCAACGGAGTGACGAAGACGCCGTGCATCGACGCGCTCGCGCGTGAAGGCGTGGTGTTCGAATCGGCCTACTGCGCGAGTCCGCTCTGCGCGCCGTCACGCTTTTCGTTGCTCGCGGGTAAGCTGCCTTCGCAAATCGGCGCTTATGACAACGCGGCCGAGTTCCCTTCGGAGACGCTCACGTTCGCGCACTACTTGCGTGCCGAGGGATATCGCACGATTCTTTCCGGCAAGATGCATTTCTGCGGCGCGGACCAGTTGCACGGCTTCGAGGAGCGGCTGACGACCGACATCTATCCCGCCGATTTCGGCTGGACGCCCGACTGGGAGAATTTCGAGGCGCGTCCCTCGTGGTATCACAACATGAGTTCCGTGATCGACGCAGGTCCGTGCGTGCGCACGAATCAACTCGACTTCGACGACGAAGTGACCTTCACCACGCGTCAGAAGCTGTTCGATATCGCGCGCGAGCGCAATGCGGGCAAAGACGTACGACCGTTCATGATGGTCGCGTCGCTGACGCATCCGCATGACCCGTATGCCATTCCGAAAAAATACTGGGACCTGTATGGCGATGACGACATCGACATGCCTTCGTATCGCGATTCGCTCGAAGCCAGCGATCCGCATTCGCAGCGCCTTCGTCATGTCTGCGAGACGGATCGCACGCCGCCAACCGAGAGACAGATTCGCAATGCTCGCCGTGCGTATTACGGCGCGGTGTCGTACGTGGACGATCAATTCGCATCGATACTCGAAGCGCTGGAACAGGCGGGTCTCGCAAATGACACAACCATCGTCGTGACGTCGGATCACGGCGAGATGCTCGGCGAGCGCGGCCTCTGGTACAAGATGACGTTTTTCGAGGGCGGCTGCCGTGTGCCCTTGATCGTGCATGCGCCGAAGCGTTTCGATGCGCATCGCGTGAGCGCTTCGGTATCGCATCTCGATGTGTTGCCCACGCTCGTCGAACTTGCGCGCGGCGATGCGCCTTCAGCGTGGCCGGATAACATCGACGGGCAAAGCCTCGTGCCGCATCTCGCGGGCGCGGACGGCCATGACGAAGCCATCGGCGAGTTCCTCGCGGAAGGTGCAATCGCGCCTATCGTGATGATCCGGCGGGGGCGCTACAAGTTCATCCATACAAGTGTCGATCCCGATCAACTCTACGATGTCGCCGCCGATCCCCTCGAACGCAATAACCTCGCGAGCGATGCGCGGCACGCGTCGCAGGTCACCGCGTTCCGCGATGAGATCGCGCGACGCTGGGACCTGGAAGCGCTGCATCGCGATGTGCTCAAGAGTCAGCGCCGCCGCCATTTCCATTTCGCCGCGACCACGCAAGGTGCGATCCAGTCGTGGGACTGGCAGCCGCATGTCGATGCGAGCCAGCGCTACATGCGCAATCACATCGACCTCGATACGCTCGAAGCCATGGCGCGCTTTCCTGCGGTCGAGCGCTAGTCCCGCGCTAGTCACCCGCAACTCCAACGACAGGAACGCCCCATGAAAAAGCCCTTGTTTCATGCGCTCATTGTTGCCGCGCTCGTCGCCGTGGTCTCGCCCACATTCGCCGCCGATCCCTCGACCTGCACGCAGGTGCGCATGGCAGGTCCGGGATGGACAGACATCGACGCCACCAATGCGATGAGCGGCGTCATTCTGAAAGCGCTCGGCTACAGGCAGAACGTGGCGAACCTGTCTGTGCCGATCACGTATCAAGGCCTCAAAAAAGGCCAGATCGACGTGTTTCTTGGCAACTGGATGCCGGCGCAGGCGCCGCTCGTGAAGCCGTTCATCGACGACAAGTCGGTGCAGGTGGTGCGCGCCAATCTATCCAACGCGAAGTTCACGCTGGCCGTGCCCGACTATGTCGCCGCAGCCGGCGTGCATTCATTCGCCGATCTCGCGAAGAACGCCGACAAGTTCGATGACCGCGTCTACGGTATCGAGCCGGGCGCGCCCGCGAATCAGAACATCAAACGCATGATCGACGACAAAGCCTTTGGGCTGGGCGGATGGAAGCTCGTGGAATCGAGCGAGACGGGCATGCTCACGCAAGTGGATCGCGCGGTGCGGGACAAGAAGTGGATCGTGTTTCTGGGCTGGGAGCCGCATCTCATGAACACCAAGTTCAAGCTCGCCTACCTCGATGGCGGGGATCGATACTTCGGCCCGAACTTCGGCGGCGCGACGGTCAACACGGTGGCTCGTAACGGCTACGAGCAGCAATGCCCGAACGTCGGCCGCCTGTTCAAGCAGATGGCGTTCAACGTAGATCTGGAAAACGGCGTGATAACCGACGTGCTGGAGAAGAAGACGCGCGTCGATACAGCCGCCACGGACGCATTGAAACGGCATCCGGAACTGCTGAAGACGTGGCTCGATGGTGTGACGACTGCGAGCGGCGGGAACGGCCTGGAAGCCGTTCAGACCGCGCTCGGGGTGAAGTGATCGAAAACGATCAGTTGAGTTGCAAGCTGACGCGTTCCTGCTGCGACATCAGCATGGCGCGCATGGGCGACTGGATGGCGAGGAAGTGGACCATCAGGCTGGAAGGCTGCTGAAAATACCACGGCGTATTGATGCCGATGCAGTCCAGTCCGTCCTCGAGCGCCCAGTCGAGACGTTCGCGCAAAAGGTTTGCAATGATCGTCTGATCGCCGCCGTTCGCATACGTGCTCGACTTGTCGGGCGCGGCGCTCACGGCGCGATAGATCTCTTCGACGAACTCGACATTATGGTCCGTGCGTTTGAAACCGAGCACGCCTGCATTGATGATCCAAGGACCGATGTCGTGCGCGGCGAGAAGATCGCGATTCGCGAAGAGCGGTTCGAGCGGCTTGGATTGATCGACGAAAAGAATGTCGGCATCGACCCACATGACCCATTCGTGATGCGGCAGATATTTGCGCAGGAACCATGGCTTGAGCCAAGTGCCCGTCGTGCCTGGTTCCACCTCGGCGGGCGTATCGCGATAGACGTAGAGCGTGTAGCCGTGACGCTCGCAATAACGCTTGAAGTTCAATTCGGCGATTGCGCCGTACTCGCGCACGTTAGCCGTGTAGTAGGTCACGAGCGCGATGGGCTGGCCGGGGTTGTAGACGCTGAAGGGTTCGGCGGGCACATTCGCATGGGCTGAAAAATCGAGCAGGCGCGCGCCTTTTTGCTGGCAATCGTTGATGTGCTCGGCGAGCGCGTTGCGAAAGCTCGGATGAATGTAGCCGTACATCTTCTCTTCGTCCATCACGATGGTCCACAGATTCGGATACGTAGCCCAGACAGGCGTGAAGCGTGGATTGCAGAACATGGCGCACGTGACACCACCGCGCTCGCCCATCGGTTCGATGACGTCGAGCGGGGCGAGCAAGGTTTCTTCGTCATCGGTTGCGCCGCCGATCTTGCATTCGCCGATGCAACGAACGATGAAGTTGCGAATGTCCTTCGTGTTACGCCAGACCTGCACGGCGGCCTGATGACTGCCCGTGTTGCCGTTGAGCGAAGGAAGCAGATGTTGCCTTCCTTCGGCCATGGGTTCGACGGGATACATGTTCAGCACGAGGCAGTCTTCGCTGAAGCAGACGAGCAAAGCCATTTCAGGCATCTGCCGCAAGTGATGCAGCACGAGTTCGTACTTGAGAAGCGTTCGTTGGGCTTTGCCCTGCATACCCGCCATGGAAACAGCGGTGTGCTCATAGCCCATGCGAGAGCTGTAGTGCTTGTGATTGGCAAGAACGTGAGGGGCGTCGACGTGGAAGATGCTCAGGCAGCGAGTGGTCATGTTCGATCAGTGGTTGATGCAGATGTTGCGATGTAGCGCTTTTTTACAGATTCGGAAGTATGGGTAGGAGCAGAGGAATCCGATATCGGGCATGTCCGAAATAGAAGGGCTGCAAATGAGCGCGAGTCGCAACTGGGCATGTTTGCGTCGCACCGGGTCGAGCCGTGGCTTATATGTGGCCTTACTTTTACGACGTTGGCGCACGCACGCCGATGCATCGAAATGCAGCGTTTCAGCGGCAGTCTTTAGCACTTTCAGCAGGACACGACGAACGATCAGCAACCTTCAACGACACGACAATCCACAAGAAGAGGAGCAGCAGATGAGAAGAGGACATGCCGCACGAAGCGTTTCGAGACTCGCCCGCAGCCGTCGTGCCAGTCTTGCGGGACTCGCGCTCGCGGCGAGCGCGGCAGGCGCGCCGGCCCTATCGCACGCGCAGAGCAGCGTGACGCTCTACGGCATTCTCGATGCAGGCATCACCTATGTGAACAACACCGGTGGCTCGCATGTCGTGAAGTTCGACGATGGCGTGTCCTACGGCAACCGCATCGGCTTTCGTGGCGTGGAAGATTTGGGCGGCGGACTGCAGGCGATCTTCGCGCTGGAATCGGGCTTCCGCCTCGGGACCGGGCGCTATGCATTCGGCGGCGCGGAGTTTGGACGGCAAGCCTATGTGGGCCTCAAGAACCCGTGGGGGCAAATCTCGTTCGGTAATCAGCTCGATATGACCGAGGAGATGGTCTACCTCTACAACATCTCGGCATGGGGAAGCGGCTATGCCATCCACCAGGGCGACTTCGACCGGATGAACGGCGACCGCTTGCCGAACTCGGTCAAGTTCCTCTCGAACAATATCGCGGGCTTCACCTTCGGCGGCATGTATTCGTTCGGCAATAACGCGGGCGACTTTCATCGCAACAGCGCGTGGAGCGTGGGCGCGCACTATGCGGCCAACACCTTTAACGTGGGCGCGGCCTATACGCAACTGAACAACCCGTTCGGCATTTACGCGTTCGATCCCTACGCGATGATCGGCGCGCGCACGTTCTTGGGCCAGCCGACGGTATCGGTCGATCCGGCCACGGGCGCAGTCACGGACCTCTACAGCACGAATTCGTTTCCCGTCGATAAACAAGGCGCCTTTGCAGTCGGCGGCGCGTGGACGCTCGGCGACCTGATGCTCTCGGGCAACTTCACGTACACGACCATCAAGGGCCTCGGCGTGACCTCGCATATGCAAGTCTACGAAGGCGGCGCGTCGTATTCGTTCAGGCCGGATCTCGCGCTTTACGGCGGTTATCAGCACACGCGCTTCGAAGGCAATCACTGGAACCAGGGTTCGCTCGGACTGCACTATCTGCTTTCGAAGCGTACCGACGTCTATGTATTCGGCGATTATCTGCGTGCGTCGGGTCCGATCGATGCCGTCATCGGTTATAGCTTCACGCCGTCGACTTCGAATACGCAGTCGGATGTGCGCATCGGCATGCGGCACTCGTTCTAGCGAGACGAAGATCATGCGGCGGCAGGCACGGCGCGCAACGCGCTGCGGTCCTGCCGCGGACTTGCATTGAAGCGCGCGCGATACGTCCGCGAAAAGTGCGACGGCGATTCGAACCCGCACGCGACACACACGGCAAGTATCGACATATCGGTTTGCTGCAGTAGTTCGCGTGCGCGCGTGAGACGCAGCCCGAGATAAAAATGCGTCGGCGTGTCCTTTAGCGCGGTGCAGAACAGGCGTTCGAGCTGACGTCGCGTGACGCTGATGGATTGCGCGAGCTCATCGGGCGAGAGCGGCTCTTCCATATGCTGCTCCATCACGCCGATCACCTGGATCAGCTTGCGATTGTGAATGCCATAGCGCGCCGCGATCTTCATGCGCTGATGGTCCGAGCGCTGCCGGATGCGCCCCAGCACGAACTGCTCCGACACTTGCGCCGCGAGTTCCGCGCCATGATCGCGCGCGATCAGATCCAGCATGAGGTCGATGGACGCAGTGCCGCCCGCGCACGTAATGCGCCGCGTATCGATCTCGAACAACTCCTGGCTCGTTTCTATCGCGGGATAGCGCTCGGCGAAGGCCGCCGCCGCTTCCCAGTGCAACGTCGCGCGCTTGTCCGCGAGCAGGCCGGCTTCGGCGAGAATGAAGCTGCCCGTATCGATGCCGCCAAGCGTCGCGCCCGCGCGATCCAGCCGCTTCAACCACTCGCCGATGCCGCGTGTATAGCGCGCGAGCGGCTCGAATCCCGATACGACGAACACGGTATCCGCGTGCGTCACGCTGTCGAACGCGCTTTCCGCATTCAGCGAGATGCCGTTGCTCGCGGCCACCGGCCCGCCATCGGGCGACAGGATATGCCAGCGATACAACTCGCCGCTGAAGCGATTCGCAACCCGCAAGGGCTCGATCGCCGACATGAAGCCAATGGACGAGAATTCGGGCAGCAGCAGGAAGTGGAAGTCTTGGGGAACGGGCATCGAATGGCGTGTGGCGCTTTGGACGTACGCTCCACGCTAGCAAGCACAAAAAGCCCGCGCAATCCGGCGTGGCCCGTATTCGCAGGCCTTTCTTCTAGCACGTCGCATGCGGTCAAGTCGCGGTCGCAAGCGGTCGTTCGTTCGCCTTTATGCGGCGTTACTTTTGATGCACGCCGGCACGACGAACCGGCATCCAATGAACCCTCACCGGAACAGCACGCCATGAGACATCGCCTGGTTTCGAAACTGCTCCTGACCGGCGCCTGTGCCGCGACCGCACTGACTCACGGCGCCTTCGCGCTTGCCGCCGATGATGCGAGCTGCCGCAACGTGCGCTTCGTGGATATCGGCTGGACCGACATCACGTCGACGACCGCGCTCGCTTCCGTCGTCTTCGAAGGGCTCGGTTATGCGCCGAAGACCACGGTCGCCTCCGTGCCCATTTCGCTCGCGGGTCTGAAGAGCAAGCAGATCGACGTGTCGCTCGGCTACTGGTGGCCGGTGCAGGAAAAGGCGGTCGAGCCGTTCCTCGAATCGAAGAGCATTCAGAAGCTCGATCCGCCGAATCTCTCTGGCGCGAAGGCCACGCTTGCCGTGCCGAGCTATGCGTATGACGCGGGCATCAAGTCGTTCGCGGATATCGCCAAGCATCGCGATGAGCTCGACGGCAAGATCTACGGCATCGAACCGGGCAGCAGCGCAAACGCCAAGATTCAGAAGATGATCGACACGAATCAGTTCGGGCTCGGCGGATTCAAGCTCGTGCAATCGAGCGAGGCGGGCATGCTGGTGACGGTGGAACGCGCCATTCGCGACAAGAAGCCGGTCGTGTTTCTTGGCTGGGAGCCTCATCCCATGAACATTCAGATGAAGATCAACTATCTCGCTGGCGGCGATGAAGTCTTCGGCCCCAACTATGGCGAAGCGCGCGTCTACACGCTCACGAATACCGACTTCCTCACACGCTGCCCGAACGCCGGCAAGTTCGTATCGAACCTCAAGTTCAATACCGATCTCGAAAACCGTCTCATGGAACCGGTGATGAACAAGGAACGCCCCGCCGAAGCGGCAAAGGCGTATCTCAAGAAGAATCCGCAGGTGCTCGATTCATGGCTTGCGGGCGTGAAGACCGTCGATGGCAAGGATGGTCTGCCAGCGGTGAAGCAATACCTCGGACTTTGAACTGAATAAGGACAAGCGCCACCATGAACCATGACGTGATCGTGACCTGCGCGGTAACGGGAGCAGGCGACACAACGGCCAGACATCCGGCAATACCCGTCACGCCCAGGCAGATTGCCGAAGCGGCTATCGAGGCCGCGCGTGCGGGCGCGACCGTGGCGCATTGCCATGTGCGCGATCCGCAAACCGGGCGCGGCAGCCGCGACCCGGCGCTGTATCGCGAAGTAGTGGATCGCATTCGTTCATCGGATGTCGATGTCATCATCAACTTGACGGCGGGCATGGGCGGCGATCTGGAAATCGGCGCGGGCGAAGAGCCGATGCGCTTCGGCAAGGGCACCGATCTCGTCGGCGGTCTCACGCGTCTTGCGCATGTCGAGGAACTGCTTCCGGAAATCTGCACGCTCGATTGCGGCACCCTCAATTTCGGCGATGGCGACTACATCTACGTCTCGACGCCCGCGCAACTCCGAGCCGGGGCAAAGCGCATCCAGCAGCTTGGCGTGAAGCCGGAACTCGAGATTTTCGATACCGGTCATCTCTGGTTCGCGAATCAGTTGCTGAAGGAAGGCCTGCTCGATGCGCCGCCGCTTTTTCAGCTTTGCATGGGCATTCCTTGGGGCGCGCCGCCCGACACGGGCACCATGAAGGCCATGGTCGATAACCTGCCGCCTGGCGCGCATTGGGCGGCCTTCGGCATCGGCCGCATGCAGATGCCGATGGTCGCGCAAGCCATGCTACTCGGCGGTCATGTGCGCGTGGGTCTCGAAGACAATCTGTGGCTCGATCGCGGCGTGCATGCGAGCAACGGTTCGCTCGTGCAGCGCGCGGTGGAGATCATCGAACGTCTTGGCGGACGCGCGCTCACGCCGGCGGAAGGGCGTCGCAAGCTCGGTTTGCCGGCGCGCGGCGAACGCTTGCTGGAGCGTCGCGCGCTCGGGCAGTTGGCATAGGATCAGGATCACTACATTCGGATGGACGATATGCAAGTCAGGCAATTCGCCGCGCTCGGCGCGGGTGTGATCGGCAGCGGCTGGGTGGCGCGCGCGCTTGCGCATGGGCTAGATGTCACCGCGTGGGACCCGGCGCCTGGCGCTCAAGCGCAGTTACGCGCGAACGTCGCCAATGCGTGGCCGGCGCTGGAACGCGTGGGACTGGCGAAAGGCGCGTCGCAGGATCGCCTGCGCGTGGTGGAAACTGTCGAGGAGTGCGTCGCCGATGCGGATTTCATTCAGGAGAGCGCGCCCGAACGCGAGGAACTGAAGCTCGCGCTGCACGAACGCGTGAGCCGCGCGGCGAAGGCCGATGCGATTATCGCGTCATCCACTTCGGGCCTTCTGCCCAGCGATTTTTACGCACGCGCCGTACATCCCGAGCGCTGCGTGGTCGGGCATCCGTTCAATCCGGTTTATCTTTTGCCGCTCGTCGAAGTGCTTGGCGGCGAGTTGACTTCCGGCGACGCGATCGATACCGCGATGAGCTTCTACGCATCCATCGGCATGAGGCCGCTTCGCGTGCAGAAGGAAGTGCCGGGCTTTATCGCGGACAGATTGCTCGAAGCGTTGTGGCGCGAGGCGTTGCATCTGGTGAACGAAGGCGTGGCGACGACCGGCGAGATCGACGATGCAATTCGGTACGGCGCGGGCATTCGCTGGTCGTTCATGGGCACGTTCCTGACCTATACGTTGGCGGGCGGCGAGGCGGGCATGCGACACTTCATGCAGCAATTCGGCCCCGCGCTCGAATTGCCGTGGACGAAGCTCGTCGCGCCGACGCTCACCGATGAACTCATCGACCGCGTGGTGGACGGCACGTCGCGGCAGACGAACGGACGCGGCATCAAGGAACTGGAGCGGTATCGCGACGACTGCATCACGAGCGTGATCGAGGCGATTGCGCAGGCGAAGGCACGGCACGGTATCGAAGACTAACGGGGCGAGATTCATGAGCACGATTTATCGCGACACCGTGAAGGCCGAATGGGTCGATTACAACGGCCATCTGCGTGACGCGTACTACATGCTGATCTTTAGCCTCGCGACCGATGCGTTCATGGACGGCATCGGTCTGGACGACGCGGGCAGACGCGCGCGGCAGCGCACGCTCTACACGCTCGAAGCCCATGTGAGCTATCTGCGCGAGATCAAGGAAGGCGCGGCGGTGCGAGTGGACGCGTGGGTTGTCGCGCGCGACAAGAAGCGCGTGCATCTTTATCTAGAGATGTTCGAAGCGGACGAGGCGGCGCCGGTATCGGCATGCGAGCAGATGATGATGCACATCGATTCGAGCGGCGCGCCGAAGTCGGCTTCGTTCGATGAAGACGTGGCGCGAAGTATCGATATGCACGCGGTGATTGCCCCGTGCGATGCGCGTTATGCGGGGCGGGTGATTGGTTTGCCCGCGCGTTCCGCTGGCACCTCGGTTCCCGCCTGAGCACGCCAGCGCCGCAACAACAACGCGTTCGCCACCACGCTCACGCTCGAAAACGCCATCGCCGCGCCGGCGAACATCGGGTCGAGCATGCCGAATGCGGCAAGCGGAATGCCGATCAGGTTGTACACAAACGCCCAGAAAAGATTCTGCTGAATCTTGCGATACGTCCGGCGCGAAATATCGATGGCATCCGCCACGAGCGCCGGGTCGCCACGCATGAGCGTAATGCCCGCCGCTTCGATCGCCACGTCCGTGCCGCTGCCCATCGCGATGCCGACGTCGGCGGCGGCAAGCGCGGGTGCGTCGTTGATGCCGTCGCCCGCCATCGCCACGATGCCGTGGTTCGATGCCTTCAATTCCGCGATCACGCGCGCCTTGTCCGCGGGCAAGGTCTGCGAGAAAACCAGCGCCGACGGAATGCCCAGCGCGCGCGCAACCGCCTGCGCGCTACCCGCGTTATCGCCCGTAACGAGCGCGGCCTTCACGCCCAGTTGCGCGAGTCTTTCGATGGCGGCCCGCGCCGTCGGCTTGATCGTGTCGCCGAACGCGAGCAGGGCGAGGACGGTCGCCTTGCCGTCAGCGCGGTCCAGCAGCCATGACACTGTGTTGCCCTGCGCTTCGAGATTGCGCGCCTCGACGGCAAGCGCTTCGGGCACGGCCGCATGCATTTCCTCGACCCAGCGCGCACTGCCTATCGCCACGTTGCGCGCGCCGATGAAAGCCTCCGCGCCGCGTCCGGCAATTGCTTTCGCCGACGTCGCCTCGTATCGCGCAATGTCCGGCGTGCTATCGGCGAAACCGACTACCGCTTTCGCCAATGGATGCTCGCTCATTCTTTGCACCGCCGCCGCCAGCGCGAGTGCTTCCGCGCGCTCGAATCCCGGCGCGGCTTCGAACGCGACGAGACTCGGTTGGCCGGCCGTCAGCGTGCCGGTCTTATCGAACGCGACGACGCTAATGGCATGCGCCTGTTCCAACGCCTCCGCGTCCTTGATCAGGATGCCGTGACGCGCCGCGACGCCAGTGCCGGCCATGATGGCGGTCGGCGTGGCGAGGCCGAGCGCGCACGGGCAGGCGATCACGAGCACGGCGACGGCGTTGAGCCAGGCGGTCTCGGCATCCGCGCCATGCAGAAGCCAGCCCGCCAGCGTGATGAGCGCGATAACCAGAATTGCCGGTACGAAAACGGCGGACACGCGATCGACCAGGCGCTGGATCGGCGCTTTTTCCGCTTGCGCCGATTCGACCAGCCGGATGATCCGCGCGAGCGTCGTTTCCGCGCCAATGGCCGTCGTTTCGATCGCGATCACGCCTTCGCCGTTGATCGATCCGCCCGTCGCGCGCGCGCCCGGCGCTTTCGCAACCGGCAGACTCTCGCCCGTGATCAGCGATTCGTCGACATGCGTGCGTCCCTCGCGCACGATGCCATCCACCGGCACGCGCTCGCCCGGCCGCACGATGGCGATGTCGCCCACGCGCACATCGGCGAGCGCAATCTCGCTTTCATGCGAAGGATCGGCGCGATCGCGCACGCGCGCCGTGATCGGACGCAGCGCGTTCAGGGCGCGGATGGCGTCGGTGGTCTGGCGTTTGGCGCGCGTCTCCAGCCATTTGCCAAAGCGCACCAGCGTGATGACGACCGCCGATGCCTCGAAGAACAGATGCATCGGCATGCCGCCGTGCGCGAACATCTGATAGACACTCAGCGCCCACGCCGCCGATGTCCCCAGCGCCACGAGCAAATCCATGTTGCCCGCGAACGCCCGCAGCGCGCGATAACCGCCGACGTAGAAACGCGCGCCGAAGCGAAGCTGGACGATGCTCGCGAGCGCCAGTTGCAGCCACGGCGAGAGCGCTGCGCCGAACATCGGCGCAAGCAAGGGCAGCGTGACGAGCGCGCTCGCGACCACCGCGACGAGTTCGGCATCGAGCGCTTGCGGCGTTTTCGCATCGACAGGCGGCGCGTCCGGCTCGACCTTCGCCGCTTCATAACCGGCTTTCGTAATGGCCGCGACCAGTTGTTGGTCGGTGACGGCATCGTTCGTATGGACGGTGGCTTTTTCGGTCGCGAGATTCACGGCGACCGATTCCACGCCCGGCACGCGTCCGAGCATTTTCTCGACGCGCGCGACGCACGACGCGCACGTCATGCCGCTCACGGCGAATACCGCGGTTCTGGTTTGATTGACTGGTGCCGATGACATGATGAAACGCTCCTTCTGGCCACGCATGAAGCCAGTATCGACCTTCCAACGATTGGAAGGTCAAGAGCGCATTTCAGTCGCGAGGCGGTTCGATCGAGCCGAACATGGCGTCGGCGAGCGCGCCGGCTTCCTCGCCGCCGCGCTGACGCAAGCCCTCGACCGCGCCGATGCGGTCTGCTTCAGCCTTGTTCTGCGAAAGCTTTGCCTTGCCGACCAGCCGCGTCACCTCGATTTCGATGCCGACGATCGCGCCCAGCAATTGATCGATGAAATCGCGCGGAGCGTCGCCGATTTTCCACGGCATTGCTTCGCCCGCTTCCATCTTGCGCGTGAGTTTCGCGACGACGCCGCGCACGTAGGCTTCGTCGTCACGCACGGTGATTCGGCCATGCGCATGCACGACGAGGTAATTCCACGTCGGCACTTGACGGTGGGTTTCCTGCTTGCTCGGATAGAAAGTCGGCGAGATATAGCCTTCCGCGCCTTGAAAGATCACCAGCACGTCCTCGCGCGCCCCGACTTCGCGCCATACGGGATTTGCACGCGCCACGTGCGCGCGCAAGGTGCCGTGTTCGCCGATGGCGGGATCGAGTTCGAAAGGAATGTGATTGGCGTCGAGCCCATTCGGGCCATGCGTGACCAATGCGCCAAAAGGATGCGCGGCGATCAGCGCGCGCAGGGCTTCCGGGCGGTTTTCCTCGAAATGGGCGGGAATATACATGCGTCGGACTCGTTCGAAAGGTTCCAAAACATTCATGTTACGCGATGCCGTGAAGCGAGTCTCGACGAGTGGTCAGACGTATTTGCGCGACGAGTAGCGCCTTTTATGCGTGTTGTCTTGCCTATCATCAGCGGATACGTTAAAACCCCAATTTCGAGATCAAATTTTCGGCGCGCTACCTCGGGGATCAGGACGGCGGCGGGCTGCTCGTCTGCGAACCCATCGAAATAAAACCGGATTTCCATTCGAATGAACAAGCACCGACGCTGGACGCTTCCGCTCAACGCCGCTTTATGGGTCAGCACGAGCCTTTCTGCCGCGGCCTTGCTCGCCGGCTGCGCGGGAACCGCGACGCCCGAGGCGGCAAATACGGGCGGCTGGGTGAAAAACCAGGTCGTCGATGCCTACACGTTCGGCTTTCCGCTCGTCGCGTCGGACATCGCGCGGGAACGTGCAAGCGGGGCGGCGCGGCCGGGTCAGGCGCCGCTCAACACGTTCCGCCACGCCATCGCGTTGCCGCCCGCGGGCGCGACCGGCTGGCCGAGCGTCGATACGCTCGATTCCTCCGCATGGCTCGATGTCTCCGCCGATCCCGTGATCGTGACCGTGCCCGCCGCGCCGCGCGCACGCTATCTCGATACCCGCGCGTTCGATGCATGGAGCAACGCGCTGTATTCGAGCGCCGACACGACGCCGTTTCCGAAGGCGCAGCTCATCGCCTTCGTGCCCGCCGGCTTTACGGGCACGCTGCCCGCCGGTGCAACGCGCGTCGAAACGCGCACGCGCTACGTCTGGCTTTCGGTGCGCGTGCGGGTAAACGGCATGCGCGACGTGCGCGAAGTCAGAAAGCTGCAGACGTCGATGCGCATCGATACGCTTACGCCCACCAAGGGCTCGCTCGCCGATCCTACTTCGACCGTGACGGGCGCGTGGCCGGGCAATGCCACGGGCCAGACGCCTAGCGTGCCGCCTTTGCCGAGCGCGGCGCCGACGGCATCGCCCGGCGCGCAGGCCGAAGCGCTCGATGCCAACGCGTTTTTCGCGCGCCTTGCCCGCTCGCTCGACGACAATCCGCCCGCCGCCGACGATGCGCCCGCGATGTCCCGCCTCGCCGATCTCGGCGTGAAGCCGGGCGAACCGGTGCAGTTCAAGAAGGCCGATGCGCCGCTTCTGGCGTCCGGTGTCGCGGATGGCCGCGCGCATCTCGCGACGGCGCCATCGAACGCGATCACGAAGAACGGCTGGACGTGGTTCGGCGACGATGTCGGCAACTACGGCACGGATTACATTCTGCGGGCTTATCTCGCGCGCCATCAGCCGTTTTCGGGGACGAAGGCGGGCGAAGCGAAGCCGGTTGCGCGCGTGGACAGCGACGGCCATCCGCTCAACGGCGCGAACACCTACGTGCTGCACTTCGCGCCGAACCAGTTGCCGCCGGTGCGCGGTTTCTGGACGCTCGCGGCCTACACGAAGGATGGCGCGTTCGCCAACGGCAAGCTGCCGCGTCTGTCGCTAAGCGACCGCGACCGCCTCAAGAAAAACCGCGACGGTTCGGTCGATGTCACCGTATCGGCCGAAGCACCGCCGCGTGCGCGCGCATCGAACTGGCTGCCCGCGCCCGACGGCGACTTTCAGCTGACGATGCGCCTCTACGCGCCCAAACCGCAGGCAAGCGACGGCACGTGGACGCCGCCGGCCGTCGAACGGCAGTGAAGCATTTGATGAACGTTTGCGCGATGCCTCGTCGTATACTTGAAGCATCCTCTATCTGACAGGGCGATGCGCCGCCGCGCGTCGCAGCGCGCATCGAATGGCAAGCGTCACCAAGTCTTCACTGGCCTCGGCCGGGCAAACCCTGCGCGGCGTCGTGCATGCACGGCGTACGCGGCGAATCGCAATTGGCCTGATCGTCTTCATGGTGGTCATCGGCCTTCTCGGCTTCTTCGTCGCGCCGCCGGTCATTCGTCATATCGCCGAGCAGCAGCTTGGCAAGCAACTCGACCGGCCGGTGACCATCCGGCGCATTTGGCTCAATCTCTATTCGCTCGATTTCGAAGCTGATGACGTGCATATCGGCGAAGCGCCCGCGAATCTCGCGAAAGCGCCCGGCGCGGCGGCCGGTTTCGTCGATGTGTCGCGGCTCGTCGTGCGCACGTCGTGGTCGTCCATCTTCCGGCTCGCGCCCGTCGTCAATGAATTGAAGATCGATTCGCCGCGCATCAGCATCGTGCGTTTCGACGGCGAGCATTTCAATTTCTCCGATCTGATCGAGAAATTCTCGAAGCCTTCGTCGCCGCCATCGGACAAGCCGGCGCGCTTCTCCGTGTCGAACATTCGCGTGGAGAACGGCCGGATCGTGTTCGACGACCGGCTCCTGAAGGCGAAGCACACCATCGACCAGTTCGCGCTCGGTATCCCCTTCATCGCGACGCTGCCGTCGGCCACCGATATTTTCGTGACGCCGTTATTACAGGCGCACATCGACGGCTCGCCGCTCGTCGTGAAGGGCCGCACGAAGCCGTTTTCGGAGTCGCGCGAGTCGGAGATCGCGCTCACGCTCGACGGGCTCGACGTGCCGCAGATGGCGTCTTACGCGCCGGCTTCCGTGCCCGTCGCGGTGAAGAGCGGCAAGCTCACGACCGACCTCAACGTGCGCTTTGCCATTGCCGGCGATGCACCGACCATTCGTATCGACGGCACTGCGGATCTGGCCGATCTCGCCGTCACCGATAAAGCGAACGCACCGCTCGTCGCCGCGCGCGCGTTGCATGTGAAGATTGCCAACGCCGAGCCGTTGCGCGATATCTATCATCTCGACGAAGTGACGCTTGCGGGTCCGGATGTACGGCTCGCGCGCGATCCGTCCGGCACGCTCAACGTGCAGAAACTCGCGCCGCCGCCCGCGAAGGCCGAGGTGAAGAAGCCCGAAGCGAAGGACGCGCCGCCGCTCGATCTGGCTATCAAGCACGTTGCCATCGACGACGGCAAGATCGCGTTCGATGACCAGTTGATGAAGCAGCGCGTGCAGGAAACGCTGACAGGTCTTGCCGTCACGCTCGATGGTTTTTCGACGCTCGACAAGACGCCCGCGCGCTACACGCTCAAGACGGCGTTCGGTCACGGCGGTTCGCTCGGCGCTTCCGGCAACGTCGCGCTGGCCGCCAAGACCGCCGACGTCAAGTTGGCGCTCGAAGCATTGGCTCTGCCGCCGTTGCAGCCTTATATCGCGAATTCGCTGGCGGCGCGCGTGACGAGCGGCACGCTTGGCGCGAATCTGCCGGTGTCGGTCGATTGGTCGAAGCCGGATGCCAACGTGCAGGTCGGCGCGGGCGATGTGAAACTCGACGCGCTCACGCTCGTGCCGAATGCATCGAATGGCGCGGATTCCGCCGCGCCCATCAAGCTCGATGCCGCGCTCGCGAAGATCGTCAAGGTGGATGTGCCCGCGCGTCAGGTTGCGCTCGACAGCGTGCAGTTGAAGGGACTTTCGCTCGATGCCACGCGCCGCAAGGACGGCAGTATCGACCTGGCCGCGCTCGCTGGAGCGCATGAGGTTGCGCCGGAGCCGAGCGCCACGCGCAAGATTCAGAAGGCGCACGAAGCGGGACCGGCGTGGCGCTATCAAATTGGCCAGATCGCGCTCGATAACGCCTCGGCTAATGTCACCGACTTGACGCCCACGACGCCCGTGAAGCTGCGCATTGCGCCGATGTCGGTTGCCGTGAAGCAGTTCAGCGACGATCTCTCGAAACCGCTCGATGTTACCGGCAAGCTCACGCTCAACGGGCGTGGCGCGCTCGACATAAATGGCACGGTCACGGTCACACCGCTCAAGCTCGCGCTGCATGTGAAGGGCGATCAGGTCGATGCCGCCGCCTTCGAACCGTATTTCGGCGACAAACTCAACGTCGATATCGCAAGCGCGTTCCTCAACGCCAATGGCGATGTCGGCTTGTCGGGCAGTGGCAAGACGCTCGCGGCTTCCTACAAGGGCGATGTTTCGCTGACAGACGTGCGCATGCAGGACAAAGCGACGTCCGACCGTTTCGCCGGCTGGAAACTGCTCGGCCTCACTAACGTAAAGGTGAACTATGGCGAGCGCGGCACGGACGTTGACGCGGCGCGCGTGACCTTCGCGAACTTCTACGGCCGCGTGTTGCTCGACGCGCAAGGCAAGCTGAACCTGAAAAGCGTCGTGGCAAGCGACAACGGCCCGCGGCAATCGGTGACGCGCGATCAGTCGAAGCCCGAGGCATCGGCGGCGGCATCCGCGGCGGTCGCGGCGAGTGCGCCGGTCAAGACGGCGGCGGCCTCCGGTCCTCCGGTGAACATGCGCTTCGGCCAGCTCGTATTGCAGAACGGCCGTGTGACCTACACCGACAACTTCATCAAGCCCAACTTCACGGCGAATCTCGTGTCGATCAACGGGACCATCGGCGCGTTCGGCACGCATTCGACGACGCCCGCGCCCGTCGATGTCGCCGCCAAGCTCGCCGCGAACGGACCGGTTTCGATCAAGGGGCAGGTGAATCCGCTCATCGAAAAGCCCGCGCTCGACTTGACCGCGAGCGCGCACGACGTAGAGCTCACCAACCTCACGCCGTATTCGTCGAAGTATGCGGGCTATCCGATCACGAAGGGCAAGCTCAACGTCGATCTGCATTACATGCTCGGCGACGACAAGCTCACGGCGAACAACCACCTGTTCATCGACCAGTTGACGTTCGGCGATCACGTCGACAATTCGACGGCGACGAAGCTGCCGGTGCGGCTCGCCGTGTCGTTGTTGAAGAATTCGCGCGGCGAGATCGACGTGAACATTCCCATTTCGGGATCGCTTTCGAATCCGGAGTTTTCTATTGGCGGGCTCGTCTGGCAAGCCATATTGAATCTGGTGCAAAAGGCGGTGACCGCGCCGTTCTCGCTGCTCGCGCATGCGTTCGGCGGCAGTGGCGAGGAGCTGAATTACGTCGAATTCGACGCAGGCTCGGCGACGCTCAACGATGCCGCGCAGAAGAAGCTGGAGACGATTTCGAAGGCGCTCGCGGACAAAACGTCGATCAGGCTGGATGTGACGGGGCGCGTCGATCCGAACGTCGATGAACCCGCGTTACGCAGCGCTTGGCTGGATGGCCAAATCAAACGCGCGAAGGTCCGCGACATGTCGGATGGCGGAGAGAATGTGGACTGGCAGTCGGTGAAGGTATCGGATGCGGATTACGACAAGTATTTGACGAAGGTTTATAAGTCGGCGGATTTCAAGAAGCCGAAGAACTTCATCGGCTTGACGAAGTCGGTGCCGGACGCGGACATGAAGAGCGCGCTGACTGAAAACGCACCGGTCGATGAAGGCGCGTTGCGCGATCTGGCGCAGCGCCGCGCGCAGGCGGTGAAGGAGTACTTCGACGGGAAGATCGACAGCAGCCGGATTTTTGTCGTCGCGCCCAAGCTGAACGCGGACGGGATCAAGGATAAGGGCGCGGGGGAGCGGGTGGAGTTGGGGTTGAAGGGTTGAAGTGAGCGTGCTTTAGAATCGGCGTGCCTCGCGTAATGAATTTCAACAGTCGTGTCTCGACACAGGTAGACAATTGCAGGTTTGCACCGGTGTGTGTGCGCTACTCAGAAATTGCAATGGCCGAAACATCACGACAGCGCATGGGCGAACTGTTAAGGAAACTGTTTGAGATTCTGAAGGCGCAACCGGAGGGCTTAGGCGCAGCCCAAGCACTCAAGACGCTCGCTTCTAGCGTGACTCTTTCTCCATATGAAGCGAGCTTCTATGAGAACTCCGGCGCAAGACGCTTCGAGAAGACGGTGCGCTTTGCGACTATCGCCTGCGTAAAAGCTGGGTGGCTCACTAAGCACAAAGGCATTTGGTCTATCACTGACGAGGGCTTGTCCGCGTATGACCGTATTAAAGAGCCCGCTGCGTTTCGTCGCGAATCGGATCGACTCTACGCCCAATGGAAAGCGGCTCAACTGCGTGATCCGAGCGGGTTGAGTTATGCATCGGCCAAACTCAGCGAGCAGTCCGACTTGACGTTTGATGTTGACGCCGAAACTGCGAGCATGACTTACGAGCAGGCAGAGGAGCAGGCTTGGGGCGAGATTGAGCAGCATCTTCTGAAAATGCCGCCTTACGATTTTCAAGATCTTGTTTCAGACCTGCTGCGAGCAATGAGCTATCACATCGGCTGGGTATCGCCACCGGGCAAAGATGATGGTGTTGACATCATCGCAAACAATGACCCTCTTGGCACTCGGCCACCACGCATTAAGGTGCAAGTGAAGCGCGTCGCACATCGGGTAGATACGGACGGCCTCAAATCCTTTATTGCGATTATCAACGAGGACGACGTCGGCTTATTCATCTCCACCGGCGGCTTTACTCGCGACGCCCAATCTTTTGCACGAAATCAAGAGCGCCGCAAGATTACGTTGATCGACTCCGAACGATTGATCGAATTATGGATTCAGTTTTACAGCAAGCTTGATGATAAGGCGCGCGCCCGTATGCCGCTGACGCCCATTTACTTTTTGACGCCGCAAAGTTGAGTACCGCGTGCCGTCCATTAGTAACGGCACGCGAAAAATCTCAATGCGCCCCCGCCGCCGCCCCACCGCCGCCACCCTTCGCCACCTTCGTAATCCAAATCAGCGGAATGATCAGAATGAAGATGACCGCTGAAATGAGGAAGATATCGTTGAGCCCCATCATCGCGGCTTGAGTGTTGACGGTGAAGTTGAACATCCCACGCGCCTGGGCTTCACCGATATTCAGCGTCGATTGCGACATGCCGAGCGACTGCAAGAACGCCGGGTTATAAATATTCGCCTGCTCCGTCAGCCGCTCGTGATGCAGCGCGATCCGATGATCCCACTCGTTGCCCGCAAGCGATGTCCCCACCGCGCCGCAAAACACCCGCGCGAAATTCGACAAGCCTGCCGCCGCCGGTATTTTCGATGGCGGCAAGCCCGACAGCACGATGGCCGTGAGCGGCACGAAGAACATCGCCATTGGAATGCCTTGCAGGAGCGTCGGCAGCACGAGATGCCAGGTATCGATCTCGATCACATACTTCGAGCGCAGCCAGAATACGAACGCGAAGCCCACGAACGCCATGGTCGCGATCACGCGTGCGTCGCTGCGCGGCAGCACCTTGCCCATTACCGGCGCAAGAATCACGGCGAAGATGCCGAGCGGCGCGGTGACGAGACCCGCGTCGACGGAACGGTAGTTCAAATACTGCTGCATCCATTGCGGCAACAACACGAGATTGCCGAAAAACACGCCGTAAGCGACCGAAATGGCCACCGTGCCGCCGAAGAAATTGCGTCCCGCGAAGAGCCGCAAATCGACGACCGGATTCTCCGCCGTCAGCTCCCACACGACGAAAAACGCGAATGAAATGGCTGCCGTTATCGCGAGAATGACGATGACCGGCGACTGGAACCAGTCCAGATCGCGTCCCTTGTCGAGCATGATCTGCAAGGACGCGACCCACGCGATTAGCAGCCCGAGCCCGACGATATCGATAGGCGCCTTGCGGCTCGGCGACTCGCGGTTGCGGTAGATGATCCACGTCACGCCCGCCGCGAAAATGCCGACCGGGATGTTGATATAGAAGATCCACGACCAAGAATAACTATCCGTGATCCAGCCGCCGAGCGCGGGACCGGCGATCGGGCCGACGGTCGCGGTCATCGCCCAGAGCGAGAGTGCCATCGACGATTTCTCTTTCGGATACGAGCCGAGCAGAATGGCCTGCGAGAGCGGAATCAGCGGCCCAGCCACCGCGCCCTGCAAGACGCGCGCAAAAAGCAGCACGGGCAAATTGGGCGCAAGACCGCACAACCATGAGGAGAGCACGAACATGAGGATCGCGCCGACAAACAGATGAATTTGCCCGAGTCGCTGCGTGAGCCAGCCGGTCAGCGGAATGGAAACCGCGTTCGACGCGGCGAACACCGTAATGACCCAGGTGCCTTCGTTGACCGAGACGCCGAGATTGCCGGAGATGGTCGGAATCGCGACGTTGGCGATCGACGAATCCAACACGTTCATGAAGGTAGCGAGCGCCACCGCGAAAGTGGCGAGCACCAGTTGCCCGCCTTGCAGTGGTGCGGGCGCGGCCGGTTGTCCAGGGGCGGCGGGGTTCGTTCGAGGCGGCGTGCTCAATGCTTTTCCTGTGAGGGCGCCGCGGCGCTTCGACGCGCCGCGTGTGGTGAATCAAGCCGCCAGTGTGCCTGTGCCGTGGGAAAGTTGCTGAACGCCCGCTCATCCCTCACTTCGCCGAAATATCGATTTCCCCCAAATACTTCTTCGCGAACTTGTCGATCGTGCCGTCGGCCTTCACCTTCGCGATGGCCGCGTTGAGTTTGCTCTTCAGCGCATCGTCGCCCTTGCGCACGCCGTACGCAATGCCGCTGCCGAGAATCTTGTCGTCCCGCACCGGCGCGCCGACGAACGCAAAGCCGTTGCCGTCGGGCTTCGACAGAAAGCCGGTTTGTCCCGCAGGCGCGAGCACCAGCGTGGCATCGAGGCGGCCGGACTTGAGGTCCGTGTAGACCTGGTTCTGATCCTGATACGGCACGACCTTCACGCCTTCGTTTTCCCAATGCGCCTTGGCAAAGGTCTCCTGGATCGAACCCTGCAACACGCCCACGCTCTTGCCCTTTAGCGACGCGGGCGTCGGTTCGAGTCCACTGCCCGTTTTCGCGATGAGTTGCGTCGGCACGCGATACACCACCGTCGTGAAGTCGATGGCCTGACGGCGCTGGTCGGTCGCGTTCATCGCCGAATTGATGGCGTCGAACTTGCGGCCCTGCAGCGCGGGAATCAACCCGTCGAAAGAGGTCTCGACCCACTTGCAGCTCATCTGCGCCGCCACGCACACGGCGTTGCCGACATCGATATCGAGTCCTTGCAGTTCGCCCGTCGACGCCTTCGACTCGAACGGCGGGTACTGCGCTTCGAGCCCGAAACGCAAGGTATCGGCGGCGAACGCCGCGCCGCTCGCGAACGAGCAGGCAAGGAATAGGGCGGTGGCGGCGTATTTGATCTTCATCGTGTCGTGTCTCGAATGTTTTTAGATGGAGCAAAGGCGGCGCGCGCCTTCGATCAGCGTGTGGTCGTCCTTCGCGAACGAAAGCCGGATCACGCGGTTGTCGGTGCCGTCGGTATAAAACGCGGACAACGGAATGGTCGCCACGCGCGCCTCGCGAATGAGGCGCAGCACGAAGTCGCTGTCGCTTTCACCCGAAATCGCGCTGTAGCGTGCGAGCATGAAGAAACTGCCCGCGCTCGGCAGCAATTCGAAGCGCGATCCCGCGAGCGATGTCGCCAGCAAATCGCGCTTGTGCTGATAGAACGGTCCGAGGTTGAGATAGCTCGATTCGTCGGCGAGCGCTTCGGCGAAAGCCATTTGCATCGGCGTATCGGCGGAAAACGTCATGAACTGGTGAATCTTGCGGATCTCGGCAGTCAACGCGGCGGGCGCGAGACAGTAGCCGACGCGCCAGCCCGTCACGTGATACGACTTGCCGAACGACGACACGATCACGCTGCGCTCGGCCAGTTCCGGGTAGCGCGCCATGCCATGATGCGGCGCGCCGTCGAACACTACGTGCTCGTAGACTTCGTCCGACAGCACGATGATCTTCGTGTCGCGCGTGAGCGCCGTGAGACGCGCGATGTCTTCATCGGCGAAGGCGCTGCCGGTCGGATTGTGCGGCGTGTTGACGAGGATCATGCGCGTTTTCGGCGTGATGGCCGCCGCGACTTCGTCCCAGTCGATCTGAAAATTCTCCGCCGATAGCTGGATGGCGATAGGCATCGCACCCTGAAGCTGCACGATCGGCGCGTAACTGTCGAACGACGGCTCGAAGTAAATTACCTCGTCGCCGGGATGCACGAGCGCGCTGATGGTCGCGTAAAGCCCCTCGCTCGCGCTCGCCACGACCGTCACTTCCGTGCCCGGATCGTACTGCGCGCCATACAGCTTGTGCGTCTTGTCGGCGATGGCTTCACGCAGCGCCAGCACGCCCGACATCGGCGAATACTGGTTATGTCCTGCTCGCATGGCTCGCTCGACGCCTTCGATCAGGCGCGGATCGCACGCGAAGTTCGGCGCGCCTTGAGAAAGATTGAGCGCGTGATGTTCGTCGGCAAGCTGGCCGATCACGGTGAAAATAGTCGTGCCGACGCTTGGCAGCTTCGACTCGGGGATGCAGGCGCTTTGCACGGCAAATGTCTCCGGTATTGCAGTTCGTCGATTGAACCGCGGCAATAAAGCCGGAACAATCGAAACTTTGTCATACTAGCCATGCTTCGAATTCATGGCTACGTAGATAAACCCGCGAACGACCACATGAAACCCTTGCCATCCCTGGACGTGCTGAAGACCTTCCTCGTGGTCGCGCGCAAGCTCAATTTCACGCGAGCCGCCGATGTGTTGAACGTGACGCAAGGCGCGGTGAGCCGCCAGATTGCCGGACTGGAGGCGCATCTCGGCTATGCGCTCTTCGTGCGGCAGGCGCGCGGCCTCGCGCTCACGCATCATGGCGCGTTGCTCATTGCGCCGTTGCAGCAGGCTTTCGAACAGATCGCCGATGCGCTCGCGAAAGGTGGCGCACAGTACGGAACACTGCGTCTGAAGTGTCCGACCTGCGCCATGCGCTGGGTCTTGCCGCGTGTCATTCGTCTGCAGAACGAGCGTCCGGAGCTGGTGATCGAAGTGACAGCAGCCGTGTCGCACAGTGTCGAGTTCAACGCCGAACAGTTCGATGCAGCCATCGTGTTTGGCGCGCCGGCGCCAGCGCAGAAGGGTGTTAGCTCGCACCATCTGTTCGATGAAGTGTTGACTCCCGTCTGTGCGCCCGAGCAGTTCAAGGTTCGGCGGGACCGCGCGCCGACGCCCGACGATCTGGCCGGCAAGACGCTTTTGCATCCCACACGCGACCGGCGCGACTGGCTCTTGTGGCTCGGCGCTTATGGTTACGCCGGCCTGCCTTCGATGAAGGCGCAGCATTTCGACACGCTCGATCTCGCCATCACATCGGCGATGCAGGGTCTGGGCGTAACCATCGGCGACTTGTCGCTGATCGAGGACGACTTGCGCGCGAAACGCGTGATCGCGCCGTTTTCGCTGTGTGTGCCGAGCGGCGCGGCGTACTACCTCGTCTACCCCGAGCGGCCCGCGCCGTCGCCGACCTTGCAGCAGTTCGCGAAATGGCTGGAAGGGGAGGCGGCACGGACGCGTGAGACGCTCCAGGCTTACACGAACGCCGTGCAAGCCTGAGCACGTGCAACGCTTACATGCCGTGCTTTGTCACCACGGTGTCCCACTGGCCGTTCTTCACCTGATAGAGCGTCGATGACGCGTTCTTCAAGGCGCCGTTATCATCGAATGCGATCGGGCCGGTGATGCCATCGAAGGAAATCTTCTTTAGCGCCGGCCGATACACCTTGGGATCGGCGGAACCGGCCTTCTCCATTGCGTTGATCGCGGCCCACGCGGCGTCGTAGCCGAACGGCGCATACGAGAGAATCGCCACCCCGAAGCGTTTCTGGAACTTGTCGCTGAACGCCTTGCCTTGCGGCAGCTTGTCGAGCGGGCTGCCGTATTCCCACGCCTGCGCGCCTTCGGCCGCATCGCCGGCGAGCTTGAGGAAGTCGGCATCCATCACGCCGCCGCCGCCCACGAACTGCGCGGTCATGCCGAGCTGCTTCATGCGCTTGACCACGGCTGCCGCTTGCCGATCCAGTCCGCCGAAGAAAATCAGATCGGCGTTGGCCGCCTTCAGACGCGTGAGCTGCGCGCTGAAGTCGACCGTCTGGTTGTCGCTGAATTCGCGCGCGACGATCGTGCCGCCTTTCGCTTTCACCGCTTTCTCGAACTCGTCGGCTTCGCCCTGACCGAAGGCCGTGCGGTCGTCGATGATGCCGATCTTCTTCGCCTTCGTCGTCGTCACCGCGTAGGCGCCGGCGTTGCCCGCGTTCTGCGCATCGCTCGAAATGACCGTGAAGACGTTTTCCAGGCCACGCGTGGTAATGGTCGGGTTAGTCGCCGCGGGGTCGATCAGCGGAATGCCGGCGGTGTTGTAGATCGGCGATGCAGGCAGCGTCGTGCCCGAGTTGAAGTGTCCGACGACCACGGCCACGCCGTCATCCACGAGCTTCTGCGCGGCCTGCACGCCGATGCGCGGGTCGGCCTGATCGTCTTCCGCCGCGATTTCGAACTTCGCCGTCTTGCCGCCGATGCTGATCTTTTTGGCGTTCGCTTCATCGAGCGCGAGTTGCACGCCGTTCTGGAGATCTTTGCCGTAGCCCGCGTTTGCGCCGGTGAGCGGCGCGGCAAAGCCGACTTTCACCGTCATGTCCTCGGCGGCCGCGGCGAACGGCAGCGCGGCAAGCGCGACGGCGGCGCAGACTAGCTTGAGGCTCGTGTGGATACGCATGGTTTCCTCTCCTTGTTGGTCTGACTGACTGTTTCGACTATCGAATGGGACATCGCCACAAGTGCGCCGGCAAGAAGGGCTTTCCCCTCGCGCGCATCCGGCGCACGGTGAACGAGGCGGGACATGCGCAATTTAGGGAGCCAAATTCGCCGCGTCTTGTTGTTAAGTCGCGTGACGGATGCGGATTTCGGCATAGCGTCGGCGGACCGAATACCCAAGCGGGATGCGGCACTGCGGGATTTGAAGCAAGTCGCGCCACGACGATTCGCGCCGCGTCCCGAGAGCCTCCTGTCGCGTCGATGAAAACGCGGCCCTTGACAAAGTGCATATGCACAAATATGCTAAACGGCATGGCTACGAATCCGAACTCTTCTCTCTTCGATTGCAACTGCTTCGCAATCCGTCAGGCCGCGCGCTATGTCTCGCAGTTGTACGAGCGGCATCTGAACGTGGCCGGCATCACGGCCGCGCAATACACGCTCATGTTGGCTATCGCGCGCCGGCCCGATGTGTCGATGGCGGATCTCGCCGACGCCATGGTCATGGACCGCACCACGCTCGTTCGCGCGCTCAAGCCTTTGCAACGCGATGGCATCGTCGAAGCGGAGCAGCAGGCGGCGAGTTCGCGTGCAGTCGGGCTGCGGCTGACGTCGCAAGGCAAGGAGACGCTCAAGAAAGCGGTCGAGCAATGGCGCATCGCGCAGGCCGAGTTCGAAGCGAAGTTCGGAGAGAAGCGCGCGAAGGCCTTGCGTCAATCGCTATTCGAACTGACCGCGTCGGCTTGAGGCGAAAGCACGAATGCTCCGCGTCTGGCTTAAGAGCGCGGCTTGTTGTGCGCTTCATCGAAGCCCGCCGCCGCTTCCTGCACGTCGGGCGGAAAGTCGCCGAACTCCATGACTTGCCGCACTTCGATCACCTCGTTGTCCGAAGCGGGACAACGCTTCGCCCATTCGATGGCCTCTTCGCGCGATTTGACCTGCAGCATCCAGTAACCGCCTAGCACTTCCTTGGCTTCGGCGAAAGGGCCGTCGACGACGCGCGGCTTGCCGCCTTCGAACGAAACGCGCGCGCCCATCGAAGGGGGATGCAGTCCGTCGAGCGCGAGCAACACGCCTGCCTTCTGCAGTTCTTCGTCGTACTTCATCATTGAGGCGACGGCTTCGGCGGAGGGCAGCGTGCCCGGTTGCGCGCTTTCGTAGCCGCGCGGGATCATCAGCATCATGAAACGCATGGAATGCTCCTCGATAAGTTGCAAGCGTGGCCTTTCCCCGCTCACACCCTACGACGAGCCAGCCGCAAGCAAATCGACAGACGCGCGCTTTAAGCGTTTATCCCTAGCCGATTCCGGTTGCTTTAAGCGCGTCTCGCGCCAAATAATGTAATCCATTACATCTCGTTCGCCGCGGTGGCGCGCAGCATGTCGGATACGGTTCGTACACGCGAGGAAGTATCGATAGCGGATGTCGCCGAGCGCGCGGGCGTGTCGGTCGCGACGGTATCGCGCGTGCTCAACGGCCATGCGAACGTGCGCGAGACGACGCGCGAAAAAGTGCGCGTGGCGGTCGCTGCGAGCGGTTACCGCATCAACGAACTTGCGCGCAATCTCCGCACGGCGGAAAGCCGTCTGCTGCTCACCATGGTGCCGGACTTCGGCAATCCGTTTTATGCGGCTATCGTACGTGGCATCGACAGCGTGGCGCGACAAAACGGCTATTTCATGCTGATGTGCGATACCGGCGCCGACCCCTTGCGCGAGCGCAGTTACTTCGACCTGTTACGCGGACGCCGCGCGGATGGCGCAATCTGTCTCGACCCCGCCGCCGTGCAAAAGGCGCTTGCCGAAGAGGCCTCGACCTTGCCGTGGGTAGCGTGCTGCGAATTCGATCCGGGCGCGGGCGTGCCTTACGTGGGCATCGACAATCATCTTGCAGCGGGCGATGTCGTGCGGTATCTGCTTGGCAAGGGACACGAACGCATCGCGCTCATCAACTCGGGACACGGCTATCTGTACGGACGCCAGCGGCTGGCCGGTTATCGCGATGCGCTTCGGGACGCGGGTATCGAAGCCAATCCGGCGTGGCAGGTCGAACTCGAAAGCCTCGATTACGACGCCGGCGAACGCGCGGCCACGCAGCTTGCCTCGCTTGGCGAGCGCACAAGACCGACCGCGATCTTCGCCGTTTCTGACACGCTCGCCATCGGCGTGATGAACGGTTTGCGCGGCGTCGGCTTGCGCGTACCGGAAGATGTCGCGGTAGTGGGCTTCGACGATATCGCGGTGGCCGCACATGTCTATCCGCCGCTTACCACTGTCTCGCAGCCCATGCAGGCGCTCGGTGAAACGGCGGCGGAACTGCTGCTCAAGCGCCTGCGCGATCCACGCGCGGACGTGCCGGGCGTGCTGCTGCCGCATCGACTCATTCAACGAAGGAGCGCGTGAAAATGAGCCTCGCCGTGCGCTTCGAGGGAATCGAAAAACAGTTCGGGCCGGTGCGCGTGCTGCACGGCGTGAGCTTCGATCTGAAGCCGGGACGCATCCACGGCTTGCTTGGCGAAAACGGCGCGGGCAAGTCCACGCTCATGAAAATCCTCGCTGGCTACGAGCGCGCCAACGCAGGCGAGATGGTGATCGACGGAAGACGAGCCGACTTCAGAAGTTCGCGTGAAGCGGAACATGCCGGCATCGTGCTGATCCACCAGGAACTGAACCTCGCGGATCATCTCAGCATCACGCAGAACATGTTTCTCGGGCACGAGTTGCGGCGCGGCTTCTTTCTCGATGAACCGGCCATGCGCGATGCCGCCCGCGACGCGCTCACCGAAGTCGGCCTGCACAAGAACCCGGACACGCGCGTGCGCGACTTGATCGTCGCGGAAAAGCAGTTGGTCGAGATTGCCAAGGCGATGCTGCGCAATGCGCGCCTGCTCATCATGGACGAGCCCACCGCGACGCTCACGCCTTCGGAAACGCAGCGTCTTTTTGCGCTGATGGCACGGCTGAAGGAAGCGGGCGTGACCATCGTCTATATCTCGCACAAGCTCGACGAAGTGGAGCGCGTGACCGACGAAGTGATCGTCATGCGCGATGGCCGCTTCGTCGCGCGCTCGCCGACCGATGAAATCACGCGTCATCAAATGGCGAACCTGATGGTCGGCCGCGAAGTCTCCGACATGTTCCCGGACAAGCCGCCGCTCGCCGCCGATGCGCCCGTCGCCTTCAAGGTCGATCAAGCGTCGGTGCCGGGCTGGGCGGAAGGCGTGAGCTTCTCGGTGCGCGCGGGCGAAGTGTTCGGCTTCGCGGGTCTCGTCGGCGCGGGACGCACGGAACTCTTCGAAGCGCTCGTGGGTTTGCGGCCGCTGAGCGCGGGAACCATCGCGATTGAAAATGGCACCGTGAAGCTCAAAAGCCCGCGCGACGCCATGCGTCACGGCATCACTTACTTGAGCGAAGACCGCAAGGGACGCGGCCTGCATGTCGACATGGCGTTGAAAGACAATCTCACGATGATGACGCTGGAACGCTACGCGCATCCGCTCGTCGACATGCACGCGGAACGCGTGGCGCTCGAAGTCGCCGTGAAGGACTTCGGCATACGCACGGGCAACGCGAAGAGCCGCGCGCGCATGCTCTCGGGCGGCAATCAGCAGAAGCTCGCGCTCGCCAAGTTCCTGCATCCCGATCCGCGCGTGATCGTGCTCGACGAACCGACGCGCGGCGTCGATGTCGGCGCCAAACGCGACATCTATTTCCTGATTCATCGCCTGGCCGCCGAAGGCCGCGCGGTGATCGTGATCTCTTCCGAGCTGATCGAACTCATCGGGCTTTGTCATCGCGTCGCGGTGATGCGCGCGGGCGAGCTCGTCGCGACGCTCGGCATGGAACTCCTGACCGAAGAGAGGTTGATCGCGCATGCGACCGGCACACACTGAAGACACCGCGCAGGAAAGCCGCCTCGCCGCCTACTCACGCATACTGTTCGGCGTCGGGCCGCTGATCGGACTGATCGCGCTTTGCGTCGGCGGAACCATGCTCAACGGCGACTTCGCCACTTTCGACAACGCCATGAACGTGCTCACGCGCACATCGTTCATCGGCATCATCGCGGTGGGGATGACCTTCGTCATCATCTCGGGCGGGATCGATCTGTCGGTCGGGTCAATGGCCGCGCTCATCGCGGGCAGCATGATCTACATGATGAACGGGCTGCTGCAGGGCGTGCGCGGACATGCCGTGCCGCCGCTCGCGATTCTCGCGCTCGGCATCGTGCTGGCGCTCGTGCTCGGTGCGTTGTTCGGGCTCGCGCATGGCTTGCTCGTGACCAAGGGGCGCATCGAGCCGTTCATCGTCACGCTGGGAACGCTCGGCGTGTTTCGCGCGCTTCTGACATGGCTCGCGGATGGCGGCGCGCTCACGCTCGACAATTCGCTCGTCGATCTCTACGGCCCGGTCTATTACGCGAGTCTCTTCGGCGTGCCCGTGCCGATCTGGGTGTTCCTGATCGTCGCGGCGGGCGGCGCTATCGTGCTCAATCGCACGGTGTTCGGGCGTCACGTGCAGGCTATCGGCTCGAACGAACAGGTTGCGCGTTATGCGGCCATTCGCGTGGATCAGGTGAAGATCGCGACCTACGTGCTGCTTGGACTGTGCGTCGCGGTCGCGACCGTGCTCTACGTGCCGCGGCTCGGTTCGGCCACGCCGACCACCGGCCTCTTGTGGGAGCTCGAAGCCATTGCGGCCGTGGTGGTGGGCGGCACCGCGCTCAGAGGCGGCGAAGGGCGCGTGATCGGCACGGTCATCGGCGCGATTCTGCTTTCGGTCATCAACAACATCTTGAACCTGACGAGCATCATCAGCGTGTATCTGAATGCGGCGGTGCAGGGCGCCGTGATCATCTTCGTGGCCTTCCTGCAGCGTGGACGTCGATAGAAGTATCTAAAACACAGGAGACATCGTCATGAAACTCGTGCTTCGCGCGCTCGCCGCGCTTACCTTGACGGCGAGCGCGTTCGCCGTTTCCACGTCCGTATCCGCCGCCGATAAAGTCGTGCTCGGCGTCGCCATTCCGACCGCGACGCACGGCTTCACGGGCGGTATCGTCTGGTGGGCCAACGAAGCGAAGAAGGAACTGGAGAAGGCGCATCCCGACCTCAAGGTGATCGTGAAGACGGCGGCCGGCGCGCCCGAACAGGCCAACCAGTTGCAGGATCTCGTGACGGTCAACAAGATCAATGCGCTCGTGATTTTCCCGTTCGAATCGGCGTCGCTCACGCAGCCGGTCGCGCAGGTGAAGAAGAAAGGCGTGTACGTGACGGTCGTGGATCGCGGCTTGACCGACACCAGCGCGCAGGACGCGTACGTCGCCGGCGACAACACCGCGTTCGGCAAGCTACCTGCCGAGTATCTCGCGAAGACGCTGGACAACAAGGGCGATATCGTCGCGTTGCGCGGCATTCCGACGACCCTCGACAACGAACGCTGGGCCGCGTTCGAAGGCGTGATCAAGCAGCATCCGGACATGAAGATTCTCGATGCGAAATACGCCAACTGGAATCGCGACGACGCCTTCAAGACCATGCAGGACTATCTCACGCGCTTCAAGCACATCGACGCCGTGTGGGCCGCCGACGACGACATGATGATCGGCGTACTGAAGGCGATCGAGCAGGCAAAGCGCACCGATATCAACGAAGTGTTCGGCGGCGCGGGATCGAAGGAAGCGGTCAAGCGCATCATGGATGGCGACAAGCTCGTAAAGGCCGACGTCTCGTACTCGCCGAAGTTCATCTACGACGCGATCAAGCTCACCGCCGAAGCGCGCCTGAAGGGCGACAAGCTGCCGCCGACCACGATCATTCCCTCGGTGCTCATCACGAAGGAGAACGCCAAGCAGTTCTATTACCCGAACTCGCCGTTCTGAGTGGCGGGCCGGTTTCGACCGGCCCTTCGCGTTGTTCAAATATCGAGGCGAAAGATGAAGACCATCAAGGGCCCCGCGATCTTTCTCGCGCAATTCATGGGCGACGACGTGCCGTTCGACTCGCTCGCGCATCTCGCGTCGTGGGCGAAAGGACTCGGCTACGCGGGCATTCAGGTGCCGGCGGACCCGCGTCTCATCGATCTGGAGAAGGCCGCATCCAGCGATGCGTATTGCGACGACATTCGCCGCACCGTCGAGGATGCGGGCGTCGCGATCACCGAATTGTCTACGCATCTGCAAGGGCAACTGGTCGCGGTGCATCCGGCCTACGACACCTTGTTCGATGGCTTCGCCGCGCCCCATGTGCGAGGCAATCCGGCCGCGCGCACCGAATGGGCGACCGGGCAATTGAAGTACGCGGCGGCGGCATCGAAACGGCTCGGGCTCGCCGCGCATGTGACCTTTTCGGGCGCGCTCGCGTGGCCGTATTTCTATCCGTGGCCGCAGCGTCCGGCGGGTCTCGTCGAAGCCGCATTCGAGGAACTTACCGCGCGCTGGCGACCGATTCTCGATGAGTTCGAGCACGCGGGCGTCGACGTGTGTTACGAACTGCACCCCGGCGAAGACCTGCACGATGGCGTGACCTTCGAGCGCTTTCTCGCGGCGGTGGATGACCATCCGCGCGCGAATATCCTGTTCGATCCGAGTCACTTCGTTTTGCAGCAACTCGATTATCTGGCGTTCATCGACATCTATCACGCGCGCATCAAGGCGTTTCATGTGAAGGACGCGGAGTTCCGGCCGAATGGCCGCCAAGGCGTGTACGGCGGATATTCGGGATGGGTCGAGCGCGCCGGGCGCTTTCGCTCGTTAGGCGACGGGCAGATCGACTTCAAGGCGATCTTCTCGAAGATGGCGCAATACGATTTCCCAGGCTGGGCCGTGCTCGAATGGGAATGCGCGTTGAAGCATCCGGAAGACGGCGCGCGCGAAGGCGCGGTGTTTATCCGCGATCACATCATCCGCGTGGCCGAACGCGCCTTCGACGACTTCGCGGGCAGCGGCGCGAATCGCGAGCAGTTGCGCGGCGTGCTCGGCATGGGAGAAACGCGATGAAGCGCGTGCGGCTGGGCATGGTCGGCGGCGGCGAGGGCGCGTTTATCGGCGCGGTGCATCGGATCGCGGCGCGGCTCGACGACCGTTATGAGCTGGTGGCGGGCGCGTTGTCATCGGACCCACGGCGCGCGGCGGCGAGCGCATCGGCAATCGGTTTGCCGCGCAGCTATGGCGATTATCGCGAAATGGCGCGCGTCGAGGCGGGGCGTTCGGACGGCGTGGAAGCGGTGGCTATCGTCACGCCGAATCATCTGCATGCGCCCATTGCCACGGCGTTTCTCGAAGCCGGCATCCACGTGATCTGCGACAAGCCGCTCGCGGTATCGCTGGCCGAAGGCGAGGCGCTGCAAAAGCTCGCGCGCGACAAGGGGCTGGTGTTCGCGGTGACATACACGTACACGGGCTATCCGCTCGTGCGGCATGCGCGCGGCATGGTGCGGCAGGGATTGCTGGGTGATATCCGCGTGGTGCAGGTCGAGTATGCGCAGGACTGGCTCTCGTTGCCGGTGGAAACGCAGGCGAACCGTCAGGCCGTGTGGCGCACCGATCCCGCGCTCGCGGGGCCGGCGGGATGCCTCGGCGATATCGGCACGCACGCGTATCAGCTTGCCGACTATGTGACGGGGATGCGGCCGTCGGAGTTGGCGGCGGAAGTGACGACGTTCGTGCCGGGGCGGCGTATCGACGATCACGTGCAAGCGATGCTGCGCTACGCGAACGGCGCGCGCGGCATGTTGTGGGCGAGCCAGGTCGCGGCGGGCGAAGAGAACGCGTTGCGCCTGCGCGTTTATGGCACGAAGGCCGGTTTGATGTTCGATCAGCAGGAGCCGAACGAATTGTGGTTCACGCCGGTGGGCGGCGCGTCGCAGCGAATCACGCGCGGACGCGTGCAAAGCGCCGAGGCGCTGCACGCGACGCGGGTTCCGGCGGGGCATCCGGAAGGCTATCTGGAGGCTTTCGCGCAGCTTTATACGGATGCGGCGGCGTGTATCGCTAGCGGGACGACGCAGGGGGATGACTGGCTGACCACGGTCGAGGATGGCGTCGCGGGGTTGAGGTTCGTGGAGGCGGTGTTGAGGAGTAGTGGGAGGGATGGGGCTTGGGTGGGGGTATCTGACTGAAGCGGTGTGCCTGCTTCAAGTCAACGACACAGTGCTATTTCCAATGGTAGGCTCTTGTCATTCATTTCCCGAATGACGATCAAGGCGTTTCCTTAGCGGCCGGACCTTGAGCATCGTTTGACGCAATCGAGGTGGCAGCAGGTGGCAGCGACACTCCCTGTAATGACCGAGGCACGAATCAATCCCGCGATACTTTCCTGGGCGCTCGAGCGTTCGGGTATCGACGCGCCAGCACTGGCCGACAAGCTGGGAACACCGGCTGCACGCGTCTCTTCGTGGGAAGCCGGCGTGCGAATGCCTACCTTCAGGCAGGCCAAGCGGATTGCGGAGCTTACGCATATACCCTTTGGCTACCTCTATCTTGCCGAGCCGCCTGAAGAACCCCTGCCCATTGCAGATTTCCGGACTGTCGGCGATGGTCCGGTCAAGCCGCTCAGCACGAATTTCCGCGAGTTGCTAAACGACGTCTTGAGGAAGCAAGCGTGGTTCAGGGAACACCGGCAGCAGCAGGGCGAGCCATCGCTAGATTTTCCCGGACGGCTCGACATGCACAGCGCCGCCACCACCGTCGCGGCCAATATGAAACGTGCGCTCAAGATAACCGCGCAGGATCGCGCCGAAAGCGGCAACTGGGAAGACTATTTGCGCTTGTTGATCGGGCGCATCGAGGCGGCGGGCGTTCTCGTCATGCGTTCGGGAATCGTCGGGAACAATACGCATCGTCCGCTTTCGGTCGATGAGTTTCGTGGCTTCGCCATTGCCGATGAACTTGCGCCCGTCATCTTCCTGAATGCGAGGGACGCAAAGGCCGCCCAGATCTTCACGGTGATACACGAACTGGCTCATATCTGGCTCGGGGCGAGCGGTATATCCAACGAGCGGCTCGGGGACGTCAAGGCGCGCGATAGCGACATCGAACGTCAATGCAACGCTGCCGCGGCCGAATTCCTCGTTCCCGCCGAGGAGCTTCGCGGCCGCTGGACGCCGCGTCAGGACTTCGCAGCGCAAGTGCGCGAGCTCGCGCGAATGTTCAAGGTAAGCGGAATCGTGATCGGTCGTCGCGCGGTCGAACTGCGCTTCGCGACGTGGGACGAATTCAGTCGCTTCTATGAATCCGAACGTCGAGACTGGGCCGCGGCCGGAGCGCGCAGGACTCGCGGCGGCAATGCCTACAAGACGCTGGCGGTCAGAAACAGCAAGTTACTCACGAAGGCGGTACTGGAATCGGCTCTCGAAGGCCGCATGCTGCTGCGCGACGCAGGCAGCATGCTTGGAATCAGTCCTGCAAAGCTCAGACAACTCGCGGACAGTGTGTACGGGGAAAAGTAAGCATGTATCTGTTGGACAGCAACATTTTTATCGAGGCGCAGAATCGGTATTATGCAAGCGATATTTGCCCTGGCTTCTGGGATTGGCTGGACGACGCGAATGCGAAAGGGCTGATTGCGAGCATCGGCGAAGTCTACGACGAACTCGCGGGCAAGGGAGACGGTCTTGCGGAGTGGATCGAGGCGCGGCGCGGAACCGGTTGGTTCGTGGATGTGACAGACGAAGAAACCCAATCTTCTTTTATCGAAATCGTTCAGCATATCGAATCAATTGACCGATACACCCGGCCGAGCAGAGATCAGTTCCTTGGCGGCGCGGACCCGTGGCTTATTGCGAAAGCCCGAACGATGGGTTGCGGCGTTGCGACCCACGAACGTTTCCACGAGCACACGACCAAAGTAAAGATTCCGAATGTCTGCGTCAATTTCGGCGTGCCGATTCGCGACACGTTCGACATCTTGCGCGAGCTTCGAATTTCTTTTGGCTGGGCGCGTGCGGCCTGAACCATCAAAAAAAAAGCGGCTCCAAAAGAGCCGCCCCGCTTCAACTCAAACCAGCACCCTCAAGCCCAGTTAGCGTGAAAGCTTCCCGGCTTATCCGTGCGCTCGAACGTATGCGCACCGAAAAAGTCCCGCTGCGCCTGCACGAGATTCGCCGGCAGTGTTTCCGACCGGTAGCTGTCGAAATACGCCACCGCCGATGAAAACGCCGGCACCGGCACGCCCGCCTTCACCGCCGCCACGACGACATCGCGCAATGCGTCCTGGTACTTCGCGGCGATATCGCTGAAATACGGATCGAGCAGCAAATTGGCTAGCCCCGCGTCCTTCTCATATGCGTCCGTGATCTTTTGCAGGAAGCGCGCGCGGATAATGCAACCCGCCCGGAAAATCTTGGCGATGGTGCCGTACTGCAAGTTCCAGTCGTATTCGTCCGATGCCGCGCGCAACTGCGCAAAGCCCTGCGCGTAGGAAACGATCTTGCTCAGATACAGCGCACGCCGCACCGATTCGATAAATGCCTCACGGTCGCCGTCGAACTTCGGCGACGGACCGGTGAGTACCTTGCTCGCCTTCACGCGCTGATCCTTCAGCGACGACAAAACACGCGCGAACACCGCTTCGGTAATCAGCGGCAACGGTGCGCCGAGATCGAGCGCGTTCTGGCTCGTCCACTTGCCCGTGCCTTTCTGCGCCGCGCGATCCAGAATGACATCGACGAGATCCTTGCCGGTTTCGTCGTCTTTCTTCGAGAAAATCTTCGACGTGATTTCGATCAGGTAGCTGTCCAGCTCGCCCTGATTCCACTCGACGTACACCTTGCCGAGTTCTTCGTTCGACAGACCCGCCACGCGCTTCAGCACGTCGTAGCTTTCGGCGATCAATTGCATGTCGCCATACTCGATGCCGTTGTGCACCATCTTCACGAAGTGACCCGCGCCGTCCGGGCCCATGTACGCGACGCACGGTTCGCCGTCAGGCGCCTTCGCGGCGATCTCGGTGAGGATCGGTGCGACGAGTTCGTAGGCTTCTTTCTGGCCGCCCGGCATGATCGACGGGCCCTTGAGCGCGCCTTCCTCACCGCCCGACACGCCCGTGCCGATGAAATGCAGCCCCGACTTCGCGAGGTCCTGATTGCGGCGGATGGTATCGGTGAAATGCGTATTGCCGCCGTCGATGAGAATGTCGCCCTTGTCCAGCAGCGGACGCAGCGCGTCGATGGTGGCATCCGTGCCGGCACCGGCCTTGACCATCAACAGAATGCGGCGCGGAGTTTCGAGCGACTGCACGAACTCTTCGAGCGTGTACGCGGGCACGAGCTTCTTGTCGGGATGTTCGGCAATCAGTTCATCGGTTTTTTCGCGGCTGCGGTTGTAGACCGAAACGGCGTGGCCGCGGCTCTCGATATTCAAGGCCAGGTTGCGGCCCATGACGGCGAGGCCCACTACGCCGATAGCTTGCTTGCTCATTGCTTGATCTCCGGATGGCCGAAGCCCGCGGCTCGTGGCGCAAGGCTTCGGGGATGAAACGTATCGATAAATGCGGCGTTCGCAGGATGAAGAGATCGTCTTCACGCGCGGTTCGCGCCGGGGCCGGCTGAAGGCCCGGTGCGACGCGCTGCGGCGCGGCCGGAATTCTACCGGCGGCGCGGCCGCTGACGCGAACGCAGACCGACCCGAATTTACCACTTTGAGCGCCATCCGGCAGGGAAAGCGCGCTCTCGGCAGGGCGTTCGGGCAGCGCACGCGGCGCCGTCATAGAATGACCAGCCCAACGAGCAAGCCGCGAGGCAATTCATTCATGGCGCAGGCCCGGCGCGCGCGAGCGCATCATTATTCGGTCTACGTCGTCGAGCTGGCGGACGCAGTCTGGGACGAGGCGCGCTTTCGTCGTGCGAATCCGGATTACGTGTTGGGCAAGCCGTTCGTCTATGTCGGCATGACGGGAATCGATCCCGACGTGCGCTTCGACAAGCACAAGGCGGGCATTCAGTCGAACCGCTTCGTGCGCGATTTCGGCTTGCGGCTCTTGCCGCATCTGTATGAGATGTACAACCCGATGCCCTACGAGGGCGCACGCGACATGGAAGTGGAACTTGCAATCGGCTTGCGCGAAGCGGGTTATGGCGTCTGGCAGGCGTGAAGACCGATCACGAACACGAGCACCATCAACGACACGGAGCGTGACATGCGGATTCTGGTAGTGGGCGCGGGCGCCATCGGCGGATACTTCGGCGCGCGGTTACTCGAAGCAGGCAGGGACGTGACCTTTCTGGTGCGCGAACGCCGCGCGCAGAAGCTGCACGAGAGTGGCCTCGTGGTGAAAAGTCCGGCCGGCGATCTCCATTTCGACGCGCCGCCGCTCGTGCTGGCAAGGGACATCGATAAGCCGTTCGATCTCGTCATGCTGAGCTGCAAGGCTTATGACCTGGCCAACGCCATCGATTCGTTCGCGCCCGCGGTCGGACCGGACACCGCGATCCTGCCGCTTCTGAACGGCATGGGCCATCTCGACGTGCTCGATGCGCGCTTCGGCACGGCAAAAGTGCTCGGCGGGCAGTGCGTGATCGGCGCGACGCTCGGCGCTGAAGGCGAAGTGCTCCATCTGAACGAGATGCAGTCGATGACCATCGGCGAGCGCGCGGGCGGGCGTTCGGCGCGCATCGACACAATCGCCGCGCAATTGAGCGACGCGCGGTTCGATCTGCAGGTGAGCGAGGACATTCTGCAGGCGATGTGGGAGAAGTGGGTCTTCCTGGCGACGCTCGCCACGGGAACGTGCCTGATGCGCGCGCCCGTTGGCGACATCGTGAGCGCGCCGGGTGGCGATGATGTGTTGCGTCGTCTCTTCGACGAATGCAGCGGGATCGCGGCCGATAACGGTCATTCGCCGGGCGAGGCGCTCGTCACGCGTGCACGCGGTTACTTCACGGACCGCGGTTCGCTGATGACGGCTTCGATGCTGCGCGATCTGGAAAACGGCGCGCGGATCGAAGCGGATCATATCGTCGGCGACTTGCTGGCGCGGCGCAAGACGTCGGTGGATGGCGCTTCCGTGCTGGCAATCGCGTTTGCGAATCTGAAGGCTTACGAAGCGCGGCGGGCGCGGCTGGCTGGCTGAGGACGGCGATGCCGCCGCGTTCGCCTTCGCCTTCGGAGCGGCGAACCGCCATGCGTACCGCATCGCTTTCAATCAACCTACAACGATAACACCTCTTCTGGCGCACATCGGGACGCTGTACCCTTTCGGCTTTCCCGATGAACGTTCACGCCCGCGCCTCATGTCATCCGATCCCGCTCTCACCGGGCACACCGCCGCGCCGCCCACCGTCTCGCAGATCTTCACTGGCTTTCTCACGCTCGGCCTCACCGCGTTCGGCGGCGCGTTGCCACTCGCGCGGCGCGAGATCGTCGAACGCCGCAAATGGCTGACTGCCGACGAGTTCACCGATCTCCTCGGCCTCTGCCAGTTCCTGCCGGGCGGCAACGTGATCAACCTGTCGGTGGCTATCGGCATGCGCTTTCGTGGCCTGGCCGGCGCGTTCGCGGGCCTGCTCGGGCTGATCGGCGGGCCGTCGCTGATCGTGATCGCGCTGGGCGTGATCTATCAGCGCACGCATCAGGACCCTCGTATCGCGCATCTGTTCGCGGGGCTTGCGGCGGCGGCGGCCGGGCTGCTGATCGCGATGGCCATCAAGATCATGTGGCCGCTGCGCAAGAAGCCCGAGGCGGCAGTCATCGCGCTCGTCATGCTCGCGGCCATCGCGTTCCTGCGCACGCCCTTGCTTCCGTCGATGCTCGTGCTCACGCCGATCTCGGTCCTCATTGCGTGGAAGGTGCGCCGATGATCGCGAATCTGCTTTCGCTCGCCGCCATCTTCAGCCAGCTCTCGCTGCTCGCGTTCGGCGGCGGCAACACCATTCTTCCCGAGATGCAGCGGCAGGTCGTGCAAGTACACGACTGGATGACGAAGGCCGACTTTTCCGCGCTCTTTGCACTGGCGCAGGCGGCGCCCGGGCCGAACATGATGATCGTCACGCTGATCGGCTGGCATGTCGCGGGCTGGCCGGGCGTGCTGGTCACGTCGATCGCGAAGTTCGGGCCGTCATCGCTCGTGACGATTGCCGCGCTGCACGCGTGGGAGCGCTTCAAGGACCGGCCGTGGCGGCGCTATGTGCAACTCGGTCTCGTGCCGATCACGGCGGGCCTCGTGGCGGCGAGCGCGCTGCTGATTGCCGAGGCATCCGATCAGACGTGGATGCTGGTCGCGATCACCGCTGTCGTGGCGGTCGTGTCGTACAAGACGAAACTGCATCCGCTGTGGTTGCTGGCGGGCGGAGCGCTGATCGGGCTGACGGGAATCGGGCAGTGAACCGGGCTAGAAGTGCGGTTCCGCAAAGGCCGGCTCAAGCACGCGGGCGCACTTTCTGCTGAAATCGAACCGGACAAGACAGCCAGGACGAAGCCATGACCATGACCACCGAATACGCGAAAACCGCGCCCGAGCGCGCTGAACTCGATGCATCGACGGCGCCCGTCGTCATCGAATTCGGCACCGACTGGTGCGGCTTCTGCCGCGCCGCGCAGCCGCTGATCGCACAGGCGTTCCAGGATCATCGCGATATCCGTCACATGAAGATCGAGGACGGCAGCGGCCGACCGCTCGGCCGCTCGTTTCGCGTCAAGCTTTGGCCGACGCTCATTTTCATGACAGGCGGCAAGGAAGTCGCGCGGCTGGTCCGTCCCGGCGACGCGTCCGAAATACGCGATGCGCTGGCGCTGATCGACGATCCTTTGGAGCAGTAGCCGCTTTCCGGCTAGGGGTTAAAGCTGATACGATCTCGGCCACGCAAACTTGTATGATGACCCGATGACCGTACAAGAGCCGTCCATCCGCATGTTCGAAAAGATTCCGTCCCGCGCACTGAGCGATACGGTCGCGCAGCAATTGCAAAAGCTGATCGAGAAGGGAAGTTTCACCGCCACCGGCAAGCTGCCGACCGAAGCCGTGCTCGCGCAGGAGTTCGGCGTGAGCCGCACGGTGATTCGCGAGGCCATTTCGCGGCTGAAGAACGAAGGCATGGTCGAACCTCGGCAAGGCAGTGGCGTCTTCATCGTCGAGCGCGCGGGCATTCGGCCGTTGCGGATCGACTACGCACAGGCCGTCGAGCCGGGCTCCGTGCTGCATATCCTCGCGCTGCGCCGGGCGATCGAAGCCGAAGTCGCGTCCGAAGCCGCGATGCGCCGCACCGACGAGCAAATGGCCGCCATCGACGCCGCGCTCGCTCGTATTGACGAAGCCGTGCGCGCCGGCCAGAACGGCGTGGCGGAAGACGTGGCGTTCCATCGCGAGATCGCGACCGCCACGGGCAATCCTTATTTCCTCAAGACGCTCGCTTTCCTGAGCCAGTACCTCGAAGCCGGAACCATCGTCACGCGCGGCAACGAAGCGCTGCGCGAAGACTTCTCGCGACAAGTGCGCGAGGAACACGCCGCCATCGCCGAAGCCATTCGCGCCGGCGACCCCATGGCCGCGCGCAACGCCGCTCAGACACATCTCTACAACGCCGCGCGCCGACTGGCGGAAGCGGGCCTTTGCTAACCGCTTCATCGAAAATCAAGAGAACGCTATGTCAAGAAACGTGGGAGTCATCGGGCTGGGCGCAATGGGTCTGGGCGTCGCGCGCTCGCTATTGCGCGCGGGCTTCGCCGTGCATGCATGCGATGTCCGCCAGCAAGCGCTCGATTCGTTCGCGGCCGAAGGCGGCATTGCATGCGCGTCGCCGGCCGAAATGGGCGGCAAGTGTGAGGTCGTCGTCACGCTGGTCGTGAACGCCGCGCAAACCGAAGCCGTTCTGTTCGGCGATAACGGCGCGGTCCCGGCGATGAAACCGGGCAGCGTCGTGCTCGCCTGCGCGACGGTCGCGCCGGGTTTCGCGGTGGAGCTCGGCAAGCGCGTCGTGGCAACCGGCGTGCTGATGCTGGACTCGCCGGTATCGGGCGGCGCCGCCAAGGCCGCATCCGGCGAAATGACGATGATGACCTCCGGCCCCGCCGATGCCTACGCCGCCTGCGAAGACGTGCTCGATGCCATCGCGGGCAAGGTGTATCGGCTGTCGGAGGAGCACGGCGCGGGCTCGAAGGTAAAGATCATCAACCAGTTGCTGGCGGGCGTGCATATCGCCGCCGCCGCCGAAGCCATGGCGCTCGGCCTGCGCGAAGGCGTGGACCCGGACGCGCTCTACGACGTCATCACGCACAGCGCGGGCAATTCGTGGATGTTCGAGAACCGCGTGCCGCACATTCTCTCGGGCGACTACACGCCGCTATCCGCCGTCGATATCTTCGTGAAGGACTTGGGCCTCGTGCTCGATACGGCCCGCACGTCGAAGTTTCCGCTGCCGCTTTCGGCGGCCGCGCATCAGATGTTCATGATGGCCTCGACTGCCGGACACGGCGGCGAGGACGATTCCGCAGTCATCAAAATTTTTCCGGGCATCGAAGTCCCGAAGGGAGCGAAATAATGGCGCAGGCCTTGCTTGGCTGCATCGCAGACGATTTCACCGGCGCGACCGATCTCGCCAACATGCTCGTGCGCGGCGGCATGCGCACGGTGCAAAGCATCGGCGTTCCGGCAGCCGGGACGAAGATCGAAGCCGACGCGTTGATCGTCGCGCTGAAATCGCGCACGATTCCCGCCGAGGACGCCGTGCGTCAGTCGCTCGAAGCGCTCGAATGGCTGCGCGCGCAAGGCTGCCGCCAGTTCATCTTCAAGTATTGCTCGACCTTCGATTCCACCGACAAGGGCAATATCGGCCCGGTCGCGGACGCCTTGCTCGAAGCGCTGAACGACGACTTCACCATTGCCTGCCCCGCGTTTCCCGAGAACGGCCGCACGATCTTTCGCGGCAACCTCTTCGTCGGCGACGTGCTGCTGAATGAATCGGGCATGGAGAACCATCCGCTCACGCCAATGACCGATCCCAACCTCGTGCGCGTGCTGCAACGGCAAACGAAGTCGAAGGTCGGCCTGATTCGCTACGACACGGTCATGAAGGGCGCGGATGCGGTACGCGCGCGCATCGCCGAACTGAAGAAGGATGGCGTGCGCCTGGCTATCGCGGATGCCATTTCCGACGCCGATCTCTTCGTACTCGGCGACGCCCTCGGTGACCTCAAGCTCATCACGGGCGGCTCGGGTATCGCGCTTGGACTGCCGGAAAATTATCGCGCGGCGAATCTGCTTGCTCATGCGGAAGATGCGGGCGAGCTGCCGAAGATCGAAGGCAGGTCGGTGGTGCTCGCGGGCAGCGCGTCGAAGGCCACGAATGCGCAGGTCGCGGAGTGGCGCGCGTCGAAGCCGAGTTTTCGCGTCGATCCGCTGGCGCTGTCGCGCGGCGAAGCGGTCGTCGATCAGGCGCTGGAATTCGCGCGCAGTCATGGCGATGAAACCGTGCTCATCTACGCAACGTCTTCGCCGGATGACGTAAAGGCCGTGCAGAAGGAACTGGGCGTGGAGAAGGCGGGACAGCTGGTTGAAGACGCGCTCGCCGCGATTGCGCGGCAACTGCGCGACGCAGGCGTGCGCAAGTTCGTGGTCGCGGGCGGCGAGACATCGGGCGCGGTCGTGCAGGCGCTCGACGTGCGTTCGTTGCGTATCGGACCGCAGATCGATCCGGGTGTGCCCGCGACGCAATCCATCGGCGCCAATGCAGACGATGCGCCGCTCGCGCTTGCGCTCAAGTCGGGCAACTTCGGCACGACGGATTTCTTTGCGAAGGCCTTGAAGGCGCTGGACGGGGTGGCGTGATGTCGTCGAACGAAAACCGTATCCGCGAGGAAATCTGCGTGACGGGCGCGAGCCTGTACGAACGTCGCTATACCGTGGGCAGCGCGGGCAATATCAGCGCGCGTCTCGACGATGGCTGGCTCATCACGCCGACCGACGCGTGCCTCGGCCGGCTCGATCCGGCGGATATCGCGAAGGTGGATCTGGAAGGCAAGCATGTGTCGGGCGGACGTCCATCCAAGACGCTGGCGCTGCATCGGCGCATCTACGAGAACAATGCGGATGCGCACGGCGTCGTGCATACGCATTCGACGCATCTCGTCGCGCTGACGCTCGCGGGCGTCTGGAAAAACGAGGACGTGTTGCCGCCGATCACGCCGTACTACGTCATGAAAGTCGGCCATGTGCCGCTGATTCGCTATCGACGTCCGGGCGATCCGGCCGTGGCGGAAGAAGTGGCGGCGCTGGCATCGACGGTGCGCGCGGTCTTGCTTGAGCGGCTCGGACCGGTGGTGTGGGAAAAGTCGGTGGCGCATGCGTCGTATGCGCTGGAGGAACTGGAGGAGACGGCGCAGCTTTACTTATCGACGATGCCGAGGCCTGCGCCGTTGCCCGACAGCGCGCTCGAGGATTTGCGCACGACGTTCGGTGCGCGTTGGTGAGAGCCGTGCGAGGTTGCGAAGGCCGCGCGCGGTAACGACGCCGCAGCGGCACTCGGCGACCGCAACCAAGAGCAATTAACGCGCTGACTTTAGTGGTCAAGACCCGGAATCGAACGCATTGAAAAGGAGACAACCGCAATGCCCCGCTTTGCAGCCAACCTCACGATGATGTACCCGGAACACGAGTTCCTCGACCGCTTCGGCGCAGCCGCGAAAGACGGCTTCAAGGCGGTCGAATTCCTGTTTCCCTATGACTTTTCGGCATCGGACATCAAAACCCGATTGCAGGACAACAACCTCACGCAAGCGCTTTTCAACGCGCCGCCGGGCGACTGGGCCGCGGGCGAACGCGGCATCGCGTCCTTGCCGGGCCGCGAGGACGAATTCAAGAAGAGCGTGGACAAGGCGCTCGAATACACCGCCGCGCTCGGCAACAAGAAACTGCACTTCATGGCGGGACTCATCAAGCCCGGCGAGTCGCGCGAGGAGCGCAAGGCGATCTACCTGAAAAATCTCGCGTATGCGGCGAAGCAGGCGGAATCGGCGAACGTGGATGTCGTGATCGAGCCGATCAACACGCGCGACATTCCCGGCTTCTTCCTCAATCGTCAGGACGAAGCACAGGCTATCTGCGATGAAATCGGCGCGCCGAATCTGCAAGTGCAATTCGACATCTATCACTGTCAGATCGTGGAAGGCGATGTCGCGGTCAAACTCAAGCGCGACATGAAACGCGGGAACGCGGGCATCGGCCATATTCAGATTGCGGGCGTGCCGGATCGACACGAGCCGGATCTGGGCGAACTCAACTACCCGTATCTGTTCGATCTCATCGATTCGCTGGGCTACGAAGGCTACATTGGCTGCGAGTATCGCCCGAAAGCGGGTACGTCCGCGGGCCTCGGCTGGCTCAAGCCTTACCTATAAAAAAGGAGACGACATGAAGGTTCTGATCACGGGAGGCGCAGGCTTCCTCGGGCAAAAGCTCGCCAAACGTCTGCTGGAAAAAGGCGAACTCGACGGCAAGCCGGTCACCGAGCTCGTATTGCTCGATGTCGCGCGCCCGAGCGATGCCGCGCTTCTCGACGACAAGCGCGTCAAAGCCGAAACCGGCGACATCTCGGACAAGGCCACGCTCGAGCGCTACATCGATACGAAGACGGAGGCGATTTTTCATCTCGCGGCCATCGTGAGCGGCCAGGCGGAAGCCGACTTCGACCTCGGCATGAAGATCAATCTCGATGCCTCGCGCGCGCTGCTCGAAGTGTGCCGCGCGCGGGGCCACGTGCCGCGCGTCGTGTTCACGAGTTCGGTCGCGGTGTATGGCGGAACGCTGCCGGAAGTCGTGCAGGACGACACCGCGCTCAACCCGCAATCGTCGTATGGAACGCAGAAGGCCATCGCGGAATTGCTGCTGTCCGATTTCTCACGGCGCGGCTTCGTCGATGGCCGCGTGCTGCGCCTGCCGACCATCAGCGTGCGGCCGGGCAAGCCGAACGCGGCGGCGTCGTCGTTTGCGAGCGGCATCATCCGCGAGCCGCTCAATGGCGAGCGCTCGGTATGTCCCGTCGATGGCGACACGCGCGTCTGGCTGCTCTCGCCGAAAAGCGCGGTGGATGCGCTCATCGCCGGATGCGAGATCGAGCGCGCGAAGCTGGGTCTTCGGCCGGTGATCAATCTGCCGGGGCTTTCGGTGAGCGTGAACGAGATGGTCGCGGCGCTGCGTGAAGTCGCGGGCGATGAAGTCGTGGCGCGCATCGACTTCGAGCCGGAGCCGCGCATCGAAAAGATCGTGGGAAGCTGGCCGGGCGCGTGGAATCCAGCGCGTGCTGAAGAACTCGGGCTCACGGGCGACAAGTCTTTTGCCGATGTGATTCGCGCGTATATCGCCGATCAGCGCGGTTAAATGAGGCAGGACGCCGTGTTTCACGGCGTCCGCGCGAGCCAACCCGCAGCGCACCCGGCAACCGCCTCAAAGGTTGCACGATGCAAGCTTGTATCCCCTTTCCGCGCTACACTCCTCCCTTAAATGTGACGAACGCCGGTCCGGCGCCGCGTGCACCGCAGTGAACCACGAGCGGTAGCCTGCTCGTTTCTCATTCCAGCGCCGATCCGCGCTGCCGCCACGCGCAAAACCCGTCGTCTCGTCAGGCTGCCCCTTGCGCGGAGAATCCCATGTTGCTCCACCAGCTCGTCGATCGATTCGGCCCGTTGATCGTATTCGTCAATGTGATGGGCGCGGCGCTCGGGCTGCCCGTGCCCGCCATGCCAACGATGATCGTCGTCGGCGCGTCCATCGCGCTGATGGCGGTGAATGGCGCGGCGTTCTGGCCACCGCTCATCGGTGTTCTGTGCGTGGCGGTCGCGGGCGGCGTGATCGGCGATCTCGTCTGGTTCCAAGGCGGCCGCAAATACGGCGACCGCACGCTCAAGACCATCTGCAAGCTCTCGCTGTCGCGCGATACCTGCGTCAAGAAAACCGAGCGCTTCTTCGGCCGGTGGGGCGTGCGCATTCTGCTCGTGGCGAAGTTCATTCCCGGTTTGTCGCTCGTGTCCGTGCCGCTCGCGGGCGCCATGGGCGTGAAGCTGCGCAGCTTCATTACCTGGGACGGTCTTGGCATTGCGTTGTGGGGCACAGTTGGCCTTACGGTCGGCGTGCTGTTCGCAGCCGAACTGGAAATGGTCTTCGCCATGATTTCGCAGCTCGGCCGGCAGGCCATCATGGTCGTCGCGGTGCTGCTCGCGGTGTATGTGGCGTATCGCTGGTGGCGTCGCCGCGCGCTCATGGCGACGCTGGAAAAAGCGCGCATCAGCGTGGACACGCTTTACACGATGATGCGCGACGAACCCGTGCCGGTGATCTTCGATATCCGCTCGCCGGAAAAGCGCATGCTCGATCCGTTCACGATTCCCGGCTCCGTGTTCGCCGATGAACGCGAACTGGCGAAGATCATTGAAAACTACGACAAGTCGCGCAAGATCGTCATCTACTGTTCGTGCCCGAATGAAGTGTCCGCTGCGTGGATGGCGAAGACCATGCGCAACGCGGGCTTCAACGATGTCGTGCCGCTCACGGGCGGGCTCGATGCCTGGCGTCTCGCCGGCTTCGATGTCGCGAAGCTGACCGAGTTCGGCCAGATCGTCGCGGCCACGCCGGAAGAAGTCGCCGAGATGGCGGCAATGTGCCCGTGGCCCGTGAAACAGGCGTCGGGCGCATCGGCTGCGGCGTCTTCCGCGACGGCGGCATCCACGGGCTCCGCATCCTTGCATGAAGCTGGTTTTCCACACGGAGATCGCGCATGAGTACAACCCCGAACAACGAGCACGGCGCGGATATGCCCAATGTCGTGGCATGGAGCGCGCGCGTGCCGTCGTCGGAAGATCCGAACGTCGTTCCGTCGACGACCGTCGTCGAGCCTGCGGCAGCGGATGAAAACGCGCCATATTCGCCGCTGAATTCGCGCATGCATCAGATGTTCCCCATCCTCACGGCGAACGAGATCGAACGCATGAGCCGCTTCGGCAGCGCGGCGCGCTGGCGCAAGGGCGAGTGGCTCTTTCGCACGGGCGATCTCGGGCGCGGCATGGTGATCGTGCTGAGCGGTTCGGTGCGCGTGACGCGGCGCGATGCGCTCGACCGCGTGCATCTGGTTGTCGAGCATGGTCCGGGCAATTTTCTGGCGGAAGTGGCGCAGCTTTCGGGCAAGCCATGTCTCGTCGATGGCATGGCCGCCGAGGATGTCGAAGGCGTGGTGATCCCGCCCGAGCGTCTGCGCGCGCTGCTCGTCGCAGAAGCGGAACTGGGCGAGCGCATCATGCGGGCGCTGATTCTGCGGCGCGTCGGCTTGATCGAAAAAGGCAGCGGACCGGTGCTGCTCGGCCAGTCCGACGATGGGCGTCTGGTTTCGCTGCAAGGTTTCTTGCGGCGCAACGGCCATCCGCACACGGTAATCGACGCGTGTACCGATCCCGATGCCATCGCGCTGCTCGAACGCATCTCGGCTTCTAAAGCCGACTTTCCGCTGGTGATCTGTCCGGACGGCACCGTATTGCGCGCGCCGACCGAGAACCAGGTGGCGACGCAACTCGGCTGGCTGCCGGAATTCGATCCGAGTCATGTCTACGATGTCGCGATCGTCGGCGCGGGACCGGCCGGGCTCGCCACGGCGGTGTATGCGGCGTCGGAGGGATTATCGGTTGCCGTGTTCGACTGTCGCGCGCCGGGCGGACAAGCGGGCGCGAGTTCGCGTATCGAAAACTATCTCGGTTTTCCGACCGGTATTTCAGGGCAAGCGCTTGCCGGACGCGCGTTCGTGCAGGCGCAGAAGTTCGGCGCGCATATCGCCATTCCCACGCGCATCAAGGCGCTGCATTGCGGTGCGACGCCCATTCGGATCGAACTCGAGAACGGCACGTGCGTGGCGACGCAGACGGTGGTGATTGCATCGGGCGCGGCATATCGGCGGCCGGCCATCGCCGGGCTCGAAAAGTACGAAGGGCATGGCACGTATTACTGGGCGTCGCCGGTCGAGGCCAAGTTGTGCAAGAACTCGGAAGTGGTGCTGGTCGGCGGCGGTAACTCGGCGGGACAGGCGGCCGTGTATCTCGCTTCGCACGCAAAGCACGTGGATGTGCTGATTCGCGGCGCGGGGCTCGCGGCCAGCATGTCGCATTATCTGATCGAGCGCATTGCGTCCTTGCCGAACGTGACGGTGCGCACGCATACGGAGATTACCTCGCTCGAAGGCGACGATCGCATGTTGAGCGCCGTCGTCTGCAAGACGCCGGAGGGGCCGTTGCGGCTCGAATCGCGGCATCTGTTTCTCTTCACGGGCGCGGACCCGAACACGGACTGGCTGACCAATTGCAACGTCAACACGGACGAAAAGGGTTTCGTGCTGACCGGGCCGGAAGCGCACGAGGGCCGCACGCAAGGCGTGATGATGCTGGAGACGAGCGTGCAGGGCGTGTTCGCCATCGGCGATGTCCGCTCGAGTTCGACCAAGCGCGTGGCGGCCGCGGTCGGCGAGGGTGCGGCGGTCGTCGCGCAGATACACGGCTTGCTCGCACGGCGACAGGCGGTGCCTGCACCGGTTGCTTGATGAAAAAGCCCCGCATTCGCGGGGCTTTTCGTTTGAGGCAGGCTCGAAAGCCGGTCAGAACCGATGCCGCAAGCCGACGCGCGTGACGAACTGCGTGTTCGCTCCGGCACTCTGGCCGATAAAGGCCGTCGACGAGCCGATTTCCGCTTGCACCGGCACATTGCGGCCGGCAACCGTGTTGCTGCCCGACGCCTTCTGATAGATGCCGAGCAAATACACATCGGTGCGCTTGGACAACGCGTAATCCACCGCGCCGTTGATCTGATGCCATTTGCCTTCGAAGTTGTCGTCGAGCTTCGAGAACGTATAGCCGAGACCCGCGCTGAACGCCGGCGTGATGTTGTACTTGCGTAAGCACGCGGCGATCACATCTGGTTTTCGATTGCTTGGCGTAAGAGCATACGTTTCCACGATCAGGAAGCGGACACGTGCACACTATTTCCCAAGACATATCGGCGGGCCGCACACGGCGGACCTATAGCGCCTCGTTCAAGTCTGAGCTTATCAACCAATGTCGGCAGGTCGGCGTCTCATGTTCAGCCGTGGCGATCTCCCATGGCCTGAATCCCAATGTGCTGCGACGCTGGATTAAAGCGGCCGCCGACCCCAGCGACGCTACGCCGCCTGAGCCCAACTCGCTTGATATCGACGTCAAGCGGGCTTTCATCGCGCTGCCAATGACTGTGCCGACACCACAAGCGCCCGATGCGGCGCAAGTGAACGTGCGTATCGACATTCAGCGCAACGGCACAACGGTGTCAGTGCTGTGGCCGCAGCTTTGCTTGAGTGAGAGTGCGGCTTGGGTTCGGGAGGTGTTGCGATGATCCGCATCGACGCCATTTGGCTTGCGACCGAACCTCTTGATATGCGAGCCGGCGCCGATACCATCCTTGCACGCGTGGTGAAGGTTTTTGGGTCCGCACGGCCACACCACGCATATTTATTTGCCAATCAGCGCTCGACGCGCATGAAGGTCCTGGTCTACGACGGATTTGGTGTCTGGCTTGCTGCGCGACGCTTGAACAAGGGTCATTTCGTTTGGGCCAGTGATCATGGCGATGTCGCTGAGACATTAAATCTCGAGCAACTGCACGCACTTGTGATCGGGCTGCCCTGGCAGACGTTGGCGCACGATCACGTCATCGCGGTGGTATAGCAAAGACGTATACAGTTTCGATTCCCCCGGCTTGCAGGTGCTGGCAAACTTGAGGACATGGAATCCCCCACTGATCTCGACGCTCTGAACCCCGATCAACTGCGCGCGCTTGCGCGTCAATTGATGACCCAGGTCGACGAGAAGACGCGCGAATCGCACTACCGCCAAACGCGCATTGACCAACTCACGCATGAGCTCTCGGTCATCAAACGTCTGCAATTCGGCAGGCGTAGCGAGCAGCTCACCACCGAGCAATTGAGCCTGCTGGACGAGGCAATCGATGAGGATTTGGCCGCGTTGGAAGCTGAGCTCGATGAGCTGCGCTCGGATGTGCCGCAGGAGAAGCCCCGCAAGTGTGCCAAACGCTTGCCGTTGCCGCCCCAGTTACCCCGTACCGATATCCACCACGAGCCGACGGAGTTGAGTTGCTCCTGTGGCTGCCAGCGGGTGCGTATTGGCGAGGATATCAGCGAGAAGCTCGACTACACGCCGGGCGTGTTCACTGTTGAGCGCCATATCCGCGGGAAATGGGCCTGTAAAGCGTGCGAGACATTGGTCCAGGCGCCCGTGCCGCCACATGTGATCGACAAAGGAATTCCGACTAATGGATTGCTTGCACAGGTGTTAGTCGCCAAATACGGCGACCACCTTCCTCTGTACCGGCAGGAACGCATCTTCGCCCGCGCGGGTGTTGCAATTCCACAGTCGACGCTCGGCGGCTGGGTGGGCATATGCGGTGTGCGTTTGCAGCCCCTGGTCGAGGCGCTTCGCGAGGAATTACTGCGCCACACCGTCGTACATGCAGATGAAACGCCGGTGCAGATGTTGAGCCCCGGCAAAGGGAAGACACATTGCGCCTATCTATGGGCGTACACGTCGACCCAATTCGCAGACGTGCGCGCGGTCGTGTACGAGTTTGCAGACGGTAGATCTGGCGAACATGCTCGCGCCTTCCTGGGCGACTGGCGTGGCAAGCTGGTCGTCGACGATTACAGCGGCTATAAAGCCGGATTCAAGCTGGGCATCACGGAAATTGGCTGTATGGCACACGCACGGAGAAAATTCTTCGATCTGTACGAGAGCAAAAAAAGCCAGATCGCCGAACAAGCACTGAAATTCTTCGTGGCGCTCTACGACGTCGAGCGCGAAGCAGCTAACTTGGACCCTGAACAACGACGAGCGATTCGCGAGGAGCGAGGCCGCCCGATTGCACAAGCATTGCACGTCTGGATGCTCGCACAGCGCAAACTCGTCGTCGCGGGTTCGCCGATCGCCAAAGCACTGGACTACAATCTCAAGCGCTGGCAGGCGCTTACGCGCTATCTTGACGATCCTCAGGTGCCCATTGATAACAATCGAATCGAGAATCTGATTCGGCCCTGGGCAATCGGAAGGGCGAATTGGCTATTCGCGGGTTCTTTACGCGCTGGACAACGAGCTGCAGCTATCATGAGTCTCGTGCGTTCCGCCCAGCTTAATGGGCACGACCCGTACGCATACCTAAAGGATATTCTCACGCGGCTGCCGACGCAGAGGGCCGATAAGATCACTGAATTGCTTCCGCATAATTGGGTACCAGCCGCCTCCTGATTAAGCGCACCCGTGACTTTGCCGGGCGCTTACGTACTTGCCGCCGATTTCGTAGTTGTTCAACTTCGACGATGCCGCGACCAGCGGTTCGAACGTCGTATGCGTCCAGTTCGCCCAGACCGTGGCCGCGGAGAACGTGTAGCGCGCGCCGACGCCATAGGTTTCGAGATCGCGCAGGCCGCCCGTGGCGATGTTCGCGATGTTCGTGCTGAATGCAGGCGTCGCGCCATTCGGGAAGCGGATGTTGGTGTACGCCGCGCCGATGCCGAACGGTCCCTGGTTGTAGTTCAAACCGAAGCTGTACGTGCTCGACGAACCTTGCGTCGCGCCCGCGCCCGTGGTGGTCGGCGTGCCCGCGAATTGCGTCGAATTGGAAAAGCCGTACATGGCGCCGAAGGTTACGCCATAGAAGCTCGCGCTGTTGAACTTCACCGAGTTGTTGATACGGCTCGAAGTCAACTGATCCAGATCGTTCATGTGGTACGCGTAGTTGCCGGCGGGCGTTTGGCTGCCCATCGTGTAATTGCCGCCGATGACATCGGTGGAGAACGAATACTGGCGACCGAAGGTCAGCGCGCCGACATCGTTCTTCGACAGACCGACGAAGGCTTGCCGGCCGAATTCCGCGCCGCCTTGGCCGAGCGTGCCATCGCCGCTATTGAAGCCGCTTTCCAGGACGAAGATGGCCTTGAGCCCGCCGCCCAGATCTTCCTGTCCGCGCAAACCCCAGCGGCTGCCTGATGCAACGCCGTCGCCGTACTTCACGAGGCTGTCGTGGCTATTCGGTCCGGTCGAAACCTTGTTCGCATAGGTGATACCGGCGTCGATCAGGCCGTAAAGCGTGACGCTGCTTTGCGCATGCGCGGCCATGCCGAAGGTCCCAAGGATGGCGAGCGCCAGGATTTTCTGCTTCATCGATCTTTCCTTGTTATTTGCTGTTCGCTAGTGACGATTTGCCACGCGAAGCGGCGCCGCTTGTGCGGCTGTTGTGTTCACGCCGAAGGGTTTCGTCGGACATACCGTTGCGCGATGAACGTCATCGTTATGTCGCGTGGAATATAGCGAAATGTCAGCTAGCGGTAAACGCTTCGAGGGGAAGCTGTAGCCTTTCTTCCACAATACTTGCTATAAGAATTTTTATAGCTTGAGCAAGGATGAGGCAGGAAAGCGCAGTTCGAATTCGATCCAGCCGTCCTGCGTGCAACGCGCCGACGCGCTGCCGCCATGCATGCGCATGATTGCCTGGACGATGGAAAGGCCGAGCCCGCTGGACTCCGTGAACTCGCTACGAGCCGCATCGCCACGATAGAAGCGGTCGAAGAGACGCGTCAGTTCGGCGTCTTCTATACGCGCGCCGCGATTGCCCACGACGATGCATGCGCCGTCCGCATCCGCGTGACCTGACAGGCGCACGACCGTGCCTGCGCTCGCGTAACGCACCGCATTGACGACCACATTGCCGATCGCGCGGCGGCACATGATTGCGTTTGCAACTATCTGGCCGCTTGCCTCGATATCGAAGCTGATGTGCCGTTCTTCCGCGATGCCTTCGAAGTAAGCGGCGAGGTTGTCGAGTTCGTCGCGGATATCGAGCTTCTCGCATTCGATGCGTTGCGTTTCGTGATCCGCTTGCGCCAGAAACAGAATGTTCTGCGCAATGCGCGCAATTCGCTCCAGTTCCTCCAGATGCGATTCAAGCACGGTGCGATACTCCGCCACGCTGCGTTCATGCGCGAGCGTTACCTGCGTCTCGCCGATCAACACGCCAATCGGCGTACGCAGTTCGTGCGCGAGATCGGCGGAAAACTGCACGAGGCGCGCATAGCCGTGTTCGAGCCGGTCGAGCATGGCGTTGAACGAAGCCGCGAGGCTTTGGAGTTCCTGCGGCGCGTGCGCGACGTCGAGTCTCGCCGACATGCTGTCCGGCGCGATCTCGGCGGCTTTGTCCGCCATGAGCCTGAGCGGCATCAGGCCGCGGCTCGTGACCCAGTAAGCGAGCAGCATCGTAACGAGCACGGCGGCGATCATGGTGATCCACACGCGCACGAGATACGCCGACAACACGTGCGCTTCCTGCGTCATCACGTGCGCGGCCATGATCTCAACCACTTCACCGCTTTCGCCGATACGCGCCTGCGCACCGAGCCAGCGCATGCGCACGCCATCGGCGCGCGTGCCTTCGTAAAGATCGTCGAGCGCGACTGCGCGTGTCACGGGCACGGTCTGCAGCGGCGGCAGCGGCATGTTCTCGGGATTGACGGCGATGAACGGCGCCGCGCCCGCACGCCGGAAGATGATCACGTCCTGCCGGTCGCCGAGCATGGTTTCGAAAAGCCGCGGCCGCGCTTCGATTTCCTTGATCGTGTAGAGGTCGTGCAGCAGCGCGCGATAGTGTTCGACACGGGCGATCAACTGATAATCCGCACGCGTGGAGAGGGCGGAGTTGGTCGCGTGATAGAGCGATGCGCCGACCATGCCGACCACCACGCACACGATCAGCACGAACGACACGGCAATACGCACGGCAAGCGAGCGCGACGGCTGCGGCGGCAGCCAGCGCAAGACGGCGTCGTTCAAGGCTCTTCCCCAAACGAATAGCCGATACTGCGCACCGTATGAATCAGCTTCGGTTCGAACAGATTGTCGATCTTCGCGCGCAGACGCTTGATGGCGACATCGACCACGTTGGTGTCGCTATCGAAATTCATGTCCCACACTTCCGAGGCAATCTGCGTGCGGGACAACGCCTCGCCCTGATGCTTGCAAAAGAGATGCAGCAGCGCGAATTCCTTGTTCGTCAACGCGATATCCATGCCCTTGCGCGTCACCTTGCGGCGCAGCACATCGACGTGGAGATCGGCAATCTGGAACATGTCCGATTCGCGCATCACGCCGCGACGCAAGAGCGTGCGAATACGCAGCACGAGTTCGGTGAAGGAAAAGGGCTTGACGAGATAGTCGTCCGCGCCGAGTTCGAGACCGTGGATACGGTCCGTGACGTGGTCACGGGCCGTGAGAAAGATGACAGGCAAGTCACGTTTCGCGCGCAACGCCGACATGACCTGCCATCCGTCGATGCCGGGCAGCATCACGTCGAGCACGATCAGCTCGTAAGAGTTCGCCAGCGCCTGATGCAGACCGTCGGTGCCGTTGCGCACGAGATCGACCTGATACCCGGACTCGATCAGCCCTTTTTTCAGGTAGTCTCCGGTCTTGCGATCGTCTTCTATAACGAGGATGGTCATGCGCGGCATTCTTGCTTTGTATTGCCGTCATTTTGCCAGTGCGCTTGAACGGTCCGTCGAAAATGACAAAAAAGTCATCGATGCGTCATGGATCGATCAGAGCGGGCTGGCTACCATCGGTCCTGTGTTTGCTCCGTGAGAAAGACGTGCAGAACAATTCGCGACATTCCGTGCAGCCGCTTTGGCTTCGCATCACACATTGGGTCAATGCCTTCGCCATACTCATCATGGTGACGAGCGGCTGGCAAATCTACAACGCATCGCCGATCTTCAAAGCGTTCACGTTTTATCCGGCCATCACGCTCGGCGGCTGGCTCGGCGGTGCGCTGCAATGGCATTTCGCGGCCATGTGGCTGCTCGTGGCGAACTTCATCGTCTATGTCGGGATGAACGTTGCGACGGGCCGTCTGCGCGAGCGCATGTTTCCGCTCAGCATCAAAAGCATCATTGCCGATGGCATTGCCGCCGTGCGCGGCAAGCTCGGTCACGACGATCTCACGCGCTACAACGCCGTGCAAAAGTTCGCGTATCTGGCGGTCATAGTGGATTTCGTCGTCATCATTCTGTCGGGCCTCGTCGTGTGGAAGTCGGTGCAGTTCCCGCTTTTACGCGCGCTGATGGGCGGCTACGACAACGCACGCGTCGTGCATTTCCTCGGCATGAGCTTCCTCGTGGCGTTCTTCGTCGTGCATGTCGCCATGGTCGCGCTCGTGCCGCGTTCGCTCGTGTTGATGATCAAGGGACGTTGATTCATGTCGCTCAAGCTTTTTAAAACACGAACGGACGCCGAACTCATCGTTAAAGATGCGGCGAAGGAATTAAAAGCCCCCGCGCGCCGTTTATTCGGCAAGCGCATTCTTTCGCTCGGCGGCCTTGCGATGCTGTCCGGCTGCAACATCACCGACGACAAATCCGTCAACGCGATGCTGCGCAAGATCTCGTCCTTCAACGACGACATGCAGGCGTTGCTCTTCGATCCCAAGCAACTCGCGCCGACTTATCCCGATTCGATGATTACGCGTCCGTTTCCCTTCAACGCGTTCTACGACATCGACGAAGTGCCCGAAGTGGACGCTTCGAGCTACAAGCTGCAGGTCGGCGGCCTGGTCAAAGGCAAGCGTATCTGGACGCTCGATGAGCTTCATGCCATGCCGCAAGAGAGCCAGGTGACACGGCACATTTGCATTGAAGGATGGAGCGCCATAGGCAAGTGGGGTGGCGTGCGCTTCGCGAATTTTCTGCTGCATGCAGGCGCGGATACGACCGCGAAATACGTGGGCTTTCACTGTGCGGACAATTACTCGACGAGCATCGACATGCCGACCGCGCTGCATGCACAAACCTTGCTCACGCTCAGCTACGACGGTCAGACCTTGCCGCCCAAATACGGTTTTCCGATGAAGCTGCGCATGCCGACCAAGCTCGGCTACAAGAATCCGAAGCATATCGTCGCGATCACCGTGACCAACAATTACCCCGGCGGCTACTGGGAGAACCAGGGCTATAACTGGTTCGGCGGTTCCTGAAGAAGTCTCTTCGCTTGACCCTTATCGATACCAAAGGAGAATCCATGTCGATTCGCATGAAACTCGGCGTCAGCATCGCGGCGCTCGCACTCACGAGCGCGGCCTTCGCGCAGACGCCCGCTGCCAAACCCACGCGTATTCGCGGCGATATCGTGTCCCTGTCCGGCGACACGATGACGGTGCATCGGCGTAGCGGCGACACGGTCAAGGTCGCGGTGAAGGCCGACACGCCAGTCACGGCGCTCAAGAACATCAAGCTCGAAGACATCAAGCCGGGGCAGTTCGTCGGCACGGCCGCGACCACGGGCACCGACGGCAAGATGACCGCAACCGAGGTGCTGGTGTTTCCGGAAGCGGCACGCGGCACGGGTGAGGGCCACTACGCGTGGGACCTCGGCCCGCAAAGCTCGATGACCAACGCGAACGTCGATCAGGTCGTGCAAGGCACGAGCGGACGCGATCTCAAGCTGTCGTACAAGGGCGGCTCGAACGCTGTCACCGTGCCGCCGAACGTGCCGGTCGTGACCTTCGCGCCCGCTTCGCATGACGATCTGAAGCCTGGCAAGAAGGTGTTCGTCGTGGCGAGTCCGGCAGGTGGCGACTTTGCCGCGCAGCGTATCGTGGTGGAAAAGGACGGCGTCGCTCCGCCGATGTAAGCTTCGATGTAACGTAAGACCCGCGCCCGCTTCAAAGCGGGCGTTTTCATTCCAGACTCGCGCGCACGTCTCTCACGTTCGACACCGTCTCGTCGAAGTGCGCAGACCCGAGTTTGCGCCTCATGCGCTTCGTGACCTCCGAGCTCATCGAGCCAATGCGCTTCATCAGCGCAGGCGCCGCGGCTGTCGGATGAATCGATGCCTCGCGTCCATCCCTGTCGGTCGACCAGCGTTCGACCAAGCCGAGCTTTTGTAAGCCGTCCAGCGTGCGCGTGGCCGTGGGTCGCGAAATGGCGAGCGCATCGGCAAGCTCGCCCTGCAGCAAGCCGGGATGCTCGACGATCGCGCGCAGCATGAAGCCTTGTGACGGCGTAAGGCCGAACGGCTTGAACGCTTTCGTCCACTCGCGCTCCAATGTGCGTGCAAGCGCCGTGGTGTTGAAGTAAAGGCATTGGTCGAACATGCGGCTTTCCTTTGAATCGAATTGATTTGCTCTGCAACTATCCGCGTGTCGTCGACGGACGGGTCAGCAGATTTTACGGGCTCGGGTTAACATCGTCGTTTGCCGCGAACCACTCGTCAGGAGAACATGCATGAGCAATACGCGTTCCGACCTTCCGTCATATCCGAACACACAACTTTTTATTGATGGCGAATGGCGCGCCGGCTCGCGCGACACCGCCGTGATCAATCCCGCGAGCGAAGCGGAAATCGGCCGTCTGGCGCTCGCGGGCATCGACGAACTCTCGCTTGCCGCCGATGCCGCCGCGCGTGGCTTCAAGGAATGGCGCAAGGTTTCGCCGTACGAGCGCAGCAAGCTGATGCGTCGCGCCGCGCAGAACATCCGCGACCGCGCGGAGCAGATCGCCGCCATCATGTCGATGGAGCAGGGCAAGCCGCTCGGGGAAGCTCGCATCGAGACGCTGTCGGCTGCGGACATCATCGAATGGTTTGCCGAAGAAGGGCGCCGCACGTATGGCCGCGTGATTCCGTCGCGTTCGGACGCGGTGCGCCAGATCGTGACGCGCGAGCCCGTCGGTCCCGTGGCCGCTTTCACACCGTGGAACTTCCCGATCAATCAGGCGGTGCGCAAGGTGTCGGCGGCGCTGGCCTCGGGCTGCTCGGTCGTGTTGAAGGGACCGGAGGAAACGCCCGCGAGTTGCGCGGCGCTCGTGCAGGCTTATGCCGATGCGGGTTTGCCCAAGGGCGTGCTGAATCTCGTGTTCGGCGTGCCGGCGGATGTATCGAAATATTTGATCGCGCATCCGGCCATCCGCAAGATTTCGTTCACGGGTTCCACGCCGGTGGGCAAGCTGCTCGCATCGCTGGCGGGCGAGCATATGAAGCGCGTGACCATGGAGCTCGGCGGACATGCGCCCGCTATCGTCTTCAAGGACGCGGACGTGCCGCGCGCGGCGAAGATGCTGGCATCGGCCAAGTTCCGCAACGCCGGTCAGGTGTGTATTTCGCCTACGCGCTTTCTCGTCGAAAAAGCGGCGTATGAAGAGTTTGTGCATCACTTCGTCGCGACGGCGAGCGCGGTGAAGGTCGGCAACGGTCTCGACGACGGCGTGCAAATGGGCCCGCTCGCCAACGGCCGCCGTCTCGAAGCCATGGAACGCCTCGTCGCCGATGCCCGCGAGCACGGCGCAAAGGTGCTGACGGGTGGCGAACGCGTGGGCCGCGAAGGTTACTTCTTCGCGCCGACCGTGCTGGTGGACGTGCCCATGAACGCGCGCATCATGACCGAAGAGCCGTTCGGCCCGATTGCGCCTATCGCGTCGTTCAAGTCGTACGACGAAGTCATCGCCGAAGCGAATCGCTTGCCCTACGGTCTCGCCGCTTATGCGTACACGAGTTCGGCGGCGACCGCGGCGGCGGTATCGGACGATATCGAAAGCGGCATGCTGTCGATCAACCATCACGGGCTTGCCTTGCCTGAAACGCCGTTCGGCGGTGTGAAGGATTCGGGCTACGGTTCGGAAGGCGGCAGCGAGGCGATGGAAGCGTATCTCGTCACCAAGTTCGTGACCGAGCATCGTTGATGGAAACGCGCGGGCGTTATCACGACGCTCGCGCATCGACAGGAGAAGCAGGTGACGCGAACGGTCGTGGGTTTGCTCGGCGCGGGCAGCATGGGCGCGGCTGTCGGCCACAGGCTGACGCAGAAGGGCGCGCGTGTCTTGACGACGCTCGAAGGGCGCAGCGAGGCCAGCATCGCTCGCGCGCGCGAGGCGGGGATCGAAGACGCAAGTCCCGACCGCTTCGCCGAGTGCGATTTCATTCTATCGATCGTGCCGCCCGCGGTGGCGGTCGAATCGGCGCACCGTCTGGCGCCCGTGCTTGCGCGGGCCGCCCGTAAGCCTCTCTACGTCGATTGCAACGCGGTCAGTCCGGCGACGGTCAAGCGCGTGGCAGAAGCGCTCGACGTTCCGTTCGTCGATGGCGCGATCATCGGTTTGCCATCCGCGCCAAAGTTCTATGTGTCGGGACCGCAAGCGCACCGTACGCTCGCACTCGCCGATGCGGGCCTCGACGTACACGTGCTCGATGGTCCTGTCGGCGCGGCTTCGGCGCTCAAGATGTCGTATGCGGGAATCACGAAGGGATTGACCGCGATCGGCGCGGCCATGTCGCTCGCCGCGCTTCGCAATGGCGCGGGCGATGCGCTCTTCGACGAGTTATCGGCGAGTCAGCCCGAGCTGGCCAAATGGCTTGCGAATAGCGTGCCGCGCATGCCGCCCAAGGCATATCGATGGGTCGCGGAGATGGAAGAGATCGCGGGCTTTATCGGCGACGGACACGCCGAGCATCGCATCTATGAAGGCGCGGCCGGTCTCTACGAACGCCTGGCCCAGGACAAGGACGCCACCGACGCGCTCAAGCAGTTCTTCGAGCGTTAAGCCCTGGCCGTCTGCGTCATGTGTTCGAAAAAGCGTGCGGCGCGCCGGTCGCCTGCGTATGCCGAATTGATGCGCACCCACGCGCACGCCTCGCCGTTCGGCCGATAGTAATTCCCCGGCGCCAGCGTCACGCCGAACTTCAGCGCTTCACTCACGAGCTTCGTCGAGTCTTCGATACCCGGCACCTTCGCCCAGACGAAATTGCCGCCGCTCGGTTGATCGAATACGTCCCAGCCGTAGCTCTCCAACTGCTGCACCGCGCTCGAAAGCGAATCGCGCACGCGCTTGCGCAGCCGTTCGAGATACTTCCTGTACGTGCCGCGTTCCAGCAGACTTGCCGCAACGCTCTCGGCGAAGCGCGTGCCGCCGAGGCTCGTCAGCACTTTCACATCGACGAGATTCTTCACGAGCTCGCGATTGGCCGCGAGATAGCCGATTCTCAGCGACGACGACAGCGTCTTCGACAAGCCGCCCACATAAATCACGCGGTCGAACTGATCGAGCGATGCGAGCCGTTGCGTCGGCACGGTCTGAAAATCCGCATAAATGTCGTCTTCCACGATAGTGAAACCGTGCTGCGTCGCAAGTTGCAGCAGCCTGAAAGCGACTTGCGGCGCGATGTTGGTCGCCGTCGGGTTCTGGAACACCGTATTCACGAAGAACAGTTTGGGCGTGTGCTGCTTCAGAAGCGCTTCGGCCATCTCGACATCCGGCCCGTTGGCCAGACGCGGCACGCCGACGAGCCGCACGCCTTGCAGCTTCAGCAAGCCAAACAGATTGTAATAGCCGGGATCTTCGACGAATACCGTATCGCCGGGCTTGAGCATGTAGCGCACGACGAGATCGAGCGCCTGACTCGCGCCGCTCGTGATCATCACATTGGGCAAATCCGCGTTGATGCCGAGCGTGTTGAGGCGCATCTGGATCTGCTGGCGCAGGTTCGTGTCGCCGTGCGGAATGGCGTAATCGATCACGCTTGCGATGTCCGCGCGCGACGCCTGTCGCACCGCCTGCGTGAGGCCATCGACATCGCGCCATGCCTCGGGAATGAAGCCGCTCGACAGCTTGAGCGTCTCGCCGGGATAGTTGAACTGCGCGAGGATCTGGCTCGACTCCTCTTCCGCGAGACGCGGGTCGCAATTGCCAGCGTCGCGCGCGTGTTCGTCCACATGATTCGCCACGTAAAAGCCCGAACCGTGACGCGGCTGAATCAGCCCGCGCGACGCAAGACGGTCGTACGCTTCGATCACCGGAAAGCGGCTGATGCTCTGTTCGGTCGCAAGTTGCCGGATCGACGGCAGTTTCGCGCCCGCCAGCACGCGGCGCGAGCGGATCATGGTTTCGATCTGGCTGACGATCTGCTCGGTCAGCGGCACGCCCGTGGCGCCATCGATATTTAGCGGAAGTGCGTTCATCGTTTTAAGTGTTCGGTCGAACAGAGTGAACAGTTGCGATCAAGTGTTTGCGGAGTGATTTGAAGTATTCGAACGCATCCGAAAATCGCCGTCAACTAGGCCAAACGGCCATCCACACTGTTTTGAGCGAATACCGACAAAATTATTCACTTAGAAGTGTTCGGTATTTCTGGCTATACAGTTTCTGTGTAACTGTACGCAAGTGTTCATTCTAGATGTTCGGCACTGGCCGAATAATACGCTTAACGGCTGCGACACGCTTTTACATTCGCAGCATCCATCAAGCGATCAGGCGATCGAGCGACAGGGAGCGGCATCATGCGTGAAATCAGGACTTTTGAACTCGACGGGCGCGATGCGCCGACTAGCTGGTTTATCGACCGGCCGCAAACGCTGCGCGCTACGCGTGGCCAGATCTGGCTGACCATCGAAGGCGACGCCGGCGATTTCTGGCTCGATGCGGGCGAGTGCGTCGAACTTCAGCCGTTCTCGACGATCTGGGTAAGCGGCGCGCGGGACGAAAGCGCTTTTTCGTTGGCGTCGGTTTCCACGCCGACGACCACATCGAGGCGCTTGATCGACGCAGCCCGCGCGTGGCTCGCGCGCCGCACGGCGCCTTCCGGTGCGGCGATCTCGAAGGCATAGGCGAAAAAAAACCCGGCCGAGGCCGGGTCCAATGTTCCCGCGCTCTTTCGAGCGCGGTCACCTGCAAAGCTACAGACTACTCGCTTACGCCGCCAGCAGCGAGCGCAACACGAACGGCAAAATGCCGCCGTGCTTGTAGTAGTCGACTTCGATCGGCGTGTCGATACGCAGCAGCACCTGCACGCGATCTTCCTTGCCGTCCTTCCGATGGATCACGAGCGTCACTTCTTGCTGCGGCTTGAAGTCGTCGCCCAGACCTTCGATATCGTACGTCTCTTCGCCCGTGATGCCGAGCGTCTGCACGCTGTCCGTACCCTTGAACTGCAGCGGCAACACGCCCATGCCGACCAGGTTCGAACGATGGATACGCTCGAAGCTGCGCGCCACCACGGCTTTCACGCCGAGCAGTTGCGTGCCTTTCGCCGCCCAGTCGCGCGACGAACCCGTGCCGTATTCCTCGCCCGCGAAGATCACGGTCTGCGTGTTGTCGCCGATGTACTTCATCGCGGCGTCGTAGATGGACAACTGTTCGCCGCTCGGTTGATGGATCGTCAGGCCACCTTCCACGCGCGTGCCATCTTCCTTCAGCGGAATCATCAGGTTCTTGATACGCACATTGGCGAAAGTGCCGCGCATCATCACGTCGTGGTTGCCGCGACGCGAGCCGTAGCTGTTGAAGTCGGCCTTCTGCACGCCGTTCGCCTTCAACCACACGCCCGCCGGCGACGTTTCCTTGATTGAACCTGCCGGGCTGATGTGGTCGGTCGTGACCGAGTCGCCGAAGATGCCGAGCGCGCGTGCGCCCTTCACGGCGGGAATCGAGTCGGCCGGGGTCATCGAGAAGTCGTGGCCGAAGAACGGCGGCTCCGCGATATACGTCGACTTCGGCCAGTCATAGACCTGACCGGTTTCGCCCGCGATCTTGCTCCACAGGTCGCCATCCTTCGTAAGCTGCGAGTAGTTCTCGCGGAAGGCTTCGGCGTTGAGCGCGTACTTGAGCAGCGAATGCACTTCCTCGCTCGTCGGCCAGATGTCGCCGAGATACACGTCGTGCCCGTCCTTGCCCTTGCCGACCGGCTCGGTCATGAGGTCGCGCGTGATGTTGCCCGCGATGGCATAAGCGACCACCAGCGGCGGCGAAGCCAGGAAGTTGGCGCGGATGTTCGGGTGAATACGCGCTTCGAAGTTGCGGTTGCCCGACAGGACGGCGGCCGCAACGATATCGTTCTTCACGATGGCGTCGTTCAGCTCCGGCGTCAGGTCGCCCGCATTGCCGATACACGTCGTGCAACCGTAAGCGGCGAGCGTAAAGCCGAGCTTGTCGAGATACTGCAGGAGATCGGTCTTCGTCAGATATTCGGTGACGATACGCGATCCCGGTGCCAGCGACGTCTTGATATGCGGCGCCACCGTCAGACCGGCCTCGACCGCTTTCTTGGCCAGCAGACCGGCGGCCAGCAGCACGCTCGGGTTCGACGTGTTCGTGCACGACGTGATCGCGGCGATCAGCACGTCGCCGTTCTTCACGTCGACGCCATCGGCGGTCTTGTAGTCGGCGGTCAGATCGGCGGGCTTCTTGGCAAAGCCGTTTTCGCCGACCGGCTTCGAGAAGAGGTCGGTAAACGTGCTCTTCACATTGCCGATTTCGATACGGTCTTGCGGGCGCTTCGGACCCGCCAGCGACGGCGCGACGGTGGACAAATCCAGCGTCAGCGTTTTCGTGAAGTCGATGTCGCCGGCCTTCGGCACGCCCCACAGCTTCTGCGCCTTGAAGTAGTTTTCGAAGGCGGAGATTTCGGCGTCGGTACGGCCCGTGCCCTTGAAGTAGTCGATGGTTTTTTCATCGACCGGGAAAAAGCCCATGGTGGCGCCGTATTCCGGCGCCATGTTGCCGATGGTCGCGCGGTCCGGCACCGCGATGGAAGCCGTGCCTTCGCCGAAGAACTCGACGAATTTGCCGACGACCTTCTCCTTGCGCAGCATTTCCGTGATGGTCAAGACGAGGTCGGTTGCCGTGCAGCCTTCGCGCAGCTTGCCCTTCAACTCGACGCCGACGACATCCGGCGTGAGGAAATACACCGGCTGGCCGAGCATGCCCGCTTCCGCTTCGATGCCGCCCACGCCCCAGCCCACCACGCCGATGCCGTTGATCATCGTCGTGTGGCTGTCGGTGCCGACGAGCGTGTCCGGGTAGTAGACCGTGTCGTTGCCTTCGGTCTTCTTGTGCACGCCGCGTGCGAGATACTCCAGATTCACCTGGTGGACGATACCCACGCCCGGCGGCACGACCTTGAACGTGTCGAACGCCTGCATGCCCCACTTCATGAACTGGTAGCGCTCGTTATTGCGCTGAAACTCCAGCTTCATGTTCAGGTCGAGCGCGTTCGGCTCGCGGAAGTGATCGATCTGCACCGAGTGATCGACGACGAGATCCACCGGCACGAGCGGCTCGATTGCCTTCGGGTCCTTGCCCGCGCGTTCGGCCACACCGCGCATGGCGGCGATGTCGGCGAGCAGGGGCACGCCGGTGAAATCCTGCAGCACGACGCGCGCGACGACGAACGGGATTTCATCGACGCGGGCTGCAGTCGGTTTCCAGTTCACCAGTTGCTCGATGTGCTCTTCGGAAATCTTCTTGCCGTCGTAATTGCGCAGCACGGATTCGAGCACCAGCCGGATCGACACCGGCAGACGTTCGATCTTGACCTTCAGGGCTTCGCCGAGTTGCGGCAGCGAGTAGAACTTGCCTTTGCCGGAACCACTGTCGAATTCCTTGAGCGTATTGTGAAGATTGTGGGCCATGGTTATTTTCCTTGGGCTGATCTGGGTTTGATGCAACGTTTCCTGAATCTGAAACCGGGTCGTGCCTGGTTTGACGCGCCGGCACGCGCGCACCGGCTCCAGGCGCTAGATCACATACAAATCGACGTATTCATTGACCGGCATGGCTTCGAGCTTTGCCTGATCGAGCGATACCGCGAGGATCGCCTGTTGCTGTTTTTGCGGGAACCGGCGCGCGAGATTGGTCTTGAACTTCTCGACGAGCAGCGGAATGCCGTCCTCGCGGCGGCGCTTGTGACCGATCGGATATTCCACCGCGATTTCATCGAGCTTCGAACCGTCCGTGAACTCGACGGTGAGCGCGTTCGCAATCGAGCGCTTCTCAGGATCGTGGTAATCGGTCGTGTATTGCGGGTCTTCCACGCATTCCATCTTCGCGCGCAAGGTGTCGATGCGCGGGTCCTGCGCGATCGAATCTTCGTAATCGGCGGCGGTGAGACGGCCGTGGATGAGCGGCACGGCGATCATGTACTGAATGCAGTGATCGCGGTCGGCCGGATTGTTGAGCGGTCCCTTCTTGTCGATGATGCGGATAGCCGCTTCGTGCGTGCGAATGGTGATCTTCGCGATATCTTCGACACTCTTGCCCGCTTCCTTCAGCTTGCCGTGCAGCGTCATGGCGGCTTCGACGGCGGTTTGCGAATGGAATTCGGCCGGGAACGAAATCTTAAAGAGCACGTTCTCCATGACATACGAGCCGTACGGGCGCTGGAACTTGAAGTCGTTGCCCTTGAAGAGCACGTCGTAGAAGCCCCAGGTCTTCGTGGTCAAGACCGACGGATAGCCCATTTCGCCGGTCTTCGCGATCAGCGCGAGACGCACGGCGCGCGAGGTCGCGTCGCCCGCGGCCCACGACTTGCGCGAACCCGTGTTCGGCGCGTGGCGATATGTACGCAGCGAATGACCATCGACGAAAGCGAGCGACACCGCGTTGATGAGTTCGTCGCGCGAGAGGCCGATCAACTGACCGACGACCGCCGTGGACGCGAGCTTGACCAGCAGCACGTGATCGAGCCCGACCTTGTTGAACGAGTTTTCCAGCGCGATACAGCCTTGAATTTCGTGCGCCTTGACCATGGCGATCAGCACGTCTTTCATGGCGACCGGCTTCTTGCCGGTGGCGATTGCGTTACGTGACAGCCAGTCGGCGGTGGCGAGAATGCCGCCCAGGTTGTCCGACGGATGGCCCCATTCGGCGGCGAGCCATGTGTCGTTGAAGTCGAGCCAGCGGATCATGGCGCCGATGTTGAAGGCGGCCTGAACCGGGTCGAGCTGAAACTGGGTGCCAGGCACCTTCGCGCCGTTGGGGACGATCGTGCCGGGCACGATCGGTCCCATCAGCTTGGTGCAGGCAGGGTACGAGAGGGCTTCGAGTCCGCAGCCGAGGGTGTCGATCAGGCAGTTGCGCGCGGTTTCCAGCGCAAGCGTGCTCTCGACGCGATAGTTGAGAACGTAGTCGACTATGTCGACGAGTACCTGATCCGGCTCTGGCCGGACGTTCGAGATCGGTGCGGACATCGAGGATTCCTGTTTGATTGCAGACTTTGTTATTCGGCCTTCTTGAACAACGCTTCCGACTGCGTGGGAGCGGTTGCGCCCGCAGCCATTTCGGCGGTCATGCACTCGTCGGCCAGGCGCGACGAATCTTTGTCGGAGAACAGCATTGCCTTCGACGGGATCACGACGAGATCCATGCCCGTTGCCGCATCGTGGAAACGATCGGCGCCGGTCGTGGTGTCCTGACGGGGCAGCTTGTAGTCCTTCTTGGCCCAATTCACGGTGACGATGGTGTCACGCTTCATGTCGCCTTTCAGATAGAAAGACGCGCCTTCCTTACAGGTCCACTTGACGGCGCCTTCGGGAATCGGGTCGGTCTTCGCTGCCGCGGCCGCTTCGGCCTTGGGTGAGCGCTTGATGAGTCGACGTGCCGGAGCCGGGCGTTTGGCCTTTGCCGCCTTCGAGTCCGTGGTGGTCGTCGCGGCGAAGGCGTCGGCACTGACGAACACGCTGGTGGTAGCCAGTGTGCCGACGATTGCAGCGATCAGGAGTTTATTCATCGAAAAACCTTTCAAAACATGGAGGTTGGTAACGGTTGCCGCGCGGAGTGAATTTCGTCCTCGCGAAATTCGATCGCGCAGTCCGCTATTTTCGCTTATTTAGTGGCGTGAACTTCAAATTATTGGGGCCCGTGTAGTTCGCACTCGGCCGGATGATTTTGTTGTCAATGCGTTGCTCGATGATGTGCGCGCTCCATCCCGCCGTGCGCGAGATGACGAAGAGCGGCGTGAACATGGCCGTGGGCACGCCCATCATGTGATACGAAACCGCGCTGAACCAGTCGAGGTTGGGGAACATTTTCTTTGCGTCGGCCATCACGGATTCGAGCCGTTCGGCGATGCTGAAGAGCTTGTTGTCGCCCGCTTCCTTCGAGAGCTTCTTCGCGACTTCCTTGATGACCTTGTTACGCGGATCGGAGATGGTATAGACCGGATGACCGAAGCCGATCACCACTTCCTTCTTCTCGACGCGTGCGCGAATATCGGACTCGGCTTCGTCGGGCGTCTGATAGCGCGATTGAATTTCGAACGCGACTTCATTGGCGCCGCCATGTTTCGGGCCGCGCAATGCGCCAATGCCACCCACGATCGCCGAAAACATGTCCGAGCCCGTGCCCGCGATCACGCGAGTCGTGAACGTGGATGCGTTGAACTCATGTTCAGCGTAAAGATTGAGCGATACGTGCATGGCTTCGACCCACGATTTCGAGGGCTCCACGCCATGCAGCAAATGCAGAAAGTGTCCGCCGATGGAGTCGTCGTCAGTTTCGACTTCGATGCGCTTGCCGTTGTGCGAGTAGTGATACCAGTAGAGCAGCATCGAACCGAGCGAGGCCATCAGCTTGTCGGCGATATCCTTCGCGCCGGGAACGTTGTGATCGTCTTTTTCGGGCAGGATGGTGCCGAGCATGGATACGCCGGTGCGCATGACGTCCATGGGGTGCGCGGACGCCGGAATCCATTCGAGCGCGGCCTTGAGGTTTGCGGGCAAGCCGCGCAAAGCCTTGAGTTTTGTCTTGTACGCCTTCAACTCGGCGACGTTCGGCAGCTTGCCATGCACGAGCAGATACGCGATCTCCTCGAACTCGCTGGTGGTCGCGACATCGAGAATGTCGTAGCCGCGATAGTGCAGGTCGTTGCCGGTCTTGCCGACTGTGCACAACGCGGTGTTGCCCGCGGTCACGCCCGAAAGCGCGACGGATTTCTTTGGCTTGAATGCGCCCGCTGCGGCGGGTGCGTCGGTCGATACGGTATCGCTCATTGCTTCAAGTCTCCTTTCAACGCTCAGGGCGTGCGTTACTTCTTCTTGAAACGCGCGCTGCGTAACCGCTCGCGCGCGTGCTGCAAATGCTCTGTCATGCGTTGCCGCCTTGCGCCGGCGTGGCGAAGAGCGACGCGCAATCGCTTGGCATTGCCTGGCCGGTGGCCTCGGCGCGCCGCAGCACCGACCAGTAATAGCGATAGCTCGCGCGATCGTGCAAGGTATCGCGGTGACGCGTTGGGCCCCACTGCGCGCGTTGTGCGCCAAGCAGTATCTCGGCGGCGAGCGCGATTTCATCGGCACGTGGCGAGAAGGCTTCGACGACAGGCCGTATTTGCTCCGGATGAATGCTCCACATGCGCGTATAGCCGAACTCGTTGCGCGCGCGCCCGGCGTCGTTCGCCACGATGCCCATGTCGCGCACTTCCGTCGATACGTTGTGGGAAGGCACCTTGCCGTGTGCGTGACACGCCGCCGCGATTTCCAGCTTCGCGCGCCGCACGAGCGGATGTTCGAACTGGCCGGGCGAGCGCATGGCGGTATCTGGAATGGCGCCGTTGTGCGCCGAAACGAAGTCCATCAGGCCGAAGCTCAGCGATTCGACGCCGGGCAGCGCCGCGAGCTCGAAGGCTTCGCGAAGCGCGCCATGTGTTTCGATCAGCAGATGACAAGGCACCGGTTTCTCGATGCCGAACTCGCAACGCGATGCCTCGACGAAAGCCACCATCTCGGCGGCGTCGAAGACGCTGCGGATTTTCGGCAGCATGACGAAGGCAGGCGCTTTCCTCGCGTGACGCAGGATGATGCGCACGTCGTCGCGCCACGCGCGGTGATTGAAGTCGTGAATGCGCACGCCCACGCGCCCGAAGCGGTCTTCCTCGCCGCCGACGAACGACGCGACGAGTTCCGCATGCTCCGCCTCGCGGCCTACTTCCGCACCGTCCTCGCAATCGAGCGTGATGTCGAAGACCGGCCCGAGTTGCGCCTGCAACGCGAGCGACTTCTTCATCAGCTTTTCGCTGCCCGCGTAGTGATCGCAGGGCGGCAGGACAGCAGGCTGCGGTTCGCCGTCAAACAGCACTTCGGCGGGGGTGAGAGCGCGCATCGTCGGCGTCGGGTCCAATTGGGGGAAAAGGATGTCGATCTTGCTCAATGCTTCTGATTCGGCCGCGCTCGGGCTGCTTCCGTGAAAGCACGGCAAGCTCCAAACGCGTTCGAATCAGGCGCGATGCATCGGATGCATTCGCGCCAGCGGGAAGCCTCCCGGCTTCCCCGCGATACTTAAAATTACTTGCCCAGCAAATGCGCCACGCCGTCGCGCTCTTCTAGCAGTTCGTTCAGCGTGCCGTCCATTTTTTCGCGCGAGAACGCGTCGATTTCCAGACCTTCGACGCGTTTGTACTCGCCGTTTTCGCACGTGACCGGCACGCCGTAGATGATGTCTTCCGGAATGCCGTACGAGCCGTCCGACGGAATGCCCATGGTGACCCACTTGCCATTGGTGCCGAGCACCCAGTCGCGCACGTGGTCGATTGCAGCGTTAGCCGCCGATGCCGCCGACGACAGCCCGCGCGCTTCGATGATCGCCGCACCGCGCTTGCCGACGGTCGGGATGAACGTGTTGCGGTTCCATTCGTCGTCGTTGATGAGCTTCGTCAGATCGTCGCCCGCCGCGGTGGCGAAGCGGAAGTCGGGGTACATGGTCGGCGAGTGGTTGCCCCACACAGCCAGTTTTTCAATCGATGCGACCGGCTTGCCCGACTTGGCCGCCAGCTGCGACAGCGCGCGGTTGTGGTCCAGGCGCAGCATGGCGGTGAAGTTCTTCTTCGGCAGATCCGGCGCCGACTTCATCGCGATATAGGCGTTCGTATTGGCCGGGTTGCCGACCACGAGAACCTTGACGTCGCGGCTTGCGACTTCGTTGAGCGCCTTGCCCTGAACCGTGAAGATTTCGGCGTTGGCCGACAAGAGGTCCTTACGCTCCATGCCCTTCGAGCGCGGACGCGCACCGACCAGCAGCGCGACGTCGGCGTCCTTGAACGCGACTTTGGGGTCGTCCGTGACCACCACGCCTGCGAGCAGCGGGAACGCGCAGTCTTCCAGTTCCATCACGACGCCCTTGACTGCGCCTTGCGCTTGCGGCAAATCGAGCAACTGAAGAATCACGGGCTGGTCTTTGCCGAGCAGATCGCCATTGGCGATACGGAACAGCAGCGAGTAGCCGATTTGACCTGCGGCGCCGGTGACGGCAACGCGCTTTGCGGACTTAGCCATTGATAACTCTCCTGGACGGTGCGTGGAACGCTAGGGAAAGCGCCATTTTATGCGCGTTACGCAAAGCGTTGATGAAAGACATGCCTGCCATGCCGCCTGCGAAGCGTGGGAACGCCCGGCCAATGTCCTGCCGATGCGGCTTCGCGCCTGTATTGGCGCCAAGGCGAGCGGCGCACCGACGGGCGCGGCGTGACTGTCATGCCATGAATCTCTCGTTCGAGCGAGTTGCTTGCGGGAGGTTTCTTGAAGGACGCGAAATTCGCTTGGGTCCAACGGCAACGCGCCCATACGAGACGGCGCTTGACGTTGCGAGGCGATAGGCAGGCAGCGGCGCGCGAATCGAGTGGTCGATCGGCGTAAGGCGAAAGCGAAAGGGCGTGCCTGGCGGTATGTCGCGCGGCCGAAGAACTGACGGCATCTGGCGAAAACCGCCAGGACAAACGCGCCGGTCAGCTCGGTTTCCGGTGTTACGACAACCCGCAAACCCTTGCTCGACAAGGAGTGTAGGGTTCGTCACAAGCAAAGTCAACACTATCTTATGTCTTATATAAGACATAGGATTCTCAGGGAAAGCTCTGGACGCACGGCGCGGCTTTGTGTTGAAATGCGCGGCATGAATTCGAACCCGGCGAGCACGACGAACCCGAACGGCAGCGCGAGCGCGGCTGAGGCTGCCGCGAGTACGTCGTCGCCTACGTTCAGTCCGCTATATCAGCAAATCAAATCGCTCATCACGCAGAGCCTCGAAACGGGTGAATGGAAGCCCGGCGAAATCATCCCGAGCGAGGTCGAACTCGCCGCGCGCTACAAAGTCAGCCAGGGCACCGTCCGCAAGGCCATCGACGAACTCGCCGCCGACAATCTGCTCGTGCGCCGCCAAGGCAAGGGCACGTTTGTTGCGACGCACAATGAAGACCGCGTCCAGTTCCGCTTCCTGCGCTTGTTGCCCGACGACGGCGACGCTCATCCCCACGTCAGCCGCCTGCTCGAATGCAAGCGTCTGCGCGCGCCCGCTGAAATCGCGCGTCAACTCGATCTGAAACCGGCCGACCCTGTCGTTCTTATCAAGCGCCTGTTGCAGTTTGATGGCGTGACGACCGTTTTTGATGAAATCTGGCTGCCCGGCGCGGTCTTTCGCGGCCTGACCGCCGAGCGTCTCGCCGATTACAAGGGTCCGCTCTACGCAATGTTCGAGACGGAGTTCGGTACGCGCATGATTCGTGCGACAGAGAAGATCCGCGCCGTCGCCGCTGACCCAGCGGTCGCGCGCCTGCTCGATGTGAAACCGGACTTTCCGCTGCTGTCGGTCGAACGCGTCTCCTATACGTATGGCGACCGGCCGGTCGAAGTGCGGCGCGGCTGGTATGTCACGACCGGGTATTACTATCAGAACGACTTGAGTTGAGCGCCGAAAGCAGGCGGGAAATGCAGGGTGGCAAGCAGTGCGTAAGTTTCGCGCAAGCACGTAAGGGATACTCTTTTCTTACACGCCTTAGAAGAGTGTTTTAGGCCGGTTTTCGCTGCAGCGCGGAATAAAAAGGCGCTAAAATCGCGGATTGGTGTAATAACAAGTTGGGGTCTAGCATGGCTGAAGCCGTAAAAAAACCAAGGCCCGAGTTCCGGAACATCGGGCTTGGTCAACTCGCGAAGTATCGCTTGCCGCTCGCGGGGAAGGTGTCCATCCTGCATCGCATCAGCGGCTTGCTGCTTTTCGTGTCGCTGCCGTTCATTCTCCATCTGCTCGATCAGAGCCTGACCTCGGAACTCAGTTTCGACGCGTTCAAGGGCTTTCTGGCCAACCCCATCGTCAAGATCATCACGCTCGTGCTGTCGTGGGCGTATCTGCATCACTTCTGCGCGGGCATTCGCTTTCTGCTGCTCGACACGCACGTTGGCGTGAACAAGGAAGGCGGCAAGCAAAGCGCGTTGATCGTGCTCGTCGTCTCGCTGCTTCTCACGGCTGTGATGGCCCTTAAAATTTTCGGAGCCTTCTAAGACCATGGCAACCCAAAACAGAGTTGGCCCGAAGCGCCTGGTCGTGGGCGCGCATTACGGCCTGCGCGACTGGCTCGCGCAACGCATTACCGCCGTCGTGATGGCGGCGTACACCGTCGTTTTGCTGTTCTGGTTCTTCGCCGCACACAGCTTCTCCTATGAAGGCTGGGCGTCCATCTTCGCCATGCAGTGGATGAAGCTTGCCACGTTCGTGACTCTGCTTTGCCTGTTCTATCACGCGTGGGTCGGCATTCGCGATATCTGGATGGATTACGTGAAGCCCATGGCCGTGCGCCTGTTTCTTCAGGTGCTGACCATCCTCTGGCTCGTCGGATGCGCCGGCTGACGCTGCACAGATTCTCTGGAGAGTTTAAAGAACATGGCTGCAATCAAGACTTCCCTGCCGCGTCGCCGTTTCGACGTGGTCATCGTGGGCGCGGGCGGCTCGGGCATGCGCGCATCGCTGCAGCTCGCGCGTGCGGGCCTGTCGGTCGCTGTTTTGTCGAAGGTGTTTCCCACGCGCTCGCATACGGTCGCCGCGCAAGGCGGCATCGGTGCCTCGCTTGGCAACATGAGCGAGGACAACTGGCACTATCACTTCTACGACACCATCAAGGGCTCCGACTGGCTCGGCGACCAGGATGCAATCGAATTCATGTGCCGTGAAGCGCCCAACGCCGTGTATGAGCTCGAACACATGGGCATGCCGTTCGACCGCAATCCGGATGGCACGATCTATCAGCGTCCGTTCGGCGGACACACGGCCAACTACGGCGAAAAGCCCGTGCAACGCGCCTGCGCCGCGGCCGACCGTACCGGCCACGCGTTGTTGCACACGCTGTATCAGCAGAACGTCGCGGCTAAAACGCATTTCTTCGTCGAATGGATGGCGCTGGACCTGATCCGCGACGCCGAAGGCGATGTGCTCGGCGTCACCGCGCTGGAGATGGAAACGGGCGACGTGTATATCCTCGAAGGCAAGACCACGCTGTTCGCCACGGGCGGCGCGGGACGTATCTTCGCGGCATCGACGAATGCGTTCATCAACACGGGCGATGGTTTGGGCATGGCCGCGCGCTCGGGCATCGCGTTGCAGGACATGGAGTTCTGGCAATTCCACCCGACCGGTGTCGCGGGCGCGGGCGTGCTGATTACCGAAGGCGTGCGCGGCGAAGGCGGCATCTTGCGCAATTCGAACGGCGACCGCTTCATGGAGCGCTACGCACCGACGCTGAAAGACCTCGCGCCGCGCGACTTCGTTTCGCGTTCGATGGATCAGGAAATCAAGGAAGGCCGCGGCGTGGGTCCGAACAAGGACCACGTGTTGCTGGATCTGTCGCACATCGGCGCCGAGACGATCATGAAGCGCTTGCCGTCGATTCGCGAGATCGCGCTCAAGTTCGCCAACGTCGATTGCATCAAGGAGCCCATTCCCGTGGTGCCGACCATCCACTATCAAATGGGTGGCATACCGACGAACATGCACGGGCAGGTCGTGGGTACGTCCAATGGTTATAACGAGCCGGTCAACGGGTTCTACGCGGTGGGCGAATGCTCGTGCGTCTCGGTGCACGGCGCGAACCGTCTGGGCACGAACTCGCTGCTCGACCTGGTGGTGTTCGGCCGCGCGGCGGGCAATCACATCATCAAGCACGCGAAGGAGTTGAAAGAGCACAAGCCGCTGCCGGCCGATGCCGCCGACTTCGCGCTCGAACGCCTCGCGGTGCTGGAGAAGTCGACGTCGGGCGAATACACGCAGAACATCGCCAACGACATTCGTTCGACCATGCAGGCGCATGCGGGCGTGTTCCGCACATCGAAGCTGCTCGAAGAGGGCGTGAGCAAGATCGACGAACTCACCGCGCGCGTGAAGCACGTGCATCTGAAGGACAAATCGAAGGTGTTCAACACGGCGAAGGTCGAGGCGCTGGAGTTGGCGAACCTGATCGAAGTCGCGCGCGCGACCATGGTGTCGGCCGAAGCGCGCAAGGAAAGCCGTGGCGCGCACGCGCACAGCGACTTCGAGCATCGCGACGATGAGAACTGGATGCGCCATACGCTGTGGTTCAGCGAAGGCGATCGCCTCGACTACAAGCCGGTGCAGATGAAGCCGCTGACGGTCGAATCGGTGCCGCCGAAGGCACGGACCTTCTAAGGCACAAGGGAAAATCGAAATGGCAAAGAGAATCTTCGAAGTCTATCGCTACGATCCGGACAAGGACGCAGCCCCGCGCATGCAGACCTACGAGCTGGAGATCGACTCGCACGAACGCATGCTGCTCGATGCACTGCTCAAGCTGAAGTCGGTCGACGAGACGCTGTCGTTTCGCCGTTCGTGCCGCGAAGGCGTGTGCGGCTCGGACGCGATGAACATCAACGGCAAGAACGGTCTTGCGTGTTTGCAGAACATGAACGATCTGCCGCAGCGCATTGTGCTGCGTCCGCTGCCGGGCTTGCCGGTGGTGCGCGATCTGATTTGCGACTTCACGCAATTTTTTAATCAGTATCATTCGATCAAGCCGTATCTGATCAACGACACGCCGCCGCCGGAAAAAGAGCGTCTGCAGTCGCCGGTCGAACGCGACGAGCTCGACGGGCTGTACGAGTGCATTCTGTGCGCGAGTTGCTCGACGTCGTGCCCGAGCTTCTGGTGGAATCCGGACAAGTTCGTCGGACCGGCGGGCTTGCTGCAGGCGTATCGCTTCATTGCGGATAGCCGGGATGAAGCGACCGGCGAGCGTCTGGACAACCTGGAAGATCCGTATCGTCTGTTCCGTTGCCACACGATCATGAATTGCGTCGACGTGTGCCCGAAGGGGCTCAACCCGACCAAGGCGATCGGCAAGATCAAGGAATTGATGGTGCGCCGCGCTGTCTGAGATGGGCTAAGAGATGGTCGACAATTCAAGCATTACTGCGGACGACGGTCCGCATCAGTCCGACCCCCTTCGTCGCGCGCGTCTTCGCTGGCGTGCGCGGCGCGGCCTGCTGGAAAACGATCTGATCTTCGAGCGTTTTTTCAGCCGATATGAGCATGACCTCAGTGACGCCGACGTGTTCGCGTTGACCCGTCTGCTGGAGTTGAGCGACAACGAACTGATGGATTTGTTACTGGCGCGCACCGAGCCCGAAGGCGAGCTTGCGACGCCCGATGTAATCCGTCTGCTAGGCATGCTGCGTACCGTGTGATTTCAGCAGGAATCCACGGAGTTCTGCACAATAAGCCGAAATAAACGAATTAAGGCCGCAAAAGGCCCACAGTACAGTTTGTGCCGCGCAGCTTCCGTCGTGCAAATTATCGAGAACCTGTATCCATACTTCGATTGAGGATGTGCTATGACCCCGTCAGATGTTAAAGCCACGCTATCGTTCAGCGACAACTCGCCGAGCGTCGAAATGCCGATCTACAAGGGCACCATGGGCCCGGACGTGATCGACATTCGCAAGTTGTACGGTCAGACCGGCAAGTTCACGTATGACCCGGGCTTCATGTCGACGGCAGCGTGCAATTCCGCGATTACGTATATCGACGGCGACAAGGGCGAACTGCTCTATCGCGGATATCCGATCGAAGAACTGGCGGTGAACGCCGACTTCCTCGAAACCTGCTATCTGCTGCTGAAGGGCGAACTGCCGACCGCCGCGCAGAACCAGGAATTCGTGGATACGGTCACGCGCCACACGATGGTGCATGAGCAAATGCACTTCTTCTTCCGCGGTTTTCGTCGCGACGCGCACCCCATGGCCGTCCTCGTCGCCGCAGTCGGCGCGCTGTCGGCGTTCTATCACGACTCGCTGAATATCAACGACCCGCGTCATCGCGAAGTGTCGGCCATCCGCATGATCGCCAAGCTGCCGACGCTGGTGGCCATGGCGTACAAATTCAGCATCGGTCAACCGTTCGTTTATCCGAAGAACGATCTGTCGTATAGCGCGAACTTCATGTACATGATGTTCTCGAACCCGTGCGAAGAGTACAAAGTCAACGACGTGCTGGTGCGCGCGCTCGACCGTATCCTCATCCTGCACGCGGACCACGAGCAAAACGCGTCGACCTCGACGGTGCGTCTCGCGGGTTCGTCGGGCGCCAATCCGTTTGCGTGTATTGCAGCGGGTATCGCGTGTCTGTGGGGCCCGGCGCACGGCGGCGCGAACGAAGCCGCGCTGAACATGCTGGAAGAAATCGGCTCGGTCGACAACATCGCCGAGTTCATCAAGCAGGTGAAGGACAAGAACTCGGGCGTGAAGCTGATGGGCTTCGGCCACCGCGTCTACAAGAATTACGATCCCCGCGCGAAGCTCATGCGCGAAACCTGCCACGAAGTGCTGAACGAGCTCGGTCTGCATGACGACCCGCTCTTCAAGCTCGCGATGGAACTGGAAAAGATCGCGCTGGAAGACGAATACTTCGTGTCGCGCAAGCTGTACCCGAACGTAGACTTTTACTCGGGTATCGTGCAGCGCGCGCTGGGCATTCCGACGTCCATGTTCACGTGTATTTTCGCAATGGCTCGTACGGTTGGCTGGATCGCGCAGTGGAACGAGATGATCGCTGATCCGGAACAAAAGATTGGCCGTCCGCGTCAGTTGTTCATTGGTCAAACGCCGCGTGATGCAAAGGCGCTGGACAAGCGTTAAGCGCACGCAGGTAAGGTTGGATGAAAGCCCCGGCGAGTGATTGCCGGGGCTTTTTGCTTTTGGCTTCTTCCTCGTCCGTCTTCCTATCCGGGTATCGCTGATCCAGGTACCGAACCCACCACCCAACCCACTGTTTTTAATGCATTTTTCCGTAGCCTAGTACTATCCACGCGCTCCGTGAGAGTGGCATAATCGACTCACAAGTCGTCAAACTGAAAACCCCGCAGTCACACTCCAAAGCGCTCACATGGCACAGACTCTCTACGACAAACTGTGGAACACACACGTGATCCACACGGAAGAGGACGGCACGTCGATCCTCTACATCGACCGTCACCTGCTGCACGAAGTGACGAGCCCGCAGGCCTTCGAAGGCCTGAAGCTGGCCGAGCGCCCGGTGTGGCGCATCAGCGCAAACCTGGCCGTGTCCGACCACAACGTGCCGACCACCGACCGTTCGCACGGCATTGCTGATCCTGTGTCGAAGCTGCAAGTCGATACGCTCGACTCCAATTGCGATAGCTTCGGCATCACTCAGTTCAAGATGAACGATCTGCGTCAGGGCATCGTGCACATCATCGGGCCGGAACAGGGCGCGACGCTGCCGGGCATGACCATCGTCTGCGGCGACTCGCACACCTCCACGCACGGCGCGTTCGGTGCGCTCGCGCACGGCATCGGCACCTCGGAAGTGGAGCACGTGCTCGCCACGCAAACGCTCTTGCAGAAGAAGAGCAAGAACCTGCTCATCAAGGTCGAAGGCCAATTGCCGCGCGGCTGCACCGCGAAGGACATCGTGCTCGCGATCATTGGCAAGATCGGCACGGCCGGCGGCACGGGTTACGCCATGGAATTCGGCGGCTCGACCATCCGCGCGCTCACCATGGAAGGCCGCATGACGGTCTGCAACATGGCGATCGAAGCGGGCGCGCGCGCCGGCATGGTGGCCGTCGACGACACCACGATCAACTATCTCAAGGATCGTCCGTACTCGCCGCAGGGCGTCGAGTGGAATCAGGCGGTCGAGTACTGGCGTCAGTTCAAGTCGGACCCAGACGCGCAGTTCGACCGCGTGGTCGAACTCAATGCGGCCGAAATCGTGCCGCAAGTCACGTGGGGCACGTCGCCGGAAATGGTCACGTCGGTCGATGGCCGCGTGCCCGATCCCGAGCGCGAAAAAGATCCGGTCAAGCGCGACGCCATGGAACGCGCGCTGCACTACATGGCGCTGCAACCGAACACGCCAATCGAGGCCATCAAGCCGGACAAAATCTTCATCGGCTCGTGCACGAATGCGCGTATTGAAGACCTGCGCGCCGCCGCGTATGTGGTGAAGACGCTCGGCCGCCGCGTGGCATCGAACATTCGTCTGGCGATGGTCGTGCCGGGCTCCGGTCTCGTGAAAGCGCAGGCCGAGCGGGAAGGGCTCGACAAGATTTTCACCAACGCGGGCTTCGAATGGCGCGAGCCGGGATGCTCCATGTGCCTTGCCATGAACGCGGACCGGCTCGATCCGGGCGAGCGCTGCGCATCGACGTCGAACCGCAATTTCGAAGGCCGTCAAGGCGCGGGCGGACGCACGCATCTGGTGAGCCCGGCAATGGCGGCCGCCGCTGCAATCGAAGGTCACTTCGTCGACGTTCGCAAGCTCGCCTGACTCGGTGCGATGAAGCGAAATCTACTCTCGCTCGTGGTTGCCGCCGGTTGTCTGCTCACACTGACACTCGCGGGCTGCAACACGATGCACGGTTTCGGCGAAGATTTGCAGCATCTGGGCAATTCGATCGGCAACGCGGCTAAGTAGGCGAGCCGCATTCATCCGGCAAGGCGCGCCAAGCATTGCCGGATCTGCAACAGACAAAGGGCTCAAGCGTCATGGAAAAATTCATTGTGCATAGCGGCCTCGTGGCGCCGCTGGATCGCGAAAACGTCGACACGGACGCGATCATTCCGAAGCAGTTCCTGAAGTCGATCAAGCGCACCGGCTTCGGTCCCAACGCGTTCGACGAATGGCGTTATCTCGATGTCGGCCAGCCGGGACAGGACAACAGCAAGCGCCCGCTGAACCCGGATTTCGTGCTGAATCAGCAGCGTTACCAGGGCGCGTCGATTCTGCTCACGCGCAAGAACTTCGGCTGCGGCAGCTCGCGGGAACACGCGCCGTGGGCGCTGGATCAATACGGCTTTCGCGCGATCATCGCGCCGAGCTTCGCGGACATTTTCTATAACAACTGCTTCAAGAACGGGCTGCTGCCGGTGGCGCTGACGGAGCAGCAAGTGGACAAGCTGTTCAACGAGACCAACGCGTTCGTGGGTTATACGCTGACCGTCGATCTCGAAGCGCAAGTCGTGCGTACGGGCGACGGCACCGAGTATTCTTTCGAAGTCCCGGGCTTTCGCAAGTACTGTTTGCTGAACGGCTTCGACGATATCGCGCTGACTCTGCGCCACGCGGACAAGATTCGTCAGTACGAGACGGAACGGCTGACGAAACAGCCGTGGCTGAACAATCGGCTGGTTGGATAAGAGCCTGTATTCGGCCTGCGCTCAGATGCAGGCGCGCTTTTAGTGACGTTGTTCGTGTCCGGGAAACCCGACACGACGGCGCGAACCAAACCGGGAAGCTCCGCAAGCGCGGAGCGCGTCCTGTGAATAAGGAATCGAGACATGAAGATTGCAGTCCTCCCCGGCGACGGTATCGGTCCGGAAATCACCGCCGAGGCGGTCAAGGTGCTGAACGCGCTTGGTGAGAAGTTCGAACTCGAAGAAGCGCCCGTTGGCGGCGCGGGTTACGAGGCGAAGGGCCATCCGCTGCCGGATGCGACGCTGCAACTCGCCAAGGACGCCGACGCGATCCTTTTCGGCGCCGTCGGCGACTGGAAGTATGACAAGCTCGAACGCGCGTTGCGCCCGGAGCAAGCCATTCTCGGTCTGCGCAAGCATCTGCAACTGTTCGCGAACTTCCGTCCGGCCATTTGCTATCCGCAATTGACGGGTGCTTCGTCGCTGAAGGCCGAGATCGTGTCGGGGCTCGATATCCTGATCGTGCGTGAACTGAACGGTGACATCTACTTTGGTCAGCCACGCGGCGTGCGTGCTGCGCCGGACGGCTTGTTCGAAGGCGCGCAGGAAGGCTTCGACACCATGCGTTACGCGGAACCGGAAGTGCGGCGCATTGCGCATGTCGCGTTTCAGGCTGCGCGAAAGCGTCAGAAGAAGTTGACGAGCGTGGACAAGGCGAATGTGCTCGAAACATCGCAATTCTGGCGCGACATCATGATCGATGTGTCCAAGGAATATCCGGACGTCGAGCTGTCGCACATGTATGTCGATAACGCGGCGATGCAGCTGGTCAAGGCGCCCAAGGCTTTCGACGTGGTCGTGACGGGCAACATGTTCGGCGACATTCTCTCCGACGAAGCCGCGATGCTCACCGGTTCAATCGGCATGTTGCCTTCGGCGTCGCTCGACAAGAACAACAAGGGCTTGTACGAGCCGTCGCATGGTTCGGCGCCGGATATCGCGGGCAAGGGCGTGGCCAATCCGCTTGCGACCATCCTCTCGGCCGCAATGATGCTGCGCTACTCGCTCGGCAAGACGGAGCAAGCCGACCGTATCGAAAGCGCGGTGAAGAAGGTGCTGGAGCAGGGCTACCGCACCGGCGATATCTCGACGCCCGACGGCAAAGTCGTCGGCACGAAGGAAATGGGTGACGCGGTGCTCAAGGCGCTCTAAAAAAACTCGCGATCGGCTGTTGCGACAAATGCAGCCGATCGTGACGTTTATCCTATTTTTACCCGTTTTACGGCACGATTCGCGGCGATTCGGTTCGAGATTCACGAAATAGCCCGGTTATCGTGTAGACTGTTTTGCTATGGCGAAGAACTCTCAATTCTCTTTGGAATCCATCGGACGCGGCTCAAAAGTCAGCGCGACGGGTCTCGCCATCAGCACGCGCGGTCACGCCATCGTTGGCGTCGCCAAAACGCGCATTACGAAAACCTCCATCAAAGCGATCACGATTCGCTGATCGTCCCTCGTGTCCGAGCGTCTTCCCCGCGCGGCCACGCCGGGTAAGGATGCGGGGAAGCTACCACTGGAAGGGTGAGTCATGAACGTAGGTCTCGTTGGTTGGCGCGGCATGGTCGGCAGCGTCCTGATGCAGCGCATGCAGCAGGAAGGCGACTTCGACCTGATCGAACCGGTGTTTTTCAGCACCAGCAATGCGGGCGGCAACGCGCCGTCGTTCGCCAAGAACGAGACTAAGCTCAAAGACGCGACGAGCATCGACGACCTGAAGAAGTGCGACGCCATCATTACGTGTCAGGGCGGCGACTACACCAACGAGGTGTATCCGAAGCTGCGCGCGGCGGGCTGGAAAGGTTACTGGATCGACGCGGCCTCGGCGCTGCGCATGAAGGACGACGCGGTCATCATTCTCGATCCGGTCAACCTGAACGTCATCAAGGACTCGCTCGTCAAGGGCGGGCGCGATTTCATCGGCGGCAATTGCACGGTCAGCCTCATGCTGATGGCGCTCGGCGGCCTGTTCCGCGAAAACCTCGTCGAATGGACGACGGCCATGACGTATCAGGCCGCATCCGGCGCGGGTGCGCAGAACATGCGCGAACTGCTGCAGCAAATGGGTGTGCTTTACGGCGCGGCCAAGGAAGACCTGGCCGACCCGTCTTCCGCCATCCTCGATATCGACCGCCGCGTGCTGGCTGCAATGAACGGCGAACGCATGCCCGTCGACAATTTCGGCGTGCCGCTCGCAGGCTCGCTGATCCCGTGGATCGACAAGGATCTCGGCGACGGCATGTCGAAGGAAGAGTGGAAGGGCGGCGCGGAAACCAACAAGATTCTCGGCAAGCCCGCAATGGGTCAGCCGGGCTCGGTTCCCGTGGATGGGCTTTGCGTGCGGATCGGCGCCATGCGCTGCCATTCGCAAGCGCTGACCATCAAGCTCGCGAAGGACGTGCCGCTCGACGAAGTGCACGGCATCCTGGCATCGGCGAACGACTGGGTGAAGGTCGTGCCGAACGAGCGCGAAGCATCCATCCGCGATCTGTCGCCTGCAGTCGTCACGGGCACGCTTACGGTGCCGGTTGGCCGTCTGCGCAAGCTCGCCATGGGCGGTGAATATCTATCCGCGTTCACGGTCGGCGACCAGCTCTTGTGGGGTGCTGCCGAGCCGCTGCGCCGCATGCTGCGCATTCTGTTGGACAAGTAAAGTAAACTACGCGCTTATGAGCGCGGCTTGACGAGAAGCGTCGCGTTTATCGCGGCGCTTTTTCGTTTGTGCAGCCGGTTTTGTCATGGAACGTGTCCGCGTGACCGTTCGACGAAAAATTAACCCGCGCGCGTTTGTCATGGCAGTGTTTCGATTCAACCTTCGCCGTTCCCTGGAGTTTCAATGATTCATCGACCTGGCCGGTCTTTCAACACGCCATCGCGCGCGGCGTTCGCTGCGGCTGGCATTGTCGCGTCCGCGGTGCTCGCCGCGCATCCGGGCGCGGCTTTCGCGCAGGCGAGCGAGGTTGCAGCAGGCGCTACGCAGCAGTACGCGGTGAAGCCCGGTCAGTCGCTGAGCGATATTGCCGGCGAACTCACCGGTTCCAAGGAACGGGCCGTCAAGGAGAAGATGGCGCGCGCCCTGTTCGAAGCCAATCCGAACGCGTTCGCCGGGCACGACATCAACCGGTTGAAGCTCGGTTCGGTGTTGAACGTGCCGGCAACGGATGCGGGCGGAGCGTCCGCGCCGGTCTCGGCGTCCGCATCGACGCCAGCGCCGGTCCCGCAGGAAAACGCGACGGCGGGCGCATCTGCGACTGGCGTTGCACCGGCGTCAGCGACTCAAGGCGCCGCGAGCGAGCCCGCGCCGCCCGAGGCAGCCTCGAATCCCGCGCTTGTTGCGAGCGCGCCGAATGCCGTTGCGCCGGCGTCCGAGGCAAGTACCACGCTGGCGCCAGCGAAGCCCGAGGTCGCCACTTCCGCTGCGGCGCCCGCGACCGGGTCGCCGCTTTCGGACCCCAGGATTTTCCTCGGTGGGCTGGTTGGGCTGAGTGTCATATTCGGCCAGTGGTATATCAGAAGGCGTAATCGCGCCAAACTCGAAGCGGCGAGAGCGGCAGCGGACCCGCGCGCGCCGCGAACCTTTTCCTCGATGGAAGAAGCGGAAGCAGACGCCGCCGCGCGTAACGAAAAGCTGCGTCAGCAACGCGAGCGCGAGCGTTTGGCTGCTATCGCCGTGGCGAGCGTAGATGGCAAGGCGGTTCAGCGCGACGATCAGTCGGAACTGAACGCGGTGGCGGCGAGCATCGAGGATTACGATGCGGCGCAAGTTTTCCCCACGCCGTCCGATGACGACGCGGTCGCGCGCATGACGCCGCCGGCCAGGAATCCGGCGTCGCAAGCCGAGCCGTTCGTTCCCGCGACGCCCGCCGCTTTGCACGCGGAATTCGTGCCATCCGCGCGCGAAGAATCATCGAACGACGCCGACGCGCACGAAACGCATGCCCGTGAAATCGCTGCACGCCAGGCCGCCGCGCTCGAAGCGCGCAAATGGGAAGAACAGGAGCGCGAAGCCGCCGCGCGTCAGGCTGCGCATCAGGAAGCCGAGGAACGGGAGACGCGCGCACGTGAGCTCGCGGCCCGCGAGGCGCTCGCCCGCGATCTGTCCGCCCGCGAGACGCAATTGCGCGAAGCCGAAGCGCGCGATGCCGCCGAGCACGCGGAACAGGCCCGCGAGGCGGCGGCGCGCGAGATCATCGCTCGCGAAGCCGAACTGCGCGAAGCTCAGGCGCGTGCGGCCGCCGAGGAAGCGGCCGAGCAGCGCGCGGCAGAACAGCGCGAGATCGAGCACGCAGCGCTCGACGTGCCGCCCGAGCCGGAACTCGACGACGATCCATCGCCCGGTCATCGTTTCCCGATGCCTAAGTTTCCAAAAGAAGCAATTCAGGCGCTCGACTCGCTCGAACTCGGTTTGCCGCCGCGTCTCGAACTGACGCTGAACGCGCCTCATGATTTGGCGAGTTCGCCGCCGCAGGCGCTTGAAGGCGCGCCCCGTGAGTCCGCTGACGCGGCGCCGTTGCCGTTCATCCCGCAGCCGGTGGCCCACGCGCAGACGGCTCACGAGGACTTGCCGCCCGTGCCGCGAGGGGATTCCGTCGTCGCTCAGATCGAAGCCGGCACTGCAGGCGCCGCGGCGGTGGCCGGCCTCGGAGCCACCCAGTACGGCCCGCTGAGCCTCGACTTCGACCTGAATCTGCCGGCGAGCCAGACTGCACCGTTGCCGGCGCTGACGCCTTCCCAACTCGCGACGATCGCGCGAAACAAGCTCGAACTAGCGACCGAATACATCGAACTGGGCGATTTGTCGGGCGCGCGTACGTTGCTTCAGGAAGTGCTCGCCTCGAACGATTCAGCCACGCGTCCGCAAGCCGCCGCGTTGCTTTCGACGCTCGCGCCGCATTCCTGAAATGCGCATTGCATTAGGCGTTCAGTACGACGGCTCGGCGTTTTCCGGCTGGCAATCTCAGCCGCACGGCAACACGGTGCAGGACGAACTCGAGCGCGCACTCGGAGAGTTTGCGCAGACTCGTTTGCAGACGGTGGTCGCCGGACGGACAGATACCGGGGTTCACGGCCTGGGCCAAGTTGTGCACTTCGACACGGAACTCGACCGTACCGAGTTTTCCTGGGTGCGCGGCACGAATGCGTTTTTGCCGGAAACGATCGCGGTGCAGTGGGCGAAGCCGATGCCCGACGACTTCCACGCCCGCTTCAGCGCATTCGAACGCACGTACTATTACGCGTTGTACATCAATGCGGTCCGTTCACCCATGCTCGCGAAACGCGCTGGCTGGGTGCACACGCCGCTGGATGTCGGCGCGATGCGTGAATCGGTGGCGTGTCTTATCGGCGAGCACGACTTTTCGTCGTTCCGCGCGGCGGATTGCCAGTCGAAAACGCCGGTCAAGCATGTGTATCGGATCGATGTACGCGAGCAGGGCAACTTCGTGCACTTCCGGTTTCGCGCCAACGCGTTTTTGCATCACATGGTACGCAACCTAATGGGATGCTTCGTTGCCATTGGCCGGGGAAAACATCCGGTTTCGTGGATGACCGACGTACTCGCCGCGCGCGACCGTCGTATCGCCGCGCCGACCTTCATGCCGGACGGCCTATATCTGGCGGAAGTCGGTTATCCGGCGCAATTCGCGGTGCCGCCTGCGCATATCGAAAGCATGCCGTGGAGCGCCGTCTGGGCGAACGAGAAATGAGCGAACGGGATCTTCATCGAACGAGAATCAAGCTGTGCGGACTTTCCCGCGCCGAAGACGTGCGCCACGCCGTGACGCTCGGCGCGGACGCCGTGGGCTTCGTTTTCTATCCACCGAGTCCGCGTTCGGTGAGCGTTGCGCAAGCCGTCGAACTGGCTCGGCATGTGCCGCCCCTCGTGTCGGCAGTCGGTTTGTTCGTCAACGCGACGCCGGAATGGGTGAGAGAAGTCACGTCGAACGTTCCTCTGTCCATTTTGCAGTTTCACGGCGACGAGACACCCGAACAATGCGCCGAGTTGGCCGCAATTGCGGGTTTGCCCTATTGGCGCGCATTGCGAATCGGGCCTGATGCTGCAACGAGCGATTTGATAGAATCGTCTCTTAAATTTGCAGATGCTGGCGGCATTCTTCTCGACGCATTCGTCGAGGGCTTTGGCGGCGGCGGGAAGATATTCGATTGGTCACTTATCCCAACAGATCTCGGGCATCGGGCCGTTTTGAGTGGTGGGTTGAACACGCAAAACGTCAGTGAAGCCATCCGGCGCGTGCGCCCGTTCGCGGTCGATGTCTCAAGCGGCATCGAAACGCCGGGCGCCAAGGGCGTGAAAGATCCCGCCCGGATGGTGGCATTCGTGCGCGCGGTGCGCGAAGCGGATGCCAACTGAATAAAAACGTGAATTCGCCGCAATGGCACTTCACCACCGAAGAGTGACGTAATGTACAACTTACCAGACGAAAGAGGCCATTTCGGCCAATATGGCGGCATTTTCGTGTCTGAAACGCTCATCCACGCACTCGATGAATTGCGTGTCGCGTATGAAGCCGCTCAGCAAGATCCCGAGTTCCAGGCGGAGTATCACTACGAACTGAAGCATTATGTGGGTCGCCCTTCTCCGATTTATCACGCAAAGCGCTGGAGCGAAATGCTTGGCGGCGCGCAGCTTTATTTGAAGCGCGAGGACCTGAATCACACCGGCGCGCACAAGGTCAACAATGTGATCGGCCAGGCGCTGCTTGCGCGCCAGATGGGCAAGAAGCGTGTGATCGCCGAGACGGGCGCAGGTCAGCACGGTGTTGCAACCGCCACCATTGCCGCGCGCTTCGGCATGGAATGCGTGGTGTACATGGGCGTCGAGGACGTGCGGCGTCAGGCTGCGAACGTGTATCGGATGAAGCTGCTGGGCGCGACGGTCGTACCGGTCGAATCGGGCTCGAAGACGCTGAAAGACGCGCTCAACGAAGCCATGCGCGACTGGGTGACGAACGTCGAGAGCACGTTCTACATTATTGGCACGGTGGCGGGCCCGCATCCTTATCCAATGATGGTGCGCGACTTCCAGCGTGTGATCGGCGACGAATGCAAGGTGCAAATGCCCGAAATGGCCGGTCGTCAGCCGGACGCGGTGATAGCGTGCGTAGGCGGTGGATCGAACGCGATGGGCATCTTTTATCCCTATATCGATGACCAGGGCGTGCGTCTGATTGGCGTCGAGGCAGCTGGCGACGGAATGGACACCGGCCGTCACGCAGCCTCGCTCATGGGCGGTAGTCCCGGCGTTTTGCACGGCAATCGCACCTATCTTCTGCAAGACGACAACGGCCAGATCATCGAGACGCATTCGGTTTCGGCGGGTCTCGACTATCCAGGCGTCGGTCCCGAGCACGCATGGCTGAAGGACGCGGGACGGGCCGAGTATGTCGGCATCACGGATGAGGAAGCGCTCAAGGCCTTCCACGACTGCTGCCGCATCGAAGGCATCATCCCGGCGCTCGAATCGAGTCACGCGCTGGCGTATGGCGCGAAGCTCGCGAAGACGCTGCCGCGCGACAAGGTGCTGCTCGTCAACCTGTCGGGCCGGGGCGACAAGGACATGCACACGGTCGCCGAGCGATCGGGCATTCAGTTCTGAGCGGCCGGATGCGCACTGTCATCGACGAACCGTTGTCCGTCGGCGCGCTCACGGGCGCCGACATCGATATCCGCAATCGCGATTTCCTGGCCGATGCCGCAACCATTCCCGACGCGTCGATCGACTTGATCGTCGCGGACCCGCCCTATGGTTTGGGCAAGGACTACGGGAACGACTCGGACATGCGGTCCGGAGACGCCTTCCTTGAATGGACGTACGGCTGGCTTGAACTGGCCCTGCCCAAGCTCAAGCGAAGCGGTTCGATGTATATCTTTTGCACCTGGCAGTATTCGCCAGAGCTGTTCGTGTTTCTCAAGCGCCGCCTGATGATGGTCAACGAAATCGTCTGGGACCGGCGCGTACCGAGCATGGGCGGAACGACGCGAAAATTCTCGTCGGTGCATGACAACATCGGCTATTTCGCGGTATCGAAGGACTATTACTTCGATCTCGATCCAGTGCGCATTCCTTACGACGCAGTGACGAAGAAGGCGCGCTCGCGCAAGATTTTCGAAGGCAGCAAGTGGCTGGAGATGGGCTACAACCCGAAAGACGTGTGGTCGGTGTCGCGTTTGCACCGGCAGCATGCGGAACGGGTCGATCATCCGACACAAAAGCCGCTGGAGATCATCGAACGGATGGTGCTTGCCAGTTGCCCGCCGGGCGGCCGCGTGCTTGATCCATTCATGGGCAGCGGCACCACGGGCGTTGCCTGCGCGCGTCACGGACGGCTCTTCACCGGATACGAGATAAACGCGGACTACTGTGCGATCGCTGAACAGCGCACGGCGCAGGGACGCGAGGATCGATTGCAGGTTTTGCGCGCACCTAGCGTCAGTCTCGTACCGGAAGCTGCCCGATAGCGCCATTTTCGTCGCTGAAACGCGTCAGATGCTGAGACAACGACGTCTGACGCCCACGAATACGACTGCGAGAATTTCTCATGTCACGCATCAAAACTACATTTGCGGCACTCGCCGCCGAAGGCAAGAAGGGGCTGATTCCGTTCATTACGGCGGGCGACCCGAACCCTGAACAGACCGTCGAGTTCATGCACGCGCTGGCGAAAGGCGGCGCGGACGTCATCGAACTGGGCGTGCCATTTTCGGACCCGATGGCCGACGGTCCCGTCATTCAGCGCTCGTCGGAACGCGCACTGGCGCGCGGCGTGACGCTCAAGCGCGTGCTTGCCGATGTCGCGCGTTTTCGCCAGACCAACGACAAAACGCCGGTCGTCCTGATGGGCTACGCCAATCCGATCGAACGCATGGGCGCGGACACTTTCGCGGCGGCCGCGAACGAAGCGGGCGTCGACGGCGTGCTGGTCGTCGATTACCCGCCCGAGGAAGCCGAGGAATTCGGCACGAAAATGCGCGCGGCCGGCATCGATCCCATCTTCCTGCTGGCGCCGACTTCGACCGACGAACGTATCGCGGCGGTCGGGAAGATTGCGAGCGGCTATGTCTATTACGTCTCGCTGAAAGGCGTGACCGGCGCGGCAAATCTGGACGTTTCCAGCATCGCGAGTAAAATCCCGGCCATCAAGTCGCATGTGCCGCTGCCGGTGGGCGTGGGTTTCGGCATCCGCGACGCGCAAACTGCCCGCGCGGTGGCTGAGATCGCGGATGCCGTGGTCATCGGCAGCCGGCTCGTGCAGTTGCTCGAAGAGGCGCCGCCGGATATTGCCGCGGCGTCGCTTACGACATTCATCGCGGAAATCAGAGCGGCGCTCGACGCCGCCAAGTAAAAACGCAGTCGCGGCCGCGCCGGATTCCCTCGGCGCGGCGCCGCGACCGTCTGAACACTGAAGGAAATTCGATGAGCTGGCTCGACAAATTGTTGCCGCCCAAGATCAAACAGACCGATCCCAAAAGCCGCAAGGGCATTCCCGAAGGCCTATGGGTGAAGTGTCCGGCGTGCGAGGCGGTGCTGTACCGCAACGACGTGGAGGCGAATCTGCATGTGTGCCCGAAGTGCAGCCACCACATGCGAATCGGCGCGCGCGAGCGGCTCGATCGTCTGCTCGATCCGGAAGGCCGCTATGAAATTGGCCAGGAAGTCTTGCCGGTCGACGCCCTCAAGTTCAAGGACAGCCGCAAGTATCCGGACCGCCTGAAAGAGGCGATGGAAGACACCGACGAAACCGACGCCATGGTCGTCATGGGCGGCGCAATCCACACCATACCGTGCGTCGTGGCGTGCTTCGAGTTCTCGTTCATGGGCGGCTCGATGGGTTCGGTGGTCGGCGAACGTTTCGTGCGCGGCGCGCGCAATGCGCTCGAACAGAACGTACCGTTCATCTGCTTCACGGCTTCGGGCGGCGCGCGCATGCAGGAAAGCCTGCTTTCGCTCATGCAGATGGCCAAAACCACTGCGCTCCTTACGAAATTGGCCGAGGCGAAACTGCCGTTCATCTCGGTGCTGACCGACCCGACCATGGGCGGGGTGTCCGCAAGCTTCGCGTTTCTGGGCGATGTGGTGATTGCCGAGCCGAAAGCGCTCATCGGCTTCGCGGGTCCGCGCGTGATCGAGCAGACGGTGCGTGAAAAGCTGCCGGAAGGCTTCCAGCGCGCCGAGTTCCTGATGACGAAGGGCGCCGTCGACATGATCGTGGATCGCCGCAAGATGCGCGAGGAAATTGCCCAGTTGATGGCATTGATGACCCGACAGCCCGCCGACGCCGTCGCCTGACGGCTTCGAATGCAGCGCCGCGCCGCGCGTGAACCCGCGAGGTTCCGCGCGGCGCTTTTGTTTCCCGATCTCGAAAATGAACACTTTCCCCACCCTCGACGCCTGGCTCGCTCATCTCGAAGCGGCGCATCCGGTCGGTATCGACATGGGTCTCGCGCGCATCGGTCGCGTGAAGGAAGCGCTCGGGCTTTCCTTCGCCTGCCCGGTCATCACCGTCGGCGGCACGAATGGCAAGGGCTCGACGTGCGCGATCATCGAAACCATTTTGCTGCGCGCGGGTTATCGCGTGGGCTGTCACACGTCGCCGCATCTGCTTTCGTTCAACGAGCGGGCGCGCGTCGATGGCGTCGAGGCAAGTGACGCCGAGTTGCTGCAGCATTTCGAGGCCGTGGAAAAAGCGCGCGCGAGTCTCGCCGAGCCGGTCTCGCTGACTTATTTCGAATTCACGACGCTCGCGATCCTGCATCTCTTCGCCTCGCGCACACTAGACGCCGTGGTGCTCGAAGTCGGGCTCGGCGGGCGGCTGGACGCGGTCAATATCGTCGATACGGACTGCGCGGTGATCACGAGTATCGACATCGATCACACGGACTATCTCGGCGATACGCGCGAGAAAATCGGCTTCGAGAAGGCGGGCATTTTCCGCTCGGGCAAGCCCGCGATTTGCGGCGACCCGACGCCGCCGCAAAGCCTGATCGATCATGCCGAGGCGATCGGCGCGGATTTGTGGCTCGTGGGCCGCGATTTTCGCTACGAAGCGCAGCCGGGCAACGAGCGCCAGCAGTGGAGCTACATCGGACGCGCACAACGGCGTTCCGCGCTGGCTTACCCGGCGTTGAGGGGCGCGAATCAGCTCATCAATACGTCGGCCGCGCTGGCGGCGCTCGAAGCGCTGCGCGACCGTCTGGCCGTGTCTGCGCAGGATATCCGGCTGGGCCTGGCGAACGTCGAGTTGCCGGGGCGGTTCCAGGTGCTGCCGGGCAAACCGCAGATCATTTTGGATGTCGCGCACAATCCGCACGCCGCCGCCGTGCTCGGTCAGAATCTCGGCAACATGGGCTACTTTCCGTACACCTACGCGGTGTTCGGCGCAATGGGCGACAAAGACATCGAAGGCATCGTCAATCAGCTCAAGGGCGAGGTCGATCACTGGAACGTGAGCGCGTTGCCTACTCCGCGCGCCGCGTCGACCGACCGCCTGGCCAAGGTTTTGCGCGATGCCGGTGTCAACGAAGGCCCCGACAGCAGCGTTTCACAATTCGACACACCGGCCGAAGCATTTCGAGATGCGTTAAGTCGTGCGTCCGAAAATGATAGAATTTTGGTTTTTGGTAGTTTCTACACGGTTGCCGGCGTCATGGCATACCGGAAATCGCAGCATCACTGAGACGGTTGGCGGTCAGCCGCAAGGCAAACCCCCGCACCAAGCTTCTCGCACCAAGCCATACATGGGACTTTTCTCGTTCGGCAAGAAAGACGACTCCGGTCGCGACGCATATTCCGACTCACCGCGCGGCACGCGTCATACCGTCCGCACGGAACGCAGCACGCGCCGCCCCGAGCGCACCAACGCCGACGCGATGATGCTCGACCCCACGCTGCCCGAAAAGCAGCGTGCCCGGCGCAGGCTGGTCGGCGCAATCGCGCTCGTGCTGGCCGCGGTCATCGTTCTGCCCATGGTGCTGGACTCACGCCCGAAGCCCGTCACCGACGATATCTCCATCGATATTCCAAGCCGCCCCGCGCCTGCCGTGAAGCAATCGCGCGAAGCCACCGATGCCGACACGCAAGCCGGCGTCGCGCATGACGGCCCCGCGGCGACATCGAACGGCGTGGCGGCGGGCGTAGCGCAGCCCGACGCGCAAGCGCCGGCGCCAGTTCAGCAACAGGCGCAGGTCAAACCGGAAGCAAAGTCCCCGGCACCCGCGAGCCAACCCGCAAAAACTCAGGCGGCCAAGCCGCAGCCGGTCGCGCCCGCTGAAGAAGCCAATACCGCCGCCAACGCACCGAGCTCGCCTTCGTCACCGGCCGGTAGCCGCTTCGTGCTGCAAATCGGCACCTTCGACGACGAAACCGCCGCGCAAAACTGGGTCAACAAGTTGAAAGCGGCCGGTGTGCCCGCATATCTCGAACATCGCAAGCAAACGGACGGCTCCACGCGCGCTCTGTTGCGCGCAGGACCGTTTGCGGATCGCACGGCGGCATCGGCGGCGCTTCAGAAGGTGCGGCAAGCCGGACTTGCCGGTGGCAAGCGGCCAGCGAACTGAGGCGAACCAGAAGCTCGATGTTCACCAGTTTCGACTATGCCGTGCTCGTCGTGATCGGTCTGTCAGCCTTGCGCGGCATGTGGCGCGGCTTTCTGGCCGAAGCGTTCGGTCTCGTCGGCTGGGTGGCGGCTATCTTGATTGCAGGGCGCTTCGTCAGCGTCGTCGTGCCGTACATACCGTCCACGTGGCCGGGCGGTGCATTGACGCAATGGCTCGTGGCGTTCCTGCTGGTGGTGGCGGCCGTGCTGCTTCTGTCGAGCGTACTGTCCGCGCTCCTGACGCGCATCACCGAAGTCACCGGCCTGCGCGGTGTCGACCGCTCGCTGGGTTTGCTGTTCGGCCTCGCCAGAGGGGCTATATTGGTAGTCATCCTGGTCGCCCTGGCGGGCTTGACCGAACTGCCGCAGAAAGATTTTTGGCGCAATGCGCTGCTCGCGCCCATGGCCGAGCAAGGCGTGCGTGAACTGAAACCGCTGCTCCCCGCTACGCTTGCCGCGTATGTGCGTGTCGCCCCGGCCCCCGATGCCGGCGACGCGGCGCGAAACGTCGCACAATAGACGAACGGCTGGCTACATGAGGGACGCGATACGGCGCCCGCCTGCGAACAGGCGGTGCGGACCGGCACCGCCTATCGACCCCGTCGACCCCGTTTCGACTCTTTGAAGGACCATGCCATGTGCGGCATCGTAGGTGTAGTTTCCCAAAGTCCCGTCAATCAGCTGATCTATGACAGCTTGCTGCTTCTGCAGCATCGCGGCCAGGACGCAGCGGGCATCGCCACGGCGAACGGCAACAACTTCCACATGCACAAAGCCAATGGCATGGTGCGCGACGTGTTCCGCACGCGCAACATGCGCAGCCTGCCGGGTACGGTCGGCATCGGGCAAGTGCGTTATCCGACGGCGGGTTCCGCATCGAGCGAGGAAGAAGCGCAACCGTTCTACGTGAACGCGCCGTTCGGGATCATCCTCGCGCACAACGGCAATCTGACCAACTGGACGCAGTTGAAGGACGAGATGTTCCGCATCGATCGCCGGCACATCAACACGGCGTCGGACACGGAAGTCCTTCTCAACGTCTTCGCGCATGAACTGCAGCTCGCGAGTTCGGGCTTGCAACTCGACGCCGCCGCGCTCTGGAAGGCGGTTGCGGGCGTGCATCGGCGGGTGAAGGGTTCTTACGCGATCGTCTCGCTGATCGCGGGTTACGGGCTCGTCGCGTTCCGCGATCCGTTCGGCATTCGTCCGCTCGTGCTCGGCAAGCTGGAAACCGCGACGGGCGTGGAATGGATGGTGGCGTCGGAATCGGTGGCGGTGGAAGGCGTGGGCTTCGAGTTCGTGCGCGATGTCGAGCCGGGCGAAGCCATCTTCATCGACGCGGAAGGCAACCTCCACAGTCATCAATGCGCCGAAAAACCGACGCTCAACCCCTGCATCTTCGAACTCGTGTATCTCGCGCGTCCGGATTCGTGCCTCGACGGCGTGCCCGTCTACAACGCGCGTCTGCGCATGGGCGACTATCTTGCCGAGAAGATCAAGCGCGTGCTGCCGGACGTGCCTATCGACGTGGTCATGCCCATTCCCGATTCCTCGCGTCCCGCCGCCATGCAAGTGGCCGCGAAGCTCGGCGTTGAGTATCGCGAAGGCTTCTTCAAGAATCGCTACGTGGGCCGCACCTTCATCATGCCGGGCCAGGCGGTGCGTAAGAAGTCGGTGCGCCAGAAACTCAATGCCATGGCCATCGAGTTCAAAGGCAAGAACGTGCTGATCGTCGACGACTCAATCGTGCGCGGCACGACCTCGCATGAAATCGTGCAGATGGCGCGTGACGCCGGCGCAAACAAGGTGATCTTCGCGTCCGCCGCGCCGCCGGTTAAATTCCCTAACGTGTATGGCATCGACATGCCCACGCGCGGTGAACTCGTGGCGCACGGCCGCAGCGACGAAGAAGTCGCGCGCATGATCGGCGCGGATTATCTCGTCTATCAGGACGTGGCCGACCTTAAAAGCGCGATCCGTGACATCAACCCTGAGTTGCAGGAGTTCGAGGCTTCGTGCTTCGACGGCAACTACATCACCGGCGACATCACGACCGAGTATCTCGACCGGATCGAATCGGCGCGTCTTGCGCCGCAATCGCAGTCGGATCGCGACAATGCAAGCGACGTGCAAGAGGGCGACGTCGCGCGCTCGCAATTGCATCTGCAACTGTCGGTGGAATGATTCGTTAGCTGGTTGAGGCATGAAGAAAGCCCGCCTGGTCGATGACCGGCGGGCTTTTTTACGTCTTCAATGCTGACGCGGGTCAGGCGCTCTCAGGCCATTGCGCCAGAGACCAGGCGCTATGCCGAAGCGCTTCGAGAACGCATGCGTGAACGCGCTTTGATCGGCGAAACCGACATCGAGCGCAATGTCCGACAACGCGGCGCGCGGATCGGCAAGCAACGCAAGCGCGGTATCGAGCCGCAAGCGATGCAGATAGCGATGCGGCGTCTCGCCAAACGCCTCGCTGAATAGCTGATGAAAGCGCCGCATGCCGAAGCCGCAGTGTGCGGCGAGATCGGCAATGCGCAGCGGCTCCGACAAATGCAGCCGCAGCCATCGGTCGATGCGCGCGAAGTCGAGGCCACGCGCTTCGGCCACGACGGATGCGCCCGCGTCGGCCATCAACGCGCCGCACAGATGCGCGGCGGCTTGCCAGGCGAAGCGGCCATCGTGAATGCCTGCATTCAGCGCGATATCGGCGACGAGCTGCGTCATCGCGGAATCGAGATCGACGGTGCGCGCGCGTTCGAAAAAGCGCTCGGGCACCGCTACCGACGTCGCCGGAAGATCGAGCACGAGTTGGCGATTCACGCCCTCGGCCCAGTATTCATGCCGCGCGTGAGCCGGAATGATCCACGCGCGATGCCGGTCGATATGTGACTCGCGCCCGTCCACCGCCATGCCCATTGCGCCGTCGAAGCCGAGCACGATCTGATGGAAGTCGTGCTCGTCCGTCGCCTGCACCGCTTCATAGCGGCGCAGCGAAATGCCTGGACGATGGACTGGCGCGTTCATGGCGTCGACGCTCAGACGTCGAGCAGTTCCACTTCGAACACGAGCGTGGCGTTCGGCGGAATGACGCCGCCCGCGCCACGCGCGCCGTAGCCGAGTTGCGGCGGAATGGTGAGACGGCGCGTGCCGCCCACTTTCATGCCTTGCACGCCTTCGTCCCAGCCCTTGATAACCATGCCGCCGCCCAGCACGAAGGCGAACGGGTCGTTGCGGTCCTTGCTCGAATCGAACTTCTGTCCGTCGGTCAGCCAGCCCGTGTAGTGCACGCTCACCGTCTTGCCCGCGACGGCTTCGGCGCCTTCGCCAACAGCGATGTCTTCGTATTTGAGGCCGGAATCGGTCGTGACTTGCGCCATGTTGTGCTCCCTGGTTGCCCGGCCATGCGCACGTTCGTCATGTCATGGTCCGGTGGTCGAAACCACCATTGTAGAACGTCGCAGGCAAGCGGGAGGGCAGTGCGCGCACTGCCCGAAGGGTCACCGAGGCGCTTCAGGGATGACGTCCGCGCGGATTCATGCGGCTGCCGATAGCGGGACGCGGTCCCACGGGCGAGCCGACACGCGGACCCGAATGCGGTTTAGCGTTCGTACCGAAGTCGGTGCCGATAGGCGTCTGATCGATGACGACGGCGGCGTCGCGGTCATGCGACTGCTGCCTGGCCTGCTTGAGCGCGCGCACTCGCACGTAAGCCATCGCGACGAAAGTCCACGGTGCGAGATAGGCGAACTCGGGCACGGAGACCATCATCATCAGCCAGGTGCCCACGCAGCATTGACGCAGCGCCATGCCGCGCGCGTCCCAGTCGAGCTTGAACGCGGGATACAGCATGAGCGCGCTGATGCCGACGAGACCGACCACGCCCGTGTTCACGAGCAACGTGGAGAACAAATCGGTCGAGCGTATGTAGCCGAAGCCGATGCCGAACAACTGATTCATCGGCGTCGCGCCAAGCCACATCTGCACGGAATTCAGGACCAGCATCGAACGGTCCGAGCCCGATTCGTTCTTGCCTTCGAGCTTGTCCATCACCATCTGCTGGAACAGATCGGCGATATAGTCCTGCGCGAGATAGGCGATCACGCACACCACCGCGAGCGCGATCAACGCCTTGATCGGGTTGATGCCGAGCTTGCGCATGCGAATCAGCGCATAAACCGCATAGCCGATCAGCACCGTCGACGACGTACTCATGATGAGCGAAATGCCGATGACCCACACCGGCCAGCGTACGCGCGAGGTCGCGTTGAAATACACCCAGAAAGGGAAGATGGACATTGCGTACATGGAAGGCTCGCCGGTCAGCGCCTTCAGCCGCTGAATGGGGAAGCCCTTGATGTCGATCTGCTGGAACGAACTGCCGTTCACGGTGCCGTCCGAACGCACGATACCCTTGCCGAACTGATCGCCAAATGCACGGTTCGAGATGAAGTCGCCCGGCTGTCCAGTCGCGACGAAGTAGACCACTTCGTACATGCCGTAGAGCGCGAAGAGCGTCACGGCCACGAGAATCCACTGGTCCCATGTCGGCTTGTAGAAGTAGTAGACGTAGGATGCGTAGAGCACCACCGCCGCGACGTAGATCGACTGCGTGAACATGCTCTTGCGCAGGATGAACGTGACGAGGTCGGTGTCGTCGACCATCGCGACCTTGCTGAAGTCGGGATCGAAAGGCGCCATGACGTCCGCGAGCTGCGAGGTGCAGAACATCAAAAGCCATACGACCACGGCCGCGATCAGGAAGTGCATCCAGTTCTTGCGCGCCTTGCCGCCGAAGAGCAGCACGAGCGGCACCGAAAGAAAGCACATCAGATAGCCGATCGTCGTGCCCTGGATGCTCGGCATCACGAGGAACGACGTCACGGGCATCGCGAAGGCCCATATCTGGTAGAAGCGGTCTGTCAGCGCGAGTTTTTCTTTCATCGGTCGAGGGCTCTTCAACGCGCAACGCCGCGTGAGACACGCGGCGTTGCGTAATCGCTCTTTTAGTGGGCCAAGCTTAATTCACCGGCTTGAACGAACTGGTGTATGCCGCGGCATAGCCATAACTGCGACGATTGCTGCGCCGGCGCGGAATTGCGTTGAAGACCGAACCCACTAGTCTGCCGCCCGCGCGCTGCACCTTCTTCACGGTCTCCTCGATCTCTTCCTCGGTCTGAATGCCCGAGCGCAACACCAGCACCGTGGATCCCGCGTCGCTTGCGACGATCGCGGCGTCCGTGACGGCGAGGAACGGCGGGGTATCGACGAGCACGAGGTCGAACTGGTCGCTCATGCGCGCGAGCATGTCGCGGAAACGCGGCATCATCAGCAATTCGGACGGATTCTGCGGATAGCCGCCGCACGACATGAACGACAGGCCGGGTACGCCGACGTAACGCAGCGCATCCGTGATGCCGATATCGCCCTTCAGCACTTCCGCGAGGCCGCCAGGGTTCGACTGCTTGAAGAACGACGCGATATGGCCACGGCGCATGTCGGCGTCGATCAGCAACACTTTCAGGCCGATTTCCGCGAGCAGCACGGCGAGGTTGGCCGCGACGAAGCTCTTGCCTGCCGACGGAATCGGGCCGGTCAACATGACGATGTTGTTCGGCGCATTGACGAGATCGCGATACAACTCGGTACGCACGGCGCGCAGCGCTTCGACAGCCGGATCGTGCGGGAAGCGCGAGGCAAGCACGCGAGCGTCTTCGTCGCGTTCGTCCACATGCGGCATGGTCATGGCATCGTGTTGCGCCTGGTCGTAGTGCGGCAGGGCCTTGGGCGCGGCGCCGTTTTGCTGCGTGCCCGAGAAGCCGAGCGCGCGTCCGACCGGCGACACCGCGATCTCGTGATCGAGCACGAGTTGCTGGCGGCTGAACAGTACCTCGCCCAGCACCGGCACCGACAGACGGCGTTCGACGAACATCGGGTCGGTCACGCCGATCATGGCGTGACGGCGCAGGAAGATGAAGAACGTGCCGACGAAGAAGCCAAGACCCGTACCCGCGAGAATCACGAGCATCTTGTTCGGCTTCACCGGGCGATGCGGACGCAGCGCGTTGTCGAGAATATGCGCGCCGCCGCTCGTGCTCGCACGACGCACCGACAGCTCCTCGGCCTTGTTCATCATGCCGAGGTAGATGGTTTCGGCCACGCGTGCATCGCGCGTGAGTTCGGCGCTTTGACGCTCCGACGCGGGCATGCTGTCGAAGCGCGACTGGATCTGCTTGTTGGTCGCTTCGAATTGGGCGATCTGCTGATCCAGGTTCTTCACTTGCGGGCTGTCGGGCTGGAAGCGCTGCAAGGCCTGCGTGCGTTGCAGTTGCAGCATGGCGAGCTGTTGCATCGACGTGATGCTGCCTTGCAAATACGCTTGCGCCTCGTTGACCGGCTGCACCGACTGCGACTTCGAACGGAACGCGCTGAGATTGCCTTCGGCCGTCTTCAGGTCGGCTTCGAGACGCGGCAACTCGCCGCGAATGAACTCGAGCGTCTTGGTGTCGTTGGCCTGACGGCTCGCGACTGCCGCCGACATGTACGCCTGACCGAGCGCGTTCGCGACATTGGCCGTGAGTTCGGGGTCGTCCGCATTGAACGAAATCTGCACGATGCCCGTGTCTTTCGCTGACTCGGTCACCTTCATCGTCTTGAGCATGAGCGCGATGGCGTCGAGCGTGTTGTAGCGGATCACGTCGAAGTGCACGCCGGGATGGCCCACCACGCTGTCCACGAGCATCGACACGCCATTCGCGGCTGCCGGACGGCCAACGGTGCCACGCACGAGCACGTCGCCGTCTTCGTCGCGCAGTTCGTACTGGTTCTTGTCGAGCAGCACGAAATCGAGCTTCGAATCTTCGAGCGATGCAGGCACGTCGAGCCGGCCGATGTTCAGTTCCTCGCCGCCCCAGCCATACGAATCGAGGCCGAGCCATGCGGGCGAAAGTTGACCGCGCTTGGCGAACAGGTCGGCGATCTGCCCGAGGACCGGCAGCGTACGCGGCTTCGCTTTGATGTCGAAGTGAAATTGCTTAACGACCGGTTCCAGCACGGAACGGCTTTGCATCACCGAGATCTCGGCGGGCGCGATCTGATTGACGGTCTGCGCCTGCTGCTGCATCTGCTGCTGATTCTGCGGCGTGATGCCGAGCGCGTTTGGATCTGGCGGATCGACGCGGATGATGACGTCGGCGGAGTAGATCGGCTTGGCGAGAAACGCATAAGCCGTGGCGAGCAAGGCCGCGCCCGCGATGAACAGCATCAGCATGCCGATATGGTCGCGAAGCAGTTTGAGCATATCGCTCGCGGTGAATTCACCGTCGTCCTTGCCTGAGCGCGAAGATCCGGAGTTGACATAGAGCGTGTTCAAAGGCGCCATCCTCAATTCGATAGTTAGAACGTAGTTGTCAGGGCGTTGGAAAAAACAAATGCCCCGGCGGCTAAAGCCGCGGTACGTCTCTTTGCTTTATTTAATCCGGCGGTACGGCCGGTGAGTCGCAGCAACATGAATGCTTGGGGCTTGCGGCGTCGGTCAGCGCGGGCCTTGACAGCCCCGTCGCATCTTGCAAACCCCTACGATACTTGCAGATAAATAGAAAAAAATTATCCTAAGGGGCATCTTCCGGCCCTGAGTTATCTGCGTCTGTTAAGTACCGAACGTTGTAATGCTCGAAAGGTCAGGCATGCCGCTTGCGCGATGGCGGATTTGGGCGATAATGCGCGGTTTGCCTGAGCCCGGGCACGCACTCACGGCATAGGGTTGGCTTTGATGAATTCGCGGACCACGTCGAAGCGTGGTTTTTTTGTTTTACCGTCGTCGTGAATCACGCCGTAGTTGCCGTCGCCACCAAAGCGCTGGTCGTCGTAAAGCTCGTAGAGCGTCACGTTCTGAATGCCATAGGTCTTCGCTATCGAGACGAAACCACCCAGCGCGTTCTTTCCCACGAGATATCCCGAAGGGTCCGGATGATCCGGACGTACACCGTATTCCGTGATCCAGATCGGCTTGCCGTAACTGTCGCGCAAACGCTCCAGCACGTTGGTCTTTTGCGATCCCGCTGACGTGATCGAACCCATATCGGAATACCAATGCCACACGGTGATGTCCCACTGCGGCACGGGATGCCCTTTGGTTCCGTCCGGCTGCGTGCCGGAAAAGAGCATGTCCGGGAAGGCGAAATGCAGCCAGCTGAATGACGTGAGCAGAATCTTGGCGTCAGGGTTGGATTCGCGAATGCCCTTGATGAGACCGAGGATCGAGCCGCGCGCCTTCATGTACATCGCGTTGTCGTAATCCGACGGATGTTCGCCGCTGCGGTCATCGCCGCGTATGGTCCAGTTGTCGTACTCGTTGCCCACCTGATAGTAGGTCACCACGCCCTTTAGAATGCGTCCGGAGAGCTTGCCGAGTTCGTAGCCGCGCGCGAAGGCTTCCGCTTCGTTGGCGCGCTTCTGCACTTCGAACGGTGTCACGAGGGCAAGCACGCCGATGCACTGCCTGGACGCCTGACGCGCGAAGTCCGCGACCATGTGCGCGCTTTCTTCGTTCGAGACGTCCTGGGCGTACATGGTGACGCCAAGTTCGCGCAGCTGCGAAATCTGCAAACCATAGTCGCTCGTGCGATACGCACCGCGATGTTCGATATGGCCAGCAATGCCGTAGAACACGCCGGCCGACTCATTGCCGCATTTCATCTTGGGTGCGGCGAATGATGGGGTGTCGGCATTGGCATCGGCCTTGGCGCCGCCGGTGCGGCTTGCGTGATACGCATCGGGACTGCCGCTGCGCGCGAAGAGCAGAACGGAGCCGCAAAGCATTGCGCCGAAGAAGGCGACTACGATCAGAATCGTTCGCTTCAATATCTGGACCTCGGGAAGGCGAAACTATTTGGCCAGCATGTCCGAATGCTCGCGCGTGGCGGGATTGGCCGCGCCGCGCGAGCTCGATGCGCTCGTCAGGATGCTTTGCGCTTGCGCGTCGAAAACTTCACGCGAGAAGCGGCGGCGGAAGTCGCGCGTGAGCGCGGCCATCGAGTAGGTGCTCGCCGAGAAGACGCGCTTTACGAAAGACGCGGAGTCGTCGACGGGAAACAGCAGCGCATCGGGCAGATAAGACTCGAGACCCGACACCCGTGACACGACAACTGGACGTTCCGCGAGCACCGCTTCGATCATCACGAGCGGCACGCCTTCATACGCTGAAGGCAACACGAGCGTGTCGCTTGCGACGATATACGGCAGCACGTCCTTCTGCGGCCCGACAATACGCACGCATGCGGCAAGCGCGGGACTCTTCTCGACGATTGCTTCGAGACGCTCCGCATCCGGTCCTTCGCCGACGATCAGCACCAGCGTTCGCGCGAACGCTTCCTTGTGACTTTCGATAGCCTGCATCAGAAAGTCCTGACGCTTCTGCTGGAAATTCAGTCTGCCGATATGCGCGATGATCGTGGTGCCGTCATCCGGCAGACCCAGCGATGCGCGTGCTTGCGAACGCGTGAGCGTTGAACGGCTGAAGCGGTCATCGACATAGTTTTCGAGGATCGTGGTCCGCGCACGCGGCGCAAGTGCGCGCAATTTGCCACGCAAGTGCTCGTTGAGCGTGACGAATTCATCTGGCATGCGATACAACACGCGCTTGATGAGCCACTTGATCTTCTCGGCGGCGCCCGCGTTTTCCGGCGCATCATCCACGAGAGGAAGATAGCTCACGGCGGTGACACGCGCCTGGCGCGCGGCGAAAAGACCTGCGAGACCGGAAGCGATGGTGCCTTGCGCGATCAACAATTTTTCGAGTTCGAGACTACGCAGGATGGCGGCCGTGGAGCGCACCATGCGGACGAGTTCGATCATGTTTCCGCGCAGCGATTCGGCCGTATAGGTAAGACCGATGACCTTCACTTTCTTATGCTTGAGCGATAGTTCGCTTACATAACGAAAAAGCGGTTCATTAGCGGTCGGCACGAGAATGCTAAGCGTCTCGATACCTGTGCTTGCGACGAGCGCAAGCATCAGGCGCTTGAGCATTTCCTCGTGCCCGCCATTGATGCCCGAATCGCAGTAAATACCTAACTTCACCGGCCTTCCCCCAGAAACGCGTTCAACGCGATGGCTTGTCGATGAACTGCATGAGCATGCGCGCGCTTTCCGTCCAGCGATACTTCTCCGCGTGTGCAATGCCGCGCTGCTTGAGATCCTCGCTTAGTGCCGGCGAGTCGAGCAATTCGCGCAGCTTAGCCGAAATATCCTCGACGGAGTACGGATCACAATAGATTGATGCGTCGCCGCACGTTTCCGGCAGCGCCGCTGCGCGTCCGACAAGCGTCGGACAGCCGTTGCGCATGGCTTCCAGCGGCGGAATGCCGAATCCTTCGTAAATCGAAGGATAAAGAAAGCAAGCTGCATCCTGATATAAAGCTTTGAGCTTTTCATCGCTCACGTAGCCCGCTTGCTTGATGTTAGGCGCACTAGAGAGATCATGCGCGCGGCCAAAAATAGTGGCGTTCTTCATGCCGACAATAACGAGGTCGATAGACGGATCGTTCAGTCGAATGAACGCGTCGACAAGACGTTGAAAGTTCTTTGTCGGGTTCATGCTGCTCACTGCAAGCACGTACCGGTTCGGCGTGAGATCGAGATCCTTGATGACGGACCGGTCCGGCACGACGTGATCGAGATGGTCCGCTGCGAGCGGCACGACGCCGATACGTTTGGCATCCACACCGACATGATGCGCGAGGCGGTCGCGCGAGAACTCCGAATTCGTCATCACGCAACTCGACGTGCGCGCGAGTATCCAGAACATCACGCGATACCACATGCGGAACTTCCACGAGAAGTGCGCGGGCGTGTCGAACACCGCGGCATCGTGCATGTAGATGACCTGGTTCGCGCGAAAGATCGAACCCGAGTTACTCAGATTGACAATGCGCGAGCGGCCCGCAAAGAGTGGCAGGACGAATTGTTCCCACAGCACGCCTTTACCGAAGCCGAGCTTCACGGTTTCGACGCCGGCCACGGGTTCGAGCCCGTCTTGCGGCGGCACGGCAAGCGTCACATGCGAGCCTTGCGGCAGCTTGACGAGCGCGGCTACGAGCTCGCGCGCAACGCGTTGTACGCCGGTGGTCTTCTGACTCGTGAACCTGCCGTTGTAGACGAGCTTGTTCGGGGCAATTGATGTGTCCATGTCTCGGGCGGGTCAGTACTGTGATTCGGAAGTGGGTTCGTACGATTCGAATTCGTTCGATTCGACGGGCTCTTTCAAGTACCTGTCCGAACCGAATTCGTACACCGAGAGCCACTTGCGGAAGATGGCTTCCATCGAGAAGCGCCGGCTAGCCGTTCTTTTCGCGGTTTCGCCCATGCGCGCACGCAGGATAGGGTCGTCGCGCAACATGGCGATGTACTTTTGCATGTCTTCGTGCGTCGTGGCGACGAAGCCAGTCTGCCCGTGCAAGACGACATCGCGATTGCCGACCACGTCTGTCACGACAGCGGGAATGCCCGCGACCTGCGCTTCGATCAACGCGATCGGCATGCCTTCCCAGCGCGAGGTCTGCACATAGATGTCGAGGCCGGAGGTCAGGGCGAGCGCGCGTTCACGCGTGACCCAGCCGCTGCATACGACTGAATCACTCGCAGTCTGACCGGGCAATTCATCGAGGTTTCCGCCGATCCACAAGAATTGCGTCGTGGAGTTGCGCAGATCGGTGGCGAGCTGCACGAAGGCTTCGTGATTCTTCTGGAACGATGCGCGTCCGCTCATGCCGACCACGACTTCACGGCCGTCTTTCTCAAGACGCGAAGGAATCTCCAGCACGTTGACGCCGTTCTCGATCATCTCCGTGTTGCGCGTGCGCATCTGCGTTTCTATCTCGTGCTGTTCGCTCTTGGAGCACGCGACAATGGTGCCGCCCATGCGTGCTGCAATGCGCTCGAAGCTGAGATAAGCAAACTGCTTTGCCGCCGATACATCGCGACGCAGAAACGCAAGGCCATGCGGCGAATAGAACACGCGGGCACGCGGCGCGGCAATGCGGGCGGCGGCCCGTCCCAGCACACCCGCCTTGGACGAATGCAAATGCACGACCGACGGATTGCATTCCTTGAGCTTGCGCACCAGCTCCCACATGCTCGTCCAGTCTTTCTTCACACTGACTTCGCGAAACATGCTCACGTAGACGAGCTTCACGGCCGGATGAAAGAGGCTCGCGAAGTTGTTCGGCGTTTCGGGCCGGATGGAGTGGAGGATCGTGACGCCGACGCCTGCAGCCGCAGCACGGTTCGAGAGCTGAGTGAGCATGGAGAGGACTCCCCCTCCAAAGGCTTCGGTTATATGTACGATCTCTTTCATATAGAACTCTGCAATGAGCAAAAGCCGAGCGCCCGCGGCATTCGCAATTGAGAAGGCACGGCGGTCTTGTGTTTATAGGTGGAGTGGTGAGCTCCGCTTGCCAACGCGCCTCGCTGGGTCCGTTATCGGTTCCGTCGAAGGAGGCATCTATGACGGCCTGGAATGCAGTATCACTAATCGACCTGAGTTTTTCTGTTCGATTAATACATATGCAACCTAACCGGTGCGCCTCGATCTCTCAGAACCGGGCGGCAACGCACACGGACTTGCTGATTCCCCTGCTAATCGGCTTTGCAAAGCCCGCGTTAGCGAATCTGGCATAAGGAAAATCAAAACTGCGAACTGGTCTAAAGAATTCTTAGGCCAACGTCGACAGTTTGTTCACGCAGTTAAAGACGAATGCAAGCGAGCAAGGCAGCGGGTTAATCGACTTCCGATTCGGCCTTAAGCCAAGCGTATTTCTGTTCGAGCGCTTGGTCGCAAAGTTGCACAAGGGCTTTGAGTTCCTTGAGCGGAATCGCGACGGACTGCATACGCAGCCTGTCTGCACGATCAGCGAGTTCTCGCACACGTTCGAGCGTCGGGTCGTTTGAGTTCATTCCGGTCCTCACCCTGCCTACCTGATGTTGTTACTAATACGATATCGGCTCAAACAATTGGCGTCCGTGCGTTTCGACACATACAAAAACGCAACTTTTGCAGTAACGGTGCGTCGTCGAACGGAAACGTGGGAGCTTGAATCGTCTGGACATTAGATAGGAGTGGCTAACCATGCACCGCATGACGGAGCCGTTTAAGGCTCGTCATGCCGATGCAAACGTGCCTTGTGCACGATTCAAGCCTGGTCAGGAACCGGCGCTTTCCGGCATGGCGCGCCGGAGCAGGGGTACGCCCTGGAAGTGCAGGGTGCAGAACATTGCGGTGGCAATCGACGTCTCGACGATCAGCACGGTGGCTGCCGCGCCTTGCTCGCCGAAGAGCCTGGCAAGCACGGCGAGAAGACCGAAGTTCAGAACCGCCGAAGCGATGAGTACACGGCTGAATTGCGCCTTCATGCCGAGTGGAAGCATGGTCTGAACGCCGAAGAGATCGGAGAGGCCGGCCATCAACGGGACGAACGCCATCCAGCGCAGCACGTCGACGGTCGGCGCGAACTGGGGACCATAAAGCAGTTTCACGGCAAGCGGCGCGCCGAAGAAAATACATACGGAGATGAGCGAGACGATCGACCCTTGCAGCACGAACATCTTGCGCAGAAAGGCGAAGGCGTCGTCGCGCGCATGATGCATGAGGAAGCTCACGCGCGGATAAGCGGCCGTCTTGAGCGGCTGAAGCATGTTCAACGCCGCGCGAATCAGCTTGTCGCCGGCCGCGAAGTAGCCGCCCGCCACATTGCCCGCAATGAAGGTGAGCAAGACGATATTGCTCGATGCATAGATATCGACGAGCGAAGTGGCCATGAACACGCTCCATCCTTCCTTGAGGCGCGTGAAGATGGTCGGCAGGGATACCGGCACGAAGTCGAGTTCGCGTCGAAAGTACAAATACGTGCAAATTGCGATGCCCGAGCACAACGGCACGAGCGTGTTGACGGCCATGGCGATATCGACATCGCCGCGATGACGCACGAAGAGGTACATCGCCGGAATGCTCAAGGCGCGTCCGATAAATACGAATACGCTGATCATGCCGAGGTCTTCCACGCCCTGGAAATACCACGTGGGAATGAGCATGGAGCCAACCGCCATGCCGAAGCCCAAGAGCAGCAAGTCGCGGTTTTCCGCAAGATACGGCACGATGAACGTCACCGCGAGCAGGATGATGAAGCCTGCAAGCGCAAGCACGCTTTGCGTGAGGATGGTTTCCCAGAAGACCTGCGAGCGCATGGCGCGGTCATCGCGATTGATCGAGACTCTTGGTGTCGCCGTCAACGAGAAACTGTAATTCGTAAGCGTGATGAAATAAGCGGAGAAGGCGAGTGCGAACGAAAGGCGTCCATATTCGCTGGGGCCGAGTACGCGCGCAAGCCACGGCAGCGTGAGAAGCGGTGCGAGGTATGTGGATACCTGCAACGTCATCAGAATGGTGAAGTTCTTTCGAAAAGATGCCATGTAACGATAGGTTCCGGCTTGAGCGCTGACTGATCGCGGTAACGCAGTTTGCGGCCTTGTCGCATGTTCGCCCGTTTGAAAGGGCATTGCATGACAACGCGTGTAACGAATCGTTTCGTCAGGCGCATGCGCCACTTCGAGCGCAGCAAGACCAATGGGGTTAGACACATCCTCGCCTTGGCCTCAGGGCAAAGGAGCGCAAGTATGAACGACATGAACCGCTCTCGAGCGGTAAGCCCACGCGAAGCGGTTCATGTTGTCGTGCCGAACGTATTTAACAATAAAAAAATTTATTCGTCAGTGGGTTTGCACACGCACACTGCCGGCTACCACTTGACTATTGGGTGAGCATCGCGCTAGCAATCTCGCTCTCGTTGTTCACTGTCTGGTCCAGAAGCGTGTCGTGTCGCTCGATCACGAGCGGCGGCAAGCCGATGAACCGTCGCACGACGTTACGCGTGATCTGATCGACGACGACATGGCTCTGCGCGCTCGTGTTCATGAGAACGCGCGCCCAGTCCGTGGTGCCGCCATTGAACACTTCGCCTTGTTTTGGCGAGCCATTCGCATCGGGCTTGAAGACGCCCATTGCGCCCGCGCCGCCGACATCCCAGCCCGCGAGCTTGACGGTATCCGCAAGCGTCACGAAGCCATTCGCGACAGGCGGAACGCCATCCACTTCATAGCCTACGAGACGATCTTCCGCGCCGAACGTCTGACCTTCTCGCAAGCCGGTGCCTGCAAAGACCCAGTGATTCGCCTGACGCACCGTAAATCCGATCGCTTCGCGCTCGCGTCTGATCCATCCGCCGCGCAAGCGTTTCCATTCGCCGTATTTTCCGCCGCCGTAACCATAGCTCAGGCCGATGAGATTCGATTCATCGTGATCGGGCCATTTCTCGGCAAGCCGGTTCATGATCTTGGGATCGCCTTCGATAGGCGCATCGCCGAAATCGACCGGACGGAAGCACGTATTGCCGCTGAAGACCGCGAGGTTGCCGCCTTGCGCGATGAAGCCCGCCACGCGCTCGCGCATCTCCGTGGTCCAGTATTCGTGATGCCCCACGCTCAACATGCAGCGGTAGTTCGCGAGCTTGAGATCCGTGCCGCGATGCAGATCGTGGTCGGTGTAGAAGTCGCAAGCAATTCCTTCCGCCTTGAGCCAGCGAATGAACTTCGCATCCCAATGCGTGAATTGCTGACGCGGCGAGCGCGAATCATAGGGATCGTTCGGCTCGCCGAGTTGCGCGCCAAGACCGCCGCCTGGCCGACGAAGACTCACACGTGTCGCGGGCTTCGTGCGATGAATCGGGTCGCCGTAGTAACAGCCGCCGCCGATGGAGTTGTATGCGTGGTACGTGTTGATCGGCACGATGTACGCGATATCGGCGGAAGGCTTGCGCGGCCGCGCGATGACGAGTGCCATGCTGTCGCTGTCGGGCGGTCCCGCGAAGATCGGCTTGTGCGTGGCGGCGCGTCGACCGAGCTCGGTCAGGGGCTCGCCCTTGCCGCCGACTTCATACGCGATCACCACATACGCGCCCGTTTCGAGCGACGCCGTGTTCGGCTTGATGGTGATGGTCGGCCAGCCCCAGTCTTCGTCGAAGCGCACGGGCGTCATGCGGCCCGGCGACTGGAACACGTACTTGCCGTGCTTGAGTTCCGCCGTAACGGCGCCGCCTGCCTGAACGGCCACGCCGCCCACGCTCGTCAGATTCTCGTCATGCCCTTGCCGATAGATGGCGATGGAAAACCGCGATCCCGGTTGCACGGCGATTTCGAACGGTTCGCCAGCGGTGAAGCCGGGCTTGATCGGATAGATCTGCATCAGTGCGCCTTTATACGCGGAGTCATCGGTTGCCTGCGGGCATCGCGCGCGGCGCGGCGGCGGGCGCGCGAAGTTCCATGCCCAGCACGCGTTTGATCAGGCGCTTGGCGAGAAACAGGCGGCGGTCCGCGGCAATCTTCTTGTGGAAACGCAATTCCTTCGATTCTTCGCCGCGCTGCGTCGCGAACACGCGATATCGCTCCGCCGTGGCTTCGATCGCGCGGATCGCATCGTCATAGGCGCGGGCATCCACACGCGCGGCCTGGTGGCACGCATAGCCGAAAATCTTGTGGAACATGGCGAGCCAGAAGGCGTCGTACGGACCGCCATCGCAGCGTTGCAGCGTTTCTTCCGCGCAGATCGTGAGGCTCGTGACCGTATAGGTCGTGGCCTTGGTCGTGATGCTGCCCGCGCGGCGGCGGTAAGAATACAGTTCGTCGGCCAGACGATGCAGCGTGCGGGCGCGCGCGTAGACGAGCGGAATGGCGGCGGCGTCTTCGTACACGCGGCCTGCCGGAAACTCGATGCCGTCCCACAATTCGCGCTTGTAGACACGCGCGGCCGGGAACACCTGATACACGTGCGCGAAGTCGAGCAGCGCGTCGAGATCGCACGTGCGCGAGCCGATGGTCGAGCGGTCGATCAGCTTCACGTTGTCGATGACCTTGCCGCCAGAATTGATGATGCCCACGTTGAACTCGATTATGTCCGCGGCTTGCGCGTCGAGGAGCGGCATGATCTTGGCGGTGAAATCCGCGGACCAGACATCGTCGGAATCGAGAAAGCCGATATAGGGCGATTTCGCTTCTGCAATCGCGCGATTGCGTGCGGCGGAAACACCGCGGTTTTCCTGGTGAATCACGTGAATCTGCTTGCCATGCGCGCGCTTCTGCACTTCGAGAATGCGGGCGAGTGTCTGGTCGGTGGAACCATCGTCGATAACGATAAGTTCGATCTCGTCGGAGCGCGGCTGCGAAAGCGCGGATTCCAACGATGCGGCTATAAAGTGCTCGACGTTATAGGCGGGAATGATCACCGACAGCAAGGTTCTGGGGGTGTCGCTCTCGACGCGTGTCATAGGCTCGTGTCACCGGATTAAGTTTTAGATGAAGCCACCGTGGCCGCGGCCGGCGTTCGAGGGCCGACAATAAAGGTCGACCAGCCGTCCATACGTAGTCTCCTGACAAATGCTATAGGCAGTTGTAAGCTTGGAATGTTCGCCGACGCACGCATGAAATTTCCGCTTCTTCGCAAACGATTTCCGTATCTTCAAGCGCGATTTCGTGCATCGCTCTGCAAAACCCGCTGAATCCTTGTCAGGCGTGGATAATCAGCTTAGAGCGAGTAAAAGACACGCGTGTTTCAATTGCTTCTCGCAAATGGCGGGTATAGCGGATGAGAGCGTTGGTTATCCGCGGATATCGGCCATTTGAATTGCACTGACTGTATATCGGCGCGGTTTCGCAATGGTTGAATCCGGGACGCATGACGCCCTCGTTTTCTTCGCACGTCCGTGCACGCCAATTGCTGGAATTGCCCCGTAGTTCGTGAGCAAACAGAGCCGTTCGTGCGGCAGGCGCTCACCTATAATGGCCTCTCGGAAGACCCGCAGACTTGGCCTCGCGCGACGCGCTCCTGGTGACCGGAACGCCGCTCGCGACAGAACCTCAACACCGATCCACGCAAGGACCCAAAACCGTGACCACGTCATTTTCCAGTACGGTCGAGCCCGGAGACACTCAGTCCTTCGATACGGCCGTCGCCGGAAACGATGGCTTGCTGGTGCTCGATGCGGCCCAACGCTGCCTCAGTGCCGACGCCGTCTTCTCCCATCTCTTCGATGTCGATTCCACCGCGCTGCGCGGACGCGCACTCGCCGATGTCCCGCTGCCCGCTCCGTTGATCGCGTCGCTTTCGCTTGCAGCCGATGCCGCGCTCGCGGGCAACGGCGCCCGGCGCGCGCAGGTCAGCATCGAGGAGGACGATTCCACGCGAGTCTTCAACATACTTGCGCTGCCCGTCGCCGAATCCGTGACGCTGATCGTCTCGACCTGCGCGAACGCGACGGGTGCTAGCGACAACGCAGCGCGCATCGCGCATCTGCGAGCCGAAGCCGCGCTGTTCATGCGCGATCACGTGCTCTCGGTCGTATCGCACGACTTGCGCGGTCCGCTCAACGCCATTCATAGCTGGGGCTATGTGCTCGAGCGCAAGGTCGATGCAAACGACCCCGCCGCCCAGCGCGCGCTCACGGGCATTCGCTCGGGCGTCGAACAGCAGGTCAAGCTGATCGAACAGTCGATCGATACGACGCGTGCCGAAACCAAGGCCGTCGCGCTTGCCGTCGCGCCTGCCGCCGCGCGCGCTCTTCTCGAGCGTGGCGTCGCGCTCGCACGCGAGGCTATCGGCGAGCGACGCGGCGTGAGCATCACGCTCGACTCGCCGCTCGTGGAAGAACAAGTGGAAGGCGACGCCGATCGGCTCACCAACGCGCTCTGGCTCATGGCGGCATTCGCCACCGAAGCAAGCGCGCGCGACACGACGGTGCAGGTATCGAGCAGCATCGAAGGCAGCACGTGGCGCACCGACGTGCGCTTCACGGTTGCGGCGTCCGCATTGACCGATGCATCGGCCGCGCATGTACTCGAGGCATTCGCGCGCAGACAGGCGCTGGAGCCGCGCGAAGCCGGCCGCATCGCGTGGGGCCTTGCGCTTTGCAAGCGCATTTCAGAGGCGCATGGCGGCGCGTTCGAGCACACGGATATCGTCAATGGTGCAGCCGTCACGGCCACCATGCGTATTCCGGTGGCGGGAATGTAATTGAGGACGTAAATTGACTTTCGTTTGCCTGTCGCCCATATACTGACGCTTTCCACTTTCGAAGAGAGTTGCTTTGGCTCAGGTTGTCGCGCTGGTCGGCGCATTGTTGCTCGTTGCCCTGAATGGTTTTTTCGTCGGGGCGGAATTCGGGCTCGTCAAGTTACGGGCGACGCGCGTGCAGGCCATCGCGCGGACCAACGGCCTGCCGGGGCGTCTGCTCGCGAAGGTGCATAGCCAGCTGGACGCCTATTTGTCCGCGTGTCAGCTGGGCATCACGCTCGCGTCGCTCGGGCTTGGGTGGATAGGCGAACCCGCGTTCGCTTCGCTGCTGCATCCGCTGTTTGCGCTCATCGGCGTTCAGTCGGAAAAGCTGGTCGAGTCCGTGTCGCTCTTCTTCGCGTTCTCGGTCATCTCGTTTCTGCATATCGTGGTCGGCGAACTCGCGCCCAAGTCGTGGGCCATTCGCCGTCCCGAGCAGGTCGGCCTGTGGCTCGCCACGCCGCTCTATGGCTTTTACTGGGCCATGTACCCGTTCATCTGGGTGCTCAACTCGAGCGCGAATCTCGTGTTGCGGCTTTTCGGCATGTCGGCGGAACACGGTCACGACGCCCACTATTCCACCGACGAACTCAAGCTCATTCTGCGCGGGCGTCGTCTTGGCGGGGCGTCTTCGTATAACGCGGACGAGTGGAACACCATCGCGCATTCGCTCGACTTCAGCCGCATGACGGTGTCGGACCTGATGCGTCCCGCGCACGAACTCGTCGGCCTGCGCAACGACTTGCCCATGCGCGATAACTTGGCCGTGATCTCGCGGCATCGCTTCAGCCGTTATCCGTTGTTCGCGGATGCTTCCGGCGAACGCGTGCTCGGCATGATCCATCTGAAGGATTTGTTCCTCGCGGGCGACGGCGAAGCGCGCGGCTTCAACTTCAGCTTTTCGAAGGATGCCGAAAAGATCGAGAAGCTCGCGCGCCATGTCCGTCCCGTGCAATACGTCGCGCCCAATCTGTCGGCGCTGGAACTGTTCCGGCGCTTTCGCAAGGGCGCGCCGCATTTCGCCATCGTGGGACGCAAGGGCGCGAAGCCCATCGGCTTTATCACGCTCGACAATCTGCTGGGCGCGCTCGTCGGTCAGATTCACGACGAATTCCGTCAGGGCGATGCCGACTGGTCGCGCATGGACGACGGCACTTTGATGGGCAAGGGCAGCTTGCCGGTGGTTTCACTGGAACGCGCGCTTGGCATCGATATCGACGAAGGCCGCGCGGAGTCCGTCGGCGGGCTCGTCATCAATGCGCTCGGGGACTTGCCGCAGGAAGGGCAGCGCGTCGAGTTCGACGCCTTCGACATCGTCGTCAAGAAGATGAACGGGCCGCGTATCGTGCTGGTGCGGGTGTATCCGCGCGAGGAAGAGGTCGAGCACGCCGAGTAGAAGTACAGGCTAGGGCGGGGCGCGTGGCGAGAAGCGCGCCCGCCTCATGTCTCACTAACTCATGCCTTGATCATGCGCAAGGCACGCCTTCTTCAACGAGCAAGGCCACGGGCATCGAAGCCAGCGCATCGCGCAGGAACAGTTTTTCGCCGTCCGCCTTCGGCGCATTCGGGCTCAGCCAGTCGAAGAGCGCACGGGAACGCAACGCTTCCGGAAGAATGACCGCCGTATCGCCCCAGCTTTCCGCCTTGACGAGCGGCACATCGCTGCCAGCAGGCAGCAATGGCGCGGCGAGCCGCGTGGCGATCACGATTGCGTAAGCGCTACCGGCATGGCGCGCGTAAGCGATCACGCGGTCAGCATGTTCGCCCTCGATGGCGAGCGGCACATACTCACCTTGCGCAAAGAGCGACTCGCAGTGCTTGCGCAACGCGAGCGCACGCTGCACCACCGCCAACTTGATGCGCCCATCGCGCCAGTTGGCGAGTTGCTCCGAAGGCGGACCTTTCTGGTCCACTTCCGCAAGCCACTTGCGACGCAATTCGAAATCGACCGGGCGGCGATTATCAGGGTCCACGAGACTGAAGTCCCAAAGCTCCGTGCCCTGATAAAGGTCCGGCACGCCCGGCGATGTCAGTCGCAACAACGTCTGCTGCAGACTGTCGATCACGCCCAGCGGCCCGAGCCGCGCCACGAACGCCGACAACTCCTGCAAAAAGCCATTGCGCCGCTGCGGCGAGACGATATCGAAAAGGAACTCGCGGCAGGCATTTTCATACGCCTCGTCCGGTGCGAACCAGCTCGTGCGCAACTTGGCTTCGCGCAACGCCTTCAACTGCCATTGCGCGACGCGTTCGGCCAGCTCCTGAACGCCGGCTTCGTCATCCGGCGAGAGCGTGAGCGGCCAGCATCCGACGAGCGTCTGGTACAGCATCGCTTCGGCGCCGGGGCCGGGCGCCCAGTCGTGGCCGGCATCGGCACCACGACGCAACGGCGTGTTCAGCGTCGACCATTGCTTGAGCGTGGTCGCCCATTCTTCCGGAATCTCGCTCAATGCCGCGATGCGCGCGCGCACGTCTTCGCCGCGCTTGTGATCGTGCGTCGCGGTGCAAAGCATGGCGTGCGGGAACGCGGCAAAGCGTTCCTTGTTGCCCGCGTGGAAATCCTCGACGGACAAAGAAAACTCGCCGGGGTCCGCGCCCACTTCGTTACGCGAGATGAGCCTTCCATAGCGATAACACGCCGTGTCTTCGACCGCCTTTGCCGCAACCGGCGATGTGAGCTGCGAAAAAAGCGTCTGCGCCGCGCGCCGCTGCGATCCGCTCGACGGCTGCGCGTTTTGCCCAGCCGTCGCCTGACTCTGGTTCCGGTCGCGTCCACGTTCGGCGGCGCGCTCACGCGGGCGTTCCGCGCGCTCGGCCGGTGGCGTGCTGACCGGCGCTTCGTCGGGCAGCTTGCCGCCAAGCCACTGCGCCACCTGATCGAGCACGACATGATCCGCACTCGAAAGCGATGCGCGCGCGGCATTCAGCGCTTGCGAGAAGTACTTCTCATCCTCGGCGCTGCGCACGCTGCTCACGGGATAGATGCGATACACCGGATACTGAATCACCAGTTCCGCGACCACGCGACGGATCGACGTGAACGTGAAGTCGCGCGTGTTGTGCGAGTCGCGTGCAATGCGATGCAGCGCGCGCGTCACGCGATCCAGTTCCGCCGATAAGTTTTCCGCGAGAATCTTGCGGCGCGCGGCGAGCGCTTCGTCGGCGAAGCTCGCGCTTCGGCCGGTGATATCGGCCCACAACGCGGCGAGCGGCTCGGCGCCTGCCGGGTCGTGCAGCAGCGCGCCGACATCGTTCATGAAGTCGTAGCCCGTGGTGCCATCCACTTGCCAGTCGCGGCGCAGCGGTTCGCCGCGCGCGAGAATCTTTTCGACGACGAAATACGTATGGCCGTTGCCATGCCGTAAAGCCTCAGGCCGTTGCGCGGACAACTCTTCGAGCCGCGCGCGCAGGCGCTGGCAGTACTCGCGCGGTTCGGCAAGACCATCGACGTGATCGATCCGCACGCCGTCGATCAACCCTTCGGTAAAGAGCCTGAAGATGAGCGCGTGCGATGCCTCGAACACTTCAGGCCGCTCGACGCGCACGCCGCCGAGCGTGCTCACGTCGAAGAAACGCCGCCAGTTCACTTCGTCGGCGGCCGTGCGCCACCATGCGAGGCGATAATGCTGCCGTTCGAGCAGACGATGCAGCCGCTCGCGTCCAACCGGTGTGTCCGGCGAATGCGCGGCGAGAATCGCTTCGATCGCGGCCTTGCCGCCTTCCGTTTGAGCAATGGTCGCGAGCGCATTGCGCGCTTCGGCCGCGCGCGGCTGATCGGCAGGCTGCGTCGTCAAGCCGGAGAAACGGTGCGCGAGTTCCGGCGCTTCTTGCAGCACGACCGGGTAATCGACAGGACAGATCGGGAACACATGCGCGTAGTACTCCACCACGAAGCGTCCTTCATCCGGCCGATACGCGAGCTTGATCTTGCCGCCCTGCAACTCGTCGCCATAGGAAGCGCCAAGAAACGGCGCGAGCACCTTGCCGCGCAATGCAGGATCGGGCGAATGCCAGTCCACGTCGAAGAAGCGCGCATGCGCCGCGTGACGTCCCCATTCGAGGATGTCCTGCCACCATGCGTTTTCCGAACCGCCCACGCCCATGTGATTCGGCACGACATCGACGATCAGTCCCATGTCGTGCGCGCGCAGCTTCTCGACGAAGCGCCGCAGGGCTTCCTCGCCGCCCAGCTCCGGATTGACCTTCGTGTAGTCGACGGTGTCGTAGCCGTGCGTGGAGCCGCTCGTCGCGGTCGTGATCGGCGACGCATACGCATGACTGACGCCGAGCGAAGCGAAATAATCCACTTGCGCCGCGGCGTCGTCGAAAGTGAAGTCCTTATGAAGCTGGAGCCTGAGCGTGGAACGCGGAACGGTCATGGTGAGTCGGCTGGTTTGGGTGAATCAACATTGTCGGATTGCGTCGAACGCTTGCGCGCGGCATCCACCGCGAGCAGTCGTTCGGAAAATGCGTCGTCGAGAAACAGTTCCTCGACAGGCGCGGCAAGACGGCGCCGCCAGTTCGGATGCTCGTCGATCGAGCCGGGCAGATTCGGCTGTTCAGCAAGCCCAAGCAGATCTTCGAGCGGATACGTGACGAGCGGCGCGGGCGTCGCGGCCACGAAAGCGAGCGCTTCATCCACGGGCGCTTCCTCGACCGGAGGCGCATCGATATCGGACGGAGCAATACCCGCTTCCTGGAAAGCGCGCCATAGTAAGCCACGATCGGCGCCACGCTCTTCCTGCGCTACTTCCACCGCATCGCGGCCGTCTTCGCGCGCCGCCGTCTGGCCTATCTTCGAGCGCCACACGATATCCTCGCCGCGCCACCATCCGGTGACGGTCGGCAGGTCGTGCGTGGTCGTGGTAGCGGTCACGCCGCTGTCCCACTCGCGCGGCGGCTTGAAGCCGGGGCCATCCACTTCGCGTTCGAACCACAGCACTCGTATGCCAAGCAAGCCGTGCTCCTGCAAGCGTTCGGTGAAGCCCGGCGGCACGGTTCCGAGGTCTTCGCCGACGACAATCGCGCGATGCCGCCACGATTCCAGCGCAATCAGCCGCAAGAGGTCTTCGAGCGGGTAGCGCAGATAGGCGCCGTCTTTCGCGCTTTCGCCTTCGGGCACGAGCCACAGCCGCCTCAGCCCGAGAATGTGATCGATACGAATGCCGCCCGCGCGCGCGAACGCGCAACGCAACATGTCGATGAACGCCGAGAAGCCTTGCGTGCGCATGGCGCGGGGCGAGAAGGTGGTGAGTCCCCACGACTGCCCGGCCTGATTGAAGAGATCGGGCGGCGCGCCGACCGACACGCCTGTCAGCATTTCGTCGCGATACGACCATGCATGACTGCCCGCGCTGTCGCATCCGACGGCAAGGTCCGCGACGAGTCCCACGGCCATGCCCGCGTCGCGCGCCGCGCGTTGCGCGTGCAGCAGGCCTTTCGATGCGAGCCATTGCGTGAAGAGAAAGAACTGGACTTCATGGCGATTGGCTTCGGCGAATGCGGCGACCGCATCGCTGCGCGGATCGCGCAGTTCGTCTGGCCAGTTGCGCCAGTGGCCTTCGCCGTTTTCCGCAAGCTGCGCTGCCTGCAGCGCTTCGAAGCGTGCATGATCTTCGAGCGCACGCCCGCCTTCCTCGACGAACGAAGCGAAGTCTTGCGCCAAAGGCGATGCGCTGTCGGCCGAGAACGTCTCGAAGAGCGCGCGCAGAATGGCCAGGCGCGCTTTCATGGCGCGCGGCCAGTCGATGAGCGGCAGCGCTTCGAGTTCGGCGAATTCATCCGCCACACCGGCATGTTCGATCGCGGCGCGCGCGGCGGCCGCGCCGAACACGGCGGCGGGATCGACGTGCGCGATGTTCAGAAAGAGCCGCGACGAAGGCGAATAAGGACTGAACTTGTTCGGCTCGGCGCTGAACATGGCGTGCATCGGACTAATGGCGAGCGCATGAGCGCCGCGCTTCGCGCTCTGCGTCGCGAGCGTGGCCAGCGCCGTGAAGTCGCCGACGCCGCCATCGCCCAGACGGCGCAAACCATAGACTTGCGCGGCGACGCCCCAAAGCGGCGGCGCGGTTTCAGCGGCGGCTTGGTCGGTTGCGTCGTCGAGCGCGCGCCACGCATCGTCGATGGTGTAGCAGCGCGCGGGCGCTACCGCCAGCGTCGTGCGATGGTCGTTGATGACGAGCGTGTGATAGCCCGGCTCCGATATCGGCGAGAGCAATGCGGTCTCGCCTTTAGGCGCGGTAAAACGCCCGTCGATAACCTCGCCGCTTTCCAGTTCGATGCGATAGCGCACGCCCGACTTCGCCGCCGACACCGGCAACGCAATGCCGCGATCCACTTCCGCCGTGATGAGCGGCGGCAACTTGCGGCCGCTCATTTCGGCATCGACGGCGGCCATGCTCTGCTTGATCTGCGAGGCGTTGCCACACGGCAGGCCGAGCTTTTCGAGCAGAATGCGCAGCGTCGTTTCCGGCACGCGCTGCATCGCCTTGTGCGCGTTCTGCCATTCGACTTCGAAGCCCGCGCGTGCGGCGAGCGTTTCGATGGGCGACATTTCGCCCGTGGTGCTTGCAGTGGCGCTCACGTGCGGGTTCCTTGTGCATGGGCAAAGCCGTTTACATCGCCGCTGAGCCACGCGATAAAGCTGCGTCCACCGATTTCGCCCGCGCTCGCGCCATCCTGCGCGCGCGCCGGCGTCTCGAAGATGACCTTGCCCTTCGGCGCTTCTTCAAGCGTGGCCGGCGCTTGCCCGAGATTGAGCGCGATGGTGAGCGTTTCGCCATCACCGAGCTTCCAGCTTGCGAGAACGGCCTTGTCGCCAAGCACTTGAGCGCCGAGCGACTTCGAGCCCTTCAGACGCGGCGCGATGAGTTTCGCACGCACGGCCAGCGCCGACTTGTAGAAGTGCAGCCAGTCGAGGCGGTCGAGTTCGTCCGCTTTGCCTTCGACGTTCGGCGACGACATCGCGAACGTGCGCTTGTCGTTCGGGTCGGGAATCTGCGCGCGGCGCTTTTCGTCGGTGAATGCGGAGAACTTCGCGAATTCCTTGCGGCGGCCTTCGCGCACGGCATCGGCGAGTTCGTCGTGATAGTCCGTGAAAAAGAGGAACGGCTGCTTCGAACCGTATTGCTCTTCCATGAACAGAAGCGGAATCTGCGGCGACAGCAGCAAAAGTCCGGTCGCCGCGTAGAGCGAGGCGTCGTCGGTGAGCGAGCGCAGGCGTTCGCCCATCGCGCGGTTGCCGACCTGATCGTGATTCTGCAGGAACATCACGAACGCCGTGGGCGGAAGATGCGAACTCTTCTCGCCGCGTGGCTTGCCGTCGTGAATCGGCGATGGATCGCCCTGATACACGAAGCCTTCGCTCAAGACGCGTGCGAGCTTATCCGTGGGCTTGTCGACATACGCGCCGTAGTAGCTCTCGTCCTCGCCGGTCAGAAGCACGTGCAGCGTGTTGTGCGCGTCGTCGTTCCATTGCGCGTTGAAGTGCGACTCCAGCAGATTGGCCGTATTGTGTTCGTTCTCGAGCACGAGGTGAACATGACGGCCCGTTTCCACGGAACTGCGCACGCGGTCCGCGAATTCGCGCAGCCATTCGTCGTCGTTGATGGCGTGCACGGCGTCCAAACGCAAGCCATCGAAGCGATATTCGTTGAGCCAGTACAGCGCGTTATCGAAGAAGAAGTCGCGCACTTGCGGACGCTCGAAATCGATCGCGGGACCCCAGGGCGTATCCACGCCTTCGCGGAAGAAGGTTTTCGCATATGCATGCAGATAGTTGCCGTCCGGGCCGAAGTGGTTATACACCACGTCGAGGAACACCATGAGGCCGAGACCGTGCGCAATGTCGATGAGCTTCTTCAGTTCATCGGGATGACCGTAGGCCGAATCCGGGGCGTAGGGGAGCACGCCGTCGTAACCCCAGTTGCGCGTGCCGGAGAAGTCGTTCAGCGGCATGAGTTCGATGGCCGTGACGCCGAGCTGCGCCAACTCGTCCAGACGCGCGATAACGCCCGCATAGCCGCCCATCGCGCCGACGTGCACTTCATACAGCACGGTTTCTTCCCACGGCCGGCCATGCCAGTCCGTATTGGTCCAGCGATACGCGCGCGGATCGACCACCGCGCTCGGGCCGTTCACGTCTTCCGGCTGATAGCGCGATGCCGGGTCGGGCACCGCGAGATCGGCATCCAGACGATAGCGATACAGCGTGCCCGCGCCGCCATCGGCTTCGACTTCGAACCAGCCGTCACCGGCCGGCTGCATGTCGATGAGCGCGGGCGCGGCATCGCCTTCGCGCTGCAACTCCAGTTGCACGCGGTCGCGCGACGGCGCCCAGAAACGGTAACGCGTGCGCGGTGCTTCGCGCGCCGCGCCGGTCAGATGCGCGCCGAAGGGAAGGCAATGCGCGTGGTGATGCTTGTGCGGATCAATCGGACGTTCGGACATGATTTCGAGCCTGGTGTACTGCGGGATATGCCACTTTTCTGTGCGCCGCGCGAGCCGTGGTGAATCGCCTCATTGAGCCGAATCGATGCCCGGCGGTCGATTTGCCGGTATGGTGCCCGGATCGGGAGGCAGCGCGGTCAGAAGACGCGGACCCTGATGTGCGCCCGCCATCCAGACCGCCTGCCAGTCGGCGTCGCCGGTCGGTTGCGCGAGCAGCACGACGATACTGTGCGCCGCGACCTCCAGTTCGCTGCCGACGAGCGGCCGCTGGATGGCGTCGGGCTCAGCGCTATCCAGGAGCACGTTCCATTCCAAGTGAGGCGGAGGCGGCGTGAAGACGAGGTTCTGCCCCGAGCCATTGATGAGGAGCAGGATCACGTCGATCTCGCCGTCGAGTCCCGGCCCCGCCCGGCGCAAGGTCAGCGCGCGGCCCTCAGGGTCCTGCCATGCCTCGATGGCGAGCGCGACGCCGCGTTCGTCGAACCAGCTCACATCGTAAAGACCGGGCAGCACTTCGCGGTCGCCGTAGAGAAAGCGAGTTTCCCGCAGAACCGGGTACTTTTTGCGCAGCGCGACGACGCTTGCGACGAACTCCGTCATCTCGCGGCCTTCGGGACTATGCGCCGCGGCCCAGTCGGTCCAGGAAATGTCGTTGTCCTGGCAATAAGCGTTGTTGTTGCCGTTCTGCGTGCGCAGGAATTCGTCGCCGCCCAGCAGCATCGGCGTGCCGAGCGACAGAAGCGTGGTCGCGATCATCGAGCGCGCGAGGCGATTGCGAACGGTGCGGATCGCGGGATCGTCGCTCGGGCCTTCCACGCCCCAGTTCGCGCTGCAGTTTTCATTGTGCCCGTCGCGGTTTCCCTCCTGATTCATCTCGTTGTGCTTTTCCGAATAAGCGGTGACGTCGGCGAGCGTGAAGCCATCGTGCGATGCCACGAAATTCACCGAAGCCCACGGCTTCCGGAAGCGCCGGTTGAAAAGCTCGGCCGAGCCGGTGAGCCGCGCGGCGAGGTCGGGGCGCATGCCCGAATCGCCGCGCCAGAAGCGCCGCACGCCGTCGCGGTACTTGTCGTTCCACTCCGCGAAACCGGGCGGATGATTGCCGACCTGGTAGCCGTCCGGCCCAATGTCCCACGGCTCGGAAATGAGCTTGCGCGTCGAGAGAATCGGGTCCTGGCGAATGGCGTCGAAGAAGCCCGAGCCGGGATCAAAACCGTGCCCTTCGCGGCCCAGCGTCACGCCGAGATCGAAACGGAAGCCGTCGATATTGAACGCCGTGCACCAGTAGCGCAGCGAGTCCATGACCATTTGCAGCACACGCGGATGCGACAGGTTCACGGTATTGCCGCAACCGGTTTCGTTGATGTAATGCCGCTCGTCGCCGGGAATCAGACGGTAGTAGCTTGCATTGTCAAGCCCGCGCCATGACACCGTGGGCCCCAGTTCGCTGCCTTCGCAGGTGTGGTTGTAGACCACGTCGAGAATCACTTCGATGCCCGCCGCATGCAGTTGCCGCACGGCGATACGCATTTCGTTCAGCCGATGCGTCGACAGATACGAAGGCTCGGGCGCGAAAAACGCCGCCGTGTTGTAACCCCAGTAGTTCTTGAGACCGCGTTCGACGAGAAAGCGGTCGTTGAGAAACGCGTGCACGGGCAGGAATTCGACGGCGGTGATGCCGAGCTTTTGCAGATGCTCGATGAACCACGGCGACGAGAGCGCGGCGAATGAACCGCGTTCGTGCTGACGGATATCGTCGCGCAGCATCGAGGCGCCGCGCACGTGCGTTTCATAGATGATGGTTTCGCCCCACGGCGTGTTCGGGCGATTGTCGCGCGACCAGTCGAAGGCGTCGTCGGTGACGATGCATTTGGGCATTGCCGGAGCGGAGTCGCGGCGATCCATCGACATGTCGAGGCGATTGGAATGCACGCGATAGCCGAAGAGCGCGTCGGACCATCGCCACGGGCCGACGAGTTTCTTCGCGTAGGGATCGAGCAACAGCTTGTGCGGATTGAAGCGATGACCATGTTGCGGCTGATAGGGGCCATGAGCGCGAAAGCCGTACACCGTGCCCGGATGCGCGCCGGGCAGATAGCCGTGCCACACTTCGTCGGTGCATTCCGGCAGATCGAAGCGCATCAGTTCCTTGCGGCCCGTGCTGTCGAAGAGACACACCTCGATGCGGTGCGCATTCGATGAGAACACCGCGAAGTTGACGCCCAAGCCGTCCCAGTTTGCTCCCAGCGGGTAGGATGCGCCGGGGAGAAGTTTTTCGGGGAGTGCGTTTGCCATTTGGTCGGGGTTTTTGCCCTTGCCGGGCTGGTGGGTTCTGGTTCTCTGAAGGGTTGTTTCTTGCCCGTGCTGATGAGTCGTTGAAATTGAGCCGTTAGCTTGCAGCGTTCTCAGTAGCCGCCGGGGAGACGGTTACCGAACAAAAACGCAAGCCAGCGGCTCGACTTTCCCGAACGCTCAAGAAAAAAGAAACCGCCAGCAAGGCCCCATAAACGCCTAGGCGGAAGAAGACACGAACAAACCAGCGCGCCTCCTTCCGCAACGCCCGGAAAGAACCCTCAATCGGCCCGCAAAACAATGGTAGCCAAAGGTGGCAACGTCAACGCGGCTGACTGCTCCTTTCCGTGCGAAGGGTAATCATCCGCATGAATGACCCCGCCATTGCCCATATTGGACCCGCCATAAATCCCGGCGTCGGAATTGAGCACCTCGCTCCATCGCCCGCCACGCGGCAAGCCGATGCGATACCCCTGGCGCGGCACGGGCGTCATATTGCAGACGACCACGAGTTCGCGCCCTTCGGCATCCGTCCGCCGATAAGCAAACACGCTATTGCCGCTGTCGTCGCCGACGATCCACTCGAAGCCGCGCGGATCGCAATCCAGCTTATGCAACGCCGCTTCGCCGACATACAGCAGGTTCAAATCGCGCACGAGCTTCTGCACGCCGCCGTGATAGGGATCGTCGAGCAAGTGCCAATGCGGCGTCGCGTCGTGGTTGAACTCGGCAAACTGCCCGAACTCGCCGCCCATGAACAGCAGCTTCTTGCCCGGGTGCGTCCACATGAAGCCGAAGTAAGCGCGCAAATTCGCGAACTTCTGCCAGAGATCGCCCGGCATCTTGCCGATGAGCGACCCCTTGCCATGCACCACTTCATCGTGCGAAAGAGGCAGCACGAAGCGCTCGGAGTACGCATAGACCATCCCGAACGTATAGAGGTGATGGTGATACTGCCGATACACCGGATCTTCCTCCATGTAGTGCAGGGAGTCGTGCATCCAGCCCATGTTCCACTTGAAGTCGAACCCGAGACCGCCGCTCTCGACGCTCGCCGTCACGCCCGGCCAAGCCGTCGATTCCTCGGCGATCGTGATCGCGCCCGGCGTGTTCGGGATATACCGCACTTCATGGTTCAGACGCTTCAAGAACTGGATCGATTCGAGATTCTCGCGCCCGCCGTACATGTTCGGCACCCATTCGCCCGCCTTGCGCGAATAGTCGCGATACAGCATCGACGCCACGGCATCGACCCGCAAGCCATCGACGTGATAGCGCTTCAACCACGCAAGCCCCGACGCGAGCAGGAACGCGCTCACCTCGTTGCGGCCGAGGTTGTAGATCATCGTGTTCCAGTCTTGGTGATAGCCCTCGCGCGGATCGGCGTGCTCGTAAAGCGGCGTGCCGTCGAACTGCACGAGGCCGTGCGCGTCGTTCGGAAAATGCGCCGGCACCCAGTCGATGATCACGCCCAGCCCCGCCTCGTGCGCGCGATTCACAAACTCCGCGAACTGCTCCGGCGTGCCGAAGCGCGCGGACGGCGCAAACTGGCCAAGCGGCTGATAACCCCACGATCCGCCGAACGGATGCTCGGCAATCGGCATGAATTCGAGGTGCGTGAAGCCCATGCCCTTCGCGTACGGAATCAGGCGCTCGGCAAGCTCGTGCCAGTTCATGCCGCGATTCGCATCTTCGGGCACGCGCAGCCACGACTCGGCGTGCGCTTCGTAAATGGTGATCGGCGATTGCGCCGTCTGACGGCTCCCGCGAGTCTCCATCCATTCGGCGTCGGTCCATGCGTAATGGTCGATGGCATCGGCGTCCGCCACCACCGATGCCGTCGATGGCGGCTTCTCGCTCTGCATCGCGCACGGGTCGGCTTTCAGCGGCAGCGTATGGCCGTCGCGCGTGACGATCTCGTACTTGTAGCGCGTGCCCGCGCCGATGCCCGGCACGAACAGTTCCCACACACCCGCGTTGTGACGCAGGCGCATTGGATGACGGCGGCCGTCCCACGTGTTGAAGTCGCCGACCACCGAGACACGCCGCGCATTCGGCGCCCAGACCGCGAAGCGCGCGCCCGCCACGCCGCCATGCGTGACCGGACGCGAGCCCATGCATTCGAGCACCGCGTAAGGGTCGGCGGCCGAAAGGCGGTTGAGCCAGTCTTCGGAGAGAACGGGGCCGAAGGAATACGTATCGTGCGTTTCCTGCGGCGTGCCATGCCAGTCGATTTGCAGACGATACGCCGCCGGCCTGCTCCACGAAGCCCGCGAACAGACCTGAATCGTGAATGCGCGCGAGATGGCCGAGCACTTCGCCGCTCGCGGCATCGACGACATTTGCGCCCGCCGCGTTCGGCAGGAACACACGCACCACATGCCCGAGGTCGGTCTGATGCATGCCGAGGACCGAGAACGAATCGGGATGGCGCGCCTCGACGATGGCGTCGATGTCGAGCGGACTGAGGCCGTGCGCCGGGTTTCGGGTATCCGCTCCTGGATCGCTACGATTATTCATGGTGGGTTCCATCCGGATTGTCCTTGGTGGCGTTGAACACGGGTCGCGTGCCGGGCGCGGGCGGAACGCCCGTGTCGCCAAGCAGGCGGCTCGCGAGCGACGCGAGGCCCCGCAACGGAAGGCCGATCCAGGTCGGCCGGTTCGCTGCTTCGTAGCGGATTTCGTAGGCGGCCTTTTCGATCAGGAAGAGATCGAGCAGGGCCGGGAAGACGCTTTCGCCGGCGATCGGCTCGGGCGATTCCGCAATTGCTGCCACGTACTCGCGCAAGAAGCTTTCCTCGGCGAACGCGCGCAGTCGCTCGAACAGCGCGCGCTTGCGGTCGGCGGTTTGCGCGGGCGCATTTTCCGTCGTCGGTTGCGCGGCGGCGCTCGCATACGAAAGCGAGCGCAAGAGACCGGCGACATCGCGCAGCGGGCTCGTCTTGTTGCGGCGTTCCTCGAGCGGACGCGCGGGCTCGCCTTCGAAGTCGATGAGATACGCATCGCCCTGAGCCATCAGCACCTGACCCAGATGGAAGTCACCGTGAATGCGGATGCACAACGCATCGGCATTGTCCGAGACGAGCTTCTTCACTGCATCCACCAGCATGTCACGGCGATCGAGCAGACTCTGCGCGAGGAAGCGGTCGTGCTCGCTGAAATCGCCGATCTTTTGCGCGAGGATATCGAGCGCCGTTTCCAGCAGTTGCAACGTGCCTTTCAGCCAGCCCTGAACGTCTTCCGGCGTGGCGCGGCGTGGTGCGAACGCTTCGTCGTCGGTTGGCGAGGCAAGCGCCACATGCAGTTCGCCGAGCCGCTTGCCGATGATGCCCGCAATGTTGCCGTAGCCGATAAAGCCTTGCTCCTGCGCGTCGCGCTCGGGCGTGTGCTCTTCGGAGTCGAACGTGACTGCGAGTTCATCCACCGTGCGGCGCAGATAGTCGAGCGCATAGTTCCACGCATCGCCCTGATTGTCGATGAAGCCTTGCAGAATGACGAGCGTGTGCGGCACGCCTTGCGGATCGACACGCACCACTTCGCCATACAGCGGGCCGGTGTTCGCGTAGCCGAGCTTGGTCAGATAACGGCTCATCTCCGCTTCCGGGTGAATGCCGCCAACCACGCGCCGCACCAGCTTCAGCACCACCGTGTCGCCGATCACGAGCGAGCTATTGCTCTGCTCGGCGGCGAGCCAGCGGATTTCCGGCGGCTCGACCGGATTGAAGTCGAGTGCATCGAGCCGTTCGGTCGGAAGGAAGCGGATCTCGCTTTTCTGCACCGTCGGCACGACCGCGCGTTCCTTCAATTTGCGCAATATGCCGTAGGTGAAGTTCGGCACGGCGAAGGCATCGGTGATATGTCCGATCACGCGATTGCGCCGCGCTCGCGCCAGCGCGAGTTGCATATAAAGCGGCGAGGTCGTTTCCGTGCCCCACGCAATGGAAAGCGGCAGCACGTAGCGCTCGGTGTGATCGCCGACATCGGCTTCGATTTCCGTGAACGCAAAGCCCGCGCCTTCGATCGTCGTGAGCGCGGCGAGACGAACCGCATGCAGCTTCTGATCCTTCGACGCAAACCAGCGGCGCTTGCTCAAATACGAAGGCAGCACTTCCGATTCGAGCAGACGCACATTTTCCGGCGTCGGACCGGTTTGACCGGCGCGAATCACCATCGTGACGAATTCGGGCAGTTGCTCCGAAGGCGCTTGCGACCAGGCCGGACGCATGTTGCCCGGGCAAAGCTGGAACCACAGGAAGCCGTAGGGCGGGAAAGTCAGCAGATACGTCAACTGACCGATGGCCGGGAACGGCGAATCCGCCGTCATTTCCAGCGGCACGGAGCCGGCGAACTCCGACAGATCGAGTTCCACCGCTTGCGGCGCGCGCGACAGGTTGGCCACACAGAGAATCGGCGGCTCGCCTTCGAGCTCGCGCAGATACGCCAGGATCTTGCGATTATTCGGCCGCAGAAAGCGGATCGTGCCGCGGCCGAACGCGTGCTTCGAGCGGCGCACGGCCAGCATCTTGCGCGTCCAGTTCAAAAGCGAATGCGGATCGCGGCTTTGCGATTCCACGTTCACCGCGTCGTAGCCATACAGCGAACCCATCACTGGCGGCAGCACGAGTTGTTCTGGATCGGCGCGCGAGAACCCGCCGTTGCGGTCGGATGACCACTGCATCGGCGTACGCACGCCATCGCGGTCGCCGAGGTGGATGTTGTCGCCCATGCCGAGTTCGTCGCCGTAATAGATCACGGGTGTGCCCGGCATCGACAACAGCAACGAATTAATCAGCTCGATACGGCGGCGGTCGCGCTCCATCAGCGGCGCGAGCCGGCGTCGAATGCCGAGGTTCAGACGCGCGCGGCGGTCGCTTGCATACGTGTTCCACAAGTAGTCGCGCTCGGAGTCCGTGACCATTTCGAGCGTGAGTTCGTCGTGGTTGCGCAGAAAGATCGCCCACTGATTCGTCACGCCCAGGTCCGGCGTCTGCCGCATGATGTCGGTGATCGGGAAGCGGTCTTCGCTCGCAATCGACATATAGATGCGCGGCATCAGAGGGAAGTGGAACGCCATGTGGCATTCGTCTTCATCGCCGAAGTATTCCTTCACGTCTTCCGGCCACTGGTTCGCTTCCGCGAGCAGCATGCGGTTCGGGTACTCCGCGTCGATGGTCGCGCGAATCTTCTTCAGGATCTGATGCGTCTCGGGCAGATTCTCGTTGTTGGTGCCCTCGCGCTCGACGAGATACGGCACCGCGTCCAGCCGCAACCCGTCGATGCCCATGTCCAACCAGAAGCGCATCACGCTCAGCACTTCCTTGATGACCGCCGGGTTGTCGAAGTTCAGATCGGGCTGGTGCGAATAGAAGCGGTGCCAGTAGTACTGACCCGCGACCGGATCGTGCGTCCAGTTGGACGGCTCCGAGTCGATGAAGATGATGCGCGTCTCTTCGTACTTCTTGTCCGTATCGGACCAGACGTAGTAGTTTCGATGGTTCGATCCCGGCTTCGCACGACGCGCGCGCTGAAACCACGGATGCTGGTCCGACGTGTGATTGATGACGAGTTCGGTGATCACGCGAATGCCGCGCGCGTGCGCTTCCTGAATGAAGCGGCGGACATCGCCGAGCGTGCCGTAGTCCGGATGCACGTTGCGATAGTCGGCAATGTCATAGCCATCGTCGCGGCGTGGCGACGGATAGAACGGCAGCAGCCAGATCGCATCGACGCCAAGTTCCGCGATGTAATCGAGCTTCGCGAGCAGGCCGGGAAAATCGCCGATGCCGTCGTTGTTCGCATCGAAGAACGACTTGATGTGAACCTGATAAATGATCGCGTCCTTGTACCAGAGCGGATCGTCGCTGACTTGCGAAGTCTTGTTGCGCTTCACCCTTGTATCCACGGTTTGCTCCATGCGCTTTGCGGGCTTGCTGCCGCCCTTGTTTTTGGTTCGCGGCGTCTCGTAGGTCGCCGGATGAGTGCATCTTTATTCGTTCGGTTGCGGCTTGGGCAGTCCCCAGGTCGGCGAAATACGCCAGATCGCGAACGGCAGCGAATGCGGATTGAGCCGCACATGCTGGCGCCGTCCGCGCCATTCGAACCGATCGCCCGTGACTTGATCCTCCACGGCGATCGCATCCCATTCGTTGACGCCCCAGCGTTCGAGCGTCTGCCACGGCAGTTCGATATCCGCGCCCTGTTCGTTGAACGGATCGAGGTTGATCGCGACGAGCACCACGTTGTCGCGCGACTCGTTCGCCTTTTCGAAGAACAGGATCTTGTCGTTATGCGCGGGCAGAAAGTTCACGCCGAGATGCGTCTGCAACGCTGGATTCGCGCGGCGGATGCGATTAAGCGCCGTCACTTCGGTGACGATATTGCCGGGCCGGTTCCAGTCCCACGCGCGCAGCTGATACTTCTCGGAGTCGAGATATTCCTCGCTGTTCGGCAGCGCGGCTGCCTCGCACAGTTCGAAGCCGCTATATACGCCCCAGAGCCCGGAGAGCGTTGCCGCCAGCGCCGCGCGGATCACGAAGCCCGGACGTCCCGAGCTCTGCAAGAAGCGTGGGTTGATGTCCGGCGTGTTGACGAAGAAATTCGGCCGGAAAAAATCCTTTGCATCGGTCTGCGTGAGATCGTGCATGTACTCGATGAAATCGCGCTTCGACTCGCGCCACGTGAAGTACGTGTACGACTGCGAGAAGCCGAGTTTCGCCAGACGGTTCATCACGCGCGGACGCGTGAAGGCTTCGGCGAGGAAGATCACGTCGGGGTGACGCGCACGCACGTCGCCGATCACCCATTCCCAGAATGGGAACGGCTTGGTATGCGGGTTATCGATCCGGAAAATGCGCACGCCCGCCGCAATCCAGTGCAGGAACACGTCGCGCAGGCCAAGCCACAGATCGGGCTTGGCGTCCTGCGCATAGAAGTCCGGATTCACGATGTCCTGATACTTCTTAGGCGGATTCTCCGCATAACGCAGCGTGCCGTCCGGACGCCATGCGAACCACGTCGGATGCTCCTTCAGCCACGGGTGATCCGGCGAGCATTGCACGGCGAAGTCAAGTGCGATCTCGAGGCCGTGTTCATGCGCGGCGTCGAGCATGCGCTTGAAGTCGTCGAGATTGCCCAGTTCCGGATGCACCGCCGTGTGTCCGCCTTCCTTGCCGCCGATAGCGTAAGGGCTGCCGACATCGCCCGGCTCGGCCGTCAGCGAATTGTTCTTGCCCTTGCGGTTGGCAATGCCGATAGGATGAATCGGCGGAAAATAGAGCACGTCGAAACCCATCTCGCGGATGCGCGGCATCTTGCCGATCACGTCGATGAACGTGCCGTGACGATTCACGTCGTCGCTCATCGAACGCGGGAAGATCTCGTACCAGCTTGCGAAGCGGGCCGCCGCGCGCTCCGAGTCGATGCGATACACCACCGGGTCGCGCGACAGGAACGGCCGGTGGCGCGCCGCCGCGATGGCCTTGGCGGTTGCGGGCGCGAGCGCGAGTTCGAGCTTGCGCGCGGCATCGGCCTTGGCGAATTCCTTGACGATCTTTTCCAGCGGCGCGCTATCCGACTCCTCGACCGTCTTCACTTCGGCGAGGATCAGCGCGAACAGATGCCGCACTTCCTCTAGTTCGAGTTCGACGGTTTGCCCGGCCTTCAGCTTCTTCGACATGTGGTCGGTGAGCGAGGCGAAATCGTCGCGCCATGCCATCACGACGAATTCGTGACGGCCCACGCGTTCGAGCGGAATGCGCGTGGTCCACAAGTCGTTGCCAAGCGGGAGCACGGCGGTCATCGGCGCTTCGTGCCATTCGGTTTCGTCGGCGGCACGCCATTGCACGGCGGCGGCGATCTTGTCGTGACCTTCGGCGAAGATCGCGGCCTGAATCTGCACGGCTTCGCCCACGATATGCTTTGCCGGAAAGCGCCCGTTATCGACCGAAGGCGTGACGCTTTCGATAGACACCCGCGGCGCGGAGATCGCTTCGGCCACCGACTTTTTATCGGCGCTCTTCGCGCCTCGCTTGACCTGCGGCTGCGCGAGCAGGATGAAAGGCTCGGCTTCGGCGCGGAACAAGCGTACATCGCCCGCTTTCAGGGTGAACGGCAAGAGACGTTCGGGCTTCGCCTTGGCGTCGTCGAGCGGCGCGAAACGCGTGTAATTGCCCGGCACCGATTCGAGCAGATGCAGGGTATCGACATGCACCGGCGCGACGAGATCGGGATTGAAGATCGCGAGAATCGCCGAATCGCTGCGGCGCAAGTCCGCGCTGTCGGAGCGAATCAACGCGGCGTAGGGCGTGCCCGCGCCGGTCAGCGCGCGCAATTCGCCGACGCTTTCGAGCGTGCCGGTATCGCGCTGCAATGCGTTCGCGCGCTTGACCTGACTCGACAGGTCGAAGCGCGCTTCGCTTTTCGCGCGCTGATATTCCGCCGCGACGCCGTATTGCGGCGACATCGGCAAGGGCACACCGTATTCGAAGCCCATCGGCACGAGCAGACCGGTACCGAGCGCGGTTGCGGTAAAGAGCGAGCGGTTATAGGCGCGTTCGACGAGCGCGGTATCGCTGGTATCGCTCAATTCGCTGATGAGACGCGCGCCGTACGGCTCTTCCGGAAACGTGATCGGCGATGCAATGCGCGCGAGCGCCGCGTGTTCGTCCGTGAGCCACGCGCTGCGATAGTCCCACCAGCGCGTGGAGGCGAAGACCGCGTCGAAGCCGGCGTCGCTCAGTCCATGCAGATCGTGACGCGTGAGGCCGACCGTCCATGCGAGCCAACGGGTTTGCGGATGTTTCTCGCGCACTGCCGCGCCCAGACGCCGCCACACGTGCGCGGGCACCGCATGCGGCGAGTCGAAGCGAAAGCCGCCAACGCCCGCGTCCGCGAGCAGACACAATTCCTTCGCCCACCACTCGGTCAGATGATGCGCCGCCTCGCCATCGCCGAACCTTGCCTGCGCGACATCGCGCTGACTGGGCGCGCGACGCGGATCGAGCCGCGCATCCGCGCTCTCGAACGGCTCGAACCAATGCTTGTTGTCCTGATAAAGACCGCCTTCGGCACTGACGCGGTCGATCACGATATCGACGAGCAAGGTCAGCTTGTGCTTCGTGGCGATATCGGCGAGCTGGCGCAGACCGTCCGCCGCGCTCGCGTCGGATTCAAAAACAGCGTGAAGTTGATGATGATCGGCAACTGCCTCGCGATGCCCGTTGCTTCCGGGCGCGAACGGCGAGCCGATCAGGACGTGATCGAAGCCCAGCGCCGCTGCGTGCTCGAACTGAGCTGGCCAGTTCGGCAAGGGGCCGACGAGAAGGGGATCGATGAAGTAGATACGAGGCGCATACGCATGATGAGCTTGATGGTTTTCCATCGTTCGTCTTTTCCAGAGTCGTCCTGCGGTGGCGGGGATGCGGGCTTTGAATCGCGATCACGCTCACGGGCCAAACTGGCAACGCGTCGGTCCATATATCACGAGGCGTGTCGTTTGTGCACGCGTCACGGGCCAAGACGTATCGACACATGGATAACACAGTACCGCCGGTATCGACACTGGCCCGCGTCGCGTATCGCGAGGCACCGGCGCGAGAGTGCATCTCGCCGGTGGGCGCCACGGCCCCCCAAGAGTTTCCTTCGGGGCTTCGCATGGGGGGTTGGAGCACGTAGCGTGCCGCGCCCCGAATGCCATTGCGTCTGACGTGACGACGCTGCCGTGCAATAGCTTCGAGGCTTGGGCTCAGGCAGTGCGCGCGACGAGGCGCTCGGCTGTCTCGAGAATGGCCGGATGCGCGGCTTGCGAAGCGGCATCGGCAATACGGCGGGTACGCAAGGCGGTCTTGCTCGGCTTGAGGCCGCTGAGATCGACATAGAGTGCAACCATCTTCGCCACGGCTTCGCGCCAGCCGAAGTCGCACGACATGGCGTTGCGCTGAAGTTCGCGCCAGGTCTGCGGGCGCATGTAGGCGTCGATGGCGCGGCTCGCGGCCTGCACGACATCGTCCGCGGATTCGCCTTCGAAGAGGAAGCCCGTTGGCGCCGCCGACGTTTCCTCGATGGCGATCGGCGTTTCGTATGTGCCGTCGCGCAGATAGACGGTTTCGCGCACGGCGGCTTCGGCGGCGTCGACGATGGTATCCGCCAGACCGCCCACGCGCGACGCGACGGGCAGGGTGCCATAGCGCATCGCGTAAAGTTGCGTGAGGCCGCAAGGCTCGAAGCGGCTGCCATGCAGGAGAATGTCCGCGCCCGCGTGCAGTGCATGCGCGCGCCGCTCGTCATAGCCGATCCGCACGCCCACGCGATCGGGAAACTCTTGCGCAAGCCGCCTGAAACCTTTCTCGATGTGCGATTCGCCCTTGCCGATCACCGCGAGTTGCAGACGCGGATGCTTTTCGAGCAGACGCGGCAGTGCGTCGAGTACGACATCGGCGAGCTTTTGACCGGTCATGCGGCTGCCGATTGCCATCAGCGGCGCGAACGGATCGACCGGCAGGCCGAACATGCGCTGCAAGGTCCGCTTGCAAGCGTGCTTGCCGCGCATATCGTCGAAGGAATAGTTGCGCTCGATCAGCGGATCGCTAGCCGGATTCCACGTCTCTTCGTCGATGCCGTTCACCACGCCCGACAGCTTGTCCTTACAGCTTTGCAGCACGCCTTCCATCAGATGGCCGAAGCGCGGCGTCAGAATTTCGCGCGCGTAGGTTTCGCTGACGGTCGTCACTTTGTCGCTATGGACGATGCCGGCTTTCATCAGACTGAGCGCGCCATAGAACTCGATGCTTTGCGGATCGGTCAACGCATTTGCCAGCCACTTTTGCGGCACGCCGAGCGACGCACCAAGCGAGAGCGCGTAATTGCCCTGGAATGCCAGATTGTGGATCGTGAATACGCTTTTCGCGTGCACGCCCGCATCTTTCATCAAGAGCGGCGTGAGGCCGGTGTGCCAGTCGTGCGCATGGACGATATCGGGCTTTTTCACGCCCTTGATACCCTGCGCGATACGCACGGCGGCGGCCGAAAGCGTCGCGAAGCGTACGGCGTTGTCAGGATAATCGCGGCCTTGCGCGTCCTGATACAGACCCGTGCGGGCGTAGAGCGCGTCGCAGCGCAGCATTAAAACCGGCACGCCGGTGTCGGGCATGCGGCCACGTATGAGCGTCGCGTCGCCACCAGGCAAGCCTGTGAGCACCGCGACGCGGACGAGATCGGTCGCCTGGGCGATAGCGTTGGGATATGCGGGCAGGAGAATGGTGGCATCGACGCCGGCTTCACGCAGCGCGGCGGCGTAAGCGCTGACCATGTCGCCGAGACCGCCGGTTTTGGCGAGTGGCACGGCCTCGGAGGCGACCAGCAGAACGTTCAAGGGCAAAGTGGGCTCCAGTGCGGAAGTCGCGTGGCGATGGCCTCGCGCTCTTCGATGCCAGAGCGGGATACCGGGCCGCGCATTCGCGGTGCTGATCAGGGTTTCTATCTAATTCACTGGCGCAGTGCAGCAATCGCCGTGCCATGCGCGCACGAAACGTGTGCGTATCGCCACGATCATTTCCGCCTTTGTCGCGAATGAGCAGACTTAAAGGTGCCCGAAGCCCTGGATTTCGAGCCGTGTAAAAGTGACAGCGCCGCGCGCCGCGTTTTTACATGCGGCGTACGGTCAGCTTATTTGGAAGGTGTGACAGTCGCGTTGCGCGGATGCGTTCAGCCGCCGACCATGCTCGCCGCGATATTGACCGAAAGGCCGAGCACCGCGAGATTGAAGAAGAACGAAAGCACCGATTGCGCGAGCGCCGTCTTGCGCGCGCTCTTCGAGCAGACGACGACATCGGAAGTCTGCGATGCCACCGCAATGGTGAAGGAGAAGTACAGCAAGTCCCAGTAGTCCGGCTTCAGATGCCGGTCGGGAAATCGGAGCGCGGGTTCGCCTTCGGTCGAGCGATAGTAGTGGCGTGCATAGTGCAGCGTGAACATCGTCGGGATGAGAAACCACGCGCCGAGCATGGTCGCGCCCGTCAGCAAATACTTCGGCAGCCCGTGCGAGCCCATGCTTTTCGCCGCCGATAATTCCACGACGATGGCGACCAGACTCGCCAGCGCCGCGACGCTCACGATCATCAGCACGGCGGCCGCGTTTTCATCTTCGCGCTCGGCGAGTTGCTGCACGTTACTCTGGTCCGCGGTCGCCATCTGTATCCAGATGAGCAGCAGATAAAGCCACACGGCCGTGTCCCAGCCAATCAGGACGCGCACGGTCGGCGTGACGTCGAGGGGAATCAGCGCGCTGACCGATATGCCGACCAGAAGGCCGATCAGGGCGCGCGGGCGGTTGCGCAAAACGGTTGGGAGAATGATCATTGTCTTTTTGCGTTGGCGTGAGCGCGGGCGACTTTCGCAGCGATTATTGCCGATGCGCCTTTCAGCCAGCCTTGAGTGACGCAGATTCCGGGAACCGGTATTCCAACCGTCATTTGCGTGATGAAAGCGACCCACGCCGCACACGCCCCGTTTAACTGACGCTAAGATTGCTCGAATGAATGGTCCTACTTTACCTGCCGTTTGCCGGCACCCAGCCAACGAGACTGGCCGCGATTTCGTGGTCGGCGACCTGCACGGCTGCGTGGACGCGCTGCGCTATCTCCTGCGCGAGATAGGCTTCGACGGCGCCCGCGACCGGCTGTTCTCGGTCGGCGATCTGATCGATCGCGGCACGGATTCGCTCGCCGCCATCGACCTGATCGACAAGCCGTGGTTCTATCCGGTGATGGGCAATCACGAGGAATCGCTGATCGCGGTCGCGACCGGCACCATGCGCCGCGAGGCGTGGTATGCCATTGGCGGGGCGTGGGCGCAGACGCTCGGGCACGATCAGCTCGAAGCGCTCGCGATTCGTTTGGCGAGGCTGCCGCTCGTGCGAATAGTCGGCAGCGGGGCGCGGCGCTTCAACGTGCTGCACGCGGAATTTTTCGGTAGCGACGCCGATCTCGACACCGCCGATTTCTCCGACCAGGCGCGTAACGACATGCTTTGGGGCCGCGGTCTGGCGCTCGGCAGCGTGGACCCGGCGCGCCAGCGCGGACTTTCGCCCACGTACTGCGGACACACGCCGCAGCGCGTGGTCAAGCAAGTCGGCGCGCAGATCTTTATCGATACCGGCGCGTTCGCATCGGAAGGGCGGTTGACCATCGTCCAGCCGGGCACTGATGAACGCTGGTCGGTCAAAGAGCGCTGGGCCGCCTCCGAAGGCGCGCGGGAGCTGGCGCTGCCCTGATCGCGCACGTGCCCGAGGCACGCACGTTGCTCGATAGCCTGCCATCGACATGAGCAGACAAGCGAGGCAGACGTGGCGCGGATTGCGAAAAGTAATGAAGCAGGCGGCGGCGCGAGCGTCGCCGAAGTGCTTACGGGCAGCGGCGCGCAAGGCTGTCCCGAAGATCTGCCGCCCGGACTTCGGTATGTGGACGATTCGCGTCGCGGCTACACGCGCGAATGGATCGACGGGAAATTCGCCTTCTTCAACACGCAGGGCAAGCGTATCGACGATGAAGCGGAGATCCGCCGCATCAACGCACTGGCCATTCCGCCCGCTTATATCGATGTCTGGATCTGTCCGGACGCGCACGGCCACTTGCAAGCCACCGGCCGCGATGCGCGCGGTCGCAAGCAATATCGCTATCACCCGCAATGGCGCGAAACGCGCGATGCCACCAAATACGAGCGCATGCTCGCGTTCAGCGCGGTGCTGCCTAAGCTGCGCGCCCGCGTCACGCGCGATCTTGCCCTCGACGGCATGCCGCGCGACAAGGTGCTCGCGACGGTGGTGCGCTTGCTCGATACGACGCTCGTGCGCGTTGGCAGCGAGGAATATGCGCGGGAAAACCAGTCGTATGGACTGACAACGCTGCTCAAGCGCCATTTGAAGGTGTCGTCGGGGACGCTGCGCTTCCGGTTTCGCGGCAAGAGCGGGATCGAGCACGACGTTTCCGTCAGCGATGCGCGCGTGGCCAAGATCGTGAAGCGCTGCATGGATTTGCCGGGGCAAGACCTTTTCCAATATCTCGATGCCGATGGCGAGCGCCACGCGGTGAGTTCATCCGATATCAATGATTATCTGCGCGAGATCACCGGCGCGGATTTCACGGCGAAGGACTATCGCACGTGGGCCGGCAGCGTGTTCGCGCTCGCGGCGCTGCGGCGGCTGCAATGGGAAACGGTGACGGAGGCGCGCAAGCACATCGTCGGGACCATCAAGGAAGTGTCGCAACTGCTGCGCAATACGCCGGCGGTGTGCCGCAAGTGCTATGTGCATCCGGCGGTGATCGAGGCGTTCGAAGCGGGCGAACTGGCGGAATCGATGCCGGCATCGCGTCGCCATGGCCTCAAGACCGACGAAGCTGCGCTTGCCATCTTCCTCGAAAAGGATGCGAAGCGTCGCGCCCGCGAAGCCGCGCGCAAAAACCGCAAGGGTACCGTTCCGAACGATGCGCGGCTGACCAACCTTCTCGCCGAATCGAGCAAAACGGCGCGTGCGGGCGGCTTGAAGGCGAGCGGCAAGAGCGCGGCGGCGCAAGCGGTATCTACCGTGGCGCGCAAGACTCGGCCGAAAGCGGCGCGGCCGGCCGCGAAGAAGCTCGCGCGTACGCGGTCGCCGGCCGCCGTGGCGATGAGTTGATTCGCTAGCCCACTTGATTCAACTCGAACACATAGTCGACTGTCTCGCCGTTCCAGTTGTATTCCAGGTACGCCGCGTGATGACAGTCGCGCAGCATCGTGGTGTGCAGCGCGGCGAGACATTCGCCCTGCGTATCCCGCACGGACGGATACGCAATGCCCGGCACGCCCGCCGCCCGGATAGCGCGTCCGAGCGCCTTGCCGGGCGCATAGTCGTCGGGATCGAGGATGCGCGCGTCGAGTCCCGCTTCCGCGATGCGATTCCCACGCAGATCGACTACTTCGCCATGCGCGATCACCGTGTACAGGCGCATCTGCTGACGAAGCGGCGCTTCCTTGGTTGCTGCGAGAAATAGCCCCGAGTGATAGCGCGTCTCCGCGATAGCCGTTTGCCGTTCGCGTCCGCAATAGAACACGCCGTAGCTGCCGTCGGAAAAACGGCTGCCATTTGGGTTCAGATGCGTGAACGCGGCCATGATCGGCCCGCAGCCCGGCCCGAAGCAGCGCTCGTCGGGCGGAACGAGATCGAGATCGCCGACTTCGGTACGCAGGCGGTCGTTGGTCATCGCTTCCAGCGCGTAGAGCGCTTCGAAGTCTTCCGGACGCGCGACGCGATCGAACAGATTGACGGCGGGAAACCGCGTGGGAATTACCCGATACGCCGGCGACCAGTCCAATTGGCCGTGCGGCCAGCGTGTACGCCAGTCCGCGGCTTGAATCACATCCTTGTTTTCGATCACGCCCATCCGCCTCGCATCGCATCCAGATATTGCCGAACCGCCAGAAGGTCGCTGATATTGCCCGCCAGCATGCGAGCAAGCGCAGGTCTGCCGCCGAACGGCGGCGCGGTATTGGGGCGTTTGATCCAGGTATCGGCGGCGGCCGGCGCAGGAAGCAGAATCTGCAGCGCCTTGTAGATGCCGAGAATCAGCGAAAGGCGTTCGAGTGTGTCGCGCGTGAGCCGCGCCGAGTCGGGCGCATTCTTCCATTTGAAGAAGGTCGAGCGGCCCGGCGAGCCGAGCAAAACGATCTGCTCTTCGATGGATAGCGACCAGTCCCGCGCGATGTTCAAAAAAGCGCGCAGACCGGCAGCGGATAGCTCGCCCAAGCCGGGAGCCAGACGCGGCGGCGGAAGCCCACTCTCCGGCGAGGCGATGCGTGCAGCAGATGGCATTATCTTTGAGTCTCTAAAGGAACTTGAGACTCATAATAGTCCATTTATGGATTAGTACAAGGCGCTTTTAGTCTTCGTCCGATGGACCGTAGCACCGGCCGGGCACGTGCGACCGTAGTGTTTCAGCCAATTCGGAGGCGGTGCAGTCGGCCGGAACCACCCGTCGCTGCACGCGCGGATCGCTTTTCAGCGACCATTCGATCGTCCGATACGCCGTTCCCCACGGCGGTTCGACCGGCTCCGACAGGCGGCATTCCTGAAGCTTGAGCGCGGACTGCTTGCGCATCGTCGATGCAATGTTGGCAAATAACTGACGCGCGGCGGTATTGGCGGGCATGGCACATTCCTCATCTGATCGGCTCGTCGCCTAACGGTTGAAGGCGGCGCTGGGTCGGGCGCGATTGGAGTTTGTGCGTCAAAAATTAAGCGCGGCTTAACGCGAATGCTTGTCGACATGCACGCGGCGAAATGCCGCCTTCAAACGTGAGAAACGGCGGTCGCGCGGCGGTCAAGCGATGTTTGGCATTTTTGCCACGCCGTGTGCGGAGTGTTTTGCATCCCGCCGCGTTACTGTATATTCGTACAGCTTGTCCGCAACAAGGAGTTTGCCGATGAACCCACGCAACGAGTCGCTCGAAGCCGCCGCGCTCGAACGTTTCATGCGCGCGACACGCGCCGTCAACGCGGCTTTCGACGCCACGCGCGTCGAACCGGACGACCAACAAGACGGCCAGTTCGCCGCCCGCACGCTCGACCGACTGGACGCCGCGCTGCTGGAACTGGACACTTCCGAGCGGTCGCTCGACGCCATCCTCTCGCGCAGAGCGGATCACTAATTCACGGAGCGGACCTCTTGAAGCTCGCATTGCTTACCATCGCTGTCTTGCTCGGTTCATCCACGGCTATTGCTGCCGAGCGTTACACGGAAGTCTGGAATCCGCCCGAGGTCCAGACCACGAAGTCCAAAAACAAGGCGCGTGTGCCGACGCAGAACACCGCGCAGAGCACGGCGAAGAAGAAACGCAAAGGCGCCACGGCCGTCAAGCAGGTGGCGGATAAAGGCACGGTCGAATCGGCGGGCGCTGCGGCGGTACCAAGCAGGCCGTCGGCGTCATCGTCATCGCGCAAGCCGGCAGAACCGGTGATTCCGCGCAAGATCGAACCAAACGGACAGGTCATGCGGGTTTGAAGCGCGGGTTTGAGTCGCGGGTTTAAATCGATTCGCTACAAAACAAAAGGGGCGCGCAACATTGGTTGAGCGCCCCTTTTGTTTTGCGGTCTGTCTCGAACGTTGTTTGCAAACCGTTCAGGCGGTTATATGCGACCCATGAGCAACAGCACGATGACCACGATCAGCACGATGCCCAAGATACCGCTCGGCCCGTAACCCCAGCTACGGCTATGCGGCCACGACGGGATTGCGCCCACCAGCAGCAAGATCAGGATAATCAGCAGTATGGTTCCGATCGTCATTTTGTCTTCTCCTTATCGAAAGATCGCCTTGAACCGGCCCCGCCATGGTCTCCCACGCAGCGACACGTCGAGTGGCGGCTTTCGGCCGCCAGCCGGTCGGGTTGCGATCGACGAGTGGTGTTTAGCAATAGCTGTGCCGCAGCGGCTCAGGCTTATGGATAAAGGCTAGACGCGCAATCGAACGGTTGCGCGGTTAAAGCGGATTGTCGAAAAGGGAGTCGATGCAGATGGGGGTGGGCAAAACTTGCACGGCGCGGATCGGACTCTGCGCCGTGCAATTGCGTAGGATGCGGAAGGGATGCGAAACGGATGCGAAAACAAACGCTTAGAAGATACCGCGAAAGGCCCAGAAAAGTCCGCCCGCGAGGATGATCGACACCGGCAAGGTCAGCACCCAAGCCAGCGCGAGACTACGCACGGTGCGCCATTGAAGACCGGAGCCGTTCGCGGCCATCGTGCCCGCGACGCCCGACGACAGCACGTGTGTCGTGCTCACCGGCAAGCCGTAAACGTCGGCGGCGCCGATGGTCAGCATCGCGACCAGTTCCGCCGAAGCGCCTTGTCCATATGTCAGATGCGTCTTGCCGATACGCTCGCCCACCGTCACCACGATGCGCTTCCAGCCGACCATCGTGCCAAGCCCGAGCGCGACGGCCACCGCTACCTTCACCCAGGTCGGGATGAACTTGGTGGCGTGATCGATCTGCGCCTTGTAGTTGGCGAGCACGGCGGAATCGTCCTTCGTGAAGGCCGGCGCTTTTTGTTTTTCCATCAGACGCAGCGCTTCCGATGCCACGTACATGTCGTTACGCACGTTGCGCACCGTTCCCTGCGGCAAATTTGCGATGGTTTCGCTCGGACGCACTTTCGCATCGATGGAATCGATCAGATTTTTCAGCGACGGAACCGTGTCTGGCGCAAGCGTCTTCGTCTGCACGTAATGCTCGACGGCGCCGCGTGAATCCGTGGCGGCAGGCTTGCCATCGGCGTAACGCTGCAGCACTTCGGATGCGTTGTGGCTAACCGAGAGGAAGGTCTGCGTTTCCTCGGCCGTGACGGCCTTGTTGAGCGCGTAGGCGGTCGGCACCGTGCCGATCAGAATCAGCATGATGAGGCCCATGCCTTTCTGGCCGTCGTTGGAGCCGTGCGCGAACGAAACGCCCGTGCAAGTGAGAATCAGCAGGCAGCGAATCCAGAAGGGCGGCGGCGTGTTCTTTTCCGGTTCCTTGTAGAGCGCGGGCACGCGCACGACCAGTTTCATCACGTAGAGCAAAAAGCCCGCGGCGATAAAGCCGACCAGCGGCGAAAGCAGCAGCGACTTGCCGACCGAGGTCGCTTGCGCCCAATCGACGCCGGACGTTCCGTTCGCGCCGTGCAGCATCTGGTTCATCAGCCCGACGCCGATCACGGAGCCGATCAGCGTATGCGAACTGGAAGACGGCAAGCCGAGCGCCCACGTGCCGAGGTTCCAGATGATCGCCGCGATCAGGAGCGCAAAGACCATCGCGAAGCCCTGCGAGCTCCCCACGCCGATGATCAATTCCACCGGCAGCAGTTGCAGGATACCGAAGGCCACCGCGCCGCTCGAGACCAGCACGCCGACGAGGTTCCACGCGCCGGACCAGACGACAGCCAGATTCGGCGTCAGCGAGTGCGTGTAGATGACGGTGGCGACGGCGTTCGCGGTATCGTGAAAGCCATTGACGAACTCAAAGCCGAGCGCGATCAAAAGCGCAATGCCAAGCAAGATGTACGGAAACGCTGACGATTCGCGCACGGGCGAGAGGTCTTCGAAAAGATGCGTGACGCAATAAACGGCGCCTGCCGCGATGGCGATCAGAAAGAGCAGCAGGGCGAGCCGTTGCCCGGTGGTGCGGCCCTGACGGCCAGTAGAAAGAGCAAAGTCGTTCATGTCGCGTCCTTGGCTTGAGCGGGGCTTGCGCGAATCGGTGAAAGCGCAATGCGCCATGTTTCACTCGCCGTGTGTCGATTTCGTGACTGCGAGAATGATTGGCATTCGTATGAATTGAAACGGCTTTCTGACCTATCGGCCGTGGCCGTGTATGCGCGCCGATATAATGCGCAACGCGATGCGGGAGGCAATCGATGAACGAAACAGCACCCTCCGCCACGGCCGATTCATTGGCAGTTGGTGGCGCTGTCTGGCTGCAAAGCGGCGACGCGACTCTTGGCGGCGCGGCGCGTATTGCGCTGCTCGCGGCGATTCGCGATAACGGATCGATCACGGCGGCGGCAAAGGCCGTCGGCATGAGCTACAAGGCGGCCTGGGATGCGGTCGACACCATGAACAATCTCGCTGGCGAGCCACTCGTGATTACCGCGAGCGGTGGGCGGGGCGGAGGCGGAACCACATTGACATCGGCGGCGCGGCGTCTCATCGACACCTACCAAGCGGTTGAACGCGAACATCGCAAGTTTCTTCAACAAGCGGGCATGGCTATGGAAGGCTTCGCCCGCGACTGGCAACTCATAGGGAGACTAGGAATGAAAACGAGTGCACGCAATCAACTGGCGGGGAAAGTCACCAAAGTCACGCGCGGTGCGGTGAACGACGAAATCGAACTGGGCTTGCCGGGTGGACAGACGATCGTTGCCGTGGTTACGCACGAAAGCACCGAATCGCTCGGTCTCAAGGAAGGCAGCGAAGCGTTCGCGCTCATCAAGGCGTCGTGGGTCATGCTGATGGAAGACGCGCCCGCGAAGATTTCGGCACGCAATCAGTTGCGTGGCACGGTGGCGAGTGTGACGAAGGGCGCCGTGAACGCCGAAGTGACATTGACGCTGGACGACGCAACCACGGTGACCGCGATCATCACGAACCGCAGCGCCGATACACTTGGCCTCGCAGAAGGTCAGAAAGCCGTTGCAGTGATCAAGGCTTCCAGCGTGATCATTGGTGTGAGCGACTGAGGCTTACAGAGAGTGCGGCTGCTCAGGCGGCCGCTCTAGCAACCGCGAACGGCACCGCCAGCGCCTCGGTCCGACGCGCTGGAATTCGATAATTTTGCACTTTCCAGCGCGCCCGGATATACGGCCGCTCGTGGCCGGACAGTTCCAGCGCGATCTGCGTGATCCACTGCTGAGTAGGCACCGGCACGCCATGCAACGCGATCACGACCGCAGCCAGGCTCGCCGCGACCGGTCCCGGTGATAGCGTTTTCGCCGCTTGCGCCCGCCACGCGATGCACGCGAAAGCAACGGCCACCACTGCGCCAAGCAAACCTCCCGCGACCACTTCCGAGATCGAATGCGCGTTCAGCACGACCCGCGACACGCCCACCATTACACCGATAACAAGTCCCAGCACGATCGCTGTGACGCGCAACGACGCGCGCATCGACAACGCGGCGACGAATAGCGCAACCGGCAGTACAGCCGTCGACATCAACGCATGACCGCTGATGCCGGTGAAATCCAGATCGCGCGCGCCGATTCCCCAACCGATAAACGCGATCTTGCTCAACGCCACGAGTCCGCTGGCAACACCGAGCAACCCGAGCCACGCGCACGCGTATTTCCATCGGTAGCCGACGGCGAGCCACGCCGCAACCACCACCGCCAACGGCGCCATGACGCCGACGCTGCCGAAAGCGGTAACGAAAAACCAGGTTGAGGCTGATGGAACAAGGTTCATTGCAGAGCTTGGGAATAGAGGTTGCTGCAGTGCGACATGGAGCGTGCATCTCGCACTGGCTGTCACAACTGCGTGGAGAAGACCTAGGAGTATACCTGCTGGGACAATCCCTAATTATGCGACTCGGCCGAAAAGATGATGTCAGTTACGTCGTGTAACTTCGGTTAAAAATTCTCTTTCGCCTTGATTGCCTTGCAATTCGTCCCGATATATGAGTTTTCGAGTCGCTCGAAACCATCTTTTTGATGTTATTGTGCGACGCACAACCGGGCACGTCTTTTCATCATGAGAACAGAGTGCCTTCTGATTCGCTTATTTGTAGAGGACCCAGCCAAATGTCGAAAAGCCTTACCAAGCTCTGGTTGCGTGGCTTGAGACGCCTGGTCGCCAGTCAAGTCGAACCCTTGCGTGTGCCGAAGTCGCGTCCCTCAACAAAGCCAGCCCGACCGAAAAGCGTCAAGACAAAACTCAAGTCGGGTGCTGCTACCAGGGCAGCCACTGTGCGCAGTGGCTCAGGCGTTGGTGCGCAGCCGACGGCGCGGGAGTCGCGAGTTCGTCCGCGCGCGTCCGCTTGGGCTTTGGGAAAGTGGATGCGTTCCTATCATTCCGCGCCGCCGACGGGTGGACGCTTCGTCAACCATGTTTCGTACGCGCTGTACACGCCGCCGCAAGCCGAACTCGAACGCGCGCCGCTCGTCGTCATGTTGCATGGCTGTCAGCAGAATGCCGATGATTTTGCGCAAGGAACGCGCCTCAATCTTCTCGCCGACAAGTTTGGTTTCGCCGTGCTGTATCCCGAACAGTCTAAGCATGATCATGCGCATCGTTGCTGGCGCTGGTACGACGCGTCCGGCAATGGAGGCGGCGGCGAGGCGGCGTCGATCGTATCGCTGGTCAAGGCGGTCGTCGCCGAGCATGGTTTCGACGCCGAGCGCGTCTATCTCGCCGGCATGTCGGCGGGGGCTGGCATGTCCGCCTTGTTGGCGGTGCGATATCCGCAACTGTTCGCCGCTGTCGGCTTGCACTCTGGGGTAGTGTTCGGCGAGGCTAGTTCAGCAATCGGCGCGATGGATGTCATGCGTCGCGGCAGTCGCAACGACCCCGTCACGCTCGTCGATGCTGCCGTCGACACGCGCGAATATCCCGGAATGCCGGCGATCATCGTTCACGGCGAACTGGATTCAGTCGTGTCGCCGTCCAACGCCGAACAATTGACGCAACAATTTTTGCGTCTCAACGGTTTCGTCGATGCCGCCGGTGCTCCGCGCGCAGGCGAATTGCGTGAAGAGAAGCAAGCGGATGGCGTCGTGCGCGACTACTTCAAGAATGGCCGACGCGTCGTCAAGAGCGTGGTCGTTCGCGGGTTGGGCCACGCGTGGGCGGGCGGCGACGATACCGTGGCTTTCCATTCAGCCAAGGGTCCGAACTCGTCAGCCGTGATGTGGGAGTTCTTCAAACATCAACGCCGTTCCAGCGAGTCCGCGCGCGCGGCTTTCGTTGCTTAGAGCAGTCCGCGCGACAATTTCAAGTGTTGCAAATTAGTCTTTTGTATCAGGAATCTAGCCGATAAGACTTGCGTCGGATCAGGGATTACCCTATAGTTACATCCATAGGTAGTTACCCCAGTATCCAAGCGAGGCCCACCATGTTCCTGCTCAGCCGCATTTTCCTGTTTCTGACGAAATCCGCCGACCAACGCGATCGCGAACGCGACGACGCATATTTGGCCGAAGCCACCGACATTTACGATCTCGAATATCGCATGAAGCGCCTGGATCAGCGTGCTGGCACGCGTCATCCGACGTGGATGGCGAACTAAGCAGTATGCTTTCAGAGCGTTAATAAAAAGCCGCAGGAATTGTCCAGCGGCTTTTTTCATTTGCAACGCCCAAGAAAATGCCGGCTTCGCCAGCCTGGCATTTTCTTTTTGTTCGATTCGCTCAGACGAGCTTCACGCGCACATCGACGTTGTTGCGCGTCGCGTTCGAATACGGGCAAACTTTGTGAGCCGCATCGACAAGCGCTTGTGCTTCCGCTTGGTCAAGTCCCGGCAGCGCGATGCGCAATTCGATATCCAGCGCAAAGCCGCCCGCATCATTCGGGCCGACGCCCACGTCGGCGGTGACGGTCGTATCCGCCGGAACCGTACGCTTTTGCTGGCCGGCGACAAATTTCATCGCGGAAAGAAAGCACGCCGAGTAGCCCGCCGCGAACAATTGTTCCGGATTCGTTCCTTCCGCGCCCGTGCCGCCCAAGGCCTTCGGTGCGCTCAACTTCACGTTCAGTTGTTCGTCGGAAGACACCGCGCGTCCGTCGCGTCCACCGGTGCTCGTCGCGGTTGCCTTGTACAGGATGCTCATCGCTTTTCTCCTTGAATTCGTCGCCTTGTTCGGCGCGGAAGGGTTGGACTTGACTGTCGGGTCATCGTTGCGTCGACCACGGATAGAAATATATCGCGCTAATCATTAGCGTGCAAATTAAATTTTGGTCAAGATGCGATTAGGGAATGGCTATCAGCGTTCTAGATACCCGTTGAGCGATGCCCGGAGCCTGACGAGATCGCTGCGAAGGCGAACTAATTCGTCGACATCCGATCCAGCCGCGCAAAAGATCTCAGGCGGAATGGCACGCGCGGATTGCCGCAGCGACCGGCCTTGCGCCGTCAAGCGCACGTGCACCTGCCGTTCATCCTCGACGCCGCGTATGCGCACAACGTACCCCTGCGCCTCCAGGCGCTTGAGTAGCGGCGTGAGCGTGGCGGAATCGAGCGACAGGCGCGCGGCGATTTCCTTTACGGTGAGATTGTCGCTTTCCCACAGCACCAGCATCGCCAGATACTGCGGATAGGTGAGGCCGAGTTTGTCGAGCATCGGCTTGTAGGTTTTCGTCATCGCGAGCGATGTCGAATAGAGCGCGAAGCAGATTTGCTGATCGAGTTCGAGCGGGAAGTCGTCGGGCGAGGTCATGGCGAAGCGCCGCAAAAGGCCGTATCGGCCAATGACGTTAGTGTACGGAAAACGCTTCGCGCGCGAGGATTCGGGGCATCAGATGCCCGGTGTATCCGATGCATTAGGCATATCCGGCGTGTCCGGCGACTGCACGCCGAAGCAGCCGCGATAGGTCGCATAGAACGAGCAGTAGAGCGCGGTCGTGACGAGAATCGACGCGGGCATGAGCACCGCCAACGCCATCTCCTGACTCACGCCAAGCGCCTGCATCAGCGCGGTCAGGCCGAACGATACGGCAAGCGCCACGGCAATCCACAACACGCCGTAAAGCACGAAGGCGCCGCGATTGCGCCAGCACGACACGAGGCTGAAGAACAGCGCCTTCGCGGGCGTCACGTCGTGCCATGCAACGAGAATGGGCGCGAACCAGAACAGCATGGCCACTGGAATGTAGCAGGCCATCGCCACCAGCACGGCGAGCGGGCTGAAGCTCGCGGCCACGGTTTCGGGGTCGCCGGCGGGGCCGTCGCCCATCATCAGGCCGAGCAGCGTGCCGCCGTCGACCAGTGCCGATGCCGCGAAGATCACCGCCATCGCCACGACGTAGATCGCGCCGAGCGCGAGCAGACGGCGCGCGACCACGGTGCCGTAGGAGCGGAAGCCATCGACGAGAACGGTCGGCCAAACGGGCTTGCCCGCGATGGTGTCGCGGCAGGCGGCCATGAAACCCACCGCGATGCCCGGAATGAACAGCAACGGCAGCAACGGTCCAATGAGCGGCACGCGCGAAATCAGCGTCATCACGAACAGATAAGCGAAGAACACGGTGAGGAACGCAAACGGATTGCGGCGGAACAGCCAGATGCCCTGGCGGAACCATACATAGCCGGTCTTGGCGGGAACTTCGATCAGTCGCATGAGCAGAGTGGAAGGTTACTGATTGAGGCTGGCAGCGGCTTTGACGCGCTCGCGCAGAATGCGTTCGAAATGGCCGGGATCGTGCGGTTTCAACATCTGCGCTTCGCGCGGACGGTAAAAATCGTACAGGCGCGAGACCCAGAAGCGCATGGCGCCGGCGCGCAGCATGTCGTTCCAGTGGCGTTCCTCGGCGGGCGTGAAGGGGCGCACGGTTTGATAAGCGCGCAACATCGCGTCGACACGCGCGGGGTCGAGCGCGCCGCTTTCGAGATCGACGCACCAGTCGTTCACGGTCACGGCGACGTCGAAGAGCCACTTGTCGACGCCCGCGAAGTAGAAGTCGAAGAACCCGCCGAGCCGTGCGTGATCGCGGCCCGGCGCGAACAGCACATTGTCGCGAAACAGATCGCAGTGGCACGGCCCGTCCGGCAGCGCGGCGTAGTCCGCCGACGTGAAAAACGCGGCCTGATGCACAAGCTCGGATTCGATCAGTTCGCGCTGCGGCGCGCTCAGGAAGTCAACGATGGCCGGCAAGTTCTCCTGCCACCACGCGAGGCTGCGCAAGTTCGGCTGATGCCGCGGAAAATCGCGCCCGGCGAGATGCATGCGCGCGAGCATCTGACCGACTTCGATGCAATGCGCGGGCGTCGGCTTGAGTTCCGGCGCGCCTTCGAGTTTCGTGACGATGGCAGCGGGCTTGCCGTGCAGCATGCCGAAGAGCGAGCCGTCGCTGCGCGGCATGGGATCGGGAACCGGCACGCGATGCGCCGCCAGATGGCGCATCAGATCGAGATAGAACGGCAGTTGCGTCGCCGTGAGATTCTCGAAGATCGTGAGCACGTATTCGCCGCGCGTGGTCGTGAGAAAAAAGTTGCTGTTCTCGATGCCCGACTGGATGCCGCGCAATTCGACGACATCGCCGAGATCGTAGTGTTGCAGCCAGTCGCCGAGTTCGGCGTCAGAGACGGGGGTGAATACGGCCATGCAGAAACTTGGGTCAGGTTGAGAAGCCCGTGGCGGGCCGGTGAACGGCGCAGTCGCGTGAGCACTGCGTGAAGATGCCCGCTCAGACGAGCGGGCGCAAATCGACCCGAGGATCAGTAGCGCACGCTCACCGATGGCAGGCGCGTGCTTGCCTTGCCGTTATCGCGGACTTGCGGCGAGGTGTCGTAAGGCGAACTCATCTGATAGCGCGTGCCGAAGTTCGAATGCACGTTGATCTCGACGGGCTTGCCCTTGTCGCGATACTCGGTGATCTCGGTGCCGTTGGTGCTGAGTTCGTGGAAGCTCGGCATGCGCGGCGGCGAAATTTCGACCTTCGAACTCGCGTTCGCGGGCGGGCGGTTGATGGCCTTCAGATCAGGCAGGCCAGCGGCTTCTTCCTGCGACATTTGTGGCTGTGCGCCCGCCTGCTCGGCCTGGAGGGTTTGCGCCGTGGCGCCTACACTTGCGACGGCAAGGACGGCCGCGGCGGCGGCGAAATAGAGCGGCTTCATGTCAGTTCTCCAGGCGATGGCCGGATTCTAGCAAAACGCGAACCCCATGCCGGCGCAACGCCTTATTTTGCGCTGCTTCGCGGATTTCGGCCGGAACGTTCAAAAAGCTGTTGCGCGCCGTGTTCGCACGCACTTGCGCGGCGCGGGGGCTTCATGGTTCTTGCATGCTTCCGTGTTAATGTCGATGACTACGAGGGCATCAGACACGCATACAAGATCATGACAAACGACCGGACTCAGACCACTCAGGGAACGCCTGCAAACGACTTCCCAACCGAATCATTCGACGACCCCGCAGCCGCCGTCTCGCGGGTCTCCGCCATCTACGAAGCCAACACCGCTTTCCTGCGCGACGCGTTCGCGCGGTATCGGCGCAACGGGCAGTTCACGCATCGCGTGCGCGCGTGCTATCCGTTCGTGCGCGTGCGTACCGAGCTCAACACGCAGATCGACTCGCGGCGCTCGTATGGTTTCGTCGCCGGGCCTGGCATCTTCGAAACTACGCTCACGCGTCCGGATCTCTTTGGCGATTATTATCGCGAGCAGTTGCGGCTCTTGACGAAGAACCATCATGTGGGCATTGAAGTGGGCGTGTCGGCGCAACCCATTCCTATTCACTTCGCGTTCGCCGAAGGCATCCATCTCGAAGGCGATCTCGACCGTGATCGCCTGCTCGCCATGCGCAATGTCTTCGATACCCCGGACCTCGCGCTGCTCGACGATCGCATCGTGAACGGCACGTATCAGCCCGCCGCGGGCGAGCCTCATCCGCTTGCGCTCTTCACGGCGGCGCGGGTGGATTTTTCGCTGCATCGGCTGCGGCACTACACGGCGACTTCCCCCACGCATTTTCAGAACTACGTGCTTTATACGAATTACCAGTTCTATATCGACGAGTTCGTGAAGCTCGGCCGCACGCTGATGTCGCGCGCGGATGACGAGGAAACGCGCGCGTATCGCTGCGAGTATTCGTCGTTCGTCGAACCGGGCGATGTCGTCACCTACAACGCCAATCTCGGCGAGCAACCGGAGGAAGGCGCGCCAATCGCGCGTCTGCCGCAGATGCCGGCGTATCACCTGAAGCGCGCGGATGGCAGCGGCATCACGATGGTGAACATCGGCGTGGGGCCGTCGAACGCAAAGACCATCACGGATCACATCGCGGTGCTGCGTCCGCACGCGTGGGTCATGCTTGGGCATTGCGCGGGCTTGCGGAACACGCAGCGTCTGGGCGATTACGTGCTGGCGCACGGCTATGTACGCGAGGATCACGTACTGGATGACGACCTGCCGCTGTGGGTGCCGATTCCCGCGCTGGCGGAAGTGCAGGTCGCGCTCGAGAAGGCCGTGGCGCAGGTGACACAGCTCGAAGGCGTGGAACTGAAGCGCGTGATGCGCACGGGCACCGTCGCGAGTGTGGACAACCGGAATTGGGAATTGCGCGATCATCGCGAGCCGGTGCAGCGGCTGTCGCAAAGCCGCGCGATCGCGCTCGATATGGAAAGCGCGACCATCGCCGCGAACGGCTTCCGGTTCCGCGTGCCTTATGGGACGTTGCTATGCGTGTCGGACAAACCGCTGCATGGCGAACTCAAGCTGCCGGGCATGGCCGATCAATTTTATCGTGCGCAAGTGGATCAGCATTTGCAGATCGGCGTGAAGGCAATGGAACTGCTGCGCATGAATGGCCTGTCGCGGTTGCACAGCCGGAAGTTGCGCAGCTTTGCGGAGGTGGCGTTTCAGTGAGACGTCGAAACGCGAAGAAGCGAAGCGGGCGGTCTTCTTCAAGGCGGCTGGTGCATGGTTGAGGATTGCGATGCGCCATGCAGCGGCTCGACAGCGAACGCCTATGCGGGAGCCGGCAAACTCCAGTATTCGATTCGGAAGACTACGCTTTATGGGCGTGTGTCAGAGAGATGCTGCTCGTGAATGAGGCGAGAGAGGGGAAAGGGCGAGAGGGAAGATAGCGATTCCGCTCGCCCGACAGCCTTCGAATCACAAATAAAACATCCGGTCCTCATCCGACTTACCTTCCGCCGGTTGCTCTGCCGCGCCTTCGCGATCTTCATAGAAGCGCAGCACCGCATCGAGCACTTGATCGGGGTCGTCGATCACTTGCATGAGTCCAAGATCTTTTTCGCCGATGACGCCATTGGTCAACAGCGTGTTCTTGAACCAGTCGAGCAAGCCGGCCCAAAATTCGGCGCCCACCAGCACGATAGGCACGTGGCGCGACTTCTTGGTCTGAATGAGCGTGAGCACTTCGGCCAGTTCGTCAAGCGTGCCGAAGCCGCCCGGCATCACGACGACCGCATCCGAATTCTTGACGAACGTGACCTTCCGCGTGAAGAAGTGACGGAAGCGCAGCGAGATGTCCTGCCATTGATTGCCCGACTGCTCGTGCGGCAATTCGATGTTGAGACCCACCGACGGCGACTTGCCCGCATGCGCGCCTTTATTGGCTGCTTCCATGATGCCGGGACCGCCGCCGGAGATCACGGCGAAGCCTGCATCGGAGAATTTTTGCGCGATTTCAATGGTCCGCTGATAGTACGGCGACTCGGGTTTAAGACGCGCGGAACCATAGATGCTGATGGCAGGACGGATCTCCGAGAGGTACTCGGTAGCCTCGATAAACTCTGCCATAATCGTGAACATCTGCCACGATGCGCGAGCCTTTTTGGCCGTCGCGCGCTCTTGATCTGCGAGCGATCGCAGACTCGGAATCACTTTTCTCTTGTTCATAATGCCTGAAGAACGAAGTCTTGAAGGTAAGACCCTGCTATTGGTCGACGGTTCTAGCTACTTGTACCGGGCTTACCATGCCATGCCTGACCTGCGCGGCCCCGACGGCGGGCCGACCGGCGCACTGTATGGAATGATCAACATGCTGCGACGCCTTAGGCGTGAAACCAATGCAGAGTATAGCGCGTGCGTCTTCGACGCCAAAGGCAAGACGTTTCGCGACGACTGGTACGCCGACTACAAGGCCAACCGGCCTTCCATGCCCGAAGACCTTTCGAAGCAGATCGAGCCTATTCACGTCGCCGTGCGTGCGCTCGGCTGGCCGCTCGTGATGATCGAAGGCGTCGAAGCCGACGACGTCATCGGCACGCTCGCGGCTCAGGCCGAAAAGCGCGGCATGAAAGTGATCGTCTCGACGGGCGACAAGGATCTGGCTCAACTCGTGACGGATCATGTCACCCTCATCAATACGATGACCAACGAAACGCTCGATCGCGCCGGCGTCATCGCCAAGTTCGGCGTGCCGCCGGAACGTATCGTCGATTATCTTTCGCTCATCGGCGATACGGTCGATAACGTGCCGGGCGTCGAAAAGTGCGGTCCCAAGACTGCGCTCAAGTGGCTCACGCAATACGACTCCCTTGATGGCATCGTAGAACATGCGGGCGAGATCAAAGGTGCGGTAGGAGACAATCTGCGCAAGGCTCTGGACTTCCTGCCCATGGCTCGCAAGCTCGTTACCGTACACACGGAATGCGACCTGGCGTCGCAGATCGCGTCGATCGACGAAACGCTCGAAAGCCGTCCCGAGTCGCGCGACGAGTTGCGCGACGTGTTCCTGCGTCACGGCTTCAAGACTTGGCTGCGCGAAGTCGAAATCGCGGATGCCGTCGAAGGCCCGACCGACACGCCGCCCGCCGAAGTCACGGAGATCGTCCACCACTACGAGACGGTGCAGACGTGGGAACAGTTCGGCGCGTGGCTCGAACGTATCGATGCCGCCGAGATCACTTCGTTCGATACCGAAACCACCGCGCTCGACCCGATGACCGCGCAAATCGTCGGCTTGTCCATCTCGGTCGAACCGGGTCATGCCGCATATGTTCCGCTCGCGCATCGCGGGCCGGACGCACCCGTGCAACTGCCGCGCGATGAAGTGCTCGCGAAGCTCAAGCCGTGGCTCGAAGACGAATCGAAGAAGAAGGTCGGCCAGCATCTGAAATACGATGAGCAGGTGCTCGCCAATTACGGCATCGTCATGCGCGGCGTCGAGCATGACACGTTGTTGCAGTCGTACGTGCTGGAGTCGCATCGGCCGCATGACATGGACAACCTCGCGCTGCGGCACTTGGGCGTGAAGACCATCAAATACGAGGACGTCGCGGGCAAGGGCGCGTCGCAAATCGGTTTCGACGAAGTCGCGCTCGACAAGGCGGCCGAGTATGCCGCCGAAGATGCGGACATCACCTTGCGTCTGCATCAGGCGCTTTACCCGCAAGTCGTGCAGGAAGAGGGCTTGTTGAAGGTGTATCGCGAGATCGAATTGCCGACTTCGCGCGTGTTGCGCAAGATGGAGCGCAACGGCGTGCTGATCGATCGCGCGAAGCTCGACACGCAGAGCAACGAGATCGCCAAACGGCTGATCGACTTGCAAACGGAAGCCTATGAACTGGCGGGCGGCGAATTCAATCTCGGGTCGCCCAAGCAGATCGGACAGATCTTCTTCGAGAAACTCGAATTGCCGGTGGTGAAGAAGACGCCGAGCGGCGCGCCTTCCACCGACGAAGAAGTGCTGCAAAAACTCGCCGAGGATTATCCGCTGCCGAAGGTGCTGCTCGAACATCGCGGGCTGTCGAAGCTCAAGTCCACTTATACGGACAAGCTGCCGCGCATGGTGAATGCATCGACGGGACGCGTGCATACGAACTATGCGCAGGCTGTCGCGGTGACAGGGCGCTTGTCGTCGAACGAGCCGAACTTGCAGAACATCCCGGTGCGAACGGGCGAAGGCCGGCGCATCCGCGAGGCGTTCATCGCGCCGCCGGATTGCAAGATCGTATCGGCGGATTACTCGCAGATCGAGCTGCGCATCATGGCGCATATTTCGGGTGACGAATCGTTGTTGCGCGCGTTCAAGGAAGGCGAGGACGTGCACCGCGCGACCGCGTCGGAAGTGTTCGGCGTGACGCCGATCGAAGTGTCGAACGACCAGCGGCGTATCGCCAAGGTGATCAATTTCGGCTTGATCTATGGCATGAGTTCGTTCGGGCTCGCGTCGAATCTCGGCATCACGCGCGACGCGGCGAAGCTTTATATCGACCGCTATTTCGCGCGTTATCCGGGCGTTGACGACTACATGGAGCGCACACGCGTGACCGCGAAGATGAACGGCTACGTGGAGACCGTGTTCGGCCGGCGTCTGTGGCTGCCGGAGATCAACGGCGGCAGTGGTCCGCGTCGTCAGGCGGCCGAACGCGCGGCCATCAACGCGCCCATGCAGGGAACGGCGGCCGACCTCATCAAGTTGTCGATGATCGCGGTGCAGGACTGGATCGAGGCTACGAAAATCCACGCGAAGATGATCATGCAGGTACACGATGAACTGGTGCTCGAAGTTCCCGAAGAGGAACTGCCCGAAGTCAGGAAGCGCTTACCCGAATTGATGTGTGGCGTCGCCAAGCTGAACGTGCCGCTCGTGGCTGAGGTGGGCGTCGGCAATAACTGGGAAGAAGCACACTGAGCAAAAAGAGCGCGCTGAATGCCGGACATGCGAGGCCGGCCATTGCAAGTGCGCCGCGCGTTCAAGCAGAATGGTTTTTGGAAGGTGAGACATCGGGCCGACATGTCGTCGAACGTACGTGCGGTCCGAGGCTCGGTAAGTTGATTACTCCGCGTGCGGAGAAAAATTCGGGAGAGCTTTATGCATCGATTCATCATCGTCGGCGGAGGGGCCGGCGGTCTCGAATTGGCGACTCGTCTCGGCGACCGTTTCGGTACGACGGACAGTAAAACGGCACCGCGTGCGCAAATCACGCTCGTGGACCGTAATCCCACGCATATCTGGAAGCCGCTTCTGCATGAAGTGGCCGCAGGCAGCATGGACCCGTTCACGCAGGAACTCGAATACGCCGCGCAGGCCATGTGGCACGGCTTCGAGTTTCAGCAGGGCGAGTTGATCGCGCTGGACCGCGCGACAAAACGCATTACCATCAGCGCGTTGCGCGACGACGAAGCGGGCGAGGTCTTGCCGCAGCGCGAGCTGGAATACGACACGCTCGTCATTGCCATCGGCAGCACGACGCATTTCTTCGGCGTCGAAGGCGCGCAGCAACATTCCATCGCGCTCGATACAGTTGGCCAGGCCGAGCTCTTTCGCAAGCGGCTCATCGCGGCATGCATGCGCGCCGAGCACTTTGCGCCGGAACCGGTGGCGGCGGGCATCGACGATTCCGAAGGGCCGCCCGTGCCGCTCGGTTCGCTGAACGCGCCGCGCATTCAGGTGGCGATCGTCGGCGCGGGTGCGACGGGCGTGGAATTGTCGGCGGAACTGCGCAACACGGCGCACGTGCTTTCCGCGTACGGTTTGCACAAGCTGGATCCGAAGCACGACATCGGTATCGTGCTGATCGAAGCGGGGCCGCGCATTCTGCCCGCGCTGCGCGACACCGTATCGACCGCGACGGCCGAGCTATTGACGAAGCTGGGCGTGTCCTTGATGACGGGCGAAACCGTCGCGGAAGTCTCGCGCGATTCCATTCGCACGGCGAGCGGCAAGACCATTCGCGTGGACCTCACGGTGTGGGCGGCGGGCATCAAGGCGCCGGCCATTCTCTCGCAGCTCGACGGCTTGCCGACCAATCGTCTCGGCCAGCTCATCGTGCGTCGAACGCTGCAAACGGAAGCCGACGACAACATATTCGCCCTGGGCGATTGCGCCGCGTGTCCGTGGCCCGGCAACGAGCGCGGTGTGCCGCCGCGCGCGCAGGCGGCGCATCAGCAGGCGAGCTTTCTCTTCAAGGCTTTCGAGCGCCGCATGAACGGCAAATCGCTGCCGGAATACACGTACCGCGATTTCGGTTCGCTCGTGTCGCTCGGTCGCTATAGCGCGGTCGGCAGCCTGATGGGCGGGCTCATCGGCGGCAACATGATGATCGAAGGCCTCTTTGCGCGCTTCATGTACATGTCGCTGTATCGGCTGCATATCGCCGCGCTCCACGGCTACGCGCGCATGGTGCTCGACACCATCGCGCACTGGCTGCGCCGGTCCACCGCGCCGCGCGTCAAGCTGCACTGAGCTGCATCGACGCTGCAAAGCTGTTTAGAATGAGCGGCGCGCCTTGTGATATGTCGGGCGCGTTCGCTTGGGAGTCGTACAGCGCCGCGCGTCGTGGAGCCTTGAACACGCTCGCGCGGTTCCAGAATCCATGCCGCCGGCCTGCGCGAATCGACGCCTGCCGGCGCTCGCCGCGGGAGCTTTGCATGCTTACCCCTGAAGTCGACAGCCTCATTCCCCACGTTCCGTTCGACCGTCGCAACTTCATCAAGGCAGCTTTCGGCACAGGCTTCGCAGCGTGCGTGCTGCCCGTGTCGGCACAAACCATTCATACCGACGACGCCGGTCTCGAAGCCGGCGCCGTGGGCGTGCGCGGCGCGGATGGCGTGCTCGTGCCGGCGTATCGCGCGCAGCCGAAGGGCAAGACGCATCTGCCGGTCGTCATCGTGATCCACGAGATTTTTGGGGTGCACGAGCATATCGCCGATGTCTGCCGGCGCTTCGCCAAGCAAGGCTATCTCGCCATCGCGCCGGATCTCTACACGCGTCAGGGCGATGCCTCGGCGTACAAGTCCATGCAGCTTCTCAACGAGCAGCTCGTCTCGAAGGTGCCTGACTCGCAAGTGATCTCGGACATCGACGAAACCGTCAAGTGGGCGGGCGAGCACGGCGGCGATCTGAAGCGGCTAGGTATCACCGGGTTCTGCTGGGGCGGGCGCATTACGTGGCTTTATGCGGAGCACAATCCGCACGTGAAGGCGGCGGTTGCATGGTACGGGCGCGTCACGGGGAACAAGACGGCGAACACGCCGAGCAACCCGATCGACAACGCGGCCGAGCTCAATGTGCCTGTGCTCGGGCTATACGGCCGGCAGGATCAGAGCATTCCGCAGGACACGCTCGAACAGATGAAGCAGGCCGTGGCGAATGGCCAGCCGAAGGCGCGGGAGTCGCAGATCGTCGTGTATGACGACGCGCCGCACGCGTTCTTCGCGGATTATCGGCCGAGCTATCGCAAGGAAGACGCGGAGGATGGCTGGAAGCGCGCGCTCGCGTGGTTCCGCGAGCACGGCGTCAAGTGACGGCGCTTTACGCGCTTCAAGGCTTCGCACCGGTCGCAACGGGCCTGCCCGGATCGGCGCTCCATTCGCTCCACGATCCCGGATACAACGCCGCGCCGTGCAGACCGGCAATCTCCATGGCGAGCGCGTTATGACACGCCGTCACGCCCGAGCCGCATTGCAGCACGATGCGGTCGGTGGGCGTGGCGCCGATCAGCGAGCCGAACGCATCGCGTAATTCGTGCGCGGTCTTGAAGCGGCCTTCCGGCGTCAAATTGTCCTTGAAGAAGCGATTCAGCGCGCCGGGAATGTGACCGCCGACGGGATCGAGCGTCTCGTTCTCGCCACGATAACGGTCCGCGGCGCGCGCATCGATTAGCAGATGGTCGCGCGTGCCGATGCTGCGTTCGATCGCCGGGGCATCGATGGTGACGGCAAGCGGCGCGGCGGCCTTGAACGTGCCGTCTGTCTTTTGCGGCGCGGCGGTATCGAGTGGCTGACCTGCTGCCTCCCACGCGGGCAAACCGCCGTCGATCAGCGCGACGGAATCGTGACCGAGCCAACGCAGGAGCCACCACAAACGTGACGCGTACATGCCGCCTTGCGCGTCGTAGGCGACGACTTGCTGGCCTTCGTTTAGCCCGAAGCTCGCGAGTTTTTCGACGAGCGCGCCGCGTTCGGGCAACGGATGACGTCCGTTCGACCCCGTCTTGACGCCGGACAAGTCGCGGTCGAGATGAAGATAGTGCGCGCCCGGAATATGACCTTGGGAATAAGCCGCTGCGCCGGATTCAGGCGCGGCGAGGTCGAATCGGCAATCGAACACGAGCACGCTGCCGGGCGCGGCGGCGAGCCGTTCGGCAAGATTCGTCGCCGAGATGAGCGTGGTGTAGTGGGTGTGCGGCATGACGGCTCCTGTGTCGGACAGAGTGTGCGCTTTGGCGCGCGACCCCGATCCCTTGCAAAGCGTCCGCGCCCGGTCGTGTCAATCGCCGCGCGCGTGAAGTGGGATACAGCTAGTCTAAACAAAAAGGCGGACTCGAAAGCCCGCCTTTTCATGATTCCCGCGCGATAGCCGAACGGCGTTCAGATAGCCCCGAGCTGATGCCGCAGAAACTCGTGGAAATGCTGCATGCCGGATTCCATCGGACTCTGATACGGCCCGACCTGATTCTCGCCACGCGACATGAGCGCGCGCCGGCCGCGTCCATGCGTTCGGCGATTTCATCGTCCTCACGCGCGGTTTCCATATAGGCCGCACGTTCCGCCTCGATGAACTCGCGCTCGAAAAGCGCAATCTCCTCGGGATAGTAGAACTCGACGATGTTGGTCGTCTTCTGCGTGCCCTGCGGGATCAGCCACGAGACCACCAGCACGTGCGGATACCACTCGATCATGAGACCGGGGTAATACACCATCCAGATGGCGCCGAATTCGGGCGGCGTACCGTTACGGAAGCGCAGGACTTCGTCGTGCCACTTGCGATACGTCGGGCTGCCCGGCTTCTCCAGATTTTTGTGCACGCCGACGGTCTGGACGCTGTACCAGTCGCCGAATTCCCACTCGAGGTTGTCGCACGACACGAAGCTGCCGAGTCCCGGATGGAACGGCGCGACGTGATAGTCCTCCAGATAAACCTCGATGAAGGACTTCCAGTTGTAGTTGCACTCGTGCACTTCGACGTGATCGAACATATAGCCCGAAAAGTCGAAATGACGCGCCGTGCCGAGTTTCGCGAGATCGGCCGCGACATTGCGACCCGCGGCCTCGAAGAGAAGGCCTTGCCAGTTTTGCAGCGGCGTGGCGCCGAGATTCAAGCAGGGCTTGTCGGCGAAATGCGGCGCGCCGAGCAACTGGCCGTTCAGATCGTACGTCCAGCGATGCAGCGTGCAGACGATGTTTTCCGCGCTGCCGCGACCGTTGAGCATGATTGCCTGGCGATGGCGGCACACGTTCGACAGCAATTCGATATTCGACTGCTGATTGCGCACGAGCACGCGCCCTTCGCCCTCGCCAGGAAGCGCGAAATAGTTTCCCGCTTCGGGAACCATGAGTTCGTGCCCGACGTAGCGTGGACCAAGCTTGAAAAGTGTTTCGATTTCGCGCGTAAGAAGCGCTTCGTCAAAGTAAGCCGTGACTGGCAACTGACTGTGAATGGCATTCAGTTGCAATGCATTGCTCAGATTGGACATTCCCACTCCCGTTAAGACGTGAAAGCAGTGAACAACCCAACCATCGAAGATTCGATTTAGGGAGCCCGCGATTATACCGAAATCCGCCACACTCGGGCGTATAAGGTCTTGATTTGGGTATAAATTGTTGCAGGAGTTCCGTTCAAAGCCGGCGCGAGGGCGTCGCGTCCATTCGCCGGGCGGCTGTGGCGCAAGCTCAAGGATTAGCCGTCTCCACGCTTTGCGACGGACGTGTTTCGGGTCGAAAAACTGGCTTTTGCCGTAGAATGTGCGACTTGGTTCCAAAATACATTTGCACATCCACGATTCATGGCGAAGACCGCTGTCCCCGATACACGCGAAGAAACCGGTGCAGGCGCGCTTGCCAACGACGCCGCGCCGCTTCCGGAAAACTACGAAACAGCGCTCGCGGAACTCGAATCACTCGTCGGCCGCATGGAAGCGGGCGCGCTGAGTCTCGAGGAGTCGCTCGCGGCATACCGGCGCGGCGCCGCGCTTGTGGGCTTTTGCCAACAACAGCTCGAAAAAGTCGAGCAGCAGGTGCGCGTGCTCGATGGCGAGACGCTCAAGCCGCTGCCCGCCGAGGTACAGCGCGCGACCCAGGGTGCAGGAGCCACCAACGACCGAGGGGACGACGACCTATGAGCTTCGAACAATGGATGCGTGCCACGCTCGATCGCGTCGAGACCGCGCTGGAGCACTATCTGCCGGGCACGGACATCGCGCCGGCGCGTCTGCACGAAGCCATGCGGTACGCGGTGCTGGGCGGCGGCAAGCGTGTGCGGCCGCTTCTCGTGCACGCTGCGGGCGAACTGACCCACGCGAGCGCGCCGGCCGTCGAAGCGGCAAGCGCGGCGCTCGAAATGATTCACGTCTATTCGCTCGTGCATGACGATATGCCCGCAATGGACGACGACGCGTTGCGTCGCGGCAAGCCCACGGTACACGTGCAATATGACGAAGCGACGGCACTGCTCGTCGGCGACGCGTTGCAGTCGCAGGCGTTCGTCGCGCTGACATCCGAGGGCAATGGTCTGAGCGATACCCAGCAGGCCGCGCTCGTGCGCGAACTGGCTCTCGCAAGCGGCTCGCTCGGCATGGCGGGCGGTCAGGCCATCGATCTCGAAAGCGTCGGGCGCAAGCTGTCGCGGCCGGAGCTCGAAACCATGCATCGCAAGAAGACGGGCGCGTTGCTGCGCGCCTCGGTGCGCATGGGTGCGCTCGCGGGCGAACGTCCGGACGCCAAGGCGCTCGCGGCGCTCGATCATTACGCCGCCGCGGTCGGCCTCGCGTTTCAGGTGGTGGACGATATCCTCGATGTCACGGCGGACTCCGCCACGCTTGGCAAGACCGCGGGCAAGGATGCGCAGCACGACAAGCCCACGTATGTTTCGATCATCGGGCTGGATGCGTCGCGCGAACTCGCCGCGCAACTCGGCCGCGATGCGCACGCTGCAATAGAGCCGTTCGGCGCGCGCGGTCAGCGCCTGGCCGAACTTGCCAACCTGGTTGTGAACCGGGTGCACTGAACGTTGAATGCGTGACGAACCCCACGGCGCAATGACCGCGTTGAACGAATCACGCCAGTTTTCCTAAAATGGGACGACGATGTACGACTTGCTGAAAACCATCGACGATCCGGCCGACCTTCGCGCCCTTGATCGACGCCAACTGCAGCCGCTTGCCGACGAACTGCGGGCCTACGTGCTCGACAGCGTGTCGCAGACGGGCGGCCATCTCTCGTCCAATCTCGGCACGGTAGAGCTGACCATCGCGCTACATTACGTATTCGATACGCCGAATGACCGTATCGTTTGGGACGTCGGCCATCAGACCTATCCGCACAAGATCCTGACAGGCCGGCGCGACCAGATGCACTCGTTGCGTCAGTTGAACGGCATCTCGGGCTTCCCGCGCCGCAGCGAGTCGGAGTACGACACGTTCGGCACGGCGCATTCGAGCACGTCGATATCGGCGGCGCTCGGCATGGCGATCGCCAACAAGCTGCAGGGCGACAACCGCTATTCCATCGCCGTGATCGGCGACGGCGCGATGACCGCGGGCATGGCCTTCGAGGCAATGAACAACGCCGGCGTCGCCGACGACGTGCCCTTGCTCGTGATCCTCAACGACAACGACATGTCGATCTCGCCGCCCGTGGGCGCGTTGAATCGTCATCTCGCCCGTCTGATGTCGGGCCGCTTCTACGCCGCCGCGCGCGCCGGTGTCGAACGCGTGCTGCGCGTCGCGCCGCCCATGCTCGATCTCGCCCGCAAGCTCGAAGAGCACGCGAAGGGCATGATCGTGCCAGCTACGCTCTTCGAAGAGTTCGGCTTCAACTACATTGGGCCAATCGACGGTCACGATCTCGATTCGCTCATTCCGACGCTGCAGAACATCAAGGAACTGCGTGGTCCGCAATTCCTGCACGTCGTGACCAAGAAAGGCCAAGGCTACAAGCTCGCCGAAGCCGATCCGGTGCTCTACCACGGTCCCGGCAAATTCAATCCGGCCGAAGGCATCAAGCCGTCGACGGCGCCCTCGAAGAAAACCTACACGCAGGTGTTCGGCGAATGGCTGTGCGACGCTGCCGCGCAAGACTCGCGCGTGGTTGCCATCACGCCTGCCATGCGCGAAGGCTCGGGCATGGTCGAATTTGAAAAGCGCTTTCCGGATCGTTATTACGATGTCGGCATCGCCGAGCAACATGCGGTGACATTTGCGGGCGGCTTGGCTGCAGACGGCATGAAGCCCGTCGTCGCCATCTACTCGACTTTCCTGCAGCGCGCGTACGACCAGTTGATCCACGACGTCGCGCTGCAGAATCTCCCGGTGGTGTTCGCCATCGACCGCGCGGGTCTCGTCGGCGCGGACGGTGCAACGCACGCGGGCAATTACGACCTCGCGTTCCTGCGCTGCATCCCGAACATGACGGTGATGGCCGCATCCGACGAAAACGAATGCCGTCAGATGCTCTACACCGCGCTTCAGCAGCCGAACCCGACAGCCGTGCGGTATCCGCGTGGCGCGGGCACGGGCGTGGCAACCGTCAAACAAATGACCGCCATTCCGCTTGGCAAGGGCGAGGTGCGCCGCGAGTCGTCGCAGAAACTCGGCTCGGGCAAGCGCATCGCCGTTCTCGCGTTCGGCACCATGGTCGCGCCGTCGCTCGTTGCCGCCGAAGAGTTGGATCTGACGGTGGCCAACATGCGCTTCGTGAAGCCTGTCGACGCCGACTTGCTGCGCGAACTCGCCGCCACTCACGACGCGCTCGTGACCATCGAGGAAGGCGCGATCATGGGCGGTGCGGGTTCGGCATGCGTCGAAGCGCTGCTGGCCAGTTCGGTCGTGAAGCCCGTGCTTCAGCTTGGTTTGCCGGACGTCTTCATCGATCACGGCGATCCCGCTAAGCTGCTTGCAAGCGTCGGTCTGGACGGCGCAGGTATCGCGAAATCCATTCGCGAGCGCTTTCTCAACGCGGTCGTGAGCGCCCAGCCGGGCAAGCTGGAAAAGCGCGTTGCCTGACGTTTCAGCCTGACGCGGCGCGCTCGGGGCGCGCCGTGCTTTGCACTTAGTCTCTACACGGCGCGGGCCGCAATCCGCGCCGTTTTCGCTTACGAGTTATGAAGCGCGCTTTCAGGAAAGACCGCGCGAGCCCAAGGACAAGAATCAATGAACCAGATGAATCCCGCCTTCGTGATGCCCGACGTTCAAAGCACGCCTGATACGCGTCAGATCGCCATTGCGCGTGTCGGCGTGAAGGGAGTGCGGCATCCGTTGTCGGTGCGGTCGGCAAACGGCGTGCAGCCGAGCGTTGGCGTATGGAATCTCGACGTGCATCTGCCCGCCGAGCAAAAGGGCACGCATATGTCGCGTTTCGTCGCGCTGCTCGAGGAAAATCGCGAGCCGCTCGATCAAACTTCCCTGCGTGCGCTGCTCGTCTCGATGCTCACGAAACTGGAGGCGCATTCCGGCCGTATCGAAGTGACTCTGCCTTACTTCGTCATGAAGACCGCGCCGGTGTCGGGCGTGCAGAGTCTCCTGGATTACGACGTGAGCTTTATCGCCGAAAAGCGCGACGGCGAAACGCGCATGACCATGAAAGTGCTCGTCCCCGTTACGAGCCTTTGTCCTTGCTCGAAGAAGATTTCGCAGTACGGCGCGCATAATCAGCGCTCGCACGTGACCATCACGGCGGAGTTGGCGGGCGAAGTCGCGGTGGAAGAACTGGTGCGAATCGCCGAGGAAGAGGCGTCGTGTGAATTGTGGGGCTTGCTCAAGCGGCCCGACGAAAAGTTCGTGACCGAGCGTGCGTATGAAAATCCGAAGTTCGTCGAGGACCTCGTGCGCGACGTGGCCACGCGGCTGAATGCCGATACGCGGATCGTCGCTTATGTGCTCGAAGCCGAAAACTTCGAGTCGATCCACAATCACAGCGCGTATGCGGTGATCGAGCGCGACAAGCGCCTCGGTTGAGCGAAGGCTCAAGCCGCCACGGTTTGAGTCGATGCGTGCATTTCGCGCACCGAATCCATCACGAGTGACGCGAGCCGGTCGACCACGGGCGATCCCGCGCCCGCTCCGCGATGCAGCGCGAGCGGAATCGACGGCAGCGGCGGCAAGCCGCTCTCATCGCATTCGAGGGCGCGCACCGTGGTTGGCACGCCATAGGCCGTGCGCACCGTCACGCCGAGACCTGCGGCGGCGGCCGCCCACAATCCCGACAGGCTCGGACTCGTGAACGCGATGCGCCACTTGATGCCCGCGCGATCCAGCGCTGCGGCCGCCGCGCTGTGAAAGAGACACGGGCGGTCGAACGCGATCAACGGTAGCGGCTCGTCCGGATCGAAATGCCACGGTACTGTCGATGACACGATCCAGCGCATCGGCGGCGCGGCGATCGGTTGAGGGAGGCTGGTCGCGTTGCCAACGTCGGTTGCGCTGCCTGCGCCCCAGACGAGCGCGAGATCGAGCTGACCCGCCTCGATGCGCTCCAGCAATTCGGTGTTGCGCGCCACCCGCGCTTCGATTCGCACTTTCGGATGCGCCCGCGCAAAGCGGCCCAGCACTTCCGGCAGCAAAACTTCGCCGAAGTCTTCCTGCAGACCGAGCCGTATCCAGCCTTCGAGATCGACGCCGCGCACCGCGACCGCCGCTTCATCGTTCAATTCGACGAGACGGCGCGCATAGGCGAGCATCACCGCGCCCGCGTCGGTGAGCGCGAGCCCACGTCCCGATTTACGAAAAAGCGGCGTGCCCGCCTGCTCTTCCAGCTTGCGGATCTGCGCGCTGACGGCGGAAGTCGAGCGACCGACGCGGTCCGCGGCCTTGGCGAAACTTCCTAAGTCCATGCCCGCGACGAAGCTGCGAAGAACCGCGAGGTCGAACGTGGTTTGAGTCATGGCAACAATCCTGTTTTATCGAACGATCGATGCAAAACTTTGCTATTTTCAGGATGATCGTATGCCGTCACACTGGGTTCAGTCAAATTGAGAACAGGGCGGCGACATGGCAACTCCTTTAACTTTGAACGCAGCGTCGCGTTCGAGCGCGCATCGATGGAAAGTGCTCGGCGTGGGCGTGGCCGCCAACGCGAGTTTTTCGGCGGCAATCGGCGGCATTCCGACGACGGCCGTCTGGATGCGCAGCGGCTATCACTTCGGCAACGGCGAAGTCGGACTCGTGCTCGGCGCGCTCGGGCTGGGGCTTGCGGTATCGGAACTTCCTTGGGGATTGCTCACCGACCGCTGGGGCGACCGGCCCGTCTTGCTGACGGGACTGTTCGCGACGGCTGCCGTGCTGCTCGGCATGAGCGTCTTCGCGGTGCCGTCGGGCTTCGGCGCGGCGCCCGCGCTCGGCTGGCTCGTCTTCGCGATGTTCCTGCTCGGCACGCTCGGCGGAAGCGTCAACGGATCGAGCGGGCGCGCGGTCATGGCGTGGTTTGGCGAAGGCGAGCGCGGTCTCGCGATGAGCATCCGCCAAACCGCCGTGCCGATGGGTGGCGGTCTGGGCGCGGCGTTGCTGCCGTGGCTCGCTTCATCGCACGGTTTTGGCGCGGTGTTCGGCACGCTCGCCGCAATGTGCGCGATCTCCGGCGCATTCACCTGGCGCTGGCTGCATGAGCCCCCGGAAAGGTCGCATCGCGCGGACGCGGGGGTATCGCAGGCAACGACGGTTGCGCCGTTGAGAGATGCGCGGATCTGGCGCGTGGTGCTCGGTATCGGCGTGCTGTGCGTGCCGCAATTCGCGGTGCTGACCTTCGCGACGGTTTTCATGCACGACGCGGGACACTTCGGCGTCGCGGCGATCAGCGCGACGATGGGCGCGCTGCAACTCGGCGCCATGATCATGCGCGTCTGGAGCGGCCGTCATACGGATCGTCGCGGCAACCGGCGCGCGTATTTGCGGGGATCGGTGGTGGTCGCGTCGGTGTCGTTCGTGGCGTTGGCGGCGGCGACCGCGCTGGGCGTCGCGCAGCTTCCGTACTTGCTCGCGGCGATGCTGGTCTTCGCGGGCATTTGCGTATCGGCATGGCATGGGGTGGCGTACACCGAACTCGCCACGCTCGCCGGCATGCAGCGCGCCGGCACGGCGCTCGGCATGACCAACACGGCCGTCTACGTGGGCTTGTTCGTGACGCCGCTCGTCATTCCGCATGTGCTGGCGGCGACTTCGTGGCCGGGCGTGTGGCTGCTGGCGGGCGTGTGCGCGCTGCTCGCGTGGCCATTGTTTCCGAAGCCCGCGCGCGCTTAAACTGTTCGACCCGAACTTTGCGGAGTGCGTCGTGATTCTCATCGGCCAATACGATTCCCCGTTTGTCAGACGCGTGGCCATTGCGCTGAATCTTTATGGCATTGGCTACGAGCATTGGCCGTGGTCGACTTTCGGCGATGCCGGCAAGATCGCGCCGTTCAATCCGCTCTCGCGCGTGCCGACACTCGTGCTGGAGTCGGGCGACACGGTGATCGAGAGCGCGACGATCCTCGACTATCTCGATGAATTCGTCGGCGACGACCGCGCGATGATTGCGCAAAGCGGCGCGCAGCGTCGTGCGGCGCTGAAGGTGTGTGCGCTCGCGACGGGTCTCGCGGACAAGGCTGTGGCGCTGGTCTACGAGCGCGTGATGCACGCGGAAAAGTCGCAGGCTTGGGTCGAGCGCTGCACGGGGCAGATCGAACGCGTGCTCGACGTGCTGGAAGCGGATCGCGCGGCGCGACCGACGCCTTTCTGGTTCGGCGATGCAATCGGTCACGCGGATATCGCCGTTGCGTGTGCGCTGCGGTTCGTGCGCGAAGCGCATGGGGCGTTGGTCAGCGGGAATCGCTGGCCGGCGTTGATCGCGCATGGCGATCGGTGTGAGGCGCTGCCGGCGTTCGGGGCGGTTGTGCAGGCGTTCAATCCGCCGAAATGAACGTTGGAGCGACGCCCTTTTCCTCATTTGGCGATGCAGTGGCCGCGCGAATATTGCCGTGCGTGCGTGCCGCGCTTCGCGCGCAAGGCACATGCGTCGCTCGTTGGCCGGCGTTGGTCGCGTGTTGCGATCCGTGTGGGCCTTGGCTGTGTCGAGATTGTCGTGCGGTTCATTCAGCAAACCAGACTTCGCACGAAGCCACGCAAAGATCAAACTCGCGCCAGCGAACTCAAATCCCATCTGGGCTTCACCGTAAATGCATAATCCCGCCCGGCCTGCTCCGGCCAGCGGGCAAGCCGCAACGCGCCCGCCAGCGCGATCATCGCGCCGTTATCGGTGCAAAGCGCCAAGTCGGGGTAATGCACGTCGAAGCGCCGCTTCCTTGCCGCAGCCGACAACGCCTCGCGCAACTGCCGGTTCGCGCCGACGCCGCCCGCCACGACCAGCCGCTTCAGCCCGGTTTTCTTGAGCGCCGCGAGCGACTTGGCGACGAGCACGTCGACGGCTGCATCGACGAAACCTCGCGCCAGATCCGCCTTTGCCTGCTCGCAGACATTCGCGCCGAGCTTGCGGCTTTGAGTCAGCACGGCGGTCTTCAAGCCGCTGAAGCTGAAGTCGAGATCGCCTGAATGCAGCATCGGACGCGGCAGCGTGACCGCGCCCGGCGTGCCGAATTCCGCCAGCCGCGACACTTCCGGCCCGCCCGGATAACCCAGCCCGAGCAGCTTTGCGGTCTTGTCGAAGGCTTCGCCCGCCGCGTCGTCGAGCGTTTCGCCGAGCGTCTCGTAGACGCCGATACCGGTGACGCGCATTAGTTGCGTATGGCCGCCCGATACGAGCAGCGCGACGAACGGAAACGGCGGCGGGGCATCGACGAGTAGCGGCGACAACAGGTGTCCTTCGAGATGATGAATGCCGACAGTCGGTTTGTCCCATGCCATCGCCAGCGCATTGGCGATGCTCGCGCCCACCAGCAGCGCGCCCGCGAGCCCCGGACCTTGCGTGAACGCGATGGCATCGATGTCGGCGCGCGCGGCGTGGGCCTCGGCCATGACTTGTTCGAGGAGCGGCAGCGCCCGGCGGATGTGATCCCGCGAAGCCAGTTCGGGCACCACGCCGCCGTACTCGCGATGCATCGCGATCTGCGAATGCAGGGCGTGCGAAAGGAGGCCGCGCTCCGTGTCGTAGAGGGCGAGGCCGGTTTCGTCGCAGGAGCTTTCTATGCCGAGAACTAGCATGGGTTGAGCGCTTGAAGGGAACAGAAAAGTATAGCAGTGTAACGACGCCCCCCAGTTACAATGCGCGCCATGGAATCCTTCGATATCGCCGTGATCGGCGCGGGCGCGGCCGGCATGATGTGCGCGGCAGTCGCCGCCCAGTCGGGGCGTCGCGTCGTGCTGATCGACCACGCCGAGCGTCTCGCCGAAAAAATCCGTATCTCGGGCGGCGGCCGCTGCAACTTCACCAATCTCAACGCGCAGCCAGCAAACTTCTTGTCGGCGAATCCGCATTTTTGCCGCTCCGCGCTCGCGCGCTACACGCCGCGCGACTTTCTCGCGCTCTTGAAGCAGTACCGCGTGAAATGGCATCAAAAGCACAAAGGCCAGCTTTTTTGCGACGATTCGAGCGAAACCATCATCGACGTGCTCAAAAGCGAATGCGATGCCGGCAGCGTCGCGTGGCGGCGCCCGGTGAGCGTCCACGAGATCCGGCACGACGGCGCGCGCTTCACGCTCGACACCTCGGCGGGCGCAATCGACGCGGCCGCGCTCGTCATCGCGACGGGCGGCTTGTCCATTCCGAAGATCGGAGCGACGGATTTCGCGTATCGCGTGGCGAAACAGTTCGGCCACAAGCTAGTCGAAACGCTTCCCGCGCTCGTGCCGCTCACTTTCACGTCAGCCGACTGGGCGCCGTTCGCTGCGTTGTCGGGGCTGTCGCTGCCGGTTCGCATCGGCACGGGCAAGGGCAAGACGCGAGGTGAATTCGACGAGGACTTGCTGCTGACGCATCGCGGGCTGTCCGGTCCGGGCGTGCTCCAGATTTCGAGTTTCTGGAATACGTCGGAGCCGATCCACGTCGATCTCCTGCCCGACGCCGACGCCACAGAGCTCCTGCTCGAAGCCAAGGCGGGATCGAAGAAACAAATAGGCAACTTTCTCGCGGACCACGTTCCCGCACGGCTCGCGCACGCGTGGCTCGAAGCGCAGCATGTTTCCGTCGATGCCCGCCTCGCCGATCTCCCCGACCGCACGCTCAAGGGCCTTGGCGCGTCGTTGTCGGACTGGACGATCACGCCGAGCGGCACCGAAGGTTATCGCAAGGCCGAAGTCACGCGCGGCGGCGTCGATACCCGCGAACTCTCGTCCACGACGATGATGAGCGAGCGCGTCGCGGGCTTGTATTTCATCGGCGAGGCTGTCGATGTGACGGGCTGGCTCGGCGGCTACAACTTCCAATGGGCGTGGGCTTCCGGCGTCGCGGCGGGCAAGGCCGCGGCGGAGTTCGCGCACGCCTGAGACGGGTCGTTACGGCCGCCGTGGCGCGGTCTCGAAACGCCATCGCGCCTGCTATACTCGAACGGTTATCGGAGGATTCCGTAGTTGTTCGAAGGCGCCTCGAAACGCGCGTTCGGGCACGGATTCTTTCGCTCCGGCTGACGTCACGATGGCCTCAAGCTTTGCCGCGGTTTCAACGGCCTCGCTCAAAGTCCCGCTTGAGGAAGCATTCCCAAGCGGGTTTTTGCTTTAGCGGAAAGGGTCGGGAGCCGCACGGGCACGCGTCGCGCCAGCCGGGTTTTCAATATCGCGAATTTCGCAATTGCACCGGGTGAACGATGAGCCTCAAGGATCAGATCAACGACGACATGAAAAATGCCATGCGCGCGCGCGAAACCGAGCGCCTCGGCACCATTCGCCTGCTGCTCGCAGCCATCAAGCAGCGAGAAGTCGATGAGCGCATCACGCTCGACGACACGGCCGTCGTCGCCGTCGTCGACAAGATGATCAAGCAGCGCAAGGACTCCATCAGCCAGTTTCAAGCGGCCAGCCGCGACGATCTCGTGGCGAAGGAAAACGCCGAACTCGCCGTGCTCGCGGCGTACATGCCCGAACAGCTTTCCGCCGATGCCATCGCCGCTGAAGTCGAGGCCGCCATCGCCGCAACGGGCGCAGCCGGCCCGCAAGACATGGGCAAGGTCATGGGCGCGCTGAAACCGAAGCTCGCGGGCAAGGCGGATATGACGGCCGTTTCCGCGCAGGTCAAGTCCGCGCTCGCCAAGTAATCAGCGGCGTTCGCCTACGTTGATACCGCACGCATTCCTGCAGGACCTGCTCAACCGCGTCGATATCGTCGACGTGGTGGGCCGTTACGTCCAATTGAAGAAGGGTGGCGCGAACTTCATGGGTTTGTGTCCGTTCCATAACGAAAAGAGCCCGTCGTTCACGGTCAGTCCGACCAAGCAGTTCTATCACTGCTTCGGCTGCGGCGCGCATGGCACGGCCATCGGTTTTTTGATGGAGCATACGGGGCTGACGTTTCCAGAGGCCGTGAAGGACCTCGCGCAGTCGGCCGGTCTGACCGTGCCGCAGGAGCCGTCGTTTCGCGGCGGCGCGGGTGGCGCGGGCGGTGACGCCTATGCCAACGCGCCGAGCAAGGCCGTCAGCGTCGCGCTCACCGAAGTCATGCAGACCGCCTGCGACTTCTATCGCAAACAGTTGCGCGGCGCGCCTAACGCCATCGGTTATCTAAAAAAACGCGGCTTGACTGGCGAGATCGCGGCGCGCTTTGGCTTGGGCTACGCGCCCGACGGCTGGCAGAATCTCGAAAGCGCGTTTCCCGATTATCGCCATGAAAATCTGGTGGAAGCAGGGCTCGTAATCGTCAGCGAAAAAACCGACGCGCAAGGACAAGCGCGCCGCTACGACCGCTTCCGCGAACGTGTGATGTTCCCTATTCGAAATGTGAAGGGCAACGTCATTGGCTTCGGCGGACGCGTGCTGGACAGCGGCGAACCGAAGTATCTGAATTCGCCGGAAACGCCTTTATTCAGCAAAGGCAGCGAGCTTTACGGCCTTTTCGAGGCGCGTCTTGCCATTCGTGAACTGGGTTATGCGCTCGTCGTCGAAGGCTATATGGACGTGGTCGCGCTTGCGCAGCTAGGTTTCGCGAACGCCGTCGCCACGCTCGGCACGGCTTGCACGCCGGTCCATGTACAGAAGCTTTTTCGACAGACGGAAACGGTGGTCTTCAGCTTCGACGGCGACTCCGCCGGCCGACGCGCCGCGCGCCGCGCACTCGAAGCCGCGCTGCCGCACGCAGCGGACAACCGCACGATCAAATTTCTGTTTCTACCGAAAGAGCACGATCCGGACAGCTATGTGCGCGAATTCGGCGCCGACGGTTTTGGTGAGCAAGTCGACCGCGCAATGCCGCTGTCGCAATTTCTGCTCAACGAGGTGCTGAACGACAAGGAACTCGACCAGCCCGAAGGCCGCGCGAAGGCCCTGTTCGACGCGAAGCCGCTGTTGCAGGCGCTGCCCGCCAACGCGTTGCGCGTGCAGATTCTGCATATGCTGGCCGACCGCCTCGCTACGCCGTTCACGGAAATCGCCGCGCTTTGCGACATCGACTCGCGTGCAGCCGCTGTCGCCCGCGCGATGGTGCCGAGGAGCGAACGCCGGCGTGTCACGGGTCAGGAACAGCGCGCGCTACGCAATCTGGTGATGTATCCGGGCATCGCGGCATCGCTCGATCGAATCAGCGAACGCACGCTCGTCACCATGACCGAGCATGGCGAACTGTTCAGCGAAGTCATCGCGCATGCGCGCGAACTGGGCGCGAGCGCAGAATTCCAGATGCTTTCAGACATCTTGAGAAACGCAGCAAACGCGCCCACCTACGAGGATATCTTCCAGGAAATTCTCGCCTATGATGAAAACGTGCGGGATTTACTGATGCGCGATTCGTCCGACGAGGACGCCGCGCAGCGTGTGGAAGAGCAGAAACGCCTGCTCGCCGAAGAGTTGCAGGCTACGGTACTGAAATTGCAACACGACAGTTATCGCGCGCGGCTGGATTTGCTGGCGCGGCAGCCGGGACTTTCGCCGGAAGAGGTGGCGGAGTTCTCGGAGCTTTCAGCGAAGATCGCGCAGATCAAGGCGGGACGGGCGGCTAGCCCTTAAGCCGGATAGCGAGATGCTATAATAAAATGTTAAAAAGTAGTTGCTTTTTGTCAATTCCTCTCCGGTTTCGAAGGGTGAAATCCCTTCATTGGTGCGGGGAATAGTTAGCGAAGGAAGCAGGGAAGTTGCAGCAAGGCGCTGGCCGAATCGGCTGTGGGAGTCATGTAAAAGCGGTGCGCAGCACGCGTTTGAGCATTGTTCCGACACGAAACGGACAGGAAAGCACGCCGACGTACAGACGGGCGCAAGGGAAGCGGCTGCTATCGTGGTGAAGGGCGTATGACGAATTCGCCGTGATGAACCGCGACGGATTCAACCGCGATGGCGCCCCGGGCAGGGCACGCAGGACGATGCAGCGTGCGCATTTGGTATTTACGGTTCCATCGGCTGTTGTCCAGCAGCCGCGAGTCGAGACTAAAGCCTGTATGGCGAACTCCATGACGAAAAAGCTGAACGATGTACCCGTCGAAGACGACGCAACGCAAACTGCGGAGCCCACTGCCGCGCCTGCGGCGAAGGTCGAAAAGGCCAAGGCTCGCGACCGCCGTGCGAAGGAAAAGGCGCTTCTGAAGGACGCGTTCGCGTCGAGCGCGCCCGGCACTGTCGAGGAGATCGAGGAGCGCCGCTCGAAGCTTCGCGCGCTCATCAAACTCGGCAAGGAGCGCGGTTTCCTCACGTATGCCGAAATCAACGATCACCTGCCCGATAACTTCACGGAAACCGAGGCGATCGAAGGCATCATCAGCACGTTCAATGACATGGGCGTGGCGGTGTACGAGCAGGCGCCGGATGCCGAAACGCTCCTTCTGAACGACAACGCGCCGAACGCTTCTTCCGACGATGAAGTCGAGGAAGAAGCCGAAGTCGCGCTCTCCACCGTCGACTCCGAATTCGGCCGAACGACCGACCCGGTGCGCATGTACATGCGCGAAATGGGCACGGTCGAGTTGCTGACACGCGAGGGCGAAATCGAGATCGCGAAGCGTATCGAAGACGGCCTCAAGCACATGGTCATGGCGATCTCCGCATGCCCGACGACCATTGCCGACATTCTCGCGATGGCCGAGCGTGTGCAGAACGAGGAGACGCGCGTCGACGAACTGGTGGATGGCCTCATCGACCCGAACGCGGAAGACACCGACGGTTTTTCCGAACAGGAAGCCGAAGCGATAGAGACCGAGGACGTAGAGCAGCAATCGGACGAGGAAAGCGACGAGGAAGAGGACGACGACGATGGCGCGGCGCAAGCCAGCGCGAACGCCGCCCAACTCGAAGCGCTCAAGCGTCAATCGCTCGAAAAGTTCTCGCTCATCAGCGAATGGTTCGACAAGATGCGGCGCGCCTACGAGAAGGAAGGCTACAAGTCGAAGGCCTATCTGAAGGCGCAGGAAGCCATTCAGACCGAACTCATGAGCATCCGCTTCACCGCGCGTACCGTCGAGCGCCTGTGCGACACGCTGCGCGCGCAAGTGGACGAAGTGCGCCAGGTCGAGCGGCAGATTCTGCACACGGTCGTCGACAAGTGCGGCATGCCGCGCGCGGAGTTCATCACGCGCTTTCCGGGCAGCGAGACGGATCTGGAGTGGGGCGACAAAGTAGTGGCCGAAGGGCACGACTATAGCGCCGTGCTCGAGCGCAATATCCCCGCGATTCGCGAGCAGCAGCAGCGTCTTTTGGATCTTCAGGCGCGCGTCGTATTACCGCTCAAGGACTTGAAGGAGACCAACCGTCAGATGGCGGCGGGCGAACTGAAGGCGCGCCAGGCGAAGCGCGAGATGACCGAGGCGAATCTGCGTCTCGTGATTTCGATTGCGAAGAAGTACACGAACCGCGGCTTGCAGTTCCTCGACCTGATTCAGGAAGGCAATATCGGACTGATGAAGGCGGTGGACAAGTTCGAATATCGGCGCGGCTACAAGTTTTCGACGTACGCGACATGGTGGATTCGCCAGGCCATCACGCGCTCGATTGCGGACCAGGCGCGCACCATCCGCATTCCGGTTCATATGATCGAAACGATCAACAAGATGAATCGCATCTCGCGGCAGATTCTGCAGGAAACCGGGCTGGAACCGGACCCGGCGACGCTGGCCGAGAAGATGGAGATGCCGGAGGACAAGATCCGCAAGATCATGAAGATCGCGAAGGAGCCGATCTCCATGGAAACGCCGATCGGCGACGACGACGATTCGCATCTTGGCGACTTCATCGAAGATACGAACACGGTGGCTCCCTCCGATGCCGCGCTGCATGCCAGCATGCGCGATGTCGTGAAGGACGTGCTCGATTCGTTGACGCCGCGCGAGGCGAAAGTGTTGCGGATGCGCTTTGGCATAGAGATGAGCACGGACCACACGCTGGAAGAAGTCGGCAAGCAATTCGACGTCACGCGTGAGCGGATTCGGCAAATCGAGGCGAAGGCGTTGCGCAAGCTGCGGCATCCTAGCCGTTCGGACAAGCTCAAGTCATTCCTGGAAGGAAACTGATCGGATCAATGGGCTTGTAATGGAAGGCGTTGTGAGGCAAACTCGCAAACCTTCAGTTGTCGCGCAACGTTTGTATTAGAGAAAGCGCCGCCATGGCGCTTTCTTTTTGCCCTCTGCTTTCAAAAGGGCCGGAAGCTTAACTGGTATAAGCTGTCGACTCATAATCGACCGATAGTGGGTTCGAGCCCCACCCGGCCCACCAGCTTTTCAACTCAAGTCATCAAGCCGTTGGCGGTGTTGCGTCAATGGTGAGGGGCTTTCGGGGACAGTTGCGGGGACTATGCGGGTCACAATGCCCATAAGGCCCCTTGGACGCTCGACTCATTCAGCGTACCTCTGCGCCGCTTTGCCGTGCATCCCTTCCTATGCGCTCGACGCCTTGTGGACGAACACCTTGTTATCCCACGAGCAAACCTGCCGACAACGGAAAGTTGGGCCGCCGAATAATGACATCTCCGCCAACGAATGGTGTCAGGGATTGCGTTCCGCAAGGTTTCGCCCCCTGTGATGATTCCGCGGATCGACCGAGATCATTCACGAAACTAAAGTCTGGGCCGCTTGCTGCAATTTCTGCAATTGCATCATCTGGTTCAACACCGGGTGCCGATTCCAAAACGGCCACGTCATAGGTCCGTTGTCGACCCATCGCGGCCAATGGGAAGGTTTGATTTGCTATGACGGCTCAACGGTGAGAAGCAGTCGAACGGCTGCCATGGCTACTTCGCCAAGCATACGAACGTCGGTGGCTTTCCCGCAAGCGCCGTGCTGTTGCGTGCGGATGGAGAAGGCTTCTGAGTTAACCGTGCTAACAACAATACGACCAATCCTGATGCCACCGACGGCAGCGCGCGAAACTGGCTCTCGTTGAACGCAAACGGAACGCCAGCAGTCGTCCGACGGCCATTCTGAACAAACCGGCTCTGCAACCCCCGCTTGGCAGATGATCTTCTCGGTGTGTGTGGGGTACGGCTACCCGGACGTCTACAGCAATCGGTTCGACGCTTTCTCGATCCGCCGCAGGGCACCCAAACGAAGAACGGAACGCTGGGCTTGATCGTCGCCGGACCGATACCCATTCCGCAGGCGACAACGTGTGGGCAGGCTTTTCGAAAGTGCTTGGCGCGACCACGCAAACACCGCTCCAAATCCACGGACGCCTGTCGCTGACAAAGGTCGCGTAAAGCGCCTTCCTGATGAATCGGTTCAAGCAAGCTTGCGTGGACGGCTCGACCGACCAAGACGATAGACGTCGTGCGTCGATCGCCTTGGTGCGTGGGACGTTCGTCGCTATCTCCCTTCTCATGTTGCCTGCCTGCACGCTCGTCTATGTGAAGGGAAACGCTAACAGTGTTGCTGACAGTGGGAATCACAGCGGCTCGCTGAGCCTGCCGGGGTATCAGCGCTCGCAGGGGCGCCGTGACCAAGGGAACCGTCGCGAAATCCCCAAGCGGGTAGCTGACCAATTAAGACGATTCCGAATTGTCGGTCATCTAATTGACGATTTTACGTTGCAACCCTAAATTCTTCTGCAGTAAAAGCTCCGAACGTGACGACCGCGCATCGTTGCGTTCAACTGAACAGGATGCGAATGAATGCTGTAACGAAAAAACTGACGGACGCGCTGCAGCATCCAAGCGCGCGACTCACCCAGCGTTTGAGCATATGGGTCGGTACGCTCGAGCTCGAGCTCGACGTGCTCAAGTTCAAGGTCAAAGCAGGATTATGCGATGACTACAAGGCGGAGGTCACCGTTACCTCGCCGCGTCTCGATATCGATGGCAAGCTCTGCGTGGGTCGGCGCGCGGGCTTGCAGATCGACGAGCGAGTAGCCGTCCCGTCGGTGAATTATGTCGCGCCTGTCGATCACGAGGCGGCCACTTTCAATGGCATCGTCACGCGCTTCGAACGCATCAAAGCGAGCCGCGACGAGGCGACCTACAAACTCCGGATCGAACCTCGGTTCGCCGCGCTCTGCAAGCGCGTGCATGGCTCGGATGTATTCAAAGACATCACCTTTCAGGAGATGGTGACGCGACTGCTCGTCGACCGGAAGAACATCGATGCCTTCGATATCGAGTTCCATCTGGATGGCGCGCAAGAGAAGATGGAGCAGGTTGTGATGTACGAGGAGTCCGTGTGGGCCTTCGTGACACGTCATGCAAAACGTCGAGGCATATGCTGGTTTTACAAGCAGGGTCGAGGCAAGGATGGTCAACTGGACACGCTCGTGTTCACGGACAATCCGCGCGGGTACGTGCGCTCGATCGACGTACCCCTGCTCTCTGACTCGGGCATGAACAGCAACTGGCATGAGGCTGCACTCTCCGTCAGCGAGACGCGTACGCTGGTGCCGGCCGCCATCGAGTTGTGGGAGCGCAATTACCGCACGCCGGAAGATCCGCTGCGGGCAAGCGCGAGCGTTTCTAATGAGGCCAATGACCAATCGGTCTTCGGGCGAATCAGCGGCAGCGCGGAATTTCATCTGACGCCTCAGCAGGGTGAGTCCCGAGCACAGATGCGGCGCGACGAGCAGATTGCAAAGCAGGTGAAGCTTTCGGGCAAGAGCAACGCGAAGGGCATGGCGCCAGGCGTGGTGGTCAAGCTGACCAATACGAAGCTGGCGAGCGCTCCGTATGGATTCGTGGTCGAGTCGATGACGATGAAGGGCAGCCGATCGAAACCGGCGCATGTCCGCTTCAAGGCGATGCCCGCGCATCTGGCCTACCGTCCCGACTTCGTTTATGAACGCGACTGGAGATTTCTGAAGGGACCGGTCGTTGGCAACGTCACGACGTTTGACTCGTCGCCTTATGGCTGCATGGACGAGCATGGCCGATATCCTGTGTTGCCGAAGTTCCTGCAGGGAACGGCTAACACTGACAAGCAGTTGCTGAAGCTGCGGCTGCTTCGTCCGTCTTCGTCGTATCAAGGTGGCTTCCATTCGCCTTTGCTGCCGTCCACGGAGGTTTTGCTTGGTGCGGCGCATGCCGATGTAGATCGCATGCATATCGTGGGAGCGCTCCATGACTACTCGCATCCGGACGTGGTGCACGGCGCCGATGCGATGTTCACTTACGCAATCTGGCGCGCGCCGCTGCTCGGCGCCGAGGTCGTCTTCAATGATCTGCGAGGCAAGGAAAGCGCGCGTATCGCCACGGTCTACAGCCAGACGGCGTTCAATCAGGGCTATCTGCTCAACAGTAAAAAGCTCGCGCGAGGCGAGGGCTTTGAAGCGACCACCCAGGCGTGGGGGACCGTGCGCGCAGCGAAAGGACTGTTCTTTTCGGCCGATGCAGCGGCTGGCGCTGATACGCCGCACTTGGAGATGCCCGCTGCCGTCGCGCAACTGAAGGCCGCGCTACAGCGCGTAACGGACCTTGCGGCGGCGACGACACAGGCCGGTGCCGATCCTGCCGACCGGGCTAAGCAGGCGGCGCTCCAGGACAGCCTGAACCAGCTTCGCGACGCGGGGCTGCTCGCGAGCGCCCCTGGCGGCATGGCATTCGTGACGCCGAAGTCAATACAGCACTCGGCGGGCGAGAACCTGATCGCGACGGCCCGAGACATGGACGTCAGCATTGCGAAACGTCTGCGCATGGCGGCGGGCGAGCTGATTTCGCTATGCGCGCATAAGCTCGGTATCAATCTGTTGGCTGCAAAAGGGAAACTGACTGCCGCAGCACTGACGGACGGCATGGACCTCTTCGCGCAGAAGCAGCTCCGCGTTGCGAGCGAGAGCGCGGACGTCCAGGTGGCCGCGAAGTCGAAAATCACGCTTAACAGCGGCGGGGCCTCGCTCGTGATCGAGAACGGCAACATGACATTCCACTGTCCTGGCGCGTTCACCATTAAGGCGGGCTCGTTCATGTTCGTTGGCCCCGACAACATGCCCGCAGTGCTGCCAGTCCTGCCAAAAAGCAACCTGACGCTCAATGAGCGGTACTCCCATACGAACTGACGCGCCATGATTATCAGCCCTCCGTTTTTGCCTGAATCCGGCCTTACGTCTAGCGACCAATCGAAGCCGGACCCCATGATGGACGCCGTCGACAAGTTCGAACTTGCACACGGCATTTATCCAATTGCGGTTGACCGGCGCTGGCATTGCGGCGCCCATCTCGCCCCCGACACGCATGGCCCTGTCTATGCAATCGCCGATGGCGAGGTGGTCGCCTACCGGGTCTGCCAGCATGCGATGGACTCGGGCAATGGCAACGCGGGCTTCGTCCTGCTGAAACACTCGACCGAAACGGGCGAAGGTCGCACGCTGACGTTCTATTCGCTCTACATGCACTTGCTGCCGCTCGCCGAGTACCAGTCTTTCGGGCACGACGCAAAACGATTGCCAGAGTTCCTTCGCAAACCTACCGGCCAAGTCGCCCAAGGCGCGGTGGAGCCGGCGGTGGCTAGCGGAGGCAACAAGGTGCGGCGCAAGGACGTTATCGGTTTTCTCGGGCGGTATGAAGGCGTGGTTTATATGCACTTCGAAATCTTCATGATGCCAAGGGATTTCGATAGCTACTTTAGCCATACGGCGCTTGGCATTGCCGGGCCAGACACGTCGACGACGTCGGATTGCTGGGGGCATACCTGGTACACGATTCCCGGCGGACGGCAGTTCTATGCCCTGCCGCCAGGAACGGATGCACACAACAAACTGCATGGCATCAATTTTGATGCAGGCCAAACCGGCACAAACCCATTACCGCTCATCGTTGAGACTTACTTTAGCAAAGGGGGCAAGTACACCAACGTCTGGAGCGTCGCGACGGATGGATCGCGCACGCTGCTAACCGCGCAGCCAGTAGCTGAAGCCGATTACGAATACGATCTTTATCGTCGTGCGACGGCGCTCTACAGCGCCTGCCCGAGCGACGGGTACGAGATGCTGCGCTTCGGGCGCATCCTCTCGACGCCGGCGACGCTGTCCGGGAGAGACTGTGCGACATGGGTGAAAGTGACCTACGCCCCGGGAGCGCAGGGTTACATTGATATCAACAACACCTCGGTTAAGAAGTTGTCTGACGCGGATTTTCCGTCGTTTGTGGGCTGGCAGAAAATTAGCGATGGCGCTACGCCCTATGGCAGCGATGGGCTGTGCGATATCGACGCACTCAAGAAAATCGTCAAGGATGCTGAACCATCAGGCACGGCGCCAACGACCGAAGCGCAGAAGGCGGACGCGCTTTCAAGCTATGTAAAAAGCCATGATGGCGTACGCCAGGCGTTGCGCGGATTCATTTGCAACGCCCCAAGCGAATGGGATAGCACAAACAACGAAACGCGCTACGCAAAACTGCTCGATGAAGGCGGCTTTTATCACGGCAACAATCAGGGTTACAACGACTTTCTTAAGTATCTTAAGGAAATACAGTTTTGGGGCGTGACGGGTCTTCCCGCAGGGCAGAAGTTGTGGTTCTTCCATCCGCTTGCGTTTATCCGGCATTTTAGGAAGTGCGGATGGCTTAGTTTGGACGAACTTACGCAGCTTCTTCCCCGTCGGTATGGTTTAAATCATGCTGGAGCAACGTTGAGCTGGCAGACGGCTCGCGGCCGAGTGAGTGACGGCACTATTGCTTATGCTGAGCTCTGCAAGGCATTTCGAAAATATGGAATTACGACGCCAGAAAGACAGACGGCATTCTTGTCGCAGACCTATATTGAAACTGGATTGCTGAGAACGGCGATCGAGGACGGCCAAGGAAATGCGACCACCGGAAATGCGCAATATTACCAAGCGTTCTATGGTCGTGGGCTAATGCAGCTTACTTGGCCGACGCTATATGACGACTATGGCAAATTTCGTGGGTTTGCCGGAAATGCATCTGGACACTATGTTGACTCACGAATTACAACTGTTTCGACGCATTATTGGTCTGGACCGCCCGCTGTAGATTCTCACGGGCATACGCACAGTGACAGAAGGCAATGGTATCCGCGCTACGATCCTGACATCGTTGCCTCAAATCGTTCAAATGCTTGCGATAGCGCCGGATTTTTTTGGGTTTGGAAGCATTTCATGGGGGCCTCGAATATCTCACGCGTAGCCGATAACGGTATTGATACTGAGACGATTGGCCGGGTATCCGTGTTGGTCAACGGAGGCGGGAATGGATACGATGATAGGCAGCAGTATGCCGCCTTTATCCTTCGTTATCGCGGGGACACGACGGAGGCGGTGGTGAGTAAGACATTGACCTATGCGAGACAGAGAATCGTCCCGGTTCCCAATCGCTCGCCAACGTGGGGCGCGTCGACAGCGCTCTCGCAGGTCTTTGTTGACTTTACCGCTCAAGGCCCGTTATGAACGGAGGGTATCACTCATGAAAATTTTCGTCGCCATAATGCTACTCGCTTTGTTGTCCACATTATATGCCAGTGCCAATTCTAGTACGGTGGCACTTGGGCCGATTCCGGCGATTTCAGACGTTTCGCCAAAGTTGAAAAAAACTTTTGACGCGCTGAGGACGCAGATTGAATCCGATGCTAAAGATTGCGACGAAGCGGCAAAAGCAATGAATTCAAATGGGCGATATAGTTCTTCCATAAAAAAATTATTGACACGGGTAAGGTAGTTGCTTTTCGGGTTTCTGGAGTCGTGATGTGTGATGGAGTGCATTCTTCGTCGTTTCAATATGGAATTACTTTCGAAAAAGCAAGTGGGAAACGGCTTGATTTGAATCGAATATACAACATTGCTATCCGACAAGATGGGCGCCTATTTGTTCGACCTGATCTCATCGATTCGGTTAAGGCTAGCTATAGGGCAGCTAACAAAAATAAGCCGTCCTGTCTTTCTGCAACGGAATTGGAAGATGAACTGGCTAATTTTCCAATCACGTTTTCTCCACTTCCAGATGGATCTATTGCTCTTTACTATGCGGCGCCGGATGTATCTGCCGCTTGCTTTCCCGCTTTGCGGCTACAGCCGAATGAGTTTTCGAAGTTTAAAGATCCGAAACAGGCGACGCAATACGCATTGCCGTAGCCTCTCCATTAAGTGGTCAATTTGGGTTTGCCGTATGGTATGTGGATTACGGGATGGGAACGTACTCGATTTATAGAGTTTTTACATTTTCTCCATCGACTAAAAAATTTGTAGACCGGGGTCCGGCGCCGTTGTATGGGGGATGAATTTATCGACTTGAAAGTCGACAAGAAAAGACATCGTCTGTTTAGTACGTATTGGGATAAAAACGTCCCAAGAATATGCCTCACTCGGCTGCCGCCTATCAAGTAATAAGGTTCACATCCGCAATAGCAAAAATTGGCTTTCGAATTGAAAACTCTCATCTACAATGGCGATAAGATTGAAAATGGCGGCGAAGTTCTTGATGAATAACGTGACTATTGAAAAGCTTGTCGCCATAATGCTATTCGTCTCGTTCGCTACATTTAATATGAGCGCCAATTCCAGCGCCTTGGCAGTCGGGCCAATACCGGCTATTTCGAATATTTCGCCGGGCTTGAAAAAAGCCATTGATGCGCTAAAGGCGCGCGTTAAGTCAGATGCTAAAGGTTGCGCTGAAACAGCAAAAGGAATGAGGTCAACTGCACAATATAGTTCTTTCATCAGGAAAGTGCTAGACACGGATAGAGTAGTCGCCCTTCATGTGTCGGGGGACATGATTTGCGATGGTGTGCATCCTTCGTCGTTTCAATATGGAGTTGCATTCGAAAAGGCAAGTGGGAAACGGCTTGATTTGAATCGAGTGTATAACATTGCTATCCGACAGGATGGCCGTCTATTTGTTCGACCTGATCTCATCGATTCGGTGAAAACTAGCTATATGTCAGCTAACAAGAATAACCCGTTCTGTCTTTCCGCAACGGAATTGGAAGACGAGCTGGCTAATTTTCCAATCACGTTTTCTCCACTTCCAGATGGATCTATTGCTCTTTACTATGCGGCACCGGATGTATCTGCCGTTTGCTTTCCCGCTTTGCGGTTGGAGCCAAATGAGTTTTCAAAGTTTAGAGATGTGAAACAGGCGCCGGAAATACGCATTGCCGTAGGCAATTAATCGTGGTTATGTCGATTTGGGACGGCAACTTGATTCACTCGATCTTCGAAGGAAGTGCTGCCGCAAAAGATGTTGCGTAACGGGGTCAAGAAAAGGGATGGCGGGCATTTCAAGGATGGTCCAAAAGTGGATAATCATGAGATTCTTGGAAATGACGCCTATTCCCGCGTAGATGCCGCAGGTTTTTTATGCGTGAATACTTTGCTTGAAAAGTTCGCGGATCGAGGAATTCCTAAGAGTTCGTCTCGCGCGGCGACCAAGATAGGTCACCCGTATGATGTAAAAAGTCCGCCATTGCGTTGCAACAAGACGAAAAAAGCATTCCAAGTATTGGGGATCAGTTATGAAAAAGTACTTGCTTCTGACTCTGATGGCCATGTTCATTGGTGATGTACATGCGACAATTGTCAGTTCTTGCGATGGAGGTTATTCAGCAAAAAATCATGGTCGCGGCCGACTGATAGTGGAGCATGGTGAGAAAAAAATTGGTTCGGCACATATTGATCATGCTATCGATGGTGGCACGTTTAGCCTAGATGACTCTATTTTGGTCTTGTTCGGGTTGCCGAAGAAACTTGACACGCACTACCCTCAAGTAACACATCTTTCAGTGTATCTTGTAAAGCCAGAAATCCATCTTATCGAAAGTGCTGTGTATGGTGGGGGGGTATATGACGCTACCTTTAGCGAAGAACAGAAATTTATCGTTGTACGTAATCAATTTGGGGTTGATGTGATAAATCTTAAGGAGCCGAAAGCTCAGTCGTTTGAAGCGACTTACGTCCCTCCGTTCAAGACACAGCAATGCGCCAAAAAGTAACTGTATAAAATGAGATCCCCCAACCGCAAAGGCGACAAACTAGAAAACGGCGGCGAAGTAACCGGCGGTTCCGAATGGTTCATATTCATGGGTCGCCCGCTCGCCCGCAAGGGCGACGAAGCCCTTTGCAATGAGCACGGCCCGACCGTCATCGACGAGGGCTACACAAAGTTCCCCGACCGCGACGGCAAGCCGGTTGCCTTTCACCACTACCGTTGCGCGTGCGGCTGCCGCGTGATCTCGTCCCTTCAAAACGTCAATATCGAGTAATGCCGGTCGATCTGTCTTTGGCCGGACGCCCTAGTGCCTATCCGCGCCGACCACGGCTTTGGCCGTGGTGGTTCTGCATCTGGCTTGCCTTCAACGTTTTAGGCGTTGCCGTTGCCATGCTGCTCTGGCCGAAGGGACAGCCCGTGAGTGGCGCGCCGGTCTGGTTCTGGTTCGTTGGGGTACCCAACGGCGTATTCCTGATCCTGTTTGCCATTGAGCGCGCTGGCTACGAGGGTCTCTGGTATCGGGCGTACTGGCGCAACTATCATCGTAGCCGTTGGCTGGCGGAGCGGTTGCGCAGGGCACAAAAGCCCCTCGAGGTACTCGGTGTCGGCTACTGCCTGCCGCTTGGCGAACAGACGCTTGCCGGTGCGATTGCTGCCAGGGAACGCATGCCTGCAGCGCAGTTGCCCCGTGCAGGTGCTGAACTCGTCTTTCACGCTCGTTTCGAGGACGCGGACTGGATGGTCGACGAACCTGATGCGGTCGGTCTTGATGTGGACGAAGAAAGCATTCAGGCGGGCCGTGTGCCGAAGAAAATCGAGTTGCTGACGCTCAAGATTGCCGATGCGCTTAAGCCGCTTGAGACGAGCCTACGCGCCCTGACGTGCTACGAGCGGCAATGGTGGCCGCAGATTCGCGTACTGAGCGCAACGGGAAGCGAGCAGCGGGACATTGCGCGGGTCATTGACGCACTGCGTATTGCGGGCCTGCCGCCGCTCGCGGTGCAAGCGGTAGCGGCTACGGATGGCCTAATGGTTGCCGATGCGTGGCTCGACGCAAAGGACGCGCGTCCACTGCTCGTCGTTGCGACCGCATGGCACGAGGCTGGACCGCCCGAAGGCAGCACCGAGGGGTGCGTCGCCGTACTCCTGACGGCGGAATACTTCCGGCTGCCGGACACGGTCAAGGTCAAGGTCGCCGCGCTGCTTCACAGGCCCGTTACCGCGCTCGCGGGCGAAGTCGAACACGGCTTCGCCAATGCTGCGGTATGGGGTAAGGCTGACTTCGCTTCAATCGTTCGCGCATGGATAACGCGTCCTATAGATGGAGGCGACAGAGCGTTACGCGCGGCCAATATGGATTCCGTTTCAAAAGACGAGGCGCAGCGACGCTCCGACCGCATCGCCGGCGACCTCGGCGACGCAAACGGCTGGCTGTCCATCATAGCGGCGATCGAATCAGGCGCGGCAGATGGTCCGCAACTCATCATAGACGGCTTACCTCATCTGCAGGTACAAAATGCCAACGCCATTTCTGGCGCATTCACGCACGGCTTTCCGTCCATCACTGCATTCACCGGACTGATGTGGGCTTTGCAACGCAAGCTCACCGCTGACGGCATTCCGCTGAGACTGCAACAGGTTGGCGTGATCTGTCATCGATACGACGAGCTGGTGACGGATGACTACATCAAGAAGTTCCGTCTAACGCGGAATCCCGTGAAGAGTGATGGCAAGCCGCGCGCGATCGTCGAGGAAGGACGAATGCACCTGGACATCACATTGGTGTTTCAGGTTTCAATCGACGACGCTATCGCTTCATCGATACTGGACCATGAAAAGCAATATGCGGAATGGGCCGATAAAGTTGGAGACATCGTGTCGCGCATGCGTGTCGCTGGCGGAACGTTGCTGCCGGTCGGTCTCATGCCCGGACCGCGTACCAAACCCTGGATGGCCGAGCTCGCGGATAGCCACGACAAACGGTCGCGCGATTTCGCCCGATGGCGCCGTCAGTGGCTTCCGGGCTACGCGCTTATCGGCCGCGACGATATTTTGAAGAACCGCCACGACGCGTTGCGCGAAAAGCACCCTGACGCCAGCTTGATCGATGCCTGGCTGCATGCTGCTCGATTCAATTATCAGCCCATGCCGGAAAAAGAAGCGGCCGATGACGCTGCATCGTCCACCGCACCCAAGCGCGTGCGTTGGGCCGATCCCGACAGACAAAAGGGCGAAGGCTGGACCGTGCCAATACCCGTGGGCTACGCCGCGCTCACTAAACCGTATCCGGCGGGCAGCGTCGAAAACGTGCGCGATCCGTCCATTCCCTGCGTATTCGTAGAGACGGTGTACTCAATCGGTCAGTGGATCAGCCCGCATCGGCTGAATAGTCTGGATGATTTGCTATGGCGAGCGGAAGCCAATACGGAGATCGGCTTGTATCGCTGTCGTAGCGGTTACGTACACGATCGCTCCGATACCGAGTTGGACGATGACGACGAATACGAATTTGATTGACCGCAGCGACCTTTCGCGTCCGTCGTGGTGTCTTTTGTTTTTATCTTGATTAGGAATATATAAAAAGATGTCTGAGAAAATTGCTACTGCTTCTGTCCTCGCTTTTGAACGTAAGCTGGATCCTTCCGATGCGGTCTTCCACTCTGGCCGTTGGGATGAGCGCGACAACGGATCGAAATGGTCGCCGGTTCGTATCCGCGTGAAATCGGTTCGTGGGACGATCTCGAATCGGCTCAAGGCAAAGGGCGGTGATGCGGCCAAATTGGATGCAGCCGTCAATCATGCAAATCTGCAGACCGTGGACGTTGCCACGCTGCCGGCCGATGCCGACACGCTCCGAGTCACTTTCTCGTTGCGCGTTCTGTCGGGCACGGGCATGCCTTCGGCTTGTAATAACGCAGCGTATCGAGTGCGGCTTCAAAACGTGGTGAATGATTATGTCGCCAAGCATGACTTTACTGAGCTGGCTAATCGCTACGCCGCGAATCTGGCAAACGGACGCTTCCTTTGGCGTAACCGTATAGGTGCGGAAAGCGTGGCGGTCGAAGTATCGCGTCAAAAGAACGGCGAGTGCGTACAGAAGCTCACGTTCGATGCGTTGTCGCTTGGCTTGCGCACGATGGATCAATTCGATTCGAATGTGACGGCGCTAGGCGGACTTATTGCCGACGGGCTTGCGGGCAGAACCCATGTGCTTCTGCGCGTGACCGCGTATGTGCGTCTTGGCTTTGGTCAGGAAGTATTCCCGTCTCAAGAGCTGATTCTGGAGAAGACGGAAAAGAGCAAGACGCTTTATCACGTGGAGAACGTCGCGGCTATTCACTCGCAAAAAATCGGCAATGCCTTGCGAACGATTGATACTTGGTATGAGAACGCGCTGGAATCTGGCCCGATTGCGGTCGAGCCTTATGGGTCGGTCACGACTCAGGGCACGGCGTATCGCCATCCGAAGCTGAAGCCGACGCAAGACTTCTACAACCTCCTCGATGACTGGTTGCTCAAGGACAAGATGCCGGCGGTCGAGCAGCAGCACTTCGTCATGGCCGTTCTGATTCGCGGCGGTGTTTTTGGCGATGCGAACTGACGGCCATGACGAGTCACTATATCGACATCACGTTACGGCCCGATCCGGAGTTTAGCCGTGTCCATCTGCTTGGCGCTTTGGTGGCGAAACTGCATCGCGCGTTGGTGGAGTTTCGTGCGGACGACATCGGGATTAGCTTTCCGCAATACAGTTTGAGCCCGCGTTTTCTGGGCGACGTGTTGCGCCTGCATGGCGACGAATCGCGATTGCAGGAGCTGATGGCACGCGGTTGGATGCAGGGTATGCGGGATCATGTGAAGCTGACGGACGTTATGCGCGTTCCGTCGGGGGCGATGCATCGCGTCATACAACGGCGTCAGTTTAAAACCAATGTCGAGCGGATGCGTCGGCGTCGAATGCGACGTAAGGGCGAGACCGAAGCGCAGGGCGCTGCGGCGATTCCGGATACGGTCGAGCGTCGGCCTGATTTGCCTTACGTGCATTTACGTAGCGCGAGTACAGGGCAGCCGTTTTGTTTGTTTGTCGATCAAAAGGGCGAGGTGGCTGCGAGCGTGCCGGGGACGTTTAATAGTTATGGGTTGAGTTGCGGAGCAACTGTGCCGTGGTTCTAAACCCTTTTTCTGGAGCGCTGGTTTGTTGATTGGGAAATCAATGAGTTAGCGATATAGGGAGAATTTGGGTTGGTTTGGCGAGAACGGTGTCTTTTGTTGAGTAATCAAGGGGATGGCGTTTGAGTCGGCTAGTTTGCTGCCGTGTAGGCAGCTGAGAAATGTATGCGCAATCATTGCGGAGATGAATAAATGTTTGCTGCCGCGTAGGCAGCTGAGAAAATATTCGTTACCGGTTCATCGGTGGACATGCCGTTTGCTGCCGCGTAGGCAGCTGAGAAAAGACGATGACGGCTCCGCCGCAGGCAGCGACGAGTTTGCTGCCGCGTAGGCAGCTGAGAAAAAGTCGCAAGCCGGCGGGCTTTGCTTCTTGCTGTTTGCTGCCGCGTAGGCAGCTGAGAAATTCGTCATGCCGAAGGGTTGCCGAGATACCATGTTTGCTGCCGCGTAGGCAGCTGAGAAATCAATGACGCGCGGTGGGAAAGCTTCGGCGAGTTTGCTGCCGCGTAGGCAGCTGAGAAATGTTGGCTCTCATTCAAAGCGCGGATGGCGTCGTTTGCTGCCGCGTAGGCAGCTGAGAAAATCGCGCTCAATCCAGCTTCGCGGCACTCTCACGTTTGCTGCCGCGTAGGCAGCTGAGAAACTCAGTGACGCGAGGTGGGAAAAGCTCAAGCGCGTTTGCTGCCGCGTAGGCAGCTGAGAAAGTTCGCGCGTCGCGCGATCGATGAGCGATTTGGTTTGCTGCCGCGTAGGCAGCTGAGAAAGACGAAAAAAAGGCGCGTCGCGAAATCCAGCTGTTTGCTGCCGCGTAGGCAGCTGAGAAACTACATGATCTCGCGGATCGACTCGGCATACGAGTTTGCTGCCGCGTAGGCAGCTGAGAAATCGATGCGCGGCCGCCGGCGCTGGCCGGCCCAGTTTGCTGCCGTGTAGGCAGCTGAGAAAGGCTTCATCGAGCTTTGACTTGATCCAGCCCAGTTTGCTGCCGTGTAGGCAGCTGAGAAAAAGACGATTTCGGACGCGTAGGAGGGATTGTCGTTTGCTGCCGTGTAGGCAGCTGAGAAATTCTTGCGAAGCGGCTCGGCGAGCTTGCAAGAGTTTGCTGCCGTGTAGGCAGCTGAGAAAGGCGCGGTTGCCGACTATTCGGGTTTGGAATTGTTTGCTGCCGTGTAGGCAGCTGAGAAACTCAAGCGGGTCAGCGGTGCGCGCAACCGGCGCGTTTGCTGCCGTGTAGGCAGCTGAGAAAGACTCGATGCCGCGAACTTCGGCGATGGTGAAGTTTGCTGCCGTGTAGGCAGCTGAGAAAAATGGGCGAACGGTGTTCCTAGCTGGACACGTGTTTGCTGCCGTGTAGGCAGCTGAGAAAGCATGTCAGCGATGTACGGTGCGCGCTTCGCTGTTTGCTGCCGCGTAGGCAGCTGAGAAAGTTGGACGTGCCGCGACTGCGACTGCGTCGTGAGTTTGCTGCCGCGTAGGCAGCTGAGAAATTCGATGGTTTAGCGTTCTCGGGTTGCGCATCGTTTGCTGCCGCGTAGGCAGCTGAGAAAATAAAGGAGAAGAACGTGAGTGAACAGGCTGTGTTTGCTGCCGCGTAGGCAGCTGAGAAAGTCTCAGTTGATAGGCTCTTAGGGATTCGCTTGTTTGCTGCCGCGTAGGCAGCTGAGAAAATACGGGGGAAACTGCACGACGCCGATGTACTGTTTGCTGCCGCGTAGGCAGCTGAGAAAGACGACGCACCGCTGGGTCAAACATCCGCCGATGTTTGCTGCCGCGTAGGCAGCTGAGAAAATCAACAAGATTGCGCTGGCACTGAAGACGAAGTTTGCTGCCGCGTAGGCAGCTGAGAAAAACCGACGGCTTCGATTTGCGTGAGCAGAGCGGTTTGCTGCCGCGTCGGCAGCTGAGAAAACGTTGCGAGCAACGAGAACGAACGCAAGGAAGTTTGCTGCCGCGTAGGCAGCTGAGAAAGCTTTGGGGCCGATCGATATGGGTCGCGCAAATGTTTGCTGCCGCGTTGGCAGCTGAGAAAATCTCCTCGATAGCTCGCTGCGTGATCGGCTGGTTTGCTGCCGCGTAGGCAGCTGAGAAACACCCGTCGAGCAAAATCCGGTCGCACCAACTCGTTTGCTGCCGCGTAGGCAGCTGAGAAATGGTTCTCGGGCCTCGGTGCGAAATTCGCCGAGTTTGCTGCCGCGTAGGCAGCTGAGAAACGTGTTCGGGGTCTGCAACATGCAGCGCGAGGTCGTGTGCTGCCGCGTAGGCAGCTGAGAAAGCTGCAGCCACTGCCACAGCGATCTGTCTTTCGTGTGCTGCCGCGTAGGCAGCTGAGAAATTTTCTTTGCTGTCACCAACAGCGCGCGCTCGGTGTGCTGCCGCGTAGGCAGCTGAGAAATCGCCGTCGAAGTGCGCGAGCTCGATGGAGAAGTGTGCTGCCGCGTAGGCAGCTGAGAAAGCAAACGGGCAATATACGGGCATGCAAGCGCTGTGTGCTGCCGCGTAGGCAGCTGAGAAAATCAAGGTCGAAGTCTGTTCCGAGTCCGCCACGTGTGCTGCCGCGTAGGCAGCTGAGAAAAGCGTAAGTGATGAGAGAGAGCGCCCGTGCTGCGTGTGCTGCCGCGTAGACAGCTGAGAAGAAAGCGGCTGCGGCTGCCGTCATCGAGCAGGCGTGTGCTGCCGCGTAGGCAGCTGAGAAAGACCGTTCGAGTGGCGTGACTGCCGGACGCATGTGTGCTGCCGTGTAGGCAGCTGAGAAAAACGGCTCACCGGAGGCCATGCCGATCCTCCAGTGTGCTGCCGCGTAGGCAGCTGAGAAATTTCCCTCCCCCAAGTAAGAGTTCGCCTAATGGTGTGCTGCCGCGTAGGCAGCTGAGAAAGCACAGATGACGTCAGGAAACACGAAACTGCTGTTTCTGCCGCGTAGGCAGCTGAGAAACGCCGCAGCTCATGGGCATTGTGCCGAGCAACGTTTTCTGCCGCGTAGGCAGCTGAGAAATACAACGTTGCACCGGAGGATGTGGCGGCAGCGTTTGCTGCCGCGTAGGCAGCTGAGAAACGGCAGGAACCGCCCTCCGTCCGAGTCGTACGGTTTGCTGCCGCGTAGGCAGCTGAGAAAAGTCCGGCAAAACGGAAGTCGCGCAAAACTGGTGTTTGCTGCCGCGTAGGCAGCTGAGAAAGGAACTTCGGCAACGGCGGCGCTGGCTCGACGGTTTGCTGCCGCGTAGGCAACTGAGAAAAGACTGCCGCCGAGCGGGACGAAGCAGTCAGAGTTTGCTGCCGCGTAGGCAGCTGAGAAACGCCATTGAATTGGCAATGCAGCCGGCTTCCCCGTTTGCTGCCGCGTAGGCAACTGAGAAATCGCAGCGCTGCAGCCGGGCCATGCCGAGCTACGTTTGCTGCCGCGTAGGCAGCTGAGAAACACGACGTTCAACAGCATCCCGATCCTCGCTGGTTTGCTGCCGCGTAGGCAGATGAGAAAAATCATCTGTTCATCAGTATCGAATCCGATGAGTTTGCTGCCGCGTAGGCAGCTGAGAAAAGGTACTGTGCGCCAGTGAATCGTTGCATGGTGTTTGCTGCCGCGTAGGCAGCTGAGAAAACTGAATAGCGCGAGTGTCTGCGATCTCGCGTGTTTGCTGCCGCGTAGGCAGCTGAGAAACGGCTGAATGCGCCACGCCTCGGAGCGGCCATAGTTTGCTGCCGCGTAGGCAGCTGAGAAATCATGCCGCCCTTGTCGGCAATAAAAAAAGCCGTTTGCTGCCGTGTAGGCAGCTGAGAAACACGATGGGGTTTCGAAGAGGGAGCGGCTCGCTGTTTGCTGCCGTGTAGGCAGCTAAGAAACGCGAGCACCTCGGTCGGCGCAGACTTCATATTGTTTGCTGCCGTGTAGGCAGCTGAGAAACAGAAATGACGAAGCGCGGGGTGACTGAAATAGTTTGCTGCCGTGTAGGCAGCTGAGAAATTCACGATGACATACACGATGGAGCTCGATGACGTTTGCTGCCGCGTAGGCAGCTGAGAAATCATGATCGAGCCAGTCCTTCTGTGCCTCTGTTGTTTGCTGCCGCGTAGGCAGCTGAGAAAAGTATGCTTGTCTCGGGGGCGCTCACGTTTGTGTTTGCTGCCGTGTACGCAGCTGAGAAAATTCACTACCGCAAGTATCAGCGAAACGCGGCGTTTGCTGCCGTGTAGGCAGCTGAGAAATGCAGTGTCGCCCGGCAACGTACTAACGGTGAGCTTGCTGCCGTGTAGGCAGCTAAGAAATCGTAAACGGACGCCGCGCCCGCCCCGCTTCTCTTTGCTGCCGTGTAGGCAGCTGAGAAAAGTCTCGGCGCCGAACACCTTCGCTTCGTGGGGTTTGCTGCCGCGTAGGCAGCTGAGAAACGACACGCGCGCAGTCACGGGGTCGATCCGCGGTTTGCTGCCGCGTAGGCAGCTGAGAAAGCGTAGAGGAAGCGATGGCCGATTTTGCCGCCGTTTGCTTACACGCGATCTTTCTCAGCTGCCTACGCGGCAGCAAACACGGCAATTACCGGCAGCCCGACTTTCACGTCTTTCTCGGCTGCCTACGCGGCATGTCCGCATTTTTAATCGCCTTATTAGGTTGGCCTTCCTCGTGCGAACACGGTTCCTCGTTTGCTGCCGCATAGGCAGCTGAGAAAGCATAAATTGGGAATGGTTCGGTTCCCACGTACATAACGCGGGGTGTTAAACATACTCTCCATCGAGCGTTACCATGGTGTCCACAAATGCGTTGCTTCGTGAATGATCGTAGATACTCTAGAGTCGCCATAAGCGCTCCAATCCCGCATTACGCAGAACGCCTTACTTACGGCAAAAGTGCGCGTTCTAGTATCCGGCGCGCAAACGTGCGCTGCCTTGCCGCGCGATGTCTATCGCCGCCTGACAAATAAAACAAAAACGCCCCGCAAGCAGCGTTGAACGATACGATCTTGCCATCGGGACATTGAGATCATCGAAACCGAAACGGAGGGCATCGTTGAACTCCGCAACTAGACCAACGGGCGGGCCTGAAAGAAGACGAAGCAGGATGGCAATAGAGAAGCCCGCTCGAAAGCGGGCTTGAGTGGACCTGGGCTTCTACACCGCTGGCGAAAGTTTAACCGCAAGGGTTTTCGCCAGGCAGGAACTCGATGAGCAATCGATCGCGCTCTGAAGAAGGAACTGTCGCTTCTCCCTTCAACTGCTCAACATCTCTGTTTAGCCTTGCGTCCGATACACCTAGTTGCCGTAGATATGCGATTGCAGAGTCTACTCGCATGTTCGCAATTGCACGTGCGCTTGGCCGATCAGCCTCGATGAAGCCATAGACAACAACGGCTCCATTTCTAGCAGCACTGTTCTTTGCGTCGATGAAGAGCTTCGCTATTTCCACGCGATCAAGATTGGAGATAGTCGCGTCGTTCGGTTCAATCTTGGCGGCATATTGCATCGAGAAACTGCAAGCGTCTGCGTTCTCAGTGTGCAAAAGCAAGCCAAGCATAATGCTACTCGTCAGCGCTGCAAACGTACCACGCAATATTATCCGCATTTTTCATCGCCATGTTTGGTTCTTCAATTGCGAGTCTTTGTGCCATGAATTGACCATAGTAGATGGATTTATAATCAACAGTTGCAAAGGTATCTTCGAAATGCGAGCATTCGTGTACGAGAGTAAGCTGCATCGAGTCTCTTCTGCTTTTTGTTACCTGTGGCAGCGTGCAAAATTTCTCGTGAATGGCAATGGTATGCGTAGCCGTGTCGGGTGAGCAAACATGCGCTACTACCCCGTCAGGGGCATTGATATTTGGCACGCAACCCAACACCTTTTCGGCTTCCGGGTCGGGACGAATAAAATTTTTTGGCCGCAATCCATTCATAACCCCGCTTAAGGCGTTTGATTTTTTGACTAGTTCTTGCCGCATCGCCTCGTCCGTGCTGCCGAAGTAGGCCTTGACTCGAGCTTGCTCTTTGGCCCAAAGCGTAGATAAGGCCAGCACTCGAAGATTGATAAGTTTGAGCGCGTCATCCCGCAATCTCATCATCAATTGCCGAAATTCGGCGTTCGTCATGTTAGGGCAGATGGGCGTCGTATTGACAAAAACATCAACCGTCGAACCTTCTGCCGTGTTTGTCATCGCTTCGCCGACCGTGAACCATTCTGGATGATTCCCTCCACCCGGTGGCATGCCGTAAGTACTTTCCATTCCTTCTATCCTTTTTTTCAACTCGCGACGCTTTTGCATTGCTTTTTTAATGCCGACGGTTTGCCTTGTGCGTCCTTGGTCCCGTCCGGCGTCAAACCCGAAGCCGTATGTCGGCGATATCGCACGCCGCACAACGGTTGAATAGCTTCGTCACGTTGAACGACCTGCTGGTCGTAGATGACTGACGGCCTGGACAGACCGTCATGTTGCTTGTTGCTGAATGTCCTGCCGCACTGCCTCTGCTGTCTTCAATAAGAATGCCGGCATTACTTCCCGCATCACGCTATCTATGTCGCACGGGCACCGCACGCGGTTCCCGTTCAGCACGCTTGCGCGCACGTTCAACGTGAGAGTGTCACCGCTACCGTGTATGTTGAACCGGCGTTCGAATATCCCACACGTAGCCTCTCTAAATGAAGGGCTACTCGTTTCCCTTCATCGAAAGTTGTCGAGATAATGGCGAGTACCATGTCGCCCGTGGTAGTCCTATCAGCATGTCGTACGGCAAATTTCGTCATAGCTGTACGTCGAGTTGGATTGAGCCGGGTTTGCTTGTCTTGATGCGTTGAGTTCGCCCAGCTGTGTCCGTGGTTCCCTCAAAGAAGGCCCCGGAACCGGTACGCACGCGATAGCGTACATTCGCGAGGGGTTCGCCTGTCGCATGGTCGCGCAACGTGAATGTTTCGTCATAGTTTAAGGCGGCGGACGACTTCGCGAAGCCGCTTGACACAGCGACCTCGGCCGACGCGGGGCGCGCTTCGCTGTCGTCAATGATCCTGTGCCGACGGCCGTAGACCGAAAAGATAGTAGGCATGGTTGCGCATTTAGAACCTGTCCGCATTTTTGTGTGCGAGGCGGTTAGCGGAGTCACCCGCGTGCGTTGGTAAAACGCTCTCCAAACAGGATGGCAAACTGGTTCATCGCGGACGACCAGTCGAACGCCGCGCGTACTGACTTTGCCAGCACGTTGCGCAATGCCAGCCACAGCAGCTTGATGGCGGCCTCGTCATTGGGGAAGTGGCCGCGTGTCTTGATGATCTTGCGTAGTTGCATGTTCAGACTCTCAATGGCGTTTGTGGTGTAGACAACACGGCGTATGTCCGGCGGAAACACGAAGAACGGTGTGACGTTCTCCCACGCCCGTCGCCACGACTGCACGATAGTCGGGTACTTCGCACCCCACGGGCCTTCGGCAAAGGCCTCCAGGGCCTGCTGAGCGGCCTGTTCACTCGCGGCGGCATAGACCGGGCGCAGCGCTGCGGCCACGCTCTTGCGGTCCTTGTAGCTGACGTACTCCAGACTGTTGCGGATCAGATGCACGATGCAGGTCTGCACGGCCGTGCGCGGGTACGCCGTGCCAATCGCCTCAGCCAGTCCCTTCAGGCCGTCGACCACCGCGATCAGGATGTCCTGGCAGCCCCGGGTCTTCAGTTCGTTGAACACTTTCAGCCAGAACTTCGCCCCTTCGGTCTGTTCGATCCACAGGCCGAGCACATCGCGCTGGCCGTCGGCCTGAATGCCCAGCGCCAGATACACCGCCTTGTTGCTCACCACGCCGTCGCCACGGATCTTCACACGCAGCGCGTCGAAGAACACCACCGGGTACATCGGCTCAAGCGGACGGCTTTGCCAGGCGAGCGCTTCAGCCATGACTTCGTCGGTGACCGAGCTGATGAAATCGGGCGAAACCTCGGTGCCATAGGCTTCGGCCAGAAACGCCTGGATCTCGCGCACACTCATGCCGCGCGCGTACATGGCGATGATGCGCTCGTCGAAACCGGTAAAACGGCGCTCGTGTTTCGGAATCAGGATGGGTTCAAAACTGCCGTCACGATCACGCGGCAGATCGACCCTGAGCGGGCCATAATCGGTGATGAGCGTCTTGCCGCTGGCGCCGTTACGTTCGTTGTCCTGGCCGTCGGGTTTCGGCTGCCCCGCCAGGTAGCCCAGATGCATCTTCATCTCGGCGCCCATCGCGCGCTCGATGAGTGCCTTGTTGAACGCCAGCATCAGGTCCTGGACCTCGATGGGCGTCATCGGGCCTTTGACCAGGTCATCCAGCAGACCTTCCGGAAGGGCAGGCAGCGGCCCTCGGGCCGCTGCCTGAGAAGCGACGGTGCGTTTCTTCTTCATCGGCATATCCATGACTTTTACCTCTCATAATATGCCTCGCCCACAGAATTACGGATAGGTCCCGCATTTACACGCTACATGATCGCCGTCTACAGCCTGAAGTCTGCCGAGAATGTTCGTGCGTCGATGCCGCCTAAGCCGTGCGCCTTCGACAATCGTTCCCTCCGTGCCGCATGCGGCACAGAAAGCAAAGTCGCCGATACGTGCCGCAGTTCGGAGTCGGCCGCTTTGATCCGCGATCCTGAAAGGGGCGGCCCCTCGAATGACATAACTGTCTTTGTGACTGCTAAGTGGATCGCCTTCTACCGCAGCGTAATAAATAGTCATGCCGTGCTCTCAGGTCGTCAGCGCGCACAGATACTTAGTTTTGCCGTCTTGTGTGCTCACGTTTTATCTCCGTCCAAGGTTAAATGTCCTATGACGGTATCGCGAAATAGTTCGATGGAGCATTGAAATTTGTAAAATCAATCTTGCAATGAGAGCGTTGCTAAGAGGCAGCGAGTGCGCAGCGCGACCGAGAAAACTTAAGTCGCCGACGCTTAGGCTTAGAAGTCGACCGGGAGCTGCAGCCTAGTGCAGAAGTTGTCTGCCGCCGCGTAACCAACCGCCAAATAAGCCCGACTGAAAAGCCATCACCCAAACCCCTCCGCCCGCTCGCCCAAGCCGCCAAAGAAACCCGAAACCACCCACCCATACACCCCACCCTATACAAACGATAAGAATGTTTTTCTATCGACAACGCCGTAAGTGCCCCACCATGACACGATTCGATAAAAGCGGAGACGATCATGGCAAGCACCACGGATTTGAAGCGCTACGAACTGCTGATCGGCGGCGAGTTCGTCCGGCCCGGCGGCGCGGAATACTCGACGAATCTCGATCCCGCCACTGAAGAGCCGATCGCCTACGTCGCGCAAGGCACCGCCGCCGATGTCGATCGCGCCGTGATCGCCGCCCGCGCAGCGCTCAAGCCGTGGAACGCCATTCGCGCGGCGGATCGCGGGCGCATTCTGATGAAGCTCGCCGACCTCCTGCGCCAAAATCAGGACGAACTCGCCGCGCTCGAAAGTCTCGACGGCGGCAAACCGATCGCCGCCGTGCATCGGCAAGACGTGCCCGCCGCCATCGACACGCTGACCTACTACGCCGGCTGGTGCGACAAAATCAACGGCCAGGTCGTCCCCGCGCGACCCGACGCGCTCACCTACACCGTGCGCGAGCCGGTCGGCGTCGTCGCGGCCATCGTGCCGTGGAATTTTCCGCTGATGATCGGCATGTGGAAGATCGCGCCCGCGCTTGCCTGCGGCTGCACGCTGATCGTCAAGCCCGCCGAAATCACGCCGCTCTCCGCGCTGATGATCGGGCGGCTCGCGCTCGAAGCCGGCGTGCCGCCCGGCGTGCTCAATATCGTGACGGGCAAGGGTTCGGTCGTCGGCGATGCGCTCGTCGCGCATCCAGGCATCGACAAAGTGACGTTCACGGGATCGCCATCGGTGGGACGCGGCATCCTGCAAGGCGCGGCAGGCAACTTCAAACGCGTCACGCTAGAATTGGGCGGCAAATCCGCCAACGTTATTTTCGGGGATGCCAACATCGACGGCGCCGTGCGCGCGGCCGCCTCGGGCATCTTCTTCAACGCAGGGCAGGTGTGTTCGGCGGGCTCGCGCATCCTGGCGCAACGCACGGTCTACGACGAAGTGGTCGAGCGCCTCGCCGAGCGCGCGCGCACCATCAAGCTCGGCGATCCGTCGAAGCGGGAAACCAACATGGGCCCCGTGATCTCCGCCAAGCAGATGCAGAGCGTGCTGAATTACGTGGACATCGGCAAGGAGGAGGGCGCGTCGCTCGTGACGGGCGGACGGCGCGTCGGCGAGCGCGGTTACTTCGTCGAGCCGACCGTATTCGCGAACGTCGAACACGAGATGCGCATCTCGCAGGAAGAAATCTTCGGACCGGTCGCAAGCGTGATTCCCTTCGATGACGAAGCCGACGCGCTACGCATCGCGAACGGCACGCTGTATAGCCTCGCGGCGGGCGTGTGGAGCGCGGATATCGGACGCGTGCATCGCATGGCGGCGGGGCTCAAGGCGGGCACGGTGTGGATCAACACTTACGGCTATACAGATGTGCGCTTGCCCTGGGGCGGCTCCGGCGATTCCGGCTTCGGCCGTGAACACGGCGATGTCGCCATCGAAAACTTTACGGAGCCCAAGGCGGTTTGGGTTTCATTGACGCCTTGATAGGGGCTTTGCAAACAGCGGCAGCTTTGAACTTTGAATAAAGGCTGCTGCTTGTTTCTGTAGAAAGCGCGTTCGTCGGCGTTCGGATTGCGGCACCTGCACAACCCAATGCCGGAAGGCGGCCCGCACTAATGCCGGTCCGCCTTTCGAAAATCATGAAAGCGCGTTCAACGTTCCATACGAATACCGAAGCCGAGAATCAAGCTCGCACCTCTTTTCCTTCGTCATCCCGCGCACGCCAAAGCCGCGCGCGCTGCGTGCTGTCTTCATACTGCACGGTGTTTTGGCGGCACGCTTCGATTGTCGAATTCTTCCGCTCGACAATCGCGCCGCAAAGAAACTCCGCGCTGTAAGCCTTCAAAAGATGCGGCGAATGCGTCGCGATATATTGGGCGATCTTTCCGTAATCGCTTTCGGTCGAAGCGAGCGCGCGGTAGGTATCGGCATCCCAACGGAACATCAGGTCGAGCTCTTCGAATGCAGTATTGAAAGCGCACACTTGCGCCTGAACTTCGCGGTCGTCGCTTAAGGTCGCATGACTCATTTTCGTCTCCTGTATGGCCGTGGGGCTTCCATGCAGGATAGGGAACTCGATCCATTTACGAAAATTAAACTTTCTTCGCGTTTATATTTCGGATGACTTATACATCGGGTTTACCGGTACTCGCGACAATATGCGTAATCGCTTCGATCTGAGCCGCGCCTTCATCGACGAGAAATTGCTTGAATGCCAAGGCGACCGGAGGCAAACGCTTGTTGTTTCGATGAACGACGAACCAGTTGAGCATGACGGGAAAACCCTTGATATCCAACACCGCGAGTTTGCCAACTTGCAATTCCATGCTAATGGTGTGAGCAGACAAAAAGCTCACGCCCATGCCCGCAATGACAGCCTGCTTGATGGTTTCCGTGCTGGTTATCTCCATTGCCACGTTCAGATTGGAGAGACGGCCGGCAAAGCCTTCTTCCATCGAATTCCATGTGTCGGAGCCGCGCTCGCGAACGATAAACGGTTCATCCGCAAGCGCTTCTAGCGGCACGTCCTTGAGCCCGACCAGTGGATGATCTGGCGGCGCAACGATCACATACGGATGCGGCGCGAAGGAGATATTCACCGTGTCCATATCGCGTGGCGGCCGAACCATGACGGCCAGGTCGGTGAGATTATCAGTCAGTTGATGCAGCAGTTCCTCGCGATTATGAACCGCAAGATTGAGGCGGACATCCGTATTACGTTTGGTAAATGCCGCAAGCAAGCGCGGAAAGAAGTAGTCGCCCGCGCTAATGACCGCCACGTTGAGCGTACCGCCCGAAACCCCTTTGAGCCGCGCCATGGCGTCATCGGCTTCGCGGAATTGTTCGAGGATCGCGCGGCTGTGATGAAGCATCTCGTTGCCTGCGGTCGTCAGATAAATCTTTTTGCCGAGTTGCTCGAAAAGCGGCATGCCCGCATGTTCTTCGAGCTGTTTGACCTGAGTGGAAACAGCCGGCTGAGTGAGATAAAGCTCTTCGGCCGCGCGGGAAAAGCTCAACCGGCGTGCAACCGTTTCGAAGATTTTGAGTTGACGCAGGGTAGCATTACGCAGCACGGCGGGCCCTCATCCATTCACGATACTGAATTTATACAATAATTTTTTCTAACTTTCCTTAATCGTTTATATCCCCCACGATGCTTTCACGTCCTGCTAGTCTGTAAGACTTTCAAGGGCGAAGCGCACGGCCCCCACGGCGCGGCATCTTTAGCACCCAGCCAAAAAACGAAGCCTGCAAAGGCCGCATCAACCATCCAGCTCTATTGGGAATCGCTCGAAATGATTCTTCGATCGCCTGACGCGGATGCTTGCCGGATGTTCTCATCCATCGCCTTGTTCGATACGCGTTGCCACGCCCACGCCCGCGTCGCGTTACCCGAGCACTTTCCCTGACCGACCGCCACGCCGCCGACGCGCATAACGATGCACTCGCGCCGGCATCTCGCTGTAAATCAAGCGCCGCACGAGCGCGAATGAATAACGGAGACAGACATGGCAAGCGCAGACACGGTTGTGTCCGGGCAACCGCACGGGCGTCATCACAACAGGTGGGTTCAGTTGACGATCGGTATCCTGTGCATGGGACTCGTCGCCAACCTTCAATATGCATGGACGCTGTTCGTCGTACCGATGGATGCCAAGCACCATTGGGGCCAAGCGGCGATCCAGACCGCCTTCACCATCTTCATCGTCACCGAAACCTGGCTCGTGCCCGTCGAAGGCTGGCTCGTCGATAAGTTCGGGCCCCGGCCCGTCGTCATAGGCGGCTCGATCTGCGCGGCCATCGGCTGGTGCATCGATGCGCATGCGACCAGCCTCATGCATCTCTACATCGCGGCCGTGGTGGCGGGCGTGGGCGCGGGCTGCGTGTACGGCACGTGCGTGGGCACGGCGCTCAAGTGGTTCCCGGACAAGCGCGGCCTTGCGGCGGGTTTGACGGCCGCTGGTTTCGGCGCGGGCGCGGCGGTCACGGTCATCCCCATCTCCAACATGATTCAGAGTGCGGGCTACGAGCACGCGTTCATGTTCTTCGGCATCTTCCAGGGCGTGTGCATCTTCCTGCTCGCGCTCATGCTGATTCGTCCGAAGCCGCCCTTGAACGTGGTTCCGGCCAAGCGCGTGGTGTCCACGAAAATCGACTACACCACCGGGCAGATGGTGCGTGCGCCGCTCTTCTGGGTGCTGTACCTGATGTTCGTGTTCGTCGCGGCGGGCGGCGTGATCGCCACGGCGCAGTTCGGCCCGATTGCCAAGGAATACGGCTTCGCGAAGATGCCCGTGAATATCCTCGGCGTGACCTTGCCGCTGCTTGCGATGACACTGTCCATCGACAACCTGTGCAACGGTTTCACACGGCCTTTGTGCGGCTTCATTTCGGACAAGATCGGCCGCGAGAACACCATGTTCATCATCTTTCTGGGCGAAGGCGTGGCGCTGCTCGGGTTGATGCAGTTCGGCCACAACCCTTACATGTTCATGTTGTTCGCCGCGCTTACGTTCCTGTGCTGGGGTGAGATATTCTCGATTTTTCCCGCCACTTGCGCGGATACTTTCGGCAGCAAGTACGCGGCGGCCAACGCGGGCACGCTTTACACGGCAAAAGGCACGGCGTCGATGCTGGTGCCGCTTGCCTCGGTGCTCGCGTCGATCGGTTCGTGGAACGCGGTCTTCATCACGGCGGCGATTACGTCGATTGCAGCGGGCCTGTGCGCTAAGTTCGTGCTCGCGCCGATGCGCAAACGCTGGATCGAAAACACGGTCGCCGAAACGGCCGCGGATTCGTCGATCAACGCGTCGTTTCAGGCGGGCTGGAGCGACGCGCCGCGCAAACCGTCGGTGCAGTGAGCGAGCGGCATGCGCGATCGTCGAGATGAAATCGCGCCGCCGCTTTGCGTATCGCTGCATCAGTTGCGGTTGTTCGTCACGCTCGCGCGGCATCGCAGTTTCACCCGCGCGGGCGATGAATTCGGTATCACGCAGTCGGCGGTCAGCCGCAGCATCCGCGAACTCGAGGATGAACTCGCGCTGCGGCTTTTCGACCGCACGACGCGTCAGGTCGCGCTCACCGATACCGGGCGTACGCTGCTCGGGCGCATCGCGCCGCTCGTCGAGGAACTCGAAGCGACGCTGCGGCCGCGCACCGCGAACGAAGCCGAACCGGGCGTCGTCAATCTTGCCAGCAGTTGCAGTCTGACCGCGAGCGTGTTGCCTGCGTTGCTCGGCTCGTGTCATGAGCGGCATCCGGGAATTGCGGTCATGGTGATGGACCGGCCGCAGAACGCCGTGCTGCAACTGGTGCGTTCGGGCGAAGCGGACATGGGGCTCGTGATCGCGCCCGGGAGTCTCGACGAACTCGTTGCGGAACCGCTTTTCGACGACGACCTCGCTGCTGTCGTCAACGTGTCGAGCCCGCTTGGCGATGCGGACTATATCGACTGGACGCAACTGCGCGCTTCGCCACTTCTCCTCCTCGATGACGACACCGGCAGCCTCGATGCCATAGAAGACGCGCTTGCGCGTCACGCGGTGACGGGCGCCTTGCGTCAGCGTCTCGCGCAGCCGGTTGCCGTCGCGCGAATGGCGCAGGCGGGACTTGGCATCGGCGTCTTGCCGATGCATGCGCGGATGGCTTGCGAGACTATCGGCGTGCGGTTCGTGCCGCTTGCGCCGCGGGCCGTGCGAACGGTGATGCTCGTGCGGCGGCGCGGGCATGCGTTGCGGGCGAATGCGGCGCATGTGTGGTCGCATGTTGCGGCGTCTTCGTCGCGGAGTTCGATGGCGTTTCAGGCTGCGTGAATCCGCGCGGACGCCGCGCAGGCGTAGTCATACGTCGAGTGCTATGCATCGTCACCCGGCGGTGCGCAGAACCTTAGTCGTCGCTATCGAACTGTTTCTGTTTGACGCTCACGCGGCGCGCGCGCTTAATTCCCTTAGCAGGCTCTCCCTAAACGACACGACACAAACGCGCTCCTTGTGCGGGTTTCCGCTCGCCCGAAACCGCGCGATTCGCCTTGTCGCTCCCCATCACGGAATGTAGTATCTTGTATATCAGAAGGTGATCCGCATACAACCTCAGGAGACGAAATCATGAAAATCTGCGTGTATGGCGCCGGTGCGATCGGTGCATATATGGGCGCGCAACTCGCGCGGGCTGGAGCGGACGTCAGCTTCGTGGCGCGCGGGCCGCATCTCGCGGCGATGCAAGCGAACGGCGTGAAGCTTCAGATCGATGGCGAGGAACACGTCGTCAAAGTCCGCTGCACGAACAATCCCGCCGAACTCGGCCCGCAAGATTTCGTGATCATCGCGCTGAAGGCGCATTCGGTGCCGGGCGTCGTCGATCTCATTCCGCCGCTCCTTGGACCCGATACGGCGATCATCACCGCCGTCAATGGCCTGCCTTACTGGTACTTCTACGAGCATGGCGGCGAACTCGCCGGAACGACGCTGCAAAGCATCGACCCAGGCGGGCGGCAGTGGAGCGTGTTCGGACCTGAGCGCGCAATCGGCTGCGTGCTGCTGCCGGCGGCGGAGATCGCGGAGCCGGGCGTAATCAAGCATGTGTACGGCAAGAAGTTTCCCATCGGCGAACCGAGCGGCGAGATCACCCCGCGCCTGCAGGCGCTACACGACATCATGGCCGCCGCCGACATGGAAGCGCCGATGCGCGACAACATCCGCGATGAAATCTGGCTCAAGCTCTGGGGCAACCTGTGTTTCAACCCGATCAGCGCGCTCACGCATGCGACGCTCGACGTGCTGACGAGCGACCCCGGCACGCGCGCGCTTTCCAAAGCGATGATGCTGGAAGCAAAAGCAATCGGCGACAGGATCGGCGTTAACTTCCGCGTCGATGTGGAGCGGCGCATCAATGGCGCGGGCGCGGTGGGCGCGCACAAGACATCGATGCTCATGGACTGCGAAGCCGGCCGCCCGATGGAGATCGATCCGCTCATCACCGTCGTGCAGGAAATCGGGCGCCTCGTGAAAGTCGAGACACCGATGATCGATGCCGTTCTCGCATTGATCAAGCTGCGCGAAGGCGTAAACCAAGGCACGGCCAAGGCTTTACCGCCCCCGCAAACGCAGAAAGCCGCCTAAACTGCATCCAGGAAGCCGGCGTTGTTTCTGATATACAAGATGCAAAATATGTTGAAATGTATTGCAACGCAACATATACTGAGGGCTCTTGAAGATTATCCGGAGCCTGAAATGAGCATCGCCTTGTTGGTTGTCATCGGATTCGCGCTGGTTGCCGTGGGTGTGGGCGTTACGTTTATGATTGCGTCGGCGGTGCCGCAGGACATGCTGCAGCGCGCACAGGATCACGGTCGGTTTGCCGGTCTCGCGGCGGACGACCAGAACGGCGGTTCGGGCAAGCGTGTCGATGCTTCCCGCCCGCACATGGGAACTCAAGTCATCAATGCCATCTGATACTCAATCCGTAGACCGGCCGGACGTTCGCCCAAGCGGCCTTACGCTGTCGCTCGAGCCGATCAATGCCACGGTTTCGCTGCGCGATCAGGCGTACGCGAAGCTGCGGCAGGCAATAGCGGAAGCGGACATCTACCGTTCGCGGGAAGAGATCCGTCTCGACGAAAAAGAACTGACCGAAGCACTGGGCGTAAGCCGCACGCCCATTCGCGAAGCCATGACGCTGCTGGAGCAGGAAGGCTTTCTGCGAACCGTGCCGCGTCGCGGCGTGTACATCTTGCGCAAGACCAAGCGCGAGATCGTCGAGATGATCCACATGTGGGCGGCGCTGGAAAGCATGGCGGCGCGCCTTGCCACGCAGCGCGCGACGGACGAGGAAATCGCGCAGTTGCGCCACATGTTCGACAACTTCCGCGACGCCACGCCGGCGGAGCACATCGGCGAATATTCGGAAGCGAATATCGCGTTTCATCAGGCTATCGTGCGGCTGTCGAAGTCGCAGATCATCTTCGACACGATCAAGAACATCTTCGTGCACGTGCGCGCCATTCGCAAGATGACGATCTCGCAGAGCGACCGCGCGTCGCGCTCGATCGTCGATCACATGCGGATTATCGAGGCGCTCGAGAAGCGCGACACGGAACTGGTCGAGCGGCTGGTGAAGCAGCATTCGCTGGATCTCGCCGCGTTCGTCGAGGCAAATTGCGACTTTCTCGATTGAGTCCGAACTGAAAGCTGGCAGGCAGATTGACAAAGGCCGCGTGACGATTAACGTCACGCGGCCTTTTTTTATCCTGCACAGCCGAGACTGCGTTACCCGCTGCCGGTGGCTCGCGCGCGTCTGCACGCTGACAAGTTTGACGACGGCTGTCCGACTATCTTGCCGCGCCGAGGGAGCCACTCAATTCCTCATGGCGCCCTTGCTCACCGCATCGCGTGAAGCATCGTTTCGCCGAGCGCGGCGGGGGAATCGGCGACATGAATGCCCGCTGACTTCATTGCGTCGATCTTCGCGCTTGCCGTGCCCGAACCGCCCGAAATAATCGCGCCCGCGTGCCCCATGCGGCGTCCCGGCGGCGCGCTCGTGCCGGCGATAAACCCGACCACCGGCTTCTTCGTGTTCGCGTCCTTCAGAAACTGCGCGGCTTCTTCCTCCGCCGATCCACCGATCTCGCCGATCATGATGATGCCTTCAGTCGCGTCGTCTTCGAGAAAGAGCGCTAGGCAATCGATGAAATTCGTTCCATTCACCGGATCGCCGCCAATGCCGATGCAGGTCGTCTGCCCGAGCCCCGCAGCGGTGGTCTGCGCGACGGCTTCATAAGTGAGCGTGCCCGAGCGCGACACCACGCCTATTTTCCCCGGCCGATGGATATGCCCCGGCATGATGCCGATCTTGCATTGCCCAGGCGTGATGACGCCTGGACAATTCGGCCCGACGAGCCGGCTGCGCGAGCCGGTGAGCGCGCGCTTCACGCGCAACATGTCGAGCACCGGAATGCCTTCGGTGATACAGACGATGAACGGCACCTCCGCGTCGATGGCTTCGAGGATGGCATCGGCGGCGAAGGGCGGCGGTACGTAGATGACGGATGCATCCGCGCCGGTTTTCGCGACCGCGTCGGCGACGGTATCGAATACGGGCAGGTCGAGATGCGTCGTGCCGCCCTTGCCCGGCGTCACGCCGCCAACCATGCGCGTGCCGTACGCAATCGCCTGCTCGGAATGGAACGTGCCCTGCGCGCCGGTGAAGCCCTGGCAGATGACCCTGGTATTGCTATCGATCAGAACGCTCATTGTCGGCTTCCTCGTCAGTGATGGGCAGCGGCGACGGCGCCGACGATCTTGTCGGCGGCATCGGCGAGATTTTCAGCGGGGATGATGGTGAGGCCGGAGTTGCGCAGAATCTCGCGGCCCGCGTCGACGTTCGTGCCGGCAAGGCGCACGACGAGCGGCACGCGCAGGTCGATCTCGCGCGCGGCCGCGACCACGCCTTCCGCGATCACGTCGCAGCGCATGATGCCGCCGAAGATGTTGACGAGAATGCCTTGCACTTTGGGGTCGCGCAGAATCAGCTTGAACGCGGTCGCGACACGTTCCTGGGTCGCGCCGCCGCCCACGTCGAGGAAGTTGGCGGGCTCGCCGCCGTAGAGCTTGATGATGTCCATGGTCGCCATGGCGAGGCCCGCGCCGTTCACCATGCAGCCGATGTTGCCGTCGAGCTTCACGTAATTGAGGCCGTGTTTCGCGGCTTCGATTTCGGCGGCATCTTCCTCGTCTTCGTCGCGCAATGCTTCGATATCGGGATGCCGATACAAAGCGTTGTCGTCGAAATTGAGCTTGGCATCGAGCGCGATGACATCGCCGGAACCGGTGACGACGAGCGGATTCACTTCCACGATGGAGGCATCCAGATCGACGAACGCCTGATAAAGCGCCGCGATGAACTTCGATGCCGCCGCCACTTGCTTGCCGCTCAAGCCTAGCCCGAACGCGACTTCGCGCGTGTGAAACGGCTGGAGACCCGTCGCCGGATCGATCGACACCTTGAGAATTTTCTCCGGCGTGCGATGCGCCACGTCCTCGATCTCCATTCCGCCTTCGGTCGACGCCATGATCGTGATGCGCGACGTGGCGCGATCCACCAGCATGCCGAGATAGAGCTCGCGTGCGATGTCGCAGCCTTCCTCGATATAAAGCCGTTTCACTTCCTTACCCGCAGCGCCGGTTTGCTTGGTCACGAGCACCGACGCGAGCATCTGCTGCGCGTTTTCTTGCACCTCGTCGACAGATTTGACGACGCGCACGCCGCCTTTGCCGTCGGGATCGTTGGCGAAGCGGCCCGCGCCGCGTCCGCCCGCATGAATCTGCGATTTCACGACCCAGACCGGGCCGCCGAGGGCGCGCGCCGCGTTGGCCGCGTCGATCGCGGAGAAGGCAACCTGGCCTTGCGGTACGGCGACGCCGTACTTCCGCAGCAGCGCCTTCGCCTGATATTCGTGGATATTCATCGTGTCTCCCTAGTCGTCGGTTCTCTGAGCGCAACCGGGCTTCAGCGACTGCGACGGTGCGCTGAAATATGATATATCACATATCAAGACAACATTTCACGCTGTTTTGTTGATGCTCTGCAGCACGAAATGTGCGCTTAAGATGCTGCGAAAGCGCTAATAAGCGATGACGCATCGCATCACAGGGTTTTCGCCATCGCTCGACACTTGACTAATACTGTGTGTGGAATATTGTATATCACAGCAACCGGACGGCAGCGCGACGTCACGGAAGCCTTGAACACAACCCCCTTCGAGGAGGAGACAAACAATGTCCGAAGTCGTCAGCAGCCGTCCGGAAGTCGCTCCCGCCACCACCACCGCGGATGACACGCTCAAACAAAAAACACGCGGCGCGGGTGTCGTCTCGGGCGGCCATTTGGTCGCCCGAGCGCTCAAGAACGAAGGCGTCGATACCATCTTCACGCTGTGCGGCGGTCATATCATCGATATCTACGATGGCTGCGTCGATGAAGGCATTCGCATCATCGATGTCCGTCACGAACAGGTCGCCGCCCACGCCGCCGATGGCTACGCGCGTCAGACCGGCAAGCTCGGTTGCGTCGTCACCACGGCCGGCCCCGGCTGTACCAACGCGGTGACGGGTGTCGCCACGGCGTTTCGCTCGGAAAGCCCGATCATCCATATCGGCGGGCAGGGCGCGTTGACGCAGCACAAGATGGGCTCGCTGCAAGACCTGCCGCACGTCGACATGATGGCGCCGATCACCAAGTTCGCCGCCACCGTGCCGAGCACCGAACGCGTCGCCGACATGATCTCGATGGCCGCGCGCGAAGCCTTCAACGGCGCGCCCGGCCCGGCGTACCTGGAGATTCCGCGCGATGTGCTCGACCGCGAAATCGATGTCTCCAAGGCCGTGATTCCGCAGCCGGGACGGTATCGCGCATCGACGAAATCGGTGGGCGATCCGCTCGATATCGAGAGGCTGGCCGATCTGCTGGTCGACGCCGAGCGTCCCGCGATTCTCTACGGCCAGCAAGTGTGGACCGCGCGCGGTCACGAAGAAGCCATCGCGCTGTTGCGCGGCCTCGACGTTCCCGGCTACTTTAACGGGGCGAGCCGCGGCCTCTTGCCGCCGGGCGACCCGCATCACTTCGACCGCACGCGTTCGCAAGCCTTCGCGAAGGCCGATGTGATCGTGATCGTCGGCACGCCCTTCGACTTCCGCATGGGTTACGGCAAGCGCATCAGCCGCGATCTGAAGCTCGTGCAGATCGACATGGATTACCGCACGGTCGGCAAGAACCGCGATATCGATCTCGGGCTCGTAGGCGACCCGGGCGCGATCCTTGGTGCGGTGCTGCAAGCGGCGAGCGGACGCATCAAGAACGACAAGCGCCAGAGCCGTCAGGCGTGGATGCGCGAACTCGCGGCGGCGGAAGAAACCGCGACGGCCAAGCTGATGCCGCTCTTCACGTCGGACGCGAGCCCGATTCATCCGTACCGCGTCGCGCACGAGATCAACCAGTTTCTATCGGACGACACGATCTATATCGGCGATGGCGGCGACGTCGTGACCATTTCCGCGCAGGCCGTGCGTCCGCGCCGTCCGGGTCAGTGGATGGACCCCGGCGCGCTTGGTTCGCTCGGCGTCGGCACGGGCTTCGCCATCGCGGCGGGTCTTGCGAACCCCGAAAAGGAAGTACTCTGCTATTACGGCGACGGCGCTTTCTCCATGACTTCGTTCGACATGGAAACCGCGAATCGCTTCGGCGTGCCGTATCTCGCCGTCATCGGCAATAACTCGGCGATGAACCAGATCCGCTACGGCCAGCTCGCCAAGTACGGTCAGGAGCGCGGCAACGTCGGCAATCTGCTCTCGGACGTGCCGTATGGCCGCTTCGCCGAAATGCTCGGCGGCTATGGCGAGGAAGTGTACGAGGCCTCGAAGATCGCGGGCGCGTTGCAGCGTGCGCGGGAATCGATCGCCAAGACGGGCAAGAGCGCGGTCGTCAACATCTGGGTCGATCCGACCGTATACGCCCCCGGCACGATGGCTCAAACGATGTACAAATAAAGCCACTGACAAGCCACTGAAGACATTGGGAAACAACCATGAATAATTCGGGCAAGGCACTGGATGGCGTGCGCATCCTCGATTTCACGCACGTTCAGTCTGGGCCGACCTGCACGCAGTTGCTCGCGTGGTTCGGCGCGGACGTGATCAAGGTGGAGCGCGCGGGCGCCGGAGACATCACGCGCGAGCAGTTGCGCGATATCCCCGACGCCGACAGCCTCTACTTCACGATGCTCAACCACAACAAGCGTTCGATCACCATCGATACGAAGAATCCCGAAGGCAAGAAGGTGCTCGAAACGCTCGTCAAGAAGTGCGACGTGCTGGTCGAGAACTTCGCACCGGGCGCGCTCGATCGCATGGGTTTTACGTGGGAGCGCATTCAGGAGCTGAACCCGAAGATGATCGTGGCGTCGGTCAAGGGCTTTGGGCCCGGACCGTACGAAGACTGCAAGGTGTACGAGAATGTGGCGCAATGCGCGGGCGGCGCGGCATCGACGACGGGTTTCGACGATGGCCCGCCGGTCGTCACCGGCGCGCAGATTGGCGACTCGGGCACGGGCTTGCACCTCGCGCTCGGGATCGTCACGGCGCTGTATCAGCGCAATGCAACCGGGCGCGGCCAGCGCGTGCTCGCGGCGATGCAGGACGGCGTGCTGAACCTGTGCCGCGTGAAACTGCGCGATCAACAACGGCTCGAACGTACCGGCACGATGAAGGAATATCCGCAGTATCCGAACGGCACATTCGGTGAGGCGGTGCCGCGCGCGGGCAACGCCTCGGGCGGCGGTCAGCCGGGCTGGATTCTCAAGTGCAAGGGTTGGGAGACGGACCCGAACGCGTATATCTACTTCATCACGCAGGCGCCGGTCTGGGGCGAAATCTGCAAGGTGATCGGCAAGGAAGAGTGGATCGACCATCCTGATTACAAGACGGCCAACGCGCGCCTGCCGCATCTGAAGGACATCTTCGCGGAGATCGAGCGCTGGACCATGTCGAAGACCAAGTTCCAGGCCATGGAAATTCTCAATAAACACGACATTCCGTGCGGCCCGATTCTCTCGATGAAGGAAATCGCCGAAGAGCCGTCGCTCAGAAAAACCGGCACCGTCGTCGAAGTGGATCATCCGGTGCGCGGCAAGTATCTGACGGTTGGCAATCCGATCAAGCTGTCGGATAGTCCGACCGAAGTCGTGCGCTCGCCGCTGCTTGGCGAACACACCGACGAAGTCATGGCCGAACTCGGCTACTCGCCCGATCAGATCGCGACGCTGAGAAGCCTCGGCGCAATCTAAACGCCTCATTCGATGCCTGTCGCGCCGCCTCCTCGTGAGGCGGCGTGGAGTGGCACGTCCATACGAACGGAGACAAGTCAGATGAACAGCACCGTTGTGCAGGAACGCAATGACTCTTCGACGCAAGTCGCGAACGCTATCCCGCTGCATGCAGCCGATGCGAAACGCCGCGTGGCGGAAGTGTTCGATCGCGTGAAGGCGGAAGGGCGCACGTCGCTCACGGCGCCGGAAGGCAAGCTCGTCTGCGATGCATACGGCATCGCCGTGCCGCGGGAAGGCGTCGCGACGAGCGCGGACGATGCGGCGAAACTCGCGTCGTTCATCGGCTTTCCGGTGGTGCTGAAAATCGTCTCACCGGAGATTCTGCACAAGACGGAAGCGGGCGGCGTGCTCGTCGGCGTGAAGAACGAAGCCGATGTCAAAGCCGGCTTCGCGACGATCATCGAGAACGCGAAGAACTACGACGCGAACGCGACGGTCCTCGGCGTGCAAGTTCAGCAGATGGTCGGCGCGGGACAGGAGGTGATCATCGGCGCGGTGACCGATCCTTCGTTCGGCAAGCTGATCGCGTTCGGGCTAGGCGGCGTGCTCGTCGAAGTGCTGAAGGACGTGACCTTCCGGCTCGCGCCCGTCACGCGCGACGAAGCCGCCTCCATGCTCGACGGCATTCAGGCGGCTGAAGTGCTGCGCGGCGTGCGGGGCGCGGAGCCGGTGCATCGCGAGAGTCTCGTCACGCTGATCGAGCGCGTGTCGCGCCTCATCGACGACTTCCCGCAAATCTCGGAGATGGACCTGAACCCGGTTTTCGCGAGCCCGAGCGGCGCCGTGGCGGCGGACGTGCGCATCGTGGTGGACTTCGAGCCTGCCGCGCCGCGTTACCGGCCGACGCAGGAGCAGATTGTCGCGCAGATGAACCGCATCATGAAGCCAGACGCACTCGCCGTGATTGGCGCGTCGAACGAGGACGGCAAGATCGGCAATTCGGTGATGAAGAACCTCATCAACGGCGGCTACCAGGGCGCGATCTATCCGATCCATCCGAAAGCCGACGAGATCATGGGCCACAAGGCGTACAAGAGCGTGAAGGACGTGCCCGGCGTGATCGATGTCGCGGTGTTCGCCATTCCCGCGAAGTTCGTCGCGCAGGCGCTCGTCGAAGTCGGCGAGAAGCAGATTCCCGGCGCGGTGCTGATTCCTTCGGGCTTCGCGGAGACGGGCAATCACGAAGGCCAGGAAGAACTCGTGCGGATTGCGCGTCAATACGACATTCGCATGATGGGCCCGAACATCTACGGTTTCTACTACACGCCCAAGAATCTCTGCGCGACCTTCTGCACGCCGTATGACGTGAAGGGCAAGGCGGCGCTGTCGTCGCAATCCGGCGGCATTGGCATGGCGATCATCGGCTTTTCGCGTTCGGCGAAGATGGGCGTCTCGGCAATCGTCGGGCTCGGCAACAAGTCGGACATCGATGAAGACGACCTGCTTACGTTCTTCGAGCAGGACGACAACACCGAGATCATCGCGCAACACTGCGAGGACTTGAAAGATGGCCGCGCGTTTGCCGAAGCCGCGAAGCGCGTATCGAAGAAAAAGCCGGTCGTGGTGCTGAAGGCCGGACGCACGAGTCTCGGCGCGCGTGCGGCCAGTTCGCACACCGGCGCGCTCGCGGGCAACGACAAGATCTACGAAGACGTGTTTCAGCAATGCGGCGTGATCCGTGCGCGGTCGCTGCGCGATTTACTGGAGTTCGCGCGCGGCATTCCCAAATTGCCGACGCCCAAGGGCGAGAACACGGTCATCATCACGGGCGCGGGCGGCTCGGGCGTGTTGCTCTCGGACGCGTGCGTGGACAACGGCCTGTCGCTCATGACCATGCCCGAGGATCTCGACGCCGCATTCCGCAAGTTCATCCCGCCGTTCGGCGCGGCGGGCAATCCGGTGGACATCACGGGCGGCGAGCCGCCGACGACCTATAAGAACACGATCAAGCTGGGTCTCGAAGACGAACGCGTCCATTCGATCATCCTCGGCTACTGGCATACGATCATCACGCCGCCGATGGTCTTCGCGAAGCTCGTGATCGAAGTGAAGGAGGAGATGAAGGCGCGCGGTATCGAAAAGCCGATCGTGGCGTCGCTCGCGGGCGACGTGCAAGTGGAGGAGGCGGCGGAGTATCTATACGCGCATGGCGTGCCGGCCTATGCGTATTCGACCGAATTGCCAGTGGCGGTGCTCGGGGCGAAATATAAGTGGGCGCGCGGCGCGGGATTGATCTGAGCAAAGCGGGGCGCTTAGCCGCCCCGCGGCGCCCCTTCCTAATCACACGGACCTTCATAGTGACCACCTGGATTCGTTTTCGCGATGCCGACGGCCGTATTGGCTTCGGCACGCTCGATCCGCACTCCGGCCGCGTCGTGCAGCACGACGGCGCATTGTTCGGGCAAGCACGTCCGACCGACATTTCCTTCGCCGCCGACGACCTCACCCTGCTCGCGCCTTGCGAACCGAGCAAGGTCATCGCGTTGTGGAACAACTACTACGCGCTGTCGCAGAAGCTCGACAAGGCGCCACCTGCGCATCCGCTCTTTCTGATCAAGCCGCCAATGTCCGTGATCGGGCCGAACGAGTCGATCAAGCGGCCGAAAAGTTATCACGGCAAGATTGCGTACGAGGGTGAACTGGGAATCGTGATCGGCAAGACGCTTTCGGGCGCGTCGGTGGAAGAGGCCGAGGCGGCCATTTTCGGCTATACGTGCGTGAACGATGTCACCGCCATCGAACTCTTGCAGGAAGATCCCAACTTCGCGCAATGGTGCCGCTCGAAGGGCTTCGATACCTTCACGTGTCTCGGGCCCGCCATCGTCACGCCAGGCAACGGCTTCGACTGGCGCGCGGCCCACGTGGTCACGACGCTGGACGGCGTCGAGCGCCAAAATTATCCGCTCGACGACATGATCTTTTCGCCCGCCGAGCAGGTTAGCCTGCTGTCGCACGACATGACGCTCGTTCCCGGCGATGTCATCGCGTGCGGTACGTCGATCGGCGTGGGATCGATCAAGGACGGCGCGCGCGTGGAAGTGACGATTCGCGGAATCGGTACTCTGGCGAACACGCTCGCGGCCTGAAGCGGTGTGAGCGGTGTGAGCATCGTGCAATGAAAAACGGCAAAGCCGACTTGCGGACTTTGCCGTTTTTTCACGCCTGGCGCCATGCGAGATGGCGCCGCGCGTCGATGTCTCAACGATCGCGATTCCAAAGCGCGCCGAGCACGAAGCCCACGGTCGCCGCGATCAGCAAACCGTTGATCGGCTGACTCGCCACCGCCACGCGCAATTGATCCACGGTCTCACCGTAGCTCTGCTGCAGCGAGCCGAGCGCCTGCCGCGTCTTGCCGGCCACTTGCGTTTCCGAGTCGCCCGTAAGCGCGCCAACCGCATCCTGCACCTTGCCCACGACCTGTTGCGCCGCGCCTTCCACTTGATCCTGCACCATGGTGCCTCCCTTCTCGTCTGTAGCGGTTATGGTCAATGTTGCAGCGGGCTGATCTTGCGGCATCCCGGCAACGTCCGAGTGAAACAAGGAGCACGCTTCGTGCCCAAGGTCAGGCTTCGCCGAGTTTATGTTTAACCAGATCGAGCAAATCGTCGATGGAAAGCGGTTTGCGGCGAAACTGCGCGTTGGCGTGTTCCAGCGTGGGCGCATGCGCCGCCGCGCTCATGAGAATCACGGGAACCTGTGCAAGCGAGTCGTTCGCCGCCAGTTCGCGGATGAAGGCAACGCCGTCCATGTGCGGCATCATCCAGTCGGTGATGACGAGGTCGGGCGGATTCGCGCGCGCGGATTCGAGCGCCACGCGCCCGTTCGACGCGGTCGTCACTTCGTAGCCTTCCATTTCGAGAATGAGGCGCCAGGTTGTGAGGATGTCGAATTCGTCGTCGACGACGAGGATTTTTTTCATGCTCGCTGGCCGGGGTCCGACACAGAAAGCGCAGGCGCCAACGACGGATGTCCGGACAGCAGACCCGTCGAGCCGATGAACCCTTCGCTGATATGCAATCCGCGCGAATCGATCGTGAGACGGCGGATCGCCGTATCGTGCGAACCTTCGCGCTGTTTGACCACCGACACCATGCGATACAGCGACGAGTTCGCCTCGACATAGCGCAGGAGCACGATGTTTTCGGTCATCGCGGACGCCCGCAAGGTGGTGGGCGTCGTCGAATCGCCGTAGAGCGGCAACTCTTCCGTCACGAGCGTGGTGACGCCGGCTTCGCGCAGACGGTGCGTGAGCGCGTTCAAGAATAGCCCGAGGCGCTCGGTGCGGTTGGCCGACTGAAAGAAGCCGTCGACGCCATCCACCACGAGCCGCGACGCCTTCGAGCGCTGGATCGACGCAATCAGTTCCGAGGCAAGTTCGTCGATGGCGAGTTCCACGGCTGGATGCCATTCCAGTAGCAAATGGCCGCTATCGACAGCGTCTTTCAGGTCGATGCCGACCGACGCCGCCTTCGCGATCAGCCGCTCCGGCGACTCGTAAAGCCCGAAGTAGACGCACTGCTCGCCGCGCGCCACGCCCGCCTGCAAAAACTTGAGCGCGAGCAGCGTCTTGCCGACGCCCGAGGGCCCGATAAAGGTGGTGGTCGAACCGCGCACCACGCCGCCGCCGAGCATCTGATCGAAATCGGGGAAACCGAAGGCAAGACGGCTTTCGAAGTCCGGCACGTCCTGCGCATTCGCCGACGACGCTTCGAGTCGCGGGAAGGTCACGAGTCCGTCCGCCGTGATCTTGAAGAAATGCTTGCCGAGCAGATGATCGCGCGCGCGCAGCTTATGCACTTCGATTTCCCGTGCGCGGCGCATTCCGGTGTTGTAGCGATTTAGCTCGATCAAGCCATCGACCAATGTGTGTTCGGGATGCGGCTCGTTGCCGGACAGCGGCGCGAGAATGAGCGTCGTGCAGCGCGCGGCGCTCACGAAGGCCGACAACTCGTGGATGAATTGCGAGAGTTCGAGTTCGGTCGAACTGAATTCGCGGGCGCTGCGAAAGCCGTCGATGACCATGAAACGCGGGCGGCTCGTGCGGATGGTCGCCGCGATGAGCGAGAGGAAGCCGGACAGGCCGTCGCGTATCAGTTCGTGGTAACCGCTCACGAACAGCATGCGTTCGGAGATGGCGTCGGCGTCGTAGAACGACATTGCCCGAAGGTGCGACAGCAGCTTCGTGTGCGATTCGGCGATCAGCGTGATGTATAGCACCATGTCGCCCTGGCCCACGCGATGAAAACCGATCTGCGACGAAAGGATTGTCTTTCCCGCGCCAGCCATGCCTTCGATCATGTACAAACCACCTTCGGCGAGACCGCCGCCCAGAATCTCGTCCAGACCTGCCACGCCAGTCGTGACGTTGCCGTCGTTGGGTATGGTCTGTCGGGGCGAAACGGTGGGGAGCTTGTCGTCTTGGGTCATGGAGTGTTCGTTTTACTTGGCGATCCGTTTGAGCGAACGCGAATTATGGCTGACTCCGAGCAACAATGGGATCTTCCGTCTATCGTGAAAGCCCATCCGCCTTGGCGCTGGATGGCAACCCATCGATGGGCAGAGGCGCGCGTTGGATTCCCGTTCCTGCAAAAAGGGTGGCGCTAAAGGTTTGAACTCTACTCGTCCGCATTTTTCACGCCCGCTCGTCTTCTCGGGAGCGCATCCCAAAAATAGGACGAAATTGAGAACCTTCTCATGGGCGATGACGCTTGGCCCTGTTGAAATGGCATCCATGCATTAACGAGGGCCGAGATGGATCGAGGCCTTTTCTGTTCCAGGCGTTACGCGCCGTTTCATTTCAGGTCAGCCATGTCCCGTCCGAACTCGCTTTCAAGCATCGTCACGCTCGCGCTTTGTCTCGTTTCTTCGTTTCCGATTTCAGTTTCATGCGCGAATGCCGGCGAACGGTTGCCCGATTCGCGCATTCTTTCGGCAGCTCCGTTCAATTTTCACGCGGACAAGGAAATCTTCTCGCGCCTGCCGGCAAAACCCGTGGATTCGCGTATCTTTTCGCCTAATAAACCCGAACGCTACAACGGCGATTCGCGAGTGGCACAAACGCGATTCGATCACGCGCAAATGATTTGATTTGGAAGAGTAGAGCGCGCAGGTTGTTCTGGAATTAATTGGATTCTCTGACCATAATCAGATACGCATTAAGCTGGATGCGTAATCCGAATTGAGCAACTTGCCGGCGAAATGTCGCCGAATTGCATGACGTCGATGGTCGCAACAGTCGTTCAGATGGCGCACGCTTCGGTGAATAATGAGATGCGAAGCGGGATGTCGATTTTTGGGAATTGTCCCTGCGGTAAGTTCTTAAGCCGTTGCTAGAATCGCGGCGGCTTTCGGTCGTTTCAAGATCGCGATACCGAACTTCATCTATTTCTCAAAACGGGCTTATTCGCGCTTTCGCAATTCAGGCGCTGAAATAAGCGGAAATCCCGTCAATTGCCAACAGGCGCTCTGCTTACTCATTCAATATGTTCAACAAGACCATTGCCACTATTCTCGCGAGCGTCGCCATTCTTGCCGCTTGCTCGTCCACGTCCAGTCCTGCGACCAGTCTTGCGTCCAGTCCCACGTTCAATCTCAGCGAAATTCAGACGTCGAACGGCCAAAAGGCTTTCCGCGCCGAATGCTACGGCTTGTTCGAAGGCGGCAGCCAATGCATGGCCGCCGCGCAGAAGGCATGCGGCAACCAGCCGGTGAACCCGCTCCAGAAGGTCGCGGGAACGAAGACACCGGACAATGTCTCCGAGCTGATTTTTGTCTGCGGTGCACCGGCACAGCCCGTGCAGCCGGCGGCTGCGGAACCCGCGCCGCCAGCGGTGGTGGATACGGCGACCGTCGCGCCGGTCGCGCCGGCCGCACGCAAGATTTCCCTCGACGAAAAGACGAACTTCGACTTCAACAGCGCCCAGTTGACGCCGAAGGCCAAAGCCTCGCTCGATCAGATCATCTCGGAAGGACGCGGCACGACGTTTTCGTCTGTCAGCATCGAAGGACATACGGACTCTGTTGGCTCCGCGCCGTATAACCTGGCGTTGTCCCAGCGTCGCGCGGAGTCGGTGCTCGAATACCTCAAGAGCCACGGTCTGAAGGCGAACGAGTTCTCCATGAAGGGCTTCGGCAAGTCTGTTCCAGTGGCATCGAACGCGACGAGTCAGGGTCGCGCCGAGAATCGCCGTGTGGAAGTGACGCTCAATCCGTAAGCTGGACGCTGTCGAAGAAAAAGCTTGCGAGCCGAAAGGATCGCGAGCTTTTTTACGTCGATACGCGCCGGAGGATCAGAACAACAGCAGTTGCTCGCGCCCGCGTCCGCCTTCCAGCGTCAGCAGGTGACGCTTGCGCGCAACGCCGCCCGCGTAACCTGTGAGTTCGCCATCGCCGCCGATCACGCGATGACACGGCACGATGATCGACACCGGATTGCGCCCATTCGCGCCGCCGACCGCGCGCGATGCGCCTGCGGGCAAGCCAAGACGGCGCGCGAGATCGCCGTAAGTCCAGGCTTCGCCGAAAGGAATCTGACGCAGCGTGTCCCAGACTTGTTTTTGGAACGCGGTACCGTCGAGCCGCAGCGCCACCGAAAACACCTCGCGCGCGCCACCGAAATATTCGTCGACTTGCTCGCGCGCCTCGGCGATCACGCGCGGCACGCGCGCCGATGCGCATGGCTCGTGCGATAAACCGTCCGGGCAATACTTCTGCCCGACAAAGAAAAGCCCGGTCAGGCAATCGCCTTCCGCGCGAAACAAAATGGGCCCGAGCGGGCTCGGGCTAACGTGGCTTTCGATCACGTCGCGTCTTCTCGCGTCCCGTTTCAGATGAACGGATTATCCGCCGTGCCGCCGGGCGCGGTCGGCTCGTCGGCAAGCTTCGCGGGCAGCGCCTTGTCCTTTTGAAGAACATCGACGATAGCCCCGAGCGCCTTGTACAACGCCTGCGCGGCGGCGAGCCCCGCCTGATCGCGTGCAATGGTGAGCTCGCCGCTCACCGACACACGCGTCGTGCCGTTCTGGATGTTGATCGCGTCGCCCGCGATGTTCATCACGTCGGTATCGTTGGCAAATGGTTTAAACACCGCTCAGTCCTCCAATTCGTTTGTCTTTCAGTGCATCGGGGATGCCGGGAAACGCAAGACCGCTCATGGCTTCCAGTTCGCGCACGGTTTTCATCGTATAGGTATTGGTCGGCACATTATCGACGACGACCACGAACGCGATTTGCCGCTTCGGCAAATAGACCACCTTGTACAACTGCGTCGGCACGAACACGCGCGACTCGCCGATGGTCTGCAACTGCCGCCCTGAAAAGAGCGGGCCGGTCACGACATAGGCATCGCCGGATTCTTCGGTCAGCCTGCGTACCGCTTGCTCGATGCGCGACCAGATGCGCCGGTTGTTCGACGGATCCTGCGGCACGATGTTCGCAAGCGAGAACGATTCGGCCATGCCTTGCTTGCTGGCTCGATCGCCCGCCGGGCTCATGTGGCCGCGATCGTAGCCGCTCCTTTTGTAGTCGTCGAGTTGCGCGCTGTCGCCGGCCGGCAGCCGCTTGTCGACGAAAAAGCGATTGGTGCGCGTGTTGTTCTTCGCGTCATCGACGCTCTGCGCGGTCAAATGCTCCGCCGACCAGAGCGGCCCGTGCGTGACGCCGGAATGCAGCAGAGCGAAATCGGTATAGCAGATTTCCTGCGTGGACGCGCGCATCTTCTGATTGACGACGACGGGCGCGCGGCCGCCTGGACTGAACTGCGGACAGTCGCTCGCGACCGCCGCGACCGACGCGGCGCCTAGAAGCGCGACGACGAATGCCTTGATGCGTACTTGCATGCTGAGTATGAAGATCCGTGCTGATGCGTGAGAACTCGCCGCCTGATGGTCAGCCGTTCGGCTTAAGCCGGGCGAATCGAGGCCGCAGAGTATAAGGCAGTGCAGTGCACATGGAACGGAAGAAATTCATCCACGCTAGAATGCGTCGGCTCGGGCCGCGCCGTAGGCGAAGGCCGCATCGAAACGAATGGAAGGAAGCCAATGAACGCCAAGCGCCGCAAGCTCGATATCGCGCGAAACCTGCTGCTGTCGCTCGTCTCGTGTTGCACGATGCTCACCGCGAGCCAGGCTCACGCGCAAGACGCGCCCGCCAACGATGGCCCAGCATACGGACCTGAACTGCAAGGCTTCGACTATCCTTATCCGGTCGCGCGGTTCTCCATTTCGTCGCAACGGCAGGTCGTCCAGATGGCCTATATGGATGTGCATCCCGCGCATCCCAATGGCCGCACGGCCGTGCTTCTGCATGGCAAGAACTTCTGCGCGGCGACGTGGAAAAAGACCATCGATACCTTGAGCGAAGCCGGGTATCGCGTGGTGGCGCCGGACCAGATCGGCTTTTGCAAGTCCACCAAACCGGCGCGTTATCAGTACAGCTTCCAGCAGCTCGCGCGCAATACGCATGCGCTGCTTGCGGCGCTTGGCGTCACGCATCCCACGTTGATCGCGCATTCGACGGGCGGCATGATCGCGGTGCGTTATGCGCTGATGTACCCGCGCGAGACCGAGCAACTCGTGCTCGTGAATCCCATTGGTCTGGAAGACTGGAAGGCGAAGGGCGTGCCGTCCATTTCCATCGACGACTGGTATGCGCGCGAGCTCAAGACCACGGCCGACAGCATCCGCAGCTACGAGACCAGCACGTATTACGCGGGGCATTGGAGCGCGGACTACGAACCGTGGGTGCAGATGCTTGCGGGAATGTATCGCGGACCGGGGAAAGATGCGGTCGCGTGGAACTCGGCGTTGCTGTACGACATGATCTATACGCAGCCTGTCGTCTATGAGTTCGATCAGTTACGAACCCCGACGCTGCTGATGATCGGCGATAAGGACACGACGGCCATCGGCAAGGATCTGGCGCCGCCGGAGATTCGCCCGACGCTGGGCCGTTATCCTGAGCTGGCGAAGCTTGCACAGCAGCGGATCGAGGGCGCGAAGCTCGTCGAGTTTGCCGAGCTCGGTCATGCGCCGCAGATGCAGGACCCGGTGGCGTTTCACAAGGCGTTGTTGGAAGGTATGGCGGCGTTGAAGGCGAAGGCGGATTGAGTCAGGCCATCCACTCCGCGTCAATCCACGCACGATCTCCGCTCGATCGCGGGCAACTGCACCAGCAACGTAACGGCGCGCGCGATCATCAAGATGGCGAGCGCGAGCCACAATCCGTGGTTGCCGAACCAGCCGTTCAGCAACCACGCGGCAAATAGAAAGATGCCAAGCGATACAGCCGTCGACACCATCAGCTCCCGCGTGCGCGTCGCGCCGATAAACACGCCATCGAGCTGAAAGCTGATGACCGATGCAAGCGGCATCACCACGGCCCAAGGCAAGAAGCGCAGCGCGGCGGCACGCACGTCCCGCTGATCCGTGAGGTGGCCGATGATCCACTCGCCCGCGAGCCAATAAACGAGCGAAAAGCCCGCCGCGCCGATCACCGACCACAGCATCGTCACCTTCACGGCCTGGCGAAACGCGTGGCGGTCGCGCGCGCCCGTGGCCGCGCCGACCAGCGCTTCGGCGGCGTGCGCGAAGCCATCGAGTCCGAAGGCCATGAAGGTCTGGAAGTTGAGCAGGACGGCGTTGGCCGCGAGGATCGCATCGCCCTGACGCGCGCCCATGTGGGCGAACCATCCATACGATCCGAGCAGGCACAGCGTGCGAATGAAGATGTCGCGATTGAGCGCGACGAGGCGCTTCATCGCGCGCGCGTCCAGCAGCGTGCGCAGCGCGAGCGCCGGAAGTCCATGTGGACGCAAACGCCAGAGAATCGCAAGACCGAGCGCGAAGCCGCAAAAATCCGCAGCCGCCGTGGCCGCGCCGATGCCCGAAATACCCCAGCCGAAGCGATACACGAATAGCAGGACCGCCACGATATTCACCACGTTGATGAACACTTGCGTGACGAGCGCGAGCCGCACGCGCTGGCAGCCGAGCAACATCCCGAGCACGACGTAGTTGCCAAGCGCGAAGGGCGCGGCCCAGATGCGCGCATGGCAGTAGGCGCTGGCCGTGCTCTGGACAGCCGCGCTACCGCCGAGCGCGGCGAGCGCATAACGGATGATCGGCACCTGTAACGCCAGCACCGCCATGCCGATGAAGAGCGCGAGCAGCATCGCCCGCAATACGCTTGCGCGCAGGGCAAGCGCATCGTTCGCACCGAACGCCTGCGCGACGAGGCCCGTCGTGCCCATGCGCAAAAAGCCGAAGCTCCAGAACACGAAGCTGAAAACGAGTCCCCCGAGAGCGACGCCGCCAATATATTGCGGTCCGTCGAGATGACCGGCGACGGCGGTATCGACCGCGCCTAGAATCGGCTGCGTAAGATTTGCGAGGACGATGGGAAACGCGAGCGTCAGCACGCGCTTGTGCCAGTGCACCGGCACGGCGGCCGGATGCTCGATATTGTTGGGAGCGTTCAATTGCAGGGCGAGGTGAGCAAGAGGCGTCATTGTGCCGTGTCAGGGCGACGCTTGCTGCCGAAGCAGCCGATAATGCGCGTCGAACCCGCTGCCCGACTGTTCATGAAAACTCTTCTGCTTTATGTCGTGACGGCCATCGCGGAGATCGCCGGTTGCTACTTTCCGTATCGATGGCTGAAGCTCGATGGCTCGCCCTGGCTGGTCGTGCCCGGCGCGCTTTCGCTTGCGTTGTTCGCGTGGCTCCTCACGCTGCACGATGCGGCTGCAGGGCGTGTCTATGCGGCGTATGGCGGCGTGTATATCGGTGTGGCGATCGCATGGCTGTGGGCCGTGGATCGCATCCGGCCGACGATGTGGGACGTGACGGGCGCGGTCATCGCGCTGGCGGGAATGGCGGTCATCGCGTTCCAGCCGCGCGTCTGATTCAGCGTGGCGCTCGGCGCGTCACGCTTCCAGCGCCAGCAACGCAAACGTGGCGAGCCAATGTTCGCCCATGTAGTCGCCCGCCACGTGCGCGATGCCCGCCGCCAGATGCTCGTCGGCGCTCGCGTCGAGCACGCCGATGCGCGCATCGCCCGCAGGCAGCGCCCGCGCGATGGTCCGCTGGCACCACGCGCGGCTCAGGTTCAGGCCGTCGAGATGCGCGAGCTTGCCGTCGCTGCGATCGGTGACGGTGGCCGGCACGAAGAGCGTCGCGGGTTCGCGCACGGCAAGACGCGGCAAGAAGCGTTCGAGCCAGCCGGTGAACGATGCATCGGGCAACACGTGGCGCATCAGCACGGCTTCCATCAGCGACGGCGAGAGGAATTCGTCACCGGCCGGTTCCCACGCCTGACAGGCTTCGTCATTGGCGAACCAGCGCGTGGCCGTATCGACGAGAAGGCGCTCGAAATCGCCATCACGAACCACACGTGCATAACCGAGCGCCAGCGTCAGCGCGAACGCCATGTTGAAATGCGTGCCGACGCGCAGCGGATACGTCGACTTCGGCAGGAATTCGACGAAGCGCGCGACGAAGGCATCCGCGAGCGGTTGCAGCGTACGGGCCCAGCGCGCGCCTTCCTCGGTGTGCATCGAGCGCAATTGGCCCGCGAGCGCGAGCAGCCACGCCCAGCCGTAGGGCCGTTCGAAACCGCGCGCCGCCGGGCGTTCGAGGTAGGCGACTTCGGCGGCGACGTTGGCATCGGTGAAATGTTCGTCGATGACCGAGCGAATGCGCGCGGCTTCGGGTAGCGCGGGAAAGCGGTCGACGAGACGCGCAAGCAGCCAATAGCCATGCACGCACGAATGCCAGTCGAAGCTGCCATAGAAGACGGGATGCAGCGCGCGCGGGCTTTGCACGTCCGCTGCGCTCGCCATGACGTGATCGAGCTTGTTGGGATACTCGCGCGTGAGATGACCCAGCGCGACTTGCGCGAATTTCGACGCCAACGCGTCGTCCAGCACGATATGGCACGGCATGTTCATACGAAACTCCAATGATGGACGAGCGAGACTTTATCGATAAATCCGCGGCGCCGTGTTCGATAAGGGAAATTCCCTAACCCGTGGCCACGCCGGGAAACATGCAAATGGCGTAAGCCGCGCGAAGGCTTTGGCGACAAGCCGCGTCGGCTGAAAGCATAAAGATGGATGCCGCCTTTGTCGCGCGCCGCATTGGGGAAATCACAATCATCTTTGCGCGCTTTTCCGCGAATCGTCGTATAAACTTGCGCCCGAACGCCGCAGAGCGATTCGCCCCGGCAGTGTCGTGCCGGCCGATCAAACGCCGAGACCAGGAACAGACTACCCATGAACGACATTCCCGCCTACACCGCTGAAGATACCCGTCGCCGCGTATTCGCGATCGTCGGGGCATCGTCGGGCAATCTCGTCGAATGGTTCGACTTCTATATCTATTCGTTCCTTGCGCTGTATTTCTCGGCGGCCTTCTTCCCGAGCGGCAATCCGACCACGCAATTGTTGAATACCGCGGGCGTGTTCGCGGCGGGCTTTCTCATGCGCCCGATCGGCGGGTGGCTCTTCGGCCGTATCGCCGACAAACACGGCCGCCGCAACGCAATGATGATTTCCGTGCTAATGATGTGCGGCGGCTCGCTCGTCATCACCTTTCTGCCGACGTATTCGAGCATCGGCGCGTGGGCGCCGTTCTTTCTGCTGATCGCGCGGCTCTTCCAGGGCTTGTCCGTCGGCGGCGAGTACGGCACGAGCGCAACCTATATGAGCGAGGTGGCGCTGCGCGGCCGTCGCGGTTTCTTCGCATCGTTTCAATATGTGACGCTGATCGGCGGACAGCTCGCCGCGCTACTCGTGCTGGTCATCCTTCAGATGTTTCTCTCGACAGAAGAGCTCAAGGCGTGGGGCTGGCGCGTGCCGTTTTTCGTCGGCGCTTGCGCGGCGCTGATCTCGCTTTTTCTGCGTCGTTCGCTCGAAGAAACCACGACCGCCGAATCGCGGCAACGCAAGGAAGCGGGCACTTTGCGCGGCCTGATGCAGCACAAGGGCGCGTTCATGACCGTGGTCGGCTTCACGGCAGGCGGATCCCTGATCTTCTACACGTTCACCACGTACATGCAGAAATATCTGGTCAATACGGCGGGCATGCACGCCAAGACGGCCAGTAACGTGATGACGGGCGCATTGTTCGTCTACATGATCATGCAGCCGCTTTTCGGCGCGCTGTCGGACCGCATCGGGCGTCGTCAGTCGATGCTTTGGTTCGGCGCGCTCGCCACGCTCTGCACGGTGCCGCTGCTGCACGCGTTGCGCGACGTGACGAGCCCGTTCATGGCGTTCGTTCTGGTCGTGGCCGCGCTTGCCATTGTCAGCTTTTATACGTCGATCAGCGGTCTCATCAAGGCGGAGATGTTTCCGCCCGAAGTGCGCGCGCTGGGCGTCGGGCTGTCGTACGCCGTCGCTAATGCGGTGTTCGGCGGATCGGCGGAATATGTGGCGTTGTGGCTGAAGTCGGCGGGCAGCGAATCGGCGTTCTATTGGTATGTCACCGCCATGTGCGCCATCTCGCTTGTCGTGACCTGGCGCATGCTCGATCCGAGCAAGGTGGGCTATTTGCGCAACGAGCCTTAATATAGTGGCCGCGACGGGTTGGCAAGCGCTCTTTGCGTGGCCTGTCGTGTTCCAGTCGTAATCACCGGCGCCATTAGCGCGGACCCTTATGTCCGCCGGGCTTGCCGATCAAGGTAGTATGGTGTTTGATGCGGTATGAATCTGCAGGTGAAGCGCGCCCCACGGCGCACGGACGCAAAAAGCGCAAGCCGGAAGCGCTGGCGCGCGACTCGAACGCGCGCATTGTCGACATGCGCCTTTGGGTGCATCGGTCAGCCGGGAGCCCTTTCATGGAAGATTTCGATGAAACGCTATTCGTCGTCTGGCGAGCCAACCTGAATGTTCTGGTGGGTTCGCCGGGCGGCGCTGCGCGACTCGCGCGGATGATGAGCTTCTCGCCTTCGCTGATGAAGCTCATCGTCGCGGGTCAGCGCGACTTCAACGAGGAATTCGTGCGCGGTATCGAGCTCGTGACGGGCTTGCCGCCGCACTGGATGGACGAGCGCCGCAACCCCGCCGAAGTGCCTTCCGGCGTGCAACGCGCGCTCGACGAAGAAGCGCCCGTCGCGGTGTTCCGCGGCACGGCGCATCCCGCGCCCAAGCGTTCCGTGTTGCGCGGTCCCGACCCGCTGCTGTCGCAAACGGAAGCAACGCGCCGCGTGGCCGATCTCGCGCAGCAGCAGGCGGAAGCCAATCGTCGCGATCTTTTGTTTCGCAAAAATCGCGAACTGCTGTCGCAGGATTTGCGTCGGCTGGAACGCCAGCTAGGTTTGCTGCAAGTCGAGCCAATGCTGCCCAAGGCCGATGAACTCATCGCCTCCGACCGCATGAGCGAAGCGGCGAAGGCGGACCTTTCCGGCCGTCTCGAACAGATCGACAAGCATGTGAAGTTGCTGCATCAGCACGTCGACAAACTGGTGACGCTCCTTTCGACTCCGGATGAACCGGGTCCGAACGATCCCCTCTGAGTCTTACTTAGCCCGCTTGCGTTCCTCGTTGTCTTCCGGCTCGGCGTCCACGGCAATCGGATCGCTCGCCGGGAACGTCTCATCCAGCGCTTCGTCGAGCAACTCCTCTTCGTGGGTGTGCGTCGCGGGTTCGTCGGGCCGTGCTTTCGTCATGATGCGCTCCGTGGGCAATTCTTCGACGCCTCAATATAGCAGCGTCGATATCCGCGCGCTCTCAGCGTGCGCGGCGATAATCCGCCTGGCCGCACGCCCGTCCACTTTCTGAAGGCGCGCCTGAAAGCGCTCGGTTCCGCAAAGCCGAGCGCGCTCGCAATCTGAGCGATGGTTTCGTCGGTATCCGCAAGACGCGAGAGCGCCAGATCGCGGCGTAGCGCGTCCCTGATGGTTCGATACGTCAGCCCTTCCTGCGCGAGACGCCGACGCAAGGTGGCCTGCGCGATATTCAATTCCGCCGCCATGCGGTCCGCCTCGGGCCAGTCGGCCGGCGCGGTCTGCCGCAAGCGCCGCCGAATGCGCGCCGCGAGCGATTCCGAATTCCGATACTTGACGATGAAGTTCGCGGGCGCGTCGCGCAGAAAGCGCCTGATCGTGGCGGTTGTCTGCACGACGGGCAGCGCGGCGCATTCGGGCGATAAATCGACGAATGAACGCGGTGCGTCGAAACGAAGGGTGTCGCAGAACATCAGCCGGTATTCGTCGCTATCCGCTGGTTCCTCGCAACGAAAATCGGCCGCAAGCACCGGAATGCGTCGCCCGACGAGCCAGCACAACAATCCATAGACGAGGATGAAGCCGGTCGCGCAGGCGAACATGCTCTTGGGCTCGCGTTCGCCGTGGCCGTCGTTCATCCAGAGGCGCACGCGCGTCGCGCCGATATCCGGCTCGAACGATAACTCGTCCAGCACGAGCCGCATGAATCCGGCGATGCGCCCGAGCGCCTGTGCGCCGTCGCGCGCGCTCAACGCGGCGTGCGACATCAGCACGAAGCTGCCGCGCCGCATCGGGTGCGCGTCCTGGCCGAGGAACTCGTCGTCGAGCGCGTCGGCGATGGCGTGCCACAGGCGGCCGTACTGCGCGGGCGTGACGCGCGCATGCGGCGTGTCGAGCAGCGCGGGCGCGATCTGCGCGGCGTCGAGCAGTATCGCGCGATCGACGCCGCGTGCTTGTGCGCAGCGCAAGGCTGCGTCGACGAGACTCGCGGCGATCGAATCCCGTTCGATGTCCTTCGTGGATGTTGGGGTTGTCACTAGGTGGCCAAAGCGCTCAGTTAGCGTGATCGTTTCAGGCATCGGCTAATGTCCGGCGATTGCCTAGACTCGTGCACACGCCACGCGCGCCGCGCATGATCGAGGCATGACTTGCAACGCGCCGCAGCGCCGTTTCCGAAAGACGCGGCGAGCAAGTTTATCCGATCGCTTCAGGCACCTTCTACGGGCTCCAACCATGATCGACAGTTTTCTTACCGAAGAGCAGCGCATGATTCGCGACGCCGCGCGTCAGTTCGCGACCGAAGTGCTTGCGCCGAACGCGGGTCAGTGGGACCGGGACGGCGCGTTGCCCGACGCCGTCGTGCGGCAACTCGGCGAACTGGGTTTGCTCGGCATGATCGTGCCTGCGGAACTCGGCGGCACGTTCAGCGACTACACCGCCTATGCGCTCGCGATGGAGGAAATCGCGGCGGGCTGCGCGTCCTGCGCCACGTTGATGAGTGTGCACAACTCGGTCGGCTGCGGCCCGATCCTCGCTTTCGGCACCGACGCGCAGAAGACCGAATGGCTGCCGAAGCTCGCGAGCGGCGAAGTGATCGGCGCGTTCTGCCTCACCGAACCGCAGGCGGGTTCGGAAGCGAACAATCTGCGCGTGCGCGCAACCGAGCGCGACGGCAAATGGGTGCTTTCGGGCAGCAAGCAGTTCGTGACCAACGGCAAGCGCGCGGGCGTGGCTATCGTCTTCGCCGTGACCGATCCCGAACTCGGCAAGCGCGGCATCTCGGCGTTCATCGTGCCGACCGGCACGCCTGGCTTCAATGTCGGGCCGCCAGAGCACAAGCTCGGCATTCGCGCATCGGATACCTGCGCCATCACCTTCGACGATTGCGCGATTCCCGCTGCGAACCTGCTCGGCAAGCGCGGCGAAGGACTCAAGATCGCGTTGTCGAATCTGGAAGGCGGGCGCATTGGCATTGCGGCGCAGGCGCTCGGCATCGCGCGCGCGGCCTTCGACGCGGCGCGCGCCTACGCCCACGATCGCAGCCAGTTCGGCAAGCCGATTCTCGAGCATCAGTCGGTCGCGAACATGCTCGCCGACATGCACACGCAACTGAACGCCGCGCGCCTGCTCGTGCTGCACGCGGCGCGCATGCGCACCGAGGGCATTGCGTGTTTGTCGGAGGCTTCGCAGGCGAAGCTCTACGCGTCCGAGATGGCGGAGCGCGTCTGTTCGCATGCCATCCAGATTCACGGCGGCTATGGCTATCTGCAAGACTATCCGGTGGAGCGGCATTATCGCGATGCACGCATCACGCAGATTTACGAAGGAACCAGCGAAGTGCAGCGCATGGTGATCGCGCGTCAGCTCTGAAACCGGCTTTCAAGCGCGCGCCGCACGGGGCAATCAAAACAATCACGGAGACGAAATGAACCCGGCAGAGCCTTTCATCGAAGCACGCGACTTTTTGCTGCGACATCGCACCGATTACGACACCGCGTATCGCGAGTTTCAGTGGCCGGCGCTTAGTCGTTTCAACTGGGCGCTCGATTATTTCGATCCGATGGCGCGCGGCAACCATGCGGCCGCGTTGCATATCGTCAACGAAGGTGGCGGCGAGACGCGTCTTTCATTCGCGCAGATGAGCGAGCGTTCGGCGCGCGTCGCCAACCATTTGCGCGCGCTGAACGTCACGCGCGGCGAGCGTATCTTGTTGATGCTGCCGAACCGAGTCGAGTTGTGGGAGACCATGCTCGGCGCGATGAAGCTCGGCGCTATCGTGCTGCCCGCGACCACGCAACTCGCGCCTGCCGACTTGCGCGAGCGCATCGCGCTTGGACGCGTGCAACACGTGATCGTCGATGCGGGCGAGACGCACAAGTTCGAAGGCATCGACGTGACGGGACTGCGTATCGCCGTGGGCGAGCCGCGCGATGGCTGGCTTGCCTACGACGCGGCCTACGAAGCGTCGCCGGACTTTGCCGCAGATGGCGAAACGAACGCCAGCGATCCCTATTTGCTGTACTTCACTTCGGGCACGACGTCGAAGCCCAAGCTCGTCGCGCATACGCACGAGAGCTATCCGGTCGGGCATCTTTCGACGATGTACTGGATCGGCCTGCAACCCGGCGACGTGCACTGGAACATCAGCTCGCCGGGCTGGGCAAAGCACGCGTGGAGCTGCTTTTTCGCGCCGTGGAATGCACAGGCTTGCGTCTTCATCTACAACTTCAGCCGCTTCGATGCGGCGCGCACGCTCGATGCGCTCGTGCAATACGACATCACCACGTTATGCGCGCCGCCGACCGTGTGGCGCATGCTGGTGCAAGAGCCGCTGGCGTCCTACGCGGTGAAGCTGCGGGAGATCGTCGGGGCGGGCGAGCCGCTCAATCCCGAGGTCGTCGAGCGCGTGCACACGGCGTGGGGCGTGCCTATCCGCGATGGCTACGGCCAGACTGAAACCACCGCGCAGATCGCCAATACGCCGGGTCAGCGGGTTGCGCCGGGGTCGATGGGACGTCCGCTGCCCGGTTACCGCGTGGCGCTGCTCGATCCAGATGGCGCGCTCGCCGACGAAGGCGAGATCGCGCTGGTGCTGAATCCGCCGCCGCTCGGCCTGATGACCGGTTACGCCGATAACCCGACCGCCACCGAAAACGCGATGCGCGGCGGCTTCTATCGCACCTCGGACGTCGCCTCGCGCGGCGCGGATGGCTACTTCGTCTACGTCGGCCGCGCGGACGACGTGTTCAAATCTTCGGACTATCGGCTGAGTCCGTTCGAGCTGGAGAGCGTGTTGATCGAACACGAGGCGATCGCGGAAGCTGCTGTCGTGCCGAGTCCGGACCCGTTACGGCTCTCCGTGCCGAAGGCGTTCGTTACCCTGCGACACGGCTTCGCAGTCGGACCGGAACTGGCGCGAAGCGTGTTCGCGTTTTCGCGCGAGCGGCTCTCGCCATATAAACGCATTCGAAGAATCGAATTCGCCGAGTTGCCGAAAACCATCTCGGGCAAGATTCGGCGCGTCGATCTTCGTCGACAGGAAGCCGCTCGCACCAACACTGCCGTGCGCGGCGAGTTCGAATTCTGGGAAGAGGATTTTCCGGAGCTTCGCCAGACAAAATGATTTCGCCGAATATTTCTCCTGACATAATCGCAAGCAAATGTAAACAGCGCGAACCGTCAATTTGTCTGAAGGTCGAACCGAGCCTGTTCGATCATCGGACGAGTCAAATGGAGGAACGCAACATGGTGAAGCGCTCGTTGAGGTTTGCGCTACTGGCGGCTGGTTTGACGGGAGCGCTTGTCGCGCCGGTCGCATCCAACGCGCAAATCAACCTGCAACAGTTCGGATTCGGCAGCGGCAAGTCGGATGTGTCGGGCAGCGCGGGCACGCAGTCGTCGGGATTGGGTTCGCTAGTGCAAAGCTATCTCGGCGCGAATCAACAGGTGTTGAGCGGACAATCGAATCTTGCTTCGGCCATGGGAATGTCCGGCGTCGCGAGTCAGGCGCAGTCGGCGGCGGGACTGCTGTCGAGCGCGTCGGGAAGCGGCGGTGTGCCGAGCAGCAGTGCGCTGTCGCAGCTTGGCGGTACGCAGCAAAGCGTGTCGCAATCGCTGATTCAGGCTTTTTCCAGTGGATCGACCACGCCGCCGACGGCCGCGAGCAAGCAAACTTTCACGGATGGGCTAGCTTCGCTGGGTCAGGGCGTCAAGCAATACGCGGGGCTGCAATCGAATCTGAGTTCGGTCAAGAATTCGATGAACATGTCCTCGCTCATGCAGGCCGGCTCGAATCCTGGCACGGCGCAGGCGGCAACGTATATCGCGCAATCGGCGCCGGGGCAGTTGCAATCGCTGATGCAGACGCTTACGCAGGCTGTGCAGTACGCGAAGACCAATAATATTGCCGTGCCGTCCATCGCAACGTCGGCGTTGAGTCTGGTGCAGTAACTTCGGAAGTGCCCAAGAAAAAGCGGCGAGGCTTTCAGGCCTCGCCGCTTTATTTGCTTCCCGAATTGGCTCACCGGTGTATCCCGTGAGAGCTCACCCGTGTTTCCGAAGCGCGCTCGTCGCGCACCGAACGGCTCCGAGTACAACGAAATTCAGTTCATTGCCGCGCGCCGCAACGACAGGCGGGTAAGAACCGCCGGGAGAGTCTGCGCCTGTTGCGCCCTGGAAGGCATCAACGGCGGCAGATAAGAGATGTCGGTCACGTCGGCGAGGCGACTGCGCGGGTCCGCATCGAGCACTTCGATAGCCGCGGGTTCGACCAACTCGGCCTCGACCTTGGCGACGTCGTCGACCTTGATGCCGAGCGAGCGCCGAACGTCCACGGCGCGCACACGTACATCGAAACCCGCCGCGTGGATGACGCGCTCACGCGTTTTCCAATACTGCAGCGCGCTGGGCGTCATTTTGTGCATCGACACGTATTCAAATACGATCTGATATCCGCGAACGTGCGGATAATTCATAAGTAACTGACCCGAGCGAATATAACGGTTATAGCCGTCTATTTTCCGCGTCAGCAAATCCTCATGCATTTTTTCATCGTGCCAGTCGCATTCATCGAATATCCCGACATACACGCGCTTGAGCAAGGAATTCACTCCGATGTAGTCGATGACGTCCACGTCGCGCAGAGACATGGTCATTCCCCTACGCCCTGAGAGGGCAAGTATCAAAGAAGTGCATTGTAGCGGAATATGTCTCTTTAATTCACAGCGAAACATTGTGTGTTTGCTTGCGATTTCTCAAATTAATCAGAGTCCTAAGCCATTGCTTAAGCGATTTCTTATTTTGGGATGATTCAAAATATAAAGCTGGATTTGGATCGCGTTAGATACGCTTTAGGTGTTTTCCTAATTTTGCGCCCAGTGCCGGTTCAGCAGATATAAGCGTAATGCTTTGCGCCGTCCGCTCATACGTCGCTTATGCCTCGCGCGGCCGTCGATCCGGTCAGCTCTTCCTTACTCATGGCGTCTACTTGCGGCAATGAGGGCTGTTCGTTGATCCACGCGTTCAATATTGCCGAGGTGACCGCGAGAATGACCGGGCCAATAAACAATCCGACAATTCCGAATGCGAACATGCCGCCAAGCACGCCGGAAAGAATCAGCAGCATCGACAAATTGATACCGCGGCGGATGAGTATGGGACGTAAAAAATTGTCGAGCATGGCAATCATGATCGACCAGATCAGCAACAGAATCGCGGCGACGTGCGACCCGTGCCAGAAAAGCCAGGCGACGCCCCCAAGCAGTGGCAAGAGCGGCCCGATTTGCGCGAGGCACAACATCAGCATGACGGCGGTGATGATGCCCGCGGCCGGCACGCCCGCGATCCACAAGCCGATTCCTCCGAGCGCCGATTGCGTCACGGCCGTCACGACAATGCCGAGCGCCACCGCGCGAATGGCGAGGCCGGCGAGCTTGATGGCTTCGGCGCCACGCTGCGCGGCAACCCGCGTTGCGAACCGCACGATGAAGCGGCCCGCTGCCTCGCCCTGCATGTAAAGGATGCCGGAGATGATGATCGTGATCACCATGTGCATCACGAACACCCCGACGACGGCCGCGTGCGAGAGCATCCAGCGCGCTGCGATCGTCACATACGGTTCGATGCGGGCGAGCAGGCCGCCGGGGCCGGCGTCGGAAAGCGTCTGCCATTCGGCCGAGACGCGCTGACCGGCGAGCGGCACGTCGTGTACCCAACTCGGCGGCGGGGGAAGTGCATACGTGGGCAGGCTCTTGATGGCCGACATGATCTCGGCGCCGTGCAATGCGAGCGTGGAGATAGCCTGATACAACGGCAGCACGATGACGATCAGCAGCACGAGCAGCATGACAGTCGTCGCGGCCCAGCGGCGATTGCCGCAGCGGCGTTGCACCGCGACCATCAACGGCCAGGTGGCGACGACGATCGTCGTGGCCCAGATCAGCCCCGGCAGAAACGGCCGCAGGATATAAAGGCTGCCAACAGTCAGCGCAGTCAGAATGGCAATGACGAGCAGAATGCGCGCGATATCGACTGGCTGGCGCGGGTTCAAATTCGGCGGCCCGTTCGGAGTGGTGGACATGGTGCCTTGAATGAAGAGAAATCAGTGAGACGGGGCGTTTTAGCGCCGGCATCATAGCGGTAAGTTCGGCGGCATCCAATCCATACTACTAAAAATTGCCGATGGCGCACGGTATTCGGGCGCGCTGGCAATGTGCGGTGGCTTCGCATACGCTTAACGAAACGATCACTCGACGAGATGGCAATCATGCTCATGCAAGCACGTGAAGACGACGGCCGGCGGCGCAGGCGGCTGCGAGGCCTCTTCGTATATTCGCTGTGGCTTTTATGCTGTCTGGTCTTTTCGTTGCCTTCGGTAGTCAAGCTGCCGTAATTTCAGGCGAACGCGTCGATGCCATCGACAAGACGCCTGGCCAAACGCGCCTGACGAAACTGCTCAATCCACCATTGCAACGCGCGGCCTTCGTGATCGCCGCGCCATGCCACGTACAGAACGTTAGGCTCGCGCGGATCGCCGGTTTGCTTTGCGATCAGTTCGCCACGCGCCAGCAATGAAGCCACTCGATGCTTCGGCACCCAACCGCAGCCAAGTCCTTGCCGTTGAGCAAGAATCTTCGCGCGCATGCCCGGCACGGCGAGCGCCGCTTGTCCGCCGAGCACGCCGTAAGCGCGTCCCGCCGATCCATGCGATGAATCCGCGACCGCCACCGCGCGATGCGCCGCGATCTGCTCGCGCCCGAGCGGTTCTGCCGCCTTCGCCAGCGGATGGCGCGGCGCCACGGCGAACACCCATTCCATCACGCCGAGTTCGAACCAGCGCAGGCCGGGAATCGCGGGCGGTTCGTTCGTCGCCCCGACGATGAGATCGGCGCGGCCATCGCGCAGTGCTTCCCACGTGCCGCCCAGCACTTCATGCGTCATGCGCAGGGTCACGCCGGACGCGAGCGCGTCGAACGCCTGCACGACCGGCAGCAAGGTCTCGAACTCGAGTATCTCGTCGCAGACTATCCACAACCGGTCTTCCCAGCCGCTCGCGATCTGCTTCACGCGCTGCGTCAGACGCGACACGTCGATCATCAGACGCGCGGCTTCATCGGCGAGAAGATGGCCCGCTGGCGTCAGTTGCAGGCGGTAACGACGGCGGTCGAACAGCAGCGCGTCGAAGCGCGTTTCCAGTTGCCGCGCGGCATGCGAGATCGTCGAGGGCGCGCGGCCGAGTCGCGCCGCCGCGCGGGAAAGGCTGCCGGTCGAGCGGATTGCATCGAGCAGGGCGAGTTCTTCCTCGGATAACATGTTCGACTCCATCGAACGTTCATCGGCGCGATGGTACGGCAAGAGCGGCGGCGCGGTCCACCACGTGCTTGGAGATGACGCAAACAACGATCAAGGAGCATGCAGATGGGACTTCTCGTCGACGGGCAATGGCAGGACAAGTGGTACGACACGAAATCGACTGGCGGGCGCTTCGTGCGCAAGGACGCGGCGTTTCGCAACTGGGTCACGGCCGATGGCGCGCCCGGTCCGAGTGGCGAGGGCGGCTTCAAGGCGGAAGCGGGCCGTTATCACTTGTACGTGAGCCTGGCGTGTCCGTGGGCACATCGCACGCTTATCGTGCGCGCGCTCAAGGGGCTGCAAGAAATGATCGGCATCTCGGTCGTTCACTGGCTCATGCTCGAAAACGGCTGGACCTTCGCGGATGGTCCGGGCGTCGTGCCCGACGCCATCAACGGCGCGCGCTTTCTGCATCAGGTCTACACGGCGGCGGACGCGAGCTACACCGGCCGCGTGACCGTGCCGATTCTCTGGGACAAGGCGCGCGGCACGATAGTCAGCAACGAGTCGTCCGAGATTATTCGCATGCTGAATGCCGCGTTCGACGGCCAGGGCGCCAAAGCGGGCAATTACTATCCGCCCGAGTTGCGCGCGGAGATCGACACGCTCAACGCGCGCATCTACGACAGCGTGAACAACGGCGTCTACAAAGCGGGCTTCGCGACCACCCAGGCCGCGTACGAGGAAGCCGTGCAGCCGCTCTTCGATACCCTCGACTTCCTCGATGCGCGCCTTGCCTCGCACCGTTATCTCGCGGGCGAGCGCTTCACCGAAGCCGACATCCGACTGTTCACGACGCTCGTGCGCTTCGACGCCGTGTACGCCGGCCACTTCAAATGCAATCTGCGGCGCATAGCGGATTATCCGAATCTCTCCAACTACACGCGCGAGATTTACCGGATGCCGGGAGTCGCGGACACGGTGAACTTCGAGCACATCAAGCGGCATTACTACGAGAGTCATCGCTCGATCAACCCGACCGGGATCGTGCCGGCCGGTCCCGTGCTTGACTTCGCCGCGCCGCACGACCGAGAGCGTCTGCCGAAAAGCGCGTAAGCCTGAGCTCAGTCGTACCGATAAACGCCGCGCTTCGTCTTGCGGCCGAGATAACCCGCGGACACGAGTTCGCGCAACAGCGGGCACGCTCGATATTTCGAATCGCCGAAATCCTTCAGAAACACGTCCATGACCGAGAGACAGACATCGAGGCCGATGAGATCGGCAAGCGCGAGCGGACCGATAGGATGGTTTGCGCCGAGCTTCATGCCCGCGTCGATTTCCTCGGCGCTCGCCACGCCTTCATAGAGCACGAAGAAGGCTTCGTTGATCATGGGCACGAGAATGCGGTTGACCACGAAGCCAGGCGAGTTCTTCACGCCGATGGGCGACTTGTCCAGCTTCTCGGTGAGCGCGCGCACGGCGTTCGCGGTGTCGTCGCTCGTCTGTACGCCGCGAATCACTTCGACGAGTTGCAGCAGCGGCACCGGATTGAAGAAGTGCATGCCGATGAACCGCTCGGGCCGCGCAAGCGTTGCGCCAAGCGCGGTGATCGAAATAGACGATGTGTTCGACGCGATGATCGCCTCGGGCCGCGCCGCTGCTTCGATCTGCTTCAGAATGCGGTGTTTGAGCTCGACGTTCTCCGTGGCCGCCTCGATGACGATATCCGCGTCCTTGAGCCGCCCGTAATCCGTGGATGTCTGGATGCGCGCAATCGCGGCATCGCGCACCGACGCTTGCAGCTTGTCTTTCGACACCAGCCGTTCCAGGCTGTTCGTCAGCGTGGCCACGCCCTTGGCGAGCGCGGCGTCCGTCACGTCGATCAGCACGATGTCGAATCCCGCCACGGCCGCGACCTGCGCGATGCCGTTGCCCATGGTTCCCGCTCCGACGATACCCACCGTCTGTATGCTCATGCGCGCTTCCTCCAATGGATGTTTGTGCGATGCACGATTCTAACCACGCCTTCAGCCGAACGCCGTCAAGTCGCGTGTTTTTAATCCATGCGCGCGGCAATAGGCAGCGTAGCGCTCCCAGCCGCTGCGCCAGTCTTCGGCGGCAAGTATTTGCCCGTTTTCGTTTACGAAGAGCAGCTCGCCCTGAATGATGTTGAGCGTGACGATCTGATCGCTGCCGTCCACCACTGGAACGGCTTCCGGCGTGTGACTGGAACCTGCGGTCTCGTACACGATGCTGCCTTTGTCCGCGATCCACGCATGTTCGCGATACTTCCAGCGCCCTTCGACCGTGTAGACGATTACCGTGCCCGTATGCCGATGCCGCGGCATTTGTCCGCGCGCCGGCGCCTTCAAAAGGGCGATGGTTTCGCCGCGAACCGGATCGAGCTTGAAGTATTTGACGAGCACGTGCTCGCTGTATGGCGTGAAGGGCACCCACGGCACGTCCGCGTCGTTGATGCAAGCGGTTTGAATCTGTTCGAACAGCATGTCGGCTCCCTTGATCAGACGCCCATTGTATGCAGCGCGGCACGCGCCGTGCATCGGCCAAACGGACGACCCCTGAAAGCCCCGTTCGATCCAGCCGGATCGCGCCTTATCTGCTATCGTCCGTGCCATGCCAACCATCATTACCATTTCAAACCTCTCCAAGACCTACGAGTCGGGGTTCAGCGCGCTCCGGGACGTGAATCTGGAAATCCGGCGCGGCGAGATTTTCGCGTTGCTCGGTCCGAACGGGGCGGGCAAGACCACGCTCATCAGCACGGTTTGCGGCATCGTGAATCCCAGCTCGGGCACGGTCACCGTGAACGGACACGACATCGTCACGGACTATCGCGCCGCGCGCGCGATGATCGGGCTCGTGCCGCAGGAACTCACCACCGACGCCTTCGAAACCGTGTGGGCGACCGTATCGTTCAGCCGGGGCTTGTTCGGCCGGCCGAAAAACCCGGCGCATGTCGAGAAGGTGCTGAAGTCGCTGTCGCTCTGGAGCAAAAAGGACAACAAGATCATGACGCTTTCGGGCGGCATGAAGCGGCGCGTCCTGATCGCCAAGGCGCTCGCGCACGAGCCGCAGATTCTCTTTCTGGACGAGCCGACGGCCGGCGTCGATGTCGAACTGCGCCGCGACATGTGGAACCTCGTGCGCGAACTGCAAGCGAACGGCGTGACCATCATCCTCACGACGCATTACATCGAGGAAGCGGAAGAGATGGCGGATCGCGTAGGCGTGATCAATCGCGGCGAGATCGTGCTGGTCGAAGAGAAGGCCGAACTCATGCGCAAGCTCGGGCAGAAGAAGCTCGCGCTGCAATTGGATCACGCGCTGGCTGCCGTGCCCGCGTCGCTCGCGCCCTACGGCCTGCAATTGTCCGCCGACGGCAACGAACTGACTTACACCTACGACGCCCATGACGAGCCGGGTCGAATCATCGCGCTATTGCGCCATGTCGATGAAGCCGGCGTGCGCTTCAAGGATCTGCAAACGACGCAGAGCTCGCTCGAAGACATCTTCGTGAGCCTCGTGCGCAACTAGTCGTATCGGACCGGGAGCATCGATTCCGGTCGACAGGGAGACCACATGAATCTTCACGCAGTACGCGCGATCTATCGCTTCGAAATGGCGCGCGCCGGACGCACGCTCATGCAGAGCATCGTGTCGCCCGTCATTTCCACTTCGCTCTATTTCGTGGTGTTCGGCGCGGCCATCGGCTCGCGCATTCCGCAAGTGGACGGCATCAGCTACGGCGCGTTCATTGTGCCGGGACTCGTCATGCTGTCGCTGCTCACGCAGAGCATCGCGAACGCTTCGTTCGGCATTTACTTTCCGAAGTTCACGGGCACCATCTACGAGCTCTTGTCCGCGCCCGTGTCGTATTTCGAGCTCGTTCTGAGTTACGTCGGCGCGGCGGCGACCAAGTCGATCATTCTCGGGTTGATCATTCTCGCGACTGCGCGGCTCTTCGTGCCGCTGCGGATCGACCATCCATTTTGGATGATCGTGTTTTTGCTGCTGACATCGCTGACATTCAGCCTGCTCGGATTCATTATTGGCATTTGGGCAGACGGTTTCGAGAAACTTCAGATCATTCCGCTTTTGATTGTCACGCCGCTCACGTTCCTCGGCGGCAGCTTTTATTCGATCAACATCCTGCCGCCGTTTTGGAAAACGGTCGCGCTTTTTAATCCGGTCGTGTATCTCATCAGCGGCTTTCGCTGGAGTTTTTACGGTCTCGTGGATGTTTCCGTAGGCGTAAGCCTTTCGATGACGTTAGTATTTCTGGGCGTGTTCATCGCTATCACGGCGTGGATCTTCAAGACCGGCTATCGCATCAAATCGTAGCGGTTGGCGCCGGCGGGCGTCGTCACCATCAAGAGGCGTTCATCGAATGAAAATCATGAAACGCACTAAACGCACTTTCTTCGGCGCGGTCACGGCCACTTTCACGGGCGGCTCCATTGCCTCGCGCGGCGCGGACACGGCGCTTGCCGACCCGTACGAGATGAACCTGAGCGATGCCGGATGGCGCCGCCGCCTTTCCGCTGAACAATATCGCGTGCTCAGGCGCGGCGCGACCGAGCCGCCGAACGCCAGCCCGTTGATCAACGAGCGTCGCAACGGCTCGTTTTTTTGCGCGGGATGCGGATCGCCGCTCTTTGCCTCGTCGGCGAAGTTCGATAGCGGCACCGGATGGCCGAGTTTCTCCATGCCAATCGACGGCGCCGTCGCCACCCGCGCCGATGCAACGCCCGGCTCCCTTCGTCACGAAGTGCTTTGCCGGCGTTGCGGCGGCCATCTCGGGCATGTCTTCGACGACGGCCCGAATCCCACTGGTCTGCGTTACTGCCTGAACGGCGCTGCGCTGCTTTTTCGCCAGACCGAAAGCTGACCTGGCCAAAGCGCGTAGAACGGATACGGTCGCCGGCGCACGCGCCGAACGCTTTGAATTCGCCTTGAAGCAAGGCGAGCCTTTCGCGCATCAAAACGATCGGTGACAAAATTTCGCACTCCGTCTCAATCATCTCGAAGGGTTGACAGGGCAGAATCGAAACAACATCCTCGTCAGGATGTATGCGAGAGAAAGCCTGGCTGGCCTCGCTGACATTGAGAGACTGAGCCATGAAAATCAAAATAATCTACTTCTGCACAGCATTGCTGGTCGGCTCGCTGACTGGCCTATTGAATGGCGGCAATGCGTTTGCTCAACGTCAACCAAGCGCAAAGGTTGCTGCGCTGTCCATCGAAGGCAAGATGCTCGTGCAGATCATCGGCGAGGTAAAAGCTGTCGATCCCGACGCGCATCGCGTCACCGTGGTCAATGCGCAAGGGCAGGAGACGCAGTTGAACGTCGGGCAGGAGATGCAGGATCTGAACAAGTTGCCTATTGGCACACGAGTGAATAGCACGGCGCTTCGCGCGGTTACGCTCACGCTTGTCAAAGCGCAGCCTTTGCAGGAAATGCTGCCGGGGCAAACGCAGTTCGTCGGGCAGGTTACGGGCGCCGACAGTGCAACCGGCGTCGTCATGCTGAAGGACGCCAACAGCTTGCCAATCGAGATACGTACAACCCATCCCGGCGACGCCGCCGCGCTCGCATCCGGCGCGACCGTGAAAGTGGTCTGGAAAAGCGTTCCGAAGCGTTGACTCCATGCAGGCCAAGCTCGGTTCAAGCTGCAGGCGCCGCGACCAGCCTCACGCGCGTGATTTCGGAAGGCGCGCCGAGGCGCTTGGGCGGTCCCCAATAGCCCGTTCCTCGACTCGTGTACACCCACAGTCCGTTGAATTTCACGAGACCCGACACGAACGGCTGCTGCAGCTTGACGAAGAAGTTCCACGGAAAGAACTGTCCGCCATGCGTATGCCCCGACAGTTGCAGCGTAAAACCCGCATCGGCGGCGGCGGTCGCGCTGCGTGGCTGATGGGCAAGGAGCACGCGCACGGTGGCATCGGCGGGAGCGCCTTCCATCGCTTTAGCCGGGTCGCTCCGGTGCGCGGGATCGAAGCTGCCCGCGCCGTAATCGGTGACACCGGCGATCACGGCTTGCGCGCCGTCGTGGTTCAGCACCACATGCTGATTGAGCAGCACATTCATGCCGAGCCGCCGGAATTCGACGATCCACTTGTCCGCGCCCGAGTAATACTCGTGATTACCCGTGACGAGGAACGCGCCGTGCCGCGCGCTCAATTCCGCGAGCGGGCGTGTATGAGCAGCGAGGTGCGGCACACTGCCATCGACCACGTCGCCCGTCACCGCGATCAGATCCGGCTGCAACGCATTGACGGCCGCGACGATTCGCTCGACATAGTGCCGCTTGATAGTCGGGCCGACGTGGATATCGCTGATCTGCACAATAGTGAAGCCTTCGAGCGCCGCCGGCAAATTGTCGATGGGCACGTCCACGCTCTTTACCGGCGCGCGCTTTCGCGCGTTGTAAAAGCCGGCGACGGACGAGAGCAACGCGAGCAACGGCACGGCCAGCGCACTCTCGGCAACGAAGCGGGGCGAGCCTATGGGCGTGCCGCGCAGCCAGTCGAACACATGCACGGACAGCAGCACGAGATCGCGCGCGAAGGTCAGCAGCAGGAGCGACGAGAAGAAGCCGAGCGCGGTCAGTCCGAACCAGGCGAGCCGATCCGCAAGCGGTTGCTTTTCGATCGATCGCGCGGACATGCCGAGCGGAATCAAAATTAGCGAGGCGACGAGCAGCGCGATGGCAAGCGCCTTGAGCGCCGGGCCGACGGGCGCATCGGGAATGAGCCGCACGCCAACGTAGATATGAAAGAGAACACCAATGCCAATGAAGCGGATAAAAAATGCCGAACGTCGCATAACGCCCCTAAAAGGTCAAAAATGCGGCGGGCAAGAATACGCGTGACGCGTCGGCGCGTCGAATATACGCGTCGTTGCCCTTAGCCGGTCCTGTCGATCGATTCTACCGGTTCGGGGCCATATCCGCCGTGGGCGTGCGTCTGGGCGTAGTCGTCTGCATGATATCGTCGAGCGAATTTGTTTGGACTACCGATGTGCAACGAGGAGTGATCAAATGAAATCAGGCTTTCGCGCGCTTTCTCTCTTTCCAATGACGGCAATCGTCATGGCGTCCGGCACCGCTTTCGCTCAGACCAACGACGCATTGACGAACCAGGCGCGGCAGGTCATCGGCGCGGCGCAGCCTATCCACGTTCAAGCCGTCATCACGGGCATAGACCCGTCGACGCGCACGCTCATCGTGCATGGTCCGCGTGGCGATTCGACAGTGCTCGTCAACAAGGAAGTGACGGATTTCGATCAGCTTCATGTTGGCGACAAGGTCGATGTCCAGTACAAGAACGCTTTGCTTTCGAACGTGGAAAAGGTAACGGGCAAGGATCAGGGCCTGCGCAAGCGCGTGGACACGCAAACCTATTCGCCCGCTTCGGGCGCGAATGGCGCAAGCGGCTTCGATTCATCGCGTCAGGTCGAGATTCTCGCCACGGTCGTGAGGGTCGACAAGAAGCATCACACCGTCACACTGCGCGGACCGTGGCGCACCGAGACCATGGACCTTCCGCCCGATGTCGCAGCCGACAACCTCAAGAAGGGCGACACCGTGCATGCGGTGTTCGTTTCCGCGGCCGCGGTGAAAGTGACGCCCGTCGCGGCATCGAAATGAGCGAAGGCCCCGGCGTTAAACACGCGCGGGGCCTTCGCTCGGTGCATCGGCTAAATCAGACCTGCAGGCACAGATACTTGATGACGACGTAATCGTCGATACCATAGTGCGAGCCTTCACGGCCCAGTCCCGATTGCTTGACGCCGCCGAACGGCGCGACTTCGTTCGAGATCAAGCCGGTGTTGATTCCGACCATGCCGTATTCGAGCGCTTCCGCCACGCGCCACACGCGTGCAATGTCGCGGCTGTAGAAGTATGCGGCGAGTCCGAATTCGGTGTCGTTGGCCAGGCGAATGGCTTCGTCGTCGGAAGAGAATTTGAAAATCGGCGCGAGCGGGCCGAACGTCTCTTCTTTTGCCACTTGCATGGCCGGCGTGACGCCGGTAAGCACGGTCGGCTGGAAAAAACCGTGGCCGAGCGCATGCCGCTTGCCGCCGGCCGTCAGCGTCGCGCCTTTGGCCAGCGCATCCTCGATATGCGCTTCCACCTTCTTCACCGCCGCCTCGTTGATGAGCGGGCCAAGCAACACGCCGTCATCCGTGCCGCGTCCAACCTTCAGGTCGCCTACAGCCGTCGCCAGTTTCGCGGCGAACTCGTCGTAGACGCGCTCGTGCACATAGAAGCGATTCGTGCACACGCACGTCTGACCGCTATTGCGATACTTCGATGCAATCGCGCCTTGCACTGCCGCGTCGATATCGGCGTCTTCGAACACGAGGAAGGGCGCATTGCCACCGAGTTCCAGCGTGACTTTCTTGACCGTGGGCGCGCTTTGCGCCATCAGGAGACGGCCTACCGCCGTCGAGCCTGTGAACGAGAGCTTGCGCACGGTCGGGTTGCCCGTCATTTCGCCGCCGATGGCTTTCGGGTCGCCGGTCAGCACGCTCAACACGCCCTTCGGCACGCCCGCGCGCTCCGCGAGCACGGCCAGCGCGAACGCGGAGAAGGGCGTGGCTTCGGCCGGCTTCACGACGATAGGACAGCCCGCCGCCAGCGCCGGACCGACCTTGCGCGTGATCATTGCTGCCGGGAAGTTCCACGGCGTGATCGCCGCGCACACGCCGATTGGTTCCTTCGTCACGACAATGCGCTTGTCCGCGGCGGGCGTGGCGAGCGTGTCGCCCGCCACGCGCTTGCCTTCTTCGGCGAACCATTCGATGAACGACGCCGCGTAGACGATCTCGCCCTTCGCTTCGGCGAGCGGTTTGCCTTGTTCGGTCGTGAGGATGAGCGCAAGGTCGTCGGCGTTGGCGATCATCAGGTCGTACCAGCGGCGCATGATGACCGCGCGTTCCTTCGCGGTTTTCTTGCGCCATTCGGGCCACGCGGCGTTGGCGGCCGCGATGGCGCGGCGTGTTTCGCTCGCGCCCATTTGCGGAACGGCGCCGAGCGATTCGCCGTTTGACGGATCGAGTACGTCGAAGGTGGCGCCGTCATCGGCTTGCTGCCATTCACCAGCGATATACGACGCGTGACGAAGCAGTGCCGGGTCCTTGAGTTCGTCTTTGAGGCTCATTTGCTTGCGATTCCTTCTTGAGATTTCTGCATTCAGCATACGACGAAGGGGCGAACCGTGCTCAAGCCGCGGCGGCGATGGTTTCGCTCAACACTTCTTCGAGGATGCCGAGGGCTTCGTCGAATACAGGCTCCTGGATCGTGAGGGGAAACAGGAAGCGCACGACGTTGCCATACACGCCGCACACGAGCAGTAACAAACCGCGTTCCAGCGCGCGCGCCTGCACGCGCCTGGCGAAATCGGCATCGGGTTCGTGCGTGCCGGGCTTGCAGAACTCGGCGGCGATCATGGCGCCCGGACCGCGCACATCGGCGATCTGCGGCACGTCCCGACGAATCGCTTCGAGCTTCGCTTTGAGCTTGTCGCCGAGCGTGTTGGCGCGTTCGCAGAGTTGCTCTTCGTCGATGATATCGAGCACCGCGTGCGCCGCCGCCACCGCGAGCGGATTGCCCGCGTAAGTGCCGCCGAGACCGCCTGGCGCCGCGCTGTCCATGATGTCCGCGCGGCCCACGACGCCCGATAGCGGCATGCCGCCCGCAAGACTCTTCGCGATCGTCATGAGATCGGGAACCACGTCGTAATGCTCCATCGCGAAGAGTTTGCCGGTGCGCGCGAATCCCGTCTGCACTTCGTCGGCGATCAGCAGAATGCCGTGCTCGTCGCAGATCCGGCGCAGGCCGCGCACGAAGTCCGCGGGCGCCGGATTGAAGCCGCCTTCGCCTTGCACGGGTTCGAAGATGATCGCCGCGACGCGCTTGGCTTCGATATCCGCCTTGAACAGATGCTCGATGGCGCGCAGCGAGTCCGCCACCGATACGCCGTGCAGCGCGTTGGGAAACGGCGCGTGATAGACGTCGGCGGGGAACGGCCCGAAACCGATCTTGTACGGCGCGACCTTGCCGGTGAGCGCCATGCCCATCATCGTGCGGCCGTGAAAGCCGCCCGTGAAGGCGATCACGCCGGGCCGCCCGGTTGCCGCGCGCGCGATTTTCACGGCGTTTTCGACGGCCTCCGCGCCGGTCGTGAAGAACGCGGTCTTCTTCGGCGCTTGACCGGGCGCACGGGCGCTAATTTTTTCCGCGAGGGAAACGTAAGATTCATAAGGCACGATCTGATAGGCCGTATGTGTGAAGCAGTCGAGTTGCGCGCGCATGGCCTCGACGATCTTAGGATGCCGATGCCCCGTGTTGCACACCGCGATGCCCGCCGCGAAGTCGATGAAGCGGCGGCCTTCGACGTCCCAGAGTTCCGCGTTCTCGGCGCGCGCCGCGTAGAAGTCGCACATTACGCCGACGCCGCGCGGCGTGGCGGCATTCTTGCGGGCCTGAAGGTCCGCGTTGGTGGCCCGAGTGACGTTGGCGGGCGAGGTTTGAGGAAGTTTGGACACGGCGAAGTTCTCCTTGGGGCGCGGCGCGCGGTTGCATCAGTCGGATTCAGAGCCGACTATAGTTAAATTTGGCTCTCCTGGTCAGAGCCATTCCGATGCATCCAATGGAGCCAATTCCACTTGGTTCGCCGCGATCCTAGCGATCGAAATTGGCAAAAAATCGCGCGGAACTGGCACGCGACGCGCGACTGGAGGATCATGTGCGCCGTTCGTGTTTCCGTTTTCCGTTTCGATTCAGCCAAGGTTCCTGCAAATGACCCGACTCTTCACCGAACTCGCCGATCTTTCCGACGATGCGCCCGCGTTGCGCGAGATCCGTCACTACATCCACCGCCATCCCGAACTCTCGTTCGAGGAGACGCGCACCTCGGCGCTCGTCGCGCAGAAGCTCGAAGAGTGGGGCTGGGAAGTGAGCCGGGGCATCGCCGGAACGGGTGTCGTCGGCACGCTGACGGCGGGCGATGGCACGAAGCGCATCGGCCTGCGCGCCGACATGGACGCGCTGCCGATTCACGAGCAGACCGGCAAGCCGTACGCGAGCGAGTCGCCGGGCAAGATGCACGCGTGCGGCCACGACGGCCATACGACCATGCTGCTCGGTGCGGCACGGCATCTAGCGCGCACGCGGCGTTTCAATGGCACGGTGCATCTGTATTTTCAGCCGGCGGAAGAGCACGGTTTGCCGAGCGGCGCGCAACGCATGATCGCGGAGGGGCTCTTCGAGCGCTTTCCTTGCGATGCCGTATTCGGCGTGCACAACCATCCGGGCGTCGCGCCCGGCACGTTCCTGTTTCGCAAGGGGCCGTTCATGGCGGCGTGCGATCAGGTGTCGATCGAGATCGAAGGCGTGGGCGGGCATGCGGCGCGTCCGCATTTGAGCGTCGATCCGGTGGTGGTGACGGCGAGCATCGTGATGGCTTTGCAGACTATCGTCGCGCGCAATGTCGATCCCGCGCAACCGGCCGTCGTCACGGTCGGCTCGATGCACGCTGGCACGGTCAACAACGTGATTCCGAATCGCGCGACGCTCGAACTGTCGGTGCGCTCGTTCAGCAAGCCGGTGCGTGAGTTGCTCAAGCGCCGTATCTGCGAACTCGTGGATGCGCAGGCGGCGAGCTACGGCGCAAAGGCGACGATCAAGTATCTGGAAGGCTATCCGGTGGTCGTCAATTCGGATGCCGAAACGGAATTCGCGGCGCAGGTGGCGCGCGAGTTGGTGGGTGCCGAGCACGTGGTCGACCACACGGATTTGCTGATGGGCAGCGAGGACTTCGCGTTCATGCTGCAGGCGCGGCCGGGGACGTTTTTGCGCATCGGCAACGGCGCGGGCGAGGACGGTTGCATGGTTCACAACCCGCACTACGATTTCAACGACAGGAATCTGCCGGTCGGGGCGGCTTATTGGGCGCGATTGGTGGAGCGGTTTTTGGAGCAATGAGCAGCCGACGATCCAGAACCGCACCACGATTTCGGTGACGAGAATCTGCTGGTCGGAACGGCTTATCGGGCGCGGTTCGTGGAGCAGTTTTAGAAGAGTAAGCGGCCGATAATTCAGCCTTGGAGCGATCGCCGTCACTATGCAAGCGACGGCGAGACTCGCTTCGGCCATTCAAGAAGCAGCGCGCGCGACCCACACCTTCACCACCCGCGCCGATCCACTCCTCAAGCCGGCAAATGAAAACTGCCGATTGCCTCCCGCAACCCATCCACCTGATCCTTCAACGAATGCGCCGCAGCCGCTGCTTCTTCCACTAGCGCCGCGTTCTGCTGCGTGACCTGATCCATCTCGACGACTGCGCGATTCACCTGCTCGATGCCCGCGCTCTGCTCGCGCGATGCATTGCTTATTTCATCGAGAATCTCGTTCACACGACGCACCGACGACACGATCTCGCCCATCGTCGAACCGGCGTTCGTCACGAGCGACGCGCCTTCCTGCACCGTATGCGTCGACGTCTCGATCAGCGCCTTGATCTCCTTGGCCGCCGTCGCCGAACGTTGCGCGAGGCTGCGCACTTCCGCCGCCACGACCGCAAAGCCGCGTCCTTGTTCGCCCGCGCGCGCCGCTTCGACCGCCGCGTTCAACGCCAGGATGTTGGTCTGGAACGCAATGCCATCGATCACGCCGATAATGTCGCCAATCTGTTGCGAGCTTGCCGTGATACGCGTCATCGTGTTGATGACTTCGTCCACCACGCCGCTGCCGCGCGTCGCGACATCGGCGGCTTGACCCGCAAGGCGCGCGGCCTGCGCGGCGCTCTCGGCGTTGTTCTTCACGTTGGCCGTCATCTGGTCCATGCTCGATGCGGTCTCGACCAGCGCGGCCGCTTGCTCCTCGGTGCGCTGCGACAGATCGGTGTTGCCCGCCGCGATTTCCGACGCGCCCACGTTGATGTTTTCCGTGCCGTTACGCACACGCGACACCGTCTCGACAAGGCCGAGCTGCATCACCGAAAGCGCGTGCAGGAGGCTCGATGTATCGCCGGCACGCACCGGCACGGCGGCCGTCAGATCGCCACGCGCAATGCGATGCGCCGCATCCACCGCGAGTTCCAGTTCGCCGCCCAGATTGCGCTTGATGCTGCGCAGAACGACGAGCATCGCGGCCGTCGCGATGGCGCCGAGCAGCATCGTGATGGCGAGCCAGCGCAGTGCGCTTGCATAGAATGCGCTCTGCACGTCGTCCATATACATGCCGGTGACGACATACCAGTCCCACTGGCCGAAACGCTGCGCATACGAGAGCTTCGCCACGGGCTTGTCGCTGCCTGGCTTCGACCACAGATAGCTGATGAAACCGCCGTCCGGCTGATCGCCCGCCTTGACGATATCGACGAACAAGTGATTGCCCGCCGGGTCGGTGTATCCCGAAAGATCCTGCCCGTTCATGGCGGGCTTGATCGGGTGCATGACCATTTTCGGCTTCGAATCGTTGATGGAAAGATAGCCATCCTTGCCGTAGCGGATCGCGCCGATGACATCCAGCGCGCGCTTCTTGGCTTCTTCTTCGGTGAGGGTCTTGTTGGCGGCGAGCGCCGCGAAGTGCGTGACGACGGCATGTGCCTCGCCGACCAGCGTCTTCAACTGTTCCTTACGATCCTCGATCATCGAAGTGCGGTTCTGCCATGCTCCGATAATGCCGATCGCAATCAAACCTATCCACAGCACGGCGATCATCGAGCCGAGCTTTTTGTTCAACGTCATTCCATTCATTTGTGCGCCCCGCAGTCTTTTTACGTTGTCCTAGACGGTGCGGCGACGCGCGCGCCGCCGCATGCCCCTCTTACGGCATACGGCGCGGCAAATGTAGGGTGGGGGTTTCCCCGGTGTCAGAAACGCCGGATCGGGTCCTTGTCCGGCGGGGCATCGGGATGCTGCGGCTCGTCCGGGCGATGCCCCGGCGACGGCGGCGTGAGCGGATCGGCTTCCGGATCGCGGTTCGGATCGGCGATAGGATCGGGAACGGGACTGGTTTGCAGATCGAATTTCATGGGAATTCCCGAATGGCGTCAGGCCGCGTCGTGTTCGACCGGCATGTGCAGTGTGAAGGGCGTGCCGGGGTGCGCGCGCCGCGTATCCGACAGTTCGGCGCGTGCCCGTTCAATGATGGCCTCGCTGTCCGTGCCGCGCGGATGCTCGTCGAGCACGATATGCGGCGTGCCGAGCGCACGTGCGGCGGCGGCGGGCGAAGGCGCGATGGCATCGTCGGAAAGGAGCAGGCGGGCGTCGGCGATCAGGCGCGGCAACGTGCGCGGCGCCACGGCGCCGGCCAGAAAAAGCGCGGCGGTTTGCATCGCGCCCAGGACGCCGGCCGTGCGCTCCGGATCGGGCGCGTCGCCGATGATCGCGATCTGCCAGCCGTCGGCGGTCAACTGATCGGCAACGTCGGCGTATTGCTGCGCGGACCACGCGGGCGTCGCCTTGTGGCTGCCTGGATGAATCAGCACCAGACGCTCGCGCTCGATGCCATGAAACGCCACGAGTTCGTCATATTGGGCGTCGGACAACGGCGAAGCGGCAGGCGAGTCCGCAATCAGCGAAGGCGCCAGGTCGTCGATCAGGGGAGAAAACGGGTTGGCTCGCATCTGCGCTCCTGCAAGGCCGTGGCCTCGATGGAAAAATCGTGAAGTCGGCCAAGCGCGAGCACGGGACATGCCCGGCCGCGCCTCACGCCGGGATTTACGTCGCGCGCACGCGCACCGGAACTGCCTTCGCCGCAGGCACCTTGCTGCGTTTCGCGTGGTGCGCAAGCGGAATCAGCGGATTGCATTCCGGGTAATAGCCCATCGCGCAGCCGGCCGGGATATCGAATGCATGGGCCCGCAATCCGTCGATACTGCGCGTCACGTCATCGCTGGATACCGTTGTCACGGTGATCGTCTGATCTTCCGCGATGTTCAGCCGCGCCATGTCGTCACGGTTCATCAACAGCACGTCTCGGGTATTGAAGACGCCGCGAAAGCGATCGTCAAGCCCGTACACGGTCGTATTGAACTGGCTGTCGCCGCGCGTGGTCATGAGCCGCAAGGTGCGCTCGCCTTCGAAAGACATGTCCGGATCTTCGCCCATGCCCTCCGGCGTGATGAAATTCGCCTTGCCGTTCTTCGTCTTCCACTCGCGTTTGGCCGCCGGAATCGGCCGATGAAACCCGCCCGGCTGCGACATGCGCGCGTTGAATTTCTTGAACTGATCGGGATAAGTCTTCTCGATCGCCTCGCGCACCAGCGAATAATCGGCCGTCCAGGCGTCCCAGTCGACCTTGCCGCGACGTCCTTGCAGCGTGGCCTTGGCCAGTCCCGCGACGATCGCGGGCTCCGACAGCAACGTCTTGCTCGCGGGTTCCGCGAAGCCTTTCGACGCATGGACGCACGCGGTGCTGTCCTCGACCGTGACGATCTGCGGGCCGCTCGCCTGCTGATCCACCTCGATACGCCCGATGCAAGGCAGCAGATATGCCGCACGCCCGTGCAGCAGATGGCTGCGGTTCAGGTGCGTGGCAATTTGCACCGTCAGCGGCACGTTTTGCCACGCCGGTTCCAGCACGTGATGATCGGGCGTCGCGCGCGCGAAATTGCCGCCGAGGCTGATGAATGCATCGAGTTCGCCGTCGCGCAGCGCCGCGCAGGCATCGACGGTGGACATGCCTTCGTCGCGCGGCGGCTCGAACGCGTACATTTCCGCGAGCTTGTCGAGCGGCACGAGCGCCGGCTTCTCCGTGATCCCGACCGTGCGCTGACCCTGCACGTTGGAATGGCCTCGAATCGGGCAGATACCCGCGCCCGGCTTGCCGATGTTCCCGCCTAGCAGCATCAGATTCGTCAGCATCTGCACGGCGAGCACGCCTTCGCGATGCTGCGTGATGCCCATGCCGTAGAGAATCATCACGGCTTTGGCCCGCGCATATTCGGTGGCGGCGGCTTCGAGCGCGGCGCGCGTCAGGCCCGATTGCGTTTCGATGTCGCTCCAGTCGGCGGCGCGCATCGCGTCGGCGAAGGTATCGAAACCGTGCGTGTGTTCGGCGATAAAGGCGGCGTCCAGCACGCGCGGCGTCTGGTTTTCTTGCGCCAGGTCGTCCGCTTCGATCAGCGCCTTGCACAAGCCCGTGACCGCGGCAATGTCGCCGCCAATCTTCAGTTGCAGATATTGCGTGCTGATGGCGGTCTGGATCGGCGACAGCATTTCCACCGGCGACTGCGGATTCGCGAAGCTCACGAGCCCGCGTTCCTTGATCGGGTTGAAGGTGATGATGCGCGCGCCGCGCTTTCTCGCTTCCTGCAAGGGATGCAGCATGCGCGGCGCATTCGTGCCGGTGTTGTGCCCGAAGAAGAAAAAGCAGTCGGTGTGCTCGAAGTCGTCGAGCGTCACGGTGCCGACCGGCGCGCCGATGGTCTCCGGCAGCGCCACCGACGTGCTCTCGTGGCACATGTTCGAACTGTCCGGCAGATTGTTCGTGCCGTAAAGCCGCGCGAACAACTGGAACATGTACGACGTTTCGAGCGATGCGCGCCCCGACGTGTAGAAGACGCTGCGCTTCGGCCTGGCGTCGCGCAGCATCGCGCCGATTTCGTCGAAAGCCTGTTGCCACGGAACCGGCACGTAACGGTCGGTGGCGGCGTCGTAACGCATCGGCTCGGTCAGGCGGCCTTGCGATTCGAGCTCGAAATCGGTCCACGCCGTCAATCCCGCGAGCGTGTGATGCGCAAAAAAATCCTGATCGATCCGCTTCTTCGTCAATTCCCACGCGGTTGCCCGCGCGCCGTTCTCGCAAAATTCGAAGAGATGCGGATCGGCCGGCTTCGCCCACGAACAGCTCACGCACGCAAAGCCGTCCGGCTTGTTCTGATGCAGAAGAATGCGCGCGCCGTTGAGCGCGACGTGTTCGTTGACGAGTGCCGAGGTAACTGCCTTGACCGATCCCCAGCCGCCCGCCGGGTGATCGTACTTTTCGATATGCGGCAGTTTGCTCATGCTTGGCCTCTCCCGTGAATGGTCCGTTCGCTTCACATTCAGCAAGAAACAGGCACAGCGGCGCGCTTTTAATGAAAAGAAAGCCGCCGCCCTGCATGGGCAAGGCGGCGGCTTTTCGGTTCACTTTTTGTCCTGGCGCGGGTGCCGGGACTTATCTTCCGGTCAGGTTTCCGGATTACCGTCGTCTGCCGGTAGCGTCTTCGGAATGAAGGCTTCGGCGCGGCGGCGAATGTCGTCCACCTCGCCGGTCACGAAAGTGCGGTTGTCGGCGGCGAGCGCTTGCTGATACTGCGCGCCTTCCGGCACGCGATGCAAAAGCGCGCGCAATTCGCCCTGCGTGGTTTGTTCGACCGGCTCGAAGCTGTAAAGCCCGAGCATGAGTTCGGCGCGCTCGTGCAGCAGAAAGAGGCACGAGGCAAAAACGCCGACCGCGATCACTTCCTGCACGCCAAAGCGGAATTCCTGCTGCACCGACGAAAACGGCAGCCACGCGACGACCAACAAGCCCAGAAGCGCCAGCACGATGGTCGCGTTCAGGAACATGCCGGCGCGGGCAATGACGCGCTCGCGCTCGGTTTGCAACTGCCCGGCAGATTTTGGCACGAGCGCGGTGATGGATTGTTGTTGGCGGAGTGCTTCGAGGGGAAGAGCGGCCATGGATGTGTCGTCGGAACGATTCGTGAGTGAGCGCCAACAGGCAAAGAGCGGCGCGACACGGGTATAACGCATGGCTTACAGGAAGGTTGACGGCGCTTTCGTCTTGTTGCGTCCTGTTTCTTCTCGTTGCAATTGGGGTTTGTGATACGCGGCTTGCACCGATGCTAGCGCGTCCGATCCTTCACCGGCGTGCGGATGGTCGCGGTGCCTTCGGCGATCTGCCGCGCGAACACGAGCGCCTCGACGATGGTGCCGAACACTTCGCCGCGAATCTTTTCATCGGTCAGCCGCAGCAAATACGACGGATGATAGGTCGGCACCACGATGCGCCCCTTGTGCTCGATGGTCTTGCCGAGATACTCGGACAGCGCCGTGCGATGCCCCGTCAGCGCCTTGAGCGCGGTGGCGCCAAGCGCCACGACCACTTTCGGCGCGATCCGCGTCAGTTCCTCCTCCAGCCAGAACCGGCAGGCCTCGCGTTCGCGCTGTCCGGGCGCAACGTGCTGCCGCTCATCGCCATGCGGGTCGAATTTGAAGTGCTTCACCGCGTTGGTCAGATAAAGCGTTTCGCGCGCGAGTTGCGCCTCGCCGATGGCCTCGTCCAGCAGCTTGCCCGCCGGACCGACGAACGGCTTGCCTTCGCGGTCTTCGTTATCGCCAGGCTGCTCGCCGACCAGCATGACGCGCGCGTTCGCCGGACCGATTCCGGGCACGGCCTGCGTCGCGTTGCGCCAGAGCGAACAGCGCTTGCACGCGTCGAGCGAGGGCGGCTCCTTCAGCGACGTGCCCTGAAGCGGCTCCAGATCCGTGTTGAGGGCCACTTCCATGTCCGCGGGAACGTTGCGCGGATGCCGGTCGCGCCGCGAATAAGGATCGGCGCGCGAGATCAGCGTGGGATCGGCGCGCTGGTTTTCCGGGCTCTTCCAGTAGCGCACCGGCATGTGCGATGCCACTTCGGCGGCATTTTCCACCGCCGACGTAAAGGTGCTTTCGTAATAAGCGAGCCACAGCGCTTCGATGGCGTCTCCGCTCACGGCCTCGCCGCTCATCGCGGTATCGCCGAAATCCATTGGTTTTTCTTCCGGGTCGCTCGTGCGATCCACCCGCAGCAGCGCGCCGTCCCAGAAGGCCGCGCCGTGCGGCGTCGCGATCATCCACGTGGCGCTGCCCATGCGTGTGGCGAAGTGCATGGCGGCGTGCTCCAACAGGTCATGCACGGGCTCGCACCAGCTGATGAATTCGGGCGGTCCGAGCGACGAATCGCGATGCCTGAAGCGCAGCACGCGACGCATCTCGTTTTCCTCGGCCTCCACGGCTTCGATCATGTGTTGCAGGCGCTGCCCGTCGGGATCGTCCGGCGATACGACCGCGCGATCGCCCTGGGTCCAGCGCCACAACACCTTGTAGAGAAACATCCAGCGGGCCGGCGTGCGATAGCAGGCGGCCGTTGCCAGCATCGCGAGGAATTCGCGGGCGATTTTCACGGGCTTGGGCGCGTCGGGGTTCTCGGGGCCGGGCGGCGGTCCGTCGATGCTGCCGAACACGGTTGCCGAGGAATCCGATTCCAGCCATACGACGTCTTCCGGCCGCGCGCCTTCCATGAGGAGCGTGCGCGCGGCGGAGCGCCAGGCGGCGAAGGACGGATCGAAGACGACGCTTTTCATCGCAGAAAGGAAGCCGGAAGGAACGAACAGTACTGTATATCCATACAGTGAATTCTATCGGCGCTTCGGTTTTTGGGGCAACTTTTTTGGGATGGTCGTGCCCTTAAGAGCGGTTGCGACCCTTGCCGCGTGCGCATGGGTACACCCATTGCTGTACCTCGAAACAATCGCGGCTTTGACTGCCGATGAACCACAAAATCAAAACGGAGTCGACATGCTTGCCATAGTCATCCCTGCTCATAACGAAGCCGCGCATATCGGCGCGTGCGTGACTGCCGCCCGGCGCGCGGCGGACCATCATCAATTGCTGGGAGAAGAAGTGCGCGTGATCGTCGTGCTCGACAGTTGCAGCGACGAGACGGGCGACATCGCCTCCGCACTCGGCGCGCACGTCACGAGTATCGATGCGCGCAACGTCGGCATCGCGCGGGCGCATGGCGCAGAGCGGGCGCTTGCGCTCGGCGCGCGCTGGCTCGCCTTCACCGACGCCGACACGACCGTCGCCGACGACTGGCTCTCGCGCCAGCTCGACTGCTGCGCGGATGCGGTGTGCGGCGTGATCGGCGTGCATGACTGGTCGCCGCATCTCGGCGCGGTGCAGGAGCATTTCGGCCGCACTTATACGGATGCGGACGGGCATCGCCATATCCACGGCGCGAATCTCGGCGTCTCGGCACGGGCTTATTTGCAGGCAGGCGGTTTTCCGCCGCTCGAATCCAGCGAGGATGTCGCGCTCGTCGAAGCGTTGATCGAAACGGGCGCGCACATCGAGTGGAGCGCGGCGCCGCGCGTGGTGACGAGCGCGCGTACCGATTTCAAGGCGAAGAAGGGCTTCGGCGCGACGCTGGTGGAAGTGAGCCGGCGTTATCTGAGCGCGAACGTCAATGCCAACGCGGACGTGGCAGGCCCGGCGGATGTGACGGCGATTGCCGCGTAGGCGTTATTGCGAGATCGACGGCGCGGGGCAAGCGCCGTCATTCGGATGCGGTGCATCGGAGAGCATGACGGCGATTGCCGCAGAAATATCGACGACGGCCGAGGCATGTCCATGCCCGCGCGCGTTGTGCATGATTCCACGCAACAAAGCGACTGCTTCAACCGTCCGATAAATCGCCAGGCAAGTCCACATCACGCAGCACGTTCCGGTCATTCACTTCGATGACCGTCGGCTTTTCCATGGCGAAGATGCCGCGCGCGCCTGCGTCGCCATCGAGCGTGGCGAGCGCCGCGCCGTACTCGATGCCAAACCCCACCGGATGTCCCCGCGTGCCGCGATAAAACGGCGCGACGAGCCGCGCGCCTGCGTCGAGCGGACGCGCGACGGCTTCGATGGTCGCGGGCTCGATCCACGGCATGTCGCCGAGCGCGACAAGCCAGCCTTCCGCGTCGGCGGTGGCGCGTACGGCCACGGCGAGCGTCGCGCCCATGCCGCGCTCGGCATCGATGCTGAAAATGACCTTGCAGCCGGCTTCGTTCAGCACTTCCGCCAACTTTTCCGCGCCCGGCCGAACCACCGCGATCACGCTCGAAGCAACCGAAAGCAGCCTGCGCGCCGACTGAAACACGACCGGCGTGCCGTTCGGCAAGGGCGCCAGCAGCTTGTTGTGAAGGCCGGAAGGATCGAAGCGGGTGCCGAGCCCTGCTGCCAGCAGGATGCCGGTCGCGCTTGACGAATAGGTCATCGGTGCGGCTCGCGTGGGGAAGAGGATCGATTGTGCAGCGCGTCGATAGTCGCCGCAAGCGTCAAAAAAATCCGCGCGGCGCAATGTGCATTCGTGCCATTGAGCGCCGCGCGTACCGTTCCTTCCGCACTACACCATCGTCTTCGGCATGACTTTATCGAGCGTGATCGGCAAGTCGCGCACGCGCACGCCGGTCGCGTGATACACCGCGCTGCCGAGCGCGCCCGCCACGCCCGTAATGCCGATTTCCCCGATGCCGCGCGCACCGTCCGGATTGATATGCGGATCGGGCTGACCGACAAAGGAAATATCCAGCAAGCCGATATCCGCGTTCACCGGCACGTGATACTCCGCGAGATTGGCGTTGGTGTAGCGGCCGTAGCGGCCGTCGAGTTCGCCTTTCTCGAAGAGCGCCGAGCCCACGCCCCAAACGATGCCGCCCATCAACTGACTGTGCGCCGTCTTCTCGTTGAGCAAGGTGCCGACGTCATAGACCCCGACGACACGCGGCACGCGGATGATGCCCAGGTCCGCATCGACATGCACTTCCACGAATACCGCGCCGAACGAGTGAAACGAGTACTGCTTTTTCTCGTCGCCGGGGCGCACCGTGGCCGTCGCTTCGATAGCCTTGCCGCCGTTTCGCGCGATGATCGCCGCCGCGGGATCGCGCTTGTCCGGCGTCGAAATGCTCACGACCCAGCCATTGCTCACCGTGACGTCCTCGCGCGACAAGCCGGCGACGGGCGATCCGCGATCCGCGAGCGCCATCGCGATCAACTGATCGCGCGCCTGCGCAGCCGCCGCACGCACCGCTGGCGACACGCTCGCCGCCGACTGCGAGCCGCCCGATACCGGCGCCTTCGGCAAGGATGAATCGCCAAGCGCGAAACGCACGAAGTCGGGCGGAAAACCGAGCGCGTCGGCGGCGACCTGCGTCATCACGGTGTAGGTGCCGGTGCCGAGATCCTGCGTGCCGGAAGCTACCATCGCCGTGCCGTCGGGCAGAATGCGCGCGATCGCCGATGCCTCGCTGCGGTTCGCCGGATACGTCGCCGTCGCCATGCCCCAGCCGATCAGCGTGTTGCCGTTGCGCATCGAACGCGGCGCCGGGTTGCGACGCGCCCAGCCGAACTTTTCCGCGCCGCGCTGATAGCACTCCATCAGCGACTTGCTGGACCACGGCTTTTTCTCTTGCGGCTCCATGTTCGCGTAGTTTTTCATGCGCAGCGCGAGCGGGTCCATGTGCAACTGATACGCGAGTTCGTCCATCGCGGTTTCGAGCGCGAACGAACCGCTCGTCTCGCCGGGCGCACGCATGAATGTCGGCGTGCCGATGTCGAGCTTCACGAGTTTGTGCGAGGTCGATTGATTCGGCACCGCGTACAACATGCGCGTGAGAATGGCCGAACTCTCGGTCCAGTCCTCGAAGGTCGAGGTGGTCGAGATGACGTCGTGCTTCATGCCGGTCATCGTGCCGTCGCCGTGCGCGCTCACCTGAATGCGTTGTTCGGTGAACGGCCGGTTGCCGACCATGCCGAACATCTGCGGACGTTCGAGCACGAGCTTCACGGGACGTCCGGTCTGTTTCGATGCCATTGCCGCCAGCACGACATGCGACCACACCGAGCCCTTGCACCCGAAGCCGCCGCCGACAAACGGGCAGATCACGCGCACATTCGTTTCCGGAATGCCGAAAAATTTCGATACCGCGCCGCGCGCGCCGGAAACACCTTGCGTCGCATCGTAGAGCGTGAGATTGGGGCCGTCCCAGCGCGCGAGCGTCGCGTGCGGCTCCATCGGATTGTGATGCTCGTAGGGCGTCGTATAGACGGCGTCGAGGCGCGTCTGACCTTGGCGCAGACCGGCATCGACATCGCCGCGGCTCGTGGTGATCGGGCGGCCCATCATCTTTTCGGGTTGATACGCCGTGCCGCGCGCATGCACGTATTCCGCGTTTGGCATGGCGCCCTCGTAGCGGACGATCACGTGGCGCGCCGCGCCTTGCGCATGTTCCAGCGTGTCCGCGACGACCACCGCCACCGGCTCGTTGCTGTAGCGCACTTCGTCGGTTTGCAGGAGCGTAAGCTTGCGCACGGCGGGCGGTTGCGCGTCGGGCACGCCGCCGTTGGGCAGACGCATTGCGTTCTTGTGCGTCAGGACGAGCAGCACGCCGGGCATCGTGTCGGCACCGCTGGTATCGATAGAGGCGATGCGGCCCTTGGCGATCGTGCTCGTGATCAGCACCGCATGCGCGAGCTTGGCGTCGGTGTTGTCGGCCGAATAGCGCGCCTGGCCCGTGACCTTGAGCACGCCGTCGGTGCGATCGAATGGTTTGCCGATGATGCTCATGCCGTGCCTCCCGCTTGTTCCACTGCCCGAACGATCGCCCGCTGGGCGAGCGCCACCTTAAAGCCGTTCTCGCGCAGCGGCCTGGCATCGCGCACGGCAAGCGCGGCCGCGTTTTGCAGCGACGCGCGATCGAGTGGTTTGCCGATGAGCGCGCTTTCCGTCGCGTTCGCGCGCCACGGTTTGTGCGCGACGCCGCCCAACGCGATGCGCGCGGCCTTCACGGTGTTGCCGTCCATCTGCAAGGCGGCGGCAACGGAGACGAGCGCGAACGCATAGCTCGCGCGGTCGCGCACTTTCAGATACTTCGAATGTCCCGCGAAAAGCGGCGGCGGCAGATCGACCGCCGTGATGAGTTCGCCGGGCTTGAGCGTGGTATCGAGATCGGGCCGGTCACCCGGCAGCCGATGGAACTCCGCGAACGGAATGGTCCGCTCGCCTTGCGGGCCGGTCACGCGCACGACGGCATCGAGTGCGGCGAGCGCGACGCTCATATCGGAGGGATTGGTCGCGACACATTGACTGCTCGCGCCGAGGATCGCGTGAATGCGGTTGTTGCCTTCGAGCGCGGCGCAACCGCTGCCGGGCGCGCGCTTGTTGCATTGAGGAAAGCCCGTGTCGTAAAAGTAATAGCAGCGCGTGCGCTGCATCAGGTTGCCGCCGACGGTCGCCATGTTGCGCAATTGCGCCGATGCGCCCGCAAGCAATGCCTGCGACAAGAGCGGATAGCGCTCGCGCACCCACGCGTGATTCGCGGCGTCGCTATTCCGCACCAGCGCGCCGATGCGCAGCCCGCCATCGGGCAAGGTCGTGACGCCGTTCAGGGCGTCGATGTGGGTGATATCGACGAGACGAGTGGGCCGCGCCACGCCGCCTTTCATGAGATCGAGCAGATTCGTGCCGCCGCCGATGAACATCGTGCCGGGCTGGCTGGCCGCCTGTAGCGCCGCACCGATGTCGGCGGCGCGCTGATAAGAGATCGCGTCCATGTGCTCTCCCTTAACCTTGCGACGAAGCGACGAACTTCACCGCCGCCACGATATTCGGATACGCGCCGCAGCGACAGATATTGCCGCTCATACGCTCGCGGATTTCATCGTCGGAGAGTTGCGCGGGTCGGAAGCGCACGTCGGCGGTGGCGGCGCTGGCATCGCCTGCACGGTATTCGTCGATGAGCGCGGTCGCCGAGCATAACTGCCCGGGCGTACAGTAGCCGCACTGAAACGCATCCTTTTCTATGAACGCGCGTTGCAACGGGCTGAGCGCATCGCCGCCGGGAGCCAAGCCTTCGACGGTCGTGATGCTCTCGCCTTCGTGCATCACGGCAAGCGTCAAACACGAGTTGATGCGTCGCCCGCCCGCGATTACCGTGCACGCGCCGCACTGGCCACGGTCGCAGCCTTTTTTCGTGCCGGTGAGGTCGGCGTATTCGCGCAGGGCGTCGAGCAAGGTCGTGCGCGCTTCGACCTGAAGCTCGTACGGATGACCGTTGATGGTCAGCTTGACCGGCATCGTCGGCGCGGAGGTGACGGGTGGCGCGACGGCGGGCGTTGCAGCTTGCTGTTGCGCGCGCGCGGTCGACGCAAGCGGCGCGGCGGCTACGGCCGCGCTCGCTGCCGCCGATTGCAGGAAGCGCCGACGCGACGGCTTCTGGGCCGCGTCGTCGGTATCGCGTGTATCGGGTGAAAGGGGTGAAAGCGTTTTGACTGGGGACATGGCGATTGAATGCTCCTCGCTCGTTCGGTTGGGCGCGCCACGCCGTGCAGGTCTCGATGAACCACGTCCCTGAGGTCTTGAGGATGGCGCGTGATACGCGAGTCGCCTTCGTCCGATCGCTGTAAGACGACCGAACGTTCGACCATTCGCGCAAGCCAAGAGTGACAGCAAGTCCAATGCCATCGCCGGCAGACGCTGGTGCGCCCGACTACTCGCTCGTCTGAACACGGACCATGCAAGTAAATACTGCATGGCTGCGTAAATAAGCTGCGAAGACGCGTCGGCAAAGATGACGCGAACATGGCTGTTTCGCCCGGCGAGCGCCATATGGCGCACTTTGTGACGCTTCGATCATCGAGCGCGCCTCAAAATATTCGCTCGACGTCAGCCGCCATTCGCCGTGGCTCGACATGTTTGAAACACCTATCCAACCCATGTCATCCGATACGAATCGCTATCACGAAGCGGCTGCGTTCTATTCGAACGGACGCTACGCCGAAGCGCTGGAGACGCTCGCGCCCTTGGTCCTCGACGCCGACGCGCTCAATCTCGCCGCTGTCTGCGCCTATCGACTCGAACGCCACGACGAAGCGGAGCGCTACTGGCTGCGCGCAATCGATGCGCGTCCCGACGACGCCGGGATGCGCAACAACCTGGCCAATCTGTTCAACGAGTTGCAGCGTTATCGTGAAGCGGAAACGCTTTATCGGAACGCGCTCGCACTTCTTCCGGACTATCCGGTCGCGCATTACAACCTTGCGAACGCGCTTGATCGGCAAGGGCGCGCGGATGAAGCCGAGGAGGGTTATCGTCGCGCGCTCGCGCTCAAACCCGATTTCGCCGAGGCTCATGCGAATCTTGCCGCGTTGCTCGCGCGCACGAACCGGTTGCCGGAGGCCGAGGCTGAGTATCGCCACGCGATCGATGCACAGCCTGCCTTTGCCGAAGCACGGAATAACCTTGGCAACGTGCTTCGGACTTTGGGTAAGCTCGGCGAGGCGCGCGCACAGTTCGAGCACGTGCTTGCCGCACGGCCCGACTGGGCGGACGCGCATCTGAACTTCGGCAACGTCTTGAAAGATGCCGGGCTCGTTGTCGATGCCGAGCATGCGTATCGGCGGGCTGTCGGCTTGCGGCCGGACTACGCGGCGGCGTACACCAATTTGGGCATCGTGCTTGGGGAACAAGGGCGGCTCGCCGAGGCGGAAGTCGCGTATCGTCATGTCGTCGACCTTGCGCCGCGAGACGCCGATGCGCATTTCAATCTCGCCGATGCGATCTACGACATAAGCGCTCACGGCCGTTTCGACCGCCTGCACGAAGCGCAAGCCGCGTATGAAAAAGCCTTGGCCATACGGCCGGATTTCATCGCGGCGCATTTGCATCTGGGCAACGTGTATCGTGAGGACGAAACACGTCTCGCCGAAGCGGAAGCAACCTTCCGGCACGTGCTGTCGATCGATCCGGAGTGCGTCGATGCGCAGATGAATCTGGCCACCTTGCTGCTCGGCACGGGCCGTTATGAACAAGGATGGCCGCTCTTCGAGGCTCGCTGCGACGAGCGCTTCGCGCAGCGCGGCGCGCTTCCGCCAGCGTTGCCGGGTCCGCGCTGGCAGGGCGAAGCGTTGACGGGCAAGACACTCATCGTGATGGCCGAGCAAGGCTTCGGCGACACCATTCAGTTCAGCCGTTACCTTCCTGAACTCAAGGTGCGTGGGCTAGATCGTCTGACGGTGGTCTGCCCGCCGGCCTTGGTCGCGTTGATCGGCGCGATGGATTGCGTGGACGCATGCATCGCGCCGGCCGATCTGCACGCGCTACCGGCCCACGACTACAGTTGCTTCCTGATGAGCCTGCCTTTCCTCATGGGGACGACCCTCGCGACTATTCCATCGACCGTTCCTTATCTGCGAGCACCGCGCGAAAAGGTCGAGTTCTGGCGCGCTCGCTTGCCCGCGGGCACGTTGAAAGCAGGCATTGCCTGGACAGGCGAGCCGCGTCCGGGACTGCGCGACGCCTTTGCCGCTTTTAGCCGCCGCTGGCTCGCCGCGCGTCAATGCGAGCGCTTGCTGACCTTGCCCGGCGTGCACTTCGTCAGTCTTCAGAAGGGCGCGACGGCGCGCGCGGAATGTGCCGCGCTGCCCGACGCCTGGCGTTTGTCCGACCCGATGAACGAAGTCGCCGATTTCGCCGATACCGCCGCGCTCATCGAATCGCTGGATCTCGTCATCAGCGTGGATACATCCGTGGCGCATCTCGCGGGCGCGCTTGGCAAGCCGCTGTGGATGCCGCTGTGCTCGAACGCTTGCTGGCGCTGGCTCGCCGGACGCGACGACTCCCCGTGGTATCCGACCGCGCGGCTTTTCAGACAGCAAGCGCCCGGAGATTGGGACGATGTGATCGAGCGCGTCGCCGATGCGCTGACCGTCTGGCAACGCGACACTCAGCTACGCGGATAACTGCCCGGTGCGCCGCGCGCCGAACGCGCCGGCCCGTATGGATCGGGATTGCCGTAGCGCGGGATGGTGCCATCGGCGCGAGCGCGTGCAAGGTCCGCGCGGACTTCGGCGCGCGAAAGCGGCGTGTTGGCCGCCATCGTCATGGGCGTAGGCATCGGCATGGCTTGCGGTGCGGCGGCCGGGTCCATTGTCTGCGCCGATGACGCAGCGCTCATGGCGAATGCTGCAAGGGCGGCCAAGCGGATCGCTGGTTTCATCGTCGTTCTCCTGAGCGGTGCGAAGCGGTGAGCGAATGCCTATCTATACGCGCTTCGGCGACAAACGGATGAATATGGATGAATAAGCGCGACGGCAACTAACCGTCTTTCGTGCTAGCGCCTGCAAAGACGGGCTTTGCGTTGCAAGGGCGCAAAAGAAAAAGCCGGCAGCGCCGGCTTCCCATGCAAGCCATGCCGTTGGCAAGTGCTCACAGATCCGCCGGATACGGCGCCTTCAGCCACTTCGTCGAAAGCGTGTTGAGCGTGCCGTCTTTTTTCGCTTGAACGATCGCCGCATCGACTTCCTTCAAAAGTCGGGGCTCGTCCTTGTTCAATCCGACATGATCCGGCGAACTGAACAACTGAAACTTCTGCTCGGGCTGTACGGGCGGATTACGCGCGATGATCGTTGCGCCAACATCGTTGCCGACTACCAGCAATTGCGCTTGTCCGGCCAGAAACGCGGAGATCGCGCCGTTCGGGTCTTCGAAACGCTTGATATCGGCCGTGGGCGGTGCGACCTTGCTCACGCTCAAGTCTTCGAGCGTGCCGCGCGCCACCGCTACCGACTTGCCCGCGAGATCGGCGGTCGTCTTCACCGCCAGCGACTTCGGTCCGAACACCGCCAGATAGTACGGCGCATAAGGCCGCGAGAAATCGATCACCTTTTCGCGCTCGGGCGTCTGACCGACCGAGAGCAGCAAGTCGGCCTTGTGCGTGGCGAGATAAGCCATGCGGTTTTCGCCGGTAATCGGCACAAACTCGACTTTCGCCTTGAGCGCGCGCGCCAGGTATTCGCCCATCTCGATGTCGTAGCCTTGCGGCTTCATGTCCGGGCCGATAGAGCCGAACGGCGGATAGTCCATGAATACGCCGATGCGCACCACGCCGTTTTTCTGGATGGTGTCGAGCGTGTCCGCATGGGCGAACGAGACGGCGAGGGCGAACGAAGCGGCGAGCAGGCCGCGCAGAAACCGCGAGAGGCGAAGCGTCATGGTGGGGACCGAAAGGTGAGGGGATCGACGCACTCTAGGCACGCCAAAATCCCCTCACAATCGAAATCTGCGCATGCCAGCCATGTCGCGTGCGCATGGCTGGCTTGTAGAGCGACTTCCTCAGGCTTCGCTTTCCATGATCCGGTCGATCAGCCGCGCGTTCTCTCCCGCCGAACCGATGCCCGCGTGCCGCGCCATTGGCACGAAGAAATGCGTGGCGATAGGCAGCTTCGAGCGCGACAGCCAGTTGCTCAGATGAGTCGCGAGCCTGCGCGCCGGTGTCTTCAGTTCCTCGCGCAGCACGGCGGGCAGCTTGTCGAAGTGACGCATGTCGGTCTGATACGGCTCGGGCGCGACGCATAACGCGTTCGGGCGGCCATCGACATCGGCGGGCAGGCGTTCCAGCGCCTCGTGCAACAGCGCGACGCCGAGACCCTCGCCGCGCCACGGCTTGCGCACTTCCCACAGGCTGATATAGATCACGCGATGCGCATTGAACACTTCGCACAGCCGTTCGGGACCGAGCGCCTCGGTGGCCGCGAGCGCGAGCGACAGCATTTCGCCGGAATAGGTGTCGAGCGTATAGACGAGATCGGCGCTGCTGTGAAGCGGCGGCACCTTGACGAGTTGAAGCTTGACCGCGGCCGCGACGATATCGCTGCCCGCCTCGTGGAACACGGCAAAGGCGGTGCCAAGCCGTTCGTCGTCGACTTGCGGATACTCGTGGCGATACGTCATCGTGAAGAGAAACGGCCCGATCTTTTCGCGATACGCGAGCGGCCGGTCGACATCGTAATCGGCGGCGCCTTCGAGGCCGTAGGGATCGTAATCGCGCTTTTCACGCCGTTCCGCCGAGGCGAGCACGGCGAGCGGTCGGCGCGATTCCGGCACGAGATCTTCTGGCAACCCTTCCCAGTTGAGCCGCAAAAATTCGCGGCTGCCGCGATAGTGCGTCTCGAAGAGAGAGAGAATCTGTTCGCTCGCCACCGGGTCGAGAATGCGCTGCGCGCATTCCACCGCGCGGTCGAGGAGTTGATCGGCCTCGGCGGGATCGGGCGCGAGGGCCGGTTCGTGCGCCTGCGGCATGGCCGGCAAGCCGCGCGCGATGCGGTCCCGATGCGCCAGTTCGAGCCATTCGTCGGCGGCGCGTTCGGCGATATGACCCGCCGCGATACGATAGCCTGTCAGCACGATCGACTGACCGGTCTGGCCGAGCGGGAAGACGTACTCGTCGGACATCGCTTCCTCGACTGTCACGTCGCGAAAGGTTTCGCGCAGGGCGGGCGCGTTGGCTGCCGAGTTGAAGCGATCGTGCGAGAGCACATGCGCGACGAGATCGGACGCGGCTGGGCCGGATTCGGATGCCACGCCGGGCAGTAGCTTAAGGAGTGACAAGGTGGGAGTCGTGCTCGATGTGCTCATGGGTGCCGCCCGTGCCTGATGGTTGCTGTGGGTTGCTGTCGGTCGCTGTCGATTGCCGCAGGTCGCAGGTCGCAGTCGCGAAGGGCTATCGTAACAAACACGGGGGCGGATCGGTGCCGACGGTGCAGTGCGGCAAGACGGAACATTCAAGGGAGTCGCTCGATGAATCAGCAAACTGAAGCAATCGATGAAACCGTGACGCACGAAGGCGGCTGCGCGTGCGGCGCATTCCGGTTCCGCGCGATGGGCCGGCCGTTGCGCGTCGGCATGTGCCATTGCATGACGTGCCGGCGCGTGCACGGCTCGGCGTTCGGCTCCTACGTCATCTATCACCGCGGCAACGTGGAGTTTTCCGGCCGCACATCGACGTGGCGCAGTTCCGACGAAGGCAGGCGTCATTTCTGTCCCGAATGCGGCTCCGTGGCGTACATGGAGTACGTGACGCGCGACGAAGTCGATGTGCCGCTCGGCGCGTTCGATCTGACCGGCGTTTTCGAGCCTGCCTACGAACTCTGGTGCGAGCATCGCGAGCCCTGGCTGCCTCAAGGCGTGCGCAAGGAGTACGCGCAAGAGCGAACGGGTTAGCCGTTGCCGCGACCCATTCTTGCGGGTCGGCGCGCGCGGCATCATCGTTGCCGACCGAGACAAAAAGCAGCCCGAAGGCAAATAACTAACTTCGATATCGAGACACGCTTTGTCCTGCCGGAACTGCATCCTTCAATCAACGGTCCGAGCAATTGCAATCGATTGCGGAAAATAAGACGATATGCGGCGCGCACGTTTTTCAGAGCGAAAGCATCGAAAGAAACGACATGCGCCGGATGCGCCAAGCAGCAGGATCGGGCCTAAAACGAATTGCCAACGAGGAGCATCGACACCATGGCAAAGCAACCGGTAAGCGGCAGCGGCAAGAGCAACCCCGAAGACGCACAGTGCGTCGGCGCGTGCGATCCTGGCGAGCAGATCGAAGTCATCGTCATGCTGCGCCGCAAGGACGAAGCAGCGTTTGATCAGATGATGAAGCACATCGAAGCCGGCGACGCCCCGGCGCAGTCCGTGACCCGCGCGGACTTCGGAAAGCGCTTCGGCGCGTCGCAGGAAGACGTCGACAAGGTCAAGAAGTTCGCCGAGCAATACGGCCTCACGGTGGTGCGCGCCGAAGCGGAAACGCGCAGTGTCGTGCTCAAGGGCACCATCGAGCAGTTTCAGAAGGCGTTCGACGTGAAGCTCGAACGTTTCCAGCATCACAACATGGGCGAGTATCGCGGCCAGGCGGGACCCGTTCATGTTCCCGACGAAGTGCACGACGCCGTCACCGCCGTGCTCGGCCTCGACAGCAAGCCGCAAGCGCGTCCGCATTTCCGTTTCCGGCCGCCGTTCAAACCGGCGCGCGGCCTTACGGCATCGTCGTTTTCGCCGCTCGATCTCGCGCAACTCTATGACTTCCCGGAAGGCGACGGCGCGGGGCAATGCATCGCGATCATCGAACTCGGCGGCGGTTACAAGACTAGCGACCTGACGGCGTACTTCTCGAAGCTCGGCGTGAAACCGCCGAAAGTGGTGTCGGTCGGCGTGGACGACGCGAAGAACGCGCCCACGGGCAATCCGAATGGTCCGGACGGCGAAGTGACGCTCGACATCGAAATCGCCGGAGCGGTCGCGCCGGGCGCGCGCATCGCGGTGTATTTCGCGCCGAATAGCGACGCAGGCTTCGTCGATGCCGTCAATCGCGCCATTCACGACGACACCAACCAGCCGTCTGTGGTGTCCATCAGTTGGGGCGGACCGGAATCGAACTGGTCGGCGCAATCCATCGGCGCGTTCAACGACGTGCTGCAAAGCGCGGCGGCGCTCGGCGTCACGGTATGCGTGGCATCGGGCGACAGCGGTTCCACCGACGGCGTCGGCGACGGCGCGGATCACGTCGATTTCCCGGCGTCCAGTCCCTACGTGCTCGGCTGCGGCGGCACGAGCGTCGCGGCATCCGCGCAGAAGATCACGAAGGAAGTCGTGTGGAACGACGGCGATCAGGGCGGATCGGGTGGCGGCGGTGTGAGCGGCGTGTTCGCGCTGCCTTCGTGGCAGAAAGGGCTGAGCGTCGCGCATGCCGGCGGCAAGACGACGGCGCTCGCCAAGCGCGGCGTGCCGGATGTATCGGGCGACGCCTCGCCGCAAAGCGGCTACGAAGTGCTGATCGACGGCGAGCAGACGGTCGTCGGCGGCACGAGCGCGGTCGCGCCTTTGTGGGCCGCGCTGATCGCTCGCATCAATGCGATCAACGGTTCCCCCGCGGGCTTCATCAATCCGAAGCTGTACAAGGCGAAGGGCGCGTTCCACGACATCACGCAAGGCGATAACGGCAGTTTCGCGGCAGCGGCGGGATGGGATGCCTGCACGGGGCTTGGCAGCCCGGACGGCGCGAAGATCGCGGCGGCGCTCAAACCCGCGAAGAGCACGAGTTGAGACGGGCAGTGACAGTGAACAACAACCACGATGACGATTCTGGAGCGTTCAAGATGAACTCCGATCCACTGGCAGCAGCAGGCGCAGACAAACCCGAAGAACCGGCGCACGGCAACGCGCACGCAGCGGCGAAGAAAACGCCGAAGAGCAAGGATCAGCCGTACTTCGATCCCGTCGCCTACGGCAACGGTCCCGACGATTCCGTCGAGGCGACCGAAGCCGACGAAAACGCCGCGATCACGCACCATAGCGTGACCGTGGGCGGCGAGAAGATCGCTTACACGGCCACGGTCGGCCACCTCGTGACAGTGGACCCGAGCAGCAGCAAGCCGGATGCGAAGATGTTCTATGTCGCCTTCACGAAGGACGGCGCAAAGGAAGAACAACGGCCGCTCACGTTCTTTTATAACGGCGGGCCGGGCTCGTCCTCGGTGTTCGTGCTGCTCGGTTCGTTCGCGCCGCGCCGCATCAAGACCGCCATGCCGAGCTTCACGCCGCCCGCGCCCTACGAGATGGAGGACAACGCGGACAGTCTTATCGACAAGAGCGATCTGATTTTCATCAATCCCGTGGGAACGGGATATTCCGCCGCCATCTCGCCGAACAAGAACCGCGACTTCTGGGGCGTGGATCAGGATGCGGATTCGATCAAGCAGTTCATCAAGCGCTATCTGACGAAGAACAACCGCTGGAACTCGCCCAAGTTCTTGTTTGGCGAATCGTATGGCACGGCGCGCAGCTGCGTCCTGGCGTACCGGCTGCATGAAGATGGCGTCGATCTGAACGGCATCACCCTGCAATCGTCGATTCTCGATTACCGCCAGGCGGGCAACCCCGTCGGCGCGCTGCCTACCGCCGCTGCGGATGCGTGGTATCACAAGAAGCTCGGCGTGCATCCCACGCCGACCAACCTCTTGAACTTTGCCGAGGAAGTCGCGGAGTTTTCGCGCTCGGACTATCTCAACGCGTTGCGCAAGTTTCCGCAGACCGACGATGAAGTGGTCGAGAAGCTCTCCGAATACACGGGCATCGACAAGGTGACGCTGCTTGCGTGGAGTCTGGATATCGCGGCTTACGACAGCCGTGGCAATTCGCTCTTTCTGACGACGCTCCTGAAGTCGAAGGGCGAATCGCTCGGCTCGTACGACGGGCGCGTGACGGCTATTTCGACGGGCATCGCGGGCAAGATCGATCCGAACTCGGGCGGCAACGATCCGACCATGACAGCGGTGAGCGGCGTCTACACGACCATGTGGAACAGCTATCTCAACGAGCAGTTGAAATTCACGTCCACTTCGTCATTCACGGACCTTAACGACCAGGCTTTCCTCAACTGGGACTTCAAGCATACGGACCCGACCGGCGAACAGAAGGGACTGGATTCGAAAGGCAACGTCGTGCTCTATACAGCGGGCGATCTGGCCGCCGTGATGGCGCTCAACGTGGATCTCAAAGTCTTGTCCGCGAACGGCCTATATGACTTCGTGACGCCGTTTTATCAGACCATCATCGACCTTCAGCAGATGCCGTTGATCAACAGCGTCGTCAGGCAGAATCTTTCCGCGGCGTTTTATCCATCGGGACATATGGTTTATCTCGACGGAGCATCGCGCACGCAACTGAAGGCGGATCTCGCGAAGATGTACAACGAGGCCACGTCGAACCATGCGGCCATGACGCGCATCATCTCCTTGCAGAAGGTAACGGCGGAGAAGGCATTGTCGCCAGCGAGTACCGGTGTCTGATAGTCACAAGCGGGCGAGGCTTCGGCTTCGCCCGCCGCGCGCCCCGCCGGGCGTCCCGCTGCAAGCGGAAACCCTATCTCCTTCGGGAACAAGGCTTGCGAATGGCCCGAAAGGCTAAAAGCAATCTTCCCCAAGGAGTCCCCTCAAATGGCAACAAAGAAGCAACCCACGAATAGCACCGCGCGTCCGCCTTCGCAGAGCCCGAACGCCGCGACCAACAAGAAGATCGAATCGCTCGAAGCCTTCCGCAGCGATGCAACGAATCAAGCCCTGACCACGAACCAGGGTGTAAAAGTCTCCGATAACCAGAACACGCTGCGCGTTGGAGCGCGCGGTCCGTCGCTGCTCGAAGACTTCATCATGCGTGAAAAAATCACGCACTTCGACCACGAGCGTATTCCGGAGCGCATTGTTCATGCGCGCGGTTCGGCGGCGCATGGCGTGTTCAAGGTCTACGAGTCGCAAGCCGAATTGACCAAGGCCGGTTTCCTGCAGGACCCGTCGAGAGAGACGCCGGTCTACGTGCGCTTCTCCACCGTGCAAGGCTCGCGCGGTTCCGCCGATACCGTGCGCGACGTGCGCGGCTTCGCGGTCAAGTTCTACACCGACGAAGGCAACTTCGATATGGTCGGCAACAACATGCCCGTGTTCTTCATCCAGGACGCGATCAAGTTTCCCGACTTCGTGCACGCCGTCAAACCGGAGCCGCATAACGAGATTCCGCAAGGCGCGTCGGCGCATGACACCTTCTGGGATTTCGTCTCGCTCGTGCCCGAGTCGGCGCATATGGTGATGTGGGCGATGTCCGACCGCGCCATTCCCAAGAGTCTGCGCACCATGGAAGGCTTCGGCATTCACACGTTCCGTTTCGTGAACGCGGAAGGCAAGGGGCGCTTCGTCAAGTTCCACTGGCGGCCGACCATCGGTTCGGCTTCGCTCCTGTGGGACGAAGCGCAGAAGATCGCGGGTAAGGATGCCGATTACCATCGCCGCGATTTGTGGGAAGCCATCGACAAGGGCAACTATCCCGAGTGGGAACTGGGCGTGCAGATTGTCGAGGAAGAAGACGAGCACAAGTTCGACTTCGATCTGCTCGATCCGACCAAGATCATTCCCGAGGAACTCGTGCCGCTCAAGATGATCGGCAAGATGACGCTCAACCGCAATCCCGACAACTTCTTCGCGGAAACCGAGCAGGTCGCGTTCTGTCCGGGACATATCGTGCCGGGCATCGACTTCACGAACGACCCGCTCCTGCAAGGACGTCTTTTCTCCTATACCGATACGCAAATCAGCCGTCTGGGCGGCCCGAACTTCCACGAGTTGCCGATCAACCGCCCGATCGCGCCGCTGCATAACGGTCAACGCGACGCGATGCATCGCCAGACCATCGACAAGGGTCAGGCTTCCTACGAGCCGAATTCGATCGATGGCGGCTGGCCGAAGGAAACGGCGCCGGCAGCATCGGGCGGCGGCTTCGAAACCTACACGGAACGCGTGGACGGCGAGAAGATTCGCGTGCGCAGCCCGTCGTTTGCCGACCATTTCTCGCAAGCAACGCTCTTCTGGAACAGCCAGACGCAGCCGGAGAAGGATCACATCGTCGGCGCGTATTCGTTCGAGTTGAGCAAGGTAGAGCGCAAGTTCATTCGCGAACGCGAACTTGCTCTGCTCGCGAACATCGACGAGGTATTGGCCGCGCGCGTCGCGGAAAATCTCGGCATGCCCGCGCCCAAGAAAAACGCGAGCCCGGAGCAACTCGGCAAGTCGTCGGTGACGGAATCGCCGGCGCTGTCGATCATCGCCAAGGCCGTGCCGTCGATCAAGACGCGCAAGGTCGCGATTCTCGCCGCGAAGGGCGCGGATGCCGCGAGCATCAAGGCCGTCAAGGAAGCACTCGCGGCGGGCGGCGCGCAAGCGCTCGTCATCTCGCCGACGCTCGGGTTCCCTGCCGAAGGTATTGAAGCGGACGCCACCATCCTCGGCATGCCGTCCATCATGTTCGACGGAATGATCATCGCGGACGGCAAGGCAAGCGCCAAGACGCTGTCCGAATCCGGCGACGCGCGCCACTTCGTGCTCGAATCGTTCAAGCATCTGAAGGCGATCGGCGCGATTGGCGACGGCGAGGATGTGCTTGCCGCATCGCATCTGCCTGGCGGCGATGAAGGCGTGGTCGTCGGCAGCGACGCGAAGACCGTGCTCAAGACGTTCATCGAAGCGCTGGGCAAGCATCGCGTGTGGTCGCGCGCGCAGAAGGCGGAGTCGGTGCCCGCGTAATCGTCCGGCAGCACGCGTTTCGCGCCGTGCAACGCAGGGCGTGTGCGTGGGCGCGCCGGCGATAGGCGCGCCGGCGCGTTTTTGAGACACTGGCCGCACCGCTCGATTTCGGGGGTGCGGCTTGTTTCATTCTGCGATTCGTCGAGCTGACGGAACACGGCGACAGCGTTCGCGCCGTTTGCTGTGGACGCTTTGTGTGCTGCTCGGTTGGTGGCTCGGCGATGCCTTCGCGGCACCGCCGCTGATCGTCGGCGCGGTGCCGGGCATGGTGCCGCCGCTCGAACTGGCCGTGTCCGGCGCGCCATCCGATTCTTCGGCGTTGCGCGGCATTTCGGTCGATGTTCTGAACGCCATTTCCGAGCCGCTCGGCATGACGCCGCAATGGCGCCTGTATCCGGATCGTCCCGCGATGCTGGCCGCGCTCGAACGCGGCGAGATCGACATGGCGACGAGTTCGGCGGGCTTCGATGCCGGTGCGCCGCTCGAACTGAGCCATTCGTATTTTCCGGTCAAGCCGGTGTATTTCGCGCCGCTCGCGGCACATGCGCCGACGCATCGGCTTGCTTATGTCGACACGCAGATGGACCCCGCGCGGTTGCATGCGGCGTATCCGTCCTTGCAGCCGGAGGCGTATCCGGATGTGCTCGCCGCCGCGCTGGCCGTCTCGCTCGGCCGTGCCGACGGCTTCGTCGGCGACGTGACGACCGCCGTGTATGTCATCAGTCATCTGGACTTGCCGAACATCGGCGCGCGCGGTTTCACTCCGTTCGATGCAGACGGCTATCGCTTTGCTTTCGCAGCCAACCGGCCGGCCGCGCGCGCATTGCGTGAGCGTGTCGATGCCGCGCTGGCGCAATTGCCGCCGAATTTCCTGCTGACGATGAACGCGCGCTGGTACGTTTCGATGACCGCGGTGACGCTGGATCGTCCGCTCGACTTGACACCCGAGCAGCGCGCGTGGATCAAGGCGCATCCAGTCGTGCATTACTCGATGCTTTCGCAAATTCCGCCGCTCATGTTCCGCAATTCGCACGGCGAACCTGCGGGTCTCGCCGCCGACCTGCTCGATGTGATCTCGCGGGGAACGGGCTTGCGCTTCGAGGCGCGTATGCGCGGTTCTTTGTCTCAGATTGCCGCCGACCTGACGAGCGGTAAGTCCATGTTCACGCCCTACGGCGTTTCCCCCGCATGGCAACCGGTGCCGCTCACGGCGTCCGTGCCGTTCGGCGAGAGCCTGGTCGGCATCGTCACGCGTGCGGGTCAGGCGCCCCTGCGCGATGAGACCGCGCTCGCGAACAAGCGGGTGGCGCTCCCGGCCGGGATTTCGGCCCTAGCGTTGAAGCGCGAATTCGTGCGGCATCTGCGCATCGTCGAGATGCCGTCATTCGACGAGCAGTTTAGCGCGGTGATGAACGGCGATGCCGACGCGGCTTTGGTCGATCTGACGCTCGCGAATTACGCGGTCGCCAATCCTTACCGCGGCAAGCTCGTGGTGAGCGGCGTGCTTTCCGGCAAACCGCTCGAGCAAGGCTTTCTCGTCTTGCGCAATGAGCCGATCTTGCTCGGCATTATCAACGACGCGATTGGCCATCTTCGCGCTTATCAACTCGAAGCGCTGCGCGGGCGCTGGCGGCTTGGCGATCATCCTGAGACGTTATGGGAGCGCCGCCGTCCGCAAGTCGAGGTAGGCGCGCTGCTTGGCGGTGCGCTTGTTTTCGCGCTGATCGGCTGGGCGGTGTCACTACGAACACAGATCGTGCGCCGGATTGCCGCCGAGCAGGCAATGCGCGCGGCGAAGGAGGAAGCCGAAACGGCGAGCCGCGCCAAGTCGACGTTCCTCGCCACCATGAGCCACGAAATCCGCACGCCGATGAACGCGGTGCTCGGCCTCATCGAACTTGAACTGCGCGCGCCCGGCGAACGCGCCGCGACCGAACGCGCGCTCGGCACGGCGCATCGCGCGGCGGCGGATTTGCTCGGCATGATCGACGATCTGCTCGATGTCGCGAAAATCGAAGCCGAGCGGCTGGTGCTCACGCCCGCGCCGCTCGAACTCGAAACGTGGATGACGAGCGTGGCCGCGATATACGAGCCCGCCGCGCGCGCCAAGGGCATCGCGTTGATCGTGCGCCGCGCGGATTCGGGCGAAGTCTGGTTGCTTGCCGACGGGCAGCGTTTGCGGCAAGTCGTCGGCAATCTGCTATCGAACGCGATCAAGTTCACGGATATCGGGGCGGTGACGCTCGACTACCGTGTAGACGCGCCACAGGGCGGCACGCGGGCGCTGACATTCGCGGTCGCGGACACGGGCGTGGGCATCGCGCCCGAGCGGCAAGGCGCGCTTTTCACGCCGTTCGTGCAGGCACACGATGGCGGCGCGCGCCGCTATTCGGGCACGGGCCTTGGCCTCACCATCTGCAAGCGGCTCGTCACGATGATGGGCGGCGAGATCACGCTCGAAAGCGAGCCGGGACGCGGCACACGCTTTACGGTCTGCGTGAGCTTGCCGGAGGCGTCGTCGTCCGAAGCGGGACGCGCGCCGGAGCACGCATCGGTGACTCCGACCGGCGCGACGCTCGCGGGCTTGCGGGTACTCGTCGTCGACGATCATCCGGCGAACCGGATCGTGCTCGAAGGGCAGATCAGGCTGCTCGGCGGCGCGCCGCAATTGGCCGTCGATGGCCGCAGCGCGCTCGTCCGCTATCGCGGCGATCCATCCGCGTTCGATGTGATCCTCACCGATTGCTCGATGCCCGAAATGAGCGGCGAGGAACTCGCGCAGGCGATCCGCGGGGACGAAAGCGCGCGCGTGCAAAAGGCGCGGCCGTTGCCTGTCGTCGGCCTCACGGCGAACGCGCAACCGGAGGCGGCGCAACGCGCGGTCGCGGCAGGCATGACGATGTGTCTCGTGAAGCCCATCTCGCTCGACGGCCTGCGCGATGCGCTCGTCGCGGCGACCGAAGGTGTAGCGCGGCGAAGCGGGCCGGTGCGGGAGAAAGCGGCAGAAGTCTTCGACAGCGCGCTTGTCGCGAGTTACGGCGATCAGGCCGCGACGCTCGCCGGCACCCTCAAATCCGCGCATGCGCAAGACCTGATCGACGCCGAGACCGCGTTCGATGCTTGCGACCACGCGCTCTTGCGCGACATCGCGCATCGCATGAAAGGGGCGGCGTCGCTGGTCGGCGCCGTGCGCTTCACCGATGCATGCGTCGCCTTGCAGCACGTATGCGATCGCGCCATCGACGAAGACCGCAACGGCGAGGACGACGCCAGCATCGCGGTCGCTTACGGCTCCTTTCATGCCGAGGCGCTTGCGCTCAGCCGCGCGCTCGACGCCGCGCTTGCGTCTTCGAGTGCGGCGAGTGCGGCGCAGACCTTGCCGCACGCATCCACGGATCGGCTCGCGGACTTTTGAGCCACAGCGCGATGCACGCCTTTGGTGTGTTCTAATGCGATTGTTCAATATCTCAAAAATAAGCGGCGTCGCATTGGCCGCATGATGATTTGCACTTCCGAGGCATGGATCGAAGGGATATACCCATCTTCAAGCGACGCTTCGCGCGTCACGCTTATGCGACCGCTGCCGCTCGTCCCGCGCGCGCGGCGTTTGGCGCGCTCCTGATCACGCTCAATGGCGCGCTCATGGTGTGGCCTGCAAGCTCGCGGGCGCAGCGTCCCGATTGGCTCGATCCGCATGTTACGCAGTCGACCATCGTCGAGACGATCTGCGTGCCGGGTTATGTCGATCGCGTGCTGCCGTCGTTCGAGACGCAGATGCGCCAGAAAGAAAAACTGCTCAAGCAACGTGGCATCGATGCTTCGTTCGCATCCGAATATGCGCTGGATCATCGCATGCCCGTATTGCTCGGCGGCTTGCCCAATGCGCCCGCGAATCTCGATCTGCGGCGCTGGGAAGGCCGTGCCGGACAGCGCCGCAAGGAGCGGCTCGCGGTCTATCTCAAACGCTGTGTTTGCACCGGCGACATGACGCTGAAGGATGCGCAATCGACCATGTCCGGCGACTGGCCGAACCGCTATCCGAATTTGTCCAGCATGACGTGCGGCGCGTTCTCGGGCTCATCGACGGAATGAACTTTGCTGCGCCAGATGCAACGAACGAAGCCGGTGCGCGTCTTTGCGTGCATCGGTTCTTGAATGTTCGGGGCTGGGCGATCGATATGGATCGCCAGGCTTGAGTCTGGTCAGGCAAGGCGGATCAATCAATGCATCTGGCAGGGAATAGAGAAACAGCATTTGGCGCGAGAGCAATCGTCGTTGGAGTGGCTGCCGCGTTTGTGGCGTATGCGGGGGCGGTGGGCGCGCAGCAGGCGCGTCTTGCGTCAGAGTCCGCTTCGGCATCTTCTTCGAATGGAAGTGCGCCGTCGGGTTTGCAGCGAAGCACATCGCCTGCGAACGTGCTCCAGGGGCACGTTACGTCGACGCCCGCATCGCCGCCGTTGATTCCAGGCGCAAGCGTGCCATTGAGTACAAGCGCGCCCGAACGCGCATTGCCCGGCATGCCGGTGCCGATGAAGCCGCAAGTTGCTTCGGGAGCTTCGGAGGCGTCGACGGCCTCTGCTGCATCGGCTGCATCGACCGTGGAACCGGCATCGGCCGCGAGTGCCGCATCGGAGGCCGAGGCGCCCGAAGTCCCGCTGCCGGCCGAACCGCCCGAGCCCAACTTGGCGCAACGCCATGGCCTGCCGCCCGCCGGAGCCTTCGCCATGCGGCAGACTTTCGCGAAAGAGGTGGACCGGCGTCTCAGCGTTTCCCAAGCGGATCAGCAGGCCTACGGTCGCGTGTTGCAGCATGCGCTCGATGAAAGCGGACATGGCGATCTCGCCAATGAGTTCGTCGTGCTGGTCGATCGCAGCGCGAACGTGCAGGCGCTCATGCTTTTCTTCCGCGCGAAGCCGGCCGATGCCTGGTCGCTGATCGGCGCATCGCCGGTATCGACGGGACGGCCGGGCACTTACGATCACTTCGTCACGCCGCTCGGCGTGTTTCAGCACGTGCCGGGCAACATGGATTTTCGCGCGGAAGGCACGCTCAACGAGTTCAAGATTCGCGGATACGGCGCGCGCGACATGCGCATCTACGACTTCGGCTGGGCCGATGGCGAGCGCGGCTGGGGCAAGGGCGGCATCTCGCCGATGCGCTTCCAGATGCACGCCACCGATCCGCAGAAACTCGAACCGCTTCTCGGCATGCGCCATTCGAAAGGCTGCGTGCGCATACCGTCGACGCTCAATACTTTCTTCGATCATCGCGGCATCCTCGACGCGCAATACGAAGCCCGTGCCGCCGAAGGTCAGTCGATGTGGATACTCAAGTCCACGCGCAACGCGACGCCCTGGGCGGGTCACTTTCTGGTCGTCGTCGATACGGCGGGAAAGGCGCGTCCGGCATGGTCGCCGGGTCCGGGGAAGGCGGTGCGTGCGAATATCCCGGCGGGCGCCGATACGGCCGATTGACGGCTATTTCGCCCGCGCCAGCAACACGCCCACGAGCGCCGCCCCGAACCCCGCGATCTGCGCCGGCCCGAGCGTTTCGCCAAACGCCAGATAGCCTTCGATCGCGGCAAGCAGCGGTGCGAGAAACAGCAGCGCGGTGGCACGCGAGGCATCGCCACGGCGGACCATCCACACGAAAAGCGTGGTCGCGGCACCCGAGAGCATCACGATGCCCCATCCAAGCGAAACCCAAGTCGTCGCCGAAGCAATGAAGCGATGTTCCCCAAGCGCGAAAATCAGCAGTAACGCGACGAGCGCGGCGCCCGCATTCTGCAGCGCGCTCGCGCTGCGGATATCGGCGCGTGCCAGCGAGCTCTTCTGATACAGCGTGCCCGCGGTAATCGCCAGGACGGCGAGCAGCGCCGCCATGACGACGAGCCACGAAGGCGCGGCTCCGTGTGTCGGTGACGCATGACCCGTCATCACCTTCGGCGCAAGCACGAGCGCCACGCCAGTGAGCCCCAGCACGAGGCCGTTCCATGCGCGCGGCGACAGACGTTCGCCGAAGAAGCGCGCGGCAAACGCAGCGGTCAGAAGCGGTTGCAACGCGCCGAGCAGCGCCATGATGCCCGCAGTCAGCCCCTGTGCGACGGCCCAATAACCCGCGCCCAGATAAACGCCTTGCAGCAGCGCGCCTGCAAGCAGATGCCGTAGAACATCGGCGCCTTTCGGCCAGCTTGCCCGGCTTGCGAGCGCCACGACGACAAACAGCAACGCCGTGCCGCAGAAGCGCGCGAACAGGTACACGTTCGGATCGACGTATGGGGTAATCGCGCGCGCGACGATAAAGCCTGTCGACCAGAGTAGGACGAAGACCGGCGCGGCCAGCAAGGAGAGCATCGTCAATCAGGCGTTTGGCGGAAAGGCCGAAGTATGCGGATGTGCATGCACCGAGTCTTGTCCAATCCTGCACCGCTTACGGCATTCACGTGTCTGTCACACGGCTCTGCAATGCTTTGACACCAGCGCAGCACCCGAGCCGCGTCACCTTATCTCATCGGATCAATCACGAAATGACTCGCGACCTTCGCCTCGCACGCACGATGCTGCCGGCCATCGCCGCCTTGATGGCGTTTGCAACCTCGCCGGCACACGCAGCCGATGCCGTCGTCCTCTACACGGCGGACGGCCTCGAAAATCTCTACAAGGACGTGCTCCCGGCTTTCGAGAAGAAGGAAGGCGTCAAGGTCAATATCGTCACGGCGGGCAGTGGCGAAGTGGTGAACCGCGCGAGCGTCGAGAAAGATTCGCCCAAGGCGGACGTGCTCGTGACCTTGCCGCCGTTCATCCAGCAAGCATCGCAGAGCGGCTTGCTGCAGCCATATCAAAGTTTGAACTACAAGAACGTGCCGGCTATCGCCAAGGCGAACGACGGCGCGTGGGCCACCTTCGTCAACAACTACTTTTCTTTCGCCATCAATCCGGAAGTCACGAAGAGCGCGCCGAAGACCTTCGCCGATCTCTTGCATCCGAACTACTCGGGCAAGATCGCATATTCGAATCCGGCGACGGCGGGCGACGGCATGGCGGTCATCATCCTGACGTCGGCCCTGATGGGCGAAGACAAAGCGTTCGATTATCTGAAGTCACTCGAACGAAGCGCGAAGTTCCATACCAAGGGCACGGGTTATCTCGATGTGCTGCTCTCGCGTAACGAGATCGCCTTCGACAATGGCGACCTGCAAATGGATCTCGACGATGCCGCGAACGGCGGTCTGTCCATCAAGCCGCTTTTCCTGTCGCATCAAAACGGCGACGCGCCCACCACGTTCCAGTTGCCCTACGCAATCGGTCTCATCAAGAGCGGGCCGAATCAGGCAGCGGGCAAGAAGCTGATCGACTATCTGATGTCCGCGGAAGTGCAGTCGAAAGTGCCGGACATCTACGGCATTCCGGCGCGCACCGATGTCGCGCTCGGCGGCAAGAACGGCGAAGCGGTGAAGCAGGCAATTGCCGGCGTGAAGCTGATTCCGGTGGACTGGAACGAAGTCATGCAGAAGAAGGCTGGCTGGACCGAGCGCTGGAAGAACGAAGTGATCGGCCAGTCGGGCAAGGAGACCGAGGTCGTGAAGCCGAAGTCCTGACGTGAATACGTTTGCTCTGAGCTCGTCCGGAAATGCGCTCGCTCATGAACACGAAGCGCGATCCGGCGTGCATATCGAAGGACTCACGGTGCGCTTCGGCGCGCGCACCGTGCTCGATCAACTATCGCTGCACATCGAACGTGGCGAGTTCCTGACGGTACTCGGCAGAAGCGGCTGCGGCAAGACCACGCTGTTGCGCTTTATCGCCGGATTCATTCAGCCCGATGCCTTCGCGGGCGCGCTTTTTATCGCGGGCCGCGAACTCACGCATGTGCCGCCGCATCAACGTAATCTCGGCTTGCTGTTCCAGAGCTATGCGCTCTTTCCGCATCTTTCCGTATTCGATAACGTCGCCTTCGGCCTGCGCGCGCGCAAGCTGAAGACGGGCGAGATCGCGCGCCGCGTCGCCGATGCGCTCAAACTCGTGCAACTCGCCGATGCCGGCCACGTCATGCCCGCGCAACTCTCGGGCGGTATGCAGCAGCGTGTGGCGCTTGCCCGCGCGCTCGTCATCGAGCCGGATGTGCTCTTGCTCGACGAACCGCTTTCGGCGCTCGATGCCAACCTCCGCGCGTCCGTGCGCAGCGAGCTGAAGGCGTTGCACGAGCGCTTGCCGAATCTGACTATCGTTTGTGTGACGCACGATCAGGACGATGCGCTCGTGCTGTCCGACCGCACGCTTCTTATGCGCGATGGCCGTATCGCGCAACTCGGTTCGCCGCGCGAGTTGTACGACGCGCCGAACGACGGCTTCGTCGCGCGCTATCTCGGTGCCGCGAATCTGCTGCCGCCGCGCGTGGTGTATCCCGTCGGCGACGCGCGCCACGACGAACGCGAGCGGCTTGCGTGCATTCGGCCGGAGCGCTTCTCCATCGTGCCGCTCGGCGATGGGCCGTTGCACGGCACGATTGCATCGGTCGAATGGTATGGCGCGTCGCTCTCGATTTCCGTCGCGCTCGATGCGTGGCCCAACGAGCCCGTACTGGTTTCGACGCAGCGCGGCCACACGCGCATGCCGGAAAAGGGCGCGCGCGTTTCCCTGACCTTCGAGGCTGACGATGTCGTCCTTGTCCATCCCTGAAGAGGCCGCCGGGCGAGCGCAGGACGGCCAGGCGACAATCGCCGCGCGGCGCGGCAAGAAGGGGCAATGGCAGTTGTGGTTCATCCTCGTGTTCGTGCTGGGGCCGCTCGTCGTCTATCCGCTCTCGCGCCTTGCCATGTTGAGCGTGACCGGGCCGCACGGCTTCACGCTACACGCCTACACCGCGTTCTTCGGCAATCCGGAGACGCGCGGCGTGATCGGCACGACGCTCGGCATCCTCTTCGCAAGCGCAAGTCTCGCGTCATTGCTTGGCGTCGCGCTCGCGTCGATGCTGTTCTTCCGGCCGTTTCCCGGCGCGAAGCTCGTCACGCGTTTCCTCGAGTTGTTCGTGGCGTTCCCTTCGTTCCTCGTGGCATTCACGCTGATTTTTCTTTATGGCTCGCAGGGGTCGGTGAGCATCGGCTTGCAACGGCTTTTTTCGCTCGATACCCCGCCGCTCGATTTCCTCTTCGGCATCGGCGGCGTAATTCTCGCGGAGGTCGTGTTCTATGCGCCGTTCGTGGTGCGCCCGACGCTCGCTTCATACGCCATGCTCGACATGCGTCTCGTCGAGGCCGCGAAAAGTCTCGGCGCGGGCGGCTGGATGGTCGCGACCAAGGTCGTGTTGCCGCTTGCGTGGCCGGGAATCGCGGCGGGCACTATCTTGTGCTTCCTCCTGACGCTCAACGAGTTCGGCATTCTGCTCGTTTTGGGCAGCGCACATCTCATCACCTTGCCAATTGCCATTTACAGCGCGGCGACCGTCGATCTCGACTTGCCGACCGCAGCGGCGGGATCGGTCGTGATGTTGCTGATGTCGCTCTCGCTCTATGCGCTTTATCGACGCTTGCAAAGACGCTGACATGCAACTTTCGACCTCGTTCAAACCTGGAAAGCCAGTCTCGCTGATGCGCGCGCTCGTTGCGTTCCTGGCGGCGCTCGTGTGCTTCTGGCTCTTCGTGTTGCCGGTGGTCGTGGTGGCGTTGTCGAGCGTCGCGTCGCACTGGTCGGGCACGATCTTCCCCGATGGCTTCAGCACGCGCTGGTTCGGGCGCCTCGGCTCCAGCGATTTCGACGCGCTGACGACAAGCCTTTGTGTCGGCTTCGGCGTCGCGATCCTCGGCACCGCGCTGGGATTGTGGCTTGCGTTGGCGCTGGAGGGCCGTGACCGGCGCGGCCTGGGCGCATTCGTCGATGCCATTGCAATGATGCCGAACGGCGTACCGAGCGTGGTATTGGGCCTTGCGGTACTGATTGCGTATCACAAGCGTCCGCTGGACCTGTCCGGCTCGGCGGCGATCGTCGTCATGGTGCAACTCGCGCTGGTCTTGCCATTTTGTTACCGCTGCGCGGCGGCTGCATTGCGACCGGAATTGACGACCTTGCGCGAGGCCGCCGCGAGCCTTGGCGCGCCGCCGCGCATGGTGTTGTGGCGCGTGGTGTTACCGCAACTCGTCCCGGCGATAAGAGCGAGCCTGGCGTTGGGATTCGCGCTATCGCTCGGCGAATTGGGCGCGACATTGACGGTGTATCCGCCGGGCTTCGCGACCGTGCCGATAGTCGTGGTGGGGCAAGTGAATCGAGGGTATTACTTGCCGGCATCGGCGCTATCGCTGATATTGCTGGCGGCGTCGCTGGCGGCGCTGTTGTTGATAGCGGTCCGCGCACCAAGACGAATTGATAAATGAAAACGCTACGGAAGCCGAAGCAAAGCCCAATGAAGAACTTGCCGAGCGCATCCAACGGCCGCGCGTCGCACTAAGCCGGAAGCACCAAGCGTTACACCAGTCAGACAATCTGCGAGACCAGCGAGTCCCATGAGCGCCAGGAACGGCGATTGAGCAAGGCCGACACTTAGGCGCGTGCCGGCGTAGAACTCAGTCCTGACCACGCGCCCGATCAGCGGGCAGGATGAAGGCTGCTTTCCTCGGTGACTTTCATTGCAGCAATAGAGGAAGCTACACCCCCGCCGGGGAGGCGGCTACTGAACCAGACTGCAAGAGGAGATAGCAAATTCCCCGTCGCAGGGACGGCGGCGACTGATGGAAACCGCAAGCCAAGAAAGCAAAATTCCCCGAACCGGCAAGATCAACCGCCCACGGAAAATCAGGCGTCAGCGACCCACCGCATGTCATACCAAAAAAAATAAAACTGGCGTAACCTGCACCTTCAGGCCACGACCGCAACCCGCGCGAACAGGGAGCCAGGCAAGCCGCAGGCCAAAAAGCACTGAACTCCCACCACGCTTTCGCTGTCGTTGCATATGTTGCAAATACCGGAGGTTTCGATGACATCCGTCGATCTGGAATTCGACCAGCTCAACAGCAGTGTCGATGCGCTACGGCGCTCCATCTCGAATCGCCTGATGTACGGCGTCGGCAAGGACGCGGTTACCGCGCAGCCGCGCGACTGGCTCAATGCCGTGGAGCTCGCCGTGCGCGACCGCCTCGTCGCACGCTGGATGCGCACCACACGGCAACAATACGAACAGGACGTGAAGCGCGTCTATTACTTGTCGATGGAATTTCTCATCGGCAGAACCTTCACCAACGCGCTGCTTGCCCTCGGCATTCATGACGAAGTCCGCGAAGCGTTATCGGGCCTCGGCATCGATCTCGCCTCGCTCGAAGACCTCGAACCGGATGCCGCGCTTGGCAACGGCGGCCTTGGCCGGCTCGCAGCCTGTTTCCTCGATTCGATGGCGACGGTCGGCGTGCCCGGTTTCGGCTACGGCATTCGCTACGAGTACGGGATGTTCCGGCAGACCATCGTCGATGGCAATCAGGTCGAAATGCCCGATTACTGGCTGCGCGCGGGCAACCCGTGGGAGTTTCCGCGCCCCGAGGTGACGTACACGGTGCACTTCGGCGGGCGCACGGTGCAGCACGACGATCGTACCGACTGGATCGATACCGAGCACGTCAACGCGATGGCCTACGACACGGTCATTCCCGGCTACGCCACCACCGCGACGAATACGCTGCGCCTGTGGTCGGCGCGCGCCACCGACGAGTTCGATCTCTCCGCGTTCAATCAGGGCGACTACCGGCGCGCGGTCGAAGCGAAGAACACGTCGGAGCACGTCTCGCGCTTGCTGTACCCGGATGACTCGACGCAAGCCGGCCGCGAATTGCGTCTGCGTCAGGAATATTTCTTCGTCTCCGCGACGATGCAGGATCTGATCCGCCGCTATCAGCGCACGCATACGCATTTCGGGCGTCTCGCGGAAAAGGTCGCGGTGCATCTGAACGACACGCACCCCGTGCTCGCCATCCCCGAACTCATGCGCCTGCTCGTGGATCGTCACGGCGTGCCGTGGGACAAGGCGTGGAAGCTGATTCAGCAGATGTTCTCCTACACGAATCACACGTTGATGCCCGAAGCGCTCGAAACGTGGGATGTCGAAATGTTGTCGCGTCTGTTGCCGCGGCATCTGGAGATCATCTTCGAGATCAACGCGCAGTTCCTGAAGCAAGTGACCGAGAAGTTCGGCCGCGACGTGGAACTGATCCGCCGCATTTCGCTCGTCGATGAATACGGCCAGCGGCGCGTGCGGATGGCGCATCTGGCGATCGTCGCGAGTCACAAGGTGAATGGCGTCTCGAAGCTGCATTCGCAACTGATGACGCAGAACATTTTCGCCGACTTCGCGCGCATGTACCCGGAGCGCTTCACCAATGTGACGAACGGCATTACGCCGCGTCGCTGGCTCGCGCAAGCGAGTCCGTCGCTGTCATCGCTCATCGACAAGCGGCTTGGACCGCGCTGGCGCAGCGACTTGTTCGAACTCGGCCGGCTGCGCGAATGGCGCGACGACCCCGAGTTCCAGAAGGCGTTTCAGGACGCGAAGTTCGCCAACAAGCTGCGCCTCGTCGAGCGCGCCAAACGCGAAGCCAACGCGATCATCAATCCCGAAGCGCTGTTCGACTTGCAGGTGAAGCGCATCCACGAATACAAGCGGCAGTTGCTCAACATCTTGTATACGATCGTGCGCTACAACCGTATTCGCGAGAATCCCGAGCAGGACTGGACGCCGCGTGTGGTCATGTTCGCGGGCAAGGCGGCTTCGGCCTACAAGATGGCGAAGAGCATCATCAAGCTCATCAACGATGTCGCGAAGAAGATCAACGCGGACCCGCTCGTCGGCGACAGGCTCAAGGTAGGCTTCGTCCCGAACTACGGCGTGAGCGTGGCGGAGCTCATCATTCCCGCCGCGAACTTATCGCAGCAGATTTCGATGGCTGGCACCGAGGCATCGGGCACCGGCAACATGAAGCTTGCGTTGAACGGCGCGCTGACCATCGGCACGCTGGATGGCGCGAACATCGAAATTTGCGACGCGGTGGGCCGCGAAAACATCTTCATCTTCGGCAACACGACCGACGAGATCGAAACGCTGCGGGCGGCGGGCTACAGGCCACGGCAAATCTACGAGGACAATCCGGAGCTCAAGGTGGCGCTGGACCAGATTCGCCTCGGACACTTCTCGCCGGAAGAGCCGCACCGTTTCTACGACATCTTTCATACGCTCGTGGATTGGGGCGATCACTACATGGTGCTCGCGGACTTCGACAGCTTCGACAAGACGCAAACCGAGGTCGATCTCAAGTACCGAGACAAGGAAGCGTGGACGAAGAGCGCGATCGAGAACGTCGCCGGAATGGGGATATTCTCATCAGACCGGACCATCGCGGAATATGCCCGCGATATCTGGCACGTCGAGCCGCTGAATCTGACTTGACGATGGCTTGAACTGAAGTAAGTGCCGCGCGCGGGTACGTCCCGCGCGTGTTCTTTAGTAGCGGCGTCAGGCTTGCGGCTTTGCGGCCGCTGTCTGCGCATGTTTCGCGACCGCGTCGCCGACCAGCGCGGCCACGCGATCCGCAAATTCCTCGTCTTTCGTGATGATGACTTCGCGCTCGCCTTCGGGCGTTGCAACCATCAATTGATAGATCACGTCCTGCGTGATCCACGACAGATAGCCGACCACGGCCACCATGATGCCGAGTACGAGCGCCGGCCCCGAACCCGTTGCGATGCCCGCGCCGATTCCCGCGAGCCCGATCAGCGCAAGGATGATCGGCAGCGGCTTCTTGCGCGATATCTTCACGACCCGCGCGGCGCGCAGATCGCGCAGCGGAATCAACTGGCCCGAGGCCGACAGGCCGACGCGCGAGAGCGTGACGCCGCGTTCGTTGAACGGTGTATCCATATGCAATTAGATCGAAAATTGACGGCAGCTAAACCGGGCAGATTACCAGACGGCGCGCCACGATGACACGCATCGCATTGACGAAACGCATGTGGACGCTTGCGTATCGGACATTTCCGATATATGATTCGTTTTAAGGCGATGCGGCGAAGCTTCCGCCGTCGGACGAACGAGCAACGAAATGGACATCGACGCAATTCACAAGGCCCTTGCCAACCCGCTTCGCCGCGAGATTCTCGAGTGGCTGAAGACGCCGGAGCTGCACTTTCCCGAACAGGAATTGCCGCACCTGCATGGCGTGTGCGCGGGGCAAATCGATGGGCGCTGCGGCATGTCGCAGTCCACCGTTTCGGCGCATCTCTCGACCTTGCAAAAAGCCGGGCTCGTCACCACGAAGCGCGTGGGGCAATGGGTGTTCTTCAAGCGCGACGAAACGGTCATACAGGCGTTTCGCGATTCCATCGGGAATCTCTGAGCGCGGCAGCCCTTTCCACGGCGAACCTTCTTTACATTTATTCAGGATACCTTACATCTATGCCGACTCTTTTCGATCCGCTCAAAGTAGGCGCGTTGACGCTCAAGAACCGCATCATCATGGCGCCGCTCACGCGGCAACGTGCAGGCGTGGAACGCGTGCCTAACGCGTTGATGGCGCAGTATTACGCCGACCGCGCATCGGCTGGTCTCATATTGAGCGAAGCCACCTCGGTCACGCCGCAAGGCTTGGGCTACGCGGATACCCCCGGCATCTGGTCGGACGAACAAGTCGAAGGCTGGAAGCTCGTGACGCACGCCGTGCACGAAGCGGGCGGCAAGATCTTCCTGCAACTGTGGCACGTCGGCCGTATTTCGGACCCTATCTTCCTGAACGGCGAACTGCCGGTTGCACCGAGCGCGATTGCAGCAAGCGGACACGTGAGCCTCGTGCGCCCGCAGCGTCCGTTCGTGACGCCGCGCGCACTGGAACTCGATGAAATCGAAGGCGTGGTCGCGGCTTATCGCAAGGGCGCGGAAAACGCGAAGCGCGCGGGCTTCGACGGCGTGGAAGTGCATGGCGCGAACGGCTATCTGCTCGACCAGTTCCTGCAGGACAGCACCAACAAGCGTACCGACGAATACGGCGGCGCAATCGAAAACCGCGCGCGTCTCATGCTCGAAGTGGTCGATCAATGTATCGACGTATGGGGCGCGGATCGCGTGGGCGTGCATCTGGCGCCGCGTGCCGATTCCCACAGCATGGGCGACAGCGACCGCGCCGCGACTTTCGGTTACGTCGCACGCGAACTCGGCAAGCGCAACGTGGCGTTCATCGCCGCGCGCGAGTCGGAAGGCGCCGACAGTCTCGGGCCGCAATTGAAGAAAGCGTTTGGCGGCGTGTATATCGCCAACGAAGGCTTCACCAAGCAAAGCGCGGAAGCGGCAATCGAGCGCGGCGACGCCGATGCGGTCGCGTGGGGCAAGCCGTTCATCGCGAATGCGGATCTCGTGCGACGCTTCGAACTCGACGCGCCGCTCAACGCGCCGGACACCTCGACGTTCTATTCAGCAGGCGCGACGGGCTATACGGATTATCCGTTGCTCGAAACCACCGAGTAAGTTGCAACGCGTCGGACAGAACGCAGCAAGCATTTCGGTTCCATGGAAACAGCGGCTTCGGCCGCTGTTTTTTTTCGTCCGCACGATCGGCCGGGGACGGTTCGAATCGACTCGTGCAACGCCCGCAACGAGCAGGAGGGGCCTCCGAAACTATCGTTTTTTAGTTCAACTGCGTGGCGAAAATAGTGTATTGCTAGGCATCAGACAGCCGTGTTGAAGCCTCTTTTTTCGCCGTGACGCATGCGCCAATTCTCTGTGCGTCATCCGTTTGCAGATCGCGATTCGTGCCCATGAACCGTTCGATGCAACTCGATTTTCTCTCGCAAGCACTCGCCCGTATTGCGGCAACGGGGAGCGCATCGTTGCAGGTCATTCGTTTTCCTTCATTCCTTCCTTGCCCAAGAAGCATGTAACGGTCGCGGGGCTGATCCCCGAGAGGAGTGCACATGTCCTGGTTCACAGCAACGCTGCACAGCTATCCCGAGATAGCCATCTTTCTTTCGCTGGGTATCGGTTATTGGTTCGGCGGCAAGAGCTTCAAGGGCTTCAGCCTCGGCGCGGTAACGTCTACCTTGCTGGCCGCCATCGCGATCGGGCAGCTCGGCATCACCATTTCGCCGAACGTCAAATCCGTCTTCTTCCTGATGTTCCTGTTCGCGGTCGGTTACGGCGTGGGTCCGCAGTTCGTGCGCGGCATCGCCAAGGACGGCTTGCCGCAGGCCATCTTCTCCGTCATTCAGTCCGTGCTGTGCCTCGCCTTTCCGTATCTTGCGGCGAAACTGGCCGGATACGACGTCGGTTCGGCGGCGGGACTTTTCGCGGGATCGCAGACCATCTCCGCTTCGATGGGACTCGCCACCGACGCCATCAACCGGCTCGGCCTGGCGCCGAACGACGCTAAGGTATTGCTCGACGCGATGCCGACCGCCTACGCCGTCACGTACATCTACGGCACGATCGGTTCGGCGATGATCCTTGCGCTGCTCGGGCCGAAGCTGCTCAACATCGACCTCGTGGCAGCCTGCCAGCAGTACGAGAAAGAGATGGGCGGCAGCGGCGAACTGGGCGGCGCGGGCAGCGGCTGGCATCAGTTCGCGCTTCGCGCGTATCGCATTGGCGAAGAGGGGCGTGTGGTCGGCATGAAGGTCGGCGAAGCGGAGGCGCTCGAACCTGCAGGCGTGCGGCTTTTCATCGAACGAATCCGGCGTGGCGGGACGATTCAAGAAGCCAAGGTCGACGACGTCCTGCTAGCGGGCGATGTCGTCGCCGTCGTCGGACGACGCGAGCATCTCGTGAATCTGCTGGGCGGCGTGGCGACCGAAGTGGACGATGCCGAACTGCTCGCCGTGCCGGTGGAAGGCGTCGATGTCTACGTAACGAGCAAGGCCGTCGACGGCAAGACGCTGGAGGAACTCTCGCAGCTGCCCGGCGCGCGCGGCGTGTTCCTGCGCAAGATCAAGCGCGGCGCGACCGAAACGGCCATCCCCGTGTTGCCGAGCACCAAGCTGCATCGCGGCGACACCATCACGCTCGTCGGCCGCACGCAGGATACGTCGGCCGTGGCGAAAGCGGTCGGCGTGATCGACCGTCCGACAGATGCCGCCGACATGGCCTTCGTCGGGCTCGCGATCACGCTGGGCGCGCTGATCGGCGCAGTCGTGATCCGCTTCGGCGCGATTCCCATCACGTTGTCCACGGCGGGCGGCGCGCTGATCGCGGGCATCGTGTTCGGCTGGCTGCGCGCGATCCATCCGACCTTCGGCCGCATTCCGGGGCCCACCATCTGGTTCATGAATTCGGTCGGGCTGAATGTGTTCATCGCGGTGGTCGGCATCTCGGCGGGACCGGGCTTCGTCGCGGGTCTGCAGAAGCTCGGCGTGAGCCTCTTTCTGTGGGGCATCTTCGCGTCGTCGGTGCCGCTCATCCTCGGCATGTATATCGCCAAGTACGTGTTCAAGTTTCACCCGGCGCTGTTGCTCGGCATCTGCGCGGGCGCGCGCACGACCACGGCGGCGCTCGGCATGCTTTGCGATGCCGCGAAGAGCCAGGTGCCGGGTCTCGGTTATACGGTGACTTATGCCGTCGGCAATACGCTGCTCACGATCTGGGGCATGGTGATCGTGATGTTGCTGACATGACGCCCGAGCCTTTCGTGCTTCCGTTGTTCAACTCTACGTATCTTTTGTTAGTGGGGGTGTCGGATGTCCAAATCCTCTAAGTCGGGTTCCGACGATCAGGCCGCAATGGCGGCGCTCAGTCCGTTCGAACTAAAGGACGAACTCATCAAGGCGGCCGGCGGCGGCGCGGTCGAGCGTCCCGCCAATTTGTCGATGCTCAACGCGGGTCGCGGCAATCCGAACTTTCTCGCGACGATTCCGCGTCACGGTTTCTGGCAACTGGGCCTCTTCGCCATGCGCGAATCCGAGCGCTCGTTCGCCTATATGCCCGAAGGCGTGGGCGGCTTTCCGAAGCACGAAGGCCTTGAAGAACGCTTCGAGATCTTCGCGCGCGACCACAAGGGAACGCCCGGCATCAGCTTTCTGGTGGGCGCGGTGTCTTACGTGCGCGACCAGCTCGGACTGAACGCAGCCGACTTTCTCTACGAGATGTGCGAAGGCATTCTCGCTTCGAACTATCCCGTGCCCGACCGCATGCTGAAACTGTCGGAGGTCATCGTCGGGCAGTATCTGCGGCGCGAGATGATCGGCAAGCACCCGTTCGTCGGCGACTTCGACATCTTCGCGGTCGAAGGCGGCACGGCGGCGATGACGTATATCTTCAACACGATGCGCGAAAACTTCCTGATCAAGGAAGGCGACACGATCGCGCTCGGCACGCCAATCTTCACGCCGTACATCGAGATCCCGCGCCTGAACGATTACAAGCTCAACGTCGTGAATCTCGAGGCCACGGTTGAAAACGGCTGGCAATATTCGAAGCAGGAACTCGACAAGCTGCGCGACCCGAAGGTGAAGGCGTTCTTCCTCGTCAATCCGAGCAATCCGCCATCGGTAAAGATGGATGCCGAGAGTCTCGAATATATCGCGGAGATCGTTAAGGAACGGCCGGACCTGATTCTCCTGACCGACGATGTCTACGGCACCTTTGCGGACGACTTCGTCTCCCTCTTTGCGCTGTGTCCGAAGAACACGATCCTCGTATATTCCTATTCGAAATATTTTGGCGCGACGGGTTGGCGGCTCGGGACCATCGCGACGCATCGGCATAATATTTTCGACGATCAGCTCGCCGCGCTGCCGAAAGACCAGCGAGCCATCCTGCATGAACGCTACGAATCCATCACGACGGAGCCGGACAAGCTGAAGTTCATCGACCGGCTGGTGGCCGACAGCCGCACGGTCGCGCTGAATCACACGGCGGGGCTCTCCACGCCGCAGCAAGTGCAGATGGTGCTGTTCTCGCTCTTCTCGCTGATGGACACGCCCGACGCCTACAAGAGCGCGCTCAAACGGTTGATTCGCAATCGCAAACGCGCGTTGTATCGGGAAATCGGCATCGCGCTCGAAGACGAGGACGAAAATCAGGTCGATTACTACGCGATCCTCGACCTCGAATACATGGGCGAGAAGTCGCACGGCCGCGAATTCGTCGACTGGGTGCTCAAGAACACCAAGCCTTCGGACTTGCTCTTCCAGCTGGCGAGGGAAGCGCGCGTCGTGTTGCTGCCAGGACGCGGCTTCGGCACGCAGCATCCTTCGGGACGCGTGTCGCTTGCGAATCTCAACGAGAGCGACTACATGCAGATTGGCCGCGCCATCCGCAAGCTGATGGACTCGTATGTCGAGCGCTTCAACAAGGAGACGGGCAAGAAGAGCAAGTAGGCGCACGCATGATGCGACAAGGGCCGCTCGTTCGACCGAGCGGCCCTTTTTTGCGCCTTGTTTTACCGTAACGGGCAGCGCTTAGAACTTGTGACGCACGCCCAGGCGGAACGCGAGCTGGTTGTTCGAACCCGTGCCCGACGTACCGAAGTAGCTCGTCGACGAACCGATCTGCGCCTGATTCTCGACGCCGCGATTCGAACCCGAAGCACGCTGATAGATGCCGAGCGCGTACACGTCCGTGCGCTTGCTCAACGCGTAGTCGAAGCTCGCATCGATCTGATGCCAGTGACCTTCCACGCCATCGGTCACGTCCATGTAGGTGTAGCCGAGCGCCGCCGTGATCGCGGACGTGAAGGCGTACTTGCCGCCGATGTCGAACGCATTGAGCTTCGAACTCGCGCCGGTGATCGGTTCGAAGCGCGTGTTGGTCCAGAGGCCGAACACGGTCGCGGCGCCGAATGCATAGTTCGCGCCGATGCCGAACGTGCGCAGGTCCTTCGTGCCGCCAGTCGCGAGGTTCGCGAGCGCCGTGCTGAACGCGGGCGTCGCCGCGCCCGGATAGTGGATGTCGGTATAAGCCGCGCCCACGCCGACTGGACCGGCCTTGTAATTCACACCGAAGCTGTAGGCACGCGACGAACCGGCGGTGGTCACGCCGCCCGCGGTCGTCGTCGGTGTGCCCGCAAAGGCGCCTGCCTGATTCGAGAAGCCGTACATCGCGCCGAACGTCACGCCATAAAAGCTCGCGCTGCTGAACTTAACCGAGTTGTTGATGCGGCTCGACGTGAGTTGATCGACGTCGTTGATGTGATAGCCATAGTTGCCCGCGACGGTCTGGCCGCCGATGGAGTAGGCCGAGCCGAGGTAATCGGTCGAGAACGTGTACTGACGGCCGAGCGTGACCGAGCCAATGTCGTTCTTCGCGAGACCGACATACGCCTGGCGGCCGAATTCCGCGCCGCCCTGGCCGAGCGCGCCGGTGCCGCTGTTGAAGCCGTTTTCCAACGTGAAGATGGCCTTCAGGCCGCCGCCGAGGTCTTCGGCGCCTTTCAGGCCCCATCGGCTGCCCTGGGCCACGCCGTCGTCGTACTTGAAGTTGTGATCGCTGCCGCCAGTGACGGCGCTGTGGTTCACGTAGCTGACGCCTGCGTCGATGATGCCGTACAGCGTGACGCTGCTCTGCGCATGAGCGGAAGTGGCGAAGGCGAAGGCGGCGAGGGCGGCGAGGGCGGCGGTTGCCAGAAGGTTCTTCTTCAAAACGTGCTCCGGGATGAGTTCGCGGGTGTGGTGTGTGATCGTGCGTGTTCGTCGATGTCGCGCTGCGTTCTGCTGACGCTCGGTGCAACGGGCGCAAATGTAGCGGCCGCTGACTAAAGAAATATGACAGCGCTTTCGGATGGCTTGCGGTGTGTCGCGGCTGCAACAGCGCTAGCGCGGCGACGGCGTTTCATGCGTGCGTCCGCTTGCGCGAGACCCGCGGTATCCTCACGACTCCGCCCCATGACGGACAAGCGAGAAACAAAATGGACGAACACGGAATCCGCGAACTGGAAGAACGCCTGAAGCAGGCGATGATGGCGTCGGACGTGACTGCGCTTGACGCGCTCCTGGCCGACGACCTGACTTTCGTCGATGCCACCGGAAAGTTATGGAGCAAGGCCGATGACCTGAACGGGCATCGCCATGGCATGCAGCGCATCGACAAGCTGGAGGTGGTGGAGCAAAGCGTGCGCGTGTACGGCGCGTTTGCCGTGACCGTCACGCGCGTCGCGCTTGCCGGGACATTCGGCGGCGCGCCGTTCGCGGGCAGCTTGCGCTACACGCGAACGTGGGGCGAGACCGCGAGCGGCTGGCGCATCGTCGCGGCGCAGTGCGGGCTCATTCCGTTCTGACGTTCAAGACTCAGGCGGACAACAGCGACCCCGTGCGATAAGCCTTCGCTCCCGCGATGCGCGCCACTTCCAACCCGGCGGTCGCAAAGCGCGTGATATGCCGCGCGTACAAAACGCCGGAGGTCGTGCACTTGAGCGTGGTGATGGTATCGGCGAGCGGGTCGATCACATCGGCGATGGCCGAGCCCGCCTCGATGAACGCGCCCACTTGCGCACGGAACACGAGAATGCCGCTCGCAGGCGCGACGATCGGCTCCGCGCCCGCGAGCGGCGTGGCCGGATACGCGAGCGGCGGCAGCGGCACTTGCGGCGCATCGATCACGCCGCGATGAATCAGATAATTGACGATGCCCTGCGCGTCCTTATCGCCGAGTTCATGCGAGACGTCGTGCTGGCTGCGCAACTCGACCGTCACCGAGATGCCGCCGTTCGGAATAGGAAAACGCTCGCCGAAACGCGTACGCAAGTCGGACCAGCAGAAGCTGTGGATTTCGTCGAACGGGTTGCCGACCGAATTCAGCGCGAGCAGGGACGCCTTTGCATCGAGATAGCGCGCGAGCGGTTCGACATCGGCCCAGATATCCGGGTTCGTGTAGAGATGCAGCGCGGCGTCGAGATCGCAGTGCAGGTCGAGCACGACATCGGCGTCGTACGAGAGCTTTTGCAGCGCTAGACGTTGCGATTCGAGTTCGGTGTGCGCCGTTTGCTCGTCGAGCGCTTCCTTCATCGCGGCGCGCACGGCGAGCAGGTTCGCCTGACTGTCGCCGGAAAGGCGCGCTTCGATGCGCGGCGCGATCAACGCGGCCAGATCGTGAAAATTGCGGTTGAAGTTGTGGCCGCTATTGGCTTCGAAACGGCCGAGTAGTTGGCCGTGCAAGATCTGATTCAGCCCGATGGGATTCGGCACCGGCACGATCACCACTTCGCCTTTGAGCTTGCCGTCGGCTTCGAAAGCGGCGAGCAGGCGGCGCAATTTCCACGCGGCGAGCATGCCGGGCAATTCGTCCGCGTGCAGCGAGGACTGAATGTAGATTTTCTGACCGCCGCCCGAGCCGTAGTGATAACTCGTGATGGTGCGGGAAGTGCCGAGCGTCGGCGAAATAAGTTGATGAGTCTTGGTTTGCATGATGTGCGCGCGCATGCGAGTGCGCGGTCTTGTCTCGAATGATGTTTATGGCGGGCCAGCGTGCACGGGCGAGATTGCCGCGTGCCATGGCGATGGCGTCTCCTGTCGACCGGAATGAGCGCTGATGGTGCTTGCCGCGCCCGGTTCCGGTTCCATGCGAGATTGCTGCCGTCGGCTTTGCCTCGGACGTTCGATCTTAGCCGAAATCCGCGCGGCGGCGCGTCGGGACGTTTGCGGAGTTGCGCGGAAGGCCAAAGCGGGCACGGAAGAGCGCACCGTTGCTGCGACAAAAGCAGACTCAGCAAAAGCGACCTGCCAGGCGCCAAAAACAAAGCGGGCTCCGCAAAAAAGCGCGGAGCCCGCTTCGTAGCCCACTCGAGCGAAGGCCGGTGTGACCGGCGCTTCGCCCGAAGGCATGACTTAGCTGCCGTACACGTCGAAGTCGAAGTACTTCTTCTCGATCTTCTTGTACGTGCCGTCCTTGATGATGTCGGCAATTGCCTTGTCGACTTGCGTCTTGAGGTCGGTGTCTTCCTTGCGCATGCCGATGCCCGCGCCTTCGCCCAGCACCTTCTTGTCGACGATATCCTTGCCCGCGAAGTCATAGCCAGCACCGCGCGGCGTCTTCAGGAAGCCGATTTCCGCCTGCACGGCGTCTTGCAGGGCGGCGTCCAGACGGCCCGAAGTCAGATCGGCGTAGACCTGATCCTGGTTCTGGTACGGCGTCACCGTCACGCCCTTCGGCGCCCAGTAGGTCTTGGCGTAGGTTTCCTGGATCGTGCCTTGTTCCACACCCACGGTCTTGCCCTTCAGGCTTTCGGCCGTCGGCAGGATGTTGCTGCCCTTCTTCGCGACGAGACGCGTCGGCGTGTTGAACAGCTTGCTCGAAAAGGCGATCTGCTCGGCGCGTTGCGGCGTCATGGACATCGACGAGAGCACGCCGTCGAACTTCTTCGCCTTGAGGGCGGGGATCATGCCGTCGAAATCGTTCTCCACCCATACGCACTTGGCCTTCAGGCGCGCGCAGATCTCGTTGCCGAGATCGATATCGAAACCGGTCAGCTTGCCATCCGAACCCTTGGATTCGAACGGGGGATAGCTTGCGTCGACGCCAAAGCGAATCGTCGAATAGTCCTTGGCGTGCGCGGTGACGGCGGTGAGCGACGTGGCGGCAAGGAGGGACATCGTCAGGGCCGCGATCAGTTTCTTCACTGTTATTACTCCAGATGGTGGTCGGTTCATCCCGGCAGGTCTCGTATCCGGGCATCCGGCGCCGTAATTGGCGACGCCGGACCTTTGGGTCTTCCGCGGATCGTGTCCGGGCAGAATCGGCAGAAGGGTACCAAGCCAAAATTGTCAGGCATCTAGTGAAAGCACCGATAGCGGCGATTTAGAACTTTCCTTCACATGATTTCGCAAGTGGTTTTGTCTGAATTCTACCGACTTCCTTGCCGATTTCTTTCTCAATGCTTGCGAAGCGGATGGTCCTTGAGAAACCACGACAGCGCAAAAGCGAAGCACGCAATACAAGCCGCGACCAAATAAACCGTGTGCATGGAGCCGGCGAACGCGCTCAGATAATCGTCATGCAACGCGGCCGGCAGATTCGCCACCGCGAGCGGCCCGAGCGAACGCGGCATCTCCGTGCCGGCCGGAATCAGCGTTTCGAGCCGGCCGCGCAGGCTTCCCGAGAAAATCGCGCCGAACGCCGCCACGCCGACCGAGCCGCCGATCGAGCGAAAGAGCGTCGCGCTGGAGGTCGCCACGCCGATCATCCGGAATTCGACCACGTTCTGCACCGCCAGCACGAGCACCTGCATCACCATGCCGAGCCCGAGGCCGAGCAGCAGCATGTAGCCGTACATGACCGGCAGCGGCGTGTCGAGGCGCAGCGTGGACAGCAGCACCATGGCGAGCGTGACGAGCCCCGTGCCCGCGATCGGGAAAAACCGGTACTTCCCGATCTTGCTGATGACCCGGCCGCTCACGATGGAAGAAAGCAGCACGCCGGCCATCATCGGCGTGATCTGCAGACCGGCCTGCGACGGCGTGGAGCCCTTTACCACTTGCAAATAGAGCGGCAGGAACGTGACCGCGCCGAACAGCGCGCAGCCGACAATGAAACCGATCAGCCCGGCCAGCACGAAGGTGGGTTCCTTGAAGAGCGAGAGCGGCATGATGGGCTCGGCGGCGAGCCGTTCCTCGTAGACGAATCCGCCGATGCAGATCAGCCCGAGCGCGAGCGTGCACCACAGTTGCGGTGAACTCCACGGCAAGAGCGCGCCGCCTTCGCTGGTGAACAGGATGATGCAGGTGAGCGCGGCGGCTAGAAAGCCCGCGCCCATATAGTCCACGCGATGGTTCACGTGCGCCGTATGCGGCTTGAATACGGTCTGGATGACGGCGAGCGCGATCACGCCGAGCGGCACGTTGATGTAGAAAATCCAGCGCCACGACAGATGCTCGACCAGAAAGCCGCCAAGCAGCGGCCCGACGACCGTGGCAAGGCCATACACACCGCCGAAAAGCCCCTGGAAGCGACCGCGTTCGGCGGGTGGGATGACATCGGCGATGGCGGCCATGGTGACCACCATCAGCCCGCCGCCGCCGAGCCCCTGCAACGCGCGCAGCGCGATCAATTGCGTCATGTTCTGCGCGACGCCGCAGAGGATAGACCCGGCAAGGAATATCAGGATGGATGCCTGAAGCACGACCTTGCGTCCGAACTGATCGCCGAATTTGCCGTAAAGCGGCACGACGATGGTCGAACTGAGCAGATAGGACGTGACGACCCACGATAAGTTTTCGAGTCCACCGAGTTCGCCGACGATGGTCGGGAGCGCTGTCGACACGATGGTTTGATCGAGCGCGCCGAGCAGCATGACGAGCAAAAGCGCCGTGAAGAGCAGGCCGAGCGGCGGTTTTGCGGCTTCGTCGACGCCTGCAGGGGCGGTTCGGTGTAAAGATGTCATATCGACCTGTACTTGCGTAGGGACGCCTTTGGCGTCGTGAAAAGCGCTTCAATCCGGTTCTCAGCGCTGCCCGCCGAAAACGGATTGAATTTAATTAACATGAAAGTTAATATAAACGATCATCGAAGGCTCGTCAAACCATCTCTATGTCAAACGATGTAATCGGAGCCGAGTTGCCCGGCGAATCAGGCGAAGTTCAACTGAAGAAAGCGGGGCGGCGGCCGGGCCGTCCGAGCGGCGGTCACAGCGCCGAGGCGCGGGCGCACTTGCTGGATACGGCGCTGATGTTGTTTGCGCGGCAGGGCATCGGCGAAACGACGCTCGGGGCGATTGCCCGCGAGGCCGGCGTAACGCCCGCAATGGTCCATTACTATTTCAAGACGCGCGAGCAGCTACTCGACGTGTTGATCGACGAACGCTTCGCGCCGTTGCGCTCGGAACTGGGACGCGTATTCAACGATCCCTCGGCCGAGCCCGCCGACACCTTGCGCGCCTTCGTGGAGGCGCTGGTCGCAACGGTGGACAAGCATCCGTGGTTCGCGGCGCTGTGGGTACGCGAAGTGATCAGCGAAGGTGGCGTGCTGCGTCAGCGCATGGCAGAACGCTTCGGCGACGAGCGCAAGGATTTGGCGATCGAGCGCATCGCCGGATGGCAGAAAGCGGGCAAGGTAAATCCGGCGCTGGAGCCATCGCTCGTGTTCGTATCGTTGTTCGGACTTGCGGTGTTTCCGCTTGCGACATCACGCTGGCGCGGACAGGGCGCAGGCGCGATCAGCAAGGAGCAGATCGCGCGGCATGCGGTGGCGTTGTTGATGGATGGGATTCGGGCTGACTGATCCGCCCCTCGCAGCTAAAATGCGGCCCTCGTCCCGCGCGCCGAAGACCACCCCCTCGCGCGGGACGCCACATCCGCAAAAGAACCGTCCGGTCCACAGGAGACATATCAATGGCAACTTCCCCCGCGGCGGGCGCACAGCGCGCATCGGCCGCTGCGTCCGCGTCCGCGCCACCCGAAATCACCGCCGGGCTCATTTCCGCGCGTCTCGACCGGCTGCCGGCCACGCGCACCATCTGGACTTTCATCGCGCTCCTGAGTCTCGGCTTCTTCTTCGAGCTCTACGACTTGCTGTACTCCGGTTACGTCGCGCCAGGGCTGGTAAAGAGCGGCATCCTCACGCCAACGACAGCGAGTTTCTTCGGTTTCACAGGCGTGGCGAGCTTTATTGCGTCGCTGTTCGCGGGGCTGTTCATCGGCACGGTGGCGTGCGGTTTTCTCGCCGACCGTTTCGGCCGCCGCGCGATCTTCACGTATTCGCTGCTCTGGTACACCGTCGCGAATCTCATCATGGCGTTTCAGGACACCGCGACCGGCCTCAACTTCTGGCGCTTCATCGCCGGCGTGGGAATCGGCGTGGAACTGGTGACGATCGGCACGTATATCTCCGAACTCGCGCCGAAGCACATCCGTGGGCGCGCTTTTGCCTGCGAGCAGGCAGTCGGTTTCATGGCGGTGCCGGTGGTCGCGTTCCTCGCTTATCTGCTGGTGCCGCGCGCGCCGTTCGGCTTCGACGGATGGCGCTGGGTCGTCGTGATCGGTGCGCATGGCGCGCTCTTCGTCTGGTGGATTCGCCGCACGCTGCCCGAAAGTCCGCGCTGGCTCGCGCAAAAGGGACGCCTCGCCGAAGCGGATCGCGTAATGTCGGCGCTCGAAGCCAAGGTGGAACGCGAATACGGCCGGCCGTTGCCGCCGCCCGCCGCGCCCGAGCCGGTGCTCGACGCCGCGCAGGGCGCAGGCTCGTTCGCCGATATGTGGAAGCCGCCCTACGGCCGCCGCGCCACGATGATGATCATCTTCAACGTGTTCCAGACGGTCGGTTTCTACGGCTTCGCCAACTGGGTGCCGGCCTTGCTCGTGAAGCAGGGCGTCACGGTCACGTCGAGCCTCATGTATTCGAGCATCATCGCGATCGCGGCGCCCATCGGGCCGATCATCGGGCTTTTGATTGCCGACCGCATCGAGCGCAAGACGGCCATCGTCGCCATGGCGGGCGCGAATATCGTCTGCGGGCTGCTGTTCAGCCAGTCGTCGAACGCCATGTTCCTGATCGCGATGGGCGTCGGGCTCACGCTGTCGTCGAACATCATGTCGTACAGCTTCCACGCGTATCAGACCGAGCTGTTCCCGACCAGCATCCGCGCGCGCGCCGTCGGCTTCGTCTATTCGTGGAGCCGGTTTTCGGCGATTTTCACGTCATTCATCATCGCGGCCGTACTCAAGGGTTTCGGGACGACCGGCGTGTTCGTGTTCATCGCGGGCGCCATGCTCGTCGTGATGGCGGCGATCGGCCTGATGGGACCGCGTACGCGCGACATGGCGCTCGAAAAAATCTCGCATTGACGTGAATTGAGCAGCGATTGCTGCGGATTGTCGGCCGGTATGCCAAAATCCGCAGAACGTACCCGATCGTCGCTCAATTTTCGAATATGTCCGACACGCTCACTCCGGTAGAAGCAGATCATGCGATGCGTAATTGGACGTATCGATCGTCAGGAAAGATTCGGATTGGCTCGGATCAGCATCTGCGGATGTTCTGCGAGATGTTGCTGACGACGCACAATCCGTACAAACCGGCCGTGATCGAGTGGCCGAAGCTGGACCCGGCGGCGCACAAGCGCGTGACGTCGCTGCCCATCTGGGACATCGCGGTGCAGACGGAAGGGCGCGCCTCCATTCGCGTGGCGACTTACGCGGCGGCGGTTCACGACCCGCATTTGCGCGAAGCCTTGCGCATGAACGGCGGGGAAGAAGCGCGCCACAAGCTCGTACTCTCGAAACTCGTCGAAGCCTATGGCATCGAGCTCGCGCCCGAGCCGCCGTATCCCGCACCGGACGACGCATTGCGCGCGTGGATGCTCACGGGCTACAGCGAGTGCATCGACAGTTTCTTTGCGTTCGGCTTGTTCGAGGCGGCGCGCCAGTCAGGCTATTTTCCCGAAGCGCTCGTCGAAACCTTCGAGCCGGTGATTCAGGAAGAAGCGCGTCACATTCTGTTTTTTGCCAACTGGGTGGCGTGGTATCGGCGCAGTCTGCCGTGGTATCGCAAGCCTGGTTTCCTGCTCAAAACCGCGAGCGTCTGGATTTCGCTGATTCGCGACCGCATTTCGCTCGCGCGAGGTTTCGACACGAGCGGCGCGGCGCAAGATGCCAACTTCCCGGCCAACGTCGGCGATTCCGTGGCGGGCAATGTTTCCGTCGCTTCCTTGATCGACCTGTGTCTCGCGGAAAACGCGCGTCGCATGAGCGGTTACGACGCGCGGCTCTTGCGCCCGACCACCGTGCCGATGCTCGCGCGTCTCGCGCGCCGCTTCGTCAAGTAAGCGGCTTCTCTTCGCTCGATGCCGCTTCGTAGCGGCGCGACGCGTCTTCGACATCCTGTCGAAACTGCGCCAGCGCCGCCGTTTTCGCATCGGCGGGTTGCAGCGCGGCCCACAGCACTTCCACCAGTTCATTCGCCGTCGTCTCGATCTGAGTCTGACTCAGGCGGCGTTTTGCAAGCGTGGCGTCCCACAACACGTGTTCCATCGGCCCGAAAACGAGCGAGCGCAAAAGACGCAGCGGAACGTCGCCGCGGACGTGGCCGAGCGTCTGTCCGCGCGCGAGCACGTCCATGAGCGGCGCGGTGTAGCGGCGCTGCAATTCGGTGAGCGTGTCCGACAGATCGTGCTGGCGCGTGCGGCCTTCCGAGAGCACGAGCGCGCACAGACCGGTGCCGTTCATCAGCATCAACCGCAAATGCGTTCTCACGATGAACGCGAACTGCTGGCGCACCGAGCCGTCACGCGGCATGCCGGTCTCGAAGGCATCGATGATTTCGTCGTACCAGTCCGCGATCACGCGGGCGCACAATTCCCGCTTGCCGCTGAAATAGCTGAACACCGTGGCTTCCGAAATGCCGGCGCGCTGCGCGATTTCCGCGCTGGTGGCGCCGTCGTAGCCTTTCTCGGCGAAGACCTCGCGGCCGGCCTGGAGGATCTCGCGCACGCGTTGTTGCGATTTGACGCCCGACGGCGTGCGGCGGTTGGAAGCGGTGCTTTGCGTGGACATGGCGGTAGCGGAAGAGCGTGCGCAAGAAATGTGAGCGTAGCTCAAAAACCTATTGACGGAAAGACGAATAGAGGATGAAATTGGCCCATTCTGCGGCGCTCCATCTGCTGTGAGTGAAACTCAAACGCGACGCGCCGAAACATTGCATCTGGAGGAGACACCCCATGAGCACCGTGCCGGGCCTGAACTTCGCGCTGGGCGAAGACATCGATATGTTGCGCGACACGCTTCAGCATTTCGCGTCGAAGGAAATCGCGCCGCGCGCCGCCGAAATCGACCGCACCGACCAGTTCCCAATGGACCTCTGGAAGAAATTCGGCGACATGGGCGTGCTCGGCATGACGGTATCCGAGGAATACGGCGGCGCGAATCTCGGCTACACCGCGCACATGGTCGCGATGGAAGAAATCTCGCGGGCGTCGGCATCGGTCGGGCTGTCGTACGGCGCGCATTCGAACCTGTGCGTGAACCAGATTCATCGCAACGGCACGGAAGAACAGAAGCGCAAGTATCTGCCGAAGCTCGTTTCCGGCGAACACGTCGGCGCGCTTGCCATGAGCGAGCCGAACGCCGGATCGGATGTCGTCAGCATGAAGCTGCGCGCGGACGAGAAGGGCGACCATTACGTGCTCAACGGCACCAAGATGTGGATCACCAACGGCCCGGATTGCGACACGCTCGTCGTCTACGCGAAGACGGATATCGAAGCGGGCGCGCGGGGCATCACGGCTTTTATCGTCGAGAAGGGCATGAAGGGCTTCTCGGTCGCTCAGAAACTGGACAAGCTCGGCATGCGCGGCTCGCATACGGGCGAACTCGTGTTCGAGAACGTGGAAGTGCCGAAGGAAAACATTCTCGGCGCATTGAACGGCGGCACGAAGGTGCTGATGAGCGGTCTCGACTACGAGCGCGCCGTGCTCGCGGGCGGGCCGACCGGCATCATGCTCGCCTGCATGGATGCGGTCGTGCCGTATATCCATGACCGCAAGCAGTTCGGGCAAGCCATCGGCGAATTCCAGCTGATTCAAGGCAAGGTCGCGGATCTCTATACGACGCTGCAAGCGTGCCGTGCGTATCTCTTCGCGGTGGGCCGCCAGCTCGATACGCTCGGCTCGGGCCACGTGCGCCAGGTGCGCAAGGACTGCGCGGGCGTGATTCTCTACACGGCCGAGAAAGCCACGTGGATGGCCGGCGAAGCCATCCAGATTCTTGGCGGCAACGGCTACATCAACGAGTATCCGGTTGGACGCCTGTGGCGCGATGCCAAGCTCTATGAAATCGGTGCGGGCACGAGCGAGATTCGCCGCATGCTGATCGGTCGCGAACTGTTCGCCGAGACGGCTTGAGGCGCGTCATGGCGATCATCGAATCGAAACTGAACCCGCGCAGCGAAGATTTTCGGACCAACGCCGCCGCGCTCGAAGCGCTCGTCGCGGATCTCAAGGCAAAAGTCGCGAAGCTCGCGGAAGGCGGCGGTCAAGCCGCGCGTGACCGGCACGTGTCGCGCAACAAGCTCTTGCCGCGCGACCGCATTGCGCAACTGCTCGATCCGGGCACGCCGTTTCTCGAATTCTCGCAGCTCGCGGCCTACGGCATGTACAACGACGACGCGCCGGGCGCGGGCATCATCACGGGCATCGGGCGCATTGCGGGACAGGAGTGCGTGATCGTCTGCAACGACGCAACCGTGAAAGGCGGCACGTACTATCCGGTGACGGTGAAGAAGCATCTGCGCGCGCAGGAAATTGCCGAACAGAACCGCCTGCCGTGCGTCTATCTCGTCGATTCGGGCGGCGCGAACCTGCCGAATCAGGACGACGTGTTCCCCGACCGCGATCACTTCGGCCGCATCTTCTACAATCAGGCGAACATGTCGGCGGCGGGTATCGCGCAAATCGCGGTGGTCATGGGCTCGTGCACGGCGGGCGGCGCTTATGTTCCGGCGATGAGCGACGAGTCGATCATCGTGAAGGATCAGGGCACGATTTTTCTGGGTGGCCCGCCGCTCGTCAAGGCCGCGACCGGCGAGGAAGTCAGCGCCGAGGATCTCGGCGGCGGCGACGTGCACACGCGTCTTTCCGGCGTCGTCGACCATCTCGCGCAGAACGACGCGCATGCGCTCGGCATCGCGCGCAGTATCGTCGGCAATCTCAATCGCGTGAAGACGCCGCCGCTCGCGCTCAAGGAACCGCTGCCGCCGCGCCATGAAGCGGAGAGCCTTTACGGCGTGATTCCGGTCGATACCCGCAAGCCTTTCGACGTGCGCGAAGTGATCGCGCGCATCGTCGACGATTCCGCTTTCGACGAATTCAAGGCGCGCTACGGCACGACGCTCGTCACCGGCTTCGCGCATATCTGGGGGCATCCGGTCGGCATCGTCGCGAACAACGGCATTCTGTTTTCCGAGTCGGCGTTGAAGGGCGCCCACTTCATCGAACTATGCTGCCAGCGCAAGATTCCACTCGTGTTCCTGCAGAACATCACGGGCTTCATGGTCGGGCGCAAGTACGAAAACGAAGGCATCGCGCGTAACGGCGCGAAGATGGTGACGGCCGTGGCCACGGCAAAGGTGCCGAAGTTCACGGTGATCATCGGCGGTTCGTTCGGCGCGGGCAATTACGGCATGTGCGGCCGCGCCTACTCGCCGCGTTTTCTGTGGATGTGGCCGAACGCGCGCATCTCGGTCATGGGCGGCGAACAGGCCGCGTCCGTGCTCGCAACCGTCAAGCGCGACGGCATCGAGAAGAAGGGCGGCGCGTGGTCGAAGGACGAAGAGGAAGCGTTCAAGGCGCCGATTCGCGATCAATACGAGGCGCAGGGTCATCCGTACTATGCAAGCGCGCGTCTTTGGGATGACGGCGTGATCGATCCGGCGCAAACGCGCGACGTGCTGGGCTTGGGCCTTGCCGCGACGATGAACGCGCCGATCGAAGACACGCGCTTCGGCGTATTCCGCATGTGACGCCAGACGTCGGGACCCAGGCGCCCGACTCGCGTCTCGCACCTCAAGCTGATCCACGGATGTGAAGCCATGTTCAACAAGATTCTGATTGCAAATCGCGGCGAGATCGCCTGCCGTGTCGCGGCGACGGCGAAGCGCATGAATATCGGCAGCGTCGCCGTTTATTCGGACGCGGATGCCCAAGCGAAACACGTCGATGTCTGCGATCAAGCCGTGCACGTGGGCGGCGCGGCGGCATCCGAAAGCTATCTGCGCATGGAGCGCATCGTCGAGGCAGCGCTTTCGAGCGGCGCGCAAGCCGTGCATCCAGGCTACGGCTTTCTTTCCGAGAACGAAGACTTCGCCAATGCATGCGAGAAAGCGGGCATCGTCTTCATCGGGCCGCCGATCGAAGCCATTCGCGCGATGGGTTCCAAGGCTGCGGCCAAGGCGCTCATGCAATCCGCGTCGGTGCCGCTCGTGCCCGGCTATCACGGCGACGATCAGGACGCCGCGCTCCTGCAACGCGAGGCGGATCGCATCGGCTATCCGGTGCTGCTGAAGGCAAGCGCGGGCGGCGGCGGCAAGGGCATGCGAGTCGTCGAAAAGAGCGAGGACTTCGCGGCCGCGCTCGCTTCATGCAAGCGCGAAGCGGCGTCGAGCTTCGGCAACGATCGCGTGCTGATCGAAAAATATTTGCTGCGCCCGCGTCATGTCGAAGTGCAAGTATTCGCCGATACGCACGGCAACGCGGTCTATCTGTTCGATCGCGATTGCTCGGTGCAGCGTCGGCATCAGAAGGTGCTCGAAGAAGCGCCCGCGCCCGGTCTTTCCGATGCCACCCGACGCGCAATGGGCGAAGCCGCCGTGGCGGCGGCACGCGCGGTAAACTACGTCGGCGCGGGCACGGTCGAGTTCATCATGACGCAGGACGGCCAGTTCTACTTCATGGAGATGAATACGCGCTTGCAGGTCGAGCATCCGGTGACCGAGATGGTGACCGGGCTCGATCTGGTCGAATGGCAACTGCGCGTGGCGGCGGGCGAGCCTTTGCCCCTGTTGCAAGACGCGCTGAAGGTGCACGGTCATGCCATCGAAGCGCGCATCTATGCGGAGAACCCGGCGCGCGGCTTTTTGCCATCGACAGGCACGCTCAAGCATCTCGCATCGCCGCAGGCGGTGAGTTTTTCGATCGACGGCGACGTGCGTATCGACAGCGGCGTGCGCGAAGGCGACGCCATCACGCCGTTTTACGACCCGATGATCGCGAAGCTGATCGTGCATGGCCGCGACCGTCGCGATGCGCTCGCCCGCATGGCACGGGCGCTGGCCGAATGCGAGATCGTCGGGCTGCATACGAACGTCGAATTCCTGCAACGTATCGTGAAAAGCGAGCCGTTTTCGCAAGGCGAGCTCGACACCGGTTTGATCGAGCGTCATCGCGACACCTTGTTCGCGCCGCCAACCGTACCGCGCAACAAGGCGCTCGCGCTTGCCTGCGCCGCGCTGCTTACGCGCGAAGGCGGCGAGGCGCACGGTCACTCGCCGTGGGACGCGCTCTCGCAGTGGCGCATGGCGGGCGGTTATAGCCAGGACCTGAACTGGCGCGAGGTCGATCACGACGAGATGTTCAAGGTCGTCTACACGAAAGACGGCGAGAAGCGGCTCGCGCTCGATGGCAAGAGCGCGCGCTTCGACTGGGCGCATGGCGGCGCGACCGATTACACCGTGCAATTGGACGATAACCTGCTAAAAGGCACCGTCTTCACCGAAGGCGACATCTTCCACGTCTTTCTCGAAGGCGCGGAATTCCAGTTCGAATGGCAAAACCTGATGGCTCATGCGGGCGATGCCGAACACGAAGGCCGTCTCACCGCGCCGATGCCCGGCAAGGTCATCGCGGTATTGGTGGAGGCAGGCGCGATGGTGGCGAAGGGCGCGCCGCTCATCGTCATGGAAGCCATGAAGATGGAGCATACGATCGTCGCGCCCACGGCGGGAAAAATCGGCGAGATTCTCTTCGATGTCGGCGATCAGGTCGCCGACGGTTCGCAGTTGCTGGTGCTCGAAACGAGTTGAAGGAAGCTAGAAGCGCGTTACTTCCTGGGCCTGCCGAGTAACGTGTCCTGGCTCTCGGTGCGCACCAGAATCTCGACGCGCCGGTTTAGCGCGCGGCCCTGCGGCGTGTCGTTATTGGCGATGGGCCGCAGGTAAGCCATGCCCTTGGTCGTAATGCGCTCGGCCGGCACGCCGCGCGCGATCAACGCATTCGCAACGGCATTCGCGCGCGCCAGCGACAGTTCGCGATTGTAGGCGAGCGAGCCTTCGTCGTCGGTATGGCCTTCGATCAGAACAGGCCGCATGCTGCGTTTGAGCACATCCGCGACGCGGTCCAGCACGGCGATGTTCTGCGCGCGGATGCGCGCTTCGTCCCTATCGAAGAGCGGCGCGTCGGGCAGGCGCATCTCCACGCCGCCTTTGACCTGCAGCATGGTAATGCCGTACTGCGCGTTCAGCTTGTCTTCTTTCGTGCGGCTGAGGCCGCTCGAACAGCCTGAGAATAAACTCGCCAGCATCGCAAGCGACGCGCATGTTCCAACGGCCGACTGTAATGCTCTACCTGCCATCCGTGCTTTCCCTTCTCTTTAGAGAGGCTTTGATTATACGGAGCCCGAATCTTGCCGTTGTAAATAACATTTGCTGCTTGCCCGCAACTATGCCGAACGCTTTGTGCGAATCGAGCGCCAACCTAGACCCAACTGGGCGTCAACAGGGCGCCAACTTCGTCCGAACGTTCGACGCGCTTACAATGCGTGCGACCATTCAGGTTATCGATTCGAATTTCCGTCTTTCTTCCTGCGAGCTTTCACCGTCATGTCTACACCGCGATATCCGCGTAATCCAGAGCGCAGCAATGAGCATGATACGGACCCGGGCGCACGCATCAACAAGGTACAGCGGGCGGCGTCGGCGGCGCTTTACACGGTGCTCGTGCTGATTGCGCTCTACACGGCGCGCACGTTCATACCGGCGGTGGTGTGGGCTATCGTGATCGCCATTTCATTATGGCCGGCGCTGCACTGGCTGGAGCAGCGTCCGCTGTTTAGGCGGCACAATATCTTGCTCGCGGCGTTTCTTGCCACAGCGGTCGGACTGCTCTTCGTGGTGCCGTTCGCCATCGTTGCCGCGCAGACCGCCAACGAAGCGAGCGACATGCTCCGCTGGTTCCACGACGTCTTGCGCACCGGTATTCCGATGCCCGCTTTCGTCGAGCATCTACCAATGGGTTCGCAACAGGTCTCGCACTGGTGGCAGGAGAATCTGGCGACACCGCTCGAATCGTCGCCTGCCGTGAAGCGTCTGCATAGCGCGACGGTCGTCGCGATGACGCGCCATTTCGGCGGACGCGTGGTGCATGCGCTTGTCATTTTCGGCTTCATGCTGATGACGCTGTTCTTCATGTTCCAGGCGGGCGCACGGCTCGGCGAGCAACTGATCGCGGGATCGCGGCGCGCGTTTGGCGCGGACGGTGCGGCGCTCATCCGGCGCATGGCGGACTCGGTGCGCAGCACGGTGATCGGTCTCGTGGTGGTCGGCTTGGGCGAGGGCGCTTTGCTCGGTATCGCCTATGGCATCACGGGCGTGCCGCACGCCACCTTGCTCGGCATGCTGACCGCGGTCGCCGCCATGCTGCCGTTCTGCGCGCCGATCGTCTTCCTCGGCTCGGCGCTATGGCTGCTCGCGCAAGGCTCCGTGATTTCGGCTGCCAGCGTGGCGATCTTCGGGCTGATCGTGGTCTTCATCTCCGAGCATTTCGTGCGGCCAGTGCTGATCGGCGGCTCCACGCGCCTGCCGTTTCTGCTCGTCTTGTTCGGCATTCTGGGCGGCGCGGAAACGTTCGGGCTGATCGGGCTTTTCATCGGCCCGGCATTGATGACGATTCTCGTCGTGCTATGGACGGACTGGGTGCGCGATTGAAGACGAAGTCGATGAAGCGCCGTGCGTGACGTATTTCAGATGCCCGCGCCGCGTTCCTGCACGCAGACCCAGGGCGATACCACCACGGCCCACAACTCGGGATCGCGCGCGGCGATATCGACGGCGGTCTGCGCCTGCAAGCGCTCGATGAGTCCGGCCGAGAGCCATTGCGTGACCTGCTGCGTGTCGTCGTTGGCGACAGCCTCGGCGACGCTCACTAGATCCAGGTCGCCCTTCACCCAAATCAGCGCGCCCTTTGCGAAGAAGCGTTCGAGTTCGGACCAGCCGATCTGCGCCGTTTCGGCAAGCAGCTTGGTGTAGAGCGGGCTGGGGCTTTGGTTGGAAGCGTCGGTCATAACGGAAGCAATGGAAACGAAAAGGCGTCCGACACTATAGCGCAGTGCCGGACGCCTTCGTTTTGCCTTGAAGCGGACGTTCAGAGGTCGAAGAACACGGTCTCGTTCGGGCCGCGAAGATGAATGTCGAAGCGATAGATCGTGCCCGACACACCCGGCTTGCCCGTCGGTCTTGCTTCGCGCTTGGCGATCAGCGTATGGCGGCGCTCGGCCGGCACGGCGGCGAGCACGGCGTCGTTCGCGTTGGCTTCGGTTTCATCGTCGAAATAGATGCGCGTGTAGCTGTGCAGCAGCATGCCGCGCATCAGCACGATGACATCGAGATGCGGCGCGGCATCGTCGGCGGTCTTGCCGGGCTTCACCGTATCGACGATAAAACGCAGCTTCGGGTCCGTGCCCGTGCCGACGCGCGCGAATCCGCGAAAGCCCGACTCGCGCGCGGCTTCGGCGCTTTCCACGTAACGGCCGTTCGCGTCAGCCTGCGCGATTTCGATGAGCGCGTCGCCAATGGGCTTGCCTTCCGCGTCGTACACGTTGCCGACCACGGCGATATGCTCGCCCGGCACTTCACGATCCGCGGCCGATGCCGTGAACAGGCTCTTCAGATCGAAGTTGTATTGCTCGGGAACGAGGCCGTAGGCGAAGTACGGTCCGACGGTCTGCGATGGGGTTTGTTTGAGCGTGGTCATGTCGTTCACTCCGTCGGCGTCTGGTCCGGGCCGCGCAGCACGATATCGAATTCGTAGCCGAGCGCGTAGTTTTCCTGAGTCGTGTCGATCGAGAAGCGCGACACGAGGCGCTTTCTCGCCTGCTCGGGAATGCCTTGATAGATCGGATCGAGGTCGAGCAGCGGGTCGCCCGGGAAATACATCTGCGTGACGAGACGCGAGCCGAAGTAGTCGCCGAAGAGCGAGAAGTGAATGTGATTCGGGCGCCACGCGTTGGTGTGATTGCCCCACGGATACGCGCCCGGCTTGATCGTCATGAAGCGGTAGCGGCCTTCGTCGTCGGTCAGGCAGCGGCCCGCGCCGAGGAAGTTCGGGTCGAGCGGCGCGTCATGCTGATCGGCCTTGTGGACATAGCGTCCGGCGGCATTGGCCTGCCACACTTCCACGAGCGTGTTGCGCACCGGGCGGCCGTTGTCGTCCAGCACGCGGCCCGTCACGATGATGCGCTCGCCGAGCGGCTCGCCGTTCTTGGCGGCATTGCGCGTGAGGTCGTTATCGAGCGTGCCCAGGTCGTCCGCGCCATAGACGGGAACGCGGCGGTTGCGCAGATTTTCCTTCAGCGGGATGAGCGGCAGCGAAGGGCTGCGCAGCACGGATGACCGGTAGCCCGGCGACAGATACGGCGGGTGGGAATCCCAGTCGCGAGGCGTGAGAATAGGCGAGGTCATGACGACGTGTCTCCTGTTTTGTAGGGTGTCCGGGTTTTTCAATCGGATATTTCTGGCAACTACTTTATCGAATGCAGTGAGTTATGGAAAATGATGTTTCGTGCCTGCTTGCATAACGACTCGTCATGGATATCGACTTCACCAACACTCGCGTCAAGTTCCGCCACCTTCAGTGTTTCCTTGCCGTGACGCAGCTCGGCAGCGTGCAGCGCGCGGCAGACAGCCTGTCGATTACGCAGCCGGCCGTGTCGAAGACCATAGGGGAACTCGAATCCATTCTAGGCGTGCGCTTGTTCGAGCGTGGCAGGCGCGGCGCGGTTCCCACGCGCGAGGGCCGGCTCTTCGCGCCGCATGCGAGCGCGTGCGTGGCGTCGCTGCGCGAAGGCGTGGACATGCTGCTGCGCGAGCGTGGCGATGTGCCGGGGACCATTTCCATCGGCGTATTGCCGACTGTCGCCACGGCCTTGCTGCCGCCCGCGCTCGCTGCTTTCCGGCAGCAATGGCCGGCCATTTCGCTTGCCGTTCGCACGGATTCGAACGCGCAACTGCTCGAACGGCTGAAGGCGGGCGACGTCGATCTGGTCGTCGGCCGGCTCTCTGAGCCAGAAGCCATGCACGAGCTTTCCTTCGAGCAGATTTATCGTGAACCGCTAGCGGTGATTGTCCGACGCGAGCATCCGCTGACGTTCGAGGCGCCGCTCACGCCCGCGTTGCTTGCGCGTTTCGCGATCGTCGTGCCGCCATTCGGGACGTTGATTCGTCAGTCGGCTGAAAGCGTTGTGACAGCGTTCGGCGCGCATGCGCTCACCGCGTTGATCGAAACGCTGTCGGTTTCGCTTGGCCGCGCGCTCGCGTTGCACAATGACGCCGTGTGGTTCGTTCCGGCGGGCGCGGTCGCGCAGGACATCGCGCTCGGCTTGCTCGTTGCCTTGCCCATGCCCTTCGCCGGCACCGATGAGCCGATCGGCTTGATACGTCGCAACGACTCCGCGCGCACGCCCGTGGAAGATAGTCTGGTCGATGCCTTGCGCGAAGCGGGCCGTGCGCGCGCCGGGAACAAGTGACCGGTCGTGCGCTGCGGCGCGCACCTTGCTAGAGCAGCATTTACCGCGCAGATTTCGCGCGAAACAAATACTATGACGTAAGCCCGCCGGGACAGCGAATCGGTTGCAACGAACGCTCGTGGCGCCGGTCTTATCGACGCGTGCCGCTTCGGCGCATCGACGTCATTTCCCGCACTTGGTGCCGCATTGCTGTCAACTCGTTCGCTCCATGAAGACCGTTCTGCTCGTCGATGACGACCCCGCCACCATCGAAGCCTGGACCCTCTGCATGCAAGGGGAGGATTGCCGCGTGCTCTACGCCGTCGACGGCAACGGCGCTCTGTCGATACTCGGCGCGCAGACGGTCGACATCGTCGTGTCCGACTGGATGATGCCGGGACTCGGCGGTGCGCTTCTCTGTCAAACGATGAAGAACGACGCCGCGCTCGCGCACATCCCTTTCCTGATGATTTCAGGGCATCCGAATCCGCCAGCTTTCGTGAGCTACGACGGGTATCTGCGCAAGCCGGTCGAGATGGAGACGCTGGTTGCGGCCGTGAACCGTCTGTGTGCCGCAAAGAAGCGGCCGCTTTATTGAACGGCTGCTGCTTGCGCTTCGACGAGAATCTCGGAACGCGACGACCAAGGCCTCAAGTCCGCATCCACGGGGCAAAGGCTTGCGGCTTAACCAATCAGCGCAACTCCGCCAGCGCCGCATCCATCTGCGCTTGAGCGAGCCGGTTCAATTCCTGCGGGATTTCGCATTCGAGCGGCAAGGCGGGCGTGACGATCACGCGGATATGTCCACCATGATCCGGCCAACCCTTCGCCGGCCAGACCTTGCCCGCGTCGTGGACAACGGGCACGACCGGAACCTTGGTCGCGCACGCGAGCCGCACGCCGCCCGAAGCGAGCTTGAGCGGCGCATCGTGCGCCACGCGCGTGCCTTCCGGAAAGATCACCACGACGTCGCCTTTCTTCAGCCGCGCGGCGCATTCACGCGTGACAGCCTGGTGCGCCTGACGGATCGAGCCGCGGTCGAGGCTCACCATGTCCAGACCGCGCAGCACCCAGCCGAAGAAAGGAATCTGCATGAGTTCGTGCTTGAACACGAAGCTGATGCGGCGCGGAAAGAGCGCCATGAACGCGAGCGTCTCCCAGGTCGATTCATGGCGGCTCAACACGATGCACGGCCCGTGCGGCAAGTGTTTGAGTCCTTCGACCGAGACGCCCACACCGGTGATGACGCGCATCATCGTGACCATCGCGCGGCACCATTGCCTGGCTAACCAATAGCGTCCGTTTCTGCCGACGAACGGGAAAAGCGGCAGGATCAGGATCGACCAGATCGTGCCGCTGCCGAGCAGATAGGTGGCGAAGAGCCACTTGACGAGGGTGCTGCGCATTGAAATCGTGCGATCGACGGAGGAAAGCCCAGAAGCATAACGGTATCGAGCCGTGAACGCACGAGGCAAAAACCGCCGCTTCGCTCATGCGTCTTCGGGCGCGCGATGCAACAATGGCGCGTGCAGGTCATCGACCGCTTATATCAACATCGCAAGGGAACACATGGATCAGGAGCCGGTGAGTTTCGACGAAGGCATGCTCAACGTGGGCGACGGCCATTCCATCTACTGGCGCGCGCAAGGTCCGCGCGAGGCGCCCGTCATGCTCGTCGTGCACGGCGGCCCCGGCGGCGCCATGAATCTCAAATGGGCCGAGGTGCTGGAAGCGGACAAGTGGCGCGTCGTGTTCTTCGACCAACGTGGCTGCGGCAAGTCGAAGCCTTTCGGCAAGCTGGAGGCGAACGGCATCGATGCGCTCGTCGGCGACATGGAGAAGCTGCGAGTCGCGTTGAACATCGAGCGCTGGGCGCTGTTCGGCGGCTCGTGGGGCACGACGCTCGGGCTTGCTTACGGCGTCACGCATCCCGAACGCTGCACGGGCTTCTTGCTGCGCGGCGTGTTTCTCGCGCGGCGCGCGGACATCGACTGGTTCCTGTGGGACGTGCGGCGCGTGTTTCCGGAGGCGCATCGCGCGTTTCTGGACGCCATCGAAGCCGCGAGCGGGAAGCGTCCGACAAGCGGCGAGGAGATCCTGCAACTGACGGAAGCGCCGCTCGCGCGTTTCGATGAAGCCGGCACGCGGCTCGCGCGCGCGTGGACGCTGTATGAGACCACCTTGTCGGTGGTCAACAAGCCGCCGAAGGAGGCGAAGGAAGCGGACGAGGCGAAAGTATCGGGTGAAGCGCAAGCATCGAGCGAAGCGAAGGAATCGAGCGACCCGAAGCAGGACGACAAGCGCCCGAGCGCCGAGGCCAACTCCGCCGCCGTTTCCATGGCGCTGCTCGAACGTCACTACATGGCACACGAACTGCCGCCCGAACCGCTGCTGCCGCGCGTCGCGCGCATTGCGCATCTGCCGTGCAGTATCGTCCACGGACGTTTCGACATGGTGTGTCCCGCGGATCAGGCGTTCGACCTTGCCGCGCTTTGGCCGGGCGCGCAACTCGCCATCGTGGATGTCGCCGGGCACTGGACCTTCGAGCCCAACAACGTGACGGCATTGCGCAAAGGCGCGGTGGCCCTGGCTCAAGCCATCGCGGCAAGCTGACGCTTACAGGATCGACGGCGCCGCTTCGGTCAGGCGTCGCCAGTCGAGATCCGCGCCCGCGACGATCAGCCGTCCGTTGCGCTGCGTCGCGATGGTGAGCGTGACGCACAGCGACGTCCCCGTTACCGACAGATACGGCGCGCTCGTGATGACCTGCTGCGGCCGCGTGTGGGCATCGACGAAGTAGGGGCGCGTGTCCCAGCGGCCGGTCGAGGCGTCCGCGATGGGCGCGAAGCGGTCGGCTGAGCGCCGCTCACACGCGCCGGCGAGCGTCGGCAGGCATTCGCGACCCGCGTGGTCGAGAAAGAAGCAACTGATCGTACAAGGCAGCGCGAGCAACGCGGCGCAAGCATGCTCGGCGGATGCGCCGCCCGCGAGGCGCGTCGCGGCCTGCGCCAGATTCGAGCGATACGGCATCAGCAGCAAGTCGCTCGCGAGGCGCTCGGTGCGGCGCGTCTGCGCGAGCGAATCGAATACGTTTTCGAAGAGCGGCGTGGCCGCGCCGCGTTCGGCGAGTTGCGCGGCTGGTTGACCGAACAGATAGCCCTGCACGAAGTCCACGTTGGAGCGCGCCGCGAGCATCAGGTCGTCGCTGGTTTCGATTCCTTCGGCCACCACGAACATACCGGATTCATGCAGCAGATCGACGAGCTTCGGCATCAGCGCATCGCGCATCGGCGTGCGTCGCTTGCCGCTCTGCGCGCGCACCAGGCTGCGGTCGAGCTTGACGATATCCGGCCGCATCGTGAGCAGACGATCGATATTGGAATGCCCGGCGCCGAAGTCGTCGACGGCGACGAGGAAGCCCTGCGCGCGAAACGAGCGCGTCGCGCGCGCGATTTCCGCGACATCCGAACCGCCCGATTCGAGCACTTCGATCACGATCCGCTCCGGCGCGAGCCCGGCCGCGTGCGTGAGCGCGGCGAACTGTTTCGCATAGCCAGGGTCCGTGAAAGTCGCAGGGTTCATGTTGACGAACAGCCAATGCGCGCTCGGCAGCACCGGCGCGGCATGACGGAGGTGCGCCAGATGACTCATGCGGTCGAGCGCGGTGAGCTCGCCCGAGACGATCGCGCGGCCAAACAGATCGAACGGGCCGATCAGCGCGCCATCGCCCGCATCGCCGCGCAACAGCGCCTCGTAACCGACTTCGCGCTGATGCGGAAGGCTGTAGATCGGCTGCAGATGCGTGCGAAGCGTGATGCCGTCGACGACTCCGGTGTGCGCCGTCAACACGTCGGACCACGCCGGCCGAGGCCTGACGGCTGCATGCGGACACAGCGTCGGGGAGAATGCACATACGAGTCGATGAACGGCACGGCAATGGCACGCGGCGAGATGGGGATACAAGGCAGTATCGGCCGAGCGTGCGAAAACTTGAGTGGCGGCGTCGTGTTTGCCCGCGCCCGCGCCGCGACCTATCTTTGAAGAGGCGGTGATACGATCCCGCTGCAACTTAAGCGGCGCAAGGCTCGTCGAAGCTTGCACCAAAACCTTTGAGAGACATCGATGGCGCAACAGAAAACCAATCCAAAACTCGAGCAGGCGCTCACGCGCGGCGATCTCGCCATCCGTCAGGCCAATTCGGCTCGCGCCACGGCGGTGTTGCGCGCACTCGGCAAGATGATCGTGGAGGCGTCGGCGACCATCGGCGTCGAAGCGCACGTGGTCGTTCACGACGGCGACAAGATCTACGATCCCGCCGACGGCGCGTGGCCGCAGCAGTTGCTCGTTTCGCTCGACGGCCCTGTCGAGGAGAACGATCCGGACGAAATTCGCACGATCACCTTGCTCGCCGACACGCCGGCCACCATCTTCCGCTGCGAATGGCAGCGTGCCGACGGCAATCTCGGCCGTCAGGAGGGACGCCCGCTTGCCATGGTTGCCTTCATTACCGACGTCGACATTCCTTGGCTCGACGAAGAAGACTGATTACCCCGTCTTTGATTTGTTCAACATGTTGTGAGATTCGCGGATGCCAAAAGTCGAGGCATCCGCGTTTTTGTGTCCGCTCATTTCCCCAACGATCCCATTTGTTGCCGTTTTCTGTTTTCGAGTGTTGCGTGAAGCGCAAACGTTACCGTGTCCCCTTTTTTTAGTCTTTTGACGTGATTACGCGATATTTCGTATTGCTTGACAGACGGCTATTCTCCTGAATACCTCTCACGGCATTTGGTGGCTGTTGGCCCTCGTTTCTTTTCACTCTTCTTGTGCATGCATATTCGAATACCGGCTATGCATATTTATTTTTGCAGCAGTTGCCCGGCGATTAGTTCGGCAATTAGAATAAAAGTTCTAATTGTTTAGCCTGAATTTTGCTGAGAAACAGTGGCAAGCGCGCACCCCGTTATTTGACTTCGTGAGAGGCTCGATTCGCCGTGTGAGGGCACAACCTTAAAACGCCCATATCACGCGGCAATTTCCTAATCGCCAAGAAAAATGGGGTTTACAAAATGGAACGTCTGAACCTTGCCACGAATGCCGCCGCTAACCAATCTGAAACGGCGCTTCGTCCGACACTCACGGTAGTGCCCGCACTTCAGAAAACGGAACGCATGCCGTTTACTATCCGTATCGTCCAGGACGACGACGGGCTCCAGAAAGCCGTAAGCATCAGGCGTTCTGCGTATGGTCGGCATTTGCCCGAATTCGCCGAGAAAATGACGATCGAGCATTCCGATCGCGATAGCGGCACCGCGGTTTTGCTCGCGGAATCGAAACTCGATGGCGCGCCGTTGGGCACCATGCGCATTCAGACCAATGCGTATGCGCCGCTCGCGGTCGAGCAATCGATCAAGCTGCCGGGTCATCTCGCCGAAAGCCGTCTCGCGGAAGCGACGCGCCTTGGCGTGGCGGGCGGCATGGTGGGAAGAGTCGTGAAGGTGGCGTTGTGCAAGGCGTTGTGGATGTTCTGCGAACTGCATGAGATCGACTGGATGGTGATTACCGCGCGTGCGCCGCTCGACCGGGAATACGAAGCCATGCTGTTCAAGGACGTGTTCGGCGTAAACGAGTATCTGCCGATGGCGCACGTGGGCGGCATGCCGCATCGCGTGCTGGCCAAGGAAGTGGCTGTCGCGCGGCAGCGTTGGGAAGAGGCGCGTCACCCATTGTTCAACTACATGGTGAATACGCATCATCCGGACATCGATTTGCAATCTGTAGATTTATCTTTTGACTGGGAACCGGTACGATGCCCTGAGGCTCCGCTGATGGCTTACGGCCGGTAGAAGAAGGGCTGCGGTAACGAAAGCAAGAGCAAAAAAGCCGGGCCCGAAGTGGTCCGGTTGGCCAAAGAGTGCGGTGGCGGGGGCAAGCTCGGCTCCGCCGCGCCTCTCGCCGGCAAGATCGGCGCAAACGGGGGGCTTATTCAGGTATGGCGTCGGTTATTCCAGCTTCCTTATCGAGATTCAGACGCTCGGGCTCGTGGATCGACGGCGCGTTGTACGCGGTCGCCGTCTACGCGGTCCCGTTTCTGATCGCACTCGGTACGCTAGCGACGCTCTTCTTTTTACCCCGCCAGTACGAAACGCGGGGCGCGGTCCCGCTCGAACTTCACGTTCTCGCCGATCATGGCGACTCGCTCGGTCCCGAAGCCGCGCGCGAAGCGCTGCGCGCCGCACCGGCCACCACGCGCTACAACACGCATCTCTCCGAAAAACCCGTCTGGTTTTCCATCACGGCGCCCGTCATGAGCACGGAGTCGTCGACTGCAATCGAACTGCCTTCGCGCCACGCGCAGTCGCTTTCATGCTGGAACGCCACTAACCTCCAGCCGCTCGGCACCGCCGATCGCGAAAGCGTGAGCGGCGAGATGCATCCGGTCAAGGCCGGTTTCTTCGTGCAGGTGGGGCGCATCAAGGCACCGTTGTCCGTCATTTGCCGCGGCGTTTATTCGGGCCCGGCGCAGATCAACGCGTTTGCGTGGGAATGGCAAGGTCTCCGAAGCTCGGCGCTCGACTTCCAGGAAAGCTCCGGGCTGATCGCGGGCGGTTTGCTCACGCTCGCGGTATTCGTTTTCGTCACCGCGTTGATCAATCACGAATGGACGTACGTGATTTTCGCGGTGTGGCTCGTCGGCAATCTGCGCTTGTGCGCCAACGCCATGGGCTGGGACATGCAGTGGCTCGGCCGCGTGCTGCCAGCCGACTTCATGACGCCGCTGAGGCAAATCACGTTCGCCGCGTACTACTTGCTGACCGCCGCGCTATTCCAGCAGCTGTTCCGCCGCGAATTGCGCGTGGTCGGTTATCGGTGGCTTTTGCGCGTCATTCAGTACGTCGGCATCGTGCTCCTTGGGGCAGCCGTGGCGTTGCCGTATTCGCTGTTCATTCCGACGCTGTGGGTCATTGCCGGCTTCGGTATCTGCGTGCTGCTGTTCTTCCTCGTGCGGCTCGTGTGGATGGCCCGTTCGCGCACGGTCATGTGGTATGTGGCGTCGCTCGCCATCGTACTGTTTTCCACGTTCTCCGAAGTACTTGGCGCGGCGTTCGGCCTCAAGGTGCTAGTCGGCGGCGTGAACACGGTAATGGCCGCGCTGTCGTCGAGCATGATGGCGGCGTTTGCCATCGCCGAGCAGATGCGCGCCGAGCGCGACTTCCGCCGTCAGGCGCAGATGGAATTACGCAACACTTACGAAGTCACGCCAATCGGTCTCTTCACGCTCGATACCGACGGCCGCTTCGTGCGCGCCAATCCGGCGCTGCGCTCGATGCTCGACCTGCAGAAAGCGGAATACAAAGTCCGCCACTGGAATGATTACTTCGAGCCCGGCGCGTGGGGCGCGCTGCAGGCGCTGGCATCGAAAGGCAGTGACGGTGAGCTCGAAATGGGCGGTTCCGCCGCGCGCGGCACGGGCGAGCGGCGCTATCTGTTGAAGGCTATCCGCTCGAACGGTTGGATCGAAGGCTCGCTGCAGGACACGACCGAACGTTCGCGCGCCGTCGAGCGTCTGCGCTTCCTCGCGGAGCATGATCCGCTGACGGGCTCGCTGAACCGGCGCGGTATCGAGAAAGCTATTTCCGCCCAAAGCGATGAAACGTTGCCGTGGGCGCTTGCCTATGTCGACCTCGACCGCTTCAAGCTCGTGAACGACCTCTTCGGCCACCGCAGTGGCGACGAAGTGTTGCGACAGGTCGCGGCACGCACGCGGGCGCACTTCGCGCGCAATTACGCAGTGGGGCGAATCGGTGGCGACGAGTTCGTCTGCGTCATGCACGACACGTCGATTGAAGACGCCATCGCGCAATGCCGCGAACTCATTTCCATTCTTTCTGACGCGCCTTATCAGGTCGGCAATCGCGCGTTTCAGGTGAAGGCTTCGATCGGTCTCGTCGAATGCTCGCAGGGCGTGCGCGTGCAGGACGCGCTGTCGCATGCGGATCGCGCGTGCCGCGAAGCGAAGAAGGTCGCGCATACTCACCTCGTCACGTACCGCAAGGGCGCGGCGGCGTTCGAGGAGCGCGCGGAAGAATTGAAACTCGTCGAGACGCTCGGCCGCAATCGTCTGCCGCCGGGCCTTTTTCTCGTGATGCAGCCGATCATGTCGTTATCGGCGCCAACGGAATCGCTTAATTTCGAAGTACTTCTGCGCATGCGCGCGCCGGACGGCACGACGCTGCCCGCGGGCAAGGTGATCGTCGCGGCGGAAGAGTCCGGCAATATTGCTGCAATCGACCGCTGGGTCATTACCACGTTGCTCGAATGGATCGAGGCGCATCGCCATGAATTGAAGAACACGCAATTCATTTGCGTCAACCTTTCAGGCGGTTCGCTCAACGACGAGCAATTCATGGAGGATATCTTCGCGTTGTTCGCGCGGCATCAATCAGTGGTGCATTACCTTTGCCTTGAAATCACTGAAAGCGTGGCGCTGCACGATTTGGAGAACACGCAGCGCTTCATCGCGCGCGTCCATGACATGGGCGGCAAAATCGCGCTCGACGACTTTGGCGCGGGTTATTCCTCGTTCAAATATTTGAAGGCACTTTCCGCCGATGCGCTGAAAATCGACGGCGAATTCGTGCGCTCCATGTGTGCGCATCCGGCGGATATCGCCATTGTCGAAGCCATCGTCGCGCTTGCGCGCAATCTCGGCATGCGCAGCGTGGCGGAATGGGTCGAAGACATCGATACCCTGCGCGCATTGCAGGAAATCGGCGTCGATTATGTGCAGGGTTTTTTAGTCGCGAAACCGCAAGACAGCGTCGCCATTCTTTCGGCGACTTCCGCTGCGAGTTTCGTAAAAGATCCGGAAGTGGTGAGTTTTGTCGAGTGCCTATCCGCGCCGGCGCAGGCGCTCGCATTCGACTATGAATGGCGCGCCCGCGCCGCGGGCACCCATTAATTTCTATTTTCGAACCCGTTCAGGCGGGTTTCGATTCACTCAAAATCTTGTTCGCCGCGATGGGAATGCGCGTGTCGTCCCATTGCGCGAGCCATTGAATCTCCTTTTGCGTGAAATAGCCGGGATGATTGCGCAGCGCGAACTGCAGGGAATCGACGATGTGATCGCGAATGATCTGCGGGGCGTTGTCGTCGTTGACAATCGCGTGAAGGGCTTCGAGTGTGCTCATGTTGCGTGGCCTGGCCGGTGAATAGGGAACGTCGGCATCACCATAACCCGATAAAAATCGCGAAACATATTGCAGCGCGAAACTTTCCACGCGGCCGTTTCCTTACAGGAGCTTGCTAGAATCGGCGCGAATGCCTCAACTCGATCAACGCGCCGGACTTGAAGCGGGAGCCGCTTATGAACGACCTGGAGCGCGCTTCGCATGGCGCGTGTTTGCGCTGCGAAGAGGGCGCGCATGCCTGATCGATCCTCGCGCCAAGCGTCTGTTCATTCGGTCGGCTCGAATCAGCTCGGCATGCGCCAATTCAACGAGCGCATCGTGCTGCAGGCCATTCGTCTGCACGGCGCGCTGCCGAAGGCGGACATCGCGCGCCTCACGCGCCTTTCCATGCAAACGGCGTCGATGATCGTCGATCACCTTATCGACGACGGCCTGCTCGTGAAGGAAGCGCGAACGCGTGTGCCGGGGCGCCTCGGGCAGCCATCGGTGCCGATTGCGCTGCGAGCGGACGGCGCGTTTTCCATCGGCGTGAAAGTGGGGCGACGCAGCCTCGACGTGCTGTCGATGGACTTCACCGGCGCCATTCGCACGCGCGACACGCTCGACTATCCCTATCCCGATCCCGCCACGCTTTTCACGGAACTTGCCGCACGGCTCACGCGCGCCATCGACGCGCTCGGCGACGACGCGCGCAAGATCGCGGGCATCGGCGTGGCGGCGCCGTTGTGGCTCGGCGGCTGGCGCGATTTCTTCGATACGCCGCCCGACGTGCTCGCCGCATGGAACGAGATCGATATCCGCAGGCGCATTCAGGCGCTCACGGCGTTGCCTGTCGAGTTTGCAAAGGACACCACGGCCGCCTGCGCCGCCGAACTCGTGATGGGGCAGGGGCGCGGGTTGCGCAACTTTCTGTACGTGTTCATCGGGACGTTCATCGGCGGCGGGCTGGTCATCGACGGCCGCTTGCACGCGGGGCCGGGCGGCAACGCGGGAGCAATCGGCTCGCTGCCGCTGCAAAAGCGCGACGGTGCGGCGCAGTTGCTCAACACCGCGTCGGTCTATGTGCTCGAAAAGGCGTTCGCGGCGGCCGGCGCGCCCGCCGCCGCCGCTCACGACGAACGCGCATGGTCGGCTTCGCTGCGGCCGCTGTCCGAGGCGTGGCTCGACGACGCGTGCCCGGCGATCGCGTTGAGCATCGCGTCGTCGGCGGCTTTGCTGGATCTCGAGGCGGTCGTGATCGACGGCGAAATCGATCGCGGCTTGCTGCGCGAGATCATCCGGCGTACGGATGAAGCGCTCAGCCATTTCGACTGGCAAGGCATGACGCGTCCACGTTTGGTGGAAGGACAGATCGGCACCGATGCACGCGCGATGGGCGGCGCCATTCTGCCGCTTTACGCGCACTTCGCGCCGAAGCATGAATTGTTCTTGAAGCCGCTGGAGACTTGAGGCGGATTGCATTGTCTATACAAGGCGCTGCCAAACACGAGAAATTGGCGTCGGGAAATCCCTAGTACAACGAAAGTTGTATATACAAGAACATGAACTCGAATTCGGGCCTGCGAGAAATCCGCGTCCGTTCGCTCAATCTTCCGACGCGCAGGAGCCTGCCTCGTGACCTCATCTTCTCGTTATCGCGACACTGAAATTCGCGCCCCGCGCGGCGCACGACTCAATGCCAAAAGCTGGCTGACCGAGGCACCGCTGCGCATGCTGATGAACAATCTCGACCCGGAAGTCGCCGAGAATCCGCGCGAACTGGTGGTCTATGGAGGAATTGGCCGCGCGGCGCGTGACTGGCCGAGCTTCGACAAGATCGTCGAAACGCTCAAGCGGCTCGAAGCGGATGAAACCCTGCTGATTCAATCGGGCAAGCCGGTTGGCGTCTTCAAGACGCATGAGAACGCGCCGCGCGTGCTCATCGCCAATTCGAATCTCGTGCCGCACTGGGCGAACTGGGAGCATTTCAACGAACTGGACGCCAAGGGTCTCGCCATGTACGGGCAGATGACGGCGGGAAGCTGGATCTACATTGGCAGCCAGGGAATCGTGCAGGGCACGTATGAAACCTTCGTCGAAGCCGGTCGGCAGCATTACGGCGGCGATCTCAAGGGACGTTGGGTGCTGACCGCCGGACTTGGCGGCATGGGTGGCGCGCAGCCGCTCGCCGCGACGCTCGCGGGCGCGTGTTCGCTCAATATCGAATGCCAGCAGAGCCGGATCGATTTCCGTCTGAAGACACGTTATGTCGATGAGCAAGCCACCGATCTCGACGATGCCCTTGCCCGCATGCAGCAATACACGTCCGAAGGACGCGCGGTGTCAGTCGCACTCTGCGGGAACGCCGCCGATGTTCTGCCCGAACTCGTGCGCCGTGGCGTGCGCCCGGACCTCGTAACCGATCAGACGAGCGCGCACGATCCGCTCAACGGCTATCTGCCGAACGGCTGGACGTGGGCGCAGTATCGCGACCGTGCGCAAAGCGATCCGCAGGGCACGGTGAAGGCGGCGAAGCAATCGATGGCCGAACACGTGCGGGCAATGCTCGCCTTCCGCGAACAAGGCGTGCCGGTGTTCGATTACGGCAACAACATCCGCCAGATGGCCAAGGACGAAGGCGTCACGAATGCGTTCGATTTCCCCGGCTTCGTGCCCGCTTATATCCGGCCGCTGTTTTGCCGGGGCGTCGGACCGTTCCGTTGGGCCGCGCTTTCCGGCGATCCGCAGGACATCTACAAGACCGACGCGAAGGTGAAGGAGCTGATCGCGGACGACGCGCATCTGCATCGCTGGCTCGACATGGCGCGCGAACGCATCAGCTTCCAGGGCTTGCCGGCGCGCATCTGCTGGGTCGGCCTCGGGCAACGCGCGAAGCTCGGCCTCGCGTTCAACGAGATGGTGCGCAACGGCGAGCTGTCCGCACCGGTGGTGATCGGCCGCGATCATCTCGATTCCGGTTCAGTCGCGAGCCCCAACCGCGAGACCGAGTCGATGCGGGACGGCTCGGACGCCGTCTCCGACTGGCCGCTTCTCAACGCGCTGCTAAACACGGCGAGCGGCGCAACGTGGGTATCGATCCATCACGGCGGCGGCGTCGGCATGGGCTTTTCGCAGCACGCGGGCGTCGTCATCGTCTGCGATGGCAGCGTCGAAGCCGACGCGCGTATCGCCCGCGTGCTGCATAACGATCCGGCCACCGGCGTCATGCGTCATGCCGATGCGGGCTACGACATCGCCGTCGACTGCGCGCGCGAGCAAGGCCTCGACTTGCCGATGATCGACGGAGCGAACGGCAAGCGATGAACAAGCTCTGGCAGCATTGCCACGTCGCAACCATGACGGGCGGCAAGTATTCGATCATCGAAGATGCCGCGATCCTGACGCATGGCGGGCGTATCGAATGGATCGGGCCGCGCGTCGCCGCGCCGGAGCGCGATTGCGAGCGTATCGATCTCGAAGGCGCGTGGGTTACGCCGGGTCTAATCGATTGCCATACGCATCTCGTCTTCGGCGGCGACCGCAGCGGCGAATTCGAGGCCCGTCTGGAAGGCGCGAGCTACGCGGAGATCGCGGCGCGCGGCGGCGGTATCGCAAGCACGGTACGCGCGACGCGTGAAGCCAGCGAGGACGCGCTGTTCGAAAGCGCCCGCGCGCGCGCCGTCGGCCTGCTGCGCGATGGCGTGACCGTGCTTGAAGTCAAATCCGGCTACGGGCTCGATCTCGCGAACGAACGCAAGATGCTGAGAGTCGCGCGGCGCCTTGGCGAAACGCTGCCCTTGACCGTGCGCGCGACCTGTCTCGCAGCTCACGCACTGCCGCCCGAGTATGCGAATCGCGCGGACGATTACATCGCATTCGTCTGCGATGAAATGTTGCCGGCGCTCATCGATGAAGGCCTGGTCGATGCCGTCGATGCCTTTTGCGAGCATCTCGCGTTTTCGCCGCAACAAGTCGAGCGAGTGTTTCTCGCCGCGCAAAAACACGGCGTGCCGGTGAAGCTGCACGCCGAACAGTTGTCGTCGCTGCATGGTTCGACCCTCGCGGCGCGCTATCAGGCGCTTTCCGCCGATCATCTCGAATACATGACGGACGATGATGCCGCGGCGATGGCAAGCGCGGGCACCGTCGCCGTGCTGCTGCCTGGCGCGTTCTACATGCTGCGCGAAACGCAACTACCGCCCGTCGATGCCTTGCGACGCCACGGCGTTCCAGTTGCACTCGCCAGCGATCTGAATCCCGGCACATCGCCCGCGCTTTCGTTGCGGATGATGCTCAACCTCGGCTGCACGCTCTTTCGTCTGACGCCCGAAGAAGCGCTCGCTGGCGTGACCCTTCATGCGGCGCGCGCACTTGGCCTGCACGGCTCGCATGGATCGCTGGAAGCGGGAAAGGCGGCGGACTTCGTCGCGTGGAAAATCGGTCGGCCGGCCGAGCTGGCTTATTGGTTGGGCGGTTCATTGCCCAATTGCGTGGTGCGAAACGGCGAAGTAGTGACGACTTCTGTCTGGCAATACGGCCTTACGGCGTTAAGGTAATAAAAAAACGCCTCGTCCAAAAGCACGAGGCGTTTTTCGACAACCGATAAGAATCACACGCTGCGCTTGCGGATCATGCCCCACACGACGAGCAAGATGATTGCGCCGATCACGGAGGCGATCCATCCGGCGGGCTGCCCGGGCTGATACCAGCCGAGCGCGCGTCCCACATAGCCCGCCACCAGCGAACCGACGACCCCCAGCACGATGGTCATGATCCAGCCCATGCTGTCATCGCCTGGTTTGACGGCGCGCGCAATGAGCCCGATAACCAGTCCGACGATCAAAGTCCCGATGAATGCAAACATGCGGTAGCTCCTTCTGAATTGCTGCTCGTTGGCTGAGATTGCTCCGGACGCATTCCGGCACGTCCAAAGTAGCACGCGACAATGCGTTTGGATATGACACGCCGCGCGACTTGGCCGGGATTGGCCATTCGGCCAGTCTCCTTAGCACGTGGGATGCCACGTCATCTCACGCGGTAAAATCCGTGTTCTGCATCACTTTGCCTGCACGGCGCCGCCATGACCGATTCCGATTTCCCCGCAACCGACGACCCGATTCACGAAGACCGCCTCTGGCGCGACGACGGCTGGACCGCTCGCGTCATGAAGAACGAAGACGACGATGGCTGGGCCGTCGCGATGATCCAGGCGGGCGAGGCCGAGCCCGCGCTCGTCGGCCCGTGGACCATGGGCCGCGACAAGAAGAACCCGAAGCCGCTGGACGCGAACGCTTTTCGCACGCTGGTCAAGACGGCGTCGGAGGTATTGCGCCGTCACGAGCAGCAGCGGCATGCCATGCTGCACAAGAACGTTTCCATCGACGTACGTGGCGAAGACGTTACCGTCACGCTTGAAATCGTCCCCGACGATGACGACCCCTACGCCAACCTGAAGGCCTTCGATGCATTTGGCACGCAGCTCGCGCACGTGCGCGTGTCGCCTGCGTTCAAGCTGAGCAAGACAAGCGCCGAACGCTGGGCCGAGAACGACTACGCGGCGCCGCATTGAGCGGCGCTCGAAAAGCGCCAGCGCAATAAAAAAGCCGTCGCATTTGCGACGGCTTGCAGACAACGAGCAGCGAGTCACCGACCCGCAGCTTATTTCACGACGAACTCGATACGACGGTTGGCGAAACGACCGCTTGCGGTGGCGTTATCGGCGATAGGGTTTGCGTCGCCGTAGCCGTTCGACGTGAGGGAATTCGAAGGCACGCCGGCTTTCATCAAATAGCCGCGCACGGCTTGAGCGCGTTCCCTCGACATTTCCAGTTTGGCTGACGGAACACCTGTTGCGTCCGAGTATCCCGCGACTTCGAGTTTGACCATCGAACCCTTGGCCGCGCAGTCTTTCAGCAACGCGGCAGTCTGATCCAGCGTGGCATACGCGTCTTGCGGCACGGTTGCGCTGGAGCGTCCGAAGTTGACCACCTGCAGATCGAGCACCTTCGAGAGCTTGTCGCCGGAACAGGAATCTTCTGCGGCGAGCAGTGTCTTCATGGCGCTGCGGAACGATTGCGTGGCATTGGCGACCGCGCTGTCCACGTTGAACGAGGTGACCTGAAACATGTCGCCGAAGGTGGTTTTCAAGCGATCCATCCAGCCGAATTTCGCTTCGGCGGCCGTGCCGCTCAGTTCAACCTTCGAACCCGCGATTTTCGCTTCCGCGCCCGGCACGGCCATTAGCGGCAAGAGATCCGTCACGTGCGAAAGCCACGTGGCGGGACGCGCTTGTGCATCGACGGAAACGTTGGCGCTGTAGTTCTTGCCAAAGTGCTGTTCGAGTGCATCGATCAGACGTTGCTTCTCGGCGTCCGTGGCAACGGTTGCCTCGATCGAAGGAACGCCCGCAGAACTCACGTGAAACAGCAAGCTGGCGTCTTTAGACTTCGCCGGTGCTGCATCGGGTACGGAAGCCGCCGCGATGCCGCTTGCGGCATCGACCGAGGAAGCTATCGCCGTTGCGGATGCCGTGTCCGTGCGCAGCGTGTCTGAACCATTGACTTGTGTATCGACCGAAGATGCAGCCGGTGTGACCTGCGTGACGGGTGATGCAGCGGTCGACGCTCTTAGGTCGAACTTGTCGCCGTTCGTAAAGCCACGATAGTACACCGCCGCGAGAATCGCGGCGAGCATGGCAAACAGGAGCCAAATCCATTTGTGCGACTTTTTCGGCGCGGGCTTGCGCACGGGTGCTCGCATTTGGGTCGTTGCGGCCGCGAAAGCGGGGGCGGGAGTGGAAGCAGGCGCAGGCGTGGGCGTGGGTGCGGGCGCGGGTGCGGGTGCGATAGGCGCAATGGCTCGCGGCGCCGGTGGCGTTGCCGTCGCAATGGCCGCCGTTGCTGGAATGGTTGCAATAGCGGGCTCAAGTGCCGGTTCCAGCGTCGCACCGACGGCATCCAGACGGCCCGCGATATTGCTGGCAAAACCTTCCGTGTTGCCAAGACCAATGGCGGCCGCGATTCCGTTCGAAAGCGTTGCGCGGATTTCGGCTACCTGATCGCGCAACAGCGCGGGCAACGCATGCACCGAAACCTGCGAGAGCAGGAAGTAATGCTTCAGCACACCGAACAACACGGCGGACAGCATGCCCGAGAGGGCCGATGTCGCTTGTGCCGGCACGCCGGTCTCAATGGAAGCCGCATCTGTCAGAGCGTCGATGCGTTGTCCCGTCGCGCGCGCGGCCATCAAATGTCCGCTTGCTTCGAGGTGTTTGAGGCCGCTCGTCGTGGTTATCACGTTGCTCAACTGATCCGCGATAAAAGCGTTCGCGTCCGGCGACATGACGACCGTGTACAGCGCGTTCGCGCCATCAGCAAAAGCCGAACGTTCCATGAGAGATGCAACGAGACCAGGCACTGCGCGTGCGGTCAGCTGCTGAACGATTTGCGCAGGGATACCGAATTTCTGCGATAGCTGTTCCGCGATTTGGTCCGTAATCGCGGACCTGACTGCCTGGACCAGATTGATGCTCATCGACTGTCTATCCTATATGCTGTAGCGCCAGATGAAGGCGCATTGACGCGACGCATTTTATATGCGCAGCTATCCTAAAATATTTTCGAGATAACTTATTTACAGAAACCGTTACGTTCGTGTCACGGTTGAGCGGGCATGAGCTCGAATCAGCGTGCCCGAAGGGAAGAATCCGAGAAAAAGCGGGCCACGCGTTTGGCGGCGATTCCGAGCCATGATGCTTCGGATGGCATGGGTTCGTGCTGATGCACGTTCGATGCGAGGATGGCGTAGACCGGGTTCGAATGGACGAACGCGCGATACGACGCATCGAGAGGCGAGGTCCACACGCAAGCACGGCATTCGTGCTTCGAGCAGCTACTGCAGGGAGGTTGATCGCGCTTCATGACGGGTCCTTGACTTAACCTGTCGATGATGTTTGATCCTTGCGGGGAACGCGATCGGACGCTTCTGATTGGAGTCTTAAAATAACTCCGAAAGCATGCAAAATAGGATACTTCGCACGTTCGCAATCACATCAAGGAGACAGACGATGCATTACCTGATGATCTACGAACTCAGCGCCGACTATCTCGAGCGGCGCGCGGAATTTCGCGATGCGCATCTGAAGCTCGCCTGGCAGGCAGCCGAGCGCGGCGAGATCGTGCTGGCTGGTGCGCTCGATGCGCCCGCCGATCGCGCCATATTGCTGTTTCAGGGCGACTCGCCCGCGGCCGCCGAGGCGTTCGCACGTAACGATCCTTACGTGGTGAACGGTCTCGTCGAACGCTGGCAAGTGCGCAAGTGGAACACCGTGGTGGGCGAGGACGCGGCCACGCCCGTTCGTTAGACGTCGGCGGTTTCTTCCGAAGGCCGGTCGCGGCGTGCGGGCGCGTCGCGGCGCGCGGCGCGATAAAGGCTCGTGAGCGTATCGTCCATTTGCTGGGTGCGCTCGAAGAGGTCCGCGAGCCAGTCGACGAATACCGAGACGCGCGGCGTCGCCTGCCGGCTCTTCAAGAACGCCACCGAGACCCGCAGCGGCGGCGACTTCCATCGCGGCAGCACTTCCACCAGTTGCCCCGAGCGCAGATACGGCTGCGCGGCGATCCGCAACGGCTGTATCAGTCCGAGCCCTTCTATGCCGCACGCGAGATACGCGTGTTCATCGGCGACCTGGACGAAGCCGCGCATCTTCATGGTGACGGCTTCACCGTCCACGTCGAAATCGAAATCGGCGGGGCGGCCATTCTTGCTCGACACGCAGTTCACCGCGACGTGCTGCGCGAGTGAATCGACCGATGCGGGCATGCCGTGCTTTTCCAGATACGCGGGACTCGCGCAAGTCACTTGTTCGAGCACGCCAAGCCGCCGCGCGATGAGCCCCGAGTCAGGCAATTCGCCAAGCTGCACGCTGCAATCGACGCCTTCGCCGACCAGATCGACATTACGCATGCCGATGCCGATCGACAGTTCGATCTGCGGATAACGCGCATGAAACTCCGGCAACGCGGGCACGACGATGGACGTCGCGACGGTGTCCGGCATCTCCACGCGCAACCGTCCGCGCAGACGTTCCTCGCCCGCGCCGAAGCCGGATTCGAGTTCGTCGATATCCGCGAGAATCTGCGCGCAACGTTCGTAATAAGCGGCGCCGTCGACCGTGAGGTTCAGGCGGCGCGTGGTGCGGGCGAGCAATTGCACGCCGATCAATGCTTCGAGTTGTTGCACAGTCGTCGAGACGCTTGCACGCGGCATGCCGAGCGATTCGGCAGCGCGCGTGAAGCTGTTCGTATCGACGACACGCGTAAAGACACGCATGGCATGGACGCGATCGATCACGTTGAGTTTTCCTTATTCCGACGATGGAAAGGCGATGCGCGCCACTACACACCGCCGCTTGACCGGGCAGGCGAAGCGGCGGGAAACAAGGCACATCGGCGATGATCACATCGTAAGGATTCGAAACCCTTGCGTGAATACACAAAACTGGACGATTCTTGCCCGATTCTTCCCGCGCCCGTGTGAAGGCGTAATCAAAGCGTCGGCATTTCGCCGCGCAGACGGCCCGAGAGTCCCGACATATCCGCGCCCGACGGCGCTTGGTAGAGCCGCAATCCCATCTCCGGAAGAATGGACAGCAGATGGTCGAAGACATCGCCCTGAATGCGCTCGTACTGCGTCCAGGCGGTCGTCGCGGTGAAGCAGTAGACCTCCACCGGAATGCCCTGCGATTCGGGCTCCATCATGCGCACCATGATCGTCATGTCCTGCCGGATCTCGGGATGCCGCTGCAAGTAAGCCAGCGCGTAGGCGCGAAACGTGCCGATGTTCGTGAGCCTGCGCCGGTTCGCGGGTTCGTTGGCGAGTTCGCCGAGATTGCGGTTGGCCTGTTCGACTTCCGTTTGTTTTTGCTGCAGATAATCGTGCAGCAGGCGAAAGCGCATGAGACGGTCGGTTTCGTCGTCGCTTAGAAAGCGCACGCATTGCGCGTCGATACGCATGGTCCGCTTGATGCGCCGCCCGCCCGATTCGAACATGTGCCGATAATTGCGATAGCTCTCCGAAAAGAGCTTGTAGGTCGGCACCGTGGTGACCGTGTTGTCCCAGTTCTGCACCTTGACCGTATGCAACGCGATGTCCTTCACGAAGCCATCGGCGGATGCTTGCGGCATCTCGATCCAGTCGCCTATGCGCAGCATGTCGTTCGACGTGAGCTGAGTGCTCGCGACGAGCGACAGCAGCGTGTCCTTGAACACGAGCAGCAGCACGGCGGACAACGCGCCGAGACCCGAGAGCATCCAGAGCGGCGAACGGTCGATGAGAATGGACAGCACGAGCACGCTGCACACCAGCGCGAGCGCGAGCTTGCCGATCTGGACATAGCCCTTGATGGAGCGCGTCTGCGCTTCCTTGCTCGACGCATAAACGTCCTGCCACGCCGATAACGCGCTGCCCGTCGCGAGGAACACGCACACCCACGCGCCGCTGTGCGCCACGCGCTCGATGACCGTCGCCCAGCGGCCGATATGCGGCACGTCGTCGATACCGAGCGCAATGGTCGCAAACGGCACCGCGTACCACAACCGGTGATAGGCGCGCCGGCGGATGAACGCCTGATCCCACGCGGTGTGTCCGGCCAGCACGAGCAGCCGGTGCGCGATCACGAGCACGATGCGCGCGACCACCCACTGCACGAAGAGCGCGACGAGCGCCAGCATGACGATGCCGAAGACCAGTTGCGCCCACGGATGCGTGGGCAAATGCTGTTGCAACTGGTCGGGCAGAAAATCGAGATTCATGGCTTCCACGAAAGGGCGAATGCAAGGCGCCCCGTATTGTGCATGAACGCGCACCATTTCCGCGCGCACGGTTTGCTCGATGACCGTCTTATCGAAAACCCGCGTTCGATGAAAATGAATTTTTTTCGGCGATTGTTTTGGGTAAATATACTTTCATTGCATTTGCTTACAGCGGGAGTTGTTCCAGCGCCCATGTCACGCTTACCAGCGGTCCATCCGTCGACGGATGCCGACGATCTGATCTCCGCGCGCATCGCGGCGGCCATGCCGGGCCTGACGCCGATCCATCAGCGCATGGGCGCGTTCGTGCTCGCCAACCTGTTTCGCTCGGCCACCATGCGGATCGACGAACTGGCGGAAGCGGTCGGGGCATCGGTTGCCACGGCGAACCGCTTTGCGCGCGCGCTCGGTTTTTCCGGCTATCCCGCGTTTCGCGAGGCGCTGGTGCGCGGCTTCGAAGCGACCATCGCGCCGGTCGAACGATTGCGCTCCGCGCTGGAATCGCCCGCGAGCGGCGCGGACGTCTTCGATGCCTCGCTCGCGCAGGCGTCGGCGAACCTGCGTCTTGCCCAGACTTCCGTCGATGCCGCGAAGGCCGTCGCCGTCGTCGAAGCCATTCTCGCGGCGCGCCAGGTCTTCGTGCTCGGTTACGGCGCGAGCGCGTTCCTCGCCGGTCTCATGGAGCATGGCCTCACGCCTTATTGCGCGAACGTGCAGTCGCTCGCGCTGACGGGCGGGCCATCGCATGCGGCGCGGCGTCTGTTCACGGCATCGCGCGAGGATTTGCTCGTTGCCATCGCCTTCCCGCGCTATGTCGACGACACCATCACGCTTGCGCGGCAAGCGCGCGACCATGGCGTGCGCGTGGTTGCGCTCACCGACAGCATCGCGTCGCCGCTCGCGCGTATCGCGGATCTCGTGCTGACCATCGGCGCGGAACGGCGGCTCGCCGCCAATTGCGACACCGCCGTGCTTGCCGTCATCGAAGCCTTGTGCGACGCCGTTGCGCATCGCGCGAAGCGTTCGGTCGAGGCGGCATCCGGATTGACCGAATTCGTGCTGCCGTGGCTCGTCGCACCTTCTATCCTCAAGAGTGCGTCCGGCGTGCAAACACCGCGCCGCCGGCAGACTCGACATCCCCACACGGAGCCGCGCGAATCATGAACGCCATTCCGGTCATTGCCATTCACGGCGGCGCCGGCACGATCGTACGCGCCGCGCTCAAGAGCGACGCCGAAGCGCGCTATCACGCGGCGCTCGCGGAGATTCTGCGCGCGGTTGAACGCCTGCTCGCCGATGGCGGCAGCGCACTCGACGCCGTCACCGAAGCCGTGCGTCTGCTCGAAAATTGTCCGCTCTTCAATGCAGGTCACGGTGCGGTCTTCACGTCCGCGGGCACGCACGAACTCGATGCATCCATCATGGACGGCGCGACGCTCGAAGCAGGCGCCGTCTCGTGCGTGACGCGCTTGAAGAACCCGGTGCTCGCCGCGCGCCGCGTGCTCGACGTGAGCGAACACGTGATGTTTACGGCGGCCGGCGCAGAAGCGTTCGCGGCGGCGCAAGGACTCGAATTCGTCGAGCCGTCGTACTTTCATACCGATGCGCGCTACGAGCAATGGCAGAAGGCGCGTGGCGCATCCGGCACGATGCTCGATCACGACGCCGCGACGCTCGCCGCGGGCGAAGACGATCCGCTCGATCCCGCGAAGAAGTTCGGCACGGTCGGCGCGGTGGCGCTCGACGCGCACGGTCATCTCGCGGCCGCGACATCGACGGGCGGCATGACCAACAAGCAGATCGGCCGCGTCGGCGATGCTCCGTTGATCGGCGCGGGCTGCTACGCGAACGATGCGACCTGTGCGGTCTCGACCACGGGCACGGGCGAGATGTTCATGCGCATGCTGGCTGCCTACGACGTGGCGGCGCAGATGGAATATCGCGGGCTGCCGCTCGAAGTCGCCGCGCGCGAGGTCGTGATGAACAAGCTGCCGCGTATCGATGGACGCGGCGGACTCATCGCCGTCGATGCAAAGGGCAATGTCACGCTGCCGTTCAATACCGAAGGGATGTATCGCGGATTCGCGCGCGTGGGCGAGCAACCCTTCACGGCGATCTACCGCACATGACGACGTTACCCGACGCACGCGTCATCGACGTACGCGATCTCTCCGTCACTTTCCGCTCGCGCTCGCGCACGGTCGAAGCGGTGCGCAACATGTCTTTTGCCGTCGATCGTGGCGAGACGCTCGCCATTGTCGGCGAATCGGGATCGGGCAAGTCGGTGACGTCGCTTGCGCTCATGCGTCTCGTCGAACACGGCGGCGGCGCGGTGACGGCAGGCAGCATGGCGTTCCGGCGACGCAGCGGGCAAGTGCTCGATCTGGCGCAAGCCTCGTCCGCCACGATGCGCGGCGTGCGCGGCGCCGATATCGCGATGATCTTCCAGGAGCCGATGACCTCGCTCAATCCGGTGTTCACGGTGGGCGATCAAATCGCGGAAGCCATCGCGCTGCATCAGGGCAAGAACCGCGCGGAGGCGAAGAACGAAGTGCTGCGTCTGCTCGATCTCGTGCGCATTCCCGAGGCGCGCCGCGTGTTCGGGCGCTATCCGCATCAGTTGTCGGGCGGTATGCGGCAGCGCGTGATGATCGCCATGGCGCTTTCGTGCCGGCCCGCGCTGCTCATTGCCGACGAACCGACCACCGCGCTCGACGTGACCATTCAGGCGCAGATCCTGCAACTCGTGCGCGGCCTGCAGGACGAGATGAACATGGCCGTGATCTTCATCACGCACGACATGGGCGTGGTCGCGGAAGTGGCGGATCGCGTGCTGGTGATGTATCGCGGCGAGAAGGTGGAGGAAGCCGAATCCGACGCGCTGTTCGCGCGTCCGCGGCATCCGTACACGAAGGCGCTGCTCGCCGCCGTGCCGACGCTCGGCGCGATGCAGGGCACCGATCGCCCCGCCAAGTTTCCGATTCTCGAAGTGGAGCCTGCCGAACTCGCCCCCGACGATGCCAGCGCGCTGCGGCCATCCGCGGCGGTCGAAAGAGAGACGCAGCCCGCCATCGACGAAACCGCGCGGCCAATTTTGCGCGTGCGCGATCTGGTCACGCGCTTTCCGGTGAAGACCGGCATCTTCGGACGCACGACGGCGGCGGTGCATGCGGTCGAGCGCGTGAGTTTCGATCTGCGTCCGGGCGAGACGCTTGCGCTCGTCGGCGAATCGGGCTGCGGCAAGTCGACCACGGGGCGCTCGCTCTTGCGGCTCGTCGAAAGCCAGAGCGGTTCCATCGAATTCGACGGACGCGACATCAGCGCGCTGAAAGGCCCCGAACTTCAGGCGCTGCGCCGCAATATCCAGTTCATCTTTCAAGACCCGTTCGCCTCGCTGAATCCACGTTTGACCGTGGGCTTTTCCGTGATGGAACCGCTCCTCGTCCACAACGTCGCAAGCGGACGGGAAGCGCAACAACGCGTGGATTGGCTGCTCGAAAAAGTCGGCTTGCCGTCCGAAGCCGCGCAGCGTTATCCGCATGAATTCTCGGGCGGGCAACGTCAACGGATCGCCATTGCGCGTGCGCTTGCATTGAACCCGAAAGTCGTGATCGCCGATGAATCCGTCTCCGCGCTCGATGTCTCCGTGCGCGCGCAGATCGTCAATCTCATGCTCGATCTGCAGCGCGAACTCGGCGTCGCGTATCTCTTCATCTCGCACGACATGGCGGTGGTCGAGCGCGTGAGTCATCGCGTGGCGGTGATGTATCTCGGGCAGATCGTCGAGATCGGGCCGCGCGCGGCGGTGTTCGAAGCGCCGCGTCATCCGTACACGAGAAAGCTGATGAGCGCGGTGCCGGTGGCCGATCCCGCGCGCCGTCACGCCAAACGCATGCTCGCCGCCGACGAAATACCGAGCCCAATCCGCAAACTCGGCGACGAACCCGTGGTGGCGAAACTCGTTGCGGTCGGCCCGGACCATTATGTCGCCGAGCATCATGTCGGCGGCGCTTATTAAGCGCTAGTCAAGATCAGTCAAGTCAAAGGAGTCTAACGATGCCGTCAACGAAATCCAGCTCCATGCGCGCGCTTTTAGCCGCGAGCGCATGCGTATTCAGCGCGCTTGCCGCCGCGCCCGCGTTCGCCCAGAGCACCGCCGTGATGGCGGTGGCCTCGACCTTCACGACGATGAACCCCTACGATGCCAACGACACGCTCTCGCAAGCGGTCGCCAAGTCGTTCTATCAAGGGCTCTTCGGCTTCGACAAGGACATGAAGATTCAGCCCGTGCTCGCGACGAGCTACGAAGCGAGTCCGGACGCGAAGGTCTACACGGTCAAGCTGCGGCAGGGCGTGAAGTTTCAGGACGGCACCGACTTCAACGCCGAAGCCGTGAAGACGACCTTCGATTGGGTCACGGACCCGAACAACAAGCTCAAGCGCTACGGTCTTTTCAACAAGATAGAGAAGACCGAAGTGATCGATCCGTACACGGTGAAGATCACGCTCAAGATGCCGTTTTCCGCGTTCATCAACGTGCTCGCGCATCCGGCGGGCGTGATGATTTCGCCGACCGCGTTGAAGCAATACGGCAAGGACATCGCGTTTCATCCGGTCGGCACGGGACCGTTCGAGTTTGTCGAATGGAAGCAGACCGACGACCTGAAGGTGAAGAAGTTCGCGGGCTACTGGAAGAAGGGCTATCCGAAGATCGACATGATCGACTGGAAGCCGGTGGTCGATAACAACACGCGCGCCGCGCTCATGCAAACGGGCGAAGCGGACTTCGCGTTTTCGATTCCGTTCGAGCAGGCCGCGACGCTCAAGGCGAGCCCGAAGGTCGATCTGATCGCGGCGCCTTCCATCATTCAGCGCTACGTGAGCATGAACACGTCGCAGAAGCCTTTCGATAATCCGAAGGTGCGTCAGGCGCTCAACTATGCGATCAACAAGGACGCGCTCGTGAAGGTCGCGTTTGCCGGTTACGCGGTGCCGTCCGAAGGCGTGGCGCCGCCGGGCGTGGACTTCTCCACCAAGCTCGGGCCGTGGAAATACGATCCGGCCAAGGCGCGCGAGCTGCTGAAGGAAGCGGGTTATCCGAACGGTTTCGAGACCGTGTTGTGGTCGGGCTATAACCACACGACGGCGCAGAAGATCATCCAGTTCGTGCAGCAGCAGCTGGCGCAAGTGGGCGTGAAGACCACGATCGAAGCGCTCGAAGCCGGCCAGCGCGTGCAGCGCGTGGAAAGCGCGCCGGAGCCGGCCACCGCGCCGGTGCGCATGTACTACGTCGGCTGGTCGTCGTCGACGGGCGAAGCGGACTGGGCCATCTCGCCCTTGCTCGCGAGTTCGTCGTTTCCGCCGAAGCTCTTCAACACGGCCTATTACAAGAACGATACCGTCGATTCCGATCTGCAAAAGGCGCTCACCACGACCGACCGCAAGGAGAAGACGCAGCTTTACGCCGACGCGCAAAAGCGCATCTGGGACGACGCCCCGTGGATCTTCCTCGTCACGGAGAAAGTGGTGTATGCGCGCAGCAAGCGTCTGACGGGCGCTTACGTCATGCCCGACGGCTCGTTCAATTTCGACGACATCGCGATCAAGTAAAGCGCCTCGACGATGCTTACCTTCCTCGCCAAACGCCTCTTCGGGCTCTTGCCGACGCTCTTCATCGTCGCGGTGCTGGTGTTTCTGTTCGTGCACATGTTGCCGGGCGATCCCGCGCGTTTGGCCGCCGGACCCGAAGCGGATCAGGCGACGGTTGCGCTCGTGCGGGCCGATCTCGGTCTCGACAAGCCCTTGCCGCAGCAATTCGCGAGCTTCTTCGGCAAGATCGTGCACTTCGACTTCGGCATGTCCACGCGCAGCAAGCGGCCGGTGAGTACGGAGATCGGCGAGCGCTTCATGCCGACGCTCTGGCTCACGCTCGCGAGCATGGCGTGGGCCGTGGCGTTCGGCATGGCGATAGGCATCGTCTCGGCGGTCTGGCGCAACCAGTGGCCGGACCGGCTCGGCATGACCATCGCGGTATCGGGCATCTCGTTTCCCGCCTTCGCGCTCGGCATGTTGCTGATGGAAATCTTTTCGGTGAAGCTCGGCTGGCTGCCTATCGTCGGCGATGGCTCGTGGCAGAGCTACGTGCTGCCGTCGCTCACGCTCGGCGCGGCCGTGGCCGCCGTGATGGCGCGCTTCACGCGCGCGTCGTTCGTCGAAGTGCTCGGCGAGGACTTCGTGCGCACCGCGCGCGCGAAGGGCGTGCACGAGCCGATGGTTATCGTCAAACACTGCCTGCGTAACGCGATGATCCCCGTCGTCACCATGATGGGCCTGCAGTTCGGCTTCCTGCTGGGCGGCTCGATCGTGGTCGAGAAAGTGTTCAACTGGCCGGGGCTCGGGCGCCTGCTCGTCGATGCCGTCGAGATGCGCGACTATCCCGTGATCCAGGCCGAAGTGCTGCTGTTTTCGCTGGAATTCATCGTCATCAATCTGGTGGTCGATGTCCTCTACGCGGTCATCAACCCGACCATTCGTTTCAAGTGAGGACCGCATGAGTGTGACAGCCACAGAGGCCAAGGTCGCGGTCGCGCCGCAACAGGACATCCGCACGCCGTGGACGGAGTTCTGGCGCAAGCTCAAGCGTCAGCCCGTGGCGCTCGCGGCGGCCGTGTTCGTCGTGCTTCTGATCCTGATCGCGGTGATCGCGCCGTATATCGCGCCTTACGACGCGGAAAATTACTTCGATTACGACGCGCTCAACGCGGGGCCTTCGGCAGCGCACTGGTTCGGTGTCGACTCGCTCGGCCGCGACATTTTGAGCCGCATTCTCGTCGGCAGCCGCATTTCGCTCTCGGCGGGCTTGCTGTCGGTCGTGATCGGCGCGGTGATCGGCACGTTCTTCGGGCTGCTCGCGGGCTACTACGAAGGCTGGTGGGACCGCATCGTCATGCGTATTTCGGACGTGCTGTTCGCGTTCCCCGGCATTCTGCTCGCCATCGGCGTGGTGGCCATTCTCGGTAACGGCATGATCAACGTGATCTGCGCGGTGGCTATCTTCAGCATTCCCGCGTTCGCGCGGCTCGTGCGCGGCAACACGCTCGCGCTCAAGCACCTGACGTATATCGAGGCGGCGCGCAGCATAGGCGCGTCGGACTGGACCATCATCATGCGGCACATTCTGCCGGGGACCATTTCCTCGGTCGTCGTGTATTTCACCATGCGTATCGGCACGTCGATCATCACGGCGGCGAGTCTCTCGTTTCTCGGCCTTGGCGCGCAGCCGCCGACGCCCGAGTGGGGTGCGATGCTCAACGAAGCCCGCGCCGACATGGCGATGGCACCGCATGTCGCCATCTTCCCGAGCCTCGCCATCTTTCTGACGGTGCTTGCGTTCAATTTGCTCGGCGACGGTCTGCGCGACGCGCTCGATCCCAAGCTCGACCGGCCGTGAAGCCGCCGCATATCGGCGTGCTCGACGCGGGCGCGCGCAACAGCATCGCGGACGTGCGGGGCGTGAGCGTTGGCCATTACACCCTCGCCGATGGCGCGATTCAAACCGGCGTGACGGTGGTGCGCGCGCATGACGGCGATGCGTATCGCAACAAGACGCCAGCGGCGGCATGCGTCATCAACGGCTTCGGCAAGAGCGTCGGGCTCGTGCAGATCGATGAACTCGGCGTGATCGAAACGCCTGTCGCGCTCACCAACACCTTCGCGGCGGGCACGGTGGCGAACGCGCAGATACGCGCGGCGCTCGAAGGCAATCCGCGCATTGGCCGCGACTGGCCGAGCGTGAATCCGCTAGTGCTCGAATGCAACGACGGCTTTCTGAACGACATGCAGGCGTTCGCCGTCGAAGAAGCGCATTACCGGCATGCGCTCGCTTCGTGTTCGCCGGACTTCGCGCGCGGCGCCGTGGGCGCGGGACGCGGCATGTCGTGCTTCGACTTGAAGGGCGGGATTGGCACGGCCTCGCGTGTCGTCGATATCGGCGATGAACGCTACACCACGGGCGCGCTCGTGCTCGCCAACTTCGGACGCTTTCCGCAACTCACAATTGCCGGCGATGCCATTGGACGCACGCTGCAAGCGCAGGCGCCACAACGCGAGCAAGGTTCGATCATCATGCTGATCGCCACCGATGCACCGCTCGATGCGCGGCAGCTTCGCCGTCTCGCCATGCGCGCCGCAGCCGGGCTCGCGCGCACCGGTTCGGTCTTCGGTCATGGTAGCGGCGACATTGCGCTGGCGTTTTCGACGGCGTACACCGTGCCTCACGACGCCGAGTTCATCGACTTGCCGCGCTTGCTGCCGGACGCGCGTCTCGACTCGCTGTTTCAATGCGTCGCGGACGCCACCGAACAGGCCATTCTCGACGCGCTCTTCAGCGCCGAAAGCGTCACGGGCCGCGACGGGCATCGTCGCGCGTCGCTCAACGAAGTGTGGAAAAGCCAATGAAAGTGTTGATCTCGGTGGATATCGAAGGCGTCGCGGGCGTGTTTCATCCGGAGCAAACGCGCGCGGGCAACGGCGAATACGAACAGGCGCGCCGCTTCATGACGAACGAAGCGAACGCCGCCGTGCTCGGTGCCTTCGATGGCGGCGCGACCGAAGTCTGGGTCAACGATTCTCACGGCGGCTTTCGTAATCTATTGCCGAACGCGTTCGATCCGCGCGCGCGTCTCGTGCTCGGCAAGCCGCGCACGCTCGGCATGATGGCGGGACTGGAAGCATCGCCGGAACTGGTGTTCATGGTCGGCTATCACGCGCGGGCGCAGAGTCGCGGAATTCTCGCGCATACCATCAACAGCGCTGCATTTGCGCGCGTGATGCTCGACGGAGAAGAGGTTGGCGAGGCCGCGCTCTATGGGCAGCTTGCCGAGGCGCGCGGCGCACGCGTCGCGCTCATCACGGGCGACGACGTGTTCGGCGCGGAGACCTTGCCCGTGTTCCCGGACGCGAACTTCGTTTGCGTGAAGACGGCGCACGGCTATTCGAGCGGCGTTACGGATACGCCAGAAGCCGCGTGCGCATCGATCAGGCGCGCGGCGAAGGAGACTGTCGAGGCCTCGCGTCATTCAAGTTCACGCGCACACCATGCACCGGACTCACGCCGTTGCGAACTGCGCACGCAAAGCTCCGCTTATGCCGATCTCTTCTGTCAGTGGCCGACGCTCGAACGGCTCGATGCCGTCACGCTCGCCTTCGATGCGCCCGGCATCGAACAGGTCGTACGCACACTCAATTGCCTTTCGGCAATGTCCTTCATGTTACGGTGAACGGAGGAACTATCGTTAGAATGGAGGTCTTGGCTGATCGGTCATCGGCACGGTACTTTCTTCAACGATTTTTTGCAGGCGCTTTCATGCACGACGTGAAGCTCGAACACAACGACGATGTGACGCTCGATCCCGCCGCTCCGCAACTCGTCATGCGCGGCTCGCTTTTCATCGACGGCCACGAAGCCGGTTGCTGGGAAGAGCGGCGCAATGGCACATGGGCGGCGCGGCTGCCGCACGCCGAGCAGTGGATCGTCGAGACGAGCCGCGCGGCGCTGATCGAGCGGCTTGCCACTGACGCCTGAGCGCATCCCGAGTGCGGACAACCTTTCAATCACATCGATTTTATTTATGTATTTGTCGATCATCGCGGTGGGAATAGGCGGCGGGCTGGGATCGCTGCTTCGTTGGGCGCTCGGTTTGCGCCTCAATGGAATCTTTCCAAACCTGCCGCTCGGCACCTTTGCATCGAATGTGATTGCCGGATACATCATCGGCGTGGCGGTCGCGACCTTTGCGCGCTTGCCGGACATCTCCGTTGAATGGCGTCTCTTCGTCACGACCGGTCTGATGGGCGGCTTGTCCACGTTCTCCACGTTCTCGGCCGAAGTGGTCGCGCATCTTCAGCAAGGGCGGCCCGGCTGGGCGCTCGCGGAGATCGCGCTGCACGTCGGCGCGTCGCTCGCAATGACCGCGCTCGGTATTGCGACGGTGGCCTGGGTCAGCTGATCCACGCACGTTGCCGCAGCGCCGCGTTCCGCATGAACTCCTACTTTTTTCCCGCGTGTCTTCACGCTCTTTCGCCGCTGCTTCGCGCACGCGGCTTGTTTCTTTTGACTGCAATACGAAGGTGATGAGATGGTCGAGTTCGAGTTCGAGTCCCAGTTCCCGAGAGTTGACATCAGACCGTACCAGGCGAGTGACCTCGACGGCGTGATCGATCTGTTCGTGCGCGCCGTTCGTGAAAGCGCGTCCGAGTACTACAGCCCGGCACAAATCGATGCCTGGGCGCAAACCGACCGCGAGGAGTGGCATGCCGCCCGCCTCAGCCGGCCAACCTGGGTGGCATTCACGGACGACGAGCTCGCCGGTTTCGCCGATGTCCACGAAAACGGGCTCATCGACATGATGTTCGTCGAGCCGAGGCATCAGCGCAAAGGCGTGGCCACCGCGCTGCTCGCGTCCATCGAGGAGCATGCCGAGAAAAACGGCATGCGCGTGCTGCACACGTATGCGAGCTTGGGCTCGCAGCCGTTCTTCGAGTATTGCGGCTTCACCATGCTGCTTGCGCGGGCTGTCGAGGTGCGGGGGCAGCGCTTCGCGCAACTCGTGATGGAGAAAGTGCTGTAGCTGTATAGACAAGTCAAGCGCTATGTTCGGGATTGCCTCGGTGTAATCCCGGATATCCCCTTGTTTCGTCCTTTCTGCCCGTTTAGACTTGTGCCTAACTTGTATAGACAGGAAGAAACATGATTACGCTCACGCCTGGCAAGCTCACGCTGCCGCAATTACGCCGCATCGCGCGCGGATCGGATTCGCTGAATCTCGATCCCGCGAGCTTCGCCGCCATCGACGCGAGCGCGCGCGCCGTTGCCGCGATCGCCGCCAAGGGTGATCCGGCCTACGGCATCAATACGGGCTTTGGGCGGCTCGCCAACACTCACATTCCCGCCGATCAGCTCGAACTTCTGCAGCGCAACCTGGTGCTGTCGCATGCGGTCGGCGTCGGCGAACCGATGTCGCGACCGGTCGTGCGTCTTTTGATGGCCCTCAAGCTGTCGAGTCTCGGGCGCGGCCATTCGGGCATTCGCCGCGAAGTGATCGACGCCCTCGTCACGCTTTTCAACGCCGATGTATTGCCCGTCATCCCCGTGAAAGGCTCGGTCGGCGCGTCGGGCGATCTCGCGCCGCTCGCGCATATGTCGACGGTGCTGCTCGGTATCGGCGAAGTCATGGTGCGCGGCGAACGCGCAAGCGCACTCGATGGCCTCAAGCTCGCCGGGCTCGAACCGCTCATGTTGCAGGCGAAGGAAGGGCTCGCGCTGTTGAACGGCACGCAGGCATCGGCGGCGCTCGCGCTTTACAACCTCTTTGCCATCGAGGACCTGTTCCGCACCGGCCTCGTTGCGGGCGCGCTGTCCGTCGACGCGGCCGCGGGCTCCGTCGTGCCGTTCGATGCACGTATCCATGAGTTGCGCGGACATCGCGGGCAGATCGATTCGGCGGCGGCGTATCGCACGTTGCTGGCGGGCTCGGGCATCAACCTGTCGCACGCCGATTGCGAGAAGGTTCAGGACCCATACAGCCTGCGCTGTCAGCCGCAAGTGATGGGCGCGTGTCTGGATCAGATGCGTCATGCGGCCGACGTGCTCTTGATCGAATCGAATGCGGTTTCCGACAATCCGCTGATTTTCCCGGACACGGGCGAAGTGCTCTCAGGCGGCAACTTTCACGCGGAACCCGTTGCCTTCGCCGCCGATAACCTCGCACTCGCCGCCGCCGAAATCGGCGCGCTGGCCGAGCGCCGCATCGCGCTTCTGATCGACTCGACGCTTTCCGGCTTGCCGCCGTTTCTCGTACGCGATGGCGGCGTGAACTCCGGCTTCATGATCGCGCATGTGACGGCGGCGGCGCTCGCGTCCGAGAACAAGACGCTCGCGCATCCTGCTTCCGTGGATTCCTTGCCGACCTCGGCGAATCAGGAAGATCACGTGTCCATGGCGACCTTTGCCGCGCGCAAGCTCGGCGATATCGCGAGCAACACGGCCAATATTCTCGCCATCGAACTGCTTGCGGCAGCGCAAGGCGTCGATCTGCGCGCGCCGCATCGCACGAGCGCGCCGCTTATCGACGTGATGCAGACCATCCGCGCGCAAGTCGCGCATTACGACCTCGATCATTACTTCGCGCCCGATATCGCCGCCATTGCGACGCTCGTGCAGGCGGGCGAAATTGCAAAGCACAGTCCGTTTTCCTTTGCCTCGGAACAGAGCGCGGATCAAAGCGCATGAGCACGCCCGCGTATCAGGAGATCAAGGACTACATCCTCGAGCGCATTCACGGCGGCGAATGGAAGGAGGGCGATCAGGTGCCCTCCGAGAACGAGCTCGCGCGCGAGTTCAAAGTGGCGCGCATGACGGTGAATCGCGCGGTGCGTGAACTGACGGCCGAACAGGTGCTCACGCGTGTGCAGGGCGCGGGCACGTTCGTGGCGCAGCCGAAATACGCTTCGACACTGGTCGAGATTCGCAGTATCTCCGATGAAATCGTCGCGCGCGGGCATGCGTATCGCGCGGCGGTGCTGCATCTGGGTGCCTCTATCGTGGATGAAGCGCTAGCGGCCGAAATGCAGCTTGCGCTCGGCAGTCCCGTGTTTCATTCGCGTGTGCTGCACTTCGAGAACGACGAGCCCGTGCAACTCGAAGAGCGCTACGTGAACCCGGCCATTGCGCCGGAGTACGCGCGTCAGGACTTCACGAAGATCACGCCGAATCAATATCTGATGGTTGCCGCGCCCTTGCAGCGGGTTGAATATCGGATCGAGGCGTCGTTGCCATCGCCGGAGATTCGCCATGCGCTCGCGATGAAAGATCACGAGCCGTGTCTGCTGCTGCATCGGCGAACATGGTCGCGCGACACGGTGGCGTCGGTCGCGAATCTGTGGCATCCCGGCGACCGCTATCAGTTCACCGGCCACTTTTGATCATGGCAACCGTCCTGCGCGCATCATCGCTCGCGGCCGTGCCGTGGAAGAACGGCGGCGGCATTACGCGCGAACTCGCGGCGGAACCGGAAGGCGCGTCGACGGATACGTTCGCGTGGCGGCTTTCCATCGCGGATGTGTCGGCGGATGGCGCGTTTTCGAGCTTCGCGGGCGTGGATCGCGTGCTGATCCTGCTCGATGGCGCGGGCATGATGCTCGCCGAACCCGACTATGTACATACGTTGAACGAGCCGCTCGCGATGGCGCGCTTTGCCGGCGAAACGCCCATCCACGCGGCGCTCGTGCAAGGTCCGACGCGCGACTTCAACGTGATGACGCGTCGCGGTCGCGCGCATGCTTCGGTGACGAGCCGCTTCGAGTCGCATGAATGGACGCCGGACCACGACGTCACGTTTCTGCATTGCGCGCGCGGCATGTTGAACGTCATGCTGACCCATGGAGAACGCATCGCGCTCGCAGCGGGCGACAGCTTGCGTATCGAAAGCGCGGACGGACGCGTCGCGTGTGAAGCGTCGCAAGATGCGTCGTGGTTGCAGATAGGCATCCATACGCCGTGAACGCGTGGATCGCGCCAGATGCCCGATGGCTGGCAACGCAACATGATGCTCGAATGGATGGAAGACGGCCAACGCGTGCGGCGTCGCGCCAACTGTCTGTTCGATGCCGCGCTCGACGAAGGAACGCGGCTCCGAAAGCTGGCTTTCCGATACGGTTTTCTGCGAGCATGGTGAATCGCCGAAACGCGACGTCTTCGTCGGCGGATGCAAGATCCTCGACGCAAGTTGTCAGGCGGACGAAGACGCATTGCGTTCACTCATCGACTAATAAAACGCGAGGCATCACATGGACGATTGTGCGATCTACACGCTCGAGCGCGGCACGGCGCCGTTGCTCATCTCGATCCCGCACCGCGGCACGCGTATACCCGACGGGCTCGCGCAAGAAATGACGCTGGTCGCGCGGAAAGTGGATGACTGCGACTGGCATCTCGACCGGCTTTATGACTTTGCGCGCGAGATGGGCGCGTCGATTCTGCTGCCGCAATTCGCGCGCTATGTCATCGATTTGAATCGTCCGCCCGATGACGCCAATCTTTATCCGGGCCGCGATACGACTGGCCTCTGTCCCGTCGATACGTTCGAGAAAGAGCCGCTTTATCTCGAAGGTCATGAGCCTTCACGCGAACAGATCGAGGCGCGCCGCGCGCTCTACTGGCAGCCTTATCACGATGCGCTCGCTTCCGAACTCGCCGCCTTGCGCGAGGAACATGGGCACGCGTTGCTGTGGGAGGCGCACTCCATTCGCTCAGTCGTGCCGCGCTTCTTCAATGGCCGGCTCACGGATTTCAACTTCGGCACGGCGGATGGAGCATCGGCGGCGCCTGAACTGGCCGAGCGGCTCGCGCAGGTCGTGGAGTCGGACGGACGTTACACAACGGTGGCTAACGGGCGCTTCAAGGGCGGTTACATAACGCGTCGCTACGGTCAGCCGGCCAACGGGATTCACGCAGTGCAACTGGAGCTCACGCAGGCCACTTACATGAACGAGGCACCGCCTTATTCCTACGATGAGGCGCGCGCGAGCGACGTTCAGCCCTTGTTGCGGGAGTTGGTCGCCGCGGCGTTGGAGCATGTGAAAGCGCCCTGAATTTAGCTGACGCCAGGATGACTATTGTCTGACGCCGCTGTAATGATATTTTTCGGCGGCACTGGTTGTACTGCCATCATCTGGCGCGGAAGTATCAATATAAACAATGACTTAAAGGCTGTCGAACTGCCGAGGCCATGCAGTTGCGCATCCGCCATTGTTGCGACCTCGACAAATATGTTTCCTGCAAATTGGGGTTTCCCCTAAGTCGCGTCCCTCCTACACTGTTTTCAAGCGAAACGAAGTCAGAAACTGTTTAAAGCTTCCGGCTTCGTCTTCGATTTCAAAACAAGATTCCAGGAGGTTCATCATGATCAAGTCTTTCGTTCCGGCTCTCGTTATTGCTTCGGCTCTGGCCGCTCCGACTTTCGCCTTTGCACAAAGCAACGGCCCTGTGACCCGCGCAGAAGTTCGCGCCGAGCTGGTCCAGTTGGAAAAGGCTGGCTATAACCCGTCGACGGACCACGCGTTCTACCCGCAAAACATCCAGGCAGCCGAAGCGCGCGTGGATGCACAGCAAGGTACGTCGTCGTACGGCGCATCGACTGCGGGTTCGTCGCAAGCGGGCGCACGTCCGTCAGCGTCGATGTCGGATCGTAAGTCGGTCTACTTCGGTCATTAATAGATCGAATAACGGCAAGTTGCAGTGGTAGTGGCAGTAGCAGTGGCAGTTGAAGGTGAGGTAGATGGCAGAAAGCGTAGTAACTTGCGAGAAGTGTAGTAGAGCAGTTCTGCAGTAAGCAGCACCAGGAACGCCGACCGCGATTTTTGCGGCCGGCGTTTTTTATTTCGACGCGTTGTTTAATGAGGCGATCGTTCGATTTAATCGGAGCGAAAAAAGAAACGCAGATCGGTTTTGTTCACTTTCGAAATGAGTCGGCTTATGTGCACGAGTTAAATATCGCGCGTACTTGCAAAGGAGCGTCAATAAAATAATAAAACGAGGCTTTCTCGATGTCCCGGTATCCTAGAATTCATGTGGCAGAACGACGGCCAATAAATTCAACGGTCGATATTCAACGTGAATCAATGCTTGCGGCGAGCATTTCACTTTATCGAGAGAGCTGAGAATAGTCATGAAAAAAGCCACCTCCTTGCTGCGACTTCTATTGCTAATCCTCCTAGCAGCTACGACAACCGGCGTTTATGCCGGTCAGTTCAGCGTACAGTGCGCGTATTCTCACACGAAGCCCGACGATTCCATTGTTCGTTACGGATTACCCGGACTCGCCATGCAGCACGATTTTTTCGGCAACCGGTCGACCGATGCCTTTAGCGACCTCGCAAAGCTGAATGTGAATAAGGCCACGACGTGCAACATTACGGCCGATGCGTCCGCTTATTGGGTGCCGCAATTGAAGCGCGCCGCCGGAATAGTGGTCCCCGACTTCCAGAAGACCTACTACCAAAAGAACACCGAGCTCCCGGTCGTCACCGCTATCCCGCAAGGTCTGGAGATGCTCGCCGGCGACCACCACGGAACCGCGGCAAATCCGGCCATTGCATATTTTTGCCAGAATGTAGGCTACATGGCGAATCCGCCGACGAGTTGTCCCGTTGTGAACGGCAACGCGCAGTTTGACATCGTGATCTATTTTCCGGACTGTTGGGACGGCGAGCACATTAAACCGGATTTCTCCTCGGGCGTTCAGAACATGGCTTACCACAATAACAAGGATGGTTCATGTCCCGAAGCGTATCCGATCAAGATTCAGCAACTGCAATTAAACTTGCAATACACACTTGGCAATAACGGCGATCTGAACGGCGCGCAGTTGTCGATGGACCCGATCATGGTGAACGGCGTGCTGACGCCGCAATGGGGCAGTTTATATACCGCTCACGCCGACTTTATCAATGCATGGAAGCCGGATAGCCTTCAATACGCGACCGACAATTGTTCCAATAATGGAAACACCGCGTGCAGCAGCGATATTCCAACCTACTATGTAAAGTCCAGCTCGGATACGTGGCTTGACTCCGGCGGCACTCCGCACAATGCAGACGAGAAACTGCGCGTAGGTCCGGGCGACATTATTTTCATGAAGTTTCCGACGCCTGTGATCACGGACTATACCTATCAAACCGCGTTCATACAGACTCAGGGCGGCGACGTCACCGACTCCACGGCGGTCTACTTGTACCTATTTGCCGCCGCAACCAATTGGGACGATCAAAACAAGCCACCTACCGGAAGTGCCTGCACGCCGCAGTCCGTTGGCGCTATCTATCTCGACAACGTTAATAAGCTACGGATAAATTCCATCGACGCATACGTCAAGCAGCAGATCGCCGCGAAGGCGCCTGAAATTGCGATCTGCATTAAAAACAACACGAGCAAGGTCGTCGAATTCAACTCACGGGAAGTGAAAAACGGCGTACCTGCACTGTTTTTGAAATAACGCTGGCCGCCACCTAGGCGGCTATCGGATTTCGTTGCCCGGCGAACGCGCGCCACACGCGCGAAGCACCAGCCGCACGACTTCCTCGGTCTCCTCGTCGAACGCCTTTCGAGTCAGCGCGCGCTTGCCCTTCAGCGCGCGAATTTGCGCGTCGAAATCGGCGTAATGCTGAGTGATCGCCCATATCAGAAACATGAAGGTCTGCGGTTCGACAGGCGCAAGCAGTCCACGCGCGATCCATCCTTCGATTACCGTGACGCGCGTATCGAGCCACGGTTTTACGCGTTCGTTCAACACGTCTTGCATGTGATGCGCGCCGTGAATGATCTCGCTTGCCCAGACTTTCGATCCGAGCGGCCGGCGCCGCGACAACTCCATCTTTGCGCGCACATAGCCGCCGATCGCTTCGGCAGGATCGTCGCTGCATTCGAACGTATCCGCCGCGCGATGCCAGTCTTCGAAGAGGTCTTCGAGCACGCGTCGATAGAGCGCGAGCTTGGTCGGAAAGTAGTAATGCAGATTGGCTTTCGGCAGGCCGGCGCGCTCGGCGATCATCGCGGTGCTCGCGCCTTCGAGTCCTTTCTCGGCGAAAACGGCTTCGGCGCAAGCTAAAAGGTGAGCCTCGTTGGTCTCGCGAATTTGTGCCTTGCGCCGCCGCAAAGGCGGAACGGCGTTACTGCTTTCTTCGATGCCGGGCGACGCTTCGTCGTGTCTCATTGTTCCTTCCGTAGGCCTCGTGTGCCGCATCGTGCCTGATTTGCGGCGTTCGTGCATGCCGCGCTGTTCTCAATTCTGCATGCCTCAGCAAGTTCGACCAAGTGATGCTGCAGCGCAATGGCACGCTTCTCGCTCTGTTCGCTTCAACACGAAAGACGTTGATTTGCTTATTTTAATCGGCTACAACCTGTCCAGTCGGACAGGATTTGAAGCGAAACCGAATGGCTCGAATGCAGCATCGATCGTACAAGTAAAAGCATGCACCGCGTGCGTGCAAGTCTGCACCCGCCGCGCGCCGGATGCACGAAAAGCAGTCCCCGACATACGAAGTTCATCGTAAGGAGCGAGGCGCATGAACGCGGTTACGGATGCAATGAGAGAGGCTGGTCTCGACACGTCCATCAAGGTCAACGGTCAACGTCTGTGGGATAGCCTGATGTCGATGGCGAAGATCGGCGCAACGCCCAAAGGCGGTGTCTGCCGGCTCGCGCTGACCGATCTGGACAAGCAAGGGCGCGATCTCATCGTGAGTTGGGCGAAAGAAGCGGGTTGCACGGTGAGCGTCGACCAGATGGGCAACGTGTTCATGCGCCGCGCGGGCTGTCATCCCGACGCGCTGCCCGTCATGACGGGCTCTCACGCCGATTCGCAGCCGACGGGCGGCCGCTTCGACGGCATCTACGGCGTGCTCGGCGGCCTCGAAGTCATCCGCACGCTCAACGATCACGGGATCGAGACGGAGCATCCCGTCGAGGTCGTCATCTGGACCAACGAAGAAGGCTCCCGCTTCGCGCCGGCGATGGTCGCATCGGGCGTATTCGCAGGCGTGTTCTCGCTCGATTACGGGTTGTCGCGCAAGGACGTCGATGGCAAGACCATCGGCGAAGAACTCGAACGTATTGGTTATGCAGGCGACGTTCCGTGCGGCGGCCGCAAGCTGCACGCGGCGTTCGAATTGCATATCGAGCAGGGCCCGATTCTCGAAGCCGAGGACAAGACCATCGGCGTCGTCACCGATGCGCAGGGCCAGCGCTGGTACGAGATCACACTGACGGGTCAGGAAGCGCATGCGGGCCCGACGCCCATGCCGCGCCGCAAAGACGCGTTGCTCGGCGCATCGCGCGTGGTGGATCTCGTCAACCGCATCGGACTGGATCACGCGCCGCTCGCCTGCGCCACGGTCGGCATGATGCAGGTCTATCCGAACTCTCGCAACGTGATTCCGGGCCGCGTGTTCTTCACCGTGGACTTCCGTCATCCCGACGACGCCGTGCTCGCGAAAATGGACGCCGCGCTGCGCGAAGGCGTCGAGCACATTGCGGGCGGCATCGGCCTCACAACCGAACTCGAGCAGATCTTCTACTACGAACCCGTCAAGTTCGATGCCGCGTGCGTCGACTCCGTGCGCGCGGCAGCCAAACGCTTCGGCTATTCGCATCGCGACATGGTGTCGGGCGCGGGCCACGACGCGTGCTACCTCTCGCAAGTCGCGCCGACATCGATGGTATTCGTGCCTTGCGTCGACGGCATCAGCCATAACGAAGTAGAAGACGCCTCGCAGGAATGGATCGAAGCGGGCGCGAACGTGCTTTTGCACGCCATGCTCGAGCGCGCGTCGGAACCCGTCTCTTAACGGCTATTCGTCGATATTTTCCAAAGCACCGTTCGCGTCGTCCCGCGCGAACGGCGGGAATCGCTACGTCCTCATATCGAAGAAGGAACGCGTATGACCATGAAGATTGCGGGCCACAGGCTCACGCAGGAACAACTGGCATGCGAGTTTTCGGATGTCGCGCCCTTGCTCGATGCGACTGCCGCCGCCGCCGCGGCAAGCCGCTGTCATTACTGTTATGACGCGCCATGCGTGCAGGCTTGTCCGACGCAGATCGATATTCCGAGCTTCATCCGCAAGATCAGTCACGGCAATCTCAAAGGCGCGGCCGTCGATATTCTCTCGGCCAATCCGCTCGGCGGCATGTGCTCGCGGGTGTGTCCGACCGAGATACTGTGCGAAGGTAGTTGCGTTCGAAACCATCCGGGTGACGAGCCGGTGCGAATCGGCGCTCTGCAGCGCCATGCAACCGATTCGGCGATGGCGCGCGGCGAACCCTTATTCAAGCGCGCGCCGGAAACGGGACGACGAATCGCGATCGTCGGCGCGGGACCGGCGGGACTTGCGTGTGCGTATCGGCTCGCGCTGGCCGGCCATCAGGCGATCATTTTCGATGCGCGCGCCAAACCCGGCGGTCTCAACGAATACGGCATCGCGGCGTACAAGACGGTGGAAGACTTCGCGCAACGCGAGATCGAATGGCTGCATTCGATCGGCGGTATCGAAATCAAAACGGGCGTGGCGCTCGGCCGCGATGTGACGCTCGACGAACTGCGCAAGCAATACGACGCGGTGTTCATCGGCTTCGGTCTGGCGGGTGTGCGTGAGCTGGCGCTGGAAGGCGAGTCGCTCGAAGGCGTGATGAACGCGGTGGATTTCATCGAGCAAGTGCGTCAGGCCGATGACCTCGCGAGCGTGCCGGTCGGGCGGCGTGTGGTGGTGATCGGCGGCGGCAATACGGCTGTCGATGCCGCCGTGCAAAGCCGCAAGCTCGGCGCGACCTCGGTGACCATGGCGTACCGGCGCGGCGTCGAGAACATGGGCGCGACCTGGGCGGAACAGGAGTTCGCGCAGAACAACAACGTGACCATCGTGACGCATGCGAACCCCGTGCGTCTGATCGGCGCGGACGGACACGTCACGGGCGTGGAGTTCGACCGCGCGGGCGAGCGCGTGATCATCGAAGCGGACATGGTGCTGAAGGCCATCGGGCAGACGCTCGTGCCGGTGGGTATCGACCGGGAATTGTTGAGTCTCGACGGCGGGCGCATCGTCACCGACGAGAACCGTCAGACAACGCTCGCCAAAGTCTGGGCCGGCGGCGACTGCGCGATCCACGAAGGACTCGATCTCACCGTGCAGGCCGTGCAGGACGGCAAGCTCGCGGCGGCGTCCATTGGCGCGTCTTTCGAACTCACGGCGATCAAGGCCGCGTAAAAACCCCGCAACGCATTCGATACGGAGCCGATAAAAACATGGCCGATCTTCGCTGCACTATCGCTGGCATTACATCGCCGAATCCGTTCTGGCTTGCATCGGCGCCGCCGACCGACAAAGCGTATAACGTCAACCGCGCGTTCGAAGCGGGCTGGGGCGGCGTCGTATGGAAGACGCTCGGACTCGACCCGCATGTGGTCAACGTCAGTTCGCGTTATGGCGCCGTGCAATGGAACGGGCAACGCATGGCGGGGCTGAACAACATCGAGCTGATCACCGACCGCCCGCTCGACATCAACCTGAAAGAGATCGCGCAAGTGAAGCGCGACTGGCCGGACCGCGCGCTGATCGTCTCGTTGATGGTGCCGTGCAACGAGAAAGACTGGAAGTGGATTCTCACGCAGGTGGAAGACACCGGCGCGGATGCGGTCGAACTCAACTTCGGCTGTCCGCATGGCATGAGCGAGCGCGGCATGGGCGCGGCGGTCGGGCAAGTGCCGGAGTATGTCGAGATGGTCACGCGCTGGGTGAAGGAAGGCACGCAGTTTCCGTGTCTCGTGAAGCTCACGCCGAATATCAGCGACATTCGCATGGGGTCGCGCGCGGCGTTCAAGGGCGGCGCGGATGGCGTGTCGCTCATCAACACCATCAATTCGATCGTCTCCGTCGACCTCGACCAGATGGCGCCGATGCCCACCGTCGACGGCAAAGGCACGCACGGCGGCTACTGCGGCCCGGCCGTGAAGCCGATTGCGCTCAACATGGTCGCCGAGATCGCGCGCGACCCCGAAACGCCCGATTTGCCGATCTCGGGCATCGGCGGAATCTCCACCTGGCGCGACGCCGCCGAATTCATGGTGCTCGGCGCGGGCAGCGTGCAGGTGTGCACGGCGGCGATGCACTACGGGTTTCGCATCGTCTCCGATCTTGCTGACGGCCTCTCGAACTGGATGGACGAAAAAGGCTACGCCACGCTCGACGACATTCGCGGGCGCGCGGTGCAGAACGTGACGGACTGGAAGTACCTCAATCTCAAGTACGACATCAAGGCGCGCATCGATCAGGACAAGTGCATCAAGTGCGGGCTGTGCCATATTGCGTGCGAGGACACGTCGCATCAGGCCATTCTCAGGGAGAAGGACGGCAAGCGTCACTTCGAAGTCGTCGATGCCGAGTGCGTCGGCTGCAATCTGTGCATGCACGTATGCCCGGTCGAGCAATGCATCACGATGGAACGCGTCGATGCCGGCGAGTACGCGAACTGGACCACGCATCCGAACAATCCGGCGCGTGTCGATGCGGAAGAAGCCGCCAAAGCCGCCTGAAGTCATTGCAACGATCAACAGGAGTTCGTCCGATGAAGCAGACAGCGCAATCTGTCGATCCGAATTTCGCGGCCAACTTGCAGGCGAGCAGCCTGTATAACGACGACCTCGCGCCAACGGGTCCCGCGCAGCGCACGTGGAAGTGGTATCACTTCGCGGCGCTGTGGGTTGGCATGGTGATGAACATCGCGTCCTACATGCTCGCGGCGGGGCTCACCGAGCAGGGCATGTCGCCGTGGCAGGCGGTGGTGACGGTGTTGCTCGGCAACCTGATCGTGCTCGTGCCGATGCTCCTGATAGGTCACGCGGGGGCGAAGCACGGCATTCCTTACGCGGTGCTGGTGCGCTCGTCGTTCGGCACGCAGGGCGCGAAGTTACCGGCGCTGTTGCGGGCCGTCGTCGCATGCGGCTGGTATGGCATCCAGACGTGGCTTGGCGGCAGCGCGATCTACACGCTGCTCAACATTCTCACGGGCAACGCGCTGCACGGCGCGGCGCTGCCGCTTCTCGACATCTCTGCCGGACAGCTTGCGTGCTTCCTCGTGTTCTGGGCGCTGCAGATTTACTTCATCGTGCATGGTACCGATTCGATCCGCTGGCTCGAAAGCTGGTCCGCGCCGATCAAGGTGCTGATGTGCATCGCGCTCGTCTGGTGGGCGACGAGCAAGGCGGGCGGCATCGGCAACATGTTGTCGGCGCCGTCGCAGTTCGTCGCGGGTGGCAAGAAGGAAGGACTCTTCTGGGCGACGTTCTGGCCGGGTCTCACCGCGATGGTCGGCTTCTGGGCGACGCTCGCGCTGAACATTCCCGACTTCACGCGCTTCGCCCGCTCGCAGCGCGATCAGGTGATCGGGCAGTCCATCGGTCTGCCTGCGCCGATGGCCTTGTTGTCCGTGATTTCGGTGGTGGTGACATCGGCGACCGTCGTGATCTACGGCAAGGCGATCTGGGACCCGATCGACCTGACGAGCCGCATGACGGGCATCGGCGTTGGCGTTGCGCTCGTCATCCTCACGCTCGACACCATGTGCTGCAATCTCGCGGCCAATCTCGTCGGTCCGGCTTACGATTTTTCGAGTCTCTGGCCAAAGGGCATTTCGTATCGCGCGGGCGGCATGATCACGGCGACGATCGCCATCGTCATGATGCCGTGGAAAATTCTCGCCACCACGCAGGGTTATATCTTTACCTGGCTCGTCGGTTACTCGGCGTTGCTCGGGCCCGTCGCGGGCATTTTGATGGTCGATTACTTCCTGATTCGCGGCACCCGGCTCGATCACCACGAACTCTTCGATGAACACGGCGAATATTCGTATAGCGGCGGCTGGAATATCGCGGCGGTCGTGGCGCTGCTCGTCGGCGTGCTGCCCAATCTGCCGGGCTTCCTGCATACGGCGTTCCCCGCGTCGTTCCCTAACGTGCCGGCGTTCTTCAACATGCTTTATACGTATGCCTGGTTCGTCGGGCTCGTGCTGGCCGCGCTCGTGTATGGTTCGTGGATGAAGCTGCGCGGCAGCCCGCAGGCCGGGGTTCTGAGCGCATGAGCGTCCGAAGGAATTTTCGAAGCCCAAGATTCGCAAGGAGAAGACAATGCCAACCCTGATTCGCGGCGGCACCATCATCGATCCGGAACGCAGCTATCGCGCAGATGTCTTGTGCGCCGACGCCGCGTCCGGCGGCACGATCCTGGCGATCGGGCCGGATCTCGAAGTACCGGCGGGCACGAAGATCGTCGACGCGGGCGGACAGTACGTGATGCCCGGCGGGATCGATCCGCACACGCACATGGAACTGCCTTTCATGGGCACGACCGCCAGCGACGACTTCTATACCGGCACGGCGGCGGGCTTGTCGGGCGGCACGACGAGCATCATCGATTTCGTGATTCCGAGCCCGAAGCAACCGCTCATGGCAGCGTTCAAGGAGTGGCGCGGCTGGGCCGAGAAGGCATCGGCGGATTATGGCTTTCACGTCGCGGTGACGTGGTGGGACGAATCGGTGCATCGCGACATGGGCCTGCTCGTGCATGAGCACGGCGTCTCCAGCTTCAAGCATTTCATGGCCTACAAGAACGCGATCATGGCCGATGACGAAGTGCTCGTGAACAGCTTCACGCGCTCGCTCGAACTCGGCGCGCTGCCGACCGTGCATGCGGAAAACGGCGAGCTCGTGTTCCAGTTGCAGAAGCAACTGCTTGCGAAGGGCTTCACGGGACCGGAGGCGCATCCGCTTTCGCGCCCGCCTGAAGTGGAGGGCGAGGCGGCCAATCGCGCCATTCGCATCGCGCAGGTGCTCGGCGTGCCTATCTATATCGTGCATGTATCGGCGAAAGATGCCGTCGATGTCATTGCGCGTGCTCGCAACGACGGCCTGCGTGTGTTCGGCGAAGTGCTGCCGGGGCATCTCGTGATCGACGAATCGGTGTATCGCGATCCCGACTGGACGCGTGCCGCCGCGCACGTGATGAGCCCGCCGTTTCGCACGAGCGAGCATCGCGAGGCGCTGTGGCGCGGGCTGCAGTCCGGGCAGCTTCACACGACGGCGACGGATCATTGCGTGTTCTGTGCATCGCAAAAGGCCATGGGGCGAGAGGACTTCACGAAGATTCCAAACGGCTGCGGCGGCGTGGAAGACCGGATGTCGGTGTTGTGGCATCACGGCGTGAACATGGGGCGTCTCACGCCGAACGAGTTCGTGCGCGTGACATCGACCAACGCGGCGCAGATCTTCAATCTGTATCCGAGGAAGGGCGCGGTGCAGGTGGGTTCGGATGCGGACCTCGTCGTGTGGGACCCGGCGGCGACGCGGACCATCTCCGTAAAGACGCATCATCAGAAGGTGGACTTCAATGTGTTCGAGGGCATGACGGTGCAAGGCGTGGCCACGCATACGCTCACGCGCGGCGAACTCGCCTGGACCGATGGCGATTTGCGCGCGGTACGCGGCGCGGGTCAATACCTGAAGCGTCCGCCAAATTCGTCGTACTTCGAGGCGGCGCGCGTGCAGAACAAGCTGAAGGAGCAGCATCCGGTGGAGCGCGCGGGGGATAAGGCGATGAAGGCCGCCTGAGTGGTTCGAATCGGCCTCGTGTGGCTCGACGCTGCACGGGGCTTGGTCACATCCGAAGCATGTTCACACGCTTGCAAGCATAATCCGGCACGCTGTCCTCTTATCCAGCGCTGCCCGAATCATGCCGATGCGAAACCTCCACAAGCTTTGCCTTCTCGCCGTCACGACGGCCTTCTGCACGACGCTTTCCACCGCGCGCGCGGCGAATCCGAACGCGCTGTGGGAAATCGTCCACGACTATTGCGAGCCCGCCGCCGAGGGCGCGCCGGTCAAGCAGAAATGCGCCGACGTAAACCTCGCGGGCGGCTACGCGGTGTTGAAGGATATCGTGGGCGTCGCGCAATATCTGTTGATTCCGACGGCGCGTGTGAGCGGCATCGAAAGTCCCTTGATACTGGAGCCGCAGACGCCGAATTATTGGCGCGACGCATGGCAAGCGCGCCGTTATGTCGATGACAAACTTCGCCGCTCCTTGCCACGCGATCAAGTGTCGCTTGCAATCAACTCGGCAAGCGGGCGCACGCAGAACCAGTTGCATATTCATATCGACTGCCTCGCGTCCGACGTCGCGCAGACGTTGCGCGAAGTCGGGCCGGGCATCGGCCGCGAATGGGCGCCGTTGCCGGTGCGCTTGCGCGGGCATCGGTACGACGCCATGCGGATCGACGACGCGGATCTTACGCATACCGATCCTTTTGCGCTGCTCGCGCCTTACGCGGCGCGTCGCGGACAAACGATGGGCGACCAGACGCTGTTGCTGGCCGGCGCATGGTTGCCCGATGGCAAGCCCGGATTCTTTCTTCTCAACGATCATGTGCAACCGGGTGACTGGGCTTCGTCGGAAGAACTGCAGGATCACACGTGCGCGTTAGCCGATCGGTCTATAGAGAAACCGTGACGAAAGAGCAAGAATGACGGCAGGCTGTTTCATTCGGATCACGAAGAAAAATTTTGTGACGCCGCTTGAACGCCTCTTGTCAAACTTCTTTCATGTAGTCACGATAATGCACATCGACATCTTGTTCGATCCGCAGAAGGACGCGGCGAACGTCAATCGTCATGGCATGTCGCTGGAACGTACGCGGGAAATCGCGTGGCGAGAGGTGATGTGTCACGCAGACGCTCGTCGCGACTACGGCGAGGTACGCGAGGTCGGCTTCGTGCCGATAGAAGGGAAAGTACATTGCGTGGTGTTCACGCAGCGAGGCGGCGCATTGCGAATCATCAGCTTGCGTCGCGCCAATAACCGGGAGAATGAGAGATATGAGCGAAGCATCGTACAGGTTTTACCGCAATACGCCGGAAGAGGAGGCGGAGATCGAACGGGGCATTCAGATGGACCCCGACACCTTCGTCCCTTCAGACGAGTGGTTCGCACAGATGAAACCGTGGGCGGATCGTCTGCCGAGTGAGTCACCCGCCGAGCAGATTGCGCCGCCGCGTTGACGTCCTGCGTATGCGACTGACTTCCCCAGTCAGTCGCGCAGCAACGGGTCAATGCGCTTCACGGCTTATCACTCGATGCGCGAACACTCGCGGACCGACGCCTTCGACCCGCGCTTCCGGCATGACCCGTCGCAAAGTGCGTAATGTGAACGCAAGGTCTTCGCTCGCTACATCGAATTCGAGCCTTAGCGCGCATCCTTCGCGCTGCGCCTGACTGACATATACGCCGAGAGGCGAGTGAAACAACTGGCGGATGCGCTCGCAAGATGCATCGTCGTTCGCCATGCGGGCGCGCGCCATGATCCGTAACCGCTGACAAGCGCCGCCGTGATGGCCGGCAAACTGCGCAAGTGTCATATCCATGATCGGGCTCCATCGCGTCTTTTCTTGATATAAGCATACGCGGGGCCTTGTCAACGCCGTATCAGGAAACAGATGCGGCGCGTAAAAATCTCATTAATCGAAGCCCTGAAAAACCGCGTCGTCCGGGCCGATGGAGGCCGGCGATTTCCACGTCGCGTCGCGCATGGAATGCCGCACCTGATGCTCAACGCCCAGCAGAACGGCAAAGATCGCCATGCGGACTGCAATGCCGTTGTCGGTTTGCCGGAAGATGGCAAGACGCGGATCGTGATTCAGGTCGGTGGCGAGATCGTTCGCGCCGGGACGGCTGTCGCGCGGCAGCGGATGCATGATGAGCGTGTCGCGTCCGCAGGCTTCGTTCACGAGCGCCTGGTTGATCTGGAAGTCCGGCGTATAGCCTTCGATGGACTCGTCCGCGAAACGCTCTTTCTGAATGCGCGTGGCATAGACGACATCCGCGCCCGCAAGACCCGCGCGCAGATCGCTCGTCTGTTCGATGACATGATCGCCTCGCGCGATTCGCTCGATGATATGCGCCGGCATTTCCAGCGAACCCGGCGAAATCAGCGTGAACTTGAGGCCCTTGTAAAGCGAGAGCAGCTTGGCAAGCGAATGGACGGTGCGGCCATATTTGAGGTCGCCGACCATCGCGATATGCGCGCCATCGACTATTTTCCCGAGCCGCGAAAACTCGCGCTGGATCGTGTAGAGGTCGAGCAGCGCTTGGCTCGGATGCTCGCCGGGGCCGTCGCCAGCGTTGATCACGGGAATGTTGGTCGCACGCGCGAATTCCGCGACGGAGCCTTGCTCGGGATGGCGCACGACGATAGCGTCCGCATAGCCGCTGATCACGCGGCTCGTGTCGTAGATGGATTCGCCCTTCGCCATCGACGAGAACGTGAAGCCGGTCGTGTCGACCACCGAGCCACCGAGCCGACAGAACGCCGAGCCGAAACTCACACGGGTACGTGTGCTCGCCTCGAAGAACAGGTTCGCCAGCACCGCGCCCTCCAGCACGCGCGTGATTTTGCGGCGCCGCGCGATGGGCTGCATCATGTCCGCTGTGCGAAAGAGCGCTTCGGCCGATTCACGCGAGAACTGATCGATGGAGACGAGCTGCGGGCGGCCTTCGTATGCAATCGATGGATATACGCTTTGCGTAGATGTTCCACCCTCGGGCATGCCGTCCAGAATCTCGCCGACATAGCGCGCGGCGATCTCCGGCATGGCGCGCGATTCCGGCGACTCGTCAGGCAGAAGCCATGTGTCCAGCGCACGCCGCGACACGCCGATGCGGGCCGCGAAGGCATCGCGGGTCATGTTCAGACGCCGCATGGCGTCGCGAAGCACGGTCTGTTGCTGGCTCACGGTCGTCGCTCCTTGAATGTACGCGGAGCGTATATTAGGTCACTCGCCGATCAGATGCAACACCAGTTCGCGATCATGCGATGCCGTGCGGTGCTCGAATACGTATATGCCTTGCCACGTGCCGAGCACCATGCGGCCCGCTTCGACCGGAATCGAGAGCTGGACGGTGGTGAGCGCGGTGCGCAGATGCGCGGGCATGTCGTCGGGACCTTCGGCGTCGTGGACATAGCGGCCCGGCGCTTCGGGCGCGACGGTTTCGAAATAGCGTTCGAGGTCCGTGCGCACGTCGGGATCAGCGTTCTCCTGAATCAAGAGCGACGCGGACGTGTGTCTGCAGAAGATGGTCAGCAAGCCGGTGCGCATATCCTGATGATCGACCCAGCGGTCGATGGCGCGCGTGACTTCGTGCAAACCGCGCGAGCCGGTTGCAACCGTCAGATGTTGAAGTGCCTGTTTCATGTCGGTCCCGTTCGAAAAGATACGAAAGATGCGGGAAGATGCTTCTGTCAGTCTACCGGCTATGCTTTGGGCAAGGGAGCAAAGAGCGATGACATCGAAAGTCCCGCCCGGATGGCGCTATCTGACCGCGTTGGCTTGCCTGCTGCCCATCACGCTTGCGGCACTCGCCGACGACGCACGCATCAATCGCGGTGACGACCCGTTCATGCAAGTATCGAAAGCAATCGCGAATTGCCCGACCCCGCGCGGTCCCGTCGAAACCGAACAGGAATGGCTCGACGAAGCGCATTACCGCATCGAGCGCGGCAATAGCTGCTGGATCGCGGGACGCTGCCGCCTCTCGAACAGCTACGCGTACGACCGGGAAATCGCCGAGAGCACGACGCGCCGCCTCAACGCGCTCAACGCGTCGCTGCAGTGGCGCGAGCACACTAGCCTGTGGCTCACGATCCAGCGCCGCTTCATCTATCTCGACGGCTGCGTCACGCGCGATTTCGACAAAGCGCGCTTCGTATCGGAATTAGGCGAGACCGCCGATGTCGAAAAGATCATCGACCGGACGACAACGCAGCCCTGAGCGCGCAATTCGCGCGTAAGCTGAAAGCAGCATCGTCCCCGGCGGTCGTCGCCCATGAAAACCCATCTTTGCGAGTGGCTCAGTCATATGTCGCTGATGGCCACGTTCTTGCCACTCGACTTCGCCGGTCTGGGTCTCGTCGTGCTGGGGCTCGGCTTACTCGTCGCGGAAATGTTCCTGCCGACCTTCGGCGCGCTCGGCATCGGCGGAATCATTGTGTTTTCGACCGGCGCGCTCATGCTCGTCAATAGCGGAGTGCCTGGCTTCGGCATTCCCTTGAGCCTCGTGACGGGGTTCGCTATCGTGGCCGCGCTGTTCGTGTTCGGCGTGTCGAGCGTCGCCTTGAAGGCGCGCAAGCGGCCCGTGGTGAGCGGCAGCGAAGCGATGCCAGGCAGTATCGGCGTGATGCTCGATGCAACCGGCGCCGCGCCCGCAAGTGGCTGGGCGCGTGTGCACGGTGAACGCTGGCGCGTGCAGACGGCTTCATCGCGAGAACTTCCAGGCGAGGGCGCGCTCGTGCGTGTGCTGTCGCGGCAGGGACTGACGCTCATGGTCGAAGCGCTGGAGCGCGACCGGCAATCGCATCAACACTAACGAGGCATTAAAAATGGGGCTTACTTTTGGGTTTGGCGGCATTGTCATTGCGCTCGTCATCATTCTCGTGCTTTCGTCGGTGCGCATTTTTCGCGAGTACGAACGCGGCGTCGTGTTCACGCTCGGCCGCTTCTGGAAAGTGAAGGGGCCGGGGCTTGTGCTGATCATTCCGGCGGTGCAGCAAGTAGTGCGGATGGACCTGCGCACCGTCGTCTTCGACGTGCCGCCGCAGGATGTCATCACGCGCGACAACATCTCGGTGAAGGTGAATGCGGTGGTGTACTTTCGCGTCGTCGACCCGGAGAAAGCGGTGATTCAGGTCGCGCGTTTTCTGGAAGCCACGAGTCAGCTCGCGCAGACCACCTTGCGCGCGATACTCGGCAAGCATGAACTCGACGATCTGCTTTCGGAACGCGAGCGCCTGAACAGCGACATTCAGCGCGTGCTCGATGCCCAGACCGATGCCTGGGGCATCAAGGTATCGAATGTCGAGATCAAGGACGTGGATATCGCCGAGACGATGATCCGCGCCATCGCGCGCCAGGCCGAAGCCGAGCGCGAGCGCCGCGCGAAGATCATTCATGCGGAAGGGGAGTTGCAGGCATCCGAGAAACTTCTGCAAGCGGCTCAGATGCTGGCGCAGGCGCCGCAAGCCATGCAACTGCGCTACTTGCAGACGTTGACGACGATCGCCAGCGACAAGAGCACCACGATCGTCTTCCCCATACCGATCGATATCGTGAGCGCGGTGCTCGACAAGATCGGCAAGGGTGGCCGCGAGAGTTAAACCAGCGCTGGGAAGTCCAGCGTGGTGTCGTTCACGCGATTGAAGAGATTCGTGAAGTTGATGACGCTCGCGGCGAAGAGCGCGTCGATCACTTGCGCGTCGCTGTAACCTGCCGCGCGCACGGCATCGAGCACTTCGGCTTTCACCGTGCCGCGTGAACCGGTGGCTTCGCGCACGAAGCGCACGAGCGCATCGCGTTTATCGTTGCCAGTGGCGATACCCGCGCGAATCTGCTTCGTTTCTTCCTGCGTGAGACCGGCCAGCTTGCCGACGACCGTGTGCGCGGCTTCACAATAATCACAACCTGCCTGTCCGCTAACGGCGAGCTTCACGGCTTCGATATCGGCTTTGCTCAAACTGCTTTTAGCGAGCGTCGCGTCATTGGCGAGCGATGCCGCGAGCGCGCCGGGACTATGCGTGCCGACGGTTGCATACGCATTGGGTACGCGGCCTGCGGCCTTCTTGATCTTGGCGAAGAGTTCGGCGGCGTCGCCCGTGGCTTCGTTGACATCGACTTTGGAAATGCGGGACATGGTGTGCTCCTTTTGGTTGATTGCCATGTGTCGTGGCATGGATGCACTGTATGTCTTTGCCGGAATCGCGTGAATGCTCTCCAGGCTCGGAAAGATGCTCGCGCGTCTCAATCGAGTGGATGATGTTTCAAGAAGAGGATGGGAAGGGTTTGCTCACGAACCTCGACCGGGCGAGGCCGAAGCGCCAGGGCACGTCCATTGCCTTGGAAATGCCGATGCGCGGCCCGCTCACGATATCGACTGCATCGTCCGGTGCTTCGACGCAGAACGGCGCTTCGAGCAGCGACATGCCGTTCTGCTTATGCGTGATGCCCAGGGCTTGCGCTAGGCGGCCCGGACCGGAACAAAGCAGCTTGATGGGTTCGAGCCCGCGTCGTTCGCGCATGAGATCGAGTCCGACGAGCGGCTCGATGGCGCGAATCAGCACGCCGGCGCCATGACCTTCTTCGCGGCAAACGAAGTTCAGACACCAGTGGATGCCATAGGATCGATAGACATAAGCATGAGCGGACGGTCCGAACATGACCGCGTTGCGCGGCGTGAGACCCGAGAAAGTATGCGAAGCGGGATCTTCGCGGTCGTATGCTTCGGTTTCGACGATACGTCCACCGACGCCATCGAAAGTGACGATGGCGCCGATCAGCCGCCGCGCCACGATGTCCGACGCGGCATTGAAGTCGATAGCAGAATGGAGTGTGGGCTTGGCTTTCACAGAAGGTATTCTAACCGCGCACAAGATAACGACGGAGAGATGCTCACATGAAGTCTTCCTGGTTCCTCAAATTCTCGAATGGTCTCTCGCGCGTGGCGGGACATGCGTCGACGTTCATCATTGCGGTCGTGCTGGTGATCGTGTGGGCCGTCTCCGGGCCGATCTTTCACTTCAGCGACACATGGCAGCTTGTCATCAACACGTCGACTACCATCGTCACGTTTCTCATGGTGTTCCTCATCCAGAACACCCAGAACCGCGATACGGCCGCCATGCAGATCAAGCTCGATGAATTGATCCGTGCAGTGGACAACGCGCATAACGCTTTACTCGACCTCGAAGAACTCGACGAGAAAGACCTGGCCATTTTTCGTAAGCGCTATGCAAAACTGGCGGAGGAAGCGCGTGACGACTTGCGCTCGGCGAGCAAGGATATCGACATGCCGATTTTCCCGAACGATGCTAGACGCAAGGAAAAGAAATAGTGGGATATTGCGCACGATGACAGTCGCGCTCAAGGTTAAACAAAAAGTTTGCAGAACGTGCTAAAGCGCGTGACAAGCAGGTATTAATGGTTGTAGCATTAATCTTACAGCGCGATATCCGGTTTTAGCGATGCTTGAATATTAAGCAGCATCGGTCGGAGCGACGGCCTCGAACGCCGTCGAAGCCCTGCATGTAAAGGCGGAGCCCGTACGCTTGGCAAACGTTTTCTGAAAAAAATACAAAGACACGAAGAGTCGCGCGCTCGCTGTCAAGACACGCTTCAAACCCGCTAAAAGAAAAATTTCTCTCTATAAAGTTCTAGCGTCGTTTGCCGACAGCGGTCTAGTTCATTCATTTTAAAACGTCGAATTAAGGCCATTTCCGGCCTCTAAATGGCGAAGTAATTCCTTGTGGCTCTAGCTAGGATTGCTGTACCCGGTACCCCTAATGCCGGGCCGCACCTACCTACTCAATGCAAAAACAAGGAATGACCAAAATGACCAAGTTTTTCAAGAAATTCATCCGCGACGAACGTGGCGTCAGCGCGATGGAATACGCGATTCTGGCCGGGATCGTCGGCGTGGCGCTCGTCGCCGTGGCAGGCACGTTCAGCACCAGCGTTTCGGGCTGGTTCACGTACCTCAACACCAAAGTCACCGCCGCCCAGAAGTAACGACGTATTCGAGATCCGCGTCTCGCGGATCTCCCCCTTTCTTTCACTCGGTATCCGGTCCATCGTGCTGCTCGCATCCCTTGCCATCCGTCTCATCGTGCTGTGCGCGCTCTTGGTGCTCGCCGTCATCGATGTCCGTGCGCGTCGCCTGCCGACCGGGATCGTGCTTGCGATCGGTTCGCTCTTCTTTGTCGATGCGTTGCTGCGAAAGCTGTCGCTCGACGAGATCATCGCGCATCTGATACTCGCGTGTGTCGTGTTCGCGGTCTGCGCCGCGCTTTTCGCCGCAAAGATGCTCGGCGGAGGCGATGCGAAACTCGCGGCCGTCATCTTTCTCTGGGCTGGCGTCAGTCTGTCGCTGCCGGCTCTCACGCTCATCTCGCTGATCGGGACCGTGGTGTCCCTCGTCAGTCTCGCCACCCGCAACATGAAGGCCGATCAGACATCGTCGCCCATGCGCGCGCTGGCGATGTTCTCCGGCGCGCGCGGCGTGCCTTACGGCGTGGCGCTGGCGCTCGGCGGCGGTCTTGTGATCGTGCTGCCGGCCGCGCTTCCCTTGTTAATGACGCATTAGGCCGGCACTCACATGTCCAACTTCATCAAGTTCGCCGTTCTTCTCGTCGGCGCCCTGCTCATCGCTCTGGTCGTGCGTGTGGTGGTGGCAAGCGCGAGCAAGCCGTCCGCGCCCACCGTCAACACGGAGAAGGTGCTGGTCAGTGCAGCCGCCTTGCCGCAGGGCTTGCTTCTGCGTGACGAGGACATCACCTGGAAACCGATGCCGGCCAACGAAGTGCCGGTCAGTGCCGTCGTGTCGGGCGCGCAGAACGCGCCGGAACTCAAGGGTGCGCTGTTGCGCCATCCGGTCGAAAGCGGCGCGGTACTCGTCGCCGACGACGTGATTCTGCCGAACGCGCCGGGCTTTCTCGCCGCGACGCTCAAGCCCGAGATGCGCGCCGTCTCCGTAGCCGTCGACGATGTCTCCGGCAATGCCGGCCTGATCCAGCCGGGCGACTACATCGACCTGATCCTCACGCAGCAGATGGACCGCCGCACCGATTCGCCGGACCTCGCGGTGTCGAGCGAAACGGTGGTCGAACATGTGCGCGTGCTGGCCGTCGGTTCAGAAATCAAGCGCCCGAAAGCCAGCAGCGACGTACCCGATATGAGCGCGCGAGCGCGCACCGTCACGCTCGAAGTGACGCCGCGCATGGGCGAAGTCGTGGCGGTTGCCGCGCGCCTCGGCAGTCTCTCGCTCGCCTTGCGCTCGTTTGCTACTGCCAGTCGCGATCCGGCCGCCGCCGCCGCGGCAGCCAGCGCGACGTCGACCGAACGTCCGCCAATCTGGGCCGGCGACATCTCGCGCGCCGTTCGCTCGTTGCCGCACGCAAGCCGCGCGCCGCAGAGCGCGCCTGGCGTGGCCGCCGCGCCGCCCATGCCGCGCACCGTGATGGTTTATCGGGGCTCGGAAAAGTCGGATGGTCAGAACGTCGCCCAGGCGGCAGGCGGGGCGCCCGAGAACGCGCCACCGTTGCCCGGCGTTCCGTCGCTTCCCGTCCAGCGCTAATGCCCCAAGCCGGCGGTGATCCGGCGACCAAGGAAAAGATAGTCATGAAAACGCAGTTCAGTTCGAGATCGACGCCGATGCTGCCCACCGCGGCGAGCCTGCTCGCGCTCGTGTGCGCGGCATTCGGCCTGACGCCGCTCGCGCATGCCGCCGGCGCTCAGGTGATCAACGTCGCGGCTCGTCCGGGCGCGGGCGCCGTGCCGTCTAAAGGTGCCGTTACCGCCGAGGCAAGCCAGGGCGTACTCGCACTCGATGCAGGCAAAGGCTCGATGCTTCATCTGCCCGAGGACGCCGTTTCGGTGTTCGTGGCCGACCCGAGCGTCGCGGATGTGCAGGTGCCGTCGCCGCGCGCGGTCTTCGTGCTCGGCAAGAAGGCCGGTTCCACCACGGTCTACGCGCTCGGCGCGAACAACAAGCCGATCTTTCAAAAGACCGTTGTCGTGACGCGCGACATGGTCGCGTTGCGCGCCATGCTGAAGGCGCGCTTTCCCAACACGAATATCGATGTGAACGGCATACAGGGCTCGCTCATTCTGACGGGCCAGGCGCAGAATCCCGCCGAGGCGGATACGGTCGTGCAGGCCATCACGCCGATGCTCGCGGACAAGGAAGTGCTCGTCAATCGCATGACCATCGACAAGCCCTTGCAGATTCAACTGCGGGTGCGGATCACGGAAGTGGACCGCAACGTGACGCAGCAGTGGGGCATCAACTGGCAGGCTATCGGCAGCGCGGCCGGCAACTGGTATAGCGGCATCTTCAGCGGCCGTCAGATCTACAACTACAACCAGCCCATCACGACTTCGTCGGGCTCGGTGACCTATCCGCTCAATCTCGCGACCAACAACGCTTACTCGCTGTTCGGCGGGTTCCGGACGGCCAACACCGATATCCGCGCGCTTGTCGATGCGCTGAATCAGGAAGGCCTGCTCACGGTGCTCGCCGAGCCCAATCTCGTCGCGCTTTCGGGCCAGACGGCGAGCTTCCTCGCGGGCGGCGAGTTTCCGATTCCGGTGTCGCAGATCAACGGCGCGATCACGGTCGAATTCAAGCAGTTCGGCGTCAAGCTCGACTTCACGCCGACCGTGCTCAACGACCGCCGCATCAGCCTGAAAGTGCGGCCGGAAGTCAGCCAGATCGACACGACGGCAAGCGTGACGACCAACGGCGTGACCGTGCCGGGCCTTTCGGTGCGCCGCGCGGATACCACCGTCGAACTGGCGAGCGGTCAGAGCTTCGCCATTGGCGGGCTGCTCCAGAGCAATACGACCGACCTCGTATCGCAAGTACCCGGCATCGGCTCGATCCCTGTGCTCGGCAAGCTGTTTTCCTCGTCGAACTACCAGAACAACAAGACCGAGCTCGTGATCATGGTGACGCCGTATATCGTCGAGCCGACCGATCCGGCCAAGCTGCGCACACCGATCGAGTCGCTGGTGTCGCCGAGCGGCGACATCGAATATGGTTTCGCCCGAATGTTTGGGGGCACCGAATCGGCACCGGGAAACCCTCGTCTCGTCGGCGCGGCCGGCTACGTCTATTGAGCCTGATGCCATGAACCACGCACGTTTCATTTCGCTCTTCACCGCCTGCTCGCTCGCTTTGCCGCTTGCTGGCTGCTTCATCAAGCCGCCCGTGAGCATGCCCGATTCACGCGTCATTGGTTACGACGGCAACGCTGCCGTGCCGCCCGACTGCGAGAAGCTCACGCGCGCCTCGCTGTTGTTCGATTCCGGCGTGCGACGCCCGTCGATGCAATGGGGCTGTGCCACCTACACCAATCTCGCGGCGCAGGTCGCGAACCCGCAAGACCTCGTGAATCCGCAGACGCTCGGCCCCGCCGATGCCGCGGTCGCCGCGAGCGCCGTGCATCGCTATGAGACGGGTCAAGTGATTCCGCTCGACACCACGACGACTACGCGCAACGGCAAGTAAGCGCGCCTTCGAGACACCGACGCCATGAGCACCACTGAATTCTCGTTGATCAAAGGCAAGTCCGTCGTGCGGGCCGCGGACTTCATCGCCTTCGTCGCCGACCGCCAGACCGAGCAGGTTCTGAAAGCCTTCGTGCTGGAGCAGGCGTTGCCGCACGCGCATATCGCGGTGGGCAGTATCGACGAAGCCATCTCGCATGTCACCAAGCTCGAGCGTTCGCCGCAGTTTCTGCTGGTTGATTTGCACGACTCGGCGATGCCTCTGTCCGACCTCGGCCGGCTTGCCGAAGTGTGCGAGCCTTCGGTACAGGTGATCGGCATTGGCGAGCGCAACGACGTCGGCCTGTTTCGCAGCCTGCTCAAGATCGGCGTGCACGACTATCTCGTCAAGCCGCTGACGGTGGAGTTGCTCAAGCGCACCGTCAACACCGCCGACGGCAAGGTAACGCCGGTGACGCTCACGCGCACGGGCAAGACCATTGCGTTCGCGGGCACGCGCGGCGGCGTCGGCGTGACGACGCTCGCGCTCAATCTTGCGCGACATCTGGCAGACACCACGCATCGGCGGGTCGCGTATGTCGATCTGAACCTGACCGGCGGCGCCGCCAACTGCATGCTCGGCACGCAGAGCAACAATGGTCTTTCGGACGTGCTGGAAAACGCGCATCGTCTCGATCCGCAATACGTCGAGCGCACGCTGATGGCGAACGGCAGCCGTCTGTTCATGCTCACCGCGGATATCGACTACGGCGCCGAGCCGCCGTACAAGCCCGGTGCGCTCGCCCGCGTGATCGAACTGCTGTGCGACAGCTTTCACTATGTGATCATCGATATCGGCAATCCGAGCGCGCCGTTGTCGCAGGAAGCGTTAAACCATGCGTCCCGCGCGTATCTCGTGACCGACCGTTCCGTGCATTCGACGCGCGAGTCGATCCGCCTTTTGCGTTACATCGAGAATCGCGACAACAATCCGCCGACCTCGATCCTGCTCAATAACCCGAGTGCGGTGAGCGCGGGCAAGGTGCAGCCGAACGACTTCATGTCGGCGGTGGGCCGCTCCGTTCTGCATGAGATCCAATTCGAAGCCAAGGCGCTCGCCACCGCCGAAAACCTTGGCGAAGCGCCCAAAGATAAGACGCCGAACGGGTTCAATCAGGCTATTACGCGTATTGCGAGCGATCTCACCGGCCAGCAAGCTGCCACCGGGCGCTCTTTGCTGCGCAAGTTCAGTCTGAGGAGAGGCTGATGTTCGGGCAGAAGCAGGCATCCCGGGCGACGCATTCTGCATTTGCACTGGCTCAAGAAGGAGCATCCGACCAGGCGAGTATTGCCGAGCCGGCCATTCCGGTGGCGGACGCGCCCGCGCGCTTGCACGTGGCGGAGAGCAGCGAATCGCTGGTGCGCTCGGATCTGTTCAAGGTGATTCGCGCAGGCGTGTTCGGTTCGATGAACGCATCGGTGGTGGTCGGCAAGACGCGCGAGCAGATGAAGCCGGGCATCGAGCAGCTCGTGATGGAGATAGCCGAGCGCGAAGGTTTGAACGTCACGATGTCCGAGCAGCAGCAGATCGTGGGCGAACTGCTCAACGACATGTACGGCCTCGGGCCGATCGAGCCGCTGCTCGCCGACGAAAGCATCACCGACGTGCTGGTGAACGGTCCCGATCAGGTTTATGTGGAACGCCACGGCCGTCTCGAACTCACGAACTGCAAGTTCCGCGACAACGCGCACGTGACCAACGTCGCGCAGCGGATTGCGGCGGGCGTGGGGCGGCGCGTCGACGAAAGCAGCCCGATGGTCGATGCGCGTCTCGCGGACGGCAGCCGGGTCAACGTCGTGCTCCCGCCGCTCGCGATTCATGGCGCGTCGATTTCCATTCGGAAGTTTTCGAAGCGCAACATCACGCTGCACCGCATGGCGCAGCAGGGCAACATGTCCCTCGCGATGGCAACCGTGCTCAAACTCGCGAGCACGTGCCGGCTCAATGTCATCGTGTCGGGTGGTACGGGTTCGGGCAAGACGACGCTGCTCAACGCGTTGTCGCACTTCATCGGTCACGGCGAACGCACGGTGACGATCGAGGACGCGGCGGAACTGCAACTGGTGCAGCCGCACGTCGTGAGCCTGGAAACGCGCCCCGAGAATGCCGAAGGTCTCGGCGCCGTGACGCAGCGCGACCTCGTGCGCAATGCGCTGCGGATGCGCCCGGACCGCATCATTCTCGGCGAAACGCGCGGCTCCGAAGCGTTCGACGTATTGCAGGCCATGAACACCGGCCACGACGGCTCGATGACCACCATCCACGCGAACACGCCGCGCGACGGCATCACGCGTCTGGAGAGTATGGTGATGATGGCAAACGGCAATCTGCCGCTCCTGTCCATTCGCCGCCAGATCGCGAGCGCGGTGCACCTGATCGTGCAGATCGAGCGGATGCGTGACGGCATGCGCCGCGTCACGCGCATCACCGAACTGGTGGGCATGGAAGGCGACGTGATCATCACGCAGGACTTGTTCACGTTCCGCTACGACGCAACCGCCTACAGCGAGGAAGTGAAGGGCGCGTACGAATCGGCGGCGGTGCGCCCGGCGTTCTCGCAGCGCGCACAGTACTACGGTCTCGAAGATGCATTGCTTGAGGCGATGCAGCCATGAACACGATCAACCTCGTCACGATCTGCGCGTTCGTCATTGCAATTCTCGGCGGCATGATGTTTTTCATCGTGCAGGACATGCGAAATAACCAGCCGCATGCGCGCATTCGCACGCGCATGCGCGAATCGTTCGAGATGCACGGTTCGCCCGAAAAGAACGCCAGCAAGAACGAGATCAATCTGTTCAAGGTCAAGAAGCAGGAGAGCGTGTACTCGCGCTTTCTCGGGCCCAAGGTTTCGCGCCTGAAAACGGTGGCGGGGAAGAACGGCATGCGAATCGTGATCGTCGCGGCGATTCTCGGCGAGCTGCTCGCCATCGGCATGGTGGACATCATGCCGCTGCCGAGTTTCGTCCAGCCGCTTCTGATCGTCTTCCTGCCGGTCTTCACGCTGGTCAAGGCGTACAACTTTCTCGTGGAGCGCTTTCGCCGCCGTTTTCTCAACGGCTTCCCGGAACTGATCGATCTGATCGTGCGCGCGGTGCGTGCGGGCGTGCCGGTCACGCACGTCATCACCACGGCAGCCGACGAATGCGCCGAGCCGCTCAGGAGCGAGTTCAGGATCATGAGCGATTCCCTGCAAGTGGGTCTAGACCTCGAGGAAGTGCTGACGGTGGCGGTCAAGCGGATCGAGATCGCGGACTTCTCGTTTTTCTGCGTGTGTTTGCTCCTGCAGCGGGAAACCGGCGGTCAGCTCGGCGAGACGCTCGAAAACCTGGCGAATATCGTGCGCACGCGCCGCGAGATTCGCGTCAAGACCAAAGCGCTCACAGGCGAGGCGCGCATCACCACCAAGATTCTGGCGGCGGTGCCGGCTTGCATTATCGGCAGCCTGTACTTCCTCAACCGCGACTACATGAAGGTGCTCACCAACACCGACAGCGGCAGCAAGCTCCTGACCTTCGCCGTGATCTCGATCGTCATGGGACTCATGGTCATCAACAAGATTTCGAAGCTGGATACCTCGCGATGAACCCGGAACAGATCCAGACGCTCATTAACCTGCTGATGCTGATTGCGCTCTTTGCCGGGCTCGCGGGTTGGTGGCTGACGCGCCATGGCGGCCAGCGCGGCCGCATTGCGGAGCGCACGCGGCTCGCGGCGCATGCCGAGCGTATCGACCTCGCTACCGGCAACGACGACGAACTCAACTTTCGCGCGCGCGTGATGCGCCGTCTCGCGCGCATTGGCGACAAGCTGCCGCTCTTCGACGCCAAGTATCGCCTGAAGTTGCGCAAGGAGCTGATCAGAAGCGGTTATCGCAGCAATCTCGCCGTCTCGGTTCTGCTGGCGTCGAAATTCTGCGTGGGGCTCATCTGTGCGACGCTCACGGTCATGATGGGCTCGCATATTCCGATGATCGGCGCGTATCCCGCGGTGCGCGGCGCGGCGATGCTGATGGTGTTCATCGTCGGCATGATCGTTCCGGAATATCTGCTGAATTTCGTGGGCGCCCGCCGCCGCAGGGCGATGGCCGCCTCGCTGCCCGACGCGCTCGACTTGCTCGTGATCTGCACCAACGCGGGCAATAGTCTCGGCGTGTCGATCCGTCGCGTGGCCGACGAACTCGCAAGCATCTGCCCGCCGCTTTCCGACGAATTTTCCCTTACCGCCGACGAACTGAAGCTTTCTGGCGACAGCACGCGCGCGTTGAACGGGCTCGCGGAGCGCATCGATCTGCCTTCGATCCGCGCGCTCATTTCCACCCTCACTCAGTCGATGCGCTACGGCACGCCGATCACGCAGGCGCTGCGCACGTTGTCGCGTACCGAGCGTCTGCAGCACATCGTCTCGCTGGAAGAAAAGGCCGCAAAGCTCGCCCCCAAGATGGTCGTGCCGATGATGCTGTTCATTCTCCCGGCCATTGTCGTGATTGCCGCGGGGCCGGCCGTGCTCCAACTACTGGACGTTATCGCCAAAACCAAATGAAGACCGACTTCTATCTTCGCCGCCTTCCCGTGCTTGCCGGCGCGGTGCTCATCGCGCTCGTCGCGAGCGGCTGCACGACCACTGCCACGACCTCGCATCAGGTGTCCGGCATGCGCTCCGTTTCGCAAGACGGCGCTCCCGGTGCGATGAGCGAATTGCGTATCGCCGAATCCGCGCTCGAATCCGGCAACATGGACATGGCGACCACGATCTACGAAAAGATCCTGCGGGCGAATCCGCGTTCGGTCGAAGCCATGACCGGCCTTGGCAACACGCTCTACTCGGTGGGCGACTTTACGCGCGCCGGCGTCTATTACAGCAAGGCGGCAGCCATCGACGGAAACGCCCCCGCGCCGCTCATCGGCATGGCGCGCGTGGCGATTCATCAGCGCCGTTTCGACGACGCCATCGCGACGTATCGGCATGTGCTCGCCGAAAGCCCGGACGATCCGCTTGCGGCCGCCGGTCTCGGCGCCGCGTACGACATGAAGGGCGACCACGCGACGGCGCAAGCCGTGCTGCGCGATGCGCTCAAGCGCAATCCCGGCGATACCTCGCTTTCCGTGAACCTGGGCACGTCGCTCATCATGGCGGGCAAGCCGCGCGATGGCGCGAACGTGCTGCTCGACGTGACGCGCTTTCCCGCCGCGCCGCCGCAAGCCCGCCAGGATCTCGCGCTTGCTTACGGTCTGCTCGGCAACGATGACGCCGCCGCCGAAATCCTGAGCCGCGATTTGCCGAAGGCGTCGGTGCAGGACAACCTGCGCTTCTACGAACTGCAGCGCCAGCGTATCGGCACTTCGGGCGCGTCGGACACAAGTGGCTCGAACGCAAGCGTGGCGCCCGTTGCTGCGCCGGCGGTGGCCGCCGTGAGCCTTAGATGAGCGCCGTGCTTCATGCCCGGGCACACCGCAACGTGTCGCGCTTCTTGCGCGATGACGGCGGCAGCTCGCTGATCGAGTTCGCGATACTCGCGCCGCTCTCGTTCATCCTCATTCTGGCGACGATCGAATTCGGTCTCGACATGATGGTGGACGCCACCGTGCAGATCGCCGCGCAGCAAGCGTCGCGCGCCGGGCTCACGACCAGCGCGCCGGCGAGCGGAACGCGCGATCAGCAGGCGCAGAACCTCATCAACAACATGCTCGGCGGCTGGACCAACATCGGCGCGACGATAACGATCAATACGCTGACCTACGGGACTTACAGCAACGTGGGCACGAGCAACTACCAGAGCAGCATGGGCAATTTCGGCGATGTCGTGTCCTACAACATCACCTTGACCATGCCGCCCATCACCGGCATTCCCCGTATCTTCGGCGTCAACCAGTTGACGTTCCAGCGCAATTACATCGTGCAGAACGAAAAATGACCCACGCTCGCTCATCCGCTTCCGGGGCCGCCAGCGCGTCGCGCCGCCGCGGCTTTCTCTCCCGCCTGTGGCGCTCGAAGCGCGGCAGCGTCACGATCGAGTTCGTGATCATCTTCCCGTTGATGGCGCTGATCCTGACCGGCTTCGTAGAAGCGTACATGTATCTGCGCGCGGTGAGCGTGCTGGAACATGCGACCTTCACACTCGCCGATTCGCTCGGTCAGATGCCGCGCGTCATCAACGACAATTCCACCAGCAACGCCAATAACCTCGGTTCGCTGTGGTCGGCGGCCACGCTGCTCGCCGCACCCAATACGATCAACGGGCAGGGCGCGGTCATCATCACCTCGGTGTGCGACACCAATGCCACGACCTGCGTCTTGCCGCCGGGCAAGCCGGGGACGGATCCCGGCAAGGCTGTCGTTCACTGGCGCGCATCGGCGCCGTGGAACTTGTCGGGCCTGACGACCAAGGTGTCGAGCACCGCGCCGTTGCCGTCGACCTGGCCGTTTCGCGCGGGCGACTCGGCGATCATCGTCGAGATCTACTACCAGTTCAACCCGTTTGCCATGACCTCCGCATTCTGGAAGAACTCGGTCGGCACGCAGACGCTTTATCAACGCATCTACGTGCGCTCGCGAACCGGCCAGCCGCTCGACCTGGCGAGCTCCTGATGAAACGCCGACTCTTTCCGATGCGCCGCGGCGCTTCCTCCTGCGCGACGCCCGCGCTGCGCGCGCCGTTCTTCGCCAACTTCGGTGGTCCCGCCGCACCCCGCACGCTCGCTCAACTCGTGCGTGGCGACGAGGGCGCGCTGACCGTGCTGTTCGCCGTGACCGCGAGCATGATGATCGGCACGCTGTGCACGGCGATCGACACCATCGACTATGCGCAGACGCAGGGCCGCATGCAGATGGCGCTCGACGTGGCGACGCTTTCGGCTGGTGCCGACCTCTCGCACTATGCAATGACAACGAGCGCGGACCTCGCTGCATGGCAGGCCGACGCGCGCGCCTATTACAACGCGAACATGCCGACGGGCTACATGTCGCTCACCATGCCCGACCAGAATTTCGCGGCGTCGGTGAGCGGGACGCCAGCCACCGGGCAGGTCATCAAGCTGTCGGCATCGGGTTCGGTGCCGCTCTACGCGCCGACCTTCCTCAACACCAAGTCGACATCGTCGAGTGGATCGGGTTCGGGCTCCGGAAGTTCGGGCAGCACCTTGCCCAGCACGCAAACTATCTCGGCGAGCAATACGGCGTTGCGCGTGCCCAAGAGCACGCTCGAACTCGCGTTGATTCTCGACAACACGGGCTCGATGGCTTCCGCCGCCGCCAAGGGCGGCAAGACGAGCAAGCTGAGCGGCCTGCAGGATGCCGCCAACTCGCTCGTGGCGAATATCCTTGGCGTGCAGGGCAACGACTCGTATATCGGGCTCGTGCCGTTCACGACGATGGTGAACGTCGGCTCGGCACTCAGTTCGAGCGGAACCTGGATGACGCAGACCACGAGCAAGCAGTTCGCCTACAACCCCACCAACATGTCGATGTCGAAGTGGGGTGGATGCGCGGTCGAGCCACGCGACACGGCCGGCAACGTCTATCCGAAGGCTTACGCGCCGAAGGATTCGCCGGGCTTCACGCCCTGGTATTTCAACGTGCCGTCTACCGGCTTCACGGTCCAGACTTACGACAACAACTGTAATCTGCAGAAGAACGGCACGACGGTCGTGAAGGGCGTGCCGCTCAGCTACGCGTATTACTACGCATCGCCGGGGCTTTGCCAGTCGAAGACGCCGACCACGGTGCCGACCAACTTCATGGCGCAGTATCCGTATTCGGGTACGGTCACTTATGACCAGAATGGCAGCGACTACGACAGCCGGCCATGCTCCATCCAGCCTGCCGTGTTCCTGACGCAAGACCAGAACGCGCTGACGACGGCCATCAACAACATGGTGGCCAATGGCTCGACTCTGATTCCGACAGGTCTGCTGTGGGGCTGGCGCATGCTTTCATCGGATTGGTCCAAGTCGGTGGCGGGCAGCAACAACGGCTGGATTTCGAACGACGGCACGCTGCCGCGTCCGGAAACGACGCAAGGGTTGCAGCGTGTCGCTATCGTTCTGACCGACGGCGAGAACGATCCCGGCGATCCGTCGGGGACCATGCCGCAGCCGTTCTTCAATCAGCTCGCGCTCGGCAATCAGACGCTCAAGTCGCCGACGGTGTACGACTCCACGGGTAACGCGCTGAACGGTTTGGTGTCCAGCCCGGACGACGTCAATACGTTCCAGCTCGGTATCTGTCAGGCAATGAAGAACAGCGGCATCATCATCTACGCGATCACTTTCGGCACTTACGGGACGGACTCGGCGAGCGTGGCTGCGCAAAACACGATGCAATCCTGCGCGACGAGCGGCAACTACTATCACGCACCCGACAACGCAACGCTCAATCAGATCTTCCAGCAGATCGCGGGCAACCTGGGTGTATTGCGTCTTACTCAGTAAGGGAAAGCGGCAGGCGGGCACGTGCGTTGCTCGCCTTCCCCGGTGCAAGTCAACTTCCCAAGGAGTACCGACATGCCCGAAAAGAAAACCGTCGAAAACGCCACCAAGGCGAAGCGCGCAGGCAAGTCCGCCAGCACCCAGGCGGGCAATTTCGTGAAAGAACAGATCGATCACATCCGCGAGGGCAAGCATGGCGCGAAGTCCGCGAAGCAGGCCATCGCCATCGGTCTATCCGAAGCCCGCCGCTCCGGCGTAAAGGTCAAGACGCCGAAGAAGGCCACCACGTCTGAGGCCACGCGCAAGAAAGCCGCACAAGACACGAAAGCCGCGCATCGCACGAGAAAGAGTCCGAGCACGGAGTCGAAGGCAAAGCGTTCCGCGACGTCCACGCGCGTGCTGAAGCGCGAAAGCACGAAAGCGGCATCGCACAATTCGCTGTCGCGGCAGGCGCATGCAAGCGCAAGCCGGCGCTCGGTGGCGGATCGCTCGGCTGCCGCGAAGAAGGGCTGGGCAACGCGGCGCAAGAACGCCAGCGCTGCATCGAAGGGTTCATCTGCGCGTCACTCGGCACGTTGATCCGCCGCGCGCGGGAGCATTCGCGCGAACGATACGGCCATCATCGCGAGTTCTTGCGCCGCGGGCGTGAGCGGCACGCCCGCTCTTCGAAGCAGGCAGACGGGCGTCGGCGCGGCGCGTTCGGCAATCGGGATCACGGTGATGTGTTCCCGAAAAAACGGATGCGCCACGAGGCTCGCCGGTTCGAGCGCAAGGTAGTCGCTTGCGGCGATGCAATGAAGCGTGTCGAAGACCGCTTCGGTGGTTACCGCGACTTTGGGCGGCGGAAGCCGGGCCGTATCGAATAGCGCGGACAGCTTGTTGCCCGCGTGACGCGTGCTTACCCACTCGGCATTGCAGAGACTCGAAAGCTTGCGCGCGCGTGCAAGCGGATGCCCCTTCCGCGCGATCACCGCGACATTGGAATCGAACAGCCGTGTCGTCTCCATATCATGGATGTCCGCGTCGGGCGCAATGAGTGCGAGGGCAAAATCGAGCCGTCCCTCGCGCACCCATGACGTCAGCACGCGCGACGTCGCGCTCGTCAAATGCACATCGATACGCGGACAGCGCTCTCTGAAGCTCGCGAGCAGCGCGGGAAACAGCCGCATGGTCGCATCGGCTGCCAGACCAAGCGCAACGCTGCCGGTCAATTCGCCGCGCATCTGACGCATCTCTTCTTCGGTCTTCGCACATTCGCCGAGTATTAGATCGGCGCGCACACGCAGGCGTTCGCCGGAGCTCGTCAGCCGCACGCCACGTACATCGCGTTCGAAAAGCGGCCCGCCCGCTAGCGCTTCCAGCTTGCGTAACTGCTGAGTGATGCCGCTCTGCGCAATCGTCAGACGCCGTGCGGCCGCGCGCAGGCTGCCCGCCTCTGCAACGGCCACGAAGATTCGCAATTGGGTCAGCGTCAATTCCATCGGCGATCTCGAAAAGTGATCATGATAATTAAAATGCCTCTTTTTTAGGGCGCTTTGTCCGCTTAGCATGAGCGCTCCAATCCCGAAAATATCCCGCCGACCCATGTTCAAAACGTTCATGCTCAGCAGCGCTCTTGCCGCCACGCTTGCGATGTCTCCGTTCGTTGCAAGCGCGAAGGACGCCGATACCTTGCGCCTGGGCATCGACCCTGGTTATCCGCCGATGGATGTGAAGACGCCCGACGGCCATGTCGCGGGCTTCGACGTCGATCTCGGCGATGAAATCTGCCGCCGCATCGCGATGCGCTGCCAGTGGGTCGAGCTGGAATTCTCCGGCATGATTCCGGCGCTGCAAGCGCGCAAGATCGACGGGATCATGTCGTCGATGGCGATCACCGACAAGCGCATGAAGCAGATTGCGTTTTCGACGAAGCTGTTCCAGTTCCGCTCTCGTCTGATCGCAAGGAGCGGAGCGTCGCTCGCGCCGAGCGCGCAGGGTCTCGCCGGCAAGCGCGTCGGCGTGCAAAGCGGCAGTCAGTTCGAGACCTACGCCATGAAGAACTGGCAGCCGGGCGGCGTGGAAATCGTTGCGTATCAGAGTCAGGAGGGTGTGTTCAACGATCTCGTCGCGGGCCGGCTCGATGCCGCGTTGCTCGGCTCCGTCGAAGCGGAGCACGGCTTCCTGAAGACCGCGCGCGGCGCGGGCTTCGCGTTCGTCGGCGCGCCGCTTTCCATGGGCGATCACGGCGTGGGCATGGGCATGCGCCAGGACGATGCCGCGCTGAAGACGAAGGTCGACAAGGCCGTGACCGACATGCGCGCGGACGGCACGTATCAGAAGATCGCGCACAAGTACTTCGACTTCGACGTCTACGGCGACTGAGCCCATCTTTCACGGACTTTTTCATTGATGCAAACACGACACACGCCGCTCGTTTCCACGACGCTCGGTACGGCGCGCGAACTCGTCAGCTTTCATTTCGGTGCAGAACGAAGCGGCGAGAAGGTCTACATCCAGGCCTCGCTGCATGCCGACGAAACCCCCGCGATGCTCACGGCGTGGCAGCTGAAGAAGCGTCTGCTGCAACTCGAAGGGGAAGGGCGCTTGCGTGGCGAGATCGTCCTCGTGCCGGTGGCGAATCCTGTCGGCTTGTCGCAGCATGTGCTCGGGCAATTCCTTGGCCGCTTCGATGCGAATAGCGGCCACAACTTCAACCGCGGTTTTCCGATGCCGCCCGCGCAGGCGTTGATCGAACGTATCGGCATGGCGTGGTCGAGCAGCGACGCCGCATACAACGCGCGCCTCTTGCGTCGCGCCGTGCGGGACATGCTCGGCGAAATGCGCGCGAAGAACGAGTTCGAGTCGCTGCGGCTGACGCTGCTGACGCTCGCATCCGATGCCGACATCGTGCTCGATCTGCATTGTTCGCTCGAAGCCACGATGCATCTCTACACGAGCCCGGCAAGCTGGCCCGCGCTGGAACCGCTTGCACATTATCTCGGCGCGAACGGCGTGCTGCTCGCAACGGATTCGGGCGGGCAGTCGTTCGACGAAATCCACGCGCTCTTGTGGAACGAAGTCCGTGCGTTGCTCGGCGGCGACGTGCCGCTCGGTGCGCCGAACATCGCGGCGACGGTGGAGCATCGCGGGCAGCGCGACGTGAGCTACGAGACGGCGCAACACGATGCGGATGCCATCGTTGACTTTCTGATCGCGCGCGGCGTGATCGAAGGCGAGGCGCGCGCGTTGCCGCCGCTCGTACTCGGCGCGACGCCGCTTGCGGGCAGCGAGCAATTGATTGCGCCGGTGAGCGGCATCGTCGTGTATCGCGCGTCGGTCGGGGCGAGGTTGAAGGCTGGCGACGCGGTGTTCGATATCGTCGATCCACTGACGGATGCCGTGACCACGGTCGCGACGAAAAACGATGGCGTGTTTTATATGCGGCGTGCGATCCGTTTCGCGCAGGCCGGTGCACCGATGGGGCGGGTGACGGGGCAGACGGCGTTCAGGACGGGGTCGTTGATCGGGGCGTGATGTGGGTTAGTGCAAGAGCGTGTGGTTGACGTGCCTCGCCCAATCCGGAAATTCGCGGCGATAAAGAAGATGCAGGCCTTCGCTGAATGTCGCGGCTTCGAGACCGTTCACCAATGCCAGTAGCGACAGTGCAGACGCCGTATAAAACGACACATGGCCGTTGCGAGGCATGCAATCCCACCACTGCCCGATATCATCGCGCAAATTGCTTTGAGGAACGAACAGCGTACTGATGAGCATTGCGCCGTTGCCGTCGATAAGGCTTGCCAGTGTATCGACGAGTCGACGCGGCTCGACGTGATGCTCGACTTCGAATGCAAGCACGACGCCGTATCGGTCGATCAGCGACGTATGGTCGGACGCTTCGCCAAAGGGATCGTACGAGCGTATTCGTTCGAACCCGCGAAGCCAAGTTGCTGTTCTAGAATCCCTGATCCGGCGCCGTATCGAGAAGCTTTTCTTGCGTGAGGCCGGGAAAAAACTCGGCGATCATCTGTGCGTTGGCATTTGGCCGCGCGAAGGTGTAGTCAAGATCTTGCCGTTCGTAAGCCGCGTTATAGATGTGTTCGCTGAAGTCGTTTGGCGTCCAGTCGTCGAAGGCGGGCGCGTGGATAAATCCGCATTGCTCGCAACGATAGTAGTAGATCGATGTGCCGAAATACGGATCGACTTTACATCCAGCCAGATGATCCGCGCCACCGCGCGAGAAGTCGGCGAGTCCACACAGGGCGCTCGGTTTCGCGCAGCCTTTGCATGTTGAATAAGGCGCAGCCTTATTCATGCCGTCGAACAGCATCGTCGTACCAGATGAAAGCGGGCGCGCATTTCAACATGCCGCGAATGGGCACATAACGGCAAGCGGCTGCGGACTCGAAGCCCGCAGCCCAAAGCTTCTTACCGCGCGTCACTCACCGTCTGATTCAACGTCTGCCCCGCGATCACCGTGTTCTTCAACACGATGTCATGCACGTTGTACGCATAGATCGGCCCGGGCGTTGCCGCCGTCGCCGGTCCGGCCGCAACGGGCGTGCCGAAATCGCAATCGGTGATGGTCACCCCGGTGATGGCCGGAATGGCCGGCACCGGCGCGGGGCCGTTGTAATCGAACGCGACCGGTCCTTGCGCGACGATCGCCTGAAAACACGATCCCGTCGCGCCGTTCGCCGTGACGTTGCTCGCCTTCACGTTGGAAATGTTCACGTTCTGCACGAGGGCGGGACGCGTGCGGATGGCGTCTTTCGACGGCTGATAATCGCAATCGAAGGTGATGATGCCGCCCTGCGCCGCCGATGGATTCGCCGCGCTGGCCGTCGCCACGCCGAGCGGCACGGTCGCGTTGATCGGACTGCCCGCGAGCAGGCTGCTGCCGTAACCGGACGGCGTGAGGCTGACGCCGTTGGGCAAGGTCACGTTATCGACGTAGAAGTCCTTCACGAAGCCGCCGCGATTCATGTTCGTCTTCACGCGAATCGCAATGTTCAGCGAGTTGGTCGCCCAGAACTTGTTGAGCATCTGCAGATTGCGCGCATAGATTTTCTGCACGCCGCCGCCCATTTCGCTGCCTAGCGTGACGCCGCCGTGGCCGCTGTTCATCGTGCAGTTTTGAATGACGTGGTTTTGCGCCGGGCCGTATTGCGTGTCGAGATCCTTGCCCGACTTGATGGCGATGCAGTCGTCGCCCGTGTTGAACACGACGCTTTCGCACAGGACCATGTCGCAGGCGTCGGGGTCGAAGCCATCGTTGTTCGGACCGATGCTGTCCACCGTCACGCTGCGCATCACCACGTTCTTGCAGTCGGTCGGATGATGCTGCCAGAACGGCGTATTGATGGTGCGGTAGCTCTCCATCAACACGTTCGTGCAACCGATGAATTCCACCATGCAAGGCCGCAGATAATGCCCGAGACCGAAGATGCGCTTCTCGATGGCGACACCCGCCTCGGACAGCGCGGGCAGATAGTTCTGGTCCTGCTGCCACGGCGTGGCGGGGTTGGTGAGTTCGGCGTAGAGCGCATCGGAGATACCGGGCGCGGCCGTTTTGAGATCGACGTTCTTCGAGTTGCTCGACGCTTGTGACGGCGTCGACGAATTGACGCAGCCATACACGCCGTTATTGCCCTTCCACGTCCACCAGCTCGTCGCGGTGTTACCGCTGCCGGCAAAGGGCGTCATTGCCTGGCCATTGAGCACGGACGTATCGCCTTCGCCCGTGAGCGCGACGTTGGTCTGATTGCGCGCATAGACGGGCGGGCCGTAGTTGAGGCAATCGTTTGCCTGCCAGCGGCTGTAAAACAACTTGCCGTTCGGGCCGCAGTCGATCGGGCCGTCTTTCGCGTAATCGGCCGGGTTCGGGCTGAAGAAAATTTCGCAGTTCGCGCTCAGATGAAAGTCGACGTTCGATTGCAGCACGATCGGCCCCGCGCAATACCAGTTGCCCGCTGGCACGACGACGCGTCCGCCGCCCGCCGCGCTGCACGCCGCGATGGCCGCGAAAAAGGCGGGACGCGAATCGAACGAGCCGGGCGCTTGCGTCTGATCGGCGCCGCTGCTCAGGGGCGACTTCGTGGCATCGGTATAAGGATTCGCCGCCGCCACGACAGCGCATGGCTTCGCGCCGTAATCGGTGACGAGGAAATGACGGCTCGGCACCATCGACGTCGATACGCCCTTGAGCGCATTGACGATTTGCGTGGCGGAGCCGGACGGGCCCCAGATCGCGTCTTGCACGGTGGCGGGCGCTGAATCGTCATGACCGCCGCAGGCGCTAAGGAGGCTCATTGCGCTGATTCCGCCGAAAAGTGGGGCGCTTACCGAGACGCCCGCGAGTTTGACGAAAGAACGTCGTGATAGCGAACCTGCTGACGGTTTTGGGGATTTCATTTGTTGTCTCCTGGATCCGGTCGGGGCCGGTTTTGTGGATTTGGTGAAGTCTTCGTACAACGGTTAACCGGATGCTTGCGCTGCAGCAAATGGATCGAGACGAAGCTTCGGGAAATCGTTTTCCTGACTTACGATATCGAAGTTGTCAGGCATTGGTCAAGTAAAGTCAGGCAGCGTCGGGTTGGGACTTTCCCGCATAGTGCGCAACCCACCCCGGCGCCGACGACGTTCGCCAATGACACTAAGATGTTTGCTCGCAGGCCGAACGCAACCGAACAGCGGCCGCTCTCTCCGCCGATCGCCGGGCGAGAACTTTGCGACACTACCCAACACCCCGGCTGACACTTCCGCGACGTTTGGCAGCGAATACTGTATGCGTGTACAGTACTGTTCGCTGCAAGAGGCGCGTTTCGAGCAATCGACGCGCCGCTGCAAGCGGCTCGTGACAGCCGTCCAACTCATTGAACCGGTTGAAAAATTGGCATCGAACAACGCAATCCGCATCCGCGGCGCTCGGCAACACAATCTCAAGAATCTCGATCTCGACCTGCACACCGGCCAGATGACGGTTGTCACCGGCCCTTCCGGTTCGGGTAAATCGAGTCTCGTGTTCGACACGCTTTATGCCGAAGGCCAGCGGCGCTATGTCGAAACCTTCAGCGCCTACGCCCGGCAGTTTCTCGACCGCATGGACCGGCCGCAGGTGGATCGCGTGGATGGAGTGCCGCCCGCCATCGCCATCGACCAGACGAACCCGGTGCGCAGCTCGCGCTCGACCGTCGGCACGATGACCGAACTGAACGATCACCTGAAACTGTTCTACGCCCGCGCCGCAGAACTGTTCGACAAGAAGTCCGCGCTGCGCGTGCGTCATGACACGCCGGAAACCATTTACGCCGAACTGCTCGAGCGCACGCGCACGGACGACCCGCGTCTCGCGATCACGTTCCCGGTCGAATTGCCGGACAGCGCAAGCGATGACGAAGTTGCTCAATGGCTTTCCGCGAGCGGCTATACGCGCGTTCAGGCGAAACGTCACATCGAAACCGAAAGCGGCAAGCGCCAGTTGCTCGACGTCGTCGCGGACCGTTTTCGCCTGCACAACACCGAACGCTCGCGCGCGCTCGAAGCGATCGAAAGCGCGCTCTTGCGCGGCACCGGTCGCGTGAATGTGTACATGCTGAAGGACGAAGGCGAGCCGGAAATCTGGCGCTTCTCGACCGGTCTGCATAGCCCCGAAAGCGATCTGCGTTACGCGGACCCGCAGCCCGCGCTGTTCTCGTTCAATTCGGCCTACGGCGCGTGCGAAGCGTGCCGTGGTTTCGGCCGCGTGATCGGCGTGGATTTCGGCCTCGTCATTCCCGATGAAAAGAAGACGCTGCGCGAGGGCGCGGTCAAGACGCTGCAAACGCCCGCGTGGAAAGAAAATCAGGACGATCTCGTGCGCTACGGCGCGAAGGCGGGCATTCGTCTCGGCGTGCCATGGAACGAACTCACGCAGAAGGAACGCGACTGGGTCATCCACGGATCGCCCGACTGGACCGGCAAGTGGCAGAACCAGTGGTACGGCGTGCAGCGCTTCTTCGACTATCTAGAGTCGAAGGCGTACAAGATGCATATCCGCGTGCTGCTCTCGAAGTACCGCAGCTATACGACGTGCCCGACATGCGACGGCGCGCGTCTGAAGACCGAATCCATGCTGTGGCGTCTCGGCACGAAGGAGCAGGCCGATGCCGTGCTCGCGCCGGCCAGTCGCTTCATGCCGAAGGGCGTCGACTGGACACGCGAGCAGCTCGAAGCGCTGCCCGGTCTCACCGTGCACGATCTCATGCTGATGCCGATAGAGCGCATCCGCCGCTTCTTCGATTCGCTCACGCTGCCCTCGACCTTGCTCGATGAAGCACTCAAGCTCTTGCACGCCGAGGTGCGCACGCGTCTGAAGTATCTCTGCGATGTCGGGCTCGGCTATCTCACGCTGGACCGGCAGAGCCGCACGCTGTCGGGCGGCGAAGTGCAGCGTATCAATCTGACGACCGCGCTCGGCACTTCGCTCGTCAATACGCTTTTCGTGCTGGATGAACCGAGCATCGGGCTGCATCCGCGCGATTTGAACCGCATCGTCGAGGCCATGCATCGTCTGCGCGATGCGGGCAATACGCTCGTCGTCGTGGAGCACGATCCATCGGTGATGCTTGCGGCGGATCGTCTCATCGACATGGGTCCGGGGCCGGGTGAACGCGGCGGGCAGATCGTCTATGACGGCACGCCGGGCGATATCGAGTCGAGCGACACGCTCACCGGCGCCTATCTCGGCGGCCGCAAGCAAGTGGCGCACGCGTCGAACTGGAATCGTCGCGCGACCGACGCGAAGACGCCGCGTCTCGTGCTCGAAGGCGCGAGCGATCACAACCTGCAAGACGTCACGGTCGAGATTCCGTTGCAACGTCTCGTCTGCGTGACAGGCGTATCGGGTTCGGGCAAATCGACCTTGATTCAGGACGTGCTCGCGCCCGCGCTCATGCGTCACTTCGGCAAGGCGACCGAGACGCCGGGCGCGTTTCGCGCGTTGAAGGGCGCGGAGCAACTGAGCGATGTGGTCTTCGTCGATCAATCGCCTATCGGCCGCACGGCGCGCTCGAATCCGGCGAGTTACGTCGGCGCGTTCGACGAGTTGCGCAAGCTCTTTGCGAAAGCGCCGCTTGCCGCACAGCGCGGCTATAGCGCAAGCATGTTCAGCTTCAATTCCGGCGATGGCCGCTGCCCGACTTGCGGCGGCTCGGGCTTCGAACACGTCGAGATGCAGTTTCTGAGCGACGTCTATCTGCGGTGTCCCGATTGCGACGGCAGGCGTTATCGCGCGGAAATCCTCGATGTGAAGATCGAGCGCGGCGGCCGGCATCTGAGCGTGGCGGACGTGCTCGAACTCACGGTGAGCGAAGCCGTCGAGCTGTTTGCGAATGATGCGGAAGTATTGCGCGTGTTGCAGCCTATCGTCGATGTCGGCCTCGAATACGTGAAGCTCGGTCAGCCGGTGCCCACGCTTTCGGGCGGCGAAGCGCAGCGCCTGAAACTCGCGGGTTTTCTGGCGGAAACCGCGTCGCCCGCGAGCAAGAGCGAAGCGAAGCACGGCCGCCTCTTCATGTTCGACGAGCCCACCACGGGCCTGCATTTCGACGACATCGCCAAGCTCATGCGTGCGCTCGGCCGTTTGCTCGAACGCGGGCATTCCTTGATCGTCATCGAACACAATCTCGACGTGATTCGCGCGGCCGACTGGATCATCGATCTCGGTCCGGAAGGTGGCGACGGCGGCGGTCAGGTGGTATGTGTCGGCACGCCGGATGAAGTGGCCGCGTGCGAGCATTCGCACACGGGTCGCGCGCTCGTCGATTATGAAGAAGCGATGGCGCCCGGCGCCGCCGACAAGCGCGCGGGCGTGCCGCTGCAACTGGCCGCGGAAGTGGCGAGCGCGCGCCGTGCTCTGCAGGGCGAGGACGTGGTGCGTATCGTGAATGCGCGCGAACACAACCTGAAGTCGCTCGATGTCGATATCCCGCACAACAAATTCAACGTGGTCACGGGCGTGTCGGGCTCGGGCAAATCGACGCTCGCCTTCGACATTCTTTTCCACGAAGGTCAGCGCCGTTACCTCGAATCGCTCAATGCGTATGCGCGTTCCATCGTGCAGCCCGCTGGCCGGCCGGAAGTCGATGCGGTCTATGGCATTCCGCCGACCGTGGCAATCGAACAGCGTCTTTCGCGCGGCGGCCGCAAGAGCACCGTCGCGACCACGTCGGAAGTGTGGCACTTCCTTCGGCTGCTCTATGTGAAGCTCGGCATACAGCACTGCGTCAACGACGGCACGCCGGTGCAGGCGCAAAGTTCGGAGTCGATAGCCGCGCAGATTTTGCGTGACTACAAAGGTCAGCACGTCGGCCTGCTCGCGCCGCTCGTCGTGAATCGCAAGGGCGTCTACACCGATCTCGCGAAATGGGCAAAGGCGCGCGGCAACTCGCATCTGCGTGTGGATGGCGAATTCCTCTCCGTCGATCCGTGGCCGAAGCTCGATCGTTTCCGCGAACATACGATCGAACTGCCCGTGGCGGACCTCGTGGTATCGGCGGATAACGAAGCGGAACTGCGCCGCCTGCTGGACGATGCGCTCGAACTCGGCAAGGGCGTGATGCATTTGTGCGCGCCGCTCGACGATCTGCACGGCGCGTTGTCCAATGGCAAGAAGCGCGGCAAGGAAGAGACCATCGTGTTCTCGACCAAGCGCGCATGTCCCACTTGCGGCACGAGTTACCCCGAACTCGATCCGCGTATGTTTTCGTACAACAGCAAGCACGGTTGGTGCAACACATGCGTGGGCACGGGCGTGAAACTCACGCGCGAACAGCGCGCCGCATTCGACGATACGGTCTTCGCGCAGGACGATCGCGGCCGCGAACAGAGCATCGGTTCGGTGGATCAGGAACCGGACGATATCGTCGATCAACCGTGTCCCGAGTGCGAAGGCACGCGTCTGAACGACGTGGCGCGCGCCGTCACGTTCGGCAATTATCCGATCACGGAGGTCGGTCGCTGGACCGTGACCGACACGCGCGAATGGATCGCGGCGCTCAAGCTGCAAGGCCGCGATGCGGACATCGCGCGCGATGTCATCAGCGAGATCGAAGGGCGTCTGCAATTTCTCGAGGAAGTGGGCCTCGGTTATCTGAGTCTGGATCGCGCCGCGCCCACGCTGTCGGGCGGCGAAGCGCAGCGCATCCGGCTCGCGGCGCAGCTCGGCAGCAACCTGCAAGGCGTGTGTTACGTGCTCGATGAACCGACCATCGGACTGCATCCGCGTGACAATCTGATCCTGCTGTCCGCGCTCAAGAAGCTCAACGACAAGGGCAATACGCTCGTCGTCGTCGAGCACGACGAGGACACCATTCGCCGCGCGGATCACATCATCGATATCGGGCCGGGCGCGGGCAAGCGTGGCGGCACGGTGGTCGCGCAGGGCACGGTGTCGGACCTCGCCGCGCACAAGGACTCGCTCACGGGTCAGATGCTCGCGAACCCGATCGTGCATCCGTTGCAGCCGCGTCGCGAAGTGCGCGCGGCCGCGGGCAAGCGGCCCGCCGTGCCCGAGCAATGGCTCACGGTCGAAAAGGCGACGCTGCACAATCTGCGCAACGTGACGGCGAGCGTGCCGCTCAATCGTCTGGTCGCCATCACGGGCGTTTCCGGTTCGGGCAAGTCCACGCTCGCACGCGACGTGCTGATGACCAACCTGCTCGATGCCGTCGGCCGCTCGGTGCTTTCGTCGCCCGCCGTGCGACGCGCGCGCCGCGCCGTGCAGACCGATGCGCCCGCGAAGTCGCGCGCTTCCGTGCTCGCGCGCGAAGCGCCGCGCCCCAAGTTCGATGTCGTGCACGCGTGGCAAGGCTGCGCGGGCGTGACCGGCTTCGAGTCGATCGATCGCGTGCTGGAAGTGGATCAGACGCCCATCGGCAAGACGCCGCGTTCTTGTCCGGCTACGTATATCGGCATGTGGGACACCATCCGCAAGCTTTTCGCCGATACGCTCGAAGCCCGCGCGCGCGGCTACACGCCATCGCGTTTCTCGTTCAACACCGGCGACGGACGCTGCCCGGCGTGCGAAGGCCAGGGCGTGCGCACTATCGCCATGAGCTTCTTGCCGGACGTGAAGGTGCCGTGCGATGTTTGCCACGGCCAGCGCTTCAATCCGGAGACGCTTGCGGTGACTTGGCGCGGCAAGAATATCGGCGAAGTGCTGACCATGGAGATCGACGAAGCCGTGGAGTTCTTCGCGTCGATGAACAGCATCGCGCATCCGTTGCAGTTGATGAAGGACGTGGGCCTCGGTTATCTCACGCTCGGCCAGCCGTCGCCGACGCTCTCGGGCGGCGAGGCGCAGCGCATCAAACTCGTCACCGAGTTGTCGAAGGTGCGCGACGACGTCACGCGGCGTGGCCAGAAGCCGCCGCACACGCTCTACGTGCTCGACGAACCGACGGTCGGTCTGCACATGGCCGATGTCGCCAAGCTGATTCGCGTGCTGCATCGGCTGGTGGATGGCGGGCATAGCGTGATCGTCATCGAGCACGATCTCGATGTGATCGCCGAAGCGGACTGGGTGCTCGATCTCGGACCCGAAGGCGGCGTGAACGGCGGCACGATCGTCGCGGCGGCGGACCCGGAAACGCTGGCGAGCCATCCGCGCAGTCACACCGGAACGGCGCTGCGGCCCGTGCTCGGTCGAACGCGCGCGACGGAAGACGCGGCCTGAAAATCGCGATCTGGCGCGGGCTTGCAGTCAAGCCCGCGCCGTCGCATTGGGTGGAGCAATCATGTCTCAAGCCATTTCGGATCTGAACACGCTGCTCGCTTCGATGCGTCCCGAGCTTCAGCCCGGCGTCTATGTGTTCGCGTCCCTGCCGCACGATGCGGTGGTGAGCGGCGCGGGCATCGTCGCCACGTTCCGTGAACGCGAAGGCATGACCGTCGTGATGGAGGAAGCGGCGGCGCAAGCGGCCAACATCGCGCCGTTGTTTCGCGCCGCGTGGATCACGCTCACGGTGCATTCGGACCTCGCCGCGGTCGGGCTGACGGCTGCGTTCGCGCGTGCGCTCGGCGACGCGGGCATCAGTTGCAATGTGCTTGCGGCGGCTTATCACGATCACATCTTCGTGCCGGTGGACCATGCCGGGCGCGCAATCGACACCCTCTTAGCCTTGCAGCGAAGTGCTGATAAGCTTGCGCCCTCGTCAAACCCGCCAACTCGATAGCACAGCATGGATACGCAGGATAAAGCCGTCGCGCTCAAGCGCATGAAGTGGTTCGCAGCCGCGCTGCTCGTCGCGGCGGGCGCGCTTTTCGCGCTCGCCAAAAGTCAGCACGATGCCGGCGCGTGGGCGTGGGTCTCGTCGTTCGCGGAAGCCGCGATGGTCGGCGCGCTCGCGGACTGGTTCGCGGTCGTCGCGCTGTTCCGGCATCCGCTCGGCGTACCGATTCCGCATACCGCCATCCTTCCCGCGAACAAGGCGCGGGTGGCGGACAACCTCGCCGCATTCGTGCGCGACCGCTTTCTCGGCACCGATGCGCTCGTCGCGCGCGTCAACGCCTTCGACCCGGCAAGCCGCCTGTCGCTCTGGCTCGCCGAGCCCAAGAACGCCGCGTTGCTCGGCAACAAGGCAGTGACGGCGGTCGGTCAGTTGCTGTCCCTGATCGACGACGAGCGTGTCAAGTCGATGCTTCACGAAGCCATCCGCCGCCGCGCCGAGCAATTCGATCTCGCGGGCGCGGCGGGCGAAGTACTGTCGACGCTGACGGAGGATCGCCGTCATCAGTTGCTGCTCGACGAAGGCCTGAAGCAGATGGCCGCGTGGCTCGACAAGCCCGAAGTGCAGGAGATGCTGGCGGCGCGCATCGTCGGCGTGGCGGGCGAGGAGTATCCGAAGCTCATCGGCATGCTGGGTTTCGTCGGACTGAACGCGGAGGAACTCGGCGCGAAGTTCGCGGCAGGTCTCGTGCGCGGCGCGAATCAATGGCTGCACGATGTCAGCGAGGACCCGGAACACGAGCGTCGCAAGGCTTTCGACGAAGCGGTCGCGCGCTTCATCGAGCGTCTGAGGAGCGATCCGGCGTTCAAGTCGCGTATCGACGACCACAAACGCGAGTGGCTCGCGCGGCCGGAGTTGCGCGGCTACGTGAGCGGTCTTTGGGACGAGTTCATCGGCTGGCTCGACGCCGATCTCAAGCGCCCGGACTCGACGCTGCACGGGCGCGTCGTGGCGGTGGCCGGCAGCTTTGCGCAGGCGCTGGGCGGCGATCCGGCCTTGCGCGATTCGATCAACGAACACATGCGCGACGCGCTGAAAGCGCTTGCGCCGGAGTTGCGCGAGGGGATCGCGAAACACATTGCCGCGACCGTCAAGCAATGGGACGACGCCACGCTCGTGCGCGATGTCGAGCTGAATATCGGCCGCGATCTGCAGTTCATTCGCGTGAACGGCACGCTCGTGGGCGGCGCGGTCGGGCTGCTGATTCATGCGGTAACGGTTCTTACGGCCTGACGCTTTATCGCCGCTCCACGCTCAGACGCCCGGCGGAGCGCCTGCCGCCGGCGTCATCGATGGTCACGGACAAGCCGGAAGTGAGCGCTATTTCCAGCAACGCGTTGCGGTTCGCGTCGGCGTTCGCGGCGGTCCGCACGCGCCACTCCATGCCGTCGGGTGTCTGGAGCACGTAGCTCGGCTGGTCGCCGGCGCAGTTGGCATCGATCAAGCGCGTGACATTGCCCGTTTTCGTGCCGGCATGACGTTCGTCACCACAATGAAAACTGGGACTGCCCGCGCGCGGCAGGCCGACCGCGACGCCGGTTACGACGGAATTGACGTCTGCGGTGATACTGACCGGCAACCCCCACGCCAGCGCGCGGACCAACATGTGGTGGCGGTGAGGGCAGATCTTCGCGTTCATTTGCACGCAATATTGGCGGCCGTCCCACGCGCGCAAAAGGTAATTGACTCGATCGAGCGTGTCGTAATCGATTATGCGAGTGAGAAAGCCGGTACGCGTTTCGGTCAGCCTGAGACTGAAACAGATCAGCGGCGGCGTTTCTTCGGCGAGATAAGTGCCGATTGAAAGGCCGGTGATATAATGATATTCATTGCCATATACGGTAAGTGGCAGGCCGGCACCCACTGCCATTATCATTAACCCGAGTTTTTCAGCGTCCGGTCGCCGTTCCAGACGAGCGTGATAACGCGCGCCATCCACGCTTTTTAGAACGATCCCGAGCGTGTCGCAGGTTTCGGTATCGATTATCTCTTCGATGAAACCTGTACGCGGAGTATTGCCGAGCGGCTCGGCCGTGCACTCGATATTCGGACCGAAGCGCCGTGAGCCGATCGAAACGCCCGTGACGTAATAATCCGCGCTGGCGCGAATAGTCACCGGCAAGCCCGATCTGAATGCCATGAGCATCAGCATATGGCGATTGCGGTTATCATCCGGCGTCATTTGCGCGCAATAATGCGAACCGTCGGGGCAGCGCAGAATATAGCCGAAGGTTCCGAGGCTGTCGGCATCGTCTATCTGCACGATGAGTCCGGTCCTGACGTCGTTCAGCAGGTTCCATTTGAAGAGCGAGGTCTCGGATAACCGCGTGTGTTTCAGGCCTACGGAAACAACGTCAATAAATCGTTGGCAATTAGCATTGATCGATACCGGCAAGCCAAGCGCCATTGAAAGCTGCAGTAATGCGTTTCGGTAGGGGTGATCGAGTTTATTCAATAACGCGCAATAATGTGTGTTCTCGCGGGTGTTAAGCACGTAGGTAACGCAATCAGAATCCGCATTATCGATCGACCGGATAATCGAGCCGCTTCGGGTATCCATGAGAAAGGACTCGGCCTGCCCATTGACCAGCGCATTTCTTGGTTTTCGGAATCGCATGACTGCCTCGAGAGCGGGCGGTTGTGAAATGATCGGCTTTTGGAAGCGCAAATGGGAAACTAAACCAAATAAGCGTGTAGACGCTTCACCGCAATTTCATTGCGATGCTGTATCGGCTAGAACGAAGGTTTCTAAAGAGAGTAGGAAGTGACACGAATTTAGATAAACAATTTTTCGGCGTCAATTATGGTTTCGCCTTTTTTCGGGGGGTGTGCATGGGTGGGTAGTCATTTGCAGATGCATTTGAAGACAAGTTGAATATCACTCGACTGAAATCCTGCTTTTTCGCATCTATCGCGTTTAAAAGACGCCGGACAAAGCACGCAGTCGCGAACAATTAGCGCTGCAGCATTGCGCGAGCCGGGAGAGAATGCGAACTTGCACGCGCCAGCGGCCCTTCCGGAAGCTCATGCCCAATTCAAACACCGAACTCATCGAGCGGTTCTACCGCGCCTTTCAGGAGCGCGACGCCGAGGGGATGGCCGCGTGTTACGCGCCCGACATCCGCTTTCAGGACCCCGCGTTCGGCCTGCTGCACGGCCGTGAGGTCGGCGACATGTGGCGCATGTTGCTCGGCCGCGCGGCGGATTTCTCGCTGACCGTGGATGAAATCCGCTCGATCGGGCAGACCGCGAGCGCCGTCGCCATCGCGCGTTATACCTATTCGGCCACGGGCTGGCCGGTCGTCAATCGTATCGAGTCGCGCTTTGCTATCCGCGATGGCTTCATCGTCGAACACATCGACACCTTCGATCTCTGGCGCTGGAGCCGTCAGGCGCTCGGCGCGAGCGGTTTGCTGCTCGGCTGGACACCGCGAATGCGCGCGACGATCCAGAAGAAGGCGCGGCGCGCGCTCAGCGATTATCGGAACAAGGCGGCGACATGACGCGTATCGAAGCGAATCGGGACGCGCCTTTCGACACCGCGCATCTGGAAGACGAATGGCTCGAACCGGATGCCTTCGGCGGCTTCGCGTCGGGCACCGTCGGCACGTTGCGCACGCGGCGCTATCAGGCGTTGCTGCTCGCCGCCACCGCGCCGCCCGCCGGGCGCGTCGTGCTGGTGAATGGCGTCGAGGCATGGCTCGATGTAAACGGAAAGCGCCACGCGCTCACGATGCAACGCTACGCGCCCGACGTGCTGTACCCGGACATCTCCGCGAGCCTCCTCTCCTTCGATACTTCGCTGTGGCCCACGTGGCGCTTTCGCATTGGCGACGAAACGGTGGCGAGCGCGGAAGTGTTCGTCGTGAAGGACAGCGGCGAGACGGTGCTGCGCTGGCGGCTCGAAACGCCCGTGCCGAAAGCCACGCTCGAAGTGCGGCCGCTTCTTTCGGGCCGCGACTATCACGCGCTGCATCACGAGAACGGCGCGTTTTCCTTCGATGCAACCGTCGACGTGGAGCGTGTGCATTGGCGTCCGTACGCCGATCTGCCGGCTATCGGCGCGACGTCGAACGGGGCTTATCGGCACGCGCCGGACTGGTATCGCAACTTTAGCTATGCGCGTGAGCGCGACCGCGGTCTCGATTTCACCGAAGACCTCGCCGCACCCGGCGTCTTCAGCTTCGATCTCGTACGCGGCGATGCGGTGCTGATCTTTCATGCCGACACCGGCCGCGAACAGGCGCACGAGGGCAATGCGGTAGCGCTTGCCACCCGACTCGCCACGCGAGAGAGCCAAAGGCGCGCCGCGTTCGGCTCGCGGCTCGCGCGTTCCGCCGACGCCTATATCGTGGATCGCAACGTTGGCAAGACGGTCATCGCGGGCTATCCGTGGTTCACCGACTGGGGCCGCGACACCTTCATCTCGATGCGCGGTCTTCTGCTCGCGGCGGGCCGTTTCGCCGATGCCGAATCGATTCTGCTCGAATGGGCCGATACGCTCTCGGACGGCATGCTGCCCAACCGCTTCCCGGACGGCGGCGGCATGCCCGAATACAACTCGGTCGATGCCTCGCTGTGGTTCGCCGTGGCGGTGCACGATTACCTGGCGACGGGCCACGCCAGCGCCGCGACCGCGAGCCGCCTGCAACACGCGGTCGATTCCATTCTCGAAGGCTATACGCGCGGCACGCGCTTTGGCATCGCGGCGGACGCGGACGGTCTGTTGCGCGCGGGCGTCCCGGGCGTTCAGCTCACGTGGATGGACGCGAAGGCGGGCGACTGGGTGGTGACGCCGCGCATTGGCAAACCGGTGGAAGTCGAGGCGCTGTGGTTCAACGCGCTGTCGATAGCAAGCGCGTGGAATGCGCGCTGGACCGCGCCGCGCGACGCTGCGCGCGCGGCTTTCCTCGCGCGCTTCGTCGATCCCGACACACGCGCGCTGTACGATGTCGTCGATGCCGATCACGAAGCCGGCAAGCTCGATCGTTCGATCCGCCCGAATCAGATCTTTGCGCTGGGCGGTCTGCCTTTCGCGCTCGTCGATGGCGACATCGCTCAAGCCGTGCTCGCGCAAGTGGAAACCCAACTGCTGACACCACTCGGCTTGCGCACGCTCGCGCCGGCCGACCCGGCGTATCGTCCGCGTTATGCGGGTGGCGTGTTGGAACGCGACGGCGCCTATCATCAGGGAACCGTGTGGCCCTGGCTGATCGGGCCGTTCATCGAGGCGTGGATTCGCGTGCATGGCGCTGCGGGCGCGCGCGAGCGCTTCATCGCGCCGCTCGAAGCGCATCTGGACCGGTACGGTCTCGATCATCTGTCAGAAGTCGCCGACGGCGATGCACCCCATACGCCTGGCGGCACACCTTTCCAGGCGTGGTCGCTCGGCGAATTGCTGCGCATAGAAAAGCTTCTGACCGAAACACGCTAAATTACGAGTCTTGCCCGCGGCATCGAACGCCGCTCATCAGGAGAAATATCCATGCCGAAATCGCGCGCCGTCAATCAGATCGACACCGTCGAAGGCTCGCGTCTGCATTCGAGCGATTGCCCGCGCTGGCAACGCTGGGGACCGTATCTGAGCGAACGGCAATGGGGCACGGTGCGCGAGGATTACAGCGATAACGGCACCGCGTGGGATTACTTTCCGCACGATCACGCGCGCAGCCGGGCGTATCGCTGGGGCGAGGACGGCATCGCCGGATTCGGCGACGACAAGCTCAACTGGTGCGTCTCGCTCGCCTTGTGGAACGGCGCCGATCCGATCATCAAGGAACGGCTTTTCGGGCTCACCAACGAGCAGGGCAATCATGGCGAGGATGTGAAGGAGCTGTACTTTTACATCGACGGCACGCCGACGCACTCGTACATGCGCATGCTCTACAAGTATCCGCATGCGGCGTTTCCTTATTCCGATCTCATCGAGGAAAACGCGCGGCGCGGCGCGGACAAGCCCGAATACGAAGTGCTCGATACCGGCGTGTTCGACGATGGCCGCTACTTCGACGTGCAGGTGGAATACGCGAAGCACACGGCGGACGACATCGTCATGCGCGTGAAAGTGGAGAATCGCGCGGACTGCGCCGCTACCATCGACGTAATGCCGCAGATGTGGGCGCGCAATACGTGGTCGTGGAAGAAGGTGTCCGATAAACCCTCGCTGAAACTTCAGACGGTGAACGGCGTGACCTATGTCGCGGCGGAACACGGCGCACACGAACAGATGGTACTCACGGCATGGTCGCCGGATACGCCCGATGTCGAATGGCTCTTCTGCGAGAACGACACCAACGTCAAGCGTCTTTTCAACATGGAGGGTCCGGGTCCGTTCAAGGATGGCGTGAACGACTACATCGTCCACGAGGACGAACACGCGATTCGCCGCGACACCGGCACGCGCGCGACGGCTCGCGCGCATCTCGAGATCGCGCCATCCGGGACGGCGACAGTGTTCATGCGCTGGCGTCCCGAATCCGCGCCCGACACCGTGCCGCTCGATGCCGACGCGCTCTTCGCGCGCCGTATCGCGGAAGCCGACGAGTTCTACGGCGCGTTGCAGCACGACATCACCGACGCCGATCAGCGGCTCGTGCAACGTCAGGCGCTCGCTGGCATGCTGTGGTCGAAGCAGTATTACCAATTCGACGTTACGCGCTGGCTCGACGGCGATCCGCTGCAACCTACGCCGCCGCAATCGCGCCGTCGCGGGCGCAATGCGGAGTGGCGGCATCTGTGCAACGCGGACATCGTGTCGATGCCGGACAAGTGGGAATATCCGTGGTACGCGTCGTGGGATCTCGCGTTCCACGCGGCCGCCTTCGCATTGATCGATCCGGAGTTCGCCAAACGCCAGATGCTGTTGCTCGTGAAGGACCGTTATCAGCATCCGAATGGCCAGTTGCCCGCCTACGAATGGGCTTTCGGCGACGCCAATCCGCCCGTGCACGCGTGGGCGACGTGGCGCGTCTACGAGATCGACCGCGCGATCACCGGCAAGGGCGACCGCGACTTCCTGGAACTCGTGTTCCACAAGCTGCTGCTCAACTTCTCGTGGTGGGTCAACCGCAAGGACGCCGACGACCGCAACATCTTCCAGGGCGGCTTCCTCGGGCTGGATAACGTCGGCATCTTCGATCGCTCGTCGCCCCTGCCGACAGGCGGTCATATCGATCAGGCCGATGGCACCGCATGGATGGCCGCGTACGCGCTCGACCTCATGCGTATCGCGCTCGAACTGGCCTACGCGAACAAGGTGTTCGTGGATATCGCGGTGAAGTTCTTCGAGCACTTCCTGTATATCGCGGAAGCCGTGAGCTGCGAGGACGACTGCGACACGGGTTTGTGGGACGGCGAGGACGAGTTCTTCTACGACAAGCTGCGTCTGCCGGACGGCTCGAATGTACCGATGCGCGTGCGGTCCATCGTCGGGCTCATTCCCATGTTCGCCGTGCACGTGCTCGAACCGAACGTGCACAAGGCGCTGCCGGGACTGCGCGACCGGCTGCACTGGTTCCTCGAACATCGGCCGGATCTCGCGCGGCTCGTGTCGCGCTGGAATATCGCGGGGCAGGGCAATAGCGTGCTGCTGTCGCTGTTGCGCGGGCATCGCATGAAGGCGCTGCTCAGACGCATGCTCGACGAAAGCGAGTTTCTTTCCGACCACGGCGTGCGCGCGCTGTCGCGGGTGCATCGCGACAATCCGTTCGTGTTCTATCACAACGGTGACAGCTTCTCGGTGCAGTATCTGCCGGCCGAGTCGAACTCGCGCGTGTTTGGCGGCAACTCGAACTGGCGCGGGCCGATCTGGATGCCGGTGAACTATCTGCTGATTGCGTCGCTGCACGAATTTCATCGCTATTACGGCGATGATTTCCGCGTGGAATACCCGACCGGCTCGGGACAAAAGTTTTCGCTGAAACAGATCGCCGACGAACTCGCGCGCCGTCTGACCACGCTCTTCTTGCTCGACAAGAACGGCGAACGTCCGGTGATGGCGGCGTATCCGCAACTCCAGGCGGACTCGCGTTCGCGCGATCTCGTGTTGTTCCACGAATACTTTCACGGCGACAACGGACGCGGCGTGGGCGCATCGCATCAGACCGGCTGGAGCGGGCTCGTCGCGTTGCTGTTGCAGCCCTTGGCGATGGGACCGTCAGGCGTCGTGCCGCTCGCCGGCGAAACCGATGCCGAGGTGCAGGAGTTTGCCGGCGCCAAGTAACGGTCCGTCATCGTCGCTAAAAGTCAACCTCTGCCATCCGGCTGATAGTTAGGAAAAGTCGTATATCGCTTGCGTCTCCATCTGCGTAAGTTTGCGAAAACGCAAACTTGAGGACGGTTTGGAGATAAAAATGAAACAAACTACGCAAGGATATTCTGTCAGCGGCTACCAGACCGAATGGGGCGCCGCAACCCGCCAACGGACCGAGAATCAGGACAGTCCGCCCTACAAAATGGTCGTGGTGGTGTTCGCGGCGGCCATGCTGGGCGGCGCTTATGTGTCGGCCACGCTGCAAAGCATCGCGCTCGGCTGGATGGCGGGCGTCGGCATTCTGGGCGCGCTCGGCGCCGTCATTCACCGCTGGTGCACGGGTCCCGATGCGCTGGAGCGCCGCCTGAACGCACGCGCCCGCGCGCGTCACAACGCGGTGGCCCGGTGCGGCATCAACTTCGATCTCAAGCAGCAGCGCTCTGGCGGATTTCGTTCGCGGAACTCAGCAACACGGGAATGGACTTCGAAGTCGGCGTCCCGGCACCATCAGCAGTGGACGACAACGGCACTAGCGGGTTGGTCTCAGGATAGTATGCGCCCAGGCATCCACGAGGAATGTCGTACGCAACGAGGGTGAAGCCGTCCACCTGGCGCACGACATCGTCATCCCAGACACTCGTGATATCCACGAGGTCGCCCGGTTCGAAGCCGAGCATGTCGATATCCTCGCGGTTCGCAAAGAGCACACGCCGCTGTCCGTACACGCCACGATAGCGGTCGTCGAGTCCGTAGATCGTCGTGTTGTACTGATCGTGCGAGCGCGTGGTCATGAGCGTCATCAGGCGCTCGCCGTGCAGGGCGCGGGCGCGGTGAATCGGCGTATCGACGGCAATGGGGTGCACGATGAACTGCGCCTTGCCGCTCGGCGTCTTCCAGACGCGCTCGCGTGAAGCCACGCCCAGATGAAAGCCGCCGGGTTGCTTCAACCGCTCGTTATAGCGCTCGAAGCCCTCGACCACTTTTTCTATGCCGTCGCGAATCAGCGCGTAGTCGTTCGCGTGCGCGAGCCAGTCCACCTTGCCCGAACCGAGCGTCGCATGCGCCATGCGCGCGACGATCGCCACCTCGGAAAGCAGATTCGGCGAAGCGGGCTTGTTCATGCCATACGAGATGTGGACCATGCTCATCGAGTCTTCCACGCTCACGCCTTGCGCCACGCCGTTCTGCATGTCGATCTCGGTACGGCCGAGCGTCGGCAGAATGAGCGCGTCGCGGCCATGCACGAGATGGCTGCGATTCAGCTTGGTCGTGATATGCACGGTGAGGTCGCACGAACGCATTGCTTCCCAGGTGCGCGGCGTGTCGGGCGTGGCGATCGAAAAATTGCCACCCAGGCCGATGAACACCTTCACGCGGCCTTCGAGCATCGCGTGAATGGATTCGACCACGTCGTAACCGTGCTCGCGCGGCGGCTCGAAGTCGTATGCCGCGCCGAGTTTGTCGAGAAACGCCTGCGTCGGCTTTTCCTCGATACCCACCGTGCGATCTCCCTGCACGTTCGAATGGCCGCGCACCGGGCAAAGCCCCGCGCCGCGCCGGCCGATATTGCCGCGCATCATCATCAGGTTGGACAGCAACTGCACGATCGGCACTGAATTCTTGTGCTGCGTGAGGCCCATGCCCCATGTCGAGATGACGGCGCGGCCTTGCGCGTAGATATCGGCGAGCTTCAAGATTTCGTCGATGGCCACGCCCGATTCCGCGACGATCATCTCCCAGTTCTCGGCGCGCAAGTCGGCGGCGAAGCTGTCGAAGCCAACCGTGTGTTGCGCGATGAAATCGACATCGAGCACGCGGGCCTGGCCATTGACGAGCGCGGCATCGTCGAGTTCGATCACGCGTTTCGCCACGCCCTTGATGAGCGCGAAGTCGCCACCCACTTTCGGGCGGATGAATACGGAGCTGATCTTCACGCCCTTGGGCGAAAGCATGTCGAGTGTGTGCTGCGGGCTCGCGAACCGTTCGAGGCCGCGTTCTTTCAGCGGATTGATCGACACGATGGTCGCGCCACGTTTCGCGCAGTCGCGCAACTCGCCGAGCATGCGCGGATGATTGGTCGCCGGATTCTGACCGAAGAGCAGCAGCGTGTCGGCGTGTTCGAAGTCGTCGAGCGTCACCGTGCCCTTGCCGACGCCCACGGTATGCGGCAGGCCACGGCTCGTTGCCTCGTGGCACATGTTCGAGCAGTCGGGGAAATTGTTCGTGCCGACCATCCGCACGAAGAGCTGGTAAAGGAAAGCGGCTTCGTTGCTTGCGCGGCCGGACGTATAGAACGCGGCCTTGTCCGGATGGTCCAGCTTGTTGATGTGCGATGCGATCAACTCGAACGCCGCGTCCCATTCTATCGGCACATAACGGTCGCGCTTGGCGTCGTAGACAAGCGGGTCGGTTAGGCGGCCATGCTGTTCGAGTTCGTAGTCCGACTGCGCCATCAGCGAAGTCACCGTGTGCTCCTCGAAGAACGCGGGCGTGACGCGCTTCGCCGTGGCTTCGGCGGCAACCGCCTTGACGCCGTTTTCGCAGAATTCAAATGTCGATGCATGCGCCCGGTCCGGCCACGCGCACCCGGGGCAGTCGAAGCCATCCGGCTGATTCTGCTTGAAGAGCGTCCGGTAATTGCCGCCCGCGACCTTCTCCTTGACGAGATTGATAGCCACCTGTTTGAGCGCGCCCCAGCCTGCGGCGGGGTGCGAGTACGGTTCGATGCGAGCTTCGGGCTTCTTCATGGTGTGGCGTGTCGACGCACAGGACGATTCGGTACGTCGATCCTACTGTTTCCCAAATGGCGCGCGGCGCACAGAAAACGTGAAATAGGAGGGATACAGTTGGTAGACTGAACGCCCTCCTTGTTTCGACACGACCGCCGCCGTGACCCTCTACGAAAAGCTCGCCGATGAGATCGAAGCCGCCGTGCGCCGTGGCGTGTTCGCGCCGGGCGAGCGCATTGCGTCGGTGCGGCAGGCGAGCCAGCAGCACGGCGTGAGCATCAAGACCGTGCTGCATGCCTATGCGTTGCTCGAAGGCCGCGGCGTGCTGGAAACGCGTCCGCAATCCGGCTATTTCGTGCGCGCCAGACCCAAGGCCGAAACGCCGCGTGACGAGACGAAGCGCCGCGCGCGTCCCGTGGCGGTGGCTTCCGAAGTGGACGTGAGCCGGCTCGTGCTTGCCACGCTGCGCAGCATCCGCGCGCACGACGCCGTGCCGTTCGGCTCGCCGTATCCCGATCCCGAGCCGTTCCCCTGGCGGCGCATCAACCAGTACGCGAACGCCATCGCGCGGCGGCACACGAGCTGGAATCTCATCGACGATCTGCCGCCCGGCAACCCCGAGCTCATCCGCCAGATCGCGCGGCGCTACGCGGAGAACGGCGTGAGCGTGGACCCGGCCGAAATCGTGATTACGGTCGGCGCGACCGAAGCGATCAATCTGAGTTTGCAGGCGGTCGCGAAGCCGGGCGATACCGTGGCCGTCGAGTCGCCAACGTATTACGCGATGCTGCACGCCATCGAGCGGCTCGGCATGCGCGCAATCGAGGTGCCGACGCATGCCGTCGATGGCATCGACATCGAGGCGCTGGCGCAGATCATCGGCAAAAGAAAGATTGCTGCTTGCATGGTGATGCCGAATTTTCAGAACCCGCTCGGCTTTCTGATGCCGGATTCGCGCAAGCGGCAACTCGTCGAATTGCTGAGCGAGCACGAGATACCGGTGATCGAAAACGACGTGTATCACGAGCTCTATTTTGGCGATGCGCGGCCTACGACACTCAAAAGTTTCGATACCAAGGGGCTCGTGCTTCACTGCGCGTCGTTTTCGAAGAGTCTCACGGCGTCGTATCGAATCGGCTGGGCGATGCCGGGACGTTTTCGCGCGCAAGTCGAGAAGCTCAAGTTCCTCAACACGCTGACCACGCCTTCGGTGCCGCAAGTCGCCGTCGCCGATTATCTTCGTCAGGACGGTTACGACCGGCATCTGCGCGGCGTGCGCAAGCTCTATCAGCAACAGGCGCGCATCATGCGTGCGATGGTCGAGCGCTTCTTTCCGGCGGGCACGCGCACGTCCGCGCCACAGGGCGGTTATGTGCTTTGGGTCGAATTGCCGGAGCGCGTCGATTCGATGCAGCTTTATCGCGCGGCGCTCGAATGCGGTATTACGGTCGGGCCGGGCTATATGTTCTCGACGCGCAATGCCTTCAGCCACTTCATTCGCCTGAACTACAGCTATCCGTGGACCGCGCAGAGCGAGGCGGCGTTGCAGCGTTTGGGCGAACTCGTCGGCGAAATCGATCGGCGCGCGGCACGAGACGACATAGAAAAGGAGACATAGATGAGCGATGACATCGATCCCATACTCGTCGCCGTTCTGGCGCAACTCTGGCGCGCGCGTCGGGAGAGCCCGGAGAAACCGTGGTCGCTTGCGAAGTTGGCGAAGCAGTCCGATTTGCCGATGAGCGCGTTGCGGCGGCAGCTTACCGGGCTCGCGGATGCGGGGCTGATCGAGATGACGATCACGGAAGAGGGCGCGGGAAGTGCGTGGTTGAGCGCCGAAGGGGTGACGTTGTGTGCGGCCGTGTTTGGGGCGGAAGGGTGAGGCGAACGCGGCGCTGGTCTTGTGAAAGCATCGAAATCCATTCATCCTAGGTAGCCACGCTCAATCGGTGCTTCACCTTGGACATCCACATCACCCTGCACGGCCGTCACGACCTCACGGGCCAGATCTACGGCCAGTTGCGCGCGGGCATCATCGAGGGGCGGCTTGCCGCTCATGCGCGCCTGCCGTCCACGCGCGATCTCGCCGCGCAGCTCGGCGTGTCTCGCAAGACGACGCTCGATGTATTCGATCGCCTGATCGCCGAAGGTTTTCTTCGCACTCGCGCCGGCGATGGCACCTTCGTCGCCGATGGCCTCACGCGTCTGCCCGCCGCCCGCGCCGAGCCGACCTCGGCGCGCGCCCGCGCCACCGGCATCTGGCGCAAGATGCCCGAACGCATGTCGATGCCCATGCCGCCCGCCGACATCACGCTCGACTGCGATTTCAAGGGCGGCGTGACCGACAAGACGCTTTTCCCCTTCGATGCCTGGCGCCGCTGCATCAATCAGGCGCTGCGCACGCAGGCGCGCACGGGCGGCGGCGTGGCGTCGTATCGCGATCCGGCCGGCGAACAGGAGCTACGGCTCGGCATTGCGCGCTATCTGGCGTTCAGCCGCGCGGTGGTGTGCAACTGGCAGGACGTCCTCGTGACGCAAGGCGCGCAGCAGGCGCTCGATCTGCTCGCGCGCGTGGTGGTCCAGCCGGGCGATGTCGTCGCGATGGAAGAGCCGGGTTATCCGCCTGCGCGCGCCATCTTCTCGGCGCTGCACGCGCGCATTGCGCACGTTCCCGTCGATGAGCACGGGATCGTCGTGGACAAGTTGCCGCGCAATACACGGCTCGTCTACGTGACGCCGTCGCATCAGTTTCCGCTCGGCATGCCGATGAGCCTCGCGCGCCGGATCGAACTGCTCGAATGGGCAGCCAAACGCGGCGCGGTGATCGTCGAGGATGACTACGACGGCGAGTTTCGCTTCGAAGGGCGGCCGGTCGAGTCGCTGAAGAGCCTGGATCATGCAGGGTTGGTCGCGTATGTCGGCACGTTCTCGAAGACGCTTTTTCCGGATTTGCGGATTGGCTACGTGGTGCCGCCCGCGACGCTTTCCGAGCCGCTCTGGAACGCGCGGCAAGTTTGCGATCTGCACGGCTGCATGCTCACGCAGACAGCGCTCGGCGCCTTCATGCTGGATGGCGAATATGCGAAACATTTGCGCCGCATGCACAAGGCGTATGCGCAACGCCGTGCCGCGTTGATCGCGCATCTGACGGGCGCTCTTGCGCACTGGTTCGAGCCGATGCCATCGACGGCCGGCATCCATCTGGTCACGCGGCTTTTAGAGCCGTGGCAGGAAGCGCGCGTGGTCGCGGCGGCGCGCGAGGCGCAAGTGGGGTTGTACGGCATCGCGCCGTTTTATGCGGGCAAGCCGCTCTTGCAAGGCGTGTTGCTTGGATATGGCGGGACGAGCGTCCCGGCTATCGAGCGTGGGTTGAAGCGGCTGGCGGGGGTTATGGCGGCGATGGGGGCGTAGGCGCTTGTTTGCGTATCGCGCAACGCGCTGTCGTCATGCAGACAACAGCGCGTGCGTTCACGTCATTGATCGCACAGCAACAACACCTTCTCCTGCGCGGTGCAACTTGCTTTCTTCATTTTTGGCGCGGCGCCATCCGTCGAACGCGCCGATACCGTCTGCGCGCCGCCTTGCGATTGCTGCGCGAGCGCCGCGCGCTTGGCGATGCACGACCGCAAATGCTTTTCAACCGGCGGATAGTATTTCCAGCCCTTCGTCAGCGGCGGCAGTTCGAGATGCACCTGTTTCCACTTCGGATGCCCGCTCGCCTGCAGCGTGTCGAAGTTCGTGCAGAGCGAATCGGCGAATTTCGACATCGCGCCGACGGTGCCGCGCAGACCGTAGTCATACGTCACGAGGAACGCCTTGACGGTGAGCGTTGGCGTGTCCTCCTGAATCCAGTTCGGATAGCTCGATGTGCGGATCGTCGCCGGGAAATACGTTTGCTTGGCGCGCGCGGTTTCAGGCGCGGCCGGGTCCAGACGCAACAGCTTGATCTGCTGCAGCAGTTCCGGGTTCATGTCCTGAAAGAGCTTGGCAGGCTGTCCCGCGACGATCACCGCGACGTCGATCTTGCGCACGATCAGCTTCGCGAGCGCGTCCTCGTTGCTATAGTGCTGCGCGTTCTGGTCGGCGATAGGTTCACCGAACATCAGCCGATACAGCGTCGCCGACGACTGCGCCGTGCCGCTTCCGAGCAGCCCGACGCTAATGTTCTTGTCCTTGATTTCCTGGATGTACTTGAGCGGCGAATCCGAACGCACGACGAAGTAAATTTCTTCGTCGTAAAGCGGCATGATGAGGCGCAGCGGCTTGATGATATTGCCGGCATCGGCGTTACCGGACGCGGCCATATCGACGTAAGCCTGATACACGTCCGACTGAACGAGTGCGAATTTCACGCCGGGTTCATAGCGCATGCGCTGCACGTTTTCCGCCGATCCTTTGGAAGAAAGCACTTCCAGTTCCATGCCGGCTGGGTCGGCCACGTACTTGGACAGGTCCTGACCGATCTGAATATACGTGCCGCGATCCGGCCCGGTAGTGATTTTGTAGGGCACGGCGTCGGCGGCGAAGCTCGTCCCCGTGACGCTTGCGAGACCGATTACGGCAAGGAGGGCGAGCGCACCTCGCGCGGCGTTCCGCATGATTTTCGTGGAGAACATGATTGACCCTCGATTCTTGAGTTGGACGGGTGCTGTGGAACACGCGCGATGCGAGAGTGTCGCATCGTGCGAAATCGGTTATGCGTTTCTGCGCGCGGGCTAGTTTTAGCCGATGCAGTTTGTTCTGGCGACTCTTTCCGTTCGCGAGATGCCGGGTTCTTTCCGGGCACGCTGTGCCAAAAAAGCTTTGTCTCCGTGAATGCTTTTTTCCTGATTTGCTTCGTTCTTTGGATGCTTGTTTCTTGCTCGCACACCCGCCGACGTGCGTCGTCTCTTCCGTCGAGTCTCGTCTCCCAAGACATCGCCGCTTTGGAAGCGATTTGATATTCGAGACCGCAGTCCTTTAAAGATGCTTCGTTTCCCGAGTCGGGCTTCTTTAGATTCGCGTCGTTACCGAGACTTTTCTATTTCTGAAGCGCTCTCTTCGGAGCCGCTTCGATTTCGCAAGGCGCCTTGCTTGCGTGGTTGCCTTTCACCCACAGAGCGCCGAATCTTCATTCAATGCGCTCTTCCATGTTTCTATCTCCCCATCTTCACGGCGCCGACTTCGAAGCCGCGCCGCTCGTCCAACCGTATTGCTTGATGGCGCGTTCCAGTTCTTCGGTCTTGTCCGCGTCCATATGCGCCGATACGTTCGATGCGCCAAACGACGCGGCAGCGCGCGGGCTTGCTGCGGGCGGGGTGATCGCGGGCGCGGCGGCGAGTTGAGCTTGCGGCGTGGTATTGCGCACGGCGACAGGCGTCGCGCCAGTCGCCGTCGATGATGTCGATGCATGCGGTGTGGCACCCGACGCCGACGGCGCCACATACATCCCGTTGGACGTGCCGCCGCGATTGGACGTCGCATCGTACATGCCGTTATTCGATGCGCCGCCGCCCGTCGCGGTCGCTCCGCGATTCTGCGGCGCGACGTACATCTCATCGCTCGCGTTGGCGTGATTGGCGGAAGAGGCATCGAACAGGCCGGTCGACGCGGTGTTGCGCGTCGCGCCGGTTTGAGGCGCGGGCCGCGTGTTGGCTGCCACGGCGGCGGGCGCGGTGCGACTCGTCGCGGGAGGCGGCGCAGCGTTGGCGGGCGCCGTGCGCGTCGCCGTGGTCGTCACGGGCGCGGGCGTCAGCACAGCAACCGAAGGAGCGGCCGTCGCTGCGACAGTGGAAGGCGCTGGCGTCGTGGAAGGCACGGCAGGCGCTGCCGTCGCTGCCGTTGTCCTTGCGGCAGGCAAGGTATTGCCGGAAGTCGCCGGTGCCACCGTCGCCGTCGTAGCGGACGGTGCGAACATCTTCGCGGCAGGCAATTCAACGGCCGAAGTCGCAGGCGCATTGGCCGGGGCAACATTAGCCGTAGCAACAGGCCCAACCGTCGCCGCGGTAATGGCATTCGTAGCCGCCTGAGCCCGCGCGATCTTCTCCGCGCGCGAATCAGTCGATGCATCCCGCGCTTCGTCGATCGCATCCCGCCGTGCCGCCGCTGCCGTTCCGCGCTGCGCGGCGTGCCGCTCAACCACGTTCTTCGGCGCGATGGTCACGGTCTTGACTGGCGGCGTCGCAACTTCGACGTTCGCAGTGGTCGCAGGCTTGCCGACGTTGGCGGCAACCACGCTGGCAGGCGCGGCGGGCGCCGGGGCAGCAGCCGTCACCGCCGATGGCAGCGGCTTCTTCGCGCCCGCAGGCGTCGCGACCATCCAGCCCGCGTGCGAGATGACGCGTTCGAGCATCGCTTGCGACTCGCCGTTGCCGCCATCGATAGCGAGCGCTTCGCCCGCGTTCTGCTGCACACATGACCATGCCGAAGTCCGCTCGCAGGCCCGCGCCAGTTGCAGCGCGGCGTCGCGTTGCAACTCGCGCTTCGCGAGTTCTTCTTTCATCGAATCGTAGTCGGGGCGCGTCTGCAATGACGCGGGAACGGTCTTGAGGCGCGCGCGCGCCAGCGTCAGGTCGTGCTGATCCAGCGCAAGGCGCACGCTGCGCAGCGTATCGCCGGAAACGGACGCACGGGCATCGGCCGAGGCATTGCCCGCGCCTATCGCCACATTGGGGTTCACGTTCGGCGCGGTACCCGGCACGAGCGAGCTGAATCTGGAATCGATCGCGCCGGAGACACTGTGATCGGCGGACGGCGAGGCGTCGTCATCGTTCGAATCGCCGTATTGCAGATAAGCGGCCGCGCCGAGCGCGAGCACGACCGAACAAACGCCCGCGATGACCGTCTTGCGCTTCGACCAGGATTCGGAGCCGGGCAGCGCGTCGGGATCGCGGCCGGTGTTCGCATAAGCGCTGCGCGCGGATTCCTCCAGGCGCTTCGCCCGATGCTCCGCCGCCTTTTGCGCGATACGTTCGCTCGCGCGTTTCGGGTCCCAACCCGCGGGCCAGCCGCGTTCGGTTGCGGGCTCCTCCGGCAGCGCGCCGGAAGCGGAGGCGCCGGCGCCAACCGATGCGGCGGCGGAAGCCGTTGCCGAGGTCGACATCGACGGAAGCGGTTTGGAAAGCGTCTGCTCGAACATATTGACGCGCGGCCGTTCTTGCGGTGCGGCGGCCTGGCGCGGTTGAGCGGACGCGGCGTTACGATCCGCGCCGCAGTTTGGACAACTGTCGGCGTTTTTGCGCATCGTGCTGCCGCAACGCTGGCAGACGACGGAGAACATGGATGCAGGAAACGTCAGACGCGTGGTCATGCTTTTAAGCCCTCGAAGGACATGTGCGATAACGTGGCCGCTTGAGTGCCTATACTGGCTTCGGACCGCCCGCAATCGCGCGCGCGAAGTCCTGCGGCAACAATCCTTCGTTTCGTTTGTCGGGCGCGAATGTATGTCGAATGAACATCGACTGCGTGCGTCCGAAAAACGAAAGTCCGAATATCGTTGAAGCGAGTTCGGACGTCAATCGCGTTTCGCACCTACCTCGGGCCGCCTGAATTTAAGCGACTACATCATCGCGCCGGCGGCACGCGAAACTCCGTGCTCCCAGCGCGCCTCGTAACCGCGCCTTTTGATGGCGCTGGCCCTCGTGTCGATACGAAAACGCGGCCGGGACTGGTGCGCCCGCGTCGCCGTTTCAGGGCTTCGCGGCCAAACGCCACGCATCGCTCTCTCACAATGTTTTTGACATTCTGGGCGCGCGGCGGCGGTTTCGTGACGCCAATCCTTAGCCAATAACCGACAAGGGCGAACGACCGCGCGATAACCCACTGATGCAAAAGCGGTTAGGGCCCGAAATGAAACCCGTTCGCACGTTGCATGGCGGATACGAACTGCCTCGCGCGCCGGCGCGAACGTTTGCGCCGTGCGTGGCGAAAGTGCGGACAATTTAGCCATCCGAAGCAATTCGCGATAAGTGGAAGGCCGCGACGCGAACCCGGAAGTTCAGCGCCGCGGCCTCGATTTGCAGCTTATGCGACCGGCTTATTCAGCCAGTTGCAACTTGCCGTCGATACGGCGATTCAGACCCAGCGGATTCTCGGTCTTCAGCGCGTCGGGCAGAAGCGCATCCGGCAGGTCCTGATAGCTCACCGGACGCAGGAAGCGGTTGATCGCGAGGCTGCCGACCGAGGTCGAACGGCCATCCGCCGTGGACGGATACGGGCCGCCGTGAACCATCGCGTGGCCCACTTCGACGCCCGTGCCAAAACCGTTCACCAGAATGCGGCCCGTGCGGCGTTCGAGCGCCGGGAGGAAGTCGCGCGCTTCGGCGTAATCGGCTTCGTCGATATGCAGCGCCGACGTCAACTGGCCTTCGAGCGATTCGATCAGGTCCAGCATCGTCTTCTGATCCGGGCAGCGCACCACCAGCGACGACGCGCCGAAAATCTCTTCCTGCAGCGCGTGGTTCTTGAGGAAGTTCGCAGCCGTGGTCGAGAACAGCGCCGACTGGCCTTGATTGTCGCTCTTCGCTTCGACGCCGCGCGCGAGCGTCTTCACGTCCGCCTGGCTCGAAGCCTTGTCGATCGCGCCTTCGTACGCCTTGTGGATGCCCGGCGTGAGCATGGTCTGCGCAGCCGTCTCCGTCAGCGCCGCCGATGCCGCCGCGATGAACTTGTCCAGGTTAGGACTATCGACGGCGAGGATCAGGCCGGGGTTTGTGCAGAACTGGCCCGCGCCGAGCACGAGCGATTGCACGAATGCCTTCGCGATGGCTTCGCCACGGTTCTTGAGCGCGGCCGGGAACAACACGACCGGGTTGATGCTGCTCATTTCCGCATAGACGGGAATGGGTTCCTTACGCTCGGCGGCGAGCTTCATCAGCGCCGTGCCGCCTCCGCGCGAGCCCGTGAAGCCTGCTGCCTTGATGCGGTTGTCCTTGACGAGGCCCTGGCCGATGTCACGACCGCTGTCGAACAGCAGCGAGAACGTGCCTTCGGGCATGCCGCAGTCCTTCACGGCCTTTTGCACCGCGAGGCCGACGAGTTCCGCCGTGCCCGGATGCGCCGAGTGCGCCTTGACGATCACCGGGCAGCCGGCGGCGAGCGCGGAAGCTGTATCGCCGCCCGCGACCGAGAACGCCAGCGGGAAGTTGCTCGCGCCGAACACGGCGACCGGGCCGACGCCGATGTGACGCAGACGCAGATCCACGCGCGGCAGCGGCTTGCGTTCGGGTTGCGCCGGGTCGATGCGCACGCCGAGATAGTCGCCGTTACGCACCACTTCCGCGAACATACGCAGTTGACCGACCGTGCGGCCGCGTTCGCCTTCGATCCGTCCGCGTGGCAATCCGCTTTCGATGATGCAGCGTTCGACCAGATCGTCGCCGATGTCGAGGATATTTTGCGCGATGGTTTCGAGGAATTTCGCGCGCGCTTCGGGCGCGGTTTCGCGATATACGTCGAACGCGGCCCAGGCGAGGGCGGCTGCGCGGTCGAGATCGGCGAGCGTGGCGCCGCCGAATGCCGGTTCGATGGCCGCGCCCGTCGACGCGTTGACGGCCTTGATCGAGCCGTTGCTGCCGAAAATGGATTGCTGGCCGATGAGCAGATTGCCTGTGAGTTGCATGGTGTCTCGTCCTTGACTTGAGTGAGTCGTAGCGACCGCGGCGGATGCGAGCGTCGCGCTGCGCCGACTATACGGCGCGAGAGGCGCCGCTGTATAGTGAATCCTTTCCATCGAGTGATCGCTTTCTGGAATCACCCCGCCTTTTTCTTCCGCATCGTTTGTCGCATGAAAAACACCCTGGATGTCCTGATGTCGCGGCTGCGCATGAAGCAATTGCAGTTGCTGATCGCGCTCGACGACCATAAATCGCTGCATAAAGCATCGAGCGCCATGGCGATGACCCAGTCCGCCGCTTCCAAGGCGCTCGCCGAACTCGAATCGATGCTGGAAGCGCCCTTGTTCGAGCGCGCCAAGAGCGGGGTGATTCCCAACCCGTTCGGCCGCGCCGTGGTGCGCTATGCGCGTCTGTTGGCCGCCGATCTGAGCGCGCTTTGCCAGGAAGTCGCGCAGATACGCGCGGGCACGGGCGGGCGGCTGACGGTCGGCACGATCATGGGCGCGGTGCCGGGCGTGGTCGCACCCATCGTCGGCGAGATGCACGCGAAGCATCCGGACCTTGCCATCGAAATTGTCGAGGACACCAGCGCGCGCATGCTCGGCATGCTGGACGACGGCCATGTCGATCTCGTGATCGGCCGCGCAAGCGTGTCGGACCAGCCGACAAAGTACCACTATCAGCCGCTCGCCGACGAACCGCTTGCCATTGTCGTGGGACAGGACCATCCGCGCGCGGCGGGACGCGAAGTCGGGCTCGCGGAACTGGCGGGTCATCGCTGGGTGACGTACCCGAGTTATCTGCCGATGAGCGCGCTGCTCGAACGCGAACTCGACCTCGCCGGCTTGCCGATGCCGGCGAACCCCATCTCCACCGCGTCGCCGCTCGTGACGGTCACGCTTTTGCAGCAGAGCGCGGATATGGTGGCGATATTGCCGGCGAGCGTCGCGAAACTTTTCGAGCGCTACGGCATGTTGCGCATCTTGCCGATCCGCATGAAGTCGAAGTCGCAGACGTATGGCATCGTGACGAGAAAGGGAGGCGCGCTGTCGCCGGCCGCGCGCCAGTTCGTGCAGATGCTGCGTGAAAAAGGTCGCCCGCATTGAGGCGTGCGTCGCGCCCGTCCACCTTGTCAATTAGCGAATGCGTTAGCAATTTTGCCCGTTTACGATAGTCGGGTACTCGAACTTTTTGCCTGAAGCTGGGCCTATACTGGCGTGGCATCGCGGCCTTCGAGCTTCGCGCTCCACGGCGGTTTCACCCCAGCACTTCCTTACCAGCACTTCCATACGAGCACCACGCGCCGCACGAGCGGCAACTGGGCGTTGCAATCGAGGAATCGCAGATGGCCGAAACGGCAGCCAACGGCTTGGACGGTCTCGTGGCTTCGTTGCGCGAGCAGCGGACCGCGCTGACTGAAAAATGGATGAAGCTCGTGTTCGGGGATCAGGAAGTCGAACACTCGGATCAGCTCACGTACCGGCAACTGGCGGACCACTTGCCGGAAGTCTTCGAGGAAATCTGCGTCGTGCTCGAATCGCGTAATTTGCGCGATCAGGAAGGCGTCATCGAACAAAACGCGCGCCAGCACGGGCAATGGCGTTGGCAGCAGGGGTATCGCATCGACGAACTGGTGCGTGAGCTCGACCTGTTCCGCCAGATTCTGCTTCAGGCGATTGGCGATTACGCCGCCGCGCACACGGATCTCTCGCGCACGGACGAAGAACACGCACGGCTCATGACAGATGAAGTGGTGAGCTTCGTCACGCTGGCCTCGATTCGTGAAGCGGTGGGCGAGCGCGATCGCAAGATCGACGAATACACCGGCATGCTGGAGCGCGCGAATTACGAGCTCACGCTGCGTCAGAAGCTGATCAGCGAACTTTACGAAACGCGCATGCAGGTGACGCGCCGCGTCGCGCACGATCTGCGCAATTTCCTCAACGTATTCTCGACGGCGTTGCAACTGCTCGGCCGCTCGCCCGCGAAACGCGAGACGGCGCTCGGGCTCGCAAACCGGCAAGTGTCCGACATGGCGAGTCTCGTCGATGAAATGGTCGAATATTCGAAGGTCCTCGGCGACGATTCGCTGTTGACAGTCGAAGCGTTCGACCTCGTCGGTCTCTTCGACGAACTAATGCAGTTGAACCGCGTTGGCACCGAAGCAAAGGGCCTGAAGCTCGTCGGGCATCTGGAACCGACGCTCGGCACGGTGACATCGAACCGGCTGAAGGTAAAGCAGGTCGCGATCAACTTGCTTTCGAACGCGATTAAATACACGTCGGCGGGCGAAATCGTGTTGACGATCGACGCCGTGGCGGACGACCGCTGGCGCTTGCGCGTGACGGACACAGGTTCGGGCATCGGTACGGCGGATCAGGAGCGCGTGTTCGAGGAATTCGAGCGCGCGGCCGAGGACGATATTCCCGGCACGGGGCTTGGGCTTGCCATCGTGAAGGAACTGTCGCGTGCGCTCGAAGGCGAGTTGCGTTTCCAGTCGGTGAAAGGACATGGAAGCGTGTTCGAAGTGATCTTTCCGCTGGTGCTCGAGCCGAAAGCGAAGTCGGCAAGCTAACGGTGGGGCGGTGTTTTCGGCGTGAGCGGGTTTTTGCTCATCGGCGTCATCGCCAACTTCGCCCACTCATTGCCACAGCCGTCTATTTCGGCAGCGCGCTGGAAAAGCGAGCCGAATTGACGCGCGCTTCAAGCGCCAATTCCACCGCAAGCGCAATACAAAAAAAGGCGAACGAGCAGCGCTCGTTCGCCTTTCCCCTTCGCCGCAAGGCAAGCTTTACGCGGCCACCGTCTCTTCTTCCTCGACCGACGCGCGAATCAGATGATCGAACGCGCCAAGCGATGCCTTCGCACCTTCGCCGACCGCGATCACGATCTGCTTGAACGGCACCGTCGTCACGTCGCCGGCAGCGAATACGCCGGGGATCGACGTCGCGCCCTTCGCATCGACGATGATCTCGCCATGCTTCGACAGCTCGATCGTGCCCTTCAGCCATTCGGTGTTCGGCACGAGACCGATCTGCACGAACACGCCTTCGAGTTCCACGCGGTGCGAGACGCCCGTCGCCCGGTCCGTGTAGTTCAGGCCGTCGACCTTCTTGCCGTCGCCGGTGATTTCCGTGGTCTGCGCGCTCGTGACGATGGTCACGTTCGACAGGCTGCGCAGCTTCTTTTGCAACACGGCATCGGCGCGCAACTCGTTGCCGAATTCGATCAGCGTCACCGCCGCAACGACACCCGCGAGGTCGATGGCCGCTTCGACGCCGGAATTGCCGCCGCCGATGACCGCCACGCGCTTGCCCTTGAAGAGCGGGCCGTCGCAGTGCGGGCAGTAGGCCACGCCGCGTCCGCGATATTCACGCTCGCCCGGCACGTTGATTTCGCGCCAGCGCGCGCCCGTCGCCAGAATGATGGTCTTTGCCTTCAGCACCGCGCCGCTTGCCAGATGCACTTCGTTGATGCGGCCCGGGATCAGCTTGTCGGCGCGCTGTACGTCCATCACGTCGACTTCGTAGCTCTTGACGTGCTGTTCGAGCGCCGTCGCGAACTTCGGTCCTTCCGTTTCCTGCACGGAGATGAAGTTTTCGATAGCCATCGTGTCCAGCACCTGGCCGCCGAAGCGCTCGGCGACCACGCCGGTCGCAATGCCCTTGCGCGCCGCGTAGATCGCCGCTGCCGCGCCTGCAGGACCGCCGCCGACGATCAGCACGTCGAATACCGGCTTGGTTTCCAGTTGCTTCGCGGCACGCGCGGCTGAGCCCGTATCCAGCTTGGCGAGAATTTCCTTCACGCTGCTGCGGCCCTGGCCGAAGCTGTCGCCGTTCAGGAACATCGTCGGCACGGCCATGATCTGCCGGTCTTCGACTTCCTTCTGGAACAGCGCGCCGTCGATCGCCACGTGCTTGATACGCGGATTGATGATCGCCATCACGTTCAGCGCCTGCACGACTTCCGGGCAGTTCTGGCACGACAGCGAGAAATACGTTTCGAACCGGTAATCGCCGTCGAGCGCGCGAATCTGCTCGATGGTTTCGTCGTCGAGTTTGATCGGATGGCCGCCGGTTTGCAGCAGCGCCAGCACGAGCGACGTGAATTCGTGACCCATCGGGATGCCGGCGAAGTGAATGCCCGCCGCCTTGCCCGGCTCGCCGATGGTGAACGACGGACGGCGTGCCGCAACGTCCTCTTTCTCGACGACGCTGATCCGCGGGGACAGCGTAGCGATTTCGTCGAGCAGGCCTTTCAGCTCACGCGATTTGTCGCTGTCGTCGAGAAAGGCGACGAGCTCGATGGGCCGCGTGACTTTTTCCAGATAGGCTTTCAACTGAGTCTTGAGATTGGCGTCCAGCATGGCGTGTGTCGTTCCCTGACGAGAGTTTTTGGAATCTTTGGACGCACTCCGTCCAAGCGCCGCCATAAAGCGGCGCCGAAACGGAATGCGTGGGTACAAACTGGGGGTGCAAGGCGCGCAGCGGGCCTGCCGCGCGCCTCGTCAGTCTCTGGAGAACCCGAGACTCAGATCTTGCCGATGAGGTCGAGCGACGGGCTCAGCGTTTCAGCGCCCGGCGTCCACTTGGCGGGGCAAACTTCGCCCGGATGCGATGCGACGTATTGCGCGGCTTGCACCTTGCGCAGCAGTTCGCCGGCGTCACGGCCGATGCCGTTGTCGTGCACTTCGCACAGCTTGATCTCGCCTTCCGGGTTGACCACGAACGTGCCACGCAGCGCTAGGCCTTCTTCTTCGATCAGCACGTCGAAGTTGCGCGAGATGGCGAGCGTCGGATCGGCGATCATCGGATACTTGATCTTTTGGATCGTGTCCGACGTGTCGTGCCATGCCTTGTGCGTGAAGTGCGTGTCGGTCGAAACGCTGTAGATTTCAACGCCCAGCTTCTTGAATTCTTCGTAGCGGTCAGCCAGATCGCCGAGTTCCGTCGGGCACACAAAGGTGAAGTCGGCCGGGTAGAACACGAACACGGACCACTTGCCCTTCAGGCTTTCTTCGGTAACGGTGACGAAATCACCCTTGTGATAGGCGGTTGCTTTGAACGGCTTGACTTGGGTGTTGATGATCGGCATTGATCGGTTCCCTTTAAGTGTGTGTTGAAGAAGTGAACGAAGTATGAACTAAAACTATCAAACCTTGGAAGTGGATTGATTTTATCATTGTAATTGATCTGGACTATGACGTCGATTCGTTGCATCGGGTGCGGGGTTTGCGATGCCGCCAAGATCGATCACGAACCCAGGAGGCACCATGAAAATCGGCATCATTGGGGCGGGAAATATCGGGCAAGTTCTGGCGTTGCGCTTCGGCGAACGCGGCCACGAGGTGCGCATCGCCAATTCGCGCGGGCCGGACACGCTCGGCGAAGTCGAACGCGCGACTGGCGCGCAAGCCGTCGAGGCGCGCGAGGCCGTGCAGGGCGCGGATCTCGTCGTCGTGACCATTCCAGAGTCGAAGGTGCCGCTTCTTCCGAAGGATTTGTTCGCGGGAGCACCGGCAAGTCTCATCGTGATAGATACCGGCAATTACTATCCGCGGCAGCGCGACGGTCGAATCGACGGAATCGAAAACGGTCTGCCGGAAAGCCGCTGGGTGGAAGAGAAGATCGGTCGGCCGGTCATCAAGGCGTTCAACAATATCTACGCGGCGCATCTTCGCAACCACGGCAAGCCGGCGGGAACGGCGGGGCGCATTGCGCTGCCCGTGGCGGGCGACGACCACAAGGCGAAGGAAGTCGTCATGCAACTGGTCGATGAAATCGGCTTCGATCCCGTCGATGCCGGCGAAATCGACGATTCCTGGCGTCAGCAACCCGCCACGCCCGTCTACACGGCGGACCTCGACGCGGCGGGCGTTCGCCACGCGCTGCACGAGGCCCTCCCGCTGCGCAAACCCGAGTGGCGCGCGACAGATGAAAGCCCGGGAGACTTCGACAATCCGCGCTAACGGCCGAACACGCGCGCCATGCGACAATCTGCAAACTTTCACGATGCGCTTTAACATGACATGCCGGGCTCCCGCGCTCGACTCCGACAGCGCGAACGCCCGCATCAAGACTTGCAGATTGCCCTATGAAAACCGCATCTCCCGCGTTTGACCAGTTGAAACCTCGCCCCGGCTTTGGCGAATGCCCCGAATGCGACGACGTCGAACTGGCCGCCACGGCCACCATTCCGACACGCTACGGCACGTTCGCGTCGTATGTGTATCGCGTGAAGGAAACGGATGTCGAGCACATTGCTTTCGTCATGGGCGACGTGAGCAACGGCGAATCCGTGCTCACGCGGCTGCATTCCGAATGCGTGACGGGCGACGTCTTCGGCTCGTACCGGTGCGATTGCGGCGAGCAGCTCGATCTCGCGCTGCGCTATATCGCCGCCGAGAATCGCGGAATTCTGCTGTACTTGCGCGGGCACGAGGGACGCGGCATTGGGCTCGCCAACAAGATCCGCGCTTACGCGTTGCAGGAGCAGGGTCTCGATACGGTCGATGCCAACCTGCATCTCGGCCTGCCCGACGACGCCCGCGAGTACGATTCCGCCGCCGCCATCCTGCGCTCGATGGACGTCAAATCGGTGCGCCTGATGAGCAACAATCCGTCGAAGTTCGACACGCTGCTCAGGCACGACATCCCCGTGAAGGAACGCGTCGCGCTCGCCATCCCCATGCGCGAAGAAAACGAACGCTACATCAAGACGAAGCAGGCGCGCTTCGGACATTACTTCGACGAGAACGAATAATCGCATTGAGCATGTGGCTACGACTCATATGTAGCAAGGCTAAGTGTTCGCAGAGCCGCTCCAGCTGAGCGATTCCGCTGAACTCATGAAAATGTCGTTTCGCTCATGCGGGTTCACATCGGATAGGTCTAGATCGGCATCCGGCGTAGGTTTATAGAGTAAGATGTCGCAAACCTACGCCGCCTGGTTGAATAAAGGCGGAGAATTACGCCAAAATGTCATGCGGTTCGACGCCCGTCAAGCTAAGCAAATCCCTCCAGGTGAGCACATCACGATCGACGGTTTCCCCGGCTTGCGCCTGCAAGCAACGGAGACGCGCCGGTCTTGGACCTATCGCTATAAGTCCCCGGTCGATGAGCGTATGCGTCAGATCAAGCTCGGCGAATGGCCTGCGATGTCGTACGCCGCAGCCATTGCTGAATGGGAAAAGCTACGCTCGGCGCGCGATGCTGGCGCCGATCCGGCTGCTGCGAAACGCGCAGGAAAAGATGCGGCAGCCACGCCGTCTCAATACACCGTCCGCAAACTTTGCGACGATTTTCTGGCCGGTCACGTCGAGCGACACCGAAAGGCGAAGGGCGCAGACATTATCCGCCGAATCTTCGCCAATAAGCTGACGACGATCGCGCATCTGCCCGCTGAATCGATCACTCGCAAACAAGCCTTCGACCTGCTGGAGAGCTGCGCCGCGACGCCGGCGCTCGCGGGAACCTTGCGGTCGGCGCTCGGCGGCGCTTGGGAATACGCGCTTGACGCTGGCCGACTTCCCGACACAAGCCCAAACTGGTGGCGACTCATCATGCGCGGTCGGTTGCGCAGCAAGGGCAGAAAAGTCGAAGGCGCACGAGTCGTCACAAAACGCGTGCTGTCTGATACGGAGACGGGCGAATTGATTCGATGGATGCCGAATTTCAGTCAGACGCTGAATGACGTGCTAACGCTCTATCTCTGGACGGGCACGCGCGGCTCCGAGATCGTTAGCATGGAGGTGCAGGAGTTCACCGAGGAACAGGACGGGCTTTGGTGGACTGTGCCGAAAGCCAAAACGAAAAACGTTAACCGAGCGAGTGCGACCGATTTGCGCGTGCCCATTATCGGGCGAGCAGAGCAGATTGTGCGCCGGCGGATGCAGATTGCGAAGAAGGGTTTCCTCTTTCCGTCGACGGCCGCTGCCGGCCACAAGGATCAGAAGCTGATTCAGCAGTCGGTCTATTATCGGCAGCCTTACTGCAAAAATGCGCCGAAAGAGCAACGCACTCGACTGCCAGTTAGCCATTGGGCTCCGCACGACCTGCGTCGGACAGTTCGAACGATGTTGGCGTCGATGGAGTGCCCGCACGATGTCGCGGAGTCCATCCTCGGACACGTGCTCCCGGGCGTGGCCGGCGTCTATAACCGGCACACGTATGACAAGGAGCGCCGCGTGTGGCTCACGCGGATCGCTGAAAAGATGGAGCAGCTCGCCATCACGCGGCCCGAGTGACGCCTTTACGGTTTCCGGTATTCGGCGGCGGCAAGTTGTCGGATACCGGGCATGATTGCGCCCATGCTTCGACCTCTACTGTCAGCCATGCGACGCGCCGATCGGACAGCAGCCGCGGTTTCGGGAATTTCTTTTCGCGGACCAAACGCTTTACGCTCGCTTCCGATAGCGAAACAGCGTCGGCCACGGCCTGCAGGTCTAAGTAAATCGGTTTCATGCTTGCTGCCATATCAACTCCAGAAACGCGCGCGCCATGCGTATGAATTCTTCGATGTTGCTGGTCATTCGTTGCTGCTGTCCTTTCTCGTGTAAAGCCGCACCATTTCTTCTTCAGTAGCGACGTGCGATCCGTCTGGGCCGGCGCGGTTGTCCGCGAGCAGGCTGGCCTTCGTCGGGCCGTACAATCCGCCGCTGCAGCCATACAGGTGCACGCGCGCCATGCGCGACCGATGCAGCAGCAGATCCATCTCAATCGGCTTCATGTCGTCCTGCAGGAACGATAGAAGCCGGTCTTCATCCATCAGGCACGTGAGCGGCTTTTGCTTGGCGTCGCTCCACATCAGGTATTTGCCGCCGAACTCTGCGATATATCCGCGCATCACTCTCTCCAAATTTGCTTCTTGTTAGTCGTGTTAGGATTCCGCCGTATAAAGGGGATACCAATGGACTTTTTTAGAAACTTCACCATTAACCTTACTGCTGCCGGACCTGCTTCTGTCCTGATCGCATGGATTATCGGTTTCGTCGTGCTCGCGATTTTTGGCAGCGGCCCGACAGGTAGTTATGCGCAAGGCGTCATGTCAGTAGTCGGCATACTGCTTATCCGAGCGCTCGGCTCAAATGTCCGCTAATTGGTACTCCCTCAAAGTATTTCCGCAGTGGCAGCAGACAAATCCAGCCGCCTCCTTCCGTTAGATTCATGCTTCCGCAGCGGGCGCACATGGCTTGTTCTTGGCTTCGTTGATGAATGCCTGTGCGGCTTCGCGTGACTTGAACCGCTTGAGGCCGCGGCTCTTCGTGTATATCGCTAGCCACACCTTGAAGTCAGGATGACGCGTTTCCACGGAATACACAGGCTCGAGAGTTTTGATGTTTAGCCAAGGTCGAACCCGCATAGGCCATTGAGGATTGAGCGTCTTTGATTCAACTCCTGGAATCTTCATCGCTCTTCTCCTGTCCGGTCTGCGCGTCATCCAATACCAACTCGCGAATATCTCGCGCAGTACAGACGAGCGCTAACCCAGCGATTGCAGTCGATGGGACGCTTTCGAGCGTGGCTGCATTGTCGTCGCACATCTGCGCCGCACGCTCAAGTGCCTGCTTTTCAGCGATGATCCACGCTGCCCATGCGATCGGGTGTGTCTCGATCACGCCAAACTCTTTTTCGAACCGCTCTTGGCTGTCGTTCATTTTCAAAGCTCCTTCGTGATGGCGGCGTCTCTCCGCACGCCACGTGTGCGGCGTAGCGGAATGTTGATTTGGCGGGCAGCGCCCACAGCTTGTAATGCATCAGGCGAATACTGTCCTTGCGGCATACTGTCGGTCCTACTCTTTGTTCTAGGTGATGCGATGACCGCTGTTGCAAAGGCGTGGTTGGACAACGAGAAAACGACAGGCGACTGGGTTCGGCTCAAGTACGAAAAAGGCGGCAAGATAAAGGACGCAAGAATCAGCAAATCCGCGCTTCTTGAGCTGATGATTCCACCACCGACTGAGGAAGAAATGAACCATCTCTTGATCAAGCTTGTTGCAGTTCAACTCATGCTATACCCTGAAGAGTCTGACTTCCTGATCACCACGCCGTTGAGATTTGACTGAAATCGTTTCACGTCGTTGAGTTCGAGGGTGGCTTCGACCATAGCCGCCTAAATTGTGGCGAGATCACGCGATCTTAGCCTTGCCGCTCCCGATGCAGGCGTGACAGTCCTCTTTCCATTTGTTCTCGAGATCGCGGTTCGTGAACCAGCCGCGTCCTTTGCAAGCGAGGCATGCGCTCGGAGCCGTCAGCGGATCAAGTCCTTTCTGAGCACGCCATTCATTCACTGAGCCATCGCCGTCGAGCACAACACGAGCGCACATGACGGCAGTCTGAATCGCTTCCTTGCGCACGTTGGCGGCAGACTCGTCGAGTACGGCCTTGCATAGTTCACCAAACTCCTCGGCAAGTGCGATCGTCATGATTCGGTCGCCCGGAAACTTTGCTCGTGCTCTCAGCAATTCGGCCCGGACTTCATCGAGGAATTTTTCGACGGCTTCGTTTTGTTCGCTCATTTCTCTCTCGCAATAGGTGTGTCGCCAATCCAGCAGGCGTGTTCAAGCAGAAGCCCAGGCTGACGCAGGCGATCGCGCTGAAGCTGCTCGTACTCCGGATTCAGTTCGCATCCGATGAAGCGGCGGCCGAGGCGCCGCGCAACCTGTCCGGTCGTGCCGCTGCCGAAGAACGGATCGAACACGATGTCGCCGACGCGGGATCCCGCAAGCACGCATGGCTCTACAAGGCCTTCGGGAAACGTCGCGAAGTGCGCGCCGCTATATGACTGAGTCGGAATTGTCCACACACTGCGACGGTTCCGTTCGGTCGGCATGATCGCCATAGCTTCATCGAAACTCGCGTTGTTCTTCACGCGACCCTTCGGCATAGCGTCGAATCCGTGGCCAAACCCGACGCCATTGCCCGGATAGACCTTGCGCTTTGCCGTGTAGCGGCCCTCAGTCTCATCGTGCTTCCGTTCGGTTCCGGTTGCCCATCCGGCTGGCGTGCGACCGACGGCTTTCATGTTGCCGTTGGTTTTTCCGCCGCCGTTTGCTCGAACGCTGCCGACTTGCGCTTGCACGTTTTGTGATAGTCGCGCATGCGTGTTCTGGCTGACAGGTTCGAGTGCTGCCTCTTGATCGAAGTAGTACTTCTCCGACTTCGACAGCAGGAACAGGTATTCGTGGGCTTTTGTGCAGCGATCGCGAACGCTCTCAGGCATTGGGTTCGGTTTGTGCCAGATGATGTCCTGGCGCAGATACCAGCCTGCGTCCTGCAGCGCGAAGGCGAGCCTCCACGGCTGCCCCATCAAATCCTTAGGTTTGAGTTCCGTGCGCCAACGCGCTCCGGTACCGCTTTCGCGTCGCATCGCGGCCGCTATCTGTCGGGCGCTGGCTACAGACCGGCTTGCCATCTCTGCGTGACCATTACGACCCTGCGCGCCCCACGATCCGGCGTATGCATCGCCCATATTCACCCATGCGGTGCCATCATCAGCGAGCAGCTCGCGGCACAGTTCGAACACATCAACGAGCGTGTCGATGAACTCGCGCAACGTCGGCTCGTGACCGATCTGACCATCGACGCCATAGTCGCGCAAGCCCCAGTACGGCGGGCTCGTGACGATCGTCTGCACCTTGACGTCGTCGGCGATCATCGCGCGCATCGTGTCTCGGCAGTCGCCGAAGTGGCACTGGTTCACCCGGGCGTTCATGCTTTCTCTCCGGTTGCCTCGATACGCTTGAACTCGACGACCCAGACCCAAGGATTTGCATCCCATGCACCGTCACCATTGATTCGATCCCAAAGATCAGCGAAGACGACGCGCGCATCGCGATCCGCACCGCCGAAGTACTGCTCGCCTTTCTGGACGACGTATCTGCCTGAAGCGGGCAGACAGTACAGTCCTTTGTTCGCCGCATCGGCCTCGCTTATGTCGTTCAATCGCTCGACGCGCACGCCTGTGACTTTGAGCATGATGCGAGACGCCCAACGCGGCATACAAGTAGATGACTGCCACCGGCAGACGAGCTCGTCGTCCACGTTGATGAACGCAGGCGGCGAGCCGCCATCAGCAGCATAGTGGCAGTACTTCGGGTCTTTGAAGTCGTCGGGGCATTCGAGATACGCCTCCCAGTTTTCCGAATCGAACAAGGGGCCTTGCCACGTCTCGCGCACCCACAGCCGGTCGCCAGGCTGACCGTAGGGGCACACGAGGGTGTCGGCTGTGCGCGTATGCCAAATTGCCCCTTGTTCGGGGATAGCCTGACCGTCCTTCGTGCAGCCACCATTCCGGCCGCCGATGGTTGTCGGCTCCCACTGTCCGAGCGAGTTGGCATGCGGCAACTTCACGACGCGCCGCGTCTGCGTCTTGCGTCCATCAAGGATGGCGCGCACCATCGGCGCGCTGAATGCGAGCGGGCGTTCTTTCATCGTTCTCACTAGATCACCAAGCGTCGTTATTCGTTAAGGCTGTGCATCGACCAATTCAACATGCCTGCGGAGTTCATTGAGCGAGCATCGAAGTCTGTCGACAGATATCCGTGGACGCTGGGCGGCGGACGTAGCCGCATCCAAAGCCTCCTTCCAACAGCGAACTGTATTCACCCCCCCTGAGCGATATGAGCCGGGATTTGGCTTGCCAAAAAAGTGAATTTCGGCCCGAGCCTCGCACTTCAGGGCTTCGCGCTTCGCTTTCAGGGCTTCAGCTTTTGCTGCCTTTTTTGCAGTGCGTTGCTCACTTGTCATCGCCTTGCGCGGCATGATCGCATCCTCGGCTTCCTAATAAGTACAACTACATGCGAAGAGGCCAACGCGACGTAAAAGGAATAAAGCGGCGGCCCTACCAAACCGTGATGTGTGATTACACCTTGATGAAGCGGTGATTATCGTCGAGGGTGTACAGCGTGTTCGGTTCCAGACCCTCTTCGCCGATATAACCAACTTTCGTGCGCACTCGATTTTCCTGATCCTCGTAACGAATTAGAATTGCTCCGTGATTGCCTGCACTCGCAGCGCCCCCGACACCAACTGAGGCGGTGCCATTGTCGCCAACTGAGGCTATCCCACCAGTGACGGTAACCGCCAAGCCGTTCGCGCCAGCCTCCGCCTTGCCGGATCGCGTTAGGGCGGTTCCGAAGGCACCGACCATGCATCGTCCGCCACCGGTTATAGCAATACCTTTGGTACCTGACCTCGCTTCGGTGTCCGCAATCGCGATACCGCTGTTTCCTGCCGTCGCACTATGGCCTGCAATTGCAATGCCTTGTTCGCCCACATTGGCTTTGCCTCCGTCGCGAGTTATGGCGATCGATCGATCACCAGCATTTGCTAGGCCGTCACTTCCAGCTATTGCGGTCGAAGAAGCACCCGCAAAAGCTTGTCCAGATTCCCGGGCGGTCGCTATGCCGTCCATACCTGTGGTCGCCGTACCATCGTGACCACTGACGGCCGTCCCGCCATGGCCAGCCATAGCAATTCCCTTATCGCCGGCTATAGCGGTTCCGCCCACGCCCGCTTTAGACCTTCCATAAGAACCCGTTGTCGCGGTACCTTGCTCTCCCACGCTAGCCTTACCTGAGCTGCCAGCCACCGCCGTACCTGCATTGCCTGCATTGACAGTGCTGTTGTTACCGGCAATAGCTAAACCGAGTTCACCTGCCGTAGCCACTCCGTCATAGCGCACAGACGCCATGCCCGCTCTTCCGGCGAACGCCTTTCCACGACCGCCTGCGGCCGCCGTGCCGAAATCTCCCGTCTTAGCCTCGCCACGCTCTCCGGCTGTCGCAGATCCTTCTCGACCGGCCGATGCAATTCCATCGGCGCCCGCGATAGAGACGCCGTAATCACCCGAGGTAGCCTCGCCGCGGATGCCCGCGACGGCTACGCCTAGTGCGCCAACTTTGGCATCGCCCTCATCACCCTTTACAAGCTGCGCGCCAATTACCGCATCGTTACTCGCCCTGGGCTCGCGAAGGATAAGGTAATCCGTTGCGTCCCCTTTGCTGCCCACGAAACACACCATGCCGCGCGGGAATTTGCACTTTCCGTTTAGATCGACGATTTGGTTTGTTTCAACTTCGACAACAACCCACTTCGCGCTTGGAGCGAGTGGTCGGTACTCTGCATGATCGATTTCATAATTGCCGTGACCATAAAGCCAGCCATGCAACCCCCCGCCGCAGCGTGGATTAGGATCCCAATCCGGAGCTTGCGCCACCTCGTACAAACCAGGCCATACAAAACCTTTACTCGAAGACATGTCCTCATGGCAGGTCCTCAATACGAAAGATGTTTTACGCGTCGACATAACTTGATTCCAAAGTTAAATTTTTGAGAAAAAACGATACGCTTCGCTTACTGCGTCGGCACTTTGACGAAGCGCAGCAGATCGTCGAGCGTATAAAGCGTGAATGGCTCCAAACCCTCCCCGCCGATGTAACCAACCTTCATTCGGTATCGCATCTCATAGAAGTCCCAGTACCAGATGCTGATCTGTCCTTTCTCGCCAGCGCTTGCCTTTCCGCTGAATCCCACCATAGCCGTCCCATGATTGCCGGCTCGTGCAGTTCCGCCATCACCCGCAATGGCTGTCCCGCGAACACCTGCGGTGGATTCACCGCGAAAACCTGTCGTCGCCATTCCGCCAAATCCCACAGTTGCAACTCCTCGATATCCCGCCATGGCTGTGCCGCAGTTTCCCGCTATAGCGAAGCCCAAAGCGCCAACAAATACAGCACGGTGATCGCCGACCGCGCGATCGGCGCCGATTACAGGAAGATCACGGGCGCATGGATCATTAGCAAGCAGATAGTCAGCGGCGCTCTTGCTCGTGCCGACGAAAACGACTTTGCCGCGTGGAAACTTGCAGAAGCCATCTAACTCGATAATGTCGTCCGTAGCCACCTCGATGACGAGCCAATTTGCTGTCGGTTCGATGTAGCCGCCGATCGCATGATCTCCGTGGCCATGAAGCCATCCGTGCAGACCTGAGCCACAACGATGCGTCGGTTGCCAATCGGGCGCTTCAACCATCGCGCCTGCCCACGGCCATTTGAAGCCATTTCCGGATGACATGTCTTCTCGGCAGGCGCGGAGAACCAGCGACTTGCCCTTGGGGCGTTCCTGCGGCGGGACCGGTCTGAATGCAAGTCCGACGCGGGCGCTGGGTCGCTTCAAAAACTGCGGCGCAGGGACGAGTGTTTCGATCATTAATTGCTCCGATTAGGACAACGTAATTCGAAGTTTGATGCGTTCGAGAGGTTATTCACGCCTCGACCTCAAGAGTGCTCCAGCGGCCGCAGCCACGCGGAGATGCCAGACGAACCTGCATTCCGACGCGTGCGTGCCAGCGCCGTAAAAGTTTTTGCGTACAAAGGAAAGCTAACACGACCGGAGGATACCTCAAGGGAAATGGTTGGCGCAATACCCTAGGGTAAATTTTCGTTTGTGTATGGTCTATCGTATCGCGCGGTAAGGAGCAGGCGCGGGATCCGAAGGTGTGCGGCGAGTACGAAGGGGGGCAATGCTCCGCTGCGGGCGCTTTCTCAGTAACGGACCACTTTTGACTTCACGACGCCACAGATTGTGGCGTTGTTATGCACTTCGATAATCCGCGTTGGCCAGTCAGGATTAAGTGCTCTGAGGTATTGCTTGCCGCCCTCAAGCACAAGCTGCTTAAAGGTTGCCTCCGATTCATCATCAAGGCGTACAACAACCAATGACCCGGAGTGGGCGCAGCATTGCGGCTCAACAAGGATCAGATCGTTTTCGTTGAAGGAGGGCTCGCCTGTGGGGTTGAACATGCTTAACCCTTTGACACGAAGGAAATAAGCATTCTTGGAGGTGGCGATCGGCGAGAGCAACCAATCTTCCGCGTCGCCAACAGCTAAATCATCCACAAACGACTCCCAAGCACCAGCCTGGACCCAAGAGATCAATGGCACCTTGCCCCGGATGTCTGGACCCGCCTCAACGTTACGCTCGACGAGCTTACTATCTTTCGCAAACGTTTGGCTACCCCACTCCAGCCTCGCCGTTTCACGTCGATCATCTTTTGAAGCGGCACCAGTGCCACCGGGCAGTTGCTCCGAATCAAACGTGCCTCGCTTCCAACCAAACGCTTCTTCTATCTGGTCGACCATCGCCTCACCAATGCGTTTTCGGCCTTTTCGGTCCTCTGGCCACAGCATTCTCGTAACGTAGGAATCAGATTTTCCGAGTTTCTTCGCGAGTCCAGTTGCAGTGCCACCGCAAAAACGGTCGCGAATCTCGATAAGGCGGAGTCGCCTTCGCTCAAATTTGTTCATTGGATCATTTCAGCCTAATGTTACTCTCAGGTAAAGTCCCCTTAGGTATTGACGAGATTCTTACCCAAGGGTATGGTTTCGGTCATGGAAGCCCTGCGCGCATATCTCAACTCTAAGTCTCCCCAGGAGCAGGCGGAGTTCGCTCGACGCTGCAACACAACCATTGGATATCTGCGTAAAGCGATCAGCGCCAAGGCCGAGTTCGACGTTCAGCTGTGCATCAACATCGAAGAACAGAGCAATGGTGTGGTGCGGTGTGAAGATCTGCGGCCCACGGTTCGCTGGTCATTTCTACGGAATTCAAGCCGATGTCGGCCGCTCGAGTCGCCTGCTTACAGGGACTGCAGTGTCACGGAGAAGTGGGGCTAACGCTTTGGCTTTTCGATGCAAGTCCCTTGACACGTTCGAAAAACCGCATGAAAACCGAATGAAAATCGCTCGAAAACCGGAACCGTAATCATTGAAGCCTCCCGCAGCGGTCGCTCATCCAAGGGCCGCGTCGTCGTCGACGGTCAGCTCATTCCTGGCGTCAAACCCGTCAAAACTTTGTTGATACCCAAGCATAAACAGGGAATGACGTCATATTTTCGTTCGATCGAGTCACAGCGTCTCCGGCTCAACAGCCGTGTCAAGTTGCGAAAGCGCGATTTTGCCAGAGGCTTGAGATCCCACCTTAGCAAGAGGAAACCAAGAATGCACATCGAGCGGCACCAGCAAATGCTTAAAAATGCAATCCGCGAAACACTCGGAGCGGTTATCACGCAGATGAAGCAGGAACGTCCCGAGGCCTTCCAGATTGAAACCGGCGCGAACGAAACGCTGTCGCAACGGCGCTTTGCCTATGAAGCCGGCGACGCCACTGCCGACGGCAGGTTTCAACGTGACACGTAAAGACGCAGCAGAGGCAATACAGGAGAGTATGCGGAAAGCGTCGGAGCGGTTGATTAAACGGTAGGGTGAATGGAGTCTAGTTGCCGAACACTTCTTGGTGGGTTAGTACAGCTATTCAATGTTTGCCGAGGATCGCTGTTGATCTTCACGGCAACAAATCATGCGTTCGTGACTTCTTTAGGGGCGGGAATCTGATGGATATGACCGATGGCAAAGAACTCAGTTGACGCTTACGGCGCGTCGGGGAAGACAAACCTGCTGTTCTTCGACCCCGACAAGCTGGTGCTGGTGACGGATACGGCTTCGCCGCTGTATGACCCACGCGTTGATCTACCCGTGAATGAGGATCTCGCTCGGAACATCGATTTCCAAGGCGTGCTTCAGCCGATCTCGGTGATGAAGAACACCGAGACGGGCGAAACGGAAGTTGCGGTTGGGCGACAGCGCGTCAAGGCGGCTCGCTTGGCGAATGAATGGCGGCGCGCGCGCGGCGGAACGTTGCTCCAGGTCCCCGGGCAAGTCCATCGAGGCGAGAGGCGCACGGCGCTAACCGCGATTATCAGCGAGAACGAGCTCCGGGAGGCAGACACCCCTCTTGGCCGCGCAGAGAAGATGCGCCGCGTGATGGCCTTCGGCTATAGCGAGACAGAGCTCGCGACGATCTTTGGCTGTTCGGCGGCCACGGTGCGGGCAACGCTCGCGCTGCTCGAATGCTGCGCTGATGTGCGCAAAGCGATCGAAAGTGCGCGCATCAACGTCACTCACGCCCGTCACCTTTCGAAACTCCCACCGGCGCAGCAGCGCGAGAAGGTCCGGGAGCTAGTTGCTGCCGGCGCGAACGTCGCTGGTCATGCGCGCGCCCGAGCGCAGCGCGAGGCGCTTGGCGAACGCACGCCCAGGATGCGAAGCCGTAAGGAAATTTTGAAGGAGTTGGGCGCGTCGTCGGGTGAACGTGCTGAGGCGTTGCACTGGGTGTTACAGACTGCAAAGCAGGAGGATGGTGAATGACGACATTGACAAACGAAGCCGATTTCAACGTGCCGGCGGAGGCCAAGGATCGAGACGAAGCGGGGGCCTTGGAATCTCGAAACATCTGTCTCAGTTGCGGAGCAAAGCAGAGCGACGACGGCACTCTGCCGTGCGGTCACGACAACGGTCTGTAAGGTAATCAATGAGCAACGCCATAAAACACAGCACTAAATGGACGAAGGATCTCGTTGCGCGTCGCGCGTTCGAGCTTGTCTCGTTCCGTGACGCGGTGCGTCGAGCGCGGTGGGATTATCACGACGCTTGCCGCGAATTCCGCTCTCAAGCGAGGGTCAGCGGCTATATCGACAAGAGCGATCCGAAATTTCATCTGGCCACGCGCAAGCAGTATCGCGTGCTGCACAAGGCACGGGCTGCGCTTTACAACGCACAGCGGCGCCTCGAAGCGGCGGTGCGCCATTGCGTCGAGCGGCGCGAGGTGACTTGATCATGAATCTCGTTATTACCGACATTTCAGTTCGCGAGGCTGACGGCTTGTTTTGCTTGAATGATCTCCATCGTGCATCGGGAGGCGCGAACAAAGATCGGCCAAGTTTGTGGCTGGAAAATCAGCAAGCCCAGAAGCTGGTTGCTGAAATTGAGAAAGCAGGAATTCCTGCTATCCAATCAAAACAAGGACTTGGAACGTTCGTCTGCGAAGACCTGGTCTATGCATATGCGATGTGGATCAGTGCGGCGTTCCATCTCAAAGTCATTCGCGCGTATCGAGAGCGCCATTCGGTTCCTGCCCTTCCGAATTTCGCGGATCCCGTGTCCGCGGCGCGAGCCTGGGCGGACGCGACGGAGCGTGAGCATAAGGCGCGCGTGCTCGCGCAACAACAGGCTAGCGAACTCGAAGCGCAGAAGCCTGCGGTCGAATTTGTGGAGCGCTATACGAGCGCCTCGAAGCACGATTGTCTGAATTTCCGTGATGCCGCGAAGGCGCTCCACGCCAGCGAGCCGGAATTCAAGCAATTCCTCATGGACTTGGGCGTGGTCTTCCTCGCCGGTAAGCGGCAGCGTATGGAGCCCTATAAGACGTACATCGAGACGGGCCGCGTCGAAGTTGGCGTTGGCGTGACGGAAGACGAGCGGCAATACGCATTCAAGTACTGGAAATTCACCACGAAAGGCTTCGAATGGATTGCCGGCAAATGGATGGCGCGACAGCTCGCTGAGCGTGACGCGCGGTGCGCGGAGGCTTAGTGCGCATGCTCTCGACGTCCCAATCCTTCCGCTATAAAGGTCAGAACCAGCATGTTGAGCGAAACGCCCTCAACCCTGGCGCGCATTGCGAGTTCGGCGTGGACCGTTTTAGGCACGCGTGCGACAAATTTTCCGGACGCAACGCCGCCGCTGTTTGGCGCGGGTACGAGGAAGCCCTTGGCTTCAAGCGCTTCGATCGTTGCGGCCAATGCCTCATGACCGTGCACCATCGCTTCTTCAATGGTGTCGCCGTCGGCGATGCATTCCGAGAAATCCGGGTAGGAAATCAAAAATCCACCTCCTTCTTCAGCGGAAAGTGGACGCACTTCGAAGGGGTAGTTATCAAGTTTGTCCATGGATTAGGCTCCTTTGACGAAGGCAACGAACTTCTTTATGTAGACAGGTTTAATTGGCCGATGTGCGGGCACGGGAAGGGTGCTGCCGTCATTACGCACAAAAACGCAGTGGCTGCCTCCATCGTGCCGCCAGTCGATTCCGTGCTGTCGGGCAACCGACTGAAGTTGTCCGATCTGCCAATCGAGCGGATTGCGAGACATCGCTTCGAGCAATTTTGTGGCGGTGTTCATGAGCGGAATGATACTGCCAGTAATACTATCTTGCAAGGCGCGCGTACGTTGACCGCTAGTTGTTCAACGGCTTATACTTCGACCATCGCTGAGACAACAGCGGTCGGGTTTGACAGCCTGGGAAAAGCACGGCGGACATCCGCCTACTGGCGGATTTTTTACGTCCGACTGCCTCTGCACGCCTCCAATGGGCGGGCCGTGGCGGGGGAGCCTTCGGGCTCGCCGGTTTCCGTCTTTTCCGGTCTGTCAACCCTGCCATGTGCCCGCCCACCCCATTTGACAGTGGGGCGCGGGTTCTCGAACCCAAAGACGGAGCCCGCTGTGCGTGCTATCACCCTCGCTCGTCCTGAGCAAACGCAATCCCTTTCCTTTCAGAACTACCGCTTCGACGTTATCGACCGTGAGGGTCTGCGTTGGCTAAGGCTACCCCAGATTGGGGTAGCCTTGGGTTACGCCAATCCTCATAAGGTGCAGCAGGTATTCGAGCGCAACGCTGCCGAATTCACCGACAGCATGACCACCGTGGTGACGCTGCCCACAACGGGTGGAGATCAGCAGGTACGCATCTTCTCGCTCCGCGGCGCGCACTTGCTGGGCATGCTCGCTCGCACCTCGAAAGCCGCTGCATTTCGCCGGTGGGTATTGGATCTTCTTGAGCATGAAGCTCAAACCGCTGAGTCGCCCGAAACTCGACTGCTCGACAGTCGCTGGCTGATGTACTTCGGCCACGACGGATGTCGGCGGATGCAGCCCGTGGCACCGGACGCGGTAGTGATCGCGCCTAACGCGCTCGCGAAGCTTATTGGTGAGCCGGGCGTGGTGTCGGTGCGCCTTCTTCCCGAAATCATCGCCTCTGCCGCGAGCCGGTTGCAGGAGATCGAGCGCGTCAGTCAGTCAGACGACTGTGCTCGTCATCATGGGAGGGCACAGCAATGAGTGGCTACGCATATCAATGGGCTAAGCGCCAGCACGTCGGCGATTCAGCGGCCAAGACACTCTTGAAGACATATGCGCATTGGGCGGCCGAAGACTACACCACGTGGGTCACGAACGACGAGCTCGTGCTCGACACTGAGCTCGACGTCAAGACCATTCGGAAAGCGCGCGAGAAGCTCGTGTCGCTTGGTTTCCTGACTGAGACACCGCGTCGCATGGGCGGCACGAAAAGCATTGTCGTTTATCAGATGCTCGCTCCATCTGGCTCTGTTGTCGTTCAAGCGGTCGATCAGCGCACGGGGGATGCTATCTCGTTGAGTCCGCCGTCTGTGGAGGAGTTAGATGCTAAGCCCCTCCATAAACGGAGCCCCTCCAAATTTGGTACTGCTAAGGGGGACCAGAAACGGAGCCCCTCCAAATGTGGAGCCCCTCCAAATCCGGACGGAAGCCCCTCCACATTTCCCTTGAAGCCCCTCCACATTTCCCTCGAAGGGGTACCAAATGTGGAGGGCAAGAAGGGTTTAGAAGAGAAAGAGAAGAACCTAGATGAGCAAACTGCGCGACGTGCGTCGCGAGTTGCGTTGCATGAGCAGATCCGAAATCTCGAACTGCCGAACGAGATCACGCCGGACGTCTGGGCGATGTGGTGCGAGCACCGAGAGGCCAAGCACAAGGACGCACCGTGGACGCGAGGCGCTGCTGCCGTCTCGGTCAAACGTTTGCTTGCGCTCGCGGCCGGCGGCCAGTCGCCCGAGGTGACGGTCGAGGAGGCAGTGCTTCGTGGCTGGACGGGGATCTTCCCCGTGCGAGCCGAGACGCTCACGCAGGCATCGCCAGGCGGCGCGAGGACGATTGCTGCGGACTGGTGGCGCACGTCGAGCGGCATCAAGGCGCGTGCCGAGCAGCTTGGCGTGAAACAGGGCGATGGCGAAGCGTTCATGCGCTTCAAAGCTCGCGTGTTCAAAGCGGCCGGCCCAGGCGAATGGATGGAGGACATGCTGCGCACGGTCGGCCGCGAGAGCGAGGAGCACTACGAGGCGCTGTACGCCTACTTCAACGACATTCCTCGCGATCGACACGGCAACACGGAGGCGGCATGAGCAAGCACAGCTCGAAGCGCACCGCCTCGAATCAGCAAGGCGACCTGCTCGGTACAGAACTCGGTGCGAAGGACTGCCAAACCTGCCGATACGCGGTCAAGACGCCGGGCCTTGAGCCCATGCATCGCCTTGGCTTTGCGAATTGCGCACTGCTGCCCGACTGGCAATACGTGTCCAGCGTATCGACCTGTCGTTTCAACCCTGTTCGTTGGAGTCAAAATTCATGAACGCTCAAAAGCTCGCCCGCGCCGTCCTGTTCGACGTGTTACTCGTCATCTGCCTATACCTGTGGGTCGAGGGCGGTCACGCGCTCGCACGGGATGTCGCCATCGCCTACCTCTGTGTCATCGCCGAAATCATGTGGATTGCGGCCTTACTCGTGTCCGCGAAGGATTACGAGCACGGCTATCCCGTGAATGCCTTCTACGATTTCGTGAGCACGATGGCGATCCTCGGCGTTCTGGTGTGGCAACGCGAATCCATCGTTGCGGCGCTGCTGGGCATCCCGTACTTCCTCACCTTGGCAAAGCGGGAGGTGGCGCAAGCATGGTGAAAACGATGCAGCCAATAGTGCTAACCGTGCGCGTCCCTGTTGTCGGTCTCGTGACAGATCGCGGCATGCGCGGCCGCTACACGATCATGACGCAGAAAGCGCCGATCACAACGATGGTTCATGGCTTGCGCCGCGTGCGGCATCGCAATCCGAGCGGCCGAGGCGACGAGCAATACAAGGTCAACGCGCTGGCATTCATCCCAGTGGGATACCGCGGCTCGATCCCAAGGTCAGATTGGGTCGATCACGAATACGCGTGGGTCGATTGCCTGTATGCCGATAACCGGAAATCACTTACCGCGTTTCGCGATAGCGGCGATCACACATGGATGGCGCCGGATGCGCCGATATCGGAAGGAAGCAAGGTATGACACCAGCAAGATTTCAAGCGGCGCTGAGCGGGCAATCTGCGATTGCGAAGAAAGTGCTGGAGATGGTGCCGAAGCAAGACGCATGGTCGCGCAACGAGATCGCGATGCATCTGCGGCGAGTGACGAAGAGCTCGCCTGATGTCGCGGTGCTCGATGGGTGCTTGCTTCGGTTGCAGGACGCTGGTTTGGTCCGCGAGAAGTTCAAGGGGCGCTTTCAGCGCGTGGAAGTAAGAGAAAAGGAGAGCATGGTGACCGTAGCAGCGAAACAAATCGAATCCAGCTCAGGGGGTAGCGTGCCGAGCCATTCGGTGCTCGACATTCTGTCCGCGCTTTCCGGTCGCGCGCGCAAGCTCGCCGGGGATCTGACGGAGCTAGCCTCTGACGTGGAGACCGCGGCGCTGACGATCGAACAGCAGCAAGCACAAGACAGCGCCGACCTGGAGAAGCTGCGTCAGTTTCACGCGCTTTTCAAAAGTCTCGCCTAGGAGCCGTCATGAAGACGCCGCATACATGCTGCGCACGGGGGGCCCGGGTTCGCATAGTACTTCGTAACGGAGAGGTGATCGTCGATCGCTTTGTCGAACGCACAGGCAAATTCATCGTGCTTGCCAAAAACCGGCTTCGCGGAGGTGAATTGAAGTCGTTCGGGATCTATAAAGAGGCGAGGCGGTGAGCTATCAGTTATTTCGTGTTGGAAAACGCTGGCACTACCGGTTCCAGGTGAACGGCGCGCGGGTGCAACGCAGCACACGCGAGAGCGTCAAGCACAAGGCCGAAGCCGTGGCGGCGCGCGCCTACCACGACGCCAAACTATGGTCGAGAGGACGCGAGCCGGTGCCGACGCTGCGGGAATTGTTCGTCAAATGGATTGCGGCCAACGAGCCGATTGTGAGCGGCGCGCACATTAAGTCGATGCGAACGGTCGCCCGTTTGCATTTGTACGGGCTCGGCGATGTTTCGGTCGATCAGTTGACGAACGGGGCCATTGAGCAGGCGCGTCTTGAGCATTTGCAGACGCACAGCCGGGCGAGCGCCAATCATTGGCTCAAGTCGATCAAGGTCGTGTGCAACTGGGCAGTTCGGCGCAACATCCTGCCGATGGTGCCGTGGTCGGTGAAGTTGATCAAGTTGCAGAAAAGGCCACGCACGACGTTGCCGGCGTCGATGGCTTCGAAGTGGTTGATCGAAGTGGATGCGGCGGCCGCTCGGCAGCCGGGCGTGTCGATCGCCGTGCGGTTGATGCTCGGATTGGGGCTGCGCGAAATGGAGACCATCACGGCGCGCTGGGAGTGGCTCGATTGGGAGCGCGGCACCTATACGCCAGGCCGGACCAAAGGGCGCGAGGCGGACCCCGTACCCGTGCCTCAGTGGTTGCTCGACTATCTGCAACCCACGCGCCAGGCGTGCGGACTGATCGTCACGCGCACGAACGGCGAGGCGTGCAAAGCGGGTTTCACGCGTCGGGCAATGTTCGCCGCGAACACTGCATGCGAAGTAGTCGGCCTCACGCCGCACCGGTTACGCGGGACGTTTGCCACGCTGCTGAGCGAACAAGGTGTTCCCATCCAAACGATCAGGCGCGTGATGCGTCACAAAGATCCCCGCACCACGATGGTGTATCTGGAAGCAGACCTCGGTTCGGTAGTCGATGCCCAGGCACGTTTGAGCGAGAAGATGGGATTGGCCGATGCGCCAAAACGCAAAGTAAGTGGCGAAGAAGTGGCGAAGGACACCGTTCAAACCCGCGCCGTTACTGAGTTTGCAGATTCCTGTGTGTCATCCGCTCAAGGTGCAGAAAGTGGGGCTCGGGTCATCACGAAGCCATCGACATCATGAGCGCGTACACCTACATTGAGATGTCTTCTGTCCCGCGCCCGCTCTTGCAGATGGCCGTGCGGCAAGTAGAAGGATTGCAGAGTTGGATCTCGTTTCCCGGCTGCCCATTCGCTGGAATCGAAGAAGAAGGTCAGATCCAGTTTCCGTATCCGCGCAACCGGGAACTGCGCAAGCAGTTGCTTGCCTGGCTAGATCACTGGAACATTTCTTACGGCGTTGAGCAATAGCAAGATCAGTGGAGAGGCTATGAGTGAACAATGCTTGAATGAAGGTGCGCGAAACGCTGCTGACGACAAGACCCATCGGTGGGTCGCTTGGTGCCTGACGCGACGCATTTTCGCGCCGTATGTGAAGTCCAACGTGCTTGCACGTCTTCAACCTACGCGGCGGGCAGTGGCGCAGGAACCGGACTCGTTCTTGGATCCCGAGATGCCGTTCTTCAATATGGCGATTCATGCACTATGCGAACAAGGCGATTGCGCGCGCGACGCTGAGTGCTTCCTTGGAATCTATTGGTACAACGCGAACATTAAGGCATTGGCCTACGAGCAAAATTGCGCTCGCGGCACGATCTATAACCGCGCCCGTCGGTTTGCGGCACGCGCCGAATCGCTCAGCAAATCAATCCGCCGGGCAAGTGAAAGCTTCATGTCCGAAAAGTGTTCAAGAATTATTGAACAAAATAGTTCTACTGCTGATTGAACACTTTCATATAAAATCGGCTCTTAATCGATAGGCTGCATCACTGTCTTCAAAGCCCGCATGGCTCAAAACCATGCGGGCTTTTCTATTAGTGGCTGTTGTCTACGGCCAGGCGAATGTAGTGCAATGCCTCGTCAGTTAGGTGGAAAACTGGCAGGCGCTGGGAGGTTGAGGCGGACTCTTCGGCGGCTTGCAGGATTTCGAAAGCTCTTTCCTTGCCTTGTGTCTCAACCAGGATGTGTCCTATTGCAGTCCACGTCCCAAGAAGGCTTTGCTGAAGCCCTTCGAATTCTTCTCGCGTTACGGCTTTTTCGTTGTTCATTTTTACTCTCTGGTTGGGTGAAGGGGAATCAGTGTCTCGTGTCAGACTTCAAACTATCAAGTCTCGGCTGTCGAGCTTGGATTTTAGTCGAGTGCGAGTGCTGGATACGAAAGCGGGATCTACGTCGCGTGTACGCGGCCGCAGATGGATGACGACGCGCGTGCGCATCGCTGTGCGTGACGGGTGTTGCTGCGCGCAGTGCGGCCGATTGTGGAACGAGCATCTCGATCACGTCGATCATCGTGTGCCACTTGAAGCCGGTGGCAGCAACGACGACGCCAATCTGCAGTTGCTCTGCGTTGACTGCCATGCGCGCAAGACGGCGGCGGAGGCTGCGGGGCGGTTTGGACGTTGAGAAAGTGCTTGGGGGAGGGGGTGTCGAAAGTCTGGAGGGTTTGAGGCGCGGACACCGAGCGTTCTCTCACGCGCAGATTTTTTTCCCTTTTTGAGGAAAATGTTAAAGCGTTTTAACAATGCTTGAGCGACCCGCAAGCGTTGTCTGGTAAGGACTTTGGCCTCAAGAGGCGATGTTAAAGCGGTGTTAAAGATGTTAAAGCGATGTTGAAGCGGGCCTGACAAGAAAAGGAGGTGATTTGTGGCGCTGACCAGCAAGAAGCGACTGTTCGCCGACGCTGTGTTGGCGGGCAAGTCAAACAAGGAAGCGGCGGTTGTCGCCGGTTACAGCGTGAAGACGGCTTCGGCCGCCGGGGCGAGACTTGCCAAGGACAAGGACGTGGTCCTGTATCTCGTGGCGGCCCGCGTCAATGGCGAGTCGAAGGCGCCACAGGGAGATGCCTCGCGAGGTGCTCATAAGCCCGGGGTCGCATTCGACCTGGCAGCGCTGACAAATTTCCGCGACCCGAAGGCGTTCTTGATGGCGGCGATGAACGATGGAGCAATGGAGGACAGGCTGCGTCTCGACGCGGCCAAGGCTCTGTTGCCATACACGCATCACCGAAAGGGCGAGGGTGGCAAGAAGGATGCGCAGCAAGAGGCGGCAAAGAGAGCCGCATCTAAATTTGGAGCGCCCCCGCCAGCACCGCGCCTTGCGGCGAGTGGGGGTAAAAAGCTGTGACGTCCGACCAACAGGAGATCGTTCTCGATTGGGTCACGTCATGTAAGGATTGGGGCGAACGGCTCAAGGATGGCCGCACGATCATCCCGCCGCCGATCTTCGCCGAGGAGGCCGAGTATGCGCTGTCGATCTTCAAGGAACTAAAGATCGTTGACGCGCCCGGTTCGCCTTCGTTTGGCGAGGCGTCGGCGCAGTGGGTATTTGATCTGGTGGCGTCGATATTTGGCGCAAACGACCGGGCGAACAATCGGCGGCTGATTATCGAATGGTTTGTCTGCCTGCCCAAAAAGAACAGTAAGTCGACGCTTGCGGCGGGCATCATGATGACCGCGATGCTGGTCAATCAGCGCCAGTCGGCGGAATTCGCCATTCTCGCGCCCACCATTGAAGTCGCGAACAACAGCTTCGCGCCATCGCGTGACATGGTCAAGCACGAACCCGAGCTCGACCCGATCTTTCAGGTTCAGGTGCACGTGAAGACAATCACGCACCGCATAACGGGCGCGACGCTCAAGGTTGTGGCGGCTGATGCCAATACGGTATCGGGCAAGAAGTCGGTCGGCACGCTTGTTGACGAGTTATGGCTGTTCGGGAAGATGGCGAATGCAGAGGACATGCTGCGCGAGGCCATCGGCGGTCTTGCGGCTCGCCCTGAAGGCTTCGTTATCTACCTGACCACGCAGTCGAACGAGCCGCCCGCAGGTGTGTTCGCCAAGAAGTTGCAGTATGCGCGCGACGTTCGCGACGGCAAGATTATCGACAAGCAGTTCGTGCCGGTCATTTATGAGCATCCACCGGAAATGGTGCGCTCGAAGGAACATCTAAAGGTCGAAAGCTTGGCGATGGTCAATCCGAACTTCGGATTCTCTGTTGATCAGGCGTTTTTGGAGCGCGAGTTCCGCAAGTCGCGCGAAGAGGGCGAAGAGTCATTCCGGGGTTTCCTCGCGAAGCACGCTAACGTAGAGATCGGCCTTGCATTGCGCTCAGATCGCTGGGCGGGCGCGGAATTCTGGGAGGCGGCGGCACTTGCATCGGGTCTTACGCTTGAGGCGCTGATGGCTCGTTCAGAGGTAATCGACGTGGGAATCGATGGCGGTGGTCTGGACGATTTGCTCGGTCTCGCGGTAGTGGGTCGCGAGAAAGACACCCGTAACTGGCTTGCCTGGACGCACGCGTGGGCGCATCCGTCTGTGCTCGATCGTCGAAAGGAGATTGCGCCGCGATTGCGCGATTTCGAAGATGATGGCGACTTAACGATGGTGGCGCAGATTGGCGATGACGTGCGCGATGTCGCGGAGATCGTTTCGACGATCTTTCAGGCGGGCCTGCTCGATAAGGTGGGGGCCGACCCAGCAGGCATCGGCAGCGTGCTCGATGCGCTGGCCGAAGTAGGCATACCCGAAGACAAGGTAGTTGGAATCTCGCAAGGCTGGAAGCTCTCAGGCGCGATCAAGACTGCCGAGCGTCGTCTCGCGACTGCGGGTAGTGGTCACAGCGCAGACGATGAAGGCGCGCCCGATGGCGTGCTCATGCACGGTGGTCAGCCGCTCATGGCGTGGTGCGTTGGGAATGCACGCGTGGTCCCGGTTGGCAATGCGGTGAACATCACGAAACAGGCCAGTGGGACGGGCAAAATCGATCCGTTGATGGCGCTATTTAACGCCGTGACGTTAATGGCGCTCAATCCCGCCGCGGCGCGTCGCTCGGTGTATGAAACGCGTGGATTGTTGTTTATCTGAGGAACGGATTGGGATTGCTCAACATTTTTCGGCGCGGCGATGCATCGGCGCACTCGCCGCACGCGATGAGTGCTGTCGATCGTAGTGAGGCGATTGCGCGCGTAGAACCCACGATGACCCGCGCCCATGCCTCGGTGGGACTGAGCGCGGCAGGCGTGACGTTCGACGGGCTCAACGATCCTCGTCTGCTGGACTATATCCGCGAGGGTCAGTCGGGTGGCGGCATGTGGGGCAGATCGTGCAGCTTGCGCAATATGGCGGTGCTGCGATGCGTGACACTGATTTCCGAGGCGATCGGAACGCTGCCTTTGAATCTGATTGGCAGCGATGATCGCAAACAGGTGCAGCGAGACCACCCGGCGCACCGGCTCTTGAAATACAAGCCCAACGATTGGCAAACGCCATACGAGTTTAAAAGCCTGCTTCAGCTGCATACGCTGTTGGACGGTCAGGGCTTTGCGCGCGTTATATGGTCGCGTGATCGGCCGGTGCGGCTCGTGCCGATGCCACGAGGCTCGACCAAGCCTCGTCAGACGGATACGTGGGAGATGAAATATGACTTCACGAGCGCCTCAGGCGAAAGCATCACGCTGGGCGCGCGCGACGTATTCCATTTGCGTGACTTGTCACTGGATGGGGTCAATGGGCTGTCTCGGGTGACGCTTGCGAGCGAGGTCTTGGAGCTGGCCTCGGCCGCGCAGCGCGCCGCATCGCGCACATTCCGCACAGGTGTCATGGCCGGAGGGGCGCTTAAGTTCAAGGAGGGTCTGTCCGAGCAGACCTATGCTCGCATGCGCGAGCAGCTCGATGCGTTCGGTGGCCCGGAAAGCGCGGGCCGATGGCTGATTGCCGAGGAAGGTGCGGAGCCGGTGAAGTTCGCTAACACGGCGTCCGACGCGCAGCAGGTCGAGAACCGTAATCACCAGATCGAAGAGGTAGCGCGCATGTATGGCGTGCCGCGCCCACTGTTGATGATGGATGACACGAGCTGGGGCAGCGGGATCGAGCAATTGGCCATCTTCTTTGTGCAATACGCGCTGTCGCACTGGTTCACGGCGTGGGAGCAGGCCGCTGCGCGCGTGTTATTGCCTGAGGAGGCACTTGACGAAATGCAGTTCAAATTCAATGAGGGTGCGCTGCTGCGCGGCACGCTCAACGACCAGGCGAATTTTTTTGCCAAGGCGCTTGGCGCGGGCGGCCACGCGCCGTGGATGTCGCAGAACGAAGTGCGCGATCTGTCGAACCTGCCGAAGTCTCGCGATGCGCAGGCCGATCTGTTGCGTAATCCCATGACACAGAAACGTAAAGGAAGGGGCGATGAGTCTACTCAGCCTGCCTGAGATTCGAGCGGATGGACGGCTTGCTGCCGCCCAGTTCGAACTGCGTCCGGATGCGCTGGAGCGCTGGGAGCCTGAGATTCGCGCGGCGACGGGCGACGATGCGGCAACGATTTCGATCTACGATGCGATTGGTGAGAACTGGGAAGGTAGCGGCGCGACGGCCAAGCGAATCAGTAGCGCGCTTCGTAATATCGGGGCGCGCGATTTGACGGTCAATATCAATTCGCCGGGCGGTGACTTCTTCGAGGGCGTAGCGATCTATAACCTGCTGCGCGAGCACAAGGCGAAGGTGGTCGTCAACGTGATGGGGTTGGCCGCGTCCGCGGCGTCAGTGATTGCGATGGCGGGCGACGAAATTCGCATGGGTGATGGTGCGTTTCTCATGATCCACAACGCGTGGGGGGTGGCGGTGGGCAATCGTCACGACATGATCAATGCCGCCGCTGTGCTTGAGCCATTTGATGGGGCGATGGCAAAACTTTACGCGCAGCGCACGGGCATGACCGAATCCGAGGCTGCGGCGTTGATGGACAAGGAGACATGGATTGGTGCGAGCCAGGCGCTCGCCGATGGCTTTGCCACGGGCAGACTCGAGCAGGCGCAGCAATCTAGGAGCACGCAGATGAGCGCGAGCCGAAAGGCGCTTGCGCTCATCGAAGCATGGATGGCGCGCGCGGGATATACGCGTGCGCAACGCCGCGAGGCGATCAAGGCTTTATACGACGGCCGCGACGGCAAGCCGGGCGCTGCCGGTTATCCCGCCACGCCGGGCGCTGGCGATGCCGTTGCAGCTTCGCTGCGCAATCTTCTTAACACTATCGAAGGCTAATATGAATACGTCTAGCTTCATTGCTGCGCTCGCCGCGGCGTTGAGTCCGCGCGCCGGTTTCGTGCCGCGCGGCCTAATGTTTGTGCGCGCTGACAGCGCAATGCCCGAGGTCAAGGCGTTGGTCGAGACGCTGCAAAAGGCATTTCACGACTTCAAGGCCGAGCATACGAAGCAGCTTGAGATCGTGAAAGCGGGTTTGCCCGCAAGCGACATCGCAGCCAAGGTGACGAAGATCGACGCCCACGTCGAGGAGCTACAGAAGGCCATCGACGATGCGAACATCAAGATTGCGGCCACACAGATGAATGCGGGCGGCAAGCAGCTTCGCGACGCGCAATACACGGAAGCGTTTAATGCGCATGTGAAGCGTGGCGACGTGAATGCGGCGCTCAATAAAGGCGCCGATGAGCAGGGTGGCTATTTGACGCCAGTCGAGTGGGACCGCACGATTACGGACAAGCTGGTGCTGATCTCACCGATGCGGCAGATATGTCGTGTGCAATCGGTCTCGAAGGCGGGTTTCTCGAAGCTGTTCAACATGGGGGGCACCGCAAGCGGCTGGGTGGGCGAAACGGAGGAGCGCAAGCAGACCGGCACCGCGCAATTCAAGCCATTGACGTTTGGTTCGGGCGAGATCTATGCCAACCCGGCGGCCACCCAACAAATTCTTGACGACAGCGAGATCGACCTCCAAACCTGGCTCGCTGATGAAGTGCAGACCGAATTTGCCAAGCAAGAGGGTCAAGCGTTCGTCAACGGCGACGGCGCGAACAAACCCTGCGGCATTCTGAGATACGTAAAGGGCGGTGTGGCTGAAAAAAAACACCCATTCGGCGAGATCGGTATCGTAAGCTCGGGCACAGCGGGCGCAATCTCGTCAGACGCAATCATCGATCTTATCTACGATCTGCCATCGGCCTTCACCGGCAACGCGTGCTTTGCAATGAATCGCAACACGCAGCGCGCGGTGCGTAAGCTTAAAGATGGGCAGGGTAATTATTTGTGGCAACCGTCGTTCGTGGTGGGTCAGCCCCCGACCCTGGCAGGTTATCCGGTGACGGAAATGCCCGACATGCCGGACGTTGCGGCCGCTGCGACGCCGATCCTGTTTGGCGATTTCAAGCAGTCGTACCTCATCATCGATCGCATCAGCACTCGCTTATTGCGCGATCCCTACACGACCAAGCCGTATGTGATGTTTTACACGACTAAGCGTGTTGGCGGCGGCTTGCTCAATCCCGAACCGATGCGTGCGCTCAAGATCGACGGTGCAGCCTCGAAGAAGAGCGAGGTCTAATTCATCGTGGCGCTTGTGGATTTGCAGGTGGCGCTCGACTACCTGCGGGTCGATCCAGGCGTGGAAGATGGCGTGGTTGAGGTGCTCGTGGAAGGGGCGAGTCAGTATGTGGCGGATTACCTGAACCGGCAGGTGTTCGCCACAGAAGCCGAGCTTAAGGAGGCGCTTGCCAAGAACGAGGCGGGCACTCAGCCGATGGTCATCAATCCAGCGGTTCGCATGGCCATACTCAAAGTGGCCGCCGATCTTTATTCGAACCGCGAAAACAGTGCGCAAGGCTCGCTTTCCGAGGTGCCGCTGAGTGTTCGCAAGCTGTTGGCGGCTTATCGTCGCCGCCCGGGGCTGTAATGAGCATCGGCAGCTTCAATCGGCGCGTGCGCATCGAGCAGCAAGACACGCAAAGTCCGCATGCCGATGGCATCCAATGGGTGCTCGTGGACACCGTATGGGCTGACGTGTTCATGGATAGTGGCCGGACGGTGATCGCCTCCGATGCACTCATCAGCGAGGTCCGGGCGAGTGTGCGCATTCGCTATCGACGGGACATTCGTGCAGGCATGCGCGTGGTGGTGGATGGGCAAGGGATGCGGGTGGAGGCGGTGCGGCCCGATTTGCGTCGGCGCCGACACGTCATCCTCATTTGCGTGAGTGATGAGCGCTGAAGACATTGTTCGCGATGCTTTGGCTAACCTGGCGCACGGCCACGTTTTTGCTGATGTCGCCAAGCAAGGCGTGGCTCCGCCCTGGATCGTGTATCAGGTGGCGGGGGGTGAAATTGGCGTCGACCTGAGCGGCAAAGCGTTCGATAAGTATCGCGCGCGGGTACAGATCGCGGTGTGGCATGCGACGCCGGAGGGTCGTTCCTCGCTGATGCAACAAGTCATGCGCGCGGTGATTCGCCCTGAGGTTGGGGCTGTGCCGCTAGGCGCGCCTTCGAATGTCTTTGAGCGCGAGACGCGGCTATTCGGTAGCCGTGTTGATGTGAACGTTTGTGGTGACCTGTAGCGAGACGCGCAGATCTATTGAATTGCAAGATAGCTTTTGTTGCTTCAAGAGGAGATACAGATATGGAAGAAATGCGAGCATCGCCAGACGGTAGCAACAGCGCCGATGTCTCAAGCGCCGTACCGTCTATCGGTACGCAACTGGATTACAAAAAAAATGGTGAAGGCGATGACAAGTTTGCCGCAGTCGCCAATTTTACGGACATCTCAAGTTTCACGGGTTCGGCGAATCTTGTTGATGTGACGCGCCTAAACAGCAAGGGGCGAGAGAAGAGGCGCGGCATGCCAGATTGGGGGCAGGTAACGGTTGCCTTGCACATCAATATGACAGAGCGGTCGCATCAAGACTTGTTCAATGCGAGAAAAGACGGAACGCTTCTTAACTTCAGGCTCACGTTGCCTGATGAAAAAAACGATTCGAAGGATAAAGTGCGAACGTCGATTCACTTTAACGCCTACGTGAAAGATTTCCCGATTTCCGCGAAAGTCGACCAGATGCTATCGAGCTCGGTCAACCTTGAGGTGACGGGCGACATCGAGATCAACTTCCGTAAGTAAGTATCGATTGAGTCTCCCCGCACGTCCCTTCGGTGTACCACATGAACAGCGAGAGCTGAAAAGGATATCAATGAAAAGAGAACAAATGCTGGCGGCATTGGAGCCGCTGATTGTCGAGGAACCAGTTAAGGCGCTGAGTGGCAGTTTGATACGGTTTCGCGAGCTTTCGGGCGCAGCGCGCGACGCACTGTACGACAGTGTAAAGAACAGTGGTGGCAACAGCGGCTTCGAAGCGGCACTGATTGCGGCCACCGTTGTTGACGAGAACGGGGTTCCGGTCTTTCGCGAAGACGATATCGACACGCTGCAAGCAGCGCGCACGCCGCTGTTGGAGGAGCTATCGCAGATCGCGATGCGCCTGAATGGTTTGGGTCAGCACGCGCAGGAGGAAGCCTCAAAAAACTGAAGGCCGACCCGCGGAAATTGATGTGGATGCGCATCGCCATGAAGCTGGGCATGTCAGTGCGGCGCGCCAAGCTCGAGGTGTCCAGCGCTGAATTCGCGGACTGGGTTGCGCTGTATGAGCGCGAGCCTTGGGGTGAGCACATTGAGGATCTGCGGGTGGGCGCCTTGATGAGCCTGCTGTACAACATGAGTCGTGCTCAAGACGCGCCGGTGGCGAGCGCCGCGCAGTTCACGCCTTGGTCGGGATGGAGCCGAGATTCGCTCAAGCCGCGCAAGCGCAGCGCACATGAGATCGTAGCGAGCATGTTGGGTGTCGATCTGGAGGCGGCCGCGCGCTCTGGCATGAAGCGCGTGATCGTGCGCAACGGTGAGGTGATCGAAGGTGAGTAAAAACTTTCGTGTCGACAATCTGGAGGCGTTGACGGGGATGTTGCGCTCGCTTGACGAGGCGGTGAGCGAAAGCACGCTTCGCCAGGCGGCGGTCGCCGGCGCTCGCGTCATTCATGACGAGATCAAACAGCGTGCGCCGGTGGGTGACCGAGAGGGGATGCGTCGAGGTCAGCCGCATGCCCCCGGTTTCCTGCGGGACCATATGCTGATTGCCTATGATAGGGAAGAGTCGGTGCCGGGCAAGTATGCCTCCTACCTCATCACCTGGAGCAAGGATGCCTTTTACGGGCGCTTCGTCGAACTGGGCAAGCGCAACGCGGTAAAGCTCACGGAGCGCACGCTTGCGCGCGCGATTCGAGAGATCGAGTTCGGCAGTTCGCGCACGCCTGCGCAACCCTTCATTCGCCCTGCCTTCGATGCCAAGAAGTGTGAAGCAGCTCGGAAAATAGCTGAAGTGGTCGAGCGGGAGTTAAAGGAGGCCGGCTGTGACAAATGAAGTCGTCACGCGTGTCAGTGTCGATGCGAGTGGTTTCGAAGCAGGCATGGAGCGCACCAAGCGGGCCGCGAGCGGGTTCGTGGCGCGTCAGCAAGCGAGCGCGAGCAAGTATGAGGCGTCTCAGCAGCAGATGGCAGCAAGCAGCACCATCACGGCCCGCGCGCTTGAAGAAGCTGCGAGGTCCGGCAGTGCCGCGACGGCACGGCAGGTAAGCGCTGCGGTGAGGGGATTCGAGAAGGTTGCGGATACAGCAGGTAAGACGCGCTTTGATCTGATGCGATTGAGAGCGGCAAATCTTGGCATTGCCGAGTCTGCGGAGCCTTTGATTGCAAAAGCCGAGGCGGCCTCCAAAGCGATGCATCACTTAGGTGCAGGCTCGGTAGCGGCTCGACGCGAGCTCTTTGTGCTGGGTCACGAGGCGATGCAGGGCAGCTGGAAAAACTTCATGGGCTCGCTCATGGTGCTGGCCGAGCGCATCGATGTGTTGCCGATGTTATGCGGGCCGGCGGGCGTAGCGCTCGGCGCGCTGGGCGCAAGCGCCTATGCTGCCTATCACGCGATTCATTCGTTGACCGAGCAGCAGGAAAAGCTTGATCGCGCAATGCTGCTCACGGGCAACTATGCAGCGCTCACGCAGGGCAAGTTGCAGGCGTATTCCGACATTATCTCTCGTCGCGTGGGCGTCTCGGTCAGCGAGGCGCGCGATGCGCTGATGGCGCTGGCCAGTTCGGGGCATGTGGCCGGAGCGGATATGCAGCACGCGGGTGAGAGCGTTGCGGCCTACGCAAAAGTTTCGGGCCAGGCAGTCGAAGAGGTCGCTCGCCAGTTCCTGCAATCGTACGGTCATGCAGCGGAGGCTGCGCGCAAGTGGCGCGAGGACCATCACGATCTTGGACAAGCGCAGATCGACCATATTCGCCTCCTTGAGTTGTCGGGCGACAAGGCAGGAGCTTGGGCGGCGTTCGTGCAGGCGGCAAGCGCGAGGGCACGCCAGGCAGTGGCGTCCGACAACCGCGAGATGGCGCAAAGCTACGAAACGCTCGGCCAGAAATGGGAGCGTTTCTGGCGAGGCATAACGGGCAAAGGCGACGCTCTGCAAAAGGCGCAAGACGAGCTGGCAGCGGCGCGCTCGGCGCTGCTCGATCCCGAGTTAAATCCCGGCGGGATGAACACGGAGGCGTTCGACAAGAAGATCAAAGCGCTTGAGCAGTTGCAGCAGACATTGCTTAACGCGAGTGAAAAAAACGATCCGCATCAAAAGAGCGTTGAGACGTTCAAGGCGATGATGGATCATCATGCCGAGTACATGAAATCGGCGCGCTCGCGGCAGGAGCAGCTTGCCGACGCGAACAAGGAGACCAACGCGTATTTCGATACGCTGAAAAGAGCGGGCGAGGCAGCGGGCAAGACTCGCGAAGAGCTCAAGGCGCTCGATGCAGAGCGCCAAAAAATGCTTGCGCATAATGAAGACCGGTACCGGCCACACGACCGAAAGCTGCATGTGTCTCAAGTCGATGCCGCGGCACAGTATCTGGAGCGTATCCGAGAGCAGGGCGCTGTGCTCGAGGCGCAATCGCGTACAACGGACAAACTTACGAACGCGCAGAAGGAACTCGCGCAGTTCAACGAGAGGGTGGCTGCTGCCAAGCAGCATGTTGCGAGCGCTGACGATAGAAGCCTGCTTCATTCGGAGAAGCAAATCCGGTTTGCGCTTGAGCACAACGTGGCGCTGGAGAAGGCAAACAGGCTGCGGGAGGCACAGGCGAAGCTCGCGCAGCGCGCAGATCGGACGCACGCGAATTTGATTGAATATCAGCAGGGCCAAAAGGAACGCTATGCGCGCGTGCTCGATGAGCGCGCGGGCGGCGGACAGGTCGACCCTTTGGGTCGGCAAGAGCGGGCGGATATGGCCGAAATCGTGCGCCACTATCAGCATGCGCTCGATGCGCTCAAGCAGACCACGCCTACGGAGTTGCTCGGCAGCGGCGAATACCGCAAGGCGGTAGAGCAAATCAAGTTGAATCTGGATCGATCGAGCGCGATGCACACCGAACACTTTGCGACGCTCAAGCGCCTGCGTGACGATTGGGCGGCGGGCTTAGGCAATGGCGTCGCTGATTTTTATAAAGACACGCTTGACAAGGCTGAGACGGCGAGACAGGCGATGGTCAACGTCATGAGCCGGATGGAAGACGCGGTGGCGAAGTTCGTGACGACGGGCAAGCTTGGTGTGAGAGAGTTTGTCGCCAGCGCGCTCGCCGATCTCTCGAAGCTTGCATTGCACCAGGCAATGGGTGGCGTGATTGCAAGTCTCATGGATCGGTCACCGACCACCGGGGTGATTGCGCAGCTTCTAAAGCTGCTGCCCCATCACGCGCAGGGCGGATCCATTTCCGGGCCAGGCACGGGCACGAGCGACAGCATTCCTGCGATGTTGTCCAACGGCGAGTACGTGGTGAACGCCGCTTCGGCGCGCCAGCATCATGCGCTGCTTGACGCGATCAATTCGAACCACGCTACGCATTTCGCTTCCAGCGGCGTCGTGGGCGCAACGGCTGCAGCGGCCCCACGATCAGCGGGCGCGCAAGTTCATCTGGAGGTCCACCATCACGCAGGTGCGGGCTTGGGCGAACAGGACGCACGTGAGTTGCAGGAGATGGTGCGCGCATTTGTGGATCAGAGAATCGCCCGCAAGATGGGCGGGCAGGGCGGCGTCGGTTATTTGATGTCGCAGGGGTTGCTCGCGTGAGCATATCAGCTACGCATCGCACCTTTACCTGGTCACCTTCTGTTGATGCGGAGGGAACCACGCACTATCGAGTGCGTGCGGTGCAGTTTGGCGACGGCTATAGCCAGGTCGTGGCGGACGGCGCGCGCAACGTTACCGAGTCGTGGCCGTTACGGTTTGTGGCATGCGGCCAGGAAATCGGCGCAATCCGCGCGTTTCTCGATGCCACGCGCGGTACCGAAGCCTTTTACTGGACACCGCCATTACGCACGCGCGGCCTGTTCAGGCTTGACGCTCAGCAGGGCGTGCAAACGCGCGCGCTCGGCGGCGATCTTTACGCATTAAGCGTGACATTCAAGGAGGTCTTTGACGCATGAGTGAAGTGATCAATGCGGCACGTGCGGATGTGCAGCGACTGGAGCCGGGTGTGCTGATCAATTTATTCGAGCTCGATCTGACAAGCCGAGGCGGTGAAGTTCTGCGGTTTCATGCGCATCAGCACGGTGGCCTAATCAAATGGCAAGGGCAGCAGTATCACGCATTTCCCGTGCAAATTATGGGCTTCGGACGAACGGGGGACGCCGCACAACCCACGCCTACGCTGAGCGTCGCCAATCTCGACGGCGCGATTTCCAGACTATGCGAGCGATTCGCCGATCTCGTGGGCGCGCCCGTGCGACGGCGCAGAACGCTTGCGCAGTATCTTGACGATAGCGCGCAAGCCGATCCGCACGCCGAGATGCCCGTCGAGGTGTGGCTAATTGAGCAAAAGACGCTTGAAACGGCGGCGGTGGTCGAATTCTCTTTGAGTTCACCCTTGGATCTGTCGGGGCGCAAACTGCCTGCACGCCAGATTATCAGTGCGGTGTGCCAATGGGAGTACCGTGGTGCTGAATGCGGTTATCGCGGAACGGATTACTTCACGCGCAACAACATCAAGACGAAGAAACCGGAAGAGGATATGTGCGGTGGGCGATTGTCGTGCTGCCGAAAGCGCTTTAAGGACGTGCCGCTGCCTTTTGGCGGCTTTCCCGCTGCGGGCGCGGATGGCGCGCTCACGCGAGGCGGATAAGTGATGCTTGCCGGGCGCACGCGTGCGGCAATTCAATCGCACGCGCTTGCGAGTTATCCGAACGAATCGTGCGGGCTAATCGTGAACGGCGCTTATCTGCCGTGCGCCAACGCTTCTCATCACCCATCCGAGCACTTTTCCATTTCAGCGGCCGAGTACGCTTGCGCAGAAGACTTGGGATGCGTGCAGGCCATCGTTCATTCGCATCCTGATGCGAGTGCTCTGCCAAGCCTTGATGACCTGTTTGCATGTGGGACGTCAGGCGTTCCGGTGTGGCTCATCCAAAGCGTTGAACGCGGCGAGGGCGGCGCCGCTCAGGCAGGCCGCCTTCACCAATTTACGGCGCAAGCTTTCGCGCAAGCGACTGCCTCTGCGCCGCTCATCGGTGCGCGCTTCGTACACGGCACACATGATTGTTATGGAGTCGTGCGACGTTATTACCGCGCAGCGCTCGATCTTGATCTGCAGGACTTCGAACGCTCTGGCAAGTGGTGGAACGATCCCGCCTGCTCGCTGTACCTCGACAACTACGAAGTGGCGGGCTTCGTAAATCTAGAGCTCAACGTGAGTTTGCAAACGGGCGACGTCCTGCTTATGGCGATCGCGAGCCGATATGGCGTGCCCAACCACGCCGCGGTCTATCTCGGGCATGACGAGATATTGCACCACCTTTGGGGTCAGCTCTCGCGACGCGAGTTGCTGCCACGCTACCGCAAACACGTGACGCACGTGCTGCGTCACCGGGAGACGATTAATTGGAAGATGTAGTCCGCTCGATCAGACTGTACGGAAGTCTGGGGAGCAAGTTCGGCCGCGAGCACGCCTATGTTGTCCGTTCTCCTCGCGATGCCTTGCGAGCGCTCAGCACGATGATTCCCGGATTCTGGCAGGAGCTCGTCAGAAGCGGCCAGCGGGGCGTGCGTTATGCGGTATTCGTGGGCCAACGCAATGTCGATAAGACGCAGCTCGATTGGCCCTCGGGCGGCGAGCCGATCCGCATCGCTCCGGTGATTGCGGGCAGTAAGGCCGGCGGGATATTCCAGACGATCGCAGGCGTGGCGCTTGCCGCCGCCGGGGCCGCCTCGATGTGGCTCATCCCGGGCAATAAATTTGGCATCGACATGATGCTCATGGGCGGCTCCTTGGCGCTGGGGGGAATTGCGCAGATGCTCTCGCCGCAGACGCCGACTCCGAGCCCGGTAAGTCAACACGGGATGCCAGGCATCCAGAACGTCGTCGCTCAAGGTGGTCCGGTGCCTTTGCTATACGGGCGCATGCGCGTTGGATCAACAGTGATCAGTGCGGACATCCAGGCCATCGATGCTCCGGCGCGTGCGGCCGAGCAGGACATTGCGCCGGTCGCGACGCAGACGTCAGGCGGCATTGAAGGGCAAGAGAAGACGGTTATCAACAGTCGCCTTTGCTGCACCATTGTCGATCTTATTTCGGAAGGAGAGATAGAGGGATTGGCCAACAACGTTGGACCATTTCCCGCTAAAGCTGTTCAGCGTCGCTCTGTGTATCTGGACGGCGTTCGAGTCGAAAATGACGACGGGACCTTGAATTTCGAAGTTGAAAAATTTGATTTTGTCGAGGGGAAGGCTCAGCAGGACGCCATCAAGTGGGTCACGGCGGCCTCAAGTGAGGTGCAAGTGGGCGTCGAGCTTCAACGTCGTCTGGCCGACGCTTTTAAGGACGGAAAGAAAATCAAGGTCACGCAATTCACGCCCTGTAAGATCGAGGTCGCAGAGCCGGACGTGGATGAGGTGGATGTTACTGTCCAGGTGAATGATCTGTGGTGGGATTCGAATAAGGGGCACACCAACGCGACGATCAAACTTCAGTTTGCACCATCGTACGAACCGGCGAGCGAGAACGTTCCTGCGCCCGAACCAGAGATTAGAGAGATTACTGGCATCTGCCAGAGCTATAGCAGGACATTTACGTTTCCAGTAAAGCTGGTCGGAGGTGCGCGCTTTGTGCTGGCGATCTCGCGTGCGGACGAGATCGATCAAGATAAAAATGTCGGCAAGAAGCACGGTACGGCACATGTAGTGAGCTACACAAAAAGGCGAACCGGCAAGTTCAAATATCCCGCCAGCGCAGTGGCGGCGATGCGCATCACCTCCGATAAATTCGACCGAATTCCAGCCCGCTCATACGACGTGAAGGGGTTGCTGGTTGAAGTACCGGACAACTACGATCCGGCCGGTCGCAAGTACGAGGGCATGTGGACCGGGAAATTCAAGCGAGCTTGGACCAACAATCCGGCCTGGATTTTTAGGGATCTTCTGCTCAATCGGCGGTACGGCGCCGGGGCCTGGGTGAACGAGTCGTACGTAGACCGGTATGCGTTGTATGCCATCGCAAAATACTGCGACGAGAAGGTTCCAAGTAGTGGCGGCGGCACAGAGCCGCGGTTCACCTGCAATTGCTACATCACGACACGTTCGCACGCGTTCGCCTTGTTGCAACAGCTTGCGAGCGTATTTCGCGGCATTGCCTACTGGAGCGCGGGCAGTGTGCTGACGTCGGCCGACATGCCGTGCGATCCGGCATATATTTACAACCCGAGCAATGTCGTGGAAGGGGTGTTCAAGTACACCGGGAGCGCGCTGAAGTCACGTTACACGGCGGTGATGGTCACATGGTGTGACCCGAACAACGGATTTCAGCGGGCCGTTGAAAGCGTCGAAGACCTTGATGGCATCGCTCTATACGGTTACAACACGGCAGAAATCACAGCGTTTGGCTGTACCAGCCGATCGCAGGCGCAACGGGCTGGGCATTGGCTTCTTGAGACCTCGCGCTTGGAGACCGACACCGTGACATTCGGTGTCGGTCTGGATGGAGCGCTTGCGCTTCCAGGACAGGTGATCGAGATTGCCGATCCGTTGCGCTCGCAGCGTTCGATAGGTGGGCGAATTAAGGCTGTGACGGATACAGGCCGTGTGATCCTGGACCGGGAGGTCGAGGCCCTTCCTGGGAGTTACCTTACGTTGATGATGCCGGATGCGAGCATTCATCGCGTGGGGATTGAGAGCGTACACGGTACCGAGGTAATGCCTAGCGGGCCGCTTCCAAAGACGCCTGTTCGAGGTGCGGCTTGGACGATTCAGCCGGCAGCCGAGGTACGGCAGTTGTATCGCGTGGTCGGTGTATCCGAATCGCATGACGGAACGTCTTTCACGATCACGGCGACGCGGCATGCGTCAGAAAAGTTCGCGCTCGTCGACAATGCGGCGGCGACTGACAAGACCGATCAAGCTTATGTGCCGATTGCCGCGCCAAGCGCCCTACGCCTTGAAGCACTCGCGGACTACGGTGCCAGAATGTCGGCCAAGATATCGTGGGGCGCGGTGGCCAGCGCCAAGCAGTATCTGATTGAATGGCATGAGTCGGGTCACGAAGTAAAGAAAGAGCGGCTTGCAAACACGAAGTGCGAGTGGGTCGTGCACGACTTAAAGCCCAGCAACTACACAGCGCGCGTTCAGGCCGAGGTGTGGGACGGTCGCTTGTCGGAGGTGGCTGAGGTGAGCCGGACGCTCAATGGATTGGTCTCAATCAAGGACCTGCGCCTGGGCCGTGATCGTAGAGCGTTGATAATCGACTGCGAGCTCGAAGGCGCAACCAACACACTGCAATGGCGTGTTGAGGTTCGCCTAGGTGAGACGGACAAGTTCGCTGACGCCAGGGGCAACCTATACGGCGAAATTGGCTCCGCACGGATGCGGGTAGCCGAGCGCCGTTCAGGATATTGCTGGGTCCGGACGATCTATGCGATCCCCTCTCCATCTGGCGACTTCAAAAGCCCTCATTCAAGCGCCTGGTTTCCGAGTGAAGCCGGGCCTGGCATGCGATACGAAATGGATTGACGCGGATGCAAGCGAACAAGACCAGGTGGGGACTTCTACCTTGGAACAAAGGTTTCGACTATAAGAATCGCCGAACGGGCAAACTGATCCTCACGCAAACCGACGATAAATTCCGAGATTCGCTGCGTGAGGCTGTTTCCAAAAAGCGTGATCTCAGCCATATCGACCTGGGTAAAACAACAATATTTAGTGGCGCTCCGCTATCAGATTCGCAGTTGCGCGCAGCGCGCCTGGCCGACGCAAATCTGGTGGGGGCGAATCTGGAACGAGCTACGATTGAACAAGCCGATATGCGCAGTGCCGATCTAGAGGAGGCAGTGCTCGTTGGCGCGCAATTGAGCGGTGCCGTTCTGTGCGGCGCTAATTTGGTCAATGCCAAGATGGCTGGGGCTGTATTGCGTGGCGCGGATTTGACGGGTGCCAACCTGTATGGAGCGGACTTGAGAGGGGCTGATTTGCGAGACTGCAACCTGAGCGGCGCGATGCTTGAGGGCGCGAACCTCGACGGCGCAATTCGCAGCGACACGTCTTGGAAGCGTGGCACTGAGATCAAAAACCGTCATACCGGCGCGGTGATTCTAACCACGCAGAGCGACAACCTTGCTGACGATCTCAGTCAAGCCGCGAACAGGAATTTAAGTCACGCAGATCTTGGCGGCGAGCATCGGGGCAGTGCGCCGCTCGTGAATGTGAAACTCGCGAACGCCTCACTTTGCGATGTCGACTTCACTGCAGCAAAGCTCACATGTGCAGACCTGCGTGGCGCTGATTTGCGAGGCGCGATTCTCGTGCGAGCGGCGCTTGAAGGTGCGAATCTGAGCGGAGCATGTCTGCGCAGCGCGGACCTGTCCGAAGCTGACTTGCGCGGAGCTGACCTAAGCGGCGCGGACCTGGATGGCGCGCGTCTGGAAAAAGCGAAGCTTCGCGGCGCGGACCTGGCAGGGGCGAATCTGCGCAATGCGTACATACAAGGCGTTGAGCAATAGCGATCAACGTTTCACAAATCTCTTTAGCGGGAAATCAATGAAAGACGAGTGGGGCGCCAGCGCGGCGAAGGCTGTGCCCGTGGCGGGCGGAAACTTTTGGTTGTGGCTGAGCAGTCACGACATCAACTGGTGGGTCGCGGTGGCGACGCTTGCCTATATTGGCGCGAGTTTCGTGTTCGCCTGGAGAAAAGACCGGCGCGATCAACGCGCGCGCGAACGCGAGTCGTCTCACGCCTGATTCGCTTAAATATGAACGAGGCCCCGCTTGCCATCGGCAGCCGGGGCTTTGTTGTTTCTGGAGACCATTGAATGGCCAATCTCGGAAAAGCAGCGCTTGCGGGCATAGTCGGCACCGTAGCTGCAACCACGCTGTATTGCATCGTGCCTCGCTTTGAAGGGGTTGTGCATCGCGGTTACCTCGATCCTATGGGCATCGCGACAAAATGCAGCGGCGACACGCGCAACGTCGTCGTCGGCCAGGCATACAGTCCAGGCAAGTGCTGGGAGTCGTTGAACCGCCAACTCATGACGCATGCCGATGATGTGCTTCGATGTACGCCGGGTCTTAAGGACCATCCAAATCAACTCGCGGCCGCGGTGAGCTTTGCCTACAACATAGGCAGTCGCAACTATTGCGCGAGCGCGACCGCAAAGCGATTCAATGAGCACGATTGGAGGGGCGCTTGCCGGGCGATGAACGAATCGGACGATGGTCGCGCGCAGTGGGTGAGCTCGCGAGGGAAAGTGCTTCCCGGCCTCGTGAAGCGTCGCGCCGAAGAGCGTTCGCTTTGCGAGCTGGGCTTGTGAAATACGCACCGTACCTCATCGTATGCGTGGCTGGCATTGCAATCAGCGGTGCTGCGCTTCATATCTTCGATAGCAGCCAACTTGCCAAGGAGCAGGCGGCTCACGCGCGCGACAACGAAGCGAACGTACGAAATATCGCGACCCTCTCGGAGCGTGCCGCGAAGGCAGCGAGCGACGCGATCGCGGCTCACAACACGGCAGCCGCCCGTATCGCAGCGCTCGACGAACAGTTCCACCGTGAGAGGATTTCCCATGAAGCTGACAACGCCAAAAATCGCGCCGCTATTGCTGACGGCACTCGTCGGCTGCGCATCGCAATCGCCGACGCGGGCTCCACAGACCACAGCGGTGCCGCAAATCCAAGCTCCGCCGCCGGCGGCGTGGGCGATGGAGCCCGTCGCTACGCCGAGCTGCCACCAGAGATTGGAAGAGGTCTTTTTGCAATAGTTGACGATGCCGATGGCGACGCCCGCGCGAAAGCCGAGTACCTCCAGCAATACATCTGCGCTCTACACGAGCAGGGCGTGATCGCGGGCTCATGTTCTGAATGTGCTTTTGCTCGATGCACTGATGATCTTTTCCAAGGTGTCGTATCGACTGAACATCGATGAACGAACATGTTTGTCAGCCGCTATGTATATAGGTGCCAAGAGTCCGCAGGTTCAGCGATAATCGGGGATTCTTAAGGCAATCTTAAATTTGACCGTCTTAGAACTTTAATACTTCCATACGATGCACTTGGACTGTTGAAGTAATCTTAGGAAGAGCCGCCGCGCAGGATGGCACTCGGTGACAGGGCGTCAATAATCGCGTCGGATTGTTCGACCAAAGTTGATACATCAGGGTCGCAGGCTTCCTAAGGGAGAGGACATGAGGTTCTTGCAAGAGAAAGTTTTCGAGTTCGACGTAAATGGCTTCACGATCATTCGCTCTGCTATTGATCGTCCTGTGCTGAAAAAGTTAAATAGCTTTTGGGACGAGCACTTGCTCGATCGTTACTTGCATGATGTGGATCTGATGTGGTCACAGGAATGGCGGGGTCTCATAGATTGCGATGCCGTTTTTCCATTGTTTGATAAACTATTTTCGTCGAATTTCCGGTTGGACCACATGTTTTGCGTCGACGAGCGCTTTGTCAGCAGTGGTGGGAAAATGCATCACCGCTCTGATATGTTCGAAGAATGCGTATTTTATCACGTTAGCAATGGAAAGATATTCAACGGTTTGACTGGCGTTATGTACGCTCTCAGTGATATGGATTCGTTGACCTCCCACTTTTGTTGTATTCCAGCGTCTCACAAAGCTAATTTCGATGTCCCGGCCGAATACAGGGAGCCGCGATCAAGTCCATTGCTCCGCCATGTTTATTTGGAAAAAGGCGATGCACTTGTGTTTTCCGAGGCTTTGGTTCACGGGACTTATGTAGTCGAAAACAGCAAGCAGCGAAGGGCCGTTTTTTCACGCTACACAAATTCATACTCTTACTATCGAAAACCACCCGAACACGAAGAACTCTCGTTTCTACCTTCTACGCCAAACTATTCAGATAACCTCCCTAAGCGCTTTGAAAAGTGCTTATTAACCGCACGCCAGCAGCGTTTAGTTAAACTTCCGGCGTTTGCGAGAGGGCGTGAGAGGATTCAATAAGATAGATCAGAGGCTAATATCTATGCTTAAGGTGCGGACGTATCCCGTTAGCGTAAAGGCAATTATCTGGAGGGGCAGCGCTGTCCTATTTTTAAAAAATCTTCGTGGGGAATGGGAATTGCCGGGCGGGAGGCCCGAAGCCGGCGAGACAGAAATTGCCGCGCTCGCAAGGGAGATTGAAGAAGAGTGTAAGCTTCAGCTTACAAAAGCAGAATTTTATCGACGGGAATTGTATGAAGTAATCAAAGGCAGGTGGGTTGAAATTTCGGCTTACCGGTGCGAATGCATCAATGATCAACGCCTCATATTGAGTGATGAACATAGCAACGCCGGTTGGCTAGTAATGACCGGTGAAAGGCCACATGATTTGCCTGAATTTTACTGGTCACTGTGTCGAAGATCGAATCTTCTGCAAGGTACCATTGATTTTTAATTAAGACGTCGTACATGGCGCTTTGCGTGCTTACGCGAAGCTATGTCGCCGTGCGTAAAACACAAGGTAAAATCATGATAAGAATCACCGGTTGGGCGGAGGATGCGTGCTCAAGTATCCCAAGCGAGGATGTGCTAGGAAGCGCGCTTCATGAGAACAAGCTCACAGTTTGGGCGATTGACGGTGGCTCAACGCTCACCGAAGCAGCATTCACTACTTTTCCCGACAAAACCGACTCTCGATGGTTTGCAGACGAGCTGTCTAGGCGAATTTCGATGATGGCGGCGGAGGGGTCATTCGCCCTTCCTTTACTCGCAGATGCCATAGCAGATATTCGACATGCTTACTTAACGTTAGTAGATAAGTCGGGGCGCTGGTTTCACCCAGTGGCTGCTTGCGTGATTGCAGAAATGAGAGAGATTGATGACCGGCTTGAGATTTCTCTGCATTCGTTCGCCGACTGTTTTTTTATGTGGGGGACGACTCAACTAAAACACAACCACACACGCACGCAGCTTAGCTCCCGTAGCCGATCAGCGTGGAAAGCCTGTTCTGGATTTAGAGGAAAGCGACTAGAACAACTCCGTAAGCGGCGGGAAGAGCAGCAGCGCAATGAGAAGACTTCAGCGTTGAGCTTAAATCCGAAAAGCGCGTTTAACTGTGTAGAAACAAATTTAAATTTTGATCGACCAACGACTTTATTGTTAGGGACCGACGGCCTTGCAAGAGCTTGGCAACGGTATGCTCTCCTACCGGAATGCGAAGTTATAGATTTTGTAGCACACTACGGAATTTCTGAATTGATTGACCGTATCCGGGAATACGAGGCTGACCATCTTGGCGAAGACGATTTTACTGAAAAGCGAGCTGACGACGCCGCCGGTATGCGGATCTGTTTTGTTCCCCACGGAAAGTCTACCTAATGGAGGATTAGGCGCAAACAGCGAGCAAAGCTTAGCGGAAGCGACGGCAGGTTCATGCCGTCCAAGGCGTGGCATCCGACAAGCATGCGGGTCAAGCTGTAGTGTGTATTTTTTTGGGGGATGGTGATCGGATAGACGCTTTATTATCCTCCGCTGGTGGTTACGCCCGCACGGATTGATTCCGCGCTGATGGATCGAGATATGTAGAGAGTTAGCCTAGTTGAAATCCGCAGCGCGAAATTATTGATTTTTTTATTTCTTGTGGAGGTGGTATGACGGTACATTGCGAAGGAAGTCTTGCCATTGCGCAACGAGCCATAGATATGCCAAAGGTGCAGGCACTCATCAGGGAACTAGCAAAATATAAGCTGGGTGTGCATATCCCGCATATGCACAATGACGCTGGCCACCTGATTTCGCTCCCGGAGACAGTCGTTCAGATTGAGAGTGAGCTTAAAGTGTCGTTCGTGCCCGTTGAGCAAGTCGCTGACGCTGAACGGCACGAGTTCAGGCCGGTTGCTTGGCGATGGTCGCACGAGAAAAATGCGTTGAGCATAACGAGCTATTGTCGAAACTGGTGTTCGAGAAGCTGATCCGAAAGCTCGCACAGACATCTTCGATAGCAGCCAGCCTGCCAAGGAGCAGGCTGCTCACGCGCTCGACAACGAGGAGAACGCACACGAAGACTCGCGACCATCTCGGAGGGTGTAGCGAAGGCAGCAAGCGATACGATCGCGGCTCACAACACGGCATCCGCCCGTATCGCAGCGCTCGACGAACGGTTCCACCGTGAGAGAAATCCCCATGAAGCTGACAACGCCAAAAATCGCGCCGCTATTGCTGACGGCACTCGTCGGCTGCGCATCGCAATCGCCAAAACAACCAGCGGTGGCACTGCCCCAGCTACAGGCACCGCCGCCGGCGGCATGGGCGATGGAGCCGGTCGCTACGCCGAGCTATCACCAGCGGTTGGAGCAGCTCTTTTTGAAATAGTTGACGATGCTGATGGCGACGCCCGAATGAAAGCAACTTACTTGCAGCACTACATGCTCATGCTGCAACGGCGAGGTGACCATGCCTCGATTTCCCACACAGCACTTTTTCATAAAGCACAAATTGGCGGCGTAGCTTTCAGCGTAGGCTTTTCATCGAAGGGCTGCCCATATTGACTTAGATGTGTCTTCGACGAGAACGAATAAGCGCGTCTTCCGCGATCTAGCTTGCGTCGTGGAAGATCACGCCTAGCATGTGGCGCCGCCCGGAGCGTAGGCGGCTCACGCCATGCCGCATGTTCACGCGATACGGCCCGCGCGATCCCTGCACCGGCCGCTGGTGTACAGCGAAGAACGCCGCGTCGCCTTGCGCGAGCGGTACGACTTCGGCGCGCGATTGCATGCGCGGACGCTGTTCCGTCATCACGAATTCGCCGCCGGTGAAGTCTTGTTCGGGCGCAGAAAGTAGAACTGCCATCTGGATCGGAAAAACGTGTTCGCCGTACAGATCCTGATGCAGACAGTTGTAGTCGCCGGGAACGTAGCGTAGGAGAAGCGGCGTCGGCCGCGTCTGTCCGGCGTAATGACAACGCTCGATGAATTCTCCATGCACCGGTGGAAAGCGCGTTTCGATCCCCATTACCTCGTGCCATTTATTCGCAATGGGCGCGAGATGCGGATACACCGTGCTGCGCACCGTTTGCAGCGTCTCGGGCAACGGATACGCGAAGTATTTGTATTCGCCGCGCCCGAACGAGTAACGTTCCATCACGATACGGCTGCGAAAGATCGCGTCGTCGTCGTACAGCGCGGCGAGCGTCACGCACTCTTCACGCGAAAAAAGGCCCGGCGCAATGGCCGAGCCTTGGGAATCGAGTTGATGCTCGATATCCGTCCAGTCGAGTGCATCGACGCGCGCGCCGATGTCTCTCTCAAGCACCTTCATCTGCAGTTCTCCGGATTGGCGTGATTGCCGCACAGTGTGCGTCCTGAACCGCGCTCACGCACTCCGGGAATTGCTGCGCAATTCAATGCGCGGTCGCGACTTCGGTGATGCGGTTCTGCAAGGCTTCCTTACGCGCTTCGATCTTCTTGCCGAGCGCGATGAGATCGACACTCTTCGTCTTGCGGATTTCCGGAAACAGCTCGGTTTCTTCTTCTTCCACGTGATGCTTGACGTTCTCCGACAGTACCTTGAACGTCGCGTCGAAACCCTCATCGCCGGCCTTGATCTGCGAAAACTTTTCGATCAGCGTCTTGACCAGAAAGTGTTCGACGTAGGCTTCGTCGACATCGATTTTCTCGTCCGTGCCGAGTGCGGTGCGGGCGGCGGGATAAAGCAACTCTTCCTCGACGATCGAATGGATCGACAACAACTCGCACGCGCGCTGAACCAGTGTGGTCTTGCGTTCGAGATCGTCTTTTTCGGCGCGTTCGAATGCGTCGAATAGCTGCTCGACAGCGCGATGGTCGGCTTCGAGAATAGCAAGTGCGTCTTGCGGATGCTGTGCTTGCGCGGCGGTCATATCGTTTCTCCTGTGGGGACGGGGCGAAACCTTTGGGGCGTCTGTTGCGCCTTGGGGGTGCCTTCGGGTCGCTTTTAGTTGCCTCTGGGCAGGTTGTCTAGAGCAAACCCGGTGCCCGCGCTTGGATCGGGCAAAGATAAGGTTGGCATGGCTTTAAGCGGATAGGAGCGCGTCATGCCGGCTCGCGTGTTGCGCGAACAAAACCGGAGCGCGGAGCGACTTGAATGAACGTCCGCTTCAACGCCGCATCATGCCGACGACGAAAGCGCCGGCAGGTCCCGCTCGCGCATGACATTGACCCGCCACCACGCCGGCAACAGACGCCGAACTTCCGAGCGCGCGAAGCGGTCGTCGATAAGGTAGAGCACGCCACGGTCTTGTGGCCCGCGAATTACGCGTCCGGCCGCCTGCACGACCTTCTGCAAGCCCGGAAAAAGATAAGCGTAGTCATAGCCGGCGCCGAAAGCGTCCTGCATCCGCACTTTCATCTGCTCATTGACAGGATTGAGTTGCGGCAGACCGAGCGTCGCGACGAAGGCGCCAATGAGCCGCGTGCCCGGCAGATCGATCGCCTCGCCAAATGCGCCTCCCAGCACCGCGAAACCGACGCCGCGTCCATCCGGAACGAAGCGCGCGAGAAAGTCGTGCTGCGCGGCTTCGCTCATCGCGCGTGACTGCTGCCAACTCGGAATTCCGGGATGACGTACCGCGAATTCCGCCGCGACTTGCGCCAGATATTCGAAGCTGCTGAAAAAGCTCAGATAGTTGCCTTCCGCGCGACCGTACTGCGCCGCGATCATGTCGGCGATGCGCGCAACGGATTGCAGGCGGTCGCGATAGCGCGTCGAGACATCGGCGATGGCGCGCACATCGAGTTGATCCGCTGAGAACGGCGACTCCACGTCGATGAACGCGCTCGTTTCCGGCAAGCCGAGCGTGTCGGCGTAGAAGTGCGTGGGCGTGAGCGTCGCGGAAAACAACGCGACGCTGTGGGCGCTCGCGAAACGCCCGGCGAGATGCGGCGCGGGAATCACGTTGCGCAGGCACAGCACGACATTGCGCTTCTTCGCCGACACGTGGCCAGCAAGCGAGATATCGAAGATCGAATGCGAACCGAAGCGCTCCGCGATGCGCGTGAAGTGCACGGCATCGAAATAAAAGCGCATGGTGTCGGGCGAGAAGAGGTCGGCTTGCTCGCCGAGCATTTCCGTCATCAGCGAAACCGCCTGGCCGAGCGCGGTCAGCAACTGGGCGGGCGGTTCGGCGAGCGGTGCGTAGTCGATGCCCGCGGTTTCCTGTTCGCGGCTCGTGTCGCTGAAGGCTCGGGCGACGCGCGCAAGCGTTTTTTTCAGAAGCGGCGGCGCGGCGCGGCGCATTGCATCGAACGAGGCGCGATCGAGCGATGCAGAATACATGCCGCGCGCCCGATCGATCAGGTTGTGCGCTTCATCCACAAGGACCGACACGCGCCAGCGGTTCGTTTCAGCTAGGGCGAAAAGCATTGCGCTGGTGTCGAAGTAATAGTTGTAGTCACCGACGATGACATCGGCCCAGCGCGAGAGCTCCTGGCTCAGATAGTACGGACAGACTTCGTGGTGTCGCGCGACTTCGGCTGTCGACGCGCGGTCCAGGCGTGCACGCGCGAGGGCATCGGCGCGCGCGGCGGGAAGGCGGTCGTAGAAGCCGCGCGCGAGCGGACATGAATCGCCGTGACACGCGCGGTCGGGATATTCGCAGGCTTTGTCGCGGGCGACGAGTTCGATTACACGTAAGGGAAAGGGCGCGGCGATCGCTTTGGCTTTTGCCGTTGCCGCGTCCGCTGGCGCCGCTGTTTTTTCCGCCGCCCCGACGATCGTTCCGAGCGCATCGAGCGCAAGTTGCCGCCCCGCGCTTTTCGCCGTGAGAAAGTAGATCTTGTCCAACTGCTGCTTCGGCCAAGCCTTGAGCAGCGGAAACAACGTGCCGACCGTCTTGCCGATACCCGTCGGCGCCTGCGCGAGCAAACATCGGCTCGATGCGGCCGCGCGATAGACCGCCTCGGCAAGGGCCCGCTGCCCAGGCCGAAACTCCGTGTGCGGAAACACCAGCGCGGTAAGCGACGCCTCGCGCGCCGCACGGTGCCGCATCTCCTGTTCGGCCCAGGCGATAAACCGCGTGCATTGATCCTCGAAATGCGCCTTTAGCGCCAGCGCGGTTTGCGTCTCCACGAGCACGCTTTCAGTCTGTTCGACGATATCGAAATAAACGAGCGCGACTTCGATCTCATCGAGACCAAGCTTCTTGCACATGAAATGCGCATACACGCGCGCCTGCGCCCAATGCAGATGTCGATGATTCTGCGGCATCGATTCCAGCTTGCCGCGATACGTTTTGACTTCTTCCAGCCGATTGCGCACCGGATCGAAACCATCCGCGCGGCCGCGCACGCGCAACGGACCGAAGTCTTCGGCGAGCGAAATTTCCTTGAGATAACCAGCGGGCCGCCGGCTTGCGACCGTCACATGTCCCGCGATGCCTTCCTGCGCGCTTGGCGCTGGCGTGAAGCGCAAATCGAGATCGCCCTGTTTCGCCGTGAATTCGCAAAGCGCGCGCACAGCGACGGTGTAAGCAGGATCGCCGCACTCCGGATTGGCGGCCGAGTCGGAGGCTGTATGCATGTACAGTAGTCTAGCATCGCCGTCATTCGCCGCAACAAATGCGTTGATGCCTTTAACGCATGTAATGTCGTGGCGATTGGCGTTTCGCTAGAATGAACGACATCTCAATATTGCCGCGCGCGACCGAAACAATGCATGCAATCGACACATCCGCAATCAAAGGCTGGCACGCGCATATTTATTTCGATGCCGCGAGCCGCGACGCGGCCTGGGCAATTCGGGAGGTCATCTCGACGCACTTTGCGGCGGAACTTGAAACCGGCAAGCTTATGTTGGGACGCTTTCATGAACGTCCGGTTGGACCGCACCCGATGTGGTCGTTTCAACTCGGCTTCGGTCGCGAAGATCTCGTGCCGATTTTCGAATGGCTCACCTTGAATCACGGCGCGCTCGATGTTTTCATGCATCCGAATACCGAGGACGAATTGCGCGATCATCGCGATTCCGCGGTGTGGATTGGCCGATCGCATGAATTGCGGCTGGAAGGCTGGAAATAAATGAAAAAAGGGCGGAGTGGTCCGCCCTTTCTCGTTGCTTGAAAACGCTCAAGTCTTTTTGACGCTCGTTCCCTTCGACGACACAACCCGCACTGCGCCCTGCGTCGCCACGCTCGCATCGGTTTCTGCCGCTTCCACCACCTGACGCGCGGACTTTCTCGCCGCTTCGTAAGCCGAATTTGCAGATTCCGTCGCGGCGTCAATAGCCGACTTCCACGCATTCACCACCGCTTCGCTGCCGGCTGGCGCGCTGCTCGCAAGCGTGCTGACAAGCGCCTGCGCGTTGCGCTGCGACTTCTCCAACTGGTCCTGCGCCGCTTCCACATAAACGCCGCGCACGCCTGCCGCGATTTCGTGGAAGCTCTGCCAGTAAGCCGCGACGCGTTGAGCGCTGGCCTGCGATTGCTGGCTTTGCAAAGCAAAGAACTCTTTCGGATCGCGTACGGAAAACACACGAGCAACGAAGTTCTGATGTTCATCCAGCGCCGTCTTGAACGTGCGCGTGTTCAGGTCGATTAGTTTCTCGAAACCTTCCACGGCTCGTGTAGCGAGACCGAAGCTGGCGTCGAATCCTGCTTTCTGTGACGCGATGAGGTTTTCAGGCGCAAGACTGCTCATGCTGGACTCCATTGGACATTGCGTTTTGAAAGACGATCGATTTGTGCGGTGCAGCGAACGCTCTATTGTAGGGATAGCGCGAGGCGTGTCAATTGACTTTTTTTATTAACCGATGGCGATTTGAATTCGTATCCGAAGAAAGTCAAGTTTCAATCGCGTCTGATTATCTCGCCGATTTTGAACTAGGCGGATAATACGAACGAACCAGTTAATCGCGGGAAAACAAGAAACGAACGGGCGTGCTTAAGATATCTCCCGTATGCCTGCTCAAGGTAAACCACGAGTAACAACCCGCGCATAACGTTGTTTCCCCTACTTGACGCTCTGAGGCTATCTTGAAAAAATCTCGCACTGCAACAAACGGCGTCCGCGCGTGAACATCGAAAGGACTTTTTCCTGTCACCGTCGCGTCACCGTGATTATCTAGCATGCGAACTTGCGCTAAAGAGCCGGCGCTGAACGGCAGTAGTTATAAATCGAGAGAACGGACAGAAAATGGGGCGACATTCCCAAACCATCGGACACCTTGAACGTAGTCACGAAGATAACGCTCTGCGCCGCGCCATTGCCGCGCGGCTCGACCGGGCGATGCAGAAAGCCAACGTCAGTTCCGCCAAGGCCGCGGACTGGCTCGACGTAACCGAGCACGACGTGCATTTCTGGCGGCGCGGCATCACGGTGCCGCCGCTGCATGCGTTCAACCGTATTGCCAGGCAACTGGACATCGACGTGCACTGGCTTTGCACAGGCCAGGCGCAGCAAACACAGCAAGCGCAAGTCGCGGGCTAAGCGTTTAGGGCGTCGAATCCGGCAACACTGCCGGTTTGCGCCCATGCATGAGCACGGTTCCAATACCGCTCGCGGCGATCACGCACATGCCGATAGCCATCCATCGGTCAGGCACCTGACCGAATAACACCCAGCTGAAAAAGGCCGCGAAAGCAAGTTGGGAATAGGAAAAGGGCGTCAGCACCGACAGTGCCGCGCGCCTGAGCGCCTGCAACATCAAAAGCTGGCCGATGGTCGCCATCGTTGCCATGAGCGCCACGAGCAGCCAGCTTTTCCATTCCACGAGCGCCAGTTCCGGCAGCATTTGCGACTGATCCATCCACATCAACGTGCACAGCACGATGGTTGCGACGAGCGCCGTCAGAAAGTTGGTGGTGACGGCGTCATCGACGCGCGACAGATGGCTCGATACCACCTGAAAGCACGCAAACGTCGTGGCCGCACCGATCGGAAAGACAACGGTCCACGTGAATTGGCTGCCACCCGGCCGCACCACCAGCAACATGCCGATGAACCCGAGCACGACCATCGCCCATTTGCTGCGCGGGACATGGTCCTTGAGCACGAGTGCGGCGAGCAGGGTGGAGATAAGCGGCGCGAGCATCGCAAGGGATGTCGTCACGGGAAGCGGGAGATGCCGCAAGCCAGCGAAAATACACGCCGAGTTGGTGAGCAGCAGTAAAGCGCGAACGACCTGCAGCTTCAGGCTGTCGGTGCGAAAGAGCTTGAGCGTGCCGAGCCGCGCTTGCCACACGCCGAGCACGACCATCTGGAATAGATAGCGCACCCAAAGAAGCGCCAGTATGGGAACCGCCGTGCCGATGACCTTGACGGTGGAATCGCTCGCGGCGAAGGTAGCGGTCGTCAAGACCATGATCGCGATGCCTGCTACCGTGTTATCGGTATCAATGCGGAAACGCGCTTTGCCCTCAATGGTTGCCATGGGTGTCCGTTGTTCGCCTGATCGCGGCGCGCCTCGAAAAAGGCTGCGCTTCGTCGAGCGGTCTCTTATGGATGACGGCGTTTTAAGCCGTTGCTTCCATTTTGCGGACGTCGACCGCTCGTGGCAAGCCGACAGTAATCTTCTTTTCCGTCGTGTTGTGCTCAGGTCACGGCGCGTCGACAAATGAACTAGACGGTTCGAACAAAGCACGCGCGCACTTTTTCGGGACGCGAAGGCGCTCGGTGCGCGTCGCCATCGTTTCTCAAAAGTCTCGCCGATATGTCTCGAAATCGAATCTGGTCCGTCTATAAACCCATCCAGCAAAGTTCAAGAAAGCGAACCGCTGAATTTCGGCAATCTCGAATTGTCCGGTCGCCGCGTCTCTTATTCTGAGGGTGAAGCTTTATTGAGTTAGCTCCGAAAAAAATGGATGGCGTTTTTGAGAATTAGATTAGATCAATCCTAGCTCTGCCTGCTTATTATTCTCTCAACGCCACGCACCTTGAACGACGCAAGCAGCAACTTGTCAATGGCCGCGTCAAGCGTCAGACATTCATTATTCGTTTCCCGGAGTTTCTTCATGCAGAAAGCTATTTCCCTCAGCGCCGCACTCTTCTCGATGATGGTCGCCCTTGCGTCGATGAACGCCAACGCCGCCGACGGCACGATCACCATCAACGGCGCGGTGTCGGATACGACCTGCTCGATCAATGGCACGGCTGCCGGTTCGTCGGCAAACGTGACGGCTACGTTGCCGACCGTTTCCGCAAGCGCGCTTGCGTCGGCTGGCGCCACGGCGGGCGTTTCCAAGCTCGGCGACATCCAGTTGCAATTGACCGGCTGCACGGGCTCGGCTACCAAGGCAGTGGCGCACTTCGAGAACGGTTCCACCGTTGACCAAAGCAGCGGCAATCTGATCAATCAGGCGCTGACGCAGCCGGCGACCAACGTGCAAGTGCGTCTCTTGAACTCGCAAATGCAGCCGATCAACATCCTCACCAACGCCAATAACGATGTCGCGGTCAACGGCGCATCGATCTCGGCCGGCGCGGGCAATCTCAACTACTTCGCGCAGTACTATGCGACGGGTCAGGCTCAGCCGGGCGCGGTCAACACGATGGTCCAGTACTCCATTCAGTATCAGTAAAGCCATCGATGCAGGGTCCGGGCGCGCGCCACGTTTTGATTCGGCAAGCGTCCGGTTGCAGTGAATGACATCAACCGTCGAGTGATGGCCGCAATGAAATCGATGAAACGATCGCTCGCCATGGCAGGTCTCCTTGCCGCGATGGTCGCGGGCTCCGCGCACGCCAGTGTGACAATCGGCGCGACGCGCGTGGTGTATCCGCTCGATCAGCGTGAAGTCACCGTGAAGCTGAACAACGACAGCTCGCACCCGGCGCTCGTGCAGGTCTGGATGGATAGCGGCAACGCCGACACCAAGCCCGCCGACAGCAAGACGCCCTTCGTGATCACGCCACCCATCTTTCGGATGGATGCGGGCAAGTCGCAGACATTGCGCGTCATGTATGGCGGCGAAGCGTTGCCGCAGGATCGCGAGTCGGTGTTCTGGCTCAACGTGCTCGACGTGCCGCCCAAGGCGGAGGTGAAAGCCGATGTCAACACGCTGCAACTGGCGTATCGCACGCGCATCAAGATGTTCGTGCGCCCGGCGAAGCTGTCCGGCAAGCCCGAGGATTCACCGCGCATGCTCAAGTGGAAAGTGGTGCCCGCGCGGCAAGGCGGTGGCGACGCGCTCTCCATTACGAATCCGAGCGCATATCACGTTTCGTTCAGCGAGATCGGCGTGACGTCGAACGGACGCACCTTCAAGAACGAAACCGGCGGCATGGTTCCGCCGCGTGGCGATGCAGTCATCCCCGTGCCGAAGATGAGCGACGTGCATGGCGGCAAGGTCCATTACATCGCCATCAGCGATTACGGCGGCGCCATCGAAGGCGATGCCGAACTCGCGCCTTGATCGGAAGCCCATTCGGGCAGACCTCCAGCGACCTATCGCAACGTCTCGAAATTAACAGCGCGCATCTTGTTCGATGCGCGCTTTTTTTTTGTTTACATGGTGTTTCGCGTCTCAAAAATAGAACTCGTCCTAGCTACTTTCATCTCGTTAATTCGTAGCATCGGTGGATCGGCAAATGTCTCGCGCCTCATGCACCAGGCTATCTCCATGCAATCGTCGCAATCATGTCAGCAGCGGATTTCCAACGGCTTTACAGCATCTTCGTTCGTGCTGCGACCGGTTGCGGCGATCGTGTTATGCGCCTTTGGCATGGCCGCCTGGATGCATCCGGTAAGCGCTCTCGCGAACGAACCGAAGAAGGCAGCCGAATTCGATACGACCTTCCTGCAAATGGATTCGACAAGCGGCGTCGACGTCGCGCGTTTCTCGCGCGGTAACGTGGTATCGCCGGGCGCGTATGCAGTCGACATCGTGGTCAACGGCAACCGTGTCGCGCGCGAGGACGTGCGCTTCAATGCCTCGCATGTTGGCGAAAACGCGACGCCCTGCCTCACGCGCAAGATGCTCGAAGTCTATGGTCTGGACTTCACAAAGCTCGCAGCCGATCATGCCGCCGACACTGCATCGGCCGATGCGAATGCATGCGTCGAGCTGACCTCGCTCGTACCCGATGCCTCCGTCAGCTTCGACTTCGCCGAGCAGACGCTGACGTTGTCGATCCCGCAAAAGTATCTGCGCAACGCGGCTCGCGGCTATGTGTCGCCCGAGTTGTGGGACAACGGCGTGAACGCCGGCTTCCTCAGCTACAACGCCAATGCGTACCGCAGCGACAGCGGCGGCATGCACGCCACGCAGGAATATCTCGGCCTCAACGCGGGCGTGAACATCGGCGGATGGCACTTTCGGCATCAATCGTCGATCACGTCCGGCACAGGCCAGGCGACCCAGTTCGACGACATCGCGACCTATGTCCAGCACGACGTGCCGAAGTTCAAGGCGCAAGCGACGCTCGGCGACGCGCAGACCACCGGCGAGGTGTTCGACAGCATCGCGTTTCGCGGCGCGCAGATCGCCACCGACGACCGCATGTTGCCTGAATCGCTGCGCGGCTATGCGCCTGTGGTGCGCGGCACGGCGGAATCGAATGCACGCGTGACGGTGCGTCAGAACGGCCAGGTGATCTATGAGACGAGCGTGTCGCCGGGACCGTTCGAGATTCGCGATCTGTACGCCACCGGTTATGGCGGCAATCTGGACGTCACCGTTACCGAGGCCGATGGCCGCGCGAAACATTTCGAAGTGCCGTACGCATCGGTGGCACAGTCGCTGCGCGCGGGCACGACGCGCTTCGCCGTCACGGCCGGCCAGTTGCGCGATGAGTCGTTGCACACGAAACCGGGCTTTGCGCAATTCACGTTGCAACGCGGGCTGACCAATCAGGTCACGCTGTACGGCGGCGCGATTGCATCGGAAGGCTATGTCGCGGCTAATTTCGGCGCCGCGCTCAACACGAAGTTCGGCGCTTTCGCGACCGACATCACTTCCGCGCGCACGCAAGTCCCGGGCGCTTCCATGCAGAAAGGGCGCAGTCTGCACGTGGGCTACAACAAGTTTATCGATCCGACCGGCACCAACTTCACTTTTGGCGCGTATCGCTACTCGGACTCGGGCTATCTCAATCTGAGCGATGCCGCCCGCGTCCGCGACGAAGCCATGTTCGGCGGCACGCCCACCGATCGGAACCGCGGCCGCCTGCAGGTGAGCATCAATCAGTGGATGGGCGATTTCAAGGAAGACATTACCATTTATAAACAACGAATTGGGCAGTGTTTATGTCTTCCTCCTGTTCCGCAAATATGCGCCTGTTCCGCAATTTGACTTATCGGGTAGGCGTCACCAGCTTGCCTTTGCGGTGACGGACATACCGCCGCGTCATCTGTTCGTCGGCATGTCCGAGCTGATCCTTCGCCGCTGCCATGCCCGCGTGTTCTTCCTTATCCGTGCCCGCCTTGGCCCGCAAATCCCTGAACTGGAAGGCCGCGATGGAGGTCGCCAGCTCGTATTGCTCTTGGTCGCGCGCCTTCTTCGCTGCGGTCTTGCGCGCCTGAGTGAACCGATCGTTGAGCGCTGCTACGCTTAGGGCCTCTCCTCGCTCGCTGCATACCAGCGCCAGCGATTGTACTTTGCCGCCCGCCGTGCGGCTGTCCTTCAAACGGTTAATCAGATCCGCAAGCTGACCCTGCACTGCGATACGCAGGCGCTGACCGGTCTTGTTCTGTTCGAGCCAGATTGCGCCGTCATGCACATCCGCACGCGTGAGCTTGAGCACGTCGGCGGGACGCTGACCGCTCAGATAGGCGAGCTCCATTGCATTTCGGGTCGGGTCGTCTGCCTCATTCCATACCGCCTGATAGGTCTGGTCATCGACGTAGGTATCCCGTCCTGCTTCGCGGTACCCGCGCACGCCCGCGCACGGATTTGCCTTGGCGGTCAGGCCACGCTCCCGTGCAAAATTCCATATGTGCGAGAACAACGCTTTCTCTCGGTTCGCAGCCACTTGCCCCTCCTTGCCAGTTACCGGCAGCCCTTTTGCTTTCTGCCGGCGAACGGCATCCTGCACGCGCCAGTCAAGATACTGGCGGACGTGGATGGGTTCAATGTTATCGAGCGGCGCGGGCGGCTTATCGAAGAATTCGTAAAGTTTCGCCAGTTCCTTTAGGTTGTTGCATTGGGTGCCTCGTGCTTTATGCGGCAGCACTTCGCGCTGGTAATGCTCGGCGGCGTAGCGAAACGTGATGAGTTCGGCGTGCCGTGGGCGAGCATTGACCGTTAGCTCGGCCCACTTTTTCACGGCCAACACATAGTCGGAACCTAGCGGGATTTCGCGGCGCGGTTTGCCGCCCATGTCGAGGTAGTAATAGGTCCCCGATGGGCGGTGGCGCGCCCGCATGCCAGCGGGCAAATTAGTATTGCGGCTCGGTTTGCGTCCCATACTTACACGTGTGCTTTGTTAATCACACCGCGCATGCTTTGCGGCGACGTTTTCGCGTGATCCGGCATCACGGCGGTTTCTGCATGTTCGTGGCCGCGAGCACCATGCCCCAGCAGTTGCTGAGCGCTGTTTGGCAAAGTGCTTTGCTTTGCCGGGGCACACACGCATGAGACCGCTTTCAGGTCTATGCCCAAATGCTTGGCAAATTGCTCGTAGACGAAGCCCGGATCAAGACCCACCAGTTCGGCGTAGAGGGGCATGCCGCCGCTTGTCCAGAACCGGATCGAGGGCTTTTTCATGAACTCACCCGCCGGGATGGGTCTTGCGTTGCCCGAAGCTTGGCTTCGCAGGAACTTTTTCCACTCCGCCTGCGCGTCTGCGGCGGCCTGCCTGAGCACCGCGATAATCAGGCGCGCTTCCGGTATCACACGATCTGGAATGTTTCGTGTGAGCATTTTTGCAAACAGAGCCGGTGTCGCCACGAGCGCTTCGCGCGATTCGGCGAATAGCACCGGGGCATTGATGATTTCGTTTTTAGGTTTCATTGCTCAGTCTCCACCCTTAGGCCGCAACGAGGCTCAGGCCATGGCCGTCCGGCAGCAATGCTTTGCCGAGGAAGTCGACGATGCGTCGATAAAGACGCTCGTAGCCGGGGCGCTGAGCGTCCTTGAGCACGTGATCGATCCATGGCCCCTTGCCAGCCGCTTTCGCGACCAACACGCGGTATTCGGGCAGCGATTCGTCCGCGCGCTTGGGGCGCACTCCGAGGCGCGCGCCTTCGGCACAGACGGCCGCTTCGCCGCCAAGCCACCACGCGGCGGAACCCGACTCCATGCGTGGGCCACCTGTCCCATACCCCTTGGCCAGTACCTCGTCGATAAAGCGCGACAGAAAGCCCGCGTTCACTGCGCGGCTATCACGATCACGCTCACGGGCAGCGACGGCCCGGCGATGCGCCTCACGAAGCTGATCGGCCGTGACGCCGCGGGTGACCCAGGCGAGCACGTGTGTGCGATCCCGGTGTCCGTTGAGCAGGCATGGCTTGCCGCGCGCGGTCTCCAGTGCGGCCAGCTGCGCCGCGAGTTCGCGCTCGGGGCAGTGCTCGTCTTCCGATGCGGCAGCAGCAGCGAAGTTATCCACAGGCAAGCTCACGCGCGCTGCTGCTGTAGTCTCTGAAGTAATCTCTGCTGTAGTCTTTACACCGTTAACGGAATGATCATCAGCATGTCCGCGGGCAACACTTTGATCGTTTCGCGGACGATGATTTGAGCAGTTCGCGAACTGCAGATTGTTCATTTCCCGAAATGCACTTTCTTCATTTCGGGGATTAGGGTTTTCGCAATCGCTCGGCTCCTCGATCTGATTGGCATCACCGTTCTCAATCAGCCGTCCGAGTGCTTCTTCATCAATGCGGAAGTAGATACGGTGCTCCAGCCGTTTCTCGGTTTCAATCAACACGCCCGCCTTCTTCAACGCATGACGCGCAGCCCGCTGCTCCGAGTAGGACAGACCCGTTTCGGCATGTAGCTCGTCAGATCTCTTGTGCACACCGCGCCCGTCTGTCACCCGGCTCTGCCAGTAGCGAAGCTGGCAAAGTAAAAGGGCTGCTTTTACCCCGCCCACAAGCCCGGCCAGACGCGGGTAATACGCGACCGGCCGGCCAATGTCGTTCAGTGCGTCAATGGTCGGCTTGGCGGGCGAGTGATCCGCCCGCGAGCGTTCAGTCACTCGATAAAGTTGTGTTCTCATGAGACCTCCTGTGAGGAGTGCTCACCATCATGAAAACGACGAGAACGCTCAATCTTGAGACGATTCGTCAAGCGCTGCCGCAAATAGAGGTTCGCATCCGCAGCTACCCCCGCAATACATGCGATCAGCTCGATCTCATCGGCAACGTGGAAGAGCAAAACGGGCTCACCCTTGCCTTGCAGCGCTTCGGTACGAAGGTGCTTGTTCTCCAATCGATTATCAGCGCTCACCAACATGCCGACGCCCGCTATAAGCGTCGACAGTGATTCAGCCATATAAGCGACAGTATTCGCGGAGTCCGCGAAATATTGCAGTTCACTGTCCGACGCATGGGCCGGATCAAACCGCTCAAATAAGAACTCGATTAGGCCTGCCGCCGGCGCGTGCGAATGAACCTTCGTTTGATTGGTTTTAGCCATGGCGCACCTCCGCCCGGGCGATGTCCACCAGCAGACGCAACGCGTCACCGGCGATGTCGAGCGCTGCTACATCAGTGGGTGCGAGCGCAGCGTTACGCAAGGCGCCATTGATGATATCGATGTAAAAGATGGGAACGAGCAGGGAGTTTTGCTCGGGACGAGCGGGGGCGATTGCGCCCTGATGTAGGTGCGTCATGGTGTTCTCCGCAAACGGTTTTTTACCGTCCACACCCGGTTCCAAGCAGGGTGGACGACCGAAACGGGAGTTGGAACTACCAGAGCGGCACTGGCGAGCCTTTCGGCTCCTCCCGCCCGGTCGCCCATAGAGGACACACCAAGCGCAAAAAAGCCGTCTTGCTTGCACATGACGGCTTTCGCCGCCGCATTCAGGGTTCCAATCCCGGTCGCTGTTGTTTGCAGCGACATTGGCAGGATAGAACAACCGTGAATAGATTGCAAATTGAGGTGCAATTATCTTGCTCCAAGCACGCTGGGCGACCAGCCAAGGGCCACAGTCGGGGCCGTCGTTGCATAGGAAGAGCAAAACGGGCTCACCCTTGCCTTGCAGCGCTTCGGTGTAAGGGCGCTTGCGCTCCAGTCCGCTATCGCCGCTTACCAACATACTGATGCCCGCCGTAAGAGTCGCCAGCGATTCAGCCATGTCAGCGACCGTGCATCCAAACTCGGCAAGATATCGCAGCTCACTGTCCGACGCATGGGCCGGATCAAACCGCTCAGATAAGAACTCGATCAGGCCTGCCGCCGGCGCGTGCGAATGCACCTTCGTTTGATTAGATTTAGCCATGGCGCACCTCCGCTCGGGCGATGTCCACCAGCAGACGCAACGCGTCACCGGCGATGTCGAGCGCTGCTACATCACTGGGTGCGAGCGCAGCGTTACGCAAAGCGCCATTGATGATATCGATGTAAAAGATGGGAGCGAGCAGGGAGTTTTGCTCGGGACGAGCGGGGATATTGGCACGCATGGTGGCCTCCTCAATCGGGTTCAGAACCCGGCTCCCAACGTCAATTGGGGTGGCCGGGCACAGGGTGGGATTGACGTACCGGCGATTGAGGAACCGGTGAGCCCGAAGGCTCCCCCACCCAGGCCCGACCATTGAAGGCGCAACAAGGCACAACGGGTGCACGGACAAAAAAACCGCCCAAGAGCGGGCGGCTGTCCACCTCAATCCAAACCGGACGTCAATCCAGTGCCGCTGCGAGACAGCGACGTCCGTAGCATAAAACAACGGGGAGCGGATTGCAAATTTGGGACACATTTATCTTGCTCCAAGCACGCTGGGCGACCATCCGGAGGCCATGGTCGGGGCCGTCGGTGCATATCGACCTTCGATGGCTGCACGCGCGACACCTGCTGCCGACGCGTGCGGACGAACCATCTTTTCGGTGGTGTTAGACATGGCGCACCTCCGCACGGGCGATGTCCACTAACTGACGCAGCGCTTCGCCGGTGATGTCTAGCGCGTCCAGATCGGATGCGGCCAAGGTCGCGTCGCGCAAGGCGTGTTGAGCGCGCTGAATGATGTCGATGTAGACGAGGGGGACGACGGGGTAGATTTGCTCGGAACGAGCAGGGGCGATTGCGCCCTGGTGAAAGTGCGTCATGGTGTTTGTCTCAAGAGCGGTTTTACCGCCCATCCGATGCGAATCGGGTGGGCGACCACGAAACGGAAGTTCGCATTACCGGTGAGACGCCGGCGAGCCTTTCGGCTCCATCCGCCCGGGTCGCCCATAGAGGACACACCAAGCGCAAAAAAGCCGTCTTGCTTGCACATGACGGCTGTTGCCGTCTCACACGGGATGCGACTCCCGGTCGCTGTTGTTTGCAGCGACACGGCTAGCATAAAACAACCACGGGCGGATTGCAAACTGGGCACTTTCACCTCACGCCAAGCACGCTGGGCGACCATCCGAGGGCCGTATTCGGGGTCGACGGTGCATATCGGCCTTCGATGGCTGCGCGAGCAACAATCGCGCGACCAGTGGCATTCACAAAAAACGGAACGCCCATCGCGCGCAAGGCCTTAATTTGGGCCGTGCGGGTCTTGCGCCCGGTCAGGCGCGCTACATCGTCGTCGGCCAGGAAGAGGTCGTAGCTGTTCATTGGGGCTGTTCAGCAATGAGGTTGGGCATGTGTTGCGCAAAAGTTCCGCATAGGGAGCCAATCATGCTTCGCGAGCGTAGTAATCGATGCTGTAGTCGAATGTGATGAAAAATCGCTTTACGTCTGTCGAACCCGGTGCTCGCACCAAGACTGTTCGTTCATGCGGACCTCCACCACTGTCGCTGTCTGCCTTGCCCGCATATTCCCGAGCGGCTTCTTCCGCGTCGATTTCGCGAATCGTCTGCCAGTCTTGGTCATCGCAATCTTCGGCGTCGCAAACCTCCCAGAGAGGAGGGCATGTATGCCCAAAAGATGACAAGAACCCATCGCAGATAGGGCAGTAGCTCATGCTTTCTCTCCGGTTGCCTTGATCCGTTTGAACTTGACGACCCAGACCCAAGGGTTTGAATTCCAACCGGCACCGCGCCGGTGATTTTCGCTGTCCCACAGCTTTGCGTATGCGAGCTGTGGCGTCTCTTCCGGCTTCCAAGACCCAGGCCTTCCGAAGATGCCTGCGCCTTCGCCTGGGCCTAGCATGTAGCGTTTGCTTCCGTCCGAGTGCCAAGGCACGATGCCTTCTGCGATTGCATCATCGTCGCTAATCTCTTGCACACGCTCAACACGCACGCCGGTGATTTCGAGCGTGATGCGAGACGCCCAACGCGGCATACAAGTAGATGACTGCCACCGGCAGACGAGCTCGTCGTCCATGTTGATGAATTCAGGCGGCGAGCCGTCATCAGCAGCGTAATGGCAATACTTCGGGTCCTTAAAGTCGTCGGGACATTCGAGATACGCCTCCCAGTTTTCCGAATCGAACAAGGGGCCTTGCCACGTCTCGCGCACCCACAGGCGGTCGCCAGGCCGACCGTAGGGGCACATGAGGGTGTCGGCTGTGCGCGTATGCCAAATTGCCCCTTGTTCGGGGATAGCCTGACCGTCCTTCGTGCAGCCACCATTCCGGCCGCCGATGGTTGTCGGCTCCCACTGTCCGAGCGAGTTGGCATGCGGCAACTTCACGACGCGCCGCGTCTGCGTCTTGCGTCCGTCAAGGATGGCGCGCACCATCGGCGCGCTGAATGCGAGCGGGCGTTCTTTAATCGTTCTCACTAGATCACCAGGCGTCATTATTCGTTAAGGCTGTGCATCGACCACTTCAACATGCCTGCGGAGCTCGTTGAGCGAGCATCGAAGTCTGTCGACAGATATCCGTGGACGCTGTGCGGCGGACGTAGCAGCATCCAAAGCCTCCTTCCAACAGCGAACTGTAATCACCCCCCCCTGAGCGATATGAGCCGGGATTTGGCTTGCCAAATAGTGAATTTCGGCCCGAGCCTCGCACTTCAGGGCCTCGCGCTTCGCTTTCAGGGCTTCAACTTTTGCTGCCTTTTTTGCAGTGCGTTGCTCACTTGTCATCGCCTTGCGCGGCATGATCGCATCCTCGGCTTCCTAATAAGTACAACTACATGCGAAGAGGCCAACGCGACGTAAAACGAATAAAGCGGCGGCCCTACCAAATCGTGATGTGTGATTACACCTTGATGAAGCGGTGATTATCGTCGAGGGTGTATAGCGTGTTCGGCTCCAAATCCTCCTCGCCGATGTAACCGATCTTCATTCGGTATCGCATCTCATAGAAGTCCCAGTACCAGATGCTGATCTGTCCTTTCTCGCCAGCGCTTGCCTTTCCGCTGAATCCCACCATAGCCGTCCCATGATTGCCGGCTCGTGCAGTTCCGCCATCACCCGCAATGGCTGTCCCGCGAACACCTGCGGTGGATTCCCCACGAAAGCCCGTTGTCGCCGTTCCGCCATATCCCACAGTTGCAACTCCTCGATATCCCGCCATGGCTGTGCCGCAGTTTCCTGCTAAAGCGAAGCCCAAGGCGCCAACAAATACAGCACGGTGATCGCCGACCGCGCGATGGGCGCCGATCACAGGAAGCTCACGGGCGCATGGATCGTTATCGAGCAAGTAGTCAGCAGCGCCCTTGCTCGTGCCGACGAAAACCACCTTGCCGCGCGGAAACTTGCAGAAGCCATCCAACTCGATAATGTCGTCCGTATCCACCTCGATGACGAGCCAATTTGCTGTCGGTTCGATGTAGCCGCCGATCGCATGATCTCCATGGCCATGAAGCCATCCGTGCAGACCCGAGCCACAACGATGCGTCGGTTGCCAATCGGGCGCTTCAACCATCGCGCCTGCCCACGGCCATTTGAAGCCATTCCCAGATGACATGTCTTCTCGGCAGGCGCGCAGAACCAGTGATTTGCTCTTGCGGTGCTCCTGCGGCGGAATCGGTCTGAATACAAAACCGACGCGGGCGCTGGGTCGCTTCAAAATTTGTGGCGCAGGGAAGAGTGCTTCGATCATATTTCCTCCGTTAGTACAACTACTGATGAAAATCGAAGATGCGATGCACGGGGCGGATCAACTGCTTATTATTTGCACTATTCTTTTTAGAATTCCATCGAGTTGATTCGCGATGCTCAGCTGCTTTAAGCTCGAGCTCGCTCATCATTCTCTATAGAGCTGCCGAGCACTCCGGTAAGTAAGCCCGTCATTCGTGGCTTTTATTCGTCTATTCGGTGTCTACCAACTGAGGAATTCTCAACGCCGTTTCAGCCGCCGGCGAAGTGCTTGAAGAGCCCGTTTGCCGTAACGCGCCATGCCGCGTGCCGCGCGATGTCTCGACCTTCGACTGCAAGCCAAATTCCATTGCATATCGCATTGCGCATTCTGGTCGTCAAGGTTGTCATCGGGCTCATTCCAACTTGTTGTCGACTCCCTTTTCCTCCAATTAGTCGCAGGTAAGGGAATCAATCTGCCGCCATGGCTGAATTATGCCGAATGCACTATTCGTTGACAAGTGCTTTTAGAATGGTCGATCGGTGAAGATGTGCTTAAGAACTTGCTGGCCGGCGGGTGGCCCCTCGACCGATTCGACGGTCGAGGGGTACCCTGCCAGAAGGTGTGAGGTATGGAAAGAAAAGCTTTGAAGCCGCTACGGGTAGGTTGCCTTCAGTGAGATGTGAACCCAGCCCCAGAGCGATAGACGCACTCGCCCACAATATGGATGCTTCCCATGTCCCGGGGCTCGACAAGTATGTCGGGATACGCGGGGTTGAAGGAATGCAGAACAATCCTCCCGCCCGGCTTCTTAAAAATCTGCTTTACCAACGGCTCGTCCTCGAAGTACACGGCGTATATCTTGCCGTCCCTAAGAGCGGTCTTCGTTGTGTCGATCATAAAGACATCATGATCGAAAAGAAAAGGCTCCATGCTGTCCCCGCGCACGCAGACGAGCTTGCAATCCTTGGGTCTCGTTCGAATAGCCTTAAAAAAAGACTCGTTGAACGGGAGCGCTTTCTTCTCCCTGACTTCCCATTGAATCAAACCATCGCCCGCCGAAAAGTGATAGTCAAACCGGTCGATCCAGACACGTCCTTCCTTTTCCAGATCTTCCTCGCTTACCCACACGGATACATTGCCCTTGTCTTCGGGAATGCGATAACGCTCATGCTGACTGATGTGGTGAGGTGTGGTGGGCTCCTTCGCGCCTTTTCCCGAGTTCAGCCATTCAACCCGCACATTCAGTGCTTCTGCGATATCGATCAAGTGCTTGCTGCCTTGATTCCGTCCTCCCTCAATATTAGCAACAGTGGACTGACTAACGCCAGCGCGCTTGGCAAGCTCTGTTTGTGATAGGCCCAAGTCGTCGCGGCACGATCGAAGGCGGTCAGCAAGTGTTCTCATAGTGCAAGGTTAATATATCAAGCAATTCGATTTGCACCAAATTCGAGGCGTTTAGCACTTGCGCCTTAAGTGCTATTGCAATAAAGTCGCGCCTATGGATATCAAAACGATCATTCAGGACCTGATCTCCGCTGGCATGACGCAGATGGAAATCGAGCGGCAGAGCGGAGTCGATCAGAGCACCATCTCCGGAATTCTGTCAGGAAAAAGGGGCAAACGACCCTCGTATCGAACGTTTGACTCGCTTCAGCGATTGCACTCGCGTGTTGCCGGCTCGGTGTGTTTCCTCACCCACCACTCCGCACGCAGCCGCGAAGGCAATAGCGAGTGCATAAGAGCAAAGAAGGCTTGATCTGACGCCGATCAGATTTCCTTCAGCTCCCTTCATTCCAACAAATGGTTTTGCATGAAAAACGCAACCGTAATCATTGAAGCCTCCCGCAAAGGTAGCTCATCCAAGGGCCGCGTTGTCATCTACGGTCAGCTCATTCCTGGCGTCGAACCTGTCAAAACTTTGTCGACAGTCGACGAACAGCCGATTGTTACGTTCGAGCTGCAACTCCTGCAGAACATCAAGATTGAGAATGCCTCCATCGTGGTGGACGACGCGATTATGCCCGAGGGCGTCGAGCAGGCGCTCAGGGAGTATTTCGTGGCGAAATACGCGCCCTCGCCATCGACGCCAAGAGGCCCAATCGAGACGGGATTGTGCGATTGACGTGACGTTGCTCGGTGGGCAGCTCAATGCGCGGCAGTGCGGCTTTGGATAGCACTCATACTTCGCGCCGTCAGTGACAAGGCGGAACCTGGACTCAACTGACTCAGCAAATTAACCAGAGGTAGCCTGATATGAACGAAACCAAACGTCGACGATAGGCACGGACGAAGACGCCGATCGCGTCCAGCGTGAGCGTTTTTTCAGCCGAGCTATTGGATGCTCTGCATATTGGCAGACATGTTCTTAACGTGAAGATCAAAAGACGCAATGACACGCACCGTATCAAGCTCGATCAGCTCGTCGGCCCTGGTGGTTTTTGAGGAACGTCGTTTTCGAGCCGGTCAGCTGCCTCTGTTAGTTTTCGTGCCAGCTCCCGAGCTTGAACGGGTGTTAGCGCGTAGTAACGACCGGGGTTCGGTTGAGACACGGACTGCGACGCATTCGTGAGGAAGTCCAGGCGCAGCGCGATAACGCTATATGCGTTGATTGGTCCGATACCCGAGCAGAAACAGGGAAAGCGCAATGTCGTCCGATTGATTCACGGAGTCTCCGATTCAAGGTTGTTTCATGGTGTGGAAGGCTGATTTTGCCAGAGGCTTGAGATCACACCCTACAAAGAGGAAACCAAGGATGCACATCGAGCGGCACCAGCAAATGCTTAGAAACGCGACGAGCGAAACGCTTACAGCGGTCATCACAAATATGAAGCAGGAATGTCCCGAGGCCTTCCAGATTGAAACCGGCGAAAACGAAACGCTGTCGCAACGGCGCTTTGCCTATGAACCAGCAACGCCACTGCCCATGGCGGGCTTCAACGTGACACGGAAAGACGCCGCGGAGGCGATACAGGAAAGTATGCGCAAAGCGTCGGAGCGGACAGTCAAACGGTAGGGCGGATGGAGTCTAGTCGCCTAGTACTTCTCGGTGGGTTAGTACAACTATTTATGCTTGACACAGGCCTTGCTGACCTTCACGGCAACAAATAATGCGTTCGTGACTTCCTTAAGGGCGGGATCTGATGGATATGACCGATGGCAAAGAACTCAATTGACGCTTACGGCGCGTCGGCGAACGCACGCCCAAGATGCGAAGCCGTAAGGAAATTTTGAAGGAGTTGGGCGCGTCGTCGGGTGAGCGTGCTGAGGCGTTGCGCTGGGTGTTACAGACTGCAAAGCAGGAGGATGGTGAATGACGATATTGACAAACGAGGCCCAGGCCAATGTGCCGGCGGAGGCCAAGGATCGAGACGAAGCGGAGGCCAAGGATCGAGACGAAGCGGGGGCCTTGGAATCTCGAAAGATCTGTCTCAGTTGCAGAGCAAAGCAGAGCGACGACGGCTCCTTGCCGTGCGGTCATAACGATCTCTGAGGTCTTTCATGAACGCGATTGCGATGAGCGTACCGACAATGAGCAGTCTCGAACTGCTTGATCTCGTGAATGCAGCCCGGATCGATGCCGGCGAAGCCGCAGTGCGCCGCAACGACTTTCACGCGCGCGTGCGTCACGAGCTTGAGGACGAGCACTACGAAACTTTCGTAGTGACCAACGGCAATGGGACACAAACCGACGCCATGCGCCTGAGCCGCGACCAATGCATGTACGTGCTCATGCGCGAGTCGAAGGTCGTCCGCCGCGTTGTGACGGCCAGGCTCAACGACGTGACGGTGCTGACGCATCAAGTCCCGACGACGCTCTCGGGAGCGCTCCGACTTGCAGCCGAGCAAGCGGAACAAATCGAACGCCAAACGGCGCAGATCGAAGCCCAGAAGCCCGCCGTCGAATTCGTCGACCGCTACGGGGATGCAGGCGGCAGCAAAAGTTTCCGCGAAGTTTGCAAACTGCTCGCCGCGAAGGAGAACGAGTTCCGGGCGTTCTTGCATGGCTCGGGCATTGTCTACCGCTTAAATGGCCGTCTGATGCCGTATCAGCACCACCTTAACGCAGGCCGCTTCGAGATCAGAGCGGGGGTAACTCAGGACGAGAACGCTTACGCATTCAATCAGACGCGCTTCACGCCGAAGGGCGTCGAGTGGATTGCCGGCAAGTGGATGGCGCGACAGCTTGCTGAGCGTGACGCGCGGTGTGTGGAGGCTTAATGCAACAGCATATTCAGACGTTAAGTTCTTCAAGCTTGTGCGTCTTTAACCATTCGCGGACGAGCGCGTTAAGCCTTGTCTGCCATCGCGGACCACTCGAGCGAAGCGCTTCGAGAAGGTCATCGTCGAGCCGAACAGTTGTCACCGACTTGTTGCTGCCAGGAGGTCGGCCAGGTCCGCGTCCGCGTTTAATGAGCTCGTCGCCTCGGTATAGGTCGGCTTGCTCAAAAAAATCGTCAGTTAATTCCGGTGCGTCGTCAGGGTCAATCCACTCGGGATGCGTAGTGCGTTTGCTCGCGTTCATTTGCGTTCCTCATGCTGATAATGCGGCGAACTTCTCCGCGAGGCGTCCAGACCATCATGATCATTCGGCCGTCAAGCTTGCCAACCGTGATGTATCGGTGCTCGCCATAGTCTTCGCGAATATCCTCAACCGTCCAGTGCTTTCCCGCGAACACTTCGCCTGCACGGGAGAAATCCAAGCCGCGTACAGATCTGGTCCATTCGCGCTTTTCATCATCGAACTCGATATGCATGGAATTAATTGTATTGACAAAAATTGCTTTGGGCAAGGGTTTTTGTACATACCAAAACTGTCTGGATTGTTGACGGCTCACCATCTGGTTGCCTATACTCCGATCATCGCTGAAACAGCAGCGACCGGGCTTGGAGGCTCGGAATACAGAGCGACGAAAAGTCGCTCAGCGTCGCCGAGCGGCTTTTTTGCTTTGGTGCGTCCTCTATGGGCGGCCACTGTGGGAGAGCCGAAAGGCTCGCCGGTTGCTCTGTACCGGTCCTCCAATCCTGCTTTGGCCGTCCACCCCCGCTTGGAGGCGGTTGTGGCGGTTTTTCAACCCCACAGAGAGGCCGCCATGCGTGCCGATACCCTCGCTCGTCCTGAGCAAATCCATCCCCCTTCCGAGTCATCCAACGTAACGACGAGCGTCGTCTACGTCACGCTCCAGCACGTCAACGAACTTCTCGCCGCGATTGAGAAGAGCGCGGCTCAGTTCGACACAGGACGCGCCTTTCTGCTCGCTCAAATTGGGCAAGAGATCGTTGGGGCGCTAATTAACGACATCGATCTGAATGCGCAGAGCACTGCCGGTTGCAAATGCGATGGGGGGTGCCCGTGAGCGGCTACGCATATCAATGGGCTAAACGCCAGCACGTCGGCGATTCAGCGGCCAAGACACTCTTGAAGACATATGCGCATTGGGCGGCCGAAGACTACACCACGTGGGTCACGAACGACGAGCTCGTGCTCGACACTGAGCTCGACGTCAAGACCATTCGGAAAGCGCGCGAGAAGCTCGTGTCGCTTGGTTTCCTGACTGAGACACCGCGTCGCATGGGCGGCACGAAAAGCATTGTCGTTTATCAGATGCTCGCTCCATCTGGCTCTGTTGTCGTTCAAGCGGTCGATCAGCGCACGGGGGATGCTATCTCGTTGAGTCCGCCGTCTGTAGAGGAGTTTGATGCTAAGCCCCTCCATAAACGGAGCCCCTCCAAATTTGGTACTGCTAAGGGGGACCAAAAACGGAGCCCCTCCAAATGTGGAGCCCCTCCAAATCCGGATGTAAGCCCCTCCACATTTCCCTCGAAGCCCCTCCACATTTCCCTCGAAGGGGTACCAAATGTGGAGGGCAAGAAGGGTTTAGAAGAGAAAGAGAAGAACTTAGATAAGCAACCTGCGCGACGTGCGTCGCGAGTTGCGTTGCATGAGCAGATCCGAAATCTCGAACTGCCGGACGAAATCACGTCGGAGGTCTGGGCGATGTGGTGCGAGCACCGAGAGGCGAAGCACAAGGACGCACCGTGGACGCGAACGGCCGCTGCGCTTTCGGTCAAACGTTTGCTTTCGCTCGCAGCGGGCGGCCAGTTGCCCGAGGTGACAGTCGAGGAGGCTGTGCTTCGTGGCTGGACAGGGCTTTTCCCCGTGAAAGCTGAGACGGGGGCGTCATCGCCGCCTGGCGGCGCGAGGACGATCGTTGCGGACTGGTGGCGCACGTCGAGCGGCATCGAGGCGCGTGGCGAGCAGCTTGGCGTGAAACAGGGCGATGGCGAAACGTTCATGCGCTTCAAGGCCCGCGTGTTCAAGGCCGCCGGCCCAGGCGAATGGATGGAGGACATGCTGCGCACGGTCCGCCGCGAAAGCGAGGAGCACTACGAGGCGCTGTACGCCTACTTCAACGACATCCCGCGAGATCGACACGGCAACACGGAGGCGGCATGAGCAAGCGTAGCTCGAACCGCGCCGCCTCGAATCAGCAAGGCGACCTGCTCGGTACAGAACTCGGTGCGAAGGACTGCCAAACCTGCCGATACGCGGTCAAGACGCCGGGCCTTGAGCCCATGCATCGCCTTGGCTTTGCGAATTGCGCACTGCTGCCCGACTGGCAATACGTGTCCAGCGTATCGACCTGTCGTTTCAACCCTGTTCGTTGGAGTCAAAATTCATGAACGCTCAAAAGCTCGCCCGCGCCGTCCTGTTCGACGTGTTACTCGTCATCTGCCTATACCTGTGGGTCGAGGGCGGTCACGCGCTCGCACGGGATGTCGCCATCGCCTACCTCTGTGTCATCGCCGAAATCATGTGGATTGCGGCCTTACTCGTGTCCGCGAAGGATTACGAGCACGGCTATCCCGTGAATGCCTTCTACGATTTCGTGAGCACGATGGCGATCCTCGGCGTTCTGGTGTGGCAACGCGAATCCATCGTTGCGGCGCTGCTGGGCATCCCGTACTTCCTCACCTTGGCAAAGCGGGAGGTGGCGCAAGCATGGTGAAAACGATGCAGCCAATAGTGCTAACCGTGCGCGTCCCTGTTGTCGGTCTCGTGACAGATCGCGGCATGCGCGGCCGCTACACGATCATGACGCAGAAAGCGCCGATCACAACGATGGTTCATGGCTTGCGCCGCGTGCGGCATCGCAATCCGAGCGGCCGAGGCGACGAGCAATACAAGGTCAACGCGCTGGCATTCATCCCAGTGGGATACCGCGGCTCGATCTCAAGATCAGATTGGGTCGATCACGAATACGCGTGGGTCGATTGCCTGTATGCCGATAACCGGAAATCACTTACCGCGTTTCGCGATAGCGGCGATCACACATGGATGGCGCCGGATGCGCCGATATCGGAAGGAAGCAAGGTATGACACCAGCAAGATTTCAAGCGGCGCTGAGCGGGCAATCTGCGATTGCGAAGAAAGTGCTGGAGATGGTGCCGAAGCAAGACGCATGGTCGCGCAACGAGATCGCGATGCATCTGCGGCGAGTGACGAAGAGCTCGCCTGATGTCGCGGTGCTCGATGGGTGCTTGCTTCGGTTGCAGGACGCTGGTTTGGTCCGCGAGAAGTTCAAGGGGCGCTTTCAGCGCGTGGAAGTAAGAGAAAAGGAGAGCATGGTGACCGTAGCAGCGAAACAAATCGAATCCAGCTCAGCGGGTAGCGTGCCGAGCCATTCGGTGCTCGACGTTCTGTCTGCGCTTTCCGGTCGCGCACGCAAGCTCGCCGGGGATCTGACGGAGCTAGCCTCTGACGTGGAGACCGCGGCGCTGACGATCGAACAGCAGCAAGCACAAGACAGCGCCGATCTGGAGAAGCTGCGCCAGTTTCACGCGCTCTTTAAAAGCCTTGCCTAGGAGCCGCCATGAAGACGCCGCATACATGCTGCGCACGCGGGGCCCGCGTTCGCGTAGTGCTGCGCAATGGAGACGTGATCGTCGACCGCTTTGTGGAACGCACGGGCAAGTTCGTCGTGCTGGCCAAGCACCGCATTCGCGGAGGCGAATTGAGGTCTTTCGGCATCTATAAAGAGGCGGGCCGGTGAGCTATCAATTATTCCGCGTTGGAAAACGCTGGCATTACCGCTTCCAGGTGAACGGCGCACGTGTGCAGCGCAGCACAGGCGAGAGCGTCAAGCACAAGGCCGAAGCGATGGCGGCGCGAGCCTATCACGACGCCAAGCTTTGGGCGAGAGGACGCGAGCCGGTGCCGACGCTGCGCGAGCTGTTTGTGAAATGGATCGCGGCCAACGAGCCGATCGTGAGCGGCGCGCACATTAAATCAATGCGAACCGTCGCCCGTCTGCATCTGTACGAGCTCGCGGATATTTCGGTCGATCAGTTGACGAATGAGGCCATCGAGCAGGCGCGTCTTGCGCATTTGGAGACGCACAGTAGGGCAAGCGCCAATCACTGGCTGAAGTCGATCAAGGTCGTCTGCAACTGGGCGGTTCGGCGAAAGATGTTGCCGATGGTTCCATGGTCGGTGAAGCTGATCAAGCTGCAGAAGAGGCCGCGCACGACGTTGCCCGTATCAACGGCTGCGAAGTGGTTGATCGAAGTGGATGCTGCGGCCGCTCGGCAGCCGGGCGTCTCGATCGCCGTGCGATTGATGCTTGGATTAGGGCTGCGTGAGTTCGAGACCATATCGGCCCGCTGGGAATGGCTCGATTGGGAGCGAGAAACCTACACGCCAGGCAAGACCAAGGGTCGTGAGGCCGATCCCGTGCCTGTCCCGCAATGGCTTATCGACTATTTGCATCCCATGCGCCAGGCACAGGGACTCATCGTCACGCGCAAGAGCGGCGAGGCGTTCAAGGCAGGCTTTACGCGTCGTGCGATGTTTGCCGCGAATGCTGCATGCGAAGTGGTGGGCCTGACGCCGCACCGGTTGCGTGGGACGTTCGCGACGCTGCTAAGCGAACAGGGTGTTCCCATCCAAACGATCAGGCGTGTGATGCGTCACAAGGATCCCCGCACGACGATGGTCTACCTGGAGGCGGACCTCGGTTCAGTGGTCGATGCTCAAGCACGCTTGAGCGAGAAGATGGGATTGGCCGATGCGCGAAAACGCGAAGTGAGTGGCGAAGAAGTGGCGAAGGGCCTCGCTCAAACCCGCGTCGTTACTGAGTTGCCAAATTCCTGTGAGTCATCCGCTCAAGGCGCAAAAAGCGGGACTAAGGTCATCATGAAACCATCGACATCATGAGCGCGTACACCTACATTGAGATGTCTTCTGTCCCGCGCCCGCTCTTGCAGATGGCCGTGCGACAAGTAGAAGGATTGCAAAGTTGGATCTCGTTTCCCGGCTGCCCATTCGCTGGAATCGAAGAAGAAGGTCAGATCCAGTTTCCGTATCCGCGCAACCGGGAACTGCGCAAGCAGTTGCTTGCCTGGCTGGATCACTGGAACATTTCTTACGGCGTTGAGCAATAGCGCGATGAGGAGCGAGGCTATGAGTGAACATAGTTTGAATGAAGATGCGCGAAACGCGGCAGACGACAAGGTTCATCGTTGGGTCGCTTGGTGTCTGACACGCCGCATCTTCGCGCCGTATGTAAAGTCGAATGTGCTCGCGCGTCTGCAGCCCGCCCGTCGAGCAATGGCGCGCGAGCCGGACTCGTTTTTGGATCCCGAGATGCCGTTCTTCAATATGGCGATCCATGCGCTGTGCGAACAAGGCGGTAGCGCGCACGAGGCGGAGTGCTTCCTCGGGGTCTATTGGTATAACGCGAACATTAAGGCATTGGCCTACGAGCAGAAATGTGCGCGTGGCACAATCTATAACCGCGCCCGGCGGTTTGCGGTACGCGCCGAATCGCTTGGTAAATCAATCCGCCGGGCAAGTGAGAGCTTCATGTCCGAAAAGTGTTCAAGAATTATTGAACAAAATAGTTCTACTGCTGATTGAACACTTTCATATAAAATCGGCTCTTAATCGATAGGCTGCATCACTGTCTTTAAGGCCCGCATGGCTCAAACCATGTGGGCTTTTTTGCGTTGGTGCGCGTCTTGCGCGATAGCCTCGTTCGAGGCTAGTTCATCCATCTCTGTGTTGCAACCTGCGAATGGCGAGACTGAGGACCCTTAAGCCCCGACTGGGTAACGTGAAGGCCAATAGGCTCTCGTTGTTGGACGTGAAAGCTGGATCCACGGTGCGCATTCGCGGGCGCAGATGGATGACGACGCGCATGCGCATCGCCGCGCGTGACAACTTTTGCTGCGCGCGGTGCGGCCGATTGTGGAACGAGCATCTCGATCACGTCGATCACCGCGTTCCGCTCGAAGCTGGCGGCAGTAACGACGACGCCAATCTGCAGTTGCTCTGCGTTGACTGTCATGCGCGCAAGACGGCGGCGGAGGCTGCGGGGCGGTTTGGACGTTGAGCAAGTGTTTGGGGGGGGGGGGTGTCGAAAGTCTGGTGGGTTCGAGGCTCGGACACCGACCGTTCTCTCACGCGCAGATTTTTTTCCCTTTTTGAGGAAAATGTTAAAGCCTTTTAACAATGCTTGAGCGACCCGCAAGCGTTGTCTGGTAAGGACTTTGGCCTCAAGAGGCGATGTTAAAGCGGTGTTAAAGATGTTAAAGCGATGTTGAAGCGGGCCTGACAAGAAAAGGAGGTGATTTGTGGCGCTGACCAGCAAGAAGCGACTGTTCGCCGACGCTGTGTTGGCGGGCAAGTCAAACAAGGAAGCGGCGGTTGTCGCCGGTTACAGCGTGAAGACGGCTTCGGCCGCCGGGGCGAGACTTGCCAAGGACAAGGACGTGGTCCTGTATCTCGTGGCGGCCCGCGTCAATGGCGAGTCGAAGGCGCCAAAGGGAGATGCCTCGCGAGGTGCTCATAAGCCCGGGGTCGCATTCGACCTGGCAGCGCTGACAAATTTCCGCGACCCGAAGGCGTTCTTGATGGCGGCGATGAACGATGGAGCAATGGAGGACAGGCTGCGTCTCGACGCGGCCAAGGCTCTGTTGCCATACACGCATCAGCGAAAGGGCGAGGGTGGCAAGAAGGATGCGCTGCAAGAGGCGGCAAAGAGAGCCGCATCTAAATTTGGAGCGCCCCCGCCCGCACCGCGCCTTGCGGCGAGTGGGGGTAAAAAGCTGTGACGTCCGACCAAGAGGAGATCGTTCTCGATTGGGTCACGTCATGTAAGGATTGGGGCGAACGGCTTAAGGAAGGCCGCACGATCATCCCGCCGCCGATCTTCGCCGAGGAGGCCGAGTATGCGCTGTCGATCTTTAAGGCGCTGAAGATCGTTGACGCCCCCGGTTCACCTTCGTTTGGCGAGGCGTCGGCGCAGTGGGTGTTTGATCTGGTGGCGTCGATCTTCGGTGCGTATGACCGGGCGAACAATCGGCGGCTGATTATCGAATGGTTTGTGTGCCTGCCCAAGAAGAAGGAATAGCACCTTTTCGAGGGCGTTCTACCCCGTCTGCGGAGGTACGGGCGCTTATTCCAACTTCATGATTTCATTGCGTTTGTCGCGCTAGTTTTATTCGGCGAGGTCCTGGGAGATACCTTCGCAGCGTGCCCTTTTTGGGGGTGCGCGTGGGGGTAGCGGTAGCGTCGAAGTGCTTTTCATAAAGAAGATACCCCCAAATATGCGGCTAACCAATATCGCAATTCGCAACGCCAGACCGGCTGGAAAAGCCAGAAAACTGTTTGACGGACGCGGCCTGTATCTGCTGCTTACACCGAGCGGCTCGAAATGCTGGCGAATGAAATATCGCTTTGCTGGCCGCGAAAAGCTCATGTCCTTGGGCATGTATCCGGACGTCTCATTGGCTGAGGCGCGTGAACGTCACGCACAGGCGCGCAAGGTGTTGTCGGGTGGTGTGGATCCGGTGCAGGAGCGACGCAAGACAGAAGTCAAACCCTACGTGACGTTCAAGGAGGCGGCCGAAGCGTGGTTCGCACATTGGAAGCCTTCGCGATCGCCGTCGCGGGTCAACCAGGTCGAAAACTATCTAGCTTCGGACATCTATCCGATCATGGGCGGGCGGCCGGTCACGGATATTCGGCCAGCAGTGCTTCGCGAGATGCTCAGGAAAATTCAAGCACGGGGTGCGCCCTCAGTCGCCAAAGTGGTCCTGCAGATTTGCAATCAGGTATTGCGTTACGCGATGGCGCACGACTGGGCAGAGCGGAACCCTGTCGCCGAGCTTCGCACAGGCGATCTACTGTCTCTTCCTACAGCGAAAAATCACGCCCGCGTCTCGGAGGCTGATCTGCCTGCCTTGCTGCATGCAATCGATTCGTACGGCGGCGAGGAGCAGACGCGGCTTGCGTTGAAACTCATGAGCTACTGCTTTGTGAGAACGGGTGAACTGGTGGATGCCCCATGGTCTGAGTTTGATCTCGATCACGCTCGTTGGACGATCCCGGCCGAGCGCATGAAGATGCGCACGCCGCATATCGTGCCGCTTTCGCGTCAGGCGGCCGATGTCGTGCGTCGGCTGAAAGAGATCGGCGTCGGAGGCGAGTTCGTATTCCCGGGTTATCACTCGCACAAGAGGCCGATGAGTCGAGCGACGATGCTCATGGCGCTACAGGCGCTTGGTTATCGCGGCCGCATGACTGTGCATGGATTCCGCGGCGTTGCCTCGACGATCCTGCATGAGCAAGGCTGGTCGCACGAGCATATCGAGCTTCAGCTCGCGCACCAGTCGCGTGGCAAGGTGAGCGGGGCTTACAACCATGCGCAATATCTCACGCAGCGAGCCGAAATGATGCAGGCATGGGCGGACTATCTCGATGCCCAGCGCGCCCGCTACGTGCGCCCTGTCTGACCAACCAACCTATTAACACCACAGCCCGCGCATGCGGGCTTTTTTATGGAGTTCACAGTGGAACAAAGACTTCTTCGATTGCCGCGCGTGCGTGAGAAGACGGGCCTGAGTCGCACAGCTGTTTATAGCAACCCGTCGTTTCCTAAGCCAGTGAAGATCGGCGAGCGGGCGGTGGCATGGCTGGAGAGCGAGGTCGATGACTGGATTGCTCAGAGGATCGTCCGGAGCCGGGGTTGCGCTTTTGACGCTGGTGAGGGTCGGGTTTGATGAGTGGAAATGCAGACAAGATCGATATGCCGCACCGAGCGCCATACTCGTGCCCTTTGCCGAAAAAACGAAGTGAGAAAATCTCACTTCGGTAAGCACGTAGCGCACTGGCTGACAAACGCTGAAACGAAGCAATATCTCACTGCCTTTGCAGAGGCGCTAAAAAGTCGGATTTCCGATGTTTTTCGAGCGCGCCACACCAATGGGAATTGCCAATATCTAAGACCGAAGCGTGGGCTGACAGCAGCGCTAAATCCCACAGATGTGCGGGGTTTAAGTCCTGCAATTAGAAACGGGAAAATTCCGTTTCTAAAGCTCATCCGCCGCGACCTTAGATATCTCGGATGTGAGAGCTTTGAACCGGGGATTTGGGTGCTGAGAGCGCTGCAACGGCAGACAAAAAGAGCTGGCCCGAAGGCCAGCGAATACACCTTTCGAAGGAGACTGCACCGCAATAATAGCTATGCGATGCGGTCAGCGCCATCTGACCGGTCTGAAAAATACTTGCACGAACGTCGGAGAACTCCGTATACTTCTCACGTGGCCGAAACAGAGGTCACCCGGATTGGAGTCCGGAAGCGTTCTCTGGCGGACACACCGCCAACTGGCGGTTTTTTTACGTCCGCTGCCTTGCGCACGCCTTCAATGGTCGGGCCTTGGTGGGGGAGCGTTCGCGCTCGCCGGTTTCCAGAGACGCCGGTACTCCAATCCTGCCTTGTGCCTGGCCACCCCAATTGGAGTTGGGAGGGTCGGGATTTTACTACCGTCTCTGGAGTCCGCAATGCGTGCTAATCCCTCCGCTCGTCCTGAGCAATCACAGCAGTCTGTTGCCCCCACCACGACCTTAATCAAGCTGCCTCGTGTGCTTGAGAAAACCGGTCTGAGCCGTACGGCCGTCTACACCGAGGCATCGTTCCCGAAGTCCATCAAGATTTCCTCTCGTGCTGTTGCATGGATCGAGCAGGAAGTCGACGACTGGATCGCGGCACGAATCGCGGCGAGTCGCTCTGCCAACGAAACCGAGTGAGGGCGCGACGATGACTGCAAATATCCTCGCTCGTTCTGAGCAAACCCAAATCCCCGTTTTCGTCGTTCAAATCGACATCATCAATGGCGCGTTGCGTGAAGCGGCGCTTGCCGCAACTGCGAATGATGCGCTGGACATCACCGGAAATGCGCTGCGTCAGCTGGTGGACATTGCTCGGGCGAGCAGTGGCGAAAAATCCCCGTATTTCGGGTATTTGACCTGTCCCGCAACCGGAGATGATGCAGAGGTGCGTCATGACTAACACCACAGAAGCGATCGTTCGTCGACACACGACGGCCGCAGGCTTGATTGATTTCTTCTTCGAGCGCTTCGATACCGCCCATGCGTCGGACAGTGAATTGGAATATCTCGCGGGCTTCACAGGCACCGTTGCGGACATGGCTGAATCGCTCTCTACGTTGACCGCGGGCATCGGTATGTTGGTGAGCGCGGATTGTCGATCGGAGAACAAGCACCTTCGCGTCGAAGCTTTGCAGGGCAAAGATGAGCCGCTGTTGCTCTTTCATATCGCGGCCGAGATCGAGCTGATGGCTCGCATTGCGGAAGTAGCAGCCGATTCAAATTGCAACCTGCAACGACGGTTCATTGACCGTCTCAAGGTTGAGCGCTCTCGTCGTGGATTTAGCGATGAGTACTCCTCACATGATGTAAGCCATGGCTAAGAACAGTGAAATGCCGGCGAAGGTGCAACAGATCCACGACACCTTGCAGATGCTGCTGATCGCTATCAGCCATCTTCCTATCAGCGACGGCCACCCGATTTATGGAGTCATCTGCTTGTTGATCGATCAGGCTCAGGAGGTGGCAAACAAGCTGTCCGATCCAGCGTATGCGGGTGATGACGCGCGTTTCGAGAAGCACGCAGGCGGTTCGAAGGAGGACGTATGAGTACGGTCGATCAGGACAAGATGGTGATGGAGGTTCAGAAGAACGCGACGCAACGCGTTCGTATCTCGCATCGCTGGTACAAGGGCCGTCAGTACGTTGATGTTCGTCTGGTGGTTGTTGATATGGCGGGTGATTTTGTGCCGACTCGACAGGGCATCATGCTTCGCCCGGAGTTGCTTGCGCAGGTCATTCAAGGGCTGACGCTGGCCGCGCGGGAGGTTGTATGAAAAACAGAAAGAACATGGGTAAGAGAACGGTCATTCTGCGTAGCGCCCAAGAAATTTGGGACGAGCGCTGTCGAAAGCAAGCTTCCACTAGCGGCGCGGAACGGCGCATAAACGAGAACTACGAGCTGGGTATGCCCATCGCTGAGGGCGAGTATGCAAGCCCGACGCAATGTGTGCTGATGTGCGGTTTCCTCGTGTTTCAAGCGAAGAAGGTTGATGACGAAGTGCGCCAGTTCGCACGCCGCGTGCTCGATGTTGTATTTGCCGCAGCCGCCGAGAACGGATTTCGCAACAGCGATCTGCTTGAAACCATGATGTCCAAGCGTGAACCATCGCCGCGCATGCGCGTTCTCGCGGAGCAGGCGACGGCGGCGATCGGCGACAACCTTGCTTTCGCTCGCGTGGTTGCACGGGCAGGTGTCATTGCGGGAGGCAAGCAATGAGCACTGTCTTTGACCATCATCAGCGCATCCTCGAAGCACTGTCATACATCCCGCCGGACTGTGATCGAGACGTATGGTTTCGAGTTGCTGCTGCGTTGAAACACGGAGAAGGGGAAGCAGCGTTCGAGACCTTCGACACCTGGAGTAAGGCGAGCCCGAATTACTCGGCCGCTGACACGCGCGACACGTGGCGCTCGATCCGTCCCGACGCCGGAATCACGATCGCGACGCTGTTCGCGATCGCCAAGAAGTACGGCTACAACACGCGTTCGAAAGTCGGTGCGGTTGTTGATCCGAAGGAGGTCGAGCGTCGTCGTGCCGAGCGCGACGCCCGTGTTGCGCAGGACGCGCAGAAACGCGAGGTGAAACGCAAGCATGCAGCATCGCTTGCGCTTGCCATCGTCGAGAAGGCCGGGTCTGCACGCGATGATCATCCGTATCTGTTGCGCAAGGGTGTAAGTGCTGTTGACACGCTGCGCGAAATGGATGCCGCGAAGCTTCAGAGGCTGATCGGCTACCGTCCACAGTGCGGCGGCTCGCACCTCGAAGGCCGGATTCTGATCGCGCCGGTGACGATCAGCGGCGCGATCACGACAGTCGAGATGATCGATGAGTCGGGGCGCAAGTCCGCCTTGGCGAACGGCGAGAAAGCGGGCGGCTGTTGGTTCGCGTGCGCCCTGCCCGAGAAGTCCGAGCGCATCCTCATTGCTGAAGGTGTCGCCACGGCGCTGTCGGCTCACCTGTGTACGGGTGATGCGGCTGTGGCGGCGCTCTCGGCAGGCAACCTCATGAAGGTTGCTCAGGCAATGCGCGCGGCTCATCCCGACGCCGAAATCACCGTGCTGGCTGATCTCGGCAACGGGCAACAGAAGGCAGTTGATGCGGCGCGCTCGGTAGGTGGCGCCGTCGCTGTTCCCGACTTCGGAGATACGCGTGCAGATAACGAAACCGACTTCAACGACATGCACACGCGCTTTGGCGCGGACGCAGTCGCCGCGCAAATCGAGAAAGCTGCAAAGCCCGATGGTGACGAGCAACGCGATAAGGGCTGTGTGCCACGCGGCTTCTCAATAACGAAGGAAGGTGTGTTCTATACAGACGATGACGGCATGCCGCATTGGATGTGCTCACCGCTTCATGTGCGTGCCTTGGTTCGGGATCGGGCTTCGGAGAATTGGGGGCGACTGCTGGAGTGGACGGACGCCGATGACCATCCTCACGTGTGGGCCATGCCAATGGAGATGTTGCGCTCGGACGGCGCGGACATGCGCGGCGAACTCGCTCGACTCGGACTGGACATCGCGCCAAGCAATCGAGCGCGCAACAAGCTCACGGAGTATGTGACAACCGCCAAACCAAAAGCGCGGGGGCGGTGCGTCACTCGCACGGGCTGGCATAGCGGCGCTTTCGTGTTCCCGGACAAGACCATCGGAAACGCGTCCGAACGTGTCATCTTTCAATCGGAGGCAATTATGCGTGCATATTCACAGGCCGGAACGTTAGACGACTGGAAGCGCGACGTCGCTTCGTATTGCTCGGGCAACTCCCGCATGCTGGTCGCGGTCTCGACGGCATTTGCCGGGATGATGCTCGCGTATTCGGGTCAGGAGTCGGGCGGCCTGAATTTCGTTGGCGACTCGTCGACAGGTAAAACGACGGCGCTTCGAGCCGCGTGCAGTGTCTACGGCGGACCCGAGTACATGCAGAGGTGGCGTGCAACCTCGAACGGGCTTGAGGGTTTGGCCGCCCTACACAACGACACGCTGCTCGTGCTTGATGAACTCGCGCAGGTCGATCCTCGGGAGGCGGGTGAGATCGCCTACATGCTGGCAAACGGCAGCGGCAAGGCACGAGCGGGGCGAACCGGCTCGGCGCGGGCGCGGCAATCGTGGCGGCTGCTGTTTCTGTCGGCAGGCGAGATCGGCCTCTCACAGCACATGCAGGCAGGTGGGAAGAAGGCCAAGGCGGGCCAAGAGGTGCGCTTGGTAGAAATTCCGGCTGACGCGGGTCGTGGCTTCGGCTTGTTCGAGACGCTGCACGAGCAAGTCGGCGGCGCGCAGCTCTCGACGCTGATCAACGAAGGTTGCAAGCGTAGCTACGGCGTTGCCGCCATCGAGATGCTCAATGCTATTGCCAATGAGCCGGAGGTGATCGAGCAGTACCTGCGTCAGGAGACGGCCAAGTTCCTCGCCGAGCATCTGCCAGCAGACGCCAGCGGACAAGCCCACCGTGTTTGCGAACGGCTTGCACTCATTGGTTTGGCGGGCGAATACGCGACGAATCGGGGTATTACTGGATGGCAAGACGGCGAGGCGCAATCAGCCGCAGCTTATTGCTTTAAAGCGTGGTTGAGCAATCGCGGCGGCGCGGGGAATCACGAACATACTGCGATTCGCGCTCACGTAAAAGCGTTCTTCGAAGCGCATGAAGAGTCTCGTTTTACCGACTTAAACGAAATGTCGGAAAGACCGACGATTAATCGAGCGGGATTTAAAAGAACGGTTGACGGTGTTGTTGAGTATCTCGTTTTTCCGGAGGTATTTAAACGCGAAATTTGCAATGATGTGGATGCAAAAACCGCCGCCAAGCTTCTAATCGATTCTGGCTGGATTAGGCCTGCCGCAAACGGGTGGGCGCAGCGCGCTGAGCGACTTCCCGGGAAGGGGCCGACGCGCATGTACGTCTTCACTTCGTCGCTCTGGTCGGGAAACTCTTCACCATCCTGCTGAATATCGCTGTTACGGCTGTTACGCTGTTACAAAAACGCGCAAAGCCCCAGTGGGCGGGGCTTTGCGCGTAACAGCGAAAGCGTAACAGCGAAGCAGTGTAACAGCGCCCCGCTGTAACCTCGATGCACGACGCTCCACCGTTCTATCAACTCCGCTGTTACAGCATGCCGCTGTTACGCTTTCGCTGTTACGCGCAAACCTTTACCGGTAAAGGCTTTCGACGAAGGTGTAACAGCGTAACAGCCGTAACAGCGAAAAAAAACAGATGGGTGAGACTTACTGAGTGGATTCCGTGCGGCCATCGAGACGCCTTACATGTGGCGCTCAAGAAAGAGCAGGAGGAAGTCGTCGCTAACCCATGATTTTGACTCGGTTCAGTCGTTAGGTGGGTAAGCGCAACCATGCGTTTTCATACTATCTTTCATGCACTGACGGTAACCAGATTCCGCTTTCGAATTGCATTTTTCCACGCTGTTCATGAATGTGTGGAAACATCTGCTTTCGGCGTCGTCATCTCTTATTTGCAAAACAAGATAGCCGATTATCACAAGAAAAAGCAATGTAATCAAAATGTGCTTTAACTGCTGCCTCGTTAGAGAACAATTCATATTCAGACGCCAAATTAAAAGACTGCCGGTTCGAACTGCCTATATCCGCTATTAGATATCAAATTCGGCTGTTCGCAAATCGTACTTGTCCTGGAAATCTCGTGTTGAGATAGCAATTGAGGTCGAGACTGACATGCTTAGCTTCGTGCGCTTCCTGGATACCCGTTTAAGACCGATAACTCGTCGGTTAAGAGTTGCATTCATGCTTAGGTCGTCGCTTCACATCCAGAGGAGATGGCGGCCATCACCGTGACAGGTTCCTCCTGAGGGTTTAGGAACTGTATGGGTTCAACTGCCAGCGGCCACCTTCGATGAGAGAGGTACGAAAAGAAGAAGGGGCGAGAGTTTCGCTCACCCCTTTTCGTATTTGTAGTGGCGAGAAAGTGGCGAAGTGCATCGCGCAAACCCTCGTGGTTACGGGATTGCCACATTCTTGTAGGTCATCCGTTCAGGGCCACCCCGCGTCCTCAGCGTCGCATATCATTGCCATGAGTTAGGTTTTTACGACATATAATTTGTCGATTAGTCAACAGTAGATTCACTTATTCGAATCCATCGTGAACTCGCAACCTGTAATGCCCGGCTTCGTCCTTGACGCGCGAGGCCGCTACGTCCCCGAATCAATGATCAAGCCCGTTGATCGTCTGCGTGACCAGACGGTCATGGCCCTGATCGACACTGCGAAAAAACATCAGGAACAACTCCTTGCATTCAAGGAGCTGGCCTTTGCTGATGTCGCCGCGTTCGTCGAAGCCAGCAGCGAGCAATACGGCGTGCGCATGCGGGCCATCAAAGGAAATATTTCGCTAGTGACCTTCGACGGGCGCTATAAGGTCGTGCGACAGATCGCCGAGCACATCCAGTTCGGCGAACAGTTGCAGGCGGCCAAGGAGCTGATCGACGCGTGCATTCACGAGTGGACCGAGGGTAGCAGCGACGAGATCAAGGCGCTGATCAACGAGGCGTTCCAGGTGGACAAGCAGGGCAACGTCAGCACGGCCCGCGTGCTTGGCCTGCGTCGCCTGTCCATCAGTCATCCGACGTGGGACACCGCCATGCGTGCGATCTCCGACAGCATCTGCGTAACAGGGACGAAGCCCTACATCCGTTTCTACGAGCGCGACGCCGCGACCGACGCATGGCGTGCGATCAGTCTTGATCTAGCCAGCCTATGACAGGTACGGCTCGGACCCGAGGCCGTCGATGGCTTCGCATTCGAGGTCGCATCCTTGAGCGTGACCCGATCTGCATGCGCTGCGCATCGGCCGATCAGGTTAGGGAATCAGTGATCGTGGACCACATCATCCCATTGGCCCAAGGCGGCACGGATGACGAATCGAACCTGCGCGGGCTGTGCACCGCCTGCCACGACGCAGTGACACGCGAGCAGTTCGGATATCGGGAGCGTAAAGCGTTCGGCGCGGACGGGTTGCCAGCGGACGGCGAGTGGTCGTAATGGATGGCGGGGGGTAGGTCGATTTCTGGCAGCGCGCGGGGCGGACACCGACCGTTCCCCTTCGCGACCATAAACGTGGACAAAAAAAGTAAAAAATGGCTCAACGGGGAAGGAAATCCGCGGCATCGCTGGCAATCGCGCCAACGGTGCCGATCGCGCTCGAGCAGCGTCTCGCACCGCCCGTTCACCTTAGTGACGCGGAGCGCGCAGCGTGGCTGGAGCTCGTCAACGACCAGCCAGGCGCATTCAGCGCGACTCACGCTCCATTGCTGGAAATGTACTGTCGGCACGTCGTCAATGCCCGCACGCTCGCCGATGAGCTGCTCAACTTTGAGCGCGCATGGCTTGCGCGTGACGATGGTCTGAAACGCTATGACCGGCTACTGGCGATGAGCGAACGTGAGAGCCGCGCAGCCTCGTCGCTCGCCACGCGTCTTCGCATCACGCGGCAGGCCGTGGAGCATCCGACGACCGCCGGGCGGGCGATTGCCAATCAGAAGAAGGCGGGCAAGCCGTGGGAGCTGCCTACGTGAGCACCCGTGGTCGGCTCGCGCGCAGCAAGCGCAACATTGAATGGATCGAGGCGCACTGCCGGGTGCCCGAAGGCCGTCTTGTCGGTCAGCCGGTGAAGCTCACTAAGGAACAACGGCGCTGGCTCAAGCGAATCTACGACACGCCTACGCGCACCTTCATCCTGTCGATGGCGCGCAAGAACGCCAAGACCGCGCTCTCCGCGTTTCTCGTGCTGCTGCACCTCGTCGGCCCCGAGGCGCGAGTCAACAGCCAGCTTTACAGTGCGGCTCAATCTCGCGATCAGGCGGCGGTGCTGTTCGAGCTGGCGGCGAAAGTCGTGCGCATGTCGCCGGAGCTCTCGCAGTATGTGACCATTCGCGACACCGCCAAGGAAATGCTATGCGCTGAGCTGGGCACGTTCTTCAAGGCGCTCTCGGCGGATGCGACGACCAAATTTGGTCTGAGCCCCGCGCTCGTCATCCACGATGAGCTGGGCCAGGTCACGGGGCCGCGCTCGCGGCTATATGAGGCGCTTGAAACCGCAACCGGTGGGCAAGAGAGCCCGCTGTCGATCGTGATTAGCACGCAAGCGCCGACCGATGCAGATCTGCTCAGTCTGCTGATCGACGACGCGCTCACAGGCGCCGATCCGCTCAACAAGGTCGAGCTGTACACCACCCCCACGGACATGGACCCGTTCAGCGATCGCGCCATTCGCCTGGCGAACCCGCACTTCGACGTGTTCATGAATCAGGCAGAGGTGCGCCGCATGGCGCGCGAGGCCAAGCGCTTGCCGAGCCGCGAGGCTACCTACCGCAACTTGATCCTCAATCAGCGCGTGGACGCGCGCAATCCGTTCGTGGCGCACGCCATTTGGATGGAGAACGGCGAGCCGCCTGCCAACATTGAAGGCGAGACGGTCTACGGCGGCCTCGATCTCTCCTGCGTGAACGATCTGACCGCGCTCGTGCTGGTGTCCGAAGCGGGTGATGTTCACCCAACCTTCTGGCTGCCGGAGGCAGGTCTTGCTGAGAAGTCGCGCGCCGATCGCGTGCCGTACGATTTATGGGCCCGAGATGGTTACTTGCAAACGACGCCGGGGCGTGCGATCGAGTATGAGTTCATTGCCCAACACCTGCGCACGGTGTTCGACCGTTGCGACGTACGGGCGCTCGCCTTCGACCGTGCGAACATGCGTCATCTGAAGCCATGGCTGGCACGCGCAGGTTTTACCGAGGAGCAGTTAAGCCGCTTTGTTGATTTTGGGCAGGGCTGGGTATCGATGTCGCCTGCCATTCGCGAACTTGAAGCACGCTTGCTTGCGTGCAAGCTGCGTCATGGGAAGCATCCGGTGCTGACGATGTGCGCGGTCAACGCGGTGACAGAAGCAGATGCTGCGGGCAACCGCAAATTCACGAAGCAGAAGGCCACGGGGCGCATTGACGGGATGGTAGCGCTGGCAATGGCCGTGGGCGCAACGCAACTTAATGCGGAGGAAATGGAGAAAGAACCGCAGATGTTCTTTATCTAGGCATTGTAATTGCATTAAATGCGTGCTATACCGCATCGATGCACAATTACTATCGATCAACCCCGGTTTTGACGCAATTCGTTGCGAAGAACACGCCCACACCGTCGAATAAAGCGTTCTCCCGACTTCAGGTCAAGCGCCTCGACGAGGATTCCCGCACCCTTACCGGTATCGCCAGCACGCCCACTCCTGATCGCGTGGGCGATGTTGTCGTGCCGGATGGCATCCAGTTCAAGACGCCGTTTCCGCTGCTGTGGCAGCACGACCCGCGTCGGCCGATCGGCACCGTGACGAAATTGACTGTGACGAAAGCGGGGGTCGAAGTCGAGGCAAGCATCGCCCCCGCGGGGACTGCGGCCTACATCGACGAGGCCTACAGCTTAATCAAGGCGGGGCTCGTGCCGGGACTGTCGATCGGCTTTCGCCCCATCGACGCGGAGTTCGACCGCTCAACCGGGGGCTTTCTCATCAAAGCGTGCGAGCTCTTCGAAATCAGTGCCGTCACCATCCCGGCGAGCGCCGACGCCGCCATTCAATCCATCAAATCGCATGACAGCGCGCGCGCGGCTATGCCCGTCGTGCGCTTGAGCGCATCTCTTCCCAAGGAAACCGATATGACCATCGCAGAACAGCTCAAGGCGCTGAACAAACAGCGCACCGCTCACCTCGCCCGACGCAAGGCGCTCATGGACGACGCAGCGGCCGACAATGCGCGCACGCTCAATGACGACGAGTCGGCCGAATACGACCAGCTCGGGCTTGAACTGAAGTCGCTGGACGCTCACGAGGTGCGGCTAAAGGAGCAGCAAGCCCTTGAAGCGAAGTCGGCCGTGCCGGTCTCGGGCGGCCCCGCCTCGCACGCCCCTATCTTGCTTAAGCCAAATGTGGCCAAGGGCACGGCTTTTACACGCTACGCCATCGCGCTGATGCGCTCCAAGGGTAACGTCATGCAGGCGGTCGAGATCGCCAAGGAGTGGAAGGACTCGACGCCTGAGGTCGAGTTGGTGCTCAAGGCGGCGGTGCAGGCGGGGACCACCACCGATCCGGCGTGGGCCAAGCCCTTGGTGGAGTATCAGAGCATGGCGAGCGAATTCATCGACTTGCTGCGCCCGGCCACGATCATCGGGCGCATCGAGCACTTCCGGCGCGTGCCGTTTAACATCAAGGTGCCCGGTCAGGTCACGGGCTCCTCGGTCAACTGGGTCGGAGAAGGCAAGCCCACGCCTGTCTCCTCCTTGGCCTTTAACACCACCTCGCTCGGCCACTCGAAGGTCGCGGGTCTGGTGGTCATGACCGAGGATCTGGTGCGCTTCTCAAGCCCTAGCGCCGAGGCGCTGGTTCAGCAAGACCTGATCGCAACGGTGGGCGGCTTTCTTGACGGCCAGTTCATCGATCCGAAGAAGGCCGAAGGGGAGTACGGCGTCTCGCCCGCGTCCATCACGCATGACCTGAACCCGATCAAGGCATCAGGCGTCGATGCGGCGGCCGTGCGCGCGGACGTGAAGGCCGCATTCGACGCCTTCATCGCGGCCAATCTATCGGTCGCCAAGGCGGTCTGGGTCATGTCCGAGAGCACGGCGCTGGCGCTCTCGATGATGCACAACGCGCTGGCGCAACCGGAGTTCCCGGGCCTCACGATGGCGGGCGGCACCTTCTTCGGGCTTCCTGCGCTGCTCTCGCAAACCGCCGGCGACATGATGATTCTCGCCAATGCGTCGGAAATCCTGCTGGCTGACGATGGTGATGTGACGCTCGACGCGAGCCGCGAGGCGTCGGTCGAGATGGAAAGCGGGCCTAAGGGCGGTGCCACGCAGCTCGTCTCGCTCTGGCAGAACGGCTTCGTTGCGATGAAGGCCGCGCGTTTCATCAACTGGAAGCGCCGCCGCACGCAGGCTGTCCAGTACATCACGGGCGTGAAGTACGGCGCGCCCAAGGCTTAAGCGGAATCATTGATGCGCCTGTTTCCGTGGCATAACAAGTCGGCTCCTCGCGCCTCGGTCGTCCCGGCCCGGTCAGTGCACAGCGCGCAAGCTGTCCCGGTCGGCGCAAACAGCTTTATTGGCATGATCCGCGAGGCGTTTGCGGGCGCGTGGCAATCGGGCGAAACGCTCGACTGTCGAGAGAATCTGCTGGCCTTCTCGGCCGTCTACGCGTGCGTGGATCGCATCGCCTCGGACATCGCCAAGCTTGGCGTGCGCTACGTGAGGCGCGAAGGCGCGATCTGGCAGGATTACCGTGCGCCACGTTTCACGACGCCACTGCGCCGCCCGAATCCGTATCAGAACCGCATCCAGTTCATCAAGGCGTGGCAGACCTCGAAGCTGCTCTTTGGCAACACCTACGTGCTGCTGGCGAGAGACGTGACGCGCAATGTGGTCGCCATGTACGTGCTCGATCCGACGCGCGTGCGGCCACTGGTGGCCACTAGCGGCGCGGTGTTTTACCAGCTCGGCACGGATGCACTCAGAGGCTTGCCCGAGCAGATCACGGTTCCTGCCTGCGACATCATCCACGATCGCGGCATTTGCCCATGGGATCCGCTTATCGGCGTCTCGCCGATCGTGGCGGCCGCTGCCGCCGGCACGATGGGCAACCGCATCCAGTTCAACAGCCGCAAGTTCTTCGGCAACCTGTCGCGCCCCGGCGGCATCCTCTCGACCGACGGCAAGATCAGCGATGAGACCGCCAACCGCCTCAAAACGCAGTGGGAGACGAACTACAGCGGCGAGAACGCGGGACGCGTGGCCGTCGTCGGGGACGGCCTGAAATACGCCACCGTCATGATGAGCGCCATTGACGCGCAGCTCATCGAGCAACTCAAATGGGCGGTGGAGGATGTGGCGCGCTGCTATCACGTGCCGCTCTACAAGATCGGTGCGGACCCGACCGGCTCAAAGACAGCGGCCAACATCGGCGCGCTTGAGCAGTCCTACTACACCGACTGTCTGCAAGCGCCGATCGAGGAGCTCGAGCTTTGCCTGGACGAGGGGCTTGACGTGCCAGACGGTCAGGGCTTCGAGGTCGATGTGCGAGATCTGTTGCGCATGGACCCGGTGGCGCGCTACGACGCGCATTCCAAGGCGGTCGGCGGCGGTTGGATGGCGCCGAACGAAGCACGTGCGGCCGAGAACCTGCCGCCGGTCGCGGGTGGCGACACGCCCTACCTCCAGCAGCAGAACTTCGCGCTCTCGGCGCTCGCCGCGCGTGACAAGCAGCCCGCGCCGAGCAACACGGCCGCGCGCAGCGAACCGAACAAGGAGCCGACCGATGGCAACGAGCCTGAGTAAGCCGCTGGTGTCGCTGGGGCGTGCCTGTGCGCATCTGCGCGTCTCGCCCGGTGAGGATGACGCAGCCATCAACGACCTCATCAGCGCGGCAAGCGACATCGTGATCGACTATCTGAAGAAGCCCGCGCCTGAGGAGTGGAAAGTCGAGAGCGATTTGACGCCGAGCACAGTGCCGGGTCCGGTTCGCTCGGCTGTGCTGCTCGTGCTCGGGCATCTCTATGCCGATCGTGAAGGCGGTGGAAGTCCAATCAGCCCGGCCGTCGAGTCGTTGCTCATGCGCTTTCGTGATCCGGCGGTGGCGTGATGCTGCGAGCTGGCTCACTTAACCGGACGGTGCGCATCGAACGGCGTGCAAAGGCGAAGCCGGGCGATATGGACATTCGCTGGGAGGAAGTGGTGACGGTGCCCGCGAACATCCGCATGCTCAACGGCAAAGAGGTGATGGCGGCAAACGCGAACATCTCGATGGGCACGGCGAGCATCCGCATTCGATATCGCACAGATGTGAAGGCGGGCATGCGCGTCGTCCATGGTGACGCGGCGTTCCACGTGACCGCCGTGCTGCCCGATTATGTGAGACGTGAGCACGTCGATCTCACTTGCCAGACGGATGATATTCACTAGCCATCAGACTGATATCGCGCAAGGGTACCCGGGATCGAGGACCCCTTGTCAACGAGAACGGGACTGTCCTCGCCCGTTGTCCCTACGGGGTAGCCAAATGAAAAAACATCGTGACCTGACGCAGCATGACCGCCACGCGGTGGACGATCTCATCAATCGTTGGGTGGAATGGTGCCGAACGCGCCGCATCTTCGTGCCGCCGGTGAAGTCGAACGTGCTCGCTCGGCTTCGGCCGTCACGGCGCACGCGCACCGATGAACCCGACGCGTTCCTTGACGCCGAAATGCCTTACCTGAACATGGCGATTCACGCGCTTTGCGAACGACCCGATTTCGCGGGTGACGCGGAGTGCTTCCTCGGCGTGTACTGGTATCGCGCCAACATCAAAGTGATCGCGCATCAGCTTCAGTGCTCGCGTGGCACGGTTTATAACCGCGCACGAGCCTTCGCGAGGCGCGCTCAGTCCCATAGCGCCACGATCCGCCGGATACATGAGCACTTCACGTCGGCGGACAACAACGAAACTTTCGTAGTGAGCAATTCTGAGGGGTCACACGCTTCTTGAGAAATCAGTGCTCGTTGTCATGCGTATCGACCCAATCGCGTCCCCATAAAATCCCAGCCATTTCCGCTTCCACACACGAGTCGCGCAATACGACTTGGACAAATCGAAAACGCCGTTTCGGTGACTGAGGAGTGACCGGTGCAGCCTCTAAATAAACGCTTGCACTGTAGGGTTTGCCAGTGTCTGAACAAGCCGCTTTCACCGTCCATTGTCGATAGGTTTCTTGCCGCATTATGGTTTGCCTCGTCTCCCGCATGCCGAACAACATTTGTCGAGTCGGCAGCCGAGCTTGGAAGGAATGCAGTCTTCAGTATCGCTCAGGACACGAGCCCTCACCACTGCCTTTATCGAGGGGGTAACTAACGGGGTATCAGCGGTATCCTTGCCAATGAGAACCTTGCCCAATAAGCGACAGCGGGGACATTTCGCATTTCCAAGAAGAACAGTAAGTCGACGCTTGCGGCGGGCATCATGATGACCGCGATGCTGGTCAATCAGCGCCAGTCGGCGGAATTCGCCATTCTCGCGCCCACCATTGAAGTCGCGAACAACAGCTTCGCGCCATCGCGTGACATGGTCAAGCACGAACCCGAGCTCGAGCCGATCTTTCAGGTTCAGGTGCACGTGAAGACAATCACGCACCGCATAACGGGCGCGACGCTCAAGGTTGTGGCGGCTGATGCCAATACGGTATCGGGCAAGAAGTCGGTCGGCACGCTTGTTGACGAGCTATGGCTGTTCGGGAAGATGGCGAACGCAGAGGACATGCTGCGCGAGGCCATCGGCGGTCTCGCGGCTCGCCCTGAAGGCTTCGTTATCTACCTGACCACGCAGTCGAACGAGCCGCCCGCAGGTGTGTTCGCCAAGAAGTTGCAGTATGCGCGCGACGTTCGCGACGGCAAGATTATCGACAAGCAGTTCGTGCCGGTCATTTATGAGCATCCACCGGAAATGGTGCGCTCGAAGGAACACCTAAAGGTCGAAAACTTGGCGATGGTCAATCCGAACTTCGGATTCTCTGTTGATCAGGCGTTTTTAGAGCGCGAGTTCCGCAAGGCGCGCGAAGAGGGCGAAGAGTCATTCCGGGGGTTCCTCGCGAAGCACGCCAACGTAGAGATCGGCCTTGCATTGCGCTCAGATCGCTGGGCGGGCGCGGAATTCTGGGAGGCGGCGGCACTTGCATCGGGTCTTACGCTTGAGGCGCTGATGGCTCGTTCAGAGGTAATCGACGTGGGAATCGATGGCGGTGGTCTGGACGATTTGCTCGGTCTCGCGGTAGTGGGTCGCGAGAAAGACACGCGTAACTGGCTTGCCTGGACGCACGCATGGGCGCATCCGTCTGTGCTCGATCGTCGAAAGGAGATTGCGCCGCGATTGCGCGATTTCGAAGATGATGGCGACTTAACGATGGTGGCGCAGATTGGCGATGACGTGCGCGATGTCGCGGAGATCGTTTCGACGATCTTTCAGGCGGGTCTGCTCGATAAGGTGGGAGCAGACCCGGCGGGCATCGGCAGCGTGCTCGATGCGTTGGCCGAAGTGGGCATACCAGAAGACAAGGTAGTTGGAATCTCGCAAGGCTGGAAGCTCTCAGGCGCGATCAAGACGGCCGAGCGTCGTCTCGCGACTGCGGGCAGCGGTCACAGCGCCGACGATGAAGGCGCGCCCGATGGTGTGCTGATTCACGGTGGTCAGCCGCTGATGGCGTGGTGCGTTGGGAACGCACGCGTGGTCCCGGTTGGCAATGCGGTGAACATCACGAAACAGGCCAGTGGGACGGGCAAAATCGATCCGTTGATGGCGCTATTTAACGCCGTGACGTTGATGGCGCTCAATCCCGCCGCGGCGCGTCGCTCGGTGTATGAAACGCGTGGATTGTTGTTTATCTGAGGAACGCATTGGGATTGCTCAACATCTTTCGGCGCGGCGATGCATCGGCGCGCTTGCCGCACGCACTGGGTCTGGTCGAACATCGTGAGGCGACTGCGCACGTTGAACCTACGCTGTCCCGCGCCCATGCCTCGGTGGGACTGAGCGCGGCAGGCGTGACGTTCGACGGGCTCAACGATCCTCGTCTGCTGGACTATATCCGCGAGGGTCAGTCGGGTGGCGGCATGTGGGGCAGATCGTGCAGCTTGCGCAATATGGCGGTGCTGCGATGCGTGACACTGATTTCCGAGGCGATCGGAACGCTGCCTTTGAATCTGATTGGCAGCGATGATCGCAAACAGGTGCAGCGAGACCACCCGGCGCACCGGCTCTTGAAGTACAAGCCCAACGATTGGCAAACGCCATACGAGTTCAAAAGCCTGCTTCAGCTGCATACGCTGTTGGACGGTCAGGGCTTTGCGCGCGTTATATGGTCGCGTGATCGGCCGGTGCGGCTCGTGCCGATGCCACGAGGCTCGACCAAGCCTCGTCAGACAGATACGTGGGAGATGGAATATGACTGCACGAGCGCCTCGGGCAAGAGCATTACCTTGGGCGCGCGCGACGTATTCCATTTGCGTGACTTGTCGCTTGACGGGGTCAATGGGCTGTCTCGGGTGACGCTTGCGAGCGAGGTCTTGGAGCTGGCCTCGGCCGCGCAGCGCGCCGCATCGCGCACATTCCGCACAGGTGTCATGGCAGGAGGGGCGCTTAAGTTCAAGGAGGGTCTGTCCGAGCAGACCTATGCTCGCATGCGCGAGCAGCTCGATGCGTTCGGTGGCCCGGAAAGCGCGGGCCGATGGCTGATTGCCGAGGAAGGTGCGGAGCCGGTGAAGTTCGCTAACACGGCGTCCGACGCGCAGCAGGTCGAGAACCGTAATCACCAGATCGAAGAGGTAGCGCGCATGTATGGCGTGCCGCGGCCGCTGTTGATGATGGATGACACGAGCTGGGGCAGCGGGATCGAGCAATTGGCCATCTTCTTTGTGCAATACGCGCTGTCGCACTGGTTCACGGCGTGGGAGCAGGCCGCTGCGCGCGTGTTATTGCCTGAGGAGGCACTTGACGAAATGCAGTTCAAATTCAATGAGGGTGCGCTGCTGCGCGGCACGCTCAACGACCAGGCGAATTTTTTTGCCAAGGCGCTTGGCGCGGGCGGCCACGCGCCGTGGATGTCGCAGAACGAAGTGCGCGATCTGTCGAACCTGCCGAAGTCTCGCGATGCGCAGGCCGATCTGTTGCGTAATCCCATGACACAGAAACGTAAAGGAAGGGGCGATGAGTCTACTCAGCCTGCCTGAGATTCGAGCGGATGGACGGCTTGCTGCCGCCCAGTTCGAACTGCGTCCGGATGCGCTGGAGCGCTGGGAGCCTGAGATTCGCGCGGCGACGGGCGACGATGCGGCAACGATTTCGATCTACGATGCGATTGGTGAGAACTGGGAAGGTAGCGGCGCGACGGCCAAGCGAATCAGTAGCGCGCTTCGTAATATCGGGGCGCGCGATGTGACGGTCAATATCAATTCGCCGGGCGGTGACTTCTTCGAGGGCGTAGCGATCTATAACCTGCTGCGCGAGCACAAGGCGAAGGTGGTCGTCAACGTGATGGGGTTGGCCGCGTCCGCGGCGTCAGTGATTGCGATGGCGGGCGACGAAATTCGCATGGGTGATGGTGCGTTTCTCATGATCCACAACGCGTGGGGGGTGGCGGTGGGCAATCGTCACGACATGATCAATGCCGCCGCTGTGCTTGAGCCATTTGATGGGGCGATGGCAAAACTTTACGCGCAGCGCACGGGCATGACCGAATCCGAGGCTGCGGCGTTGATGGACAAGGAGACATGGATTGGTGCGAGCCAGGCGCTCGCCGATGGCTTTGCCACGGGCAGACTCGAGCAGGCGCAGCAATCTAGGAGCACGCAGATGAGCGCGAGCCGAAAGGCGCTTGCGCTCATCGAAGCATCCATGGCGCGCGCGGGATATACGCGTGCGCAACGCCGCGAGGCGATCAAGGCTTTATACGACGGCCGCGACGGCAAGCCGGGCGCTGCCGGTTATCCCGCCACGCCAGGCGCTGGCGATGCCGTTGCAGCTTCGCTGCGCAATCTTCTTAACACTATCGAAGGCTAATATGAATACGTCTAGCTTCATTGCTGCGCTCGCCGCGGCGTTGAGTCCGCGCGCCGTTTTCGTGCCGCGCGGCCTAATGTTTGTGCGCGCTGACAGCGCAATGCCCGAGGTCAAGGCGTTGGTCGAGACGCTGCAAAAGGCATTTCACGACTTCAAGGCCGAGCATACGAAGCAGCTTGAGATCGTGAAAGCGGGTTTGCCCGCAAGCGACATCGCAGCCAAGGTGACGAAGATCGACGCCCACGTCGAGGAGCTACAGAAGGCCATCGACGATGCGAACATCAAGATTGCGGCCACACAGATGAATGCGGGCGGCAAGCAGCTTCGCGACGCGCAATACACGGAAGCGTTTAATGCGCATGTGAAGCGTGGCGACGTGAATGCGGCGCTCAATAAAGGCGCCGATGAGCAGGGTGGCTATTTGACGCCAGTCGAGTGGGACCGCACGATTACGGACAAGCTGGTGCTGATCTCACCGATGCGGCAGATATGTCGTGTGCAATCGGTCTCGAAGGCGGGTTTCTCGAAGCTGTTCAACATGGGGGGCACCGCAAGCGGCTGGGTGGGCGAAACGGAGGAGCGCAAGCAGACCGGCACCGCGCAATTCAAGCCATTGACGTTTGGTTCGGGCGAGATCTATGCCAACCCGGCGGCCACCCAACAAATTCTTGACGACAGCGAGATCGACCTCCAAACCTGGCTCGCTGATGAAGTGCAGACCGAATTTGCCAAGCAAGAGGGTCAAGCGTTCGTCAACGGCGACGGCGCGAACAAACCCTGCGGCATTCTGCGATACGTAAAGGGCGGTGTGGCTGAAAAAAAACACCCATTCGGCGAGATCGGTATCGTAAGCTCGGGCACAGCGGGCGCAATCTCGTCAGACGCAATCATCGATCTTATCTACGATCTGCCATCGGCCTTCACCGGCAACGCGCGCTTTGCAATGAATCGCAACACGCAGCGCGCGGTGCGTAAGCTCAAAGATGGGCAGGGCAATTATTTGTGGCAACCGTCGTTCGTCGTTGGTCAGCCCCCGACCCTGGCAGGTTATCCGGTGACGGAAATGCCCGACATGCCGGACGTTGCGGTCGCTGCGACGCCGATCCTGTTTGGCGATTTCAAGCAGTCGTACCTCATCATCGATCGCATCAGCACTCGCTTATTGCGCGATCCCTACACGACCAAGCCGTATGTGATGTTTTACACGACTAAGCGTGTTGGCGGCGGCTTGCTCAATCCCGAACCGATGCGTGCGCTCAAGATCGACGGTGCAGCCTCGAAGAAGAGCGAGGTCTAATTCATCGTGGCGCTTGTGGATTTGCAGGTGGCGCTCGACTACCTGCGGGTCGATCCAGGCGTGGAAGATGGCGTGATTGAGGTGCTCGTGGAAGGGGCGATTCAGTATGTGGCGGATTACCTGAACCGGCAGGTGTTCGCCACAGAAGCCGAGCTTAAGGAGGCGCTTGCCAAGAACGAGGCGGGCACTCAGCCGATGGTCATCAATCCAGCGGTTCGCATGGCCATACTCAAAGTGGCCGCCGATCTTTATTCGAACCGCGAAAACAGTGCGCAAGGCTCGCTTTCCGAGGTGCCGCTGAGTGTTCGCAAGCTGTTGGCGGCTCATCGTCGCCGGCCGGGGCTGTAGTGAGCATCGGCAGCTTCAATCGGCGCGTGCGCATCGAGCAGCAAGACACGCAAAGTCCGCATGCCGATGGCATCCAATGGGTGCTCGTGGACACCGTATGGGCTGACGTGTTCATGGATAGTGGCCGGACGGTGATCGCCTCCGATGCACTCATCAGCGAGGTCCGGGCGAGTGTGCGCATTCGCTATCGACGGGACATTCGTGCAGGCATGCGCGTGGTGGTGGATGGGCAAGGGATGCGGGTGGAGGCGGTGCGGCCCGATTTGCGTCGGCGCCGACACGTCATCCTCATTTGCGTGAGTGATGAGCGCTGAAGACATTGTTCGCGATGCTTTGGCTAACCTGGCGCACGGCCACGTGTTTGCTGACGTCGCCAAGCAAGGCGTGCCTCCGCCCTGGATCGTGTATCAGGTGGCGGGCGGCGAAATTTCCTTGGACCTGAGCGGCACGCCATTCGACGAATTTCTCACGCGCATGCAGATCGCGGTATGGCATACAACGCCGGAGGGTCGCTCCTCGCTGATGCAACAAGTCATGCGCGCGGTGACTCGCCCTGAGGTAGGGGCTGTGCCGCTAGGCGCGCCGACGAACATATTCGAGCATGGCACGCGGCTATTCGGTAGCCGCGTTGAAGTGAGCGTTTGGAGTGAGTGGTAGCGAGCTGTGCAAACCTCTTGGCTACCTCAAGTCGAGGTTGTATGTTTTATGAAGGAGCAGTTGAGATGACCGAAATGAGAACGTTACAGGCGGACGTAGAAAAACAGGAAAGCACGAGCGCTGTAAAAGCGCAGGACACTCGTCTGTATTACGCGACGAAGGCCAGCAGCGATCCCAAGACAGCAGTTGGCGGCGAGGTGGCGGATGCGGACTGGAAACAGGTCACCAATCTGAGCGACATAACAGGCTTCAATGGTTCGGCGAACATGGCCGATGTCACGCGTCTGGACAGCACGGGCAAGGAGAAGCGCCCAGGCTTGCAGGACTGGGGACAGGTGACGATCTCCCTGTACATCAATTTGAAGGAAGAGTCTCACATGGCGCTGCTCACCGCCAAGCAGAAAGGCACCTTGCTCCAATTCAAGCTCACGCTCTCGGATGGGAGTACGATCGAGTTCAAGGCGTATGTCAAGGACTTCCCGATTTCTGCCAAGATCGATCAATATGTAACGGGCTCGATCAATCTCGAGATTACCGGTGACATTACTGTGAAGCCGAGCACGAGTAGCGACGATAAGGCGAAGCCAACGACGTAATCCAAGCCCGATGCTGTGGACCGGTCCCTAAATTTAAAATGCAGGATGCAAAGGTGATGAACAAGGAACAGTTTCTAGCGGCGTTTGCACCGCTTGTTGTGGAAGAGCCGGTGCAGGCGCTCGATGGCGAAACGGTGCGCTTTCGAGAGCTCTCAGGGGCGGCGCGCGATGCACTCTACGACAGCGCGAAGAATGGCGGGGGCAATAGTGGTTTCGAAGCAGCCCTGATTGCGGCGACGGTCGTGAACGAGAACGACGAGCCGGTGTTCAGCCAGGATGATGTGGCGGTCATGCGCGCCGGTCGTGCGCCGTTGCTCGAGGAACTCGCGCAGATTGCGATGCGCCTGAATGCGCTGGGTCAGCGCGCGCAGGAGCAAGCCTTAAAAAACTAAGGGCCGACCCGCAGAAACTGATGTGGATGCGCATCGCCATGAAGCTGGGCATGTCGGTGCGGCGCGCCAAGCTCGAAGTGTCTAGCGCCGAGTTCGCGGACTGGGTAGCGTTGTTCGAGCACGAGCCGTGGGGCGAGCACATCGAAGATTTGCGGGTAGGCACGCTGATGAGCCTCTTATACAACATGCATCGCGGCAAGGATGCGCCCGCGCTGCGTGCGGCGGATTTCACGCCATGGTCCGGTTGGTGCAACCTGGCTCGTTCAGCATCCGAGCGTGATGGCGAGTGCAATCGAAGTGCCGACGAAATCGCGATCTGTGCCTTCGGCATCGATCTCGAGGAGATCAAGCGCTCTGGGGCGAAACAGGTGATTGTGCGTAAGGGCGAGGTCATTGGGCGATGAGCCGAGACTATCGTATCGAGAATCTCGAATCGTTGACGGGGATGTTGCGCTCGCTTGACGAGGCGGTGAGCGAAAGCACGCTTCGCCAGGCGGCGGTCGCCGGCGCTCGCGTCATTCATGACGAGATCAAACGGCGTGCGCCCGTGGGTGACCGAGAGGGGATGCGTCGAGCTCAGCCGCATGCCCCCGGTTTCCTGCGGGACCATATGCTGATTGCCTATGATAGGGAAGAGTCGGTGCCGGGCAAGTATGCCTCCTACCTCATCACCTGGAGCAAGGATGCCTTTTACGGGCGCTTTGTCGAACTGGGCAAGCGCAACGCGGTAAAGCTCACGGAGCGCACGCTTGCGCGCGCGATTCGAGAGATCGAGTTCGGCAGTTCGCGCACGCCTGCGCAACCCTTTATTCGCCCTGCCTTCGATGCCAAGAAGTCTGAAGCAGCTCGGAAAATAGCTGAAGTGGTCGAGCGGAAGCTAAGGGAGGCCGGCTGTGACAAATGAAGTGGTCACGCGTGTCAGTGTCGATGCGAGTGGTTTCGAAGCGGGCATGGAGCGCACCAAGCGAGCCGCGAACGGGTTCGTGGAGCATCAGCAAGCGAGCGCGAGCAAGTATGAGGCGTCTCAGCAGCAAATGGCGGCAAGCAGCGCCATCACGGCCCGCGCGCTTGAGGAAGCGGCGAGGTCCGGCAGTGCCGCGACGGCACGGCAGGTAAGCGCTGCGGTGAAAGGGTTTGAGAAGGTTGCTGACACGGCGGGCAAGACGCGCTTTGATCTGATGCGCTTGAGAGCGGCAAATCTCGGCATTGCCGAGTCCGCGGAGCCGTTGATTGCGAAGGCGGAAGCTGCCTCGCGTGCCATGCATCATCTCGGAGCGGGGTCGGTGGCCGCCCGGCGCGAATTGTTTGTGTTGGGTCACGAGGCGATGCAAGGCAGCTGGAAAAACTTCATGGGCTCGCTCATGGTGCTGGCCGAGCGCATCGATGTGTTGCCGATGTTGTGTGGGCCGGCGGGCGTAGCGCTCGGCGCGCTGGGCGCAAGCGGCTATGCTGCCTATCACGCGATTCATTCGTTGACCGAGCAGCAGGAAAAGCTTGATCGCGCAATGCTGCTCACGGGCAACTATGCAGCGCTCACGCAGGGCAAGTTGCAGGCGTATTCCGACATTATCTCTCGTCGCGTGGGCGTCTCGGTCAGCGAGGCGCGCGATGCGCTGATGGCGCTGGCCAGTTCGGGGCATGTGGCCGGAGCGGATATGCAGCACGCGGGTGAGAGCGTTGCGGCCTACGCAAAAGTTTCGGGCCAGGCGGTCGAGGAGGTCGCCCGCCAGTTTCTGCAATCGTACGGTCATGCAGCGGACGCTGCGCGCAAGTGGCGCGAGGACCATCACGATCTTGGACAAGCGCAGATCGACCATATTCGCATCCTTGAGTTGTCGGGTGACAAGGCAGGAGCTTGGGCGGCGTTCGTGCAGGCGGCAAGCGCGAGGGCACGCCAGGCAGTGGCGTCCGACAACCGCGAGATGGCGCAAAGCTATGAAACGCTCGGCCAGAAGTGGGACCGTTTCTGGCGAGCCATGACGGGCAAAGGCGACGCTTTGCAAAAGGCGCAGGACGAGCTGGCAGCGGCGCGCTCGGCGCTGCTCGATCCCGAGTTAAATCCCGGCGGGATGAACACGGAGGCGTTCGACAAGAAGATCAAAGCGCTTGAGCAGTTGCAGCAGACATTGCTTAACGCGAGTGAAAAAAACGATCCGCATCAAAAGAGCGTTGAGACGTTCAAGGCGATGATGGATCATCATGCCGAGTACATGAAATCGGCGCGCTCGCGGCAGGAGCAGCTTGCCGACGCGAACAAGGAGACCAACGCGTATTTCGATACGCTGAAAAGAGCGGGCCAGGCAGCGGGCAAGACTCGCGAAGAGCTCAAGGCGCTCGATGCAGAGCGCCAAAAAATGCTTGCGCATAATGAAGACCGTTACCGGCCGCACGACCGAAAACTGCATGCGTCTCAAGTCGATGCCGCGGCACAGTATCTGGAGCGTATCCGAGAGCAGGGCGCTGTGCTCGATGCGCAATCGCATACAACGGACAAACTCACGAACGCGCAGAAGGAACTCGCGCAGTTCAACGAGAGGGTGGCTGCTGCCAAGCAGCATGTTGCGAGCGCTGACGATAGGAGCCTGCTTCATTCGGAGAAGCAAATCCGGTTTGCGCTTGAGCACAACGTGGCGCTGGAGAAGGCAAACACGCTGCGGGAGGCACAGGCGAAGCTCGCGCAGCGCGCAGATCGGACGCACGCGAATTTGATTGAATATCAGCAGGGCCAAAAGGAGCGCTATGCACGCGTGCTCGATGAGCGCGCGGGCGGCGGCCAGGTCGATCCTTTGCGTCGGCAAGCGCGGGCGGATATGACCGAGATTGTGCGCCATTATCAGCATGCGCTCGATGCGCTCAAGCAGACGACACCCGCCGAGTTGCTCGGCAGTGACGCGTATCGCAAAGCAGTTGAGCAAATCAAGGCAAATCTTGATCTTTCCACCGCGATGCACACCGAACACTTTGCGACGCTCAAGCGCCTGCGTGACGATTGGGCGGCGGGCTTAGGCAATGGCGTCGCTGATTTTTATAAAGACACGCTCGACAGGGCTGAGACCGCGAGACAGGCGATGGTCAATGTCATGAGCCGGATGGAAGACGCGGTGGCGAAGTTCGTGACGACGGGCAAGCTCGGTGTGAGAGAGTTTGTCGCCAGCGCGCTCGCCGATCTCTCGAAGCTTGCATTGCACCAGGCAATGGGGGGCGTGATTGCAAGTCTCATGGATCGCTCACCGACCACGGGGGTGATTGCGCAGCTTCTGAAGCTGCTGCCCCATCACGCGCAGGGCGGATCCATTTCCGGGCCAGGCACGGGCACGAGCGACAGCATTCCTGCGATGTTGTCCAACGGCGAGTACGTGGTGAACGCCGCTTCGGCTCGCCAGCATCATGCGCTGCTTGACGCGATCAATTCGAACCACGCTACGCATTTCGCTTCCAGCGGCGTCGTGGGCGCAACGGCTGCAGCGGCCCCACGATCAGCGGGCGCGCAAGTTCATCTGGAGGTCCACCATCACGCAGGTGCGGGCTTGGGCGAACAGGACGCACGTGAGTTGCAGGAGATGGTGCGCGCATTTGTGGATCAGAGAATCGCCCGCAAGATGGGCGGGCAGGGCGGAGTCGGTTATTTGATGTCGCAGGGGTTGCTTGCGTGAGCATATCAGCTACGCATCGCACCTTTACCTGGTCACCTTCTGTTGATGCGGAGGGAACCACGCACTTTCGAGTGCGTGCGGTGCAGTTTGGCGACGGCTATAGCCAGGTCGTGGCGGACGGCGCGCGCAACGTTACCGAGTCGTGGCCGTTACGGTTTGTTGGTGATGGGCAAGAAATCGGCGCAATCCGCGCGTTTCTTGATGCCACGCGCGGTACCGAAGCCTTTTACTGGACACCGCCATTACGCACGCGCGGTCTGTTCCGACTCGACGCTCAGCAGGGCGTGCAAACGCGCGCGCTCGGCGGCGATCTTTACGCATTGAGTGTGACATTCAAGGAGGTCTTTGACGCATGAGTGAAGTGATCAATGCGGCACGTGCGGATGTGCAGCGACTGGAGCCGGGTGCGCTGATCAATTTATTCGAGCTCGATCTGACAAGCCGAGGCGGTGAAGTTCTGCGGTTTCACGCGCATCAGAACGGCGGCGTGATCAAATGGCAAGGACAGGAGTACCACGCATTTCCCGTGCAGATTATGGGCTTCGGACGAACGGGGGACGCCGCACAACCCACGCCTACGCTGAGCGTCGCCAATCTCGACGGCGCGATTTCCAGACTATGTGAGCGATTTGCCGATCTTGTGGGCGCGCCGGTGCGACGGCGCAGAACGCTTGCGCAGTATCTTGACGATAGCGCGCAAGCCGACCCGCATGCCGAGATGCCCGTCGAGGTGTGGCTAATTGAGCAAAAGACGCTTGAAACGGCGGCGGTGGTCGAATTCTCTTTGAGTTCACCCTTGGATCTGTCGGGGCGCAAACTGCCTGCACGCCAGATTATCAGTGCGGTGTGTCAATGGGAGTACCGCGGTGCTGAATGCGGTTATCGCGGAACGGATTACTTCACGCGCAACAACATTAAGACGGACAATCCGGAAGAGGATAGGTGCGGTGGGCGATTGTCGTGCTGCCGAAAGCGCTTCAAGGACGTGCCGCTGCCTTTTGGTGGCTTTCCGGCGGCAGGCGCGGATGGCACGCTCACGCGCGGCGGATAAGTGATGCTTGCCGATCGGACGCGTGCGGCGATTCAGAAGCACGCGCTCGCGTGTTATCCGAACGAATCGTGCGGGCTAATCGTGAACGGCGCTTACCTGCCGTGCGCCAACGCTTCTCATCACCCATCCGAGCACTTTTCCATTTCAGCGGCCGACTATGCTTGCGCAGAAGATGTGGGGTCCGTGCAGGCCATCGTTCATTCGCATCCTGATGCGAGTGCTCTGCCAAGCCTTGATGACCTGTTTGCATGTGGGACGTCAGGCGCTCCGGTGTGGCTCATCCAAAGCGTTGAACGCGGCGAGGGCGGCGCCGCTCAGGCAGGCCGCCTTCACCAATTTACGGCGCAAGCAATCGCTCAAGCGACTGCCACCGCGCCGCTCCTCGGTGCGCGCTTCGTACACGGCACACATGATTGTTATGGCGTCGTGCGACGTTATTACCGCGCAGCACTCGGGCTGGATCTGCCGGACTTCGAACGCTCCGGGAAGTGGTGGATCGATCCCGCCCGCTCGCTGTACCTGGACAACTACGAAGCGGCGGGCTTCGCGAACATAGAGCTCAGTGCAAGCTTGCATACGGGCGACGTCTTACTTATGGCAATTGCGAGCCGATACGGCGTGCCCAACCACGCCGCGGTCTATCTTGGGAACGACGAGATACTGCATCACCTGTGGGGTCAGCTCTCGCGACGCGAGCCGCTGCCCCGTTACCGCAAACACGTGACGCATGTGCTGCGTCATCGGGAGACGCTCAATTGGAAGATGTAGTGCGCCCAATCAGGCTCTATGGGAGTCTGGGGGGCAAGTTCGGTCGCAACCACGCCTATGTCGTGCGTTCTCCTCGCGAAGCGATCGGTGCCCTTGGTGCCATGATTCCGGGCTTCTGGCGCGAGCTCTACAAGAGCGGGGAACAAGGCGTGCGCTATGCAGTATTCGTCGGACAGCGCAACGTGACAGAGACGCAGCTTGGCTGGCCCTCGGGCGGCGAGCCGATTCGCATCGCACCGGTGCTTGCAGGAAGTAAGGCGGGCGGAATCTTCCAGACGATTGCGGGCGTGGCGCTTGCCGCGGCAGGCGCTGCGTCGATGTGGCTGATTCCAGGCAACAAGTTCGGCATCGACATGATGCTCATGGGAGGATCGTTGGCGCTTGGCGGAATCGCGCAAATGCTCTCGCCACAAACGCCTACACCGCCTACGGCAAACCAGCATGGGATGCCAGGTATCCAAAATGTGGTCGCTCAGGGCGGGCCCGTACCGTTGCTCTATGGCCGTATGCGCGTGGGTTCGACCGTGATCAGCGCCAGCATGCTAGCCGTCGAAGCGCATGCGAGCGCCGAGCAAGAGGAGGCTGAGAAAAACTCTCTATCACAAGCGAGCGGCAGTTTGGCTGAACAATTCAAGACGCCCATTAAGAGCCGCCTGTGTTGCACCACGGTCGATCTGATCTCCGAGGGGGAAATTTCCGGTTTAGCAGAAGCAGATCAAGTTAAGCTTCGCTCGGTTTATTTGGACGGCGTGCCGGTCGAAAACAATGATGGAAGCCGTAATTTCCAGGTTGAGCAGTTTGAGACCCGTAAGCGAGGGATTCAGCAAGACGCCATTGACTGGGTGACGGCGGCCTCAAGTGAGGTGCAAGTCGGTCACGAGCTGCAGCGTCGTCTGGTTGACAAAGAGGAGAGCGGCGGGAAGATCAAGGTGACGCATTTCACGCCTTGTTCGATCGAGGTCTCCGAGCCGGACGTGAGTGAGGTGGATGTTACTGTCCAAGTGAGCAATCTGTGGTGGGATTCGAACAAGGGGCACACCAACGCGACGGTCGAGCTGCAGTTCGAACCATCCTATAGAACACTGTCGAAGGACGAGCTTCCGCCGAAGACCGAGTCCTGGGAAATCACCGGGTTGAAGGACAAGCCTCCGCCGAAGACCGAGTCCTGGAAAATCACCGGCGTCTGTCAGGTTTATTGCAAGACCTTTACCTTTCCCGTGCATTTGGCTGCGGGGGCGCGATTCGTCTTGAAAATCTCCCGGACAGACGTCATTGACCAGGGTGAGAATGCAGGTAAAAAGCATGGCACAGCGCACGTGCTTAGCTACACCAAGCGCCGCACCGGAAAGTTCAGATACCCCGGCAGCGCGCTGGTGGCGATGCAAATCAGCTCGGAGAAATTTGACCGGGTACCTGTTCGCTCGTACGACGTGAAGGGCTTACTGGTCGAGGTGCCGGATAACTACGATCCGCTCGAGCGTACGTACGAGGGCACGTGGACCGGGAAGTTTAAGCGAGCGTGGACCAACAATCCGGCATGGATTTTTAGGGATGTTCTGCTCAATCGGCGGTACGGCGCCGGGGCCTGGGTGAACGAGTCGTACGTAGACCGGTACGCGTTGTATGCCATCGCAAAATATTGCGATGAGCGCGTGCCCAATAGCGATGGCGACCCGGAACCGCGCTTCACGTGCAACTGCTATGTCACATCACGCACGCACGCCTTCGCTTTGCTGCAACAGCTTGCGAGCATATTTAGAGGGATTGCTTATTGGTGCGCGGGCAGTGTGCTGACGTCGGCGGACATGCCGTGCGACCCGACATACATCTACAACCCGAGCAATGTCGTGGGGCGCGGTGGCCAGCGCCAAGCAGTATTTGATTGAATGGCATGAGCCGGGTCACGAGATGAAGAAAGAGCGGCTTGCAAACACGAAGTGCGAGTGGGTCGTGCACGACTTAAAGCCCGGCAACTACAAAGTGCGCGTTCAGGCCGAGGTGTGGGACGGTCTCTTATCGGAGGTGGCTGAGGTGAGCCGGACGCTCAATGGATTGGTCTCAATCAAGGACCTGCGCCTGGGCCGTGATCGTAGAGCGTTGATGATCGACTGCGAGCTCGAAGGCGCAACGAACACACTGCAATGGCGTGCTGAGATTCGCCTAGGTGAGACGGACAAGTTCACTGACGCCAGGGGCAACCTATACGGCGAAATTGGCTCCGCACGGATGCGGGTAGCCGAGCGCCGTTCAGGATATTGCTGGGTCCGGGCGATCTATGCGATCCCCTCGCCATCTGGCGACTTCAATAGCCCTCATTCAAGCGCCTGGTTTCCGAGTGAAGCCGGGCCTGGCATGCGATACGAAAAGGATTGACACGGATGCAAGCGAACGAGACCAGGTGGGGACTTCTACCTTGGAACAAAGGTTTCGACTATAAGAATCGCCGAACGGGCGAACTGGTCCTCACGCAAACCGACGATAAATTCCGAGATTCGCTGCGCGAGGCTGTTTCCAAAAAGCGTGATCTCAGCCATATCGACCTGGGTAGAACAACAATATTTAGTGGCGCTCCGCTATCAGATTCGCAGTTGCGCGCAGCGCGCCTGGCCGACGCAAATCTGGTGGGGGCGAATCTGGAACGAGCTACGATTGAACAAGCCGATATGCGCAGTGCCGATCTAGAGGAGGCAGTGCTCGTTGGCGCGCAATTGAGCGGTGCCGTTCTGTGCGGCGCTAATTTGGTCAATGCCAAGATGGCTGGGGCTGTATTGCGTGGCGCGGATTTGATGGGCGCTAACTTGTACGGAGCTGACTTGAAAGGGGCTGATTTGCGCGATTGCAACCTGAGCGGCGCGATGCTTGAGGGCGCGAACCTCGACGGCGCAATTCGCAGCGACACGTCATGGAAGCGTGGCACTGAGATCAAAAACCGTCATACGGGCGCGGTGATTCTAACCACGCAGAGCGACAATCTTGCTGACGACCTCAGTCAAACCGCGAACAGGAATCTGAGTCACGCCGACCTGGGCAGTGAGCATCGAGGTAGCGCGCCGCTCGCAGATGTAAAGCTCGCGAACGCTTCGCTTTGCGATGTCGACTTCACTGGAGCAAAGCTCACATGTGCAGACCTGCGTGGCGCTGATTTGCGGGGCGCGGTTCTTGTAAATGTGTCGCTGAAAGGTGCGAATCTGAGCGGAGCATGTCTGCGCAGCGCGGATCTGTCCGATGCTGACTTGCGCGGAGCCGACCTAAGCGGCGCGGACCTGGATGGAGCGCGTCTTGAAAAGGCGAAGCTTCGCGGTGCGGACCTGGCGGGTACGAATCTGCGCGGTGCGCACATGGAAGGCGTTGTGCGATAGCGATCAACGTTCACAAATCTCTTAGCGGGAAATCCAATGAAAGACGAGTGGGGCGCCAGCGCGGCGAAGGCTGTGCCCGTGGCGGGCGGAAACTTTTGGTTGTGGCTGAGCAGTCACGACATCAACTGGTGGGTCGCGGTGGCGACGCTTGCCTATATTGGCGCGAGTTTTGTGTTCGCCTGGAGAAAAGACCGGCGCGATCAACGCGCGCGCGAACGCGAGTCGGCTCACGCCTGATTCGCATAAATATGAACAAAGCCCCGTTTGCCATCGGCAGGCGGGGCTTTGTTATTTCTGGAGACCATTGCATGGCTAACCTTGGAAAAGCAGCGCTTGCGGGCATAGTCGGCACCTTAGCTGCAACCACGCTGTATTGCATCGTGCCTCGCTTTGAAGGGGTGGTGCATCGCGGTTACCTCGATCCTGTGGGCGCTGCGACGAAATGCAGCGGCGACACGCACGACGTCGTTGTCGGCCAGTCGTACAGTCCCGACGAGTGCTGGGAGTCGTTGAACCGCCAACTTATGACCCATGCCGATGATGTGCTTCGATGCACCCCAGGCCTCAAGGACCATTCAAACCAGCTCGCCGCCGCGGTGAGCTTTGCTTACAGCATAGGCGGCACAGCCTATTGCAAGAGCACAACCGCAAAACGATTCAATGAGCATGACTGGAGGGGCGCTTGCCGGGCGATGAACGAATCGGACGACGGGCGTGCGCAGTGGGTGAGCTTGCGGATTTCGGCGATGGTGATCAGCCGTTTCGGTGAACGTGATCAGTCTGGAAGGTGGTGTTGCGCGGTCAATGGATTATAGCGACAGTGATCACGATCAGGCGTCAGCGGACTCGGATTTCGTTTTCTTTCTCATCGAATCGCCCTTGACCGGAACCTTGTGAGCCTGATGCACGAGCCGGTCGAGAATCGCATCGGCGAGCGTGGGGTCCTGCAGCCACGCATGCCAGTGCTCGAGTGGCAACTGGCTGGTGATCACAGCCGAACGTGTACCGACACGATCATCAAGAACTTCGAGCAGATCGTTGCGCGCGGCCTGGTCGAGATCCTGCAGGCCCCAATCGTCGAGGATCAGCACATCGATCTTCGCGAGTTGCGCGAGCCGACGTGTGAAGCTGCCGTCGCCGTGCGCGATCTTCAGTTCTTCGAACAGCCGCGCGACGCGCACATAGAACACCGAGAAGCCCTGACGGCACGCTTGCTGGCCGAACGCGCATGCGAGCCAAGTCTTGCCCGCGCCCGTGGGGCCGGTCAGGATCAGGTTCTGCGCATTGCGCACCCAGTCGCAGCCGGCGAGCGTGGCGACGATGCGCTGGTCCAGCCCGCGACTTTGCCGGTATTCAATGTCCTCGACGCAGGCCTGTGGGTTCTTGAGCTTCGCCGCGCGCAGCAAACGTTCGAGTCGCCGCGTATCACGCCAGGCGAGCTCCCGATCTACGAGCATGCCCACGCGCTCCTCGAACGACAGGCTGGTGCTGGCCGTGAGCGTCGACTGCTCCTCGAACGCGCGGGCCATGCCGTCCAGTTTGAGCGCCTTTAGTTGGGTAAGGGTGTGCTGTATCAACATCGTGAACTCCTTTGGGTCAGTGATAGTAGTCGGGACCGCGCACGTTCTCGTGCTCGGGCGAGCGCCATTCGGTGAGCGTGATCGGGAGCGAGGGCTGCAGGTCAAGCCCCGCTTCCAGGATCGACAGCACGGAGCGGCGCGTGGGCGAGCCGATCTTCAATGCGCGCTGGCAAGCGGCTTCGAGGCGGTGTTTGCCGTACTTGCGCGCGAGCGAGAGCAGACCGAGACAGGCGCGATAGCCCATCTCGGGATGGGGTTTGTTGGTCAGCAGATGCCGCACAACAGCCTCGGCGCCGGGGCCGACGGATGCGCCCCAGTTGAGCAAGCGGCCCGGAGTCCATTCCATGTGCGCGCGATGCGCGGCCGGCAGGTGTTCGGCGATGGTCGTGTGTTGGCCTTTGAGGCGCGAGCGTGCGTGCGCAGCGACGCGCTTGCCGCCATGCAGGATCTCGACGCCGTGGCGTGTGACGCGTGCCCAGACTTCCTGCCGTGCGAGGCTGTGCGGGACGCTGTAATAGTGGCCGCCGACATCGACGTGGTAATCGATGTTCACCCGGCACTTCTGGAAGGTGGCGATCTCGTAGCGGCGCACGGGCAACGGGCGCAGTATGGGCTGGTCCAGCCGTTCGAACCATTCACGACGGTTGCCTTCGAGCCGCTTGAACGGGCGCTGGTTCAGGTCGGCGATCAGTTCTGCAATGGCCTTGTTGAGTTCGGCCAGACTGTAGAAGCGATAGTGGCGCAGCCGGGCCAGCACCCAGCGCTCGACGATCTGCACGCCGACTTCGACCTTGGCCTTGTCCTGCGGTTTGCGCGGACGCGCCGGCAGCATCGCCGTGCCGTAGTGGTTCACGAAGTCCTGCGTGGTCGTGCCGAGTCCGGGCTCATAACGGTCGGGCCGCGCGATCAGCGCCTTCGGGTTGTCGGGCACGAGCAGCTCGGGCACGCCGCCGATGAACTCCAGCGCATCGCACAGGCTGCCGATCCAGTCCGCCATCGTCTCGGTGCGCGTCGCGCACGCGAACGTGTAGTTCGATGCGCCGAGCACGGCAACGAACACGTGCGCCTCGAACTCGACGCCGCCGGCGCGCGCGAGGATTGGCACGGTGGGGCCCGCGAAGTCGGCGAACAGCTTCTCGCCGGCGCGGTGCTGCTGGCGCATTGAGCGTTTGATCGACTTCGCCCAGTCCTTGTACTTCTGGCAGAACTGCGTGTAGCGGTAGGTCCGCTGGCCGGGGTTCGCTTCAGCATATTCTTCCCACAGCAGTTGCAGCGTCACGCCCTTGCGGCGCAGCTCGCGATGCAATGCCGTGTAGTCCGGCTCGATGCGTCGCGACGCCGTCGCCGTGACATCGGTTCCCTCAGGCCTCAGGCGCGCGTTCAGTTCATCGTCGGACAGCGCTTCGGCTGCGGCCCAGTCGAGTCCCGCTTGGCTGGCCTGGGCTGCGAACTTCGACACGGCCCCGACGCTGATGCCGATGGCCCGGCTGATCTGCCGATGCGTCAGGCCACACGCCCACTTCAGTCGCAGGACTTCCTTCAATTTGCGCATGTTCATCCGAGGTGTCGGCATCAGCGCTTCTCCCGCAAAAAAGGGAGCAGGCTAACGCCGCCGGTGAATACATGCGCAACGCCACCGCCAGACTTAAAACCGGATTACGTTCCGGTTACGTGATCACCCGTTTCGGTCCCGTGATCGCTCATTCCGGCATCGTGATCACGCGTTTCGGAAAGCTCTGATCAGCGATCACGATCAACCGGAACGGGTGATCACGATCATTCGGAATCCGTGATCACCATCCGCCGAAATGCGTGATCACGTTCGCCGGAATACGCAGGTGAGCTCGCGAGGGCGGGTGCTTCCCGGCCTCGTGAAGCGTCGCGCCGAAGAGCGTTCGCTTTGCGAGCGAAACTTGTGAAGTACGCACCGTACCTCATCGTATGCGTGGCTGGCATTGCAATCGGCGGTGCTGCGCTTCACATCTTCGATAGCAGCCAACTTGCCAAGGAGCAGGCTGCTCACGCGCGCGACAACGAGGCGAACGTACGAAAGCTTGCGACCCTCTCGGAGGGTGCGGCGAAGGCAGCACGCGCTGCAATCGCGGCTCACAACACGGCAGCCGCCCGTATCGCAGCGCTCGACGAACAGTTCCACCGTGAGAGGATTTCCCATGAAGCTGACAACGCCAAAAATCGCGCCGCTATTGCTGACGGCACTCGTCGGTTGCGCGTCGCAATCGCCAAAACAACCAGCGGTGGCATTGCCCCACTTACAGGCACCACCGCCGGCGGCATGGGCGATGGAGCCAGTCGCTACGCCGAGCTATCACCAGAGATTGGAAGAGATCTTTTTGCAATAGTTGACGATGCTGATGGCAACGCCCGAATGAAGGCAACTTACTTGCAGCACTACGTGCTCATGCTGCAACGGCGAGGTCTGATCACCGGAGTCGAGCCGTCTAGTAACGTGGCCAAAGAATTTGATTAGCGAGGCGGGATACTCGGTATTCCTCCATCAATAATGCGTCGATCCGCCGGGGCGCTGAACGACGGGTCAGGTTCTAGCGAATAACCAACCAATTCAGGTTGTATTGGCGAATGTGGTGTTCGGTCGTTCCGGAGGGACGCTTGCTCGACGACACCGTTCGCGCACAAAATTGAACGTCACGGAAAATGACAACACGGCTTTGGTTTTGAACGACCTACACGACGTTGTTGTCACGTCAGACGAGGCGCAGACATTCGAGATTTCATATGGATCAAACGGCATCAGGCAGCACACGGAATGCAGACAGAAAACTTCCGGCATTCGGCGGGGAGCGGCACGATGCATTTAGCAACGCCTACCACCTGGGTAACGGATACAGAGCGTACAGTCCCGCATTAATGCGCTTCCGATGCCCTGATAGCTTGAGCCCGTTTGGAGCGGGCGGCATTAATCCCTACGCATATTGCGCGGGCGACCCCATTAACAGGCTGGATCCCTCCGGGCATCTCAGTTGGCAGGCCTGGATGGGTATCGGTTTGGGGGTAGTGGGGCTCGGGCTCGCGGCATTCACCGCAGGCACTTCCATCGCCGCTGCAGGCGGTGTCATAGCCGCAATCGAAAGCGCTTCCGCCGTGGGACTGGCGGTTGGAGCGGTGGGCGTGATCGGTGACCTTGCGGCAATTGCGAGCGGCGCTGTTGAGGATAGCGAGCCGAAGGCGTCGGCCGAGTTGGGGTGGCTTTCGTTGGCGTCTGGCGGGGTAGGCGTCACATCTGCCGTTTTAGGCGCTGTCAGGGCAAGCATGGCATCGCGTACTGCGATTGCCATGACGCGCCCTGTCGCCATGGGCGGGGACATCCGCCTATTGACGGTGCCGACGAACACAATGTACATGTTCGCCGATGATTACAAATTCGGCCGGCGCCTCAACATCGTAGCCCATTCTTCCCGGATGGAAAATGGTAGGCTAGCGCTCGCGCTCAACTCGCGAAGGTTCGTGACAGAACCAAGCCATTTGCGCAACGTCATCATGCTTTCTCATGTCGACGTTCCGGCGTACAAAACCATTCGTTTGATCGCATGTTTTACCGCAGACGGCGATATCAACTCCTTTGCTCAAGGCTTTGCGAACGCTATGCGGAAGCCTGTTAAGGCCTATGAAGGTCAGGTTTGGATTCCCCAAAGATTCCAGCCATCGAATTTCTTGACCGCGTTTCGGCAAGGTCGGCCTGGCGTGCCTCCATCGGATGGGCATCGACTAGCATTTTTCAACGCCCGCTCGACACAGTTCGAAATTGTTAAGGAACAACCTGGTGTCAGTTATAGTCCTCACTGGTTCGAGCCGCGTAGCCCCTCGCCACCACTGAATGCACCTGAGATCTGACTCTCCTATTTCGCTGATGAAGAGGAAAGTAGCCTTTCAACGATCAAACAAGATTGCCCGGACGACAAAAATTCTTGATCTTCGTCAATAAACCTCGACTAGCGACAGTTGTGTTCCAAATTCGTCCATGCTGAGGTATTCGCTATTTTTCGTAACCGATCTCAGTACTGCGAGCCGCGAACCGAAGCGCATGCCTGGCACGTTCGGGGCAAGCTCATAGAGCACTCCATACCGACCTTTATGGAGAGGCGGCAGGGCGGACGGCCCCGCTTGTCGCATGAAGTCGGATATAGTCCGAATTAGAATCGCATAACGAGCACGTCACTTCGGTTTCCGCTGCGCCTGTATCATTCGTGTAGCATATTCGAAAGGGTCGGCGCGAATGCGCTGCGTACCGCCAAATGGATCGTCGCTGTCAGCAACAAGCCATAACATCGCGCCAAGAAACGCCGCGTAAAAAAGGAAAATCGGCATGTGCTTCCTCGATAGTTGACGATAACGGAAAATCGTGAGCGCAACGGTGGCGACGCTCGACAAGATCAACAGCAACCACAGTGGCCCTGTTACGCCATCGCGAGCGAGAGCGAAGCGATGAGTTCGGTTGACGTTAAGCTCTTTGAGCTCTGCGACAATTGCGTCATTCAAGGTATGATCCTGCGGTTCATCAGTTACGATCACAGCTCGCCAAAGCCTGTCGAGAGTTGCGTCGGCTAAGGGCACTTGGTCGATCGGCTTTTTTCCCGTGCTTGCCAATATTGGCCAATCGTTATCCCGTACTTGTTCGGTGTACGACTGGAGCAGTCCAAGGATCTGGCTGCGTCGCGGCTCCGGGAGTCTTTGCGTCTCGCGCATTAAATTGTGGATCGCTCCCGTCTCGTTTGCTACTGTGTCACGGATTGCATTGTATTTCTCCCAGACGACGACGACCACAAAGGCCAAAAGAAGTGCGCTCAAGGTAGCAATCGCACTGGCGATCGTATCGGCGACCGCACTCTCATCCTCGTCGGCAGCGCGTGCCGCGGAATAACGGCGCGCAGACAATAAAATGCCAAATGTCACTACGAGCATGCCGCCGATAAATGCTGCAAGACTGTTCCAGCCTCCGCCCACCGTCAATCGCTCGCCTATAAGCATTTGAAATTTCCCCAATAGCTGGCGCTATACATTGATACACCCCAGCTTAGCTGGCTACGAACAAGCAACCTCTTGCACATTACGCGCTTCCGCAAATGCAGCCTCACTAGCATAGGAGCTTTGAGTATGGTGGGCAATCAGAACTATGATGTTCAGTTTGTGTCTAATGTGCGATCTCAAATACCTTCTTTCATGCATCGCGAAACAGGCGCGGTTGCTGGTCGCCCGCAGAAATGATGCTGACGTCGAGACCCTTTCTCGCCAGGTGACCGCGAACCTGAAGATGGGTGTCGAACATTGCGGGTGGAAGTTCGGCGGGAAATGAAAAGGCCCGGCGCGCGGCCGGGCTGCGTCGCCAAGCAGATGACTTATGCAGGCTGAAGGTTCATTGAAGCCCAATCTGCCATCTGAACCACGAACACCCTATGAGATAGGCCAGCGCGGAGCTGAGTCGACGCTGCAGCACTTGCCTTATTGCGGACCGTCTTTGTGGTCGCGAGCGCCTCTGTTGTTGAATGGACGTACTCAGCAGGTGGAAGATGTGCCTTGCTGCCGTCCGAGCTGACAATTACAGTGCCGAACCCGGCTGCGCGCATGCGTGCATGGAGGTGTTCGTAATCGGCGGCAATGGTTCTGCCGAGCAGTTCAACCCCGGATGCTAAAGTTTTTCATTTAGACGATTCCTCTGGGCGCGCCTTGACATCGCTCCATTGAGCGGCCAATATCACGACCTGTACGTTGCAGAAAGGCCTCGCTGATCTCGGAAAAGATGATGAGGCCGCTTGCAGATTCAACTAAGGCCACTTCCTTGCCGGGACGTGGCCTTTTCGTTTCCGCGGTCAGACTTTAACCCACTGCGTGGGCCATTTCCACAATATCTTGTTCTTGCAAAAAGTTCGATCCAACCTATAGGTGTCCGTGTTCGAATTCTCGGAACCCTCGTCGCTGGATAAGAAATGCCCGGCGCGCGGCCAAGCAAGAATGAATCACGGTTCGGCGGCGGCGTCACCGGACATGAGCAGTCGCAGACCCGGGAAGGAGACATCGCATCGCTCGTGCTGCGCAGCGGCAGTGCGCCTTGGACAGGCGGCCAGCTTGGCGCCGAGTTCGGTCACCGGGAAGTCCTTGCCATATTCGGCGACCAATCTACTGATCGGTATCGCCCCTTTCGATCGCAACGAGAGCAGGCGATGTTGATGTGGCTTGCGCGGGCTGCTATCTGGCCGAGCGAAACACTTCCATTCCTCATGATCAATCCTGCGCCTGCACCTCGACGGGCGCCGGTTCGATCCAGTCGGGCTGCTCGTACTCGTCGTCGTGTTCGTTGACCACGCAGTCACAGTCGCCGCACATCCGCCGGTTCGGCACATCGCCGACCGCCGGCTGGTACTCATCGCTCCGGTCGGAATGACGCGGCTTTCGTTGTCGTCGACGACGACGGTCTATCTCGTCATCAGCTCCAACTTCTCGACCTCGACGAACTCTGCATACGGGTTCATCGCGGCGCGCCGTCGGCGCTATTTGGTTATCCCCGCCGAAAGCCGCTCGTCGAGGGTGGCTTTTCGTTTCTAATGTCCGGCGCATGACCGATCGCACAGCCGCGGCGTCGCCGCAGTCTGACATCTACCGCGGCGATTCCTGAAGTTTCGCCGCTCCGACGTGGGCAAGAAACGCGTTGATTTCCCACTCCTCGTAACCGAGCAATCGGCCTATCTCTCGCTCAACCTCCGGTATGTAGCCTCTACCACGCGTACTGAGGTTGAGCGCCATCAGCCGTTCTGCGTCGGCGTTATGCCCGCGCATGTAGAAGATGGTGCACATTCCCCTCGTGTCGCTAATGACGTCCATGTCAAGATTGGACGGGTTGTCAATAAACTCGTCCGGTATCAAATCCGAGAACATAGCCAGTTTTTTCTTGCCTTCACACATGAGTCGATACTCGATTTCGCTATGCGGGCCAACGCCCTCGGGGATCTGTGCATCGTCCATTAGAGAGTCATTTCCTTATTTCGGATTGATCGGTGTCGGCGGCACGAAGGGTTTCGGCGGACACTGCTTGCTATGGCAATCAGGGCACAACGGGTAGTAGCAACCACCGTGTGGCGCGTTGCATTCTTGGCATCGGTAGGTGGGGACTTTCGTTCCACCTACTTGAGGTTCTTGTTCACTGACTCTTTGGAACCGGCCTTCAGTTTTAACAGAAACATCGGATACGCTTGCCAACGCTACAACCGATACACACAAAACCGCGCTGGCAACGCTAGCCAGCAGCACCCCAACCTTTCGTTTCATACTCATCTCCGCAGTGATTGGCCGAGGATGAACCTCACCATGAGGAATGATCCCGGCCGGACTCGTGCAAAGTGAACGAGCAAACGGAGTGTATTCGGCTATGACATTCCTATGAAGGTAAACTTTTCAACGGCAAGAAAGGTGCCGTTAGGAATTTTTGATGCTAACGAATGGTGAATTTTAAGGCGCAGTTAAGGATGATCCGGCTGTCTCGGTCAGACCCATATTGTTCCATGACGATGCCGCATTGGCTGGGGGTAGGGATGTGGGTAGAACCCCCGGATCGCCCGCAAAGCATTGTCGCACGGTGCTCGCGTGCTGACCCTCTCTCCGCCAGGATTTCAAGCCCTTGATTGTTCAAGGGCTTTTTTCTTTTCCAGCCGTAATTTTCGCCTTGCTCTTAGGCGATTCTCATCACGACAACGTCCGCGTTCCAGACGTTTCCCCAAGCGATGCACTTCACGCAACGCAAGCGATCGCCATTTCTCACGCGCGATCCAACCGAATACTCATCCGCGGGGAAAAGCCGCACTCCTAAGCGTACGTCCTTGAAAAATTTAGTCAAATTCGCATCACTCGATGCTGGAAAGACTAACCTTCGACGGTACTCCGCGCTAAGGTTCACGCGCTGCAACTCCCTATCAACTCAAGGAATTGAAACATGAGCATCTTCGGTGACATCGTCAACAAAATTTTCCACAAGGCAAAGCCCGCCGAGCAAGCGCCCGCAGTCGAAGCGCAACCGGTCCCGGCTGATGTCGCACAAGCCGACGCGGCGCCGGCTCCTGCCGCACTGTCAGACATCGACGTGGCCGCCGTCATGGACAGCTTGGCGCGCGAAAGCGGCCAGACGCTCAACTGGCGCGTATCGATCGTCGATCTGATGAAGCTTCTGCAAGTAGACAGCAGCCTCGACCATCGCAAGCAGTTGGCCGCCGAGCTGAAGTACAGCGGCGACACCAACGACTCGGCGACGATGAACATCTGGTTGCACAAGCAACTGATGCAGGCATTGGCTGCCAATGGCGGCAAGCTGCCGTCGGATATGCTTGCTTAAACGCAAGCAGAAGACAGTCAGCAGAACAAGCCCGCTATCGGAGTCATTTCCGATAGCGGGCTTTCTTTTAGGACAGACACGGGGAAAAGGAGGCGCCGTAAGAACGATGGCTACGACGGCAAGGCCAGGCCTCTAATAATGCTCGATTGAATCGCGCACATGGCAGGGCGGGGCCAACCGTGTATCCATCTCTTACGACATCCAAAAGAATAGTCGATCCTGCTTCGGTGTCGATATCGGATTAATCGTGTTTCTGCAAACGTTTCATCGTCAAATTGCCGAAGAAACGTACGCTCCGTGCTTACCGTTGCCGCGGCGCAGTCGCGAAAGCCTCGATCGGATCGCGCGACGCGGCCGCTTTTTCCTCGCGTTTCCTGGCTGATGAGTCCGGTCGCGCGAACGCGGCGATGGGATCGGACTGGTTTGCGGTATCGACGTGCTTTGATGTATCCGCCACTTTTCGTTTTGGTGACACCGTCTTCGCCGCATGTTGCGGCGTGCTTTGTCGCGCGCCCGCCGTACTGCTAACCCATTCTTCGCTGTAGGTCGCGAAGGCCGACGATGCACAGGTCAACGCCAGGAATCCGAATGAAACAATAAGAGCGCTAAGTGTTCGCATGATTTCGTGATTGTTTTCCAATTGGCGGATGCACCATGACGCTGCCTGGTACGTGGACATGGGCGCGTAACGGTTGAAATCGTTGCAGTGAGAAGCCCCGCGCGTGCGGGGCTGTGAGTCGCTCGACTCGATACCGCGTGCTTTTGCTCGTGGTTAAGTCGCTTAGTGAGCGATCATTGCTTGCGCAGCCTGCTCTGCGTCGAAATGCAATGCGGCGTTTGCCGCCTGTTCCTGCGCCATGAATTCACGCGCCGTCTGAACGCCCTTTTCAAAGGACGCGCGAGCCGTGTGCTCTTCGAGCGCGGCGATCAACGGCATCTGTTCTTCTGCGACGGAGTGGAGCAGGCTCAGGATGTCGCGACGCATGGTTTCCGGATACGAGCAAAAGTGTTCGAAGCCGCCCGGCGCTGCGACGATATTGACGAGCGATGACAGCAGGCGCGCACGATTGGCGCAATGCTCGCCGATAGCCATGGAGTGGGAAGTGGTGACGCGGCCGTTGGAGTCGACGGAAACTTGCAGGTCCTTCATTATTGTGAGCCTCTTTATGGTCTGTAGGAGGTATGCATTTAAGCGACTCACGCTGCAAAAAACCTTCGGACAATTCTTAATCGTTGTGATGGAGACGATAATTAACGTTTAGGAGGTCCGATGGCGATCACGCCAAACCGTTCGCGAGTGTCGCGCCCAAGCCGCCAACAGTAATGGACGCTTTGTCCGGAAACGCGCGTGTCAGCGCGCCGCACGAATGCACGGCGCGCGGTTCTATGTCACGCACGACTACTGCTTCATCGTCCCAGTAGAATTCGCGCCCTTTGCGGGCGCCTGCGTCGCGTCGGGCGCCATGCCCTTCTCGCGCTGTTGCATGAGCGTGCCGCTTCCCGCTGTGCCCGACGGCACGCCGCCCTGGGCCGAGTCGTTCATGTTCTTGCCCGGCGAGACGCCCGGTTGTACCTGCTGCATTTGGGAAGGACGCTGATTCAACTGATCGCGCGACATCTCCTGCGCCAGCGTGGCGGTGCTGACTAAGGCAATGAAAGCGCCGGCAACCAATGCGGTGGATTTCATGTTTGTCTCCTAGAAGTCCGGCGCGAGAGGTGCGCCGTGTGCCGACTTCGTAAGCATCGCGCGTGCCGCGTCGAAACGGCGGCTTTCTTGTCTTAAATCATTCGCAAAGACTAGGATTTATGGACGGGCAAAAGCCGCTGTTGGTTCGTTACAATTCGTGGTCCAGAAGATCTGGAACGGATCGAAATCCGTTTCAATCAACAGAATGTTACGGAGTTTTCCATGTCGATTTCCCTGAACGAATTAATGGCATGGAGCGCACGCATGCCCGATCCATCGAGCGAAGAAGCGCGAATGCTTCAGACCATGATTGCGCGCCGCGATAGCGAATTGCGCTTGCGCATTGCCGATCTCATCTCGAAAATAAGTGAGCGTGAAAATTGGCGCTTGCATGTGTGCGCCGCGACTGCGCGACGTGTCGAGCAAACGCCTGCCGATGGTCTGGAAGCGGTTTATCAGTTTTTCGTCGGCCGAAATGAAGGCACCATCCGTGCCGATATACCGGCGCCCGAGCCGCTTCCCGAACCGCGGGTGAATACGCCGGTCGTCGTCGAAAACGTCAGTCGTCTGTCCGCGTCCACGCACGCTGCGCCGCCCTCGCGGGTACATGGCGTTGCGCCTATCGAACATCTGTATCTCCACATGTCCACGCTTGAGGCCAGCGTCGCCAAGACGCCCGGCATTACATGCGGCGTACAGGGCATTCGAATCATGCGCATGGTTGCTTTAATGTCCAAGGCACGGTCGGCGCAATTAGCCAAGTTGCGCATGAGTGGAACGCAGGCAATCTACCGCCATATGTGATTAGCGTTGCCGGAAGAGTCACGGCGTTTCACGGAATTGCATTCACGGAAACGTCGCGAGTCACTCCTACGAGATACATGAGAAGCCTCGGCCTTTTCAAGGCGTCGATTGAATCTAACGACGCCTAGGCTATACTAAGTTTTCCGCAGTTCAATCGTATTGAAGATTAAAGCGTCATTGAGCGATACATATTAGTGGCGTTTCAATCTTCAAGCTCGCAATTCATCGCGAAGCAATTTAAGTCGCGAACTTCGAATACGGATCGCGTGACATCTGGCGATCGGAACGAGGCGCAGCCGGGGAGTCAATGTGAAGAGTCTGCTCAGCAGAAGAGGCACCTTACTCGATAATGCGCCATCGTTTCTCTTACGGCCAAAAGCGCCTGATTCCTTTCGAATGCACGCCCCTCAGCCGCTTGACGATGACACTGGTGCCGAGCCGCCTACCGTCGCCACACCCGCTGCGCAAGCAACGCGCGTCACGCCTCTTCGGCCGATAGGCGCATCGGCGCAGCAAGTCAATTCACAAGCGTTGCAGGCTGCTCAAATAGCTGAAGTCGAATGGCTGATTCAGCAATCATCGTTATCGACGTTTCGCGCTTTTCAAAGTTTTGCGTTTTCGACCACTCTCCTGTTTTACCCGCGTGACCTGACGTACTATTCGGTACTTTTCCACGACGACGCTGTCTGGCGAGTCCTGAAAGCAGAAGATGCCGATGCCGCTGAAGCCGCGTTCCGTCACTTCGTCGAGCAAGCCATGCGACTCGCCGAAGCCGAAATGCGGCGCGCATACCTGGAAGCACAGAACGAACAGTACACACGGTTGATTGCAGAATCCGAAGCGCAAGTCGAGCGTGTGCGGGTCGATCTGCAGCGTGGCAATAGTCAGGATCAGCAAGTCGCAGCCAGGCAGCAGGAAATACGTCGCGAGCTTGCCCAACTAGAAGGCCGGCGAGTCTCGGCACAGGTGCAGCTCAGCAAGCTTCAACGTCAGCTTCATCAACTCGAAACGACCTGCAACGAAGTTGTCCCGTACCTTCCGTCGCGTCGTTGAGTTGTTCCATAGTGGGGCAAAAAAAAGAGTGCTGGCGGCAATAAGCTAAAATGGCGGTTTTGGCGGCTAGCTAATTTTTTCGGCATACTCGCCGCCGTATCGCGAAATGTAGGTGCTTAGCCCGCGTCCAGTGTTAGCTAGCCGTTTCATCTCCTCGACTGTCGTACGCCCCGGCGTGCAATAGTCGTATAAATAGGTCCCGCCGTTGACGAAGCGTATTTTTATGCCGTCGTGCAGGATTTCGAAAGCCGCAATGCCCGATTTGCCCGAAAGATTTTCATAAGGCTGCATGAGTAGTTTCCCGCATGCTGGATCTGGCGCGGCCGTGTGGCCGTGTAATGCGAGTCCGACAGCGCGCGTGATCCTAAAGTATTGCCGGCGTCAGCCGTTATCGATTTCATGCAACCGCCGCGGCCGGGGCCGACAGAGTGTCATGGATAAAGATCAGATACCGTTTCTGGATTCGAGCGATCCACACTTCGAACACGCTCGTGCGTTGAGCCTGTCGGTCGGAGCCATCCGGCGTGCACAAGGCAAATGCAATCCCAACGACTTCCCCGTGGGCTCGCTCGAATGGCACTTCGCTATCGAAGACTTCGCCGGCGACGTCCTGAAGGCGCTGATGGGCGAGACCGAAGGCGTCGACGTCCACGTCGGCGAGCGCCGCCGCGACTAGGCGGCTCGCCGAAATCCGTCCGCCCGTCAGAGCTTGACGCCGCCCGCCTCGGGCGCGTCGACGCCGGATGGCGGGATCGCGCCCATCGGACTCACATCGTCCGGCCGCGTCTCATTTGTCCAATAAGGCTCTCGTCCGTAGTGCTGATGCACCGTGGTCGCCCAGACGCGGTCGGCCATGGAAGGCCACGCATCCTTGTCGAAACCGGGCGAGCTGCGCACTTCCTCGGCAGTCGCGGTTAGCCGAAAGCAGCGATTGTCGGTATCCAGCGTCAGCGCGCTCCAGGGAATGGCCAGCAGCTTGTTGCCGATGCCAAGAAAGCCCCCGCTCGACAGCACCGCATACGCAATACGTCCGCTGCTCACATCCAGCATGATTTCCTTCAGCGAGCCGACGTCGTGACCGTCGCTCGACAATACCGAATTTCCATCGAGCGTACTGGCGGCCATCACGTCCGGGCCAGGTCCGGCGGCGGTCGCGGCGCCTTTGCCTATGATCGTCGCGCCGCCTGAGGCGGGTTCCATCGGTTGGTTCATGATTCGCTCCTTACGCGTGAAAAACGTTGCGCGGTGTCGGTTTTCAAAGGTGCATGAGCCGCTCTTTTTCTTCAACTAAGCAGCAACGTTCGTTCCCATCGATGCCTGTTTGAATGCGCGCTGATGGCGTCTGCTAAGCTCGGGCTTCTTTTTCCCCGATGCCTCCTTAGTTCATGATCGATGTCGAGGAACTGCTTGCGGTTGCCTATAAGAAGGAACGTGAACGGAGCCGCCGGCTGTCCAAAGGCGCTTCGTTGTCCGAGCACGAAGCGCTCATCAGGACGATGACGAAAGTCGCCGGTTCGCAAAGCCTCGCCGATTTGATCGCGACCCGACGTGCAACGCAGCGGAAGTTTGCCGATGCCGTACGAACGCGCGAGGCCGAGCGTGCGAGCCGCGCGAACCGAAAACCCGTGGTCACCGATGCGCCCGCCTGGCGCGGCTGGTTCGACGGCTCCGCGCTGCCGAATCCGGGGCGCGTCGGCATTGGCGCGGTATTGCAGAGCCCGCAAGGCGAAGTCGTCGAAATCAGCGCGGAAGCGGGACGCGGCGACAGCAGCGTTGCCGAATATCGCGCGCTCATCGCGCTATTGGAAGCCGCCTTGCGCGAAGGCGCGACGGAGATCGCGATTTACGGCGACAGCCGCGTCGTGATCGACGATATGCACGCCAGCGAAGGCGCGGGCATTCGCTCCCTGACTCATTTCGCACGCGAGGCGCGGGCGCTCATCGCCCGGATCGGCGCGGTCCGCCTCACGTGGATTCCGCGCGAACGGAATACGAGCGCGGACGTGCTGTCGCGTCGGGCGCTCGACGGAGCGTCGATTCAAATGGACACGCACGACGCTCAGCCGAGCTCGCGCACGTCCGCTATGGCCGCGCTGCCGAACGCATCGCTCAACAAGTAGGCGATCAGCTTCTCGGACGATTGTCGCGGCGTCGCGAGCTGACCGTCGCGCTTGAGGGCATCGAAACGTTCCCGCAGCGGAAAGCGTTCGAGTCCGGTCGATCGGATTTCAGCCTGCATGTCCGTATCGACGACACCCGGCGCGACGCTGCAAATGCGCAGCGTGCGATCCCCGGCTTGCTCCGAATCCAGTGCGACCGCGCGCGCGTGGTGATCGAGCGCGGCCTTGGTCGCGCAGTACACGCTCCAACCGGGATAGGCGTTGCGCGCCGCGCCGCTCGAAATATGCGCGATGCGTTTGTCCGTAACGTGCGCAGCCTGTGCGGCGAAGGCCGCGGCGAACATCAGCGGAGCGGCAACGTTGACGCTGACCGCGCGCGCGATGGTCGCGGCGTTCTGATCCGCGAGCGCGCCGATCGGTGCCAGCATGCCCGCATTGTTGACGAGGAGCGCCTGGTCCGCGTCGCCGATGAACGTGCGCAATGCGTCGCCTTCCAGCCAGCGGCCGAGGGCATCCAAGTCGGTCAAATCCAATTCCACCTCTTCGAGCTTGCCGGAATAGCGCGCGGCGAGCGCGGCGTTTGTGTTGCGCGAGAGGGCGAGAAGCCGAATGTCTCGCGCGAGCAGCGTTTCGGCGAGCGCCGCGCCAAGGCCGCGCGTGTGGCCCGTCACGATTGCGATGGTGTTTTTCGACATGGGGCGTGATCCGGTTGTCCGTGAGCGCCTCGATTCTAGCGGCAAGCAACACGGGTCGCTGACTATGCTGAAGAGGGCGAAATCCGCAACCTCAATAAAGCAGAAAAAAGCGCGTTCGTTGGTTCAAGGTCACAGAGGGCTTTGCTGACGCTTTTCGACCTGACAACCTCGATTGCAGAATCGACAATCGCTCTCAGAACCAAAACGAACTATCGGAGCTCTTTATGCCAATCCGTCCGCGAAACTGCCGCGATACTTCTTCGGCCGTCGATGCTGGCCTCACGCCATCCAGCGCGCTGTTCGGCGTCCAGGCGGCGGTGGCAACCATCATCGCAGTCGTCGGGACGCCGTCGGCGGCCTGGGCGCAAAGTTCGGTGCAACTTTATGGCGAAATCGACACCGGCGTGGCTTATGTCAGCAACGTGGGCGGGAAGTCGCAGTATCGGCTGACGAGCGGCACGATCGATGGCAGCTATTGGGGGCTGCAAGGCTCGGAGGACCTCGGCGGCGGCGCGCGCGCCATCTTCCGGCTGGAGCGCGGGTTCTCGTCGGTATCGGGAGAGGGCTTGAACGATCATCCGATGTACGTCGGACTCGGCACCGACGCGCTCGGCACGGTGACGTTCGGGCATCAATACGATTCCATCCACGATTACCTCGCGCCATTCACGTTGACAGGTGGCACTGGCGGCGCCGCGTTCGCCCATTTGCTCGATAACGACAACGCCAACAATTCGTACCTTGCCGCAAATTCCGTGAAGTACACGAGCGCTTCCTATGGCGGCCTGAGCTTCGGCGGGTTGTACGCGTTCTCTAATGCCGCCGGCCAGTTTGCGGAGAATCGCGCGTACAGCATCGGCGCGAACTATTCGCTCGGGTCGTTCAGCGCGGGCGCTGCCTATCTGCATAACAACGGACGCGGCGACACCACGAGCGGCGCGTACGACGCATTGGCGCTTCCCGGCGCGGCCAGCACGGTCTACTCGGCGAACGTTCAGCAGCAAAATACGTTTGGCGTGGGCGCAAGCTATGAACTCGGTGCGGTCACGCTGGGCGGCGCGTTTTCACGCACTGTCAATTCTGGCGTGACCGATGCCGACACCGGCAACGTCATGCCATCGCTCGGGCTAAACAACTACGAGATCAACGGCATTTACAAGCTCACGCAGTCCATCGCGATAGCGGGCATGTATGTCTATACCAGCGGCGGCGGCGCGCACTGGCATGAGGGCGCGCTGCAGGTGGATTATCTGCTGTCGAAACGCACCGATGTTTATCTCGAATCGATTTACCAGAGATCATCGTCGCAGGCGCCAGCGGTGGTTTATGGCAATGATCCGTCGAGCGGCCGAAATCAGTTGATGTTCACGACGGGAATTCGGCATCGTTTTTAAATGTGGTGCTGCACATTTTCACGTAATTCGAACGATTATTACGCTCGTAATTGCGATGCTCTTTTGGCATCGCAAAGTCTGTTTCCCCAAAGATTCGTGGCGATATGCGCAATTAAAATTGCAGCGGTTGTCGTGCAGCGCGAGATTGGCAAGAGAATCTCGTTGGTCTGCCTTGCAATACCGGTGCGTCGGAGTTTTGTCGGCATCCGCTGCGGCAACTTGCGCAATAGCCTGTTTCTCAATTTCCCCCATGATCCACACCGCGGATTTGCGATAATCACCCATTTTCCCGCTCGAACACGCCTTACAGTTATTTGACTTTTTCCTGATCACCCTTTGAAGCGACGTTTCTCGCGCCGCTGATTCGCCCATCGTTGTGCAAGGATTTATCGATGATTACTCGCCCGCACGGCACGTCTGAGACGCGCTCGTTCACCACGGTTTTTCTGATCGAGATGTGGGAGCGTTTTGGTTATTACGGCATGGCTGCGTTGCTCGTACTGTTCATGATTGACAAGATCGGTTTCGCCGACGAGCACGCCAATCTCACATGGGGCGCATTTACCGCGCTGGTTTTCTCCGCGCCGTCCATAGGCGGCTGGATTGGCGATAAAGTGCTCGGCGCGCGGCGCACGATGACGCTTGGCGCAATCGTGCTTGCGCTCGGTTATTTCATGCTGGCGCTGCCATACGACGCGCTCGGGTTCATGTATGCGTCGCTTGGCGTGATCGTCGTCGGTAATGGGCTTTTCAAGTCGAATGCGGCGAATCTCGTGCGACGAATTTACGAAGGCGATATCGCACGTATCGACAGTGCGTTCACCATTTACTACATGGCGGTGAATATCGGCTCGACCTTTTCGATGCTCGCCACGCCGTGGATCAAAGATCACTGGGGCTGGCACGCGGCCTTTGCGGTGTGCTGCGGCGGCATGCTGCTCGGACTTCTGAATTTTGCGCTGATGCGACGCACGCTCGCGCATATCGGCTCGGCGCCCGACGAAGCGCCTTTGAACTGGAGGCGCTTGTTCGCGGTGATCGGCGGCGGCGTGATGTTAGCGCTGGCAACAGTGTTCATCCTGCAGCACAAGGCCGTGGCCGTGACGTGCGTGTATGGCGCGGGCGTCGCGATTCTCGCGATCTTCGGCTACATGCTGAGCGTGTGCGATCGTAGCGAGCGCGCGGGACTCGTCGCCGCGCTGATCCTCGTGTTTCAGGTCATCCTGTTCTTCGTGTTCTATCAGCAGATGTCGACGTCGCTCACGCTGTTCGCCCTGCGCAATGTCGATCCTTCGTTCTCCATTGCAGGCCAGCATCTCTTCAGTTGGAGCGCGGCGCAGTTTCAGGCGCTCAATCCGATCTGGATCATGCTGCTGAGTCCAATGCTCGCGCTGGCTTATACACGCCTCGGGCGTAGCGGCCGCGACATTTCCGTTGCGGCGAAGTACGCCCTTGGCTTTGTCGTCGTGGCGATCGGCTTTTTCGTCTTCGGATTGAGCGGGCGCTACGCGGTGGAAGGGCGCGTGTCGTCGTGGTTCATGGTGGCGGGGTACGGACTCTACTCGCTCGGCGAGTTGCTGGTGTCGGGCCTTGGTCTCGCGATGATCGCGCGTTACGTGCCGGCGCGCATGAGCGGCTTCATGATGGGCGCGTATTTCGTGGCGACGGGCGTGTCGCAGTATCTTGGCAGCGTGGTTGCCAATTTGGCACGCGTGCCGAGCGGCAGTCTCGATGCGGTGCAGTCGTTGCCGCTTTATACGCATCTGTTCTTCGGACTGGGATGGCTTGCGACGGCCGGCGCGGCCATCGCATTCATCTTGCTGCCATTGCTCAATAAACTTTCGCGGGAGCACCATCGAGCGTTGCAGTCTGGCGAAGAAACGCACGCCAGCGAAACACTTCTGCGTGTTTCATCGACTTGATGAAAACTCCGTTTGACGTAGCGAGCAAGTTGCGCCTATAATTCAATTCTTCAGACGCGGGGTGGAGCAGTCTGGCAGCTCGTCGGGCTCATAACCCGAAGGTCGTAGGTTCAAATCCTACCCCCGCAACCAAGTTTCAAAGCAAAGAGCCCGGTTAAAGCCGGGCTCTTTGCTTTTGTGCGTTTGTTTGGCCTTTGCGCGCCGATATCCTGGTTGCAAGTAAAAACCAAAACACAAGGCCGCGTCGAAAAATTCTTCCCCGACAAGCACGAAAAGCCTGCATGAGCATTCACTCATGCAGGCTTTGTGCATTCTTGCCAGCCGTTGTCCGAAGTACGCACGTCGAGTGCGCGTACCACCCGCGAGCTTTCGCACCGATGACCAGACGGCCACTCAAAAGCGAAACCGCGACTAATCAGACTAAGGCTATGACCGGCTATCGGGCCGCTGTACCAGACAACTCAAACGACTCCGAACAGCTTTGATGCAGGCGAGGGCTCGAGCCCCGCGTCGATCAATAGAATTTCTTCGGCAATTGCGCGCGACGGATCTGCTTGCGCAGGCGAGCGACAGCAGCAGCTTTCTTGCGCTTGCGCTCGGTGGTCGGCTTTTCATACGCCATGCGCGACTTGAGTTCTTGAATCAGGCCCGTGCGCTCGACGGTACGGCGAAAACGGCGCATGGCGACGTCGAAAGGCTCATTCTCTTTCAGCAGTACTTTTGTCATTGAATTCTCGGTTGATCTGGCCCTGCCAGAATTTAGGGCAAAGCACAATTGTACACTTTTTGAGAGCCGGCCTGCATCCTCTTTCCACTCGGACATGCTTGGCGGTGACTCGGGATGTTCATCGTAGGTCGTTGAATCGAGACGACAATCCCGGAATACCCGGGTTCGCGGAGTCAGAATCCGCGCGAGCGTGAAGGGCGCGGCGAAGGCACCATCTCACGCGCTTCGGGCTGCTCGATCACCACATCCGACGTCGCAAGCGCCACGCACGGCAGAACCCAGCGTTCGGCTTTTTCTTCCGCCGTGAGCCCTGGCCACTCTATTCGATACCGCACGTCGCCTTCGATCAGGCGGCACATGCACGCGCGGCACGTGCCGTTACGGCAGGAACTCGGCAGCGCCACGCGTGCCTTTTGCGCGGCTTCGAGCAGCGAGACGTTTTCATCGACCGGGACGACGAACCCGGCCGGCTCGACGCGCATTACGAACGCGCTCAAGTGCGCACCTCGACATTCGCGCGGCCATGGGTGAGGTCGCGCAATTCGGCGGCAGCGGGTTCGCGTGCAACAGCCGCCATCTTGACGACGAGCCGCACGCGCATGCCGTAGGCGCTTTCCACGAGTTCGGCGGCGTTCTGTTCGATCCAGCGTCGCACGCGCGCTTCATCGGCGTAATCGATGTCGATCTCGACGACTCCTTGCTCGATGCGCTCCACACGCTCGGCCAGTTGCATGGCGCTGGCGATGGCATCGGTGTAGGCGCGCACGAGCCCGCCCGCGCCGAGCTTGATGCCGCCGTAATAACGTACGACGGCGGCGAGCACGCCATCGACTTCGTGATGGCGCAGCACTTCGAGAATCGGGCGGCCTGCCGTGCCGGATGGCTCGCCGTCGTCGGACATGCCCGACTGGCCGCCCGCCAAGAGCGCCCAGCAGACATGCGTCGCCGATGGGTGCTCCGCGCGCAGCCGTTCGAGTTCGCGCATGGCCGCGTCGCGGTCGGCGACGGGAATCGCGAGCGCGATGAAGCGGCTTTTGCGGATATCGATTTCAGCGCTGACGGCGGAGGCGAGTGTGTAGGTCGGCAAGGCGTGCTCAACTCTTCCCGTCGATGACCGGCGCCGACGCATCGAGCGCACGTTGCATCAGCACGGAATCGACCCATCGGCCATGCTTGAAGCCGACATCGCGCAGCACGCCCACATGTCCGAAGCCGAGCCGCGTATGCAGCGCAATCGACGCCGCGTTGCCGCTGTTGCCAATGACCGCGACCATCTGACGCCAGGGCCCGGCCTCGCATCGGTCGATCAGCGCGCTGAGAAGCGTGTAGCCAAGACCGCGGCCATGAAAGCCCTCGGCGATATAGATGGAGTCTTCGATCGTATGCCGATACGCCGAGCGCGCCCGATACGCCGACGCATAGGCATATCCGGCCACTTCGCCATCGATCTCGGCGACGAGATAAGGCAAGCCCGCAGCCACGATGGCCGCCTGACGCGAACGCATTTCATCGGGCGATGGCGGGACTTCCTCGAAGGTGGCGAGCGCATGGTCGACGTAATGCGCATAGATGCGCGCGATGGCGTCGAAATCGCCGGATGCGGCGTCGCGAATGATCGGCGCGGTGGCGCTCTGTGCGTTCATCGTCGTTTCTGGAGCAAAAGTGATAGGCGGATTCTCGCACGACCGGCCGAGGCAAAAAAAAGGGCCTGCGGGCCGTGCGCCAACCCACCAAGCCGGCGACTTATAGGTTAAAGAAAGCGTTGAACCGGGCGGGCGCTGCCCCCTACACTTAGTCGTCTGTCCGGGACGGCGGACGGCGCTGCCCTGCGCGCGCCCCGCCGAGTCGAGCATCCGAACGAAAAACGCGCTCAAAGCGCGTGCGGCGTAAGACCAGTATCACCCAACGCGCCGCGGACCATAACATGCAATGAACAAATTCCAACGTGGGGCGCTGGCGGCGCTTCTGATCGTCATCGTGGTGACTGCGGCGCTCGCACCGGCGGGCATCGGCTTTTTATTGGCGGAGCGCAGCCGCCGGCAGGAGCGAGTCGAATTGCTGAACACCGCCGCCGCCGCCGCGCTGTTTCGGGCGGAAGACGTAACGCGCCGTCTGTCGGGCGCGCTCGGCGAAATCGGCAAGGTGAGCGCCACGCCATGCTCGACGATCTATCTCCACGAACTCAGGCGCATTGCGCTGACACATACCCAAGTGCGCGATGCGGGCGCCTACGATCACGACGGCCGCTGGCAATGCTCGTCGCTTCTGGGCGCGGTGTCGGCGGGCACGCTCGAAGGGCTCACACTGCCGGCTCCGGACTGGCGTTCGCGCGACGGTGTGAGCGCCTGGTATGCGCTCTCGCGTTTGCCGGGCGGCAAGGAGTCGCTCGTCATGGGCCGCGACGGTTTCTACGTCGCCGCCGATCCTTCGCTTTATCTCGATGGTCGCGACAACGCGAGCGCGCCCGCGAGTCTCGCGGTCATCAACACCGAAGCGAGCCGCGTGATCGCGCGCACGCCCGCCACCGATACCGCCGCCATCCTCGCCGTTTATCGCACGCCATCGCCCGGGCCCGATTGCGCGTCGTGGGTCGTGCGCCGGTCCGTGTCGCTGCCGCTCGCGGTGGTCGTGAGCGCGCCGCATCAGACCTTCAGGCAGCGTGTCTCCACCTTGCCGTGGGGATGGCTGCTCGGCGGCATGGGCGCGGGTCTCGCGTGCGCGGCCTGGGCCGCATGGTTCATCGTGAGAAGGCTCTCGCCGCGCGGTCAGTTGAGCGACGCGGTGCGGCGGCATCAGTTCATCGTCGCGTATCAGCCTATCGTCGATCTCACCACGCGGCGTTGCGTCGGCGCGGAAGCACTCGTGCGCTGGAAGCATCATGACCGGATCGTGCGGCCGGATCACTTCATTCCGCTCGCGGAGCATGGCGGGCTGATCCAGGCCATCACCGATCAGGTGCTCGACACCGTGCTCTTCGAACTCGGCGAGTTTCTCAAGCGCTATCGCGATTACTACGTGTCCGTGAATCTGTCCGTGCCGGATCTCACGACGCACCGTTTTCTCGACGTGCTGCGCCCGGCGGTGGCGCGGGTCGGCGTGCGGCCGCAGCAGATTCGCATCGAAGCGACCGAGCGCAGTTTCCTCGATGCCGCCGCCGCGAAGGAAGTCATCAGCGCGTTCCGCGATGCGGGGCACGCGGTCTATCTCGACGACTTCGGCACCGGTTATTCGAGCCTGTCGCACTTGCAGAATTTTCGCGTGGATGGCCTGAAGATCGACAAATCGTTCGTCGATACCATCGGTCAGGACGCGGCATCGAGCAGCGTGGCCTCGCATATCGTCGACATGGCCGAGACGCTCGATGTGCAGGTGATCGCCGAGGGCATCGAGCGCGAGGAACAGGCGGCGTATCTGCAAGCGCGGGGCGCGAAGTTCGGTCAAGGCTGGCTCTTCTCGCCGCCGCTCTCGGCTGCCGAGTTCATCCGCTACGCAAGCAGGACGCGCGGCCACTGAGCGGGTTGGAATCGCCGGTATCGTCCTTATCTGGTGGGCTGACCTCAAGGAGCCACGACCATGAACGACCAGACAGCAAGCGCTTTTCTTCGCGATGTCCGTCATCCGCTGCTCACGCTTCATCGCAGCGTGCTCGCGCACATGCGCGTGCGCCACGAGGCCGAGTTCGGCGCGGTGTCGCCCGGCGAGTTCCTGCAGATCGTGATCAACGGTTCGGCTTATAAATGGCTCTCGCCCTTGTCGGCCGCGATCGCCGCCATCGACGAGGTCCTCGACGACCGTGAAGCCACGCCCGAGGCGCGCATCGAGCACGCGAAAGCGGTGGCCGCGATGTTCCGCGCCGAAACCCGCGACGCCGCCTTCGCCGAACGTTTCCTGCCGCTGCTGCAGGAAAGCGCCGATATCGCGGTGGCCAACGGCCAGGTCGCGCAACTCGTGCGCGCGCTGCCAGCGGATTGAACGCGACGCGGCCACGATAGGTCATCGTCTGGACGCCGACGCGTCTATCGAAAATGCGACCTGAAAGCGCGATTTTTCAACGTCGTGCGTGCGCGGGTTCCGATCCGCGCTCGCGTACGCAGCGGCGTCTCGACTGCCTTCACACACGGATGCTGCATCGCAATACAAGCCAGCTTGCGCTTTGAGCGATTATTTTTAGCTTGCGAGGATCGCCGCCAATCGAAGAACGAATTGGAGGCGCTCCTTGTCTTTACACGGTTTCGGTCCGCTCCTCTGGGCGGGCGCCAGGGAAACGCTCGCGCTCGCGGTGCTGTCGCTTCTCGTGGCGGTGCTGCTCGGACTTGCGGGCGCGACGGCCAAGTTGTCGCGGCATGGCGCGCTGCGCGCTATCGCCACCGCCTACACGACACTCATCCGCTCCGTTCCCGATCTCGTCCTCATGCTGCTCTTGTTCTACAGCATTCAGATCGCGATCAATCGCGTCACCGATGCCTTCGGCTGGGACCAGTTCGACATGGACCCCTTCACGGCTGGCGTGCTGACGCTCGGGTTCATCTACGGCGCGTACTTCACCGAGACCTTTCGCGGCGCGTTCCTCGCCGTGCCGCGCGGCCAGCTCGAAGCGGGTAGCGCCTACGGCATGAGCGGCATGCGCGTGTTCGGCCGCATTCTTTTTCCGCAGATGATGCGCTTTGCGTTACCGGGCATCGGCAACAACTGGCAGGTGCTGGTGAAGGCGACCGCGCTCGTGTCGATCATCGGGCTCGCGGATGTCGTCAAGGCGGCGCAGGATGCGGGCAAGAGCACCTTCGACATGTTCTTCTTCATCCTAGTCGCGGCGCTCATCTATCTCGCGATCACGAGCGCTTCGAATCTGGTGCTGATGGCGCTGGAACGCCGCTATTCCATTGGCGTGCGGCACGCCGAACTCTGACCACTCGCGCTTGCCATGATCCAGATCCTTGCCGAATACTGGCGCCCGTTCCTGTACTCCGACGGCATGCGCGCGTCGGGTCTCGTCGTCACGTTGTGGCTGCTGGCGGCATCGATCGCGACGGGCTTTTGCGCCGCCGTGCCGCTCGCCTGCGCGCGCGTGTCGAAGCGCCGCTGGCTCTCGACGCCCGTGCGTCTCTACACCTACGTGTTTCGCGGCACGCCGCTCTACGTGCAGTTGCTGCTGCTCTACACGGGCATGTACAGCCTCGAATTCGTGCGCTCGCAGTCGCTTCTCGAAGCGTTCTTCAAAAGCGGCTTCAATTGCGCGATCCTCGCCTTCGCGCTCAATACCTGCGCCTACACGACCGAGATCTTCGCGGGCGCGATTCGCGCGATTCCGCACGGCGAAGTGGAAGCGGCGCGCGCCTACGGCATGAGCGGCTTCACGATGTATCGCCGCGTGATCCTGCCATCCGCGCTGCGCCGCGCCTTGCCTTTGTACAGCAACGAGGTGATCCTGATGCTGCATGCCACGACGGTCGCGTTCACCGCCACCGTGCCCGATATCCTGAAGGTCGCGCGAGACGCCAACTCCGCCACGTACCAGTCGTTCGAATCGTTCGGCATTGCGGCGCTGTTGTATCTCGCGATTTCGTTCGCGCTCGTGGCCGCGTTCCGGCGCGCGGAGCGGCGCTGGCTCGGCTATTTGAGACCGGCGAGCCGTTGACGAGCGGTAAAATCCGAAGCCATGCATCACGACAAGCCATCATCCGAGGAGAAAGCGTTGGAGCCTACCGCCAAAGACGTCGCGACCAAGCTCGTCGCCAGTGACATTCACAAGCGCTACGGCGACAACGAAGTGCTGAAGGGCGTGTCGCTCTCGGCGCGCGCGGGCGATGTCATCAGCATCATCGGCGCGAGCGGTTCGGGCAAGAGCACGTTCCTGCGCTGCATCAACTTTCTGGAGAAGCCCAACGCGGGGCAGATCGTCGTCGACGGCGAGCCCGTGCGCACGAAGGCGGACAAGGCCGGCAATCTCGATGTCGCCGATCACAAGCAGTTGCAGCGCGTCCGCACCAAACTCGCGATGGTGTTTCAGCACTTCAATTTGTGGTCGCACATGACCGCCATCGAAAACGTGATGGAAGCGCCCATCCACGTACTCGGATTGTCGAAGAAGGAAGCCGAGGACCGCGCGCGTACGTATCTGGAGAAAGTGGGTTTGCCGCCGCGCGTGGAGAAGCAGTATCCGTCGCATTTGTCGGGCGGCATGCAGCAGCGCGTGGCGATTGCGCGCGCGCTTGCCATGCATCCCGATGTCATGCTCTTCGACGAACCTACGTCCGCGCTCGATCCCGAACTCGTCGGCGAAGTGCTGAAGGTCATGCAGAAGCTCGCGGAGGAAGGCCGCACGATGATCGTCGTCACGCACGAGATGGGCTTCGCGCGCAACGTGTCGAATCACGTGATGTTTCTGCATCAGGGACGCACCGAGGAAGAGGGCGCACCCGCCGATGTGCTGAGCGCGCCGAAAAGCGACCGCCTGCGTCAATTCCTGTCCGGCAGTCTCAAGTAAGGTGGGGCTGTCGCCGCCGGGTTCCGCGGGCTCGTCCGGGCCGTTGCAGGTCGTGATCGTGGCGCTGCCGCCGGTATCCATGAGCGGCATCGCGCCGATCATCGACAGTCTTCTGCTCGCCAACGAGATCGACGGGCACAGGCTTTACGAATGGCGGATCTGTTCGTGGGACGGCCGGCCGGTGCCGCTCTCGGGCGGCGCGCACATGCCCGCCGATTGCGCCTTCAACGACGCGGTGCAGTGCGACTGGCTCATCGTGATCTCGGAGCGCTACCAGCAGTTCGCCGACTACCGCCTCTTTCTGGCAAGCCTCGCGCGCGTGGCGCCCCGCACGCCGCTCGTTTCCGGCATCCATCACGGTGTCTGGTGGCTCGCCATGGCGGGACAACTCGCGCAGTATCGCGTCGCGGTGAACTGGGAAACGTATCAGCAATTCACCGAGCAGTTCGAGCGCGCAATCGTCTCGCAGCAGATCTTCGAGATCGACCGGAATCGCGCGACCTGCGCGGGCGGGCAAGCGAGCATCGACTTCATGCTGGCGATGATCGCGCGCGATCACGGCCAGGATCTTGCCGAACGCATCGCCGACTCGCTCGGCGTCGGCGTGTTGCGCGCGGGCACGGAGCGGCAGCGCATTCCGTTCGTGACCGCGCCGGGCGAGCGTCATCCGCGTCTGAACGACGCCTTGCAGCTCATGGAAGCGAATATCGAAGACCCGCTCGCCACCGATGAAATCGCGAACCTCATCGGCATTTCGCGGCGGCAGCTCGAACGGCTGTTCCGCCAATACCTCGGCGCGATGCCATCGAAGTACTACCTCAATCTGCGGCTCACCAAGGCGCGCACGCAATTGCAGCGCACGAGCAAGTCGGTCGTGCAAATCAGTCTCGCATGCGGCTTTTCTTCAGCGGCGCATTTTTCGAATGCTTATCGCGACCGTTTCGGCGTGACGCCGCGCGAGGAGCGCCGCAACTGGATCGAGAAGCAGCGCGGCGGCGTGGTCGACGAACCGCGCGGCGGCGCGCTCATTGAACCGCCCGATGACAGCGGCCAGCGCAATTGACGAGGTGCCTCGCGGCGCACGCCATCGACCGAAACGGAGCCTGTCCGCCGGTCGATGGACGCATCGAGCGAATCAACAAGTTTTGCACCGGCGCTTCTTTTATGAAGTCGCCTCCGGCAAGGTATAGACGCTCGTTTTTCTCATTTGCATCGTGTACTTGGTCGTCATTCCGTCCGGCCCCGACTTGGGATCGCTCAACGTTCCTTTTTCCGCCAAGACGCGGACCGAGACGGTGCCGTTCATGTCCTTGGAGATGACCGCTTCTCCAGTGCCTACCACGCTCTTCGAGTTGTCGGGTTCGAAGTAGTCGAACATCGACATTCGTTCAGCGGAGTTGCCAGTACTCGGATTCGTCAGGCTTCCGGATTTGCCGTTATAAACGATCACCGAGAATGGATACTTATTGCCGACGTTCATCAGGTCTTGACCGCCGGGCGAGGCAGAAGCAACGACCGGGCTATCTGGGCGCATTGCGTTGTGCGCCCGGACGATTTCAGCGGCGCCGTCCTTGGAGGTCGTCCATCCTGGACCCGCGCGATTGGTGCCGGCGTGGTAAGCATAAAAGTTCCGTCCGTCCGATGCCATCACCACGGAACATCCGGACAGAGTGCCTGTAGTCACGAGGACGGTTCCCCCGCGCGGAATCTTCGAGTACGGCACCGCGATGGCACCGACTCCCTCCCGGCCGTTGTCGATACTGATGATCTGATCGGTTTTCTTGAGCGAGATGCCTTTCTTGTCCCAATAAGTACCGGTGAACATCTTCATTCTGCTGTCGTACGAGGTCGCATCCTTCGTCTCGCCTACGTTCAGCACGTCGCGGCGCTGATCGTATCGCGCTTCGGTGGCGTCCATCGGCGTGGCCATGTCGGTGACGTCTCTGTCGTGCCGATAGTATTCGAACCGCACGCGTATCGAATTCATTCGTTGCTGTTCGGCCGCCTGATCGGTGGGTGCACGTAATTTGAGCGGGCCTTTTCCGGCCAATTTCTCGACATCGCGCTGGCCGAGCTGGCGGGCAGGCGGCCGTGTCGTGCTGCCGCCCCCGGCTGTCGAAACGCCGGAGGTACCGGGTTGTTCCGGGCGCATGCGCGGTGGTTTGGTCGGCCCCAACAGGTACCCGATGCGCCCGTCCTGGAGATGTACAGGCCGCTTGACGAACGGCGTCGAAGGTGTTGCAGGCGGCGTCTCGTTTCGTGCGCTTTGCACGGCTCCCAAGTCCGGCCGCACGTTCAGCACGTCGAGCAGCTCGTGCGCCGATTCTTTCGTGAGTGGCTTTCCTTCCTGGACTTGATTCAAGCCGCCAGTCAACACACCGGCGACTTTCATGACCCTGCCAGCAGGCGTCAATGCGTTGGCCTGGTCTAAAATGCCGGTATACCATTCTATGGTCGATGCCTCTTCGGGAGTAAGCGCTTCTCCTCTTGCCAGCTTCTTACCGAGGTCATGCGCGTTCTTCACGAAGGACGTGAAGGGATTTTTGAGAGCCTCGGACGTCATTTCTAGAACTTCGGCTTGCGTATAGTCCGTCCGGATAATCGGGCCGCCTACATATCTGATCTGCACTTCGTCTTGAGTATGGGTGGACGGTGTGTCCAGCATGCTCTTGAGCGCGGGATCGACACGCGCAAGATATTCCGTCGCGACAGCGAACCGCCTTAGAGCGACGATTTCGTCCGCCGTTAGCTCCTGATGAGCCTGCAATTTGCCTTCAATCGCGAGAACGTTATTTCCCAGCATGCCGAATCGATTGGTAATTGTCTGCGCGACCAAGTCGGGGCTAAGCGTGAGCCAGCTTCCTCCCTTCGCGGAGACGGAATATCCGTTTGGCGTATAGCGCGTGAATACGTTCTGCCCGTGAAACTTGGGTGGCGTTGTTGACGGCGTTTGCGGGCCTCCCGTCGTGCTTGCGCCCCCAGGCGAAGTATTTGCGCTTCCCACACGGGGCGGCGGGGCCGCCAGCGCTCTCGTACCGGCCGGCATCAGCGATTCCGGCGGCAAGCCGCTCGTATCTTGCGTCAGTGCATCATTCGATACGCCGTACATATACCCAGTTTGCGAATTTACTTGCATACGGACCTCCTCAACGAGTTGTGGTCAATCCTTTTGTTACAGCTCGAGCGTACGAGATGAGGTCCGGCAGGGGTGATACGCGATCAATGCGCCGGATAAATCGCGCAATCCTGCGATAGGGAAGCGTGCTCCAAGGCATTGCGCTGCGGTCTTGCACGCGCCGTTCCGCGAAAAGCCCTCGAAGCATGTCGCGAACGCGCAAGACGGATGGCGCGCGATTGCCTAATATCGGAGACATTGCAATGGCAGACGAGGAGCACAGCATGAGCGAGATCAAGGTAAGCCGCGATACGTTCGACGAAGTCATGGTGCCGGTATTTTCGCCGGCGAGTTTCGTGCCGGAGAAAGGCCGCGGCTCGCGCGTGTGGGATACCGAAGGAAAAGACTACATCGACTTCGCGGGCGGCATAGCGGTCACGGCGCTCGGTCATGCGCATCCCGAACTGCTCAAGGTCTTGCACGAGCAGGGCGAAAAGCTCTGGCATATCGGCAACGGCTACACCAACGCGCCGGTGTTGCGCCTCGCGAAACGCCTCACGGACCTCACTTTCGCGGATCGCGCGTTCTTCGCCAACTCGGGCGCCGAAGCCAACGAAGCCGCGCTGAAGCTCGCGCGCCGTTATGCCATCGACACATTCGGTCCGGAGAAGATCGGCATCGTCTCGTTCACGCAATCGTTTCATGGCCGCACTTTCTTCACGGTGAGCGTGGGCGGCCAGCCGAAATACGCGGAAGGCTTCGGGCCGCAGCCGCAAGGCATTCGGCATCTGCCGTATAACGATCTCGCGAAGGCCGTCGAAGCCATCGGTCCCGACACGTGCGCGGTGATCGTCGAGCCGGTGCAAGGCGAAGGCGGCGTGCTGCCCGCCGAACCCGCGTTCCTCGAGGGTCTGCGCCGAGCCTGCGACAAGCACGGCGCACTCCTGATTTTCGATGAAGTGCAGACGGGCGTCGGCCGCACGGGCACGTTCTACGCATACATGCAGTATGGCGTGACGCCCGACATTCTCACGAGCGCGAAGGCGCTGGGCAACGGTTTTCCCATCGGCGTGATGCTGACCACCGAAGCGATCGCAAGCCATTTCTCGGTCGGCGTGCACGGCACGACGTATGGCGGCAATCCGCTTGGCGCATCGATTGCGGAAAAGGTCGTCGAACTGATCAGCGATCCGAAGGTGCTCGCAGGCGTGGAAGCGCGCAGCCGCGCGATCAAGGCGCATCTGCAGCGGATTGGCGAGCGCTTTAACATGTTCAGGGAGATTCGCGGTCGCGGTCTTCTGATCGGCGCGGAACTCAAGGACACCTACAAGGACCGCGCGAAGGACGTGCTCAATGCGGCAGCGGCGAATGGCGTGATCATGCTGATCGCCGGCCCCAACGTGCTGCGTTTCGCGCCGTCGCTCATCATGCCGATGGCCGATCTCGACGAAGGCTTCGCGCGTATCGAGCAGGCAATCGGCCAGCTCGTGAACGCGTCCGCCGTCACTCGCTAATAGGACCCGATGATGCTATTCGTTCGTCCCGCAAGACTCTCCGATCTCGACGAGCTCGAACGGATGGCGCGTGCGGCGCAACCCGTGCTGCATTCGCTGCCGCGCGACCGCCGCGCGCTCGAAACGCGCGTTGCGCTCTCGGAAGATTCGTTTCGCGCCGAGGTGGATTTGCCCGGCGAGGAGTTCTATCTTTTCGTGATGCAGGATTCGGCGACGGGCAAGCTGCTCGGGACATCGAGCATCGTCGCGTCGGCAGGGTACTCGGAGCCGTTCTACGCGTTTCGTAACGACGCGCTGATCCACGCATCGCGCGAACTCAAGGTGAATCGCAAGATTCACGCGCTCACGATGTCGCACGAACTCACGGGCAAGAGCCGTCTTACGGGCTTTTATATCGATCCGTCGCTGCGCACGCCCGAAGGCGAAGCGGCGGCGCATTTGCTGTCGCGCTCGCGCATGTTGTATATCGCCGCGAACCGCAAGCGCTTTTCGAGCGAAGTCTTCTCGCTGATGCTCGGCGTCAGCGACGACACCGGCGCGTCGCCGTTCTGGGAAGCAGTGGGACGCAAGTTCTTCAGCCGCGACTTCGAGCAGGTGGAACTCGAATCGGGTGGACGCAGCCGCACGTTCATCGCCGAAGTCATGCCGAGTTATCCCATCTATGTACCGCTCCTGCCGGGCGAAGCGCAGCGCGTGCTCGGCGAGCCGAATGAAAGCACGCTCCTTGCATACGACATCCATCTGGAAGAGGGCTTCGAGCCCGACCGTTTCGTCGATATCTTCGACGCCGGCCCGGTGTTGACGATAGCCGTGGACAAGAGCGCATCGGCGAGTTCGGGCGAATTGCGCACGGTGCGCGATGGCGCGCTTGCCGGTTCGCGCGCCGCGCCGTATCTCGTGGCCGCGGGCGGCGCGCACGAATTTCGCGCCATCGTCGCACCATTGGCGGGCACGCGGTCCGACGGCGCGGCCTTGAGCGCCGACGCGCGCGCGGCGCTCGGCGTGCAGGAGAAAGAGACGGTGCGTGCCGTGCCCTTGCATCAGGCTTCGGGAGAATTGCAATGATCGTCGTGCGCTCTGTGCGGCCGGGAGATGTCGACGCACTCGTCGCGCTGGCCCTCGAAACGGGGCCGGGCCTGACCACCTTCAAGCCGGATCGCGATGCGCTCGCCGCGCGCGTCGAACGCGCGCGCCGCACGCTTGCGGATGCCGCCGAGGCTTTCGAGGCAGGCTATCTCTTCGTGATGGAAGACACCGCGACGGGCGATATCGCGGGCGTTTGCGGCATCGAAACGGAAGTCGGACTGGAGCAGCCGTTCTACAACTATCGCGTGGCAACGGTCGTGCATGCGAGCAAGGATCTGGGCGTATGGACGCGTATGTCGCTGCTCAACATCTCGCACGACCTCACCGGTTACGCGGAAGTGTGCTCGCTGTTTTTGAGCCCGCGTTATCGCACGGCGGGTGTCGGCGGTTTGCTGTCGCGCTCGCGCTTCATGTTCATCGCGCAATTCACTTCGCGGTTTCCGCAGCGTCTGTGCGCCGAGTTGCGCGGTCACTTCGATGACAACGGCGAGTCGCCATTCTGGAACGCGGTCGGCTCGCATTTTTATCAGATCGATTTCAACGAAGCGGACTATCTCAGCTCGCATGGCAAGAAGTCGTTCGTGGCGGAACTGATGCCGCGTTATCCCGTGTACCTCGACTTGTTGCCCGATGCCGCGCGCGATGCGGTCGGCATCACGCATCGCGATACCGCGCCCGCGCGCAAGATGCTCGAAGCCGAAGGGCTGCGCTACGAGAATCACGTCGATATCTTCGATGCCGGTCCCGTGCTCGAATGTCACGTCGCGGATTTGCGCACGGTGCGTGAAAGCGTGCTGGCCGAAGTGAGGATCGGCGTGCGCGATGCCGCCATCGAAAGCGATGCGCGCAGTCTCGTGTCGAACACGCTGCTCGAAGGGTTCCGCTGCGGCGCGACCGTCGGCGCGGTCGATGACGGCGAGTTCCTGCTGACTCAGGAAGAAGCCGATGCCCTGCGCGTAACCGCAGGCGATGCCGTGCGCGTGCTCACGTCTTATCCGCGCGCCAAGTAAAGAGAAACGACATGACTATCCAGAATCAGTTGTATATAGGCGGCGAGTGGCTCGAAGGCAAGGGTGCGGCGTTCGCCTCGCGCAACCCGGCGACAAACTCGGTCGTCTGGCAAGGCAACAGCGCGTCGGCCGACGATGTCGAGCGCGCGGTTTCATCGGCGCGGCGCGCGTTTGCGTCGTGGTCGGCGGTGAGTTTCGATGAACGCGTCGCCATTGCGCGCCGCTTCGCCGCGTCGTTGAACGAGAACAAGGAAGCGCTCGCCGACGCCATCGGCCGCGAGACCGGTAAGCCGTTGTGGGAAGCGCGCACCGAGGTGGCTGCGATGGCCGCGAAGGTCGATATCTCCGTGCAGGCCTATCACGAGCGCACCGGCGAGAAGCGCGCACCCATGGCCGATGGCGTCGCCGTGTTGCGGCATCGGCCGCATGGCGTCGTTGCCGTGTTCGGGCCGTACAACTTTCCGGGGCATCTGCCCAATGGTCATATCGTGCCAGCGCTCATCGCGGGCAACGCGGTCGTGTTCAAGCCTTCGGAACTCGCGCCGGGCGTGGCTGCAGCGACGGTCGCGTTGTGGAGCGAAGCAGGCTTGCCCGCCGGCGTGTTGAATCTCGTGCAGGGCGAGAAGGACACGGGCGTGGCGCTGGCGAATCATCGGCAAATCGACGGGCTTTTCTTCACCGGCAGTTCGGATACGGGCACGCTGTTGCATCGCCAGTTCGGTGGGCGGCCGAAGATCGTGCTCGCGCTGGAAATGGGCGGCAACAATCCGCTCGTCGTCGCGCATACGGACGACGTGGACGCCGCCGTGCATCACACCATTCAATCGGCGTTCTTGTCGGCGGGACAGCGTTGCACGTGCGCGCGCCGTCTCTTCGTTCCCGACGATGCCTTCGGCGAGCGCTTCATGCAGCGCTTCGCCGAAGTGAGTGCGAACATTCGCGTTGGCGCTTACAACGAAGATCCGCAGCCGTTCATGGGCGCGGTGATCTCGGCGCGCGCGGCGACGCGGCTCCTCAAGGCGCAGGCGCATCTGATCGAAGCGGGCGCGGCGCCCGTGCTCGAGATGAAGCAGCGCGCGGCGCATCTGGGCTTCGTCACGCCGGCTATCCTGGATGTGACCCACGCGGCCGACGTTCCCGACGAAGAGCATTTCGGGCCGCTCGTGCAGGTCACGCGCTACCGGACTTTCGACGAGGCCATCGAACGCGCGAACGATACGGCCTACGGTCTCTCGGCGGGCTTGCTCGCCGACGACGAAGCCGCGTGGACGCACTTTCAGCGCACCATTCGCGCGGGCATCGTCAACTGGAACCGGCCGACCAACGGCGCTTCGTCGGCGGCGCCGTTCGGCGGCATCGGGCGCTCGGGCAATCAGCGGCCGAGCGCGTACTATGCGGCGGATTACTGTTCGTACCCGATGGCATCGGTGGAAAGCGCGCAACTGCAGATGCCCGCGAGCGTGTCGCCGGGACTCACGTTCTAAAGAACCGCGAAGGATCAAGGATGTCTTCATTCGAAGCAAACTTCGACGGGCTGGTCGGCCCGACGCACAACTACGCGGGGCTGTCGTTCGGCAACGTCGCGTCGCGCAGCAACGAGAAGTCGGTGGCGAACCCGAAGGCCGCCGCGAAGCAGGGCTTGCGCAAGATGAAGCGGCTGGCGGATCTCGGCTTTAAGCAAGGCGTCTTGCCGCCGCTCGAACGGCCTTCCGTGCGTCTTCTGCGCGATGTCGGCTTTTCCGGCGACGATGCCACGGTCATCGCGCGCGCCGCTCGCGAAGCGCCCGAACTGCTGGCGGCGGCCAGTTCCGCATCGGCGATGTGGACCGCCAACGCCGCGACCGTCAGTCCTTCCGCCGACACCGCCGATGGCCGCGTCCACTTCACGCCCGCGAATCTCGCCGCGAAGCTACATCGCGCGATCGAGCATGGCGAAACGCGCCGTTCGCTCGCCGCGATCTTCGTCGACGAAGCGCGCTTTCGCATTCATCACGCGCTGCCCGGCACGCCCGCGCTCGGCGACGAAGGCGCGGCGAATCACACGCGTTTTGCGCGCGAGTATGGGGAGAAGGGCGTCGAGTTCTTTGTCTACGGACGCAGCGAATATGCGCAGGGACCGCAGCCGCAACGCTATCCCGCGCGGCAGACGCTGGAGGCGAGCCGGGCCGTCGCGCGTCTGCATGAACTCGATGAGTCGGCGACCGTTTTCGCGCAGCAATCGCCCGATGTGATCGATGCCGGCGTGTTCCACAACGATGTCATCGCGGTCGGCAATCGCACGACGCTGTTTTGCCATCAGCGCGCGTTCGTCGATCAACACCGCGTGTACGACGAACTGAGCGCGAAGCTCGCGGCGCGTGGCGCGGTCTTCACGGCGCTCGAAGTGCCGGAGAGCGAAGTGAGCGTCGCGGATGCGGTCTCGTCGTATCTTTTCAACAGTCAGTTGCTGTCGAACGTTCAGGGCAAGCAGGTGCTCGTCGTGCCGCAGGAATGCCGCGAGAACGAGCGCGTGGCCGCGTATCTGGATTCGCTGGGCGAGCGATCCACGCCGATCGACGAAGTGCTCGTCTTCGATCTGCGCGAGAGCATGAAAAACGGCGGCGGCCCGGCGTGTCTGCGCTTGCGCGTCGTGCTGAACGACGTGGAGCACGCGGCCGTCAATCGCGATGTCTGGATGAACGACGCGCTCTTCACCCGCCTCGATGCGTGGATCGACACACATTATCGCGATCGCCTCGCGCCCGCCGATCTCGCCGATCCGCAATTGCTCGATCAGTCGCGCACCGCGCTCGATGAATTGACGGCCATTCTCTCGCTCGGATCGATCTATGACTTCCAGCGCTGATGCCTTGCTGCTTAACGATTTCTTGCGCTTCACGCTGTCGGGCGCGCAGCCGTCGCAAACCTTCGGCGTCGCGCCTTCGGGCGTGCGCTGGACCTGGCAGGACGATGGCGTGCTGTTACTCGAACCCGCGGCGAACGAGGCATCGCCAAGCGTGATTGCATCGGCGGGCATTCATGGCGATGAAACCGCGCCCATCGAAATGCTGTCGCGGCTCGTTGCCGATATCGCGAGCGGCGCGGCGCCACTTGCCGCGCGCATGCTGGTGATTCTCGGCAACATCGAGGCGATGCGCGCGGGTGAGCGGTATATCGACGACGATCTGAACCGGCTTTTTAGCGGCCGCCATGCGAAGTTCACGCAGAGCCGGGAAGCGCCGCGCGCGGCGTCGCTCGAAGCGAGTGCGTTGGCGTTCTTCGAGGGCGTCACGCATGCGCGATGGCATATCGACATGCACACGGCGATACGCGCCTCGGTATTCGAGCAGTTCGCCTTGCTGCCGCACACCGGCGCACCGCTCGCACGCGCGATGTTCGACTGGCTGCGCGATGCGCGCTTGCAGGCGGTGCTTTTGCATCGCGAGAAGAACAATACGTTTTCATACTTCACGGCGCAGGCTTGCAACGCGCTTGCCTGCACGCTGGAGCTCGGCAAGGTGCGTCCGTTCGGCGCGAACGATCTCACGCGTTTCGCGGCATCGGATGCGGCGTTGCGTCGTCTGGTAGGCGGTGAGCGGCCGGACGCGGATGCGCCTTTGCGCGTATTTTCCGTGGTCGCGCAGATCGACAAGCAAAGCGATGCGTTCGTGCTGAACGTGGCTGGCGACGTGCCGAATTTCACGGCGTTTCCAGCGGGCACCGAGCTCGCGCATGATGGGGATTACCGGTATCGCGTATCGCACGATGAAGAGCGGATCGTGTTTCCCAATGCTCGGGTCAAGGCGGGATTGCGCGCGGGGCTGATGGTCGTCGATACGACCGAGGCTACGCTGGCGGCGCTCGATTGAGCGCTGGCGTTTGCGGTGGCGCTTGCACGTTTGTTCGAGCGTCGAGTCGTGCTTGTGGCCACACATCGGTCGCGATTATTGGGCGGCACATCGCCGAGATTTCTATCGAGGTGGGTGGCACGCCTTCGCGATCTGTCGCGTGTTTGCACTTGTGCGTGGCTTGCCCGTGCGTTTGCGTTTGGGCTCTAGCTTGAGCTTGCAGCACGCACCTGCCCGCGCACCCGGCCGTCCATTTGCACTTGCATGAACGCGACCGCCACTTGCAACTTTCCCGTCCACGTTATCTCCACAGTCTGTTGCCGCGACCGCGCTACAATCGCGGCCCTGTGTTTGATGCGGCGCAGCGATCATCGCCGAGACGTTTGAGCATGGCTTTCCGTGCCGCGATGCTTCGGACGCTGGCGGCATGCGGCATCTAACAGAGACGAACGAATCGAACTGGAAGGAGATGGACTTGATTAAACTGCAATGGCTCAATCGCAGGTTTGCCGCGCTCGCGCTCGTGAGCGTTTCCGCGGCGGCAGGCATGGCAACGCTCGACGCGCATGCCGCCGACAGCATGAAGGAACTGCGCTTCGGCGTGGAGGCGTCTTACGCGCCGTTCGAATCCAAGACGCCGTCGGGTGAACTGACGGGCTTCGATATCGACATCGGCAACGCGGTGTGCGCGAAGCTGAAGACGAAATGCGTGTGGGTCGAAAATTCGTTCGACGGCCTGATTCCGGCCTTGCAGGCGCGCAAGTTCGACGCCATCAACTCGGACATGACGATCACGGACAAGCGGCGCGTCGCGATCGACTTCACCGATCCCATTTATACGATTCCCAACCAGCTCGTCGCGAAGAAGGGCAGCACGATCCTGCCGAGCGTCGCTGGTCTGAAGGGCAAGCGCGTGGGCGTGCTGCAAGGCTCGATTCAAGAGACATACGCGAAGGCGAAGTGGGCGCCGGCGGGTATCGATGTCGAGTCGTATCAGGCGCAGGATCAGATCTACGCGGATCTCGCGACGGGCCGTCTGGATGCCGCGTTCCAAGATGCCGAGGCGGCATCGAAAGGCTTTCTGAAGCATCCGCAAGGCGCGGGTTTCGCGTTCGCGGGACCGGCGGTGTCGGATGACAAGCTGCTCGGATCAGGCGTCGGCTTCGGCGTGCGCAAGAACGATAAGGCGCTGAAGGATGCGCTCAATCGCGCGCTGAAGGAGTTGAAGGACGATGGGAGCATCGACCGGTTCGCGGCCAAGTACTTCGATGTGAAAGTGGTTTTGAAGTAAGGCTTGGTCTTGCTTGAGAAAGCCCGTTTCTGGCGAAAGCGGAACGGGCTTTCGTACCTCACATCGCCCCAATCACCACCGTACAAGTCGTTCCCGCCGCGAGCAGCACGCCTTCCGGCACATCATCGATCTTCACGCGCACCGGCACGCGTTGCGCGAGCCGCACCCAGTTGAACGTCGGGTTCACATCCGCGAGCAACTCACGGCTTTGGGGATTGTCGCGATCGTAAATGCCGCGCGAAATGCTCTCGACGTGACCCGTGAGCTCGCCGCCGCTCATCAAACGAATCCGCGCCTTGTCGCCGATCTTCACATGCGGCAGCTTGGTCTCTTCGAAATAGCCATAGACCCAGAACGAATGACTATCGACGATGGCGAGCTTCGCCGCGCCCGCCGTCGCGTAGTCGCCGCGATACACGTTCAGATTCGTCACATAGCCATCCACCGGGGAAAACACCTTGGTGCGTTCCAGATTGAGCTTCGCGGCATCCAGCGCGGCGTTCGCCTGCTGCAACTGCGCCTCGGCAGTCGATGCCGTCTGCATGGAGTTCTCGCGTGCTTCCTTCGAGACGACCAGCGCGTCCATGTCCGCGCGACGCGCCGCATCGGCCCGGCGCATGCGCAACTCGGCCGCGCGCGCCGCGACGTTCGCCTGCGCCTGCTCGACGGCGATCTGGTAATGCGACGGGTCGATCTCCAGCAGCAAGTCGCCTTTCTTCACGAACTGATTGTCGTGCAACGGCATCTGCACGACCGCGCCCGACACGTCCGGCGCCACGTTGACCACATCGGCGCGCACCCGTCCATCGCGCGTCCACGGATCGTTCATGTAATGCACCCACAGCATGCGGCCGATGACGAGCGCCGCAGCGAAGATGGCTATCGTCATGACGAAGCCGACGAGTTTTCTGATCAGTATGATGCAACTCTCTTGAATATGTTGTTGGCGACGAAGCGGTCGAGAATCATCGATAAACCGCGAGACCCAGCACGCCGCACACGCAGACGAGCAGGCTCGCGCGAAACAGCGCCGGATGCCAGACCACGCGATACAGTCCGGTCAGCGCCAGCACGCGGTCGATGATCCAGGTGACGAGCCCGCCCGCGAGGCACAGCAAAAGCAACGTCGGCACGTAAGCTTCGAGAATCGCGGTATCACGCGGCATGGGACGCTCCTTCAGGCGAAATCGGTTGGAACGCTGCGAACGGCGATTCCGGGTCGAGCAGCGCGGTACGAATGAAATGCAGATGACTCACGATGCGTTGCAGCCGATGCCGCTCTTCACGCGGCGTATCCGAATCCGAAGCGTGCGAAGCAAGCATGGCCTGCATCTCGTCGATGGCGTGTTCCGTCGCGACGAGCGCGCCATCGAAACGCGCTTGCCGTGGCCGATCGAAGAGCCGCGCCACCGCATCGAGCGTCGGGTTCACGACGCGTTCGAAGCCCGCCATTTCGCGTCGCAAATCGATCACCGCATTGCCGAATTCGAGCACCGCGAAGAGCCACTGCAAGGCCTCGCGTTGCAGCGCGGGCTTGTCGGAAGCGAGCGCGTTGATCTGCGAAAGCAGGTCGCGCGTGCGGCTTTCGAAATGCGTCGTCAGTTGCGCGAGACGTCCGCGCCGCGCGCTCACTACTTCGCGGCGCAGGTCCGCGAGCAGCAGACGGCGCAGCCACGGCGCATCGGTCGGCAGGAGCACGGCGAAGGCGATCGCGGAGACGATCATCGACAAGACGAGCGCGATGGCGTCGTTCATGAAGCCGGTCGGATCGTAATGCACGAGGTTGTCCGGCCCCGCGAGAAAGCAGAAGAAGATGCAGTAGCCGATGCCCACGCCCGCGAGCGAGCGACGCGTCGTCAAGAACGCGCCGAGCATGAGCGCGGGCACGAGCGCCGCGCACATCAGCACGAAGCCGTCGATATGCGGAAACACGCCGAACACGACGATCATGCCCGTGATGCTCGCGAGCGTCGTGCCGATAGCCATTTGCGCGGCCATCTGCGTCGGCCGTGGCGACGACGACGCCAGCGCGCATACGGCAGCGGCGTTGAGCACCATCGTGCCGCCGCTCGGCCACGCGCTCGCGATCCAGAACGCGCTCAGGACGAACATCACGACCGCGCCGCGCAGGCCGGAAACCGCGGCTGCGAGCAGATTGGTCTTGGGCACGTAACGCGCGACCCAGCGCTCGCGTTCATGCGACGGCGCCGCGAGCGACGCGTAGGTGTCGGCATACGCGAGCATGTCGTCGACGAAACGATAAAGCAGCTCGGTCGCGGTATCGAATTCGAGTGCGGTGAAGCCGGGCGCGGCTTCGAGCGAGATACGCGTCGCGCGCACGCGCTTGGGCAACGCGGCCTTGTAGTCGCGCAATTGCGCGGCGGCGTGCGCGGCGTCGGCAGCGTTGCGCACCGGCTCGCCCGCAATCAGCAACAGCGGCGGCACTTCGTGAATGAACGGTTCGAGCGCATCGATGGTCGTGCCCGACGCGTTTGCGCGCAGCCGGTTCATCAACTGATGCAGCGCGTGAAAACGCGTGGATGCGCTCATGAATTCGCTATTCAGCCGCGCGAGCCGCCCGCCGCGCCGCCGCGATTCGGGATGCTCGAAAATCGCGACACTGCGCGCCGCCTCGAAGCCGACGATATCCGCGACGAAGCTCAGATTGGTGCGTTCGATTTGCGCGCGCTCGAGCTTGCCGGACATCGCGTGACAGACGTAATCGACGAATTGCGTGAAGCGCCGTCGCACCGTGGTGCGGATCTGCTCGCCCGCGAGTTGCGGAAACACGAGCGCGCTCACGGCGCCCGCGCACACGATGCCGAGCGACACTTCGCCTACCCGCGTCAGGGCCGACAGATACGCGCCATCCGGATGCTGCGCCGCCGGTATGCCGATCAGCGCCGCCGTGTATCCCGCAAGCACGAAGCCATACGAGCGGAAGTTGCGATTGCGCGCCGCGCCCGCCGTGCAGATGCCGACCCAGAGCGCCGTCGCCGAGAGAAACAGCACCGGCTGCTGCGAGAACAGGCTGATGAATGCGAGCATGACGACGAGACCGACCATCGTGCCGCAGAAACGGTAGAAGCTCTTCGCGAGCACCATGCCGCTTTGCGGCTGCATCACGACGAAGACGGTGGTCATCGCGGTGCGCGGCTGCTGCATGTCGAGCCGCATGGCGATCCATAGCGCGATCAGCGCCGCCAGCACCGCCTTGAAAATGTAGATCCACGCGAGGCCGTCGGTGCGCGCCCAATCCGCGAAGGCGTTCACGAGCGATGCGCGCTTGTCGATGAGAACAGTGGCCATGAACGTTCTCCTCACTTCACCGAGGACGACGCGCCGAGCGACGAACCGAACGGGCCGATATGCTTCGCGGGCGCGAGCGCCGTTTCTTGCGGACCATTCGAGGGATCGTCGATGCCGCCGCCGAGCGCGGAGGTGAGCGTTGCATAGGCTGCGAGCCGTTGCGCCCGCACGCGTGCTTCGCCGTCCTGCGCGCGCAGCAATTGCGCTTGCGCGATCAGCACGTTGACGTAATCGGTCAGGCCGCGCTTATAACCGGCGTTGGCGAGGTCGTAGTTCTTGCGTGCGGCGGCGACCGAGCGCCCCGACGCTTCCAGCTGCGTGTCGAGCGAACGCACGCGCACGACCTGATCGGCGATGTCCTTGAGCGCGGCGACGAGCGTCGCGTTGTAGTGATCGACGGCTACGTCGTATTGCGCCGACACCGCGCCGAGTTGCGAGCGCAGCCGTCCGCCTTCGAAGATAGGCAACGACAGCGCCGGGCCGAATGTATAACCCGTCGCCTTGCTCGTGAGGAAGCTGAGCAGCGCGCCGCCCGCGAAAGTCTGCGTGAGCGACGCCGCGAGATTGATGTTCGGATAGAACTCGGCCTTCGCGACATCGATACCGCGCGCTTGCGCCGCCACCATCCAGCGCGCCGCGACGATGTCGGGCCGATGACCCACGAGTTCGGCGGGCAGCGACGAGGGCAAGGGCAGCGGCGTCGCGAGCGCGAGCGTGGGACGCGTGAGCGCATCGCCCGCGCCGGGACCTTCGCCTGCAAGCGCGGCGAGCTGATGGCGCGCGAGCTCAATCTCTTCCTGATAGATATCGACCTGACGCTCGTACTCGGGCAACGGCGTTTCGGCCTGACTCACTTCGAGCTGTGTGCCGATGCCGCCTTTTAAACGCCGCTCTGCGAGATCCGCGATGCGCTGCTGCTGCGCGAGCGTCTGTTGAGCGATATCGAGCAGCGCGAACGCCTGCGAAAAGCCGATGTAGGCGCGCACCACGTTGGTTTCGAGTTCGAGCTGGGCGGCGCGGGCATCGGCCGCGCGCACGTGGGCGACATCGAGCGCGCGTTCGGCGGCGTTATCGTCGCGGCCCCAGAGATCGAGGTCATAGGAGAGCGAAAGGCCGGCGGTGTCGTCCCACGTAGTCGTGCCGCCGTAGTAGCCGGGGCCGTAGAAGTCGTTCTCCGGCCAGTGCTTGCGCTGCAGGCTCATCGCGCCATCGACGTGCGGCAAAAGCGCCGAGCGCGCCACGCCGGCTTCCTCGCGCGCCTCGCGAACGCGTGCGGCGGCCATCGCCAGTGTCGGGTTGCCGCCGGTTGCGCGTGTAATCCAGGCATCGAGCTGCGGATCGCGATACGCGCGCCACCATTCCTGGTCGGGCCACGCGGCGTCCGCATTGGCGGCGCGAATGGCGTTGCCGACATCGAGCGTTGCCGCGTCTTTCAGCGGATCCTGCGGCGCGACCTTGCCCGTACTTGCGCATCCGGCGATTGTTAAAAATGCCGTAAGAACCGCGGCATAAGCGGCGTAACTGAACGACCGGCTCCGCACGATTCCCTCCCAAAATTGAATAGAATTTGAGAGTGAATTATATTTTTGCAGGGATTGTCGAATAACCAGTAACGATGTAAAGCATTCTTACTGAGATTGCGATAATCGCTTTTACTGGTCGTGTAACAATTCGGTCTACATAAACGCCGAAAAACGGGAAAGCGTCATGGATACGCTCCAAAACATGCGCGTGTTCGCGCGCGTCGTCGAGGCGGGCAGTTTCACCGCCGCCGCGCAGCATCTCAATACGACCACCGCCTACGCGTCGCGCGCCGTGTCCGACCTCGAAGCGCATCTGCGCACGCGGTTGCTCAATCGCACGACGCGCCGAATCGCGCTAACCGAGGCGGGCGAGCGCTATTTGCAACGCTGCGAGCAAATTCTCGCTTACGTCGATCAGGCCGAAGCCGAAGCCAGCGACGCCCACGCGCGTCCGGCCGGCAAACTCAAGGTGCATTCGATGACGAGCTTCGGCGTGCACTATGTCGTGCCGATGATTTCGCGCTATCAGCAGCGTCATCCGTCCGTGCAGGTCGAGCTGACTTTGGCGCAACGCGTGCCGGATCTACTGGACGAGGGTTACGACGTGTCGGTGGTGCTGGCTTCTGAGTTGCCGGATTCCGCATTGGTGTCGGCGCGGCTCGGCACGGTGTTCAGCATTGCATGTGCGTCACCGGCGTATATCGAGAAGCACGGCACGCCGCATGTGTTGTCCGACCTGGTGCGCCACACCTGTCTGCAATTGATGACGCCCGTGTTTCCGCCCGACCGCTGGGTCTTCGACGGTCCGAACGGGCAGGAAACGGTCAGTCTCGGCGCTTCGCCCTTCACGGTGAACGTGGCCGACGCCATGGTGACGGCGATCCGGGAAAACATGGGCATCGGCGTATTGCCGACGTCCTCCGCGCTGCCCGCCTTGCGCGCGGGCACTTTGGTGCGTGTGCTGCCGCAATACACGATGCAGGAACTGACGGTCTACGCGCTGTACCCGTCGCGCCAGTATCTGGACGCCAAGATCCGCACGTGGGTGGAGTTTCTGCGCGAGGCGTTGCCCGACACGCTCGCCGCCGATTCCGAGTCGCTCAAGGAGTTCGTAGTAGGCTGAATATGCTTGCCGTCAGTGCTGTCGGCTCCGGCGCGCTGACCGAAGTCCGGTTACGAAATAAGCTGCGGCGCAACACTTGCTTACTCCTGATTCACCCGCATTTGCTACTGTCTGTCTACGTTCACTGCATTTAATTTTGGGGACTCGTCTGATGAGCACGCCACTTATGTTCGCTCTTGCCGCGCTTGTGTCGTTGATCGCCGTTCCGGCGTCGCGCGAGCTTTTCAATGCCATGCGTGCCCAGTCGGAAGAAGAGGCAAGAAAGCGCCTGATCCCGATTCGCGTCGAAAGCAACCGCGACCGGCGCACCCGCTGAATCTAAAAAAGCGCTTCCAGCGGCTCGATGAGCCGCGCTTCGTCCGTGGTGGCGCGGTTCACATCGGTTGAAACGCGGTGCCAGACGAAGTGCGAAGCCGGCACGCCGTCGGACTTCACGAGCCGCGCCAAATCCTCCGCTGATGCGTCCGGGTCCAGCCAGCGCCGCGCCGTGGCTGCGGAGAAAACCAGCGGGCGGCGGTCGTGGACGTCCACGAGGCCTTCGTCGGCTGCTGCCGTGACGATCACGAAGCCCGCGCCGGGCTGCGCGGCGTCCTCCTCGCGCGTGATGCTCGTGAGCGCGGCAAGGAACATGGGCTCGCCGTCGGCGCGTCGAATGTAATACGGTTGCTTGAGGGGCTTCGCGGCGGCGGGTTTGGTCGCCAATTCGCCCGGACGCGGCTCGATTCGCCATTCGAACCAGCCATCCGCCGGCACGAGAATGCGCGCTTTTTTCCACAGATTGCGAAAATAGGCACTGGTCGACGCCGTCTCGACGCGCGCATTGATGGTCTGCGGCAACTTCTTTTGTATCGCCCACGGCGGGCAATATCCCCAATGCACGGCGCGAATCGATTCGTCGGGATAGACGGCGAGCGGATGCGTGCCCGGCGACAAGTTGTAGCCGGGTCGCCGGTCGGCGGCATCGACGAGTACGAACGGGTTCTTCAGATGCAGACGTTGCGCGTAATGCATCGGCAGTCGGTACTGGCTGATTCGGCCGCACATGGCTTGGCTCCCGTTATTCGCGTTGCTCCGTCAGATTTCGACGACCTTGTCCCAGGCGAACTGTTCGTTTTCCCAGCGCCCGGAGCGACGGTCGAAGTAGCCGCGCGGATTGCAGACCACGCGCGTCCCATTCGCCGTGTAGTCGAACGACGTATGCGTGTGGCCGTGAATCCAAAGCGCGGCGGGCGTGCGGGCGAGCGTCGGCAGATGATTGACGAAGCCCGCCGACACGATATCCGTCGCATACCGCTCGGACAGACTTTCGCGCAACGGCGCGTGATGCGTGACGACGATCGTCTGGCCCGCGAACGGTCTGGCCAATTCGTTTTCGAGCCACGCGCGCGCTTGCTCGTGCAGCGCGAGGGAATCTTCCGGCGCGAACGCGCGGGGTTCGCCGTCTTGCTCCGGCCACGCGAGCTGGATCAGCCCTCGATAATCCAGCATGACCTTGATGCACGCTTCCTGCGCGCGGCCGATTTCTTCGTCGCTCGACCCGAACAGCGCGAAGTCGGTCCAGAGCGTCGTGCCGAGAACGCGCCACGCGCCGCGCCGGTCGACGAGCGCCGCGTTGTTCAGGTAATGCACGTTGTCCACGCTTTGCGCCGCGTCGAGCATGGCGGCTTCCATCGCGCCGAATTCGGCGTCGTAGTACTCGTGATTGCCCGGCACATAGACGATAGGCACATCCGAACCGAAATTCTCCACCGCCCAACGCACGCCTTCCGCGTGATTGTGGATATCGCCCGCCAGCACGACGAGATCGGCTTCGGCATAAGGAATCGCGAGCGGCTCGTCGTTTTCCAGGTGCAGGTCCGACAGCACGCGTATCTTCATGCGATGTTCTCCTTCCTTGTCCCGGCTTGCGCCCAGCGCACGACCTTGCCCGGATTCATGCGATTCTCGGGATCGAGCGCGGCCTTGATGCTTTGCATGAGGCGCACCTCGACGGCCGATTTATAGTGCATCGCTTCGTCCACCTTCAGTTGCCCGAGACCGTGCTCCGCGCTGATACTGCCGCGATGCGCATGCACCTGGTCGTAGACGAGTGCGTTGATCGGCGTCTGGAACGCTTCGAGAAATTGCTTCTGATCGACGCCTTCGGGCGCCTGCACGTTGTAATGCAGATTGCCGTCGCCCAGATGTCCAAAGGTCACCATGCGCGCGCCGGGCGTGGCTCGAGCGATGATCGCGTCGGTTTCCTCGATAAAGCGGCCGATGCTCGAGATCGGCACCGCAATGTCATGTTTGATGTTCAGCCCTTCCTCCGCCTGCGCGAGCGGGATATGCTCGCGCAAATCCCAGAATGCCTGCGACTGCGCGAGGCTTTCCGCGACCACGGCATCTTCGACGATACCTTCTTCCATAGCCTGTTCCATTAGCCTTTCGAACAGCGCGCGGGCGTGTTCGTCGCTTTCGCTGTCGGAGAGTTCGAGCAGCACGGTTTGCGCGTGCGGTTCGCCGAACGGATAACGCAGTTGCGGAAAATGCCGGCCGACGAGGCGCATCGAGAAGTCGGACATGAGCTCGAAGCCGGTCAGGAGCGCACCTGCGTGACGTTGCGCCATTGCCAGGAAATCGAGCGCGGCGTGCGGCGAGGCAAGACCCGCGAGCGCCGTCACGCGCGCGACCGGCGCGGGATGCAGTTTCATCACCGCCGCCGTGATGATCCCGAGCGTGCCTTCCGCGCCGATGTACAGATCGCGCAGATCGTAACCGGTGTTGTCCTTGCGCAAGCCGCGCAGGCCGTCCCAGATATCGCCTTGCGGCGTCACGACTTCGAGGCCCAGGCACAACTCGCGCGTGTTGCCGTAACGCAGAACGCCCGTGCCGCCCGCGTTGGTCGAGAGGTTGCCGCCGATCGTGCAACTGCCTTCGGCCGCGAGACTCAGCGCGAAGAGACGTTGTGCGCTTTCGGCGCGCGCCTGGACTTCGGCGAGCACGACGCCTGCTTCGACGGTAATGGTGTTGTTATGCGGATCGATACCGCGAATGCGGTTCAGGCGGCGCAGGCTCAATACCGCTTGCGCGCCGCTCTCGTCGGGGGTTGCGCCGCCCGCGAGTCCCGTGTTGCCGCCTTGCGGCACGATGGCCACGCCGTGTTCATGCGCGAGTCCGACGACGGCGGCGACTTCCGCGGTGTCGGCGGGAAGCAGCACGGCGCACGCATTGCCGCGATAGCGCTTGCGCCAGTCGACGAGAAACGGCTCGGTGTCGTGATCGTGCGTAAGAACGTGGGACGCGCCGAGCAGTTCGGTGCAGGCGGCGATGAACGGGGCGTGAGAGGCAGTCATGGATGAGGGCAGATTGGACCGTGTAGCGTAGTCGACAGTATCGCGCAGCGGGGCGCGGCTTGCGCCTCGGCCGAATGGCATAGGCCGCGCGCAGCGTTTCGATCCGTGCTAAAAAGCATCACGTCCGTATGGAAAAAAGCGAACGATTCAGCGTTTTCTTGCACGCGCCGCACGTTTGAAGGGGGCGACGAAGCCGAGCGCGCAGACGAAGAATGCGAACGCAAGCAAAGTTTCGAGCCAGGCGAGGCGCGCGGAGAGGCCGGTATCGGTCATGCCGCGCACGATGCCTTCGGCGAAGTAGAGCAAAACGAGCATCGAAGCCCATTGCAAGGTATAGACGTTGCGCTTGATGACACCGGGCAGCGCGCATGCAAGTGGCAGTGCTTTCAACGCGAGTGCCCATGCGCCGGGACGCAGCGGCGCGAGCCACAGCTCCCAGAGAAGCGAGAGCACGATGAGCGCGGCAAGACTCGTCAGCGCACCGATGGCAAGCGGCGCGTTCGTTCGCGGCTCGGTCAGCGAAGGTGCGGTCATGGCGGGCTTAAGCGGGTTCAAACGGACTTAAGCGGCCTTCGCGCCACGCACGAGGTCGAGCGCGGTGCGCGCGAGCCTTGCGCCGAGCGCGACGGCGAGCGCTTTCTCGTCGGCGGTGATGCCGTGCTGGCTGGCGTCGCCCGTGCGCGCATGATGCGATGCGCCGTAAGGCGTACCGCCGCTTTGCGTGGTAGTCAGGCGCGACTCGGTGTAAGGAATGCCGACGATCAGCATGCCGTGATGCAGGAGCGGCAGCATCATCGAGAGCAGCGTGGTTTCCTGGCCGCCGTGCAGGCTGCCGGTGGAGGTGAAGACACTCGCCGGCTTGCCCGCGAGCGCGCCGGACAGCCACTGCGGCGTGGTGCCGTCGAGGAAATATTTTAGCGGTGCGGCCATGTTGCCGAAGCGCGTGGGCGAACCGAGCGCAAGACCCGCGCATTCCTCCAGATCGCGCAGCTCGGCGTAAGGCGGGCCGTCGGCGGGAATGTCGGGCTGCGTGGCTTCGCAGACGGTGGAAACCGGCGGCACCGTGCGCACCCGCGCGGCCATGCCAGGAACGCTGTCGACGCCCTGGGCGATGGCGAGCGCAAGCTCGCGGGTCGCGCCGTGGCGGCTGTAGTAGAGCACGAGGATGTCGTTCATAAGGCTTTTTAGTGAACGGCTATTATAGGGATTAGCCTGTTTTTAGGGGCGCGCAGGGCAATAGCCTCACGCGGCCTCGCTTGGGAGAATGCGTTTGCGGCACGTTTTCATCGATCTCGCGGCAGTCAAGCGTCTCGCCGGTTTCGTCGCGCGGCGTCTTGGCGAGGATCGCGTCGCGCAGGTGGCGGGCAGTCTCACGTTCACGAGCGTACTGTCCGTCGTGCCGCTCGCAACCGTCGCGTTCGCGCTCTTCACCGCGTTTCCCATTTTCGGTTCGTTCCAGTCGTCGTTGCAGGACTTCCTTGCGGCGCATTTAATGCCGACGCAGATCAACACGCAGATCTTCAACTATCTGAACCAGTTTGCCGCGAAAGCGAAGGGCCTGACCACGGTCGGCCTCATTATCCTGTTCGTCACCTCGGTGATGACCATGATGACCATCGAATCGGCGCTCAACGTCATCTGGCGCGTGAAGAAGGCGCGCCCGTTCGCGCAACGCGTCATGGTCTATTGGGCCATCATCACACTCGGGCCTATTCTCTTCGGCTGCAGTCTGTCCATCTCGTCCTACGTGTTCGCGCATTCGATCGCGTTCGCGGGGTCGCACAATCTCATGCCGCCTATCGTCGAATGGGCGCTCACGGGCGTTTCGTTGCCGCTCACGGTGTTTGCCTTCACCATCATTTACGTGTTCATGCCGAACTGCAAGGTCGAATGGCGCGATGCCGTCATCGGCGGGCTGATTGCAGCGGTGGCGTTCGAACTGGGCAAGCGCGGCTTCGGCTACTACGTGCGGCGCATTCCCACTTACACCGCCGTGTATGGCGCGTTCGCCGCGCTGCCGGTGTTTCTACTGTGGGTTTATCTCTGCTGGATGATCGCGCTCGTCGGTGCAATGGTGACGTCCGCGTTGCCGGCCATTCGCATCGGGCAATATCATCGGCGCGAGTTTCCGGGCAGTGACTTGCTTTACGCGCTCGAAATACTCGCGCGACTCGTCGAATTGCGCGACGAAGGCAAGCCTGGCTACACGGCGATGGAACTCGCCAAGATGGCGCGTTGCGATCTGGATACCTCCACGCGCCTGATCACGCGGCTCGATGCGCTCGGCTGGATCGGCCGGCTCGAAGACTCGAAGATGCCGCGTTTCGTGTTGATCGCCAACCCGGCGCACATCACCATGACCTTGCTGTTCGACCAGTTCGTGATCGACCGGGAGGAACTGGATTATCAATTGCGTCTCGATGCCACGCATCTCGATCGCACGGCGCTGATGGAAGCGCTCGAAAACGACAGGCTCGAAGCCACGCTCAATTCACTCGTCGCGGCGCGCGCGGCGGCGCTCACAAACCCGCGCCTGCTCGAAACACCGCGTTCTTCCATGCCGCAGCAACCGGCCTGAGTGCGCGGTTCAAAGCGAGATCCTGCCGATGCAGATGTCCTTGAACATCACCCAGTCGCCCATCAGGCTATAGACCGGATGGCGAAAGGTGGCAGGGCGGTTCTTTTCGAAAAAGAAGTGGCCGATCCACGCAAAGCCGTAGCCGCAGATCACGGCGGCCGGCAGCCAGAGCCAGTCGCCGGTGGCGATGGCCATGGCAATGCAGCCAATCACGCCGAGTGAGCCTAAAAAGTGCAGCCTGCGCGATGTCAGATTGCGATGCTCGTCCAGATAGTACGGATAGAACTCGGCGAAGTTCGCGAAGTGTTCTCCGTGTGTCGTCTGCGCCATGATCGCCTCCCGGTCGATGCGGTGCCTTCCACCTGACGAAAGCGCCAGCAAGATTCATTCTGCGACGGCGCGCGTAGTGGTGCAAGCGATGCAAGGCTTTGACGCGCGAGGCTTTAACTTCTTGCAAACCACGCGCTCACCGGTTTTTCCATGCACTTCGGTGCCAAGACAAACGACGCGTCCGGTTACCCGGCTATGTGCGCAAAATCGTCACTCGGACCTAATGCACCTACCGCTTCCCCACACCCTTCGGCGCCAAGACGAACGACGCGTCCGGTTCCTCGGCCAACAGCGCAGAATCGTCAATCGGTTCGAAAGCGCTTACCGTTCCCCCACACACTTCAGCGCGAACGCAAACAACGTGTCCAGCACGGCATCCGGTTGCTCGGCCATCAGCGCATGACCGCCGTCCAATTCGACCGCGCTCACCGTTGCGCCCGCACGCTTCATCGCCTCGACGAGCGGGCGGGAGGCGCGCGGCGGCGTCATCACATCGCGCTTGCCGCTCAGTACGAGTACCGGACACTGCACCGTTGCAGCGCGTTCGAGCGCATCCGCGTAACCGTTGCACGCGCTGAAATCGGTGTGAAAAAGCTGCGCCTCGCCTTGAGCGCTGACGCGTTCCATCAGGCGCTGATTGACGCCTCGCAACCAGAATCCGGGCGCCGGAGCCGACGGTTTCGCGGCGATGGTCGAATGCGACCATTGGTTGACCATATCGATCGCTTCCGGCTCGTGTTCGCGCGCGGCATCGAGAAGCATGTCGGAGACGGCCATCGGTGCGGCCGTGCTGACGAGCGCCAGTCCATGCGCGCGGGCCGGATGGCGCGCGGCGGCATCGAGCGCGATCAGCGAACCCATGCTGTGCCCGACGAAAATGGCCTTGTCCGTATGGGCTGCATCGAGAAGGTGAATCGTCCAGTCGGCGAGCGCGGCGATGGTGCTCAACGCGGGCCCGGCGCTACGGCCATGCGCGGGCAGGTCGGGCGCGAGCACGCCGAAACCGTGATGCGCGAAGTAACGCGTCTGCAAGCCCCAAACGCTGTGATCGTGCTGCGCGCCGTGCAGGAAGACGATCGTTGGCCTGGCGGCATCGAACGGTTTGCCGCCGGTGTAGGCATAGGCCGGGCGCCCGGCGATATCGAACATCATGCGCGGCTCCCAAGCGGCGCGGCGCGCGAGCCTTCGCTGCTTTTGTCGCTCTCTGCGCTTTCGGCCGCCTTTTGCGCTGCCTTGAGCCCGCGTTTGAGATCGTCGATGAGATCGTCCGCATCTTCCAGTCCGATAGACAAACGAATACGTCCCGGACTGATGCCCGCCGCGGCGAGCGCCGCCGCGTCCATGCGAAAGTGCGTGGTCGAGGCGGGATGGATGACGAGCGAGCGCGCATCGCCGACATTGGCGAGATGCGAAAACAGCGTCAGCGACTCGATGAACTTGCGCGCCGCCGGCACGCCGCCACGCAGATCGAAGCTGAACACCGCGCCCGCACCGCGCGGCAGAAGCCTCTTGGCGAGCGCATGGTCGCGATGCGTCGGCAGTTCGGGATAAGCCACGCCTTCGACTGCCGGCGAACTCAGCAGGAATTCGATCACCTTGCGCGTATTAGCAACGTGCCTATCCATGCGTAACGGCAAGGTTTCGATGCCTTGAAGCAACTGCCACGCAGCCTGCGGATGCAGACACGCGCCGAAGTCGCGCAGCCCTTCGCGCCGCGCGCGCAACAGGAACGGCGCAACCGTGCTTTCCTCGGCGAAGACCATGCCATGAAAGCCGTCGTAAGGCTGGGTGAATTCGGGAAAGCGTCCGCTCGCCGCGAAGTCGAACGTGCCGCCATCCACCAGCACGCCGCCGATGGTCGTACCATGACCGCCCAAAAATTTGGTCGCGGAGTGGTAGACCAGGTCGGCGCCGTGTTCGAGCGGTCGCAGCAGGTAAGGCGTGGTGAAGGTGGAATCCACGAGCAGCGGCGCGCCGTGCTCATGCGCGATCTCCGCGACGCCCGCGATATCGAGCACGTCGAGTCCCGGATTGCCGAGCGTTTCGCCGAAGAAGAGGCGCGTTTCCGGACGCGCCGCTTGACGCCACGCATCGAGATCGTGCGGCGCGACGAAGGTGGTCTCTATCCCGAAGCGCCGCAGCGTGTAGTGCAGCAGATTGTGCGAGCCACCATACAGCGCGCTCGATGCCACGACGTGCGAGCCCGCGCCCATCAGTGTGGCGATGGCCAGATGCAGCGCCGCCTGGCCGCTCGCCGTGCCGATTGCACCCGCGCCGCCTTCCAGCGCCGCCACGCGTTCCTCGAAAACCGCCACCGTCGGGTTCGAGATGCGGGAATAGACATGCCCCGAGCGCTCCATGTTGAAGAGCGCGGCGGCGTGATCGGTATCGCGGAAAGTGAACGACGTGGTCTGGTAGATCGGCGTGGCGCGCGCCCCGGTCACGGGGTCGGGCGCGGCGCCCGCGTGCAGCGCGAGCGTGTCGAAGCGGTTGGCGGGCATGGTTGGCGGCCTGTGTGGAGCAGGTCAGGAAAATAGCGGTCGATCATCGTAACATCCGCCTCGCGCGGGAAAACTTAGGGCGAACACGCGCGCATCGAATGGGAGATCGGCCCGCAAAGCCTTATCCGAATGGCCAGACAAGGCTGCTTTGCTTTCTTTTTGCGGGCCTTTCCGATAGCATCGAAACATGGTTTCAAGAACGTTCGGCAATTGAACAGGCATTTCGCGAGGAGACAGTCATGCGAGTCAGCGACATTCTGAAAGTAAAGGGCAACGCGCTATTCACGGTCACGCCCGACACGCCGCTCGCCGAAGCAATCGACGCCATGGCGGCGCATGACATCGGCTCGCTCGTCGTCATGGAATATGGCGATCTGGCCGGCATGCTTACCTTCCGCGAAATCATCGTCACCTTGCGCGACAACGGCGGCAGCGTCGGCACAACGAGCATCCGCAAGATCATGGACGACCATCCGCTCACCTGCACGCCCGAAACGGACGTCAACGAAGTGCGGCGCATGATGCTCGAGCATCACGTGCGTTACTTGCCGGTCATGGAGAATCGCGCGCTGATGGGCGTGATCTCGTTTTATGATGTCGCGCGCGCGGTCGTCGAGGAACAAGGCTTCGAGAATCGCATGCTGAAAGCGTATATACGCGACTGGCCTGAGCAACAGGAAGAAGCGCGCTGAGCACCTGCCCGATCCAACGTTTCGACGCTTCGCGTGACACCCCATGGAAGCGCGCCCCGGTGGCGCGCTTTTTTTCGTCCGGCTCGAACGCCTTTGCAGGCTTCGAGCTTCTTTTCCCGTGACATCCGCATTCGATCGCGCGGCGCCATTCAAGCCCGGTTCGCGGTCAACTCCGGATCAATTTTTGTAGATAGCCATGAGTAGTGAAAATCCGTCGCGTGCCTCGTCGCGCGCATCCCGCGCCGCACGCCACGAAGAGAAAGGCCAGTTCGGTCTTTTGCGCGAACGCCGTTTCGCGCCGTTCTTCTGGACGCAATTTCTAGGCGCGATGAACGACAACGTCTTCAAGGTCGGCTTCACGTCGCTCGTCACGTTTCAGGCGGCGCGCTTTTCCGGCGTCGATCCGGGCACGGCCGCGTTCCTCATTTCGGCCATCTTCATCGTGCCGTTCGTGCTGTTCTCCGCGACCTCAGGCCAGATCGCCGACAAATACGACAAGGCCACGCTCGCGCGCCTGGTCAAGAGCTTCGAGATTCTCGTCATGTTGATCGGCGGCGCGGGCTTCGTGCTCCACAGCGCGCCGCTTTTATACGTCTGCACATTTCTGATGGGCGTGCACTCCACGGTGTTCGGGCCGGTGAAGTATGCGTATCTGCCGCAGCATCTGGAGGCTTCCGAACTCGTCGGCGGCAACGGGCTCGTGGAAATGGGCACATTCGTCGCGATTCTCATCGGCACGATCGTCGGCGGGGCGGCGGCGGGTGCGGTCGAACACGGGGCGATGGTGCTCGCGGCGGCGTGTCTCGCGTTCGCGATCATCGGGCGCGTCGTATCGAGCTTCATTCCGAAGTCCAAGGCGTCGCAGCCGGATTTGCGCATCAACTGGAATCCGGTCTCGGAGACGTGGCGCAATCTCAAGCTCGCGAAAGCCGACCGTACCGTGTTCTTGAGCCTGCTCGGCATTTCATGGCTGTGGTTCGTCGGCGCGACTTTTCTCACGTCGTTCTTCAACTTCGCGAAGGACGTGCTCTCCGCGAACCCCGATGTCGTGACCATTCTCCTCGCGACGTTTTCGCTCGGCATCGGCACGGGTTCGCTCTTGTGCGAGAAGCTGTCGAAGCGGCGCGTCGAGATCGGACTGGTGCCGCTCGGGTCCATCGGCATCAGCGTGTTCGCCATCGATCTGTTCTTTGCCAGTCATCGGATTGCGCCGGCGGGGCATCTGCTCGGCGTTGCGGAGTTTCTGCTCGCGTTGCCGCACTGGCGCATTCTCGCGGACCTCTTTCTCCTTGCCATGTTCGGCGGCTTCTACAGCGTGCCGCTCTACGCGCTGATCCAGGCGCGCAGCCAGCCGACGCATCGGGCGCGCATCATCGCCGCGAACAATATCCTGAACTCGTTCTTCATGATCGTCTCGGCGTTGATGGCGCTCGGGCTCACGGCGCTCGGCGTCGGCATTCCCGGGCTCTTTCTCGCGACCGCGCTGCTCAACGTGGTTGTCGCCGTGTACATCTATTCGCTCGTGCCGGAGTTTTTGCTGCGCTTCATGGCCTGGGTGCTGGTGCATACGTTCTACCGCATTCGTCTCGTGGATGCCGAGCGCATTCCATCGCGCGGCGCGGCGGTGCTGGTGTGCAATCACGTCAGTTTCGTCGATGCCATCGTCATCATGGCCGAAAGTCCGCGCCCGATCCGCTTCGTGATGGATCACCGCATCTTTCGCTCGCCGGTGATCGGCTGGCTGTTCCGCCATGTGAAGGCGATTCCGATCGCGCCCGCGCACGAAAACGCGGAATTGCTCGAACGCGCATACCAGAAATGCGCCGAAGCGCTCGAAGAGGGCGAGCTCGTGTGCATCTTTCCCGAAGGCAAACTCACGCGTACGGGCGAGATCAATCCGTTCAGGCACGGCGTTTCGCAGATCCTGCGGCGGCATCCGGCGCCGGTCGTGCCGGTCGCGCTGCGAGGCTTGTGGGGCAGCGTGTTTTCGCGTCATGAAGATGCGCGCTGGCCGCGGCCTATCCAACGCGGCGTCATGACCCGCCTGACGCTGGCGGTAGGCGAACCGATCGCGCCGGAAGAGGCGACGCCGGAACGTTTGCAGCAGATCGTGACGGCGTTGCGCGGGGCGCGGCGCTAGATGCCACTGGCATAATGTCGGTTTCCCCGGCACTTTTCTAAGGTCGACGCTCATGTCCGGCAATACCCTTGGCACGCTTTTCACCGTCACCAACTTCGGCGAGTCGCACGGACCGGCGATCGGCTGCGTGATCGACGGCTGCCCGCCCGGCATGGCCCTGACCGAGGCCGATATCCAGGTCGAACTGGACCGCCGCCGTCCCGGCACGTCGCGCCACGTGACGCAGCGCCAGGAAGCGGATCAGGTAGAGATTCTCTCGGGCGTGTTCGAAGGCGTGACCACCGGCACGCCCATCGCGCTGCTTATCCGCAATACGGATCAGCGCAGCAAGGACTACGGCAATATCGTCGAAACCTTCCGCCCCGGTCACGCCGATTACACCTACTGGCAGAAATACGGCGTGCGCGACTATCGCGGCGGTGGCCGTTCGTCGGCGCGTCTGACGGCGCCGACAGTCGCGGCAGGCGCGGTCGCGAAGAAATGGTTGCGCGAAAAGTTCGGCGTGGAAACGCGCGGCTACATGAGCGCGCTCGGCGAGATTCCCATTCCGTTCGTCGGTTGGGAACATGTGCGCGAGAATCCGTTCTTCGCGCCGAATGCCGACGTGGTGCCGCAGCTCGAAGCGTACATGGACAACTTGCGGCGCGACGGCGACTCGGTCGGCGCGCGCATCGAAGTGGTCGCGACCGGCGTGCCGGTCGGCTTGGGCGAGCCGCTTTACGATCGACTCGATGCCGACATCGCCAAGGCGATGATGGGCCTGAATGCAGCGAAGGGCGTCGAGATCGGCGCGGGCTTCGCGAGCGTGGCGCAACGCGGTTCGCAGCATGGCGACGAAATGACGCCCGAAGGTTTCGCGACCAACAATGCGGGCGGCATTCTCGGCGGCATTTCGAGCGGGCAGGACATCACCGTGTCGATTGCGATCAAGCCGACATCGAGCATTCGCACGGCGCGTCAGTCGATCGACAAATCGGGCGCGCCCGCGACTGTCGAGACCTTCGGCCGTCACGATCCGTGCGTGGGTATCCGCGCGACGCCTATCGCCGAGGCGCTGCTTGCGCTCGTGCTAATGGACCACGCGCTGAGGCATCGTGCGCAGAACGGCGATGTCGTCGTCGGCACACCGAAGATTGCGGCGCATACGCCGGCTAGTTGATCGCGCTTTGATTGCGCTTTTCTGAACGGCAGGCTTGCCCGCGACGGCGTTATCCTCGCCGATAAAAGCACGGCGCCGGTACAAGACCGGCGCCGTACGACAGCCGCGCCCACGCGCAGCCCACCATCTCACCCGATTACATATTCGGGTAATTCGGCCCGCCGCCGCCTTCAGGCGTCACCCACACGATGTTCTGCGTCGGGTCCTTGATATCGCACGTTTTGCAATGCACGCAGTTTTGCGCGTTGATCTGCAGACGTTCGCCGCCATCGTCCGTCTTCACGAACTCGTACACCGCTGCCGGGCAATAACGTCCTTCCGGACCTGCATAGGTCCGCAAATTCACGTTCACCGGCACGCTCGGGTCTTTCAGCGTCAGATGCGCCGGCTGATTCTCTTCGTGATTCGTGTTCGAAATGAACACCGACGAAAGTCTGTCGAACGTCAGCTTGCCATCCGGCTTCGGATAAACGATCGGCTTGCTCTGCGACGCGGGCTTCAGCATCTCGTGATCCCAATGCTGATGATGCAGCGTCCACGGCACGTTGCCGCCCATGACCTTCTGTTCCAGCCCGACCATGAACGTGCCGAGGTACAGGCCCTTGCTCATCCACTGCTTGAAATTGCGCGCGCGATGCAGTTCGGTCTTGAGCCAGGAAGTATCGAAGGCTTCTGGATACGCGCTCAACTCGTCGCTCTGACGGCCCGCCTGCACCGCGTCGAAGGCGGCTTCGGCGGCCATCTTGCCGGACTTGATCGCCGCGTGGCTGCCCTTGATGCGCGATGCGTTCAAAAAGCCCGCGTCGTCGCCGGCCAGCGCGCCGCCCGGAAACACGAGCTTTGGCAACGACATCAGGCCGCCCGCGGTAATGGCGCGCGCGCCGTAGGAAATGCGCTTGCCGCCTTCGAGGAACGGGCGAATGGCCGGATGCGTCTTGTAGCGCTGAAACTCTTCGAACGGCGAAAGGTACGGGTTTGAATAGCCGAGCCCGACCACGAAGCCCACCATCACCTGATTGTTGTCCATGTGATAAAGGAACGAGCCGCCGTACGTGTCGGGATCGAGCGGCCAGCCCGCCGTGTGGATAACGAGCCCCGGCTTGTGCTTGACGGGATCGATCTCCCACAATTCCTTGATGCCGATGCCATATACCTGCGGATCGGCATTCTGATTGAGCTTGAACTTGTCCATCAACTGACGGCCGAGATGCCCGCGCGCGCCTTCGCAGAAGAGCGTGTACTTCGCGTGCAATTCCATGCCGAGCTGGAAGTTCTCGGTCGGCTCGCCATCCTTGCCGATGCCCAGATTGCCGGTGACGACGCCTTTCACCGCGCCACTGTCGCTGTACAGCACTTCGGCGGCCGGAAAGCCCGGGAAGATCTCGACGCCCAGTTCCTCCGCCTGCGCGCCCAACCAGCGCGTGACGTTGGCGAGACTCACGACGTAGTTGCCGTGATTCTTGAAGTTGTCGGGAAGCAGCCAGTTCGGCACCTGCTTCGCGCTGTCCTGCGTGAGAAAGAGGAAGCGGTCTTCGGTCACTTCGACGTCGAGCGGTGCGTTTTTTTCCTTCCAGTCGGGGATGAGTTCGGACAGACCGCGCGGGTCCATGACCGCGCCCGACAAAATGTGCGCGCCGATCTCCGAACCTTTTTCCAGCACGCACACGCCGATTTCGACGCCTTTTTCTTGCGCAAGCTGCTTTAACCGGATAGCCGCTGACAAACCGGCTGGCCCGCCGCCGACGATGACGACGTCGTATTCCATCGATTCGCGGGGACCGTACTGCTCGATAAGGCTCGCCGGGGTCATCAATGCTCCTCTGTACCGTTAGAATGGCCTTTTAAGATCGCGTATTGTCAGCGAACGTCAGGCAGGCTGCAACCGACCTTGTCTGATCGAGTACGATCGTACTATTCTAGACGGCGCCGCGAAATCGGTGTCGATGCCACTAGCGGACTGGCGCATGCCGCGTGCCGCGTAAGGCCGAATCAACCGTAAAAGAAGGAAGCACAATGGGCCGTTCGATCAATCTGGAAGGCAAGGTCGCGCTGATTACCGGCGCGTCCAGTGGACTTGGAAAGCGTTTTGCGCAAGTACTGTCGCAAGCCGGCGCGAAAGTGGTGCTGGCGAGCCGCCGCACCGAGCGTCTCAAGGAATTGCGCGCGGAAATCGAGGCATCGGGTGGCGCGGCGCATGTCGTGTCGCTGGACGTGACCGACTATCAGAGCATCAAGTCCGCGGTCGCGCATGCGGAGACGGAAGCCGGTACCATCGACATCCTCGTGAATAATTCGGGTGTGTCGACCACGCAGAAGCTGACCGACGTCACGCCCTCCGACTACGAATACGTCTTCGGCACCAATGTGCGCGGCGCGTTTTTCGTGGCGCAAGAAGTAGCCAAGCGCATGATCATGCGCGGCAGCGGCGCGGCCAAGCCGGCGTATCGCATCATCAACGTGGCTTCGGTGGCGGGACTGCGCGTGTTTCCGCAGATCGGCCTCTACGCCATGAGCAAGGCGTCGGTCGTGCAGATGACCAAGGCCATGGCGCTCGAATGGGGCCGCCACGGCATCAATGTGAACGCCATCTGCCCGGGTTATATCGACACCGAAATCAATCACCATCACTGGAAAACCGAGCAAGGCCAGAAGCTCGTGTCGATGCTGCCGCGCCGCCGCGTGGGTTCGCCCGGCGACCTCGACGGCCTTCTGCTCTTGCTCGCCGCCGACGAATCGCAGTTCATGAACGGCGCGATCATCTCGGCGGACGACGGTTTTTCGCTCTGAGCGCGCGCGCTATCTTGACCAGGCAAACATGAGCAACAACCCTTTTCACACCGTCTTCGAACTTTCCATGCCTATCCGTTGGGGTGACATGGACGCCTTCGGGCACGTCAACAACACCGTCTACTTCCGCTACATGGAGCAGGTGCGAATTTCGTGGTTCGAAGAGCTCGGCATCGTCGGATCGAACGCCGAGGGACAAGGGCCGGTGATCGTCAATGCGTCGATGGAATTCCTGCAGCAACTGCATTATCCGGGCAACGTGATCGGCCGCATGTCGGTCGGCAAGCCTGGACGCAGCAGCTTGGAAACGCACTTCGAGCTGTATCGCGACGACGCGCCCGGTGAGCTCTTTGCAAAGGGCGCGGCCAAGATCGTGTGGGTGGACTACAAGGCGGGCAAGTCCGTGCCGCTGCCGGACTTGCTTCGTCAGATCATCGAGACGGCTGCGCCCGCACTATGAGCGTGCGCGCTCAGTTGCCGAGCAGGCGCTGCAGCAACTCCGTCGCGTTGCCCGTATCGTATTTGCGCATGAGCCGCGCGCGGTAGATATCGACCGTGCGCGGGCTAATGTCGAGCACGCGGCCAATTTGTTTGCTCGTCTTGCCGGTCACGAGTTGCGCGGCGATCTCCCTTTCGCGCGGCGTCAGTTCTATGGCCACACGCCGCGTCGCGCTCAAATCCTCGAAAGTCCAGACGCCCGCCGCATGCGGTGCGTCGCGTTCCAGCGCGCGGCCGGTGACGTGGCACCAGAACATTTCCCCATCCGAGCGCTTCATGATGCGATCGTCGCTGTAGGTGCCTTGCGTGCTGATATGCGCGGCAATACGCTCGCCGATGCGCGCAAACTCGTCCGGACTCGGATAAAGCACCTGAAACGACTCGCCAATGAGCGCCGCGCGCTCGAAGCCGAACATGGCGCAGACCTGCTCGTTGCAGTCCTCGATGATGCGCTCGCGCGAAAGCACGAGGCCAACGGGCGCGAGATGAAACGCGGTTTGGTAGTCCAGTTCAGGCATGAGGAAAAGGTGCGCCCGTGCTTCGCTCCCGGACGGAACCAAAGGGCGCGGGCAAAGACTTATGTATTTTTGCGTATTGTGCCGGATGGATCGCTAAGCGTAATCTTTGCCCAAGTCTAAACGCCGCCTTGCATGCCACGGCGGCCAAGAAAAGCCGGTTTTCAGTCAGGTTCACAAATGGAAGGGACAATCAGATGAACAAGGTCTATCCCAGCGCGAAGGCGGCGCTCGATGGCATCGTCAAGGACGGGCAGACATTCGCCGTCGGCGGTTTCGGGCTGTGCGGCATTCCCGAAGCGCTGATCGCGGCGTTGCGCGACTCGGGCGTGAAGGACATCACCTGCATCAGCAACAACGCGGGTGTCGACGGCTTCGGGCTCGGCCTCCTGCTCGAAACACGTCAGGTCAAGAAAATGATTTCGTCTTACGTGGGCGAAAACAAGGAATTCGAGCGGCAGTATCTGGCCGGCGAACTCGAACTCGAATTCACGCCGCAAGGCACGCTCGCCGAAAAACTGCGCGCGGGCGGCGCGGGCATCCCGGCGTTCTTCACGAACACGGGCTTCGGCACCGTGATCGCGGACGGCAAGGAAACGCGTCAGTTCGGCGAAAACCATTACGTGCTCGAGCATTCGCTGACAGCGGACGTCGGTATCGTGAAGGCATGGAAAGCCGACAAATCGGGCAATCTCATTTATCGCCGCACGGCGCGCAACTTCAATCCGATGTGCGCCATGGCCGGCAAGATCACCGTGGCCGAAGTGGAAGAGATCGTCGAAGTGGGCGAGCTCGACCCCGATCACATCCATACGCCGGGCATCTTCGTGCAGCGGCTCGTCCTGAATGCGCACCCTGAAAAGCGCATTGAGCAACGTATCGTCCGCGCGAAAGGAGAATGACCATGGCTTGGACTCGTGACCAGATGGCCGCGCGCGCGGCGAAGGAATTGCAGGACGGCTTCTATGTGAACCTCGGCATCGGCTTGCCGACGCTCGTTGCCAACCATGTGCCGGACGGCATGGAAGTATGGCTGCAATCGGAGAACGGCCTGCTCGGCATCGGCCCGTCGCCGACCGAAGAAGAAGTGGACGCCGATCTCATCAACGCCGGCAAGCAGACGGTGACCACGCTGCCGGGCTCGTCGATCTTTTCGTCGGCGGATTCATTCGCGATGATCCGCGGCGGCCACATCAACCTGGCGATTCTCGGCGCCATGCAGATCAGCAAGACGGGCGACCTCGCCAACTGGATGATTCCCGGCAAGATGATCAAGGGCATGGGCGGCGCGATGGACCTCGTAGCGGGCGTGAAGAAGGTCGTCGTGCTGATGGAACACGTCGCGAAGGGCGACCAGCACAAGATTCTCGAGGAATGCTCGCTGCCGCTGACGGGCGTGGGCGTGGTGGATCGCATCATCACGGACCTCGGCGTGATCGACGTGACCGAGAATGGTCTCAAGCTCGTCGAACTGGCCGATGGCGTCAGTGCCGAGGAGATTCAGCAAAAGACCGGCGCGCCGTTGGATGTCAGCGGCGTGAAGTAATCGGGTTGAAGTAAAGCGGCGTCTTTCGACGTGGAAAGGCGGGTGGGGCTGCGAGGCTTCGCCCGCTTTGTTTTTGATCACCGTGGTCAAGGGGTCGTCCGTTCGGCCGATGTTCAGTCGGTTTCGCGCGCGGCGCTTACAATCGATTCGACATCTTCCTGCGAGGAATACCCATGAGCACATCCATCGTCGTCGAAGCGCCGCATCCGGCGGCCGCCGTGCCGCGCCAGCGTTTCGTGCAGTGTGCGAGCCCGGCCGGTCTGCATCGCATGGCCTACACCGAATGGGGCGATCCCGCCAATCCGCGCGTGCTGATGTGCGTGCATGGCCTGACGCGCTCGGGCCGCGACTTCGACAAGGTGGCGCAGGCGCTCGCAAACGAGTATCGCGTGGTGTGTCCGGATGTCGTCGGGCGTGGTCTGTCGGACTGGCTCGCCGACCCGCGCCATTACGGCGTGCCGCAGTACGTCGCGGACATGGTGACGCTCATCGCGCGTCTGAACGTGGAAACGGTGGACTGGTTCGGCACCTCGATGGGCGGACTCATCGGCATGGCGCTCGGCGGCTTGCCGAATACGCCGATTCGCAAGATGCTCATCAACGACGTGGGACCGCATATCGAGCCCATCGCGCTCACGCGTATCGGGGAATATCTCGGCAAGCCCACGCGCTTCGCCTCGCTCGATGAAGGCGTGCGGCACGCCGCCGCGCTTGCGGCTTCGTTCGGTAATCTCACGGACGAGGAGTGGACAAGCATCAATACGCCGCTTCTGCACGAGAAGGACGGCGCGTGGCGCTTCCGCTACGACCCGGACATCGCGAAGCCCTTCAAGGCGTCGACGCCCGAACAGAACGCGGCGGGTGAAGCGTACTTGTGGCATGCGCTGGCCTCGTTCAAGACGCCGGTGCTCGTCGTGAGAGGAGAGCATTCGGACTTGCTGTCACGCGAGACGGTCAAGCGAATGGTGTCGAAAGGGCAGGCGGTCACGAGCGTCGAAGTGGCGGATACCGGACACGCGCCGGCCTTCCTCGCGGCGGACCAGATCGCCACCGCGCGCGCCTTCTTTCTCGGAAATGACGCGGGCGCGGCATAATATCGGGCTGAGCGCCTGGCGCTTTATCCCAATTTGCATCTTCATCGAACAGGAACGCATATGGCAGTTACTCGTCATCACGTCGGCGCACGGCTTTCGGAAATCGCCATCCACAACGGCACCGTGTATCTCGCGGGCCAGATCGCCGAGGACACCGACCAGGACATCACCGGCCAGACGCGCGAAGTGCTCGGCCATATCGACCGTCTGCTCGAAGAAGCGAACAGCGACAAGTCGCATCTGTTGTCGGTGCAAATCTACGTCTCCGACATGGTGCACTTCGCCGCGATGAACGCCGTGTGGGACTCGTGGGTCGCCGCGGGCAACACGCCGCCGCGCGCTACCGTCGAAGCGAAGCTCGCGAACCCCGCATGCCTGGTGGAAGTCGTCGTCGTGGCGGCGCAGCGCTAAGCAGGTTCGCCGAAGAGCAGTCATTCGCGCATGACCGAGTCCGCCGTTATCGCCGACACCTTGCCGGAGCCATCCATCGATGATGCGCTCGCGTTCATTCGCGAGCACGCGAAGGATGCGCGCGTCTCGACGGGCGAACTGCTCACCGAGCACGCGGAAGGCACGGCGCGCATCATGCAGACGCTCAACGTCGACGCTCACGCGATCGCCGCTGCGGCGCTCTTCGTGTTGACGCCGCATTTGGACGACCCGGAAAAGGTCATCGAGGAGCGCTTCGGCGCGGAAGTGCAGCGGCTCGTCGGCGATGTGCGCAAGCTCTTGCGTCTCGGCTCCGTCAGTTCGCGCGCCACGCTCGCGGACTTGCCCGAGAACACGCGCGACGCACAGGCCGCGCGGCGCGCGCAAGTCGAATCATTGCGCAAGATGTTGCTTGCTTTCGCGCAGGATATTCGCGTGGTGCTGATTCGCCTCGCCTCGCGCCTGCAAACCTTGCGCTATCACGCGGCCAACAAGATCGATCCCTCGCCCGATGTGCCGCGCGAGACCATGGAAATCTACGCGCCGCTCGCGAACCGTCTCGGCATCTGGCAACTCAAGTGGGAGCTCGAAGACCTGTCGTTCCGCTTCGAGGACCCGGTCACGTACAAGCGCATTGCGAAGTTGCTCGACGAGAAGCGCGTGGAGCGCCAGTCTTATGTCACGGACGCCATCGCGCGGCTGCAAACTGAACTCGATACCGCGCAGATCAAGGCCGAAGTCAGCGGCCGGCCAAAGCACATCTACAGCATCTGGAAAAAGATGCGCGGCAAGCATCTCGACTTCTCCGAACTGAACGATGTGCGCGCGTTTCGCGTGATCGTCGGGGACATCAAGGACTGCTATACCGTGCTCGGCATCGTGCACAACTTGTGGCAACCGGTGCCGCGCGAGTTCGACGACTACATCTCGCGGCCCAAGCCGAATGGCTACAAGTCGCTGCATACGGTCGTGATCGGCGACGACGGGCGCGCATTCGAAGTGCAGATCCGTACCTACGAGATGCATCAGTTCGCCGAGTATGGCGTGGCGGCGCACTGGCGCTACAAGGAAGCGGGCACGCGCGGCTACGCGGGCCAGGTCACGGCAAGCGAGAAGTACGACGAGAAAATCGCCTTTCTGCGCCAGTTGCTTGCCTGGAAGGACGATGTCGAAGGCGAGCAGCCCGGTTGGCAGCAGTTGCGCGACGCCACCCTCGACGACGACCACATCTATGTGCTGACGCCCCAGGCGCGCGTAATCGCGTTGCCGCACGGCGCGACAGCGGTCGACTTCGCGTATCACCTGCATAGCGAGCTTGGGCATCGCTGTCGCGGCGCACGTGTCGATGGCGTCATGGTGCCGCTCAACACGCCGCTGCAAAACGGGCAGACGGTCGAGATCGTCGCGGTGAAGGAGGGCGGCCCGTCGCGCGACTGGCTCAATCCGCAGCTCGGCTATCTGCACAGCCCGCGCGCGCGGCAGAAGGTGCGCGCGTGGTTCAACACGATCGATGCGGCGGAGAACATCGCGGAAGGTCGCGCGATCGTCGAAAAGACGCTGCAGCGCGAAGGGAAGACCTCGGTCAATCTCGATCAGCTCGCGAGCAAGCTCGGCTTCAAGGCGCCCGAGGATCTGTACTCGGTCGTCGGCAAGGACGAATTCAGCCTGCGCAATATCGAACAGGCCTTGAGCGATACGCCGCCCCCCGAGCCCGAACTCGAGACGCCCGAGCAGTTCGAAAAGCGCAGCAGCGGACAGAGCGTGGCGCTCGGGGCGTCGACGGGCGTGCTGGTCGTCGGCGTCGATGCGCTGCTCACGCAGCTCGCGCGTTGCTGCCGCCCGGCGCCGCCCGATCCTATCGCGGGGTTCGTCACGCGCGGCAAGGGCATGTCCATTCATCGTTCCGATTGCGCGACGTTCCAGCGCATGGCGCAGCGTTCGCCCGAGCGCGTGCTGCATACGACGTGGGCGGCGCAGGTGATGAACGGGCGCGGGTCGTCGGTGTATCCGGTGGATTTGTCGGTCGAGTCGGCGGATCGGCAGGGACTATTGCGCGACATCACTGAAGTCTTCGCGCGCGAGAAGATCAACGTGATAGGCGTGAAGACGCAAAGCCGGCGCAACGTGGCCTACATGCAGTTCACCGTGGAAGTGTCCAACGCGATGCAGATTCAACGTGCGTGCACCTTGCTCGGGGAAGTCGTGGGCGTGATCCGCGCGGCGCGCCGAGCCTGAACGCAAGCTACGGCCGGGAGCGTCACTGCGCGAAAAGTTGAACGGATCGACGAATAATTTTTCGATTCATCGCACAGATGCACTTGCCAAAAATCGAAACGCTCCATATAATCTCACTTCTTTCAGGCTCGTAGCTCAGCTGGTTAGAGCACCACCTTGACATGGTGGGGGTCGTTGGTTCGAGTCCAATCGAGCCTACCAACGAAAACGAAGCCTCGGTCCGCCGAGTCTTCAATCCGCAAGAAGCGCATTGCGCACAAGGCGAAAAAATATGGTACGTCGAACGTTGACCGAAACAACTTCGGAGCGACGCTAGTCGAGGACCTAATTCGCCTTCTGCCAATCTGTTTGCGGTATGTGTGAAAAGTGAATGCGGCCCCTCGATAGCGGGGCCGCATTTTTTTTGTCTCTCGGGTTTTGCACGGTATCGAGCGGCATGTTTTAGTCGAACTCGCCTGGCGTGAGCTGGCGTCTTGGAGAACGAAATGGTTTCGGTACGTTTGCCTGATGGGTCGGTCCGTCAATACGACCACCCGGTGACCGTCGCGGAAGTCGCGGCATCGATCGGCGCGGGTCTCGCCAAGGCCGCGCTTGCCGGCAAGCTCAACGGCGAGCTCGTCGACACGTCGTTTGTCATCGACCAGGATTCGTCGCTCGCCATCGTCACGGACAAAGACCCGGAAGGCGTCGATGTCGTTCGTCACTCTGCCGCGCACTTGCTGGCCTACGCGGTCAAGGACTTGTTCCCCGAGGCGCAGGTGACCATCGGACCGGTCATCGACAACGGCTTCTATTACGACTTCGCGTACAGCCGTCCCTTCACGCCCGAAGACCTCGAGAAGATCGAAAAGCGCATGCAGGACCTCGTCAAGAAAGACGAGCCCGTGTCGCGGCGCGTGGTGTCGCGCGACGAAGCGGTCGAGTACTTCAAGAGCATTGGCGAGAAGTACAAGGCGGAGATCATCGAATCGATCCCGGCTTCGGACGAAATCAAGCTCTATTCGCACGGCGGTTTCACCGACCTGTGCCGTGGTCCGCACGTGCCGTCCACCGGCAAACTGAAGGTTTTCAAGCTCATGAAGGTCGCGGGCGCGTACTGGCGCGGCGACTCGAAGAACGAGCAGTTGCAGCGTATCTACGGCACCGCCTGGACCAAGAAGGAAGACCAGGAAGCGTATCTCCACATGCTCGAAGAAGCGGAGAAGCGCGATCATCGCAAGCTCGGCAAGCAGCTCGACCTGTTCCATTTGCAGGACGAAGCGCCGGGCATGGTGTTCTGGCATCCGAAGGGCTGGTCGCTGTGGCAGCAGGTCGAGCAGTACATGCGCCGTCGGATCAATGAGGCCGGCTATCTCGAGATCAAGACCCCGATGGTCATGGACCGCTCGCTGTGGGAAGCGTCCGGTCATTGGCAGAACTATCGCGAGAACATGTTCACGACCGAGTCCGAGAAGCGCGACTACGCCATCAAGCCGATGAACTGCCCGGGCCACGTGCAGGTGTTCAATCACGGCCTTCGGTCGTATCGCGATCTGCCGCTGCGCTACGCGGAGTTCGGATCGTGCCATCGCAACGAGCCGTCGGGCGCGTTGCATGGTCTTATGCGCGTGCGCGGTTTCGTTCAGGACGACGCGCACATCTTCTGCACGGAAGATCAGTTCATCGCCGAATCGATCGCGTTCAATACGCTCGCGATGAGCGTGTACAAGGACTTCGGCTTCGATCACATCGACATCAAGTTGTCGCTGCGTCCGGAGCAGCGCGCCGGTACCGACGAAACCTGGGATCGCGCGGAGCAAGGCCTGCGTGACGCGCTCACCGCGTGCGGCCTGCAGTGGCAAGAACTCGCGGGCGAGGGCGCGTTTTATGGTCCGAAGATCGAGTACCACATCAAGGACGCGCTCGGCCGGTCCTGGCAATGCGGTACGCTGCAGCTCGACATGGTGTTGCCGGAGCGTCTCGGCGCGGAGTACGTCGGCGAGGACAACAGCCGTCGCCGTCCGGTCATGCTTCACCGCGCGATCGTCGGGTCGATGGAGCGTTTCCTCGGCATCCTGATCGAGCACCATGCCGGTGCAATGCCGCCGTGGCTCGCGCCTGTGCAGGCAGTCGTGCTGAATATTGCCGAAAGTCAGGCCGAATATGCGGCTTCTCTGGCCCAATCGTTGCAAAAACAAGGGCTTAGAGTTGAGAGCGATTTGCGCAATGAGAAGATTAGCTATAAAATACGCGAGCACACGCTGCAAAAGGTTCCGTATTTGCTGGTCGTCGGAGACAAAGAGCGTGATGCACAAACCGTAGCCGTGCGTGCTCGTGGCGGTGTCGATCTGGGCGTGATGCCGGTCGACGCATTCCTCGAACGTCTGCAGCAGGAAGTGCGGGCGTTCAAGTAAGTCACTCGCAGCGCGGCTTGTTTTTTCATATTTAGAGGAAACGTAACATCGCTACTGATAAGTCGTCACATCGCATCAACGGTGAAATCACTGCGCCGGAAGTGCGCTTGGTCGGAGTGGACAACGAGCCGCTCGGAATCGTGAAACTGGCCGAGGCTTTCCGTCAATCGGAACAGCTCGACGTGGATCTGGTCGAAATCGCGCCGCAGGCTTCACCGCCTGTCTGCCGTTTGATGGATTACGGCAAGTTCAAGTACTCGGAAGCGAAGAAGCAGCACGAGGCGAAGCTCAAGCAGAAGATCGTGCAGGTGAAGGAAGTCAAATTCCGCCCCGGCACGGACGACGGTGATTACAACGTCAAGCTGCGTAACCTCACGCGCTTCCTCGAAGACGGCGACAAGACGAAAATCACGTTGCGTTTCCGCGGGCGGGAAATGGCGCACCAGGAAATCGGCATGCGCATGCTCGAACGTCTGAAGACGGATCTGGACGAATACGGTCAGGTCGAGCAAATGCCGAAGATGGAAGGGCGTCAGATGATCATGGTGCTTGCCCCGAAGAAAAAGGGTAAGTAACGAGCGTCGTAAAGCGTTGGATCGCGCGCCGTTGAAAAGCGTGAGCGCGGCATCGCAGGTGGTTTCAGGGCTGGCGTCACTTTGGTGACGCCGCTCATGAAAAGCGGTAGCCACAAAAGGCTGTCCGCACATAAGTGGAGCGTGGGTTTCGAAGGGCGGCAAGGGGTCCGATGTTTGTTTGACGGATCATCCGCACACCCATGACCATCTAATAGACTGGAGTAGTTTCATGCCGAAGATGAAGACCAAGAAGAGTGCTGCAAAGCGCTTCGTGGTGCGTCCGGGCGGTACCGTCAAGCGCGGTCAGGCCTTCAAGCGCCACATTCTTACCAAGAAAACCACCAAGAACAAACGCCATTTGCGTGGCACGACGGCCGTTCATGAGTCAAATCTGAACTCCGTCCGCGCAATGTTGCCGTTCGCCTAACCCTTAACCGACACTCATAGGAGCGCAACATGCCTCGAGTAAAACGTGGGGTTACCGCACGGGCCCGTCACAAGAAGATCATCCGTCTGGCCAAGGGTTACCGCGGCCGTCGCAATAACGTCTATCGCATCGCCAAGCAAGCGGTCATGCGCGCAGGGCAATACGCCTATCGCGATCGCCGCAACAAGAAGCGTGTGTTCCGCGCATTGTGGATCACGCGTATCAACGCGGCGGTGCGTCAGCACGACATGACGTACAGCGTGTTCATCAACGGCCTGAAGAAGGCTTCGATCGAACTCGACCGTAAGGTGCTGGCCGACATGGCCGTGTTCGACAAGGCTGCTTTTGCTGCGATCGTGAATCAGGTGAAAGCCGCCGTTGCAGCCTAATTGCGAAATTAGTACTGCGTGGTTCGCCTGAGCGTCGTCCGGTTGTTCAGGGTGGCGCGAAGGTAGAAAACGGGGCTCTCACCGAGCCCCGTTTTTGTTGGTCGGACGGTTTTGCTTATCGCATGTGAGGCGTACGAACCAATCGTGCGCATAAGCCAAACTGTAATTCAGTTAGAACTTCGACGTTGAAAAGATGGGATCAATGGATCTGGACCAGATTGTCGCCGACGCAAAAAGCGCCTTTGAAGAAGCCTCCGACGCCGCCGCGCTCGAAAACGCGAAGGCCCGCTTTCTCGGCAAATCCGGCGCGCTGACCGAACTGCTGAAGGGTCTCGGCAAGCTCGATCCGGAGGCGAAGAAGACCGAAGGCGCGCGTATCAACGTGGCCAAGCAGCAAGTCGAAGCGGCGCTCAACGCGCGTCGTCAGGCGCTGGCCGACGCGCTCCTCAACCAGCGGCTCGCTGCCGAAGCTATCGACGTTACCTTGCCCGGACGCGGCGCGAGCACGGGCACGCTGCATCCGGTCATGCGCACGTGGGAGCGCGTGGAGCGCATCTTCGGCACGATCGGCTTCGATGTCGCGGACGGTCCCGAGATCGAAACCGACTGGTACAACTTCACGGCGCTCAATAGTCCTGAGAACCATCCGGCGCGCTCGATGCAGGACACCTTCTACGTCGACGGTAAAGATGCCGAAGGCCGCCCGCTGTTGCTGCGCACGCACACGAGCCCGATGCAAGTGCGCTACGCGCGCATGAACAAGCCGCCGATCAAGGTGATCGTGCCGGGCCGCACGTATCGCGTGGACAGCGACGCCACGCATTCGCCCATGTTCAACCAGGTCGAAGGCCTGTGGATCGAAGAGAACATCAGCTTTGCGGACCTGAAGGGCGTCTATACCGATTTCCTCAAGAAGTTTTTCGAGCGCGACGACATTCTCGTGCGCTTCCGCCCGTCGTATTTTCCGTTCACGGAGCCGTCGGCCGAGATCGACATGATGTTCGAACACGGCAAGAACGCGGGCAAGTGGCTGGAAATCTCCGGCTCGGGTCAAGTACATCCAACCGTCATCCGCAACATGGGCCTCGACCCGGAGCGCTATATCGGTTTTGCGTTCGGTAGCGGCCTCGAGCGTCTCGCCATGCTGCGTTACGGCGTGCAGGACTTGCGTCTGTTCTTCGAGAACGACCTGCGTTTTCTGCGCCAGTTCGCTTAAACGCCGCACGGCCCGCGGAGCCCGGTTTGGCAACAGCAACCGGGCGAGAGACACCACCTCATTCGAACGTAGACACACATGCAATTCCCAGAATCCTGGCTCCGAAGCTTCGTCGATCCCGCACTCACGACCGACGAACTTGCGCACGCACTCACGATGGCCGGTCTCGAAGTCGAAGACCTGCGGCCGGTTGCGCCGCCGACCAAGAAGATCGTCGTCGGACAAGTGCTGGAAGTGGCGAAGCATCCGGACGCCGACAAGCTCAACGTCTGTCAGGTCGATGCCGGCACGGGCGAGCAGTTGAGCATCGTGTGCGGCGCGCCGAACGTGACGCCCGGCATCAAGGTGCCAGTCGCGCTGGTCGGCGCGGAGTTGCCGCCTGCCGAAGCCGGTGGCGCGCCTTTCGCGATCAAGCTCTCGAAGCTGCGCGGTGTCGAAAGCCAGGGCATGCTGTGCTCGGCGCGCGAACTGAAGCTCTCGGAAGACCATAGCGGCTTGCTGATCCTTCCGGCCGATACGCCGATCGGACAAGACATTCGCGAAGCGCTCAATCTCGACGACACCGTCTTCGAGATCAAGCTCACGCCGAACAAGGCGGACTGCCTTTCGGTTTTTGGCGTCGCGCGCGAAACCGCCGCGATCACGGGCGCGACGTTGAAGTCGCTCGACATGCCGCCGGTCGAGGTCAAGCTCGACGAAAAGCTGCCAGTGAAGATCCTCGCGCCGGATCTGTGCGGCCGCTTTTCAGGTCGCGTGATTCGCGGTGTGAACGCGCGCGCGAAGACGCCGCAATGGATGGTCGAGCGCCTCGAACGCGCCGGTCAACGCAGCATCTCGGCGCTCGTCGATATCTCGAATTTCGTGATGCTTGAACTCGGCCGTCCCTCGCACGTGTTCGATCTCGACAAGATTCACGGCGGTATTGAAGTGCGTTGGGGCAAGAAGGGCGAATCGCTCAAGCTGCTCAACGGCAACACTGTGGAACTGGATGAAACCGTCGGCGTGATCGCGGACGGCGCGCAGGTCGAAAGTCTCGCGGGCATCATGGGCGGCGACAGCACGGCTGTCACGCTCGATACCACCAACATCTATCTCGAAGCCGCCTTCTGGTGGCCGGACGCCATTCGCGGCCGTGCGCGCAAATACAACTTTTCGACGGACGCCGCGCATCGCTTCGAACGCGGTGTCGATTACTCGACCACTGTCGAGCATATCGAACGCATTTCGCGACTGATCCTCGACATCTGCGGCGGCGAGGCCGGCCCGGTGGACGATCAGACCGTCAACGTGCCCGAGCGTCATCCGGTGACCATGCGCGTGTCGCGCGCGCACCGCATTATCGGCGTGGACATTAGCGTGGACGAGATCGCACAGATTTTCACGCGTCTGAATCTCGCTTTCGAGCGCGACGGCGATACCTTCAGCGTGACGCCGCCGGCTTATCGCTTCGATATCGAGATCGAGGAGGATCTGATCGAGGAAGTCGCGCGCATCTACGGTTTCGAGAAAATTCCCGCGCGCCCGCCGGTTGCTGCCAGCGAAATGCGGCGCACGAACGAAACGAAGCGCTCAATCCACACATTGCGTCATGCCGTGGCCGCGCGCGACTATTCGGAGACCGTGAACTTCAGTTTCGTCGATGCCGACTGGGAGAAGGATTTCGCCGGCAACGACAATCCGGTGAAGCTCATCAATCCGATCGCGAGTCAGCTTTCGGTCATGCGCACGACGCTGTTCGGCAGTCTGATCGACGTGCTGCGCTACAACCTCAACCGGCGCGCGGACCGTATTCGCTTGTTCGAAGCAGGGCGTGTGTTTTTGCGCGATGCATCGGTTACGGCGGGCGAATTGGCTGTCGAAGGTTTCGCGCAACCGAAGATGATCGGCGGTCTCGCCTACGGTCCCGCGCTCGACGAGCAATGGGGCGCGCCGTCGCGCAGCGTCGACTTCTTCGACGTGAAGAGCGACGTCGAAGCGCTGTTTGCTCCCGTCGTGCCGCGCTTCGTGAAGGCGGAGCATCCGGCGCTGCATCCGGGACGCAGCGCGCGTGTCGAAGTGGCGGGCCGGGCGGTGGGCTGGATCGGAGAACTGCATCCGCGCTGGCAGCAAAAGTACGACCTGCCGCATGCGCCGATCCTCTTCGAAATCGAAGCGGACGCGTTGATGGATCGCGCGCTGCCGGCGCCTTCGGAAGTGTCGAAATTCCCGCCCGTGCGGCGTGATATCGCCGTCGTCGTGGATCAGAAAGTACCGCTCCAGGCGTTGCTCGACGAGCTTGAAAATGCCCGTTCCGAACCTGCCTGCAAGCACGTCACAAGGGTTGCGCTTTTCGACGAATTTCGTCCAAAATCAAATACTTCCGGTGGGTTGGCGGAGCACGAGAAAAGTCTTGCCTTCCGTGTTACGTTGCAAGATACTGGCGGCACGCTTCAGGATGAAACGGTCGATACGGCCATCAAAACGCTGGTGGATCGCCTGGCTCGAGTACACGGCGCGCGGTTGCGCGGATAGCCTGCGGTTGGGCATGTAGTTGGCCTGCAGTTGGCTTAGTCCGTCTTCATCGTCGTCCGCCGTTTTACCGATATGAACCAAATGAACTCGAGTGATTTCGAAGCCCTTCTTTCGGCGCAGCGTAGCGCCATGACCCGAGATATCCCGACTTCGGGCGCCGTGTCCAATGACACGCCCACGCTCACGAAAGCCGAACTGGCCGAGATGCTGTTCGACCACGTCGGCTTGAACAAGCGCGAAGCGAAAGACATGGTCGAAGCCTTCTTCGAAGTCATTCGCGACGCGCTCGAAAGCGGCGATAGCGTCAAACTCTCCGGCTTTGGCAACTTCCAGTTGCGCGACAAGCCGCAGCGTCCGGGACGCAATCCGAAGACTGGCGAAGCCATTCCTATCGCGGCACGGCGTGTCGTCACATTTCATGCAAGTCAGAAGTTGAAGGCGCTGGTGGAAACGGGAGCGGAGTCAGGTCTCACGCGTTGAATTCGCTCATGCGCTGAACATCGCGCGAATCGCTTTTGCTTGCCGTGCTTCATCGACATCACTCACCAAGATGGTTGATCGACGATGGAAAAAGTCGTCTTGCCTCCGATCCCGGCCAAGCGTTATTTCACGATTGGCGAAGTCAGCGAGCTGTGCGGTGTCAAGCCGCACGTGCTGCGCTATTGGGAGCAGGAGTTTACGCAGCTGAGGCCGGTCAAGCGGCGCGGCAATCGGCGCTACTATCAGCATCATGAAGTGCTGCTGATCCGGCGGATTCGCGAACTGCTATACGAGCAGGGATTCACCATCAACGGCGCGCGTAATCGGCTTGATTCGCAAGGCCGCCCGATCAGCGATGACGCCGAAGCCGAAGATATCGAGGGCGTAGCGGCTGCGCCTTCAGCGGGCGTCGATGTCGATCAGTTGCGCAAGGAGATCACGCAGGTGATCGATTTGCTCGGTGGCTGAATGCCGCTGGTCTTGTAGGAATGACCAATGCCGCGACGGACTCGCGGCATTTTTTTGGTCTGTGTGCATTGCGTTCCGAGTGCGACTGCGCGAGGAACATGGGCTGTATGGTGCCGGTCTACCCACGCAATGGCGAATCACAAAGCATGGGTTGAATCTATCAGCCGACGGTCAAGTTCGCGCTTGGCGCCTCTACACCAACCGACCAGTACACAAGGCTCGGCCCCATACCCATAGGCGGATAGATACGCCAGTCATCAGGTCCGTGATGGAAGAAGTACAGCGCAAAGCGCCCGCCATTCTTGTATGCGCTCACACATACATAGCGGCTCCCGCCCAGATAGATGCGGCCGAACCGTGTAACGCGCGCGGATGACACCGAAACGAACCATCTTGCGACTTCGAGACGCAAGCTGGAAGTTCGGGCTGAAAGCGGTTGCCTTTGAACGACAGGCGCTAGAGCAAGCGAAGGCATCAGGCGGCGTTCCTTATACGTCACTTTAAGATTAGAGCTTAAGGGCCTGAGTTACAAGTGCTTTTTGTGCCTTTTAAGTCTGAATAAAAGCGGGCAATTGCTTTAGGGAGACGATACTTTCTTGTTTGTGATCTGCAGTGAAAACCGACGAATCCAAGCGCTTCGGAACAAACTCCAGACGGTTTCGGCGAGCATACCGCAAACGTTTGCTTTGCGAACTACTTTTCAGCGTGCAGAGTCATGCGCAATTGAGAAAAGCAGCGATTAGCTTTCACGTGCTGTGAAGCAAGCGGTGCCATACCGCTTCGGAAAGTCTGATTAGGGCGACAGTATTGTCAAATGCGTCGACTGTTCTTCGTTATCCATACGCCGCAGGAATCGCGATGCATCGACCGGACAAAATAGCGCTTCTGTGCGGACTAACGGCGGATGAGTCCGTCGAGCTTCTAATCGCCGGTTCGGTGCCTTGCATTTTTATGCGGTGAGCGGGTCGCTGAGCGTCGCGTCAAAATCGCGTTAAGGCAGGCACGGCCAATCATCGCGAACGCCGCGAGTTCAGTGTTTTTTGCATTGCATGCAGCGCGCAAACCTATCTGAACGTTTTAGCGCGCGCATTTTCGCGTATGAACTTCGGCATGGCGACTGCCGCCCATTTTTCTGCACACGTGCGGGAGAGCACGGTCAGAAGAGGATAAGCAACTCTCGGGTTTCGCACGACGAGTCGGCCCATCTCGAGCAGCACGGCAATTCTCTGGCGGCGATGCATTCGTAAAGTCCAGGATGTGCGACGGTGGTCCTTGCCCGACGGTCGATTGACGAAGGACGATATTCGCTGAGCAAGAGGCTTCATCACTACAGGCGCCTGGCGCCGAGTGACCATTGCATTACGACGCCGCTTGAAATCGCTAGATCAGCTCTGTTGAGCAAGACGGCACTGTCGACTGACTACCTGATGTGCGGCGTCGATAGCTTCCAGGAACTGTTGCATGCCGGCCTGACGTGCCTCGCCATTGGCGATGAATTGCAAGGCTTCAAGGGCATCCACTTGCAGCAGATGGCCGGACGTGTTCGCCAGGTCTTTGATTTCAGCGTGCTTGCGTTCTAGTTCCTCAAGCACGGCTTTGGGCCAAGGCCGTTCAGGATCAGTCTGATACATGACTCGGAACACAACGCCCGAAAGATCGGCGAGCGTTCCGAGCACTTCACGATAGACATGTGCGAGTGCATCCGCTGTCACCTCCGGCTTCTTGTCTCGACGCCCGAGATAGTGGAGGCTGGCGGTGGCACCGCGGACGACAACTGAGAGAATGGCTGACACGGCACGCCCCGATTTTTTATCTAATGATGATGATCGGAATATGAGGCAGTCTGGTTAGAAGTTGAGTGCGCCACTTAACGAAACGCCGCAATCAGCGTCAGGCCTGTCGAAAGTTTGGCGTGATTTGCATGATACTCGCGTGCCTCGCGGTCTTTCAGGTGGCGATCAAGGTGCAACGGCAAACACTGCGTGTGCCTAACAATCGTGGCCGCTCGAACTGATCCGATGATTTGTCGATAGATTGCGCGAAGAAGCGGTTGTCCGCATCGAAGCGCCTGGGTCAAATGATTTTTGGCAGTAGGATCTGCTCGGCGATAACGGGCAAGGCGATTCCGCACAAGAGAGTACAGCTAGGATGGGCAAAGCGTCGATGCCGCAAGCGGAGCCAGTATCGGACACGCCTATAGGAGTTTTGTAGAGAGGGCAGTGCGGCTTCATCACCCATGGTCCTTCAGAGACACATTCCCATCGTTGAACGAGAAGCAAATGAACAAGACGCCAAACGAATCCGCCATCCGTCAAACCGAATTCTCAAACAGCATTAGAAAATCATTTATATCTGTGCTTTTCATCAAGAGCGGATTCAACGTCTCCGGATTGTGTTCCCACCAACGTGAGTCGAGTAATCGGGCTATCACGTCTGGCTCGAAGCGATAACGCAGAACGCGCTGCGGATTACCGACGACTATCGCGTAAGCAGGAACATCTTTGCTGATCGTGGCGCCCGCCCCGATGATCGCTCCGGTGTGGATCGTAACGCCTGAAACGATGGTGGTGTTTGCGCCGACCCAGACATCGTTGCCAATGACGACGTCTCCCTTCCATCTATTGGAAGCATTTATTTGATGCAGCGTCGTGTTCGTAGACAACGAAAGCTTCGGATGCTCGCCGCCTAACACGAATGTTGCTCCCTGAGCAATTGAGCAGTAATTCCCAACCTCAAATGCACACGGAGCCCCCCAGTAATAAACGGTTGGTCGGTTTATATGACTGTGGTTACCGACCGCGACTCTGATTTCCTGAACTGGGAAAAAGAACCGTCCGTCAGTCACTTCCGGTGGCGGTTACGGAACCTCGACTGCCGGTTGCGGGGCCTTTCTCGAAAAAAATTTAGATAGCGGCTTCATGCTTCATCACCTGTCTCGCGCGCTGGGGCCGTTGTGAAAGTCGTCGTTGTCAAGCCGATTAGCCGGACGGCGCTGTGCACACGAATCCTTCGTATCCACACTGTTGGCCCGTGCTACAAGACACTTGAGCTTGGCTCGTGGCGCTACCACGAGCCGCCATCACGCAGGCAGGCATGATAGCAAGCGGGGCGAAATGACTTTGGATTCGTTGATGTGTGAGACAGAGCCGATCTTCCTCTCGCCATGACGAAGCCCGCTGCAAAGCGTGAACGGTTCCTCGCTATTGCGGGCGAAAGTATCTGACGGTCGGTGGCGCACAAAACGATGCTGCGGAAGCGGCGCGGCGGAAGGTAAAGAGGCGTCTCACGCCTGGCTGGACGCGGAAGTGCGCAGGCATCCGACTATGAAACCGCTCATCCCGCTGCTAGTTATCAAATATGAGTTCTTCGAGGTTGATGGCTATCAGCCAGCTCGGGGGAGACTACGAACGCAGCGACTTGCTGATCTTCCGTCGCCCAACACAACGACTAGCCTTAAAGTTCGGAGGCCCGGGCCAGTGCAAGCGTGTCGATGTACTCGCGAATGCTCGCGACTTTGCCATTGCGAACGATGATGGCAAAGATCCAGTGGTCTTCGAAGGTCTTGTTCGTGGCTTTGATTCGGCCCGTCGCGAAGCCGACGACCAGAACCCGGTCACCCTGAGCAACGAATTCGGGCGGGGCGGGGTAGGACGTATCCACCATCTCGGAAGCCTTCTGCAACAGGTTCGCCAAGTCCGCGTGCCCACGGTGGGTGCCGGCCAGCGCCCACTCGCCCGGAACGATCCACTCGATGTCCTCTGCGGAAATGGCCAGCAAAGCTTGCTTATCGCCGCTGCCCAGCGCGGCAAAGAAATCCTTCACGACCTGGACGTTCGCTTGTGTGCTCATCGGTATCTCTCCATGTTCGTGACACAGGCCCGCAACTGAAACAGGTCGCGCCCTTACGTCGGACGGCCTCTGCTCAGCGATGTGCCGCGCGTTTCGCAGTCCAACACGCGGCACTTAGGACCCACGCATTCCGCCGTCGACCGACAAGCCCACTGAAGGGGCACTGCGAACGACGTTAGCCAGAGCCGCCACAACACATTAAAGTTGCGCCAAGCCGCCGTCGACGGCCACCTCGCTGGCGGTCATGAAGCTGCTGTCCGACGACGCGAGAAAGGCAGCCACCGCTCCGATCTCGGCCGGATCGGCCATGCGCTGAAGCGGAGTCATCGAGGCGAAAATCTTCTGGCCTTCCTCGCCCAGCGCTTCCTTCGCGAGTTCGGTTGCCGTCGCCCCGGGTGACAACACGTTCACACGGATGCCGGTGCCTTTCAGGTCCTCCGCCCACGTTCGCGCGAGGTTGCGCACGGCCGCCTTGCTCGCGCTGTAGGCGCTCATTCCAGGAGCGCCCGTAGTGCCGGCGCTCGATCCGGTCAGGATGATCGAACCGCCATCGCGCATCAGCGGCAACGCCTTCTGGACCGTGAAGATCGAACCCTTCACATTGGTGTCGAAGGCTTCGTCGATGTGCTCGGCGGTGATCTTGCCGAGCGCTAGCTGGCTTCCCGCGCCAGCATTCGCAAAGACGATATCGAGGGTCCCGCGCTCGTCCTTCACCGCTGCATAAAGTCGGTCGAGGTCGGCCTCATCCGAGACCGAGCCCTTTACCGCACGGGCATTGGGCCCGAGGTCGGCCACGGCATCGTCGAGTGCGTCTTGCCGACGGCCGAAGATGAAGACGAAAGCGCCTTCCTCGATGAAGCGCTTCGCTGCCGCGCGGCCAATGCCCGTGGCACCACCGGTGATGACAGCCGTCTTTCCGTTAAGTCTGGTCATGTCGTGCATCCTTCTTTCAAGTTGTACGGAAGCAGGAATCGCTTGCTTGAAACAAGTATGCAGTTGGACTAACCTAAGAACAAGTATGCACCTTTTGGTAACCACGAAATGACCGACTGTTCTCCGACCTGCGGTGGCCGCTACTCTTACGGGCTAGCCGCGACCCTCAGCATCATCGCGGGCAAATGGAAGCCACTGATCTTGTACTTCCTGCTCGACGGCCCGAAGCGCTACGGCGAACTCAAGCGCAATGTCCACGGCGTCAGCGCCAAGGTGCTGATCCAGCAATTGAAGGAACTCGAAGCCGATCGCGTCCTCGCGCGGACCGACTATCAGGAGGTGCCGCCGCGCGTGGACTACACGCTGACGCCGCTTGGTCGAAGCCTGGCCGACAAGATCGTCCCGCTGTGCACTTGGGGAACCGAGAATATGGCCGAAATGGTGAACATGCTCGCTGAGCGCGACAGGTTGAGATAAAAGACAGCCGACATCCACGTTCAACGCTATCAAAACGTGCCCGCGCTGTTTTCGCCACTCAAAGAGCAGGGAAGTAGTGGCCATTGTCGAGGTCCTCTATCAGGCCGGGCTGGGCAGGCTTCCAGCCGAGAGCCTGACGCGTGATGAGATTGGACGCCGGAAGGTCCAGCGTGACCAGGTTTGTCAGGAAGCCAAAATATCCCGGCAGCATCAGCACATCGATGGGAATGCTCACGGCCGGCAGGCCCAGGCGGCTGCCGATGGCCTCGGCGATCTCGCGCAAAGCGACGCCTTCGCCCTCGATGCCGTGCCAACTTTTGCCAGCCGGACCTTTCTCCAGCGCGAGACGGAACAAGGTGGCGAGGTCGCGGCCATGCACGGCCGGCCACAAGTTTGCGCCGTCTCCCGGATAACCGATGACGCCCTTGTCCTTTGCGAGCGCAATCAGCAACGGGAGGAAGCCGGCATCGCTCGTGCTGTGCGCGATGGGAGGAATCCGCACGACCGAAGACCGCACGCCCCGCTGCGCGAGTGCTATCACGGCGAGCTCCACGACGTTACGAACTCGCAGCGTTCCTTTGTATGCATCGCCGGCCGGAAGGGCAGGGTCGTCCTCGCTGACGGGCCGGCCGAGGCTTTCCCATCCGGGTGAGCCGATGCTCGCCGACACGACCAGCGGCTTGCCGGTTCCGGCCAGTGCGTCGCCATACGCAAGCATGATCTTGAGTTCCGCGGCGGCCACGGCATCGAGCCCGCCAGAGGGAAGCAGGTCTTGTCTATGCGCGACATGGATGACACCGTCTGACTCCGACGCCGCGGCCTTCAGTTCACTGAGATCGGAGATATCGCCGCGACGCACCTTTGCGCCGAGCGCGGACATCGCCGCCGCGGATTTGTCCGACCTGGCGAGGCCGGTTACCTCGTGGCCGGCGGCGATGAGCTCGGGAATGATGTACGAACCGATATGGCCGGTCCCGCCCGTGACGAAAACGTGCATGTTATCGCTCCCTCCAGAAGATGTGATGCGAGATGTCGTGGCGCTGGTGCAATCAGCCGAACAGGCTGACGCCGATTGAGAAGTTGGCGTGCTTGACGGAGTGAGTGAGCAGTCCCAGCGACAGCAGGCTGACGTGCTCCAGCGTCTTCGCCATGAGCAGCGGCCCGGTATCCATCGGGCGCAGTCCGAGGCTCGCGACGAATGCCGAGACGCGTGCTTTCGCTTGTGCGTCGTCCCCAGCGATGAACACGTCGAACAGGCGGCCCTCTACTGGATCGGCAGCCAGGACGTGAGAAAACAGGGTGTTGAACGCCTTGACGATTTTCGCGTCGGTAGGCGCGGCCTTGGCGATCTCCCGCGCGCCGAAGCTGTCGCCCGGAGTCACGAAGCTCACGTGATCGGAGGCAATGGGATTGGTGATGTCCACGAGAACCTTGCCTGCAAGCTCGTTCCCGTATTGCTTCACCACATCGAGAACGGCTGGGTAGGGAAGCGCCAGGATGACCACGTCCCCGGCCGGGGCGACGCCGAACGTTCCTGTCGTCGCGTTGGCTCCAAACTCTTCGGCAAGCGCCCGCGCCTTGGCAGCGTCGCGACTCATTACCTCGACTGTGTGTCCCGCCTTGGCGGCAAGGCCGCCGATCGCTGCGGCCATGCCGCCTGTGCCAATGATGCTGATCGTGCTCATGCAGTCTCCTGGTGAGTTGGGTGGTGCTCGTAACCACTAGCAACCATCCTATTCACATAACTTGCAAAAAACAAGTAAACGAGGAAATTTACTTGCTTCATGCAAGCGATGTTATTATTTGGCCATGAAGACGACATCCAAAGAAGACCTTCGATCCCATTGCGCGGTGAACTACGGCGTGGAGATCTTTGGCGACCGGTGGTCGCTCTTGATCATTCGCGACATCGTTTTTGTTGGCAAGAAGACGTATGGCGAGTTTCTGAGATCGGAAGAGGGAATCGCGACCAATGTCCTTGCGTCCCGCCTTGCGTTTCTTGAGGAGCAAGGAATTCTCTCGAGGGCGCCCAGCCCCGACGATGGGCGCCGTGACTTCTACACGCTGACCGAGAAGGGCTTGGACCTCATCCCTGTCGTGCTGAACATCGTCCTATGGAGCGCGAAGTACGATTCAAAGTCGTACGTTCGGCGAAGTAAGGCTTTCATTGCCCGATTAAGGCAAAGTCCCCTACTGGTGAGCGAAGAGGTGAAGACGCTGGTTCGGAATGGCGGATGTATGTTTCCGGAGAGCAAGGAATAGACAGGACGGCAGGCATACCGTGCTACGTCCATAAACGATCCGCGCATGGCTAGCCGAGAGGTGCGGCGAATAGCGGCCCGATGTCGAGAACGGTTCTGGAGACCGTGACTGAGGTTCAGCGGCCTGAGCGGGCGAAAAGTCGCGCCGGCTTCGGTTCCATTCCGTACGCGGTCTAAGACAATAGGGCGAGCGCGATAACGGATGAAAAGAAAGCGCGACCACTACATCGACGCCCTTCAGTCCGCCGTAGCACACGCCACGCGCGCGCAAGACGAGATGACGATTCAGCCGCGCAGAAGTTTCATCTTGACTGTACGCAACGCGCTTCGGCGGCGTTCTTTTGGAAGCCGTCAGAACTGCTACTTCCGCCATGACATACAAATGAGAAAGCCCGCGTAATCAAAAGATTACGCGGGCTTAATTTGGTCGGGGCGAGAGGATTTGAACCTCCGACCACCTGCACCCCATGCGGGAACTCACTCGCCGCAAAGGCTCTGAATTAAAGGCCGCGATCATACCACGCCTAACAGATGCTCAAAGATTAATCGGCTTGAAACCCGCATGCAGCCTAGTTCCCTGTTTCCGTATTAGGCGCATTCCAAGGCAGTGCGACGTCCATTTCCGAGCGTTCGGCGATGACCTCCTTAATGTAGATTTCGCTCGTTCGGCCGCTGGTATGCGCGAGCCGCGTCTGGATCTGCTTCTTGTCCTTGCCCTGGCGCGCCGCGTCTGTCGCACCGAGCGCGCGCAGGTCCTTGAACACGACGTCGTCTGTGATCTGGGCGCGCTCCTTCGCGCGGCGCCACATCGAGTGCAGGCCGGTCTTCGTGTACGGCGTGCCCTTCGTCGACGGGAAGAGGTAGGGGCTGATGATCTTGTACTTCCGCTTGATCCCCTTCGCGCGCTCGATCACCGCGTCGATGGACGGCGTGATCGCGATGTCCACCATCTTCCCGCTCGACTTCGCCGTCTTCGTGGGTTTGAACCGGATAGCGCCGCCTTCGATCTGCGCGTCGCGGAGCATGCGCACGTCGATCGCGCGCTGCCAGCACAGATAGGCCATGTCGACGATGCACTGGAACATCGGCCCGGACTCGGTCGGCAGACCATCCTTTCCGGTCAGCGCGGCTTCGCGGATCTTCGCGATGACGTCGTGCGTCGGCAAAACCTCGCGCCGCTGCGTTTCATAGTCGGACAGGTCCAGCTGGTCGCACGGGTTGTCGTCGCGCAGGCCCATCTCGCTGATCGCCATCTTGAACATCTTGCGCAGCACGTTCACGTACTTCTGCGCCGTGTTGTGCTTCTCCGCGAAGTACTTCCTGAGGAACACGGTGATCGTCCTGGCCTTCACGTCGGCGACGGTGAACTCCTCGAACTTCTCGGCGATGAAGTCGGCCATGCGCTCGTATTCCTTGCGCACGGCGGGCGTGTAGCGCGCCAGCTTGCGCTGCTTCCATTCCTCGCACAGGTTCGGCATCGTTCCGCTGACGAGCTTCTTCTCCTTCATGAGGAAACCGAGGCGCTCGTACATGACCGCTTCGCCTTCCTCGAATCCGCACAGGCGAATCCAGCGTTGCTCCTTCTGCGTCCACGGGTTCCGCATCGGCTCCGGCGCGAAGAAATAGAACGCGCCGTGATTGACGATGACGCGGCGGGGCAGACCGCGGTGATGTTTTCTTCTGCGGTTCATTTGACGCGTGGCTCGCGCCGGATCGTTGCGGTGGGGATCTGCGCCGGCGCGATGCAGTGCATGCGCATGACGAGCACGGAGTTGTCGGGGCGGCGGCGCGCGGGGATGCCCAGCGACTTGAGCATCTCCATCTGCTTCGAGGGGCGCTTATAGCCCGTGATGCGCGCGAGCTCGTCCTCCGTCAGTTCAAGCGGCGATTCAAGTACTGCTGCCATCGTTGCTCTCCCCCTGAGCGATATGGGGCGGGATTTGGCTTGCCAAAAAGTGAATCTCGGCCCGAGCCTCGCACTTCAAGGCTTCGCGCTTCGCTTTCAGCGCCTCAGCCTTTGCTGCCTTTTTGGCAGCGCGTTGCTCAATTGTCATCGCCTTGCGCGGCATGATCGAATCCTCGACTTCCTAATAAGTACAACTACTTGGTTAAGAGGCCAACGCGACGTAAAACGAATAAAGCGGCGGCCTACCAAATCGTGATGTGTGATTACACCTTGACGAAGCGGTGATTATCGTCGAGGGTGTATAGCGTGTTCGGCTCCAAACCCTCTTCGCCGATGTAACCAACCTTCATTCGGTATCGCATCTCATAGAAGTCCCAGTACCAGATGCTGATCTGTCCTTTCTCGCCAGTGCTTGCCTTCCCGCCGAATCCCACCATGGCCGTCCCATGATTGCCAGCTCGTGCAGTTCCGCCATCACCTGCAATAGCTGTCCCGCGAACACCCGCGGTGGATTCACCACGAAAGCCCGTTGTCGCCGTTCCGCCATACCCCACAGTTGCAACTCCTCGATACCCAGCCATGGCTTTGCCGCCGTCGCCTGCAGTCGCACAACCCAAAGCGCCAACAAATACAGCACGGTGATCGCCGACCGCGCGATGGGCGCCGATGACAGGAAGTTCACGGGCGCATGGATCGTTATCGAGCAAATAGTCAGCAGCGCCCTTGCTCGTGCCGACGAATACAACTTTGCCGCGTGGAAACTTGCAGAAACCATCGAGCTCGATGATGTCGTCCGTATCTACCTCGATGACGAGCCACTTTGCTGTCGGCTCGATGTAGCCGCCGATCGCATGATCTCCGTGGCCATGAAGCCATCCGTGCAAACCTGCGCCGCACCGATGCGTTGGTTGCCAATCGGGCGCTTCAGCTACTTCGCCTGCACGCGGCCATTTGAAGCCATGCCCAGATGACATGTCCTCTCGGCAAGCGCGCAGAACCAAGGATTTGCGCTTGCGGTGCTCCTGCGGCGGGATCGGTCTGAATGCAAATCCGACGCGGGCGTTGGGTCGCTTCAAAAGTTGCGGCGCAGGGAAGAGTGTTTCGATCATTGCTTGCTCCGATTAGTACAACGTAATTCGAAGTTCTGGTGCGTCCGAGAAGACTTCAAGGCTCGATCCCAAGAGTGCTCCAGCCGCCGCTGCCACGCGGAGATGCTAGACGAACTTGCATGCAGGCGCGTGCGTGCCAGTGCTGTATAAGCGTTATGCGTACAAAGAAAAGCTGAACCGACCAGAGAATACCCCAAAGGGAATGATCAGTGCAATACCCTAGGGTAAATTTTGGTTTGTGTACGGGCGTTTGCATCGCGCGGCAACGAGCGGGCGCGGGATCTGAGGGCGTGCGGCGAGAATAAAGGGGAGCAATGCTCCGCTTTTGGCGCTTTCCTAGTAGCGGACCACTTTTGACTTCACGACGCCACAGATTGTGGCGTTGTTATGCACTTCGATAATCCGCGTTGGCCAGTCAGGATTAAGTGCTCTGAGGTATTGCTTGCCGCCCTCAAGCACAAGCTGCTTAAAGGTTGCCTCCGATTCATCATCAAGGCGTACAACAACCAATGACCCGGAGTGGGCGCAGCATTGCGGCTCAACAAGGATCAGATCGTTTTCGTTGAAGGAGGGCTCGCCTGTGGGGTTGAACATGCTTAACCCTTTGACACGGAGGAAATAAGCATTCTTGGAGGTGGCGATCGGCGAGAGCAACCAATCTTCCGCGTCGCCAACAGCTAAATCATCCACAAACGACTCCCAAGCGCCAGCCTGGACCCAAGAGATCAATGGCACCTTGCCCCGGATGTCTGGACCCGCCTCAATGTTACGCTCGACGAGCTTACTATCTGTCGCAAACGTTTGGCTACCCCACTCCAGCCTCGCCTTTTCACGTCGATCATCTTTCGAAGCGGCACCAGTGACACCGGGCAGTTGCTCCGAATCAAACGTGCCTCGCTTCCAACCAAACGCTTCTTCTATCTGATCGACCATCGCCTCACCAATGCGTTTCCGGCCATTTCGGTCCTCTGGCCACAGCATTCTCGTAACGTAGGAATCAGATTTCCCGAGTTTCTTCGCGAGTCCAGTTGCAGTACCACCGCAAAAACGGTCGCGGATTTCGATAAGGCGGAGTCGCCTTCGCTCAAATTTGTTCATTGGATCATTTCAGCCTAATGTTACTCTCAGGTAAATTCCCCTTAGGTATTGACGAGATTCTTACCCAAGGGTATCGTCGGGGTCATGGAAGCCCTGCGCGCATATCTCAACTCTAAGTCTCCCCAAGAGCAGGCGGAGTTCGCTCGACGCTGCAACACAACCATTGGATATCTGCGTAAAGCGATCAGCGCAAAGGCCGAATTCGACGTTCAGCTGTGCATCAACATCGAAGAACAGAGCAATGGTGTGGTGCGGTGCGAAGATCTGCGGCCCGCGGTTCGCTGGTCATTTCTACGGAATTCAAGTCGATGCCTGGCGCTCGAGTCGCCTATTTACAGGAACTGCAATGTCACGGAGAAGTATGGCTAGCGCTTTGGCTTTTCGATGCAACTTTTCCTTCACCCGGCCGAAAGGGACCGCAATCGTAATGATTGAAGCATCCCTCAGCGGTCGCTCGTCAAACGGCCGCGTCGTTGTCGACGGTCAGCTCATTCCCGGCGTCAAATCCGTCAAAACTTCGTTGATACCTAAGCATAAACAGGGAATGACGTCTTATTGTCGTTCGATTGAGTCACAGAGTCTCCGGCTCAAAAGCTGTGTCATGTTGCGAAAGCGTGATGCCAGGGGCTTAAGCCCCGCCTTACAAAGAGGAAACCAAGAATGCACATCGAGCGGCACCAGCAGATGCTTAGAAATGCAACCCGCGAAACACTCGGAGCGGTTATCACGCAGATGAAGTAGGAACGTCGCGAGGCCTTCCAGATTGAAACCGGCGCGAACGAAATGCTGTCGCAACGGCGCTTTGCCTATGAACCAGCAACGCCACTGCCGATGGCGGGCTTCAACGTGACACGCAAAGACGCAGCAGAGGCAATACAGGAAAGTATGCGCAAAGCGCCGGAGCGGTCGGTTAAACGATAGGGCGGAAGGAGCGCAGTCGTTGAGTGATTCTTTGTGTGTTAGTACAACTATTAAAGATTTACCGGGCGCCGTTGCTGATCCTTGCGGCGACAAATCATGCGTTCGTAACTTCTTTAGCGGTGAGATCTGATGGATACGACCGATGGCAAAGAACTCGATTGATGCATACGGCGCGTCGGGGAAGACAAACCTGCTGTTCTTCGACCCCGACAAGCTGGTGCTGGTGACGGATACGGCTTCGCCGCTGTATGACCCGCGCGTTGATCTGCCGGTGAACGAGGATCTCGCTCGGAACATCGATTTCCAGGGTGTGCTTCAGCCGATCTCAGTGATGAAGAACACCGAGACGGGCGAAACGGAAGTTGCGGTTGGGCGACAACGCGTTAAGGCGGCGCGCCTGGCGAATGAATGGCGGCGTGCGCGCGGCGAACCGCTGCTCCAGGTCCCCGGGCAAGTCCATCGAGGCGAGAGGCGCACGGCGCTGACCGCGATCATCAGCGAGAACGAGCTCCGGGAGGCAGACACCCCTCTTGGCCGCGCAGAGAAGATGCGCCGCGTGATGGCCTTCGGCTATAGCGAGGCAGAGCTCGCGACGATCTTTGGCTGTTCGGCGGCCACGGTACGGGCAACGCTCGCACTGCTCGAATGTTGCGCTGATGTTCGCAAAGCGATCGAAAGCGCGCGCATCAACGTCACTCACGCCCGTCACCTTTCGAAACTCCCACCGGCGCAGCAGCGCGAGAAGGTTCGGGAGCTAGTTGCTGCCGGCGCGAACGTCGCTGGTCATGCACGCGCCCGAGCGCAGCGCGAGGCGCTTGGCGAACGCACGCCCAGGATGCGAAGCCGCAAGGAAATTTTGAAGGAGTTGGGCGCGTCGTCGGGTGAACGTGCTGAGGCGTTGCGCTGGGTATTACAGACTACCGAGCAGGAGCATGGTGAATGGCGACATTGAAGGAAGGAGCTCAATTTATCGAGCTAGCAGAGGCGAAGGATCGTGACGATGCGGGAGCCGCGGAATCGCGAAAGATCTGTCTCAGCTGCGGAGCAAAGCAGAACGACGACGGCTCTCTGCCGTGCGGTCACGATAACGATCTGTAGGGTGACCAATGAGTAACGCTATCAAACATAGCCCGAGAGTTGACTTGGGCGTGGTCTTCCTCGCGGGCAAGCGGCAGCGCATGGAGCCCTATAAGACGCACGTCGAGACGGGCCGCGTTGAAGTTGGCGTTGGCGTGACGGATGACGAGCGGCAATACGCATTCAAGTACTGGAAATTCACCCCGAAAGGTTTCGAATGGATTGCCGGCAAGTGGATGGCGCGGCAGCTCGCTGAGCGTGACGCGCGGTGCGCGGAGGCTTAATGCGCATGCTCTCGACGTCCCAACCCTTCCGCGACGAAGGTCAGCACCAACATACTGAGCGAAACACCTTCGGGCTTTGCGAGCATTTCAGGCTTGGACGCTTCGCTTTCGGCAAACAGGTCATAACGAATACCTTTCCCCCGCGTCGCGTGTCCGGGGATCAATCGCATGAACAGGTGCTTCACATTCAGCGGAATTCGTTTCTGGCCTGCGTATCGCGATCGAAATTAGTCGCTTTTAGCCGCTTGAACAAAGCTGAGTCCGGTCACGTGCTTTGCAGATCCCGAAGCGCTTCCGGGTGCAGCGCAGCTACGCGCAACAAGGTTTGGGCGGCGCCTGTCGGTTTGCGCCGGCCTTGCTCCCACTCCTGCAACGTGCGCAGTGAGACGCCTATGAGCTTGGCGAATTCACTTTGCGATAGCCCGCTCTTGTCGCGAGCGATGGACGCTGTAGATGGTTCCACATGCGTAACGCGTGCTGCACGGCCTTCCTTCATTTCGCGTACAGCACGAAGCAACTTGTTCCCGAGCTCTTCGCCGGTCATTTCTTCATTCGGTTTCATCTTGAATCGATTCCTTAATGGCTTTAAGGGTGTGCGCAGGAATGTTGCCTCGCACGTTCTTGGCATAAATAACCAACAACCAAATTTCGCCGTTTTCGAGCCGGTTGTAGTAAATAACGCGGACACCGCCGCGTTTACCCATGCCGGGTCGTCCCCAGCGCACCTTTCGGCATCCACCCGAACCCGGAACAACGTCACCCGCCAAAGGATTTGCGGCAATCCACGCGCAAAACGCGCCACGTTCGTCTTCGCTCCACAAAGACCGAGCGTCTTCCATAAAAACATGTGTTTCGATAATCGTATGCATTGCGGCCATCATACGTCATTGACGTATCCGGCGCAAGACTTGTGTCGCTTGACCGCCACCGGCGCTGTTGCCTATACTTCGATCATCTCGGTAGACAACCGAGCTGCGGGCGTCGAAACCCGGTGTCACAAAGGCGGACGAGCCGCCGCGCAAGCGGCTTTTTTATCGTCCCTTCGTCTCTGCACGCCTCTTTCAATGGCGGGCCGGGCGGGGCCAGCTTCGGCTGGGCCGGTTTGCCTTTGTGGCCGGTTTTCGACCCCCGCTGTCGGGCCCGCCACCCCTCACGTCGAAATGAGCGGCGGGCCTTTGTCCCACACAAAGGAGCCCGCCATGCGTGCTAACGTCCGCGCTCGTCCTGAGCAAACGCAATTCCTTTCCTTCCAAAACTACCGCTTCGACGTTATCGACCGTGAGGGTCTGCGTTGGCTAAGGCTACCCCAGATTGGGGTAGCCTTGGGCTACGCCAATCCTCACAAGGTGCAGCAGGTATTCGAGCGCAACGCTGCCGAATTCACCGACAGCATGACCGCCGTTGTAACGCTCCCCACAGCGGGTGGCGATCAGCAGGTACGCATCTTCTCGCTACGCGGCGCGCACTTGCTGGGCATGCTCGCACGCACCTCAAAAGCCGCTGCATTTCGCCGGTGGGTATTGGATCTTCTTGAGCGTGAAGCTCAAACCGCTGAGTCGCCCCAAGCTCGACCGCTCGACAGTCGCTGGCTGATGTACTTCGACCACGACGGATGTCAGCGGATGCAGCCCGTGGCATCGGACGCGGTAGTGATCGCGCCTCATGCGCTCGCGAAGCTTATTGGTGAGCCGGGCGTGGTGTCGGTGCGCCTTCTTCCCGAAATCATCGCCTCTGCCGCGAGCCGGCTGCAGGCGATCGAGCGCGTCCGTCAGTCAGACGACTGTGCTCGCCATCGTAGGAGCGCCCAGCAATGAGTGGTTACGCATATCAATGGGCCAAACGTCAGCACGTCGGCGATTCAGCGGCCAAGACACTCTTGAAGACATATGCGCATTGGGCGGCCGAAGACTACACCACGTGGGTCACGAACGACGAGCTCGTGCTCGACACTGAGCTCGACGTCAAGACCATTCGGAAAGCGCGCGAGAAGCTCGTGTCGCTTGGTTTCCTGACTGAGACACCGCGTCGCATGGGCGGCACGAAAAGCATTGTCGTTTATCAGATGCTCGCTCCATCTGGCTCTGTTGTCGTTCAAGCGGTCGATCAGCGCACGGGGGATGCTATCTCGTTGAGTCCGCCGTCTGTGGAGGAGTTAGATGCTAAGCCCCTCCATAAACGGAGCCCCTCCAAATTTGGTACTGCTAAGGGGGACCAGAAACGGAGCCCCTCCAAATGTGGAGCCCCTCCAAATCCGGATGGAAGCCCCTCCACATTTCCCTCGAAGCCCCTCCACATTTCCCTCGAAGGGGTACCAAATGTGGAGGGCAAGAAGGGTTTAGAAGAGAAAGAGAAGAACTTAGATAAGCAACCTGCGCGACGTGCGTCGCGAGTTGCGTTGCATGAGCAGATCCGAAATCTCGAACTGCCGGACGAAATCACGCCGGCGGTCTGGGCGATGTGGTGCGAGCACCGAGAGGCGAAGCACAAGGACGCACCGTGGACGCGAGCGGCCGCTGCGCTTTCGGTCAAACGTTTGCTTTCGCTCGCAGCGGGCGGCCAGTTGCCCGAGGTGACAGTCGAGGAGGCTGTGCTTCGTGGCTGGACAGGGCTTTTCCCCGTGAAAGCTGAGACGGGGGCGTCATCGCCGCCTGGCGGCGCGAGGACGATCGTTGCGGACTGGTGGCGCACGTCGAGCGGCATCGAGGCGCGTGGCGAGCAGCTTGGCGTGAAACAGGGCGATGGCGAAACGTTCATGCGCTTCAAGGCCCGCGTGTTCAAGGCCGCCGGCCCAGGCGGATGGATGGAGGACATGCTGCGCACGGTCGGCCGCGAAAGCGAGGAGCACTACGAGGCGCTGTACGCCTACTTCAACGACATCCCGCGAGATCGACACGGCAACACGGAGGCGGCATGAGCAAGCGTAGCTCGAACCGCGCCGCCTCGAATCAGCAAGGCGACCTGCTCGGTACAGAACTCGGTGCGAAGGACTGCCAAACCTGCCGATACGCGGTCAAGACGCCGGGCCTTGAGCCCATGCATCGCCTTGGCTTTGCGAATTGCGCACTGCTGCCCGACTGGCAATACGTGTCCAGCGTATCGACCTGTCGTTTCAACCCTGTTCGTTGGAGTCAAAATTCATGAACGCTCAAAAGCTCGCCCGCGCCGTCCTGTTCGACGTGTTACTCGTCATCTGCCTATACCTGTGGGTCGAGGGCGGTCACGCGCTCGCACGGGATGTCGCCATCGCCTACCTCTGTGTCATCGCCGAAATCATGTGGATTGCGGCCTTACTCGTGTCCGCGAAGGATTACGAGCACGGCTATCCCGTGAATGCCTTCTACGATTTCGTGAGCACGATGGCGATCCTCGGCGTTCTGGTGTGGCAACGCGAATCCATCGTTGCGGCGCTGCTGGGCATCCCGTACTTCCTCACCTTGGCAAAGCGGGAGGTGGCGCAAGCATGGTGAAAACGATGCAGCCAATAGTGCTAACCGTGCGCGTCCCTGTTGTCGGTCTCGTGACAGATCGCGGCATGCGCGGCCGCTACACGATCATGACGCAGAAAGCGCCGATCACAACGATGGTTCATGGCTTGCGCCGCGTGCGGCATCGCAATCCGAGCGGCCGAGGCGACGAGCAATACAAGGTCAACGCGCTGGCATTCATCCCAGTGGGATACCGCGGCTCGATCTCAAGATCAGATTGGGTCGATCACGAATACGCGTGGGTCGATTGCCTGTATGCCGATAACCGGAAATCACTTACCGCGTTTCGCGATAGCGGCGATCACACATGGATGGCGCCGGATGCGCCGATATCGGAAGGAAGCAAGGTATGACACCAGCAAGATTTCAAGCGGCGCTGAGCGGGCAATCTGCGATTGCGAAGAAAGTGCTGGAGATGGTGCCGAAGCAAGACGCATGGTCGCGCAACGAGATCGCGATGCATCTGCGGCGAGTGACGAAGAGCTCGCCTGATGTCGCGGTGCTCGATGGGTGCTTGCTTCGGTTGCAGGACGCTGGTTTGGTCCGCGAGAAGTTCAAGGGGCGCTTTCAGCGCGTGGAAGTAAGAGAAAAGGAGAGCATGGTGACCGTAGCAGCGAAACAAATCGAATCCAGCTCAGGGGGTAGCGTGCCGAGCCATTCGGTGCTCGACATTCTGTCCGCGCTTTCCGGTCGCGCGCGCAAGCTCGCCGGGGATCTGACGGAGCTAGCCTCTGACGTGGAGACCGCGGCGCTGACGATCGAACAGCAGCAAGCACAAGACAGCGCCGACCTGGAGAAGCTGCGTCAGTTTCACGCGCTTTTCAAAAGTCTCGCCTAGGAGCCGTCATGAAGACGCCGCATACATGCTGCGCACGGGGGGCCCGGGTTCGCATAGTACTTCGTAACGGAGAGGTGATCGTCGATCGCTTTGTCGAACGCACAGGCAAATTCATCGTGCTTGCCAAAAACCGGCTTCGCGGAGGTGAATTGAAGTCGTTCGGGATCTATAAAGAGGCGAGGCGGTGAGCTATCAGTTATTTCGTGTTGGAAAACGCTGGCACTACCGGTTCCAGGTGAACGGCGCGCGGGTGCAACGCAGCACACGCGAGAGCGTCAAGCACAAGGCCGAAGCCGTGGCGGCGCGCGCCTACCACGACGCCAAACTATGGTCGAGAGGACGCGAGCCGGTGCCGACGCTGCGGGAATTGTTCGTCAAATGGATTGCGGCCAACGAGCCGATTGTGAGCGGCGCGCACATTAAGTCGATGCGAACGGTCGCCCGTTTGCATTTGTACGGGCTCGGCGATGTTTCGGTCGATCAGTTGACGAACGGGGCCATTGAGCAGGCGCGTCTTGAGCATTTGCAGACGCACAGCCGGGCGAGCGCCAATCATTGGCTCAAGTCGATCAAGGTCGTGTGCAACTGGGCAGTTCGGCGCAACATCCTGCCGATGGTGCCGTGGTCGGTGAAGTTGATCAAGTTGCAGAAAAGGCCACGCACGACGTTGCCGGCGTCGATGGCTTCGAAGTGGTTGATCGAAGTGGATGCGGCGGCCGCTCGGCAGCCGGGCGTGTCGATCGCCGTGCGGTTGATGCTCGGATTGGGGCTGCGCGAAATGGAGACCATCACGGCGCGTTGGGAGTGGCTCGACTGGGAGCGCGGCACCTATACGCCAGGTCGGACCAAAGGGCGCGAGGCCGACCCCGTACCAGTGCCTCGATGGTTGCTTGACTATCTGCATCCGATACGCCACGCATGCGGACTGATCGTGACGCGCAAGAGCGGTGAGGCGTTCAAGGCGGGTTTTACGCGTCGAGCGATGTTCGCCGCAAACGCCGCATGTGAAGTGGTCGGGCTCACACCGCACCGACTGCGCGGCACGTTCGCCACGCTATTGAGCGAACAGGGTGTTCCCATCCAAACCATCCGGCGCGTGATGCGCCACAAGGATGCGCGTACGACGATGGTGTACCTGGAAGCTGACCTCGGCTCGGTTGTCGATGCGCAAGCACGATTAAGCGAACGAATGGGCTTGGTCGATCTCGCGAAACGCAAAGTAAGTGGCGAAAAAGTGGCGAAGAGCATCGCTCAAACCCTTGTCGTTACTGAGTTTGCAAATTCCTGTGAGTCATCCGCTCAAGGCGCAAAAAGCGGGACTAAGGTCATCATGAAACCATCGACATCATGAGCGCGTACACCTACATTGAGATGTCTTCTGTCCCGCGCCCGCTCTTGCAGATGGCCGTGCGACAAGTAGAAGGATTGCAGAGTTGGATCTCGTTTCCCGGCTGCCCATTCGCTGGAATCGAAGAAGAAGGTGAGGTCCAGTTCCCGTATCCGAGCAACCGCGAATTGCGCGAGCAGCTGGTCGCTTGGCTGGATCACTGGAACATTTCTTACGGCGTTGAGCAATAGCGCGATGAGGAGCGAGGCTATGAGTGAACATAGTTTGAATGAAGATGCGCGAAACGCGGCAGACGACAAGGTTCATCGTTGGGTCGCTTGGTGTCTGACACGCCGCATCTTCGCGCCGTATGTAAAGTCGAATGTGCTCGCGCGTCTGCAGCCCGCCCGTCGAGCAATGGCGCGCGAGCCGGACTCGTTTTTGGATCCCGAGATGCCGTTCTTCAATATGGCGATCCATGCGCTGTGCGAACAAGGCGGTAGCGCGCACGAGGCGGAGTGCTTCCTCGGGGTCTATTGGTATAACGCGAACATTAAGGCATTGGCCTACGAGCAGAAATGTGCGCGTGGCACAATCTATAACCGCGCCCGGCGGTTTGCGGTACGCGCCGAATCGCTTGGTAAATCAATCCGCCGGGCAAGTGAGAGCTTCATGTCCGAAAAGTGTTCAAGAATTATTGAACAAAATAGTTCTACTGCTGATTGAACACTTTCATATAAAATCGGCTCTTAATCGATAGGCTGCATCATTGTCTTTAAGGCCCGCATGGCTCAAACCATGTGGGCTTTTTTGCGTTGGTGCGCGTCTTGCGCGATAGCCTCGTTCGAGGCTAGTTCATCCATCTCTGTGTTGCAACCTGCGAATGGCGAGACTGAGGACCCTTAAGCCCCGACTGGGTAACGTGAAGGCCAATAGGCTCTCGTTGTTGGACGTGAAAGCTGGATCCACGGTGCGCATTCGCGGGCGCAGATGGATGACGACGCGCATGCGCATCGCCGCGCGTGACAACTTTTGCTGCGCGCGGTGCGGCCGATTGTGGAACGAGCATCTCGATCACGTCGATCACCGCGTTCCGCTCGAAGCTGGCGGCAGTAACGACGACGCCAATCTGCAGTTGCTCTGCGTTGACTGTCATGCGCGCAAGACGGCGGCGGAGGCTGCGGGGCGGTTTGGACGTTGAGCAAGTGTTTGGGGGGGAGGGGGTGTCGAAAGTCTGGTGGGTTCGAGGCTCGGACACCGAGCGTTCTCTCACGCGCACAAAATTTCCCCTTTTACGAGAGTTGCTAATGTCCCTAACGAATAAGCAACGGCTGTTCGTAGAGGCGTATCTGGTTGACGGAAAAGGGAAAAATGCCGCAGTCGCAGCCGGATACAGCCAACGTACCGCTAGCATCGAAGCTAATCGGTTGCTAAAGAACCCGCGGGTGTTAGCGGAGATCGAGCGTCGAAAAAAGTTGCTTGATCGTCCCGCGAAGGTCGATGCGAATTTGGCAAGTGTGGCCGCGGCCGCAGGGTTCGACATATCTAAAGCGGTCGCGACGCGCGACGCGCTGGAGTTTTTAATCGCGGTGTTTAATGATCCGATGACCGAGCCGAAATTACGCGTTGATTCGGCGAAAGCGGTTGTTCCGTATCAACACGCGAAAAAGGGCGAGGGCGGGAAGAAAGAGCTGCGTGATGAAGCCGCAAAGAAGGTCGCGAGCAAGTTTGCACCTGCCGCGCCGCCCAAGCTCGTCGCGGCAGGCGGCAAGAAGGTGTAAGTATGGAGTGGACGACAGCCTGTCCCGATTGGGAAGCTCGTTTGATCGACGGGAGGTCGATCATTCCGGCTCCGATTTTTCCTGATGAAGCAGAGCAGGCGCTGGCGATTTTCAAAGAGCTGCGCGTCGTCGATCTGCCGGGCAAACCGACGTTTGGCGAGTGTAGCGAGCAGTGGGTTTTCGACTTTGTCTCTGCTATTTTCGGAGCCTACGACGCGCAGAGCGGTGCGCAGTTAATCCGCGAGTTCTTTCTGCTTATCAGCAAAAAGAACACGAAGTCGACGATCGCTGCCGGGATCATGTTGACGGCCGTTATTCGCTGCTGGCGTGAAGAGGAAGAGCATCTGATCCTGGCGCCCACGAAGGAAGTCGCCGACAACAGCTTCAAACCGGCCGCCGGCATGGTTCGAGCCGATGATGAATTGTCGGCTTTGTTTCACGTGCAAGATCATGTTCGAACCATCACGCATCGCGTGACGCGTGCGTCGTTGAAGGTGGTGGCCGCTGATACGGACACCGTCTCGGGCAAGAAATCTGGACGTATTCTTATCGACGAGCACTGGCTTTTTGGCAAAAAGGCGAACGCTGAGAGCATGTTCATGGAAGCGACGGGTGGTCAGATCTCGCGCGACGAAGGGTGGGTTGTCATCCTGACGACGCAGAGCGACGAGCCGCCGGCGGGCGTCTTTCGCGAAAAGCTGAACTATCACCGCGACGTGCGCGACGGAAAGATCATCGATCGCAAGTCGCTCGGCGTGCTGTACGAGTTTCCTGCAAAGCTGATCGAATCGAAAGGCTATCTGGATCCGGCGAACTTCTACATCACAAACCCGAACGTTGGGCGCTCAGTCAGTGCCGAGTGGCTGGAGGATCAGTTGCGCAAGATCCGCCACAAGACGGATGGCAGCTTCCAGCAATTTGTTGCTAAGCATCTGAACGTCGAGATAGGCCTGAACTTGCGCTCCGATCGATGGGCGGGCGCAGACTTCTGGGAAAACGCTGCGCGCGCGCCTGGCATCACGCTTGAAGAGGTGATCGAGCGAAGCGAGGTGATTGACGTCGGAATTGACGGCGGCGGCCTAGATGACTTACTGGGGCTTGCTGTGATCGGGCGCGAAAGACAAACGCGCAACTGGCTTGTCTGGACGCACGCGTGGGCGCATCCGTCCGTCCTTGATCGTCGAAAGGAGATCGCGCCGCGGCTGCACGATTTCGAGGCTGCGGGTGACTTGACGATGGTCGCGCAGATCGGCGATGACGTGCGAGATGTTGCCGACATCGTTGCCACGATCTATCAGGCCGGCCTGCTCGACAAGGTCGGCGCTGACCCGGCCGGAATAGGCAGCGTGCTTGATGCACTCGCCGAGCTCGGTATTCCCGAAGACAAGGTGATTGGTATCTCACAGGGCTGGAAGCTCTCCGGCGCGATCAAAACCGCGGAGCGGCGCCTCGCTGTTGCGGCAAACACCAGAGTGAGCGCAGATGACGTTGTGCCTGACGGCGTGCTGATGCATGGCGGTCAGCCGTTAATGGCGTGGTGTGTAGGTAACGCGCGCGTCGTACCGGTCGGGAACGCTGTCAATATAACGAAGCAGGCCAGCGGATCAGCAAAGATCGATCCGTTGATGGCGTTGTTTAACGCTGTGACGCTGATGGCACTTAATCCCACAGCGTTGTACGGTGGTTCCGTTTATGACCAAGGGGTAGGCGTTTGAAGATAATCGGAATTGCTGGCTGGGTCGCTGGACTGGTTGGCTTTGGACTGCTTGTTTTCGGTGTCGCGCTTGTTAGTGTGCCAGCGGGATTTATCGTGGCGGGACTGCTCCTTCTGTTCTGGGCATACCTTGCCGACCGTGCCGCGGCTCGCATCGGGCAGGCGACGCAGGCAAAGGAGTAGGTAGTGTTTTTTAGCAAGCATCTATTGCCGAGCGTCGGTGTCTCGCAGACAGGTTTAGGCGGATGGATCTCGTCGCTTCTGGGTAGCGTGCGCTCCGACTCGGGCCAGATCGTTACCAAGCAAAGCGCGCTATCACTCACGGTGCTGCAGGCCTGCGTCACTTTGTTGGCCGAAAGCATTGCGCAGTTGCCGATCGAGCTGTATGAGCGATCTGGCGATGATCGGAAGCCAGCCGTTAATCACCCGTTGTATTCGATACTGAAGTACGAACCGAACTCGTGGCAAACCCCGTTCGAGTACCAAGAGCAGTCGCAGCTTGCCGTCGGACTCTGCGGCAATAGTTATAGCTTTATCGATCGCGATTGCGATGGGGTCGTTCGAGGGCTCTATCCCCTGCCGAGCGAATCGGTGGTAGTTAAGCGCGGTGGGGATCTCAAGCCAGTTTACATTGCCTTTGGCAGGGAGCCGATGCCCCAGCGCCTGATCCATCACGTTCGCTGGATCACGCTCGATAGTTATACAGGGCTGTCCCCAATCTTGCTCCATGCGAATGCGATTGGGCATTCTCAGGCGATACAGCAGTATGCGGGAAGGTCGTTTCTGAATGGCACTGTGCTCTCCGGCGTGATTGAGCGACCGAGTGCAAGCCCGCCCATCAAGGATCAAGCGGGTGTCGATCGCATTACCGACAGCTGGAACGCGAAGTTCGCAGGCTCCGGCAATGCAAAGAAGGTTGCGCTCCTGCAGGAGGGAATGACTTTTAAGCCGCTGTCGATGACTAACGTTGACGCGGCTTTGATCGATGCGTTGCGGCTTTCCGCGCTCGACATCGCGCGGATCTATAAGATTCCGGCGCACATGGTGAACGAACTTGAGCGGGCCACGTTCAGTAACATCGAGCACCAGGAGATTCAGTTTGTGATCTATACCTTGTTGCCATGGGTCAAGCGGCACGAACAGGCGAAAACGCGTGATTTGCTCCTGCCGTCCGAGCGCAAACGGTACTTCATCGAATACAACCTGGCAGGGCTGCTGCGGGGTGACCAGGCGTCGCGGTACGCAGCTTATGCGGTTGGGCGTCAATGGGGCTGGTTGTCAAGCAATGACATCCGGCGCTTGGAGAACATGCCGCCAGTGGATGGCGGCGATACCTATCTGAGCCCGCTCAATATGGTGGACGCATCCAAGCCGCTGCCCATGCCGCCGAGCGAAGCTCAGCCCACTAAAGCCCAAGTTGCAGACGTCGAAAGGATTCTGTTTTGAAGCCACATCTCAGACTCGCGAGCCTGATTTTCAATCAGCCGCAACTCGTTAGTGATCACATGATGTCGCTGGCGGTCCAATGGGCTAATCAGGCCCTGTATCTGAATATCGTGAATTTGAGCGTGCACGGCACGCAGCCGAAAGTCACCGACGACGGAGACTTTGGCGGCAGCGCGCAGATGGCGGCGGCATCCGAGCGCCGACGCACAGTGGTTGCCGATACTGGTCTGGACATCATTCCGGTCGCCGGCATCCTTGTATCGCGCTCCGCGCACATGAACCCGTGTGAGCCGATGACGAGCTATGAAGGACTGCGCGCGTCGCTGAACCAGGCTGTCAGCGATCCCGCGGTCGAGCACATCATTCTTGACATCGACAGCAACGGCGGCAGCGCGACGGGTGCGTTCGAGTTAGCCAACGACATCCGTGCTGCCACGAGAGTGAAGCCGATCACGTCGATCGTCAATTTCTCCGCGTTCTCGGGCGGCTACCTGATCGCGGCGGCCGCGTCGAACGTGATCGTCAGTCAGAGCTCTGGTGTCGGTTCGATCGGCGTAATCGCCAAGCATCTGGACATGTCCAAGCGCGACGAGCAGCAGGGCATCAAGGTTACCTCGGTGTTCGCTGGCGACCGCAAGAACGATCTTACGCCCCACGAGCCATTGAGTGACCAGTCACTCCAGCATCTAACTAGCGTAGTGCAAACAAACTACGCGCAATTCGTCGATGCAATCGCGAACTTCCGAGGCCTCACCACTCAGGCGGTCAAGGACACGCAGGCGGGAATTTTCTTTGGGAAGCAAGGAGTAGAGGCGGCACTGGCCGACAGTATCGAAACGCCTCAGTCTGCTGTGAATCGGATAGCCGCAGAGATACGAGCGTCGCGTGGCGAGCGCAAGGCGAGCACGGCTTCACGGCGAAGCGTTGCCGCGCAGGCCGCTGCGATGAGGATGCGAAGTACCTACTGACATACACGAGTTTCGCACGTCAGCGCGTTCGCGGCTGAACGAGTACTGCCGCCTTCAGGCGGCTTTTTTTGGAGATCGATCTTGAATATCAACGAACTTCGCCGCGAACGCGCGAACATTAACCAGCAGGTCCAAGCGCTTGCGGCGAGCGAAGCGGGAGGCGTTGCGCTGTCTGCCGAGCAACATGTCGAATTTGCTAGTTTGAGTACGAAGTTCAGCGAGATCACCGCACAGATCGAACGGGCAGAGATGGCCGAGCGCATGGCGGCCGCGGCGGCAGTTGCAATCGATCCGACGCCGGCAGCGGTGGCGAGCGGCGGGGCACCGAGCGTTCCGGCGCAGCCGAAGATGCCGGAGGTGAAAGGCGCGAAGGTGGCGCGTATGGTGCGCGCGCTGGCCGCAGCGCGTGGCGACACGCAGTTGGCTTCCAAGTTGGCGCTGGAGCGCGGTTTTGGTGAAGACGTCGCCATGTCGCTAAACACCCTCACCTCGAGTGCGGGTGGCGTCCTGGTGCCGACAAACCTCTCGAGCGAAGTGATCGAGTTGCTGCGTCCGAAGTCGGTTGTTCGCTACCTAGGAGCACGCACGCTGCCGCTGTCGAACGGCAACATTACGATTCCACGCTTAAAGGGCGGTGCTGTAGTCGGCTATATCGGCGCAGACACGGATATCCCGGCCGCACAACCGAAGTTCGACGACTTAAAGCTTACGGCGAAAAAGCTTGCCGCGCTGGTGCCGATCGCAAACGATCTGCTCAAGTATGCGGGCGTGAATCCAAATGTCGACCAGATCGTTGTTAGTGACTTGACCAGTGCTATCGGCTCTCGAGAGGATAAAGCATTCATTCTCGACGACGGAAATTCGAACACACCGAAGGGCCTCCGTCACTGGGCGGTTCAGACAAACAAGATCGCCGCAAGTGACGGGTCGTCCGTGCAGAAAGTCGACATCGACTTGAATAAGGTAATTCTGGCACTCGAGGGTGCGGACGCAAACATGATCACGCCGGGATGGATCATGGCGCCGCGCGTGTTCCGGTTTCTGACGAGCTTGCGCAACGAAACCGGTAATAGGGTCTATCCGGAGCTCGACAAGGGCATGTTGAAGGGTTATCCGGTCGGGCGGACGACGCAAGTTCCGATTATTGGCGATCCTGATGGCAAGCCGGCCGATAAGACCAATGCGTCGGAGGTCTACTTCGCTGACTTCGGCGACCTGTTCATCGGCGAAGAAGATTCGCTTGAGATCGACTACAGCAAGGAGGCCACCTACAAAGATTCGGATGGTCAGGTAGTCAGCGCTTTTCAACGTGACCAGACGTTGATCCGGGTGATCGCCAAGAACGACTTTGGTCCGCGCCACGTCGAATCTATTGCCGTGCTCATCGGCGTACGCTGGGGTTTGTAACAACCCTCGATGAGTTCACTCGCCGGTTAAACTGAATGGCCGCTTTGCTGCTTAAATACTTGGATGCCGAACCACTGACGTTCGAAGATGTCGCTGCGCAATGCCGAATTGACGACGAGGATGAGCGCGATTTCATTGAGCGAACTGTGATCCCAGGCGCGCGGCAGGCGGCGGAAAGTAAGTCGGGCGCTGCGATTCGCCACGCGCGGTACGTCGAGCGTTTTGCTAGCTTCCCGCGAGGCGAAATCCCGTTGTCAACTGGACAGGTCCTAACCGTCGAAAGCGTGCAATCGCGCATTGCTTCGGAAGAGTTGACAACTCTGGATAGCAATACCTATGAGGTTGTGCAGCTGGGTCGTGAGACGCTTCTCGCGCCCAAGGCCAATAGAGCCTGGCCCGATGCCAGTACGGTTTTGATCACCTACCAAGCGGGCATCGACCTGTCGCGCTATCCATCGGTGCGTTCGTGGATGCTTCTGGCGGCCGCATGGGCATATGACCATCGCGAACTGTATGCACGGGGACAAGCCATCGGCGAGATGCCAGGTGGCTATGCCGACGTGCTGCTCGCGCCGATTTGCGTGCCATCGAGATTTTGATGCCGGCAGGAGTGTTCAATCGGACCGTGCGCATCGAGCGCCGTGTACGAGATCCAAATCGTGAATCGATCGCGTGGGAGCTTGTCATTAAGACGCGCGCGTTTGTGATTATGCAAAGCGGCAAGGAGATCATTGCGGCCGATGCGCCCGTCAGCATCACGCGAGCAAGCGTGCGTATTCGGTATAGCCGGATAGCTTGCAAGGCCATCCGGCAGGGCATGTGCTTGACGGTTGATGGCCTCGTCATGCGCATTGAGCAAGTGCAGCCGGATGTTGCTCGGCGCGAGTACATCCAACTTATCTGCGTCACCGATGAGCGCCGGGAAAATCGTTCGTAATGCGCTCGCGCATCTGGCCGACGGGCGCGTGTTCGAAGACGTGGTGGATGACGATGTTCGCCCCCCGTGGATCGTTTATCAGATGGCCGGCGGACGTTTTCCCGTCGGTCTGAGCGGCAAACCTTTGGGCGTAATCCGAGCACGAGTGCAGATTTCCGTGTGGAGTACTACGTCTGAGGGTCGCGCGAAACTGATGCATCAAGTCGTCTCGGCGATCGTCAACCCTACGGTTGGCGCGGTGCCTCTAGGCGCACCTGAGGATGTCTTTGAACACGAGACCCGCCTCTTTGGAAGTCATCTTGATGTGAGTATCTGGGGCAAGTTTTATTAGAACGTGATGCAGGACCGCCGCGGCGATTTTTGAATAACGGAGTAAAGGCAATGGCAGAGAAAACCACGCCGGAAGATATTTTTCGCGCAGATAACGACTCAAATAAACAGCAGTCGACCGCAGTTCCATCGCAAGGCACCACGCTGGCGTATAAGGACGCAAGCGATGACAACGCTTCGTTTGCCGAAGTAGCAAATTTCACAGACATCTCAAGCTTCACGGGTTCGGCAAACCTGGTTGACGTCACGCGTTTGAATAGCACCGGTCGAGAGAAAAAGCGCGGTATGCAGGATTGGGGGCAAGTGACGCTCGCACTTCACGTGAATATGACCGAGAAGTCGCATCAGGCATTGTTCAACGCGAGAAAAAACGGAACGCTGCTTGAGTTTAAGCTCACTTTGTCGGAGGGAACGGAAATCAAGTTTAATGCGCATGTGAAGGATTTCCCGATCGCGGCGAAGGTCGATCAGATGCTGACCAGCTCCGTCAACCTGGAGGTGAGCGGCGAGATCGAGATTACGTTCGGTAAAAAGCCGAATTTACGGTAAGGCTCTATCTAACGTCAGTTTATCTCATTCGCAGAACCAATCTAAAGAGGCATGACATGCAACGAGAACAAATTTTATCGGCTCTTCAGCCCAATATCGTCGATGAGAACGTCGTGGCGCTCGGAGGTGAGCGAGTACGCTTTCGCGAGCTCACGGGCGCGGCGCGCGACGCGCTTTACGACAGCGTTAAAGATCGCGCTGGAAACAGCGCATTTGAAGCGACGCTGATCGCCGCCACCGTGGTTGATGAAGGAGGTGAGCCGCTGTTCAGCGGAGACGACATTGAAGCGCTTCGTGCGGGGCGCAAGCCGCTCCTCGAAGAACTCGCGCAGATCGCGATGCGGCTGAACGGTCTCGGTAACCGCGCCCAGGAGGAAGCCACAAAAAACTGAAAGCCAGCCCGCAGAAACTGATGTGGATGCGCATTGCCATGATATTGGGCATGTCGGTGCGGCGCGCCAAGCTCGAGGTGTTCAGTGCCGAATATTCGGATTGGGTGGCGCTGTTCGAACTCGAACCATGGGGCGGCCACATTGAAGATCTGCGGGCCGGCACACTTATGAGTCTGTTGTACAACATCCATCGTGGCAAGGAAGCACCGCTCGCGTCGGCGGCGGAGTTTACGCCTTGGTCTGGTTGGAGCCGCGAGCATTCAAAGCCTAGTGGGCGCAGCGCCGAGGAGATTGTGGCCGACACGTTTGGTGTCAATCTGGACGCAGCCAAACGCTCTGGCGCAAAGCGCCTCGTCGTGCGCAACGGGGAGGTGCTCGAGGGTGAGTAAAAACTATCGTGTTGAGAATCTTGAGACGTTGACTGAGATGTTCGCTAAGCTCGATGACGCGGTAAGTGAAAGCACGCTCCGCCAGGCGGCGGTGTGCGGCGCTCGCGTGATTCAAGAAGAAGCGAAACGGCGCGCGCCAGTAGGCGATCGCATCGGCAAGCGTTTCGGCCGACCCCATTCGCCTGGATTCCTGCGAGACCATCTTCTTATTGCATACGATCAAGAGGAATCAGTGCCCGGCAAGCTTGCCTCCTACATCGTCACCTGGAGCGCGGACGCCTTTTATGGGCGTTTTGTGGAACTGGGCAAGCGAAACGCAGTGCCGTTGACGAAGCGCACAGTCGCGCGCGGCATTCACGACATCGAGTTTGGTAGTTCGCGAACGCCTGCGCAGCCGTTCATGCGTCCCGCGTTCGACGCCAAGAAGTCAGAGGCAGCTCGAAAGATGGCTGAGGTCGTTGAGCAGAAGTTGAAGGAGGCAGGCTGTGGCTAATGAGGTCGTCACTCGTATCAGCGCCGATGCGTCTGGTTTCGAAGCAGGCATGGAGCGAGTGAAACGCGCGAGCAAGGGTTTCGTCGCTGATCAACAAGCAAGCGCGCGAACCTTCGAGGCTTGTCAGAAAGACATGGCCGTGAGCAGCTCGGTGGTTGCGCGTGCGTTAGAAGAGGCGGCCAGTAACGGCGCTGCGGCGAGCGTGCGTCAGGTCAACGCTGCGGTGAAGGGCTTTCAAAAGGTGGCCGAGACCGCGGGCAAGACGCGTTTCGATTTAATGCGATTGAAGGCAGCAAACCTTGGCATTGCTGCGTCTGCGGAGCCATTGATTGCGAAGGCTGAAGCTGCCTCGCGCGCCATGCATCATCTGGGAGCCGGGTCGGCCGCCGCTCGGCGCGAGTTGTTTGTGCTTGGACACGAAGCCATGCAAGGCACTTGGAAGAATTTCATGGGCTCGCTCATGGTGCTCGGCGAGCGCATCGATGTCTTGCCGATGCTGTGTGGGCCGGCTGGCATCGCCTTAGGCGCCCTGGGTGCAAGCGCGTACGTTGCCTATCATGCCATTCACGCACTGAGCGAGCAGCAAGAGAAGCTCGATCATGCGATGGTTCTTTCTGGCAACTATGCAGCGCTTACCCAGGGCAAGTTACTGGTCTACTCCGACACCCTCTCGGGTCGTGTAGGTGTTTCGACGAACGACGCGCGCCAGGCGTTGATGAGTCTCGCGCAATCCGGGCGCGTCGCTGCGGCAGATCTCTTGCAAGTTGCCGAGGGTGTGGCGGCCTATGCAAAGGTCTCGGGGCACTCGACAGAGGACGTAGTGCGTCAATTCGAGCAGTCGTATGGACATGCTGCTCAAGCCGCGCGGAATTGGGCTGACACGCACCACGACCTGAGCCGGGCGCAGATCGAGCAGATCCGTACAGTCGAACAATCCGGCGACAAAGCGGGCGCATGGGCGCAGTTCGTACAAGCGGCGAGCCAACGCGCGCGAGAAGCCGTCGTGTCCGACAACAAGGCAATGACGGATAGCTACGAGACGCTTGGCCAACGGTGGGAGCGTTTTTGGCGGGGCGTCACAGGCAAGGGAGATGAGCTCGCGAAGTTGCAGGATGCGATTGCTTCCCAGCGAGGCATGCTGTATGACGCCGACGCTAATCCGTTCGGGACGAACACGGAGGCGATCGAAAGGGAGATCGCGGCGCTTGAGCGCCGCAAGCATGCTCTGCTTGACCAAGCATCTAAAGCAGACTCGCACAAGAAGAGTGTCGACACGTTTGCATCCATGATGGCGCATCACGACGAAGAGATGAAGTCAGTGCGCTCGTGGAAGGAAAAGCTTGACGATGCGAACGCCAGCGCACGCGCAGCCAAAGATGCGATCCTGGGCGTCGCCAGAGCGGCCGGCAAGAGTCATCAGGAGCTTCGCGAGCTTGGGGCACGGCTCGATGCAGATCTGAAGAAGACGATTGCTCACAATGAGTCGCTCTACCATGCGCCAAAGGCCCAGGTCCGGGCGTCGCACACAGATGATGCCGCAAGGCGTTATCTCGACCGGCTTCGTGAGCAGGCTGCTGCGCTTCGGGCGCAGATGTCGACGACCGACAAGCTTAGCGACGCGCAAAAGGAGCTGGCGCGATTCAACGAGAAGATGGCCGCATTAAAGACGCACGCCGCGAATAGGGAAGAACAAAGTCTCGGGCACGCCCAATCAGCGATTCGATTACAGCTCGAGCGGAATATCGGCATGGAGAAAGAATTGAAGCTGCGCGAGGCGACAGCGAAGATCGCCGTGCAGGCGCTGCATGCGCGTGAGAGCCTGCGCGAGTACGGTGAGGAGCAAGCTGGCCGTTACGCGCGCGCGCTCATCGGGCGCGACGCGGATCCATTGCGCCGAGACGAGCAAGCTGATCTGAACGAAATCACGCGCAAGCACCAACGCGAGCTTGATGAGTTGCGAAGGAGCGCAAGCTCAGACGTATTAAACAGCGATGGGTATCGACGAGCGGTGGCGGATGTTCAAGCGAGTCTCGTCGCATCGATCGCGAACCATGACCGGTATTACGCGGAGCTCAGGAGGCACCAAACCGATTGGCTCGAAGGTGCAAACCACGGCATGGCGGAGTTCTTCAAGGACACGCAAGCTCACGCGGAAACTGCACGCCACGCGGTGGTCAACGTCATGAGCCGGATGGAAGACGCGGTGACGAAGTTCGTGACAACGGGCAAGCTCGGTGTGAGAGAGTTTGTCGCCAGCGCGCTCGCTGATCTGTCGAAACTTGCATTGCACCAGGCAATGGGCGGAATTCTTGCAAGTCTCATAGATTGGTCACCGACCACAGGGGTGGTTGCGCAGCTTCTGAAGCTACTGCCCCACCGCGCACAGGGCGGATCCATCTCCGGGCCGGGTACGGGCACAAGCGACAGCATTCCTGCGATGTTGTCCGACGGAGAGTACGTGGTGAACGCCGCCTCGGCACGTCAGCATCATGCGCTGCTCGAGGCAATCAATTCCAATCACTTGGCGCATTTCTCCTCGGGCGGCCTCGCGGGTGGGTCGAGCGCGGTCGCGGCACGATCGGAGGGCGCACAGGTTCACCTGGCTGTTCACCATCATGGAGGCTCGAGTCTAAGCGATCACGACCTTCGCGCGCTGCAGGAATGGGTGGGGGTGTTCTTCGACCAGAAGCTTGCGCGCAAGATGGGCGGCCAGGGCGGAGTCGGTTATTTGATGTCGCAGGGGTTGCTCGCGTGAGAGTCTCAGCTATGCATCGCACCTTTACCTGGTCACCTTCTGTTGATGCGGAGGGAACCACGCACTTTCGAGTGCGCACGGTGCAGTTCGGCGACGGCTACAGCCAGGCGGTGGCCGACGGCATGCGTAACGTCACGGAGTCGTGGCCGCTTCGGTTTGTTGGTGACGGGCAAGAAATCGGCGCAATCCGCGCGTTTCTTGATGCCACGCGCGGTACCGAAGCCTTTTACTGGACACCGCCATTACGCACGCGCGGTCTGTTCCGACTCGACGCTCAGCAAGGCGTGCAAACCCGCGCGCTCGGCGGCGATCTTTACGCATTAAGCGTGACATTCATGGAGGTCTTCGACGCATGAGTGAAGTGAGCAATACTGCACGTGCGGATGTGCAGCGACTGGAGCCGGGTGCGCTGATCAATTTATTCGAGCTCGATCTGACAAGCCGAGGCGGTGAAGTTCTGCGGTTTCACGCGCATCAGCATGGTGGCCTAATCAAATGGCAAGGGCAGCAGTATCACGCATTTCCCGTGCAGATTATGGGCTTCGGACGAACGGGGGACGCCGCACAACCCACGCCTACGCTGAGCGTCGCCAATCTCGACGGCGCGATTTCCAGACTATGCGAGCGATTTGCCGATCTCGTGGGCGCGCCGGTGCGGCGGCGCAGAACGCTTGCGCAGTATCTTGACGATAGCGCGCAAGCCGACCCGCATGCCGAGATGCCCGTCGAGGTGTGGCTAATTGAGCAAAAGACGCTTGAAACGGCGGCGGTGGTCGAATTCTCTTTGAGTTCACCCTTGGATCTGTCGGGGCGCAAACTGCCTGCACGCCAGATTATCAGTGCGGTGTGCCGATGGGAGTACCGCGGCGCTGAATGCGGTTATCGCGGAACGGATTTCTTCACGCGCAACAACATCAAGACGAAGAAGCCGGAAGAGGATAGGTGCGGTAAGCGATTGTCGAGTTGCCGAAAGCGCTTTAAGGACGTGCCGCTGCCTTTTGGCGGCTTTCCCGCTGCGGGCGCGGATGGCGCGCTTTCGCGAGGCGGATAGGTGATGCTTGCCGGGTGCACGCGTGCGGCAATTGAATCGCACGCGCTTGCGTGTTATCCAAACGAATCGTGCGGGCTAATCGTGAACGGCGATTACCTGCCGTGCGCCAATGTTTCGAATCTTCCGTCTGAGCACTTTTCCATTTCAGCGGCCGCCTATTCTTGCGCAGAAGATGTGGGGTCCGTGCAGGCCATCGTTCATTCGCATCCTGATGCGAGTGCTCTGCCAAGCCTTGATGACCTGTTGGCATGTGGGGCGTCAGGCGTTCCAGTGTGGTTTATTCAAAGCGTGCAGCGCGACCAGCACGGGGCCGTCCACGCTGGCCGCCTTCATCACATCACGGCGCAAGTAATCGCCCGAGCGACTGCCACAGCGCCGCTGATCGGCGCGCGCTTTGTGCACGGCGTGGACGATTGTTACGGCGTCGTGCGTCGTTATTATCACGCCGCACTTGGGCTGGAGTTGCCGGACTTCGAACGCGCCGGAAAGTGGTGGACCGATACTGCGTGCTCGCTGTATCTCGACAACTACGAAGCGGCGGGCTTCATCAGCCTGGGGTTCGACGCGCGTTTGCATACGGGCGACGTCTTACTTATGGCAATTGCGAGCCGATACGGCGTGCCCAACCACGCCGCGGTCTATCTTGGGAACGACGAGATACTGCATCACCTTTGGGGTCAGCTCTCGCGACGCGAGCTGCTGCCACGCTACCGCAAACACGTGACGCATGTGCTGCGTCATCGGGAGACACTCAATTGGAAGATGTAGTGCGCCCAATCAGGCTCTATGGGAGTCTGGGGGCCAAGTTCGGTCGCGACCACGCCTATGTTGTGCGTTCTCCTCGCGAAGCCTTGCGAGCGCTCAGCACGATGATTCCCGGATTCTGGCAGGAGCTCGTCAGAAGCGGCCAGCGGGGCGTGCGTTATGCGGTATTCGTGGGCCAACGCAATGTCGATAAGACGCAGCTCGATTGGCCCTCGGGCGGCGAGCCGATCCGCATCGCTCCGGTGATTGCGGGCAGTAAGGCCGGCGGGATATTCCAGACGATCGCAGGCGTGGCGCTTGCCGCCGCCGGGGCCGCCTCGATGTGGCTCATCCCGGGCAATAAATTTGGCATCGACATGATGCTCATGGGCGGCTCCTTGGCGCTGGGGGGAATTGCGCAGATGCTCTCGCCGCAGACGCCGACTCCGAGCCCGGTAAGTCAACACGGGATGCCAGGCATCCAGAACGTCGTCGCTCAAGGTGGTCCGGTGCCTTTGCTATACGGGCGCATGCGCGTTGGATCAACAGTGATCAGTGCGGACATCCAGGCCATCGATGCTCCGGCGCGTGCGGCCGAGCAGGACATTGCGCCGGTCGCGACGCAGACGTCAGGCGGCATTGAAGGGCAAGAGAAGACGGTTATCAACAGTCGCCTTTGCTGCACCATTGTCGATCTTATTTCGGAAGGAGAGATAGAGGGATTGGCCAACAACGTTGGTCCATTTCCCGCTAAAGCTGTTCAGCGTCGCTCTGTGTATCTGGACGGCGTTCGAGTCGAAAATGACGACGGGAGCTTGAATTTCGAAGTTGAAAAATTCGATTTTGTCGAGGGGAAGGTTCGGCAGGACTCCATCAAGTGGGTCACGGCGGCTTCAAGTGAGGTGCAAGTGGGCGTCGAGCTTCAGCGTCGTCTTGCCGACGATTATAAGGACGGAAAGAAGATCAAGGTTACGCAATTCACGCCCTGTAAGATCGAGGTCGCAGAGCCGGACGTGGATGAGGTGGATGTTACTGTCCGGGTAAATGATCTGTGGTGGGATTCGAATAAGGGGCACACCAACGCGACGATCAAACTTCAGTTCGCACCATCGTACGAACCGGCGAGCGAGAACGTTCCTGCGCCCGAACCAGAGATTAGAGAGATTACTGGCATCTGCCAGAGCTATTGCAAGACATTCACGTTTCCAGTAAAGCTGGTCGGAAGTGCGCGTTTTGTGCTGAAGATCTCGCGTGCGGACGAGATCAATCAAGATAAAAACCCCGGAAAGGAGCACGGTACGGCACATGTAGTGAGCTACACAAAAAAGCGAACCGGCGAGTTCAAATATCCCACTAGCGCAGTGGCGGCGATGCGCATCACCTCCGATAAATTCGACCGAATTCCAGCCCGCTCATACGACGTGAAGGGGTTGCTGGTTGAAGTACCGGACAACTACGATCCGGTCGACCGCAAGTACGGCGAGGAGTGGACCGGGAAGTTTAAGCGCGCGTGGACAGACAATCCGGCATGGATCTTTCGAGATCTCCTTCTCAATGGCCGCTACGGCGCTGGTGCCTGGCTGCGGGATTCCCATGTCGATCGCTTCGCGTTATATGCGATTGCGAAGTACTGCGACGAGAAGGTTCCAAGTAGTGGCGGCGGCACAGAGCGGCGGTTCACCTGCAATTGCTACATCACGACACGTTCGCACGCGTTCGCCTTGTTGCAACAGCTTGCGAGCGTATTTCGCGGCATTGCCTACTGGAGCGCGGGCAGTGTGCTGACGTCGGCAGACATGCCGTGCGATCCGGCATATATCTACAACCCGAGCAATGTAGTGGAAGGGGTGTTCAAGTACACCGGGAGCACGCTGAAGTCACGCTACACGGCCGTGATGGTCACATGGTGTGACCCGAACAATGGCTTTCAGCGCGCCGTCGAGAGCGTCGAAGACCTTGATGGCATCGCTCTATACGGTTACAACACGGCAGAAATCACAGCGTTTGGCTGTACCAGCCGATCGCAGGCGCAACGGGCTGGGCATTGGCTTCTTGAGACCTCGCGCTTGGAGACCGACACCGTGACATTCGGTGTCGGTCTGGATGGAGCGCTTGCGCTTCCAGGACAGGTGATCGAGATTGCCGATCCGTTGCGCTCGCAGCGTTCGATAGGTGGGCGAATTAAGGGTGTGACGGATACAGGCCGTGTGATCCTGGACCGGGAGGTCGAGGCCCTTCCTGGGAGTTACCTTACGTTGATGCTGCCGGATGCGCAGATTCAGCGCGTGGAAATTGAGAGTGCGCACGGCGCGGAGGTTACGCCTTGCAGGCCACTCTTGCAGACGCCGGTTTGTGATGCCGCATGGACGATTCAGCCGGCAGCCGAGGTACGGCAGTTGTATCGCGTGGTCAGCATATCTGAATCGCATGACGGAACGTCTTTCACGATCACGGCGACGCGGCACGCGCCAGAAAAGTTTGCGCTCGTCGACAATGCGGCGTCGACTGACATGACCGATCAAGCTTACGTGCCGATTGCCGCGCCAAGCGCGCCGCGCATTGAAGCACTCGCGGACTACGGTGCCAGAATGTCGGCCAAGATATCGTGGGGCGCGGTGGCCAGCGCCAAGCAGTATTTGATTGAATGGCATGAGCCGGGTCACGAAGTAAAGAAAGAACGGCTTGCAAACACGAAGTGCGAGTGGGTCGTGCACGACTTAAAGCCCGGCAACTACAAAGCGCGCGTTCAGGCCGAGGTGTGGGACGGTCGCTTGTCGGAGGTGGCTGAGGTGGGCCGGACGCTCAATGGATTGGTCTCAATCAAGGACCTGCGCCTGGGACGAGATCGTAGAGCGTTGAGGATCGACTGCGAGCTCGAAGGCGCAACGAACACACTGCAATGGCGCGTTGAGGTTCGCCTAGGTGAGACGGACAAGTTCACTGATGCCAGGGGCAACCTATACGGCGAAACTGGCTCCGCACGGATGCAGATACACGCGCGCCGTTCAGGATATTGCTGGGTCCGGGTGATCTATGCGATCCCCTCTCCATCTGGCGACTTCGATAGCCCTCATTCAAGCGCCTGGTTTCCGAGTGAAGTCGGGCCTGGCATGCGATACGAAATGGATTGACGCGATGAAAGCGAACGGGACCGGGTGGGATCTTTTACCTTGGAATAAAGGTTTCGACTATAAGAATCGCCGAACGGGCAAACTGATCCTCACGCAAACCGACAGTGAATTTCGAGATTCGCTGCGTGAGGCTGTTTCCAAAAAGCGTGATCTCAGCCATATCGACTTGGGTAGAACAACAATATTTAGTGGCGCTCCGCTATCAAATTCGCAGCTGCGCGCAGCGCGCCTGGCCGACGCAAATTTGGTGGGGGCGAATCTGGAACGAGCTACGATTGAGCAAGCCGATATGCGCAGTGCCGATCTAGAGGAGGCAGTGCTCGTTGGCGCGCAATTGAGCGGTTCCGTTCTGTGCGGCGCTAATTTGGTCAATGCCAAGATGGCTGGGGCTGTATTGCGTGGCGCGGATTTGACGGGCGCTAACTTGTACGGCGCTGACTTGAAAGGGGCTGATTTGCGCGATTGCAACCTGAGCGGCGCGATGCTTGAGGGCGCGAACCTCGACGGCGCAATTCGCAGCGACACGTCATGGAAGGGTGGTACTGAGATCAAAAACCGTCATACCGGCGCGGTCATACTGACCACGCAGAGCGACAACCTTGCTGACGATCTCAGTCATGCCGCGAACAGGAATTTAAGTCACGCAGATCTTGGCGGCGAGCATCGGGGCAGTGCGCCGCTCGTGAATGTGAAGCTCGCGAACGCCTCGCTTTGCGATGTCGACTTCACTGGAGCAAAGCTCACATGCGCGGACCTAAGTCGGGCCGATATGCGGGGTGCGATTCTTGTGCGAGCTGCGCTTGAGGGCGCGAATCTGAGCGGAGCATGTCTGCGCAGCGCGGACCTGTCCGAAGCTGACTTGCGCGGAGCGGACCTAAGCGGCGCGGACCTGGACGGAGCGCGTTTTGAAAAAGCGAAGCTTCGGGGAGCGGACCTAGCAGGTACGAATCTACGCGGTGCGCACATGGAAGGCGTTGTGCGATAGCGATCAACGTTCACAAATCTCTTAGCGGGAAATCCAATGAAAGACGAGTGGGGCGCCAGCGCGGCGAAGGCCGCGCCCGTGGCGGGCGGAAACTTTTGGTTGTGGCTGAGCAGTCACGACATCAACTGGTGGGTCGCGGTGGCGACGCTTGCCTATATTGGCGCAAGTTTCGTGTTCGCCTGGAGAAAAGACCGGCGCGATCAACGCGCGCGCGAACGCGAGTCGGCTCACGCTTGATTTGCCTGAACATGAATGACGCCCCGTTTGCTATCGGCAGGCGGGGCTTCGTTGTTTCTGGAGAACATTGAATGGCAAACCTTGGGAAAGCAGCGCTCGCGGGCATAGTTGGCACCGTAGCTGCAACCACGCTGTATTGCATCGTGCCTCGCTTCGAAGGGGTTGTGCATCGCGGTTACCTCGACCCTGTAGGTGTTGCAACGAAATGCAGCGGCGACACGCACGACGTCGTTGTCGGCCAGTCGTACAGTCCAGACGAGTGCTGGGAGTCGTTAAACCGCCAACTTATGACCCATGCCGATGATGTGCTTCGATGCACGCCGAGCCTCAAGGACCATCCTAACCAACTCGCGGCCGCGGTGAGTTTTGCCTACAACATAGGCAGTCGCAACTATTGCGCGAGCGCGACTGCAAAGCGATTCAATGAGCACGATTGGAAGAGCATTGCC